>DASRDB010000001.1:0-522231 GCA_035652815.1 Ktedonobacteraceae bacterium
ATACGACCCCGACGCCTGTGAATGTGCCGAATGCGACACAGAAGTATGGCGGCCAACTGGCAACCTACAAGATTGACCCGGATGGAGCGAAGCATTTTTACTTTACAGCAGAGCAAGTCATGTGGGAAGTCGTGCAGGGACACCGCGTGCTGGCCTGGACGATCAACGGCACCGTTCCCGGCCCCATGATTCGCGTCACGGCTGGCGATCACGTGCGTATCACGGTCGTCAATCATTTTCCGGTCGCTACAGCCATCCACTGGCACGGGCTGGAAGTTCCTTCAAGTGAAGATGGCGTGCCGGGTGTTGGCATGAAGCCGATTGCGCCGGGACAGAGCTACACTTATGACTTCTCTGTTTCAGATCAGGATGTCGGTTCGCACTGGTACCACAGCCACTATGATGACGCGGAGCAGTTGCCCGGCGGCCTCTACGGAGCCTTCATCGTCGACCCGCGCCCCGGCACGCCACAGGCAAAGCAGGCCATCCACGCCGATGTTGAGTATACCGAGTTCATCAGTAGCTGGCAGGGCTACTACATGATTAACGGCAAGAGTTTCCCGGATACGCAGCCGATCATCGTGAAACACGGGCAGACGGTTCATATGCGCATCTACGGCGCGGACGCTATGATGAGCCACCCCATGCACCTGCACGGCCACACCTTCAGCATCGTCGCAGAAGACGGGCATCCACTGCCGCAGCCAATCCAGCGCGACACGCTGCTGGTCTCCCCTGGCGAGAGCTACGATATCACCTTCTACGCCTGGGCCGCTCCCGGCAGCATCTATCCCTGGCACTGCCACATCCTTTCACACCTGATGAACCCTGGCCAGACCGGCGAAGAGATGGGTGGGCTGATTGCCCTCGTTGAATACCAGAAGTAATGTAATTACAGGATACATTCCGACGAATGGAGTGTATCCTGTAAGCGGGATGTTGATACGGACCTGGATCTGTCGTGCAGAGCGGAAGCGAAGCATCTCAGGGAGCGAATAGATCAGCATGGCAACAGCAGATGCTTCGCTTCCACTCAGCATGACATGGGAGAGAGATAGAAATATTCTTCGCTTCCGCTCAGCATGACATGGGAGAGAGATAGAAATGTTCTTCGCTTCCACTCAGCATGACATGGGAGAGAGATAGAAATGTTCTTCGCTTCCGCTCTGCATAACAGGCTAGAGAGATAGAGATATTCAAGGAAGGAAATCATCATGTTGAACCGTTCAGCACGCTACATTCTGGCAGCGATTCAGGCGATTATGGGTTGGGAATGGTTGATGTCCGGGGGCAATAAACTGCTCTCCGGCGTGTTTCCGCAGGGGCTGGCAACTGCCCTGAATAATGGCATTAAAGATAATCCTAACGGCTGGTACATTTCGTTTTTACAGCAGGTCGTGCTGCCTCACAGCGCCCTGTTCGGCTACCTGATCGAGTGGTCAGAAATTACCATCGGCATCATCATGCTGGGTGGTGCGCTGGTGTTGCTGGGCCAGCCGCGCATGTCGGGCGAACCGCAGCACCGCCTCTACACCGGCTATAGCGTTGCTGTCATCATCGCGGCAATTGTCGCCATCTTCCAGAACGTCAATTTTCACTTCTTCATGGGTGGCTGGGTCATCCCGACCTTTGATCCAGGGAAGCCCTATAATGAAGGCATCGACCTGGACGGCTTGCTACCCCTGTTTTTCCTGACCATCATCATCGCCAATTTCGCCCTCCTCAAGGCGCTGACCGGCGCGAAGACGGTCAGAAGCATGCTCCATCTTTCCCGCTCGCAGCCACAACAGGTAGAGAGCAACGCCGCGTAGAGAAAATGGCATGATAAAGACTCAAGAGGTGTCATCCTTCGCTGCGCTCAGGATGACACCTCTTGAGTCTTTATCATGCCATGATATATTCCCCTATTTGCTATTCAGTTCCGACGATGGAATGATCGCGGGGATACTGGAATCGCGAATCAGGGTGTTGAAGGCGGCAAGAGTGGTGTTGATGACCTCCTGCAAACGCTGCAATTGGGCATCGATGCGAGTGGAGAGGTCTTCAAAGAGGGCGTATTCCTGCTTTGTGGGTGCGGCCTGCGCACTGCCAACGGCCCCGGCGAGCGCAGCCAGTTTGGCGTTGAGTTTGGCGGGATGGTTGAGCGTGTCCTGTCGCGTCTTCGCCTTTGTCTGGATAAGTTCCTCTTCGATGGCGCTGAGCTGCTCTTTGAGCGGCCCTGCCGCCTGCGCTATCGCCTCGTAGTCTGCCTGCCCCTGCGTGCGCCGCTCCCATTCCTCGACCTGCCGCTTGATGCTGCGAATGGTGTTGATTGCATCGTGCGTCTCCGAGAGCTTCTGCCAGATGTCGCGGTGCAGCGCAAACTGGGCCTCCATATCCTGCTGCGTCGCCGTCGCGCGCGGGTCTTTCGCCACCTCAAAGGTCTGGCTCAAAACCTCGTCACCAACTTTCAACTGCACCTGATACGTGCCGGGGGCAATCATGGGTCCGGCCAGAGCAGCATCGTTGCCGACGAAGCCATCGACCTTCTTCGCATCAGGGTAGCGCATATTCCAGACGAAGCGGTGCGCACCCGCACCTTTCTCGACCCGAGGCTCCTTCTTCGCGGCTTTTTTCTCGCCCTTTTCCCCTGTCTTCCCATTGTTTTCTTCCCCGGATATCTCGCTGGAGAACGAACGAATCTCGTTGCCCTGCATATCCAGGAAGGTCAGCTTCACCTCGCCCTCCGGCTCCTGCTGGAAGCTATAGTAGACGATGACGCCGTCGGGGGGATTTTGCCCGGCATCCAGATTGCGAACAACTTTTTCGCCGTTGGGCTTCTGCTCGCTCCTGGCAACAATGACCATGCCGCCGGTAGAGACATAGAACTTGCCGGATTCGGGCGTCTGCGTGAAGCCCCAGTTCGTCTTGAACTGAATGGTCGGGCGCGGCTTGAAGAGAAAGGCCGGGGCAGCCTGCACCTGCTCATTGAGGCGGCGCAGCGGCGTGATGTCGTCGAGGATCCAGAAGGAGCGTCCATGCGTGGCGGCGATAAGGTCATCATCCTTGACGACCAGATCATGGACAGGCACGACAGGCAGGTTGGAGCGCAGTGACTGCCAGTTCGCGCCATCATCGAAGGAGACATAGACCCCGAACTCGGTTCCGGCGTAGAGCAGGCCGCGCCGCACGGGGTCTTCGCGTATCACGCGGGTGAACTCGTTTTCCGCGATGCCGCCAGTGATCTTTGTCCAGCTCGCGCCGTAATCGCTGGTTTTGAAGAGGTAGGGACGAAAATCGTCCGACTTGTAGCAGGTGGCGGCAACATAGGCGGTGGCGGGGTCGTGCGGAGAGGGTTCGATGATGCTGATGAGCGCCCACTTCGGCAAATCGGCGGGGGTAACATCCTGCCAGGATTGGCCGCCATCACGCGAGATATGGACAAGGCCATCATCGGAACCGGCCCAGAAAAGACCAGGCGTGCGCGGCGATTCGGCAAAGGCGAAGATGGTACCGTAGTATTCCGCTCCGGTATTGTCTTTGCTGATGGGGCCACCGGACGGCTCCATCTTGCTCACATCGTTGCGCGTCAGATCGGGGCTGATAACCTGCCAGCTACTGCCCTCATCGGTCGAGCGGAAGACGTGATTGCCGGTAATGTAGAGGACATTGGGATCGTGGGGTGAGAGCAAGATGGGATAGGTCCACTGGAAACGATATTTCTGATCCTTCGCGCCCCAACCAGAGGCCAGTTCGGGCCAGACATCGATACGCTGCTCCTGCCGACTGGGATGATCGTAGCGCGTGAGATAGCCCTGGTAGTTGCCCGCATAGACAATATTCGGGTTATCAGGTCGCACCGCAATATAGCCGCTTTCGCCGCCGCCCACCTGGTAGATATCCGAGAACGTGATGCCTGCCAGCGCGGAACGGCTGGGGACGCTGATCGTTGTGTTATCCTGCTGCGCGCCATAGACGCGGTAGGGAACCTGGTTATCGGTGGTAACGTGATAGAACTCGGCGGTCGGCTGGTTGTAGATGGATGACCAGCTCTGGCCGCCGTTGAAGGAGATGCAGGCCCCGCCGTCGTTACCCTCGATCATGCGCTGCGGGTTGCGCGGGTCGATCCACAGGTCGTGGTGGTCGCCATGCGGGAAGGAGACCTCGAAGAAGGACTGCCCGCCGTCAATCGATTTCCAGCAGCGCACGTTGAGGATCCAGAGCGTATTTTCGTCCTGCGGGTCGGCATAGATATGCATGTAGTACCAGGCGCGCGCGCGCAGGCCGCTCTCTTCGCTGAGTCGCAGCCACGTTTCGCCGCCATCGTCTGAACGGAAGAGCGCGCCATCCTCGGCCTCAACGATGGCCCAGACCCGACCGGGCTTCGCCGGGGAGACGGCCAGCCCGATCTTGCCCAGCATGCCTGTGGGCAGACCAGTATTGTGCGAGATTTCCGTCCAGGTATCACCGCCATCGACGGATTTGAAGATGCCACTGCCCTCGCCGCCGCTGACCAGTTCGTGAGGGCGGCGAATGGTCTCCCAGAAGGCGGCGTAGAGGATGCGCGGGTTGTTGGGGTCCATCGCCAGATCGCTGGCTCCGGCGCGCTCGCTACGGAACAGCACGCGCTCCCACGTCTTCCCGCCGTCCTTAGAACGATAGACGCCACGCTCGGCGTTCGGCCCGTGCGCGTGTCCCTGCGCAGCCACATAGACAAGATCAGGATTGTGGGGATGGACGCGCACTTTCGCGATATGACGGGTCTCCGCCAGGCCCAGATGCGTCCACGTCTGCCCCTTATCGGTCGATTTGTAGACACCATCGCCATGCGAGACGTTGCCGCGAATGGTGGTCTCGCCCATGCCGACATAGATCACATTCGGGTCAGAGGGCGCGACGGCAAGCGCGCCAACCGAGGCGCGCTGGAAGAAGCCATCGGAGCAATTCTCCCAGATCAGGCCGCCATCCGTCGTTTTCCAGACGCCGCCGCCCGTCGAGCCAGAATAAAAGACCTGTGCATCTTCAGGGTCGGCTGCGACGGCGACGACGCGGCCACCGCGAAACGGGCCGATCAAGCGCCATTCCAGCGCGTCCAGCACGGAAGGCGCACTATCCCGTTGAGCTTGCGCGGGGCTGGCTGCACCGTTGCTGCGGAGGTTCGTCGACGATCCTTGCTCGTGTTCCATAAAAGCTTGTTCTCTTTTCCAGGCGTTCGTTCTGTGATGAGAGCGAAGCAGGTAATATAGTGTGGACAGCAATTGATATCCCCATGCCAGGCTAATCCTCGTGAGAAGAGCAATAACAGGGTGTTTTTCATTGTATCACACGCATACCGGCGCCCGTCCTTGAGTGGCAAATCATCCTTCCCAGACAGGGAATTTTTGCCATCAGGAAGCCGGACCTGAGAAACAGGGCAGCGAGGCGAGAGAGATAGCTGGACGCCGACCGGTTCTCGTGCTACACTGCCTCTAGCGAAAATAAAAGCTGGTCTTATTTGTGAGCAAAAACGAGGGTCATCATGAGTGCTGACACAAAAACGCTAACGCTCGGCGCGGCCACCGTCACCATCTTCAACACTGGAGACTTAACCATCACGCTTTCAGAGATGATGAACGTGCCGGAGAGCGAGTGGCAACCACGCTACGCCGATATTTTAGGCAAACCGCGCGTCTTTCCCAGCCAGTGCGTCCACATCGCCCTGCCCGGCGCGTCCGTGCTGGTCGACGCCAACAACTACGCGCTTTCCGCACCGCCCGGCTATCCCTACGCTATGCCAGAGGGTTATCAGCCGCCGCCCGACCTGCTGACCCAACTGCGGCAATGCGGCATCCAGCCCGCAGAGATCACGCATCTCGTCATCACACACGCCCACTACGACCACTATGCAGGAGTCACCACAGAGCAAAACGGCGCGTTCGTACCCGCCTTTCCCAACGCCCGCTGCTATCTCGGTAAGCCGGACTGGGACTACCCGGAGACCCAGGAAGCCCTGCGCGACCCCGCTTCAGCCGATAGCCTCACTTTCGGCGTCCTGCACAACGCGGGCCTGCTCGAACTGGTCGAGGGCGAGCGCGACCTCACACCGGAGGTGAAGATCATTCCCACCCCCGGCGAATCGCCCGGCCACCAGATCGTCCGTGTCACCTCCGACGGCCAGACTCTCTACTGTCTCGTCGACCTCTTTCACGACCCCATCGAAGTCGAATACCCCACCTGGATGTCCCAATGGGATGACCCCGCAACCAACGTTGCCAGTCGCTTAGCCCTTATGGAAGCAGCTCTGTCAGAGCATGCGCTGCTCATCGCCGCGCATATTCCGAGCGTCGGCAGGCTGGAACGCGCGGGGACGGGAGTGAGATGGGTGGAGGTCTTTTGAGGGATGGTGAAATTCTGAACATCACCACCGATCAAAGTGCAGAATCGCATCCAGCGGCTTGCGCGGCGCGGGCTTGAAATCGGTTCCCAGGGTGTAGGCGACGGGAATGAGAGCGGCCTGCGTGACCTGCTCGTAGGGGATACCGAGGACTTCGGCTGCCTCTTGCTCGTAGAAGAGGTGGATGGTTGTCCACGCGGTTCCCAGACCGCGCTCGCGCGCCGCCAGCATGAAGCTCCATACTGCTGGCAGGATTGACCCCCAGAAACCGGCCTGCTCGCGGGATGACTTGCCATCGACGCGGCCCATCATGCAGGGGACAAGCAGGACAGGAGCGTCTTGCATGTGATCGGCCAGATAATCTGAAGATTCTCTCACTTTCATGAGCGTCGCTACCTGTTCGGGAGTAAGCGAACTCGCATCATACCTTGCCGTCTGCTGGCGATACAACTGGTACTGTGGTAAATCGCGCCCAGTTTCTGGCGCTGCTCTGCGTCGGTGACGACGATAAATTGCCAGCCCTGCCGGTTGCCGCCGGTCGGGGCCTGCACCGCCAGTTCCAGGCATTCACGAATCACTTCCGGTTCCACCGATCGCGAAAAATCCAGTCGTTTGCGCACCGAGCGCGTCGTTGCCAGCAATTCGTCGGGCGTGAGATTGAGATGCGACATTTTCTTAATGCTCCTTTGTGAGATCATTCAATAGATTTGTTCGCGGAAGGCTGCGATATGGCTTGTTTGCGCCGCACATTGCACTGTGTCCACAGTATACCCCATTGAGCCGAAAACCATTTCATAGCAGCACTGATAGCCTACAGGCAGTCTTACCGCTCATCAGGTGATACAATAGAACTGTTTTTCTTGAGGACATAAGCTTCTGGTAGAGAACGGACTGGCTGTATTGCCATCGCCCGTAAGCGCCGAATATTGGCAGGAGGAAGAGATATGCGCGCGCGCGAGCTGGGTATCGTGATAGGAAGGTTGGAAACGGGGGCCAATAATGCGATCACCGACGTGCCGGGGGTGCGCGTTGGTTTTGCTACGCTCATCGACGAGGTGGGGGCAGGTCGCGGCCCCATCCATACGGGCGTGACGGTGATTCTGCCGCATGAGGGGAATATCTGGAAGGAGCCGTTGTTCGCGGGATGCCACAGCCTCAACGGCAACGGCGAGATGACCGGTCTGGAATGGGTGAGGGAATCAGGCATGTTGATGTCGCCCATCGCCATCACCAACACGCACAGCGTCGGCGTGGTGCGCGACGCGCTGGTGAGCGATGCCATCGCGCATCACAGCGCCGAGGATATTTTCTGGGCTTTGCCGGTGGTAGCTGAGACGTATGACGGCCTGCTCAACGATATCAACGGGCTGCATGTGAAGCCTGAGCATGTCGCGCAGGCGATAGAAAACGCGGCGAGCGGGCCGGTGGCCGAGGGCAATGTTGGCGGAGGAACGGGCATGATCTGCCACGATTTCAAGGGTGGCACCGGCACAGCTTCGCGCGTGGTGCCTGCGGCCTCCGGCGGCTATACGGTGGGCGTGCTTGTGCAGGCCAATCACGGGCGGCGCGAACGCCTGCAAATCAACGGCGTGCCGGTAGGCGAGGCTATCCCACATGCGGAAGTGCCGGTTCCAGAGCCGCCGTTGCCCGGTCAGCGCGGTACAGGTTCGATTATCGCTGTTGTGGCGACGAACGCGCCGCTGATCCCTACACAGTGTGCGCGACTGGCGCAGCGTGTGAGCCTCGGTATTGCGCGCACCGGCGGCGTAGGTGAACATACGAGCGGCGACATTTTCATCGCCTTCTCGACCGCCAACCGCGGACTACCGGCCAGCGAGTACGGCGATGTAGAGCCACTGACCGTGCCGCTGACCATGCTCTCCAACAGCTACATCACCGACCTGTTCGACGCTGTGGTGGAGGCAACGGAGGAGGCGATTGTCAACGCGCTGCTGGCCGGTCAGACGATGAGCGGCAACTATGGAGTGACGGCGTATGGCCTGGAACCTGAGCGACTGGTAGAAGTGATGAGGAGATATGGACGGATTTCGAGAGAGTAATCTATGTTTCGTTTGTCTCTGTCTGATAAACGCAATGCACAGGTTCGTCGCTGCGAAAAACTTGCACATCGCGTCCATTATGCGCTAAAGTGGCTGTGAGAAATTGCTTCTCATCTGACTATTTGCTGCAACGACAACGTATGATAGTGATTGATGGAGTACACTGATGCCTACTACTGCTTCCCGTGTCGCTCCCTTTGGCACGACGGTTTTTACGGAGATCAATCTGCTGGCGCAGCAATATAACGCGCTGAATCTCGGGCAAGGCAAGCCTGATTTTGATACGCCGCCGGATATCGTGCAGCATCTGGTGCAGGCTGCGCAGGCCGGGCAGTATAACCAGTACGCGCCGGGGCCAGGCACGGCCTCGCTGCGGCAGGCTGTGGCCGATCATGCCGGGCGCTTCTATGACATGGATATCGACCCGGCCAGAGGCGTGCTGGTCACATCGGGGGCGACCGAGGGCATTTTTGCCTCGGTGCTGGGGCTGGTCGATCCGGGCGACGAAGTGATCGTGATTGAGCCATTTTACGATTCGTATGTCCCCAACATCCTGATGGCCAATGCCGTGCCGGTCTGCGTGCCACTGCATCCGCCCGCCTGGACGTTTGATTTCGATGAACTACGCGCCGCCTTCAGCAAGAAAACGCGCGCCTTGATCTTGAACACGCCACAGAATCCGAGCGGGCGCGTCTTCACCCGCGAGGAACTGGCGCGCATCGCCGCACTGTGCATCGAACACGATGTGACAGTCATCGCCGACGAGGTGTACGAACACTTACTTTTCGATAGCGCGCAACATATCCCCATCGCCACGCTGCCCGGCATGTTCGAGCGCACGGTGACGGTGAGCAGCGCGGGCAAGCTGTTCAGCGCAACCGGCTGGAAAATTGGCTGGGTCTCCGGCCCGCCAGAGTTGATCGATGGCGTGGGGCGCGCTCACCAGTTCATCACCTTCGCCGTCCACCATCCCTCGCAGGAAGCCGTCGCCTACGCGCTCAACCTGCCCGATGCCTACTATGAGCTGTTCAAGGAGATGTATGCGACGAAGCGGCAGTTGATGATGGACGCGCTCAATAGCGGCGGCCTGAAGTACCACGCGCCGGAAGGCACGTACTTCATCATGGCCGATTACTCACACCTGTTCGCGGGAACGCCGCTGGAGTTCACCCGCTACCTGACACGCGAGATCGGCGTGGCCTGCATCCCACCGGAGTCGTTCTACAGCCAGCAACACGCGCATATCGGCAACGGCTACGTGCGCTTCGCCTTCTGCAAAAGCGACGAACTACTGGGGCAGGTACAGCAGCGACTGGCAAAGTTGCAACAGATAGTGCAAGAAAGGAAATGATTACCCCCATAGCCGCAGTGCCGAGATATCACAGGCCAGCCGCCAGGGCCACCCCTCAGAAGCGGTAACGGAAGCCCGTGCGCGCGCGCCGCAGGCCACCCGCAAGGGGTGGCCTGCGGGGCAGCCTGCACACAGGTCTACACGTTGACGGAGACCTGCTCCACGTCTACCTCGCCCAGCAGTTCGGCCAGGGGGCAACTTACGGCTCCTTCCAGCTTCAACTCGATGAAGTCCTGCTCACAGATGCGAAATGGGGGCGTCATGAGTGTATAACGGGCGCGAATGAAGAGGAGATTGCCCTGCGTTCCATGTCTGGAAGAGGGGATCAGGCTGACTTCATCGATCAGGATTTCTTCGAAAAATTCGAGCAGGACGTGGCTCACCAGGTGTTCGATAGTAATTTCCGAGCGGTCGGCGTCTTCTAGAGTCACTTCCATGCGCTGTTCGGCGCAACGCAGACAGATTTGCACGATACGCATAGCGATTCGTCCTTTCACCGGTTGTATTGCTGATTTCCACACTCTTTGTTCCCAGCGGCAACCCTTCCACTGCACAGCAAAAGCTTAACCGGGAAAGCCGGACAGAGAAATCCCGGAGAGAGGACGCATAATGGACAGATATGGGGCATCTTGAGACAGTTTGATACCTGTCTCACTTGACCATATAGTAGCCGGTGCCGGGTTCGGTAAGGATATGGACGGGGCGGGAAGGGTCGGCTTCCAGTTTGCGGCGCAGGCGACCGATGTAGACGCGCAAATACTCGGACTCGCTGTGATATTCGCTGCCCCAGACGCGGCGGAGCAGAGCTTCGTGGGTGAAGACTTTGCCGGGGTGCAGAGCCAGTTCTTGCAGCAAGCCAAATTCGGTGGGCGAGAGCTTGACGAGATCGCCGTCGCGCCAGACGCGGCGCTGCTCAAAATCAATTTCCAGATTGCCGAAACGCTGGACGCCCGCCGAAATGGGCGTATCCGTCCAGTGGCTGCGACGCAACACGGCCTTGATGCGGGCCAGCAACTCGCCAACGCCGAAAGGCTTGGTCAGGTAGTCATCGGCCCCCTGATCGAGGGCTGCGATCTTATCGGCCTCCTCGCCCAGCGCGGTGAGGACGATGATGGGGACGGTGCTGGTCTGCCGGATACGGCGACAGACTTCCAGCCCATCCATCCTGGGCATCATGATATCGAGAATGATGAGCGTAAAATTACCCTGGTCAAAGAGGGCCAGCGCCTCCAGCCCGTTGCTGGCAATCGATACTTTGTAGCCACGCAATTCCAGATTGTGACGGATGAAATCCTGAATGCTCGGTTCGTCATCTACGACTAAAATGTGCTTTTCCTGCGGCATAGGACAACTTCCCTCTCTACATTTACAAAGCTTCGTGTAATTTCAATGTGCCTCGCGCTTCGCCCGGCCTGTGCAGCACTCTGGGCGGCAGCCAGATATGGAAGACCGCGCCGCCGTCCGCGCGATTCTCGGCCCAGATACGACCGCCATGCGCCTCGATGAAGCCGCGACAGATTGCCAGCCCCAGGCCAACGCCGCTGCTGCTGCGCTCTCTGCCGCTATCGACCTGGTAGAAACGCTCAAAGATGCGCTCGGTCAGATGCGGTGGCAGGCCGGGGCCGTTGTCGGCAATGTCAAGGGAGAGCCCGCGTTCGGCGCTCTCCTGCTCGCAGCATGCGGAAATCTCGATGAGCGCACTGGCCCCGGCATAGCGGCGGGCGTTTTCCAGCAAATTGCGGAAGACCATTTCCATACGCTTGCGGTCAACATACAGTAACGGAAGATCATCGGGCAGGCTGACGTGGATGGTGCAGCAGTCGGCGACAGCCAGCGCCGGTTCCAGCAGGGTCTCAAGACGGTGCAGGGCCGGAAAGAGTTTGAGCGTTCCCGCCTCCAGTTGCGACATTTCCAGCAGGCTGGTGACAAGTTCGGCCATGCGATCATCTTCCTCAACGATGCGGCTCAGGAAATGTTTCTGCAACGCCTCGTCCAGCTCGATATCGGTCTCCAGCAGGCTCGTAGCATAGCCCTTGATAGCAGTCAGCGGGGTGCGCAATTCGTGAGAGATGATGGCCAGCAAATTCTTCTTGACCTGCTCGGCCTGATTTTCCCGCGTCACATCGTTGAACATTTTGCCGCGCCCGATGAGCTGGCCGGAGAGGTCGCGCACCTCAAAGAGCCGCATATGAATATCGCGGCGCACGGGAATCCACTGCCCGGCGCGGTTATAGTAACCGCGTACCTGAAATTCGACGATCTGCGGGCTGCCAGACTCCTCGGCGCGGCGCGTGGCCTCAAGATAAGCGTCCGGGTCGACGATCATCGCCAGCAGCTTCTCCATCAGGTGGCTATCGTTAAAGGAATCGAAATCGAGCAGAATTTCCTGCGGCGGGATGCCGACGAACTGGGTGTAGTTGTGGTTGGCATAGATGATCTGCCCGTCGGGACGTTCCAGCAATACGCCCTCGTCGATGCTTCTCATGATGGCATCCAGCGTGTGCAGGCGCGCCTGGCTTCTTTCGTCGGTTTTGCGGAACAGCGAGTGGATTTCATCCTCCATGCGCGAGAAGGCGCTGATGAGCTTGCCAATCTCGTCATTGCGCCCCCGTTCCCGCGCCAGCAACTTGCTCTCGGTCACTTTCTCTTCCTGGTCGGGCCGGATGAGCGTGGCGGCCTGGGCCAGCCGCAGCAGGGGCGTGACCACCCAGCCATGCATAACAAACCAGAAGACGCTGGCCCCCACAATCAGCATGACCAGCGCAATGACCAGGCTGTGCTGGAAGCTGATGACGGCGGCGAAGGTGACATCGGCAGGACGCTGCACAGCCACCGCCCAGTTCGTCCCCTCAATCGGAATGTAGCTACGCAGCCAGTTGATGGGAACGTAGCTGTAGAGCCAGTCACGGCCCTGATCGCGGGCGATCATGTTGCCGGATGAGCCGCCAAGCGCGTTCTTGAGACCGGGCAACGTCTTGAGCAGGTCGGTATCGGGCGAGACGCCCTCGGTATCGGCAACAGGCTTGCCATTGCCATCAACAACCCAGATACGCACCTCGCTGCTGTTCGTCAACTGCTGGCGCACGACCAGCAGGCGTGAGGTGAGTTGTTGCAGCGAGAGATTCATAATCATAACGCCAACCGGCTTCCCATCAAGACCGACAATGCGCTCAGCAATTGAAACCACATAGGTATTCGTCACCAGGCTGATGCGATTGGAAGAGACCACCGGCGTATCGCCCTTGAGCGCGCTCTGGAAATAATCGTAGCCGCTGAAATCCTGACCGAGCGTTTTCCGATTAAGCGGGTAGTTGAGAATCATCTTCCCGGCAGTATCGCAGACGGCATAGAGGCTGACGTCCGGGTAGGAGAGTTTGGCGGTGGCGAAGATGGAGGTGAGCTGAGATAGATCGAGCCGACGGGCAGCTGCGCTCTGTGAAAGATAGCTGTCTTCCTCTGCCGCCGCCTGCACGTTGCTTTCGACCTGCAACGCTATTGCCTGCGCCAGCCCCAGATCGGCCTGTTGTGCGCTCTGCTGCATAGTATCGCGCTGGAAGAGATACAGTTCCACGCCGCCCAGCAACAGGGGCAGCACGAAGAGGGCATAGAAGACCAGCAATTGCAGGGTAATGCGACGTTCCAGTATTTTCAGCATGCCATTCCCATTCTCCCGCAAGGAAGCTATACGCTTTCGCCAGTTCTAGTATGCCTCATAGACCGGCATATTGCAATCCCTGCACAGTTTCAGCAAATGAGGCAGAATCCGCAAGCATGTCATGGCGTGCTATGCTTGCCCTATGTACGGCACGCGCGAGCAAACAGAAAATATTTATACATTTATTTACGTCATCGCCGAAGCCGTTTATATATTTTTTACAGAGGAGAAGCTATAATTATACTCAGGAATCATGTAAATGGCGGTTGCGAATGCCAGCAAGGAGGATCAATGGCGACCATCCGTATGGAAAGCGCGGAAAAGCAGGCTAGATTCGGATACATGCTGCCGATCATCAGCGCCAGTACGCTTGGCACGGTTATCGAATGGTACGATTTCTTCTTTTATAGTTTCCTGGCCGTCACCGTCTTTCCGGTGGTTTTCTTCCCCAGCCTCGACCCGTCGGCTGGCATCATTGCCTCCTTTACTACCAATTTCGTCGGTTTTGCCGCTCGCCCGCTTGGCGCGGCCTTCTTCGGCTGGTTCGGCGACCGCACGGGCCGCAAATCGACACTCGTGACCACCCTGCTGCTCATCGGCATCTCGACTATGCTGATGGGCATTCTGCCAGGTTACGCCACCTTCGGCATAGCCGCGCCGATCCTGCTGGCGGCATTGCGCTTTATGCAGGGCGTCGGCGTGGGAGGCGAATGGGGCGGTTCCGTGCTGCTCACGCTCGAATATGGAGATGACCGCCATCGCGGCTTCTGGACAAGCTGGCCGCAGACAGGCGTGCCGATCGGGCTGGCGCTGGCTGCGCTGTCGGTGCTGCTCTTCAGAAATCTCTACCCTGGCGTGGCCTTCCAGAGCGTCGGCTGGCGCATGCCGTTCCTGCTAAGCGCAACCATGCTGCTGGTTGGCCTCTACATTCGCCTGCGCATCCTCGAAACGCCGCCCTTTGTCAGATTGAAGGCGGAGAAGCAGGAGTCGAAAAATCCCTTGCTGGAGACGCTGCGCTGCAACTGGCGCGAGATTCTGCTCTCCATCCTGCTGCGTTCGGGCGAGCAGGCCCCCTTCTATATTTTCACCACCTTCGTGCTGTCCTACGGCGTCGCGGTACTGAAGCTGGACCCGACCCTTTTCTATATCGGCATTACCCTGACGGCTATCGTCTCTATCATCTCCATGCCAACGTTCAGCGCGCTTTCCGACCGCATCGGGCGCAAACGCTGGTACCTGTGCGGCACCATCATTATGGCCATCTTCGCCCTGCCATACTTCTTATTACTGAACACCGGCGACCCGCTACTGATTATCCTGGCGCTGCTCATCTCGCTTGGCTTCTGCCACGCCTGGCTCTACGGGCCGCAGGCCGCGCTGATTGCCGAGCGTTTCGGGACGCGCATTCGCTACACGGGAGCCTCCCTCGGTTACCAGCTCGCCTCGATCACCGCCGGCGGCCCGGCTCCCATTGTTGCCACCTACCTGCTGGCAAACTCCATACACATTCTTCCGGGCGTGTCCGCCACCGTACTCATCGCCCTCTATCTCGCGGGCATGTCCTTTGTCTCAATGTTCGCGGTTCTCTTTCTCAAAGAGTACGCCGGTTCTGCGCCTGCTCAGGACATGCAGGGAACCGGACAATCACAGTAGAAAGGAGGCATGCAGTTAGCAAAAGGAGCCTGATGGCGTTTTTCTAGCGCGCCATTGTTTGTCCGTCATCGGTCTGTTATTCGGTGTATTGTTAGCTCATCAGTATTGGAGGACATCATGTCAACCATCGGAGAGCAATTCTCGCGACGAAAGATGTTGCCGGTCATCCTTGCCAGTACGCTCGGTACCACTATCGAATGGTACGATTTCTTCCTGTACGGCACGATGGCCTCGCTCGTCTTTCCCAAGCTCTTCTTCCCAACGTTTGATCCTTTTGTCGCCACGCTCCTGTCCCTGACCACCTTCCTGGTCGGCTTCATCGCTCGCCCCATCGGCGGCATCTTCTTTGGACACCTGGGAGACCGCATCGGGCGCAAGTCAACGCTGATCGCGACTCTCCTGCTCATGGGTATTGCCACCTTTATCGTTGGCTTCCTGCCCGGCTATGCCACCATCGGCGTGGCTGCGCCGATCCTGGTCTCGGTCATGCGCTTCTGCCAGGGCCTCGGCGTCGGCGGCGAGTGGGGCGGCTCCGTGCTGCTGGCAATGGAGTATGGTCATGAGCGCAATCGCGGCTTCTGGGCGAGCTGGCCGCAGGACGGCGTGCCGCTCGGTCTGCTGCTCTCATCGCTGGCGGTCGCAGTCTTCGCCGCCATTTCGGGCAGCCAGTTCGGCAACTGGGGCTGGCGCATTCCCTTCTTCCTGAGCGCCATCCTCATCATTATCGGTCTCTACATCCGCCTGCGCATCCTGGAAACGCCGCTCTTCGCACAGATCAAGGAGCAGGGACGCGAGGCAAAAGCGCCAATTGTCGAGGCATTCCGCCACAGCACGCCCGAAATTCTGCTCAGCGCAGGCGCTCGTTTCGTCGAGCAGGCCCCGTTTTACCTCTTTACCGTGTTCGTGATTACGTATGGCATCGGCAAGGGTATCGGCCTGGAGAGAGGAGTGATACTGAACGCCATCACCATTGGCGCGGTAATCGAACTCTTCACCATTCCGCTTTTCGGCTACCTGTCGGACCGCGTGGGGCGGCGCGTCTGGTATCTGATTGGCTGCGTACTGATGGCCATCTTCGCCTTCCCCTACTTCCTGCTGATGAATACGGCAAATCCGTACATCTTCGGTCTGGCGGTGGTTCTCTCGCTCTGCATCTTCCACGCCTGGGTCTATGGTCCGCAGGCCGCCCTCATCGCGGAACGCTTCGGCACGCGCTCGCGCTATAGCGGCGCGTCCCTGGGCTACCAGTTGGCCGCTCCCTTCGCAGGCGGCCTTGCTCCGATCATCGCGCTGCTGCTGTTGAAAGGAAGCACCGACCTGGGCGCGCTCGGCCTGAAGAGTACCAGAGTCTCTATCGGCACCGGTTCCTGGCAGTTGGTGGCGATTTACATCATTATTCTCGCCGTCATCTCGTTCCTCTCGGTGCTGGGCTTGAAGGAACTGACCCGCGCCGACATCTCTGATCCCGAAGCCTACCGGATCACTGAAGCGGCCCTGGCGGCACAAGACTAATCTCGCATTTCCCTGCGCTCTGCTGGCTCGAGAACTACAAGCCTTGCCCAGCTACTCATCTCTCGGGAAAGGAGTCTCCTCAATCCCTTTCCAGTCCAGCGCCGCGCAGGGAAATACTTATCATAAATTCGCCTTTCGACGGATGCTTTTGCTCCTCTGTCATGCTATCCTCTTTATAAGCACCACTCCGCAGGATAGGGTGGGTTCATTTTTTAGCAAGCAGCGTAGGCGAGCGGAAACTAGAAAATGAACCGGAAACAAGCGACGTAGGGCGAGCGGAAGCTAGAAAAGATGCCGGAAGCCACCCGCAAGGGGATGGCTTCCGGCATCTTTTCTAACCGACCCCTTTTCTAAAAAAGAGGAACGCAATGAAAAAGTTTGAGCGGCAGGCAATCCCCTGGATATCACTTCTGGTCTCGCTGCTGACATTGTTGGGATGCAGCTCAACCACTCTAAAGCCTTCTCCACAAACATCTATCAGGCCAAGTGTTCTACCTACGCATATAGCCACACCATTCCCAGACGCTGCCCAAATAGATGCCTATCTGAGCGACTTGAACAAAAAAGGCGTGTTGAGCGGGTCGGTGCTGGTAGCGAATGACGGTATGCTTTTTGAAAAGGGCTATGGCATGGCGGATATCGATGCCCATGTTCCCAATACAACCACAACGCGCTTTCGTATCGGCTCGGTAAGCAAACAATTTACGGCAATGGCGATCTTAATCTTGCAGGAGCAGGGCAAATTGCATGTGCAGGATTCGCTCTGCCTGTATATCTCCGACTGTCCGCAGGATTGGCAAGCGATCACCCTTGCCAATCTACTCACCCATTCATCTGGCATTCCCGATTACACCGACCTGCCTGGCTTTGTATCGACCTGGACGCAACCCACCACCCCTGAAGCATTGGTTGCTCGCTTCAAGAACCTGCCCCTGGAGTTTTCGCCCGGGTCCCGCTTCCGCTACAGCAACTCCGGCTATGTCCTGCTTGGCTATATCATCGAGCGCGTCTCAGGAGAAACCTATGCCCGTTTCTTGCAAGAAAACATCTTTACCCCACTCGGCATGCGCGACACGGGTTACGATGTGAAGTATCCCAAACTCCCCGAGCATGCCACCGGCTACTACCAGGGCTACGCTAAACCACAGGACTACGACCCCTCTGTGTTTTATGCAGCAGGCGCGTTATATTCAACGGTAGATGACCTGTTGCTCTGGGATCAGGCCCTACTTCGTCACGCACTGGTAACGCAACAAAGCCTCAATGACATGTTTACTGTCCATATTCCCTGCCCGCCATCCGGCCCCAGAGGCTGCCTGCTCCACTCCGACCTGGGGTATGGCTACGGCTGGTTTCTCGCCGCCCAACCTCAGGGCAAATTGATCTATCATGTCGGTCGCGTCGATGGCTTCCTCGCTTACAACGGCTTCTATCCGAAAAGTGACCTCATTGTTGTCGTCCTCAGCAATCTGGAGACGACGAATGTGTTGGGGATTGGCTTGAAATTGGCGGAGAGGGCGTGAAAACTCACAATCCTGCATCTAAACTCCTATCCCATTCGTGATAACAATAAACTCTATATATCGTTCTCATATATAGGAACTTGTAATAGGAAGCATGTAATGGGTGAATCCAGACGCGCAACTCGTGGTGAAACAACTCTTCCACCAGCCGGATACGAGGTCATTCGCGTTGAGGGGAGATATTTCCCGGTGCGGCTCCATTTACAGGATCCACAAGATCCCGGTGCCAGCGCTTTCCAACGAGCGGACGGCAGCATTGTTTCGTTCGCGAAACGCACCTCGGCGATCCTGTATCTCTACCAAAAGCAACGCGAATTGAAAATCGAAGTGGAAGAGCAGTATGGCTATTGAGGGGAGCGCCCATTGTGGCTGATGACGAGCAAGTAATCGAGCCTGTTTCTACGGCTGTAGAGGAGACTGCGCCGGGTATGGGTTTTCTAGAAAAAGTCCAGCACTGGTTTCATGTCTCCATGTTCGCGCCACAATGGGTACAGGCACGCTGGCGCACGTCCCAGGTCGGCTATGTTGCCGCGCTTGTGTTACAATTCATCGCGGTTGGTTGTATGCTGCTCTTGCGGCAACTTTTCCCGCTTTTTACTTTTTTTGGCTCATTTTCCATCCTGGCAATGCTGATTGTCGCGCTGGTATGGGGAGCAAGAGCCAGCCTGCTTTCTGCCTTGTTTGGTACAGTCCTGGTGAATTACTTTATCCTTGCTCCCGAGTTTACCTGGAAGCTGCATAATCTCCAGCAAATTGTCGAAACGGTTGTCTTCTTTCTGGTCGGCTCCGTCATCAGTCTGCTCGCCAGCCGCACAGAATTTGCCCGCGAGCAGACCGAAGCTCTCGTGATCCAGTTACAAAACGAGAAACAGGCTCTGAGCGCCACGCAGCAGGAAGCGGCCAACCGCGCCCGTGAACTGGAGACCATTCTGGAAACCATAACCGACCAGGTGCTGGTTTATGACAGCGAAGGAAAACTCCTGCTCACAAACCGGGCCACACAGCAATTTAATACCTCAACCCGGCGTCTTGATTATTACACCATACCCATAGACCAACGCCTCAGCCGCTATAGCATGCGCAATGCGCAAGATGAGGAACTTTCGCTTGAGCAGTTCCCTGTCACGCGCATTTTACACGGAGAAATATTGGATAGCAGCAACGCCGAAGATATTAAAGTTCTCTATCCTGATGGCCGCGAGGCTCTTTTGAATGTGACAGGCTCGCCGATACGCGACGAGCAGAGCAATCTTCTTGGAGCAGTTGTCATCTGTCGCGATGTCACGGAACGCCGTCTCCTGGAACAGCGTACTCACAAGGCATTACAGGCCTTGCTCGAAATGGCACATGTGATGGTGCAGTCGAATGACGAGCATACTGTCTCTGTATCTGAAGATAGTCAGGACGACCTTGATACCAACAAGCTCAGACCTGCTTCCATGCGTACAGTTGCCGGGCGACTGGCCGAACTCACTCGCGATGTCCTGGGCTGCCGCCGCCTCAGCCTTCAAATGATAGACCCACAGACTGGTGTGCTTCGTCCGCTGGCTGTCGTCGGCCTCTCAGCAGCGCAAGAACAACAATGGTGGATGGAGCAAGAAGCAAACTCCACACCGCTTGTCGATGGTCCAGTTCCCTCTGTCGTCGCTCGCCTGCGCGCCAATGAAATACAATGTCTCGATATGACACGCCCGCCTTTCGACCAGCAGCCCAACCCGTTCGGCATACGCACAATGCTACTCGCGCCTATGTGCATCAATAACCAACTGATGGGTTTACTCTCACTCGACTACAGCGGAGAAAACCATACCTTCACAGAAGAAGAACGCGCTCTGGCAGCAGCCGTTGCCCAACTCGTGGCCCTGGTAATCGAGCGCGAGCGCCTGATGCTGGAACGAGCAGAGGCACAGGCGCGCGAATTTGCCCTTTTCGAGGCCAACGCCCGCATGAGTGACTTCCTGGGCATTGCCAGCCACGAACTGAAAACACCCATCACCACTATCAAGGGCAGCGTCCAACTCCTGGAAAGCCGCTTCAAAAAGCGGCAGCTCAACTACGACGACAAACGCGCGCTTGCCGATATCGAGGGCCTTTTTAAACGCGCCAACACGCAGATCAACCGCCTCACGCGGCTTGTCAACGATCTTGTTGACGTATCGCGCATCCAATCAAACAAGTTAGAATTACAAATGGAGCCTTGTAATCTGGCTGCCATTGTCCAGGATATCGTTCACGAACAGCAGCAGTTAAACCCTTCGCGAACCCTTCGCCTGGAACTGGAAACGGCGGCTGATTTGCCGGTGTATGCCAATGCCGACCGCATTGGGCAGGTTCTCACCAATTACCTTTCTAACGCGCTCAAATATTCAGCACCGGAAAAGTCCGTTGAAGTGAGCGTACACCGGGAAGATTCGTCAGTGCGAGTCTCTGTAACAGATCAAGGGCCGGGACTTTCCCAAAACCAGCAGGTACACCTGTGGGAGCGTTTTTACCGTGTCGAGGGCATCACTGTGCAAAGCGGCTCCGGCGTTGGTCTGGGACTCGGCCTCTACATCTGCCGCACCATTATCGAGCGACACGGGGGCCAGGTCGGCGTAGATAGCGTTCAGGGCCAGGGATCAACCTTCTGGTTTACCTTGCCGCTTTCATCCCGACCATTCAGCGAATCAGGCGGCGCTTGATCGTCCGGCGGCTGTGAATCCTGCCCCAGATAGTAACTGATAATCAGCGCCACGCCAACACCAAGCGGGATCAGTCCTGGCAGCAACCAGGGGCCGACGTGAAGCGGCGTCGAGGTAAACGTAGGCGGCAGCATATATCCCAGCGGATACAGCCCAATCGTCAACGCCAGCCCAACCATCGCCACAATCAAGCCCGCTCGCAGTAGTCCCGCTCCCTTACGCCTCTGTTGGCGCAGGCGATTAGGGTCGAAGCCCCGCGCAATCA
Source organism: Ktedonobacteraceae bacterium (assembly GCA_035652815.1). Taxonomy (GTDB): domain Bacteria; phylum Chloroflexota; class Ktedonobacteria; order Ktedonobacterales; family Ktedonobacteraceae; genus DASRDB01. The sequence goes on from DASRDB010000001.1 coordinate 21,053, forward strand.
ACGCCATGCGCTCTCGATGATCGATATAGCGCAGCAGCACGATAAAGCCGAGAAAAATTGCCAGCGCAATCAGCCAGCCAAGCAAAGCGGCAAGCACAACTGAAGACATTTCTTTTTCCGTATTACGAAGATACCCTTTTTTCCGTATTACTAGCAGGCATTTCTATGATATGATACAAGAAAGCGGGGAGTTGTTTCATGTTACGAAACTTTTCCCGCGTAGTTATACTCTAAAGGTACATATGAGAGAGCAGTTCTTGCCATCATCGCTGGGTATATCCCTGCCAAACGCGGTCTCCTCACTTATCGAGCAGGACGACCTGCAACTGGTTGCCGCCAGCAAGCAGGGCGACCAGGACGCCTTTGCCTTGCTTGTGCAGCGTTACCAGCGCCGCATCTTCAACCTTGTTTATCGTATGGTGCAGCAATATGAGGAAGCGACCGAGATCACCCAGGAGGCTTTTCTCGCCGCCTGGCAGGGATTGCCCACCTTTCGCGGCGAGGCCCGCTTCGCCACCTGGCTCTATCGCATTGCCTACAACTGCGCCCTGCGCCAGCTTGAAGTACGCAAACGGGACAAAGCCCTGCAAACGGCGCTTCAGGCTGAACACGCCCTGGAAGACGAGCAGAGCGAGGCCGAGATGCAGCTTGCTGCGCGAGACCGCCAGGAGCTTGTCCAGGAACAGCTCTCTCACTTACCGGCAAAATATCGTATCGTTCTCATTCTCCGTCATTTACAGGACATGACCTACGAAGAAATGGCTGAGATTTTGACCATGCCTGTTGGCACCATTAAAACACATTTATTTCGCGCCCGCAATTTGCTTAAAGCGCGCCTGCAGGCTTACGGTACGGCACAGAAATCGAGAGGCCAGTCATGAACTGTAATAAGGCAGAGCGCTACATTCAACTTTACCTGGATAATCGTCTTTCCCTCGAACACACTCGCGCCCTGGAAACCCATATTGCTCGCTGTACCTCCTGCCGCGCACAATTGACGCTCTTAGAAAACACTATCGAACAGTTTCAGGAGCGCAAGCTGATTGCCGAACCGCCGGACCTGCACCAGCGCATCATGCAGCGAGTCTCGGCGACTCCTCAAAAGGTTGCCAAACCGACGGCGCGCCGCTTCTCGCCCTGGCGGCCTTCGCTGGCCGAAATCCTGGCCGCCATCCTGCTCGCTACCGTCGCCACGCTTGGCTCCATTCTACAACAGCCATCCCTGCGCGCCCTGCTGCCCATTGCGAATGGACACGATCCCCTCTCCCATCTCTTCAATAACCTCTTGCATATGCTCACCTCGCTGGACAGCAATACCATCATCCTTGCTATCTGGATTATTGGCACCATCCTGGGTGTGTGCATCACCCTCGCCTTAGTTGGTACTGATATCCGCTCGCGCTGGCTCAAAAACATGATGGATAGATTGCCAGTGCGGTAAAAGTCCTTTGAACAGCAAATAGGAGAGACAGTTCCACAACCAGGGACAACGACTACCGATCTCTCTCTGCTAAAAAGACCTTATTCTATAACACGCGCCAGCCGCTTGCCCTGTCCAAAGCTGAAAAGCATTCCTTTTTTTAAGGGAATTGCTGACCCTTTCCTTATGGGGCTACTTCCACCACCCACGATTGACCAGGGTACATCCATCAAATTCAATAATTTGTAGACCCCTTCTCTGCTATCCCAGGCTACCTGACCAATAATTGGGGTATTACGCCGCGAAAATGGAGGATATCTTCCCGGTTCAGTCACATCGGCGAAGAGCGGCAAACCATGATAGAGTACCATTGAACGGATCAGCACATACATTCCTTTTGCTCGCTCTTCCATGAGATCAAGCACAACCGGAAAGGGCGGTCGCGCGCCTGCGCCGCAAAATGGGCAGGTACGCCGGGGTGGCGGCTGCAACCAGTATTGATAAAAGAATGACTGGCGGCAATTTGCGCAGCTAATCAGAACATCATAAGCTTCAGCAAGCGCTCGCTCCCATTCTACAGCTTGCGGGCGCTTCTGAGGTTCATGTAATGCAGTTATGAGAGCTTGCTTTGTCAAATCCTGCAATTTAGGAGTAAGAGAGGTATAGGAAAGCAGCCCGTTGCGGAATAGCGGTGTCCCTATTCTTGGAATCCAATTGCTACGATCAGCGGGGTTTTCGCTAAAACAGGCAAATTGGCCATACCCCAATTCATCATCATGCATTTGATCATCAGGATCATAGCATTTCTGCGTGAGCATGACGTTGCGCAAAAGTAATGTCCATAACACCAGGACTGCCAGGCTATAGCGATCCGTCAACTCATTCGGTTTGCTTTTGCGCATTAACACTTCCGGCGCAATAAATCCTGGCATCCCCTTGACCTGTGGCGCGAGAAAGCCTTTCACGATGAGTCCATCCAGATCAATCAGCACCACTTCACCTGTGGTAGATCGGGCCAAAAAATTTTTTAAATGAACATCACCATGCGCCATTCCTTTTCCATGCACAGCGCGCACCGCAGCGGCCGTACCGCGCGCCATTTTCAGGTATTCAAGCCAGCTACGTCCCTGTTGAAACTGATTAATAGCATCTCTGGGACTGTAAATAAGCTTATAGAGTGGTGTATAGGTAGTAGGAATGCGGCGAGTCACCACACCCGTCTTCGACTGCCCGTTGACCGAATCTACAATGCCAAGCGGCCAGGCTAAAAATTGCTCATCTTCACCAAGATTCTTTCCTAGCTCCAATATCTTTTGTAGCATGCCTTGTTTATCTGCTGATGCCGCGTGATAAATTTTTACGGCATACTGCCCATCGAGCGTATAATAAACACTTCCCTCACCGCCCCTGTGTGTCGCCTGATCCGCTATCATCAACTGGTTCGGTAGATTCCTGCTCCCCGGCAGTAGATTGACGGTCGTCATCACTTCTCTCTCTTTGCATAACTACAACTAATGTTCGATCATCCCAACTCCCCTTCACCTGATAGGTAGATAACCAGTTCAGCATGCCAGCCGCTGCTATATCCGGGCTTGAAGCGCCTTGCAGGTGCGCATTGACCGCCTGCGACCAGGGTTCTACCGACTGCGGAGAATACAATAAATCTCCTGAAAGGCCATCGGACATAACATAGAATGCAATGAATGGATTGGATTCAGGGGGTTCAATAACATTGATGGACAGATGTTTATCAAAGTTCGCATGATTGATGGTATAAGTAGATTGAGGATCACCCGCCTCGGGCGCATGCACTAATTCCTGTACTTTGCCTTGAGCCGTCATGCCCAGTACCGCCCCATCCCCAATTTGCCCAACTGCCACATAGCCGGTGTCTACGTTTAGTAAGAGCAAAAGCGCTGTACAGCTCAAATCTGCCAGTTCCAGTTCCAGGCTGTTTGCATGCACATGCAAGCCAAGATGCGTATTTTTGAATGCATAACGCATGATATTCACCAGATTTGGCTCAGCCTCGACATCTTTCGTATCCTCGTCATCATTCCCATCTGCTTGATCTGCTATCCCTGCTAAAGGATCTTTAAATTGCAAAGGTTGAGTAGTTTTTTGCGCCTCTTTTTTATCAGAAACAGGCAACCAGCCAATAGAACCAAACTGGCAACGTTGCTGCCCGGAAGAAGGCCCATCCGCGAGATCAGCCTGTCTATGCACCGGGAACTGCACATCCAGCTTTCCTACTGTAGAAATGGGTGTCCAGGATTGAGGATCGAATTTCTCGGCTGATGGTGGAGCGGGGGCAGCTCCATTTTTCTCTGCCTTCGCCGGTGAAACAAGCTTGCGTAGCACCAGAGATGTAAGGGACTCAACAACATAGGTTGCGCCATAACGAGAAAGAGGTCGCGTTCCCACCCCATCTGCTACTGCTACCGTTAACCAGGGACCCACTGAACGGATAACGAATGCATCATCACGCGGCTTTCGCTGGGCTAAATGTATTTGACCAATTGCGCTGGCTCCAACAATAAGATACGGGTCAGCTTCGGCATACGCCAGTGTCCAGGCGGGATGTGTATCTCCAGCCGAGCCTAAACCGCGATCGCCAATGACAAAACCTTTCAGCATCGTAGCACTCCTTAATGCATTTCCACTTGACCTCTTCTGGTTTGAGCCGTATACTTCCTTCACTGGAAGCGCCGGGCGTTCCCTCTCTTACTCGACCCGCTTGAGGATACTGCAATTAAGGAATGCGTATGAGATCTGTACCAGCCATATCCGCAAAGGGATCATCCGGGTTTCCACCAGGAGCAAGTGAACTTGCGATGCTTTGGGAAAGATATTGAAATAAGGCAACAAAAGCCGCCGAGTCAGTACCCATGCGGAATGCCGTACCTGTACTGATATTTTTGAGCGTGGTGTCATCAACGTAAGGTCCGCAACCTACAGCTACAATGGTACTCGGCTTGATCTGGCCCTTCGGGCGATTTATGACCGCATCACGCTGCGCCTGCCACAGCCGGTCTGTCACATTACCATTTTCATCAGTCGGCAAACCATCAGTCAATACGAAGACAGCAGGCTTCCAATCTCCCTTCTGCCCACCTTTTACCGCTTTGACAACATCGGGTTCACGATTCATCGATTCAAACAGCACTTTAAATGCCAGATCAAGGCGCGTTACGCCTGAAGCCACCAATACCGGCGGTTGAAAACTCGTAATAGGCACAAGTTTCCCATTTACCAGTTGGGCATCATTAGCAAATGTGATCACGCCCACTTTTACAATATCGCGCGCGAATGGATCATTAGCAACTTCTCGTTGGAATAGCTCCAGCCCCTCGCGCACAGATTCAATAGGCGCTCCGTCCATACTTCCCGAGGTATCAAGCAGCAAATAGACCGGTAAATTGCGCTCTCCGCCAGGAGCCTGCACATCTGCCCACATGGGAACATTGCTCTGTTGAGACATGGCTTCTCACTGCCTTTCTCTATCTAAAACACAGAAGAGAGTTCAGCAAGCGAATCCCCATCCGCTTGCTGAAAACGTTCTTGAGGAGACTAAAAACCCTGCTCCTGGTGAGCCCATTTCCAAAATGTGATCCCACTGCTTAAAATCATCATCGAGAAGTCGTCCACCAACTCCTGGTGAATGCCCTTTTCAAAGTCCGCCTGCCATTCAAGCACAATCGTACCGTAGGTATCAGCAGGGTCGCGCACACTCAAATAGGCCTTAGGCCAGAAACGCTCTTTGTTCCATGTATTACACATCATCACAGCGCGTCCCCAATCGTTCTTAGGCACACGCTTATCAGAGGTGATCAATATACGATAGATGTCTGGAAAGCGGGCGCTAATCATCAGATAGTTTTTAATGGAGCATCCCGTATCATCACTATAGGGCAATTCCAGCACAAAATCGCCGTCGCTGTCCCTTAAAAAATGCAGGTTTTCTGTTCGCAAAAACCGTTCGATCATACTGCGATCGAATTTCTGCACATATGCCATAGCGATTCCCTTCTTTCTTACTTACCTGAAATGAGTTACACGATAACAACGAGGTCTACTTCGAAGCACTACTGGGCAGGCCCCCTTTCTTTCGCTCTATGACACTTACCCGAGTAATCGGCGAAGTTGATCCAGAATCTCCTGGTCAGCATTTCCTACCCGGTTGTTTGCGCTATTCGGTTGAGTATTTCTATTTGCACCACCGGCAGTTCCCCCGCTTGATGGAGAATTCGTAGCAGAAAACAGCGCCTGCTGGATCATGTCCGCAAAATCGACATCTTGATTACTTTGCGATGCTGGTTCTGATGTAGGTGTTGTTACTACATCTACAGTTGTTGATGGTGCGTCCAACCATTGGGCCAGCACAGGAACCTCTACAGTTTCAGTGGAAGTGACAAAGCGCAAGGATGTCCATAAAAGTCCCGTCTGCATTGGTTTCGTTTGTATTTTCACCTGAGTAGTACCAGACCCGAACTGTAAGGGAGTGACCAGCAATTGATCGCTTTCAACCACAATCTGTCCTGGTCCTCCCTGTACCTCAAATTCCCGTATGGCAATCTGTCCCGGTAATATGTGGCCAAAGTCTACATTGGATGGTTGAACCTGGAGCCGTTTTTCTTGAGCAGAAGAGGAAAAGTTTACCTCGCTAGCAACAGATGATGTGACGGCATCAACAGCCAGTAAAACGGAAGCTTCTGAAAGATTTCTCAGCATGAGCGCTTCTACAGTGGCACGCCGCAGTTCGATGCCGGGTTGCTCATGCACAGCTTTTAATAAGCGAATCCACAACTTCAGTTCGTTCAAAAATGTCGGCTGATCATCCAATCCAGCGCCCAATAATAGCACCCTTAACTCACTATCATCGAGTCGAGAGCCGCTCACTATTAATCGAGCCACACTTCCCAAAATGGGTACCAACCGGTCAGTATCTTCTTGAGAAAGCCGAGAAGACATCTTGCCTCCTTCGTCTTTTTACCAATTTATACTCTTTCGCTACGCCAGGCTTTGCTATAAATCAAATTTGTTTTACTCTGAGAAAAACGCTAATTTATTATCGGTTAAAAAGCGCTAATAAAAATATTTTATCACTTTCTATCTCATGGATATTATGAATTATTTCTTATTTAAAGTCAATAGATTTCTTTACTTTTTTTGCTTGCTATATGTCTATGATTGTTCTTGCTTTAAGAGTAAAAAATCTTGACTGTAAATTGTATCTATAGCTCTTTCTCGAAACTGCTTGCGCTTCAACGGCAAAATAGGTAAAGTGAGGAAATAAAGCTGTCTTTTCGTATGAAGGAGGGAAAACACGAACATATGAGCATCCCTATTGTTTCCACTAACAGCTCAAGGAGAAACCGCATATGAAACCGCCCGTTGCCCGGCGCGATGACATTGTTGAAAACTATCACGGCACACCTGTTGCCGACCCCTATCGCTGGCTCGAAGACGCCTCATCACCAGAAACGCTGGCCTGGGTTGAGGCGGAGAACGCCGTCACCGAGGAATTTCTGTCCTCTATTCCACAGCGTGAGCAGCTTCGCCAGCGCCTGACGCAACTCTGGAACTATCCTAAATATTCTGTTCCCATCAAACGTGGCGAGCATTACTTTTTTACCTACAACAGCGGCCTGCAAAATCAAGCCGTTCTCTACGGTCAGGAGAGTCTGCAAAGCGAACCAAGGCAGATACTTGACCCCAATACCTTCAGCGAAGATGGCACCGCTGCGCTCACCAACAGCGCCTTCAGCAAAGATGGCTCTCTGCTGACCTATGGCATCTCCTATCACGGCAGCGACTGGCAGGAGCTACATGTGCGCCGCGTAAACGACCTGGCCGACTATTCCGAGGTCATTCGCTGGTGCAAATTCAGCAGCATTGCCTGGAAACACGATAACTCCGGCTTCTACTACAATCGCCTGCCGGAGCCGGGAACGGTACCCGAAGAAGATCAGAGCAACTACAGCCGCGTCTACTGGCACGCTATCAACACACCCCAGGAGCAGGATATCCTGGTCTACGAACGCCCCGACTTCAAGGAACTCAGCTTCTCACCTTCTATCACCTATGACGGCACCTATCTGCTATTGGATGTCTGGCATGGCACCGATCCAAAAAATCGTCTCTACTACCGCCCGGTCGAAAGCGATGGCCCTTTCATTCGCCTGCTCGACAAGGCTGACGCTACCTACCACTTCATCGGCAACGACGGCCCCATTTTCTACATTCGAACTAACCTGAATGCGCCGCGCTATCGCATCATCGCCATCGATATCGCGCATCCTGAGCGCGAGAACTGGCGTGAGCTTATTCCTGAACAGCAAGACACGATGGCCTTTGTGCGGCTCGTCAATTCCCAGTTCGTTGTCACCTACCTGCACGACGCCCATCACGAAACAAAAATCTATAATCTCGATGGCAGCTATGTTCGCGATATTCCCTTACCTGCACTCGGCTCCATTGTAGGAATCTCTGGTAAGCCGGACCAGACCGAGATGTTCCTCGACTTCACTTCGTATCTCTACCCGCCCACCATCTACCGCTACGACTTTACCAATAACACCCTCTCGCTGCTGCATGGCGCAAAGCTCGACTTCGACACAGATGCCTACGAGACGCGCCAGGTCTTCTACACCTCAAAGGATGGCACACGCATTCCCATGTTCCTCACGCACAAAAAGGGCCTGGAACTGAACGGCAACAACCCAACGCTGCTCTATGGCTACGGCGGCTTCGATGTCAGCCTGACGCCCAGCTTCCTGGCCTCAACACTCGTCTGGTTGGAGCATGGCGGTATCTACGCGGTCGCCAACCTGCGCGGCGGCGGCGAATATGGTGAGGAATGGCACCAGGCGGGCGTCCTCGACCGCAAGCAAAACGTCTTCGACGACTTCATTGCCGCCGCCGAATGGCTCATCGCCAACAAGTATACCAATACATCGCGGCTCGCCATCCAGGGCGGCAGTAACGGCGGTCTGTTGGTTGCGGCCTGCATGGTGCAGCGTCCTGACCTCTACGGCGCGATTCTCTGTCACGTCCCGGTCATCGACATGCTGCGCTATCACAAATTCAGCGTTGGTCGCTACTGGGTCTCCGACTACGGCAATGCCGAGGCCAATCCCGAACACTTCCGCTTCCTCTACGCCTATTCGCCCCTGCACAACGTCAAAGAGGGCGTCTCCTATCCACCTACGCTCATCCTGGCGGCAGACACGGACGACCGCGTCGTACCCGCGCACGCCAAAAAATTCGCCGCGACCCTGCAAGCGGCCAACGGCGGCGAAAACCCTATTCTCCTGCGTATCGAAACCAAAGCCGGTCACGGCATGGGCAAACCGACCACTAAATTGATCGAGGAACGAGCCGACGTGCTGGCGTTCCTGTTTAAGGTACTCAAGATGTAGCTCCAATTGACCTGTACAGCCGGATTGGTATTATCACCAACGGAAGCAGTAGCCGACGCCGCGCACAGTCTGAATCAATTTGGGATCTGAAGGGTCTTCCTCGATCTTTTCACGCAGCCAGCGCACGTGTACGTCAACGGTGCGCGTATCGCCAACGTAGTCGTAGCCCCAGACGTTATGCAACAACTGGTCGCGGGTGAGGACGGTGCCGCGATTGCGCACCAGGTAGACCAGCAGGTCAAATTGCTTGGGTTGTAGTTCAAGTTCTTTGCCCCGGCAAATGACGCGCCGCCCGGCCAGATCGATGCGCAGTGGGCCTGCGACCAGTTCGCGGCCTGGGCGCGGTGTCTCCCTTTCGACCTCTTGCCCACGTTCTTCGCTGCTTGGATATTCGGCGCGGCGCAGCAGGGCGCGGACACGGGCAAGTAGTTCGCGCCGCCCAAAGGGCTTGGTGACGTAATCGTCGGCCCCTATTTCCAGGCCGACCACCTTGTCGATCTCGTCGCTTTTGGCGGTGAGCATAAGAATAGGAGTGGTAGCGGTATTGCTATCGCGCCGGAGCTGGCGGCAGACCTCCAGGCCATCCATTTCCGGCAGCATGATGTCGAGAATAATCAGGTCGGGCGACTCACGGTGCGCTGCTTCAAGCGCGCTGGCACCATCCGCCACCGTCATTACGGAGTAGCCTGCCTGCTCTAGATTATAGGCAATGGTTTCGACCAGCACCGCCTCGTCGTCAACCACCAGTATTTTCTTCCCCACAGAAACCTCCAATAAGTGGGCGGGTGTCACCCCACCCTATCAACACCGGGCAGAGGAGGGAACGGAAGGCACCCCTTGCGGGTGCCTCTACACCCTGAGAGCGCTTGTAGAGGCACCCGCAAAGGGTGCCTTCCGTTCCCTCACTATGTTCCGTTCTCTCACTATGGATGCAAAAACTGACGCTCACCCTGTACAACAGCCTAGCCAAAACGCCCGCTGATATAGTCCTCGGTCTCTTTTTTTCGTGGATGCTCGAACAAATCGACCGTTGGCGCGTACTCGATTAGCTTGCCGGAGAGAAAGAAGCCTGTGTACTGCGAAACACGCGCCGCCTGCTGCATATTGTGCGTCACGATGACGATGGTATAGTCCTTCGAGAGTTCAACGATCAGTTCCTCAATTTTAAGCGTAGCAATGGGATCAAGCGCGGAACATGGCTCGTCCATCAGCAGCACCTGCGGTTGAACTGCTATGGCGCGAGCAATGCAGAGACGCTGCTGCTGGCCGCCGGAGAGACCGAGCGCAGAAGACTTCAAGCGGTCTTTCACCTCGTCCCACAGCGCAGCGCCGCGCAGGCTCTCCTCGACGCGCTGCTCGATATAGCTTTTCGATTTGCCTTGAATGCGCAGACCATAGGCGATATTCTCAAAGATCGATTTCGGAAATGGATTGGGGCGCTGGAAGACCATGCCCACACGCTGGCGCAATGCTACCACGTCGAGGGCAGGCTCGTAAATGTTATGCCCATCGAATAAGGCCTCTCCTTCGGTGCGCGTGCGCGGGATGAGGTCGTTCATACGGTTGAGCGTGCGCAGGAATGTTGATTTACCGCAGCCTGAGGGACCGATGAGCGCTGTTACCTGCCTATCCCGAATGGGAATAGAGACATCAAAGAGCGCCTGTTTGGGGCCATACCAGAAGTTAAGCGTGCGAACATCTATACTGACCCCAGCTTTTTCATCCAGGCGCGTTGCTGCCTCGTTTACTACCAGACGAGGTACACCGGCAGATGATGTACTGAAAGCCTGCCCCTCCTGCTGCCCGGATCGGTTGAGACGAGTATCCATAAAACCTCCGTGTAATGAGATGGCAAAGGCGCTGGAACGGCCTCCTGCATCCCCCACATATCCATTATATGCTATCTCAGACAAGCGGGTACTCCTTGTGCAGCGGAATGCTGGCATCGACAATGATGCGGTCTTGCAGCACGACTAGCCGGATATAACGCCCGGCCAGCGCCTTGCTGATAAAGTAGGGGCGACCTTCATACGAGATATGACCACTGCGGGCAACTTTACGGGAAAAGATACTGGCCCCTTCTGGGAGCCTGGTATACCCATCAGAATGGTTTTCGATTGTCTGGTTCATATTCGTTCTAACCTCCATGCAAACGGGCGGGTCGGTAAGGGCCACCCGTACAGAACTACTTACGCGGCTGTCACCCGGCGTTGAATGTAACGACCGAGGCCGCGCGCGCCCAGGTTAATGACGAGCAAAATGAGAATGAGCATCGCTGCCGCCCCCGCCGCGATGGCGCTCGCTTCAGCCGATGAAATGCCAGGGGGGGTATCCTGCGTTTTCAAGTACCAGATACGAATGGTCAAAGTATCGCTCGAAATGAACGGGTTCAGGGTAAAAACGCCGCTAAACGGATTCGTCTCGCCCATCGTAAAGACCAGCGCCGCCGTTTCGCCGATGATCTTGCCTGCCGAAAGGATCAGGCCGGTAATCAAACCGGGCAGCGCTGAGGGCAAAACAACGGTACGAATCGTATGCCAGCGCGTTGAACCAAGCGCAAGGCTGGCCTCGCGTAGTTCGCGAGGCACTGAGGTCAGCGCATCTTCAAACAGGCGCAGGGCGATAGGAAAATTCAAGCAGAGCAGGGTCAGCGCGCCCGTTAAGCGGCTGACATGAAACTGGAACAGCGAGCCGAAAAGAATAACGCCGAACAGGCCAAGCACAATCGATGGCACACCCGCCAGCGTCTCCGCTGCAAAACGAATGATTGAGATGAGAGGCCCTTGTTTTGCGTACTCAACCGTGTAGATGGCCGCTCCAAGCGCGATAGGGAACAGGAAAATTTCCGTCAGGATCAAGATGTAGAACGTATTAAAAAGTTCGCTGCCGATACCCAGTTCAGTTGTGCCATAAAAGTTCGGATCGAGCAGCACAGGTGTGCTATGTTCCGCGCTGGCAGTAAAGCCCTGAAAAACAAGTTGCACGATGATGCCAATGAAGAGGAACGCCACAAACAAGGCCAGCACCCAGATGATACCAATAGCGATACCATTAGTGAGATGCAGGCGGCGCAGCAGACGCGCCGCGCTCTTTTCATAACCTGTCTTAAGGGGCTGCATTACATTCGATGCGCTCATTTATATACTTTCCTTCCCGACAGGTAGCGACTGAACGCCACAAAGAGGAACGAGATGACAAGCAGAACAAAGGCCAGCATCCAGTAGGCGTCGCGCTCCACACCCAGCGTCTCCTGAAATTCATTCAAGATGGTCTGCGTAATATTGGCATTGGGCTGAAAAAAGGCCTGCAGGCTCAAAAGCGGCGAAGGAAGGCTGTCACTGCCGCCCAGCACCATCGCCACCGCCAACGTTTCGCCAATTGCCCTCGCCATGCCGAAGATGACCGCCGTAGCAAGCATCGGCAGAGCGGCAGGCAGAATGGCGCGATACATCATCTGCCAGCGCGTCGAGCCGAGAGCCAGGCTGGCCTCGCGCACGCTATCTGGCACCGCCCGCAGCGCATCAATGGAAATACTGCTGATGGTTGGCATAATCATCACCACCAGCACTAGAATTGCCGCTCCCCAGCCGAAGCCTCCGGCAGGGTTATGCGTGAAAGGCGAGGTGAGCTTTTGCAAAAATGGCACCAGGATCACCAGACCAAGAAAGCCAATGACGACCGAAGGCATACCAACAAAGATTTCCAGCAAAGGCTGGAAGATGCGAACCAACCATATGGGCGCGACCTCATTGAAGAACAGCGCGACAGCCAGCGAGAGCGGTGTGGCAATCAGCACTGAGAAAAACGTAATCACCACCGAACCGAGAATCAGGCCCGCTGCGCCATACATGGGTGTTCCGGCATCGTTGTTGACCCCCGCCGGGTCCCAGGTAGTTCTGCCAAAGAAACCGGCCAGTGTCGCGCCGCCTTTTTCAAAGAAGAGACGCAGCGCATTCTGGCCAACAAAGAAGAAAATTCCAGCAATGACCAGCACCAGCAGCAGCGCGCAGACAAAGAAAATCGACCGCGCCACCTGGTCGGCCATCCTTCTCTGTCCCGCCTGGCCTGTCAAAGACTGGCGTTGTACCTGTTGCACACCATCCTCCTTCCAATTCTATAAATCCGCTGGCAATTTATTGTAGGGACGCGATTGTAAAGTTTGATGAAAGAAGGGGGTATGTTCCTCCTCTGTCATCCTGAGCGCAGCGAAGGATCTGTGTCCCCCGACGATGCGCGCGTCGAGACCAGAGGTCCTTCGCTGCGCTCAGGATGACATTAACTTGAATTCCTACGATTTAGGCTGGTGTGCGCTCAAGGCATCCTGTGTCATATCCGTGATGGGGACAAACTTGAGGTCCTGCGCAGCGGCTTTGCCATCAGGGCTGAGCATGTAGTCGATAAGCGCCTGGGCGAGACCAGTACCGGGGCCTTTGGTATACATGTGTTCGATGTTCCAGAACTTGTAGGTGTTCGTCTTCACGGTATCAGCGCTGGGCGCAACACCGTCTATTTGCAGGATTGTCACCTTTGACCCTTCCTGGCTGGCATCACCAAGCGCGGCGTAACCAATCGCGCCGTTGGTCTGCTCAACCGTCTGCAAGACAAGTTTGGTGCTGTCGGCGGTCAGGTTGGTAGATTTGGCCGGGCTTTCGGATGTTCCATTGAGAACGTACTGCTTAAAGGTGGCGCGGGTGCCAGAGGTTGCCGGGCGGCTGACGACCACGATGGGCAGGTTGGGACCGCCTACCTGATTCCAGTTGGTGTACTTGCCGGTATAGATGCCCAGAATTTGCTGGCTGGTCAGGCTGCTGACCCCCGTCACATCCGGGTTGACGACCAGCGTAAAGACCACCACCGCGACCTGGTGATCAACCAGATCAGACTGGTTAGAGAGGGCGAAGATGTCGGAGTCGCCAATCTGGAAGACACCAGCTTCAACCTGTCCCAGACCGGTTTTGCTGCCGCCGCCCTGCACAGTGATGGTCGCGCTGGAGCATTTCGCTTGATACTTCTTAGCCACTGCATTTACCAATGGCTGAAGCGCGGTAGAACCGCCAACAGTGATGCTGCCCGAAACACAGGTATAGTTGCCAGGAGTGCCCAGCGTCTTTGGACTGTTGCTGGAGACAGTGGGGGTGCTGCCACCGCTACCAGTATCGCCACCACAGGCCGAAATAAGCATACATATGGCTATCGCGAGTCCAACCAGAATCGCAATAGGCGATCGTTTCTTCATGATTTCTCCTCCTCGCTCACAGACGAGCTATATCGTTCGTTATGGGTATGGAATAAAGCTTCTTGATGCCTTTTGTGTACCCACTTCTACGGTAGCATGACCAGATTAACCATCTATAAAGGATAGGTTAAGTTCTGTTAAATGGCTGTTAAAACTTTCCCAGGGGATGAGTTGGTTTTTAGCTTAAGTGGTGAAAAAAGAGGGCTACTGTAGAGTAAAAACGTGATGAAGGTTCTCCAGTAAGATCGGAAAGCATCCCCGCCCCTCTGTCATGCTGAGCGCAGCGAAGCATCTCCGTCCAGGCCACCAAGATGCTTCGCTGCGCTCAGCATGACAGAGGGGGGAGGGCCGATCTTGATGGTGAAACTTTAGTATCGCCTATCTTCCAAGCAAAGTTTAACCAAGATATAACCAGGTATTAATGGAAGCTTAACAATCGCTTAACACAAGAGAGATACGCTTATGCTGTAGGAAAAAGTGTTTTTTGAAAACGTATCCTTAAGGCAAGGAGCAAGTATCCTTATGTTATTAGAGGAGCATAAAGCGAACTCACTTTCGGGAAAAGACGCGGTAGCCGAGGCGCAATCTGTGCTGGCGGCATTGGATAACAGTTCGCTTTCGGGCTTTCACTGGAAGGCCATGATTACGTCGGGCATGGGCTTTTTTACCGATGCCTATGACCTGTTTATTATCGGTGTCGTGCTGGCGGTATTGACGCCCATCTGGCACCTCAACAAACTGGAAATTTCTCTGATCGGCAGCACATCGTTGATTGCTGCCGCGCTTGGCTCGGTCGTCTTCGGTCGATTGGCGGACTACGTGGGTCGCCGGTCGATTTATGGCTATACATTGATTGTGCTGGCGCTGGGCGCGATTGCCTCGGCCTTCTCGCCAAACGTGGTCTGGCTGTTGATCTTCCGCTTCATCCTCGGTCTCGGCATCGGCGGCGATTATCCCCTGAGCGCCACCCTGATGAGCGAATATGCAAACCGCAAAGATCGCGGCAAGCTCGTAACGATGGTTTTCTCGATGCAAGGCGTCGGCTTGATCCTGGGGCCGCTAGTCGCGATTATCCTGCTGGTGAGCGGCCTGAATCATGATCTCGCGTGGCGCATCATGCTGGCGCTGGGCGCGGTTCCCGCCCTGGCAACCTTCTACCTGCGCCGCCAGATTGCCGAGACGCCGCGTTTCGCCCTGGCAATGCAGGGAGACGTCGAGGGAGCCTCGCGCACTGTTGAGATGGTGACGCGCAACGGCAATGGCAACGGGCAGAAGCTGAACGGAGCCACGAGCCAGAAGAGCGCGAAAAAAGCCGAGAAAAAAGGCAAATCCTGGCTCTACCTCTTATTGACGAAACGCTACCTGATGTGGCTGATCGGCACCGCCGGAGCCTGGTTCCTGCTCGACATCGCCTACTATGGCACAACCATCTCCAGTCCGCTAGTACTCAAAGCGTTAAATCCGAGTTCGAACCTGGTTACGAACATGGTTTACACGCTGCTGATCTTCCTGGTGGCGGCCTTCCCTGGCTACGTGCTGGCCGCCTTTACCATCGATAAACTCGGGCGCAAGTGGATACAGGTGGTCGGTTTCGCTATGATGGCCATTGCATATGGTCTGCTGTTCGTCGCTCCTTCGCTGACGGCGATCACGCTGCCGTTCCTGCTGGTCTACGGCATGAGCTACTTCTTCACCGAGTTCGGGCCGAACGTCACGACGTTTGTCTACCCGGCAGAAATTTTCCCGGTAATGGTGCGTACAACGGCGCATGGCATCGCCGCGGCAGTCGGCAAGGTCGGAGCGTTTATCGGAGCCTTTGCCTTCCCCTACCTGCTGGCAAACTTCAACCTGCCGGGCGCAATGGCAGTAGCGGCGGTCATCTCACTGGCCGGACTGCTCCTGACGGTGTTTACCCTTCCTGAGCCAAACCAGCGCTCGCTGGAAGAAATCTCCGACGAACACGCGGTACGAGCAGCGCACGAGGAGCGCGTAGCGGTTGCGCGGTAAGACTCTTTGTAAGCTGGCAAAACCAGACCTTTCTGTTTGTAAGAAAAACGGATAGAATGTCGGTGTACCCAAAATTTGGGTACACCCATTTTTTATTTTGCAGGGGAGGCTGCCTATGGACATCATCGACTTCTTTCGCCTGGAACAGAAGCGCGTACACGACTGGATGAGACGTGCCTTGAGTGATCTGACGCCGGAGGAATGGCATTACAAGTTAGAGGGAAACAGCAACAACATCGCCTTTATCATCTGGCACTGTGTACGTACCGAGGACAACATCCTGCGCTTTATTTTACAGGGTCGCCAGCCTATCTGGAATGAAGAAAACTGGCATGACCGCCTGGGTTTGCCGCCTCGCGTGCAGGGAACAGGCATGGCTGCTGAAGAGGCACGTCAATTTCAAATAGCGGATATCCAGTTGTTCATGCAGTACATCGAAGAGGTCTGGCGCGAGTTCGAGGAGTACCTTGCGAACGTGCAGGATGGCGGCAAAGCACTCTCCGAACGCGAGGTAACGGTAAAGCCGTTGGGTAAGATGTCCGCCATTCAGGCCATCGGGCAGGTCTGCATTACCCATTTGTTTATTCACCTGGGCGAGATTGCCGCTATCGAGGGCGCATTAGGGAAGAAAGGGCTACCAATTTAGTAGGGACAGTGGGAAAGGTGGATGAGCAGTGGGGGCCTTGTGCCTGTCCCGGTGGGGGAAACGCGCGCGCTCTAATTGAACGCCGTTTTTGCCCCGCCACCCCGCCCCAGGGACAGGCACGAGGCCCCCACCCTGCCACCCCGCATCCCCCTGTCGCTACGCGCAACATACCATGAACAGTCCCCCTCATCTGTCATCCTTCGCTGCGCTCAGGATCTCGGTGGCCCAACCGAATCGTATGCCGGTGCCGGAGATCCTTCGCTGCGCTCAGGATGACAGGTGGGAGGCAGGTTTGGAACGATATACCATTTCAGCGCTGAGCGTGGACAACCTCTTCAATCAAATGAACCCCCTCATCCGGCCCCGGCATGGCCGCGATTTCGCGTTGCAAGCGGCGCGCACCCGACTGGTAGATTCGTTCATGCAGCAGGGCCAGGACGCTTGAGCGGATGTTTGATGGAGTGACCTCTGAGGGAACAAGACGAAGGCCTGCTCCTACTCTTTGCACCAGATCGCCGACGATGTATTGATCTGCCCCTTGCGGAAGGACGAGTAGCGGTAGGCCCAGCGCTAACGCACTGAGCGTGGTACCTGGGCCACCATGACAGATGACCGCCGCGCAATGTGGCAAAAGCAGGGAGTGAGGCAGGTAGCTTTCTATATGCACATTGTCGGGTAATGGCTCAAATGAGGTGGGCGCTACCTCGAAGCCAATGGTGATGGCTATGTCCATCTCCAGGTTTCCGAGGCCCTCAATTACGCTGCGGAACATCGAGAGGTCGGAATTGGTGCTAAAATTTGTACCCAGGGTCATGTGAACCAGCGGGACTGCTCGACGTTGCTCTATCCATACAGGCAGCCGTTCGCCGGGAATGGGCGGTGGGGCTATAGGACGGAGCGGGCGGATAGCATCATAATAGGGCGCTGGCTCGTAGGGTTGCAGTGTGGGCGGCGTGATATCCAGGCAGAGATGCCGGTAAATGCCTGCCGTTGGGTCTGGCTCCAGGCGGCGCTGCTGCCAGAGCGGCGCGACCGCTTTTGCCGCCGCTTCGATCATGCTGTTGCTGAAGCGGATGCCAAGCGCCTGGCTGACGCTGGGAATGCCCAGATGCGCGGCGGCAATGGGAGCGGCCAGTTCCCAGATGTCATGCAGGATGACATCAGGTCGCCAGCTTTGCGCCAATGGCTCCAGGTCGGCGAGCATGGCGGGGGCCAGAATCTCGCCGAACAGGTGCGGAATATACCAATCAAGAATTTCGTCTGGCGCGAGCCGGTTGTATTCCTGGTCGGGGAAGACCTCAGCCAGCCGCTCGAAGGCTGCCTGCGCATCAATTCCAGCTTCAAAGGTCGTAAAGCCTGTGGCCCTGGCGCGGGATTGCATGCTGGGGCCAGTTGCTATCGCTATCTCGTGGCCTGCGTCCGCTAGCGCCCTTACCAACGGTAGGAGCGGCTGTAGATGGCCGTGTGCTGAGATGCATGATACGAGTACGCGCATGTTCTGATCTCCCCTCATATTGCTTGCCTAGACGTTCCTGCTCGCATCCTGGAAATCGAGGCCAACGCAGGGTTCATCACCGAGGACCCAGGCATCATGGCCCGGCGCAGTAATGGCGATATCGCCCGGCCCAATATCGAATTCAGTACCGTCGTCCATGCGAGTGCGGAGATGGCCGGAAATGATGTAGGTAAAATGCGTCCTCTGGCAACTCTCAGTGCCTGCGACGCGCCTCATATGCTCGGACCATCTCCATCCAGGTTGCCAGACCGCTCTCACGATAGTCATATCGCCAAAGTTGACACTTTCCATTTTTACATGCGGGAGCGAGCGCGTTTCGTCTGGAGCATTGAAGCTCTTCTTTTGAGATGCTGACATCTTGTCACCTCTTCTTACTTTTCTATCGGTTCTCACACAAAAGGAGAACCACTGCCAGGAGTATAGCCCGCTGGGTAGACAAAGCACATCGGCTGAATAGCGCATTTCTTGTTGCGCTATTAGCCGCCTTGGACAGGGGATTTTTGAGAGGGGATGGGCTAAATTACTTACGCCAGTCCATGTTCAATGGCATAACGTGTGGCGGCGCTGCGCGAGGTGATGCCAAGCTTGCTATAGATTGAATTAAGGTGCGAATGCACAGTGCGATGGCTGATGACGAGTTTTTCGGCTACTTGAGCGTCGGTAAGGCCCTGGGCAACATAGCGCAAGACCTCGATTTCGCGTTCGGTAAGACCGTCGTATTTATCGGATGCGCGACGAGATGGCTTTTCCGATGGGAGCGTTTGCAGAGCGGCTTGTAAAAAATGTTCGCGCAAAGATGGTTCATCAATGGTAGTGGCAAGCTGAGTGAGAATGTTCCTGGCGGCGTTCCACTCGCGTTGGGCGGCTTCCTCTTGTTTGAGCAGGTGATAGGCTTGTCCCAGGGAACGATGGATGCGCCACAGAATCGAAGGAGCCTGTCTCTGTTCTGCGCCTACTTTGGCGTCCTCTAATGCTCTGGCGGCTTCTTGCGGGCGCTTTAAGGCAAGCAGGGCCTCACCTTTCAGGGCTAGCAGGTGAGGAATGTGTTGCTGGCTATTGCCGGGAGTTGTAGCAAGCAATTGTTCTGCAATGTCCAGGGTGCGGTTTGGTTCACCTTGAGCCAGAGCAAGCTCGCCCCAGATCCAGGCTACCTGTCGTTCAAAAAAGCCTTGCGCTTGCTTATCTCGCGGCAGAATGGTTTGCAGTGTTGCTTCAGCGCGTGAAAACTCGCGTTTGAGAGTATAAGCCAGCCCCAGGTATGGGGTGAGATATCCAATCCAGATCATTGAGCCAATTGCGCGTGCCTGGACTAAGGCTGGTTCTAAATGGGAAACTGCGCTGTCTGGTTGGAGCAGCAAGAGGTACAGCCGTCCGATCGCGCCGTTGATGGCTGCGAGCCATTCTTGATGCTCGATGGTCGTTGCGATTTGCAATCCCGTTTGTGCATGAGTGAGTGCCGGGCCGAATTTCCCGAAGGAAGCGAGAAACCAGACGGCACCCATTTCGATAAAGGCCTGATCTGATAAAGAGTTCGTTTGAAGTGCCAGGTGGAAGGCTTCTTCGATATCTTGCATACATTCATCATATGTTCTGAGGGAGCTATATGTCGTTTCTATCGTCTCAGGGGCCGAGTCCAGAGCGCGCACAGTAAGTGCGGAGCAGAGGTTTCGCTGGCTGCCAATGGCGCGGAACAGCTCAATAGCCTGTCCAAAGAACTCGTTCACTGCTCTGGCCGTGTCGCCTATAAAATAATAGACCGCGCCAAGCATTTCAAGCGTCTCAGCCATGCCTTGTTTATCGGACTGCGCCTCAAAGAGCGACAGCACCTCTTGAAATACCTCTTGCGCTTCCTGAATGCGCCCTCTGTTCATCAGCCAATTGCCCAGGCGATGCAGGCTGCGAGCGCGGAGTGTAGAATCGGCCATGTCTTCGGCAAGATCAATAGCGCGGTGGAACCACTCTTCAGTACGTTGGTAATCATGCCCGGTCCAGAGGAAGCCAATTGCCATGACGCTCTGCCATTCCATCAAGCGGTCCTGAGTATCACGGGCCGCCTCTAAAGCATGTTCGTAGTCACTTAAGGCGCGTTCAAATTCGCTAAGGGTTTCGTAAGCCTGACCGCGCAGGTGATAAAGTGCGGCGGGTGACTTCTCCGGTAGATGTTGGAGCGCGGAGAGTGCGCGCGTAAAATGGTCAATGGCGGCGCGCTGAGCATAGAGGGCAAGGTCTTTTTCTCCGGCACGTTGCTGATATTCAAGCGCCTTCTCCCATGTCCCTGCCTCATAGTAGTGATAGGCGAGGTCTTCCAGGTAAGCATTCAGGAGAGGTGTTGAGACGTAAAGCTGCTCTATCGCTTCTGCAAGTGCGCGGTGCAGCATGCGGCGTTCGCGGGCAAGAAATCCGGCATAAACGGCCTGCTGTGTGAGGGCATGACGGAAGGCAAACTGTTCCGCCGATACCTCACCAACAAGCTGAGCCGCTACCAGTTCTTTGATGAGCGACAACAACTCGCTTTCATCACAATGCATGACCTGTTGCAGAACCGCGAAGTCGAAGCGTCTTCCCGCTACTGCCGCCAGCGTGACGACCTGGCTGGCGTCCGCGCTTAATTGTTGCATGCGCTGCTGTACAGCATCCTGGATACTGCGCGGAACGGGTACGTGTTTGCTCCATTGATGCGGATGGGGCTTTTGCTGCCAGACGCCAGCATCAACGCGCAGTTCGCCACTTGAGACAAGTGAGGTGAGCAGTTCTTCCACGAAAAACGGGTTGCCCTCTGTAAGTGGATAAATGAGGTCTAGCAAATTGGCCTGTTCCGCTTCTGGAAGGGCAAACATGGCGTTGAGCATGGTATTGATATCATGGTGCGAGAGCGGCAGCAGCCGTAGCTCCTTTGAAAGACGGGCGCGGTCGAGTTGGGCAAGGAAACGTTGCAGGGTCGGCTGAACCTCGTCGCTGCGGTAGGTTGCCAGGAACAGCAGCGGCTGCGTAGGGCAGAGACGCGCCAGGGATAGAAGAAATTCGAGGCTGATATCGTCGCACCAGTGTAAATCTTCAATGATAAGCAACACGGAATGCTGGCGGGCCTGTTCTTGAAAAAAGCGGGTCAGGGCGGCAAAGAGGCGGCGTTTCTCCTGCTCCGGGTCTGGCAAGGACGCAGGAAGAGGGCCGGGCAATGCTAACGCCACTTCAGGCAGCAGCCGCGCAAATTCGAGGATGACCGGATTTAGCTCAGCCGCCTTAGCGGTTTGCGCAACCCAGGTACGCAACAGGTCAAGCAATGGGGCATACGGGTATGCGCTATCCACCTGAAAGCAGTTGCCTTGAAAGAGGAAAAAGCCCTGTTCGGAAGCATAGACTTTAGCTTCGGCAACTAAGCGCGATTTGCCTATCCCGGCCTCGCCACATAGCAAGGCCACCTGTCCCTGCCCATTTCTTGCCCGGTCAAGCAGTTGGCAAAGCGCCTGACGTTCGTGGACGCGGCCAATCAGAACTGGACATAGAACGGGCGCTGAGAAGGTTTCCATGATGGCACCTACCCTTACGGCACAAGCTCTTTCAATGCTTTTTCAAATGCCTCGAAAGAGTCGCGGCCATAAAGGACGAAGATAACTTCTTTCAGGCTGGTCGGCTTTTGGAGATGATGAATGACGGTGCGCAGGGCGATGGGTGCGGCTTCATCTAGTGGATAGCCGTAGACGCCTGTGCTGAGCGAAGGGAAAGCGATGCTTTGAATCTGGTATTGCTCTGCGAGGTTGAGGCAGCTTTGATAGGCGCTGGCTAGCAGGCGTTCGTCTTCTTTGGTTCCATTGTAGATGGGGCCGACGGCGTGGAAGACGTATTTCGCCTGAAGTTTGCCTGCTCCGGTGGCAACGGCGCTTCCGGTGGGACAGCTGCCGATTTTGCGGCATTCTGCCATGATCGAGGGGCCACCAGCGCGGTGAATGGCTCCGTCAACGCCACCGCCACCCCGCAGGCCGGAGTTGGCAGCGTTGACGATAGCATCTGCCTGCACCTTGACGATATCGCCCTGCATGAGGGCCAGGGTTACGCCGTTAATGGTGCGTGTAGACATAAAGATTTCTCCGCTTTGCATATTACAACAGCAAGCCGAAAGGCTCTTCCAGCAGGCGTTTGAGTTCCTGCAAGAAACGAGCGGCGATTGCGCCATCGATGACGCGGTGGTCGGACGAGAGTGTGACTTTCATACGGTCGCGCACCACGACCTGTCCATCGACAACTACGGGAGTTGGTATGATGGAACCGACAGCCAGGATAGCGGACTCGGGCGGGTTGATGACGGCTGTAAAGCTCTCCACCTCGAACATGCCCAGGTTGCTGACCGTGAAAGTGCCGCCGGAGAACTCTTCAGGGCGCAGCTTGCCTGTACGAGCCGCCTCGGCCAGACGCTGCGACTCGCGCGCAATATCGAGCAGGCCGCGCTTATCAGCATCGCGAATGACCGGAACGATCAATCCCTGTTCAAGAGCGACCGCCATGCCGATGTTGATCTGCTTCTTTTGCAGGATGCGGTCCTCGGCGAAGGAGACGTTGACCTGGGGCATACGCACAAGGGTTTTGGCAACGGCCTTGATAATCAGGTCGTTGAAACTGACCTTGACCGGATTGGATTCGGTTGCAGCGTAGGCGTTGATTTGCTTGCGCAGTTCAGCCAGCTTGCCGGTATCGATTACGCTGGTGACGTAGAAGTGCGGCGCGGTCTGCATGCTCTGACTGAGCCGCTTCGCAATGGTGCGGCGCATTGCGGTGAGCGGTATTTCGACGACCTCGCCCGTTTCGACTATGGGAGTCGGTACTGGCTCTGGAGCAGGTTGTGGAGCGGGGGCCACAGAGGCGGCAGGTTGCACCTGGACAGGTTGTACAGCAGGCTGCGGGGCCTGTCTCAGGGCCGCCTCGATATCCAATTTGATAATGCGCCCGTTGGGGCCGGTTCCACGTATCTGGCGATAATCAAGCTGGTGTTCTGCCGCGATACGCCTGGCGATTGGCGAGATGAAGACGCGCCCATATTCGCCTGCTGGTGCGGAAGTCGCGGTTTGCGCGGGATGTGCTGCCGTACTGGTGGGCGTCGTTTCAGTGGTTGGTTGAGAGGCAAAGGTTGGCGCGACATCGTGGGCTTCGTCAGTTGGCTCACGCGCAGGTGCGGCTGTACTGGCGGGAGCGCTCGCTTTGCCGTTGCCTCCCTCGCTGTCTGGAAGCGGCTCGTCTGGCGAACCAATGAGCGCGATGCCAGTGCCAATAGGCGCGGATTGCCCCTCCGCCACCAGGATTTTACGCAACACACCGCTAGCAAAAGCCTCGATCTCAATATTGACCTTGTCGGTTTCGACCTCCGCCAGGAACTCGCCTTTCTTGACGGTGTCTCCTTCGTGTTTGAGCCAGCGAAGAATCTTGCCTTCTTCCATTGTATCGCCCATCTTGGGCATTTCTACGGTTTTCATGCTTCGTTCTCTCTTATAGATATGCAGGGATGTGATGATGTTGCACAACCATGATTGGTCATCTCGTTCATGTCATCCTTCGCTGCGAAGGATCTGTGGTCATGGCGTGCGATTGGGGCCGACCCGCAGATCCTTCGCTGCGCTCAGGATGACAGGCCTGGATATCCCCTCTTCTTTTGTCAACATCCATCATCGCTTCCCTACAGAAACCAATGTATGATGATATCTAGCGCGCGCCGACCAGAGCGCCGGGTACGATGGCTTTGACCGCCGAAATGATGTTGTTTTTGTTGGGCAGGGCGAGCCGTTCGAGCGGCTTCGAGTAGGGCATGGGAACGTCCGCGCCGTTGACATGCTGGATGGGCGCGTCAAGATAATCGAAGGCGTATTCATAGATGAGCGCGGCGAGACCCTGGCCCGTGCCGTAGTATTTCCACCCCTCTTCGGCGATGACAACGCGGTTGGTCTTTTTAACAGAATCGACCAGCAGGTCAATGTCGATGGGACGAATGCTGCGCAGGTCGATGACTTCTGCCTCGATACCCTCTTTGGCGAGGTCTTCGGCGGCCTGCATGGCGAGATGTACCATACGTGAGAAAGAAATGAGGGTGACATGCCTTCCCTCGCGCCGCACTTCGCCGCGATTCAGGGGAACGGTGTATTCAACGCCTTCGTCCGGCACCTCGCCTCGCACATTGTAGAGCAGTTCGTGTTCTATGAAAATCACCGGGTCGGGGTCGCGCACAGCAGCTTTGAGCATGCCTTTAGCGTCGTAGGGCGTGGCGGGCATAACGACTTTGAGGCCAGGGACGTGCGCATAGAGAGTTTCGAGCATCTGCGAGTGCTGCGCGCCACGCTGCGCGCCACCGCCGCCAGGAGTGCGAATGACCAGCGGCATTTCAGGCTGGCCACCAAACATATAGCGGAATTTGGCGGCGCTATTAATAATCAGATCGCTGGCGAGCAGGCTGAAGTTGATGGTCATGAGTTCGAGAATTGGGCGCAGGCCGTTGAGCGCGGCACCGATAGCGGCTCCCGTAATGACTTCTTCAGCCAGGGGCGTATCGCGGACGCGCTTTTCGCCAAATTCTTCAAAAAGTCCTTTACTCACAGCGTAGGTGCCGCCGTATCCCGCGATGTCTTCGCCCAGGATAAAGACGCGCTCATCGCGCTGCATTTCTTCGCGAATGGCCTCGCGCAGGGCATCACGATAGGTGATTGTACGCATGTAGTTTCCTCGTTACGGGTGTTGCTTATTTATGGTCGTAGCGGAACGAGAGGGCTGTAGAGTCGTCAGCCATGACATCAGTATAGAGTTCTTCCGGCTCAGGGAAGGGGCTGTTCTCGGCAAATTCCGCCGCATCTTCAGCTACCTGGGTGGCGCGGGCATCGTTGGCGTCAAATTCCGCCTGGGTGGAGATGCCGAACTCAAGGAGTTTCTGCTCGAAGATGCCGATAGGGTCGCGTGTGGAACGCCACTGGTGTTCTTCCTCTCGAGTGCGATAGTAAGCCGGGTCGGTCATGGAGTGCCCACGGAAGCGATAGGTTTTGATTTCCAGCAAATAGGGGCCATTGCCGCTCCGAGCATGTTCGGCGGCCCGCTTCACGGCTTCGTAGACGGCAATGATATCCATACCATCTACCTGCTCACCGGGCATGTTGTAAGCGGCGGCGCGTGGGAGCAGCGAGTCAACCGCCCAGGCTTTATGTACGGCCATGCCCATCGAGTACTGGTTATTTTCACAAATATAGACAACGGGCAGCTTCCAGACGGCAGAAAGGTTCAACGATTCGTGGAACGCTCCCTCGTCAACCGCGCCATCGCCAAAGAAACAGAGGGTGACATTGTCCTTCCCCAGGTATTGGTCGGCCAGGGCGACACCCGCCGCAATCGGTAGCTGGGCAGCGACGATAGCGTTTCCACCATAGAGGCGGTGTTCGTTGCTCCACATGTGCATGGAGCCGCCCTTGCCCTTGCTACAACCGGTGACTTTGCCAAAGAGTTCGGCCATAACCGCGCCGGGGTCCATGCCGCGAGCGAGAGCCTGACCGTGTTCGCGATAACTGGAGAGAATGTTATCATCCGGGCGCAGCGCGCTTACCGCACCAACGCCGACCGCTTCCTGCCCAATGTAGAGATGCATGAAGCCGCCGATTTTACCGCGTGTATATTCTTCCGCGCTCTTCTCCTCAAAGCGCCGGATAAGTAACATCATGTAATGCATTTCAAGAAGTTGCGTTCGGGTAAGTCCCGCGAGCGTCGCGTTGCTAATCGCCATAGGCCCTCTCTTCACGTGTGTCCTTTGTTGTGTTGTGTTTTGCGAGAAGTGTTGTTAAATCGAGCTGCCTACGTCTTTGTATGCAGCGAGACTGTATGTTTTTCACAGCAATGTGATGTTTTCCTGGTTCTATTTTACTCTATTTGGAGGGGTGTGTATAGGTGCTGAGCGAAACTGATGAGTCCTTTCCTTGACGTCGCGGCCCTCTTTGCCATATAAAAGGGTAAATGTGTTGCGCTGGTTTTCCAAAAAAGGAGCTTATCATGGCTGAAACATCGATTCCAGCAGGGGCGCGTATAGGACATGTCCATCTCAAGGTTGCTGATTTAGAGCGGGCGATTGGCTTCTATCACGATTTTCTGGGCTTTGACTTGATTTCCAATCTGGGAACCGCCGCTTTTCTCTCGGCTGGCGGCTATCATCACCACATCGGCCTCAATACCTGGGAGAGCAAGAATGGGCAACCGCCCGGACCTGGCACGACCGGGCTGTATCACTTCGCCATCAACTATCCGACGCGCAAAGACCTGGCTGCCGCGCTCAAACGGCTGCTCGATTCTGGCTGGTCGATTGATGGGGCCTCCGATCATGGCACCCACGAGGCGATTTACCTGCACGATCCCGATTTCAATGGCATCGAACTGGCCTGGGATCGCGATCCCAGCCTGTGGCCGCGCAAGAATGGGCAGCTTACATTCGATCGCAAGCCGCTGGATTTTGCCAGCCTGCTGAGCGAACTGGGAGAGCCAGACCAGGAATACCTGGAGATTTTGTCAGCGTATAAGTAGGGTTGCAAAGCGAGTAGAGGGAGGCGCGAGCAGGGCAACCACAAGCGCCGCCCTTGAGATCGTTGAGACAAACGGGGGAAGTGGCAGCGAGCGAGAACTGAACGATGGACGGAAATAACAGCCCGCCCAGAAAAAGGGTATCCACGAGGGATACCCTTTTATTCTTTCTTAACGACGGCTTCCGAAAGTTCCTTACCGGGAGAAAAGCGGACGCGATCCTTTTCGGGAACTTCGATGGGCTGGCGGTCGCGGGGATTGACGCCTTTGCGAGCAGCGCTCCGGCGCACTTTGAACGAGCCAAAACCAACCAGGCGTACTTCGTGACCCTCTTTCAGAGACTCGCGAATGGTTTCCAGGGTAACTTCGAGTACCTCAGCAGCCTTCTTTTGCGTCAGGCCCGCCTGGGCAGCGATGCGTTTGGTGATCTCTGAACGACCAACAATAGTCGCATCAGATTTATCAGTTTTGGATTGTGCCATAGTACAAAATCCTCCTTACAACGATTCACACAGACCGCCCCTCAAACCTCTACTATTTGGCTTGTGAAGCGGCTTCTCAACTCACTGCCGATTAGGAGTATAGCACGCGATTTTGAGAAAAACAAGGGGTAAAGCCGCTTCAGAACTTGGCTTAAGCCATAAAAGAGCCTGAGAAGCCAATTTAAAGCAAGCGGGCAAACAGAAAATTGGCTTCTCAGGCGGGTTGACGCAGGGAAACACCCGAGGGCACCCGCGAGGGGATGCCTCTACAATTCGGCTGTTGTAGAGGCATCCCCTCGCGGGTTCCTTCCTGTGCTTTCGACGTGAGGAAGTTAAAGGACATAGTAAAGCAGCAGGCCATCATCGGTGCGACGTTGTCCAAGCTGGCCATTGAGGCGCATATGTTCCAGGTGCGAGAGCGTTTCTGCAACAGCCATACGGCGCGCCTCGCTATTGCTCCAGCGCCGTTCAAAGAGTTGTTCGGCGACGTCGTAGGCGTGCTGTGGACGATCCTTGAGCAAGTTCAGGATTTGCGCTTCGCGGTCGTAATGGTGCTGGATGATTTCGGCAGTGCGCCCGGCGAGATCGGTGAAAGGCTCTCCATGCCCTGGCAGGACAATGCTGGCGGGAAGATCCGCCACTTTGCGCAAAGAGTTGAGGTAGTCGCCAAGCGGATTGGGACGATCTCTTTCGGAGTAGAGGCCGATGTTGGGTGTGATGCGCGGCAGGACGTGGTCTGCGGCGAAGAAGACGCCGTCGCTCTCACGGAAGAGGCAGATCTGCCCATCGGAATGACCAGGAGTCCAGATAACGCGGTAACGCTCTCCCAGGATGGTGATATACTCGCCATCCTCGACCAGCGCGATTACCTCGGGCGGCGGCACGCGCAAAATATTCCGCATCACCTCAGGGTCTACTTTGGTAAGCCAGAAATCGGTCTGCGGCAGACCATGCTGGCTAAAAAAATTGGAGACGCGCCCGAAGCGGTTCACCATCCTATTTGACCAGTGCAGTTGAATGGCAGTGGCATCGATGGGATGCATGTAGACCTGGGCATCACTCTGCTCCTGTAGCTCGCCCGAAAGACCAACGTGATCGGGATGGTGATGCGAAAGCACGATGGTTTTCAGATTTTGAATATGTAACCCCGCGCGCTCGAGTCCATTGAAAAGCGCCTCGCGTGTTTCCGGCGTTCCCATGCTGGTATCAAACATGGCCCAGCCGTCTTGATCGGTCAGGGCGTAGACGTTAACGGTACGCAGAGGGAACGGAATCGGGACAGTAATTTTCCAGATGCCAGGGACAACTTCGCGAGGCTCAGGAAGTGGCTGCTCCGGGCGCGAAGGCTGCGCGGGTGAAGATGATTGCATGACGGCCTATGTTCCTTTGTGTTAGCAAGGGCGACCGGTATAACAGGTCGGCCTGGATGTTTCTACGTGTACTTTGATTGTATGGTTGGAAGTAAGGTATTGTCAACCGAGATGTATAATCCGCAACCCGCATCCTGGCGTAATAGAGTATAAACGGTGCTTATATTTACTGGTATATACAGAAACGGCAGCTTGCTATACCAAAAGAAACACGTTATAATAGCCCTGGTTAAGACTGTCTAGCGCAAAGGAAAGGGTTGCCTTATGCCAGCGGAAACACCGGACAATAGTAGTGGATATATATTTGACAGCGAGAGCGCGGCTGAGATGGCGCGCTTGATGAAGCAGGACCGTATTCTGACACGTGGCATGGGAGGGATTTTTCCGCCGCATGTAGATATTTCTGACGTTCGCGATATTCTAGATATTGCCTGTGGTCCCGGAGGTTGGGCGTTGGATGTTGCGCATGCCTATCGCGACAAACAGGTGGTCGGGATCGATATTAGTAAGCTGGTGATTCAATATGCGCGCGCGCAGGCGAAGGTCCAGTGGGCTGATAACGCGAGTTTTAAGATCATGGATATACGCCAACCATTCGCTTTTGAAGACAACTCTTTTGATTTAATCAATGCCCGTTTATTGTTTGGGGTATTGCCGAGAACCGCGTGGCCGAACATGCTACAAGAGTGCCTGCGTATCAATAGACCTGGCGGACTAATTCGCCTGACGGAGTCTGAGTTGCCTCTGACGAATAGTCCCGCCTTTGAGTTGCTGGCCTCAAAATTTGCCGAGGCTCTCTACAAAGGCGGGCATAGCTTTTCCGTCGATGGACGGCATATTGGCATCACTCCGGTGTTGGGTCATTTGCTGCGCGCAGCCGGATATCAGCGCGTGCGAACCGAGGGATATATCATCGATTGCTCGGCAGGCGCAGAGGCCTATGAAAGCTGCTATGAAAATTTTGAGATTGGCCTGCGGTTAGCTCAGCCCTTGATCGTAGACAAATTTAAGCTAATGAAAGCGGAGGACTTCGAGGAGACCTATCAACGCGTGCTGCTAGAGATGGGTTCAAGCGATTTCTGCGGCACATGGCCCTTGCTATCAGCATGGGGAGAGAAACCGTAGGGAGAGATTTCCAGAAGACACCCGCGATAAGAAAGCTGGAAGGCACCCCTCGCGGGTGTCTTCCAGCTTTCAACCATGTCTTCGGGCTTTCGACCATCTTCCAACTTTAACCAAAAACACGAAAAAAGCTTGACGAAAGCCGGGGTTGTATGCTATATTGCAGGTGTTCGCAAATAGCGGGGCGTAGCGCAGCCCGGTAGCGCACCACAATGGGGTTGTGGTGGTCGGAGGTTCAAATCCTCTCGCCCCGACTCACCAGACGAGGTAGGATAGTATGTATACAGTGGCTTCCTACCTCGTTTTATTTGCCCTCACACTTTTTGCTACAACCACAGCGTTATCCCAAATGTAGCAACGCTGTAGCAACCGCTTTTTGTTGGGCTTTCATGCTGTCACCCGCTCTTGAGACGTTAGTCGTCCAGGTTGGCCCCGACATAGGTAACGACGCACCCAAATGCAGTCACGATGAGAAACCCAACGATTGCAAAAAATGGTGCTACTCCTGGGAGCGTTGCACTTAAAGCGATAACGAACGGTAAAGTGATTCCAACAAGGACTAACTCGAAACCTACCCACATGATGCGCGCTGAATGTCTACTCATTTCGGTCTCCTCGTCCCTACATTTACTGCTCAGTATAACATTGAACAACCTTCCCGTCCAGGCGCGCAGATGCCAACTCCCTTCTCTCTAGTGTTCTAGAGTCCTACAATCTCCACAAAATGATAATGAAGTGGTACAATCGCCGATAATAAAAACTTTACCATCAAGGACTGCTATATGATAAGCAATGCAGCAATAGCATCAGCAGGCATTTCTGAGGTTTTCAACTCTTATATTACAGGGCAAGAGACGACGCCTTTATTTGTGCTGGGAGATGCTCTTTCTATTTTAAAGCGGCTTCCAGGTGAATCAATTGATTTTTGTATGACCAGCCCTCCTTACTGGAATAAACGAGAATATTCTAATGGCAGTCTTGGGCTTGAAAAAACCTATCAGGACTATATATCGCACCTCATTACAATTTTTGCGGAGGTCAAAAGGGTTCTAAAGCCTACTGGCTCTTTCTGGTTGAATATTGGAGATAGCTATCTCAATAAATCTCTTGTCGGCATTCCCTGGCGAGTTGCTTTGAAGCTCACCGATGAACAGGGATGGATTTTACGCAACAGTATTATTTGGAATAAAGTCAAAGGTGGGCTGGATAATACTCAAGACCGTTTAGGTAATGTTCATGAAAATATCTTCCACTTTGTGAAGATTCCACAAGGGTATTATTACGATGTTGATGCAATTAGAGCCAATCCTAGAAAAGCAAAAGTTGTTAACGGCGCTATTGTCTCGGCGACAGGCGTAAGTGGCGTCAGATATAAGAGACAAATAGAGCTGTCTACATCGCTGACAGAAGAAGAAAAACAAGGTGCCCTTCAAGCCTTAAGTCAAATGCTTGAAAAAGTAGGGAGAGGTGAAATTGCAGATTTTAGAATGATTATTCGTGGACAACAGCGTACCACCCATTCGAACTCGGAACGAGTATCGGGAAGAGCAAAAGAATTAAAAGAAAAAGGATTTTATTTCCTTCTCTATCATCCAGAGGGGAGTAAGCCGGGCGATGTATGGGAAATCCTTCCAGAAGACACACAAAGGCGAACTGAACACTTTGCTCCCTATCCAGCGGATTTGTGCAAAATACCTATCCTCGCTACCTGTCCGGCGAATGGCATTGTTCTTGACCCGTTCTGTGGCACAGGTACAACCAATCTGGTAGCTCGCACATTGGGGAGGAAGTCGGTTGGCATAGATACCTCAAGTGAATACTTACAAATCGCCGAGGAAAGGTGTGCAATACTTCTGTGACAAAGATTCTTGAACTGTATGGAGTTTCGACGCAATTAAGCGATGAAGTTGATTGGATAACTATCATTAACCAGGAAACATGTCCATATCTTCGCCGGAAATGCATAAAAGTAAGAAAGAGCAATCCAGATATCACTATTGGGACTTGCTCCTTACAATACGGTAAGGAGCAAAAAAGTATCATTATTTGTCCTTTCCGGCTCTTAGAGAGGCGTCAAATCTTCACTGACTGCTTACAGTTGCTAACGCTTCACGAACCTGGCAACGAATTACACATCATTCCAGAGGTAACTATTCCAGGAGGACATGTAGATTACTTTCTTGTTTCAGCGAGAAATAAAGAAATCAAAGACTTTGTTGGCATTGAACTTCAAACGCTCGATACCACTGGAACTATCTGGCCTGAACGTCAAAGATTTGTTCGTGAAAAGGGAATTGAGATAGATGCCGCTGATGTCTCTACAAGCTCGGCCAAAACTGCTGGCATGAATTGGAAGATGACAGCAAAAACCATTCTGGTGCAGCTACTGCATAAGGTAGAAACATTTCAGGAAATCGACAAGCATTTAGTATTGGTGATCCAGGATCACTTTCTTTATGGATTACATCAAAAAAGAATTCCGGTTTGACCATCTTAATCAGGCTCGTATAGGTGATTCGGCTCATTTTCATGTATACGGACTCCAACAAAAGGAAAACGGTTCTTTCCGTTTAGAGCTTAGCTCTCGCCTTAGCACTGATGCTAGCGGCATTGCCGCCTGTCTTGACTTACAAACTAATCCCAGATTGGAGCTTGAAGAGATTATGAAGATTTTAAAAACAAAGATGTCTGAGGATACACTATTAACATTACAATAGCAGCAAGGAACAGATGCATCAACTGGGTGTAGCTCAATTGACTAAAAGAGAGAAGGTAAGACCATGCAGGGGACACCTCCATCCGGGCCAGGTGGTGCTATCGTACTGGTATCGCCTGCCTGGCTCCGGCATGGGCCTTGGGGCATGTTCGGATCTGTGGAACCTGGACTGCTGATCGCCACAACAGCAGGAAGAATCAGCTTCGTGATGCAGAATGAAAGGGTATTCGAAGCTGATAGGCGGGAAATCGGTATCAACTGGCCCTGGTGGGAGTTTGGGGCAGGCGTACACCTCAAAGTAATGGGCAAGACGTACAGGCTTTCACTGGCCCGTCCTCCTGATGCGCCGGATATCAATCTGGGTGACTTCTCCTGGCTGGGCTTCTTAGACTCTACCGGAATCACTTCACTCGGTAGGGCTTTCGCCAACGGCGAGGCGTGGAAGAACTACTTCTCCCAGACCGGGAACTCGAACCAATCTTAATTTAATAAATAATGAGTGAATATCCTATCATGTCATCCTGAGCGCAGCCAAGGATCTCGGTGGCCCGAAGACCGCTCGCACGTGAACACAGATCCTTCGCTGCGCTCAGGATGACATGGGGGTGAATCCTCTGCTGTTTTAGCAAAATTCATCAGGTTGCTTGCCTTCTTCTAACGCCTTGAGCAGCATCGAGACCAGTTCACGCGGCGAATTGTGAAAAAAGACAGCGCTATTGGATTTTTTACGCAGCCTGCCGAACCACTCTGGAAGTTCGTCCGCGAGACCGCCCGTCCCTGTAAGAACGCCAATCGGCTTTCCGTCGTAGATGAGGTTGGTGAATTCGTTCATCGTACCCCAACTACCTGAGATGAGGATACCCGCGTCGGCATGAATGGTAGAGACGACATTTCTGTACTTGAGCCTCGCGCCCCAATCTCGCTCAGGACTAAGTGGCTGCTCGAGGTAGAAGAGACGGTTATACTCTTCAGGCACATAGAAAAGTTTGCTGTATATGGTGATGTCGTCGTTTGGATAAGCTTTTTTCTGCCCCTCTTCGTTGTACTCAGGGGTAAAGCCCCAGATTTGCGCGCCATGCTGCCGGGCGGCGTAGGCAACTGCATAGGGCATACCGCTGCATCCGCCTGTAATGACGATGACGTTGTGACGCGCAAGCTCCTCTCCAAGCACCTGCGCCAGTTGTACAGCTTCATCGCTTTCCGAGACGTTTGAGCCATAGATGCCTATTTTGTAGGGCATGGTTTATCCTTCCTTATCTTGTGATTTCTCATCCCTCTCCCTCTTCCCCTATACTTGTACGCACATTGTAACAAAACTCTTCGTGCCATAACTGCGAAATCTGGTCAAGGGTTTCCTGTGGTAATGGCCCCAGCTCAAGGGCTTGTAAGTTACATCGGGCTTGTTCACAATTGCGCACCCCTGGAATCAAGGCTGTAACGGCAGGATGGCCCAAACAAAAGCGTAGAGATAGTTGCGCAAGAGATACCGATGGCTCAAGTCGCAGAGCGGTTTTAAGACGGTCAATGCGCTTCACAGTTTGTTGAAGCAATTCGCCCCGGAAAACGCGCCTTCGCCAGTCGTTACGATGAAATTTCATGTCCAGGTGCCAATGCCCGGCAAGCGCGCCGGATGCTAGTGGAGAGCGAGCAATGATACTTACCTGACGGGTTAAGGCAAGCGGAAAAGGCGATCGGCAGCACGTTGGTCAAGGATACTATAGGGTACTTCCATGAGGGCAACCCGTCCTGCTTCGATGATACCGTTGGCTTCATCGGGGCGGTGATCGCTGGTGGAAATACCAAAAGCGCGAATTTTGCCCTCTGCTTGTAGGCTCAGCATCGTTTCATACCAGCCGGATTCATGTGTCCAGGTTGGACACCAGGTCTGGAAGAGGACGCCATCAAGACAATCAGTCTGAAGGCGCGCCAAGCTTTGTTCTACCTGAGTTACAATATGACTACGAGGATAAATGGTCTCGATGGGTGTTCCAGGGATGGGTGACCAGTGGTAGTTTAGGGGGAAAATTTTGGTCAGTGTCGTGACACGCTCCTGCCGTTGTTGAAAAACCTGCGCGATAAGGCGTTCGGCGCGGCCATTGCCATAGAGGGCGGCGGTATCGAGCAGCCTACAACCAGAATCGAGGGCGCAGTGCAGGGCTTCAAGTGAAATATCTTCGGGTTGCGGACCCCAACCGCCACCAATAGCCCAGGTTCCAATCCCTATGCGACTGGCTGGCAAGCGGGCGCTTCCTAAAGAGACGGTGCTGTCGAGACGTGGCATATGCCTGTCTATAATCCTTCCCATAAGCTGACGAGAACGCGAGCCTCAATACCTTGTAGGCGGGCGATCTCATCGTTCCCGTCCATGCTACTGACTTTGACATGCACCTGTTCAAGGGAGATACCAAGTCCTTCGGCAATGTTGTGCTGCATCTGGGGGATGGATTTTTTCATGCGCGGCTGCTCTCCACAAAGAATAGTGACATCGATGGTGCTGATGATGAGATGCTCTGGTTCGATGAGCCGACGACGCATCTCAGGAAGATAGTTGATGGAGCGCACACCTGTTTCTCCTGTATCAGGAAACCAGTCGTCAATATCGCCTTTATTAACGGCTGCCGCTAAAGCCATTACAATGGCATGAGAGACGACATCGCCATCGCTCCGAACAGTATTTGGCCCCTTTGGGAAGCCTTCAAAGGTGACGCCAGCTAAGGTGAGTTGTCTTCCTTCAGCGAAAGCGTGAAAATCGGAGGCAAAGGCAAGACGTTGTTTTTTTGCCAGGGTCAGGGCGATGTCGCGTACTAATTGTTCGCGGGCGGTTTCATCTAGTTGAGTCATTGGCTGGCCTCCTTTGCAGGCAAGTACAACTCTTCGTATTCTTTGGCTCTCCTAATTTGGAATATTAGCTACTATCATATAAAGCAAAGGCGTCAACATACTGATTATCTCATTTTGGTTGGTTCGTGTGACATGGTGCAAAGAAACGCTATCCTGCCGTTTGACCCAATCAAGAAAAGGGTGAGTTTTTAGCGCAATAGTGCCTAATAAGGGGTAGCCAACGCGAAGTATCTCAACGACGGTCTGCTTGAATGGTTCAGAGAGGATTTCCATTGGACCGATTTCATCGAGAATGATGAGCCGCTTTGTTTGAAAAGTCTGGATGAGGGCTGGTATACCCAAACTTTCCAGGCAGGCAACGTTTACGCCATATCGACCCAGGCGCACAGGGCTGCTAGATTTGATATGAGCGAGAATCTTTTGCTCACCTTCCAGAGTGATGAGGCGGAAGCCCTGGCGCATACCATGAACGCGGATTTCTTCCGTATAAAATCCGCCGCAGCGTTCCTTGCCAATTCTGTCAATCAGTTGCTTGATGACAGTAGTTTTCCCCGATTGGGGTTCTCCAGTGAGGAGATAAGCGGTTGGCATATTTCAACTCGTAAGTGAAAAATAAGTAGCTAACGTTTTTTCGAGTTGTTTTACAGCTTCGTTGTACGGTTCTCGTTGTCTACTTTTTTCTAAAAGACGGCTAATTATGCCCTTTCTATTATGTAAATTGATAGCGTGAATAAGCGGCAGTACATCTATAAGAGATAGACAACAACTTGTAACGTCACCTTCTGCAAAATATGTTTTAGCCTCTTCTATCAATAAATTGATTTGCCAGCGAATAAGCTCAGGACTGAGTTTTTTACGCGCAATAGCAAAAGCATTATGCGCTTCATGGAAACGACCGAATAAAGATAATGCTTTTGCGCGTTCAATATAGATGCTTGTTAGATCAGTTTTGACAAAGCTTCCATCTGCTTCCAGATTGCCCCTACGAGCAATTCGTCCAGCTTTATCAAAATAAGCGAGGCTCTTCTCTTGTAACGCCTTGTTATCCCCGGCTAAATAAGCTTGTGCTTCGCCTGCCATCTGGTAACACTTTCCTTTAAGGGGATCACGCAATAAATCAGCATCCGCGTAATAACAGGCAGCCTCAGCATCTTGCAAAGCTTGTTCATACCATTGTTTGTAAAAATATATTCTGATACGACCGACAAGCGATGCAGCTATTAATTCCGCATTTCTTAACCGCGAAGCAAGCAATACTGCCTGATTAATATGCTCTAAAGCCTTGTCAATTTCTAATTGTTCTCTAGCAACCAGAGCGGACAGCCGATAAAAGCGACAACGTAAGGCGTCGATTTGATCTCGCTGGATACTTTCTCCAATGTCCATTTCCTCGTTTAACATGCTGAAGCAGGTATCAATTGTCTTTGCAGCACGTTGAATACTGCTGGTATAGTAAAATTCCCAACTTAGGGATAGCATCCCTTCGTAAAATGCCAGCATTCTCGCATCAGTGATTGTTTCTGCTGCCATAAGTTCTTGAATTGAAGAAAATGTCGTATTTTGACCGTCTAAAAATGATAATGATGATAAACCAAGTAAAATTGGGGGAATATGTAATACTTTTGCCAATAAAACTCTTCGTGAGATTAATTCAGGCCTGGTAAGATTGTTTTTGCTTTCCAGCATCTCTACATAGCGTTTGGTACAACCGAGTAAATGCGCAACATCCTCTTTGTTCAATTCCGCAAGTTGACGGTAGTAACGAATAACTTGCCCTATGTGTGGTAAACCTCCATCCCCAGGTTGAAAATATCCGTAAACGTACCACCAATAATGAGACTGGCTCATACTTTTACCTACTCTATTATAGAATGCCATTTGAAGAAAGTATAGCTTGCGAATATTCAACTGCGCAATAATAAATTGTTTCCTACGAAAACTTTTTTCGTTTCTCATATTTCTCTGTTTGCTATGAAAACCATGACAAAGTACGCTATCTATGTCTCTAATGATTTTTAACATAAAAGAGTAATTAGAGCAAAATATGTATAGACACCAAAGAACGGAAAGGAAACCCTACATGGAAGCACCCCAACGAAGTGAAGTGGCGCGGTTGATGGAAGAGATAGAGTTAGCCTATGAGGCGGCGCGGTTGGCTCTTTCTGGTTATGCGATAACGGCAAAGCATACCTTTATTTCGGCGCGGCAGGAGCATATTGCTTTGTGCCATGAGGAGTTGCGGCAACTGGTGGGCGAACAGGAAGCGATGAAATTGATGTGCGAGGCGCAGGACAGGGTGATGAAAGAGGAGTTGTAAGGGGATGAATCAAGAGGACATACCGCTGGATACCTTGCTGAAAAGGGCGCTTCCATCTGCCTATACTGAAAGTCAGGGCTATGATGCTCCCTTTACGACATTTACCTGGGAAGAATGGCTTGAGATGCAGGCGCAAACCATACAGTGCTTTACGCGCTTTCAACGCGCAATTCAACAGAAGCAGGCAAAGGTGGCAACGCAGGTTGCCCAAGAGATGATCGAAATTGGCATGGCATGGCTGTATGAGGCGGCGGGCTGGATTGATATTCGACCGGAATGAACCAGGATATTATTTTTTCCTCGCCGTAATCATCGTCGCTCCCGGCGTAAACAGCCTGTGCCGCTTCACATCGCGCATCCCCGCCGCTTCGAGCCAGGATTTGACCATTGGGAAAGGGTAGGTGGTGCCGCCGACGGTGGTCATAGTGAGGGCCATGAATTGGACCATGAGCGAGGCGAGACGGGAGCCGTGTGTCTGGTCGGTGACTTGATCGACGAAGATGAGCATGCCGCCGGGTTTGAGCGTATGAGTGACCTTTGCCAGTACTGCGGCGTTGATCTCGGGCGGCAGAAGATGGGCGATATGGAAGTAGAGGGCTACGTCGAACTGGCCGCGCAGGTCGTTGTCGAAGGCACCCTGCACGATATTGGCGCAAATGAAGCGCAGGCGATCATTCATGTGCGTTTGCAGCGCGGTGCGTTTGCCTGCCTCGATGCCGGGTTGAATGTCGAGGATGGTGGCCTGCAAGCGCGGATATTTGCGACAGAACAACACGCTATAGGCTGCATGCGAACCGCCAACGTCGAGTAGTTGTGTGGCGTGTCTCGGCAGGCGTGCGCGCTGGATGATTTCTCCACCGAGGGCCATTGCCAGAGAGGCGAGACCGGCGTAGTGACGGGCAAGGGCGGCGCGTATTTCGGGATCGTTGGGGTCTTCCTCGTAGGGCATGCGCATGGCCTGCCGGTTGGTGCGTATCACTTCGGGCAGGTGATCCCAGATGGCGACGATATCGGGACTGTGCAGGATGTAGGGCGCGACGCTGAGTGGGGAACTACTTACCAGCCAGCGTTGTGTCATGCGCGTATTACGGTAGCGGTTTCCAGCCCGTTTGAGATACCCCGCCGAGACGAGCAGTTGCAGCAGGAGTTGCAAACCCTCTGGATGGCAGTTCAAGCGTTGCGCCAGTTCCTCTTTTGTGCGCGAGCCTTTGCTCAGGACGTCAAAGAGGCCGAGATCGCAGGCTGTCACCAGCACTTTGGCGATGCCGGGGGCAAGCGGTGTATCAAGGAGTGGCACAGGCAAGAGATTTAACCGCTGCAGCGCGTGTTCCAGCAGGGTGAGTCGAATGGGCATCAGGCGAGTACTCCTATCAGCCAGCCACCGGCCAGGATCAGGCAGGTGAGCGTGACGAGGTAAAAATAGAGCTTGCGCGTCTTCTCAGGCTTATCCGGGCCAAAGAACAGATGCATGCCCTCAACAGCCACACAGGCGATAATCAGAGTGGCGACGAGTATCCAGATATGGATGCGCACAAAACCCAGCATGGTTACCAGAGCGATGAGAGCGGCGCTGGCAACGAGCAACGATTGGCAGGCCAGGAAAGAGCCTTTGACTCCCAGTACGACTGCCAGCGTGCGGGCATGGTGCGCCGCATCCTCTTCCAGGTCGGGGAGCGAGTTCGCCAGATTGAGCGCCACACCGAGCATGAAGCCGACCGGCACCAGCCAGAAGAGAATCGGCAAGGGACGACCCATTCCGGCAAAAGCATAGAGCGGAATGAGCGGCATTGCCAGCGCGAAGACAATCCCGCTAAAAGGCGTGGATTTCAGTTTCCAGTTGTAAGCCTGCCCAAGCGCAAGGTAACAGAGCGAGATGAGCAGCGCCAGTGGAGGCAGGAACAACAGTAAAATGAGCATCACGATTATCATGATGCGCCCACCCATCAGGGCCTCGCGCGGGGTGACGAGTCCACGTGGAATAGGTTTGCTAGGCTTGCCCTGCGCATCGAGGTCGCGATCAAAATAGTCGTTGAGCATGGCGATGGAAAGCTGCATAGCCGTATGGGCCGTGATAACCAGGACGATGGGCAACCACAAGAGATTGGGCCACGCCGCCAGCAAGGTAAAGACGGTGACGGCGATAATATGAAACAGCACCGGCCCGGGGTGACAGAGCAGGAAAAAGCCGCGTATTTTGTCGCTCAGGCTGCGTTTTGGATGGTGGGTGATCTCCATAAAATGTGTTCATCCTTGCAAAAGCTGTTTATGAACATGAACGAAACGGCCTACGAGAGTCGGGCTATTCCTGCCTGTATTTATAATGATATTATAGTCGCGGAAAAAGGGTCTTGCGAAGGAGAAGCCAGGCGCAATCACCGGTCGCTTTATCAATAGATACGTCTTTCATGTGATATGATATAAACAATGAAAAGACACTTTGACATATCTTACCCGAACATAAGGAGTCTGTTTTGGAGCGTTTGACCGATAACCTTACCCTTTCCCCTGATGCCTCGATAGACCTGCACATGCATACCACCTTCAGCGATGGACGCTGGCCTGCCGAACAACTTCTCGATTTTCTCGTTAACGAGGGCTTTGATCTGGTGGCTGTCACCGACCATGATCGCGTCGATACGGTGGCGGGCATTCAAGAACTGGCTGCGCAGAAGAAGCTACCTGTGCTGGCAGGCGTTGAAATGAGTACCGAGTGGCGCGGCAAGATGGGCCATGTCCTCTGCTATGGCTTTGATCCTGAAAACAACTACCTGCGCGAGATCACGGAGAGCGTGGTGCGCCGTCAGTATGAAAATACGCAGCAGGTATATGAAGAATTACAGCGCAAGGGCTACGAGTTCCCGCGCAAAGATGAGCTACTGCCGGACGGAGAAGTACGCCTGCCACGTGACAATATTCGCCTGTTGACTGGACACAACTACGCCAGCGACTGGCATTCCGGTCTGAAAATCATCCAGGAGGCAGGTTTCATCTCCGTTCATGCCGACATGGCGGAAGTGGTTGATGCGGCCCATCGCAGCGGCGCAGTCTCCCTCATCGCCCATCCAGGGAGGCAGGAGCGCGGCTTCACCTTCTACGATCCGGCGCTGCTCGACGAGGTACGGGCCGAAATACCGCTCGACGGCATCGAGGTCTACCATCCCTATCACAGTCCACAGATCATCGAAACCTATCTTGACTATGTGAAAAAACATAACCTGCTTCTGAGTACCGGCTCCGACTCACACTGCATACCAAACCGCATGCCTAAAAAGCATCGCGCCGAGATCAGCCGGAATCTGCTTGAGCGAGTGGGGATACAGGTATTATAAAGCAAACACGAAATAAAATGAGCATGTGGAGCGCGCTCCACATGCTCATTTTATTTCGTGTTTAACCCAGAGCCTCTTTGCCAACCTCAACGGGTTCAGCCTCTTCAACGTCGTAGTCGGTCGGAGCAGTGACATCTTGACTGCGCCCGCTAATCGCGTTAAAGATGGGGGTCAGGATGACCGCCAGAAGCAGATTCAGGATCACCATCGAGAAGGCGATGTACATTGAGGGCAGGCTCAGGCCGAAAATCGAGATGGCGTAGACCGATTTCAGTCCGGCGGCAATGAACAGGATGGTGCCGAGTACTTCAGCGACCAGCCAGCCAATTACTAATGCCCAGCGATTGAACCAGCTTGTGTAGAGGCCCAGGAAGACCGCCGGAAGCGTCTGGAGAATCCAGATGCCGCCGAGTAGCTGGAAGTTGATAACCTGCGCGGTGGGAATGTAGACGATGAAGAGGACTGCGCCAAACTTCAACACGAACGAAGCCCACTTGGCAACCGAGGACTCCTCGCGATCGCCAGCCTCTCTACGAATGTAGGCTTTGTAGATGTTGCGTGTAAACAGGTTGGCGGCTGCAATCGACATCACAGCAGCAGGCACCAGCGCGCCAATCGAGATGGCGGCAAAGGCAAAGCCCGCGAACCAGTCAGGGAACTGCGCGTTGATGAGCAGCGGCACCGCATAGTTTGAACTAAGAGACTTCGGCGGATTAATGCCTGCGGCAATCGCCATGTAGCCAGTCAAGGCCAGCAAGCCAAGCATGAGCGAGTAGATCGGCAGCAACGCAGTATTGCGCTTGACTACGTTCTTACTGTTGCTGCTTAGAACGCTGGTCAGTGAGTGCGGATAGAGGAACAACGCCAGGGCTGAACCGAGCGCGAGTGTGACATAGGCCCAGTACTGGGTGGGTTTAAGGAATTCAAAAAAGGCGTTGGGGTTAGCAACGGGCTTTCCACCTGGCCCAGGAATAGTAGCGGGATGAGTTGCGGCCTTATGAGCTACTGCATTAAAGATTGCGCCAAATCCTCCGAGTTTGGCAGGCAGGACAATCAACACGGCGAACAGCACTATAAAGATCATGACGTCCTTGACCAGAGCAATCATGGCGGGGGCACGCAGGCCGCTCGTATAGGTATACGCCGCCAGGATCAAGAAAGCGATCAACAATGGCAGGTCGATACTGAAACCGCCAATCGAGAAAGCAAGTGGAACACCCAGCGCAGCCAGCGAGACCTGGATACCGAACATCTGGAGCGCGATATACGGCAGGGTTGCCACAATACCGGTCAAAGCCACTACAAAGGCCAGTGTCTGGCTGCCGAAGCGATCCTGCACGAAATCGG
This sequence comes from Ktedonobacteraceae bacterium, assembly GCA_035652815.1. Taxonomy (GTDB): domain Bacteria; phylum Chloroflexota; class Ktedonobacteria; order Ktedonobacterales; family Ktedonobacteraceae; genus DASRDB01. The sequence goes on from DASRDB010000001.1 coordinate 63,349, forward strand.
CGGCGGTGACATAACCACGCTGCTTGCAGACCGACCAGAACTTGGGCATCAAGACGTAGATAATCGGGTAGACCAGCACCGTGTAGGGAACGGCGAACCAGCCGTTCAACGCGCCAAGTCCAAACATGGCGGCGGGAACGGCAATGAAGGTGTAAGCGGTGTACAGGTCACCACCGAGCAGGAACCAGGTTACGAGCGTGCCAAAACGCCGCCCGGCAAGGCCCCATTCGTGAATCAGGTCAAGGTTGCCACGCCGCCAGCGTGCTGCGATAAATCCCAGTACGGTGACAAGCAGGAAAAAGATGATGAAGACAGTAAAGGCAACCGGACTAAAGGGAAACGGACCAGAGGCAAGCGAACTCAATGCAAACATAGAAAGTTTCTCCTCGTTACTTCATGCATGGACAGACATCATAGGCTGCCTCCCGCTGCATTTTCAGCCATGCACATACCGACCCTTTCAGGCTCCCAGAAAATAGATAACTGCGGTAAGAATGGCTGTGAGAATAATCCACAGCAACTGGTACCAGTAGAAGAAAGGTATGCCGATAAAGTCAGGGCCCGGGTTCTTGCCAGTTGGGTCGTTGTAGAATGGGGGATACAACAGGGCAATAAACGGGATGATAAGCAAGACGTACAACCAGGAACGTCTTTTACGAGAACCGCGTGTAATCACGACTGATCTCCTTTCCTGAACAATGTGTATAATGCCAGCGACAAAAAGAGAACAATGAGTGTGACCAGCAAATGTAGGGACGCGCTTCACCGCATCCATCCGGCGCACCGTGAAAAATTATCGAAAGTGGACTGGCCCTCCTTTACAACATGGGATGTTCTACGCCTGTAGAAAAATGATACCACCTCATCCACAAAAAAATGGAAGAAGTTACTATAGTTAGTACAACAAAACACAGGGGAATGTCAATACAAGCGGCTTTAACCCTCTGTGTTTGCGAATTGTAAGCAGAATTACCGAACGGAAAACACAACGATATTCAATTCTCCTATTTAATAAATGCCAGATTGTTCCCCCAAACCGTTGAATGAACCAGCAATCATGCGCAACCGCGATGACAGAGCCGGGGAAATGCAGAATTGCAGCTCCGAACGCTTCCAGCACGTCCAGGCTTACATAATTCGTCGGCTCATCCGACAAAAGCACGTTTGGTTGCTGCGCCATCAGGCGGGCTATTTCAAGTTTATGCTGCTGCCCCAGGCTGAGTCTACCAGGAAGGATGCGCAGCAAAGTAGATTTGCCAACGCCATTCAAACCCTACTCCACCCCAATATCCCACGCCTGCTGCAAATCCGCCCGCGAATAGCACTGAAAGGCCATCAACGTATGGGTTTTGGTGATAGACGAGATGCGAATCATGCGGTTAGTGACAACTTCGGCCAGGTCTTCGTAGTTTTGCAGGCGCAACACGGCCACGAGATCATACTCGCCTGTCACCGAATACACCTCTGAGACGCCCTCGATTTCTAGCAGGGCCTCGGCGGTCTCGTTGACTTTGGCGCGCTGCACATTGATCAGGACGAGCGCGGTAATCATGGTTGGCTCCTTTTCTAAAGGGTCTTTCGTGGATTGTAAATAAATAATGTGGTTTCTGAAGGGACGCGATTCATCGCGTCCACCTGCCATGTATCGGTATCTGGGGCAGGATGCGATAAATCACGTCCCTACAGAGAATTCACCAGGTTATTTTATTTTAAGGTTCATTACAATCCACATTTACACCGTAGGTGGCGGTGGAATATCCGGCAAATTGAGCTTGACGTTCAGACCGATGACTTTCAGTTTCCTGGTCAGCGATTCGATGGCGTAGCGAGGCGTCACCCAGGGGTCCTGTCCGGCGGCCAGGATGTTCTGGATTTGCTCCTGGGCGGGCGAAATGGCGTCGATGGCGGTTGGCGCGTATTTTTCCAGGGCGGCATGAATGACTTTCGCGTTGTCGCGGTCTTGCTGAATCATGTCACGCAGGAACTTGACGCCGAAGACGACGTGGCGGGACTCGTCACGCGCTACCGCCGTAAAGCCGCCGCGAAAACCTGGGAAGAGGCCAAGCTGGCGATAGGTCTCCAGAATACCGCGCTGTCCGGCTAAAGCCATCGTTCCCTCGATAATGACGTGATAAAGTGTGATGCCCTCGACAAGATTGGCCAGGTTGCCCGGCTGCTGGCGAATGCGCTCCGCTACTTCGCTCAAGGCCTCAATCAGAATATATTTGAGGTTGGCGTTCATGTACTGGCGCGCAAAGGCCAGCGAGTCCTCTAGCTTGCCCGTCTCGACACCCAATACTGTGCGGAAGAAACGCTCGAAGAAGACGGTATGGCGCGCTTCGTCCACTAGCTGGGTGGTGAGGAAGATACGCATCTCTTCGTCGGGCATCGCCAGCACAAATGGAGCGAGCGTATCGGTGACGCAGGCCTCGCCCTGGAAGAACGCGGAAAGGCCGTAGATACGCATATTGCGCTCATCCTGCGACATCTTCGCCCACTGCCCGCGATCAACGCTGAAATCGATCTCCTGGGATTGCCATTGCTGGCGTTCCCAGCGATAGTACAGCTCGCGGTACGTCGGCAGGTGTACCAGGCCTTCATCGATGATATGCAGGACATTGTCAATGGGAGTATCCTGTAGCTGTTTAAGCGGCGCACTCTCCAGAGGCATATTAACGGACATGCTGTTTCCTCAGTTCTTTCTTGTCGATCTTACCAACGGCATTACGTGGTAACGAATTCACAAACTCGATCTCGCTGGGCGTTTTGTAGTTCGCCAGCTTCTCGCGACAATACGCTTTCAGCGTTTCAGCATCAACATCCTCGCCTGTCACGACAAAGGCTTTGACCTCTTCGCCCATGCGCTCAGAGGGAATGCCGATCACCGCTGATTCTATCACAGCCGGATGGCTGTTCAGCACCTCCTCCACGTCGCGAGGATAGATGTTGAAGCCGCCGCGAATAATCAGGTCTTTCTTGCGCTCGACGATATACAGGTAGCCATCCTCATCCAGGCGGCCCATATCACCCGTGTGCAGCCAGCCATTGCGCAGGGCCTGTTGTGTGGCCTCCGGCATCTGGTAATAGCCCTTCATGATGTTGGGGCCACGCGCCACAATCTCGCCCACTTCACCTACCGGCACAGGCTGATCGTTCTCATCCACAATTTGTATCTCGACACCCGAGACAGGCTTGCCGACCGAGCCGGGCTTGCGCGGCATATCTACGGCATGTCCCGTCAGAACGGTGGTTGCCTCAGAGAGGCCGTAGCCTTCGAGAATGGGACAATGAAACTTCTGCTCAAAGCCCTCCAGAACAGCCAATGGCAGAGGAGCTGAACCGCTCACACAGTAGCGCAGGCTGCTTGTATCATACTTCTCAACATCAGGCGTGTAAAGCAGAGCGACGAACATGGCGGGAACGCCCGCGAAGCCATTGATGCGATAGCGTTCGATAGCCGAAAGCACAGCCGTCGTATCGAAGCGCGGGTGCATCACCGAAATAGTGCCATTCAAATAGGCAACATTCGAGGCTGTGAGGCCGTAGGCATGTGCAAGCGGCAGCACAGCAAGGTGAACTTCTCCGGCGCGTTCGTTAGTCGGATTTTCCTGGTCGATACCTGCTCCGGCTACCGCATTGGAAACCACACTTTTGTGCGCAAGTTCAACACCTTTGGGTCTGCCCGTTGTTCCCGATGTATATAGGATAACCGCCGTATCCTCAGGCGAGAGGTTCACACCTTCCAGGTCAAACAGGTAATTATCCGCCTCGGATGCGCCGCGAACGACGACATCTTTATAGGCATGCAGCGTGTAACTTTGAGAACTGCCTTGCGAAGTGGACTCAGGAAGCGTCGAACCAGTAACAATTACATGCTGCATGGTCGGCACATCGGCCAGTGCAGCTTGCAACAAAGGCAGCAGCACCGGACTGGTAATGATGGCTTTGGCGGCGGAATTTTCGGCGATATAGTGAACCTCTGGCGGCTTGAGCAGCGGTAGCACCGGAATAATTACGCCACCGGCACGCGCTATCGCCTGGTACGAGATAATAACCTCCGGGCAGTTGAGCATCATGACCATAACGCGGTCGCCCTTTTCTACGCCTGATGAGCGCAGGCCAGCCGCCAGTTGCGTTGCCTCGCGAGCGATTTCGATATTCGTGTACTGGCGCACCTCGCCCGACTGGGTATCTTCAAAAATCAGCGAGGTATAGGGAGCATAGTGCAGGCAATTATAGATGGAGAGGTCGTACAGGAAACGCAGGTCTGCCAGTTCCATCGCGCGTGTTTTCTCTGTCATTGTGCCACCTCCTGTTTCAAGGAAACGGGCACAACCAGCACCGCTTCACCAACGGTGACATTTTCGCCTTTCTGATTCTGCGCCCAGCACTCGACCGTAAAGGCCTCCTCTGAATCCTGCAACGTCCTGGCTTTGAGCGTGCCATGACAGGTCAGCGTATCGCCGAGCCGCACCATATTGGTGTAGCGGACTTTAAAATTGGCGATGCGCGCTCCAGGAAGGTCGACTATTTGTTGGCTAAGAAACTGCCCAAGAAAGGCCATACTCAACATGCCATGCGCAATCACACTATCCAGGCCCACGCGATGCGCAGCCTCTTCATCTAAGTGAATGGGGTTGAAATCGCCAGAGGCTTCGGCATAGCGACGAAGCTGCTCCTGTGTAATCGGCGGTTTGACATACGGGGAAAATTCTTGACCAACGGTTGCGTCCAGAATACTCACTCTTCGCCTCCGAATACGGACAATCAGCTGTGATTGCCCATCGTGGGGGATGCGAGCTTGCCCCGCTCACATCCCTATAGTGCCACCTTGTTGTATTTCGATTGTTTGGGACGAGGGCGGGGCAAGCCCACGCCCCTACAGGAGGGGATGCATTGAACGCCAGGAACTTGGTGTTGCTTCGATTACAGCCGGTTCCCAGCCAGGCTCGCCGTACAAAATATCGCCACTCCAACGCGGGTTTTTCGAGCAAAAATGATACCGGATACGCCAGAAACGATCGACCTTTTGTTTTTCATGATAGGCCGTATCGACCCCCAGGTGGAAGCTGAGCAACTGAGCGTAGTACGGTTGGAGAGTATATTCTAAGGTGTCTGTATCAAGTTCGTGATCGGCAAAAGAAAACTGCAAGTCGAAGCGGTAGGGATACGCCATGACCTCTGGATCGCGCTCCTCCTCATCGGAGGTATGCAGGAGGATCAGCATGCCAAGCACCTCAAACTGGCAATAGTCTTCACCAGAAAAGGCATTATGTCGAAATGGAGGTAAAGAAAAGAGGTTACGTATCTCCGTTGCAAGCTCTTGCAACGATTTATTTGTCTTGATACACACCTGGAACGACATATACACTACTCCTTCGGGAGGTGAGAGTGCGCTTCCACGCTAATGCGAGTCTCTTATCTCATCTTACGCTTCTAAAGGAAGTGTGTCAAGCAATCATTTTTCCTGAAAACTTGCGTCTCAGGCTTCTGCCTGCTATACTTGCAAAGCACACAGGGTTCGCCCATTTCAAGGATAATCAATGAGAACTGGGTTTGAGGGCGCGAGAAACACGCCCTCAATCTGTAGGGACGCGCTTCATCGCGTTCACGTTCTCGCGCCGATTAAGGAGTAGGATAGCGGAGATGGTTGCCGCACGTAAGCCCGGCTTGCCGGAGCCACCAACCCAGGAGGCCGCTCCAATTATTCATGGCAGTCCGGCTATCTCGCACTGGCTGGAAGTATACTGGGAAAAATTGCAGTTGCCGGAGCAGGAATTAGGTCGCTTAGCTATCACACAGGACCGTCAGGAGTTTATGAAATGGACGGGGAAGCGCCTGAATTTTATGGTGCTGGGCTGCTACTGCTATCTCCCTGCACCCCTTATCACACGCAAACGCTCATATAAAACTCCTGGCAGAGCGCTTCCTGGCTTTCCTGATACCAGATCACAACCCGGGCACCGACACCTGATCTTCATCGAACCCGACATGCAGCCCCAATCCATCGAGGTAACGGTAGCGCACGAACTGATTCATCTTGCCGACCGCGTGAAAGGCACTCCGCGCCGCCATCGCCATCACGGCTACGACTCGATTGCCGCCGACGAGGCCGCCATTACCGGCTACGACCTGGAAGAACTACGCCATCTGCTTCATGAAGAAAGCATGCATCGCGAACAACTACGCCGCGAGCGCCGCCCCATTCGCTACCTCTATCAATGCCCCAACTGCGGCAAAGAATATCCACGCGCCCGCCGCTACTCCCAGGCCGTCTCCTGTAGCAGTTGCGATAAGCGCTACAACCCGCAGTATAAGCTGATGCTGCGAAACTACCCGTAAAACGGATGCTAGCTTTCTGTAGGGACGCGATGAATCGCGTCCCTACAGAAAGCTAGCGCAATGTTATTGTGGTGTCGCGTAACTATGCAGGCTTGGAACGAAGAAGCTGACGCCGTAATACGTAAAGAGCGTGGCTGCAAAACCAAGTGTCAATAGCCAGGCGATGCGCTTGCCACGCCAGCCGCGAATGCCACGCGCGTGCAGGTACACAGCGTAAATGAGCCAGGTGATAAGGGCCGAGGTCTCTTTGGGGTCCCAACTCCAATAGTGGCCCCAGGCATAATTCGCCCAGTAGGCTCCCAGGATAAGGGTCAGGGCAAGCAAAGGGAAGCCGACGATGACCGCTTTATATGCCAGTTCATCGGCGGCCTCAGCCGAGGGGAGCCAGGAGAAACGCTGGCCCTCGCCACCCTGCACCAGCATAATCAGCCCAGCGCCAAAGGCCACACTGAACAGCGCGTAGGCGAAGATCGCCATCGAGACGTGAACAGCCAGAATAGGCTTATCTTGCAGCGCCGGAATGAGTTGCGCCGAGTCATTAATCATGTTAAAGGCGATGCCGAGATAAATCGCGATGCCGAGCGTTATTACCGCCAGCAAGCACACGTAGAGGCCCCAGGCGCGCACTCGCTCATGGAAAATGGCCTCGAAGATCAGATAGCAGAGCAGCAGGGCAGCTGTGAAGCTCATACTGAACTCGTAGAGATTGCTCCAGGGCGCGTGCTGCTCCACAATAGCGCGGAAAAGCAGCGACATGAAAAGCGCGAACACGGTGAACCAGCCAATAAGGGTGCCAATGCGCCCGATGCTCAGCAGGCCGCGATTGAGCGCGATAGGCTTTTCCCCATCTGCCTGCTCGTTGAGGATAACATCGCTTTTCACCAGAGTAGCCACACCGCCACTTACAGCGGCAACCTTCTTGCTAGCCTTGCCATGCGAGCGAACCGATTCTAACGCGACCTGTTTTGCCAAACGCGCAGCGCCAATGGTATACCAGAGATACACCAGCGTCATCACAGCCAGCATACAAATAGCCGCCGTGAAGCAATATTGCGAGACGACCGCGAGTCCATTCAGCGCGGGAGACGCGGCAATTGTTAATAAAGACATAACCAACCTCGGTTGTTATGGAACATGCAAAATATACACAATTACAAAAGAACGATGAGATTCTTCCTGATAGATAGTAGCACGCTCGTTTATTGTTGACAAGCCGTTAGCTCGCGAGGCTTTGCCGGGTGCGCGGGCCTCGCCTGTATAATAACCCATATAACCAGCATGAGAGCCGTCAGCACAATAACATAAGGCAGCAGAGTCCACAAACCAAATTGCTGTGCCAGGTTCCCTGCTAGCCAGGGAAGGAGTGCGCCGCCCATGCTGCCAAAGCTGGCAAGAAAGCCTATTGCGCTCGATAGAATGCGGCTGGAAAGCGCATCTGACATCAGCGCAATGGTTGTCGGGAAGATCGGCCCCAGACTAAAGCCTGTTAAAAACAGGGCAAAAGCTGCCGCGACCAGGTGAGGCACAGCCCATAAGCACACCATGCCAACGACCACACCGCTAAGACAGACTTCAATCAAGCGTCTATTGCCAATCCGTTGCGCCAGCTTCCCTAAGAGCAAACGTCCCAGCGTTAGACCAACCCAGTAGCCGCTTACTATCCAACCGGAGAACAGGATTGGCCCGTGTCGCTCCTGGGTGAGAAAGCTAAAGCTCCAACTGCCCAGGCTTACTTCTGTCCCTACATAGACAAGTAGAAACAAGGCGGCCAGCCATACCACACGCTGGCGTAGTGTCAGTAAAAGAACATTGCCCGCCGCTTTTTGCTCTTCCTTATGGGTAGTCTTTTCTCTCCTGGGAAAGGCGAGGCCAATACCAATAAACAGAAAAATGGCTGTGCCGATCCATACGAAATACACGCCGTTCCATACCCAGCCTAGAGCCAGGAAGCTAGAAGCGACGAGCGGACCGAGCAAAGCACCTGTTCCATAAAATGCGTGCAGGTAGTTGAGCAGGGCAGTATTATCTGGCAGGCTGGCGATATAGGAGTTTAATCCCGCGTCAAGCATGGCAACACCGAATCCGATAGGTACGATGCCCAACAACAGCAGCAAAAACGGCGGCCTGCTGCTCAATAGAGCAAAGCCAAGCTCCATAATCAGGACTGCCAGCAGCAGAAAGCGCCGGTTTCCCAATTTATCGAGGAGCAGCCCATTGTTGAAGGACGCTATAAAGTAGCCCACAGTACCCGCGAAAAAGAGCAGAGAGATCGTATCTTTACCTGTATGATAGGTTGTTTGCATTCCGGGCAGTAGTACTCCTACCGCGCCATCGTTCATGCCAATCAGAATAAATGCGAAAAATGAAATGCCAATAGCCAGGCGGAGCGTTTGTGTGATAGTGCGTTGCATGTACCTTGATTTCTATATGGTGAGTGGCTTTCGTCCCTCAATTTCACCGCGCCGATGCAAATTCCTCTTGCATTTCGCGCAGCCAATCAAGCAGGGCGCGGGTCTGGTGAATGCGGCTGCGTAAGACGACATGATCGATAAAGGTGGCATCGCTCTTTTCGTTCTCTACCGGGCGCTGCATCTCTAGATGTTCAAGAAACTTGCGGCAGGCTACAATCTCTTGCTCGATGAGATGGGGCATCTTCTCAGGGAAAAATTGCTGCGCGAAATAGAGTTTGAGCAGGAACAGGATGCGAATTTCACGCGGACGCTCAACCGGTGTCAGTAACCAGGAGTGGAAGAGGCTATGCCCCTCTTGCGTGAGATGAAAGATTTTACGCGGTGGACGCACGCCCTGCTGTTCCAGTTCAGCCTCGATATACTGCAAGCGTTCCAGCTTTTTCAGGTAGGCATACATCTGACTCATTTCGAGATGGACAATTGAACTCAGCGTTCCATTCTCGAATTGCTGAAACATCTCGTAGCCATGCATCGGGCGGCTCTCCAGCAGTCCTAGAATGGCATATTCAGCAGGTTCATTAATCTGCATGCTTCATCTGTCCTACGATAACAATCACTCCCGTTTCCGCAGCCATTATAGTCTACGCCCCGCAATGAGGCAAGACGTTTTCGTAGACACATAAAACCGTTTAGATTATAATGCGTGTAGGCTCCCTCCACATCAGAAAATGTTCTGGTTGCGAGTATTACAGGCCTGGCAATCCCGGTTCCCTGCCAGAAAAGGAGCAGCCCGTATGTCGTCAATTTTCGAGAAGAAGCTCACTCCACGCGAACGCCCTCGCCGCCGCTGGCCTATTGTACTCGGCATAATTGTTGTTCTGCTCCTCCTGCTCGCGCTTTTTACAGATATTGGCAAGGACGCCGCTTTCATTGCCCATTTTGTGACGCCGCCCAATCATTTTACCTATAAGGGCCACTCAGACTATATCAGTTCCGTGGCATGGTCGCCCGATGGCAAGCGCATCGCTTCGGCGAGTGGAGACCACACGGTGCAGGTGTGGAACCCGGCAGATGGCGGGAACGTGCTGACCTATCGTGGACACACGAGCGATGTCCTTACCGTGGCATGGTCGCCTGATGGCAAGCAAATTGCTTCGGGCAGTCTGGATAATACGGTGCAAATATGGAATGCCTCAAACGGGTCGCTCATTTATACCTACAGAGGGCATAGCGATGCGATTTTCGATGTGGCATGGTCGCCCGATGGCACGCGCATTGCTTCGGCAAGCAATGACGGTACTGTACAGGTCTGGAAAGCAACGAACGGGCAGCGCCTGCTCTCAATTCAAGGCGAAACCAATGCGCGAGGTGCGCCTTCACCGTGGAACGCTGTGGCATGGTCGCCTGACGGAACGCGCATTGTAGCTGGCGGCAACGGCAACGCCGAGGTCTTTGATATCGCAACGCATAAGATGATCGCCTCCTATGGTTTCAATTCCGCCATCGTTCACGCCCTGGCATGGTCGCATAACGGGCGGTACATCGCGGTAGGAAGCTCGGCCAATCGCGTCGAGATATGGGATACCACTAACGGCAAAAACGTGTACAATTATCTGGGTCATAATGCCGATGTGCTATCGGTGGCATGGTCGCCCGATGATAAACGCATCGTTTCCGGCAGCAGCGATGGCACAGCGCAGATCTGGGATGCGCTGACCGGGGCTTCTGCATATACCTATCGCGGCCATCTCGACTACTATTGGGGGCATTTCATCTCCGGCGCGACCGTTAATACAGTGGCATGGTCACCCGATGGCAAGCAAATCGCCTCCGGCAGTACCGACGATACCGTACAGGTTTGGGCAGCAAAGTAGGAGTTATTGTGTGATATTGCCCGTTATTCTCTCGTATATTCAGATCAAACCTCTGCTAAAGGGATTTATACTGTAGAGCCATCCCCTTGCGGGTGGCTTCCTGGTTCGTTTTGATTACTTCACCTCTTTTAGAAGATAATTCCTTAGAAGAGAAGATAAATTCCTGGCATTTTGTCACAAACATCATCCCTGTTCCGTCTAGTGTGCGAAAAAACGCTATTCTGAAGCATACAAGCAGGAGACACAAAGATGGAACAGAAATTGGAAGCGCACATGAAACAAGCTGGCGTTGTTATCGTTGGTGGAGGGCTGGCCGGGTTGAGCGCGGCATGCTACCTGGCGCGGGCTGGCATCGAGGTGACAGTGTTTGAGAGGTCGGCAAAACCGGGTGGACGCGCGACCAGCCAGGTACATGATGGATACACATTTAATCTGGGTATTCACGCCCTGTACACGGGTGGCCCGGCTTCAGAGGTGCTACAGGAGCTTGGAATCCCATATAGGGGTCATAGTCCGAAGGATATCTACGTCTTGCGCAGAGGGAAACTCTCCATCGCTCCAGTGAATGCGCTGACAATGCTGCGAACCGATGCGCTGAGCTTTGCTGACAAGCTAGAGTTGATGAGCCTGTTCGCCAGGGTTGCCCGCTTGAAACCAGAGGCGCTACGAACTATAAGCGTACAGGAGTGGATCGAGCACAATATCCGGCGTCCACAGGTGCGCGAGTTGATGACAGCGAATGCATACACGTTTGTCTATAGTTCGGCACTTGAACAGGTAAGCGCGGATGTGTTTATCAAGAAGATGCAAATCTCGCTCAAAAATCCCGTTCTCTACATTGATGGCGGCTGGCAGACACTCGTGGATGGACTGCGCAAGGCGGCGGAGCAGGCGGGAGCGCATATTGTGACTGGCACCCGCGTCGAGTCGGTTATACAGGAACATAGCCAGGTAGTGGGTGTGCGCCTGCGCGATGGTGAGGTTGTATCTGCCTCTGCCGTTATTCTCGCAACCAGCCCTCACGATGCAGTAAAGCTGGTAGATGGCGGGAATTACCAGCCATTGCGTGAGATGGTCGAATCGTTTGTTCCAGCGCGAGTCGCCTGCCTGGATGTGGCTTTAAGTCGCCTGCCAAATCCACGTTACCCACTTGTTCAGGACCTGGAAGCCCCGCGCTTTCTATCGACCCAATCAGTCTATGCAGATATTGCACCGCGAGGAAGAGCGCTGATCCATACGTTCAAGCAGCTTGATCCTTTCCACCTGAACAAACCGGGTGAGGATGAGCGAGACCTGGAAAACCTGCTGGATACTGTGCAGCCGGGATGGCGTGATGTGCTAATCAAGCGTGTGTACCTGCCACATATCGAGGCCGTTGGCATGCTTCCTACAATCAGCAATGGCGGCTATGCTGGACGCCCAGGTCTGCAAGTACCTGGACTGAGCAATCTCTACGTGATTGGCGATTGGGTTGGGGAAGGTTTCCTCTCTGATCCAAGCTTTGGCAGCGCCCGCCAGGTTGCTCAACTGCTGTCGCGAAAGAGTAAGGCCAGCGGTTCACCCATAGCGGCAGGCATATGAGCCGGTATCATTGTGGTAGAATACAGCAAAAACCACAGGAGTAGAGAAATCAGTGAACACTCCTGAAAATGCTGCTACCATATTCGAGCAGTACCGGATACTGCTCTTTTCCATAGCCTATCGTATGCTGGGTAGCGTTACGGATGCTGAAGATATCGTTCAGGAGACATTTTTGCGTTGGATGCTGGAGGACACCGCGAAGGTGCAGTCTCCTAAAGCATTCCTCTCCACGATTGCTGTCAGGCTCTGTCTCGACCAGTTACGTTCAGCCAGGAGGCAGCGTGAAGTGTATGTTGGCCCCTGGCTGCCTGAGCCAATTGCAACGGGGCAGCGCCAGGAACTGTTCGAGACGGCGGCGCTAGCCGAATCGCTCTCGTTCGCCTTTCTGGTTATGTTGGAGAATCTGGGGCCGCTGGAGCGGGCGGTTTTCTTGCTGCGCGAAGTCTTCGAATATGAGTATGCCGAAATTGCTGAGATCGTAGGGAAAAGCGAGGCCAACTGCCGCCAGATTTTTCACCGCGCACAGCAGCGCCTGGAGGAGCGCCGCTCGCGCTTCGACGTCTCCTGCGAGCAACAGGAGCGCATTACTCATCAGTTCCTGCGCGCCAGCACCGGCGGAGATATGCAAGGATTGCTGAATCTGCTGACCGAAGATATCGTCTTCACTGGCGATAGCGGGGGCAAGGCTCGCGTTGGACACCGGGTGCGCGGACGCGACAAGGTGGCCCGTGGAACTCTGGTAGGGCTGCGACCGCTTCTTGCAACGATGCAGATTCACATTGAAGAGGTCAATGGACAACCTGCCATCACCGGCTATGTGGACGGTCGCCCCTACGGAGTTGTGTTCCTTGATATTGAAGGCGAACACATTCGGAACATTTATGCAGTGATGAATCCGGATAAATTACGCTGGCTGGGTAATAACAAGCCATGAAAAAGACCTGCTCACCTGTCATCCTGAGCGCCGCGAAGGATCTCCAGTGTGGGCATGCGATCCTGCTGGGCGACGCAGATCCTTCGCTCTGCTCAGGATGACATCTGGAGGCAGGTTGGGAATAACACAACACAAACCAGAAGCTGGCAATCAGCCGAACCATTCAGTTCACACGGTCCGCGAACTGGCAAATTTCCCGCACCCCACGCTCTATCTCTTCCTCTGAAGCTGCCAGCGAGACGCGCACATAGTGGTCAGCAACCGAGCCAAAGCTTGTGCCAGAGGCGACAGTGATATTGCGTTCTCGTAAGAGATTAAGGGCAAACTGGCGGCTGGAACGAGACGCGCCATCCGGCCTGCTGACATCGACCAGTAAATAGAACGCGCCATGCGGCGTATAAAGATAGCGGCCATGCTCTTTGAGAATGGCAACAGCGAGGTCGCGACGACGCCTGTAAGCTTCGCGCATCTCAACAACACACTGTTGAGAACCTCTTAAAGCCGCCGCTGCAGCGCGCTGAACTGCTTTGCTGATGTTGGTATAGCTACCATCGAGGACATAGGTGATGGTTTTGAGAAGCTGCGTCCCGGTTGCCAGATAGCCGATGCGCCAGCCAGTCATGGCATAACTTTTCGAGAAGGTATAGATACAAATCACCCTGCCCTCGTCGAACTCAGCCTGGGAAAGCAGGCTCGCCGGGCTGACATGTTTTCCCTCGAAGACGATCTCATCATAGCATTCGTCCGAGAGCAAGTAGAGATCGTGCTGCCGGGCGAAATCGAGCAGTTCCGCCATCAGCTGCACGGGAAAGACCGCTCCGGTAGGATTGCCAGGGCTATTGATGAGCAACATGCGTGTGCGCGGCGTGACCAGCTTTTCCAGTTGCGCCGCGTCCGGCAGCCACTCGTTCTCTGGATGAAGCGGATACGGCACCTTGACCGCGCCACAGGCGGCAAGTTGCACATCGTAATGCGGCCAATGTGGATCAGGGATCAGCACCTCATCTCCCGCCTGGATAGTAGCCAGCAGCGCCGTTTGAATGGCTCCCGTCCCACCCATAGCAATCGCAACCTGCTGTGGATCGACGGTATAGCCGTTGACACGCGCAATCTTCGCGGCGATCAATTCACGCAACCAGGGCCAGCCCGCCGCTGGCCCATATGTCAGTACTTCATCCTGGATACATTGAATTGCCGCCTGCCGGATATGTTCCGGCGTGCGAAAACTGGGTTCGCCAATATGCAGGCGGATGGGAGGAGGCAAGGTCTCGCCACGCGCTCTCGCCTCATCTTCCATCTCAAAAGCTGTCGCGCCAAGCCTCGTTACGTCATTGATTGGCAGGTTATGAATGCGCTCTCGTCCGATGTTCATAATAAGTTTTTCTAGTGTCCATTACTATCTATTTTCTCAAGGGCTTCCAGCAGTTCCCGGACTTCCTCTACGCCATGAGCTATACCTATTTTCACTATCAAGCGCATCAATAACGAAGGGTCGTGAATTCGACCTGAGAGGTTTTTCACCTGTTCGGCAACGTCTGGAAATCGCTCTTGAGCAATATCTATTACAGCCTGACGCTGTCTCTGAAGCTCCTCTTCACGCCCCCGTTCTAGACCTCGTTCTAGACCTCGTTCTAGACCTCGCTCCATGCCCTCTTCCAACACCTCTTGATATACAGGTGAGTCACGCAAAAAGTCGCTTAACATCGCGAACCTCCATTTCAGCCATTTCAAATCAGACTTCATCACTTTAGCGGCAAGCGCGTATCCGACCCAGAGCGATTGCGTTTGCTCCGCATCCAACAGCGATGAAATCATGCGATCTACAACTTCACGACGCGCTCCATTTTTGGTTAATGGCAGGAGTGGAGCCAATCCTACCAGACCTGTCCCTTCCAAGTCCTCGGCGGTTATTTTATGCAGTTCGATTACGCCAAAGTTCAAGCGAACGGTTTCCTCGCCTGAAGGCAATCTACGAATAAATGGAGGTCGCGGCACTTCACCGCAATCCTTTAGATAGATTACGCACGAATAGACAGGCAAATAGCCATACTGGCGAGATGCCAATACATTATATTCCAAAAGACGTTCGCTCATCCGAGGGTCGTAGCTGCTTTGAAATTCAAAGTGCGCTAACAATTCCTGCCCGTTTAAGCTTGCTCTTACCAATCCATCGGCATAGACATGCTCAATGTGCAATTCGTGCGGCAACAGTTCTTTGTACTGTACAGCTGGCAGTATCCACGTTAAAAAGTCTCGCGGACTCCCTGCCACCAGTCTTTTCATCGCATCATCATATGGTTTCGGCATAACAGGAGTTTTCCCCCAATCCCCTATTCTGTCGAGAATATAACATACCGGAAAGAGCCTGTCGAGTGGTTTTATGCGTAAAATAAAGTTGGGCAGATGCCACACGGCGTCTGCCCAACTTTATTTTATGCCCGTTAATGGAGGCGTATCATCCTCCAATAGAAGACGTTCCGCTAATCACCAGGCTATTGCTCGCGGCGCAGGGCAACTGGCTATCGGGGCCAATCGCAGCGCTGTTGACCGTGAATTTTCCGGCGAAGGCTCCGCTCAATTTCGCGTTAAGCGTCTGCTGAATCTGCTGGTTGTAGCTGTTCATCGGGAAGGTGAAGAGGCCAAAGATGCTGAAGCTGGTATTCAGGACGTGCAGCACCAGCTTGCCGTTGCCAGCGCCAGGGGCAATGGTGGTATCGGCAACACCGATGTCTATGCCACTCCAATAGATGTCCGAAGTCACTTCCAGATTGTTGCCATTGACACCGACACGAATATTCTGCGCAGTTAAGCCATTGCCAACCGGCATGCTGCCCATGCTGCTTCCCAGCGAGGAGATCGAGGAGGCGGGAATTTCGATGAAGGTATTGACTCCAGCGTTCGTATCTCCCTTTTGACGCACTGCCATCGGGTTATGATGGCCAGTTGTCGCGGCTACCTGACTGATAGAGGCTGCCTGTCCCAATGCCACCGGAATTTGCAGGTTGAGCGCGAGCGCAGCACTGCCACACGATGGTGTGGTCTTTACTGCGTTCAGCGTGCCAATCGGTACTGAGAAGGTAGATTGCGGGCCGCTGGCAAGCGCGGGGCCACCATTGAGCGGGCCAGCGCTGACCTGCACCGTCGAAGAATTGAGGGGGCTGAAGCTAATCAGCAGGCCTGTCTTGATGGGGTGCGGGTCGCCAGGATAGAGGCTCAGCAGCAGCGTAAGGGCCAGCCCATTCGATTGAGGTGTGAGGCTGACGACTGTGGCTGCAGGCTGTATCAGCGTTGTTGCCATCTCCATCGCCCAGCCCTGGTCCTGCTTCGGCAGTTTGCTGACCATCGCGTTGATCGCGTTATTCATCGCGGTTGGCACCTGCTGGTCGATATGGCTCTGGAACATCGGCTGCAAAGTTGCCGAGGTGATGTAAATGGTCGCGGCAATCGATGTACCCGCCACGCTGCCAGTCGTGTGCGCGGAATGCCGGGCGCTATTACCCGTAGCCAGCGCGGGGGTGATGAAGGATACTCCCAGCACCACTACTGCCAGCGAGAGTACCCAGCTTAACTGGATAAAGCGTATCTTTTTCATGATTCTCTCCTTGCGCATAGATTTAGCTGGGCATCAGCTTGTTGATATCAATCGGGCCTTTGAAGCACAGTGCGGTTGGCGTCGGCTGAGCAGCGATACCCTGGATGGGCGGAGCCTGAATCAGCAGTACCAGCATTTCAGTACCCGCGCCACAGACAATGGTTGAACTCGTATGCACAGAGATCAGCTTCGCACCCTTGAGCTGGCTATGCAGCGATGGCATGAGCGAACTGATGAGCAACTGGTTGAGCGCGTGTTCCATACGCGCCGCCGCAGTCGGACCAGCATCCAGGCCATCGCGTTTCAAATGCAGCACATGTAACTGGATGTTCTGCTGCTTATCAACCCCAATCGTTGTATCCAGTTCAACCGGCATGACCCGGTGAATACCCTGCGAGTCGATATGCAGGTTCAGGCTAATCACCACGCCATCACCCGGCTGCGGCGCTACCTTCATATCCGTCAGGGTGCCCTGATTCATGCCAAGCTGCTGGGTAAAGATCGAGGTAAGCGCGCCATTGTCCAGCGCCAGTTCGATCATGCGCGGCCCCGCGATAGGCGTGGCGGTCGGCGTAGAACCCGCGCCAGAGGCCCCGTTCGCACTTGTTGAACCGCTATCATCGGGAGACTGCGAGGAAAGCACCGCAAAGACGCCGCCAACTACCAGCACTAATAAGAGCAGGGCGGCAGCCAATAGCAAGAGACGCTTGCGTTTTCGCCTGCGCGGTGGACTTCCGCCGCCATTATTATCCGGCACGACAGGCGGGACTGGCGGCTGCACATCCACGCTTACCTCATCCAGCAGTTCGGCGCTGGCAAGAAATGTGCCTGTAAGGGCAGGTGTAACTACAGCCGTTTCATCGTCGGGGGATGCAACAGATAGGGCGAACACCTGCACATTGTCGCTGCTGTCCTCTGGCTGCACATCTTCCTCAAGCGCGGGTTTATTGCCCCATAGGAAAATGGCGGGTACAATCGCGATCAGGCAGACGAACATGGTCAGGAAGAAAACCGCGCTGTAGACGGCATGTGCTGACGCGATCAGGTGATTGGCGTAGTCCGTTGACCACTTCGCGAACTGCGCCGCCGTCGCGGTCGTCGGCAGCGAGGGAAACTGCGAGGCAAGCTGCTTGAAGTAAGCCAGCGCCCACGAGGTCAAAGCAGCCAGACCGAAGATCATGCCGGTCATGCGCAGCGAGGTGACAATTGCCGAACCCATACCCGCCTGCGTCGGCCTGACCGAGTTAATGGCGGTTGTGCTGATAGGGGCAATCACCAGGCCGAAGCCGAGGCCAGTCGTTACAGTGCTGACGGTGATCTGATTCCAATCAACATTCATCGGCCAGCGGCTCATGAGATAGAAACCAACCGCCGTAAAGAGCAGGCCAATCACACCCGTCAAGCGGCAGGAGAGGCGACCACAGAGCCAGCCACCCAGGAACGCGCCAATAGGAATCATGGCCGTAAGCCGCAAAAGCGCGAGGCCGCTCACCAGCGAAAGCTGATCCTGCGGTATCTGCTTGCTGAGGACAGTATCAACGAAAAGCGGAATATCGGCCATCGCGATAATCAGCGCCGCGCCAACCAGCAGGCTGACCAGCGAACTGGCGCTGAATGAAAAACGTTTGAAGACCGAAAGATCAACGACAGGATGGCGTACCTTTTTCTCGACCACAATGAAGGCGATCAAGAAGATCACGGCCAGCGCCAGCGAAATGGGGTTGTTCTGCGGCCCCGAACCGTTGACGGTAGTTGGGCCAAGATCAGTGCCCTGCTGCGCAAGGCCCAGGCTGATACAGGTCAAGGCCGCGCCAAGCAGAAGCGCACCAATCCAGTCAATGCCGTCGTTAAGCCGTTTGCCCCTGGGAATAACGAACCAGGTGAGAACCGCGAGGACAAGCACAATCGGGACGTTAAAGTAAAAGATGTACGTCCAGTCCAGCTTCTGTACAATTAACGCGCCATACAACGGGCCAACCACGCCGCCCGCCTCTGTCACCGCGCCAATGATGCCAAGCGCGAGGCCGCGCCGCTCCTGGCCGTAGAAATCGCTGACAATCGCCATTGCCACCGGCACCACCGCGCCGCCGCCAATGGCCTGAAAAAAGCGCGCTGCAATCAAAAAGATCAGTCCAGGTGAAGAGGTATCGATACCGGTAAAACTTAAGAAGCTGAGATCAATGTTCTGGCCGAACACTGGAGCTAGCGCGCATAATACAGAACCAACCGCGAAGATCGATAGGCAGAGCAGCAAAATACGGCGGCGTCCATAAATATCGGAGACGCGCCCCATAAGCGGCATGGCGATAATAAAACCCAGCAGATACGCGCTGACAATCCAGGCCGCGTGATCGAGGTGTGTAAAGGAGATGTTGATGCCAGGATCGGCAATGATCTTCGGCAGCACCGTCACTACGACCGTCTGGTCCATCGCCGTGAAAAAGACCGCCACGCAGGCTACAATCATAGCAAGTAAAGCTGTGCGCTTATTGCCGCTGCCAGCAGCGTTCTTTCCTGGCGTTCCAAGCTGCTTGAACGAACTGGTGATCTGTTGCGGAGAAAAAAGGCGCGTAAACGACGAAGTGCGCAAACTTCCACTTTCAGGCGGTGGCTCGCTGGCGGCATTCGTCCCGTCGGCGCTTCCAGGGTCTTTCTCTTCCGGCACAGCAAACATACTTCCATTCTCTGATGCGGCAGGCATACTCCCAGGTATTTTCTCTTCCGGCGTGGCAGGCGTACTTCCATCCCTCGGTGCGGCAGGTATATAAGAGGTGTTCTGGAAGTCACGCTTGCGCAGGCGCGAGGACGTTTCCTGGTCGTCTTCTAATGTATACATCTGACCCCCGATACATGAAAAACAACGGATAATAGCAGAAAGGCGTGAAGATGCAAGCGTTGTTCCACCATGCAGTGGGGAGCCAGGGCAACCCCAAGGGCCGCCCCTACTATAAACATATCTGGCCTCCCACCAATAAGATGGTGAACACATCCCCACGAGACATTTACACAACGACTATGAAATTTGTGGAGCGTTAATTTTGATCGACTCATTGTAATTCGAGATGGTAAAGGTTCGCACAGTCTGAGGAGTATCGCCTTTGGCCGCCTGACCCGTTACGACAATTTGATAAGGCAGGCCGTCAGCTTTGCCAGCGCAAATGCTCGTCTGAAGTAAAGTGCCAGCAGGTTCGCCGCCGCCCGTAAGGAAAGCCAGGTCCTGAGCATCAAGCTGACCGTTGATGCGCCAGCAGGGTGTGCCATTGACGGTATCAGCGATGGGCGTCGAGAGATTTTTCAGCTTGCCAGCCAGCGAGATAATGCCCGTATCAGGATTAGTAAGCGTGCTGGCGTTCAACACGCCCTTGATGACGCGCCACTGGCCGGTAATGGGGTCGGTAATGTACTGCACATTGCCGATGCTAATGAGATTGATCGTCACCACCTGACCGGAAAGCAGCACACTGGCCTGCGCCTTGACTTTATCCGGCATCAGCACATCACCATCCGCACTGCGAATCTGTATCTGCCCGCTAGAGGCCGTACCCAGGTTTTCTACTTTCATGACGACATGAAATGAGGTGACGGTACGGAAATTTTTCTGCATGGCGCTGATAATCTGCTGTGCCGTTGGCTTCGGCCCCAGGCTACTGGCATCAGCATTGTGCGCGTGCTGCCAGGGCAATGTGCAACCGCTTAACAGCAGGCCGCCCGCGAGGCAAAAAGCGAGACAGGCCAGCACACGGCGTATAGTAAGATAAAATGAAACCATTTGAAATGCCTCCCCTTAATCCAGGTAAAGAATAGTCTTGCTGAAACAAATCAACGCAAGCTGTGCCCTGTTTAGGGGAGTATAGCTCAGGCAGAGGTTTAGTTGGTACTTTATGGTATATGATGGCATAGAACGGATTTTTGTAGGGACGCAAAAATCACAATTTCTCCAGTTTCGCAAAATCCAGGCTCAGCCGTTTTTTGCCGTGTTTGCCGGAAAATTGCACCTCTACAAATTCGGTTCCCTGCTCCATCTCGCTTTTGAGGATGATGCCCTCGCCGAATTTTTCATGCCGCACGCGGTCGCCAGGATGAAACTGCTGTGTTTTTTGTACTACAGGCTGGGGGGCGGCAGGCTGGCGCAGTGCAGAAGACAGCGAGGAATTGCCGTTTTTCGCAGGAGAAGGCGGCGTATATGAGGAAGGCGACGACCAGCGCGAGGATGGGCTGCTTGCTGCCGGTTTGCCAGAACCAAAGACACGACCTGTCTCACGTCCCAAACTATGATCCTGGTTGTAGTCGTCATCCCAGCTTGTGCGGCGACTTGCGCTTGAGCGAAGTCCACGAGACTGGCGCGAACCGCCCAATCCCGAAATCGTGACAAGATTGTGCGGGATGTCCTCAAGAAAACGCGACGGCTCGGTTAGCTGCACATCACCGAAGTAGGAACGGCGATAGGCACGCAGCAGGTACAGCCGCTTCATGGCGCGCGTGAAACCCACGTAGGCCAGGCGGCGCTCTTCCTCAAGCTGCTCTGGCTTATCCACTGAACGCGAATGCGGCAGGGAACCTTCGTCCATGCCGACAATGAACACCACCGGGTATTCCAGTCCTTTTGCGGCATGCAATGTAATCAAGGTGACAGCATCCTTGTTTTCTTCCTGGATGAGCGTGCCATCCTCGCCCGTCTGCACAGTGTCCGCGCCACCGACTAATGCCACGTTCTCAAGGAACAGATCGAGCGCGGTGCGGGTCTCGATCTCTGAATAGTCCTCGGCTACACGGCGCAACTCCAGCACGTTGCTCCAACGCTCCTCGCCATCTGGTTCCTCGCGCAATTCGGGGCCATAACCGCTGCGCTCCGCTACGCGGTCGATCAATTCTGGCAATTGCAGTTCCTCTATCGAGTTGCGCAGGTCGGTCATTAGCTGGCTGAAGTCAAATAGAGCTTGCTTCGCGGCTTTTCCCAGAGTGGGATGCTCGGAAATACGCGAAATGGCGTCGTAGAGCGGGATATGCTCATCATTGGCCCAACGCTGCAACTCAGCCAGCGTTTTCGGGCCAATCTTGCGGTTGGGAACGTTGACAATGCGCAGCAGGCTGAGGTCATCGTAGGGATTGACGAGCAGGCGCAGGTAGGCCACCATGTCCTTGATTTCCTTGCGCTCGTAGAACTTGCGGCTACCGATGACCTTATAAGGAATGTTCAGGCGCATGAATTGCTCTTCAAGGGCGCGTGATTGCGCGTTGGTGCGATACATCACGGCCACATCGCCGCGCTTTTCGATCTCGCCACGCGCCAGCAGGCGTAGAATTTCGCGGCCCGTGAACAACCCTTCCTCTTCCTCGTCAAAGGCTTCATGCAGGATAATCTTCTCGCCTGTTCCCAGCGCCGTCCAGAGGCGTTTGTCCTTACGCAGGCGGTTGCGCTGCACCACGTTTTGCGCGGCATCCAGGATGGTCTGCGTCGAGCGATAGTTTTGCTCAAGCAGGATGATCTTCGTGGCTGGAAAATCGCGCTCGAAACGATGCACGTTATCGGCACTCGCCCCGCGCCAGGTGTAAATCATCTGGTCATCGTCACCCACCACGCAGACGTTGCCATAGCCTTCATGACGCTCATCGGTGCCATAGCCAAGCAGGCGAATCAGCTTATACTGGGGCAGGTTGCAGTCCTGAAACTCGTCTACGTGAATGTATTGCCAGCGTCTCTGATAGCGGCGCAGCACTTCCGGCTCTCGCCGCCAGAGTTGTTCGGTTAAAAGCAAAAGGTCATCGAAATCGACGCTGTTATTGGCACGCATCAGCTTCTGGTATTGTTTGTAGACACGCGCCGCCACCTCTTCCATGTATTTTGTGGCCTGCTCGGCCATCTGTTCCGGCCCCTGCATATCATTTTTGGCCCGCGAAATCAGGGCCTGCATAGTGGCGGGTCTATACTGTTTCTCGTCGATACCCAAATCTTTGATAGCCTGTTTGATAAGCGAGGTCTGGTCGCTTGCATCAAGGATACTGAACGATCTATTCAGTCCTATTGGAGCGAGATAGTCGGCTTCTATGCGCAGGACACGGGCGCAGATGGCATGAAAGGTGCCAATCATCATCTCTTTAGACTCGTTGATGCCTACCAGCTTCTCCAGGCGCTCGCGCATCTCCTTCGCCGCTTTATTGGTAAAGGTGACAGCCAGGATGTTATAGGGCGGAATATCTTCATGCTGCACAAGATAGGCTATGCGGTGCGTCACGACGCGGGTTTTGCCGCTGCCAGGCCCAGCCAGAATTAACACGGGTCCCTGAGTGGTCGTGACAGCTTTCCTTTGCGGCTCATTGAGTCCGGCGAGTAAATCTTTTTGTTCCAACATCTGCTCAACAACTTCCATATACAATTCGTCTTAAAAAAGTCCACGCTATTGTACCACAGGCGAGGCAGTCTGAAAATCGCGGAATTTCCCCCTTGCGAACCAAGCAGCGTGAGGGGGACGAAAGACACCCGCAAGGGGATGTCTCTACATTACGGTGGGTGTAGAGACATCCCCTTGCGGGTGTCTTTCGTGAACGCGCTCCACAAAAAAGATTTTCCCCCTTGCGAACCGCCATTGAATGGTGTATCATAATAGCTGGTTAGCACTCTCCTTGTGTGAATGCTAACACTCGTCTCGATATCACTCACACTAAGCACGCTTTTCTAAAATAACATTGGGAGGTCTGGTGTATGACTGCTGTGAGCGTTAAAGTTCGACCGTTGGGAGACCGGGTACTGGTCAAACCCCTTTCTCGCGAGACTGTAACCAGGAGCGGCATCGTGCTGCCTGATACAGCCAAAGAGAAGCCCCAGGAGGGCGAAGTCCTGGCAGTTGGCCCAGGCAAAGTGCTTGATAACGGCAAGCGCACCGACATGGAAGTCCAGGTTGGGCAGCGCGTTCTGTTCGCCAAGTACGCAGGCACCGAAATCAAGGTGGAGAACGAAGAATATTTGATCCTGCGCGAAAGCGACATTATGGGTATTGTTGAATAGGAGTAAGTTTCGTGGCAAAACGTTTACAGTTTGACACACAGGCGCGTCAATCCCTCAAAAAAGGGATGGACGTGCTGGCTGGAGCAGTAAAAGTAACGCTTGGCCCCAAGGGCCGCAACGTGGTGCTGGACAAGAAGTTTGGCGCACCAACAATCACGAACGATGGCGTCACCATCGCTCGCGATATCGAACTGCCCGATCCCTTTGAGAATATGGGCGCGCAGTTGCTCAAGGAAGTCGCGACCAAAACCAACGACGTGGCTGGTGATGGCACCACCACCGCGACCGTGCTGGCCCAGGCCATTATTAACGAGGGCCTGAAGAATCTCGCGGCTGGCGCGAACCCGATGATCCTGCGGCGCGGCCTGGAGAAAGGCGCGGAGGTGGTCATCGAAGCCATCAAGTCGATGAGCAAGCAGGTCGAGACCCGCGAAGAGATCGCCCAGGTGGCTTCGATCTCCGCTGCTGATCCCGAAATCGGCGAGCTGATCGCGGACGTGATGGAG
Source organism: Ktedonobacteraceae bacterium (assembly GCA_035652815.1). Lineage (GTDB taxonomy): Bacteria > Chloroflexota > Ktedonobacteria > Ktedonobacterales > Ktedonobacteraceae > DASRDB01. The sequence goes on from DASRDB010000001.1 coordinate 87,592, forward strand.
AAGGTCGGCAAGGATGGCGTCATCACCGTTGAAGAGGGTCGCGGCCTGGCGACCGAAAAAGAATACACCGAGGGCATGCAGTTTGATCGTGGCTACATCTCGCCCTACATGGTGACGAATGCCGACCGCATGGAGGCAGATCTCTCTGATCCATTTATCCTGATTACAGATAAAAAGATCAGCGCCATCGCCGACATCCTGCCCATCCTGGAGCGCGTTCTCCAGACCGGCAGCAAGAACATGGTCATCATCGCCGAGGATGTAGACGGTGAGGCCCTGGCAACCCTGGTCGTCAACAAAGTGCGCGGCACCTTTAACGTGCTGGCGGTCAAGGCTCCTGGCTTTGGTGATCGCCGCGAGGCCATGCTGGAAGACATCGCCATCCTGACCGGCGGTCGCGTGATTACCGAAAAGGCTGGCCTGAAGCTTGAGAATGCGACCCTGCGTGATCTCGGTCGCGCCCGCACCGTCAAGGCCAACAAGGATAACACGACCATCGTTGAAGGCGCTGGTAGCAAGGAAGCCATCGAGGCCCGCGTGCGCCAGATTCGCGCCCTCATTAACGAGACCACCAGCGACTACGACCGCGAGAAGCTGCAAGAGCGGCTTGCCAAACTGGCTGGCGGCGTCGGCGTCATTAAAGTTGGCGCGGCGACCGAGGTCGAGCTGAAAGAGAAGAAACATCGCGTCGAGGACGCCCTTTCCGCGACTCGCGCCGCCATTGAAGAGGGCATCGTTCCTGGCGGTGGCGCGGCCCTGGTGCATGCCATCTCCGCCCTGGACAACGTGCAGGTTGCCCCAGGCGATGAGCAAACCGGCGTCAGTATCCTGCGCCGCGCTCTCGAAGAGCCTCTGCGCCAGATCGCCATCAACGCTGGCAGCGATGGTGCCATCGTCGTCTCCGACGTACAACGTGGCGACCGCAACTACGGCTTCGATGCGCTCAAGGGCGAATACACCGACATGTTCAAGGCCGGTATCGTTGACCCGGTCAAAGTGACCCGCTCGGCCCTGCAAAACGCGGCCAGCATCGCAGGCATGTTCCTCTCCACCGACGCGCTCATCACCGACTCGCCGGAGGAAGAGAATGCCGCCGCCGCCGCCGCCGCTGGCATGGGCGGAATGGGTGGCATGGGCGGCATGATGTAAGGTTGATCCCAGGCAGCAAATACTCGCCATTTGCATTTGATGAGAGACGTAAGAAGCGGTGGGAAAAACACTTTTCCCACCGCTTCTTACGTCTCTCACTTCCACCTCTCCCTTGACAAACCTCACTTCTCTCTGCTATGTTAAGTATACGTAACGTTACGTATACTTAACATAGCAGAGAGATAGGAACATGAAACGCTTGGATGAAACGCAAAACAACACCTCGTATCGCTATTATCTCTGGATGAATAAAGGTATTGCTGGCCTTGCCTCTTTCCTGGCACATCTCCTGAATGGTCTTGTACGTCTTTTGCCTGGTAAAGCAAAGAAGCCTGTAGAATCTACGGCGCATCTCTTGCAGAATCTGGCGCGCCTGCTTGTTCAACCAGCTTATATAGCTCGCGCCATGAAACGGCGGCCCAGGCTGAAACCTCTACTCGATGGAGCTATGATGGGGGGTATCGCGGGAGCCTGGATTGGGTATTTCCTACTCGATAGCCCTTTGTTTTTTATTATTCTGGCCTGGGCGGTGCTTTTACTCGTTTTTGTCGTTCTCATCTTCGTGGTCAGTTTTCTCTCGATGAGCGGCGATATCTACTTCGACAACCCTGATGAATTCCAGAAGCAGGTAGCAAACGCGGCCAGCGCCCTTACGCTGCGCGTGGTAGCAATACTCCTCGCGCTACTGCTGCTTGTCTACCTGTTCGTACCAGCGTGGCGCGGGGCCGCACTTTTCCATATCAGCGTCGTGCTTTTCGTTGCGAGAGTCACGTACCTGTTTGCCTATACCTGGCTTCGCTGGCGAGAGATACTGCCTGCCGAGCTAGAGGCGGAAGAAGATGATGAAATGCAGCCGCTCTGGAATCGAGGAATCGATGGATAAGAAACCGCGTGTGGTGAACCGCCTGCGAGAAATCCGGCGCGAATACGGATTGACCCAGGAGAAACTGGCTGAAGACCTGGGAGTAACCCGCCACACTATTCTGGCATTAGAAGTAGGTCGCTATATGCCTTCTATCGAACTCGCGTTACAGCTTGCCGCGTACTTTGATCGACCTCTAGAGACCATCTTCTGGCTAGAAAATGAGGACACGCCGGTCAAAGCTGTACGACGCGAGGCATCTCAAGAGGCGGGCCGCTAAAATTAGCATCTAGAAGAAAACATTTTCTGAAAGGAAAAACGCATGCAGAACGGGCTAGAACATCTCGATACACTGGCAATTCAAAACAGCTTTTCCACGACTAGCCGTCAACGAACGAATGCTCTGCGCCTGCTGGGAATGATGCTGGGCGCGGCAGTTGGAAGCGGCTTGATTGTTTTGCTTTTCAGCTTACCGCTGAAACCTGTTCCAACCTTTCATCCAGGCCTTGCGGGAATTCTGCTCACCATTGTCATAGGGCTGCTGCTTGTTTATGGAGTATTACTGGCGCATGAAGGTGGGCATCTACTCGGCGGCCTGCTGGTCGGATTTCGGTTTCTCTTTTACATTGTTGGTCCGCTCAAAATTGCGCGCGAGCAGGGAAGAATACGTCTGGGCCTAAATACTCATGCTTCGTTCTTTGGCGGCGTCACTGGCACGATGCCTGAAGATGAGCGCGACCTTGTCCGGCGCATGCGTGTGATGGTAGCTGGCGGACCGCTGGCAAGCCTCGCTTTGGCGCTAATAAGCTTTGGCCTCTCCTTTGTCGTCGGGTTCACCACCCATACACTCGCCACCACTATCCTTTTCTCGTTCGGTCTGCTGTCCTCTGGCATATTCCTGGTCACGGCGTTTCCCACGTACAAGGGTGGTTTCTACAGCGATGGAGCTCGTTTTCTCATGCTGCTCAAGGGTGGTTCCGAGGCTGAGCGATATTGCGCAATCATAGTTCTCAACCAGCAATTCATGGCGGGTCAACTCCCCCGCGTGTGGAATCCTGCGCTCATCCAGCAAGCGACCTCGCACCCGGACAATTCCCCGGATGATGTGATTGCCTGCTCGCTCGCCTATTATCACGCGCTCGATACAGGCGCAATCGCTGAGGCGCGTTCGTACCTGGCGCGTATGCTGGCTGGCCTGAATGTATTACCCCCGGTAGCACGCCCAGGTTTCGCACTCGAAGCCGCCTATTTTGAGGCCCTCTACCAGCACAATGCAGCAGCAGCGCGTATCTGGTTACAACAGGCAAAAGGCGGTATGGTCGATTCCTGCACGCGCCTGCGTGTCGAGGCCGCTGTACTCCTTGCCGAAGGCAAACGAGAAGAGGCCATTGCCAAAGCGCAAGAAGGCCTGATCGTCGCCAAAAATGCCATATACGCGGGGCTGGGACACATGGAAGAGGCCTGGTTGCGCAATCTACTACCCGATGCCAAACCCATGTAACACCATCTCCACCGCCGCAACCACGATCACTCCCAGGAAAATGATACGCAAAAGCTTATTGCTCAGGCGAGCCAGTAGGTGCGCTCCCACTAACGCTCCCAGCAAAATTCCTAACGCGACCGGAGCGGCAATCAGTGGGGGAATATCGCCGCGCGAGAAGTAGATGCCTGCGCTGGCTGCTGCCGTGACGCCAATCATGAAGTTGCTGGTGGTGGTCGAGACTTTCATGGGCAGGCGCATGGCGGTATCGAGGGCGAGTACCTTAAAGGTGCCACTGCCAATGCCCAGCAGACCGGAGACCAGCCCGGCGATATACATCATGAAAAGGCCTAGTGGAGTGCGCGTCACCTGATAGGGTACTTCGCGCCCCAAATGTTTGTCTGGATAGCTGCTGGAGAGATGGAGCCAGTTCGCTAAGCGGTCATTCTTCACACCTTTCGGCAACTCCTCTCCCAGCTTGAAGATCAAGGGGGCAGCCGAGAGCAGCAGGATCACACCGAAAATGATCGAGAGTAACTGGGGAGCGAGAAATCCCGCGATAAAGCCGCCGCAGATTGCGCCAAGCGTCGTGCCTATTTCCAGGAACATACCTACCCGCAGGTTAGTAATGTGGTCACGCACATAGGCGGCAGCCGCGCCACTTGAGGTCGCAATGACAGAGATGATGCTTGCGCCAATCGCGAAGTAAATGGGAAAGCCGAATACCAGCGTCAGCAGGGGAACAATCAATACGCCGCCGCCAAGCCCGACCAGCGAACCCAAAAGTCCAGCCGCGACCGCACCTACAAAGATCAGCACTGGGTAAAGCCAGGAGTAGCGACCGTTGTGCTGGAACTGACTGTGCTGTCCAACCGATACCACGCTGCCCACATAGAAGACGCTGAAGAGAAGTATTCCCAGTACCAATGCCGTCAACACCACAAACCGCCAATCGCGCTCTACAGCAAAGGCCACAATGGACACTGCAACGCGCATAATAGGTGTCGCGATGAGCAGTAGCAGGCCAAGCGCAATCACAGACTGCGGGTTTAAGGCAAGCACTCCTCTGCCAACCTCTGCGAAGCTTTGCGGAAAACGCAGCAGTGTCTCTGGGGCAAACTTATTGGGTTGAAAAGCCATTAAAATCAGACCAAAGATGATGATTGCGGCACTGAGAATGACACCTCCCTGCAAAATCCAACCAATAATCGTATTGGTTTTATCTGAATAATGTTGTTCAATCTGCGGTTTAGGGGCCGGAATCGTCTCGCGTTCTATAATCTCGGTGGTGTTTTTATAAGGAGCTTCATTAAGCATACCATAACCTCATTGTTACCAGGGATATCCATTCCGTTTTCTTATCTTTCATTGTAATCTATTTTTTGTTATTAGTCCAATAAATTATTTTCATAGCATTTATAACCTGAAAGAATGAATAAAGGGCAGAAAAGAAAGGCGGCTCCGTTTTCTAGCGATGCCGCCTTTCTTTTCTGCCCTTTCACATGAATTTGGCAAAACAGTGGGAAATTCACCTGTAGGGACGCGATTGATCGCGTCCCTACAGGTGAATTTCCCTCCATGTTACATCACCTTCATCATCACCCCTGCCGCCTTCAGAGCCAGGTCAACCAGCCAGAATGGCAACAACGTACCCATGAGTAATGTCCCGGCGGCGGCGGCCCAGAGGGCAACCCAGGTCGTCCAACTGACCTCGTTCTTTTCGACGGTTTCTTCCACAACTACCGGAGCCTTTTCTTTGCTCAAAGAAGCTGTAGTAGGCTTCACGGCTACTGCCGTTACGCCTCTGCCGCCATTTGCGCCGCTCAGGCGACCAGAAGCGCGTCGGGTGGATGAAGTCGGCGTGGGAGTTAAAGGAACCATTGGCGAGGCTTTTTCAGCGACGGGTTCGCGTTCCATGAACATGGCGGCGATGACGCGCAGGTAGTAGTACATGCCGAGGACGCTGGCGAGGACGCCGATAATCAGCAGTTCGGGATGACCGCCTTGCAGCGCGGCATAGAACAGGTAGTACTTGGCGGCAAAGCCTGCCATCGGCGGGAAGCCTGCCAGGGCAAGCAGGAAGAAGGCCAGCAGACCAGCCAGCCAGGGTTGGCGATACCAGAGTCCACGAATATCGCTCAAGCTATTTCCGGTGTTGTCAACGCGCTCCAAAACAGTAGTGACGCCGAACGCGCCCATATTCAGGAAGGCATAGCAGAGCAGGTAAAACAGTACTCCTGAGATGCCAGCCAGGCCGCCGACCATAACGCCAATCAGCAGGTAGCCAGCGTGGGCGATGCTGGAATAGGCAAGCAGGCGTTTGACGTTGCTCTGCACAAGGGCGAGGATATTGCCACCAACGATGGTCAGAATGGTGATGGCCCACACAATCGGCTGCCAGCTAGAGGCAACTGGCCCCAGGGCGATATCAAAAACACGCGCAAAGGCCACCAGCGCTGCCGCCTTCGTGCCAACGGACATAAACGCGGTGACGGGAGCAGGCGCGCCATCATAGACATCGGGCGTCCACGCCTGAAACGGTACGGCGGAAACCTTGAAAGCGAAGCCAACCACGAGCAGGCCCATGCCGACCAGCAGCAGGGTTGTGCCTGAAGTATAGCTCGTGAGATAATGAGCGATATCAACAAAGGCTGTTCTGCCTGTCGCGCCATAGGTCAGGGCAATGCCGTAGAGTAGGATGGCCGAGGCAAACGAACTGAGCAGGAAATACTTCATTCCCGATTCCTGAGACGCCACGCGGCGCGCGACGAAGCTGCACAGAATATAGAGCGCCAGCGAGAGAATTTCCAGGCCCAGGAAGATGGTCAGGAAGCTAAGCGCCGCCGCCATAATCATCATGCCCATCGTGGCAAAGAGCAGCAGCGCGTAGTATTCGCCCTGGTGAAGCAGCGCCAGCCGTTTCATGTACCCCGGAGAGAGTAATACACCCAGGATGGCCGCGCTCAGGATAATCAGATAGGCATAGAGCGAGCCGGAGTCGGAGCCGATCATGTGATTGAAGGCCGGTTGATAATCTCCCACCGCGAAAAGCACGATGGTCGCGGCAAAGGCTCCTAGCAGGCCGACCAGGCTGAGGAGAGGCAAGACCAGAAAATTGCCCCCTTTGCCAGTTTTATCCGGCAAGACGAGATCAACCAGCATCAGCAGCAGCGCGAAGACTGCCAGCACGATTTCTGGCGCGACCCTTCCCCAGTCGGCGGCTGTAACAGTAAATGTGAACGACATTCTATAACTCCCAGGTTGCCTTCCCCTAGTTGGGAAGGCAGGCCCTTACGACAGAAAAACCAGCTACGGTACGGTAACAATGCCAAAGTGTTGCAAGAGATTCGTCACCGATGGCTCCATCAAAGCTGTGAGCGGATTCGGTTGGAAGCCGATGTAAAAGATCAGGATCAGCAAGGGTAGGATCACCATAAATTCGCTCAGGTGCATGTCCGTGAGCAGGTTTTTCCGCTCAACCGCCACAATTGGCCCATCGGTGCGGCGCGGCCCTTCAAAAGAATTCAGGAAGAAACGAATCATGTACCATGCGGCGGGAACGACAACGGCGGTGCCAAGCAGGCCGAAAATCGTACTCTTCTGGTAGACGCCAAGCAACGCCAGGAACTCGCCCGTGAAACTATTCAGGCCGGGCAGGCCAAGCGACGAAAGCACCGCAATCATCATCACGGTCGCCAGGATGGGAATGCGGGCCGCGAGACCGCCAAGATCGCTCAGGCGGCGCGTGCCAATACGATTCTCAAGGTAGCCAGTAAGCAGGAAGAGCGCGGCAATGGTGATGCCGTGATTGACCATTTGCAAGACCGAACCTTCGATGCCCTGCACATTGAAGGCGAACATGCCAAGCATAATAACGCCGAGATGGCTGACGCTGGAATAGGCAAGCAGGCGTTTCATGTCGTTCTGCACCAGCGCGAGCAGGGCGCAGTAGAGAATGCCGATTACCGCCAAAACGCTAATCAAAGGAGCCAGCGTATGCGCCGCATCCGGGAAAAGCTGGATGCAGAAGCGCAGGAAGCCATACGCCCCCGTCTTCGACATCGCGCCTGCCAGCATGGCCGTCACGGGATAGGGCGCTTCGCTATAGGCATCGGGCAGCCAGCTATGGAACGGGATGAGCGGGACTTTCACGGCGAAGGCGGCGGCAAAGGCCAGGAAAAGCCAGATTTGCACGCCGTTGCTCAGCTTGCCGTTGAGCAGCGTTGCCAGGTCGAGTGTATAGCCGCCACCTACCAGCTTCTGATGATAGTAGCCAACGGCGATAATGCCAGCCAGCATCAGCAGGCTGCCAACCGAGGTATACAGCACAAACTTGATGGCGGCATAGATGCGCCGCTCGCCGCCCCAACTGCCGACCAGGAAGTAGGCCGGAATGAGCATCAATTCCCAGAAGATATAGAACAGGAACAGATTGCTAGACAGGAAGACGCCCAGAATGCCGCATTCGAGCAGCAGCATAAAGGCCATGTAATTCTTAACCTTCTGCTCGATGCGGAAGGACGCGCCAATAGAGACGACTGTGAGCAGGGCCGTGAGTACCACCAGCAATGCGCTGATGCCATCCACATCCAGGCTGTAGCTCAGCGTAAAGTTCGAGGTGACAATCCAGTCAAAATGCTCATGAACGTTCGAGAAGAACATGGCCGTTGGACTCGCGCCGATGATGGCGGAGTTAAAGCCGGGCAGGGCCTGTGAATAGCCAAGCAGCAGTCCCAGCGCCAGCAGCAAATCAAGCCAGGCAAAGCCGAGCGCCGTCCAACGAATGGTATTCAAACGCTCCCCCGGCAGGAACAGCATCACAATGCCGCCAAGCAGGGGCAGGAAGATAATCACCGATAACAATGGAAACATGCCGCTACCCCCTCACCGCGTAGTAAATGATAATCAACACAACCCCAAAGAAGATAACCAGGGCGTAGTTACGCATGTAGCCCGTTTGCAGACGGCGCAACCCACCGCTCACGCTCCTGAAAATCCAGCCGATGCCTCGGCTGCCGCCATCCAGCACATCCCCTTCCAGGTAGCGCGAGGCCCAGCGTCCGATAGCAACAATAGGATTGATGAGGATAGCGATAAGTATCTCATCAACGTAGAACTTGTGGAACGAAAGCTGGTAGAGTGGGTTCTTGCTCTCTTTGTACTCAAAGCCGTTGCGATAGCGCAGCCATGCACCTGAAATGCCAAGCACAGCCAGCAAGACGCCCAGGCCCGTCGAAGTCCACAGAATCGCCAGCGAGTTGGTAGGCGCAGGCACCCGCGTGTTCGTCCAGGCGGTCGCCGTGAAGACGCGATCAAGGAAGTTCGCCAGGGGATGCCAGTTCGAGTGGAAGAGCGCAAATGAACCAACGAAGCCGCCAATTACTGAAAGCACAGCCAGGATAATCAGCGGGATATACATGACGGCAGGCACTTCGAAAATGGCGTACAGGCCACCTCTGCCATGCGCTACCCTCTGCTCTTCCTCTTCATCGATATCCTCTGAGCCATGATGCTGGCGCGGCCCCGTTCCGCGATACTGGCCGCCAAAAATGCCCAGCACCAGCCGGAACATATAAAAAGCTGTTAAACCAGCCGTGACCAGCGCAATCAGCCAGAGCAGGAAGTATATGATATGTATGCTTGTGCCAACGCCGCTTGCCGTGGCCTGAGCGAGCAGCGAACTGAGAATTTCGTCCTTGCTCCAGAAGCCGGAGAAGGGCGGGATGCCGCTAATGGCAAGCGCGGCAATCAGGAACGTCCAGAAAGTGATTTTCAGACGATGACGCAGCCCACCCATTTCGCGCATATCCTGTTCGCCGCCCAGCGCGTGAATAACCGCACCCGCGCCCAGGAAGAGCAGCGCCTTGAAATAGGCATGCGTGGTCAGGTGGAAAATACCAGCCGTATAGTCATGCGCGCCCTCGGCCATGAACATGTAGCCAAGCTGGCTGATTGTCGAATAGGCCAGCACGCGCTTGATGTCCAGTTGCGTGAGCGCAATCAACGCGGCAAACAGGGCTGTCAGACCACCGATGACCGCGACGATTAGTAGCGCAATGTGAGAAACCTCGAAAAGCGCATTGGCGCGGGCTACCAGATAGACGCCCGCCGTTACCATTGTTGCTGCATGGATCAGCGCGCTCACAGGCGTCGGGCCTTCCATCGCGTCAGGCAGCCACATATAGAGTGGTAGCTGGGCTGACTTGGCGGCGCAGGCGATAAAGAGCAGCAGGCAGATGAAGCTGGTCGTCAGCGTTGAAACGGTGCCAACTCCTAGCTGGTTGAAGATGCCGATATTGCCGTTGGCATCGGTATAGTAATTCAGCGTGCCGAAGTGCTTAAAGAGTAGGAAAATGGCGATCATCAGGCCAAAGTCGCCAATGATGTTGATGACCAGAGCCTTGCGCGCCGCCGCGACCGCCGCCCGGCGCTGGAACCAGAAGCCAATCAGCAGGAATGAGGCGAGGCCGACCAAAGCCCAACCAACGAGCAGGAAGAGGAAGTTGTCCGCCGCTACCAGCAAGACCATCGCGAAAATAAAGAAGTTCAGGTAGCAGAAGAAACGCCAGAAGCCGGGATCGTCTTCCATGTACCCCGCTGAATACACGTGTATGATAAAGCCTACGCCCGTGATTATCATCAGCATCGTCGCAGAGAGCGGGTCAAAGAGCAGACCGAAATTGATAGCCAGTGGGGAGTTAATGGGGCCTACAGTGAGGATGCCCGAACCGACCCAGGTATACAATATCTGGTCTCCGGCGGCCGGTGAGGCAGGCGGGTTGCCCAGCATCGAGAGGAAGCCAAGCGCGGCGCATAAAAAGGCCAGCCCTGATGCTCCCAACGCGACCGTCAGCACGCCTCCCCGCGTGAGGGTGCGCCCGATCAGGCCCAGCAGCACGAAGCCGAGCAGGGGCAAAATCAGCACCCATTGCGTTAAATTCGTCATATATTTTAGCCTCGCAATACATTCATATCGTCAACGTCGATATCGCGGCGCGAGCGAAAGATGGAGACAATAATCGCCAGACCAACGACCACCTCTGCCGCAGCGACGGTCAGCACGAGAAACACGAACATCTGGCCATCGACCGAATCCAGGTAATGCGAGAGCGTGATAAACGAGAGATTGACCGCGTTCAACATCAATTCGATAGACATAAAAATAACCAGAGGATTACGCCGAATCAAGACTCCCGCCACGCCCACTGTGAAAAGAATTGCGCTTACAATCAGATACCACGATACAGGTAGAGATGACATAGATGCCTCCTCGCTGGCTACGACCATTTGCGGCCCAGCACCAGCGTGCCGAGGATTGCAACAACGATCAACAGGCTCGTCACTTCAAACGGGAAGGCGAAGCCATGGAAGAGTGCCATGCCGAAGGCCTGCGTATCGCCCTGGTAAAGTGCGATGGCCTTGCTCAAGCTATCCGCGCCGCTGGTCCTGGTGCTGGCATCAACCATAGCCCCCGTAAACAGCAGGTAGCTGAGAGACGCGACCAGCACAAAGCCGAGTATCACAGCCACCCAGCGCTGCCAGGGTATGCGATCAGGCTGCTCGGTATCCTGCGCCTCAGACGCGAGCATGGTGACGACAAACAGGAAAAGCACCATGATCGCGCCCGCGTAAATCAAAATCTGCACAATAGCGATAAACATCGCGCCGAGTTGCAGGTAAAACAGCGCCAGGAACAGCAGCGTCAGAATCAGGCTCAGCGCGCTATACACGGCGTTTCTAAAGGTAATAACGCCAATGCCTGCCGCGATAGTAGCGACCGCCAGAACAAAGAACGAGACAACCGAAAAATCGATCATAGCTGCCCCTCCTCGCGTTCAAATTTGCGGCGGTCCTCGTCCTGCTCCTCGTTGACCAGCAAGACTTTGGGGTCAGCCTCAATATTACCGAGACCAACGGCGGCAGCGCTGGCTTCCAGTCCGTCAAAGACATGCGTGCGCTGCGGCACAGGTTGAGAAGCCTCTTCTGGCGCTGGCTCAAACCACACAGCAGCCGAGCCAACGGTTGCCTGACCAACGGGTTCAAGCAACTGCTCCTTGTGATAGACCATATCCTCGGGATAGAACGACGCCAGCTTGTAGATACGCTCCAGAGTGATTGCTCCCGTCGGACAGGCCGCTTCACAATATCCACAGAAGATACAACGCAACATGTTCACATCAAACACGCGCGCATACCGCTCGCCGGGCGAAACACGGTGTTCTTCGGTGTTCTCGTCAGCCTCGATATAGATGGCATTAGCCGGACACGCGCCCGCGCACAGGAAACAACCCACGCACCGCTCCAACCCATTTTCATAGCGGTGCAGCACGTGTCGCCCGCGAAAACGCGCCGGTAACTCCCGCTCCTGCTCAGGATAGGAGATGGTGGTCGGCTTCTTGCCCATATTTTTCAGGGTCGTCGCCAACCCTTTCAGGATGTCCATTGACATGATGTATACCTCACTTCGTTCTCGAAGCTATCGCTTAGCAAGACAATAAATGCCGGGTATCGTACCTAACAGGCTCCCTCTTCGAGGTTAATCCCACGAATTACGTTCTTCCTCGATGTATTTCCGAAGGTCTATCCCCTGCCAGATCTCGCTACCCAATCCTTCCAATTCCAGAAGACTATGCCAGGGTTCTTCTGAATCTGCTGATCGCCCACGAATGATTAGCGTCAAGGCTTCTAGCAGTTGCTCCTGTTCATCGATAGAAAGCTGATTAATTTTTTGGATTATTTCATGTAAGATTTCTTGATAATTGTTTGTTGTCATAGCTTTTAAAACATGTAGTAATGGCATTTTTGGGTTGTAGGGACGCGATTCATCGCGTCCACCTTCTCGCACCGATTCGCCAGGGTGGACGCGATGAATCGCGTCCCTACAACCTACCGCATCATTTGTCAGTGTTCATTGCTTTGTAGACCTTGCTTAGATCATATCAAAGCAGGCTACAATTGTCACCTTCAGGCCGACTCAATCCCAGGAATTTCGCTCCTGATTGATGTACTGTTCCACATCAATGCCCTGCCATATTTCTTTGCCTAACCCGCGAAACTCACGAATGCTATGTGCAGGCTCTGCTTTAATTCTAGCGTATACCAGTTGGGCCAACTCTTGAAGCAGTCGAGCTTGCTCTTCCAACGAAAGTTGTCGAATTGCGGTTAACAGGTCATCGTATGTCAAAGACGACATGGTTTTTACCTTTGTTCAGGCTTATGGCAGATGGTAGAGGGCGGGCAGAGCCGCACGCCCCTACTTCTCCAATTTAACCAGACGGACTGAGGCGGGCAGTCCGGCGGCGGGTTGTGCGCCGTTGGTCTTGGCGACTCTGGCTGGTAGCTCTGACTGGACTTCGATGCGTCTGCTGCGTTCGTAGAGCAGGACGGCGACGATGACGACCAGACCAGCGAGGCCGTTGACCCACCAGGGCCAGCCGAGAGCGACTACTACGGCGGTAATCACGACGTTCAGGACGGCCAGGGGCAGGAGCAATTGCCAGCCGAGGCGCATCAGGCGGTCATAGCGAATACGCGGCAGGGTGGCGCGCAGCCAGATGAATACGAACAGGAAAATGGCTACTTTCACCAGGAAGACCAGTATGGAGACGCCAGGAATGCGCTCAAGACCCAGACCAAAGAAGCTCCAACCGCCAAGATAGAGCGTGGCAACGACCGAACTGACGGTAATCATGTTGATGTATTCCGCCATCTGGTAGAGGCTCCAGCGCAGGCCGCTATACTCAGTCAGGTATCCGGCGGTCAGTTCCTGCTCGGCCTCTGGCAGGTCGAACGGGGCGCGGTTCACTTCGGCTACTCCGGCGATCAGGTAGAGAAAGAAGCCGAGCGGCTGCGCGACAATAAACCAGATCCCCTGCTGCAACTGCTGGTGAACAATGCCCACCATGCTGAGCGTGCCAGCCCACATCAAGACGCCGCTAAGCGCAAGACCCAGGCTGGTCTCATACGAGACCATTTGCGCCGCCGAACGGAGCGCGCCGAGCAGTGAATAGCGGTTGCCCGATGACCAGCCGCCCAGCACGATGCCGTAGACCGCCAGCGATGAAATCGAGAGAATCCAGAGCAGGCCAACGTTGATATCGCCAACTATCGGGTCCCAGATGCTCGGTTTGCCATCCACCCAGCTATTGCCAATCGGCACAACGGCAAACGCGCTCAAGGCAACCACTACTGAGATAATCGGCGCGATCAGGTAAATCAGCTTTTTGGCCTGGGCAGGCACGATCTGCTCTTTAAAGGCCATCTTTACCGCGTCGGCAACGGGCTGGAAAATTCCGGCGGGTCCGGCGCGGTTGGGACCGAGACGTCCCTGAATTTTCGCCACCACGCGCCGCTCGATCAACGTCATGTAAGCAAAGGCGGTGAGCAGCGCGAAGATCACAACCGCGCTTTTAACAATATCCGCGAAAATCGCGTTGTTTAGCAAATCAGGCATGAGCGGCCACCTCCTCCTGTGTGCGGATGCCCTGCAAGCCCAACATATCCCAGGTTATTCCAGCATAGAAAGGATTGGTCGCTCCGATTTCGCGCAGGACATCCTGCGGGCTGCTGTAGTTCCACTTCAGGCCCATCTTGCGCGCCAGGTGCAGTAGGATTTCCCAGTCGGCCTTCGCGCCAGGGAGTTGCCTCAAGGCATGCCAGACGCGCTGCACGTGATGGTCAACGTTGGTCATACTGCCATCTTTTTCCGCGAAGGTCACGGCTGGCAGCACCACGTCCGCTTTGCGCGCCGTCTCGGTCAGGGTAATATCCTGCACGACCAGAAATTCCAGGTTCGGGGGCAGGCTCTCAACGTGTCGCAGTGGGTTCGCGCCCATCACATACAGAGCGCGAATATCCGGACTGCTCAGCATCTCGCTATAGGGCAAGCCCTCTTCAGAGACGGGTTGATAGCCAGGGAGCGAGTCAGGCAAGAGACCCATATCACGCGCACCTAGCGAGTTTGCGTCTTCAAAGAGCGGCCCAACGCCGGAACCAGGACGGTCAATATTACCCGTCACAACCGCCAGGGCCTGCACATCCGCCGCCAGATCATGACAACCAGGGTCAAGCGTTGCCATTTCATCATAGAGCAGGATCGCGCCCTTCGCTTCCGCGATGGCTTCCGCTAACTGTTGAAGCTGCGTCGTCAACTCAAGGCCGAAGGTGTTCTGTACCAGCGACAGACTCTCTTCGTCTTGCTGCAAACGCTGGCGCACATCTTCGTACTGGTGCGGGTTATCCAGCGTCTTTTCCAGGGCATGCTTCAACATCAGCTTGACGGCCATGCCCGCGCCATGCTTTGGAACCGTAATCTTGTTGGTCGCAAAGCGGTCAAGCTCGGTCTCGCCTTCGTTGATGATATATATTTTTGCCCCACTCCTCATTGCCTTCTTGATGCGCAGGTTCAGCACCGGCTGGCGCTCATAGGGGTCAGAGGCGATCAGGACGATATGGGAAGCCTTTTCGATCTCGGCGATGCTGTTGGTCATCATCCAGGGCCGACCAGTGATGGAGTCACGCGGGCCGGGGAAGTAGCCATGATGATGGTCGATATTGGGCGTGCTCAATCCCTCGCGCAGCAGCTTCTGGAAGAGATAGGCTTCCTCGTTGGTAGTGCGGGTTGAGCCGATGCCGCCAATGCTTTTTGAGCCATGCTTATCGGCAAGGCTTTGCAGGCGGGTTGCTATCATGTACAGCGTGTCATCCCAGGGGGCGGGTACGAGTTCGCCGCGCTGACGCACAAGCGGCGTGCGAATGCGCTGCGGGCTGTTCACAAACTCGAAGCCCCAGCGACCGCGATCACACAGCCAGCCATCATCAATGTCGTCGTTGGTGCGCGACATCAGGCGCATCACCTTGTCCACCCGCACGTCTACGCGCACATTGCAACCCACGCTACAGTTATTGCAAACGCTCGGCGTGCGCTTCAGTTCCCAGGGCCGCGCTTTGAAGCGATAAGCGGTCGCGGTCAGCGCGCCTACCGGACACATCTCGACCGTATTGCCTGAGAAAATCGAGTCGAAGGCGTGATCGGGCGCGGTGCCAACCTCCATACGGAAGCCACGCGAGATCATTACCAGCCCGTTATCCATCGAAATCTCGGATGAGAAACGGGTGCAGCGCTGGCACAAAATACAACGCTCGCGGTCAAGCATCACGCGGTCGCTGATGGGTATAGGCTTGGGATAGTGCTTCTTGTAGAGATCAAAGCGCGTGTTGCCTGGGCCGTGACGCAGCGTGAAGTCTTGCAGGTCGCACTCGCCGCCCTTGTCACAGATGGGGCAGTCGAGCGGGTGATTGATGAGCAAAAACTCCAGGGTGCCGCGCCGCGCCTTCAGCACCTTCTCCGTCTTGGTATGCACAATCATGCCTTCGCTGACAGGCGTAGTGCAGGCGGTCTGGGGCGGCTTGGGCATCTTCTCGATCTCCACGAAGCACATGCGGCAAGCACCCAATGGCGGCATCTTTGGATGATAGCAATAAATTGGTATCTCTATGCCCGCCTGCTTCGCCGCCGCCCAGACGAGCGTTCCTGGCGGCACCGCCACCGGAATATCATCGATGGTCAGGTGAACAAGTTCGTCTTTCTTCTCTTCTTCTGGCATCGCTTTTTACCATCTATCTATCTGCTGGACACAATTATTGTCATGCTGAGCGAAGCGAAGCATCTCCGTAGCTGAGCGATTCGCGTGCCAGCGCCGCAGATGCTTCGCTTCGCTCAGCATGACATGTTGTTGGTCTTTCTCGTCAATGTTCATCATTGTGTCCCTACAGGTTATCTGGCACCCGCCTGCAGGGTTTGCACTCCTGCTTCTGGATGCTCAGGTTGAGTACGTTCCTTGAAAGGACAGCGCCCTTCGCGCACATGCGTTTCGTATTCCTCGCGGAACAATTTGATGCTGCTGGTAATCGAACTGGTCGCGGCATCACCCAACGGGCAGAAGGACTTGCCGCTGATGTTATCGCAGACGTCAAGCAGCAGGTCGATGTCTTTTTCCCTGCCATGCCCTTCCTCGATGCGATGAAGGATCTCGGTCAACCAGTAGGTTCCTTCGCGACAGGGCGTGCATTTGCCGCATGACTCGTCGCGATAAAACTCGGTCATACGCAGCACCGCATCGACAATGCAGGTATCCTCATTTATCACAATGACGCCGCCGGAGCCGAGCATGGAACCTGCCGCAGCTATGGCCTCGAAATCAAGTGGCGTATCAACCTTGTCTGATCCCAGGATAAAGGTCGAGGAACCACCGGGAATGATGGCCTTCAATTGCTTATCACCCAGGATACCGCCACCATACTGCTCATCGTAAATCAACGTGCGCAGGGGCGTTCCCAGGGGTAGCTCATAGTTGCCGGGCTTTTTGACGTGGCCGCTCAGGCAAAAGATGCGCGTACCCTTGCTCTTTTCGGTGCCGAACGAGGCATACCAATCCGCGCCGTTTTTGACAATCGCGGGAATGGTTGCCAGCGTCTCGCAGTTGTTGATAACCGTTGGACCGCCATAGAGGCCGATAGCTGCCGGGAAAGGCGGTTTCAAACGTGGATAGCCGCGACGGCCTTCGAGCGACTCCATCAGGGCGCTCTCTTCACCGCAGATATACGCGCCCGCGCCGCGATGCATAATCACATCGAGCGAGAAGTCGCTGCCGAGGATATTCTTGCCGATATATCCCGCTGCGTAGGCCTCTTCAATGGCCCGCGCCACCTGCAAGCCCGCCAATTCCAGTTCGCCGCGCACGTAAATAAAGGCCGTGGAGACGCGGCAGGCATAACTGGTGATAATCACGCCCTCGACCAGCATGTGGGGATTCTTCTCCATAATCATGCGGTCTTTGAAGGTTCCCGGCTCGCTTTCGTCGCAGTTGCAGCAGAGATAGCGTTTCTTATCATTTTTCGCGAGAAAGCTCCACTTCATACCTGTTGGGAAGCCTGCGCCGCCGCGACCGCGTAGACCCGACTTCTTGACCATCTCTACCAGGTCATCCGGCAGGTACTCTTTGAGCGCCTTTTCTAGCGCCGAGTAGCCGCCGTGTTGCCGGTAGCCCTCCAACGTATCTATACCGGGAGCATCCATATCTTTTGTGACAATCAGTTCTGTCATAGTAAGATAATTCCTTTTGCCAGGCTTTGACTATAAAACCTATGCTTGCCTGGGCGCAGTTTCTTCCGCGACCACCTGGGGCATACCCTGGGCAGCCTTCTCGGCGCTCAGTTCGCGATTCCACTCGTCAACCAGCGCGTCGATCATCTCAGGCGTCAGGTTCTCCACGAATTTGTTGTTGACCTGCAATACTGGAGCAGTGCCGCACGAAGCGAGGCATTCCGTCGTCATCAAGGTATAGTTACCGTCAGGCGTCGTCTCGCCACGCTTCACACCCAGACGTTTTTCGAGTTGTTCTACTAACGCATCGCAGTTGCGTAGATAACAGGAGATACTGGTGCAGACTTTAATGACTTTTTTACCGGGCGGCTGCTGGTAATACATGGTATAGAAGGTGGCCACACTCTCAACATCATCCACCGTCAAATTGAGCACCTCTGCCACCGCTTCCAGGGCCGCCTGACTGATATAGCCCTCTTCCTGTTGCGCAATGTACAGCGCGGGCATGACCGCCGAACGCGCCACCGGGTAGCGGTTGGCAAGGTCGCGCATGCGCTGTCTCGCTTTGTCTGAAATCATCTATGAACCTCCGTAGGAAGCCAGTTGAGCACATCCACCGCATTTCTGTGCGCGTTAGCGATCAACCTCTCCTAACACAATATCGATACTTCCAATCGCCGCCACCACGTCTGAGAGTAAACGCCCTTCGATCATCGGCGGTAAGGCCTGCAAGTTGGCAAATGACGCGCCGCGCACGTGCATACGATAGGGTTTGGCCGAGCCATCGCTCACAATATAGAAGCCAAGCTCCCCCTTCGGCGACTCAGTACGCACAAACACCTCGCCAGCAGGAACGCGGTAGCCCTCGGTATACAGCTTGAAGTGATGTATCAGAGCCTCCATGCTGCCGGTAATCTGCCACTTGGGCGGCGGCGCGATCTTGGGATTGCGAACGCGATGCGGTCCCGTTGGCAGGCCCTCCAACGCCTGGTTCACAATCTTCAGGCTCTGCTCCATCTCCAGCATACGCACAAGGTAGCGGTCATACACATCGCCATTAGTGCCGACCGGAATCTCGAAATCAAACTGCTCGTAGCCGCTATAGGGGAAAATCTTGCGAATATCCCAGGACACGTTGCTGGCCCGCAAGACCGGCCCGGTCGCGCCAAGCGCAATGGCATCTTCGGCGCTGATATAGCCAACCCCTTTGGTGCGTTCGAGCCACAACTGGTTATTGGTCAGCAGGTCGTGATACTCCTGCAGGCGATCCGGGAAGACGCTGGTAAAGGCGCGCACCTTTTTCTCGAAATCTTTCGTCAAATCTGCCTGCAAGCCGCCAGGACAGATATAGCTGGTCATCATGCGCACGCCCGACAGTTCCTCAAACACATCCAGGATCATCTCGCGCTCGCGGAAGCAGTAGAGGAACATGCTCATCGCGCCTAAGTCCAGCGCATGCGTACCCAGCCAGACCAGATGACTTGAAATGCGGGTCAACTCCGCCAGCAGCACGCGCACATATTTGATCTTATCGTTGATCTCGTCTTCGATGCCTAACAGCTTCTCCACCGCCAGCGAATAGCCCAGGTTATTGGAGAGCGGAGCCAGGTAATCCATGCGGTCCGTCAGCACCAGCGCCTGATGGTAGGTCTTGCCCTCGGCGGTCTTCTCGATACCGGTATGCAGGAACCCGATATCCGGCACTGCCTTCAGCACCGTCTCGCCCTCGATGGTCAATATCAGGCGCAGCACGCCATGCGTGCTGGGATGCTGCGGCCCCATATTGATGGTCATCGTATCTTCGCGCCGCCCATCCTCTAACGCCTGGTTCTCCTCGATCTGATAGCGTGTCTCTAAGTCTTGTTTTTGCATATGCCCTCTTTCCGAACCTTACCCCTCAATAGGCCTGGGACACTGGAAGTGATGATGAAGTTTGACAATCAAATTCTCTAGTGCCTTGCATGTCATGCTGAGCGAAGCGAAGCATCTCTTTGCCGGGCGATTCGCGCATCGAGACGGGAGATGCTTCGCTTCGCTCAGCATGACAGGTTGGGATTGCCGATTTTGGTTGTTCACGTTCATCATTGCGCCCCTACAAGGCTTTATCTTTGGGTTCTCCGGGTTCCTGGCCGGGATTGACTTTGTCGCGGCTCTCATTCAGTTCGCGGCTAAACGGCGTGCGTAAGGTCTGGCTGCCAACGCCCGGATCAACGTCATACGGCACCTGACCGCCCCAGTGCGGCTCCGGCAGATCAAAGCCGGAGAGCGGGTAATCTTTGCGCAGTGGGTGCGTTGTCCAGTCCATCGGCATCAAAATACGTTGTAAGTTGGGATGGCCCGTGAAGGTGATGCCGAAAAGGTCGTAGACTTCACGCTCGTACCAGTTCGCCGAGGGCCAGATACTCGTCACGCTTGGCACAGCCGGATGCTCCTCGCCTCTCTGCCCAACGCGCACCTTCAGCCGCAGTTGGCAGCGTTCGGGGATGGAAAGCAGGTGATACACCACGTCAAAGCGAGGCACACGTTCCGGCCAGTCTACCGCTGTCACCGTTGAAAGGAAGTTGTAGCGTAAGCTCTTCTGTAAAAATGCGCAAACGGTCAGCAGATGTTCTGGTTTTAAAACAATGGTTTGCTCGCCGCGATAATCGCTCGTCTCCACCACCGCCTGGGGAAACTTTTCCCGCACCATCTCGACTGTCGATATCTCCGTAATCGCCATCGTCATTCCTCTAATGTTTGATTTGCGCGGATTGGTGTTGCAGGGCGACAACAGCAATTAGAGTTCGTCACCCGTTGGGCCGACCAGCTTCATGCCGCTTTCCTTCAGCGGGTCTGGTGGATTGGGAATCCCCTCGCGGATCTTGCGCTGCAACTCGTTCAGACCAAACAGCAACATCTCCGGCGTTGGCGGGCAGCCAGGAATAAAGACGTCCACAGGAACGATCTTATCCACGCCCTGCACAATCGCGTAGTTGTTGAAGACGCCGCCACATGAGGCGCAGGCACCCATCGCGATCACCCATTTCGGATCTGGCATCTGGTCATAAATCTGGCGCAGCACCGGAGCCATCTTGATCGAGCAGCGTCCGGCCACAATCATCAGGTCGGCCTGGCGCGGCGAGGCGCGGAAGACCTCAGCGCCGAAGCGCGAAATATCAAAACGGTCAGCGCTGGTAGACATCATCTCAATGGCGCAGCACGCCAGTCCAAATAACGCGGGCCACAGCGAGTAACTGCGCCCCCAGCCTATCAACTTGTTGACCTGCGTGGTCAGAATCCCAAAATCCCCGTTCTTGACATGTAACTCACGCCTGCGCGGCGTCTGCGCATTGGAAAATGACTGCACCGGCTCCCAGGGGTTTGTTAATCCCATTTGAACGCCCCCTTTCGCCACACATACACATAGCCAATCATCAGAATCACCAGGAAGATCAGAAGTTCAATCAGTCCAAGCACTTGAAGATGATTCTTGAGCAGAATGGCTAGCGGATAAAACGAGACTATTTCAATATCGAAAACAATAAACAACATACCCGTCAGGAGATACTTTACCGGAAAGCGCCGCTTAGGCGGCTCGATCTCCTGTATGCCGCATTCATATGGTGCCAGCTTCTCCGGCGACGGCTTCTTCGGCCCCAGAATCGTGGTCAACACCATCACCAGGATACCGAACAGGATCGCCAGCGTCACCATGATAAAAATCGGAAGTGGTGTTCCCATACGGGGTCCTTCTTTTCTCAATAGAATAACCAGCCGGACACGCAGCATCGCGCCCCGCTGGTGTATTTTGTACACTTCGTCACATCGTAATGTAGCACAGCTAGCTACCGAGTGTCAAATGAGTGACAAGCGGGGGACATAATGCCTTTGCATATGGTATGGGAACACGGAAGCCACCCGCACAATTAGCCCGAAGACACCCGCAAGGGGATGTCTTCCGTTCCCCTGTCATCCTGAGCGCAGCGAAGGATCTCTGGTGTCGGCACACGGATCGTCAGGGAAACGGAGATCCTTCGCTGCGCTCAGGATGACAGGAGGGGAGCGGCATCCCTATAAAATCACATATACCAATTCCCTACCGGTATGCCTACCAGATACAAATCGGTCGAGGTTAGCCCCTGGGGGAAGTGTACGGTGCGCAACACCAGGCCGCCCGGATTCTCGAACTGGCCAGGGGTATGCCCTTTTTCCGCGAGCAGCAGGCTGTCATGCCAGATGGGGCCAGCGCCATCCACGCCAGTTACGTTCACCATTGGCGAATCGTCGTTGTTTCCGGCCCACACGCCCATTACATAATCAGTGGTATATCCAACTGTCCAGTTATCGCGGAAATCTTGCGAGGTACCTGTCTTGACTGCCGATGGATATACTGTTCCGGGATCGCCCTGGTAGCATTGAGTCTGTGTGGTGGTATACAGGTAGAGCGCGCTGCACTTGCCAAACTCGAATGTACGCGCCTGGTTATCGCTCAGCACATTCGTCATCATGTAGGCTACCTGCTTGCTAATCACGCGCTGCCCTGTTGCCGCGAACTGGTACACGAGCCTTCCCTGGGTGTCCACGACGCTCGCAATCGCATGGGGTGGAATGCGCACGCCGCCATTGGCAAAGACACCGTAGGCCGAGGTCTCATCGAGCAGGTGAACGCTCAGTGTGCCCAGCACCATTGTATAGTTCGGAGTTCCCTCGTATTCGGTGATTCCCATTTGCTGCGCTGTGTGCAGGGCGGCGTCTACTCCGACGCGCTGCAACACCTTCACCGCCGGAATGTTAAACGAGTTTTGCAAGGCGTAACGATAGGTAATCAGGCCGTGATAGCTCAGGTCATAGTTCTTTGGTGAATACGGCGGTAGGCCGCAGCACATCTGAATAGTAAGCGGCCCATCCATCACTGGCATACCCGGACTCATTCCCTCGGCAAAGGCAGTTGCGTAGATAAATGGCTTGAACGACGAACCAGGCTGGCGATACCCCTGCGATGCAACATCAAACGCTCCGTACTGCGGATTATTGGGGTTAATATTGCCCAGCAATACGCGAATCGCGCCATTATGAAAATCTATCAACACCTCTGCCGCGTTCGACATATGGTGCGCCTTTGCCAGCTCCGCAATATGCTGCTGCGCTATCTTCAAAATCGAATTTTGCAGCGGTAGATCAAGCGTCGTCTGCACAATCAGGCCAGAACGAGCAAGGTCTGGCACTTTCACATGCAGCGTCTGCGCCAGTTCTTGCAGGGCGTAATTGACAAAATGCGGAGCCAGGATGTTCTGTTGTATAACGCCATGATGCAAAAAGCCGGGCTGAGCCGCTTCGTACAGCGCGTCACTCTGCTGCTGCTCCGTTATATAACCGAGGACATACATCTGGTGCAGCACTTCACGCATACGAGTGTAGCCAGATACCGGGTGCAGGTAGGGATCGCGGGCAACTGGCGAACTGGGAATGCCTGCCAGCATGGCCGCCTGCGCGATATCCAGTTGCGAGGCCGCGCTATGCTGGGGCGTATCGTGCAGGTTAAAATACATAAATGCCGCCGCGTCCGCGCCATACGCCTGCTCACCATAATAGATGGTGTTCAGGTACATCGTAAGAATCTGCTCTTTAGTGTAACGGCGCGTAATCTGCGGAGCCAGAATGATCTCCTGCAACTTGCGCAGAGCAGTATCCTGGTTGCCCACAATCGCGTTCTTAATTAATTGCTGCGTTATGGTACTGCCGCCAGATACAATATGTCCACGTGAAAGGTCATCAATGGCGGCGCGAATGATACCCGTTATATCATAGCCAGGATTATTCCAGAAATTTTGATCCTCAATGGCGATCTCGGCATGAATCAAATTGGGCGAGATTTGCGAAAGCGGTACAGTTGTCTGCAAACCCTGATCGGTCATCTGGTAGATCATCGTGCCATGCATGTCGTACATCTTCAGGCTATCTTTTGGCAGAATATCCGCCAGCGTTGTCACATCTCCGCCGTAGCGTATCTGCGTTGCCTGAACCACCGCTACCAGCCCAACCAGCACACTTGTCAGGACGATCACTGTAATTAACGCGCCAAAGGCCATGGGAAGCATGGTGTACTGCGTGCCAATGCGATCAACCCAGGCATACTTTTCGTTCGTTTTGCGCAGCTTTTTACGTTTAAGATAACGCCGCGTGCGCCAACCGGGAGGGTGATGTCGGCGGTGTGGCACCGGGTAATAGGCACCTCGCGCCGGACGCTCTGGAATTTCACTTAACCGCTGCGCTGCAACCGCCCGGCTATGCTCAGGTAGTTTCGCTGGCCGCACACTCTTCTTACGAACCGGTACAAGACCATTCGTCTCCTGTACAGGCATATCTATATTCCCCCAAATATCTAGCCATGCATTACAGTAGATTAAACATACTCATTCTTCCATTATATGGAGAATAAAGGAGATATACACAAATAATACAAATCATCTGAAGACGGACAAAACTTCTTACGTCGTTTTTACCCTTTCCCAAGAGGCAATTACGGCAAAAACTGCTCCATCCTACACTTCTGACAACGAATACACTTTGTCATGGGTAACAGGAACCATTACAGAAGTATCATCATTACAGCCCACCCGTTGCAATATATTCTACTTGTATTGTAATCGGGGCAACGAATCTGGGCAAGCTGAACAGTTACCGTAGAAAGAAAAAGGAAGACATCCGCAAGGGATGTCTCTACAGCGAACAAAATAGTAGAGACATCCCTTGCGGATGTCTTCCTTTTCCATCACCACCACCCGGGTCCACCCTGCGGTGATGTTCCATCCGGCGCGGGCGGTGGGAAAGCAAAGCTGTAGTCGGCAGGACAGTAGGGCTTCGGCGTTGGAAGTGGAGTCGGAGGTACCGGCGGTCCTGGGGTTGGTGTGGGAGTCTCACCTGTGCCAGTAGTAGGAGTTGGATTGTCCAGGGTAAAAGTCGGCACTGTTCCTGGTAGATACCAGTCGGTAGTTGTGACGCCATCGGGGTAGGTAACGGTTGCACGCACCAGGCCGCCGGGATTGACGAAATCCCGGATGGGATGGCCTTGCTCAGCCACCAGCATGGCATCGTGCCAGATGGGAGCAGCGCCCGCGATGCCGGAAACATCCTTCATGGGGGAGTTATCATCATTGCCTGCCCAGACGCCCATCACGTAGTCGGTCGTGTAGCCAACCGTCCAGTTATCGCGGAAATCGTTGGTAGTACCGGTCTTGGCGGCTGCCGGACGAACTAAGCCGCGATTGCCATACCAGCAATCCTGCTGCGAATTGGAGTACAGTTGCAGCACGTTACAGTCGTAAAATTCGGGTAAGCGGTCGGTGTTATCGCTCAAAACGCTGGTCATCATGTAGGCCAGTTGCGGGCTGATGACCTGTTTTCCCGGCGTAAACTGGTGCTGGAAGACGGTTTTGCCGGTCGAAGCCTGCACAACCTTGCTGATGGCATAATATGGGACGCGCACCCCACCGTTGGCAAAGACGCCCATCGCGGAGGTGTGGTCAAGCAGGCGAATATCGAGACCACCAAGCACCAGCGAATATCCAGGCGTTCCCCGGTAGCTGGTGATGCCCATGTTATAGGCCGTCTGCATGGCATTATCGATACCAGCATGGTACAGTACCAGCACGCCCGGCACGTTGAGCGAGTTTTGCAGGGCGCAGCGCAGCGTCATATGCCCATGATAATGCAGGTCATAGTTGGTTGGCGAAAACGTGGGCGGAATCGAATCGGGCGTGTCGATGACGATGCGCCGATCATCGATAGCCTGGGCGGGCGAGCCTCCCTGCTCGAAGGCCGTGACATAGACATACGGCTTGAAGGATGAGCCAGGCTGGCGATAGGCCCGGGTTACATCAAACTGTCCATCGATGGCAGTATTATAGTAGTCGATGCTGCCAAGCAGCGAGATAATAGCCCCGGTATGAAAATCGATCAGCACCTCGGCAGCATTGGTCACGTGATGGGTATCGCGCAGTTCCGCGATGTGCTGCTGCATGATCTTCTGTATCTTGTCCTGCAAGGTGATATCCAGGGTAGTTGAAACAATCAGACCCGAACGCGAGAGGTCGCTGCGCTGCTTCAGGTGAAACATCTGCATCAACTGGTCGATGATAAAGTTGGTGAAATGCGGGGCGCGGTTGCGCGGCAACGTCGGCGTTTGGAAGAAGTAGGGTCCCTGTTCCTCGCGAATCGCGTCGTACTTTTCAACGTTCGAAATATACCCCTGATCTTGCATCAGGTTCAAGACGTTGATAAAACGCTGTGTCGCGGTGGCAAAATGCGTAAAGGGATCGTA
Source organism: Ktedonobacteraceae bacterium (assembly GCA_035652815.1). Lineage (GTDB taxonomy): Bacteria > Chloroflexota > Ktedonobacteria > Ktedonobacterales > Ktedonobacteraceae > DASRDB01. Next base: position 113,486 of record DASRDB010000001.1, read on the forward strand.
AAGCGAGGGATTGCTGGGAAGCCCGGCCAGCATCGCCGCCTGCGCGAGGTCTAACTGCGAGGCCGCCGTTCTCCCTGGCTGGTCCTGCAAACCAAAATACATGGTCGCGGCAGCATCGATGCCATAGGCCTGATATCCATAGTAGATGCTGTTCAGGTACATCGTCAGGATATCTTTTTTGGTATAGCGGTTGTTCAATTGGGGAGCCAGCACAATCTCTTCCAGCTTGCGCACAATCGTCGATTGATTGCCCACGATCAGGTTCTTAATCAACTGCTGCGTAATGGTGCTGCCGCCCTCTACCACGCGCCCATTTTCCAGATTGCTCAAAAAGGCGCGAATGATGCCGAGCGGATCAACGCCCTCGTTCGTCCAGAAATTCTTATCCTCGGTCGCCACCGTCGCCTGCCAGGCAATTGGAGCGATCTGCTCAAACGAAACTGTTGTATGGATACCCGCGTCGGTCAACTGTCCAATCAGCAGCCCTTTACTATCAAAAATTTTCAGATTATCCTGCGGCAACAGGTCATGCAGGGTCAGCAGGCCTTGATCGAAATGCTGCTGCGTGGTGGTAATAAATTTATAGGCCACATACGTTCCCGCGCCAATCAGGCCCAGGAAAATCAGGATAAACGACATGCTTGTGCTGATAATGACCGTCCAGAGCCGCCGCCGGGCCTTGCGATCCTGCAAGCGCGCCTTCCGCAGCCGCTTGCGGGAAATATAATAGCGCGCATGACTTCGCCCCAGCCTGAATCGCCTTGTCTCAAGGGGCTGTATAGATATTGGACGAGCGGCAACAGGAGGAACAGGCACAAGCGCGGGCAGATATGTAACATCATCATCAAGAGGCGCATTGGCGGGAAAAGGTGTGACGGGTTCAGATGAGGCGTGCAGCAGCAACTGCTCCTGTTGAGGAGTAACGGGTTGCTCTAACAGGGGAGCATCCCTGCTCTCATTGTCGGTATGAAGTTCGCCAGGCTCGCCCGAATCTATAGCCATGCAGCCAACCTCTCGTTGTTTTCACAAGAAAACATAACATGAATATCGAGGGAGTTCAATAGCCGAAAACTGGTAAAAGTTCACATTCCCGGGCTATTACGCCGAATAGTTGCTCTCTCTATTATAGACGTAAAAAATGAGGTTGTTTGTTCCCCTATCGCTTCATGGTTGCGAAAGAAGCTACATATCTTTGACGAAAAACTGCTGGAGATCAGCTTCCTACCCTCAAGCATGATTCGTTCCCTCCAATGCCGCCTCAATCAGCGCAGGTAAAATCTCATTGGTAATCGCCTGAATCTGGTAGAGGCTTTCGATCCAGGGGATGTCCTGGTGTTCGCGGCCTCCACCCTGAACTTCGGCCAGTTGCAGCAGGCTTTCGTCAATCAGGCTGCGGAAGTAGAGGAAGGCGCGCACAGCATCGGCGACAGGAACGGAAGAGGCGCGGGTGATTGAGCCGTATTCTTTTCCTAACTGGACAGCGCCAGCGCGCAATTCTTCGGCAGAGGTATGGTCGGTGAGGGCATGCAACAGGAGTTCCAGGACGCGCCTGCCCAGGCGGCGGTAGCCTTCGCGCGCCTCTTCATTGAAGTGGGTATACCAGGGGAAAGTGTCGAGCGTGCCATCGGTAAATGCGAAGCGGATGCGCCCGAGAACGCTTTGCACGAGCAATTGCGCAGCCGGACGAGGTTTACGTTCCTCATCCTGTCGCAAGCGCGCTTCGATATCAGCCCGACGGAAGCGCCTATGCCCGCCATTGGTGCGGCGCGAAGGTAGTTCATTGCGGTCAGCCCATAAGCGAACTGTGGCAGGATGCATGCCCAACATCTCGGCAGCTTCCTTTAAGCTCAACCACTCATCTTCGGTATGCTGCGTCATAGTCGGCTCCTCACCCATACAAATAATACTACCTTCAACGCGCTGCTATGTATTTCACTGTTGCTGTGCCTATTCATTGTATGGGATGTGTACACGAGCGTCAAGCCTGTACTTGACCTTGCCATCTCCACACTATCCATCCTATAATAACTATACAAAAGTAAGCATGTGCCGGGTTCCACACCAGACTATAAGATTGGAGAACACCCCCTTATGCGACTTGGCTTACAAGTTAATAACTTCACATGGCCGAATGGACAGGAACAGCTTGGCGACACCTTCGGTCTGATCGCCGAACGAGCCGAGCGGGCTGGTTTCTATAGCCTGTGGGTCATGGATCATTTCTTCCAGATTCCGAATGTTGGCCCCGCCGAGAACGAAATGCTCGAAGGCTACAGCGCGCTTTCGTTTGCTGCCGGACGCACCAACCATATCCGACTTGGTACAATGGTGACAGGCGTGACCTACCGCCATCCCGGTATCCTGGTCAAGACCGTGACCACGCTCGATGTACTCTCGCAGGGCCGGGCCTACTTTGGTATTGGCGCGGCCTGGAATGAGCAGGAGCATCGCGGCCTGGGCGTATCTTTCCCACCGCTTGCTGAGCGTTTTGAACGCCTCGAAGAGACGCTGCAAATCGCGCACCAGATGTGGTCAGGCAATGAGAAACCATTCGAGGGCAAACACTATCAGCTTGAGCGCCCGCTCAACTCGCCGCAGCCCATCCAGAAGCCACATCCGCCTATTCTGATTGGCGGAACAGGCGAGCGCAAGACGCTGCGCATGGTGGCACAATATGGCGATGCCTGCAACCTCTTCGCCCGCCTGCCTAAGGATGAACTGCGCCGCAAGCTTGACGTGCTGCGCCAGCACTGCGAAAACCTGGGCCGCCCCTACGAGCAGATCGAAAAAACCTCGCTCAGCTCTTTCCATCTCACCCGTGATGGACGCAATGGCACCATAACGCCTGCCCAGTTGATCGACGAGGTGGGGCAACTGGCCGAACTTGGCTTTGACCAGGCCATCTTCAGCCTGCGCAACGTCTCCGAAATCGAGCCGTTTGACTTGATCGCCAATGATATCGTTCCCGTCGTGGAGAAAATTCAACCCGCTGGACGCTAATCACTTTTTATCATCATGGGGTTTTCTGTAGGGGCGCGCTGATGAACGTTGACAAAAGAACAGGGAATCCTCGCCCCCTGTCATCCTTCGCTGCGCTCAGGATGACAGGAGGGAAGCGAAGGATGACATCCCTGGAAAGACCCTCTTTCTTTGTCAACGTTCATCAGCGCGTCCCTACACATTTTCGTCCGTCCATTTCAAAACAGGAGTATTTTGATGCGGCTGGGGCTTGAAATTCCCAATTTTACATGGCCCAATGGACAGGCGGAACTTGGCGATACTTTCGGGCTGCTGGCCCAACGAGCCGAACGCGCCGGTTTCTACAGCCTGTGGGTTATGGACCATTTTTTTCAAATTCCAGAGGTCGGGCCGGTCGAAACGGAGATGCTCGAGGCGTGGACATGCCTCGCCTTCGCGGCTGGACGCACCAACTACATCCGGCTCGGCGTCATGGTGACAGGTGTGACCTATCGCCCGCCCGGTGTGCTGGTTAAAATTGCCAATACGCTTGATGTACTTTCGCATGGCCGGGCCTATTTCGGCATTGGTTCCGCGTGGCACGAGGAAGAACACGAGTGGCTGGGTATTCCATTTCCCCCGACGGCAGAGCGCTTTGAACGCCTCGAAGAGACGCTACAACTTGCCATTCAGATGTGGAAAGGCGACGATTCACCCTTTCAAGGCAAGCACTACCAGCTTGCCCGTCCGTTGAACGTTCCGCTCCCGGTACGCAAACCGCACCCGCCTATTCTTGTCGGCGGCGTGGGCGAAAAGAAGACCTTACGGCTGGTGGCGCAATATGCCGATGCCTGCAACCTCTACGCGCAAATCGGTAGGGATGAGATACGGCGCAAGCTGGATGTGCTGCGCCAGCACTGCGAAGCGATTGGCCGCCCCTACGAGGAGATCGAGCGCACCATCGACGATCATCTCTATATCACTCGCGATGGCCGCAACAAATCCATGAGTCCCGCCCAGGTCATCGACTACTTCGCCAGCATGGCAGAAATCGGCATCGACCACATCATCTTCAGCCTGGAAAACATCACCGATATCGAACCGTTCGAGGTGCTGGCAAACGAGATCATTCCAGTGGTCAATAGGATGCCCGTCGCGGGAAGATAACTTCTTTGCCATTCGTAGGGACAGGGGGATGCGGGGTGGTGGTGCGGGGCCTCGTGCCTGTCCTGGTAAAGTGCTGGTATAAAAAATATGTTTGGACAAAATCAATGCCTTTTCCCCACCTCGCCCAGGGACAGGCACGAGGCCCCCACTCCCTACTCCACATCCCCCTGTCCCTACGGATGAGGTGGCGGGCAGCATCAATTGATCCCTGGTGGCAGGCGATGTCTCCTGGGAATGCGTCCTGGAAGGACTGGTTTTGGAGCTACAGGAGAAGGTTGCGCTGTGGGGTCAGCACCTCCCCAACCCCAGCGCACCACCTGGGCTGACATAGTGCGCACCCCCCAATGAATGGCGGCAGCATAATCGCCGGGCATAGCGAGGTCTATGCGCCCGTAGGTGATCGCGCCGCCGGTGTCTTCGGCAGTACACTGGCGATTAAAGGTGCCGTCGGGATTATAGAGGGCAATTATGGTGCCGAAAGGAAATTGCTTCGTAGACACGGCGCAGGCTCCTGGATGCGTCCAGTTGCCATCAGCCATTCTACCTTGCAAAGCATATGCGCTTACCTTCACGGTAAGGAAATCGGGTGTGGCGGCTACGGCATTTACCAGAACCTGTGTACCAACTCCCACCATCGTCACTATCAGACCTAACGCCAGAATACGAATACGCCAGGCATTTCTCCATTGTAAAATAGTCTTCACGATTACTCCTTTGTCCGCGCGTTTAAGCATCTTTTCCCGGCGTTTGCGCCGGAAAGAAATGAAACGCGGGGAACTCCCCACATCCTCACAACCGGGGCTTTGTTCTCCTGGCCTCCCTCATTGCCTGATCTCACCAGCTAATTCATCCACTCACCGGGGGCACTGCTACGGATTCGCACTGCGGCCTCGCGTTCTTTGAGCGTCTTTGCATCTTGTGCCATGCGCTCGCGCATCTGAGAGAATGAGGTGCGATGCCAGTAAGCGGCAGGGAACATGCCAATGCCGATGGCAAGCGCAGCGCCGATCTCTGCCCGGTTAATCGGCAGTCCCGGCGGCAGATGATAGGGAATATGCCGCAGGACGCCTACGCGCAACAAGAGCGCGAAGATGAAGATGGCAATCTCGATCAGACCGGCACCCAGGTACGAAAACACCTCAATGCGCTGTCTTCTCCGGTAGAGTGCTGCAAAAAGGACATTCAAGAGCAACAGGAAACCTGTGATTACAAGGGTCAACGTGATAAATAAACTGGTCAACGCAATTCTCCTCCACAGGTTCCTAGTTGTACGTCAGTCGCAGGTTAGAAAAGGCCACTTCAGTACCTTTCAGGTTCACCAGCATACCAATATCGCCACTGCTGAAAGATCTATCCGAGACCGTCCATACCTGACTGCCATTAACTATCAACGTAAAATTGCTTCCGTTTGCGACAATTTTGAAGGTATTGATACTATTTGGCCCCTGGCCTTGATGATATTCATGGCCGAAGAGGCGATGATTCAGTTCAGTCCAGGGACTGCCTTGCTGGCTGTCGTCATATTTCCAGAACTGGTACTCTCCTCCAGCCCTGTTCAACACCTCGAACGTGTAGAACGTCGTTACCAGCTTCCCGCCTCGCATTTGTGAGGTAAAGCGGACGATCATGCCAAATTCGTTATTGATATTGGTATCATCTCCGCGAATCTCTTCCATAGTCAGCGTATAGGCAAAGGGCTGCTTGAGAATTTCACCTGGTAGCACAGCGGGAGCAACCCTGGCGCTATCATTGTTGGTGATATGATAAGCTCCATCTTTGAAAGCGTAGATCACCGGGCCGGTGTTAGAAACGGGCCAGTTATGAATATTTTGGCTGAGCGGATCAAAAAGAATAGTATTGGCATTGACTGTCGCTAGCGCGTTCGCTGTCACCGTAGCATGCACATTGGGCGTCCCGGCTGCCTTGATAGACATGGTGTGATTGTTGCGCGAATTAGTTGCTTGCTGAGAAGGCTGGTGGGTCAACCAGATGGCAACAGACGCGAACGCCACCAGCAGCACAAGCAGCGCGATGCCAGCCACCTTGAGTTGTCCCAGCAGCCTGTTCTTTGGCGGGGCTGGCAACTCGGCGGTTGGCGCTGAGGCCTGCTGTACGGTCGGCAATATACCGGTCACGTAGCGTCCCGGCTGTCCGGCAACGGGAATAGTCACAATTCTGGCCGGTCCGGTAAGCTTAAAGGTGCCGGTATTGCTAACGGTGCCCAGTTTATCAAGCGCCCCCGTATTCCCTGTTGAGCTGAGGGAATTGAATGTTCCCGTCGTACCTGTACTAGTCGGGGCATTGAACGCCCCAAGCCTGTTGAGCGAACCAGTTGTATCAGGGGATAGCTGAGCGGTCTGTCCTGCCTGCGACTGCTGGGAAGCGGCTATCTGATCTACAGGCTGCTCAGGCGAATTTAACCGGGGCATACTCGCTGAAGGCTGTTGAATAGCCGGCGTAGACATCAGGCGAGGCATAGCGCTTGATGTTTGCTGAGACGGGATTTCAGGAGCTACAGAGGCAACAGCAGGACCCTGCCAGCGTGGTTTTGAAAGCCCGCGAGGATGAGACACTGGATTTTTCCCTTGCGGCACCTGTTGCGTTGCCTGCTCAATTGATGAGACTTCAAGCGGTGCAGAAACAGGTTTTTGTGCTGTAAGTGTTCCGGTGGCGCTCAAGGCTGCACGAAATGCTGCCGAAAGCTCTTTCGCACTGGCGTACCGTTTTTCGGGTTGTTTCGCAAGTGCCGTAAGAATTACCTGCGCTGCCTGCTCAGGAAGTTCCGGGCGCAGGGACGCTGGCGAACGCGGCGTTTCTTTGACGTGTTTGGTAACCACCTCCATCAGCGTCTTCCCCTGGAAAGGGGGCACGCCCGCGACCATGCGATAGAGAATCGCGCCCAACGAGTAGATATCAGAACGTTCGTCCAGCTTCTTGCTCAGCACCTGCTCCGGCGGCATATAATCCAGCATATCAGGGCGAGAGAGGCGCATGGCAGCAGCTTTTCCACCCATAACCAGGCGCGAGATGCCGAAATCAGTAACCAGGAGTTTGCCGTCAGAATGGAGAAGAATATTGGCAGGCTTCAGGTCGCGATGAATCACCTCGCGGGCGTGGGCATAATCCAGCGCCGATGCAATCTGCTCCAGATAGCGGCGGGCTTCCGAAAAGGAGAGCGCTCCTTCCTGTTTCAGCACATCGTCAAGTGTGCGCTCCTGCACATACGGCGTGACGATATAGGCCAGGCCATCGTAGGTACCATAATCGTAGATGGCCAGGATGTTTGGGTGATTCAGGGTCGCTACAGCATATAGCTCATCTTTAAAACCTTGTAAAAACTCCAGTTGACCCAGTGGTTCAAGGTCGGGTAAACGCAGAAAAACCTTGATAGCCCCCTGCCTATCTGAGCGGGACTGCTGCGCAAGATAGACAGCCCCCATCGTGCCCTGACTCAGAACACGTTGCAGAATCCAATTCCCCAGTACCTTCCCTACCAAAGCTTCAGCATGCATTTAAACCTACCTCTCATTGCTTTCCTGCCGATTCAGTGCGCGTAATTGCGCCTATGAAAACGGCACAATGTTCTCCTCATCCGCTTTTCTCACGAAGAGGCAACATGGACTTAATGAACACTGGTAAAATAAAGGCGAATACGCTCCATGTCATCCTGAGCGCAGCGAAGGATCTCCGTCGCACATCCGGATCGTATGCCCAGCCCGCAGATCCTTCGCTGCGCTCAGGATGACATTTTTGGATATCCCCTGTTTGGATGACATGTCTGGATATCCCCTTTTTATTTGTAAAACTTCATTAAGCTCATGCCCAATACCCCCATGTGTTTATCTTAGTCAAAGGATGCTGAGATGACAACGCACTCCCCATGTGGGTATGACCAAAGTACTTGCTCCTGGCTAATCCTTACTGCTGTTGCTTGATGAGCATACTCGAGAAAGCGACTTCGGTTCCATCGAGATTGACCAGCATGCCGACGTTCCCGGTTTTATACGAGCCATCGTTCGCCTTACCGATATAATGCCCGTTCACGGTAAAAGTGAAGGTATTGCCAACTGCGGTGACAAGAAACGTATTGGTTGCGCTGGGGCCATGACCTTCGTGATATTCATGCCCGAAGGCCTGGTGCCAGACGGTGATCCAGGGATTGGCCTGGCTGCCGTCATATTTGTAGAAACGGTACTCGCCGCCGTTGGTGTTGACCACCTCGAAGCTGTAGAAGACACTGTAGGTCTGACCCTTGCTCGTCTGCTGGCTATAGCGCAGGATCATGCCGAACGAGTTCACGGCAGAGGTATCGTCGCCCCGAATCTCGTCCATCGTCAACTGGTAGGAAATCCCGACATTGGGGATAGGATAGGGCACGATCACTGCGACGCCACCTTTGCCCAGGTTGGTAATGTGATAGGCCCCATCTTTAAAGGCGTAGATTTTGTTGGAATAGTTGCCCACCGGCAAACCGCGAATATTCTGGCTCAAAGGATCAGCCAGAATAATGCCCGCGTTAGCCGTCGCCACAGCCTGCGATGTTTGCGTTGCAGACACATTCGGCATTCCCTGGGCCGATGGTGAAGTATGCTGTTGAGTGGTAGGCGCATTGCTATGCGTTCTAAACCAGAGGAAGCCACCGGCAGTAGCCAGAAGCAAGAACAGGACAGCCACCAGGGCCACCGCTTTCTGTAAGAACTTCGACGCGGCCTGTTCCTGCGCAGGTGACGAAGAGGGCGGCACAACAGGCAGCAGACCGGTGACATACTGACCAGGAGCAACGGGCACCTGCACAACCTTCATCGGGCCGGTCAGCTTGATGGTCTGTGATCCGCTCTGCTCAACGCCCGGCAGATTCAGGGTTGAGAGCGTACCGGTCGAAATATTGAGCGATGGCGAAAGCTGGTTGATTACTGGCTGCGCGCCTGTGGGCGTGGCTGGTATACCTGCGTTAAGCGATGGAGAGAATTCTTTGATGCTCTGAAAGGCGGCTGGCTGCGCGCCAGTTGTTGCGGAAAGCCCTGCCGCCGGAGTAGCCAGGCTTTCCTGCTCGACACGAGCCGAGGGCAAATGACCAGTATTCCCTGTGCCAACACGCGGAAACAGGCCAGTGCGAGAGAGCAGGCCCGTCGGACGGGCAGCTTCGTTGGCAACAGGAAAACTCCCTGTGGGAACGCCTGCAGCTGGAATATGCACCGCGCTCGCTTTGCCCGTCCCCTGCCATTGTGGATCAAACAGCCCACCTCGCGAGTACACGCCTGAACCTGCAAAGGCCTGGGTAGATCCCGTACTGGCCTGCATCTCTGAAACTGTCAGGGCAAGGCGGAAGGCGGTGGCAAGTTCGAGGCCATTCGCGTACCGGTCTGATGGCCGCTTTGATAACGCCTTCAAAATAACCTGTTCGGCTGTGGCTGGCAGGTCTGGCCGGAAGCGGCGCGGGTTGGGGGGCTGCATGTGCAACTGCTGTGCCGCGATCTGCATGGGAGTCTCGCCCTGGAAAGGAGTTGTGCCTGTGACCATCTGGAACAGGATAATGCCCAGCGAATACAGGTCGGCGCGCCCATCAACCTCTTCTCCCATGACCTGCTCGGGAGACATATAGTCCGGCGTGCCAACCGGCGCACCCGCGCCCGTCAGGCGCGTATGAGCCTGCCCTTCGTCGCTGACGATCTTCACCAATCCAAAATCGGTGAGCAGGAGACGCCCCTCGGGAGTAATTAAAATATTGGCGGGCTTGATATCGCGGTGTACGATACCACGAGCGTGCGCGAAATCAAGCGCGGCGGACAGTTGCTCCAGGTAGTTAATGATCTTCGGCAGGATCAATTGTCCCTCGCGCTCCATAACATCGCGCAGCGTACCGCCGCTAACATAGGGCATCACCAGGTAAGCCAGGCTATCCTGCTCGCCATATTCATACACGGGCATAATATTCGGATGCTCCAATGAAGCGGCGGCATCGGTTTCGCGCCGGAAGCGCTCAAGGAAAGCGGCGAGATGATGCGGCTTCAGCGTTGTGGCTGGCAACAAGACCTTCACGGCCACCTGTCGGCGCGGGCGCGATTGTTGCGCAAGATATACCGCACCCATGCCACCTTGACCAATCAGTTGTTGCAGAGTACACGTTCCCAGTGTTCTCCCTATCAATGCTTCAGCGTTCATCTATAACTCTACCTCTTCTTCATGCAGTCCTGATTTATCTCAAACATGCCGGAAGCAAGCCCCCAGCGCGCTTACCGTTGAGATATGCTTTCGTGTACACATGTTAGACAATTTCAGTCCTGCTGACAATGTATAAGCCTCAACAGCATGACCAAAGTAATGTTGAGCGGTGAACATTTTTTCATACTTGCTGTTCACCTCTTTTACAGGCATTAAACGAAAAGGGAGAATGCATTTTTACGAAAGGGGGAAAAATGGGTGGGGATAGTACTAAGTACAGGTGCTACAATAGGTGCAGAGCAAGTGAACGGGAGCTTACCCTATCTGAGGAGAAAATTTCACGTGCAAAGAAAAGTGCGTATTCAAGAGCGATCTTTTACGATGGGGAATATTGTCGGGGTTAATGCGTATCGTGTTAACCGGGCATTACTCAAGCAGAGGTTTGTCCAGGAAGGAGGCTATCAGCTTCACGAAACGGAGCATTTTCTCCTCTTCACACGCGATCAGGCTCCTAAGACGGTGCTGGTGCATTGGTTCGCGCCGGAAGAAATCGACGCCAACATCGGTGACACTTTCCTCGCCGAGTTAAAAGCTCCTGGTCTCCTGCAAAACGAACACCACTTTGGTGACGTTTTCGGAGCGGTCGTCTTCTCTTTGTTCCCTTCCGATCCCATGCAAGGCATGAGCATCTACGGCAAAAACACTTTGCGCCGCTATCAGCAACTTTTAGAAAATGGAAGTAGTCACTTCCTTCCGTCTGAATCAACGATCAGCAGGTTCGCAGAAATCTATCGACGGATTTTTCAATTGCACGTCGGCAGAACCTTTCTCGATGTTGGTTGCTCGTTTGGCTTCCTCCCATTGCTTCTCGCAGCGCATGATCGGTCACTTGAAAAAGTAATGGGCGTTGATATTCAAACCGAGCATTTTGATCTGGTTCGGACACTCGCAAAAGAACAAGGACTTCACAACGTGCAATTTGTACGGGCCAATGTCCTGTCAGATGATTTTCCACGGCTTGGACAATTTGATACCGTTGTCGCGCTTCATGTGCTTGAGCATTTCTCGCAAGAAGAGATGTACCGGGCATTGAGCAACCTGTTACAAGTGACAGTCCAGCGGCTTATCATTGCTGTTCCTTATGAACCGGATGAACCTGAACACGTCTATGGACATCAGCAAGTGTTTACGCCTGCGTATCTCGAAGAGATCGGCAGATGGTGTCTAAAACAATGGGATGGGAGAGGTAAAATGTCGGTAGAAACATGTGCAGGTGGGTTATTGCTCCTGGAAAAAACATCCCTTACGCAAGAAGATATGTATTAAGTTTGTACTCCCCTTTTTGCTCAGGCTGGCAACTGTGGTTTCAGTACAAGTTGCCGCTGTACATTGACAACAAATTCCTCCATATGGGTGTCACCTGGAAATGCTTCAGAAAAAACTTTTGTCATGTATCGAATAAATTGATGAGTTAAACCTGGAGCATTCATACTGTGTAAAAGGGGCAGCGTTTTCTGAGCAGTAGTAAGGCTTAAATCCTTTTCCTGTGCATAAGCATATGCCATCACCAGAGGCATAAGGGTAGTGACAAGACGGAGTGTCGCTTGGGTAGGAAGCATATCTACTGCTTGCTGCAATCGGTTTACCGCAACATCATACTGCTGTAAGTGTAAGGCACATACTCCTCCCATTCCTAGCCATGCTATATCATCAAATTCTTCATGATAGCTGGTTAAAGGGGCAAGCAATTCTTGGGAAGCTGCTAACCTTCGGTTGACGCCTTTCTCATCTTTTAAAAGAGATGCTATTTCAGCGCCAGAAGCTAGCAGATGCGATGCAGTGCGAATACTCTCATCATCACGCTGTTCCGAAACAAGTGCTAGTCCTGCCTCAATATACTCCAAGGCTTCTGTATAGCGTCGCTGCTCTTTTAAGGCTAAAGCCTGCCACGAGCGGGTTTGCGCCATATTCCACTGGTCTGCACATTCTAAAGCCGCAACATAAGCTTTATTATGGACATCTAATGCCGCATCATATCGTCCCTGAAAATGGAGAGCAGCACCAATTAAACGATATACAGGAGAACATAACGACGCTTGAATACGGGGCGAGAGTAAAGATTGACATTGTTGTAAAAGATAAAGTTGTGCCTCACCGATTGCTAAAACCTGGGCATTGTTCGCGCTTTGCACAAGCGCCCATGCCATTGCAATACTTTCTCCTAATGCTTTATGGATGTTTGCTCGCTCTTCCTCTGAGACAGAACGCCCAGATGGCAAAGAAATATTACTTACTACTGCGGATGCACCCAAATACAGCAATTTACGACCCAAATCACGCCGAGAGAATCTTGGCATCGCTTGCAGCCCGTGCAACATCACTCGTAACACTTCCAATATTTCATCAATCGACCATCCCTCATGTAAAAGGGTGACAAGGTCACTTGTCTCAAGAGCAAGCCACATGCCTAAATGCTCATCTGATCTACTCTGAGCGAAATTTCTGAGCAAATCAACCATATGATGAGATTGGAAAAGGACAAACGGTGCTGCTGATGAGTCTTGTCTGTGCTGTAAAGGAAAGTATGAACCGATAGAAGGATTTATACTAGCTACTGGCTCATCCTCAGGCATAACCCCTTCAGGTATTTCTTGCCCCAAAAGAGGTGGTACCAGCACATCTGCTGGATACCCTAGCAGTTGAGCAATAGCCTGAAGGCGTTCATGGGGAATGGGTGTTTTTCCTGCACAATAATCTGAGAGAGTACGGGAAGGGATATTGGTCAGTTGAGCTACTTCCTGGAGCGTATACCCGCTCCGTTTGATATACTCTCGCAATCGATTCGCGAACTTCCCCGCGTGTTTCTCCATTCATCCACCTCTATATGCTGCCTGGATTCTGCAACAAATCTGCAGATAATCTGCTCAATTTCTGCTGAAAAAAGCTCTACTCTCAAGAGCCTTTTCAGTATACTCTTCGCAGGACATACCCATTATAACATGAACCATATCGTATTGCTCTCTTCTCCTTAAAAAAAGAAGATGGCATCTGACGTGAGAAAGGAGTCACCTCTTCATGACCACACACGAAAGCGAACTGGCCCGCCTGCTCCGCAAAATCGATCTGGAAGCGCAGGCGGCCTGGAACGGCTTGTATGGCTTTACGCAGGGCAGCAGCAAACATGCCTATATTACGGCGCGGCTGGAACGTCTGGGACAGTACCACCAGCAATTACAAACGCTGGTGGGTGAACAGCAGGCGACCAGAACCCTGATGCAGGCGCTTGAGCAGACCGAAGGGAAGGCTAGCGAATGACGCACGAAGAACACGCGCCCGGTGACAACGAACGGCCCACAATGGTCGAGTTGTGGAAGATGCTTCCCGAAGCGTTGCATACTGCGATGATCGAAGCGCCCGGCATTCCCTATATCCGCGTCCTGTATGTCTTCGCGGGCTTTCCGGTGACACGGAGCGAAGTTGAGGCCGTTTTGAGCGCGTACAATCGCCTGATGCAAACCCATTTTACGGTTCAGGATATCAGAGATTTGCATATTAAAGAGGAATCATACGTAGCGACACAAAAAACTAGAGTTCCTGAACGATATCCTGCGGGTCGCTATCCGCCTCGGCATCGAGCGGAATCTCTTCATCCCCAACTCGAGCAACCATCGAGGGGACGGTGCGGCTCTGGATAATGATGCCACGCAAGAGGCTGGAAGAGGCCTGGGCTAGCAGGGGGCGCAGGTGTTCGAGGCGCTGGCGTTGCGATTGCAGTTGCTCGGCGCGACGACGGGCGCGTTTTCTGGGTAAGGTCAATTCGGCGTCGAGCGACCAGAGATCGCGGGCATCGACGACCTGGCCTACGGCGGATTGTACCTGCTGCAAGAGATCGATGGTCTGGTTGAGCAGCATGAGGATGTCGCCTTCCGCGAGGTCGATGCGGCGCACAATGCCGTTCAGCGACATGCCACGCGCCCAGGAGAGGGCGATGCCGTGAAAATCGGGATAGATGGCGGGTGAGGGATTGACTCCGCCTTCCTCTTCGATGGCCCGCACATATTGCACAATTTGCCACAGTTCGCGGCGCACCTCTACCAGCGTCGTATTGAGGACGTGGCGATTATTCAGGCGGCGGTCGTTATCGAAGACGAACCAGCTACACACTTCAGCCAGTTCCGCCGGAGTGAGATCATCCAGGACGCCCTGGATAATCATTTCCACGATGAAGATGCCTGCCGGGTGGAACATGCTGCGCAGCAAACGGCCCTTGAGCGTCAACTGGTCGAACTCGTCGATGTAGTCCAGAGCGCGCAGGGAAAAGATGGTGCCTTCCAGTTCGGCGGCCCCGGCGCGGCTGAGGGGATACGCGCCAATTTTGTGACGGCGTTTCTCGATGGCTTTGATGGCGGCATCGGCGGATTGGCCTTTTTTCTTGCCCTTGCCTTTTAATGCGCGTTGTTCAAGTTTTTCCAGACGAGCCAGTTCACGCTGTTCCCACAGGACATAACGCTGGTATTCGCGCAGGCTTGAGGCGCAGATACGGCGCAGGTGCTGCACATCGCCCGGTCGCCACAGGTTGAGGACTGAGTTATAGCGAATGACGAACGAACTGGTGACGGGCAGTAGCTGGCCCGTGACGCGCTTGAAGGACTCCTCGAACGGCTCCCAGGGCGAATAGGGGATGATGGCGGCTCCGCGCACGTCCATACCCCGTCGCCCGGCGCGGCCCGTCAACTGGCTGTACTCGTTGGGCGTGAGCAGGCGCATCTCCTGACCATCAAATTTGCTCAAGCTGCCGACCACTACGGCGCGTGCGGGCATGTTGATGCCGAGCGCGAGGGTATCCGTAGCGAACACGGCGCGCAGGTGGCCGCGCTGGAAAAGTGTCTCTACCAGCACTTTGAGGCCGGGAAGCAGTCCAGCATGGTGAAAGGCGATACCTCGCGGCAGCAGGCTGGTCAGCGAATGCACCTGCTGCAAATTGCGGTCTTCCTTCGGCAGGTTTTGCAGCCAGACGTTGATCTCAGCGTGAATCAAAGCTTCCTCTTCCGGCGTGGTAAACATGTGCAGGGCCGCGCTCATGGCCGCTTCCTCGACGACTTTGCGCCCAGGCAGGAAGTAGAGGCAGGGCAGCATATCGGCCTCGCGCAGGGCAGTCAGAATCTCGCCCGGCTCAGGAGCTTTGCGCTCGGCGGATTTCCTGGCTTTCTGCGCGGCGCGTCCATTCGCATCGACCTCGGCTATCTCGTTGTGCGCGTCCTCTTCCTCGTCGCGCCTGCGGTGTTTCTTATGCTTGCGCTTGCGGTCGTGCCAATCATCGTCGTCCTCATCCTCATCCTCGTTTTCGAAGACATAGACGCGGCCTCGCCCGCGCTGCATGGCGATACGCGCTTCGCCCCCGACATTGGGGAAACGCTCGACGCGCTTGCCATCTGCATCCATAACGAGGTGTAGCTTATTATCAAGAAAGTAGTAGTGTTCGAGCGGAACGGCCCGCTTGTCATGCACGACCAGCGAAATGGGGCGATGCACGCGGCTGATCCAATCGGCCAGGTCTTCGGCATTGCTAACGGTAGCTGAGAGGCCGACCAGTTGTATGTGCGGGGGAGAACAGATGATGGCCTCTTCCCAGACGGGACCGCGCCCAATATCGCTGAGGTAATGCAGTTCATCAAAGACGATATAGCCGACATCGGCCAGCGAGGCGGGAGTGCGATTTTCGCCATCCGTGAAACGCTCGCCGCCTTCTTCGAGCAGCATATTGCGGTAGACCTCGGTGGTCATGATAACGATAGAGGCGCTGCTATGTTCGACAATATCGCCCGTGACGAGTCCCACAGCGTCGGAACCATAGATGGCGCGCAGGTCGCGGAACTTCTGGTTGGAAAGCGCCTTGAGCGGAGTAGTATAGATGACGCGCTGGCGGCGTTGTTGCGCAGCCCAGATAGCATACTCGGCCACAAGGGTTTTGCCAGTGCCGGTTGGAGCCGCTACCATCACGGAGCGGCCCTCGGAAAGATGCGCGATAGCCTCTAGCTGAAAAGGGTCGAGCGAAAATGGGTAACGCGCTACAAAGGCCGCGATATCTTCATTGGCTGCGGGAATGTTCCCTGCCACCACCTGCTCATCCATGTTTTGTGTTCTCTACGTTCTGTTTATTTCAATAGAATAGGCCGCCCAACACGCTCCAGGTCGTCCATAAGTTATTCCCATTGTAGCATGAAGCGAGGAGAGCGGGCAAGCGGGGCATTATTCGGCAACATGTCATCCTGAGCGCAGCGAAGGATCTATGTTCCCCGGCGATTCGCTTGTCGAGGCTGGAGATCCTTCGCTGCGCTCAGGATGACATGGGGCAAATATCCCCTCATATTTTGTAGGGACGCGATTCATCGCGTCCTGCTCCGGCCTCTGATGCGCGATGATTGGGCAGGACGCGATGAATCGCGTCCCTACAAAACCCTACCATTATCCAACTGTCAACAAAGCCAGTTTCAAATGTTCCAAAGAAGTATTTCCCCCTGAACAGACCAAACCTACTTTTTTACCTTGTAAAGAATCGCGCATTCTGTACGCGCCTGCCAGGGCAGCAGCGCCCGCGCCTTCAGCAAGAGTATGGGCTCGTTCGATGAGCCAGACCATTGCGCGCATGATCTCCTCTTCGGTGACGAGCAGGAAATCGGCGAGGTGTTCGCGCATGATGGCCTGGGGGAGTTCAAAGGCGACGCCTGTTGCTAATCCTTCGGCAAAGGTGCGGTTGGGGGCGGTGACGAGGCGATGCTGTCGCCAGGTTTCGTAGGCGGCAGGAGCAGCTTCGGCCTGGACGCCAATTACCTGAATATCGGGATTGATGGCGTGTGCAGCAATGGCGACACCTGCCGCGCCACTGCCGCCGCCGATGGGAACGAAGATGATGTCGAGGTCAGGCTGGTCTTCCAACATCTCAAGGCCCTCGGTAGCGACCCCAGCAATCAGCATGGGTTCGTTGCCGGAGTGGACGTAACGGTAGCCGTGAAGGCGGGCCAGGTCTTCACAATGGTGTTTCGCTTCATCGTAGGTCTCGCCAAATTTGATGACTTCGGCTCCCATGCCTTCCATCGCCGCCACTTTGCCAGGATTGGCCTTTTCAGGCACAACGATGATGGCTTTGACGCCAAAGAGACGGGCAGCATAAGCTACGGACTGGCCGTGATTACCTGTAGAGGCGGCAATCACGCCACGCGAACGCTCCTCTGGACTAAGTTGCGAAATAAGGTTGATGCCGCCGCGCACTTTGAACGCGCCGACGGGCTGATAGTTTTCGTGCTTAATATACGTTTCCGTACTGAGCAAGGCATCCAGCGCGGGATAGCGGTGGAGCGGCGTGCGCGGCAGGTAGGAACGAATACGCTTCTGCGCTTCCAGAACATCAATAAAGGTCGGAATCTGCATGTCTTCCATAGGGGAATCTCCTTCCGCAATGTTGTTGTCACACCCACACATATATGATAATGGAAGAAAAAGTCAGAGAAGTAAAGGGGTCAACGCATGACAACATCACCAGCCAATCCAAAAGTTGAGGCGATTCGCAAGGACGCGCAGCAATCCTATAACGCGCTACTCATCCTCATTGATGGGCCGCTCGCGCAGCTTCCACCAGAACAATTGTATGTTTCGCCCGGCAACGACGAGTGGACGATCATGGAAAATCTGGCCCATATCGTAGAATTTCTGTCATATTGGGCCAACGAAGTCGCGGCATTGGTGGCAGAGCCAGGGAAGAATTTTGGCCGTACAATGCAACACGAAGGACGCCTCGCCGCCATTCGCGATCACGCACATGACACGCTTGAGCAGATCAAATCCGCCCTACCCGCCAGCTACGGGCGACTGGAATCCGTCTTATACACGTTGCAGGATAGCGACCTGGATATCACAGGCCATCATGTAAAATATGGCGATAAACCGCTCTCCTGGTTTATCGAGGAATTTATCACAGGACATTTGCGGGCGCACCTGCAACAAATGCAAGAGGCTGCCAAACAGGTAGGGTAATGGAAAACCCCCATCCGTAGGGACAGGGGGATGCGGGGTAGAGCGGCGGGGGCCTCGTGCCTGTCCCTGGGGCGGGGTGGCGGGGCAACTTTCGACCTCCCGCGCGTTTTTCCCCACATCTCCCAGGGACAGGCACGAGGCCCCCGCACCACATCCACACCGCCCCCTGTCCCTACTGATTGCGCAACTCCCGTCGTAAAAATTTACCCGTCGGTGTCTTCGGCAAATCATCCAGGATGACCACCTGACGGGGGTATTTGTAGTTTGCCATGCGGGCTTTGCAGAATTCTATTAACTCTTCTGGCGTGGTTTCGTAGCCGCTTTTCAGGGCGACGAAGGCTTTGACGGTTTCGCCGCGATAGGGGTCGGGTACGCCTACGACGGCGGCTTCGCGGACGGCGGGGTGCTGGTAGAGCGTGTCCTCGACATCACGCGGCCAGACTTTGTAGCCGGAGACGTTTATCAGGTCCTTCTTGCGGTCTACGATATAGAACCAGCCATCCTCATCCATCTTCGCCACGTCGCCTGTGTAGAGATAGCCGTCGCGAATGGCGTTGGCGGTCTCCTCCGGCTTTTGCCAGTAGCCGGCCACAATCTCCGGCCCTTTGGTGATAAGTTCACCTACTGAGCCAACTGGCAGGTCTTCGCCTGTCGCGACATCTATGATACGGCAAATAGTATTGGGAATGGGAACGCCAACCGAGAGCGCGCCCGAATCGGGGTCAACGGGCGCTTGCTTACCCATCGGAACGGCATGGGATGGCGAGGTCGTCTCGGTCAGGCCATAGATGTTATGGATGTAGGCTCCGGTCGCTTCCTGGAAATTTTCTACGATTTTGGGCGAGACGGGCGCGCCGCCGCTGTACATCTTCTTCATTGACGAAAGATCGCGTGTGTGAATGTCGGGGCAATTGAGCAGCGCGATGAAGACGGTGATGGCGGCGACGGTGAAGGTGCCGCGCCACTTTTCGGTGAGACGAAGCATCTCCGCCGGGTCAAAGCGATAGAAGGTGATGATGGGCATACCTGTGAGCGCGGATGCTGCGAGGCTGGCAATCAGGCCTGTGATATGGAAAAAGGGCGCGACACCTATCGCGACATCGTCTTTGCTCAGTTGCATCCAGTCGCGATAGACGGTGGCATTGAAAACAATATTGGCATGCGTGTTCATCGCTCCCTTTGGCGGCCCGGTCGTGCCAGAGGTGTAGGTGAGGAAGCCAGTATCGTCCGGCTTCAGTTGGGCTACCTCAAGCTGCGCGCCGTCAAACTTCGCCAGCAGGTCGAGCATATCCAGCGTGTCCTCAAAACGCTGCTTGCTGGAAGAGGCCAGGAGCGATGGTATGGGGTCGCCGCCTGCATAATCTAATTCGCTGGTGGTGACAACAAACTGCACCTGCGTATTGCCGACCGTAGAACGGGCGACGGTTTCGTACAGAGACTCAAGACAAACAAGGCCTTTCGCGCCGGAGTCGTTAAGATGATATTCAAGCTCCTTCTGCTTGAACATAGGGTTGCATAGCACAACAATCGCCCCCGCCTTCCAGATGCCATACATAGCAACCAGAAATTGAGGGACGTTTTGCAGGAACAGCGCCACGCGGTCGCCATAGACCACGCCGCGCTCCTTCAGGGCCGCCGCGAAGGCGCTGCTCTGCCGGTCAAGTTCGCCAAAGGTGATGGTTTGATCGAAATAGTGGAGCGCGGGCTGTTCCGGCATAGCTTTGACCGTCGCCAGAAACATCTCCAACGCGCTCGAAAACTGCGGCGTGATATCAGGCGCGACATAATTTGGGTAGTGTTTGAGCCAGGGACGCGCTTCGTAGACCGCTCTGGCATTCGCGGCCTGAGTAGTTGCATCTTCTACCATGTGAGAACCCTCCTTCTATTTGATGGGGACGGGAAGCACAGAGAACTGGCAGGAGTGTGCGTAGGGACAGGGGGATGTGGGGTAGAGCGGTGGGGGCCTCGTGCCTGTCCCTGGGGCTGGGCGGTGGGGCAAAAATGATGCTCGACCACCCTGGCGCGTTTTCCCCACCCCACCCAGGGACAGGCACAAGGCCCCCACAACCCATCCCCACATCCCCCTGTCCCTACGCAGGCTCCCCGTTCCCTTCACAGAAAATGGCTTCTCGTCCATTCCCAAAAAACATGACACCTACCCTCTTACGAAGACTCAGTGTTGACCGATTGACTGTGTTCGTGATGATGGTGTTCATGGTGATGATGGTGATGCGCGTGGCTAGGCTCTGTTTCCACGTGTTGCGATGTATCTTGAGACATTGTGCCTTTGCCTGTAAGTAGAGCGGGGTTAGCAAGTTCGGGATATTTTTCTTCCAGGCGGGCCTCGCGCTCGATACGATGCCGCCAATAGCGCAAAGTCTCCGGGTCGCCGCCGTTTGTATCATCCCAACTGGTCGGCCACGCGGCGCGTCCTGGGCCTGGATCAACGCGATTGCCGATGGCAAAGGACGAGATGAGGCGCTGGGTCTGCTGGCTGCCGCAGGACGAGCATAATTCATTACCCGCAGTGTCTTTGTAACTGAAAAATAGCCGCGAGAAGACCTGGCCGCATTCCAGGCAACGATACTCGTAAATGGGCATGAATGTCTCCTTTATGCTTTCGCGTGCAATGGTGATAACCCTCATCAAATAATGCGGCAACGGAATGTAGGGACGTGATTTATCGCGTCCTGCCCGGCCTTGTACGCCGATCCAGGCAAGGTGGACGCGATAAATCACGTCCCTACATTCGCCGGATCATTTTATTCATCACACCTATCTACGCGATATATTCAATCAGACATTGCACCGCCCATCGTCATGTATGGGCGGCGCAAATCTTCCTACCAGTATTCGAAGCTGTTCTGGATGACGTGCTGGATTTCTTCTGCGCCAACATCGCGGGGGCAATTGACAAGCAGACGCTGCTGCTTGAGCGTGCCATCGATGAGCGCGGAAACATCGGCCTCGCCATAGCCTAGCGCGCCGAGGCCGTTGGGAATGCCCGTATCCTGCATCAGCGAGAGCAGGGTGCGCGGCAGAGCCTCGCGCATCTCGGCTGAGCTGAGGCCGTTCACGTCGCCTCCCAGCAATTGGGCAGCGCGCAGGTGGCGTTCCGGGTTGGTGGGATAGGTCCAGCGGAACGTGGATGGCGCGGTGATGACGACCGAGAGGCCGTGTGGGATGATCGGCTCGTTTTTGGGATAATCGGGCGGCGAGAAGTTTTTCACCAGGCCAGCAATGGGATAGGCGATGGCGTGTGGCACGTGAACGCCTGCATTGCCGAAGCCGATGCCCGCGTAGGTGGCCGCGAGCGCCATGTGCGTGCGCGCCTCCACATCCATACCGTTCAGCACAGCGCGGCGGAAGTAGCGGCCCAGGTATTCGAGGGCTTTTTCGCACCACAGGTCACTGATGGGATTGCTGCCGACGTAGACGGGACGCTGGTCCGGCTCGTGGCGCGGGCGAGCATCGTAGGGGCGGCTGGTATAGGATTCGAGCGCGTGTGTGAGAACATCGAAGCCGGGATAGGCCGTTGCCATTGGCGGCAGCGAGACCGTATTGAGCGGATCGATGATCGCCATCGAGGGGCGCAGGTAGCGGTTCGAGATGCCTGTCTTGACCTTCAAGGACAGCACGTCCATGATCGCTACGGCGGTCGTTTCGCTGCCCGTACCCGCTGTGGTGGGAATAGCGACCAGGGGCTTGAGCGGGCCAGGAACAGGCAGACCCTTGCCAACGGGCTTGTTGACGTAGTCCATAACGGGCGCGGGATAGGTCGTAAAGAGGTTGGCGGCCTTTGCCGAGTCGATACTGCTTCCGCCGCCAACCGCTACGAAGCCATCGTAGTCGCGCCCATGCACAAAGCTGGAGATCTCCTCGAAGGATTTATCGGTCGGTTCTACATGCACATCGTCGAAGATATCGGCGCTGATCCCCGCGTCCTGGATGAGGGTGCGGACGCGCTCCGGCAGGCCAATCTTCATGACACCGGGGTCGGTGACGATCAGCGCGTGACGCACGCCCAGCCGCTTGAGGTCATAGGCAACCTCGTTGGTCGCGCCCGGCCCGACCTTGATGGGGGTCATCTCCATCGTATAGACGGTTTCGTTTGGAATGTCAAGGCAACCCATAGTGTATGCTTCTTTCTAGTCGTAATACGCTTCCGGCGCTAGACGAATTTCCTTGATCTGCTTGGGATCGTGGCCGAAGATGATCGTGGCATTGCGCAGGTTGGCGAAGCTGCGGATGCGCTCGACGGAGTTCAGCCAGCCCAGGCTATCCCAGACGATGGCAGCGCCAATGGGCGGTGGGCCGTAACTTTCACGCATATAGGCAGCATCCGAGGTGAAAATCATGGTGCCGGTATTGGGCAGGTCAACCATCAGGCACATTGTACCCCACGTGTGGCCGGGAGCCTCGAACAGCCGCACGCCCTCCATGATTTCAGTGTCTTCGGTAAGCTGCAACCAGCGCAGGCCATCCAGCATATAATCTCGCTTGAGATGGAAGCCCTGCACCTCGCCCGGAATCGAGATCGCGCCCTGGTACTCCTTGCGATGCACAAGAATCTGGGCATCGGTATTCTGGAAGGTGCGAATATTTCCGGCATGATCCAGGTGCAGGTGGCTCATGGCAACATACTTGAAGTCCGATGGTTCAAGCTTGAGCTGCTTGAGCCGTTCTTGAAAATACTGGTCCGGCGAGACATCTTCATAAGGGAACCAGGTTTCGGCTGCCGTATTCACCCAATGCTGCTGCCAATCACGCGGGCAAGAGGTATCGAAAAGCAAACGCCCATCGGGATGCTCAACCACCACCGTATGGGTAGGACACGGCCCCCAATGCGACTGCGGAGCCTGGTTATTCTTGCTCTGCATCCATTCAGGGTTCACCAACAACCAACGATAGTCACACATCATATTGCCGTGATGCTGTACATAAACTTTGATCGGGGGTTTCGCCATTACATATCCTCCTCGGCGAGCATGTCAACTGCGACAAGACAAATACATACCCTGTACGATATACAGCGACGCGCTACGTGACAGTATACGAGCCGGATAGATAGCTAGAGGATGTTCGGTTGTTACAGAAGTGTGCAGAATCCGGTGGACGCACTACGGTGTATGCGCTCTTAAAAAATATGGTTGTACGAGGTTGTGTGTCTTCTAAGATAGCTCAGCATGTAGTGTCGTGGTGACAATGGATAATGTATCACAAGAGAGGGAAGGGATGTCAAGATGATAAATTGATACACTGCCCGCCTCTTGCACATCCCCCCCAACTCCTGTATACTACCCCCATACAGACAAGTGCATATGTTTTCCGGTGTTGATGAAGAGGAGTAGCCTGAGAGCGGGGGCATCAGCGAGCCGACGGGTGGTGCGAGGTCGGCGGCCAACGGCAGGTGAAGGGCGCTTCGGAGCCGGGTCGTTAATGAGTGGCTTCACCTTCACGTGGGTGAAGAAGCAGGGTGGAACCGCGCATCATGCCGTAAGTCGCTGTGGCCCCAGGCCAGCGCGGGCGTGATTTCGTCCCTGGGCGTTGTTGTGTTAAACGCCTGGGGCTTTTTTGTGTGAGGCGGAACTCAACTCTTTCTGGTACTTTTTTCTGCCAGGAAGCGGGTTCAGTTCAGGCTCAAAACATTTTGTGAGGAGGAATCCACTCATGACACAGACGGAAGAACAGCGCGTATCGATGCAGGATACGCCATTTGTCCCCGTTGAGAAGATTGTCGCGCTCTGCAAGCGGCGTGGCTTCGTCTACCCCAACTCCGAGATCTACGGCGGCGTTTCGGGCATCTATGACTTCGGGCCGCTCGGCGTCGAGATGCGCAACAATATCCGCCGCTACTGGTGGTGGTCAATGGTGCAGACCAATGATAACGTGGTCGGCATCGAAGGGGCCATCATCACCCATCCCCGCGTGTGGGAGGCCAGCGGGCATGTCGAGAACTTCGTTGACCGTTTGGTGGACTGCAAGAAATGCAAACGGCGCTTCCGCGTCGATCATTTGCCGGAGGCCAACCGCGAGTCTGGCAGGTGTCCGGTGTGCGGCGGCGAATTGACCGAGCCGCGTGTCTTCAACCTGATGATGGAGACGTATATCGGCGTGGTTGAGGGCGACAAGATGAAGACCTACCTGCGCGGCGAGGCCTGCCAGAACATCTACCTGGATTACGACAACGTGCTGAAATCCTCGCGCGTCTCGATTCCGTTCGGCATTTGCCAGATCGGGAAGGCCTTCCGCAACGAGGTGACGCCGGGCAACTTCCTGTTCCGGCAGCGCGAGTTCGAGCAGTGGGATTTGCAGTACTTTGTGCATCCGAGCGAGATGCAGCAGTGGTTCGATTACTGGAAAGAGCGCCGCTTCGCGTGGTACAAAGACCTGATTAACCACAAGGACCGCCTGCGCCTGCGACCCCATGGGCCGGACGAACTGGCGCACTACGCGAAACAGGCCTTCGACGTCGAGTACCAGAGCATCCTGGGCTGGCAGGAATGGGAGGGCATTCACTGGCGACAGGACTGGGACCTCTCGCGCCACAGCGAGTATAGCGGCCAGGATTTGAGCTACACCGACCCGGAGACGAAGGAACGCTACATTCCCTGGATCGTCGAGACATCAGGCGGCGTAGATCGCACCTTCCTCAACCTGCTGCTGGATGCCTACGAGGAGGAGCCGCCCTCTGGCAAGGACAAAGAGGGCCGCACAGTGCTGCGCCTGCATCCCTGGGTCGCTCCGGTCAAGGTGGCGGTGCTGCCGCTCCAGAAGAACAAGGAAGAGCTGGTGACGGCTGCTAAAGGGCTGCACAACCGCCTGAAACGCCTGATGGTCGCGCAATACGACGACGTGGCGAATATCGGGCGACGCTACCGCCGCCAGGACGAAATCGGCACACCCTACTGTGTCACCATCGACTTCACGACGCTGGAAGACCAGACCGTGACGGTGCGCGAACGTGATGGCATGACCCAGATTCGCCTGCACATGGACGAGGTGCCTGCTTACCTGCTGGAGCGGGTACGGTGGGATTATAAATAATGGCTGACAAGAGGCCCGCATTCCTTGCGTAGGGACAGGGGGATGGGTGGATGGGCGGTGGGGGCCTTGTGCCTGTCCCGGGTGGTGTGGGGCAAACGCGCGTAGTGATCAAACCTTGTTTTTGCCCCACCACCGCCCTCTCTCTCCCTGACGCTTTTTGGCATTGGATACCGTTTTGCCCCACCCCGCCCAACCCCGGGACAGGCACGAGGCCCCCGCACCACATCCACCCATCCCCCTGTCCCTACGCACCGGGAGCCGCTTCGCCGCTCCCCCAAAATGTGTCACCCCCAAAAATCACGAAAGAAGCAGGCCCCACCGGACGTATCCAATGGGGCCTGCTTCTTTCGTGATCGATATCACGGATTATTTATTTTTGAGTGCCAGTCAGTCCCAAGATTAGCAACCAGGGGCGGGGCTGGTGAAGGTACCGAGGTAACTGTATTCACCGTTCTGGTTCAGCGACGGTACCTGGTGGGCGAACCAGGAGTAGCTGGCCTCGTCCTGCAGGGTATAGCCGTTGACGTTGAAGGCCACGCCGACCAGGGGGTCACCAACCTCAAGCAGATTCGAGCAGCCGTACTGTGGCTCAGATGGAACGCTCCAGTTGGGAACAATGTTGTTGGTGTAGGGGTCATTGTACCACTCAGCAACCTCGTGGCTGAGGGCGTTCACATCCTGAATAGGCACCGAAAAGATGCCAGGATCAGTCCATGAAGCCCAGGAGAAGGTCTGCTTCGTGTGGAAGGCGCGGGTCACGCCGTGGAAACCGATGACGCAGCAGTTGCTGGTGCTTCCGATGTACAACACGGTGTTGTAGGTCAGGAAGATGGGCAGGGTGTTCGGCTGAATGCCAAGCTGGTTGATCCAGGAAAGAATCTTCACGCCCCACCAGTTGTAGTCAACCAGTCCAACTTCAACGCCGGTGCTGGTCAGAACGACCTGGCCCTTGTTGGCGGGAACGTTGACGCTGAGGGTCGGGTAGACGGTCGGATGGCCTAGCAGCACATGGTACTGGTGGCTGACGGTCGAAACATACGTCCAGAACTCCTGGCGCTGGATCGCGTCACCATACTGGGTGTTGCCACTGGTGAACTGCGCGTTCCTGAAGATAGGAGATGCGATGGTCGGGCCGACCTTCTTTGTGCCGTCCAGAGCAATGCCGCTGGAGAAGCTCAAATCGATGGGAATGATCTCGGTCGGAACTGTGGTGGTCACAGAGCCATCAGAGGGGTTCGTACCGACCATCGTATACGGATAATTGACGCCATTATAGGTGAATGCAGACGACCAGGTGGGGATAGTGGAGCTGCCGCCGCCGCTATTGGCAATAGCCCCGGTCTGACTGCCGAGATTATCAACTGCATAGCGAGCAGACAATTTGCCAACATGGGGAAGCTGGGGGCCAGCAGCACGAGCAGCACTGCGCGGGCTAAAAACCGCGAACGTGACCGCAGCTAGAACAGCCACGATCAGGCCCAGAGAACCCAGGCTGAAAAGCCACTTTTTCGACACTGCGCTTTTCCTTTCTTTCATTGCCTGATTTACAAAATGTACTTACAACTTCTTAAATTAGAGTGACATGGCATTGTGCGGTTGACCCGTAATAGAACGGGTCGATTTTTCATAACTCACCGGGCAAACGTGTTCTGTTTGATGTGTGTTTCTAACTGGCACTCAGATCACGTCTCGCGTAATGACACACCCCAGATCACTACCTGTGCTAAATGTAGCATACGTTACTTAACCTTCTCTTCTCTCCAGCTTCATTATTCATCCGCCAGCTTGATACATTATGATATATTTTTATACATTTTTAGATCATCAATTACATAAGACAACTTGCATTTAGATTTAAAAGAAATTTGCTTCATGGCAAGCCATGAACAAGACCCGCTCGCCTGTCATCCTGAGCGCCGCGAAGAATCTGCGTCGCCAGTATGATCGCATGCCCACACGAGAGATCCTTCGCGGCGCTCAGGATGACATCTGAAAGGCAGATTTGTAATGGCAAGGTGTAAGAAGGAAAAATGCGAGAAGAGATGCATTTCTATAGAGGCTTCTTATAATTTAGCCTGCTTACTATTACAGAAGACATTTGCATATGGCGAGGGACGCGCCAGGGCGGCGCAAGCGCCCTCCCCACCCATCAGCCCATGCCCCCGCCCCTACAGAGGATCTGCACTTCCATTGGGGCGAGTTGGACGGGAAGCACACGAGCAGGGCCGTAGGTGAGAGAACCATTTACTTCTGTTACTTGAATGGTGTTCGCCTGTTTGTCTTCGAGCGGTGATGGTGGTGCCGGGTGCGGATTATTGCTATAGAGGATGGTATAGGTGGCCTGAACCGGGTTGAGCGAGTAATCAATGATGACCTGACCGGACCAGGAGGATGTAGGGCTGGTGTTGGCGATAATCAGCACTTCCTGGTCGTTCAGAATGCGCGAGAAGGCCAGGACGCCGGGCGCAGTGGTAGAAATGCCAAAGTAGGTACCATCACCGGAGAGCGGGCGGAAATAGTAACGCCCATAGCGCAGGGCGGGCTGATTCTGGCGCAGGACCGCGATCTGGGCAATAGCTATATAGAACTGAGAGTGCGTATCAAAGGCATCTGGCTTGCCCCAGAGCGCTTCACGTACCGCCTCGGGAACATTACCCGCGCCTGATAGGC
This sequence comes from Ktedonobacteraceae bacterium, assembly GCA_035652815.1. Classification (GTDB taxonomy): domain Bacteria; phylum Chloroflexota; class Ktedonobacteria; order Ktedonobacterales; family Ktedonobacteraceae; genus DASRDB01. The sequence goes on from DASRDB010000001.1 coordinate 141,521, forward strand.
CCTGTTCCGTACCATAGTAGAGGCAGGGAATGCCGGGGAGCGCAAACAGGCAGGCAACCCCAAGCGAAAGCTGCGCATCAAAGGCGTCAGGATGCGCCGGGTTGCGATAAAAGAAACGCGAGGATTGATCGTGGTTATCTAGAAAAGTTACAAAAAAGTTGCTGGCGTCACCGTGAGTACTCAGAATATCGCTTTCCACCAGCTTGCGATGCGCGTACATCGAAACAACGGCAGAGGGTGGAAGCTGGCCCTTGCAAACGCCGGGAAGCGTGTAGAAAAGCGGGAAATCGAGCGCGGCATCGATTCCAATGATATCCCCCGCTTCGGTTATGCGGGTATTGCGCCCGATAAACTGGGCAATGGTGTCTTCATTATCATATATTTCGCCGAAGATAAAGAAATTCTTCTTACCTATGCTCAGGGCATACTCACGAATACTGTTAGCGAAGAGACGAGCAAAATCGGCGCTGATGTACTTTACGGTGTCTATACGAAAACCGTCGATGTCGAAGCGGGCGATGAGGTACTGGAAGGTGCGAATCAGGATGTTATGCACAGGATAGCCGGTGCTGTCCTGCTCATCGGTGGCGAGGCTTTTCAGGGAAAAAAAGTCGCCCGCGGGATTCGTTACCGAGCCATCGGGGCCGAAGGCGTTGCCCTGGCGCAGAAAGGCGCTGTTGTGCCGCAGTTCGTCCGGCCAGATAGCGGCATCCAGTGATGGATTGGCGGGCGCTTCGGGCCAATCTTGCCGGGGATTGCCATGCTCGTCATGCCAGTAGATGGGGTAAGGCGCATTGCTCCAGGGAGCCAGGTCGCCGTATTGCTGATAGGTAAAGACGTCGCCCGTGTGATGCAGCACGATATCGAAAATAATGTAGATACCACGCGCGTGCGCCTCATCTACCAGGCGGCGTAGCTCAGTCTCTACAAGCGCGGGATTCTGGCGCGCCTGCACAGGATCGGAGGCGAAGCGTGGATCGATGGCGAGAAAATCTTGAATGCCATAGCCATGATAGGAGGGGCTATACTGGCAGTTTTTCAGGACGGGAGAGAGCCAGATCGCGCCAATGCCGAGTTGTTGCAGGTAATCAAGTTGCTGACGCACGCCCTCGATGGTTCCACCCTGGAAATCGCCATAGATACTGTTCCAGGGCAGGTGGCGCGGCGGCGCGTTCGGATTGTTGAAGCGGTCTACCAGCAGAAAATAGATGGGGGTGTCGCGCCAGTCCTCGGGCGAGGGATAAGGCGTGGGAACGCGGACAACCTGATCGCCCAATTGCACTTCGCGAATCGCCGGAACTTTCGCCTGATCCAGCGCGGCCTCGACTTCGGGACTAAAGATGGATGTGGGCATGCTCTCCCCCTGCTCATACATAATAACTCCAGCTAATGTTTTTTGAGAAATAAAGGGGGAGCTTCACGCCTGTCATCCTGAGCGCAGCGAAGAATCTCCGGTCGTGGCACGCGAGAAGGCCAGCCCGCCTCTCCTTCGCTGCGCTCAGGATGACAGGGAGTCAGTATCCCCTCGTATTTTGTCAAAGTTCATCACCCGAAGCCGCTGAAATTGTACCATATTCGTGTTGTCTCATGTTTTTCACCTCTGCGCCACAAGGCCCTCTTCTTGCGCCATATGATAGCTGTCATCTAAAAGTGATGAGAGATGACACTACACGAGCTGCCAGATCCCACATTATACTTGAGACAGCACCGAGGTGAGTTGCAAGCAGATGCCAATCCAGTTGCTCAGTTTATAAGGCCTCTCGTTGCTACCACAATCGGCTCCATAACTGATACCACACGAAAGGAGGGTGCAGCTCCTCTCGCTCCTGGAGGAAGTGGGAGAAGCCGCAGAGTATAGCGATGCAAATGGTCATAGAAGTCCGGGGGCTGCGCAAAATGTACGGGTCAATGGTCGCGGTGGATGACGTGTCCTTTGACGTGGCTGCTGGTGAAATCTTTGGTCTGCTAGGCCCCAACGGAGCGGGTAAGACAACCACCGTCGAGTGCCTGCAAGGACTGCGGCACGCTGATGGTGGCCAGATGCGCGTCCTGGGTCTGGACCCCTGGACGCAGCGGGCAAGCCTGCGTCGCCGTATCGGCAGCCAGTTACAGGAGTCCGCACTGCCGGATCGCCTCAAAGTCTGGGAAGCCCTCGATCTGTTTGCTACCGCACCCCTCAGCCGCGTCAAGCGCGAACAGTTGCTTGAGCAGTGGGGCCTGGCTGATAAGCGTAACACCAGCTTTGCCAACCTCTCCGGCGGCCAGCGGCAGCGCTTGTTTGTGGCTCTGGCGCTGGTCAATCAGCCTGAAATTGTCTTCCTGGATGAAATGACGACGGGCCTTGATCCGGCAGCGCGACGTGCCACCTGGGATCTGATCGAGGCCATCGGCAAGCGAGGCACAACGGTGGTACTCGTCAGCCATTTTATGGATGAGGTCGAACGGCTCTGCCAGCGAGTAGCGGTCGTCAATCACGGGCGCATCGTGGCGATGGATACCCCTGCCAGACTGGTCGAGCAGCGATCACAACAGACACGCGTGTTGTTCACATGGGATGGCGAGGTTCTTCCCCGGTTGGAGGCGGTGCCACATGTGTACTCCGTCCGGCAGCAGGGGAGTCAGATCGAGGTAGAGGGTGATGGCCCGGTGTTACAGCATGTCGCCTCGGCGCTGCTGCAACAGGGCATCGAGCCAGCCGACCTGCGAGTAGAGCGTCCCACCCTGGAGGAGGTCTTTCTTCAAATTGTTGGTAAGCCAGAGGAGGAGCAATAGCCATGCGCGCCTTAATCAAAACCACGTGGGTTGAACTCAAGCTCTTCACCCGCGAACCCCTGACAGTGCTGTTCACCTTTGCTATCCCGTTCGTCGTGCTGTTCGTCCTGGGCAGTGTGTTTGGCAACCGGCCCGCTGATCCACACGTGTACCGGGGCTTTGGAATATTGAATTACTATGTGCCAGCCTACGTCGCACTGGTCGTAGCGGCTATTGGTCTCATCGCGCTGCCTGTACATCTGGCCGCATATCGGGAGCGTGGTGTGCTGCGGCGCTTTCGTGCCTCAACGATTCCAGTATGGAGCGTCCTGGGGGGTCAGGTCGCGGCGACATTCCTTATCGGGGTGCTGGCAAGTCTGATTCTGGTACTGGTTGCGTTTGCCGTCTACCACACCAGAAGTCCTCAGTCCCTGGTTGAGGTGCTGGCGGCCTTCATCCTGGGGGCCATTATGTTTGCCATGATTGGCCTCTTCCTGGGGCTGGCCTTGCCTACGGCACGCACAGCTCAGGGCGCAGGCGTTCTACTCTGGTTCGTAATGATGCAGATTAGCGGTCCGGGCGCGCCATTCGAGGTGCTGCCCACCGCTCTGGTAAGGGTCAGTGATGCCACTCCGCTGAAGCACCTGGTCTTCCTGATGCAGGACCCCTGGTTTGGACTGGGCTGGAACATCTCGGAGATGTTCATTGTGGGTGCCTTCCTTGTGGGGGCCGCTCTACTTGTGGCGTTCTTCGCTCGCCGGGGCTAAAGCAAAGCCCTACCATTGTCAAAAGGCGGCCAATCTATCATGCTGGGCCGCGCAGGGACCGATCCTTGTCAGATAACCTCTTATGGATTTTGATAATATAATGGGAATAATCCTGTAGGGACGCGATGAATCGTGTCCCCTGGCGGTACACACCGATACAGAAAGGGGCGTGTTTCCATGCAGCCTGAGAACATTTTGCAGGATGAGCAGGAAAGCAGAGGCAGCTCGCCCTATCTCTTGTGGGGCATCTGGCTGATGTGGCTGCCCTTTCTCATCCAGCCGGTGGTGGCGTTTGCAGAGTCACCGCCATCGCTGCTCAAAGTGGTTGTGCTGGTCGGCTTTGGTCCCTTCGTCGGCGTCTACCTGTGGGCAACCTGGGAGGAAGCCTATCTCCTGACGCGAGTAGCGCCGGTAGAGAGCAGGTTCCAAAGGGGATGGTGGATACCCCTCGCGCTCCTGCTTGGGCTGAGTCTGCCAGCGCCCTTTCTTCAGGGTTCCTGGGGACTGGGCGCGCTCATTTTCGTCAGCGCCAGCGTGGCGGCGCGGCTGACTGTCAGGCAGGCTGTGCTGGTCTTTGGCGGCCTCATGCTGCTCGACCTTCTTCTGGGGATAGTCACTGCTGCCCCCTGGGTGACAATAGCCTTCATGGTCTTTCTGATTCCTGCCGTCGGAGCCACCACTGCCACCTTCAGCCGCGCCTTTCGCACGAACCGGGAACTGCGGCTGGCCCGCCGCGAAATTGCCCGTCTGGCCGTCTCCGAAGAACGCTTGCGCTTTGCTCGCGATCTGCATGACCTGCTGGGCCACAGCCTCTCGCTGATTGCGCTCAAAAGCGAACTGGCCGATCAGCTTATTCCAGAAGACCCCCAGCAGGCGCGGCGCGAGGTGCGCGACATTGAGGCGGCAGCCCGCACAGCGCTTCAAGAGGTGCGCGAAGCAGTGGCTGGCTACCGGCAAACCACCCTGGCGAACGAACTCCAGCGGGCGCGCGAACTGCTGGCTGCTGCCGGTATCCGTTGCATCGTCCAGAACGACGCCGGAGCGCTGCCGCCGCCCATCGAAACGGTACTGACCTGGGTTGTACGCGAGGGTATCACCAACGTGATACGTCACAGTCGGGCAAAGCAATGTGTTATCTCCCTCACTCGCCAACCGGGCGAAATCTGCCTGACCATTACCGACGATGGGCAGGGAGACAAACTCCAGGTATCTCCCCTCTGGCTGCAATCAGGCCGGTCGGGTAATGGATTGCGTGGTATGTGCGAACGGGTGGAAGCCCTGGGAGGCCGCTGTGAAGCTGGACCAGCCGACAAACAAGGATTCCGGTTAGAGGTCATCTTGCCTCTATCATCAGAAGGCAACAAGAGGGTACTGGAAACTGAGCAAGCGAGAGGAGCCGTGGAATGATTCGCGTGTTGTTGGCTGAAGATCAGGCGATGGTGCGGGGAGCGCTGGCCGCCTTGCTCAATCGCGAGCAGGACATCACCGTCGTGGCTGAGGTGGCGCGCGGCGACGAAGTGTTAGCAGCCGCTCTGAGCGCTACGCCGGATGTGGCGCTGCTCGATATTGAAATGCCTGGTGGTAGCGGCATTGAGGCAGCAGCAGCCTTACATACCCACCTTCCACAATGTAAGGTGCTGATCCTCACCACGTTCGGTCGGCCTGGCTACCTGCGCCGGGCAATGGAGCAAGGGGCGGTAGGATTTCTTGTGAAGGATGCCCCGGCGGCGCAGTTGGCCACGGCCATTCGTCGCGCCGTAGCTGGTGAGCGCGTCGTCGATCCGCTCCTGGCAAGCGCGGCACTCAGCGAGGGAGAGAACCCGCTCACCGAGCGCGAGCAGGTCATCTTACAACTGGTCCGGCAAGGAGCAAGTAATGCCGAGATTGCCTCAGCACTCGTCCTGACTGAGGGAACGGTGCGCAACTATCTTTCAAGTGCCATGCAGAAATTGAACGCCAGCACGCGCGTCGAGGCTGCTGTGCGCGCCGAACAAAAAGGCTGGCTCTAGCATGAGGGAACAAAGACAAACCACGCGGACATCCATATGATCTCATGCAAAAGACAATTACTCCGGCAAAACACAACCTCAAAGGAGAAAAGATAAGCGATAACACCTAAATAGTGAAATTCGTCATAAACAATAGGTGAAGTTACTGATAGACAGATCATCCTGAGAAGGGCTACAATTGCGTTAAACAGAACGCTTACTTTTACTAGCTTCTCAAATAGATGTGATCAGGATACTTTTCCTGAGAAGGGAACCTGTTTATGGCCTCACGTTCCTGCCCGGTATGCGGCACGGTAGTGCCGGTAAACCAGCGCTTTTGCTCAAACTGCGGAACGGATTTACTGGCGCAGCAAAACCCAAGCCAGTATGGCGGCTCGTCGCCGCAGAACTATCCGCAACAACGCCCTCCCTATGGACAGCAACAATTTCCCCAGTACCAGCAACCTCAACAAAATCAAAGTCCGATTGCCGAGGCATTGGGCGCGCTCGGGCTGCTTTTCTTGATGCGCCGTTATCGACCTGGATACCAGGCGCGAAGGCAGAGCAGCGGCTGTTGTGGTTGCCTGATCGTACTTGTGATTCTGACCATTTTTGTAGGCATACCCGGCTACTTCGCGGTCAGAACCTATTATCCCCAGGTTTTGCAAAAGCTGCAAAACACGGAAAGCGGCAATGTCCCGGCCACACAACCACTGATCACTACTGTCAACTTAAACGAGAAGGTAAATTACGCGGGTGTAGATATTACCCTGCTTAATGCCCAGCAATCGACAGCCTTTATCGATGACGACTTTACGAAAACAAACGGCATGGTGCGCCTGAACATCCGGGAAGCTAATACCAGCAATCGGGGCGGTGGCTACTCCTATGTAGACGGATTTCACCTGATCCTGCCGGATAAAAGTGTGGTCGCCGTCAGCAACGAAAAGAATAGTTCAGCGCCCAATGCCGGAGCAACGCAGGACAACTGGTTAGATTTTCCCGTACCAACCGGGACGAAAACGAACCAGCTTGCTTTGCAGCTAGGAACGACCCAGGAGGCGCAGATGGTGATTCCGCTGGTGACAAACGCCAATCTGAAAGCCTACCAGCCCCTGACGGTGCATCCGAATGCTTCTACAGTGTATGACGGAGTAAAATGGACGATCAACTCGGCTACTCTGTCATGGAGCTACAACGGAAAGCAGGCAACGCAGGGAATGCGCTATGTCGTGCTAACTCTCAGCGTCGATAATTCCTCGGCCTCAGATTTCAATGCCTACTACGGCGACTACATTCGCCTCAAAGCTGGCGATACGACCAGTTCACCGGATATTGATTCGCAGATACCACTCAACTTTCCTGCCAACTCGACAGGCACAAAAGCAACAGCCTTTTTCCTGGTTCCGCAGGATGTGACTGCTTATACGCTGATCTTCCTGGGCAAACCACAGAATAGCCCGCCAATCAGCCAGGCAACGGTGAATTTTACGATCAGGTAAAGTCGAGTTAACAGTTACATTACAAACCTGCCTCTACATGTCATCCTGAGCGCAGCGAAGAATCTCGCGCTTGTCATGTCGAGCCTATGGGGAGACGGAGATCCTTCGCTGCGCTCACGATGACAGGCCAGAGGGTTTATTTCATAGCATGGCATCGACATGTTAGAATAGGAACATGAACGAACCGGACAGTCAATTAAAGAGCATCTGGACAACCGTCAACGGCGTGAAAATGCATGGGCGGGTGGCGGTTGAACCAGCGCCCGCGTCGAACGAAGTGATGGTGCTGGTGCATGGGCTTTCGGTGTCGAGCGGGTACATGGTGCCGACGGCGAAAGAACTCGCGCCCTACTATCATGTATATGCTCCAGACCTGCCGGGATATGGCAAGAGCGAGAAACCCCGGCATATTTTGACGGTGCCAGAGATGGCTGATACGCTGGCAGCCTGGATGAAGACGCTCGACCTGCCGCCCGCCACGCTGCTAGGCAATTCGCTGGGCTGCCAGACGATTGTCGATTTTGCGCGGCGCTATCCTCAGTACACGAAACGGCTGATCTTAGTGGGGCCAACAATGGACCCGCAGGCGCGCACCATTCATCAAGAGGCTTTCCGCTTGATGCGCGATATGCTGGTGGAACCGCTTTCATTCTATCCGGTAGTAACGCGAGAATACCTGGCCGCCGGATTGCGCCGTACCATTCATACATTGTTGTATGCCTTTCGCGACCCGATAGAGCAACATCTACCATACATACACGTACCCACACTGGTGCTGCGCGGCGAGAAAGACCCGATTGTGCCGCAGCGTTGGGTGGAAGAGGTTAACCGGCTGCTGCCCAATAGCAGACTGGTGGTCATTCCGGGAGCAGCACATGCTGTGAATTACAACTCGCCAAAGATGTTGGGCCGCGCCATCCGCGAGTTCATGCGCGATTTTTCAGGAAGCCAGGAAGGATAAGATTGCTTCGTTACACTCCTGCGGCTGGTCAAACATGACGACATGCCCGGCTTTCTTCACCATTAGCAGGCGAGCATCGGGCAGGGCATTACAGATTACCCCGGCAAGCGTGGGAGGAACCAGCGTATCGTTTTCGCCCCAGATCAAAAGCGTGGGGGCCTGAAGAGTTGCAAGATCATTACGAATATCCTGAGTAAGCAGGTCTCTGGTAGCTCGCAGCAGGGCAGCGGGACCGGAGCGCAGAGCATCATAGGTGAGTATTGGTAAAAAGCTCGGCCTCATGTAACGCAAGGCACGCATTAAGGGAACAAAATAGCCATAGACCGTCTTGACAGTTGGTATCCCCGCCGGGGCGACCAGGACGAGGCGACGCACCATTTCAGGATAGCGAGCAGCAAAACGAATACTGATGCACCCGCCCATCGAGTGGCCTATAATATGCGTGCGCGTTATGCCAATGGCTTTCATCCAGCTATACAGCCAGGAGGCGGCTTCTGAAAGCATGAGGTGTTGGGACGAGTGGTGCATGGAACCGAAGCCGGGCAGGTCTACCAGATAGACCGTGTAGCACTCAACCAGGGCAGGTACGTTGCGCGTCCACCAGAAAGTCGAACCGGAAAGCCCATGCACCAGCACAACCGGATCGCCAGAGCCGCCTACTTTATAGCGAACGGGATAACCACCCACTTCTACGACTCGATTGGAAAGTTTGACCGCCGCCACGCGCCCTACACTCCTGGCTGGGGATAACATCCGCCTGTCGCCGCGTGAGGCAAAGAGCGGATAACACGCGGAGAAAATGAGGCATCTTCCTGAATAATGCCGTCAAAGTGCAGGGCAGTTACCTGCAAAGTAGAGCAGGCCCCGGGTGTCGGCAGGATGGTCAAATCCAGCTCAGGTAAAATGCCTGCCTGCCGTTGGACCAGCAGCGAATAGGAACCAGACGGTCGCGGCGGCACATACCATGAGAGCGTCACGGTTATCGTGCAGTTTTTGGGAACGACGACCCAGCCGCCGTACATGGCAAGCCCTGGTTCGTCGCTGGTCGTATTGGTTGGGCCACCAATGCTGTCAAGTGGATGCCAGCGCGCGCCATCAGGATCGCTGATTGAGGGCACTGCTGCGCCCGGCTGGTAGAGATACTTCGGGCAGACCAGTTCATCGCCAGGATACACATCTTCCCCAGGGCAGGAGACATAAAGGCCACCACACAAGGGGGTTCCAGTATCAAAGCCCTGTCCATAGAGCAGGCGACTGTCGAGTGGCACGTAGACGCGCACGTAATCGCGGTAGGTATCGTAGCCATAGACCGGGCCAAGCTGGTCGTACATCAGGCGAATCTGTAGCACATGGGTCGCGCCGCCCTGCGCATCCAGCGTCACCATATCGTGCAGGATGGTTTTTACATACTGTGAAGCCTTGCTGGCGCTGAGATTTTCCTGTACCACGTAGAGTTCATCGTGCGCGGGAGAGCGATCAATCTGTGCCGCGTCACCGTACTTCATCAGCAGGTTTTCAACCTGTGGGTTGGTGAAATAGACCTGTAGATCTTTGGTCTTCAGATCGTGCAGCAATTCGCGGCCAATATTGAGAATTTCGTCCGGCGGAGCATGGCGAATGTGATCCATGAGCAGGTGCGCCAGATAGCCCGTAAACCGTTTGCGCGCCGAGGTACTATTATCGCCGGGTTGATACGCGATCTGCTTGGCAATACCCGAGTTGTCCTGTTGATAGTAATGCAGGCGGTCTTCAAGGTTCTGCGCGGTAATGGTTTCATTATAGCCGGGCACGTAAATCGGCCCGATGACCTGCAAAATATGCTCGATCAGAAATGGCGTAAAGATAATCACGCCATCGACATGATGTCCCACTTCATATTGATACTGGTGGATGGCGACCTGGGCCGCAGTGGGGAAATCCGCTGAGACGTTAGAGTCGCGCAGACCCCAGTTCGGGAACGGCCACCACGAGCGATACTGCTGCGGTGCAAGCTTGCCAATGGTGGGGCTGTTATCGGCATATTCCACCAGCGAGATATCGCGCAGCGTAAACGGCGCAATACGTCCACCGTTGATGGTCAGCTCGCCATACTGGCCGGTAAAGCCGCCTGTGGCGCGCAATTCGGCGCGGTCCATCGTCTGTACTAAAAACGTGCGCGGAGAATCGACACCCAGCACCCAGCCAGCCACACCAATCAGGTTCGACGCCTGCGCAAGATCGCTCTGCGCCTGTGGAATAGCCTGCACCAGTTGCTCGAACTGGTTGCGCTGGTCGGCGCTGATGGGCAGGCTGTCAATCGAAAGCAGGCGCGACTGCTGTTGTATATTGTTGAGCAGGGGCAGCATGCGCGTAATGGTCGAGCCGACGAGGTTAAGCATGTCCTGAGTGACAAGCGGTTTGCTCGAATTGGTCAGCAATGGGCCGCGAAAGGTAGGAGCAAGCACCAGCGCTGTAGAGGTCAACAGCTTGCCGAGATCGGTGGCATCGATGCCGATCTGGCTGGCGGCGCGGGCGGTACTCACCATAGGCAAATATTGCGGAAAAGAGTACAGCGCCTCGTAGATGACGGGCGAATGATCGATTTTCGCCTGAAGCTGCGAGAAGTCCACACGGGCGGCGGCAAATTCCTGCTGCGCCTTGTGCAGACGGCCTGTATCAAGAAAACCGGATGGATGCGCTTTTACGCCGGTAAAAATGGTTTTCACATTGAGCAGATGTTGCAGGCCGCTATGCGCCTGGTTGCGCAGGTCTGAATAGGTCGCGTAGGCAGTCACACCAAAACCAACCGTGAAGCCCAGGGGAAGCAGGATGCCCAGCAACATGACGCTAAAAAGCGCGGCATGCATCATACGCGGCTTTTTGGGGCGCGCAGGTGGAGAAGCAGCCGGTAAACCTCCTGTAGCGCCGGAAGTGCCGCTTTCGGCTGATGTGACTGACATCGTTTTCATGCTCCAAATAAATAGTAACCAGTATAGATTTCAGAGATAATAGGAAGAAGATTCCCCCACCCTTAGTAGATAAGACGATTCAAAACGGCTGCTCGTTTCGCACTATTCCATTGTAGCACGAAAGCAGAAATTTGTCTTTTTACGATTACCATACTTGCGCTTTTCCAGCGTCATTAAGGTGTATCTGTGAAAAAGCTGAAAATCATACATACACAGGTACAATAAGGGGATGAGTCACTATACTTATCCTGGGGTGCTTCTTTTTGTTCAATATTGCTCAAAGAAAGGAATCTCATCATGTCCTGGAGGACACGCTTTTTCATGCTTGCGGCGTTGGTCTTTTCCGCGCTGCTCGTGCTGCCGGGTGTCACACATGCCGCTCCCCGGCAAACAGCGCTTCGCAACAACACGACCACCGTCAGCCTGGCCTTTACGGGATTGATTACTTCCGGGGCCAACTCGGGTACGGCGCTCACGGGCGGCCTCACAATTGGTATTCGCAGCGATGGTTTCTTCAATGGCAACTTCCACCTGCCTGATGGCACGCAGATTTCGGTCAGTGGCCGCGTCAGGTCGAATGGCAAGCTCAATATCACTTTTTACACGTCGAGCGGGCAGCCCTTCATCACTGGCCAGGGCCGCCTCAACGCGGCAGGTGAATATGTCGGGCCATTCCAGGTGTATAGCGGCGGGAAGCAGGTAGCATGGGGTATCTGGAGCGCGCTGCCCGTTGCCTCTCCCGATAAGGTGCTGGCGCTGGCCTTTGTGGGCACAACGACAAAAGGCCCGGACGCGGGTGTAAGCTACTCTGGCGCAATCGTGCTGAACAGTAGCACGCTGGTGGGTACGATGAATCTGCCAAATGGCGCGATTGTCGGCGTCACCGGGACATTGCTCTCTAATGGACACATCAAAGTGGTCTTTGATCTCGGTGGCGGCGCAAAGATCACGGGTTATGGCAAACCCACCGAGAACCCGGCGAACGGGCTGGACAAGGGCTTCAAAGGACCTTTCTATGGCCCGGTTTCCGGCGACATGGGCAGGTGGGTGGCCTACTTCTTCAACTTCTAAGGGCAACCAGTTCGCTTCCCAGGAGCTTAGGGGCGACCGAAAGCCTTCCTGGAACCAGTCCGAAAGCCACCCGCAAGGGGATGGCTCTATCATATGAGCCCGCTTGTAGAGCCATCCCCTTGCGGGTGGCTTTCTTGCCAGGATATGTCACCACATTCCTGGAGCTATTCCTATAGGATAACCTCTCCTCTCTATGCTATTATCTTCAAAGAGGAGTAAGCGCAGAAAGGAGCATTGCCGGTATGAGTTATCTCTGGAAAATCGATGATGGAAGTAAGATCAAGCTGAGTGACTACGACCCCGGAGATACATTTGGGCACAACGATAAGACGGCTGCTGAGAGCGAATTGAAAGACCTGAGCCATGAACTGAGCAAGCTCCAGGAATTGATGGCGGCGGCCCAGCATCACAGCATGCTCATCATCTTGCAGGGCATGGATACCAGTGGCAAGGATGGCACCATTCGCCACGTGCTTTCAAACGTCAACCCGCAGGGCTGCTACGTCGTGGCTTTTAAGGAGCCAACCCAGGAGGAGCTGCTGCATGATTTCCTGTGGCGCATTCACAAGGCGACACCGGCGCGGGGATTGATGGCCATTTTCAACCGCTCCCAGTACGAGGATGTGCTGGTCACGCGAGTACATCACCTGGTGCCGCAAGAAGTGTGGACACGGCGCTATAAGGAAATCAACCATTTCGAGCAACTGCTGGCGAACAATAACACGATTATCCTCAAATTCTTCCTGCATATCAGCTATGATGAGCAGGAACGCAGGTTGCTGGCGCGCGAGCAGGACAAGGACAAAGCCTGGAAGCTTTCGCTCTCGGACTGGGAAGATCGCAAATACTGGGACGCCTATCAGAAAGCCTACGAGGACGCCATTTCCGCTTGCAACTCGAAGGACGCCCCCTGGTATATCGTGCCCGCCAATCACAAATGGTATCGCAATCTCGCTATTGCCCACACGCTTGTGCATGTCATGCATCAACACAAGGACGAGTGGAAAGGGGAACTGGAGAAGCGCGGCAAGGAAGAGTTGCAGGAGATAGAGCAGGCGCGGAACAACAAACAAGGGGCAGGCAAGGCCGCAAGCGAGGGCTAACCTGCCTCCACATGTCATCCTGAGCGCAGCGAAGAATCTGCGGACGAGTGGACATCATCCAAAAGCGTATAGCCTTTCCATGTCATCCTGAGCGCAGCGAAGAATCTGCGGTCCCCACATGCGAATCGTCCGGCCAACGCGAGATCCTTCGCGGCGCTCAGGATGACAGACGAGAGGGGGGTTTTTCATCGCTTGCTACTACAGTTTGCGCGTGAGCCTGCGAGTGCGGGCAGGCGGCGGATAGTAGCTGGGCACGACGGAGATGATATCGCCGATACGTACCTGTACCTGTAAGTAGCGCGTGCCGGGGCGATGATACTGGGCAAACAGCATCAAGGCTTGATGAGCAATCACGTCTGCTTCATCGATGTGGCGCGAGAGAATCATCTGGCCGCCAAGCGTCTCCTCGGCGGAGGTGACGGCCATCTCCTCGCCATCATCGCCCAGCACCAGTTTGCGCGTTTCGCGGCGCATCATGCGGTTCGGCCAGAGAATCAGCGCGATTACGCGACCCTTGATGCGCTGCTCTCGCAAGCGCTCTCCCAGGTAGTCGGCCAGTTTGCGTATAGCGGCGCAGGTTTCATCGGCATCGGCGGCGTGATGGAAGCGCACGCGGGCGTTCTGGCTCTGAGGCGGCTTGTCGGGCACAACGAAGCTGCTATCCAGACCATTCGCAACCTGGAAAAGCCAGCCACCAAGCTGACCCAGGCGGCGGCGCAACCCTTCTTCAGTCAGCGCGGCAACCTGGGCAAAAGTCGTGATGCCAAAATCCTTGAGATGCGACACCATCTCCGCGACCGCCATCGCATCGACCTGCTCGCTTCTGCCCTCGACTTCGGGTGGGCGCGAGGCATGGCTATCCTGTTCGCCCAACTCTGGCAGGGCATTGGGCAGGCCCGCGCCAGCCGAACGCACTTGCAGCAGCATAGAGAGCGGCAAGGTCTGCACAAACGAGGCTTCGCGGCCCGGTGGAATATATAACACGCCCTGGCGGCCATCTTTGCGGCTCATCAGCGCGGCCAGTTCGGCAATCGCCTTGCCGTTTGCCACACCGACCAGCGCGGTCAGGCCCATTTCCGCGATTTCAGCGCAAAGACGCTCAGCCAGGACAACAGGCGTATCAAAGGGTATTTCACAGCCGCGCAGGTCAATAAAGGCATCGGCGATGGGCAGCGACTCGATGATGCGCGAGTAGGCCCGGTAGCGCTCCTTCAACTGCTGCAAGACCGGCTGGTAGCGATCATAAGACGCGGGCAGAAAATGCGCCCGGGGAGCAAGGCGATAGGCGCGGCGCAAGGGCATTCCGGCAATCACGCCGAGTCGCGCCGCCGCCGGTGAAACATCGATGACCCGCCCCGGCTCGTTTGGCCGCCCCGTACCCGTGCCCACGACAAAGGGCTGTCCGCGCAACGCTGGCTCGAACATCTCCTCTAACGTGCAATACAGGTGACGAATACGCGCGTGCATAATGCCCTGTCGCACACGAGTTCGTTCAGCAAGGCGCGCAGCTTCCTGCAAATCGGCGGGCAATCCAGAAGGCGGACGTTCGGTAGTCTGACCATTATTGGATGTAGGAATATTCAGATTATAATGCTGCATACTGCTCTTCTAGCGCTTCTTTGTTTTCTTAGATTATATCGCAAAACGTGCAATCTGTGGTATATACGAGCAATCGCTTACTAAATCCAACGTTTTTCACCGGTAACTTTGCACATGCTACTTATGGCATGGCTCACATCACCCCAAGAAAAGACGCGCAATTCCAATATTTTTGGAACAGACATTGGAGCAGAAAGCCACTCGCAAGGGGATGGCTCTACAGGCCGTTGCATATGGTAGAGCCATCCCTTTGCGGGTGGCTTTCATCCGAGTTCCTATTTTTTCGTCTATGGGTTATACTTAACAAGGTAGCCTTGTGTATTATCGTTCTCATCTATTCTTACCTGTTTACCCTTCAAACGGCAAGCAACCCCACCAGTACAAAGGAGACGCGAATATGCAACCCGAGGACAGGATCGATAAGTTCAATGAATCGGCCAAAAGAGCGTTGAGCCTGGCGCAAGACGAGGCGCTTCGCATGCAGCATAACTATATCGGCACAGAACACCTCTTGCTTGGTCTGTTGCGCGAAGAGGAGGGGATAGCGGCGAAGGTTTTGCAGGGTTTGGGTGTGGAAACGAGTAAAGTGAGACAGGCTGTAGAGTTTATCATCGGGCGCGGAGACAAAATAGTTATGAGCGAAATCGGCCTCACTCCGCGCTCGAAGAAAGTAATTGAACTGGGCATCGATGAGGCGCGCCGCCTGGGACATCATTATATTGGAACCGAGCATCTGCTGCTCGGGCTGGCGCGCGAGGGAGAGGGTATTGCCGTTGGTGTGCTGCAAAGCCTGGGCGTATCGCCTGACAATGTGCGACTCGCTACGCTGAAAGCACTTGGTGCCCCTGTTCCTGAAACGCTCATAGAGCATTCGCCAGAGAGCCAGGTAGAGGGAGCATCCCAAAGGGCAGAGCCAGTAGCTCAAACGACAGGTAGTAGCCGCTTTGATAAATTCACCGAACGGGCGCGCAGAGTATTTGCATTCGCGCAGGAAGAAGCCAGGCGCTTCCAGCATAATTTTATCGGTACAGAACATCTCTTGCTCGGGCTTATCCGGGACGGAGATGGAGTCGCTCTACGGGTGATGCGAAATCTAGGGATAGACCCGGCACAGGTACGCGAAAAGGTTGAGTATATTATTGGTCGGGGCGATAGAATTGTGCAAGGACAAATTGGACTGACCCCCCGCGCTAAGAAAGTAGTTGAACTCGCTGTAGACGAGGCGCGCAGGATGAATCATCATTACATTGGGACGGAACACCTGCTCCTCGGATTGGTGCGCGAAGGCGAGGGCATTGCTGCAGGCGTATTGGAAAGCCTGGGGATGAACCTGGAAAAAACGCGCCGAGAGATAAGAAAGGTGCTTGAAGCGGGATAATCCTGCAGGGACGCGATTGATCGCGTCCGCCCCGGCACGCACGCCAGATCAGAGTGGACGCGATCAATCGCGTCCCTACAGGCACAATGCATCATGACAGGTGTTACGAGAGACCCATCTGTTTGCGCGCTTCCTCAAGTTGCGGATAGAGGTGGTAGACCTGGATGTAATTGCCAGAGGGGTCTTTGGCTGTGAACATGCGACCAGCGCCCATATCCATAACCTCACCCAGAATCTCGACCGACTTTGACTGCCAGTCGCGATAGACCGCGTCGGCATCCTCGACCGCGAAGCCAAGAATGATCCCACCACGCGCCACGGGAACGCCGTAGGTTGTCTGGTTGGCATCTTGCAGGGCGATGTCGGTAGCACCGGATTTGGAATGCAGGTAGACGAAGCTGTCATCGGGTGAGGAAAGTTGCTGGATAACTTCAAAACCCAGCAGGTCGGTATAGAATGGCCTGGTGCGGGGCATGTCATTCACGAGAATCATGGCAAGACCTAAATGCGACATGCGAGTGGCCCTCCTTCGTGCTGTCTGTTTCTGATTTCTCAGCGACGTTTTTTACACTGACAGTATACTCTCCTCGCGCCAATAAAACTTCTCGAATCTTGCGCTTTACGAAAGTTCAGGGAAAGTTTCCCTTTCTGTAGGGACGCGATTCATCGCGTCCACCCAGGTGAATCGACGCGAACAGCCAGACGCGATGAATCGCGTCCCTACAGAATTTTCCCTTTTTATTTTGTGAAGGTTCATAAAAGTCCTACGTCCAATTCAGAAAATGCAGCAAATCACCCAAAACAAAGCGCTGGCGAATGAAATGGCCGTTCTGAACGGCAAAGTCGTATTCGCGCTGGCTGATCGGCGGGTCTAATTGCTCGGGGGTGAGAGGCGCGCCTGATTGTTCCAGGATGCGGCGCACGATTTCGGGGCCGCGCACGAGCGAGGCGAGTTTGGGACGATGGATGGCCTGCCAGTTGGCGCAGAATTGCTCGAGGCGGGGGCGATTCTGCCGCCAGAGGGCGAGCTTCTTGCTGTAGTCACTCCAGCATTCCTGGGCCATTGCGCCGCTCGGGTCGATTCGTGAAAAGGTGTTGCGAATATAGATGCGCAACTTTGCCTCGTCGGGATAGCAGGCGTCGAAGTTGACTGACATGGGGTCGAACGTATTCAGGAAGCGCTGGTAGAGGTCGGCGGCGGTGAGCGTGGCGACACCAACCTGCGCCCCATGCAGGGCGATGGGGCGATGGTAGTGATCGGCAATCATATCCAGCACATGTGAGGTCACGTGTTCGGTGCCAGAGATGGGCGCAGACATATTGACAATGGATTGCGCGATGCCAGCCAGCAGCAGGGCGCGAGCAACAACGGACTCTCCCTCGAATGAACGCTGCGCGATGTTGTCAGCCTGGGCCAGCAAAATCTCGTCCAGGTTGCTGAGCAAGGCCAGAGGAATTTCGCTATAGAAATCGACCATGCCGAGCGCGCTGGCAAGATACCAGTCACCATAAGCCACGAAACGGGCGCAGCAATCGCCTACTCCAGCGACGGTCAACTCATCAGGGGCCGAGGCAAGCGCGCGCAGGTCGGAGATAATGGCTGTGGGATAGCGCGAGGGAACGGTACGCTTGACGCCATCTTTGAGCAACACGGCCATGCTGGCGGCATAGGCTGTAACCGAATTGGCAGTCTGGACGCAGACATAGACGCTGCGGGGGCGATCAGGATGGCGCTGGTCGTAGAGGTAGGCTCCATGCTTGGCGATATCGGTGATGGTGCCGGAACCTATGGCAACCAGTGCCGCTCCCGGATGGTCTTCTAGATAGTCCCGCACGCTTTCGACATGATCGAAAGCAGCATGCACCAGCCCATATTCGTCTCCCTCAAGGTGCAGAGCGGTCTCGTTGTATCCGGCCACATAGAGCAAATCACGCGCATAATACTTCAGATCAACGTCATCGCGCAGCATCAACGTGTCGTCAATCAGCACCAGAACGCTGCTGCCTGGAGGGACGCCTGCGCGCTGCAAAACCGACGGTAGTTCGTGCAGGACATCAGGGCCGATAAGAACTTCGTCAATCTCCACCGGACGCAGTTCGCCTCGTGGGTCTTCCTGGCTGGCGAGCCAGCGTTTCAGGCCGGGCAGGTCGGCAGGGTCTACGGGAAACGTGGGGGTGGTCATCGATGGGCCGCCTTTCTAAATGGTTCTTGCAGGGCATCATAGACATCGCGATAGAGTCCGTATGCTTCGTCATACACCTGGTGATGGGCGGGATTCGGTTCAATCGTGGAGACGATTTCTATCACGGCATTGGCAGCTTCACGCAGGTTAGCGAAAAGGCCTGCCGCGACTCCGGCCAGCATGGCAGCCCCAAGCGCCGTCGTCTCTAATTCGCGCGGCACGCTCACAGGCAGACCCGTCACGTCGGCCTTGATTTGCAACCAGAGGCGGCCACGCGCTCCACCAGCAACGGCGCGAATCTCACGCGGGTTCAGGCCAATCGCTGCCATACGATCCACGTTGTCTTTTAAGCCGTAAGCGGTGCCTTCGAGAATGGAACGCACCATGTGACCACGATTATGCGCGAGGCTCAAGCCAAAAAAGACGCCACGCGCATCGGCGTTCCAGGTGGGGGTCATGGCACCACTGAGGCAGGGCAGAAAGATCAGGCCTTCTGCTCCGGCTGGCGCTGCTGCTGCTTCCATGTTGAGCAGTTCGTAGGGGCTGATGCCGCGCCGGGCAGCTTCTGCGCGTTCGTGCAGCGCAAGCGTGTCGAGAAACCAGCGATAGCTGCCGCCGGAGACAAAGCCAGGATTTTCGATCAGCCACGCGGCGGGGTCAGCATGGCAATGTGTCTCTAACAGGCCGCCTTCGTCAAAGACGGGCGTTGATGCGACCGCGCAAACCGGTTCAGCGGTGCCGTTGATGTCACAGACGATGCTGCTATCAGTCACGCCCGCCCCAACACAGGCCGCGTGTTCATCGCCGCTACCTACCGCGACCAGCGTTTTCGTTGACAAACCGAGACGCTGCGCGGCTGAGGCGGTAAGCGTGCCTATTACTTCGGTAGCGCCTGCGACACGGCCTAAACGCTGCTCGTCGAGGCCGGTGTTTTGCAGCATGAATTGCGACCAGGTTTTGGTTTTCACGTCGAGCAGCAGCGTGGAAGAGGCATTGGAGAAATCGACGACGGCTTCGCCCGTGAGGCGATAGGCCATGTAGCTGCCGGGAAGCAAGAGATAGCGTGATTGTTGAAAGATACGCGGCTCATTGTCGCGCACCCAGAGCATTTTGGGCGCGACGTGCGAGGAATCGAGATTGGCTCCCGTCAGGGAAAACAGGGCATCGGGCGCGATGTGCTGCTCAAGGACATCGCATTGAGCGGTGGCGCGGCGGTCAAGCCAGATGATGGCGGGGCGCAGCACGCGATCATCCTGGCTCACGCAGACCAGCCCATCGACCTGACTGCCGAGCGCCAGGGCAAGCACATTTTCAGGGGAAACACCTGAGTCCTGCATCACCTGTTGAACGGTGGTGACAAGCGCCTGCTCCCAATCGGCGGGGTCTTCTTCGGCCCAGTTCGGAGCAGGATAGCGCGGGTCATAGGCGGCGTAGGCGCTTGCGACAACCTTTCCACTGTCATCGAGCAGGACGGTCTTCATGCCCTGTGAGCCGACATCCGCGCCGATTACATAGCGTCTCATGAAGCTGCCACCGTTTCTTTCAGTTCTCTCAAGGCATCACGGGCGCTCCATTTCTCACGAATGACACGGCAGAGGGCGCGGGTCATCGCCATCGGATTCTTGTGCTGGAAGATATTGCGCCCGACAGAGCAGCCTATCGCGCCCACCTCAACGGCCAGTTGCATACGGGTGAGCAGTTCTTCGTCTGAAACGAGTGTGCCGCCAGCAACGACGACCGGCACCTTCGCGGCGCGCACGATTTTTTCAAACGAGGATTGATCGCCGCTCCAGTTGACTTTGACAATATCAGCACCCAGTTCGGCACAGAGGCGGGCATTGCGCAGCAGATATTCAGGACCAAAGGCCGCCCCTGCTTCGTTGAGGGACTGATAAGCGTTGGGAAACTCGGCCTCGGCAATGAAAGGCATGCCCCAGGTATCGCAGGCTTCCCCGACCTGCGAGGCATATTGAATCATTTCAGATTCGTTCTCGCCAGCCAGCGCCACGTATACGACTACGGCATCGGCTCCCAGGCGCATAGCCTCATCCACCGAACCGATTGGCGTAACGACTGCACCCTGGGGCCTGCCTGCCGCCGAGGCCGAGAGCATGAGCGCGAGCGAGGTTGTAGGAGTAAATTCATCGACAACCTGACGGGCTATGCCGCGCCCCAGCATGAACACATTGGCCCCGCCAGCAATAGCTTCTCGCGTGCGCTGGCGCGTATCAAACAGGCCATCCAGGAAACGAGGAGAGGTCATACCGTGATCGAGGGCGCAGATGATGCAGGAGCCATAGCGCGGCTCAATGAGACGTTTCATACGTATGGTTTTTCCGAGGCTCATGGCGGGAGTACTCCTTCCGTTGCTTCTTGCCTGCCCGGCTACAAGAATAGAAATGCGGCTATTTATGACGAGTATAACGGTTGAGATAGCAAGCGTCAATGTACAATCATGCGGAATATGTTGGAGCAACCAGTACAATGTGTATAAAAGATACTATTTTTGAGGTGTGGAAGGGATATGTCTATATGAAACAACAACATCTTGAGAAAAATGATGCGCAAAAATCGAAAAAGGCAACTTCAACCTCGGTGCAGGAACCAGTTCCCGCTGAGAACGTGAGTTTAAAGCAGGGGGAGCCGCATGCGGCGGCAAACAAGGACGAACAGGCCTCCCGCCTTGCCGCAACCAGTGGATTGGCGGTGATTATCGGGCAACTGGTGGCCTATTTTCATGACCGGGCGGATATCGATGATCTGGATGTCTTGAGCTTCAGCCTGCATCACCTGTTCTGTCGCGTCGATTTCCTGTACAGAAACGCCCTGCCAGTGCTTGCGGAACTGACAACAGGCATCCAGGGAAAAGCAAAAGAGAAGCTGCATATTCGCCAGCGCCAGCAGGTCTGGTCGCAGCTACAAAGCATCAACCGCACACTTGATCGCATGGAACCGCTCTGCCACCTGCTCAGCGATGCAACGGAATGCATTTTGGATAGTTTAGATACGACGAGCGAGATTTTCGCGGTGGAACCGAATGGCGTGGATACGCAGGCGGCTCAGCACTCTGCCGAGCAGTCCCTACTCGCCATTGACCAGGAACGCTGGGATCAATCCTTTCATGCTGTGACACAGAGCCTGTTGAACTGGCAGGGGCATCAGCGCGTCCTTCCCGCGTTCGCGGCGCAATTTACCGGTACGCTGCCAACCGTGTCCGGGCTGGTCGAATTAGACGCCGCCTTTGCGACCATCCTGGATTGCGCAGGGGCCATTTTTGGCGATATTCTGCCCAGCTTCCGGGCCATCCTGGTCGGCGATGATACGGCGGTTGCCGCGCACCTGTTCGACTTGATGCAGCAGTCCGATCAGCTGCTGGTGCAGTTTGATACCACGCTCGCGCCCATGAATACGCTCATCAAGCATTATGCCATCAACAACGATTAGAAACTAAAAAAGTCAAAGTATCTTAACGTCGAACAGTAGGTTTTAACAGAAATATAACCGTATTGACATAAATTCCCTATTGGTTCCTGTGTATGATACATATACCCCCCGAAAGGACAAAAAAAACAGAAGGAACTAGAGGATGGGCCACAACACAATTATGCTTCCGCTGAGGGAACAGGCAACGACAGGCTACACCTTTGAAACGGTCGAATCGCTCACATCGATTACAGCCGCCGCCGAGCAGCTAGCGCAGGCAGGTAACGGACAAATGGCTCTGGTCGTCATCAAGCTTGGATTTGACCATCCAGAGGGAAAGACCAACGGGCATGCTCTACACACAGCAGACAAGAGCAGCGCTTACCTGCTCAACAGCCTGCGCCCGCACGCGCGTAAGACTGACGGCGTCTTCCTGCTCGCCCACACGATGTATTTCCTGCTGCGGGGAGCCAACCTGCAAGGGGGAGAGATTGTACAAAATCGCCTGTGGGAGGTACTACTGTGGCAGGTACACAACCTGACCGGCGCGGAAGCGTTACGCCCATCTCTCATGTCTATAGGACATAGCGCCTACGGCGCAGAAAATAACGACATCAATACAGCTTTCGAGGAAGCAGGCATAGCCCGCCTTCGCATCGATAGACGACAGCCTGAGCAATCCGCGCGTAAAGTAGCAGCCCAGCAAGCTCATATAGGGGAAGCGCAAGACGCAGATGAAGCCTTACCAGCCCTGGCGCGCAAACTCGGCATTCCCTATCTGACGCTTCTCCCACGTAAAATGCCCGCACAATTACAGCGATTGGTGAAACCACAACTGGCGCTAGAGTTGCGCTGTTTCCCGCTTGGACGAGAGCGCAACACACTCACCGTCGCCATGCCCGACCCACAAGATGCTTCGGTATTAGAGCGCCTGGAACGAGAGACAGGCATGCAAATTTTTCCAGTGCTGGCTCCGCCGGAGACGATTCAGAGGGCGCTGGAACAGTTGGTGTAACATTATTGATGAGTTTATTCCCATTCACACAGGGTAAGCGGCAGATGTTTGTGGGGAGAGGTTCCGGAAGCCACCCGCATGCGGGTGGCTTCCGTCGCTTGTCCACAGGGTGGCTTTCGGCTCCCACACATCCATTCACCCCCATCATAATGATACTCCCATATCCATTCACATCCATCATAATGACACCTGCACATAGGCCTGCTATAATACGAAAGACGATTCGGGCAAATTTTTTTTGCGCTGAAAGTCTACTCCATATGTTAAAAGGAGAATATGGGTTTTATGAGAATTCTGGTTACCGGTGGGGCTGGTTTCATCGGGTCGCATATTGTAGATCAGTGTGTTGCCGCGGGACACGAGGTCGCGGTTGTAGATAATTTGTGGAGCGAGGGAGGCGGAAAAGAACAAAATCTCAATCCTGGCGCGCATTTCTATCGCGCTGATATCACAGACGAAGCTACCCTGCGCAGCATTTTCGATGAGGTGAAGCCACAGATAGTCAGCCACCAGGCGGCACAGCATAGCGTTGCCATCTCGACAAAATACCCGCAGTTAGATGCGAAGGTCAATGTGCTTGGCCTGCTCAACGTGCTGAGCAACTGTACGCGCGTCGGCACGCGCAAAATCATCTTTGCCTCGTCCGGCGCGACCTATGGCACGCCCGCCAGCCTTCCCATTACCGAGGAGACGCCGCAGCGTCCCGAGTCGCCCTACGGCATTACAAAAATGGTGGCCGAACACTACCTGCGCTACTGGCACGAGGCCAACGGGCTAAACTATACCGCCCTGCGCTACGGCAATGTCTATGGGCCACGCCAGGACCCCAACGGCGAGGCAGGAGTGATAGCCATCTTCGCCAAACGCTTCCTCAATCACGAGTCAGTGCGCATCGATTGGGATGGAGAACAGAAAAAGGACTACGTGTACGTAGAGGACGTTGCACGTGCTAATGTGCTGGCGATGGAGCGAGGAGACAACGATATCTTCTGCATCGGCACCGGACACGGCACCTCAGTCAACGAAATCTACCGTATCCTGGCCGAGATCACCGGCTATAAGCCTGAAATTGTGCGCTCGCCCAAACGCCCTGGCGATATCTACCTGGCCTACTTCGATTGCCGCAAGGCCGAGGAGAAACTGGGCTGGAAGCCGCAAGTATCGATTCGAGAAGGCATCGAGAAGACGGTGGAGTTCTTCAGAGAGCAAATGTAAACGAATTGGCTCTCACTATATGAAGAATGTTGATTAAATAATAGAAGATACCCTTGTAGGGACGTGATTCATCGCGTCCACACCGGCGCATTGGTACGCACGACAAGCGGGGTGGACGCGATGAATCACGTCCCTACAACCATCTACCCCTTTATAGAATCAGTTCGTTCCCGCCAAAGCCAGCGTTTCAGCATATACGCGGATGATTTCGCGCATGTGGCGCGTAATTACATGGGCTAAAATCATGTGCGCGTCCTCTTCCTGCTCGATGTTCTGGCCGGGAGCAAGCACGTAGGCATCGACCATCTGTTTGAGTTTGCCGCCTCTGGCTCCCAGGAGGCCGATGGTTGAAGCGCCGACTTTTTTGGCCAGTTTTACGGCGTTGATGACGTTTTGCGAATTGCCGCTGGCGCTGATGCCGATCACCACATCGCCCGGCTCGATCATATTCGCCAGTTGCTCCTCAAAGATGTGTTCGTAGTGGGTGTCGTTGCTCCAGGCGGTAATCAAGGGCACGTGGTCGGTCAGTGAAATGGCTTTGAGGCGGGGCGCGCCCGGCATAATGGTATTCTTGGCAAGGTCAAGCGCGAAATGCGAGGCGGTGGCCGCGCTCCCGCCATTGCCCATGACGAAGATACGATGTCCCTGATAGTACGCTTCTTCCAGAAGGCGCAAGGCTTTTTCGAGGTCGGACAGCGAGATGGCTCGCATCATTTGTTCAAGCTGTGTGAAGTAGGTAGTGATTGTATCCAAGTGCGTTATCCTTCTTGCTTTAGACTGAACGAGGCGGCAGCAGCGCTTCGGGGGTTGGAAATGTGGAGTAAGGAGCCACCCAGAGGTTGCTGAAATTGGCGACGTTGAGCAGGACCGTCCCGCCCTGGTTATCGAAATGGAAATTCATGCGCTTTAAGCCGTGTTCCTCTAACGCCCGAGTGACAGCCTGCTGGTATTCCTCGGTGCAATACAGCATTAAGAAGCCGCCGCCGCCCGCGCCAGTAATCTTGCCGCCGGACGCGCCTTTTTTCAACGCAAGTGCATAGCATTCGTCGATAAAGCCAGTTGAAAGGCCGGGAGCGAGACGCTGTTTCTCTTGCCAGGAATAATGAAGCAAACGCGCAAATTCGTCCAGGTCGCCTTTTTCCAGGCAAGCCTGCACCTGGACCGCCACCTGCTTGATATTGTGCAGCGCCTGCAATACAGCATCGTCGCGGTCTTCGGTGGACTTGCGCTGGTGCTTCAAAATCGAAGTGGACTCGCGAGAACTGCCCGTAAAAAAGAGCATGAGGCGGCTTTCAAGCTTCTTGCGCACATCTGCCGCGACTTTGAGCGGTTCGACGGAGACGCCCTCGCTCGTGAAGGTGATTTTATTCAGGCCGCCAAAGGCCGCCGCGTATTGATCCTGCTTGCCGATAGGCATGCCCATTTTGGTGATCTCGATATACGAGGCAAGTTCAGCCACCTGCTGTTTGGTCATGGGCTGCTCTACCAGGGTCGAGATAGCGCGCACCAGGGTGACGGCAGCCGCGCTGGAGGAGCCTAATCCAGTGCCAGGGGGAACTTCGCTGGCAACAAAGAGATTGATGCCGCGCCGGATGCCAAAATGGTGCAGGATGGCTTTCGGCAGCGCCAGGTCGCCATCCCAGAACAGGTCATCATAGGGAGAATGTCGGAAAAGAGAACGATAATCGGCAGAGATAACTTGAAGATCATCTGAGTCGTCAGTGGTAATAATCGCATAGAAGTATTTATTAATAGCAGTACTGATGACCAGCCCACCATATTTTGCATAGTAAGCCTCGAGATCTGTGCCACCACCCCCAAAACTAATACGCATCGGCGCTCTGGCAATTAACATAGTGTCTCTCCTACATGATTTTCATACATAAACGTATAGATACCAGGATGGTCGTAGTTTGTCAAGCCTCAAGTAGCTGTCATGCTGAGCGCGGCGAAGCATCCGGGTATGGCCGACAGGGGATGCTTCGCTGCGCTCAGCATGACAGCCGGGATATCAGCATGACAGTCGAGGTCGCTTAACGAAGTTTGACAGACTGGTAGGGGCATCTCGTGGTTGACATACCCCTTACTCCTTTTACGCTACAGGTTGGCGCATGGCTTCAATAAGCACCTGAGCCACCTCGGGCCGGGAGAACTCGCGAGGGGGCATCTGTCCTGCTTGCAGCATCTGGCGCACCTTCGTGCCGCTCAACGTCACGTGATCTCCAGCGCCGTGAGGGCAGGTCTTGGATGAGGCCATTGAATCGCACTTGCGGCAGAAGAAGGTGTGATCGAAGAACATGGGAGTGATTCCCAGTTTGGCCGGGTCAAACTCGGCAAAGATGTGATGGGCGTCATAGGTGCCGTAGTAGTTGCCTACGCCAGCGTGGTCGCGCCCGACAATGAAATGCGAGCAGCCATAGTTCTTGCGCATGAGTGAGTGGAAGATGGCTTCACGCGGGCCAGCGTAGCGCATGGCGGCTGGCAGCACGCCCAGGATCACGCGGTCAGCGGGATAGTAGTTTTCCAGCAGCACTTCATAGCAGCGCATGCGCACATCGGCGGGAATATCGTCGCCTTTGGTGTCGCCGACCAGCGGGTGCAGGAAGAGGCCATCCACCGTTTCCAGGGCGCACTTCTGAATGTATTCGTGGGCGCGATGCACCGGGTTGCGGGTCTGGAAGCCCACCACGCGCTTCCAACCGCGCTCCGCGAACAGTTGGCGCGACTGGCTGGGCGTGTAACGATACCGGGCAAAGGCCTGAGGCTGCAAGTTCAGCACGCGCACCGGGCCACCGAGGAGCGTATCGCCCTGCTGGTACAGCACCTTGACGCCAGGATGAGCCTCTTCGGTGGTGCGATAGACTTTGCTGGCCTCGTGCTGCTTGTCGTAGCCATACTTCTCAGCGATGGTCAGGACCGCCTGCACCTCGCCAGCCGCGTTCACCAGTGCCACCTGCTCGCCTTCTTTCAGGCTCTCGGCCTGCTCGCCTGCAACAGGCAGCGTAATAGGAATCGACCAGGGCAGACCGTTGGACAGGTGCATGTCATTGACCACGCCCAGGTAGTCCCGGCGGGTCATAAAGCCATTCAAGGGGCTATATGCGCCGTTGGCAAGCATCTCAAGATCGGCCAACTGCCGGGAACCAACGGTAATTTGTGGCAGGCCTCGGGCGAGATCGAGCAATTCCGCTCGTTCCCGCTCGCCAGCCAGGTTGATTATCAGCGCTCCGCCATGAGGAGCAATTAATCCGTTCTCCATTGTCTTTTACTTTCTAGTCTCTGCAATCACAGGTAACCAAGAGCAGTCAGGCGGTCGGTGACAACCTGCTGCTCAGAGGCTTCTTCCGGTTCGAGATAACCGAGTTCTTCCAGCTTGGCGAAGATGCGCACCACGCTTTCCTCGACGCTCTCTTTGTCGGTCTCGATTACCAGTTCGGGATGCTCCGGCTCCTCATAGGGGTCATCGACGCCGGTGAAACCCTTGATCTTGCCTTCGTCCACCAGTTTATAGAGGCCCTTGACGTCGCGCTGGCGGCAGACTTCGATGGGGCATTTAACATAGACTTCGACGAAGTTCTTAATCTCGTTGCGCGCCCATTCGCGTGCCTCGCGATAGGGGGAGATGGCAGCCGAAATGCAGACCACGCCGTTGCGCGTGAGCAGACCGCACACGAAGGCGATACGCTTGATGTTGGTGTCGCGGTCCTCGCGGCTGAAGCCCAGGCCCTTGCTGAGATGGGTGCGCACCACGTCGCCATCCAGCACCTCTACCTTGCGACCGCGAGCGCGCAGGCGCTGTTCGACGATTTCGGAAAGCGTACTTTTACCCGCGCCAGAGAGTCCGGTAAACCAGATCGTGAAACCAGTGTCTGTATGAGCCATGCGTAAATGTTTCCTCCAGATGTTCTTT
The DNA here is from genome assembly GCA_035652815.1 of Ktedonobacteraceae bacterium. Taxonomy (GTDB): domain Bacteria; phylum Chloroflexota; class Ktedonobacteria; order Ktedonobacterales; family Ktedonobacteraceae; genus DASRDB01. The sequence goes on from DASRDB010000001.1 coordinate 169,335, forward strand.
CATTCAACAGGTTATTAAAACGCTTTGCCCTGCATATCGGCAGGAACAGGAACGCCGAGTTGCTGCAAAATGGTGGGGGCCATATCCATCAATTGCAGGCCATGCAGTTCGCGCCCACCCACGCCCTCGTCTACGGTGGGATCGTGCTTGATGACGATGCCAAACTGGGCGTGATTGCAGTCATCGGGGCCGGTATCATTCTCAAAGGTGTAGATCGAACCATGTCCAACGGTCCCGACCGAGCGCCAGAAGAGGTCGCCAAAGTAGACAATCAGGTCTGGCGGCACGCCGTTACACTCTTGATAGACGTCCTGCGGCTTGTAGACGGTGGTGCCGATATTGACACCGTCGGGGTCGACGATAGCTTCCAATCTGGCTTTCACTTCGTCACGCAGTGCCTCATACTCGGACGGCTTGACAATGCCCTGCGGCTCGCGTCCTTCAACATTGAAAAAGATACGCGCATAGTAGCCGCCATCGCCCCATACTCTGGTCTTGCTCCAATCGATTTCGCACTTCTCAATCGCGGTGAGCGAGGTGGGCATCGATTTGAGGGTCAGATAGCCCTCTTGTATGAGCCACTCGTTGACGCAGATACCACCGTCCATCTTCTTGGCTCCGTGATCGGAGACGATAAAGACGGTCGTATCATCCAGGTCCACCAGGTCGAGAATCTGCCCAATCTCGTTGTCGAGATAACGGTAGTAATTGTAAATGCTCTGATTATAGGTGGGATGGACTTCGTATTTATGATGAGTGGGATCGTGATACTTCCACATACCATGATGAATGCGGTCGGTTCCCATCTCGACAAACATGAAGAAGTCCCAATCCTTCTCAACCAGCCACTTTTTGACCAGTTTGAAGCGCTTTTCAGTCATCGTATAAATCTGGCGCAGCAGGTAGTCCTTGTCATTGGTGCGGAAATTGGGCACATCCACCAGGTATTCGCCGACAATGGATTCGATCTCCTGCATGGCGGAGGCCGGATAGGTGTATGGTCGCTGCGGATTCGAGGTTGAGGGGGAGAGGAAGCAGCCCACCTGAATGCCGTTGACCGGCTTCGGAGGATAGGTCTGCGGAACGCCAATGGTGATCACTTTTTTTCCCGCCCGCGAAAGAATATCCCAGACGCGGTCCGTTTTCACAGAATTGGAATTGGCCAGCGTATACTTGTCATATGTAAAATCGCCGCGATTGCGAAAGCCGTAGAAGCCAAGCGTACCGGGGTCCTTACTCGACATCATCGAACTCCAGGCGGGAACGGTGATGGCGGGAATACAGCTTTCCAGCTTGCCCCACGCGCCATGATCCATCACGCGCTGGAAATTGGGCAACTCCGCGCGCCACTGGTCAAATACCAGTTCTGGTGGGGCGCAATCCAGGCCAATCACCAGCACTTTCTTTCGTCGATTCATAAGCATCTGCCTTTCAATGTACTTTTATGAGAGTATTCATTCGTCACAACGAGAGCAAGCATAGCATTGGAAAGAGTGAATTGCGTTATCAAATAGTAAAGATGTGGTTGCAAGTTATCTCTCCCCGGTTATGCTTACTCAACTTTTCGCTGTAACACACGTACTTAAAACAAAAACAATACCTGTTGCTCTCTTGAACCCGATTTATCTCTTACGCTTGCTTCATCGCTCGCGCTGGCACCGATTGATAGCGTTCGCCATCATTGTAACACGTGTTGCAAGAGTGGGAACGAAAAACAGCAAAAAATGGCTATCTTGACCATGATAATTGAAACATATGTCACAATAAAAGTTGTTGACAACAACTTTCGCTTACTCCTGTTCGTCTGGGTAATAATGCTTACTAAAAGTAATCGGCAGACATATGAAAGCCTGTACCTGTTGCACAGTTCACATCGCAAGTGTAACAATTGTAATAGCAAACCAGCAGAAAAGGGGGTATAGTTAGACCAAGCATTGAAAGACTCATGCGTTCGGATATGTGATTGTATTCGGTTCAGAAAGGAAAATCCTGAATGTCAGCCAACAAAAAAGTGCGTGTCGGTATCATCGGCGTAGGTAACTGCGCGAGTTCCCTCGTTCAAGGGGTGCAGTACTACCAGAACGCCCAGCCAGATGATTTTATCCCCGGTTTGATGCATGTCAACCTGGGTGGATATCATATACGCGACATCGAATTCACCTGCGCCTTTGATATTGACCAGAACAAAGTGGGAAAGGATATCAGCGAGGCGATTTTCGCTCCACCCAACAACACCTACCGCTTCTCGGATGTGCCGAAGCTGGGGGCGAAAGTCTATCGCGGTATGACCCACGATGGACTGGGCAAATACCTCTCACGCGTGATTACAAAAGCGCCCGGTTCGACAGACGATGTGGTAAAAATCTTGCAGGATACGGGCACCGACGTGGTGATTAACTACCTGCCGGTCGGCTCGGAGACGGCGACCAAGTGGTATGTCGAGCAGGTGTTGCAGGCAAAAGTCGGCCTGGTCAACTGTATTCCGGTCTTTATTGCTCGCGAAGCGTTCTGGCAGAATCGCTTCAAAGAGGCGGGACTGCCGATTATCGGAGACGATATCAAGAGCCAGGTCGGCGCGACCATCGTGCATCGCAAGCTTGCCCGCCTGTTCCGGGAGCGCGGCGTGAAGCTCGAGCGCACCATGCAGCTCAACGTCGGCGGCAACACCGACTTCTACAACATGCTCGAGCGCGACCGCCTGGAGTCCAAGAAGATCAGCAAGACCAACGCCGTGACCAGCCAGTTGGACTACGAACTTGGTGAGGACAACGTACATATCGGCCCCTCGGATTACGTGGCCTGGCTGTCAGACCGCAAGTGGGCCTATATCCGCCTGGAAGGCCGCACCTTTGGCGATGTGCCGCTCAACGTGGAACTGAAGCTGGAAGTGTGGGACTCGCCAAACTCGGCGGGCGTGGTCATCGACGCGGTACGCATGATTAAGCTCGCCCTTGATCGCGGCATCAGCGGCCCCCTGATGGGACCCAGCGCCTACCTGATGAAATCCCCACCGGTCCAATACTCCGACGACATGGCGCGTGATATGACCGAGCAGTTCATCCTGGACGACAGCATGGCGGATTCTAAGAAGGCCGAGGCTGTGGAAAAGGCCAACGGCCATAAAGCAGAGGTGCCTGCTGAGTAAAGACGGATAACGGAAGAGCCGGAAGACACTCCCCGTTGGGTGTCTTCCGGCTCTATGCGACTAGATGCGCAAATCTGATATACCCCCTTTCATACCTGCGGTGCTGGCGTATTTGGCCTCGGCACCTGCGATGCTGCCTTGAGCAATTCTTCACGCACGATGGTGATCTCAGGGGGGGCGGTAATGCCAATCTTCACGCGATCGCCTTCTACGGCCAGCACCGATACCACAATAACACCATCCAGGATGATGTTCTCACCAACTTTTCGCCGCAATACAAGCATACTTACGCATTCCTTTCGTCAGAAGTACCTGTTTCATCCAGGCCGAGCATCTTTCTTGCAATCGTTTCGCTCTCTGGCTGGAAGATGCCTGCTGCCACCTGCGAACGCAGCCTGCGTACCTTTGCCTCGCGCAATTCATCCGACATACAATCAGGTCTACCGGATAGTAAATACGCTCCACCCTGAGCAGCGACCAGACCAAGCGCAATCAGTACCTGCATTTCTTCCGGCAATTCGGGTTCGCTATTTTGATCTACCGGAGACATCTGCATCGTTTTCAAAGCCCTGGTAATATCCTTTTTCATCCGGTTCCTTCGCATCTCAGATATTTCAGCCAGGAGAGCTGAAATATCACTCTTCAAACAATGTCGTTATACGTTACGAACCTTCTGGCTCGCTTCCAACGTCGCGCGCGGCCTTTTCGCAGCCTTCACCTTCCCTAGATTCAGGGCTGTGCGCAGGCGCAGGACGGCCTGCATATGCAACTGGCAGACGCGCGACTCTGACACCTGCATAATCCTGCTAATCTCCTTCATCGTCATTTCTTCCTGATAATAAAGGGCCAGCAGCATACGTTCGCGAGAAGGTAGCTGATCAAGGGCCTTGCTCAGCAGGTGTAGTAGTTCCTGCTGTTCTACCTGCTCGGCGGGTCCCGGCGAACCGAGATCCTCTAATAAATCGGCCAGCGAGGTGACGCCATCCTCTTGCGGCAGGGAGCCAAGTGGAGCATCCAGAGAAAGTACCAGCGTACCCGCTTCTTGCAGCATCTGACGATAGCGGTCGATTGGGACATTTAACTCGGCTGCAACCTCCTGCTCCTTCGCGGGCCGCCCCAGACGTTGTTCGAGGGCGGCCAACGCGCCCTCAATCTGGCGCACACGAGCCACCGCCGAACGCGGGAGCCAGTTCAGAGACCGCAACTGGTCGATAACCGCTCCGCGAATGCGAGCAGTCGCGAAAGCCTCAAACCGGATACCTCGTGAGGGGTCAAAGCGATCAATGGCATTGATCAGTCCAATCACACCATAACTCATGAGGTCATCCTGGTCGATGATGGTAGTGGTTGGTATGCCAAGCCGACCTACTACAAACTTCACCAGTGGTGCATACTCCACGATCAACTCCTCACGCAAGGCCGGATCGCGTGTCGCAACAAACTCCCTCCAAACACGATCTACACCTGTAGATGTCGTCATAATTCTTCCTTACTAGAGAAGATCCCTTCCTGTTCCAATCCTGTGTTTACGGCCAAACGCCCGTCATTTCCCCGCTATCCACTTTCCCCTCACCTGCAATCAGTGTAGCGAGGCAGGCTGACAGGCGATATTGACATTGGTTGGTTGTTTCTTTACCAGAAGTCCCTAACAAGCAGGCGGCCTATTGGACAGCATGAGAAAACCGATGTAGAGCAGTAGAAACTGTTTGCAAATTCTTTCACTACTTCTGAGGAGCGCCAGGTTATGAAAAACAACCCACTAGAACATAATGAGCGAAGCATTCAGCATGCCGAATTGAAAGCACAGACTGCGAATATATCTTCTGAACAACAGGTTCAAATAGCGCATCTGATTGGCAAAGGTTTCTCCTGGGAAGAGGCTTTGAATATGATTTCCCTGCGCGAACATCTCTATGAAAATGCCGAGATGCGCCAGCGTATAGCAGAGAATATATATATGCAATTCGCGCGCTGGCTCTACGAGCAGGGGGAGTTGAGCGAGTAATTGGGAAAGGAACCAGGGCGACCCTCGCGGTCGTCCTGGAGGGCTGTGTAATTGGGTATTGCCTGAACTTCCCAGATATGCTATACTGCGCAGCGGAGAGATGTCAGAGTGGTCGAATGTGCCGCTCTCGAAAAGCGGTAGGGTGAATAGCCCTCGTGGGTTCGAATCCCACTCTCTCCGCCACAAGAGGGCCGAAGCAAAGCGAAGCATTGGCCCTCTCTTTTGGAGGAGTCTCATAGTGGCCTAGTGAGCACGACTGGAAATCGTGTAGGGTGAATAGCCCTCGTGGGTTCGAATCCCACCTCCTCCGCCTTTGTCGTTTTTGCCAGATTCAAGCTCCATTATGAAAAGCCTATGATGTACAAATCAGGCTCAGCCACAAGCAAAAATGAATAGCGTGGCTGAGCCCGATTTGTACATCGAACAAAAACTCTCGTCCTTTCTATAGGTGCTATTGTTGAGCAAAAAAGTAATCTACCCGGCTAGCTCTTGCGTAATAGAAGGCAGAAGACCGATTGGAGCGTCCTGCATGACCTGCGAAGAATTTGAAGAACTCTCGGGCGCATACGCGCTGGGAGCCATAACTCAGGAAGAGAGAAAAGCGGCCCAGGAACACCTGGCAACCTGCGCGAAGTGCCGCCAGCGCCTCAGTGAATTACAAGCAGTGGTGAACCTTTTGCCTCTTTCTGTCACTCAGATATCGCCCTCGCCAGCCGTGAAGGGAAGCCTGCTTGAAGCCATTCGCCAGGAGCGTAACCTGATAACAGCCGACCAGCTAGAACGGCAACGCGAACAGCGCGAGAGAAACCGGCACAAGCGCGTATCTGCCTGGATGACGCGGCTGGCCACCGCCGCCGCCATTTTTTTCCTGCTGCTGTCCGTCGCAATGACTGCGTGGAATGTCTCGCTTCAACATTCGGTTAGCTCGCTTTCACAGCAAAATACAACGCTCTCTGGACAAATCAGCGACCTGCAACGGCAGAACGTCTCTTTAAAAGGACAGATAGCAATGGCCTACACTGTAGTGGGAAACAGCACAACGCAAAATATCTCCGGCGAGTTCATTTATATTCCCAACCAGCATATCTCTGTACTGGTGCTGCATGGCCTGCCGCAACTCTCGGGAACGCAGGTGTACCAGGGCTGGCTGCTACGAGGCGGAAAACCAACCAGTATTGGCCTGCTCACTGTGCAGAATGGCATTGCCAGCGTGACCTATCCCGGCGATATCGGCGGCTACGAAGTGGCCGCCGTCAGCAGAGAGCCGGGACCGAGCGCTTCCAGGAACGCGCCCGCCGGGCCGGTCATAGCTACCGGAAAGCTTAGCCACGCGGCCACTTTCTACATTTCCTGAGGAAGTTGGTCTACGCGCTTTTCCCCGGGTGGCGGCGCAGACTGAGACGGTAGAGCGCGCCGCAGAAGATGATTGTCGCGGTAAGCGCTCCACCCACTACCAGCCAGGCATACTCTTCCAGCGCTGCCAGTGCGGCGGCATACGCGCTGTCGTTCAAACTATCTCCCAGACAGTTATTAGAGGACGAGCTTCCAGGCCCTGCTCGCCCACCTCCTGGCATAAGTGGTTGACCTCCAACTGTGCTTGTCCCTCTTGTCGCCGATGGATCAACTGTGGGACTGGCGGTGCTTCCGGCAGTAGGAGTCTCCGTTGGCGAGGGAACAGGGGTATTGCTGGTCGTTCCTCCCGGTGTCGTTGTCATGGTCGGCGTTGTTCCCACCGTCGGCGTATCCGTAGGTGTGACGGTCGGTGTATCGCCAGGGGTCGGCGTACTTGTTGGCGTTGAGGTAGGCACGCTAGTTGGACTTGGTGTAGGTGTTGGATTATTACCCTTTGTGGGTGTCGGCGTCTTTGGCGGTGTCGGCCCCGGTGTTGGCTTAGAACGGGTAGGAACAGGTGTAGGATGGTTATAAGGCCCCTGTTTGTGGCCGCGCACTATCGTTGTTGGCGTTGTTGCATGCGAGACGCCCATAGTGGGAGACACACTGCAGACAGGCGGAGTCGGCGTTTGCGTAGGCGTCTGCGGGGGCGTGCTGATGCCCGTGTGTCCTGATTGCGTGCCGGTCGGAGTTTGATAGGATATCCCCGTTCGCTGGGCAGCAGCAGTATGTTGATGTTTCCCATGCAACAAAGCACTCCAGGCGCTCACCGTTGTAACTAAAAGTAGGGATATACAAATGCAAAACAGCACAAAAGCCAGCAAAGCAACCAGCCCTCGCCCTCCCTTTCCACGATTCCATAATGCCATGATGGTATCGATCATACTTCTCTTGCTCTCCTATCCACTAAACATCCTCATTTTTTGCATCCAGATGGAGTGCATCCAGCGGTAGAGAGACCCGAAGGCACCCGCAAGGGGATGCCTCTACAATTTGGCGCGGCTTGTAGAGGTATCCCCTTGCGGGTGCCTTCGGGCTAATTCTGACACCATACCGAATTTTGTGTAAAGGCTCATTACCGAATCCCCTTTATCCCAGGACTAGAGCGGATGGAGTCATTTGGCAAAGGCTCCTTTTACACAAAACACGGTATGGCATCCTAATTCATTCTCCCGCTGCCTTCGGGCTAATTCTCCACGTCTGTTAACGTCTATACTAAATGGCTATCTTCCATAATGCTCTCGAACAGGTCTTCGCCCGACTCAGTTGAGCGCTGCCGGAGAATGGCTGCAATGTATTCGGCGCATTCCTGCGGGTGCAGCACCTCAAAGATGACGCGCCTTTGCCAGTGATCAGCTTCAAAGGCCAGGGCATCGCGCAAGGGCAGCACGCGCAGCAGGTGTGAATAATCCAGCACCACCTGCCGACGACGGCCAATATAGATCATGCGCTTATTGGTCAAGATGAGCATGCCATGATCCTGAGCCGGGTAGGTATAACGCCCTCCATCGCCCGTCTCGCCGATGCGCTCGCCGCACAGGGTCGCGTGCGTGCTGTAGTGCGCCTGTTCGCCTGGAAACAGGCGCACAGGCACAGAGATCGAAGGCAGGCTGCCGTCTTGCAAATAGCGTGAAAGCGCCGAACGTTTTGAACGGGTCAAATTCAGGCCAGTCGTGTGCTGAGCATTACGGCGGCTCGCCGGATATGTGATTTCCTGTCTATGCCAGGGCGTCTCTACCGGGCGCGTGCGCTCCTCGTACAAGGGAATAGAGCGTGGCTCCTCCCTGGTCACAGGGCTGAACTGCTCTATCTCCAGGGGGCCTTCCGTATGCGTGTCCTCTATAGTGCGCTCCCAACGAGGAGACTCGACTCGCTTGAAATGTTGACCGGTTGCCCGGTCCACTATGCTGGTTGATGCAACATCTTCGCACCAGGGCGTGAGGTACTCGACCACCTTGCGCACATCGTCTATGGCCGCGATACCGCGCAGAGTAAGTTTCTTTTTGCCAAATTGCAATTCCAGGCGCGCCGAGGAGACGCCCATAACGGTACGGTAAGTACAACGAACGCGGGTGAGAGCGCTTAACGGGAAGTATTGTCCATGAATGTAGAGATAGGAATGATAGAGACGGAACTCACGCCCCCACCCATATGCACATACCACCAACGTCCGTTCGCTACGCATAGAATCCATATCCTCCCCTCAACACAACCCATAGAAATTTTCTTTCTATAGTGTTGAGACGAGGTAGGTGAGAGGACGTAACGTGCATTGAAACATCCGTATATGCCACATATAAAACGTTATCACCAGAGATCTTTCTCAAAGTATTTTTCTTTACTGCATTACTAATTGATACATTATCATTTTAACATTAAAGCCTTTTTCATACGAATAAAAAATCTCTGCCCAAACGTTAACTACAATAGAGAATTGACTGGATACCACGCTTTTGCATTAGCTACTAAACTGGATGAGTTTTTTTAAATGAAAGGAAATAATATGTACCGTATAAGCAAGCATATGATCAGGCTACTTATCTCCTTGCTTTTGTTGGGATTTTTTATTACAGCCTGCTCAGGTTCCTCTCAACAAACCGCTACTCCCAGCGTAACACAGCTTTCTGGCACCGTCATACGCATTACGTTGAAACCAGTTCCCGGCTCAGCTATACCTTCTTCTGCGCAAATGAATACAGCAAGCAATATACTTCTTGAGCGGCTGACAGCTTCGGGCTTTAAGAACGCACAGATCAAACAAGTTACATTGGACGGACAGCCCGCTTTACAGGTTGAGGTGCCTCAGTTTAATGAAAAGGATAGAGCAACCCTTGACCAACTGCTGGTTACGGGTCTCTTAGAGTTCTGGTCTACTGGCCCGATGCCGCTCCCAGTGGATAGCGCTTTCGACCCAACCCAATTCGCGCAGTACAATCCTGGAGCCTCAGCCCAGTTTAATAGCAATGATCTGGATGCCTCGAAGATATCCGTTGGTCAGGATCAACAAACAGGTCGCCCGGATATCAATCTTGCAATGAACAGCAATGCTAGCGACAGATTCTACAGATTTACGCAGCAGAATATTGGAGAGTACCTCACTATTACGTTGGACAAAAAAGTGCTGATGTCAGCAGTTATCAACAGTGCAATTAACGGGCCTTTTGTGATTTCAGGTAGTTTTACATCACAGAAAGCAAAAGACGTGGCTGATATACTCAAGTACAATGCGCTTCCCGTGACTTTCCAGAAAGTAAGCGAAGAAATTTACACAGCTTGATAATAGATCAAAAAAGCTGGCGGAAATGATCTGCCAGCTTTTTTGATTCGAGGAACATGTATCCGATACGTCTTGTTCTCATTTATGTAGAAGGTAAATTGCAAGTCCTGCTCGCGTGGAATACAATATGGCGCGAAAGGGCTTTGGACAGAAAGGAAATACATCATGAGCGATATGCGCAATCTTCCCGATTCTTACTGGAAAGAACGGCTCACTCCCGAGCAGTATAAAATTATGCGGCAGAAAGGCACTGAGCGAGCGTTTAGCGGGGCATTGTATTACAACCATGACGACGGCGTATACGAGTGTGCTGCGTGCGGACACGCGCTGTTTTCCTCGGATGCCAAGTTCGAGTCAGGCTCTGGCTGGCCCAGCTTTGACAGGCCGATTGACCGCGAAAACGTCGAACTGCACGAAGATAACTCGTTCTTCATGCGGCGCACAGAAGTGGTGTGCAAAAATTGCGGCGCGCACCTCGGCCACGTCTTCGATGATGGCCCCCGTGAGACGACGGGCCAGCGCTATTGCATCAATTCGGTGGCGCTTCACTTCAAGCCAAAGGAGCCATCGGAGTAGTTACCAGATCAACTCCATTTCAAGCGTCTGCCTGGTTTTCAACACAAAGCCAGCTTTCTCATAGATCGGCCTGCCATCTTGCGTGGCATACATCCAGATACGATGGGCCTCGGTTTGTTTAATATAATCCATTAAGGTTTGCAGAAGCCGGGTTGCAAGACCGCGCCCGCGCCATTCTGGTAAGGTATACATGTTGAGGATGTAGGCTTCGAGACCGGAGAGATTGCGCTCGGATGGGGGCTTCTGGAAGAAAATGAGGCCACTGGTCGCCACGATTTGTTCCGAGGCTTCGGCCACCCAGATCAGCATGGCTTCTGTTGGTAGTGCCTTGAGAAAATAGTGGTAGACAGCCTGCCTCAAGTCTGGAAGCATCTGCTCCTGCGTTGCATGTCCGCTTTCACGTTCCAGGGCAAGGCGCAAGGGAACGAGCGCCTCGACATCCTGGAGCGTGGCGCGACGAATGGAAATGGCGTCGGTCATGCGTTCTGCCGTCCTTATGAGCGTTTGCGCCGGAACCACTCGCGAATAAAGGTGTTGCGCAGTTGCGGCCAGACCTGCTCAAGCTGCTGCTGCTCGGCGGGATGCGGAGCTTGATGCGGCGCGGCCCAGCGCTCGCGCACGAAGAGATCGGCGATACGGCGCAAAGGCATCGCGACCTGCGGGTAGCGCCTTGCCAACTGGCGGGCATATTCATAGGGCGTTTGCGAGGGCTGCGGCGGCGCACCGGTCAGACTTGCCAGCCGCGTGACGCGCCAGAAAAGGGCGGACACGGGCGAAACTCCGGCGTACTGCGCCATCTGGCGGTTGCGATAGATGGCAAAGAGCAGCAACAGGATAGAAATGAATAGCACTACCAGGGAGCCGCCCAGGAAGAACATTTCGCGGGTCGTGGCATCTGGTGAAACACCGCCGTTGTTCGCCCCGTTGTGTCCAGTAGCGGCGGTTGGCTGCGCGCCCGGTCGCCTGTTTCCGGCGGTGGGAGACGGCTTCGGATGGGTGGTGGGCTTCGTGGTCGCAGTTGGCGCGGGATGCGTATTCGCCGAACCCGTGAGGGAGAAGCCGGGTGTGGGATCGAAGTTGACCCAGCCCTGACCGGGGAAATAGACCTGCACCCAGCTATGCGCGTTCTCGCCATCGACCGCCCAGACTTTGCGGCCCGGATCGTATTGTCCCTGGTTGAAGCCGTTGACAATGCGGGAGGGAACGCCCATCAACCGGGCCATGATTGTCATGGCGGTTGCGTAGTAGGTGCAGTAGCCCTGGCGCGTTTGCAACAGCCAGCTTACGGCATCAACATTGTTCGGCACTGGTGGATTGGTAACCGAGTAGGTAAACTGCGTGCGGTCGCTCAGATGCTGCTCCAGCATGCGCATGGCATCGTAGGTATTAGTCGCGCCCTGCGTCCACTGCTGCATGGTTTTAAGGACGGTTGGCGAGAGATTGGCCGGTACTTGCAGGTAGTAGGTCTGCATAATCGGGTAGTTTGGATCGTTCGACCAGTAGGATGGCACGTCCTGAGGCAGTGGAACGGTAGACAATTCCTGCGGCGAGGCGGTCAGCACGTTGGAGACTGCATCGTAGCTTTCTTTCGCGGTAAGCGGGCCTTGCTGCGTCCACATGGTCGCCAGCCCATTGCCATAGATCAGAGTTGGCACTGAGAAGCTGCCTGGCTGCGCCGGAGCAAAGATATAGGGTTTGGAACCGCCCGGCGGCAACTCGATGGTGACAGAAGTGATGATTTGCTTGTAATTGCCGCTCGTCTCGTCTGGCAGTGGGGTATCGCGAGGATAAGCCTGGCTGACATTCGAGGCGTTCGAGGTCCAGGTATGGCCGTCGAAGTGGTCAAAGGTAAAGCCCTGGAGATATTGCGGCTGAGAGGTTCCGGTCACGGTATATGTCAGCACTTCGCCGTTCGGCAGGTTCACGTTGCCGGTAATGGAGAGCGAATCGCCGAAAAAGTTACTGGCCGCCTGATACGGCTGGAAAATCGTCGCTGGCCCTGAAAGCGAGAACCTGCCATGTGTAATATTGCTCCACGCATTATCCAGCGCATTCCAGAAGGTTGTGCCCGCTTGAGGCTGCTGGATGATAGGCAACATCAAGCTTAAGGGCAAAATGATTACTACAAAGAGCGAGGCTATCAGATTAAAGCGACGTGTGAGGTTTTGTAGCCAGATGCGGTCTGTATGCAGACCTTCCTGCATCCACTCCTCTAACTGGTTGACCAGTTGCACGCGCGCGATCAGCAGCAGCAGCGAGGAGAGCAGCACAACGACGAGCAGCGTAAAGTCCTGTTTCGTCGCATAATTGAGATTCACCAGCATGATGGAGCAGTAGACCAGCGCCACCAACCAGGGCAAATGCGGGCGGTAGACCAGCCATGCTCCAAAATAGGCCAGGAAATAGCACAGAAAAGTCAGATAAAAGAGGAAAGCCATATCGCTGCCGACGGAATTGGAGGCGCTAAAACCGCCCAAGATCACATTGCGTAGATCACCAAGCAGCAGCAGCCAGGAGACATGATACGCGACAACACTGGTAAGCCAGACCGAGAGCCAGTGACCCAGCAGGCAGGCGGCCACGTGCAAAATCACCTGCGGGAACGAGCGCACCTTTGCTACTAGAAAGCCCACGATCAGGCCAGCCAGCGTACTCCACAACAACACGGTGCTATTGCTAATCCACCCGGCTGCAATCATCGAATATGAAACACTATAGGCAGCTACAGCCAGCACGAGCAGCGCAAACCAGCCCTCTGAGGGGGACAGGCTCCAACCGCGTTTTGCCTTGCGAGGTGCATGATGCTGAAACGGTGGGTGCGCGGGATAAGCAGGCGCGGGTCGAAATTCGACATGGGACGCGGCATACGAACTTCGAACTCCCGTACCCTCCGAAGGACGGGACTCAGTCAGCCCTGACCTCATCTGCAAGCTCCTCTAGTATCAAAATATCTATTTTTAGAGATGAAAAAACCACTTTAATGTACCATAAGTATTCCACGCCTGATTGTGGCATATTTCACATTTTTGGATCCATTCAGGCCAGGAAAAGGCGGCATTCTGCTATTTCATACGTTGTAGTATATCAGTTTGTTGCAATATAGGCCATATCGGGCTAACTTCGTTTTCTCCCAAAGAACAGCAGCAACAATGTCGAACTGGTTGCCAGACAGCACGCGCCAAAGACGAAGGCGGTCGAAAGATTGACGTTGGTTTGCAACCACCCGGCGATGGTGGGGCCAACGCTGAAACCGATGCTCCAGGTGACGGAGTAGAAGCCGCTCAAGGTGGCGCGAAAACGGTCGGAGACCTGCTCCATCTCGAAGGCCGCGTAGACCGGCTCGATGAGCGTGCGCATGAATGAACGAGTGTATTCACCCGCGATAGCAAGCAACAGCGTGGGAGCGAAGCCGATCAGGATCATCAAGGGCGCGCTGAGGTACATCACAGTGGTAATGATGCGCAGTTTGCTCCAACGATGCACAAACAGGGGCGCGGTCAGCGAGAAAATGCCGCCCGCGAGGCCGGAGATGGTGAAGATGATGCCGAGCGTGCCCGGCAATAGCTGGAAGCGCAGCACAAAATATAGCTGAATGAGGGCTACGACAGCGCCTTCTCCCATTGTGAAAAGGAGATCAGGCACGAGCAATTTAATAAAGAGCAGCACCGGCAGACGCTCCTCTGATGGGCGCGGGCTGGTAAGGCGCTCCTGGCTCCTGCTTTGCAACTTGATTTCAGGTTTTGGTTGGCGCAGCCACCAGAGCGGCATGCCAAAGATAAAGGTGCTGCTCGCGGCGGCCAGCACGCCCCAGCGCAAGGCTATCGAACTGGCTGCCGAGACGCCCAATACATGCCCCACCAGTTCGGGAATGGCCCCGCCAAGCAGGTTGCCAAGCGCGCCAACTCCCAACAGCAAGAAGCTGTTCAGGGCAAAGACGCCGACGCGCTGCCGCTCGGTTGTACTTTCTGTCAGAAGCGGCAGGTTTGTCACCCAGTAGGCCGTCGAGACAACGCCCTGGGCAAAGGCGCAGAAGATCAGCCAGAATGCTGAGGTGCCCAGTCCGATACCAGCCAGAAAGAGCGGCGTCAGGATGGCGGTGGCAATCAGCACTTTCTTGCGGCTCAGACGATCGGCCAGCAGGCCAATAGGAACGGCGCTCACCAGCGAACCCAGGGCAGGCATGGCGCTCAACAAACCAATGAAGTCCGGCTTGTAGCCCAGGCTGTGCGCATAGTAGTTGACGGTGAGATTCGAGATGCTGATCTGGAAACCCTTGCCTAATGTAAAAAAGAGCAGCAGGTACACATTGAGCGGTAGATGGAAAAAAGCCAGCGAAAAACGACCTTTGCGCCCGGCAGTCACCTTTTGCTCGATAGCACCCGGCTCCGGTGTATCGGAAACGGAGGGCATGAACTGTATAACTCCTACAAACCTCGAACGTGTTCTCTATAAAAGATAAGGTAGCACATTGCCTATCCTTGACACAATGGACAAAAGGACAGGGGAACGAGCTATTATACTATTTGAAGAAAGATTAGAAAGATTAGCGCTAAATTAGTAGACGCTTAACGTTTTATTGTTGACTTGTATATATAAATACCATAGGCTATAGTATAGACAGCAAATGCGAAAGCACTTACTTTCCGGGAAGAAGCCGGAACATGACTTATCGTTTGGAAAACGGGTGCATTTGCTACAGAACCAAACACTCAGTAGTACCTGTCGATTTAAGAAGGAGGAAATACGTTCTATGTTGACAGCGATCATATGGTGGCTGATTGTAGGCTTGATTGCCGGTTTCCTGGCTAGCGTCGTGATGCGCGGCGGCGGTTATGGTATCGTCGGCGACATCATCGCGGGTCTGATCGGCGCGTTCGTTGGCGGCTGGCTGTTCAGTCTGCTTGGTGTAAGCGCAGGTGGCGGTCTGCTGGGCACCATTATCGTGGCCTTCATTGGCGCGTGTATCGTGATTGCCCTGCTGCGCGCAGTCAGCGGCGGCTATCGGCGCAGGATATAAAGGCAATTGCCTGAAAACGCCGGTATAGCGTGGAGCGGCTCGTTTGAGCCGCTCCCTTTTTTTGTCTTCTATTTTTCCAACTAAATTGCCCCTGGAACGTAGATAGAATGCATAAGCTTATTGAAAAACTCTGCTATATAAAAGGAGTTACAATCTATGTTTCTCGCATCCATTCCTGGCATCACCTTTAATCTTGATCTGTTAAGCTGGATTATCGTGGGAGCCATCGCGGGCTTCTTCGCCTCAAGGTTTGTGCGTGGAAAAGGCTATGGCTGTCTTGGCAATACTGTCGTAGGCATGATTGGAGCCATCATCGGCGGCTACCTGGCAAGCTTCCTGAGCATTCAGGGCAATTTCCATTTCTGGGGCAGCCTCTTCATCTCATTTATTGGCGCGTGTATTCTGGTGGCGGTGTTGCAATTGTTTACGGGGGGATTTGATAGGTCGTAGAAATCATCGCCATTGAGGCGATATCAATCAATTTCTCCTGGGACCTCAGCTACAGATGCAACGGATAGCTGAGCTTCCAGGAGATCATTGTTTCGTTTGTAATACCAACGCTTACGTTATAGCTCCACTTGATACCGCTACCTCCGGCTTCATCTCCACTTGATAGGATTTACGCCATACCAGTTCGATCCACAACGCAGCAATTAAGAAACACGCACTACCTAAAGGCCCGAAGGGAAGAGCATGGGAATAGGTAGAGAGAAGCGTTCCCAATAAGATAATAAGAGGCAAGCGCGGCACTCCAACGCTGTACAACGCCCAGGCGGCTGAGCAAACGGCGACGATTCCCGCTCCAAAGAGAATGTAGTACGAAACAAAAATGGCGGGATTGGCGAAAAGCTGATGCAGGGCCTGCTGTATTACTGATTGCTGTGCTACTGGAAGCGTATTGGCATTACTGACAAGAATGCCGCTATTGAGACCTACGGCGGTATCGTAACCTACCTCGAACGCGACAAAAATAACCGTAGCGCAGCGGCTAATGGTTGCAGCAAGGCTCTGTATACCCTGAAGCAAAAGAAACATGGAGTATCCCATCAGCGCAAAAAGAGGAATAAGCAATACATGAAGGACAATCCACCACCCTACAATTGGGGTCAGCATTCTGATAGTATTCATATGATCGAGCAGGGGATGTCCAAGCTCCAATATGATGAGTACCACTGGTGTGCCAAATAGAACGACGCGACGCAATATATCCCGACGGATGGTTGTTTCCATATTTTCCCCCGCCCTGGTTTGAAAACACAAGGAGGTGAGTAGTATGCAATCCCACTACTCACCTTGCGCAGAATGTACTAATACTAACAACCTACTCCCCTACTTCCAAAAGGATCATCAGCAAGAACATGGAGATAATTTACTCCAGTAACATGCTGCCAATACAGAGCCGCAACTACAATTAACAGCATAACGAGAAGCAATACCGCTAAGCCTATCCAGGTCTGTCTAGTTGTGACCATTTGCGAACTCCCTTTTTCTGTTCAGCTAAACCCTAGCATCCCTGCCCTATACCAGGATAAGGATCTACTCCCAGGAGGTGGGAAAAGCTCGCGCCAGTAATATGCTGCCAATACACTGCGGCTACAACGATGAGAAGCGCTACGAGGAAGAGGATTACAAAGCCAATCCAGATCTGTTTAGCTGTAACCATTGGAAGCTTCTCTTTCTCTCCGCATCCATTACGGAGTTTGAGCAACTTTTACTATAGCTCCACAGTAAGAATAAAACATACATGAGCTTATGTCAATGTAAAAGTTGCATATCTTTGCACAGGATACAGTTCTTTTTTGCAGGTGGAGGATGGAGACCCCTGACAGGGGCCATTCCTCCCTCCTCGATAAGTTGCTTACTTATTCACAACCACATCGATCTCGGTGACTTCGATCTCTACCTGCACCTCGTCTTCGTCGTCATGATCTCCGGCAACGCAGGTCTGGACTACTTTGTAGGCGCGGCCATCAATACTTCCGCTCATTGCACCTGGCTGTGTTACGACACCGGGTAATCCTGGGTCCATATTGCTCCATATTATAGGCGTAGTAGCAGAACCAAGAAGGTACTGATGCACGCTGGTTGTCGGCTTCAATTCAAGAACACGCGCAGCAAGAGCGGTAATGATGGGCGTAGCAAACGAAGTCCCAATCCAGTAGGCCCAGGCAGAATCGTCAGGAGCATCGTAATACTCAGCCGGTGGATCAGACGAGAGTGGCGGATATTCGACGGAGCTGTAGATTCCTCTCACGGCATCCAACGGTGTTGTCGTAATGATAGGATGCGTGCTGGGTGGATTTGGGGGGCTAACTTTGGGAACTTCCCCTCCCCAGGTTGCTATCCCACGTAAACCAGAATAGCAACTATACGAGGTAACATTTCCATCTTTGTCAATCGCACCGACAGGAATAACACCGTCTATCCCGTCATGGCCGGAACCAAAAGCAGCAGGATACAGAGCCGCCGGGCGATATGGTCCCATCGGATCACGCTGATCACCCTCGTTGCCTGCTGAAGCCACAATAATGGCTCCTTGATCAATGAGGCTTTTCACAACATAGTACAGGCCATCATGCACAATATTGAAACCGCCAGCTAACAATGAGTCGATTTTCTTTGTACTCTGGATTTCATCGTCCGTAGGAATAACCAGACTCAGATTAATCACCACTGACTTCTGGTACAAATCACCCACCTGGCCTGTATCCGGGTTCGTCGATAACATACGGTTGTAAATTTTTGAGAGCGCCGCCGACAGTATGTTCAAATCCCCAACACACATTTCATCGAGAACGCGAATACATTCGATGGGTGCATCAGGAGCGAGATCATGTATAATCCCGGCGATGAACAAGCCATGATCTGGTATACGGATAGGGTAATGTCGCCCGTAAACATCTTTTCCAACAGAGGCGAATTGTAAAGCAGGCTCTTCAACATCTTCTTGCACACCGGATAACAGGGTGTAATCGAATTGTGCATGCTTAAAAACTCGCCTCAACAGTAAATTGTCATCACCAGCATCCCTTGCCGCCCGCGCAATGACACCATGCTCAGGAAACGCATCGAGAATAAAGGTGGTAACGCCCTTGCCAGTCTTATCCTCTAGCTGCTTATTGAGATTGGGCAATTCAAGGTGCCAGTTAGAACATGATTCCCTCACAGGTATGGGAGGTGTCAGCGGACAGCCTTGTGGTATACCTCCTGTTGCTCCAGAAAGCCAGATTGGTGCCGAGAATACAAGAGGAACACCTCTAACCTTGTTAAGGTAATCTAGGCCTTCACCCTCTCCACTTTTATTGAATGCATTTACTACCGTAGGAACAAGGGTATGAGATGGATCTTCACCCTCCCCAAACTTGAGGAAACACGTAATACCGGTGTTGATCTCTCCAAAATCCGACCGAATGGGGGCAGTAGTGCTAAAAAGATAGACACCCGCAGGTAACCTGATAGTTTCTTCTTCATGCATTGCATCCTGAGGTGATAGTTTGGAATGTTGATCCCTGTCATCCTGTTCACCATCCTCGGGATGATCGCTATCATCTAGAAAATGCAATGTAACCGGCACTTGAGCCTGTTCTTGCAGAAATGTGTTAAGTTCGCCTAACTGTCGGTACAAACCCAATTTGTCGAGCAGGCGCTTTTTATTAAGGATTGGATCGCCTGATGTAAGCGAGACAACGGAACGAAAGATAATAGTTACACCATCATTACGCCAGAAGGTGTCATGGGGGTTGTGCATACCCTGCCTATCCATAGGCATTCCTTGCATGTTCATACTATACTCCTGCCTTTTCCCCTTGCTTGAGGATGTCAAAATCTGGTCAGTTTCCTGCTCACTCAACGCTGAAAAGGTTACTTTTTAGTGGTCAACATCTAACGCCCAAATCTTCGCCAGTCTAAAGATCCTCCTTCGCCTACAAGGCGAAAAGCTGCCCAGAAATATGGATGGGAGATAGTCCTTCCGGTTTGGCAAAGTAGACTACATTGAGCGGTACGCAATGCTTGTGTCTTATCTTCTCCACGCAACAAATTGCTATAGAAGCATTTCATTAGTTCATTCGTAGCATGATCCTCGACGGGCCAGAGGCTTATTATTAGCGATTTTGCACCAGCCGCCAGAAATGCGCGACCAAGTCCTAACTGCTCATCACCACCACCACTTAGAGCCAAACCAGTTTCACACCCACTTAATGTCACCAGTTCACACTGTCGCAGATCTAAATTAAATGCATCGATGGCATTGAGTTGTCCATCTGCAAGGCGCACATACGAAAAATTAGGGGCATCGAGTCGACTATGACCATGTGTTGCCAGGTGAATAAGGGGGCTTCCAGGGGCTTCCTCTATCAAGCGCGCAATGGTTGCCTCATCTTCAAGATAGCAATGTCCACCTAACATTTCAGCAATTGTACTTGCTTCATCCCGAACACGTGCCAATTGTCCTTTTCCAGAAAAACCAAAAACGAGCGGCGCTTTAGCAGTTTCTGCCAGATTGGAAGTGGTGACACCTGATCTCCTCCAATCGCTCTGCAGGTGCAAAAGCAAGCTGCTTGCAGGAAGGTAACTTACCTGGAAATCTTCGATCAAAAAACGAGAGCCGTCAAATAGAGCATGAAACGGCAATTTGTGCAAAGGACCATAGGGTACAATTGTCAGATACCCCGATGGTGGGGGTAAAAGCTCTCCAACAGGGGCTATCAATAGCTTATAAAGTTTATGTAGCAGGCGACGCACAATCTGTTGGGGTGGTTGAGAAGGATCAGGCCAGCCACCCGGCTGAAGATGTGCGTGAAACAAAGGCAAGAGATACTCAAGTTCGGTCTCCCCAGCCGGATGCTCATATGTTATAACTTGTTCACTTGTAATTGCAAAGATTACAAGTTTACCTTTATGAAGGTAGTACTCTAGTAAAAGATGATCCGAGGTAAGATGCTGGCGAATCTGTCCTAGCTCCATACGCAAAGTCTTTGAAGAGGGCATTTGAGTACTTGATCTTTTTTTGGGAGAATGTATATGACTGCCCAGAGACGATTCATATTTAGAAAGATACAACCGCTCTAGCAATTCATTCAATTTCTCCTCGCACCGCAAAAGTTCGCTTTGAATTATTTCCTTGTCAATTGTAGAAGATACTTCAGTCTCCGCTTCTGAAAGCAAAACACTATAAAAACGATGTTTATCCTGCCAGTCTTTTAGTTGGTATTGTGTTCGTAGTGTGGAAGCTGAGGCAAATTCTTCCTGCATTTCTTTCGAAGTTTGGAGGTGTTGGCGCAATGCCATAGAGCGGGCCTGCTCAAGGTAAGCAAAAGCTTTTTCAACTTCGGACCGCTCGAGGCATAAAGCAATCATATCGGCATAGACAGCCCATGCTCTATGTAAAAATGAGGGAGATAAATCGAACACAAGATCGTGTAAAATACGTTCAATCTGAACAATAGAGGCTCCAAAATGTTTGATAGCTTTTACAAAATTTCCTTGCAGCCTAAATATGCGGCCTAGTAGATGATGATTTTTATATATTTCTTCTTGGAGATTATGACGCCTCGCTAATAAGGCAGTTTGTTTACAAAGCGATAAAGCTTCCTGCAATTCTAGAGCTTGTTGATGTTTGTCCTTATTTATCTCAGCCTTGTGTGCCTTTTCTACAAGCGCTTCAGACATGATGAGATTAGCACGAACAACACGTGCTACCAATCCACGAGTTTCACAATACGTTTTTACAAACTCAGCAATAACATAGGCATCATTAAAAGCGTTCATCTCTACTAAAAGTTCTGCTTGCTGCAGCCTGGTAAGCAAGGCAAAAGGAATAAATCCACCGTTATTAAGCAGCTTCCAAGCTTCTTCTAGAGCATTTGATGCATCTTTTGCTCTACTACACGCGGCGAGTATCATCGCATAATCCCGTAATGCATCGGCTGTACTCAGCGATAGGCCTGATACTCTATATATCTTGACTGCCTCTTCTGAAAGCTGGAAAGCCTCTTGTAAACGACTTAGCTTTACGAGACAATTCGCCATAGAAAGCTTAAGCTCAGCCAAAAGTAACTCATTATTTGTTTCACTTTGAAGTAACATTTCGCGAGCTTGATAGTAACGTCTTAGGGCCGAACCATAATACCCTTGCACAAAATCAAGTCCTGCGAGATTAATTTCAACTTCGATTGCTAAATCAGGCTCTCCGAGACTATTAAAGCTCTCTTGGGCCTCGCTTTGCAGCATATAAGCCTCTTCAAACTTACCAAGCCATGCTAGTAACCTGGCTTGATTTACTTGTGCAATAGCGATAGAACGCTTGATAAAGCTATCATCTTGATCCTGAATTGTAGGATAGATTAACAGCATATCTCTGTATAAGGTTAAAGCTTCCTGGTACCGCCCAATGTTATCTAAAACCATAGCCGTATTATTATCTATGACACATGCCCAGTAATATTCTTCAAGCCTGAGAAAAATAGTCCGTGCCTGTTCTGCTGCTCGTAAAGCTTCTTCGATATGCCCCAGTTCAGCAGATGAGTACACCCAGCTAATCCGCGAACGAGCCCAATTTCCCTCATCTCCTATACTCAAAAATTCCTCGCCAGCTCTGTCTAAGATTTCTATCGCAGCTTGATAATGGCCAATCATCATTAGCACATCCCCCTTCGCCTTCAACCCCAGCGCATACGACAAGCGATGACCCGTCAATTCGCCATAAAATATCAGCAATTCAGCAATCTTAAGGGAAAGAAAAGGCGTATAAAGGACGCGCAAAGCTTCATCGGCGAGGAGGTCGCCGGTAGCTTTGGAGTCTGAGAGGTCAGCAAGGTGTTCCTGGATGTAGGTGCGGCCTTCTTCTAGTGTATGGTCGCGCAGGTAGCGTAAAAATAGGTCTGTGTCCATAGATGCAGGTCAGGTTTCCGAAATAGCAAGACCTTCAACGACGACTTCACGGCCAGGCAAACGGAGAATCATGGTATAGACACCCGTTGGGACGGGCTTGAAGACGAGGTTGCCAAGATCATCCACCTGGGTGCGCAGGAGGGGCAGCATTTTCGAGAACTCTCCATTGGATTCGAGAAGCTGCGGCATGGGATACAGTTCAACGGCAACACCCGCCAACGTTTCGACATCCTCGTCGGGGTTGGTGCTGGTGAGAATGCCGATCAACATATGCTCACCACTGCTGGTGCGCGAAACGTGCAGCGAGATATCAACCGACTCGGCCTTATACTGGCGCGGCCAGGGCGCGTCAATTGCATCGCTGCGCAGCACAAATTGCAACTGGGGCTGTTTGACCAGCGTGGCATAAATGCGCCGCACCAGGGCGCGAGGTGAAAAGGCTGGCACAGGAAACTCAATGGGCGCTTGCAGGTATTGCCGGGTCTCCTCGACTTCCATCCTGCATAAAGGACAATCCAGGATATGGCTGGCAACACGAAGGCGCTCTGCATCAGGTAGCCCACCGGCGCAATAGTAGCTCAATTCAGTTCCTGAAGGACACTGACTGCGATAGAACTGCGAAACCAGGGAAGCGGTTGTCTGCTGGTAACGCGCCAGTCGCTTCTTACAGGTTTCACAGGTTGCCAGGTGATCGGCGGCCTTTTCAGGTAATGCCTCATCATCGAGTGCTAACGCAATCAAGTCCTCGTCGCTGGGGGCTACATCGTGCATACAATCCATCGCTCGTCCTTCCTCATCATCTTCTAGTCTATCGGCAAGCTTGATACAGAGGTATCGCTGTATAAACGCACAAGTAGCATTTTTTCGCACACGATTTCTCGCCGCCCGTCATCGTTCCTGGTCACTCATCCGCCAACGAATCTGGTCGGCGTTCCGCATGAGACGTTCAATGATGTTGCGGTAGAGCCGGTAAACTTCGCGCACCTCGCTAAATTCATCCGGGCAGTAGCGCACGACTTCGCGAGGTTTGAGACCACAGTGAATAATCAGGTAGGCGACACGTTTTTCACGCGCCCCAGGCAGCAGACTTTCGATCGCTTCCCACAGTTCGCGACTATCATGCTCGTCCTCTGTAGAGGGTTCCTCGATGAAATAGCCGGAGCCGGGTTCAGGTAGGGGCAGCACAGGACGGCCATGCGCGCGCAGAGTATCGAGAATTGCGCCATGTAAGCTGGCCTTCAGGTAGCTCAACGCGGCAGCCAGCGTCGTAAACTGGAGTTCCTGGTTGCGAACCGTGGCCTGCCAGAAGCGCGTGAAGGCAAAGTCAATGTAGTTTTCCTCGCTATCGTAGCGAAGCGCGCTCTCCCTGCGTGGATGCGCCCGCATCCATCCGGCCACCATGCGCCGGAAGCTCTGCACTAACAGGTTCCAGGCCTCTTCATTCTGTTGATTAATAGCGCGATAAAAGATTTCCAGACAGTAACGTTCGTTAAATGGTTCGCCTTTGCGAAAGTTGAGGATTTCCTGCTGGCAGCGGCTCTCAAGGGCTGTCAGGCTCATTTGACTAGGTGAGTCTTCCATCTCGATACCCATCGCTCTCAACCTGCTTTCTGTGGAGCCACTTTTCTCCACATTCCTTACCCCCGGCGCGTGCTTTGCCTTGACCTATAAAACGTGATGGGAACCCGTACACACGCCAGCCATAACTCTGCTACGATATGATATTAGACGTACTGCTTAAACGCTTCCCAAACGGATGAATTATCCCCGATGACTTTCCAGACGTTCGATGTGCTGATGAGGACACGCTCGAAAACGGTAATATTTCACACTTTTCCAATCTTTCCCTCATCAAGTATAGCTGATCTTTTCTCAGACAACAACACCAGTATATTGCCACGTAATTATATAACATACTGTTATAATCTTTCAAGGTTAATGCTTGATGATAACCCCTAAAGGAATACGGACATGATTTCGCCATCATATGGGTAATTATCAGGAAGGGAAAACTTGTAGCAGCATCCAAAAACGGGTATAATAAACACAAATGTGTACATTTTTGACGTAATTGTCTCATCTGCCTATGGTTGGATTAACCAGGGTAGACCTGAAGGTACACAGGATGAACGCCGATGATTAAGCGCGTTTTGCTCGGAATCGATGCGCCGTTGTCTCCCGCGACACGATATGCGCTTCGCACAGTAAGCGATTGGTGCGAGCAAGCTTCCATTATTCTACTGCATGTAATTCCCACCCCCAACATTACTTCTCCGGCACTCGGCATGTACGTCGGGCACATTCAGCCCACAGTGTTTACCCTCGAACAGCGTAGCGAGGCAGAGGTTGTCCTGCATGCAGCCCGTGTAGAGTTACAGCACCGGGGCGTCTCTCCAGAGCAGATCGAAACCATCATTCGTTCAGGGACACCTGCTGACGAGCTGGCGCGAGCAGCGAAAGAAATCGCGGCGGATTTCATAGTCATCGGAAGCAGGGGCAACGCCACCTCGCAGAAGCTGCGGCGGCTGTTTATGGGGAGCATCTCACGCCGGGTATTGGCGCTCGCGCCCTGTCCTGTCATGATCATTGTCCCACCTGAAGTACAGGCCATGAAACATACATCTGACCTGGTACGCTGGTACGAGCAGGCCATTACGCGCTACCTGCAAGAACACGAGGGCGACCTGACGGTATTTACACCCGCAGAGGTCGCCCAGCTTTTTGCTCCCCCGAACAAGCGAGAGCCGGGCCGCAAAGAGCGCGCCGCCGCCATTCTCGCCCTCGAACAACTTGCCCGCAACGGCGTTCTCTGCCGCCACGATGTCAAGGGCGAACTGCGCTACGTGAACGATTAAAGCAGCTTTTCCAACGCTTCAGGCGTATTCACCGGAGCCTGGCAGGCGAAATGCTGGCAGACGTAAGCGGTCGCCTTGCCGTCCTTCAATGGCCGCTCCGCCAGCAAGGGAATCGCCTGCTGCGCCTCGGAGTTTTCAGGAGAGGCGCAGGCCAGCACGCTATTGGGCAGGTAGCGATTGTTTATCACCTCTAGAAGACCGCGTGTATCTGCCTGTGCTGGATCGCCAACGATGGCAAATTCCTTGACAGGCGAGACCGCAAAATCAAGCGCGCCGAGCAGATGCCCGAAAGCCGATGGATGCTGCACCATGATATCAGCCAGCGGACCCAGGAAATCATCGGCGCGCTGGCGATAGCGGGCCTCGCCTGTGAAAGCTGCCAGGCGCAAAAGGACATCGGTAGCCACACTATTTCCGGCGGGTGTGGCGTTGTCCATGATATCCTTCGGGCGGCTGACGAGTTGCTCGGCATCGCTGCCCGTATCGAAAAAGCCGCCGTTTTGTTCATCGGCAAACAGGCGAATTGCCTCGTCCATCAGGCGGCGCGCCTCACGGAACCAGCGTGTATCGAAGCTGGCTTCATAGAGCGCGAGCAAGCCATCGGCCAGGAAAACGTAATCTTCCAGGAAACCCTTGAGGTGCGCCCGGCCATCTTTATAGGTGCGCAGCAGACGCCCATCACGATAAAGCTGGCTCAGCAAAAATTCGGCGTTGCGCGTGGCGACCTGCAAGTAGTCGGGCCGCGCAAGGTAGCGAGCGGCCTCAGCGAAGCTGCGCAGCATCAGGCCGTTCCACGAAGTCAGGATTTTCTCGTCGCGGCCCGGCTTCACGCGCTCCTCGCGCCTGTGCAAGAGAAGCTGGCGGCCCTGCTCGATGGCGAACTGCACTCGTTCAAGATCAACTTCGGCATTATCAGCGACGGTCTGCGCATCCTCAGCAACATGCAGGATGTTCTTGCCCTCGAAGTTGCCTTCGGGTGTCACGCCATAGTAGGCCATGACCAGATCAGCATTTTCAAGCGGCAGGGCCTCGCGCACTTCGTCGTATGTCCAGGTAAAGAATTTGCCCTCTTCGCCCTCGCTGTCGGCATCCTGCGTCGAGTAGAAACCGCCCTCGGGGGAGAGCATCTCGCGCACCACGTAGTCCAGCGTCTCTACGGCGATGCGCTGGTAGAGCGGGTTGTTTGTCACCTGGAAGGCGTGCAGGTAGAGACGACTGAGCAGGGCGTTGTCGTACAGCATCTTCTCGAAATGTGGTACCAGCCATTCGGCATCGACCGAATAACGATGGAAGCCACCGCCAAGCTGGTCGTAGATGCCGCCTTTCGCCATGTGTTGCAGCGTGGTTTCAACAATCTCCAGTTCGGAGCGATTGGCCTTCGCGTTGATTTCGCCGCGTTCGCGATGCAGGTGTACGCGCAACAGGAATTCGAGCGACATGGTATTGGGGAACTTGGGCGCGCCGCCAAAGCCGCCATGCACCGCATCGAAATCGGCGGCCAGTTCGCGGCTGGCGCTGGCAAGCATCTCTAACGACAAAGAGTCGAGCGGTTTCAACTCGGGCCGCGAACGGAACGGGCTGCCGCTGCGCTGGCGCAGGTAGTTGGCAAGCTGATCGGCCTGCTCCTCAACCTGCTCGCGCCGGTTTTTATACAGTTCGGCCATCGCGAGCAGGACACGAGGAAAGCCCGGCATCACCTGGCTCCCATACTGTCGATCGCGCGGCGGGAAGTAGGTGCCGCCGTAGAAAGGGCGTCCATCTGGCGTCAGAAAGACGGTCATGGGCCAGCCGCCGGATTGCGTGAGCGCCTGTACAGCCTGCATGTAAATGGCATCGATATCGGGCCGCTCCTCGCGGTCAACTTTGATGCAGATGAAGTTCTGGTTCATGAGATTAGCGATCTCTTCGTTCTCAAACGATTCGCGCTCCATCACATGACACCAGTGGCAGGCGGAATAACCGACGCTCAGCAGGATAGGCCGGTCGAGTTCCTGGGCCTTGCGCAAAGCCTCTTCGCCCCAGGGATACCAGTCCACTGGATTGTGCGCGTGTTGCAGCAGGTAGGGGCTGGTTTCATGAATCAAGCGATTTGTATGTGCGCGCGACGATGAAGCCGCTTGTTCCTTATCAGACATCGTATCTCCCTCATTGACACATGTATATTCCGTTCGTTTCCACGCTGGCATTGTACGATATGCGGTTCAAAATAGGAAATTAGCTGAAAAATTCGCCTGTTTACCCGGTGATTCCCCAGAAAGGAACATGAGGATGGTTTCGCCATCACATGGCCCGAGGGATGCTTCGCTGCGCTCAGCATGACAGCTCACCTCTCTGTCATGCTGAGCGCAGCGAAGCATCCCTCGCCACATAAGGGTAATCATCAATGAATCGGGATTGACAAAGCTCAGATATCAGGATATACTTTTGCTATAAACAAACCGCCGGTCGGTTTATTAATAGGAAGACACGAAACGCATGCCACGCACAGTCAAAGAAAAAGAATACGCGGTGAAGCGCAATGAAATCCTGGATATGGCCGAGCAGCTCATCTACCGCAAGGGCTACGAGCAGATGACGATTCAGGATATTCTCGATGGCCTGGAAATCTCGAAGGGCGCGTTCTACCACTACTTTGACTCGAAGCAGGCGCTTTTGGAGGCGCTGGTCGAGCGCATGCTGGAGCTGGCTGAACAGGCCATTCTGCCGATTGTGCAAGACCCCAATCTACCCGCCCTCGAAAAAATGCAGCGGTATTTCGCTACAGCCAATCGCTGGAAAAGCGAGCGCAAAGCCTTTCTCATTCCATTCATCCAGGTCTGGTACGCCGATGATAACGCCATTGTGCGCGAAAAATTTAACACAATGGGTTCCGAACACGTCGGCCCCTGGCTCGCGCAGATCATCCGGCAAGGTGTTCAAGAGGAGACCATGAACACCCCCTATCCCGAGCAGATGGGCGCATTAGTGCTGTCCATTCTATGGAAACTCGGTGATACTTTCGCCAGATTGCTCATTAACTACGAAGGAGGAAGTGAAAGTCCGCAGCGCGCCCAGGATATGGTCGTCGCTTATTCCGATGCGCTTGAGCGCGTGCTGGGCGCGCCAAAGGGTTCCTTGCAACTCATGGATGATGAATCCGTGAAAGAGTGGTTTGTCGCATGGGATGAACAGGCAAACAGGCAATCGGTTACCGAACCGTTAAAAACGACTCAGAATCCTTGATAAAAATACCTCAATTTCAGAAGAGGAGAAAAACAACATGGCAGCAATTATCGAAGTAGAAGGTCTAACGAAAAGCTACGGCAGTAAACGCGGCATCACCAATGTCTCCTTCCAGGTGGAGGAGGGCGAGGTGTTCGGTTTCCTGGGTCCCAACGGCGCAGGCAAAACGACCACCATTCGCCTGCTGATGGCGCTGCTGTATCCCGACTCCGGCACCGCTCGTATTGCAGGAATGGACTGCTGGCGGCAATCGGTGGAGATCAAGAAGCTGGTTGGCTACGCGCCGGGCGAACCATCGCTTGACCCCAACCTGACCGGCGGGCAGATTCTGGAATACTTCAGCCACCTGCGCGGGGGCGTCGATCAGGCGTACCTCAAACAGTTGATCGAGCGCATGGAACTGGACCCCAGCCGCAAGTTTCGCCACTATTCAAGCGGCAATAAGCGCAAGGTGGTGCTGATTCAAGCGTTTATGCACCGGCCGCGCCTGTTGATTCTGGATGAGCCAACCAGCGGCCTTGACCCACTCAACCAGCAAGAGTTCAGCCGTATGGTCAAGGAAGTGCGCGACGAGGGACGCACTGTCTTCCTCTCCTCGCACATCCTCAGTGAGGTCGAGCAGACCTGCACCCGCGTGGGCATCATTCGAGAAGGGCAACTGGTGCGCGTTGGCGGCGTGACCGAACTGAAGGACATCAAACATCACGAAATCACCATCACATTTGCCAATAGTGTGCCTGCCGAGGCTTTCAAAGGATTGGACGGGGTCACGCAGGTAGAAAGCCTGGCCGATGGACATACCTTGCGCGTGACAGTGCAGGGCGCGGCAGACGCGGTAGTGAAGGCTGCCGCGCAACATCCTGTTCTGACGTTGAGCAGCCACGAGCCGAGCCTGGAAGACATCTTCCTGCGCTACTACGAGGGCAATGGCATGGCCGTGAAGGAGGCCGATCATGTGGTTCAATAACGTTTTTCTCAAAACCCTGCGCGATTACCGTATTGCCATTCTCGGCTGGGGCATAGGCATTGGACTGCTTATGTACGCCGTCCTGACCGCTGTTTCCTCGTTGATAGCAACGCCAGCGGCACGGGCCTCGCTCGTCGCCCTGGCAGCCGAGTTCACCTGGATTGCTGACCCCGTTGCCGTTGATACACCGGGCGGCTACGCAACCTGGAAATATGGCTTTACGATCTTGATTATTGCCCTCTGGCCCCTGCTGGCCTGCAGCCGCATCCTGCGCGGCGAAGAGGAGCGCGGCTCGCTGGATGCCCTGCTCTCTCAGCCAGTTGGACGTACCCGCGTCGTCCTGGAAAAGCTGGCGGCGATCTGGACGGCCCTGCTCCTGATGGGCCTGCTCATCGCGCTGCTGACCTTCGCGGGTGGCCAGCGCGTCAACGCCGACTTTGGTTTCAGCGGCGCGATGCTCTTCGGACTGAATATCGTGCTGATCTCCGGCCTCTTCGGGTCTATCGCGCTGTTGCTCTCGCAGTTTACGCAGGAGCGCAGTACGGCTGCCGGATGGACGGGCGCACTGCTGCTCATTTTTATCGTGCTGGATATGGTTCACCGCGTCTATTCAGGCACCGAGTGGCTATCGCGCCTTTCGCCGGTTTACTACTACAATTTAAGCAAACCCTTGATTCCGGGCTATGGCACGAATGCCGGAGCAATGCTGCTCTTGCTGAGTCTCAATATGGTCTTGAGCGGAGCCGCCATCTGGCTCTTTGCGCGGCGCGATATCGGTGGAACTGTCGCGTTACCAGGTTTTCTTCACCGGACAGAGCGTGTCATACCGCTAGAACGAGCGCTGCCCGTCAATGACTGGTCGCTGCGTTCGGTCTATACGCGCAGCCTGGGTATGATCGGCGTCTCCACCTTCTGGTGGACAGTAGCCATCGCGGGCTTAGCCGCCTGGATGGTCGCAATTGTGAAGCAAGTTGAGTCGAATATGGTCTCACTGCTCCAGGGATCACCCATGCTGAAGGAGTTAATTACCAAAGTCGGTGGAGGCGACCAGACCACCAATGCCACGCTGTTGAGCTTTTTCTTTGTCTTCTTGCCAGTGCTGTTGATGGCCTTTGCTGTCGTGCAAGCCAGCAAATGGGCCTCTGACGAAGAGGAAGGCAGGCTGGAACTGGTGCTGGCAACGCCACAACCCCGCTTGCAAGTAATGCTGGGACGCTTTGCCGCGCTCGCTACCGCCACAATTATCATCAGCGTGATAACATTGGCCGCTTCCGCATTGGCCTCAGCGGCGAGCGGCTTGCATCTCGATGGCGGCAATCTAGCAGCAGCATCGCTCGGTCTCATTCCAATGGGCCTGTTGATGGCCGCGCTTGGCTACCTGTTCTCGGGCTGGCTGCGGGCAGCGGTAGACACGGGCATTCTGAGCTTCTTGCTGGTGATCTGGTTCTTTATCACGTTTGTTGGTCCAGAGTTGAACTGGTCTGAGGCAACGTTGCGGCTCTCAGCCTTCTATTACTACGGCACACCGTTGTTGCATGGCCTGCCAGTTGGGGATATGCTCGCCGTGCTGGCGGTCGCGGTGGTGGCGCTGGTACTGGCATCAGTGCGGTTTATGCGGAAGGATATCGGGCGATAAAGAAAGTTCTAAGTCTCCTTGCCGTTGGAACCAATATACCTGGGTGCGCATCCTGGTTTGCGGAAAGTGTTCACGGAAGCCACCGGCAAGGGGATGGCTCTACAAGGCGTTGCATATTGTAGAGCCATCCCCTTGCCGGTGGCTTCCCTTTCCCAACGCGCAAAAAATTGACAAACATCCCATATAGCTGTCCTTATAGATTTCTGTGTCCAAATACGATACAATTAGAACATATTTCTGTATTCTGCTCTATCGTGAAGGAATTTGCATGACAACCTGGGAAAACATCGTCAATACAGCCACCGCCTACCTGCGCGATCTCGACCCCATCATGGCCGAGGCCATCGAACGTGTCGGCCCCTGCACCTTACAGCCCAACCCCAATCTCTTCGAGACACTGGTAGACGCCATTATTTCACAGCAAATCTCGGTCAAAGCCGCAGACGCGATTATGGCTCGTGTACGCAAGGCGGTGCCTGGCGAGAACGGAGGATTGATTACGCCCGAGGCGATGCTCCCGCTCGATCAAGACGTCCTACGAGGTGCGGGCGTCTCTCCACAGAAAATACGCTACCTGCGCGACCTGACCGAGCGTGTTACAAGCGGCGAACTGAACCTGGAAGCGCTCAGCGAAATGGACGACGAGGCCGTCATTCAGGAACTGGTGAAGGTGAAGGGCATTGGGCGCTGGACGGCGGAGATGATGCTCATTTTCTCGCTTGGGCGGCCTGATGTGCTGCCAGTAGATGATCTCGGTTTTCTAGAGGGTGTGCGCGAAGCCTACAAGCTGGAAACAAGACCTACCCCGAAAGAGTTGCGCGAGCGCGGCGAACTCTGGCGGCCTTATAGGACGTTCGCCACATGGTATATGTGGGGTGTGCGCAGGATTTCCCTGAAGATACAAAAGGAAAAGACGCGCATTGTTTCGTTGTAGACTTCGCATCAGAGCAATAATAGCATGCATGCCATTACACACCTGCCCCCACCTGTCATCCTGAGCGCAGCGAAGAATCTCACGCGTCGAATGAGTCGTGTGTCCAGGCCGCAGATTCTTCGCTGCGCTCAGGATGACAGGCGAGCGGGGCTTTTTCATAGTCTGCCGAAAAAGGGCAGGAGAAAGAAAGAGGCTTTTCAACTATTCTCCTCTTCCTCCAGCCGGAACATACCGCGTTCTTCCTGGAACGAGAAGAGTTCCGCGTAGCGGCCCCAGTTAATCGCTGTCTCTAATTGCTCCTGGGCCTCCTGCTCGTTAAAATGGGTTTCGAGGAATTGCAAAAAATGTTCTTCGGGCAGGACGTGGCGGGGAGCGGC
This sequence comes from Ktedonobacteraceae bacterium, assembly GCA_035652815.1. Classification (GTDB taxonomy): domain Bacteria; phylum Chloroflexota; class Ktedonobacteria; order Ktedonobacterales; family Ktedonobacteraceae; genus DASRDB01. The sequence continues at coordinate 201,629 of DASRDB010000001.1, forward strand.
CTGTAGAGCATCTACGATGTAGCGCACCAGCCGAATGTGGGCGAGAACCTGCTCGCGGAACACACGCTTTTCTTCAAGGACATCGGCTTCCGCAAAACGCTTCCCGGCCTCGGTTAGTACCAGGTCGCCTTCGTGAGCATCGGCGAGGTCGAGCAGGTCCGCCGCCTCAACCAGAGGAAGTAGATCATCGAGTTCCAGTTGAAGATGCCGCCCAAGCTGGTAGAGATCTTCTCGCCCTCCACGGGCATGCACCAGTTCGATGAGTCCGGTTACATCCCCGATGGCAACATGCGGCAATACCTGGTATGGACGGGAAGCGGCAAGAGTAAGCGGCCCCGTTTTTGCCTGCGTGAGGGACGCGGGCAGCAGCTTCATGACATCTTCCTGCGGGCTGGTCATGATGCGATAGATGAGATCGACCAGCTTTGTATGCTCCTCGCTTTGAGGAGTGCGTTCGGCAAATGGCAAACCGGGCAACTCTACGCGAATACGCCCGGGGTTGGCTCCCAAAACGACAATGCGATCCGCCATTGTCACCGCCTCATCGATGTTGTGCGTCACCATGAGAATAGCTCTGGTTGGCATGCTCTGTTCGCGCCACAGACCCAGCAGTTCTTTGCGCAGATTGGCCGCCGTCAGCACATCCAATGCGCTAAACGGCTCGTCCATAAACAGTATTTCTGGCTCAACCACCAGCGCCCTCGCGAAACCTACTCGCTGGCGCATCCCACCTGAAAGTTCTTTGGGATAGGCATCCTCAAAGCCATCCAGACCGATCAGGTCAATGGCAGCCAGCGCTCGCTTTAAGCGTTGAGTGGGCGTGAGCGGCTGCGACTGGAGACCTAGCTCTACGTTCTGTAGCACTGTCAGCCAGGGAAAAAGAGCGAACGACTGGAACACAATGGCGATATGCGGATTGGGGCCAACTTGCGGCACACCTTTAAAGAAAACCTGCCCGCTTGACGGGGGAATCAATCCAGCCAGGATGCGTAAGAGTGTCGATTTTCCAGAACCAGATGGGCCGAGCAGGGCTACAAATTCTCCGGCATGAATCGCTAACTGCACGCAGTCTAATACCAGGGGAGCCTGAGAATTATTCGGGCGTTTGCCCTCGGCAACGTAACTCTTACTACACGAGCGAGCCTCTAACAACACTTCTCTGGTTGCCGTTGTGCCATTTGACTCACTATGTTGGTCTAACTGAGTCATCGCTTCTCTCCTTCTCGCGCTTCCATGCGCTTCATCATGCTTACTTTAATAGGGCGGGGTCACATTCTTTAAGCTAACGTGTAACGGCGCTCCGCCAGGGTATACATGCGCTTCCAGACAAGCCGGTTTATAACTACCACGAAAACTGACATCAGGAGCGTCGCTGCCAGCAGACGCGGGAAATCTGCCGATGTCGCGGCTTCCGCAATGCTTGCGCCCAGGCCAAAGGTGCTGGCTGTATGATTATTAAACTGCACGTACTCAGAGACAATACTGGCATTCCAGGCCCCACCACTGGCCGTCAGCAGACCGGTCACCAGGTAGGGAAAAATGGCGGGAAGTATTAACGTAATCCACTTGCGCCAGCCGGAAACATGATAAACGGTCGTGGCCTCGCGCAGGTCGTTTGGAATAGCCATCGCGCCCGCAATCACATTGAAAAGGATATACCACTGGGTGCCTAATAGCATCAAGAGAATGGCCGCCAGCGAGAGGCCGCCCGGTAGATTGACGAGCAAAAGCAATAGCACCGGGAAAAGCGCCGTTGCTGGAATAGAGGCTACCACCTGAACAACAGGCTGCAAACGGCGCGACCAACGAGGGGAAAGCCCAATGGCAACTCCCACGGGCACCGTCCAGGCCACTCCTATAAGCAAGGCGGCCAGCGTGCGTAGCCAGGTCGCAAAGGCCGCCAGCAGCAGCGTTCCCCAGGTAAGTAGCGAAACCTGGATCAGCAGTTGTAGGGCCGAGACCAGTCCAATAAGCGCGATTACCCCCAGAATGCCAACACATATCCAACCTGCGATGCGCCTCAACGATAGAGCGCGAGAAACCTGTTCCGAAGAAAGCGCCAAAGCGCTGCTATCCGGTAAGGGCTGCAAGCGATCCAGCAGACGAGCCAGCGCGTGCCCAATAGGGTGAAAGACGCGCCGGTTGACAAGCGCGACCAGAGTTGAGCGGCGCAGAGCATTGAGAACAGGGGAATGCGGAGCATTTGCCTCAGTGCTTAGCTCCAGTTTGAATTTGTCCGCCCAGGCCACCAGGGGCCGCCAGAATAGCAGGTCGAGCAGCACAATCAGCGCGATCAACGTGAACAGCCCGAGCAGAATCGCTCCCGTATCACCATTGTTCGCTGCCAGTTGCAGGTAAGAGCCTAAACCCGGCAACTGGAAGGATTTGCTGCCTATTGTAAACTGCTCAGAAGCCATCAGAAAGAACCAGCCCCCGGCCCAGGACATCATGCTATTCCAGATCAGCCCGATCATCGAAGCGGGTACTTCCAGGACAAGAAAGCGCCGCCAGGGACGCAGTTGCGACATGGCCGTCACCTCTTTTAAATCAGAGGGCAGCGCGCGCGCAGAGTGATAGAAGCTGAACGTCATGTTCCAGGCCTGGCTGGTAAAAATAAGCAGGATGCTGGCGAGTTCCAGCCCTACATTCGAGTGCGGAAAGGCAGCAACCAGCGCCAGGGTGACGGCAGGCAAAAACGAGAGAATAGGAATGCTCTGCAAAATATCCAGCACCGGAAGCATGATCCGCTCGGCGTGCCGGTTGGTAGCCGCCACATGTCCATAGATCAGAGTGAACACCAGCGAAAGCACGTAGGCCAGCATCATGCGCAGCAGCGAATAGGCAGCATAAAGCGGAAGCACCGCCGGAGCGAGGCTGATCGGGTTATTCGGTGTAAGCGGCGCGGCCCAGCGCGAGGCAGCCATGACAAGCAGTGTAGCAGCGGCCACCACTGCCAGAAACACCAGCAGGTCAATGATGCCAAATCGCCGCCTGCGAACCTGGCGCGGTGGCTGCTCCTTTTCAGGCGTTGTTCCACCGCGCTGTAGTTGCTCCCGCACGCGGGGATCATCAGGAATATATATTTGGGCCATACATTTTCTCCATACCTGCTATTTATGAACTTCCAAAAAGGCTCGGGAACAACGTACTCAGAATGATTAATAACGTAAGAATAGTCATCACTACCGTCGTAATCCAGGCTACAGCATTGAAAATTCGGCCATTCACATAGCGGCCCATCAAACGGCGGTCATTACAGAGCAAAATCATTAAGACCAGGACAAGCGGGAGCAGCATGCCGCCGACTACGTTTGGAAGGTTCAGCACAAAGACCAGGCGGTCCGCAGGCACAAACAGGGTGATGCCTGCGCCCAGCACAATAATAAAGGTATAGAGCGAGAGGAACTGCGGAGCCTCTTGAAAGCGGCGTCCAACGCCGCGCTCCCAGCCGAAGGCCTCAGCTACCGAATAGGCGGTAGAGAGTGGCAGAACGCTGGCCGCCATGAGCGAGGCGTTGAGCAGGCCCACGCCGAAGAGAATCTCGGCAATGCGCCCATTCCCGCCGACCAGTGGCCCAAGCGCCAGAGCAGCATCTTTGGCTTCGTTGATCTGGATATGATGGATGAACAGGGTGGCTCCCGTACACACAACTATAAAGAATGCCACGAAGTCGGTGAGAAAGGCCCCGACGTAGGTATCTATCCGCTCATAGTTCAGGTGCTGGATTGAAATGCCCTTATCGGCAATCGCGGATTGCTGGTAGAACTGCATCCAGGGGGCGATGGTTGTGCCGATGACCGCTACCAACGTCAGCAGATAGCCCTGATTGAGTTGTATAGGGGGAAAGATTGTTTGATGAAAGACCTGCGCCCAGTCTGGATGCACCAGGAAACCACTTATAACATAGCTCAAGTAGATCACACTCAAAACCAATAAGACGCGCTCTACATATTTATAACTGCCGCGCACAACCAGCACCCAGACAATAATGGCCGCAACAGGTACGGCGATGAACGGACTCACGCCGAAGATGTCCATTGCTCCGGCGACACCTGCGAACTCGGCTACCGTTGTAGCAATGTTGGCAATCAGCAGCAGTACCATGCTCCAGAAGGTGATGCGCACACCGAAACGTTCGCGGATTAAATCGGCCAGCCCTTTTCCGGTGACGACTCCCATACGCGCCACCATTTCCTGCACCACTGCCAGGCTGATTGTCACCAGTACGACCGCCCAGAGCAGGCCGTAGCCATACTGCGCTCCTGCCAGCGAGTAGCCGGTAATACCTGTCGCATCGTTATCAACATTGGCAGTAATCAGGCCGGGTCCAACGACCGAGAGCAAAAGCAGCACCTGGCGCAACCACGTCTGCCGCGCGCGGCGAACGCGGCGCGCCACCTCAGGCTGTACTGCGGTCATCTCCTTTTTCATGTGTCTCTCCTTCAAGAATGATCTCAATGTGCTTCTAGCGCATAAAGGGGGTGAATCCCATTCATGACAGCACATGGCTTATGTAGCATACAGTTGCTCCGGGCTGCACAAAGCGCCAATGGCGCTCAACAGACACAGCTATATTGCTGATGACATGATTGAATACACTGCTGCTCAACAGATACAGAGGCCCAAAAACAGGCGCAAAGATTTCTATACTGCTTAGACAACAGGTAGAGAGAGAAGTGAGAGGAGAAAAACCCACATACCAGAACAGCTCTGGCATAAGAAGAGGAAAACCTCACACTTCTCGCTTTTCATTTGAGGTCGATAGGAAAAGCGAGAAGTGCGCGAATAGCGAGGATCAAGAAAAGATCAGGCGGCTATCAGCAACACCTCGTTTTTCCTATCGACCGGCAGTAACGCCTCCCGCGACTGGGAGGTTGACTACCTCCAGCGTCCATACGGACCGTTACTCCTTCTGTGTTCAAAATACTTACTTCACAAACCGATCGAGAGCGGCTCGAAGGTCTTGAATGGCCTCCTCAGCTTCACCATGCTTCACCGCTCTGGTGACACAATGCTCGATATGCTGCTCCAGTATGACCTTGCCGATTTGATCGAGCGCGGCACGCACGGCTGCGATCTGGGTCAGCATATCATCACATTCGCGCCCCTCATCCCACATGCGTTTCAGGCTGTTGACATGGCCAGCCACACGGGCAAGGCGCTTCGCGATATCTTCGTGTGATGGATCGGTTGTCGTTTGGGACATGTAAAACACTACTTTCTCAACGACATCCACCTACCCCCCTGGGGGGATATCTTCTACCCGAAATATATCAGCATTTCTACTGAAAAGTCAAGAGAAATAAGTCATATATTTCCGAAACCTTCCCTAATAGCATAAAATATAATTACATATATATGAGCGCATTGCTCCCACCTGTGGCACCCATGCCGGGTGCCTGTACATTTTCTGGCTTGTAGAGATGTTTTTGTATGGCGCAGATGGACACACCTGATAATTATTACGCCACACTGGGCGTTCCCATAGACGCGGACTTTGATACCATCAAACGAGCATACCGGCAACTGGCCCGGCGCTATCATCCCGATCTGGCGGGGCCCGAGGGCGCGGGGCAGATGAAGCGCATCAATCGCGCATATGATGTACTGCGAGACCCAGAAAAACGCCTGCAATACGATACTATTCTCGGTGGAACCATCGACATCCGGCGCGGGGGTATCGCTCGCCCCCGACCGGTGCAGAGGCGCTTCGATCCCAATGATGATATCGAGTTTGCGGGACTGAGCGTTTTCAGCACGAAAGGCCCGTTCCACACTGCAGAGCGCATTCACGCGCAGTTTGGCATCGTCTCCTCGCTGTCATACCTGCAAACGGAGCAGGGTGGGTGCATCGCCGCCGGGTCACTGGATGGCAAGGGACTGATCTGGTATCCAGAGCGCAAGGAAACACCCGTCAGTTTTGCAGCCGATGCCGCATTGACCGTTGAATCGCTGCGCGAACTGCGCTTCTCAGAGCATGGCAAGCTGCTTGTCGGCTGGGGCAGATTGGGGCTGCACGTCTGGAATACGCAAGATGGCGCGCTGCTCTGGAGTCATTCGCTGCTCTCGCGCGCAGTATCCGCCTACTATTCGCTGGACGTGGTAGTAAAAGATGAGGGAGCAGGAGAAGCCTGGATGGCTCTGCCGTTGCTGCGAGAAGATCCCCTCGCGCCCAGGTCGCTTGGCGTGCGAGGCACCGATATCGTGCGGCATGGACTTGGAGATCCGCCCAGCATGCTAAGCGAGCCAGTTGTTTGCGCTGAGGATGCGGTAGAAAAACGCCGATTCTGGGCTATTCGCCTGCGGACGCTTTCGCAAGATGCGCGCACGCTGCTCACGCTCTCCTGCGCGCACGTTCCAGATGAGCAGGACGAATGTGTCATCATCCGGCGCTGGAATTGGCAGGCAAAACAGAAAACACGTCTGCGCACGAAAACACAGCCCCAAATTCTCGTCTCGCTGCTGGCCGGTCACTGCGAGGATTGCACGCCGCCCTACGCCATTACGCCAGATACAGGCACAATCGCGTTTGTTTATGCAGGAAAGCACATTCGCATCCAGAACACAGCGACTGGCACCTATGGCGAATTGAACAGCGGCACGATGGGAGCGAGTTCACGACTGGTCATCTCGCCAGGGGCGCAGTGGATAGCGGTCGCCCGCGAGGATAGTGAGGTCAACGAAGGCGTGGTCGATGTGTGGTCGGTTCCGCATGGTGAAATCGTACAGCGGCTCTATCATCCCTGGCAGGTCAGCGCGCTGCATTTTACCGATTCGCAGCTCATCGTCGCTTTGACCGATGGTACCATTCAGATATGGAGGTCATAGCGCTGTTGCTTTTTAGATAGACAATCGTTCGTTAAAATAGCGAAGAAGATTTTTCTGTTCCGGGCCTTATCATGCTTATTTGATGAATTGCCCAGAGAGACGAGGTATCAGTACATGCGTATTTCAGTGGTTGTTCCAGTCTATAACGAGGAAGAAACGGTTGCTCAGGTTCTCGAGTCGCTTTCAAAAGTAGACCTCGACCTTGAAGTGATCGTGGTTGACGATGCATCGACGGATCGCACCTGGGAAATTTTGCAGGAGTTACGCAAGAAGCCGCCATTCGACACCTACCGCTTTATCCGGCACGAGCGCAACCAGGGTAAAGGCGTAGGTCTGCGTACAGGCTTCGGACTGGTCAGCGGCGACCTGGTAACAGTACAGGACGCCGATATGGAGTATAACCCGCAGGACCTGCCCGCGCTGGTGCGGAAATGGGAAGAGGCTGGCACGAGAAAGGTCGCGGTATATGGAAGACGCAACCTGGCAGCGCAAAAATTCACGACGCGCTGGGGCAATCGCTTCCTTACCTTCGTGACCAACGTGCTTTATGGGTGCTGGATTCATGACATGGAAACCTGCTACAAGCTGTTTCCTGCCGAGCTGGCCCGCGCGCTGCCAATGGAGGGCCGCCGCTTCGAGATCGAGCCTGAAATCACGGCCTGCATCACCCAGGCGGGATATAAAATCCTTGAGGTACCCATCAGCTACACACCGCGCAAGGCCAAAAAGCTTTCGCCCTGGAAAGACGGCTGGCCCGCGCTGACCATGCTGCTGCGCCGCCGCTTCGTAAAACGCTTTCACTTTGAAGCACCCGCCGAGAGCAAGACTGAGGCTAAGCAGGCAACCGCCGTTCGACAATAAATAATCCGGACTACCGCGAGTCCCAGGGCGACCGCAAGGGCCGCCCCTACCAAAACGGATGGTAGGGGCGGCCCTTGCGGTCGCCCTGGCTTCTTCCGACATGATACAATAGACTATCAACTGTATTTGGGAGGTCAACGATGACAACACGTCCGAAGATTCTGGTGACACAGAAAGTGCCGGAGCCTGCCTACCCCTTACTGGAGGCGGTGGGAGATGTCGAGGCAAACATGGAGGAAGGGGTCATCTGGCCCTATGAAGAACTCCTGCGACGCGGCCCTGGACATGACTATATTTACTGCCTGCTCACCGACAACATCGATGCGCGCTTCCTGGAAGCATGCGTCAATGCTACTCCTCGCCTCAAAATGGTCGCCAATATGGCCGTCGGCTTCAACAATATTGATGTAGAGACCGCGACACGCCTGGGAGTCGCGGTGAGCAATACGCCGGGCGTTCTCTCGGATACCACAGCCGATTTTGCCTTTGCCCTGTTGATGGCAACCGCCCGCCGCATTCCAGAGGCAGAGCGTTTTCTGCGCGAAGGAAAATACAAAGGCTGGGGGCCGTTGCTCTTCTGCGGCGCGGAGGTTCACCATTCCACGCTTGGCCTGATCGGCGCGGGTCGTATCGGCAAACTCATGGCGAAGCGTGCCGGTGGCTTCGAGATGAACGTCATCTACTACGATGTCTACCGCATGTCGCCGGAGGAAGAGGCAGAGTATCGCGTCACCTACATGCCTCTGGATGAAGTCCTCAAGCAGGCTGACTTTGTCAGCGTCCACACGCCCTACATGCCCTCTACGCATCACCTGATAAGCGAGCGTGAATTTGGGCTGATGAAGCCAACAGCGATCCTCATCAATACGGCGCGTGGCCCCATTGTTGACGAGAAAGCCTTAGTGCAGGCCCTGCAAGCTGGCAAAATCGCGGGCGCGGGTCTGGATGTCTTCGAGAACGAGCCAGCCGTAGAGGCCGGACTGCTGCAAATGGATAACGTGGTGCTGACGCCGCATATCGCCAGCGCCTCGCTCAAAACCCGCACGCTGATGGCAACAATGGCAAGCGATAACATCATCGCCCATATCGAGGGCAAAAGGCCGCCCAATATCCTCAATCCTGAAGTGCTGGATAAACAGTAACGGGCTTGATAGGTCACAAAGGGCTATCAAACAAAGGGCAGCCGAAAGCCAGCCGCAAGGGGATGGCTCTACAAGCCGATTGAAAGTGTAGAGCCATCCCCTTGCGGCTGGCTTTCGGCTCTCTGCGCAACAAAACAGCTCTCTGTACAAACCGGCTCTCTGTGCAACAAAACAGCGCTCTGCACAACAAAAAGAAACTTCGCAATTTAGCAAATACACAGTTGACATTTTCCATATCCTTCTTTATAGTTCTTTCCAGATATATGTAGCAGGAGTAATGTATGACACGTTCAGGTACCTTGTTGGAAAAAGAACCCGGGCTGAAAACTATTTTTCAGGGAAGCGAACATGGCTACACGCGTTGTCTTATCGCTGATATCAATGATCCTGAGCGTCATTTTGAATGTCGTGTGCTGGATGAAGAGGATATTCCTGTTTCAGTAGGCGAACAACTTACGCTGGAGGTAATAAAAGTGATTACTGACAGGAAGACCGGAAGTGTGTACTTTTACTCTCGCCTGGTAAAAGCAAACGAGCAGTAGAAAGAAGGGGAGATACTATGCAATGCCCTCGATGTAATACAACCTTGCCCGATTCCGCCACCATCTGTAGTCGCTGTGGCTCGCCGGTCTCAACGGCATCGGGCGCGAGATTTTCCTATCTGCCAGCAGGCGCGCCGCCCTGGCCTACGATGGTGCCACAGCAATTCTCTTTTACGCCAGCGCCTGTTCCCCAGGCAGCTTTCTCTGCTGCTCCGGTCGTTGAAAAGGCCCCTGAGAAAAAGCGAACGTTAGGTATTCCCGCAGTTCTCAGCCTGTTGATTCTCAGCATCCTGATTGGCGGTGGACTGGCATTTGGTCTCGTTACCTTAAATCGACAGCCTGCTACAGCAGGAACGCAAAGGCCCGTCGCCCTGCCAACCCCTGGAACTGGGGCGACTCCAGCCGCTACGCCAACCGGCGGAACCAACCAGTTGCCCAACGTCCCCTCGTTCGCCACGTTTAGCAATACGACGATGGGAGTGTCCATTCAATATCCCTCGGATTGGCAGCAGCCCACACCTCAGACTACCCAGTCGAATGATATCGTTGTCAGCCTGCTTCCGCAGCAGCAACTCGGCATTCAGGTGCAACTGATACGCTTTAGCCCCAGCACAACAGCACAGGAGCAGAACGCGGCTGCCGTGAACCAGTTCATTCTGAATGGTTTCAAACAGAACCAGGGTGTGAATAACTTTCAGGCAACCACGGCCTCAAAACGCACGCTGGGCGGCACGCAGTGGGATGAGCAGGATGCGACATTCGCCAATTCGCAAGGCGACAACTTCGACTTTGTGACGCTTACGGTGCAGCACAACAAAAACTACTTTACGATTTTCTTTTACTGCCCGGATGTGTATTACCAGGAAGCCATCCAGAAATACTTCCAGCCGATGTTGAACTCGTTCAAGTTCCTCTCATAGCATTGAAAAGCCCCTCTCGCCTATCATCCTTCGCTGCCCTCATGTCATCCTGAGCGCAGCGAAGGATCTCGCGCCTGCCGGATCGAACCAGAGATGGACTGAGATCCTTCGCTGCGCTCAGGATGACATCTGGCGGCAGGTTGGTAATGGCATGCTGCTACAAAAAAATACTCCCGGCCAGCTAGCTGGCCGGGGGCATAATCTATCTACACCCGCTCAACTGAGAATTAGTACTCAGGCATGGCCGGAGCTGCGGGCTTCTCCTTCTCCGGCAGGTCCGTAATCAGTGCCTCGGTCGTCAGGATCATGGCAGCGATGCTGGCCGCGTTCTGCAGGGCTGAGCGCGTCACCTTCGCCGGGTCGATGATACCGGCGGCAACCATATCCTCGTAGGTGTCTGTCAGCACGTTGTAGCCGTAGCGGTCGTTGTTATGCTCTTTCTGAGCGCGGCGCACGCCTTCGACAACCACCGAACCGTCCTTGCCGCCGTTGGTGGCAAGCTGGCGCAGCGGCTCCTCAAGGGCGCGGCGCAGGATGCTGACGCCGGTCGCGGCATCGCCGGTCAGGTTGAGGTTGTTCAGGGCCTCGGTCGCGTTCAACAGGGCAACGCCACCGCCAGGAACGATACCCTCTTCAACACCGGCGCGGGTCGCGGAGAGCGCGTCCTCAACGCGGGTCTTGCGATACTTCAGTTCGACTTCAGAGCCAGCGCCGACTTTGATCAGAGCAACGCCACCGGCCAGTTTCGCCAGGCGCTCCTGCAACTTCTCGCGGTCATAGTCACTGGTAGTCTCTTCAATCTGGGCCTTGATCTGGCGAATGCGGGCCTGAATCTGGGCGGGATCGCCGCGACCCTCAACGATAGTTGTTTCATCTTTGGTGGCAACGACGCGGCGGGCCTGACCAAGATCGGCCATTGTCACGCTGTCCAGGCGGCGGCCCATCTCTTCGCTGATAACCTCACCGCCGGTCAGCACAGCGATGTCGCGCAGCATCTCTTTGCGGCGATCACCGAAGCCAGGAGCCTTGACGGCCAGCACGTTCAGAATACCACGCAGCTTGTTGACAACCAGGGTAGCGAGCGCCTCACCGTCCACGTCCTCGGCGATAATCACAACTTCGCGGCGGCCCTGCTGGGTCAGCTTCTCAAGGATGGGCAGAATATCCTGCACAGCGCTGATCTTCTTGTCGGTAATCAGAATGTACGGCTCGTCGATTGAGGCTTCCATCTTATCCGTGTTGGTGACGAAGTAAGCGGAGATGTAGCCCTTGTCGATCTGCATACCTTCGACGTACTCGGTCTCGAAGTTGATGCCGCGAGACTCTTCAACGGTGATGACGCCGTCTTTGCCGACCTTCTCCATTACTTCGGCGATCAATTCGCCGATGCTCTCGTCCGCAGCGGAGATGGAAGCGATCTGAGCGATTTCTTTGCGGCCCTCGACGGGAATAGCCTTAGAGCGGATATACTCAACAACGGCCTCGGTCGCCTTGTCAATGCCCTGCTTGAGCTGCATGGGGTTGGCACCGGCGGCGAGGTTCTTCAGGCCCTCGGTGACAATAGCCTGGGCCAGCACAGTTGCTGTGGTGGTGCCATCACCAGCAACGTCGTTGGTGCGGGTCGCAGCCTCTTTCAGCAACTGCGCGCCCATATTCTCAAAGGGATTTTCGAGGGTGATCTCTTTGGCAACGGTTACGCCATCATGGGTGACGGTCGGCGCGCCAAATTTCTTATCCAGAGCAACGTTGCGGCCCTTTGGCCCGAGCGTCGCTTTCACAGCGCCAGCAAGCGTATCAATGCCTTTTTTAAGGGAACGACGCGCCTCTTCATCGAAGACGAGTTGTTTTGCCATATTACCTTTTCTCCTTATACGTTTGAAAATACCCCTTCATTGTTTGCAGACAGGACGTGATGATGAAGTTTTACCTTGTCTGTCATCCTGAACGAAGCGAAGGATCTGTTTGCCGAGCGATTCATGCGTCGAGACCAGAGATCCTTCGCTTCGCTCAGGATGACATATTGGGATGATCGATCCTGGTTGTTCAAGTTCATAATCGCGTCCTACAGCCGCGAATCATGCTGAGAAGGGATACAGGAATTTGCTTAACCAATTACCGCGAGAATGTCATTCTCTTTGAGAACCAGATATTCTTCGCCGTCGAGCTTGAACTCGGTGCCGCCATACTTGGCGAACAGCACACGGTCGCCCTCGCGCACATCGATAGCAGCGCGATCACCGTTGTCGAGCAGGCGACCACTGCCAACAGCGACAACTACCCCTTCCTGGGGCTTCTCTTTAGCGGTGTCAGGAATGACAATGCCGCTCTTCGTCACTTCTTCTTTCGCGCTTGGTTTGACGACCACACGGTCACCAATAGGACGAATCTTCGACACGACGTATACTCCTTTTCTCAAGCAAAATACAGTTTACCCGGCATTGTTACTCTCAGGCGTATAGTGAATGACGCCCGAAATGTTGACCGAGTGATATTGGGAATAATCACAGCTACATGGGCCACCTGCCGCGCACCCTGTGCAGCAATAAGCGTGGCCCCGCACTATGACGGGAGTCCAGAGGATATCAATGTCACAGTTCGCGCAGCGCAACACCTTAAAGTGGGTGTTGCGTTGACCATTTCGCGTATTGAGTTGTTCCGAATTGTAAGCGCCTTCTGTGTACATAGTCCTCCAGCCCGCATCGTATGCAATGCTTTCCCGTTCAACTTCCGAGCATTAGTATGGCATACCGTGTGTTAGAACTGCGTAGGAGAAATGTTAGAGAAGTATTAGAATTTTGGCTGCTTCCCACGTCCTGCATCTGGTATAATGAGGAAAGACATTGTAGTCGGGAGTAACAAAGCCATGCCCTATATTTCCTCAATCAACGGCCAGTCCTATCGTGTCGAGACAGGCGAAGACGGCCAGCAACAAGTTATTCATCTCAACGACAAAACCTATACCATCGACTGGCGCAAAATCGCGCCTCTGGCCGCTAACGCCAATGGCGGTCGCTTCAGCCTCTTGATCGACGGTCAATCATACGAAATCTTCGCCCGCCAGCTACAAAAGCCGGGCGAGGAAGGCACTTTCTATGAAATTCATCTCGCGGACCAGCGCTTCGAGGTACACGTCGAGGACGAGCGCGAAAAAGCTTTGACGGGCAGCATCGCAGGCGCGCGCGAAAGCGGCGAGGCAATGGTGCGCGCTCCCATGCCCGGCCTCGTGCTTGGCCTGCCCTTTGAGGTCGGCGCAAGCGTTCATCGCGGCCAGACAGTCGCCATCCTCGAAGCCATGAAGATGGAGAACGACCTGACCGCTCCCATCAACGGCAAAGTGAAAGAGATTCGCGTGCAGAAAGGGCAGACCGTGAACCAGGGCGATGTGCTGGTCGTGGTGAGCGGGGAGTAATGTAGGAACACGGAAGCCAGCCGCAAGGGGCTGGCTCTACAAGAGGAACGAGCCTGTAGAGCCAGCCCCTTGCGGCTGGCTTCCGTGTTCCTTTGTTTCGGGTGGCTTCTCTACGCGACCGGGTGGCTTCCGTCTTCCCACGCGAACATCAGCCCTGGCAATATGCTATAATTCGAGAGCAAGCACAGGAGGTTGCCTTATGGACCTGCATCAGAGCAAAGATGTCGAGCAGTGGCGCGAGACAACGGCTCGCGAGGCGAAACAGAAGACGACAGAACGTAAAGAGCATTTTGAGACCAGTTCGCATATAGACATACCCGACCTGCCCACCCAGGAAGACCTCGGCGACTTCGATCCGCACACGCAGCTTGGCTATCCTGGCGAATATCCCTTTACACGCGGCATTCACCCAGGCATGTACCGTTCGCGGCTGTGGACAATGCGCCAGTATGCCGGGTTTGGTACGGCAGAGGAGTCGAACAAACGCTACCATTATTTGCTTTCGCATGGCACAACCGGCCTCTCGGTGGCCTTCGACCTGCCGACGCAGATGGGCTACGACGCGGATAATCCACTGGCGGCTGGCGAGGTCGGCAAGGTCGGCGTCTCTATCTCCAGCCTGGAGGACATGGAGACGCTGCTGAACGGGCTACCGCTTGAGCGCATCAGCACCTCGATGACCATCAACGCGACGGCCAGCATCCTGCTCGCGCTCTATATCGCAGTAGCGAAAAAACAGGGAGCAGATATCCGCAAGCTATCAGGCACCGTACAGAATGATATCCTGAAAGAATATATTGCGCGGGGCACCTATATCTACCCGCCGCGCCCCTCAATGCGCATCATTACCGATATCTTCCGCTTCTGTGCCGAAAACCTGCCGCGCTGGAACACCATCAGCATCAGTGGCTATCATATTCGCGAAGCCGGATCAACGGCAGTGCAAGAGGTAGCATTCACACTCTCGAACGCCATAGCCTACGTGCAGGCAGCTATCAACGCTGGTTTGAATGTTGATACCTTTGCGCGCCAACTGTCATTTTTCTTTAATAGCCATAATAACCTGCTCGAGGAAGTGGCGAAGTTCCGGGCGGCGCGGCGCATGTGGGCCAGGATCATGCGCGAACGCTTCTCGGCACAGGATCCGCGTTCGATGATGCTGCGTTTCCATACCCAAACGGCGGGGTCCACCTTGACAGCTCAGCAGCCAGATAATAATATTGTGCGGACAGCATACCAGGCATTGGCGGCTGTACTTGGGGGTACGCAGTCGCTGCATACCAATTCGAAAGACGAGGCGCTTTCACTGCCTACAGAGGAATCGGTGCGCGTAGCTTTGCGAACGCAACAAATCCTGGCCTATGAAACGGGCGTCGCCGACGTGGTTGATCCGCTGGCAGGCTCTTACTACATAGAGTACCTGACCGATAGCATCGAGCAAAAAGCCTGGGAGTACATCGAGAAGATCGATTCGCTCGGCGGCAGCGTGCGCGCCATCGAGGTTGGCTATATGCAATCCGAGATCGAGCAGGCTGCTTACGAGTACCAGAAGGCGCTTGAAGAGGAACAGGCTATCGTGGTGGGCGTTAATCGTTTCACCATAGAGAACGAAGCGCGCCCGGAGTTGCTGCGCTTAGACCCGGAGATTGGCAAACGGCAGGCGGCGAAGCTGGCAAGCCTGCGCGAGCGACGGGACAATGAGCGTGTGCATTCGAGCTTAAGTGCCCTGGCGCGAGCAGCAGAGGGCAGCGATAATCTGATGCCACTCATTATCGATGCTGTCGAAGCGTATGCGACCCTGGGAGAAATTAGCAACACGCTGCGGAGCGTCTTTGGCGAGCAGCGTGAATTTCGAACGTTAGAGTAGAATAATTGCCTATGGATGCATGGCATATGACAGGCAACGAGCAGGCGCGACAGGCGGAGCCAACAGGTTTGCAGCCGCGCCCGGCTCGTGATGCCGAACGAAGTTTGCAAACGTTAGATCGTGAAAAAACTGATCCTCAAGGAAAAGCTGAAGCGCCGATAGGCGTCTTTGATTCTGGAGCCGGTGGATTGACCATTCTGTCCGCGCTGCGACAAGAACTGCCACATGAACACTATATCTACTTTGGCGATACGGACCGCAATCCCTATGGTTTGCGCACCGACGCCGAGATCACCGAATTCTCGCTTCAGATCAGCCGCTTCCTTATCGAAAAAGGCGTCAAGTTGATTGTAGTGGCCTGCAATACGGCCACACAGGCCGCGCTTGCTACGCTGCGCGCCAATTTTCCGACCACGCCCTTTATCGGCGTCGTTCCGGCTGTCAAGCCCGCGACGCGCATCACGCGCAAAGGGCGTATCGGCATCGCGGCGACCAATCAGGCTGCCAAAGCGCAGTATTTGCGGCAGTTGATCGATGAGTTCGCCGAAGGCATGCATGCTTACGCGGTCGGCTGTCCAGAACTGGTGACGCTGGTTGAGCAGGGCCGACTGGATGGAGCCGAGGTCGAGGAGACGATACGGCAGGCCATGCAGCCACTCACCCGAGAAGGCGTTGATGTGATCGTTTTAGGGTGTACCCATTTTCCCGCGCTGCGCCCGGCCATCGAGCGCGTCGTAGGGAAGCAGGTGCAAGTGATAGACAGTAGTTCGGCTATTGCGCGACGCACTCACGCGGTATTAAACACAGAGGGGCTGCTGCGACCAGAAAATGAAGAGACTCGCGGCTGCGAAGCATTGGAAGTGTGGTGCAGCGGTGACCCAGTTGCATTTAGCGCGGTTGCTACCAAACTGCTTGACTATCCGGTGAAAGCCAGGCAGAAGCACTGGTAAGAAAGGGATTTATGCAGGACCATCTCGCAGTTGACGCGAACGAACCAACGCTTGAACAGGTAATTGTAGAAACAACTGTAAGGAAGCCGCGCCACTTACGTTTTGCGCGCCACGTCTCTAATATCCTCGGCCCCCCGGCAATTTCGCTGCCGTTTGTGCTGCTGGTCGCGCTCTATCGCGCCTCCAACCAGCTTTCTGCGCTGCTCTACGGGCTGATTACACTCTTCTTTCTCAGCATCGGTCCGCTTGCCTATATCGCCATCGGCGTGCGCACAGGTAAACTCTCAGACATGGATGTCAGCAAACGTTCAGAACGCGCCGGGCCGTTCCTCTTTGGCATCTCGTCAGTCGTGCTTGGCTGGCTGGTCCTCGCCATCCTGCAAGGCCCAAGAAACCTGCAAACCATCCTGATTATCACAGCCGTAAGCGGCGTCATCATGATGCTGACAACCCTCTGGTGGAAAATCAGCATTCACGCCTCTTCCCTCGGCGGCGCGGCAACCATGCTGACCGTCCTTTATGGCGCTGTGATGCTGCCCCTGTTCCTCTTGCTCATACTGGTAAGCTGGTCCAGGGTTGTGCTGAGGCGGCATACGATTGCCCAGGTGATAGCGGGGTCGCTGGTGAGTATTGCGCTGGCGTTGTTGATTTTGAAGATTCGTGGGGTGTGATCATCCTTTGTGAATAATGTGGCACGATTTTGTAGGGACGCGATTATGAATTTTGACAAATAAAGAGGGAATACCAAGGAAATGTGCTTATTAGAGTGCTGCGCTCTCCATCCATAGCTTCGCTTCGTGGGGCAGCAGGCAGTCTAAAGCATCCGTTATTACGGGAGCAAATACGCCAAATAGCTTACGAAGATTGCTTCAACTTGAAAGATGAAGAACAGGGATAAACAACCAAAAAAAAACAATAGAGCCGCTCGATCACTCCGACAGCTCTATTGTTTTTTGTATGCTTACTTCTGCGCAACAGTAGTAGCGCGCTCCGCAATTTGTCCGACAGCAGCGAAGGGCTGGCGCTGGGCGCGGATGGCAGGGGCCTGAGCGCGGCGCGTCGTGGCAACGGTGGCCCGAGCGACGATGCGGACGAAGACGAAGAAGCCAATCCAGTTGACGACGCCGAGGACGATCTGGAAGACCAGCGTGGGCAGGCCAAGCCCATTCACGATGAGGTAGATCATGCCTGTCACCAGGATGTTCAACAGGGTGGTCGGAATGAGGATCAGCCAGGCGAACTGCATAAGCTGGTCGGCGCGCAGGCGCGGGAGCGTGCTGCGTACCCAGATGAAAACGAAACAGAGCAGGTAGACCTTGAGGACGAAGTAAATGATCCCCAGGATATTGCCCAGGAAGCCCCAGCCGAGCGAGCCGAGTCCGGTCAGGTAGGCGACGCCAGGACCGGAGAAGCCGCCCAGGAAGAGATACGAGGCAATGGCCGAAACGATGGTCATATTGCCATATTCGCCCAGGAAGAACAAGGCCCAGCGCATGCCGCTATACTCGGTCAGGTAGCCAGCTACCAGTTCTGACTCCGCCTCGGGCAGGTCGAACGGCGCGCGGTTGGTCTCGGCAAGGCCACAGGTATAGTAGATCACCAGCATCAGAGGCTGCACCAGGAAAAACCAGGCCCAGGGAGTGAAGCCCTGGAAGATAAAATCAAAGAAGCCGATGCCCTTGCCGGGATAGAGGCTGGATGATTGAAAAGTCTGGATATCACGAATAGAGATGGTGCCGATGCCCGTATTTGCCAGGACGCTGGTGAGCATAACGATGCCAACCAGCGACAACACCAGAGGCAATTCGTAAGAGATCATCTGGGCAGCCGAGCGCAGGCCGCCAATAAGAGAGTACTTGTTGTTGGAACTCCACCCGGCCATGACGATGCCAACCACGTCGATAGAACTCATGGCGACATAATAGACAATGCCGGTTGCCAGGGCGGTTCCAGGAATGCCAACGTATGGTGAGAACGGCAAGACCGCAAAGGCGGCAATTACCGGGGCCAGAAAGACAGAGGGAGCGAGCCAGAAGAGGGATTTATCCGTCTTGCTGGCGTGAATATCTTCCTTCATCAGCAGCTTGCCAACGTCGGCCACTGTTTGCAAAAGGCCCCAGGGACCTGTATGCACCGGTCCCACGCGGTCCTGCATCCATCCCATGATCTTGCGTTCGGCCAGAATGAGGATGACCGCGCTGGTCAGCACAAAGCCAAAGAAGGAGAGGAACGCGACAATAAACTGCAAGAACTGCCACGAGATAATGCCGTGAATCAGTTGCGTCAGAAAATCATCAGCGATTATGATACGCATAGCAATAACTCCACTATATTGAAGGGCGCGACGTAGCGCGCCCCCTGATTCACCTGTCTACTTCGCCAAGCACGATATCAATACTGCCCAGAATTGCTACGGTATCGCTCATCTTATGACCGCGCAGCAGTTCCGGCAAAATCTGTAAGTTGACAAAGGAAGGTCCGCGTAACTTGGCGCGCCAGGGATACTCGCTGCCATCGCTGATGAAGTAGACGCCCAATTCGCCCTTGCTACTTTCAATAGCGAAGTAGGTTTCACCACGCGGAGGGCGCAGGGCAATTGGCGTGCGCGTGCCAATTGGGCCGCCCGGCATCTGATCGATGGCAACGCGGCAGAGACGGATGCTCTCCCAGATTTCCTGCATGCGAACTTTATAACGAGCGAAGCAATCGCCTTCCTGGCGCACCTGTGGATTGACCTTTACTTCACGATAGGCCATGTAGGGCCGATTAACGCGCAGGTCCCAGTTCACGCCGCTGGCGCGCAGCATCGGGCCGGTAATACCATAGGCGATGGCCTGCTGTGGATCGATGTAACCGACGCCCTGCGTGCGAGCCTCAAAGATTTCGTTACCGGTCAGCAGAATCTCCAACTCGGCCATGTTCTTCTCGAGCTGATCAAGGAAGGTTTCACATTCTTTCAACCAGTTCTTGGGGAAATCGTGCAACACACCGCCGACACGCATATAGTTGACATTAAAGCGGCTGCCACCCAATGCCTCAAAAAGCGAAAGGATGCCTTCGCGGTCGCGGAAGCACCAGAGGACGGGTGTAAATGCGCCCAGGTCGAGGCCATAAGTGCCGATAGCGACCAGATGGCTGGCGATACGCTGCAATTCGTTGGTGAGCAGGCGGATATATTGAGCGCGGCGCGGCGGCTCGATGCCCATTAACTGCTCAACAGCACCAGCGTAGGCCGTTTCATTGAGCATGGGGGACAGGTAGTCAGCGTTATCCATGTAACGGATACCACCCATGATGGGGCGATTCTCAAGGATCTTCTCGATGCCGCGATGCAGGTAGCCAATGACGGGCGTGCAATCAACGACGGTCTCGCCTTCCAATGTCAGCACGAGACGCAAAACGCCGTGTGTACTTGGATGCTGAGGCCCCATGTTCAGCAGCATTTCCTGCGAGCGGATGCCCTCAGGTGCCTCTGACACATCAGGAGCCGGACCTCTATTCGAATTTGCTACCATATGTTTCCTCTATGTTTGTCAAAAAGGCTTGAATACTTACACTTTCTGTCGCTGCGCCAGCAACTTACGCATGCGGATAATCACGCTATACGTCCAGAGCAGCGCCATGAGAACAGCCATGCCTGCGAACAGAAAGCGGTTCGGGTCGGTATAGAACAAAACCAGGGAAATAGCCATGCCCCAGCAGGCAAGTGCCACCAGCATCGGCATCACCAGGCTCTGCGGGCCAGCTACACGCGGCGAAACAAAGCGGCGGTCCGCCACTCCACTATTGGCAGAAGCTGTATGTCGCGTCTCGTTTTGCCGGATAGTATTGCTACTCGAGTGCGATACGCTGCTTTTATTTGCCTTTCTCTTCCTGGCTTTCGGCATAACGACCTCAACTTCCTGGCGACGATTCACCGGGAACGGATTCGCCCGTCCGGGTCACGTTTTCCTGGTTGGCCTGTTCCTGGTGGCCGTGGAACGAGTGGCCGAAGGTTGGCGTTCCTGGATGCAGCCGCTCCTCAAGGCCCTGGCCGACTTTTTTCTGCACGACATGTTCCACGCCTTTTTGCTGGAATGGCCCGGCGACGGCCATATTCGGGTCTACCTGCGTGGTGGCCTGCGGTTTGACCGTGAAAGGCACCTGGTGAAAGCTTTTCAGCAGGGGATAGCCCTCGAAGTCGTCATCCAGCAGCATGCGGCGCAGATCAGGATGGCCTATAAAGCGAATGCCGTACATGTCATAGGTTTCGCGCTCCAGCCAGTTGGCAGTAGGCCAGACGGAAACGACGCTGTCAACCTCCGGCTTCTCGTGGTCGAGCCGCACCTTTATTTGCAAAAGCTGGCCGCGCGCCAGCGAACGAAGATGATAGACCGTTTCAAGGTGATCGAGCATATCAACGCCGGAGATACAGGCCAGCAGATCAAAGCCAAGCTGGTCGCGCAAAAAGCGGCACACGGCTACCAGGTGCGTGCGATCAACCTCAATGCCAAGAAAATCGCCCTTTAACGTGCTAGGGGCGACTTCTTTGCCGGTGATCTGCGCTATTGGTGCCAGGTCGCGAGCCAATGCGGCATTCTGATCTCGATAGCCTCCGGTTGAAGTAGAGAGGCTTTTTGAACGTGGTACTAAATCCATCGAATAACTCCCTTGCGCCAGGCATAAGCAAGACCTAGCGCGAGTACAACGATGAAGAAGAGAATTTCAAAGAATCCAAAGACGCTTAATTGTTTGAAAATGACGGCCCAGGCGATAATGAAGACAATATCCACATCAAAGGCAACAAAGAGCAGGGCAAAGATGTAGAAACCGAGCGGGTATTGAACCCAGGCCGAGCCAATAGGCGTCTCGCCGGATTCGTAGGTCTGGAGCTTCTCTTTGGTGCGTTTATGTGGAGCCAGTATATTCGCCAGGGTCATCGTGATGATGACGAAGACAAAACCGGCGGCGAATAGAATGGCCGCGTATAAATAGCTAACACTTGCAGGTGATGACACGCGCCTTCCTCCAAATACATACCCATGTTATGCCAACAAAGGTAAAATGCTGTTTTGATTATAGCACAGGGAAGAAGGACGCGCCAATGTAGGGGCGGGGGCCGGGTGGATGTGGGGTGGGGGCGCTTGCGCCGCCCTCGTGCCCAATTGTCGAACAGGCCACGAGGGGAACAGGAGGCCAACACGAGGGCGGCGCAAGCGCCCCCACCCCACATCCACCCGGCCCCCGCCCCTACTTTATCGGCATATCCGGCATGGTGACGCTATCGGGTTTGGCAAGTAATTGAATGCCGGGTACGCCCGTCTGGGCGGTGGCTTCAGTGATGGAAACGACGATGACACTTACGTTGTCTTCACCGCCGCCCTTGAGGGCTGCCTGGATCAAATCCTGACCTGTTTGTGCCGGATTGGGTGCAGGCGAGCTGAGGACGCGCTGTATCTCGGGGTCGCGCACCATATCCCACAAACCATCAGAACAGAGGAGCAGTTTATCGCCTGCCTGGAGCGGGACGACAAAAGCGTCAACCTCGACGAAGGGCTTTTCACCCAGACTGCGGTAGATCTGGTTACGCTTGGGATGAGTATAGATATCATCCGGCTTGATAATACCAGCATCTACGAGACTGGCGACAACCGAGTGATCGCGCGTCACCTTCACCAGGCCCTCCGGCTCGCGATAGAGATAGGTGCGGCTGTCACCGACATTGGCGACATAGGCGGTATTGCCCACGACCAGCGCAGCGGTCATGGTTGTACCCATGTCGGCGCGTTCTTCCATATTGCGGTGGTGTACCGCCTGATTGGCGTGCTGCACTCCCTCTTTGAGAAGGTTAAGGTAGCCATCATCATCGTATCGCGTGTTATTGGAGATCATCGGCACCATATAATCGACGATGGTCTGAATGGCAAGGCGACTTGCATCCTGTCCATTGGCATGCCCGCCCATGCCGTCCGCAACCACAAACAGACCAAAGGGCAAGGGATGTGAATTCTCTGTCTTCGCGCCCTGCATCGCAAAGAGGCTATCTTCGTTCGGCTTGTGCTTGCGTTTAATGCCAGGGTCGGTTGCGTGACCAACCACAAAGCTCAGGTTGCGCCCTCTCACCTGTTGCACATTATATGGAACGGTCTTCTCATCGCTGATGGAATTGTTCCCATTCGCAGGCGACATCTCTACGGTTGGCAGATCCGCAATTGCTTGCTGATCCGCTGGCTGAGCATAGACTCCCATCGGCTGAGCCTGCGGTTGCGGTTGCGGTACAGGCGAGAGTGGTGACTGCGGCTTTATGGCGCGCAGATGCAATCCCGAATCGGAAGGCGAGAGCAGGTACCTGCAATTCGGACAGTAGGTATCGGTAGAAAGAACGGTTTTATGACAGTGCGGGCACTGCATCTCTGATACAGGCATTTGTAGATTCGAGGTTACTCTTCCTGCCTGCTGGGCTTCGTGTTGACGCATGTATTCCTCGGCCTGTCGCTGAGCCGCTTCCTGGTCACGCTTGAATTGTTGCATCTCCACGCGCCTGCGTCCAGCCCGCATCGACACAAGCAACAGGAGTAAAACAATGAGCAGCACACCTGCGCCTATGGCAATAAGCAAGAGCAGCGAACTGGGAAGGCCCAGGAAGGATTCATTTCCACCACCATGATTGGCAGTGGTGGGAGAATTGGTCGGTTTCTTACCGGCTTGAGCCAGTTGGTTGGCTCTGGTGGCAAAGTCCTGCGCCGCTTTAAAATTCGGATTGGCATGGGAGGAGACAATCGACTGGAAAGATTGGGCCGCCTGCGTATACTGCTTCTGGTCGAGCTGAGTGACGCCTCGATCCCAGGCAGTATTCAAACTATTGTGACCCAGGCGAACGTTGAGTTCAGGCTGCTGAAGCAACGGGATGGTTCCTTCAACAGTGAGGATCTCCTGACCGGTCAGTTGTTTGTTGGAGGAAAGCTGCATCCCAACCAGCGCACCATTGGTATCGAGGAGCGGCGTTCCTGGTTCCAGGGATGGCGTGAGACCTCCTGTTCCAACTGTGCCACCGGTGCTATTTCCTGCCACCAGCTCGATGCGGGGGGTAAGAAACGAGGTCACCTGTGCCTCACCCGGCACCTGTGGCGTGGGAGGAGAAGCTCCTTTGGCGGAAGCCGCTAATTCCAGACTATACTGGACAGCAGAGCTGGCCGTAGCGGTCAAAAACGGTTGCATCTGTTGCGAATGGAAGGAAAAGATGGTAGCCCCGGTGTCGGAGGTGGCAAAGTTTTCAGCAGAACCAGTTCCTGTGGTACCATCGCTACAGGTCGTAGCGCTACAACTGAGCTGGCCGAGTAACAGCCCTCCGGGTATCGTATTATAAGTGGTATTGGCAAAAATTTTAATGGCGGTGAGCTTACTACCGACAGGGGCACAAGTACTCCCTTTCAAATTCACCACGGATTTATCCGTGAGTACCCAGGTATTCTGATCATCGGGGGTGGTCTGCGGCCAGTTCGCGATAATGGTGCCCAGGGCCGTACAAACGGTCGTGGTGAGCGGCTTCGCAACGACATACGTCGTTTCCAGGCGCACCACTGAAACGCTCGCCAGATTAAGTACCCCATCCTGTGTCAGTGATGGAATGGTCTTGTCAACCGGCGAGGCAAAGACAGCGGAAGGCATGAGCAACTGTAAGGCCAGAAGTAGCCCGCCGAGAATAGAAAGCACAGGCAAACTTACACGTCTCATGCCCCTCTTTGCTACGAAACTATGCATATCCATAATTTGCTCTTACTCCCTTGCGTCGGGTCTACTGCTACGATCTATTGCTCAACGCCCACCAGCTTGACTGCGCAATCGCTGCAACATTGCCTGCGCGGCCTGGTTTTGCGGCGTAGCCTGAACTACATAGGAACACTCTCGCACGGCATCAGCAATTTTCCCCTCACGTTCGTATACCTGGCTGAGTAGAAAACGAGTCTGATGATCCGCGGCATTAATTGTCAATACCTGCACAAAAGCGCGTTCTGCAATTGGCAACTGATTCAAACGGAACGCGAGCTGACCAAGCGCAAAATGCAGGTCTGGTCGCTGGCGCGCCACAGCAGGTGGCGCAAGCCGTACAGCTTCCTGATACTCGCGCAGCGCAGCATCAAACTGTTGCGTCTCTTCATAACAACGAGCCAGGCGCTGGTGCGTCTCAAAGTCATTCGGATTGAGCCGTAGCGATTGGGTATAGGGTTGAATGGCCTGGGCCGGCTGTTTGCGCAGATAGAGAAAGACATCGCCAACCAGCTTATGCGTCTCGGCATCGTTCGGATTCGCGAGCAGCGAACGATTATAGGCCTGCATCGCAGTATCAGCATTCAAGCGGCGGGCGAAGATCTGACCGAAAATTTTATGTACAAGCGCGTTATTCGGCTCAACAGCATATGCCTGCTGGATGGAAGCAAAAGCAGGATCGAGCCGCCCGGCGTTCAGGTGATCCTGAGCAGCGCGAATAGAAGTGCCGCCAGGACCGTTCAAACCATTTCCTGTGGTCTGCGGCGGAGTATGCCGTTCGACAACCGTTCCACCTGCAACAGGAGGAACCCGTTGTCCATCAGGTGGAGGCGGCGGCAGGTTCATGATGGCTCGTTCCATCTCGGTCGCGCTGCCCCAGCGCTTATCCAGGTCGGGAGCCAGGGCCTTCATGATGATCTGGTCAAATCCAGGCGTAATATCCGGGCGCAGCGTGCGCGGCGGCGGGAAGGAAAAGATCGATGGTTTGTTATTGGCCGCGTCATGCTGCGTCAACAGGCGATGAATGGTAGCGCCAAGCGCATATATATCACTGCGCGGCTCCGGCATGCCATGCAACTGCTCGGGCGGCGCGTAGCCAATGGTCATAATGATAGTAGACTGGCGCTGCGACTGGAAGGTACGGGCAATGCCAAAGTCAATCAACTTGATCTCATCTTTATCTGTCACCATGATATTGGATGGTTTGAGATCGCGGAAGATAATCGGCGGATTCTGGCGGTGTAAGTATGCAAGCACATTGCAGAGTTGAATGGCCCAGCTTCGCGCCCGCGCCTCTGAAACGCCTCGCGCTCCATTCACGCCGGAAATCGTGCCCTCTTTCGCCAGCACTTCTGCCAGCGTGCGTCCCTCGATAAAATCCATCACCAGATAATGTTTGCCGCCTTCGACAAAGAAGTCACGCACGCGAGGAATGCAGGGATGGTTCAGATCAAGCAGAAGAGTAGCTTCTCGTGTAAACCACTCAACCGCCTGGCTACGCTCGGTATCATTCTGGAAGTCATCCAGCATCTCTTTTACCGCACAGGGGCGATTAAAACGCAGGTCGATAGCCCGGTAGACAGCGCCCATGCCGCCTGAGGCAACGGGACGCTCGATCCGGTAGCGGGTCTGTAGCTCAGTGCCTGCTGTCAGGCGGCGTCCACTTCCCACGCTTCCACCACTTCCCGAGTCACGGGTACCACCTCCATTAGAGGGAGTGGAAGGATTGGATGCGGCAGATGAAGGCAGAGAAATAGATTGGGGCGCAACCGGCGGCAGCGGATACTCTGGTACAGTTCCGCCGGGGCCACCTTGCGGCGTACCTGGATTAGCAGAAGAAGCCGCTTTTTTAGGATCAAACGGATAATTATTTGCCATACACTCTTACACCGCTTTTATACTAGTAGACACGTGTTGCTACGCCTCTTTAACGCCAATATGATAACATACCACACAACATCTGTGGTGGACACGATGAATCGCGTCCCTACATTTAGCCAGTCACCTTCTCCTTATATTGGCCGCATTATAACACATTCCTTGAGATTAACACAGTAATAAGGAACACAGTTATAATGCGGTACAACTCACATTTTGTCGAGCTAATGGTACCTTCGGTATCAGCCGACATTTACCAGCCCATCCACTCGTTGCGCCGCCTCCACGTCCGCTTTCATCCAGCGCGCTCCAAAGATACCCACCAATCCCGCGATGAGCAGCGCCGGAGTGCAGGTAATCAACAACGCCTGGCTCAGATACTGCCCCGTCAAAAACTCCCTGAAATGCAGGACAGGGGCCGGATCAAAGCCGGTTGCAAGCGCGCCAACCAGGGAAGGAGCAAAAGCGTCGCCCAGCAGGTGCGCGATCAGCAAAGATACAGCCACCGCAGAGGCACGCAGGGACGAGGGAACCACATCCTGAGTCGCGGCAGTGCTGGGACCGGTATAGATAGTGAGTAGCAAAGCGGTCAGGACAAAGAAAATAGCGAACACGGTGAGATTGCGCGTCGTCACTGCTAGCACAAACGTTGGCACGCCCAGCAGGAAACCTATGCCGCAGACCAGCACACGCGAACCTGGATGGCGACGATTGAGCATATCGGCCATGTAACCGCCCAGAACTGTGCCTACCAGGCCTGCCAGGACAATCACCACACCTGAGAACAGCCCTGCCATTTTTGAACTCAGGTGAAACGTATCACGCTGCTGAAGGTAGGTCGGTAAATAGACGAGATTGACCGTCAGCACAAAAAACGCGAAGATCTGCATCACGATCAGGACAACCAGCGTCTTGATGCGCAGCAGCGCGCCGAACTGGGAGAAGACGTTGGAGGTGACATGGACTTCGTGTGTCGCCTCTTCCACTGCCTGCTCTTCAGGCGAGCCATAGGGGTATTGCCGGTGTTCTTCTTCATCGGCCTGGTTGCGGCGCGGCTCGCGCAGTCTCCAGGCAAGTAAGGCCAGCAGCAGGCCCGGAATACCGGTAAACACAAAGCCTAAGCGCCAGTTGCTCGCCGTTAAGAAACCGCCAATGGCGAACCCAATGAGAATGCCTACCAGTTGACCAACACTCCACCAGCTCATGACGCGCGAGCGTCTGGCGCGGCTAAAATAATCGCTCATCAAGGCGGTGCCAGCCGGAAAATAGCCTGCTTCGCCAATGCCTAGCAGCATACGCGACAGGAATAGGGTGGCAAAGTTGGTTGCCAGGGCAGTAAAGGCGGTCGCGACACTCCATACCCCGACGCAGAGCGCAACAATATTTCTGCGCTTTGCGCGATCAGCCCAGATCCCTAAAGGCACCGTAGCAAGCGTATAGACGATCAGGAAGGCGGAAGCGAGATACCCGATGCCATCATTCCCGAAGCCGAGGTCATTAGCAACTACAGGCGCTGCTCCGTTAAGGATATAGCGGTCCATATAATTCAGAAAATTAATGAGAAACATGACCCAGAAGACATAGAGGGCATAATTTTTCGTGGCTTGTTTTGGCGTATCCAGGTCAGGGCTAGAAGGTGACGAAATATCGCTCATGTTGCCTCCATCGGCGTAATGTCGCTTGCCTCGAAGCCAGCATTAATAAGGATAACTGTACCATAGTTTGGGGGAAGAGGGAAGAGGGAATTAGAAAGGTTCCTTTGCCGTTTTCAGCATCTCCAAAAAGCTCCACGATTTGAGGTCTCGCTCGAGGTGGAAGCGGAGCAGGCTATGCATTATGACCTCCAGTTCGTCCTGCAAATGGGCATCTGGACGCAGTCGGACAGCCTCGATCCATTTGCTGCGTTGGAGATAGCGCAGCACTTTGAGCGCGTTCAACGACAGGCGGCGCTCCCAGAAACGAGAACATTGCGGGCAAAGAATGCCGCCCAGCGAGGCCTTGAAGCCGTTTTCTTCGGGGCGGATTTCGGCCCCGCAGTGAGCGCAGTTCACCAGGGCGGGTTCATAGCCGATGGCCGAGAGCAGGCGCAGTTCAAAGTAGCGCAGGAGCAGGCGCGTGCGGCCCTCCTCGCGCTTCATATCGAGCGCAACGCCTCTTGCCTGCTCCTTTTGCAGGGTATCTGCATCGGCATCCAGGTAGCGCAGGGCGTCCAGGAGCAGCACGTAGACATCGCGATGGGGGGTCTGGTCTTCCAGGAAGCGATTCACCAGTTCGGCGAGGTAGTATCCACAGGTCATGTGCCAGAGGCTATGGCGCAGGTGCAGGAAATTTTCGCGCCCCTCGGCCTGCGTTACAATATCCAGGTTGCGGCCCAGCGCCACCTGCAACTGGCTGCGGCTCAGCAGTTCAAGATGACCGGCCATCTTACTGACAGGGCGGCGCGTGCCTTTAGCAATGACGGAATATTTGCCGCGCGCCGGAGTAAAGAGCGTGAGGATGCGGTCCGCCTCTCCAAAATCGGTGCGTTTGAGGACAATGGCTTCGGTGGAATAACTTCGCTGCTGTCGCACTGGGGAAACACCTTCGCAAGAAAAAAGACGTGACCCGAAATGTATCACGTCTTCTACAGTGGAGGCGACGAGCGGATTCGAACCGCTGGTGGGGCTTTTGCAGAGCCCTGCCTTACCACTTGGCGACGTCGCCACTGGACAAAAAAAGAGAGCGGGAGACGGGGATCGAACCCGCGACTTTCTCCTTGGCAAGGAGATGCTCTACCACTGAGCCACTCCCGCATATCTCTTGCGTTTGCACCATTAAAATATCATACTTCTTGCGTTTTGTCAACAGTTTTTTCGCGAATTTTCGCAAGATTGCTACTCAACGCTGAACCCGCGCTCCTTCAGCAGTTCGATGACGCGCTCGAGCATATCGGGCGAAACGCGGACAAGGCGGCTCT
Source organism: Ktedonobacteraceae bacterium (assembly GCA_035652815.1). Classification (GTDB taxonomy): domain Bacteria; phylum Chloroflexota; class Ktedonobacteria; order Ktedonobacterales; family Ktedonobacteraceae; genus DASRDB01. The sequence continues at coordinate 230,728 of DASRDB010000001.1, forward strand.
CGGCAGGAATCTCGGCCCCAAGCAGCATGCCCAGTTCCTCGTCGGCCTGAATATCGCGCAGCGCCTGAGCGGAGAGACGCAGCAGGGGGGCGCGCTCGACCAGAATAGCATCCTGCTGTTCATAGCCACCTCCCCAGAGCTTCAGGCGAATCAGGAAGGATGCGGGTATACCACCCTCGCAGTAGTGCTGTAAGAAACGGACAATAGAATCGAGCGGAATGTGCTGCTCGCTGGCCCGCACAATGGAATGAGGCGTGATCTTGCGCCAGCCGCTTTCCTCGTCAAATTCGGTAAAGCGCTCCAGTTCCGAGGCCAGATACAGGTTCAGCACGGGATGGCAGGGACGAAGCTTTCCATCGTCCAGCAATTGCCACTGCGCCTCGCGTGTTGGAAAGCGCCCACTTTCGAGGAGATTGGCGTGCTGTGAGGCCGAAGTCAGGGCCGGTAAAATATCGCGCTCCCAAAGAATCTCCTGCACCTGTTCAAGTCCGCCCGGCGCTACCTCCGCCATATATGGCGAAATGCGACGGCGCAGCAAAGGACGTAGTTCTTCGCTGTTAAACAACTCGTCGAGCAATTGCTCATCATGAACTTCGAGTACTGTTGCATGCGTCCAGATTTCAACGCGCCGCGCCTGTCGCTCCCACTCGGCCAGCGAATAGGAGACGTTTTGCGGAATGCTTCCCCCTGCCGCCCGTTCCAGCAGATGACGGATATCGTCGGTACGCATACCCGTCTGAATAGCGCGGGTGACGCTGTTCTTGGTAAGCTTGTATTGCGCAATCTGTTCCAGTCGCACGCGCTCGGCAAAGCGATCAAGCTGCACCAGTAATCCCTCGGAGACTGGCGCAAGCGCGATCAATTCAAAGTTCGGCTGCACGATCAGCTTGCCTGGCTCGTCCCGCTCAAGCTGCGCATCCTCCAGCAGGAATGGAAGCTGTCGTATGACGCGAAATGTATTGTTATCCTTTTGCAGTTCAACCACACCCAACCAGTTGAGGCAATTAGTGATAAGCGAGCGAATGAAGCCTCCCTCTACGAGGTACCAGCCCTCGCGATGCGTCAGCCAGCCCAGGCGCAGGCGAAAATCGCGATTGTACGGATTGCTGCCAATCGAGTAGCGTTCGGCCCGCGCTCCATATTCGCGTGGAAACAACAGTTGTGGCGCGTACAGCTTGGTGCGGGCGATAAACGCGGGTAAAAATTGCCAATCGGCAGACGACAGGCCAAGCAGCCGGTTCAGCACTATGCGCCGCGCCTTTACCACTTCCTCATGAGCGGACTCGATGGGAGAGAAAGCCGGGCGCACAATCACGCCAGGGATATAATTCAACTCGTTCCAGAACGGCGTCTCCAACCAGAGACGAAAGCAGCGCCGCGCCCGCTCAAGCAGTGGTAACGAAAAAAAAGACTCCGCAGGAGCCGCCACAACATTATTTCCTCGCTCCTGAAGTAGGCCGAGTTTCATCAACAGCAGGCGTAGAAAGAGCAGGTATGGGGCATCGGCCTCCGAAGTGACAGGAACGCTGGCTAATCCTGGCTGCTCAAGCACCAGCCGCAGAGAAGCACGAGCAAGCAGGCGCGAACTGACCAGCGAGAGACCATCGCGCTGTGAGGCCACGAGCGACCAGTAGAGATAGAGCGAACGCTGCAAAGCGCGCAGGCCTTCCAGGTGTTCCGTCAGGATTTCGTCTTCCGAAACAGTTTTTTGCTCGGGGCGAGTCGGAGTCAGCGCTTCACGGGCAACTTCCATCACCGCCTGCGGCACAATTAAGACGCCATCGTAGACACCACTGGCGTAATCGCGCCCGGAAAAGTTGGTTTGCCTGCCCCAGAACAGCAGCCCATGTACCAACAGCCCATGCAGAGCCTGCTCAAATGTGCCATGCGGATGAGGCTGCGGATATTGCAGGGCTGAAGCGCTGGCATTTTCAGCCGGTGCGCGCGCAGGAACTTTTTCGGCGAGAGGCTTCGTATCGCGTTTGCTCTTTGCCCCCTGTAGCAAACCACTGCTGGTAAGATACAGGGCCAGGTCGCGACTGTTGGCGCGCCCGCCACAGGCCACCAGTTCCCCCAAAATCAGCTTTTCAACCTCGTTCAGCCCCTCAATGACTTCACGGCAGGCCAGGGGATCAAAAAGATATTCTGCCAGTTCGGCAACGCGGGCGGGGGAGAGTTCGGTGGAAATCTGGCCTTTGAGGTGATCAGTTACATGTCTTGCTCGTAAAATTGCCTGTACATGATAAGGTGGAACGTGTTGCAACAGGTAGACATCGCTTGAATCCATTACTCTTCCTCATGCACAAGCGGGGCCTGGCCGCGCCGCTTCAATTCGTCAAGCACCTGCTCCCCCCCTTGCTTTTCAAGGATCAGCAGCGTGGGCCGAATCGGCTGTACGATGTGCTGCTCTACTGAGGTAGTGGCGTTGAGTTCGCGCATCGTCAAATTATCGGCTACCTCCAGCAGCGTCATGTCGGTATACAGGCGCACCTGACCATAATTATTCACTCGTTGTTCGAGTCTATGTAATAAACGAGTCAGAGCATCTTTCTGGGTACTGGTATATGTCGCAGCGCGGCGCAAGAGGTCAAGCAAAGGAGTAATGGATTCGCCGCGATTCAGGGCTTCGCTGAGCGAGCGATACGTCAGGCGATAGCGCAGGCGATCCTGCTGGACACCGCGCACTTCAGCATAGCGTTCGATCAGCTCAATCGTCTGCCAGGAAGCGGGAGACGAGCGAATAAGCAGATCATCTTCGTCAGAAACCAGGATATCGGGCCGGGTATAGTTTTCAAGCGCCGCTCCAGGCGAGAGATCAACAAGGTCATCAGCAGGTTTACCACTCAACAAAAGTCCTGCCATCGCTGTCAGGCGAAACGCGAGCAAGCGTTTATCCGGCCCGAGAGCGATATCGGTGACGCCCCACCAGTGCAATGGCCCTTGCAACAGGCGCGCCAGGTAGCGGCCTTCAGCGCGCAACCAGTCTTGTTGCTGCGTCGGGTGCAGAGGCCGCCCCTCTTCTATTTCAAGCCACCAGTGCGGCGCGGGATAGCTGCGCTGCTTGCGCTGTAGAAAGGTGGGATTCAGCCGATAGACCAGGCGCGCAAAGGACAGAAAATGAATCCACTGCTGCTGCGGCGTCTGGGCAAGCAGGGCAATCAAGGTCTGGCGTGCCTCGTTGTTTTCGGTCTCCAGCTCGCCATAGCGCAGGGCAGGCTGACCGAGGGGTGTAGCACGACAGCGCAGGCGCAGCTTTTCCTCGGTCAACTCGTATAATTCTTCATAGCTTGATTGCCGCACCCAGTGTGTAAAGAGTTCGGCGGCGACCTCGGTCCGTGTCGGCCCCAGCAACAACTCGGCGGCATTTGGCAGCATGCGCAGGCGGGTGGTCTCTCCCTCATCCTTATAAAGGATGTCCGCCAGCCGTAAAATGCGATAGGCAAAGCGCAGGAAGCCAGCCGAACGATGCACTTCACCCTTCAACCACTTCAGCAGCGCCTCGGAAGGAAGACTGGTCGGCGGCGGAATAGCAATCGAGCCATCGGCAGGCGAAATCGCGCTCCGGTTCAGGTTGCCGGTATTGCCACGCGGGCCTCTTTTCTCCTCGGGTTCCAGGAGATAGCCATCCAGAGCGCGGGCCACCAGCAAGAGGTCTGCCAGCAGGCTGTAGGGAGCAACTTCACGTATCTCCGGCTTTGTCTCCTGCGCCTCTGTCGAAAAGGTGGTGACGGGCAGAGTAATATGCAAGGCATGCTGTACCTCTACCGGCACGTACCAGTTCATATCAAGCAGCGAGCCACCAAAGCCGCCGCGTACCGACATGGGATTATTAGCGCTGGCGCGCAGCAATAACGCCCTGCCCTGCAAAGCCAGCAAGGTCTGTTGCAGTTGCTCCACTTTGCCCAGGCCAAAACGCTCGAAGAGGCCGCGCAGTTCCTCATCGCTCATATAGCCGCCCGCCAGGATCAACGTTGCTAAAAATTGACGCTGCGTCTTCTCAAGGTTGCCAACCACGCGCCGCACCAGTTCTGGCTGCCGCATGGCACCGGCTATCGTTTCGGCCAGTTCCTGTTTCGCCATACCATTGCTGGCTATCTCATACTCCTTTGCAATGCTGCGCGTATCGCTCAATGGCAGCGCGGCCAGCAGATCAGCGAGCTGGAAGGTTGGCGTAGAAAGATATTTTCCTGAGAGATAGGGAATGCGCAGGAGAGGACGGGCGCGCTTTGGCTCAGGCGTTGCCGGAACAGTTGGCAAAGCAGGAGCGGCCTGTGTGATCTTTTCAACACTTTCCTGCTCGGCTTTCTCAATGGGTACGGGGGCTTCGATGGTAAGAAAGGAGAGAGGTTGAGCGATCCACTGGTAGAGCAGCGCGGCGGCATGAGAACAAGAACTCACAGTGGCGCTGGAGATTTTGTTACAACTACAGGTAATAGCCCAATCGCTGCTACTGCGCACCTCGACAACGGTAATATAACGCCCGGAGTCCTGTTGCTGGCCATTATGCGAGGCATCGAGCAAAGGAGGGAGGGAAGAAAGATCAACGATGCCGGAGAGCCGCGCTCCCTGGCGATTCGTCGAGTGGACTGCACCTCTCCGGCAATACTCCTGCCCCAGTGACGCTACTTCGAGTCCCGCTGTGCTGATAATATCAGCCTCGCGCAGGCGTTGTAGTGCGCCAGGTACAACATCATACATGTCCGTCGCCTACTGATCGTTCGCTTGCTGAATGATTCATGTTGCATTATGATAGCATGTATAAACAAAAAAAGCCAGAGCAAGGAGAACACTCATGCCAGCGATCACCCAGACTATTTCCTACCCATCCGGCAACCGGCAGGTGGAAGGCTACCTGGCGCGCCCCGAGGGCGAAGGGCCATTTCCCGCTGTCGTGGTTATTCACGAAATATTTGGCCTGAACGAGAATATTCGCGAGGTAGCAGAGCGCTTTGCAGGAGTGGGTTACGCCGCGCTGGCCGTTGATCTCTTCGGCAACCGCAACCGGGCCGTCTGCATGTTCCGCTTCATGGGCCAGTTGATGTTCAATTCGCTCAACAACAGCAGCGTCGATGATTTAAAGGCCGGACTATCCTATCTCGCCGGTCAGCCCTGGGTTATCTCTGATCGGCTGGGCGCGATTGGCTTCTGCATGGGCGGTAGCTTCGCCATCGCCTGGGCCTGCACCGATAACCGCCTGCGCGCCATCGCTCCATTCTACGCTCAGAATCCGCGTCCTTTAGAGGCAGTAGCGCGGCTCTGCCCCGTCGTTGGCTCCTATCCCGACAAAGATTTCACGACAAAGGCCGGTCAAAAGCTGGATATCGAACTCGACCGCTACAATATCCCCCACGACATCAAGATTTACACCGACACCAAACACTCGTTTTTTAACGACAAGGGCAAGGTGTATAACGCGGCTGCTTCAGAGGATGCATGGCGGAGAATTCTGGCGTTTTTTGGGGAGCATATCCGCTAGCCATGACCAACCTGCCCCAAATGTCATCCTGAGCGCAGCGAAGGATCTGCGACCCCACTGACTCGACACGGCAAGCCTGAGATCCTTCGCTGCGCTCAGGATGACATGCGAGAAGGGGTCTTTTTCATGACATGCGAGAGAGGTCTTTCTTATGGCATTCATGCCATTACCAGCGTTCCAACTCATACATAACATTCGCCACTGCCGTCAATGCTGCCGTTTCAGCGCGTAAAATGCGCGGGCCAAGACTGACAGGCTGGACGCCGAAACGTTGAGCCAGTTTGACCTCTTCAGCCATCAGCCCACCCTCGGGGCCGATGAAGAGAACGACGGTGATAGGTGATGGGCTGGCATCCGTTTGAGGCAAGGACGACGACGCAAGAAGGGCCGATTTGAGTGACATCTGGTGTTCTTCTTCCCAGGGCATAAGCGCGATAGCTCCCGAGGGGATGTCATTGAGGGCGTGCATAAGCGGGCGAATGGGCAGCAGGTCGGGGATGCGCGAGCGACCGCACTGCTCCGCCGCTTCCTGCACAATGCGCTTCCAACGAGCGATTTTGGCAACTCCGGCATCCTCTAATCCAGCCATTGAGCGGCGACAGAGAATAGGCGAGAAGGTAGAGACACCCAACTCGGTGCCCTTTTCCAGAATCCACTCGAAGCGTGCCGATTTGAGCAGACCCTGGCACAGGATAATACGCACAAGAGACTCGCTTTTGCCGGGGCGTCGCTCCTGCAAATAGACCTCTACACTGCTTTTGTTCATCGTGGCAACGCTCGCCAGCACCTCGTCGCCGCTATTATCGAGCAAGATCAATTGCTCACTTACCTGTAAACGCAAGACATCGCGTACCTGGTGCGCAGTCTCTTTAGGCAAGGCAATGCTGGTATGTATTTTGCTGACCAGTTCGGGTGGAATAAAAAAACGATGCATATTACTTCTTCATCACCAGCGTCACCCAGTCGTCAATCATCACCTGGTCTACCAGTTGCAAACCGGCGGACAACAAGGGTTGCTCGGCTTCATATCGCCGTTCCTCAATGATGCCACTGGTAATCAGCAGGCCATCCGGCTTTAGCACGTGCGCCAGTTGGGGAGCAATCGAGCCGATGACGCGAGCAATGATATTTGCCAGCACGAGGTCGAATTGTCCGGCCAGGCGCTGCGCCTCGTTTTCGTCAAGAACACCCAGCACAACGGTGATGCGGTCGCCCAGATTATTAGCGGCAGCATTGGCAATGGCGCTTTCAACAGCTACGCTGCTGTTATCGATGCAATAGACCTCGGACGCTCCCAGTTTTGCGGCGGCAAGCGCGAGAATGCCGGAGCCGGTGCCGACATCCAGCACGCGCATACCCCGACATGTCAGACGTTCAACCTGCTCCAGGCACATGCGGGTGGTAGGATGCAGCCCTGTGCCAAAGGCCATGCCCGGATCGAGTTCAAGCACGACCTCGTCATCTCGCGGCGTATATTCGCGCCAGGAAGGACGAATGACCAGCCGCCTGCCAATATGCGTGACGTGATAATAGTCCTTCCAGGCGTTAGCCCAATCTTCTTCATTCACAACGCGGGAATGCAGTTCTCCAACAAAATGCGAGCCGAGACTGGACAGGTGCCACAGACCTTCAGCGATCCGTTGGCGCGTCTGCTCCTCGCTGCCATCAATGGGCAAATAGGCATGCACCTGGACGGGCCTGTCATGCAGCACGCGATACTCCTGGCCCTCGTCAATCAATTCGATAGGTTCTTCAATGGCAACGCCGCCCGGCGCATAACTGCTCAATAGCTCGCTTACGGACTCCACAGCTTCCGGGTGCGTTTGTACAGTAAGTTCTAACCAGCGCATATCTATTTCCTTCTATCCCATAGTCCTTCCACTGTCATGCTGAGCGCAGCGAAGCATCCGCGTGTGGCCGACCACAGATGCTTCGCTGCGCTCAGCATGACAAGTACAGTTCGCTCAGCATGGCAAGTACAGTTCGCTCAGTATGACAAGCACAGACTGTATCAGCATAGACTACAGAGGGAGTTCGTAATAATCATAGGTAGTACGAATCTCGAAGCCGACAGAGTGATAGAGGCCGATGGCGTTCGTATTATCAGTCAGGACTTCGAGCATGATCGGCCTGTCGCTTTCGGCGCGGGCAATGGAAATAAGCTGTTCGAGCATCTGGCGTCCGTAGCCCAGGCCACGATAGCCCATGCGCACCTCAAAGCCATAAATGCCGGTCGCTTTCTCCATGAAATGGAGGCGAACACAGCCGAGCGGCCTGCCATGCAGCGCAGCGAAATAGGTATGCTGGCGCGGGTCTTTCATCGCGTCCGTCACCCAGGCTTTGACCTCTTCAACGTTGCCAGTATCAGTCGCCAGGATGGTAGTGATGGCTGGGATATCGCTCTCCGTCGCCAGGCGCATCTCCAGGCCTTCTTTGACCTGCCCCCGCTCTTTAAACGTGCCAAGCACCATATAATGCTCTGAATAGGCATGTTCCGCGCCCGTCGTCGCCAGGAAAGCGCGCCCCGACTGTGAGGAATGTTCACAGATAAAGATGAGCATCTGCACACCCTGCTGGCGATATTCTTCCTTCGCCGCCTCAAACAATGCCCGGCCAATACCCCGCCTTCGATAAGCGGGATGAACCATCCCCGTAATCTCTTTATCCTTTTTGCCCCAACTATCAGCCGCAAGATAGCCGACCAGTTGCCCGTCCTCATAATACAGGAAATCATTCACCATATTCCCCGGTCGCTCGCGCAACATGGTTGGCTCAATGCGCATAAGCAGCTTATCATGCGTGTTGCAGATGTCAATAAGCTGCTCGATGGCGGCGATTTCGGCTGGGGTCAAGGTTGTTTTTTTTACCAAACCCTGCTTCATATCAGGCATTAATATGTCCTTTTCTTCATATTACCCTGGGTTAATCAAGAGTTCCTGGTAGTACTGGACGTCCAGCTAGCATCATATGATGGTCAAAGGCAAAAACTGCATCTATAGTAGGTAAGGATTGGATCAGTGCTATTGAAAAAGCATCCACATAAGATAAGTCCTGGTCATGAAAACGCTCAATAACTTTTCGCACCACCACTTCCAAATGTGGCTCAGGAAAAACTATTTGAAGAACCCCTTGACGTTCTAATGACTCTTTTAAAGTTAGCCACCGTATAGCTTCTCTATCTCCAATATGGTACCGAATCCAGGTAAACGTCTCCGACACAATACCCCATGTAGTGATACGAAGAGTTTTAGGAGCAAGACTATTGTGAAAAGAAACAGCAGCCTGATGATGCCGCTCTTTCTTATTCATAAGATCAATCCAGGCAGACGTATCAACAAAAATACAACGAATATTAGCGGTAGATGTCATTATGGTCTACCTCGGATGGCCCCTCGAACATACCGATTAATTCGGCAAAAGGGTCTTCTGTTGTGATGAAACCTTCTTGCCTGAGAAACTGATCCAGGGCACGACGCAGGATTTCGGCTTCAGTTGTTCCCTGCAGCTGAGCCAGGCGTTTTACGGCCTTATCTTGTTCAGGTGTGATATAAGTTTGTTTGCGAACAAGTTCCATATTTCTATTACCTCCATGATGTTATTATACGACATCATGATGTGCTTTCAGCATCGGGTGTTTCCTCAATCAAATCACACACACGAACGCCCAATGCCTTTGCAATGCGAATCAGAATATACAAAGAGACGTCGTGCTGTGGATCATGAAATAGCGCCTGCGTCGTATTGTAGCTGACATCGGCAAGCCGCGAGAGTTTTGCCATATTGATGCCCTTTGACTCAGCAACCTCTCGGACTTTCAAGCGTACCATACTTACCCCTCTTATTGTACTCAGTTTACTCTAGCAGGCTCATCTACTTGACACAAGAACTTTCTAATGGTTATACTTGAGTAGTTACTTTCAAATAATTACCTTAAAATGGTGATCGACAAAATATCGAACATATATGGAGGGAGATATGTCACCAATCACCTGCTCCCAGTTGCAAATTGGCATGGTCATTGCATATAAATTACGCTCCGACCAGCTTCCGAAAAATCCTGAAAGGGAGTGGCTGGGAAAGGTGAAATCGATACATCCCGCATTGGAATGGATAAAAGTAGAGGTTCTGGATAAGGGGTATGAGGGTGAAGAGGAGATGGTGTATGTGAAGCAAGCAATTCGGCTGCTATCTGGACCAGGCTAGAGCGAGGATACCCATAGCATGGCCTTTATATATCAGCTTATTGTTTCCCGTCAGCGGGTTCCATACATGAACTGCATTATCGACGCTGTTGACACCTATAGTAAGACTGCCGCTAGCCGAGGCGACCCACCAGCCATCTGGCGACCATGCTACATCATGCACTACATCTTTGTGATCTCGATACACATAAAAGGTGCTGCCTGGAGATTGGTATTGAATAGTAGGAGTTGGCGTAGGGGTCGATGAGGAAGGCGTGGGAGTTTGCGAAGTAGATGTACAGGCGCTCAGGTCTGCGCCTGCTACAGTCAGACTCATCAGCCCGGCCAGGCCTTTCACCACAGTACGGCGAGAGAAAGAATCCAGGAATAAGGGGTTCGAGGAGGAAGCAGCCATTGCACATTTACTTTAGGTTCCAGAGGTCTATCGCCTGACTATAAAGAGGAGATGAACAAACCAAGCGTACCGAAAATATAACAGAACCACTGTGAGGTATTTCACACTTTTCATGTAAAACAGTTCACTTTTGGGAATGGCATTATGAACTGTTACCAGCAAAATCGGCAAAGGGTTGCTGTCATCCTGAGCGGAGCGAAGGATCTCTGGGTGCGGCGCGCGATCCTGCCGGGCGACGGAGATCCCTTCGCTGCGCTCAGGATGGCAGGTCAGGCGGATGCTTATCGATTGTGATTGTCAAAATTCATAATGCCATTGAAACTCCTGTTCTAATATACTCGTGTTATAAGAAGAGATGTGTCGTAGAAAAAGGAGGAACATAATGAGTAAATCACAATCTACCAAGTCGAGAAAGAACGAGAAAGATACAAAACAAAATAGCGATGGCCTGCAAGAACTGCGCCAGTCGCCGATGATGGCGCACCTGCTAGACGCTTTAGAGCAGGGTACAGATATCGGGCATTACGGGCGACTTACCTTTGTCATGGTTGCAAGACATTTCCTGGATGAGAACCAGATGGTCGAGCTACTGAGCAAGCAGCCCGATCATAATGTCGATGATGCGCGCAAGCTGATACTACAGGTTGAGGCACACGACTACAACCCGCCGAAGCGCGAGCGTATTCTAGAGTGGCAGTCTCAGCAGGACTTCCCCATCTGTCCCACGCCCGATGACCCTGGGGCGTGCAATGTCTACCAGGAACTACGCTTCCCAGATGACATTTACGAGAACATCAACGAGTTCTGGGAAGAGAAGGCCGAGGCGGAGCAGCAGCAAGAATAAAAGGAATTACGGACAAACAAATCGGCCTTGATGCAGCGCTGCATCAAGGCCGATTTGTTTGTCCGTAATTCCTTTTAAAACACCGCAGGCTCCATATACTCTCCAAACACATCCCTGAAAACCTGCATGATCTCGCCGAGAGTGGCATAAGCCTGCACAGCCTCAATGATAGCGGGCATAGTGTTTTCAGTGCCCTCGGAGACGCGGCGCAGGTTGTCGAGGGCGCGCTGTACGGCGGTGTTGTCGCGTTCGCGACGGATACGGTGAAGGCGTTCGATCTGGGCCTTCTCGCCCTCGTAGTCGATGTAGAGGGTGGGAACCTTGATGTCCTCGTCCATTACGTAGTCGTTGACGCCGACGATGACGCGCTTGTGCAGATCAACCTCCTGCTGGAAGCGATAGGCAGATTCGGCGATTTCGCGCTGGAAGAAGCCGTTCTGGATACAGGCCAACACGCCGCCGAGCGAGTCGATGCGATTGATATAGTCCAGGGCCTCCTGCTCCATCTTGTCGGTCAAGGCTTCAACGAAGTAGGAGCCGCCGAGGGGATCAACGGTGTTGACGACGCCACTTTCGCTGGCGATGATCTGCTGCGTGCGCAGAGCGATTAGGGCTGCCCTTTCGGTCGGCAGGGCCAGCGCCTCGTCGAGTGAGTTGGTGTGCAGCGAATTGGTGCCGCCAAGCACAGCAGCCAGGGCCTGGATGGTGGTGCGCACAATGTTGTTATCGGGCTGCTGCGCGGTCAGTGAGACACCGGCAGTCTGCGCGTGCGTGCGCAGCATCCAGGAGCGCGGGTCTTTCGCGCCGTAGCGCTCGCGCATCAATTTGGCCCACAGGCGACGGGCAGCGCGGAACTTGGCAATTTCTTCAAAGAAGTCGTTATGGACATCGAAGAAAAATGAGAGGCGCGGGGCGAACTCGTCAATCTTCAGGCCGCGTTGGAGACAGGCATCGACATAGGCCAGGCCATCGGCAAGCGTGAAGGCCAGTTCCTGTACGGCGGTCGCGCCAGCCTCGCGGATATGATAGCCGCTGATGCTGATGGTGTTCCACTTCGGCATGTAGCGCGTGCCGAATTCGACGGTATCCACCACCAGGCGCATAGATGGCTCGGGCGGGAAGAGGAACTCTTTTTGCGCAATGTACTCTTTCAGGATGTCGTTTTGCAGCGTACCGCCCAACTTCGCCCTCGGGAAGCCATTTTTCTCGGCATTCACGATGTACATGGCCCAGATCACGGCTGCCGGACTGTTTATGGTCATTGAGGTGGTGACTTTATCGAGTGGCAGGTCCTTAAAAAGAATCTCCATGTCGGCCAGCGAGGAGACTGCCACGCCGCACTTGCCAAATTCGCCTGCCGCCAGGGGATGGTCGGTATCGTAGCCATAGAGCGTCGCCATGTCAAAGGCTGTAGACAAACCAGTCTGACCTTGCGACAACAGGTATTTGAAGCGGCGGTTGGTGTCCTCGGCGGTGCCAAATCCGGCGAACATGCGCATGGTCCAGGGTTTGGCGCGATACATGGTCGGCTGCACGCCCCGCGTATAAGGATACTCGCCCGGGAAGCCGATGTCGCGCTCATAATCAATGTGCGCGTTGTCCAGCGGTGTATAGAGGCGATTCAGGGGAACGCCCGATGTGGTGATGAGGTTTTCACGCTCGGGTACGCGCTCCAGCGATTTGCGCACAGTGGTATCCTCCCAGCGCTCCTTTTCGACCGTCAGGCGTTCCAGTTCAGCTTTATCAAACAACGTTCCCTGTTCCAGGGCGGATTGTGTAGATGTATCTGTCGCTTTCTGCTCAAGCATGTTCGGTGATTCCTCCTCGTTGAGGGTCGCATCGCTTTCATGCAAGGGATGCGGTTAGTGGCCTGCATATTATACGGATATATGAAGTATTGTACCATATTCAGATATCTGAACTGGAATTGGCATGCTATGAAAATGCCCCGCTCGCCTGTCATCCTGAGCGCAGCGAAGGATCTCTCGCGTGCCGTGTTGAACCAGAGGTGGTCCGAGATCCTTCGCTGCGCTCAGGATGACATGGGCGAGGGTCGTTTTCATAGCATGATATATGAGCTAAGCAGCACATTTCACCGGGGAAGCAAAAGCGACTATTACACCGCCTGCCAGACACGGACCGTTTTGTCATAGCTGCCAGCAGAGGCGACACGAGTGCTGTCCGGCGACCAGACGGCACTGAAGACGTAGCTGCGATGTTTGTTGTAAATGTACTCGGTATTGTCGTTGGAAGGATTCCAGATACGCACGATATTATCGAAATCACCGGAGGCGATGTGGTAGCCATCAGGCGAGCAGGCCAGGGCAATGATGTAGTTGTTGTGTGTGTATGGAGGAAGGATAAGATTTCCGGTAGCAGCATCCCACACCTGCACCGTTTTATCCGCGCCTGTCGAAGCGATCCAGGAACCATCGGGCGACCAGATGACGTTGTAGACCAGGTCGGTGTGGCCGGTATAGGTAATAAGTGGTTTTCCGCCCGTTGAAGCATTCCAGACCTGCACCGTTTTGTCATTACTGCATGAAACAATACGTGTGCCGTCCGGCGACCAGGCAACAGCATGGACAATATCGGTATGCCCTGTATACGTCAGGACGTTGCCGCCGGTGAGCGCATCCCACACTTGCACAGTTTTGTCCTCACTGGCGGAGGCGATACGCGAACCATCCGGCGACCAGGCCACACCCACTACATTGCCAATATGTCCGCGAAAAGTATACCTGGTATTCAGGTTGCCTGAGTCCCAGACCCGTACCGTATTATCGGCAGCCGCCGAGGCAATCAACGAGCCATCCGGCGACCAGGCAACGTAATTGACCATATTGGAATGTCCATAATAGGTGACCCCGTTGCCACCATCAGCAGCGTTCCAGACCTGCACAGTGGTATCTCTTCCACCTGATGCGATACGCCTGCCGTTGGGAGACCAGTCAACAGCCACAACTTCAGCCGAATGACCCGTATACACCACAAAATCAGTCCCCGTTGATGGCGGTGACGTATTTGGTGTTGGGTCAGGTGTCGGGTCCGGCGTTGGATCAGGTGTCGGGTCTGGCGCTGGATTCTGGGTTGGGTCAGGAGTAGGCGATGGCTTACCGGACGAAGGAGTTGTCTTTTTCGTTGGCGACGGTTTCGGCCTGGTAGTTGGAGTAGAGCCAGTATTTGACTTCGCCGGAGTAGTCGCCGAGGTTGCAGTCGGGACGCGAGAAGTCACTGTTGGGACGTTGTTAGCGGAAGCCTGTGGATGGCTAGAAGCCAGCAGCAAAGCCGCGCTTCCTCCTACCAGACCAAGCGCGGTGAGGCTGGTAAGCCCTACGAGCAATTGGCGACGAGACACGCCGCGTTTTACCGGGTCTGATGGCGGAAGGATAAATGTCGATTCGGTTGTTGCCACTGGTGGCGGATACGAAGCGGGCGGCTGCGAATTTGTGGCGCGTAGCAGCGTTGACTGATCGGAGGGCGTGAATACTGGCGTCGGCTCCGCGCCTTTTTGCGGCGTGATGAGATAGGTAGATTGGTTTGAATCCGATTGCGGCGGCTCCCAGGTAGAACTGCTCGGCGATTTCGGTAACACAAATGTGCGTGAGGGAGTTTGTTGAAAGTCGAGTGTCTGCACATCATAGGCACTGCCTGTATTCGGGACGCCGCTTACCTCGACGAGAGCGGAGGCAAATTCACCGACATTGGCGAAACGCTGCATAGGGTCTTTTGCCAGAGCTTTCATTACCACCTGCTCAAGCTCGTGTGAGATGCCAGGAATGCGCCCGTATAATGGCGGCGGCGGCTGCAATAAGTGCTGGCTGGCGATTTCGACAAATGTGCCTTCAAAGGGCCGCCTGCCGCTCAACCACTCGTAGACAACGACACCTAACGAATACTGGTCGCTGGCCGGGCGGGGTCTGCCACGCAGTTGTTCGGGAGCCATATACGGAACCGTCCCGCTCATCTCTCTGGTGGTGCTTGAATCGGTGCTTTGCGACAACACAGCCAGGCCGAAATCGCTCAGCAGCACGCGATTATTCTGGTCCAGCAGCATATTTTCGGGCTTGATATCGCGATGGACAACCCTGCGGCTATGGGCGTATTGCAGAGCAGACGCGATTTGTTTGACATAGGGCGCGACCACAGATGGCGGCAAGATGCTACCTTTCGGATAGCGCTGGCGCAGCGTGCCTCCAGATGCATAATCCAGCACAAGATAAGGCACATTGTCATCTACACCGAAATCCAGGACGCGCACTATATGGGGATGCGTGAGAGAAGCAATCAACCGCGCCTCGCTCAGAAATTGCTGCATGTTCTGCTCATCGAGCCGCACCTGGAGCATTTTCACAGCGGCCTGCGTATCGAGGTGAATATGCACCGCGAGATAGACGCTGGCGAAGCCGCCGCGTCCAATCTGCCGCACAATTCGATAATGACCAAGAATTTGTCCAGCGCGATCAACCATAGATGCCAGAGCCTTCGCAGGGAGTGCATCACAATTTCTTATGCAGGTTCAACGCGCAGGCAAGAGGTTTTTGGGAGACAAGAAAAAGGAACAGGCAGGCAATTTCCTACCTGTTCCTTCGCGAAAGTGTTATGCTTAGCCTCTAGGGCCAACGAGATCAGCCATCGGTGGCACATTAGCGGTATCGCAGGTGAAAGCCAGGCAGCCTAGCTTCCAGCCATCTTCGATAGTGGCAAGCATTGAGTAATGGTTGTAAGGAGTACTCGACGTGCGCGGCGCGTGGTCTGAATGGGAGATGACGATGGTGACAACGTGTCCGCCGCCCGGTACGGCATCGCAGCACCCGCTCGTATCGTTAAAGGGGAAATCGCTCTCGTCCCAGGTGATAAAGATCACGGAATTGCCGTTCCAGGCGCGCGAGTCCATGATCGCATCAACGGTATGTTTCAAGAAGGCATCACCTGTTGCGATGAGCTGCTGCACCTGGCTGAAATCACATGGATCAGATGGAGTACTGGCTCGTCCATGCATATCATGGCATTGGTCGGGGCTTATCCAGGAATAATCCGGCACATTATTGCTGGCAAGGTCGGTGTAGAACTGGCTGAAGTCTACGATATGTTCCAGGCGCTCAGGATTATCCTGCACATCCTGGTAGGAGACAAACGGGTCATGCTTGCGCTCGTAAAGCTGGTTGCCACACGAGGAAGCCAGGATGTTACCGTTACAGAGCGAGAGCGACTGCATGTATGCGCGCCAGCTCTTGCCCCTTGCCTCAAGCTGGTCAACGATGTTGGGAACGTTGATAGTGACATCGCTATCACTGGTCACCCCGTTGGTCGAGCCAGAGGTAGCAGCGATATAGTTTGGCTGGCTGGGATGTGTCACCCCAAAATATTGCGTTGCCAGCCCATAGGTTTGCGCGGCGTAGTTGATCCAGGGGGCATTGGGATTGCCGATCAGGCTGGTATACGAGGTGTTTTCCATCATGATGATAAACACATGCTGGAAGTTCTTGATGTGCGAACCGCCATTGTCGGTTTGCGCCGCCAATGAGGCAGGAACTGCGAACGAGAACAATGCCAGAATTGCCAACCCGGAAATAGCAGTACGAAGTGCCAGGATAAAACTTGACCTGCTGTGCATAAAATAGTTCCTCCATAAACTGTACAACGTTGTCCAATACGAGAAGCTTACCCCTGTCATGCTGAGCGCAGCGAAGCATCTGCGGCCTCGGCACACGCACCGTCACGGGACACAGATGCTTCGCTGCGCTCAGCATGACACGTTGAGATGGCCGGTCTTGCTGGTGAACATTCATCATCGTGTCCCTACAGGAATATTACCTATGTATTTGTGAATGTTCATGAAACGACCCGCAGGTAGCCCTTTATACCTCGACAGCCATCGCAACGGCTCCGCCGCCACCGAGACAGAGCGTTGCCAGACCGCGACCGCCACCGCGACGGCGCAGTTCATAAATGAGCGTTGTCAGCACGCGGGAGCCACTGGAGCCGATGGGATGTCCAAGCGCGATAGCTCCGCCGTTGACATTGACACGCGACCAGTCCCAATCGAGTTCTTTGCCGTTCGCCAGCGTCTGAGAGGCAAACGCTTCGTTGACCTCAATCAGGTCGAAGTCGCTGATCTTCATGCCGGTGCGCTGCAAAAGGCGATTGACGGCACGGGTGGGAGCGGCAAAGACGTAGCGCGGCTCGATGGCGGCTGAAGCGTAGTCGATGATGCGCGCCAGCACAGGCATACCATGTGCCCGCGCGAATTCCTGATCGACAACCACCGTCGCGGATGCCCCATCGCTCAGGCCAGGCGCATTACCAGCCGTAACCGTTCCCTCTTTCTGGAAGGCGGGAGACAGCTTCGAGAGCGCTTCTAGCGAGGTATCGGGGCGAATCGGCTCGTCCGCATCAATCGTGATCGAGCCTTTCTTCTGCTTCACTTCGATAGGCAGAATTTCATCTTTGAAGCGACCTGCGGCAGTGGCGGCGGCGGCGCGCTGATGGCTCTGCAAAGCGAATTGATCCTGTTCGGCGCGGCTGACGCAAAACTTGTCGGCGATGATCTCCGCCTCGTTGCCCATGTGAATATCTTCAAAGGCGCACCAGAGGCCATCATGCACCACAGCGTCAATCAGTTTGCCATCGCCCATGCGGTAGCCTGTGCGCGCCTTCGCCAGCAGGTAGGGCGCGTTGCTCATGCTCTCCATGCCACCCGCGACGAATGCCTGAGCATCTCCGGCGCGAATTGCCTGCGCCGCGAGCATCACCGCTTTGAGGCCGGAGCCACAGACTTTGTTAACGGTAAAGGCGGGAATATCGACCGGCAGTCCGGCTTTTACTGCTGCCTGGCGAGCGGGTGCCTGCCCGATACCAGCCGAGACGACATTGCCCATAATCACTTCATCTATCGCCGTCGGGTCGATACCTGCCCGGCGTACAGCTTCCTGAATAACCAGCGCGCCAAGCTCGGGCGCGGTAAAACTGGAAAGGCCGCCAAGAAATTTACCGGTTGGCGTGCGCACCGCCCCGGCTATCACACCAACATGTTCTGACATGCATTTCTCTCCTTTGAGGCATCTGAGGGAGTCGAAAGGGGTATTTTTATAACCTTGCCCACCTCATTGTGAACAGCGACTATCAACAAACCTGTTTCTTGTATTGTATCTTCTTACGATAAAGAGGGTCAAATAAGCCCATCAGGGTTTTTGCGGCAACGTCCCCATGTGAAAATCGGGGGGAATGCTCATATCCCACATGGAAGCAGGCACCTCAGAGGAGGGCATGAGCTTAAACGAGTCATACATCGGTGGCCCCATGTTAGAGTCATTCGTCATCTTGAGGACATTGACCGGGTGATACTGCATGTCGAGAAGCAGGACAAGATTGCCCGGACAGCGAATAAGGTAGACCTGTTGACCCTGATAGGTGTCAGTGCCGAGATAGACGGCCTCATTGGTTTGTAGATCATGGCGTAATGTGTTGAGATCGAATATCGAGTCATCAACGGCCCACTCGTCGGCTCCCCACTGCGCCACGTGATGAATCATGTCCATGCCCAGCATCTGCTGGTGCGTGCCGACGACGACCACGTCCATCTGCCCATCCATGACCGTCTCCACGTGCATGTATCCTTTGCCCAGGTCATGATAGCTCTCGACGCGGTAGCGTTCGCCGCTGGCATCGGTAAGCGTCTCGCTATGATAGAGAACGTACTGGCTCCAGGAGAGGTTGGCCGGTAAGGCAAACGCCTGCTGCGGCGCGAAGACGTGCGTTACGCCAATAAGGGCAAGAATAATCATAGCGGCGGCAACCAGTTGACCAACAATCGTCACAATGCGGCGCTGGCGTTGTGTACGCCTGCGCACAGGCCGCACCAGAGGGCGACTTGCCTTCCGCGTCCCGTTTTGTCCGGTGGCGATCAGTTCCATAATGGCCCTATCCACGCGGGGAGAAGGCGAAGATTCGGCGAGGCTGGCAACCAGGCTGGTCACCTGGCCCAGCTTTTGAAATTCACGGTCGCAGGCATCGCAAAAAGCAAGATGTTCGGCCAGTATTTCAACCTCGGCGGGCGACAGGTCATCGATCACTGCCAGGTAGAGGCGCACCACCTCGCAAACCTGCGGCCCCTGCTCCCCCCGTCGGGGTAAAGGCGGTAAACCAGTACTGCTCATTCTACCCTCTCCTGTTTCCCAACATCCTCTTCACTGAGGCGTGCATACAGTTCCGCGAACATACGTTTTGCGCGTGAAATACGGGTGGCAGCAGCATTGGGAGAAATACCTATAATACTGGCTATTTCCTGATATGGCACTCCCTGGGCGGCGCTCAGCACCAGCACGACAGCATAGTCGTGCGGCATATCGGCAAGTGTGCGGCGAATAAGCTCTCGTTCCGCGACCTGGGGAATACCGCCGCTATCCTGCAACAGCGAATCGTCTTCCATACCGCTCTCAAAGCGTTCCTCGGAAGAGCGTTTCTGGCGCGTGAGCGGCCACCAGGAAATACGCTTGCGGCGGCGCAGCAGGTCTACGCATAAATTTGTGGCGATGCGATAGAGCCAGGGAGAAAGATGCTCGTGGTCATACAGCTCGTTCCAGGAAGAATACGCGCGGATAAACACCTCTTGCGTGACATCATTGGCATCTTCCTGGCTGCCAAGCAAACGGTAAATATACGAGTGTATAGGGCGGCGATACTTCTCATAGAGCGCGGCAAAATCATCCCCGGTAGATGATACCGCAGGAATATGTCCCGACGTATCTTTCCCTTTCATGCTGGCACGAACTCTTTTCTGCACCTCAGCAGTCATCTCTCCAGTCACGGGCGACACCTCAAGCTCGCTACCCGTTCTGGGCCATGCTGGTAGTATACCAGGAATGGCGATTGAAAAAAACATGCCAGCCTCCAATTACAAAGATGTTGTACTCTCTTCCTATTCACGCTGCTGAGTCTAAGTTTTTACATGGATTAAGCCCCGATGAAAGAAATAGCACTCGTACCCCTCATAATAAAAAATGAGGGCTGCGACGAAACATCGCAGCCCTCTTCAATAGAGGCTTAAGCAGCGGCAAGGTCAAGGAGCATTCGCGCAGTCGTTTCATCAGGAACGCTCGTAATTTGATCGAGCAGCAAATTCAACTTTTCCGGCTTATTGACCCGCGCAATTCTCTCCTCCGCAAGCTCAGTAAGCGGCGGAAAACGCAATTTAACTGCTGTGATGACCGCCTTTTGCAAGCCTTCAGTTAAGCCTGCGGCCCTACCTTGTGCCAACCCCTGCTCTTTTCCTTCCATCAGACCTTGCATTTTTCCTTTAGCCAGTCCTTCAGCAAGTCCCTTAGCTTCGCTTTCCTTGCGGATTTTTCTCATCTTTGGGTCGCGTTCCATCAAATCGTCCCACATGTTCAATCGCTCCTCTATTTGTTGTTTGACTGCACGTGGTAACTTCGCTCTTCGCAAGACAACTCCCATCCAGCGAAGCTCCTGGGCGAGCTTCGCATCATCTCCTTTATAATATTCTAACATTTCATCAATGGCTTTGTTAAGCAGGGACACATCAACTCCTGCCATCGTTGGCAACAGAGCATACAATACAACGGCGTGTTCGCTCATATATTTCTTTGCCTCTAGCTGCCAAACCGGAAACACGCGAAAGTAGCGTCTTCTTTCACTGGCATGGCAAACCGGTCATCTTCTTCTGGCACCCGCTCACCAGCAGCCGCACGCTTTCCATGTGGGCGCAGGTGCGCAAGCAGGTTGACCCACATAACAGCACTTTCTGGTCGGCGGAAGGCACCGATGTGAGTTCGCTGGCCGTCTTCGATGGCATTCACCTCTTCAGCGCGGCCTACTGGGGCATCCTGCATAACAACATCGCGGCTGTCGATCAGGGATTTCGCGCACGGGTCGATGCCTACAACCGGGCGCATCACACACAGAAAGTCTGGGCGGCTGGCGTCCTGCCGGGCTATGATGATACAAGGGTGCCGGGACGCAAAGGGACGTTTATCGTGCCGCGCAACAATGGCGCAACCTATCGCGCAAGCTGGAATGGCGCGCTGTCGAGCAATCCCGACTTCATCACCATTACCAGCTTTAACGAGTGGTTCGAGGGGGCGATGATCGAGCCGAGCGTTACCTATGGCAACCTCTATCTCGACATCACTCGCCAATTTTCTAGCAAGTGGCGTGGTTAGTAGCGCTACACAACGTAGCGATAGAGTACAAGCTGTTTGCCAGAAACGCTCATAAACCAGAGGGACGCGCCACTGTTAGTATCCGTGGGTGTCACCTGCACCATTGTGCCGGGCGCAGGTGGTGTCGTGACCTGGCTCCAACTATTGCTGCTCGGGTCGTAGCGCATGATCGCGGCGCTCCCACTTGAAGTTACGACGCGCATGCTGGAGACGAAAACAACATGGACAGAAGCCGACGAACCGGTTGATGGCGTTACAACATGTGGTGTTGCAGGAACCGCCGTACCTGGAATAGCTGTCGGTCCGCTCCCCGGCGAACTGGAACTCACCGGAGATATGTAGACGCTGCCATCCAGGCCCACAAACCAGTTCTGCACGCTTGAAATGCCGGTCGGGGCTGGCACTGTCTTCCAGCTTGCGCCGCCATCCTGGCTCATTTGCAAGTGGAATGATCCCATCGAGCCATTAGAGCGAGGCTGTCCTGGCGTTGAACTCGGTTGGTTCACACCTAGAGGCACCGGCATGTAGATACCACCAACATAGACCAACTGCGTATTTTTCGCGGAAAGTTCCACCTGCGACCCATAGGGCACGTTGTTGAGAACCCCGTTCCAGGTAGCGCCGCCATCGGTCGTCTTGTAGAGCATGCCGAAAAAGGCGCTGCCGGATGATGGTGTAGTTGGAACGGTCTTTACTACCGGCAACAGGGGTGAGCCAACGATTTCATAGATCGTCTGCGCATTGGTTGGATCGACGACAAAGCTGCGCACCCCCAGGTTCATCGACAAAAAGTGGCTATCGACGACCTTCCAGGTGTGGCCACCATCACTGCTACTGATTAAACGGGGCAGAACTGAATACTGGTTGGGAACCGGTCTTGGCGTCTTCACAGGAGCGAGCCAGTCAAGAGCATAGAGTGTATTTCCGATGTACTGGAGTTGCAATGCGTGCCACGTAGCTGGAACCGTCAGATCGACATTGCCGAGTTGTAAGCTGGGCGAAATCGTTTCCCAGGTCTGGCCGCCATCGCTGCTATGCTTTAGCGTATCATTACCCTGGCCCTGCACACTGCTGGCAAGATTGACGGCGTAGATATCGTTGCTATTGGTGGGATTAACGGCTATCTGGCAGCCATAGTTAAGATTGGCCTTCTGCCCAACATCCTGCCAGTGCGTGCCGGAATCGGTACTGCGCAAAATGGTGATCGCGCCCGGCACTCCCCGGTTGGTCATGGTGGTAGTCTTTGTGACACAGCCGTACAGGACATTCGGATTGCTGGGAGCCGCTACCAACGAAATGAAATCGTATCCCTGCTCTACCTGCACCCATTTTCCAGAGTTTGGTGATTGGGGCGCGTGGCGCTGTCCTGCCAGCGAGAAGACCACCGCGCTCGCGCCAACCAGCAGGACGACCACGATAAAAGCTCCCAAGCCGACAAACCATCTATGCCATTTGCGCCTGGAAGTCGAATGCGATGTCACCAGAGTATCCGGCCTGTTTTCGCTCCCTACGTCCTTATCTGTATCTCGCGTCTGCATTTCACGTTACCGCCTTTCGTCGCAAGAAAAGCTTTGTTTCCCCCACAGGGCCACATTGCCCCTATAACACAAACAAATTCCACCCGGCTTCGCTCTTCCTGCCATCTATACAGATAACGAAGCAAACGTGATAGAAGTTCCCAGCGCCATCCTTGCGGCAGAAACGCCAGATTGATTGTTCAGTAGCATTGACAGAGTACCCCTGGAGGAATAATATTAAGCACGAACAGGAAATAATCCTGTGGCGTTTCCCTAAGGCATTTTTTCTTGACCTCTTCGGGTTTGAGCAGTATACTTTCCTCACTGGAAGCGCCGGAAGTGTCCTCTCTTACTCGACCCGCTTGAGGGTACTGCAACAAAACGATACGGTCATGTAAGGATCACTAGCATGATGCACGCAGACAATTCCGCGAACGGCGAATCACAGGAAGAACTAGAGCGGCTACTCCTTGAAGGTTTTGATAGTACGGATGATACCAGCACAAGGTCAACGCAGACTCCTGTAAAAACGGACGACGAAGACGAGGAGGAACCAGATTTCGGACAGAGTGATGTTCAGGGAGCGCTTGGCTTATTCGCTGAAGCCGCGCAAGACATGGCGACGGCGGGCGTAGAACTGGCGCTGGGAAGGCATTTCGCGTGCGCGGACTACTGCAACCAGGCGGTCGAGAAGGCAGCACAGGCCGTAAGTTTGCTGCGCTTCGGACGTAGAATGAGCTACAATCATGACCTGCGCGCCCTGGGAGCGGCAGTAGGCGCGCCCCCGAATATTCAGGACGAAATGGACATTCTGACACCTTTTCATCCCGAGATGTTCTATGCCGAGACGCCACCGGAGACGGCAGATGAAGTGATTTCCGCCGAGCAGGCCCAGGAATATATGCAGCATGCGCGGAATGTTATGCGTTGGGCGCGATCAATCGTATTAGCGGTCTAGCCAGTACACAATTTGGAGGATATTTCGTGACACAACAAATTACGCGGTCGGGATTGGATGAGGCCGTAAAAAACTCTCCCCGGAAGTGGGTGTACCTATTTAGCGAAGGCAATGCCAGGATGCGCGACCTGCTGGGAGGCAAGGGCGCGGGCGTGGCGGAGATGACGAACGCGGGTCTGCCCGTTCCCCCCGGTTTTACCATCACCACCGAAGCCTGCAACGCCTACTACGAGGCCGGAAAGCATTTCCCGCCCGGCATGTGGGAGCAGGCGCTTGAAGCGCTGAAAATCGTTGAGCAGCAAACAGGCAAGGGCTTTGGCAAAAAGGAGAATCCACTGCTCGTCTCCGTTCGCTCGGGCGCGAAGTTCTCGATGCCTGGTATGATGGATACCGTCCTCAACCTCGGGCTGAACGATGAAACTGTGCAGGGACTGGTGCAGTTGACGGGCGACGAGCGTTTCGCCTATGACGCCTATCGCCGCTTCATCCAGATGTTCAGCAAGATTGTTCTCGATACCGATCCAAAGGATTTCGAGCGCGTCATCGACGAGTACAAAGAGCGCGCAGGCGTCTCCACCGATGCCGAAATTCCCGCCGCCGACCTCAAAAAGATGGTGAGCGAGTTCAAGCAGATCGCCGAGCGGCAGTCGGGCCAACCTTTCCCCACCGATGTCTACCAGCAATTGAGCAAAGCCATCGAGGCCGTTTTCTCCTCGTGGAACAACAAACGTGCCATCGACTATCGCAACTTCAACAAGATTCCGCACGACCTGGGAACCGCCGTGAACGTGCAAAGTATGGTCTTTGGCAACATGGGCAACGACAGCGGCACCGGTGTAGCCTTCACCCGCAACCCTAGCACAGGCGAGAAAAAGCTCTATGGTGAATACCTGCTCAATGCGCAGGGTGAGGACGTGGTGGCGGGTATCCGCACGCCATCCCCCATCAGCCGTTTGCAGGACGAACTGCCCCAGGTCTACCAGCAATTCCAGGAGATCGCAAAGCGCCTCGAGGAACACTATCACGACATGCAGGACCTGGAGTTCACCGTCGAAAAAGGGCGGCTCTACATGCTCCAGACCCGCTCGGCCAAACGCACAGCGCAGGCATCCGTGAAGGTCGCGGTAGACATGGTTGAAGAGGGCCTTATTACAGAGCAAGAGGCCGTCAAACGCGTCGATCCACAGCACGTCTATCAACTGCTGCTGCCGCGCTTCGACGAAGAGGAGAAGAAAAAAGCGGCGAGCGAGGGCCGACTGCTGGCAAAAGGCCTGAATGCCTCTCCTGGCGCTGCGAGCGGCAAGGCGGTCTTTGATGCTGACCGCGCCGAGGAAATGGGCAAGCATGGCATCGCGGTCGTGCTGGTGCGTCCCGAGACCAGCCCTGATGATGTGCATGGCATGCTGGTTGCCAAAGGCGTGCTGACAGCGCGTGGCGGCGCGACCAGCCACGCGGCTGTGGTCGCTCGCGGTCTTGGCCTGCCCTGCGTGGCCGGAACCGAGGGCATTCGCGTCAACGAGGAAGAGAGGTTGTTCCGCGTAGCAGGCACCGATAAGGTGATACACGAGGGCGACGATATCTCCATCGATGGCGCAACTGGTGAGGTCTTCCAGGGCATTATTCGGACCGTCGATCCCGATTTCGAGAAGGAAGTTGATCTTCAGAAGCTGCTCTCCTGGGCCGACAAGTATCGCCGTCTGGGTGTCTGGGCCAACGCCGACTATCCACGCGATGCCAGACGAGCCGTCACTTTTGGCGCGCAGGGCATCGGCCTCTGCCGCACCGAGCATATGTTCATGGAGCAGGAGCGCCTGCCCATCGTGCAGAAGATGATTCTTGCCAAAAGCAAAGAGGAGCGCCAGGCTGCGCTCGATCAATTGCTGCCTTTCCAGCGCAGTGATTTCAAGGGCATCTTCGAGGCGATGGTCGACCCGCAGACGGGCGAGGGCTATCCGGTGGTCATTCGCCTGATCGACCCGCCGCTGCACGAGTTCCTGCCTTCGTATGAAGATCTGCTGGTCGAAGTGACGCGCCTGGAAGACAAAGGCGGCAACGAAGAGGAACTGAAGCAAAAGCGCGAACTGCTTGATGCGGTGCGGGATATGCGCGAGATGAACCCCATGCTCGGTCTGCGCGGCTGCCGCCTGGGCCTGCTCTTCCCTGAGATCAACGTCATGCAGACACGCGCCATCCTGGAAGCAGCGATTGAACTGGAAAAGCAGGGCAAGAAGCTGCATCCCAAGATCATGATTCCACTGGTTGGACACGTCAATGAACTCAAAGAGGTGCGCCGCCAGCTTGAGGCTGTGGCCGAGCAGGTGACGAAAGAGGCAGGAACCAACGTCGAGTACAAGTTCGGCACCATGATCGAACTGCCGCGCGCCGCCCTGACCGCTGGACAGATCGCTACCGTTGCTGACTTCTTCAGCTTCGGCACCAACGACCTGACGCAAACCACCTTCGGCATCAGCCGCGACGACGCCGAGGGCAAATTCCTGCTCAAGTACGTTGATGGGCTGGAAGAGCCTGGCCTGAAGGAACGGGTGAAAATCCTGCCCGTCAACCCCTTCCAGACGCTCGACCGCGACGGTGTCGGTCAGTTGGTCCGCATGGCCGTTGAGAATGGCCGCAAAGCCAACCCCAACCTTGAGGTCGGCATCTGCGGCGAACATGGCGGCGACCCCGACAGCATCGAGTTCTGCAACGAAGTGGGCCTCGATTATGTAAGCTGCTCGCCGTTCCGCGTGCCAGTCGCCCGCCTCGCCGCCGCGCAGGCAGCGCTGACAACGAGCGAAAAAGACAAATAAGAGTTCCAGACATGACGAAGGCGTGAACTTGCAAAAATTGCAAGTTCACGCCTTCGTCATGTCTGGAACTCTTATTACCCCCATTGCCACATCCAGCCAACTCCCCTATAATGGGAACGCAAAAATCGAAATCTTGCGAGGATTTGCTTTATGGATATCGAGGGAACGTACACTTTGCAGGCCGCGCCAGAGGAAGTCTGGAACAGCCTGATGGATTTCCAGACTTTACGACAAACCATCTCGGGCCTGGAACGCCTGGAAGCTCTGGGCAACAACACCTTCGCCTTCACTCTGCACATCAAACACGCGCCGCTGCGCGGCACTTATACCGGGCAGGTTCAGGTAGACGACCTGCACTATCCCTCTTCCTTTCGTATGACGGTCGATGGGGAAAGCCAGCAAAGTAACATTCAAGGCGTCTGGGATATTCACCTGACGCCTCATGACCAGAACACCGTTATTTCTTACCAGGGCGTCTTGAACCTGGGAAAACTAAGTGGACTCATTCCCGCGCCACTACTCAAAGGCACGCTCAAAGTCCTTATTCAACAATTCTTCACTTCGCTGGCGGAACAGTTACGCACGACGAGCCGCGTCTATCTTTCTTCCACAGAAGAGAACAATGGACTGGTGGTTGAAAATATCGCGCATAATGGACAGAGTGTAGACGTTGGCGGCAAGCCAACACCCTTGCATACGCTGGTTCATACGCTAAAATTGGGAGATTCTGATCCGCTTTTAGAGGAACAATGGGTGAGTCGGCTGCGGCGATTTGGAACTATTTCGATACTCCTGTTGCTGGTCTGGGTTGGCACGCGCATTCCGCGCCGCTTATTCTCCCAGGATTGAGCGCAGGCGAGCCTTCCAATCGCTCTCGCCATTCTCATCCGCGTCATCCGTATTGCCTACGCTCCATGAGCGCGCGCCATCGGCGGTTTTCGTCGGGGCCGCCCAGGGAGCTTTTTCTTTGGGAGCGGACGAACGTAGTACGGCATAAGCGGCCTTGCGCACGTCATGTACCGGATCATGCAGCAATGAGCGAATAAGGTCTTTACTTTCAACCGGCGCGAGCCGACCCAGGGCGCGTATCGCTGCCGAACGTTCATCTGAGGTGGGAGCCTGCAATAAAGGAATGATGTCTGGAACCAATTGTGTGAGCGAGAGGTCGGCAATTAAGCGCAACAGGCGGCTGCGGCGCATTGGGTAGGTCAGCGAGGCCAGCGCGGCTTTACAATCCTGGTAGATCTGCTCAAGATGGGCGATGCTACTCTGTTGTAGCGCCTCGGCAACCACAACTTCGGGCGGCACAGGCGAGGAACCGCGCAAAAACGGCTCAATCCATGCCGCGACAGGCTCCTGCAAATTCGCGCTATCGTACAGCTTCAAAGCCCAGGAATAGTGCTGGTTCAGCCAGTAGTAAAGCGCGAGCGTCATTTCGGCATCGCGGGCCGCGTAAGCGATCATCGCGGGCGGCAGAGGACGGCGCGTCCAATCGGTGCGCTGCAAGCTCTTATCCAGACGGATGCCCAGGGCGCGCTGTAACATCGCGGCCAATGATGACTCGTGCTGACCAAACAGGGCGCGGCTCGTGGCTTCCAGGTCGTAGTAATGGGCGACATGCAGGCCGCGTTCCGCCATCACACGCAAATCCGCCCCCGCGCCATGCAGGAGAATGATCGTCTCGGGATTACCAACAATCGGAGCAAGCAGCGAGAGGTCATGCAGGCGCAGGGCATCAACAACATAGCAATACCCGTCAATCGCCAGTTGCAGCAAAGCGAGGCGATGGGTATGGCTGGAAACTTCCCCCTGCGTGTAGGTACGCACCTGCGCAAATTCGGCATCGATAGCAATGATATGGGAATGCTTCAGGACGCTGGCCGCTTGCAGCAGTTGCTCTGTACGATCCACCCAGATACGCTGGCCCTTCTCGGGGAGTTGTCCAGGGGGTGGACTATTCCCCAGGTAACCAGGCGTTACTTTCTCAATATCTTCAGGTTCTGGTGCCGCTGCTCGTCTGTTCAAACACACTACCTTTTTCAGACTGAACTATTCGTTAGTGTACACTATAGCAGATTTTGGGATGGATGTACAGCATTGCCCTTGTAGGAAATATCGCCACTATGCTAAGATGAAGCAGCAAAAAAACAACATCCTATCATATTTTCAGATAGAGACAGGAAGAGGATTCTATGGCAGAAAAAGTACCAATTACAGTGGCGTATGGTGATGGCATCGGGCCGGAGATCATGGACGCCACGCTCAAAATTATCCAGGCGGCAGGCGCGCGCATCGAGATCGAAGAGATCGAAGTCGGCGAAAAGGTGTATTTACGCGGTATCAGCGCCGGTATCGAGCCGAGCGCCTGGGAATCGTTGCAGCGCACCAGAGTCTTTCTCAAAGCGCCGATTACCACTCCACAGGGCGGCGGATATAAGAGCCTGAATGTGACGACGCGCACCACCTTTGGCCTCTATGCCAATGTGCGTCCCTGCG
This sequence comes from Ktedonobacteraceae bacterium, assembly GCA_035652815.1. Taxonomy (GTDB): domain Bacteria; phylum Chloroflexota; class Ktedonobacteria; order Ktedonobacterales; family Ktedonobacteraceae; genus DASRDB01. The sequence goes on from DASRDB010000001.1 coordinate 259,603, forward strand.
TTGCCTACTATCCTTACATCGATACCAAGTATCCCAACATGGATGTGGTTATCATCCGTGAAAACGAAGAAGACCTCTACACAGGCATCGAGTACCGGCAGACGCACGAAATGGTAGAGAGCCTGAAGCTCATCAGCCGCCCGGGCACCGAAAAAATCGTGCGCTACGCCTTCGAGTACGCCCGCAGCCACAATCGCAAGAAAGTAACCTGCTTCATGAAGGACAACATCATGAAGCAGACAGATGGTCTGTTCCACAAGGTCTTCAACGAGGTCGCGCAGGAGTACCCCGACATCGAGAACGAGTCCTGGATCGTGGACATCGGTGCGGCCAAGATGGCTGACACTCCCCAGGCCTTCGACGTGATCGTGCTTCCCAACCTCTATGGCGATATTCTCTCCGACGTTGCGGCCCAGATCGCGGGTTCCGTGGGACTGGCAGGCTCAGCCAATATCGGCGACCACTATGCCATGTTCGAGGCCATTCATGGTTCCGCGCCCCGTCGCGCCGGTCAGAACGTCGCGAATCCCTCGGGGCTGCTGCTCGCGGCAGTGTTGATGCTCGTCCATATCAATCAGCCGGACGTAGCAACGAAAGTGCATAATGCCTGGCTGCGCACTATCGAAGATGGCGTTCACACCTACGATATCTATGTTGAAGGAGTGAGCAAGCAGAAAGTTGGCACAAAAGAGTTTGCCGATGCTGTCATTGCCCGCTTAGGACAGGTGCCTGAAAAACTCAAGGCGGTCAACTATACGACCGCGCCGCAGCAATCGGCCTATACATCCGCGCCTATCTCGGAGACGCACGAGCAGAAAGAATTGGTCGGAGTAGATGTCTACCTCGACTGGCACTCAGGCAGCGATTGGCACACAATTACCGCCGCCAACGCATTAGGGAGCGCCATTCAACAACTGAACGGCGATGGCCTTGACCTTGTCGCCATCACCAATCGCGGCGCGAAAGTCTGGCCCAACGGCATGCCCGAAACATTCTGCACCGACCACTGGCGCTGTCGCTTCCTCTCCCCCAACAAGGGCGGTTCCGTCAGCCACAAGCAGATTATCGCGCTGCTAGGCCGCTTCGCCGACGCCGGATACGACGTAATTAAGACCGAGAATCTCTACAACTTCGATGGTAAATCTGGCTATTCGACCGTCCCGGGAGAATAATCTACACACTGTAGGGACGTGATTTATCGCGTCCACCCGCCCCCATTCGGCATGGGAGGCCGGACGCGATAAATCACGTCCCTACAGTGTGTTCCCATGTTGTTCATGACATTCACGAAAACAATTCGAGAGGATTATTTTTATGGTTATTGACGAGATTCTTGCGCATAACCAGCGCTTCGTCCAGCAGACGCAACTTCCGACCATTGGGCACGCGCCGCGCAGGCACATGGCGGTTGTCACCTGCATGGACTGCCGGTTGGTGCAGATGTTTGAGCTGGCGCTGGGTCTGGAGCGCGGCGACGTGCTAGAACTGCGCACTGCTGGTGCCACCATCTCCGAGCCGGAACGCCCTGGCGCGAATAATGACCTGATTCGCTCGCTGGCCGGGGGCATCTACCTGCTCGGCGTGCGCGAAGTCGCGGTTATTGGTCATACCAACTGCGGCCTTGCGCGTTCCAATCCAACCGCGCTAATCGCGTCCATGCAGGCGCTCGGCATCGATCCGCAGCGTCTGATACACGAGCAAGGATTGGAGAACGAGCAGGGGCTGGTACGCTGGCTCGGCGCGTTCAACGATGTCCATGTCAACGTCAAAGAGGTTGTTTCAGTGATCCGCAACAGCCCCTATCTGCCCAGGATTCCAGTACACGGACTGGTAATTGACATCAATACGGGCAAGCTCGAAATGGTTGATCGGGGATAAGTTCTACGACAAAATGTAGTCGGCACTCGCTTCTGTCTCCTGGCTATAGAAATGTGATACAATGTGAAACAGAAAAACACAACTCACACGGCCTATTCCCCAGGAGAGAAGCCTTGTTCCATAGATTGTTATCCCGCAAACTACGTTCACTTGTAGGGGCTGCCGGCTCGATTATGCTGCTTTTGCTGGCTGGCTGCGCGAGCAACGGCCCCATCATACAAGGAAATTCATCACCCAATCCACAGAAAACCGCGGGCAGTTCGCCGATGCCAGTACATACCCAGCCAGCCGCTGGCAATTTGTTGAAGCGCCCAATTACGTATGTCGCGTTGGGTGCGTCGGACGCGGTTGGAGTGGGCAGCAATTATCCGGGCGCGCAGGGATATGTCCCTCTGGTCGGCGCTCGACTGCCAAAGGGTTCACATATCATCAATCTGGGCGTCAGCGGCATCGATCTCCATGATGCTCTAACGGCAGAGTTGCCGCTAGCGCTGACAACTTCGCCAGACCTTATTACCATCTGGCTGGTGGCAAATGACTTCATCGGCGGCGTACAATATTCAGACTATATGAAAGACCTGGATACGCTGCTCTCCCAGTTACGCGCCAGGACGCACGCCGTTATCGTGATGGCGAATCTGCCTGATTTGACCAGACTGCCAGCCTTCGCGGGACAGACGGGCGCGCAGAGATCGCATATACGTGCCCTCGTTGAGCAGTGGAATGCTGGCATTGCCAGTGCGGCGGCACGTTACGGCGTAAAGCTCGTAGACCTCTACGGGCATGGCAGCGAACTCACTTCGCATCCCGAGTATATCAGCGGCGATGGCTTCCATCCCAGCCCGGCGGGATATGTGCGACTGGCGGATTTGTTCTGGCAAACTATAACTCAAGGATGAAAAAATTTATGCGGTGTGACACCAATGAGGTTTGACAAAATATCAGAAGATTCTTGCTCCATGTCATCCTGAGCGCAGCGAAGGATCTCCGTCATCACGCGAGTACACGCAGATCCTTCGCTGCGCTCAGGATGACATAGTTGCATATTCCCTCTGTCTTTATCAAACTTCATATATGTCACATCGCATAAATTTTTTCAAATTACGCTTCCTGTGCCTTTTTAATGCTCGTCTCGCCTTCAACAATAAAGACGATACGTTCGCAGACGTTGGTGCAGTGGTCGGCGACACGCTCCAGTTTGTGGGCGATCCAGAGCAGGTAGGTGGCACGCTGCAGAACACGCGAGTCGCTTTGCAGGGCGGGAATGGCACGCGCGCCTTCGAGCATCGCCATCAGGTCGTGGCGGACGAGATGATAGCGCACATCAACCACGTCGTCCTCTTCCCAGATGTAGCGAGCCGCCTCTACATCGCGCTTAGCGAAGGCTTCCATTGTTCCTTTTAAGACGCGACGCGCCTCGTTGCCCAGCTCAAGCATTTCGCGCAAAATCGAAGCCTCGGAAATTTCGTCTTTCTGACCATCGGGCCGATTGCCATCACTGACTTTGACTTCCTGCTGCGCCGGGGTACTACGCAAGGGGTCCATGCGCAAGATGATTTGCGCGATCCCTGCCGCGCCATCGCCTGCCCGCTCAAGGTCGCCAGCAATGGAAAGCACCGAAGACAGCAGGCGCAAATCACGCCCACCAAGCGGTTGCTGTAGGGTCAGCAATCGGATGGTATGCTCTTCCACGGCGGCCCGCAGGCTATCTATCAAGGTATCGGCTTCAATCACCATACCCGCTTTCGCGATATCGCCTGACCCAAGCGCCTCAAGGGCTTTGCCAAGCGCATCATCCACCAGTACTCCCAGGCGGCAGATCTGATCGTTCAGTTCCTGTAGCTCTTTATCTAAAACTGTTCGTGACATCGCAAATTGCTCCTTTCTTGTCTCTCATTATACAATGTAACACATTTTGCGTAGAAAAGATAGAGTTTTATTGTAAATACTCGTACTATCCCTAAAGGATATGTGTAATTTCCTTGCCTGATTGACAGCTACCGGCACAGGTGCTACAGTAGAGCCACATCTATGTAGATGATAGAACTATAAGGAACAGGATACTTCATGTCAACGAAACGACTGCTGGGCGTGTTTGCCCATCCCGATGATGAAGGCACAATGAGCGGCGCGATGCTCCATTATGGCAGCCAGGGAGTGGAGACCGGACTGGTGGTCGCCACACGGGGCGAAGTTGGTGAAATCGCCGATCCTTCGCTGGCAACGCCCGAAAACCTGGGCGAGGTGCGCGAGGGCGAGATGCGCTCCGCTGCAGAAGTGCTTGGCGTGCGCAACCTCTGGTTTCTGGGATACCGCGACTCAGGCATGGCGGGCACTCCCGAAAATAACGACCCACGCGCCTTTGCGCAGGCGAACGCCGCAGAGGTAGTGGGAAAACTGGTCGCCATCATTCGCCAGTTCCGCCCGCAGGTCATGGTGACATTCGATGAGACGGGCGGCTATGGACATCCTGACCATATCGCCATCTATCGCCACACCACCAGCGCATTTTACGCCGCCGCCGATGGCATTCAATACCCCGAACACGGCCCGGCCCACATGGTCTCGAAGCTCTATTACACCGCCTTCCCGCGCAGCTTTGTGCGCCAGATGGGCGAATGGCTCAAAGCCCAGAACTACCAGGGTTCTTTCAGCAATCTTGACCCTGAAAAATTGGGCATTCCAGACGAACTCATCAGCGTGCGCTTAAATGTCGAGCCATATCTCGAAACCAAGAATCGCTCCTGGTCCATGCACCGCACCCAGCTAGACCCCAACAACGCGATGGCGCAAATTCCAGCCGAGATTCAACGCCAGTGGCGCAGTCACGAATACTACCAGCTTGCGGCAACCCGCGTTGGAGAGGATGTCGAGGGAGAGAACGATTTGTTTGCCAGAATATAAGTAAGCCAACGACAGTGACATAGCAAGGAGCGCGAGATGCAAAAAAATACATCCTAAGGCAGTGTACAACCAGCTTAGCGTTGAGTATAATAAAGAAGAAAGTAGCTTTGTGGAAGAGGCATGAATAAACGTAAGCTTTTGGCGAAAATCTTATCAGGTTCAAAGAACATTTCGTTCAATGACTTTGTTTCGCTTGTAGAAGCTTACGGTTTTCACTTATCGAGAGTTAGAGGTAGTCATCATATTTTTGTACATCCAGATTTACCTGAAATACTCAATCTGCAAAATGTTAAAGGACAGGCCAAGTCCTACCAGATCAGGCAGTTTCTTGAGATAGTTGAAAGCTATGACCTGGAATTAGAGGATTAATATGAAAGACTACCATATCAACATCTTCTATAGCGAAAATGACGAGGGATATATCGCGGATATCCCTGATTTGAAATATTGCTCAGCCTTCGGTGCAACCCCCGAAGAGGCTCTTAAAGAGGTTTTGATCGCTAAAGAAGCCTGGCTTGAGACAGCTCGAGCCGAAGGTAGACCGATTCCTCTACCTCGCTACAAACCCGTAATTTATCAGACAGCTTAACCGAACTTATCTCTATCTCTTCCCCAATTTCGCCATAACCGCGCCTTTCACCAGCCCGACCTCTTCGATGCGCAGGAATAGCACGCCGCCGATATAGACAGCAGCAGCGATACCGCCCGCCACAACGACAGTCAAAAACGAGCCGAGCAGGGTTGGAAGCGAGAACAGGTGAATGGGGGCGAGCAACACCTGTAAGCCCCAGGCCACTACGGCCATGACAGCGGCGGCCAGCACCAGTTTCAGCACAGTCGGAATTGTCTCACGTATGCGAATGGTGCCAATCGCCATTCTCAGCAGCACCAGCAGGATAACCGCGTGCAGGGAGTTCTGTACGGTGTTGGCAAAAGCCAGCGCGGGCATGCCGATGGTCTGGTAAAAGGGCAGCGCGACCACCAGGTAGCCGCTGATGCTCACCACACCCACCATTACCGGAATGAGCGTGTTCTTACGGGCGTAAAAGGCGGCGATCAGCAACTGATCTAGCGCCACAAAGGGAAGCTGGTAGGCGTAGTTTTGCAGCGCCAGAGCTGTGCGGTCAACGTCCTGCGGGGTGAAGTTATGGTGATGGAACAGCAGGTAGATAATGGGATAGCGCAGGACGATCAGCCCGACGGCGGCGGGAATCATGAGCAGCAGACCCACGCGGAAGCCGAGCAGCAGCGTCTGCTTGAAGCGCTCCATATCACCGTTGCGGGCATGTTCGGAGAGCGTCGGCAGCACCGCAAACGAGAGCGCCGCCGCGACCAGCCCTACGGGAAACTGAATCAGCACCGTCGCAAGGTTCATAGCCAGCGTATTGGCCTCGCCGGTAGAATGGTTATCGTGTGTCAGCGAGGCAAGGTGCTGATCGAGGAAGACCAGCCCCATCGTCACAAAGAAGCTGAAGGCCACCGGCCCGTATAATTTAACAATGCGGCGCAGCGCCGGGTGCTTCAGATCAAGCACAAACATGTAGTATAGATGCTGATTGCGAATGCCCGGCAAAAGCAGCGCAATCTCGCCCACCGCGCCAACCAGCACGCCTATGGCAAGGCCGAGATGCCCATTATAACGCGCACCCAGCAGGAAGCCAACAAACGCCCCCGCTATGATACCCATATGATATGAAGCGGTAGCGAAAGCAGGCCAGCCAAATTCTTTGAGCGAAAACAGAGCAGCCAGCAACACGGCAAAAGGAGCCAGAGCCAGCAGCGAGAAAAAGACAATCTGCGAATATTGCAGCGTGAGCAGCTTATTGGGGCCAGTATAGCCAGAAACCAGCAGGTCAATGAAGTATGGCGAAATAATCAGGTAGAGAACCGCGACAACAGTAGTAATAATCAGCAGCAGGTTCACCAACGTGAAGACAATGCGCCGCAACTCGTCCCGCTTCTCAGGCGCGGAATAATCATTGAAAGTCGGAATCAGCGCGCCGCTTACCGAGCCGTTAACAAGCAGGTCGTTAAAGGTGCGGGCGGGCAAAAGCGCGGCATTGAACGGACCGGCCACGCTGGAGCCGATAGCGGCAACCACCGCCTGCCGTACCATACCCATCACGCTGCTGCCCAGGTTGCCCAGCATGACCAGTGTGGCCGATTTCGCGATCTGCCGCCGCTCGCTCGGCTCAGCCTTCTTTTCCTCTATCTCCTCGATAGGTACAGCAATCTCGTTCTGCTCGATCATGCCACCAGGGACGCGCGGGATGGAATCTATATGGGTTGATGATGTTTGCGATTGTTCTTCCACAGGTCTTTTTATAAACTCTTTCGCCATAACAGGTTCATTCTCCAAAGTTACGCAGGAAAATATATTTCCCTACTTTAAACGAATGAACCTGGGAAAGGACTCAAATATGAGGACATTATGCTTATTCGCTAGGACTTTTGCAAGCGGGTTTTTTTAAGGAAAAACGTCTCGCCTTCCGTAAAGACGGTGCCGGAATACGATTGGTGGCCACCAATCGTATTCCGGCACCGTCTTTACGAATTTCGCCTCTGTTTTCGGTAAGTAATAAACGTAAAAATGATAGCCAGTACAATGCCCGTGATAAGCCCTTCTAATGCAGACATGGGTTGGAAATGAGCCGGATTAACCGTTTGAATGAGCGCGCTACCCACGTATACCAGCACAGCTACCACGAAGGCGAAAATCAGGAACTGCACAATATTTCGCAGCATAGTTCTCACCTTTTCTCGTCAAAAGAGATTTGATGACGCATACGAAGGTTTTACCTCTATCAAAAACTATTGTAATCTGCTTTCCTCAGTCAGGCAAGCGTTTGATTTTGGCGATCAACTCGGTTGTTGAATGTCCAGGCAAATAAGGAATGAGCCTCACGCTGCCACCATAGGCCTGTACCACTTTGGCTTCTGGCAACCTGTCAGGGTCAAATTGCTGGCTACCTGCGCTGGCGTAGTCGCCGCCTTTGACGTAGATGGCAGGTTGCAATTGCTCGACGAGGGGGCAGGCGGTTGGCTCATCGAAGATGGTGACATAATCAACGCAGGAGAGGGCGGCGAGGATTTCGGCGCGCTCCTGCTGCGGCACCAGGGGGCGACCTGGGCCTTTCAGGCGGCGCGTGCTTTCGTCGCTGTTCAGGCCAAGAATCAGGAAATCGCCCAGCGAGCGGGCATCTTGCAGGTAGCGAATATGGCCGAGGTGCAACAGGTCGAAGCAGCCATTGGTGAAAACGGCTTGTTCGCCTGCCTGCTGCCTGCGTCGGACGATTTGCGCCAGTTCATCATGCGAGAGAATCTTGGGAAGTACTTGTATTGTGTTCATAAAATTGCGCTCAACAGTTCTTCAGGTGTGTTGCTGGCGCAGCCCAGGCGGCGCACGACCAGCGCGGCGGCGGCATTCGCCAGATAAGCGGCTTCGGCAAAGGTCGCGCCAGCCGTGAGGGCCAGCGTAAAGGTGGCGGCGACGGTATCGCCTGCGCCATTAGTATCAACGATTTCGCTGCCATGATTCAGTTTATGAATCGGCAGGTGCAGGGGCGGCTCGTTGGCAACAAAGAGGCTCATACCTTCGGAGCCGCGTGTAATCAGAATGCTTTGCGCGTTACTGCCTTCGAGCAAACGCTGCCCGGCCTCGTTCAGCTCTGCCTGCGTTTTAATCGTTGTCTTGAGGGTTGCTTCGGCCTCTGGCTGGTTGGGAGTAATCGCGGTGACGCCCTGGAAACGGAAAAGCTGGCCGTGTGAGTCGGCGACAATGATCTTGTTCAAGCGCTGCGCCTCGGGCAGGCAGGTTTCGAGAATCTGCGGGCTGATGACGCCATTTTCATAGTCCGAGAGCATTACGGCGTCCACATCTGGCAGCGCGCGTAAGATGTAATCGATAAGCTGGCTGAGATAGGGGCCATCCACATCTGAGGTATCCACGCGGTCAATGCGCACGATATGCTGGCGTACAAGCTGGCTGCTTCCTGCCATGATGCGCGTCTTGGTCGAGGTCGGGCGCTGCGGGTCGGTCAGCACGCCTTCCTGAGCCATCGAAAGCTGCTCGATAGCCTTGCGCAAGCGGCTGCCGGGTAGATCATCTCCCACCACACCTGCCAGGAAGACCTCTGCGCCAAGCGAACGCGCATTGACGGCGACATTGGCCGCCCCACCCGGCACTGTGCGCTCCTCAAACAGTTCCAGAATCAATACAGGAGCCTCGCGAGAGATGCGCGTGGGGTTGCCGATCAGGTATTCGTCGGCCACCATATCACCGATGACCAGCACGCGCTTCCCCGAAAAACGATCAACCAGCGAGCGCAGGCGATTCTTGTCTACAGAAAATTGCTTACTCATCTCGCTTGCGCCCTTTCAATAGCACCAGCAGCATAAAGCGCGGAATAGCCAGCATACGCCGCCAGCGCCAGGGTTCGCGGTAGAGCCGGTAGAGCCATTCCAGGCCCATACGCTGCATGAAGCGCGGGGCGCGTTTCTGGCGACCAGAGAGGAAATCATACGCGCCGCCAACGCCCATCGCTAGCGCGGCTGGCAGGCGGTGCAGGTTGCGATAAATCCACAGTTCTTGCGCGGGCGCGCCATAGGCCACGCATAGCACATCAGCATTCGTGGCGCGAATGCGCTCGATAATGGCGTCCTCTTCCTCGCGGGCGGGCGAACCGGCATAGGTTCCCGCGACCCGCAAACCGGGGGCCAGTGCCTGCAAACGGGCCGCCGCCTGTTCCGCAACGCCAGGAGCCGCGCCGAGCAGGTAGAGACGATAGCCTTCCTGGGCGCAGCGTTTCGCCAGGGCAACCAGCGTATCGACGCCTGTAATGCGTTCAGGAACAGGGGCATCGACCAGCCGGGATGCCCAGACGATGCCGATACCGTCAGCAACGACCAGCGCGGCCGAATTAATGGCTTTGCGAAACTCAGCATTTTGCTGTGCCGCTATGACAAATTCGGTGTTGACGGTGACGACCTGCTGGCAGGGTAGGGTATTGCCGCTCTCCCTGCGCCGGGCAATCAACTGCGCCATACACTCGAGCGCCTCGGCCTGGGTCAGTGCATCTACGCGCACACCGAGAATGCGCGCAGACGCGGGGGAAGGTTGTGCAGGCATACATTCAACTATCGACGACATACAAAACTACCAGTTCATTATCTCTATTTCGCTTGCAGTCACAAGCACATCCGGGCGCGTCTCCTCAATAAAACGCCGCACGCGGCCCAGCACCTCATCAACGTGCTGGCTACTATTACTCACGCAACTGACGCCCAAAACGGCTACTTGCCAGCGATCTTGCTCATCCACTTCGGCAATCGCCACCTCGAACTGATTGCGAATGCGCGCCATCAGCGATTTGATAACCTGGCGTTTCTCCTTGAGCGAGTGACAGCCGGGCAGGTGCAAGGTGATTGAACTCACTCCTACTATCATGCTCCCTATCATAACAGATTCGACGCTATCTAGCCATCTCTGATACAATTGGGAAGAAGATTCTATGATTTTTGAAAAATATAGGGAAGCCACCCAGTCCTGTCATCCTGAGCGCAGCGAAGGATCTGTGTGCCGACCGATACGTGTGCCATGACCGGAGATTCTTCGCTGCGCTCAGGATGACAGGGAGGTGAGGATTACCCGCGATTTTAGTAAAGTTCATATCGCTGAAAAAGCAGGAGGACAAGTCGTCATGGCAGAGACAAGTACGCAAAGCGGCGGTCGTCCGAGCCTTCCAATGCAGGGAGTGCCACAGCCCCGGCGCGAAGACGTTCTTCATTTACCGCGTGTGCATATTTCAACGCATCCGGTCATGCGCCACAAGATGACCGCCTTGCGCGATAAGAATACACCACCGCCCGAATTTTACCGCCTGGTCAAGGAGATCGGCGCGCTGCTGGCCTACGAAGCCACCGCCAATCTCGCGCTCGAACCCTATCCCATCGAGACACCAATGGAGCCGATGATAGGCGAGCGGCTGGCGGGCGGCATCGGCGTAACGCCCATTCTGCGCGCAGGATTGGGCCTCGCGGAGGGCTTCCGGCAGGTCATTCCCGAGGTACAGGTATGGCACCTGGGCCTGCGCCGCGACGAGCAGACGCTGGAGGCAATGGAGTACTACAACCAGCTTCCACACAAGGTCGATCTACAGGTCTGCTACGCCGTTGATCCCATGCTGGCAACCGGCGGCTCCGCAATTGACGCCATCAACGTGCTGAAGCGCCGGGGCATTCCGCGCCTGTCTTACGTGGGCATCATCGCCGCGCCCTACGGCCTGCTCAAACTCTCGCAGACCCATCCCGATATCGACATTTACATCGCCGCCCTGGATGAAAGCCTGAACGACGTCGGCTACATTCTCCCCGGCCTCGGCGATGCTGGAGACCGCCAATTTGGAACCTTTTGAGCCTTCCCAACCGCAACCAGAGACACCCAGGCAGTCTGAGCCGCAGTTGCCGCCCGAAGCGCAAGGCGAGGTCAACGGCGGCCCGCTTGGCTGCTGCCTGGGCGTCACCGTCGGCCTGCTGCTCAGCCTGAGCATCGCCATCGTCAGCCGCTTCTACGCCGACCCGCTCGCACAGTTGCTACACGGCGGCCTTTCTATCGCGGTGCGTATCGTCATGATCCTGGTCGCGCTCGTGGCCGCCATCCTGTTCGGCGTCCTCGGCTGGAAACTCGGCAAACGCTTCTACCGCGAATACGAGCTATCCCCACGCCAGCAGCGCAAACTAGCAGCACTGCAACAGAAACAACAATTGAAACGGGCGCATAAAAGGGGATAATCCCAACATGTCATCCTGAGCGCAGCGAAGGATCTCCGGCCTCGACGCGCGAATCGCTGGGGAACGGAGATCCTTCGCTGCGCTCAGGATGACAGGGGGTGGGCGTCCCCACAAACATATCAATCCATTTGGCGCTGCGGCGGTAGAACGGGGATATATTTCTGCTGCGTCCGATCAAATACATAATTGATACCATGCGCCATCAGCCAGTGATCGGCTTCCAGGTAGACGTCTTCTAAGTCTTTGCGACAAAACCAGGCATCGATATAATGCACCTTCAAAGCGGCATTACACACATCGATCAGGCGCGCCGCCCAGGTCATCAGGTGCAGGCGTGCTTCGATTTCCTCTTCTGATGGCTCCTGGGATGTTTGCTCGGTCTGCCGCTCCGCGTCTGCCTGTGCTTCCATCACCCAACCACCTTTGTATAGGTCTCCACTACGGTTTGCATGGCTTCCTGCTCACCGACCAGCGCGGCCAGTTGCTCCTGATACTTACCAAGCTGTTGGTACTTATGCTGAATAATCGCGTGCGAGGCAACCACCGCATAGGCCTGTGAGAGCAGGCGCATGGCTTCGCATTCCCGCTCGATTTGTTCGCGGACGGATGACTTCACTCATGGGTTTTCCTCCTGTTCATTTCTTCCATCCTTGTGAGAACTACCTAAACTATACATACCCAATTCCCTGGTACCAATATGGTTTGAACATTGCGATGGTTCAACCATCGGTTTTGCTTGCACAGGCTATTCACTTTGCTTATACTATCGTCAATGGTCACTATGAATGTGCGGGGAAAGGATGAATAAGCAGTATGGATTCGGCCCAATCAGCATGGCCTGAACAAGCGTTTGATGTTGGCGCAGATGGCTTTCCCCGTCCAGGGCAGGTAATTCGGTATTTTCGACGGATGAGGCTAAAGGCCAATGGAAAACCCTGGACACAACGTGATCTGGCACAGGTCTTGGACAAACAAGAATTAGCCGTGAGGGAAATGGAGCTTCGGGATAGCGGCTTACATGATATCGCTGCCCGACGCTTCCTTGCGACGTTGTTTGATATTCCGCCAGTCCTTTTAGGATTAGCAGAGCTACCAGCAAAACCAAACAAGGCAAACAGTGCAACGTGGTGGGTGCAGCAAGGTTATGCAGCATTTGATATCGGCGTAGATGGCTTTCCACGCCCAGGACAGGTTATCCGATATTTTCGGCGCAGGAAGTTAAAGGCCAATGGAAAACCCTGGACGCAGCGTGATCTCGCTGAGGTGTTAGGCAAACAAGAACTCTCTATCAGAGACATGGAACTTAGGGATACAGGTTTGAACAATATTTCACGGAGAAGATTTCTCGCACAGCTTTTTGATATTCCTCCTCTCCTTTTGGGATTAGCAGCAACACCACCATCTTATCATGGACAGCCAACCAGGGGAACTAGCAGTACACCGAAGATGAAAAGTCCTTCAGCCCCTGTTGATCTCGAATCAGTCAGGGAACAACTTACCTGGTTTTGGACAAACATAGTTGAACACCCTCAAGACGTCCTGCAGCTGATCGAATCGCTCTTGAAGCAGTTATATACCTGTTACCCTACGGCTGCACCAGCAGAACAGGGAGAAATTCTGGCTTCTCTCTGCGAACTACATATTCACGCTGCGAATCTATTGCGTGATAGGGGCAAATCCCTGAAATCGCTGGAACACTTGAAGCAAACAGAAGACCTCAACGTTCTCCTGAAAGCTGATGAGTTACAGGCTGATGTTCTTTACAGGCGAGGCGGCCTTTACCTGGAAAAAGGGAACCTCACCCTGGCGTTACAAAATTACTACACGGCGGGAAAGCTCCTTTCTACTATCTCGCCTCCCTTGCAAGCTGCCCTTCTGTTAGAAACAGCTCTCTGCGAAGCAAAAATAGCTAGCTTGCCGCAGCAGCTTGCTCTCTTGAAGAAATTGGACCGGGCAGGGCATATTATTCGCGTAGAACATACTGAAACGGGGCGAGAGCGGTATCCGTATCTCAATGTGGATCTCGAACGCTATCACCTGGACCGCTCTGCTACTTTGCTTACGCTAGGAATGCCCAAAGAGGCGTGGCAAGAGCTTGCCCTTCTTTCCTCTACTCATCTCAAAGGCAGGCGCAAGGCCTATTATGTGATTCTGCAAGCGCAAGCCTGTGTTGCTTTAAAAGAATACCAACAAGCAGCCTGGCTTGCTGAGGAAGCCCTTTCACTGGTGCGTATGATGCATTCACGGGTCAATTTCGAGCGCATTCAGGTTCTCTATAATCAGTTACAACAATCCTCTTTTCAGCACAACCCGGAAGTAGAGCGACTAGAATACCTCCTTTTCTATAACGAAGCCTGACTGTGCTACAATGCGTAGAACAGCTATCAGCTTTAACAAGTTCAGTGAGATCGATAAAGGAGCTTTCTTTGTCACAACATCTTCCAAAGAATGCAAGTATTGATCTGCATTTGCATACGACCTATAGCGATGGGCGCTGGTCAGCGGAAGCCTTGCTCGATCATCTGGCTCAAGAAGGCTTTGGACTGGCGGCAATTACCGATCATGACCGGGTGGATACGGTTGCGAACGTCCAACAAGCAGGGGAACAAAGGCAGATACCAGTTCTGGCAGGGGTAGAGATTAGCGCGGAATGGTATGGCAAGATGGGCGATGTGTTGTGCTACGGCTTCGATCCACAGGATGCCGCCTTGCATGCGCTGACGGAGAATATTCGCCAACGAGCCGCCGCCAACGCGCAGGAGGTCTATGAGGAATTACTGCGGCGCGGCTATCGTTTTCCACATCAGCAGAAATTCTTACAGACAAACGGTGGCGAATTGCGTGTGGCAGGCGATTGCGCCAATTTACTCATCAAGCATGGCTATGTCAAGAACTGGCCAGAGGCATTGACACTCATCCGTGAGGCAGGCTACCGCGAAATGAAGGCCGACATGGCCGAGACGGTAGACAAGGTACATCGCAGTGGCGGGGTTGCCCTGATTGCCCATCCAGGGCGAGGGCAACGCGAGCCATTAGATTTTACGTGGTATACTCCTGAGCTACTAGATGAAGTTCGCTCTGAGATTCCTCTTGATGGCATTGAGGTCTACTACCCGACACACTCCCCTGAACAGGTCGAAACCTACCTGGCCTATGCCAGACAACATCATTTGCTCGTCAGCGCAGGCTCGGATTCGCATGGCCCTCCTGGTCGTTTGCCCATCAAGTACCCGGCTGAACTGTGTCGTGATCTTTTTGAACGGTTGGGGATAGAAGTTCAACCAGAATAGCCTGCACGATAACACTCTATGCTTCGAGGGTAAAAGGCTATAGTGTTGAAGAGAACATGCTATAATGTACAATATCGGTAATTTTTGTAAATAGATGAGCAGGGTAGATAGCTCAGGAGATAAGCGTGTAACATAGAAGTTTGTTGAACTTGCGATACTAGAGATTAAGAAAGTCAGGGAAAATGAGGAACAATTCCAAACAATGGCTGGAAAGTGATCGCAACAAAAACATGCCCAGGTCGAATCCACGCAGAGCAGCTTTAGCTAAGATGCTCAAAATTCCGCCCGTCCTGCTCGGAGTATCGCTTGTCGCGCAAGACGACGGGATAGCAAGTCATACTTCCGCTCCCGACGGTACAGTGATGGCTTTCGATACCCAGACCATGACCTTTTACGAGGATATGCTTGCCTCATCATGGGAACTCTATTACACTAGCAGCGTACAGCGAGCCACCCGCAATATTGATCTCTGGCTCAATTTCCTCAATCATCAAGCCAAAAAGGCGCGAGGCATTAAGCAAGATCAACTGCTTTCCGTACTGTGTCGCTTTTATCAACTTTCATCATTGGCAGCGCGAGATCGTTACGACCTGAATCGCGCTTTACATGACGAGCAGCAAGCTATCGATATCGCCTTTGGTCTCGGCAATGCAGAATTAATCGCCTCATCTTTGCTACGTCGTACCCGCATTTATCTGCAAAAAGGGGATTTTCAGCTTGCTATTCAGGACGCGGAAGCTGCTTTGCCCTATGCTGACCATTCACGAGACCCGCTCAAGGGCAAAGTCTATCAGATTCTTGGCGAAAGCTATGCGCGGGTGGCAGGCAGCGACCAATCCCTTCAGAAAAAGAGCCTGACCTTTTTCGACCAGGTAGGCCGGATTGTCCGTAAAGGCAATCTCGAACCAGACGGCAGCTTCGTTAAACTCGACCTCACCAGCCTGTATATTGAGCGCGCCGAAGCGTTACGCCAGTTTGGACAATTTACCGACGCCCATAACGCGCTCGCCATCGCCTCTGATAACCTCAGTCCAGAATTGACACGCTGGCAAATTAACATCCTGCTTGAAGAAGCCGAAACCTACTTCGCACAGAAAGAATACGGCGATAGCGCCACCCTCGCTCTAGACGCGCTCAAACTGGTTGGAGCCTTGCAACTCGGCGGCAAAATGGAACGCATCCGCCGCCTCTATACCCGCCTGTATGCCTGGGACCCCAACTATCCAGAGGTGCGGCTGTTAGGGAAAGAGTTGCAGCTTTTGTAAAAGCGGCGCGCTCTACCGTGTCGAACCTTCCCGCATGGGATATCATATTACTCGTGAGGCTGCCACACTCGAAGACTGGTTACTCAAATGGATGCGAAACGAACTCTATAACAGGCAGCCGCAAAAAGTATAGGGAGTAAACATTCTATGCGTGTCGTCATCTTCTGTGACATGGAAGGTATTTCTTGTATCGAGACCTGGGAACAGGTGACTGCGGGCAAGCCATTTTATGAAGAGAGCCGCAAGCTGTACACGGACGAGATGAACGCGGCGGTGCGTGGCGCAAGAGCGGCCGGGGCGAGAGATATCGTGGTGGTGGATTGTCACGGCGCGGGAGGCGCGTACAGCTTCAAAAGCTTCCAGCCAGACCGCCTCGAATCGGGTGCGCAATACGTCTTCGGCTATCCCTGGGCGCGCTACATCCAGGCATTTGAGGAGGGCTGCGACGCCATTCTCTTCGTGGGCGCGCACGCGATGGCCGGAACGCCCGACGGTGTGCTGTGCCATACCGTCTCATCGGAAGCCTGGTACAACGCCTGGATTAACGATACGCTGGTAGGCGAAAGCGGCATCCTGGCAGCCGTAGCAGGATGTTGGGATGTACCCGCCATCTTCGTTTCGGGTGACGAGGCCACCTGCCGCGAAGTCACAACCCTGCTCGGCGACGAGGTGGTGACAGCGCCTGTCAAGACCGGACTGGGCCGTTTCTCCTCGGTCAACATGGCCCCTCGCGATGCCTGCGCCCTGATCGAGATGCGCGTAGCCCAGGCCGTCAGCCTCAAACGCTGGCCCAAACCCCTCAAATTCTCCAGCCCCGTCACCTTCCGCGTCGAACTCGCCACCCCCGACCGCGTCAGCGACTTCGCCGGTAGAACAGGTGTAAAGGTCGAGGGACCGCGCACCGTCTCCTCAACGGCAGATAACTTCTGGCAGGCGTGGGATCAGTTCTGGTACAGGAATTAGGCTGAGACAGGTCAACCACTCATAAATAGCAATAAAGAGCGTTGGCGGCTATCAAATATGAATGTTGAGAAATAAACAGGGTCTATTGTTGTAGGGACGCGCTTCATCGCGTCCTGCCTCTCATACCGGTGCAGACAGGTAGACGCGATGCTGCATGTTGAGAAATAAAAAGGGTAGATATTGTAGGGACGCGCTTCATCGCGTCCCTACATCTTTTGTTTAGCGCAGTTGTTGTTTCAGGAAGGCTACGGCTTTGGGCCAGGCGTCGGTGGCGGCGGCTTCGTTGTAGTCGCCGTGATTGGGGTTGATGAAGGCGTGACCGGCGTGGTAGCTGTTGCTGGTGTAGTTCTTGCCCGCCTGCTTGAAGGTTTGCTCGATCTTCTGGGCCTGCTCCGGTGGGCACCAGGGGTCCTCATCTCCATAGAAGGCCATAACAGGGGCGTTGACTTTTGCCACCTCTTGAGGCGAGGGTTCATAACCGGCGGGGTAGAAAGGAACGACCGCGCCGAGGTCGGGGTAACGTTCGGCTACGAGAAAGGTCAGGAAGCCGCCCATGCAGAAGCCCATGATGCCCGGCTTCTTTGGCTCCACATTGGGCATCGTTTTAACGGTATCCAGCGCGCCGATAATCTCCTTGACAGCACGTTCTACGTTATCCGTCACCATCATCATCATGCGCTGCGCGTCGTCGGGTTCGGTCGCCACTTTGCCATGATAGAGATCGGGTACGGCGACGACGAAGCCTTCCGCCGCCAGCTTCTGCGCCAGTTCCATCACGTGCGACTCGATGCCCCACCATTCCTGAATCAGCACCACACCGGGATGACGCGCATCATCATCGGGTTGCGCAACGTAGGCATAGGCTCCGCTGCCGTTGACCGGTAAATCCACTTTCGAGGTTCTTACGACTGCCATAGACGTGTACTCCTCTTTTCTCAAAATACTGTGCTATTTTAGCAGCACCTGCATTATATCCTATCACGGAATCGACCGGAGAAATATGGGGTATGTCACCTATGTACAGAAATCATCCTCGAAGACAAAGAAGGGACCCGAAGCCACCCGCAAGGGGATGGCTCTACAGTATGACACGGCTTGTAGAGCCATCCCCTTGCGGGTGGCTTCGGGTCCCTTACCTCCGATTATAAACAATCGATACTCACCAGAAAAAGCAGAACTTCACATTTTATGACAGGACTTCACATGAGATAAGATGGTAACAATTACCCTCTTGTACTAACGGATGACCTGTGATATGCTTGAGTAGGATTTATTTTATTTCTTATCAGTTTCGAGTAAATATACTGTATACCTCACGCTCCTTTTCCGACATAGTCTCGGAACTGAAATCAAGCGAAAGAAGGTGAGGATGGCGCATATGCAATCCGATATGGACCCCCCACGCCCTAAAGGCGCGAGCAGCGCCGCGGAGACCAGGCAGCAGGGAGCGCCTGAAGGTGAACGGTCGTTCTCAAAGACGATCATGATCGTCGAGGATGATCCTGATACGGGCGAATTTTTCCGTATGGCCTTTCTACAGGAAACCCCTTATCATATTTATTGGGCCACCAGCGGCAATCAGGCCATACATTTCTGCGGACAAATTCGCCCCAATCTCTTTATTTTAGACTATCGCCTGCCAGATATGACTGGCCTTGAACTACACGACAAGCTGCACGCGCTGACAGGCTTCGAGGCAATTCCAACCCTGCTGCTGAGCGCGTCCCGCGTTCCCGAAGAACAGGCCGTACAACGGCACATCACCTACATGGAAAAGCCGCTCGACCTGGAAGAATTCATGAACACCGTAGACCGCCTGCTGCTATCTTCGTAGGGACAGGGGGCTATGGGGTGGTGGGGAAAACGCGCCTGGGTGAAACATGCTTTTGCCCCACCACACCGCCTGCTCTCTGACCCTTTTTGGGGCTGGATGGGTGGTCGAACACGCTTTGTTCTATCGTCTGACACCAGGGACAGGCACGAGGCCCCCACTCCACCGCCCCACATCCCCCTGTCCCTACGCACAGGAAGCCGCTTCGCCGCTCCCCCAAAAAAAGGGGCAAGCCACCATTACCTATCCGCAATCCGTATAATAGACAGCCGTTTGCGTAAGGAATTGGTCAACTCGCCCAGGTGAGCCAGGGATTGCTTCATATGGCCGCACTGCTGGGTGATTTCGCTGGCCATACGCGAAATTTCCTCGATGGAGTGGGAGACCAGTTGCGCCCCCTGGCGCTGGTTATCTGCGGCGGCATCCAGCCCCTGCACCAGGTCGAACATCTGCTGAATCACTTCGCTGATCGCCTCAAGCGCCACGCCCGTTTGGGACATCAATTCGGACTGTAAGACCACCTGCGAAATGTTGTCGTTTACGCTTTGCGAAAGGGTAGACATCTCGCTTTGAATGGCGTGAATGCGTGTCGCGACCTTGCGCGCCGCCTCGGCGCTGGTGACGGCCAGCGAGCGAATCTCCTGCGCAATCACCACGAAGCCCTGGCCCTGCTCTCCGGCGCGGGCGGCTTCAATGGCAGCGTTGAGCGCGAGCAAGTTCATACGAGTGGTAATATCGGTGATGGTGACGATGGTATCGTTGATCTCCTGGCCGCTTTCGCCGAGCCGCTTCATCACATGCGATGATTGCATTGTGCTGTCGCGCACCTTCCGCATGCCCTCATTGGCGCGATCAACCTTCTGCTCGCCCTCAAGTGTCACCTCACGCGCATCCCCCGCCACACGAGACATTTTTTCGGCGCGGTCGGCCAGACTTTTCATGGTCTCCGCCATATTATCAATGACATGTGAAATATGTTCTACCTGCCGCTCCTGCTGGTTCGCATCATGCGCCAGCATATCCGAACTCATACGCACGCCTTGAATATGCTCATCCACCGCCTGCGTGAGCGTCTGCACGCTGCCCATAATATCGTTGAACTCGTCGATCATCCGGTTTACCGCGTCCACCACCGGCTGTAGCTTTTCGTGCGCACATGAAATATGAGAGCGTAAATCGCCGCGCTGCAAGCGTTCCATATCGCGCCGCAGCCGGTTGATGCCCTGCTCCAATGCCAGCCGTTCCGCCTCGCGCTCCTGGAAAATACGCGCATTATCAAGCGCTACGGCGGCCTGGTTGGCGAAGAGTTCGATCATCTCGATAGCTTCCTGGGTCGGCCTCTTGCCATCTAGCGGGTCATCAAGGGAAAGCACGCCCAGCAATTCTTTCTTGCGCGAACTGTACAAAGGCACCAGCAATGCATCAAGAGGATGCCAGCCGCCCGGCTCGTAATCCTCCTCTGTTTTTTCCACCGCCCACACAATAGCGTTATCTACCTCAGCATCAGAACGTTCGTGCGGAATAAAGTAGCTCTGGCTGATGCGGAACTCCGGGCGCATTACGCGATGAAAATCTTCTAATGACGTGGGATGCTCTTGTAAAAGACGCATGCTCTCCTCGGATGAGCCAGCGAAAGCTACCGCCGAGCAATGCTTAGACGCCGGGTCAACCAGGTTAATAACGGCTATACGAAACCCCGTACAGGCGCTGATAGAAGCGACGATCTGTTGCAGCACTTCCTGCAAACCTAGTTCGGCACGCAGCACATTGCCCAGGCGAATCACCTCTTTGATCTGCCGCGTCCGGTCGGGAATTTCACTATCGCGGGAAACAGCTGGCTTCGCCCCCCCGTTTTCGGCAAGTGAACTGGCAGCAGCCAGCTCGCGCTCCCACAATAGACGCTCGGTTGGCGAACGGAAACGCACTCGCAAAGGAATCGCTCGACCCGGCTGCTTGTTCTCTGACATACCTTTCCCCTTTTTCCTGTCTTCTCTATCTATGCCTTAATCGAAAGAAGGATAACATATTCACCAGGGGGCACACAAGAATGATAGGAGAATCTGTAGGGGCGTGGGCTTGCCCCGCCCTCGTTCCTACAACACAATCATATGTACGTCTTTGTAGGGGGGATAAGGGCGCGGGGCAAGCCCACGCCCCTACAACTAACTCTTTCGCAATGTCGTACAATAACTAGGCACAGAGACTAGAAATAGGGAGAAAATAATGTATAGATTACCTGCATACCATATTTTGAAAACGCGCAGAAGAAGCTGGCTCGCGGCGTACTTATGCTGCCTGCTGTTCTTGCTGGCGGCCTGTGGCGGCGGCGGCAACTCCTCAACGCCCGATGCGCACACGATTTTGAAGAATGCGCAGGCCGCCATTCAGAAGGTCAAATCTTATCACTTCACGCTCAAGGGACAGAACATCAGCCCCAACTCGAAGTTGCCCATTACAAGCGCCGATGGCGACCTGCTGGTACCAGATAAGCTGCGGGCAACAGGTACAGTCATTTTCAGCGGGAACAATCTTCAGGTGCAACTTGTCGTCATCGGCAACCAGCAGTACATCAACCTCCTGGGCGCGTGGCAAACGACCAGTGGATTGTTGGACCCGCGCGCACTGACAGACTCCAAAACGGGTATCGCCGGTATTCTTGGACATATTCAGAACCCGAGTACGCCTACCGATTCGAGCGTGAACGGTCAGGCCTGCTGGAATATCACGGGCAAGCTTGATCCCAACTATCTCTCGGGCCTCACAGGCGGCGGCGCTCCCCCGGGAACGCTCGACGATATCAGCACCTGCATCGGCAAATCGGATAACCTGCCCTACCAGATCATCGTTACCGGCATAGCAACCCAGGGCGACACCAGCAAGACCGTTCGCACCCTGACCCTGTCGCATTTCAACGAACAGATCACCATTACCGCACCGACCGCCTCAGCATTGACACATAGCGTATAAATGTTCATAAAGAACGTGAACATGAATCGTAGGGACGCGCTGATGAACATGCAAAAATTGATACGGGATTTTGTAGGGACGCGATTCATCGCGTCCACCCGGTCGGATCGTGTATCACAGACAGGACGCGATTCATCGCGTCCCTACAACCAATCGGATCGTGCATCACAGGCAGGACGCGATGAATCGCGTCCCTACAACAACGAGGGTACATATAAAAGGCGAGCCTTGCTGGCGCTGGTCGCGGCCTGCGCGGCGGTATTCCTGACGGCTATCGATCAGACGGTGGTGGTGACGGCGCTGCCGCAGATGATTACCGACCTTTCCATCGGACCGACGCAGCTTGACCGGGCGGCCTGGATTGTCAGTGGCTACCTGCTGGGCTTTGTGATCGCTATGCCTTTGATGGGCCGCGTGTCAGATATGTACGGGCGGCGGCGCGTCTTTTTGATCTGCCTGGGCATTTTCGCGCTCGGCTCGCTGTTCTGCGGCCTCGCGCCTGTGCTGGGCAACCAGGTCGATATCACCTTTCTCCAGCATTTTGGCATCAATGTCGCGGCTCCCGGCGATACCAGCGACCCGACCATGCTGCCTGCTCCGCTTGTGTGGCTGGTGGCAGCGCGTTTCGTGCAGGCGGCGGGCGGCGGCGCGACCATCCCCGTTGCTATGGCAGTGGCAGGCGACTTTTACGGCGAGAAGCAGCGCGCCCTGGCGCTTGGCCTGATCGGCATGGTGACTGAGACAGGCGGCGTGCTTGGCCCGCTCTACGGCTCGGTCATCGTGAAAACGCTCGGCTGGCAGGCCATCTTTTATCTGAATTTGCCGATTGTGGCGATACTGGCGTTCTTCATCTGGTGGCTGGTGCCAGCCGCCTCGCCGGAGAAAATGTCGCTGCGTCGCATCGATTTTGTTGGCACGTTGCTGCTGGCTGCCTCGCTGATCTGTATGAGCCTGGGCCTTTCCCAGGAAGCCATTTCGACCACCACCGGCATCGGCACTGGCAACCAGGAACCTGTTCAGGAAAATCCCTGGCTCATTGGCGCGGCAATTGTGCTGCTGCTCGCCTTTATTGTCCTCGAACTCGCCCTTGAACGCAGGCGCGTTTCGATAGATAATAAGGATGCAACAGGAAAATGGCGACTGCCGCTCATCGAACTCTCTATTTTCGGGCGGGCGGCATTCTCAGCAACATCGCTGGTCAGCTTTCTGGTGGGAGCCGCGCTGATTATCGCAATGGTCGATATTCCGCTGTTTATCGCCACTGTGCTTGGCGGCGATGCTATTGAAAGCGGGCTGGCGCTGCTGCGGCTGACGGCCATGATTCCGGTGGGCGCGTTTATCGGAGGCTGGCTTTGTTCGCGCATCACCTGCCGCCTGACAGCCATTCTAGGGCTGATTCCAACGGCGCTCGGCTTTGCGCTGATGCATGTCTGGCCGTTGAATGCCGACTGGCTGCAAATCACGGCCAGCACCATCATCGCGGGTCTCGGCTTCGGACTGGTGATCGCGCCCATTGGCACGACAGCGATTAACGCGGTGCGCAATTCTCAGATGGGCATGGCCTCTTCGGTTGTCACAGTGCTGCGAATGGTCGGCATGATCCTGGGCCTGGCCGCGCTGACCGCCTGGGGGCTTGGCCGCTTTCACGACATCATGCTGGCCTTCAAACCGCCAGCAGGGAAAACGCCGCTTGATCCCGAATACCAGCAGGCGCTGGCGCTTTACGCCACGCAGGCCGGACATGACGTTTATACGGCGATCTTCCTGGCGGCAGGCATTCTCTGTCTGGTAGCCATATTGCCCGCCTTTTTCCTGGAAGGAAGAAGGGCATCACCCTACACGCTGCGCGGTCAATCACCTATCGAGCAAGGCTGAAAGACGAGGACGAATATGAGCAGAGATTCGGATAACTTTCCCGGCTCCTGGGAAGATGAAGAGGATTATTACCAGGAGAATCCACGTGGGCCGCGTCCTCGTTCGCCCCGCGATACGGAATATCCAACCCGGCAACCGCGCCAGCAGCCTTCGCCGCGCTCCGAGGGGAATATGGCAGGCGGAACACAGCATCGCCCCCGGCGTCGTTCGCGTGAGGAAGTACTTGCCGAACTGCGCCGCCGACAACGCCCGCAGACACGCGCGCCTCGCGATTCCCAGGCACGCGATACCAGAGCCAGAGAAGCCCCCGCTCGCAATAATCGCGACGAACGAGCGAGCCGTGTACCGCAGCGCAATCGCGACTATCCCGAGGAAAGAATCGAACGCCCAATGCCCCGCGAGCGCGGCTATCCCGATGAACAAAGTCGGCGCTACCCACCTCACACCCGCGAGTATGCTGAAGAAGATACGGGACGCTACGCGTATGGCGAATACCCGGATGAACGCGGCAGCCGCTATCCAGCCCGCGAGTATTATGAAGCAGAGCTTCCTTACGAAGAACCTCGCTCTCGCGTCGAACGAGACCCCCGGCGCACTACACATCGCCTGCCCGAGCGCGAATACGAAGAAGACTACCGGACAGCCCGCCAGGGAGACAGATACCCAACAGCGAGAAGGCAGCCGCGACGAGGAAGCGAGCCACAATTCAGGCGTCGCCCCTGGTCGGGTCTCCTCTTCGGCTGCCTGGGAGCCTTGCTGACCATCGCACTCATCGCGGGCGGCGTGTTTTTTCTGATCTATCACGTGCTGCCATCGGCTATTCCTGGCATCGGTACGCTGCCCTACAACGATAAGCCGCACACGCTGACACTGCCGTTTAACAGCAACACCACGCAACTCCAGGTACATAACACCGCCGGAGATATCAGCATTACGACTGACATCAACGCCAGCCAGGCCACACTCACCTATACGCGCAACGTGCAGGCAAAGAGCAGCAGCGAGGCCAGCGCGGAGTTTGCGCGCATTAACGTCGTCGCCCAAAAAGGGAATAGCGCGTCCTGTCCTGCCGCCAGTTGCGTCAGTGTCAACGTCACCACGCCCAGCGCCAGCACCGATACGGTGACGTTAAAGCTCGTCTTGCCCCAGAGCCAGAATCCCTCTACTCCGTTCGCGCTTTCAGCAACCACCCAGTCGGGCACCATCGCTGTCACCAACTTTATTGGCCTGCTCAACCTCACCAATAACATCGGCAATATCAATGTGAGTGGCAAGGCGGGAATACTGGATGCAGGTTCGTGCCTGCAAACCTACAAGGGCAATATCGTCTTCAATGGGCTGTTGAATACGCAAACCGGCCCCACCGTCAATCCCTGCACCTCCAACCCGCCATCCAGTCAGGGTCCCTGGTATACCATGACCACCGGCACCGGCAACATCGATGCCACCATCCCGGCGAATCAGGCGAGCCACCTGGCGCTTAAAGCTGATGTGGTTATCAAAGGCAAGTTTGATGGCAGTGCCTTTGGCATTCAATATACGCAGGCACCGGATGGTTCGGCAAGCTTTTCTGGCCCTTTGCAGGGTGCAGCATCTTCACCGGCCCTGTTAAAGCTCTACGTAGGCGATACAGGAAACATTACCCTGCATAAAAGCTAGTGAGAAAAGACGTTTGCCAAAATTTCACACGCGAAAAGATATCCCTGGTAACGTCTTGTCATTCAGGAAACACTACAGTATAATTGCCTCATTATCCATGACCATACAGCATTTTTTCAGTGTAGGTCGATAATGGAATTTTGTTTTTCTAGTAAAACACGTAGAATGGGGCAAAGTTGAGCGAAAATGCTCGACTGCTGCTGGTCGTCAAGTAAAGTCCTCTAGAGGAGACCTCAATGGATGTACTCAATAAATCCCAGGGATTGGCTTCGATCCGTTTCCTCACAGGTCCGCTCGCCGGGAACACGCGGGCGCTCAACAAGCCAATGGTGACAATCGGGCGAGAGCCAACGAACGACATTGTCGTTTCCGACCCTTCCGTCTCGCGGCAACATGCCCGGCTGGTCAACAACAATGGAAGATGGTTCATTGAAAAGCTCGCCCCGCAAAATGTACTCACGCTCAACTCACGTGATGTGCAACAGGCCCCAATCTCAGACCGCGATACAATCGGCCTGGGAACTGGCACGACCTTTCTCTTCTCCCTGGAAGGACAGGCAGCACAGCCGCAGCAGGCCTCGTATGCTCCTGCAGCACAGTCGCCCCTACCACCTCAACCAGCACAGCAATACGCTTATCAGACTGTGGCCGTTCCTCCACCTTCTCAGGTCGGCGCGCAGCAAGCCGGGTTTATTTCTGGAACTTCGCCCGTAGGCCCCCCATCAGGGGCAGGCATTCCCACACTGGAAGTCAGTTCCAACATCCATGCCGACAAGCAGACCATTCCTATCAACAAGCCTGTTATCAACATCGGGCGCGACCCCTCGAACGACCTGGTTATCAACGAGCTGGTGGTTTCTGGCTTTCACGCGCAGGTGGTGCGCGAGGGCAACCAGCTCGTGTTTATCCACCCGCACCCGCAGCGTGGTCAGACGCTGAACGGCATCATCTATCAGGGCCGCCACATTCCAGGCAACCAGCAATTCCGTAAGGTACTCACGCGTGGCGACTTCTTCCGTATCGGCGACGAACATGGAACACTCGTTACCATTGCTTATAACGACGGCAGCGGCGCGGCGCAGGAAGCCCTACCCGAGATGCGACCGATTCCGCTTGGCGCACCCGTCCTCACGTTGGGCCGCTTGCCCGACAACACCGTCGTCCTCAATCACCCCCAGGTCTCCGGCCATCATGCCCGCCTGGAGCAGATACAGGGGGGCTATCGTGTCGTCGATCTAAATAGCACCAACCATGTCTATGTCAATGGACAGCGCATCAGCAACCAGGCACTCAGGCCAGGCGATGAAATTCGTATCGGCCCCTTTAAACTCCTCTACACCGGGACGCAGCTCACGCAGCACGACGAAAGTGGCGGCGTGCGCATCGACGCCCTGCACCTGGTCAAAGAGGGCAACAACAGTGTTATTCTTCTCGATGACATTTCTATCGCCATTCCGCCGCGCAAATTTGTCGCCCTGGTCGGCGGCTCCGGCGCGGGCAAATCGACGCTGATGGACGCGCTCAACGGCCTGCGTCCGGCGCACAAAGGCCTGGTACTATACAACGGCAGGGACTACTACAAAAACCTCGCCGCTTTCAGCACGCAACTGGGCTACGTACCGCAGG
Organism: Ktedonobacteraceae bacterium; assembly: GCA_035652815.1. Classification (GTDB taxonomy): domain Bacteria; phylum Chloroflexota; class Ktedonobacteria; order Ktedonobacterales; family Ktedonobacteraceae; genus DASRDB01. The sequence goes on from DASRDB010000001.1 coordinate 286,650, forward strand.
ATGACATTATTCACCGCGACCTGACCGTCGAGCGCGCCCTCTACTACACCGCCAAAATGCGCCTGCCCGATGACTTCACTGAGGAGCAGATTCAGCAGCGCATCGATGAAGTGCTGGATGACGTCGAAATGAAGTTCCGCCGCAAACTGCTGGTCAGCAAGCTCTCGGGCGGCCAGCGCAAGCGCGTCTCAATTGCTCTCGAACTACTCGCCAATCCAAGCGTCTTCTTCCTGGACGAGCCAACCTCGGGCCTCGATCCCGGCCTGGACCGCAAGATGATGTTCCTGCTGCGCAAACTGGCAGACAAGGGCCATACAATTGTCCTGGTGACACACGCCACCAACAACATCAACGCCTGCGACTATGTCTGCTTCCTGGCGCAGGGTGGTCGCCTGGCCTACTTCGGCCCGCCCAACGAGGCCAAAACCTACTTCGGCAAGACCGATTTCGCCGAAATCTATAGCGCGCTGGAGCCGACCGAGGAAGACCCGGATATTCCAAAGAAGGCCGAAGAGAAATTTAAGCGCTCCAAAGAGTACCAGCAGTTTGTCGTTGCGCCCCTACAGCAGGGGCCAGCTGGGCAGGCCAACCGCGTCCAGGAAACCACCGAGGTGGCGCGTCCCAAACGCGGCAATCCCTGGAAGCAGTTCTCCCTGCTCTCCATGCGCTACCTCGAGCTGCTCAGAAACGATACAGGCAACCTGTTGATCCTGCTCTTGCAGGCTCCCGTCATCGCGCTGATCCTGTTCCTGATGCTGCTCCCTGGTGGACATGGCACCTTCGATGCCACCAGCATTTCAGGCTGTATCTCACAGTTTCCGTATAATGGACAGACCGTCACCATACCACAGACAGCCCCTAACAGGTTCAACTGCCAGAACGTCGTCAACTTCCTGCTTACGCCCGCAGGGCAGCCGATTGTAGCCCAGAAGGGCAGCGTCAACGCGGCATTACAAGACTTCATCGTGCCAGGCGCGGGCGATGGCGCGCAGAAATACCTGTTTATCATGGCCTTCGCCGCTGTGATGTTTGGCTGCGTCAACGGCGCGCGCGAAATCGTCAAAGAGGCACCCATTTATCGCCGCGAGCGAGCGGTAAATCTGGGTATTGCTCCGTACATGTTCTCTAAGATTATTGTGCTTGGCGTCCTCTGTCTCATTCAGAGCGCTATACTGGTGCTGCTGGTCAACTTTGCCGCGCCAATCCAGCAGGGCATTATCCTACCTGCCCCGCTTGAGGTGTACATCTCGATGGCCCTCGCTTCATTAGCCGGGCTGATGGTCGGTCTGACGGTCTCGGCACTCGCGCCCAACAACGACCGCGCTGTCAGCTTCATTCCGATTATCCTGATCCCGCAGGTCATCTTCTCGGGCATCCTCTTCCAACTGAACGGGCCGTTTATGCAGGTAATCGGTTCGTTATTCGCGGTGCGCTGGGCAATGGCAGGCGCGGGTTCAACCGTCGGTATTCACGGCAAAGCTATCGGCGCGGACGACTGGACCTACCAGGGAACGCTTTTCTCAACATACTCAAAAGGAACGGCAGCCGGACACCTGCTTTTATGCTGGTTCGCCCTGATTATCATGATCGTAGTGCTTGGTGCCCTGACAGCCTACTTCTTGAAGCGCAAGGATGTACGTGCGTAGGTCTTATTGCAACGGAATGATGGAACGACCGGAAGACACCCGCAAGGGGTGTCTCTACAGTCCGTGTTACCTGTAGAGACACCCCTTGCGGGTGTCTTCCGGTCCATCATCGCACCCGGCCTTCCTCGTGCTTCATCAAAACTAATGGTACTTCTTGGCAATATTCTTGTTAAACTGTATCATTCTATGCTATTGTAGCAATGACCCTGGAAGCAAGGTCATATCAGGAAGCGAGCAAACAGGCAGTGTTACTTCACAGGCGCGTCCTCGTCGGTATATGTGGTGGTATCGCCTCGTATAAAGCAGTCGAACTCGTGAGTCGCCTGCAGCAGGCGGGAGCCGAGGTTGACGTGATTATGTCGGAACGGGCGGAAGAATTTATTCGACCGCTGACGTTTTCGACGGTCAGTCACCGGCCCGTCTACAGCGATTTGTGGGAACCATCGGGGCACGCGGCGGAAAGGCACATTGCTTTAGCTGAGGAAGCGGAGTTACTGGTCATTGTTCCGGCTACGGCCAACACCATTGCCAAACTGGCGCATGGTATGGCAGATAACCTGCTTACGGCGGTAGCGCTGGCGACAAAAGCGCCTCTCCTATTGGCTCCAGCGATGCACCATTCCATGTGGAATCACCCGGCAACACAGGCCAACCTGCAAGTGTTACGGGAACGCGGTGCATTCGTTGTAGAACCAGAGGTGGGTAGATTGGCTTCGGGTGAAGTCGGGGTGGGAAGACTGCCCGAAACGCCCGTCCTGCTGGGAGCTATTTCCCAGGTACTGGGACGAAATGGCGATCTCGCTCATCGCCGCGTCGTCGTCACGGCAGGAGGCACCCAGGAGCCAATTGACCCGGTACGCTTCGTGGGAAATCGTTCGTCCGGCAAAATGGGTTATGCCCTGGCAATCGAGGCGCGAGATCGCGGAGCCGAGGTGATCTTGATCTCAGGGCCGGTTGCCTTAGATGCCCCCTATGGGGTGGAGGTGGTGCGGGTCGAAACCGCGTTGCAGATGCGGAAAGCGGTACGCAAGGCGGTACTCGACGCGGATGTGCTGATAATGAGCGCGGCGGTAGCGGATTATCGCCCGGCCAATGTATCAGCGCAGAAGTTGAAGAAGGAGGGGGAGGGAGCGCAAGAACAGGATAGCGAGGGCGGCTTTACCCTACGCCTGGCGCGTAATCCAGATATTCTGGGGGAGCTGGCTCGCGCTTCCGAGGAATCAATCGATGGCTATAAGCTTTCCCGGCGACTGGTGCGTGTAGGATTCGCCGCCGAGACCCGCGACGTCGTGGCTTATGCGCAGGCCAAACTGGCAGCAAAACGCCTGGATTTGCTGGTAGCAAACGATGTTAGCCGCGCAGACAGTGGCTTCGGCGCAGATACCAATAAGGTGTACATTTTCCATGCGAATGGCGACATGGAAGACCTGCCTGTAATGCCCAAAACAGGCGTTGCGGCGGCCATTTGGGATCGCATCGTTCAGATTTTGCGTGCAACTTAGTCGGGAGGTGTGGTGCTGTGTTGGGAAATTTTGTTTTAGAATTATTGGGAACACCAAATTCGCAGGAGGAATCCATGATGGATCGTGCTGCAAGCGCTGGTTTTGAAGGCATCGCTCAGATGCTGCTTGAGCAGAAAAAATTGATGGACGCTTTAGAGGCCGAAAACCGTGAATTGCGACGCCAGCTCGCCGATTTACGCCGTGGTGTTGGCATCGCCGTTGTGATCGATGGCAAGACCATTCAGCTTGCTACCGAACCCGCCTCTCAGCCGAGCGTGCAGTCTCAGGCAACGCTGCAAAGCCTGCAAAGCCTGCAAAGCTCGTCGAGTAGCACCTTTAACGGTCGCCAGACCGGCGGCCAGCAATCGGTGAGCGCCAGTAGCGAGAAACGCGAAAATGGCAACAGCCGTAGCCCTCTGGCAGATAGCTTCGTCCTATAAATCAAGCATTCTTCCAGTTTTTTCTCTATACTATTGATGATTTAATACATATTGTTTCTGTAGGGACGCGATTCATCGCGTTCTGCTGCCCCAACGATACGCTGAATCGAGATGGCAGGCAGGACGCGATCAATCGCGTCCCTACAAATCCTCGATTTTTCGCAAAAATTCATATGGTCGCTCTGGTTTTCTCTCATTGCTCAAATGTTCCTCATTTCCCCAAATTTGTGACCTCTGCCACTTGAGATTTTTCAACTTTATGTTATCATCAAGCAAGGTAGCTATTGTTGGGTCTTAAGCCTACAAGGCGAGTCATATCCAGATACAATAATAGTCCTGTAAAATAGTGCCAGTCTATCAGGAGGTAATACATGATTTGTCCGCGCTGTCAGAGCCAGATTGCCGACGGAGTGAAGTTTTGCGGCGTCTGTGGCTCGCCTGTCGGAGGGGCAACTCCCCCACCACCTACCGGCGGTCAGCCGAATCCTTACGGTCAACCAAGTCAGTATGGCGGGCCGCAGGGAGCCTATACGCCGCCCAACCAGTATGAAGAATATACCAATAGCATCTTTGGCAACGCCGTTCCAAAGGCCGAATTGCACAATCCCAAGAGTCCATTGAAACTTGCCGATATGACCATCTCGATTGATGGCGAACTGGTGCCGGTGGTTGATATCATGCTCGGCAACCAGCTTTCCGTCTACTTCGAGCATCATATCCTGCTCTGGAAGCATCCGGGCGTGCAGATCGGCTTCAAATCGCTCAAGGGCGCGGCCAGGCGGTTCTTCGCCGGTCTCCAGATCTTCATTACCGAGGCCCAGGGACCGGGCAACATCTCGTTCTCACGCGATTCCGTCGGACAAATCGTAGCGCTGCGCCTACAGCCGGGACAGATGGTCGAGGTACGCGAGCATCAATTCCTGGTCGCGACCAGCAACGTTGATTACGGCTTCACCTTTGTGCAGGGCGCGGCTAACATCCTCTTCAGCCGCACCGGCCTCTTCATCGACCAGTTCACCTGTCGCGGCGGCGAGGGCATGGTACTGCTACACGGCTATGGCAACGTCTTCGAGAAGAACCTGGCCCCCGGCGAAACGCTGGACGTCGAGCCGGGCGCGTGGCTCTGGAAAGACCCCTCGGTGCAGATGACGGTCACCACCGTTGCCGGTTCGCAGCGCGGCGGCGGCATCCTGGGTGCCATCGGCGGCCTGATGGCGGGCGCATCCATCGTCCTCAACCGCTTCACCGGCCCCGGTCGCCTCGGTATCCAATCCATGACCTACCATCCACCTCAGACAGAAGGCGCGCAACAGGCTGGCGGCACCAGCAATATTGGCGGCACACTTGGGCAGTTGTTTGGGTCGTAGTATATTCACTCGAAACGGCACGCCCTCATGTCGGGGCGTGCCATCTTTTTATAAAGACCTCAAACGCTTACCTTTTCCAATCCCCATTTATGGAATAAGCAAATAAGAATTAAAGCTATTTTATTGACAGCTACACATGTTTCAGCTAATATGCTGCTACCCATACTCGGATATCGCGTAAAGGCAGGAAAGACCTGAGCATGTCACCTAAACCTTTCAAAGATTACAAGGCAGATGGACGAAACTGGATAACCCTTTCGACAGGGGATTACTATCCAGATATTCTGGTCAGTGCTTGCGAACTTTATAAACCAGTACTGGTTACATTTGGGCAACTCCTCAAGTCGTCTGAGTCATCGGAACGCCTCTTATTACGAATCGCCGAAATCCCAAATCCCTGGATGCGAATTCAGGTTGCTCGCGTCTTTAGAAAATACGTAAGTCCTGATACACCTGTCGAATTATTAAAGAGAAAAACACAGGTACAAAGTATTAATGCCCAATTTAGTAAAAGCTTTAGACCGATCTATGAAGTGCAAGCTGCTTTTATGACACGTCCAGAAAATGATGAGGCGTTATGTGCATTGCTATGGGAATACAAGGACCGCGGAAAAAAGGGATATAATCTGACTGTTCGTTTTTTTGAACTTTTCCGTTCTGAATATCCCGCCTGTCGAATTATCGGCCCAGAACGCGCAGGAAAAGATGTGCTTATGGGAACAGTTTTTAAAGACTACCCTAATCCGAATCGTCCAGTAGACTTTGTTATTTATGATGAAGATGTTAACACAGTACTCGCTATTGGTCTGGCAAGATATGATTCAGACCGAGGTGGATCACAAGAGGATGACAGAATAGGTGGTTACAATCATTGTGCTGATGAGATCATAAACTATGCAAATAGTCATAATCTACGCACAAAAGTCATTTTTCTCAATGATGGGCCTGGGCTTCTGCTTGGCTCAATGTGGAATGACTATGCGCAGCTTGAGCAAAGATACCCAGGACGAATCCTTGTAACAACTTTGCGTATGGTGCCTGAGCGTCTTACTCTTGAATGGCTGCGTTCCTGAATTTAAGGAGAAAGTAATTGGCAACAGGTCTTTCTAAAACCAAATGGAATGGGAAAAATCTTCATCCAATCTCGGAAAATATATTTGATATCCATCTTACTTATCCCGGTAAGCGCTCTGAAGAGGATATCCTGGCAACCCAACCGACCTCGACTTCCCTGTTGTGGCGCGGAAACGAAGGGAACAAAAAAACCATCACCAATCGCCTTTATTATGGAGACAACTTACCTATTCTGGCTTCGCTGCTTGAAGATTCATCGATTTGCGGGAAGGTGCGCTTGATCTATATCGACCCTCCTTTTGCAACCAATAGCGTCTTTCAATCGCGTTCACAAGACGATGCCTATGCAGATACCTTAGTTGGAGCTTCTTATATTGAATTTTTGCGGGAACGGCTTGTGTTGCTCCGAGAACTGCTCGCGCATGATGGCTCAATTTATGTTCATCTCGATCAGAAAATGGCTTTCCATATCAAGATCATTATGGATGAAATCTTTGGGAGAAATAATTTTCAGAGCTGGATTACGCGCAAAAAATGTAACCCGAAGAATTATACCCGTAAAAGTTATGGCAATATCTCCGACTATATTCTCTTCTACACAAAGTCCAGTTCGTATGTATGGAACCGCCCACATGAACAATGGTCAATTGAACGGGCTGAAAAAGAGTATCCTTATGTCGAGCAAGAAACGGGACGACGCTACAAAAAAGTACCCATTCATGCTCCAGGAACGCGCAATGGAGAAACAGGGAAGCCCTGGCGAGGGAAACTTCCGCCGCCAGGAAAACATTGGCAGTTCCCACCGCAAACATTGGATGAGATGGATGCGCGAGGAGAAATATACTGGTCGCCAAATGGAAATCCGCGCAGAAAAATCTATCTTGATGAGAGCGAGGGAGTGGCCGTACAGGATATCTGGGTAGATTTTCGGGACGCGCACAATCAGAATATCGAAATTACTGGCTATCCAACAGAAAAAAATCCAGGATTGCTTGCGCGTATTATTGCAGCCTCTTCCAACCCGGGAGACTTCGTACTTGACTGTTTCTCAGGTTCCGGCACCACGCTGGCCGTCGCCTCACAATTGAACAGGCAGTGGATTGGCATCGATAATAGTGTGGAAGCAATAACCACTACGCTGCGCCGCTTTGCTAAAGGTACAGAACCGATGGGAGATTTCGTCAGCAAGCCCTCTTTTCTTGCTGAGAATGGCACAACAAGAGGACCGGCAGAACTTTCACTGTGGGAGCAATTAGAACAAGAGCAAACAGAACAAAACAATGCTATAATGCAAAAAGAGCGAAAAGTCATTCGCGACTTTTCACTCTATGCGGTAGATGCCGTTCGGGAAGACCTTTGTGACGTTCTCAAACAATGGTTGGAATGGATTTGAGGTCGATTTGCTGGCCATAACGCACTATCAACTCCCTTTGTCCTTGTCCTTCTCTTTATTAATGCGCAGTATCTTCAACATATACTGCTCTGAGTTCAGGTAGTAGGGATTGCGCTTAATATATTTACCCACCACAGCAATCGGATGCAATTTGAGCATTTCGACGACCAGGCTGGGGAGCAGCTTGCTGTGGTCATAATGCATCAGGGCGATGATGGGCGCGTTCTGGAAAGTGAAGACGGCATCCGAGGCCGCTTCGTATTTGAGAATCTGCTCCGGGGTCGCGATGTCTTTGGTGAGCCAGGTCATATCGATAGAAATACGGACCGCCGTCCAGCCCTCGCGCAGGGCTTGAGCGATAAAGGTCTGGTGGGACGAGAGCAGAAAATAGGGATCGAAGCGCTTGCCATTTGCCAGAAAGGGTTCGCGCTCCTCGTGTAACACAAGCTGTCCCGCCGCCATCGCGCCCTCGACATCAACGCCCAATTTTTGCAGTTCCTCGCGAAGCTCTTTGATCTGAGCCGGAGCAGCAGCGAACATACATTTCTCGGAGAGAGAAAGGCCAACGCGTAATAAACGGGCCGTCACCCCTGGTATCTCTGTCACTTTACTATACAATTGGCAGATATGCGATCCAGGGGGAATACGCTCAGTTTTGCCTTCTACGCTCAGATCCATAAGAACCTCCGCTGGTCATAGCTGCTCATCTCGGGCCTTCCATGCCTGTCGAATGCGAGCAGATTTATTATTCACCAGTATGACTAAAACACCAAGTATGCCAAAGATGCCGACGCCCGAGAGAAAGGTAAAGAGAAGCATCGAGAGCATAGTATGCAGCGGATACCCGCTCAAGACCGTGATGATAACGGTCAGTATCGACATGCACACCGGAAAGAACAACACCCAGGCCAGCAAGACACGCGCGCTTTGCTTCGGTGTAAGCTGCTCCTCGCCATTATACGGGAAGAGTATGCGGCGCAAAAACGCGAAACGCGGGATATGCTGCATAGGGCTACTTCTGTCCTTCCTTCCGCCGGTTCTGTAGCCAGCGCTGCAAAATGCTCTCCGCCTGGCTCAATATATTGGCCTCGTTTTGATAAGTGAGCAGGCGATACGCCTCGTGTATCGGAAACCAGGCGACCCGGTCGTATTCTGTATCATGCAGGGAGATATCGCCGCCAACCGCCTCGAATAAGAAATGGCGCACCTGTTTGTAGAAACGCACCTGGTCGCGCACAAAAGTATAGGAGATATTACCAATGTAGGTCAGCAGGCGCACTTGCAAACCGGTCTCCTCCTGCACCTCGCGCACAGCTACCTGCTCGATCGTTTCTCCCTCGCGAGGCGTCCCCTTTGGTAAGGCCCACATTCCCGGATGGCTGCGGCCAACCAGGGCCACTTCCACAGACTCTATAGATGAACTCTCATCCTGATTCGCAGAGCCAGGATGCTTGCTAGCATCGGATGAAACAAGCCGGAACACCACACCACCGGCAGAATAAGCGCGTATAGTTCGATATCGCTCCATCACTCACGATGTGCCTTCCCAATACCATTTTTATCCCGCTCGACGCACAGCATAAACGCGCGTAACGTCGTTTCTTGACAAAATTCAGTAGTACATGCAGGGTGATGCATTCTATCTCTATACACTATACAACATCTTGTTGCCCTGCTACCTGTTAAGAAAAGGGTCAAGAAAAGAATGTGGCGCGACTTCGTCGCGCCGCGAACATACAAGCTGTTACTGTGCTACGCAGTATAGCTAATGCATTCAATCGTGTCAAGATAGAGCGCTGCGAATGGCTTCCAGGTTGCGCGCAGGCGTCTCTGGCGGAATCGAGCAGCCGGGAGCGAGCAGGAAATGCCGACCTCCTGTGAGATCGAGCGCCTTCTGTACCTCGTCGCGCACCTGTTCGGGCGTGCCGTTCTTCAGCGTCGTCTTCTCGCTGATGCCACCCATGACCGCTTTGCCGGAGCGTTTCTTGCCCTCGCCCAGATCAGGATTGCCTTCAAGCGTGGCGGCCCAGCTTAGAGCCTGCACAGGATAGCCCGCCAGCAGGTCAAAGTAGATGCGATTGCCGCAGTTATGCAGGATGTTGAACTTGCTCCTGCTCTTGATGGCATCCAGGAATTCCAGGTCGTACTGCTCGCCAAATTCGCGATACTGGTCAGCCGTCAACATACCGTCGGATGCCCAGCCGTTGGTGGCGTAAAAGATACCACTCGCGCCCTCATCAAGACAGGCAATGGCGAAATTGATGAAGGTCTCCATGATAACGCGCAAGCCTCTATGCAGGGCACTGCGGTCCTCGCGAATGGAATGCAGCACAGGCTCGGCATTGTTACCGGCCAGGTACTTCGCCACGCCCAACGGGCAGAAGATGGTCTGCACGAAATAGGCGTCGTAGCCTATGGAATGGTTAATCAACTGCAGGGCCTTCAACTGCTCGCGCAACGCACCCTGGCCGGGATCAAGCACGCGCAGCCGTTTCCAGTCCGAGCTACTTTTGATGGGTGTATCCTCGAAAACAGGCGCTTTATACTTTTCGCCCGAGGGCCGCACCTTGACGTTCCAGCCCTCGACATGGTAGCAGGCGCGCGGATTCACCTTCATGTAATCCCAGTCGTAGCGCGTGAAATTCTCTACCATTGCCTCTGCAAGCGTCTGCGCACTCCATTCCCGCTCAAAATCGTGCCCCCACATGCTGGCCGGAACACGATCAACCGGGTCGCCACGCAAAGCTGCATCTACACGTTCCTTCTTATTCATAACTACTTCTTCCTTCTCCTCTTCCGTAGGGACAGGGGGATGGGGGAGGTGGTGTGGGGGCCTCGTGCCTGTCCCTGGCCCGGATGTGTACCCAAACCGGGGATAAGCTCCACCCCCACCAGGACAGGCACAAGGCCCCCGCCCTTCCTCTCCTTTTCCTCCTGTCCCTACGACAATTCGATATTTATCCATCTTCGGGACAGTACCACCCGGTACCAGGACAGGCACAAGGCCCCCGCCCTTCCTCTCCTTTTCCTCCTGTCCCTACGACAATCCGATATTTAGTTGATAGTGTGCTGGAAGCGTGGTTTCGGCGGCGTAGGCCGAGACAACCAGTACTACATCCGTGACGGACGAGCCGAAACCTGGGATGTTCAGGATGCCGCTGCCGCTGGCAAGGTCTACGGGCAGCGATTGCACGCTGACATTCGTGCCCTGGTAGACGATGGCCTGGACATCGAAGTGTTCAGGCAGGACATTATTCGAGCGAATAAAGCCGTTCGCCACCCAACCGTTATCGGTGGTCACGTCATCTTGAAAGTTCAGCTCTGGAATGCGTATCGAGTCAATCGCGAAGCCCTGCAAATTGACCGCGTCATCCGTCACTTCCTCGAAACGAAGCTGTATTTTTTTGCCCGCGTAGGGTGTCAAATCGATGCTTTCCTGCACCCACTGCGGTCCGTTGTCGCCTCCGCTCGTACCGGTGTAGCCATTGCCCCAGTTTGCGCCGTTGGGATTGGTGTTCGTGGTGTAATTGCCTTTCAGCGTTGTCCAGTTTTTGCCATCGGTCGAAACCTCGACGAAGGCGTAGTCATAATCACGCTCCAGGTCATACCATGTGGCAAATTGCAGCGTGGCGTGCTGCCCGCGCAGGTTGGTGAGGTCAAAGCTGCGCGTCAGCGTGCTATCCATGTTATCATAGCGATTGCTCCACCATTCGTAGCCTGAACCCTGGGGGTCGTTGCCAATAATGCGCACTGTTGGCGCGCCCAGCAGGTGGATGTTAAGCCGCCCATGCCGCCCCTGCGGCTGCAGGTCATAGTACTCGGCGGCGTACTGGTGAACGGTATCGGCTTCGCTAAATGGATAGGCCGTGACCTTATGCTGCGCCGTAATACCCGGCAAATGAATGCTCTGATAACCATACTGGCCATTACTGACCGTCGGGTCTTCAATGTAGTTTGCGATAAACCACTTGCTCAGCACATCGGTAAAACGGTCTGAGTAACCATGCTTTGCCAGCACGTGATCGAAGTTGACCGGGGGCGAGGACGGGTCTTGCAATAGTTCTTTCAGCACGCCATAGCCGCCATAATGCTCGGCAAAATAGTCCATGAAGAGATAGCCAGCGCCGTAGTGGGGCAGGTTCGCGCTCATATCATCCGACCAGTCATTAAGCTGCGTGTCGGGCGATTGCACAAAGGCCAGATCAACGCCGCCCGAGGAAAAGCCGTTGATATGCTGAGCCAGCACAGACATGCCCTCGTTCGTCCAACTCAAATCCACGGGGTGCTGATACCAGTGAATCATATGCTGAAATTCATGCGCCAGCGTGCTGTTGTAGTCGGAACTGCCAGGTGTCTCACCATCGAGGCTGATATAGAACATCTCGCGTTCGTTGCTATACGGATTGACGCTGGTTGGATATTCGTCCTCAGCCGAGAAATACCCGCCCACGTCGCTTCCCAGGCCAACCGCGTTCAGTATCGTCAGGTGGACATCATCGTCGATGCCCGGCGTCCACTCGCTGCCAAAAGTAGCGCGGTCGGTCGCATAAATCGAGCGCTCAAAGAGGTCAGCGGAAGCCTGCAAAGCCGCCATATTCACCGATTGGCCATCCTCGACATACACGTACAGGTGAGGCGTGATGTAGACCAGCTTCGCGTGAATGCGCGAATACGCGCGCGTATCCGAGTTGTTCAACCAGAACGCATCCTCCTGTCCAACCGTTTCATTGAGGGGAGTAGTCCGCCCAACATGCGGAATGGGCGTTGATGTATGCAGCTTGAGCCGCTGCGCAAGACTATAGAGGTCGCGCACGGGATGGGGCGTCATCAACAAAAGTTGTTCCGTTTGCAAGAGGCCAGACAAATCTTTCGCCACAGGCGAGGGCAAATTACTCCCTGGCTGCCCGGTGGGAGTGGGTGTTAAGCTGGTCGTCTGCCCGCCGCCAAAAGAGCAGGACGAAAGCAGGACGAGACATGCCAGGAGATATATGAGCATAAAACGACGCACACCACTACCCATGCTGCCCATCCTCTAGTTCTTTAAAGCGATAGCCAACGCCGCGCTCGGTCAGAATATACTTGGGATGCGCCGGGTCTTTCTCAATCTTCTGGCGCAGGTAGGTGATGTAGAGACGCAGGTAGTGCGCTTCATCGCGGTACTCGCGCCCCCAGACCTTTGAAAGCAGCGTTTCATGAGTGAGCAGGCGTCCCGCATTGCTGACGAGATGATAGAGCAGACGGTACTCGGTTGGGCGCAACACTACCTTCTCGCCGCGCACAAAAACCTCGCGTTTGGAGAAATCGATTTTCAAATCATCATCGACAACGATTTCAGTCTTGCGCGCTGGCGCGGCCATAAAGGTGCGGCGCAGCAAGGCGCGTATCCTTGAAAGTAATTCACGCGGGCTGAACGGCTTCGCCAGATAATCATCCGCGCCGAGATCAAGGCCGCGAATCTTGTCCTGCTCCGTCTGGCGCACAGTGAGCATAATCACCGGCACCGTTGATACCTCGCGAATATGCTTCAATGTTTCAAAACCATCCATCTCAGGCATGGAGACATCCAGTACCACTAAATCAGGCAGATTTTCGCGCAGTTGTTCCAGGGCCTCAATGCCATTGCTGGCCTCGACCACGCAATAATGTTCCATCTCCAGATTCATGCGCACAAAATCGCGAATGCGCGGCTCGTCATCGACGATCAAAATCGTCATATCACGCGAATCAAAAACGTCCTTCTCCATCAAAACACCACCATTGGTAATTGCGCTTTCTCCACACGAGGCAGGCTAAACGAGAAAGTCGATCCCTGGTGCAGTTCGCTTTGCACCCAGATGCGCCCGCCATGCGCCTCCACAATCGCCCGGCAGATATACAGGCCCAACCCTGCGCCGGGAACAGAGTGGAATGTGCCTGCGCGCGAAAAACGATCAAAAATAGCTTCCTGGTCGCGCAACGAAATCCCCATTCCCATATCGCTCACACTGACTATGACCTCGTCTCCTGTAGCGTGGCACGAAACAGTAATCACACGCCTTTTCGGTGAATACTTTATAGCATTATCCAGCAAGTTTTGCAGCACCTCTTCGATACGGTCGCGGTCCGCCATCACTGTCGGCAGGTTGGGCGGCACGTCAAGCCGGAAGGTGACGCCGGGACTTCGAACCCGGAAGCGATGCACCACCTTCTCAACCAGGTTCGCCAGGTCAAGCGGCATCACCTCCATCTGCAAGCCACCCGCCTGGATGCGCGAGGCATAGAGCAAATTTCCCACCAGCTTGTTGAGGCGGTCGGCCTCTTCCTCGATGGCCTGTAATCTCGTGCGCAGCATGTCGGGCGATAGTTCCGCGTCCGTTCTTGCCAGCGTTGAAGCATAGCCCTTGATAATCGCGATAGGCGTCTGCAACTCGTGCGAAATGACCGAAATAAAGGTTGAACGCTGCTCCTCCTGCTCGCGCTCCCGCGTAATATCACGCACTGTCAGAATGCCGCTTACAGGCTCGCCCCGGCTGGACAATACACAGGAAGCCGTGACGGCAACATCAAACAATTGCCCATCACGCGCCGCGATCACCATATCACGCCCTACATTTCCTTTTCTGATAAACGCCTGCAAAATCGGTGATTCGTCCGGCTCCAAAAGGTGACCCTGCCGGTCTTGCGGCTGCAACACATCGAGATAGGAGCATCCAAGTACCTCGCTCTCGTGCCAGCCCGTCAAATGCTCCATCGCCGGATTGAAATCCACAATGCGCTGCTCGGTGTCCACCGTGAGAATGCCCGACGCGCTCTCGTGAAAAATGGCCGCCAGCCTTCCCTGTTCGCGCAACAAGACCTGCGAACGCAGCGCGGAACGCAAACCCGCCGCGAACTGCGCGATAAACAATGGCAGCACCGTCATCGAGCCATGCGCACCCTCTTCGTAGTCGGGTACCTGTTCAAAACAGGAACGTCTTCCTATTGGGCGCAAAAAGTGTAAAACACCTATTACTCCTGCATGATCGTACACCATCAACGAGCAGTATTCAAGTGGGCAGGTATGCTGTTCCTCAGGTATCTCGTTCGCGATACTGAGCCGGGCCGCCATATCCAGTGGCAAAGGCCGTATCACCAGGGGAGAAGCAATATCCGGCTGCCCATTCCCCACTGTTTGTATCAAACGGTAGTCAGCATCGCTCAGCCGGTAAAAGGTCTCCTCAGCATGGCTCAAAGGATCAAAGGCTTCCTTTGCCACCACAAATATCCCTGCCTCGCCGCAGAGCAAACGGATTGCGCTGCCAACCAGGAGGGTAATTTGGTCATACAAATCCTTAGACTGTTGTACCTGGGACCAGGACATTGAAGGCTCCGTGTGGCACTTGCCAGCATTATGCACCAGTCTATTGTAGCATACCTGGTCTAGCGGGTACACTAGCAGATTGCTTGCAAATACCGGGTATTAGTCCAGGGCGACCGCGAGGGTCGCCCTGGATTGAAAACTTAGCCTGACTTGCAAATATCTCCACCATACGCTACACTGAGACTCGCAAAACAAGGCGAGGTCAGGCATGCATTTTGACATCTTTACGCTCTTTCCCGATATGTTCGCGGGGCCATTCAACGAGAGCATTTTGAAGCGGGCGCAGGAGCGCGGGCTGCTCAGCATTGCGCTGCACAATATTCGCGATGCTACAACCGACAGGCATCATGTGGTGGATGATTATCCCTATGGCGGCGGCGCGGGCATGGTCATGAAACCTGATCCCATCTTCAAAGCAGTTGAGGCGGTGTATCAGGGCGGGCCAATTATCCTGCTCACGCCACAGGGGCGAGTTTTCAACCAATCGATTGCTCGCGAACTCGCGCGGGAGTCGCGCCTAACGCTCATATGCGGTCACTATGAAGGCGTGGATGAGCGTGTACGGGAGCATCTTGTCACAGATGAAATCTCGATCGGCGATTTCGTGCTGACGGGCGGCGAACTTGGAGCGATGATTATTGTTGATGCAGTAAGTCGCCTGCTCCCTGGCGTGCTGGGCGGCGAAGAGTCTACATTGGAAGAGTCGCATAGCGCGGGCCTGCTTGAATATCCACAATATACGCGCCCACCCGAATTTCGCGGCTGGCGTGTACCGGACGTCTTGCTCTCTGGCAATCATGGCGAGATCGCGAAATGGCGCAGGAAAGAAGCCCTGCGCAGAACAAAAGAACGCCGCCCCGACCTCTTCGCCAAATTGGATTTGAGCAGCAAACAGGACCAAAAGCTGCTCAAAGAACTGGAACAAGAGTCCTAGTTCTGGTACACTATATGCATGAGTAATGCAAAAGATATTCCAACGTTGCCATTCGCAAGCCAGCAGGATTAGGAGCAGTGGCTTTCCGAACATCATGCCAATGCAGAGGGCATCTGGCTGAAAATAGCCAAAAAAGAAACTGGCATTCCCTCTGTCTCTTACGCGGAAGCCTTAGATAGCGCCATCTGCTACGGCTGGATCGACGGACAAAAAGCTCCTTTTGATGAGCAATACTGGCTGCAAAAATTCACGCCGCGCCGTCCCAAAAGCAAGTGGTCAAAGGTCAACTGTGACAAGGCAACGGCCCTCATCGAAGCGGGGAGAATGCAGCCCGCAGGACTGCGGCAGGTTGAACAGGCAAAAGCAGATGGTCGCTGGGATGAGGCTTACGACTCACAGAGCAAAATAAGCGTCCCCGACGATTTGCAGCGGGAACTGGACAATCACCCAGAGGCACAGGCATTCTTCAATACGTTGAACAGCGTCAATCGCTACGCCATCCTCTATCGCATTCAAACGGCCAAGAAGGCGGAGACTCGCGCTGCCCGCATTCAGAAGTTCGTTGAGATGTTATCAAAGGGCGAGAAAATATATCCGTAGGGGCGTGGGCTTGCCCCGCCCTCGGGCCAATCAAACACAAATTCATCGGCGTGACCCAACCAGGGCGGGGCAAGCCCACGCCCCTACGGTTGGTCCTGTGAATTGTTGCGGTTGGCCTGTTTTTTCAGGAATTCTTCTTTAGCACGTTCCTCGGCGATAATATCGGCTGCCTCATCAGCCATTGTGCGGCCTTCACCACCTGAGCCATTGCGGTCGCGTTTCTCAAGCACTTCGCGGGCGCGTCCGCCAGGTTCCATGCGACTGATGACGCCGCGCTCTTCCAGCAGGTCTATCAGGCGGGCGGCA
Organism: Ktedonobacteraceae bacterium; assembly: GCA_035652815.1. Classification (GTDB taxonomy): domain Bacteria; phylum Chloroflexota; class Ktedonobacteria; order Ktedonobacterales; family Ktedonobacteraceae; genus DASRDB01. The sequence continues at coordinate 303,251 of DASRDB010000001.1, forward strand.
CGTGAGTAGCCGATGCGCAGGCGGCGCTGCAAGAGCGAGATCGAGGCGCGCTCGTATTCCTGAACCACCTGTTCGGCCTGTTCCAGCAGTTCGTCGTCGAGTTCGTATTCGTCGGAGACATGCTCGCTAACTTCCCAACCGGGTTCAACGGCAGGGGTCGCTCCGCCATTCGCGCCTGCCTGTGCCGCCGCGTGTTCCTCGGCCTGCTGTTTCCAGAAAGCAACCAGCCGCTCGGCCTCGTCATCGGCGACGAACGCGCCCTGAATGCGTTCGGGCTTGCCAGCATCGGCGGGCAGGTAGAGCATATCACCGCGCCCAAGCAGGCGTTCCGCGCCACCCATATCAATAATGGTGCGCGAGTCTACCGCCGAACTGACCATGAACGAGATACGAGTCGGAATGTTGGCCTTAATCAGGCCCGTAATCACATCGACCGATGGGCGCTGCGTGGCGATAATCAGGTGAATGCCCGTAGCGCGTGCCAGTTGAGCAAGACGGCAGATGAGACCTTCCACCTCTTCCGGAGCAGCCATCATCAGGTCTGCCAGTTCGTCGATGATGATAACAATGGCAGGCAGATTTTTCAGCGTTTCGTCGCCACGCGCGATTCGTTCGGCGCGCAGGCGGCGATAACCATCGAGGTTACGCACACCAAGCTGCGAGAAGAGACGATAGCGGCGCTCCATTTCGCCAATAGCAATCTTGAGCAGGCCCACCACCTTGTCTACCTCGGTGACCACCGGAGCAAGCAGGTGCGGAATGCCGTTATACATGTTGAGTTCGACCATCTTGGGGTCAACCATCAACATGCGTACATCATCGGGTGTGGCCTGAGTCAGGAAGCTGGCGATGATGGCGTTGAGGCAGACGCTCTTGCCAGCACCCGTTGCGCCCGCGATGAGTAAGTGCGGCATGCGGGCAAGATCACCAACACGCACAGCGCCCGCGACGTCCTTGCCAAGCGCCATCGCGAGTTTCGACTTGGCCTTCGCCGCCGCGTATTCCTTGCTCTCCAGGATTTCGCGCAATGTCACCAGGCGGCTATTCTTATTGGGAATTTCTACGCCGACGTAGGGGCGACCAGGAACGGGCGCTTCCATACGAATAGCCTTCGCCTCAAGCACCAGCGCGAGATCGTTCTGCAGGGCCATGATGCGGCTGACGCGAGTGCGCTGCTCATAGACGATATTGCCGGATGCATCGCGCACAGGAACGAGACGGCCCTTCTCATCCTGCGTCATCAGGGGCTTGCCGGTTGGACGAATACCAAAGCGGATGACAGTCGGCCCGATGCTGATATCTTCCGGGCGCACCTCGGCATCGACGCGGAAGCTGCGCAGCGTATCTTGAATGATCTTCGCCAATGTGCCGGTATCGTCGCCCATCACCTGCATCTTTACCTCTTCTGGACGATTCAACAGCGAGGTATCGCCAATTTTCCAGGGCGAATCGACTGCCGGGGCGGTGCCGTCTGCATTAGCGGCCTTTGTGACAATTTTGGGCTGCTTCCTCAGCAGAGGATTCGGCACAAGCGGCTCCATCTGGTCATGCGGCCCGGGCACAGGCCCGGGACTTCCATTAGAGGCGCGTTCATCAAAAGGCAGGGGCTGCTGTCTCGCGCCTTTGACCGCCTCTTGATGCTCAGCCCGGTTCATGGGCAGGGGCGGGCGGGAACCACGCGGGACGTTGCCGACCTGCTGCCTGTGCAGGTTGATATCGTTGAGCGGGTCGTCATCTTCAAAATCCTCGTCGAAGTCGAAGTCGATTATGTCTTCTTCATCGTCTTCTTTGACATCAGCAACCTTCCGACGTGGAGCGCCCTGCATCTCGTCTGCCTCAGCAATGGCCGTTCCCATATAACGGCTATATTTGGGACGCTGGCCGAGATAAGGCGAAGGGCCGGTTATATTGCTCGTGGTCTTGCGCTGTGGATCCGCCAGCACCTTTCTGCCAAAACGAAACACAGCACGCAAATGAGAATAGCGCAGGCGAAAAGCATAAATCGCTACCAGGACCAACAGACCAAGCACCAGCACGTGTTGCACCACTGCTGGCCAGCCCAGAAGCGGGTTTGATAGCCAGGCACCCAGAACTCCGGCAGGCTGATTTCCCAGCAACAAACGGCTCTCTGCTAAAAGCAGCAAGAGCATCAACAACACACCGAAGACCAGCGACCAGCGAATAAAACGAATATTGCGTATGCCCTCGATCAGGTGAGCAAGGGCAAAAGCGATCAGGCCAATTGAAAGCGGGTAGACCGCCCAGCCGAAAAAGGTCTGGAAGAATTCGCCAAGCGGGTGAAAGATGGGAACCTTTTGCCAGACGGTGAGGGCAGCAAACAGCAGTAGCGATAAGAGCAGCAAAATAATGCTGTAGACGCGCTGCTGGTGGTGCGGCTCAAGCGATTGCCATTTATCGCGCATCTTGCCGATTACTCGTGAATCGGCAGGTGGTGGTGTCTCCTGGACAGGAGCAGGGCGCTTCGACCCACTCCCCTTTTTGCTCGAGGCAGGAGATTGCTTGCTCGAACGCGATGAACGGGCAGGCACAGGATTATTCTGGCGCTGGCGCGAAGCCGAAGCGCCGGAACGCTGTTCGACACGCATTGATTGCGAACCAATGCTTCCCGCTGCCTTGCTCACCCGAGAAGTCTTTCCCGTGTCGATGCTTGGCCCGGCGCGTCCCTGCTGCTCTTCTTTTCTCTGTCCTTTTGCCGCCATCTCCTGGTTCCTCCTTTGAAAGAGACACGAACACTGCTAATGATAGCGCATATGTTCCAGGGAAGCAAGGGGGAAAAAAGTCCAAAAATGAGATGCCAGCTTGGCGGAACAAGCTGGCATCTCATTTTTGGACCATACTGTTATACTTCCATAACGACCGGCAAGATCATCGGCCTGCGATGCGTCTTATCGTAAAGGTACTCGCTCAGTGTGTGGCGAATCTTATCCTTGACGAAGGCCCAATCAGAGGAATGGCCGTTGAGACTGACAAACGATTCCAGCACGCGTTCGCGGGCGCTATCGAGCAGTTCTTCCGAGTCGCGCATGTAGACGAAGCCGCGTGTGACGATATCCGGCCCGGCAAGCGGCTGTCCGGTCTCTTTATCAACCGTCAGCACCACCATGAGGATGCCATCCTGCGCCAGCACCTGGCGGTCGCGCAGCACAATCTGTCCCACATCGCCTACACCCAGGCCGTCAACAAAGACGTTACCGCAAGCAGTATGATCGACCACCTTCGCCGAATCCTGCGTCACCTGCACGATGTCGCCATCTTCGGCAATCACGATATGATCTTCAGGAATGCCGAGCGAATAGGCCAGTTTAGCATGTAAAACAAGCTGGCGGTATTCGCCATGTATGGGCATGAAGAACTTCGGGCGCAGCAGGTTGAGCATCAATTTCTGCTCTTCCTGGGCGGCGTGACCCGACACATGCACATTGGCGATGCCCTGGTACAGCACCTCGGCTCCCTGGCGGAACAGGTTGTTGATGGTGCGGTTCACCATCTTCTCGTTGCCGGGAACGGGCGTGGCCGAAAGAATGACCGTATCACCCGGCTGAATGCGCACAAGGCGATGATCCTGGTTCGCGATGCGCGTCAAAGCCGAAGTTGGCTCACCCTGGCTGCCTGTACAGATGATGACCACACGATCCGGCGGGAACTTGTTGATATCCTCGGCGCGGATGAGCATGCTCTTCGGAATGCGCAGGTAGCCCAGATCGAGCGCCATCTGCACGTTGTTAACCATGCTGCGGCCAACCAGCGCCACCACACGCTCGTAACGCTCGGCGGTATCCACCACTTGCTGCACCCGTGAAAGCAGCGAGGCGAAGGTTGCAATGATAATACGACCGGGCGCGTTGGCGAAAATCTTGTCGAACGAATCGTTGATGACGCGCTCCGAAGGCGTGTAGCCCGGCGACTCAACGCGCGTGCTATCGCCCATCATGAGCAGCACTCCCTCGTTCCCAAGACGGGCCAATGTGCCAAAATCAGCGGGACGTCCATCGATGGGTGTGTAATCAAACTTGTAATCACCGGTGTGGAAAACGGTGCCAATGGGCGTATGAATGGCAATCGCGGTGGCATCGGGAACGCTGTGATTGACGCGCACGATCTCCACCACACACTGCCCGGCCTGCACCCTATCGCCCGGCTCTACCACGTTGATTGAGGCGATTTCCTGCAACTTATGCTCGCGCAGCTTGACGTTGATTAAACCCTGGGTAAGACGGGTAGCATAAACGGGAGGGAAACCTAGCATGGGTAGAATATAAGGCAGGCTACCTATATGATCTTCATGTCCATGCGTAATAAAGATGCCGCGAATATTTTGCTTTTTATCGTTCAGGTAGGTCGTATCGGGAATAACCAGGTCTACGCCGAACATTTCTTCATCAGGGAACATTAATCCCAAATCAATAATGATGATGTCATCGCCATATTCCACGACCATCATGTTCTTTCCGACCTCTCCCAGTCCTCCCAGAGGGATCAGTCGAATACTTTCAGTTGTCAAAGTACAAAAAACCTCCTCACTACACTTACGTATGTAGCGTTACTAAACACTGCTATCTCATTGATCTATCTTCACTCCTGCCTTCGCTACAGGAGTAAAAGCCAAAAGAAATATGTTCTCTATAGTAATAAAACACGCAATGATGCCATATTATGCCATTTAAAAGTGTAGCATATTGGCTAAGAAAATACAAGCGACTTTTTTGCAGACCTTATGAAGGCGGCCTTCCTCGTTGTTGCTTCCCCTGCTCGACCTCAGACTTATACTGCTCAATTGCTTCTGGTGTGCTATACCAGCGTCCGTTGCGCTTCACAGCATCAATCCGGCCATTGCGTGCTAACCAGCTTATATATTCGAGGGAATAACCGGAAGCGTCAACCAGTTCGCGTAGGGGCTGATAGCCGGGAACGGCGGCGCATGCTTCAAGGTAGAGGTCAAGGCCGGATTCAACAGAGCGACCTATTAAATTGAGCAAAGGGCCATAATTTCCAGTGTTAGCAGTATTCAACCCATGAATGTAACGCGCTCGCCAGTCATTGAGCAACAGAGCCGGAGGGTAGCCTTCCTGCATGAGCATGAGATTGAGTAGCAAGCGACCCACTCTACCATTGCCATCTTCAAAGGGATGTACAGCTTCAAAACCATGATGGGCAATGGCTGAGCGCACAACGGGATCATATTGCAGCCCCTCACCATAAATCCATCTTACCCATTCTTTCATCAGCCCTTCCACTTGATAGGCTGGGGGAGGAGTCATATTAGAACCACGAATATACACAGGAACAGTGCGAAAACGGCCTTTTCCCTCTAGAATTTTGTCCATGACCAGACTATGCAACTTTAAGATGGTTTCGATAGAGATGCGCTCTCTTTTCTCTACTAACATCGTGACATATGAATAGGCTTCGGCATGGTTCGTTGCCTCTAAATACTCTCGTAGTGGATGTCCATGCACAGTAATGCCGTAATCAATGACCATCTGCGTCTCATGTAAGGTCAGGCTATTACCTTCGATGGCGTTGGAATGGTAGGTGAGAAAAACGCGCAGATCTTCATTTAAGCGCCGAACGGTATCAACGGGCAAAGGACGATGACGATCCAATTCTGCTTTTTTGCGTTTGATGCGTTCCGCGAGGCGCGGGTCCAGGTGCGGACGATCTTGCTTGCGTGGCATGTCAACTTCCAGATAGAAAAATAAATGTCACGGGTAGCAGTATATTACCACTACCCGTGACATTTATCAATTCTCCGGTTTTTCCGCTTCATCCAGTCAGACACCATCAAGTTGATGCCTGCTCTGCCCCCTGGCCAGCGCTACACCTTCTTCAGAGGCAGCAAGCATTTGCTCTATAAGAGCGAGCAGTTCGTCTAGCTCAAAGGGTTTATAGAGCAGGGGAATGCCCTTTTGTTGCAATGTCTCTTGCTGTTCGCGCATCTCGCGAGTGGCGGCGGTACAGACCATGACCGGTATGTGCCGCGTTCCAGGATACAGCTTGAGTTTTTGTAAGAAAAGCAGACCTTCATAATGGTATCCGAGCTTCGCGTCCAGGATAATAAGATCAGGACGCATCTGCTCGACCTCGGTTATCTCCTCAAAAGCGATCAGGGAGTCTTTTACTACATAGCCTTCGGATTCTAATACCATGCGATACAGGTCCAGCAAACTTTGGTCGTCGTTGACAACCAGAATGTGAGAACCTTTTTGCATGCATACCTCCACAAGATACAATTTTTAAGTCTCTTTCCCGCAAATTGTCCAGCCCCCACAACTCACAGGATTTTACATTCGATCACACATTATTACTATTGTTCACGTTATAAAAAGGAAAAACGTTTCAAAATATATAACATGTCACGGGGAGTCGAAATATTCGACTCCCCGTGACATATATCAATACCTTCTGCGAGCGGTATCAGCGCATCGCTACCAGATCAGCAGCAAGCTTCGTCGCGTCAAAGCTGCCCCAGCCAGTTGCCATATCATAACCAGAGGTGACGGGATACGCGCCGCCGTTGAAGCCCAGGTCGTTGTTTGAGGGCGCGCTGGGATTGCTGGGCGGCGTGACATCATGGAAATCGCTGCCGTAGCGCGAGCCACTACCGATCCTGTAAAGGGACGGGTTGAGGAAGCCAAGTGTTCCCTTACCTGCCTTTGTCGCCTGCTGGTTGGCAAGTACCACCATCGCGGCCCACATAGGAGCAGCAGCCGAGGTGCCACCGACCGTCACCCAGCCACTTGCGCCACCGAGACCACCGCTACACGAGGAACCAGCCGTACAATAAATTGGGTAGCCAGTCGCGGGATCGGCATCGAGCGAGACATCAGGCACTTCACGCATACCGTTGGAGTACGAATTCTTTACGCCTGGCCCGCTCTGCCACGATGGCTGCTTCCAGAACTGGCTGATGCCACCACCGCCCGCGCCGCCAAGAAAGCCGCCGTTCCACACCGTCTCAGTCGAATAGCTGTTATTGCTATTCAGCGTCAAATTGGTGCCGCCAACGCCAGTGATGTAGGGCTGCGCGGCTGGATCATCGGCGTTGAGCGAAAAATCGTAGCTGCCGCCCTGCAACTGGAAGCAGCTTTCGCTGCCGCTATCGCCAGCCGCAACCAGAATCGTCTGTCCCTGCGCGGCGGCTTGCTGGAAGAACTGGTTCTCCTGATTGGCTTCCTGCTGCCCCATGTTCTTCTCGCAATCGCCCCAACTTACGCTGATGACCGATGTGCGGTCTTTGACGATGCGGGCGAACTCGTCGTTGTAGCCCTGCGTGGTATTGGGGGCTTCGTAGACGAGAATTTTGGAGAGATTGGGGGCCATGCCCAGCAGCACCTCGATATCCAGTTCGACTTCGATTGCGCCCGCGCCCGGCTGACCATTGAAGCCATCCAGGACAACGTTCTGCAACGGCACATTTGCGCCGCCAAAGCACTGCGCATAGGCCTGAATATCGCTCTGCGAGTAGCCATCCAGCTCAAAGACGCCGACGGTCTGGCCTTCGCCATGCAGTCCCTGGTTGTGCAGGCCATCGTAGTTGTAGGCCTTCGAAAACTGACTGGGAATGTAGGCCACCTGCGTGCCGCCGCTCGTCCCTGGTCCCGGGCAGTTACTCGCGCGCGGATTGCTCGCCGCGATATGCTTCGGACGAATGGGCGGATGATAGTACTGCGTGGCATTGTCCAGGCCCGTGAGCGAGACGACATACGAGGCCAGATAGGCCGGAAGCGTGGGGGGCGAGGCGTTGGCGTAGAAGACACGCCCATCGGGGTCGCGGTAGTCGTTGATGGTCACGTGGAAAACGCGCTCTGCCAGGGGCTGCGGCCCACTGAAGTCGATGAGGCCGGTGTAGGTCTGGGTGACGGAAAAGCCTTGCTGTTTCAAATAATGTATGACCGCCTCTTGCTGGTCATAGGTGGGACCAAATTCGCTGGCGAACTGGTTGGGTGTCAGATACCGGTGATAATCGGGGGAAGATGGATCGTAGAGCCGCTGTAACAGGCTGCTCAAACGCTCCTGGTTGCGCAATGCCAGTCCGATACCCATGCGCAGGGTACGCCCAGATGTGTCACGACCCTGCAACTTGCTCACCTGAACGAGAGACGGCACGCCGCCTACGTTCATCGGTTGAAGCTGAGCATCTGCGCGCGCCGAGGAAAAAAGCCGACTGGGGAGAAGATAACCGCCGAGAATGAGTACTGCTAGAAGTACGATCGATACTCCTATTTTTTTGCGCACAATAACCTCCTTCTTCAGCAAGGATATTCCGTCTGCTTGAAAAAACGCGGTTGCGCACCGGAATGGGAGATAATCAGGGGGGATTTTCGGGCTATTACCAGATTTTTCCAGCATCCAGCTTGACTAGAAGCCCAGTAAGGAGTATAATGCACCATGTAATGACTGTTTGCATGGCAGGGAACATGCCGCTCGACAATTCTGTTCCCTTGTAAAGACGCTAAAGAGTTCCGAGCAATCCTCTTAGAAGATTCTCCTTCTGCATGCATGTTCATTCTGATATCAGTTAGCGGCATTGCTCCCGTATCCTTATACGGCCTGCTCCTGGTATTCCCCTGTCAGCACAGTGCTTTCAGGATGATAACGCGCCTGTCAGGGGCGCATTGGCCGAAAGGATTTTTTTGTCATGTCTTCTTTTAGTGAATTTGAGTTGCAGCCCGCGACCTACGCGATGCTGGCAAAGATGGAGATTTCAGAGCCGACGCCAATTCAGGAACAGGCAATTCCGGTCCTGCTCGCTGGAAAAGATGTCGTGGGCCGTTCAGCTACCGGTTCGGGTAAAACGCTCGCCTATGGCATTCCCCTGGTGGAACGAGTCTCGCGCAAGATGCGCGTCCCGCAGTTGCTCGTGTTGTTGCCCACCCGCGAACTGGCTATTCAAGTGCATAGCGTACTGGACAAACTGGCAAGCGGGCGCAGGATTTTCACAGCCCTGCTCGTCGGTGGCAGAACTTATGGCAGGCAAATTTCAGCCCTGCAATCGGGAGCGCAAATCGTCATCGGCACACCCGGGCGCGTAAAAGACCATATTGATCGTGGCACGCTGGTACTGAGCCAGCTACGCATGTGCGTGCTGGACGAGGCCGATCAGATGCTCGATAGCGGCTTCGGGCCAGACATCGAGGAAATACTGACCAACACACCGGAGACCCGCCAGATGGCCCTCTTCTCAGCGACCATTCCAGCCTGGGTTGAGAAAATCCAGCAAAAATTTTTGCACGACCCGGTTAAGCTTGATGTTGCGCCGCCTACCGGCACGCTAAGCACTATCGAGCAGATTGCCTATCAAATTCCATCATCTAAAAAGATGGAAGCGCTTTGCACACTCCTGCATGCCGTGAACGGAGAAAGCACACTCATCTTTGGCAAGACCAAACACGGGGTTGAGAAGCTAGGTGAAGAACTCAATAAGCTCGGCTATACAGTGGGAACGCTGCATGGCGACAAGAGCCAGCGTGCCCGTGAACAGGTGCTGACCGCCTTCCGCAAGGGACAGGTACAAACGCTGCTTGCCACGAACGTAGCAGCGCGTGGTCTGGATATTCAGGGCATCGCCCAGGTCATCAACTACGAACTGCCGGAGTCGAGCGACCTGTTTACGCACCGCATTGGCCGTACAGGCAGGATGGGCCGCCAGGGCAAAGCCATTACCCTGCTCATTCCATCCGATGTGCCAAAGTGGAAACGCATGGCCCGCAACCTGGGACAGACCGTCACCTTGCAAAAACTCGTGATTAACGAGGACGCGCTTACCACGCCCCCACCTGTTCGTGAAGTAGTCATTGTTGAACAACAATCCGAGAGCGAAAACACGCAAGTTGCGGCAAAGCAGGAACGTGATTCCACACAAAAAGGCACATTCGGCAGGCAAAATCGCCGCAAAGAGCGCGTCGTCACTGGAACAGAGGCCCGGGCCTGGGAAGAAGAAGATCTCTACCTGCCAGAACGGCCTACTACTGAGAGACCCCGTCGCGAAAGAGATGCAGGCAGGCCTTATAACGGTGGAAAATTCGCCGACAGGCGCAAATCCCGTGCTTTCGGTGGAGATATGCCGGAGCGCCGGAACGACCGGAGAAAATTTCAGACCGTAGGTTCAACACAGCGCGCTTCCGTGTCGAATCGCAGCGACAAACGGGCGCGGTATTCACGGTATGCGTGATTTCCCTATTAAAAGCAACGATTAAGGAATTTGTAGGGACGCGATGATGAATTTTTACAAAGAAAGAGCGTCTCTCCAAGCCTGTCATCCTGAGCGAAGGATCTCCTGCCTCACCACCCGAATCGCCTGGCCAGGAGATCCTTCGCTGCGCTCAGGATGACAGAGAGCGAGTATTCCCCACTCTTTTCTCAATATCCACCATCGCGTCCCAACAATTTCTTTATTCCGGGTCGCGTCCAAACAGTGGCTCAACCATTGGGCGCATGCGAATCTCTGCGATGCGCGTGCGTTCGGGCTGCGTTGCCATCAAGAGCGCGGCTGCGGCGACGTCCTCGGCCTCCATCATACCCGATTCGGCTACGCCCTCTGGTGTGCGGCCCGTGCCAAGCGCAAGCTCCGTTTTCACGCCGCCAGGACAGATCACGCCAACCTTAATACCTCGCGGACGCAATTCGCGGTCAAGCGCCTGGGTAAAACCGACCTGCGCAAATTTGGTGGCACAGTAAACAGACTCGCCCGCGAAACCCATCACGCCTGCCATCGATGAGATATTGATGATAGCGCCGGAGCCGCGTTCAAGCAGCACAGGTACGGCATGCCTTGTAAAAAGGAAGGTGCTGCGCATATTGGTATCCATCATGGCATCATAATCATCGGCGCTCGTCTGGATCAAATTGCCATAGCGAGCGATACCCGCGTTATTGACCAGGATATCGAGCCTGCCCATTTGCTGCACGGCAGTCGAAACAGCGCGAGCAGCCGTCTCCTCCTCACGCACATCTCCCACGACGATAGCGCAACGCCGCCCGCTCTTTTGCGCCTCATTGGCAAGTTCCGTAAGCCGTTCCTCACGCCGCGCCACCACTACGAGATCAGCGCCCTCACCTAAAAACGCGCGAGCAATGGCCGCGCCAATCCCTGAACTGGCACCTGTGATAAGGGCTACCTGCCCGCTTAATTTTCCGTTTGTTGGCATGTGAATTGTTCTCCTCTTTCCACAGACTGATTGGTATAGATGTATCAAATTATAAGCAAAGCTTGCTCAGAGAACCAATCACATGTATACTTGCTGCATAGTAACTGATTATATCAGGGAGGGTTGTAGCTGTATTATGATTTCTCCATTATTTCAACCTGATTACGATGCTCACACTTTTCGCATAGAAGAGAACTACAACAATAGCAATACTATTACACTCCATCGTGGAGATACACATGCTTTCCTGAAAACTATACCAGACGGAGCAGTCTCGCTTGTTGTGACTTCACCGCCCTACAACATTGGAAAGGCATACGAACGTAAAAAAGAAATCGATACTTATCTTGCCGAGCAAGAAAAAGTAATTGCAGAGCTTGTGCGCGTCCTTAATGAACGTGGTAGTATTTGCTGGCAAACAGGGAATTACGTTGAGGATGGCGAAGTGTATCCCCTGGATATTTATTACTATCCCATTTTCAAGAAACTCGGTTTAAAGCTACGAAATCGGATTGTCTGGCATTTTGAACATGGTTTGCATGCCTCCAAACGATTTTCTGGTCGTTATGAGACTATTTTATGGTTTACAAAAAGTGATGAGTACACGTTTAACCTCGATTCCGTTCGTGTTCCAGCAAAATATCCTGGTAAGCGGCATTTTAAAGGTCCTAATAAAGGTCAGCCGTCGGGAAATCCTCTTGGAAAAAATCCCTCAGATATATGGGAATTTCTTTATGAGGAATGGGAGCGTTGCATATGGGATATACCGAATGTGAAAGCAAACCATATCGAAAAAACGATACATCCCTGCCAGTTTCCAGTGGAACTTGTGGAACGCTGTGTTCTTGCCTTAACAAATGAAGGTGAGCGAGTACTAGACCCTTACTGTGGTGTTGGCTCAACCTTAATAGCCGCTCTTATGCATGAAAGGCGGGCAATTGGGGTCGAGAAAGAGCAAGACTACATTGATATCAGCAAGGAACGCATCTCTCAGCTTTTCAATGGCACATTAAAGACCCGCCCTCTTGGTCGCCCTGTACATAAGCCAACAGGTCGAGAAAAGGTCTCACAGGTTCCCCTCGAGTGGAGACGTTTACATGAGGGAGAAGAGTAATCGTGCTAATTGCTGGTATGTACTCCTTTAAACAGGGGAAAGAGGTAATCTCGCAGCTACATCGTCCAGAACTGGAAGAAGTGCTGCAAACTATTGAGGCTATAGACGCGGAACAATGTAAAACAAAAATTAGTAAAGAGAAAACAATGCGAGATCGTGTTCTCTATAGCCCTCCCGCCCTCAATCAGGCTTTCAAACAGGAGTTCACTAATAAAGGCTGGCTCAATCACAAAGTTATTGCTGAATACTCACATGAGTTCTATGTCCCTGGATATAAACCACGTACCAAAACAGGAAGAGAACCACAACCATTCCGAGATATGGATTTCGTGAAGAACAAATTAGGCGTTGAGGTACAATTTGGCAAGTATTCGTTTATGGTGTATAACGTCTGCGCCAAAATGACTATCTTCGCCAAACTCGGTGTAATCGATTGCGGCGTAGAAATCGTTCCTGTTAAGGCTCTGGCAGATGAAATGTCAACAGGAGTGTCCTACTTTGAACAGTTTGTGTGGGAATTAGAACATCGTGGAATATCGGATATTGACATTCCAGTACTTATTCTTGGGATAGATACCGACGGTGTTAAACCGAAAGACTTAAAACTGGCAGAGTCAAAACAGCAATATCTGCTTTTCGAGTAAACGAGTTACTCGAAAAGCAGTCCCAAACCAAATTTCTATAATGCCTCACACCCGCACCCGCAAAATAAAAGCCGCCCCCGTCAGCAAAAACACTGTCGCAGCAGCAAAGACCAGCCGGTAGCCTAGCGCGGTGGTTGCTTCACGGCTGATGAAGAAGACAATCGCACTGCCCAGAATGGGCGCAATAACTGAAGGGATAGTATCCGAGGCTCCCCAGATGGCTAAGTCTTTGCCGACCGTTCGCATAGAGGGCATGGCGTCGATTGCCAGCGCCCAATCAACACTGGTATATGCGCCGTAGCCGACGCCGAAAAATATGCCCAGGACCCAGAGGGGGAAGCTGCCGGGCGCGACGACGAAGGCGAACGAGGCGACCGCCATGCAGCAGGTCGAGACGCAGACAATCGGGGCGCGCCGGATGCGGTCAGAGAGAACGCCGAGGACGAAGGCGCTGGCGATAGCTCCGACTAATGCCAGCAGAGCCACTACCGCCGTTGATTGCACAAAATTGGTTTCGTGCGCGACATCGGCGAGATAGTATTCAATGAAGGTCATGAACAGGGTCAGGCCCATCATCACGGCAAAGCGGGTGAAAAAGACGACCAGGAAATTATAGCTGAGCCAGGGTTGAATCCAGTTTTCTACGAACCAACGACGAAAACGGCGCATTCCGCTTTCCTCGGACGACATAACTACTTTAGCATCCGGCATAAACGGAATTTCATGTATGCCGAAAACGGTAATTAACCCGCCAACGACCAGGGCAATGCCCGTAAGGAGATAGAAAAGACCTGCCCCCTGCCGAATAACACCGGCTCCCGTCGAATTCAGGCTCACCGCCCCCAGGAGAAAAGCCGCCAGTCCCAGGCTGCCGATGTTGCCGATGATAGTCATCAGTCCCATGTAAGCCGAAGCCTCGCCGCGCTGCTCCTTTGGCACCCGATCCGGCAAAAGGGCCTGATACGCGGTGTTGGCGGCGTTACTGCCAATTTGATTGATAATCAGGGCGATGACGAAAACGGCCACGTTGCCTGCAACCGCCAGCATAAGCGCGCTCACTACAAGCAATAATGTGCCAATGGCGATATAGGGCCGCCTGCGCCCCCACGTGCCAGGGGTATTGTCAGAGAGCATACCGAGAATGGGCGGCAGGAGAACCGAGACAATCGCGCTCACCGTCGAAATCCAGCCAAGCAGGACGGCCTGTTGCGCATTGCCGACCTGTCCCTGCGGCAGGAAGAGCAAGATTTGCAGAGGGATAACGATTGGAATGAGGGCCGCGCTCTGCATATTGAGCGAGAACCAGTAGAAGCTCAACACCAACTGATCGCGAACGGTAAGGCGTTTTTCCAACGTGGGCGCATCCATAGCGCGCTCCCTCACAGCAATTTCTGCAATTTCATCAAATCTTCCATGCGACCGGAGACTTTCAGCTTGCGCGTAATAAATGCAAGCTCTGGATTGACCTTGCGATCAAGTATTCCCGCCAGCGTATCGCTGTTGGTGGTAACGCTGATATTGGGCTGCGGAAGCGTTTCTTCTGACAGGCTCGCGTTGCCGTCCTGCGCGATATGCAGCACGAAATTGCGTTTGAGGTCAGGGAAGATAAATTGGATAGTCCGGTCAAAGCCTTGAAATGAGACGCGCACATCGGGCTGGTCAAAGCGAGCGCGAATACGTTCGAGATAAGGAAGAATATCGGCCATAAGCTCTCCCTCTCTGTCGGACTATATGAATGATGGTAGATAGGCATGCTCTGCCTGTGCCATCTCATCGAACATCTGCCGGATTTCGGATAGGGTACAAACCGAGGCGGTCAAAGGGTCAAGCATCAGCGCATGTACCGCCGCTTCACGATCTTCCTCAAGCATGGCCTGCACCAGCAATTCATGAATCATCATGTGCGGAGTGTCGAGGGCAGCAAGCTGTGTCGGCAGGCTGCCAAATTGCAGGGGATGAATGCCGTTGCCATCCACAAGGCAGGCCACCTCTACGCAGCCATTGTGCGGCAGGTTATCGATCAGGCCGCGATTGGCTACGTTGCCGTAAATCACCTGTGGGCGGTGAAGCGCGTGTCCCTCTATAATATAAGAGCCAGCATCCAGACCCCTTTCAAGGAAAAAGGCTCGCTCGCCGCGCCGTTCGCGTTCCAGATAATCACGCAGTCGTTCGTCATGTTCCTGGCGATCTTGCGGCCAATGGCTCGCCCGTTCGCCGCCCCGGCAATCGGACTGCATCTGTATATACCGCTCCATCAAGTCTTTATGCTTACGAAAATAAGGCATGTATTCCGAAATGTGCCCACTTTCCTCAGTGGTAAAATAGCCAAAGGCGCGCATGAGATCGAAGCGCACCGGGTCTTGTTCGTAAATATCCGGGTCTTCCGCTGCTTTACGCAGGCGCGGATACAGGTCTTCCCCATCCATTTCGAGCGTGACAAACCAGGAGAGGTGATTGATGCCCGCGCAACGATAGCGCATAAGTTCATACGGCACACCCGCAAAATCCGCCAGTTGGTAGGCCGTCAACACAATCGAATGGCACAAGCCTATGACCTGCAGCGAGGTGGCGCGCAGGGCCGTCAGTGTCACCGCCGAGAGTGGATTGCTGTAGTTGATAACCAGCGCGCGCGGACATAATTCTTCGATATCGCGGCAGATGGCAAGCCAGGAAGGGGCAACGCGCAGGTACTTGAAGATGCCGCCGGGGCCGGTGGTGTCAGCAACGCATTGATCCACGCCGTATTTGAGGGGAATGGCATAATCCGCCTGCACGCTCTCCACTCCGCCAACATCGATCATATTAAAGACGTAATCGCAGCCTGGCAGCACATTTCGTCTCTCTGTGCTTGCCTGCACATCCCAGGCCTTTCCGGTTAAGTGAATAAGTTGTTCCGCGACAGCGTGCGCCAGTTCCAGCCGCTCGCTATCCAGGTCCACCAGGGCAAATGTTCCCCTATCCAATCCCTCAATTGCCAGGATATCCGTCATCACGCTCTGGGCAAAGACCCCACTTCCAGCACCAATTAGCGCAACTTTGACCATGTATTCCCCCTTTGTTGCAGCAGAGAACGCGGATGAATTGCTTAGTCGCATTATAGCACGAAAGCGTGGTGGTTTTTCCCGAAACAAAGGGGGTTGCGTAACATACATTGCATCCGGAGCGGGAAACGGAAGACACCCACTTATAAAAAACGGCCCGGTATCCACAAGAACACCGGGCCGCAAACATCAACTATCCAAGCAATTCAGCCTCGCTCAAAGGCCCCAGCGCGGTCAGCACCTGCTTCTCGCGCATTGGAAAGCGGCGCAAAGCCCGAATAACATCTTCGGTGGTGACTTTTTCGACGCGCTCGACTTCCTCATCAACGCTTACGAGGCGGCCTTCTGTCACCCAGTCGTTGGAGAGGGAGCGCATACGGGCGAAGGTGGACTCGCTGCTGAGGACGATGTTGCTGATCCATTTGTCTTTGGCGCGGCGCAGTTCGTCTTCATAGACCCCGTCATTCAGCAGGCTATCCAGTTCGGCGCGCAGCAGTTTCAATACGGCGGGAGCCTGCTCAGGCGTGGAATTGGCTTCCATCATCAGCATGCCTGTGCCTTCCATTGCCCAGATGCCTGCGCTGGCCGATTCGGCAAGCCCTTTCTGGTAAATGTTCCAGTACAGGCGCGAGCCATCGCTATCACCAAGAATGCTTCCACCCAGCATGGCAGCATAGTAATCGGGGTCGCGCACATCAACGGCTGGCATGGCCAGAATCATGATCTGCTGCTTGAGTTTTTTGTCAACGATCACCTCATTAACCGACCGCTCAGGTTCGTATGGCTCAACTGTGCGTCCGGCATCTCCGGTACGCCAGTCCCCACAACGCTCCTCGGCAAGCTGCACGAGATGATCCCAGTCGAAGTTTCCGGCGACCGAAAGAATCAGGTTGTTCGCGGCATAGCGGCGCTGCCAGTAGTTGCGCATCTGCTCGATATGCATATTGCGAATGCTCTCGCGTGTGCCAAGCACATCATGCGCAAGGGGATGTCCATCGAAATAGACCTGCACCATGCGCCGGAAGGCCAGGTTGTAGGGCTGGTCCTCGGAACGCGCTATCTCGTTGACGATGACTTCTTTCTCGGTCTCGAAATCGCTCTCGGCGAGACGCGGGTACATCATATCGCTCAGCAGTTCGTGCGCCCGGTCAAGGTACTCTCCAAGCACACGAGCATAATAGACGGTCGCTTCATGTGAGGTAAAGGCGTTGATCTCTGCTCCGATTTTATTGAATTCGAGCGTGATCTGCTGCCAGTCGAGCGTTTTGGTGCCTTTAAAGACCATATGCTCCAAAAAATGCGAGATACCCGCGTTCGAGGGATCATGCTCGTCACGCGACCCGGTTCTCACATAATACGAAACGGCCACCGACTCAAAATCCGGCATGGGCTGGCCGACAATTTGCAGGCCATTTGATAGACGATGTGTATGAAAGACGGTTCCATTGGAAGTGGATTCCGGCATGAGGTTCTCCTTCAGCCAAGTCTAGAAAGCGCGTAGTTTTCCTAATGCATGATAGCCCCGCTAAGGATAGATTGTCAAATGCCGGATGTTAATCAGGAAGGCGTATGTTAATCGGGAAGGCATCCGCGAGGGATGCCTCTACAAAGGTCGGTTGTTTGTAGAGGCATCCCTCGCGGATGCCTTCCCTTACCCATCGTTCACCCATCATTCGCCCTGTTATTCCGTTATTCCTACCTGAATTGACTTTTGACACGGCATCCTGTACCCTGATTCGGGATTGTAGGGATGCGATGAGGAACTGGAGCATTCAAAATAAGAGGTTGCTCTCATAAGAGGTTTGCTGTCATCCTGAGGGCAGCGAAGAATCTCCGGCATCGGCGTGCGAATCGTTAGCGGACTGAGATCCTTCGCTGCCCTCAGGATGACATGGGCAAGCTTCCCGGTGGTGGTCGTTCCAGTTCCTCATGGCATCCCTACAAGACATACATATGTAACATGGAGAACACGAAGTGGAACGCTGTAGTAATTGCGGGGCGGTACTGGAACATTCAGCCGGTTTCTGTCCGAATTGCAGAAAGATTATTACCGCTTTGCCTTCCGCTTCATCACCACGCGAGGCGGCTTCCCTGCCGCCTGATACATCTGCGCCATTCAATGGCCAGCCGCCTCAGAGAAGACCGCAGTTTGTCAATATTCCAAAAAGAAACAGCAACCTGCCACCCATACCCAATCCTGCCTCTGGGGCGGGAATGATGCGGACTGTCCCTCCGGCTAACTTCCAGCCGCCTCCGTTCGCGCCGCCACAATCCTGGCAATCTGGCCCGCCTTCCACGAACAGAATTGCTCCTCAACAAGGAACACCCTGGCAGCCGGTCATGCCTGCTAATCAGCCATCTCAAACATCGTGGGATGCGCCTTCCTTTCCACAACAGCCCTTACCAGGAATAGGGCAACCTGCACCAGAACGCTTTATACAGCAAAAAACGAAGACAAAAAAACTCTTTGGCCTCAAGACGCAAACGCTGCTACTTGCTATCGTCTGTTTCGTCATCCTGGCCGGTGCCGCAGGCGCGCTGGTGTTAACCTTGCATTCGCATCCTTCTGGAGCAGGCAACACGGCCTCCACTAGCTCACCGCAAAGCGGCACAACTGTGACCAGTGGAACCACTGCAACCACCGTGGCAACCAGAACAACCGTAACAACCTCAAGCACTCCGCCCAAATGTACTTCATCAACGCCCGGCTGCACCTCTTCGCCAATTGTCTCACAGGCGTCCTCAATCCCATTTACTATTACAGGCCAGATGGCAGGCAGCTTCACGCCCCAATTCTACGAACAATGCAACCAGGTATCCCAGGGGAACAATGGCAAGGTGATGATTACCACCATGGATGGCATCCTCAATGGTGGCTCCTACCGACTGGGCTTCATCATCCCCTATACTGGCCCTGGCGTCTATCACCAGAGCGGGAACAACACAACTGAGGTCTTTCTCGTAGCGCGTCAAGGTTCCGGCGGCCTGATAAACCAGGGCAGGCTCCCCATGACCATCAGCATTACTAATAGTGGCAAAGCTGGTAGTATAGATGCTGATTTGGGCAGCCTGAGTAGTGGACAGCCTGCGGTTGGGCATGTTACCGGGAAATATAGTTGTGGCGCGTGATAAACTTTGTCCCAAAGGGGGCAACAACGAAGGACTATACCTACACCATTTTCCTGCATCCTGACCCCAAAGAAGGCGGATACACTGTAACAGTACCTGCGCTTCCCTGATGTGTAACGCAGGGGGAAATATTAGAAGAAGCTATCGCGATGGCGAGAGATGCCATTAGTAGAATATAACTATTGCCTATGTCATTGTTAGATTTGGGGCGAAAGCCACCCATAAGCGAATCCCGCTCTTCGCCCGATTGTCGCGCAGGTGAGCGTAAGACAATGTTAGATTTGGGACGAAAGCCACCCGCAAGGGGATGGCTCTACCATATCCATCGGCCTGTAGAGCTATCCCCTTGCGGGTGGCTTTCTGCCTCTCCTGTTCTTCCGGAATCTCCCTCTCACATAAGGGAAGCCCATTTTGCACTACGCCGTCTCTACGGTTGGTCCACTGCCACTTGCAGGGGTCTGCTGCTGGCTGGAAGCTGAGGGGGTCTCCTCCGCGAAATCGCCTTCCTGGGCGGGGCGTTTGAAGATATAGTAGGCCGAATTGCCGGTCAGGGGCTGGATGCCGACCAGTTCCCAACCCTCTTTGCCCAGGGTGTTAAGATAGCGACGGGCAAAGGTGCTGCGGCGCTCGTTGCCGATGAGGGTTTCCAGGCCCTCGCTTGAGGCACGCCCGCGATTATCAATATATGCGACTTTATACGCCCACTGCTGCGCCATATGTTTCTCCTTGTATCGTCCATCTGGTTCTACTGTAATCCGGTTCCTACCGGCACAACCCTAACGGCATCATATCCGATGACACCCAGAGCAAGACATTTTTCCGCCTCGCACGCAGACTTTCTATGCCTTGCGCCTCCTCTGGCAGCGCGCCGGGTTCCACAATCAACACGCCGCCAGAGAAGAGTTGTGCCGGTAGATTCCTCTGCACAGTGGTAAGTATAAACGCACTTAGCCCCTTTCACACCGCTATTTTCAACGGTTTTTTCGCTCCATACAATTGACAGGAGCTAGCCTGTACAAATCTACAGGGAAATGCCGCCCTCCTCCCCCATGTCATCCTGAGCGCAGCGAAGGATCTGCGTACCGCGCCGAATCACGGTGCCAGGACCGGAGATCCTTCGCTGCGCTCAGGATGACATAAACACCTTGCCAAACTTGGGTATGAAAGTTCATCATTGCCTCCCTACAAATATATTCTCACCTCTTGAAAAATCAGTCAAAGTAATTTATAGTAGTCTTAAGTAATATATAGTTCTTTCAAATTAATAGGAGAAAACTATGGACCATTTACTTACGTCTGAGGAAGTTGCTGATTATCTACGTGTTGATGTAGTCACGGTACGGCGGCTCATCAATCGTGGGGATCTGACGGCCTATCGCATAGGCAACGAGTTTCGTTTCATGAAAGAGGATGTGGACGATTTTGTGAAACGCCAGCGCGTGCCGACCGGGCGCAACAACCAGAATCAGGAACCCTTTAAGAACTTCAGCGAGCGGGCGCGCAAGGTAATGAAACTGGCAGCTGATGAGGCGCAAAGCATGGGACATACCTATATTGGCACCGAACACGTGCTGCTTGGGCTGATCGAAGAAGGCGAAGGGATCGCCGCGCAGGTTTTGAGAAGCTTCGATGTGCAATTGAACCAGGCCCACGATGCCATTCTGTCCTTCCTTGAGCAGGGTCAAAAACAAAACCCTATCACGAACAAAGTAAAGGCGGCGATGTTCCAGGGCGAGCAATTACTCTTTGGTCGGCAAGGGGCGTTGACTGAGCGAGTAAAAAAGGTTGTGAGGCTGGCTGTTGACGAAGCTCGCAAAATGGAAGATCATTTTGTTGGCACCGAACACCTGTTGCTCGGCCTGTTAGACGAAGGCGAGGGACTGGCGATCATGGTTCTGAAAAATATCGGCATCGATCTGCAAAAAATGCGCGAGAAGACTTTGGAACTGCTTC
Organism: Ktedonobacteraceae bacterium; assembly: GCA_035652815.1. Taxonomy (GTDB): domain Bacteria; phylum Chloroflexota; class Ktedonobacteria; order Ktedonobacterales; family Ktedonobacteraceae; genus DASRDB01. The sequence continues at coordinate 324,300 of DASRDB010000001.1, forward strand.
AGCAACGGAAAAAGGCGGCGCATACCGCTTCAAGCGAAGAAAAGCAGCCTGAGAAGACGCCGCTCACAGAGGATATGCGCGTCTGTAGCAAGTGTGGCAGCTATCACCCTGCGGCGCATAATTATTGCTTCCGGTGCGGGAATGCTTTGTAAAAAAGCATACAATTGAACAAAAAGCTGGACAATTCGCGAATTGTCCAGCTTTTTGTTCAATTGTATGCTCAATAGCTTATAAAGGCAAATTAAACACAAAGGTCGTTCCCTGGTTTTCGCCCTCGGTACGTTCCAAGCGGAGTTCGCCGCCATGCGCTTCAATAATGCATTTGGCGATGTAGAGGCCGAGGCCGGTGCCTTTGCGCGAGCGGTTGCCGGGGAGACGACTGTAAGGGCGGAATAGTTGATCTATGCTGGTGGCGGGAATGCCTGCGCCCTCGTTATGCACGCTAATAAGAGCTTTTCCGGGCTTCTGCCAGAGGCGTACTGTGATGGTTGTGCCTTCTTCCGAGTATTTGATGGCGTTATCTACCAGGTTGCCGAGGGCCTGTTGCAGGCGACCATAATCCCAGTTGCCGGTAATAGGCGCATCCGGCACATTCACGCGGAAATTATGATAGGGCGCTATGGGACGCAACTGCTCCACCACTTCCTTGACCAGTGGTACGGCATCGCAGGGCTGGCAACTGAGGGTGAACTGGCCGCTTGAAAGGCGCGAGGAATCGAGCAGATCGCCAACCAGGCGCGTCAGACGCCAGGCCTGGCTGATAATAATGTTGGTGCCGCGCTCGATCATCTCACGGCGCGCGTTGGGGCGGGCAATCATCTGGGCATAGTTGATAATTGGAGTGAGAGGGCTGCGCAGTTCATGGGCTACTATCGCGGTAAACTGCTCTTTACGCGCTAACTGTTCTTTAAGCTGCTCGTTAGCCGCCGTCAGTTCCGCGACCTGACGCTGGAGGTCTCGAATCACATCGTCCTGTGATGGCTCGTGCTGCAATTGCATACCCTGTTTCTTCCCAATGCCTTAACGAGGGATTGTATAACAAGTATACCTTCCAGGAATCAGAACGTACAAAAATACCACTTATGGATAGGAATATTGGGTAGCTCCATCTATTCTTCGCCGGGCAACAGGTCCAGTTCCTGCAATTCTTCTCGTGCCACCTCGCTCAATTGAGAAAGGTCTAGAGTGGGGTCGGCGTGGGCAATGAGATGGCGCAGGCGCTCAGTGATCTCCTGGCGCATGTAAAAATCGCTGGTGAGCAATAGCTCACCAACCGCTATCTCAATCTGCCGCCGCTGAATTACGGCAAGGGGGGATTCTGCCATAGTAGTCTATTTCGTCGCGGCAGGCTCTTTGCTCTCGCTGGGCTTCGCGCTCGCAGAACTCTCGCTGCTTGTCGAAGTCGTGGCAGAGCTTTCACCCTCGGGCTTGTGACCATTTTTATGGCCGTTCTCACTTACCGGGGAGCCATTCGCGTGATCTGTTTTATAAAAACCGCTGCCCTTGAAGACGATACCAGCCGGGTAGAGTACCCGCCGGATGTTTCCACCGCACTCTGGACAAATAGTCAGCGGCTCATCGGTCATTTTCTGCCAGGTTTCAAAACGATGATTGCAGGTCTTACACAGGTATTCATACGTTGGCATACGACTGTCACCTCTATTCGGAAGTCAACCTCTATAATATACATATAGCCGCTTCTCGCGCTTTTGTCAATCTCACACCGAGAGTGCTAGCAATGAACAGCTACTTCTATTCATTAGAACGCTTTAAGCAGGGAATTGTATTCCCGTACAGAACGAGACGGAAGACACCCGCAAGGGGTGTCTTCCGTTCCCCAACACGGCTATCTTCGGTCATTCCATCTTCCCAATATATTCCTTGACCTTCTCCGCAGCATCGCGGGTCATACCTTGCAGAGAGGCCAGTTCATCGATGCTGGCAGCGCTGATAGCCCTTACAGAACCAAAGTGCTTCATCAGAGCTTGCTTGCGTTTGGGGCCAATGCCTGGAATTTCGTCCAGCACCGATTTGAAGGTGCGCTCGGAACGGAGTTTGCGGTGATAGGTGATGCCGAAACGGTGCGCTTCATCGCGAATACGCTGCACCATGTAAAGTCCCTGCGATGAACGGGGCAGGATAATCGGTTCGGACGAGCCTGGAATGAAGATCTCCTCGTTTTCTTTTGCCAATCCGACCGTTGGCACGTCGATATGCAGTTCCTGCAAGACCTCCATTGCCGCGCTGAGCTGTCCCTTGCCGCCATCGATGATAATCAGGTCGGGCATGCGCCATTCGTGTTCGAGCGGCATTTCCTGCTCGGCGGCCCCGTTCTGCTCCTGTTCGGCTTCGGCATACTCGTCGGCAATTTCTTGCGTGTGGTGGGCCTGTCTGCGGAAGCGGCGGCGCAGCATCTCCTGGTGGCTGGCAAAGTCGTTTGGCCCCTCGACGGTCTTAATCTTGAAGCGGCGGTACTCGCTCGGCTTGGGACGACCGCCCTCGAAGACGACCATCGCGCCGACGGAGTTTGTTCCCTGCGTGTTCGAGATGTCGTAACATTCCATACGATAGGGCGGCGCGGCCAGATTCAATGCCTCCTGAATCTCCTCTAAGGCAAGCTGCGTCTTCTGGCTATCGCTCAACCACTTGATACGCTGCTGTTCCAGCACCTCCCGGGCGTTCTGCTTGACCATTTCGACCAGGCGCAATTTCTCGCCGCGTTTGGGCGTTGTGATCGTCACCGCGCCCTTGCGTTTCTCCTTGAGCCACGCCTGAATCGCCGAACGATCATCCGGTTCGGCCTCGACAATGATCTCCGCTGGAACGTGCGGCGAGCTATCATAGAACTGCATCATGAAGGTGGTGATAATCTCGCCCGGGCTGCTGTCACGTGTGCCTTGCAGGATAAAGTACTCGCGCCCGACCAGCTTACCATTGCGGAAAAAGAACACCTGCGCGCAGGTCTCATCTTCGCCACTGGCAAGCGCGATCACGTCCTGGTCATCCTGCCCCTCGGTCGAGATGATACGCTGTTTTTCCAGAATGCGCTCAACGGCCTGAATGCGGTCCCGGATACGGGCTGCCTCCTCGAAATTCAGGTTCTCCGCCGCCTCGGCCATCTGCGCCTCCAACTGCTTCAGCACCTCGTCATGCTTGCCTTCCAGGAACAAAATCACCTGCCGGATCACGGCATCATACTCTTCGCGTGAAGCATAAGCCACGCAGGGCGCAATGCAGCGATGGATGTAATACTGCGTGCAGGGACGCGGCAGCAGCTTTTGTTTCCAACCAGCAGGCGGCTCGCCATTGCGCGGCGGTGCCCAGTTGCTCGCATCATAGCGGCACGTGCGATAGGCAAAGAGCTTGTTCAAGACATCCAGCGTGGCGTCAACCGCGCCAGAATTGGTATACGGCCCAAAGTAGCGGTTGCCGTCGCGATGATAACTGCGCACGCGATACACACGCGGGAAATCCTCCGTCAGCGCCACCTTGATGTAGGGATAGTTCTTGTCGTCGCGCAGCAGCACATTATATTTGGGGCGGTACTGCTTGATGTAGTTGCTCTCCAGAACGAGCGCTTCCACCTCGTTCTGCACCACCAGAAACTCGATATCCTCCACCTTCGCCACCATGCTGCGATTTTTCGGGCTGAGGTCGGTCGATTCCTGAAAGTAGGAGCGCACGCGGTTATACAGCGAAATGGCCTTGCCTACATATAAAATGGTGCCCTCGGCATCCTTCATCAAATAAATGCCGGGCTTATGTGGCAGCGAATTTAAGACAGATTGAATCTTTTCGTTCATTTTTGGGACCGCTTGCAAAAAGTTGGAGTATGGCCTGCAATGGCGCTTTACGTCGTTGTTACAGTATAGCACATGGGGGAAGAAAAGCGCACGCTGAAGAAATTCGCCAATTCGCGGGTGCAGTTCATTTTTTGCAACCTCATCAATTTACAACAGCAAGGCAATCACAAAAACGTTGGGAGCCAACAGCTGTTGCTCTTTGGCACAGCGAGTTCGCAAAAAATGAACTTACCCATAGCTCTATCCCTTATTGATAATGAACGGGTGATATGTTATTATTAATGCATAGTCGCCATTTTAGTGTAGGGATAGAAATCTCGTGAGCTTTCAACGATGAAAGAGATAAGAATCCCGCTTGATGCCCTTCTCCGCTTTCGGACGCTCTTTTCATGGTCAAAGCATAGTAAGACGGAGTGTCTGCTCACTCAAAGTAAGTTCATGACAACATGTTAGGAGAAACAACTGATAGAGCAAAGAGGTTTATCATGACAGGTTACGAGGTTGTAAAAACTTCCGCTAGAGATGGATCATTGCCCATTGAAGAAACTGTCCTCCAAAAACTGTTCCCGGCGGGTTATAAACTAGAGTGGAACCAGAGAATCCGGCTATTAAGTCTCCTTCAAATTGATCCTCCTCATATCCTTGCACAGGAACACTTCACGAAGAACGAATGGAACATTCTCATAGCCCTGCTTGTATCTTACCCTCAGTACGCGCCTCATGAAATACTCCTTGCGAGCGTTACTTCTCTCTCTGTTGATGATTGTCGTACAAGGCTGCAAAAAGCCCGACAGCGAGGAACGCAAGCACTAAAACGAGAACTCAAACCTGTCCAGAGGGCTCTATGTGGCATTCGTGTTAAGATCATCAACCTATCTCCTCATCTGAGAGTCGCTCTAATTCGTGACGCGGGCTATATGCTCACACGATGTTCGGCATAACAATTTTTTGTCAATGCAGACATGCTGAAGTTTTTTCTTTCGTACCCTAGACTTAGTCTAAGATTGAGCGCCTTGAGAGATCGCTCACCGATCTAATGCGTGGGATATAGGCTCCACATCATTCCCCAGTTCCTTATAAAACCAGGCCTTAGTACCTCTTCAACCCGGGTCTCGGCCCCGCTACACTCTAGGTTCTAATTCCTCAACAAGTCGAGTCTTGGTTCCTCAGCAAGTCGGGTTCAAGTCGTCTCAAGGAGAGGTTCAGCTCAGGTATACTTTTCCTATTGAGAAAAGCTGTTTCGATCTCAATTGTTGACAGATGACATTCGCCCTATTCTAACAGGTACGAGGCATTGGTTTCCTGATTGAGGAGCGCTGATTCACTCATCTAGTAGTGACAATTCACTGGCAGTACTGCTCTTTTAGACGTGCCTCTCATATGAGAGACAGGAAGATGGAATCAATCATTGTGAAGAGAATAGGAATGATGGCTGAGGAGGAACCATCTCTTGCTGCTTCACAAAAAAACGACACCTGTGCAAAAATTTGCCCCTTCAGCAGAACATCGAAAGTGGAAATCAATCAATGTATGTCACTATACATGCGCCTGATTTCCTGTAAAGGAAGGAAAGAATCCAGCATGCGTAAGATCACTCTCTCTTGTTGTCGTTTTTCTCTTTGCGTTTACTTTCGCATTTACCTTCGTGTCAGGGGCATCTGCTCAGACAGTACAAGACTCACGAACAAGTCAGTATGTTCAACTTCCCTCAGGTCATGCTCCTCCTAATATTGGTGGAGGAGGTTGTGGGCCGCAGAAGACAAATGGTACAGGTGATATCACAGCTAAAGCATGCATCAGTTATGCTTACCCCTATCTTCTACCAGATGGCTATGCCTGGTTCAACAAGCTTTCTGGCCATGGCAATGTAGATAGCTGTAGATTCCGCCTTCAGCTTTGGCATGAAGGTACTCTCATCGACCAGATCGACTATAACTGTTCCCCTGATGCTGCCGTAAACAGGCAAAATGTCCATTATGGACCACTTCCTGTTTTTGCTACCGCAGGAGTCGATTATTACACCGTAGTCCAAGTGAGATTACAGTACAGTGATGGTTACACTACATACTGTTATCCAGACCCCAGCCCTCCTCAAGAGATCTCATAGCTCTTCACGGTTGCAGGGTGAAATAGGAGTCCTTCCTTGCTCGAATGAGAAGAACTTAAGCATCTCATTCAAGCAAGGAAGGACTCTCTATGTAATAGAGCTTGTTTGCATCCGGGTTCATCTCAAACATGGCAGAGGGGCCTGTAGTGGTACAAATCACGTTCATGTAACCAGATTCACGATTTTTCAGTTGGCAATAGCACTGTAAATATAAGATACGTAAAGCATGCTTGGTTGCGCTGGCTGCGCTTGTCCGCCTAAGTAGCTACAACTTTTCCATAGAACAAACGTAGATAAGTGTGATTTGACGTGGGTTCTGTCCTGATGGGACATCTTCTAGTCCCAAGAGAGCCAGAACACTTTCATGGTAAAAAATCAATCATTGCCAAAGGAGCTAATCTATGGCAGAGGAAGACTTCAAATTTCTTGAGCAAACACGACAAACGTTTCGTCAAATAGAGGAGACTTTTCAGCAAAATGAGATACTTTCTGATACACTTTGGCAAGATATAGAACGAAAACTTATAGATGCTGATCTTGGCCCTGCAGCAAGTCGATGGATAATTCAGCGATTACAACAGCGAGCGAAGGAAGGTCGGATATCCTCAGGCTCTCAGGCATATATAGCTCTCCGCCAGGAGCTTACACATCTCCTTGGGAAGCCGCCAACACTCCATTACTCTGAGCAATCTTCTGTGACGGTGATGATATTGATGGGCGACAAAGGATCAGGCAAGACAACAAGCTGTGCGAAACTGGCTTACCGTCTGAGCCATGAAGGGCACAACGTCCTCTTAGTTGCATCCGGGCGGTTTGACTCAAGTAGTATCGATGTACTCAAAGCATGGGGTGAACAGATCAATATTCCTGTCATTTGTCAGAACGATGGTTCTGATGCTGGCACATTTATATATGATATTTTACAATCCGCTCTTGTGGATGGATATGATATTGTGCTTGTAGATACGATTGGTCAGCAGACAACAGAACAAGTGGAAGAACTGCGAAACATCATGAATGCTGCACAAAAAGTAATACCTGATGCTCCTCATGAACTCCTGGTGGTCGTCGATGCCACAAACGGGCTAAGTGCAGCATCTCTTGTACACGCTTTCGCAGAGCAGACAGGGTTGACCGGTGTTATTCTCTCGAAAGTAGATAGTACTACAAAAGGTGGATTCGTATTTGCCCTTGCAGATGATCTCAAAGTGCCAGTTAAATTCGTTGGAACTGGCGAAAAGACCGGGCAGTTGGTTTTGTTCGACTCTGCGCATTTCATGGCAGCCCTTTTTGAAAAGGAGTAAAAGAGCTGCCGTCCTGACTAGAACATTGGCCCCATAAGAAAGCTCTGATAGGCAGAGGAAAGCCTATGATAGCCATTGAGCGAACCGCTTATCCTCGTTTTACTCGCGCTCCCTCAGTGAAGGAATTACGCAAGGCCTACACGCTACCTCCTGGCAATATTGCCTTTGTTGCCACACACGGATGTGGGCCTTTCCAGACGTTTGCCCTGATGATCTTGCTCAAAGTATATCAGCACCTGCATTACTTCCCTTATCCACGATGTGCGCTAAATTTTTGTATTGCAGAACTTATATGACAGCCAAGCGATGTAGTCTATGCGCAATTTGAGCGCCGCCAGATAAAAATCGATTTGTACGAGCTCATTGCATGCAAAAATTTAGCACGCACCCGAATTCGCACACTTATGAAGGAGCCGGAAGATACCCACAGTAAAAGGGGGCGGGAGACACCCGCGAGGAATATCTCCCAGCTCCCCATCTCACCGAATGGAAAATGACCTGAAAATTACGCCTGATCGACGCTCTCGAAGCGGGTCGCGGTGTCTTGCAGGTGGCGGCCAATGTCCTCGCCTTGAGCAATCAGGCGGTCGGCAGCGGAGCGCCATTCCTGAAACATCTGCTCGAAGCGCTGGCGGCTCACGCCCTGCCAGTCGCTCTCAAGGGAGCCGATATGATTGTGAATCTGCGGCTCAATCTGGTTCTGAACCTGGTCATTAAGCTGGACAAAAACCTGACCGAGCTGGCGCATGAGATCGGTATTTACATGAATTGTACCCATTGAGATATGCTCCTTCTTATTATCAAAACAATATTTTTAATGAGCGGCAAAGACACGAAACCTTTGAAATATCGCTTTCTTTCAGTCATTGAACGTGCCTGTTTGCCGACTCATTTACAGTATAGCGGGGCGCAAATTCAGGGATGTTGATGTATGGATAAGAAAGCGATAGCCAGAAAAAATATTAAGGAGTATAATAAAATCCATTCATTTTGCGCTTATCTAGATACATGAACATATGAGTTGTATAGGCACCGCAGGGCATATCGATCACGGCAAATCGACGCTGGTAAAGGCCCTGACAGGAATTGATCCTGATCGACTGGCGGAAGAAAAAGAACGCGGCATGACCATTGACCTGGGCTTTGCGTGGCTGCAATTGCCGGACGGGCGCGAGGTCAGCATCGTTGATGTGCCCGGACACGAGGGCTTCATCAAGAATATGCTGGCGGGCGTGGGTGGCATCGATGCCGCGCTGCTGGTTATTGCTGCCGACGAAGGCATCATGCCTCAGACTCGCGAACACCTCGCCATCCTTGACCTGCTAAATGTGCAACGCGGCGTGGTCGCGCTCACGAAGGCTGATCTTGTCGATGAAGAATGGCTTGAACTGGTGCGCGAAGAGGTGCGTGAATACCTGAAACCAACTACCCTGGCAAATGCGGCCATCCTACCTGTTTCGGCGTATACCGGCCAGGGCCTGCCTGAACTTGTGCGCGAACTTGAGCGTATTCTGAACGAGGCCGAGGAGCGACAGAATATCGCTCGCCCGCGTCTGCCCATCGACCGCGTCTTCACCATGACAGGCTTTGGCACAGTTGTCACGGGCACGCTGCTGGATGGCGTCTTTAAGGTTGGGCAAGAGGTGGAAATCCTGCCGCAGGTCTTGAGGACGCGCATTCGCAACCTGCAAACGCATCGTCATACCGTCGAAAGCGCCTATCCTGGCAGCCGTGTGGCCCTGAACCTCGCGAACGTGGCGCGCAACGAACTCGAGCGCGGCAACGTGGTGACGCTTCCTGGACAATTTCAGCCCACTACCTTGATTGACGCGCGTATTTCGGTGTTAGCCGAGGCAACAAAACCGCTTGCGCATAACATGCAGGTTGATTTTTATACGGGTTCGCAAGAAGTTCCGGCAACTGTGCGCCTGCTTGCGACGGATGAATTGCAGCCAGGCGAGAGCGGATGGGCGCAGATTCGTTTGAGCAGGCCAGCAGTAATGGCGCGCCGCGACCGCTTCATCCTGCGCATTCCCTCACCCAGCGCCACGCTCGGCGGCGGAGAGGTGGTTGATGTCCACCCGCGCTATCACAAACGCTCTCAAGCGGCGATTATTACCACGCTGGAGACATTAGCGCGTGGCGCGCCGGATGAACTGCTGCTTGCCGCGCTTGATAGGCGGCGCGAAACAACGCAAAAACAGAAAAATGCTCCCGGCAAAGGGAAACTTCCGAAGGCGGCGCAGGGACTGACTGGCTATGAGCTACTCGATATCGCGAAACAGAGCAATTTACCTATTGATGTGACACAAAACACGTTGGAGACGTTGTTAAAAGAAGGAAGGGTACAACATATCGGCTCGTTCTGGTTTGCCCAGGCAGTCTGGGAGCAACTGCGAGTTGAAACAATACAGATGATACGCGAACATCACCAGCAATATCCGCTGCGCAGCGGCCTCTCGAAGGAGGAATGGCGCGCAAGAATGGGGCTATCTTCTAAGATGGCAGGCGAGGTTTTGACTGCGTTGCAAGAGGAAGGAGTGCTGGTTGAAGTATCAGGGGGAACAGGCACAACGGGTAGTTTCATCCGGCTGCCAGACTTTACTCCGACCTTTACACCGGCCCAACAGCGACAGGTCGAGCAACTACTGCAACGCTTCCGCGAACAACCGTTTACACCACCTGCTCGAGCGGAAACCGAAGCGCTGGTCGGAAACGAGGTATTGGGAGCGCTGATCGAGCAGGGCACGCTGGTCAAAGTAGGCGGTTCCACCGATGCAGTGCTGTTTTCGCGTGAGGGCTACGAGGAAGCGATTCAACGACTGGTTGTTTATCTGCGCGAGCATGGCAGTATGACCGCCGCCGAGGCCCGCGATGTGCTGGGAACCACGCGCAAATATATCGTACCCCTGCTTGAACACCTGGACGAGCGACGCATCACACGTCGCGTAGGAGACGAACGGGTACCTGGTTCAGCTATCATCACAGGATCAAACACAAACATCGAGTAGTATATTCGTGGCACAAAGTGTTCCATTAAGTAGCAGAATGCGTTACAATAGTGTGCGCAGGCTAAACAGCTTTCCATTTCGGCTACAAGCGAAATGGGGAAAAACCAGTGCATTTTTTTTGTGAATGGGTGGCTCCCTTCACACTTGGGGAGAGCTATGCAGACAGAAGTTCTGGGAGATCGTTACCAGTTACAGGACCCGATAGGCCGGGGCGGAATGGCGACCATTTATCGTGGCCGCGACTTGCGCATGGATCGCGTGGTTGCCATCAAAGTCCTGCGAGAAGTATATAGTACTGATCCGAAATTTGTAACGCGCTTTCAACGCGAGGCGAAAGCGGCTTCCGCCTTACAACATCCAAATATCGTGCAGGTCTTTGACTACGGGCAGACAGACGGGAACTACTTCATCGTCATGGAACTGGTCGAGGGAACAGACCTGCGCCGCTACCTGCGCTCGCGAGGCATTCTCGATGTTGACAGGGCGGTAATTATCGCGCACGATGTCGCGCTGGGTCTTGGCGCGGCCCATCGACGCAGCATTGTACATCGCGACGTTAAACCACAAAACATCCTGGTAGGTCGAGGCGGCACGATCAAGCTGACCGACTTCGGCATCGCCAGTGTCTATAAAGATATTAACGCTGAGCGCCTGACGACTACCGGCATGACGCTTGGCACCGTTCAATACTACGCGCCCGAGCAGGCGCAGGGCGAGATTGTGAGTCCCGCCGCCGATGTCTACGCGCTTGGCATCGTCATGTACGAGATGCTGACCGGGCGCACGCCGTTCGATGGCGATACGCCGGTAGCCGTAGCCATGCAGCATATCCAGGACCCGCCCATTCCACCGAGCCAGCTCAATCCCGGCATTCCGCCCGCGCTGGAAGACATTATCCTGCGCTGCCTGGAAAAAATGCCTGAAATGCGCTTTCGCGATGGCTCAGAACTGGCACGCGCCCTCGAGATGCTGGGAGACGGGGATGTTGCCGACCAGATGACGATTGCTCCTGGAATACAGCCAGGACAAACGCCGCTGCCGCCCACGCCGCAGATTCCGTCGCGCCCCAGCAATAGCGGGCGCGGCACCGCGCGTCCACTGGCCGCGCCTATCTCGTCGCCGGATAACATGCTGCCGGTCGGCATGACTTCCACCAGAAACGGCGCAACGCCGCTGCCGCCAACCGCGGCAAATGGGCAGGTTTATCTCGAGCAGCAAACATATACTCCGGTGGCCCCACCGCCTGCATCAAACGGCGTCCGGCCTTACCAGCAGGGAGTGCTTCCGGCAGATAAACGACGCGAATCCCGCCTTGCCACTGTTATTACCGCACTTATCATTCTCGCGACTCTATTATTACTGGGATTCAGCATCTATCTTGCCGCCATGCTGGGTTTCATCAATCTACCGTTCATCAACGGCGGTGGTGGGACATCTACGCCCGGCGTCACAATGGGCATTGTACCCCCACTGGAGGGAGATACCTGGCAAAAAGCGCAGACTGTTGCCCAGGAAGCTGGATTTACGCTACAACTCGCACCAGGCTCAACACAAGACGGTGTTGTCATATCTCAATCGCCAGACGCGGGTAAACCCTATGCAAAAGGCCATCCCATCGAGGTGACGATGGGCGCGAAGACCACCATGAAGACCGTTCCACAAGGTCTGGTAGGAAGTTCCCTTGCCTCTGCTGAAGCTGTGCTGAACAGCGCTGGTATCCCTTTCCATGTTCAAGATGTGGGTATGGATTCAACCAAACCGCTCAATTACGTGACGCAGGTAGACCCACCATCCGGCAGCCAGATTCAAGTGGGCAAATTTGTCACGCTCTACGTCATCAATGATACGCATGGCTCGCCCGCTGTGACTCCCACAGTCGGTACGACTCCCAGCCCAGCACCAAGTCCTAGCCCGAGTCCGACTCCCAGCCCATCACCAAAACCTAGCCCGAGTCCGACTCCGTCGCCGACTCCAAGTCCAACGCCAAGTCCGACTCCGTCGCCGACTTCAACTCCGACACCGAAACCATCGCCCGATCCTATTCCGTAAGGGGTTGAGGGAAAACTCCCTCGACCCTTTTCTCATAGAACTGAAAATGGCTTCTCAATTCGTAGGGACAGGGGGATGCGGGGATGAGTGGCGGGGGCCTCGTGCCTGTCCCCGGTCAAGGTACGCAAACAAGCCTATCCAATACGCATTTCGTAGGGACAGGGGGATGCGGGGATGAGTGGCGGGGGCCTCGTGCCTGTCCTGTGTGGCGAAGAAAAATGCTGAATACAGGGAACAACGCCTTTGTACGTCAACTTTGTTTTGTCTTCCGTTTATTTAAGCAGGGTTTTCTACATACCAACGCTATAGATACATGATGCAAGCGATAGAATCGAAGTGGATCGAGGGGTAGTCCGGTAATTTTGCGAGAAAAAAGTGGGTATATTTGCGATCCCTGGGGTCCGTATATAGCCCGAAAGTATCGCCCTCTGACGGAGTATTTAGTATGCAACGAAATGTAGCGCGGAATTTTGTATTTTTGAGCGCCTCCATTCTACTTATCGCGGCCAGCCTGCTCGCCATGCATCTTACGGTTCGCGCCTCCTCCGATCAGCATGTGCTATTTCAGCAGCAGACCGCCCCCCTCTTGAAACACGCCCAACAGCTAGGGGCCGCAGACGCAAACCAGCAGCTTCAACTCTCGATTGGGCTGCAATTACGCAATGCTGACCAGCTCGATACGCTGCTCAGCGATATCTACAACCCGCAATCTCCACAGTATCACCAGTATTTGACACCAGACCAGTTTGAGCAACTTTTCGCGCCAACTCCCGGCGACGTGCAGCAGGTCGTCTCGTTCCTGCAAAATTCCGGGTTGACGGTGACAGGTATAGCGCCCAATAATTTGCTCATCGACGCGACAGGTACCGTTGCCCGGGCTTCAGCGGCCTTTCATATACAGATCAACAACTACAGGGTTGGCAGCCGCGTTTTCTATGCCAACGCAACCCCACCCACTTTGCCCGCGTCGGTAAGTTCGCTCATCAGCTCTATCGGCGGGCTTGATAATAGCATCAAGTTTCACCCGTTTTATCAGCGCCAGCCCGCGCAAAAAACACAGTCTGGCCCAACCGGCCTGGGGCCAAAGGATCTCGCGGCGGCCTACGATGCCACGCCGCTGCAAAATGCGGGCATACTTGGCGATAACTCGACCATCGCCCTGTTCGAGCTTGATGGCTACCAGCCCTCGGACGTAGCGCAATATTTCGCGAACTATGGCATGCCCACGCCTAACATTTCGCGCGTGCTGGTAGACAACTATAGCGGCACAGCAGGCATGGGAGCGATCGAGGTAGAACTGGATATTGAAATAGTGGGCGCGATAGCGCCACACGCCAACCAGATTGTCTACGAAGGGCCAAACAACGTGCAGGGCCTGAACGACACCTATAACCAGATCGTCCACGACAACAAGGCACAGATCGTCGACACCAGCTGGGGCCTGTGTGAATCCAGTACCGGAAACGCCGAACTGAAAACGCTTGACAACATCTTTAAACAGGGGGCCGTGCAGGGTATGACATTTTTCGCGGCGGCTGGCGATACGGGAGCTTACGACTGCGGGGATAACAATCTGGGCGTCGATTCACCCGCCAGCGATCCGTATGTAACTAGCGTAGGCGGCACCACACTGCAGTTGAACGCAGGAGCTTACAGCAGCGAATCTGTGTGGTCCAATCCGAGCGACACCATGCGCGGGCCGAAAGGCGCAGGCAGTGGTGGCGGTCTGAGCAATACCTTTGCCATGTCTTCCTGGCAAAGCGGCGCAGGTGTCTTGAGTTCGTACAGCAGTAACACCCCTTGCGGCCTTCCAGGAGGCCAGTACTGCCGCGAGGTGCCGGATGTGACAGCCGTTGCCGATCCCGCCACCGGCTACTCGATCTATTGCACCATAACCAACGCCGGATGTCCCAATACTGGCTGGATGACGCTTGGTGGCACCAGCGCCTCTGCTCCTTTCTGGGCAGGCAGCGCGGCATTGATAAATCAGTACCTGCGTTCGCAGAACAAACCAACGCTCGGCTACGCCAATCCAACACTGTATAAGCTCTTCAATGCCCAGCAGCAGTTCTCAGCTTCGCCCTTTCATGACGTGACTACAGGAAATAACCTGTTCTATCCGGCAACAACAGGGTACGACCTGGCAAGCGGCATCGGTTCGCCCGATATCGCCAATATGGCCTATGACCTGGTCGCTCTATTCGGCGGCAACGGCACACCTACGCCAACACCCACCAATCCGCCCAGCCCTACACCCAACCCTTCGCCGACTCCGCCACCAGCTCTCATCCAGAATAGCGGCTTCGAGAACGGGCAAGCTCCCTGGCAGGAATCTTCATCGGCTGGCTTCCAGCTTATCCAGTCAATGAATCCACATACGGGACAGAACAGCGCCTACCTCTGCGGCTATCCCAACTGTGATGACCGCATCTGGCAGACCTTCACTGTGCCCTCTAACTATACAAAACTGACCGTCAGCTACTGGTGGTATTCCGATACCGCCAAAAATACGAAGCAATGCCAGGACACCTTCAACGCTCGCCTGCTAACGACAAGCGGCAGCACCATTGTCAATCTACAACAAAGCTGCAACACCAACGCAAATAATGCCTGGGTACTCGTCACTGTTGATATCTCGGCAGCCCTCGCGCCCTACAAAGGCAAACAGGTAACACTTTACTTCCGAGGCACCAACTCGTCCAACCCTGTCCAGACCAGCGATTTCTACGTCGATGACGTGGCGGTGAATGTGCAATAACTTCTTGCTGGCGATTAAACCTGTCTAACCTACCGCACCATATGATATACTGAATACAGGCAGGTTATGAATATTTCGAACAGAAATGTCGCCATATTGTGTGAACGTTCATCACCTGTTCTAAAAGCCAGATATTGGAAAAGAAGAGCGGTGGAAGTGAAAGAGGGGGTAGGGTGTTTACCGCTCATTTACTCGTGAGAAACTACCTCTTTTCGCATCGCAGCAGGAAAAGGATGGGCATTTCCTGTGCGCGCCACAAAATTTAAACAATTAAGGATTATTTGCGTATGATGGATCATAATGGAGCTATTTCGCCTGAGAACACGCTATTTGTTATGCTGTGTTTTGAGGGGCCGGATGTGTATTCGACGGCTGGCGGTTTAGGAACCCGTGTCACTGAATTGAGCGAAGCCCTTGCCACACAGGGCTACACCACGCACCTTATTTTCATCGGCGACCCCAGCAAGCCCTCGGTAGAAACGCGCGTTGATGGACGCCTGATACTTAAACGCTGGTCGCAATGGATCAGCAAGTACTATCTTAATGGCGTCTATGACGGTGAGGAGCAGAAGCTTTACGACTACAACGAGAGCGTGCCATACCATATTTACAACGAGATCGTGCGCCCGGCAACCGAGCAGGGAAAAACTGTGGTGATTATGGGCGAGGACTGGCACACGGCTGAAGTAATGTGCCGCACCTCTGACCTGCTGCACTGGTTCGGCGTGCGCCAGAAAGTTTTGATGCTCTGGAACCTCAACAGCCTGATGTCGCTGCACCGCATCAACTGGGGTCGTCTCAACTTCGTGACCACCATCTGCACCGTCAGCAAATACATGAAGCACCGCATGTGGGCTTATGGCGTCAATCCACTGGTCATTCCGAATGGCATTCCTGCCCGTCACCTGAATCCCGTCGATTCAGGTGTGGTGGAGCGCCTGCGCGAAATTGCGCGCCAGGGAGACCCGCGCCGCATGTTCCTCTTCAAAATTGGCCGTTTCGACCCCGACAAGCGCTGGATCATGGCCATAGAAGCGGCGGCTCGCCTGAAGCATAGCGGCCACCCGGTGACGCTTTTCGTGCGCGGCGGCATCGAGCCGCATGGGGCGGAAGTGCTGCGCCATGCCTATAACATTGGCCTGCAAATTCGAGACGTGGTAGCGCAGCGCCCCAACCTTGAACAGTGCCTGACCGCCGTAGCCAACGCTGGCCCGGCTGATATCTACAACCTGCGTTTCTTCCTGCCGGAAGAGTTTGTGCGTACTACCTACAACGCCGCCGATGCAGTGCTGGCGAACAGCGGACACGAGCCATTCGGCCTGGTGGCCCTGGAAGTGATGGCCGCCGAGGGCGTGGCCGTGACGGGTTCAACTGGCGAGGACTATGCTATCTCGTTCGAGAACGCCATTGTCACCGAAACCGATGATCCTGACGAAATCGTGGGCTATATGCTCTACCTGCGCCGCCATCCAGAGGAGCAAAAGCGCATTCGCAAGGCCGGTTGTGAGACCGCGAAACAATTCCTCTGGGATCAGGTGATTAACAACCTGGTCAGCAAACTGGAGTTCTTAGCGCGCAAACAGGCTATCATCCTGGATTAATTGCATATCATTACCAACCTGCCTCCCGATGTCATCCTGAGCGCAGCGAAGGATCTCACGCTGGCCGTGTCGAGTCAGTGGGGGCCGGAGATCCTTCGCTGCGCTCAGGATGACATGTGAGAGAGTCTTTTTCATAGTATCCTGTTGTTATAAACAAGCCTCACCACACAATGGCGTTTGGGAACATGGCACAATGAAGGCCTGGAATGCCTGTTGCCTTATCTTTATGCTTTTTTCAGAACAGGTACCCTCCAGGCCTGGCTTTTGAAAGGAACCTGGAATGGTCGCAGACCTGGCTATATATACCGTTGTGCATCAGCCGCGCCGCCTCAAGCTTCCGGCGCAGCCGATTCCACGCCGGGCCTCCGTCGAAGATATAACGCGCTGCCTCTTTGATGAGCGGCTGAACGAGTACTATTTTCGCAAGGTGGCCCAGTACAGTTACTACCCTGCCGCTCGTATGTTTCTCGACTTAGCGCAGCAGGGCATGCGTTTCTCGATTGGCTTCTCGCTTTCGTTTATCCAGCAGGCGGAAAAATGGGAACCTGCCCTGCTCGACCTCTTTCGCGAACTGGTGGCGGAAGCCAACGTTGAGTTGATCGGCGTCGAACCCTATCATAGCTTTCTCTTCCTGTTCGACCTGCCCGCCTTTGTGCTGCGCATGCGCTGGATGGCTGACGAAATGGAGCGCATCTTCGGCAAGCGCCCCACCGTGACTGATACTACCGAGATGTGCATGTCGGCCACGCTCTACGATGCCCTCGATACCGCCGGTTTTCGCGGCGCGCTGATGGATGGGCGCAAATGGGTTTTCGATTGGCGCTCCAGCACGCATCTCTATCGCTACAGCGACGAGGAACCCTATCCTCCCCCCGGTTACCGAAAACCGCCAACGACAACCAGCAGGCGCTCTCCAAAACGCTTGCTGCTTGATAATGAGCGTGACAGCGCGCCCTATCTACTGGCGCGCCATCATGAATTGAGCGATGATGTTGGCTATCGCTTTTCAAATCGAAGCTGGTCGAACTACCCGCTCTACGCCGACACCTACGCCAACTGGATTGCGCAAACCGCAGGCGATTTCGTTCTGCTCGGTTGGGACTTCGAGACCTTCGGCGAGCATCACTCACGCGATACCGGCATCTTCGATTTCATGCGCAGCCTGCCGCAAGAACTGGCAAAGCGCAAGGTTGCCTTACGCACGCCGGGCGAACTGATCGAGCAATACAGCGCGCCCGGCTCGGTGCATCACCTGCCCTTGCCAATCTATGCCAGCACCTGGGCAGGCAGCGGCGGCATGGAGTTCTTCCTGGGCAACAGCGCGCAGCAGACCATCTATACCCTGATGAACCAGGTCTACAACATGGCTCGCCTGACAGAGAATCCTGACCTGCTCGAACTCGCCATCTGGCTCACGCAATCAGATAATCTGCACCTGATCCAGTGGTTCGGGCGCGGCGGCTCCGAAGCCGAAGTCTCCGCTTACTTCACCCCGAGGGAATGGTGGGATCTCGGGCCGCATGGCATCATTCATGAGCAACAGCAGGTCTACATCAACGCCCTGCACGCGATGGAACCCTATCTGCCTGCCCGCCTGTTCCGGCAAGCGAGGAGACGCAGCGCCAACCGCGCGCCGCGCCGCAAAACGGAACCAGTCGAGCCAGAAGTCGGTTTCCTGGCGAGAAGGGGATAAACATGGACGCACAGCGTATCGACGTACACCAGCACCTGCTTCCAGACTTCTACCTCTCGGCTCTGGAAAACCGCGGCCTCTCAAACAGGGGCGGACGGCCATTCCCCGAGTGGGACACACAAAGCACGCTTGAACTGATGGAGAGGCATGGCATCGCCACCGCCATGCTCTCCCTCTCCGAACCGGGCGTTTATTTTGGCGATGCGCAATTCGCCCGCGATCTTGCGCGCCGTTGTAATGAATATGCCGCGCAACTCATCCAGAAGCATCCAGGCCGTTTCGGAGCCTTCGCTTTTCTGCCATTACCCGACGTGGAAGGCGCGCTAAACGAACTGGCATACGCCCTTGACGTTCTGAAGCTGGACGGGGTGATATTGCTCTCCAATTACAATGGGCATTATCCAGGCGACCCGCTGTTTGACGAACTGTTTGACGAACTACAGCGACGACAGACAGTTGTTTTCCTGCATCCGACCGTTCCAACCTACTATGATTCGCTGAAGCTCTCCCTGCCCGCCTTTATGCTCGAATTCGTCTTTGATACGACACGAGCCGCCACAAATCTGCTCTTTAGCGGCACGCTGGATCGCTGTCCCGGTGTCCGCTTCATCCTGGCCCATGCTGGCGGCACCATTCCCTATCTGACTACCCGCATCGCCGCCGGGTCGGCCTTTATTCCAGGCGCTCCACAGGGGGTCATCGGCTATCTACAGCAATTTTATTATGATACAGCGCTTTCATCCTCACCTTACACACTACGCACCTTAAGCGAACTGGTAGACGCCTCGCATATCCTCTTCGGCAGCGACTATCCCTTTGCGCCCGAGTTTACCACGATGTTCACAGTAAGAGGCATCCAGACGTTCGATGGTTTTGATGAGCAGAAGCGCGCATTGATCGAAAGGGAAAATATGCTGAGCCTGTTTCCGCGACTACAAGAGAAAAGGTTATAGGGTGTAACATTTGGCGCGGCACAACGTAGAACTTTCATGAAAACTATCGATGAAGGTTGATATATGCCAAAAATCTTGAGCCTGTTCTTTTTAGGGTTGCTTGCTTTATTCTCAACGGCGTGTATGACGGTTACACCCCCTACTAATTCCACCAATACCCCGCCCTCATCCACACCAACCTCACTTGAGACACAATTAGAGCAACAGTTATTCAACCTCATCAATTCCGACCGCGCTAAAAACGGACTTCCCGCTTATACGAGAAACACTACACTGGATAGCGGCGCTCGCCAGCACTCCATCAAAATGAGCCAGTGCGGCTTAAGCCATCAATGCCCCGGTGAGCCTGCCCCCTGCGACCGCGTCACCCAGGAAGGCGTGACCTGGAACTACTGCGGAGAGAATGTCGGCGAATACGGCCCGGTTAATGCCAGTACCGCATGGAACGGTGTACAAGCTCTAGAAACTGCTATGCTTAACGAGAAGCCACCTGACGACGGTCATCGCCGCAACCTGCTCAGCACAAATTTTCACCATATTGGGATTGGCATTTATATTGATGCGAAAGGAACGTTGTGGCTGACCGAGGATTTTACGAATTGATAGTCGGGAAAGGTTCAGTTTATTTTTCAACTCGTTTCAATACATATCAGGTTAAGTTTTTTGCAAAACCTGGGATTTTCATCCTATTTTTCCTCGACTCTCCCCCAAAAAATTGACGGATGCCAGTCTATTTAGGTAGACTCCGACCGTAGAGGTAAGAATTATTTGAAAGGTACTTCCGAGTGAAGTGCTGAAAAACCGGATGCGCCATGATGGCCTATCCCTATGGACGAGGTAGATATGCAGCAATTCCAACCGCTTCCGTCATTTGATGAAGGTGGCATTGCAGGAACCAGGGACACACAGGCACAATCTTCCACGCAGGAGTTGAAGCTTACCGGCCCACTATTGCTTTTAAACGGCAAGCAGCCGTTATTACATACAGATCAACTTTCATCGATTACCCGCACTACAGAGGATCTGAAACCAGGAACCATTTCACTGACCTCGGCCTTGCAGGCTACAATGGGTACCAAAACGATAGGTCGCATCGTAGTCATACCTGGGGCCAGGACGCGCAAACGGCTCGCTCAATCGGCTCAGGCAACACATCGCCGTATGAGTACGCGCGTGAAACACGGCATCGTGCTGGCGGTGGTGGCGCTGATGTTCATTACCACCCTCTTCACGCTTACTCCGCTTGCCACAGGACAAAGCCCGGCCCAGATTTTCTCAACTCTGGGCAACCTGATAAGTACGGGGCAACTCACCTCGCTTATTCCAGCGCATGAAATGCCAACCAACGCAGGCGCTCAATCCACCACGCCCAATAATCCGACTCCGCCGCCGATGACACTGCCTAAGAGTCAGTACATCGCCATCGCACAGCAGGATGCCATCGATGCAGGTATTCCCGCTGACTATTTCGTGCGCCAGATCAACAAAGAGAGCGGCTTCAATCCGAATGCTGTTTCTCCGGCAGGCGCGGAAGGAATCGCGCAGTTTGAACCGGGCACCGCCGCAGGACTCGGCATCAACCCCTGGGACCCGATACAGGCTCTACGCGCCGCCGCCCACCTGATGGCCAATTATTATCACCAGTACGGGAATGATTACGCAAAAGCCCTCGCCGCTTATAATGGCGGGCCTGGCACCGTACAATACGCCGTAAACACCTGTGGCGCTGCTAACTGGCTGAACTGCCTGCCGGGAGAAACACGGGCCTATATTTACGCGATTATGGGGATTTAAAGAGCTACTTTGCCTGTCATGCTGAACAAACTTGTCATGCTGAGCGCAGCGAAGCATCTGTGGTCGGCCACACGTGGATGCTTCGCTGCGCTCAGCATGACATAGGTTCGAGATGACTACAAAGACGGGGGCAGGGAACCTGGAAGCATAACTCCCTGCTCCACCATCTTTACAAACATAGCGGCGATATCCTGCGGAGTATACTGCCCCCCCGGTTTATACCACTGCGAAAGCCAGTTGCACATCCCCAGCAGGCCAAAGGCGACAATTTTGGGATCGATATCAGGCGAAAATACGCTCGCCGCCTGTCCCTCTTCGATAATTCGCTCGAAATAGCGTTCGTATGCTTTCTTGCGCAGGATAATTTCCCGGGAAAACGGGCCGGTTAGATGGGGCTGCTCGCGGTAGAAAACGATCATGGCTGGCGAGCGGTCTGCCGCCACGCTGGTCTGATGCTCTATCGCCCGGCGCAGTTTCTCGGCGGGCGGCACATCCATTTCCACAATCCGGCGTAGTGGCCCCTCGCTGACCGTCAGCACCGTCAAATAGATCAGGCGCAGTATCTCCTCTTTGTTTTTAATGTGGTAGTAAAACGCGCCTTTCGTTACGCCAAGCCTGTCCGCGATATCCTCAAGGCTGGTTGCGCCAAAGCCGTTACGGGCGAAGAGTTCGGCTGCCGCCTCAACAATGGCTTGCTGTGTCAGGCGCACTCGCTTCTCCGGTTTCTTCTGCGCGGCTGGTAGCTGAACCGCTTTTCGTTCCTGCACCATGTTCCATTGCTCTTTTCTACTGATCGTTTAAATATATCGTAGAAGGATTTTGGGATTTTGTCAACCCATGAAACGACCAGGGCGACCAAACAAATATAGGGTTGCGCTGAAAACGTTCACCTTGACTTCCCACATATCGCATGTTATCATTATACCAGTTGTTCAAATAGTGTGGCTTACCAGTGAAGGAGCGACGTGTATGGCTTCGCCTGCGTTACAAAGCGAAGAGGCTCTGTTAAGCCGTATCCGCAAGCAGCAACTCATCGAGTCGATTGACCATATGAGTCCCGTTTATCTTGAGGGCATGAAGCGTATCCTCACCGTTTCCGCAGATACCGAGTTGATTAGCGCACCGGCCTATTATCATGCCGCCGTTCACGCGCCCAATCTGAATAATTTTGGCTCGGCTATCTCCATCATTCAGGATGAATTGGGACACGCGCATA
Source organism: Ktedonobacteraceae bacterium (assembly GCA_035652815.1). Taxonomy (GTDB): domain Bacteria; phylum Chloroflexota; class Ktedonobacteria; order Ktedonobacterales; family Ktedonobacteraceae; genus DASRDB01. The sequence continues at coordinate 346,589 of DASRDB010000001.1, forward strand.
TTGCCTATCGCCTGCTGCGCGACCTCGGCGTCGATACGGAACAGTTGATTTTTGAGCGCGACCCGCGTAATTTCAAGTATCCCTATGCCTTTGATGTACCCCTCGATAGCTGGGTCGAGCTGGTCGTCGCCAATGCCTTCTATGACCGGGCTGGCTATACCCTGCTCGGCGATGTCTACCAGAGTACGACCTTCGGCCCCTGGAAACGCGCCCTGGTGAAAGTGGACAAGGAAGAGACCTTCCACCTGCGACATGGCGAGCAGAACATGCGCAAGATCAACCAGGACCCCAGCGGACACGAGGAACTACAACAGGCTGTTGACTGGATGTTCCTGCTGACCGTCGAGTGGTTCGGCCTGCCTGATGATCTCAAAAAGCATGGCGAGCAACTTGAATATGGCTTCAAGGGACATAGCAACGACGAACTGCGCCAGATATGGATGTCTACAGCGGTGCCGCTCTGTAACGAACTGCACCTGAAGGTTCCGGCGCACTACGACGAGGAGCAGCAGAAATACGTTATCGACTGTCCCTTCCCGGCTTACTTCGACGCTAAAAACAAGCGGTGGGAAGGCCAATGCACCTGGGATGAGGTCATGAAACGCTGGAAGGCGCGCGGCCCCATGAATGATGAGTTCGTCGGCATGATTCAGCGCGGCAAGCGAGAGATGCTGCGCCTGTTGGAGCAGGATGCATGATTTCGACCTTTGCCAGCTATCCTTCGTTGCGCACGCACGCGCCAGATGATCCAGCCTGCCCGGCGCTCTGGGACGCCCTGCGCGACGTGACCGATCCCGAAATACCGATCAGCGTGGTGGATATGGGCCTGATCGTCGATATCTCGCGACACGAAGGCACCGTTCATCTCAAGCTGACGTTCACGGCGATGGGCTGTCCGGCGATGGAGTTCATCATGGATGACATTCGCGAGCGCCTGCTGAAGGAAGCCGACGTGCATGAGGTACAGTTCGAAATCGTCTGGGATCCGGTCTGGACAAAGGCCCGGCTCACCGAGGAAGGCATCGAGATTATGCGTACCTGGGGAGTTTCCGCATGAATAACACAACAACTACTACATCCCAATCCGGCGCGCAGCGTTCACGGCGCGAGGCGCTGAATGAAACGCGGGTCTGGCATGTCTATGCCCGGCGCAAGTATGACGAGCCACTACACGAAATCGGCAACGTGATGGCCGATGACGTCGAACTGGCAAAGGTCTACGCCCGCAGCATCTATGACGAGTTTAGCTGGATCGAGATGGTCATTATACCGCGCGATTGCATCGTGACGGTCATTGCGTCGTAGGGGGAGAGCATATGGCAACAGAAACACGAGTCAACAACGCCGCGCTGTTCGCGGTCCTGTCGTCGCTGGCCGACAACAAACAGGCCATCGGACGACGCTACGCCTACTGGTGCAACGGCGCGCCCGCTTTAGAAGCTGCCGTTGCCGCCGCCGCCATGACCCAGGACGAACTGGGCCATGCTCGCACCCTCTATCCCCTGCTCGAAGACTTCACGCAGGCAGAGGCCGACCCGTCGCAGGTCGAACCCATGACGCGCACCCTGCACTATCACCTCGCGTTCCTCGATAGCGATTTTCAAGGCTGGTCAGATTTCGTCGCCACCAATTTCCTGCTCGATACCGCGCTGACCACCTTCTTCGAGGCCGCGCAGAACTCAACCTACGAACCATTACGCGCCCGTTCGCGCAAGATCATACAAGAGGAACGGCTGCACTTCATTCATGCCGAGGGCTGGGTGCGGCGTCTGGCATACGCTGGCGGCGCGGTGCGGCAGGCCCTGCTGAACTCGCTGCAAGCCCTGTGGAACGAAACGCTGTGCTGGTTCGGGCCACAGAACGACCCGGCTATGCAACAACTCTATCGCGAGGGTATCATCGACGCCACGCCGGACGAATTGCGCCAACGCTACCTGCAAAAAATTCTGCCCACGCTCAACAGCCTGGGTATCGAGATGCCCGTGAAATTCAATGCTGATACAAAGCAGTGGGAGCCGGGCGCGGCGTTGCCCTGGAATAGCTGGAACGCCACCGGGCGAAGGCTCGAAGGGACACGGAGATAAGCTATGGAAGCAGCAGGCCCACAAGTGCAATGTCCATATTGCGGCTCAACTCAAACCGAATTTTTCTCACTGTTCGGGCAGCAATTGCTGACGGTACAATATTACTGTACCGCCTGTCATACGCCCTTTGAATGCGTCAAAGACGACGACATTCTTGATGCTTACGTTCAACAACATTCAGCGGGTTCTGCCGCTGAAGTAGAACCTTTGCAACGAATGCGAAAGGAAGGTTAACCATGACAACCACATCTGAACGCACGCTGGTCAACTACACGGCGACCGATGGCGTAGCGGTGATCGAACTGACCAATCTACCCGCCAATACGTATAGCTACGAGATGATGCGCCAGCTTGACGAGGCTATTTTGCAGGCGCGCTTCGACGAGAACGTGCATGTGCTGCTCATTCGCGGCGCGGGTGAGCGTTTCTTCTGCTCCGGCGCGGATATCGAGATGCTGAACTCGGTAACGCCCACCTTCAAGTACTATTTCTGCCTGCACGCCAACGAGACGCTGACGCGCCTGGAACAGACCCCCAAACTGGTTATCGCCGCCCTGAACGGCCATACCGTCGGCGGCGGCCTCGAAATCGCTCTGGCCTGCGATATTCGTATCGCCAAACGCAACGCCGGGAAGGTCGGCCTGCCCGAAGTCAATCTCGGCGTACTCCCCGGCACAGGCGGCACGCAGCGCCTCGCTCGAGCCCTGCCGAAGAACAAGGCCATCGAATTGATGACCGAAGGCAAGCTGATTAGCTTCGAGCAGGCCCTCGAACTGGGCCTCATCAACTACATCTTCGAAGCCGAAAACTACTGGGACGAGGTTCTGAACTACGCCAAACAGTTCTGCCCGCCTAACAAGGCCTCGAAGGCCGTCGGTCGCATCAAACGCGCCGTCCAATCTGGCTCCGAAGTCTCCTTCTCCGAAAGTCTTGCCATCGAACGCGAACTGCAACAACTCCTCTTCCAGAGCGAAGACGCCAAAGAAGGTATCGCGGCGTATACCGAGAAACGCAAAGCGAATTTTAGCGGACGCTAAATCTGGTTTTGTAGGGACGTGCTGAGGAATGTTCACCAGCAAAACCAACAAGGTAATCATGTCATGCTGAGCGCAGCGAAGCATCTCTTGTCCCGAACGATTCGCGCGTCGGGATCGGAGATGCTTCGCTGCGCTCAGCATGACATGATACACATTACCTACTTTATCCGTAAAACATTGTAATCGCATCCCTACAGATAATGCGCTTTGTCCATGTAAAAGGTAGAGGTAGACCTATGGAATTTCAGGTTATCCTGGAACCAGGCGACGAGGGCGGTTATACCGTCTATGTTCCCTCACTCCCCGGCTGCATCAGCGAAGGTGATACAAAAGAAGAGGCCCTACAAAATATCCGTGAAGCGATCAAACTCTACCTGGAACCTGTGGAAGATGAAAAACAATAACAGGCAGAAATTGCATTGGACAAATTTCTTGTTCTGTTATAAGCTAAACGCATGAGCAATATTCGCATTCGCCGCCACAATGATATCGTGTGGCTTTTTCTGGATAAGCCCCCGCTGAATATTCTTACGATAGAGATGCTGGATCAATTGACGGGGGCGATGCGCGAGGCGTTGCGGGAGCCGCCTGCTTTAGTGGTGATTATGGGCGCGGGTGATAAAGCTTTTTCGGCAGGGGTTGATATTCGCGATCACCTGGACGGGCGCGAAAAAGAGATGCTGCGCGCTGTCTATGATAATTGCGCCGCCTTCGAGGAGTTGCGTTCGCATGGTATTCCGACGGTCGCGCTGGTGAAGGGACACGCGCTGGGTGGCGGGTGCGAACTGGCCGCGCTCTGCGATACGGTGATCGCGCACGAAGATGCCTCATTTGGCCTGCCTGAGATCAATCTCGGCGTCTTTCCCCCCGTTGCTGCTGCCTATTTCCCCTCGCTCATTGGCATGAACGCCACCATGCGCCTGATACTCACAGGCGAAATCATCAACGCCAAAGAAGCTCTTCGACTTGGACTTGCCCATCAAGTCTTACCGGATCGACGCTTTCTTGCTGACGCGGAGCAATTGCTGACGATGTTGAAGCGGCCCTCGTAACTTTCTTCTCCTTTACGTTTATTCTACAGAGAGGGCGGGGCAGAGCCTTACGCCCCTACCGGCTTTCCTGCCTATATGAATTTTAACAAAAGAACAAGGAATTCTCATCCCCTGTCATGCTGAGCGCAGCGAAGGATCTGCGGCGTCAGCACATGCATCGTCGGAGAACGCAGATCCTTCGCTGCGCTCAGCATGATAGGGCTGGATATGCCCCCTTTATTTATCAAACATCATAAGGCAAGGGAACTTTTTTCCTCGTTGGGACGTTCTGATACCAGGTAGAACTTATTGATACATATTCGTAGACTGTCAATTGTAAAGGAGTAGAAGAATGCGTAGGATTTCGACAAAGCGGTACAATGCAGTACTGCTTGTGGGTTCGCTGCTTGCCCTGCTGGCGTTGATGCTGGCAGCATGTGGAGCCAATCCAGGCTCGGGCGGTGGGTCAACGGGGTCTGCTCCGGCAACACCGACACATATTGTAGTGAGTCCCAATGGCTGTCCCAGCACCACAGTCATCAACACCTCTCCGACGCCTGCAAACGTTGTGCTGAAGCCGTCCAATAGCGCTGCACCAGCTACCGCCCATGTCGGCGATGTGATAGAAGTTGATTTGCCCTTTGGCCACGCCTGGTCAGGCCCGACCAGCTCGCAGGGAGAACTACATCTACAGCCACCCGCCGGTTACGAACTAACTCCCGCGAAGTCCTGTGTCTGGCGCTTCACAGCCCAGGCTGCCGGTACCACACAGCTAAACTTCTATGGCAAGGCCATCTGCAAACCCGGCCAGATGTGCCCGCAGTATGTATTGAGCGTGCAGTTTACGGTCAATATTAAGTAACGTTTCGTGAATTACTTTGGAGATGAAGAGAATGCCGCCCGACAGGCGGCATTCTCTTCATCTCCGGGGTTGCAGTTATCATGCTATTCTTTCGGCTGATAGGTAAGCAGAACCACGCCAGAAGGATGCGTTTTGGCGCTGGCGAGCTTCAGCCTTACCCGTTCCTTGATATCTTGGAAGAGGGGTTTGCCGCCCCCTAAAATCACTGGATGGACGAGCAGTTGATATTCGTCGATCAAGCCCAGGTTGGTCAGGATGCGTACCACGCTGGCGCTGCCGTAGATCACGATATCGCGTCCCGGCTCCTGTTTCAGTTGCTCGATGTCTGCTGGGGTAACTTCTCTCAGCAGCGTGGAATTGTTCCACTCCGCGCTTTCAAGTGTCCGGGAAACGACCACCTTACGCATAGCATTCAACTTGCGGGCGTACATTTTCTCGCCCTCTGAGGCAGCAGGATTGTCAGGGACATGAGGCCAGGAGCCAGCAAAACTTTGATACGTCACTCGTCCGAGCAAAAGCGTATCGGCCTGGCTGACCAGTTCGTACTCGTAGTTGCCCATCGCTTCATCGTAGAGTTCCCCGATCCAGTCCATTTCTCCATTGGGGCCTGCAACGTAGCCGTCAAGGGTAATCCACATGGTGACAATAATTTTTCTCATCAGGAATTGCTTTCCTTTCTCACGTGTTCAGGCTCATACTTACATTCACCTTCCTCATTGTTCTCTGATGACCTCGCGCTCTTTATTCTCCTTCCTCATAAGTATACCTGCCTTTTCCTCTACGACGAATGGTAACAGAGATGATAATCCAAAAGGTACTCGCACCGTTTCTGCTCTATAGCTGGCAGGAAGTATTGTATCTGAGCAACTTGCTATGGCAGCTTCATTAACAGATCATCTTTTTTAACTTTTGATTTGCAAGTGATCTTACTGTCTTATTCTTTTGACAGCCCACAAAAGCGGAAAACAATTCTCCGCTTTATACGGAACGTTGATAGGCGCGGAAAGCGCGGATGGAGAGCCAGGCGCAGACGAGCATCAATACCAATAACCAGGCAAGATGCACGCCGACCAGCGACCAATCGATATTGCTTCTAAGAGTCTGGCTGCCTATCTCAACGGCCCAGTTTACTGGATTGAACCTGGCGACAACCTGCATCCATTCCGGCATAAGATTTACTGGCAGAAAGGTAGCAGACAGAAACGTAAGAGGCAGCACCAGCGTCACATTCAAAGCAATCAGCGACTCCTGTTTGCGCAGTAGCAGGGCCAGGGCGTTGGAGAACGCGGCGAACGCTGTACCCAGCAGGATTGTGCCGACAAGCAGGATTAGAATGCTCACTATGCCGCCGGAGAAGCGCGCTCCAACAAGCAGGCCCAACCCCAGGATAGTGAGCGATTGCAACAGCACCATGCCAGCCTGATAGATGAGTTGGCCGCCGATGAGCACACTGCGTCGCACAGGTGAGACCAGGAAGCGGTTCATCACGCCGCGCTCCATGTCAATGACATAGCTTGTGCCGCTCCATCCTGCTGAAAGCATCGCTGACATGACGATGATGCCCGGCGTGATAAAGGAAATGTACGAGCCAGAGCTGAAGCCGGGAAGCTCGGCGGCGCGCTGGAATAGCTGGCCGAATAGGAGCAGCCAGATGACAGGCTGTACCAACGTGCCAATAATATAGTACGGCTGGCGCAGAAACGCGCGCACATAGCGAGCGGTGATCTGGGCAGTGTTGGCAAGCGCAATGCTCATCGAATAACCTCCTTGTTTTCGGCTTGAGAGTAGGCCCGCCCTGTATAACGCAGGTATACATCGTCCAGCGAGGGGCGGGCAACAGTCGCGGTCAAGACGCGAATATTGGCCGAGTCCAGGGTCGTGAGTACGGTAGGAATTGCACTGGCACCGCTATCGACACGCGCCCGCAATACACGGCCATCAATCGCGATCTCGCGCAGCATGCCGTCGAGGCTGTTAAGCGCAGCGCGAATGTCAGATTCAGGGAAAGCACTGGCTAGCTCTACCTGAATAGCATCGCCCCGTAGTTCCGCCTTCAGCCTCTCTGGCGTTCCCTCGACTACAATCTCCCCATGATCGATAATGGCGACATGCTGTGCCAGGTGGTCAGCCTCTTCCAGGTAGTGCGTAGTAAGAACAACAGTTAGCCCATCTTCGCCCGAAAGTCTGGCAATCTCGCGCCACATATCCGCTCGCGCCTCTGGATCGAGACCCGTAGTCGGTTCATCCAGGAACAGCACCTGCGGCTGGTGAATGAGGCCCATCGCTACATCGAGCTTGCGCTGCATACCACCGGAGAGAGTGCGCGCAATGCGATTACGCGCATCCATGAGGTTGAATCGTTCGAGCAGGCTATTAACGCACCGTCGCAACCCGGCACCAGAGAGGCCATAGAGCTGCCCTTGCAACGTCAGGTTCTCAGCCGCTGTAGCCTCCAGATCAACTGCTGACTTCTGCGCGACGACACCGATCACCCGCCGCACACGCCCTGGTTCCTTTACGACATCGTATCGCATAATGCTGGCGCGCCCACCATTAGGGCGGGAGAGCGTCGTAAGAATCTTCACCATCGTAGATTTGCCAGCCCCATTTGGCCCCAGAAATGCGAAAACGCTGCCCTGTCTGACATTGATGCTAACGCCTTTGAGCGCCTGAACACCTCCGGGATAGGTTTTCACCAATCCCTCGGTTTGGACGGCGAGCCGGGAAATGGCATCAATAGTGGTTTTTGGCGATAGTTGAGACAATGATGAAATGGTATCCATTTGTTTTATCCTTATTATCAGCTTGCTTGATGAACCACCAAAAATGGGCGGAATTTTGTAGGGACGCAAAAATGAACATTGCTGAAAGAACGGGATGAACCCACGATGTCACCCTGGGCGCAGCGAAGGGTCTGCGTGCCGATTCTGCTGCCAGCATGTCGAGCCGAGATCCTTCGCTGCGCTCAGGATGACATGCCAGGGCCGCTTCTATTACCGATCCCAATTGTAAATGTTCAAAATCGCGTCCCTACAAGGTTATCCCTCATTCTTTCTCGCATATCCATTAAGCATTGACTTGAGGCGAGTGGCATTCTGTGGCAGCGCTTTCTTCATCTCCTGGCGCATGAAGAACTCGGCTACCTTTGGCACGTTTCCGACGTCGATGGTAAACTGCACGCGGCAAGTTTCTTCTGAAAGCGGTTCGATGCGATAGCTCTCGCGGAACGGGTTAGGCGCACCGTCAGCGGTAGCCAGGGTTAGCAGGCGGTCCTGCTCAAACTCGGTGACGCTCATCGTCTTCTCGCTCTTGAAGCCGGAGAACTTGCCAGCTTCAAAGTAGTTGGTTCCCAGGCGAGCGGGTCCCGTAGGGGTGACGCGCACCTGCTGGATGCCTGTTATCCAGGTGGGGCGCGCTTCCAGGTCGGTCAGAGCAGCAAAGACGGTTGCTGCTGGAGCTTCAAATGTTTCTGTATATTCAAAAGTTGCCATGATATTTTTTCCCTTCTATTTAATACTCAGCGATAGAGAAGCGTAGAGAGGGTCTGAGTCAAGGCCTGTGCAGCCGCTTGTTCGTTCTCCTCTCCAACCCGGCACCGCCAGCCGATAAATCCATCAGGACGGACGAGTACCGCTCCGCCGCTTGTGATGCCATACATTTCACAAAACATGTTGCTGGTATCGAGAAGCTCGGCTGTCTCGCCTCCAACCTGGTAACAATCCAGCGGGATATGAAGGGCCTCTTTTACTTGCCGGGCTGCCGCTTTCCAGAACTGTCCATCCGGGCCGACGAGCAGGACGAAGCGGGGGCCGAATAGATCTCGCGTTGAGATTGGCTCCCCCTCTCGTTCGAGTACGAGATGTGGCGCATGAGTTCCTGGTTGTCCTTTCCACTGGCTCAAAGGTTTCACCAGAGGGAGATTTTCATCACCGGCTTCCGGCATAATGGCTCCCGCGCTGTAGCGATAGCCCATAACGAGCGTGAAGGGGTCTACAGTGATTCCGGCTGAGCCTTCGCTCTGGCGCTGTTGGGAAAGCAACGTCACCTGTTCGGCTGTGTAGTCCGCCTGGGGGCGGCGCTCCGCATCATAGGTAGCAAGCAATGCTTCTCCTGCCTCACCTCGTAGAACAGCCGCCAGCTTCCAGGTCAGGTTGTAGGCTTCGGCGATACCGGTAGCGCCTCCCAGGCCGCCAGTCGGTGGCTGGGTGCGGGCCGCATCTCCCACCAGGAAGACTCGTCCTTGCTGAAAACGATCAGCCACGAGTTCACGCGCTTCGTAGGTCGCGACGGTTTTGATTTGCACCGGCAGATCAGCAATTCCGACGGCGGCGCGAATAAGTTGGAGGCAGCGCGTCTCTGGATAGTCGGCAAGCGACTCTTCCTCCGGGTCATATGGCACGTCAAGCCGGAAAAGATCAGACCGCGCCGCCGAACCTGGATACGGCACCAGCGCGGCATTTGAGATGCTGTCATTCGCGACAAAAAACATGACCGCATGTCGTTTGCGAAACAGTTCCAGCAGTTCGTCAGCCGCGAAGATCATGCTGACGCACTGGAACAATGTGCCTTTGCCATGCCGACCAATACCCAGCGTTTCCCGGATGCGGCTGTGCGTGCCGTCCGCCGCTACCATGTATTGAGCGCGAACGGTACGCCTGTTGCCACTTTCCCGGTCGCGTATGGTGGCTGTGATACCTTGACTATCTTGCTCGAAGGAGACCAGTTCAGTATTGAAACGTAGGTCGCCCCCAAGCTGCTCTACCTTAGCTCGCAGGATTGGTTCCAGCAGGTCTTGCGCCGCCTGGCTACCTCGCGCCGGGCTTGTGTCACCTATGAAGAAAGGCTCAACGTCTCCCTGCAACACATCAAACACCTCGCCGACCAGGCTCTCCATCAACAGGAGATTGCCGCTCATATTGAGAGGCGCTTCGACCTCGTGAATGGCCTCCTCGATTCCCACACTGCGGTACATCTCCATTGTCGCCTGCGCCAGAGCAGGAATACGCGGATGGATAGCAGTGCCAGGATGCCGCTCAACCAGCAGCGAGGAAATGCCGCGCCAGGATAGAAAGAGTGAGGTGGAGAGGCCAACAACGCCTCCTCCAACAATCAGCACCTCAGTGGTTTCATCATAGTTGAGGTCATGTAATGGCTTATTCATTTTTACTCCTCATTTGATCTTCAACATTACAAATGAATAGGGAATAATTCTGTAGGGACGCGCTTCATCGCGTCCTGTTCAATCGCGGCGCACTACAGGCCGAGGCAGGACGCGATGAAGCGCGTCCCTACACGGTTATTCCCTGATATTTCGAGAATATTCATCATCGCGTCCCTACAGAATACCGGGTCGTTTTCTGAATGTTCATGAGAACAAGGATACGCTGTCAGAGGGAAAAGCACAGGAGCCAAAAGTGTACTTCGAGGTACCATTTCTTACGGGAAGAGGGGAAGAAGGCAGGGGGCCAAAAAGACACTGAATTAGATTAGAGCAAAGACAGTTCTCGCGCTCGTGCTACCGCGTGGGTTCTGTTTTCCGCTGCCAGCTTTAGAAAGAGGCTGCCAATGTGTTTTTTGACCGTTGTGAGAGAAACGACCAGTTGATCGGCGATCTCGCGATTGGTGGCTCCCTGGGCGAGCAGGTGCAAGACCTCTAGCTCGCGTGGAGTAAGGGGATCAAGTAGCTGTTGGGCAGCTTGAGAGGAAGCGGATGGAATAGCTTTAAAGGCAGGAGGGATAGTTTCCCGCTGAACAACCTGCTGTTGCTCGTCTTCAAAAGCGGCAAGTATTGTCCTGGCGTAGGAAGTGAGAACAGGCGAAGCAGTTTGTTGTGACGTCTTAAGCCATATCTCAAGGGCAGAATGCATAGGCTCACCGATATCGAGAAAGGCGCGCATATACCCCTCAGGTTGCGCTAATACGAGCAGGCGCTCAAGTACATGGCATGCCTCTTGCATCTTCCCAGACCCTTGCAAAGCAGCGACTTGCAGCGCCAGGATAGGGATAATACTTCCCACTCGTGAAACCTGCTCGGCGCTGCTCAAGAGGTCAGAGAGCAACTCCAACGCCTCTGTATATTGTCGATTAGCCAGGTAGATGCGCGCCAGCGGGAGATAGGCGACTTCGCGGCTGTAAGCCAGGTTTTCTTCCCGGTAGGGGGTATGCTCCGCCCAGTCTACCGCCTGGGTCAGCTTGCCTTGAGCCAGCCAGAGCTGAACCCGTAGCCCTTCGAGCCAGGGGCGCAAGATCGGAATGCTGGTCTTCCTGTGTAGCTGTTCCATCTCATATACGACTTGCTCTGCGCCGCCCAGGTCGCCCTGAGCAATGTGGACTTGCATCAGCACATGATAAGCCATAATGAGAATGTCCAGGAACTGCAAAAGGGTGGCCTTTTCAATGGCGATCAGCGCCTCACGTTTCGCCACCTCTAATTGATTCCATTCGTATGCTAACTGAGCCTGAAAGACATCGGGATATGCAGCTATCGGAAGCGGCTCTCCCAAATTGGAGACCAACTGTTGGAGAACCTCACAGTGATTGCGAGCCTGCGAGAGCTTTCCCAGGGCAATCAGTGCGACTATCAATCCCCATAGAATCTGGGCCTCCAGGTAGCGATTCTGCGTTATCCAGGTCATCCTCCTGCCTTCCTGCAAAGCTGCTACCATCGGAGGAAAATTCCCGGCCATGCGCCAGGCCATACCGAATATCCCCAGCCGCTGTAGCTCCCACATCGGATCATCATCGGGCGGTAAATCCTGCGCCTGCTCGGCAAGCCTGCTCAGTTGCTCTACATTACCATTCGAGAGCGCATCGGCTACCAGGTCCCAGCCATCAAGCATGATGAGACGGTGGCGTATTCGGTCTCGCTCGACCTGCGGTATATGGTTCTCGCATTGTAATGCCTGCTCCACGCCCGCTCGCAGTTGACGAAGGTACGCCTTCTCGTCTTGTTGTTGAGAAGAGAAAGGGAATAGCACATGGAACGTCATCATGTAGTTAGTGGCAAGGCGCGGATGCGCTCGCAGCACCTCTAAGGGTAACAGTTTTATCCACGTCAGCATCGTTTGTAGCTCCCCCTGGCGCGACAACCGCTCGACACAGTCCTCGAGTAAATCAGCTACAAACTGGAAATCTTGCGTTGCCAGCGCATGGGAGACGGCCTCGTGCGGCCACTCTTGTTGTTGAAACCAGAGTGCTGCTTCCCGGTGCAGGTGGGCCACCTGTTGCGGCTGCGTAGCCTGTAAACGCGCCAGCAGCACCTCGCGGAAAAGCGTGTGAAAGCGATACCAGCGGCGCTCCTCGTCAAGCGGGATCAAGAAAAGATTGGCGCGCTCCAGAGCTTCCAGCATCTGCTGGCTGGCCCGCTCTCCGGTAAGCGCCTGGCAGAGATCGGCATTCATGCGCTCAAGTACCGATGTGTACAGCAAAAAACGTTGTTGCGCCTGGGGGAGTTGTTCTAAAATTTCCTGCTGCACATAATCCAGAATAAAACGCTGGCTGCCACTAAATGTCTTGATGAAGGTGGAGACATCATCACGCCTGCGCATAGAGAGGGCCGCCAATTGGAGTCCAGCAATCCAGCCCTCGGTATGTCTTTCCAGAAGCTGCATGTCGTTTTCCGAAAGAGAAAGCCTCATAACTTCGGTCAGAAAACTGGCGGCCTCGGTACTCTCCAGGCGCAGATCAGTATCACGAATCTCGACGAGTTGGCCTCGCACGCGCAGACGGGTAAGCGCCAATAGTGGATCGACCCGACTAGCCAGGAGCAAATGCAGGCACGCAGGTAGATGATCCAGCAGGAACTGCATAGAATCATGTATCGCTTGCTCGTCAATCACATGATAATCATCGAGAATCAGGGCGATATCCTGCCCAAGCGCAGCCAGTTCATTGATGAGCGAAGTCAGGACGCTTGTTAAAAGAGACGGTTGCGGCGCATGCAACATGGCTAACGCCGCCTCACCCACCATTGAAAGATGCGGGCCGCTATGCCGCAACGCAGCAATGACATAGCTCCAGAAGCGCACAGGATCATTATCCTGCTCATCTAATGAGAACCAGGCAACTCGGCCCATATTCTGACTGGCCCAGGCCGAGAGTAACGTCGTTTTACCGAAACCTGCCGAAGCCGATAGCAGCGTCAAAGGCACAGAGCGGCTTTGCTCCAGCAGCCCAAGCAGGTGCGATCGCTGAAGCAACACGGAACGAACAGGGGGTATCGTGAATTTGGTCACCAGCAGGTCCGGCAAGGCATGCATCTCCTTTTGTTTTAAGTCAGTTTTCTAACATCCAGGAGTATAGCATACATTAAAGTCAACAAGAAAGCATCACTAAAAGGAGAGAGGAAACACGTTTTGCAAAGAGACCCCGCAAGGGGATGGCTCTACAAGCGGCACAATATTGTAGAGCCATCCCCTTGCGGGTGGCTTCCGGTTTCCCATAGCGCCCAAAATAAACTATTTGCCATGACGTTACGTCACCCCTTATACTATTTTCGGAAAGGAGAGGAAAATGCCTACTTCAAACCTCTATCAGACCAGCCAGTTCGCGAAAAAGGCGATGGTGACGGTGAGAACGCTGCGCTACTACGACCGCGTGGGCCTGCTCTCGCCTTCGCTGCATACCGAGGCTGGCTACCGGCTCTATACTGATGCAGACTTCTTGCGCCTGCAACAAATCCTGGCCCTGAAGTTTCTGGGCTTTTCACTGGAAGAGATTAAGGCCTGTTTACGCATTTGTCCAGAGGAATTGCAGGATACGCTGGCCTTTCAGAAGGCGATGATGCAGGAGAAGCGGCGACAACTGGACGTTATTATCCAGGCGCTCGACGAGACAGAAAAACTTGTACAGAGCGATTCACATGACTGGAATGCGATAGTGCGCATGATTCAGGTCTTGCAGGCGCAACAGAGTGACGATTGGCGCAAAAAGTACTTCACTCATGAGCAGCTACAACAGATGGAAGAGTTGAGCAAGCGCCATTATAGCGAGGAACAACGGCAAAAGCTGGCCGAATGGGGCAAAAACTACAGCGAGGAAGATCAGCGCCGCGCAACCTTACTCTGGGATGCCTTGATTTCCGAACTGAAGCAGCACGTAGCGGCAGGCACCGACCCTGCCAGCCTGGAAGCACAGGACTTCGCCGGGCGCTGGCTCAGCCTGCTGAATGAGTTTACTCATGGAGACCCCGGCATTGAACAAAGTCTGAAAAGCCTGTATAAAGAACTGAGCGAGACGCCTGCTGAACAGCGAGCGTATCCCCTTTCAACAAATCCAGAAGAGATGGCTTTTGTGGCAAAGGCGATAAAGATATATCGGGGCTAACATCAGGCTTTCACCTTCTCGTTCTTGGGATCATACAACGGCTCTTTCATCACCGTCGCCCCATAGCGGATACCAAACATCTGGGTCTCAACGCGGGTTCCGGGTGTTGCGTATTCAATGGGCAGGTAGCCATAAAGAATACTCTGGCGGACGGTGTAACCATATCCGGCGCTTGTCACATGACCCAGCACACGCTCGCCATCCAGCAATGGCTCGCCTCCCAGGCCGACGGCGGCGGGATCATCAACCACCAGGCAACAAAGTTTGCGCCTGATGCCCTCGGCCTTGATACGCTCAAGTGCAGCTTTGCCGTTAAAATCGCCTTTCTGGAGTTTCACGGCGAAGCCCAGCCCGGCCTCGTAGGGGTTGTATTCGGAGGAAATATCCGCGCTCCAATAGCGATAGCCCTTCTCAAGACGCAGCGACTCGATAGCGCGATAACCTGCCGCAACCACACCCAGGTCTTGCCCGGCTTCCCAGAGCGTATCCCACAGCTTCAGGCCATATTCCATTGGCGCGTAAATCTCCCAGCCGAGTTCTCCGACATAGGTGACACGCAGGGCGAGGGCGGGAATCTGCCCAATTGTGACATTTTGCGCGGTCAGGTAGGGGAAGGCTTCGTTTAAGAAATCTTGCTCGCTCACGCGCTGCATCAGTTCTCTTGCTTTTGGCCCCCACACGCCAATGCAACAGCGACTTGAGGTGATGTCATTGACGTAGACGCTGCCATCATCCGGCATCTGGCTGCGAATCCAGGAGAGATCATGATTGCCGAAGGCAGTTCCCGTAATGATCTGAAAACGGTCTGCTGCCAATCGCGTCACCGTCAGGTCGCATTCAATACCGCCATGCTGGTTTAGCATCTGTGTATATGTCACGGCTCCAACAGGTTGATCCATCTGGTTGTCGGTAATGCGCTGCAAGAAGACCAGCGAGCCAGGACCAAAGACCTCGATTTTGCTGAAAGAGGTTTCATCGAAAAGGGCCACACGCTCGCGGGTCGCTTGATGTTCGGCTCCGATGGCAGGCGACCAGTAGCGGCTTGCCCAGCCGTAGGGTACGGGCCAGTCCTGCCCTTCCGCCAGTGGTTCATTGCGCGCGAACCAGTTGGGGCGCTCCCAACCAGCTTTCTCGCCAAAGACTGCGCCCAGTTCTTCCAGGCGATTATACACCGGGCTGAGGCGCAATTTACGGGCGCTGCTGCGTTCGAGGGCGGGATAGCTGATATCGTAGTAGGTGCTATAGACCTCGTGTACGCGAGTGGAGATATAGCGGCGGCTGGCGGTATAGGCTCCAAAACGCCGGATATCCATGTGCCACAAATCCAGACTCGGCTCGCCATCCACGATCCATTCGGCAATCATCTTGCCTACCGCGCCAGAGCCAGAGACGCCATGCGCGCAAAAACCGCAGGCCGCCCAGAAGCCTTTCACATCCGGGGACTCGCCCAGAATAAACTCGCCATCGGGTGTAAAGGACTCCAACCCATTGACGCGCTTCGCCAGTTCAATATGTTCCAGAGCGGGAATGCGCTCAATGCTGCCCTGCATCAGGCTTTCAAAACGTGCCGGGTCGAACGGGTGAACGGTCGGATTATCGCTATCGGGAATGGCGTCCACATCGAAAGCCACCGGATTGCGCTCGTAGCCGCCAATCACCAATCGTTCGCCATCCTGCCTAAAATAGACCAGCTTATCGGGGTCGCGCAGGTTGGGAATAACCGTATCCCCAGTAAGTTCTGGTAATGGCTCCGTCACGGCATACTGGTGCTGCATGGGAATCAAGGGAATGGAGACGCCGACCATGCGACCAATGCGCGGCGACCAGATGCCAGCCGCTACCACGACAATTTCGGTGCGAATACGCCCTTGATTGGTCTGTACTGCCTCTACGCGCCCATTTTTCACGTCGATACCTGTCACGCGGGTGTACTCGTAAAATTGCGCGCCGCGTTCTCGTGCCTTATTTGCCAGGGCTTGCGCGAGAATGGGAGCCTTTGCCGAACCATCGGTTGGCAGCCATAACGCGCCCTCGACCCCTTCCAGCCTCATCAAAGGGAACATGCGCTTCGCCTCGCTGGCGCTAATAAGTTCCGCCTCAAGCCCTACGCTCTTCGAGAAGCCCACCTGCCGCTTCAATTCTTCCATGCGCTCCTTTGAAGAGGCCAGGCGCAGGCTCCCCACGCCAAAATAACCGGGCTGACCATCGACCGCGAGTTGCTTATAAAGTGAAATACTATAGACCAGCATCTTCGTCAGGCTCACCGATGAGCGCAACTGCCCCACCAGTCCCGGCGCGTGCGAAGTGGTGCCGCTAATAAACGGCCCCTGCTCAAGTACCACTACATCTCGCCAGCCTTTCTCCGTGAGATGATAGGCAATACTGGAGCCTGCAATGCCGCTCCCGATAATCACAACTCTGGCCTGATCTTGCATGTATGTGTCTCCTGAGAAAAAGATAGATAGGGCTAACCTCTCTGCACCTCGCGCAGCCACTGCTCAAATGGTGAGGTTTCGACGTTATGTAAAAAACGCTCCAGGTGATGATGAGCGTACTGCCGGTAATCAAAGTCCAGTTCCGAGATGCCGATTTGCAGAAAGCCCCAGAATGACTCGCGCAAATCCGAGGCCAGCCGCATCAGGTGCAAATGCGCAAGGTCTGCCCTTCGCACCTCGCCAAAATAATAGCTCAGCAGCAACTCGCAGCGTTCGACATCCAGCGACTGGTTCACGGCGAAGTTTCCAAGATCAAAAAAGGGATCGCCCATGCCAGCATATTCCCAGTCGAGGATGCGAATGGTTGTTTCGTCATCTAGAAAATTGCTGGCAAGCAGGTCGTTATGGCATGGGCGTATCTCATGCCGAACAGCAAGTGCCTGCTCAATCCGCTCCATCAAAGCAAACACGCGAGGCAGCGTCTGCGGAAAAGCAACCTGGTATTCGAGAGCCAGCTTATGATAGTTGCGCACCGTCTCAAACGGCGAAAAGGTGCCAGGGAAAGCAGGCCCGTTGTGATAGCGTTGCATGGATTGCACAATGCGGCGCAACGTCTCCGGCTTCGCCGCGCTTTCAGGCGAAATGGCCGCGCCCTCAATAAAGCGCGTCACCAATACATTCTCTTCCGGCAAGAAGTGCAATACTTCTGCCCCCACGCCGACTGAATAGGCAATGGCGGTACAGATACTCTCGCGTTCGCGGTCAATGCCAAGCAGGTGCGTTCCTTTCCCACCAATACGCAACACAAAACTTTCCCCGCCAATATCCACGCGATAATTCTGGTTAGTAATGCCGCCAACTAATGGAGATACCTGCACCTCGGACGCGCTCCAACCCGGAATCCAGTCCAAAATACGCCTCAGCCGCTCATCCTGGGCTTCCATCGCTCACCTGTCCTTTCGGAACCCCTAAATAGGAATGCCAGCCTTTTGATGAGCATACCTGCTGTCTTGAAGGGAGTCAAGCGGCAATGTATCTATATTTATGGGGGTTGGACTTGCTAAATTGTTGGTTACTGGTATTTGTTGAGCGTGGCAAGTTCTCTATCATCATACTCCCCCAGATGTCATCCTGAGCGCAGCGAAGGATCTCCGGTCTCGGGGCGCGCTCCTGCCCGGCAACGGAGATCCTTCGCTGCGCTCAGGATGACAGGCCAGAGGGGCTTTTTTCTGGCATATCGGGAACTAAAAAACTCCTGGAAAACCAGGAGCTTCTTGTTCTAACGTACCTACTCTTTGTCCAATGGCCTTTTGCCTGATTGTAAGTGAGAATAATCAGGCTATAACAGTTACTTCTGGTTGATAAAGTTCAGAATGGACGCACTAAAAACCCTTTGCTGTCCTGGAGCATCGTTCACAAGAGCATCCTGCGTTCTGGAATCAACACGCATGCGCGCCATACTATAGACAAATGCCACCAGCAAACCGAGGACAAGCAATACAAACAGGCCGGTGAGAAGCAACTCGATAATCATAGTCATTCTCTTCTTTCCCTCTTTTCGAGGACCTGCTTTTCCTATTGGGAAGACTACATACACAGAACTACCTATAGGCATTCTTATCTCAACAACTTGCGCAAGCACGGTGCTGAATCATGATCTAAGCACAAAGCTATACATATTATAGGGCCATCTATTTCAGAAAACAAGGTTATTTTTGTGTTTTTAGTCAGAAAAATCCTCAGGCGCAACAAACAACTGCACGTAGCCGCATTTGGTACATACCAGGGCCTTCACAATAGAACCAACCGTTTTATGCCTCTTTGAAAGAACTTTCAAGGTGCTGGTCGCGCCAAAGCCGAAAGAACCTTCACCAGCATTGGTACCCCTCCAGACACGCTCATTGCCTTTTGCAGCGCAAACAGGACATGGGGGACGAACTGTGGGAATCGGCATAAGTTGTTTACCTCCTATATATATAAAATATTTATCTCTAGCGTATTCGCCATTGTTTCTGATTGCTACTTTTGTTGTCTTACTTCCCTCATCATAATAAACGCAAGCAGGCATAGGGCGATAAAAAAGATAATGGCTGAGACGATAAAAAAGGTCTGTCCACCTATGAATGCTTTCAGGGCTGCGACTATAAAGGCACCGAAAAACCGGAAAGCCCCGGCCTCCTTTGCGGCCCTTCATATGAAGAAGTTACTGAAGTTGAAGTATTTAACGTCAAAGGCTGTTGTTTATACATCGAAGATGTGCAAACAACAGCCTTTGACGTTAAACTTATGACAATGTATCTTCAGAAACCCATCTTACAAATTTGTTCGCCTTGAAGCTGAAAGTCCATCTATAATCTAATTAACCACTCATGCACAATACGTAGAGTTAGATATCTAACTTGTCGGTTTTGGCACGGTTCGAAAAGGCTGTTGCGACTCGCTGTGCCAGTTCACTTGCTGTCAATCCAGCCGCCGGATCAACTGTATATTGCAGGACGTCTGTATCAGCGATCCGGTAGAGTTCAGTTACGATTCGCCCAAGGTAGTGGTCGTTAGGACCATCTTCACCAATTAGCGGCTGTTTATATTCGGCAAGCAATCCCCTGCTTGCATTCGGATGGGTGGAACTAGAAACATCAGAAAGAAGGGCTGTTGCAATTCGCTGCATTAGCTCATTTGCTGCTAATCCATCAACCGGATCAACCATATACCGCAGGTTATGACTATCGGTACGATTTTCCTCCGGGTGTTGGGGCTTATGAATGTCATACAATTCAAGTATAACACGCCCCAAATAGGTACCACTAGATGCATCACTTACGAGAAGAGGTTGTCCGTAATGTCCAGCTAATGGATCTGAACGTTTTGGACCCACACTGATTTTCGTTTTTTCTGCCATGTCTGTACCCTTTCGTTTCTACCTCATAATCCATCATATACATTTAATATATGAGCATTATGACAAACGGCACTTCTTGTGAAGTGAAATTGCCCAAGCTATCAAACTGTGACACTTGAGTCCAATTGAAAAAGGTTCATAAGCAGATACCGGCGGTACAGCTAAATCCAGGTTCAGGTGGATTAGTTGAGATCCAGTACCAGGAACCGAATGCAGCATGCGGCTTGAGCCAACAACAATCCACGCATTGCACAAAGCAGCGCTCTCCGCCACTATAACAATACGAGGAGTAAAGGCTGCATTCACCTACACAAGGAGCAGGAAGTTGGGGTAGTGCAAATACGGTTTGCAATCCTCGTCCAAATCCTCCTATGCCTGCTCCAATACCAGCAATCACTGCACCGCCCTTTGCTAAGAGGCGAAAAAAGCTTCGGCGCGATAAATGCATCGCAAATCGAGCTGCTTCCTTTGTTGGGTCTGTACGCCTTTTCATCGTTTACTCCTTATAATTGTAAGAGAAATGAGTAGCTATCTCCTGGAAATTAAATTCCAGCCGTAAACTGAGTTGATATCGTATTCTGGCTCTTCTCCTTCTCTTCATCTTCTGCCAATGAAGTGGCGTGAATTCCCAGTACAAGTTCTAACCAATTAAGCGTGGGACCAAGCATTTGTCGCATAACGCGACCATGACTGTTCAGTACTATCCCAAACGGAGTTCCACTAATGCCGTAGTTCTGAATAACTATGCCTGCTTGATCAACCAAAATATGTATGCATTCCAGTTGCCGTAAATATTTCTGCGCCATATTTGCAACAGAGTCTAATTCACCGGCAACAACTAAAGCTATGGAATGCTTGATAGTCACATTCTGATAAGTGCTAACAAGATGAGCAAGTGTACCAAGCAATGCTTGACATGAGTCACATTTGGTGGAAAGAAACAGTAGAAGTAATTCTTGTTCTTTTTTTAAAAGGCTCTTGCTCGCAATGACATGTCCACTAAGGTCTGGCAATGAGAATTCTGTTGCGTACTCTCCGCGCACAAAACGAGAAGAACGAGGTATAACCTCCTCTATCTTATCCTGAATCGAGCCAAGATAGCGAAGTACACCCGCCATAATACAGATTAAAAATACTAATACTATCCACTGCAAAATAAAAACAATAATCCAAATTGTTGGCACTTTAACGCCTCCATTTCTCTGTCTAAGATATACTGCGCGCTTCTACGTGGCCTTTGAAAAGACCGTAGAAATAATTACCTTCTGTGTTTTGAAGGCATGCGATTTATCTGTAACAAAAGACCAAAATCGTCTAAGAGGAACAAAATACCAAACGTCAAAGTTATCGCTGCGACAGTAGGACAAAGAATCGCAAAATTAGTCAATGTTCTCAAATCCTGTTGCCAAAGAACAGATAAAGAAATATCCTTTGGCGATACAAATGCATAAAATATGAGGAAAAGAGCCAGAATTATCAGCACACTGTTTCGTACAAGACTTATAGAGCTAATTTTTACCCTGCCTTACCAAAACAGTGACATTGAATGCGTCTTCCACGAGCAAGATTAATTGCGATTGCAATTGTAAAAACGAACAGAAGTATAGTGGCTAGACCTGCCGCGAAAAGGAGATTCATACCTGTAAAAAGCCATATACCTGAAAATAACTCAACAAAAGGAAGAATATAAGCTACAGGCTTTACAAGTGATTTCGGTAAAAGTTGATATTCTGCAATAGTATCTGGAAGAGAATCCCAAAAAAACATTTTTCCTATACCAGAGCGAAGGAAAATAATGCCAAGTAGGGAATAACAGGCAATTACTGTAGAAAACATTATTATCTCCTCTTAATAATGAGAAGAGCAAAGTGAATACAAGATTTATTACTCGATAGTTTCGTAGTAACGGCACTAAAAGAAGTATACCCAGCAAATAGATAAAATTGTCAAGTCTTTTTCACAAAATTTCATCATAATCAAAAAAAGAGATATCAGATAGAAAACGATTTAGCTTATTGCAATCTCCCCCCCTCAACCATCCAGATTGTATAATAACACCACATCAATACCAAAATTCATGCATGGAAGGACGAACGCAACATATGAGCAGAGCATACAGCAATCGCATCGGGTTGACGGCTGACTCGCCAAATTTTCCGGCGGCCTGGGATGAGGTCGTAGAAAAGGTCAAGATCGCCGACGAACTGGGGTACGATTCTATCTGGCTGGGCGAGTCCTGGGGCTATGAGCTTTTTACGTCGATGGCCGATCTAGTGAGGGCGACGAAGCGTATCAAAATCGGGGCGGGTATTGCCAATATTTATTCGCGCACTCCGGCGCTGCTTGCCAGCACGGTAGCGACGTTGGATGAGCGTTCGGGCGGGCGCATTCTGCTGGGGCTTGGGCCGTCCGGGGCGAATGTGATTGAACACTGGCATGGCGTTCCCTTTCAGAAGCCGGTGCAGCGCACGCGTGAATATGTAGAGATCATTCGCATGATCCTGCGCGGCGAAAAGCTGATCTATCACGGCGAATTTTTCAATCTCGAACGCGGCTTCAAATTGCGCTTCACGCCTATTCGCAAAGACGTTCCTATTTATATCGCGGCGATGGGGCCTAAAAACGTGGTGCAGTCAGGCGAAATTGCTGATGGTGTCTTGCCCGTCTACTGGCCCGCTACCAGATGGCACGTGTTGCGCGAACAGCTTGACGAAGGCGCGAAGCTGGCAGGACGACCGCCGCATAGCGCCATGATTGCTCCCTACATCACCTGCGTCATCCTGGATGAGAACGCAACAGAGGAAGAGCGGGCCGATGCGCGTTTCAAGGCTGCCATGCCTCTTTCCTACTATATTGGCAAGATGGGTGTCTACTACGCGCAAATGCTGACGCGCAACGGCTTCGGCAAAGAAGTTGAGGCGGTACAGGAAGGCTGGAAAAAGGGTCTGCAAACGGCGGTCGAGTCGGTCGCGCCAGAGATGCTTGACGCGACTTCGATTATCGGAACGCCCCAGGAGATTGTCGCCAAACTCGATCAATGGGTCGCGGCTGGCGTCGATGAACCCATTTTAAGTATGCCTGCTGGCTCGCCTGATATTGCCGGTCCGAAGCTAGAGGCGCTTATGAAGGCTGTACAAGCCTGATCCGCTTCGCAAATTCATCCGCGTGTCGCAAGCGCTTGCGTATCGAGGGATGACTGTAGAAGAGGAATTCGATGAGAGGCGATGGCTCGACCTCTGCCAGGTTCTGGTTGGCAAGGCGAGTCATTGCGCTTTTGAACTGCTCGATCATGCCAGTTGATTGCAGGGCGTATTCATCGGCTTGATACTCAATGCGGCGGCTGTACCCGTTGGTGATGGGCAGGACAATCAGGCCAAGCACGCCAGTAACAGCCAGCAAGAACGGAAGCGTAGCCGCGTCAGACATGCTCATGTAATAATGCTGCGTCTCTACGGCCCAGTGCAGCGCGAGGTTCAACAGATACAGGCCAACGACCATCAACGCGGACTGGCTGATAATCAATTTCCAGATATCGCGGTGAACGTGATGTCCCAGTTCGTGTGCCAGCACCACCTCGATCTCGTCCGGCGTGTAGCGGTCAAGCATCGTATCGCCGACCACAATACGGCGCGTATTGCCGAGGCCCATCAAAGCCGCATTCGCCATCGTCGTTTTGCGGCTCATCTCAAAGGTGAACACACCGCGCACGCGAGTATGTGCCCGTTCCGCAAGGGCCAGTAAGCGCCGTGTTAGTTCGCTATCCTCAAGCGGGCGAAATTTGTAGAACAGGGGAAAGATCAACACGGGCGCGAGATTTGCCGCCAGCACCGAGAAGAGCAGCAGCACAATCGCCACCCATATCCACCACGTCTGCGGCTGCCACGCCAGCAAAGCGTAGATCAGTTCAACCACCAGCGCATCGAAGATCAGGGTCAGAGCCAGCCCTTTCAGGCGATCACCTATCCACGCTCCCAGAGTCATCGTTGACAGGCCATAGCGATGCGGCAGCACAAATCTGCCGTAGTAGGAGAGCGGAAGCGTGAGAATATCGTTCGCCAGAATCAGGATATAAAGATAGAACAACACCTGCAAGGGATACCAGCCAGCAATGGGCTGCCAGCTAAAGGGATGCAAGAGATCGCGCAACCACGTACCCAGCCCCGTAAAAAGCAAGACACAAATACCAATCAGCCCAATGCACAGCCCCACAAAAGATAGGCGGCGATGAATACGCGCGTATTCTCTGGCTTTGCGCTGTCGTTCGGGGTCGATTTGTACGTTTTCCTGCGGTGGAATCTGGGTCTCCATGCCTTTGCAACTCCCTGGTGTATGGTACTACTGGTAAGACTTATTATAACATCAGGGAGTACGTTCATTTGAACACCGACCACCCGCGCAAACGTTTGCGCGGGTGGTCGGTGTTCAAATGAACAAATTCTTAGCCCATCGCCGGAACGAGGCCAAGCTGTTGCATCATGCTCATAGCGTCATAATAGGTGCGCGTGGCGCTGATCTTGCCGCCGCGAAGCTGATGCACTTCTACCAGGCGCAGTTCAATCGGGCGGCCAGTTGCGGGAATCATGCCTGCTGGCGTAGCGAGGGGGCCAGTCTGCTTACCCCGACCGGTAAACTCAACGGCTACCATGTCATCGGTCGCTATCACGTTGTGTACTTCCAGCTTGCTGTCTGGAAAGGCGGCGGCCCAGCCCTGCAAAGATTGCAGCACGCCTTCGTGACCCCGCAAGGTCATGCCTGCCGGAACGTTGGTATACTCGCAGTCATCAGTGTAAATTGATGCTACCTGCTCAAAACTCCGGTCATTGAACCCCTGGTAAAGAATTGCGACAAGATTCGCGCTGTCCTGTGCTGACATAGACTTCTCCTCTCAGCATTCGTACTCCTCGATAGGCTTTCTTGCCCATCCAACCACAACATACGGAGCGAATGCTGAGATAGATCAGTTCTATGCCACTTTTTATTCAGCCGCGACCTCTGTCCCACACTTAGTGCAGAAGGCGGCTCCCGGACGAACCTCAGCGCCGCAGTTGGTGCAATGTACCTTTTCCTGTGTCAGAGGCTTGCCGCAATTCGCGCAGTAGCTGTCTCCTGCCTCGTTCTCCGCTTTACAATTGGGGCAGGTGACAGTATTGGATGGCTGTTTGCCCAGCCATTGGGATGGGAAGGACATATGGTCGGGAGCGGGCGCAGGACGCGCATCGGGGTTTTGCTGGTAAACCAGCATATCGAGCGCGTTCATGACCTGCCCGGCCAGTGTGGCCTGCATGACGGCTCCTGCTCCGGCGGTCAGCATCAGAGGCCAGAGAAAAGGAACGAAGAGGCCAACTGCTCCTACCGCCGCTTTATCAGCCCATTTCTGCTGCCCGATCATTGCCCGCATTCCGTCAGGAGCGCGCTGCATGACAAGGGTAAGCGCGGATTGCATACCAAGAATGGCGATCACATCGCCGCCCTTTTTCATCTGTACAGTCATTTGATCTCTATTGCCGAAATGTTGTACCTGGTAGCCCTGAGCAGTAAATGTGCGCTCAAGCTCAGCCGCCAGTTTTTCAAGGTCAAGATTTGTTGCCGCGTAAAAACGTGTATCCATAGAAGTTTCTCCTGTTCTTTACATAGGCATATTTTTCGATAAAAAGGGTATGGGTAGATTGCTCCCTAATGGGATTTTTGTAGGACGCGATGATGACTTTTGACAACATAACAGAGGAGACTGGCCCCTGTCATCCTGAGCGAAGCGAAGGATCTCCGGTAGTGGCACGCGAATCGCCCGGCAAAGAGATCCTTCGCTTCGCTCAGGATGACATGCTGGTGGGACTCCTTTCGCTTCAGGATGGCATGCCTAATGGGACTCCTTTTTAGTTGTCAAAACGCATCAGCGCGCCCCTACAAATTGATTGCCGGATGCCTGTTATCAACGCCCAGCAATCAACAAGGGTATCTACAACTTCTTAAAGGTGCAGGTCACTTTACCGAAATGGAGCGTATCGCCATCCTGAATGGGCATAGGCTTGTCGGGGTCGACGCGTCTGCCATTGACGCGGGTCGAGTTGGTGCTGTTGAGGTCGGTGACTGTATAGCCGCTGCCAACATGTTCGATGGTGGCATGAATGCGCGAGGTGGTATCGCCGCCAGGGATCTTGCTCAGGTCTACCTGCGGATTAATGCCCGGCACGTCGTGATCGACGCGGCCAACCAGGGCCTGTTCGCCGCTCAACTGCACTTCCTGGCCGTTGCTGAAGATCAGCTTGCCCCAGGGCTTGTTGGGATCGACCGCAGGCTGCTGTGCGGGTTTCGGCTTGATCGGCTGGCGCGGAGCCGGAATGGTCTGCGAGTTCGGTGACACCTCTGTCTGCACCGTTGGCTGCGCGCTCTGCGGCGGTGGTGTATAGACCGGCACTTTCGGCGCGGGCGGCGGCGGAGGCGGCGTGGCTGGCTTAGACGCGCCAGGAATAATCGTCACCGAAGGCTGCGGCATGACCGGCGGCGTCTGCGGTGTTGGCGGCACGTATGGCTGCGGCTTTGGCGCAGGTGGAGGCGTGGCAGGTTTAGGCGCGGGCTTCGGCGGTGTATACGTTGGAACAGCCTGAGTAGGTGGTTGTGGGGCAGGGCTTGCCTGTGGAATCGCGGCCTGCGACGCCGAAAGCGTCTGGAAGGTGGACGCTCCACAATTTGGACAGAATGATACTCCCGGCTTGATCTCCGTTTTGCAATTGGGGCAAAGCGTCTTCAATGAACGCCCGCAGCCAGTACAGAACGTATCCCCCTCTTCATAAGGTGTATTGCAATTTGGGCAGCGTAACTGTGTCGGCGCGGGAGCAGGCGCGGCCTGCTGCGCTGGCGGCGTATACACGGGAGTCGGCGGAGTATAGACCGGCGGGGGCGGCGAATAAGCGGGCGGCGTATAGACTGGAACCGAGGACGGCTGCGCCCACTGCTGTGAAATTTGCGGCACCAGGTGCGCCGGAATAGGGCCAAGCCGCACTTCTGGCTTCTGCTGCCGCACCAACCAGTCTACTTCGTTCAAGACCTGGTTGCCCAGGCTCGCCTGTCGAATCGCTCCGGCTCCGGCAGTCAGCATCAAGGGCCAGAGGACGGGCGCGGCCACCAGGCCAACTGCGCCAACCGCCGCTTTATCAATCCACTTCTGCTGGCCAATCATCGCCACCGTGCCGCCCGCCAATCGCTGAATAATGACGCTGAGAGCAGCCTGCATACCCACCAGAGCAGCAAGATCGCCGCCCTTCTTTAACTGCACCATCATCTGGTCTTTGTTGCCAATCGACTGCACCTCGTATCCCTGCATTCGATACTTCTGCTCTAGATCGCTGGCAAGCCGCTCGATATCAATCTCTTCAGAGTTATAAAATCTGGCGTCCATAAGTTCTCCTTATTAATATAGGCTTCGTGACACCCTACGTTTTTTGTCATGCTGCTATTGTATATCGTTTTAGCTATATCTGGTAACATATACGGCTGGCTTTTAAGAAAGTTAGATGACTTCTGAAGGAGATCATGATATGATAGCGAACACAGTTTGCTGGATGGAGTTGTTCTTACGATGGGTGACGTTGCGAATTTTGCTGAGTTTTTGACAGGCTTCTTCGCTATTTTTACGCAAAAAACGTTCCGGCGCGTTGACTACCTTACCTATTTAAATCTACCAGAGAAAAGTCGAGGCAACGACGAGGCTCCCATCGTTGATACCGCCATTGTCAGTCCACTTTTAGGCTTGTTAGGCTTTGCTCCCGGCGAACGATTCTATAATCAACAACGCAAAAATGGGCGACCGGATTTTGCGCCCGCCGAACCCGTCTATGGCACCTGCTTCATTGTTGAAGATAAAAATACCAGCCTGGACCTGACGCTGAATCTAAACGAACCCGATAGCCATCTTTCACAGCTTGAAGGGTATATACGGGCTGCTGCTTTACGCCTGGGCTGGCTCACGAATGGTCGCCGCCTGATGGTCTGGGACTTTACCAATACTCCACGATGCATTATCGAACTCGATATTCCCGCTATGGTGCGCAAATGGCTCAATGGACAATCGCTTTCCCCTGCTTATGAAAAGGCCCTACATGACCTGTTTGATCTCTGCCATAAATCCTCGTTTGCCGATACACAGCGCATTGAGCGGGAAATTGGTACAGACCTTGACGAATGGCTGGCTCAGGCGCTTCCGCTTGGTACGGGCAAGGGCAACGAGTCGGTACTGGTTGAAGAATTGCAGATGCTGGTGATGGAACTGCAACGAGACGCCCGGCGCATCCTCGACCATCATTTAACCCGCTATGCCGAATATGCTGAGAGAATTTATCGCCTGACAGATAATGACCCGGAACCCGCCGCACAGAAGCTGCGCGAGGGACGCAAAAAATTCTTAACGATTCTCCTGGAAGACTACCAGAAGATATGGGGTCTGGATAGCGATGAGATGAACGCCATCGAAAATGTACTGGTGCGACTTGAACAGGATGCTAACGCTTTCTTCGGGCCGAAAGATGTTCTCGCGGCTGTCCTGCAACCTATCAATGAGGCGCGACGGCGTAAGTACGTAGATAAACCTAACGCGGCACGTCCTATGTCCACCATTGATGACTTCACCCCATTGCGTAATGCCTTGCACCTCTATACAGAGATGGCCTTTGACTACCATAAACGGCAGGCAACGCTCAATCATGATTACCAGACCGACCGGAACATTAACGATGACTACCACATCTGGGCCACGCTGGTCAAAGAAACCATGCTGGGCGACTTGAGCGAGGAACAACGCCGCGAGGAATTTGCCTTGCAGGCGGCCTATGTGGTCTTCATTCGCCTGCTCCTGATTCGCGTCTGTGAGGATAAGGGCATTTTCCCCGGTCGTTTCATCTCAGATGGCGGCCTCAAGCACTGGCAGGAAGACATTAAACGCTACTGGATTTTCGCGCAGGGCAACCCCTATGATCCCCTATTGGATATGGCCTATGCCAACGCGCAAAACATCTATGCCCACTTTTTTACGGGCCGCGAACTCTTCAACTGGTATCGCCTTGACCGCCAGCACTTCATCATGGCCCTGCATCGCCTCAGTCGCTTCAATTTCGCGGGCGTAGACTCCGACATCATCGGCACCATCTATAATACCTATGTCAACCGCAAGGAAAAGCGCGAAAAAGGGCAATACTACACGCCGCCCGAAATTGTCAATTACATTCTGGACGAGGTTGGATACAGGGACAAAGCCATGATCGGCTCGCAAAAACGCCTGATCGACCCGGCCTGCGGCAGCGGTTCCTTCCTGGTGACAGCCGTTCGACGTTTTGTTGAGGCCTACAAGGGAAAGAACGGGCAGGTAGATGATCCCGTCGCGGTGCTGGAACGAGTGCAGCAAAATATCTTTGGCTTTGATCTGAACCCGTTCGCCTGCTATCTCGCGGAAGTGAACCTGCTTATCCAGACGCTTGACCTGATAAAAATGGCTCATGACGCGGGAAAGCGACCCAATATCAAACGTTTCCATATCTACAACGTGGATGCTCTGGCCCGCCCAACTGGACGCTACTACTACACGCACTTTAATATCCTGCTCGCCGAAGAAAGCGATATCGTCGAACAGATCAAAAGCCGCCGCCCTGATACGCCTTACGTCCAGGGCTTTGCCTACGTGGTCGCCAACCCGCCCTATGGAGCCAGCCTGAGCGATGAATATAAGAACACCCTGCGCAACGAATGGGCCGACGTCTTCTACGGCCAGCCCGACACCTACACCTTCTTCCTGAAACTCGGCCTCGAACTGCTCGCCCCCAACGGTCGGCTCGGCTTTATCACACCCAATACGTATTTGATGGGCAAAAACACTGCCGCATTACGAGGCCAGCTATTGGCGAAAGGGCGTATAGAGCAAATTGTCGATCTTCCGCAAGGCATCTGGCCTGATGCGAATGTCGATTGCGCTCTTCTTTTCCTGGTTGCCGAAAACGACGAGGAAAAACGCCGACAACAGCAAGTTCAGATTCACCTGTTAGGCTTGCGTGATACCCTCGATAAACTTGTGGCAAGAACCTGGGTCGAATCACTCGCACAACAACAATCCCGTTGGATAGACGACCCACAACACAAATTCGATATCCGCTATGACGACCTGCTGCAACGTATTGAGGATGCTTGTAAAGTTCCTGTTAATGGGAATGGAAACAGTGTACTACGGCTCAATGATGTAACGGAAAGCACTCAAGGCATCATTCCTTATGAAACGCAAGAAGAGGCAAATATTAATCTTTACATTAAACCATACAGAAACATACCCCCAGGGGAAGTTGAATGGAAACCTTTACTTGATGGTAGCGCATTTATAGGACGTTATGAACTACGTTGGGGAAAATCACATCCATACTTAAAATATGGTAGCTGGCTCTGTAGACCTCGTGAAAATAAATTCTTTGACTCTTCCAAACTGCTTGTGCAAGACATGCGGAATCGCGCCCTTAAGCGCCGGTTAGTAGCTACCTATGACGATCAAAAATTTTACAACCGCCACAATTTTAGTAACATCATTATCAAAAATCCGGCGTATGATCTCAAATACATTCTCGCGCTTTTCAACTCATCTCTGCTCAATTACTGGTTTGCGCGTCAATTTGATAATGTTCACATCAACCCTTCTTACTTCCGTCAATTGCCTATCTATCCTGCTGATGCCACCACCCAGGCAACCTTTGTCAGCTTAGTAGATGCCATCCTGGACAAACATGCGCAACTCAACAAATTGAGAGAGCAGGGATACGTCATCAAGCAGCAGCGAGACGGGCAGGCAATTATCGAAGTTCCATACACCAATCTGCTACAGGAATTACAGGCGGCTAATCGCAACTATCCGGTTATCACGTTGTACGATGCCTTATCGCTGGACATGTTTACCATTCCTGAACGCTGCGATCTGCAGGCCAGCATCAGCAGCAACATCTTCATACCAGAGAAGTATCCAACCACGCTTGTCCTGCGCCACAACAAACTCTGGCTAGAGGTGCCGGATGAGCAGGCGCGCCGCTATCTCCTGCATTATCTCGCTGACCCACGCTGGCAAGGCAGAACCTGGGATGAGATTAAAAATAACGCGCTCATCCCCGAAGACCACGAAGCCCTACAGGCCCTTTTCACCCTGGAAGCGCAAAAGAGGCAGCGCATCCTGACCCTACTTGAAGAGATCAAACGCATCGACCAGGAAATAGACGAGCGTGTGCTTGACCTCTACGGCATCACTCATCCAGCCGACCGCCAACGTGTTTTAGGAAGCGCGCCATTGGAAGAGGAGCAGAATGGGGGAGAGGAATGAGATGATACTTATTGAAAAAAACGCAATGGACTTTCTACCCATGTTTGTAGCCATTGATCGAGTGAGTCGGCTACATAAGCCAGACCTGATTCATGCGCATCCCAGATTTCAACAGTGAGTATTTGGCCTGTTACAGCATGCAGACAGAAGTAATTGCCACAGCCTTCTTCGCAAATTGGCAACACAAAACGAGGCCAAACGGAAACGGCAAAAGGAACGTTTTTTCCAGGCTGTACCAGGTCTTCGAGATCAAAGAAAGTACACCTTTCAGTGAAATCCTGGTGCCACTCGAGGACTGTTCTGTCGGTCTCAGAAGGCTCGCCTGCTAATCGTAAAATGCCATAGTGAGGGCCAAAGCCCCCATTTGCTAACCGGGTATAGAGAGTACGTAAGGTGATAGGAAGCGGGAAACCCAGGGTGGCTTCTGCCTCGTTTACTTGCTCTTCCGTAAGTGGAGGCAACTCAAAACCGTATCTGCGCGGGTCGTCTTTCGCAACTGATGCCGACCACCAGGCATCGGGGCCATACCAGTGTCGAGCGGCACATTTTCGTCGAATTGCCTCACACAAATCTTCTGGCTGCATAAGTCACCCTCTCCAGGAGGATAGAAACGATGGTGGTTAAGTTGTTCTTCATTATACACCTGGTCTGGCTCGCAAGCAACTCTCTCCCTGAAGGGAAGCCGGGCAGGGTACGGGGACCACCATCTCTCAGACGATGATCCCCACACTTTCCCTCTTCCTGACAAGAATACAGAACCAGAGAGTTATGGCGACAATCTGGGTGTGATGTTCTTCGGTGACTGTGGAGCCACCCAGCTATTTGAATTGTAGGGATTGATGAACTTGGTCAACTCCCACAGTTCGGGAACAACTGGAATGCCTACCTTTGCAGCAATCCTGGCGCTCGTCGCACATACATGACGTACACAAGCATCACACGAATTGTACTGTGTGACAATGATGAGCCATAATTTCGTCATGCGACTCCGAATCGACCCTGCCAGTGGCCACAAATTTGAGAATATCCAGATCTGCTAAGACCTCCGAATGCCCCTGGGTGTTGTTCCCCCAAAAGATCGGGGTCGTATACAATACCACTGCCCGCGCTGGTTCGGGCGTTCCCTCGTACACCCCACGAGTGAGTTGGGCAACGAGTTCGCCCATGCCCAGGTTCCTACCATCCGTGTTTGGCAGCAATGCTGTTCTGCATGCGTTGGCATCCTGGAGCCGATAGACGGCCTCCCATGAGGGACTGAACCGGGCAACCGGCCCATTAGCGGTCGTATTGAGGGTATTCACCGTACAGGCGACAGTACCCTGGTTGACCACCGTGACGTTTCCCCCACCTCCCCCACTACTGGTACTGCCTCCACACGCGGTAAGCAGGAAAACGAGGATCAGGAGAGCATAGGCTTTCAAGGCGCTGAGCTTTTGCACCACTCGCCTTCCCTGTAAGGGGGCTTTGCTACATGCCAGTCTGATGTGATAGACCGGGGCGTTAATCGTGTTCATAGGTGTCACCTCCTGCATAATTTGGATGTTTTTCCCTGAAATTCCTGCCAATCAGTGCTATACTTGCCTTTAGGAACTATTCTTCTTGAGCTTAAGTTTAGTGGGGAAGAAGGCAAGAAACAGTCGCGTTTCGTATCGGAAAAGATATCGCTTTCAGGCGCTTAAAAAGTATCGTTTAAGTATCGTTTGGTGTCGTCAGAGCTTGCGCAAGTATCGTTTTGCTTGCTTTTAGACGTGGGTAGCATGTACTCTTTGAGAAGAGCGGGTTGTTATGAGAAATGAGCGACTACGCAAGGCCCGGAAGGAGAGGCGGTGGACGATAGAGGAGGCTTGTGAAAGGATTGGGGTCAGCCGCACCACCTATATTCGTTGGGAACAGGGTACACAAAAACCTCAAGACCTTCCCCTTACCTGGGCATGCAAGGCTTTTAGCATGACCGCTGAACAACTCGGTTTTACAGAGTGGCCCGATCAAACAGAAAAGGCTGAATCGCAGGAAACCAACGCAGTTTTCCTATCAGATCAGGACATGCAATCTGAGAAGAGTTCAACTGTTATCAGGCTCACTCGCGAGCAGGCCGAGTGGATTGCCGATTTACTGGGGCTGGGGAATAACGCAATGACACCATTCCATCTGTCAAGGCGAGCTGCCT
This sequence comes from Ktedonobacteraceae bacterium, assembly GCA_035652815.1. Lineage (GTDB taxonomy): Bacteria > Chloroflexota > Ktedonobacteria > Ktedonobacterales > Ktedonobacteraceae > DASRDB01. Next base: position 379,763 of record DASRDB010000001.1, read on the forward strand.
TGATCACAATACTAAAACAGGCTGGAATCGCTGTAGCTACTACACAACTTTTGGAAGCAGAGCTATGGGAACGCCTGGAAAGGGTTCTAGGGAAACCTTCAAGCATTGATGCAGCAACGCTAGAACACCTGGGATCACTTGCTGAACAGGGCTGGCAGTTTATTCCTGAGATTGCCGGTGTGGTTTCCCGTAATACCCTGAACTATGTGTTAGAACACCTGAAAACGGTGACTGAACTGCTAGAAGTGCCTCATCCGATGCCAGTATACAGACAACTGTGCGATACCGCTGCGCAGCTTGCTCTGATCTCCGGTGTCATTCTAGCGGCCATGAAAAAGTATTCCTCTGCTCGCCACTATTACGATGTATCAATTCATGCAGCGCGTGAAGCTGGTTTACCCGCTTTAGAGGCCATTGGATTAGCGCGCAAGAGTTTTACCTTTACTTACAATGATCAAGTCGATCAGACACTTCCACTGGTTCAAGAAGCTTTCCGCCTGTCTACTCAGGACAGTACTGAACATTACTGGATAGCTGCCATACTAGCTGAAGTGTACGCGAACATGGGACAAGCCGACGCCAGTTTCAGGACATTAGAGCAGGCAAAACCGATTACCAATTATACACAGCCAGAAGACACATATAGGACGGTGTTCAACCACTTCCTTCTTGCTGGCTACGAGAGCGTTTGCTTCATGAAGCTTCATCGCCTGGATGATGCTCAGGCCATTCTCCGCGACACCCTTGAGTACCCTACATTCCCATCCATTTATATCAAATCGAATATGCTGACCGACCTTGCCAGTATTCACTTACGGCAGGGAGATATTGCAGGTGGCTTCACCTATGCTACGGAAGCCTTACAGATCATCGCGCTCACAAAATCACCCAGTATGTTCCACTATCTGGTGGACTTCCGTAGCCAGTTGAAGTCAGGCCAGGGGACAGCGGAGGTGAGGCAGTTCGACGAGCAAATACGCACGGTGTCGCATCTGATAGACGGCGTAATATAGTAAGTAAGAGCTACTATTTTTAGCACCCGATTTGCCTGTTGAGAAAGAAATGATTGCTAGCCCATCTCATTCCGGCTGCCACTGACACTTCCTATATATCTCCAACGTCTGCTGATCCCCAGGCACATAACTGACCATTGAATACGTATTGATACCCGTAAAAACAGTCGTGGCTGTGCGCAAAGCGAGGAGACCGAGGATGCTGTGATGGACGTGAAAGACGAACGAGGGAGCAGGTCTACCCTCTGGATAGCTGGCTGAGGCGATGCGGCGGAACTCGGGTAGCTCGCGCAGGCGTTTCCACAAGTCTTTATATTCGGGCAGATGCGTAAGCGTGCGCGTGTTGTACTGGAAATCGCTGACGAGGCGGCGGGCAAGGCTCTCCCAGCCGGTGAAAAGGCGGCGACGCGATGGGTCAAATACCAGTTCCAGCAGGTGGCGTCTTTGCTCGGGATCGGGGTCAGGTACCTCGAACAGGTTGGTCGCGGCCTCGTTCCAGGAGTGCAGGAACCAGAGGCGGTCGAGCGAGTGCGCGGGATATGAGGTATTGCGCACCAGCAGCTGCGCCAGTTCGCCAAAATCAAGCAGCACGCTGTCGGCTAGCGGATCATCGATCTGCTGTCCGGTCAGGCGTGTATAGGCCTCGTAGAAGCGCCGCCGCTCCTCGTTGGAGAGTTCAAGCACGCGGGCGATACTCTGGGCCACATGCGGCGAGGGATTACTGCGCATACCTGCCTCTAAATGATAGATGTAGGTGCGCGAAAGCCGGGTCGCCTGCGCCAGTTGCCCCTGCGACATGCCGCGTTTTTGCCGGAACTCTGTCACCAGTTGCGCGAAATCCGATGTGTTTATTACCATGCTCTTTGCTTGCCTTAGTGTTAGCTACTTCTCTCATTATGCACGAAATTTTGTTAGCTGGCAACATGTTATTCCTTTTAGATGCATCATATAATTGAAACAGGTGCATGGGTAGTTTCTGCTGTTTTGTAGCTCAGAGAGGAGCTATTGTTAGATGTCCGATCCATCTGTTATGCCTGACACTACGCCAGATTCTCCACGAGACGCAGTGCGTCCCTGGGTGTCACATTATGAAGAGGGCGTGCCAGCCACCCTCGACATTCCAGAGCAGCCCCTCACGTGGCTGCTCGATCAAACCGTTCAGCGCTATCCTGGACAAACGGCTTTTATCTACTATGGCACAAAGATCAGCTATGCCCAGTTCTCTTCGCTGGCAAACCGCTTTGCTGCTGCGCTGCACCGGCTCGGCATTAACAGGGGAGACCGCGTCGCGATTGCCCTGCCGAATATTCCGCAGTATCCCATTGCCTACTATGGCGCGCTGCGGGCAGGCGCGGTCGTCGTTCCCACCAATCCACTGTATACCGAGCGCGAGATGCAACACCAGCTAGCCGACTCGGGGGCGCGGGTGCTTGTAATGCTCGATATGTTCTACCCGGTTGTGCGCGCTGTGCGTGAGAAGACGGCTTTAGAGCATATCCTTATCACCAGCCCCGCCGATTTTCTGCCGCCGTTGTTACGCAGACTCTATCCCCTCAGCCAGCGCAACGCCAAACATCCACAGCCGCCCCTGACGGAGAAGGAACTGCGCGAGGACAAAACGCTGCATGTGCTAAACACCCTGCTTCACACGCATACAAAAGGCGGCGTTGAAGTCTTCAATCTTCCGGTGCAGGCCCACCCTGATGATCTGGCAGTGCTGCAATATACCGGCGGCACCACTGGTCTTTCCAAAGGCGCAATGCTCACACACCGCAACCTGCTCTCCAATGCCTACCAGACGCGCTACTGGGACGCCAAAGCGCGTGACGCGGAGGAGATTACGCTCTGCGTGGCCCCGTTCTTCCATTCCTACGGTATGACCGTTGGCATGAACCTCTCGATCCTGGGTGCGGCCACGATGGTTCTGCTGCCGCAGTTCAAAGTCAAAGAGGTGGTCAAGACCATTCGCCGCTACCATCCAACGCAGTTGCCCGGCATCCCCACCATGTATATCGCCATTATGAAGGAGATGGGCAAGCATACCGCCGACCTGCGCTCCATCAAGGTCTGTATCAGCGGCGCGTCAGCATTGCCCGCGAAGGTTCGCCAGGATTGGGAAGCCCTGACACACGGCAGGCTGGTCGAGGGCTACGGCCTGAGCGAGGCTTCACCGGTCACGCACTGCAATCCGCTCAATGGCGATATCCGCGAGGGCAGCGTGGGTTTGCCCTTACCAAATGTTGATGCCGCCATTCTTGACGAGAAAACCGGCGAACCGCTTCCGCCCAACCAGGCTGGAGAAATCGTCGTCAAAGGCCCCAACATTATGAAAGGCTACTGGAACCAGCCCGAAGAGACGAAGAACATCTTCATTAACGGCTGGATGCGTACCGGCGATATCGGCAAGATGGATGAAGAGGGCTACTTCTACATCCTTGACCGCGCCAAAGAGCTGATTCTCGCCAGTGGCTTCAACATCTATCCCCGCGAGGTTGAAGAGGTGCTTTACCAGCATCCCGCCGTTCAAGAGGCTGCCGTAATCGGCGTGCCGCATGAATATCGTGGCGAGACCGTCGCCGCCTTTGTCATCCTCAAACCTGGCTATGAGCCAACAGAGCAGACGCGCGAAGATATTCTCGCCTACTGCAAAAAGGAGCTGACGCCCTACAAAGTACCCAAGATTCTCGAATTTCGTGAGAGCTTACCGAAGTCTCTCATTGGCAAAATCTTAAAGCGTGAATTGAAACAAGCATATCTATCCAAACAGGAGTAACTATGTCAACGACCATGAAACCAACGGAAGCGGGCACCGCTTTCCTTACCACACCCGTTAGCGAAACCGCCGACAAAATCTTTACCGTCGAACAGGCCGACGAGGAGCAGCGCTGGATTGCCGAATCAGCCAAAACCTTTATCTCGCGTGAAGTGCTGCCCAAAGTCGAGGCCATCGATCACCAGGAGCCGGGACTGGTTCCCAGCCTGCTGAAAAAGGCTGGCGAACAGGGCCTGCTCTCCATCGACGTGCCGGAAGCATATGGCGGCGCGGAACTCGGCCTGCTAACGAGCGCGCTGGTGGCTTCACAATTCAACGAGGGTTCCTTCAGCACCGCCTTTGGCGCGCATACCACCATCGGCACGCTGCCCATCGTCTTCTACGGCACCGAGGATCAGAAACAGAAGTATTTGCCGAAGCTGGCAACCGGCGAATGGATCGGCGCATATGCCCTGACCGAGCCAGGCGTTGGCTCCGACGCGATGGGCCTTTCGACCCGCGCTGAACTCTCCGAGGACGGCCAGTACTACATCCTCAACGGCACCAAACAGTGGATATCCAACGCCGGTTTTGCCGATGTCTTCATCGTCTTCGCCCGTATCGGCAACGAGCGCCCCTCGGCTTTCATTGTTGAAGCCAACTTGCCGGGCGTCTCCACGGGCGCGGAAGAACGCAAGATGGGCATTAAGGGTTCCTCGACGCGCCAGTTGATCCTGCAAGACGTGAAAGTGCCAGTTGAAAACCTGCTCGGCCAGATTCACAAGGGCTACAAGATCGCCTTCAACATTCTCAACATCGGTCGTCTGAAGCTGGGCGCGGGCGCGGTTGGTGGAGCGCGCACAGCTATCGGTCTCGCCGCCGCTTATACCACCGAGCGCAAAGCTTTCGGCAAATTCATCTCCGAATTCGGCATGATTAAAAAGAAACTCGGTCGCATGGCCGCCGAGACGTATGCCGCCGAAAGCGAAGTCTTCCGCACCGCCAATAATATCGAGCAGGCCCGCCGCAGCGCTACCGATACCGAGGGCGCATTCAAGGCCATCGAAGGCTACGAGGTAGAGGCCTCTATCGCTAAAGTGCATGGCAGCGAAGTGCTGGCCTACGTGGTTGACGAGGGTGTGCAGATCTTCGGCGGCTACGGCTTCATGCAGGAGTACGCTATTGAGAAGGCCTATCGCGATGCCCGCATCCAGCGCATCTACGAAGGCACCAACGAGATCAACCGCCTCGTGGCAGTGCGCCGCCTGCTCAACCGCGTCATGTCTGGCACCGTTCCTCTGATGGCAAAGGCGCAGGAGATCGACGCCCGCGTGCGCGCCGGTCAGCCGCTCAACAACGCAGGCGAGGAGATTCCTGAAGAACTCCGTTCAGCAGTCAACGCCCTGGAGCGCGTCAAAGACGTCACCTCGTATGTGGCGATGAAGATCGCCATGAAGTACATGCAGAACCTGGTAGACGAGGAAGAATTCATCGAATACCTGGCGAACCTGCTCATCGACATCTACGGCATTGACAGCGCCCTCGCCCGCGCCATTCAGGCTGTACGGCGCGGCGATGTCAACAGCGCGACCCATATTCAACTGGCACAACTCGCCACCTGGCTGGCCTTCTCGCGCTTCCGCACCAACCTCGACCAGATCGTCATGGCCTACATCGAACCCGAAAAGGTCGAGAAGGAACTGGCTCGCGTGCGCACCTACGTCGGAGATTATGTCGTAAACGGCGTCGCCCTGCAGCGCGAAATCGCCGCCCAGGTCATCGAAAAACAGGGGTATCCGTTGTAAAGGAGAATATATCTATGCCAGAAGCAGTAATTGTCAGCGCAGTACGCACCCCTATCGGGCGCGCAAATAAAGGGGCGTTAAAAGATGTGCGTCCCGATGACCTGGCGGCTCTGGCGGTTCGCGCCGCCGTAGACCGCGTTCCGCAGCTTGATCGTTCGCTCATTGAAGATGTGATTATTGGCTGCGCCTTTCCAGAGGGCGAACAGGGCATGAACCTTGCGCGCCTGGTTGGGGCGCTGGCCGGACTACCTGAAACGGCAGCAGGTGTCACCGTCAACCGTTTCTGCGCTTCGAGTCTGCAAGCCTTCAATATGGCGGCGCAGAACATTATGCTTGGTCTGGGCGATGTTTTTGTGGCGGGCGGCGTCGAGAGCATGTCCCGCGTGCCGATGGGCGGCTTCAATCCCAGCTTTAACCCGCGCCTCGTCAAGCCACGTGAGGGCGAGAAATCTACCACTCCTTATCCGCCTTGCGAACTGGAATACGGCTATTCCAGCTACATTCCAATGGGTATGACCGCCGAGAATCTTGCCCGTGAATATCATATCAGCCGCGAGGCGCAGGATGCCTTCGCGCTGCGCAGCCACCAGCGCGCCATTGCCGCCACCGACAACGGCATCTTCAAACGCGAAATCGTGCCCGTTCCCCTGCCCAACGGCAAGACGCTGGAAGTAGATGAAGGCCCGCGCCGCGATACCTCACTCGAAAAGCTGGCAACTCTCGAACCCGCCTTCATCAAGGGCGGCACCGTCACCGCTGGTAACTCCAGCCCGCTCAATGATGGGGCGGCAGCGGTTGTTCTGATGTCGGCTGAGAAGGCCCGCGAACTGGGTATTACGCCGCTCGCCCGCGTGATTACAATGGCGGTCGCGGGTGTGCGTCCTGATATCATGGGCATCGGCCCCGTTCCCGCTGTGCGCAAGGCGTTGCAGCGCGCCGGTATGCAGATTAGCGACATCGACATTATTGAACTCAACGAGGCATTTGCTGCTCAGTCGCTGGCAGTTGTCCAGGAGTTAGGTATTGACCAGGAGAAGCTGAATCCGCATGGCGGTGCGATCGCTCTCGGCCATCCGCTCGGTTGCAGTGGCGCGCGCCTGATCGCTACGCTCGTCAACGACCTGCAGACGCTTGATAAGAAGGTTGGGCTTGCCACGCTCTGCGTCGGCGGCGGTCAGGGTGTGGCTACGATTATTGAAAGGATATCGTAGTCATGACATATCAAGTACGCAAGGCAGCCGTGTTGGGCGCTGGCGTGATGGGGGCAGCCATCGCTGCCCACCTCGCCAACGTCGGCATTCCCAGCCTGCTGCTCGACATTGTTCCACCCGGTGCCGGAAAAGACAGGAATGTGGTGGCGCGTACCGGCCTGGAAAAAACGCTGAAGGCCAGACCCGCCGCGTTTTACACGCCCAAAGCTGCCCAGCTTATCACCATTGGTAACATTGAGGACGACCTGGATAAGCTGACAGAGGTGGACTGGATTATCGAGGCCGTCATCGAGCGCCTGGATATCAAACAGCAGCTTTACGCGAAGCTGGAGCAGTACCTGCGGCCCAATACCATCATCTCCTCGAATACGTCCGGCCTGCCCGCGCATATGCTGACCAGGGGACGCAGCGAGACCTTCCGCCGCAACTTCCTCATCACGCACTTTTTCAATCCAGTGCGCTACATGCGCCTGCTTGAAATCGTGCCGGATATCGATACTGACCCGGCACTTGTGCAGTTCATGGAGAACTTCGGCACGCAGGTGCTGGGCAAAGGCATCGTGCTGTGTAAAGACACGCCCAATTTCATCGCCAACCGCATCGGCGTCTATGGCTTCCTTTCCACAATTAAGCGCGCACTGGATGAGGGCTACACGGTCAGCGAGGTAGATGCCATCCTGGGGCCAAATATGGGCCGTCCCAAATCGGCTGTCTTCCGCACTGCCGACCTCTCCGGCCTGGATACGCTGGCGCACGTGGCCGATAACCTGTATGAGAATGCGCCCGGCGACCCGCAGCGCGAAACTTTCAGGCTGCCGGAAGTGATGCGCGAGATGATCCGGCGCGGCTGGCTGGGCGAGAAAAGCGGCCAGGGCTTCTACAAACGCATCAAAAATCCAGGCGGCGAATCGACCATCCTGGAATTGAACTTGAAAACGCTTGAATACGAGCCGCAGCAGAAGGTGCGCTATCCCTCGCTCGGCGCGGCGCGCAATATCGATGATCCTGTTCAGCGCATGCTCACCGTACTGGATGGTGATGATCGCGCCGCCCAGTTTGCTCGCGAAACCACCGCAGACTCGCTGATCTACGCGGCGGAACTCGCGCCAGAAATCGCGGACAGCATCGTGGCAGTCGATGAGGCCATGCGCTGGGGCTTCAACTTCGATCTCGGCAGCTTCGAGGCCTGGGACGCGCTCTTGCAGCACCCCCAGATTCTCGAAAAGGTCTTGCAGGGCCGCGAACTGCCGGAACTGGTGAAGCGCGTGCGGAGCAATGGAACGGGAACATTCTATCGCGGCCCGGCAGGCAAACGCGAGTATTACGACTTCACAACTGGCGAGTACACCCCCGTGTCGCAGCCGGAAGGCGCGATCTCGCTCTCTGCCGCGAAGGCCGAGAACAAGGTTATTCGCGATAACGGCTCGGCCTCGCTCATCGATATCGGTGATGGCATCGCCTGCCTGGAGTTTCATACCAAGATGAACTCCATCGACGAGGGCATCATTGAGATGCTGCGCTATGTCGCCGAAGAAGGTGAAAAGCATTTCCGCGCCGTCGTCATTAACAACGATGCTCCCGACTTCTCCGCTGGCGCAAATCTCATGCTTGTGCTGATGGCCGCCAAATCGGGCGAGTGGCAGCAGCTTGAACAGGCCATCAAGGCCCTGCAACAGGCGCACCAGTTGCTCAAATATAGTCGTATTCCCATCGTGGCGGCTCCGGCAGGGCGCGCTCTGGGCGGCGGCTGCGAGATCATTATGCATACTAACCATGTCCGCGCTTATGCCGAATCCTATATTGGGCTGGTCGAAGTGGGCGTTGGGCTGGTTCCGGCGGGTGGGGGCTGTAAGGAACTGCTCGTGCGGCTGGGCGCGACGGTTGATATGCAGTTGGCGAAAAAGACGGGTGGGCCGTTCACGCCTTCGCGCCGCGCCTTCGAGACCATCGCTTTTGCCACCGTCTCCACCAGCGCAGCCGAGGCCAAAGACCTGCGCTTCCTGCGCAAGAGCGATGCCATTACGGTTAACCGCGACTTGCTGCTGCGGGATGCAAAAGCTGACGCTCTGCGCCTTGCAGAGGAGAAAGAGGCGGGTACGTGGCAGCCACCACAGGCCCCGCTCCTGCTCCTTCCCGGCCCCGGGGCGCGGCTTGTACTTGAGCAACAGGTAGAAAACCTGCTCATTACAGGAAAAGTCAGCGAGCATGACGCGGTGATCGCTCAGCATCTGGCTCGTGTGCTAACAGGTGGAGATTGTTCGCCTATTACCCCGGTCACAGAACAGCACGTTCTTGACCTGGAGCGCGAGGCCTTCCTCAGCCTTGCAGGCACCGCCAAATCACAGGACCGCATGCAATCGCTCCTGATGACTGGCAAACCTTTGCGTAACTAACCGCATTATTCATAGCTGGCGAAATTCATAGCTGGCGAACATTTCGTTGAACATGTTCAACGAAATGTTCGCCAGATGTTCATTTTATGACTCAAAAATCATGTCCTCAGCTCAACATGCGCATCAAAATCAGCTATTTTCGTGTTTCCCTACAAAAAGTACTATTGATTTCCAGGTTTTTTTCATAAATAGACCCTAAAAACGACTGCGAACAACATGCATAGCATGAATAATAGGCATTCTTAACATTTTGGAAGCCAAAACGTCATTAAAAATAGGTAAATATTCTATAAAATTCGAAAAACGTATCAAAACATGTATCGAAACACTAGACAAAGGGGTACATTTTCGTGCATACTATGCATGTACATATTTCAAGCGGTTTGTCACAACAAGTAATGTACATTGTTATTACATCATCCTTTTGATTACATTATGTGTTGTGGCAAGAACACGTTGCATCAGAGGTTTGGACACCGGTAAAAAGGAGACGAGGGAACCATGCAAGGATTGGAACAGCATAAAAGTGAGGTTGCGCGTTTGCTGGCGCAGATCAGCGCGGAATACGAAGCTGCGCAGCGAGGTCTTTCAGGACTGGCCTACGGAGTCTCACAACATCAATTTATTACTGCTCGCATGGAGAATATGGGCCAGCTACACCACAAGTTGCAATCCATCGTCGGAGACGAGGCCACTGCAATGGTAGTCGAAGTCATGAATAACGTGAAATAGCCTTCGTCCGCTATTTGAACTTTACAATGGCCTGGCTGTTTGCCAGGCTTTTTTGTTTCTGAATAGAAAGAGGCGGTCGCGCCTGTACCCCCCCGCGCGACCGCCTCTTCGCCCCCCACGTCCCCTTCCCTTTCAGAGTGGGTTTATACTAATGCCGCTTCCCGCCTCTCAACGTGCGCATCCAGGTAAAAAATCGAGGCCGAATGGGATTTCGTCCAGACACCTGAAACCATATACTCAGTCTCTTCGCTAATAAATGTTTCCGAATCCAGCACGCAGTCCGGTCCATCCATGAACAGGTCTAACCACGCCTGCTCATCCCTGCTGCTCAGCAAAGGCGCGCCCTCACAGACAAACCAGCGAGTAATGCCCTGTAAATAGAAGCGAAAATCTTCCGGCAGCGGATAGCGGCGCACAATACGATACTGGCGCTCCTGAACTTTTTCAAACCCGGCCTCCTCCAAATATCCGGCCAGCTTTCCTCCTACCCAGCTATCCTCAAAGGCATACCCTTCATTCACGCGAATATGCTCCCAACGCTTTCGTGCTGAAAATACCCGTTCCTGCAATCCGCGATCAACCGAATAAAAGCGCATGGAACCAAAATCAATGTCTTTGATCGCAATGCGTCCGCCTGGCTTCAGGTAGCGACCCATAGCGCGAAACGTCTCTACCGGATCAGGCAGATACTGGCTTACATTCGCGCTAAAAATGAAATCCACAACCCCCGGTTGTACAGGCAACTGCTCAATAGACCCCAGTTTATACTGTACCTGCTCGCTATACTCCTGGTTACGCTGCTGTGCTGTCACCAGCGCTTCGGGTGAAATATCTACACCGGTAATTCGTCCTCTACGACCAATAGCCTGAGCCAGTAGTGGTATCCACAACCCCGGCCCACATCCCGCGTCTACTACCCTACTCCCCTTCTTGATCTTTAAATCGCGAATCATTTGTTCGCGTTCGGGCGCTTTACTCCGGTGATGCGTTTCCAACCACTCAATTGCATTAAGCGGCAATCCACTTTCGTTGACATACACGGGATTGTTTACGGCCATCTAACTACCTCAACCTTCATGATGTTAAACGCATCAATGGAATTTCCTAAGATAGAAAAAGTATAACATGTCAAAAAAATAAATGCTATATATTTCCATACAAATGTAGGACTTTATTGCTAACAATGTAGCAAACAAGTTTAGACGCAATCTGCTTCAAGGTTGTGTAATTTCGTTATGAAACGTAAAACAAGGGCATGGGCTTGCATTCGTGTGGGGGAGCGGAAGACAAAAAATTGACTGACACCCGCAAAATAATATCTGCTTGCGTTGTTTCTTCTTACTCGCTATACTCTATGCTAGAAAAAGCAAGCGTTAAGGAGCAGCTAGTGTATGGAGTCCTTCAACGAGCAACCGACAGAAGAGCGCCAGGAATCACAGGCAGAACAAAAAGAGTCTGGCTCGTTTGAACTCTATGAGTTTCCACCTGCTTCAGGCGAAATGGAACAGGTACAAGAACCATCAATGGAAGACTACCTGGAGGGGCGTGTATATCCGCCACCGCCCTCTTTCTATCAACAGATGCAGTTACCTGTTGCGCGTCCACTCGTGGCTAAAGAAGAGGCTCCGAGGACTCCACAGCTCACTCCACCACCAGTTCGCTATGCGCCAGCGCCAGGGAAAATGTATCCACCACCCGGAACGTATCCCCCTGGACCATATCTCCGGCAAATCCCTCCTCCCTCACGCAGGCAGAACCGGGCCATTGCCCTGGTCATCATCCTGAGTGTGCTGGTACTTTGTAGCATTGGCGGCTGGGCATTCTATAGTTTGTACAACGCGCTGTTCCAGCAAATAAACGATGCGACGGGCGCGGCGCAAAATTTTTATACGCACATGCGCAGCCAGGATTACGCGGGAGCTTACCAGTACCTGCAAATTCCTGGCGTCAGCCAGAACGAATTTCTACAAAAGGCCCACGCTAACGACACAAACTACGGCACTATCACCAATTTCACCGTTGAAACTCCCTCACCTATGCCGGGTAACAGCACCAGCAATGGTTGGAACATCACGGTGAACCTCACACGGGAAAAAGCTTCATATCCGGTGGCATTACAAATTGCGCTGGTCAATGGAACGTGGAAAATCACCAGTATCGATCTGGATAAGATGTGAGGAAAGCAATAAAAAAACAGGCGAGACTTTCTAAATAATAATTTGGTCTCGCCTGCTGCAAACTCTTCAAGAGAGATCGATCAATTTATGAAAAACAGGTCATAGAATATAGATATTAGAACTGGCTTGTACTTCGCCTAGGCAATACCTGCCTGCGTGCTGTTCATGACTGGCGCTTCGCGGCCAACGCAGGCCCTCAAATCCTCACGATAAAAACGCCAGGTGCTTCCTACTTTATGTCCCGTCAACTGCCCCGACCACATGAGGCGGTAGAGAGTTGAACGGCTAACGCGGAGGTAACTCATAGCTTCTTTAAATGTTAAAAGGACATCATCTTGAATCATTTGCACAACCATGTGTTCTCTACCTTCCTGTCAAAGCTGTATCTCGCCTTTTCTTGGTGATGAGCGGTTTTGTATCAATTGATACAAATATTTGTCTCATCGCATGTTATAGTAACCAATGGTGATACGCATTCGTATTGAGAAGAAGTTATGATCTGGTTAATATTTCCGTTTTCCTGGTTGGGTATTCATCACCACCGCGCTTCTGTCTACCAGCCATGCTCCAACAATATTTCCAGCGTACCAATTTCGCATGATACCGGAAAAATAGTTAATTTCGTCGCCTCTCGCAAACGTTCTATAGCCCCGGTATCGGTTGGATCGGCCATTGCCACCGTCAGGCGATTGTGATCGCGGCCCACCGGAGCGCAGCGCAGTTCGCGGGCCAGTTCATAGGGAAGAAGGTGCTTCAAACGCGAGGGAACCCGCGAAGGTAGATGCATAAATGGAATGCCCTTTAGTTGAGGCTGGTGCTTCAGCTCCTTATTTACTTCATCTACGAATGTTGCTGGGTCTACACCGATCTGCTCGATAGGAATAGGCAACTGAACGCGCACAGCCGGACGCAGGATGATACGCCGGGCAACGATACTGGCCTGCGCCAGCAGCGCTTCCAGAGAATGGGATGGATGTGGATAAGAACCAATGCCAATGACGATCTCAGTTTCCCGTTTCAACGGTGGTATCACCGTCTCTGGCTGGAGCAAATTGATGCTATGGTAGACGCGCTCCAGAATGCGCTCGGCCCCCACACGGTCTACATCGGGTAAAAGGAGCGCTGCTCCTGTGCTACCATGTACAAGCAACTGATCGTCGGCGCGAATAGAGCGGCGCATATTGACAAGCACCTGCTCTAAAAAGCTTTCAGGCGCGTGATAACGCTCTCGCTTCTGAAATACAGCAGCCCGAGGTAAAATATGCGCCTGTTCAAGCTGCGTAATATGCAGGAGCAGCAAGCTTACAGTAGCCTCGGACATAAAACGCTCTTGCAGTGAGCGGCGCAGCAAAGCGCGTAGTTCGGAGGTTGCAGGAACAAAATTCTCGTACTCGGCCTCATCATCCAGTTCGCGCTGTTTGCCCTGCGTAGCGAAAGAAAGACAATCACAATGCGCGCTTGCGGGCGCATCTACCAGGGTCAAGGAGAGCATGCCTGCTCCTCTGTCTGTGTATTTCATACTGCCTGATCCAAAAACTGTGGGGACGTGATTTATCGCGTCCACCTCGTCTGTGGGCCATCCCGATAGCCTGGCAGGACGCGATAAATCACGTCCCTACAAAATCCGAATTATTTCGTAAAAATTTATAAAGATTTACCTGTCTGATTATAAAGCGCAAAGGATAACAGAGAGATAACAGGCATGTTGTAGTCTGGTTAAGATCAGAAAGAAGCGGTTAAGAAGCGTTGGCAGGCGTTTTTTCGGGAGACGCCTGCCAACTCAAATTATTCAATCGCGACGGGAGCGGTAAAGGTATAGCCGACACCGGGAACGGTCATAATGTACTGGGGACTATTGGGGTCTGGCTCGACTTTCTGACGCAGGTGGCGGATATGCGTCTTCACCAGGCCGGAATCACCCGCCTCGTCATATCCCCAGACACGTTCAATAATCATGTCGGTCGTCAGCACCTGTCCGGTATGTGTAATTAATAAGTGCAGCAAGCGGCTTTCCGTAGGTGTCAGACGCACTTTCACGCCATCGCGTATCACCTCGTGACGCATGGCATCCAGCGTCACCGGCCCTACCGTAATCGCGGAAGAATTAGAGGCCCCTTTCACATTGTTTGAACGACGCATGACTGCTTTGATACGGGCAAGCAACTGACGCGGGCTAAATGGTTTGCGCAAATAATCGTCGGCCCCCATCTCTAATCCACGTATCTCATCATCTTCACGATCATGTGCGGTCAGAATTAGCACCATTGAATTGGTTTCGCTCCGCATCTGGCGACACACTTCAAAGCCATCCAGCTTCGGCATCTGCACATCCAGGATCACCAGGTCTGGTAGTGTTTCTCGCCAGCGTTTGATGGCCTGTTCGCCATCAAAGGCGCGTACTACATCGTACCCGTGTCCCTTGAGCCAGTAGCTCAGCATATCAACCATGTCGCGGTCATCGTCCGCTACCATGATTTTCACTCGTGTTTCCTCCTACAGACAGACCTGCATAAAGACTTTCAGGACTTCCCCTATTTCGACAGGCCCTATATTGATAGAGTTCGTCTCACTGCTTGTAACGGGACGCATTCTCGGCAGTAACATCATGGTACAATTTGGGCTATATGGGGCCTTGTTTCATCGCATCAATGCACGATGATACACAATCCCTGTATCTGGTAATATCGACCATCACCATCACTTCATTAAGGAGTATATTGTTGTGATTGAACGAGAAGAACTCCTGGCCCGAGCGCGCGAGGCCGCCTTACATGCCCATGCCCCCTATTCACATTTTCGCGTGGGGGCTGCCCTCGTCGCCGGAGATAGTCTCTATATCGGCGCAAATGTCGAAATTTCGAGCTACGGCCTGACCCTCTGCGCCGAACGAAACGCGATTTCTACCGCCATCGCCGCAGGTGCCGGGCCAATCACCCGGGTCGCGGTCGCCTGCATCGACGCGCCCCCGGACGCCCCTATTAGCGGCCGCGCGCCCTGCGGTGCCTGTCGCCAATGGCTGGCCGATCTCGCCCCTCATGCCACCATCTACATCGATGGTGTAGACCGCGACTTCACCGTCCCTGACCTGCTGCCTTACGCCTTTGAACTTTGATAAAGAAGAAAGTGAGAGTATCGGCACCTGTCGCGGCGCGACAGGTGCCGATACTCTCACTTTCTTCTTTAAATCCCCTTGACAAAACGCATACTTCTTGTGTACGCTAGTTCATGCAAGAAGTGTGTGTTTCGTAGATTTTTCCTCCTCTCGGGTAAGAGATGCAACGGTGCCTCTCGCCACTCGCAGTGACGCAGCCGGATGTAGTCAGCTAAGGAGCCTGAATGCTACAGAGGCCTATGCCGGACGACGCCTGTCTTCAAACCTCCGGTGGGTGTCGGAATAACGCATGGGGAATTTTGGGCGGGGCAAGCCCGCGCCCCTACAATGATGGGATGCGGGGAATTTTGGGCGAAGCAAGCTCACACCCCAACGCTGCTGTTTTGTATGCTGTCTCTATTTTCCACTTAAACCTCTCTTCCTCTCTTTGTTACATTCACCACCCATACCATCTAATGGAGAAGGAGTAAGCATGTCCGCTCGCTTTACGCTTGGTATCGAAGAAGAATTTCAGCTTGTTGATCGCTATACGGGCCAGCTTTGTTCGCACATTCAGACTATTTTGGAGAAAGGCGCAAGCATCTTTGGCGACAAAATCAAGCCGGAGATGCTGCAATCAACCGTTGAGGTCGTAACAGATGTCTGCCCCAACATCACGGCTGCCCGTATGGAACTGCAACAACTGCGCGCCATGCTGCTGAACGTGGTCGAAGAAGAGGGTCTGACGCTCATCAGCGCGGGAACGCATCCCAGCGGCTCCTGGCATGACCAGGTTTCGATGCCCAACGAACGCTATGCCGAACTGGAAGAAGAGTTACAGGATATTGCGCGCTCCATTTTGATCTTTGGCCTGCACGTACATGTAGGCGTCGAGAGCAATGAAATTGCGGCGGCTCTCATCAACCAGCTTCGCACCTGGATTCCGCACCTGCTCGCGCTCTCGGCCAACTCTCCATTCTGGAGCGGACGTTTTACCGGCATCAAGTCGTACCGCTCCGTCGTCTGGCGGCCCTTCCCGCGCAGTGGCGTACCGGAAATCTTCTCCTCTTATGCCGAATACGAAGGCTATGTACAGGCCCTCATTTCGGCGGGCATCATCGATAACGCCAAGAAAATCTGGTGGGACATTCGCCCGCACCCGTTCTTCAGGACGGTTGAGTTCCGCGTCTTCGATATGCCAGGCACTATCGAGGATTCGGTGGCGTTGGCCGCGCTCTGCCAGGCCCTGGTTGCCAAACTTACGTGGCTTTACAAACGCGGCCTCTCGGTTCACGTCCTGCCGCGCTACTTTGTCGATGAGAACAAATGGCGCGCCATGCGTTACGGCCTGGACGCGGAGATCGTCGATTTCGTACAGGGACACCGCGTTCCCATGCGTGATGCACTGCACAACCTGCTCGACTTCGTCGATGACGTGCTGGACGACCTGGGCAGCCGCCGCGAAATCTCCTACCTGCGCCGCCTGATCGACGATCCACGCGGCACCGGAGCCGACCGCCAGATCGCCATCTATCGCCAGACTGGCAGCATCCACGCCGTCACCCGCTACCTGATGGCGCAAACCGTACAGGGCTTACAAGTGGATTCGGCAGAGCAAACCCTGGCATCGTAGGGACAGGGGGCTGTGGGGCGGTGGAGTGGGGGCCTCGTGCCTGTCCCTGGGGCGGGGTCGTGGAGAAAAATCGGCATTCGACCACCGGGCCGCATTTGCCCCACCACCCCAGGGACAGGCACGAGGCCCCCGCACCGCAACCCCACAGCCCCCTGTCCCTACGACGCCAGAGGCAGATGTAACGAATATATGAGGAAGGAGAGACAGGCCATGCAGGCCAGTTTTACCATCGGCATTGAGGAGGAGTTTCAGCTTGTAGAGCGGCAAAGTGGCAGACTGGCCCCGCGAGTTCAAGAGGTGCTGGCAAGAGGGCGTCCCGTTTTCGGCGACAAACTTAAGCCGGAGATACAGCAGATTCTGGTAGAACTGGTCTCCGATGTCTTCCCGGACATGCAGGCGGCGCGCACGGAAATGCCGCGCCTGCGTGCCCAACTGGCGCAACTGGTCGAAGAACAGGGGCTTGCTCTGCTCAGCTCCGGAACGCATCCCCTTGATTCCTGGCAGGAGGAGATGGGCAACGGCTACGAACGCTATGCCGAACTGGCGCGAGAATTTCGGGACCTGCGCCGCTCCACGCTCATCTTCGGCCTGCATGTGCATATCGGCGTGGAAGACCGCCGCATGGCTATCGCAATTATGAATCAGGCTCGCACCTGGATTCCGCACCTGCTGGCCCTCTCCGCGAACTCCCCTTTCTGGGCAGGCCGCTACACCGGTTTGAAATCCTATCGCGCTGTAACCTGGAAGTCCTTCCCCCGGACCGGAGTACCCGACGTCTTTACATCGCTGGAGGACTACGACCGCTACATTTCCTCGTTTATTCGCATGGAGCGCATTTCCAACGCCCGCAGCATCTGGTGGGACATTCGCCATCACCCGCTCTATCCCACTATCGAATTCCGTGTCTTCGATATGCCCGCGACGGTCTGCGATATGCTGGCCCTCACCGCGCTCTGTCAGGCGTTGGTCCGCAAA
Source organism: Ktedonobacteraceae bacterium (assembly GCA_035652815.1). Taxonomy (GTDB): domain Bacteria; phylum Chloroflexota; class Ktedonobacteria; order Ktedonobacterales; family Ktedonobacteraceae; genus DASRDB01. Next base: position 397,545 of record DASRDB010000001.1, read on the forward strand.
CTGGCCTGGCTCTATCAACGCAACATGACCACACCCAGCCTGCCGCGCTCCTTTATAGAAGAGAATAAATGGCACGCCGCCCGCGACGGCCTGGACGCCGAAATCGTCGATTTTATACACGAACGCCGCCTGACCATGCGCGAAGCTATCTCCGAACTGCTCGACTTCATCGATGATGTCCTCGACGACCTCGGCAGCCGCCCAGAAATTGACCATTTGCGCCGCCTGCTCGACAACCCCTGCGGAACAGGAGCCGACAGGCAGGCAGCGATCTATCAGAAGACTGGAAGCGTAGAGGCGGTGATTGATTTTCTGGCGCGACAGACGTTGATGGGCGTGCCATTGGAAAAGGCCCACATCAGGTGAGCTTTTTGCTTACGAACCATACACCTGGAACGAGAAAGGCTATTGCCAGCAGGAGAAAGATTGAGGATTCGATGACCTGGAACAACCAGAAACGATCTGCTGGCTGGTAGAAACTTCTAGAGTGGAAACCATGCTGCTGCTCGCATGCTTGAAACGCGGCAAAAGCCTGAGCGTCCCCCTTTCCAATGATCTGTGGACATATGTGACTGATGGTATTGTTTGAAAGCTCCTGACCGGTGCGATCAATAGTGCCAATTTCGATCAACCAATCAGTGTGGGATGGCGCGCCCGGTCGATCAATGGAACTGATGGAGACGAGCGGCGGGAGAAAGTACGGGCGGAGCCAGAAGGCTATAGCTAATCTCAGCAGTATAAAGAGGACAATCGTGATACCGATCCCGGCAACCGGGCGGCGTGACAGGATACCGGCTGCGATGCCAAGCACAAGCGCGAACAGGGCATAAGCAGGCAGCACTATCCCTCGCACTTCATAGGTTGACCAGGGCGAGGTGACGGCATCCCAGGGAGCGCTCCACCAGGCAATCAGTGGAATAAGCGCGATGAAAGCCAGGAGCGTGACGCCGATGAGCAGCAACAATTTTGTTCCCAGCCAGCGCATGCGGGTAATACTCTGTGTCCAGACCAGCCGATGCGTTCTTTGTTCCAGTTCACGCGCTACGAGTGGCGCTCCTATAAACATGCCTACCAATAAAGGCAAAGTGGTGAGCATAATGGTAATAAGATTGACGCTCAGGCTGAAGTGGTTGATGAAGTTTCCTTCGAGTTCGCCGCACGCGGGCAATTGTTCCGAGCAGTTCGCCAATCCGGTGCTTTGATAGGTAGAGGTCATTTCTATACCGAGAACAAGTAAGATTATTATCAAACCTGCCAGGACTACTCCTGCAATCAACGCTTCAATGCGATGTTGTCGCCATGTCACCCAGATCATCGTACAGCCTCCTGGACACCTTTATGTTGAATAGTAAATGGAAATGGTGCTGGAAGAGCAAGGTAAGCGAGAATAATGTCTTCAAGCGACGCCTCTTGCACTTCCCATGCCGGATCAAGCAGCGCTCCATGCAGGCGTACCAATAAGGTACTCTGCCGCTCGCTTGAGCGAACCTGAAGAATGGTATGCGTTCTGGCAAGGGACGCTTCCCGGTCGCTCGGACCAATCAGGCGTTTGTGCGTGGCAAGCAGCGGTTCAATATCACTGGCAATCTGCACCTGAGAAGCAGAGAGAATAATCAGGTAATCGCAGATGCGATCAAGGTCCGCTATCAGATGAGAGGAGAAGAGAACGGTCAATCCATCCTCAGCTACAGCATCCATTAGAGTCTGCTGAAACTCGTAACGGGCAAGAGGATCAAGATTCGCAATCGGTTCATCCAGAATAAGCATCTCTGGACGTTTTGCCAGGGCCATGACCAGCGCAACCTGCGCCTGCTGCCCGCCTGAAAGCTTACCGGTAGGTCGGTTGAGCGGGATAGCAAGACGATCAAGGCGTTCCTTTGCCAGATTCATATCCCAGGACGGATTCAACTTTTGTCCGAGCATCAACATATCTTTCACGCGAAAGTTGCGATAGAGAGGGCGATCCTGCGCCACAAAGCCCACACGCGTCAGGACGCGGTCCGGCGCTTCGCCAAACACCTGGACACTGCCAGCGCTCGGTTTCAGCAAGCCTACAGCGAGATGAAGCAGCGTCGTCTTGCCCGCGCCATTTGGGCCAACCAGACCGGCAACACGCCCAATTGGAAGTTTAAAGGTACAGCCACGTAATGCCCAATCTTTTCCATAACGTTTTCCAAGATTAATGGTTTCCAATGCCTGGATCATGCAATATGCTCCTTTTTCTGAAACTGCTGAAAGGTAGAAGTGAAAAGGGCAAGAATACTTTCTTCATCCAGACCAGCAGCTTCGGCTTCTTGCAGCCAGTGAATAAGGTTCTGGCGTAAGACGGCGTGGCTTGCCAACGATGCGTCTGCCAGCGTCTTGACCACAAATGTTCCCTGACCCGGACGGCTTTCGATCAATCCCTCGTGTTCCAACTCTCGATACGCCTTAAACACGGTGTTGGGATTGATGGCCAATCTCGACACTACCATACGCATGGTTGGAAGCTGATCGCCTTCCTTAAGAAAGCCCAGCCGTAAAGCTTGCTTGACCTGCTGGACAAGTTGCAAATAAGGCGAAACTCCTGAACGCTGGTCTAGATAAAACTCAATTGACTGTTTCTCGGTATCCATAAGTTTTCCTATCTCTATTTTCCTAAATATCTATTTTCATAGTACAATAGTAAAATAGAACAGGCTCTTTGTCAAGAGATGAAAGGGATGATTTTACAATTTGCTTCTGTTTCTGGAAAAGACTGATAGCCTGAAATGATGGAGCTGAAAAAGTAAATACAAGCAATCTTGTCCTACTTCTTCTGGTTTGCTATATTATGCTATACTACCGGGCATAAACACATGATTATGAGACGGGAAGGGAAGACGTGAGGCATGCCTGCTAACCATACTGAAATTGAAAAGAAATTATGGGCCTCGGCTGACGAACTGCGCGCTAACTCGAATCTGAAATCCTCGGAATATTCGGTGCCTGTGTTGGGCTTGATCTTCCTGCGTTTCGCTGATGCGCGTTTCACACGGGTTGAGCGCGAACTGGCGGCTTCGCTGCCTGCTGGCAGTCGCCGCACTATTGGCAAGGACGATTACCAGGCGCGGGGCGTGATGTACCTGCCGCCGCAGGCTCGTTTCTCTTATCTTTTGAAGCTGCCGGAAAGCGAAAACATCGGGAAGGCCGTGAACGAGGCGATGAAGGCCATCGAAGCAGAGAATGAAGAGTTGCGCGATGTGCTGCCGAAAACCTATATGCGCCTCAACAACGATACACTTATCGCCCTGCTGAAGACGTTTTCTGAGATTCCAATGGACGTCGAGGGCGATATTTTCGGCAAAATTTACGAATATTTTCTCGGCAAATTCGCCATGTCCGAGGGGCAAAAGGGCGGCGAATTCTTCACTCCTACCGCTATCGTCAAATTGATCGTCGAGATCATCGAACCCTTTCATGGGCGCATTTTTGACCCGGCCTGCGGCTCCGGCGGTATGTTTGTGCAAAGCGCGCGTTTCGTGCAAAATCACCGCCAGAATCCGACCGCCGAAATCTCGATTTATGGACAGGAGAAAACCGCCGAGACGGTGCGCCTGTGCCGGATGAACCTGGCAGTGCATGGGCTGTCCGGCGATATCCGGCAGGCCAACAGCTACTACGAAAACGTACATAACTGCCGGGGCCGTTTCGACTTCGTGATGGCGAATCCGCCCTTCAACGTGGACGGCGTGGACAAGGAGAAGATCAAGGACGACCCGCGCTATCCCTTCGGCCTGCCCCGCGTGGACAATGCCAACTACCTGTGGATTCAGGAGTTCTACAGCGCGCTCAATACACACGGACGGGCTGGATTCGTGATGGCAAACTCCGCCAGCGACGCCCGCGCCTCGGAACTCGACATCCGGCGCAAGCTGATTGAAGACCGCGTGGTAGACGTGATGATCGCCATTGGCTCCAACTTCTTCTACACCGTCACCCTGCCCTGCACGCTCTGGTTTTTCGACAAGGGCAAGCGCAACAGCGAGCGGCGCGACAAGGTTCTCTTTATCGACGCCCGCTCCATCTACAAACAGATCGACCGCGCCCATCGGGAATTCACGCCCGACCAGATCGAATTTCTCGCTAACATCGTGCGCCTCTATCGCGGCGAGGAGATCGAAACAACTCAGGGCAGCCTGCCGCGCATTCAGGAAACCTTCCCAGAAGGCGTCTATGCGGACGTGCCAGGTCTCTGCAAAGTTGCCACCATCGACGAGATCGAAGCCCAGGGCTGGAGCCTCAACCCAGGCCGCTACGTCGGCGTAGCCGAACGCGCTCTAGAAGACTTCGACTTCAAAGAACGCCTGGAAGCCCTTAACGAAGAACTCGAACGCCTCAACGCCGAAGCCAGAGAGCTAGAGGAACGCATTGGGGAAAATCTTATAAGGCTTTTAGAGGACATATGATGGTAAAAATGCTAACCAAATCTAGATGGAATACAGTCAAAGTCGAACAACTAGCAGCGAATACAAAACATGCCCTCGCTATGGGGCCTTTCGGCTCACGAATTACAAAAGATAATTTCGTTGATAGTGGCGTTCCGGTAATTCGGGGTGTTAACATTTCCAATGATCTCTTCGATCATAAAAATCTTGTCTTCATTACAGAAACAAAAGCCGATGAACTGGCAGCAAGTAACGCTTTTCCTGACGATTTAGTCTTTACTCATCGAGGTACTTTAGGACAGGTAGGCATTATTCCCTGGGGTTATTATCCTCGTTATGTCGTTTCGCAAAGCCAAATGAAACTGACATGCGACCAAACTAAGGTATTGCCTATGTTTCTCTATTATTACTTTCGGTCTGAGTGGGGACAACATGAACTACTAAGTCATACAGGTGGTTCAGGAGTGCCAGCAATATCAAGTCCGCTCACTACGTTAAGAAATGCTACCATACATCTTCCCCCACTCCCCACCCAGCGCAAAATCGCCGCCATCCTCTCAGCCTATGATGAGCTGATCGAGAACAACACGCGGCGCATTGCCATACTTGAGGAGATGGCACAGTCGTTGTACCGCGAGTGGTTTGTGCATTTCCGTTTTCCTGGGCATGAAAAGAAAAAGATGGTAGAGTCTCCTCTGGGGTTGATACCCGAAGGGTGGGAGATGGTGAAGCTGGGAGAAGTATGCAATATCACAATGGGGCAATCACCAAGCTCTGAATACTATAACAGTAGAGGAGAAGGCCTACCTTTTCATCAAGGAGTTTCAGATTTCGGTGAGCGTTTTCCAACAGATCGTATGTACTGCTCTATCGAAAACCGTATTGCAGAGGATGGAGATATTCTATTTAGTGTGCGGGCACCAGTGGGAAGAATCAATCTGGCTAATAAAAAAATTGTTATAGGACGTGGTCTTTGCGCAATTCGCAGTAAAACTGGTAATCAACGTTTTGTCTATCAACAACTTAAGGAACAATTCCAAGAAGAGGACACTATAGGAAACGGAGCCATCTTTAAATCTGTAACAAAGGAAGATATGCATAATATTAAAATGCTCTGGCCATCAACGGAGATCATTTCTTCTTTTGAAAAATTCCTTGAGTCGATTTTTTCTGTTCTTGATGTTCTAACAAAGAAAAACGCCAATCTTCGTAAAACACGGGATTTGTTGTTGCCGAAGTTGATTTCGGGCGAGTTGGATGTAGAGCAGTTGGAGATTGCGGGAGTGGAAGAGAGCGAGGAGAGAGAGACGAAAGCGGTCGAGGCATGATTGAGGTATACCCAGGGCTGTTTCTTGGCAGCAAGCTTGATTATGAAAAGCTGGTGGCGGGACAGGAAGGCTGGGCGGTTGTTCACGCGGCAAGGTCGTATCACCGGCAGGCGGTGGGTTATCGCATACGCAGCGTGGCGAAGGGGCATCCTGATTACCTGGTGGCGCATCGCGAAAACCGGCTGGCGCTGTGTTTGATCGATTACCCCTTCACCTTTCCGCTCCAGAAAGAGATGATCGAGCGAACGCTCGATTTCATTGACCGCATGCGCGCCGGGGGACAGAAAGTGATGATTCACTGCATACATGGTCGCTCGCGCAGCCCCTCGATTACCATGCTCTACATGGCAACGCGCCTGCATGCATTGCCAGACGAGTCATTAGAGGCGGCGGAAAAAGAGTTTCGGGAGATATACCCGCTCTATAGGCCGAATCGGGCTATTCGGATGCATTTGAAGAAGTATTGGCGGGAGTATTGTAAAAGGGGAAGCGAAAAGGAATAAAGTCCATTGCACCAGACCCATTATAAACCCTACAAAAAAGTACCATAAGATTTTAATTGCCCTCTTACGATCATCCAGTTCATTCGTTATATCCTTTAAGCAGATGCATAGATGACGATTCATTTAATATGTATCTTCTCAGGATTGTTTTTCATACCACTGTACCCCCTTACTCCTCCAGTTTGGGTATACGAGGACACTTACGTTTATATTGGCAGCAATACTGCAACAAGAGCAGCGGGAACTGATCAGTGTAAAGATCGACTGAATGCTCAAACAGCGAAAAGATGAAAAGCTGATTACTCTTTTTGATGGGAAAATAAAGAATAGAAATATTGAGAAGAGAAGAGTATTGGATTAACGTTGGGGTTCCCGTCTGAAAGGATAGATCAATGGCTACCGCTTTTATTCGCTGGATGTTGTTTATCAGTTCATTCTTTCCGTTGACAGTAATATTTGGCATACTTTTTGCTACGCAAGAGCCAATATTAGCAGGTGTGGTTGTTCTTGTAGGATTGTTTGGTCTTATCACTACACTGATATACGTTTTCGGGTTTTCGCGTAGAGTTGCGCCAATTCAGGGAAAAATTGTTGAAAGGCAAGAAAAAGGCAGTGACGTAATGGGTTATATCGCTGGCTACATTGTTCCTTTCGCGACTTTTCCCTTGAGCGGGTGGCAACAAATAGCTGCATTCCTGGTGTTCGTGTTTGTGCTGGGTATTGTTTATGTAAACTCAGAAATGATTCGAGTGAACCCAATCCTCAATCTACTTGGCTACCGTCTTTACGAGGTAAAAGTAGAGAATGGCGAGGATTCGGTTTCTTTGATAACTCGTCGTCGTGTTAAACGAGGCGATTTGATTCGCGTCGTGGATGTTGGTCCGGGAATATTTTTGGAGAAAGCCGCATGAGTTTAACAACAACTGAAGTAAATACTCAAGAACTTTTCGATGAAATTCTCGCGCTTGATCTCAACAAGTGCAATATAGCGATATGCATGGCTTCCGTTGCCAAAGACGAGGCTCCCAGATTCGCGCGTGTGCCAATTACTGATGAATTGGCACACGCTTTTCGAGGCTTAATCACAGACTTAATTGGACAATACAGGCGAGAGGATTCCCGCCAGTTAGTCATGTTTCCAGAGTTCGTTGAAGAAAGTTTGCCTGCGCAATATGAAGTAGAGCATCTCGATCTATCCAGGTATCAAAACATCCTTGAACAGCTTAGCCCTTTAAAAGCTTTAACCGATCTTGATGTATTTGACAGGGATAGGCGGTTTATCTCAGAGTTGCGTTTCTACGTCATTGCTGTTCAAACGCCCACCGGTGAGCCAGTCTACTTCTTTCATACTTATACCCGTAAAATGACCCTGGGACGCTCTTTCATTTGCTCTGTATTCAAAGATGACTGTTATGACCGAATAACAGACCCGGTTCTTATATTTGATTCAGAAATAGATTGCATGTGCCGGGGAAATACCATGTATATTTTCAAAAAGTCAGGATTTCAAAAAATCTTCCAGGTATTTGATGAAATACGCCAGGTGGCAAACGAAGCCCTGGAAAGCATCAAAGTTAATGTTCCCATTAAAAACTTTGATGATTTTAGTAATGATTGTGGAAAACATATTTGGAAGCAACACAAGCTCAAAAAGATTGCATCCAAATCTTATCTCGGCAAACTAACAATGGCTCATCTGAAGCGAGTAATTGAGCATAATAAGCTGAATGTCGAGATTGTGGTTGAAGATGGCAAAGAAATGCTTGTCTACGATCCTAAAGATAAGTGGGTTATCCTCAAGTTGCTGGATGACAATTATCTCTGGTCTATGCTTACAGAGAAAAATTATGAGGTGACTGGTAAGCGCGAACTCTCTTGAATCCTTTAGAAAGAACCTGAGCAATGCAAAACTACTCCGAAAATACCCTCGTCGAGCAGCCTGCGATTGCGTTGTTTAAGCAGTTAGGCTATGAGACTCTTAACGCCTTTTATGAGCAGCCAGGAGCGGGAAGTGTGTTGGGGCGCGAAACGTCGCAGGAAGTGATACTGATTCCGCGCTTGCGGGCGGCTCTCCAGAAGCTCAATCCAGGATTGGGTGAGGAGGCCATTCGCCAGGCCATTGAGGAACTGGTGCGTGATCGCAGCGCGCTCAATCCTGTACAGGCCAACCGCGAGGTTTACCTGATGCTCAAGGATGGTGTAAAGGTGCGTTTTCGGAACGAGGCGAATGAAGAGATTGAAGAAAAAGTAAAGGTCATCGACTGGAATAAGCCCTGTAATAACGATTTCCTGCTCGTTTCGCAGATGTGGATTTCCGGGGATATCTACCAGCGCCGCCCTGATCTGATCGGCTTTGTGAACGGCCTGCCGCTGGTCTTGATCGAGTTGAAAGCCGCGCATAAGCGACTGGAGCATGCCTTTCACGATAACCTGCGCGACTACAAAGACACCATCCCGCAACTCTTCTGGTACAACGCCTTTATCCTGCTCTCCAATGGACACCAGAGCAGGATCGGCAGTATGACGGCTGGCTGGGAACATTTCTTTGAATGGAAAAAGATCAGCGACGAGGAAGAGCCGGGAGTCGTCTCGCTGGAAACGCTTATTCGCGGCACCTGTGAAAAAAATCGCCTGCTCGACATCGTGGAAAACTTCACGCTCTTTAGTGACGAAAAGGGCAGCTTGATAAAGCTGATCGCTCGCAATCACCAGTACCTGGGCGTCAACAACGCCTTGAAGGCGGTCGAGGCTATTCGCGAAAACCAGGGCAAGCTTGGCGTCTTCTGGCATACGCAGGGGAGCGGCAAAAGCTACTCGATGGTCTTCTTCTCGCAAAAGGTATTGCGCAAAATTCAGGGCAACTGGACGTTTCTGGTCGTTACCGACCGCCAGGAACTGGACGATCAAATTTACAAAACCTTTGCCAGCGTTGGGGCCGTGACCGAAGTGCAGGTGCAGGCACAGAGCGGCGAACACCTGCAACAACTGCTTCGAGAAGATCACCGCAACATCTTTACGCTTATTCACAAATTCCATACCGAGCGCGGCAAAACCTATCCGAAGCTCTCCGACCGCTCCGACATCATCGTCATGACCGACGAGGCGCACCGCACCCAGTACGATATTCTCGCCCTCAACATGCGCAACGCCCTGCCAAAGGCCGCCTTCATCGGCTTTACGGGAACGCCCTTAATGGCCGGAGAGGAAAAAACGCGCGCGGTTTTTGGCGACTACGTGAGTATCTACAACTTCGCGCAGTCGGTAGAGGACGGCACCACAGTTCCGCTCTACTACGAGAATCGCATTCCAGAACTGGAACTGCGCAACACTGATTTCAATGAAGACATGGAGCGGTTGGTCGAGGAGGCCGAACTCAACGATGCACAGCAGAAACGGCTGGAACGCGAGTTTGCGCGCCAGTATCACCTGATTACCCGTGAAGAACGCCTGGAAGAGGTGGCCCGCGATATCGTCGCCCATTTTATGGGGCGCGGCCAGATGGGCAAGGCAATGGTCGTCTCCATCGACAAGGCAACGGCGGTGCGCATGTACGACAAAGTGCAACGGCACTGGCGTATCTATCTCGAAAATTTGCGCGATCAGTGGCGCAAGTGTAAAGCGGATGAGCCACGCTGGCAGACCCTGCGTGATAAAATCGCCTACATGGAAACAACCGATATGGCAGTCGTCGTCTCGCAATCGCAAAACGAGGTGGACGACCTGCGCAAGAAAGGCGTCAACATTTTGCCGCATCGCCAGCGCATGCTCCGTGAAGACCTGGAAACGCGCTTCAAGAACGAAAACGACCCGTTACGCATCGTCTTTGTCTGCGCCATGTGGATTACTGGCTTCGACGTACCCAGCCTCTCAACGCTCTACCTCGACAAACCCATGCGCAATCACACGTTGATGCAGACCATCGCCCGCGCCAATCGCGTCTTTGGCGACAAGGTCGCCGGGCTGATCGTCGATTATATCGGCATCTTCCGCGATCTGCAAAAGGCGCTGGCAATCTACGGCTCGGCTTCAGGCGGCGGAGTGAAAGAGGGCGAGATGCCCCTCAAGGCTAAAAGCGAGCTGGTGGCGGCATTGGAGCAGGCAATAAAAGAAACAACCTCGTTCTGCAAAGAGCAAGGCATTGATCTTCAGGCTATCCAGGCCGCCCCGTCTGAAAACTTCCGGCGTATGCAGATGACACAGGACGCCGTAGATACGCTTGTGCGCAATGACGAGATAAAAAAGCGGTTTCTCGCCCAGGCTGCCACGATTGCGCGGCTGTTCAAAGCTATTCTGCCGGACACGCAGGCCAATACCTTTAGCGCGGATGTCGCCTTAATCAGCGTGTTAGCGCAGGAGATTCGCGAATTGAGCATGCCTGATTCCCGCATTGATCCGATTATGAAGGAGCTTGAAGCATTGCTTGATCTCTCAGTGGGCGCGAAAAAATATGTCATTCGTGAATCGCATGGTTCTTACGATTCTGGCCTGCAAATCGACTTGAGCGAAATTGACTTCGATGAGCTACGGAAACGCTTTGAACAGGCGCATAAACATACCGAAGTAGAGAAGCTGCGGGGCGCAATTCACAGCAAGCTAAAACGCATGGTCAGGTTGAACAAGACACGCGCCAGCTACCAGGAACGCTTCCAACGCCTGATAGACGAATACAACGCGGGCAATGTGCAGGTAGAGATTATGTTTGAAGAGCTTATCAAGCTGACACGTGAACTGAACGCGGAAGAGCAGCGTCACGTCGCAGAGCAACTTTCAGAAGAAGAACTCGCATTGTTCGATCTCTTAACCAATGGTGGGGTCAAGCTTTCAGAACAGGAGCGCAACCAGGTAAAAACCGTTGTGCGCGGTTTGCTGGAAACGCTCAAGCGTGAAAAACTGGTGCTGGATTGGCGGAAAAAGCAGCAGGCCCGCGCCCAGGTACGCCTCGCGGTACAGGACATGCTTGACAAAGGCCTGCCAACCAGCTACACGCCGGAACTCTATCGCCGTAAATGTGAGGAGGTCTTCCAGCACATCTACGATGCCTACACTGGCCCGGAGCGCAGCATCTATACAGCGGCATAGCATACAAGTCCCATTAAATTGTCCGCTTCTGACACAAGATGATATAATCGCTACGGTGCGAAGCCTCATTGAAAGAGCGAATCGGGTCGTTGCATCGCGTCGGCTCCTGGACGAGGGACTGAAAACATGGGTAAAAAAGTTGCGCTGCTGCTTGTCATCCTGGTGGTGCTTGCAGGCATCTCAGGCGTCTATATCGCCGGGGGCTTACAGGCGTATGCTCGTGACCAGCAGAAAAACCTTGCCAGCCAGCAGCACTGCGGAGGACAACTGCCAGTGCATATCTGCGTGCAATCGCCTCGCGAATTGTTCAGTGCCTTTTATCCATCCTATCTCGCCACGCACACGCCTCAGTTCATGGTTGCCTATCGCAGTGATACGCCCATTACTTTGATCATCAGTATTTCCATCGCGGGATTCACGCAGCCTGAAATTCAGACGATAAACGCTACCGATCAGACGCAGGAGTTCAATGCGCTGCCCCTGGTGCAGGCGCAGTCGTTACGCAAGTGGACTGCTGACCAGACCACGCAGCTTCAGGTGCGCGTCACCGATACGCACAACGACCTGTACTATTATAACGACATTCCGCTGCTGGTGCATTCACGCTGGCTGATGCAGTGGGTTGCCGCCAATCGCCTTAAAATCGCGGCCTGGGTAACGCCGCAGGACCCATCGGTCGCGCAACTGGTGTTGAAGGCAGAGAACTACCTGCCAAACCAGCCCATGCCCGCGCCCAACGCACTGATCGGCTACGCAAATAACGCCAGCCCCCGCCAGGTGCGCGACCAGGTAGATGCCATTTTCGATGCCATGCGTATCGACTATCATATTCGCTATGTGCAGGGTGCAGTACCTTACAGCGGCCCTGGCGATACCAGCATCTCACTCGAGTACATCAAGCTGCCGGGCGAGGTCTTGCAACAGCACAGCGGCATGTGCATCGAGTTGACGGCGCTGCTGGCCTCGGCGGTAGAGCGTATCGGGCTGCATTCCGAAATCGTGATTATTCCCGGCCATGCCTTTCTCGGCGTAGCGGTCGATCCCAACAATATCCATTTCGAATATTGGGATGCGGTGGATGTCAATAGCGGCGTTGCAGGCGACTCAGCCAATATTTCGGCGGATAAAGAATACTTGCAGTACCAGAAGCAACTGGTAGACACGATTGTCATTAGCGATGCACGCCAACAAGGAATCGAACCGATGCTTTAATTGCATCACGCGGTTGAATGTTTAAAAATGTAGGGACGCGATGAATCGCGTCCACCTCGTCTGGATGCGCAACCCAGGCAGGACGCGATGAATCGCGTCCCTACAACATCCTGAACGCGGCAGTCAATATAGCACAAAAGAAAGGGGACAGCACGACGAACGACGTAACCTTTGCGACATGGTTCACCTCGGGCTGTTATAGCGGTTTAGCCTGCTGCATGCTGGCTATCGCTATCAACGCGCTGTACACTGCGCTGCGCAAGCGCGGCACGACGCGCCAACTGGCCACCGTCATCCTCGCCTGTGTTTGTTCGGCGCTGCTGCTGCTGCCCGCCATCATCTGGTTCAACGTGCGCTTCAGCGATGTACTGGCGCAGGTGAGCAGCTTAGAGGTGACTGTTGCGCTGGTCTACGTTGCGCTCTGGGGCCTGGTTGTGCCGTTGGGGGCTACCAGTGCCTATTGCCTCTTCACCTCGCCACGCGAATCGCACACATCCACGCGCCTTCCTCGCGCAAACAGCCAGCGCACAACGGTGGGCAATGCGCAAATTCCAATCTCGTCAAGGCTGCCACACCGCCAGCCAGGGCTGGTCCCGCCATTTGTCTATGGTGAAGATACGCCCTGGGGCTGGCTGGAACATTGCAGCGGGCGCTTAAAGGGGCAAAAGCTGGCTTTGAAGCGTTCCGTCATTACCTTTGGCCGCGAGGAGGACAACGACATCTGGCTGGACGATGATGAGACCTCTTCACGCTATCATGCCGAACTGGTCTGGCACGAAGGGCAGGTCTACCTCACAGATTGCGAGAGCCTGAACGGCGTGATTCTCAATGGGCGGCGCATGCGCGGTTCGCTGCCCGTTTCCAGTGGCGATTTGATCGAAATCGGCACCTATAGTTTCCGCTTCGAGCTGGCCGAGCGACCTGTCGCTCTCTCCGATCAAGATGATCCCCTGCTCTTGCATATGCGCCGCTCTTCTCTCGCACCCGAAAACTGGGAAGAAGACTTCTCCTCGCGCAAAGTGGCGGGAATCGGCTCAGGGCCAACACGCCCCATCGGCGAAAGCGACCCGTTAAACACGCCCAACTTCTTCTTACAGGAGGAGCCATTTGTGCCTTCCTCTATCCAGACACCGCCACCCGGCACGCAGGACGCACTCCCACAACCAATGCGCGACCCCGTGACGCCATCACCCGTCTCAAGCCAGACAGGCGGTCTCTGCACCATCTCTAACGGCATGCTCGCCGGGCGCAGCTTCCTGCTTGATCGCCCGACGCTCACCGTCGGCTGCACCAGTGACTGCGATATCCAGCTTACCGACCTCACCTCTTTCGGTCAATACGCCCGCTTCCTGCACCAGAACGGCGGCGACTTCGTTTCCGGCATCGGTGTCTTCGTCAATAATGAAGCTGTGCTGGCTCCCCGCCAGCTACACAAAGGCGACCGTATCACCCTGGGCAACGCCATCTTCGAGTATTCCCTGGTTCCCGAAGCCAATACGTCCTCTATGCCACCACTTGCTGTATCACCGATTTCTCGTCCAATTAGCGGGCCGGTGCCTTTGCGGCTGCCGAGTAGGCAGAAGTAATCCATAGCCAGCCGTTTCCCGTACTGTCCGCAAGATAGCAACACAACCATGCTTCTGACAGGAAAGGAAACAGAGCGCTATGACTCGCATTTACACCCCCATCTATATCCCTTTGCCTATGGAAACTATATTTAACTACGTCTCCGACCCGGCGAACTGGCCCCAATGGCATCCCTCCTCAATCGGCGTAAACGGCGCAACCGGCCATTCCCTGGAAGTAGGCGAGCAGGTAATCGAAGAATTCCTCGTGGCAGGCAGGCGCGGCAAAGTTACCTGGACAGTGCGCGAACGCGACTTCCCCCGGCTGTGGAGTATCGAAGGCGATGTCCGCAAAGGCGTGGTGACATATGCCCTTCGCCCGCAGGGTGAAGGCACGCTTTTCGAACGAGTGTTTATTTACTCGCCGGGCAGTCTACTGAACTCCCTACTCAACATCCTCATTATTCGCCGACGTGTTCAGACCGAATCCTGGCAGGCCGTGCGCCAACTCAAGCAGGTTTTGCTGGAGCGGCAAGCTAGCCCAGTGGAGAAGTGAGCGCAAGCGTATTATCCCAGGAATCGCTTATGATCTTTCAGCATGGCGATAAGATAGAGTAGCGGAACGATGGTATTAAGGTAGCCTATCAACGAAACGATCAAAAAAAGGAGGTCGTTGAGCGGTACGTCTTTCAGGAACGCGCCGGATAGGTTATGGAAGATGTAAAATACGACTTCGGTTAGCAGGAAAAGCAAAAGAATCCAGCCACCACCAGGCCACTGCGCAATCGTCAGCCAATATCCGGCCAGGAAGAAGACCAGGGTGAGCGTAAGCAACACTACACCCAAAGGTGCCGGAGCGACATGGTAGACGCCATAGAAGTGAATATAATAAGGAATTTGCGCAACATAGTTGATGAGCGTCATGATGAACAGGATGAGAAGTGCCTTGCGCCAGCGCTGGGTCAACTGTGGACGGGCCATCAGGTGCATGAAAAGAACTCCTTTATGATGCATGAGGTTATTATAGGCAAGCGAGCAAAGACTGTCAATTGTTTATAACCAGCGTAGCGAGGACGAAAGCCACCAGCAAGGGGATGGCTCTACAAGCCCTTTCGTATTGTAGAGCCATCCCCTTGCTGGTGGCTTTCGTCCCCCATTCGTAAAAATGTGATATCCATCCGGCATACTCACCCCGAAGCCCTTTCACGAACACCGTCTTTCGCTTGCCATGAAAAAGACCCTTTCGCCTGTCATCCTTCGCTGCGCTCAGGATGACAGGTGGAGGCAGGTTGGTATGCTATAATGCAGTATGAGCATAGAAAACAAAATCGCCATCATCACCGGAGCAGGGCGCGGCATTGGCCGCGCTACCGCATTGCGTTTTGCGCGTGAGGGCGCGAAGGTTGTGCTTTTCAGCAGGAGTGCCGATAATTTAGATGAGGTCGCTAGCGAGATTCGTGGCCAGGGAGGCAAAGCGTTAGCGGTAGCGGGCGATGTCTCGCGTGAGGAAGATGTGCGGCGGCTGTTTGAGCAGGCAATGGCGGCGTATGGGCGGGTGGATATCCTGGTCAACTGCGCGGGAATAGTGGAGGTGCGGCGCTTTGTTGAAATGGATGTGGCGACGTGGGATCGCGTGTTGAACGTGAACCTGCGCGGAACCTTTCTCTGCTGCCTGGAGGCCTTTCGCGTGATGGCGCAGCAGCAATCGGGCGTGATTATCAACCTTTCATCACTCTCAGGCGTAAAGAATGTGGAGAAATTTCCTGGGCTGAGCGCGTACAACGTTTCAAAATCGGGCGTGGCGGGGTTGACCGAAATCCTGGCGGTCGAGGGCAAGCCGTATAACATTCGCGTCTGCGCGGTCAGTCCGGGGGCTGTTGATACCGAGATGTTGCGCAAGGCGGCACCACACCTGAAGGCTGGCATGACGCCAGAAGACATGGCCGATATCCTGCTCTTCCTGGCGGACGATTCGGGGCGCATGCTGAGCGGGACAAATCTCGAAATCTTTAGCAATGCCTGATGTATCGAAGGACAAACGAATGGTTTACCTGACACGACGCGCAACGTTTAGCGCGGCCCATCGACTCTGGAGCAAGCACCTTTCTGACGAAGAAAACTATCGCCTCTACGATAAATGCGCCAACCCCAACGGACACGGGCATAACTACGTGCTGGAAGTCACCCTGCGCGGCACTCCTGACCCGCAGACAGGCATGGTAATGAACCTGGTCGATTTGAAAGAGGCCATCCAGGAGCAGATTCTGCGCTGGGTCGATCACAAACACCTGAACTACGATGTACCCTGGCTAGAGGGCTATGTACCGACAACTGAAGTGCTGGTAATACAGTTCTGGAAGCGCCTGGAAGAGGCCTTGCCTGCTGGTCTGCTCTACGAAGTGAAGTTATACGAGACGGAGAACAATACCGCGAGTTACCGAGGTGAGCAATGAGAGTCGCACTGGTTGCGCCGCTTGTCACGGCCATCGCTCAACCCTATCTCGGCGGCGCGCAGGCCTTGCTGGCCGACTTAGCCCAGGGCCTGAAACGTCGCGGACATTCGGTGACGCTTTTTGCGCGCAACAAATCGATTGTACCAGGAGTGGAGATCGAACAGGTCAGCGTGCCAGAGCATGTCACTCCCGCCAGTTTCGTCGAGGGACAGGAGCGGCCTCTTGACGCCGGTTTCTTCAGTCAGGCCAATCTCTTCCTCAACCTCTTTCTCTCGCTGCGCCGCCGCAGTTCAGAATTTGATGTTGTTCACGTCCATGCCTTCGATTGGCCTGCCTATGCCTGCAGCCCAATCGTGCAGGATATTCCGGTGCTGCATACGCTTCACCTGCCCGCCGTTTCACCCGAAATCAACGAGGCATTGCGCGTGCTGGATGAGCAAGGCCACCCGGTGAAACTGGTCACGGTCTCTCACTCCTGCGCTCATACCTACAGGGACTATACGCGCATAGATGCCGTGATCTACAATGGGCTTGACCTGGATGCCATTCCCTTTTCGCCAAAGCCCTCCTCTGATGCACCCCTGCTTTTCGCGGGACGTATCGCGCCCGAAAAAGGTGTGGAGGCAGCCATTCAAATCGCTGAGCAGGCGGGCTACCGGCTCTTGATCGCCGGTGGCATCTACGACCAGCATTACTTTGAGGAGCGCGTGCAGCCTATGCTACGAGAGGCCGGAGATCGCGTCACCTACCTCGGGCAGTTAGAGCGGCTGGCGCTCTGGAAAGTCATGGGCCAATCACTCGGTCTGCTCTTCCCCATCGAATGGGACGAACCATTTGGCCTGACCGCCGTTGAGGCAATGGCAACCGGCACCCCCGTCATCGCGTACCGGCGCGGCGCGATGGAAGAGATCATTCGCCACTGCGAGACCGGCTTCCTGGTAGAAGAAGGCGACCAGGCGAACGCCGCCGCCCTCGTCGATGACCTCTACGATATCCCTCGCGCTCGCTGCCGCGCCCATGTCGAAGCCAATTTCGGGCTTGACCAGATGATTGATGCTTATGAGTGGGTGTATGCAATGAAATAGGCATACTTCCATCAGAAAAGATACACGGAAGCGTGGAGAGAGCCGGAAGCCACCCGCAAGGGGCTGGCTCTACAAGCCGCGTTGTATGGTAGAGCCAGCCCCTTGCGAGTGGCTTCCGACCCCCAGCCCGATGAGTAGCTTCCGACCCTCTTTACATACCCCTTGACAATCCCAATTTTTCCGGTTATTCTCTATTTAGACAGTTGCGTAATTGTAAAATTAGCTAATAGGATAAAGGCATGGAAACATCAGAAAAAGACACCTCGCTTTCATCGGATGAAATGAAAGTGTTGGTGACAATGGGACGCGCCTTATCGGATCTGACACGCATTCGCATCCTGGGTCTCTTAGGAGAGCGGCCTATGTATGGATTGGAACTGGCGCAGGCGTTGGATGTGAAGCCGCCGACGATTACGCATCACATGGTGCCGCTAGTTTCGTCGGGATTGGTCAAGGTGAGGCGCGAGGATAACTATAACTATTACGAACTGGATAGCGAGGGTATCCAGCGCCTTTCGGAGAGCGCGCAGTATATCGCGAAGCTGCACCTGTCCAGCCATCCCTTACCATCGAAGACTGACGAACGGGCGCGTACTGTGGCGACATTCATTCAGAACGGAAAGCTGGTGAGCATTCCGGCGCAATACAAAAAACGCCGTTACGTGATGGAAGAGATTGCGCGCTCCTTTGAATGGGGCCGCCTCTACGATGAAAAAGAGGTGAACGCCATTCTCAAGACCTTCCACGACGATGTAGCCAGCCTGCGCCGCGAGATGATCGACCAGCGCATCATGATGCGCGAAAACGGTAAATACTGGTTGGTAAGGCCACACCATGTCGATTAAATGGCGTGGCGCGATTTTGATGTCATCCTGAGTGCAGCGAAGGATCTCCGTTGCCCGACGATTCGTGTACCGACGCCGGAGATCCTTCGCTGCGCTCAGGATGACAGGCCTGGATATCCCCTCTTTTTCTCCCTTGCGACCTTCTAATCGTGCGGATTATACTACTCTCATAGAAGAGAGGAATGTATCGCGTTCTTTATCAGGCTGACAACGTTGTAGCTGTTTTCACGCGCGAGAGGCTGAAGGAGCAAAAGCTATGGTCTCCCAGCAATCCTTTTTTCCTGGAGAACTTCTTCTCCAGACGCTCTTCAGGGATCGTTACTTCATTCTGAGCAAGGTTGGCGAGGGTGGCTTTGGTTCGGTCTACAAGGCCAGAGACATCCAGAACAGAGATCGCTTTGTTGCCATCAAGGAAGTATGTCTAGTATGCTTGAGATGGATGTACACAAAAGGCCCCCTGACATCGCTTATGTGCAACAGGAGCTACAGGAACTGGACACCATCTGGTCTGGCATCTGCAAGAGCTTCTGGCGGCCAAAACTGGGCTATATCCCACAGCCGAGCAGTTCAGGACGTTCTTCCTGAACTAGAAAACGGGCAAATAGCGCTCCAATTCCCATTCATGCACGTGCTTGCGGTAATCCGTCCACTCGATGCTTTTGGCCTCGATGAAACCCTCGTAGATGAGATCGCCAAGCGTGTCGCGAATGAGCGCATCTTCGCGCAGGGCTTCTAATGCTTCGCCAAGCGTGGCGGGGAGCAGTTTGGAGCGGTGGCGATGCCGATCTCCCTCGTCGCGCAGGAAAAGGCGTTCTTCCATTGCAGGTGGCAGGGGCAATTTGCGTTGAATACCATCCAGTCCGGCGCGCAGCATGACGGCCAGGGCGAGATAGGGGTTGCAACTAGGATCGCAACTTCGCAGTTCGATACGGGCTGTAAGCTGGCGGTCGGCTGCTGGCCGGGGCACACGAATGAGCGCTTCGCGGTTGACACGCGCCCAGTTGATAAAGACGGGAGCCTCATAACCCGGCACCAGGCGTTTATAAGAATTGACCAGGGGTGAGAGGATAGCGCACATGGCAGAAGCATGCGCGAGTTGCCCGGCGATAAAATAGCGCGCAGTCTCGGAAAGCCCATATTCATCCTGCTCGTCCACAAAGGCATTCTGGCCGCTCGCGCGATAGAGCAACTGCTGGTGCGTATGCATCCCGGAGCCGTTGACGCCATAAAATGGTTTGGGCATAAACGTGGCATAGAGATCATGGTGCGCGGCGATGGCTTTCAGCACGTATTTGGCGGTCATCAGCCCATCGGCAATGCGCAGCGCATCGCCCGCCTCAAAGTCCAGTTCGTGCTGTCCGGCGGCAACCTCGTGATGGCTGGCCTCGATGCGAATGCCCATCTGCTCAAGGGCTTCAACCATCTGACGGCGTACAACGGCAGCAAGGTCGGTCGAAAGGTCGAAATAGCCTCCGAGATCATGAGGTAGGGGCGCAGGCTTTTGCCCATCAAGGTGCAGCAGGAAAAATTCAAGTTCAGGCGCAACCAGGAACGTGTAACCTAGCGACCGGGCAAGTTCAAGGGTGCGCAGCAGGGTTGCGCGAGGGTCGCCATCAAACGGTTCGCCATCGGGCGCGCGCACGTGACAGATCACGCGAGCCACCACGTCTTCCGCAGGGGAAAACAGCTCGCGGCTCGTCGAACGCACAGCAGCCTGAGGGCGCACGCTTCCCGGAAGGACGGCGAAAGTGGAAAGATCGGGAAACAGGTACATATCGCTTTCCGCTACCCGCGCAAAGCCTTCGACCGCCGAGCCATCAAACCACTTGCCATGCACCAGGCAGTCGGGAAACTGCTCGGCTGGTATCGTAACACACTTTGCCATACCCACTACATCGGTAAATTCCAGGTTAATGAAGCGCACACCTTCTGCTTCGATGGTTGCCAGGACATCTTCGGCTCTGGGCTGTTCCTGCGCCATGTTCTTTTCGCTCCTCTTTCTCTTGCCGCGTGTTAATCCGCCCTCGCTTCCGAGGGGCAAAGGCTATTATAACATGTCCGGCATACCATGCGTAATGTTTTTCTTAGGACGGAAGACACCCTCCTAGAAGATGGAGCGTTCCTTTACATTGCCTTAACGCCCATGCGTTACAATAATCGAAAAAAGCATGAAAGAGCGGATACAAAGACAATGCAAGAACTACCTTTGAAGCCAGATCAATACCTCGGCAACGAATTACTCTATTTCTGGGCCATTGGCGACCTGCACTACCGGGCGCGGAAAGAGTGGCACAAGCTACATACAACGCGGCTCGCGCCCATGTTTCAAGACCTACACTCGCTCTGGCTGGACGAGGGTGCGCCCGCCTTCTGCATCTCGCCTGGCGATATCGTGGACACGGGTGCGCCGCAAAACTATGCACTGGCGAAAAATGACTTGAGGGCGCAACTCGGCAATATTCCGTTCTATCCCGGCATCGGCAATCACGAATATCATCCCGAAAGCAAGGGAGAGACGCCGCACACGGCAGAGGAATACTGCGCCGCGTGGCAAAAACCGTTGCGCTATACATGGGTCGAGGGCGAAGTTGCCTGTATCATGCTTGAACAGCCAGACCCCTATCAACAAGACCCGACACGCGAGAGCATTCATGTGGTCTTTCCACCAGATGCGCTAAACTTCCTTGATACCAGCCTGAAAGAATATGCTGACAAGATCGCCGTGATCTTCGCGCATTGTCCCTTGAGAAATACAGTGCTGGACCGCGACCCGGAACATAATCTTGACGATGACTCGCTTGACCCATTTTTCTTTGTGGAGAATTCGGAAGAGGTACGGGCCATTCTGGCAAGATACAGCAACGCCGCGCTTTACATCAGCGGGCATACGCATTCTGGCTGGGGTTCGCCGCGCCTGGTCTACACGGAAACGCTGGGGAATCATCCGGTCACACACGTGAATTTGATGTCTCCCTGGTACACGGGCAGGCATCGCGGGCCACGTCTGAGTGCAGACCAGTTGAGCCTTGAATACAAACCCGATGATCCAGATGTGCTGGCCTCATTCGCGTTTCGCATCTATCGCGAGGCCGCCGTTATCGCGGTGAGAGACCACCGCGCCAGGAGATGGCTGGCGCGATGGATTGTGCCGCTAAGCAGGTAACGTATCGCCAACCAGTTCTTCCTGGGAGAGCGGGCCGATGGCGGCAACCGTCAGGGGATGGAGCGGCGAGAAGCGCTGCAGGACGCGCATTACCTGTTCTCGTGTCACAGCTTCAATGGCGTCTTTGACCTCGGCGATGGTGCGCAGCTTGCGCTCGTACCACCAGGAGCGAGCGAGCGCGCCCATACGCGCACCCGAACCTTCGCTGCGCATCACATTCTCGCTCTTCAACTGGACTTTGGCGCGTTCCAGTTCGTCGTCGGTAATGCCCTCTTGCTCAAGCTTGCGCAGCTCATTCACGATGACCTGCAGGCATTCACGCCCCTGCTCCGGCGTCGTTCCGGCATAGATACGCAGCGCGCCAATATGTTTATTGCTGCTCAGACCAGCCGAGACGCCGTACACCAGGCCGCGCTTCTCGCGTACTTCGACAAACAGGCGCGAAGCCATACCGCCGCCAAGCGTCTCCGCGATCACCTGCGCGGCATAGTAGTCGGGGTCGGTATAATTGGGGAACGGGAACATCAGTGCCAGGTGTTCCTGCTTGCCTTCCTGCGGCTCAAGCACGATGTCGTTCGTTGGAGCGGGGTTCTGCTCAGGTGAAGGTCCGGCCTTGCCCTCCCAGCCGCCAAACAGGCTCTCCATGCGCTCAATGACATGCTCCCAATCGAACTTACCCGCGATGGCGAAAATGGCGTCGTTGGGCTTATAGCGCGCCTGCCAGAAATCGCGCAGGTCCTGCTGCTCCAGGCTGCTCACACTCTCGCTGGTGCCGAGCAGAGGACGGGCGAGCGCGGTTCCCTTGTAAAAATTCGAGCGCACCAGTTCAAAGATGCGGCTCATCGGTTCGTCATCGCGGCGGCGAATCTCTTGCAGCACCAGGTTGCGCATCTGCTCCAATTCTTCGCGTGGGAAGGTCGAGGTCAGCAGCAGCTCGCCAATCAGTTCGAGGGTGGCATCAAATTTGGTATTGACGATCTGCGCCCATACCTGCGCAGTTTCAAGCCCCGTACTTGCTCCCTTGCGCGCACCCAGCGTCTCAAAGGCTTCATTGAGGGAGCGGGCATCCTTCTTTTTCGTGCCCTGGAACAGCATATATTCGAAGAGATGCGCCAGGCCCTTTTTCTCGTCCGGCTCGTGTATCACAGCAGCATCGAACTGGAAGCCAAAGGTGATAGAACTGAGGCTGGGCATATATTGACCAATCATCGTTATGCCATTGGGCAATTGATGATGAAAATAGTTGGGCGGTAATGAATTTTCCATGTAGGACAGCGTTCCTTTCTGAAGGGCGTGAAGTGTTAGTCGCCTGGAAACATGGTTAGTATATCACAGAGCATCGCCCGCTTGCGCAAACGCCAAAAGGCGGCATATAATGAGGGTGAAGGAGATAGATAGGGTCGCTGCAAGGCGCTTTTTTATTTTTGGGGAGTTTTTCATGTTACGCAACCGGGTATTGCTGGCTGTTTCGTTCGCTGTCTGCGCTTCCTACACGGGTATCGGTATGGTCGTGCCTGTGCGGGTGCTGTATGCCGAGTCGCGAGGGGCATCGCTGGCAATCATCGGAGCAATGGCCTCTTCTTACTTGATCTCGAATTTCCTCTGCCAGTATCCTAGCGGCTGGCTGGCAGATCGCTGGGGCCGCAAACCCATGATGATGCTCAGTCTGCTGTTGCAGGGAGTCTTATCGGCTGTCTATCTCTTCGTGTATGACCCTGTGCAATTTGTGGCGTTGCGCTTCGTTGAGGGCGCAGTAGCAGCAGCTTTTTTGCCATCAGCCCGAGCGTTGATTACTGATGCCATTCCGCCTGAGAAGCGCGGCGAGGCGTTCGGCATCTTCAGCGCCTTTTTCAACGTTGGCTTCCTGCTCGGCCCGGCGCTTGGCGGCTTCCTTGCGGCAACAGGATATGCCAGCGCTTTCATAGGAGCAGTGATCTTCCGGCTGGTCGCGCTGGTCATTGTCGGGCTAACCATTTCAGATATCAAGAAAAGCAGGACGATAGAAGAGCCTGAAAGCGAGCGTGTTTCGCTGCGCGTCCTCTTTACGCCCCCATTGATCGCGGCCTACATCCTCGGCTTCGCCGATTTCCTCTATGTCGGCTTCGACATCACCCTGACACCTTTGTGGCTGCACGACCACCTGGGCGCGTCCATCACCCTGATCGGCATAGCCTATATCGCGTGGAGCATTCCCAGTATTCTCGTCTCACCATTCAGTGGGCGTTTCGCCGACCGCCATCGCCGCTCCCTGCTCATTCTCATCTTCGGTCTGATGCAGGTGCCCTTTTACGTGGCCTACGGTCTGGCGAACGCCGCGCTACTAGTAGTGGGGCTGTTCGCCATTCACTCGATAGTCTATTCTTTCATGCAACCGGCGGTTGACGCCCATCTCGCCGCCGTATCAACTTCGGGAGCCAGGGCGCGCATTCAAGGCATTTATTCAGCCTGTGGAACTATCGGCGGCTTCGTCGGCTCGACGCTCTCAAGCTACCTCTACGGCATCAATTTCCGCTTGCCGCTATTCGCCATCGGCGCAATGTTCGGCCTCTGCGCGCTGATAGGTGGGTTGCTGGTAAAAGCGGCGGAGAACAGGAGACCAACCCTCAAGCGGGGTGAAATAGCCGAACCGGTGGAGATTGTGGTAGCGCAGGAATAAGCAATCCGTTTAGCAGCGCAGAGGAACAGTAATTGTTCCACCCTCAATACTAAAAATGAACGAGCCGCTAAAGGGACAGGGTGTAGATTGGGCAGGTTTTGGTTGCCCGGAAGATAGAGAGGGATGTTGCGGTTGGGGGTGGGGTGGTGGGTTGGGATTGAGGATTGTTTGTAATAGTTGCTCACAAAAATCTGCTAATATCTAACCAATAGCTATTGTAACCATAGCATCTATCATCGACCTATCTTCCTCAAAATGCTCAGCCAATCTTTCAATAGCACACGCTTAGCACTCTTCAAGAGCGGTTGAAGCCATGATACTCCAATGGCAGAAATATAGGCAACAGAAAAATCAAGGTGTGCATGTGGATAATCTTTCGCTGCTTTCAGAAGCACCCGAAGCGGTTCATCAACAAAATTAATGGTCAGGTCGGCCATAGTTTCTCCTGATATTGCTGCTGACTCCCCCAAAGTCTTGCGCTCTCAGGCATTATACTATGCCAATCATCATAATTAAAGGCAATACAGGTAAAAAAGAATAAGTATCAACATTACCCCTTCACCTCCATTCGTGATAAGATTCAATCAGTCAATCCAAAAACATCAGAGAGGCAGGAACTCACTATGGATATAGCAACCATCACGCTCGAATTCTTTTCCGACACTAAAGAGCATCTTAAGTCGCTTGAACATGCTTTGAAACGTGTACATGATGTAGGGGTATCGCTGATTGAGCCGAGGGAAGCCAGCGCGCCAACACTCGTAGCTATCAGCATTGAAAAGAGCGGCGAGCGAGGAGAGCAGGCTGCTCAAGGTGTGGCACAGACCCTCTACACCTTCATTCATGACCCCACATCGCAGGGCCAGAAACAAATCTTCCTGTTCACTATTGAGGGCGACCGTGTGGACGCGGAGACGCTTTCGCAGGAGCAATTACAGGAAATTATCGTGGCGGCAAAGGCGGGCGAACAAGCTTGAAGCTTTTGTTCGCCTCAATAGAAAGGATGCGTGAACTATGACTATTCGTGTGGATGTCTGGTCGGATTTTGTTTGACCCTATTGCTTTTTAGCAGCCTCCGGTCTGGAGAAACTTGAGCAAGAGTTTGATGTGGATGTTCACTGGCGCGCCTTTGAACTGCGACCATCGGACGCGCCTCCCATGCCGCCCGAGCTACGAGCGCGCATCGAAGCCTCGCGGCCACAGTTGATAAAGAGGGCGCGTGATGAATATGGCGTGGACTTGCATATAGGGCCGTTCGGCATTAATAGTCGTCTCGCCCTGGTCGCGCATAAATACGCTGAAGCGCAGGGCAAAGGCGAGGCATTCCATAAAGCTGTCATGCAGGCTTACTGGCAGCAGGCTAAATCAATCGATGATAAGGCCGTGTTGCTGGATATTGCAGCACAGGTGGGGCTTCCCATCGACCAGTTTGAGGAAGCGCTGAGCAATCCCGTCTTCGAGGACGAGGTCACTGCTGACATCGACCAGGCATATGAATACGGAATAAATGCCGTTCCCTCTATGGTCTTCAACAACAAATACCTGCTTTCTGGGGCCTTGCCCTACTCACAACTGAAGCAGGTTGTTGAGCAAATTCAACAGAAAGAAGGGGCGGCATAAGCTAACACATAACAGGATGGGCCACCTGCGCAGGTGGCCCATCCTGTTATTCATCAACCGATGTCACGCGAAACGGCGAGGTCTTATCGGTTCGCAGCAAACGTAACATGCCCTCGCTGACATGGGTGGGATTGCTGGCCGCACCCGCGAAAATGGCCTGTAATTCATCCTGTGAAAGGTCGCGGGATGGGTCCCAGCCATAGCGCTTGAGATCGACGCGCCCGTTGTCGTCGAAGGTAATGCCTTCGTTTTCAAGCAATTGGCGCATCAGGTCTGGTGAGCCAAAGGCCCAGCTTCCGCTTAATTCGCCCTTGCTATTGATGACGCGCTGGGCAGGAACATCGCGTGGGCATTTGTTCATAAACCAGCCGATGACGCGGGCGGCGCGGGGATAACCTATTGCTTTCGCCAGCCAGCCATATGTCGTGACACGCCCAGGCGGGCAGGCGCGTACCAGTGCGTAGGTACGACTGGCGAGATTGTCGGCTTCTTCGTGAGTGAGCATGATTGCAGTTCCTCCCCTTTTTCGATATGGGTATCGTACCATACCTGCCAACCATGCTCACATCGCTTACGCTGAAATTAAACAGCCTCTTCCTCTAAAGCGACTTCGCTATCGGTGAGGTGATACAGTTCCTCCAACGTCTGATAGCGGGCCTTTTCGATACGCGCCATGCGTTTTTGAAACTGCGTCGTGGCATAGACCACATAGTCCTCGGTATCCATTCCAAATGGACGTTCAGCATCGGGGTCTTCCATGATATCCGTTTCCTGCACGACACCGAGGGCAAGCGGCAGCAGTTCGCCCATACGCTGCTCGACTACCGGCCAGAGGCTTTTGTCCTGCGCTACGAGACGCGAGATCAAAAAGACGCCGTAGGCAATGTGGCGCGATTCATCCCGCTTCAGCAGGCTAATGCCCTTGCGCAATCCAGGCAGGATGTTGTTTTGTTCGAGCATATTGAAGTAGCCATGATAGCCCGTCTCGGCCAGCACGCCTTCGATGATCATGTTATAGGTGATGGAAGCGCGTAATTGCGCCGCCGGAGAGGGATCGGTCAGCAGGGCATGCATGGTCTGAGGCAATTCTTCATAGAATAGTTTGCGATAGCTTGGCGAGTGAAAGCGCGTGAGATCACTACGGTTCTGCGCAACCTCGTCGAGAAAGCGGCGGAAGAATTCGGTATGCTTGGCCTCCTCCCAGAGGAAGGTGGTTAAAAACATCTCCTCTTCAAGATGGCCCTCCTGCGCGATGGTCATAATCAGCGGCAGCAGGTCGAGCGTGACGCTCTCTTCACCCGCCTGGAAAAGCGCGGTCTGGAGCAGCAGCGCCTCCTGCTCTTCTGGTGTGCAGCGCTGCCAGTCTATAATGTCCTGTGAAAAATCGATGCTACGGGGGTCCCAGGTACCGAGTCGTTTCGCCTTGTGGTAGAGACGCATAGGGAGGATGTCATGGCGCAAACCACGCTCACTGGTGGTCACAAACGATTCATGAATGACCATTGCCGTTCTCTGTCCTTTCTGCAAACTGGTGACTGACAGTCAGTCATATTTCATTCTCAAGAGTACCTGATGAATGAATACCTGTCAATGGTTTTTGCCGGGAAAACAGCTCATAACCTGCCTGTTAAAAAATCAAGCTTTCAACCCCAGAGCGCGGCTAATAAAGCGAATGACCTCCTCGATATAGATCTCCGGCTGCGCTGTCGTATGATACACAAAGCACTCGTCACCCGCGTGGTTAATCAGACCGATGATGAGGCGAGCGGAGATATCAGGGTTGATGCTCCGAGGAATTTCACCTGTGGCCTGCCGTTGTTGAATGAGGGCAATAATCAATTCGCGATAGGGGCCGAACTGCGCTTCCCAATCGGTCAAGGAGGGCCACATTGTCATGGGAGAATGGATGACATATAGCACATCACGATAGCTTTCTAATATCTGAAAGACGGTCGAGACGCCCAGGCGCACAACCTCAAGGGCGCTACTGGCCCTGGCTGTTGCTTCGCGCACAGCAGTGAGAATCTGCTCGTTGAGTTCCTGGTTGAGGGCGGGAATGAGCGCATATTTTGAGGGAAAATAGAGGTAAAAGGTTCCTTGCGCAACTCCTGCGCGCGCTACAATCTCGGAAACGGTGGTGGCCTCCAATCCTTTTTCAGCCAGAATTGCGCGGGCGGCGGCAAGCAAATTGGCGCGGCGGTCGGGCCTGGGTCTAACATCAGACACTCGCTACTTCCTCCATCATCTATGTGTTTGCGAAAGCGGTCTATGCCTCTATTCTAGCGCCTCCTGTCTATAGGCAAATCGCCCCCCAAAAAAAGAGGAGGATCCACCTGTCATGATAACCCACATGTCATCCTGAGCGCAGCGAAGGATCTCCAGTCGCTGACACATGGAGATCCTTCGCTGCGCTCAGGATGACATGGTTGAATCTTTCCTTTTTATTGATCGAACTTTATCATATTACCCCTCCAGTTACAACATCCTTAGCGTTCGTTGCGTACATCATACGGACGCAGGAACACCGTCGGCTCATAGGGAATGAAGGCCGGAGGAGCCGGATTAAGGGTTGAGCCAAGTGAAGCAGCTTCCATGTTCATCAGATTGGGATCGGTAGAATTATCCCACTTACCTGTATTCAGGCGCTGCACAAGGGTCTCAAAGGCCGTCACCGTTTCGGCAGGGGTAAAGGTGCAATGCCCGGCGCGATGCACGAAGACCTGGCGGAGCAGATTGGCATCGCCGCGCCAGCGCACCACACTCGCGTAAGCCTGCTCGTCCTGGTTCACGACCAGCCCATCACCTGTTGTATGCATGGTCAGGACTGGCATGTTCAGGTCGCCATTGAAGGTGATGTACTTTTGCAGGTACTGTACCGCCGCTGGATCAGCGGCAATACGCGGCGCGCCATTGAGGGCGGTCAGGTCTTTTTGCAAGTTGAGTCCAGCTTGCCTGTAGAGCGCCCGCACCTCCTGGCTATCGATAGATTTTCCAAGCTGGTCGCGATAATCCACGCCGGTATTCCAGGAGGGATTACCCCCAGCGCGCACCTCAAGTTCGGCTCTACCAAAGAAGGCAAAGAAGAAATCGACCTTGCTTTCCCAGAAGTACTGATTCTGTTCCTGCGTGGTATAATCATTTTTCGCCGGTTCCGGAGTGGAAGGATCATACCAGCCTGGAATGTCTGTTAAGGCTGCAGCAAGGGCAATGCGCGCCCGGCCCTGCGGAGTACTCTGAGCGGATTGCAAAATAGCCTCGGCCTGATTAAAAGCGCTGGTAGGATCGCTCAGGTGAACGATGGGCAGCGAGTCTCCCGCCAGCAGCACATCGAAAGCGAACGCGCTATCTAGCGCCTGGTTCCAGGTGCCAACACCTCCGGCGACCACGCCGCACATAGGCAGCGCGCCCGCGAAACGACCCGGGTACAACTGCACCAGTCCGGCAGTGATGATACCACCCAGCGAATGCCCCCAGGCGATGGTGCGCATAGGTTTGCCGCAGGTAGCATCGAAGAAATTCAGCAGGGCGATCTGGTCATGGAAAGCCTGTTGAAGCGCCCAACCGTTCTGGCTGTAGGAAGAACCGGCCAGCGCATAACCCTGTTGCAGCAGGAATGCGCCTGTTTGCGAGTCGCCAACGTCAGGTGCCGGATTGAGGAGCGGCTGGGTGGCAAACACGTAGCCATGACTGTAGAGTACCAGCGTTCCGTTCCAGTTAGAAGGAACCTGGATGGTGTAATTGGCCCCGCCGAGCGTTCCTTGCAACGTGTTGGTACCATTGGGATTGATACAACTACTAGAAATACGGGTAGCGGTGGTCTGCGCATGGGCGGCTGGCGTAAAGGTAATCGTCAGGCCGCAAAGCAGCGTTAAGAGGACAAACAGGAAGAGCAGGTAGCGTTTCATGGACTTACCCCTTTGTACAGAACTAGCAATCCATTCAAAGATGGCACGCCGAAGTGGATGAAACTAGTCGAGTCGAGTGTCTATACCGGCAAGGCCCCCAGCGGCCTTTCACAAAAGGCAGTATAATATGGCGACACTCAACATTTCTGGCTTCCCCTGCTTGTAGAGTACCAGCAGCAAAGGGGAAAAGTCAACAGGAATTTAAAAAGGGTTTCGATGTGTTCTATAAAATTAAAGGGCTGAAGGCACCATTGAAGGACGGAAGATAACAATGAGAGGCCGGAAGCCACCCGCCAGGGGATGGCTCTACAATAGGGCGCGGTGTGTAGAGCCATCCCCTGGCGGGTGGCTTCCGGCTCCCCACACGACCGGGTGCCTTCCAGGGTATCTATTTTTTAAAGGTAAACCTATGAATCGCGTACTTGCTACCGTTATTTTCGGCCTTGCCGCTTCCCTGTGCTGGGGGAGCGGCGATTTCAACGGCGGCCTCGCGTCACGCCGGGCCACTGCTTCGAGTGTGGTCATTGCAGCGTATGGAGTCGGATTTGTGCTGCTGATCGTACTCGCTCTGATCTGGCGCGAACCGTTTCCCGCGCCCATCGATATTCTCTGGGGCGGACTGGCAGGATTGGCGGGCGCGCTGGGCCTGATCTCGTTCTATTCGGCGCTCTCGGTCGGACAGATGGGTATTGCCGCACCCGTTTCAGCCGTGTTGACAGCTTCTCTACCCGTTATTTTTAGTATCTTCCTACAAGGATTGCCAGGGGCGCTTCAAGTTGCCGGCTTCGTTCTGGCGCTGGTGGCCATCGCGCTCATTTCGCGCCCGGAACGCGCAAAGGGAAGGCCGGAGGGGCTTGGCCTGGCGCTGCTCGCCGGGTGCGGCTTCGGCTGTTTCTTTATCCTCATTAGCCGGGTGAGCGCGGGATCAACCTTCTGGCCGCTGGCAGTAGCGCGTCTGTCCTCTGTACTTCTGCTGGTGATAATGACAGGTGTGCGGCAGCAGCCGCTATTACCAAAGCTAGACGTTGCGCCGCTGGTGTTGCTGGCGGGAATACTGGACGCGATTGGCAATGCCTTTTTCGTGCTGGCCGCGCATACCGGTCGCCTCGACGTCGCGGCCATTCTCTCCTCATTTTATCCGGCGGCTACAGTATTGCTGGCGCTGCTGATCTTACGCGAACGAGTAACACGAGTGCAGGCCATCGGCATTGCCCTGGCACTGGTGGCGGTGCCGTTGATCTCGGTCTAGCTGCCTGGTAAGCGTCCTGGTTGAGAGAGAGGCCGGAAGCCAGCCACAAGCGGATGGCTCTACAGGCCGTTGCATATGGTAGAGCCATCCGCTTGCGGCTGGCTTCCGGCCTCACACAATGTCTGCAAAAAATTGACATCCCCCCATAGTTGCTCAGGGATAAATAGCAAGCTGGGAGAATTGCGCCTGCGCTCCCGGCTTCGACTCGGGCAGATTCGAGGCAAAAAAGGCGATACTCCCGCTCAGGTAACTGCCATCAATAATCGTCGTGAGCAGTTGCTGGTTGACCACGAAGGACATCGATGGGCCTTTCGCAATAATCATTATCTGATTGAGATTGCCCTGTTTCTGGATCGCCCGGTTTAAGGTGTAATTCACCACCTTCACGGCGCTTGATTTTCCGCTTGCATCTACCACGCCCTTAAAGACGGCGTAAGAGCCATCGCCATACAGTTCAAAGCGATAATAGGTTGCAAGGTCGCTTTGCGGGTTCGATGCGCCACGAATATAGATGCCATAGCCGTTATTCGCATCTCCCGAAGAGAGCTCAGCATTGACGACCAGCGTAAAATTCCCAAATACTCTCTGCCCGGGCAGCATCTCCCACAATAACTGGTGCTTATCGATTTCCAGCGTCAATGCCCCGTTGCCCACACTCACCGAGTAATTGCCGGGAGAACTCGCCAGATTCCAGCCATACGTATCATTGACAAAGTTATCCGCGAAAAGGGGGGCCTCGCGTGGCACAGGATAGGCGGCGGTAGGTTTGGCCGTCGGGCGCGCAAACAAGGCCGAAAGCGGGAGGCCAGTTGTATGAATGAACAGGAGCGTAAATAGTCCTATCACAATCAACACGCTCACGAAATAGAGCAGCGCGGCCCGTTTTCGCATGCGTGGCTGCTCCCTTCCTCTGCGAGGCGGAGAGGCAGGACGAGCGCTCGGTACCGGCCCGCTTCTAGAAAATGAAGCGCCCGATCCCATACCAGGAACTGGCGGGCGAGCAGGAGGCATCGGACTGTCAGGCATGGCGGGAGGCATTTGCATCCCAGGTCTGGACATGGGCGCAGAGACCAACGGCGCGATGGGCTGCGCGGGCGGCGTTTGCGCGCTCCCCCTCATCGATGCGAAAGGCGGCGGCGATTGAGGCCCAGGCTGAACAGGCATCCCTGGATAGCCGCCATGTAGCGATGCAGCAGGTGGAACAGGCTGCCCTGGCCCTGCTGGTGGCACCGGCATATTCGGCAGACCGCTCAGCGAACGAGGAGCGGGTTGTGCTGCATTGGCAGGTGGAATCGGTTGCCCTGAATAGCCACTCCGCAAAGAAGCGGGAGGTGGCGCAGCTTTAGACGGCTGCACAGGCTTGCTCTGATTAGCTGCGCTGGCTGGAGAAGGCTGAACCGGTGGCATAGTACTATCTGGTTGCTCCGGTGCGCCAGAAAAACCGCAGACGGTGCAACTCGTCTTACCTAACGGAAGCACCGCCTGGCAACGAGGACACACCCGCGAATGTGGACTCTTATTAGGCGCTAACATAAAGCCTTCCTCACTTACAGAACTTAGTACCGTATATTTGCATGAGCCAATGCCATTTACATAGTATATCAAGTACTACGGTTGAGTCCACGAACTATTACCATCTGGCGGGTCTAATAGGAGCAGAGTCCTGATTAGAGGTTAAGAAAGAGCAAACTGTATGGGTATGAATAAGAAAGTTTTGATCGGAGTTCCGCTGGTATTGTTTCTTATTGCTGCCTCGTTCATCGTCTTTTTGACGTACAGCAGCGGAAAAAACGCGACACTGGCTCCAACTCCTACATCGCCGCCCTATAACGTGCAAAGGTCAGATGAAGTACCCTATTCCACCCACCGCGCGGTATCCCTGGCTCCGAGCCGGGTCTCAACGACGCTCACGCCCTGGGGTATTGCGATGGATAAGACACGCGGGTTTATCTGGGTCGCGGAACCGGGCTGCGAGCCGAAACCGACCTGTCCCTCACGTTTTCAGGGTGTGCTTGGCGAATATGCCCTCTCCGACGGCAGCTTCATCACCAACTTCTACGAGCCGAGCGGCTACACCAGCCCGATGTTTGTGGCGGTCGATGGCTCTGGCAACGTCTGGTTTACGCAGCCGAACAGCGATGCCATCGGCGAATTCGATCCACAACACCAGACCTGGCACCAGTGGTCAACAAAAAAAGGTAGCGCGCCTTTCGATCTGGTCTTCGATAAGCAAGGAAACCTCTGGTTCACCGAATACACAGGAAATAGCATCGGCTTCCTGAATGCACGCACGCATACGCTTGTTGAAACGCCCACCCCTGGCGCGGGAAGCAGTCCTTACGGCATTGCCCTCGATACGCAGGGCAATATCTGGTTCGCCGAAAACGCGCTGGGCATAGACAAGATCGGCAGCTTCGCGCCCTCTGCCGACGGGCATATTCGGATCAGCGAACACGACGTGACGCCTGAACGTCCCCACCTCATCACAGCCGACGGAGCAGGCAACATCTGGTATACAGGCGGTTTCGATGGCAGAATTGGCGTCTTCAATTCGCATACAGGCCAATCCACCGTTTTTCAGGTCTTTCGCGGGGCCTGCCTCACACCACCGAACTGCACAGGAACACACATCTCGGGCATCTCTGTCGATAGCCGGGGCTACGTCTGGTACACCGACTCGCTTACGCAACAGGTCGGCTACCTTATTCCATCTACAGGCCAGGTCGTGGCACGCACACTTCCCGTAAGCAACGCGCACCCCTACGATGGTCTGCTCGTCGATGACGAGGGCCGCGTCTGGTTCACTGAGGAATTTAAGCTGACGCTGACCATGTGGCCAACCAGCAGTGTAAGATAATGGTGTTTTTGTAGGGACGCGATGATGAAGTTCATAAAATAGTGGGGGATGCTCGCCCTCTGTCATCCTGAGCGCAGCGAAGGATCTCCAGGATGGGCACACGATCCTGCTGGGTGACAGAGGTCCTTCGCTGCGCTCAGGATGACATGCCTGGAGAGACTCTCTTTCCGTGTCAATGGCCATCATCGCATCCCTAAAGACACCATATTATTTCATTCATGTTCATATGGTT
The DNA here is from genome assembly GCA_035652815.1 of Ktedonobacteraceae bacterium. GTDB lineage: Bacteria > Chloroflexota > Ktedonobacteria > Ktedonobacterales > Ktedonobacteraceae > DASRDB01. The sequence continues at coordinate 431,703 of DASRDB010000001.1, forward strand.
CCCTGGAACTTTCTCCAATAACGTGCCATAATACCAGAACAAGCTTCCTTCAAAATAACCCAACCAGAAAGATGCACAAACCATGCGCACAAACCACGTGAAAGAAAAACTGCAGCGAGGCGAGCCTGCTCTCGGAGCATGGCTGAGTTTGCCCAATGTTCCCGCGGCGAGAATTATGGCTCGTCTCGGCTTCGACTGGCTGTGTGTGGATATGGAACACAGCGCGCACAACGCCGTTCTGATGGCCGATATGGTCGCCACTATCGCCGATGCTGGAACCGAATGCGCGCCCATCGTCCGCATTCCTGGACATGGCGTCGAGTGGTTCAAGTGGGCGCTCGACGCGGGTGCCTGGGGCGTGGTTGTTCCTATGGTCAATACACGCGAGGAGGCGCTGCGCGCTGTAGACAACGCCAAATATCCACCACGTGGCACGCGCAGCATCGGCGGCGCTTTCGGTCCCTATGGCTTCGGCATCACCAACTGGCCAGAGTATGCGCGAGCGGCAAACGATGAGACGCTGCTGATTGTGCAGGTCGAAAGCAAAGCCGGACTCGATAACGTCGAAGAGATTCTTTCCGTACCCGGCATCGATGTCGCCTTTGTCGGGCCGAACGATCTGCACGCTCATCTCGGCCTCACTCCGAGCAGCGATGGAGCTGAACCCGAATTTATGGAGGCGCTGGAACGCATTAAGCAGACAGCGCAACAGCACCATGTCCCCCTCGGCATCTTCAGCAGCGATGGCAACGCCGCCGTCAAACGCATTCGCCAGGGCTTCCAGTTCATCAGTGTCACAACCGATATCAGCAGCATGATCGCCGACGCTACCCGCAATCTGCGCCTGGTACGCGACATGTAGTTGGGGGTAAAAGGTATGTATCATGTCTGGACGGGCCGTCCGCTAGACCCCGCCGCAGTAGCAATACTTGAGGGAATCGCAACTGTTACCGTCAGCCCGGCAGGCGAGCGCGGGAATTGGTACGCTGAAGCGTCAACGGCTGATGCCATTGTGGTATCGGGAACTGTCTTCGTCACAGGCGAGGACATGGATCGCATCGGCCCGCGCCTGCGCATTATCGCCCGTCCAGGCATCGGTGTTGACCGCATCGATCTCGACGCGGCAACCCAACGCGGCATCCTGGTCATCAATACGCCCGATGGGCCAACCGAGTCAACGGCGGAACACGCCATCGCGTTGATGCTTGGTCTCTGCAAGCGCGTAATGGTCGGCGACCGTATTTTGCGTTCCGGCCAACCCTTTCCCGCCCTTACCGAACTGCAACCCGGCTTCGAGGTCTTTGGGGCCACGTTGGGATTGATCGGCCTGGGCCGCATTGGAAGCCGTGTCGCAACCATCGCACAGGCGCTGGGTATGAAGGTACTGGCCTTTGACCCATTTACTATGCCTGAACGCGCCAACGAACTACAAGTAGAACTTGTTCCCTCGCTTGCTGAACTACTGGCCCGTTCGCAGGTCGTCTCCTTGCACTGCCCAGCCACGCCTGAGACCCGCCACATCATCAACGCGGAAACGCTACAACTGATGCCCACAGGAAGCTACCTCATCAATGCAGCACGCGGTGCATTAGTGGACGAAGCAGCCCTGGTTCAGGCGCTTCGTTCTGGTCATCTCGCTGGCGCAGGCTTAGATGTCTATGACCCGGAACCAGCCAGATCAGATAATCCTCTCTTCTCCCTGCCAAACACCATCTGCACCCCCCATATCGCCTCTTACACCGCCGCCGGTTTTAAACGGATGGAGATGATGGTTTGCGAACAGATTGCAAAGGCACTGCAAGGCGGGCGGCCTAAGAATCTGGTGAATGGGGCGGTATGGGGACATCAAAGAAAGTAAGATTCTTTTCTATTACCGCGCTTGCTCTTTCACCGGTTTCTGGGGCGTTGCGCTATTTGCCGCTTTCCTGTCCTCTTGCTCAGCAACCGACGTCTTATCATCCACCCGTAAAGGATTCAGCCAGCCAAAGATACCATAACGCCGCGCCCCCAGCAGTTCCCAGGCGCGTACCAGACCGACGCCGTCAATGCCGAGCAGCAGGGTCGCCAGGATGAAAATGGAGTCTGCTTGCGCTGGCGATTGTAAAAGCTGAATGGCATAGTAAAGTTCGAAGCCGTAGAGAAGGCTCACCGAGATCAACCACGCGCCACCAACCGAGGAAGGTAACAAAAACGACTGCCACAAAAGACGTGACACAGAGGACAAGGAAGTCCGCCAGACCCGGGCCGCCCTCGGTATTCAACATAGAAGACGCAAATGTATTGACAGCCAGACTGGCCAGCACCGCTATTACAGCATCGATAATAAAGATCGCAATTGCCGAGATCACCGGATGACGCTAGAAGAGGCTAAAAAGACCAGCCGCCTGCATTCTTCCCTCAGTGGCCAGCAGAACTGTAGCATTGTTGGAATGATTTATTTCTTTCGGAAACACTTTCCACTTCTCTTTCTTTCAACACAAACATACTCTTTCTCCACCCTCTTCGTGATAGATAGAGGCGGTCCACATACTTCTGACGTGCTAGCCTCTCCATATCTCCTCATGGTACACTAATAATCGTGAACTGGAGCTGATAGAGTGGAGAAAATCGGATGAAGCTTATATCCCGCGAGCATAAGTATAGGTGCAACTCTCTTCGCAAGCATCGGCGTACCTGATGCGAGAAGTGCGAACTACTGATATGCCGGAGCCATTGGCCGGGCGCGAAAAGGACATGTTGAAGCTCCTTGCTCAGGGTAAATCGAACAAAGAAATCGCGCGCCACCTGCATATTGTCGAAGATACCGTCAAGACTCATGTCCGGCATATCCTGGCAAAACTCGGCGCGCAGAGCCGTACCCAGGCAGTCCTGGCTGCGCAACGTCTGGGCCTGGTTTCATCCGATCAAGGAAAGAAGTAAAGTGTGAGAAAAATGTCACCAGAACACTCTTCCCCTGTTGACTATCCACAGCAGGTAACAAAGGGAAAATCAATGAAGCAGCTAGAACGTTTCCATCAACCCCGGGCGAATGTGAAATTCGATTGGAAACGCTATATCATTGATAGCCTGCTTTCCCTTGCAGGAGTAGCGTTGGTGACCGGAATTCTCGTAGCGACACATCTCTATCCCAAAATACCAGCCGTCTTGTTGCTCTACCTGCTCATTATCGTGGGTGTAGCCAGCACCCGAAGCCACTACGCAGCTATTCTGGCTTCTCTGCTATCCGTATTCGCCTATGACTACTTTCTTCTTCCCCCAACCTATTCGCTGGCGGTTGTCACTGGCGAAGATTTGCTGGCCCTGGTCGTCTTCCTGACGATAGCGATTATCATAGGCCAATTCACTTCAGCGCTCCGGCACAGCGCCCAGGAAGCACGCAGCCGCGAACGCGAAATGCGCCTGCTCTACGAAAAAGCGCAACAACTCGCCGCCCTTCAGGAGCGACAGCGTCTGGCCCGCGAGTTACACGACTCGGTCTCGCAGGCCATCTATGCTATCGGCCTGAGCGCATCTACCGCGTATGAAGCACTGGCAAGCAATGATCCAAAGCAAGCCGAGACCTCGATAGAATACGTGCTGACGCTGGCCGAAGCAGGACTGGCCGAGATGCGCGCCCTCATCTTTGAACTGCGCCCCGAATCACTGGAAAGCGAAGGATTGGTAGCCGCGCTCAACCGACAGGTGGCAGTCCTACGCACCCGCTACAGGCTAACCGTTGAGGCCAACCTGGATAACGAGCCTGACCTCTCACTCGAGAAAAAAGAGGCCCTCTACCGCATCGCGCAAGAGGCCCTGCATAACATCGTCAAGCATGCTCACGCCACCACCGTCGTACTCGAACTGACCGGGCAAGACCATATCGTCACTTTAGAAGTAGAGGATAACGGCAAAGGCTTCGACCCCGCACAATCTTTCCCAGGTCACCTGGGACTCCGCTCTATGCGGGAACGGGCCGCGAAAGTGGGGGCAACTCTGGACATCAAAAGTACGCCAGGCCAGGGCACACAGGTTCAGGTACAGGTACCCGAAACGCTACTGGCAAGATAAGAGTAGCGTAGAGATATATCAGAGCAAAACAAGATGTATACCCTCTATTTTTGGATCATCTCAACGTTTTTCTCATGAAACCATAACAGATACACAAATGAGCAAGCCTTCAGCTTCCCAGATAGGAGAAGAGCTATGATTGACTGTAGCCAATTGCAAAGCATATTAGACGAGTGGCAGCAGGAACGCCAGGCCCTGAACGCCCCGGAAACCTACTGCCAGGATCAATGCGACCCAGGTGATGTAGAATGTATCAAGGAGTGCCTTAGAAGCATTCCTGAAAGGAGACAGGCTGCGGATCAGGCAATCGCAGACACCAAGAATGAGATGATGCTTTGCGGCACATGGAATCTGGTTGTACAGGGCGTCGTTGAAACTAATGACCACTATGAGGGAAGCCTGATCCTCATGGGTATATTAGGGGGAACAATCAACCTCCCAGACGGACTGGGAAATACACCCATCAGTGGCAGCTATGCCCCTGGCCAGGGCACTATTCAGCTTTTACGACCCTTTTCTGATGGCAGTGGGTCGGTTCAAAACTATCAAGGAAGCGTCAATTTCAGCACATCCCCAGCCAGTATGCAAGGGCAGATGAGAATAGATTATGGGCCTGGAACGGTGGGAATTGACCCTGTCTATGACTGGTCGGCACAGAAACAATCCTGACAAAGGATATCGCTCTGCTGCATATAGCGCCCTACTTCATCTGCTTACTCTTTGTCCGCACGCGCTCATACAGTTCTTCCATCACGCTGATGAACGAGCGGTCTTTGTGCCAGAAGGCCGGATAGTCACCCTGTTTCTTAATCAGCAGTGCCGGAACGCTGGCTTGAGAGGTGACGGGAAGTGGCGCGGGCAAGCGTTTCGCGCCAGTCCAGAACTCTTTGTGGCTGGCTACCTTTGTCTCTGGCGCTCGAAGCGGGCGCGTGTAATACGACTCGACAGGTTCGACAGGTGGAAGCTCTTCTGATTGCAGTGATGAAGCCAGGATTTGCCCAAGCGGCGTTTGAACCAGTTCGGCATGCAGGGACTCGCGTGATAACCCACGCAGCTCGAACATCAGGAAAGGGTCGCGGTCGAGCGCGGACGCCAGCAGGTAGTAGACTCCTGCTATGTGCTTGCAAGGATTAGACCAGTCCGGGCAGGAGCAATCGGTCTCGAAATCGCGCTCGCTGTGCGGCAGCAGGTACAGGCCCAATTGTTCGAAGGCGTCTTCAATCGTATCCGGCATCTCGTTCATGAGCAGCTTTGTCACGAGGTCTGCCCGCGAGGCGATGGAGCGAATCAGCTTCTTCCAATCGGCTGAGGAGATGGGGCGAATCTTGATGGTGGTGCGATAGATGGGTTCTTTGTAGACGCCAAAGTACGGGTTGATGGAGCCGCGCACTTTCGCGGTCACGATTCCCTTCTCCAGTTTGTATTCGAGAATGCGCCCGCCAGCAGCGTAGGAACGCCCGCGCCCAAGCCGGGCCGGGTCGGTAAATGCTTCCAGGGCGGCGATAAAACGCTCGCCCCACCATGTACGGCTAAACTGTCCCATCGCCTTCCCTCAATCCAGGACCGCGCTATGACGCAGCGCGATCAATTCTTTGAACGTATCGTTATCCAGTTCCGTCAGCCATGACTCGTCGGTGCCCACTACCAGTGAGGAGAGTCGTTTCTTGTCCTCGATCATGGCATCAATGCGCTCCTCAAGCGTTCCCATCGCCACGAATTTATGCACAAAGACGTTTTTGCGCTGACCAATGCGGAAGGCGCGGTCGGTGGCCTGGTCTTCCACCGCCGGATTCCACCACCGATCAAAGTGGAAAACGTGATTGGCTTTGGTCAGGTTGAGGCCCACGCCGCCAGCCCGCAGCGAGAGAATGAACACCGATGGCTCGGTCTCAGGGTCTTGAAACTCGCTAATCATGCGCTCTCGCCGCGCCACGCTGGTGCCGCCATGCAGGTAGTAGGTGTTGTAGTGCAGCGTGCGCGAGAGATAGCGTTCCAGTTGGTCGCCGATCTCCGTAAACTGCGTAAAGATCAGCGCGCTCTCGCCGCTATCGATCACCTCTTCGATCATCTCGCCGAGTCGCTGTAACTTGTGCGAGCGTTCGGGCGTAAAGGCGCTGCCATCCAGCAAGAACTGCGCCGGATGGTTGCAAATCTGCTTGAGCTTGAGCAGCGTAGACAGGATCAGGCCCTTGCGCTGGATGCCCTCAGCCTCATTCAATTGCTCCTCGACATCTTTCACCACAGCTTCGTAGAGCGAGGCCTGTTCTTTTGAGAGCGTGCAGTACATCTTCTGCTCGATCTTCTCGGGCAGGTCGTCGATAATGCGTTTGTCGGTCTTGACGCGCCGCAGGATGAATGGCTCGACCAGCTTCTTCAGCGTTACCGAGCGCTCCATATCATTATTCTTCTGAATGGGCAACTCGAAGCTCTTGCGAAACTGCGCCTCTTTGCCCAGATAGCCAGGATTGAGAAAGTTGAAGATTGACCACAGGTCGCGCATGCGGTTCTCAACGGGCGTTCCGGTCAGAGCAATCCGCCGTGTGGCTGGCAGTTTGACAATGGCGCGGGTCTGCGCGGCCTGTGGATTCTTGATGTTCTGCGCCTCGTCCACCACCACGCGGTGCCAGTTCACGCTCTGCAATAGCTTTTCGTCCAGGCGGGCCAGCGCGAAAGAGGTCAGGACAACATCTTGCTCCTGGCACATATCTATAAATGCCTGTTTGTCTTTCAGACGCCCGCCGCCCTGATGCACTATCACGCGCAATTCCGGCGCGAAGCGTTCGATCTCTTTGCGCCAGTTACCCAGCACCGAGGTTGGCGCGATGACCAGCGTGGGTGGCATGCGCCCCACTTCCTCGCGCTCTTTAAGCAGGTGCGCGATTACCTCAAGCGTTTTGCCAAGCCCCATGTCGTCGGCAAGGCAGGGATTGAGGCCCAATCGCTCCAGGTATTGCAGCCAGGCAACGCCACGCCGCTGGTAGTCGCGCAGGCTGCCCTGCAAATTTTGTGGGTCTTCGATGGGCGCGAAGGCGTTCTTGTCTTGCAGCCGCGAGAGCATGTCACGCAGGTTCCCGTCGTAATCCCATTCCAGGTCATCCCCGGACTCGGCGCTGATCCTGAGCATATCTTGCAGCGAAATCTCCTGCTGCTCGTGCTGGTGCGTCTGCCAGAACTCGAGCAACTGCTGCATCTTCTCGCGGTCAAGTTCCATCCACTGCCCGCGAAACTGCACCAGGGGCGTCTTTGCGTTAACAAGCCGCTCCCATTCCTCTGGCGTAACGGCCTGTCCGTCAATCGACAACTGGTATTCGTAGGCAATGACGGCATCGAGAGTGAAGTAGCCCTGGCCGATAGTCGCCGAGCCTTTGGGCAACTTCAGCGACGTTTTGAGCCTCACCTTCGCCTTGCGCCTGCCCGCCGGAGTCCACCACGCTGGAACGATCACCTTGTAACCTGCATCTTCTAATACCCAGGCGCTCTCCTTCAAAAACGTGAAAGCCTCTTCGAGCGTGAGATGGCAGCCCGTTGGACGGTCGGTCGCCAGCCCATCCCACACTTTGGGATAGATGCGAGCAGCATAGCCCAGCGACAATAGCAGGTGTTTCTCAAAATCCTGTCCAAAGAGGCGCAGCATCTCGGCCCGCGCCTGCTTATCCAGATACCAGTAATCATCCAGGTTCAGCTTGAGCGAGGGGTCGCGGCGCGAAGCAACCAGAAAATGCAATCCCCAGTTATCGATATCATCGGGCGCTGCCTCTTGCAAGCGGAAACAGAGGGTAAAGCCAGATTCAGCATGCGACCGCGTAAGGTTCTTGCGCCACGCTAACCAGTTACGGTAATCCTCAAGTTCCTCTTCCTCTGGCCGGGGATAGACCAGAGCCGGACGATGCGGAAACATACACTTGTAAAGAAAGGTATCTGTAAGTTCCTGCTCGAATTTCGCTGTAGAGGGCGTGCTGGTCACAATATTATGCAGCAAGCATTCCGAAAAGTGACGGAGCAAGGCTTCCCTGTCAAATAGCATCGTCACATCGGAAGTATTGGCCCCTGCAATGCACATCCCCGGCATAGACTCCACATAGCGAGCAATGCTCCCCTCATAGCTCTCCGAAAGTAGTTCCCAGCCGTAGTGAATTTTGAAATTCGTCTGCTGCTTTGCGCGCTTTCCCTTGCCCGAAGTCGTCACCCACTCCTGATATTGCATAGCCGGAATGTACTGCTCTTTAGCAATCATGCCTTTGATAAGCTGCGAGAACTGGTGCCAGAAAACAAGGTCTGCCCCCAACTGAAAATCCTCGGCGGCGTGCAGGGCAATGAAGTGAATATCATTCAGGGTGGTGATAATGTCCTGCGCTTGATAGCAGTAAATTTCCCAGGACCGCAATTCAAACTCGAGCGGCTCCTCTACCTCCATATAGCGCAGCAGTTCAAAGCTGGGCGCAGGTCTGTCTTCGATAGTTGGCAGTAAGAAGTATTTACTGACGTAGTTGCCAATCTGCATATCATATGTCGAAGCCCCAATACCCAGTTTTTCTTTGAGGAAAGTTGCCAGCGCGGTATGTCTTAGATGGCGGGGATGAACATAACTGGCGCGTTTTGCGTCAGTTAGGGAATCCGTCTCTACCCATAGGTAGAACGCCCCTTGCTGGATAAATTCGGTTGTCTCCTCGGGTATCCAGGTCCCATGAACAATGTGCATTCAGTACTCCTGATATGAGCGGAAAATGTGGGGAATAGCTCTCCTGTGAAATCGGGGCATACAATTGCTCACTCATCCTCTATTATCTCATATCAATCAAGACATATAGTCTTCTCGCCGTACCATCCCTATCACCTTCTCCCCCTTAAGAAAGTGTTTAACATTTTCTGCCGCCTGTCGCGCCGCTTCCGCTACAGCGCCAGAAACGAGGGCGGAATTATGCGGGGAACCAATCACATTGGGCAGGTCGAGAAAGGGATATTCCATGCGAAATTTCCCTTGCCGGAATGGTTCGGTCCACCATGCATCAATACCGACCCGAAAGTTGGAATGGCTTTTCACATGGTTGTACAGTGCCCCCTCATCAATTATCGCACCGCGAGCGACATTCACCAGAATGGCATCAGGCTTCATCCATTCCAATTCCCTTTGCCCGATGAGACCTTGCGTGGCCTTCGTAAGGGGTAACGAGATCACCAGCACGTCGCTTTCCCGTAATACATGCTCCAGATCATGCAGCGTACCCAGGAAGTCCGTTGGCTCAGGACTGCTGCCACTGGTATTGATGGCGTAGATTTTCATGCCAAACGCCCGCATAAGACGCGCCGTAGCTCGCCCTATTCCACCAAAGCCTAGAATGCCTGCCGTCGAGCCAGCGAGCAGGCGGTTGGGAGTAAACTGGTCAAACTCGCCCTGCTTCAGTTTCTCGTTTTCCACGAGCAGGCGTTTCGCCAGGGCCAGCGTCAGCGCCAGCACGTGTTCGGCCATAGGAACAGCATACGCCCCGGCATTGCTGGCTATAAGAATATGTGAGGGCAATTCGGCAAACGGCATATGGTCGGCCCCGGCAGAGATAAGCTGGATGAATCTAACCTGCTGCAAGCGTGAATAATCCTGGGGCCGGATTTCTCTTGGAAAGTTCCAGGAGAGGAGGACATGAGCCTGTTCCAGGTATTGCCCCCGTTGCTCGGCTGGAACATCGTTGAGAAATGTGATTGAGGCTTCGCTTTCGAGCAAATCACGTATTAGTTTCCTGTCTTCAGATGAGGGATTGAATGTAACAACGATATGCTGCTTATCCATCTCTTTTCGTCTCTCCTTTGAATTCTAGATGCTGCTCTTCTGATTATCTGCGGAGCATCTTCGCTTTGCAAGCTGAAGCAAAGTGATATAGTAAAAGAGTATGGCGCGACCAGCATAAACTGGACCGCCTTTATTCGTTACCTCTATCACTCACAAAAAAGGAGGATACGCTTATGGCATTTCGCTTTAGCGCGCGCAACCAGTTACAGGGAAAGGTGAAGTCGGTCAAACTCGGTGAAGTGATGGCCGAGGTGGTTGTCGAACTTCCCGACGGTCAGGAGATTGTTTCAGCGATTACTCGCGCCTCCGCTGAAAGCCTGAACCTCAAGCAGGGAGACTCAGTGGTCGCGGTCATCAAATCGACCGAAGTGATGATCGGCATCAACGAATAATCGTTGATGCTGGCTCTGTTGGGCAATCAGTTTGCCCGGCAGAACCTGTCTGGTAGACAAAAAAAGAAGAGTACTTATCACCAGACGCTCTTGCAATAGTGTATCCTCGTACTGTCTCCGCCGGGACGATGAAGCGCAAACGTTGACTGGCGGAGACAATATTCAAGCGATAAGTACTCATATATTGAGTATAGACAGAGTGGAGGTTAAAGTCAAGGGTTCTAGTCGGTGATGAACTGGCGTAACTCCATATGCATCCCCATCTATAAGCCTGACCTATCAATTCAATCATGAACATATATTGGACTTATTGATCTACATATATCATACTTGATAGTAAGAAACCAGCGGGTATATCTTTGAGTTTTATTCTTACCAGGGAGGCGCAATATGGCTCATCTTGGTTTCATTGGCCTGGGCAAAATGGGGGGGCGCGCTGCGAAGCGGCTCATAGACGCCGGACACAGGGTAACAGGCTACAATCGCACAAAGTCGAAAGCGCAGTGGCTGCTGGACGCAGGAATGCAGTGGGGCGAAACGCCGCGCCAGGTAGTGGAAAGGTCCGACGTGGTCTTTAGCATGGTGACGAATACCGCCGCGCTGCATGAAATTCTTCACGGCGATAACGGCATCCTGACCGCTTTGACACCCGGCAAAGTCTATATCGATATGAGTACCATCAGCGCGCACGCCTCGCGTGAAATCGCCGCGCAGATTGCCGCCAGGGGAGCGCACATGCTCGACGCGCCCCTATCCGGCAACGTCATTCATGTTGAACAGGGAACGGTATCTATGATGGTTGGTGGCGAACAGGCTATCTTCGAGCAAGTGCTGCCTCTATTGCGCGACATCACGCCCAAAGTAACCTACGTGGGCGGCAACGGGCAGGCCATTTTAATGAAAATCGCTATCAACCTCAGCCTGTCCACGCAATTCCTCGGCTTCTGTGAAGGCATCCTGCTGGCCGAGAAAAACGGCATTCCACGCGCCACCGCTGTTGAGGCATGGCGCAACAGCGCGCTGGCCTCGCCTGCCACCTGGCACCGCGCCCCCTTCATCCTCGAAAAGCCTGAAGAAATCTGGTTCGACGTGAACATGATGCAGAAGGATTTGCTGCTGGCTCTCGAGCTAGGTCGCGCATCGGACGTGCCGCTACCTTCCGTGGCGATCTCCAACGAACTGCTTACAGCCGCCCGCGCAATGGGCATGGAAAAGGAAGATTTCGCTGTGATGTTCAATGTGCTGGCACGTCTGGCTGGCGTAGACAACTAAGTGAAAGGAGATCATTATGCACCACGTCGCAAACTACGATAAAGCAGCCTTCGAGATACCCTCCGCCTATGCGAAACACAGCCAGGGCTACTCGCGTGTGACGCTGGTTGACCACACCATCCCCGGCGCGGTGCATACTGGCCTGGGCCTATGTAAGCTCGATCCCGGAGGCACGCTGAACCGACATGTCCATTTCTATGAGGAAGCTTTCTACATCCTGGAAGGGCAGGCGCTGGTAAGCATCGATGGACATGACTACCTACTTGCGCAAGATGATTACGGCATTTTTCAGGCCGCCGTTCCCCATGCCTGGCGTAATGCTGGAGACCAGCCTGTACGCTGGCTAGAAATGCTCTCGCCCCAGCCAAAACCAGAGGGTCAGGAACGCGATACCTTTTTCTTCAAGGAAGGCGACGCGCCCACTACCGGCCAGCGTCCCGATTTCCGCGACCCGACCACGCGCTACCTCGGCCACTTTGACAACTCCCAGATGCCGCCACACAGCCAGTTGCAAATGGAAGGCTACCGGGGCAGCAACATTTTCGGCATCTCCCTCAAAATGCTGATCGATAAAATGCTCGGCTCGCAGCACCTGACCCTCTTCATGGTAGAGTTTCAACCGGGAGGCGAGGGCAACATCCACGACCACCCTTTCGAGGAAACGTATTTCTTCCTGAGCGGCGAGGCCGAAGCCATCCTCGACGGCCAGACCTACCACGTGAAAGCTGGCGATTACGTCTGGACCAGCGTGGGCGGCACACACGGCTTTTTCAACAAAGGCACCGTTCCCATGCGCTGGATCGAAACACAGACCCCACAGCCTCCCAACCAGCAAGCGTTTCGCTTCCCGGCAGACTGGGCCTACCTGGCAAACAAGTTGGAAACGTGATGGCCCTAGAAATCTGGTTCACGCGCACTTACAGTAAGACTATCTCTTGAGAGTACACATGCTTACACATCCAGATTCGCATTCTTCGCATGGCTTTCAATGAACCGTTTGCGCGGCGCAACCTCGTCGCCCATCAGCATGTTGAACATCTTATCAGCCTCTACGGCTTCTTCGATGCTCACTTTGAGGATGGTGCGGCGAGCCGGGTCCATCGTAGTATCCCAGAGGGTTTCCGGGTTCATTTCGCCCAGACCTTTATAGCGGCCAACTTCGGGTTCTTTGCCGTTATGGGTGGCTTTGTATTCGGCGATCAGGCGGTCGCGCTCCTCTTCTGTGTAGACGTAGTGGACGTTTTTGCCCATCTTGACGTGATAGAGCGGCGGTTGCGCGATGTAGAGATGGCCTCCCGTGATAAGCGGCTCCATGTAGCGGAAGAAGAAGGTCAGCAGGAGCGTGCGAATGTGCGCGCCATCAACGTCAGCATCGCACATGATAACGATACGCCCGTAGCGCAACTTCGCCATGTTGAAGTGTTCGCCCACGCCCACGCCAATCGCAGTGACAATATTTTTGATCTCCTCGTTAGAGAGCATCTTATCCAACCGCGATTTCTCGACGTTCAAAATCTTACCGCGCAGTGGCAGGATGGCCTGGAAGTGACGGTCGCGACCCTGTTTCGCACTATTATGAACGAAAACGCCACTTGCCAGCGCGAAATTATGCGTCCCAGGAACCTCCACGTCATATACATCCACCAGTTCCTCTACAGGCTCGATAGAAACGATGCGGTGGTTGTACGTTGCGACAGCCTCATATGCCTTCTCAACATCTCCATCGAAGTAGCGTTGACAAAACTTATCAAACCGCAACAAAGAGTTATCTTGTGTCAGGCGACGATGCTGATGATAGGCATCAATATCAAGCTTGTGGTCAGCTTCGAATTGTTTCAAAGCGGCCAGAGTCTTGCGATAATACGTTTGCGCTAAAGCAGCACGCCGTTTGGCTCGGAACTCCGGCGTCCATTGCTCTCGCGTTTTTCCACGACGCCACTCAACAAGCTCCTCATCCTGCCACTGCTCTTGTGAACGCTGAGAATAGGCTTCACGTGCTTCAGGATGGTTCTCGAAGTAGCTACGTGTCCGTTCTGCTTGCAAACGGCGATTGGCTTCATCACTCCAATACTTACGCTGCGCCCGATCAAGTTGCTCAAGGTTCTTCTGGCGATACTCTTCGTTGCCATAATAAAACTCAAGCCACTTTTCAGCCATGTATGCTTTGTAGGCCTCGTCTTGCCACTGCGTCCTGGCCCTCTCTGAAAGCATTTGCCTCATCTCAGGGTCTCGCATTTGCTCGCTTATCATGGTACGAAACGCCTGGCTCTGGCGTACAGCGCGAGACTTTGCGACCACTTCTGGACGATGAAGCGTTTGTTCAACCTGTCGCCGATGAAGTGCCAGATGCTCTTCTTTTGGTAAACGCCTGATATTTGTCGGATTATTATTGCGCTTGTTAAAGTCAAGATGATGGCAGTGATCTCCATCTTCTTTAGCGTAAACGCCCTGCCAGCGATTATACCAATCAGCTAGCATGTGAGTAAAAAGCCACCAGCCTGAACGCGGGTCTTTCACCATCTCATAGCCATCAATAGTAATCCCTGGCTCGTTAATATCCGACAACTTCCTATACAACGGCATCAGCGAGTCATCCGACGTAAGCTCAGCAGCAGGCTTGTAGCTGCCATCGCGCAACATGAAGCGGTGGTCAGGAGTGCAGATGATGACTTCTCCATTATCCAACGTTACACGGATAACTCTGGCGTTTGCTTTTGTCATGCGCGCATGAATCAAACGCTCCAGGCCGATAGTGCCATCTTTACGGATGGTATAGCCGAAATGTTCTCTTCCCTCGGCCTGTTCTGCAACCAGGTCTTTGAAGCTGATCGAACGACCATCAGCGAGCGCAACAAGCGTATCACCGGAGAAACAGCCCCCTGCACTATCGCCTTCGACGAGGTACAGCTCACACCTATCCGCGTGCTTCTCCGAACAATCCGCCAATTTACCAGGAAGCGTCGTATCCAATGCATTCTTGCGCTGGATCAGGTCGCGGGCGGCTCGTGCGGCTTCGCGTGCCTGGGCGGAGACGACGCACTTGGAGATGATGGCTTTGGCTTCGCTCGGCGTCTCCTCCAGGTATTGCGTAAGCATTTCGGATGTGACGGCCTCTACGACCGGGCGAATCTCGGCGTTGTTGAGTTTGGCTTTGGTCTGAGCCTCAAATTGTGGGTTGGGGATTTTGACGCTTACAACGGCGGTCAGGCCCTGGCGCACGTCGTCGCCGGTCAGGTTGCTGTCCTTCTCTTTGAGCAGGTTCATTTTGCGGGCGTAGTCGTTGAGCGTGCGGGTGAGGGCGCTGCGGAAGCCCGTGATGTGCATGCCGCCATCGACGGTGTTGATGCCGTTGGCGAAAGAAAATTCGGTTGTGTTCCAGCCATCGTTATATTGCAGCGCGATCTCGACCTTCATGCCTTCCAGTTCGCGGGTGATGCTGATGGGGCGTGACATGATGCGAGCGCGGTCTTTGTTGAGGTAGCGCACAAACGAAACGAGGCCGCCTTCAAAGTAGAAGGTGACTTCGCGGTCGGTTCGCTCATCACGCAGGCAGATGGTCATGCCGCGATTGAGATAGGCCATTTCGCGGAAACGCTGCGCCAGAATCTCGAAGCTGTAATCGCGCGTCTCCATGACTGTCAGGTCGGGCAGGAAGGATGTGATGGTGCCGGTATCATCTTCCTCAACCAGGTCTACTTCCTCAAGAGGGGTGACGGGAACGCCGCGTTCGTAGCGCTGCCGATAGCGAATGCCGCCGCGTTTGACATCCACCTGGCACCACTCGGAAAGAGCGTTGACGACAGACACGCCCACACCATGCAGGCCGCTACTGATTTTGTAGCCGCCGCCTCCAAATTTACCGCCCGCGTGCAGAATCGTCATCACGACTTCCAGCGTGGAGAGGCCAGGACGCTGGTGGTGTTCTTCAACAGGAATACCACGCCCGTTATCCTCGACGGTGACGGAGCCATCGGCATGAATGGTGATTGTTACGGTGTCGGCAAAGCCCGCCATGACCTCGTCGATGCTGTTATCGACGACTTCGTAGATGAGGTGATGCAGGCCGCGCTGGTCGGTCGCGCCAATATACATGCCGGGACGGACACGTACTGCTTCAAGGCCCTCGAGAATCTGAATATTCTGCTCGCCATAATCGCCATTGCCGTTCGTCTTAGAACCATTGCCGTTATTGCCACCGTTCCCATCCTGCCCGCCAGTTGCTGTTTCAGGTGATTGTAAAAGAGCGTCGGGTTGTTCGGTTATTTGCTCTGCCATAATCGATTCTCTCGCCATAGAATTTGTCTGTCCCTTGTATTCAAAAATCTTTTCTGCTCTTGATTGAGTAGAGCCGCGAAAAGAAGAAGTATAAATTGTCTCTATTGAGGTCGTCGGCGATACCAGGAGAGGGCGGCGCAAGCGCCCCATCCCCGCATCCCAGCCACTCCCGCACCTACATAATTCACCTGTTCCGACAAAAGGAATAGCAAGATGAATGCAGGCGGGTGAGAAGCGTTGCGGGTGCAATTGCCAAATTGGTAGTGCCGCTGACCTCGCGTTTGCCCTGTTACAGGTATTCTTTTCGAGCGTCAGAAATGTGGTAAAATCCACTTTTCATACACTGTTATTATATCATAAATCCGCTTGACAGGCAAATTCATGGCCTATAACGGCCATTGCTCCTGGTTGAGATCCATGAAGATATTCCATTCCCGTTGCGTAGGGACAGGGGCTGAGGTGTGGAGCGGCGGGGGCCTCGTGCCTGTCCCTGGGGCGGGGTGGGATGGGGTGGGGGAAATGCGCAGGTCTCGACACCAACCCCTTTTCTCTCTTATGCCTGTCCGCAAGGTGTAGGAAAAATGCATGGTTTGGGCTTGAACGGCGTTTTTACCCCACTTCGCCACCCCAGGAACAGGCACGAGGTCCCCACCCGGCAGCCCCACATCCCCCTGTCCCTACGCAGGAAATGAGGGGGTGAAAACGGATATGCCCAGGGTTAATAACGCGGGCCGCCCAGTTGGCCGCTCAGGGGTGCGCCGGGACCGCCTTGCATCACTGGCATACCGGGCATGCTTGGGCGTGGGGCCGCAACCAGGTTCGTTGCGCAGTAGGGGCAGAACGACCAGCGCAGTTCCAGCAGGCGCTCGCACTTGGGACAGGGCTGCTTTAGCTTCTGACCGCAGGAAGGACAGATCTGGAAATCGGACTCTATGCGCGCATGACAGTTGGTGCAGGTCTGCCGCTCGGTCATTTCAGCCAGCAGGGATTCTTCCTCAAGCTGGCGCTCGTAGATTTCGGCAAGAGTCTGGCGGGGGCGGAGAATCATGTAGATGAAGAGGCCGCCGACAAAGAAGACCGCCACAAGCAGGGTTGCCAGGATTTGCGAGAGGGAATCCTGCGTGCGCGAACGGATATCACGGAATGTCCAGATGATTAAGCTGATCCAAAAAATAACGACAAACGCAACAAGAAAGGCTATGACAAAGCCCAACACTTTACTCAAGGTGTCTAGCAGGTTACTTCCACCAGAAGTAGCGCCCAGCACAGTAATCGTTTCGACTATCACAGATCTGCGCCCCTTTCAGGATACTTTTAGCTTGATACAGTAATACATAACGTAAACACAGTATAAAAAGGTTACATGATAGGACATTGCGGTTATAAATTCTTCCTCCCCACCTCCTCAGCTATATAAGTAATACGGTGACAATTTCGCCAGAGCGTACACCAATATGCAGTGGTTCCTCGTCCTCTCCGTTCCAGAAGAGTTGTTCGCCCGGCTCCTCCAATAAGTTTGTCACATAGGCCTGACTACAGGCAAACCCTGGCCACAAGCTGGCCTCAACCGCCCGCGAGAGCGGGTTATAGAAGCGCACGATGATGCCTTTACCATCGTTACTGCGCTTGATGGCGCTCACCACCAGTTCGCGTGGCTCAAGCTCAACGAAGCTGGTATGTGAGGATAACTGTCCCTCGTGCTGCGTTGTCACGCTCACCCGCACCGGGGTATTGAATGCCTGGGCCTCGTGTAACACCAGCGCCTTTTCCGCTTCCCAGTCGCCGCTATGCAAGACCAGAGCATAATCGAACTCGTGATGGCCCAGGCACTGGCCCTCGGGCGTATGCTCCATCGGCCCGGCATGTCCGCGCCGACCGGCAAGATCACCACGCGAAAGCCATTCTACACAACGCAGCAGGGTAATGGCAACTGCCATCTGCTCATTTTCGTCCTTTGTCACCTCGTACTCGGGCAGACCGCGATTGAGAACTGCCAGACCAATAGTACCATCGCTCACATCTACAAAACGCTTCTGCGGGAAGCTATTGACCGGTTCCTCTGCCCACTCAGAGATATCTTCTGGTCGGGCAGCCGCAACGGGACGAGTGCGCACCTCGAATGTGCCCTCAGCAGAGGCCTCCTCCACTGTGTATGGCACCGGAAATGCCACGCGCAGGCGATGATCCTTAACCAGGTTCTCTACTTTCGTGTGAATATCCACGCGCCGCGCGCCGGGAATCAGCGTCACCTCGCTGGTTATCGGGCACAGGTGTACTCTCCCACTGCGCGAGGTGCGGTCAGCGCTGCACGAAACCGGCAATTCCCACTGGCCGCTGATGCGCAAGGTCGAACTCACGGAACCACTATGCAGCACTTCAATCTGTGGCGGCGCGGACGGAGCAGTAATAAAGCGGTCATTGGCCGGAGCCTGGTAGTTATAGAGATCACCTACGTCTCCGCCATCCACGAAATGATTCAGGCCGGTAAAGATTGCGCCCGTCTGCTTGTCCGTGACGGTCAGCGTGCCATCTTCGGGACTGGCTGTAACCGTATAAAACTCGTTCTCAATCAGTAGTTCTTCTGCCTGTGCTGCTGCGGGTGAAGGCGGTGTCTGCTCCTCGCTCGTCTCCGAGAGACCATGCGGGTAGACCCAGTAGGTTTTGAGGCCATAGGCAGGGAGATCAGCAGCCAGCAGGTCGATGGTTTCGCGGGCAAGGTCGATGACAGTAACGCTTAACATGGCAATGTCTTCACGCTGCAACACATCGAGTACCTGCCGCTCAGCCGCATGGAGTTTTTTGGTATTGGCTATGGTATGCCCCTGGGGCGTCACCATCAGTTCAATATGGGCCTCACCAGGACTCTCTTCGACATGGATACTGGTTATCTCGTAGGGCGACTCCGAGCCTCGCCCATTGAGGTAGTTTGCCATCGTGCTTTCCGCGATGCGAATAAAATCCCCCGGCGCTTGCTGTCCCATCAGCGCGACGGCGGCGGAGACCATTTCACGCGGGAATGACATGCTGCCTAATTCCTGTCGCCAGCGTTTGACGACGTGATACGGCATAGCCTGACCCCGCTCGTCAACAATCACGGCATTGCGCTGCATGCGCGGAATATGCACCTCGGCGCGCACAGCTTCGGTACGCGGACCTGGCGCGGGATTAAAGATCACAAGGGGTACGGCTTCCGAGCGGCTATGAGAGCCATCAAGCGAGGGAGTGCAGGTATTCACTGACGACACAAGTTGATGCATGGCTTCGGCAATCACAGCCTCGCCGATTTGCTGGCTCTGCGCGAAACGCACAGCATTTTCGCGATGCACCTGGTCGATACTACAGCCGCAGATGCTATCGTGCGGGTGATTCTGGAGCAGGTATTTCCAGGCCAGGCACACCAGCCCGGTCGGATAGGCCGCGCCCTGTTTCCAGGTCCAGGCCGTCAATGGCTCAACCCAGCGCTCCAGCAGGTGTTCGGTTAAGGCATTTTGCTGCTTGATCCACATACGCGTGGAAAGAACCGAGGGCAGCAGGTGCGAATACTGACTGCTGCGCATCTCGCCGCTCAGCGTTTGCAGGTGCGCGTCTCCATGCTGCTCAATATACTGCTGAATGGCGGAGATATACTCTGGCAGCGTGCCGATATGGAGCGAAAGACCGTCATACTGAATAGTCTGACCGTTCTGATCGGCATGTGTCAGGCGCGTCAAAATGCGGGCGTGTTCGGGGTCAATATGCTCAAGACGTTTATTGGCTTTCGCGATCACTTCGGGCAGGCCATCCTGGGGTTCAAGATGGTCGGAGCCATTCATAAAAAGCAGGTTATTGGTGGTGGCCTTCGGCAGGAGCGCGGCTGCCAGCAGCTCGACCTGCGCCACGAACTCGTCGAGGTTCAGCGGCAAATCGCGGGCGTTGGAATAGCCGCGAGCGTCGGCAAGGTGTATCACCAGCACCTTCGTGCCATCGGGAGCCGCCCAGTAAAATTCGCTTTTGTGGGCTTCGGAGCCGACGCCGCGCCAGTAGACTGCGTTATCGATGCGGCAGCCCCGCAAGATTTGCGGCATCTGCGCAATATGCCCAAAACAGTCCGGTACATAGCCAACGCGCATGGGATTGCCAAATTCGGCGGCGCGTTGCAGGCCAACTTGCAGGTTGCGAATGAGCGATTCGCCGCTCACCAGAAATTCATCGGGCTGTATATACCACGGGCCAACCTGCACTCGACCGCTGCGCGTATACTGCTTCAGGTGTTCCTCCTGCTCTGGCCGGACTTCAAGATAATCATCAAGCACTATCGTCTGACCATCAAGCATAAAATGCGTAAAATTGGGGTCGCGATCAAGAATATCGAGCAATTTATCAACAGTGTGGACGAGGCGTATGCGAAACTGCTGGAAGGTTTGATACCATTCACGATCCCAATGCGTGTGAGGAACAATGATGATGTTAAGTTGCGCGGCCATATTACCCTTTCTGGAAGGTGAACGAGCGACGAAACGCTACCCTATCTGATTGACTTACCTGTTGCTCTACCTGCATGTCTGCATAAAACCATGCGACAATTACGTGCGGTGTGAGTAATTATAGACCGCGCGTTACACAATCGCAAGGGAAAGCATGACATCACAAAAATATGATATGTCTCTCATCTACAGCCAACCGGTATTCGTGCTATAATTACCTGTAATAGCACAATAGGCCGTTCGTGCTAGCGGATTTGACGATTCGGACGTTTACTGCTATCATGATGTAACGTATCAATATATATCAAAGCATTTCATCCCGCCGGTTCAGCGAGCGACCTGTTTCCTTCTGTTGCAGCAAGTGGGCGGATGTGATAGACTAAAGCACAAGGATGTAGAACACATGTTCAAGGAGGTAGCTCATGGCACGAGGCAGTAGCTATGGAGAGAAGTCTGATCTTCCGCCCAGTGTAGTTACTCCTCAGATGAATATTCCAAGACGCGCCACGCGCGTTCTGCCGGAGGTAAGGGTCGAGGAGGAGGAAGAGAAAGAGACCCGCATTGACCCCATCAAGACTCGTTTAACCACGCCAATTCCAAATACCAGGCTGGCTCGCAGGCCGAGTGTACCGCTCAGGCATGAAATCTCTTCACCGTTGGAGCGTCATCGTTCCTGGCTCAATCCTTTTATTATCTGCCTGGTCTGTGTAATCATAGGCATCATTGTGGCAGCTTCGGCAGGAATATTCCAGAGAAACGATAACGCGCAGATTGTTCCATATAATGGACAGTCCTTTCCTATCCAGTTAGGAGGTTCGGTGAGCGCGTTCAATACCTGGGAGAATAGTACCGGGCCTATTCCGGCGAAAACAGCCATTCCCACACCTGTCAAAGGGTCGGGGTCATACCGCGTATTAGGGGCCCCTACCATCACGGCGGATTTCATCAATAAGGTACTGGCAAGCTACAATTCTCCAGCGGCAGGCAAAGGACAGGCGCTCTACGATTATGGGGTCAAGTATGGTATCGATCCAGTCTTCGCGCTCGCCTTCTTCATGCATGAGAGCCTCTTTGGCACGACGGGAGTAGCGCGTACTACCCTTTCGTTGGGCAACTTACGCTGCATTCCCACCCGTCCCTGCATCTTCAAGAACATCGGTGGTTTCGCGCAAATGTATAGCTGGGAAGATGGCTTTGAGCAGTGGTACAAGCTGATTCGCAACCTCTACGTTGCCCAATGGGGGCTGGTAACGGTTGACCAGATCATTCCGGTCTACGCACCAAGCAGCGACCATAACGATGTCGCCGCTTACATCCGCTCCCTGAAGCACGAAATCGATACCTGGCACGCGGGTATTCTTCGACCATAAGACCAACAAAAAAGGCCAAATCCGATATAAGCCAAAATCCGGTATAAAAGGAGAAAGCCCCCGTAAGGGGATGGCTCTACAAGCGGATTGCTATTGCAGAGTCATCCCCTTGTGGGGGGCTTCCGGTTATTCAGGTTGACGGGGTGTTCAGGTTGGAAGGCCGTTTTTGTTGCTCTTACGCCGGAATCAACCCCTGTTCGTGCGCTTTGCTCAAGGCCTCGGTACGACCGGAGACGTTGAGTTTCTGGTAGATATTCGCAAGATGAAAGTTGACGGTGCGTTCGCTTACTACGAGACGGGCCGCGATTTCTTTGTTGCGCAGGCCACGCGCCAGCAGACGCAGCACTTCTTGTTCGCGAGCCGTCAGCATTTCCTGTGGATAGCCACTACGGGCCTGTTTGCCGAAGCGCGAGATGAGCCGTCCGGCAAGCTGCGGCTGCACCAGCACCTCACCACGCGCAACGGAGCGAATGGCCTGGGCCAATTCATCCGGCGCGATATCCTTCAAGACATAACCGCTTGCGCCCGCCCGCAATGCCTCATACAGATATTCCTCGCGGTCAAGCGTCGAGAGGAAGAGGATGTGGATATCCGGGTTGAATTGCTTGATCTGGCGCAGGGCTTCCAGGCTCTGGCCATTCGGTAACTGCGCGTCCAGAATAACCACCTGGGGAGCAAGTTCCGCCGTCTCGCTGACCGCCTGCACGCCATCGGCAGCCTCGCCAACTACGACAAGATCAGGATAGCTTTCCAGCAAGCGGCGCAGTCCAGCTCGGGTGACAGTCTGGGAATCGACCAGCAGGATGCGAATGCGGGCGGCAGCATTTCCCAGAGACTCTTCAGGAACGGCAGTGAATGGCTGTAGTGACAACTGCTCTTTACTGTCAGAAACGGTCGCAGCCTCTTTATGTGTATGATGTACATAAGGCAGGCGGGTCTGCACCTGCGTTCCCTGCTCAATATTGGAGACCACTTGCAGCGAACCGCCCAGATGCTCGATGCGTCTCCGCAGCGAAGCCCATACCATCTCATCGTTGGAAAAGCCTGCCTCTGTGGCAGTGGTGAATGGTGGCGCAAGGGTGGCTGCTTCATTAAAGATGCTCAAGGGCGGCTGCTCAGCGGGAAAGCCATCATCCTCTATGCTCATCGTCACTTCGTCGCGCCCATAGTTGAAGGTAAAGCGCAGGCGACGCGCTCCGCTATGCTGGCGGATATGTTCAAGAGCTTCACGGGCGAGGCGATAGAGCAAACGCTCATCTTCTACCGCAAGCGGACGTTCCTCTCCTGAAAAGACAACCCGGCTTGACAGGCCAAGCGTCTCCGCAGTCTCGTCAACGGCCTGCGCAAGCGACTCGGCGAGTGTGGCGGCAGGCAACACATCCAGGGGTAAATCGTCGCTGGCGGCGCGCACCTCTTCAAGCATCTCCGTCGTGAGCTGTTCCAGGCTAGCGAGGCCGTTACGAATGGCGGTCATATCTGGTGGCCCGGCCAGCACCACCTCGCCACCTGCCGGATCTTCACGCACAAGGCTTTGCAGCGCGTGTAGCTGCGCCTGCATCGCGCTCAACGTCTGCAATAAATATATGTGATCGGGTTGTAATGCAGAAGTATCCTTCGACACGTTTCGCCTTCTTCCTGGGTATCACCTCATCATTCATTATATTATGTCATAACTGCTTTTGTGGGTGTCTTATTCCCGAGTTTAGCAAAAGGAGTTCTCACAGCCCCAATTCTTGCCTCAGCAAGTCCATCTCCGTTTTGAATCGAGCTTCCAATGCCTGTTTCTCCTCCGTTGGCAGGCAGCTATAGCGAACCCCATTCAACAAAATGGTGTTGATGGTGTCCAGGTTGAAGTTGAACGGGTCGGCCAGCAGCTTTACCTCGTTGTTGAGGAAGGTATTGAAAAGCGGGGGATCGTCGGAATTGATGGTGACGGGAACGCCAGCTTCGTAGAGTTGGGGCATGGGATGCTCGTGGAGAGAGGGGTAGACGCCCAGGCAGATGTTGCTGGTCGGGCAGACTTCCAGCGGTATCTGCTCTTCGGCAAGATAGGCCACCAGTTGCGGGTCTTCGATGGAGCGCACGCCATGCCCTATGCGTTCGGCTCCAAGCGCTCGAATGGCTCCCCAGATGCTGGCGGGGCCGGATGTTTCACCTGCATGGGGAATGGAATGCAGACCGGCGGCACGCGCTCGCTCAAAATAACGTTCAAAGCTTTCGGGGGGATAGCCGACTTCCGCGCCACCGAGGCCCAGAGCTACCACGCCTTCGTCTCTGGCCTCTATCGCCACTGAGGTGGTATAGTCGGAAAGTTCGCGGTTCCTGGCCTCATCCTCAATGTTGCGCACGATGTCGAAAATCCAACGCATCTCGACGCCAAATTCCTGTTTTGCCCGCTCGCGCCCGCGTGATAAGCCGGTAAAATATGTTTCAAATGGCACGCCGAGCGCGTATTGATGTGTGCTGGGTGAAAAAGTGATTTCGGCGTAGCGGATGTTTTGACGGGCCATATTCACGCCAAATTCGTAGGCGATCAGTTCGTAATCCTCGGCGCTCTTTAAACAACGGCTGATCTGGAGATAAATATCGACAAAGTGGTTAAAATCGCGGAAGACAAACCATTGCTGCATCTCCTCTACCGTATTGACAGGCAGCGTAACGCTGTTGCGCTGCGCCAGGATCAGCAGCGTGGTAGGGTCTATCGCGCCTTCGAGATGTACGTGCAGTTCGGCCTTTGGCGCGGTAGCAAGGTAGCGCTCCAATTGTTCGTTCAACATACACTATCCTTTTATTAAATGTTGTGTATGGTGAAAGGCGATGTGCCGTCGGCACATCGCCTTTCACCATACACAACATCATTGTTGTTCTTCGTCTTCCTCTTCGGTGATCGAATAGGGCGGCTTCTCTACGGGCACACGATAGCCGCGCACCTGGTCGCCGATACCACTGGCCGAGGCGCTTTCGGGCGCGGGCGTGAACAGATCATTGGTAATCGAGCGGAAGAGGCGCTCGATGCGGTCCCAACGCGCCGGATAGCGGTCGGAATAGAACTTTTCCTGACCCTCGACGTCGTAGATGTAGAAGGTGTAGTCCTGGTTCGCGTAGCGATAATCGACTTTGGTGTATGGAATGCGCACCAGTTCGATAACCTGCAAGGTCACCCGCGACTGCTCGCGTGGATTGTTCACCGAGTCGCTTTTAACGCCCGAGTTCTCGGCTAGCTGCACAGCAACGCGCCAGACATCCAACGGCACATTTTCAGGCGGGGCATCGGGATAGAGCGCTTCGCGAACTTCAGCGCTGTAGACGATTTCGCCTTCTGCCTGGGCAAGCTTTGCTTCAGGGATGGGTGTTGGGCCGACAAATTGTCCCTGCGAAATCAGGTCAAAGCGGCGCACGATTTCGCGATGGCGCACCACCTTGCCGGTGCCACCACAGTAGGAGCAGAGTTCGGTTTTGGAACCCTGGCAGGCGCTACAGACACGCTTACCGGTGCCGCAGGTGCATTCTACCTCGCCGTTCACGCAATCGGGACAGGGGATGGTGCGTCCTTTGCTGGCCGGGTCGCTATCGAGCGGATTGGAGATCGGCACGCCCGTTTCGCGTATGCCCTCAAAGATATCGGACACCTTATCGCCAACGCTGTTGAAGACTCCTTCGGCGCGCTTCTGAAAAAAGGTCTTCTTTTTGGTATCCTGCCAATCAGCGACATAGCCGCGCCCGCGACAGGTCGAGCAGCGAATGCGCGTGCGTCCCTTACAATCGGGACAGATGACCCAGCCCTTGCCGCTACAATTTGTACAAAGCAACCGACCCGTACTATTGCAGGCAGTACAGGCAAACACTTCGTCCAGCCCTTCGATGCGCGTGCGTGTTTCAGGCGCTTTCAAGCCCGTAACTGGCGGCAAATCGTAGTCCCAGACGGGCAGCAAAGGCTTCGCCGTTCCAACGGGCCAACCGGTATACGGCTCGGAGACGACTTCCATTGCCCGTGTTTCGCGGCGCGTCTGCACCGTGACTTCCCACACCTCGTCGTTGCTCCAGGAAACGAGGTCCATGTAGGTGCCGAGTTCGCGGGCAATTTGCCAGTTGCCCAGGCTCCACTGGTTCGCGAGGCGGCGAATCCGCTCCTCTTCCGCGCTGGTCGATTGGCGCGGCTGCAAGGGCGTGTTAGTCTGCTGCCAGTATTCGCCCGCTCGATCTACTACCCGTTTGATGCGCTGCTGCGCTTCCGAAGTGCCTTCTATAACTTTACGCCGGATATCCTCCAGCCGTTTATCGAGATCATCCTGACCGGGCCAGCCTGATGCGCCGGGTCCCTGCTGCCATTCGTCTCCCATATGAGTTTCTCCCAACTAGTGGCGTTTGTGTGACGCCTGCTTAACAGTTTCTTCTCACACACATATACGTTGCAAGATCAGGATGGTTGTAGAGCAACTTTTAGAGCAAAGCTACAATCTCTTCCTGCGCGGGAACGCCCGTCACCTCGACGCCATCTTCATGCACCAGGATATTCACTTCGCTGCGAATGCCGAATTCGGGCAGGTAGATACCCGGCTCAATCGAACAGCAGGTGAATGGGAGCAAGAGCCGTTCATCGTGCGTTTCATAGTTATCCATATTGGCCCCATCGCCGTGAGTGACATGCGTGATACTATGCCCGGTGCGATGAATGAAGTACTCACCATACCCCGCGCTATTGATGACGTTGCGGGCCGCATCGTCAACCTGGCAGCCCATTACATGCTCGCCCTGCGCCATGCTTCTGTCAGCAAAGGCAATGGCCGCATCTCGCGCCCGTCTCGCGACCTCGAAGACCTCGCGTTGCCGCGCCGGTATCTCGTCGCGGGTTCCGGCAAAGGCCATCCAGGTATAATCGGCGATCACGGCGTCCGGATTGGGCAGATGCGCCCAGAAGTCGAAAAGGATCAGGTCGCCACGCCGGATGGGACTATGTTGCGCGGCGGTCGGTTCGTAATGGGGATTGCTGGCGTTGGCATTGACCGCGACATGCGGCGAACCCTCCGCCGGAATCAGCCCGGCCTCGCGTATAAGTTCAGAGAAGCGCTGTAAAACCCCAAACTCATTCAGCATCACGCCCGAGAGCAACGCCTCGCCCAGTTCAACAAAGAGCCGGTCTTTCACAGCAATCAAACGTCTTCCGGCCTCGCGATGGCTCTCCATCTGTGCTTCGGTAAGTTGGGCCGAGAAACGCTGCGCGATATTAGCCGAACTGACCACCTCTACATACGAGCGGACCAGTTCGAGCGTGCCAGCATCCACTCGCGAGACGTAGGGAATGGCGTTCATGGGCGAATACTCCATTGCGATGCGCATACCGGAGAACAAGAAAGATTGCAGGTGCTTGCGCAACTCCTGCCATGTGCGAAAAATCATGCGGTCGCCCGGTAACTCGTTCAGCACGTGTGACTCGACGGCGCTGATAAGTGCGACGGGCGTGCCCTGAGCCGGAATAAAATAAAACCAGCGCCGCGAATAAAAGGCATCCTGCGGCAGCGAAAGCACCTGGTACGCGATGGGATTGGACTTGCGAAAATCGTAAAATAGCCAGCCATCCAATCCCTCTTCCTGCAAGGCGGCCTGAATGCGTTCGAGATTCATATGTTGCCTCCAAGCGGGAACGGAAGACACCCGCAAGGGGATGCCTCTACAGGCGCGGAATGGGTATTGCATAGACACCCCTTGCAGGTGTCTTCCGTTCCCCCAACACGACGGGAATGATCGGTATTTTCCGTTCCCTCTACACACGCCTCAAAAAAATTAACGATTGCCCTTTGATGAGAGTATTTTATCACCCTCTTCCCATGCATGATATACTGCACATCAGTAAAGCGCATATATATTAATATTCCAGGTTCTGTTGAGATGTTAGAGGACGAACCGACTGGCAAAATCGCGCCTCAGTCACCGGACTCCAATGGGGGACCGCAGGATGACGAGCCTACCCTGAAACTGACACCGCAGGCGATTAGCGCGCAAAAGCAACAGGCAAATAGTGCCCCCGTTGCTTCGTCTGCTGATGCCATTGCCGAGCAACCCACCTCCACATTAGAAAAACCCGGGCCGCGTCAATCTTCACGCCCGATACTTACCACTCCCCCGCAAAAGCGCAAACGCATGCCCAGGGGCTGGCGGATTGTTTTACTGGTCTCCATGTTCCTGCTCTTGATTGTGGCTGGCGGAGTTGGCTATGGCTTCTATTACTTCAAGACGCAGATTGAGCCGGGATTGCAGCATTTCTTTCACCCGGTCAGTCGCGACCCCAATGAGCCTGCTAGCTTGCCAACGCCGGACGATGGCACAATAACCGGCAGAAGCTGGAATATCCTGCTGTTGGGCAGCGACAACGATGGAAAATATAACTTCCCCGCGCTATTGACGCAGGTGATGATGGTTATCCACATCGATACCGTCAACAACACGGCTTACATGGTCTCGATTCCACGCGATTCCTGGGTCTACGTGCCAGAAAATGGCGCGAAACATAAGATAGACCAGGCCTTTTTCCTGGGCGCAGTGAAGCATAACAGCTTCGATGATGGCGTGCGTCTGGCGCGTTTGACGGTTGAAAAGGACTATGGCATCACCATTGACCGCTATGCCTGGGTCGGTTTGAGCGGATTTGCCAGTGTCATCGATACGCTGGGCGGAGTGGATATCGACGTGACCCATCCAATTGTCGATGATACCTATCCCGACGATACAGGGACAAACGCCAATAATCCCTATGCCTACCGGCGCATCTATCTCGCGCCCGGCCCGCAGCACCTGACGGGAGAAGAGGCCCTGGAGTTCGTCCGTTCGCGCCACGCTGACCTGATCGGTGATATCGGGCGCACCAATCGCCAGCAGGCTGTCCTGACTGCCCTTAAGAAGAAACTTACTATCGCCAACGTGGTGACACACCTCAAAGAAATTATCAACGACCTGCAAGGAAAGGTTTATACCGACCTCAGCGAGCAAGAGATGTTCGCCTTCGCCAACTATGGGCGCACGCTCTCAGATGCTTCCATTCAGCGCATCACCCTGGGTCCAGGTAAGGGCAGCCAGGACTACGGCGACCTCTCCACCGTTTACGATCCAACCATAGGGGCCAACCAGGATGTCGTTCTTCCCAATTGCAACAATATCCAGCCCGTCATCAATCGCATTTTCGGGCTGGGAGATGTCCAGAGCTGCAATGTCGATGGAACGTGACGGGATAATCTTTCTGTAGGGACGCGATTCATCGCGTCCACCTCGTCTGTCGCACGTGTCGAGGGGCCGAGGTGGACGCGATGAATCGCGTCCCTACAGCATTCTACCCCTTTATTTGTAAAAATCCATCATCGCGTCCCTACAGAATATGCTACAATGAAGCAAATATACCTGGCATTACCAATGAGGAGACACCTTGATCGAACGACAACAGGGGAATGTTCGCTACCTGCAATTCGGCCACTTCCAGCAATTTCCTGAACTGATACATGGCAGCTTTACGCGCCTGGGCGGCGTCAGCGAGACACCCATCGAGGGATTGAACGTTTCGGTCAGCAGCGGCGATGCGCTTGAAAATGTAATACGCAACCGCCTGCTGGTATTGAAAAGCTTACAGATAGAGCAGTATCCATGCGCGACCATCTGGATGGTACACGGTTCAAATGTGGCCGTCCTCGACGGGGATGGCTGGGACGATTGGCGCAACGACTGGCCTTATCGCTCCTATGATGTCGATGGCGAGGAATTAATCTGGACGAGTAGGCCCAGGCGCAAAGCGGATGCCATCATCACGCGCAAGCGGGGCGTCACACTGGCGATGTCGTCCGCCGATTGCGTTCCCATCCTGCTGTACGACCCGATGCAGCGAGCAATAGGGCTGGCGCATGCTGGCTGGCGCGGGACGGCGCGAGGTATCGCCGCCATCACGATCAACGCTATGCGCGAGCAATTCGATAGCCGCCCTGAAGATATTTATGCTGGTATCGGCCCATCTATCGGCCCCTGTTGCTACGAGGTCTCAGAGGATGTGCGCCGCCTGTTTTATGGCGAACAGGATTTTGACGATATGCCCATAGACGAGCGATATCGCAACCTGGTACGCGAGTCAGCCGTATTCTTTACAAAGGAATATCCTGCGTACAGCACGCTGCAACTCGACCTGTGGGAAACCAACCGCAAGCAGCTTTTGCTGGCTGGTCTTTTGCCAGAGCATATCGAACTGCCGGACGTCTGCACGTGCTGCGAGAAAGAGCGATTCTATTCGCACCGGGGCGAGCAGGGCAAGGCCGGTCGCTTCCCCTCGGTGCTGGCGCTGCGCAGGGAAGAATAGCATTAACAGGTGAGATGCCTATGCAGGTCAAAACAGAGGAACAGCTAGCCGCTAATATCGAGCGCGTGCGCGCCTCTATCACTGAGGCGGCCAGTCGAGCCGGGCGAACGCCCGAGGAGATCACCCTGGTCGCGGTCTCGAAAACGGTTCCGCTTGCCCTTGTGCAAATGGCGTATAATTTGGGAGTAACCGATTTCGGAGAGAATCGCGTGCAGGATGCGCTGCCCAAAATCGAGGCCTTTCATCCTGAGAATCTGCGCTGGCACATGATCGGACACCTGCAAAGCAACAAGGCAAAAAAGGTGGTCGGCGCGTTCTCTTCTGTGCAAAGCGTGGACAACCTGCATCTCGCCCAGGTTCTCAACCGCTATGCAGAGGAAAGCGGCGTCACGCTGCCCATCCTGCTCCAGGTCAATGTCTCAGGCGAAGCAAGCAAGGAAGGCATGACGCCAGAGGAGACGCCGGAAGTGGCGCGACAGATTCTCGCGTTGCCCTCGCTGCGGATAGATGGGCTGATGACCATCGCGCCAATAGTAGAGAATATGGCAGAGGCGCGGCCTGTCTTTCGCGGGCTGCGCGAACTGCGAGATCAACTGCGCGAGCTGTTTCCTTCGTGTTCATGGCAGCACCTGTCGATGGGCATGACCGATGACTACCCGGTAGCCATCGAAGAGGGAGCGACAATTGTACGCATTGGGCGCGCCATTTTTGGAGAGCGCGTCTATACATAAAAGGACAACAACATGATGAACCCGGAAGATATCCTGTTTGGTCGTCGTATTCGCCAGAATCACGCGCTGGAACACGCCACCATCACCATTCTCAGCGGCTATATTCCCGATCTGCGTATCAGCGCGCGCTCAAATTCTAAAGGCTTTACCATTTTTGGCGATGTTGACCTGGGCCTGCTGCGCCGGGCGCTCGATGAGGCGTTGCAACGCCTGCAGGCGGGTGAAGCGGAACTGGCTATTCATCCCAACTGTGGCACCAACCTGGTCGTTGGCGTCTCGCTCTTGACGTTTGGCACGCTGCTCGGCATGACATCCAGTCGCACGCGCACGCGGGTGGCCTCGGCGGCGGTCTCCTCGGCGGCAGGCATGATGGCGGCGCGCCCGCTTGGCGAGTGGGTGCAGAGGCACTTCACCACGTTGCCAGACCTGCAAGGAGTGCGCGTCACCGAGATTTTCCGCCGCAAACTGCTTGGCTTCACCTTTATTGAAGTACGAACTGTGCAGGAGTAAGTAGTCTATGCTCAGTGCTACCCCTGGTCATGGCATTATCTATGCCGTAATTAACTATGGTATTGATGTACTTATTCTGGCGCTCTTTATTCGCGTCATTTGTTCCTGGTTTCAGATAGACGAGCGCTACGCCTTTGTTCGCTTTCTGGCGCGCATCACCGACCCGTTTATTGTGCCCATCCGGCGCATCGTGCGGCCCGTCGGCGTAATGGATCTCTCATTCCTGATTACGTGGTTTTTCCTGCTGACCATTCAAGCGCTGCTGCTCCAGTCCCTGCCCCTGGGCTGGTAAGCAGCGATGCGCCTGACAGTGCGCGTGCTTCCACGCAGCAGCAGGAACGCCATCACCTGGGACAAGGCAACGGGCAGTTATAAAGCCTATCTGACCGCGCCCCCTGTCAATGGAGCCGCCAACGAGGCGCTGGTTGCTCTGCTGGCAGAAAGCTTGAAGATACCCAAACGGCAGATTCGCATTGTGCATGGAGCGACGGGACGGCAGAAGACGGTTGAGATAATGGGATTGGCAGAGCAGGAGATTGAAAAGCGGCTTGGGAAATAGGTATTTCGAATGAAAAGACGCCCGGCATGACCTGCACGCAGGTCATGCCGGGCGTCTTTTCATTCGGAAGTTCATTACTGCTTCAAAAACGTCCCAATGATGGTGCTTTCCATTTGAATGAAGCCCTGGGGCGAGACGTGCAGGATCACGAAGGCTTTGTCGATGGGGTTGCCATCGCTGCCGAAGGAGATCTGACCACTGGCTCCCTGGAAGGAATTCGCGCCATTTATTGCAAGCAGCGCGGTATTCATGAGAGCGGGCGTGGGCTTCTTACCGCTTGAGAGCAGGTTGCCAGCCGCCTTCAAGAGGGCTACCGTCGCGTCATACGAGAGGATGACATCACCATCGGGACGATCATAGCCGTAAGGGTTCTGGGTATGGTTATGGTCGGGATCAAAGTCGTTTGGATATTCCGTAAAGAACGGCGGCTGCTGATTGTGATAGCCCAGCACCGTCCATTCGTCGGGATAGGCAAAAGTGGTAAAGTGCAGGCGGAAACCGGCGGCGCGGGCGCTGCTCTGGTAGCCGCCCAACTCGTAGAGCGCATCACCACCCATCACCGGCAAGGTCGCGAACTGCCCGGTGGTTGGTAGGTCGGTCAGCAGCACGCTGGCATCGCTGGCATACCCAGAGAAGTAGATGACATCCGGGGCCGGATTGGTATGGGTCAGGGCGTCGTTCAGGGCAGGCACCAGCGTTGCGGGCTTGCCTACCGTGTAATTCTCCGTCGCCAGAACGGTATTGCCATCAGCCTTGAAGGCCTGGATGAAATCCTGACCGAGGCTGCTGCTGTACGAATCATGCGGGTCGAGGAAGACGATGGCACTCTTCGCGTGTAGTTTCTGCTCAACATAGGTTGCGCCAGCTTTGCCCTGCGCGGTATTTGGCGGCGCGACGCGGAAGAAGTAGGGTTTGCCAGTCAGCAGGTCGGTTGAGGCCGTTTGCGAGACCATTGGAATATGCGCGGCGGCGAGAATTGCCTGCGCCGGAAGGGCGCGCGAACTGAACGGCCAGCCCATTACGCCGATAATCGTGGAATCGGCCTGCGCAGCCTTGACTATTTGCTGCGCGACCAGGGTGGCGTAATCCGCCTGGTTACCGGAATTGGCGATCAGCAGACGAACGAGCGTGCCGCCAAGCTTGACGCCATCGTTATATTCTTTTTGCGCTACATACGCTCCCTGCAGGTCATCACGTCCGACAGTGACATTGCTTCCTGAACTCATCGTAGCAACTACAATGGTGATATAGGGAGTGCCAGATGTCACCACCGTCTGATCTTCCAGGTAAATCAATGTCTCGGCATCGTTCGGGTCAGTTGCTATTGCCTGCTGCCATAGGGCAATAGCTCCTTGCGTATCATGTTGCTGCATCTTCTGCGCCGCCTGGGCCTTCAAAGTACCGTCAGGTCGGCTGGTATCGAAAGCGACCGAACCATCGCTGATGCCCACATGTTCGCCATCCGGCACATTAATCAGACCGATGCCGTTAGACGGAAGGGTAGGAGTGGGCGTACTTGCCGTTCCGCCTTTGTGCTGGAAGTAGTACACCGCGCCAAAGGCCAGCGCACCGAGCAAGGCGATGACCAGAATAAAAAGGAAGAAGTTGAGACCAACATTGCTCCTGCGCCTGGGCGGCGGCTGATACGCGCCATATGATCCCTGCGAACCGATAACCGGCGGAATGGGTGTAAGCGGGGCGGGTTTCACCTGGGTCGGCTGGTTGGCCGCCGGTGAAACATTGCCCCGCCCACCAACAGGATTGACAACAGTGGGAGCGCTGGCTGCTCCTGCCGCTCCTGCCGCTCCCGCCGCCGCGATTGGCCCGGATGTTTTGAGCGTGAAACTGCTCAGGTCGCCCGAGACGCCATAGCGCTTCATCAGAATGTCGTCGATATCGCGGCGCATGGCTGTGGCACTCTGGTAGCGCTGCGTAATATCGTTATTGACCGCTTTGGCAATCACACGCTCGGTCTCAGCAGAGACCTGTGGATTGAGCGTGCGCACCGGCGGGTAGTTAAACGGCGGGTAGTTGCGCGGGTCGCGATTGGTCAGCAGGTGATGCAGCGTCGCGCCAAGCGCGTAGAGGTCTGAGCGCGGGTCGGCGTTGCCCTGATATTGCTCCGGCGGGGCATATCCAGGCGTGCCGAGCGCAGAGGTCTGTTTGCGCCGGGCATTGCGGTTCACGTCCGCGCGGGCAATACCAAAATCCACTAAATGCGCCCGCTTATCCTTGCTGCTAATGATGATATTGGCAGGCTTGATATCGCGATGCACGATGGGCGGCGTCTGCTCCGCAAGGTACTCGAGTACATCAAGGATCTGCGAAGCATAAATCAGGACGTCGCGCTCCTTCATCGGCTGGTTGAGCCGGTCCATGCGCTCTTCCAGGTTCTCGCCATCCACGTACTCCTGCACCATAAAGTAGCGCCCGCCCTCTTCAAAGTTGTCGGTAACGTTTGGAATGAGTGGATGGTCAAGGTGGGCAAGGGTAATCACTTCCTGTTTGAAGTTGCGTTCGTCTTCCTTGAACCTGGCCGGGTCGTTGTTATCGGATAGCAGTTCCTTAATAACAACCTGCTTGTTATCCAGGCGATTATCGCTGGCGAGCAAAGCCGCGCCCATACCACCTTCACCCAGCACTTTTTTGATGACGTAGCGCCCGCCCTGCAAGGGAGTACCCACCGTCAGAGCGCGAGAATTCACTGTGCGCACAGTAGTGCTGCCACCGGTATTACCGGGAGAGGACGGCGGATTGCCGGGCGAGGAGGCCGGATTGCCGATGTATCTGCCGCAGTTGCTGCAATAACGGACGCCATCACGATTTTCAGCTTTACAATATGGACATTCCATAGCTTGCCCACCTTCTTTGATCTTGGAACCGGGTTGAGAAGTTTGCGCTATCTATCATCCTGTGCCTATAGCTCTGATTATACTGTGTTTCTCGTCTCGCGTCGAGAGCGAATTTTCTAGAATATTCCTACTCGTTATATACGTAAGGAGCTGGCGAAAGTTCAGCGACATTGCTTACTTAAAGGAGTACACACAAAAAGACCGGCAGTAAAAGCCGGTCCTTGTTTGCGTATCAGCAAGACATACACTTTCCGCTCCTGAAAAGAGAGGGAGTCAAAAACGTGTACTCTGTAGGAACGCGCTTGATCGCGTCCACCCTCGTACATCGGATTGTCTCGCGCCGGTCATCAGAGATGCTGGCAGCGCAGCGAAATGATGCCGGGAGCGAAGTGATTTGCTTTCTGCAAATATTCCTGCTCGTTTGCCTCAATCATCAGCTTGTGCATGACGACCACATCCCCATCCGGTAAAGGCTCGGCAGGCTGCAAGCACAGTTCCATGACCGCGCAGCCCTTCTCGTAGACCTTGACCAGTCCTCCCGCCCCGGGAATGCGATAGACGCGATTATCGATTGTCGGGCTTGGCACCTCCAGGTAACCGAACTTAATGAGTTGTTGGTACTGATTCTCGGAAAGCATCTCGCGCAGCAAGGCCTTCGCCCTGCTCTCGGCGGAGAGATGCTCGCTCACCGATTCACGGAAACGTCCCATCCGACCATCAGGTGCCTGGGAGAGGTAGTAAATCGCCAGGAGCAAAAACAACAGCCAGATTCCAAGAAAGAGGCTGAGCGTTTCCCACATTGCCACGTTGTCTCCTTAGCCACCCACTACACGCGGCACCATCACAATCTGCTCGGCGGTGCGGTCAAACGTTTCCAGACGCTCTACAGGTTTACCAGCTTCGACTCTAAAGGCGGTTGCGCCTCGGGCGCGCTCTTCATTGAAGATGCGCTCAGCTTCTCGGATTGCCGCCACAGCTTCGGGATCGTTGGCCTCCGCCTTATTGGCATCCCACACGATCCGATCATCACCGCGCCGGGACATAACCCGCAGCATACCCATGATCTGTCTCCTTCGTTGTACAATACACCCTGTACTTACACGATGCTGTTTGACCATTTCCCCCTCTTCAGGGATAGAATCAGCATAGCATGGTTTGGTGAAACAAGTCAAGGTTGACAAGGCAGGAAAACCATGAGACCGGAAAGTTAAGAGGGTTGTCTCTTTAGAAGAAAAAGCCTCCACATATTCATAACGCAATACGCAAAACATTGCATATAATTTGCAAAAGTAATGTTTAGGTTTCAAATACTTGACAAAGGAAATATTTTCCAATATACTTTGCTTGTTAACTTTTTTCTTGCCTTTTATACCTCTTCTATCACCAGGTTTACATAATGGTCTACCACGACCAATAACATTATTCACATGGGGGAATAATGCGCCTAAATATGCTAGATGAGCAGAATCAATACGACCTGGCCAAAGAGCAAGCGGTTCTCCAAGAGTGGAATTATCTCCAGCAATCACTCTTTCGGCTATTTTCTACCAAGAAGGTAACAGCGTCTTCCAAGCGCTGCTTCCTGGCAGATACAATCTCACACCTTACCAGGAAGCAAGCTAGTATCTGCTGGGATGAAACACCTGACGATCATTTAATACCGCAAGGATATTGCTATGAAATAAAATACGGGCAAATTCACTATGATTGGCTAGAATTGGCTCCAAACTATCTCGTTTCAAATTTGTTGCCGGATATTCCGCAACAGTTTGCTAATGTTTGCGCATTATTGCTCTATCTGGCGGAGCATGAAAAATTCGTTAATTATCACCTGTCACAAATTCCACCACTTCATCCTCGTCGTTCTGGTTTCCAATTGACTAAACGTGAACAAGAGGTATTACAAGGATTAATGCGAGGTGAAAGCAGGGAAGAAATGGCCCAACGTTTAGGGGTCGAAAAAACAACCATCCATTCACATATCCAACGGCTTTATAACCGGCTGGATGTCCACAGCGCGCAAGAGGCCATAGTGCGCGCTTTCGTATGGAGATTAGTGGATTGGCTGGATATGCCTTAGTCTATTTGCTTTTCCAATGATTAGCTCCAGGTTCTATAGGTCCTTTTGAGAAAGGCGCTATAGAACCTTTGTTTTCATCTTCACAGATGAAAAATTCGGGTTAAAAATTCATCTGTGAAGATGAAGACAGAAAAGCTACCAACATTTACTATTAAGGGTAGAAATAGACTTAACTTGAATTATTAGAAAGGAGGCACATATTTCTCCAACTGTTGCTCAAAACTATTAGAAGTACAACACCCATCTGGAATGGTTATCCAGAGAAGAATCTAACGATGAGGCAAAATGCTCTGGGAAAGTTCGGAGCCTCCGACAGAGTGCCGAGGACGGAAGTCACCGCTAAAAGATCAGTGTTTGAGAAGTTACCTGTAAAGCGTTTGCAGGATGAAAGAAACACAAGGATGGCCTTTGGAAAGTAATTTAGTTTTTGTCTGCAAGATGCAGATAGCGAAAGGATAAGCGCAATGTTAGAAGTTCTCTTTTTCCTTACAATAGGTTTGCGATGGGTTGTAGCAACAATTTTAGTTTACTACGGCATAACCAAGCTTTTTACTTCTAAGATTCCTTTCGAGCTTGCTATCTCAAGCTACAGGTTATTACCACAATGGTCTGTGCGTCCAATAGCCAATATTCTTCCCCTAGTGGAGATCATTCTCGGTAGTACTCTCCTCCTTAATAGAGCTAGTACTGCAGCAACTTTGGGAACGCTGTTGCTCCTACTTCTTTTCTTAGGTGCAATGGGAAGTGCGCTCTTGAGAGGGCTTCAGATTGATTGTGGTTGTGCTGGTAAAAAAAGTATGAGCCTCAAGTCAGGTTTCCTAAGAAACTTGGGTCTTTTTTGGGGACTCCTCATCTCTGCGGGATTACGATTACAGTTCATGAATACACAAATTCCGCCTATACATTTACCAGCCATTGAGTTGGTTCTTCTCAGCCTTACTATGCTGCTCGGCATACTCTCGGCTTTCAACTCCAATGCAACAAGAGTTGTCATTGCTCATAGTACGAGACGGTCAGTTCAAAATAGG
Source organism: Ktedonobacteraceae bacterium (assembly GCA_035652815.1). GTDB lineage: Bacteria > Chloroflexota > Ktedonobacteria > Ktedonobacterales > Ktedonobacteraceae > DASRDB01. The sequence goes on from DASRDB010000001.1 coordinate 469,393, forward strand.
AGACGCCAATTCTTACATACAACAGGTATGGTAGCAGCAAGTCTCTTAGCACTCTGGTTTCTTGATCGACAAGATGTTGCCCTTGCAGACCCCCCTCCTTGTGATTGTAATTGCCTGGGTGATATAGTAGAAACATATGATTGTAATACATACTGTCCCCCTGGCTGTGGCTGCCCTTGCTCCGCTCCCATATTCGCCATTTACTATGAAGTATGTTGTACGAGAACAAATACTCTCTGCGACAAAAGTGTAGCCATCGTCGGCTATCACCCGTGTTGTTAAAAATACCCCGGCATGTCGGGTTGAGGTTCATTGTTGATTAGTAGCTCTCACTTCAGATGAAAGTGAAGGAGGAACAAAGATGACACAGCATAGTATTGATATTCTTCCAGGCTCGGCACAAGTTGGAGTTCCTGCCCATCAACTGCTTAACGACCCGCGTTTGAAACAGGCTCAGATAAAATGTCCTCTTTGTCAGACAATGGTTGATATACCCAAAACCCTTGAACAAGACATCAGGGCATTAGCCGCTCAACTTGGAGGCGAAGAATCGCCCATCTTATTCCGTATTATCCATCCAGCCAATATTCCAGAAGTTACCTCCCCTCATGAAGTACGTAACAAGGTCACAGACCCGGCGAGATACGCACAATTAAAAGATGTGTGGGAAAAGAACAAAGGAAAGAAGTAACCAAAGACGAAGTGATTGGCCGGAAGCCACCCGCAAGGGGATGCCTCTACAGGCGGTTCCGTATTGTAGAGCCATTCCCTTGCGGGTGGCTTCCTTCCCTTTTATCTGCGGATGGCTTACAATTCTCTACAAATGTCTCACAACAACAACCCCGGCAGCATAAACACAAACCTACTCCCCTCACCTGGCACACTTTCAACGCCCACCTTACCCTCATGCAAATCCACAATCATCTTCACAATGGCAAGACCCAGACCCTGGCCGCTGGAGCGACCGCTGCCACCGAGCGGTATCTGGTAGAAGCGCTCGAAGATCCGTTCCTGCTGTTCAGGAGGAATACCCATTCCTGTATCGCGCACCCACACCTCTACCTGCTTTTGTGGCTCCTCGCCTTCTTGCTCACCATTATTCGTCGATTCGATGACGCGCGCGCCAATCGTTACCTTGCCGCCTGCGGGCGTGAAACGCAGGGCGTTGCTGAGGAGATTGCGTAGCACCTGTTGCAGGCGCACGGGGTCGGCATAGATCGAGGGGAAGTCTGAGGGAATCTCTACTGAGATGGTGAGGCCGTTATCAGTGGCCGTCAGTTCGAGTTCTTCTACGGCGCGGGCGACCAGTTCGATCAGGTTGACGATCTCGCGGTTGAGGCGCAACTGGCCGGAGTCGGCGCGGGAGACGAGCAAGAGGTCTTCGACCAGGGCGTAGAGATGCTCGCTGCCACTGCGCGCCCGGCGAATAAATTCTTTTTGCTGCTCCTCAAGCTCTCCGGCGATACCGGTCAGAGCAAGGTCGAGGTAGCCGTTGATGGCGTTGATGGGCGAGCGGAGTTCGTGTGTAATCATAGAGAGAAAGTTGGCCTTCATGCGCGTCATGTCGCGAATGGCCGTCATGTCTCGCGCAATCAGTACGCAAAACGGGTTATTGGAGACGGAAACGGGCGTGATGCTCAGGCCAATCGAGCGAGAGACGCCCTTTACAGGCACTTCGATTTCGACATAGGGAAGCGGCTGCTGCTCCTGGATGGCGCTTTGAATCTGGTAAAGTTCCCGGCATTCCTCGCTGGCAAAGTCGTTATCGCAGCCAAAGAGTTCCAGGTACTCCATGCCAACAATCTGCTGCGGCTCAAGGCCGAAGATGCGCCCGAAGGAGGGATTGACCTCAAGGAAGCAGGCATTGGTTCCGAGCAGGGCAATACCGTCCGAACTGGCCTCGACTATGGCGCGCAACTGTTCCTGGTCGCTGCGCACGCGATGGAAGAGTTCCACGTTCTCGAGCGCCGCCGCTGCCATATTGCTCAGGTTGCGCAGCAGGCGCAGTTCCTCGCTGGCATACGGCGTGGTGCGGCGCAGGACAAGCGCGCCATATAAGACATCCTTTGAAACGAGGGGAGCGGCCATCTGCGCTTCGTTCGAGCCTTCCTCGGGAACGCAGCCCTCGTCCTGCGGGTATTTCACGGGAGTACGCAGCATGGGATGGCGATGCACCGCTGCCCAGGCGACCAGCGATTCTGAATTTGCAAGGCTGATAGATTGATCGGGCAGGCGACCAATTGTCAATACTTCATCATTAGAACTTCCATCGCTTGAAAGCGTGGCAGATAGTTCGGCGACCGGATAGAGTTCCTGCGCCCGTTCTTCATAAGCATAAATACGCGCAGTCTGAGATGGAATGAGGCGCTGCATGTTGAGCAAGATGGTGCGATAGAGCGATTCGGCATCGCGGAGCGTGGTGATGCCATGCGAGAGGTTCATCAGCATCTCGAGCTGGCTGGCCTGTCGCTGCGCCAGTTCGGCCTGCCGCGCATTGCTAATGGCAAGCACAGCCTGGTCGGCAAAGATGGTCAGCATATGCAGCTTGCGCGCATCAAATACACCCGTTTCGGGACTGCTGACGGTGAGCGTGCCGATAAAGGTCTCTTTATCGATCAGGGGCACGCAGGCCATCGAACCGACCGGATAGCGGCCCAGACGCTTGAAACGGGGATCGAGACTAACATCGGAAATGACCAGCGGCTCGCGATGCTCGGCCACCCAGCCCGCCACACCCTCGCTTTTCTGGAAGCGCGTGCGGCGCGGCGTGCGACCATCCTTTTGCAGCGCGGCCAACGTCACCAACGCCGTCCCGGCGATATCGAGCAACGCCACCGAGCAATGCTCCACTTCAAGCAGCGCCCCGGCGTTCTGCACAATCTTTTGCAATACATCAACCAGTTCTTGCGATTCGCCCTCAACAGGAGCCATACCATGTAAAGATTGACGATATAAGGTAAAAGTGATATCGGTCGTCATAGGCAGTCCTTTAACATATCGATGAGCATGCAGTTTTTTTCGTCCTCGTCGCAAGCAAATACCCCGTTTCCACGACGCTATCTATTTTATCGGCAATATATGAGCCACGCTTAATACAACCCCACCACACAGCTAGTATAACATTGCGGTCGTTTGCTGGCCGCAATGTAAGTAAGATGGGCTATATTGAGGGAAGCTGAACGCGATATTACAAGAGAGGCACCCCTTTGCCCTCTTCCTGATACATTTTTACGCGGCCTTCGGACGGAAGGAAGAGCGAGATGGCCGTAGCAAATGCCAGAATCTTTGAGATCACATTCAGAGCAAATGGAAGGGGAGTTGCCGGATACGCAAAGCCAAACAAGGCCCAGACCGCGAAGATCAAAAACATGGACCCCAGAAGGAACAGCGTATATCTCGACAGCTTCATGAAAGGCGATAGCATGAGCATCGCAAAACTGGAGATCTCTATCAGAAAAAGAGGTAAAAAGTAGAGCAGCGTAAACGCTACATGAGGAGTGGGTGGATACGTTCGCCCCATCACAATCAGATCGAATGGAAGCTCGAAGATCATCGGCGCAGCGATTGTACCTACAATGGCGCTGCCAACAGCCATCCAGAACCCACGACTCTGTGCCAGGTACACTATGACGAAAAAGGCAATCGCCGCCGAGGTCATTGTTACGGGAAGGATCGGATTCATCGGCCCCGTGAAACGAATTCCCTGCACCTTATCCGCAAGCCCGTAGATGCCCGCTGCCATCAGGAACGTCATTGCCGACAACAACCAGATTACGACAAGTAAAACGCCAAAGGCCTTTCCAGGCCTTTTGATAGCTATTGGAGAATGTAGTCTACTCGCTAAGAAGATCAAGACACCGGTGACAATAAACAGGACAACGGCCAGTATGATGGAGCTACTTCCTGTATAAGGACTCCACGTTCCATAGTGAGTCATGGCGGTCTCCCTTCTCTGTTTGAGAAAAAATCATTGCTACAGGAACATTCATGGGGAACCATTCCCAGTGTGTCTCTTCATTCACCTTGACAAGAGTATTGCGATATGTTATATTAAATATAACATATCGCAATACTCTTGTCAAGGTGAAAAGAAGAGAAATCCATACCGGAAAGGTTCATATGCTTAACGTCTTAATTATCAGGCGGATTTGATATAAAAGCCGAGGATTATGCTCGGGCAGGCAACACTGCATAGAGTATAAACAGAGGAGGATCAGCTATGAACTGCAATAATTGCGGATCTCAACTTCCTACGGGAGCGACAAACTGCCCAGTATGCGGTGCCGCTACAACCTATTATTACTCCAACACTGGCGCAACACCCGAGGCTCCTACCGTCAGGGCAGTACCTTATGGCCCCACTCCCCAAGTGCCACCAACCAGCTATGAGTCACAACCTTATGGAGGAACACCGCCTCCTCTCTCCCCACCCTATAATGCGCCTCCCCCATACCCGTATACTCCCTACCCGATGGGGCCGACAACGCCTGTTCCTCCACCACCTCGGCGGCAGCGTTCCCGCACTCGTTTGATTGTCGGGGTAATACTCCTGGTGCTGATACTGATTGGCGCGAGTGTTTTTGTGTTACTTCAGAATGCAGCATCCCAAAAGGCAGCAGCTCTAGCCTCACAAGCTACGGCAACGGCCCGGGCCAAAGCCAATGCTACTGCCTCCGCCAATGCCACCGCTACGGTTGCCGCAGAGAACCCTTATACCCACAGTGGAAAACTGGTCTTTACTGATTCCTTGAGCGACAATAGCCGGGGACACGGTTGGTCCGAAGACCCGACCAACTGTAGTTTCGCCGGTGGAGCTTATCATGTGAAAGCGCCCACTTCCAACTATAGCGACTACTGTCTGGCCAATGCCACCAACTATACTAACTTCGTCTTTGAGGTGCAACTGCAAATTATCAAGGGCGACACCGGCGGCATCGTCTTCCGCGTTGAGAGGTCGAATCCACCCGCTGACACTCAAGATGCACTCTATGCCTTCTTCATCGGTCAGGATTCGTCTTACTACTTTGGTACGTTCCAGGGAACCAGCACAGGAGCGCAGTATCACTCTCTGACGAACGGCACCAGTGCTGCCATCAACCCAGGGTTAAATCAGATCAATGTCATTGCTGTGGTAGCCCAGGGGAGCAGCATCATGATCTATGTGAACCATCAGCAACTTGTTAACATGACAGACAATACCTTTAGCTATGGAAAGATCGGCGTCGCCGCCTCAAATCTGGGCCACTCAACAGAGGTTGTCTTCAGCAACGCGAAAGTCTGGACGCTGTGAGCGCCGCAATGGTCCACAGGCTCAGTGCATCGTCTACTCATTCAGGATGCGAATAGGGGATGGGCATGGTATTCATGCTGGCGAGCTGATCTCTCTGCAAGTTGGGAACGGGGAGCGTGAAGAGGATGCGCGCTCCACCTTCGGGTGCGTTTTCCGCCCAGACTGCTCCACCATGTGCTTCGATGATGGCGCGCACGATTGCCAGACCGAGTCCGCTGCCGCCCGTCTTTTCCTGCCGTGAATTATCGGCGCGGTAAAAGCGATCGAAGACGCGGGGCAGCGCACCTGTGGGGATGCCGCTTCCGGTATCGGTCACGGAAACCTCGACAAATTGGCCCTGCTGGTGGGCATCGATGATTACCGAGCCGCCGGATGGTGTATGACGCAGGGCGTTGTCGCACAGGTTGGAGAAAACGCGCTGGAGCATGTCGGGGTCAGCCAGCAGCACCGGCAAATTGAAAGCAATCTCGTTGCGCGGCTCCACATTGGCCCGTTCAAACTCCGGCGCAAGAACGGCCAGCGTCTCGTCAACCAGCGCGGCCAGACGCACCGGCTTGAACTGGGGATGCATGGCACCCGCTTCGACCTTCGCCATCACGTGCAGGTCTTTCACCAACCGGCGCAGGCGCAGCGTTTCGCGCATAATCACGCGCCCGGTCTTTTCAAAGTCTTCGTGGCTCTGATAGACGCCATCGACCAGCGATTCGCCGAGGCCCGCGATGGCCGTGAGGGGCGTGGCGAGATCATGGGTGATATTCATAATCAATTCGCGGCGCAGGTTCTCCTGGCGGCGCAGCTCCTCTACGTCCTGTTCCAGGCGGTTCGCCATCTCGTTGATGGTGCTTGCCAGTTCGCCCAGTTCGTCGCGGGCTTTGGTTTGCACGCGGGCGCTGTAGTCTCCCGAAGCCAGCACGCGGGCGGTGCCGGTCAATAGAGCCAGGGGGCGCGTGATGGTGCGCGAGAAGAGCAGGGCGGCCAGCGTGGCTATGACCGCGATAATGACCGCCGCGATCACGATGAACCAGGTCACGGTCGCAATAAAGGCGGGTGTGGTATCCTGGGCAGTATAGCGCGGCAGCACCAGCAATACCCCTACCACCCTGGCATGACTATCCCCGTTCTCAAAAATGGGCTGCACCACATAGAGGCGCGGAGAGGAGCCAGGGCCGGTCTTGTCGAGTGTATCAACTGTTGTTTCGCCCCTGCGCGCTTTGACAACAGCCTGGAAAAGCTTTGTATAATCCGATGCGCGCAGCGATGGATCGATGGCCGCTATCAACAGTGTGGCAAGGCGCGTGCCGGTCTGGCCTTTAGGAATCTGTCCACTTTTCAAACGCGGATACAACAGTTCAATAGGCCGCCCCACATTGAAGACAATGAGCAACACGTCCTGATTCTGGGAGTTCTGCTGTGGTGTATTCGGCAGCACGTTATTGACGGCACCGAGTAGCGAGCCATTCAGGGCATAGCTCACACCAAGCCGCTCCGAAGTATCGGTGGCAACGGCAGTCAAGCGCTGGCGCAAATCGTCACCATAATAGTAGCCGATGGCGACGATAACCGTAATCGCCAGCAAAGTAGTTGCCACCAGCGAAATTAAAATTGAACCTATTGCCATGCGCCAGCGAATGCTTTGCCACCAGCGTACCCGCATGTCTTCTGCTCCATCAGGTCGCCTTCGGCGCGACCTCGAATTTGTAGCCAACACGCCAAACGGTCTTGATATAACGATAATCCGAGTTCGACTCTATCTTCTTACGCAACGCGCTAATGTGTACGTCAATAATATGTCCATCACCATAATAATCATAGCCCCAGACCTTATTCATTAACATTTCACGAGTGTACACGCGGTCTGGTGACTGGGCCAGCAGGGCTAGCAGATCAAACTCGGTCGGCGTCAGCATCACCTCGCTCGAGTTGACCTCCACGCGGCGCGCTGGCAGATCGATAGTGAGGCCAGGGAAGCGCAAGACCGATTTCTTCGCGGAAGAATCTCCCTGCGTTCCTGTATCAACGCTCTGCTGACCTTCAACCCGCCGTAGGATGGCGCGCACGCGGCTCACCAGTTCACGGGGGCTGAAGGGCTTGACAATATAATCGTCCGCGCCAAGCTCCAGACCCGCGATGCGATCATCTTCATCCCCACGCGCCGTCAGCATCAAAATCGGCGTCCTGGACCAGGCACGAATGCGGCGGCAGACCTCAAAGCCATCCAGCGCGGGCAGCATAATATCCAATATTACCAGGTCTGGCCGCTCGCGCGCATGTAAAGCCAGGCCATCCGCGCCATCTTTCGCTACGATAACATCATATCCTGCATCCTTTAAATAGAGGGAGAGCAGGTGAATAATGCCCTCTTCATCTTCAATAATCAATATTTTCTGGGCCATACTACGCACAACTCCTGGAAAGAAGCCCTCTTTGTTGCTATAGTACCACAACTCCCAGCCGAAAAAACCTGCTCGGAGATCATAATGAGCAATCTTGAGGGAATCTTGAAGTTTAGCAGAGAGTTTGTTTAAATTTCGGCTTTATGATAGGAGTGTCACACGAAAGGGTGTGACGCGAAGCTGAAAACAATATAACAAGTGTGTGTAGAAAGCATCTCTAACTCGAAGGAGAGTAAATAACGTATGAAAAAACTACTGTTGATTGCCGGAGGTTCGCTCCTGCTCGTGCTGGCGATTCTCTTTGGTGGATTGGTTGCCGCGCCGCTGCTGGCCTCGGCTCATACCAGTTCGTCGAATACAACAACCTCGACCAGCGCTACAACGGCGACGAATCCTTATTGCCAGCAATACCTGCAAGACCTCGCCCAGCGCCTGGGCGTTTCGGTAAATACGCTACAATCTGACAGGCTGGCCGCCACCCAGGACGTGCTGAACCAGATGGTGAAGGACGGCAAACTGACGCAAAAAGAGGCGAACGCGATCATCCAGCGTCTCCAGTCGCACCAGGCCTGCACTGGCAAGCACGACCTCTACTCTGGAACAAAGGTAGTTCTCGCGCAACTGAAGCAGTACCTGCCAACCATCGAGAACCAGGTCGCATCTGGCCTGCATCTCACTAGCAGCCAGTTACAGGCTGACCTGCAAAAGGGCATGACCCTGGAGCAGATCGCCAAAGCGCAGAACATCACGACCGCGCAACTGCACACTATTGTGCTGAACGCCATCCAGAGCGCCGTGAACCAGGCTGTCAGCGATGGCAACATCACCCAGCAGCAGGGCAGCGCCTTTATGAGCTACCTGCAAAGCCATCCGGGCCTGATTAACCACCTGCTGAACAGGCACTTCGCCAAAGCGACGAAGTAGCGGTTCTATCAATGAGGACTGAATTTCAAGGGGAACTGAGCAGATACAACCACTTTCTCCTTTTCTTCCTCCTCCCCGATGCAAAAGAGGGACACTCTGGCCGGTGTCCCTCTTTTGCGTTGTAGGGACGCGATGAATCGCGTCCCTACACAAACCATTCCTTGTTATGTTGTCAACATTCATTCGATGTGACGAATTGGAATGAGCGATTACAACCTCATCCCGCTGCCGCCGAGCAGTTGTTTCGCCGCTAGGGCCGCGATACCCGCTACAGCCAACTTCGCGCCTGTGCTGCCAAGCGGCCCGCCGGGGCCTAAGACCTGGTGCAGCAGGTCCGGGCTTTGCTGCGCGGTATAGCTTGTCAGGCGGGCAGCCTCCTGCGGGGACATATTGTAGGGATTGGTATTCTGAATTCCCGCCTGCTGCGGATTGATTCCGCGCTGCATCAGGCCGTTCATCAGGCCCTGCATCAGTCCACCTCGCTGCTCTGGAGGCATCTGCTGGTAATACTGCTGGTGTACCTGCTCTACCACCTGGGGCGGAGCATTCTGTATGAATTGCCCATAGTTCTGGCGAACCTCCTGCTCGGGTAGCTGAGCATAGTTCCCCTGATCCCAGGCATTGGCATACTGCTGGTACATCTGCTGGTTATTCTGATCAAATGGCCACATATTTCGACTCCTTTCGTTGTCGTTTAAACTCTTCATTTTGCACTACTACCCTCGCAATCATCCATACCACGAAAGTATGTATCAGGGAGTTTCAACATGAGTTATTATTTGAAGCAGCCATTAAATTATAACTTTATTGTTAGAAAAATTAAAAATAGTTTAAAGAAAAATTAGTGTTTTATTGTTCACTTGTATTTATAGAACGATTATGGTTAATTATGTATAGCAAATGCACAAGGACATCGTTTAGAAACAAATTTGACGGCACTCATAGAAACAAAAGCATTTGCAACTTTGGAAAACTGAATTTCTAGGATTGTATGAAGAGGAGGAATTACATATGGCATTAGCAACAGTGGTTCTTGCAGCGTCACTTAATCCCGGCGGCATTATCGCCTGGCTGGTGGTTGGTTTAATCGCGGGCTTCCTGGCCAGCGTGGTCATGCGTGGTGGCGGCTATGGCATCCTGGGCGACATTATCGTTGGACTGATTGGAGCATTCCTCGGTGGGCTGCTCGCCAACCTGTTGTTCCCGGGTTCCAGTTTCGGGTTCATCGGAAGCATTATCGTTGCCTTCATTGGCGCGTGCATCCTGATTGCGATCCTGCGCGCCTTTAGTGGTCGGCGCGTCTAAAACCCTTTAACACAAAAATGTGACCTCATCCTTCTGTCGGATGAGGTCACATTTTTGTGTTTCATAAGCTTGACCGCTTAGGGCAACTGGCTCTCGATCCAGCGGTCGAGGGCAGGACCGCTCTCGAACGAGACGATCAGGGCGTAGCGCGGTTCGGGGCCGGGATGCCAGGTGGCATGCCAGAGGCGCTGGGAGTCAATGACCATCTGGCGATTGCGCGGCAGGGCGATGCGCGTCTCGGTCGATGGATCGTTCTTGTCCTCGCGCAGGATCATATAGGAATCGGGGTTATCAGTCAACTGCAACCAGGCGCGCACAACCCAGCCCTCACCATCAGGATTAAGGCGGTTGTTGTCGTCGAGATGCAGATTGTGAACAGCCTCTTCGTAGGTGTTGGGGTTGAGCTTGATAATACGCACACGGCCAAACCGCGCGCCAACGTTCTCTGTCCAGCGCACCAGCGTCGGGCAGACCTGGGCGTTTTTCGTCCAGATGCCGTCCTTGTCGGGCTTGCCATGATCCCAGAAGCCCGCGCACTCCATTTCACCTCGGGCCGAGGCAATGGGCGCGAAGTTGGTATCGCCGCCGCTCTTCCAATCCATATATTCCAGGCTTTCCCATTCCTGGGGGGGCACCTGCGGACCGGTATAGTCGCGTAGAACAACAAACCCTTTTTCAGTCAGAACGTCCAGTTTAACGTGCTGCATTCAGCGTCTCCTTCAACAATGGTCTACAAAAATAGATACCAGGGATTGCTCTGCAACCGGGTATCACATATCGCGTGGGTTGCTTCTGCATGAAAAGGATACATGCTCAGCTTCCCACTCAATTTTATCATAGGATAGCTAGCGTATAAAATAAACAACCCTTTGTGATTATTTTGTGAGGCTGCTCTTGTGATATGATAGTTTCAGAACGAGTCGGGTACACAGACGTTGTGTACCATATAGCGTCACATGGCAAAGGAGCTACGTGTATGGTCGTATCCAGAACCCCAAACATGACCGACTACGAGGCCGAACGGCGTAATTTCTCCCTGGAAGTTCCCGAATATTTTAACTTCGCTACCGACGTAATTGGCAAGTGGGCCAGCGACCCCAACAAGCTTGCCATGCTCTGGATCGGGCAGAACGGCGAGGAGCGCAACCTGACCTTCGCGCATTTCGCCGAGTATTCCAGCCGGGCCGCCAACGCTTTCGCGAAACTGGGCATTCAAAAAGGAGATCGCGTGCTGGTCATGCTGCCCCGCGTTCCTGAATGGTGGGAGAGCGTGCTGGGCCTGATGAAGTTGGGCGCGATTCCCATTCCCTGCACCACCCTGCTCACGCCAAAAGACATTGCCTTCCGAGCAGAGGCGGCAGAGGCCAACGCCATCATCACGGACGACGAGGGCGCGGCTAAATTCGATCAGGTGCGTTCAGAGTCTCCCACCATTAAGAATGCTATTGTAGTTGAGCCGAACGCGGATACCGGCGGGCGCGAGGGCTGGACAAGCTATCACCATGTCGTTCAGGAAGCGTCACCCGAATTTACCGGGCCAAAGACGCGCAGCGATGATCCCTGCCTGGTCTACTTCACCTCTGGTACGGTCGGCTATCCCAAGATGGTACTGCATACGCACGCCAGCTATCCCATCGGCCACACCATCACGGGCAAATACTGGCTTGATCTACACGAGGACGATTTGCACTGGAATCTGTCGGAAATGGGATGGGCAAAGGCAGCGTGGAGCAATCTTTTTGGCCCCTGGGTGATGGGCGCGGCCATGTTTATTCAGGATGCGCGCGGCAAGTTCAACCCCATTGAGACGCTTGACATGCTGAACAAGTATCCCATTACCACGCTCTGCGCGCCGCCGACCGCTTACCGTATGCTGGTGCTGGACGAGCCACTGAAGTACATGAAGGAGCATCCACCCAAGGCGCTGCGTCACTGCGTCGGCGCGGGGGAGCCACTCAATCCAGAAGTAATCAAGGTCTGGGAAGATGCTACCAGGATGACCATTCGCGATGGCTATGGGCAAACGGAAACAGTGCTGCTGTGCGGCAACTTCCCGCCCATTCCGGTCAAACCCGGTTCGATGGGCAAACCCTCGCCCGGCTTTGATGTCGAGGTCATCGACCATGACGGCAACCCACTCCCGCCAAACAAAGAGGGTGATATCGCGGTGCGCATCAAGCCCAATCGTCCCACCTGGATGTTCAAGGAGTACTGGCGCAATCCTGATGCGACCAATGCCTGCATTCGCGGCGACTGGTATATCACAGGCGACCGCGCTTACAAGGATGAAGATGGCTACTTCTGGTTTGTTGGCAGGGCAGATGATGTGATTATCAGCGCGGGCTATCGCATCGGCCCCTTCGAGGTGGAAAGCGCGCTCAAAGAGCATCCCGCCGTTGCCGAGTCGGCAGTGGTTGCCAGCCCCGACGAGATGCGCGGCGAGATTGTCAAGGCCTTCGTCATCCTCGCACCGGGCTATACCGCCTCATCGGAACTCGCTACGGAGCTACAGGAACATGTCAAGAAGGTGACTGCTCCTTATAAATATCCACGTGAAATCGAGTTTGTGGATAGCTTGCCAAAGACGATTTCGGGGAAGATTCGGCGGGTGGAGTTGAGGGAGAGGGAGAGACAGAGGAAGCTGGGGAAATAACTTGCATCTCACTGTCTTCTTTACCCCCTCATCCATCGTCACGCGAGAAAATAGCGCGAATGACATCTACATCATCATCGATGTCATTCGCGCTACCACGACGATGACGGTGATGTTTGATCGTGGGGCGGCTCGTGTGTTAGTGGCGGGGAGTATCGCGCAGGCTGAGGCGGCGGCGCGGCAGGTTTCGGGGCGGCTGCTGTGTGGGGAGCGGAATGTGCAGCGCATTCCAGGCTTCGATTATGGCAATTCGCCAACACAGTTTGTGGAGCTTGACCTGAGCGGGCGTGAAATGGTGATGACCACCACCAACGGCACGCGAGCGTTTCATGCCTGTCCTGAAGACGCCGTTCGACTGGCGGGCTGCTTTTATAACGCGGAAGCTGTTGCTTCGGCAGCTTTGAAACTTGCGCAGGAGCGTGGGGGAGATATCCGGCTGGTCTGCTCGGGCGAGCTTGGTTACTTTGCGCTCGATGATGCCGTTTGTGCTGGTTATCTCGCGCTTGAACTGCAGCGCCAGTTTCCGCAGTTGCGCCTGTGGGAAAGCGCATCCGCCGCCATTGCGCTCTATGAAGCATTTCAACCACCGAAGGTGCTGGATCATTGTCAATCGGCCCGCGCAGTTTACGAAGGTGGCCTGCTGGATGATCCGCCTTTCTGCATGCACATGAACCAGAGTATCAGCGTTCCGGTGGTAGTAGGACGAGAAGAGGAAAGCGGCGTGCTGGTGATCGAACCGCTTTAGCCTGATTGCTCTGGTGGCTTCAACGGCAAACTCACGAAAAAGGTCGAGCCTGCTCCCTCGGCGCTCTCTACCCAGACCTTGCCGCTATGCCGGGTCACAAATTCATGCACCAGGTAGAGGCCGATGCCGAAGCCACTGATAGAGTGATCCAGGTTGCGGGCACGATGATAACGATCAAAGATACGCGGCAATTCGTCGGGAACGATACCTATGCCCTGGTCTTTCACCCAGATCAATACTTCATTGGCCTTCGAGGGCGTATAGCGCAAGCCAATCTCTATCTCGCTTCCGGCAGGGCTATACTTGGCTGCGTTCTCAACCAGGTTATTCAGCACCTGCTCGATACGGTCGCGATCAACATAGCCAATCAGCCCCTCGTCCGGTGCAATGCCGTCTAGCGTGAGGCGTAGCGCATACCGCTTGTTTATCAATTGCTGGCTCTCTATCACCTCATAAAGAATATCAAGCAGATTATGCGGCGCGGGATGCAGCAGCACGCGCTGGCCTTCGATGCGCGAGATTTCCAACATCTCCTCTATCAGGCGCGTCAAACGCTGGCTCTGTTGCAGAATCTCGCGCATGGCGCGCACGCTGCGCGGATTATCCAGGCTTTCCCCCTGTTCCATCGTCATCTCTAAAATTTCGGCAAAGCCTTGAATGGCGGTGATAGGGGTGCGCAATTCGTGGCTGACAATCGAGAAAAATTCATCTTTCTGGCGTTCAATGCTTTTCCGCTCGGTGATGTCCTGCGTCAGGATCACTGCCCCGATGATTTCTCCCGGCTTGTTGCACACGGGTGAAGTGGAAACAAACAACGTTTTGCGGTGGCCATCGGGTCGGATAACCTCTACCTCTCGCTGCGTTATTTTTCCCTGTTGCAAGGCAAGATCGATTGATAGAGAATCTTTGGGAAACTTTTGCCCATAAGCATCACGGAATTCATACAAACGAGCGCGCTCCGTAAATCGCCTGGCATTATATGCATCCAGGTTCTCGATGCCCATAGCCTTTCTTAAGGTCGCGTTCATGAGCTGGATTTTACGGTCAAGATCGTAGATTATCACCCCTTCGGCCATCGAATCGATGATGGCCTCTAACCAGGTGGCGCGCGTTTGGGCTTCCTGGGCGAGTATCCGTATTTGCTGCTCTAACTGGCGGCGCTCGGTCACATCATGAATAACGGCAACCGCGCCCACAATGTTTCCTGCGCCATCGCGCAACGGTGCCCCGCTGATATTCACGTAGATATCGCGGCCATCCAGTGTTTGCAGCAGTATATCCAGTCTATTTGAACCTGTCAGCGCTTCTCCACGCAGCAGGCGTTCCAGGCCCCATTGCTCTTTTGGCAGAGGAGTTCCGCACTCGTCGCGTACTTGTAAAAGCTCGGAACGCTGCTCGTCCGTCAATGAAGCATATTGCATTTCATCAGAAATACCGAGCAGTTTCCTTCCCGCCTGGTTCATCTGGAGAAGTCGCCCCTGTTCATCGTAAATAAAGACCCCATCTACCATCGACTCAATAATTGTTTCCAAATGCGCCGCGCGTGCCTGCGCTTCCCGGGCCAGAGTCTGTACGCGCTGTTCCAACCGGTACCGCTCGGTGACATCACGAGCGACGCCAACTGCGCCTATAATGTTTCCCTCGCTATCGCGCAGCGGCGCGCCACCGACATTCGCATAGATTTCTCGACCATCCAGTGTACGCATTAATATATCGATCCCGTTCGAGTCTGTCAGCACCTCTCCACGAAGTAAGCGCGCTACTCCGTTGTGTTCTTGCGAGATGGGATTTCCACGTGGATCACGCAGCTCCAAAAGCGATAAGCGCCTGCCAACGGGTAGCGATGCATACGGTTTCTCATCAGAAAAACCAAGCAAGGTCCGCGCCGCCTTATTCATCTGGAGAATGTTTCCTTGTGCATCATAGATAAAGACAGCATCTACCAGCGAATCGATAATGGTTTCCAGGCGAGATGCGCGAGCCTGTGCGTCTCGTGCCAATTCCTGTTTTTGCTGTTCGAGCAAACGGCGCTCTGTGACATCCCGGCAAACCATCACCGCGCCTGTAATATTCCCAGAAGCATCACGTATGGGAGCGCCGCCGACATTAAAGTAGCGTAGCTTGCCATCGGGTAAAGGGAGAAGTACATCCAGGCTCTTTGCGCCGGTAAAGGTTTCTCCTTGCAGAATACGGTAAGGGGGGAAGTTGTCGAGGGAGAGGGGTTGACCTTGCTCATCAAGCAGCCCAAGCTTTTGCCAGCGTTCGATGAGAGATAACGTATTATAGCTCGGGCTAAACAGACGATCAGGTGCGCGAAAGTTGTGCGCTACAATATTTCCCTGCGCATCAAAAATGATGATAACGTCGGTAATCGTCTCAAAAATGGCTTCGAGCTGCCTGTCGAATACTATTTCCCCGCGCATATTCACCCAATATTCCCCCACTTACAATCTTACCGCAACATTCAAGCTTCTCTATACAGTTAGAGAAAAAGCTGAGCTTTCCTTAGTATTATCATAGATGTGTCAACAAGCCAGCGTTTATTCCAGCGTAATAATCAGCTTGCCAAAATTCTTATTTTCGCCCATTGCCCGGTGCGCCTCGGCAATCTTCTCAAGCGGATAGACCTGCTCGATAATGGGTTTCACCTTGCCGCTTGCCAGTAGTGGCAGGACATGCGCGGCAAAACGGCGTGTTACAGCAAGCTTTTCCTCAAGCGTGCGTGTGCGCAAGGTGACGCCACGTATTGATACGCGCTTCTGCATCAGCGCGCCAATATTTACATTGGCCTGCGCGCCGCCCATTGTTGCCAGGTAAACGATGCGCCCCCACAGTGCCATTGCCTGCAAATTTTGCTCCATATAGGGCGCGCCGACAAAGTCAATAATCACATGCACGCCTTCGCCGCCCGTCAAACGCTGGATTTCTGAGCCAAATTGTTGCTCGGAGATGCCATAATCCAGGCCGAGTTCTCTGGCCGCCTCAAGTTTGGATGGGGTGCGCGAGGTGCCAAAAGTGGTCGCGCCCGTGGCATGCGCGAGTTGAATAGCGGCAGTACCAACACCACTACCCGCCGCGTGAATCAGCACGCGCTCGCCCATTTGCAACCCGCCCTGTGTAAATAAGGCATCGTGAGCGGTCATGAAGACCTCGGGAATACCGGCGGCCTGCACAAAATTCAAATTCTCAGGAATCTCGACCAGCATCCCCTCGTGCGACAAAATATATTCGGCCTGTGCGCCACCACCCGCCAGCCCCATCACGCGCTGTCCCACCTTCCAACGCCGTACAAGCGGCCCAATGGCATCCACCACGCCCGCGAATTCTAACCCCGGAATATTCGAGGGCGAGCCTGGAGGCGCGGGATATCCACCCGCTCGTTGCAACAAATCGGCGCGGTTCACACCCGAGGCATGCACCCGCACGCGCACATAATCGCCCACTGGCTCGGGCTTCTCAACATCCTGTATCTCAAATACTTCTGGGCCGCCGGGCCGAGTAATCACTGCTGCACGCATATTCGCTACTCCACCTTGAAGAACATTTTTGTACGCTTATACCATACCTGCCTTCACCTGTCATCCTGAGCGCAGCGAAAGATCTGCGGTCTCGACACACGAATCATCCGGCACGCGCGATCCTTCGCTGCGCTCAGGATGACAGGCGAGAGGGGCCTTTTCATAGCATATCATTTTTGAATCAGAATCGTAAGGAACCCGGAAGGTGACAAACATCCCAAACCGTCATCACGGGCCAGTTGGCATAAAAGGAGGAGGAACCAACCTCCAGCATCATCCTGCACTGTAATCGCTCTAACTCCTCCCGCTCACCAACACCCATCCGCACCAGCCAGGGAATTAAGCACTCTGAAAATTTTTCAAAATAGGCGATCATCTGCTCGTAAACATCGCTTCCAGCCGACAAATTGATGTTGGCGAGCGCGCAATGATGATCTTCGCACCCGGCCAGACTCAATAAAGGTTGCATAACAGGCAGCAACAGGGGAGCCGATCCCGCCATTGTAAGGGCTTGCTGTACGAGCCGATACCAGCGATTACACGACGGGCTATTGGTCAACGGCTTATCCGCTTCCGTCCAGCACAATATTCCCCCCTTGCGACACACCCGTAACGAGGTTTGCAGGCAAGTCATGCCATCTTCTGGGCGTAGCCAGCCGCTCAAAAAGCGCGCATGTACCAGATCAAACGACTCGTCAGGTAACTTATGCAAGGAAGCCATATCGCTGACCATAAACGTGACGTTGTCAAGCTGGCGCACCCTTGCCAGAGCGCGAGCATAACGGACAATATCGGGATTACTATCCACGCCCACAATCTGCGCGTCTGGAAAGGCGTAGCCCATCTCAATCGCCCAATCGCCTGCCCCACAACCGATATCCAGAATGCGCGCCCGCTCCGGCAGCTTCAATTCAGCAGGTAGTAAGCCGACCTGCGTCGATAAAATGGATTGCACGCGAAACCAGAAACTGATCGCCTCATTTTCGCTTAATAAATGCACCGGGCGGAATTTTGGGGGAAGCTGAATAAATTCCCGCGACATTAGAAACTCCTTTTCCACCTGCAAACTGCTCGTATTCCACCGCTCAGGAATGCGTGATACAATGCAAGCAAAACCAGTATGGCAAGCCCTGAGAACAAAGAAAGCAAGGAGCGTTGCAGGCCCCTTGCTCTGTTCCCTGCATCATGCATCCCTGATATCTCTAGTATCGAGCAGAAACAGAGATAGCGGAACGACAATACTTGAAAAATTGCGTCACAGAAGAAAGGAAGCAGAGGCATGATTGGCAGCGGAACAGCACCCATTCACCAGGGCCAACTGGTCGCGCACTATCGCAAAGCCTTAAAGTGGTCGCAACAAGACCTTGCGGACGCACTAGGTGTCAGTCTGCGGACGGTACAAAGATTGGAGCAGACCCCCATGATTGAAGACATAAAGCGAAGGGATTTTCTGGTCAAGCTGCTTGGGATTCCAGCGGCGTTGATGGCGGTAGAATATGACAATATCCTCTCGAACAAAAAATCTCCTCTGCCTCTCAACGACGACCTCATGACCTATTTAGAAAACGCGCTGATTATGCGCTTTGAGGCCCATCAAGCAGGAGGTATGCGCTCCGCATCGCGAGGCCTGGACATCTGGATGAACGAAGTCACCCATTTTGTTGCCCAGACAGAAGGAGCAGGCTGGCACTCACGGGCTTTAGCAGTACTGAGCATGAGCTATCTTTTACAAGGCGCTGTTTCTCGCAGCATGCAATTGAATTTTACCGTAGCCCACCAGACCTACTGCAAAGCCTATCAAATCGCCCAGGAACTTGACGACCCTGAACTTATGGCGCTTGCCCTCTTCCGAGATAGCGTAGCCTTCCTCACAGAAGATAAACCCTACGAGGCCATTACCCATTTGAAAGGCGCGCTCGATATCATCAATGGACACGGGTTCCCTCATCTCAAAGGACACATTCTCAAACTGCTTTCAGAAGCCTATGCCAAAGCGCAAATGCCGCAGGAAGCCTGGCGCAGTGTAGGATTGGCAGAAAGTACCCTCTCACAATTAGGCGATCAGCCGGAACGAAGTAAGTATACCCAGCGTGAATTCAGTTTTGCTACTGTAACAGCCCAAAGAGGCGTTGATGCAGCATTTCTCAAGGATTATGAGCGTGCCATCAAACTCATCGATAAGGGTTTGCTCGACATCAACCCCACGCTGATTCCTACTCGCGCGCGTTTGACAGTACAAAAAGCCGAAGCGTATTACGGGCTTGGCCAGATTGATTTCTGTATCTTCCACGCGGAAGAGTCTTTAAAGTTAGCACGTTCGGTTGGTTCAAATAAGACCATTGACCGTATCAAAGGTCTTCATACCACTCTTATCCTATCGAGATGGAATAGAGAACCCAGCGTTCGCCGTTTAGGTGCATTGCTGGCAAGCAGTTAAGAAGATATGAACCTCCCGGGTATACCGGTTCATCGTCTCGCCGTCACGGGCAGGCTGATAAAGGGGTGCGCGTCAATTTTTTGCAGTCAGCGTGGGGTCTTCCCTGATCCCTCTGCAACAACATGAAGTCTACTTCCGGTAAACCGTAACCATTTCCCGTTCTTTGCGTACATATTATAGTTAAACGGGGAAGAGGATGAAACGTCCCGTTTTCTTTCTATTGGCGATACATCTTATAAAAAGCCCCTTTATTCCTTAGTACGGCTCAATAACGCGATTACCTGTAAGATGAAAGGACACACCGCACATGGCCGGAACACTTGATGGAACGGCGGTCTTACATAGCGCAAATACGCAGGCGCGTTCGCTGCGTTCGGTAGCAACGCTCCGTTTAGCGTTGGGGTTGACCGCCCTGCTTGGTGCCATCGTTTTTCTTGAGGGAACCAGTTGGGATATTCAATGGCATTCGTATATTGGACGTGACCGCACGCTTATTCCTCCTCATATCATGATGTTGAGCGGAGTCGCTTTAAGCGGCCTCTCCGCGCTGCTCATCGTTCTTATCGAGAGTCTGTGGGCGCGGCGCAATGCAGTGATTGCCAGGTTCGGCACAAGTTTCGCGGAGATATTCTCTGCTCCACTGGGCGCTTACGTGGTTGGCTTCGCGGCTCTCACAGCTGCGGTTGCCTTTCCATTGGATGCCTACTGGCATGCGCTCTACGGCATTGATGTAGCAATCTGGGCACCGTTCCACGTCATGTTTGCCGCCAGCATGGGCATTGTTGCGCTTGGTACTGCCTATGTGTTGATGTCATCCGCGCATCTGGCTGCCAGTCTCGGACCTGTTGGTAATGGAACAAGGCGCGCGGCCACGTGGGGAGGAGTGCTGTCCTTTGCCACACTGCTCAGCATCTTCACGCTGCTGCTCTTTGATGCGCTAAAGAGGCAGAATTTTATCGACCTCGGCTTCATGACGCTCAATGTCTTCCCTCTCCTCTCAGGTCTGCTGGTGGCTTTTACGCTGGTGGCAGCCGCCTATGCCATTCCCTGGCGCTGGGCAGCAACATCCGTCGCCGCTTGCTACCTGCTTCTGGCAGGGATTATGGCCGTGTTTGTGCAGCCCGCCACGGACTGGCTGCTCACAGCAGAGCGCCTGGTGTATCGTGAAGCTCCGCCCTCCACCTCGATTGTGGCACTTGAATGGTTCCTCATGCCTCTCGTCGTCGCCATTTTGATCGATGTCATTCTGCGGCGAGCGCGGCGCAGACAATGGTCACAGAGAAAGCTGGCGCTGTTTCTGGTCTTCACCACCCTGCTCGCTGGTGCGCTGCCAGTCATACCAATCCTTCCCATTTATCCTCTCGTACTGATACTGCGACTAGGAGTAATTGGCTACCTTGCCTCGGTGCTTCTGGGGCTGGTAGGAACCTCTATAGGAACGTTGTTTGGTCGGAATGTAGGCGCGTCGCTAGCTTCCCTGGATAAGGAGGAATAGAGATGGCCAGGCCGCTACAATTTTTGCTGCTCATCTGTGGCGCGCTTGCTCTGCTGGCAGTGGGAGGAGAGCTTGCCTACTCCATTGCCGCGACCACACATGGAAGCACACCGGCGCGGGTTGTGCAGGTGCAGGCTGGTCCCTATCCGCTCACGGTCAGCCTCTATACGTATCCAGCCCACGCCAGTTACGCGCTCCCGTTTGCAATAGCGCCACGACAATCGATACCGGGTACCCTGACCTATAATGTCGTCTCGCTTCCCGATGAATCGGATGTACCCGCGACACCTGTGCGCGCAAGTCTCAGTCCAGACCCCAATGTGCGCAACGGTGTGCAGGGAGAAGCGGAAATCACCGTACAAGGGCAGTGGACATTGAATATCGTTGTCACAGGAAGCGCGGGCCAGGGAGAGGCAGTTGTCCCAATCATTGCCACCGCTCCGCCAGCTATTCCTACATGGTTAGGTTGGGTCATTGGCGGCATCCCACTCTATGCCCTACTCATCTTCTTGCTCTCGCAGCGAGGGCGGAAAGCAAGGCAAAAGCGAGAGGAACAGGTGCAGAGAACGGAACCTACACTGGTTTAAAAAATGCGCTATGTGATTACCAGCCGCTTGCCCACAAAGCGGCTGTAGCGTTCGGCGGCAGCAACAACTGCCGCCTTTTGCGCTCCGGTCAAGGGGATAAAGGTGCTTAGCGTAATAATAACCTCGTCTTTTTTGATTTCCCGCTTCCAGGTACCCACAATCCGGCCTGCTACCACAATGGTTGGCAGCAGGCCATAACTCGTCTGCTGAACGTTGTCTGGGTCAAGTACAGCGCTGCGATCTTTATAGGCTACCGTATACTCATCATATGATGGCAGCAAATGAACTGTTGGCGAAGCAACTTTTGCGCAAGGCTGAGATAAGGCCAGCCAGTAAGTGCGACCTTGAATAACCTCTTGTATCAAATCAGGCCGGGCCAGTTCGAGAGCACTTCGAGCATCGGCAGCCGAGAGGCTCGACCACCATATAAAATCCTGTATTGTGGCCGGACCATGACTGGTAAAGTAGCGGCGGGCCAGTTCGGCCAATGCTTCGTCGCGCTCAAGCGTCTTTGTGGCTGGCACCACCTCATCGAGGAGCGCGAAGGTATGCTGTTTGCCGCGCCTCTTGCCAGAAACGACGACTCCATCTAGCTCGGCGCGATGCAAAAGGAACGTAAGCCGCAATCCTTGCGTTGAGATACCGCCGTTCTCCAACACACCAGCTATTTCTCGTCGCGTAAGCTGCTTGTCGCCTTGTAGCGCCTGCGCGATCAGCTCATTGCTTTTCACACAGGTCGCATCATCTAATTCGAGCCGCCGGTACCAGGTCGCGCTGCGCGCAATATTGTGGGGCGCTGTCACTGAAAGCAGCCAGCGAATATCCGCAGCCGCGACAAAATGCCAGGTACCGCGCATAGGATGGGTTCGCACGAACACGCCATCCGCAAGCGCTTGCTCGATATCGGCTTCGGTCGCGTCTGGCAGGCGAAGCCCCAGCGCCCAGAGCGCGCCTGGATAATCTTGCGCCTGAACCGCGCCGAACCACTCCACAGCATTCCCTGGCTTCTCGAAACGGGTTTGAGCAAGTCCCTGATTGTAAAGACGGTGCTGTGCAATATCGATCATGGTTGCTCCTCTAATTTCATCTCGCTTGACATCTCCACTATCTAAAGCATACCCTTAAACAAGGACAAAAGCAGTCCTTCTTTAAAAGATTTTTGTGGAAAGCAGGATATTCTCATGTATCACCCAACCAGCCGCGTGCTGACGGTGCTTGAATTGCTCCAGTCGCGGCCATCCATTACGGGGCCGGAGTTGGCGGCTCGCCTGGAAATGGACGTACGCACAGTGCGCCGCTACATCACGCATCTACAAGATGTGGGTATTCCTATCGAGGCCAACATTGGGCGAATTGGTGGATATCGCCTGCGCCCCGGCTATAAGCTGCCGCCGTTGATGTTTACCGAAGAGGAAGCTACAGCAATCGTACTGGGGCTGCTGGCGAGCGCGTGGCTGGAAGTGGGACAATCTCCGGTAGCCATCGAGGGCGCGCTGGCCAAAGTCTCACGTGTGCTTCCGAAACGGGCGCGAGAACGCCTGGAAGCTGTCACCACCCATCTTATCCTTCCACAAAGCCAGGATGGCAACCGACCTGATGCCTCGCTGCTGCTCAATCTAAGCGAGGCAATCAGCCAGCAGCAAAGGGTCGCTATGGACTATCGTTCCCACTACGATCAGGTGACGCATCGCAAGGTCGAGCCATACGGTATCGTGGGCTGGAGCGGTCGCTGGTACCTGGTTGGCTACTGCTGCCTGCGCAATGACTACCGCACATTCCGGCTCGACCGCATGCAACATGTAGAAGTACTTGAGGAAACCTTCGTGAGAGCGGAAGATTTCGATTACCATGACTATATGATACGGCATCGCGAAAGAGATACGTCAGCGTGGCAGATTGCGGTAGAGTTCCAGGCCCCATTGTATACTCTTCAGCAAAAAATTCCGTCTTATTATGGGACGCTTACTGCCACGCCTGCAGGCACGCGCTTTGAAAGCCAGTACGAAGATCTAAATGGCATGGCGCGCTATTTGATGTCGCTCAACCTGCCATTTGTGATTCACGAGCCATCAGCATTACGTGACGAGCTGCTGAAACTCGCGGAACAGATGGCGCAAATCGCGAATGCGTAACCACGATTAGATGATAATGGCAAGCCATTATAAACGGGCCTTTACATGTCATCCTGAGCGCAGCGAAGGATCTCGTGCTGGCCAGACGATTCGCACGTCGAAACCGGAGATCCTTCGCTGCACTCAGGATGACATGGGAGAGCGCCTTTTTCATGGCGTGGCAATCAGCAGCGTTATGGTATAATGCTCACACAAGTTATCAAGCTGAGTTATAAGGGATAAAACAGGTATGTTCACCCTCAACGATATAATGCAGGGCAATGAAGGCAGGATGGGCATTGAATTTGCCTATATGCCTGACCCGGAGCAGATTTTTCCTGCCGCGCAGCATGATAGTCGGCAGGTCGGCCCCGGAGATCTCTTCGTGGCAATCAAGGGCGCGCATGTCGATGGGCATCGCTTCATTCCCGATGTGGTGAAGGCGCGAGCGGGGGGCGTCCTCTGCACCGAGCCATCCGACGCAGTACCTGCCGATTTTCTTCAGATAGTGGTGCCGGATGTTATACAGGCATTGCATGCCACCGCAAGGGTACGCGCCGAACGCCAGCAAAACACAACTTTCATTGGCATCACCGGCAGTAACGGCAAAACCTCTACCAAAGACGCTACGGCTGCCGTATTGAGCCATCACGCGCCAACCCTTAAGACGTTCGCTTCCTATAACAATGAAATTGGCTATCCCCTTACGCTTTTGCGCCTGGAGCCGCAACATCGCTATGCTGTGCTTGAAATGGGCGCGCAATGGGTAGGTGAGCTGACCTGGCTCTCGGAAACGATTAAACGGCCCGATTGGAGTATCATCACGAATGTTGGCGCGGCGCACCTAGAATATTTCCAGACGCAGGAGCGTGTCGTCATCGCCAAAAGTGAACTGGTGCAGGTACTGAGGCCTGATGGAGTCGCCATCCTCAACTACGACGATCCCAATGTGCGTTCTATGAAGGAAAAAACGAAGGCGCGTGTGCTGTATTATGGCCTGGGAGAAGGCGCAGAGGTGCGCGGAAGCGATGTACAGGGCGACCCACTGCGCGGTTTTGCTTTCACGCTGCACTATCATGGCCAGGAACATCGCGTGCAGCTTCGACTACCAGGAGCGCATGGCGTGATGATCGCGCTTGCCGCCGCCGCCGCAGGATGCGCCGCCGAGATGCCGCTAGATGAAATTGTCGAGGCATTAGAGAGTATGGGTCCGGCAAAGGGGCGCGGTGAAATCAAGCCGGGGCCAAACGGTAGCACGCTCATCGACGATACCTATAACGCCAACCGGCAATCGATTATTGCCATCGCCAATACAATGGCGGAAACCGCGCTCGCGCCTGGTGGAAAACGCTGGGCTGTGCTTGGCGATATCTTTGAACTGGGCAAATACGCCCGTGACGAGCATTTCGCTGCCGGGCAAGCCCTGGCAGGCAAAATTGACTACCTGATCGCGATTGGCGACTATGCTCGGTACTACATCGAGGGAGCCATTGCCGCTGGAATGCCCGCCAACCATACCTTTTATTATCAGGCCGACGTCGAGAACAGCGACGAATTAAACAC
Organism: Ktedonobacteraceae bacterium; assembly: GCA_035652815.1. Taxonomy (GTDB): domain Bacteria; phylum Chloroflexota; class Ktedonobacteria; order Ktedonobacterales; family Ktedonobacteraceae; genus DASRDB01. The sequence goes on from DASRDB010000001.1 coordinate 494,414, forward strand.
GGCTAAAGCGCAGGTCGCCGAACTACTCAACGAGCGAGTGCAAAGCGACGACCTGGTATTGCTCAAAGGTTCGCGAGGCATGCGCATCGAAACCATTCTTGATATGTTGATGAATGTTCGTGAAATTCTGTAGGGACGCGATTCATCGCGTCCTGCCTGCCATGCGGATTGATCGAGGTGGACGCGATGAATCGCGTCCCTACAACCACATCATGAAAGAGCGAGGGGTATATGTCACAGGAGCCGGGGAAGAAAAAAATACGGGTTGGAGTGGTCTACGGTGGCCGCTCAGGCGAACACGAGGTATCGATAGCCTCAGCAACATCGGTCATGGCAAACCTGGACCCCGAAAAGTACGAGGTTGTGCCTATCGGCATCACCAAAGAGGGGTCATGGCTGCTCGGCACGAAGCCGCAACAGTTGTTAGCAGCAGAGCAACACGCCGGGCAGGAGAGCGAACTGGAAGAATCCCGCGCCGTCACATTGACCGGAGACCCCCGCCTGCGCCGTCTCATCCCCGTTCATGAAGGTGAAGACCTGGGCAATCAGGGGAAGCTAGATGTGATCCTGCCCGTGTTGCATGGCACCTATGGCGAAGATGGCACGTTGCAGGGTCTATTGGAAATGGCGAATGTTCCCTACGTTGGCAGCGGCGTGCTTGGTTCCGCGATCGGTATGGACAAAGAGAAGATGAAGATGGTCTTCCAGACGGTCGGCCTGCCCATCGTGGATTACCTGGTCTACCGCCGCAGCGAGTGGGAACGCTCACCGGAGCCGATTCTGGATGCCATTGAGCAGCGCCTGGGCTATCCCTGCTTCGTCAAACCTGTCAATCTCGGCTCAAGTGTGGGCGTAAACAAGGCGCACGACCGCCAGGAATTGGAACACGCCATGCGCATTGCGGCTGAGTACGACCGCAAGATCATCATCGAAAAAGGCATCAATTGCCGCGAGATGGAGTGCGCCGTACTGGGCAACGATGAGCCTATTGCCTCGGTAGTCGGCGAGGTTATTTCCAGCAACGAATTTTACGATTATCGCGCCAAGTACATTGATGGCAAATCGCAGGTCATCATTCCGGCTGATATTCCCCAGGAGACGGCCAGCGAAATACGTCGCCAGTCCAGCCAGGCCTTCCTCGCGCTTGATTTGAGCGGTCTGGCCCGTGTCGATTTCTTTCTTGAGAAGGAGAGCGGCAAGGTCTACATCAATGAGGTCAACACCATGCCGGGCTTCACCTCCATCAGCATGTACCCCATGCTCTGGGAAGCCAGCGGCCTCTCCTATTCTGAACTGCTCGACCGCCTGATCGAACTCGCCATCGAACGCTACGAAGACAAACAACGCAACCGCACAACTCTGTAGGGGCGGGAGAGGTGTGGATGGGCGGGGTGGGCGCTTGCGCCGCCCCGAGTCGGGTCGAGAGCAATTCCCACAAAACAAACACACAAGGAGCCTGTTATGTCACGCACCACCATCCATTCCGTCACCGTCGAACCGTTGAACATTCCGTTATTGGAGCCATTTACCATTGCGACAGGCAGCGTCTCCGAAGCGCGCAATGTGCTGGTAACAGTACGACTGGAAGATGGCAGCGTGGGCTATGGCGAGTGCGCTCCCTTTCCACCCAGCACAGGCGAATCGCAGGAAACGGCGCTGGCAACGGCTCGCGGTTGCGCAGCCCTGATCGAGGGCAAAGATGCGGCACAGTGGCGAGTTCTCTCTAAATTGATGCGCAGCGTCTACTATAGCCAGATGACCGCTATTGCCGGGACGGAAATGGCAATCCTGGACGCCCTTACCCGCTCGTATGGCATCCCCCTCTATGTCTTCTTCGGTGGCGCGAGCAGCGCAGTCGAGACAGACTACAGCATTCCGATGGTTTCACCAGAACATGGCTATGAACTGGCGGAAGAGGCAGCAGCTCACGGCATCACCACGCTGAAAATCAAAGTCGGCGGCGATATTCGCGATGACGTGGCGCGGGTAGAAGCTATTCGCGAGGCTGCGCCCGGCGTTGGCCTCACGCTCGATGCCAATCAGGGCTATACCGCCAATGAAGCCCTGCTCTGCCTGGAAGCGTTGGATGACCGCGACATTCGCCCCTTGATGATGGAACAGCCGGTACACAAAGACGACCTGGAAGGCCTGCGCTACGTCACCCAGCACACCACCGTTCCCATCGCTGCCGACGAAAGCGCCTACAGCGCCGCCAATGTGGCCCATCTCATTGCAATGGGAGCCTGCAACGTCGTCAACATCAAACTCATGAAATGCGGCTTTGTCGAGGCGCTGGATATCGCCGCCGTCTGCCGCGCCACCCATACCCAACTGATGATCGGCGCGATGATGGAGTCCCGGCTGGCAACGAGCGCAGCCGCTCACTTCGTCGCGGGTCTGGGTGGTTTCCGTTATATTGACCTGGATACGCCGATGCTGCTCGCTGATGATCCCTTTGTGGGGGGATATGAGCAGCGCGGGGGGATATATGATGTGTCGGTAGTGAAAAGCGGGTTGGGGATAGAGAGACGAGTGTAGTGAGAATGGAAGACACCTGCAAGAGGCGTCTCTACAGGTAGTAAATAGTAGAGATACCTCTTGCAGATGCCTTTTGCATCACTCTACACAAATATATAACACATATTCCCTTAAACATAGGAAAATGGGGCATGCAGAGGCTTACAGATCACCTGTTCTATGATATACTGCTATTAATAAAGAGTATAAACAATAGGGTGTAAATTATGGCCGAATCATACACAACCAAAACCTTGCTTACTATTGCAAGAGAAGGTCTGCGCGATATCGGCTATCATAATGATTTACTGCGAGAAGAATACGAGTTCGCTGATATTCTCGCTCAAAACCAGTCTCGTAAGATCGAGTTAGCTGCGTTCGCCCAGGAACCGCCTTCATACCTCAGTTCATGTATTGGAATTACCTTTCCTCTTCAACAAGGCCCTGAAGAGATCGCAGGATACCGGGCGCTTGGCGCACCACAGATTCTTGCGCTGCATCCTGAAAATGAAAAAATTCTGCGCTGGAAAATTCATGCAGAAAATCAGCCTGAGCTGTTAGAAAGCGTTGAACTGCCTTACCTGCGTAATTTTATCCTTCAGCATAAAGATGATTGGAAACCAGAGGAAGTATTACGCGCAAAATCAATACGATTTACGGGTGTACCTGTTCAGTTAGACTTTTTTGATGTGGGGCTTATCCCCGCAATTGAAGAAGTTGTACATACAAAATTGGATACCCTGCTTCGTGATGTTCTTGCCATCTGCAAGTCCGTTTATCAAGAACATCATGATGCTGAGCCGGACCCTGATGCGCTTTACCGGCTCATTTTTCGTTTTATCGCTGCTAAACTGCTCGGCGATAGACAACATTCAGATAAATGGCTGAACAGTAACGCGCAAGAAGTTCTTGCAGAAATTGAACGCTTCTATTTCCAACACGCGCCTTCTCAAGGCGTTTTAAACGATATTCATACGCAAAATGCAGCCTGGAATAAGATTCGCTCTGCATTTTCTTTCCAAAATCTATCAGTTGAGGCATTAGCGTATATCTATGAAAACACTTTGGTAAACCCTGAAACACGTAGAAAACTAGGGATACATGCTACTGCCTATCCAGTTGCCGAATATATTGTTCAGCAACTGCCTATCCAGGCACTTCCTCATGAGGAGCGCCGCGTATTTGAACCATTTGCCGGACATGCTCCTTTTCTTATTGCCGCTCTGGGCAGGCTGCGAACCTTATTAACTACTGATATGCCTGTAGAAAAAAGGCATGACTATTTCATAAGCATGTTAACAGGCATGGAATATGAACCGTTTGCTTGTGAAGTTGCTGGTTACTCGTTAATTCTTGCCGATTATCCAAATCCTAATGGCTGGCGTATCGAAAAGGCTGATGTCTTTACTTCGCCAAAGCTTAGTAATTATTTAAAACGCGCAACTATTGTTCTCAGCAATCCACCTTTTGAAAAATTTACAAAAGAGGAACGGAAAAAATATCCCGCGCTCAAGTCAGTAAATAAGGCTGTAGAGGCTTTGAACCGGGTATTGGAAAATCCCCCAAAGATGCTTGGTTTTGTGCTGCCCCTTACTTTCATAGATGGACAAATGTATGTTGAGGTAAGAAGAAAAATTGCTCGAGTATATAAAAATCTTTCTTTTGTCGTTCTGCCCGACAACGCTTTTAATTATTCTGATGTTGAGACCGTCCTTCTCATCGCTTATAATGAGCAGACTATTGAACCAACCTGGAAATTTGCTCAGGTTGACCGGAAAGATTACAAACGGTTTCTTTCCACAGGGAAAACAACTTGGCAGGTGCTAGCATCCGCCGACTTTATAGCACATCAAATCGATAATCCTACTTTTTGGTACACTCCCCTACATTCTATATGGGATGCCTTAGCATCGCTACCTCGCTTAAACAGCGTAGTAGACATCCATAGAGGGATAGAATATAAATCTTTTAAAGCGAATAAAAGTAATCTTGTTTCTGCCCTGCCACGAGAGGGATTTGTGAAGGGAATAGGCCTGACAACGGAAGGATTTGAGCTATATGAACCTCGATATTTCTCCTATTTTAATATGGATTCAAAGCATATGAGACGTAAATCCTACAAACATCCCTGGGAAAAGCCCAAAGTTATTGTCAATGCGGTACGTATCAAAAGTGATCGCTGGGTTATGGCTGGTATTGTTGATGAGCAAGGGCTTGTTTGCTATCAAAACTTTCATGGTCTATGGCCTACCGCTCATCTACCCATAGAGGTAATCGCGGCGCTTGTAAATAGCCCAATAGCCAATGCTTTTTTGAGTACGCACCGGTCTGCCTGGCATAATAGAAAAGATACAATTGAACAAATTCCTGTACCTGAGCTTAGACCATCACAAATACGCCGTATTGTTTCACTGGTGCGAGAATATATGTCCTATCGGAAACAATGGGATACGCCGCCAGAACAAACAACACAATTGGAAAGTCGTTGTCGAGGCATCTTGAAGCACATAGATGCAGAAATACTGGCTGCATATAACCTGCCTATGCATCTTGAAGCAGAGCTACTTAAATACTTTGATGGTTATGAAAGACCAGGGCCATTCTCTCCAGCACAATTACATGCCTCGCCTACAAAACGGCGGTACACCTCTATTATGCGCGTTGAAGATGTGAAGCAAGAGGATGGAAATGAAGTAGTAGAGGTGGCGTTGATGAATTGGAATCCACATCAAACGGTTCGTTTTCCCGTAGCCCTCGTTCCTGAAAATATACGTCCTCACCTTGAACGAGATGTATTACTGGTAGCAGAAGTAAACGTTGGAGCTAAAAAAGCCAAAGACCTGTCGTTTGAAGCTATTAGATTAGCCCCAGAAATGGACCCGGATGATGGACTTGCCTGAGTTGATTGTGTTGGACGTGGGGCATGGCAATTGCGCTATTCTTCGGGATACTGAAGCCATCACTGTTATAGATTGTCCTCCAACTACTACCTTGGTAGAAACGCTTGAGGCTTTAGATATTTCTGCTATCGATCATGTTCTCATTTCCCATGCCGACATAGATCACGCGGGTGGCCTTCCAACACTTTTAGGAAAAATCCATGTTCGCAATGTCTATATTAACCCTGATGCAAGTAAAAGAGGAACACGCTGGGCGGAGATTCGTACCGCGTTGGCTTTTTATAATAAAGCAGGAACAAAAGTGCATCGCGCCCTGGGAGCGGAAATTTCTAAACAAATTCATTCCGGTCAGGTGGAAATCGAAATTTTAGCCCCTTCTTTAGAAGAGGGTCTAAGCGGTGCGGGTGGGGAAGATAGAAACAGGCGTGCCTTAGCATCCAATTCTGTATCAGCGGTAATAGGTTTGATACATAGGTCGCATAGAGTAGCGATTTTACCAGGAGACCTTGACGAAATAGGTTTGGATAACCTTTTAAAAGATCAGAACAATATCGAAGCCTCTGTACTGATTTTTCCACATCATGGCGGCTCTGCTGGAACTACAAACAATCTCCAGTTTGCTCAAAAATTATGTAGTATGGTAAAACCTGAACTGCTAATATTCTCCTTTGCCAGAAAACATACAGCAAGGAATAACCAGTCTGAATATCCGCGAGACGATATCATTAAAGGGGTAAGATTTGCCATCCCAGAAACGCATATCATGTGTACACAGTTGTCTCGAAAATGTGCGCCTAAAATCCCTCTATCAGATTTTAGTCATCTCACCACATTACCTGCACGTGGGTTTGATAGCGACAGTTGCTGTGGGGGAACAATTATCATCAAGATAAACGGAAAACAAACGACTTACTTCCCCCAGCGTTCTTCGCATCATGCCTTTATTTCTAACCCCACGTTAGTTCCAACTCCCTTGTGTCTACTACAAGATCATAGAAATGAAGATCCGATTACCGATACGCTTCAGCCTGCAAATTAAACAACTCCGCGTAAATTCCGTCTTGCGCCATCAGTTCTTTGTGCGAACCTTCCTCGATAATCGAGCCGTTCTCTAATACAAAGATGCGGTCGGCGAGGCGGACGGTGCTGAAGCGGTGGCTGATGAAGATGGCGGTCTTGCCGCTCGTCAGTTCGCGGAAGCTGGCGAAGACTTCGTATTCGGCTTTGGCATCAAGCGAACTGGTTGGCTCATCCAGAATGAGGATGCGGGCATCGCGGATGAAGGCGCGGGCGAGGGCAATCTTTTGCCATTGGCCGCCGCTCAACTGCGTGCCATCCTTCCACCAGCGACCGAGCATCGTTTCGTAGCCTTCGGCCAGCGATCCGATGACGGCATCAGCACCGCTTTTGCTGGCTGCGCTGCTGATGAGATTCAGGTTCTCGACGTGTTCGATGCTGCCTACGCCAATATTTTCACGTGCCGCGAGATAGTAGGTGACATAATCCTGGAAAATCACGCCGATTTCGGAGCGCAATTCTTTCAGGTCGTATTCTTTGATATTGCGTCCGCCGACCAGGATTTCGCCCTCGTCCGGGTCATACAGGCGAGTCAACAGCTTGACCATTGTGGTCTTGCCTGCGCCATTGCGTCCAACCAGCGCGATAGACTCTCCGGCTTCGATGGTAAAGCTAACGTTCTTGAGCGCAGCCCCGGTCTCCGGGTCTTTGCCGGGATAAGTGAAGCTGACGTTGCGGAACTCGATCTTCAGTCCCTTGCCCTCACTCCTCGGCACAAGCGGCTGCGGATTCGGCGGCGAGACAATGACCGGCTTATAGTCAAGGAATTCAAAGAGCGTGTTCACGAACAGGTTGTTCTCGTAGGTGTTGGAGACGCCATCCAGCACACCCTGAAAGTTTGTCCCGACCTGCATCACGGCCTGCGTATAAAGGGTCAAACCGCCCAGCGTGATACGCCGGGCCACCGCTTGAAAGGCGACGTAGATATAGATACCTGAATTTGCGGCCAGCGAGAAGCCCATCCAGAGAAAATTGATCATGTAGCGGCGCACCAGGATTTTCTTGCTCTCCTCGAAAAATTCATCGGCCAGCTTCCTGAAACGCTCGATGAAAAAAGGGCCGAGCGAGAAGAGTTTGATCTCCTTGTTGTAATCATCCACCGTGAGCAGGCGGTTAAAGTACATCATCTTGCGCCGCTCGGGCGACTCGCGCCGCATGCGCTGGTAGCCTATCCAGCCGTAGCGCGAACTGGCAACGAATGAGGGCAGGGGAATGACGATGGCGACCACTGCCAGCCACCACGCCAGTTGCAAAAGCAGGAAAATCATCGAGAAAAGCGTAATCAGCGTGCGCACGAGATCGAAGCTCTGTGAGATCATCTGCACCGGCTTGTAGGTCGCCTCGTCGGAAGCGCGGCGCAGCTTATCATAAAACTCCGCGTCCTCGAAGAAGGCCAGATCGAGCGTATTGGCCTTTTCGAGCACCATCAATTGAATGCGATTGGAAACCAGTTCCTGCAACAACTGCTGTACAATATTGCTGAGCGTGCTGAGAAAGCGATCCAGCAGGTTCACCGTCAACTGCAGGGCCACAAATATCCAGAGCATCAGAATAGGAGAAGGCCCCTGCATACCGGGACGAGAAAAAATTGCGCGCACCACGCTATCAATCACCTGCTTGGTAATCCACACACTGACGGCTGGCGTGAAGCCGCGTAAGACGGTGACAAGCGCCATCGCTAACGTCAGCCGCGCATTGGTCGTCCAGACCAGCCCCAGCACACGCGGCAGGCCAGTAAAGGCGGTAAAGACATGACGCAGCTTAAATTGCTCTTTCTCGTTTTCCTTGCTTTTCCCTGGAGTTTTCGCGGTGGAAGCGTGTTGTGTCATAGATAAAATGTGGCCCCTGGAGATTCTAATGGCTGCATTACAATAGAAGACGTTGTAAGAACCAGTATATTAAAAAATGGTTGACATCTCCTGTCAGGTTTCCTTGCTAAAAAGATAAGTTGACGTAAAAAGGAACGCAAGCAAGTATAGCTGGAAATCCGGTGAAATGCATTGGCCTTTTGAACAGCTTTACATACCTGGCAGCGGATATTCCACCCAACCTCTTTCAGATTCTCTTATTAGCCAGATGCTGGCAATTTTTCGTTCCAGATCGATGATGATTCGAGCGATTGTCCGCTCATTAAAGATACTTAAATCAGGTCCTTGCGAGTCGTCGCTGGTCAACGCAAAAAGTTCTTGCTTGGACATATGAGGTTTTACACGCCTGGTGGCTACTTCATAGCGTTTGAAAGTCGTTTGTCCCGTTTCCGCCTCATATGGCTTTAGTTGCTCGGACAGGTAGTGGTTCGTGTGGACAAAGGGTATTTCAGGCTGCAGCAGCATACACTGCCTGGATGTCGCCTCAATATTCCAGATGTTCCCATTGAAGTCAATAATATTGTGATTATAGCCAGTAGCCCGTCTTATAGCTCTCAGTTTCTCAAAGTCTTTAACCGGGTCCCTGGTTTCTGACATAAAGCGGGCGATGACGTTCCGTGGCACTCCCATCTGCCAATCAGTATGGGTGAGTGTATTGATGAGCTGTATGTAGCCATGTGAGTTGATGCTGGCCGAATTACCACCGAGACTGCTCCAGTAGTTTAATTCCAGGGTCGTTAGATCGCCAACTGTCTTTTGCAAGACGCAAATTTGATCTGCGGCATCACTTGCCCAATCTTCATTATGTGAAATCAGCTTTCCGCCATTCGTAATGACTGAGGTGCAGTGTTCATCGCGATAGTAGCTGAACTCATCTTCAAGGCTCAGTGTCCAGAGTTCTAAAAAATCTACCTCAGCGCCCTCGGCGTAGCCCTCTATTTCTCGTACATATTGCGGAAAGTAATCTGTAGTGATCGTAAGATACTCTTGAGCGCGTTTTAGCTTCAGCGCCCAGGCGCTATCGCGCACAATGCTTCCCATTCTGGTTTGAAGGGCAGATCGAAAGTGTACCCCAAGCTGAACGCCCAGGTCATGATTGTTGTGTGCGCGGAAGGCATAAAAGTTTACGTGAGATTGCATAAGGACATTATAACACCTATCTATTGAAATCGCGTACCTACAAATTACTCCATCATTCCTTCTGAAACACGCCCCCATCTTCCATGTGCTATACTGCGATACAAACTCGCTTTGATCTTGACAATATGGAGTTAGTAGATGACTACGAGCGAACAGACCCCGCAGGAAGCTCCCGCGTTAAAGACGACGCAGGAGAAGATTGAAGAACTTCACCGTTTGAAAGAAGCTGCGATGCTGGGCGGTGGCCAGAAACGCATCGAGGCACAGCATAAAAAGGGCAAGCTGACGGCACGCGAGCGCATCGACCTGCTGCTCGACCCCGGCACCTTCAATGAACTGGACATGTTTGTCACCCATCGCTCGACTGATTTTGGGCTGGATGAGCAGAAAATACCGGGCGATGGCGTCGTAACCGGCTACGGGCAAATTGATGGCCGCCTGGTCTACGTCTTCTCGCAGGATTTCACGGTCTTTGGCGGCTCGCTTTCAGAGGCGCACGCCGAAAAAATCTGTAAGATTATGGATCACGCCATGAAGAACGGCGCGCCAGTCATCGGCCTGAATGACTCTGGCGGAGCGCGCATTCAGGAGGGTGTGGTGAGCCTGGGAGCCTACGCTGACATTTTCCTGCGCAATACGCTGGCTTCAGGCGTGGTGCCACAGATTTCCGCCATCATGGGGCCATGCGCGGGCGGCGCTGTTTATTCTCCGGCCATCACCGACTTTATTTTCATGGTCGAGCAGACCAGCTACATGTTCGTGACCGGCCCCAACGTCCTCAAGACCGTGACGCACGAAGACGTAACCTTCGAGGAACTGGGCGGCGCGATGGTGCATAACTCTGTTAGCGGTGTAGCGCACTTCTCCTGTCCCAGCGAGCCGGAATGCATCCGCATGATTCGCAAGCTGCTCAGCTACATCCCCTCGAACAACCTGGAAGACCCGCCGCGCATTGTGCCCAAAGATTCGCCCACGCGAGCCGATGAAGAACTGAACAGCATCATTCCCGACAACCCGAACAAGCCCTATGACATGAAAGATGTCATAAAGCACATCGTGGACGATGGCGAGTTTTTCGAGGTGCAGGAATACTACGCCACCAACATCATCGTTGGTTTTGCGCGCCTGGATGGACGCTCGGTCGGCATCGTAGCGCAGCAGCCGGGAGCCTTAGCTGGCGTGCTGGACATCAATTCCTCGGATAAAGCGGCGCGTTTCGTGCGCTTCTGCGACTGCTTCAACATTCCCATCATCACCTTCGTCGATGTGCCGGGCTTCCTGCCGGGAGTGGGCCAGGAACACGGCGGCATCATCCGGCATGGCGCGAAGCTGCTCTATGCCTATTGCGAAGCCACCGTTCCCAAGATCACGGTGATTACGCGCAAAGCCTACGGCGGCGCTTACGACGTCATGAACAGCAAACACGTGCGCGGCGACCTCAACTACGCCTGGCCCACCGCCGAAATCGCCGTCATGGGTGCTGAGGGCGCGGTCAACATCCTCTTCAAAGACGAGATCGAAAGCGCGCCCGACCCCGACAAGCGGCGCAAAGAACTGATCGCCGAATACACCGAGAAGTTCAACAATCCCTACATCGCCGCCGCACGCGGCTACATCGACGAGGTGATCGAACCCCGCTACACCCGCATCAAGCTGATTAACGGCCTGGAAATGCTCAAAAACAAGCGGGATTCGAATCCGCCTAAGAAGCATGGGAATATCCCGTTATAAGATATAATTTATGTGCTGATACAAAGCAGGTTGTAGGGACGTGATTGATCGCGTCCACCTCGCCTGAATCGCGCTGAGAAGCCGGACGCAATGATAAACGTTCAGAATACGAAACCGATAGGTTGTAGGGACGTGATTGATCGCGTCCTGCCTGTGACATGCATTGACACCAGATGGACGCGATCAATCACGTCCCTACAAAGGAACAACATAATGATTGACAACCAGCGCTGGCTCCAGGACTATGTCCAATTACAATTCCGTATGGAAAAGCTGGTACTGAAGCATACGGAAAGCCGCTTTGTGGACTACTACTATGGGCCGCCGGAATGGAAAAAGGCGGTGGAAAATGAGGCGGAGACGCCCGCGCCTGATCTTGTGCGGGCGACAATGGCCCTGCTCGACTCGCTGCCTGGCCAGGGGTTTGAGGAGCATCGACAGACCTATCTGAGCAAGCAGGTGATTGCGCTGGAAACGGTCTGTCGCAAGCTGGCTGGGGAAAGTTTTCCGCTGGAAGACGAGGTGCAGCGCTGCTTCGATATTCGCCCAACCTGGATACCGGAGACGCGCTTCGAGCAGGCCCACGCGCTCTATGACGAGGCGCTTCCCGGTAAGGGCAGCATCTTTGAACGCTTGCAGGGGCTGAGAAATCGTTACGGTCTGACAAAGGACAAATCGCACCAGCTTGTCGAACTGATGCGTATCGCGATGGACGAGGCAAGGCGGCGCACACGGGCATTGGTAGACCTGCCAGAGGGTGAAAAGGTGAAACTGGACACCGTTCATGATAAAGTCTTTGGCGGCGAAAACTACTATCTCGGCAACTACCATTCGCGTGTCGAGTTGAATACCGATCTGCCCACCAATCTACGCTGGCTGATCGAACTCGTCTGTCACGAGGGTTATCCGGGGCATCACACCGAATTTGTGCTGAAAGAGCAGCATCTCTATCGTGAGCGCGGCTACCTTGAGCAGTCTATCTCGCCCATTATATGCCCACAGAGCGTCATCAGTGAGGGCATCGCTACCTCAGCCTTTAAGATGATCTTTACGCCAGAGGAAGCAGAGCAATGGGCCAGAGTTCACCTCTATCCACTTGCAGGCATCGAACCCGTAGATGTGGATACGGAAAAGCTGCAACGCGCCTCAGAACTGATGAGCGGCATCGATGGCAACGCCCGTTTCATGCTCAGCGATGGCCGCCCCGAAGCCGAGGTGAAACAGTACATCATGAAGTACGCGCTGATACCCGAAGACTATGCCCAGAAAAACATCGACTTCCTGAAAGACCCCTTCCGCGAAGCCTACATCTTCACCTATTTCTATGGTCGGCACCTGATGCGGCCCTGGCTCTCCGGCCCAGACCGGAAAGCCGTCTTCAAGAGATTTTTGACGGAACAGATATGCCCTTCCAATCTAGTGAAAGAAGAAGTGGTGGATGGCTAGCCATGAAAAAGCCCCGCTCGCCTGTCATCCTGAGCGCAGCGAAGGATCTCCGGCCTCGACATACGGATCGGCGGGAACACAGATCCTTCGCTGCGCTCAGGATGACATCTGAAGGGAGGTTTGTAATAGCTAGCCATCCACAACTTCTTCTCTCACTACTTATCCCTCTCCACCAGTTCCAACAACACTCCATTGGCGGCCTTTGGATGAATAAAAATGGCGCGGCCTTCGGCTGCGACGCGGGGTTGTTTGTCGAGAACGGGCGCGCCTTTTTCCTGCATTTCGGCGAGGGCGGCGTCGATGTTGTCTACTTCCAGGCAGATATGGTGCAGGCCTTCGCCGCGCTTTTCGAGGAAGCGGGTCAGGCTGGAATCGGGGGCGGTCGGTTCGATCAGTTCGATTTCGCTGCCGTTGAGGCCGCCCATTGGTAAAAAAGCGATGCGTACCTGTTCGGTCGGCACCTCTTTAATCTCGCTCGGCTCGATGCCCAGGGTATCGCGGTAAAAAGTTAGCGCCTGCTCGATGTTGCGAACGATGATGGCGACGTGATCGATGCGTTTCGGCATGCCTGTCTCTCTCCTTCGTCTAGCTGTCCAGGTAGTTGCGCAGGACATCCTGGATCTCCCGGCAGTATTCGACCGCTTGCAGAAAATGCTCCCCACTTATCGCCAGTTCGCGATGATGGGCCAGCGGGTTGCGCATCTGGCTGAAGAAGGTGGTGCGCGGCTGCCAGTAAATCCAGTCTCTGCCAAAGATGGGCGAGAAAATCTCCCATTCTGCTGAGAAGATTATAGCAAATAGCTCCTGCGGATAGGCAAAATCCAGGTAGTTGCGAAATGGTCGCAGGCCGAAAATCTGCACCTCGCGCTGCCGCACAAACTTCAGACGCCGCCAGTTCTGCAACATCTTCGTGTCGTTCTGCTGTGTGTAAAGCTGTTCAAGGTATTGGAACCACTGCGGGCCGTATTTCTTTTCAAGCGCATCGCTGACCGCATCGCGCAGCAGTTGCTCTGTTTCTCGCCAGAGCATCCACAGGTCAATTTCCTGGGTGGACTCGGCAAATTCCGGCTTGCGCCACTGCTGTAGCTGCTTGAGAATACGATGATAGTAGTCCAGCGCCTGCAGCCGCTCGTCCTCGCGCAGGTTGCCCTCGCGATTATGCGCCAGCAGCACGCGCACCTCGATCAGCAGCCGCGAGCATTTGCGCCAGAAAGCCTCGCTTTCGCCAAAGATATCGCGAAAGGTCGGCCACTCGGCCAGCAGCAGGGCAAACAAATCCTGCGGCGCGGAATAGGCCAGCGGGTTCGCATACGCCTGCCTGCCCCAGGTGCGAATCTCTCGTTGCAGCGATTCGTGGCAGCGATCAAACATGGTTTTCCCGTCTTTTTCGTTCAACTGTGGATGCAGGCGCTTTAAAGACTCGAACCAGTCCGGGCCATACTTCTCCTCCAGCACAGCAGCGAGAGCATGGCGCATCGTCAGCTCGGTTTCACGCCAGAGAGGCCAGAGGCTGCCCTGCGCAACTAGAGGCTGGGTGGGCTGCTCCTCTATCTTCTCTACCTCAATCGTCCAGAAATCAGTAGATAGATCCGACGTAATCTGTTCCTCTTCCTCAAGATCAAATTGCCACGCTACCGGTTCCACCTCGTCTAACCAGGCCTGAAAACGCAGCGAGAAGACCTGGTATTCTTTCGGCGCAGGCGAATAGATCAACCCGTACTTGAGCAGCTTTTCGATCTCAGCCCGTTCGACCGGCAAATTGGTATGAGTAAGGGTTTGCAACAACACGCGCAATGGCTGCGGCTCTTCTGGCGCTCCCGCTATCTCAGTGAAATACGCGAGAAAATCGTCCTCCACACGCTGATACGCCTGATCTACATCCAATGGCTGCGACTCGAACAATTGCTGAGCCAGTAACGCTAAAAGATAGGGATGATTGCCTGTATAAAAGCGCATCCAATCCTCGTACCCTTGAGGAAGCGATAAGCTACTGGCTGAGAGCCGCGAGAAGAACTCCCGCACATCCTCTGCGCTGAACATAGAGACATAATGCTCCTGGAACACTTTGTGCAGGTTAGGGGCGGGACGCGACTGGCTGCTGAGTGAGGCTTGCGTTCTCACCTCAAGTTCTTTTAATGGAATACGAGAAAGGGTGATAAAGACCACACGCCAGCTTGGATTATCAAACAGGCCATGCAGGCGTGTAAAATCCATCGCATCGGCGCGAAAAAGGTTCTCAACGGCATCAAATTCATCGAGAGCGCAGAGGATACGCAACTGGCGGGACTGGTGAACGCGCTGAAAAAAACGTTGTGTCAGGGCGTAGCTTTCGCGGTGCGGCAAACCCTCTTCCAGGGCTTCCTCCGCCACGCGCTCTATAGCGGATGTGGCCCAGCCCAATGCCCTCAGCTTTTCCAAAGCGATCCGCACCAGCCCACTGAACAGGTCAGCAGATTGCGCATACTCGCTCACTCGTATCCATAAGGGCAGAATGGAACGCGCCATCAGTTCTTGCTCGCGCTCGATCAGGGCGGAATAAACCAGGCTGCTTTTGCCGATCTTAGGCAGGCCGACAATCGAGAGGTTCGCGGCATCCTGCGCGCTCAGCAGCCTGTCCTGAATAACCTGCAAGTCGCCTGCGCGGCCAATAAAGGATGAGCCAGAGGCGAGTACACCCGGGCGGGGAAGCGAGTCGGGAAAAGCAGCCATATTCTCGTTCCTTACGCCTGGGCCAGCAGCCACTCTTTGAACAGCCCGACGCGGATGCGATAGCGGCGGTTCTCGACTTCGATCACATCCCGTTCGGCCAGGTCAGCCAGAATAGCTTCGACCGGGGCGCGTGTGCCGGAGACGGCGCTGACGATGCTTTCGCGGTCGCACGAGCCGAGCCGCGTATTGGCGGCAATGGCAACCAGCACCTTTTTCGCGTCCTCTACTGAAATGGCATCGCTCGACTTATCGCCGGAGCTTAGCAGGTTATCGAAGGCATCCTCGTCGAGCCGGTTATCGCCTCGCACCAGTTCGTTTTTGACCTGCTCCACGTCCGCGTCCGTCACCAGCCGGGCATGCTTGCGGTTCATGTATTCGACCAACTGATTACAAATGATCTGAATGTAGAACGGGCTACCGGCGCTCAGATCAAAGATGCGATCAATGGCTTTCTCGCGGAAGCGGCTTTCACCACTCTTGCCGCCAATGCGCAGCGGGTCATCGATCAGGCGGACGGCATCTTGATATTTCAGATAGTTGACGCGCACATCCTGCGAGGTGCCAAATTCATTCGGGAAGCGTTTTTTGAACTTGACCATCACGTCCTGCCCCACCAGCACCGCGCTGAAGTAGTTCCTCTGCAAAAGCGCCTTCCAGATTTTCATGAAATCTTCGGAGATACGCCCCTGAATGATGTATTCGTAGATGTACGAAAACTCGTCAATAAGCAGCACCACGCGCACACCGCGCCAGGCATCAATCCTCGCCACAGCACGTTTGAAGTTATCAAAGATTTCCTCGAAGAGGGAAAGCGGGCTGCCATGCTCAAAGAACTCGCGGCTGTTGGGAAACGCGATGTCCAGCGGCGGGCGTTTTCCGGCATCTACAGCATCTTCTATCGCCCAGCGCAATTTGCGCAGAATCGTCCAGAGCAATTGATGCAGGAATGACGAGCCGGATTGCGCATCCTTCTCGTCCAGCAGCAGGGCGACATTGCCGATATCGAGGATCAACAGGTCGGGGTCGCAAGCCAGTGCCTCCTGCAAGTGATAGAGAATCGAGGTCTTTCCGGCGCGTTTCTGCCCGAAGATCACCACCGACTTACTCTCTGAACGAGTGGCGCGAATGGCGCTGGCGACGTTGGTAATCAGCTCATCGCGCCCGTAAAACATATCGTTGCTTTCTACCGCGCCGCCTTTCGCATATCCGGCATAGGGGTTTTCGATGCGCTCAAACTGCTCCTCTTTATACAGCCGTATCGAAAAGTTTTCGACCGAGGTGCGCTGCATCTCGCCGGAGCGCGTGCGATACTGAGCGTAGACGGGCAGGGAGAACGCCTCCGACTGGCGGGCAAGTTCGGTCACGCGCATGGGAATAGTCAAAATTTTCTGGTCGCCGCCGCGTAAAGAACTGTTGAGCTTCAAAGCCTGGTCGTCGGCCTGGAAGAAGTCTTCGTCCTCCTGCGCCACCAGTTCCAGGGACTCCGCCGGGCTGCAGCCGATCTTGTTCGCCACTACCACCTGCACCTCGATCTTGCCCATCTCAGGCGTGTACGACTCCATGTCCTCGGGCAGGCGCAGGGTGATCTGTGGGACGGAGCGGGCATAGATGCTCTCCAACCGCTCGCTCGTCCTCTCCTTAATGGTCTCGATAATCGGATACAGTTCCTCCACCGCAAGCCTGGTGGGAGCCTCTTCGATCTCGCGCAGCAGCGTCTGGCAATCGGCAATAACCAGCGTGCAGAGCCGCTCCTGCTCTTCAAAGGTGATCTCCTGCGCCTGGTCAACCAGCATTTCGAGCATGCGCCGCACCTGTCGCAGGCGCTGCTGATCCAGGTCAAACAACAGGTGCAGGCCCAGGTCACGCACCCGGTCAAGGCTGGAAATGTAGTTTTCCAGCGAGGCAACCGTCAGCTCCATTTTCGAGATCAGCCCCAGTTCATTCGCGATGGCGCGGGCCTCCTCAAAACGCCTGCGCCGCAGTTCATTCCAGCGCTGCATAAACTCGTCAGCGCGACTCAGCGTACTGATGGGGCCGACATTCTGGCTCTGCAAGTATTGAACTGCCAGGGCGCGTAAGGTCTGCCGGTCGTACAGGCGATTGACGGTGCGCTGGGCAGCGTAGCGGCTGCGCATCAGCAGATAGGTAACCAGGTCAAACAGCCGCTCTCGCTCCACATTCAGCCGGAATACCTCGTCGAGGGTATCGTCAATCGAGGGATTATCGCGAGTCATCTGCACAGAGCCAAGCGTTGAAGAAAGATAGCGTACCAGGGCGTTCACGGCATCCTGTTCATCGCGCTGCGAACCCCCTTCCGAATCTTCCCGGTAGCGCGCTCTCGCTCCATCATACGCGGCCAGCGCCTCGCAGTACCACTCACGCGCCGCGTCGAACGGCCTGTTCTCCAGAAGAGTCGCGTCGCCACGCGAGGCAAAACTGCGGCAGAGGTACTTGTACATCTGGCGGGGATCATCCCAGTCTTCCATCTCGGAAATGATCTTTGCCGCCGACAGGTAATATTCCGAACGCTCGCGTGGATTGCGCGTGCCAAGCTGCGTTGCCAGTTCCTCTAAGCGCCGCACGTCATAGCGTTCAAAGCGCTTCTGCTGCACGCGCTCAGGCCGCACGCCCTGGTACTTCGAGGCGTTCAGGAAGAACTGCGCGAAACTGCTCAAATCGCTGGTAAAGCTGGAAAGCTTCGTCTCCGAGATAATCTCATCGATACGCGAAGATTGACCTTGCCGCGCTCTGGTTATGGCCTCAAGCATTTCCAGCGCCTGCTCATCGGTGGCCGTTTCCAGAATTTCGTTCAAAAGCTGCTCAGCCTCGTCATAGCGATGCTGCTTCACCAGGCATAAAGCTACATTTTTCTTCGCATCACGGCGGTTAAAGCCGAGATTCATCACCTCGCGGAAACGCTGTTCGGCATTAACATAGTCGTTCTGAAGCAGATAGCAGCTTGCGATCTGCGAGAGGATGCGCGCCCTGCGCTCCTTAGTTGTTGCCTGGGCCAGGCTCTTTTCGAGCAGTTCAATCGCAGGCCCATACTCGCCCAGGCGCTGGTAAATATCGCTGAGCAGGTTGTCAACGGTTTGCTGATTGCTGATGCGGTCTCGATATTGATCGAGCAGTTCAATCGCTTCCCTGCCGCGCCCGCTGCGTCCGAGGAGCGAGGCAAGTTCCTTAATCGAGGCTTCCACATTATCCTGCGTGTCGATGGCCTGCTGGAAAAACTGGATGGCTTTCTCGTTGTCCTTTTCAACCAGCACTGCGCGTCGGCCACGCGCATAAGGGTTAGAGCCAATCGGCGCGCCAACCGAGCGGGCTACTTGCGCAAAACGATTCCAGCGCTCGTAGGCTTCCTGCGCGCCTGGATACTCGGGGTCACGGGCAAGCACAGAGCGCACCTGGTTGACAGCTTTTGCGTATTCTCCGGCATCAGCATATTCATAGGCCGTCTCAAAGATGTCCTCAATCTTGCGATAAGGAGCCAGATTCACCGCTACCAGCCCCTTTGGCCCCTGCATAATTTCAAAGGTGACGGCGATATGCTCCGTCGGTTTCAAAACCGGCTCGGTCAGGCTTTCAAGATGTTCAAGCAGGTCTTCATCCAGGATGGCACTGCGATGAAAAAAGTAGTTCATGCCGTTGGGGCCGAACAAAAAGCCAAAGTTACGCCCCGCCTTATAGGTATAGATATGTCCGAGCAACTGTTGTGGCGCGGTCGGCACGACCGGCTTTTTCTCCTCGCTTGCCCCGTTCAGCGACTCCTTCGGCGCGCTTTCCTCAGATGTCTGCATCTCACTCAACAGCCTTTCACGGGCCGCGCGCAACTCCTCGGCGATGCGCTGGTATTCGTGGGGAATTTCGCCAAACCACTTCAGGGCCTCGGGAAGCAATCTGCCCGGCGCTATGCCCCCCATCGCCTTGCGCAGCAAATCCAGCGCCACCGCCTCTTTGTCTGTCTTTTTTAAGAGGTAGAGGCAGGTCTCAAAAATCAGTTGTTCCTCAACTTCCGAAAATGCGCGCTCGGTCGAATGATAAATGTTGCGCAGCGCCCCGGCTGAATTATGCAGCAGGCGCACATAGACATACCACGCATCCATTACATCGGTGATGGCAACACGCGCAAAAGCCCGCTCAAGCGCGTTGCTGGCAACCGTATCGCTGGCATTCTGAAGCGCATAGGCTGCCACATTCAGCCAGTCGCGGGCAGACGACGAAGCAAAGGCCACTTCCTCGGCATGCACCAGTGCCTCTGAAAGGGTATCGGCCAGGTACTGGAAGTAGGCAAGCTGCCGTTTCAGGCTGATGGAGTTCGGCACCTGCTCAACCAGGTCTTTTGTATTGCTCACAATCACCTGAATGCGATTATATTTTCTATCCAGTTCGTTGACGCGCTTCGCGTTATTGAACATGTTTTGTATGCGTCCCCACTCGCTCAATACATCTCTTCTCGTGAGCGAACGCAGTTCCTCGACGGGTTCGCGCAAATCGGGCACACTTACCTCGATCTTCGCATCAGCCGTTTTGCGCTCGATATGCGCCACCAGTTCCTCTAAACGCTTCAGCACCTCAGGGCCGAGCGCGGGAACGCTTTCTATCTGAACGAGAGCAGGGGCATCTACTACAGCATTTCTGATGACCGGGAGATCAGAAACAAGGGGCGCGGTTCCATCTGGAATATCAAGCACATCCACCGCCGCCAGGGAGATGAGCGTGGCCTGGCTTCCCTGGCGTCTAAGCAGCAGATAATCTCCACCGAACTCGACAATTGAACCTGTGATTTCATGTCCATTTCTCAAGATACATTTGACAACCCCGCCAACCGCCTGTTTTTCAAGCTGTTTCTGAAGTATTTGTGCAAAATCATTCGTCATATGTAAGCCTTATGCTCTTTCTAAAATTTTTGATAGAGACAAGATAAGAGTGAAACCTGCGAATAAACGATAGTTAAGAAAGCATATCGTTGCAGGCCTACTGATACTACACAAGAAAAAGCATTTTTGCAATATCAATATGCTCTAATGATAGCACAAACTCAGTAGCTGTGTAAAACTATTTGTAACATTGTGTCAGGTGAAAATCGGTCTGGCGCAAGGTATGGGGAATGGTAGCAAAGAGGCCCACCGCCAGTGAAATGGCATTCGTCAGCGTACCCATTGCTACCTGTGCGCCAATGCGAGTTTCCTCGTCATAGCCAAGCGTTTGAGACAACTGGTCAAATTCGGCCTGTGTCAGCACTTCAAAGCTCAAATCTGGTTTCACAAGCAGGCTGAGGTCGAGGTCAACATAGGTGAGGCGATCCAGTTCGATGATAGGTGGACGAGTGATGGAAGCATAGGTATGGATTAAGGAACGTCCATTATAGAAGGCGCTCAGCGTGTACCAGCGCTCCGGCCAGTACAATTGCAAGCAATTATAGCGCAGGGGGCGTGTTCCGGTTACCCAGTTCATCTGCGTTCCGGCAGGCAGCCAGAGACGCAGGCAATCGCGGGCCATTTCTACGGTCTCTTCATCGCTCAGTTTGACATCGTGTTCTAATCGATACCCACGCCACGAGCCGCGCAAAAAACGGTCATAACTCCGGCTTTCCACTTGATAGTCTGGTTGCATAATCGCTCTCCCTTCCATTCATATCCCATAGTACGAAAATTTGTTTCTATCGTCAAGCACCCAAACGAATAGTCCCACATGATATTACGGGGCTGTTGTACAATAGAGAGGTGATTGTCAAGAAGTTCGGGGAAACAGGACATTGATACGCTGCCCAAATTGTGGAACGGAAAATCCACCTAACGCGAAATTCTGCCTGGAATGCGGCAACCGCCTGGTTATCTGCCCCAATTGCGGGACGGTCAACCTGCCGGTTGCCAAATTCTGCATGGAGTGCGGGACGATGCTGCCAGGCGGACCCGCACAATCTACGCCGCCTCGCGCTATTCAAAACGGCACGCAAATAACGGAGCAGAACAGCGCATATGCAACGCAGGTGCTTTCGCAGGCAGGTTCCGATGGCAACAAAAGCAAGTTAAGTCCGCCCGAAGAGCGGCGCGTCGTCACCATCATGTTCGCCGATATTACCGGCTCGACACCACTGGCCGATAGGCTGGACCCGGAAGACATGCGCGCCATCCTGGCAGGCTATTTTAACCTGATGACGCAGCAAATCCGGCGGCATGGTGGAACAGTAGAGAAGTATATCGGCGACGCGGTAATGGCAGTCTTTGGCCTCCCGATTGCGCACGAAGACGATCCCGATCGCGCCATACGAGCTGCGCTCGACATGCAAACAGCCCTCGCTCAGTTTAATCAGCAGCGCACAGCCCAGGACTCAAATGCCACCCGACTGCAAATGCGTATCGGTATCAATACCGGCGAAGTGGCCGCCCCTGGCGCGCAGTCCAACCGGCAGGATTTTTTGATTACCGGTGACGCGGTGAATGTGGCGGCGCGTTTACAGCAGGCGGCCAGCCCTGATACGATTCTAGTGGGCGAGCGCACCTATCTCGCAACGCGCAACGTCTTTGAGTTTCGCGAACTGGCTCCCTTTCATCTCAAAGGCAAGGTTGATCCAGTGCGCGCCTGGGTGGTGCAGGGCATCAAATGGCGCTCGCCCATCATCATCCAGCATCCACGCGGCATCGAGGGATTGCAGGCTCCCCTGGTCGGGCGCGACCTCGAACTAACGCTTATACACGCGACCTATGCTCGCGTGCAGGCGGAGCAGCGCCCGCATCTCATTACCCTGCTCGGCACTCCTGGCATCGGTAAAACGCGCCTGGTGCATGAATTCATCGAGAAAGAGGAAGAAGCCGTTAAAAGCGCATCCAGCAGCAAGCAGGCGGTATCTCCTCGCGTGCTACATGGACGCTGCCCGCCTTATGGCGAAGGGATCACCTACTGGCCCCTGGTTGAAATCCTGCGCGATCTGCTCCAGGTACGCGAGAACGAAGACCGCGAAGCCTTAGAGAAGCGTTTTTATTCCTTTGTATACGACACGCTCACCGAGGCGAAACTGAGCGAGGAAGCGGCTGAAATTGCGAATGCAATTATTACAAGCATTGGCCGGGGATTGAGCGGGGATAGCAGTGATACCGGTTTTGCCGAACGACGCGAGATACAGCGCAGCGCGCATAGCAAGGGCAACGAGCAGGGAGGCCCCCAGGCCACGCTTTTCCGGGCATGGCGCATCTTCCTTGAGGCTATCTCGCAGCAGGCCCCGCTCATTCTGATTATCGACGACCTGCAATGGGCGGACGAGGCGCTGCTTGATCTGCTGGAATATCTGACCGACCGCATTACACAGGCACCCATTCTTTTCATTTGTCCGGCGCGTCCCGAGTTCCTGGAGCGGCGGCGCGACTGGGGCGGCGGCAGGCGCAATTTCACCACCATCGTCCTTGAGGCGCTGACGGAAGAGGAGACGCGAGAACTGATTTCCGGCCTGCTCGATACCGACGACCTGCCGGACGTGTTCTATCATAGCATTCAGAGCCGCGCCGAGGGCAACCCGTTCTTTGTCGAAGAAATCGTGCGCATGCTCATCGACCAGGGCGTGCTTGAAAAATATGATGGACACTGGCGGCTCAGTATGCAGAACGATACGTTATTAAGTGAACTGGCAAGCCCCGCCACCCCGCCAGATGATACATTACTCGACCGGCATTATGTGCTGCCCCTGCCCCGCCTGCCAGACACCATTCAAGGCGTGCTGGCCGCGCGCGTTGACCTGTTGAGCCAGATAGAAAAGCAGGTGCTGCAATACGCCGCCATCATCGGGCGCACCTTCTGGCTATCAGGTTTACTTGAACTGGCCTCTGATCTCGACGCTACAACGGTTCTCCAGACGCTCGACGCCTTGATCGAGCGCGACTTCATCATGGAGACCGAGCGCGTGGCGCGCATACCGGTTGAACATGATCGCGTATACAGCTTCAAGCATATTTTGATACGCGATGTGGTCTACAACAACATCCCGCGCAATCGCCGCTCGCAGAAACACGCGCAGCTTGCCCTGTGGCTGGAAGAAAAGGTGGGAGAGAATCCTGATGGTTTCTCCGAACTGCTGGCCTACCACTATCGCCAGGCGCTCTTGAACTGGTCGGCCAGCCTGCTCATCAACACGATCAATCCAGATGGGGGGACTTCTAACACTGCTACGCAATCGCTGCGCCTCACACGCCAGGAGTTGATGGCGCGTTCGATCAAGTACCTGAGGCTTGCCGGAGATGAGGCGTATCACAGCTACTACACCATCCGCGCCATTCAAGCCTATACAGATGCCCTCGACCTGTTGCAGGAAAGCAATGCCGACGCGCTTACTATCGCCCACATGCACCAGAAGCTCGCCGATGCTTATGCGCAGCGAGCCAACGCAGACAAGGCCTGGCACGAGTACACAGCAGCCCTTCAACTGATGCAGAAAAGCAAAGAGGTCACTAAGGATGACCTGCTCTGCCTGTATACGCGCCTGGCTGAGCTTTCGACGCGCTGGCTTGGCTGGTTCAATTCGCCACCCGACGCCGAGGAAGTCCATTCTTACATCGAGGCGGGCCTGAAACTTCTAGAGGATCAACCTCGCAGCGGCGATAGGGCCGCCTTCCTCACTTATCAAGGCATGTGGTACATCCGGCAGTCTAAGGGCGATACGCCTGAACAACGAGCGCAGCGAGCCGAGCAGGCTCTGGCAAGCTGCCAGGAAGCCTTACAGATCGCGGAAGAAGTCAACGATACTAACGCTATCTGGCTGACACTTGACGCGCTCGGCTTCATCTACGATCACCTGCGTAAATATAAGGAAGCCCACCAGATTCAGCATCGTCGCCAATCAATGGCTTCGCTCATTACCTGGCGCGAGGAACTGCACGATCTGTATGTCTCGCTCGGCTGGGCACACGAGCGCGTCAGCGATTATCCAACTGCCGCGCAGTGGTTTGGCCGGGCATGGCGCATCGCGCAAACGATGGAAAGCCCCTCGATGCTGATGACAAGTATGCAGGGAAGAATGTACGTCTGGTACGAGTGGAATCGCTGGACAGAGGTGCGCGAGGTGGCCTACAGCATCCTGCAAATCGCCGAGCAATACCAGCAAGATGAACACTGGACGCTCGACGCGCTGGAGACCCTGGCCGACATCGCCTATCGTACCGGCAATACAGAGGAAAGCGATTCGCTTCTGCGCCAGTTCAAACGCCTGGCCGAGCAGCGCCACGTGCCACCCGAACTTTCAACCACCATTCACCTGGCGCGCCGAGATTGGAAGCAAGCATGCGCTAATTTCGAGGAAGTGCTACAAAGACGCGAACCTTTCCCATCGCCAGCCCTTGTAGCTCACCTCGCCGAACTCTACGTGATGACCGGGGAAAGCCTGGAAAAGCAAGAAGCAATGTGCGAACGCGCTGTAACCCTCGGCGAGCAATCCGGCTCCCGCAAATATCACGCCGTCGCCATGCGCGCTCGCGGGCGCATGCACCTGGAACTGCACAACTGGGAACAGGCTGAAAGCGACCTGAAAACCGCGCTGGCGCAATTTGAACTGCTTGACCTACCCTGGGAACAGGGGCAGACGCTCTACTGTCTGGGCCTCTGCTACCGCCGCAAGGCAGATGCCGTTTATGGTGACGACCCGGCCCGGAAGGATGACGCCATCAATCTTGCCCATCACTATTTTGAGCAGGCGCTCGGCTATTTCGAGTCACTGAAAGCGGTGCATGACGCCGATCGCACCCGGCTGGCTCTCGCTCAAGACAAACCCGCTCCGGTTTAACCCGCCGCGTTCACCGTTACCCGCAGGTTGTTCCCGGGCAGCGTTGGGCCTGTAACAACAAAGGTGCCGAACTGGTCGAACAGCACATCTACCGACTGGCCCGGCTGCAAACGGACGCCGGGGTTTTTCAGCACAGCGGGCGCGACCGCGTGCACCGCGCACATCTTCTCCTCTTCGACCCCGAGACACAGCACCTGTGGCGCATTGGTTTGATTGACAAAGTGAATGCTCTCCCCCTCGTTAATCGACACGCTGGTTATAGTAAAACCTTTCGAAGTCAGGTCGATCTCGACAGGCTTATGGGTGTTCAAATACACAGCAACAACTATCGCAAAAGCCACTATAAAAATTAGTGGGGGCAGCACGAAATATAAGAGTACTCTCTTCATTGAAAATCTATCCTTCATTGTTGTTGAGTTTGTCTAATAAAGTTTTACCCATAAAAAACGACCTATCCTGGCATGTCATCCTGAGCGCAGCGAAGGATCTGCGCCGCCCAGCCGAATCGTGCGCCCAGGCCGGAGATCCTTCGCTGCGCTCAGGATGACAGGGAGGGCGTTCTCCAGGACTGGCAATGTAACTCAACGACTCATCTCCCATAAAGAGGTGTTGTGCCAGAGCTGCGTCGAGTCCCACATGCAGCCAAAATCGGGGGGCAATACAGATATATGAAGCTGTGCGAGATTGGCTCCGGCTTCCTGGATACGGCTGCGCATGCTCTCTAAAGCAAGTTTTGGCGTGTTATTAGTACGGCTGAGGTGTGAGAGCCAGAGCCAGCGCACGGCATCGCCACGCCAGCTACGCAGAACCGCTTCAGCCGCCTGGTCGTTGGAAAGATGGCCGGTAGGGCTGAGAATGCGCATTTTGAGCGAATAGGGATAGGGGCCGCGCAGAAGGCGCTGCCGGTCGTGATTCGATTCAAGAATGAGCAGATCAGCCCGAGATATAGCCTCAAGCATGGTTGATGTAATTTCACCTGTATCGATCACAACACAGACGCGACAGCCACCGGCATGAAGCAGGTAGCCAGCAGGGGCGGCGGCATCATGCGAAACGGGAAATGAAGTTACCTCAACATCTCCAATAATCTGCCGCGTACCCAGGGGAAAAACCTGTGAAAGGCTGCGAAACGAGGCCAGCAGCTTCTCGGAAATGGACTCTTCCCCCTCTTCGAGCAATGGCAAAAACCGACCTGACTCCGAGCGAGTGATGCCATTCACAAAAATTTCCTCGATAGCAGCAAGCGTGCGAGGATCAGCAATTACCGACTTCTCATAGCGTCTCGTAAGAGTGGGCAGGCCAAGTATGTGATCGGAGTGTTCGTGCGTCACCAGGATGCCGCTCAACTGGCGCAGGGAAATGCCGATATGTTGCAGTCGCTCCTGTAAAACACGCGTGCTGAAACCGGCGTCAATGAGCAATTTTGTCCTGCCGCCGGGACCGGCTTCGATCAACAACGCATTGCCGCTGCTTCCACTTCCTAATGAGACGACTCGCATAGCATATACCCCTACAGATTCAGCAGTTGCCGGGCATTCTCCCCCAGCACCAGCCGCACAGCTTCTGCATCCAGGCCCGATTGCTGAATATGATCTATGATTCTTCGCTGGCGCAGCAGGCCATAATCGCTGGCAAACAGTATCCGTTCCGCGCCAACCAGCTTTGCCATCGCCGGAAATATCTCCTGACGGTACAGGTAAACCGTAGCAGCAGTATCATACCATACGTTGGCGGTGATGCGCTGTATCTCCGGCATGAGCGTGTAAAAAGGTAATCCCCCACCCCAGTGCGCAGCGATAAAACGAATATCCGGAAAAGCCGTTAGAAAGGCTACAATGTCGGGCAGGGAAACATTACCCTTGCCAGGATAAAGGTGGCCCACCGGCTCGCTGCAATGCGAGAGAACCAGCAGGTGATACTGACGGACGATCTCCATAACGGGCGCGAGCAAAGCAATATCGCTCAGTCGATAGCCCTGTCCATGTGGCATCAATTCGCCAAGCCCGATCAGGCCAGCCTCAGCACAGCGCTCAAGTTCGCGCAGCGCCCTCGCTCCAGCGGTTGGTTGCAAGACAGCCATCCCGAGAATACGACCTGGATAGCGGCGCGTGACATCAATGATGTAGCTGTTGCTCTCTTCGATCAGGCCGGGGTCGCTCCAGCCGAAGGAGAAAGCGACCGAGGCATCTACGCCTGAAAGCTCCATTTCCGCGATTAAATCTTCCGCGCAAACCATCCTGGCGCGCTGGTTCTCATACAGTTCTCGAAACCAGGGATCACGCTGGCAATACTGTTCGCGGTGGCGAATAATTTCAGGAGGAAAAAGATGCGTATGGAAATCAATCAGCATAGCTTATAAACGCTTCCAATTGTAAGAACGCGATTCATCGCATCCCCACAACACCCAAATCATTAAATATTATATTGCCAAAACACAAAAAGGACGCAATCGCTTGCGTCCCCAAACTGTTAAGTATTATTACCTCAATTTTGCCGAGACCAGCCAGCCAGCGATGACGCCGAGGCCGCCCACCAGCCAACAACAAGGCACACAAGCCGTTCGATCATGAGCCCCGCCTGGCTGCACCGGTTACCCGGCGTCCACCTGCGGTCTCGCGACCAGGTCTTCTACCTGGGATCTTGGCTCTTCCACAGAAGAGC
>DASRDB010000002.1:0-61286 GCA_035652815.1 Ktedonobacteraceae bacterium
TCTCGAGGACGTCTATATGCACAAACGGGTTCACTCGGCTCTAGGCTATCTGACCCCAGTCGAGTTTGAAGCCCAATGGCGAGCCGGGATTATTGAAAGTTCTGGCTCCACAACTGTCTAGATTCTTGGATCCACTACAAATAAAACATAATTGATCCTCTCATGAAATCTATTTCTACCTTTAGCCGCAATCAATCATGTGAAACTCCTGTTTCTGAATAAAAAAGATGCCTATGCAAAAGAGTATCTGGTATCTTCCACTGAAACAGGCTCATCTTATTCATCGAATGATTTTGCTCTGTTTATCAAATTGATGAGATTACCAATTCGATTTTTGTCAGGTAAATTATATTCGGCCTTATTACTTTCCAAATGTTCATCTTGTTTCTTACTATGTCAATATATTCCATTATTTATCAGTATTTATATTTAATTCTTCAAAAAATTACTTGACAACTAGTATATTTTCAGGTATGATCTTTTGAGGGGAAAGGGGGAAGTGCTGTTTACCATACTCCTTATTCTTCAAGTTGGCATGGTTATACGCTTGATATTTCACAACGGAATAATGCTAGCTAAAGTCTTTGTGGAAGTTCAGGTCAGGTAACCACAGCTCCGGCAGGGGGATGCCGGTAGAATTCTGTCTCTCTAACTTGACACTCTTCTGTGACAGGAGGAATTGGTACTTACCTTCTCGTCTATGTCAATGCACCATCTCTGTTACGGAAGAGACAGGAGCTTAAGGAGAATTTTTAAAGGATGAAAAAATTATTTACCAACAAGGCGATCCTCTCCATCCTGGTTATAGGAACCCTGGTCTCCGCCTTTGTAGCAGGACTGGCACTACGCAGCGCATCAGGTGCCCACGCAGCAGGGCCGAAGGCCAGCTCAGCCAGTAATGCCTTCTGTAGCAGGCTTGGCAAAAGCATTGGCGGATCGTCAGGTGCCTGGACGTACTGCTTTGGTCCTCAGTCGGCCAACGCTTCGCATGTGAACACGAGCAGCGGTACCTCATTTGGTCCGAACGTCGATGCCGCTAACCTCCAGGAAGATATCACGCCCAACGGCACGCGCGCCTACGGGCAATCAGAAACCTCCATCGCAGGCAATGCCACCTACGTCGTTGAAGCATGGAACGACTCGACCGGTTTCTTCGCTCCCTGCCCCTCACCGATGTTCAAAGAGGAGCTGACCGGCTATGGCTTCTCGGCCAATGGCGGCAAGTCCTTCACAGACGAGGGAGGTCTGCCTAACGACTGCACCGTCGGTAAATACTTTGGCGACCCGAGTGTCGAAATTTACCAGCCTGGTGGAGCAGGGCATGCCGTATACTTCTATATCAGCAGTCTGTATATCACCAATGCAGGCACGTCTGATATCGCCATGGATGCCTGCACAGCCACGGGCAGCGGCTCATCTGCAACAATTTCCTGCAAAGGCCCTTTCATTATCGCGACCGGCGGCCCCGGCGATTTCCTCGACAAGGACTTCCTGTCAATCGATCCGGCACGCGGTCGGTTGTACGCGAGCTACGACCGGTTTGGCGCTACAGGACTGGCTGCCAATGGTCAGGTCGAACTGGCCGTCTGTGATCTCAGCACGCCTGCTACTCCTGTCTGCTATCCTGGCGCATCAACGGCCCCGTACCTCATCGTACAGCCAGCTCAGGTTTGTGAGAACGAAGGAGCCTACCCGGCGGTAGATATCAAGCGTGGTGATGTCTACGTCGCGTGGGAGTATAACTGGGCTACCAACTTCCTGGGACCCGCACCTTGCAACACAACGGAACCTTTGCAGAACCGCGTTGCCTATGTACCT
The DNA here is from genome assembly GCA_035652815.1 of Ktedonobacteraceae bacterium. GTDB lineage: Bacteria > Chloroflexota > Ktedonobacteria > Ktedonobacterales > Ktedonobacteraceae > DASRDB01. Next base: position 1,819 of record DASRDB010000002.1, read on the forward strand.
TTCACATGCTTGACGCTCACGCCGGTTTCTCCCTGCGGAACAACGCCGAAGCAGGTTTCGGTCAACATCGTCTCCATCGACACGGCCTTTATCCCTGGCTTTAACCGTACTCCGTCGTCCGCAGCTCCCGCAAATGACTTCCCGCGCATTGCAGTGAGCGATCCCTACGGAACTGTCACCATTGTCTGGAACGACACCCGCTACCATCCGCTGGGCGACATTCTGCTCCAGAGCTATAAGCTGGTGAGCCTCGGGCCAGTACAAAGCAATCCGGTTCGCATTAACCCTGATACTGGTGGAATGCATCTCATGCCAGCCCTGCGACAGGCCCAGTCATCCGGGTTACTCGACATCTCCTACTACCAACGCGACACCGCCAACACCGATAGCACCAACGTGGATGCCGTACTCAATCTCAGCCCGAAAACTACGGGCGCTGGCAATAAGATACGTGTTACTAACGTACCTTCTGCCTGGATCGATACCTCCTCGGATATCATTCCGAACTTCGGTGACTACACTGACAACTACGTACAGGCGCTCTCGCAGGCACCCTACTACAATGACACGCTCTATGTGGCATGGTCAGATGGGCGTCTTGGCGAACCGCAGCCATTTGAGGCGCATGGCGTCAGTTAAACCAACAACTGGCTCACGCGAAGTCTTCACGTGAAGTCAAGGGTGGCCCTGGATTTCCAGGGTCACTTATTATTTATTTTGGAACTACTGCTTCATGTCCATTTCTCTAAAATAAGAAAGCTCTGACAAGATCATAGAACAGCAGCACTATCACCAAAACGCTATGAAAGCCGTTGCGACTATGCTATAATACCGTCTTTAGAAACAGGTGGAGAACAAATCCCTTGATTTAACAAGACTCTTCTTTGAGTTTTTGACATAAAGATTTCGCACGAACAGTTATTGCTTTGAAGAGAGGCACGCGATGACCACAACGACGACCAGTATTGCGCGAGGAAAATATCACATCTGGACGGTTGGCTGCCAGATGAACCAGGCCGACTCACAGCGCATTCAGGCTATCCTGGATGAACTCGGCTGGGAGGAGACGAGCATGGAGCAGGCCAACCTCGTGATCCTCAATACCTGTAGCGTGCGTAAAGCGCCCGAGGAGAAGGCGCATAACCAGCTTGCGCTGCTCAAACACGCCAAAGAGAAGCGCAGCGACCTGCTGGTAGCCATGATGGGCTGCATGATCGGCAACCAGAAAACCATCGACGAATTGAGCAAACGCTACCCACACATCGACCTGTTCATGAAGGTCGAGCAGGCCGACATCCTGCCGCGCTTCCTTGAAGAGCGCTGGACGCCCATCTCCGGCGCGGGCTGCCTGGATGTCGAATTCTTGCCGCCTGGTGAAACTATTCCGGTCGAGCCAATCGAGCGCCTGCTGCCAACTTTCGCCACCTCGACCAACACCACCGGCAAGCGCACCGTCCTGCCTATGGCAATTACGCCCAAACCGGGCGAGCGCATCGCTCACTACCCGACCAAAATCGAGGAGAAACTGGCCAGTCCCACCGCGTGGCTGCCCGTTATTCTCGGCTGCAACAAAGTATGTACTTACTGTATCGTTCCCTACCGTCGTGGCCGCGAGCGCAGCCGTCCCATCGACGAACTGGTGGCAGAAGCCTCCACGCTGGTTGCCAAAGGTGCGAAGGAACTCACGCTGCTCGGTCAGACCGTCGAGGCATACGGTCTTGATCTGCCCGGCCAGCCCGATCTCGCCGAACTGATGAAACATCTGAGCGAGATCGACGGGTTGGAGCGCATCCGCTTCATGACCTCCTATCCGCGCCACATGAACGATAGCATGATCGAGCGCATGGCAGCGCTGCCCAAAGTCTGCGAACACGTGAATATTCCGGTTCAGGCGGGCGACGACAATATGCTCAAACGCATGAAGCGCGGCTATACGCTTGATGAATATCGCCATCGCATTGCCCGCCTGCGCGAACTCTGGCCCAACGTCACTCTCTCTACCGATATCATCGTTGGCTTCTGCGGCGAGACTGAGGAAGAGTTCCAGCATACGCTCGATTTGCTTGAAGAGATTCGCTTCGACGTGGTGCATGTCGCGGCCTATTCTGTGCGTCCCGGCACAGTCGCGGCTCGTTGGGAGGACGATATTCCCCTGGCCGAAAAGAAACGCCGCCTGCACGCGGTTGAAGACCTCCAGGCCCGCATCGCGCTTGAAATCAACCAGCAATATGTCGGTAACGTCCAGGAGGTGATGGTCGAAGAGGCCAATTTCAGTCATGGTCGCCAGCAATGGAAAGGGCGCAACCGGGGAAACAAATGGGTATTCTTCCCCCAGCCCGAGCCGGAAGACGGAACAGCGCGAAACATTCGACCGGGAGATCTAGTCCAGGTGCGTATCGAACGGGCCACTGCCTGGTCCTTGCAGGGTTGCATGGTTGCGCTATAATATCCCAAATATTGCATATACATCCCAGTGGGGATAGAGGAGGGTCATATGACACAAACGTACTCGGCGGAAGAAAAGGCGCGGCTGAAAAAGCAATGGACCGAACTTGCTATTCAGCAGGCGCAGGCTGGATTGTGGGAGGAAGCCGTCAATACCAACCGCAGCATCCTGAATCTGTTTCCAACCGAGCCAGATGCGCTCAATCGTCTGGGCAAGGCCTATAGTGAACTCGGCCAGTACACCGAAGCCAAACAGGCCTACGAACAGACGTTGAAATATAGCCCCAATAACACCATCGCGAAGAAAAATGTGGAGCGGCTCGCGCACCTCGTCGAAGCGCCTGTTCCTGTGCGCGCGGGCAGCAGTGCCGACCGCATTGACCCGCAACTCTTCATTGAAGAGACTGGTAAGACCGGCATCACCGATCTCATCAATCTCGCGCCCGCCTCAGTGCTGGCGAACGTCAGCGTCGGCGACCGCGTGCAGTTGCATGTGAACGGCCATACCTTGCTGGTACGTAACGCTGCCGGGCAGGACATCGGCCAGGTTGAGCCGCGTCTTGCCAACCGCCTCATCAACTTCATGGAGGGCGGAAATCGCTACGCAGCCGGTATTCTGGCGATGGATAATGGTGGCCTGCGCCTCATCATTCGTGAGGAGTACCAGCACCCAAGCATGTTCGGCAAAGTCAGCTTCCCATCCCAGGGTGGCGGCGATACGATCCGCGCATACATCAAGGACAGCATGTTACGCTATGATCGTGAAGATGACGACGACCTCGGCAACGACGACGAATACTACGACGGCGCTGACGAATCCGAGGAAATGACCGAAATCGACTTTGAAGGCGGCCTCGATATCGAGGAGTAGCCTTTACAATACACAATGAAAGGAAGTGGAGTCTATGAACAAGACTAAGCGTGTCGCGTGGCGCAAACATCGCATCAAAGCGAAAAAAATGGAAGCCAGGCGCAAGGCCCAGAAGGCGGCTGGCACTGCTACCACAACGACAGCGCGGCGTTAATGCCGCGCTTCCACTTTTTTTGAGCTATGTTGAGCGCTACACCATCACCAATCTCATCGGCGTCCGTCCGCAATATTCTCACGCTGCTCGTTTCCCGCGATGCAACGCTGGTCGCTGGCAGCGAAGGGCTGGATCACCAGGTCACCTGGGCCTTACGCATGCGCGCACGCCTTCCAGCCTTTGAAAGTGTGCGTGGGGGAGAACTCGCACTGCTCACCCTCTCCCAGTTGCGCCGCCTCGATGAAACGCTTCCTCATCTGATAAGCAGCCTGCATAAGGAGGACATTGCCGCCATCGCCGTAGCCGCTCCCTCGCGTGAAGCCCTCGGAGACGAAGCAACAGCCCTCGCCAATCAGCTTCATCTCCCTTTGATCCTGCTTCCACCAAAAGTTTCTCTCGAAGAGATCGAACGCGAGGTCATCACCTTCGTCGTCAGTTTTCGTGGCGAGAGCGAGCGCAGGGCCAACGAACTCTCTCATCACATGATGCAACTGAGTGTGCAGGGCGCGGGTATCGCAGGGCTTTGCGAACATCTCGCGGCCAATTGCGGCAAGTGGGTCATCGTCCAGGACGACCACCTGAATATCCGCTATCAAGCAGCTCCTCCGGGGAGCCAGTCCCTCGACCTGCCCTCACACCTTACGGAAGAAACTTTGTATCAAATGGGATTGGCTCGTATTACTGGTCCAATCCAGATTGGCCACGAACTGGTCGGCTCCCTCTCACTGGTCAGCCGCGAAAGCAATTTTGACTACCTGGAGCGCATGATTCTCGGCCTTGTCGCGCCTATTCTTGCCCTCGAATTTGCTCGCGAACGCGAACGTAGCGAGGTAGAGAGCCGCTACTCCGCCGAAGCTTTAATGGATGTGCTGCAAGGAAACTACCAGCAGGCAGAGGAAATGATTGCCCGCGCCCGCCTGTTAGGCTATGATCTCGCGGTTCCGCAGGTGGTAGCCGTCTTTGAACTCTCTCCCGAGGAACCAGACTATCCACCCGAAAATCCACGCTCCCAATGGCATAAGCGTCTGCGCGATGAGCTGGTGCGCATCTGGCCCTCTGGCTGGATATCGATGGAACCCAGGCGTATTACAGCCCTGCTGCCCTTTCAAGATAACGATCTTTTCTCCGAGCGAACCAGCGAGCAAACCATTCTCACTCGCCTGGAACGCGCAACATCTAGAGTGCAACAGGCCCCCCGCTATTCAGCAGGCATTGGACGCCTTGCCACCGGCATCATCGCTATTCCCCATGCCTATCGTGAGGCCCAGCAGGCACTTGAAATCGGGCGCAAACTCTTCGGCGATGGTAAGCTGCACTCCTTCTCACAACTTGGCATCTACCGATTGCTCTTTTATCTCTACGGGCACGAAGAACTCACCAATTTCTACCAGGAAACCCTCGGCCCACTCCTGGACGCCGGAAGTAACAATGCCCTGCTCGAAACGCTGGAAGAGTTCTTCCATTACAACGGCAACCTGAGCGAAACCGCCCGCGCCATGCACCTGCACCGCAATTCCCTGCTCTACCGCCTGGGCCGCATCGAAGAACTCCTCGGCAGATCATTGGAGGACGCGGAACTCCGGCTTTCGCTACAAATTGCGTTGAAAATCCGCCATCTGTTGCGGAGGTAAAGTTATCATGAAGAGCTACAGCCAGCATATTCAAAACATCTATCACCTCTTAACGAAAGAATAGGATGTAGGCTACCTGACATTGAGGCCCTGATTGATTCCATTACTGGCACTTGAATAATAGCACCCTTAACCCTATCATTCCGCTTCCATTGGTGGTACTCTTCTAACATGCAGCGCGTTCCGTAAGCGAGAGAGGGTTTATATGAGCGAAACCACCGAACTGTTACGCCAACTTGTCGCTATCGATTCCGTCAATCCTGATCTTGTGCCAGGAGGCGCAGGTGAAGGCACCATTGCGCGTTTTGTCTTCCAGTGGCTCGAACGGGCAGGCTTAGAAGTGATCTGGGATGAAGTAGTTCCTGGGCGTCCCAACGTCATCGGCCTTGCGCGTGGTTCCGGCGGTGGTCGCTCGCTCCTGCTCAATGCGCATATGGATACGGTCGGTGTCACAGGAATGGAGAGGCCCCACGACCCCTATATCGAGGGAAATCGCCTCTATGGTCGCGGCGCGTATGACATGAAAGGTGGTCTTGCGGCTATTATGGCGGCTGGCGCTGCCGCAAAAAAACTGAACCTGCGCGGAGACGTGATCGTCACCGCCGTAATAGATGAAGAATACGCGAGCATTGGCACGCAGGCCATTGTGAAAACCTGGAAAGCAGACGCCGCTATCGTCACCGAACCCACCGACTTGAATATCTGCACTGCGCACAAGGGATTCGCCTGGTTTGACATCGTGACAAAAGGCGTAGCCGCGCATGGCTCGCGCCCCGACCTCGGCGTCGATGCCATCATGCACATGAGCAACGTGCTGGTCGAGCTAGAAAAACTGAATCAAACTCTGCGTACTGTTCCAGCCCACCGCCTGCTCGGCAATGGCTCTCTACACGCCTCGCTCATCGAAGGAGGACAGGAACTATCAAGCTATCCCGAACGCTGCAAGCTCAGCATCGAGCGCAGAACCATTCCGGGCGAAACGGTGGAGCAAGTCGAAGCGGAAATACGCAATATTCTCACTAACCTTACCTCGACTGACCCAACCTTTCAGGCCGATTATACATTAGGGCTTGCGCGTGACCCATTCGAAGTCTCGCTCGATGAGCCAATCGTTCAAACAGTGCTACACTGCGCACAGAAGTTCCTCAAAAACGAGATCGAGGAAGTAGGTGGAACCGGTTGGATGGACTCCGCTCTTCTCGCAGCCGTCGGTATTCCAACCGTCATCTTTGGCCCGGGCGGTGAAGGCGCTCACGCCGTCGTTGAATGGTCAGATATCCAGCAGGTTGAGCAGTGTGCGGAAATCCTGACTGCTGTGGCCGCTGATTTCTGCAGTTGATCGCTAAAATACTACAATTTTTCATTGACAATCTTCAACAGATAGTCTATTGTATTGCTACAATCATCCTTGCAGGAGCAATACAATGCAGAAGTGGGAATATTTGACAATCCAGATGGAATCCTTTAGCACACTAGGCGGGAATCGCGTGTCTCCGCGTCTCATGAATGACCAGGAACTTAAGGACTGGAAAAAACTTTCCATTCATAAACTGATCAGCCAGCTAGGTGTAGACGGTTGGGAAATGACTGGAACATACAAGGATACGGCTTCATTCTACGGATACATCTTTTTCAAGCGTCCAAAGCCCTAAATCCCTACACTTCAATGATTTTGCCACCGGCAGCCTTGAGTAGCCTGTCCCTCACGGCCAGCCCTAAGCCATGCTCATCGAAATTGCGGCAGAGAATCACCTGAACACGCGCCTCCTCTAAGGCGCGTAATCCCGCAAATAGTGCCGACGCGACCTGGGAGGGATTTTGAGCGCTGCCCAGCTTATAAAGTATCGCGTCATGTCCCTCAAAAATCGGCAGGTCTTCGTCAGCTACCAGCACGCCGACCCGCTCTCCCTGTCGTTGCCGCCGCTCCAATTCGCGCAGCATAGCCGTTCGCATATGCGCAACAGAGCCATCGTAAAGCAGGAGCGGAACCGATGGCGCGTAGTGCAGGAGCATCTGGCCTGGGGAAAGCTGTGCTTGCTGCTCCTCTTGCCTGCTTTCTTCATGAACTGGTCGTGGGCGCGGTGGCTGCACATCCGGCAGCACAGTACGCAGCACCTCCAGGCTCACCCCTCCTGGCCGCAAAATAGTCGGCACATCAGAATGCAAATCCAACACCGTCGATTCAACGCCCACCTCACACGGCCCTCCATCAAGGATAAGCGGCACACGTCCGGCGAGATCATCATAAGCATGCTGTGCTGTCGTCGGGCTGACGTGCATGAAGCGATTGGCGCTCGGGGCGGCAATCGGTGAACCGAGGGCGCGAATCAAGGCAAGCGCGACCGGGTGGCGCGGCATCCGCACTGCCACCGTCTCCAGGCCTGCTGTGACCAGCTTTGGCACGCGCTCCCCTTTCGGCAAAATCAACGTCAACGGCCCCGGCCAAAAGGCTTTTGCCAGCCGCTTCGCTGCTTCAGGAATGTGTCTCGTAAGCTGCTCTAAATCGCCTTCGTGCGCGATATGCACAATTAAGGGATCGCTGAACGGACGCCCTTTCGCGGCAAAGATACGCTCGAGCGCCGCCGGTTGAAAGGCGTCTCCTCCCAACCCGTACACCGTTTCGGTCGGGAAAACAACCACTTCCCCGTTCCTCAAAAGCGAGGCTGCCCGCTCAATAATGTCCGCCTCGGGACAAAGCGCATCTACCTGTACAATCTCCGTTTGTAAAAATTGTTGCATTGAATCGTACTACTCCCCAGTACCGTTGTTGTACCACTGCTCATAGTTAAAACGTTTCTAGCAATGAGGCATGCAAAGGGTTATTTGTCATATCCATATCTTGCATGCTATACTCGTTTCGTTTTGAAGTAACAACCAGTAGAGTACTATACATGTCGAATTTTCATGAAGAGCGTTCGCACCGGCTGCGCCGCATCATTGGCCTGTCCGGTATCATTATCGCCCTGCTACTCATTGTGGGTGCGGGCCTATACAGCGCGCGCGCCGGTATTTTACCCGTTGGCGGCCTTTCCTCGAAAAGTCCCGTTGCCACTGCTGGCGCTTCCCCTGTAGCTGCGGCGTGTCGCGACCTGCCCTCGCATCAGCCAGGGAATAGCAGCCTGTCACTTCAATCCGCCGGATTGACCCGCACGTTCCTGGTGCATCTCCCACCCTCCTACGGCTCGCAGCCGCAGCCGGTAGTGATTAATTATCACGGCTATGATAACACGGCTCAGAACGCAGCTCAACATACGCGCATGGGCAACGAAGCCGACAAAGCAGGCTTTATCGTTGTCTTCCCACAAGCCGTCGATAGCCCGCCATCCTGGAACGCCGGTATTGGTACTCATGGGCCAACCGGCGATGCCGATGATGTGCAGTTCACCAACGATCTGATTGGCTACCTCGAACACAACTACTGCGTCGATACACATCGCATCTACGTTACGGGCTACTCCGAGGGCGGCGGTATGGCCTATCGCATCGCCTGCGCTCTGAGCAATCAGATCGCTGCCTTTGCCACCGTCGAGGGAGCATTCTATCATGTGCCCGGCGGCTGCAACCCATCACGCGCCGTACCATTTCTGGAAATTCACGGGCAGGCAGACCAGCTTGCTCCCTACAACGGCAATCCCTACATGGGCATGGCCTCTGTTCAGACCATCCTGAACCTCTGGCTCGGCATCGATCAATGCCAGAACAGCAGTACCGTGATCTTTCAGAAAGCCGATGTGACAGGTTACGAATGGTCGCATTGCGCAAGTGGTACCGTCGTCGAGCATTATCGCATCAGCGATGGCGGGCATACCTGGCCCGGCTCAAGCCCGATACCCAGCCTCGGCTACACCACACAAACCATCGATGCTAACGTCGTCATCTGGAATTTTTTCAGCCGCTTTTCCCTGTAAATGGCAGTCAAAAACGCGGCTTATTCTAATGGATTGCTTGCCATTACATCCCTGTCACCAGATGTCATGCTGAGCGCCGCGAAGGATCTGAGGCCCCCACTGGCTCGACACGACAAGCGCGAGATCCTTCGCGGCGCTCAGCATGACATACGGGAGGGCCTTTTTCATGGCCTGGCATCATCGACATGACGGGAAGCCAGTAACTCGGTCGCTTGCCTATCTCCCTGTTACTTATTGCGCAGCGCAAAATAATCTTCGAGCGCAGGCAGGTAAAACGATTTGAGCCGATTGCGCATGGCCTCTTCATCAAGCCAGAGAGGCTTCCCCTCAATGCTGGCGCGCAATACACCGCTAACTACTTCAGCCCGATAAGCAAGTAGCAAGGTACTCATATGATAGATGTCCTTGCTGATATTCGCATACGTGCCGATCAACTCACGCGGCTCAACTACCAGACCCGTTTCCTCATGGCATTCGCGCCGGGCCGTCTGTGTCGGATGCTCTCGCCAACGCATAAATCCGCCTGGAAGAACCAACGTGCCGCCAGGCCGCTCAACAAGTAGATAACGCCTATCCTTCTCCACCAGAACACAAACACTTCCTAATGGAGGCAAATTGCCGAATAGCAGCACATTGAGGAGGTTAAAGCCAAGCCCGATGGCTCGTAACATTCGACGATACAGTAGATTCAACAAAGCTCACAACCCGCCTGTTTCTTCTGATGGCCTTTTTTCACATGCACCGGCCTCACCCCAAGTATAACACAGCTCCTCAGTCTTTTGCCCTAAAAAACCTTGACTCTCTCGGCATCCATAGCGCGTAATAAAGATATCAAGTTCCTTCCACTTCTATAGAAGAAAGCGAAACAAGCATGACAATGAAATATGGTTTGATTGTGCCCCAGGGCTGGCGCATGGACCTCGTAGGTATCCCCGACCCGGTCGAGGCCTACGAAACGATGACTCGCGTAGCCCAGGAAGCGGACGCGCTTGGCTACGACTCAATCTGGCTCTACGACCATTTCCACACCGTTCCGACTCCTACCCAGGAAGTCACCTTCGAATGCTGGACCAGTACCGCCGCGCTGGCTCGCGACACCAAACGTGTCCGCATCGGACAGATGGTCACATGCAATGGCTATCGCAATCCCGCCCTCCTGGCAAAGATGGCCAGCACAGTCGATGTCCTCAGTCACGGACGCCTGGATTTCGGCATTGGCGCAGGCTGGTACGAAGATGAGTTCATCGCCTATGGCTACAACTATCCCGATGGGCCAACGCGCCTGCGCCAGCTTCGCGATGCCGTACAAATCATCCTCAAGATGTGGCACGACGACCGCGCCGTTTTCGAGGGACAGTATCTCCAGGTTCACGGCGCGATCAACCAGCCAAAGGGCGTGCAGAAGCCCCACATTCCACTCCTCATCGGTGGCGGCGGCGAAAAGGTCACACTCAAGCTGGTCGCTCAGTATGGCGATGCCTGCAATATCGGCCACCTCACCAACGAGGGACTGGTGCATAAGTTCTCAGTCATTCGAGAACACTGCGAGGCCCTGGGCCGCGACTACAACAGCATCCGGCGCACCGTACTATATAACTGTGCCATCGCCGAAACCGACGAGGAAGCAATGGCTAAAACAGAGCCCTTTCAGCGCAACATCCCCTCCGGTCGCATCCGCGAGCAAGCGCTGGTCGGCACACCCGACACCATCAAAAAACGCCTGGTTGAGATCGAACAGGCAGGAGCGCAAGAAATCATCCTCTACATGCCCGACGCCAAAGATTTAGAATCCGTCCGCATGTTCGCTCAGGAATGCATCGCTAAAGCATAGGAAACAGGCAAACACTGGCCCCAGTCGGCCAGTGTTTGCCTGTTTCCTATGCTTGTCTTCATTTCTCGTCTCTGCTATACTACCCCTTGCATACGTCAATCCTTTCTTTTCGCGAACCCCATTCGAGGCAAATGAGAGCCAGCAGCAAGTAGCAGATAGGAGAATGTAGTGTTATGAACATCCAGGATGTTGTGCGCCAGGCACGAGAAGCCAACCTTCGATTGGTGCGTTTCCTGTATTGTGATAACGGCGGCATCATTCGCGGCAAAACCACGAATGCCAATAAACTTGAGTCCCGCATGAAAGAGGGCATTGGTCAGACTCTCGCCATGCAGGCCTTCACCGGAGTTGAAACACTTGCCGCAGTTGACGGCATGGGGCCTGTTGGAGAATTTCGCTTAATTCCTGATCCCAACACCTTCGTTATTTTGCCCTATGTTCCCAATACGGGCAGCATGATGTGCGATATGATTCTCCTCAACGGGCAACCCTGGGAAGCCTGCCCGCGCACTTTCCTTAAACGCATGATTGCTCGTCTTGCAGAGCATGGCATGCGAGCTGAAGCGGCCATCGAGCATGAATTTTACCTGGCTCGCGAGGAGAACGGAAAATATGTTCCCGCCGACCATAGCCTCTGCTACAGCAGCATTGGTCTGGATGACCAGGCGGAAGTCATCGACACCATCCTTGAAGCGCTCGAGGCCGAAGGTGTCTCTATCGAACTTTTCCACACGGAACTCGGCCCGGCCCAGCAGGAACTCTCGATTCATCATTCCGACGTGCTGAGAGCCGCCGATAACGTCTGCCTTGTCCGCGAGACGGTACGCGGTGTGGCGCGCAGCTTCGATCTGCTGGCTAGCTTTGCGCCCAAGCCATTCCTCGATCAGGCTGGCAGTGGCGCGCACATTCATATAAGCCTATGGGGTACCGAGGGCAGCGAGAATGCCGGGAAGAACCTCTTCTTTGATCCAGGCAAGCGCGGCGGCTTGAGTGATACCGGCAGGTACTTTATCGGCGGTGTTCTCCGCCACATTCGCGCCCTGGTCGCCATCACCTGCGGCAGTCCCAATTCCTACGACCGCCTGCAGCCGCACTTCTGGAGTTCCGCATATGGAGCGTATGGCTTCGACAACCGCGAAGGCGCAATTCGCGTTCCCTCCACCTTCTGGGGCCGCGAGGCCGATTCGATCAACCTCGAATTGAAACCCTCCGATCATAGTGGCAACCCCTACCTCGCGATGGGTGCGCTGCTAGCCACCGGACTGGATGGCATTTTGAACAAAATCGATCCAGGCGATCCCCAGGAAATCGATCCAGGCAACTACAGCGACGAGGAGCGTGAACGCCTGGGCATTCGCCGCCTGCCCACTTCACTTGATGAGGCCCTGGACGAATTGGAGCGTGACGAAGTGCTGAAAGAAGCGTTCGGGCCTCTGTTGTTCAACTCCTACATCGCGGTCAAACGCAACGAGTCCGAGTACTTCAAAGATAAGTCGCCAGAGGAAGAGGCCCGCCAGCACTTCTATAAGTACTGATCTCCAATAAAAGATTCGCCGTCCTCGATGAGAGGACGGCGAGTTTTGCTTTTTCGAGAATCCTAGTAGCTGGTCGTCGAGCTGGTACCTGACTGCGCGCTCGACTTCGCGGACTTGGCCGTCTGTTTCGTCGTATCGGCCACATCCTGTCCGGTCTGCTTCACCTCGGTGGTTGCCTTCTGAGCAATATCACCAAGCTGGCTGCCGGTATCCCTGACCTTCGAGACCGCCTGCTGTGCGTAGTCTTTCAGATTGCTGCTGGTCTGCGAGACGCGATCAGAGACCTGGCGCACATATTCATTGGCATTCTCTGGCAGATAGCCACGGAACTCATTAATGCGCTCGCTCAGCATGCGGCGCATATCTTCGCCGCGCATAGGAGCAACCAGCATACCAATGCCGACGCCAACAAGGATTCCACGAACAAAACCTTTCATCCTCACTCATCCTTTCTATTCGGTCGATGTGTAGTGACAATTTCTAGAAAGCCGCTTAACACACCTGGCTTTTGAGGTGGTTTATCACTGATTAGTGACACGTATAAGCCTGTCAATAAGTTTCATACGAAACAAGCGAAATAAGCGTTTCCATGTAGCTGGCAAACGCCGCATATGGACCTATACGCGGCACACTATCCCCAAGTTCCCGTAAACGTTCAACATCATACCCCTGCTGGATTAATTTCCCCAACCATGACCGCGCCTGTTGCACTCGTTGCGCATCCGCCTCTCTTACCAGCTGGCCTGGATGTCCTCGACCATAGTTATAGCGCCGCAAAAGATCCGTATCGCGCAAGTATGCTCTCAATAATGGCAAAACTACCGAATGCAAAGCTCCATCATCGATCAACGGGCGCAAATAGGCTCGAAGTGTTGCCTCGTCAGCCGCTTCCTGCTTGCTCATGGCTCGCGTCAACTGTACTCGCTCCTGCAAAACAGCGCGAACTTGATGATATAGGCGGCCATCTATCCCCAATCGCACCTCTTGCAGGCGGCCTATGATAGTTGCGCCATAGCCCGGTCTTCCAACCCAGCCCTCGAGCAGAAGTCGTTTTCCCGCTTCCTGTTGCCACAAGCTCAGCTCATCACGATTCACACGCCAGCGCAGCCAGCAGCGCGGCGGTATCGCCAAAGGATCGAGGAACAACACTTCATGCGCAACTCCCACAATACCCTCGATAAAAGCCTCCTGCTTTTCGCGCCGGTTATTGCCAATTATCCAGGTATCCACTATACCGGCAGCGCGGTACGCCTCGTGCCGGTGCCGCCACTCCTCAAGATCAAGCGGTGCGCACTGGAACTCCACCGCCTGCTCGCTTCCATCTTCATGCCGGACAAAGACATCAGCAATGCGATTCGGCCCCGGCAAACGTTCTTCAAGCGTCACAGCTGCACGCGGAAATTGCTCGCGCAGCCACCCGGCAAGAATCGCCTTACCGCGCATATGGCGCTCCGTCTCGAACTCGGTACTCCACGCACATTCACCCCGTTGGTGCGCAAAATGCAGTTGCATGCGCTTCTCAGGCCCACCTCGCACATGCAGTAGCCCCTTGCAGTTTGGACAATATAGCGCGCGCTCCTGCGACCAGCGCTGCAATTGTTCCAGCGCCGTCTCATTCGCCATCACCGGCTGACCTTCAGGCCCATACGCAACCAGCATCTTAGTTCCTCGTCAGTGTCCAAGCAGCAGCCAGGCCGCCAGAGCAGCAAAGGGCATCCATGCACCCAGCACAATGCCAATCACTGTGACCTGCAACCAGGAGCGCCGTTCGATACGATCATAGAGCAGTGGCAAACACGCTACAATCAAGCCTTCAAACAGCAGCACATAGGCCGGAGTATGCCCCAGCATCAAATGCGTCGGCGTATAGCGCCACCATCCCCCATAATAGGCCATCTCTTCATACAGAGGAATTTGAATCGCTCCCCATAGCCCACAAACCAGCATCGCAGGCCGCAAACCAGGCAGGGCGCGCAACCTCCATCCCACATACCCCAGGTGCGTCAGAATTACCACCCACGAGAGCGGCATATAAATTGGCGAAGCCCAGAGCATCCATTCTCCCACCGGATAAATGAGCGAATGCACTACGTAGTGACCAGAGGCATCGGTAAACAATTCGCATATGCCCGCTATCAATCCCGCCAGCATGAAGCGTCCCAATAACGTCCGAGCCTCCTTCCAGGCAACCACAAACGCTAACCAGTACAGGGCAAGAAAAACATCCACCGCTCCAACATACCACCAGCGCGTCACCGCGTCGATCAGAGTCGAGACAAAACAAAGCACAATCCCCACAAGCACAACCACATCCAGGTGCGTAATATAGCGAACCACAGCCCGCTGCTCAAGGCGCTTTTCCAGGGGAGTCACCGCATTTTCAATCGTCATCAAACGTCTAAGCAGCGAGGTACTTTCTTGTAACATGCTCTTTCGCTTATCCTGGTAAGTAAGAAACCCTGTTCTATTCTTCTACTATGCAAATTATAAGCCCAAAAAAGAAAACCCTGCTACTTTCCATGAAAAACCTCTTGCTTTTGGCAACAAAATAGAGTAGTCTTCAAGCCGGGCAAGGTTGATAGGCCATTTTACAACACATATGCGGAGAGGCTGCCTGACATGAAGCATCTCAACAACGCATCATCTCCAATGCGCGGCTTTCGGTCACGCCTGACCTCTTCAGCATCCTTAGCGCTTCAACGCTGGCGGCGTCACTGGTTTCTCCTGTTCATCACCGGAATCGGTATGACCGCCGCTGTTATCCTCGCCTGCATGCTGCCCCTGCTCACCTCGGTCATGCAAAATGCCGGACTGCAGAATGCCCTCAAAGCAGCACCCGCGAATAGTGAAATTTCGCTTCAGGCCAATAGCATCGGTCTTTCAACAAACGTCCTGAACCTCGCGGGGCAATACGTCAACCCGCCATTCCAGGGCTACCTCGCGCCATATCTGCAACAAAAATCGTCACGCCTGGAAATTCAAACACCCGAATTGAATATCATCACACCCATCCTGCCAACACTTCGCACTCCACTGCGCCTGTACGGCAATCCCATTGAACAGGTCGCTTCCCACGTTCAACTTCTTCAGGGTCGTCTTCCCCGAACGAACGGCCCGAATGTAGAAATCGCTCTCACGCCTGAAACTGCACGTGACCTGCACGTACAGGTCGGCAGTACAATGCTGGTCGGTTCCGGATTCTCTCTTCAGCCTCTAATAAACAACCGCTCCGTAACCTTCGAACCTTCGTTTTGTTCCGTCGTGCCCTCGGTAGACGATTCTGCTGTCACCTCGCAGGATACCTATTGCCAGCGCATCAAACTGGTCGTCGTCGGCCTGTTCGAGGTCAAGGCCAATGATTACTTCTGGCATGGCGAGAACTTTCAACGGATGCACTATGAATTTCGCGATTTTCGCTGGCACTACTCGGCACTTGTTTCCAACCAGTCTCTTCTTGCCGCCTTCGACCGCATCTCGGCACACTATAGCGCTAACGCCGTCTATTTTCTTGCCGGTTACTACGCCAGCCTGACCTGGTACTACTACCTGAATCCCGCCAGCATTTCTGTAGAGCGGCTGGATGATCTCATTCATCAGCTTTCGGCAGCACAAGAATCCGTCGCGCAATCCAATGGCCTCATCTTTGCCTCGCCGCAGCCCATCGTACAACAACTCAACCTGCAAGGCCCCGCTCTCAGTAACCTGGTCTCCCCAGGTCTGTTTGAAAATTATCGCAGTCGGCTTGCCATCACCAGGATTCCCGTTGCCATCCTGACCTTGCAAATTATCTGCCTGCTGCTTTTCTTCGTCAGCATCATGGTCGAACTGCTTATTGATCGACAGGCCAGTGCCATCGCCATTCTACGTAGTCGCGGCGCGAGTACCAGCCAGATATTTGGCGCGCAATTTACTCAAGGACTGCTATTGAGCTTGCTTGCGCTCATCATTGGCCCGCCTCTGGCCCTGGCGGCAACGCTTTTTATAGCTCACGCCTATCTTCCTGCCAGCGCTCAAGATATACTCCAACTGCTGACCAATACTCCACTGGGAACACTCTTGAACATCAAATGGTACGCCCTGTTAACTGTCGGTATGATCCTGGTTGTTCTGGCAGCAGCCATCTTTCGCGCTACACGCCAGCTTCCAGGCGGTTCGCGCTCGGCCACATCTTCGTCTGGACACTCTCCTCTCTGGCATCGGCTTAATCTCGATCTGGTTGCCGCGCTCATCGCCCTGGTTGGATATGCTATTAGCCTCTACCTTTCAAATATTAGCGGGGTTCTCGATACGCGCACGCAGGCATTGATCTCCGCACCACTCGCGCTCATTGCTCCGGTCTTCCTGCTGTTGGGCGCGATGTTGCTGTTGCTGCGCCTCTCTCCACTGCTCTTGAATATGTTGGCTCGTCTCGCTGCTCGTGGTAAGGGCGCTGTTCCCACACTTGCCACAACGCAACTATCACGCGCTCCGCGTCACTCCATGCGCATGATCTTGCTGCTGGCCCTGGCTACAGCCTTCGCCCTCTTCACGCCGGTGCTTGTCGCTTCGCAGGCCCAGCGTTCGGCAGACCTGGCTGCTTATCAGGTAGGAGCAGATTTTAGCGGCAGCGTTCCCTCCACCGCTCCTCTACGCACCGATTCACAACGCGCCCAGCAATATCGCGCTATTCCCGGAGTCCAGTCCGCTACCGCCGCCTATATTGGCGAGGAAAGCGTCGGCCAGGGAGCCAGCCTCTACACAGTCCAGGTGCAGGCCATTGACCCGGCTACATACGCGCAGACCATTCTCTGGCCCTCTGACAACGCCTCTCAGCCGCTTAGCTCGCTGCTGGCAAAACTCGTCTCCGAACGCGCAGCCGCCATTCGTCAGGGCGTGCTTCCCGCGCTGGTAGATAGCTACACCTGGAACATGCTCCACCTGCATGTCGGCGAAGCCTTTTACGTGCATCAGAACGGCTCGCTCACCGATAATGTGCGCTATATTGCCGTTGCCGAAGTGCAGTCTATTCCAACCATTACTCCAGTGGCCGTCTTCGCGAATCTCCAACTGGGCAACATGCTTGTCGATTATGATACCTTCGCCGCCATTCAACTACACCGCTTTGCTTTTGATACACCGGCCAATTATGTCTGGCTGCGCACATCCGATGATCCGGCCACCATCTCCCGCATCTCCCATACTCTCCAGTCTCCTGATCTGTACCTTGAAGACCTGCAAAACCGACGCGACCTGCTCCGCACCATGACCGGTGATCCGCTCTATCTCAACCTCTTAAGTACGCTGGCTGCTGGCATGCTGGTCGTTCTGCTCATTGCCCTGGTAGGTGGATGGATAGCTTCCTGGCTCAGCGTGCGTTTGCGTCTCTCGCAATTTATCGTGCTGCGCGCGCTTGGTGCCTCTCCGCGACAGATCATTGGCGTCCTGTTCTGGGAACAGGGCGTGCTTTACCTGGTCGCTCTCTTGATCGGCACTGCATTTGGAGTGCTGCTCGCGTTTACCGTAGTACCTGCGCTCATCCTGTCCACTTTACCCGGCATTCCTGGCGCGGACATCGTAGCAGTATATGCAGCGCAGCAGGTTATTGCATCGCCAATCGTATTTCCCGCCTCGCTCGGTCTCGTTTTCGCCGCGCTGCTTGTCCTCTGCCTCGGCGCTACAGCCATTGTGACCTGGATAGCCCTGCGCCCGGCTATGAGTCCGCTCCTGCGCCTTGAAAATGAGCAACCGCCACTTCCCACGCAACGCGAACAGCAAACAGCATTCCGCGTCCGACCTGCGCGGCATATTTCCGTACAGACCGTTGCGCGCCATCCAGGCCGCTCGTTTCTCACGCTCGCATTCGGCCAACTGCGCCGCACCTGGTTTTTGCTGCTCATGACAGGTCTTGGCCTGATCTCCGCTATCATCCTGGTATGCGCAATCCCTCTTCTCTCAAATATTATGACGACAGCAGGCATCCAACGCACCCTGGCCGCAACTTCTGGCGGCTCAGAAATCACGCTCGACGCTTCCACGTTAGGCGCATCTACCCGGGTCGCCTCAAACATCCAGCAACAAATCTCGCCCCTGCTCCGGTCGCATCTAGGCAATTACCTGAATCCATCTCCTCGCCTCTCCATCGAGGAAGCAGGCTTTTCCTCCCATCCACAGAATACACCACCCGGCAGCCTCTATCCCTTAAAGTTCTTCGCTACACCAATGGATCAGATCGGCTCGCATATTACTCTGCAACAAGGGCGCATTCCTGCCTCAACAAGTAAAGACATCGAGGCATTGCTTACTGTTACAACCGCATCGAGATTGAAAGTCCAGGTTGGTTCTGTAATCAGCGTCCAATTGAGTTACGCCCTTAAACCAAACGACCTCAGCACCTATGATTACCGCACTGCCACGTTGAAGCTTCATGTCGTCGGCCTTGTTACCATTCCCTCCGTCACCGACTATTTCTGGCATGGTATTTCCTTCGAGGCGCTTCCTGGCGACCCCACCAGCTCATCTACTGTTATTCTGCCAACCACATCTTTCCTCAAGGCGCTCGATCACCTGGCAACAACTGTTCACACGGATGCAGTCTTCACAGCAAACGCTTTCGACTTCCTCTGGGATTACTCACTAGACGCACCGCATGTCAGCTACAGCCAGCTTCCTGATCTTTCTCAACGGCTAAATACCCTGCGCATCGACATCCAGAATAAGTATGGAAATCTCCAGAACGTCTCGCAGGCCGCTTCATCCAGTACCTTTCCTTACTTTCTTTCTGCCAGCGTCTATAACCCCCAACCTGGTTCACTGGCAGCACTGGATATCATCCAGCGCTACCTTAATCGCGCCGATGCCCTGCTCCTGCCCAGCGGCATACTTGCCCTACTTGTGATTTGTCTTATCTTACTCTTTATCAGCTTAATGGCCGATCTGATCGTAGAACATCAGTCAGCGGCTCTGGCCATCCTGCGCAGTCGCGGGGCTAGCAGCAGCCAAATTCTGGCCTGTTTGATAACCCAGGGCCTGGGTCTGGGATTGCTCGCGCTGCTCATTGGCCCACCGCTTGCGCTCCTCGTCGTTTCAACCATCGCGAGCCATCTGCTCGGGCCACAGGAACAAAGTAGCATTCACCTCTTCCTCGCTAACCCGCTTCAGAGCATATTGAGCGTTGGCTGGTACGCCCTGGCTACCGCGATCGTCGTTATTCTTGCTCTGAGCCTGTTATTCCGGCGAGCGGCAAATATGAACGTGCTTTCGTTGCGTCACGAAACTGCTCGCTCGAGCCATAGTACCTTCTGGCAGCATTTTCGTCTCGATATTGTAGCCGCCATTATCGCCCTCACAGCTTTCGGCCTCTCTCTCTACCTGACCAGCCTCGGCAATCAGCTTGACGCCAGTACAAAGACACTCATTTTAGCCCCACTTTCCATCACCGCATCGATCTTTTTCATCCTCGCTTTACTGATTGTTTTCTTGCGCGTCTTTCCGTTTCTCCTGCGCTTGAGCGCAAGATTCGTCTCGCGCCGACGCGGAGCCGTCTCAATGCTCGCACTGGCACAAATGGCCCGAACTCCCCGCTATGCCCTGCGCACGCTATTGCTTCCGGCCTTCGCCACCGCGTTCATCATTTTCACTCTGACCTATAACGCCACACAACTGCAACATACCGTTGATGTTGCTAACTACGTGGCGGGCGCTGACTTCAGTGGCGATGTTCCAGCCGATGCAGACCGTCTTACCGCGCAGGATGAAATCGCCATCTATAAGGATATTCCAGGCGTAACTTCGGTCACAATTGGTTATACAACCGATGGCTATGGAGCCGGTTTTTATCCCGTCATCCCGGTACAAATCCTGGCGGCAGACACAAATACCTTCGCGCAAACCATTCTCTGGCCCGCCAATAACTCATCTCTCTCGCTCGACGCGCTTATGGCCCGGCTCAGATCATTGCGTCGCGCGGCTGAACAAACGAATACATTTCCTGTCATCATCGATGCCGTTGCCGCGCAAAAATTTCATATCAGCGTTGGAGATTTTTTCACGGTAGTAGTTCAGCGAAACGTCATGAACCCGCTCCACTGTCAGGTGATAGCCGTTGTGCAGCATATTCCAACCATCAATAACAACCTCAATAGCGCTGCTTCTGCGCCTGCAGGTATGCTTCTGGATTACCAGACCTTTACAACGCTCTACAAAAGCGATCAGGCGCTGTACAATCCCAATGCCACTCCTCCATTGCCCTACAATCATGTCTGGCTCCGCACCAGCGATGATGCGGCTGCGCTACAAACTATTCGCTCGCAGCTACAAATTCGCCAGCTTCACCTGAACAATCTCTATGACCGGCGCGCCTTAATCGACGAGCTAAACCGGGATTCGCTGCAAAGCAATATTCTTGCCTTCCTGGGACTTGGCACTGGAACCGTCTTACTGCTGGCATTGTTCGGAGATCTGCTTGCATCCTGGCTGGGCGTGCGTTTGCGTCTCTCGCAATTCGTCGTACTGCGGGCGCTTGGCGCAAGCGCTCGACAGGTAGCAGGTATCTTAACCCTGGAACAGGGAATCATTCACATAGTTGCTCTTGCGCTTGGTGGCCTGCTAGGCATCATCCTCGCCGTCACAACCACCCCCGCCCTGCTCATCACCAATATTCCGGCCAGCGGCCCGCTCAGCAACATTCCCAATGACCAGTTCTTCAGCCTGCAACAGGTCGTTCCTTCACACATCCTCATTCCACCATCGCTCGGCATCATCCTGCCCGGCTTAGTGCTGCTCTTTATTCTTGTGCTCGGCTTCATTATGTGGCAGGCGTTCCGTCCCACCCTCGGACAAAGCGTGAGAGTCAACGAAGATTGAATTATGCTATTCCGCCTGAAATAACGGCGAACTGTTCTCGACAAGCGCTCCAAGACGCTTTGGTGCAGTCATGCGATAACTATCTCGCACAAGTTCAGCAACCATGTCCCAGTCCACGTCAACATCCAACCAGACACCAACCCAGCCGTGATGTCCAACATAGGGCGGCACAAAAAAATGCTCTGGATCAGACGCAACAAGTACCTGTTGCGCCCCTGAAGGCGCTTTGCACCACATCGACATGCGCCCGTCCATACGATGCTGCATAGCAAAAATCTTAATGCGCACTTTGAACGATGGATCTCCGACTCCCCCCGTCTCGATTGCTTCAGGCAAAGCAAGACAAATCGTTCGTAGTTGATCGAGTGGATTGTTATTCATGCAATAAGTCCCCATACATAAATAAATAGAAACCCAAAAAAATAAAAGGGGCGAATTGTTACGCCCCTTAGCTTCCTACATTGAAAATGGTGAGATACAGCAGCACCACATTCAAAATCACAATTGCCGCGCCGCACATACTCGCCAATATCGTCGTTATGCGCTTATTGACGAGCGAACCCATCACATCCTTGCGGCTCGTGAACATAATCAGCGTAATGACTGGTAGTGGCAGTACAAAGCTCAGCACCACCTGGCTGATAACCAGCGTCTCCGTAGGATTGACACCAAGCAACACCACGATGAACACCGGCAACATTGTCACCAACCGGCGTATCCATACAGGAATGGTGAAGCCTACAAACCCCTGCATGATGACCTGTCCCGCCATTGTGCCAACGCTGGAACTGGAAAGGCCGGAAGCCAGCAGCGACACAGCAAAGACCACACTTGCCGCGCCCCCTAATAGAGGAGTAAGCGTTTTGTACGCGCTACTGATATCGGCAATGCCGGTAAAGCCGTGAAAATGAAACGTCGCAGCAGCCATATACAACATCGCCATATTGATCAGCCCGGCCACTCCCATCGCGATCACCACATCAGGAATGCTCCAACGGAAGATACGCCGCGCCTCCTTCTCACTGCGCGGAATAATACGCATCTGGGTCAGTGATGAGTGCAGGTAAATCACATGCGGCATGACCGTAGCACCGATGATTCCTACCGTAAACAACACGCTCTGCGTACTGCCCTCCCACGGCAGTACCGTGTGCAGGACAACCTGCCCCCAATCAGGGCGCGAAAAGACGGTCTCAATAACATAACTGATGGCAATTACACCCACCAGCGCCGTTATCACCGCCTCTAATGGTCGAAAACCATAACGCTCCAGCGTCAAGATAACATAAGTAACAACACCTGTAATGAGCGTGGCATAAATCAGAGGAATGCCAAATAGCAGGTTAAGACCAATACTCGCGCCCAGAAACTCTGCCAGGTCGGTCGCCATCGCCGCCACTTCTGAAGCCGCCCACATCATATACACAACGGGTCGCGGAAAATGTTCCCGGCACAACTCAGCCAGATTTTGCCCGGTAGCCAATCCCAGTTTCGCCGAAAGCGTTTGCAACAACATCGCCATCAGGTTTGCCAGCGCAACAACCCACAGCAGGTTATATCCAAAAGCGCTGCCTCCCTGGATGTTCGTCGCGAAGTTGCCGGGATCAATGTAAGCAACGCTGGCGATAAAGGCAGGCCCGATAAACGGCAAAATCGCCCGTATGCCGCGCAAACGCCCATCCAAAGCCGCGCGTGCGGCAGCCCGCACACCTTTCGTATCCTGGATTGTATTGAGGACGCCACTTTCTGCCGGTTCAACAGGATAGCTTCTCATTCCTCACCTCCTATCACCTCAACAGGCAGCGTATCCTCACTAGAAGCAGGACGCACCAGCACCCGCTGTGTCACGGCATCACCCACCGCGTGACTAGCATTGCCAATGCGCAGCGTATACACTCCCCCAAAGGGAGCAACCGCCTCAATGCGCACCTTCGCGCCCGGAATCAAGCCCAACGAAGCAAGATAACGCAACAGGTCAGGTTCATCGTCACTCACCCGTTGCACAATCACCTGTTGACCCGGAAGCACCGTAGAAAGAGGTTGGGTGACAGGCACGTCCACTGTCCCCATCTTAGAAGGAATTGGATCACCATGCGGGTCTTCCGTTGGATGTCCAAGCAGCGCATCCATACGGTCTACGAATGCCTCTGAAATTGCATGCTCCAGTTGCTCCGCCTCGGCATCCACCTCATCCAGAGGAAAGCCCATCACCTGTACCAGAAACAACTCCAGCATACGATGCCGCCGCACGAGTTCAGCCGCGATACTCGTGCCAGCCTCAGTCAACTCCACTCCATGATAGCGCGTATGATGCACATACCCTCGTTCGGCCAGCCACTTAAAAAGCTGGGTCACTGTAGCATCACTCAACTGGCCGCTCGGCTCCAATGTCTGCAACCGCTCGCGCATCGTCGATGTCGTAATGCGCTCGTTACGCTCTTGCAATTTATAGCACAATTTCAAGCAATCTATAGCCCGTATTGGCAACGTTTGCATTTCCGGCGACATACTGCTCCCAACCTCTCATTTTACTTTTTATATTCATACACTCTAATTTTTAACTCTCTAAAAATATTTATAACACAACCTGAAAATATTGTCAAGGACACCTAAAAAGTATGTTTTTTTGCTCATAAAACTCTTGAGTGCAGCTTTTGCCCTTTCAGCTCCGTTTGTAGTTACGCAGGGTGTGGTACAATTGAAAAACAGTCTTTCATGTTAAGAGGTGCGCATGCTCGATTTGACCAGCATTCCCATCGTTGATAATCACTGCCATCCCGTCCTGTTACAGCAACATCTGGATGCGGTAACATTTCGCAACTATTTCACCGAAGGGTACGCGCCAGAGATAGGGGAACAGCATATTCCCCATACCGTCTATTACCTGTGGATGTTACGCCAGATGGCGGCCTTTTACGGTTGCGGACTGAACGAAGCTGACATTCTCGCCACGCGCAATCGGCTCGACAACGACTCCATCATCGAACGGCTCTTTCGCGCTGCCAATTTCGATACCCTGGTACTGGACGTCGGTTTTCCCCTACCTGAGAACTGCTATTCCGCAGACCGTCTTGGCCAGCTTGGTCATTGCCGCGCCGTCAAACTGCTCCGTCTGGAAACGCTCATGCAAGACCTCATCGTCGAATACGAGCATTTCGATGATCTGCTTGACACCTACGAGCAGAGGCTCACCAATGTACGCGAACATGGCTACTGCGGCTTTAAAAGCATCGTCGCCTATCGCGCAGGCCTCAACATCGCTGAATGGAGCAAGGATCAGGCCTCTGCCTCGTTTAGCGAAGCACGTTTGGCTATACGAAACGACAGGCTGCGTATTACCCAAAAACCCTTGATCGATTACCTGCTGCATATTGCCTTCCGTCACGCCGCCGAACAGGGTTTGCCAATACAGTTTCATAGCGGCTACGGCGATCCCGATACCGATATGCGTCTGGGCAATCCGCTCCAGTTGCGCGATGTGCTTGAGCGGAGCGACTATCACGGCATGAAGATTGTTCTGCTCCACGAAAGCTATCCTTACACACAACTTGGCGCGTACCTCGCGGCTGTCTATCCCCACGTCTATTTCGACCTGTCGTATGCCATTCCCTTTGTCGAAAAATTAGAAATGCTCGCCTTCACCCGCCAGGCTCTGAGCGTTGCTCCGGTGAGCAAGCTCATGTGCAGTTCGGATGGCACAAGTCTCCCCGAATTTCACTGGGCCGGTGCTATTCGCGCCCGCAGTGTCATTGGGCAGGTACTCGACGAAATGATCGAGGCAGATGAAATTGATGAAGAGCAGGCCTACGCACTGGCGCAACAACTTCTCCATGACACTGCTTATAGCGTCTATAATCTATAGAGAGAGGTAGTTTGTATTGAGTAGGGAGTTTCCACCATGAGCAAACATCTGGATGCCGAGAGCAGTTCCCCAATCTTTCGTATTGGCGTCTTTGCCCTGATTTTCGACAACGACGGGCGCGTTCTGCTGGGTCACCGCCGTGACATCGACTGGTGGAATCTCCCCGGCGGCGGCATGGAACAGGGCGAAACCGTTGACGAGGCCGTTTGCCGCGAGGTGCGCGAAGAAACCGGCCTGGCGATTGAGGTAGAGCGGCTGGTAGGCGTCTATTCCAAACCGCAAAAACAAGAGGTCGTACTGACTTTCCTCTGTCACGTCACAGGCGGGACATTAGGGCCAAGCGAAGAAAACCGCGACAATCGTTACTTCCACCCTGATGAACTGCCAGCAAATACCCTTCCAAAGCACAGGCAGCGTATTGCCGACGCTCTGCTCAACCAGCCCCAGGCCATTATTCGCGCGCAATTGACCAGCACTGAAGAAGACCAGAATCTTGCCCCAAGCTAGAGGTTGGCTGGCTTCCTTGCAACAATATGATACACATGCCAGTGCTTGGGCGAACCATCCGCCGTGTGCCCATCCTCGTCAATCTCCCGAAAATCAAGTACTTCCAGGTCCCGCAATTCCTCCTTTGCCTGTTCCCGGCTGAAAAAGGTCATCGGGCTTTCCGGCGTATTCCACTGGTCATGCAAACCAAAGAACTGCCCCGCGAAAATGCCGCCCGGACGTAACGAAGCTTTCAGGTGCGCAAACACCTCGTGAAAGCGCTCCTTTGGAATAAACGGCAACGCGAACTGAGCGTTTATCAGATCATAGTATTCCGGCTCAAACGTAAAGTCCTCAAACCGAGATTGCACCGCTCGTAAGCGTCCCTGCGGAAATGTAGCAAGGATAGCCATCGCATGAGGATCAGCGTCTACTGCTATCACCTCAAACCCCTCTTGCAGCAAATAGCGTGTATCCCGGCCCGCCCCACAACCGAGGTCAAGAGCCTTCCCTTTCGTCGGAACGAGCGAAGCGGCCTTCATAAGGTAGCCCCAGGGTTGCGCATCTTTGGTGTGCTTATAAAAATTCTCCCAATCAAACTGCTTCACGTCTACTCCCCTCGCTTGCTTAATGAACTTCGATAAAAGAACGGGGATGAAGCTCCATGTCATCCTGAGCGCAGCGAAGGATCTCCGCCGTCCAGCAGAATCATATGCTCAGACCAGATATCCTTCGCTGCGCTCAGGACGACATGCCTGGATACTCCCTCTTTCTGCGGAAAAATTAATCAAGCAACACCATTACATCTCGTGGCGCTAACTCAATCTCTCCGCTCACATCTTTTCCATCCAGCAATGACGCGAATGTTTCGGCTGGCAACTGCACTGCCTGTTTATCATCCCCATGATTTAACAGGAAATACACTGCTCGTCCATCCTCACGCACGCGCCGCGTCACCTCCACATGCTCAGGCACTTCGAGCAATGGCTGTATCCCGGCTTCATCGCATAAATAACGGGCCAATCTTTGCAACAGTTCATCGCTTCCCCGTGTCGCAATGTAATAAGCCTGCCCCTGCCCAAAGCGATTCATCGTCAGAGCAGGGCCTCCCGCGTAGTAATCATGCCCAAACACGCCCAGGGTCTCAGCGTCTTCCGCATGCACAAGTTCGCCCCACAGCGTGCAGGAATAGCGTCCCTGAAGCGGCCCCGTCTCAATCACCACCTCGTTATTCATCTCTTCCAGCCAGGGATCGAACTCTTCAACATAAATGCCCAGCAAGCGGCGCAATTCGCCCGGATAGCCTCCCAACTTCACCTGGTCGTTCTGGTCAACAATGCCGCTGAAAAACGTGGTCAGAAAAATGCCGCCAGCTTCGACAAACCGCTCCAGGTTCTGTGCCGCTCCTGGCCGCACCATATACAGCAGCGGCGCGATTACCAGCCGGTACTTACTCAAATCGCTATCTGGCTGCACAATATCCACCGCCACATGCTGCTTATACAGGGCCGCGTACCAGCGTGAAATCTGCTCCCAATATCTCAGCCGATCGCTTGGCCCCGGCAAATACTCGACCGCCCACCAGTTCTCCCAGTCCATCACTATCGCGGCCTCAGCATGCACACGGGAACGTACCACTTCCGGCGAAATCTTCTCTAACTCCTCGCCGATTTTTGCCGCTTGCTGAAAAATGCGCGTATGCGTACTTCCTTCATGCGACACAATCGCGCTGTGGAACTTTTCCGCCCCTCCTTTTGATTGTCTCCATTGGAAGTACATCACGCCATCCGCACCATGCGCCACCGCCTGCATACTCTGTAAACGGATGCGCCCGGGTCGCTTATGAGGATTCTGCGCCATCCAGTTCAGCTGGCTCGGCGTCTGCTCCATCAACAGGTGAGGCTGCCCACCCTTCAATGAGCGCATCAAGTCATGGCGCAGCGCGCACTCCCAGGCAGGTGTGGTAAGCGCGGGATAGAGGTCGAAGGAGATAATATCGATATGCGAGGCCCATTCAAAGTAGTTGATCGGCTTGAATCTCACAATAAAATTAGTGGTAATCGGGACATCCGGCGTAATCTCGCGTAAAATCCTTGCCTCGTTCAGATAACACCCAAGCAGCGAATCGGACATGAAGCGCCAGTAATCAAGCACCTGCCCCGGATTGTTGCTGGCCGGAGTAATGCGCGGAGGCAAAATATCCTCCCAGGCGAAATAGCGCTGGCTCCAGAAGTTCGTCGCCCAGGCGGCATTGAGCGCGTCGAGGGTGCCATAGCGCTTCTGCAACCACTCTCGAAACACCTGGGCGCACCTGTCGCAGTAACAACTCGGCACATGATCCCCGTACTCGTTATTGACATGCCACATCGCCAGCGCCGGATGCTGCCTGTAACGTTCCGCCAGCCGACGCACCAGTTCAGCCGCCCGTGTTCGATAATCCAGACTATTCGGGCAATAATGCTGCCGCGACCCATAACTCAAGCGCTTACCGTCGCGTGTCACCGGCCACATATTTGGGTACATATGGCTCATCCAGGTTGGCGGCGTGGCCGTCGCCGTCGCGAGATCAGCCATAATGCCTGATTCAGCCAGCATATCCATAATGCGATCTAACTGCTCAAAATGATACTCGCCTAAGCCGGGTTCCAGCATCGCCCATGAAAAAATGTTGATCGAAACTATGTTGACATGGGCCAGCTTCATCAACTGCATATCTTCGAGCCAGATCGCTTCAGGCCACTGCTCAGGGTTATAGTCCGCTCCGTAAAGAATCCTGGGTGGAAACGGTTTGTGCATAATTTGGTTTGCAATCCCCCAACGGGCAAACCCGTTGGGGGATTTTTACCTCCATCGTATTACATTGGTCGCCAGACCTGCACAATAGCGCTATCTCCAGCCTGTAGGCCGCCTATGGCAATATACCGGCTATTGGGAGATCAGGCAATAGTATACACACTTGAGATGGTACCACTGTAGACCACTGGTTTGCCACCATGTATTGCATCCCACACCTGGACGCCCTGCCTTGTTTGAGGCGGTGAACCACCACAGGCGACCACAAATAAGAGCAAGACACACAATATCCCGATCAACACGTGAATAGAGCCGCGCGAACGCATCACATTCCCTCCATTTGTCAACCATCACACCGGATTCAGAAGTGAGATGTTTATCATGCAGACGTTCCCAGGTGCTTTTTTTCAGCATAGCTAATCGACTTCATCATTGCTTTTCGCCCGCGTGGATTCTATAATGAACTCGAAAACGTGCGCGAAAACGCAAAAACTACATCCTCTTTTTCAGCCGTCAATGTAGACCTATGGAGGACAGATGACAGTAAATACCCGAGCTACGGAAACAACAAGAACAGCAGAGCCGCTGAACATTCTTGCCCTGTACCGTACAATGGTGACAGCTCGCGTCACCAATGACCTTTTGAAAACCCGCAAAACCCAGGGTAAATTCCCTTTCTATATCGGCTGCGCCGGGCATGAAAGCATGGCCGCAGTCGTTGCCGCACTCCAGCCCACCGACTGGATGGCCCTCTACTATCGAGACCTTGCCGCCTGGTTACAACGCACCGGCGATATTCACGGCCCTCTGCGCGAAGCCTATTCGCGCACCACTGGCCCGATGGGAGCCGGTCGCAACATGCCCTCGCACTACGGAAGCAAACGCCATCGCATCCTGCCAACCTTCAGCGAAGTGGCCGCGCTTGCCCCATTTGCTGGAGGCGTCGGCTTCACATTGAAACGCCATCAAAGCAACGATATCGTCATGTTCACGACCGGCGATGGCGGCGCGGCAACCAATGATTTCAACGTCCTGTTCCGCCAGGCCGCCGTTCACCAACTTCCCGTCCTTATGATTGTCGAAGACAACGGCTGGGCCATCACCACACCATCTCCCATTCAATGGGCGGGGTCGCTCGTCGAGTGGGCAAAAGGCGGTGGCGTCTATGCCGAAGAGGTCGATGGCACAGACACAATGGCAACCTACAACGCTGCCACACGCTTAGTCGAGCATATACGCTCGGGCAAAGGCCCTGTTCTGATGCACCTGCGCCTCGGTCTGCTCGATCCACATTCAAGCAGCACCGACATTCGAGCATATCGCACAAAGGAAGAGATCGAAGCCACAGCTGCCACCAAAGACCCTGTGAAAAACTTTGGACGCTGGCTCGTCGAGCGTGGCTATCTCCAGGATGGCGATATCGAGCGCATTCGCAAGGAAGTACGCGCCGAACTCGAACGCGCCGAAGCCCAGGTCTTACAGGAGCCAGAACCAACCCCCGATCGCGTGATGGAGCATATCGTCTACGTGCCCGAGTGGGTAGAAAATACGCCGCGTGGCGCGAAAAGGCAGTTGCCGATGCTCGGCGCGATCAACGAGGCGCTGGAAGAACTGGCGAAGCGCGATGAAGGCTTCTTTGTGTACGGCCAGGATGTAGGCAGCCCTCGCGGTGGCGTCTTCGGAGCAACGGCCTACCTCGTCAAAAATTTTCCTGACCGCGCCATCAGCAGCCCCCTCAACGAGCAGCTTATTGTCGGCATCGCGGCGGGCGCTGGCATGATCGATGGCAAACCGCGCTGCGCCGAAATTCAGTTCGTGGACTATCACCAGTCCGCTGCGCAGACCATCAGGCTTGCCGCGCGCGTCTCCTACCAGAACTTTGGCGACTGGACCGTTCCGCTCATTATTCGCACCAAATCCGGCAGCGGCGGTGGCGGCCCCATTTCAAGCGGCGGAGCGGGTGGCGGCGCATTCGGCCACTCCAACGCGGGCGAACAGTGGTTTACCTCTATTCCCGGCATGATTACGCTCTGCCCCTCTACGCCTTTCGACGCCAAAGGTCTGCTGTTAGAGGCACACCGCTCGAAGTCGCCCGTCACCTTCCTTGAGCGTGGTCGCCTCTATCGTTCAGAGCCGCCCAAAGATGGTCAGGGCAACCTGATTCCCGCTATGGCCGAGTACTGGCAGGTGCCCGAAGGCTACTACACCGTTCCCATCGGCAAAGCCCGCCGCCTGCGCATCGGTGAAGGCCCCAGCAACCTCGCCATCATCGCCTGGGGCACAATGGTTCTCGAATCCTGCACCGCTGCCGCCAACTTCGTGCAAGACAACGGCGGCGCTATCGAAATCGTCGATCTACGCACGCTCGCTCCTTTCGATCAGGAAGCAGTACGCGCCGCCGTGCAGGAAGCCAACCGCGTGATCGTGGTAACGGAAGAGTCCGACCTGACCAGTTACGGGCGTCACATCCACTCCTGGATCGTGCAAAACTGCTTCTACGACCTGGATGCCACGCCGGTCTTCATCTCCGCTCTGCCTGCTCCCGCTGCGCCATATAACCCGGCGGAAGAAACAGCGTTCTATCCGACCGCGAAAACCATCCAGGAAAAGATCGAAGAAATCATGGAAGAATAGCCAGAACGAGAGGCCAGGCATCATTCTTGCAATTGGCCTGGAGAGCCGGGAAGCCACCCGCAAGGGGCTGGCTCTACAAGCGGGAACATATTGTAGAGCCAGCCCCTTGCGGGTGGCTTCCCGGTCAATTATCACGGGTGGCTTCCTCAGTTTCTCCACATTCCCCCATTCTGGTATACTCCCCCAACTTTGTACCTGAATCCCCCTCACATACGTTAGAATAAACGGTATGTTTATTCTCTCTACTGCTTGTATTATCTTGAGCAAAAACACGGGTGGAATCGCATGAAACGCGCACCGCTTGCCGATATACTCTGGTTATTTATTGGAACGCGCCTGCTCTTAATAGCAGCGACCTATATCGGCTTTATCCTTTTTCCGGTACCCCCGCATGTCTATCCGGTCAAACCCGTAGACGTGATCGGATTACTCACTTCATGGAATCACTGGGATGCCGCCAACTATACACGCATCGCTCAATACGGCTACCAGACCATCTATGACACGGCCTTCTTTCCCTTATTTCCCTGGCTGATAAAAGCCATCGCCTTTCTCTTTGGCAATTCCGGCTATATCGCCATCGGCATGATTCTCAGCAATCTCGCCCTCTTCGGGACGTTATTTGTACTCTACCAAATTGCCGTAGAGATGCTTGGAGAACAGGTCGGACGACGCACGCTGCTCTACCTGTGTATTTTTCCAACCGCCTTTTTCTTCTTTGCGCCCTATAACGAGTCGCTGTTTCTCTTCCTGACCGCAAGCGCCTTCCTGGCCCTGCGCCGTCAGAAATGGTGGCTCGCTGGACTGCTTGGTCTATTGGCCGCCCTCACCCGTTCGGCAGGTGTCTTCCTGGTCATTCCCTACCTGTACGAATTGTGGGCCTCGCGGCACAGCATTCTCGATAGCGAAGAAAGCCCGGTAAAGAAAGCGTTACAAGCCCTTCCCCGCGTCTTGCCCATTATCCTGATCCCTGTGGGAACCCTTATCTACTGTTTCTACTGCTGGAAGCTCTTTGGCAATCCGGTCGCATTCGCAGCAGTACAAAGCCATTGGGATCGTCAGCTAACCTTCCCCTGGGTTGGATTCTACGACGCTTTGCGCCAGCTATTCCGCGTGCAGCCCTTCGGTTCGTTCTACGAGGTGCATATCTTGCTCGATATGGCGGCAACCATTGGCTTCATTGTGCTGGCAATTCTCGGCTGGCGAAAGTTGCGCCTCAATTATACGATCTGGATCGGGCTGCTGCTGTTCTACACGCTTATCAGCCCGGCCACGCACCAGCCCGACGCCTTCGTTTCCAATCAGCGCTTCGTGCTTGAGATGTTCCCCGGCTTCATCACGTTGGCCGCGCTCGGCACGCAGCATCCACGCCTGCATCAAGCTATATTGATCGCTTTCCCTTTTTTACAGGCAATTCTCGCCGTACTGTTCGTCTTAAACCGCTGGATGGTCTAAAGGATGGCTATGCTCGAAAAATCTGTGATAACACCACTGGAACAGCCCTCAAAGGCTGCTCCGGTCTCAGATAAACGTTTTAACCTGCTTCCAGTGCTTCTATGCGCGCTGGCTTTTGTCGCCTGCGTCCTTCTCATGGCTGCGCCACTCAGTCGCATTCATGATCCTGTTATTCGCCTGCAAACACCACTAGGTGGACTACTTACAGCGCCCGGTTCCTGGCTGCCCAAAGACCTCGGCTTCACCAGCAACGCCATTGCCTCAATATCCGATACTGGCTATGTCGAATTTCTGCTGCTCATCGCACTGATGTTCATGCTCTATGGCCTGTGCGCGCTTTATCTCCTGCGGCAACCAGCGCAAAGCCCTACGCATCGTCCCACGCGCTTGCTAATGTGTCTGGCGGCGCTTCTGGCTGGCTGTATATTCGTCTTTACGCCCGCCATGCTCTCCCACGATATTTTTGTCTACGCTGGTTTAAGCCGCCTTCTGGCAACCTATCATGCCAATCCATACTTTGTACCGCTTAGCAAGTTTCCAAGCGATCCTTTCACGCCTCTCAACTACTACGCAACCAGTGTTGCCGCCTACGGCCCGCTCTGGCTGCTGGTCTGCGGCTTCTGGGGCCTTGTCCTCGCTCCATTACCGGTTGTCTATGTACTGGCATTTCGCGTGTTTGCCCTGGCCGCTCATCTTGTCAATACCTGGTTGGTCAGCAAAACTTTGCGCGAAGCAGGCCAATCCGAGCGCGTCATCACGCTTGGCACGCTGCTCTACGCCCTGAATCCACTGGTACTGCTCGAGAGCAGCCTCGGCGGGCATAACGATGTCTTCATGGTAACATGGCTCCTGCTCAGCATCTTCCTGTGCGTGCGTGCCGAAAAACAAGGCCAGCTACTCCAACCTCGCGGCTATCTTCCAGCGATTGTCGCCTTTGCGCTGGCCGCGCTGGTGAAATTCACCGCGCTTCCCATTCTTATCCTGTTCATCGCGTTTTTAGTGGTGAGAACGCTGCACGCATCGAAAGTTCGCTCGTTTGACCAGCTACGCAATGCTCAGGTCTGGAAACCCGCTCTACTTACTCTTATCTATGCTGGCATCGCTACAGGCGCTGTTCTGCTGCTCTTCTACGGCCCTTTCTGGGTCGGGCACAGCATCCATTCCATTCGTGACAGTTTCTCCAGGCCGCCTTCTTCGCTCTATTCTCAGAATTCGGTGATGCGCTCACTCGTCGAATGGCAGCAGAGCCAGCCCATTCCCAGAATCTTTGCTATTTTTACCAACCGCAAAATCTGGGACAACATCGATCTGGTTACGCTTGCGGCATTGCTGGTATTCAGTATCATATGGATGTGG
Organism: Ktedonobacteraceae bacterium; assembly: GCA_035652815.1. Taxonomy (GTDB): domain Bacteria; phylum Chloroflexota; class Ktedonobacteria; order Ktedonobacterales; family Ktedonobacteraceae; genus DASRDB01. The sequence continues at coordinate 35,621 of DASRDB010000002.1, forward strand.
CGCGCTCCTTCCATCTGCACCTTCGTCCTTGCCTCGCTCGCCACACTTGGTATCTTGCTGATCGTCACGCCCTGGTTTTACTCCTGGTACATTACCTGGCTGATCGCATTAGCGGCAGTCGCGCTTCCCATCTCCGACAGCAGACCGGGCCGCGCCCTGCTGGCATTCTCACTGACTTTCTCGATCACATCCTTTATGACCTATTTCTTCAAAGATGGCCTGCCACCTTATGGAAACTGGGCACCGCTGGTCAGCCCAATCAACATTATTCCAACCTTGCTTGTCTTGCTTATCACCTGGCTGATCTTCCGCCCAAAAATCAGATCTGTACAAACGCAAGCCCGGGACGCTAATCAGGTATAGGTTCTACAATGTTCAGCTAAAGCTTGCATCGCTTTGCAAAGATGCTTATAATGGGGGCCTGATATATCGCTTGCTTTCGTGTGCTAAAGTGCAATAAAGGGGATGCGGAATGCATTTGCTCCTCGCAGCGCAGTCAGGAATACTTCACGGCACCCCGCTCGCTGCGCTCATTTCGTTACAGACACTAGAGGACGCGCTCAACCTGTTGGGATATCCAGCAGTGTTGCTCTTCATCATGATCGAAAGTTCTGGCATTCCTTTCCCCGGTGAAACAATGCTCCTGCTCGCCTCTTTTTTCGCTGCCGTCAATCACCATCTCCAGATACCCATTGTGATTGCCTGTGCTGCGGCGGGAGCTATTCTTGGCGATAATATCGGCTATCTGGTCGGGCAGACCGGCGGACGCGCGCTGGTACTTCGCTACGGCAAATATATTTTCTTGAAACCCAGCCATCTAAACTATGCCGAGCAGTTTTTCACTAAACATGGAGATAAAACCGTCTTCTTCGGTCGTTTTGTCTCTGTTCTGCGTGCCTGGGCCGCCTTCCTGGCAGGGGTCAATCATATGCCCTGGCGCTCATTTTTGATTTATAATGCTGCCGGGGGTATTGTCTGGGCCATCATCTATGGCTGTCTCGGTTTCTTCGCCGGGCGCATCTTTCATGACAACTTTTCGCAGGTCGAACAAATCGCCAGTGCTATCGGCTGGGCAGGTTTAGCCCTACTCATTACCCTGATCATTTTCATCTTTTTCTTGCTGCGCTGGCGTCAAAAAAAGCGTCTTGCAATCGCAAACGCCAATGCCAGCAGACAGCCAGGAAGCGCAGACCAATCCTGAGACCGCAATAAAGTGAGGAATGTTATGCCAATCTTAGAATCCGGTCAATTATTTGAACGCTACCGTATCACCCGCTGCTTAGGCAGCGGTATTTCTGGGGAGAGCTACGAGGCTGAAGACTCGATTCTCTTACGCAAGGTAACACTCAAACTTGTTCATCCTCACACAACGCTTCCAGATGCTGCTCGCCGCCAATTTTTCCGTGAGATGCAGCGTATCAGTATATTTAATCATCCCTATCTCGCGCCCATCCTTGATTATGGTGAAATACACGGCCAGCTCTATGTTGCGCGCCGCTATGTAAGTCCCGGTTCGCTGCTTGGTGCCGAAGGCAGGCTCTGGTTTCGCCCGCCACTTGGCTTAGCTGACGCCATTCGCTATACGCGCCAGCTTGCCGACGCACTAAACTATATGCACCAGCAGGGGTACATACACGGCGCGCTCACTTTCTCCAATATTTTAGTTCTACATGGCCCTGACCTGGAAAATGACGCCGCTCCATTTCTTATTTCGGACACCGGTTTAGCACAATTTGTACGCCGCTACGGCCAACCAGCACAGACCCCTTTACCCATAACCGCCGCGCCCGAGCAATTTGACAAACGATTGACTCCCGCCAGTGATCAGTTTGCCCTGGCTGTCCTGCTCTATTTCTGGCTTGCAGGTCGTCCGCCCTTTCTCGGGACCCCCGAGGAAATCGAACTCAAGAAACGCCACGAAATGCTCACACCCCTATCCAGCCTCAATCCGCACATCACGCTTGACCTGGATGGTGTGTTACTGCGCGCCCTCTCTGCCGCGCCCGAGTACCGCTATCCATCAGTGCAGGCCTTCGCCGACAGCCTGCACCATACCCTTAAATATCTGCCTGAAGTCACAGAGCCGACCAGGTTCCCAAGCTTCATAACCCCTGTACAAACACCGTTTCTTTCGCTATTTACAGAAGCAACTGAACCCATTGCAGCAACTGCCGAAAACAACATATATGAACCCTTCTCTTCAGCCACATCATCGAGTTCGGATGGAACACATCCAGTTGAGGCAAAAGCGCCTGCTGAAATGGGTACTATTCCTGAAACTGAACCGCCTACCTTGCAGGAAACAGGCTTCCCCCTATCGCCAACCGACGATGAAACTCTGGCAGAGCAACCTTTCGATATTGAGGCTCCCGAGGTATCACAAGGCGAATTCATACCTATCGAATCGGCTCCGGACTCTTCAGAGACACTCGAGCAGATAGAGGAAGAGGTTGCACCAATAGAAATATCCGAAATCCCTATCTCTGAACCCGTATTCGATAGTGTAGGGACGCGCTTCATCGCGTCCACCAATAATTCGCCCACTACTGATTCGCCTACTACGTCTACCGGGCTTACATCCCCTTCCGATATCGGACGCGATGAAGCGCGTCCCTACAATACTATCCATTCCGAGGCCGGACGCGATGAATCACGTCCCTACAATACTATCCATTCCGAGGCCGGACGCGATGAAGCGCGTCCCTACAATACTATCCATTCCGAGGCCGGACGCGATGAAGCGCGTCCCTACAATGATAGCGAGGATACGCACACTACGTCCATCGACCATGAATCGGCTCTAGAGACTAAACCCGACGATATGCCTATCGCTTCCATCGCAGAGATTGAGTACGATGAAGCACATCCATCCGACGGAGAAACTGCGATTCCCCTGGTTGACCAAAACTCAGATGGGGCAGAAAAGCCCACAGAAAAACCAGAAGTACAACCCCCTACCGAGCCTATACCCGAACCCACACCCCAGATCGTTCCTGGCGTGCCACAACCGCTCCCTGAACCCGCTCTTCCCGAGCCGTTGCCGGATACCGGCCAGCGAGAGCAACAACAGGAGCAGGAACAACCGCCATCCGAAGAGCCGACCGTGATCCCACCTCCGCAGCCCTTGCCCGACATCCAGCAGCCCGTACCGGATCCGGAGACGCCAACTGAACCACCTGTACAACCGCCATCGAAAGAGGCAGAATCGAACGCGGAGCAAAAATCACTGCTCACAGCCCGCCTGATAATTGCCTCACCCTACGCTGAGGAGCCTTACGAAATACCTCTGGAGCGGGAAGAGTACACAATTGGGCGTGCCGGTTCCAGCGACATCCTGCTCGACCAGGATAACCTCACCTCGCGCCATCACGCCCTGTTGCGCCACGAAGAAAATCGCTACCTGCTCTACGACAGGCGCAGCGCCAACGGCGTGTACGTCAACGGTCAAAAAATTAGCAGCGAACAGGGTGCTGAATTGCTCGATGGCGATCACATCAGCATCGGCAACTACGAACTCATCTTTCGCTGCCCGCCTCCCGATATCTCCAATGACAATGGATATCAGGAATCAAGCGAACCAAAAATGACATACTCTATTTAACCTATCGAGCCGGATTTCCACACAAAATGGCAGGTGGAAATCCGGCTTTTTGTTACTTGACAAACTCCAAATTCTTAACTATACTCCTTACTTGAACTGTATTGTATAGTTTACAAATTTGTACAACTCATTTTCGCTAGCTGGTGGTTCTAGATGGAAGATTGCACAGGAGATAGGGAGAAAAGTAAAGGGAAAGAGCGTCTGTTAAAGGCTGCCCAACACCTGGCACAGAACCGTCCCTTTGATGAGATCACCATAGAAGATATCATCAAAGAAGCCCGGCTTTCGCGGCCAGCCTTTTACTATCATTTTAGCGGTGGTAAGGAAGAGTTGCGCGCCCTGCTGGTCAAACGCGGCCTCTTGCCGAGCGCTCCAACTCAGGATATTCGCCGCGCTATCCTTGAAGCAGCATTGCGTATCTTTGCGCGTTCCGGCACCTTCGCGGCCACCTTAGATGAAATTGCCGCCGAAGCAGGCGTCTCTCGCGGCACGCTCTGCTGGCATTTCCATACTAAAGACGAGCTACTTACTGGAATTATCAAGCATTATGGACCGCATTCAATGCTACGTTCCGTAATCGACCAGATCGAGCAAGAACTCGATAGCGGTGCCGAACCCGACGAAGAGACCATCTTTCGTCGCGTGGCAGGTGCCTTCTATGATGGCTTTGCCGCTCAAGGTGATTACACACGGCTGGCTATTTTGCTCATCTACACACATCCGCAAATCGCGAAGACCCTGGCTGACAAAATAGTAAAAGGCCGCAAAAAGATTATCGAATATGTCCAGAAGCGACAGCAGGAAGGGTATATTCGCCAGGATATCCACCCTGCTTTCATTGTGCATATCCTGGTTATGAGTTTTGCTATGCGCGCTATCGGTCGCGATTTGAATGATCTGATGCCATTTGGGCACCTGTCACGAGACGAAATGATAGATCAACTTGTGAAGTTGCTTCTGTATGGCATTGTTGTTCAAGGACCGCAGGCAGAACACAGGGAGCAAAGTTCTTAAGCTAACCTCTCCGCTTTTTCGCGGTGTTCTTTACAGGTATTTCTCTGAAAGGAGTTTTCCGCGTGCAAGTTATGCAAGTCAACCCACAGGCTGCACGTAAACCCGGCGGAGGACTGGAATACAAATGGGTACTGGCAATGGTCGTAATCCTTGGGGTGTTCATGTCCATCCTGGATCAGACCATCGTGAATATTGCTATTCCACGTCTGCAAACCGCGTTTGGCGCTGATATTCACAGCGTACAATGGGTGCTTACAGGCTACATCCTGGCGCAGGGTGTAGCCACGCCCACAGCAGCCTTCTTCTCAGACACGCTTGGCATCAAACGCTTCTACATCCTCTCGCTCATGGCCTTTACCGCTGGCTCGGCCCTGTGCGGTTTAGCGTGGAGCCTGCCCATCCTGATTACCTTCCGCGTCATTCAGGGACTCGGCGGCGCTGCGCTCTTTCCGCTTTCGATCACGCTACTGTTTCGCGAATTTCCTCCCCAGGAGCGCGGTATGGCGATGGGCATTTTCGGCGTCCCGGCCCTGCTTGCTCCAGCCCTCGGCCCGACGCTCGGCGGCTATCTGGTGACATATGCGGGTTGGCAGTTGATTTTTTACATCAACGTGCCAGTTGGCATCGTAGCCATCATCCTCTCCATCCTTCTGATACGAGAGTATAGGCCTGCGGAGCGCACCAGCTTCGACTTTGTCGGCTTCATCTTCGTCGCGCTCGGCATGTCTACCCTGCTCTACGCGCTCTCCAGCGCCAGCACCGATGGCTGGACTTCGGGAACAGTACTTGGCTTCATGGCAATCGGTATCCTTTCGCTTGCCATCTTCACCTTTGTGGAATTGTTCCTGGCTCGTCGCGGCAGGCATCCATTGCTTGACCTTCGTCTCTTTAAAAATGGACCATTTCGCGCGGGAACCATTGCCAACATCTTCGTGATCTTCAGCCTGTTTGGCGGCCTCTTCCTGTTTCCGATCTACCTGCAAAGCATTCGCTCCCAGAGCGCTTTCCAGGCTGGTCTGATCCTGCTGCCCCAGGCACTGGCGTCAATGGTGAGCGTCATTGTGGGCGGGCGATTGGTAGACCGCTTAGGCGTCCGCAACGTGATGATTCCTGGCTTGCTGATCCTCGCTTTCGCCACATGGCAGTTAAGCTATATCAGTATCTATTCATCCTATGGGTGGCTTCAGTTAATGCTGGTGCTGCGCGGTCTGGCTCTCGGCCTGACAGTACAGCCGCTTACTGTTGCCACGCTTTCAGAAATTGGCCCACGTGAACTTGCGCAGGCTTCATCGCTCAGCACAGTCAATCGAGCAATCTCCAGTTCACTTGGCATCGCTATCATAGCGACGCTCGTGCAAACACAGAGCCAGGTGCATTTTGGCCATCTCGCCGAGCAGGTAACGCCGTCCTCCCCGTTAGGACAGCTTATTCCACGCATTCAGGCATACTTCGTGGCCCAGGGAGCGAGTATGCAACTCGCTCACAATACTGCTATCCAGCTCGTTGCCCTGCTCCTCAAACGAGTGGCATTCGTGCTGGCTATTCAGGATGCTTTCGTTCTCACGCTCGCTTTCATCGGCGTTGCGATTATTGCTACGCTCTTTGTGCCGGGTAAACGCAGGCAAAGACCGGCTCCCAGCGGGCCTGTTCAGGAACAACAGCCCGTTGAAGAAAGCCATCCCGTCGCTGTTGAAGCGCTGGTTTAATAAACAACAGAAGGCACCTGCCTTACTAACAACTGCAATAAAGGAGATACTTCTATGCGTCGTACCATACTGGTTACATTGCTTATCTTTGTAGCCCTGGCGGCTATTGCTGGTAGCATTGGTTACTGGATCTGGAACAACTACATGTACTACAGCACCGATGATGCTCAAGTCACTGGCAATATTGTGAACATCAGCGCGCCTGCCGCAGGAACGCTGACCGCTCTAAGCATTAAGCAGGGCGATACCGTAACTGCCGGTCAGACTATTGGTACCATCACGCTTGCGCCAACCTCTGCCACCACTTCCGGCGCGTCGACTACTGTTGACCTGACCAGCCCCATTAATGGAACGATTCTCCAGATTCCTGCTGTACAGAACCAGGCAGTCGCACCAGGTCTGACCCTCGTTCAAGTAACTGACCTTTCAGCCTTGACAATTACGGCCTATGTAGACGAAAATGCCATCAACAATGTGAGCGTTGGTCAGCAAGTCGACATCACCATCGATGCCTACAAAGACACCACCTTCTCTGGACATGTCAAGTTGATTGTGCAGGCCGCTGCTGGGCAGTTTTCACTGCTTCCCAACCAGGACCCGACCAGTGGCAACTTTACAAAGGTTGGACAGCGCATACCCGTTGTGATTACGCTGGATAATAACGGCGGCAAGGATATCGTGCCTGGCATGAGCGCAGAAGTGACCATCCATCTGCACTAAGCCGGGCAGCTTCGCCTGAGCAATGTACTTTCCTAAAAGGAGTTTTCTATGAATATACTGATTATCGGAGGCCTTCTCCTCGTCGCCCTGCTGGCCATCGTTGGTATCGTTTTCCTGAGTATGGGCGAGCAGAGGACGCAAAGAGCGCGCGCGAATAACAACGGGAACGCATATCCGGCAGCAGCTCCCACCGTCAGCACGCCGAACATCACCCCGGCCACGCCCGAAGTGACAGTTCCACCTGACCGGTCGGTACCCATCCGGCAAGCGTATCCTTCGGATAAGCCCGCGCGTGCAAATGAGGGCGATTCGATTCGCGCCGCTCTCAACGGTCAGTTTACCGAGCTGGCTTCCGAACTACGCTCGCTGTACCAGGAGGCCTGGGATCTCGAACAGCGCCTGCGCGGCCTCACTAATATGCTTGACCGCATCGAGGACCGCCACAACCGCGTCCACATCGAGGAAGAAGAAACCATGACGCACCCGACAGGCGATAATAGCACCATGTAAGCACAAGGCACCGGAACGTCTATCTATGAGTTCCGGTGCCTCTTTTTGTGTTTCTGAATATTCTTAGCGTGTATCTACCAATGCCCTGGTCAACGTGATAACCGTCACAAACATCCGGTACATATTCAACAGATTGTCATCGCTGATGACAATTGTGCGCGGCCCCACGCGCTCAACACCACGTACCCAGAGCGACCATTCCGCCATATCCGCCACTTGAAATGTCACCTCTAACCGCACCGGCTGCTCAAATGCTGGCGGAGACATCCTCTCAATATTTCGCACCGCGTCTGCAGCGCCTTTGCGCAACATCTCACAGGCCACCGTCGGATGCATATGCGACGCGGCGAAGCGCCCCAAAGAATGCTTCACCACCACCTTCTCTGCCTCGGGCGCAATCAGTCGCGCCTCCTGCGCCGTCACTTCATCCCCACTGACAAAAATGATCGGTACGCCATAATGGGCTGCAACCAGCGCATTGATCCCCGATTCACCCGCAATCTCCCCGTTAAGCCGCACCTCCCAGACAGCAGCCGGATTGTACGTGTGCGAAAGTACCGCTCGCTCTGCCCCAATAGAGCCATGATAGCTGACAAAACACGCGCCATCAAAACTCTCATCCAACCCCTCCATCATATAAAGCGGTTTGTGCCTGCCCGTAATCAAAGTCGCCTGCCCAAGCAAATCTTGCGGATGCAGGTTGCGCATAAAATGATGCGCGTCATTCACCACAAACTCATTCGCCCCTGCCTCCATCGCCCCGGCAATCACCGCGTTCACCTCGTTCGTCAGCAACCTGCGCCCCTGCTCATACTCCGCACTCCCCTCAATGATCTGCTCCCAGGCCACAATCCCGCTCGTTCCCTCGATATCCGTCGAAAGAAATAACTTCACGCCTGATCTCCTTTTCTTGAGCAACAACCTTGTACATGCTAAGATAGCATAAAATGCTCACTCAGGAGTTGCTATGCCAGCTTTCCATCATCAAAAACTACCGGACTTCTCGACGCTACTATCAGGACACACTCCCCCTGACAACATTAGCTTTCGATCTGACCTGCTGCAAATCTGGTACAACCACACCGAACATGAACAGGTTGATCCCTCTCCTCATGCACATCTAGAAAGCGACAAATGTTCCATTGTCCTGCAAGGAAGCCTGCTCGTCGAAGTGGAACACGAACAATTTAGCATTGGCACCCGCGAATCCTGTTGCTTTCCACGTGGCGTTTTTCACCGCGTCGTGAAAGTCTATCCCCCCCTTGTAAGCCTGATGATTCGCACTCCCTCGGTCAATGATAAAATTGATCGAGAATACTCATAGTATCCGATCAATGCATCCAGCTACTTCCCGGCCCACCAGCAGCGCGGCACACATCAATGCTCGCCTGCAACCCTGTCCGCGCCGGATATTGCTCATTGACCACCGCTTTCAACTTCTCTATCGCTTCATTGCGCACCAGGTTAATCGTGCAGCCGCCAAAGCCGCCGCCCAGCATGCGCGCACCCAATACGCCTGGAACCTGCCTCGCGATCTCCACCAGCGTATCCAGTTCCTTGCAACTCACTTCGTACTCGTCGCGCAATCCAACATGCGACTGCCAGAGTAGCGGCCCTACCTGCTCAAGCTTCCCCTGCTCCAACAAAGAGGCGGCCTCCAGAACCCGCACATTTTCGGCAATCACATACCCTGCCCGTTTGCGCAACACCTCTGGCAGTTCGTTTTCATAGCGCGCAAACTCCTCCTGGCTGATATCACGTAGCGAGCGAATCTCCTTTGCACCAGGGTTTTCCGGTTCATGTTGAACAATCAGGTCACGCAAAAGTAAGGTCGCTTCCTCGCACTGCCGTCGCCGCTCATTGTAGGCTGAACCCGCCAGTTCGCGGCGCACGCTGGTATCGATCACCACCAGCGACACATTCGGGTCATCGAACGGATAGTAGCGATATTCCAGCGAACGGCAATCGAGCAGCACCGCTTTTCCCGGCCTGCCAAGCAACGAAGCAGCCTGGTCAAGAATGCCAGATCGCACTCCTGAAGCAATATGCTCCGCCTGCTGGCATAGCTTCGCAACCTCTATCGGCTGTATAGTCGCATCCTGGTTCCCGATAGTAAACTTTCCACGCGAGAACAGCATACAGGCTTGCGCCGTGCCTACTTCAATAGCAGCCGACGAAGACATTCCCCCGCCTACCGGCACATCGCCATGCACCACCGCGTCAAAACCTGCAAGCTCCACTCCCGCCCTGCGCAACTCTGTCACCACACCCAGCACATAACGCGCCCAGCCCGGCAGCTTATCGCGTTGTTGCTCAAATGTTTCTGGCAATCCTTTAAGAGAGAACTGCGCGTATTCTTCAAAATGCTTCGACCACAAGCGCACCACTCCATCATTCCGACTACGCCCGGCAAATGCTACCACACGGTCTATCGCGATAGGCAGCACAAAGCCATCATTATAATCGGTATGCTCTCCAATCAGATTGACACGCCCTGGAGCATACGCTACTCCCATTGTGCTGTCATATGCCACATTATCAGTAAAGACTATAGGAAATTGCTCAAGCGCATCTCTGCCCGGCGATGGTAGAGAAATGGCTTCACTCATCTCTCACCTGGCTTCCCAATAGCACACAACGCCCTTTCCGGGCAAATTGAGCCAGTAGTTCGCCCTTGTCAACCACGCTTCCTTCCTCGCTGCTTGCAAACAGCCATTCATCCCAGGCGGGCTTGTCGATAAATAAAGCCCATGCTACCGGCGCAACCTCTTTGCGCGCGATACGCAGCACCTCCAACGCATCTTCGTAGCCGGGTTCAAGCTGCTCCACAGGCTTCAATCCAGCATCTTCCAACGCCTCAAAGGTGCGAATCGTGCGCACTTCGCCCTCGACCACCTCACATACCATCCCCAATATCAGCATTTCGCGCTCCGGTGACTGTTCCTCTTCATCAGCCGGAATCGTTTCCCATACGCCTACTACTATGCTGCTTGGAGATGGTAATTGCGCCAGAAAACGCTCTATTTGCTGCCGATTCCAACCATGCCACACGAACGATTCATCGCCCTGTTCCATGCGCAGCGCGACATCCAGAAGCGGGCGGGCCGCCTGCCACAGCCGCGCATCGCCATCAACAATCAATAATTCCTCTGCTAACACTTCGTTCTCCATACGAACAGAATAGTCCTTGCATAACTATACACGAATCCGCTCATAAAATGCTATAATACTAGAAGCTAAACAGGACTTGTAGAACTCACTCGTGATTTCGCAGGGCTTTCCATCATGGACATCTCCAATCCTCATATCTTTTCACCATATCTCGCGGGTCTCGGCGTACTTGGCACGATTACGCTACTGGTCATGACAGGCATTGTCCATTGGCAATACCGTGAATGCCACATGCATAGCTTTCGCTGGTCGCTTCGCAACTGGCGCATCAAGCAACTCTCGGCAGTAAGCTGCCTCTTTTTCCTGGCAATGGCCGCCAGCTACTGGGTCATTCAAGAACCCTGGGGCTGGCTCTACCTGTTGATCGGCTTGAAATGCGGCACATGGTGGATTCGCCGCGCTGTCACACGAGCGTATTGAGAAGATTGCCTACAAAAATGGCCCCTGCCGGGTCTCCCTGGCAGGGGCTTTACCTTTTTAACCCATCTATAAAAAATGCAAGCAAGCGCATATTACTACGCAACAGACCGCTACTAGTGAAAAGCGGCGGAATGAGTTATAATACAAGCAAATGTCAGGTGTCGCCTTGTGCCTGCCTGACATCCAGAAATTATTGTTCAAGGAAGGTACATTACCGTGCCGTGGTGTAGATTTTTTGTTCCGAAGATAGCTACTCCGGGCATTTCCCCGGATGATCCCGAACTCAATTCACACATCATGTACGCCAAGTGCATCAAAGGACACGTGCTGAAGGACGCGGACGATTGGGTGTTGTGCGAAAACCTCCCCGCGCCAGACGCGAAGTGCTGGCAGGAAGGTGGAGATACCATCTTCTCCTTAATGTATCGCAAACGCCAGTCGGCTCCCGCCGATTCCAACGGTCGGCAGGAAAATGCAGCCGCTCAAAGCGCGTCCTCCTGAGATTTATGGCGAAGCAATCTTCTTCTACCTATGTATTTGCGCTGCCCGCGCCCGATCTCGTTGCGCGGGTTCACCTTCATTTACTGGCATGGTACGCAGCCCAGCAACGCGATCTGCCCTGGCGCAAAACGTCTGACCCCTACGCCATCCTCGTCTCCGAAATGATGCTCCAGCAGACGCAGGTTGAGCGCGTGCTGCCTAAATATTTCCAGTTCCTGCAAGCCTTTCCCACTCTGGCCGACCTGGCGAATGCCCCGACTGCCGATGTTATTTCCGTCTGGGTGCCGCTCGGCTACAATATGCGGGCGGTGCGCCTGCAATCCATCGCCCGGCAGATTATGGCTGAATATAACGGGAGCATTCCCGACACCATCGATGAACTGCTCAAGCTCAAAGGCGTTGGACGCTACACGGCTGGCGCGCTTGCCTGTTTCGCTTACCACAAACAGGTTGCCACCGTCGATACCAATATTTTTCGCGTCCTGCACCGCCTCTTCCTCGGCCTCGAACATCCCGAGCCACGTATGACCACGGATCAGGCTTTTATATTGGCTGAACAGGTCTTGCCCGAAGGAGAAGCCTACAACTGGAATCAGGCCTTGATGGATCTCGGCGCAACTATCTGCACCAGCGCCAATCCCCGTTGTAACTCCTGCCCGCTCCAGGAAGATTGCGCCGCCTATGCCGAGATGCGCCAGCACAGCCTCTTCCCGGACGGAACAGTGCTGCGACAGCTACGCAAAGTAGCGGAAAAGAAAGCTTCTTACACCACACAGCCCTTTACCAGCACCAACCGTTATTTTCGTGGCCGCATCGTCGATTCGCTGCGCTCCCTTGCTCCTGAACAACGCCTGCCTCTCAGCGAGTTGGGGACAATCATCAAACCTGATTATAGCGAACGCGACCTTCCCTGGCTGCAAAAACTGGTGGCAGGTCTGGTACGCGATGGCCTTGCTGATTGTAATGAAGCGGGCATCAAGCTTCCTTAGTACTGATAGTTTGTCAACTTTCCTCCGACGTGCTACAGTATCCATAGCGACTTGCTTCTGCTGAATTCGCGCATCACGTCTCTTGACGCAATCCTGTATACTAACGCTGTATTTATGCGCGAAACGCTCGGTATTTTTTCTCTATGGAGGACGTAGCGTTGCAAATCACAAGTGTGAATGATATTCAAAAAAGGCACCGGCATATATTTCTTTCACCGCATTTCGACGACGTTGTCTACTCCTGCGGCGGCACGCTCGGAGTACAGGTTTATGCTGGTCTGCATCCTCTCGTCATTACTGTTTTTGGCGGAGTACCCGAAGCAACCCTGACCTTAAGTCCCTTTGCCCAGAATGTTCATCGAGAAATGGGCCTGCGCTCCGACCCGGCGCAGGCAGTGAATACACGCCGCCGGGAAGACGCGATGGCGCTGGATCACCTCGGCGTTGATTACCTCTGGCTCGACTATCCTGATGCCATCTATCGCGGCAACCCACCCTACTATAATAGTAGAGAGGCGCTGATCGGCGGCGAGGTTCACCCTGCCGATGTCTGGATTATTCGCGAACTCTCACAAATGTTGTACTCCTTGCATGAGCGCCTGCCTGATACAGTCTGGTACGCGCCCCTGGGTGTTGGTCGGCATGTCGATCACCAGATCGTCAGTTCAGCAATGGACCGCCTGATACAAAGTGGTGCCAGAGTCAACTTCTACGAGGATTTCCCCTATGTCCTGCAGCAGGGAGCGCTCGAAGCTCGCCTGAATGATATAGGCGGTGGTCTGGAGCCAGCGCTGGTCGAAATGTCTGAGATGCTGCCCCAACGTATTGAAGCCGCGAGCATGTACACCTCGCAGCTTGAAGTAAACTTCGGCGACCAGGCCTCTCTTGCGCGCTCGATGGAGTCTTACACGCATAGTATTCGTCCGGTGCATACTGTCCATCTCGAGCGTTATTGGACACCCGATAACCTGCAAGAATAGCCTGGTTCAACCGGGCTTCTGTACTACAAACAATTTTTCTGCGCTATAGTACCTGTTGTAGATCGGCTCCCCAGGCCGATCTACAACGAATACCTCCTTCTGACTTCTTATAACATGTTATTATAAAAAGAGAACAATAGACGAGGAGCATGTTGGTTGATGAAGGGCATAGAAGGTCTGACGCTGGGCCGTTATGAATTGCGCCGCCGGATAGCCCAGGGGGGGATGGCAGAAGTATATCTAGCCTATGATCGCCGTGTTCGCCGCCAGGTTGCCATCAAAGTACTCTACGGACGAGATGAAGCTTTCGTGCGTCGCTTCGAGCGTGAAGCGTTGGCCGTTGGTACTCTTTCGCATAATCACATTCTTGCACTTTACGATTTCGGCGAGCAAAGCCCCTGGTACTACCTGGTCATGCCTTATGTCGATGGTGGCACCCTGCGCGACTACCTGCTCAAACGCGGACGCCTTACGCTCGAAGAGGCCGCCAGTTTCATCGATCAGATTGCCTCTGCCCTCCAGTATGCGCACGAGCACGGCATGCTGCATCGCGATGTCAAACCCTCCAACATCCTGCTGCGCCGTGACGGCTATGCGTATCTGGTGGACTTTGGGCTGGCAAAAGCCATCATGGGAGCGGAGTCCCTTACCAGTTCGGGCGCGATGGTTGGTACGCCTGAATACATGGCCCCCGAGCAATCAAACGGACAGAGCGATTATCGCAGCGATATCTACTCGCTCGGTGTCATTCTGTATCAAATGCTCACCGGGCGTGTTCCTTTCACTGCCGAGTCACCTGTCGCCATCTCGCTGAAACACATTCAAGCAACACCTACACCGCCAGGTGAGCTGAACAAGGACATTCCCCCTGCCGTCGAGGAAGTCATTCTCAAGGCAATGGCAAAAGACCCCAATGATCGCTACCAGCACGCTCAGGACCTTGCCAACGCCTTCTGGAAAGCTTTGCAGCAGGAACGCACACATGCCCAGGTGGAAGCCTTTCCCAGTTCCCCGTCGGAAGGTACACAGAAGGCCGAGGAAGAACATGCTCCAGCGGTAAAAACTTGCGTCCAGGAAGCAACCCATGTAGGACTTCTGGATAAGCCTCGGCTTATTCCGCTACAAACATCGTCCGACCCCAAAGAGCCTTCAAAGCCTTCCTTCTATCCGGCGGCTCGCATTCGGCGCAAGAAAATCATTTCGGCGGCAATTGCACTGGCCTTGCTCATCCCTTTGATTCTAGCCATCCCTCTCGGCTTATTTGCATGGCAGAATTCGCATACGCACAATAACCGGATTATTCTGGATAGTCAGACAGCCAGCGCGCAACAATCCTGGCAGACAGCCACAGCTCAGGCAGGTGTTCAGGCCACGCTCGCCGCTCAATCACGAGTTCAGGCAACGGCTGGTATCACCAACTCACTTGGCGCGGGCCAGGTACTCTATGCCGATGCCCTCACCACTCCCGGTGGGGGCTGGATCGACGATGGCTCCCAATGTTACTTCACCCCTCAGGGCTATCATGTACGTACCTATCAATCCCGAGAGGTGGCCTGGTGCTATTCCAGCCAGCAGCAATTTACCAATACGGTCATTACGGCGCAGGCCCAACTGCTCACCGGCGATATTTATGGGCTGGTCTTCCGCCTCAATCCTACCAGCCACACCTTTTATGTCCTCGAACTCAACAGCCTGGGCGAATTTCGTTTTGTCCGCGCCACCGGCTATAACCCCCTCAACTGGCTCACCCTCATCGACTGGACTCGTTCCAGTGCAATTCAAAGCGGCTACGGCAATCTTAATACCTTCCTCGTCATCGCCAGCGACTCGCAATTCCGCTTCTATATCAACAAGCAGCTCATCGTCACCAGCTATACAGATACGGCTTTTAGCTCTGGCATGATTGGCTTCCTCGTTGGCGGCGATAGTGCCGGGGGCACTGATGCCGTCTTCAGCAACATCTGGGTTTTCCAGAGGTGATCCCTCTCCATTACCAGCAAGCGTGCCGCTTCATTCCAGATGGGAAGAAAAAAGCCTCGCCTCATGTTCTCACATATAGGGATTATCACAGGTTTAGAGAGGACATACAACTGCCTATGAGCATACACTATACGACTTCACCGCTTGTTTCACAAAACGGCAAGCACCCAACCAATCGGCATACCGTCTACCTCGCGCTTGGTTCAAATATCGGAGACCGCAGGGCCAACCTGGCCGCAGCCCTACAACGCCTGCGCGACGTTATCGATATTACCTCTATCTCATCTCTTTACGAAACAGAACCGGTGGGTTATCTGGAACAGCCGCGTTTCTTCAATATGGTGATACAGGGACAAACCGCACTTTCACCCGAAGAGCTGCTTAAATACGCGAAAGATGTTGAAATAGCCCTCGGTCGCCAGCCTACGTTCCGTAACGGCCCGCGCCCAATTGACATCGACATCCTCTTCTACAATCACACGCAGCTTACCAAAGACAACCTGGTCATCCCACATCCTCGCATGGCCGAACGTGCCTTTGTGCTGGTACCCCTGGCCGAGATTGCTCCTGAATTGGTTGATCCGGCAAGCGGCAAACAGGTGCAGGATTTGTTGCAACAAGTCGCGCAAGATGGCGTGCAGAAACTCGATGAAGGACTGCGCATTCGCCTTGACCGCGATATCCAGAATGGGCATCCTTCCGTTCACGTCCGGCTCGGTCGTGCCGGTGTCGTCGGCATTCCAAAAGCTATCTTAATTGGCAACGAGGGCAAGCAGCAGTGGTTCAACGCCTCCTTCGACCTCTACGCTGACCTCGATGCTATGCAGGCTGGCGTTCACATGTCACGCTTCAGTGACGCACTGGACGAAGTCATGGAAGAAATCGGCCAGCATGCCTGGCCACGCATCGAACTGTTGGCCGAGCATATCGCCCACGTCATCGTCGAGAAACAGAAAGCTTACCGCGCCGAAGTACGCATACGCACAGCCTTTCCACTCCAAAAGTGGACGCCAGTTTCCGGTCGCCCAACACAAGAGGTCTACGGACTGCTCGCCCAGGCTGTCGCCACACAAACAACTACCCGCCGCATGATTGGCGTTGAGGTCGAAGGCATGGTTGCCTGCCCATGCGCGCAGGATATGGTACATTCCTTCGCTCGAGTGCGCCTGGAAGAAGAGGGCTTTTCGGACGACGACATCGAGAAAATGCTGGCTGTCACTCCTCTGGCAACTCATAACCAGCGCGGGCGCGCAACCTTGATGATTGGTACCGAACAGGATGTTGATGCCAGCGACCTGGTAGACATCGCCGAAAGCGCCATGAGTTCAGAAAACTACGGCCTGCTCAAGCGGCCCGATGAACTCTACATCGTCAACAAAGCCCACGCCAATCCGCGCTTCGTCGAGGACGTGGCGCGTGAAATCCTGCAAACGGTCGTCGAGCGCTATCCTGATCTTCCCGATTCAGCCTTCGTCTGGGTGCGCCAGCACAACGAAGAGACCATCCACAAATACGATGTCGAGGCCGAAGGTTGGGGTACGTTGGGCGAATTGCGCGCTGAAATTTTAAGAGGTGAAGTACTGGAACGTCATACCAGTCGAGAGGAATGGCTCTTACTTAACTAAGCTGTTTCTCCCGGCTATTAACAGATTTGATCGAGCATGCTATAATGCCGATACAAGGCAAAGAAGATACTACCAGCAGCGGCGTCTCGTACCCGCCTGGCATGAATAAAATAGGGAGTTTGCGTGGAAGGAGTCCTTCTTGACCCTGCTCAACTAGCAAGGGCTGCGGCAGATGTCGCTTATGATAAAAAAGCCTCGGATGTCCTGCTCCTGGATATTCGGGATGTGACGACCATAGCCGATTACTTCGTGATCTGTAGCGGCAATAATCCTCGTCAAATACAGGCCATTGCTGAAGCCATTGACGAAGAACTGAGTAAGCAGGGAGCCAGAATGTTGAACCGTGAAGGAATGGCCGATACTGGATGGCTCCTGCTTGACTTTGGTGATATCATCGTCCACATCTTTGGCGCGAAAGAACGAGAATATTATCGGCTAGAAAGCCTCTGGAGTCAGGCAAAAACGGTCGTCTACCTGCAATAAACAATCTTTATAAAGGTGGTCAATGATGACATTTTTTCGGAACCGCTTATTCCTTGAAGGAATAGCTGTTGGCGGCATTTTTGGCGTCCTCATCGGTTCAATCATCGCTCTTAGCATCGCTGAAAACAGTATCGGACAGCTACGCCGCGTCATTAACGAACGCATTCCAGGTCGAGAAAAGGTACCCTACGGCTATCTTTCCCAGTAACAAACTAAACCATCTTTCTTTTTGGAGAATAATGTGCAGTCGAGAGAGCGTCTTTTTGCGCCCCGCCGCTCCCTGGCATTGATTGCAGCGCTGGTCTACATGATAGTACTGACCAGCGTTTCTGTTTTACATGTCTATGCCAATACGACCGCGCATGGTTGTGCCTCGCCCACGCCTGCGGTCGTTCCAGGTTCACCTGCGCCCGCTCCCGCGACTGCTGGCACCATCCTGATTAATGAAGTACTATCACAACCCGGTTCTACCTGGAATTGCGCTGAAACCAACAACACCTATTCCATTGGCACCGACTCCTGGGTCGAACTCTACAATCCGCAAAGCCAACCATTCAACCTGTATGCTGCTCATGCTACGCTCGATAGCGGCTCCAACACACCCGTCTACTACCTTCCCTTTGGCGCGTCCATCGCCGCGCATGGCTATCTCGTGCTGTTTCCTGGCCGATATTCGGGTATGCTCATCGCGGGAGCAAATCTGCGCCTGGTTATCAACGCGGTCGCTATTGATCAGGTCAGCATTCCCGCGCTCGGCGTCGATCAGTCCTACGCTCGCGTCCCTGATGGCTCATCCACCTGGCAAATTACCAGTACGCCAACCATCAACGCAAGCAATACATCTGCTCAACCAACTCCGACCCCTGCCTCCTCCGGCTCTGGCACTGGCTCGGGTTCAGGCCAGGGCGGCAATGGTTCAGGCTATCGAGGAAATAACGATCCTACACCGACTCCGGCTATCGTCAATGGCAAACAACCATCCTGGAACCAGCTACAATTTCCTCCCACTGCTACCGCCTCAACACCGGCTATCACCGTCTCGCAACATACACCTGCATCCACTACCTCATCCGATCTGCCTCGACGCATCCTGCTCACCGTCCTGGTCATAGCGCTCGCAGGCATGCTTTTCTGGTGCTGGAAACTATTTTCAACTTCCTGAGTTGCAACTTCCTTCTCAGAAAAAACTTCCCATCGCTCAACAGAGGTGGTATCATTGCTGTAGGAAGAGTGTGAAGGTAGCAATACACGTTCTAGCCTGGAGAATGGAACCATGAGCATCACCGAGTTTCCACCGCCAATTACTACCACATCAATGTATGAACGTATTTCAACCGCAAAAAAAATGGAGGTGGTTCGCGAACTGAGCGATCTGCTCGGCGCGCGTTATGTCCTGTATACCCCCTACGATCTGATGCTCTACGAGTATGATGCCTCTATTGACCGCAGCACACCGGATATCGTTGTCCTGCCCTCATCAACCGAGGAAGTGGCAGGAGTGGTAAAAATCGCGGCCCGGCATCACGTGCCCGTCGTCCCAAGAGGAGCAGGCACCGGATTGAGCGGAGGCGCGGTTCCAATCCATGGCGGCATTGTCATCGCCTTCGCCAGAATGAACCGCATTCTTGAAGTTGATTATGATAACCTGCGCGCCGTAGTGCAGCCAGGCCTGGTCAATCTTCACCTGAGTAACGCGCTCAATCCCGATGGCTTTTACTACGTGCCCGACCCCAGCAGCCAGCGTTCCTGCACCATCGGCGGCAACGTCGGAGAAAACGCGGGTGGGCCACATACCCTTATTTATGGCGTCACCACCAACCATATTCTCGGCCTGGAAATCGTCACCCCTGAGGGCAACATCGTCGAAGTCGGCGGCTGGACACCGGACACGCCCGGCTACGACCTGACCGGGCTGATTATTGGCTCCGAAGGCACCCTGTGCATCGTGACAAAAATCATCGTTCGCATCGTCCACCTTGCCGAAGCCGTGAAAACGATGGTCGCTATCTTTGACACGATGGATGATGCATCCAATACCGTCTCTGAAATCATCGCTACCGGCGTCATCCCCGCCGCTATCGAGATGATGGATCAGATGATTCTCCAGGCCGTTGAGGCCGATTCGCACGCGGGCTACCCAATGGATGCCGCCGCCGTCCTGCTGATAGAGGCCGAAGGCATTCGCGAGGGCGTGGAAGAGCAGACACAACAGATCGTCAATATCTGCAACAAGCATCACGCCCGCACCGTTCGTATCGCCGCCAATGAAACTGAGCGCCAGTTGTTTTGGGCAGGGCGCAAAAACGCCTTCGGCGCGGTCGGACGCATCAGCCCCGAATTCTACGTCCAGGATGGCGTCGTTCCGCGCACCAAACTCCCTTACGTCCTGCGCCGCGTTGAGGAAATTTGCAGCAGCTATGGCCTGCGCGTCGGCAACGTCTTTCACGCAGGTGACGGCAATCTGCACCCTCTGATCCTCTTCGATTCGCAGGTTCCCGGTGAGGTCGATCGCGTCCGCAAGGCCGGACACGAAATCCTTGCCGTTTGCTCTGAAGTAGGCGGCACGATCACCGGAGAGCATGGAGTCGGCATCGAAAAGCAGGAGGAGATGGCCCTGATTTTCAGCGACGTTGATCTACGGATCATGCAGCAGGTGCGCGAGGCCTGGAATCCAGAGCAGTTGTTCAATCCCGGCAAGCTCTTCCCAATCCCTGGTCGCTGCGCCGATATGAAACAGATCTAATCACGCCGCTTTCCTTCATGAGACTGAAGGAAAGCTGGCTTACTATTTTTTCACCGGACTGGAGGCTCGTATTTTGTAATGGCAGAACTCGATTCCTTTGTAGCCGATGTCCAGCGCTTCCTACCCGCGTTGTCGCTCACCCATGATCCTGAGGTGGTGTCAGACTACGCTGTCGATGGTGTATTTCCGCGCCTGGTTGTCACACCCACAGACAAAGAGCAGGTAGCTCAGGTAGTCTCGCTCGCCAGCCAGTACAGTTTGAAAGTCCTGGCGCGTGGTGGCGGTACCCGTATGAACCTGGGAGGCATTCCAGAGCATCTTGATCTGGTAGTTGAAACACGAAAATTGACCCGCCTGCTTGAATATGAAGCGGCAGATCTCACCTGCCATGTTGAGGCCGGTATGACCCTGGCCGTGTTGCAGGAACAGCTTGCCACAAAAGGCCAGTGGCTCGCCCTCGATCCGCCCGATGCGGAGGAAGCGACGCTGGGAGGTATCCTCGCCTCAAACGCCAGCGGCCCCAGGCGCCTGCGTTACGGCACAGCCCGCGATCTGGTCATTGGTCTGCACGTCGTTCAGGCAAGCGGTGAAATTGCGCGCAGCGGCGGTCGTGTGGTGAAAAATGTCGCAGGTTACGATCTCAACAAACTCTATATTGGCTCGCTTGGCACGCTTGGCATCATCGTGGAGGCCAATTTCAAGCTCCAGCCCCTGCCGCCCTTTGAGCGCACTCTGCTCTTAACCTATACCAATGCTCAAGACGCTGTCCAGACAGTGATGGCGCTGCTGGGTTCAGTGCTGACACCAAGCGCCATCGAGATCATTGACGCGGGCGCGGCCACTGACATGAGCGATTTCTTCGGTCTCAACCTGCCCCCCGATGGCTACACCCTCGCCATCAATTTCGAGGGCAGCAGAACCATGCTCGACCGGCAACTGGACGAGGCCCGCTTGCTGGCGCGTAAAACGGGCGCTTTAATGGGCGACGACCTGGAAGGCCCGGCTCAAACTGGCTTCTGGCAGGTCGTCCGAGAACACACACGCGGCCTTGTCACCTGTAAAGCCGTTGTTCTGGTCTCGCACATCGCCACCTACCTGGAAACGCTTTCCCAGGTTTGCCGCCGCCATAAACTGGAAGCAGCAGTCGTTGGACACGCCGGTAATGGCATCCTTTACATCGAACTGCGTCCCGGCGATGCCACTCCTCGCCTGGTTCAAGCCATTACCGAATTGCGCCAGGCCGCTAGAGAGGCACGCGGCAGCCTCGTTGTCGAGCGTTGCCCCGTCGAATTAAAGAGCAGCGTGAATGTCTGGGGCGAGCCAGGCTCCGACTTCTACCTGATGCAGCGCCTCAAACAGCAATTCGATCCAAAGGGAACTTTCGTTAGCGGACGCTTTGTGGGGGGCCTGTGAATACAACTTCAACAGGGGTCATCGTCACCGCGCATCCAGAATTTAGCGATGCGGCCCTGCGCGAATTGCAGCGCATCGATTCCCGCCTGCAATGGCAGGCCACTCTCTCGTCCGGCATCATTCTCTGTAGCTACGCGGACGGAATGACGCCACGAGAAATCGATGCGCTGATGCATCAAGTAGCCGAACAGCGTCCCATCTTCGTGCGCCATATCGCGCCCGTTCAGGATGTGGTAGCCCTGCGCAACAGCGAACAGGATATCGGCACACTTGCCATCGCGCTTGCCAATCTGCAAAGCTTCTCACTGCTTGAACGTGGTCAGCGTTTCGCTGTACAGAGCCGCTTTGCCAGTGGCTCAGATGAATCTACAAACGCCAGTTCGCCTAAGCGAATCTACACTACCGGCCAGCTTAACCAGCAGCTTGCCGCCGCTATTGCCGAAGAAACTGGGGCAGTCGAAGCGATTAAGAAGCCGCAAATTGTCGTTTCGCTCCTCTGTATGCCTGACCGCGCCTACATCGGTATCTCATTGGCAAGCGAGAACCTGAGCGACTGGCCAGGAGGAGCAAGGCATTTCGCGCAAACGCCAGAGCAAATCAGCCGGGCCGAGTTCAAACTGCTCGAGGCGCTGGAAGTATTCGGCGTCTCACTTCTCGATCACGGCACCGCGCTCGACCTGGGCGCTGCTCCTGGCGGCTGGACACGCCTGCTCCTGGAAGCGGGTATGCAGGTCGTGGCAGTTGATCCCGCCCATCTTGATCCACGCCTGCGAGATCAGAAGGGGCTGGAACACTACCGGGGCTATGCCGAGGACTACCTGGAAGAGGCCCTGCGCAAACATAAAAAATTCGACCTCATTACCAATGATATGCGTATGGACGCTCGTGAAGCGGCCCGTCTGATAGGCCAGGCTGGAAGTTGCCTGCGCCCTTACGGTTTTATTCTCAGCACCCTGAAGCTGCCGCACGCGGCAAAAAATGTCGATCCGATGAAAAACCTGGGCGAGGCCCTGCGTCTGCTCGAAAAGCGCTTTGACATCGTCAAGGCCCGGCAACTATTTCACAATCGCCAGGAAGTTACGGTGCTTACCGCACAACCCCGTTCCTCGCGAACTTAGTCCTTATTTTCTGGAGGTATCTATGGCTCTCGAATCTCAGCATCCATCCACAACCTTACTGGCATCGACTGCCCCAACTGAGGGGCCATTACGTCGTCATACCCATACTTACGACTTGATGCGCCAGTGCATTCACTGCGGGTTCTGCCTGCCAACCTGCCCAACCTATGCGGTGCTGGGCGTAGAGATGGACTCACCACGCGGGCGCATCTATCAAATGCAGGCGGTAGCCGATGGACGCATGACCATTACTCCAGAATTTGTCGAGCATATGTACTGCTGCCTGGGCTGTCGCGCCTGCGAAACTGCCTGCCCCTCAGGCGTGCAATTTGGCAAACTGATCGAGGCCGCTCGCGAGCAAATCCAGATCGAGGCGCAAAACGCTCCTCTCTTCTCTGAAAGAAAAATGACGCTTGCCGAGCCAGAAGGGGACGGTGATTATCCACTGCACGAACATTCGGACCGCCAGCCCGTTCTGGAAACACTGACTCAGCGCGCATTGCGAACTTTCTTCTTTGACATCATGCTTCCCTCGCGCCTCGTCACCTCGCTCGTTTTCGCCGGGCTGAAAATCTACCAGCGCAGCGGTATGCAAACCCTCGTTCGCAGCACAGGCCTGCTTGATGCTGTGAACGCCCTGCCCACCCCCTTACAAGGACAACTGAAAACGCCCGAAGCCCTCATGCCACGTGCCACAGGCGATCTCATTCCAAAGCCCCTGCCCGAAATCACACCCGCCATTGGCAAGAAACGCTATCGCGTCGGCTTTATCAGTGGCTGCATCATGGATCAGGTCTATCGCGACATTAATGAGGCGACTATACGAGTACTGACCGCCAACGGTTGTGAAGTCATCACACCGCCACAGCAGGAGTGCTGCGGCGCTTTGCATGTTCACGCGGGCGAGGGTAAACTCGGGCGCGATCTTGCCCGCAAAAACATCGACGTATTCGAGCCGTACAACTGCGATGCCATCATCATCAACTCCGCCGGGTGTGGCTCCAATCTCAAAGAGTACGGCCACCTGCTGCGAGACGACCCGCGCTATGCCGAACGAGCAAAAGCTTTCAGCGCGAAAGTAAAGGACATCTCTGAATTTCTCGCCTCTATTGATCTCAACAAGGAGATGGGTGAAGTTCGTAAAATCGTTACCTATCACGACGCCTGCCACCTTCGTCACGGTCAAAAAATCTTCCAGCAGCCACGCGAACTGCTCAAAACCATCCCTGGCCTGACGCTTGTGAATCTTAAAGAATCAGACTGGTGCTGTGGCAGCGCAGGTATCTACAACATCACCAACCAGGAGATGGCCAACAAGCTGCTCGAACGCAAGATGAACAACATTGTAGCAACCGGAGCGCAGGTCATAGCCACCGGCAACCCTGGCTGTATGATGCAGATTGCGCTTGGCGTGCGAGATCGCGGTTTGCCGATGGACGTAGTTCATCCCATCCAACTGCTCGATGAAGCCTATCACGCCGGAGGACTCTACACGCTTTCAACTACTCAGCCACCCGCAATTCGGCGCGCACAACCCACGCTTATGATTGGCATTGGCATCGGTGCTGCCCTCACCTACATCCTGATGCGCCGCAAACGCAACAGGTAACACAAGCCACGACCAGCAACTACCAGGTAAGCATGGCAGGCCTTGATACTATGACTTTCATCAATTTTGCGCGTTTAAGTGGTCTGGTACCACTCATAGATATAGTTTCAGGACGCTGCTTCGCAGGCAACGCGGCCCTACTTGGATGCTGTGATTATCGCCACCGAAAATGCCACGATAGGGATGGGTGGTCCCGTCATGATCGAGGGTGGCGGGCTGGGCGTCTACGCGCCAGAGGAAGTTGGCCCTCTAAGTATGCAAGCTCCTAACGGCGTGATCGACATGCTGGTAGCAGATGAGGCCAAGGCAGTGTTCGCCGCCAAACAATACCTTTCCTATTTTCAAGGCATCACTCCCAAATGGACGTGCGCCGATCAACGCCTTCTGCGCCACCTGATTCCAGAAAACCGTCTGCGCGCATATAACATACGTAAAGTCATAGAAACCCTGGCGGATGAGGGGTCTGTTCTGGAGCTGCGCCGCCAGTTCGGCAGAGGAAATAGTCACGAGACCTACCAGCGAGGGAAGGCCCTCAACATAGCCTCTCTAGAAATCGATGATGTAATCGACCCACTCGAAACCCATCGCTGGCTCATGCAAGGACTCCGTTCTATACCCAAATCGCATCCCAAAGAAGGCAAGCGAAGACCATTTGTCGATTGCTGGTAAAAGAGGAAGCCAAAAACAAAAAACCAGCTATTTCTAGCTGGTTCATTGCGTTCATATTGCAAGTAGCTTAAACAATTACCTCAATTTTGCCGAGACCGAGAGCAAGCAAATTAAGTAGATCGCGCAATGATCTTTGCGATATACACATCTGCTAGTATGATCGTAAAGGAGACAAGCCGTTCGATCATTAGGGCTGCTTGGGTGAGCCTGTTACCAGGCGTAAGCGTGCAGCCTATCGACCAGGTCATCTACCTGGGATCTTGGCTCTCTTGAGAGAGCGGGAAGACTCATCTTGGGAGCGGCTTCGTGCTTAGATGCGGTCAGCACTTATCCCTTCGCGACGTAGCTATCCAGCGGTGCTCTGGGCAGAGCAACTGGCACACCAGTGGTCGCGCCATCTCGGTCCTCTCGTAC
>DASRDB010000003.1:0-943766 GCA_035652815.1 Ktedonobacteraceae bacterium
GGGACTGCCAACGGTGAGCAACATCCTCAACACGCTGGTGGCCTACATCCCCAACGTGTTTGTCGCGATCCTGGTGCTGTTCCTGGGCACACTGGCGGGCACCTTTGTCGCCGACATTGTGCGCGGCGCGGTGGCCTCGGCCAATATCGGCAGCCCCAACCTGTTCGCGAACATTGCCAGGTGGGCCATTATCGCCTTCGCCGCCCTGGTCGCTCTTGAGCAGCTGCAGATTACGCCTTCGCTCATCAACGAACTCTTTGGCGCGATTGTCGCCGCCCTGGCGATTGCCTTTGGTCTGGCCTTCGGTCTTGGCGGACAGGAAACTGCCCGCCGCTGGCTGAATCGTGGCGAGCAGACCGCGACTACAGCAGCCAAACAAATTGATCCCCAGCAGGTGCGCGAGCAAGCTCAGCAGGCGACTTCAATGCAACAAGATGAGATGCGTCGCCGTAGCAGGCCTCGCTAATTGTTGTGAAACGATAGTGATGGATGTCGCGTATTCAATGAGGTGACATCCAAATTACCAGTAAGTAGCTCAATGAAAGGAAATCAGACAATATGGCAAGTAACATCGTAGTAGCAGCCTTTACCGATGAAACGCAGGCTCAGAAGGCTATGAACGACCTGATGGCCGCAGGGTTTAGCGGAGACCAGATTCGCCATTCAGTGCGCCGTGACGGTATGGGCCTGACTGACGCTCTCACCAATCTCGGTCTTTCTGACAACGAGGCCAACTTCTTCAATCAGGAATTCGAGAACGGGCGCACCATCGTTTCCGTCACCACGGACGACCGCATGGATGAGGCTCGCAATATCCTGATGCAGGATGGTGGCTACGACTTCAACACGCGCATGGGCAGCACAAGCGCCTATGCGACCAGCACGCAAACGACCGACTACAACCAGGCGAATTATGCTCAGACTGCCGGTACGCAAACGACCGACTACATCAACCAGACGAGCGGTTATGGTACTCAGAACACTGGTTACACCAACCAGGCCGACTATGGCACCCAGACCGACGTTGGGGATGAAGAGCGCCGCCGCCTGCGCCTGCGCGAGGAGCAGTTGCAGGTCAACAAGCAGCCGGTCGAAGCCGGTGAGGTTGGCATCCACAAGGATGTGGTAGAGGAGCAGAAGACGGTCAACGTCCCTGTCACCCATGAAGAGGTTTACATCGAGCGCCGCCCGGGTTCTGGGCAGCCCACAGATGAGTCTATCGGCCAGGGTGAGGATATCCGCGTCCCTGTGCGTGAGGAACAGGTCAACGTCACGAAACAGACGGTGGACACCGGCGAGGTCGCCATCGGCAAGCGCGCCGTCCAGGAGACCCAGCAGGTCAGCGATACCGTCAAGCGTGAGGAAGCCCGTATCGACCGTGAGGGCGATGTAAACGTCCAGGACACCAACATCGACAACCAGTATAATCAATAAACTGGATGGAAGATGACACAGGCAATGGTGAAAATGCAACCATTGCCTGTTCTTTTCAAACCAACATGCTAGCCGCAGAAAAAAGGAGCAGGCAGATGGACAGCACAGAAAGCCCCATCGTGGTAGGAGTTTTTCGTGATAGCGCGCTTGCTGAACGCGCTGTGGACGAATTGCGTTATGCTGGCTTTCGGCAGGACGAGATTCATGTGATGAGACAGGGCGGCAGTACAGGAGGTATTTTTGAGCAACTTTTCCATGCCTTCTCCAGCCATGAATCGACTGGCAAGAGTATCACCGATGCTTTCCGTGACGAACTACCCCAGGAAGATGCCGATTACTACCAGCGCGAATACGATGCCGGGCGCACACTGGTATTTGTCCACTCTTACGGGCATCAACAAAAAGCGCGTGACATTCTCTACCAGTTCGGAGCCTACAACGCGCAATCGTACTCGCATGGCATCAAGGACGAACGAGTAGTTCCAATACGCGAAGAAGTCCTGCAAGCGAACAAGCAGCCCGTTGAGGTCGGCGAAATCTACATCCGCAAGGTGGTCGTGACTGAAGAGAAAACGATCACTGTTCCTGTGATGCGCGAGGAAGTCATTATCGAACGCCGACCGGCTCCACACGCTCCTGCTGCTGGTCAATCATCCGAGCCAGTTCCTGAACAAATTGCGGCCCGGGTAGTCGAGCTAAAAGTGGGCGAAGTCCTGCGCATTCCCGTTCGCACAGAACAGGTCATCGTTCAGAAGCAGCCTGTGGTCACCGAAGAAATCATCGTTGGCAAGCGAGAAGTGCAAGAAGTGCAGCAATTCACTGAAACCGTCCGAAAGGAAGTACCGCGTCTCGAACGCGAAGGCGATGTCACTGTTCACGGCAGTCCGGTCGAGGAACACGTAGACCAGGTTGAGCAATCAACACAGACACAATGATGTTACACTTTCTCATTCTGGAATTCTACCATCGCAGATAAGGGAGCTTTTGCCAGCAATCGTGTTGTATATTGCCAGAAAATTCCCATTATCCCCGTCAAACCAAGTATAAATGGTAGGAGCGACCAGCTACCCGCGAACTGGATCAGGATGCCAGCCAACCAGGGGAAAAGTGCAAGCCCAATAATGCTCGCACTGACTATAAAGCCGATGGTGGAGGCCGCGAGTTGCGCTGGCACCAGTCTCGGGGTCAAAGCTACTGTGAGTGGATAAATAGGCCCGAGACTGAGTCCTACAAAGAAAAGACCTATTGCTGCTGCCGCCTCGAAAGGAAGCGCCCAGATCACGCCAATGCCCAGTACCAATCCTGCCATACATAAGTACATCAACCCTCCCGGGCCCACGCCGAATCGCTCGGCTATATTTTCCAGCACAAATCGACCCAGTGTCAGGCCCAGCCACAAACCGCTTACCATCCATCCTGCCGCCAACGTATCGATATGCCTTGCCGTGAGCAAGTAGCTAAAGCTCCAATTTCCCAGGCTCACCTCGACTCCCACATAGACCAGCAAAAACAAGGCGGCCAGCCAGACCGCGCCAGTTCTGAGCGTTGCTCCAAGAGCGCTTTCTTTGCTTGTCGATTGCGCCCGCTCGCCGAGTTGAACAGCATCAAAGAGCAGCACAAAGCCGGACAATAATACCATCCCCAGGATGGCAAATACCACAAAGACGACATTCCAGCCCCAACCAAGCGCAAGCACGCTGCCCGCAATCAAGGGGCCAACCAGAGAGCCTACGCCAAAATAGGCATGCAGGTGATTCAGCAACGCTGCGCTGCGCGGCAGGGCGGCAATATACACATTCAAGCCGGTTTCGATGATGCCCGCGCCAAATCCACTCAGCAGACGGGCAAGCAAAACCAGAAAGAAAGGCGGTTGCAGGCCGAACAACAGATATCCACCTGCAAATGTCAACGCTCCTACTATAAGGAACGCTCGCTGCCCCAGGCGCTCCGAAAGCAGCCCGGTGCAAAACGCCGAGAGAAAATACCCACCGGATGACACGAGAAAGAGCAATCCCAGCACCGCATTGTTTACGCGGTAAAAATTGCCGATGCTGGGAAGCAATATACCCATTGCGCCGCCACTCAAGCCCACCAGGGCAAAACCAAAAAAGGCCAGGGCAAGCCGCAGCCGGGCCAGGCGAGGAGAAATAGACAGGTTATGCATTCGTTCTTGTTGTTGCCTCCACCTGCATTATATGACATCTTTCCCCGGCAAGAGAAAAATAGCGCGCAATTCCTATTGCGTTGTCGATTGCGAACAGGCGTGCTATAGTGGATAACGGAGAAGAGAAGGGATGTGAGGAACACAATTAGCACAATGTCAACACATAAACAAAAAGCCAACACTCAACACAGCTTTTCCGCCAACCCGCAGCAAGCAGCCGCCATCGCCCATACCAGGGGTCCCGCTGCCTTCATTGCCGCCGCCGGAACCGGAAAAACGTCTATTCTCGTGCAGCGCCTGGTGCGCCTCGTCGCGGTAGAAGGCATCGAGCCGGAAAAAATTCTGTGCGTCACCTTCACGCGCGCCGCCGCCAAAGAGATGGAGAAACGCGCACTGAAGGCCCTGAAGGCGCATAACATCGCGGATAGTGCATTAAAAGGGCTGCGCGTAGTCACCTTTCACCGTCTAGGGCACCTCATGCTGTGCGAAAAATTGCAATACACTCCGTTGGAGTTAAATAAACGGCTGGTAAGCGGAGAACCCCGCCAGTGGCTTATCGAAGATGTGATTCGCACTCTACGGGGCAAGCGAACTGGCGGATCATATGGCACTGTCGAATTGCTGGATATTCTGAGTGCGATTGACCACGCGAAAGAGGCAATGGTAGGGCCGGAAGACTCAGATGTGTTCTTTGCGACAAGCCTGGGCCTTGAAAGCGAGACTGCGGAACTTTATCGCGCCATCTATACCCAATACGAGCTGACAAAACAGCAAGAAAAGTTGTATGATTTGCCTGATCTCATCTACATCCCGCTCACCCTGTTTCAAAACAACGCCACCTTTCGCAAAGCCTGGCAAAAACGCTACCAGTACATTCAGGTGGACGAAACCCAGGATACCAACCCCTCGCAGTACCAACTGATCCAGTACCTGGCCGCTTCCCATAAGAACGTGGTCGTGGTTGGCGACCCTGACCAGGCCATTTACCAGTTTCGCGGTGCCAGCCCCGAAGCCTCGATTCTCTCGTTCCGCGCCATGTATCCCGAGGGCAAGATTTATCCCATCGAACACAATTATCGCTCGACGCCGCAGATACTCGAAGCCGCCAACCGCCTCATCTCGCATAACGACACGATGGAGGGCTTCGAGAAAAAACTACGCGCAACGCGGCTCGATGGCCCGCCGGTTCAAGTAACCGCCTATGAGGACCAGGAATGCGAGGCGCAAGGCATTGCCAACCGCATCGCGCACTTGAAACGCTTGTGGGGAGAGCAACACGAGTCGCTCTCCTACCGCGATATCTTTGTCCTCTCGCGCACCAATCATCACCTTGCCTCGTTAGAAATCGCGCTGGCCCGCAAAGGTATCCCCTATCGCACAGTTGGTGGCTCCTCGTTTTTCAAACGCAAAACCACCCGCGATATGATCGCCTACCTGACCTTGATCGATGGCATGCGCATTCACCAGGACTACCTGGCCTCTCGCCAGAGCGCGCAGCAAAAAAAATTTGACGAGGTCTTTACGCCCATTTACAGCGGAGAGCAAAACGCGGCCTTTAAGATAGTGGCAAATATTCCCTCGAAGGCCTATTTCACGCGCACCGGGGCTACCTCGCATCGCTTCACTCGAGAGTTTTATGCCCTGCTCTCCCAGCGCGCCGGGCGCAATCCCTGGCCACAATTCTGTGAAGAGCAAATCTTCGCGATACCAACCGAACACCAATTGGCGGTGAAAGACCTGCTTGCCCTGCTGAAAAACGTTTACGAGCGCTGCCACAACCATCCCGCCGAGGCCATTCATCTCCTGCGCCAGCTTGCGTATGACATGCACCTGCGCCATAGCGACGGCAAATATAGCGAACAGGGGGATGAAGAATCGGAAGCGCCCGCCCATCACGAGGAGGTGCGGCCTGAGGGGCGCATCGACGAGTTAGAAGAACTGCTTCAGATCGCTCAGCGCTATAACACAATTCGCCATTTTCTAGATGGTATGGCCCAGCTCAAGGAGCGCGCCGAGGATACCAGCAAGAACAAACGGGATTGTGTCAGCCTGATGACGGTGCATAAGTCGAAAGGACTGGAGAGTCCAGTCGTCTTTGTGATGGGCCTGACCGAGGGCATCTTCCCCCATCGCCTCTCGTATACAATGGCCGAGGATGGCCCAATCGTCGAAACGGGCATGGCAGAAGAGCGCCGTCTTGCCTATGTCGCCTTTACCCGGGCGCAACAACAACTCTATCTCTCGTGCATTCTCCGCTATCGGGGAGGAGATGCTGTCGCCTCGCGCTTCATTCAAGAGGCAGGACTGTCGCCCACCGACGAGGATGGCATTCTCAATCCTTTCCTGTTCCATCGCGACGGCAGGCCAAAACGCTCAAGCACTGTTGTATCAACGCCAACCTTGTTTGGTTGAGAACAACCAGGCTCACAGAATCAACTGGAGATTGCTCGTTAAGGTTTGAGCAGTGAGTTCGCGTGATACCCTGCTCACCACTGTTCCATCCCGATTAAGGAACAGCGTTTGCGGCAGTGATGCGATGCCGTAGCGAGTCGCAACCGACCCATCGGTATCCAACACTGCCGGATAGCTGACATTGTAGCGCTGCAAAAAGGCGTGAGCTTCACTGCTGGCGTCTTGATAGTCAACGCCCAGGAAAACGACATCTTTTCCCTGGGCCTGCATCTGCTTCCAGGTGCGTTCTAGCAACGGCGTTTCCTCCTTGCATGGCTCACACCAGGAGGCCCAGAAATTCAAGACAACTGGTTTGCCCTTGAAATTCGCAAGAGAAAGGACGGGCTGTCCGGCTGAAGCATTCAACATTTTCAGTGAAAAGCCCGGCGCAGCATGACCCAGCAACGGGTCCGAATTGGATTGCGAAGCGGGGGTCAATAATTGCGTCAGGAGAAAGATCAGCAGTCCCCCATTGATCAAAGTGACAACACCTAACACGGCTATTCTTCGCCTGCGCTGCTTCTTGCGCTCAGGCTCCTGAACAGGAGTATTAACCGGCTCGCGGCGGCTCACTTTCATAGGTATGCCTCTTTCTACGCCAGGAGCAAATACCTTTCTTCGAGTATAGCACAGGTTTCTCGTTTTTGGAGAAAGAGTATTGCCCTTTCAAACGCGCTTCTGCAAAAATTTTCTCAGCAGCCAGATCATCATTAATACGACCACAAGTACCAGCAAACTAACGAGCAAAATGAGGCTAACAGGCATTGTTGCTGGAACGGACTGCGAAGGTGCTGTGCTATTACTCGATGGGTAAAGACCGGTAATGATAAAGTGTGGATTTCCGCCTACAGAAATACTGGTAATTACGCTTCGCCCAGGAATATCAAGCATCAAGACCTGGCCGTTAGCGAGCGCCACAAAGCCGAGCTGACCATCGTTCGTAATAGCAACCGACTGCGGAGAGCTATTGAGAGAAATGATACGCGCCAGTTCCTGCCCATGTGCAGGAGTATTGGTAGTGACCGGACTGAGAACATCGAGCAGGTTATGTTCTCGATCAGGCACATATACTTCACCTGTATTGGCATCATAATCCATCGGACCAAATTGTCCGCCCTGCAACAGCACACGCAACACGGTTCGCGTAGCGAGGTCAACGGCAACCACCGTTCCCTGGCGCGTGGTGACATAGGCTGTAAAACCACCGGGAATGCAAATATTTTGCGGCCCTCCTGCTATAGGTATCGAGCCAAGCAGGTGTCCATTTACCTCAAAAACAGTGAGCGAGGTTCTGCCTGTAATCCAGAGTTGATTGGGGGTCGAAGGCGTGGCGTTCGGTGCCCTTGAAGCCGCTACCGCCAATCCATAAACAGGCTCGCGCGTCTCAAAAATATGCTCAATGGCGCATGTTGCAGAATTCAAGGCCCGCACGCGGCTATCTCCCTGTCCTGCCACATACAGAACCGTCGCATCCAGGCTTAGCGCGAGCAGCGATGGTTGGCCCGGAAGCGAAGCTGCGCAAAGTGTTTTGCCTGTTTTCGCCATAATAGCGACAACTCGCCCAAGCGCCGGTTCTGTGACATACAGGATATTGCCATCAAGGCTGAGCAAAACGGTGCGGGGATCACCAGCAAGCGCCATAGTTCCCGTTACACGGCGCTTCGCGATATCGATGACACTAACCCCCAGGCCACCGCCTGCCACATAAGCAAGTTGAGGAGCGCCTCCATCCGCGTATGCCGTGGCGGATACTCCCCCTGGATACGAAAAGAACATCGAAAGACAACAAAGACACAGGTAAAAGCAGCGTCTAATCGAAATTACTTTCATATTTTTCCTTCGGCATGTTTTAAATAACCTTCCATTTTAAAAGTAGAACACGTTCATTATTCCTTGTCAAAGGAGACGATGATAGCTAATATTGGCTACATTTTTGTGATAAAAATGTGACCTTTGTCTGTTATAAATCTATATTCACAAGCGTATGTTTTTATGTTATACTTGTGTTATCGTCACCGCACAAGTAAATAGGGGGAACAATTCTGACGTTCTTGTTGCTTCTCTGCTCATATCGAGAGAAGCTTTCAGGAATACGAGGAGTTGCCGATTTCAGCAGATAGCTCTGATTTTTGGGGCAGAGCAATTCTAACGGTGAAATGCATGTAGTCTTATTTTACGAGCCGACAAATGGGGGTAAGGCCTCATTTGTCGGCATTTGCGCCAGGACCGCAGACAAGGAGGACTGCATTGAAACGGCATTCATCAGGCTTCTATCTCGGCATCATCGTCTCACTGGGTGTAGGTTTTGCGCTTCTCGCTGGCGTCTGGCTGGGACTTAGCTCCATCACCGGACTTGGTCACATATCAGACGTATATCAAGCAACCAAAACAGGGCCCAACAGCGCCACCCTTCAACTCTCCGCGTATCCAGACTCTCAGGTATGTCACGCTGACGCTGGAGACCCGCAAATCGATTGGGTATCCTATTGCACAGGCGACAACCGTCCAGCCTCAAACATCGAAGTACCACCAAACAGCGTCATCACGGTTATCATTAAGCAGTATGACACGGCCAGTACATTGATCAATGATTACTTCAGTCAGGTACGAGGCACTATCGGTGGTGTTGCGTTCCTCAACGGCAAGCCGTTCAGCCAGGTTACTGCTGATGCGCCAGGACACACATTCACCATTCAATCCACGCCCAACTCACCCTACCCAATTCTGGTAAGTGTGCCTCTTACTGGAGTCTCAGACAACGCCCCCAATGCTGTAACCATTAACGGCAATCAGTACCCGAACCCCAACGTCATCTCCTTCCAGTTCCACACGGGACCGGCAGGTGTCACCTACATCTGGCACTGCTATGTTCCCTGTGGAAGTGATCGAGGCGTTCCTTATGGCTTTAGCGGTCCAATGGGTACGCTCGGATTTATGGCAGGAACTATAACCGTCACAAGTTATTAAGGGGGCAAAATGTCGGAAGCCAATATTGAAGGAAATACCGGCGCTACGCCAGCAGCACGGGAACCAGATCATTTTCGCCGCGCCGTCACGTACTGGGTAATCCTCTCTATCGTCGGGATCGTGATATGGTCGCTGCTCGCGCCGGTAATTCTCCCCGCGGGCGCAAGTAATCTCGAGGGTATCGACGACTTCACCATTATCATCCTGACCGACCTGGCCATACCGGTGGCCATGTTCGTCTTTGTCTTCCTCGTCTACAGCCTGCTCTTCTTCCGCGTCAAGGACAGGCCCACCGAGGATGCCATCCCGTTAAAGCCCAGACCTGGACTCCAGATCGGGTTTTTAGGGGTCACCAGCGCGCTGTGTCTCTTTCTGTTCATCTGGGGCATGGTGGCCTACTACCAGGAAACCTCTGCTGCTCCAACCTCTTCCACGCTGATTGTCAAAGTGACTGCTCAGCAGTGGCTCTGGAGCTTTGAATACCCCCAGTATGGCATGACCAACCAGAGTCAGACCATTGAGCTGCCGGTCAATCGTCCGGTGCAGTTCATCGTCACCTCGGAAGATGTGTTACACGGCTTCGCCATTCGTGCTTTTGGAGTACGCGTCGATGCCAACCCGGGGGAAGTAACACAAACACCCGTTGTTACACCCACCCAGGTAGGAAGCTATACGGTGAACTGTGTGGAACTGTGTGGCCTCTTGCATTCCTTTATGTGGCAAGCAGTGAATGTAGTCAACACGAGTGACTTCAATAACTGGATAGTAAGCCAGGGAGGACACCCATGAGCGAACAAGCAGTAACCGAAACCACAATCGAAGCCAGGCATCCAAACCTCAGGCAACAGCTTTTCCCGAGCGTGGTTTCCGGTATTATCTGTGGTGTTGTCGGTGCGGCTGTGCTTGGCATCATTGTGAACCTTGCTACACAGGGTCAGAACCAGGATGCGACCGTTGCCGCGATCTACGTGGGGTGGGCGTTTTTCTTCTTTGTGGGCATTGGTGCATTCAATGACGTCATCAAATGGGGCTTTGCGCGCCACGAACCTACCCCAGCCGAAGAGTTGGCGCTGGCAGGAAAAGGTAAGGGACTCTGGCGTTACTTCCAGTGGACAACCGACCACAAAGTGGTTGGAATGCAATACCTGTTTACCACGTTGATCCTCTTCTTCGTTGGCTCGATGGGAGCCTTCATGATCCGCCTGGAGCAATCCAGGCCGGGGGCAGTCTTCTTTACTCCCTCCACCTACAACACCATCGTGGGCATGCATGGCATTATCATGGTGGTCGCTGCGGTCATTATGGTAGCTGGCCCGTTCGGCAACTTCGTCGTACCCATCATGGTAGGCGCGCGCGACATGGCCTTTCCCCGGCTCAACGCGCTGAGCTACTGGCTGCTGTTCGTTGACATACCGATCATCATTACCACCCTCTTCCTGGGCGGCTTCCAGACTGGATGGACGGGCTACGCGCCTCTAGCAGTTCAGCAATTGACACCCGGCATGCTTGCTTACTGCTTCTTCATCATCATCTTTTCTATATCCACCACCGTGGGCGCTATGAATATCATCACAACGGTATTGGTGCTGCGTACCAGGGGCATGACCTGGGGAAGGTTACCGATCCTTGTCTGGGGCGTGGTGTTGTCTGTATTGCTCAGCTTGACCGCGTTTCCCACCTTCATGATGTCACAGATCATGGTGGTGATGGACCGTGTCTTCCAGACATCTTTCTTCGAAGCCGCTTTCGGTGGCAATAACTGGGTGTACCAGCATCTCTTCTGGTTCTTTGGGCATCCCGAAGTATATGTGATTCTCCTGCCCTCGCTTGCTATCGCGGCTGAGGTCACGGCAGTGTTTTCCCGCAAGGGCATCTTTGGCCGCCGCATGTTGATTGGCAGCCTGATAACCATCTGTATTCTGAGCGCGCTTGTGTGGGGACACCATCTGTACTTTAGTGGCTCCAACAATGCGCTGGATGCTCCGTTCATGCTCGATACCGAACTGATCTCGATTCCCACCGGGTTCTTCTTCCTGGCAATGATCGGGACGTTCTGGCGCGGCAAAATCTGGGTGACAGTACCCATACTGTTTGTGGTGGCCGTGCTGGTCAACTTCGTCGTCGGTGGAATAACAGGCATCTACCTGGCAGACCTGCCAACCGATGAAATTTTACACGGCGGCATGTTCGTCACCGCGCACTTCCATTTCACGCTGGTGGGCGCAGGGGTGTTCGGCTTTTTCGCTGGCTTCTACTACTGGTTCCCCAAAATGGTCGGCAAACGGCTTGACCCCTTCCTGAGCCAGTTGCATTTCTGGCTGTTTGAAGTCGGCTTCCTGGGAACCTTCATCTCCCTGTTCTACGCGGGTCTGATCGGCGAACCGCGCTGGTCGGCGAATATTGCTCCGCCTTTCGCGGTGCCCAATACCATCGCCAGCCTGTTTGCCATCCTGATCGCTGCCTCAGTGTTTGTTGCGGTCTACAACGTGATTATCACGCTGCGCAGCGGTGAGGCTGCCGAGGCCAACGAATGGGGCGGCAAAACCCTCGAGTGGGCAGTGCCCACACCTGTCCCGCTGGAGAATTTTGAGGGAGAGCTACCCGTTGTGACCTCGACTCCCTACGACTATGGGACACCCGAGGCACATCCCTCTGACGCCGAGGGCGGCCTGCTGGAAACGCCTTTACAGACACAAGTACAGCCAGAAAGTTGATAGAACTGGAGAAGAGTTATGATGGTGACTCACGAGGAGCATGTCCACGAGCTTGAGCCCCATATTCGAGTTGGGAGAGCGCGAGCGGCGGTGATCATGTTCATTGTGTCGGATGTTTTGTCGGTCTTCGCCATCCTCGCTGGGGGTGGCTACCTTAATGCGCTCAATACCGAGAACCAGTTCAAGATCGCGGGGGATCATCCCCCCGCCCTCCTACCAGGCATTCTGGTAGCTGTGGCCCTGGTGCTGAGCGGCCTCACCTATTATGCATGGGAAAGAGGTGTGCGCAGGAACAATGGGAATGGTCAATCGGTATTTTACATGCTTGCCCTGATATTGATGGTGCTGGCGCTGGTAGGTCAAACCTGGGTAGAGTTGAGCCTGGGATATACCAGCACCCCGTTCCATGCCTACGAAAGCGTTTTGATGCTCGCCACCTGGTTTACCTGGGTCCACTTCCTGCTGACCATCATTGTCGGCTTACTTGTTCTGGGCCGGATCTTTCGCGGGAGATTGGTGGGGCAGTTCAGTTTCATTGCCGAAGTGACGGGCTACTGGTGGTACTACACGATTCTGGCCAGCCTGTTTTTATGGCTGTTCACCTTGATTCTTTAGAGCAGACTGGTAAATGGAGGTACAGCAATGAGCATCTGGGTTGATGCAAATGGATGGCCCATCCCGCCCTCTGTGCTGCTCGGATGCCTGGTCGCTGAATTGCTGTACTTCCGTGGATGGCAGGCACTCGTCTCGATACATGCGCAGACTGCCAACCTCGCCAGGAAACAGCAATCTCCTGGCGACCAGGCAGAGCGCGAGGAACAAGCAAAAAAGGCTGCCAGTACTCCCTCAGAATCGATCTCTGTTGGAAGTTATCGGTGGGATAGCTGGAACTGGCGCGCTGGCTACTTCCTGGGAGCCGTATTCATCGCGCTGATCGGGGATTCCGCACCCATTGACATCCTCTCCGCCCGCTACTTCTGGGTGCACATGATCCAGCATCTGCTCCTGCTCGTAGTGATGGCCCCGCTCCTTGTGGCAGCAGCGCCGCTCCAACCCTTATGGCTAGGTTTACCGGGATGGGGGCGCAGGCTGCTTCTGGCCCTGGCAAGGCCTCCACTCAAGCGCGCAGCTCTGCATGTAGGACACTGGTTGCGGCAACCCGTCATCTCCTGCGCTATCTTGATTGCCGGAACCTGGATCTGGCACTGGCCCGTCCTGTACGACCTGGCCCTGAGAAATGAAACCATCCACGATTGGTGCGAGCATCTGACGTTTCTTGCCGTGAGCGTTCTCTTCTGGACACAGATAATCCCATCGCCACTGCTGCGCCCTCGCTTGAGTTACTTCGGGCAATTAGCATGTCTGGGAGTCGCGATCGTACAGAATGTGGTGCTGGCGATGCTGCTTGGATTTGCGCAGGCTCCCCTTTATGCGCCTTACGCACACCTTGCCGCTGTATCAGGTGGGTTCCCAGCCATCCTGGATCAACAGCTTGGTGCGGGTATCATGTGGACTTTCGGTGACGTTCCATTCATTATTGCTATCGCAGTTCTCTTCCAGAAGTGGTTCGCTCTGCAGTTTGATGACTCAAAAATCGCGGTACATCACGATGCTGGAAGATAAACGCTAAAAAGTTGCAAGTCGCATTCAAAAACCAATTCCCGGAAAGGAAACGGTCATGCGTCGTCCAGATCATATCCATATTTTGGTCATGGTCGCCTTTATTATCTCATCATTTCTTGTGATCGCAGTGGCGGCTTTCTGGGGAACCCGGCTGCTCGTATCCCGACAGAACCAGCCAATCGCGCAGCCTACCGACCTCGGCATCGCGGGCTTTCCCATGTCTGGCAATCCCGCGCCCGATTTTCGGCTCACTGACCAGTTCGGCCACGTCGTCACGTTGTCGTCCCTGCGCGGCCAGGAGATTGTCCTCGCCTTCATCGACTCGCGATGTACCAGTATCTGCCCCCTGACCGCGAAAATTATGTATGATGCAAAGGCCGAACTAGGAACAGCCGCCTCGACAAAAGTGGCGCTGGTCGCTATTAACGCTAATCCCTCGGCGACCAGCGTTACAGCGGTGCAGGACTGGTCGATCAACCATGGTATGCTGCACCAGTGGCTCTTTCTTACCGGCTCTGCTGAGCAACTACAGGCAGTCTATCGCTCCTATCAGATCTATGATCAGGTTGGTTCTAATGGACAGGTGATCCACGACCCGGCCATGCTCATCATCGATGCCCAGGGACACGAAAGACTTTATTTCGAAACGCTCGACTCCAATAACCCGGATGACATTCATAGTCAGGAGATCGGGCTGGTGGCTGGCATGCGGCAATGGCTGCCTGCATCATAATACATATGTATTTATTCATCATCGTTCAGCTTCCTGCCTGAAAAGCGCTGGACAGGAGTTCTTGTATGACATTCATTCGTCGTGTTGCGTGGTTAGCAACGTTTGTCACCTATTTTCTCATTACCCTTGGCGGCACAGTTCTCGCCACCGACTCAGGTCTGAGCTGCCCTGATTGGCCTTTTTGCTACGGGCAGGCTTATTACGCGGGAACTTACCACGTCTTTCTAGAGCAATTCCACCGCTTCACTGCCGCCACGGTCAGTATCCTGATTGTGCTGCTGTTGATCGGCATCGTCGCCTGGGCGCGCAAAGACCGGGCACTCTTGACACTGGCAATTATCGCTCCCATTCTCCTGGCTATTCAGATCGTCCTGGGTGGATTAACCGTTCTGTGGAAGTTGCCGCCGCAGATCATTACGGCGCACCTGGGAACGGCGCTGGCAATCTTCGCCATCGTCATCACCATCGCGGTGCTGAGCAAGGCTCCAACGCAGCGAAGTCGAGAGCATCCCGCGAAGACGCGCAAATTCGCCCAACTGGCGGTCTCCAATGCCCTGCTCGTCTACATCCTGATGCTGCTCGGTTCGTATGTCACTGGCAGCAGCGCCGCGCTGGCCTGTCCCGGCTGGCCGCTCTGCACACCAGCATCCTGGGCCATCAGCAACCATCTCGCGGACATCAACATCCTGCATCGCATCTTTGCCGTTTTCGTCGGTCTGGTTATGCTCTGGACGGTCGTTTCCACGCTTCGCCGCTGGCGAATCGCGCGCGCGCAGGCCATCGTCGGATTGATAGGCGGCGTTCTCTACATCATTCAGACCATTGTCGGCGGCCTGATCGTCATGCTTCAGAAACCGGCCTTTGCAGCGGGTCTGCACCTTGCCCTCGCAACCGCCGTCTGGGGCACGCTGGTGCTACTGGCAGCTATGGCCACCAATCAACTGCGAGCCGCCCCCGAAGCACAAGAGATCGAGCAAATGGAGCAGGCCGAGGCGAAAAAAGAGGTCAGCCTCGTTCGCCAGACCATCTCCAACTATGTTGATCTGATGAAGCCACACGTGACAGTGCTACTGCTCGGTGTAACGGCAGCCGCCATGTCTATTGCTCGCCAGGGCCTGCCCCCGCCTGGTCTCACCATAGCGACCCTGCTTGGCGGCGCGATGGCGGCAGGCAGTGCCAACTGCATCAACTGCTATATCGACCGCGACATCGACCAGATCATGGGGCGCACGCAGCGTCGTTCGCTGCCCTCGGGTCGCGTCGAACCCCAACAGGCGCTAA
Organism: Ktedonobacteraceae bacterium; assembly: GCA_035652815.1. Lineage (GTDB taxonomy): Bacteria > Chloroflexota > Ktedonobacteria > Ktedonobacterales > Ktedonobacteraceae > DASRDB01. The sequence goes on from DASRDB010000003.1 coordinate 15,368, forward strand.
TTTTCGGCATCATTCTGGGTGTCGCCTCCTTCTTTGTTTTCCTGGCCTTCGTCAACCTGCTGAGCGGAGTGCTGGCCTGTTCCGCCATCCTGTTCTACGTCTTCGTCTACACGCTTGGTCTCAAGCGCACGACGACGCAGAATATCGTCATTGGCGGCGCTGCCGGTGCCGTCCCGGTGCTGGTTGGCTGGGCCGCAATCACCAACAGCCTGAGTTTACCGGCGATCTGGATGTTCGCGATCATCTTCTTCTGGACGCCCCCGCATTTCTGGGCGCTCTCACTGCTCATCCAGAAAGATTATGAAAAGGCAGGCATCCCCATGCTCCCAGTGGTCAAAGGCGAGACGGAAACGCGGCGGCAAATCCTGCTCTACTCCGTCCTCGTGCTGGCAATCACCCTTGTCCTCTTCGTGATGGGCACGATGGGCTACTTCTACCTGGTAGGCGCTCTGCTCCTGGGCGGCGGCCTGGTCTACCTCGCAATTCGCCTCTGGCGCGAACAATCCAAAAAGTGGGCGCGCACCCTCTTCTGGTACTCCAATATGTACCTCGCAGCCATCTTCGCGCTCATGGTGCTGGACCGGGTAATTCATTAGGATAGCTCCAGGCCATTCAAAGAGAGACGGCAGCTTGCTGAGCTGCCGCCTCTCTTTTTCTGAACACGTCGGGTAGATGTTAGCCTGCCCTGTTACTCAACAATTTGCGACTGATACACAATATGCGGGAAACCATCATTGCAGTCTACGATATACCTTGCTACTACATCGTTTGTATAGGTTGTTCCTGCAACAGTACGATACCCCCGCGCAGCATTCTTGCGACTTGTGGACATTTTGCCAGGTGGGATACTGTATATAATCTTCCCGGTATATTGACGCTCACGCTCCTTGATGGTCACTATTTTGCCCTGGTGATACTCTCCCTCATAAAGTGGACCGAAGAGTTGGGCGAGCTGCTGCCCATCATTTCCATCAAATTGGTACGGTTCATACACCCGCTGCCCATTTCTCATGATTTCAAGAACAGGGATGCGCTCATCCGTCTCAAGAGTGATAACCCAGAGGCTCAAAAACGCTTGCGGCTTTACCACCTCGACCGGACTCCACATCACGGCCTTGAGACTTGACCCGGCGTGAAAGGTTTCGAGGGCCGCGTGGGCGAACAACTTCATCTGAATCAAGCGTAGAAGATCTTCACTCTCGCGCTGTCCAAGGTCGAGCAGAGGAGCAATCTCAACCGTATTCACTTTCACCACTGTCCACAGGCCGAGTTCTTGCCACTCAATTGGATCAAGCTCGATTTGAAATTGTTGGCAAACCGCTGCAATCCGCATGGCTTTCTGGTATGCCTCTTGTTGCTCATCAGCGATATTTCGGCGCGAGTAGACCATGATGCGTAACTCCTCAGAGGCAGATACAAGGGCTGCTCTCTTCCCGGCTAACCATTCCATGAGACGTTACACATGAAGAGAACGTCTCTTCATCAGCATTACAGGATAGGGGTATCTCCCCATTACCGAGAGCGGCGGCGTCTCCGGCGCTGGGCCTCGGCTTTGCGTTTGCGCCGGGCTTGTGGGCTTTCGTAATGTCTGCGCCGTCGTGCTTCCGCGAGGATACCAGCTTCCTGCACCTTTCGCTGGAACCGCTTCAGTACCCAATCAAAGGAATCACCTGGCCTCACCACAATCTCTGTCATATACATTACCAACGCGACCGGCGGTCATTTTGATTACCGCGTTGTGCCTGATAACAGGCGCTACAATACACGGGTCTGTCCCCTCGCGGTTGAAAAGGCAGCTGTGTCTCCACTCCACAGCTTGAACAAGTAGCGCTATACATCTGGCGCGAATCGTAATCGCGGCTTCTGCTACTTCCTCCAGAAGAAAAGTCCCGCTGGCCACGATTTGCCTGCCTATGTGCGGCGCGGCACTCAGGACAGCGACTTGGGGCATTGGTCAATCCCCGGCTTTCGTAAAATTCCTGCTCGCCAACTGTAAATGTAAAGGCCTGTCGGCAATCACGGCAATAAAGTGTTTGATCAGTCAATGTCATCTGTTCTCTTCAATTCCGGGGCGAACCCCACTAAATCTGCTGTATTATACGATTCGCTCGCAGGATATTCTTTATCCGCGCGCAATAATGCTGAATTTTTCTCTGGCTCGATAGCCGGTATATCATGAGGGTGACAGCACATACCCAGGAGCGCAAGCGCGAGGAACAGGAAGATGAGCGACGGCATATGGCTGCCCCTTTCTACTGTACCCCAGTTACCCGTTCCCACATGGAGAAGGTGCATGCGAAGACGTGTGACGTAATGAGCGATCCGCAAGGGAGGGGCATTGCGCGCTGCCTCAGCGAGGAACATGCCTCATAGGATACCTTTTAAGTATACAGTATTTTTTAGAAAAAAGCAATTTTTTAGAAAAAATTAAAAAATCCAAAAATCTTTCTTCCACAAAATTTGTATTTTCATAAAAAATAGTGTACAATGACTCTGTCTCCTCCTTCTTCTCTGACCACTTTCATACCTGGGAAGAAAACAGCGCTTGTTGTAAACATTCGCGCTCGTAGAGACCCCATTCTTCAGGCTCCAACAGAAGAAAGTTTAATGATGAGAAACCGCTACTATGTTCAATCATTGGCACAAGAGGTATTTTTAATCAGAGAGTGCCTCTCTCCTGAGGTGAAACCGGGTCCTGATGACCCCATTATCCGTTCATGTACCATTCGCCACGATGCTGAGTTGCATGCAGACGCGCTGAACAAGAAACAAAGGAAGCAGAATGAGCAAAGCCTTGAGTTACCTGGAACGCTTGAATCTTCGTCGTAACTCTTCAGAAAGAGAACATACCTATGTCCGAAACAATACATCATCCCTCATTCACAGAAGCTCAGCCGCACTTTCCAGGCGTTCATCTCTCCTATGAGTGCATCACCCAGGAACGCTCACGGGAAGCGAGTACCATCCTCTATGAAATTGCGTGCAGTATCACCTATCCGACTGCAACAGCACACCTTTCCGTAAGAGTATCCACTCAGCATACGTACCGCAATACTCCAACAAGAGAGATTCTGTTTACCAGGCATGAGGCAGGTGCAACAACCTATGTAGAACTCCACGAAAGAGAACAACTCGAAATACGCATCGTCGAACAGGGCGGCACTTACGCGAAAGCAATCTACTATGCTCACAGTCAGGCGCTCATTGAACGCCACATAAGGGGAATCACCTCTACGTTGCAAAAGATCGATGTGCAATCAGATACTGGCAAAAACAGAGATGAGGTCTAGTGAACGCATTGTCTTTTCCAGCAAAATAGACTATCCTCTTGTTGAGGAGAGAGCTGCGTTTCCATCATGATCGTCATGCCCGAAAACGCATCCATTGTTACTGTATGCTTTAACGAGAGGAGCAAACGTGAGCGAACGCTACCTTCCTGTACCAATGTGGAATAACAGCAAGGGATGCTGGGAACCAGTCGATTTTCGCAACGGTCAGAAGATTATTTCCTGGCCAGAGGGCTTTGACCCCAACAGACTTCCATTCCCCGAATATCAAGATGGCGACCGCGTCCAGTTTGTACGTGACGAAACCTGCGCCCGCGAAGGCACAGTGCGCATGGTTCTGCTGCGTGGTGGTACCTATGGGCCGTTTGACAACATTGAAGATATCATCGAGCAATGGTATTGCAACCCGGACAATATCGCGTATATCGTGACGGCGAGAGGGCATAACCATATGCTGCGCGGGTGGAATATTCTGGGGCGGTTTGTTTCGTTGGATAGGAACCGATTTTAAGAGCTAATGCTGCTCTCTGCCGTACCCTTACATTCCCATCGGGAGCGCAGCGGGCAAGAACATGACAAGTACCCCGTAGACGATCAATCCTACGCCCGCAAACAGGCTGATCAGCCGACCAACGGGCAGCGCTTTCTCGGCAAAGATCAGCGCGGTCACCAATGCCATCACTGCAATATTCATGAGGCCAAGCGGAAACAGGATGACAAACAGCAGCCAGCAACACCCGAGACAATAGGCACCATGTTCAATCCCCATACGGAAGGCACCGGCATATCCATCATGCCAGGAAGTCATGAGAAATTGTAAAGGTGTCCGGCATTTCGAGAGGCAGACATTTTTGAGCGGCGAGAGTTGATAGAGGCCCGCTATCACCAGGATAGCGCCACTAATGCGGGTAGTGTTCTCCATAAGCCACATGAACCGTCCTGCCAGATTCTCGACTCCCAGGGCGAGAAAGTATGCCACCACTCCAGACAAGACCCACACGAGGAGATAGGCGCTGACGAAGATCCAGGTTGGCACATACGGCTGCTCCTGCCGACGCTTGCCAGCGTAAATAGCACCAAACATGAGGATCATGGGAGCAGCAGCAGGAAACATCATCGCGATCATCATCACCGTCCAGATCGCGATGAACAGCATTGCGCTCATTCCCATGGTCAGGCCCATTGCCTGATTGTTCATCATAGGGGCCTGCCAGATGAGCAGACCCCAGGCAAGGGCAGCCAGCACAAGCAGGCTGCCCAAAATCAAGTAACGCTCGCGTTGCAAGAGCTGGGGAGTGGTACTAGACATATCTCCTCCTTGAGGAAATGCCAGCTTGTTTCTATGCGTTGGACCAGTTGATCGAGGCGTAGTGGCCGTTCTTGCCAGAGTTATCCCAGCTCATGCCGTAGTCTGTCCAGGTGCTATTCTGCTCGCCAACCGCCATCGCCAGTTGAGGCGAAAAAGGATGGGCATTGAGGGCCCAGATCTCGTTGTTGGGATCCAGGCTTGGTAGGGGTTGGACAGCCAGATGCATGATGTTGGGAATCTCAACCGAGCGGCGTTTGCCAGCTATGGTAAAGGTGATCGGAACGGCTTTCGCACCTAGCACGGTGGAGATGAGAGGTGCAAGGGCAGCTAATGGGCCGCCAGCAGCGCCAGTGAAGATCGCCTGAAGAGCCTGGCGTTGCTGCTCACTGGCTCGCTCATCCAGGTATAGCGCGACGGACCAGTTTCCCTCGGCCATGGGTCCTGGTGTACGTGCAATCATCGCCACATTCAAGCCATCGAGCGTGACGCTGCCATAGCTGCCATTATTGATGTGGAAGGCAAAGGCGACCTCACATGCTCCTTCTGTCGGCCTCGAGGTCAAGGGTGGGTTCGGCGAGAGTAGACAGGGACATACGACCTTACAGTTGCAGTTCTCGAAATAGTCTCCTGCAATTTGCCAGCGCGTCTGAGTTGTAGCCATGCGTCACCTCCATGGGCGCTTTCCTGACGATCCGCAATGAGGGGATTTTGGTGAATATGAAATATGCAGTTCTTCTACCTACAAGATAGCATATCCTTCTTGCAAAAACAATCCTTGAGGACCGACATCAGAGGGGCAAGCAATCACGAAATTATCGAGGGCAATGTGATTATTTTGCCGTATACAATGAGATACTAAACAAAATATATCTCGTTCCAGTGGATCAGGTGGGCACTGCAAGCGGCGCACTGAGATTGAAGGCATCGAAGAACAACCAAAAAAAAACATATTGTGGGCAAAAGACTACGAAGTATAAATGGGCCCAGCTGGGATCGAACCAGCGACCTACCAGTTATGAGCCGGCAGCTCTAACCACTGAGCTATGGGCCCTCGCGAAACGCATTCTACCATACCTCTGGCTACTTGGGAAGAGGGAATTTATACCATTTTCCCAATAATCCCCTCTTCCCAAGCAGATCACTTCGGCTGCTCCACCAGCAACAGCCCATTGTCATCCTGGTCGAGAATCATCATATACGTGCCCCAGGGTTGCGAGTCTGGTTCCTGGGTGATGCGGACGCCTTTTGCCTTGAGATCGGCTGCCAAAGACGTGATATTATTGACCCGGAAAGTAATCGCCTGAGACTTGCCCATCACGCTCTGATAGTGCTGCCAGTTCTCATCCATCTTATAGAGAATGACTTTGGTTTGCGCGCCTGTGGGAGCAACGGCAATCCAGCGGGAAGGCCCCATTGGCGCATCAGTGCGCAGCTCAAAGCCTAGCTTCTCCGTGTAAAATGCTAAGGCTCGATCCTGGTCGCTTACAAAGATACAAATGGTATCAACACGTTCAATCACAGTTCGCCTCCTGAAATACATTACTGGCGCTTCCAGGTTTCACATAAGACCTCGAAGTGAGTATCACCCCATTTGAAACGCAACAAATTACTTATGCCAGTATAACAAAACGCTTCTCAAAATACTTCTCGAATCTTGCTTAGAGGGTTTTTTGCAGGTTTTTGCAACCCGCTTAGAGAAACGTAAGGCAGCTTCTCCTCTGAATTCCGACCTCTACACAAGGAATTTTTGAAAAATCGGGGGAAATTCGGAAGAATTGATGCGTTCTTCTGTAGAAACTGTGATATAATAAGTGGTGTTGACGCGACATCTCGATTTTCTTTGGGGATGATTCGTGTGATAGAGGTAGCTCAGGAGCAGAGATACAACGATAGGTCTCATGAATGGTTTACCCGGTGGGTGGGTAGTGAGAGACTCGCCCAGTCCGGTTTCACTGCTAACTGGCATAGGTAGAAGAGCGACGACTCCCAACAGGGCTTTCCCGGATGTGCCGGGCAGAGTGCTACAGGTGTTTCACAGACAACAAACATCTGCATTTATAGGGCCGCGCCATTTTTGTGTATCTGGCGCGGTCATACATTTTTCCCAGGGGGCATTCAATGGAGAATGAAGTAACAATTCGTATAGGCGGCGAATCAGGCGAGGGCACCATCTCAGGTGGCGACATCCTGGCCCTGGCAGCCGCGCGGTGGGGCTATTCGGTCTACACCTTCCGCACCTTCCCCGCCGAAATTCTCGGCGGCCCATGTATGTTTCAGGTACGTATTAGCGATAAGCCTGTGAAATCAATGGGCGATTATGCCGATGTACTGGTTTGTCTCAACAAAGAGGCATATGATCGGAATATAAGTGATTTGCGACATGGTGGCGTGCTGGTCTATGATCCCTCGGATTTCACGCCCGAAACAGATGACTATATCACCTATCCTATTCCTTTCAATGATCTCGCCCGCAAAGAAGTCCAGATGTTCCAGACGAAGAATATGGTCATGCTGGGCGCAATTTCCGGCTTATTCGGCCCGCCATTGGAAGCCATCACGCAGGTGGTGGAATCCCGTCTTTCGAAGTCGCGTAAATCCAACCCCATCCTGATGGAAAAGAACATGCTGGCGCTCAACGTTGCGAAACAGTACGTGACTGAGAAGCTGAGCAAGCATGATCCCTACAAACTCGGCCCCGTCGAAAAAGTTGACCGCGTTGTCCTGAACGGCAATCAGGCGGTTGTCGCGGGTGCGCTGGCAGCCCGTTGTGGGTACTTCGCGGGCTATCCCATCACACCAGCCAGTGATATCATGGAAGGGCTGGCAAAGGAGCTTCCGGCGATTGGCGGCACGTTTATGCAGGCAGAAGACGAGATTGCGGCCATCACCTCGGTTATAGGGGCCTCATTCGGTGGTGTGCGCGCTATGACCGCAACCTCTGGCCCTGGCCTCTCGTTGATGGCCGAGGCTATCGGATATGCCTCGATGGCGGAGATTCCGGTGGTTATCGTTGACGCGCAGCGCGCAGGCCCCAGCACTGGCATGCCGACCAAAATGGAGCAATCCGACCTCAGCTTCGCGCTCAACGCCAGTCATGGTGATTCGCCCCGCATGGTCGTGGCCCCAGCCGATGTCGCGGACTGCTATCATCTGATGATCCTGGCCTTCAACATGGCCGAGCGCTACCAGATGCCCGTTCTCTTCCTCACCGACCAATCGCTTACGGCGCGTGTAGAAAGTGTAGATCGCAGCGTCTTCAAACCGCTGGAGTTACAGACGCGGCTTGAGCCAGGCGCAAACGGAGCCAGCAGCAACGGCTATGCAGAACCCGTTGGTGCGAGTGCAGGCCCGCATGGCTTCGCTCGCTACACCTATACGGCAAGTGGCATCTCCCCCATCACCGCTCCTGGCCCTGGCGCGGCAACCTACGTAGCGACCGGCCTCGAACACGACATCCACGGTCATCCAAACTACGAGCCGGAAGATCATACCGCGATGATGGAGAAACGTTATCGCAAGCTCATGACGGCGGCTGAAGAGCTGCCGCCGCCGCAGCGCTATGGCGACGAGGATGCCACGGTTGGCATTATCGGCTGGGGTTCAACCGAGGGAACCATCCAGGAGGCAGTTGATCGCGCCCGCGCGAAGGGCTACAAGGTCGCCTCACTGCATCCAAAAATCCTATCACCACTGCCTGATCGAGCGATCCGTGATTTTATTCACTCGGTCAAGACGGTTATTGTGCCAGAGTGCAACTATTCGGGGCAACTGGCAAATCTGCTAGGCGCAAAATATGGCTTGCAGGCCATTCGTGTGAACAAATTCGGCGGCATTCCTTTCACCGCTGGCGAAATCCTGCGAGCAATCGAGGAGGTTAGCTAAAGGTGTCTCAAACAACTATCACGCTCACGCCAAAGGACTATAAAAGCGAAGTCAAACCCACCTGGTGTCCCGGGTGTGGCGACTTCGGCGTCCTGAATGCGATTTATAACACGATGGCAGCAATGAAGCTGCCGCCCGATCAGACCGTTGTTGTCTCCGGCATTGGCTGTTCAAGCCGTCTGCCGCACTTTGTGCAAACCTTTGGCATGCACACCTTACACGGTCGAGCGCTGCCAATGGCCCAGGGCCTGAAGATGGCGCGCCCAGATCTGACGGTGGTGGCCGTTGGCGGTGATGGCGACCTGTTCAGTATTGGCGCGGGACACCTCATTCATGCGGCCCTGCGCAATATCGACATCACGGTAGTGGTCATGGACAACGAGATCTACGGCCTGACAAAAGGCCAGACCTCGCCAACCTCGCCCTTCGGTCATAAAACGAAATCGACGCCCTATGGCCTGCTGGCCTCCCAGTTCAACCCGATTGCCACTGCGCTTTCGTTGAATGTGAGCTTTGTGGCGCGTGGTTTCTCCTCGAAGCCGAAGGAACTTGCTGCGCTTATCGAGCAGGGCATCCAGCACAAGGGCTTCTCCTTCATTCACGTCCTCAGTCCATGCCCAACCTTCCATAACACCATGGACGTATGGAAATCTACCGTTACCCCGATGCCCGCTGACCATGATGTGCATAACCGCTTCAAAGCAATGGAACTGTCGCTGGAGACGGAAAAACCCTACGTCGGTCTCTTCTTTAAAGAGGAGCGCCCGACGATGGATGAGGCTGCTCACCACCTGGTTCAGCAAGCCAAAACGTTTGACATCGAACAGTACATGCAGCGCTACACATAAAATAAGGAAACCGGGCGGTTTGATGCCGCCCGGCTTTTTTTCATTTTTCATGAGAGCATACCTGCTCTCTTTTTTATAATCTGTTAGATCTGCACGCCCTGGTTAGTACTCGTGCCAAGCGTAGCGGACTGGGCAACGGCACGCCGAAAATCCTCGCCACAAGGGCGACAGAACACACCGCTATCATTATGGGCATTGCCACCAATAGCAGTTAATTGCACTTCAGCAGGCTTGCCACACCACTCACAACGGCTGCCTCGCGGAGCAGTATCTACAGCAACGGGTTGACGAAATTCATTCCAAGACATCTGGTAACCTCCCAGTTCGCGTTCATTACGGACCATCAGGGTACAAACAAAAGAGTAGGGGAAACTCGTATCTGGGTGGTCAACAACCCTGGCGAATCCACGCGATACGGCATCTACAAGAACGCGCAACCTTGCCCAGGAGCGTCTCTGCTCCCCATCGACGCTGATTGTGGAAAACCCTCGCACCATCACCCGCCACCAAACCATACAGTCGATGCATACACACTATAGCATATTTTTACATAAAATGCCAGATAATAAAGCGGCAAACTTGCTTTCTGGCTGAAAAAAGCCTTCACGAGTCGGCATGCTGCTCCTGGCCCACCACATTCGACTCATCAACTGGAGCAAAACGAGAAGACAAACGATCTCCCACAATCCAACCCACTGCGGCTAAACCAAGCGTAAAGCCAAGCCAGACTAGCGCATCAGTACTCATAGGCACATTCTGAACAGCCAGAATACCGGCGATAACAATACCGATTGACATTCCTAGCGTTATTCCAATCAGGCACCCTGGATGAGCCAGGTTGCGCCCGCGCAATTTCTTCATCATTGTGAAACGATACCCTTACCTGGAACTTGTTACAGTATATTCCGATATACATGCATCATAGCGTGACAGCAAATATCCGTCAAGGCAGATTATAAGCACTACGAAAGTGCCATATTCTGGACATCCAAGATGAAAGCTACTATACTGTTCATACAATTTCTGGATTTATTACTAGTTTGGAAGAGAGACCGAAGCAGTGCATAGCGGTAGAACGCTTCTCGTCATGCGTGGATATCCGGGTACGGGTAAAAGTACCATTGCGCGATTACTCGCAGCATCACTACATGCGCCGCTCATTGATCGCGATGTTATTCGCCAGATGGCAGTCGATATTTTCGGGAACGTTCCCCAGGTTGGATATTTTGCCTATGAACTGATGTTTGAAATGGCGCGGGAACAATTGCGCCTCGGCCTGAGCGTGGTTCTGGATTCTCCTCTCACCTATCGCAAAACCTACGAGGCCTGCAAAGAAATCGCCAGAACCTTTGATACTCCCATGCTGGTCGTACACTGCCAATGCCCGCCAGAGGTGCAACGACGACGGCTTGAGGGCCGTAAAGGACAGGTCTCCCAATTTCAAATCACCTCCTGGGAGGAATGGGAGCAATGGAAACCACGCTTTGAGGAGTTCGAGGATAATGGCTGTATCATCGATACCTCCCACCCGATGGACGAGTCGCTTGCGAAGGTGATGCATCGCATTTATGAAATACACCATCCCCCTGTTCCTCAGACTACACAGGAAATTTCTGAGTAAGTCGGCTTCTTTCCTGCCGCCATATCCCCCAAAAGTACATTTCGATGCATCTTTTTAGCCACTCATCTATAATAATGATGTTGCTACCACAACTGCTCAATTCAGTCCGGTAGCGACGCTATTACACAATATGCATTACTCAACACATGTGGAAAGGATGTATGTAAACATGGCAACAACTCTGGCAGAAAAGAAAGTCGAAATCGTGAATGACGTCGAGGAGGCCACCAAAGGCAGCCGCAAGTGGTGGCTCATCGTCCCGGTCGCGGTGCTGGCCGTTGCCGGTGGCGCTTTCCTGGTGGTTCGCCGCTTCATCAGCTCTAACTAGCACTTTCTCTTATTTCGGGAGCGATATCCTGCCCATATTTTGAATACGGGCAGGATATCTTTCTTTATTCCTCGACCTCATATCGCAGCACTTGATCGCCATTGTATGCAAGATAATTAGTATGAGCAGGATCGGTGACGGTTCTATATATGCGCTCCTCGCCTTCTTCTGCGTCCATAAGCAAGGCAATTAGCGCTTCAGTTTCACTAGAGGTGGCAGTATGTAATTGTACAGGCATACATATGCTCCCATTATTCAGCCACGATTCAGGCTGGCACCCTATCATAAACAGATGTAAAAAGCTGCACGCTATATGATATCATGAGCAGAGAGAGGCGCAGCATGAGTACGCATATTTTGATCGTCGATGATGATACCCGGCTGACCAGTGCATTAAGGCGCACGCTCTACTACGAGGGATACGAGGTTTCTATCGCGGAAAACGGGGAGCGTGCCCTTGCTTTGATACGCATCAGAATCCCAGACCTCGTCATTCTCGACGTGATGCTGCCGGGCATCGATGGATTGGAAGTGTGCCGCCGCATCCGCGCTGCTGATGACGGCATCGCCATCTTGATGCTCACAGCGCGTGATGCGGTGGCAGACCGCGTAATTGGCCTGGAAATCGGTGCGGATGACTACCTGGTTAAGCCTTTTGCACTTGAAGAATTACTGGCCCGCATCAAGGCTCTGCTGCGGCGACGTACAACGCCCGATATTCCGCGAGAAATCCTGAGCTTCGAGGATTTAGAACTGGATACCGCCACCCGCCAGGCCCGGCGCGGCCAACGCATCATCGAATTGAGTACTACTGAATACGAACTACTCGCGCTCTTCCTGCGCAACCCTCGCATCGTACTGACCCGCTCGCTCTTGATGGAGCGCATCTGGGGCAATGATTTCGAGGGCGGAGAAAACGTCCTCGAAGTCTATATCGGACACCTGCGGAACAAGCTTGAGCAAGGCGGGGAAAAGCGGCTCATTCAAACCATTCGCGGGACCGGTTATGTCCTTCGTACCGCCAGTTAGCCGGGAGCAGACCATATGTATTTTCCGTTACAACTTCGCCTTACGCTTTTTTACGCGCTCCTACTCGGCATCGCGCTCCTGATTTTCGGCGGTATCGTCTTTACGCAGGCAGAGCAGCGCGCTTACAGTGACCTGGATAACACGCTGCGCAGCAGAGCAGCCAGTGTAGAACTGGGAAAAGATATGCTCGCGATGCAGCATCAGCCTCCCATTATTCTCCCCAGCATCAGCGGCTCAGGCACCGGGGGAGTCGCCATCGAGGTGCTGGATAACCAGTTACATTTGCTCGCGACCTCCACAAGTCCCGGCATATCCCAACTTGGAACGGGTGTAGCCGATCTTGGAAACAGCCCCGTACCCTGGGATAGGCAGGCTGCACAGTGGGTTTTAGCTCATCCGACTAGCGATAGCGGCGAACCGGGCGACATGTTCAGTACTGTTTTTTATGAGGGCCAGCACATTCGTGTTTACACAGTAGTTAATAACCAGTATGGCCTCAATCACATTATCCAGACTGCGCGCTCCGAGCAAGATATTGAACAATCGCTTGCTAACCTGCGCACACTTCTATGGAGCGGTGGGGGACTGGTAATGGTGTTTGCCCTGCTTGGTGGCTGGTTCCTGACGCGAAGCCTGCTCATCTCCGTCCGGCGAATCACGACAACGGCTCAGCGCATCAGCGATTCTCACGATTTCAGTCAACGTGTTCCCGAACAAGCATCCGGTGGACGGGACGAACTGACTCGCCTTGCCGCTACTTTTAATCTCATGCTGGCAAACCTCGAAGAAGCCTACCAACGCCAGCAGCGCTTCGTGGCCGATGCTTCTCATGAACTGCGCGCCCCTATCAGCTCCATTCGCTGCAATCTCGATCTGCTCGCCAAAACACCCGGCATCGCACCTGAAGACGCGGAAGCCGCCTTGAACGATGCGCGAGCAGAAGCAGAGCGAATGGGCAGAATGGTCAATGATCTGCTCACCCTGGCACATTCAGATAATCAGCAGCTTGAATCAAGAGCTTATGGCTATAGGAAGTCCATTTATACAAAGAAAGTAGACCTGGACAGTCTCTTGCTTGAGGTCTACCGGCAATATCGACCATCAGACAACCAGGATACGACCAGAGGACCACGTATTATTCTCCAGGATATTGCGCCCGCTCAGGTATATGGGGATGCCGACCGGCTCAAGCAAATACTGGTAGCGTTGTTGGACAATGCAGTCAAATACACGCCATATGAGGGTACCGTCTCACTTTCCCTACAGACTGAGCCAGAAAGTGCGCTGCTGCAAGTCAGTGATACAGGAATCGGCATTGTCCCGGAAGACCAGCCGCATATCTTTGAACGCTTCTATCGCGCCGATCGTGCCCGTTCAAGGGATCGCGGCGGAAGCGGCCTGGGATTGGCAATCGTCAAGAGCATCGTAGAGGAGCATGGAGGAACCATTTCGTTGGAGAGCGTGCCAGGAAAAGGGAGTACGTTTATCGTTCGACTCCCTCTTCCTGAGCAAACCCGGTAGACAAGCATATCAGGCTTGCGAGCTACAAGGGAAGAGAGAAGGAGATCAGGAGTGGATTAATGTTCCTCTCCTTCAAAGGGCGAGAGATACTCTCGCTCCGCCTCCCACATTTCATCGAAAAGGGCGCTGATTTCAGCAGGTGAGCAGATAGCCGCGCTTAATGGATCGAGCAGCAAAGCATAGCGAGCGGCTTCCTTATTGCGAGTGAGGAGGGCCTGGCACATGAGCGTGTGAATGGCCATGTGGCTGCGATTCAGGGCGGCAAGTTGTTCTGGCAGTGGGCCAAAGTGACAGGGCTGCACACCGTTCTTGTCAACAAGGCACGCAACTTCTACACAGCCATCAGGCAGGTTATCGATCAGACCAATGTTGCGTACATTGCCGTAGATTACCGTGGGGCGGCGCATAGCTATGGCTTCGATGATGAAAGAGCCGTACTCGTAGCTGCGCGCAAAGGACAGTTGGCGGGTGCCGTCGAGCATCTCGCGGATAGAGCGATCGTTCTGCTCGCGCCAGGTTGGCCAGTTATTGGCGTAGAAGCCGGTCTCGCCCAGGTAGCCTGCCCGGCAGTAGCGCTCGATCAGTTCGGGCCGTTTGCGGAAGTAGGGAACATATTCAGAGAAGTGGCCGCTGCTCTCAGTGACAAAAGCGCCGAAGTAGCGCATGATCTCGAAGCGGACGGGGTCGCGTTCATAGACCTCTGGCAGCAGGCTCCGTTCGCGCAGGCGGGGATACATATCCTGCCCCTGGTAGCGCAATTCAGTAAACCAGGCGTTGTGGTTGATGCCCGCACAACGCCATTGCAAGTCTTCGTAAGGAACATCGAGATAGTGGGCCAACTGTCTTGAGGTTCCCTGCACGCTGTGGCACAGGCCAACGGTGCGCATGGTTGTGCCAGTCAGCGCGGCCAGAGTGAGGATCGACATCGGATTGGTGTAGTTCAATACCCAGGCTTGCGGGCAAAGTTCCTCAGCGTCGTGCAGGATATCAAGCCAGATAGGACCGGTACGCAGGGCTTTGAAAATGCCGCCGGGACCAATCGTATCGCCGATACATTGATTAATGCCGTACTTCATCGGGATATCGAAGTCGTTGCGCACGTTGGCAAGCCCGGCGACCTCGATGGTGTTGATGATGAAATCGCTGCCTGCCAGCAGATCGCGCCGCCTGGTGGAAGCGCGCACGCTCCAGCGCTTCCCACTATGCGCAACGAGTCGTTCGGCGAGTTGATGCGCCAATTCTAAACGGCTCTCATCGATATCCACCAGCGCGAAGCAGCCTTCGTCCAGCCCCTCAATCTGCAAAATGTCCGTCATCAGTTGACGGGCGAACATGGCGCTTCCGGCCCCTAAAATGGTAATGTATGGCATAGTCAATTTACGTCCCTGGGAACAGGCCCCGTCGATTTGCGAACAATAAGCTGAGTTGGCAGAATGAGGGGAGAGGTTTCCCCTGTCCCTTCAATCATAGTAACGAGGTGCTGCAAGGCTCCACGTCCCATGGCAACGCGGTCCTGACGCACAGTCGTAAGTGGTGGAATGGTGTACTGGCTGAATTCGTGATCGTCAAAGCCGATCAGGGAGACATCGTCTGGAACACGGAGGCCTTGCTCGGTGAGCGCGCGCAGAATGCCGATTGCCATGAAATCGCTGCCAGCAACAATGGCAGTAAAATCGGTGCGTTCAGCTAATAGTGCTTTGGCAGCTTCATAAGCCTCATTAATATTCCAGCCTGATTGCCTCACCAGTCCAGCATCTGGCGCGATCCCCGCCTGTCCGAGCGCCTGTTGATATCCCATCAGGCGCTCCAGACCAGCGAGAGCGGTCGTGAATCCTGTCAACAAGGCAATGCGCCTATGGCCCAGAGCGAGCAAGTGTTCTGCTGCCTGGCGAGCGCCATCCACGTTATCCGATTTGACATAGGTAGCATGATCCCCCTGACCCAATCTATCGACGAACACGGTGGGAATAGAAGAATGAATCAGAGCCTGAACCTGCGCTTCTGTTGCATGGAATATGATGCACCCGGCGACCCGTCGTGTCTGTAGACTGCGCACGAAGCTCTCTGGAGATTTGCCATGTGGGTGAGAGGGTAAAAGCAAATCATACCCCGATGCAATAGCCTCGTACTCAATGTTTTCTACGACACTCAAGTAAAAATATTGCCCCGTTCGCCCGAGGTGCGCAAGGGGCGGTTCGTGGTCTTCAGGAAAGAGGCTCACGGCAATTGTTCGAGATCGCTGCCGCACCAGGCTCTGGGCAACCACGTCCGGTTCATACCCCAGCGCGGCAATAGCGGCATGAACACGAGCTTTCGCTTCATCGCTTACTCGTGCTGAACCATTGAGGGCGCGTGAAACCGTTGCGCGGGAGACACCAGCTAAACGGGCAACTTCTTCACTGGTGGCCATGCAAAACCTCTCTCTACATATATGCAAACGTGTTCATAATTCTGCCTCTAGTATGGCACTATAAAAAGTATTTTGTCAAGTGTATAACTCAATAGTTATTGTTGCGGAACGGCCTTCCTACTCCTTTTCAGATGAATGTTCGCGTGTTCACCTCCACCCTTGACAATGAGCAGAGGATATGGTACTATTCCTCTCATTAATGTACACGTGTTCATGATAGATTTGACTCGGATGGTGCCAGTACGAAAAAAGTCTTGAACAGAGGCACAGGTCAAATCTTCCCCTCAGTTCTATTTGAAAGGGGTGGTACTGGCTAGAAATAGCTCTTGATGGTCGACAATTGGTGAAAATGCGTCTCTTGTCCATCGTGGGACATGTCTCCGAAGGAGTTTAGACACCATGCAGTATTTTTCTCGACCCGGTACCCTTCTTGCAAGGGTGATGAGTGTGTGTTTTGCCCTGATGATGGTGGGCGTCATGGCCGCCTGTGGGGGTTCTAATTCAACTGGCTCACCCTCCAGCTCGAGCGGCCCTGTGAACCTGACCTTCTGGTCCTGGGTGCCTAACATTCAAACGTCCATTGACCTTTTCAATTCGACCCACCCCGGTATTCACGTTACATTGAACTCGGTGACGGCAGGTAATAACGGCACCTACGCCAAGATGTTCACCGCCATCAAGGCCAACAACGCTCCTGACCTGGGGCAGATCGAATATCAATTCTTGCCCACCTTTGAGGCCACTGGCGGCCTGCTCGACATGTCGCCGTACCTGGATAGCTCGGTAAAGAGTAAGTTCGTAGGCTGGACCTGGAACCAGTCGACGCTGGGAAACTCGGTTTACGCTATCCCCCAGGATACCGGCCCCATGGCCATGTTCTATCGCGCTGACATCTTCAAGAAGTATAACATCTCCCCACCCACTACCTGGGCTGAGTACGCTGATGATGCCGCCAAATTGCACGCGGCGAATCCGAATTACTACATCACCGACTTTCCGCCCAAAGATGCTGGCTGGTTTATTGGCTTGATCTGGCAGGCCGGTGGCCGCTGGTTCCGTATCAACGGCAATTCCTGGAAGGTTGCCATCAACGACACAAATTCGAAGATGGTCACCAATTTCTGGCAGGGCCTGCTCGACAAAAAACTGGTGAAGACCGATCCCGACTTTTCAGCCGCCTGGAATAATGATCTCGCCAATGGCGGTGCGCTGACCTGGATCACGGCTGTCTGGGGCGCGAACACTATCAAGTCGGGTGCGCCCAGCACGTCTGGTGACTGGCGGGTAGCTCCTATGCCGCAGTGGTCGGCGGGTCAGAACGTAGCCGGAAACTGGGGCGGTTCCACCACAGTCGTCTTCAAGGATACTAAACATCCAAAAGAGGCAACAGAGTTCGCTGAGTGGTTGAACACCAATTCGGACAGCGTGAATAAGATGGTGACTGGCGCAAGCCTATATCCTGCGCTGACCTCGGCTTTAAGTTCTCCAGCGGTGAATAGCCCGCAGCCGTACTATGGCAATCAGGTTGTCAACCAGGTGTTCCAGCAAGCTTCCAGCCAGGTGGATATCAACTTCCAGTGGGGGCCAACGATGGATCAGGTCTTCACCGACATTGGTGACGATTTCACCAACGTTGTGAATGGTCAGGGAACATTGAGCAGTGCGCTCGACATGCTACAGAGCAGCACTGTGGCGAATATGCAGAAGCAGGGATTCTCTGTTTCACCTTAGCACGCGGCTCTGATGCAGGGGCAACAGGTTGGCTTCTTCTCTCGTTGGTACAGAGAGATGCTGATCTTGTTGCCTCATGCCAGACGGTGTTTCACAGCGATGTGAAGAAAGGAATGTTCTCATGGATATCCAGGCACCTTCGCAACTTGAATCGACGCCGCTGTCAACCACGACTCAGCGGAAACGGCGCGTGCGTGATGTCCGTTCGGGTGGAAGCACACCTTACCTCTTCATCCTGCCCTTTGGCCTGCTGTTCGTGCTATTTTTTCTCGTTCCCATCTGCTACGCTTTTTACCAGAGTCTTTTCAGCCTGCAGCGTAGCGGGCTGGGGTTGGGTGCAGCACAGTCCGTATTCAGCGGCCTGAGTAACTATGCCGATGTCTTAAGGGATAAAAAATTCCTTGATAGTGTTGTGCGCATGTTGCTCTTCGGAGTAGTTCAGATCCCTATCATGCTTGGGCTGGCTCTGGTTCTGGCGCTACTGCTGGATTCGGGCGCGGCACGTCTGAGAGCTTTCTTCCGCCTGGCGTACTTTGTGCCGTATGCAATACCCGGCATCGTGGGCGCGTTGCTCTGGAGTTTCCTGTACGTTCCCCAGTTCAGTCCGATTGTCAAAGGCCTGGCTGCGCTTAACCTGGGTACGCCTGATTTTCTGGGGCCAAATACCATCCTGTGGTCGATCGTCAACATCGTCACCTGGGAGTTTGTCGGCTACAATATGCTCATTATCTTCGCCGCGCTTCAGGCTATCCCCTCGGATATCTATGAAGCGGCGCGCATCGATGGCTGCACAGGTTGGAAGGTAGCCCGCTATATCAAAATTCCGCTGGTGGCTCCAACCCTGGTTCTGACGGGGGTTCTCTCCATTATTGGTACGCTGCAGCTTTTTAACGAACCGGCAGTGTTACAATCCATTTCCAATAATATCACCAGTTCTTACACCCCGAACCTGTATGCGTACTATATTGCGTTCAGTGAGAACAACTTTAACTACACGGCGGCGCTGGCAGTTGTACTGGCTCTGGTTACGTTCGTCTTTTCGTTCGGTTTCTTACGTCTCACTCGCCGCTATTCAGGAGTGTAAGCGAAATGGCTACAGTGCAAATTCCGACAGCGCTTGATACAGCGCAGGCGCAAGTAAAAACAAGGCCCAGAAAACCCTTTAGCTGGGGCAGCCTCTCGGTGATGACGGTTCTGTTCATCGCCTCGATCTACTTCTTGCTGCCCTTTTACTGGCTGGTCGTCTCAGCAACGAAGGACACGACCGATCTGTTTAACACCTTCGGCTTCTGGTTTTCCGCCCACTTCAATCTCTTCTCCAATATCCAGTTGCTTTTCACGTATAACGGTTCCATCTATGTGCGCTGGCTGCTGAATTCCTTGATCTATTCAGGAGTGGGCGCGGCGGTTGGCACGTTTCTTTCCGCTATGGCGGGTTACGCGCTTGCCAAATATGTGTTTCGCGGGCGTGACCTCATCTTCTCGGTTATCCTGGGCGCTATTCTTGTCCCGGCAACCGTACTTGTCCTTCCCCTGTACCTGATGATGAGCGCGGTCAACCTGACGAATACCTACTGGGCGGTGCTGTTGCCGACAATCGTCAATCCTTTCGGTGTCTACCTGTCGCGTCTCTATGCAACCGCCTCGGTGCCCGACGATTTGCTCGATGCTGCGCGGGTGGATGGGGCAGGTGAGTTCCGTATCTTTCTGACCATCTCCAGTCGCATCATGGTGCCTGCGCTGATAACGGTGTTCCTCTTCCAGTTTGTGGCGATCTGGAACAACTATTTCCTGCCCCTTGTGATGCTCAGTGATAACAATCTCTATCCCATCCCAGTTGGCTTACAGACCTGGAATTCTACGACCTACGGCGGAACGCAGCAGTTTCTGTATTCTCTGATTACCACCGGGTCGTTGCTCTCAGTTATCCCTCTCATTATTGGATGCCTCCTCCTGCAACGCTTCTGGCGTGGAGGACTCAACGCGGGCAGCGTGAAAGGGTAAATTATTCCCGTCTATTGCTCCTGGCAGGACTATTACAACCCACCGCCATCTTGTCCGTATATAGTACAGAAACATGTTTGAGGTGCATGTTGAAAGACGGTAACACGAGAAGGCATCACCTTACAGATACACAGGAGCATCTAAAAAATGTGGAATAGATATCAACGACCATATCGCAGAGGAATTCGGTTCTTTCCTCACGTTTTTCCGATCATGTTCCCATTGATTTTCCCATTTGGAATCGGGCTGATCTTCTTCCTGGCACGCATCGCATTCGCGGTGTTAAGCGTCCTGGTGGTGATTGCGCTGGTCTACTTCATCATTCAGACGATCCGGCTTGGCAGCCCTCAGGCCGCACTGGATTCGATGTTGGGCATGGGCAATTCATGGCGCTTCAAATCGCAGTACCAGCAGCCCTATTACCAGCCGCAGCAGCGCTACGACCAGCCCTATTACCAGCCGCAACAGCCACAGCAGCCTCCTTATCAGTCGCAACAAGAGCAGCCGTATGGCTATTATCAGCCCCAAAGCCGCCCTCAACAGGAAATGCCGCCAATGGAGCAATAAGAGCGAAACGCACGCCGGGCAACCAGAAGTTGCCCGGTTTTTTGTTGTTGCTTGTTATTCTAATTGGTTTCTTTAGCACGCGCTCTTTCAAATCAGGTTCATAAAAGCGCTACTGGGCCGTCATTCCACCATCAACCGGAATTACCTGCCCGGTAATGTAGCTCGCGCCCTCAGAAGCCAGAAACAGGACGGTAGGGGCCAGCTCTCCTGGCCTGCCGATACGGCCCATTGGAGTGCGCTCGGCAACCTCCGATTCAGCCCGGTCAAGGATAGCTTCAGTCATGCGCGTTCTAAACATAGCGGGAGCCACAGCATTCACTCGTATGCCCCTACGCGCCCACTCTATAGCAAGCGCCCGCGTCAGGTTGATGACCGCCGCCTTGCTGGCATTGTAGCCGACAGTATTCAGTTGCCCGCCGCCGAATCCCGCAACTGAGGCTACATTGATAATATTACCGCTGCCCCTTTCGAGCATATGGCGTCCTACATAACGAGACATGAGGTAGGTGCCGGTAATATTGGCCTCGATGACCTGGTGCCAGCGTTCAAGAGGCATATCTTCGGCAGGCGCGCCCCATGTCTGGCCTGCATTATTCACCAGCACATCGATCTTCCCACATTTATCAAGCGCCTGTTGCACCGTCGCCTCTACCGATTCGGCATTGGCAACATCGCAGGTCACGGCATAAACAGAAATAGCCCGATCCTTCAAAAAAGCCTCAGCCTCGCGTAACCATTGTTCGCGTCTCGCCGTTATAATGACCTGCGCACCCGCGTAACCAAAGGCATGCGCAATCTCCAATCCCAGTCCGCGAGAACCGCCTGTCACCAGCACAACTTCTCCCTTGAAATCAAAACTGACTGTTCCCATGAAAGCCTCCTGAACGTCTTTGTAGTAGAGTTAGCACAATATGTTATCCTGAGATAAACAAAAGCATGCTAAATATCTAGCACTATATAATACAACTAGAGGCTATGCAAAACACCAGAACACAAAACGCACCACAATTTCATATGCAGGCGGAAGATCAGCGCCGCCTACAACATCTTCCCTGGCATGTTCCACTGACCGAATGGCCAGAACATGGGGTCGTACCCCTGGTCATCCGGCGCGGTGAGTCACGCCATCCCGTCATCTTCGTGGAAAGCCAGGGAGCAAGCTATGCGATCAAAGAAACCACGCCCCATATGGCGGAGCGTGAAATTCATAACTTGCAAGAAATCGAATTTCGCGGCCTTCCCGCGCTCAGTCCGGTTGGAACTGTCACCGTACACGCTCCCCCTATCCGGGTGGAGGAAACAGGAATTGGCGGCATCCCACACTACATCAGTGGTGATCGTGGCTATACGGTGACAAAGCTGGCCCGGCGCGTGATTCCACACGCCCTGCTCTTCCGCCTGCCTTTGACGAGGAGTACAAAGCGCCGTCTCCTGGGTGCCGTCGCGGTATTGATGGTCGAACTGCACGAACATGGCGTTTATTGGGGCGACCCATCGCTAGCAAACGTGCTGATCCGCATCGATGGGAAGCGTATACTGGCAATTATGGCCGACGCAGAAACGGCGGAACTATTCCCCAGGCCAGTAGAAGAGGGGTTGCGCGAACAAGACCTGGAGCTATTTCACGAATCGCTCATCTGGCAGGCAGAAGATTTACGGCAGGCGCGAGGACTGGAAGAAACAGAGGAGATTCTCAGTGATAAAGATTATCGCTATTTTCTACGTCGCTATCGCCTGCTCTCGCGAGAACATGAGCGTTTGAACAACCCAACATACACTCCAACGCTCATCCAATTTGAAAGCTTGCTGAACACAATGAACAGGCTGGGTTTTGCCCTGGCCAGCACGAGCGGCCATAAGCTCCAAACATTTATGAGCGTCTTGCCCGGATGGTATGTGAAGCGTGTGCGTGACCTGTTAGGCATCGAAGTTCCACGCGCATATGCCCGTCGTTTCTACAATACCATTCTCGGGCATCAGGCCATTCTGAGCAGGCAACAGGGACGAGACGTTGACCTGAAGGAGGCGGCGCAACACTGGTACAAATATTACCATCTCCCGACAATCCTGCTGTTACGTCAGATTTTGACCAGCGACGAAGACCCAATCGCGGCTTACTTTGCGATTATGGATCATAAATGGAAGATGAGCAAGCAGGCTGGGTATGAAGTCCCGCTGGATGAGGCAATTCTGGATTGGGCGATGCAAAAGGCGGAAGTTGGCACGCTTGGGCCAGTTGATCCAGCCCGTATTGCAGCATGGTGGAGAGGTCTTGAACCGGTTGCTCAGGCGCTTGAACCCCCGCTTATTGAACAGGAGAAGCTTACTCCCTTGCTTTCTAAGGAAGAACAGCCGCTTGTCCAGTTGCCACCTTCACCAGTGGTAGATTCACTTCATCTACCACTTGAACATACGGATGAAGAAACCGAATAAGCAAGAGTGGAAGGCCATCGTTCTTGATAGCCTTCCACTCTTGCTTCGTTCTTACAGTTCGTCGGGAACCTCCTCGTCCCCTTCCTCGTCTTCGCCCTCAATTTCGGCTATCTTGAAGGCTGCCATATTGCCGCGAATCTGCTCCTCAAGCGCTGCCGCAACATCGCTGTTCTGGCGCAGGAACTCTTTGGCGTTCTCACGTCCCTGACCGAGGCGAATGTCTCCGACGTTGAACCAGGCACCGCTCTTTTTGACCAGACCCATTTCAAGGCCAAGATCAATCAGGCCGCCCTCGCGAGAGATGCCCTCGCTGTACATAATATCGAATTCGGCAACCCGGAAAGGAGGCGCAACTTTATTCTTGACTACGCGCACGCGGGTGCGGTTGCCCATGACATCCTGGCCCTGCTTGATGGTATCAGTGCGACGAATATCCAGGCGAACCGAAGCGTAGAACTTGAGCGCCTTACCGCCGGAAGTTGTCTCAGGATTACCAAACATCACACCGACTTTCTCACGGAGCTGGTTGGTAAAGATAACGGCGGTATTTGAGGCGCTAATAGCTGAAGTCAGTTTACGCATGGCCTGGCTCATCAGGCGAGCTTGCAAGCCGACATGGGAATCACCCATCTCGCCCTCGATTTCGGCTCGCGGCGTCAGGGCGGCAACGGAGTCAATCACTACCACATCAATAGCGTTACTGCGAATAAGAGCATCGACGATTTCAAGCGCCTGCTCGCCTGTATCTGGCTGCGAGATTAAGAGATTGTTGGTATCAACGCCACAGCGAGCAGCGTAGGTACGATCAAGCGCATGCTCAGCATCGATAAAAGCGGCATATCCACCCATGCGCTGTGCATTGGCGATGATATGCTGACAAAGGGTCGTTTTACCGGACGACTCCGGGCCGTAGATTTCGGTGATACGACCGCGTGGAATGCCGCCAACACCGAGGGCGAGGTCCAGGGCAATGGAACCTGTAGGAATGACTTCTACCTGAATCTTGGAGGCCTCGCCCAGTTTCATGATCGCGCCCTTGCCAAAGCGACGTTCAATCTGGTTCAGCGCCTGCTCGATTGCCTTCTCTCGCTCACTTGTGGCAGCAGACACGGCTGTACTGCTTCGATCCACCATAGATTTGTCCTTCTTACTCATTCGCTCTTCACTTACAGGGCGTAGGATTCAGGTATTCCCGCTTCACCACCCCTGCGTTCCTCCTATCAAATTACTCTTCATCCCCTCAAGGGGAGGGAATCACCCTCCGCCACAAATAGCGGACTGTGGCACCGCCACAAACGTAACATTCCCAGTTACTTATTCTTTGGCAGAGTAGCGAAAGCGGAAACAGGCCTCTCTCCATGCCTGTACCAATCAAATGTAGAACGAGTGTACCATATACCCATGCATATGTCAAGAATTTTGGCCATCCAATTACAACTCGCGGCGGCCTTCAAGCGCCCGGCTCAGCGTTCCTTCGTCGGCATATTCGAGATCTCCACCGATTGGCAGTCCGCGTGCTAAACCCGTGATACGCACGTTATACGGTTTTAATTCCCGCTGGATGTGGCTGGCAGTATATTCACCCTCGAAATTGGGATTGGTTGCCAGGATAATTTCGCGTACATGACCATTGCGCACACGTTGTAATAATTCATCGATGCGCAAATCTTTGGGGCCAATTCCCTCAATAGGTGAGAGTGCGCCATGCAGCACGTGATAGAGTCCCTTGTACGCGCCCGTTTTCTCGATGGCAAGCACATCAAGCGGTTCCTCAACCACGCAGATTACTTCCTGGTCGCGGTTGGGATTGCTACAAGTGATGCAGGGGTCGGTTTCGGTAATATTGAAGCAGCGCGAACAGTAGATAATGCTCTCTTTGACGCGCAAAATGGCTTCGGCCAGGCGTCGTGCCTGGTCGGCTGGGCTGCGCAGGAGAAAGAAGGTCAGGCGCTGCGCCGTCTTGACGCCCACGCCCGGCAGCTTTGAAAATTCCTCGATCAGCGCCGCCACCGGTGGTGCAATATCGCTCATGGTAATTAGAACATTCCTGGGATTCTCATGCCTCCCGTGAGGCTGGCGGTCATCTTCTGCTGCGCGTCGCTTACCTTAGTGTGGGCATCCTTGACTGCTGCCAGCACCATCACCTCAAGTTCGGCAATATCTTCCGCGTTAAACGCTTCCGGGTCAATCTTCACGGCAGTCACTTCAAACTTACCGTTCATCGTAATGGTGACAGCGCCGCCGCCCGCAGTACCTGTAAACTCGGTGTTTTCCAGTTCCTCCTGCATCTTCATCAGGCGCTGCTGCATTTTCTGGATTTCACGCATGTTCATAGATTTCACTTCTCCTTATTTCGGACGAACATCAACAATTTTCGCTGTAAAGATTCGCAAGGCTTCCTGCACAACAGGGTCTTGATTGGCCTTCTGTTTCAATATCTCGGGAGAGGCCATTACAGACTTATTCTCTCTCACCAGCTTCGATCTGGCAAGAGGTGGCTCGTCCATCTTCGCCACGTCACCAACTCCATTTCTCGCTGGCGGCACCGGAGGCGGTTCCTCATGACGGCTTTTCGCCGGAGGTTCCGATGGTGGCGCTGGTGGAAAAACAGGCGTTGATGGTGCTGGTCGCTCAATATGAACGGGAGGTTGCGGCGCTACAGGAGGCGCTACACTGGTCGAATAGGATGCGGCAGGTGGAGCGGCAATGTTTGGAGTCTGACCGGGAGGCACAATACGTACCCGGCAGTTCGTCAAACTGAACTCCATATCTAACGCCCACTCGAGATGCTTGTAGCGCTCATCGTCCCGAACATATTCAAAGTGCTTGGGTTTTTCCGTTTGAATCACCACTACAGGCTGTTGTGCTGTCCCCTCTATGCCAACCACATGAAAGTATTTCAGATAAGCAGCCAGCATACGACTCTTCAGGCCAGTTCGCTTCAGCACATTCTCCCAGGAACCCATTACCTGTTGCACAGACAGATTTGGCAGTTCGCCACCCGATTGTGCTACGGGTACAATCTCCTTTTGCTCACGCTCTATTGACGCAGAAGGCGTTACTTCAACTTTAGGAGGGGCGGGCTGTCGAGATTCTGGCGGCTGAACGGGCTGAGCGGGAGGAGCCGGTTGAGCCACGCGCCGGGGTTCCTCATCCCGCGAAGGTGTATATGTTGTGGCGGATGAAGTACGTCCAGCCGGAGGCTGCTGTGTAGTGGGCATAATCGATTGACCTGACTGCGCCTTGCGATGCACTTCGATACTTTCCAGCGCGGCCAGTTCCAGACCAAGCTGTGGCGTGCCCTGGTTCTTCTGCATCAACTCGTTCTGGGCAAAGATACGGGCGCACTCGGTCAGCTCATCAAGGGCAAAATGCTTCGCCAGTTCCTCTATATCTCTGGTCTCCTCATCGGTCAAATCGAGGATGGTTCCGATATCAGCGCCTGCCCGTTTGAGCATGATCGCCCGCCAGTAGTCGGCGACCTGCGTATTGATCTGGCGCAAGTCTGCCCCTGCCTCGGCCAGTTCATGAATGTGATGCAGCACGCCGGAGCTATCGAGATTGGCAATAAACGTGATGAACTTCGCGATAGCGCGGGGGTCGGCCACGCCCAGCATGGATTGGACAGCAGTCAGCGAAATCTCCTCGCCACAATAGGCAATGGCCTGATCGAGCAGGCTGAGAGCATCACGCATGCCACCAGCAGCAGCTCGCGCAATCAACTCGGCGGCTGATTTTTCCAACTTGACCTTCTCTTGCTGAGAAACAAAAAGCAGGTGCTGCACGATCTGGCGCGTGGAGATGCGTTTGAAATCAAAACGCTGGCAGCGCGAGAGGACGGTCGGCAGCATCTTATGCACGTCGGTCGTCGCCATGACGAAGATGGCGTACTCCGGCGGCTCCTCCAGGGTCTTCAGCAGGGCATTAAAGGCTTCAGTCGTCAGCATGTGGGCTTCGTCCAGCACGTAGACCTTGTACTTGCCAGTCGAGGGCGGCATCATGACCTTCTCGCGCAATTCGCGAATGCTATCGATACCGCGATTGGAGGCCGCGTCAATTTCAATCACATTGAAGGAGTTGCCAGCCGTAATCTCCCGGCATTGGATGCACTGGTTGCAAGGCTCGCCATTTTGGGGATTTTCGCAGTTCACGGTTTTCGCGAGCAAGCGAGCTGTACTGGTTTTGCCTGTGCCACGAGGGCCGGTAAACAGGTAGGCATGGCTCAGCTTGCCACTCTGGAGCGCGTTTTTCAGCGTGCGAACAATTTCTGCCTGCCCTACCAGATCATCGAAGGTCTGTGAGCGCCACTTGCGGTAGAGAGATTGTGAGGTCATGCTACGACTCCCGCCTGCATCCCGTATGATAAACCCTTGTTGGAGCGATAAGAAGATGGTCTGACATAGAAAACCGGATTTCTTTCGATCCTGCCGGTCAGCGCAACCAGGCTACCCTGCGGCACCCAGAGAGGTCCGTTTACCGTTGCTTCCTTTCGAACCTGGCGGGGTTCACAGACATCTGCCGCGCAGGACCCGATTGCGCTGATCGACAGACCAGAAGAAAACCGGTCTGCTCATCTCGGAACACCTCTATTGTACTCCTCTGCTGAACAAATGTCAATCGGCTAGAGGTACTTTCCGACAAGCAAGCTATACTTTTCCCTGGCCTCAGCAGGTATCTTACTCTTATCTGTGATGATAGCCGTCGCTAAAGCTGTAGGGCACTCGCAGGTGTTGGCGTTGCGATTTGCAGGTATCTTCTTTGCCACGTTGCGCAGGATACGCTGCGCGTTCTTCACATTCGCGCTCAGGTTGCTGATGACCATTTCAACGGTGACAGCCTCTTCCGTCTCATGCCAGACATCATAATCAGTAACACAGGCAATGGTGGCATAACACAGTTCAGCCTCACGCGCCAGCTTCGCCTCAGGAAGCGCAGTCATGCCGATGATGTCCATGCCCCAGCTACGATAGACTTTCGATTCGGCCCGTGTCGAGAACAGCGGTCCCTCGATACAGACATAGGAACCACCTTCGTGTATTTTGACATCATCAAGTTCGCGAGCCGACTCGAACAGGAACTTACTAAGCGTGGGGCAGAATGGGTCGGCAAAGGTACAATGCACAACAATGCCGCCTTCATAAAAAGTATTGACGCGGCTTTTCGTGCGATCAAAGAGCTGGTCGGGAATCACCAGGTCGCGGGGCATAACATGCGCCCGCAGGCTGCCAACCGCGCTTACAGAGATCACCCATTCCACGCCCAGACTCTTGAGCGCCCAGATATTGGCCCGCACCGGAATCTCAGTCGGCGAAATACGATGCCCGCGCCCATGACGAGGCAGAAAGGCTATCGAGACGTCCTCGACTTTGCCAACCGTAATCACATCACTCGGATTGCCAAACGGCGTTTCAATCGCGACCTCCTCGATGTCGGTCATACCTTCCATCTGGTACAGTCCGCTGCCGCCGATTACACCTATGCTCGCTTGTGGCATGAAAAAGAAGCCTCCCTTTCTATTGTAGAACCGCCTGATTTGTAGGGACGCGATGAATCGCGTCCCGCCTCATGAATCGGCGCAACAGGCGGGACGCGATTCATCGCGTCCCTACAAAAACAAATGATTTGTGAATTTTTACGCCTTAATTCTGAGGTAGTGCAGCTTGCCAACTTTCAATACAGCGCCATCACGATCAGGCACCACAAAGCCCGGGTCCGTCACTCGCTCGGCATCACCAGCTTCGCCATCGGGATAGAATGTGACGCCACCTTGCCCGATAAGCCGACGTGCCTCGCTCTTGCTCTTTACAATGCCAGCCTGGGTTACAAGTGTCACAATATCTGTTGGTTCGGCAAGCACATATTCAGGCATATCCTCGGGCAGTTTGCGCTCGGAAAACTGGCGAATGAAAGCTTCCTCGGCCTCTTTGGCAGCCTCCGCATTATGAAACTCGGTGACGATCTCGCGGGCCATACGCATTTTGACATCACGCGGATTGAGCGTACCTTCCTTCATCTTGCGCGCAAACTCGTCGAGTTCGGCCTGCGGCACGTCTGTCAGCGTCTCAAAGTAGCTCATCATGGCGTGATCTGGCAGCGACATGAGCTTGCCGAACATGTCGTTGGCCGGGGCAGTCATGGCGATATAGTTGCTCAGCGACTTGCCCATCTTCTTGTACCCATCCAGGCCCACAATCAACTCCATAGTCATGATCTGCTGCGGCGGCTGCCCAAATTCTGGTTGCAACTCGCGGCCAACCAGCAGGTTGAAAGTCTGGTCAGTACCGCCCAACTCCACATCCGAGCGCAGCATCACCGAGTCATAGCCCTGCAAGAGCGGATAGGCAAATTCGGAGAGGTAGATTTCAATGCCGTTCTTGTAGCGATTGGAAAAATCATCACGCGCCAGCATCTGCGCCACCGTCTTATGACTCATCAGGCGCAATGCATCGGCAAGATTAAATTTGTCATACCACTCGCTCTGCCAGCGTACCTCGGTTAAGTCAGGATCAACTATTCGAAAAAACTGTGACAGGTAGGTCTCAGCATGCGCTTTGACCTGCTCGGCTGTCAGAGGTTTGCGAGCATCCTCGCGCCCGCTTGGATCGCCCAGGCGACCTGTCCAGTCGCCAATCACGACAACCGCTTTATGGCCAAGTTTCTGGAACTGGCGCAATTTACGGAATACGACGGCATGACCGATCGTCAAATCATAGTGGCTCGGGTCTACACCAAGCTTCACGCGCAAGGGTTGGCCATTACGGCCTTCTAACAGCAGGCGGCGCAGTTCGTCTTCTTTCTCTACCTGCACCACACCGCGCTTCAATACATATTCAATTGCTTCGCTTGTTACCGGTTGTTGAACAGTCACGACGTTTCCTCCCATGTAAGTTGTTCCCATTGTAGCAGAAGAGCAGCAAGTAGTCGAGAGAGAAAACTTGATAACACTACTATCAAGTTTTCTAACACAATTCTTACACTTCGTTTACGTTCTTCTAACACTTGATGATATATCTTCTAAGCAGAAAGATAAAGCAAGAACTTGCCAGGTGGGGCAGGTTCAAACAATAGAAAAAGGTCTGTAGAAAGAAAGCACTAAGGAGGAAGTACAACTATGGCAAACTTGACTCGATACAATCCGTTTAGTGAAGTGATTTCCCTGCGTGACGCGATGGACCGCCTCTTTGAGGACAGCTTCATTTCTCGCAACATGCTGGGTGGTCGCGCTGGTGTTGGCGCGAACCTGTTCGAGACCAAAGAGGGCTTCATCCTCCAGGTTCCAATGCCCGGCACCAACCCCGACTCCGTTGAAATCACAGCCCAACAAGACACCATCAGCCTGAAATGGGAGACCAAAGTAAACATCCCAGAAGGTGCGACGGTGCATTGGAATGGCTTCCAGTCCGGCCAGTACCAGCAGAGCTTCACACTGCCCGCCCCTATCAACTCTGAACGGGCCGAGGCCAGCTACAATGATGGTGTGTTGACCTTGAACCTGCCCAAAGCGGAGCATGCAAAAGCTCGGACGGTGAAAGTGGTGAGCAAGAAATAAGATTGCTCTGTACCGAAAGAGGCGGCCATAATATGCATGGCCGCCTCTTTTTTATGCTTGAAAGGGAACGACCAGCGACAGAACCGACGGCAAGACTGAAAATTAAGAAGGACAAAAGTTTGAGAAATATTGCTAACTTCAACAAGAGATGGTAGCATAACAACCATTATGAACAACCATTCTACAAGCATGGCAGGAAAAAACAATGGCGTTGGAGCAAGTGCGGAATAATAAAGTCTATGAGTTACCATTAGAAGATTTTCGCAATCTGGCCCCTGAAATGCACTGTGATCAGCCTCCGCTTATTTCTCCTGACCTTACACCCATAGAAGTATGTCAGCTTATCGGTGAATGGTATGTAGCTCACAGCAATGAAGCACGCCGACGGGAAGCTGGACAATTTTTTACGCCAGCAAACATAGCCCGCTATATGGCCAATATGGCTGGAACCCTGGTAGATCATGCAAAGGTACTTGACCCAGGTTCTGGTGTAGGCATTTTAGGGTGCGCCATCTGTGAAGCAGCGATTACATATAATATCTCAGCCCTACATGTTGTTGCCTACGAATCTGATCCTGTCTTGCATGTTCTCTGCTCTTTCACCCTGAATTATGCGCGTGAATACTTAGCTAAACATGGAATCGAGCTTACGTTCGAGCTACATAGGCAAGATTTTCTTGAGGCTATGGCAGATCAAATTACACAACACTCACTCTGGTCTGCTGGAAGAGGATCTGCAATTACCAATACTAAAAGACTCGAGGTTATCAATGGGTAAAATTCAGGAAGCACAGCGTATCTGCAGAATTTAAGCGTCATACTTCTCAAATTGCCTGGGAAACTGAGGTCTGGATAGCAGAGATTCCAGAGCATATGATACATTTCAACGGAGATCGGTATGTAGCAGTACATGGGTGACAATATGTAACTCATGTACCGCTACAAGTTTTTTTACGCTACCTTCTGCTCCTGATTATTTACTTCAGTGAACAACCTCCCCACCAATTCCCCCTCCACTACATCCACCTCCACCACATCCCCAGCCTTATATTCCCCTCGTAAAATTGCCTCCGCCAGCATATCATCCAGCATCCGCTGAACGGTCCGGCGCAGAGGGCGAGCGCCATATACCGGGTCATAGCCGCGCACAACGAGCATACTTCGCGCCGCCTCCGTCACAGAGAGAGTAATATCCTGCTCGGCAAGGCGCTGTTGTGTGCGGGCAATCATCAGATCAACGATTTCACGCAGGTGTTCTGGCTCGAGTATGTGGAAGAATATGATGTCATCCAGGCGGTTGAGGAGTTCAGGTCGGAACAGGTTCCGCAATGCATCCATTACCTGTTGGCGCATATATTTGTGCATTCTTTCGTGTACCTCATGCTTGCTCTTGCGCGAAGGGGTAAATGCCATTTCGGAAGGACGCGTGTGGGCAGTTCCGGCATTCGAGGTGATAATGATGACGGTCTGCTTAAAATTGACGGTATGGCCCTGCGCATCCGTCAGGCAGCCATCATCAAGTATCTGTAAGAGCAGATCGAAGACGCTGGGATGCGCTTTCTCGATCTCGTCGAAAAGCACGACGCTATATGGACGCCGCTTTACAGCCTCGGTCAACTGGCCTGCCTGCTCGTAGCCAACATATCCGGGGGGAGCGCCAACCAGGCGTGAAACGTGGTGTGGCTCCATAAACTCGGACATGTCAAGTTGGATGAGGGCCTCCTCGTCTCCAAAAAGAGTTTCGGCCAGAGCGCGAGCCAGTTCCGTTTTGCCAACACCGGTTGGGCCAACAAACAGGAATGAACCAATAGGACGCCGACTATCGCGTATATCTGTGCGCGCCCGGCGAATGGCCCTCGCCACACTCGCCACCGCCTCGTGCTGTCCAATAACGCGGCGATGCAGTTCGTCCTCCAACCTTAACAGGCGCTCGGCCTCCCCGCAGGTCATTCGTGAAACCGGAATGCCTGTCCAGGTGGAAACAACCCCGGCAATGGCATGAACATCCACTACCGGGCGCTCCTGGTAACAGGCCTCAAGCCAGCTATTCTCTACCTCGGCTAACGTTCTTCGCAGTTCTTTTTCCTCGGTACGATACTTTAATCCCTGCGCGAAATCACCATGCGCTACCGCGTAATCTTTAGCATGTTGAGTAACAACCAACGCCTCGCGCAAGCGGCGCACTTCCGCGGGCGCAACGGTTCGCTGCACACACACCCGCGCCGCCGCTTCATCTATCAGGTCAATGGACTTATCAGGCTGGTAGCGACTCGAGATATAGCGCGTGGATAACTGCACAGCCGCCAGCAGCGCTTCATCGGTAATCGTCACGTGGTGAAAATCAGCGTAGCGCGGGCGCAAACCGCACAGGATATTCAGCGTCTGCTCTTGCGTTGTCTCGTTGACGATGATGGGCTGGAAGCGCCTTTCCAGGGCCGGATCAGCTTCGATGGTTTTCCGGTAATCGTCGAACGTTGTCGCGCCGATGCACTGGAACTCGCCACGCGCCAGCATCGGTTTGAAGAGATTGGCGGCATCAATCGAACCTTCCGCCACGCCAGTTCCGACAAGCGAGTGCAGTTCGTCGATGACAATAATGATCCCTTTTGCCGCGATGATCTCCTGCATGATGCGCTTCAAGCGTTCCTCAAAATCGCCACGAAAGCGCGTACCAACGGTGAGCAGCCCCACATCAAGCGTGACCACGCGCCGACCCTGTAAGTTCTCTGGCACCTGGCCCGCGATAATACGCAGCGCCAAACCCTCGGCAATGGCCGTCTTGCCAACCCCAGCCGGGCCAATCAAGACAGGATTGTTCTTAGAACGACGCGAGAGGATTTGCATTGTCCGTTCGATCTCATCTTCGCGCCCAATTACCGGATCAAGTTCGCCCGCCAGTGCGGCAGCAGTCAAATCGCGGCTCACCTGATTGAGAGTGGGTGTTTGATTATAGCGCGCCGCGTGCTGTGCGACGAAAAGCGCGTACTCGCGTCCCTGGCTCAACAAACGATCCAGTTCGCGGCGAACAGCTTGCTGGGTCAGACCAAAACTTTCCAGCACGCCAACGGCAATGCCCTCTTCATCGCTCAGCACGCCCAACAAAAGGTGTTCGAGTCCTATCTGCTCCTGCCCCATTTCTTCCGCGAGCCGGGCAGCTATGGCCAGGATTGCACGCGCAGGTTGACCGAGCATCGGCTGATGTAACAGCGCCTTGCTTCCTCGCCCGATCACAAATTCCAATGCTTCACGCAGGCGGGCAGCACTCACCTGGAAGCGGGCCAAAATACATTCAATTATCGGATCATTCATTCTCAGAATGCCCAGCACCAGATGTTCGGGCGCAATAATTTTATGACGTAGTTGGAGAGCTTCTTCACGCGCGTAGATCAGCGCCTGCCGTCCTTCCTGTGTATACCGGTCAACGTGACTCATAATGCCTTCTTTCAGTAAATAGATACCTCATCCATGTACTACCTACGCATCCCTTCGTCCTCAATAATCGGGTGAGATACCTGCTTGTAAAAGAGGAAAGGACTACCAGCGAAGCCAAAAACAGCAGAAAGTCCCCATTGTTGGGCAGAAAGCGGGAATGTTCTTTATTATCTACATCAAGCTCAATGAAGAATAGTACGTTCAGGTACCTGTAAAAGGGCAGCCGCGCCAACCAGAGGAGCATCTTCCCCCAATCGAGCGCGCAGCAATTGAATATGCGCTCCCCTCAAAAGGGTATCAACCTTCTTCTGCAGCACCGCAATGAGGGACGAACGATACAATGCAATCGCGCCACTCACTGCTATCACATCAATACGTGTCAACTGGGCGAGATTCACCAGGCCCAATGCCAGTTTGTCCGTAAAGGTGTCCCAGAATGCCTCATCAGCAATTTCCTGAAGCGAGCGACCATAGCGGAGTTCAAGTTGCCTGCCGCCAGTATACGTCTCCAGGCAGCCGACCATACCACACAGGCATTGAAAGGGATTGCTGTCCAGGATTTGATGCCCGATCTCAATCGACGAGGTAAGAGCTATTCCATCCTTGCCAAGCTGAATCGCGGCCCCGGTTCCTGTGGAAACGGTCAAATAAGCGCTTCGTTCATATGGCTGCAAAACGCCGTACTGTTTTTCGCCAAGCAGCCCGCAGACCGTATCATGAGCCAGGCGCACCGGACATTGCAACGACCGGGATAGCTCTTGAGCAAACGGCCTGCCGATGTAATTGGGCAGATTGGGACCAAACTCAACCGACTCCCCATCTTTCGCAATGCGCGCCGCCACCGAGACACCGATACCCGCCAGCGTTCCTAACTGCCTTGCCTGAATCACGCTCACCAGTTGCTGAAGCTGCTCTTCATAACTTTGAAGCGTGGGAAACTTTACTACTTGCATAGGAATCGGGAGCGAGGAAAAGAAGCCAATTCTCGTATTGGTGCCGCCTATATCGACTCCTATCATGCAATGCTCAGCAGATAACGGTTGTTCGGACATCAAAATTATTCCTCTGTTTCCAGTTCACATTTCAGGCATAAATTGTAAAGCAAAATTCTCAAGCCCACAAGAGAAGTGATGGGTGATTACTCAGATGGTGACGAGGGATTCTTCGCTGCGCTCAGAATGACATGTTTGGGAGTTGTCATTCTGAGCGCAGCGAAGAATCCCTCGTCACATTTGGCTTCGGAAACGTGATCTTGCTCATTTCCGGGTAATCACCCGAAACGATCTACTCACAGGCGTACCATTTGCGTTAGAGCGGCCCTTGTGTTACGATTCAGGTTGCTATAGGAAATGCTCAACCTGGTCTGTGCCAGGGAACTGCATGCAACACTTCTCCCCCGCAACACGCGGCATCATACATCAGGAGCTATACAGTCATGGAAAATGAACCGAAAACACGCACGCCAGGCCGTTATGGCATCGAAGAAATCGAGGCCAGCCAGTTAGAAGCATGGCCCAACTCTAATCCCGAGCGCGATTATGTCACCCATTTCGAGATACCAGAATTTACCTGCCTCTGCCCGCGCTCAGGCTTTCCCGATTTCGCCACCATCATCATCGATTACGTGCCGGACAGGTCGGTCGTCGAGCTAAAAAGTCTGAAGCTCTACATTAACAAGTATCGCAATCGGCAGATCAGTCACGAAGCAGCGACCAATCAGATTCTCGATGACCTGGTTGCCCTGCTCTCACCGCGCTGGATGCGCGTCGTGGGCGACTTCACGGTGCGCGGCAACATCAAAACCATCATTTTTGCCGAGTACAGCAATCCTGATTACCAGGGACCCAAACCAGAATACCGGCGCTACCTCACCCAGTTTTAATTGCCCTTACTTATACCAGTGGCCCCTATCTTTGAAACGATAGGGGCCACTTGCATTCCTCAAACCTTTTCCGGCACCGCTTTACGTATCAGAATAGGACTGAAATTGGTATGATAGTCATATGTATCCAGATTCTCACGGCGCTTCAGGAAGCCAACAACCAGGTAGGTAAAGGGAGTTGCGATAATCTCGTAGCTCACTTTGAAAATCCATTGCGTAAGAACAGCCGTCAGCATCAACGGAGCGGGAATGATACCCCAGAAAGCAATGGTGATAAAGATCAGGGTATCAAGTCCCTCGCCAATGAGCGTCGAGCCTATGGTGCGCGTCCAGAGCCAGCGCCCCTTTGTCGCAATTTTGAGCCTGGCAAGCACAAACGAGTTGGTAAACTCTCCCACCAGGTAAGCAACGAACGAGGCGAGCAGCAGGCGTGGCGTAAAGCCCAGGATGGTGTTATAGGCCGCCTGCCCCTGCCAGAAAGGCGCGGCAGGAGCAATACCGCCGATATAGATAGCCAGCACAGCTACCAGATTACAGGCAAAACCCAGCCAGATGACCCGGCGTGCTGCCGCGTAACCATATACCTCAGTTAAGATATCTCCAAAAAGATAGCTCAGTGGAAAAACGATAATTCCGGCAGGCACCAGAAAACCAAAGAGCAAAATCAACTTCACAGCAATAATATTCGCCGTAATCAGACAGGTCACAAAAACCGACGCGATTACAACAAACCAGAATGATACTTTCAAAGGCTCACTCCTTTCCTGAAAGAACGATTGTACCCGGAACATAGGAAATGGGGTCTTGCAAACCAGCCTCAGCGAAGCCATGCAGGCGCAGCAAACAGCTATCGCAGGTGCCGCACGCCAGTTCTCCCCCCTCGTAACAGCTCCAGGTGAGTTCATACGGCACACCAAGTTCCACGCCCTTGCGAATAATCTGCGCCTTGTTCATGTACATAAGCGGCGCGTGAATATGAAAGCTGCGTCCATCCTGCGTACTGGCTTTCGTTGCGAGATTCGCCATGCGCTCGTATGCTTCCAGGTACTCGGGTCGGCAGTCAGGATAGCCACTATAGTCAATGGCGTTGATACCAAGAAAAATATCATCAGCCCCGTTGACTTCCGCATACGCCAGCGCGAACGAGAGGAAAATGGTATTGCGCGCCGGAACATAGGTAATGGGAATATCTTTCGTCATCTCCTCTATATTCCGCGCATGTGGTACCGCTATATCAGCAGTCAACGCGCTGCCACCAAAAGCGCGCAAATCGATTGTCACCGTTTTTTGTTGCAGCACTCGATAGTAACGCGCAATAGCTGAGGCCGCGTCCACCTCGCGCTGGTGACGCTGCCCATAATCAAAGGATAGCGTATGTAGTTCAAAGCCCTGGGCATGCGCGATGGCCAGGGTCGTCGATGAATCCAATCCACCCGAGAGTAACACTACTGCTTTTTTTGTCATATCACTGGTCGCTCCCTACTTAAGGTATAGAGTACAAGAAAAGGCCCCAACCCGTATGGGCTGGGGCTAAAGCGACGGTGAGAGGGGTCGAACCTCCGACCTTCTCCTCCGCAGGGAGACGCTCTATCCACTGAGCTACACCGTCGTATGCGCCTGTACACGGCTCTCTGTGACTTGAAGTATAGCAGTATCTGCCTGCGCTGTCAAGCCCTGTATGGCGCAAATTTTTGAAAGCACAGCAAGTAGCGTTTGCAGGAGCCAGCCTTGCGCGTCTTCACAACGGCCTCCACCCCACTCCTCGGCGCAACGTTCCGCGCTCCTACCAACACTCAATGAATACGCTTGCTCATGCCAGGCCGTTAATGACTTCTTGGGCGCGGCTCAAGGCCTCACGCCGCACGTAGTAGTACGCCCAGAGACCCTTCTTGCGGCAATCAACCAGGCCAGCATCGCGCAGAATACGCAGGTGATGCGAAATGGTCGGTTGCTCCAACGTAAAGCTCTCAACGATCTCAAAGACGCAGACTTCGCCTTCGTAACGGCTGAGCAGGCTCAAAATACGCAGACGTGTTGGATCAGCCAGAGCCTTCAGCAGGCGGGCCTGCGCAACAGCCTCTTCCTCAGTAAGAGTGGGCGAGAACTTGGGCGCGACTCCAACGGCAGTGCCAGTAACCTGGCGGTTTAACATTCCCAGAGCAGCATTTGCAGAAATTGCAGTTCGATTGAATTGACTCATAAATATTCTTATCTTCTCCTTCCACCATCCCAACCGGATGCGAACGATTTGTCAGGTTCTGGGGGAGACCTTACAATCATTATACTGAGGCATGCAAATACAGAAGTTCGATAGTACTATACGGGTAAGTATACCAATAAATAAACATGAGAAAGCCACCTCCAGAGGCTTCTAGAGGCGGCCTCGGCACATCTGCCGTTTAATACTAGCGTTTCTCCTGCCGGATTTGCAAATGTAGTTCTCGCAACTGCTTCTCATCGACAGGCGAAGGCGCGTTCATCAAGAGGTCTTGCGCACTCTGTGTCTTCGGAAACGCAATCACCTCGCGGATACTGCTCTCATCGGCAAACAGCATCACGAGGCGATCAATACCCAGCGCGATGCCGCCGTGAGGCGGTGCGCCGTATTCGAACGCTTCGAGCATATGGCCGAACTGCTCTTTAATCTGCTCGTCATCCAGCCCCATGAGCGAGAAGACTTTATGTTGCAGATCAGCCACGTTGATACGCACGCTGCCACCACCGATTTCGTAACCGTTGCAGATGATGTCGTACTGTTTGGCGCGCACATTCAAGGGGTCACTATCCAGGCGATCAATATGCGCTTCGTCCATGCCCGAGAACGGGTTATGTTCGGCCTCGTAGCGCTGCTCCTCCTCGTTAAAGTGCAGGAGCGGGAAGTCCACGATCCAGCAGAGGGCCATCTCGTCAGGGTCAATCAGGTTCAGTCGCTCGGCAAGCTTCACGCGCAGGCGGAACAGTACGTCGTTACACACTTTGGCGCTATCGGCCACAAAGAGCAGCAGATCGCCCGGTTCGCCCTGCACACGTGCGACAATCGCCTGCACTTCCTCGCGCGACATGAACTTGGTCAGAGGCGATTTGATCTCGCCGTTGTCATGAATCGCCAGCGAAACCAGTCCTTTGGCCCCCAGCATGCGCGCAAACTCGGTCAGCTCCTCGATTTCTTTCCGGCTATAGCTGGCAGCGCCGGGTACGCGAATACCTTTCACCATGCCATCTGCAGCCAGAGCGTTCTGGAAGACGCCAAAATTGCCCGCTTTGGCAAGGTCCGAAATCTCCGTCAGCGGCAAGTCGAAACGCAGGTCGGGATGATCTGTGCCATAGCGCTCCATCACATGCTTGTAGGAGAGACGCGGGAAAGGCCTCTGCTTGATGCGCTTATTGGTCGTTGTCTCGATCAAAAAGATCAGCAGTCCTTCGATCAGGGACATGACGTCGTCCTCGTCAACAAAGGCCATCTCAACGTCAAGCTGCGTGAATTCCGGCTGGCGGTCGGAGCGCTGGTCTTCGTCGCGGAAGCAGCGCGCAATCTGGAAGTAGCGATCCATACCGGCCACCATCAACAACTGCTTGAGCTGCTGCGGCGACTGTGGCAACGCGTAGAACTCTCCCGGGTACAGGCGGCTTGGCACCAGGTAATCTCGCGCGCCCTCCGGCGTACTCTTCATCAGGATAGGCGTCTCGATCTCCAGGAAACCGCGCTCATCGAGATAATCGCGAATCGCCTTCACAATGCGGTGCCGCAGGATGATGTTGTTTTTCATCGAGGGACGGCGCAGGTCAAGATAACGATACTTGAGCCGGAGCGATTCATCCACTTGAATCGCATCACTGATAGGAAAAGGTGTGGTGCGCGACGGGTTCAAGATGGTGATCGAGTCGGCGGCAACCTCTATGGCTCCCGTACTCAGGTTTGGGTTCTCTGTACCGGGCAGGCGAGGCACAACCGTTCCCTGCACCTGCACCACATATTCAGAGCGAACCTCTGATGCAATTCGATGAGCCTCAGCCGAGCGCTCCGGGTCGCAAATGACCTGAGTTATGCCGTAGCGATCACGCAGGTCAAGAAACACCAGCCCGCCATGATCGCGCCGCTTATTGACCCAACCGGCCAGTGTCACCTTCTGGCCCACGTTTTCTATCGTTAAATCACCGCATGTGTGTGTACGAAAATGTACTGATAAATCCTTGTCCATACAACTCCTCCTATACTCAACAATAAAGCGCCCTCTCCTCAACAGAGAGGGGCGCGGTAATTTATGAAAAGACAGAAACTAGAAAGAAAAGCCTCTTCTCTCTACACTGCGCACCCCGTTGGTGTACCTGTATTCAAGGTGACAAGCTGGGGGACCGGAGAACCAGTACCCTGCGCAAGCACATCCAGGGTCACGCCCTGTGGATCAACCACCACGCTTTTCATGGTTGCCAGCATGGTGGGAGAGACATATTGGCGCTCCAGGTGCAGCGTCACCACTTTACTCGTTTGCGTCCCGGTACTGGTGGCGGTCGGGCTGGGTGTGCCCTGCGCGACGACGGTTGAAGCCACCATCAAATCCAGGATACGGTGATTGAGACTATCGCCAATATAAAGGTGCGGCACGCGCTCCACCATACCTGCCGAAAGAATAGGCCCGATATTGCTTGACGCGCTGGGAATGGTCAGCGGGACATTGCCATTCTCGATCACCGGAGCGACCGCCGGCACATCCTTACTGGCCGTAAACTCAGTTGAACTCGAGGAGAGCGGAGCCGCAATCGGCGCATCCAGCAAGACCAGCCCCGGCAAAAACGATTGGTTGCCACTGGTCAATTGCAGGCTCTGCACTGCACCCGTTCCATATAAAAGGAACAGTTGATCGGGAAAAGCCGCGACACTGCTAATCGGAGCCGAAATGGAGAAATTATAGACCTTGCTGAAATTGATATGCTGATTCTTATTATCGCTGGCATAATCCAGAATCTCTGCTTGATTCTGATTGGTCAACACCACATACACGTTCCCACCCCATGCTGTAGTGAGCGAGGGCAGGAATCCACCTTTCGTATATTTGCCATCAATGCCGGTCGTGACCGGTTGTGTCAACTTTCCATCGGCTCCTGACGTAAAGAGTGACACTGAATATCCCTGTGCCGTACCATTCTTTAATTGTTCAGACAGAGCAAACAGGTGTGTCCCATCGCTGGCAAGCGAAAGGAAGCGCGAGGTGGCCGAACTGGGCACACTGCTCTGCAGGCTATTCTGCGAGGTAATCTGATAGATGCCTCCATCCTGGGCCAGGGCATACAGCAGGTTATGATTGTTCACACTGAGGGTGACCAGACTTTGCGCCGCCGAATTGGCACCGGTAAACGGCTGAGTGGTCGTGCCGCCACAGGGAAGCAGGAAAATACTGGCTGCCGTATTGTAGCCCCCAATGGCCTGCTTCGTCTGAGAAACCAGCGCTTGCTGGAGCTGATTCAAGCGGGTAGTCTGAGTACCGTCTAATTGATACTTTTTCTGGACGTTCCTCAGCGCCGACTGGGCAGACGCTAAATCTTTGAGTGCGTGAGCCGGGTCCTCGCCTTTCGCCTGGTTGATAAGCTGGCTGGCATGATCGAGCGCCTGGTTGATTGACTGACTTTGATTCAAGTGTAAATAGTAAAAAATTCCTCCACCTATAGCAGCAGCCAGGAAAATAAAGAGAAAAAGGAGCGTGGGATAAAACAGGCGGCTGCGCTGGCGCTTCGCTACAGCAGGCTGGGGAGCGGTGATGCTATCAGGGTATCCAAGCGGCCCACTGCTGATTTGAAAGGGCGTGCCAGCAGGTCGTATATCGCCGTTTGACGAGCCAAAGCCAATCCCTAAAGGGGTAGTGCCTGGAAGCGTGTCTAAGCTCGAAATCTCCGCTGCGCCCACCTCACGCCCTCCAATACCTACCGCGTGGCGCACTCCCGGCGGCTCAACACCTACTTCCATCACCCGCACCACAATGGCAGTAATATTATCCGGGCCGCCATTCTCGTTGGCACGCTCCACCAGGTGATAGACGCTTTCCTGTGGCACAAATTGCGCGACGATGCGCTTCAATTCCTCGTCGCTTATCAAACCAGAGAGTCCATCGGTACATAGCACCAGGGAGTCACCCTCTTCCAGGCGCTCGCGGAAGACATCCACTTCCACATCTGGTTGCGTACCAAGACAGCGGGTGATAACGTTGCGCTGGGCGTGCGTGCGTGCCTGTTCCTCGGTCAGCAGGCCTGCGCGCACCTGCTCTGCTACCCAGGAATGATCCTGCGAAATCTGGCGGACCTGGTTGCCACGCACGATATAAGCGCGGCTGTCACCAACATTCGCAATATAGGCCATGTTGCCGCGTAGTACTGCCGCCACACAGGTCGTTCCCATACCACTACGCAACATATTCTCGGCTGCGCGTTGATGTATGGCACTGTTCGCCCGTTTAATCGCCTGTAACAGCGGCCCTGCTACATCGTCACTGTCGTCCTGGTAATAGGTATTACTGACGGTATCGACAGCTATCTCGCTTGCAACCTCGCCTGCCGCGTGTCCTCCCATGCCATCCGCAACAATGAATAAGGCCCCTTTCGCTGCCATCACTTGCGGGTCCTTGGGTATGACATAGGCCATATTATCTTCGTTGTGTTCGCGCTTACGGCCAACGTCGGTTAGCTGTGCAACATCGAGACGGAGTTGTTTCGCCAACGCACTTTCTCCCATAACATAGGGGCTGTGTCTCTGGAGAATCACCACACGCTCTCCATTGCGCCCTTTTAGAACTGTGAGCTATAATACTCCAACGCAAAGAAAAACGCAACGCACTCCCATTTTTTGTTGCATCTTCTCATCTGCTAGATACGCTACATTATTAGAAAAAGTATACTCTTTCGTCGTCTGGTGCGCAAGATTGAGAGCAGCATATAGTACAGATAGGAACGGGATAAGGTGATACCCTCAACCCAGGAGCAGCTAAATCGCTTCATTGATGAGCAGGATTCCTTTATATCGCTCCAGGAAACATTGAAGCAGACAGATACTGATATTGATTGGCTTTTGAAGCAGCTTCATAAGCTGGGTTGGCATACACACTGGCTCGAAGAGCAGGCGTTTCTTTTGGCCGAGACTGCTATCCATGCTGAACATACGCTTCTCATTTTCAATCAGCTTTCCTCGCCCTCTTCTAATAAAGGAAGACGCTGGAATCCAGAATTGCTAGCATGCCTGGCTGCCCTTCAGGCCTACCATCACGTAGTGCAGGATGCTCCTCTGCATATAAAATGGCTAATCGATACGACAGACGGCAACCTGGAACGCCAGGAGTCTACCTTTAAATATCACCACGAACTTTTACAGGCTGACGCTTGCCTCTGGGAGCCTCTACAAATTCTTCTCGACGCCCAGGAAACGCCCTACCTCGTCGCTGGAACACAGGGACAACTTTGCGTCATACTGGAAGCTGGCCTGAATGCCGCTCATCCAGACCGCGAGGCCATCATTCCAGACCCGGCCTGGAGACTTATCTGGGCGCTCAACAGCATCAAAAACGCCTCGGAAGAGATCGAAATCGAGGGTTTTTATGATAGCCTCGTGCCTCTAGAGGATGAAGAAAGCGAATACCTGTCCTCGCTGCCTGATAATGCTTCCTGGCTGGCGCAGCGCTGGGGTTTAAACCAGTTGTTGCTGAACCTGCATGGTTTCCAACTGCATTACACGCGCTTCCTAGTTCCAGGCTGTACCATCCAGTATTTAAGCGGAGATCAGCATCCATCTTCGCGCAAAGCCAGGGCACGTCTTCGCTTCTCCCTGGTTCCTGGTCAGGAACCGGGCGAGATTGCCCAGGCCCTACAAAGCCATCTGCTTGCTCGCGGCTTTGACGATATACAGACTCGTGTGGAAGTCGCATACCCGGCAGTTCGCACTCCACTGACCGATCCGTTTGTCCAGAT
The DNA here is from genome assembly GCA_035652815.1 of Ktedonobacteraceae bacterium. Classification (GTDB taxonomy): domain Bacteria; phylum Chloroflexota; class Ktedonobacteria; order Ktedonobacterales; family Ktedonobacteraceae; genus DASRDB01. Next base: position 59,148 of record DASRDB010000003.1, read on the forward strand.
GGTAAGCAAGGCAATCGGCGAAATCTACGGACGCGAGCCGTACTTGCTGCCTCTGGTTGACAGCGAGAGGCCCATGCATCCGCTCAAACTGGTACACAACGTTCCAATTCTTTCGCCTGGTCCGCGACTGGATAAAGATGACCCGGCTTCAAATATAAACGAGAATGCTTTTGTGGCTCGCGTTAAACAAATAAGCGCAATTCTTGCCTGTTTTCAGGTCTAGCCATAGGTTCCGAATTGTTACCTCGCCTGTCGCAGGGACGTTATACAGCCATGAGGAATAGCTTGAAATGATATAAGGTTAGTATGCGTATCGCGATCAACGCACAATTGCTCTCGTACAGCCAGAATTATCGAAACGGTGGTATCAGTCGCTACATCCGCCACTTGCTGACAGGCCTGGCAAAACAGCCAGGTGAGCATGAATATATCGTTTTCGTCAACGGACAGGAAGTCGCGGAACGGCTGACTGCTGAGCAGGCGCTTCCCACCAATATGCGCCTGGTGCCTCTCGCCTGGTCTGAAGCAAAACCGCTCGCGCGTGTGGCCTGGGAGCAATTCAACTTACCGACTTTACTACGCCAGCACCACATCGAAGTCTTTCACTCACCGGCTAACGTCCTGCCGGAACTGCTGCCACGCAACTGCGCAAGCGTTGTCACGCTACATGATCTGGCCTTTTTGCGTTTTCCTGAGGTCCTGACCCGTCCAAAGAGAGTCTATCATCGCACCTTTACGCTGCGCAGCCTGCGACGAGCGACGAGAGTGATCGCGGTATCCAATAGTACAAAACAAGATGCGATGAAACTGGTTCATATTCCGGCAAATCGTATCCAAACAGTCTATCTTTGCATCGATACACGTTTCTCGAGCGTTATTACTGATGAAGATATTTCAGCATTTCGGCAGAGGCGGGGGCTGACAGGGGGGTATATACTGTATTTAGGCACGCTTGAGCCGCGCAAAAATATTCCGACGTTGCTCAAGGCCTTTGCTCAATTGCGCGCTCACTATGGTCGAGAGGAACAACTGGTGCTGGCAGGGGGTAAGGGCTGGCTCTATGATACAATCTTTGAGCAGGTTCAACAGCTCGGCCTGCAATCGAGCGTAATCTTTCCCGGTTTTATTCCTGACGAGGAGCAGCCTGCCTGGTATCGTGGGGCTTCTCTCTTTGTCTATCCGTCGCTCTACGAAGGCTTTGGCATACCCGTTGCTGAGGCGCTGGCATGTGGCACACCCGTCGTCACATCCAACACCTCTAGCCTGCCAGAGGCAGGAGCGGGCCTGGCACTGACCGTGAAACCGCTCGATGATACAGCTATGGCCGAAGCGATGTATAGAGCGCTGACCGATCAGGAGCTGCGCCTGCGCTGCCAACAATCGGCATCATCCGTTGCCAGCACCTTTTCCGCGCCGCGCATGGTCGAGCAAACGCTAGCGGTCTATGAACAGGCTATACACGCACATACTCGTTTAAAAAACGTTTCTCTATACAGAAGTAGGGTCAAGGGATCGTGAATAGCAGTGAACTACAAAAAAGCGCTGTAGGAACACAACCAACTTTGCCAATAACTGAAAAAACAGGTACAGCTGAAATAATGAGTGGATCAACCGGTCCCATCGCCAGGGCCGTCTCTAAACGACGTTCCTATCGACGCCAGTGGCAAATTTTTGAACGCATCGCGATGATTATTCTCGATGCCTCGCTGGTGGTTGCCGCTTTCCGGTTGGCTTACTACTTACGTTACACGGTACTCTTCAAAAGTCCTTTTTTAGCCAGTATTCGAAATAATCTCTTAAGTATCGAAAATAACGGTTCGCCCACCAGATCAGGCGACTTCTTCACACCTTTAAGCGGCTTTACCGCCCTTGAATACGGCATTGTCGTTGGTCTGATCTTCATTTTCACAATGCGCGGACTCTATAAGATACGCCTTACCGGGAGCTGGTTTAAACAGGCCTGGACGATTATCAGCTCAACCACTGTTGGCATGGCCTTCTTGATCGCCTACTATTTCGTCGTGCAGCCGGTCTCGAATTCCCGCCTGCTCGTTCCTTTTGTCTGGGCCACGTCAATTCTAGTCCTGTGCCTGGGCAGGCTAGTTGTCTCGCTCTGTATGGGCACCATTTACCGCCTGGGACTGGGCGAAACTCGCCTGCTGGTCGTCGGTTCCGGTCGGCTGAGCAAACTCATCATGCAGAATCTGGCCGCCAATCCCAGCCTGGGCTATTCAATTGTCGGCTTCCTGCACGACATGAGCGAGCCGCCAAGTGATTTCGGGCGCTTCAAAATGCTCGGTACGCTCGAAGACCTGAATACCGTTATTCGCTCCATGCAGATTGACGAGGTGATTATTGCCCTTCCGTCGAACCTGCACCAGCAGGTCATCCGCACCGTTCGACTCTGCGAGCGCCTGGGAACAAGCTTCAAGCTGGTGCCCGACCTGTATGAGTTGAGCCTCTCGCGTATCGATATGGAAGCAGTCGAGGGCGTGCCTCTCATTGGCATCCGGCAGGGTTCCATTAACAGAATACGGGGCATAGTTACACGTGTGGTCGATGTGATTGTCTCAGTCATTCTGCTGCTCGTCGGGCTTCCTCTCTGGCTTTTCATCGCGCTGGCTATCCGCATTGATTCATCCGGCGAGGTCATCTACAAACAAACCCGCATCGGACAGAACGGCAAACCATTTAAGGTCTTCAAATTCCGCACCATGTATAAAAATGCCGACCAGGTGCTGGCAAAATTGATGGAAAGAAATGAGGCACAGGGTCCCTTGTTCAAGATTCGAGACGACCCTCGTATTACAAGAGTGGGCAAATTCCTGCGCCGCACCAGCTTAGACGAGTTCCCGCAGTTGATAAACGTGATTAAAGGGGAAATGAGCCTGGTTGGCCCTCGTCCCCCACTACCGCAAGAGGTGGCGCAATACGAAGAGTGGCAAAAAGGACGCCTCGCAGTCAAACCCGGCATGACCGGGCTTTGGCAGGTGCGCGGTCGCAGCGAGATCAGCTTCGACGAAGGAGTGTTGATGGACCTCTACTACATCGAAAACTGGTCTCTGCGCCTATACTTCCAGACCCTGTTACGCACCATTCCGGCAGTACTCTTCCGCAGAGGAGCTTACTAATGCTATGAAAGTCGCCCTCGTTCATGACTATCTGAATCAAATGGGAGGGGCTGAGCGTGTTGTGCTGGCTTTGCACGAACTATTTCCAGACGCACCCCTCTATACTTCTATTTTCGACCCCAAACGTGTTGATCCGGCTTTTTCGCGCATGGATATTCGTACCACCTTCATGCAAAAATTGCCGTTCGTGAAAAAACATCACCAGCCATTCCTTCCGCTCTATCCTTTCGCGATGGAGCGTTTAGACTTAAGCGGGTATGACCTCGTTTTGAGCAGTTCCAGCGCCTTCGGCAAAGGCGTGATTACCAAACCAGGAACCCTGCATATCTGTTATTGTCACACTCCTATGCGCTGGTGCTGGAATTACGATGAGTATGTCGAGCGCGAGCATCTCGGCAAAATCTCTCGTAGCATTCTGCCGTTTTTAATTACCGGCCTGCGTATCTGGGATCAGACCTCGGCCATGCGTGTCGATCATTTCATCGCCAATTCCCCGCTCGTCGCCGAGCGCATTCAGAAATATTACCGACGTGAGGCAGTAGTTATCCCGCCACCAGTCGAGGCGAGCCGCTTTCCTTTCGATCCAACTGCCAAATCCGAGGACTATTTCCTGATTGTCAGCCGCCTGTTGCCGTATAAACGCATCGATCTGGCGATTGAGGCATGTAATCGCCTGCGGTTGCCACTGGTCATCATTGGAAGCGGGCGCGATGAGCAACGACTGCGTGGCCTGGCCGGACCAACCATTCGTTTTCTCGGTCGGCTTTCCGATCCAGACGTACTCTCTTATTACGCGCACTGCCGCGCCTTCATTTTGCCGGGCGAAGAAGATTTCGGCATTACGCCGCTCGAGGCTCAGGCATCGGGACGCCCGGTCATCGCCTATGGTGCGGGCGGCGCGCTTGCCTCGGTCGTCGATGGCGTTACAGGAAAGTTCTTTCCAGAGCAGACGGTTGACAGCCTGGTAGAGGTATTGGCAAGCTTCGACGAGAGGCAGTACGACCCGCAAACCATTCACAGCCACGCGCTTGAGTTCGATAAGCCTCGTTTCCTGCGCCGCATTCGCCAGTTTATTGAGGCAAAGCTAGGGGAAGAGAGAATACAGGCGTTAAGGACGCCAACAAGCGAACTGGTAAGATAGCATTCTCAAGCAAGCATTGCTCCGAAAGGATACCAATACATCGTGGAACTGCGTACCTACTGGTCAATTATCTGGCGGCGCATCTGGATTGTCGCGCTACTCGTGATAGTGGTCGGCTTATACGTTGGCTATTCATACTACAAACTGGCGAAAACGCCGGGCGCGCTCAAAGCCTATAGTTCTATTCTCACCGTACAGGTGGGCTTACATGCCACAACCAGTGGCGACTCGAATAGCGCCGATTATGTCACGGCAGCAGAGACACTGGCAGATACCTTCACCGCCGGTCCTATTCTCACTTCGACCGAATTCGACAGAGCTGTATCCAACCAAATTAGCCAGGATATGAGTACGATACAACAGCGTTTCGGGGCGAATGCTGATCTCGGCAACTGGCAAGATAGCGGGGCCATCGGTCAGGCTCTCAACGCGACGCGCGTTCATGCTCTCGTCACAATCACCGTAACCTGGCCGACTGCCGCCGGAGCATGGGCAATAGCTAACGCCGTGAGCGAAGTATGCTCAACCCAACTGGGAAACTTCCTGGATTATGTTGTAGCCAACAACAATCGCGCCACCAATAACACCTTCATCCAGCCTGCCGTGGCAGCGCGCACCATCAGTAGTCCGACTACTCCTACCAGCGTTGCCGGTACTTCTGGCGGCAAGGCTCTGCTATTAATCGTCCTGCTGCTGGTCGCGCTGCTGCTGGGTATTGCGCTGACCTTCCTGCTCAATTATCTCGACGATCGCATCTATAGCAAAGAGCAGGTGACGCGCCTGCTCGGCGTACCGATTTTAGGAGAAATTCCCGCGCCACCGGCCCCAGGTCGACGCGGCAAACCATGAAAAAGACCTCTGGCATGTCATCCTTCGCGGCTCTCAGGATGACATTTGAAGACAGGTTTGTCATGGCAATCCATAAGTAATGGCTGTGCTTAATACAGCTTGACAGTTCATTTCGCCAACGTCTATAGTTACAGGAGACAGAAAATAGCTGCCTGTCCCTGGTAATCTCTGCCCGCTTCCTGGACACGAGAGAAGGAGTTCACTCCGTGGGTAATTCGCAAGAGCAGTATGCGCTGCTCACCGATTATGACACACAAACAGCCTACAGTGAGGCGATTCATACACTTTACGCGAATATCTGCTTTAGCTGGAAGGCCCCTGAACAACACGCGCAAGCACATACCTTGCTCATCACGGCCTGCTCTTCGAGTGAGGCAGGAATAGCAGCGAATCTAGCAATTGTTGCGGCACAAAGTGGCGTACCAACCATTTTAGTAGACGCAGACCTGCGCTCTCCCACCTTGCAGCAACGCTTCGGTCTCGAAAAAAAGTCCGGACTGAGCAATCTCCTGTTGCAGCAGACCGTTGATGAAACAGCAATCGAGACTTGTTTGCAAACAACGTTTGTCCCGGGTCTGCGACTGCTTGGAGCAGGAACAGCTATAGAGCAGGGAAGGATGCACCTGTTTTCGCCAGTATTAGTAAACATTATCGAGGGCCTGCGTCTGCTTGCAAAAGGAGCAGAAAATCAGCCTGGTATCGTTATTTTCCATAGCCCTCCTGTTGAGGTTGGCGCGGATGCCTCACTGATTGCAGCCCAGGTGGAGCAGACGATCCTGACCGTCATTGCCGGTCGCACCACGCGCGAACAGGCTGCTAAAGCCCAGGAACAGTTGCAGCAGGCACACGCTACTGTGGCAGGGGTTGTGATGCTTCACCTGTGAAGGATACAATACGTAACGCTACACTATTCTATTCTGATGAAGAGCGGTAACTATACAGAAGAGGAACAATAACTCAAGCCAGCGAATAGACACGTAGTTGGTCGATGCGCTGAACGAGGAGGAGACGCATGCAAGGACGTCAAGGCCAGGGAAAGGACGCCTGGGACTCACCCTCAAGCGACCCCCGAGCCTCGCTTAATGGCACAGGGAGACAACGCGCTATTCCGCAACGCCCTCCCGGCATGACACGCTTAGATACCCCACCGGCCACACCCAGAGTTGGTCGGCCTCAACGCCAGGCACCACCTCCCAAAAGCTGGCGTCGCCGCCTGCTGATCTTTGGAAGCGTTATTTTCATCTGCGGGCTACTCGTCTTTATCATTACCTATGGTGTTGTCAACTTCTTTATTGGGGTTGGCTCCAGTGCCGGAGCAGCAAATGTAGCAGCGGATTTTCTGACGAACCTGCAAAGTCAGAATTACGATGCAGCATACAAGGACCTCTCGGCCTCGATTACTGTCTCCATGCAACCGCAGGATTTCCAGAAAATGGCCCAGGCAGACGACAAATGCTACGGCCCGGTGACCAATTTCAACGAGGTTCAGGGAAGCGCAACTGTATCCTCGGATGGCAATCAGCAGTCGTATGCCTACGATGTGCAGCGCAGCAAACTAGCCCATAGCTATCGCCTCACCTTAACGATTGCGAAGGACTCGAGCGGCAACTGGTATATCACCAATTTCGGCAACGACCTGGGGCCAGCACCGCCCACTTGCTAGCATAGCCAGAAAGTGCAGGGACAAACAGGGGGAAGCGGGTGATATGCCACTTGTTTCCCCCTGTTTGTCTCTGCACATTTCTCCCACACACTCAACCTTTGCCATTTTAAAGCGTATAGAAAGAAAAATACCTCTCGCTACATGAACTTTTTTAGAAAAATCTGCTACTCATAACATAAGAAGAAAGAGTGCCTTGCCATGCCTCAAAAGAAAGAAAGTTGCGGAACGTGGAAGCTACACTGCTATTACGGGAGAGCGGCTGGATGAGTGCGCATACCCAACTGCTCGCCAATGAAATGATCCGGCGCATCGCCTGCGGGGAGCGCGATGCACTGAACGAACTATATGCCTGTTATCGAAGGCCGCTCTTCGATTATTTATTACAACTCACACCTGATTACGGGCTGGCCGAGGAAATATTGCAGGATACGATGGTCGCCGTCTGGAAAAGCGCCCGCAGCTTCGAGGGCCGGTCGAGCGTACAGACCTGGCTCATTGGCATCGCCCGGCGGCAGGCCCATAACACGCTCCGCCAGCGCAAGCTACCACTGGCAGATGAGTCTGAAATGGAAGGTCTGATCGCGCCCGACCCTGAACCGGAAGATTTTACGCTTGCGAACATTGCCCGCGACGAACTGGTCGAAGCGTTTCGTAAACTTGCTCCGGCCCATCGCGAGGTACTGGTGCTTATCTTCCTACAAGAGCTTTCTTACCAGGAAACGGCAACCATCCTGAATGTTCCGATAGGAACCGTGAAAAGCCGCTTAAGTAACGCTAAACGCGCGCTGCGCACACTGCTGGATGCGAGGGAGGAAACAACGCGATGACATCACCACTACCACAAAGCCACATCACCGACCTCCTGCCAGCATATCTGAACGGCACGCTCGACACGGCCAGGCAGGAACAGGTACGTATTCATCTCGCCCGGTGCGAGCATTGCCAGCGCGAGCTTGCCTCATGGGAAGCCCTGAAAGATGTAACCCAACTCGCTATGGTTGCAGCACCAACTCCTTCTTTACAGCTCATGGACGCGGTATGGGAAAAAATCGAGGCGCAAGAAAAGCAAGTTGAGGCCAGACCACGTGTTATGCCACAAGCAGTGCTTCATCTCTGGCTGGTTCTCAGAAAGCAGGTGGCGTTAATTCACAAAAGCATCTGGATCGTCTCAGCGCTGGTTGCCGTTTTTGCCTGCACGCTCATTCTTTTCGCTGCCGGGACGGGTCACGTATCCCATCCATTGCAAGAGGCAAAGGAACTGCTGGCCTTCTTCACAACAGTGGTGGCGGCGACCGGCGTGGCCTTCATCTACAAAGCGGAGAACGATGCCAGTTACGAAATTACACTTTCGACGCCTACCTCGATTCGCCTTGTGATGATCTGCCGGATGCTGCTGGTAGTCAGCTACAACTTCTTCCTGGCCGCGCTCACTTCAATCATTATCGCGCTCGCCCTCGGTGGGGGCATCTGGGATATCATCCAGTTCTGGCTCGGGCCGATGCTGCTCTTATCATCCATCAGCCTGACGCTTTCACTGATGGTTGGTTCAGCAGTTGGAGTCGTCTTCACCTTTATTATCGAGATATTGCAAACCATTCCCAAAAATCTGGCAAGGTCTGCATTCTGGCTTCAGTTCGTGCGTCCAGATAACTGGCAAACGACGCCGATGGTGCTTTTGTTAGCAGTACTCTTCTTCCTGTTCGCGATTTATTATGCTCCAAGACAACCGAGAATCTCGAGATAAGGAGTGCGCTGTGCAAGTAGATCGATTGCGTTACGAACTACAGCTACTGGGCGGGCGCGTCTTTTTTACGCCCATCCTGGTCATGCTTGGCTTCACCCTGATAGCAGTGTTACTACGCTATCTTAAAGTAAATCCGGCGCGTTTTCTTTCCGGGGGCCTGGAAATGATCTTGCCCATTGCGGCGGCTGTTGTCATAGCAACGGTTATCAGCCACGATCCTGCTATCGAGTTGCAATTAACTCTGCCACACCAGTACCGTAGCACCGGTATGAAGCGCCTGCTTCTCGCTATGCTCTGGACATGCGCCATTGCGCTCATCTCTAGCGGTATCATCCAGGCGCTCCACATGGCCTACATTCCGACGCCTCTCGCTTTGTGGTCTGTACCGGCGCAATTTCTGGTGAATCAGCTTATCTGGCTTGCCCCACTCTTCTGGCTGGTCGGTATCGGGCTTTGTCTCTCTATCTTCCTGCACAGCCGGACAGCCAGTGGGGCATTGTTAGGCGGCATCTGGATACTTGAGATCATCTTCAAAGATCTTCTGGCCGCCACCCCCTGGCTTCAACCTGTGCTACTGTTCCCAACAACGCTCATCTTCTTTCCGATCATCAACCTGCCCGGCTACCTTTTTGCAGGCTGGCTGGTCAACCGCTTCGAGATACTGGGTACTGGAGTCATTTTGCTGGGAATAGCCTGGTTACTACTGCGCAATCCCGAAAGGCTGCTGAAAGGAGCGGTTGAGGAGTAACATGAAGCAAGTTTCAGTTTTTCTAGGTGTCTTTCGCTACGAGTTCCGCATGCAGATTCACCGTCCTGCGCTCTGGATCGCATTCAGTGGCCTGGCGCTTCTTTTCCTTTCGCGCTATTACCAGTTTCTCACGACCAATCCGCTGCACCTTCCCCTGCTTACGGATATCGCAGCGTGGACACGCAATGTCAATTTTATTCTCCCTGTGGCAGTAGGCGTATTGATGGCCGATCGTTTGCCACGAGATCGCAGATATCGCGTTGAAGAACTTGTTTCAACTATGCCCGGCACATTGAATACCCGCTTGATTGGTAAATATCTCGGTTCGCTCTCGGCGACATTAACTCCTATGTTCATTTACTACTTCCTGGGCCTTCTTTGCATTCTTTATCAAAGCCACAATATCCAGGTTCTACCATACGGGCTGTTAACCTTTGCTACAATTACGCTGCCTGGGATGTTTTTTGTGGGAGCGTTCTCCCTGGCCTGTACGTCGCTCATATGGGTGCCTCTTTACCAGTTTCTCTTCATTGGTTACTGGTTCTGGGGCAACATTCTCAGCCCGCTAAATGGCATTCCAACGCTGAGCGAAACCATTTTAACTCCAGTTGGCGGCTTTATGGCTTCCGGCTACTTTGGGGACAATTTTCAGTTGATCTCGCGCGCCACGCCCCTACAAGCCACCGAAAGCCTGTTGCTCTTGCTTGGCACCTCGATTCTAGTAATCTATGCTTTATGGCAAATACTTCGCTGGCAACAGGCCCGCCAATAGGAGCTTACGACATGAATCAGGCACAGGTATTATGGGGATCGCTTCGCTACGAGTTCGCTATGCAGATACGCCGCCGCACGCTCTGGATCGTCTTCCTGGCGATTACCGCTATCTATGTACTCAACCTGGGTGGGCGGCTGTTTGAATCTCAAACGTATCAGGAAGTTGTTCGCCTGCCCCTGAACCAGGTTGTATCCGGCTATGTTTTCTCAACCAACCTGCTTACTCCCGTTGCGTTGGGCATGCTGCTTGCCGACCGCCTACCCCGCGATAAGCAGCATGGCTTACACGAATTGCTCTCCAGCGTGCCAGGAACGCTCTCCGCCCGGCTATTTGGCAAATACCTGGGAAGCCTTTTCGCCACGATCATTCCTATGGGATTGTGCTACCTGGTCTCGATATCTTTCCTGCTCTATATCACGCATTCGATACTGGTCATTCCGCTCATGTTAGTGGATTTCTGCCTGATGGTTCTGCCGGGCCTGTTCTTCATAGCTGCCTTTTCCCTGGCCTGTTCCGCCTTCATGTGGGTTCCGCTCTACCAGTTTCTGTTCTTTGGCTACTGGTTCTGGGGCAACGTTCTTCCACCCGATAACGGACTCCCAACACTTAGCGGAACCATTATGACCCCTATCGGCACATATATCAGCACTGGCATCCTGGGTTATGCGCAAACACCCTGGGTACTGCACGCAACCCTGCTTGAGGGAATCGCCAGTCTGCTCTTTTTGCTGCTTACCCCTCTTGCCGTCTTGTTCATCCTGCAACACTATCTTTGCTGGCAACAAGCAAGACAATAATTAACTTTACGGCTATATGAAATTTCAGGAGAAGATACCATATGCATATAGAAATAGCGGGCTTACATAAAACATATCGCAGCAGCGTTCACGCGCTGGACGACATTAATCTCTCCATTTCTCGCGGTATGTTCGGCCTGCTCGGACCGAATGGTGCGGGGAAAACGACGCTCATGCGCATTCTGGCCGGTATTCTGCGGCCCAGCAAAGGAAGCGTGCGCATTGGAGAGTTCGATTGCAATACGGAGCGCGGGCGACAGGAACTCAAGCGCGTTCTCGGCTACCTGCCGCAGGAACTTGGCATGTATCCAGACCTGAGCGCTCGCGAGTTCCTGGACTATGTAGGCATTCTTAAGGGCATGGACGACCGGACGCAGCGCCGCAAACGAGTCGAAGAATTACTCGAAGTCGTTTCGCTGACCGGCGTGGCAAACCGCAAGCTCAAAACGTTCTCAGGTGGCATGAAGCGGCGCATTGGCATTGCCCAGGCCCTCTTGAATGATCCGAAGCTGCTCATCGTTGACGAGCCAACGGCAGGACTTGATCCAGAGGAACGCATTCGCTTCCGCAACCTGCTCTCTGAATTAGGCGGCAATCGAACCGTCCTTCTTTCGACCCACATCGTCGAGGACATTGCCCAGACCTGCCAGAACCTCGCCATTATGAACAATGGACACGTGGTCTTCCAGGGAACGATTGCCGAACTAGTCGATCAGGCACGCGGCAAAGTCTGGACAGTGACAACCGGCGGCGACAAACCCCAGGGCGATTTCACCATCGTCTCGACTATGCACATGGGCACGCATGTTCAATATAGACTCGTGGGCAATCTGGTCTCCACTGAGGGAGCAACACTTACCGACCCAAGCCTTGAAGACAGCTATGTCTGGCTGATGCGCGAAAAACGCGCTCCTGGCGTGCTGCTCAATTCGTGACAGGTAAAATTAGCCGGATAACAAAACCAGCCGGAAGCCACCCGCGAGGGGCTGGCTCTACAATGGGGAACGACCTGTAGAGCCAGCCCCTCGCGGGTGGCTTCCGTGTTTCATATTTCACCGGAGCTTCCGTTACCGATATTCCGCCGTTTGAATACGCCTTGCGCACTATGCTAGACTACAGGTATCACCAGGAAAAATCGCACCATTTCTAACGGTTCGCGCGTCTTAAATAATGCGAAGGCGCTTGCTTACATCAGGTCTACTGGCATGAAAAAAGTTGTATTTTTTGTATTGCTGGCTCTGGTACTGGCTGCCGGTGTCGCCTATTACAATTTCGCTCATCATATTGGCGGTTCTGGCAACCTGCCATTAAATGGAACGCCGCAGCCCTGGCAACCTGCCCGGCTGCAAATACCCCGCATGCATGTCAACGCGCCGGTTATCAGCGTTGGGCGAACTGCATCAGGGGAAATGGACGCGCCTACATCGAAGGCGTATAACTCGCCCTACTGGACGAGCGTCTTCTGGTATGCGCCCGGTCCTGCTCCCGGACAGGAGGGCAACGCCGTCATCGCCGGGCACGTTGACCGGGCAGGAGGCGACCCGGCCATCTTCTGGACATTGGACAGCCTGACGCCTGGAGACCAGGTTTCTGTCGTGACGTTTCAAGGCTCAGTTCTGCATTTTCAAGTAGACAAGGTTGTGAGCTATCCCGTCAATACACCCGGACAGCAGGCAGTCAACGCAGTTTTTGGTCCCACCAGTGGCCATCATCTCAACTTGATTACCTGTAGTGGGGTGTGGACAGGCAACGGCTACGACCGGCGGCTGGTGGTATTCACCACCCAGGTTGCGTAATCTCCTGGAGAGAGCAATAAAGATATGCACGAAACATCCTGGTACTGTATGCACTGTGGCGCAGCCAATAACGAACACACGCAGGTCTGCTTTGCCTGCAAGCAAGCGCGAAGTGAGTTCCAGGAGCAACTGCTGCATGGGCGCTACCAGACGGTATCCGTCGTGGGTACTGGCGGTTTCGGTATGGTTTATAAGGCGCTTGATGTACAGGCGGCCAATCGCGTTGTTGCCGTCAAACAGATTCACATGCGCGGCCTGCCACCGCAAAAAGTGATCGAAGTTACCGATGCCTTCAACCGCGAAATACAGATTCTCACGCCACTCAACAACCCACATCTGCCGCGTATCTACGACTCCTTCGATCAGCTTGTGAAATTAGTTACGAGGGGAGCATGCAGTTCTGGTACATTTCCAGTGGGCACGCAGGCTTTACAGGGAGTATTATTTCAGCGCAACTAGCAGATTACGTCTGGCCGCCAGGTAGCGATAGACCTATCAGAGCCTGGACGGATGATATGGAACACGTACAAATAACTCCTCTCCCTTAAGCAGGGAGAGCGCAAGAGCGGCAGGGCATTCAACTAAGAAAAAAGGATGCCCTGCCATCTTTCAGTTATGCAAACGCATTCTCCCCAGTAATGGCCTGCCCGATAATCAGCGTATGAATATCGTCGGTTCCTTCGTAGGTGTAGACCGACTCCAGGTTATTGGAGTGGCGGCTGATGGGATATTCTAGAGTGATGCCGTTTGCGCCCAGCACCGAACGCGCCTCACGGGCGGTCTTCAGGGCCTCGCGCACATTGTTGCGTTTGGCAATCGAAATTTGTACCGGATGCAGCAAGCCCTCGTCCTTCAAACGCCCCAGTTGCAGCGCCAGCAATTGCGCCTTGACCAGTTCGGTCGCCATGATCGCCAGCTTCTGCTGCACAAGCTGGAAGCTGGCAATGGGTTTGCCGAACTGAATGCGCGTCTTCGCGTAGTTCAAGGCCACTTCGTAGCAGGCCCGCGCCGCACCAGTCGCGCCCCAGGCGATGCCGTAGCGCGCCTCATCCAGGCAGGAGAGCGGACCGCGCAGGCCGCGAATATTGGGCAGCATGTTTTCGGCAGGCACCCGGCAATCCTCGAAGTGCAGTTCAGAGGTTACAGAGGCGCGCAGCGAGAGTTTGTGATGGACGTCGCTGGTGGTGAAACCAGGCATGCCGCGCTCGACCAGGAAGCCTCTAATGCCATCCTCTGCCTTTGCCCAGACTACCGCCAGGTCGGCCATGCCGCCATTGGTGATCCACATCTTAGTGCCATTCAAAATGTATGAATTGCCATCGCGCCGCGCATTGGTACGCATGCTGCCGGGATCGCTGCCGGAGTCAGGCTCGGTCAGGCCAAAGCAGCCGATGACCTCGCCGCGAGCCATACGCGGCAGCCAGCGCTGCTTCTGCTCCTCGGAACCAAAGGCATAGATGGGGAACATTGCCAGCGACCCCTGCACCGATACAAACGAGCGCAGACCACTATCGCCCGCCTCAAGTTCCTGACAGGCCAGCCCATAGCACACGGCATTCAGCCCCGCACATCCATAACCGTCAAGATGCATGCCAAGCAGGCCCAGGTCGGCTATTTCGGGGATCAGTTCGCGGGGAAAGGTTCCGGCCTCAAAATGCTCGCCAATAATGGGCAAAACTCGCTCCTGCACGAACTTGCGCACAGTATCGCGCACCATGCGCTCCTCTTCGCTGAGCAAGTGATCGATATTATACAGGTCAGTCGCGGGTGGCAACTGCACATGCTGGTGTGTTTTCGTTTCCGTCATAAATAAGCTTCAACCTTTCGCATTGTTCGCCTGAGAACACAAAATAGGAGAGCTTTCTCCCTCGAGATACGCATGTATCCAATTCTGCCTTATTATATCTCAGAGAATAGGCTGACTGCCGAAGCCATGATATAATAGACGCAAGCAGGCAAGTGGCAGAGGTTGATCCTGTCCTGATATCTGAGGCTGCCGATGAGAATTGTCAAAATATTCTTCGTGTCGCACCTGTTAGCCCTCCTTTGTGGATTGGGATGCCTACTCCTTGTGCTACCTTCCCCTGCACTCTGGAAAGCAAATCCTACCGGCGGTGTTTTTTTTCAAATACTGCTCAATAGTTCTGCTTCATTGCATATCCTGCTCGGAGCAATTACGCTGTTCCTATTCGGGATGCTGTTCCTGGGTCGGGGGAAAACGCTCATCTTTTTCATTGTGACGCTCTGCATCTCGCTGAGCATGGAACTGCTTACCGTAAAAGCGCCAGCTTCCACATATGCCCTCTTTTCTGGCTTTGAAATATTCGGTCTTATTCCATATACCATTCCTTTCGCCTGGTTCATTATGACGTTTTCCTCGTACCTGCTCGGCAAGAAGCTGGCTGCAGGACTGAAAATGCCTCGTGTCTGGTCGTTCATCCTGGGCATCTATTTCCTGACGACCTGGAGTATGGCCCTCGAAGTGGCGCTGGCACAGGGACAGCTTCCCGCGCGTTTTCTAGTCTGGCGCGAATACGGCACCTATTTCGGCCTGACCATGCAAAATCTGCCCATCCTGACGCTCAATGGCCTGCTCATTATGACCATTAGCAGATTTCTCTGGCGCACCTCTGTGCAAACGCAGCAGCTAGACGCCCTGCTGCCATTCAGTGTGTATACCGCAAATCTCGGGGTTGTCGTCGCGCTGAACCTCGGCCTGGGACACTGGCCGCTCCTGTTTATCACGCTGCTGCTTATCCTGCTGCCCGAAATCCTGACCCTGTTCCCCTGGGAAGAAGCCCATACCCTGCGTTCCAACCCCGGACGAGCAGCATTTAGCCAGAGTGTCTGGCTGCTCATGCGCCTGGGAAGCAGGTTTATTTCTCGTCGAGCAATGGAGATTCAGGTCGAGGGGTTAGAGTACGTACCACGCACCGGTGCGGTCCTGATAGCCGCGCGCCATGTGCATTTTTTCTATGATGGCTATATCCTGCTGCGGGCTATCCCGCGCCGCCTGCACACGATTGTCGCGCTCGACTGGCTGCATTCGCACCTGCTGCGCCATGTCATCGAGGTTGCCTGCGCGCTTGCCGACTGGCCTGTCATTTTACGCAGCGAACAATTTGCGCTGCACGACCCAGGCAAAACCTGGGCGTATTCTCCAAACGAAGTTCGTGAATACCTGCGCCGTGTCACTCTGGACTCAGCACGCCTGTTGCGCTCGGGGGAAGTGCTGGTCATCTTTCCAGAGGGCTACCCCAATCTCGACCCGCATCCCACCCCGAAAAGCGGCATGGATAGCTTTTTACCTTTCCGTTCCGGCTTCATCAAGCTGGTCGAACTGGCCGAACGAGATGGGCAAACCCACGTCGCCATTGTTCCTGCCGGGCTGAATTATAGTCGCGCAGATGGCAAGGGCTGGCAGGCTACCGTCCGTTTCAGCCACCCCCTCTTTAGAAGCGACTTTGCCAGCAGCGAACAGGCAATACATGCTGTCGAACAGCAGGTACATTTGCTCTCGGCGGCGGTACTACCCGCCTATTTGCCCGCTCCGAAGGCAGAAAATCCGCCATCTTGAAATTGCTCAGACACGAAAGGCCTTTTGTTTGGGCAGATGGCGGCCTTTCCATTCGTAGCGCCGCCCGATAAGTATGTGATAGCCCACATCAAGCGTCATCACCCCACAAACCATCCAACCAAAGGGCGCGGTCAGCGACCAGTAGCAAGGCAGGCCAAATTCCTTGTCAAAGGAGCGCTTCGCCTCAACCTGGGCAAGCAGAGTTACGCCTGCCAGCAAGAGGGAAACATCAGGCTTTCGGCGAGGCCTCGCGGCATTGAACAGCTTCAGGAGCGGTATTAAGGCATAACAGATCAGTGCCAGCCCGGCAGGTAAGGCTGCAAATGCCAGATGAGAGCGCAGGATCTCGCCCATAGAGCTTTTCCCCCAGCCCTGCAGCGCGCTCTTCCAGGTCGTCCACTGCCGGTTCGTAATCAGTCCGCGCCCATTTACCAGGTCAAGCCGCTTTCCTCTGCGCTTGAACAAGGCCGCGAGAGCAACGTCTTCAACCGAGATCGTATGCATGCCATCCTCTGCATAGCCGCCGGTTGATAGATAGGCTTCCTTTTTCAGCAGGATGTACTGTCCAAAGGCAAAAGCCCGGGCTGACTTCGGGTCTCGTACTTCTCGCGGCGTCACCTTAGAAGCAAGTAAAATCTCGCTCAGGGGCATCAACAAAGGCATAATCGGCCCGCTCAATGTCATGGCGTTGGTGCGCATCGAGAGTAAATCAACTTGATAGCGCAGGGCGTGGCTCATCATCAGGCGCAACGCCTGCGGCGCGTGGCGGGTATCAGCATCGGTAAACAGAAGCCATTCGCTACAGGCATTCATCACTCCTGTATGCAGAGCATGGGCCTTCCCTGTCCAGTTTTCGGGGAGTCGGTCAACACGCTTTACTCGAATAAGCGCGTTCCGCTCGCTCCATTTTCTGAGAAGCTGAGATGTCCCATCGTTAGAGCCATCATCGACCACCAGTATCTCAAAGTTCGGATAATCCTGCGCGACCAGTGAAGTGAGGCAGGCATCCACATTGGCCTCTTCGTTTCGCATCGGCACAATAATGGTGACACGTGGCGGCGTTGCCGGTAAACCAGTTTCTTGCGGCGGCTGTGTCTCTTGTATGACGCAACGAGTGCGCCACAACTGCCACAGCGCAACAAAGGCGGTGAGGACAAGAAAGAATGATGAAAGATAGGGCGTTCTCGTTTTGGGGGATGCATTCATAATACCATCGTACATCTCCACTTCTAGAAAATTTCTTTGTCCTTTAACTATGGCACATAGAGCAATCTTGCGTCGATAATAGCCCGATAGGATGGATAAAGGTGTGGTGGGCTTGAAAGCAATGCTATAATAGAAGCACTATGACGCAATCATCATTCTGGAATACATTGCAACAACCGATTATTGGCCTGGCTCCAATGGACGGCGTTACCGATGCGCCCTGCCGTACCATGCATGGCCTCTATGGTCGCCCTGATGTCGTGCTGACCGAGTTCACCAATGTCGAGGGACTGTGGCGTGGCAGCGACCGCATTTTCCGCGATTTTCTCTATACACCTGCGGAGCGGCCTGTAGTAGCGCAAATCTTTGGCTGCCTCCCGGAATACTTTTACAAAGCGGCGCACGTCGTCTGCGAACTGGGCTTTGATGGCGTGGATATCAACATGGGTTGCCCCGCGAAGACTGTCGCCAACAAAGGCGGCGGGGCGGCGCTCATTCGCGTGCCGGAGATTGCGAAGGAGATCATTCGCGCCACACAGCAGGGTGTGCGCGACTGGGCAAACGGACAGACACTTGAAGACCTGGGTATGGAACCCCAGCGCATTTCACGCATTCGCCAGATGAACGAGGAGCGTGTGCGTATCTGGGGCGATAAAGCCACCATCGATCGACGCCTGCTCCCTGTCTCAGTGAAAACGCGCCTGGGCGTCGATTCGATTGTAATTACTGACTGGGTGCAGGAACTGCTTGAGCTGGAACCTGCCGTCATCACCATTCACGGGCGCACCCTGGTGCAACACTACAAGGGCGAGGCAAACTGGGATGCAATTGCCGCCGCCGCCGAAATCGTGCGCAAGACCAACACCCTGATCTTCGGCAACGGCGACATCAAAAGCCTGTACGAAGCCGCACAGCGCATTCGCACCGCTGGAGTGAACGGCGTGTTGATTGGCCGCGCAACCTTTGGCAATCCCTGGATTTTCCGCAACCGCGAACAGCTCAAGTCGCTGTTCGCGCAGGGCATCATTCCCACGCCCGAAAACCTGCCCGACGTGGTACCTACACGAGAAGAACGGTTGCTCATGGCGCTCGAACACGCCCACGTTCACGCAAAACTCAAAGGCGAAGATCACTACGTCGAGATGCGCAAGCATCTGGGCTGGTACCTCGGCCATTTTCCAGGAGCTAAGCAGGTACGCAATCAGCTTGTGCGCATCAACAGCCTGGAAGACGTGGAGCGCATCATCCATGCCGCCCTGGAAACCCCCTACGCCTTCGACGACGAACAAGGGCCAGACGCGCCTGATGAAGAGATACGCGACTCAGAGCTTGATTTGAGTTGCGCCTGCTAGTCCTTACGGCGCAGGCTTGATGTTTTGATTGACGCGGAAGAAATTGGTGGGGTCGTAGGTGCGCTTAATAGCCGCCAGGCGCTCGTAGTTGTCGCGGTAGGACGCTTTGACGCGCACATCTCCCTCTTCTCCCATCATGAAATTGACGTAGGCTCCGCCTGCGGAATAGGGATGCACATCCTCCCAGTACTGCCTGGCCCAGTTGACAATCAGGTCTTTGTTGGCGGGGTCGGGATCAACGCCCACGATCACCTCGGCCCACTTTGCATCGCGATAACTCCAGGCCGTGCCCTGTTTGCCCACCCGGCCCGCCGCACCATTTATGGGGTAGAGGTGCATGGTCGATTGCATGGTCGGCAACTGAGAGCCATGTTGAATGTAGCGCGCAATAGCATCGTCGCTCAGCTCATTCACAAAATCCGCTTTCCAATACCACTGAAGTCCTGGCTGGTACAGCGCATCGAACATACTTTGCAGCATGGGATGCGGGATAGGTCCAACGAAGTCCAGGGCGGGCGGGAACTTCTGCCGGATCGGCTCGAATGTATGCTCGGCCAGTGCCATCGGCCCAGTATAGCACCAGACCACGCCACACATATTTTTGTTGTGGAGATGCTCGGGGAAAGGCGGCCCCGGCGGCACGATCAAGAAGGCAAAGAACCCGTTGATGTCATCGGGGGCCTGAGTAATGAACTCCCGGTACCACTGCATGATCTCAAATGCCTGATCCATCTTCCATAACATGGGGCCGCCGTACACGGTATGAACCGGATTGGCCTTGAATACGAACGAGGTGACAACCCCGAAGTTACCACCACCACCGCGCAGCGCCCAGAACAGGTCTGCGTAATGCTGCTCATCAGCAGTGACGAAGCGGCCATCAGCCAGCACGACATCGGCAGCAATGAGATTGTCAATCGCCAGACCATACTTGCGTGATAGATGTCCCAGGCCTCCGCCGAGGGTAAGTCCTCCAACGCCGGTAGTGGAAATAATCCCGCTCGGCACTGCCAGACTAAAGACATGCGTGGCATGATCGACATCACCCCACGTGTTACCTCCTCCAACGCGCACCGTTTTCGTCTGGGGATCAACCTGCACATAGCGGATGAGCGAGAGGTCGATGACCAGGCCATCATCACAGACTCCCAGCCCTCCGGCATTGTGGCCTCCGCCCCGTATGGAAACCAGGAGATTGTTCTGGCGCGCAAAGTTGACCGACGCAATGACGTCGGCCACATCCGCGCAGTACACAATCAGAGCGGGATGCCTGTCAATCATGCCGTTGTAGACTTTACGCGCTGCCTCATATCCAGCATCTCCTGGCTGGATGAGTTCGCCTCGCAGGGTCGCTTTCAATGGGCTGGCATCGAGGTTGGACGTCCTTTGTGTTGTTGTCATAGGATTACTCCTTGTGTGAACTACATCTTTTAAGTGGATGAAAACCTTTTTGTTTGTTCGCCCTGGAAATTTCAGAACGAGGCATGTAACCGTCGTTCATGCCTCTCTACCCTTTGACGTAAGCCAGTTTCTCCGCGACCTTGCCGTCTCGCACGCGGAGTATATCCACCCCGCGCACGTGCCCGCGACTACCATCAGCATTTGTCCACTCGTATCTCCAGCGCACTACGCAGCGATCTTCAAATGCGAACATCTCCTCGGACTTGAACACCGAATCGGGCGATGAACGAAAAAACTCTTCCCAGAAGCGGCGAACCGCCTCCTGCCCTTCAAACCGCTCGCCATCCGGGGCCGGATAAGTATTATCAAAGACACAGTCCTCGGTCATCAGCGCCATTACCGCCGGAACGTCGTGCAGGTTGAAGGCCTCGTTAAAGCGGTTGATTACCTCAATCGTTGATGCTGTCTGTGCAACTTCCTGCATGTCCTTTTGCTCCTCACTGATGGTTATTCAGGCGGTCTCGAAAAGCGGCGATCTGGGCGCTGTGTTCGCGTTTGTGTCCGTAGTACATGTAGACCAGCACATCATCCAGGGAATACTCCATGCCATACCAGGGCAGCGTTCCCGTATGGCGGAACGTCTCGGGACGAATTCGCTCGGCGAGTGACATCGTCTGCGCATGCGCATCATTGAACTCGTCCAGCACCTCTCTCACGGTTCTCCCCCTGCGCCTCTCCACCTCGGCATCGTTAAAGCGGCCCCCCAGCTCGATAAACCTGTCTAGACAGGGAGTAGGGTTCTTCCCGACAAATCCTGACAAAATATCCACCAGGACTTCTTCGTAAGATGCGAGGTGCGCGAGAATGTCCTTGACCGACCAGGTGCCACAGGCTCCCGGTGTATCCCACGCCGTTTCAGGGAAACCATCAATGGTCTGCATGACCGTAGATTGGCCATACTTCAAAATGTCTGTCGCGTTCATAGAACTGTCCTTTCCTCGAGTGTGTTCTGCTTGCGAACGATCGCGCAATAGGCTTCAACGCTTCCCAATTGTAGCCAGAACAACGCGCACTGCCATCGTGGAGAAGTACGGAGATTACGGCTGGGAAACACGTAGATTTAGCAGAGGTGTGTACGGAGAAGACAAACAAAAGTATGTTAGTTGTGTGGAGCTAAACCCTTTTCGATGGCCCAGCTGGCTATTTGCCTGCGCGAGGTAAATCCGAGCTTGAACATGATATTGCTTACATGTGTCTCCACAGTGCGCTCGCTTACAACCAGCGTATCGGCGATTTCGCGGTTGTATTTGCCCTGTGCAATCAGTGCCGCTACTTCCCGCTCGCGTGCTGTCAGTCCTCCAAAGGCCTGTCTGGCGGCCTCCTTAGAGGGAGTTGGATGCTCCTGGGGCAAGCGAACCTTTGCCTGGCGCAGGAAATTGTCTCGTAGAGCCTCATGCGGAATGGTAGCTGCCAGTTCCTCAATCAGTGTACGGGCAGAAGCAAATGCCTGCTCAGCCTCCGCTTTCCTCTCCTGCGCTTGATAGAGCCTGCCAAGCGCGAGGTGGACATGCCATTGTCTCGGTCTGGCTCCCAGCGCTACAGCCAATGTTTGCGCTGCTGTTAGCGCTGCCTCTGCCTCGGCTGGTCGCTGCAAGGCTGCCTCTGCCTCACCCCGCAACTTTAAAACACGCAAGCTACTTTGCCCCTGAGCAGAGCGAGCAGTGGAAGCAATCAGCCGATCAATCATTTCTAAGGCGCGAGCAGGATGGCCCTGCGCAAGCGTTAGTTCCACGCATGCACACCAGATTAAACGCTGCGCCATCGTTTCGGCAGGAGTATCAGGGCCGAGTGCAGTGGCAAGAAGCGTTTCCGCCCGGGCCAGATCCTGCTGCTCAACGGCCAGAGAGGCGAGATAGCCCGTAGCAACGCGCATCCAGAACAGAGAACCGCTTTCACGCGCGAGTACCAATGTTTGTTCGAAGTGTTTGCGTGCCTGAGGATAGGCCAGCATGCCCCTATATATACCTCCCAGGATGGAGTGAGAGGCCGTCTGCCACTGCAGATGCTCAATCTCCTCTGCAATCTGCAAACTCTGCATCATCACCTCGAATGCCTGCCCGTATTCGCCCTGCGAACCCTGACATAGTCCTATCTGCAAGAGCGCATATGCTTCATCTGAACGGCGGCCAATCTCTCGCGCAATCTTGAGCGCGAGTCTGGCATCCTGAAGCACTTCAGACAAACTCGCTGCCGGGATCAGGGCATCAGTCTGAAATGTCGGACTGCGCAGCGTTAAAGTCGCCAGGCTGGAGGTTAGTCCCTGCTGATCTTCAAGCGTTCGGAAGAGGGCTATCGCCTGTTGATAGTACACCGTTCCCTGGAGTAAATCGCCGCCCAGGTAGCTGGCCATGCCCAGTAAATCGAGCGTCTCTGCTATCCCCTTTGCGTCCTGAAGTTGCTCAAAAATCGTCAGTGCCTGCCTGTGATAGTGCAGCGCTTCATGCGGCTGCTCTTTATTCAGATGCCAGTTACCAATACGGTTGAGGCTATGGGCTTGCAAAATGGGATTTCCAAGTTCCTGCGCGATGGTTAATGCCTGCCGGAACCATGTCTCTGCTTGCGCATAATCGCGGCCCGTCCAGAGAAAACCCAGGTCTATCGCGCTTTGCCACTCTGCAATTCGATCCTGTGCCGCATGAGCTGCTGCTAATGCCAGAGTATAATCCCGTTGCGCCAGTTCAAACTCGCCAAGCGTCTCATAGGCCTGCCCTCGTGTACGATAGAGTAGGGGGGCAGGAGGCTTTCCCAGATGTTCATTTGCCCTCAACGCCCAGGTGAAATAGTCGATAGCAGCCCGGTGCGAGTACAGGCGCAGAGCCTTTTCTCCCGCACACAGTGCGTAGTCCGCTACTTTCTGCCAGATACCCGCCTGATAAAAGTGGTAAGCCAGTTCCTCGAGATGCATATCCGGCGCAACAAGAGGTTGCTGCTCTAGCATTTCGGCAATGGCGCGATGCAGCCTGTTACGCTCACGCGCTAGCAGTTGCGTATAAATGGCCCGGCGGATTAAGGCATGGCGAAAAGCAAAGCCCTCGGCGGACTCTTCCACAATAAGCTGGGCAGAAACCAGTTCCTTCATGATAGAGACAAGCTGCTGCTCATCATGCCCGGTAAGCTGCTGGAGAAGGGCAAAATCAAAATGCCGTCCGGCAACAGCAGCCAGGGTTAAGACCTGCCTGGCTCCCTCATTCAAGCCTGCCATGCGGCCTTGTACCGCATCTTGCACGCTGCGCGGAATGGAGATTTCACGCCCCGGTCGGCGATTCCAATAGCCCTGCACGTAGTAAATATCACCGGCAGCTTTGAGCGAGCCGATAATTTCTTCGACAAAAAACGGGTTCCCCTCGGTCAGCGCATACAGTACGTCCAGCAGTTCACCATGCAGAAAGCGGCGCATTTCAATAGCAGTATGTTGCTCTTCAAAGATGGCCGAGAGCATCGTATCAACCTCATTGCGTGAAAGAGGTAGCAATTGAATCTCTTGCGCAAGCCGCTCGCGATCAAATTGTGTCAGCCAGCTTCTCAAGCCGGGCCGCATCTCATCATGGCGGTACGTCACGAGAAGCACAATGGCATGAGACGTGGCATGCCGCGCAAAGTAGTGAAGAAAATCCAGGCTGGTATCATCGCTCCAGTGTACGTCTTCTATGGAGATGAAGAGAGGAGAGCTGAGCGACAAATCGATGAAAAATTTTGTCAATACCGCGAAAATGCGCCGTTTTTCCTGTTCAGGCTCCAGAAGTGAGGGACGAATAGAGCGGTCCGCAACCAGTTCAGGCAGCAAAGGAAAGATATCCCCAGCCAGGGCCTCCAGGTGAGCAGCAAACTTTGCGTCTGGATTGGAGGCTGCAAGGGAACGCAAAAGATCAAGCAACGGGGCATAGGGACAGGTGAGATCAGCCGGAAAACAATTTCCTTGCAGAAGCATAAACTCCTGTTTCGCTGCATAAGCCTGCACTTCACCCTTCAGACGAGATTTCCCGATGCCCGCTTCGCCGCTAAACAGCACGACACGCCCCTCTCCCTGCTTCGCCTGCTCAACAAGCGAATGCAGGGTTGCAAGCTGGCTGGTTCGCCCGACCAGGATTGGAGTTATTACCCGTGAAGTGCTTGCCTCTCCCATACCTTTATTTTCCTGGGACACAACGCTGAAGAGAAAGCCGGGACACCCATTAAAAATTGTCTAATGCCTGAGACGCAAGAAGCTGTTCCCTGAATGTACGATGACAAGAAAAATTATTGGGGGTAGACTTGAACCACCTCTACTTTATCAGAGAAAATGCCTTCTGTCCAGAGAAGCTGAACCGGAAGCTGTGCGTAAATTTGCTATCAGCGTGGGACCAGGAAAGCCACCCACAAGGGGATGGCTCTACAAGCCGCCTCACATTGCAGAGCCATCCCCTTGTGGGTGGCTTTCCTGGTCTCTCTGCAAAATTGTGACTCCCTGTATCGTAATGTCCTGCTACTCCGTATTGGTAAAAGTGACCTTTGCGTCAAAAAACTCAGCTTAGGAGATACATGAGAAGCAGATATATGAGAAGAAAGCCCGAAAGGCCTGTTGAAATAGCTGAACCAGAACTCATCGCCTCGTCATCAGGTGTCGTGCCAGAACTTAGCAAAGGCGAACGAAAAGAGGTGGCGAGGCGCGCCCGTATCAGCGCGGTTATCGTCCATGAGACGGTGCGCGAGGAGGGCGAGCGCGAACTGAAACGCGCTCCGGCAGCCCTGGCGCTCTCCGCGCTGGCAGCAGGATTATCGATGGGCTTTTCACTGGTAGCGCAGGGACTGCTCCACGCTTACCTGCCTGCCGCGCCCTGGCGTCCACTGGTAGATAATCTGGGATACAGCGTGGGATTTTTCATCGTGGTACTTGGCAGACAACAACTCTTCACAGAAAATACACTGACCGCCATGCTGCCGCTTTTTGCCCATCCAAATTGGCATACGTTCTGGAAGGTGGCGCGGCTCTGGGCTGTGGTGCTGGCCGCGAACTTGCTCGGTGCCTTTCTTTTCGCGACGATCATCGCGCATACAGATGTATTCCAGCCGCAAATTCGCCAATCTTTCACAGAAGTCGCCTTTCACTCCTTGCGAGGGGACTTTGGGCTGACAGTGCTGCGCGGCATTTTCGCGGGCTGGCTGATCGCCTTGATGGTCTGGCTGTTGCCAGCATCTGAGAACACCAAGCTGCACATCGTCATTCTCCTCACCTACCTGGTCGCGCTTGGCAGCTTTGCCCATATTATCGCCGGTTCGGTCGATGTCCTTTACCTCGTGAATACTGGCGCAGTCTCGTGGGCAACCTACCTGCTCGGCTTCATGCTGCCGACGCTGATCGGCAACATCATCGGCGGCGCTTCTCTTGTGGGCGCTTTGAACTTCGGGCAGGTGGCCGCCGAGACAGTTGGAGCCAACGGCGAGATGTAAATGAGATGTAAATAGAGATGTGCAGGGCTATCATCAAGGCCTTGCACATCCAGCTTTATACGCTGACCCTTTGCGCAATCTCTTTCATCCAGGGATAGTGTTCGCGCAGGTGTCCGGCCATTCTGCGCAGAACCTTCCCAACCGTCCACTCCTCGCCGTCCGCCATGTACCCCTGTTGGCGCTGCTCCGGCGTTCTTTCGCGCAAAAAGATTTCGTAGTCGATGGCCTTATCAAAGAAAGCCAGCGTGAGGTCTGCCAGCTCAGCATCGCTAAAAGAAGGCTCTGGCAGCTCAGAGATGCGCGAAATATACCAGGTCTCCGATTCCACCAGGTGCTGAAGGTGCTGCTTCAGCGACCACGAACCGGGCGCAATAGCCTTCTCGAGCGCTTCCGGTGGCACATTTTCGTACAGGTCAAGGATGGTTGCGCGGGCCGCCGCCGCGACACCCAGCGCCCGCTCAATCTCCTCATCGGTTGGTGGTATGCGGTCTGCCTCGAAGCAGTATGGCAGCCTGTCATTTTCGGCAGACATGCGCTCCCTTACAACCACCTCTATCGTGCCATCAAACTCATCCAGAAGCGGCAGATCATTCGCCTTTAACCATTTGAAATACTCGGCCACTGCGCCAGGGGCGGCCTTTATGACATCCTCAGTTGTCGCGGCAGAACAAATACATCCCGGCAATTCGCGGAAATACACCATAGACTCGCCCGGCCAATCCTCAACGAGCGCGAAAAATTGCATAGTTCGCTCCTTCCTTTCCAATACTCCCCCTTTTTCTGTATCAACATCATACATCAATACAAATACAAAAAGGTGTTGAAGGAGCAAAAAGCAGCAGAAATTCCTATACATGCACGCTTATAATGAACTTTGACGGGGAAAGCCAACAACCTGTCATGCTTCGCTCCGCTCAGCTTCTACGGCACTGGCACGTATATCGATCCGTCACAGAGATGCTTCGCTCCGCGAAGCATGACAGGTTGTCGTCTCGCCCTATGTCATGCTGAGCGCAGCGAAGCATCTCATGTGCCGTCTGAGGAGTGCATCGCGACCACAGATGCTTCGCTGCGCTCAGCATGACATAGGGGAGATGAATGGCCTTGCAGGTATAAATTTGCACGTTCAGTATAATGAATGATAAAGAACTCGTGATGTGGTAGTGAGGAGGATTTCATGTCTGGCAAACAGCGGCAATTTCAACGACCGGCGGTGGTTCGTCTTCCACAAATTTCTCCATTGCAGGTGTCAGTCCGGCGCAGGCCGCTTATCATCTCTCCGGATAAACAGCTTCCCTTGACTGAGCATATGCCAACAACGCGCAGAGCATTGCCATCATATCCCAGGTCTGAACAACGGCTTCCCTTAACTGAACATATTCCCACCTTACCTGTGACGCCCATGCCACAGGCACCGATACGCATCTACCAGGAGTCGCCTGTGACGCAGGTGATGATTACGCCACCAATCCGCGCTTACACGCAAATGCCTTTACGCGCGTCATATCCATATAGTTACAGCTTCTCCGGCTATCCCATCGAACAGCTCACACCGGTGAAAGGGCGTGATAGGGAACCTGGAACCGGGGAATTGCTGCTCGGCTGCGGCGTCCTGTTCCTGGTGGGCCTGATGGTTATCGCTGTCCTCTACTATCTTTCGTTTGCCATGTGAGCCTGCTTGCAGTTGAGCCGTTCTGGCTGGTACAATGAAAACACACTGGTTGGTCTGACCATTCGACGGTGCTGTCTTATCACCGTCGTTTCGTGGTGAATCTATGTATGCAAAACAAGTGAACAATGTCACAAGAAAAACGGTTTCTACAACGGCTGGCCGGTGGTTGGATCTATATTGTCTGGATATACCTGAGCGTAGCCTGGCGCTTTTGTGGCTGGCGGCTATCGCTCTGGTTTCATAGAACACCTGAAAGTAATCATACTGGCATGAAACAAACCCTGCTTTTCATCCGGCATGGGCAAACAACCTGGAATGTTGAACACCGTCTTCCTGGCCAGTTGCCGGGAATCGATCTCAATGATACCGGGCGTCAGCAGGCGGCTCGTCTGTCGGATGCCCTGATGGTTCTCCCGATCAGCGCCATTATCAGCAGCCCATTAGAGCGAGCGCGAGAGACCGCCGAAATTATCGCACAACCTCGCAACCTACCTGTGCAGATCGAACCGCGCCTGATGGATATCGATGTGGGACACTGGACAGGTCAGGATCATGACAAGATCAACAAGGAAGATCCGGCCTGGAAGGCTTTCGTAAAAGACCCCACCGTCGCTCCGCCCGATGTCGAGACGTTCCCACAGGTGCAGCAACGGGCGCTCGAAGCCGTTGAATACTGGCGAGCCGAGGGGAACATTGGCGCGTATCCCGCCTTCGTCACCCATGCCGATGTCATCAAGTTGCTCATCGCGCATTATACTGGCCTTGAGGCTGGCAAAGCCGGAAGACTATCCATTGACAATGCCTCGGTCAGCCTGGTTGAACTGGAACCTGAGAGCCGCCCTCGCGTCATTGCGATTGGCTGGAATCCGCAACCCGGCTGGCTCAAACCGCCAACTCCTGAGGCTGAACAGTCAAAGGGAGAGGCGCAGGTAGCAAGCGAGCAAAAAGAGTAGTCTGTTCCAGATAGAAAGTGGAAGGGAACGACCACATGTTTGACCCACGCGATCCCTACGAACGCTACTGGTGGCATTACGATTCGCGGCGTCCGCTCTCAATGGCCCAGATCATCTCCCTGGGCAGCGTTGACCCGGAGACCGCCGCGCTTGTCTGGGCGCTTCTGGAACATGGAGCCTCGCTCACTGTAGCCGGGCCAACCGACCCACAGCCAGGGATTGGCAAGACGACCACGTTGAATGCCCTGCTCCAGTTCGTTCCTGAGGGAACATCGCTCGTCTATATGTCCGGCATGTACGAGAACTTCGCCTTTTTACAGCATCCCGAAATTGACCCTGCCACCACCTACTTGCTCTGTAATGAGGTAAGCGACCACCTGCCCATCTACATGTGGGGGCGCGTCGCCAGGCGCTATCTGACGCTGCCTGCGAGGGGATATCATATTGCGACAAGCGTGCATGCTGATACCATCGATGACGTACTGTACATGTACCAGCATGATTTGCGCCTGACGCCAGACGATATTCGCCGTCTCGGGCTGGTTATCAACATTGGACTGATCGGGCGCGTCTATCCGTTACGCCGACGCTGGCTCACCACCCATTTCATTCAGCCTACCGCCGACCCGCAGCACCCGGAGAAAATCGTTCCCTTACCGCTCTCCCTATGGAACGAATTTGACGATACCTTTGTGCATGCCGACGCCGCCATTCTGGACGAACTGGCAAACTGGGCAGGCATCACCTCTGCTGCGCTCGCCACAGAAGTCAAACAGCGAACGGATTGCCTGAACCAGCTTTCACAGGATTCGAGCGTGGACATGGCTCATATGCTTCGCGCTATTACCACCCTGCGCAAGCGGGCCCGCAAATCCAATTCCGAATAACGGCAACGGAGCCGCCCTCAGAATAAATCATGCTCTACGATTGTTTATCAATGTTGATAGACTTTCTATCTCTTTGCCAGGAAAGGAGGAAAACCATGCGTCAACACAGCAAGCTTGCAAGCGAGGGACGCTGGCCGCGTATCTGCAATAACTAAATCTTCCGTGTTAGAAAAAAGGAGCAGGAAATTGAGAAACCCTACTATTGCCATGCTCAGCGTCCACACGTCCCCTCTCGATCTACCGGGGCGCACGCGAGATGCTGGCGGCATGAATGTCTATATACAACAACTTGCCCGCGAACTTGGAGCTTCCGGGCTAACCGTCGATATCTTTACCAGACGAACATCCAGAACACAACCGCAGATAACACACCTCAGCCCGGGCGTAAGGGTTGTCCACATCCCCGCCGGGCCTGCTGAGCCTATCCATAAAGACGAACTCTACCAGTACATGCCTGCATTCGCTCAACAGATAGATGCATTTCGCAGGCGCGAAGGCAGAAGCTATGATCTGCTGCACAGCCACTACTGGCTTTCCGGCGTCGTTGCCATGACCCTGGCGCGCAGTTGGCACGTACCGCACGTGATTATGTTCCACACCCTGGCGCATCTCAAACAGCTCGCCAACCCCGATGCGCAGGAGCCGCCGCAGCGCCTTGAAATGGAACGCAAATTGATTCAACAGGCAGACCGTATCATCGCCGCTACCGCGGAAGAACGGACGCAAATTATCCGTCATTGCGGCGCTACATCAGCCCAGGTACAGGTCATTCCTTGCGGCGTTGATCTCCAACGCTTCGTTCCATACGATCGCCAGCAGGCACGCCTGCAATTGGGCTGGAAAGCAGATATGCCTGTACTCCTCTTCGCAGGCAGGCTCGATCCTTTCAAAGGACCTGACATCCTGCTGCGCGCAGCAGCCATGATGAAACAGCAGACCCGGGTTGTCATCGTCGGCGGCAAGCTTTCAGGCGATAAAGAGTTGCAGCAGCTACGCAGGCTCACAGCAGAACTGGGCATTGGACAACGCACACTTTTTATGGGCGCTCGTCCCCAGCAAGAACTCTCGTTGATCTACAGCGCGGCAGACATTACCGTCATGCCATCCTATCACGAAAGTTTCGGGCTGGCCGCCGTTGAATCGCTGGCTTGCGGCACTCCTGTCGTGGCAACGCGAGCGGGAGGACTCACCACCATCATTCAACACGGCAAAACTGGCTACCTCGTGCCGCGCAGCCCAGGCTTTTTTGCTGAGCGCCTGGATGCCCTGCTGAATAATCCTGACCTTTTGCAGGAGATGCGAGACAACGCCCGCCCCTCTGTGCTACAATATAGCTGGAAACGGGTAGCTGAGCAGGTACGTTCCCTCTATCAGGAGGCGGTCGAGGAAACAAGCTGTCTGGCCGCACTCTGAATGGCGATTCCACCAACACTCGTGGGCTAAAGAAGCCAGGGCAACCCTATGAAGTTTGACCAATAAAAAGGGGATATCCAGGCCTGTCATCCTGAGCGCCGCGAAGAATCTGCCGTCTGGACACACGATCACGCTGGGCGACGATGATCCTTCGCGGCGCTCAGGATGACATGGGGCCAGTATTCCCTGTATGTTGTCAAACTTCATGCAGTCGCCCCTGGCTGGCTTCAGCACCCAATATTTGATAAAACTGATCTGCATTCATACACAACCAGGAGGAAGACTCATCATGAATTTTGCGCTACTACTGACCGCTATTGGATTAGGTATTGCCTACGCAGCCGCGCCTGGGGCGGTGAATACAGAAGCCATCCGTCGCGGCGTCTCCTATAGCGCACGTTCTACGCTCCTGGTTGAAACAGGTTCGCTGATCGGCGACTCGCTCTGGGCCATCCTCGCGCTGACCGGCGTGACTTTTCTCGTCCACAATCTGGCCATTCAAGTCGTGCTGGGCATCGCGGGTGGCTGTTTCCTGCTGCGTATGGCATGGTCCGCCTTTCACGAAGCGTTCCTGCGCAAGGACATCACCTCATCTTCAGAGGCATCAACACGAGGGGATTTCGCTACCGGCGTTGTCTTCGGGCTGGCGAATCCGGTAGGCCTGGCTTTCTGGTCGGGCCTGGGCAGCAGCGTCGTCGCTTCCGGCATCACCGGCTACTCCTTTATCCTCTTCGTCGCTGGCTTCTTTGTTGGCGCGGTCATCTGGTGCATCAGCATCACGCTTATTTTGCGCTTTGGCAAACGTTGGGTACGCCCGGCCATGTTCCGCTGGATCAACGCGCTCTGCGGTCTGGCGCTTGGCTATTTCGGTCTGCGCGTCTTCTGGACCACTTTCCAGGCGTGGCTTGAGCAGCAGGCGTCACACTCGCTTCAGCCAACGCATTAATCAGGTGCGATACTCACCTACCACAACCGCATAGCCAGGAGCGCCAAAGGCGAACCACCAATCTACATGCTTTCCAGGGCAACCCGGTACACCTAAGGATGGAGCGGAGAGCGGATACCAGCCGAAGTTTCCAGTCATTGTATACCCGGTATTCGGAATGTCATAGCAGGATATTCCATACAGATAGACTAGCTGCGAAAGTACTTGTGGGGGGGCAACAACGGTGACATGCGAACTCTCAAGCTGGTACGAAAATGTTCGATGTGCCGGAACATTTGGGTCAACATGCATGCGTATCGTAGGTCTATGACCATGAAAAGGGTCTAAAGGTTGATAATTTGGAAATTTTTGATTCTCTCCAACCTGCTTCTTGTAGAGGCTAACCTCTCCTGTAAGTGTCACCCAGCCCGTATATTGCAACGCAAAGTATCTATGAACAGTAAGCGTCTGTCCTGGTTCTAATGGTGTCACGCTGAAACCAGGTGCTGGACAACTATGATCAGTCGCAATAGGAATATCGAAGTCAGGCTTGCCTGTACTATCTATCTCCACACCCGGATCATAGCCACACGAGGCACCAAAGGGTGGGCCAGCGTTATATACCATATTTGAGTGGTTCATAATAGTAAGGTCTATAGCCAGCATCTCCTTAAGGAAGTACGGTCCCGGAGTAATGCTCATGTTGAAGGTAAGACCATCACTTTCAACACTGCTCATATTCGGACTGCCTGTTGGCACAGTTGGCTGGAACACGCCCGTTTGTTGATGGCGTGTAAAGAGCAACAGCGAAGCCCCGATAAAAGCGCCAATAACGAGAACTGCCGCAAGTGTATTAAAAAATCGGGTAAGAGAGCGGCCTTTGCGAGGGGCTGCCGGAAATCGTCCCGTTGTTTGTCCGGCATTTCCCATCGTTCCTATCGGTTCAGACGCTTCTCCTACGTCTTCATGCTGAAGCAAACGTTCTCGTACTGTTGAAAGCACCTGTTGCTGCTCAGAAGATGTTAGCGAAACGGGTTTTTGAATAGTAGAGCGCAGCAATGCTAACAATTCCTGGTTTTCCTGCTCCAACTCCTCAGGAATGCGATCATCGAATGGTTTCATCGTCTATTCCCTTTTCCTCTTGCTCAAACACGGCCCGCAACTGGCGCAACGTGCGGGACAGCAGCTTGCGAATCGTGCCATCCGGCCTGCCCATCATCCCGGCTATCTCGACCAGCCGCATTTCATTGCCATAGCGTAGTTGTATCAACTCCCGTTGCTCAGGAGAAAGCTGCGCCAGCGCCGCATAGAGACGCTGGTACTGCTCTTGTTTGACGGCCCGCTGTTCCGGTGTCAGGTCTGTATCCTCGGTTTCCAATGCCTGCTCAAGCGGTAACTCGCTGAGAACAGAGGTATGGCGATAGCAGTCAATGAGTTTATTGCGTGCAACGCGCCGCAGCCACGCCAGTTGTTGCTCGTCTAACAAGTCCGCGAGCGCATTGTTCCGGTACGCGGCCAGGAAGACCTCGGCCAGCAGATCTTCAGCATCCTGCCGCGACGAGACATGCTGGCACAAATACGCTAAAATGGTTGGAGCGTAGCGATCATATAGTGATACCTCAACCTTGCTCCGTTCCTCGTCGGCATCGAGCTGGTGCATGCATCCCTCTTTACCCAATTTTTCGAGATCTCATTCAAGATATCGTATGAACGCAGAAAACGTGGCAGAAAAACCAACCTTTGCGCGCATAATTACTACTAGTAAATGACGAATTCGTAAGGGAAAGATTGTTGCAACAAGATCATGGACGAGCAAAGCGATATTCGGCTAGTAAAGCTGGCGCGCAACGGGGATAAAGAGGCTTTTAGCGTCCTTCTCGCAGATTCAGGGCAGGTCTGGTTCGATGACATGCGCTTTGAAGTCGTTGGGCAGGAAGTGGCTTCAACCAATCTAAGTTGAATTTTGACAAATAAAGAGCATATCCAGGCCTGTCATCCTGAGCACAGCGAAGGATCTGTGGGCTGGGCGTGCGGTCCTGTTGAGCGGCGGAGATCCTTCGCTGCGCTCAGGATGACAGGCGAGAGGGGCTGTTTCATGGCATAAAGTGAGAGAGTGGGAAGATGCTTTCCCACTCTCTCAAAGAGTGCTAACTCACTACTGCGACAGCATCTGCACGATATCCATGAAATTCGGAGAACCCCAGCCCGTCGCGTAGTCCCAGCCTCTTGTCGCCGGGTAGAACAGGTTGTCGCCTTTGACGATATCGGTGTAGGGATGGAAAGAGCCGGGATGATTCGCCAGCGTGTAGAATGTTGGCACACCCCCTAGCAACATCTTTCCATGTAATCGTAGAGCCTGGTCTACCAGCAAGGCTCCGGCAGCCCAGATGGGCGCGGCTGCGCTTGTGCCGCCAAAGGCATACCAGTTGCCCTGGTAGTAGATGGCAATGTTGGGGAATGCTGCCGCCGCCACGTCGGGAACCTGGCGCAGGCCGTTGGGCGCAACCACCGGATCACCGTTGCTCGTAAAGATCAGGCTCGATGCGCCGTCGTAGTGGTTCGTTGTTCCCGTACCGACCTGCCAGGATGGACGCTTGAAGGCTGGATTCTGGCTTACGCCACCACCGCTGCCCCATTCGTTCTGACAAAGTGGCGCGCC
This sequence comes from Ktedonobacteraceae bacterium, assembly GCA_035652815.1. Lineage (GTDB taxonomy): Bacteria > Chloroflexota > Ktedonobacteria > Ktedonobacterales > Ktedonobacteraceae > DASRDB01. Next base: position 93,324 of record DASRDB010000003.1, read on the forward strand.
ATCGTTATCGCTCCACACGTCCTCGCTGGTACGCGCGCCATTATCGGCCACCTGTAAATGCGTGCCGCCTACCGCGATGGCATAGGGAGCGCTGGCGGGGAATGAGACCATCGCGACATGACTGATGCGATTCGAGAAGGCCGCGCAGTCTCCGCTGCTGATAAAGACCGAGATGCCCTCGGCAGCCAGATTGCGCAGACTGCGATTCACTGCCGCCTGCTCAGAGGAGCTAAACGAATTCTCACCCGTCCCGTAACTGACACTGAGAACCTGCACCTTATGATCTGCCGCCACGCGATTGAAGACATCAACCAGCGCCTGCGCGAACGAGGTCTGCTTCAGATTGGCCTGGTAGTCGATTATCTGCGCCTGCGGCACCAGACCGGAGATCAATTCCAGGTCAAGCGCGGCCTCACCCTGTCCTGGTCCAGGCGCGACAGTTCCATCGACATTGACCGTTTGTATGTTTGGTACAGGGACGCCTGCGCATCTGGCATAGTTGGCAATATCTTTGGGATCAAATGGCTCGTCAAACTCGGCCACACCAATTGTCATGCCCTGCCCGGCAATATTCTGACCATAGAGCCTGTTGATCTGGTATGCCGAGGCCAGCTTGTCACGCGTCAGTGTGTGCTTTGCGCCATAGCCTTTGCAGGTTGTAGCCAGCGATGCATTCCTGCTAACCAGGCCAAAGGGAGGCTTGAACACGGGAAAGGCGAAGTTATCCAGCCCCACCACCGAGTCGATCAGCGCCGCAATCTGGCCAGTGACAATGGGATCGCTATCTTGCAGGTAGAATGTATAGCCGAGGATGGTATACGAGCGTAGTTGCACATGCAGGGCGCGCTCAACTATGCCAACAGTTCCCGTCACCTGAATGCCTGACCGCAGAGGATCTATCGAGTCGATGGTAAAGCCCTGCTGTTTCAGCCAGTTTTCTACCGTCTGCACTTCTGAATCCGAAAGAGCGTAGCGCTGCACAATTTGATCGGTCGTTAAAAACTGGTGATAGGTGGGAGAGCCAGGTGTATAAATCTGCGCTACGTCTCGCTCCATCGCCGCGTCATTATAGGCAAGATTGAAGGTCAGTGATAGCGGAAGATTCTCCGGCAAAGGCTGACCGCCGGGAAGCTTCCCAGTATCTGGTTTACTGGAAATAGGATGCGGCTGCGCAGGCCGGGGAGTCGGCGTACTCGCGCTGGTAGACACAGTGGGCGTATTACCGTTTGAGCATCCAGCAAACAACAGTCCCAGTAAAACCACACCAAACAACATTTGCAAAGGATATGAAACACGGCGCATTACAGGTTTCTTCACGCAATACCTCCCATAGAAAACGGCTTCTCTTCATTCGTTTGTTAAAAAAAACGCTGGATGGATCAGCTTTTTATTTCTTTGTTGCAAGTATAGATGCACTGTCAATGTAGAGCTATGAAATAAGTGATAGCGAAAAAGTGACTTTCTTTACATTTTCATGGGCCTGCTCACAAAGCCATCACAGCACTTTAATGGTTGGGGTTTCGCATTTTATGCTGTTTTTACACGTTAAATAGGCTAGACTTTCCGGCTTGAATATGGTATAATCTAGCCATTCAAACAAAGGAAAGACCGGGACGATATATACCATCGTGAGGTGATTGTCTATGGAATCAGCATCATCAGCATCACGGGTTACACCACTGACAGAGTCGTTGGTGGCGTCTCGGGAGGATACGTAAACACGCACTAGGGACAGTTTGCCCTGGTGTTTTTTTTCATCTTTTTATACGCGCAAGGTTGCCGGGCTCATCGATTATTCTTCATTCTTTGGGCCAATCCGTCGCTCAAAATATGAGCGAGAAGTTTTGAATACGAAAGGAGGAATAGCAGAGTCCCTTACCAGCTATAAGCGCGTTTCAGCGTAGAACTCCACAACTTGTGTCCGTGTGGACTACGCTCATTTGCACATAAAATCTCAGTTTTGCAAAGTGGGCGCGGAGTGGATTGTTACAATCGAAGGAGATGACCGACAGTGAATTCAAGCATGATCAACAAGATCGCTAAAGCCAAACGGTACGCAGAAGAACCAGAACGCATTCAGTTCACTCGCTTTGAAGCGACGTTCCGAGGCGAGAACGATACACACACCACGACCTATGATAATGGGGAGTGGCATTGCACCTGTCGTTTCTTCCATGACTGGGGGGATTGCAGTCATACAATGGCCATGCAGCGCGTATTGGGCGTGACTATTCCAGCGGCACACCGCCACGGTATTCCGGCTGGTTTAGGCACCGGCCCCTTGCACTAACCTGACCTATCTCGCACCGGGGCGCATCGCCCCACCAATTCATTTCCAAAAACGATAAGAGAAGCGCTTAACCAGATCAAATTCAGCGCTTCTCTTTTTTGCCCAAAAACTGGACGCTCACCCGCGAAACGACCGGCCCTATCCGCCAATCGCAGGCACAAAATGGAGAATTATGATGATCGAGAACATGATAATCGCCAGAATAGCGATAAAAATCAGGTCTTTGCGCACGTAAGCAAAGTGTTCGGGTGAAATCAAGCTACTTGCGGCACGCGGCTGAGCCCTCTGTCCTGTCTGCCGACGAGCAGCAGCGCGTCCCGTCACAGCTTTAGCAGCAGGTTTCTCTTCCTCAACGATAACTTCTTTCTCAGTTACAGAAGCCGCCACTTTCTTCGTAGCAGGGCCCTTGACCTCTTTCTCACTTGCGGAAGAGGTGCCTTTCTTTGCAACGGGAACCATAACCTCTTTCTCAGCTTCAGAAGTCGCCGCTTTCTTCGCAACGGGAGCGGTTGATTTCTTCGTAACAGGTGTAACCAGCTCCTCTACTGGCTCCTCAGCCAGGGTCGGAAAGTTTTCGGTCTCGCTCTCAGTTTCGGCAGTCTGCGTGGCAACCGCGCCCTGCGTTTCCTCCTCGCTGGTTATCTCCTCGATCTCTTCTTCCTTTACAGAAACCGGGCGCACCAGTTGTACGCTTTTCTGCGTCTTTGGTTTATGACGCTGCACTCCGCCGCGTGCTGCTTTCTTCGGCATGATCTTCTCTCCTCGCCTGCTTTATTTCCTGGAGGCAGAACAGGCAAATATTCTTTGATGTTTATAATTGCTAACGCTCACGAAATAATCGTTGTTTCGGCTTCCGTACATAAGCACTGGAATGATAACTATCGCTGCCATTATACACGAAATGGCAAAGTGCGTCGAGAGGCATGACCTCTTTCGCTTTCTTTACAATCTCGACAATGACCAAAACAGCATGTTATAATATTCGGCATTAGCACCAGAACTGTACTACATCGTTTGAGGCTCCACTGATTTCTCTACTGCCAGTGCATACCTCGATTAAAAAACATCATAGATGAAGGAGCAAAAATGCCATCGCAAGGATATGTGCGCTATCCCACCATTTACCAGGATAACATCGTTTTTGTTGCCGAAGATGACCTGTGGCTCGTGACAGATGCGGGTGGGCGCGCCGAACGTTTAACGGCAGGCTCGGGCGAAGTGCGCTACCCACATTTCTCGCCAGATGGCGAAAAACTCGCCTTTGTCGGTCGCGAAGAAGGCCCCAGCGAGGTCTACGTGATGCCTGCCCTGGGAGATATCGCGCAGCGCCTCACTTTCCAATCCGCCTCGTGCCGGGTCGTTAACTGGTCGCCCTCCGGTGATGCTATTCTTTATGCCAGTGATGCCGGGCAAAGCCATTATCGCCAGGAGGTCATCTACTCGATTGCGTCCGGTGGCGGTTTGCCTCAACAGGTGCCCGTCGGCGTCGCGGATGCTATCTCTTACGGGCCGCGTGGAGGCGTGGTCATCGGGCGCAACATCGGTGAGCCTGCGCGCTGGAAACGTTATCGCGGCGGCACTGTCGGGCATCTCTGGATCGACGTTGAGGATAGCGGCATCTTCCAGCGCCTGCTCCAACTCGACGGCAATATCGCCAATCCTTGCTGGGTGGGTGATCGCATCTACTTCATCTCCGACCACGAGGGCATCGGCAACGTTTATTCCTGCACGCCGCTTGGAGAAGACCTGCGCCGACATACCGACCACCAGGATTTCTATGCGCGCAACCTCTCGAGCGATGGGCAGAGGCTGGTCTATCACGCGGGTGCCGACCTGTACCTGCTCGAAGCCGATGCCACTTCCTCGCGCCGCCTGGAAGTCTTGCTCCCCAGCCTGCGCACGCAGCGCAATCGCAAGTTTGTTTCCGCGAGCCAGTACCTGCACAGCTTCTCGCTCCATCCCCAGGGTCATGCGCTCGCCATCACCACGCGGGGCAAAGCATTTAGCTTCAGCAACTGGGAAGGCCCGGTCGTGCAGCATGGCTCGCCCGATGGCGTGCGCTATCGCCTGCTCGAATACCTCAATGATGGCAAGCGGCTGATCGCTATCCACGACGCATCAGGGCGTGAAGCACTGATCGTCTTCAATCCAGAAGAGGAAGAGGCAGCTAAAACTTACGACGAGATCGAATTTGGCCGCGCTGTCAGCATGCATGTCTCTCCTGCTGACGATATGGTCGCCATCACCAACCATCGCAACGAGCTGATCCTGGTTGATCTTGAGGCTGGCACCTCACGCGTTCTTGATCGCAGCGAGTACCGGCGCATCGCCGGAAGCGCCTGGTCGCCTGATGGGCGCTGGCTTGCCTACGGTTTCGCCATCACGGCGCAGAAGACGGCCATCAAACTCTGCAACATCGAAAGCGGCGAAACATACCAGGTTACAGAGCCAATCCTTGAGGACGTGTCACCGGCCTTCGACCCCGAAGGCAAATACCTCTACTTCCTGGGCTATCGCACGCTCAACCCGGTCTACGACAACCTGCAATTCGACCTCAGCTTCCCTCGCGGCGTCAAACCGTATGCCATCACCCTGCGCAAAGACCTGCGCTCTCCCTTCATTCCAGAACCGAAAGGAGCAGCCGAAAAGGAGAAGGAGAAAGACAAGGAAAAAGAGAAAGAGCAGCCTGCCGACCAACCTGAAACACCTGAAGGAGAAGCCCCGGTCGAAGGGGAAAATGGTGAAAAAGAGGAGGAGACGAACAGGCCGCCTGCCATCACTATCGATCTGGATGGTATCACCACCCGTGCCGTTCCTTTCCCGGTCGCCGAGGGACGCTACTCAAAGATTCGCGGCATCAAGGGCAAAGCGCTGTTTCTCTCCTTCCCCATCGAGGGCGCGATTCACCAGCCTCTGCCCGGCGAGAAACACGAACCGAAAGGACGGGTGGATAGCTACGATTTCGAGGCGCAGAAGCTCGAGCCTCTCTACGATGGCATCAACACCTTCGACCTCTCCCGTGATAGCAAAACCGTGATCTATCGCGCCAATCATCGCCTGCGCGTTTTGAAAGCGGGAGAGAAAGCTCCCAAAGGGGAAAACGGAGAACGCTCCAGCCGCGAAACAGGCTGGATTGATCTCACGCGCGTAAAAGTCTCTGTGCAGCCCGCCGCCGAGTGGAGGCAGATGTTCGCCGAGGCATGGCGCTTGCAGCGTGAGCAATTCTGGGCCGAAGACATGTCGGGCATCGACTGGGATGCCATTTACCAGCAGTACGCGCCCCTGGTTGATCGCGTCTCCTCGCGTTCCGAACTCTCCGACCTGTTCTGGGAACTGCAAGGGGAGCTTGGTACCTCGCATGCTTATGAGACCGGGGGCGAGTACCGCAGAGGCCCGCACTACCATCAGGGCTTCCTCGGCGTTGACTGGAGCTACGATGCTGAAAACAACCGCTATCGGATCGCTCACATTGTCACTGGCGACCCCTGGAACCCCAAAGCAACCTCGCCGCTCAATAGTCCCGGACTCAATGTCTCAGTCGGTGATGCAGTGCTGGCAATCAACGGTCAACGGGTCACGCCCAATCGCAGCCCGCAGGAATTACTGGTCAACCAGGCCGATAACGAGGTGCAGTTGCTGATCGAGGATGCCGAAAGTGGCGAGACGCGCACAATCATCGTGAAAGCGCTCTCGAACGAACATCAAGCCCGCTATCGTGACTGGGTAGAAAACAACCGGCGCAGGGTACATGAGGCGACAGACGGGCGCGTGGGCTACGTGCATATTCCCGACATGGGGGCAAATGGCTTCGCGGAGTTCCATCGCAGCTACCTCACCGAGTATGATTATCCCGGTCTGCTCATCGACGTGCGCTATAACGGTGGCGGTCACGTCTCCGGCCTGCTGCTGGAAAAGCTGGCGCGGCGGCGCATCGGCTACGACTTCCCGCGCTGGGGCCAGCCGGAACCCTATCCCAGCGAGTCGCCGCGCGGCCCGATGGTTGCCCTCACCAACGAGCAGGCAGGCTCGGATGGCGACATCTTCAGCCACGCCTTCAAGCTGATGAACCTGGGGCCATTGATCGGTAAACGCACCTGGGGCGGCGTCATCGGTATCCACCCGCGCCACAGCCTCGTCGATGGTACCGTCACCACCCAGCCAGAATTCGCCTTCTGGTTCAAAGATATTGGCTGGAATGTTGAAAACTATGGAACCGACCCCAACATCGAGGTCGATATCACCCCGCAGGATTACGTCAATGGCCGCGACCCACAACTTGAGCGCTCCATAGCCGAAGTCCTGCGCCTGATCGAAGAGACGCCCGTTCTCGAACCGAAGCCGGGAGAGCGACCCAGAAAACGCTAGTATTAACAAGAGGCCATCCAGGCATGTCATGCTGAGCGCAGCGAAGCATCTCAGGTCTCGACGCACAGCTCGTTGGGACAGGTAGATGCTTCGCTGCGCTCAGCATGACATCTTTACTATCGCCTCTTTCAGGGTGAAGTTCGTCATAATATCCCTACAGAATCCTGCCCGTTTCCTGCAAGTTCACGATGAATGACGCAAAATCATACACGTCGTGGTCCCATGAGCATACAACTTGCCACCTGCATCCGTCAGTCGAGCTTCCGCCGTAGCAATGCGCCCACCCACATAAATCACCTTACCCTCGCAAAATACTGTACCCGTTTTGATCGTAATAGGGCGCACATAGTTGACCTTCAGTTCCAATGTCGTATAACCAGCGCCAGCCGGAAGCGTTGAATGCACCGCACAACCAAGCGCGGAATCGAGTAAGGTTGCCGCGAAACCACCATGCACCGTCCCGATAGGGTTGTAGTGATATTCGGCTGGCTCCCCGGTAAAGACGATGCGTCCTTCGCTCACCTCGGTAAAACGAAAGTTCATCAACTCGGCGATAGGTGGGGCAGGAAACTCACCTCTCTGAAATGCCTGTAAATATTCCAGGCCGCTCATCGTTTGAGCCGCCTTAGCTCCCGGCAGCGGGTCTCTCCAGCTAAAAGTACGGGTGCGCGTGGTTGTCTGAAGGTCGCTCATATTATTTTCCTCGTGCTTTGCTTGTATCTTCACTAAAATAAAAGACCATTCGGTCTGTATTTTACAGTATAGCCGGGTGAAACTGAAGTTGTCAAGAGCAATACTTAGAAATTGATATCCTGTTCAGCTTGCGCCCAGGGACTATCAATCTGTCCAATAAACGCAGGACATCCCAGCAACTCCGCCCCCTCGCTTAAGCGTTTGCACAGTGCTTTCAATTGCTTGGGCCATAGAGGCAGCGCTGGAACTTCGTGCAAAGGCATCCAACGGGCTACAGGAATACCCGGCTTTTCCGGTCGCGGTTCTGGCACTGGCTCCTCAGGAAAAGCATAGTCAATCACCTCCGGTCAGAGACCGGAGGCTTGTTCGTTACACCTGGACTCCACCGCAACTCGGCATACCTTCGCAGGCGTGCCGCTTTGGCTTCTTTGTCCGATGCATCAGGGGCCATTGACACAAACCCCGTCCTGGCCCAGTCGTGCCGGACCAGGAGCGTCCTCATGGTGACATTGCGAGCGCCAATCAGATCAGCATGTAATGTGTAATGACAGCACTGGCACACAAAGAGCAAGCCTTTGCGTGGTCGGTTCTCATCAGCAGTGTGTCCACACATCGAGCATGCTTTTGAGGTGTAATCCGCATCCACTTTGATCGCCAGAGAACCTGCAAGCGCGGCCTTGTAACTGATGAAATTGTGTAACTCAGCAAAGGACCACTGTGAGTACACGCGATTGGCTTTACGTGCTTTGGATGAGACAGGCTCACTGCCTTTGCCGTTTTTCTTGCGCTTGCGTTTCTTGCGCTTTGTGCGCTCCCTGATATCCGTGAGGTTCTCTAGCCCGATGAGTGCGTGTGGGTGCTGCATGATGATCTGTTTGGCGATACAATGGTTTGCTTGCGCTTTCAACCGTCTCTCTCGGTGTTCGATGCGTCTCAAGCGACGTTTGGAGCCACGAGTGCCTTTTCGCTGCAAGCGTTTGCGTAATCGCGCGTAATGGTTGGCTTGATGCCGTACTTGTTTGCCTGGGTGAAAGCTGGCCTTGCCTGTGGAAGTGGAGGTCACGGCCAGATAGCGGATGCCCACATCGACGCCAACGACTTCCGTGAACTGTTCGCAGGTCGGTTCGGGAAGGTCGAGCGTTAAGGACACCAGCAGATAGAACTGTTTCTTTGGCCGGTCATACCACAGTTTCGCATCTCCGATGGTTGCCCCTTCTCGAATGAGCGCCGTGTGTTTGTCATAGCCCTGATAAGGAACGCTGATGCGTCCGTTCAGGGTGCCAATGCTCACCTGCTGCTCTTTCTGAAAAGTGTAATCGCGTTCATACGTGTATTGCACGGTGGGGGAACTGTAGTGCGGTGGCTGATCCAGGCCCTTAAAACGTTTCTTGGTGATCTTGGCCCGGCGATGTTCCACATTCTTCTTGAGCTTCGTCCACAAGCCTTTGTAGGTTGCCGCCACCTGCCGTTCGACGCTACAGGCCAGTTGAGAGGGCAGATGATAGCGTGTGCGAAGCGTGCGATACATCCCTTTGTGCAACGTAGTGACGCTACTGGTTTTGCCATGCATGAAGGCATACTGACTCACGGCATTGAGCGCGTCACGATAGGCCAGTTGGGTCTGGCGTAAGGCCTGCCCTTGCGTTGGTGTGGTGAGAAGCTTCAGTTTGGCGGTGATGATCTGCTGCATATCGTTTCTTACTCTGAGCGGGACAGAACATGCTTCTGTCCCGCTCATCCTCCTCAGGGACACTTTCCACAGCTATTCCGCACGCAAAGGGAAGAGAGGCCCACTGAGTTCCCCAAGGAGACATCCAATAGCAAAGTACCAGGTCTCCTCGCTGTCTTGCCATTGCACCATCTCAAGCAAGCTCTCACGTAAGCGTTCCAGGAGGCGAGATTCGGTATACCGACGCTCCTGCAGCTCTGCGGCGTCGAAGAACCAGACCCGCCCCGCGTGGTAGCCTCGCATAGCATCAGGATGCTGCAAGCGAACCAGGGTCGTGACATCAGAACGAAGCTGGCAGGTAAGTGGGGAAAGCACTCCGGCATGGATCGTTCCCAGGTAGAATCCAACCGTTTGCCGTGAGGATGTTTTGCGGAGATCATCGAAGAGACCGGCACATGTCCAACTGCGGAACGTTTCGACCACATCAGCATCAAAGAGAGGGCCACTCCGCTCCTGTTGTTCAATCAGGAACCAGTGTAACCCACGCTGGTAGTGTTCCGCAAAGGTGGAAGTCTCCGGGTTCAGCAAGGGGGTGACGCGGACAAGTTGTTGATAGGCCATGTTGCACGCTCCTTGTGCTTGACGAATGGCTCTCCTCCCGCTATGATGCAGTCTGGAGAGTCTAGGGTGACTTGAACGACTGCTAGGCTCTCACAGCTAGTAGTGTGGCCCAAACACACTGCTAGCATTCCTCAACTACGGGATAGACCGTGCAACATCCTGGATGTGTTACTGGATATTCAATCCCAGGTCATCCAATGAAACAGGGGTCATGCCTCGCTCAGCACGAATCCCATTAATGACGCCCAGAATCTCCATCGCTGTAGAATATCGACACGGTTTCCCTTTCTCCGCATTACGATACGTCGAATACGAAACAGTCAAACGCTTGGCCATCCCTTCTTCTGTCAGGCCCAGCGATTCGCGGATACGCTTCAGTCCAGTTTCATTCATAACCAACACCTACTTCTCTGCTACTGACAGCGTATCACTAGTACTATACACTAGTTTGCTCACAACTGTCAATAGCCACAATAAAACAAATAAATACGGCTAGCCAGGTGAAGCTCTATAAGCTATCACGCTTTGCTAGTACCTTACAAAGGCTACTAGCCTGCCTGTAGTCTAGCAGTAATTGTTTATTTCGTCCAGAACAAAGGACTGTCAGTATCTTTCCTAAGCCAGAAAATACGAGATTGTCCTATATTCTTTAAACCGCTCCGTATACTGAATGCGCTTTACATCCATGCGCGACAGGTGTTCTAACTCCTGTGAAGTCCGTGTGAGGGCCACCTTACCCCTCGATGAATCGTAGGGGTATCCGGCGGCCCGCATAATGAAAAACCTCCAGGCCATATCCGTACCCCTCTCCTGGTTCAAGCGCCATCGAGTATCGGGGCACAACCCATTCTTGCACAAAGGCGATATTGCCAATGCGCACAGGGATGCCTGTCTCTTCCAGAACTTCCCTACGAGCGCAATCTGCTAACGATTCGCCTGGCTCCAAACCACCCCCAGGAAGCCCCCAGACACCAGTTCCCCAGATGCCTCCATCTTTTTCGGGCGGATGCAACAGAATTGCGCCCTGATAGAGAACTAGAGTGCGTGTGCGGATATTCTCATAAATATTGTGGCTAAAAATGCTCATCTTTACTTTTCCTGCTATCTCACGCACGCCAAAACATCCGCCAGCAACCCCTGCGCCGTCTCAATCCGCCCCGCGCCCGGCCCGGTAATCGTCACCTCTGAGAGGGTATCGGTTGATATCGACAGTGCATTCAGAGTGCCATTTACGTGGGCAAGGGTATTAGTCAGTGGCAAAGCAACGGGCTTGACGCTCGCTTCCAACCGGCTTTCAGCGCGTGTCGCGCCCGGCATGCGCCGCAATGAAGCAATCAGCTTGATACGCTTGCCAGAATTGAGGGCATCGCGTACCTGCTCTCGCGTCACATCGGTAATGCCCTGCCGCTCTACCTGCTCTGGTTTGAGCGGTGTATTGAAAGCCAGTGCGGCCAGGATCAGCGTCTTTGCTACGGCATCGAAGCCCTCGACATCGGCGGTCGGGTCGGTTTCGGCGTAGCCTTTGGCCTGGGCGTCGGCCAGCACTTCAGCGTAATCCTTACCTTCGGCCATCGCGCTCAAAATGTAGTTGGTGGTGCCGTTGAGGATGCCACGCAGCGAAACAATCGTTGCTCCCGCCAATCCCTCGCGAATCGTGCTGATGACAGGCGTTCCGGCCATCACCGCCGCCTCCATCCGCAACTGCACGCCATGCTCTTTTGCCAGCGCGAATAACTCCTGAGCCGCCAACGCGCCCGGGCCTTTGTTCGCAGTGACAGCGTGCATGCCTTTTTTTAGGGCAGTGCGGATATGGCTGATGGCAGGCTCGGCATCGTTTATGTTCGTCGGTGTCACCTCGACCAATACATCGGCGCTCACTGCGCGCAATCCCTGCATGGTTGTTGACCAGCGTTCTACATTGGGGTGATCTGATAGTGGGCGGCGCAGGCGCGCCAGTTCCAGAAGTGTAGGAACACTCAATCCTTCTGCCCGGTAAATAAAGCCGTGTCGTGTATTGGCAACTCCAAGCAGGGAGAGATTGACGCCATATTGGGCTTGCAAATATTGCTGTTTGGTCGACAGCAGTTCGGCGAAGCCCTGACCAACCACGCCAAAACCGACGAGGACGAGACGTACATCTTTCATAAAAACTGTTTCCTTTTCGCTGTACAATGTGTTTCAACTCATCATATCCAAAAACCTTGACATGAAGCAACCTTATTCGGTATACTTCTTACTAACAAATCGATAGTACTTCAACAAATGAATAAGCGCAGCAAAGACTGCTCTCATCAAGAGAGGTGGAGGGAAACGGCCCGATGAAACCCGACAACCCTCCTGCAATGATGCAGGGAAAGGGTGCCAATTCCGGCGGAGTTTTTCCGCGAGATGAGGGGAATAAGCAATGTAGCTAGACCCCTGAGATGCAGGGGTTTTTTATTGCCTGCGCCTTAACGCAAACAACGATGATGAGGACGAGTAAGCGATACGACGGCTACAGAGAGTTGGCGAGGATGAGAAGCCAGCGCCGCACCGGCGTTGAAAATGACCTTGGAGTTGCAGGTTGAACGCCCGTCGGGTCAGTAGACTGTGCCGGTGGCCCCGTTACAGGCCAGAGTGTTGTACGCCCTTTCGGGTAGGCGCAGAACACTCGCCAAGGTTGGCATCGTGAGGTGTCAACAAATCAGGGTGGTACCGCGAAGACCGTTTTAACCCCTCGCCCCTGCCAGGGAGAGGGTTTTTTTGTTGCCTTTTTTACGGCAAAAGGAGGATAAACACGAAAGGAGTGGCAATGGTGACACATGTAGAACACGATGTCGTGGCTGGCGCGCGCGTGGCACAAACTCGGCCCGCCAATCCAGTACAAACCTATACCTTTGACGCACTCCCCTTGCAACTGGGTGGATCATTCGGGCCAATCACGCTGGCCTACGAGACGTGGGGAACGTTGAACGAGACCGGAGATAACGCGGTACTGATAACCCACGCGCTCACAGGCAATTCGCACGCGCACGATCCCGAACGACCAGATGATACCAAAGTAGCGTGGTGGAACCCGCTCATCGGGCCAGGAAGATTTTTCGATACGTCGCGCTACTTTGTGATCTGTTCCAATATTCTCGGCGGCTGCTACGGCAGTACCGGTCCATCTTCGCTCGATCCGCATACTGGCAAGCCCTATGGACTGCGCTTCCCGGTCATCACCATTCGCGACATGGTGCGGGCACAACAGCGCTTAGTCGAACACCTGGGCGTGCGCCAGTTAGCGATGGTGGCGGGCGGCTCCATCGGCGGCCAGCAGGCATTGGAATGGGCCGTCACCTATCCAGAACTGGTGCGAAAGGTGATCGTCGTCGCCGCTACAGCAGCCCTTACGGCTCAAGCCATCGCCTTCAGTGAAGTGGAACGACAGTCGATCATGGCCGATCCGCGCTGGCAGGGAGGCAACTACGAGCCAGGGAATGGGCCGGAGGCAGGTCTGGCAATTGCGCGCATGCTGGCGATGATTACCTATCAGAGCGAGGAATCGATGGAACTGCGCTTCAATCGCAAACCGGCGCGGCCAGGGAACATTTTTCCACCGAGCGGCTTTGGTGATATGGGCAGGCGCTTCGATGTCGAGAACTATCTCTACTACCAGGGGGAATCGCTGGTGCGGCGCTTCGACGCCAATAGCTACCTCTACATCAGCCGGGCGATGGACCTGTACGATGTGAGCGAAGACTATCCCTCGCTCGATGTAGCGCTGAAGCGTATAAAAGCAAAAGCCCTGTTTATCGGCATTCGTTCCGATTTTCTCTTTCCGGCCAGGCATGTGTACTGGCTGGCCGAACAGGTACAAAACGTCGGCGGAGACGCGATTTACGCGGAACTGGACTCTCCGCATGGACATGACGCTTTCCTCAAAGAGTGGAAGCTGATGAATGAAGCATTGAATACCATTAAGGAGTAACACACACAATGGCACTGAACAGCAATCGACAGTATGGTTTTGAAACGCTCTCATTACACGCGGGCCAGGAGACAGCCGACAGCGCCACCAACGCGCGCGCGATTCCCATCTATCAGACCACCTCGTATGTCTTCGATAGCCCGGAACACGCGGCTGATCTCTTCGCGCTCAAACAATTTGGCAATATCTATACGCGCATTATGAACCCTACCCAGGATGCCTTCGAGCGTCGTATCGCGGCCCTGGAAGGCGGCGTAGGCGCGCTTGCCACTTCATCCGGGCAGGCTGCCGAGACGCTGGCAATCCTCAACATCGCCCAGGCCGGAGACGAGATCGTCACATCCGCCAGCCTGTATGGTGGCACCTATAATCTCTTCCATTATACGCTGCCAAAACTGGGCATTAAAGTGCATTTCGTGGATAGCCGCGAGCCGGAGAACTTTCGCAAGGCGGCTAACGAGCGCACCAAAGCTTTCTATGCTGAAACCGTAGGCAACCCGCGCCTGGACACGCTCGACATTCGTGCCGTTGCCGATATCGCACATGAAATTGGCGTTCCCCTGATTGTAGATAACACGCTCACCACGCCTTACCTTGTGCAGCCCTTGAAACATGGCGCGGACATCGTCGTGCATTCCGCGACCAAGTTCATTGGCGGACATGGCACATCCATTGGCGGCGTAATCGTCGATGGCGGCACCTTCGACTGGACAAACGGGCGCTTCCCCGAATTTGTCGAGCCTGACCCGTCCTATCACGGCCTACGTTACGTCGAAGCGCTCGGCCCGCTGGCCTATATCATCAAAGCCCGCGTGCAGTTGATGCGCGATATCGGCGCGGCAGTCTCTCCCTTCAACGCCTGGCTTTTCCTGCAAGGCCTGGAGACGCTGCCCCTGCGCATGGAGCGTCACAGCCAGAACGCGCTGCGCATCGCCGAGTTCCTGGAAAGCCATCCCGCCGTCGATTGGGTCAGCTATCCCGGCCTTCAGAGCCACCCGCAGCACGAAATCGCCGCGAAGTACCATACCAACGGCTACGGCGCAATTCTCGGCTTCGGTATCAAGGGCGGACTTGAGGCAGGCAAGCAGCTTATTCGCCACGTCGAGCTCTTCTCGCACCTGGCCAACGTGGGCGATGCCAAGTCGCTCATCATCCATCCCGCCAGCACCACGCACTCGCAGTTGACGCCGGAGGAGCAGTTTGAAACGGGCGTCACGCCTGACTTCATCCGCCTCTCCGTCGGTCTGGAAACGGTCGATGATCTGATCGATGACCTCGATCAGGCCTTGAAGGCTGCAACGCTCAAGGCCGGTGAACCTGTCGGAGCATAGTATCCATCCTGGTGTGCCGGAAAAATTACTCCGGCACACCAGGATACCATTTTTCATCCTGGAGCAATCGTATGGAACGGAACGTACAAGTCTTGAAATTCGGAGGAACTTCTGTTGGAAGTGGCGAACGCATCCGGCGTGTAGCCAGCATTATCGCTCATGCCCTGCATCATGACCCGGATTGGTTTCCTGTTGTCGTCGTCTCGGCCATGTCTGGCGTGACCGACCAGTTGTTGCGTATCGCCCGTTTTGCCTGCACTGGCGAACACGAGCAATGCCAGCGAGAACTGACCCAACTGAAGCAAAAACATCTGGATGCCGCCGAGCAGGCCATTCACAAACGCGAAGGCAAGCAGGCGCTGCTGCACGATTTGCATGTCGCTTTCACCCTGCTTGAACAGGACATTGAAGTAACTGAGTCCCGTCGTAATGGTTTTGCTGAAAACAGGAATGCCGCAATCTATACAGCATCCAGCATTGGCGCGTGGGGCGAACGGCTCTCGGTCCTGCTGGTTGCGGCAGCCGCGCGCGACCTGGGCATTCAGGCCACTCCCATTCGTGAAGAGATCATTATTACTACCGATATCGAGACTGATACGATTCCAGCATTCGGCACCGTGATTGGCGCGGAACCACTGACCGCAGAGACACGCGCCAACGCGCATCGCCTGCTCCATCCAGTCCTTGAGAAAGGCTTTGTTCCCATTGCCCCCGGCTTCATCGGACGCACGCGCCAGGGGTTCGTCACCACGCTTGGCCGCAACGGCTCGGATTATTCCGCAACCGTCATTGGCGAAGCCCTGGATTGCGTCGAAGTGACCATTTTTACCGATGTCGATGGCGTGCTGAGCGCCGACCCGCGAGTGGTGGCGAATGCTCGCCTGCTGTCCCGCCTCTCGTATGCCGAGGCGGCGCGTCTCTCCTGGTTCGGAGCCAAAGTGCTGCACCCGCGCACCCTTATTCCTGTGGCGCATCGCAACATTCCTGTGCGCGTGCGCAATACCTTCCGCCCCCACACACGCGGCACTATTGTCGGCCCGGATTTCAGCGAGAGAAGCAATCGCAGCGCAGCCGCCGCCATCTCAGTGCGCCGCCAGCTTGCTCTAATCACTGTAGAAAATACCGACCTCTTCGGCGCGCCTGAGAACGCCGGACAGGTGTTTGAACTGGCCGCCCGCGCAGGAGCCGCGCCCGTCGCCATTTGCTCCTCTTCAGGCCATCACCTCGCCTTTCTAGTAGAGGAATGCGCCGCCGATTCGGTCATTGCCCTGTTGCAACACGATATGGGAAGCTGGCGCGTCAGCAGTCGTAGAGGATTGGCTGCCTGCGCCTGCATCGGTTCCGGCTTCACGGTTGATCCCATGAGTCCCGCCCGGGCCATCACCGCGCTGGCACGCGAACGCATTCCGGTCATCAGCCAGGGAGCCTCGGATACGGGCATCATTCTGATCGTGGAAGATGAAGATAGCGAACGGGCTTTGCGCTGCCTGCACCGCGACCTGATCGCGCCTGTCATTCCCCTGGTGCGCCATGAAAGACAGGAAAAACGGCGCGAGGTACGGTAAAGGAGATAACAGCATGACACGTATTCCAGTAGCCGTACTCGGCGCGACAGGCATGGTTGGACAGCGCTTCATCGAACTGCTTCAGGGCCATCCCTGGTTTGAACTGGTCGGGCTGGCCGCTTCCGAACAACGAGCCGGACGCCCCTATAAAGACGTGGCCCAATGGCGGCTGGCAGGAAGCGACATGCCCGCCGAGGTTGCCAATTTGCCCGTCATCGCCTGCAAACCCGAAGCGTTACCCAAAGAAGTCAAAATTGTCTTCTCCGCGCTCCCCGGAGAAATTGCAGGCGAAATCGAAGCCGACTTCGCACGTGCCGGAAAAGCTGTGTTTAGCAACGCCAAGAATTATCGCATGGAGCCAGACGTGCCGCTACTCATTCCCGAGGTCAACGCCGATCACGCGGCGGCCATTCTGGAGCAGCGCAGGCGGCGCGGCTGGGCAGGCAGCATCGTAACCAACGCGAACTGCTCGGCAACGCCCCTGGTCATGGCCCTCAAACCACTGCAACAGGCCTTCGGTGTGCGCAGGGTGCTGGTGACAACGCTGCAAGCTATCTCTGGCGCAGGCTATCCGGGACTCCCATCCTATGACATTCTCGATAATGCCATCCCTTACATCGGCGGCGAAGAGGAAAAAGTCGAGAGCGAAACGCGCAAGATGCTTGGCTCCTGGGAAGAGGGCAAAGGCTTCACTGACGCTCCGCTCGTCGTGAGCGCGCACTGTAATCGCGTTGCCACACGCGAGGGACACCTCGAATGCGCCAGCGTTGAACTGGGCCGCCAGGTCGAGCCGGAAGAAATTCTTGCCGCCTGGGAAAATTATACTTCGGAAGCGCAATCGCTCGGCCTGCCGAGCGCACCCGAACGACCGTTGCTCTACCGGCAGGAAGTCAATCGCCCGCAGACCTTGCTCGATAGGGATGCCGGACATGGCATGAGCGTCACGCTTGGCCGATTGCGCTCCTGCCCCATTTTGAGCTACAAATTTGTCCTGCTTGGACACAATACCATACGTGGCGCGGCAGGTGGCTCGATTTTGAATGCAGAGTTGTGCGTAAAAAAAGGCCTGATTAAGGTTGACAATCCGTAATTCAGATGTTATGGTTACAGTAACAAATAAATAATTCTGTCCGTGTTGAACGAACTAGTATGAGTGGGTCAGCCAGCAGCGAACCGGCGATTGGTGCAAGGCCGGTAGGATGATCTTCTCAGAACCGCCTCGGGAGCGGCTCTCCGAAGAAAGCTTCGCGCAAGCAAGTAGGAGAGGTGGATGGTTCCCACGCAGTAAGAGAACCAGGAAGAGCGGTCTTTATACCCTGACTACATTGTGGTAGGTGGGGTATCACCAGCGGCGGTGCTGCTCGTACAGAAACGCTTCTGGCGAGCATGAAAGGCAAGCAGGGTGGTACCACGGGAGCAATTCTAAAGCATAGCTCTCGTCCCTCTATCGAAGAGATAGGGGACGAGGGCTTTTTTATTGGTCATTTTGTTCGAGAGAGGGTTTTATCGTGGTCACGGTATCGATTGTGAACGGCAGCAGTTACACGGGACTGGAGCTATTGCGCCTGCTGGCAGAACATCCTGGCTTTACTGTCACTTCGGTGACGGCCCGCAGCGCGGCAGGAAAACGAGTGCGTGACCTGTTTCCGCAGGTCGGTTTGAATGCACCCAGGCTGGCAAATCTGGTTTTCAGCGAGGAGCCGGAGCCTGCAGAGCTTGCGTTCGTCTGCCTGCCTCACGCGGCGGCGGCGGAAGCAGTTGTCAAACTGTTGCAGCAGGGCACAAAAGTAGTAGACCTCTCGGCGGATTTTCGCCTGCATGATGTCGCTACCTACCAGGAATGGTACAAACATACTCATCCTGCCCCCGCCCTGCTGGAAAGTGCCGTTTATGGGCTGTGTGAGCGATACCGCGAGCAAATCGAACATGCCCACCTCGTCGCCAATCCAGGCTGTCACGCGACGGCAGCTATTTTGGCCATGCTTCCGGCCCTTTCACATGGCATCATCGAACCGTCAATTATCATCGACTCAAAAACAGGCATAAGCGGGGCAGGTCGCAGTCTCACACTGGGAACGCATTATGCTGAAGCCAACGAAGATTTCAGCGCCTACAGCGTCTCAGGGCACCGGCACCTGCCCGAAATCGAGCAAGAACTGGCGGCAGTAACAGGCGCAATGGAGAGAGCCGATAACCTGCGCATTACCTTCATTCCGCATCTGGCACCGATGACGCGCGGCATTCTCGTCACCTGCTACGCCGACTTGAAGCGAGACACGGTAGGCCGAGTACCGACGCTCGAAGAGGTACGGGCGATCTACTCGGCCTACTACGAAGATGAACCGTTCACGCATGTCATCGACACCCCGCCCCATACAAAATGGACCTATGGCAGCAACCTCTGCCTCATCTATCCAACGGTGGATACACGTACCGGGCGACTTCTGGTAATCGCCTGCCTGGATAACCTCGTCAAAGGAGCCGCGGGCCAGGCGGTACAAAACGCGAATCGACTTTGTGGATTTTCAGAAACGACCAGTCTTCCGGCTATAGCAGTCTACCCGTAAATAGAGAGGATAGAAAGAGATGGCAATATCATTTTCAAGAACAATCAGCGGAGATATTATCAACGACCACCATTTGATAGCCGAGGTGCTACGCGAGGCGCTTCCCTACATCGACTATCTCAAAGATAAAATACTGGTCTTCAAGCTGGGTGGAAGTACTCTGGAACACCAGCGAGATGTGCTACAGGACATCATCTGGCTGCGCAGCCTGGGAGCGCGCCCGGTGCTGGTTCACGGCGGCGGACCATACATTAATGCCTGGTTGGAGAAATTGAACATTCCGGCTAAATTCGAGAACGGGCTGCGTGTCACTGATGCTCAGACGCTGGAAATTGTGCGCATGGTACTCCTGGGCGAGGTCAATCAGCGCCTGGTACTGATGGCAACACAGATGGGTGGCAAGGCGGTAGGCTTAAGTGGCACCGATGGCTGCATGATTCAGGCACGCATTACCAACCCAAACCTGGGCTTCGTAGGTGATGTCGAGGCTGTAGACCCATCCCTGATCCAGACGCTCTTGGAGCAAGAATACATTCCAATCATTGCCCCGCTCGGCCTGAATGAAGATGGCACGTGCCTCAATATCAATGCTGATCTTGTAGCTGCGCATCTCGCCGGTGCGCTCAACGCTGAGAAGTTGATCTTCCTGAGCAACGTCGTCGGCATTTGCCGGGAAGACGGCACGCTGATCTCAGAACTTACCGAGGAAGAGGCCCGGCAGCTCATCACGGCTGGCGTCATTCGCGGTGGCATGATCCCTAAAGTATCGGCCTGCCTGGACGCCCTTTCAGCCGTTCCTCGTCTCCATATCGTGGATGGCAGAGAGCCGCATGTTCTCCTGCGCGAATTGTTCACCGATCAAGGCGCGGGAACCATGATCGTGCGCAAATAGCAGTAGCTACCTATCCTTATGAACGTTGACAACCTAACAAGAGATTCTAGCTCTATGTCATGCTGAGCGCAGCGAAGCATCTCCGGCCTCGACGCACGAATCGCCTGACTACGGGGATGCTTCGCTGCGCTCAGCATGACATGAAAGGCAAGTCCCTCAAGCAAAAAGCGCCGACCTGAAATGTATCAGGTCGGCACTCGTTTTCGCGCTATCCGTCAAGAGTCGCTTACCACTGTGGTGGATTCTGTGGCTGCTGTGGCGGATACTGCGGCGGTTGAGCAGCCTGAGTCGGCGGATATTGCTGCGGGTATTGTTGTGGCTGCTCCGCTTGATTCGGCTGATAAGGCGGATACTGCGGCTGCTGTTGATAGGGCGGGTACTGCGACGGCTGCTGATCTGTCTGTGGATACGCCGGGAACGGCGGCTGCCCCTGTTGCGGCTGCTGGTACGGCGGATACTGCGGAGCCTGATAGGGCGGATACTGTGGGTTGTATGGCTGCTGGTATGGCGGATACGAAGTCGCTGCCGCTGCCTGTACAGGTGAACGCAAGGCCAGCACGCCACCCACAACCATCGCAATAGCGGCCAGCAGGAACAACCACCAGCCAAAGCCAAGTCCGATACTCACACCAGAAGCGGCTCCAATGTCTCCAATGGCGTTATGCACATTGAGAGCAAAAAGCAGATGAAGCAGCAGGGCTAGAACAGCGCCGCCAATAATAATATACCGACCATAGAGAATCTGCTTTTCAACAGGCATATTGGACAATCCAAAGGCATTGTTTCTGAAGATCAACATGGCGGCAGCAACCACTACCACCAGCGCAGCAATCTCCTCCAACCAGAGCCAGCCACCATTTGACCCACTGGCAGAGGCGCTAAAGCTAAGGTAAGATGCAGTGACATACGGCAAGAAGAATGCAATCAGCGCGATGATACCTCCAGCACCTGCGATAACATAGCCCCGATTTTTCTCCTGCTTTAAAAGGTCCATGTTCATAAAGTAAACCCGGCCTTTCTAGTCGGCTATTTCACGCCAACCATTGTTTTTTACTTGATACGCAAAGAGGCGATAGATAAAAACTATCATTCCTGTGTAGTATACACCTTTTGCCAAGTAGCTTATCCGTTAGTTTAGACCAACTCCCCAAATCATACTATGAGCATTTCTACTGATTTTTTGTGAGGTAGTTTACTGTAGGGGCGTGGGCTTGCCCCGACCTCTTCTGGGTAGTCATACATATGCCGATAAATGGCGAATAAGAGGTCGGGGCAAGCCCACGCCCTTACGGCAGGGAAACATTTTCGCATGGGGGACGAGGGTGAGGTAAGCCCACGCCCCTACCCATAGGGGTCATTTTTGAGATACAATGGAGGCACGAAGCAGTTCCCTTGTACAAAGGAGTATATCAACTCATGGCAAAAATGATGGAAAGTGTGGCGTCACGCGCACAGACGCCCTTTAAAAATGAACCGTTAACCGATTTCTCCAAACAGGAAAATCGCAAGGCCCAGGCAGAGGCCCTGGAACAGGTCAAAAGCGAACTTGGAAAAACCTACCCGCTGATTATCGGTGGGAAGAAGATAAGCGGCGAATCCACCTTTGCCTCGCTCAATCCAGCGCAGCCCGACCAGGTGATCGGCTATTTCGCTCGCGCAACGGTTGAGCATGTCAACGAGGCTGTCCAGGCCGCAGCGCAAGCGTTTGAAAGCTGGAAGCACGTACCAGCCGAGGAGCGAGCAGGCTATCTCTTCGCGGCTGCCGACCTGCTCAAGCAGCGCCGTTTCTCCTACAATGCCTGGATGATTTACGAAGTGGGCAAAAGCTGGGTAGAAGCCGACGCAGATACCGCCGAAGCGATCGATTTCCTGGAATTCTACGCCCGTGAAATGATCCGCCTGGCAGGGGAGCAGCCCCTCACTCGCATCCCTGATGAGGATAACGAACTGGTCTACATTCCGCTCGGGGTGGGCGCGGTCATTCCGCCCTGGAACTTCCCAGGCGCGATTATGGTAGGGATGACTAGCGCCTCTATTGTGGCGGGAAACACAGTCATCTTGAAACCGGCCAGCACCTCGCCCATGATCGCCTGGCAATTCGTCCGCATCCTTGAAGAGGTTGGTCTACCTGCTGGCGTGGTCAATTTCCTGACCGGTTCGGGTTCAACCATTGGCGACGCGCTGGTCGAGCATCCTCAGATTCGTTTCATCGCCTTTACCGGCTCACGTGATGTCGGTCTGCGTATCAACGAGCTGGCCGCCAAACCACGGAAAGGGCAGAAATGGCTCAAGCGGACCATACTGGAGATGGGCGGCAAGGACGCGGTGGTCGTCGATGAGACGGCTGACCTTGAGGCGGCGGCTGATGGTATTGTCGCTTCTGCCTTCGGCTTCCAGGGTCAGAAGTGTTCGGCAGGCTCGCGTGCCATCATCGTCGAATCGGTCTACGATGACGTCTTGCAGAAAGTGATCGAGAAAACGAAAAAATTGACGCTTGGCGATGTCACCAAACCCGAAACCTATATGGGGCCGGTCGTCGATGAGAACGCCATGAAGAAGATCACTGACTACATCGAGGTCGGCAAAAAAGAGGGACGCCTGGTCACTGGTGGCGGCCATCACGGCCCCGGCTACTTTATCGAGCCAACCATCTTCGCCGATGTAGACCCACATGCGCGTATTGCCCAGGAAGAAATCTTCGGTCCGGTACTGACTGTCATCAAAGCGAAGGACTTCGAGGATGCCCTGCGCATCGCTAACGACACGGAGTACGGCCTGACAGGCGCAGTCTATACTAACGATCCGCAGCGCATCGAGCGGGCGAAGGACGAGTACTTCGTCGGCAATCTCTACTTCAACCGCAAATGCACTGGCGCGCTGGTCGGCGTACATCCATTTGGCGGCTTTAACATGTCTGGTACAGACTCGAAAGCGGGCGGGCGCGATTACCTGCTGCTTTTCACGCAGGCGAAGGCGATTTCGGCGAAGAAAACCCCTGGTCCCACCCACGAAAGTCCGTTATAAGGAGTGCCAGTGTCGAACGTCACACAACTTCGCCCGGGAACCTGGCAAATCTCGCACCTGTTCCTGGGCGAACCCGAGATTGTCGGCTCCTATCTGATTGCTGGCAATAACGAGCTGGCAATCATTGATCCAGGGCCAGAAAGCGTGCTGGATTCGCTGCTGGATGCGATACGCGAAGCAGGCTTTGACCCGCAGGACGTAACGCATATCCTGGCAACACACGTGCATCTCGATCATGCCGGAAGCTGCGGTACACTGGTGCGACAACTGCCGCGAGCGCAGGTATATGCGCACAGCAAGGGCGTGCCGCATCTGCTGGATACAAGCAAAGTCGTTGCCAGCGCCACGCGCATCTATAAAGACCGCATGCAGTTGCTCTGGGGACAGATCGAACCTGTTCCCGTCGAGCGCCTGCACGAACTCGAGGGCGGCGATATCCTCACTATCGCGGATCGCCGCCTGGAAGTGCATTACACACCTGGGCACGCAGTCCATCACGTCATTTTCTTTGATGTGCATTCCGGTGAACTCTTCGCGGGAGATGTGGCCGGTGTGCGCCTGCCCGGCGTCGATTACGTGCGACCACCAACGCCACCGCCAGATATCGACCTCGAAGACTGGTCGAATAGCATCGATCTTGTCAAAAGCCTGCGCCCGGATGTCCTCTACATTGGTCACTTTGGCGCAATCCAGGATGTCGTACCACACTTCGGACGCCTGCGCGAGCAGCTCTATGCCTGGGGCGAGTTCGTGCTGGCCGCCATGCGCCAGGGCAAAGACGAAGAACAGATTATTGAGATGCTTATCGAGCATACAAAGCCGGAGTTACTACGTATCGCAGGAGATCCGCACGTCGTTGATCGCTATGAGATCGCAACAAACTATGCGATGACTGTGCAAGGATACATGCGTTACTGGCGGAAGAAGCATCCCGAGCGGCTTTAATATATCTTCAATATCACCCTATGACCAACCTGCCTCCAGATGTCATCCTGAGCGCAGCGAAGGATCTCGCGTGCCGGGCGATTCGAGTATCGAGACCACAGATCCTTCGCTGCGCTCAGGATGACAGGCGAGAGGGGCTTGTTCATAGTATGCAAAGGCTACTCGGCCAGGTAGTCTTTGCATACTATTGTGTCTATTGCCCTTCCTTTAGCAGACCAGTTGTGGGATTGGAAGTACGTAATGCTCGCACAGGACTGGGACGAACCGATAAAGCCTGTAGCTCTGGTGGTAGGGGCGATGAAACCTGTGACATCGCCTTATCCACCTGCTGGTGAACTGCCTGCTTGACGGACTCCACCGTTTCTTGCACGGACTGGATGAGTTGCTCACCCCGCTCACGGTTCAAGTTCTGCTGCATCAGCTCCTCCGCGCGCTGGCTCCCGCGTCGTGCCATTTCCTGGGCCAAATCTGTGGCCTGACTCAAACCCTGCTGAGTTGTCCTCGCAAAGCGCCTGGTCAGCTCTTGAGTAGCATCACCCGCCTGTGATACTACCTGATTCAATCTCTGTGTTACCTGACGGAGTTGGTGTCGCTGCTCTTCTGGAATAGCACGCTGCACAAACTGCTGCACACTTTGATTGAAGCGTTGCAGGTTGCGAGCGCGAGCTTCCTCTTCATGCTCTTCAAAATGCTCAATCGTTTCCGGCAACGCAATTGGTTCTCCAGGCAGATGCAAGGTCAAACTGCGCACCAGTCCATCCAGCCGTTCGCGTGGTATTCCTTGCATTATGCCGCGCATCTCTAAAAATGCCAGCCAGCGCGCAAAGACCTGCGCCTGCTGCCATGTAACCGTCTCGTAATTTACCATAAGTGCGGCATCGAACCGCACCGAACCTTTCGACCAGGTAATCAAATCTTGCAAAACACTTTCGCCATCGCGCTTATCGCCGGTAACATGAATTAAACGCGCATCGCGAAAATAGAGGTGGGCGAGTCCAAAACGGTCACCATTACGAATGGAAAGACGACCAGATGCCGAGGTATCGCGAATAAAAATAAGAGCAAGGGTTACTTGCGCCAGGTACCCAGGGCGGGCAACTTGTCCGTAAGGGGTATGATCCATAGCCATCTTCAGCCAGCCAACCAGTAGTCAGCCTCTACCTCCTTATCAGGATATCTTCATGTCTATTCCGACGAGGAAAGTACACGGGAAACGGTCAATGTAGTACTAATGGGCACTTGTGTAAATCGGCTTCTCAGGCCGATTTACACTCAGCAATAAAATACAAATTGAGAAGCAATCCACTATGTTATTTTCGCCTTTTACAACCTGATCCGCTATAAATAATCGCTGAATCATAAAATATGTAGGGATGTAATGATAAAATTTATTAAAAGATTCGTTGTTGTGTAGGGACGCGATTGATCGCGTCCACTCCGGCCCATTGGCATGTACGACCGACGGGGGTAGACGCGATCAATCGCGTCCCTACAGAATAATCAACATTATTCTCCGTAAGGAATCCAGATGTTCTTCACCTGGGTCGCCTCGCGCAGGAACTCCTCGCCTTCCCCCTGTTCAATGCTCATCCAATCGCGAGGATGCCCGTAGTTGACCCAGGTGCGCTTCATGTTGCCTGCCGAAGCCAGCTCAACGCGCTTGCTGCCCTCCGCCGTTCCAAAGTACCACACGCTATCGACATCATCATGATCGGCCAGTACCTGCGTCAGCGCCTCACGGTCGCCCGTCACAATGTTGACCACTCCTGCTGGCAAATCTGAAGTCTCGAAGACCTGGTAGCAATCCGTCGCGCTCAAAGGCGATGTCTCGGATGGAATAACGACCAGCGTATTGCCCATCGCGATGGCAGGCGCGACAAACGAGATGAAGCCGAGCAGCGGATACTCATCTGGACAGGTGATTCCCATCACGCCTATCGCTTCCGGCATCGCCAGCACCGCGCCGCGTAATGGTGGACGGTGAATAACGCCTTCGTACTTGTCCGTCCAGGCCGCGTAGCTGAACAGGCGCGAAATAGTCGCCTGCACTTCTGCGGAAGCATCGCTATAAGCTCGCCCGGTCTGCTGCATAATGCGATGAGTAAACTCGTCCTCCCGCGCGGAGAGATTCTCGGCGATGTAGTAGAGAATCTGTGCCCGGTTATGCGTTGTGCCGCTTGCCCAACCTGCAGCAGCATGCGCAGCCTCTACCGCGTTACGAATATCCTTGCGATTGCCCTCACCCACCTGACCTATAACGCGCCCCTGTGGATCATAGACATCCCGGCTGTACCCCGAGTCTGGGCGCGTCTGCTTCCCCCCGATAAACAGCTTGGGCGTGCGATCGATGGCAGGCATCGACATTACATGTCCATTCGTGCCATTCACAGCCCCATCCTGCTGCTCCTCGCCATGCTCCTCTAGCTCATCATACCCTGCTTGCTTGCCATTCACAGACCGAGAGCTTTTGCCTATAAGAAATTCCTCGCTTGTCTTACTCGCCTCCACTTCCCATTTCGGACGAATATATTCATATAAACCTTCTTTGCCGCCCTCGCGTCCGAAGCCGCTTTCGCGATAGCCGCCAAAGCCACTGGAAGCATCAAACAGGTTAGTGCAGTTAATCCAGACGCTTCCGGCCTTGATTTTGGGCGCGATATCAAGCGCCAGGTTGATGTTCTCGCTCCACACGCTCGCGGCCAGACCGTAGCGCGTGTTATTCGCCAGTGCCACCGCTTCGGCAGGTGTGCGGAAAGTCATCGAGACGAGGACCGGGCCGAAGATTTCGACCTGCGCAATCGTGGTAGCTGGAGAGACGTTGGTAAAGAGCGTTGGCGGGAAAAAGTATCCCTCGGTTGGACAGGCCCACGAGGGCTGCCACATTTGCGCGCCCTCTTCGACGCCCTGCTGCACCAGGCGCTGTATTTCCTTCAGTTGCCCGGGCGAGACGATGGCCCCGATATCCACCGCTTTATCGAGCGGATCACCCACGCGCAGGTGTTCCATGCGCTCTCGAATCTTTCCGATCAGCTTATCAGCGATATCCTCCTGCACCAGCAAACGCGAACCCGCGCAGCAGACCTGCCCTTGATTGAACCAGATGGCATCGACCACGCCCTCTACCACGCTATCCAGGTCGGCATCATCGAAGACAATAAAAGGCGACTTGCCGCCAAGTTCGAGCGACAATCGCTTGCCGGAGCCAGCCGTAGCGCGGCGAATGCTACGTCCCACCTCTGTCGAACCTGTGAAAGCAATTTTATTGATGCCTGGATTACGTACCAGCGCTTCACCCACCTGCGAGGCTTCACCCGTAACAATATTCACCACGCCCGGCGGCAAACCCACTTCCTGCACAATCTCGGCAAACTTAAGTGCCGTCAGCGAGGTATAGCGCGCAGGCTTCAGGACAACCGTGTTACCCATCGCCAGCGCCGGCGCGATCTTCCAGGCCAGCATCAATAGTGGAAAGTTCCAGGGGATAATCTGTCCCACCACGCCAAGCGGCGTGTAATCCGGTAGCTCCTGCTCCATCAACTGCGCCCAACCAGCATGATAATAGAAATGGCGCGCTACCAGTGGAATATCAATATCGCGTGTCTCGCGAATAGGCTTGCCATTGTCCAGCGATTCCAGCACAGCCAGCAGGCGCGAATGCTTCTGAATATGGCGCGCAATGGCATACAGGTAACGAGCGCGCAGGTGTCCTGGCATCTTGCCCCAACTTTCAAAGGCCTCGCGTGCCGCCGCTACAGCCTTCTCTACATCCTCACCATTCGCTGAAGCAACCTGGGTTAATACTTTTCCGGTCGCGGGATTGATGCTATCGAGATACTGACCGCTAGAGGGCTTCACCCACCGGTTATTGATGAACAGGCCAAAGGGCTGATGCTCTTTAATCCAGTAGAGTCCTGGCGCTGCAGCTTCCGGCGCGGGGCCATATTCCATCGTCTCAAAGATATCCATGATATTCATGCTGTCCCTCCTCAGACCATCGGGTTATGGTGGGCCGCTGCATAGTGACCGGTGGCGAAGTACGAAAGCTGGCGTTCGATGTCAGAAAGCAGGCTGCTGGCCCCGATACGGAACAATGTATTATTCAGCCAGTCGTTGCCCAATTCCTCTTTCATCAGAATAAGCCAGTCCAGTGATTGTTTGGCAGTACGAATGCCACCAGCAGGCTTGAAGCCGACCTTGTAACCTGTGCGCTCATAATAATCGCGAATGGCGCGTGTCATGACAATACCGACCGGAAGCGTGGCATTGACCGGCTCCTTGCCTGTAGAGGTCTTAATAAAATCAGCCCCGGCCATCATGCAAACCAGGCTTGCCATACCAACGTTGCGCAGCGTGGCGAGTTCGTGCGTAGCCAGGATCGTTTTCATATGCGCTTCGCCGCAGGCTGCCCGAAAAGCTCGCACTTCGTCGTAAAGCGCCTGCCAGTTGCCTGTCAGCACATGGGCGCGGGAGATTACGATATCAATTTCTTTTGCGCCCGCCTGCACAGAGGCCTCAATCTCCCTTACCTTCAGTTCAAACGGATTCTGCCCGGCGGGAAAACCTGTCGAAACAGCGGCCACCGGAATATCCGTCCCACGCAGCGCCCCAACCGCCACAGGCACCAGGTTGTGATAGACGCAAACGGCCCCCACCTGCAAATGCATATTGCCGACCCCTAAAGCATCAAGCAATTCCTGGCGCACCGGTTGACGCGCCTTTGCGCACAGTCGCAGCACGTTCCCCGGCGTATCGTCGCCCATCAAGGTGGTCAGATCAAGGCAGGTGATGGCGCGCAGCAGCCACGCTGCCTGCCACTCCTTTTTGACGGTTCGGCGAGCGGGCAAGGTCGCGGCCCGGCGCTCAACGGCGCTGCGATTGACGCGCACCTGCCGCACCCAGTCCATATCTAGCGGCATTCCTGGATTGCGCGTCGGAGCCTCATGCGATATTTTTTCCTGCGCTGGCAGGGATGTCTCTTCGAGCGATTCGCTTCGCTTGCGGGTAGTGGTCATATGTGTGGTTCCTTTGTTTGCATGCTTGAACAGTCACTCATCTATCTTGCTCATATCAGGCGAGGAAATGTCAAGACGGCAGATAAGACAGAGCTACAACCAAAAAAGTAGTAGCATTTCACGCGCTTATTTCCTATAATCAATGTGTTGGGGGAGCAAATTGCCCATTAACATTCCTCAGGGCAACAACACATTTCATTGACGCGCCAGCACATTGATCAGCGCGTAGAAAGCAGGTTTGGGATGGTAGTCCACGTCAAAGATCAAGGGAGCGTCCGCATGATGCGTGAAGGCCGGAATCCAGGAATGCAGGTCGGTGAAGCCCCACATGACGAAAGCCGTACAGCGCTTCTCAACGAGACAGACGCTCAGCATATCCTGATAGACCCCCGCCTGGATTTTGAGTTTTTCCTGCATCGGACGTGTATCACCCTGGATTTTCACGTCCATTTCGGTGATCTGCACTTCGAGGCCTAGCGCTTCCAGCCGCCGCATATTCGCAAGTACATCCTGCGGGCGCGGATAACTATCAATGCTGACATGCATCTGCAAGCCAACCCCATTGATAGGCACTCCCTGCTGCAAGAGATTTTTGACCAGCGCATAAATAGCGTCAGATTTCGGCCCCAGTCCCTCGCCGCCATAATCGTTGTAGAACAGGCGCGCCTGTGGGTTGGCTTGATGCGCCCAACGAAAGGCCATCGCCAGATAATCGGAGCCAATCCCCTGCAGCCAGATCGAGTTACGCAGCGTCCCATCGTCATTCAACGCCTCGTTCACCACATCCCAGATATTGACCTGCCCTCGATAATGCGATACCTCGGTCAGTATATGCTCGCGCAAAATGGCGATCAGTTGATCCCGCGAAAACTTGCCCTTCGTGAGCCAATCGGGCAGCGCTGTATACCAGACCAGGTTATGCCCGCGCACCTGCATGCCATGCGCCTGAGCATAGCTCAAAAGCCTATCTCCCTCAGCAAAGTTGAATACATCAGACTGCGGCTCGGTTGCATCAAACTTCATCACCACCTCTGGCGTCACCATGTTGAACTCAGTTGCAAGCGTTCTGCTATACTGCGCTTCGTCTTGCAAAGCATCCATATTGACCGTCGTGCCTATATAAAAATGACGCTTGAGCGCAAGGGACCGTAAGGTAGCATGAGTAACCGTGTGTGTCGGTAGAGGCGATACAGCGACCGAATTGGCAGTAGAACAAGAAACGATACAAGACATAAGCAAAGTCAGGATCAGGAAATACATCCAGTCCAAACCCTTGCCAACAGAGAGCTTAACCATCACCACGCGAACGCGACTTTCTTCTATGTTTTCGAATACTAGAGTAGCAGAATAGGTGGGAGGGTGTCAAATACAAGTATGTTGCTGGATTGAATCCGTGTTTTCTGCCATGCTATATACATTTTTCCTGGAAGAATTGAGAAATATTTTTAACTCTGCTAAAATCGGCGTAATACTTGTTGGGTGGAGCAGTATCATAAAAACGTATAGTAAAACTTTAAACTGACGTAAGGAGAACCTGTATGACGCTTAATCAACAACAGCAAGGGACAATTCAGGGGTCGGACATTCCCCAGGAAAAACTTACACGTGGCAGATCGAGTAAGGGAACTGCGCCCCTCAACAAGGTTCTTGCTCGTCTACCCCAACACTACCTGGCAGCGGTAGTGAAACCATCGGTAGCAACGTATAGGAATGCGATGGGAAATGAAAGCTGGCGTCTTGTCTGGATACAATTGCTTACCTGGGCTTTCCTCGATGCCCTGTTGGGTGTGCTGGTCAATATCATTACCCCACCCGCAACAAACACACCTTTCCTTCGACTCTTTGCGTTTGCTTCCTCCTACGGCTTGATCGTTGCTGTGCCTCTGCTGTTCTTTCTCCTGATGGGTGTTGTCTATCTATTTGCCAGGTACTTCGGGGGGCAGGGAAGCTTTCTAGAACAATGCAACACCTCGCTCTACCTTCAGGCACCCCTCGGCGTACTCAGCAAACTTCTGGCTTTGATTCCCATTGTCGGAAGAATACTCAACACCGTTTTAAGTCTTTACGGAATCGTCCTACAGGTTTTCATCATCATAGCCGTACATCGTCTCAGCAAGGGTAAAGCCACTGCAACCATACTTATACCCGTAATAGTCATAAGCGCAGTTGCAGGGGTTGCATTCCTGCTGATAAAAAAATGAGGAAAAACATCCATGACACAAAATACTCTCGTGGTTGCCCCTTTTTATAAGGGCTGGGATGTCTATCAGGGTCATCTCGTTAAGGTTATCGCTCCACTTTCACCTGAGCAACTTGAGTTGCACGCAACGCAGCAACTTCGCTCTATCGGCATGATTGCTACACATATTGTGGCCTGCCGCGCTCGCTGGCTGTACTATGTACTTCACGAGGGTGGCGAAGAACTCATTCCAATCGGCACGTGGGATCGTCCTGGTCAACCCGCCAGATCCGCCGATGAACTGGTAAGCGGCCTGGAAACGACCTGGAACGTGCTTGACGAAGCCCTTCATCGTTGGACTCCTGCCGACTTAGAGGAGATGCTGCGAGATGTAGACGACGAAACCGGCGAGGAAGAAACCTTTACGCGCCAGTGGGTCATCTGGCACCTGCTCGAACACGACCTGCATCACGGCGGAGAACTCTCGTTCCTGCTCGGTATACATGGGCTGGCTGCAATCGATCTTTAGCTCGGAATGATGAAGAGGTAAGGGATGGAGCCAGTTCAGGCTTCCATCCTTACCTCTGATGCTCTCATATCAGCCCGGAAGAGGAAAGTCTCTCCTGCTATGGATGCGTCCAGCTATATGTACTAGTATCGTACTGCAAGCCGTTCTGTTGATAGGTAAACGAGTAGGTGATCGTTTGGCCTGGACTCATACCGCCTGCCGTATACTGCCACTGGCCCGAACCGCCATTGTAGGTCATATTGACGTTCTGCTGGACCTGGCCCGGAACCGTATAATGCACGATGACATAGCCCGCCGTCCAGCCGCAGGGCTGGAACCAGAATTGAGCCTGGCTTGAGCTGACGTTGTTGACTCCCTGGTTGAAGTTGCCTGAGCAACTGGGAGTGGGCGTGGGAGTAGGCGTGGAACCGCCCGAACCGAAGGTATAGGTATACGAGCCGGTATCGTACTGTAGCCCGTTCTGCTGGTAGGTGAACGAGTAGGTGATGACCTGACCCGAACTCAGCCCTCCTGCCGTGTATTCCCAATTCGTGATGCTGCTATTGTAGGCCATATTGACGTTCTGCTGCGTCTGACCAGCAACCTGATAATGTAGGATCACATAGCCCGCCGTCCAGCCGTTGGCATGGAACCAGAACTGCGCCGAGCTAGAACTGACGCTATTTACTCCCTGCGTAAAGCCGCTGCCACTGCTAGTAGGTGTGGGGGTCGGCGTAGAACCATTGGCCGTATAGACGCGGACGTAGTCTACATTCATGCTGTAGCCGGAAGCCGTGGAAGATGTAGGAGTGGTGCAGCCGCAGACTCCATTCGGGAAGCCGCCACCCATCGCCAGATCCAGAATGATGAAGAAGCTGTGATCGACCGCGTTCGCCCACGTGGTCGGGTCCACCTGGCTGGCATTCACTGTGAAGAAATTGTTCCCATCCAGATACCAGCGAATCTGTTCTGGCGAGACGCTGCGGTCAATCTCGACACGATAGGTGTGATAGCCGGTCTGGCAGCCAGGACAGGCGTGTTGCCCGCTGCCGATACCAGATGTCTCGTGACAGGGGCCGCCGGGACTGGTGCCGCAGTGCAGCGTTCCGTACTCGGAGCTAAGCCCATTGATATCCTCCATGATATCAACTTCACCAATGCTCGGCCAGTTGAGATAATTTCCTCGAAAAGCCGAGCCGAGCATCCAGAAAGCGGGCCAGTACCCCAGAGCCGCGCTACCAGAGACGTTTGGCTGCTGGATCGAGGCTTCAACCGCCAGTTCGCCGCCTGGTGGGGCCGCGAAACTCGTGTTCTGGGTCTCAATGCGCCCTGAGTACCACGTGCCGTTATTATTGGTGGCTTTAATGACGAGATGACCATTGCCATCCTGGTACACGTTCGACGTGCTGCTGGTCATGGTCTCTACTTCGCCGGTTCCCCAGTTAGAAGGACAACCTGAACACCCGTAGCCAGTGCCAGTATCATAGAACCATTGCGAATCGACCGGCGTATTGGCGGCCCCGTTGAATTCATCGTTCCAGATCTCATTCCAGGTAGCCGCGTGGGCTGATTTCGGCATGCTGACGAATGTAGCAAGCGCTATAGCCCCGAGAATCATCCCTACGCCGAGAAACATTGCTACAACCCGAAAGACCAATGGGGTCCATTGTTGAGAGGAACTGTTCGCCTGATCCTTTTGCGAAAATTGTTGCCTCATACATTGTTCCTTTCTCATGCTTGAATGTGACAATGACGAAAAGTTGACTCCTTACAAAACTGCCTGATAATCAATCTCCTTTCCTGTAAGCTGGACAACAAGATGCCTGGACAACAGAACTTCTGTTGTCTTGAAAAGCTATCAAAAAGCTTCGCTGTTTCTACTGGTATCCTCAAAAACACTACGTGGAAAGCGCGGATGTCCTATGAGCCAAGCGAAAGTGAGTGAGGAGCGCCACTCGACGCTCGAACCACAAGGCTGGTTGGCAACAACAAACGAATTGGGCGGCCCACCTGGACATCTTCAAGAGCAATATCGAATTCCGGCAGTGTGTCTCCTTTCCGCCGCGCCCTGGCAGCTCGATGAGCAGGATCAATCATCGTTAAAAGCAGTTCGATAGCCTTATATCCTATCTGCGAAAAAGGCTGATGAATTGTCGTCAACGGTGGTCGAAGATGGCTTGCGAGAAGATCGTCATCGAAGCCAACAAGTGCAATATCCTCCGGTATCTGGATGCCCTGCTGCTCGGCGACCTGAAGCACACCGTAGGCCATCTGGTCATTCCCGGCAAAAATAGCGGTCGGCCAGGCGCTTCTGTCGCGGGAGAATAACTCCTCAGCGCACTTTCGTCCACTGGGAGTATCAAAACGACCGTAAAAAACAAGGGTTGGGTCAGGAGTAATTCCAGCGTCCTGCAAAGCCCGGGTATACCCCTGGTAGCGTTCCAGCGTGCAGGAGTAATCGAGAGGGCCATGAATATAGGCGATGCGGCGGTGTCCAAGCTCTAGCAGGTGCCGGGTAGCTTCATAGCCACTACTCACATTATCAATCCCCACCCAGGGAACATTGTCAGGCTTTTCCTGGTCATCGATCATCACCAGTGGTAGTCCCTGTTGGAAATGCTCGGTAATGTGGCGGGAGAGCTTACCGGGCAAAATTGCCAGTAAGCCGGATATCATGCGCATCGATAGAATACGGTCGAGTACATCAAAGTGGTTGCGATCAAAGCTGATACTATAGAGGACGATTTCATACGAGGTATCTTCAACATATTCGGCCACGCCGCGCAGGATTTCAGAGACGCCAGCCCAGGTCAGTGGGGGAGCCAGCACGCCAACTAAGGGTGTTTTGCCACTCGCCAGGCCAGTTGCCGTCACATTGGGGACAAAATCATATTCCTGCACAATCCGCATAACGCGCGCCTTAATTTCGGGGTTGACGGACGGATTGTGGTTCAGCACCCGTGAGACAGTAGCTTTTGACACTCCCGCCAGATGGGCAATGTCCTGAATCGTCAGCTTCTCTGACATGCGATGGCTCTGCTTCCTGGCACTACCGAATCAAAGACGAACATTGTCTTGAGAAACCGGTTTCATATAAATTAAATATAAGCGAGAAACCGGTTTCTGTCAAGCCTTACCGCCAGAATGGATTATTGGTAACACCATCTTCGACAGATGCTCCTCATCGTGATAAATCCGCTGCTCCGCCACCGCCATCTCCATCGTCACTCCTAGCGCCGCACCTGTATTTAAATTTCTATCATACTTCGGGAAGGCACTTGAACTGATTTCCAGACCAATCCGATGCCCGGCTTTGAACACCTGCGAGGTATTCCAGCAATCAATGTTATACTTGTAAATCTTCCCAGGCTCGATAAGCGAGGGTTTATCCATCCCATTACGGAAGCGGGCACGTACCATGCCATCGCAGAGGCGTTGTGTGAAGCCATTGGGCCAGATATCTACAAGTTTTGCCGTGAAGTCGGTGTCTGGAGCCGACGATGAGGCGTAGAGTTCAACGCGAATGGGGCCGGTTACTTCGAGGTCTTCTTGTAATACTTCCGTCCGGTAGACCAGCACGTCGTCGCGGCGTTCGATAGCAGAATAGTCATCGGGGCCGCCAATCTGCGAAGAGGTGGGTTCGGTCAGAAATGGCACAGGGCGAGAAGGGTCATAGCGATAGTTGTCGGCAGGTTCAATAGCGGGCGCGGTTGTAGAAAGGCTGCCATCGCCGAAGCGGCTATTGGCGTGTCCCTGGCTGTGCAGGTAGAACGGCGTCCATTGCGTTCTTGCCAGGGGCCACTCGTATTCATCGCGCCATTGATTGCTGCCCATCACGAAAATACGAATGGGGGCCTCAACTGTGCTGAGTTCGTGCGTGTAGCCCTTGAGCCAGCGATTAAACCAGCGCAGTTCCTCGCCGCGCAAATCGATCAACGATTGCGGACCAAAGTCTACCTCGCCAATTTTTGACTCCACATTGACGACATGGCCCCAGGGTCCCATAATCATGCGCTGGCTGGCGCGTGCCTCTGGTGTTGCGGCAGATTGCGTCATCCCTATAAAGTTGAGCGGCGTGCCGATTTGCTCGTCGTCGTACCAGCCGGAGATATGCAGTACCGGGATATCTAGCTGGTCAAACTTATTCTGATAGCAGAGAGGCTCCCAGAAGTCGTCCAGTTGGGAATGTTCGATTTCCGTGTGCCAGTAAGGGATATAGCGTCCGGCCTGTATATCCATCGTCGCCAGAGGCAGGTGCGTATAGACCTGCTCCCAGTCTACGGCCTCCATCAATTGATTCACATGGCCGCTGACATAGTGCAGCCAGCAGAGCGACATCGGCGAAGGCACACCGGTCGGAGTCTCGACAAAAGGATTGGATGGCGGAACGCGCACTACCATCGCCTTGAGGTGCGGCGGCTTCTCAAGCGCGGCCAGCCATTGAATGATACCCGGATAGGAGCTACCGATGGTGCCGACATTGCCATCCGACCAGGACTGCCCGGCACACCACTCGATCACATCGTATCCATCTTTGCCCTCGGAAAAATACGGGACAAACGTTCCCTCTGAATCGCCTCGCCCGCGCACATCCACCGCCACAAAGACATAGCCTCGCTCCGCGAAATATCTGGCCGCCTGCATCGTTCCCTGGCTCAGTTTCATATATGGCGTGCGGTTCAAGATGACCGGATAGCGTTTTATCTCGCCGCTCCTCTCAAGCGGGCGATAGACATCAGCGGAGAGCGTAATGCCATCACGTAGCGGGATTCGGTGGTTAAATTCAATACGGATTTCACGGGTAGAGGTGGGCATGCGGGTATCCTTCTATAATCTCGTGTCTTTCGTTCTTCCTACGCCGTTTGCAAAAAATTGACACTTACCCATTCACTGACACAGTTAGATAAGCTGCCAACGGCTTCAATTGTATCACATGCTTTCCCCGGCAAGCTTAGAGTCTATTCTTGCGCAAAAGCACCTTAATCCAGTTCGTCTGCTTTTCCGTGGGCACGAAACGGTTTTTCTGCAAGCGTTTCGCCATGTCGTTAACAAAACTGCGCTCGTTTGCTGAGACACGGGGGCTATTGAGGTCAATCGTATCGAAATAGGATTTGAGCTTTTGCACCTGCTCGCGCAGAGTGGCAAGTTCGGCGCTCGGCAGGCGGTTGTGCGCCTCGGGTGCAGTGGACTCCTGCCATTTGCGGTAGGCCTCGAGGTCATCATTCCACGCGCCAAGTCCCGCCAGTTCATCCGCTCGCTCGTTATGCTCGTGGCCTGCATGTCCTGCCACCCAGACGAAGGTGAGCGGGGCGGCACGTTTCTTGCGGAGAATATGGTAAAGTTCCCAGAGGTCGGTATTGACTTTAGCGCGGTAGGTTCCTTGCGCCACTTTAATCGTGTAGTCGCTGTCGCTGTAGATGGTCAGCTTCTGGTCTCGCGGCGCGATACAAAGCGCGGCAAGAACGGCGGTTATTTCGGCACGATTGTTGGTGGTGTTTTCCGATGCTGGAATATGTCCATAACTTTCGATGCGCGGGGCGTCTTCCACGATCATGCCCTCGCGCACATAATCCTCAGAGGCGAGAATGACACTCCAACCCGCCGGGCCGCCAGGATTTTTTATACAGGCCCCATCGGTATAGGCCACTGTGCCATGCTCACCTAATGTCGAGCGAGCCGCTTCCACAGAAACGGCCCGCAAAGCGTTCAATATTGATTTCCATTCGAGCGATTCGTCTGCCAGACTCACGTTATCCTTTTCCCCTCTTCATACGTATCTGGCCCCAGCAAAGGGCTTTCGCGATTATAGCACAATCCGCCTGGCATCGATAACCCCTTCATCGCTCTTTTTGCCCTCAACGGTAATCTCAGCACCTTCCATCAATTGCGTTATGATCGCAAGATCAAGCTGCGCGCCATTTCGGTTGTAAATTTTGGTCTTCTCGGTCACGTGTACAGCCGCAGGTTTTGCTTCGCCAGTACTCTTTTTGGGACTGGTTCCCGCGATCACCACCGTCGGCTTCTTCGCCCACTGGTCGGGACTGACACCCGACACCTTGACCTTACGCCCATCTTCCAACAGGTGCGTGATAAAGCCAGGAACCTCAGCCTGCTCTTCATTGGTAGCCTGCTCGTCCTGTTGTTCCTTTTGCTGTTCCTGCTTCTGTCCATTCTGCTGCTCTTGCAGTGGCTCAGGATGGACAAAATGATGGGGATGCTCGAACAGCGTGTTATCGTAGGTCGTGGGGATGGCAACCCGCAACGCTTTGGGCATGGCGTCGATGCGATAGTTGACCATGATCTGATCTAGATCGGCCCCCTCTTTCAACAACTTGCGGTCAGCCTTGCTCAGGTAATCCTTCAGGTCAACGGCGCTGCCATCCAGTTGCAGGTGTACTGAGGCGGGCACGCGGATGGTGAAATGCGCCCCGTGAAAGAACTCGGTCGAAAAGTTTTCCAGCTTGCGACGCAGCACGAGCGAAGTTACCTGCTCTAAGGTGCTGAGGGGATCGCCAGCCGTGATAACGCAGATATCGAGTACACCATCATCAATATAAGCATTGGGGGTCATTTCAAGCACATCAGCGTATTTGCGCGAATTACCAACCACAATCTGTAGCGCCTCGCCCTGCCAGAGTACCTTTCCCTCGCGACTGCTGCTCTCTGCTCGAATTTCTACCGGAAACGGATGCTGTTTAGGCAGTTCCTTCAGCGCGGAAATGCCGACTGCGAAAGGGCCAACCTGGTATTTCAGCGACTTGTCCACGCCACTCATGACGGCGGCATCAATGCCCAATCCCGCCATCAGCAAGAAATGGTGCCGCGCCTTAGATGTCGCTTTGACCTTCTGAACGCGCTCCTCGCCATGCTCATCGCGGAATACCAGGCTTTCTACCTCGACATGCCCGACATCTACTTTGCGCGCCTCGCTATTCAGCAGCGTGAGAGCAGCTTTAACTTTATCGGAAGGGACACTAATCTCGTTTGCCCATACATTGGCCGTTCCACCTGGAATAAGGCCGATGACACTCTTCTGTCCTTTCGCGTTCATCACGCCGTTCACTACCTGGTTGAGCGTGCCGTCTCCACCAAAGGCAATCACCATATCATAGCCTTTTTCAGCCGCTCGCTCAGCCAGTTCAAGCGTCTGGCCGCCAAATACTTTCAACTCCAGATCGGTTTTCCAGCCAGCCGCTGCGAAGATAGACATGAGTTCGGTAATTAAGGCAAGATTTTCACCAGCGCGAGGATTAATTACCAGACAGGCCTTTTTGATCTTCATAAAACATTGCTCCTCGTGTTTTTTCTCTACGATTGACACGGGGAACGATGAGGTAGAGTTTCAAGCGTCGCTTTTCTATTTTATGGTCGCCAATGCCTGAAGTATGCCCCCCACAATGGCCCACAACGCGATGAAAAATACCCATATGCCGCCATGCCGCCTTCGCGCTTCCTGTACTGTCACTGTTTTATACCAGCGAGCAGTCACAGGACGGCTTAGACGCCAGGCAATGATGGGGGAAATCACCAGCAGCAGGAACGTTGGCACGACTGGCCAGTAGTCACCAGACTTGATACCCTGGACGAGCGAGATCACAGAAAAAATGCCCCCTACACTGAGCAAAATATTGGCAATCACCTGCATCTTCCGCGCCCACTCTCGCCCGCTACGCACCGCATTACCGTACAGGGCAATAACAAAAGCCATCGGCCAGAGGACAACAAACAATAATACATTCACTAAGGTCGGGTTGAGGTTAAGTGATTTCGCATTGGCGGACAAACCGAAATACAAATTGAACAGAGGAGTGACAAATAGCTGTACCGTTAATCCCCAATCATAGGCGACAGCCATGCCGATACCCTGCGGCGCATCTGCCTTCTTCGGCGCGGGAGTATCATCGGTTGACAAAAGCGTTTCTTTCATATATAGCACCTCAAATCATAAGATGTTCATAATAGCGCCCTTCCATCTATATAGACGAATGAAGCAGGCAAAAAGAATAGGTCTCCATTGATGCCCTATTTCCAGGAACACCAATGGAGACATCTTTTCGTCTCTTACCTGTTCTTACGACAAGAGGTTACAGACTTCACACCTTGCGGACGAGGGCGCGCACAGCCTGTACGATATGATGCGCGCTGATACCAGCCTCTTCCATCAATTGATCGGGCGTGCCGGAGCCGGGCATGGACTGTACTGCCAGCTTCACCACACGAGGCAGGGGCGCGTCACGCTGCGCGAAGGCATCCAGTACGGCATCGCCAAGTCCGCCCTCGGGCCAGTGATCTTCTACGACCACAAAGAGGTTGCCTGCCTCATTTGCCGCCGCATAGAGCGTTTCCTGGTCGATGGGCTTGACGCTGTAGGCATCGATGACACGCACATTGATGCCCTGGCTCTTGAGTTGATCGTAGGCCTGAAGCGCGTTGTGCAGGGTAATACCTGCGGCAACGATGGTCACTTCATCCTTGTCTGAACGGCGCACAACCTTGCTGCCGCCAATGGTGAACTGCTCGTCCGGGCCGTAGATCACGGGCGTCTTCTCGCGTGTGGTACGCATGTAGACAATGCCATCGTGATTGGCCATCTGCGCCACCAGTTGCGCGGTCTGGTTGGGGTCGCATGGATAGACAATGGTGCTGCCATAGACGGCGCGCATCATCGCCAGGTCTTCCAGCGCCATCTGGGATGGGCCATCTTCACCGATGGAGACGCCAGCGTGCGAACCGCAGAGGCGAATATTTGCCCGCGAGATGGCGGCCATGCGGATGAAGTCATAGGCGCGGCTGAAGAAGGCGGCAAAGGTCGAGGCAAACGGAATTTTGCCGCGCACGCTCATGCCGACCGCTGCCGCGACAAGCTGCTGCTCTGCGATATACTGCTCAAAGAAACGGTCGGGATAGGCCTTAGCAAACTCTTCCGCGTAAGTGGAGTTGCTGACTTCGCCATCCAGGCCAACAACATTGGGATTGGCCGCGCCCAATGCCTGCAATGCATCGCCATACGCCTTACGGGTCGCTACCGCCTCTTTACCATCGTATTTCGGCAGCTCGAGCTGGTGCTTCTCTCCTTCTGTCGCGGGCTGACGGCTCTCATCCGGCTTCTGCACCGGGAAGGTCTGGCTGCGTACCGCATGAAGCTCGCTCAGCGCCTGCTGCTCCTGTTCCTTATTGAGGGCCTTGCCATGCCAGCCATTTTTGTTCTCCAGGAAGGAAACACCCTTGCCCTTGACGGTCTTCGCGATAATGGCGGTAGGCACGTCGCTCGCCTTCAAGGCCTGCTCGTATGCCTGGCTGATTTCCTCGTAGTTGTGTCCGTCGATGACGATGGCG
The DNA here is from genome assembly GCA_035652815.1 of Ktedonobacteraceae bacterium. Lineage (GTDB taxonomy): Bacteria > Chloroflexota > Ktedonobacteria > Ktedonobacterales > Ktedonobacteraceae > DASRDB01. The sequence continues at coordinate 134,273 of DASRDB010000003.1, forward strand.
TTCCAGCCAAAGGCCTCGGCGCGCGCTTTATAGGCGTCGGTATTCCAACCAAGTTCGGTTTCGCCGCGCTGTCCCAGGCGGTTCACGTCAATGATCGCCGTCAGATTGCCAAGCTTGTAGTGCCCGGCGTGATCGAAGGCTTCCCAGATGGAACCCTCGGCCATTTCACTGTCACCACACAGCACCCAGATATGATAGGGCAGTTTATCCAGGTATTTGCCGCACAGGGCAATGCCAACACCAATAGGCAGGCCCTGACCAAGTGACCCGGTCGCTACATCGACCCAGGGCAGGGTGGGCACTGGATGGCCCTCAATACGGCTGCCAAACTTGCGCAGGGTCATCAATTCTTCATCGCTGATGGCTCCTGCTGCTTTGTACATGGAATACAGCAAGGGAGCGGCGTGTCCTTTGGAGAAAATGAGGTGGTCGTTGTTGGGATTCTTCGGATTGTCGAAATCGTAACGCAGGTAGCCGGTCAGGAGTACGGCCATCAGATCAGCCGCCGACATAGACGAGGTGGGGTGTCCTGAACCTGCTTCGGTCGTGCAACGAATGCTATCGACACGCAACTGCTGCGCGAGGTTCGTCCATTGCTGCACTTGAGATGTTGTTTCTGTTGTAGTCATATGCGCTCCTATTATGTAATAGAGGGTAGTTTGTGTAGTTCTCCCTTGAACACAAGCGCCCATCAACTGATGAGGCACCCACTAGAGGTGCCGCACACTCTATTATATATCACGCTCACGTGTATTGTAGTTGATACGCTACAGCGGGGCAAGCTGATACAATGTCTTCTAGCATATTATGCTACAAAAAAGAGCCTCTCGCCTGTCATACTGAACGAATTGTATGTCATCCTGAGCGCAGCGAAGGATCTCAAGCTCCCACTGGCTCAACACGACACGCGAGCGATCCTTCGCTGCGCTCAGGATGACATGTGAGAGGTAGGATGACATCGAGAGACATGCCATTACAGGAAGTAGAATATATGGAACTCGTCATTCTCATTGGCCTGCAGGCCGCTGGAAAGAGTACCTTCTACCAGTCACAACTCGCCTCCACGCACGAAGTGGTTAGCAAAGATCGGCTTAACAGCAGCAAAGCGCGCAATAAAGAGTTGCGCCAGCGCGAACGTATAGAGGCTGCCTTCGCGGAAGGAAAGTCGATTGTCGTTGATAACACCAATATAACTGCGCAGGAGCGCCAGCCCTTAATCGAACTGGCGCACCAGTATGGCGCGCAGGTGATTGGTTACTATTTCGAGCCTGATGTCAAGGCGAGCCGCGAACGCAACCAGCAGCGTGCGGGAAAGGCGCAAGTTCCCGACCGCGTGATCTTCATCACGGCCCATAGACTTGCGCCTCCCAGCTATGACGAGGGATTCGATGCCCTCTACAATGTTCGTGTTGCGGAACATTCTACGCCTGACAATCCGCAATGGCTTATCGAAGCGGTGCCTCGCTCAGAGGAGTTGAAGATAGCTAATCAGCTAGAATGACCACTTTTAAAGCATTCCCAGGCTTCGCCACCAGCCGGAAAGCCTCGGCAGCCTCGCTCAGAGGAAAACGATGCGTAATCACACTTTCTGCGCGAATACGTCCTGCGCGCAGCAGCTCAAGTGCCTGCCGTGTCTCGTAGGGGCCAGCCGAATAGCTGGTGCGCAGGGTGATTTCTGAGAAGAACAATGTGTTAGGCGCAATTGATAAAAGGGCCTCTGGCGGTGGGGGAGCGAAAAGCAGAACGGTGCCGCCGGGAGATACCAGTTCCAACCCCTGCTGCATTGCTGCAATGCTGGAAGGCGTAACAACCACTACATCCGGTTTGCGACCATCATTGAGCGCGCAGGCCTGTTCCAATACGGGGCCTGCTTGCGGATCGAGCGCGGCATCAACACCGACTTCCAGGGCGCGTTCTCTCCGGTAGGCAATAGGATCAACGATGAAGATGCGTATGGCCCCGCGCATTTTTGCCAGTTGCGCCAGCAGTATGCCATTGCTGCCCGCGCCAAGTACCAGTACGGTATCGCCCGCTCGAATATGTGCGCGATCAATACCGCGCACGCAACAGGCCAGGGGTTCGATCAGGGAAGCGGCCTCAAATGAGAGTTCGTCCGGCAGGGGAAGTACATCTAGCTGGACATTGAGCGCGGGAACGCGAATATACTCGGCCAGCCCACCGGGATACAGGCGCGTGGCACGAAAGGTCGGACATTGCGAAAACGCGCCGCGCTGGCAGAAGTGACAGGTCATGCAGGGCACATGGTGATGCAGAAAGACTCGTTGCCCGGCGTGAAACTGGGTCACGCCTTCGCCTACCTCGGCAATGATGCCAACGGGTTCGTGACCTGGATAGAGCGGGGCGCGCGGCTTCATATACCATTCCATCACATCGCTGGCGCATAACCCACAAGCTTGCATTTGCACCAATAATTCTCCAGGCCCCACTTGCGGCACAGGCATTTCCACAAGGCGGATATCGTTGTTGCTGTGATACTCAACTGCTCGCATAGGCCCTATCGTTTCGCGGGAACAACGCACAGGAAACCAAAGGGTTCGTTCCCCAGCGTGAAAAACTGGTGTAACTCGTTGCCTGGAATGTAGACCACATCGCCGGGATGCAGTTCGTGTTCGCTTTCTCCCAGGCGCAGGCGCGCCTGCCCATGCAACACGTAGACACCATGATCGTGGGCGTGCTGATCGAGCGAGGTATGCCCGCCCGGCTGCACAGCGAAATAGCGCATATGAAAATGTGGCGCGTTCTCGTCCATACCAACCAGTATTTGCCGCGTGGCCTTATCCGCCCCACTATTCTCCGGCCCATACGAACGCACCGGCACATCTTCCCAGCGCAGCTCTCCATTTTCTTGATGACTGAAGCGATGAATGACGCCCATTGAGTACTCCATCCAGCCTGTGTTCTGTTCATTATTCAGCCTATATTGTACCATGTGAGAGGTGAATTCCTCTCGGCAGATGCAAAATACATCGAAAGGAAGAGAACCATGCTACTCGAACTGCCCGTTGTTGATGCCTTAAGTATCCTTGCCTATTTGCATAGGCAGCGCATGTGTTTTATACTGCCTGCGAAAGCTTTTCAGAAGGATAGACCAGACAGTCATGAACGAAAAACGTATGCCAGGAGCGCGTAAAGCTATTGTCATTCACAGCCCACATTCAGGCCGGGCAAGCCAGCTTGGCGAAGCATTGACACATCTGCAAGACCTGGGCATAGAAGTCGCGCAGAATATCTCGATTGCCGAACTAGATAATTTACCAGCGCAGGGCGATCACTGGAAAGAGCTAGGCTTAGACTTTGCTATAGCGGCAGGTGGAGATGGCCTGATAGGCGGCGTGATTACGCATATCGCGGAAAGCGGCCTGCCGCTTGGTATTCTTCCGCTCGGCACCTCAAACGATATCGCCCGTTCGCTGCGCATTCCTCTAGACCTGTTTCAGGCGGCGAAAGTCATTGCGCAGGGCAACCTGGGAAACGTGGATGTTGGCATAGCGTGGCCTGCCGAGCAAGCGCCGCATAAAGCCAGCAAAAGAGGGATCTCACACGCCAACATTCCACCCAAAAAACATGGCTATTTCGCGCATGCACTCACCGTCGGGTTGAATGTGCAGTTTGCGCGCATCGCCACCAACATCGCAACACGCAGTCGCTATGGGCGTCTCACCTACCCCGTCGCCGCTATAGAGGTCTTAAAAGATCATGAAGTATTGGATGTTCATTTAGAATTCCAGGGACTCTCCTTTCCCCGCGCCCAGAAAACCGATCATCCTATCGTAATCTCAGGCTTCGCAGGTGAAGAATATGCCCTCGATTGCCGGGCGATACAGATAGCCATCATCAACGCCCCCATCTTTGGCGGACAACTCGGCCTCTCCGTTCCTAATGCCAGCATTTCCGACCGCCTGCTCGATATTGTGGTCATCGAGGAGCTTGAACTGGGACGCCTGGGACAAATCCTCGGACGTTTTTTCGGCGCACACAATGCGCACAGCGCTGAAGAAGATTTGCCGCCAGAAACTAATGGAACGAAACATCACGCTGGCGAATTGACAGGCCTGCCAGGGATTCATCACATTCAGGCCAAAGGTGTTATCATCAGCACAGACCATGACCCACGCGATGTTACCCTGGATGGTGAGGTACGCGGACAGACACCCATCTATGTGCATCTTGCCGATGCGCGACTGCGCATCATCGTTCCAGAGTAAGTAGTAATACAGACAGGATGCTTTACCCGTAACAATACTCTACCTCATCTATATAAGACGCTTCCTTAATAGCAGACGCTATAAATCCCTGCAAAACATGTTTGTAGATAACGGAGTTATAAGTAGAACCAATAGAGTACAATATAGAGGAAGAGGGTATGGTATTTGTAGAAAGGATGCGGCATGAGCAAACAAACCGCAGCCAGAAGGCAGATTAGTAAGCTGATGACGACAACAGATGAGCAATTAGTGTTTCAAGCTAATATCTTACAGAATATACGCGACAGCGTCATCGTCACCGACCTCAATGGCAGCATTATTTATTGGAATGAGGGCGCTACCCAACTCTTTGGCTATACGGCTGAAGAAATGCTTGGGAAGACGCCCGCTTTGCTCTATCCCGATGAGCCATCACTGGACATGGACCTGCAAAGTATTCTGAGAGGGCACGATTACGTAGGAGAATGGAGAGGGCGAAGAAAAGATGGCTCAATCATCTGGATTGATGCTAAAACCACCGCGCTTCACGATGAACAGGGAAATGTCAGAGGATTTATCGGCGTCTCAAAGGATATTACACACAGAAAACGCATAGAGGAAGAACTCCAGCACAGTGAAATACGCGCCCGCCGGTTGATGGACTCCAACATCATCGGTGTCATCGTTGCCGATGCAGAACTTATCCTTGATGCAAACGATGCCTTCTTGCATATCGTGGGCTACACGCGAGAAGACCTGAATAACAAAACGCTCAACTGGCACACTATGACCCCGCCTGAATATCAGGCACGCGATCAGCAGGCGCTCGCGGAACTTGCGGCACATGGAACCTGCGCTCCTTATGAGAAAGAATATTTCCGCAAAGATGGCAGCCGGGTGCCTGTGTTGATTGGGGCAGCCGAGGTTGAACGCGACCCGGTACAGTGGCTTTGCTTTATTCTTGACATCAGCGAACACAAAGAACTCGAGCGGCGCAAAGACGAATTCATTCACATCATCAGCCACGAACTGCGCACTCCGCTTGCCGCAATGCATGGCAATATTCAACTCGCTCAAATGCGCCTGCAACGGGCATTGCGGCAGGAGGCAACGATTCCGCCCGCTATGGCTAAATTGCTGCATGATGTCGAGCTGTTACTCAACCGCGCTATGCACCAGACGCGCGTGGAAGACCGCTTAATTGGTGATCTGCTCGATGTCGCCCGCATTCAATCGAATAAGCTGGAACTTAACATATCTTTGTGCGATCTGGCTAAAATCGTTTCCGGGACGGTTGAAGATACCCGTCAAATTGCGCAAGGGCGAGAAATTGTGCTTGAGATTCAACAGGAACCCGTCCTCGTCATGGCAGACGCAGATCGCATTGCCCAGGTGGTCAACAACTATCTCACCAACGCGCTCAAATACTCGCCGCCAGACCGCCCTATACAGGTCAGGCTGGTGGTAGATGGCAAACAGGGACAGGTTTCAGTGCAGGATTATGGGCCTGGACTTCCGCGAGAAGTGCAGGAGCGCATCTGGGAACGTTTCTACCAGGCACCCAATGTGCCGGTGCAAAGCGGCCCGGGTATTGGCCTGGGCCTCGGCCTCTCCATCTGCCAGGCGTTGATTACTCGCCATAACGGACAGGTGGGCCTACAAAGCGTACCAGGAGAGGGAGCAACGTTCTGGTTTACCTTGCCGCTAGCGCTTGAGGAACAACCCCCAACAGAAATATGATATAAAGGGCAGAAATAGGATATGCTTTACTTAGCGCTCAACCACCATTTTGTACAAGCATAGAAAAGGATACTGCTATGCGTGTCACTACCCGTTTGCGCGAACTACTGGCGTCCCCTGACTTGCTTGTTGTCCCTGGCGCGTATGATGCCCTCAGCGCGCGTCTGATTGCCCAGGCAGGCTTTCCCATCGTCTATATGACGGGTTTCGGCACAGCCGCCAGCGTACTGGGGCAGCCGGATGTTGGTCTGCTTACCATGAGCGAAATGGTGAGCAGGGCCACCGCGCTGGCTTCAGTGATAGGCGATACTCCTCTCATAGCCGATGCCGATACCGGCTACGGCAATCCCATCAACGCGCGCCGCACTGTCCGCGAATACGAGCGCGCAGGCGTAGCAGGACTACATATCGAGGATCAGATCTGGCCCAAGAAGTGCGGGCACATGGAAGGCAAACAGGTCATTCCAATGGAAGAGATGGTGCAGAAAGTGCGCGCCTCCGTAGATGCCCGGCAAGACCCCGATTTCGTCATCATCGCCCGCACCGACGCCAACGCCGTCTATGGCCTCGAGGACGCGCTGAGACGAGGGCGCGCCTACCGCGAAGCCGGAGCAGACATGATTTTCATCGAGGCTCCCCGGTCGCTCGAGGAACTGCGCGCCATTGGCGAAGCCTTTTCGGACGTTCCCCTGCTCTTCAACTGGGCCGAAAGCGGCAAAACGCCCCCGCTCCCATTGGAAGATATTCGCGCCCTCGGCTTCAAGCTGGTGATCTTCCCGGTCAGCCTGCTCTTTGCCGCCACGCATGCCATGCTCGAACTGCTCGAGGTGTTGAAGCGCGGCGACACGCCAACGCCGTTCCATTCGCACATGGTGACATTCTCAGAGTTTACTAGCCTGATTGGTCTTCCTCACATCCAGGAGTTGGAACGGCGCTACGGCGTTCAGTCAAATTCACAGCCATAACAGGTGAATACTTTCATGGCAGAAAGCAGTAGAAAGGACAGGCCAGCATGACTATTCGTGTCTGTGTTGCAGGGGCAACCGGTTGGGCGGGCAGCCTTGTGGCCCGCGCGATTTTAACCTCTCAGGAATTCCAACTGGTAGGTGCTATTGCGCGCAAAAAAGCTGGACAAGACATCGGAGAAGTGCTCGGTCTGGCAAAGGCGAATATTCCCATCACGCAAACGCTGGAAGAACTGCTTCCGGCCTCCATTGATGTTCTCATTGATTATACAAACCCTACTTCGGTCAAAGCCCGCACCTTTAAAGCATTAGATGCTGGTATTCGAGTAGTCATCGGCACCTCGGGCCTGACAGCAATAGACTACGCGGAAATTGAAGCGAGAGCAGAGGAACGCAAGCTGGGGGTAATCGCAGCCGGAAATTTTTCGCTCACAGCCGCCCTGGCCAAACATTTCGCCCTCCTGGCCGCCCAATATCTGCCCTCCTGGGAGATCATTGATTACGCCAGCGCCGGAAAAATTGATGCGCCCAGCGGAACAGTGCAAGAACTCGCCGAAGAATTGGGTCAGAGGGCGACAAACCAACGAGAGATCCCTATCGAACAAATTCACGGCCCCAAAGAGGCACGAGGGGCCAACATCGCAGGAACACAAGTCCATTCCCTGCGCCTGCCGGGCTACACTATCTCCTTTGAAACCATCTTCGGCCTGCCAGACGAACGTTTAACCATCCGTCACGATTCCGGCACAGGCGCAGAACCCTACATCAACGGCACACTGCTGGCCGTCCGCCGGGTGATGAATGTGACGGGACTGGTGCGCGGGCTTGACCGCTTGCTTTTCAGTTCGTAGGTTTTATAGTCAATCAAGCCAACAGTAGAGCGAGTATGGCGGGAACAGGTATAGAAAAGGGCGATCTTGATGAATTTTGATAAAATAATGAGGGATTCTCTTGTAGGGACGCGATTCATCGCGTCCACCCTCGTCGATCGCTGATGTCTGGATGCCAGGGTGGACGCGATGAATCGCGTCCCTACAGCACAATAAAAGGTGAGACTCTACCCCTTCACCTCCAACGTGTAGCGTACCGTCTGGTATTGAATCAGCCCATCCTTGAAAATGAAGGTGTCAACGCCATCGTTGACGCTGCCTTTCATGGAATCGGCAGTCCACTCAAGGAAGAGAATGTTATCTACATACGTTTCCTTGACATTCCACTTTGCCTGCGGTATCGCGCGAAAAACGGCGGCGAAGAAGTCACGAATGGCCGACTTCCCGCGTATCACGCCATCCTGAGTGATGACGACCGCATCTTCGGCATAGTCCATTGCCGTCGCATCAAGGTCTTCATTGCCCAATGCCTGGGCGTGATGTCGAAAGACCTCTTGCGGAGTGCGCTTTGACAGCTCGGCTGCGGATTGTGTCATGGCTGTAACTCCTTTCTGTAGCTATGCGTTCCTCAATTCGGCCACCTTCTGCTCTACATCAATGCCCATCAGGCGCGCCAGGTTGCCGCCCAGAATCTTTTTCTTGGCCTGCTTGGTCAGTTGCGGATAGCCATATCCCGTCACCATGTCTTCCGGTAGTTCGAAGTTCCAGAAAGCGTCGAGCGCCCAGCGCGGGTGCCAGATGGGAGTTTCGCCGCCGTACAGGATTTTATCCTCGCCACACCAGAACATCAGTTTGCCCATGTTCTCGGCAAACGTGCGGGGAGCGCGCACGATAAAGTTGAGCGTGGCGGCAATCGAGGCATACAGGTTGGGATAGCGTACCAACTGCCAGCAAATTTCATCAATGAACGGCAGGCCGACGTGGAAGATCACAAAATTGATATCGGGGAAGTTGGCGGCTGCCCCATCCATATCCCAGGCCTGCGTATGTTCGATAGGCTGCGGGCCGAGCGGCACGCCCTTGTGAACGCCAATGGTGGTGACGCCGAGTTCAAGTGCCTTCTCGAAAATGGGATAAGCGACACGGGGATCATCCATGCGCCAGGGGAACGGCTCGCCATAGTCATAGCGCACGTTGTAGAGCTTGAATGCTTTTGCGCCAAATTCCTTGACCTGCCGCTCCATCAGATCAAGCGCCTTGCGGCCTTCGAGCGGGTTGATGGTGCCCCAGAAAATAGCGCGGTCGGGATATCGCTGCGCCATTGCCGCGCACTTCTCCCACTGGGAAAGGCCATCATAGAAGAGATCGGTGAGCGGTAGAGGTTGGGCAACGATCATATCTGTGCCGGATTCCTCGAACACCATGCGCGCAATCTCGTCGATGTTCCACTCGCGCAGGAATTCTTCGGGTCCAAGCACACGTTCTCCAGGGGGAGTTAGCACCTGGTGAAAGGCGTAGAGGTGATTAATGAACATCTGGCCCGGCTTGCCATAGGCGTTGTTCAGGTCGAAGTTAAAGACGTGACATACGCAGTCAAAAACAAAGGCATCATTGTCCAGCATGACATACTCCTCTTCTGTGCTTCGATTCAGGAAATAGACGGCGATGAAGGCGCGGCAGCAGCCTGTTGGGCCTCTCGTTCAAGACGGCGCTGGCGCAAGGGCAGTAACTGGGCCATCGGCAGGGTTAATTTGCGCCGGGCGCTTTCGGACATGCGCTCTGGTGTCCAGACGGCGTTCCAGACAATCTCGGTATCCACCTCAGCCACACCTTCAAGCGCGCGTACCTGCTGGTCGATCATCTGGAGCAAATGGGTTGAAAATGGACACCAGCCAGAGGTAAGCAGCAGTTCCACCCGCACGTTCTGCCCGCTTTCATCGACCTGCACACCCGCGATCAGACCCAGTTCAACGATACTGACTTCACGCTCTTTACAGCAGGGGTCGTAGCAGGCCCGCAAAGCATCCATGACCTGCTCTTGCGTTACGTGAGACACGCTCTTTTCAGGCAAAGGAAGCTCCTTTCCTTCAAATGGAAACTCACTAAGAGGGATAACGTACAAAATAGATAGTGCTACGCGAACTACGATTAGGAAACAGGTACACTCAACGACAGACAAACAGATAGTGAAGGAAAGTTCGTACCAATGCAAGTATATTCGGCAAATTAAAAAAGCACAAGGGAAAACCCCAGACAATTCGCTTAGCAAAAAGTACTCATGAATAACTGTTCATGAAACACAACCAGGGGTTAGTTCGTCATAATATGCGTCATACCTGAAGAAAAGGTAAAAAACCACCCACATACATGCAGGAACATGCAGCATGAGACCTGACGAACAATCCATTTCACAGCCTGTGGAAACACAAATGCTGGGACGCTACCGCCTGCTGCGTTTACTGGGGCGCGGGGGCATGGGTGAGGTCTGGTTGGGAGAGGACCCGAAGCTGCGCAGGCAGGTGGCAATCAAGACCCTGCCAGTGCATACCCAGGGCGACCAGGAATACCTGCAACGCTTTGAGCGCGAAGCGCATGCAGCGGCGGCGCTCAATCACCCGCATATCCTGCCGGTGCATGATTACGGCGAGGAGCGGCTGGCAAATGGGCAGGCAATTTCCTACCTCGTCATGCCCTACGTGCCGGGCGGCTCGCTCAGCGACCGCATTAGCCGGGTAGCAAACAACCGGCAGGCGATGCCACAACAAGAAGCGCTGCACTATCTCTCCCAGGCAGCAGAGGCTATTGATTACGCGCACACTCAAGGCGTCATTCATCGCGACGTGAAGCCTGCCAATATGCTCTTACGCAATGATGGCTGGCTGCTGCTGGCCGATTTCGGTATCGCGCGTATGCTCGGTGAGCAGAACCGCCTGACCCAAACCGGAGTTGGCTTCGGCACACCCGAATACATGGCTCCAGAACAGGCGCAGGGACGCGCAGAACCCGCCAGCGACAACTACAGTCTGGCGGTCATCGCCTACCAGTTATTCACAGGTAGAGTGCCGTTCAAGGCGGATACGCCCTACGCGACCACTATTCAGCACATCATCTCGCCGCCCCCACCGCCGCGCCAGATCAATCCCGCGCTCTCTCCGGCCATTGAAACCATCCTTTTGCAGGGACTCGCGAAAAACCCGGAGCAGCGCCTTCCTTCGGCTCGCGCTTTTATCAACGCACTGCAGCAGGCGGCTGCCAGTGCGCCTTACGAATCGACGTTCTTTCAACAGGCTCCCGCTGTAGCTGGATATGCTGATCCTGCTATAACGGGAGCAAATGCATTAACCCCGCCCAACACACCATCTATAAATCAAGGGATCACGCGCCGAAATCTCCTTATTGGAGTCGGTGCCGCCGCGCTGGTTGCCGGGGCTGGGCTGGGAACCTGGGCTTTTGTCTCACACCAGGGACAGCAAAATCCCTCACAAACGAGAGGCAGTGCATCTACCTCGCGCACTTCTACCACAAAAAGTTCCACCGCGCCGGATTTCATCCTGCAAGGACATAACGAAGATGTCACCACTATAGGGTGGTCGCCATCTTCTTCACAAATAAATCGGCTGATTTCAATTGGCCTGGATGGGCAGGCGCTGGCGTGGAATATTCCCACCCCCACAAACCAGACACAGACGCTCAAACCAATCGGTTTGCAAAGCCCCGGCGTTACTGATGTCACCATGCTTCTGGCCTGGTCGCCAGATGGCTCCGCCGTAGCCATCGGTAACGTCAGCTCAGGCTCAACAAATATTGATCTAACTCATGGCTACGTCTCTTTTTATAAAAATGACATGAGTGGAATGGCTTTTAACCTGACAGCCCCTGTTCAGCTTACGGGTAGCAACGTACTAAACGCCATGTCCTGGTTCCCTGGCCAATACCTGATTATAGCGAACAATCTTAGCACACCTGATAGTCAGCTTTTCACGCAATTCACACTATTCGACCCACTTCACAGCACACGGCCTCTGAATACTGCTACCAGGCCTTTCTATATCAGCGAGACGCGGGCATACCCGGCATCAGTAATGGTTCCCTCGCCCGCCGATCCCTCGACTTTAGCCATCGCCACAACTGGAGGCGCAAACGATGCCATTACCCTTGCGCATCTAACGCCCAGCTTAAAGCCAACCATAAACCTGTTAACCAACCAGTTGCAGCTCTTTGGACCATCCGGCGCGGCCTGGTCTTCCGACGGCAACTTTCTCGCCGCCTTTTGCTATGACCACACCCTCAATTCCAGCAGCATTGTTGTTTGGAGCAAGCTGGACAATTACAGCAAGGTCAACGCACCGACCTTAGCGAGCGGCTTTACAGTCGATTTGACCGCGCTTGCCTGGTCTCCCACCTCCAATTATCTGCTAGCTGCGGGCGATGTCAACGGTAATATCCATATCTGGAAATACTATCCTGGTCCTTCTGCTTCTGGCAATAGACTGCCAATTCTCACACTTGCGGGGCCAAAAAACGCGAAAGTTACGGCCCTGGCATGGTCGATTGATGGGAACTGGCTGGCCGCGGGTTACAACGACTTGAACGACAGCATTTACATCTGGAATAGTTCATTCTGGTCATAACAAAGGATTCTGGCACATATGAACGTTCTGAGAGACTGGCAAGGCCGCATGCCTGGCCGCTATCGCTTGCTTCGCCTGCTTGGGCGCGGCGGAATGGGCGAAGTATGGCTGGCCGAGGATAGCCAGCTTAAACGACAGGTAGCACTCAAAATATTGCCCTCAGTAAGGGCCAGCGATACTGCTTATCGGGCCGACTTCGAGCGCGAGGCGCGGGCCGCTGCCGCGCTTGAGCATCCCAACATCCTACCTGTACATGACTTTGGCGAACAAACCATCGAACAAGACATGATCGTCACTTACCTGGTGACGCCCTTTATAAGTGGCGGCTCATTACGCGACCGCCTGCGCGCCGCAAACGGGCCGTTACCGCCAACTGAGGCGCTGCACTATCTCAAGCAGGCCGCTCAGGCTATCGACTTCGCGCACAGCAAGGGTGTATTGCACCGCGACATCAAACCGGCCAACATGCTTTTGCAGAATAGCTGGCTCTACCTCGCCGATTTCGGCATCGCGAAGTTGCTGAGCAGCGCCACCTTCGCGGGTCAAACGCATTCTGGCGCGGGCACACCGGAATTTATGGCACCGGAACAGGCGCAGGGGCAAGCGGAGTCAGCTAGCGATCGCTACAGCTTTGCCGTCACAGCGTACCAGCTTTTGACGGGCCAGTTACCTTTTCGCGGCAATCCCCTCAACGTGCTGCGACAGCAGGTGGAAGTGCAGCCGCCATTACCTCGCACATTCAATCCATCCCTGCCGCCATTTGTGGAACAGCTACTCCTATGGGGGCTGGCAAAACGCCCAGAAGATCGTCCCGCCTCCTGCAAAGTACTGGTTGAAGCACTGGAAGGAACCTGGCAGCCAGTCCCACGCATGCCATCTGACCCCATGTCCACTGTTCTTGCGCCCTGGAAGCAGCCGCGAGAGGCACAATCCTCGCCATTGTATCCACCTATGGCAGGTACGGCGCACCAGCCTCTCGCCGTACCTTCACAACCCACCATTTCGCCGGGCAACCAACCAGCATACCAGGTTGCGCCCGCTTTTCCCACGCCGCAACCAGTACCCAACATGGTTTCCACCCCCAATGCTACTACCCATGCCTCAAATCTCCAATCACCCTCGCCGTTCGCGACGACGGCACCTTTTGCCGCGGGAACACCTGTCCCTGGTCAGCAGATAGCAGTACCCCAGCCTCCACCGGTCACACCATCGCAAGAAAAAAGTCTCGTTTCGCGTAGAACGCTGCTCATCGGTGGAATTAGCGCAGTCGCGCTTGCTGCGGTAGGAGGAACGGCTTTCTACTTCTACAGGCGAGCGCATACGACGCCAACTATAACGCCCCTACAAGTGCCACGTCCTCGCCCGGTTCCTGGTCCGCGTCAATTGATTCCCGGTATTCCTCTCCTGTCGCTTACCGGTCACACAAAATCGGTCACGCAGATTGCCTGGGACCCGGCTGGCCACTATCTGGCAACCGGCAGCGAAGATACACATGTGCTGTTGTGGGATATCGGCAGCGCATTGCAATCAAATTCAAACAGCTATCGCCCGCTCAACACGCCTACCCGCGACTGGAAACTGCCGAACATGATTGGACCGAATTCGCTCGGCTGGTCGCCCGATGGACACTATATCGCCACCGTAGTCCTCGATAGCCACGTCTACCTGATTGATACTCGCAGCAGCGCGCAGGCACAGCCTTATACCGACAATAGCCAGGCAAACAACGTTGTGCCGCCCAACTATTTTGTGCTGGCGTGGTCTCCTACCAGCGATACATTTGCTACGCATGCCTTTAACGAGGAATCGGGAACTCAGATTGATCTCTGGCAGGTGGGACGCGCCACCGGGCCTGTGCGCACATTTGGCTCCGACAACGCGGGCAGCACTCTCATTATGGATGCTCTAAGCTGGTCGCTTGATGGCGCGTGGATAGCCGGAAATACGCTTGGCGGAAAAGCGCTGGTCTGGAACGTTGTTTCAGGACAGGTCAAGCAGGTGCTTTCACTGGCCGACCGACCTCAATTTAACAACGTTCACGTCATCAGCAATACAAGCGAAGCCTGGTCGCCTGTAGAGCCGCATATCCTGGCAGTATCAGATCTTGATCTCGTCTATATCTTTGATGCTGTGCAGAATAGAATACTTCTCACGTTGCAAATAGACGAACCATTACTGAACGGGGATATTCACCCGCCCTATGCCTGGGCAATGGCCTGGTCGCCCAATGGACGCTACCTGGCAGTGTGCTATCCTCGCACACCTCGTATCTACATCTGGGATATACAAACGCTGCGCCAGACAACTGCGCCTAATACGTTCGTCAAACAACAACTGTTCTTTCCAACTAAAAGTATTACCAATGGCGCAACTATCTGCGTTTCCTGGTCGCCCGATGGACGCTATATCGCGGCAGGCTATGGAGACTCTACAGCTATTGTCTGGAAAGTCGATGCCTCCTGAAATTGTGATACAATGACCAGCGAAATCACTTTCACCGGCAGGAGTTGTTGTGCGTATAGTTTCGTTATTAGCCAGCGCTACTGAAATGGTCGCAGCCCTGGGCTGTCTCGATCAACTGGTGGGCCGCTCGCATGAATGCGACTACCCGCCAGAAGTTCTCTCACTGCCTGTCGTGAGCAGAGTCCAGATAGAGGTCAATACCAGTAGCGCGCAGATCGATGCACAGATTCGCCAGCTCGCGCAGAGCCGTTTGACGGCAGAGGAAGCAGCGCTGAAAGCCCTGAGCATCTATGCTATTGATGTACAGATGCTACAGCAATTGAGGCCAGATGTGATCCTGACGCAGACGCAGTGCGAGGTATGCGCGGTGAGCGAGCGCGATGTGATGCGCGCCGTTCAGGAATTGACCGGCCTGCATCCACGCATTGTCTCGCTCGCTCCCTACCGTCTGAGCGATGTATGGGAAGACGTGATACGTGTTGGAGATGCGCTCGGACGTCGCGAACAGGCGCAGCAACTCGCGCAGGGCTACATACAACGCCTGGAACGCCTGCGCGAGAGAACTTCTCAGATGGGCAGCAGACCTCGTGTGGCCGTACTCGAATGGCTCGATCCGCTCATGGGAGCGGGCAACTGGACGCCTGAACTGGTGGCCTATGCTGGCGGCGAAAATCTTTTCGGAGAAACCGGTCTGCATACACCCTGGATCACCTGGGATGACTTGCTAGCGGCAGACCCTGATATCATCGTACTCGCTCCCTGCGGCTTTACCCTCGAGCGCACCCTTCAAGATGTTCCCCTGCTACAACAGCACGAGAAATGGCGGGCATTGAGCGCCGTAAAAAATGGCCGGGTCTATGCTATCGATGGCAATGCCTATCTGAACCGCTCGGGGCCTCGTCTCGTCGAATCTGCGGAACTACTTGGATGCCTGTTCTCGGAAATACTTCCTGATCCTGACTTTCCTTCCCATGTATGGATGCAACTAGCCTGATTTAGCGAGCAGAAATGGGAACTTTTGGGATTCGTTTTCGTTCTTTGCTTATAGAAGGTTTGTTGTATAATTTCCTTAAGGGATAGGTATTTGTACGGGAGTCGGAAGGCAAGAGTAGCATGGACGCAATTATTGGACGCTATCGAGTACATCTCGAAGATGACGGCACGCTCATCCTCAAACATCCAGCCGGAATTGCATTTGACTTGTTAGCTGAGGAAACGTTGGGTTTACTTGAATTCCTCAGTGTTTATCGCAAATCACTGCTGATGGTGCTTCGCGAAACAGATGGGGAAATGGAACGCATTGCCATAAAAGAGTCGCTAGAACAGAAACACGAGGGTTAACGCCTGTTCAAGCGCAAATAATAAAAATACCTGAAAAGAGCGGGATTCTTCCCTTCCTCTTTCCAGGTGGTTTATGCTTACATCTCGCGAGCACGTGGTGCCATTGCCCAGAAAATCATCACGATGAACAGGGCAAATAGCAGGATAAGTACACCTACCAGGCCATCAACGAGACCGGAGAGATCAAGCTGGAAAATAGCCGCTAGAATAAAGACCAGAACCAGCAGTAAGCCGAGAATGGGGAAAATAAGCATCATCGAGAAACGTGAAGCGGCAGAGGCTTTACGTGGTTCGGCGGTCGTATACTCAAAATCTGTATCGAGAGGCTCCATACAGCACCTTTCTACCGTAATAGGACGCACTACAAACCAGTGCGCGACAATTGCTCCTCCAGCTACCCCCGCTCAATGCCGGATAGTAGCTGCCATCTGGCAATATTATAGTCCTTCCCCAGGGCAAACGCAACCACTTCCCCAAAAACGGGCAAAAAAATTCGGCCTTACAGGCCTACACAGCAGATGGTTGTGTCGAAACGGACCAGCCGCTCGTCTGGCTTACCGCCGGGGCATCAACAGATGAAATAGTCGGGAGCGAACGAAACCGGTTAAGATACCGCCGCAATTCCAGCGCATTGACATGATACATGGAGCCATCACAGGTTGCCTGAATGCTGCCATCTGCTAACGCGCTACAGAGATCGGCCAGAGTTGGGATACGGTCTGACACGGGACACCTCCCTACAAAATGTGCTTGTTTATTGTATCGGCAGGTTGGCGATAAACCTCATTGTTCCCCTCTTGCTAACTATACGTTTGCAAGCTGCCTTGCGTTTCATAACGCGCGCTTTACTGATGAGAACACGTAAGCTTAGCCGTTTATTTCATCCTCCCCTTCTTCGTCAAAAATGGCTTCGTTTTCCTCTGCTTGCTCATCATTATCTAACAAACCGGGCATCGGGTCAATATGCATGGTGCGGCGAACGAGATCAATCTGCTTGATTACTGCTTTAATCGCGGGAATGAGGACTTCTCCCCGCGCAGGCGTTTGAATAACATAGACATCATTGCCGCCGGTAGGCAGAATATCGACAATATTACCCACCAGCACGTCATGCAGCGTAAACACGCGCAGACCAAGAATATCATGCTGGTAATACGAATCCGGCGGAAGCGTGGCTAGCTCAGCAACCGGAATCTGCAAATCGCTATCGCGCAGGCTCTCGGCTGCGCTGGCGCTGTCCACGCCCTTCAATTTGAGGATAATCATCTCCCCTTTGTAAGGACGGGCGCTTTGAATAATGTAGCGCGTATGTTCCGACTCGACATACACCGCTTCGAGAGCAGCAAAGCGATTCGGATTATCGGTCAGCAGGCGTACTTTCAATTCGCCATGCACGCCAAAAAGGGCTACTACTCTTCCGACAGTAGCCCATTCTGTCTCTTGTTGTTCTGGCACAAAATCCTCGTTGGATTCTTCTAGACAATTTCGAGTGAAGTATGACGGCCTTCACGCGTACCACCAGCCCGCAGGAGTGTACGCATCGCCTTCGCAACTCGCCCTTGCCGTCCGATGACTTTTCCATAGTCTTCGGGCGCGACATGCAGCTCTAGCACCAGGGCATTGCGGTCATTGCGCACCTCGCGCACCTGTACGGCAGCAGGATTATCCACCAGCGATCTGGCGATATACTCGATGAGTTTACGCATTTTTCACCTGCAAGCAGCGCGTGCTATTCAGACGGTGTAGTGGAAGCGGCGGCCTTTGCCTGCGTTTTAACCTGCTCAAAGCGCTCAAGAATGCCAGTGCGCTTGAACAGCGATATCACCGAATCAGACGGCTGCGCTCCGTTACTAAGCCAGCGAATGGCCTTGTCGGCGTCGATATGAATAGCAGACGGCTCTACCATCGGGTTGTACCAACCAATATTGTCAATAATGCGGCCATCGCGAGGAGAGCGCGCATCTGCGATCACGACGCGATAGCTGGGGGCTTTCTTCTTGCCCACTCGTTTCAAACGGATTCTAACACTCATGCCTTTCTTCTCTCACCTCTTCCCCTGGGGCACAATGTATGTATTCCCGTGAGGGGTATGTAATTATGAAAGCGCCGCGACTCAGCGCAGCGCAACAAGCGTCGTTCCTGACTTACGGCACGTCTAGGATAGCACGCAGTACCCAATTTGTCAATCATCGCGCCTGTGTAGGACGAATGGACGACCGGGCTTTATTCGCAAACCCGGTGCAGCTTGACAAAGTTGGTGCGCGCCTGGCTGGCAATCGGCAGTCCCCCCATAATCACCACATGTTCGCCGACCTGCACAAGTTGATCCTCAATCAGACGTTTCTCAACCTCGGCGATCAATTCTTCGGTGCTGCCTTTCATGGCGATACGATACGGCCAGACGCCCCACCAGAGTGATAATTGGCGATAGACGCGCTCCGAGGGGGTATAGGCGATAATTGGCACCCGAGGCCGGTCTTTCGAGATCAGATGGGCCGAGTTGCCTGAGCGGGTAAATACGACAATGGCAATTACGCTCGCCTCTTCAGAAAGCGCGCGGGCAGCATGGCTCACAGCATGCGCCTGGCTGAGCCGTTTGCACTGGGGTTGGCGGGCCGTTCGATTGCCCGCTTCGGTCTCGAGCGCGATGCGTGCCATCATCTGCACAGCCTCGATAGGATAGGCACCCGCCGCAGTTTCCGCGCTGAGCATCACGGCATCGGTGCCATCGAGTACGGAATTTGCAACGTCGCTGGCTTCGGCACGTGTGGGACGAGGATTGGAAATCATCGACTCAAGCATCTGGGTCGCGGTAACCACGGGCAGGCCGAGTTCGTTGCAGCGCGTAATGATACGTTTCTGGATGAGCGGCACCTTTTCTGGTGCCATCTCGACGCCCAGATCGCCACGCGCCACCATTACGCCATCTGTCACTTCAAGTATCTCGTCCAGGCGCGCAACCGCCTCTGGCTTCTCCAATTTAGCAATCAACGGCGGCGGTACAGAGGGCTTTTTGCCACCCTGCTCCGCCAGCACCTCTTGCATAAAACGCTTCGCCTCCAGAATATCCTCCGGCCTGCGCACGAAGCTGAGCGCCACGTAATCGACGCCCTGTTGCAGACCAAAGCGCAGGTCTTCGCGGTCCTTCTCGGTGAGAGCGGGAGCGCTTACCGCTACCCCAGGCAGGTTGATACCCTTATGTTCTTTCAGCATACCACCATGCATGATCTGACACCGCACCTCGTCGGCCCCAGCATCCAATACACGCAGTTCCATCAAACCATCATCGAGCAAAATACGGTCTCCCGGTTTGACATCCTGCGGCAATTGAGGATAGGTCGTGCTGACTACTTCGGCGTTTCCCGCGATTGGACGGGTAGTGATAGTGAGAGTGTTTCCATCGACCAGGCGTACCGGCTGGCCGCCCTGTAACGCGCCGGTACGAATTTTCGGCCCCTGCAAGTCCTGCAAGATGGCAACAGCGCAACCGAGACGAGCAGCAATCGCCCGCAAGCGTTCAATGACCTGCGCATGTTCATCGTGCGTTCCATGCGAAAAGTTGAGGCGGGCAACATTCATGCCCGCGCGTATTAATTGCTCAAGTTTTTCCGCGCTGCTGGTGGCCGGACCTATGGTACACACAATTTTCGTTCGTCTCATCACTTATCTTTTATCCCCCAGACCGTCACAAACGTCCAGGTTCCCCGCATACGCTCAGATTGCATATCCTGCAATGAGCGCTCAAATAATTCATCAAACTTTTCCGGCGTCACCAGTCCCAGTCGGAGTACAAAGGGGCGCACAAGTTGGATACCGACGCGCAAATTCTCGAGCGAGGCCTTGTGCGTCGGCGTTCCATAAGAACTATCCAGCACATGTTGCTCCTGTTGTATATTGGTACACCCCGCCTCCTGTAAGAATTGCGGCAACTTCGCTGTCACTCCTCTCCCTTTCCCAATATACAAACCTGCGCGATACATCGCCTCGTTAATCACGCTCGATAGCTCTTCAATAGCCTGGCTGTTGCTCTCACCAAAAGTTTCACATTCAGTATGAATAATGACGCCGTCATGGCGCGTAATGCGCGCCAGTTCCTTCACCACACGCGGCCATGCATCCCGGGGCAGGAACGAGGTCATCAAGCGCGCATTGACCAGATCAAACGTATTATCAGCAAATGCCAGCGGTTCCAGCACGTTCATGACCTGAAAATGGGCATTAGTTAGCTGCTGTGACTGAGCGCGCATATTGGCATAGGCTATCATCGCCTGGCTGAT
Source organism: Ktedonobacteraceae bacterium (assembly GCA_035652815.1). Classification (GTDB taxonomy): domain Bacteria; phylum Chloroflexota; class Ktedonobacteria; order Ktedonobacterales; family Ktedonobacteraceae; genus DASRDB01. The sequence continues at coordinate 154,725 of DASRDB010000003.1, forward strand.
ATCAATACCTTCCACCTGCACTTCCGGATATTCAAAGGCCACTTCCAGCGCCCAGCCTCCCGGCCCACACGCTACATCCAGCACTTTTTGCCCGCTTTCAGGCACAATATCCCCTGGAAATAACGCTCCTATGGCCTTGCTGATTGTGATATCCTGGTCAATCAGCCGCGCCATCTCTGCCCCGCTCTCCGGGTCTATCACGTAGGTATTTTTATTGCTTTCTTGCTCGCTCATAAGCCTTCCTATTTTCTGCTGTCTACTGCTTCGTTCCCCAGACCGTTACAAATGTCCACGTTCCTCGAAATTGTTCAGACTGCGTTTCTTCCAAAGCCCTGTCACGTAACTCGTCAAATTTCTCCGCCGTAAGAAGGCTTCGTCTGGTAACGAAAGGGCGAATAAGCTGAACCCCGACGCGGAAATTCTCAAGCACCGGGCGATGGGATGGTGTTCCAGCAGAAAAATTGACCACGTGCGTCTTTTGTTGTATATCAGTGCATCCCGCTTCTTGTAAAAACCCTGGCAACCGCGACGTTACTCCACTGCCTTTCCCCACATAGAGGCCTGCGAAGTGCATGGCCTCATGAACAGCTTTCGTCAGCGCCTCTAATGATGAACTGTTCGACTCGCCAAAAACATCGCATTCGGTATGAATAACGGCACCGCCTGGGCGCGTAATGCGCACCAGTTCCCTCACTACATGCGGCCACGCATCCCGGGGCAAAAAAGACGTCATCAAGCGCGCATTCACCAGGTCAAACGTATTATCAGCAAAGGGAAGAGGCTCCAGCACATTCGCGACCTGGAATTGCGCATTGGTCAGGCGTTGCGTTTTAGCGCGCATATTCGCGTAAGAAATCATCGGCTGGCTGATATCAACACCCACCACCTGCACTTCCGGATATTCATAGGCTACCTCCAGTGCCCAGCCCCCCGGCCCACACGCCACATCCAATACGGAATTTCCATCTTTTAAAACGATGCTCTGCGGAAATAGCTCCCCCATTTCGCGAGTCAATGTGAGGTCTTGATCAATGAGGCGCGCCATCTCGGCTGCGCTCTCCGGGTCCATCACGTAGGTGTTCTTCTCGTTGTTTTCTTCTGCCATGTGCCTTTTCTGCTTTCTACAACGTTCTTGCCTTTCCGCTAAACATCTTAGCACGATAGCTGTGTTTGTACAAGAGAGGCATCTCTTCTATAGAGAAGGTGACAAATTGATATCTACCTGTTAGCAAAACTGATACTTTTACGCTTACTATGTCATGTGGAGCTACAAAATCGAATCAGGTACCTTTACCGCTCCTATGAAGATTCATGCGGTGGGGGAAGTCCAGCTGGACTACGGGGTGAATCTTCATAGCTTTTGAACTTAAAATCGAGTACCTGTTAACAACTCTATTGACAGAAGCTACCCAATAGTGTACCGTTGACAATGCTTGAGTATCATCTTTGAAAAATACAATGTATGAAAAACAGAATAGAGTAAAAGAAAAGGTGGTTCGGCTTGGAAAATAATCCCCAATATGAACAGACGCCGGAAAGCTTCGGCGACACTCCTTTCTATGAATTTTCAACGGTAAAACAGCCAACAAAAAGACCGGCGATGCCTCCATCATGGCCTAAGCCACAGCAGCCTGTCATCCCACCTTCTAATGGACAACAGCAGGCAATACCCCCTGGATATGGACAACCAGCATTTCGACCACCAGTACAGCCAGCACCTGCGCCTGTACCGCCAGATAAACGACCAGACGCATCAAAAAAGAAAGGCTGGGTTCTTATCGCCTCCGTTGTGAGCGTGGCTCTGGTTGTCGTGATTGTGGTTGTTTCCGTACTCGCCAACTCACTTGCTCATCAAAATGGCCCGACGCCTACTCCTGTCACTAAGCGGTCCACGCAGGTGCCAACGACTCCACCTACGCCGACCGCCAGTTTTCAATCCGCCACCTGCCCCTTTCCCGTCGGCTCTGGTCTGATTGACGGAAAAACGGTCAAATGCGGTTATGTCACAGTTCCCGAACTCCATAGCCAGCCGAACGGAGCAAAAGTGCGACTGGCGGTAGCCATTTTCAAGTCGCCGACCGCCGCGCCAGGAGCGTATCCGGTCATTCGCCTGGAAGGCGGCCCTGGCGGACCTTCGCTGGATAACTGGGCGCGCTACATTAGCAGCGCAAATTTTTCAACCTTTGTTTACAATCACGACCTGATTATGTTTGACCAGCGCGGCACCGGCTACTCCACTCCCTCGCTCAAGTGTCCCGAGACGCTGCAACTACAATATGAAACGCTGGACAAACGCCTGAGCGGCAACCAGTCTGAACAACTGCAATTGCAGGCGCTCCAGGCCTGCCATGATCGCCTCGTTAAATCGGGGGTTGATCTGAACGCCTTCAACTCGATTGAGAACGCTGCAGACGTACACGACCTGATTCAGGCGCTGGGCTACAAACAGGCCATCCTCTACGGCGTCTCGTATGGCACGCGGCTTGCCCTCACGACCATGCGTCTGTATCCCTCGGTCATTCACAGCGTCGTCCTCGACTCGGTCTACCCGCCGCAGAGGAACCGCAACGACCTACCCTCAGATGCGCAGCGCGTCTTCAACGTGCTGTTTCATGGCTGCGCCATTGACGCACACTGCAACGCCAGCTATCCCAACCTCGATCAGGTCTTTTACCAGCTTATTCCAACGCTGAACGCCAACCCGGTCGAGTTTCAAACCACCGATATCACCTCGAATAAGACCTACAAGGTGCTGATGGCTGGCAATGATTTTGTGTTCGTCCTCTTCAGCGCGCTCTACGTGACGCAATTCATTCCCGCGCTGCCGCAGATGATCTACCAGGTACGCAGCCACAACTACACCGTCCTCTCGCAAATCTATGGCGCGGTCGAGTTCGACAACACTTTCAGCGATGGCATGTTCTATTCGGACGAGTGCAGCGAGGACTGGGATTTCCTGACGAAAAACGATATTACAGCCGCGATGCAGGGCATTACCCAGCAAATCCAGCCAGCGCTCCACGGCGACCTTCAACAAGAGTACGACTCATGCCAGCTCTGGCGAGTGCAAAAAGCTCCAGCAGCCCAGAAACAGCCGGTAGTGAGCGCCATTCCCACGCTGATACTCACAGACGAGTACGATCCGATTACCCCACCAGATAATGGTAAGCTGGTCGCGCAAACGCTACAGAATAGCTACTACTTCCTGTTCCCCGGCCTCGGACACGGCGCGGAATACAATTCAGCATGCGTTGATACGATCACTTCCAACTTTTACGACAACCCGAGCCAGAGGCCATCTGATACATGTGTGGCCTCTATGGGAGAACCAAATTTCATTTAAAGATTCTCAATAAAATTCCATACTCTGTTGTGCTTGCCTCAGCGCTTTGTTATACTCTGTCTACACAAGGCTTGACTGTACCGTATAGATGAGGGGATACGCTCCACAGAGGAACACAGTGTAGGATTTCTGGGTTTGACAATAGGAAGCCACCTGATGAGCAACACGAACGAACTGCCGGTAAAAAGCTTTGTTATTGATGAAAGCTTGAGCCAGGCTGTGCTAGATGCCCTCACTGCCAATATCGCCGTTATTGACGCCGACGGCATCATTCGCATGGTCAACGCGGCGTGGCGGCGTTTTGCGCAAGAGAATAGCGAAGGCAAAGACATCTCTGCTACAGGAGTTGGCACAAATTATCTCGAGATATGCAAAAGGGCCATTGAACAAGCGAATGACGATGCTGGCGCGGCGCTGAAAGGCATTCTAGGCGTCTTATCGGGTGAACTATCCCAATTCACCCTCGAATACCCTTGCCATTCTCCCCTGGAGAAACGCTGGTTTCTGATGAACGTCACCCCGCTGGCCGGGCACTCGGGCACAGTCGTTGCCCATATCAATATCACCGAGCGCAAACTGGCGGAGGAGGCTGTGCAGCGAAGCGAAGCGCGCATCCGGCGCTTGATCGAATCCAATATCCTCGGCGTGTTCTTCTGGCGCGGTCAGCACATCATCGAGGCCAACGAGATCTTTCTCAGTATGCTTGGCTACAGCCGCCAGGACCTGCTCGAGGGAAAACTGCGCTGGATAGACCTGACTCCGAGCAAGTACCGGGAACTGGACACGCAGATGATCGCGGTGCTGAAACGACTTGGCGCGCTCTCCACTCCTTATGAGAAGGAATTTCGACGCAAAGATGGCAGCTTGCTTCCCATCCTGATTGGCGCGGCCTACATTGATGAAGCGCAGGAGGAAGGAGTTTCCTTTGTGCTAGATTTGTCGGAGCGCAAGGAGTTAGAGCGGCAAAAAGACGATTTCTTTCACATGGTCAGCCACGAGCTGAAAACGCCCCTCTCAAATATATGGATTCTCACGCGCCTGCTCAATAAGCAACTGGCGGAGCAGGGATTTCAGGATGCCAGTGGCAATCTGGCACAGCTTGGCATCGAGGCCCGGCAGTTGATGAAATTACTTACCGACGTGTTAGAGGTAGCGCAACTACAGGAGGGCTACGCGCTCTACACCGAAGAACAATTCGACATGAACGTCCTGGTGCAGGAGATTGTCACCACGTTACAACAGGTGACGCCCGAACATCCGATTATTGTGAGCGGGACGATCAATACACCTGTAATTGGAGACCGCTTTCGCATTGGACAGGTACTAAACAATCTGCTGACCAACGCTATCAAATACTCCAACGGACATGACCCCGTCCACGTATTACTCTCCTCAACTGACGAGCAGCTAAGCATCAGCGTGCGCGACTACGGCACGGGCATACCCCGCGAGCAACAGGATAAGATTTTTGAGCGCTTCTACCGTTCGCAACAAAGCAGGCGCGACGGAACGCCGGGGTTTGGCCTGGGGCTGCATATCTCACGCGAGATCATCACTCGACATGGCGGTACTATCCAGGTTGAGAGTGAGGAAGGCAGGGGTTCCACATTCACCATCACACTTCCCCTCAGATCATAATTGCCCCATTTGTCGGTTCTCAGGCGTCCAAAAAACACAAAGGCTTTCGCTGACTTCTATTACCTATTTGAATTGCCGATAGGATTTGCCGTAAGCCTTAATTTTCTTTTGAAAGGGAAGTTACGCGATGAATCAGCAAGAGGCGCAGGAATCTTCCCATAAGCTCGTGCTACTGATTGAAGACAACGAGGTGACAACTGCCATTCTACGGCAAATGCTCGCCGAAGACTCCACTTATCGCGTTCAGCATGCGCGTGATGCTGAAACCGCCTGGCAGATGCTCAGCCATTTCAAGCCGGACATTATTCTCCTGGACTATGATTTGCCAGGAATGAGCGGAATCGAACTGTATGACCGCCTGCATCTCAGCGAGTCACTCCGCGCGATTCCGGTGCTGTTCATGGGAGTAACACTCCCCATCAAGGCGCTTGAACAGCGCCAGGTGCCTTTTCTTTACAAACCATTCGAGAGCGAGACGCTGCGCAGCCGGATAGAGGATTTGCTCTCTGTGTAGTGGCTCATTGTCGCAACAAAATGCTCCTGGCCTGATTTGAAATCAGGCCAGGAGCGTTTTGCTATCTATTGCAGGAGCAACGAAGCGTCGTATTTCAAAAAATGCCTACCTCTGTCCTTTCTGCGGATATCTCGCTGATCGTGATGTCAACGCCGCTCAGAATATTCTAACACTTGCCAGGCCGGGGCACGGCCTTCAGGCGTCAACGTCCAGCACTGGCTGATGCGTTGCCTGAGAAGCCCCCGCGTTTACGCGAGGGGAGTTGTCACTCGATCATGCGCAGCAAGGCACTGGCGATCTTTTCGGGGTCGGTCTCGCCCGCGAAGGTTATCACTTTTACATGGGCGTTCTGGGCTTCGACCTGCTGGTAAGCTTGCAGCGCCTGGTCATGCTCGGGACCATAGCCAATAATCGCCAGCACGACGTACATATTGCCCGCAGCGCGCGCCACCGCATTTTTAAATGCCTCGGTGTCGTCAGCTTCACCGTCGGTAATGACCAGGGCCAGCAAGAGCGGGCGCTCCTCGGGCGGCTCTGATCCAAATTCTTCCGTGTAGGTCTTCAGCAACTGGTTAAAGCCCGGCATGATGCGTGTTCCACCACTCCAGCGAATGCGGCTCCAGATCTGCTTCAGATTGTTGGGGTTCAGGTCGCCGATGTCATGCGCCTGCCCATCAGCGAAGGTGATAGTGCGCAGGCCACCGCCGCCTTCCTCGTGTTCCGCCTGACTATCGGCTGCCGCCAGTCTGGCCACAATAATGCTGATCGCCTCTCGAATCGTATCCTTGCGCGGCGTCGGATCTTCCGCCGAGGTGCGATAGTTCATTGATCCGGTGGTATCCAGCAAGAGCATAGGTTCCTTCTCTTGCTCGGTCTGCGCGAACTGCTCGCCGGAATCCATCTGATAGGCCATTTTCATTCTCCTTTTCCATTGCTATATGTTGTTTGACTTACGAAGGTTTTTCTTGCTGCTCGCCGGTTATTTCAGAGAGCATGTCAAGCACCTGGTCTTCGGGGTCTGTTCCCGACTGTGGGCCTGAATGTGCGTCATGGGCCGCCGCAGGACTGCCTATGACCTGATTCAGCAAATCCAACGCTTCTGGCTCAGGTTGCGCCGGAGCCGGTCTGGAAGTCGGCTGTGGATTGGCTATCACCTGTTCCAGCAAGCTATCAGATAGCACAGGCTTCTTCTGCGGAACCGTCGCGGGACTCACTATCACCTGATCTAGCAAAGAGGATACCTCAGTTTCGGGTGCGGGGCGTGGAGTCTCCTTCACGACAGGATGCTCTTTGTCCGGTGATATCTGCCTGCTAGAGGGAGGTGCAGGTAGCGGCTGCGCGGTCATGGCGGGAAAGGCGAGAAGCTGGCTCACCTTGAAAAAGCTTTGCATCGCCTCCCAAAGTAAGTCCTCGGCCTTCTCGCTCAGTCCGCCGACAGCCTGGCCCTTGCCCAACTGATCTACCATAGCGATGCCGGTGCGAAGATGGAAATCTCCAAGTCCTAGCTCGCCTCTCATCTCTTCCAGGTGCAAGCTTACTGACTGTGGAACAGGGATGGTTGCTGCGTTCACGGCAAGCTCATATTTTGCCAGAAGGCCATCAGTCCACCTTCTTATCTCCTGGGCCGCGTTCATAATGTCCAGCAAATGTGGCAGGGGAACGCGCTGGCTCCTATCGCTTATACGAGGACCGAGTTCAAGCGGCAGCTTGTACGACCCTGGTACATACTGTGTATTACTCGCTGCTTTGATCGCCTCTTCGAGATATGGTTCGAAGTGCTCGCACAGGGCCAGCGCCTGCTGATACGTGACCTTTGGAATGTAATCCGAGCTATCAGAACCATAACCGCTCGCCACCTTCACAAGCTCCTGCACAAACACCACGCACAAGCGGCAGGCGCGCACAAATGCGAGCGCGTATGCCATGCGCGCATAGGCATCCCAGGGAGCAATGCCCTGCATCAACAGATCATCCACCCTGTCATCAACCTGTTTCCAGACCTCCTCTAGCTGGCTCGCTGAGCGCAGGTATCCTCGTATTGTGGCATCGCTCACCTCGCCACGAAACCCGCTTGCCACAAGGCGCTGAAACCAGCGGCTCATCTCCGCTCCATTTCCCGGCATATTCCTTTTCCTCCCTGTTCGCTTAAGGACGATGAGGTCAAACCATATCGATAGCGCAACGCCTCCTTAATTCCGGAACAGCAGAATGAAACAATGCCAGCCTGGATAGATCACTATACAGACGATGAGGCGCGCCTTTTTTCAGAAAGAGAATTTGTTTGTCCGGTTACGACATAACTCAGGATACTTTTTCTATCTCCTGACAAAAATGAGATATCCATCATGATGATAGGTAGAGCATATCATATTTCTGGCAGAAAAGCTCTTTGTCTTGCCCTTTATGGTATACTGGGGCTGTAGAGTTATCGGCAGTGCGGCGGATAACAGCGAAGTTATCCGCCGTTTCTTTGTGCGACGAGGCAGGCATCTTTAGAAAAGAAACGGCCCTAGAGGTCGGTCTAGTTGGAGTTAAGCATGACGACACAAGAACGCAAAGCAATTGGAATCCCACAGGTAGAGCCTCGCCAACCCATTCCACAGCAAAATTTACGCATTCCAGGACCAACTCCGGTTCCAGCAGAGATATTGAAAGAGATGGCTCGTCCGATGATTAACCATCGCGGGCCTGAATTCGCCGCCATTCTGCGCCGTGTCACAACACGTTTGCAGTATTTCTTCCAGACCGCCTCGTCGGTGCTAACCTTCCCCGCTTCGGGCACAGGCGGCATGGAATCGGCCATCGCCAACCTGTTCTCGCCGGGCGATCACGTGATCGCCATCAGCATCGGTAACTTCGGCAATCGCTTCGCGAAGATTGCTGAGATGTTTGGTTTGCAGGTCACGCGCATCGAATTCCCGTGGGGCGAAGCGGCCACGCCTGAGATAGTAGAGGAACGGTTAAAAACGGCAGCACCCTATAAAGGCGTGTTGATGACGCACAACGAGACCTCAACCGGCGTCACCAACGATGTGCAGACCCTCACGGCGTTGGTGCGCAAACACAACCCGGATGCGCTCGTCCTTGTTGATGCCGTAAGCTCACTGGGCTGTGTGCCATTGGAGATGGACCCCTGGGATATCGACGTGGTCTTCACGGGCTCACAGAAAGGCTGGATGACACCCCCAGGTCTGATGATGATTGCGGCTGGCCCGCGTGCCTGGGAAGCCAGCAAAACGGCGAAGCTGCCCCGTTTCTACTTTGACTGGGAACTCTCGCGCAAGAATTTAGAGAAGTGGCAGCATCCCACAACGCCGCCAGTCTCGCTGTTCTACGCCCTCGATCTCGCGTTGGAACGCATGCTGGAAGAGGGGCGCGAAGCCATCTTTGAGCGTCACGCGCAGAGTGGCGAATATGTGCGCTGGCGGGCGAAAGATATGGGACTGCAACTGCTCGCCGACCATCCCTATGCATCCAACACCGTAACCGCCATTCAAATTCCAGAGGGTGTTAATGCGAAGGCGCTGCTCAAGGTGCTGCGCGAAGAGGATCATGTTGTGCTGGGCGGCGGCCAGGGACCGTTGGAGGGCAAAATTGTGCGCGTTGGCCATCTCGGCAGCTTCGAGGAAGCAGACCTGGTGGAGGCAATGGACGCGCTTGAGAGACGCCTGCGGGAGGCGGGTTTTTCAAAGTAGAGGAGGAAGCCGTTCGGCATGAGGGAACAAGAAGTACAACCAATTCGCATCCTTATCACGGACCGCATCGCGCAGGAGGGCATTGACCTCCTGCGCAGAGAACTGCCAGAAGCGCAGATCGATATACAAACAGGACTTTCACCCGAGCAGCTAAGAGCGCGCATCGGCAATTATTCCGCCCTGGTCGTGCGCAGCGAAACGCAGGTCACCGGTGATATCCTGGCGGCGGCGCAGCAGTTGAAAATCGTTGGCCGCGCCGGAGTAGGCGTTGACAACATCGATACCGAGGCGGCGACACGCCTGGGGATCATGGTCGTCAATTCACCAACGGGCAATATCATTGCCGCCGCCGAACACACCATTGCTATGCTCATGGCGATGGCAAGGCACATCCCGGCAGCCAACAGCAGCATGAAGGCCGGGCGCTGGGAAAAAAGCCGTTTCCTCGGCATCGAGGTGCGCAACAAAATTCTCGGCGTGATCGGGCTGGGCAAGGTCGGCTCAGAAGTGGCGCGGCGCGCAAAGGGATTGGAGATGCAGGTCGTCGCTTTCGACCCCTATGTGTCGCCAGATACAGCGCGCAAAATCGGCGTCACGCTCTTGAGTATGGACGAGGTGCTGCAACAGGCCGATTTTATCACCCTGCATCCCTCGCTCACCAGCGCCACACGCGGGATGATCGGGGCACGAGAGTTAAGCCTGTTGAAGCCCGGTGCGCGCCTGATTAACTGCGCTCGCGGCGGACTGATCGACGAAGAAGCTTTGCTCCACGCTCTCAACGAAAACCGGCTGGCAGGCGTTGCCCTGGATGTGTTCAGCCAGGAACCTGTGCGCGACGACCCCATTGTGCGCCAGTTACTGGCAAACGAGCGCGTCATCGCCACTCCGCACCTGGGAGCCTCGACCGAGGAGGCGCAGGTAGGAGTCGCAACGGATGTAGCGGAACAAATCGTGACTGTGCTGCGCGGTGGCTTTCCGCGTGCCGCCGTCAACGCCCCGCTTATTCTGCCCGAAACGCTGCAATTCCTACAACCGTATATGCGACTGGTCGAGCAGATGGGCCGACTTTACACACAATTGCAGCCGGGACCGCTCAAAAAGATCGAGCTGTCATGCAGTGGAGATATTGCCAATTACGACCTGCGCCCGCTGCAGGCCGCTCTTATCAAAGGCCTGCTCGAGTCAGTTTCAGACGCGCATGTCAACATGATTAATGCTCAGGTGCTGGCAAAGCAGCGCGGCCTGGAAATCACCGAACAAAAATCGACTGTATCGACTGAATTTACCAATCTGGTCACGCTTCACATCGCAGACAGCAATGGGCATGTTTCCTCTCTGGCCGGTAAACCCGGCTCAGGCGATGAATATGTTGATCGCCTGAGCGGAACGGTGATCTATGGCGAGCCTCGTGTCGTGCGTGTTGGCCGCTACTGGACAGAGTTCGTGCCGGAAGGCTATATCCTCTTCTGTCGCAACCCTGATCAGCCCGGTATGATTGGGCGCGTGGGCACCGTTCTGGGGAAAGCCGGGGTCAATATTCGTCATATGGATGTCGGGCCAATCGAGCGCGCCCCTCGTTCACGAGATGCCCGGCACACAAACGAGACTGCGCTCATGATTATCTCAGTCGATGATCCCATTCCCGACTGGGCACTGGCAGATATCGGCGAGGCGGGAGATATCTTTGGCCTCACCCTGGTGCGACTGTAGCTAAACCAGTATTCCTACCCATTCCATATTTCAGCAGGTTGGATAGAATAAACACGTTACCGAAAAAGATCAGGAAACGTCGTATAGATTTGATGAGAACAACCTGCTGAAACTATATCGTAAAAACAATCGGGGAAAAGAAAAGGATACTGCATGCCAACGTCATCGCCTCTGCTGGAACCAGCCACTCCAGTACGCACACCAACACTACGTCCAACACGCGGGCAGGCACGTTTTGCTTTTAGCGTCCTGCTTGCTATCAATATTCTCAACTATGCAGATAGATACGTGCTTCCGGCCATCCTGCCCAAAATTGCCGCCAAACAGGGCGGCCTGGGCCTGACCCATATTGAACAGGGGCTGCTGGGTTCGTCATTCCTGCTGGTCTACGCGCTGGCAACCTTACCTTTAGGAGTCATGGCCGATAAACGCACGCGCAAAACCATTGTGAGCGCGTGCGTCGGCATCTGGAGCATTGCGACGGTCATCGCAGGCGTGACGCGCAGCTTCATTCAACTCTTTTTTGTGCGCGCTGTGCTGGGCATCGGAGAAGCTGGCTACGCACCGGCCTCGCTCTCCCTACTTGGCGACTACTTCTCGAAAGCGAAGCGCGGGCGCATTCTTTCCTACTGGTCGGCAGGCACGCTGATTGGAGCCGCTATCGGCTTCACGATTGGTGGGCTGGTTGCTGATGCCTTTGGCTGGCGCTATGCCTTCTTCGTGGTAGGCATTCCAGGTCTGATCGCCGCCTTCCTGGCCTGGCGCATGTTGGAACCGGCTCGCGGCGCGTTTGAAAACGAGGAGAGCGAAGCTGAGGAACCAGAAACAGCCATAGAACATGGCAGTATGGGCAAAGATTTCTGGGGATCAGTACGCAAGTTGCGCCACGTTCCGACCTACTGGATGCTGGTGATCGCGCTGGTCTTCAGCTTCTTTACCATCGGCGGCACCTCCTACTGGTTGCCATCCTACTTCGTCGATACCTTTCACCTGCATGTAGGACAGGCCGGTATCATTTCTGGTGCCGTCCTGGTGAGCAGTGGACTGGTTGGTACCGTCCTCGGTGGCTGGCTGGCCGATCACTTCCAGCAACGCCGTAAGGAAGGTCGCCTGCTGGTGGCCATGTTCGGCTTCCTGCTGGGTGCGCCCCTGGTGCTGATCGCGCTGTTCATTCACGAACTGAGGCCATTTATCGGCGTCTTTGTACTGGCGGCCATCTCGCTCAACTTCTGCACAGGGCCGCTCAACGCGGTTATTCAGGACGTGATTACACCCGAGGTACGGGCCACAGCGCTTGGCCTCGCGCTGCTTCTGGCGCACCTGTTAGGCGATGCTGCCGCGCCATTCGCCATCGGCGCGATTTCCAATAGCGTCTCGCTGGGCACAGCGCTGATTATCACCGCGCCCACCTGCCTGTTCCTGGCCGGTCTGTTCTGTCTGGTAGGCTCAAGAACAGTTGCGCGTGATATGCAGCACATGGAACAACAACTGCGCAGAAAGTAGTGTAATGGAGCAAGAGAAGGCCGCTATGCAATAATAGCGGCCTTTTCTTACTTGCCAACACTCGACCTTATTTCGCAGCGCAAATGAGCGAGCAAGACAGCTACCTTCGTGTATGCAACCCTGGGCTTGCTAATCTCATTTCCCGCACAAAAAATAGGAAGGAGAACGCCTCGAATGTGCAAAACGCAGCTACTCCAGACGTGTCACATACCATAAACGTTTCTTCAAGAAAGGACAAGGTTTATATGTCATCTACATACAGTCCGAACACGGATCACCCAAAACGGGGAGGAGAACAGGACGCCAGTGCTTGCAGCCCGGTCACACTGAGCGAGAGCAGTCTCATTGTCCTGGCCCTGGTGCGGCTATTTGTGGGCCTGCTGTGGTTCCAGCAATTGTTCTGGAAGTTGCCGCCCAGCTTTGCTGGTCTATACTCCTATGTCGTCCGGGAAGGTAAGTACACGTTCCTGCCGGGCTACTCTTCAATCATCCAACATGTCTTCTTACCGAACTTCCTCGTGCTAGGAGCATTCACCTGGACGGCGGAGCTGCTTGTTGCTCTCAGCCTGCTCTTTGGCCTTTTTTCACGCTTCGGCGCTCTACTCTCCGCACTGCTCGCCCTACAATTGTATATAGGGTTGGCATATGCGCCGGGTGAGTGGTACTGGACCTATGGCATGCTGGTCCTATTGGGCGTGGCGCTCTCGGCACTCCCCAGCGGACGCCGCCTGGGCCTGGATCAGTGGATAGCGGCTCGTCTGGCAAGCATGAGGACGGAGAGTCGCGCCATAAGGGGTGCGCGCTGGTTCGTATGAAACACAGAATGGAGGAATAATCATGATGATGCGAGCGATGCGCTCAGGAGTGCTGGCGGGACTTCTGGCAGGATTCCTCGCGGCGCTGCTCTTCGTGGTGGATTACGGACCAGCCAACAGCCTGCATGGGGTAGCGCGCTGGTTCGCGCTGGATAGTCAGGCAGCGGGCCGAGTCACAGGTCTGCTGCTGATGCTGCTCCTGGGTGCAGCTTTTGGAGCGATCTTCGGCGTGCTGACAGGAAGAGGGCCGTTCACGCTGGGAAAATCGCTGGGTATAGGCTTGCTAATAGGCGCGATCTGGTGGGTGCTGGTGGCATTTGGGCTGGGCACGCTCATCAACCACCTGCGGCTCGACTTCGGCTCCTGGCTGTTCTATTTTGTCCCGCTGCTGGTCTACGGTCTACTGCTGGGCAGCTTCTCGTATCAATGGAGGAGGTCCGTATGACGCCTGAGACTCGTGGAGATAGAAACGTGCCCTTTCTTTCGCGCATTGATTACGATACCCCCTCAATCTTCACCCCGGAGAATCTGCTGCGCGAAGCGCGACGGCAAAAAGCACTTCCTGAGGGAACGGTGCCGCCAATCTGCGTGTTGGATCCCGATGGGGACCTGGTCGATTATATCCACGCCATAGACCATGCCCGCCATCATCCCGCCTGGGCTTGCTATCATACCACCCTCGACACCTTCGAGTATGAAGGAATTACCTTTGGCATCGTGGGCCGGGCAGTAGGCGCTCCTTTCGCGGTGCTGGTAGCCGAAGAACTCTTCGCATGTGGCTGCCAACTACTCATCAGTATCACTTCTGCCGGGCAGATCGTACCTGCTGGTCGTCCTCCCTACATGGTGCTAATCGAGCGTGCGCTGCGCGATGAGGGAACGAGCTATCATTACCAGCCGCCCGAGACCTACAGCCAGCTCTCTCCAACTCTTTACGAGGCGTTGCGGACGGGCTGGGATCACACACGCCTCCCCTTGATCGCCGGAGCCAGTTGGACGACAGACGCGCCCTTTCGGGAAACCGAAGCGATGATCGAGACCTGCCGCGCGCAGAGCATCCTGACGGTCGAGATGGAGGCAGCCGCACTCTACGCCCTGGCCCAGGCAAAACACTTCCAGATCGTCTGCTTCGCGCATGTGACCAACCAGATGGGACTGAGCGAAGGAGACTTTGAAAAGGGAGAGGCATGCGGGAGCGAGGCCGCCTTGCGCGTCATCAGCCAGACCGCCCGCATCTGGGCTGCGGCACATTCTCCTCATTTTTTCAGGAGCAATGAAGCCTGAGCAGGGAATGAGGTTCTCATCCCCCACTTCAATGACGTAGGTTTTCCACGTCAGGCGTATAAAAAGACCGCTATTGTTGCAATAGCGGTCTTTTTTAGAGCGGGTTACGGGATTCGAACCCGTGATCTCAACTTTGGGAAAGTCGCATGTTACCACTACACCAAACCCGCGTCTGTATCTGACGATGGGGATTATAGCCGATGCAGTAGCAAAAGTCAAGCATTTTTTGTGCCCTTTTCGGCGCGTCTATGATATTATATGACAGATGAATTTATACGTTCATATTCTTAGACAACAATAGTCTCGTCACAGGCGAGCCAATACACGCACACGTACCTCGTCCCAGAGGAGGAATTTATGGGCATCTTTTCACGCCTCGCCACGCTGTTTCGCATTCGCGCCAATGCCGCGCTCGACAAAGCAGAAGATCCAGGACAGGTTTTAGACTATTCGTACAGCAAGCAACTTGAACAATTACAACAATTGCGGCGCGCCATAGCGGATGTCGTCACCAATGAAAAACGGCTGGAATTGCAACAGTCGCAGATTGTGGACAAGGTAAACACATTGGACGCGCAGGCCATGCAGGCTTTGCAGGCAAATCGCGAAGACCTGGCACGTATGGCGCTGCAAAGAAAAGAAACGCTGCTGCTCCAGCTTCGTGGATATGAACAGCAGATTGCGCAACTGCGCGCCCAGGAAGAAAAACTGATCGATATGGAGCGCAAGGTATCAGCACGAGTCGAGGCGTTCCGCACGCAGAAGGAAATGGTGAAAGCGCAATACAACGCGGCACAGGCGCAGGTGCGCATCAACGAAGCCATTACAGGCATCTCGGAAGAAATGTCCGAGATGAATATGGCGATGCAGCGGGCGCAGGATAAGATTTTAACTACCCAGGCCCGCGCTAATGCGATGGAAACACTGGTCGAACAGGGCGCGCTTGCGGATCAGAATATGTTAGGACCGGGCGATCCCTTAGAGCATGAACTGCAACAAATCGCTTCACAACAAAATGTGGAGTCTCAGCTCCAGGCTATGAAACGACAGTTGCAGCTCGGTGGACCAGATGCGCAGCAAAAGCAAATCGAAGGGCCAGCCTCTTCCTGATGCTAGCCCTTCTTCTTGTCCCGCTCTTTCTTCGCCTTGTAGAATGACTTCGGTTTGGGATGGCGCTCGGTATCAACGTAGGCCGCCGGAGCCGAGTCTTCACGCGCCGAAATCTCCGTCTCGTCACGCTCGCTTAGCAGTTCCTGCAAGTCGTTATAGATGTTATAGTTATCGATAACTTCTGGCATGCGCAACATGTGGCGGAGTACCTGAACCTGGGAAATGTTGGTGCGGTCGCCTCGCGCCGGTTCGGCCTTCCGCAACAGCTTTTCCACAAGATCCATGCTATCGTCATGCGCGCCAATGCCTTCCAGCCGCTCCTGCACTACTAAAAGTTGCTCATAAAGATTCATATCATTCCCTCCTGCATTTGGGCAGTATGCACCCTAGCTAATGGTAGCATAGCAGAGGAATGCAGTCAAACTACTTTTGTGAATAGCATGGCAGAGCAATGAAAAAAGTCGAACCCTCGCCAGGGATGCCCTCGCTGCTCATCCAGATGGTGCCGTTCATGGCTTCCGTTAACTGACGGCACAGATACAATCCCAACCCGACACCGCGCTGCTGGCCATTTATCGCTTCATCCAGCCGGGTGAACTTTTGAAAAAGGCGCGGCTGATCTTCTGGCGCGATACCCGGCCCCCAATCACGAATGGCAATCAGGGCAAACTGCTTTGCATCAGTGGTCGGCCTATATGCGCCAGAGGGCAGACGTTCAAAAAGCGTATCCACATCGAGGCATTCAGAGCTGATACGCAAAGGAGATCCGGGTGGTGTATATTTCAATGCGTTTCCAACCAGGTTGAGCAGCACCTGACGCAGGCGCAAATCATCGACCCACACTATAGTATCCGGGATAGCCACTTCCACACTCCGCTTCTCGCGTGTAATGGTCGGTTCCAGAATCTCCAGGATGGTCTGGACGGCCTGCAAGAGCTGAACTTGACTCAGCTTCATCACTACGTGGTCCTGGTCAATACGACTGGCATCCATGACGTTGCCCAGCAACAAGACCAGTTCGTCGCAGGCGCGCCGCGCACTTTGTAGAAAACGCAACTTCGTGTCTTCGTCAAGCGTCCCATAGTACAGGTGCAACAATTCCAGGTATCCCTGTATCGCCGTCAGGGGAGTGCGCAGTTCATGGGAAGCGGTGGCCAGAAACTGGTTTTTTATCTGCTCGGATTCCTGCGCCTGTCTCAAGGCATCACGCAATCCCAGATGCAAACGCGCCCCCTCAATCACTACAGCCGCCTGATTGGCAAAGAGTTCAAACAGCGCCATCACCTCAGGCGTGGGACGCAAATCGTTCAGTGGAGCATCCGGCGTAATAAAGCCCAGCATCGTTTTATCTTCGCTTCGCAGTGGAATAACGATCAGGTCCTCTTTGCACCAGGCATTGCAGGGACACGGGGTAGTATCCTGCTTGACATCCTCGTCCTGCTCATCCTCATCGATCACCACAAAATAGCTGGCAAACTCAGAATTCTGCCAGAGCTGAGCCTCGGCTGGAATAAAATAGGAATCGCTCAGTTGATATTGCTCGTTGATGAGCATACCAATTGCTGCTACGGGAAGAGGATGACTATGCAGGTAAGCTTCATCCTCCTGGCTGATGCCCGCCGTCGCATAGACGCGAAAATGGCCCGCTCCATCATCGAGATACAACGCTGAATAGCGAAAGCCAAGTGCCTTGCATGAGGCTTCGACAATTCTTTTCAAGAGGGTATCAATATCAACCTGGAGGCGCAAAGAAGAACCTATCTCGATAATCTGCTTGAGTATTTCGCGCAATTGTTCCGGGTGCGCCTCGAGTTGTTGAGTTAACCCGGAAGCCACTTCCTGGTAATTATTCGCCATTGCTCCAGTCGCTCCTCGCCCTTATATCGCCTTTCTACACTACCTCTACAATCTGTGGGCAATTATACCATATTTATCATGGTGAGTATATGCAAAGATGGGAGATGATGCCAGGACGACCGCCAGGGTCGCCCCTGCGCGCCCCGTTCGGTAGGGGCGATCCTGGCGGTCGTCCTGGCATAAGTACTATTAACTGTGTGATTTGATTGTGAAATTGGCCGTTGCCTCTGCCTTCACTACCTCCACACACGTTCCCACCCGTACTATGCCTTCTCCCTCGTGAATGAGATTCTGCCCAAACATCACGCCTTTCTGGGCATGCCGGTACGTTGCCAGCGTCTTGAGTGGCTCCTTCCCGCGTTGCGCCGTCTCCTGATCGGTGGTTGGTATGGGACAGCGCGCGCAGGGCTTTACAATATGAAAGAGAAGCGGCCCGATACGAATGACCCGCCAGGTATCTTCGGCATAAGGAAGCGTACCGCTCACTACTATATTCGGACGAAAGCGGTTCATAGGTAAGGGGAAAGGCAGGCGTGTATTCAAATCCGCCAGTGAAGCCTCGGAAATGAGGAGAAATGGATAGCCATCCGCGAAACCCACCGAGTTTTGCTCGCTTATAGCATAATGAGGATTAACCTTGCGGATGTAATCATTCGGCATAGCGACCAGACGGCACGAAATGCCTAAAAACGCACTAAACCAGTTCGCAATGTCATCCCCCTGGTCAACAGCTTCACAGGTATCCTTCCAGATAACCACCTGCCGCCGCACACCCGTCGTTCGAGCAGAGAAAGTGAGTTCTGGCATACCCGGTGCCTGAACTGCATAGCTTCCATCTCGACATAGCTGCGGGTGAATGAGCGCCATACGCGGCTGCGCGCGCTGTGTCAAAAAATGTCCTTCTAGATTGATAAGCATAAAAGCGCGGTCATGCACGAAGCCACGCGCTCCAATGACCGCTTCATCCAGGGCAATGCCAGCACAGGATTTAATCGGGTAAATATAGAGGGCCGAAACACGATAAGAGGATATATCGAAGGACATGGCACTTGCTTTCTGCTATAACACCTGACAAACTTCATCCGTACTCTAAACCAGATTCAGGGGTAATGTCAAGCACTAAACCGCCCGCTTGTTGGTTAAAAGAGTAGAATAAAACTAAGGGGAAATGCTGCTACCAGCATGAACAAATGGAGAGGGAGGATGAGGAATTATGGAACAACCCCCTGAAAGGACTCCGGCAGGCTACTTTCTTCCGCTGCTTGCCGTGATTGCCTGGGCATTGTTGATGCCCGCTGCGACATCCATCATTTTTACCATCGGTGTCTCTATGCTGCTCTTAATCGCAAGCGCAATAGTGCTACCGCTTTACAGAAAGCGCAAACGCCAGCGCACAGAACAGCAACCAGCAACTGAACTGCCAGAATCTATTGCCATAGCCATTCCGCTACGTGAACCAGTTGCTGTCGAAAAGGCCAGCTAAAAAGCTATTCCCAGGCTCCGGTGGCAGTAAGCCAGTCGAGGATGATCTCCGGCATGTGCGAGGCGGCACCCTGGCGTTGTGAGCAGCGCGGCAAGGAATGCAGTACCGTTGCCCCGTATTCTTTGGTAATCACCCGGCGGTCAAAGATGACCACCGCGTTGCGCCGGTTTCCGCTCCATGCCAGGCGATTGAGAGCGCGCCGCATGCGCAAGGAGGCAATAGGCACCGTCACCTGGTGCAATTGATCGGAGTAGCCCTCGACCTTCGCCGCCACGGGTGGGTCGTTGAGGACAGGCATGGGCAGGCGCGTCACCAGAATACACGAGGGCGTGCGGCTCACTTCGTCCACGCCATCCCAGAAGCTGCCGGTTCCCAGCAGCACAACACGCTCCTGGTCATGAAACATTTGCCAGAGCTGGCGCGGCGAGCCATCAATGCCATGCCCAAGCACCAGAATACCTCGCGCTTCAAGCAACGGCTTGACGGTAGCGTAAGAGCTGCGCAGCGCCGCATACGAGGTAAACAGCACCACCAGTTGTCCATCGAGCATGGTCGCCAGTTGCGCAATAGATTCATCGAGATGCCGCTGGTACTGCGGCGCGTTTGGCTCCGGCACATCGTTGGGCAGATAGAGCAGCGTTTGTTCATGATACTCTGTCACCACCGAGAAGGCGGGACAGCTATCGGCATCCAATCCATAGCGACTGCGGTAGAACGAGAAATTATGATCGACCGAGAGCGCCACGCCCGCGAAGATGACGCCCGCTTGCGGCGTCAGAATATACCGTTTGAGCAGGTCGCCGGTCTGGACATACTGCGCATGCAAAACGGGAAAGCTTTCAGATGGCAGTCCAGGGGAAAACTGGCCAGACACATGTTCGTGCGAGCGCTGCTGCATGAAGGCAGGAGCCGGTGTGCGCAGCCAGTAGACCATGCCTTCCTCTTCTGGTTGTTCCGCGCTTAAGGCATGCTGTCCCAGATTCTTCAATTCAAGCAGACGCTGAGCGAGAGCAGCCAGTTCCCAGGCAACCGACTCGTCCTCTCCACTGCCCAGATTCAGGTGATGGCGATTGCGCTGGGCGGTCAGCATCTTTTTCTCGGCCTCGCGCACCATGTTTATCACGCTTTGCAGGCGCTGCGCGGTTTGCTGCCACGCATGCTCCACTTCCAGCCAGCCGGGGACATTACGCACCTGGCGGTTGAGGCGCAGAGGCTGCTCGCCCCGCTCATTGCCTCGTCCACCCCTTGCAGATGCATCATTCTTGACTTTATCGCGGGCGCTTCCACCCCCACTGACACCTTCCTGCAAAAGATGGCTCAACGCGGCAAACAAGGTGTCCACCGAGCTACATGCCTGGCGCAGCGTCTGAAACCAGCTTAACATACGCCCATCAAGCTCCGCCTTCGCAACAGTAGGCGTCGATGAAAGCCCACCCGGTCCGTTCTCGCGCAACGACGGAGCAGCAAGCGCCAGCAAGCCCTGATAGCGACCGTTGGGTAGCTCCACGCCGATGGTATGCAGCAGTTCCAGCAGCCGCGTATGGTCAAATTCCCGGCTGCTCCAGCGAGCGCACTCTTCCTCGAGCAAATCGGCATCCAGTAATAAACGCCGGTCAATCGAACGCAGCAGTGAGTGGTTGGAAGAAAGATCATCAAGCAAGCCTACATGCGTCGTCACCACGATCTGCGCCTGTTGAACACGCTCCTCGGCGCGCTGCACAAAACAATATCCTTTTTTACGATAGATACAGCGCTGGTAGGGCATATCGCCGCGTTCATCATCCAGGCGCACACGTTCGACGCCCGACGAAATCCGTTCCCAGGCGGCTATTTCCTGTGGCAGCATCGTCAATTCGCTTCGCTCGCCGGTTTCAGTCTGATGTGCCCATAGTGCCAGTTTCGCCAGTCCACGCGCCTGTTCCGCCGTCAGTTCTCCGCTTGTACGCCTCAACGCAGAACCAAACCAGCGATGCACGCACAGATAGCCCCGCTGCTCGGCGAGATACTCGATAGGGACATCCATATTGAGCGATGCCTGAAGACGGGGCAAGACACTTTCCAGCAGGCGGCGCGCTCCCTGTGCATTGACGCAAGCAATCACCAGTCTGGGAAGCGTTGAGGTATCTGAACGTGAAGCTTCCTTTAACCATTCGAGCGCGGGCAACAAAGCAGGCGTATAATCATTGCCGCCAATAGCAACTTCCACCATCAAACAGGAACAGTCTTCAAGCGCGGTTCGCATCGCTTTGTGCGCGGACTGATACCCCGCGTGCATCGATAATTGCTCTGGCATGCTGGGCGGTACTTCCTGCGCTCTATTGCCTTTCTCCTCTGGAATGACCTCTACCAGCGTCTGCAATGTATCAGCAAGAGGTTGTTCATTCACGGGCAAAGGCTGCTCCGAGGCACTTTCGTGTCTCTCTGCTGTTTTGCGCCCGTTCAGCTCCGGTTGCCGAGCAATAGCAAACGAAAGTATACGCGGGTCCATCCCTAACTGAGCGGCAAAGCGCTCGCCCAGGTTTCCCCGCAGCGCACCCTGCGATAGCCCATCCTGCTCCACCCGCTCGCGCCATTCCTGGCGAAAAAAGCTGAGTAACGGCCAGGAGCGCGGCGCATCCAGATGGGCCAGGTCTTGTAAGATGGGCGTTTCCACCGCCTGGAGCCGTTCGTGCAGAGCCAGAAAGACCTCCATTGCCAGAATAGTATCGACCATCGCCCGGTGTCGCCCGGGAGAGACCTGCACCCCAAGGGCATGCGCAACCTGTCCCAGATTATAGCTGGAAAGCGAGGGCAGCAGGACAGTCGCAAGCTCAAAGGTGTCGATCAGTGGATTATTGCGTACCAGTCCCTTACGGCGAAGAAAACCCGCGTCAAACGGGACACTATGCCCGACAATAGGATAGTCGCCCAGAAACCGTTGTAGGCGCTCGGCAATGGCCTCAAAGGTGGGCGCGCTGGCAATCTTCTGCGGCGTAATACCGGTCAGGCGCTGCACGCGAAAGGGAATCGGACGCCCTGGAGATATTAACGTCTCCATCTTATCAAGTATTGTTCTGCCTTGAAACTTGATGGCCGCCACTTCAAGAATTGCGTCCTGTTCGGCATGCAAGCCCGTCGTTTCAAGATCAAGCGCCACGCGGATAGGGGGCTGTTTCGCCATACGTATCGTTACATCTTTCCTCTGCTGAGCATGAACAGCGCTAACCAGTTGCTTCGTCGCGGAAATCGCACCAGTGTTCAAGCAGGACACGAGCCAGTTGCGCGGCACGCCCGCGATGGCTCATCGCATTTTTCTGTTCAGGCGGTACTTCGGCAAACGTTTTGCCTGACTCAGGGACATAGAATATAGGATCGTAACCAAAGCCATATATTCCACGAGGATGATCGGCAATGATACCCTCGACAACCCCCTCAACAATGCGACAATAGCCAGAGGGTTCCGCAATGGCTATTGCGCAGCGGAAACGCGCCGCTCGCCTCTCTACAGGCACGTCTTTCAAACGCTCCAGGATCAGGCGAAACCGCTCTTCATATGGTGTCTCTCGCCCGGCAAAGCGCGCAGAATAGACGCCGGGCGCGCCTCCAAGCGCATCGATTTCCAGACCGGAATCATCGGCAAGACACAATTTTCCCGTCACCTTCGCATAAGTGCGCGCCTTTAGCTCAGCATTCTCCGCAAAGGTCGTTCCCGTCTCTTCCACATCCATGTCCACCTGCACATCACGCAGGGATAGAAGCTTCATGGGCAGATTCGAGAAAATAACACGAAACTCCTCCAGCTTATGAGGATTGGTTGTGGCAATTAACAATTCACGCATTTCTCGCTCATCTGAATGGGAGTACTCTCCCGCACAACCCCCAGTGCCTCCACATCGCATTGAGAGAATAACCCGCAGGTTCCCTTCAACATTGGCCCTTATGTTACCATATCCCGCGCCGCTTGTCGAGATATACAGATGAGATTAACGATAGAACGGCTAGCATCGCGTAACTTTCACTGCTTATTCAACGTATAGATAGTACAGAAAATCAATCGGCGAAGCGCTTCGCCGATTTTCCAAAAAAGGTCTTCTCCCGCGTCTAAATAAGAAATGGATGTATGACGCGCCCGGCTAAGAGAGGAACTGTAATGAGTAGTCATGCTATTCCTGTTGATAGCGCTCGCAACATTGAGCATGAAATACAGTGCCGTGATCTCGACATCTTCACGCGGCTCTCACCTACCCTGGACATGCTGCCCGGCGACCTTGTCAGACATTCACGCCGGGTCTGCTCTCTCACCTTGAGTCTTGCCCGGCTCCTCAACCTTTCAGAAGAAGAAATGTTGACCGTTGCCCTGGCAGCATTGTTGCACGACATCGGCAAAGCGGACATCAATCATGTCATTTTGAACAAGCCGGGACGCTTGACGCCTGGAGAATACGCGCTGGTACAAAAACATGCCGAATATGGCGCGCGAAGGCTTGACCGCTTCCACTCGCTTAAACAGATTGCGCCCCTGGTCTATCATCATCATGAACGTTGGGATGGTGGCGGCTATCCTGATGGCCTGCGAGGAGAGACCATTCCGTTAGGCTCACGCATCATCGCTATAGCCGACGCCTTCGACGCTATGACCACCGACCGGTGCTACCAATCGCGGCGTACTCCTCAGGCCGCCCTCACTGAACTGCGTAGCGGCGCGGGCACGCAGTTTGATCCTTACCTCGTCTCTCTCTTCGCGCAAGAGCCATCAGTCAGTCATTAACTGCGCGATGAGATCCAGCAGGTCGTTCAATTCAAACGGCTTTCTCAGGGTATGAATACCTCGCTCTCGCAATTGCTCAAAAGGTAACGTTGGGCTGCCACTAATCAATATGACCGGGACGCCATGCATATTTTCTATCTCTTGCAAATAGTCATATAGCTTTAATCCGTCCATAATCGGCATCATATAATCTAATAGAATAAGTGATGGGTGCAGGTAACGCGCCGCTTCCAACACCAGATCACTCTCGGAAATCCAGACTGCGCGATGGCTCGTTTGCTCATGAATGACGTTTTTCAGCATTTCACCCATATCACGATCATCATCCACAATCAATATGGTTTTCTGTTGCCCTGCCATAATAAGCTCTCTCTCACTCACACGCCTTGTATATATATGGACGTAACACAGGAGTGAAGGCTGAGCAAGCACCGCACTATTTAGTACTAATAGGTTCCATTGAATTGCGTTCACATTGGATGGAACGATAGCAGCGCCGCAGGTATTCCTCTTATCAGTCATCTTACACTGTAAACTGATCGGCTGTATAGCTACGCAACTGATTCGCGGCATACAGCGCGAGGCAGACGGGACAGATTCCCTCGTGCCACACTTCCAGCGCTTCGCCCTCTTGCGCTTCATTTCTCTGCGCTGCGCTTGCAATCTGAGCGCGTGCCGCGCGCTGCCGCCTGGAAGCATAGGCCCACAAAGCATAGACCAGCACTAACAGCGCAAGTACCACGAGAATAAAGGTCGATAACGGAAAAATGTGGCCAAGCGCAAACAGAGCAGAGCCGCCTACAATGCCAAGAAAAAAGTGCAGGCTAAGAAACAGCAGGCTTCCCACTATCAGTCCCGGCAAAAACAGGCCCAGTGACATATCGGCCAGCCCTGCCGCCGAGATAGCCGCACCCCGCACCCCTGGCACGAGGATAGCAAGACTGACTCCAAACAGCCCGCCCTTTTTGACTTTTCCCGCTGCCGCATCGAGGCGTGGCGCAGTCAGTCCCACATACCGACCGAAGCGGTAGAGCAGATTTCGCCCGGGACCGCGAGCCAACGCATATTGGAGCAGGCCGCCAAGGGTCAGCGCCACCAGAATGGCCAGAAACGCCTGCCATCCAACAAGCTTTCCCTGGGCCACGCGCACCGCCGCGGTCAAAATCAACAGATCGGCTGGAATGGGAATCGGGACACCTATCGATTTTATCAACACAATGGCAAACAGGGCAAGCAGTCCATATCGCACGAGAAACATATCAATACCATTCATATCACACCTCTCCTGCGGATTTTCTAGGGTACGAAAAAAAGGTTAGAAAAGATCACTAATACAGTTCATTTTGCGAAACTTCCAATGAAACCATGCCGTGTTTAACATGAAGGAGATGTTGTTACTTGTGTAGTATCAATGTTCTGTTAGACCAGTATTACCATCAGAAAGGAGATTTTCTGTGGGCAAATTTCTAAGAAATGTGCTATTTGGCATCGTCATCGGCCTGCTGATCGCGCCCAGGCCCGGCAGAGAGACGCGCCAGCAATTAATGGATCGCATCCAGCAAATGCGCAACTCAGCTTCTGGCTCGCCCTCCGGTAGCGCATCGCCCGGCTCAACAACTCCGCGCCCTGTCACCAACCGCAGCACGCAGGAAGCAGCCGGTCTGAGGCATCTTGCCGAGTCTGCCGAGCAGCACCCCATGATGTATACCCCAAAAACCCAGTCCTATGAACCGGCTTTCCCAGAGTATGTCAACCCTGAAACGAGCAGCGGCTCTTAAAAGGGATACTAGCGCGAACAGGCCCCGATTTCCTGAAAAACTTTTAGGAAATTGGGGCCTGTTCCTGATTGACTCTATGCGCGTTTTTACAGCGCGCTAATTACAAAACTCTTGACGTGCAACTCAATCGCGGTAGCCGTCAGTCCAAGCGGCCCGTTCGAGATCGCCGCTTTAGTCGTCGTCGGCTGCGCTACAGGCGTTTTTGTAGGATGATCTGTGGGTGTCGCCGCCCCACTATTCCCCTGACCACAGGCCACGAGTGTACATACTACATATACAACCAGCAACATTGGCATCACACGCAACCGCGAAAAACTGCCAGGGGTAAGGCATAGCGAGCTATTTCGTCTGCCCACCCTCTGGTATCTCGATAGTCTTTTCATGATGTATTACTGTTCTCGGGGGGTTCACTCAACTATCCTGCTTTCCGGTACCTCAAAAGTAGGGGGTCAATCATCTCGATGCATCTTGTTTAATACTGATATTACGGTTGTTTTCTGAGGTTTCTCACGACACCCGCGCAAACTCATCCATGAAAAATGCTTGACACGCGCAAGAGCAGGCTGTATAATCGTCTACGTCAGTTGTGAAGCTGGCAAGCCGGTGTAGCTCAGGGGTAGAGCGGGGCTGACAATTAAATAATTAACGTTTTTCACTAGCCGATGTAGCTCAGTTGGTAGAGCAGCGCATTCGTAATGCGCGGGTCGCGGGTTCGAGTCCCACCATCGGCTTTTTATATTTCATAATCCTTCGCCCACCGAACACCTTTTTGCTGATTGTTCTTTGTCGGGTGCAAACGCAATTTTGCTTCAGAGGCACCAGGTACATCATCCACAGGCACCAGGTAGACTTTCTCCGTTTCAGGCGAGTAAACCCCGAAATAATCAGCTTTCCCTTTATATCCCTTTCTTATATGCGGCTTCCCACCGACCCTTGCATAGGTAATACTTGTATTGAACTCAAGACACCCTAGTGCCTCATCAAACCGTGCCGTTTTACACTGAATACGTATGAGCTTTCCATCGTCATCAATGGCAATATCGTAGCTATGGTCATGGCCCCAGGGTATAAGGCATTCGTATCCCAGTTGTACCAATCGGGCCAAAACAATACTCTCTGTAATCTCACCTTTTTTTGCCGTGTTTTTCGGCTTACCGAATAGGGTCATACAGTCCTTCCCTTTCTAACTCCTAAGAACTAAACGACAAGAGGCTA
The DNA here is from genome assembly GCA_035652815.1 of Ktedonobacteraceae bacterium. Taxonomy (GTDB): domain Bacteria; phylum Chloroflexota; class Ktedonobacteria; order Ktedonobacterales; family Ktedonobacteraceae; genus DASRDB01. The sequence continues at coordinate 181,417 of DASRDB010000003.1, forward strand.
TCCCGAAAGATAACCTCTTGTCTTCCCTTACTCTTTTGTAACTGCCTCTATAGCTAATGGCCCACTCATATAGCCCAGCAACACACCCAGATACTCTTCAAGATGCTCAATTGCCTCCTGGTCGAAACGGTAATGCCCCGTCATGGCATCAGGTACCGCAATCTGGCGCAACAGGTCATCTACCGAAAGTTTCTCGGCGCGTTGTGGTTCCTCTTCAGTAATGTCTACAAAGTAGTAACGGCGTCCGCTCTCAAACCCCTTACGAAACGCATCATTGTCCAGGCTAAAAATGATGCTTCCCCACTGAATTTTGTTTGTTGGTAACTCTGTTGCCATACAGTAAGTCCTTCCTTGTAAGAACAGAAACCAGTAAACGTTACTGAGAGTAATTATATACTAGTAGGTTCTATTTAGTCAAGGTAAATAACCACTAAAAAGGTTTGCTAAGGTTTAATATGGGTTCGCTTGATAACAATTGACCGAGTATTGCTGAACATAGTAAAATAAGGAAAACTTGAGAGGCTAAGCGCGATGAATGACGATAAAATGCTTACTGTGCAGCAAGTAGCAGATAGAATACAGGTCAACCCTGAAACTGTGCGCAACTGGATACGAAACGGTGAATTAGATGCCCTGGATATTGGCGGAGAATATCGGATTGCACCTTCAGACCTTGAAGACTTTATCCAGCGTAGGAAAACGGGCAGAAAAAGGAAGAAAGATTAAGTTCTTACGATAAAATAAAGCCGGTGGTCGGATTCGCTACTAACCATCGGCTTTTTATATTTCATTTTTCCTTTCACCTCGCTACGCTATGTGATAGCATGCATACCATGAGCGAACAACCCTTGATACACAAACATGGTAACGAATGATTAACCAGAACTTTATCATCGTAGGCGCAATCATTGCAGCAATTGGAAGCCTGAGTTATCTCATTGATACACTGAAAGGAAAGGTGAAACCGAATAGAGTTTCGTACTTGTTATGGTCTCTTGCTCCGCTCATTGCCTTCGTAGCGGAAATCAAACAGGGTGTGGGCTTGCAATCGCTGCTGACATTTGTGGCTGGCTTTCTTCCCTTAACCGTGTTTCTCGCTTCGTTTGTGAATAAAAAAGCCGGGTGGAAGCTCACCTTTTTTGATGGAACGTGCGGCGTTTTATCGTGTATCGGCCTCATCCTCTGGTACATTACACAGTCGGGAGACATCGCCATCCTGTTTAGCATTCTGGCAGACGGGTTAGCGGCCCTTCCCACCCTCATAAAATCGTTCAACTATCCAGAAACGGAGAGCGCGTGGCCTTATTTCATGTCCACTATTTTCGGCGTTATCACGTTGCTTACGGTGAAAGAGTGGAATTTTGCTACGATAGGTTTCCCAGTGTATATCACGCTCGTCACACTCACCATTTCTTCACTTGTCCAGTTTGAGCTTGGAAAAGTATTCCGTTCTTATTTTGACTCAGCAGGCATGAGTTAGAATTTGCCATTTTAAACACCGCTTCGACCATCGGCTTTTGTTATTTCCCTCGTTTCTCAGCCCTCTCACTCAACACATACAGGATGCCCGTTCCCACCCCCATAATCCAGAGCGCCACATCGCCTGAGAGTTTGTTCATGAACCAGAGGATCATCAATTGCCAGCGCGCGCAATGGCGACACGCTGGCGCATCCCCCCCGAAAGCTGGTGAATAAGGTAAACGTCCTGGTAACTTCATCGATGCTGAGCGGTATACCCCCGGACTGCGGGCTACCCGTCACTTGCTCAGGGCACTGCTCGCTGGTTAGTTGGCGAAACATGGGCTTGCTCCTCTCTTTACCACGCTACGGCCCCTGCACAACAGCCAGGCCCTTAGATGAAAGCACCTGATTAAGCAGGCCAGGATTGTAGATACCCGTCAGGTCTGGCTTGCTGGTGGCTTTCGCTGGTTTCGGCGGTTTGATTATCCGCCAACCCCTGACCTTCTTAAGCCTCTTTGCCATCTATATCGTCCTGGCGCTGATCTGCTTTTTTCCTGGGCGAACGATAACGTCACAAAAACGTGCATTGCTTGACCAGCGAACGCGCTTACTCCTGGGAGCATGTATAAGCGCGGACATTGCATTGCTCGTCAATCTTCTCGCTCTAACAACCCATACCCTGACCCTCAATCCTGTCAGTCACGCGCTGTTTATGCAGGGGCGAATTGGCACAACACCTTACAACTCACTGATGATCGGATTGACTCTGGAACTACTGACTATCCTGATAGCGCTCGCAAACACCGCTATCATGCTTCGCTCTCATACAACAAGATAGTATTATGGCTATAAGAATAGCACGCGATATTTTATAGCGCCAACCAGCCGCCAGAAAATCGAAAGCGGCGGAATGAGCAGCGAGGTGATAATCATTTCCAATACATGAGGGAAGGCATGCGAGGTAGCGCGCAAACGCAGCAGGCAGAAACGGACAGTCAGGCAAAACCACAGGCAGAGCGCGAATATTGCCAGCCAGTACAGGCCAGGTGGAAGCGCCAGCACTGCCGTTAACAAAGCCGCGATGATCCAGTAATAGAGAAACGGCGGCGCAGATTGCACCTTTTCACGATAGAGTTGAGGGTGTTTTTTGTAGAGCAGCGCGTTGAACATGCTCTTGCGCTGCTGTTTGAGACTGATCCCCCAGGGCGCAGGACGCACAGGATGGACGACGACCGCCTTTGGCGCGTAGACAAGGGCGCTCTCTGGATACTCTTTCATGAAACGGAAGGCCAGATCGCTATCTTCCCGCCACGCCATCGTGAAGCGTTCGTCGAAGCCGCCAATACTGGCAAGGACATCGCGCCTGTAGAAGCAGTTGGCGGTGACAAACTCTGACTTCGCCAGTAGGGCCGCGTTCCGTTCGTAGTCGGTTGGCGTGTGATCGAGCGGAATGATAATTTTGCCCGAGACTCCGACTACCACATCGTCAAAAGCCTCCAGTCCTGCGCGCAGCCAGCCCGGCGTAGGAATACAATCATCATCCGTAAAAGCAATGATCTCGCCGCTTGCCGCCTGCCAGCCAAGATTGCGCGCCGCCGCCGGGCCATTCGTACCCTGGACAGGTAGATAGCGAATTGTATGCTCCGGGTGCAGGCAACTCTCCTCAAGCACCTGCTTGCGCGTCTCTTCAGAGGCCGCATCATCGACAACGATCACCTCGAAATCGGCAGGAGCGATATCCTGCGCGGACAGGGCTTCCAAACAGCGCTGTAACAATGCCAGGCGCTTATAGGTAGGGATGACGACGGAAACGCGGCAGGTCGAAGTTCTCACCTGTATCCTACCTTTTCTCCAACAAAAACGACCCGATTACCAGCGCATCCAGAGGCGAGGTCCAGAAGCACTCAATAGCATCGCGTGGCGTGCAGACAATCGGCTCTCCACGTGTATTGAACGAGGTATTGACCAGCACCGGCACACCTGTTTGAGCCTGAAAGGCCTTGAGCAGGTCATAGTACAATGGGTGCTGCTGCCGGTTCACAGTCTGAATGCGCGCCGTCCCGTCAACATGTCTCACTGCCGGAATAAGCTCGGCTTTCTCTGGCAGCACGTTATAGACAAACAGCATAAAGGGCGAGACATCCGCGTTCTCGAACCAGTTGGCGGCTTCCTCCTCCAACACGACCGGCGCGACAGGACGAAAATCTTCGCGGTCTTTGATCTCATTGAGCCGCGCCTGCATCGAGGCATGAATGGGCGAGGCCAGGATGGAACGAGCGCCAAGCGCGCGCGGCCCAAACTCCATCCGGTGCTGGAACCAGCCAAGAACCTTGTCTTCCGTCAGCAGCTTCGCCGCTTCCCGTGGAACGTCTGTGAGCCGCCGGTAGGACAACTTCGACCATTGCAAGAACTGCTCGATCTCATCATCGCTGTAGGCAGGGCCAAGAAAGGCGTGATCCATGCGATAGCGCCGCTCATCTCTGTCGGATTCTCCGCGTTCCTGGGCATCAATCCACAGCGCCGCGCCGAGAGCCGTTCCCGCGTCTCCTGCTGCTGGCTGCACCCAGATGCGCGAAAACGGGCCATCATCCCGCAGGCGCGCATTCATGACACAGTTCAAAGCTACCCCCCCGGCCAGGCACAGATTTTCCGCTCCTGTCTGCTCGTGCAGCCAACGCGCAAGCTCCAGGGCCGTCTCCTCAAGCACCACCTGCAAAGAATGCGCGATATCATAATGCCGTTCCTCAAGCGGCTCGCTCTTTAGCCGAGGCGGCCCAAAGCGTTCTTCGAGATGCGGCGCAACAATAGTGTATTGACCATTCATTCCCAGTTGCACGATCTCGCGGAAATCTCGCACGTAACGCGGCCTGCCGAAGGATGCCAACGCCATCACCTTATATTCATCCGAGGAGTGCAAAAACCCCAGGTAACCCGTCACCTGCTCGTAAAGCAGGCCGAGCGAGTGCGGCATATACACCTGCCCGAGCGTTTGCAGCCTGTTGCCCGTACCCAGATAATAGCTCGTCGTCGCCTTTTCCCCACGTCCATCGAGCGTCAGCACAGCCGCCGTAGAAAAAGGCGAGGGCAGAAAAGCGCTTGCCGCGTGCGCAATATGATGCTCGACGAAATGCCAGCGAAAATGCCTATGCTTGCGTGCCTCGCGAAAACGCGCCTGCAAGTGATGTGGATAGCCATCAACCAGGTGACGCGGCGCGTTGACAATCGAGGACAGGAACAGTGGGTCCCAGGCCGACTCCCACTCCTCGGGAACCGGGTGCGCGCTCGGCTCCAACGGCAAAGTCAACATGGCATCATCACGATGCGAACCGAGCAATAGATAGGGATCATACGAGTAAGCCACAGAATCGATATCGGCCAGGGTGATTCCGGCTTCGCGCAGGCAATAATCGATGGCATGAAAGGGAAGTTCATAGGTCGAAAAGGGAACTGGTCGCTTGCCATGCTTCACATGGGTAAAACGCTCTTCCTCGGCAGCAGCCAGAACCACGCCATCCTGTACAAGGCAGGCAGCCGGATCGTGGTAGGCCGCATTTATGCCCAGGGTATACATGCTTGCTCCTCCTGCATGTTCGGCCACCTGGACGCAGGCTTGCCAACTCGGACAAACACAGCAGATGGCCGCTTCTCTAATGTACACGAGAAGCGGCTAGCAAGCGTTTCACTCTGGTTGCAAAGGGCTATGAGCCTGTTCCACATTCAAAACAACCGGCAGGTTTCTCTGAACTGCTGCACCAATTTCTCGACCTCGAAGAAAGGCATATGCATGGCAGAGGGCACACTCAGGTTCAGTGTGAGAATTTTGCGATTGAGTTCGCGCAGCTTCTCGTCGTATTCGCGAGCCGCTTTCTCCACGCAGTCGTTATAGGCCTGTTTCTCGCTGGCAAATGGGGGAACGCGCCGCGTGCGCAGGCTTTCTCCGGCGGCACGCACGCGAGCCAGTTTTTTCTCCTGTCGTTCGATCTCCCGGCGAATCTCCTTCTGGAGTTCGATCTCCGGCGGCGCGTAGTCGTTACTTTTCAACAACCGGTATGCCAGCGTCTTCTCACCCGCCAGATGCTCCTCCTCCAGGTTCAGTGGCTTTCCGGCTCCCCGCAGGTTATCGAACTCCCCGCGCTCCTGTGCCTCGCGTATCTGCTCTTCAACGCGATAGCGATAGAGCCGCCGCAGGTATTTTTTCGCCTCCTCGGACTGCTGGCCTGTATTTTGCGGTGTTTTGCGCCAATCTTTGAAATCCATTTTTATGATCTTCTAGCCATCTGCATCGACAATGGAATGCTCATACTTCGCTGATTTTGTTCTTTACTCTTTTATTATAGCTTCCTGAATAGCCTGCCGCGCAAGTTCGTACACTTCCACAAGGGGCATATTGCGCTCTAGTGCAATGCGCCTGCACGCCTCATATTCGGGCGCGGCGCTGATGATTCTCTTACCCAGGCGTTTGACTTTTACCTGGATGTTGCCCAGGGGAGTATCGATTGTTACCTGCTCGCGCTGCGCTTTGAGACGCTGTACCTGCTGTACGCGCACGCCAAGCGTACTCGTCTCACTCAATAACAGACGCGCCATTGCATCGCCATCCTGCACGCGGCAGATGACCGTCAGCATCACCGCCGGGCGATTCTTTTTCATCTGGAGCGGCAAATAGCTCACATCCAGAGCGCCCTCGCTCAGCAAACGCTCCATTAAGCCGCCGAGCAGTTCGCCCGGCATATTGTCGATGTTGCTCTCAAGCACCGTCACCCAATCGGTATCCGGCGCTTCATCAGCAAAGGATAAAGCGCTTACAGGTCTTCCCAGGCAGACGCGCAGGCAATTGGGCCAGGGAAAACGCTTGCTTCCAAAGCCATATCCGATCTGCTCGATATGCATGGCAGGCATCTCGAAGCGCGCAAGTGTCGCGAGGATGGCCGCGCCCGTCGGTGTCACCAGTTCGCCTTCTACAGAAGTTGGCCGCCAGGGCGCTGAAACCTGCCGTAGGATTTCCAGAGTTGCGGGCGCAGGCACAGGCAGCAGTCCATGCGCAGTTGAAACATGCCCGCCGCTCAACGGAAGTGGCGAGGCATAGAGTGCAGCAATGCCGAGCGTTTCCACTGCCAGCGCAGCCCCCACAATATCGATAATGGCATCAATGGCCCCAACCTCGTGAAAATGCACCTCTTCCACCGTACTGCTATGCACTCTCGCTTCCGCCTTGGCAAGGCGTGTGAAGATAGATAATGTGATTTCGCGTACCCTCTGTGGCAGCGATGAAGCATTCATCAGCGAGACAATATCAGAAAGGTGGCGCGTCGGCTGGTGTTTCTCATGCAAATTGACGCTAAAACGCGAACCCTGAATACCTTTATCTTCAAAGCGCTCAAGCTGCAAGTCATACCCGCTAATGGGCAGCGACTTCACCGCCTCTTTCAACGTTTCAAATGAAAAGCCTGCATCTAACATAGCGCCCAGAAACATATCTCCACTGATGCCAGAATGGCAATCGAGATACGCAATATACTGATCCATACGCAAATTTTCCTGCCATTTCCGGTTTTTTAGTACAGAGAAAGAATTTCTTACTATCCCTCCCCCACCGGGCGCTGCCGGGGATGGTCCTTCTCCCCAATTTGGGACTGTCCTCCCGGCAGCGCCCTCCCCTGTATTCTACAATGAGGACACAAAAAGATGCCCTTTTTCAGCCTTTCGTTTTGCGCCCGGAACAGGTTAGAGGAGGGCAAGCCAGAAGAGCTTTTGCACGTCCGAAAGGCTTCTCGATTGCGAGATAACGTCATGCAAACATAAGACCGGTTCTTCCTCATACGCGCCCGGCACTTCTCGCACTTGCAGATCATGACGCAGGTAGTTCAGGGCATCCTGCAACCTGTTTCGTACAGTACGGTCACTGACGCCCAATATATGGGCCGCCTCTTTCGCCGTTTTCTCCTCCCAGAACACCAAAAAAATCACGGACCTTAAATGCTCTGGCAGATACATAACCAGCCGGGCAACATCGCTCTCTTCAACGGCAAAAAATGCCTGCTGCGCCTGCTCATCAATAAGCTCATCATTGCTGGTAGCCCTGCGTTCCAGGCTCTCAAGCATGATCCGGGGAATGCGTTTCCTATCGGCATGCGAAGCCGTCCTCGCAGTCTGATCTGATTCGCCCATCGGCCATTTTATGCGCTTCCAATGCCCTTCCCGTATCATGAAGGCGCTATAGACATGTTTTCGCTCATAGCGCAGGCAGTGCAAAAAGTGTTCTTCCCAGAAATGCCGCTCTGAGTCCAGCAGCGCTCGTATCATGCTTTCACATAAATCGGCATAAAGATCAGCCGCGTATTGCTCCCGTTCGTGCGGCGGCACATCAATGCTGCCGAGAACCTGCTGCACCCAGCGCTCATTTATCCCCTGCACGCGGCGCAAAATCACTTCGATCAGGCGATTGCGCCCAGGCTCGTCTCCACATCTCATAGCTACGCGCACACAACGCACCAGCACTTCAAGCGGCAAAGCAAGCGGACTATCCACCTCCTCAACAACCTTCCAGAAGGCAGGAGACCCATATTCGGGCAGGGCATTGAAAAACACAATAAGCCGCTCTTGCCAGGGAAGGCTTTCAGGATTACGTTCCATACCATCTTACTCCAGTCAACTTACCTCAGTATAAAGAGCGATGAAATGACCGTCAAGAATGAGTTTTCTGCAACTTGCAAAAATTCGTCAAAAAACGTTTCCGCTTTTGGCGATATGTGCTGTATTGTTATAGATGTCCACAGTAAACACATGCAGTTGGGGGAACTGAAACGTGATAGAGAAAACACTACAAGCAGGACTACGCCTTGAACCAAAATTACTGACCATTAGCGAGTTACAGGTAAAAGCCACTGCCTTTGGCTGGTTACTGGTTACGGAGACGCAGACGAAGCTGGCGAAAAGCGGAAAATTGTTCCGGCAATTGAAATTGCGCGATCAGAAAGGCAATTCCATCACCGCGTACCAGTTTGACCTTTCCCGCGTCGAAACGCTTATCCCGGAAGCGGGTAAGGTCGCCCTGCTCGAGGGGACGGTTGATGAGTTCAACAACGAAATGGTGCTGAAATTGAGCCGGGCGCAGATCGATGAGGCGGTATCACCCGATCTCTTTCTGCTGGGAACGCGCCGTTCTATTAGCGCCATCGAGGAACAATTTCGCGAACTTTTCGGCAAAGTGCAGCATCCAGGACTATATGAAGTGTTACATCGATGCTTTTCGCCTGAAGTACTCGCCTGTTTCCGGCGCTGGCCCGCCGCCGTTCGACATCATGGAGCCGTCAAGGGCGGATTGATCGAGCATACCGTCAATGTCACGCTGATTGCGGAGAAGCTGGCGCAACTGTACGCCAGTGATATGTCAATGGTGATCGCGGGCGCGCTGCTGCATGACATTGGCAAGCTCGAAGAGTTGGAAGAGGAGATAGGAATTGGTCTTACTCCTCGCGGGCGCATGTTCGGACACGTCATTCTGGGCGCGAACTACGTCCAGGCACACACGGAGCCTATCCTGGATGAAGTAACGGCCAACGACCTCGTTCACATCATCCTGGCGCATCATGGCAGCAAGGAATTTGGCTCGCCTGTCAGCCCCGTCACCCTCGAAGCCTGGATTGTTCACCTGGCCGACATGACCGAAGCGAAGATGACCGGCTTCCTCGATCATTGTGAGCGAACCGCGAACGCCGATGGATGGTCGGCATATAGCACAGTCTTTGGCAGCCAGTTGCGCGTGCCGTAACAGGGCGACCGCCAGGGTCGCCCCTACCGGAAAGGGCATCGTAGGGGCGACCCTGGCGGTCGCCCTGGTTTCTATTTACCGCTTTTATGAAAAGCCAGCGCGTTGCGATACACTTCGACATAACGCTCGGCTGAGGCATGCCAGGAGTGATCTGCCGCCATGCCTCGCTGTTGCAGCGTGCGCCAGACATCCTTGAAACGAAAGAGTTCAAGGGCGCGCACAATAGCGGCAAACAATTCCCAGGGATCATAGTTGGCGAAGGTAAAGCCATTCCCCTCGCCCGTACTGGGGTTATATTCCTGTACGGTATCCGCAAGGCCGCCCACACTGCGCACAATGGGCACGCTGCCATAGCGCATAGCGATTAACTGGCCCAGGCCGCAGGGTTCAAAGCGCGAAGGCATGAGAAACATATCGCTTCCCGCGTAGATCATCTGCGCCAGTTCGGTATTGAAGGTCAGGAAAATCGCCACCTGGTCGGGATGGCGGGCCGCGAGGTTCTGGAACATTTCGTGGTAATGCTGATCGCCAATCCCCAGCACTACAAACTGGATGCCTTGCGCCAGCAGCGGCTCGGCTATCTGCGCAATCAGGTCAAAGCCCTTTTGATCGGTCAAGCGCGAGATCATGGCAAGCAGTGGCACATCCGAGCGAACAGGAAGATGAGCGCGCTCCTGAAGCGCCTGTTTATTGGCCGCGCGTTTATCCAACGAATGCGCATCAAACTGAGAGCGGATATAGCGGTCGGTGACAGGATTCATTTCCTGGTAATCAATGCCGTTCAGAATGCCAAACAGGCGGTCACGACGGGAGCGCAGCAAAGGATCGAGCTTTTCGCCAAAGGTGGGCGTCAATATCTCCTGGGCGTAACGCTCGCTCACGGTTGTAATCGCGTCGGCGAAGAGAATACCACGCCCCATAATATCGACGACGTTCGCCAGTTCGACAATTTGCGGATAGAGGAATCCACCAGCAGCCACCCCCGCCACTTCCAGAATACGATAGCCAAAGATGCCCTGGTACGCCAGATTATGAATGGTATAGACCGTTGCTGTATCGGCATAGAAAGGATCATCGCGGTAAACCGTGTGCATCCAGTTGGGAACGATACCGGTCTGCCAATCATTGCAATGGATAATATCGGGAGACCAATCAAGCTGGCGCATCGTCTCCACCGCAGCGCGACAGAACAGGATAAAGCGTTCGCCGTCATCGAGGTAGCCATATATATTTTCGCGATCAAAGTAACGCGGCGCATCGATCATATACACAGGAATCTGCTCGCCAATCGTCGCCTGCATCAGCTTCACGCGCTCTTCATACTTCGCCATCTGCACAGTGACAGACTCACATACCGTCTGCAAGCGAAAGCGTTCGGGATCAACCTGGCCATAGCGAGGCATTGCCAGGCGCACATCATGCCCCAGATCGCTTAATGCTTTAGGCAATGCACCTACCACATCTGCCAGGCCACCAACTTTGGCGAAAGGGACAATCTCAGCCGCGAGTATCAAGATGCGAAGAGGCCGTTCGTATTCCAAATCCATACCATTTCTCCCCAGGAAGCGAATTTGCCGGTCGTCGCTATTTTCAGCACATTATAGCACGACAACTACAAAAAAAGAGCCTGGCATCTTTTCAGGTGCATTATGTTTTTGCGAAGAGATGCAAGAAGCCACCCGCAAGGGGCTTGCTCTACAGTTGCGATGGGCTTGTAGAACCAGCCCCTTGCGGGTGGCTTCCTGAACCTCATACTTCCTGGACTCCACGCTTATCCTACACTTTGTAGCGATTGCGTGTCAGGAAATAGAATTGAACGGCGGCCAGAATGCCGATCACGAAGAACGTCACAATGGCATCAGCCGAACCCTTACTGCCCGAATAAATTGCCAGTCCGGGGTTAAAGGGAATATTCGTCTCGGTTTCGTTGGGGAAGACCGGCATCGAGAAGAAGGCGAACGCGGCGATGTAGATGAACAGGCAGGTGCCGACCACCAGCCATTGCCCCAGGCAGCCCAGGTTTTTCTCACCCACAATCGCGAATTCGCGCCGCGCCACACTTGTCCAGATGACAGCCAGCACCAAACCACCAGCGCACAACAGCGCCGCGATAATGATCTCGTCAGGGTTGGTATGCACCAGCAAAGTAGCCAGAGACAATACAGCGGTAATCGTGACCCCGCCGATCACGACGAGGTTGCGTCGCACCTTCCAGGCGATAATCGATCCCATCAGCAGAGTGAAAAATGCGCCTGTAATCAGGGTATCGACGATATATCCCGCCTGCGGAGAAAACGCACAGCTTTGCGGAACAGCCGACTTACGCGCGCAGATGGTGAGATAGTCGCCCAACCCGATAAACGACCAGGTATGCATCCAGGCCATCAAAGGATAGATGAACAGCCAGACCAGCAGGAAGATGACACCAAAGGGCATCAGGTTCACACCCACCATATATAAGGCTGACATGGTGCGGCCGCGTACCGGGCGCATCAGGTAATGCAGGCGCAGCGCGAAAGCGCCAAGCGTGAGCAAGATGGCAATAACCAGGTAGATATTGAGAATCGTGCGGACGATGAACAGGCCAGTAATCGGGCCTGGGCATCCTTTCGCCGGATCGATAGCCACCGGACACTGCGGATCAATGAGTGTAGCCAGACCGGTATCGCTGACGAAGGTATAGTAAATGAGGAACACAATGATCATCGCGATGCCGACCGTAATCATAGTGCGAATCGCGGGGGTTGTGCCAGGGTCTCGCCGGTCAGGATTGCGCTGCTCGCGCATTGCCAGAACACTGAAAAAGACCAGCGCCACGCCAACTCCAAGCATAGTTGCGCCGATCATCGTGAAATCAATAGAACCATCCGGGAACCAGAGAAATTTTCCGCCCAGCACAGGATTCCAGGTGAAGCTGCCCTGTGGGAAATACTGGCTCTGCGTCAGCACCGCCGCGAAGATGACCACCACTCCGGCCACTGTCAGTCCGGCTCCAAGCACGCCAAAAACTATCGGTGGAATGACCGGCTTTGGATCAAACAGCCAGACAACCACCTGGATCACAACAAAACCCGCGAGACAGACCAGGCCCAGTGCAAGCGTCCCCAGTTCCAATCCGACCAGCGACGAGGCCGTCATCTCGTTATAAATAAAGCCAGGGAGCTGTCCCATCAGCAGAGCCGCAATGAAAAAGAAGCCCACCGCGAAGATCATCGCGCGCGCCCAGGTAATGCGGTCTGTTTGCTCCCGCCGTTGTACTTGTTGCATAGGTTGCAATCCCTTCCAACATGTCGCAAAACCATATACGCGACATGGTTCAGTTCTATTGAAACCGTTGCCTGAGTAACGGTGCGAAAATTTCAACCACTCAGGTATCGCACTTCTTCAGAAATGAAGCGCGATACCTGAACTCCATCATTGCGAGATTGTTAGCGCCGCCGTCATAACCGGATGCAGACGACAGTAGTACACCACAATGTGATTCTTGTTGAAAGTGTACGCTTCAGGCTTCACGATATAGGTAAACGTGCCACCCGGAGCAATAACAGACGCTGCTCCCGAGTCAAAGACCGTTGCGGGCTTCGGCTCAGCCGGGTTCTCTCCAATGATCGATGTCACAGTGTGGGGAGTCGAACTCTTATTGACCCAGGTAATGGTAGTACCCACCTTTACCTTGATATTGGGACTGACAATCTGCTGGTTGGGATTCTTTGGATCATTGACCGCAAAGCAAGCGGGCTGGCAGTTAGCGCCATTTGGCGAATCAATGATATAGACAGTGATAGACTTCTGATTCGTCAGATCAACAGTTGGGAATGCTCCCACTCCAGAACCCGCTGTAGCCTGGGCCACCGCTGTTTCATACTGACTCGGCTGGTTCTGCTGCAAGATACCTGGCACCTGATTGAAACCATTGGCATTCGGTCCGGTCGGATAACCATTCTTGGTCAGGTAAGCGGGATCAGCAGAACGGATGAGTTCGAACAGGTACTGAATCTGTTCCTGCGTCAGCGGGCCACCAAACTGGTCGCTCCAGGCAGGCATTGAAAGCACGGCAGGATTAGCCGGGTTGCCTGGGATGCCACCGCTGATGATGCGTATCACATCTGCGTCACTCAGACCATCAACGGCAGAATTACCATTCAACTTCGGACCAGCAGCCCCCTGACCGGTAAGCCCATGACACTGAAAGCAGTACTGCGCGTAGAGAGCCGCGCCGCGCTCAACAGCGGTATTGTGCTGCTGGATTTTAGATATCGTCTCCCCGTTGGTCTCCATAATCCAGAAGACCGGAATCATCAGCGATACAATTGAGAGCATGATAAGCGCGCCGTAACCGGTCTTCTCAACCGCGTTCGTGCGCGAGTTGAAGACAAATAGCAGCCCTCCCGCGACAACCAGCACTACTACAATACCTATTGCAGCCTGTACAGGATCTATCATAACTACACTTCCTTCCATTCCCTCAAGCTGAACAGCCAGAAGGAATGGCCCTCAAGCAAAAACTTTTTAAATATGGGCGACCGATTTGATCGCCCTTGCTTAAAAACAGGCGCTTAGCCCGTGCATGCTACACCCGGAGGTGGAATAATGCGCGTCGTTGCGTCAGGGTGAGGTACCGTGTTATTGAGCGTGCCCGTGTGAACAACCACCTGCCCACCAGTAATAGACATGGCAAAGCGGTCTGCGCTGCGAGGCGCTGGGCCGTCAAGGTACTCACCATCGACATTATAGTGCGAACCATGACAGGGACACTTGAAGCTCAGACAGCTATCGCGCCACGCATAGGTACAGCCCAGGTGTACGCAGCGCTGGTACAACGCGACCCAATACGAGCCATCTTTATCTTTCACGATGCTTTCCGCATCGAGCTGATCCGAAAGGTTGGTGCCTTTCAAGAGAGTGGGCGTATTAGCCGCCATGTGTACGAGATAGGTCTTGGCCTCCTGGTGGTAAAACACGCCCTTCTGGTTGTAAGCAAACTGCGGAGGCAGAGCCGCCGGGAAATCCGAGGTCTTGCCAAGCGTCAGGTCACTGCCAAATTGCCCGGCCAGGTTAGGATAAAGCATATATAACGCGCCGCCAACAGCAGCCGTTGTAGACAGACCCCACACCGCCAGCATAGACCGGCGCAGGAAACGACGGCGCGACAAACGTTGCTTCGCAATTTCCGCCGCCTCAGCGCCACCACCATGCAGTACTTCATACTGCTGCGGCGTGATGGGAGGAGTATTGATACTCATGAACGATCCTCTCTATCTATTCGAGCAGTATTACAGATCAAAGTACATATGAGACCAGGGCCAGCTCCATAGCCAACCAGGACCACGGAAGAAGCTGCCGGCGATGGTAATTACTGCCCAGAATATCAAGAACATGGTAAAGGTCGTAATAGCCACTTTACGGTCGGCATAGGCCCGGCTCGGATTGCGATCTACATAGGGCAAAACCGCGAGTGCCGTCAGCACCAGACCAGGAATAAGAACGCCAGCCGACGTGGGCGGGAAGTAGTGCAGCAATTCCTGCAGGCCCAGGAAGTACCAGGGAGCCTTCGCCGGGTTCGGCGTCACGTTGGGATTGGCCGGTTCGCGCAAAGGCGCATCAATCTTGATCGCCAGAATGGTCAGCATGACCATCACGATGGTAGACGCGAAAAACTCGCGCACCAGCAAGTGAGGCCAGACGAAGACCGAGTCTTCAAGCGGTTTCTCTACGCGCGTAATCGCCTCTTGCCGAACCACCGCCAATGTGCGATAGCGCCGCTGAGTAGCTGCTGCCTGCGTCTGCACTTTTGGTTCTTGTTGTTCAATCGACATAGCTCAGTATCCTCTCAGAGAACCATAGGAGGCGATCATGCAGCCAGAATCGCCTCGAAAATGGGACAGACAACACAACGCCGATTACTTTTGTATGGTACCGGCCATCACGCGCTCCGCGCGCGTTTCCAACTCTCTACGAGACGGAGGAGGAGGACCGGCGGCCCCACCATCCTTACGAATACGCCAGAAGTGCACAGCCATCAACAACGCAGCCGCCAATGGCAGTAGTATCACGTGACCGACGTAGAAACGTACCAGCGTGGCCTGAGTTACTGCCGAGCCACCCACCAGCACCTTGTACACCGCATCACCCAGGATAGGTGTGTAAGGAGCCAGGTTGGTGCCGACGGTGATAGCCCAGATGGCGATCTGGTCCCAGGGCAGAAGGTAGCCGGTAAAGCTCAGGAAGAGGGTCACAAAGAACAGACCCACACCCACAACCCAGTTGAACTCTCTGGGCGGCTTATAGGCTCCATGATAGAAGACACGAATCATATGCAGGGTGACGGATACGACCATCAAGTGGGCGGCCCACCGGTGCATGTTACGGACCAGGTGTCCAAACGATACCACGCTGCTGAGCTGGTTGATGTTCTGGTATGCCAGATTGGTATCCGGCACGTAGAAGAACATCAAAAAGACTCCCGTGATGGTCAGCACGAGGAACAGGAAGAATGAAATACCACCCATACACCATGTATAGGTGATCTTCATAGCCTGGCGGCTGACCTTCACCGGATGCAGGTGCAAAAATACATTACTCATCATCACCAGGGACTGGTTCAGAGGAGTATCAGGATAGCCGTGGCGAAATATTGAGCGCCATACCTGACTCTCGACCATCTTCTGTGTCAGTGTGTCGAGCAGACCTTTGTTCTGAGAACTCACCTTGACTACCTTCCTAACATGTATTCAAACATTTTCACCAATGCATCGCTCTCTCAAGACAATGCTCGATTTGATAAGTTCTTAGTAGTGATTGTAACGCATCCTGAGTCAATTGAGAAGAGTATGGTTTCGATTTACTCATTATCTGGCCCAGGATGCCCTCTTATTCCTAGATTACTGCAATGTCAAGAGGGAAGCATCAGGTGGACACCTGATATTTTTCTTCCTCTCACCTGATTCAAAAAACGTCTGTTCGCGCGATTCCCTGCTGAGCATTTGACAGAAGAGTAGCCTAATCAATACAATTACAGTGAGGCATTGAAAGGACACTCATCATGGCTATCCCAAGAACACAACACGTGGAAATTCAGCAGTTGCGTCACAAAGGACTACTCCGGCGGCTGCTGCGCGTTCCCGTGCTTTATAAAGTACTTTTCGCGAATAGTTTAATCATTTTCATCGGCGCGACAGGCGGAACCTGGCTGGCAACTCATCTGAACCGAGCGCCTTATGCCACGCCCATGTCGCTCGTCGTCTTTATTACGCTTGGCTGGCTGGTCAGTATTATACTCAATTTTCTCGTGCTGCAAATCGCCTTTCGGCCCCTCACACATCTTGGCAAGGTGATGCAGCGCGTGCAGGTAGGGGAGAGAACATTGCGCGCTCCTCTGACGGGCGTTGACCCCCAGGCGGATCAACTCGCCAGCACCTTCAATATGATGCTGGAGGCGCTTGATGAGGAAGCCCGCCAGCGCGCCAGCCAGATCATCAACGCTCAGGAGCAGGAGCGGCGGCGCATCGCCCGTGAACTGCACGATGAGACCAGCCAGGTGCTAACCTCTCTGCTTATCAGCCTGGCTATTCTTGAAGAAGCTATCGAATCGCCCGAGGGGCGCGAGCGCATCGCCGACACGCGCCGCCTGGCGCACTCTACCCTGCGCGCCATTCGCAATCTCAGTATCGATCTCCGTCCAAGCGCGCTCGATGACCTGGGATTACTCCCTGCGCTGCGCTGGTACGTCAAAGAATATCAGAAGAAATGCTCCATCGAGGTTGAGTTTCACGCCACCGGCTTGAAAGAGCGCTTACCGGCGGAAATGGAAACCGCGCTCTACCGCATTGTGCAGGAATGCCTGACCAACACAGCGCGCCACTCAAACGCGCGCAAAGTCGATATTACGTTGATTGGCACCAACGATGCGGTACAGGCAACCATTAGCGACGATGGAGAAGGTTTCGACTACGAGGCGCTTTTGAAAAATCCAGGGCAGGAACGCGGTTTAGGTCTGGCGGGCATGCAGGAGCGGGCGCTGCTGCTTGACGGCACGCTCTCTATCCATACCGCGCCCGGCCAGGGCACAACCGTGGAGGTCAGCATTCCATTGCCGGATAACTATACACAAGCAGCGCCGTTCGCAAACGAAGTAATTGTATGATTTCATCTATACACAAAAAACCAGAACAACTTCCCTTAGAAATATAGGAACATATACATGAAGATTCAAATACTACTGGCGGACGATCATACTATTCTACGGGCGGGCCTCAAAATGATGCTCAACGCGCAGCCCGATATGGAAGTCATCGGCGAAGCGCAGGATGGCAAGCAGGCCCTACGCGAAGCCCAGCGCCTGCGCCCCGATATCGTCCTCATGGATATCACCATGCCCGACATGAACGGCATCGAAGCAACACGACAGATCAAAAAACTCGTGCCAGACGTCAAAGTGTTGATCCTCACTATGCATGAAAACGACGAGTATGTCTTCCAGGCTTTGCGCGCCGGGGCTTCCGGCTATATGCTCAAAGAGGCTGCCGATACGGAGTTAATCAACGCCCTGCACGTCGTCCAGAACGGCTACTTCTACCTGTCACCTACCGCGCAATCGGTGATGGTTGGCGATTATCTACAGCGCGTGCGCTCAGGCGAGGAGAAAGACAGCTACAGCAGCCTGACCGAACGCGAGCGGGAGATTCTGAAGCTGGTGGCGGAGGGATATACCAATAATCAGATCGCGGAACGGCTGGTTATCAGCCCGAAAACGGTTGACACGCATCGCACGCATATCATGGATAAACTGAACCTGCACAGCCGCGCCGAACTGGTCAAATACGCGATGCGACGCGGCCTGCTCGAGGATTAATAATTAGCCTTCATCGTCGCCGTAGTCACCCAGCGACTCAGTTTCGTCGGCAAAATATTCGTCGCTATAGAAGCCTACGTCCTTACCGATATAAACGCTCACCAGGAAATCTTCGCGTGGCACATCCGCAGTGAGTACCAGGTCTTCATCAATCTGCTCGATCAGTTTCGTGATCTCCGACTCGTCCAGTTCGCGCTCGATAATCAGCGTGCCATGAACGGTGGTCGTGGTAAAATGCAGATCGATGGTGCCCAGGCGGTTGCTGGTTTGCAAGCCCGACCCCTGCATAATATAGTAACCCTCAGAATGTGGTGTGCGGAATTGACGCTCAAAGCGGATATCATCCATAGAATCGAAGTATTTCGCGCAGTCTGTAACAGAACTGCGCCCTCCTTTCTTGTCGTTGCCTAAAGTTGCCAGAAAACCGCCGTTATTATACCATCCGCACCCCAATCTGCATAGAAACTTGTTTTCCTACACGAACTGCAACGACGAGCGCACGAGAGCAAAAAACTGCGTATCGGCATCATGATAGGTGGGGGCAGGTGCCATCTGAATCAGAGCGTAGAAACGGCCATTGTGCGTCGTCACCAGCAACCCCTCTGTCTCTGTCACGCCATTGATTACTACATTCCCCTGCACCTGCTGCCAGCCTGCGCCTGCAAAAGAGAGGGCTGGCTGCTGTTTCGGCGAGGTCAGTCCCAAACGCGCTTCCTCCTGTTTTATGTACTGGTCGATGCTTTGTCCAGCAGTGGCCGTACTCAGCAGCGTCACCTGGTCTGTATGATTCGCGTCGAAAAATGAGGCAGAACCGGCATTTTGCTGTAGTGACCAGCCCTGTGGGTATTGCAGGGCAACACCTAGCGCGCTATTGTGATAAGAGACCGAGGTTCTGGTAATCGCCGGAACGCTGAATGGTTGAAACGCGATCATCCAATATATCATGCCTCCCACAAGCAACACGGCCAGTGAGATTGCCATCACCACCAGGGGCTTTTTACTCTTTTTTTGTCGCACAGGAGTAGCAGTCGTATCCGCATCGTTCGCGTGCGCTATTGCCCCAGCTTGCTTCTGTGAAGTCGATTGATAGGTAGGAGATACAGGCACAGGTGGAGTAATAGGCTGCTGAATCACTGGCTGGCGAGGAGCCTTCGTATCAACAGATGGCTCAGGCTGCGCTACCACGGAAGAGGCAGGCCGCGCAGGTGAAACAGGCCGCTGCCTCTGTACTGGGCGGGTTTCAAGCTGCTCAATATCTTCATCGACCTGCTGCGGATATCCCAGACCCTGTGGGAAATGCAGCGTTTGAGACGGGCTGGCAACCAGTGGACGAGTAGGCAGATCAGGATCAGCATCCACAGGCTCTCTTCTGGCGTGTCTTTCCGGTTTAGGTCGACGAATAGCCTGTACAGGTGACATTGTGGGCAGATCAGCAATCGAGGTCGTGTTTAACGGTGCTGTTGGTAAAGCATCGACTTCGCCGTCGGCAGCAGGCTCACCCTTCCCTGATTTCTCCTGGACCTCACGCCTGGTGGATTCGCGAGGTGGTTCCTCTGGCTCAGATATACCATCTTGATCTTCCCAAACTTTGACCCGCAGCTCGCGCATGCTCTCGGCGGATTTAAGTGCGGTAGCGGCCTTAGCAGGATTCTCAGCCTGTGGAGAAGAGGTAGCACGAGCTGCTCGTATGGGATTACGCGCTTGTGGAGAGGAAATAGCGATTCGCTCGCCTTCTATCTCTTTATCCAATTTGCTCAACCAGGGAGGTACGTTTGCCCTTCCCTCATTTTTTTCAGCAGGGGGAGTACTCGCTTGCTCGCGTGAAGCGGACCAGGAAGCCGCACCATTTGAGGTGGGCTTCGCTGAAGCGGGACGAGCCGTTGACGGTTTAACGAATTGTCCGCAATGATTACAAAATTGAGTGTCATCCCTCGGCAGCGTTTGCCCACAATGTTCACATAATGTTGCCACTAAACCTCTCCTGCTTCTGCATATACCAGAACGATTTCCACATTCGCGTCTATTCCCCGCGACCTTCCACATCACCGGCCCAATAGCAGATGAAGGCACCTGGAAGCAGGGGCCTCTCCTCTACTCCTATTAAACTCTACGTTACTTCACTTATGCGTGTTCGTCAAGCAACATAGCCAAATGGTTTACTTCAGTTCGAGTAATGCGTTCCGGTCTGCGGCAGACTCGATTACCTGCTGGTTTTTGACAATCTCCACCAGCTTTTTGCGTCCTTTGGGGCTACCAATCATCAACACACCCACCAGCCGGTTATCTCGAAAGAAGAGTTTACGATAGTTTTCGTTGCCCTTCTCACCTGGCTCGCGCCGCGCTATCGACTCGAGTTCGGGATTATTTGATTCGGCGGTTCCTACCACCGCGATATTGACATCAAAAAGCGGGCTGGTATACGTTGGCACATCAATATACGCCTGACGGCCACCAGCCATATTGACGCCCGCGATACGTCCATGCGCCATCGCATTATCCCAGGTTCCCATCGTGTGATGCTTCTGGATCGTGGCATCATAAAATTCGGCAACGTCTCCGGCAGCATATACACCCGGCACGTTGGTCTCCATATATTCATTGACCAACACGCCGCTGCGCACCTCAACCGGCGTATTGGCAAGCAATTGCGTATTGAGCGTAATTCCCAGGCCAACACCGATTACATCCGCCTGAATTTCACGCCCTTTTTTCGTCTTTACATATGCTGGCACGCCATCTTTTGGCACGACCTCTGCGATCTCGTCGCCATGAATAACGGTGACGCCGAATTTTTTCGCGATGTTATCAACCACCTCACCGCCCTCGGGATCAAGCGAGGTACGTAGCCAGTAGGGACCGCGCATAATCCAGGTGGTATCCAGCTTGCGCACAGCAAAACCATCGCATAACTCGTATGAAATGAAGCTGCCACCATAGGCTACTGCGGTGCGCGACTCAAGCATACGGGCGATGATGGTTTTGGTATCGTCCAGCGTCACAAAGTTGTAAATATGTTTCGTGCCCTCGGCTCCCGGCACACGCAGGGGATTGGCCCACCCACCTGTAGCCACCAGCAGCGCATCATAGGGTAATACCTGGCTTTTATCGGTTGTCACCGTTCGTTCATCGGTATCAATATGCGTCACCATTGTTTCCGTCATCAGGCGGATGTTGCGCTGCTCATGCCAGGCAAAGTCGCGTATCATCACCTTCTGCTCCACAATCACGCCCTGCAAAAAACGCGGCAGCGAGACGCGGTTATAGAGCGGATACGGCTCATTGGTTATTAAATGAATGCTGCAATTCGGATCATTCTTACGTAAGGTATCGGCGGCGGTTGTCCCTGCAATACCGTTCCCAATAATCACATAACGTTTATCATGTGTCGTCAACTGTTGACTTCTCCTTGTCCAACATAGTCTGCTTCATCTAATCGAGGCGATTTTAGCACAGTTTACCCGGGAATGCTACCCAAAAAACTTTTGGCATGCATTACAGCTTAACCCCTTGCATAAGCAGGAGTAGACAGATATAATGATATGCGATGGAGAGCTTAGCTTATAGCAACCACCAGGAACAACATCCTGACATATTCGCAAGCGCGGAGGAGGGATTGGAATGCAGTTAGACGCCTCCGGGCAGGAAAAAAAACCTCTTCCTATTATACTGGTCATCGATGACAACGATGACATCGTGGAATTTATCCGGTTGGGCCTGCGTTACGAGGGCTTCCAGGTTGAGTCAGCTTCTGATGGCGAACAGGGAATCGTTGCCGCTCAACACCTGAAACCAACATTGATTATCCTGGATGTCATGATGGCCGGTATCTCAGGCATCGAAACCTGCCAGAGGCTTCGTGAAAACCCTGTCACCCGTGATATTCCCATTTTAATGCTCACCGCGAAAGATCAGGTGAAAGACCGCATCACCGGCCTGGAAGCGGGGGCTGACGACTACCTGACCAAACCGTTCGATTTTTACGAAATGCTCGCCCGCATTCGCGCCATTTTACGCCGCGCAGGTCGCGTCAAAGCAACTACCGGGGAAGAGAATGGTCACGGAGAAAATGGCAGTATTCTCGAATTTGCTGACCTGCGGATGAATACCGCCACACGCGAGGTGACAAGAGGCGGACGAAACATCGAACTGACAGCGACCGAATTCAATTTGCTGCACCTGTTCATGACACATCCACGCCAGGTACTCGACCGCGAGACCATCCTCAACAGCGTCTGGGGCTACAACTTTCTCGGCGAGACCAACATCATTGATGTCTACATTCGCTACCTGCGCGAGAAAATCGAAGACCAACCGAGCAAACCTCAACTCATTAAGACCGTTCGCAGCGTTGGCTATATCTTAAAAGGCAACTGATATCACGCTCGCACTATTTATCGTCTTTTCAGGCAAAACAAAAAGGACTGGTTTGATCTTGCCAGTCCTTTTTCTTATAAGTAAGATAAACAATTACGCCTGTAATTGCGCGCTCAATTTATTACGCAGCAGTAGACGCGCGCGTTGGAAGTAGGTCTTTGCGGTCGCTTCCGGCATATTGAGTTTGCGTCCAATCTCGCCAAAGGTCAACTGCCCCTTGTAGCGCAGCAGGACAACTGAGCAGAACTTGGAAGGAAGAGACTGAATAGCTTCGAGCAACACTTCCTCAAGATCATGATGTTCGGCAATTTCATCCGGCAAAGCGTGCGGATCGGGAAGCATGCTCAAAGGAGACAGGCTATCATCTTCTTCTGAAGCCTCAAGCTGCGAGAAGTGCAGCACGCGGCGCTTGCGCAGTTCATCTAAACAGCGATTGCGAGCAACCTGCATTAACCAGGGCTTTAAGGGCTTGCCGAGGCGCAGTGTTGGCATAGAAAGATACAACTGCAAGAAAACAAACTGCGAGACATCGGCAGCCTGATCGTAATCTCCCAGGAAGCGATAAATAAATTTGAATACCATTTCCTGATAGCGATTTACCAGAATTTCAAACGCTTTCTCATCTCCAGAGCGCACTCGCTGAACGAGTGTATCATCATCAGGCATATTGACCAGCGAAGTGTGCTTGCGTTCCAGTACTTGCATTTTTATATCCTCACATTCTGTGCTTAACTCGGTCGCGTTCCGTTTTGTTTCATTACCCACTACTACAATACACCAGCCTTTTTGATTATTCAAGTAATAAAGTGGCCCCAAATTACACTCTAAGAATATTTTAATCGCTGCTTTAATGTTTCTAAGGTTAAGTTGGGTTGATGATACGCTTTCTTAGATTTCTTAGCGGAAAGAGGACTTGCCAGAACAATCAAAATGTTGCAAAATAAAGGTATCAACGTTTACGTTAAGGTCAAAGTATTTGTTTTTGTATGGCAAAAAATAATGGTAGGAGTCTATGCAATCTTCTCGATCAACTTCTCAAGAACTCGTAGATAATACACCGGCTGAAGCAATAAAAGAGCAGGCCGAGGTCAAGCACGACAGCAGCTATCAATGGGTAGCGCTTTCAGTTACGACTGTTGGCGCGCTGCTGGCCTCAATTCAGGGTTCTGCGCTGCTCATTGCACTGCCGAATATTCTGGCTGAACTGCATGCCACGTTTTTTACAATAATGTGGGTACTTATGGGGTACCTGCTGATTCTGACAGTCTTTACGCCAATTGTCGGCAGGCTGGCGGATCTGTGGGGACGCAAGCGTCTCTATAATATTGGCTTTGTTGCCTTCACGGTTGGCTCCCTGATCGCGGGTGTGGCGCAGCCGGCCTTTCATGGTATTGACCTGATCGGCGGGCGTGTGGTTCAGGGCCTGGGCGCTGCGCTGCTCGTCACCAACAGCACAGTTATCGTGACCGACGCCTTCAGAAAAGGGCAGGTCGGGCTGGGCTTAGGAGTCAACCAGATCGCGGGTGCGGCAGGTTTCCTGATCGGCCCCATCATTGGCGGCCTGCTCACCGAAATATCCTGGCGCTGGGTCTTCTTGTTCAATGTGCCATTGGGCCTCTTCGGCGCTATCTGGGGCATTTTACGCCTGCGCGAGCCGGTGCGCCCCCTCGAGCGGCAGCCTATCGACTGGTTCGGCAGCATCTCGCTCACTATTGGCCTGGCCGGTATCCTGCTCGGGCTGTCCATGATGGCCTTTCCAATGCTCCCGCAGGCAGCGATCATCGCCATTTTCGTGATTGGTATCGCCAGCTTTATCCTGTTTGTGACCATCGAGCCGTTCATTAAAGTGCCGCTCATCCAGTTGCGCCTCTTCCGCAGCCGCCTGTTTACGCTGGCAAATTTGAGCGGTCTGCTCAATGGTATTGCGCGTGGCGCGGTGCTATTCCTGCTCATCTTCTTCCTGCAAGGCCCCTATGGCAAAGACCCGCTCACGGCTGGTCTCATGCTTGCGCCTTTCGGGGCGGCCTTCATGCTGATCGGCCCCTTGAGCGGGCGGCTCTCCGACCATGTTGGCTCGCGTCTGCTCACGCCCATTGGCCTCTGTATCTCGGCCATCGGCCTGTTCGCGCTGACCACCATCAACCAGTACACGCCGTTCTGGCAGTTATCACTCTACATGGCCTTGATGGGCGGCGGCTCCGGCTTCTTCGTCTCGCCAAATACGAACGCGATTATGAGTTCAGTTGAGCCGCATACACGTGGCGCGGCAGCAGGCATTCTCAACATGCTCAATAACACGGGCCAGATGCTCAGTATCGCCATCGTCTTCCCCCTGGCGCTGAGTCATCTTCCCCTCAACGCCATCCAGCAGGTGTTCATCACTGGAGGCGGTATGGGCAAGTTTGCCTCGGCGATTCCGCCATTCCTGTCCGGCCTGCACCTTGCCTTTTACATCTCCTTTGTGCTGAGCATCATTGCTGCCATCGTCGCGGCGCTACGACCATCACACGGCAAAGCCGCGTAAGGGTGGTGGTTACGCTAACCAACAGGTGGGTGTTGTGGTCATTGTAAAGGGTACGCCAACACCCACCTGTTGGTGGATGCGCGCAATATCACCCTGCTCACGCTGCTCCACCGGCAAGACTGGATGAGTACGGGTGTCTTGTGAGAACGCCCTGGTGTGTCGGGCGCTGAAGCCAAAGCGGCACGTCTCAAAAGGTATGCTGAGTTGCGGTGGAGTCCAGACACAAGCCCTACCTTTAGGCAGGCGGTATCTGACTAATGTGTCTTTGTTTCACCGTTGGCATCGACTAAGCTCCTTATTATTCCATGCCTTTTCCAATTATACGTATCGACAATGACTCGCGACTAGCCCCACAAGTTGCTGGACCGTTGTCAAATTGTTGACGCACCTACCGGTACATGCTAAGATACTGCTTGAGAACATGCGCAAAATGCAGAAATTGTAGAAAACGGGTAAAAAACTATGGAAACGCCCTCGACCTGGCGTGAGTTACTCGCGACGATTATCGCTGAGCCTCAGGAAAAGCAGCGCATCGCAAGCGAACTGGGCATTCACCAGATTACCCTGGTACGCTGGACGACAGGAGATGGAAGGCCACGTCCGCAACTGCTTCAAAAACTCCTGGCCTCACTTCCAGCCTACCGCGAACAATTGAGTTTACTCATCGCGGAAGAATTTCCCGATTTTTCAAAAAGCATCAACGCCGGAGAAGCAGAAACAAACGAAATTCCCTCGGCATTTTACTCGCGGGTCTTTCGCACCATCGCCGATCTCTCGCCTACGCTCCACTTTTGGACAGTATGCGATCTCATCTTGCGCCAGCTACTCGAACAGCTCGATCCCCATCGATTGGGCATGTTCGCCATTCTCGCACAGTGTATGCCGCCTTCCAGCGATGGTCGTGTGCGCAGCTTGCGCGAGGTTGTAGGACGGGGTACGCCTCCCTGGAGCCGCGAATTAGAGAATAAGGCCATGTTCCTGGGCGCGGAATCTATGGCTGGAGCTACAGCCGCGACCGGCAGGCAGCATTACGAGCCGGATTTGACGAGAGAAGTGGGCAGATATCCCGTGATCGTCGGCGACTGGGAGCGCAGCGCGGTGACAACGCCCATCATGCGACATGGACGTATTGCCGGGGTTTTGCTCACATCAAGCACGCAGCCCGATTATTTTACCGCCAATCGCCTTTCGCTCTTACAGCAGTTCGCGGATTTTTTTATGATCGTTTTTCATCCCGAAGAGTTCTACGACCCGGCTGACATCAATCTCGGCATGATGCCCGGCGAGGAGAAGCAGCGGCCCTATTTGCTCACCTTCCGCCAGCGTTTCAACCAGCGCATTCGCCGCACGCTTTCTTCAGCCAGCCATGCCGAGACCGAGATGCAGGTATGGAAGGAACTGGAGGAGGAATTGCTCCAGATCGGCCTCGCTCCCACCTAGCAAACAACAATGTTCAAGGCGCTTTGGCAACATTCCAGATGCCCGAGGCCCCCGCGTTGAGGTCGCATTTGTTCTGCGTATTCAGGCTGCAATAATCGCCCTGGATGCTGCCATCGGACTGCACCCAGCCCCAGAAATACAGGGGACGATTATTTTGATAGGCCTGGACGATGAATTGAATATACTTCCCGGTGCTGATCGTCCCGCTGAACTTTCCATTTCCCGTCAAAGGCGGATTGACCGTGAAATACCCGCTGATGTTTCCCTGGCCCGCAGCCTGCGAGATCGAGAGACTCATGCCGGTGGTGATATTGGCGGTTGTATCATCAATGGTGCCACTATAATTTCCGGCCACATTGGGATAGGGAACCGGAGTAGGCGAGGGCTTTGGTACCGGTGTGGGAGTCGGCAGAGGTGGCGGATCAGGTGTCTTCGTCGGATACGGAGTCGGCCTCACGGTTGGATGAGACGTAGGCTGACTGACCGGCGGGACAGTCGGCGTTGGCTGCGACTGGCGAGCAACCGGAGAGGGCGTTTTTGCTTGCGTAGGTGTGGCAGTCGGCATACCTGAAAGCGTTACCGCTGTAGCAGTAGCCGTTGAAGGTGGGGCCGAACGTGCCTGCTGGTGGCTGCTGGTAAATTTCCAGAACATACCCGCGCCGCTTCCAACCAGCAAGAACAACAGCAAAAGCAATAATATTCGACGCAAAGGACGACCCGTTCGTTTCTGCGTCAGCACCTGGCTCTGCGAGACAGGCACAGCCTGAACGCGGGCAGCAGGAAGTTTGAGCGTATCCATGTCCTCTTTCGGCGTGGAGGGCTGTGGCTTTACCGATGGAGCAGCAGCAGGCACTAACGGCGGTGTATCTAGCGGCTCCCAGCCGGGCTGCGCCTGTAAATCCTGCCAGAAAGCTTCCACCGAGGGATAGCGATCATTGCTATTGAGCGAGAGCGCGCGATGAATGGCAGCCGCAACCTCTGGCGGAATATTCGGATTGAGCTTATTGAGCGGTTCCAGTGGGTCGCCCTGCCCACCGCCCATATGCGTCATGCGGTAGAGCGCATCGGCAGGCACGCACCCGGTGAGCAGCGTATACAGCGTCGCGCCAAGCCCGTAGACATCGCTGCGCACGCTCGTACCCGTACTGTACTGCTCGGGCGCTGCATACCCGGGCGAGCCGGTACGCAGCGCCGTTGTGGTGCCATCCGGCTCATACTCTTTGGCGATGCCGAAATCCACCAGCACAGCATCCTCGCCTGACTCCGGTACCAGAATATTAGATGGCTTGATATCACGATGCAACACGGGTGGCTGAAGATGGTGTAAATAGGTCAGCGCATCGACCATTGGCTTGAGCAAGGCCAGCACAGCAGGCAAGGGCATACGTCTCCCCAGTTGCTGCTGGCGCAGCGCTTCCAGATTTGGCCCGTCGATGTAATCCATCAACATGTACGAACGCTGGCGGGCATCGTCCTCGAAGACGCGGTAGACTCGCGGTAGAGAGGGATGGTCTACCCGCTTCAGCAACTCCCCCTCGAACAAAAAGCGTTCGCGGTCCTTTTTATCGGGCTGCACAATCTCCTTGAGCGCGTACCGGTTGCCCTTTGCGCGCACATCATGCACTAAATAGACCGAGCCAAAGCCGCCTTTCCCAATGATGCGTTCAATCACATACCGCTGGCGTAAAATACTCCCTGTTGGGAGCGCCGTTTGCAACTCTTGCAACCTGCACCTCGAATTTTTTTGCAAAAATATACAGCATCAAATCGGGCGAAATAGTTCCCCAAAGAGCTAGATTCCCCTAACTTGAATAAACGCAAAAATGCGAGGGCTTTTCGGCAAGCAAGTGTTGTTTAGACCAGTTCGATCTTCCCCTCAATCACCGAATCGTCGTCCTGCACCAGGAAAACGCGGGCATACGGGGGTTCAGGATAGTGCTGGTGCGAGAAGATAATATAGAGAAGTTTGTTGCGTTTGGCCCAATCTTTGTCGCGACGCGAGGGATAGGCCTCACTTTTGGGGTGCGAGTGATAGTAGATCATCTCGCCATCGTATTCATCGATATCGTCGTAAATGCGGAGCAAATCATCAGGGGCAATAATGGAGAAATCATCGGGCTGCTCGGCGGCGTTATCTGTTGGATAATGCCTGACCACCGCGCCGTCCTTCACACCGAGCGCGCCGCAGGCTTCATTGGGGTAACCTGCGACGACGTGTTCAACCATCTCGGCATACAAAGGTTTGGGAATACGAACTACAGGTTCTACCATAACAATTTGGCCTCTAAATCGTCTTCAAGTTCATCCAGGTCGCGTGTCCACAGGTCCTCGCTGAGGTACTTCCAACCGCCATCAGCAAGCAGAACCACGATCTTCCCGCGCTCCATGCTAGCGGCTACACGCAGCGCCGCATGAAGTGCCGCGCCGCAGGATGGCCCCGCGAAGATACCCTCCTGGTCCTTTAACTGGCGCGTGCGGCGAATGGCCTCGACGCCAGGAACCAGGATTTTCGCGTCAAAGAGCGACTGGTCGAGGATGGGCGGAATAAAACCGTCTTCCAGGCTGCGCAGACCCTGCACGCCATCTCCCTGCATCGGCTCGGCAGCGACCACTTTGATGCTCGGATTGTACTCTTTCAAGCGCCGGGCATTGCCGGTCAGCGTTCCACCTGTGCCCAGACCGGCAACGAAGACATCGAGATCAGGCAGGTCGCGAATAATCTCGACTGCCGTTCCTTCGTAGTGGGCGCGCGGATTCGCATCGTTGCCGTACTGGTACAGCATCACATAGCGGTCATCGCTGCGGGCCAGTTCCTGAGCAAGCTTCACTGCGCCATTGCTGCCTAGCTTCCCATCGGAAAAAATGATCTGCGCGCCGTAGAGTTCGAGCATCTGGCGGCGCTCCTGCGTTACGTTATCAGGCATAACCGCCACAAACTTGTACCCCTTGACACGCGAGATCATGGCGAGCGCAATGCCGGTATTGCCGCTGGTCGGCTCCAGCAAGACTGCTCCAGGTTTCAGCCTGCCGCTGGCCTCGGCCTCCTCGATCATCTTCTTCGCCACACGGTCTTTGACGCTGCCGGAAGGATTGACGCCCTCCAGCTTGGCAAAGATCTGCACGCCGGGACGAGGACTGAACGATTGCAGTTCGACGAGCGGCGTATTTCCAATGGTCTCTAGAATACTGCTATAGCGCATAGCGTTCTCCCTGGTGGATCAGCGTCCACCGGCCATAGCGGGCAAAAGAATGACGGTATCATTGGGACCGACACTCGTCTCCAGCCCCTGCAAAAAGCGCACGTCCTGGTCGTTCACGTAGACGTTAATAAAGCGGCTCAGAGTCTCTTCGGGCTGAATCTGCTCTTTGAGGGCAGGAAAGCGCGAATAGAGATCCGCAAGCACTTCCGCGAGGGTGCTGCCCGAAGCAGAGACCTGCTTCGCCCCTCCTGCGGAACTGCGTAAAACGGGCGCTAAACGAACGGTTGCCATATGCTTTTCTCCTCCAATACAACTTATGAGCGGACCGGAATGGCGCAGACTTCCGCGTAGGTCGGCAGGTCTTCAGGATGCGCGTTTTCACCGCAGGCAGGGCAATTCGGATCGCGGAAAAGCTTGAGTTCGCTGAACTCGCCCGCCAAAGCATCATAGGTCATCAAGCGGCCAACCAGTGGATCGCCGATACCCAGGATCAACTTGATCGCCTCGGTCGCCTGCAACAGTCCAATGATACCGGGCAGCACGCCCAGCACACCGGCTTCAGCGCAGCTCGGCGCAAGCGCGGGAGGCGGCGGCTCTGGATACAGGCAGCGATAGCATGGCCCCTCGTGCGGTTTGAAGACGGTCAACTGTCCCTCAAAGCGGAAGACGCTGCCATGAATAACCGGCTTATTGGCGATAATCGCGGCATCGTTCAGCAGATAGCGCGTGGGGAAATTGTCGGTTCCATCGATAATGACATCATAATCGGCAATGATACGCGCCACATTCGTCTCATCCAGACGCTCAATGTAGGTAATCACCTTGACATCAGGATTTAACGCCTCGATAGACTCACGGGCCGATTCCGCCTTGTACTGACCCAGACGACTTGTATTATGAATAATCTGGCGCTGCAAGTTGCTGTCTTCCACCACATCAGCATCGATAATGCCAATCGTGCCAACGCCTGCCGCAGCCAGGTAAAGAGCGGCAGGAGACCCCAGGCCACCCGCGCCAATCAGCAGCACCTTCGAATCGAGCAGTTTGAACTGACCCTGCTCGCCAACCTCCGGCACTAGCAGGTGACGGCTATAGCGTTTGGACTGCGACTCGCTCAGCACGCGCGGCTGCACAAAGGGCAGGCCATTGTTCTTCCACTGCCCAAAGCCGCCGGACATCGAAATCGCATTTCGATAGCCCATCTGCTTCAGCGTCTTGCCAGCCATTAGCGAGCGCACACCGCCAGCACAATACAGGACAACGGTCTTTGATTTATCAGGTACCGCCTCTTCGATCTGCAGTTCGAGAAAGCCTCGCGGCACGTGAACAGCGCCTGGAATATGCCCCTCGTTCCACTCGTGCTTCTCGCGCACATCTACCAGCACAATTTCCTCATTGGGCTGCTGTTGTTGAGAAAGCGCGGCCTGCACCTGAGATGGAGACCATTCTGGCACTTCCTGGCGGGCCTGGCGCATAATCTCGCGAGATGCCTCACCCATGTTGAATTCCCTTTCACTTCTTGATAAAGTCTATCAACTAACTAAAAATAAGCTCTGAAAAAAGAGTACCATGCCTTTTTCTTATCGTCAAGGAGCAAGGTGTTAAGCTACAGCATTGGAGCTAACCTTTTGTAAGGGCTTTTACAAAAGATAACATGGGGGTGGGATAAAATATTCCAACTTTGCTTGCAATTTTAGGGCGGCCCGAAGACATCCGCAAGGGATGTCTTCGGGCTTCCTCGCTGACAATGTCTCTTCACCTTGCAATTTTTCCTGCTGGCTGCTACTCTGATAGGGAAAGGGACTTTCCGCGGAAATATCCCCACTCGTGTTTTCTTCCGTCTCGTTTACCCCGAAAGCAGGAGGGTTAGCCATGTCAGAGCAAGCGGATTTCATTATCATCGGAGGAGGCGTTATGGGTGCCAGCATTGCCTATTTCCTGGCGGAAAGGCAGGCCGGGCGGGTGTTGCTGCTGGAACGTCAGGCAATTTGCAACGGCACCACAGGCCGTTCGGGGGCCATTGTCAGACAGCACTACTCCAACGATTTCTCTATTCGCATGGCAAAAGCGAGCCTGCGCGTGTTCCAGCACTTTGATGCGCTGATTGGCGGCGACTGTGGCTTTCAGCAAACGGGCATGGTTGTGCTGGCAAACGAGGAGGGTGCGGACGCACTGCGGGCTAACGTCGCTATGCAGCAAGAGCAGGACGTGGACACCTGCCTGCTCTCTCCAGAAGAGGTGAGCGAGGCCGCGCCCGGCTATACCGGCGAGGGCGTTACGCTGGCATGTTACGAACCAGAGGCCGGGGTAGCGGACCCGATGGCAACCACCACCAGTTTCGCTCAGCGGGCGCGAGAGCATGGAGCAACCATCCGCGAGGGAACGCCTGTCACCCAGATTTTGACGGAAGGCGAACAAGTGCGAGGCGTGCGAACTCCGGAGGGCGATATATCCGCTCCTATCGTCGTACTTGCCGCGAACGTGTGGAGCGTCCCGTTGGCGCAGGCGCTTCACATCAATTTACCGATTACCCCGACTCGTCATCCGATGGTGGCTCTACGGCGTCCGAACGATTTTGGTGGCCGAACCGAACTGCACGCGGTCGGCCTTGACCTGACCCGGCAGATTTACCTGCGCCCTGATATTGGTGGCATCACCCTGGTCGGCTCGACGGAAAACGTCTTTACGCTCAGCGATCCCGATTCCTACGCGCAGGGGCTGAGCGAAGACGAAATCGCGCACTTCCGCCAGCAGGCAAGTGGCAGCATTCCCGCGCTCTCACGTGCTGTTCCTCGCGGCGGCTGGGCTGGAATTTATGACGACACGCCGGATTTCCACCCCATACTTGACCGCCTCCCGCCATACGAGGGCCTGTACTGCGCGGCAGGTTTCAGCGGACATGGCTTCAAGTTAAGCCCGGTAATTGGTCAATGGATGGCCGGGGTCATCCTTACCGGAAACAAACCAGAAGATATGCAGCACTTCGCCTTTGAGCGTTTCTCTAATGGCAACGAAATTCGACCTCGTTATTCTTCAGGAGTTCTCGGATAGAATAGGAGCAACAGTATGCGAGAAGATATCGTCCCTGGCGCGCGTTTCCCCGATTATGAACTGACCGACCATGCACGCACTCGTAGAAAGCTAAGCGAACTGCAAGGCAACGATCCTATGATTCTCATCCTTTCTCGCGGTCATTACTGCCCCAAAGATCACCAGCAGCACCTCGAACTCGCTGCGTTCTATCCCAAAATCGCGGTGGCATATACACAAATCGTCACCATCTCCACGGACAACATCCTGGAGAGCAACGAATTCCGCTCGGCGGTCGGGGCGCAATGGACGTTTCTCTCCGACCCGGGCCGAAAAGTGCAGCAGGACCTGCAAATACAGGAATACACTGACCCACACCATAACCCGATGATTCCGCACACGCTTGTGCTTGAACCAGGGCTTATCATCTACAAAATCTATAATGGCTACTGGTTCTGGGGCCGTCCATCTACTATGGATCTCTGGCAAGACCTGCGCGAGGTCACCAAAAAGTGCCGCCCAGACTGGGACCTCTCCGCTCCTGGTCTGCGCGAAAACTGGGAGGGCGACAAGACACAACATTATCCCTACAAAGCAAGGCGATAGCCTGCAGACGGAACACACACCTCTTCTCAAAACTCTCATTACTCCTGTTGGCGAACGGCGGCGACGATGACGCTGATGTTGTCTTTTCCGCCGCCGTTGATGGCCGCCTGGACCAGCAGGTCGCATATCTGAGAGGTGTAGGATGCGCTGTTCTGGATGATTTGCTCGATCTGGGAGTCGCGCACCATTTCCCAGACGCCATCGGAGCAAAGTACGAGCAGGTCGTCGATCATGAGCGGGACAACGTAGGTATCGACTTTGACGGAGGAGCGATTGCCCAGGCTGCGATAGATTTCGTTGCGGCGAGGGTGGGTATAGACTTCATCCTGAGTGATGGCTCCCATTTCGACAAGGCGGGCCACCGTCGAATGATCCTGGGTGATCTTTACCAGGCCATCGGACTCGCGGTAGAGGTAGGTGCGGCTATCACCGACGTTGGCGATATAAGCAGTGTTGCCTATCACTAGAGCGGCAGTGAGGGTAGTACCCATGTCGGCCTGCTTTTGACGGTTGCGTTGATAGACAGCCAGATTGGCGTTGTGTACAGCCTCGGCCAGGATTTCTTCACAGGTGGCGTCGTCAAGCTCATCGTTCATGCCGGATAGGGCAAGGTCTAATGCTTTTCTGAAGGCTTCGATGGCAAGCGTACTCGCTTCCTTTCCGTTGCCATGTCCACCCATGCCGTCGGCAACCACAAAGAGGCCGACAGGCTGCGGGCCATGTTTAGAGGTATGCAGGCTGGGTAGAGCGAGCAGGTTATCCTCGTTGGGCTGCCCTTTGCGTTTGACGCCAGCATCCAGGCCAGTACTTGCTTCGAGGTAGACCGAACTGGTGCCGGAAGGAGTTTCGGGTTCTGCTACGGCTATAGGAACAGTTGAGGCTTCGCTGTATTCATAGTAGGGATTGGAGGACGAACTGCTATAGTTGCCATAGCTCCCATATGAACTGTACTGGTAACTGGGAGGCTGCACGTCGAAACGCACATTACGGCTCGTTCTGGCGGGAGCGGAAGCCACAGGCTCAGGTACCGTTGGTTCATCATTATAAGACACCTGGGAACGAGCATCCTGCAAGTCATCTTCAAAAGATTGATGCAATTCGCGCTCGCGCCACCAGTAGAGGGCCATGCGTAAGGCGAGCAGGACGATGACAGTCCAGATGACAAAAAGGGTCAGCGAGAGCAGGGAGAGGCTGAGCAATGCCGGGAGGATGGCCAGCCCGCGCATTGCCCAGAGTCGCGAGAGGGTTGGCAGGACGCGGAACAGCAAGCGCCATGCCCAGGGAGGAAAGCCGCCCGTCAGCGAGGCCAGGAGAATGCTCGCGACCACTAGAAGCGCAAGTGTGCCTCGCCTGACCCAGGGATTGGCTCGATAGGACGCCTTGTAGTGTTCAAGCATACCAGTTTGTGCGAGCATGAGATAAACCTCCATCTAGATGAGGGCGCTTAAGCCATAGTGCCGAGCGTGGTTTCGAGGAAAGATGTCACCTGAACCATGGAGTCATTGAGCATCAGGACGCGAATGCCGCCGAAGCCACTGGTCAGTGATGGGTCGGTGACGGTGAGCATCCAGTTGGCTGGTTCGGGCTGGCCGCTCTGCCAGGCCTTCAGGGAGAGCGTGGCTCCCAGGGCGCGGAAACGGATGGTGTACATCGCGCCATCCTTTGGCTTGAAAGGCACGCTGCCGAGCGGTTTGATGACGCCGTTGACGCTGCGCAGGATTTGTAATTGCTTGCCATCGAGTAGAGCTTTATACCAGTTTTTAGGGTCTGTCCAGCGCAGTACCGCGCCGAAGTTGGCCTTATCCTGGTGAAAATGGTTCATTGAAGCGGTGAAAAGCACTTCGGCATTGGTGATGGTCGGGCCGAGAATGGCGTTGAAAGTACCCTGGCCGTTGGCTATCTGCCCGGCGTTGTTGGTGATCGAGAAGACCTCGATGCTATTGGCATCTCCCATCCACTGCCGACCGTCGGAGGCGGTTCCCCATAAAATCTGCGGCTTGCGCTGAAAAGTATCATGAGCCAGCATCATCACGCCAGTGGGCAATGGTGTAGGAGTTGCCGGGGTCTTACCGGACCCAGAAGGCGTAGGAGACGCTGTAACAGGCGTGGTTTTGGGCATATTCGCATCCATGCCAAGCGTCAAAGCCGCCTCTATTGAATGGGCGAAAATGCCCGCGAACAGGCCGAAAAGCATACAGAGACTGATAGTGATAAAAACGATCCATTTTAAGCGATGCATAGATTCACCTCATTTTTTCATTGCAACATAAAATTCATAAAAGGGTAAATGTTTTTGTAGGGACGCGATTCATCGCGTCCTCCTCGGTAGCGCGTCGATTCAATGGGGAGGACGCGATCAATCGCGTCCCTACATTGGCGGCGTGCGTGTTGAGACCGGTGGACGCGATCAATCGCGTCCCTACATTACGTGGATAACTATTGGAAACGGGTTGTTTGGTTGGGACGATCTCTGGCGAGTAGGTGCCGGGCGTGTAGCGGGTGATATTGAGGGTCGCCAGGGATTGTAGCTGGTCGTGAATCCACATGACGCCGGGCTGCACCTGGCCGGTTTCGGGATTGGTTGAGCCGGTGTAGGCGCGATTCGCCATATCGACCATGTCGTTGAGCAGGGCGAAGGAGGAGGCTTTGCCCAACTGGGCGTCGCTCATGAAGACGATCTGTTTGGCGTCGCTGCGCATCTGGGCGAGCCACTGCTGGACGTTGCTCATGGCAGTGATTATCTGGGCGGCCTTTCTGCGCATATCATCGGTCGCGCCGGGGGTATTGAGCAGGCCGTTGAGATGATGCAGGATGTGCGTGAGGTAGCTGGGCGGCGTCTGGTCGGGGCCTTGCACGTTTATCAGGCCGACGCTGGCGAGATGTGGCGTCACTGGCACGTCCATATTCGGTGGCATATCCGGTTGGATGTAGGAGAGGCCATCCAGGTAGGCCAGGGTGCGTAAGGTCTGGCGGCGCACAAAGCCCAGGTCGGGGTTTTCTTCCCAGCGGTCTCGCGCGCTGACCGTCCATTCCTGAAGCTTTTCGGTATTGCGGAACAGCCAGTTGCTCAGACCGCCCGGCAACTCCATTTCATTCAACAAGGGGTCGGATGCGAGCAGGTGGCGCAGGTGGTCGAGCAGGCTGTAATGATTGGCGTCTCGCGGGTCTGGCGTCTGGGAGATTTCACCGTAGAAACGCCACGTGCTGTAATCAGGCGAAGGCGAGATCGGCGCTGGTGTGGTAGGTTCTTCAGTAATCAGGAAACGGCTGGTGATGGCTAGCAGGTTGGTGTGCTGCGCATCGCCTGAATAAAGGAAATGGATATTGCCCTGGCTGAGCGCGAGCCTACCAAGCGGGATGACGGTGGAGTCTCCCTGGCTGTTATCGCTCAGGAGCCAGGCATAGTAGCTATTGCCGGAAGTGGGAGCGGGGACGGAATGCAGATCAATTAAAATCTGGTCATTCAAGCCCTGGTTGCTGTTCTCGCTCACCTGCTCGCTGCTGAGAAAATAGACATGGCCGATTACTGGCGGAGCCGCAGGAGCCGTATTCGTAGTCGCGGGATGATACAGGAACAGGTAGTAGCCCACGCCAGCGCCGCCAAGCAGAAGCAGCGATAACACCACCAGCAGCACCAGAACAGCGCGAGAACTGCGGCGCTTTGGTTGCGGCGGCGGAACCGGCGGCACGAAGGCGGGCGGCTGTACGTTTGGCAGAGGCGTAGATGGATTTCTATGCAAAGGTGAGGATGGGTTTTTATGCATAGGCGAGGACGTGGGTTTTGGCGGAGCGACCACGTTCGGCTGCTGGGAAGCCTGAGTTAGCGGGACGGTCTTGCGCGTGGTGATAACCGGTTCGGGTGGAACCAGGGGCCGCGTTCTGGCGGTTTTTGCCATCGCGCGCTGGTGTGAAACGGCTACGCGGCTCTCTTCCAGGGCTTTTGAAAGCGCGTCCATAGAGACATAGCTGGGGAAGCCGTAGCGCGAGGCAAGCTGGCGGAGGTATTCGTTACCCGCGATCACAAAAACGATGGCGAGGTTCTGCTGCCGTTTGATGTGCTTGAGATCGCTGAAATCTTCCGGGCGCTGGAATAAGCGGGCGCGCCCGGAAGATGGCAGCAGAATTACTACAGGCTTTTTTTGCTGACCTATAGCCTCGAAGACCGCGTCCTTTTCGTCGGCGGGTTCGATATAGAGAATGCAAAATTCACCAGAGTCGTTATGCTTCATCGTGGTCTCCACTTCCAGGGCAGTTGCTTCCGCTCGTTACATCAGGCCTAAACGCACTACGCGATCTTTACGCCGCCTGCGCACGAGCAGCTTTTCTTTTTTGCGCGCCAGACTATATGGGACATCACCCACCTTGCGGCGCATACGCGCATTCCAGGAAGGCAAAGGCGCCGTATAAAACAGGTCAAGACTTTCAAAGACCTCGATATCGTAGGGTTCATCGTAGTAGGGTTCCGGTTCGCGAGCAAAGGCCGTTCCGCAGGTATGAATAAACGCGCCGAGGACAACGAGAATGCCACCTGCATACCCCAACACAGGCAGGGTCTCATGTAGATAGAGATTGGCGATTACGGCTCCCAGCACCGGCTCAAGAATGTAGATAAAGGAGACGGTGACAGGTGAGATATATTTTTGCAACAGGACGGTCAGCAGGGTCGGCAGGAAGGTGCAGGCTCCTGCGACGTAGAGAATGATCCAGACATCTTTTGGCAGCGACAGGTGAACGGACTGCCAGTTGCCAAAGAGCAAGACGACCAGGTTGCCCCACAGGGCCATTGTCAGCAATTCGATACCGAAAAGGGGCCAGGGAGCAACTTCGGCTTTTTGCTCAGAGTCGGAGAGAAAGACGTAACAGGTAAAAAAGATGCCGCCGAGAAAGGCAATCATCGCGCCGCGCCATCCACCCATCTCTGAATTGCTGATGAGCAGAACGGTGCCGACGACGGAGAGCAGACCGGCGATCCAGGTCGCGGCGCGAATGGGCTGGCGTAGGAAAAGCCAGGCAAAGATGGCGGCCAGGAAGCCATTGAGCGCCGGAAAGAAAGCAGTGCTGGTGGCAGTCGTATATTTCAAGGCGATGGCGATGGTGAACAGCGCCAGGGCAAGCGTGCTGCCAAGCAGAAGGCCGCGCTTCATGGTCGCCGCGTTCATCTGTCTCCAGGAACAAAGAATGATGAGCA
The DNA here is from genome assembly GCA_035652815.1 of Ktedonobacteraceae bacterium. Lineage (GTDB taxonomy): Bacteria > Chloroflexota > Ktedonobacteria > Ktedonobacterales > Ktedonobacteraceae > DASRDB01. The sequence goes on from DASRDB010000003.1 coordinate 219,862, forward strand.
GGGCAAGCGGAACCAGGGCCATCATCTCAAAGTAGGAGAAGATGATGGGGTCTATACGCTCCAGCGCCTCTTTCGCTATCGCGTAGTAGGTAGCGAAAAAGACGGTATTGAGTAGAAACGCGAGACCAGCAATGGCTTTCATTTTCGACATGGATGATTCCTTTTTGTACGACGGATTACGGTTTATGACGAGTTTGCCCTCTACACCGGACCAGATTTACCCCGCACCGTCCCACCCCGGGACAGGCACAAGGCCCCCTATCCCTACGCAGTTCAGGCCGCCTTAAGCTTTTGAGAAGGGCGAGGGGAGCGCGTGGCTCTGGTGACGGCCCGGACTTCTATGTCGGTTGGGGCAAACATTTCTCTGGCAAAATTAATGACTTCTTCTACGTCGAACTCGTTACAGGAAAAAATATCCAGGTTGAGCATGCGGTAAGCGGGCCAGGCATGCAGGCTGACGTGGCTGGTGGCGATGATGACGAAGCCGGAATAGCCGTCGTCCAGCGGGTTGCTCGTTTTGATGTCGCGCAGGAAGACCGGACTGACTTTTTGCATATCGATGCGCTTCGGGTATTCGTCGATGACCCGCCTCAAATGCGCCTCATTCGCTAAGAGGCCAGGATCACAGCCGTAGAGGTCGAGCATGACGTGTAACATAGGTTGCTCCTTGTTCTCTTGTGTTGATATATGTTGCACAAGCCATAATCCCGTTTTTCGTAGATGGTGACGAGAAATTCGAGAGATGCAATTCAGATGGGGTGAACGCCATTCATCGCGTTCCAACAACCCATCTGCGGTGTTTCGTTCGTCATCCGTTCCTACGAAAGACTTTTTATATGCTTGCTTATGAGGTAGTATACCGGGGAAAAGCCGCCTGCCTGAAAGTTTTTGATATTACCTGGATGTATGACATTCAAAAAAAATGAGGTTGGGGCGTCCCATAAATTTGATATGTGGATTTCAAGAGCAGGCATCGAGGACGCGCTGGCAGCGCTTCGCGAGGTCTACCAGTTCGTACTGGCTGACGGCCTGGAGAGCCTGGGTGGCCTCTTTACGGGCCTGTTCTTTCTGGTTTGAGAGGAGTGAGACTTCTGCGAGTGCAAGTAGACCCTTAGTGCGGGTTTCAACGTCCAGGCCTTCCAGGGCAAGAGCGCGGGTGAGGGAGGCGCTGGCTCTTTTGAGATGCGCGGAGTTGCCTGTTGATCGGGTGCAGGCGATATGGAGGCAGCCGAGGGCGACCAGGGCGCGGCTGATGCAGGGTGGGTTGCGCATGGCGCGACCGATGGAGAGGGCGGTTTTCACACATCGGGCGGCCTCTTCGAGGTGGCCGTGTTCGAGCAGGAAGAGGGCAAGGTCGGCGTTCCAGAGGCTGAGATATTCGCGGTCGTTGATCTGTTCGGCGAGGAGCAGGCCGCGAGTGAAGAGGGAACGAGCCTCTTCCTGGTTCGCGGGATTGGATACGGCGTGAAGTTCACCGAGGTTGTGGTAGACCACGGAGAGCAGTGGTCTGTCACCGATACGCTCGGCGAGGTGTAAAGAGCGCTGTAAGAATGCCAGGGCAAGACCGTATTCGGCCTTCTTGAGATGCATGTAGCCGATATTGCAGCAGACGTGCGCGATCTCGCGCAGCCGATCAAAGCGCTCGTAGATGTCAAGCGCCTGTTTCATGTGATTCAGGGCGACGGAGGGCCTGCCAAGTGCGTTGGCGATGGCTCCCATCATAGCATGTGTCCGACCGAGATCAACCGGGTCGCCAAGCAAGGTGCTTCTAATGCGCGTGAGAGAAGCGGATTCTGCAACCGGCTGCGATTGTGCCGTATTGAAAAGGGTCAAGGCTTCGCTGGCGAGACGGTACGCCTCTTCGTATTGGCCCTCCTGCCAGCGCAGGCTGCTTTGTTGAAAGCGGAGCCGGGCGCGGGCGGGGCCTGTAGTGATACCGGCCTGCTCTAAGACCTGCTCGCCATGTTTACAGCAGTGCCAGGCACGTTCTTTATCTCCGGTGAAGCGCCACGTCCAGCCGATCTCACTCCAGAGCAGGGCCTGAATTTGCGCTTCCTGCTCTTTGTCGCTTGTGACTGCATCCCAGGGGCCGCGCACATGAAGGACACGCTCGAAAAGCTGGCGGGCTTCTTTAAAGTTGCCCTGTATGCGGAGGCATTCTGCGAGTCGCTCGAGGAGGAAAGCCAGACGCAGGCGTTCGTCAAGCGGAAGAGATGCCTGTGAAGATGCAGGATGGGCGGCCTCGAAGTATTGCACAGCAAGGCGGTACTGACGTTCTGCTTCAGGATAGGCGGAGAGCGCGTAGGCATGATTGGCAGCGAGTTCGGCATAGCGGGCAATCAGAGGAGCCTCAGCGCCACCCTGAATAAAGTGTTCGGTAATGGCTGCCGCCTGCTCGCCTTCTCGCGAGGCAAAGACCTTTTGCAGCGATTCGGCGGCGCGGCGATGCAGGCGGGCGCGGCGCGTTCCCGAGAGGCTGTTATAGAGATGGCTGGCGAGCAGGGGATGCCAGAAGCGATAGACGATGCGCGAGCCACTGCCCTCTTCAGTCAGCAGGCCAGAGTTCAAAGCCTCTTCCAGCAGGTCAAAAAGTGTATCTTCATCGATGGCTGAGCCGTTCGACTCCATAGCGGAGATCAGGGGGAAGCTGAACGAGCCTCCCAGCACAGCAGCCCTCTCTAGCAAGTGGCGACAGGATTGGCTCAGACGGTTCAGACGTTGATCGAGGGCAGCGGTGACAGATTTTGGCAGCATTTGAGAGGATGTCGCGTTCGTTGCCTGAGCTGCAACAGCTCCTGCATGTATGGAGTAGGCCAGTTCCTCGGCAAAGAATGGGTTGCCTGCGGCCTGGGATTGCACGTGGCGCACCTTTTCCGGCGGCAGGTAGCTCACCAGATCGGCAATTTGTGAGTCAGTGAGAGGCTGGACGCGCAGGTACTCGACGGCGTGTTCGCGCTGCATATGAGAGAGCAGGTTGTTTAAGACGGTATTGGCGGATAGCTCCGTTTCGCGGCTGGTGGCAAGCAAGACAATTGGATGATCTGGCAGGCGGCGTGCAAGGTAGCCCAGCAGCTCGCTACTGCTGCCATCGGCCCACTGCACATCGTCCAGCACGATCAACAGAGGAGACCCGGCGCTAAGGGTTGCCAGAAGCTCATAAATGGCCTCGCGCAGGTAGACCTGCTCTTGCTCGGGCGAAAGTGGATTGTGGTTATAGGAGCTAAATTGGCCGGAGTTGTTTTCGCTCGGAAGCAGTTCCGCAAGTTCCGGCAACAGGACGTGCAAAGGTGTATAGATACGCGGCGGAAGCTGCTGGGCGGTAACACCACGTAACAATCCTTGTTCAAATAGCGAGCGCAGCGCCTCACTCCACAGGCGATAGGGTATGCCGCTCTCCTGAGCATAGGCATGACCCCAGACGACGCTCCAACCGCGACCGCGCGCCTCACGCGCCGTTTCTTCCGCGAGACGGGTCTTGCCAATACCCGATTCGCCGATCAATACCAGACATTGTGGCCTGGACAGTTCGAGGGTAGCGGGAACGTTTCTCTGGTTCTGCCCGCGTCTGCGGGTCGCCTCCTCTGTGACCAGCAGCAACTGGCGCAATTCTTCCAGTTCGCGGCTGCGGCCTACAAGGGGACTTTGATTGATGCGACCGATCTGGATGTCTGATCCGATGTACGGGCGGGATGTTCCGCGTTCGGGGGTGGTGGACGCGATGAATTGCGTCCCTGCAGGCGTTTCATTGTCTGGCGTTGCGTTATTTGGGATAGTGCCCCTGTAGGGACGCGATGAAGCGCGTCCTGCCACATCAGATACGACAAAATCGGCATCTACAGGTTTTCCCTGTTGAATTGCCTCGTAAAGGGCCTGTAGCGAGGGCGAAGGCGAAGGCGATTTAGCGATAAAATTGCGATAGACACGCAGCGCCTCGACACGGCGTTTGTCCTGCACAAGGGCGATCATGAGGCGTTTGACGGTCTCTTCGTCGGTTGGGTTGGCCGCAAGCTGGCGGGTGAGGGTGTCGATAGTACCCTGGTTTCCGGGAGTGGACGCGATGAAGCGCGTCCCTACAGGCGTGGGATTGGCAGATGGTAGATCATTGTTTGTTTCAATTTGATCGGGCGTGACGCCGGGGGGAAGATTTCTGCCGATGTAGGTACGAATCGTGCGGCCCTCGCTGGTGACACGATAGGAATACCAATAGGGACCATGACCTACACCATCGCGACATTTACGACAGCGCGGCTTACCACAAAAGTTGACCTGCTGGCGGTAGGTCAGCTTCTCGTCCATCTGCATTGCTCTTTCTCTTAGCGTAGGTCTCTCCCATTGCATCCTACGAGGAGCATTTAGCGCCATGTGTGAGCGAGGAATTTTATCAATTGTAGTCATTATAACGCACCTGGTCAAATTTTTCATGTTTTTACTACAAAAGTTCCAGGAAGCCACCCATGACCTATGTTCCAGGAAGACACCCGCAAGGGGATGTCTCTACACGCTGATCTGGCTTGTAGAGACATCCCCTTGCGGGTGTCTTCCTGCCAACCAGATAGAGATTGTGTTCATTGTGGTAGTCGTGTTCTCATTTTTTACAATGATGGACACAGGAGGGAAATCTGCATTGTGCCACTTGTGCCAGTTGTGCCAGGGTTTTTGCACTCTTGAACTGGCAGGAAGTTGAGGCAAGCTTCTTGCTCACTAGAAGCAAGCAAGCTCTATAATCAGTATACAGTCAAAAATGAGAAAAGGCAAGCTCGTGTTAAAGGCGTTCATCCCCGATGGGTGAACGCCTTTTTACACCTTTACGAGCTAATCATAGTGCGACATGGTAAACGGTCCTTTCACTTACGGTTAGCGCTACAAGGGTTCCTCAACGCGGGTCTGCTCATAGTTGTCTGTTGTTTGGCCTCCCAAAGCAGCGGACAGTCAAGCACCGGCGGGCCAGGCTCACGACGAGGGACGCACATCATCTCGTAGTGTTTAGAGTTTCCTTTCTAGTTCGTCCGTGGTTAACAGCGCCACGGGATAATAGAAAAGGAGACTTTGCATGAGCCTGCGTTAGGGATGACCGTAGGGAACAAAAGGAGTAACCGCGAACATATGAAGGATGCCAGGCAGAGCAGTGTGAATAACGAATACGGCTGTAATCAGTAGAAATACAAGGATGATAGCTAGAACCATCAATTGTTTCTTCGATAACCCGGTAGCAGGACTCATGCAGGTTGCTCCTTTTTCGGAACTAGGGAAAGAAGCTTCCAACTTCATTTCCCTAAATGCTTAACTCTTGTGTAAAGTATGAAGCTTTTTGGAATAAAATGACGGGAATTTTTCTCTGTTCTAAGCGGCTTAAAACGCGAAAATATCTTAGAGCGAGTCATAAAAAAAGACAGACACCTTAGAAATTTTGGATGTCTGTAAAGTGAGGGTGTAATAGATAGCATTTGAGAGCAGATAGAATGTTTTCTGCGTCTCCAGTCAGGAAAGGCGCAAGGCCTCCACTTACCCTAGCATCAGTTTCTTACCCTTATAGATGTAAAGTTTTTATCGTTAAGGACGGGAAATAGCTGCGTAGATGGAAAGGAGGTTATCCGTTTGTTGTAGGTCCAGGATGGCATTACATTCCTGGAATGTGCGGCGCGCTTCCTGCAAGTTCTTGATGCCTTGCTGGTAACCATTTACACCTCGACGAGAGTGCTTCAGTATGCTCTCTCCATAGCTGCGAAGGGTTCGCGCCCATTCCAGGCGCATACCACAACTTTGGAGGGTCTCCAACGATTGCTCGAAATATGGAAATGCCTGATTATATTTACCCTGCTCCTCAAGGATACAACCCATCAGACGTTGAGCAAGGGCGAGCAACCAGATTTGTTCTAATTGACGAGCATCTTCCATAATTTGCCGCACCTGTTCTTCTGCCCGATCTAGCTCACCTGACAGGAAATGAACCTGAGCAAGAGAAAGTTGTCCTTCCGTTCTAGTTTCAGCTTCCAGTCCCTCAAGAGCTAAGGCTCGCTTTAATGCGCTTTGAGCCAGCCTGAGAAAATGTGACGAAGTCTTATAATTTCTGCGTTGTTTAGTAACTGCGTGATTATGATTTGCTTTTGCAAGAATGGCTTGAGAAATACGCATGTATCCTAGAGAAACAAGGGCAATACTAACTGAAGGGGTAAAATCAATAGCTCGGCCAATTTTTAGGGTCTGATAAATGGTTGATTTGGCCTGCTCAAACTTCCCCTGGTCTTGCATGACGTTAATTAAATAACCATTCCAAAGACTTACATATACAGGATCGTTTACCTGTTCAGCTAGCTTTAGCCCACGTTCATAGTATACTTCAGCTTGTGATAGCTCTCCTAGACGGGCCGAAATCACTCCCAGATTACCTAATGCAACACATACAATTGAAATCTCCCCTATACGCTCCGCTATGCTTAAAGAACGCCGCATGAAGGACTGTGCATGAATATAATCTGCCTTGCGCAAATATAAATCACCGATATTACAGCAGACCATAGCAATTTCACGTAAGCGGTCATATTGTTCAAAAATAGCTAGGGCTGCCTCTAGATGGCTCAGAGACTCTTTATTTTCACCAACAACTGACGCAATAGTACCCGCAAGCAGATGATTGCGCCCAAGATCAACTGGATCACCTTGAAGTGTACGGCGGATAGAAGTCAATCGAATAGCACTGATCTTACTACCGTCTTCACGTTGCAAAAAATTATTAAGAATGTCTAAGGCTTGGAGAGAATTTTGACGAGCGGATTCAAAATTTCCTTTCCTCCATAACACATAACCTTTTAACAAAAGAATACTAGACCAGACAGGGCTGATGGCTATTTTAGCCTCATTAAGTACTTTTTCAGCATGTTCATAGCATTGCCAAGCCTTTTCAAAGTTCCCCGTATCAAACCATGTCTTTCCAACCTCAACCCACAGAAGTGCATCTATCTGAGCCTCGTATTGAGGGTCGAGATTTGATTGGGCGAGATGGAGCGGTTTGCGCATTTGGAGGGCTTGCTCGAAGTAGGTGCGGGCTTCTTCGTATTTGCCCTGGACTCGGGTGCATTCGCCAAGTCTTTCCAACAAATTAGCGAGGTGCAGGCGCTCCTCGGTTGTGGCGTTGAGGGAGAGAGCGCCGAGGTGGTCGATGGCGAGGCGGTAGTGGCGGACGGCCTCGGGGTAGGCGGAGAGGGCGTAGGCGCGGTCTCCGGCGAGTTCGGCGTAATGGGCGATGCGTGGGGAGTCGGCTCCGCCTTTGGCGAGGTGGTAGACGATGACGGCGGCTCCCTCTTCCTCGCGACCTGCATAGGTTTGTTCGAGGACGTTGGCGGCGCGGCGGTGCAGGCTGGATCGGCGCACAGCGGAAAGGCCCTCGTAGAGATGGCTGACCAGCAAGGGATGCCAGAAGTGATAGGTGATGCGCGTGCCGCTGCCCTCTTCGGTGAGCATTCCGGCCTGCAAAGCTTCTTCTAACAGGTCGAGCATGGTGTCTTCGTCGAGGTTGCCACTGCTCTCCATCGAGCGCAGGGTCTGGAACTCGAAGGAGCCACCCAGGACGGCGGCGCGCACGAGCAGGCGCTGGCAGGCGGTGCTGATGCGGCCCAGGCGCAGATCGAGAACGGCGGCGATGGTATCGGGCAAGGGCAGAGAAGCCCCTGGTGTCCGTTGGGTCGGCGCAACGGGTTCGGAGACAAGGGATGATGCATCAACCTCGGCTGAGGACAGGCGGGTGTCGATGTCGCGGGCGAGTTCTTCGGCAAAGAACGGGTTTCCGGCGGCATGGGCCTGGATGTGACGCACAGCAGGCTCGGGCAGATAGGAGACAAGGGCGCGAATCTGCTCATCGGTAAGCGGCTGCACAGAGACGGTCTCGATGGCCTGCTCGCGGTGCAGGTCGTTCATCATCGAACGCAGGGGATGATTGGGCGCGAGTTCGATATCGCGGCAGGTACAGACAATCATGATGGGCGTGTTACGTAACTGACGCACAAGATAGGTAAGCATCTCGCAACTGCTGCTGTCGGCCCACTGCATATCGTCAAGCACGATCAGCAGAGGAGTGTTTTCGCTGATGGTGGCGAGCAGGGTGCGGGTCGCTTCCCACAGGCGTAGCTGCTCCTGGTCGGCAGGCGTGGGCGCGAGCGAGACGGACGCGGGTAGGAGATCTTCCAGTTCCGGCAGTAGATTGCGCAAAGGCTGGTAGATGAGCGGGCGGCGAGCGATTTCCTGGCGCTGCCAGAGGCCCTGGCTCATGGCTTTGCGCAGCGTCTCCGTCCACATACGATAGGGAATGCTCATCTCCTGGGCATAGGCGCGGGTCCAGGTGACGGTCCAGCCGCGCCGCCGGGCTTCGCGTCCCAACTCTTCGGCGAGACGAGTTTTGCCGATGCCAACGTCGCCCATCAACATTATGCATTGCGGGCGCTGTCGTGCTTCCGGTGAAAGTGGCGCGATTACTGAAGGTTTTTTCTGTCCGGCCAGCTTCAGGCGTTTGACCTGTTCGGTGGCATGAAGCAACTGCTGCAAGGTGGCAAGCTCTTTTTCGCGACCGACCAGGCGGCTCTGGTTGCTGCGGCCAATCTGCATGTATGAATGCGCTTCCGAATCGGCAGCTTTTTCCTGTGGGGCGCGTTGAGATGCGCTTTCTCCGGCCAGATTGGCGCGATTGGAGAGGACGGCAGACAGATTCTGCCCGCGCTGGGCGGCTTCGTAGAGCGCGCGCGTCTCAGGCAGGGGAGCCATCTTATATTCCTGCTTGAGGATGGTAGCGAAACGCTGGTAGATACGCAGGGCTTCGCCGCGACGACCCATCTGCGCTAGCAAGAGGATGAGGCGCTGCACTGCGGCCTCGTTGGTAGGGTCAATGGCAAGCAGGCGGTCAAGAATGTCGATGGCCTCTGGATAGGCTTCGCGAGCGATCCGCAGGTCGGCCAGTTCGAGCAGCAGGCCGATCCAACTGCGCTGCAAGGACTCGCGGCGGGTCTGTGCCCAGCTTACTTCCTGTTCATCAGGCAGGTAGTCGCCAGTGTAGAGCAGCATGGCCTCTTCGAGTAACTGCTCGGTTTTGCCGGGGTCGGTGCTGGCGCGGGCCAGTGAGAGCAGAGTTTCAAAGGCATCGGCATCGATCCAGAATTGGGACTGCTCGGCAAGCTGTAACGTCTGGTGTTCGGTGAGCAGTAAATCAGAGGTGGAAGGACGACTGCGCGAAGGCTCAAATAACTGGCGCAGGCTATGAACAGCCTTATCCAGGCGATGAGAGGCGGTTTCAAAATCAAGTTCTGGCCACAGCATCTCAATGGCCTGCTCGCGGCCAAGTTTGCGTCCGGGACTGCTGACAAGACAGGTCAACAGCCAGCGCACACGCTGATGTTGTAATGTGGCATCGGTGACGGTTTGCCAGCGCTGCCCATGACGACGCTCAAGCGAAAACTGTCCGAGGACATAGAGGCGGACAAGCGCGTTCGCGGTCTCGGTAACGGTTTCTCTAGAGGTTTCACCGGTAACTACATTGCCAGCTTCTCCCGCCTGTATAAGTTCAGGGGGCAAATCCTTGCCCACGTAAGTGCGAACGGTACGACCATTGACGGTCTTATAAGCATACCAGTAGGGGCCATGCCCAATACCCTCACGACATCGACGACAGCGAGGCTTGCCACAATAGCTGACCTGCTGGTGGTAGGTGATCTTGCCTTCCATCTCGGCTACTGTCTCCTGTGTATATCGCCTGCGAGCATCTGCTGGGAGGGCATTTGCATTGACGAAACCCGAGCTAGCATACAGTTCAGAGACCGATACATTATATCAGATGAGTTGAATAGAATCAAAAAAGGACAAACGAGTACCTGGCGAACAGGACTATATGGCGACCACATGAACGTTCAAAAAATATGTTCTGTAGGGACGTGATGATGAACTTCCACAATCAAGACCGATAATCCCACCATGTCATCCTTCGCTGCGCTCAGGATCTCCGGCCTTGACACACGCATCGTCTGGGAACGCAGATCCTTCGCTGCGCTCAGGATGACATGCTTGCATATCTCCTCTTTAATTCATCAAAATTCATCATCAGGTCCCTACATTTAGGATATGGAATCGGAGACACCCCGAACCCCGAAAAGAAATATGGCGCAATGCGCCTATTGGAAATGAACGAGGTGGGGAGAAGGATTCGTGCATCTTTTTGCAATTCTCTGGCTCTGCATGCTATGCTACAAACATTATCCAGGCAGAAAGGGTTCACATATCGCATGGTCAGCATTAAAGGGAATAAAGAGGCGCGGCGGGCGGAACTGCTCAGGGTGGCGCGAGAGGTGTTTGCGGAGAAAGGGTTTGAGGCGGCGACGATTTCGGAAATTGTGGCGCGGGCAGGAGTTGCTCAAGGGACGTTTTACTGGTATTTTCCGTCGAAAATTTCGCTGGTAATGGATCTGAGCAAGCAGATGCAGGCGCAGATTGAAGAGGCTCTTTCACAGGCATATGTTGAAGCAAATTCGCCCGGCGAGATGATCGATAAAAGTGTTGCTTCGGCGTTCCACATTATGGGAAATTTCCGCGATATTCTGGCGATTCTGCACTCGGATGCCTGCTGGACAAAGGATACTTCGGAACACTCGCGCCTCTTTACGCCCTATTATGGACTGATTGCGGAAGCTATTCGCAAAGAACAGCAGCGAGGGCGCATAGATTCGAGTATTGACCCGGAAGTCACGGCTGTGCTGATCGTGGGAACTATCTACTATGCTGCCGATGAGTGCTACATTTTTAACTCCCCCATCCCGCTTGAGTCGTATATAGTGCAATGCGCGGGTTATATTCGACGCGCACTTGGCATTGTCCATTAACGAATTTTGCGCCAAAAGTGCTAACCGCTTGACAGCTCCCCATTTTGTCAGTATATTGATTGATATATTTATATCGACTGACAGTCAGTCAGTTAATGTGTACAAGGAGTACGTCAACATGGGGCCATTTCAAGACGTACCAGACGAGCATGCTTCCAATGAAATCTCCGAAGTGCCATTGGAGGAAGAGAGAGAACAGAAGGATGCCAGCAAACGGGGAACGCTGAAAGACTTCTCGCGCCTGAATAGGAGCCGTTTTACATTGTTCCTGCGAGTACAGCGACAGTTAGCAGGCAGAGCGCAGGTATGGTGGCAGCAACGCAGGGGAAAGGTCACTCGGCGACAGGCTAAGCCTGCGGATGACTGGAAAAACTGGGGACGTTTCAAGCGCTGGCGGCGCTCGCGGCCATTCGCGGGTTCCATTCTGCTCATTCTGGCCGGAATCCTCGTATTGATCGGGCCACTTTCATTAGTGGCACTGGCGTTTCTGGGCAATATGATCTGGGCCGGTTTGCTGGTGGGCGGGCTTCTCCTCGTGATGGGGCTGATTCAACTTTTCGCGCCGTACTACTCGATCATCACCGGCTCGGTCGGCATTGTACTTTCTCTCGTCTCTTTTGTGGTTGCCGTTGGAGGCTTTGGCATCGGCATGATCCTGGGCATTATCGGTGGCGCGCTTGGGGTCGCATGGCGGCCCGTCGCTCGCCATTCTGGAAACGCGGCGGGACAAGCAGCTCTCGCCAGACGCAAAGTATCTTCATAACCTCGTAGCACCTGTTTGCTCTGTCACAAATGTTGACTGATAAGAGGAAAATGTCATGCTGAGCGCAGCGAAGCATCTGCGTGCCAGGTGATTCGCGAGCCAGCGCTACAGATGCTTCGCTGCGCTCAGCATGACATGGAATGTCCCCTTCTCTTTCATCAAAGGTCACAGCAGAGCATATACCCCTGGTTGGTCTTTTAATTGAATGCTAGACAATATGCAGGCTGATCTTGCCGGATCAGCAGAAAGGGTGCAAACATGGACGAAAACGAAATTATGCAGGAAGAAGAACTTCAGGGCGCTCCTCTCATTGGTAAGACAAATCGCACTATTTTTTGGACGGTTCTCCTCGTTGCGCTGCTGGCTACCACATTTATGCTGCAAGGGGTGGAGAATGGAGCTATCGCGATGGCTGTCTCGGTGCCCGTTCCCGTCACCATTCAGGCGAAAACGCTCAAAGGCACCAACTTTCATATGTTCCCAGGCGTCTCACCGGCTGATAATCGCACGCCGGTTGGCATCACCAGGATGGATTGCACCATCAGTGGCCTGACCATATCAAAGAGCTTTACGCTTCCCCTGGTCGGCACGTTTACTTTCAAATTGCAGGCAGGGCAGGGGAGTATACCCGTCACTATCACAGGACTGACCAATGACGTGACAGCCCTGAGCATGGACCAGGGGCAATTTCAGAACCTGACCATCAGTACCGGCCCCGACCCGCTCGATCAGACCGCCTCAAACGTGACGTTTACGAACGCCACCATCCAGGCACCGTATCAGCTTATCAGCCGCATTACGATGCCCGGGCTGTCGATCTCAATCTCGCATAGTTAAGCTCCTCGCGTGGGGATCATGTTTTCGCAGTTTTGGGGAAAGACAACAATAATGGGGTAATTCCTGTAGGGACGCGATTCATCGCGTCCTGCCTGGGGTGCGCTTTGGGGCCAGGTGGACGCGATTCATCGCGTCCCTACAGAAGCGTTTTGTTTCCAATGCAACATGATCCCCAGTGAAAAGGATGGGAGGAGCAGTTATATGTTGATGAGACAGAGGAAACAAGAAAGCAAGAGAAGGGCGCGTATGCTCTGGGGCAAGGGATGTGCTGCGTTCCTCTTCCTGTTATTGTTGATCCCGGTCTTCTGCTCTCAGGAGGGGATTGTCTTTGCCTCGGCCAGCACGCGGGAAGCTCCGGCTTCTGGACAGTTCTGCATTCCTTTTCTGCCCTGGTGGCCCTGCCCTTCTCCAACGCCAGGGAAGTCGCCAACTCCAACCCTGACTTTAACGCCGGGTGTAAGTCCAACAGCTACGGCGACACATGTGTCAGGGAATACGCCTACTCCGACTCCCACAACAACGCCAGGATCGGGCAAGCCAAAGATTGTCACCGCGCCGGGTTCCTTTATTGTGCAGGCAACAAGGATAGTGGCAACGAATGCGCACCTGCAACTCTTTCCCGATCCTTTACACCCAACACTGTTCCTACAAACGGCAACAATTGATGGTCTGAAGCTGACCAGGCAAGTTGGGAACGCAATGATAACTCTCAGCGCGACGGGAACAGCGAACGGAACGGGAGTTGCCATCAAAACCTCGATCTTTCGCGATATCCAAACAGCCCTGGCAAGCTTTGCCAATAAAGCAGATTTGCTCGTGCTGGCGTCAGGTGGGACGGTGAAAACACTGGTGATGACCAATGTGACGCTGTATGTGGATCGGTCGATGACGAGTAATTCGTTGAGTGTGGGTGGGCTGATGGTGATGATTGGGTGAGGCATGGCCGTGTTCTTCCGTAGGGACAGGGGGATGCGGGGTGGGGAGTGGGGGCCTCGTGCCTGTCCCGGAGTGGGGCGGCAGGGCAAAAATCTTTGAATTCCACCAAAAACGTCCTCAAGGATTCGTAGGGACAGGGGGATGCGGGGTGGGGAGTGGGGGCCTCGTGCCTGTCCCGGGGTGGGGCGGTGGGGCAAAAATGCGCTCGAGTACCCAGGTTCGACTTGAACGCATTTCCCCACGCCGCACAGGGACAGGCACGAGGCCCCCACTCCACTCCTCTCATCCCCCTGTCCCTACGAATCCTCAACTGTTATTCCGTGTTGGCGGAGGGTTTCTTTCCAGGTTTTCTCATCAAGTTCTTGTTCCTCTTTGAGTAAAGCGGCTAGAGGATTGTTCATCATGTATTCTCGTACACGTAACAAGTCGTAGTCATTACGAACCACGTGGTCATAATACCGTTCTTGCCAGAGGTGTTTGGGACATCTCAAGCCCTGCCGTTTATTCCACTCGAGCCATGCTACTGTCGTAAGCGATTTGTAAGCGCCTATTACAGCACTGAGTTTTGGATTGCGTTTGGCTGAACTTTTTAACCAGACAATACCATGTATATTATTTGGCATCACGACAAAATCATCTACTGAAATTGTAGGGAAACGATCAGGCAGGTTTTTCCATATCTCGGTAATGGATGTATGTAGCGCAGGCACAGTAAAAAGCGGCTTGCGTTGCCAGGAGCAAATAGTCACAAAATATGCGCCCGGTTGGCTGTAATCGTAATGTTTCAGGCGGAGAGCGTGACGATGGTGTATTTCTGGATTGTAGCCCATGACGTGAGGCTCCTTTTCTCTTTTACAGGGCTTTGGAATAGGCTCTGCAATAATATATATGGCGTATTGGTTTGGAAGTGGAAATGGTAGTAGTTTTGGGGCTAAGCTTTTGCCCCACCCCACCCCGGGACAGGCACGAGGCCCCCACAGCCCTTCCACACCGCCCCCTATCCCTACGCAAGGACACGGCCACTCACATTTTCTCCAAAGGTTTGTCTTTTCTAAGACTGGTATAAGACAAATACAAGCCACGCTAAATACTCCGCATTTATAGTTCTTGCTAGATACTCCACAGTTAACTCACTCATTTTCTACAGATGACTTCGCTTGTGACTTGTGTAGGCTGGAATGGCTTGTGGAGCGGGGGAAATGGGAATGTGATTCCCCAGGAGGGCAAGGTGGAGTGAGATGAAATATGCGCTTATACAAGGAAGTTCGATAGGACATCGCGAGAAGAGGCGCAAGATACACTTCATATCGGAAACGAGATTTTGCTGGGAGGAAATATCTCATGAAGGGTATTTTGCAGACGAAACCAACTGAGCGTACCTCAGTTGAGGCGCGGGGTGCCGTGTCTGCGCAAGGCAGGCGGTTTGCCCAGGCTGAAAAGTCCTGTGTGCTTCCTGGCGTGCCGAACAATACGCAGGAGGCGCTAAAGTCTGTGCCTTCCGCCGATTCGTCGCGGCTGTATCGCGATGAGATCGGGCGCGTCAGTATGCTCTCGGATGATGAGGTGCTGTCGCTGGCGCTGCGTATCGAGCGCGGGAAAATAGCGGCACAGGCTCCCCGGCAACCAGGGAACCGCGAACTGATTGAGGATGGAGAGAGGGCAAAACGCACTCTGATCGAGGCCAATTTACGCCTCGTCATTCACGTTGCGCGCAGGTACAGAGGTCTGGATATGGACCTGATGGACCTGGTGCAGGAAGGCAATCTCGGCCTGATTCACGCGGTCGAGAAATATGACTACAGGAAAGGGTATAAGTTCAGCACCTACGCGATCTGGTGGATTCGCCAGGCGATCACGCGGGCGCTGACGGAACAGGGACGCATGATTCGCGTTCCTCTACATAAGATGGAGAAGATGAAACGTTTGAGCCGCTTGCAACAGCAACTGCGCCAGGGTCTGGAAGCAGAGCCAACGATGGAAGAACTGGCCGAGCAGATGGATTTGAGCGTGCAACAGGTGACGGATTTGCTGCGCATCACGAAGGCGCAGGAGCCATTGAGCCTGGATATCCGGCGCAAAGTGGGCGAAGATGAGCTGCCCCTCTCCGATCTGCTGGAGGATGACTCGTCTCATTCACCGGAGCAAGTGGTGATGACGCAGACGTTGGAGACACAGATACGCGACCTGCTCGATAGTCTCAGTCCACGCGAGCGGCAGGTCATTCGCTACCGGTATGGTCTGGACGGCAATCGTGAACACACGCTGCACGAGGTTGGCCGCAAGCTGGGACTCAGTCACGAGGCGGTACGCCAGGTTGAGAGTCGAGCGCTGCGCAAGCTCGACCCACTCAGCCGCAGTAGAAAGTTAGAAGAGTTCCTGGCATGAGTCATTTCGACGAAGAAGACGAATAAGACACAACGAACAGCCCCAGTAGCTGCGCGGCTACTGGGGCTGTTCGTTGTGTCTTATTCTTTAATGAGCAACAATGACGCTGACGTTATCGACGCCGCCATTGTGAAGCGCTGCTTCGATGAGGGAGGCGCTGGCGGCAGAGGCATCGGGAAGGGTGGCGCGCAGGATACGCTCAATTTGAGGATCGCGCACCATTTCCCAGAGTCCATCGGAGCAGAGTATGAGATAGTCGCCTTCCTGCAAGGGCTGGATGAACCAGTCTACCTGGACGGTTTCCTTATCGCCGAGGCCGCGATAGACTTTGTTGCGGTCGGGGTGCGTGTAGATGTCATCGGGGGCAATGGTTCCATTGGCGACGAGACGCGCTACAATGGAATGATCCTGCGTTATCTGCTCAAGACCTTTGCCCTGGCGATAGAGATAGGTACGGCTATCGCCGACGTTGACGATATAAGCGTTGGATTCGACGATCATGGCGGCGGTGACGGTGGTGCCGAGATCAACGGCGTGTTCCTCGCGGTATTCAAAAAGGGTCTGGTTGGCCCATTGAACGCCATCGACAAGCGCGTTGACCAGGGAATCGCTGTTCAAATCGTCGCCATTCTGTACGGCAGGCAGCACCGCCTGCATCATGCTCTGAACGGTCAGGTGGCTGGCGATGCGACCGCTGGAATGGCCGCCCATGCCGTCGGCTACCACAAAAAGCGAGAGCGGCAAGAGTTGACCGTTAAAGGTGCAGGTGGCGCGCACAGCCAGTACGGCATCCTCGTTTGGCCTGTTCTGGCGCTTGATGCCCGGGTTCCAGCCGATGCCAATATCGTTTTTGGTGGCAGGGGCGGTCTTGTCGAGAACCCGGGTTGGTACAAGGAACTGTTGGGTAAGCGTAGTTGTGGTTCTGGCAGCCCGGACATTCCCTGCCTGGCCATTGCCGCCCCGACCATCCACGAGCCATGCGTCCCCATTCCGGGTGTCGGCGCGTCCGGCTCCATCCCTGACGTCGGCCCCCTGGATACCCACAAGAGGTATCCCAACAGTTGGGGCAGCCCCATTTCGCCCTGCCAAAGGGGTAGTGTACGGGGCTGGGGATGATGATGCGTAGGGACGCCCCTTGTGCGTGTCCGAGGCGAGGATGGGTGACATCTGGCGAGGCGGCATGGGTGGCTCGTATGGCACTGATGGCTGATGTGATGGCGATACCTGGCGCGGCGGCGGTGGTGGTGTTTCCAGGGGAGCCGTTGGAGCGCGGCGAGGGCGACCTGGGCGGCTCGGGCGGCTGACGCGAGTCCGGTTTTGAGAGGGGACGGGTGGGCGTGTCTCTTCGTCGTGGGTTAGAGCGACGTAGGCAAGGGTAGCTTGCGGCTCATCGAAGCCCATATCGAGCAGGTTGTCGGCGGAATTGCGCTGCCAGTCTGCGCCAGAAAAGGAACTGCGCGGTTTTTCCGGCGGCCAGAGCAGGCTGCACGCTAGCCAGACCAGCAGGCACCAGAGAGCCAGCCAGGTGAGCGAGAGGGCTGCGAGCGAGGCCAATGGAAAGATAATGGCCGAGCCATGCGCCGCCCAGAGCTTGCTTAAATGCGAAAGCACATTGGCAAGGACATACCAGGAACTGGGCGGGAAGCCGCCAGACACTGAAACAAGCAAAATGGCCGCCAGGGCGGTCGTCAACAAAGCAAGGTATCTCAGCCAGGAACCGGTGATGTAGGGGATTTCCAGCCGTTTGAACATCATCATTTCACAATCTCATTTCCGTGAACGAGGTAACGGTGGCTGTAATGTTGTTTTGCAGGATGAAACCAATACCTCCAGAACCTGATGGCAGCGCATTATCCGAGACGGACAGCATCCAGTTGGCAGGCGCGTTCTGTCCGGTTTGCCAGACGTTGGCCTGAATATTCGAGCCAACCATACGCACGCGAAAAGTATAGGACTGCCCATCTTTTGCCGAGAAAGGCACCTGCTGCAGCACCGTTATGATGCCCGCGACCTTCTTCGCAATGGTAAAATTTGTGCCATCAATAAACACTTTGTACAGGTTGTTGCCATCTGTCCAGTGTACCAGTGCGCCAATATTTGCCGACACAAAATGATTTAACGAGGCGCTGAAGTCAATTTCCACATTTGTAGCGCTGGGACCAAGAATGGCATCGTATATACCTGCGCCGTTGGAGACCTGACCGGTGTGATTGGCGATGGAGAAGGCCTGGGCGTTGTTGGCGTCGGCGGCCCAGGTCTGTCCATCGCTCGCCTTGCCCCACAGAGATTGGTCTGGCCGCGAAAAAGTATCCTGCGCGAGCATATTCGAGACGGTGGGCGAGGGTCTGGGCGTCGGTGACGGCAGCTTTGCTGTCGGAGAAGGGCGCGTTCCCGTTTGCGGCACAATTTGCGTGGTGGTCGTTACAGGTGTATGCCCACCACTGTTATTGGTATGCGCTACCGGCGTGGGCAGGCTCAGCGCGGTTTCCAGTTGTTTTGAGTTGAAGGCGGCCAGTAGATCAAGCAGCAGAATAAGGCCAAGCGCAAGTAAGCCAATGCGCATGGCCTGCGGCGAGATGTGTTTATTACGCGCTACATGACGAGAACTTACAAGACGCATGTATACTCCTCACTTTTCCATGATGCCAGCATAGAGTTCGTAGATCATTTCATCGGCGGCCTCTTCGCCAAGCTCTTTCGCCAGGCTGCTCTGATAGGCGTCGAGACGGTCCATCCGGGCGCGGATGAAAGCGTGACGAGTGCTGGCAGTGGCAAAGCCGCGCATACCATGCGAGATGGCCTCGAGTTGCAATTCGATTTCCTGGCGCAGCAGGGCAACTTCACTTTTATTGCTGGTGTTCATCTCGTTTGCTCCTTCCTTTCCCGTGAGTTTGGGGGGCAGGGGGCCAGGGCGACCGCAAGGGTCGCCCCTACAATAAAGGGTTGGTAGGGGCGACCCTTGCGGTCGCCCTGGCCCCCTGGCCCCCCATCGTTCTTTCTTATACAAATTGGTGAATTGTCTTATACCTGTCTTCTATCTACTGCTTCAAGCAGTTTTTGTACGGTAAAGGGCTTGGTGATATACCCCCTGGCTCCGGCGAGACGGCACTTGAGGCGATCAAGCACGCCATCGCGGGCCGAGATGACAAAGATGGGGGTCCGGTCAAACTGCGGACTGGTTTTGAACAGGCGCAGCACATCAAAACCATCGATACGTGGAAGATTGATATCAAGGAAGATCAGGTCGGGGAGCTGCTCCTGCGCCTTGAGGGCCAGCAGGGCCTCTATGCCGTCCTGATAGCTGACGCATGTAATGCCGACACGTCGTAAAGCGACTTCCACGATCTTACGCACAACAAGCGAATCATCGATGATAATGACATTGCGCATGTCTTTGCCTCCTGGGTTAGAGAAGACGCCGGGTACCTTTATATGTAAATCCGATTGATAGGCTGGACGCGATGAATCGCGTCCCTACATTGCGACCCCCTCTGCAAAATTCCGCGTGGCAAGCAGAGAGGGTGGTATTTGCTTGCCACGCTTCTGGTTCGCTGCTTCCCATGCAAGCCTTGCTCTGGGGTGCCTTGAGCAAGGCCTGCGCGGCGCTAACAAAGCAACTCACCTGCTAGAAGTATAGGTCGGGGGAGTTTTATGTATGTCCTTTTGGCCTTCCAGGCAGACAGAAAGACAGAACTTGACATCCTTGAAATTGCCTGATAATGTTCAAATACAGGGCAACCAATTCAGGCAAGAGGAGCAAACAATGAAGCCAATCAAAATCATTGTAGAAAAACATACGGATGGTTATGTAGCGTATCCATTGGGTTTAAAAGGGGTTGTAGTTGGAGAAGGTGATACATATGAAGAGGCGCTTGCTGATGTAAAATCAGCTATTCGCTTCCATATTGAAACTTTTGGCCCTGATGTCTTCGATACAGATTCACCTGTTTTAGAAGCTTTTGTAGCTGAAGCAGGGGTATCTTTCTGATGCCACATTTTCCTGTTGATGCACCTAAAATGAAAGTCATCAAGGCTTTTGAGCTGCTTGGATTTTCTTTGATAAGAGAGCGCGAACATATTGCTATGATCCGCGAAAATGCAGACGGTACAAGCACACCATTAACGCTCCCCAATCATAGTAAAATTAAGGGTTCCACATTGAGAACGATCTGTACGCAGGCGGGCATATCAAGGGAAGAGTTTTTAAAAGCTTATCAAAAAGTTTAATTAAAAGATAATGCAGGTATAAGATCAGGGAGGGGGTAGCCACCATGAGCAACAACACAGAAGACCAGATCACGCAGAACGTCCTGAACAGCATGGCAAACACGCCCAATCCCAGGCTGAAGGAGGTGATGGACAGCCTGGTTAAGCACCTGCATGCCTTTATTCGCGAGGTGGGGCTGACGCAGGAGGAGTGGATGCAGGGGATTATGTTCCTGACGCGAACCGGGCAGATGTGTGATGACAGGCGGCAGGAGTTTATTTTGCTTTCGGATGTGACGGGCGTGAGCATGCTGGTTGATGCAATCAATCATCGCGTGCCGGATGGGGCGACGGAGAATACTATTTTTGGTCCGTTCTATCGTGAGGGCGCGCCGGAACTGCCGATGGGGGCCAGCATTAGCCTGGATGGAAAGGGCGAGCCTGCTGTCGTCATGGGAAGAGTGCTTTCGACGACGGGAGAGCCTGTTCCGAACGCGCTGCTTGACATATGGGAAGGAGGTGAAAATGGCCTGTATGAGCAGCAGGACCCTGAGCAGCCGGACATGAACCTGCGAGGCAAATTCCGCACTGATAATCAGGGACGCTATCGTTTCATAGCCATCAAGCCGGTCCCTTATCCTATACCGGACGATGGGCCGGTTGGACAATTGCTGCGTTCGCTGGCAAGACACCCATATCGCCCGGCGCATATTCACCTGCTCGTCTCGGCGGAGGGCTATGTTCCCGTGACGACACATCTTTTTGTGAAGGGAGACCCCTATCTAGACTCGGATGCAGTGTTCGGCACAAAGGATTCGCTGGTGGTTGAGTTTGTGCGCCATGAATCGGGGGAAGAGGCTACAAAGTATGGAGTCAGCGCGCCGTTTTATACGGTGGAATATGATTTTGTTTTGAAGCCTGTGAATGAACAGGTATATTTGGGGGGATAAAAGTCACAACAATTGCCCGTTTGAAAAGAAAATGGGGGATATATCGTTTACACGAGTAGGATAGTAGACTACAAGGAGGTAGACGTATGTCCCCGCACTTTCTATATCGCGCAAGTGGCATGGCGCTGCTGGTGGGCAGCATTTCAGGGCTGCTCTGGACGCTTGTAAGCGCCTTTATCGTCCCTCTGGTAACTCCTGACCCGTATGGTAGTCAGATTTTTCTGATCGCCAGCTTGCTTCTCCTGATCGCGGCAATTCTTATTTCTCCCGGACTCGTTGGTCTCTATGTTTCTCAGTACGCTCGGGTTGGATGGTTGGGGTTCGCGGGTTTCGTCCTCTTGTTTATAGGAACGCTTTTGCTGGGTGTTGGCTTTGGCTTCATCTCGACTGCCGTTCTGCCCTGGATTACGACGCATGCTTCAGAGTTGCTGGTTGGTTCGCTGCCACCGCTGCTGTATTTCTTTGCGGTGGCTGGCGCGCTGCTGATAGTTCTGGGCGCTATTGCGCTCGGTATAGCGATGATACTGGCGAAAAATAGGCCGTTGCGGCCTGCACTCGCGCTGGTTCTTGCCGGGGTCGCGGGCCTGCTCGGACTGTTGCCCTTGCCGATATCGAAAAATGTTCCGGCAATCCTCAGTGCTGTGTTGCTTTTTGTCGGATTGGGCTGGTCGGGGTATATCTTGTGGAAAGAAGCTGATCCTGTGGTAGAAACAATGGCGGCGGATGTGGTGGAAGCAGCGCCGCAGCCAGTGGAGGTGGAAGCGCCGGAATCATGAACACTCACCAAAGAATGTAGGGACGCGATTGATCGCGTCCACCTCGGCGCATTGGCACGCGCAAAAGGCGGGGGTGGACGCGATCAATCGCGTCCCTACATTTTACATACGCATCCCCTGCCTGTGATATGATTAACAGGATAATAGCAGAACTATTACAGGCCAGGAGCATAGAGATATGGTACAGAGACCTGTTTCACCCTCAGGCGATTCTCCTCGTCTTCGGACCGACCTGTTTCGTCCGGCGCTTCAGTATCCTGTTCACCCGTATGCCGAAATGCTCAGGTTTACGGCTGAGCGCTATCCTGAGCAGGAGGCCGTTCTCTTTCAGGATGTGAATCTGACGTATCGCGAACTGAACGCGCTCGTTAATGCTTTTGCTTCTGCGCTGCTCGAACTGGGTATAGGCAAGGGCGAACGAGTGTGTCTATTCATGACCAACCGGCCAGAGTATTTGATTAGCTGGTTCGCGATTACGCGCATCGGAGCGGTGGCCTGCCCGATGAATCCTTCTTATAAAGAGCGCGAAGTGGCGTATCAACTTGCAAATAGTGAAGCGGTTGCGCTTGTTGTGCAGGCAAACTTATTGCCACTGGTAGAGGCAGTGCGTGATGAGACTCCGGAGCTGAAACATATTCTTGTGGTTGGCTCGAATCAGCGGGATTATTATTCTTTCAGCGATTTGATACATACACATTCCCCGACAGCGCCTGCAGGGATTGAGCCGCAATGGGATGACCTGGTTGCGCTTCCTTATAGTAGTGGAACGACGGGTTTGCCTAAAGGGGTGATGCTCAGCCACAAAAACCTGGTTTATAACGCTTACCAGTCGGTGGCGACGGCACGCATCACCTTTCAGGATAGGCTGCTGGTCTTTGTACCGCTCTATCATATTTATGGCATCATGCTGATGGGGCTGGCGGCGATGACCGGAGCGACGATTGTGCTGATGGAGCGCTTTGATCCTGAAACATGTCTGCGCTTAATTCAGGAACAGCGCATCACCATCCTGTACTCCGTTCCGCAGGTGCTGGCCGTTCTGAATGATTGGCCGCAGTTACACGATTATGATTTGCATACGGTGCGCTTTACACAGTGCGGCGCGGCTCCAGTCCCGCCACCGCTTGCAAGGCGCTTCGAGGAACTGACGCATATACCCGTTATGACTTCGTATGGGTTGACTGAAGCTTCACCGGGAACGCACTCGAATCCGGTGTATAATCCAAAGCTGATGAAGGTGGAGACTATCGGCCTGCCTATTCATGACACCAGGCAGAAGATTGTTGATATCGAGACAGGGCAGATTGAACTGGGCGCAGGTGAAGAGGGGGAATTGATCGTGCAGGGGCCGCAGGTGATGCAGGGCTACTGGAAAGCGCCCGAGGCGACCGCTGAAGCGCTGCGCAATGGCTGGCTCCATACGGGAGATATCGGCTGGCGCGACGAAGAGGGATACGTGACGATTACCGACCGCAAGAAGGAACTTATCAAGTACAAGGGCTTCAGCGTGGCACCGGCACAACTGGAGGCGCTGCTGTTGGAACATCCAGCCGTTGCCGATGTGGCGGTGATTGCCAAACCGAGCGAGGAGGCGGGCGAGGTGCCAAAGGCGTTTGTGGTTCTGCGGCAGGGCTATGAGCAGACATCGCCGGATGAACTCCTGACCTGGGTTAATGGGAAAATTGCCACGTACAAAAATGTGCGCGAGATCGAATTTACGGATAGCATTCCGCGCAATCCTTCTGGCAAAATTCTGCGCCGTATTCTTAAAGAACAGGAACGGCGCAGGCTGGGGTTATAAAAAGAACAGGAGACACCCATAGATGGATATTCAGAACCTGGTAGCGATTGATGTGCATACGCATGCCGAGGTGTCGAGCCGCATTCCTGATGATCCACAGTGGCAGGCGATACTGGAGGCGTCGGGGCGCTATTTCAAGGACGAGGGGCCGAGACCGACCCTTCCTGAGATTGCGGCCTACTATCGAGAGCGAAAGATGGCTGCCGTGATTTTTCCCGTCGATACAGAGTCAACGACGGGTATCACACGAGTGCCGAATGAGGAAGTGGCTGAAGTTGCCGCCGAGAATGCTGACGTGTTGATTCCGTTCGCCAGCATTGATCCAGCGAAAGGCAAGATGGGAGCGAGGGAGGCGCGGCGGCTAATCGAGCAGTACGGCGTGCGCGGCTTCAAGTTTCATCCCTCGTTGCAGGAATTCTATCCGAATGATCGCAGCGCGTATGTGATCTACGAGGTAATCCAGGAGGCGCGCCTACCCGTCGTCTTCCATACCGGGCATTCGGGCATTGGAACGGGCATGCGCGGAGGCGGAGGTGTGCGGCTGAAATACTCGAACCCGATGTACCTGGATGACGTGGCGGTCGATTTTCCCGATATGCCAATTATCATGGCGCATCCCTCGTTTCCCTGGCAGGATGAGGCGCTTTCGGTCTGCCTGCACAAGCCGCAAGTGTATATCGATCTCTCGGGCTGGTCGCCGAAGTATTTCCCGCCGCAACTGATTCAATACGCCAATACACTTTTGAAACATAAAATGCTGTTCGGCAGCGACTATCCCCTGATTACGCCTGATCGCTGGATGGCGGATTTTGAGAAAATTCCAATTCGACCGGAGGTGCGCCCTCTGATTTTGAAGGAGAACGCGGTTAAGTTGTTGGAATTGGATAAAACGAGATAGGACGGTATTGTAATTGTAGGGACGCGATTCATCGCGTCCTGCCTCTCGTGCGCCTTCACAGAGCAGGACGCGATGAATCGCGTCCCTACAAACCCCGATCATTTTTACGGCTTCACCATCGCATCGTGGGCATCCTGCGGCAGGAGGGCAGGGCGTCTTCTTGATGCAATATAGCCGCCCAGGGCCATGATAATGCCGAAGACGAGCATCAAGAGGCCCCACCAGAGGTTGATGTTGATGTGGTCGCTGCGGCTGTAATCAGCGTTGCCGAATAAGCCGTAGAGTACGAGTATCAGGCCAATCAGGCCGATGGTGGCACCGATAATCAGGCCAATGGACAATTTATGCGACTCGCCTGAACTTTGCAGGCCTTGAATATCGTTTTGACTCATCGTCATATTCTCCCTTTCGTCACAACATCTATCGCTAGAAGAAGATGATGTTCAGCACGATTAAGATCACAATGGCTATGGCGGCAAGCACTACCGGTCGTTTATACCAAACGGTCTCTCTGACCTCGGCCTTTGGCGTCAGACTGTAGACCAGCCCTTTCAGTTCGGCCTCAGGTTTGGGTGCGGTAAAGAGCGAGACGACAATGGTGACGACAAAGCAGATGGCCCAGGCGATGAGGGCGCGCCACATGCTGGAACCTTCGGAACTACCGAACGAGAAGAGATGGAGGAATTGCTCACCCATCCAGAGGGCGATTGAAGACAGCGTGCCAACTATCAAGCCAACAAAGCCGCCCCAGGGCGTGGTGCGACGCCAGAACATGCCAAGCAGGAAAGTTGCCAGCAGTGGCGCGTTCACTACCGAGAAAAGCGCCTGAACATAGTCCATAATGCTGGTGAAACCTGCCGCGATGTAGGCGGTGCCAACGCTGAGGATGATGCCTACGACGGTGACAATACGGCCCATCCAGAGATAGTGGCCGTCGGGCGCATCACGTTTGATATAGGAGCGGTAAATGTCGTAGGTCCAGACGGTGTTGAAGGCGGTGACGTTGCCTGCCATGCCGGACATAAACGAGGCGAGCAGGGCTGTGAGGCCAAGCCCGAGGATGCCGCTCGGGAAATAGTGCGCCATCGCAAACGGAATAGCCATGTTGTACGAATTCTGGAAGCCGCCGCCATGTCCGAGGCCAGGAAGGACGGAGAGAATAATCAGACCAGGGGCGATTGCCAGGAATGGGAAGAAAAGCTTGGGGAAGGTGGCGATCAACGGTGTGCGCTCGGCGGCAGCCTCGTCTTCGGCGGCGAGAGCGCGCTGCACAACCAGGAAGTCGGTACACCAGTAGCCAAAGCTCAAGACAAAGCCCAGGCCAAGTACAATGCCGATAAAGTTGACTCCAAACGGATTACTGTTGCCGCCAGTTCCGGCCCACAGGTGGAAGAAGGCGGGATTATTGACCCGCGCTTGCAGGCCTGACCAGCCACCAACGTTAATCAGGCCGATGATGGTCAGGGGCAGTAGTCCGGCGACAATCAGGAAGAACTGGAGCGTCTCGTTGTAGATCGAGGATGAGAGGCCACCCAGCAAGATGTAGACCATGATGAACAGCGCGGCGAGCCAGATACAGGCGTCTAGCGACCAGCCGAGCAGCACATTGAAGACCAGCGCGGCGGCGTACATGTTGATGCCGCTTGTTAGCAGGGTCAGGACACCGAAGGTGATGGCGTTAAAACCTCGCGTTGCTTCGTTGTAGCGCAGCTTGAGGAAACCGGGCACCGAATGGGTTTTGCTGCCATAGTAGAATGGCATCATAAAAATCGCCACGAAGATCATGGCGGGAATGGCACCGATCCAATAAAAATGGGCTTGCAGAATACCGTATTGCGCGGCGTTCGCGCCCATACCGAGAATTTCAAGCGCGCCCAGGTTCGCGCCGACGAAGGCTAAACCCGTTACCCAGCTTGGCAGCGAGCGGCCGGAGAGGAAGAAATCTTCCGACGATTTCATGCGGCTTCGCAGGATAAAGCCGATGCCAAGCGTGACGACAAAGTACACAGCGATGATGAGGTAGTCCACCCACCCAACATTGGGGGTGACACGCGCAGCAGGTGTCGATGCAAGAGTAAACATGACAATTCTTCCCTCGGTATTTAAAGCAGAAGGGTACAAACAGTCAGATATACCGTTACACGCACCACCCCATGAAGGCGTTTCATGCTTTCGTAACTCGCGATATGGCTTGATTGATGCCCATTATTCGGGGTACAGTTCTTACAAGAAAATAATTTGTTGCAGCAAAGGTGGCTATATGAATTCTTCAAACGAGATAGGCATTGCTATTGTTGGCGCGGGAATCGCGGGTTTGAATGCGGCATTGACATTGCAGGACGCGGGGATGAGCTGCGAGATTTATGAGGCATCAGACCGCGTGGGAGGGCGAATGCATTCGGACAGCATGAGTTGGGCGGATGGACAGGTCAGCGAATGGTGCGGAGAGTTCATTGATAGCGACCATACGGCGATACGTGGATTGGCGCGGCGCTTCGGGCTGCCGCTTATTGATCTGGGGCGAGGGAAAGGAGATCGCACACAGAGCGTTCTCTACCTGGGCAATCATTACTATACGGGGGAAGAACTGGCGCGGGACTTTGGAGAGATTTATCCTGTTTTGGACCAACAAATGAAGGAGGTGGGTTTTCCCACGACTCATACCCACTTTACAAAAGAGGGTCACAGGCTTGACCACTTGAGCGTGTTTGACTGGGTCGAGCGGTATGTGAAAGGCGGGCATGGAGCGCCAGTTGGACGCATGCTCGACAATGCCTGTACAGGCTTCTTCGGCCTGGATAGCCGCTTGCAGAGTTCGCTCAACCTGCTCTATATGTTTGGGCCGCGAGCCGAGGAAGACGATGAAGATGAGGAGGAGATGGGGCCAATGCAGGGGAGCAGCAGGATTGCCGGGGGTAACGAGCGGCTTCCTAAGGCCATTGCCAATAGCTTACCGGAGGGGAGTATTCACCTCAAACATAGATTAGAGGCAATTGCGCGTGAAAATGGAGGTAATATCAGTCTAACATTTGCCACGCCGAATGAGCCGTTAGAGGTAATTTGCAAGCATGTTATTCTCACGTTGCCTTTCAGTACGTTGCGGCATATTGATTATAAACAGGCGGGATTTGATGAATTGAAGCAGGTGGCGATTACACAGCTTGGATATGGGACGATTTCCAAGCTGTTCCTGCAATTCGATACGCGCTACTGGTATGAAGATGGTCCCTGGCCGCGCTCCAATAATGGATTTATCATTACCGATCTGGATATTCAGACGCTATGGGATAGCTCGATTGGTCAGCCGGGTAATAGCGGGTTGCTTGTGAACTATACAAGTGGACACCGGGGAGCCGCTTTCAAGCCGCCAGCGCCGTATACGACAACGGAATCAGCGCCGGAGATCGGGGTTTACGTGCAGCGCTGCCTGGAACAATTGGAGCATGTCTTTCCAGGAATCAGCAAGCATTACCTGGGCAAGGGGGCGTTGAGTTATTCGACGGGTGATCCTCATCTATTGGGAAGTTATGCCTGCTGGCGGGTCGGGCAGTATACGCAATTCGCGGGGTATGAGAGAGTGCGGCAGGGCAATATTCACTTCGCTGGGGAGCATTGTTCGGTTGAGTTCCAGGGGTTTATGGAGGGAGCGGCGCGAGAGGGGGAGCGGGCCGCTTGTGAAATCCTCGAAGATGAAGGACTGAATGCTCACTGAGACCCTGACGTGGATGGTACTCCTGGCAGCTTATTGGCCTTATATGTAGCGAGAAAGTTGGAGTAATCGCGCTCGGTTTGATCGGCATAGGTCTCGGCGAAGGTGACGATGGCGCGGTCAAAGGTATCACTGGGGCCGAGGTAGCCACTGATGGGCGCAGGATCACCGGAACGAGCATGAGCGCGAGCAAGTGCCCAGCCACAGAAGCGGCAATATTCGATAAAGCCCTCTTGAGAGAGGGTTTCCAGGTCGATGGTCAGCTTCATATCGCGGAGCTGGCGGATATAGAAATCGCGTGAATCCAGCTTTGTCCAGCCGAGAAAAACATCGCTGGCTGCCTGCATGAGACGCTGGCCGGAAACGACGCGCTGGCCGTGATTGGGATAGATGCTCGGGCCGAGATGGCGCTCCAGGACGGATGCCTGGGCCTCTTTGATCTGCAAGAATAAGGGGTCGCTGTCGTTGTTGCCCAGCAATAAGACCACGTAGCAGCGCGTGCCAACGCTGCCCACACCAACGACTTTTTGCGCGATATCCACAGGACGATACCTGCTGATGAGCAGGCGGCGGTCTTCCTGCACCGTTGGGCGGTAATCATCGATCAGCCCTTCGAGTTTGTCAGCCAGGTTTTCGTCGTGCAGGTGGACGATGAGCGGAGGATCATCCTTGATATGGTAGCGGCCACCAGTCTCCATTGCCAGCTTGGGAAAGGCCTGGAGGCTTGAGCGCTGACGTGACTTCTCGCGCTGCTTTTCGATATACCAGCGAAAGTTGCGCCTCACATATTGCATGGAACTCTCATAGTCGATACGCGAATACCAGACATCGATATAGCTCATCTCGCTGTATTGCCACATGTGTTCGCGATATGATTGCACGCAGCCCAGCACAGCGCGTCGATTGGTCGCGGCGGGAAAGCCATTTACGCGCCCTGCCACAATGATGCTGGCACTGATGCGCTTGATGTCCCATTCCCAGGGGCCGGGCAATGTCTCGTCAAAATCGTTGACATCGAAGACCTGGTTGCGTTCGGGCGTGGCATAGATGCCAAAGTTATTAAGGTGGGCATCACCGCAAATCTGCGTCTTGATGCCACTAACGGGAGTTGAGGCCAGGTCTTGCGCCATGACAATAGGTGTGCCGCGCAGGAAGGTAAAGGGCGAGATCGACATACGCTCAAAGCGCAGGGGGATAAGGTTGGACTGGCGGGTACGATTCTGCTCTTCTAACAGGCTCAATGGGTCGGGACGATTGGGGGCAGGCTTCCATTCGGCATGGCTGGAACGGGGCACTTTGTTACGCAGTTCCTTGCCAGCCGCTCGGCGCTCGGCCAACGATGGGACGCGGTGATTGTTGCCTGGAGATGGGCTGGATGCTTGCATAAGCTGTTCTCTTTCATTGGCTATCGTTGAATCGATTCGAGCCTGTTCTTCTAAGGACATAATAACAGATGTGTATCATCTTTGCTACTGATGGTTTTGGCAAAGCAGTTTAAAAAACCTATATCACATGCTTTCATCAGAGAGATCCCCTTTCAGTGAAAAAATCCTCTCTCAAAATGGCATAGTTTTTGGTATCTCGAAAGGCCCCTTTGACAAAGCGCTTCTGTCTGGATAGGCCTTCAAAGCGCATTCCGGCTTTTTCCAGCACGCGGGCAGAAGCAATGTTTTCAGCCCAGGTGGAGGCATAAATCCGGTTGATCGTGGTCTGCTCAAACAGGTAGGCAATGACAGCGCCTAAGGCTTCGGTGGCATATCCCTTTCCCCAGTACTGCGTGCCGAGCCGATAGCCGACTTCTGCAGAGTGATGTATGTCACTCCACTCTTGCATCTGAATCCTTCCAATGAAGCGCTGATTCTCTTTGAGTACAATCGCCCAGCAGAGCATGAACCGATCTTGATACCATTTGAGCAGTCTGTTCAGCGTGTGCGTTGCAGATTGAAGGGAGGTTTCCTCAGAGTGGCGGGAGTATCGGAAGGCTTCCGGGTCAGAATGGCAGACAAAGAAGTCCTCTGCATCCTCAAGCGTGAGTTGCCGCAAAATGAGCCTTTCCGTTTCGATGAGAGGAAAAACCGAAAAAAGGTCTTCTAGCTGCCTCATACTTCCTTCTCCTCTCGCCAAGCGATGCGTACCAACCCTATGTCAAGCCGAAAATTCGTACACGAGAATTTCTCGCCTCGGCCTTGCGGGGAACCTCGACCATGCTGTCAGGGGTCATCGCCGCGCTGCTTGCGCATGGTGGGAGCGAAGTATTCATCTTTGGCGTGATATTCGGCATTGTTGCAGGCACAGTCAGCGCGATTGTCAGCGTCTTCAGCCCACTTGTTGAATGGTGGGCCGATCACTTACCGGCACGAAGGCTCGGCGCTTTCGTGCCGGGAATACTCCTGATCGGGCTGTTCCTGCAATCCATCCAATACTGGGTGGTGGTATTTAATGTGGTGGTGCAATAGATTCTAATGATTACCCAAGCGCGACAGGCGTACCTGCACTTCCCGCAGCATCTTATCGCTTTTGCAGAAGGCGAAGCGCACCCAGCCCTGGCCGATATGAGCATGCTCAGCGCCGTAGAATGTCTCAGGCGGGATGCAGGCGACGCCAAATTCGCGTGTCAGATAGCGGGTAAACTCCATAGGGGAGCCGTCGAAGATGTGACTGTAGTTTGCCATCACGAAATAGGTGCCTTCGGGAGCGCGGTATTGCAGCCCGGCGGCATCGAGCGCGGAGAGCATCAACTGGCGCTTCGTTTCGTACATGGCCTGAAAGTCTTGAAAGTAAGAAGCAGGCAGGTTGAGCGCATAGGCTATCGTTTCCTGTGTAGGATGATGTACGGCGAAGGTGATAAACTGGTGCGCCTGCCCAACGCCCTTAATTAAGGCAGGCGGCCCATAGACCCAGCCTATTTTCCAGCCGGTGCAGCTAAACATCTTGCCTGCGCTACCTATGGTTACGGTACGCTCAAACATGGATGGTAGTGTGGCTATAGGAATATGTTGAGCATCTCTAAAAAGCAGGTGTTCATATACTTCGTCTGCAATAACGGTGACATCATGCTCGATGCAGAGATCAGCGATCAATTGCAGCTCCTCGCGAGTGAAGACGCGCCCGGTCGGATTTTGCGGTGTATTCAAGAGAATAGCACGTGTTTTCTTGCTAAAAGCCGAGCGCAATTCGTCCGGGTCAAAGGTCCAGGTCGGGGGATGAAGGGGGACGAAGACCGGGACGGCGTTCGCCATAATGATATTGGGCACGTATGAGTCGTAGAACGGTTCGATGACGATTACCTCATCACCTGGATCGACCAGTCCAAGAATAGCAGAGAAAATGGCTTCGGTGGCTCCGGCAGTGACGACTACGCCATTGTCTGGGTGAATATCCAGGTCGTAGAAGCGTTTTGTGTGAGCGGCGACGGCGGCGCGCAGAGAGGGCGTACCAGGGCCGGGAGCATATTGATTATAGAGTCCAGATTGCACATCCTGTACCAGCCGGGCGACGATATTGGGCGGGGTCTCAAAATCTGGCTTGCCCTGACCCAGATTGAGCGCGTTGTATTGCTGCGCCAGGGTATTGACTTCGGTGAAAATGGTTGTGCCAAAGGTTGCTACGCGATGTGCAGTCCTGGACATAGAAAAACTCCGTCAATTGAAATAGGTGGGAAGCGTTCCCGGTCTGTTTAGCTTGCGCTTATTATACGCAGTTACGAGCGGAAACGACAACCTGGAGCAACCTCTCAGGATCAGATAGGGTCGTTTTTCTGTTCCTGGTGTTCTAACGTTTTGACCATGCGTACATAGGCTCCTTGATAGAGGAAGGTTCGCTGGGTGACAACATAGTGCAGATGCGTATACAGATCCAATGCCTCTTTATTCCCCTCGGCGACATTCAGCGCGATATTGGAATAGTGGTACTGGCGCGCCTGCTGCTCGGCATTTTGCAGCAGGCGCGTGCCAATCCCTTTCTGGCTCCAATTCTTGAGGACAGCGAGCGCATCAATATACCATTCATCGTCGCGCGCCTCTCGCTCGAGCCACCTTCCAACGGCGGCGTTGAGCCGCGCCTCATCTCGCCCCCCAAAACTTAACACTAAGCCGACCACCTCAGAGTTCTGCTCGGCAACCTGGGTGTTTTGATAGCTAAAACGATTATCGTCCAGGCGGAAGAAGTGTTCTAAACGCTCAATCCATCCGCTTTCCTGTGCTTCTGGCAGAGGATAGCTGACATGTACGTGCGTATACGCGCCGTAAAGCAGGACTGAGGCTACCTCAGCGTCACCTGGCTTCGCCGGTCGAATCTGGATCGAGTCTTGCATCGTTGCTCAAAGAGATGGTTGCTATCAGTATGGTTGATAGTCGGACAGTCTTAACCTGCTCACTATATCACACAGCGCGAGGTCGATAAGGCAGCGCGGAAATCTGTCTGTGTCATAAAGGTTTCCTTTAGATGCGACTTACTCGAATGAGTGACTTAATGGCGCGGCGCTGGTCCATTGCTGCATATGCCTCCGCTACGCCATCGAGGTCCGTTTCGAAATCAAAGACGCGACCAGGATTGATACGTCCGGCGAGTACATCTTCCATCAGCTCAGGCAGGTAGGTTCGTGCCGGTGCCGGGCCGCCATGTGCCCCAATATTGCGATAGAAGAGGGCTGGCACAGGCATCTCGACGCCGTGAGGGACACCCACATAGCCCACCATCGAGCCTGCTCGCGCAATCGCCAGGGCTGTCTGCATCGCCTCGTTCGTCCCGACGCATTCAAGTGTCGCATCGACACCAACGCCATCCGTCAATTTTTTCACTGCTTCGACCGCCGCTTCACCACGCTGCTCGACGATATCGGTCGCGCCGAACTCGCGGGCAAGCGCCTGACGAGCAGAGTTCCGGCTCAGCGCAATAATACGTGCCGCGCCTAACCGCTTCGCCGCAATGATGGCGCACAGGCCAACTGCCCCATCACCCACCACCGCAACGGTATCACCAGGCTCGACTTCGGCGCTGACTGCCGCGTGATAGCCCGTACCCATCACATCGCTGAGAGCCAGCAGGGACTTCATGATCTCATCCGAATAGCTGGAACCTGGGACTTTCACCAGCGTGCCGTCCGCCAGTGGCACGCGCACAAACTCGCCCTGGCCGCCATCGCCATTTTCTACTGGGAAAAATCCACCGTTCCAACAGGCTGTAGTGATTCCTACCTGGCAGTTGGGACAGGTTCCATCGCTGTAGGCAAAGGGCGAGACAACAAAATCACCTTTCGCAACGTGACGCACCTCGTCGCCAACCTGTTCTACGACACCGATAAACTCATGGCCTATGGGACCACCTATTGGAAACTCAGTCTCCCCACGATAGTACCAGAGATCAGAACCACAAACACAGGCCAGCACAACACGCACGACCGCATCGGTCGGATCTTTGATGGTTGGGTCTGGTCGTTCGCCGACCTCAATCTTCCAGGGGCCCTGAAAAATTGCTGCTTTCATTATGTTCATCCTTTCTTTCGTCCAGGAACATACAACTTAGAGACCCATCCTCTGCGAGTAAAGGTCGGAAGTTCTTTCCCTGATGATCAGCCCTGATATTGTTCGTCGCTGACCTTTTCCATCCAATCGACGGTCTTGCCATTGAGTCGTTCCTGAATGGCGATGTGCGTCATAGCTGTGGTGGGGGAGGCACCATGCCAATGTTTCTCACCCGGAGGGAACCAGACCACATCCCCCGGTCGAATTTCCTCGATTGGACCACCCCAACGTTGCGCCCGGCCATAGCCAGCCGTCACGATCAGGGTCTGACCCAATGGGTGGGTGTGCCATGCGGTGCGAGCGCCCGGCTCGAACGTCACACTGGCACCAGCCACCCGAGCCGGATCAGGTGCCTCGAATAGGGGGTCAATACGGACGGTGCCGGTAAAGTACTCGGCTGGTCCTTTGCCAGAAGGTTGTGAGCCACTGCGTTTAATGTCCATGTTCTCAAATCCTCCACCATGCCTACAAAGGGAGAGAGGCATGTTTTCTGTTCAGGTTAAGCCTCGTTCTGACAAAATTCCGTGTTAGCAGTAATACCGCTACTAGCTCTTGTTCGAGACAGGAAGTATTGTTTAACGCTTCTCATTATAGATGCGCCTTAGCACAAAGTGATAGAATGATTGTCGCAAATGATTGAATGATTCTGCACATCTTGCAGATGATTAAAAAAGCGCTCTTCATCTCTCATCTGCAAGGAGAGCTTTTTTGTTTCACGCTGATTTTCTATATTTTCCTGCCGACAAAATCGTATCATGTAATAGAAGCCATGTACAATATACAATAGAGGAAGTATGTGCTTCCAGGCAGGGAGGGAAATAATGCGCGAGTATTCAGCAGACCACGAACATGACCATGAACACGAAGACCTCCACAATCATACACACGAGGGCCATGATCTCGATGAACATGACCACGATCACGAGCATGAACACGAGCATAATGATCATGGCGGACATGGACATGGAGGACACGGACACGAACATGGGCGGGTAGACGCCGATCTCTATGGCGATAAGGCCGGGCTGCGAGCAGTACAGATTTCCACGCTTGGTATGCTGCTCGTCTCGGTGATTCAGTTTGCCATCGCGATTCTTGGGGGAAGCGCGGGCCTGTTCGCGGACGCGCTGCATAACCTGGGGGATGTATTCACCACTGTCGCGCTCTGGATCGCCTTTGTCATTGCTCGACGCGCCGCCAATTATCGCTACACATATGGTTATGCGCGCGCCGAAGATCTGGCAGGCATCTTCATCGTGCTGGTGATTATCGCCAGTGCCACTGCCGCCGCCGTTGAATCCATCCTCAAACTCACCAGCAACACGGTGCCAACACAGATTTACCTGAGCATGGCTGCCGCGCTGGTAGGCGTGGCAGGCAACGAGCTACTCGCGCAATACAAAATCTCGGTCGGCAAGCGCATCAACAGCGTTCCTCTTATTGCCGATGGACAGCATTCGCGTATCGACGGGCTGACCTCGCTGGCCGCTTTCATCGGCCTGATCGGGGTGCTGCTTGGCTTCCCCAAAGCTGATCCTATCGCGGGCATCATTATCACTATCGTCATCATCACCGTTGTTTATTCGACATCTCGCAGCGTGATACAGCGCCTGCTCGACGCGGTAGACCCACATGTCGTTCCTTCGATTATCAACTCGGCACGCAAGGTTCCAGAGGTCGAGGAGGTCAGCGATGTGCGCGCCCGCTGGGTTGGGCATACGATGCATATCGCCATGAATATCGAGGTACCAGCCGAATTGACGCTGACTCAGGCGCATGGCATCGCCGAGCAGGTACGCCATCGCCTCTTCCACGATATTCAAGGCGTCTCAGAGGTTATTATTCATACCGACCCGAGCAGCGCAAGCGGCGATTATCACCATAAAACTGCGCATCACGCGCAACGCACACAACGTTCCCAATAATGTAGGGACGGGATTGATCACGTCCTGCTCTGTTGAAAGCGCATATTGAGCAGGACGCGATCATGAACTTTGACAAATAAAGGGGAATACCCAGGCATGTCATCCTGAGCGCGGCGAAGGATCTGCGGCCAGGGTACATGAATCGTCGGGCAACCGAGATCCTTCGCCGCGCTCAGGATGACAGGAGGCGCGTATTCCCCACTATTTTGTAAAAATCCATCAGAGCGTTCCTACGCTCCCAATTGTTGGAACAGGAAACAATTAAAACGAACGGCCCGCTCAAGGTCTGCAAGCCGGATGTGTTCGTTTGGCGCGTGCGCGCCATTTGCCCAGTAGGTGACATTATCGGGCGCGCTGAGGCCGGGCAGGCCGACATAGCGGCGCAGCGAACCGAGCAGGGGCAGTGTGCCACCGGAACTCGGCGTAATAACCGGGCGCTTTCCTTCAAATGCCTCAGCAATTCTTGCGATGCGCTGCACAAATGGGTTATCTATGGGCGTTATGACAGGGTCGGCTTTGCCAAAGACGGTTATGCGAATATCCTGATAGCCTTCGGCGTCCAGATGTGCGCGCAGTTTGGCATAAATATCGTCGGGGTCCTGGTTTGGTACGAGGCGGAAATCGATCTTAGCCATCGCGTGACGAGGCAGCACCGTTTTTGACCCCTCTCCGGTATAGCCACTGAGCAACCCGGCAAGATTGCAGGTCGGTTCAAAGGAGAGGCGTTCGAGCAGTGCAGCGCCGCTCAGATTGTCCACGAAGCGATTCACGTGAAAGGCTTCGCGTAACACGTCATCCTGGGGCGATTGATCGGCGATAGCCGCGAGGAGCGCTTCGGAAGGTGGTGCAACATCAGCATAAAAACCTGGAATGCGCACCTTGCCTTCGGGTGTGCGGAGCGTTGCCAGAGCCTGCACCAGCCGCCAGGCGGCGCTCGGCAAAATAGGAGCATTGCCAGAATGTGCGTCGATGCCCGCTCCATCGACATCAAGCTGCACATAGAGCAGGCCTTTGCAGCCTAAAGTCAGTTGCGGTCGTCCTGTATAATCGAAGCCGCTTCCTTCCCACAGGCCACCATCGGCACGCAGTACATCCGCGTACTTCTGCGCCAACGTCTCGAAATGCGGGCTACCGATCTCCTCTTCTCCTTCGATAATCCAGTGCAGGGTAATGGGCAGCGTACCGTATACAGCTTGCAGGGCGCGAATGGCAGTTAAACGCGCGGCGATCTGGCCTTTGTTGTCGGAAGCGCCACGCGCAAAAAGCTTGCCATCGCGCACCATTGGCTCAAACGGGGGCGATTTCCACAACTCAAATGGCTCGGGTGGCTGCACATCATAATGGTTGTAGAGCAGGACGGTATAATCACTTGCGCCGGGGAGTTCAGCAAAAATAGCGGGAGGCGCGCCTTCGACGAGCAAACGCCGCGTCTGAAAGCTGGTCTCCTTCAATAACGATTCAACCAGGTCCGCCATCTCTGCTATCCCCAGGTTCTGGGCAGCTACGCTCGGCTGGCGACAAAGACGTTCCAGAAGGGCCAGGGCATCACCGGAATGCTCAGACAGATAGGCAGCAAGCTGATCGCTCATAGAATTTCCTCTTTTCTAGTTTGAGGGGTTATAGGTGTAGCCGCATTGTATCACAAGGACAGAGAAAAACAGATGTGCATCCCATTTTTACAATCGGCTTGGGGAACGAAAGCCACCCGCAAGGGGCTGGCTCTACAGGTCAGATGAAAGTGTAGAGCCAGCCCCTTGCGGGTGGCTTCCGGCAACTCTCTATACTTAGATGCGACACCCACCCTGCCTTGTTATTTACTATGGTGAATAAGTTCAAGAACTGCGGCCAGTTCGCGGCGCACGCGGTCGTTGTTCGCAGCTTCGGCCTGCACTTTTTCCCAGCCATGCATAATAGTGCTGTGATCGCGTCCGCCGAGCGCGCTGCCAATCTGGAGCAGGGAGGCGCTGGTTTCCTGGCGCATCAGGTACATGGCAACCTGGCGCGGCCAGGCGATCTCGCGGTCGCGCTGTTTGCCGCGTAGCCGCTCGATATCCACGTTGTAGTACTTGCATACGCCTTCCAGCACTTCGGTAGGAGTGAGCGTGGCAGCGTGCTTCACCTCGTTACTATAGATATGCTCAAGCGCGCGCGCTGCCAGATCCATCGACAATGGTGCATCATGCAGTGTGGCGTAAGCAATGACGCGGTTGAGCGCGCCTTCGAGTTCGCGCACGCTGCTGCACTCAGGGCGGGCAATATATTCGATCACTTCGTCGGGTACCGCAAAGCGCAGGGAGGAGGCTTTGGAGCGCAAGATAGCGAGGCGATGCTCGTACTCCGGCGGCTGCACATCAGCAAGCAGGCCCCACTCGAAGCGCGAACGGAGGCGATCCTGCAAGCTGTGAATGGCCTTCGGCGGGCGATCGCTTGTCACGACGATCTGCTTGCTTGCGCTGTGCAGGGTATTGAAGGTATGGAAAAATTCTTCTTCGGTAGACTCTTTTCCGGCAATAAACTGAATATCATCAACTAACAGGATATCGATCTGGCGATACTTGGCGCGAAATTCCTCGGTCTTTTGATAACGAATAGCATTGATAATTTCGTTGGTAAATTTTTCAGAAGTGACATACAATACTTGAAGCCCTGCCGCCTCACCTGCATGTCCGATGGCGTGCAGCAAATGCGTTTTGCCCAGGCCGACGCCGCCATAGAAGAACAGTGGATTGT
Organism: Ktedonobacteraceae bacterium; assembly: GCA_035652815.1. Lineage (GTDB taxonomy): Bacteria > Chloroflexota > Ktedonobacteria > Ktedonobacterales > Ktedonobacteraceae > DASRDB01. The sequence goes on from DASRDB010000003.1 coordinate 258,153, forward strand.
AGACATATCCAGGCCTCTCCGCGACGGCCAGCGATGCCGCGTGCGCCAACTGGTTCGATTTTCCGACAATGAACGTGCTGAATGTATAACGAGGATTCAGGAGTCCCTCGCCATTCAAGGGCAATAGTCCCGGCTGCACATCGAGCGCTGAAGGGCTTTGTTTGTCAAGGCTATCCTCTCCAGTATTGCTGCGATGAGCTACAGGACGGGCGCTAGATAATGTGCCAGAAGAATTGGTCATAAAGGTGGCGTCGAGACGCGCTTTCTCCTGCTGCAAAGGGGCAAGACGGCTGCGCGGCAGGCGATAGGAACGACGCTGTGCGCCAGGTTTCTCAACCGGTGGCTCACCGTCAACTCCCGGTATTTCCTTTGATACCACAAACCGCACCTCTACCTGGCTTCCGGTCACCTCCGCCAGAATAGTGCGAATCAGGTCCATGAAGCGTCCTTCAAGATGGGCCTTCGCAAAGGTGGTAGGAACTCGCACCACAAAGACGCCATCCTGAAATGACATGGCAGCCGTCCCTTGAAACCATGTTGTAAACACGGCAGGCTGCACCTTGCTTTGCAATCGCTCTATGGTTGTTTGCCAGATCTGCTTCGCGTTCACACGTTGTTACCTCTTCGGCGACAGATTGTACCAATTGACGGCTTTATGCGTTTTTAGGATAGAGCCTGCTTTTCCGGCAGGTAAAAAATAGGACAAAGAAAGCCACCAGCGATAATCTATTCTGAGTTGCAGTGGTTAATGGTAGCACTAAATCAAAACGCTGTAAAGCCCCTTTTTGGTAAGGAATTGAGAACTAGTTCATAGAAGTCTCTTCCCTTCCAATATATACTAGTCCAAAAGTAGGGGCCTTTTTTTCCGGTCACTTATCCCTCGGGTTCATTCGTTCCCGAAATTATGGAAGGCCGGGAAGCAACGTGTCCAGAATAGTGAGGGGTGGACGTTCATCTTGTTGAGGAGTTATAAATGAAGCGTTTTTGTGGATATCTGGCAATACTTTTCTTACTATGCTCTAGCTTTTTTCTTATTTCTTGCAGTGGTCTGTTCGGTAACTCAGCATCGACCCCTACGCCAACGCCGTCTGCTCTTCCACTTGCAAAACTGCGCTGGTGTTCTAAACCGGTGATGGTGTTTCGTGACGAGGGCGCGGTTCCCTCACCTACAGCCTCATCAACGGCCAGTCCATCTGCGGCAACTACGCCGGGGACAACAGCAACGGCAGGCGTCACGCCAACAACTTCACCTGCGCCGCGCACTCCAACCACGATTACCAACTGGAATGTGGTCAAGAATAGCCTCGGCTTCACGCTGTATTTGCCGTCAACGTTGCCAGGTGGAAGCTGTCTTGTAAGCGCGCAGGCCACCATACATGATCCGCTCTTTGGAGGAAGCTTTTTGATCGGCTACTTGCTTCCCGATCATACGTCGCTGACCATCTCAGAGGCACCCGTCACCTCGCAGAACTCAGCTTTCCAGTGCAGTTCATCCACGGGCAGCACACCGCAGCCGGGCAAGACGCCGCAGAAAGGCACGCCTGCTGCTACGCCCAGCCCGACACAGGTGCCGGTACAGCTTTGTTCGGGGGCGAAAAACACAACCAATATTGTGCTTTCCGCCAGAAGAAGTGTAGAATACCTGCAACATCTCTTTAATAGCTTGCAACCAGACGTGGCCTGGATACCTGCCTCGTAAGGAGCTTTTCATGAACACGACCTGCCCGCGCTGCGGCGCCGTTGTTGACGCGAATAGTAGTTTTTGTACCAACTGTGGCTCGGTAATCGCAGCCCCGAATCCTTATCAGCAACAGCCCGTCTCACAAGTTCCACCCTGGAGTACCGCTGGCGGCTACAACTACCAGCAACAGCAGCAGACATGGAGTGGACAGAACAATCCCTCGACGGGCGGTTCGCTGGGGTTCGGAGGCGCGAATGATGCAATTGTGAAAAAAGTTATTACCTGGGTGGCACTTGCCATTCTCGGAACAATCGTACTCTTGATTTTCCTGGGGGTGCTGGCGCTGTTGATTCCGGGACTGCGCTGCCTGTTCCTGGTATTGTTGGTGCTGGTTTTCTTGATTCCGTGGATCATCTACGTGAATATACGAAACTATATACGTCGTACTGTTGGTCGCCTGGGGAGGTTCTTCTAAAGAAGCCCCTCGACGCTCAGCTTGTGTTCTGTTATAATGTGCAAGCAGTGTGAAGACACGTTGGTTGTATGTTATAGCAAAGGGAGGATTTTCACCATGGATAAATGTCCATATTGTAGCGCCGAAACCCGGCCTGGGGACAACTTTTGCTTAAACTGTGGCAATCGCCTGCTTCCAGCCACTCCCTCGTTACAGCAGGCTCAGCCCTCAATGGGTGATGCCACACTCCCCGCTTCAGATGATTGGGTACCCCCAACTGCCGCAGCTTCCAATCAGTGGTCTGATCCCAATCTGCTGACAGTGGCAAGCACCGGACCCGCTCCTGAACCACCTACGGTGCGCGCAGATGCACCAGCAGCCCAGGCTGTGATGAACAAAATTGACAACCCGGCGCATCTCATTCTTCGTTCTGAAAGCGGCGAAGTCATTCGCGACTACACCCTTGACAAACCAGAGATGAGCATTGGTCGCGCTCCCACCTGTGATATCCTGCTCTCGAAAGACAAACTCACCTCGCGCCGCCATGCCACTATTCGCTACGAAAACGGTACCTACATCATTCGCGACGAACATAGCGCGAATGGAACGTTTGTGAATGGGCAGCAGTTAGAAGAGATGTCCTCCCGCGACCTTCAGGATGGAGATCACATTGGCATTGGCGAACACGAATTAATTTTCCAGGCTTCGCAATCCCAGGCCGTAGATATCGAGCATATGGACACCATCGCGGTTAACGCGGGTATGCTCGGCGAAGTAACCTACCGCACACGTGAGGATGATCTGCTGACCGCCGCGACTAGCGACGATTACGGCACACGTACAATGAACGAAGGGAACAATGGTACTATGACAGCGCCTCCAAGCAACAACCAGCCATCCGGGCCAATACCTGTATCCGCGCCGCTCGAGCCAACTATGGTCAGTCCACAACCTGCGCCAGCCCCGGCTCCTGCACCTTCTCCAGTCCCGGCGAGCGCGCCTGTTTCCAACAGATCTTCCGGTGATCTGGGCATACCTACGCCACCGGTGCAGGTTGACAACGCGGGTGTAACGTTCAGCCGCCTGACCAGCCTGCCTCAACCCTCACTGCCGGATATCGCGCCCTTGATGGCCGCGCTGGCAACCCTCGACGGACAGGTTGCCTCGCTGCAGGAGCAACTCAACTCCACACAGGAGGCCATTCGCAGTCACGACTCCGAGGTGGCGCAGACCGCCAATCAACTGCGCTCCGGTGTACGGCGCGTGGCCGAGCGCATGGACAACACCATTGCTGATGTAGCCCGCAGTCGCGAACAGCTTGCCTGGGCAGACCTCATGCAGTTGATGGAAGACGTTATGAACAACCCACGCGATATCGAGTATGTCACCAAATTGGCTCGCAAGGCGCGTGAATTGAACAAGGTCTTCCAGATTCACCAGAACGTCCTCAGCACGCTGGCCGAATGTACCAGCCTGCTGCGCAGCCTTATCGGTGAAGACAAGTAAATGAAAGGCCGGAAGCGGTCTTTTGACGGACTGGAAGGCGGCGTTTCGATAGGCTGAAAGGCAGTGTTCTGATGGGCCGGAAGGCACCCGCAAGGGGATGCCTCTACACGCAGGATAATATTGTAGAGGCATCCCCTTGCGGGTGCCTTCCGGGAAATTTCTTTCTAGCGAATCTCTTCTTCTATGAATCAGGCTACATCTATTTCCAATGAGCAAGCCCGGGAGCAAACATCTTTGCGTTATGATGCTATCGTCATCGGTGCAGGGCTAGGCGGATTGCTGAGCGCGGCGCAGTTGCTGCAACGCGACAAAAAAGTGCTGGTGCTGGAACGTTTAGCGCATTGCGGCGGACGCTTTACCGCCAAAACGTTCCAGGGAACGCAGATCAGCACTGGCGCGGTACATATGATCCCATTTGGCAGCAGCGGCGTGCTGGCGAAGACCTTACGAAGGCTGCGGATAGCGCACCAGATATTCGACGCCGATGTCTTCGCTTCCTTTCATGTACACGGCAAACAAATTCGCACACGAGGCATCCTGGGGATGTTGAAAGTACTGGGGCCGCGCCAGTTCTTCTGGTTCACGCGCCTGGGATACCTCATGTTCTTTCGCTCGCTTCCCGAAAATGAGCGCGACCTGCCTTTCGATCAATGGCTGGCTCACCACATCAACGTGAAGCGCAATCGCCAACTCACGGCTTTCTTTGAGCGCGTTTCACGCTTTGCGCTGAGCCTCGAACTCTCGCAGGTCAGTACTGCTGAGGTCGTAAATACGACAAAAAACATGTTCCGCTACGGCGCGCCGGGGATTGTCGCTGGAGGATGCGGCGCGCTCACCTCCGAACTGCAACGGCGCACCATCGAGCAGGGCGCGCAGTTACGCCTGCAATGCGAGGTGTTGCAAATTCTGCAAGAGGACGGGCGGGTAAAAGGCGTGCGCGCCCGCGATAAAGTCACGGGAGAGGATTTACTTATTTCTGCGCCGCTGGTGGTCAGCGACCTCGGCCCACGCGCCACGGAAGCTTTGTTACAAAACCAGCGGGTCAAACAGTCTGATGTGTTAAAGCATCAGGAAGAAGTTTCATCAAACGGAACACAGTTACACGAAGCTGTTGGCCTCAAAGTACACCTCTTGAGTGATGTCTCGCTTATTCCGCATCGCGGCATCATGTATTGCCTGGATACGCAGCGTATCGCCGGTATCGTCCAGCCCACCAACTGCGACCCACGTTTAGCGCCTGAAGGCAAGCACCTGCTCATCACGCACCAGGTCATTCAGAGCAATAATATCGAAGAGGAAAAACAGCTAGCGCTGGCAGACCTGCGCATGCTCTTCGGAGAAACGTTTGAAAAACATTGCCGCGTCCTCACGATGAGCGTGTATCGCGGGGAGTGGCCTGTCAATCGCGTGGCGCAGGGAGAGGATATTCCCGCAACCACCTCTGTACAGGGACTCTATATGGTGGGCGATGCCGTCAAACCATCTGGCTACCTGATGGTAGAGGGGGTGGCGCAGAGCGTTAACCAGTTTCTCGACCTGCTGGACGCTATCGAACATGGACAGGCGGATGGGCCTCCTGGCAGCCCGGCGATACGCCGCCCACGCAACGTGGTAAGACCTCCCTCACGCCTGCGCGCTCTGCGCTGGCTATGGGAAGCGCCGGGAAACAGCCGATCTTTCAAAGGGAAATGATCGACAAGATATGGGAGCGCAGGCCAGATGCGCATCTGGCCTGCGCTCCTTCATCTTGTCGATCGAGTCTCTAACTCGTCCAGCTAGCTCGCACTTCACGCAATTGCTCGGGGGAGAGGATGCGGAACAAGACAAGCAGGCTCTCCAGGTCGTATTCCAGGCCAATCGCATGCAGTTCCTGCCGGATGCGTCCGAGCGCGCTGATCTGTTCCGAATTAATTAAGCCGTAGCTGAGCAGGCTTGCGGCAAGCAACTGGTCAGGAGTCAATAACTTGAACATAAGAAGAATTTCACCCAATTGATAATTTAGATCGACACCGCGCAGCATGCGCTGAATATTCTGTGCCACCTCCAGGCGATCTTTCTGCACCAGGTGGCCCTCCAACAAAACACTTCCTAACGAACGGGTGGCCCTCCCGCTGACAATCGGGGTTTGCTGCCTGGCCTGTACCGGCAATGGCGGCAGGCTTTGCACAATATTAATCAGCACATCCTCGGAAGCTACATTCGTGTCGGTTGGCGCTTGCAGGACATGACTCTGCTCAACCTGCTCGCGTTGTGGTGCGGCCTCCAATTCCTCTACAGTTTCTTGATCCTCTACCTCTGCTTGCTGCTCCTCCTCTGCGGGCATAACAGGAGTAGACATAACGGGTTGAGCAGGGAAGGCAGCAAAAGGCCTGCTCGTTGCAGCAGGCGACACAACAGGCCCGGGGGAATTTGCAATCTGCTGCACAGGCACAGTCTGAGCGGCGGATTGAATGCTCCCTAGCGATGTGGGTACCGGGCTGGGCGGAATATTTGGCATGCCATGCTGGCTGATCCGTCGATCTTCCCGTTCAGCGGGATCATCATCAACACGAATAGGTGAGGCCCGTAGCGGCAAATCGCTGATGGAATCTTGTCGGCGCACCTGTACGGCTGGCACCATCTCGGTCGGCTCATCGCCTGGAGAACGGCGAGTTCCGGCATCAGCAACTGTTTCCTGCTCTATAGGTGACACACGAGGCGGGCTGGGAGGCGCAACACTATCCTGCGGCAAAACAGGCGTTGCCGGAGCAGGTGGCATCTGTAGAGCTTCACCTGAGCGGGAGGCTGTGCCTTCGCGAACCATACGGCTCAATTGCTCCAGGCTTGACTCATGAGTCGCGTTGGAGTTGATCGCCAAAGATGGCGTGTCTTGCTGCGACCGGTACACCGTGGTACGCGGGTCATTCGCCGTCTGCGCCACATTCTCTGGATAGGCGACTCTCTCTTCACGAGCCATTGCAGCAGGTCGAATGCCCGAATTGGAATCGTTAGTAATGCGAGGTTGGGCCGCCTGTCCATTCTGGCCTGAAACAGTTGGCGCGCCCCGATTTGGCTCCTGTACCGGAGAGGTATAACTGCGATTTCCAGGATAAATGACAGCGCGAATCTTTTCAGTAAACGAAGCACTGCTATTGTTGCTCTCCGGCTTTTCAACCACGTCCTGACGAACTCCTGAAGGCGAAGGAACAGCCGAAATAGGCACCGTCATCTGTCCGCTCGAGGATATCGGCCCCCTTGAACCCGCTGCATCGCCAGTTCTACTGGCGCGAAAGCCATGATCGGGGCTGGATGCGCCTGGGCGAGGTGATGCAGAGGCCATTGCGGCCTGCGCTGTCGAGAGACGTGAGAAAGAGCCAGTTGGAGATGTGGGAATGCGCGCCCGAACCGCTTCAACGAGGTTCATCACGCCAAGCATACCATCTACTTCTATGTCGATCATTACAGAGCTTCTACGCGGCTCCTCGGGGTCATCCGCTCCATATCCGCCAATGTTGGTACAGCGGAAGGTTATCACCTGCACTCCACGCCCGCGCCTTTGCGCATCCAACGCCACCCAGAACTCGCGCCTGCCTGCTGCCGCCTGCGCCAGATTGACCAGCACTATTCGGACAGGAGAACGCGCAATCGCATCAAATACTTCAACGGCGGTGCGCGCAGTACGTACTTCATAACCGGCTAGCTGAAATTCACTTGTGAGCAAAGCGCTAAGCTGCTGGTCTCGCTCAAACAGTAAAATATGAGGACCGCCACTATTTGTAGTCATGCAAGCGCTCCTTCCAGATTTTGCTCACATACTCGCAAGGTAATTCGTACATGGTGTTCTCTATCTATACTCATCGCTCCTGCCCCTGGGAATAACCCACTTCGCTATACTCCACCATACAAACACTACTCCCTCTGACAAGATGCCTTATTTTTCCCTGATATTTGCGCTAGTATAGCATATAACCCCAGCAAACGCTAGAAAGACAGTACGTCCGGTCACATTTTTGGCTTGTTTGCGACAATAATACGAGATCAAGAAAGAGGGCTGGAATATGCACTCACAAGAAAGCAGCCCGCCAGCAAGCGAGCAACCGGGCCTTGACCTGTACGAGCAGTACGCGACAAGCATCTTTGCCTATATCCGGCTGCATATCGCCTCATTGGAGGACGCCGAAGATATCCTGCTCGAAGTGTTTACGACGGCGCTGGAACAGGGCAACCTCTCGTGGCTGGAAAGGCGACAGAAGCTGGCGTGGCTGCGCAGCGTGGCGCATCACAAAGTAGTAGACCACTATCGACGCTCGGCGCATGGCTCGCTGCTCTCTTTGGAGCAAATTATTGAAAACATCATTGGCCCGGAGACGCTGACACCAGAGCAGGCACTGCTGCGGCGCGAGGAGATCGAGGAATTGCACCGGGCGATACGAGAACTTCCACAGCTACAACAACAACTCCTACAACTGCGCGTAGCCGATTGCCTGCGCTTCGCCGAAATTGCCATCTTGCTGAATAAACGTGAAGCGACCTTGCGCAAAATGTACTCGCGCACCCTCGCTCACCTGCGCACAACCTGTCAGAAACGCGAGAAAGGACAGCACCATGACCAATGAATATATACCTGAAGAGAGAAGGCCAGAGAATGAGCGCATCCTGCGCGATCTTCAGCGCATGTATCCCTCGCACGCTCAGGTCGAGCAATCATTGGCGCGTGTACGTCAGCGACTCGCTTCATTTGAAATAGAGGAAATACAGGAGCAGCGGCCTTCACAAGAAGCTGGCAGTCTTTATCCTGTACATAGCCAGAAACGACCAGCCAGATATACACGCTATTTCAGTGTACTGGCGGTGCTGGTTGTCGCCGTACTTATTGGTTCACTATTGCTGGTTCTCAACCATGTAACCGAACGTCCCAGGCCAGGAAGTCCAACGCTAATTCCTACCCCATCTATGCAGAAAATGGGCGGCTGGTTCCAGATCAACATGATGAATGCTACTACCGGCTGGATAGCAGCCGAAAATGGCATTTTGCGCACAACCGATGGCGGGCAGCATTGGAAACCTGTGTGGCAATGTTGGCCTTCATATAAACAGAGCAGCAACTATATTGCTTGTGACAGTTCCTTCGACTCAGCAACCTCGGCCACTGTTAACTTTCTACTCCGTGATCAATCTGGCAAGTTCCAGGGAAACCTTGTGGCGCATACTTCCGATGGCGGAAACACCTGGCAAACAGCCGTTATCAATGTTCAAGCTCTCCATCTGCCTGTGCAATTTGTAGATGCCCTACATGGGTGGATAATCGGCGCAAATCCTACAGGCAAAATCGTTCTTTTACGCACGCTCGATGGCGGAAAAAGCTGGCAGCAGCTTCTTCCTGGCCCGCACATCACCAGCATCAGCGATATGCATTTTCGCGATGCCTCTAACGGTTGGATTTCTGGCATCACCAAGACAGATGTAGATACGTCCTGGATTATCCAGACACACGATGGGGGTCAGACGTGGCAACCGTTGTCGCTCTCGCTGCCACCCAACACGGACATTTCACCTTTTCACTTTTTCAATAAACAAGAAGGAGTGTTTCTCCTACAATCGAACAACAACAACTCCTATACGACGGCTATCTATGCTACGCATGATGGTGGAAACACATGGAGCTGGGTGCGCTCTTTGCCGCTCTTTCTCCAGCCAGAGAATTTTATCGACCTGAATCATTTGTGGCGTCGTGGCGATGATATAGGTGACAAAGTCATCCTCACCAGCAGCGATGGTGGCCTTCACTGGACAACGGTTTCCATGCAGGCAAGTTTTCCATATGTCCAAAGCTTCAGTTTCGTCTCGCCATCTCTGGCCTTTGCCCTCGATGGAAAAATAGGTCCCTCCTTCACTTTTGCCAGCGGCGTTTTCAAAACAAGCGATGGCGGTCATACATGGCAGGAGATAGCGAGGGTGGGGAAATGAGTACACTTATCACTCACTGAGCAAAGATGTGCTATAACTATCTATAAGGAAAGACAGAGGGGCTGTTATAAATGCTGATAAATAAAGAGGGGATGTGCAAGGATGTCATCCTGAGCGCCGCGAAGGATCTCAGTCGGCCAGCCGGTTCGCGCGCCCGGCTCGCAGATCCTTCGCGGCGCTCAGGATGGCATTTCTGGATAACTCCTTTTTCTTTGTAGAAGTTCATGACCGGCTCCTGGCATATTTTATCGAAAGGCAACCAACCAGTTTCGTATGACTCAACACATTTCTCGTCCAGTAATCGCGGTAATGACTGACTTTGGTTCCGGTGATGGCGATGTCGGCGTGATGAAGGGAGTAATGCTCGGCATCGCGCCGGATGCGCAAATCATCGATATTACGCATGATGTTGCGCCACAAAACGTGCCTTCAGGGGCATGGATACTGGCCTCGGCGTACCGGTATTTTCCACGCAATACCGTGTTTGTGTGCGTGGTTGATCCCGGCGTTGGCAGTTCGCGAGGGGCAATTGCGCTGCATGCTGGGGATTGGTTTTTTGTCGGGCCGGATAACGGCCTGTTCAGCTACGTCATGGCGGAACAACCTGTGCATGGCGTAGTGCAATTGAATAACCCGGCGTACCACAGGCCTGAGGTCAGTTCGACCTTTCATGGACGCGATATCTTCGCGCCTACGGGTGCGCATCTCGCGCTTGGCACAACAGAAGTGCTGCCGAAGCTGGGAACGCAACTTGATCCCGCAACGCTTGTTCGCCTGCCGACCAGCCAGGCGACACGAACGGGCAACATGATCGATGGGCATATTCTTCACGTCGATCACTTCGGCAACCTCATCACCAGCATTCCGTTGGAAATGGTGCCTGATCTGTTTGATGCTCCTGGCATACAGGCCATCTTTTCGCAGAAAGGGCGTACAGTAAACCAGGTCCGGCGTTTCTTCGCGGACGGGCCAGTAGATGGGGAGCCGTTCATTTATGGCGACAGCTCCGGCTATGTAGGCATCGCAGTACGCAATGGCAGTGCCGCAAAAACGCTCGGCGTAGGATACGGAGCGGCTATTACTTTGGTCATACCCAGAAAATAGTCCTTTCTGCACTCGCAGAGAGAGCCTGAAATCGAGTAAGGTTTCTCTATGGCAAGTTATAAGACAGGACGCTATATCACCGGGCCGCTCGGCAAATACTCGAGACCGTGTATCATTCGCTGCGAACATCTTACTGTGCAGCAAGAAACGCGGTCGCTCCTGCACGATCTCTGCCTGGATATCTACGAGGGTGAGGCAGTGGCAGTGTTGGGAGATGATACTGCCGGTAAAAGTGCGCTACTGGCCTGTCTGCAAGGTATGCTTCGTCCCACACGCGGGCATCTTCAAGTACTCGGCGCAGATATCCCTCCTATACCGCCGGATATTCGCCTACAAATTGGCGTTCTCCCTCGTTACTTACATTTGCCGGAAGAGGCTACTGTGCTGGATGCGCTGACGTATTATGCTTCGCTGTACGAACTATACTTGAATAGCCCCCAGTTGGAAAACTATATCCAGACCTACCACCTGCATCTGGACAGCGTCGTTAGCCAGCTCTCCCCACTTGAGCAGGGATTGCTGTCCTTCGCGCTTACCTTGCTACACGACCCACCGCTTGTCCTGTTGGATGAACCACTGGACGGATTAACTGAGGATGACAGAGAAATTATCTGGCACTACCTGCGCCAGATACGCCGCGAGGGACGCACACAGGTCACAACCTTTACGCCACCCATTGCGGAGTCGCTGCTAAACGAGTATGATGTGGTTATCACGTTAGAAGAGGGCCGTATTCTTTTGAGATGAGCCAGGCAAGGATATCTCCCATGCGCAACGTCCAGACCGATATCGAGCAAGCAGATCAGCGTTTTCACCGAATCTTTTTGAAGACTAACCTGATCTGGTCGGGTCTTACGGCGGCTACACTCACTCTGACGAGCTATTTCGTCCTGACCAGTCGTCCAGATTATTTGCACGATTGGCATATCTTCGCGATTATTCTGCTGGTCCTTGCCACCATTGGCGTCTATCTCGTTGGCATACAGCATCGGCGTATTTTCAAGTATCATGACTGGCCTCCTCCCCTGAGGAGTGCACTCATTTCCTGGCTTGGCATCTATATCTGTGTTTTATTGCTTTCAGCCATTCATGCCGCCTACTCCTGGTGTTTCTTCATTGCGCTTGGTCTGGGGTTTGCCGTATTTAGTGCCCGCCACGTGATATGGGCAGCCATTGTCACCTATATCTCACTCTGCGCTTTTCAGGGGTATTTCTCCCTTCCTATGAACGGCGATAAGCTTGGTGGTCTATTTGGACTCGGAATGTCCTTTCTCAGCCTGACCGTCGTTTGCCTGCTGCTGCAACACCTTATTGGAGAGCGTTTTGAGAAGAATCGCCTGGTGCAACAACTGACGCAGACAAACGCTGAACTGGAAGAGGCGCACGCAAAACTCGCCGAATCTGCCGCTCAGGAACAGGAACTGGCCGTTTTGCGCGAGCGCACGCGGCTTGCTCGCGAGATGCACGATACGCTGGGACACGCCCTGGTCTTAATCTCGGTCAAGCTAGAGGCCATCCAGCGACTGCGCGAGCGCGATGCCGAACGCTGCGACCGCGAAATCGAATCGACCAAAGAGATTGTGCGCGAGTCGATGAAAGAGCTGCGCGCCTCCATCGCCAATCTCCGCTCTCCCGCGCTCGAACGCGAACCTGCCTGCCGGGCCATCAGCCGCTACGCGCGTGAAATGGCGCAGCGCGCCGGACTGCGCGTCACTTATGACCTGCAACCCGAAATTGAGGGACTGCCCGAACAGGTCGAAGAAACGCTCTGGAAAGTGGGACAGGAAGCGCTCACCAATATCGAAAAGCACGCACAGGCACAGAATGTGATTTTGCACATCAGCCGCCGCGACGACGGGCATATTTTCATGCGTATCCAGGATGATGGCGTTGGCCTGCCGCAGGAACTCTATGAGATGCATACTGACGGCAATATTCCATGCACCAGTCCCGAGGGACATTATGGCCTCAGTGGTATGCGCGAGCGTGTCGAAAGCCTGGGCGGACGTATCTACCTGCGACCTGCTGAGCAGCATGGCACGATTCTCGAAGTCGAACTTCCTCTGGTTGAAGCCCCCATGCAACGGGAAATTTCCGTTCCTGACAGCGTATAAAAGAATAAGTCTACAGCCTGGGCTGCTACGTATACAGAGTACAGCAATCGATGGGATTGCTTAGAAAGGGGGAACCTGGCATACGTCAATGAGCGTGTGAAGGTTGTGTGAAAGCCTATTAAAAGTCCCTGGTTTTCACTTGACACATGCCTATCTGTACTGTATGCTACGATTATAGGTTGGAATCGATAGATTCATTCGTAGGTTTCGTCTCCCGTCTAGAATGGAAAATGGAACCGCAATTGAGAATAAAACGCCAAGGAGTTCACTTCCCAGTTAGCATTGAGAAGGAAAGGGCTGGTACTCCACCTCGACTCGTCGAGCAGTTCGCGTCCAGGTTAGCATTGATAGAGCAAGGGCTGGGTTCTCCGACTCGAAGTATCGAGCAAGAAACCAGCCCTTTTCAAATCGATGGGCCTTTCCTCAGCCAAGAACCCTGCATTATCCTTACTGTACTTACTCAGCTACCGAGTACATTAAATCCACGAGTTGTAAATAGTACATCGTCCTGATAGTAATAGAAGAGAGGATGACTTATGGACCTGGTGAAGCGGTTAGAGGAATACCGGGACCGTGAACGTGAGTTACAGTGGGAAGGTACCTTTGCCCAGTACTTTGAGATCGCAACGAAGAAGCCTCACGTGGCGCGTCTTTCTCATGAGCGCATTTATCATATGATTATGGACGCGGGCGTGGAGACCGCCCGCAATGGAGAGCCTCGCTATAACTTCTTCAGCCAGGAAATCTTTGGCATCGAGAAGCCCCTCCAGCAAATCGTCGAGTACTTCCATTCGGCGGCCCAACGCCTGGAAGTACGCAAACGTATCTTGCTGCTCATGGGTCCCGTTGGCGGCGGCAAATCCACTATCGTCTACCTGCTCAAACGCGGCTTAGAGGCCTATAGCAGGACTGAGCAGGGAGCGATCTATGCCATCAAGGGCTGCCCCATGCACGAGGAACCTCTCCACCTGATCCCCGTGGATCTGCGCCCCGACGTGGAGAAAGAATTCGGCCTCTACATTGAAGGCGACCTCTGCCCTCACTGCCGCTACATGGTAGACAACGAGTACAAAGGCCGCATCGAGGAAGTGCCGGTCAAACGCATAGCATTTAGCGAGAAATATCGAGTAGGTGTAGGAACATTCACGCCGTCAGACCCGAAATCTCAAGATATAAGTGAATTGGTCGGCGGCATCGACCTTTCTACCATTGGCGAAGTCGGCGTCGAGAGCGACCCGCGTGCCTACCGCTTCGATGGTGAACTCAATATCGCTAATCGAGGCATTATGGAATTCGTAGAAATGCTTAAGTGCATTTCCAGCAATAGTTTAATTTTCACTCAGCAAGGAATACGCCGGATCGACTCTTTCGCGCAGCCTGACCATCCTGAAGGCGAGTCGCGAGAGGTTGCGGTGCAAATTGCCAGCGGCACCGGCATCGAAACTACGCAGCATCTCTTCCGCGCAGGCGTCAAGCCTACGAAACGCATCACGACCCGGCGGGGCTTCAACCAGGAAGGCGCGTTTGAGCATCGTGTCCAGGTCGTCAACAAGGATGGCGTCCAGATTTGGAAACGCCACGACCAGCTAGAGGTTGGCGACTGGGTGGTGCTACAAAAGGGGCAGAACCTCTGGGGTCAGGATGTGCGCTTCGACTGGCAGTCAACACGACCGGAGCACGCGCTAACCATTCGCATTCCAGAGCGCATGACGCCCGAACTGGCGCGCTGGCTTGGCTACCTCATTGCTGAAGGCGATGTGCGGCCAGATGGCACGGTGCGTTTCTCAAATCATGAAGAGGAACTGCGCTCCGATTATGCCAGCCTGACGGAACAGCTATTCGGTATTAAGCCTCGCTCTTACACGGGCGTTGTGCAACTAAATAGCGCTGCGCTGGCTGATTTCCTGAATTACCTCGGCTACAAGACTGGAGCCTACAATAAAGAGATTCCCTGGTCGGTATTGCAATCGTCCCGCGAATGCGTGCTAGAATTCCTGGCAGGCTACTTCGCTGGTGATGGCACGGTGAACCTGAACGGGCGGCTCTCCTGGGCCACCGCTTCCGAGCAGTTGTCAGAACAATTGCAGGTCGTGCTACTCAACCTGGGCGTGGTGAGTCGCCGCGTGAAGACGCGCCAGCGCGCAGGAAAGAACGCTCCCTACCGCGATTACTGGAATGTGACCGCAAGCGGAGCCGATGCTGACCTGCTCGCCTCTCAGATGCGCCTGCTGCCGCAACGCAAGCGGCTGGCATATGAGCGCGCATCCTTCAAAGTGCAGCGAGCCGGTCGCGCTGACCTCATTCCGCATACCGCAGCTTATTGGACTACCATCTCTGAGGAGCTACAGCGCGTAGTGATGGCGCGTGCTACGGCAACAGGCACAGGATATAGGGAGCGCGAAGGTGCATATCAGATTCTGGGTGAGGATTACACCAATCTGCATATGCTGCGCACCGGAACCAATACCTGCACCCGCGAGATGGCGAACAAGATACTGAACAATCTCGAAGGGTGGGTGGAACCGCCTACGGGCCTCAGCGCCTTGCTGAATCCATCGCAGTTCTATGACGAGATCGTCTCAATTGAAGATGGCGAGGCCGAGTGCTGGGACCTGCACGTGCCAGGCTCCAACACCTTCATCGCTAACGGTATCGTCAACCACAACTGCGATGAGAAGTTCCTCTATGTCCTGCTCACGCTCTCTCAGGAGCAGAACATCAAGACGGGACGCTTCAGCATGATCTATGCCGACGAGGTGGTCGTCAGCCATACCAATGAGCATGAATACCAGTCCTTCGTGGGCAACAAGAAATCGGAAGCGTTGCAAGACCGCATCATTCTCGTCAAGGTGCCGTATAACCTGCGCGTCTCCGATGAGGTGAAGATTTACGAGAAGCTGCTCAAGCAGAGCGCGCTGCAAAACGTCCATATCGCGCCGTATACGCTGCGTATCGCGGCCATCTTCGCGGTTCTGACCCGTCTCGAGCAGTCGAAGAAGGCGGGCATGAGCCTGATGAAGAAACTCCGCCTCTACGATGGCGAGGACATGGAGGACTTCAAGCAGAAGGACGTGCGCGAGTTGCAAGAAGAGGCTGTGCGTGAGGGCATGGACGGCATCTCGCCGCGCTACATTATCAACCGCCTCTCAAGCGCGCTGGTGAAGCAGAACACCACCTGCATCAACCCCATCGATGCGCTGCGGGCTTTGCGTGATGGCCTTGACCAGCATACCAGCATCACCCGCGAAGAGCGCGAACGCTACCTGATGTTTATCAGTGAAGCGCGCAAAGAATACGACGAGATGGCCAAGAAAGAAGTCCAGCGAGCCTTCGTCTACTCCTATGAGGAGTCGGCGCGCACGCTGCTCAATAACTACCTGGACAACGTCGAGGCCTTCTGCAACAAGACCAAGCTGCGCGACCCCATCACCGACGAGGAGATGGAGCCGGACGAGCAGTTGATGCGCTCCATCGAAGAACAGATCGGCATCACCGAGAATGCCAAGAAGTCCTTCCGCGAGGAAATCCTCATTCGCATCTCCTCGCTGGCGCGCAAAGGTCTCAGCTTTGACTACACCAGTCACGAGCGCCTGAAGGAGGCCATCGAGAAGAAACTCTTCGCTGACCTGCGCGACGTGGTGAAGATCACTACATCCACGCGCACACCCGACAAAGAGCAGTTGCGCAAGATCAACGACGTGGTGAACCGTCTCATGGCAGAACATGGGTACTGTCACGTGTGCGCGAACGAAATCCTGCGCTACACCGGCAGCCTGCTCAATAGATAGTGACAGTTTCGCATTCGAACGTGGGGGACGAGGTTGTTCCAACGATACTCTTCCCCCACGTCTCTTTTGCGACGGGAAGGAGTCTTCTCCATGTCTGTCTCACAACATGACTGGTCGCTGCACCGCAAAGGACAGATCGACCAGGAACGTCATAAAGAAAAGATTCGCGAGGCTATCAAGAAAAACCTGAGCGATATCGTCAGCGAGGAGAGCATCATTTTGTCTGACGGCAAAAAGGCTGTACGTATCCCCGTCCGCACGCTTGACGAATATCGCTTCCGCTACGACCCCGGACGCCAGACCCATGCCGGACAGGGTAACGGCAAGAGCAAAGTAGGCGACGTCATCGCCCAGGAGCCGCGCCCCGGCAAGGGCAAAAAGGGCGATGCTGGTAAAGAGGCCGGATACGACTACTACGAAGCCGAAATCTCGATGGAGGAACTGGCAGCTCTGATCTTTGAAGACCTCGGCCTGCCCAACCTCGAACAGAAACGCCAGCAAGAACTCCAGACCGAGTCAGTTCGCTTCACCGATGTGCGCAAGAAAGGCCCGCTCACCAACCTGGATAAAAAACGCACCATCATGGAGAACATGAAACGCAACGCCGCTAAAGGTGATGCTCGCTTCAAGGATATTAAATCCGAAGACCTGCGCTTCAAGACGTGGGAGCCGACGATTAAATATCAATCCAATGCGGTTGTTATAGCAATGATGGATGTTTCAGGCTCGATGGGTGAATTCGAGAAGTACATTGCCCGCAGCTTCTACTTCTGGATGGTCCGTTTCCTGCGCACCAAGTACAATAACGTCCACATCGTCTTCATCAGCCATCATACCGAGGCGAAGGAAGTCACCGAGGAAGAGTTCTTCCATAAAGGAGAGAGCGGCGGCACACAAGTTTCGTCCGCTTACGAACTGGCGCTGGAAATCATCAAGCAACGCTACAATCCCGATGACTGGAATATCTATCCCTTCCACTTCTCGGATGGCGATAACCTGCCCTGGGACAATGATCGCTGCGTGCAGCTTGTGCATAAACTGATGGAGGTCTGTAACATCTTCGGTTATGGCGAGATTCGGGAGGGCCATTATCGCTCGCCCAGCACCCTCATGTCGGCCTATAACAAGATCAACGACAAGAAATTCATCGCCGTGACCATCTCGGATAAAAAGGAAGTCTATCCGGCGCTGAGGAAATTCTTCGCGCAGCGCGAACCCGTTCCGAGCCGCTAGAAGGAGTAACCGCATGGCAGATAGCGATATTGAACGATTGCGCGATGGAATAGATCACGCCTGGGAAGAGGCCATCCGCTTCGGCCTTGACCCCTTTCCGACGCACTTTGAACTCGTGCCAGCCAGCATCATGTACGAGTTCGCCTCGTACAGCCTGCCGGGCCGCTTCAGTCACTGGACGCATGGCAAGGCCTACTACCGTCAGAAGATGCAGTACGACCTGGGGTTGAGCAAAATCTACGAAATGGTGGTCAACACCAACCCCAGCTACGCATTCCTGATGGAGATGAACAACCTGCTCCAGAATACCTTCGTAGCGGCGCACGTCTTTGGGCATACCGACTTCTTCAAGAACAACGTCTACTTCCAGCACACCTCGCGTCGCATGATCGACAAGGTGAGCATTCACGCCGAACGCATCGCCAAATACGAATTCGATCACGGCAAGGACGAAGTAGAGCGTTTCCTGGATGCCGTTCTCTCCATACAAGAACACGTTGACTACAACCTCTTCATCCGTGAAAACGAACCGGAAAAGCGCGAGGAGAAGTCTGCCAACAAGCTCACCGGCTCAGGCGAATACGACGACCTGTGGGGCCTCGACAAGAAAGCGCGCAAAGCGGAAGAGGAGCGCGACCGGAGGCCGGGCAGGCCGCCCAAGTTCCCAGAAAAGCCTGAAAAAGACCTGCTGCTGTTCCTGATGCGCTACGCCCCCCACTTGCAGCCCTGGCAGCGCGACATCATCGAAATCGTGCGCACCGAAATGCTCTACTTCGTGCCACAGATGCAAACGAAGACCATGAATGAGGGGTGGGCGTGTCTGGTCGGAAACAGCCTTGTGCTGACCGATCATGGGCTAATACGCTACGACAAGCTGCATGAAATGCTCGCGCGGGGTCAAACCGTCAAAGTGGGCAGCGGCAACGGCGAGCAAGACGTGATTACTGACCGCCATATCACACGAAGGGCAGCGACGGTACGTCTACGCACCCGGCGCGGCTTTGTCTTAGAGGGCGCGGAAGAGCATAAACTGAACATTGGCCCAGATCAGTGGATTGCACTGAAAGATGTACAGGTCGGCCAACGCATTCCTCTGAGTATTGGCGATAACCTCTGGCCGCAACAACTCGTTCCGCTCGACACACCGAACAGAATTGTGCCAGCTACTGTAGAGGATGTGGCGCAGGCGGCAGGTGTGGGGGTACATACCGTTTACCGCTCACTCAGTGGCAAGACGAACTACGCCAGAGATCGCATTGTCGCAGCTATTGAAAACACAGGCTATACACCTGGCAGCGCAGGCAAACCGTTATACACAACACGCCTGCCATTGGTCGCGCCAACTCATGTCACCGAAGCCTTCGCCGAATTTCTCGGCTACCTGATTGGCGATGGCAATATTCATATGACAAAGAACGCCATAGGCTATACAACCGGAGATCGCGAACTGGCTGATCGCTATAGCAAGCTTGTACGCGAGTTATTCGCCATTGAAGCAACTCCTACCTGGGATGCTAAAACAATCACTGGCAAGGGCGGCAGATGGCGTGTGGTTTTCTATTCGGCTAACGTGCTTGACCTGCTGCAATCGCTTGGCATTGATCTGAAGGCGAAGGCGCGAGAGAAGCGCATCCCTGATTGTATTCTGCGCTCTCCCAAGCCGGTCGTCAGCGCGTTCCTGCGGGCCTACTTCGATTGCGATGGCCGCGCTTTGGTCAAACAGGGTGTCATCCTCTCCACGTTTAGCAATGATATCGCTCAGACGTTGCAAATACTACTGCTGAACTACGGCATCCTCTCGCGCCGACGCGGGCCAAATGTGTGGATCAGCGGGAAGTCTGCCGAGGTCTACAGCCAGGAAATCGGCTTCAATCTGACATGCAAACGCGAGAACCTGCACAAATACCTCACGGGTCATCGATGGTTCGTACAGGAAGACCCAACCGATGAGGTGGTCAGTGTTGAGTATGACGAAGCCGATGTCTACGATATTACGGTTGATCGTTCGCATCGCTACGTCGCGAATGGCATGCTGCACCATAACAGCATCTGGCACTCGCGCATCATGCGTCGCCTGGGCGAAATCGGGGTCATATCGGATTCGGAAATTATTGAATTTGCGCAGTTGCACTCGGGCGTTCTTTCGCCGTCGCGCACGTACCTGAACCCTTATTACATTGGCTTCAAGGTATTCGAGGATATCGAGCGGCGCTGGAACAATCCTACCCGCGAGGAGCAGGAACGGCTCGGTCGCAAGCCTGGACAGGGTCTCCAGAAGATATTCGAGGTACGGGAACTGGACAACGATGTCTCCTTCCTGCGCAACTACCTGACGGAAGACCTTATCAAGGAACTCGACCTTTACCTCTACAGGAAAGAGGGCGATGAGTGGGTGATTGTCGAGAAAAACTGGGAGAAGGTGCGCGATATGATCGTCGCCAACATGACCAACTTCGGCAGTCCCTACCTGGTCGTCGATAACGGCGACTATCGAGGCAACCGCGAACTCTACATCAAGCACCTCTTCGAGGGCCAGGAACTCGACCTGGTCTACGCCGAAAAAACGCTCCAGCACGTCTACACGCTCTGGGGCCGCCCCGTCCACCTTGAAACGGTGTATGATGGCAAGCGCATCTTGCTTTCGTATGATGGGGAGCGGAATTCGAAGAGTACGTTGGAAAAGTAGGGTTTCTCCAACGAGCGAAGGGAAGGTCAGGGATGCGCGTGCATCCCTGGCCTTCCCTTGTTGTGCTACAAAGAAATGACGCAAACAGTTTTCATAGCCATTCACTGCCAAAATGTTAGATAATATGAGATTGTTAGAGAAGAGGACATCCAGCGCGTCTATGAACTGATAATAGCGCCTGGCGAATCGAGAAAGGAGGTCTTTTTGCACAAAGCTCGTTGTCCAGTTTAACAGAACAGGAGGGTATTTATGGCGATCAACTCCATGGATTACAGCAACAAGGACCTGGTACTCGACGTGGTTCGCACCGAGCGCGCCAATTTCTTTCATATCGTTGACGACCCACAAAACTGGAATGTGCAGACCCGCTGCACCGAGTGGAAGGTGCAGGATATGGTTGGTCACATGATCGACGTGACCGAAGGCTATCTTGGTCGCTGGGAGGTTGCCCGGCGCAACGAACCAGCCACTGCTGTTGGCCTGCTGGTTATGGCCGACCAGCTCAATCAGAACGCTCAGGCTTTCCGCAGACTCCCCCGCGAAGAGGCTATTGCCCGGCTCAAGGCCGATTCGGATAAGATGCTCGAAATTTTCGACTCTCTGACCGCTGAGGAGTGGGGAAGCTTCAACGTCACTCATCCCTATATGGGGCCGCTTCCTACTCTGTTCTACCCAGCCTTCCAGATCATGGATTACGGCGTTCATACCTGGGATATGAGGTGGGGTCTGGGCGAGAAGGATGCGAAGTTGGACGAACGCACCGCCGGAGTCCTCGTTCCCTACATGTTCATTCTGATGCAGGCCACCGTCGATGAGGAAAGCGCTCAAGGGCTGGACGCGGATTACGGCATTCAGGTAGATGGCGAGTATGGCGGCCGGTGGCGCGTTCGAGTGAAGGATGGCAAGTTTACCTATGAGCCAGCCGATAACCTGGACGGCGCGCAGGCGGTCTTCCACTTCCGAGACGCTTCCGAATTCGTGCTAACCGCTTTCCAACGCATCGAAGGCGGCGAGGCAACGGGCGACCCGCAGGTTATCCAGAAAATCCGGCACCTGTTCTTCCGCATTTAGCACATAGCGCGTAGAGATGGAATATCTCTACGCTAGCTAAAGGAACGATTATGTCTATCATTCAAACTCAGGGCGTTCACCATATCACCTTTGTCGGCTCCAACCGCGAGGCAACGATTGAGTTCTACGAGGGCGTGCTGGGCATGCCCCTGGTGATGGATCAGCCCAATCTGGATGTGCCCGAGGAGACGCATCTCTACTTCGACGCGGGAGATGGTCGGCTCATCACTTTCTTTGTTCGGCCAACCCGCCAGAACGATCCCACACCAAATCCAGAGGATATCGGCAACCTGCACCACCTCGCGTTCACGGTTTCCCGCGCGACTTATACACAGGTCGCGCAACGCTTGAACGAGCGGGGCATCTGGAACACGGGGAATATTGACCGGGGCTTCATGGACTCCATCTACTTCCGCGACCCGAACGGGCAATTGCTTGAACTGGCCTGTTATAAGTTTGTGCCGCCGGAGGGCTATAGCTATGCAGAGGTGCTTGTTACGGCGCATCGCATTCGTGTAGCTGCTGGGGCACCCTACATTTCTGATACGCACCTGGCGGACGCCATTGCCGAACTGACCCGACGCAAAGGGCTTTCACTCAGCAGGAAAGAGCTACCAAAAGCAGAGGCAGTTAAGCAGACAGCTCAACAGGATGGAAAAGGCGAAGTCGAGGAAGAGGTTGAATCACTATGACAGCTTCGCCAGATGCACCTGCATTGGGTACGTTCTGGTTGTTGCGGCTTGACTCGATATCGGTTAACATGGTCGAGCCGCGTGTTCCAACAACGTTCCTGCGCATGAGAACAGATGAAGCTTCAGTCCTGGCGCAAACAATGGATAGGCCGGAGGTTGAGCAGCGTATCGCGGCAGGAAAACGTTGTTATGTGGCGCTGGTAGAGGGTAAGCTCGCAGCGTATGGCTGGGCAACGTTCGACCAGGAAGCGATTGGAGAGCTTGGCTTACTCGTTCATCTCAAGCCAGGAGAGGCATATATCTGGGATTGCGTCACGTTGCCGGAATATCGCGGGTTGCGCCTCTATCCGGCTTTGCTGGCATATATTGCCAGAGATTTACAGGCCGAGGGTTTTCAGCGCGTCTGGATTGGCGCAAATGCTGATAATGTTGCATCTCAAAGCGGTATGAGACAGGTTGGTTTTGTGCCAATAGCGGATGTAACGGCTGATAGCGAACTGGGTATGAGCAGGCTCTGGTTGCGCGGGCAGCCAGGAGTTTCTGAGCAACTGGTGAGGGACGCGGGTTATGCGCTCTTTGGCGATGCGACTGCTGCCTACAAGGACATCATGAAAAAGGAATGAAGGGGAACAAACCATATGAGCGAACAGAGTAATGCCATAAAAGGGCCGCACCAGGGCCAGCCTCTTCTCACAGCAGGAAAACCGCTTGAGCGGGCGCAGGCGGCGATGGTGATGCTGCATGGTCGCGGAGCGTCGGCAGAAAATATCCTGGAACTGACTGAGGAGTTGAACGCGCCCGGCTTTGCCTATCTTGCTCCCCAGGCCGCGAATAATACCTGGTATCCATACAGTTTTCTCGTTCCCATTGAACGGAACGAGCCTGGACTCTCATCCGGCCTTGCAGTAATTGCGAGCATACTGGCACAAATTGAGCAGATAGGTATTCCGCTTGAACGCACGATGCTGTTGGGTTTTTCACAGGGCGCGTGTTTGATGCTTGAATTTGTGGCGCGCAATGCGCGCAGGTATGGAGGTGTTGCGGGGCTGAGCGGTGGACTGATAGGGCCGGATGGGACGCCGCGAAACTATCCAGGTTCGCTTGAGGGAACGCCCGTCTTTCTTGGATGCAGCGATATCGACCCACATGTTCCCAAAGAGCGGGTAGAACTGACAGCCCAGGTCTTACAACAAATGGGGGGAAACGTGACGATGCGGCTTTATCGTCGCATGGGGCATACTGTCAACCAGGATGAAATTGAGGCTGTGCAACGGATGATGGGCGCACTTGTCGCCTTTTAACTTGCCATTACATTGACTGCTTTAAAAATTTGCCTGCAAAAGCTGTAAAAAGGCCGGAGCATATGCTCAACAACACTTGACAGTATAGGAATTTATCGAGTATAGTGTTCACATAGACGAACGTTTTGTTTCGCTTATTGAACGCGACAAGGCCAAACGTAGCTCGTTATTCCTCTTCTCTTCGTGAGACAAGCTGTGAAAGGAGCATCTTATGGCATCCGAAACAGGCGACTCTTTATCCATCGCGGGAGCGAGAACGAGCAGCACAGGCGCTGCCATTATCGCTCGCCAGGATCGCATTCCGATCTGGTCGCTTTCCTACCTCTTCATCGGCATCATTGGCATGGGTTTTCTCTTCACCTTCTTCGATATCTTTGATATCAATGTCTCCTTTATCCAGACCTGCACGCAGATTGTCGCGGGATGTTTGCCAGGTCTGCCGCCCGGAGCCACTCACACTCCGCCGGGGCTGGTGCTGGCATCCGATATGGTGGGTTTGCCAACCCTGTTAAACTTGTGTGGTTATGTGATCGGCGCGCTGATCCTCAGCCCGCTGGCAGATCGCTTTGGGCGGCGCGATATGCTGCTGGTCACGCTCATTATCACGGGCCTGGGTTCGCTGTTTAACGCTTTTGTGCAGGACTACACGACCTTCATCATCGCTCGCGTCATTACCGGTATTGGGGTAGGTGCGGACCTGGCTCTGGTTGCCACCTACATCAACGAGGTTGCGCCAAGCAACGGACGGGCCAAATACACCTCGCTCATCTTTATCATGTCGTCGTTGGGTGCCTTTTTAGGTATCTGGCTGGGCCTGTTGCTCACTACACCCCCGGCCTCTTTCCCCGAGGGCCTGCCGTTTGCCCAGGCGACGGTGCAGATTGTGCATGGGCTGCCGCAGTTCGCGGGTAGTGGCTGGCGCTGGATGTATGGCGTTGGCGCGATTCTGGCCCTGGTGGGTATCCTGTTGCGCTTCCGTCTGCCGGAGTCTCCACGCTGGCTGATCTCACAGGGCCGCCTCGACGAGGCTGACGAGATTGTGACCGACATGGAGCAGCGGGCGATGAAAAGGCTGGCCAATCTGCCCCCGGTCGGCTCGGAAATCCATTTCCATACCTCTGAGAAACATGCCACCTACTCAGAAATCCTGGGCAATCCGATGTACCTGCGGCGCACGCTCTTGCTGTTCAGCATGTGGTTTGTCGCCTTTATGACGGTCTACACCATTGGCGTCGGCTTTACAACGATTCTGGCTACGTTAGGCTATCCACCGCCGGAGGCAGGTATGGTGGCGGCTTTGGGTGTGTTCGGCTTCATCGCGTGTGCCATCTTTGCCTATGGCTATGGTGAGTCGCTGGAACGCAAATACTGGCTGCCCATCTCGGCGGTACTCACCATTATTGGCGGATTGATCATTGGCCTGAGCGGGTCGGCTAATTTCTGGGTGACGGTCATCGGCGCGATCATCCTGTTCATCGGCTTTAACCTGTTTGTGCCGATGGCCTGGGCGTGGTCGGCGGAGAACTATCCCACGCGAGCGCGTGCTACCGGCTTTGCCCTGGTGGATGGTATCGGGCATATCGGTGGAGGTGTCGGCATTCTGCTGATCGCGGGCAACATCACCACACTCGGCCCGGTGGGCACCTTCCTGGTGATTGGTGGCTGCCTGGTGGTCGCCTCGATCATCGCCCAGTTTGGCACCGCGACTAAGGAGATGCGATTGGACGCGGTCTCTCCATAATAAGAGCTATTCCTGTCATAAAAAAGGAGGCGTGCCGCTTCAGGCATGTCTCCTTTTTTATGGTCTATATCAAGGCTACCAGTAGCGCTCCTCTTTCCAGGGGTCAGCGTGATTATGGTAGCCGCGCTGTTCCCAGAAACCGGGTCGATCATGCTCCATGAACTCGAAGCCATCGAGCCACTTGGCGCTCTTATAGAAGTAGAGCTTCGGCACAACCAGCCGCACCGGGCCGCCATGCTCCATTTCGATGTCTTGCCCGTCATGCTTCAGAGCTATCAGCACATCATCGTCGTCGAGGTCAGCTAGAGGCAGGTTGGTAGTATATCCCGTCCACGAATGAACCATCACATATCTGGCGTTTGGCAGGGGCTTTGCGCGGCGCAAAATCTCCTGAATGGAGACGCCTTCCCAGGTGTTATCGTAGCGGCTCCAGGTGGTGACGCAGTGAATATCGGTGGTGATTGTGATGCGCGGCAGGTCTAAAAACTCCGCCCAGGTCAATTCAAAGGGATGCTCTACCAGCCCGGTGATTTTCAGTTTCCAATCGGGCGGCAACTGGCGGGGGGTACGCTCGTAGGTTAATACGGGCCACTTTTTCGTCAGGTATTGTCCAGGCGGAAGGCGATCTTGCCCATCCTGCAACTTCTCAATCTCGGTGCGCGATTTTTTTCCAAACAACTGCATGTGTTATTTTCACTCCTTCATACAAACAAGTAACAGACCATTACAAACCTGTCTCTACCTGTCATCCTTCGCTGCGCTCAGGATCTCAGGTTCCCACTGCTCGCCATGACAAGCGAGAGATCCTTCGCTGCGCTCAGGATGACATGCGAGAGACATATTATAAAGACGCTTTATACAGTCTCTTCAGAGCATGTACTCATGAATAGTTATTCAATACAACAATTCGTTACAGCTACTTGTTCCCATATTCTGGCAAATTTCCCCGCCTGTATTGTATCTCATGCGCAAACCCGTTGCGAATTCCTGGCCAGAACACTACAATAAGGGACAGGTATTAACTCATACGAGAGAACGTTCCTCCTGGATGCATTTCTTTCAGGAGGGATGCCGTGAATACACCGAACGGGAAATGAGCATTTCCCAGGGAGAGCGCACATGATTATTCTATTGCTCGCGCTGATTGGCACGCTCATCGTGATGGCAATTCTGACGATAGGGCGGCTGGCTTTCGGTCGAAGCGAACCATTCAAGGCCAGTAAATTCACTCGCTGGTTCATCGGTTACTTCATCTTCAACTACCTGTTCTGCCTCGCCATCCTCTACTTTTCCGAACCTGCTCTGACCGGCCCCTTTGGTGGCTGGCAATGGGTGACATGGCCCCTGGTCATCAGCAGCTTCGCAAACCTCTTTGCCTTTGCCCGGCCCATGCTCGGCTCGCTGGAAGACATTTCGGCGGCCACGCAGGGAAGAACTTCCTCGCACTCTGGCTCAAGGCAAGTCGCGGCGGATATTTCACGGGGCGCTGTGGCGGCGGGAGTTTTTGGCCTGATAGTCGCTGCATTCGTGGGCATCGTGGTTGCGGGACTGATCGTGGTGTTCACTACCTGGTTTGATAGCAATGCCAAAGCGCTGGCGGCCATTCCGCATGTCATCATCGAAAAAAGCAGCACACCACTTGTCGCAACCGACCCCAATCATATTGTGCTGGTGAGTTCAAGCGTGGCGAACTTTAAAGGACAGCAGGTACTTGGTTCCAACGGGCAGAATCTTGGCTCGTCCTATAATCTTGACCCCAATAGCTACACGCTGCAATCCATCAATCATCACCTGTACTACGTGGCACCCCTGAGCTATAACAACATCTTCATCAACCTCTCCAATCCAAGCACGCCCGGCTTCGTGGTAGTAGACGCGGAAAATCCGCAGGCCGCTCCGCAACTACGCGTAGGCGGCAATAACACGATTGCTTACCTGCCCGGCGCGCTACTCAACCAGGACCTGCTACGCCATGTCTACCTGAGCGGCTTTACTTACGGCAAGCTGGTTGATCCGACGCTCGAACTGGATGACAGCTTTCATCCCTACTGGACGATCTCGCTTATGCAGCCCTCACGCGGTTATACCGGCGATGTGCTGAGCCAGGTGCTGATCGTCGATGCGCACACGGGCGACATCAAGGTGTACAGCCCACAGAATGTACCCACGTGGGTAGACCGTGTGATGCCCTCTGACACAGTTAACCAGTATCTGGCGTGGTGGGGTCTTTACCATGCCGCACCCTGGTTCAATCCATCCGGCGCGGGACAGCAGCAGCCTGCTACCGATCCGCAACTGGTCTATAATAACGCCGATCAGCCCGTCTGGCTCGTCCCGATGACCTCTTCGTCTTCCAACGACCAGTCGAGTACGGGCGTGTTTCTCTTCGATACCCATAAAAACGAGGCACATTTCTATCCAGGCGCGGCAGGCCTGGGTATTGGCAGCAATGTACAAAACACCTTCGCCTCTACCCGCGCTAATATCCTGCGCTACAATGTGGATAGCTTCCAGTTGTACCAGATATGCGGCGTGCCAACCTGGGTTGCCATCTATAGCAGCAATGGCATCTTCCAGGATGTGGGCATCCTCGACGCCAGAGAACTCAACGGAGGCAACGTGCAATTCGAGCCAAACCTCAGTGCGGCCCTCAACGACTATCAACAATGGCTGGCGCAAAATTCCATAGCGAATAGCTGTACAAATAGTTCGCCCGGCGGGACTACACAGACGGTCACAGGTAAAGTGCTGCGCATCTCCTCGGTGCAGCAGAACGGCAACACCATCTACTATATCCAGATCGCGGGCCAGAATGTCATCTTTACGGCCAATCTGAGTCTTTCACCGAAACTGCCTCTGGTGCAGCCCGGCGATACAGTAACAGGCACCTACCTGAACATTCCCAACTCGAATAGCTCTACCATTGCGCTTAAAACGTTCGATGACCTGAGCATCAAGCTGGGTGGCCCCACGGGTACACCGACACCCTCACCGACGGTTCCTTCTCCAACACCGGCGGTCACTCCAACGGCTGGTAAAAAATAAATCAGGGCCAATTGGCGGCTAGCGCGAGGCTCGCCCAGGGCGAGCCTCGCGCTAGCCGCCAATTGGCCCTGACCCGCTTCTAGCAACGTCTATACAAACCCTTCCGTCTCATGTTATGATTCAAGGAGACATCATTCTTCTTTTCAGAAAAAAGCGAGGGACAGGCACATGCCCCATTACTTCACACGTGAAGAGGCTGAGGCTCTGCTGCCTCAAATTACCCCTATCTTACTGCGCATTCAGGAACGCAGGCAGGCCATGTTACAGGCGGAGGAAGAACTTGGCGCACTGCGTATGCAAGCCCAAAATAACGGGCATCACCTTCATGACCGCATCGTTGGCCTGCAAAGGGAACTGGCCGAGCATCTGCAAGAGCTTCAGGCGCTAGTCGAGGAACTGCGCCTTTTCGGCTGCGAACTCAAAGACCCGGACATGGGCCTGATCGACTTTCTCAGCCTGCGAAATGGCAAAGAAATTTACCTGTGCTGGCATCTCGGCGAGGAGCGCATCAACTACTGGCATTATCTCGACACAGGTTTCGCGGGTCGCCAACCGCTATGATCACGCTTCAGGAAGTTCTCAGGATAGGTATTCAGACGCTCACCCATGCTAACCAGGAACAACCAGACCTTGCCCTCGAGCCACGTCTGGATGCCCAGGTGTTGCTGGCGCATGTTCTGGGAGTCGAACGGAGCTTCCTCTATACTTATCCTGAGCGGTTTCTGACGCCCGAGCAGGAAAAACACTATCACGAGTTGCTTGCACGCCGGATGCAGGGCGAGCCGGTAGCCTATCTCGTTGGACAGCGCGAATTTTACGGTCTTGACTTCGTGGTTGACCGGCGGGTGTTAATTCCGCGCCCCGAAACCGAATTGCTGGTCGAAGCAGCCCTAAAAGCCTGCCGTCAGAGACTGGCAAAGGGGACTATACCTCTGGTTGCTGATATCGGCACAGGCAGTGGCATCATCCCCATTACGCTCGCCGTACAGGAGCCGCGCTTACCCCGCCTGTATGCCACGGACATTTCAGCCGAGGCTCTGGAAGTGGCGGCCCTCAATTGCCAGCGCCATCACGTCGAAAAGCGCGTCCACCTCCTGCAGGGCGATCTGCTCGCGCCATTACCCGAAGCTGTGGATATATTGACGGCCAACCTGCCCTATGTCGGCACCAACGAAATGGCGCTTCTGACGAGAGACGTGCGAGCCTATGAACCGCACCTTGCCCTCTTCAGTGGCCCTAATGGACTAGACCTTTTGCAGCGATTGTTTACTGAATTGAAGCAATTTCATACACTGTTGCCCGGAGGAAGTATTTTTTTAGAAATCGGCTACGCGCAGCGCGAGGGCCTGGAATCCCTGGTACGCGAACACTGGTCGCAGGCGCAAATCACCTGGATACAGGACTACGCGGGCTGGTATCGGGTGTTACAGGTGGACTTTCCAGACGTTTCAAGATAAAAATTAGACAATGGGAAGCCGGGGAACAGATATGCCAGATACATAGCCCATCATAGAAATTGGATGGTCGCCAACGTTTTCTTCCAAAGAAACAGTTTGTCACTGGTACGGGCAACATAACGTTTTACAAGTATGTCTATACTCACTGTAGTAAGGGGATTCAAAAATATGCTACAGGCAAGCCTAAATCATATACCTTTTCTACTGCTCATTCCCATACATCTACCTGATCTCGCGGCTCTATTTGTGGGGGGAGCCTGCTCCTTTGTGCTTGCCTTCCTGCTCACCTTTGTCGTCAAGGCTTTCTGCTTCAAGATGGGCTGGCTTGATCGACCAGCCGAACGGCGCATTCATAAAACGCCGGTGCCGCGCCTGGGCGGAGTGGCAATGTTCCTCGCCTTCGTTATTGTGTCACTCCTCTTTTACTCGCCCGGCGTCAATTCTAACCCCACTGAAATCTCTATTTACTGGCTCCTGTTGATTGCCTCGACCTTGATGGTCATCGTCCATACCTATGATGATGTGAAAGGGTTGAAACCGCTCCCCAAGCTGATAGCGCAGACAGTAGCCGTTATCATCATCATGGGTCCCTGGATACCAACCTTCCGGGGCGTGCTGCTATACACCTTCAGCAACCCGTTCTACCATTTTCGCTTCCTGGACATTCCCATCTTCCGCGAACCCAATATTTACCTGTTCATGCAACACGCCGATTTTAGCTTTGCCGCCATTCCAGCCGTCCTGCTGACCTGGTTCTGGGCGGTGGGCATGATGAATACTGTCAATCTGATCGATGGCATTGATGGCCTGGCAACCGGAGTGGTTGGCATTACGGCCCTTTTCATTACCATCATCAGCTATGTACTGGGCCAGCAGAGTATCGCGATTCTGGCGGCTATTTTTACCGGCGCTGTCCTCGGCTTCCTGCCGCACAACTGGAATCCGGCGCGTATCTTCATGGGTGATAGCGGCTCGATGTTTCTTGGCCTGGGGCTGGCTGTGCTTTCCATCATGGGCGGCGCGAAACTGGCCCTGGCGCTCATGGTGCTGGGCGTACCCATCCTTGATGTGGCGGTGGTGATGACGATACGTATCCGGCGCGGGCAATCTCCCCTGCACTACGACAAATCGCACCTGCATTATCGCCTGCTGGCAACTGGCCTGAGCGTCAAGCAGATTTGTTTCCTGTTCTACGCGCTGACCGCCCTCTTCGGCGTGCTGGCCCTGCACCTCGACCGCATCTATAAATTCGTCGGTCTGGGACTTGTCGGCCTGACGATGATCCTCCTCATCCTCTGGGTTGATCGCCGTCTGCGGCAACGAGGCATACACATCAACGGCAATGGCACCAGACCTTCACCCGATACGCAGGGCAAGGAACCTGCCGATGAGAAGGTTGCCGAAGGGGAGCGCATCACACCATCTGAATATACGGCACAGGCCGTCTCTCAGCCTGCTACCAGGGAAACGCTTGGATGAGAACGCACACCAAAAAACCGCCGGATAGCTTTTGTTCGGCGGTTTTTTGGTGTGCGTTCTTCTACTTATCACCCGGCAACAATCGAGTTTGATGCCCGAGCGCTTGCATGCGCGGCCTCTTCGGCGAACAGGCGACGCAGGAAGTAGCCGGTATAGGATTGCTCGTTCTCGGCTACCTCTTCCGGCGTTCCTTCGGCGATTACGCGCCCACCAGCTTCACCGCCTTCGGGTCCGAGGTCGATGATCCAGTCGGCACACTTGATGACTTCCAGGTTATGCTCGATCACGACAATGGAGTTCCCGGCATCAACAAGGCGCTGCAAGACCTGGAGCAGGCGATCTACGTCCGCGAAGTGCAGACCCGTCGTCGGCTCATCCAGGATATAGAGCGTGCGACCTGTAGCGCGGCGGGATAGCTCTGTTGCCAGCTTGACGCGCTGCGCCTCGCCGCCAGAAAGGGTCGTGGCGGGTTGTCCAAGCCGCATATAACCGAGGCCCACGTCGTTGAGCGTCTTCATCTTGTTGTAGATGGACGGCACGTTGGAGAAGAACTCCATCGCTTCCTCGATGGTCATATCCAGCACATCGGCGATGCTCTTGCCTTTGTAGTGAATCTCCAGCGCCTCGCGATTATAGCGCTTGCCTTTACAGACCTCACATGGCACGTAGACATCCGGCAGAAAGTTCATCTCGATACGCACGATGCCTTCGCCCTTACACGCCTCGCAGCGACCGCCCTTGACGTTGAACGAGAAACGGCCCGGCTGGTAGCCACGAATACGGGCTTCCGGCACCTGCGCGAAGAGTTCGCGAATACCCGTGAAGGCATTCGTATACGTCGCGGGATTCGAGCGCGGCGTGCGTCCGATTGGCGACTGGTCGATATCGATGATCTTGTCGAGTTGCTCGATACCTTCGATAGCATCATGCGCGCCCGGCTTGTCATGCGCCCGGTACAACACATGTGCCAGCTTGCGGTACAGGATATCGGTAATCAAGGTACTCTTACCGGAGCCGGAGACGCCCGTTACCACCACAAACTTGCCCAGCGGCACCTCGACCGTCACATTCTTCAGGTTATTCTCACGCGCCCCTTTAATGACCAGCGATTTCCCGTTGCCCTCACGCCGTTTCGGCGGGATGGGAATTTGCTTGCGCCGCGCAAGATAATCACCGGTAATCGAATTGGGATTGGCGATGATCTCTTTGAAGGTGCCTTCGGCCACTACTCGTCCGCCATGCTCGCCCGCGCCAGGACCGATATCGATGATGTAGTCGGCGGCGCGCATCGTATCTTCGTCGTGTTCGACGACCAGCAAGGTATTGCCCAGGTTGCGCAATCGCTCAAGCGTGTGAATCAAGCGCTCGTTATCGCGCTGGTGCAGACCGATGCTTGGCTCGTCGAGAATATACAGCACGCCCATCAGACCGGAGCCAATCTGGGTAGCGAGGCGAATACGCTGCGCTTCGCCACCGGAAAGGCTGGCAGCAGCGCGATCAAGCGTGAGGTAATCCAGGCCGACATCAACCAGGAATTGCAGGCGCGCACGTATCTCCTTGAGAACCTGCCGGACAATGAAACGTTCGCGCTCGGTCAATGTCACTGTCACCAATGGGCCGCTTGTGTCGATGGGGGTTAATGGATCACCGAGAGCGGACCCGTTCGCGCCGTTTTTCTTTTTACCGTTGCCATTCAAGTTGTGAACATTGGCTGGCGTCGGCAATGAATAGAC
This sequence comes from Ktedonobacteraceae bacterium, assembly GCA_035652815.1. Taxonomy (GTDB): domain Bacteria; phylum Chloroflexota; class Ktedonobacteria; order Ktedonobacterales; family Ktedonobacteraceae; genus DASRDB01. Next base: position 291,184 of record DASRDB010000003.1, read on the forward strand.
CGTCCCTTCGCCTTCCAGCTCCTGGAAGAAACGCTGCGCATTGACGATGGAGAGCCGCGAGACCTGCACGATGTTGCGCCCACCTACCGTTACCGCCAATGCTTCAGGCTTCAGACGCGCTCCCTTACAATCGGGACAGATACGCGCCGACATGTAGCCTTCGATCTCCTCACGAATCATGTCGCTATCGGTCTGTTTGTAGCGGCGATTCAGGTTGGGAATCACGCCCTCGAAGGTGACGTGATAGGTGCGCGTGCCGCCATGCTGCGGCGTATAGCGTATCGCAAGCTGCTCGCTGGTGCCGTACAAAACCTTCTGGCGCTGCTCCTCGGTCAGGTCTTTCCAGGGCGTATGCAGGCTGAAGTCGTACTTTTTCGCCAGCGCTTCCAGGATAGCCGCATGCCACTGACTGCCGTTCACGACCTTGCTCCAGGGCGCGATGGCTCCCTCGAGGATGGAAAGTTCGGGATGTGTGACAATCAGGTCAACGTCGATCTCTTGCTGCGTACCGAGACCGGTACAGGTCGGACAGGCCCCATGCGGGCTGTTGAAACTGAAGGTGCGAGGCGCGATCTCCGGCAGGCTGATGCCGCAGTAGACACAGGCGAAACGCTCTGAGAACAACGTCTCCTCGCCGCCAATGACCGATACCAGCACCACGCCGTTACCGAGTTTGAGCGTTGTTTCCAACGAATCGGTGACGCGCTGGCGGAACGAGGCATCAACGTCTTCCTGCTGCGGCGTGTTTCCATCTTCAGACGGCTCAGTGGAAGCGGCATTCACCTCATAGAGCGTGGGTCGCTCCGCCACTTTCTTCAGCGTCTCTTCTGAGGAAACCGCTTTCTGGCCCTTACGAATGACGAGACGGTCTACCACCACCTCGATAGTATGCTTTTTCTGCTTATCGAGTTCGATCTCGTCGCTCAAATCGTAGATGGTGCCATCGACGCGCACGCGGACGTATCCGGCCCGGCGCATCTCCTCGAAGATGTTTTTATACTCGCCCTTGCGGCCTGATACAAGCGGCGCAAGCAGCATGATGCGCGACCCTTCCGGCAGGCTGAGAACGGCATCCACAATCTGCTGCACCGTCTGCTGGCTGACCTCGCGACCACATTTGGGACAATGCGGATGGCCAACACGAGCATAGAGCAGGCGCAGGTAGTCGTAAATCTCGGTGACGGTGCCTACCGTCGAGCGGGGGTTGTGCGTCGCCCCTTTTTGATCGATGGAGATAGCGGGAGACAGCCCATCGATGTGATCTACATCGGGCTTCTCCATTTTATCAAGAAATTGCCGGGCATAGGCAGAAAGCGACTCGACGTAGCGCCTCTGTCCTTCGGCAAAGATTGTATCAAATGCCAGGCTACTCTTCCCTGATCCCGACAAACCGGTAATCACCACCAGCCTGTCACGCGGAATCGTAACATCAATATTTTTCAGATTATGCTCGCGGGCACCACGTACTACAATTTTATCCTGGGGCATACACAAAACCACCCATCAGCCAAAGAGAGGGGCGCGAAGTACGCGCCCCTACACCTTAGCCAGAAGTAGAAACAAACGTTCAATATCGATTATACTATACCATTCTCAACCGTCAAGATGCCTATTGCTGCGGCAACAGATAATGGTAACGAAAATATGACGAGCTGATATACATCTACATAAGAAAACACAGAACGGCATAGTCTTTATTTCCTAGAAGTCAGTGTACACATGAATTCCTGACATCTTCTGTCAGATACAATAGGTGTTTAGAGGAAGGCAGAAAAAAGAGACGTTTCCGTTAATCCAACGGCAGCGAAGGCAGTAGCCCATATTTCCTATCCAGCCCTTCGCACTTCGTTCGATAAGGATAAGCCAGGATAGACTACTGTTTGAGGTCTATGCTGCAACAAACGTGTCATGCATCTCGTATAATGAAGGAAATACAGTGCTAGCAACAAATACCCATTCGCCAGACCGACCCCCTGGGAGAGATTCATGAATCCTGAACTCGATTTTGAGAAACGCTACCGGCTCATACGTGAGATAATCGAAACCATTGTCCTCACGTTGTTAATGTTCTTGATTATTCGCTTTGCCGTACAAAACTTCAACGTAGACGGCTTCAGCATGGAGCCAAGCCTGCATAATAATGAGTTAATCCTGGTAGATAAGTGGACCTACCTCTTCCGTTCACCCCAGCGCGGTGATGTGATCGTCTTTGTCGCGCCTCCCGCACCGTCTCAAGACTACGTGAAACGCATCATAGCGATTCCAGGAGACAGGATCACTATTGATGGCATTAAGGTGTATGTAGATGGTGTGCTGCTGAACGAAACGTATGTAGACCCGGCGCGGCAAGGCAACATCTTCGATTACCGGCATATTCAGAACTTGCTCGTTCCGCCCAATGATTATTTTGTCATGGGCGATAACCGCATCGGTAGCGACGACTCGCGGCACTGGGGCTTTGTCCCGCGCAAAAACATTATCGGGCGGGCCGCCTTTGTCTACTGGCCCCTGGGACAAAACAACTATGGCTTCCTGCCCAATGTCAGCGCCGTCTTCACCAATATTCACCAGCCAGGCCAGTCGAATACGCCTGATACAAGTGGTATTGCCGAGGCCAATGCCTTTGTGCTGCTTGTTACTCCTCCGCTGCTCTACGTTTTTCTGCGCAAACGAAGCAAACAAAAAGCCGCTCATTCCCCCGGTAAAGAAGATGAGCAGCCAGATGAGGAAACAGCTTCAGGTTAATCGATCAGCAGGTCTATCTCCTGGTTTTTCAGGGTCACACTTAGAATAGTGCGATTCAGCCGGGCAGTGGCATCGAGCAGATGTGCGTTCAGAATAGAGGTCATCTCATCACTGGACATAATCAGTCCGATGATGCCCTCTACTGAAACGTTTGTAACGGCAAGCGCGCCATTAACCACCGTCGGCACACCCGTAATGGCGCAGCTAAAGCCAAAGACCAAAAAATCCAGGCGTACAAGGGTCTGCGTGATGCTCATATGCATCTGCGACACCGGCCCCGACGATGAAATATTCCTGGCGATCAGGTCGTTCAACGATGCTTCAAACAGTGGAATCTGCACGCGCCCATGTGGAATCAGCGCCACTGTAGCGGGATTAATCTGATCCACGGCGCTCGATAGCGCGCTATCAAGCTGGCTCTGCGCTATGCCATGCACGATGGGACGCGCAACAAAGAACCACCCTCCCGCCAGTACGAGCAGAATAACCAGCACGATAATCAATGCCTTTGTGGGACCGTTGAGTTTCTTTTTCTTCGCGGCTACTGGCGCGTTAGAGGCTCCTCCGAGACTTTGCATGCTTCCCGGCACAGGGGTTAAAGGCGGTTGAAATACTGGAGAGGGCGGCTGCGCGAACTGGGTTGGCTGGAATGGCGGCGCTCCCATATTCTGCTGGTTCTGCAACGGCACCTGCGAAAATGGTGTAGCCTGCGTTGGCTGCATCTGCGCTCCCCACTGCGGTTGTTGCGGCGCTTTTTGGGGCCAGTTGGGAGCCACCTCGGTAGGAAGTGTCGGGGCGCTATTCTCTACGGGAAAGCCTGGTTGGGAGATGCCAGGCGCTGAAAACATACCGGTCGTTACCGGCAGACCACACACACGACAAAAGCGAGCATCCTTCTCCAGAGGTGCATTACAGCGCGGACAGTTCATACTGCTTCACCTTTCAACATCAAAAAAAGCCATTCCCCGGTGTTAACGCCTAGTATACGCTAATTTGGAGTACATGTATATGCAATGGCTCACTTTTCTCGCTGCAAAATTTGATTCATTGAGGCGATAATACGCGCCCGCATCTCAGAGTCGCTATTCAACACCCGGGCTACCTGCTCGATCATGTGTTCCCGCTCTTTTCCTGTTAGCGTGGTGCCATAGCGTTGATGCACAGCCGCCGCCGCAGCGCTACGCACTTTTTCCTCGTCGCTCATGGGCTGGCTGCTCTGGCGGTCCGTATTTGGTTCGGTCGTGGTGCCCGCAGGACTATCACCTTGCAAGGGCATGACGCCATTGGCCGCAAAAGGCACATCGGCTCCAATCAGGTGCGCGGAATTGGGGGTAGCCCGGTCGATATGCACCACTACGGTCTGGTTCTCCTCGTTCAATTGCAAAATCGTGCCTTCAAGATAAATCACTTCCGGCGCGCCCCAGTACACACGCTCGCCCATATGCAAAATCATTGGCTCCTGCTCCTTCGCTTTTGCTTTTTTTGATGTCCACCCTCTAATATACGCGAGCAGGGGGGAAGATTTCCAATATAGCAAGCTATTACAAACCTGCCTCCCCATGTCATCCTGAGCGCAGCGAAGGATCTGTGTTCCCCGCCGATGCGTGTGCCGAGGCCACAGCTCCTTCGCTGCGCTCAGGATGACAGGCGGGCGGCGAAGGATGGCAGGCGAGCGGCGAAGGATGGCAGGCGGGCGGCGAAGGATGGCAGGCGAGCGGCGAAGGATGACAGGCGAGCGGGTCTGTTTCATAGCATGCTAATCGATAACTGGAAGATTCTGGTCATCCCGCTTGTTTTCAATAGTAGAGGAAATTGACTATGGCAGTTTTTCGCTGGATATGGTATCTTATTTGCAGCATCACTGGTTGTTAGCGCTGCCCCTCCGAAGCTTTTCGCGGCAGTGGTTTTTTTGCTGCCCGCGAAAAGGCGTTCTCAGACAGGAACAAATTGCTCCCCCTGCGAACGCACTCGATTTTCTATACTTGCCAGCTTAGCTTTACATACAAGGACTTGTATCTTATTCCGACGGACAACGCCTCTAACAAGGCTAGCGCTGCGCACTCAGTCCGTCGGAAAGGAATTATTGGTATTATCATGCACGAAAAAAGTATACAAACGCTAGAATATCCTAAAATCCTGGAACGAGTAGCCAGGGAGGCAGCCTTTTCCGCCAGCAAAGAGCGCGTGCTGGAACTCTCGCCAACGCCTGATATCGAAGAGGCCCGCCGCCGCCTCGCCTATACAACCGAGGCTTATCAGTTGCTCGAACAGCGCGCAGAGGCGGGAGTACAGGGCGCGCACGATATTCGCCCACAGATAGCGCGGGCGGCTCGCGAGGGCGTCCTCAATCCTTCTGAATTGCTTGATGTCCTTTCGACTGCCAGCAGCGCGATACATGTTGCTCGTATGCTTGAAAAGCTGGACGAGGAGAACTTCCCGCTCCTGCGCCAGTTGGGAGCGGAGATGCCGCAGCGCCCGCATATCGTGCGGCGCATCGAAGAGACGATCAGCGAAGAGGGCGAAGTCCTGGACACAGCCAGCCCCACACTGCGCAAGCTGCGCATGGACATTCGCAGCGCGAACCAGCGCCTGCAAGACCGCCTGCGCACGCTCGTTCACGACTTCGGGCATGCCTTGCAGGAGCCAATCGTCACCATTCGCAATGACCGCTATGTTATTCCGGTTCGAGCGGAGAGCCGGGGACAGGTGCGCGGCATTGTGCATGACCAGTCGGCGAGCGGCGCGACGGTGTTTGTCGAGCCGATGGTGATCGTCGAACTGAACAACCACTTGAAGCAGCTACAGGTTGAGGAGCGGCAGGAGGTCGAGCGTATTCTGCGCGCCCTCTCGCTCGAAATCGGACGCGAGGCGGACGCCCTGCAAAAGCAGGTGGAACTACTCGCCGAATTCGACCTGCACCTGGCAAAGGCTCGCTATGGCCGCCTTACACGCTCCACCGAGCCAAAGCTGAACGACCAGGGGCGCATTGACCTGCGCAATGCGCGTCATCCACTGCTTACAGGCAAGGTCGTGCCGATCAACTTTCACCTGGGGCGCGACTTCTACATGGTGGTGATTACCGGCCCCAATACAGGCGGTAAAACGGTAGCCTTGAAAACGGTTGGCCTGCTGACGCTGATGGCCCAGGCGGGTCTACATATTCCCGTAGACGAGCATTCAGAAGTGGCCGTCTTCGAGGAAGTGTTTGCCGATATTGGCGATGAGCAGAGCATTGAGCAAAGCCTCAGCACCTTCTCTTCGCATATGAGCCGCATCATCGAAATCCTGCGCCGCATCGATGAGGAGACGCAGCAGCCGGATATTCGCGGCAAACTGGCGGACACGCTGGTTGACAAAAAGCGCGAGCAGCGCCTGCGCGCCCTGGTTCTCTTTGACGAACTCGGCGCGGGCACTGATCCTAGCGAGGGGTCTGCACTGGCGCGCGCCATCCTGACCTACCTGCTTGAGCGCCACGTGACGACGGTTGCCACAACGCATTACTCCGAACTCAAGGCCTTCGCGCACGAACAGCCGGGCGTGGTCAATGCCTCGGTCGAATTCGACATCGAAACGCTTTCGCCAACCTATCGGCTGAGTATTGGCCTTCCGGGTCGCAGCAACGCCCTGGCAATCGCCAATCGTCTTGGACTTGATGAAGGCATCATCGAACGCGCACGCGAATTTCTGGGGAGCGCGGGCGTGCGCATGGAAAACCTGCTCGAAGGACTGCAATCCGAGCGTAAAGCGGTAGAGGATGAGCGCTATCACCTGAGCATGGAGCGCGCCGAGGCCGAGTACCAGCGCCGCCAGCTTGAGCAGGAACGCCAGAAACTCGAAGAGCAGCGCGTCCAGATCATCAACCAGGCGCGAGCGCAGGCACAACGCGAACTGGAAGAGGTGCAGCGCACGCTGGCAAAGATCAAGGTCGATACCAGCCGCGTCAACCTGACCCGCGACCGGCTGGGCGAGTCTCGCGAGAGGGTGCGCAAACTGGAAGAGAAGCTGACTCCGCTCGCGGCTCCAAAGCGGCAGGCGCGCAAAGTTGAGGAAGCATCCGAGCGGCTTGAAGGACCATTGCAGATTGGCGATACGGTGCGCGTCCTCAGCTTCGGTCAGAATGCCGAACTGGTCGGCCTCTCGCCCGATCGCAGCGAGGCCGAGGTGCAGATGGGCGCGATGCGCTTCCGCGTAAGCGTCGATAACATCGAGCGCATCAGCAAGCGGCAGGCGGCTGCTGTACAGCCGCGAAGCGAACCTGCCGTTGTCCTGCCACGCTACGAGGACCGGCCAGAAGTGGCAATGCAACTGGACATGCGCGGCTGGCGTGTTGAGCAGGCCTTAGAGGAACTGGACAGCTACCTGAACGACGCCGTGATGTCCGGCATGTCCTCAGTGCGTATCGTGCATGGCAAAGGTACGGGAGCCTTGCGCTCCGCTATCCGCGACCAACTTACGCATCATCCACTGGTGAAATCGTTTGCCTCCGCTCCCCCACAGGAGGGCGGCGATGGCGTCACTATTGTGAAATTGAGCGCGTAAAACCCCTCAGGGTAAAAGAAATTAGTGCGCGGCCAGCGTAAGGCTAGCGTAAGAAGTATGAAAGCCACCCGCAAGGGGCTGGCTCTACAAGCGGCGTCACATTGTAGAGCCAGCCCCTTGCGGGTGGCTTGCGGCTCCCCACTTACCAAATCCCCAAAAGTTATCTTTTTTACCCTTTCCTACCAATTCCCGCCACATATATGTTAATGTATTATGGGTAAGAAAGCTGCATAGATAGCTTCTCAGGCTTTCTACTCGAGAATAAACAAGGAGGTACTATTCCTTATGTCTTCAGACTCGCGCGTTCATCGCTTTGAGCGATCCGCTCTGAACACGCTTGGGGGTTTCAAGACCTTTATCCTGCGTGGCAACGTCGTAGACCTGGCGGTTGGTATCGTCATTGGCGCGGCCTTTACCAGCGTGGTCAACGCTTTTGTCAAAGACATTATTACTCCACTTATCCCTGCCGGTAACACCAGTCTTGGGAATCTAAAGACTCCTCCCGTTTACACGGGCAACCCTCTGCTTATTGGCGATTTCATCAACGCCATTATCAGCTTCTTGATCGTGGCCTTTGTCGTCTACTTCTTCGTGGTACGCCCGGTGAACGGCCTGATGGCCCGCTTCAAGCCGAAGGAAGTGGAGGTTCCGCCAACGACAAGGGATTGTCCTTACTGCCTGACCAGCATTCCATTGATGGCCACGCGCTGTCCAGCCTGCACCTCGCAGGTGCAGCCGCCTGCTCAGGAACCTACCGCAGGGCGTAGTTCATAGGGCATATTTACTCTTTACTTGCGCCTGGGGATAGGCTGCGGTATACTTCATAGGGCAATACAGGGAAGAGGAGAGCAATTGCCTCTTCCCTTCCTTCGCAAAAGCCCACATAACAAACACAGAGATGTTCCAGGTGGAGTATCTACCAGGCTATCTCGTGTCGAGAATTATTTGCAGTACAAGTAGAGGAGAGCGTTTCGATGTCATCAACACCAGAGACTATACGCCTGGAAGACTGGATTCGAGACATCCCTGATTTTCCGCAGAGAGGCATTCTCTTCAAAGATATCACCCCCCTGCTCCAAAACCCGGTAGCGTTTCATGCCGCCTTAGATCGTCTCGCGGCCCATTACGCTGGCGCGGGTATTCAAACAGTCGTGGGCGTCGAGTCACGGGGCTTCATCTTCGGCGCGCCGCTCGCGTACCTGCTCAACTGTGGTTTCGTTCCTGTGCGCAAATTTGGCAAACTGCCCTCGCAAACCGTCAGCGTGGAATACTCCCTGGAGTATGGCACCAACGTGGTAGAGATGCATACCGATGCCATTCGCCCAGGCGAACGTGTCCTGATCGTTGATGATCTGCTGGCAACTGGCGGCACCGTCGAGGCCGCGATGGAACTCGTCGAAAAGCTCGGGGGCCATATCGCGGGCATCGCCTTCCTGGTGGAACTCACCTTCCTGAAAGGGCGCGAACATCTCAAAGGGCACGATGTGTTTGCGCTGATTAAGTATTAGTAGGGGCGTAAGGCTCTGCCCCGCCCTCGTTTCTTCTACTAATCAAAACATGGCTGTAGGGGCATGGGCTTGCCCCGCCCTCGTTCCCATCATACAAATATATCGTTTATAGTAAGATAAGTATGGAGAGAACGAGGGCGGGGCAAGCCCACGCCCCTACCAACCGTTCCATTATCACGGCAGAGTTGAATGTACTGCTCGGTGAAGAGGGCGGGGCAGAGCCTTACGCCCCTACCAGCCTATCCAGGTGGTCTTCTCCTCGAACGGTATTGGCTTCCTCTCCAAATGGGGAATAGCCGGAAAACCCACGTAGAGGAACGAAACGATATGCTCCTCGGGCGAGAGGCCAAGCCACTCTTTCACGTGGGGATCAGAGGCGGCGTCACCTGTTCGCCACATGCAGGCCAGTCCCATTTCTTCGGCGGTCAGCAACATGTTCTCTACGGCGGCGGCTGTGGCCTCGATGTTTTCGATCATCAACACCTTTGGCAAAGTGGGTGGTTCGGCCACCACTACAATGACGACCGGAGAGCGGAGCAGTTTATTGCGCTCTTTATTTAAGAGGGCCTGGGCCTTCTCACTACTCGTTTCTTCCAGTTTCTCCGCCAGAGAATTGGCCATTACTTTGCCCAGTGCTTCCCGCGCCTCGCCTGCCAGCACGATGAAGCGCCAGGGCTGCACTTTATGATGATTGGGCGCGTGGGTTGCGGCCTCTAACAGACGCTCAATTTGTTCGCGAGCTGGTCGCTCATCGGTCATTTTACCGATGCTGCGACGTCGTTTTATAGTTTCGAATACAGTCATATTTTGTTCTTTCACATTAGCTATTTATGGGCGTTGATTTCTGTAGGGACGCGATTCATCGCGTCCAGCCTTGCACGCCAATTGGGCTGGACGCGATGAATCGCGTCCCTACAAGAACCTATTTTTGTTATCCGGTATTTCTCAGACCAGCCGCGATGCCGTTAATCGTCAGCAACACGGCGTAGGTCAGGTCCGCCTGCCTTTTCTGCTGGTCGCTGGCCTGGCTGCGCGCCTCATCATCTAGAACGAGCGGGCCGCCCAGGGTGCGTAGTTGTCGCAGCAAGTGTACCTGAAAGTAGCTGAGCGGATCAACGTAGGGGTTGCGCAACTGGATCGAGCGTTGCAATACCGGAGTATTGTCCAATAATGCTCTACCACCCACAATTTCCAGCAACATACGCTTTGTGCGGGCGTACTCTTCCTCAATGAGCGCCGAAAGCCTTTGTCTGAGGTCTTCTTCCTGAACAAGAGTGGCATAATGACAGGCAATATGCATATCGGCTTTGGAGAGCGTCATCTGCATATTATCGAGGAAGGCACGCATAAAAGGCCACTCGCGGTACATCCTGCGCAGTTCTGCCAGCTGCTCCGGCTGCTCGCTGACACAGGCTTCCAGGGCAGTGCCAACACCGTACCAGCTCGGCAGCACATAACGGCTCTGCATCCATGAAAACACCCAGGGGATGGCGCGCAATTCCTCGATGCTGCGTCCCTTTGCCCGGCGAGCGGGTCGCGACCCGATGTTGAGCCAGGCAAGCTCTGAGATGGGCGTTGCCTGCTCAAAAAAGCGCAGGAAGTCCGGCGTTTCATAAATTAATTGCCGGTATTCATGATAGGCACGCTTCGAGAGGCTATTCATCAGTTCGCGCCAGCGTTCCGGCACATCGACAGGGGTGCCGGTTTCTTGCAAAATTTCCGGCGGCAGGCTGGCCTGAATCACGCCAGATACCACCAGTTCCAGGTTACGCAGCGCTATATTTGGCAAACCATACTTGAATGAAAGCATCTCGCCCTGCTCGGTGATACGAATATGCCCGTTCACTGTTCCAGGCGGCTGACCCAGAATGGCCTCGTAAATTGGCCCGCCGCCACGCCCAACCGCGCCGCCGCGCCCGTGAAAGAGCGTGATGCCAATGCCATGTTTTCTGCCAAGTGCCGCGAGCCGCGTTTGGGCCTGATAAAGCTCCCAGCTTGAGGTGAGAATGCCGCCATCCTTGCTGCTATCCGAGTAGCCAAGCATTACCTGTTGTCGATTGCCGCATGCCTGTACGTATGCTCGATAAAGTGGATAGGTAAAGGCCTGCTCCATAATTGCGGTGCAGGTGCGCAGGTCTTCAATCGTCTCAAAAAGCGGTACGATAGGCAGGTCGCTGATACCCGCCTCTTTACAGAAAAATTGCACTTCCAGCAAGTCGCTGAGCGAACAGGTCATGCTGATAATGTAGCAGGTGACGGCATCCTTCCCAAACTGCTCTCTGGCTTCGCGAATTGCGTCAAAAGTCGCCAGGATGTGGCTTATCTCCTCGCTCACATCTAGAAGATGCCGGGGCAAAACTCGCGGGTCGCTCAGCAAATCTTCCAGTAAGCGCACCCGTTCCGCTTCATCTAATGACCTGTAATCGCCCTTCAGCAGGCCAGTCGCCTGTAACAACTCGGCAAGGGCCTTCGCATGCTGCTCGCTATGCTGCCGCACATCAAGCGCCGCGAAATGAAACCCGAACACCTGAACCTGGCGTATCAACTCGGCAAGTTTGCCCACCGATAACTGCTGCTCTCCATCCGCCAGCAGACTATCGCGCAATACTTCCAGGTCTGCTAAGAGTTCTTCCTTTCGGCTATAAGTAATGTTCGTTGAATTGACTTGCTCGCCTCGATACATGGCTTGCATTGCGCTCAACCTTCGCCACATGAAAGAAAGTTTGCGGCGGTAGGGTTCAAGTGCGGTTTGCGGGCCAAGTTCGCGATCATAGTCCGGCATTGCTTCGGCATCACGAGCAATTGAGGCGGCAAGCTCGGGCGTTATCACGCAGTAGTTCAAGGATTGCGAGTACTCCTGCGCAAGCTTTTCAATCGATGCGCGGTAGTGTTCGATCACGCGCTCGCGTTGCAGGTGAAGGGCACGCATCAATGTTTCGGGGCCGACATGCGGATTGCCGTCCTGGTCGCCGCCAATCCAGGAGCCAATCCGCAGGAAAGGCGGCAGGGGAAACTGCTTGCCGGGAAATGCCACCCGTAGCTGTTCCTCCAACTCGCTGTACATCTCGGGCAGCGCGCCATACATGACCTCTTCCAGGTAGTACAGCCCCATCTTGATCTCGTCCAACGGCTGCAAGCGCACATGCCGGATAGAGTCGGTGCGCCAGAGGAGCGAGACAATGCTTTCCAGTTCCTGCTGACAGAGGCGCTGCTCGCGCGGCGTCATGATCTCCTGCCGGTCAAAGATCTCCAACAACTCTTCGACCCGCCGTGATTTGACAATCAGACTGCGGCGGGTCGCCTCGGTGGGATGCGCAGTAAACACCAACTCAATGGAGAGCGCGAGCAACAATTGTTCAAGCAGCTCGGACTCGATGTTGTTGCTCCGCAAAAATTCAGCCAGGGCAGCGAATGAGCCACGCTGTGCAGTGGGATTATGCGCCGTTTCATGCGCTCTCCGCCGCCGCGTACGATGATGCTGTTCGGCGGTATTGACCAGGTGAAAGTACATGGCAAATGCGCGAATAACGTCAATCGCGGTCTCCAGGTCGCAGGACTTCACCACTCGTGTAATTTCCTCGTCCAGAGCCGCGATTTCAGCCTGCAAGCGTTGTCGCTCGTCGCCGTCCACCGCGTTCAGCATTTCTGCGCATTCACGCAGTCGCCTGCAACTTTTGCGCAATTGTTCCACGATGTCAAAGACACGCTGCCCCTCATGCTGCTGGATGGCATGTCCCAACGCATTTCCCAGCGCGCGTATATCGCGCCGCAGCGGCGCATCTTTCTCCATGCGTTGTTCTTGTTCAAGCATATCTCATCTTCAATCAGAAAATGTTCCGAGCAGCCAGCGAGCCGTAGCCTCATCTGGGGCTTTGTAGATTTGTCTTACCAGCCGACGAAGCTCTTCAGGTTGTTTAACAAACAAGACCTGCTTCCGCGCATATTCAGCAAGTAAAGGAAAACGGTCTTGTACCGCCTCTACTGCTAACTCCTGCAAAACCCGGACTTTATGCTCCAGAGCCAGCTTCATTTCCTCTACCTCTTTAAGAGCCTTCGCAGCTTTCTCCTCCGCCACTTTAAGAGCTTTTGCCAATCTTTCTGCTTCTTTAGCTACTGAATTAGCAGCAGCCTCTTTTGCCTTCTCCTCTAGACGCCGTTGAAAGTAAGGATCATTATCGATCAAGCTGTCGTATTCTTGCATGTATTCTCGTCTCTGTCCTCGAGCCATGCCCAACTCTATCCTCTTTCATCTTTTTCGAACATCCCAGCGCGTTAGCTTCTCACTATTAATAAGTATAACATGTCTCCTGGCCGAGTGAGGTCTATAACACTGATGAGATGCTTTCACTATAGTAATTACAGCAGTTGTCAGCAAAAGCGGAAATTTTTCTGGACATTTTTCCAAAAGTGCCAGATTTTGCCTCGTCAAACCAAAAACCTGTGACGATTCTTCCCTATTCTTTCGTTTCATGATTGGTTATAAAACCGGCGCGGGAAAACCTCCGTCTTTCAAGCCTGATTCTTACCCACATTTATCGGAAGGCGCTTGATGAGGGACTTGATAAAGCATAGGTTCTACCGACCTCGACAATACCAGTTGGCTTACCAAGCCCTTTTACAAAATCAATGTGTAAAATGTGGGTAAGAATCAGGTCTTTCAAGCGGGGGGATGAGAGCGCCGTTCCTTGTTGGAGAGGGGGAGGGATGTTGGCATATGGCATTTGTTCGACTATAATAGGCTACATGAGTGACAAGTATATTCATGAACAACATACGGTTCATCAGATGCTCTACCATATCATCTTCTGTCGGAAACGAAGACGCAAGATACTGGTAGGGCCAGTGCGTGATCGCTTAGAGCAGATTACCCGTGAAGTAGCCGATGAAAACGGGTGGGAGATTGTCGAACTGGCAATTCAACCAGATCACGTGCATCTGTTCATTCAGGCCAATCCCTACACGCTGCCTACTAACATCCCTCGCTTGATAAAAGGCCGTTCCTCGCACGATATGCGAGAGGAATTCCCTCATCTCAAGCGTATGCCCTCGCTCTGGACACGTTCCACGTTCTATAGCACGGCTGGCTTTGTCAGCCAGGACACGATACAGAAATATATCGAGAGGCAGAGTCGAACCTGATGCTGATTGTTGAGTACAAGCTCCGTGGAAACAAAGCCCGCTATCAAGCGATTGATGAAGCGATACGGATCACACAATTCATCCGAAACAAGTGCTTGCGCCTGTGGATGGATACCCGTGGTATCACCGGCTATGATCTCAACGTGGCTTGTGCTCAACTGGCACAAGCCTTTCCCTTTGCCTCTCAGCTCAATTCGCAAGCCCGTCAAGCGGCTGCGGAGCGCGCGTGGTTCGCTATCACGCGCTTCTATGACAACTGCAAGACCCACAAGCCAGGGAAAAAGGGCTATCCGCGCTTCCAGCATGATAACCGTTCGGTGGAGTACAAGCAAACGGGCTGGAAGCTCTCCCCCGATGGCAAGCACATCACCTTCACTGATGGTTGCAACATAGGCCGCTTGCGGTTGGTAGGAAGCAAAAACCAACGGATTGAAGAATTTCCCACGAAGCAGATCAAACGTGTCAGGCTCATCAAACGTGCCGATGGCTACTACGTCCAGTTTGCGCTTGATGCAGAGAGGCGCATCGAACACATTTCTACCGGCAAGCAGGCTGGTATCGACATGGGTTTGAAAGAGTTCTTGACTGACAGCGAAGGCCATACCGTTGCGAACCCTCGACATGTGAGGAAAGCAGAAAAGCGATTAAAGCGTCTTCATAGATGGCTCTCTCGCAAACAGAAGAAATCATCCAACCGCAAGAAAGCCAGAACGCATCTGGCAAAGGCGTATCTCAAAGTCAGTAGGCAGCGTGAAGACTTTGCCAGAAAGACGGCAAGCACGCTCATCTCATCTCACGATTTGATTGCCTATGAACACCTAAAGATATGCAACCTCGTGAAGAATAGGAAGCTGGCAAAGTCCATCAGTGATGCTTCGTGGGGCCGCTTCCTGTCATGGCTCACCTACTATGGGCAGGTTCACACTATCCCTGTCATAGCGGTAGAACCTGCTTTCACGAGTCAGGATTGTAGTGCCTGTGGAACACGAGTCAAGAAAGCGCTCTCAGTCAGGACACACATGTGTCCTGGTTGTGGAATGGTTCTTGACCGAGACCATAACGCAGCACTTAACATTCTCGCAAAGGCTTTAGACCGTACCGGTGGGCAATCGGCAACGGGTACTCCTAAGAGGGTACGCAACGCTTCTGGACAGACCGCCTCTACTCGTTCTGGCAAGGCCAAAGCGGGCAAGTGGGCTGGTTGAAGGAAGAACCCCCTGTGCTTTAGCCAGGGGAGTGTCAGAATAATCAGGAACATGCCATTTCAAAATCTACTCAGCTTGAGGAGTTCTTAAATATGCAGCAACAGCAGCAACAAGGTGATTTTGATCTGCTTGCGGTCTTTAATAGTGAAACGGACGCCGAAGCGGCAGAGAGCAAGCTGCGCAAGGAGGGCTTTGGCGACGAGGAAATCTATCGCATGGCTCCCGGCAGTGTTGGTAGCGGGCAGTTTCGCGAGCATGGCCCTAATCGGGATCGGGCCTCTGTTTTCTTGCAAACTACGCGCACTGGCCCAAGTCCGGCGGTGGTTGTCCTGCTGGCTATCCTCTTCGGTCTGATCTTTGGCGGTGTGATGTTTGGGGCAGATGAACTGTTCATCAAAACGCTACCAGTACTGATCGCCACCCTGATTGGTGTAGTGGTCGGTATCATTATCGGCGCGATTATTGGTCTAACGCGCAAAGGCCACGTGCGCGGCAACATCGGCCAGGATATGACAAAGGTGAATGCGGCTGCGCCTGCCCGACCTGTACAGGGAGCGCGTACTGTCATCGCCATTCGCCTGCCTGATCCTGAGAATATCAGCCGAAAGTCGAAGGCGCGGGCTATTTTGATTAACAATCGCGGGAAGATCGACAGGAGCGTCAGCAGAGAAAATACCTGAGACGAGAGGGCTGGCCCAGATGAGGAGCCAGCCCTCTTCTTTTTTTGCCAGTAGTACCTCTTTCTGCATGCGGCATAAAATTTGTAGCCCTTCGTTACAATAAATACAGTCAGCACTGTTGCTATAACATGCTATGCAAAAAACCTCTCGCCTGTCATCCTGAGCGCAGCGAAGGATCTCGGTTGCTGCGCAGGAGCGTGTCCCCAGGCCGCAGATCCTTCGCTGCGCTCAGGATGCCACCGGGGGACAGGGTTGTAATGGCATAACCCTATAGGAGGTCGATTTGCGATGCCGGGTATCACGCTTTCACCTTTGAGCAAGGTGGAGACAGAAGAACTACTTCGCCTCCGCGCCAGACTTCTGCCTCCATACAAGGTCATTCTCTTTAACGACGACTACAATGAAATGATGTACGTCGTCGCCGTGTTGCTTCATACCATCAACAACCTGAGCCAGCAGGAAGCCGAGCGCATCATGCTGACGGCGCATCTCACCGGCAGCGCCGTGGTGGTCGTTTGCCCAAAAGAAACCGCCGAATATTACGAGGAAAAACTGCACAGCTACGGGCTAGACGCCGGTATCGAACCAGACGAATAATCCAGCCAGGCTTTACTGTATATAAAAAAATAAATTCGGTCCCTAAAAGTTATCGCTCTGTCGTCATTTCTTATGCAAGAATCGTGATGTTGCTGTATACTGCTGCTATTGACGCGGATGAAGCTAGAGGTTAGAATCAATAATAACCTGGAGGAACCTTTGACGAGTAGACGTTTGAAGTAGACATGATGCTGTTTTATCATGTTCCTGCAGGAGGAGAGACATACATGGTTCATTTATGGCGAAAAGCCAAAGAAGAGACAGAGACGAGTAAGACGGCTCCAGGGGTTGGAGCCACAGGCGATATCGCGGTCATTGTCGATGGCAAGAAGCTGGACAACGAACTCGTCCGACTCGCCTGTATGATGGCAAAACGGGCAAGACGTAAAGTTCACCTGGTTCATATCATTGAAGTTCCTCGCACTCTCCCTCTCAAAGCCAACCTCACGAAAGAATCCGAAAACGCAGATAGACTTTTAAATGAAGCGCTGGCTATTGCCGAGGAAGCAGGTTGCGAGGCGATTGCGGAAGTCGTTCAGGCGCGTGATGCCGGGCCAGCGATTGTTGACGAAGCGCGCGACCATTCCTGCGCCTTGATTATGCTTGGCCTGGTTCGCAACGCCCACAAAGCGCATGGTGTCGGAAACGATCTTGGAAAAACTATTCCATTCGTGCTGGCAAACGCGCCCTGTCGCGTCTGGGTCGTACAGGACCCTGTTGACGTCAAACCCGCCCAACCATAAACGCGTGGCAGGTTCCGCTCCTTTCCCAACGCTGCCAGCCCACACCTGGTAGTACTGGCACCTCGGATGAACCTGCCACACCCCGTATAGATGA
The DNA here is from genome assembly GCA_035652815.1 of Ktedonobacteraceae bacterium. GTDB lineage: Bacteria > Chloroflexota > Ktedonobacteria > Ktedonobacterales > Ktedonobacteraceae > DASRDB01. Next base: position 308,434 of record DASRDB010000003.1, read on the forward strand.
CACGAATCACTTCACCTCAACGCCTGCTTTCTAGCTGATATCCCCTCTTCCAATTACCCTGCCTTGTAGCATCCAGTCTATTTTGTTATTTTTGCTACTTGCAAAAAATTTGCAAGTAGCAAATTTTGATGGTATACTTTTTTTGTATCTCAGGCGTCAACTCAGAGACCCTTTGTTGTGGGACATGATCGTATCCGTAGGTCGTTCTTCGTAGCAGTGACTCACCAGCTAGCTTCTCAAACAATCTATCTTTTCCTGCCCATCTGTAAATCTCAGGAGGTTCCATGAGTAGTAACTTTGGTATTTCTGCGCTCTCGCAGGTATTCCAGAAAAGCTCGAGCCAGGTACGCCGCCGCGTGATCCTTATCTACTCCGTTCTGATTAGCTATAACGTCGCGGCATGGCTACTTGCCTTCATCGCCTTCAGGAGCGATCCCAAATTGCTGCTCCTGGCATTCACGGCCTATACTTTTGGTCTCCGCCATGCCTTCGACGCGGACCATATTTCCGCGATTGACAACGTCACGCGCAAACTGATGCAGGAGGGGCAGCGTCCAGTAGGAGTGGGCTTATTCTTCTCGCTCGGTCACTCCACCATCGTTGTCTTCCTGACCATTCTCATTGCTCTTGCGGCACTGGCCGTAAGCAGCTTTGACGTTCTTAAATCGATTGGTGGCCTGGTTGGCACAGCAGTCTCGGCCCTCTTCCTGTTAATCATCGCCGCCATTAATATTGTCATCCTGGTTGATGTCTTCCGCACCTTCCGCGAAGTGAAAAACGGTGGCGAGTTCAACGAATTCACCCTGGACGAGTCGCTGAATAAGCGCGGCCTGATGGGCCGTTTCTTCCGTCCCTTGCTCAAGATGACCAACCGCAGTTGGAAGATGTACCCAATCGGTCTGCTCTTTGGTCTGGGCTTCGATACTGCTACCGAGGTGGGACTGCTGGGCATTGCCGCGACTACTGCCGGACATATTCCCATCTTAGCCATTCTACTCTTCCCCGCGCTGTTCACCGCCGGTATGACCTTGATGGATACCACCGACAGCGTCTTGATGCTGGGCGCATATGGCTGGGCCTTTGTGAAACCCATTCGCAAACTGTACTACAACCTGAACATCACGCTGATCTCGGTGATCGTGGCCCTGGTCGTTGGCGGCCTGGAAGCACTCAGCATTATCGCGAGCGAACTGAACCTGAGCGGCCCTTTCTGGGATCAGGTCAACATTTTGACGAGTGGCGACAGTTTTGGTCGCATCGGCTTCCTCATCGTTGGCCTCTTCCTGGCAAGCTGGCTCATTTCGACCATCATCTACAAGGTAAAGCGCTACGATGACATCGAGGTGAATGTCACGTCACGCCCCGGCGGTGCAGCAGGCGCGGGTGGCGGCGAGTAGCATTTCTTCCTGAAAGAAAAGAGCAATAGGAGCCGCTTACCCATAAAAAGGCTCCTATTGCTCTTTTCTTTTGACTTCTTACACCTGAACAGCCAATCGCTGCTCACCCTGCTTTTGTGACTCTTGAAAAACCCGCTCGCGAGTTCGGTGTAGAAATGGCTGGCTCAATAGCATGCCAACAACAAAGAAAGCAAGCGTGATGTAAATGGCTATTCCAGGCAAAGCAAACCAGAGCGCGAGGCAGATCCACCCGGCAAAGGTGGTCGAGAAAATAAGCGCGAGGCTGTTGTGCGCGTTGAAAAGCTGAGGGTGTTTCGGCGCGAACGGCCCCAGAATATGCATTTCCTGTTCAAGCTTCATACCCTCTGCTTCAATCGCCGTCGAGAGTTTGAGGTTTTCTACCTCGTACAGAAACAGGCCAAGCGTAATCAATGCGCCTAGCAGGCCAAACGGCAAAACGAGATTTGCCAGCGTCTGACGTTTTGAGGGATCGCTGATAATGGTGACAGCAAAACTGCTGGCTGTCACAAAAGGCAGAAACCCCATCAGCTTTAAGCGGAAATCTATGAGGTTCTGATAGTTCGTGCAGAGTTGCTGGTAAATGAGGTGCAGTTCTTCTGTCGAGGGGTGCGTATCGGAGGTTGTCACTGCCGGGTCAGTTGACATCAAGGAACTCCTTTTTGGTAGAGCAAACAACAGTACGAGAGGAACGACTTCGATTGCTACTATACAATAGATACTCAACAATAACAAGTATTTTTCCCGGAAAAAAGTAGTAAAGCTTAAAAGGGGGTCATTGGATATGACCATGCCGGATTATCATGTGCCTGAGAGGTTTATGGTATAATTGTACATGCGATGGCTATTTTCTATGTGCCTGTTATCTCAGCAATGGGGCTGTCTACAGGAGGGTAAGCGAATGAGCAATACTAGCGATTCTCCAGGTGGTTTGCCACGCCTACATCAGGATTATTACAAGGCGCTGTACCAGGCCGCGCTGGTCTTTTCGTCCAGTCTCGAGTTAAAGGTCGTGCTGCAAAACGTTGTCACCAGTATTACCGACACCATGCGCGTCAAGGGCTGCGTCATTCGCTTACTTGACCGTCGAACCGGCCAGCTACAGTTGAGCGCTGTTCACGGTCTGAGCAGCGGCTATCTGGCAAAAGGCCCCGTTGACGTTGAACACAGCCCCATTGACAGCGAAGCGCTCAGTGGAAAAACGGTATTTATTCCCGATGTTTCCAAAGACACGCGCTTCCAGTACGCTGAAGCGGCGGCGCGTGAGGGTATTGTCTCGGTGCTGTGCGTTCCCCTGGAGGTACACGGCGACGCTATCGGCGTGATGCGCGTGTATACCAGCGAGCAATGCGAGTTCCACGACGATGATATTCAGTTTCTCACGGTGCTGGCTCGGCTGGCCGCCCTGGCCATCGAGAACGCGCACCTCTACGAGAACCTGAAAAACTCCTTCGATGGCGTGATGGATGTCCTCTGGGGCAGCAGCTTGCAGTATTCGGAAACGATCTAAAGCTTCTTACCTCACGAGCGTATTGGTTAAATACGGCGAGGTGAACGTGGTTCGCTCTCCCGGTCGCTTGCCCGGCACAGGAAACAGGCGAGCCGACAGGGGTTTATTCAAGCGCAGCGCCATTGTCGCCACATCCAACAACAGGTGCGCAATGGCGCTTTCTTCTATATCTCCAGGCAGGGGAATAGTATCCAGCCCTGTACCACAGACCGTCGAATAGAGCAGCAGCGAGTGCGTATTCACCAATCCCTCTTCCCAACGGTGGCCTAACACCGCATCTTCCAGCACAGGCAGCATTAACCCACAATAGCCACAGGTCGGCAAACTTGTAGATTTCAGCGCCCCCGTAATCGCCGAAGCTACCGCGACGGTGCCGGTTTCGCCCACCTTGCCATAGCCGCACAGTTCCATTGCCGAAACGATGCTCTCCTCTCCTAAAGGCGCGGGCGAAAGGTCGATGCCACCAAAAACCAGGTTATGTTTCTGAGCGAGGCCTTTACCCAGTTCGACAATTGATGCCGCCTGTTCGACAAGCGCATTTGCTATCCATTGCCGCACTTGCTCCAGATCTAACGGATGTGCGCCACCTGATGTATGAGGCCGTAAAGCATCGGCTACAATACCTGCCCCCTGCAAGCCAATACTCAGGCTCGCCGGGCCGCTATGATAGGCCGAGGGGAAGAAAGGGCAACCGGGATCAACACGAGCCAGCACAGCGAAGCGAAAATTGCCAAAACCCTCAGCAGTTTCTCGCGCCAGCCGCTGCATCACTCGCGCAGCATGACGGGCCGCCTCGTAGCGTATGCCATCCTTGCCGGTGGCAAGCAATACGGTCGCATTGAGCGCCGTTGTGGCCTCCAGCATATCAGCAATCGACTCAATGCGTTCTAATGAAAATTGTGGCGATGCTGCTTTCGCTGTGCCGCACGAGCAAAATTCTAAACCGACATCATCCAGCATACGCTGTACCTCTTGCGCATAACGCACCAGATCGGATGCCGAAGCGTTCGCGAGATCATCAAAGACCGGGCGCGTCGAAATGCGCAGCGTTTGCACCTCGTATCCTGCATCAATATAGCGCTGGCTTGCCTGCTGCAATATATGGGCGGCGCGTTCTATGGCCGAAAAAGCCAGTGGGTGCGGTTCGGCAAGGCCGAGGGTGAGGGTGCGTATTGGGGGTTTTCTCATGACATTTCTCATTTCTTCTACTATGTTCTCACGCTCATCATACGTCAGCTAGCTGGATACGACAAGCCTCAATTCTCCTATCACTATTGACGAAAATCTGTTCGTCACGTACACTTCCTCTTAAACCAGAGACTGGCAGGAGCGCTCACCCCATGCAAGCAAACGGCAAGACCGAACTAGAGGCAGATTCACAAGAATGCTTTCTTTGTGTCCTCGATGCGCAGCCATGCGCGGTAAAAAAGCTCGAAGGCCACATTATCGCTGTGCGTGAATTCAAAGATGGTGCGGAAACAAGTCCTTATATCACGCTCGACCTCGGCTCGTCGCTTGCCAGCATTCGCCTGACTTACGCCTATCGCAGTCTTATCAGGGGACTGAACGAACTTGGGGATGCGCTGGCTAAAAGGCGGCTGACGCTGCGCGTCTATCACCTGCCCGCCGCAGTCGGCACAACCGAACATAAAGAGCGCGTGCTTGACCGTTACATCGCGGGCGACTACACACTGGCGATTCTCGAACCCGATACTATCCTCAACATCACCGATTTAAACCAGGCTGAGTATTGCGCGCGCCAATATTTGTTGAGCCGTCTTACTCCCTCGACACAGTCGATGGCATCAATGCGCGGAAATCTGGTGCATAGCAGCTTCAAAGAACTGCTCAAGGAGCATGATCGCGGTGAACTGATGGCGGGTAGCGCTCGTAATGGCGATGAATCGGCCCTCACAACGCTTCATCGCCACTTTGAACAGGCCCTTGAACGCAGCAGCCTTGATCTTGCCCTGCTCAATACGCCGCCGGAAGAGATACGCTCCGAGGTTGCTGCGCACCTGGAAAGCCTCGCAAACTGGTTCAACAAGCAGCATGCCACCCTGTGGGATATGCCAGGCACTACTGAAAATGACGAGGAAGAGAGCATCAGGGGCGAAAACGCAGTACGGGCCGAAACATTCCTGCTCGCGCCTGAAATCGGCTTGCGAGGTCGCCTCGATCTGCTGTGGCGTCAAAAAAGCCGCCAGCGTCTGCTCGAGTTGAAGACTGGCTCAGTCAAGGGAGAACTGCCAAAGTCCGAGCATCGCTGGCAGGTGCAGGGATATCATGCGCTACTGGCGGTACGCCGCGACCCCAAACTGCAAAAAGCAAAGGCTAACATACTCTATAGCGGCATCCCAGGCGAGGCCGAGGGCTACGAGATTCGCTTCAGCGCCAGGCAATTCCAGCGCGTCATAGAGACACGCAACACGCTTGTTCTCAGCCACGTGACGGGCATTCCGCCTGCCCCTCCCGGCGTTTCGCGCTGTAGCAAATGCGCCAGGCAGGACCGTTGCCAGCAGGTTTCTTTCCTGCTAGACTGGCAGCCGCCGCACATTGACGCGCCCGCAATAACAACAGAAAACTATCATCTGGAACAGATCACCCCGGAAGACAAAACTTTTTTCGCTACCTATTATCGCCTGTTACATGTAGAAGGGCTTGAGGGGGAAAAGCAGCAGGCACTGCTGTGGCAGCAGCCTGTCAGCGAACGGGTGGAGCGTGGAGTTGCTATCGACAATTTGCAGGCAATCGGCAAACCGGAGCCAGATGGTAAAGGTGAATGGCGGCAGACCTTCCGTTGCGTCAATACGTCAGAACTACGCGAGGGCGATGAGGTGTTGCTCAGCGACGGCGACCCCATTACGGGTGAGGTGGTCACGGGCACCATCGTCTCTATCAGTTCACAGGAAGTGACGGTCTGGACGCCGGAGTTGATCGCCCACCCGAAACTGCTCGATCGCTACGATATCAATATTGTGCATGTGCGCACGCTTCAGAATCTCCTGCGCTGGCTGCAGGCCGATCCTTATGTGCGGCGGCTCGTCGCTGGAATCGAGCGCCCTCGCTTCCGCGATAGCGACGTTCCGCCATCGCCTTATCTCAACGGCGAACAAAATCTGGCGGTGCAACGTGCCCTACAGATGCAGGACTACCTGCTCATTCATGGGCCGCCAGGAACGGGCAAAACCAGCGTCATCGCTGAAATCGTAAAACGGCTTGTCCAGCAGGGCCAGCGCGTCCTGCTTGCCGCCTTTACCAATCAGGCGGTTGATAACATGCTCAAGCGGCTGGATCGCGAAGGATTCTCTTCTTATGTGCGCCTGGGACACGAACGCAGCGTGGATGAGAGCATACAAAAGCGGCTGCTGAAATCGTTTGTCGAGCAGGCAGACCCATTGCAGGCGGTGCGCGAGGCTTTGCGAACTGCACCGGTCATCGCCTCGACCACCGCCACCTGGTCTTCAGATAAATACGCGCCGCCACCGCTTCATGCCGACGGGGAACAGCATCCTGACGATCTGCTACAGTTCGACGTCGCCATTATCGACGAGGCAGGGCAGCTTACTATTCCCGCCATTCTGGGCGCTTTGCGCTTCGTGAAACGCTTCATCCTGGTCGGTGACGAAAAGCAGCTTCCGCCTCTTGTATTGAGCAAAGAGGCTGCACTGGCAGGACTTTCTCGGTCGCTGTTCAGTTCTCTTAAGCAGTATGATGAGGACTATAGGAAAGAGCATCCAGATGCTACCAGCGCCTGCGTGGCGCTCGAAGTGCAGTACCGCATGAACAAGTGGATTTCGCGCTTCAGCTCCAGGCAATTTTACGATGGCAGGTTGAAGCCGCACTCCTCGGTAGCAAACCGGCTGCTCGAGTTCAAAGAGGACTCGCCTGCCGGAAGGTATGAATCCCCTGCCATCACCCAGGCTGTTCATCCGAAAAGGCCGATGGTCTTTCTGGATGTGCGGGAAGAGTTGCCGACCGGGGGGACGAAGATCAGCAACGCGGAGGCGCGTGTGGTGCGCGAGGTGGTTGCGGCACTTCTGGAGCGAGGTATCGAGGAAAAGGATATCGGCATCATAGCTCCCTACCGGGCACAGGTCGCGAACCTGCGACGTCACCTGTTTAGTGACGAGGACTGCATCGGCTGGAAAAAGCTGCCAGATACCACAGCGCTTACAGTCGATACGGTTGACCGCTTTCAGGGAGGCGAGCGGCCAGTTATCATTCTTTCATTTGCCACCAGCAGCACGCCGGAGGCCGAAAGCCAGTTAAGGGAACACCTGACGGATAATCACCGGCTCAATGTCGCGCTGACTCGAGCGCAGCGCAAGCTTCTTCTGGTCGGTAACGCTGCCGCGCTGGAAACGCTGCCTGTGTTCCAGCAATTGCTGGCGTACTGCCAGAACGAACTGCGCTCAGTGATTGCTTACGCGGAAGATCTTTCTGAAGCTACATTTCAGTAGCCAGCACAAAATGTTCATGCAGCGAGAGATCAGCGCCATCTTTTCGGGTGAGCATCGCGTAGCAGGCGCGCTCCAGAGTGGTCTGTTTACCTGTATGCACATGCGTGCCATGCAAAATGTATTCGACCGCGTGCTTCAAGTTCAGGGCAATGCGAAAAGGGCGGGTTGCTTCATGATGAAAGGCGCGGAACTGCTCTAAACCCAGGCCTGTCAAAACCAGGATCGTATGAATGCCTATCGCCATGCCTGCGCGAATGTCGCTAATGCTATCGCCGATAAATACCGCGTCGTTCAAATCAAGCCCAAGTTCCTGAGTCGCCTGTAAAAGCATGCCGGGCTGCGGTTTGCGGCAGCGGCAATTCTCCTCTTTGCCATGCGGGCAATAGTAGACTTTCTCGATCTCGCCTCCACCCTGGCGAATCTCCGCTACCATGCGCGCATGCATCTCCTCAAGCGCTTCTTTTGAAATGCTCCCCTTAGCAACGCCCGCCTGATTGGTGCAAACCACAATACGATGTCCAGCGCGTGTAAGACGCGCTATTGCCTCACATACGCCGGGTAGAAAGCGAAACTCGCTCCAACTTTTGACATAATCAGACCGGTTTTCATTGATTACCCCATCCCGGTCGAGAAATATGGTTGACACTGTAGCACCCCTATTTAACAGGTATCTGTAATATCAATCAAACCCATCTATAAAGCGATCTTAAATATTGAGCTTGCGATAAATATAAACCAATGTGATTGCGTATATCTACCTGTATCTATGCAGAAAACAAGCGAATAGCAATATCCAGGCGCGTACCTCTTCCCGGCTCACTTTCTATACTCAGGTGTCCACCCAGCACCTCTGCGCGTTCGCGTAAGCCGATCAATCCCTGCTGATATCCGCAGCCCCCTCGCGGTAATTGGGAAGGCATACCAATCCCATTATCCGTAACACTGATATGCAGGCTGCCCTCGAAGCTGAACATGGAAACGCGCACCATAGATGCCTGTGCGTGCTTGCGAATATTGACCAGGGCCTCACGCACCATATAATAGATATTCGACGTGTATTCAAAGGGCAAAAGAGCAGGCCAGTCTTCACATTCAAACACTACCTGGTAGCCATCCATTTCGTCCAGTAATGCTTTGATAGCCGCTTCCAGGCCCTGATGAAGTTCACCGGCTCCTCGCAGGCCGCCTAACGCTTCCCTCATGGAGATCAGGCTTTCACGAGCCAGTTCCTGCCATACCTCTACCTTTTGCGCGAGTTGCTGATCCGCAGTGGGGCCATATGCGCGAAAGTACTCCAGGTCTGCTACCAATGCTGTCAACGATTGTACCACACTATCGTGCAAATCGCGGGCAATACGCTTTCGCTCAGCTTCCTGAGCCAGTTTTGTGATAGGAGAGTCTAACACGTCGAGCATAATCGAGTTTTCCTTCTATCTCTACAAACCGCTTTCTTTCTCCCTCACACGTACCTCTCTTCTCATGCTTCGCGGCGCTGATTTTCCATATTTTTGCTTACTCTCCTTATATATGCCTTGCCAGTTAACCTGAGATTGAGATAAGGCTGTGATACAGGTTAAGATTTCGCACAACAGGCGAAGAGTTCTTAACCTGCCAGGATGCTTGCTTGTATTACCTGCCCTTGTGGTTAAGCATCTCCATCGCATATACTCAACCTGTCTTTATTTTTGTGACATCTTAAACAGGAGAATCTATGGCGGAAACGCAAAATACGTTCATTCTCACGGTGGGCAGCATCAACATGGATCAGGTGGTGCATGTGCCGCGCCTGCCTGTGCCTGGCGAGACGCTGCCGGGAGCCAGCTCACTCAAGCTTGTGCCAGGGGGAAAAGGAGCCAATCAGGCGGTTACTATGGCACGACTTGGCGCGCAGGTCGCATTCGCTGGACGAGTTGGCGCGGATGCCTTTGGCGAGCAACTGCTGAAAGCGCTACGGGCGGATGGGGTCGATACGCGACTGGTCGTGGTTGACCAGCAGGAGTCAACAGGAGTGGCCTTTATTTTTCTTACACCTGACGGGGAGAACGCTATCGTTGTCTCCCCCGGCTCAAATAACCGGCTCGGCGCGGATGATGTGCAGATGGCGCATATTTTTTCGAGCATAGGGCAGGCTGCCGCGCTTGTCTTGCAGATGGAAATCCCTGTAGAGACGGCAAAAGCGGTGATTACCGCCGGGCATCAGGCCAATGTTCCGGTCATCCTGAACCTTGCGCCAGCTAAACCGCTTTCCTGGGATGTGCTTACGCAGGTGCATACGCTGATCGTGAACGAAACCGAGGCCAGTATGCTGAGCGGGCAGCGCGTTGATGATCTGCAAGATGCGCACACCGTCGCGACCGTGATTCACGAGCGCGGCATTCCGATTGTGGTTATCACGCTCGGAGCAAAGGGGGCGCTGCTCGTTTCCACAGACGAAAAAGGCCAGCCACAATACATCCACCAGCCAGCGCCAAAGGTGCAAGTTATCGATACTACCGCCGCCGGGGATTGCTTTGTGGGAGCATTCACCGTTGCGCTGATCGAGGGGCAAAACGTGGCGGATGCGCTGCGCTTCGCGGTCTATGCCAGCGCCCTCAAAGTGACGCGCTTCGGCGCGCAATCCGGCCTGCCAACCCGAGCAGAGGTGCAGGCTTTTCTTGCATAACATTTTTTGAGGTTTTTCATGCATCGTATTATTCTCGACACCGATCCCGGCATCGATGATGCTCTGGCAATTTTTCTCGCGCTCGCTTCACCCGACATTCAACTCGAAGCCATCACCACTGTGAGCGGCAACGTCCACGTCGATTACACTACGCGCAACGCGCTCGCGCTGCTGGAACTGGCCGGGCGCGGCAATATTCCCGTCGCTCGCGGCTGTGATCGTCCGTTAGTACGGCATGCCGTCGAAGCAGGCTATGTGCATGGGCAAAATGGCCTGGGCAACGTACAACTGCCGGAACCACACCTTCATCCTGTACCACAACATGCCACAGACCTGCTGATTGAAAAGATTCTCGCGGCCCCTGGCGAAATCACGCTGGTAGCCATTGGCCCTTTGACGAATATCGCGATGGCGGTGCGCCAGGAGCCGCGTATCGCGCAGAACACACGCGAGTTGTTCATTATGGGCGGAGCGTTGCGCGTACCCGGCAATGTCACACCCACCGCCGAGTTCAATATTTTCGCAGACCCGGAAGCGGCTTCTATCGTGCTACATGCCGGTTGGCCTATCCGGCTGGTCTCGCTAGATGCCACTATGCAGACAAACCTCTATCGGGAGCAGGTGGACCGCCTGGCGGCCAATGGCCACCCTGTAACCACTCTCATTCAGCAGGCGGTAAGCTTCTTCATTGAGGAATTTGGCAGGCCACGCGGGATTCATGCCTTTCACATGCACGACCCACTCTGCCTCGCCAGCGTTATTCATCCCGAGTTTGTGACATGGCGGCCCGCCTACGTAGACGTAGAATTGACCGGTACGCTCACTACCGGGACAACCGTCGCTTTCTTCGAGCAGCTTGAAGACCTTGACCCGGCACTTGAACGCCAGCACCAACCAAATGTGCAGGCCTCGATGGGGGCAAACAACCAGCGTTTCATCGACTTTTACCTGGAGCAAATCCAGGCAGCTTATGCTTGAAATGCGTTGTGAGCGAAATGTGATGTATCCTGTTTTTTCCGGCTTTGACAAGAATCCTACTATGGGCTATCATAAAGGAGAATAATTCCTACCAATTTACTTGGAATAACAAGGAGCTGATAGATGGCAGAGATTAATGAAGCCGAAGTGATGGATGCATTGCGGGAATGCTACGACCCGGAAATTCCTGTGAATATTGTTGACCTCGGACTCGTCTATAACGTTGATATAAATAACGAGACCGGACACGTTGAGGTGACGATGACCCTCACCGCGCTTGGCTGTCCGATGGCGGGCGAAGTCATATCCGAAGTCGAAATGCGCGTGGGCGAGGTGGAAAACGTCAAATCGTGCAAAGTGAATATGACGTTTGATCCACCCTGGACGCCGGAGCGCATGACCGAAGATGCCAAATGGGAGCTTGGCATGATCTAAGCCCACTTGCAGGATACGCGCCAACTGCCGGTTCAATATCAGAAGGCAGGTGAGATAGCTATGGCTTACGAGCAACCCTCTGATGGCAACATCCGAGCTACCCTGGCACTCAGCCAGGAAGAGGCACGAACCGGCAGTAGCCGCGTCCTGAACCTTCCAGGGGGACGCCGCATTACTGTCACCATACCTCCGCATACACGCGATGGAGAAGAAATTCGCCTGCGAGGAAAGGGCGAACCGGTATGGCAGGGCGGCCCGGTGGGCGACCTGATCCTCACGATCAACATCCCTCCCAGTACCTCTTACCCAGGATTTGGCACTCCATACGATTCGGTCGGGCCAACCGAATTTGTGCCCGCGCCATCTTATCCACCATCCGTATCTTCACCGAACAACCGGCCTGCTGGCTTTCCATCTAATCCCAACTTCCCGCCAACGATGCCTGCCGCACCAGGGTTTGCGGAAAACCCGCCTCGCACGCAACCACAGCCGCAGGAGCAAATCTACCTTCCGCATGCTCAACCGTCAAACTCACCGCCAACGCAGATTGCTTATCCACAGGCCGGGCAGCAATACGTGCCCACCCTGCCTCCTCAGCCACAAACGCCTCAGAGGCGCGGCCTCTCAGGGGGAGCGATAGCGCTCATCATTTTCCTGGTCGTCCTCTTGCTCGTTGGCAGTGGTTTGATCTACTATGCCGGTGTTTACCAGCCACAGCAGGCGCATATGCAGGCTACCGCAACCGCGAATTCACAACTCACCGGAACCGCGCAAGCCATTGCTCAGAGTACGCAATTTGCTCAGGCGACAGCGCAAGCCGTTGCCAGCGCCACCGCGAACGCACAGGCAACGGCTAACGCGCAGGCTTCAGCTACAGCCACCGCGCTGCAAAACATTTATACGCAGGCCACCGGCGGCACACCGATACTGAACGATAATCTGAGCGCCAACAGCTCGAATCAATGGAATGAAATTGCCGGGGCCTGCACATTTACTGGTGGCGCGTATCATTCGACTGTCACGCAGAAAGGCTTCTTTCAGCCCTGCTTTGCTCAGGCTCCAACCTTCACCAATTTCGCCTTTCAGGTTGATATGACCATCGTTTCAGGCGACGAGGGCGGCATCATCTTCCGCGCTGACCCGGTTAATTCTCGTTTCTACCTTCTCCAGATAAGTCAAAACGGGTCTTATGCGCTTTACCTGTATACCAGCAGCAACGGGAGCCAGGCCAAATCCTTGCTCAGCAACTCTTCATCGCTCATCAATAAAGGATTAAACCAGACCAACACCATTACAGTCGTGGCAAATGGCAGCAATTTGTACATCTATATCAATAAGCAGTTCCTGGACGCCGTCTCGGACAGCACCTATACTTCTGGTAATATCGGCGTCTTCGCTGAAAGCAACTTAAATCCTACCGATGTCGCTTTCGCGAATGCCCAGGTATGGCAGATCTGATTAAGCGTTTTCGTTTCCAAACTGGATGAACTTCTGGCGGAAGGGGGTTGGCATTTATGGATAATGCGTTATAATGAAACAGGAGTAAAAGGGGAGGGATTATGCTCTTAGACGAAAGCAACAGGCCCTTACATGACCAGACAACGCTAAAAGACCCTCTGCCCATAGCTGATTTGAGCAGCAAAACCTGGTCAACCCCTTTTCCCAGAGTGGTGCATGTAAGTCGGCATCCGGCCTATCCTACCAATCAGTTGATCCTGCTCACAATACTTGCCCTGTTACTGGTGTTGAGCGGTCTGGGACTGGTTATTTACTCGGTCGATACCGAATATGGCAGAACGCTGCATGTGAGCGCTACTGCTCAGGCCTTATCAAACGCGCGTGCAAGCGCCACCTCGCTTTCAGCCACGCAGCAGGTGGAGCAGGCCACCGCTCAGGTTCTCGCTACCCAGCAGGCAAATATCTATGCTACCGCGAGCGCCATTGCCGGAGCATCCGCCACCGCCAGCACAAACAGCGCGAGCGCGACCGCCACTGCCACCGCTATGCAAGGTCTGTATACTCAGGACACCAGCGGCACACCGGCTTTCAATGATCCGCTCAGTGACAATAGCCAAAACCATAAGTGGAACGAACATCTCAATTCACCAGGCAATACAGGCTGCTCCTTCATCAACGGAACCTATCACGCGCTTGAGGCCCAGCTTGGCTACTTACAGCCCTGCGTAGCCGAAGCTACCAGTTACAGCAACTTCGTCTATACAATTAGTATGATAATCGATCATGGCACCCAGGGGGGTATCCTGTTCCGGGCAAATGGAGCGAGCGGCCAGTACTATGTTTTCCGCGTCAGTATCGATGGTCAATATACTCTTGAAGCATATGATGGCAACAAAGCGACCACCCTGAGCAGCGGGTTCAGCACCGCCATTTCGACAGGAATTGGACAAACCAACCAGCTTGCTGTAATCGCCGATCACAACACACTCTCCCTTTTCGTCAATCAGAACTTCGTCATAAGCGTGACTGATAGTACTTTCGCTTCTGGTCAGATCGGCGTTGTCGCGCTCGATTATAACGTGCCCGCCGATGTAGAGTTCAGCAACGCGCAGGTCTGGCAGCTATAACGCTCTGATTTTGTTCACAGCACAGGCTTGACATTCGTTTTGTCGCTCGTTAAAATTTATTCAATCGCTTGAATAAAAACGAGACCTCAGACGAGGAAAACGTATGGCGCGGAACAATACGCTTGTCGAAAGACGGGCGGAAATTATCAACGCGACTATTCGCGTGCTGGCGCGTGATGGTATCGCCGAAACCACAACGAGGAAAATAGCAGCCGAGGCAGGCGTCAACCAGGCTACGTTGCGCTATTATTTTGGCAGCAAAGATGACCTGCTCTTTGCCGTCCTGCAAGAGATGATGCAGTTAACGGCGCAAATTGTACGAGAAAGTACGTTGGCGAAGCGCAGCATTTCGGACATGATTGTCGAAAGCATCAAGGCCTTCTGGTCGCATGTCGAAAGCGAGCCGGAGCTACAGGTCATACAGTACGAATTGACCCTTTATGCTTTGCGCAATCCCGAATCGGCCTGGCTGGCGAAACAGCAGTATGATGGATATGCTGCTGTCGTCGAGGACCTGCTGCGCAAGAATTTTGAGGAAAGCGGCGCTCCCTGCGCCATCCCTTTTGCTGAACTGGCCCGCTTTATTATCGGCGGCCTGGATGGCCTGATCTTACAATTTATCAGCGATCGAAATACTGAACGCGCCCGGCGCGACCTCGGTCACCTCATCACGGCGGTCATTGCGCTGGTCGAAGGCCGGTCTTCCACCTGAAAGGAGATGCTGCCATGCAGGAACAAGGCTCCATGCCCGGACAAACCACTCCCGTTATTTCTCCTTCCGTTTCCAGTCCCGCGCAGGATATACAGCGCGACTACGCTTACTACAAAGCGGTTTTTGCTGGACAACCTATGCCATTTGCCTATCTCGACCTCGATTTGCTGGCGCGGAATATAGGCGATATCTTGAAACGCGCCCAGGGCAAGAAGATACGGCTGGCCTCGAAATCGCTGCGCAGCGTCTGGGTGCTTCGCCATCTTCTCGCTGCCGCCCCGACCTTTCAGGGCATCATGTCCTTCAGCGCTCGCGAGGCCGCCTATTTAGCCTCGCAGGGCTTTGACGATCTGTTGATCGGCTATCCTTGCTGGCATGAAGAGGATATCGCCGCCATTGCTCGTCCGACAGCCAACGGAAAGACCATCACCTTGATGATCGATAGCATCGAGCATGTGGCGCAGCTCGAGAAGGTTGCCCAACGGTTCGATGTGCGCCTGCCGCTCTGCCTGGATATCGATATGGCGCTGCAAGTTCCCGGGCTGCATTTCGGCACGTGGCGATCTCCGGTCAAAACTCCCAGTTCGGCGCGGCGCATTATCGAGCGTATCCTTGCCTCGAAATATGTGTATCTTGATGGGCTGATGGGCTATGAAGCGCAAATCGCGGGGGTAGGCGACAACGTACCCGGGCAGGCCGCGAAAAACGCGCTCATCCAGCAACTCAAACGGCGCTCTGTGAAAGAAGTGGCGGAGCGTCGTCTAGCGCTGGTGGAGTTGATTCGCTCGTATGGCATCTCGCTGCGTTTCGTAAACGGTGGCGGCACCGGCAGCCTCTCCAGCACAAGTCAGGAAGAGGTAGTCACGGAGATTACGGTTGGCTCGGGCTTCTACTCCCCTACGCTGTTCGATCTTTACCGCGAGTTCCGCTATCAATCTGCCGCCGGATACGCCATCGAAATCGTGCGCCGCGCTGCCCCGCATATTTATACCTGCCTGGGCGGCGGTTACATCGCCTCTGGTTCAGCCGGAAAGGAGAAGCTTCCGCAGCCCTACCTGCCGGAAGGCGCGAAGCTTGACCCGCTCGAAGGCGCTGGCGAGGTGCAGACGCCCATTCATTATCACGGCCCTATCTCGCTTCATCTCGGCGACCCGATCTTCATGCGCCACAGCAAGGCGGGCGAACTCTGCGAGCGCTTCACACACCTGTTGCTCGTCTCGAATGGCGCAATCGTCAATAAAGTTCCCACCTATCGCGGTGATGGTCAATGCTTTATTTGAATTGCAGGAGCGCATGTCATGTTTTTACAGGTGGGATTTACCGGAAGACACCCGCAAGGGGCGTCTTCCGGTTCCCCCATTCGCACACAGGAAAGGAAGACAGATATGAGCAGTTTGCAAGCAGGGCGCTGGCAAAACTGGTCTGGTTCGGTGCGGGCGAAACCGCGCCAGATCGCCAGCCCGGCCAGCGTAGATGAACTGGCGCAAATGATCGATGAATATAGCCGCAAGGGCCGCCATGTGCGCGTGGTTGGCTCCGGTCATTCTTTCACGTCCATCGCGCAAAGCGACGACGTGCTGATGACGCTTGATAATTTGCAAGGTATTGAAGAGATCAATGCCGAACGCGGAACGGTGACGGTACTGGGCGGCACCAGGCTGAAGCGGCTCGGCGACGAATTATTTGTACAAGGACTGGCACAGGAAAACCTGGGTGATATCAATGTCCAGAGCGTCGCGGGAGCTATCAGCACCGGCACACATGGCACAGGCATTCGCTTCGGCTCCCTGGCAACGCAGGTCGAGGGACTGACTCTTGTGACAGCCAATGGCGAGTTGCTGGAATGCTCAGCCGAAAAGAACCCCGACATATTTAAAGCGGCGCAGGTCTCGCTTGGCGCGCTTGGAGTCATCGCTAAAGTCCGGCTGCGCGTTGTGCCTGCCAAACGCCTGCATTATCATGGCCTGCGCAAAACGCTTTCGGACTGTTTGGAGAATCTGGAAACCTATAAGCAGGAGAACTCGCACTTTGAGTTTTTCTGGTTCCCCTACACCGACGCGGTACAGGCCAAGTTTATGAACGAAACCGAGGAGCCAGCCAGCAAAGTCACGCTCTGGGGCAACTTCAATAAGATCGTGCTGGAAAACTGGGTCTTCTGGCTGCTCTCGGAAAGCTGTCGGCTGTTCCCCCGACTCTGCCAGCCCGTCTGCAAGCTTTCGGGTACGAGCATCGCCAACGTTGACGAGGTTAACTACAGCCACCTGCTCTTTTCAACGCCGCGCATGGTACGTTTCAACGAGATGGAGTACAACATTCCGGCAGAACACTGCCAGGCTGTCATTCGTGAGATTGAAGACTGCATTGATAAACAGCAATTTGCCGTGAACTTCCCGATTGAGTGCCGTTTTGTGCATTCGGATGATATCTGGCTCAGCCCTGCCTATGAGCGCGAGTCGTGCTACATCGCCGTTCACATGTTCAAGGGCATGCCCTACCGCTCGTATTTCTCGCATATCGAGGAGATTTTCCGGCGCTATTCGGGACGCCCGCACTGGGGCAAGATACACACACGCACATCCCAGGAGCTGGCTGAACTCTACCCGCGCTGGCACGATTTCCGGCGTATTCGCGCTTCGCTCGATCCCCAGGGCATCTTCCTCAACGATTACCTGCGCAATCTTTTTGATGCGAACGGCCCAATACCCGAGACAACTCCCATGCAAAGCGAACCCGGTCTCGCGCAATCATAGATTTCTTGAAAGGATTTTTCTTGTATGAAAGAAGCATCGGTACCCAACCCGGCCAGTCCTGAAGCGGGTGTCTCACTGCGCCGTAACGCGCTTGGCCTGCGCCATGCCATCGTGATATCGGTGGCAGTGATGTCACCCGCCGCCTCGGTCTTTTTCAACACCATTCCGCAGGCCGGACTGGTTGGCGGGGCCATTCCCCTGTGTTATCTTATCGGTTTCGTGGTGGCCTTACTGGTTGCCAATCAGTATAGCGAGTTCTCACGCGAGATTCCCTCGAGCGGCTCGGCCTATACTTTCGTCACCGAGGGACTGGGACCGGCAGCAGGTTTCTTTACCGCCTGGGTCGGCCTGATTGCCATTGCGATAGGCGTTCCTTACTCCTTCATCTTGCTCGGCGCGAACCTGCAAGCCATTGTCGCTCGCGCCTTTGGTCTAAATCTTCACTGGAGCTTCTGGTTTGTGCTGGCGCTGGGCGTAGCGTTTGCTATTTGCTACATGGGTGTCCGGCAATCGCTGAACGTTGACCTCACCTTTCTGGCTTTCGAGATGGGTGTCTGCCTTGTCCTCGCCATCATTGTGCTTATACAGGTCGGGCAGAAAGGCGGTATTTCTGCCGCTCCTTTCACTCTGAGTCCCGTTCCGCAGAATGGCGACCTGACCGCCGGTATCATCCTGGCTGTGCTGAGCTACATCGGCTTTGAGACGGCGGCGGTGCTTGGCGAGGAGACGCGCAACCCGCACCGCAATATTCCGCGCGCTGTCTTCGGCTCTATGATCGTTGTCGGCGTCTTCTACGTTCTGATGGCCTATGTCGGCACCATCGGCTATGGCATCAACCACATGGTGAGCGGCTATGCCAACGATGCCGCGCCGTTTGACACCATTGCTCGCCAGTACAGCGGCCCGGTGCTGGCGGTGCTGATTGACCTGGTTGGCCTGCTCTCGTTCTTTGGCGCGGCCCTCGCCATCATCAACGGCGGAGCGCGCATCATGTATACGGTTGGACGCGATGGCCTGTTACCTTCCTGGACTGCATGGCTGCATCCACAGCGCCAGAACCCAATCGGCTCGATAGCAGTGCTGTGTACCTTTGGTCTCGTCTTCGGACTTGCCCTCGGCTTCCTCATGACACCGATTGGCGCGTTCGGCTTCTTCGGCACGCTCGATGCCAGCTTCGTCTTGATTATCTACGCGCTGGTCTGCCTGTCCAGCATCGTCTTTTTCCTGCGCAAGCGCCGCGCACGCTTCAACCTGTTCCTGCATGGCATTCTGCCCGCGCTCGGGTCGCTTCTGACAGTTGGCATCTTCGTGGCAATCTTTGTGACACCGCAACAGCCGCCGCTCAACATTGTGCCGTTCGTGCTTGGCGCGTGGATTGTGCTGGGTCTCCTGCTCATCTTCTTGCTGAGGAACAAATTACGAACGATAGCTATTGACAACTGACCCCGGCACTGGTATGCTGGTGCCAATAAATATATGGGCCACGAACGGGACAAGTACCTTTTTCTGGCAACAGAGAACTGCGGGACGGTGCAACGCAGCAGCCATCTGAAAGGGAAATCCACCCGCGAGCCAGCGCGATAAGCGCCAACGGTCGCCCCCGTTACCAGGCAAAATGAGTTTCAAGCCGCTTTGACGTGGCTTGAATAAATCAAGGTGGCACCACGACATGCATATAGCGCCGTCGTCCTTTTTCAGGATGACGGCTTTTTTATTGTTCTTTTGCAAAAGGAGAAACACGCACGATGCTTGACATGGCATTCATTCGCACTCACCCGGATGAGGTGAAGGAGGCGGCGCGCCTCAAAAACAACACGCTCGATATTGATCATTTGTTGGAAGTTGACCGCAATGTGCTTCAGTTGCAGCGCCAGGTTGAGGAGATACGCGGCGAGCAGAAAAAGCTCTCGAAGCAGATGCAGCAGGCAGGCAAAGACCAGGAAAAACGCCAGCAGCTTATCGCCGAGGGCAAGCAGCTTTCGGAACGCCTTAAGGAGTTGGAGCCGCGCTTGAAAGAACTTGAGGACGAGCGGGCGCAGTTGCTGCTCTACGTTCCCAATATTCCCGACCCCAGCGCACCCATCGGCAAGGACGAAAGCGACAACGTACCCATCAAATACTGGGGCGAGAAACCACAGTTCGACTTCGAGCCACGCGACCACTACACCCTCATGCAGGGACTCGACGTGATCGATATTGAGCGCGCTGTGAAGATCGCGGGGGCGCGCAGCTATGCCCTCAAGGGAGATGCCGCTCGCCTCGAACTCGCGCTGCTGCACTTCGCGATGGACCGCGTTGCCAGCAAGGGCTTCACGCCGCTCATCGTACCCGCTATGGCGCGTGACTTCGCCTTCATCGGCAACGGCCAGTTCCCCAAAGGTCGCGACCAGGTGTATGCCGTCGAGGATGAAGACCTGTTCCTGGTCGGCACCGCCGAGGTCTCGATCACGGGCATGTACAAGGACGAAATTATTCGTCACGAAGACCTGCCGCTGACATTCGTAGGCTTCTGCCCCTGCTTCCGCAAAGAGGCTGGCACCTACGGCAAGGATACACGTGGAGCCTTCCGCGTTCACCAATTCAACAAGATCGAGCAATACGTGATCTGCAAGGCCGATCACGAGGAGTCGGTGCGCTGGCACAACCAGTTGCTCGCCAACTCAGAGGAGATCGTGCAGGCGCTCGAGTTGCCTTACCGCGTAGTCAACGTCTGCACCGGCGACATGGGTGACGGCAAAGTCGGCATGTACGATGTCGAATGCTGGATGCCGAGCGAGGGCCGTTACCGCGAGACGCACTCGTGTTCGTACTTCCACGAGTGGCAGGCCCGCCGCGTCAACATTCGCTACCGCGACGAAGATGGCAAGGTCAAATTCGTTCACACGCTCAACAACACCGCCATCGCCTCACCACGCATCCTGCTGCCTCTCTTCGAGGTTCACCAGCAGCCCGACGGCAGCATCCGCATCCCCGAGGCTTTGCGACCATATATGGGCGGGCAGGAGTATATTCGCCCGAAAGAGAAGGTTCGGGTGTAAGATCGAATAATACATTGCAGGACGACCTGGCGGTCGTCCTGCAATGTATTATTCGATCTTACACCTTAATCTATAGTAATATAATCTCCCCACTTATATCTTGCGTCTCTTCATCGATGTAGAGCTTGCCAATACTACATCTCGGCTGCCTGCGCCTATCTGTCGCGCTCCCCGGATTAAACAACAATTGCTCGTTGACCTCTTGATTCCAGGGAATATGGCTATGCCCAAAGACGACGCAGCGAGCAGTAGGAAACTCTACTTGTGCCAGCTTTGCGCGATTATGAGTGTCTCCCAAAATATGCACAATGCCAATCCGGCAGCCACCTACCGCGATTTCGCACTTGATGGGCAGCTTGCGCCGCACC
The DNA here is from genome assembly GCA_035652815.1 of Ktedonobacteraceae bacterium. Classification (GTDB taxonomy): domain Bacteria; phylum Chloroflexota; class Ktedonobacteria; order Ktedonobacterales; family Ktedonobacteraceae; genus DASRDB01. Next base: position 329,350 of record DASRDB010000003.1, read on the forward strand.
TCGTCTTCTTCTACGTTACCCTGCACTGCTACTACAGGAGCGATAGTCTCCAACTCGGAAATGACGCGCAATACAGAAAGGTCTCCTGCGTGAATTATCAACTCGACATCGTTGAAATGCTGCCAGACGGCTTCTGGAATCTGCTTGAAGTGGGGAATGTGGGTGTCGGAAATAACGCCGATACGGTGTTCTTTGCTCATCTATCAACCTCTTTTTTTAGTGATGGAACGAAATAAGCAACAGATGCCGTTTCAAAGTATCTGGTGCATACAGCATTTTTGCGGTATGATTACTCTCGGTTGTTTGCGAAATGTTGTTGTCTGCATGCACATAAGGATAGCATATGCGTGTAGCTGTTATAGCAGACATTCATGGCAATCTGCTCGCACTGGAGGCGGTGCTGCAAGACCTGAGCCAGCAGCCGCCCGTCGATTCGCTGGTCATTGCTGGTGATCTCTGTTTGAATGGTCCAAGTCCCCGGCAGGTGCTGGAAAGGGTGCGGGCGCTGAATTGTCCGGTGATTCAGGGCAACGTGGACTATGAAGTAGTTAACTCGGCACCAGACAAGGGCGAGAAGAAACGCAATACGGTGAGCTGGACAAGGGCGCAGATTGGACCGGTTGGCATCGACTTCCTGGCTTCGCTGCCGTTCTCCCATACCATCTCCAATCCAAATGGCAAAGATCTGCTCATTGTACATGCCAACCCTCTTAACCTGGAAGACGCTATCTTACCAAATGCGGCGGATAGCACGCTTGAACACTTACTTGGTAAGGTGGATAAGCGCGTTGGCGCAGTAGCCTTTGGGCATCTACATATCGCGTATACGCGGCAGTGGCGGCATCTGTTGCTGGTAGACGTTGGCAGTTGCGGACTGCCACGCGACGAGGATCACCGCGCATCATACGCCATTCTTTCCACAGATGATAGCGGGTGGCGGGCCGAGATCCGGCGCGTTCCCTATGATGTTCAGGCGATCGTGCGTCAGATCAAAATGAGCGGTATGCCTAACCCGGAGAAACGCATCAAGATATTGTTAGATGCGCGGTATTAAAAAGCCCGTTACAGAATTGTAACGGGCTTGACGTGTGTAGCGCTTTATTACACTAGTGTGCAGGTGCAAAACGATGTCAGGCTACTGATTTCCTCATCGGTCAGTGTCGTTGATACAGTATCTGGCTGGCTCGCTAGAATGGCCTCCTCCATATCCATTGGTTCCTCCCCGAGATAACTGGCTGCGTCACCAATATCAACCAGTTGCAGTTCCTGAATGATCGCCCGCAGTTCACCGGTTGTTGCCATACAAATTGCTCCTGTTTCATAAAAAAGTTTCTGTCCTAAAAGCAGTTCCACACCTTCCACCCATACATCAAGCACCCACCACAACATAGACGCCGTGCTAGATGATTATTCGGTTTTACATAGTAGCTAGAAAGAGTTAGAACTTTTTGCATGTTCCCATTTTTCAAGTCCATACACTAATATATACGCTCGAGGTTTACACTCTCCTCTCGCTTGCTGAAAATGTAGGCCAAATAGGCCATAGCACCATGCGCGTTATGTTTTTGTAACAGGCAGAGTTCCAGGAAGCCACCCACAAGGGGCTGGCTCTACAAGCGGGCTGATATGGTAGAACCATCCCCTTGCGGGTGGCTTCCTGGAACTCCTTTCACCACACCAAATTATGGTACACTTCCTGTAAGAACTCTTTACGGCAAGGACAAAGCGTGGAAGCAATTCTCTACCATACCTATGACGATATTCGCCTGGAAAACGTGCCTGTTCCCACCATTTCGGCTCATGAACTGCTTGTGCGCGTGCATGGCTGCGGTCTCTGTGGCTCCGATATTCTCAAAATTGTTCAACAGGTTCCACCACCAGTGCGTCTGGGGCATGAATTGACCGGAACCATTGTCGAACAAGGAAGAGAAGTCGAGGGATTTGAGGTTGGTCAGCGCGTGATTGTTGCGCATCATGTCCCGTGCGGAGTATGCCATTACTGCCAACATGGCAACTACTCGATGTGTCCGGCCTTCAAAGCTTCCAACATCGACCCCTGCGGCTTCGCTGAATATATCCGCGTTCCGGCGCAACATGTCGAGCATACCACTCTTCTGTTACCAGATTCTCTTAGCGACGAGGAAGGTTCGTTCGTCGAGCCGTTGGCTTGCTGCGTCCGTGCTGTGAGACGCACGCCCCTGCTGGTCGGCGATAGTGTTGTGGTTGTCGGCCTCGGCTCCATTGGTTTGCTAATGCTCCAGGCAGTCAAAGCTATTGGCGCAGGTAGCTTTAGCGCGACAAACGTATATGGCGTTGACCTGCTCCCCGAACGCTTGCAGCTTGCCCGCGAACTCGGCGCAGATGGAACGCTCTCCGCACCAGCAAACGAACAAGGGCTTTTTGACCTGCTTGCATCATTGACAGATGGTCGCGGGGCAGACGCGGCTATCCTTACCGTTCCTGGCGCTCGCCCTTTCCTACAGGCTGTAACCGCGCTTCGTCCCGGCGGCACTCTCAACATCTTTGCTGCCCATAGCGGCACTGCTCCAATTGACCTGGAAACGCTCTACCAGCGCGAACTCACCCTCACCAGCACCTATTCCTCTTCGCCTGAAGACCTGCGTATCGCCCTTGAACTTATGACAAAACGGCAGGTGCGGGTAGATCAACTTATCAGCCATCGCCTGCCATTAGAACAGTTTGACGAAGGGGTCAGGCTGATGCGAGAACGCAAGGCGTTGAAAGTCTATTTCGCTATCGCTTCCCGTGAGTAGCTGTTCTCCGCTCTCGTTTCCTCTATTCAGGTGATACAATAAACATGCATATTGCTACCATTTTCCACTGTGCGGCTCCTTGACAGACAGGAGAAAACCGCAACTGATATATTTGTAGGAGAGTACGTGTAATGGCAGACACACATTATAATGTCGTTGTAATTGGCGCGGGTCCTGGCGGCTATGTTGCCGCCATTCGCGCTGCGCAACTGGGCGCGAAGACCGCCATCGTTGAAAAGCAATATCTGGGAGGCACCTGCCTGAACGTCGGCTGTATCCCCTCGAAGGCCATGCTGCATATCGCGGAAGTGATGTATGAGATGGGGTCACTGGGGGATATGGGCATTAACCTGGATAAGCCGCCGACTTTCGATATGAGCAAGGCGGTGGCCTACAAGGACAAGGTCGTCAAGCGTATGACCAATGGCGTAGGCGTGCTGATGAAGGGGAACAATGTCGATGTCTATGATGGGCTGGGTACGGTTGATGCTTCTCGCAACGTCACCATCACAAAGAACGATGGCGGCACTGTCACTATCAGCGCGGATAAAATCATCCTCGCCACCGGCTCGGTTCCGCTGATGCCACCGTTTCCCGGCATTGATGGACGCAATGTCATCAACAGCGATACCTGCTGGAATCTGCCGAAGCTGCCGGAAAGCATTATCTGCGTGGGCGGCGGAGTAATCGGCATGGAACTGGCCTGCATGTTCAACGCGCTCGGTTCCAAAGTCACCGTCGTTGAAATGCTGCCGAACGTGCTGGCTCCATTGGACGAGGAAGTGCGCCGCCTGCTGGTTCGCACACTTACCAAACGCGGCATCGATATCGTTACCAATACGAAGGTCGAGGCTATCGAGGATGAAGGCGAGCAGAAAAAAGTTATCGCCAGCAGCGACAAGGGCCAGCAGACTTTTAGCGGCGAATATGTGCTGATGGCGGTGAGTCGCCGCGCCAATACCAGCGGCCTCGAAAAGCTGATGGAGCAGGGACTGGATAACGACCGGGGGCGCGTGCGCGTCAATGAGAAGATGGAGACGAACCTGCCCGGCATCTATGCCATCGGCGACCTTGTACACGGCGCGGGTCTTGCGCACGTCGCCTCGATGGAGGGAGAGGTCGCCAGCGATAATGCGATGGGACACAGCGCAAAGATGGACTACAACGTCATCCCCAATCCCATCTATACCTTCCCCGAGGTCGCCTTCGTTGGCCTGACCGAGGCGCAGGCAAAGGAACAGTATCCCGATGCCCGTGTCGAACGCTTCCCCTGGACCGCCAATGGCAAGGCGGTGGGGATCGGCGAGACCGATGGCTTCACCAAAGTCATTCTGGGCAAATACGACGAAATCCTGGGCGCGCATATCATCGGCCCCGATGCCACCAACCTCATCAGCGAATATTCAGTTGCCATGCGCGGCGAACTGACTGCCGACGAGATCATCGAGACCATTCACCCACACCCAACGCTCAGCGAGGGACTGCGCGAAGCCGTACTCGCCGCCGAGGGTCGCCCTATACATATCCCGCCCAAGAAACAGCTTGCTCGCACCCACTAGCCAACTTTCAAGGCTGGTGCATAACAAAGGCGAACAAAAGCGCAGGTGGGAACGGAAGCCACCCGCAAGGAGCTGGCTCTACAATACGAAAGCGCTTGTAGAGCCAGCTCCTTGCGGGTGGCTTTCCATCGTTTGTATCGATGAATGCCTTCCGCGCATCTCTCCACGCCTACAACAAATTAGCAGACATTGTCTTTTTTTCCATTATCAAAAAATAAGTGTACCCGATTTTCTTCCTGCCGACGTCTTTACCTATGTACAATTACTCGAATACATGAGACTAAACAAACACATGTGTTCAATTTACAGAAGAGTTCCTATTATCCTGGTGCATGGCAATCCGTTCGCCGGGATAAGCATTCGGTTGAACAAAGAAAGGATGTAGATGCATGGCAACTCGGGTTGATTCGGCTACTCAGACGGCTCAGGACGTACAGGATCAGTACTTCCGCATTACCGACCAGGTTCCAGGCGCAGTCTGGTACTGGGGCGCAGTCGCTTCCATTATTGCTTCCGCGACCCTCTTCCTGGTAGGGAAGCGTGATTGGAGCATTTTCGTGGGGCAGTGGCCGCCAACTTTCCTGCTCTTTGGCCTGTTCCACAAGCTGCTAGGTTCCGGTCGCTAAGCTTCTAACGCAGGCACCTTCACGCCTGCTGCTGAAGATTTGGAGAGGCTTGCTTATCTGTGATATATAGTGATAAGAGGCCTCTCTACCTTTTTATTTTCTGTGAAGGAGCCAATACTGCTATGAATGGCAATTCATCGATAAGAGACTGGTTTGAACTGCGGGGTTTGCCCGTGACTATTCCCTCAGAGGGGAAGCGGGCGGGCATAGTCGAGGATTTTTATTACGAGCCGGAAACGAATAGTATCTATGCGCTGCGCGTGAATGTTGGCGTCTGGGGCTACAAGGCGCTTACATCCAACGCCATCCAATCTATTCAACGTGACGCCATCACCGTTGCCAACGATCAGATGTTGATCCTGGAATCACACGGCGGCCAGCTCAACGAATTTCCCCTGAGCGAAAGGCTATTCAACAGCGAGGTGAAAAGCGAAAGCGGCCAATCGCTGGGGAAAATCCAGAATATCCTGGTCGCTACCGATCCTCCCGTCGCTCTGCATGTTGCCGCCTTCCGTCTTACCTCCGGTAAAACCTTTGCCGCGGAGGAAGTGACCGACTTCAACGGCCATGAGATGTTTGTCCTCGATAAGGCGGCGGCCAGGCTTCGCTAGAAGTGGGGTCGCTCCCTTTTTATAGATTTTGATAAATAAAGAGGGTTTATATCTGTAGGGACGCGATTGATCGCGTCCTCCTGGTCGATCCGCACAAGGGGCAGGACGCGATGATGAACTTTTACAACATACGGGGGGATACTCACCCCATGTCATCCTGAGCGCAGCGAAGGATCTGCGGCCTCGGCACGCGCATCGGCGGGGAACGGAGATCCTTCGCTGCGCTCAGGATGACATGAGACCAATATACTCCCTTTCATTGTAACAATTCATCATCGCCTCCCTACAGGTATATTTTCCGTTATTTAACAAAATGCATCAAATGGAGCGGCCTTTTTTATGCCGTTAGCAGCAGGTAGATCGCCAGCAGGACGCCAATCAGACTTGCCAGCACAGTCAGGATAATGGCGAAAGCCGCCGGTGGATGAAAATGTTCGGCGTCAATAGCGCGGCGAATATGCAGGAAGTTGAGCAGGGCCATCACCATCATAACCACGCCCAATAACGTCAGCGCCACGCCGATAATTGAGGAGTAGTGAATGGAAGTCGCGTTAGTGAGGGCGCTTTTAAAGCCTAGTTCACGCAGCAGCAGGCCAAACCGTTCGACGACGAAGCCGAAGGTGATGGTGGCCAGCCCGGTGCGCATCCAGGCAAGGAAGGTGCGCTCGTTCGCCAGGTGATCGGTTACTTTCTTCGACACGCCAATGTGCTTTGCAGTCGGCTTTTGCTCCTCTGCTGCACCCTCGACGGTATCTTTTTTCTGTACCATCTCTCTGCCTTCTATTTACAAAATCGGGTTAAATTTTTTACTTGCTGTCGCGTTTATTCTATCATCTGAAAGAAAATGCATACACCAGGAGGCGCTACAATGGATTCACAAGAGAGACCTACTCGTATCATCGCGTGGACAAGCCTTATAGTGGTCGCCCTGTTATTCCTCGTCGGCGCTGGGGCACAACTTACAGGGCATTCATCCCTCAGTGTCATTCTTTTTGAAATAATCGAGATCATTGTTGGTATGCTCTTCTTGATTAGCGGCCTGTTCCTGGATACCTGGTTCGGACGCAATTTGATGGGTCTGCAAGCCGGTAAGGGTAACTTCAATCGCTACCTGTTTATCATTTGTGGTTTTATTATGGTGATGACCGGGATACTGTTCCTCACGAACAGATTCTAAAACTCCCTCTAGACTTTAGCATGTAGGGCGGAAAAATAGCTTTTGCTAAAAGAGCGGGGAATTGTTCACGTGTCATCCTTCGCTGCGCTCAGTATTTCGTGTGCCAGACCGAATCGCCTGGCACACGAAATACTGAGCGCAGCGAAGGATGACATCCCTGGGTATCCTCTCTTTCTTCGTCAAAGTTCATATTACCGTCATATGCTATAATCAGCCAAAACGAGTAGAGGGACGAATCCATGTCAGCGCAAGGGCCAGCGGCGGAAAAAATTTTGCGCCGCCTGAAAGGGTTGAGCCAGCACTTAAACGAGGGCGAAGTACCGCTCTTCACGCTGCCTGCTATCTGGGATGGCGGGCAGAGCGAACACAGCACCCCATGCGAAATTGTGCTTACCAACCAGCGCGTGATGGGCTTTTATTATGCCAGCTTTCCACGAGAACGGCTCTTTCTCGACGCGCTCGCCCTGCCAGGCATTCAGGTTGTCTCGCTGCGGCAGAAATCCTTCGAGCCGCTATTCCGCGAATTATTGCTCAGCGAGGGGCAGCGCAAAGTGTATATCCGCGCGCCACGCGCCAAAATCGAAAGCCTGTACGCCGCCATTCACTCCGCGCTGGAACAATACGCGCCGGAATCTCAGGTCAAGCTTTCAAATGGGGAGCCTGCTTCTGCCACCACTACAACACGCTCCAACCCAACCTTCGGTCGCCAGGAAATCCGGGCCACGTTTGAATATTCACCCCTGGCTATTACGCTGCTCTTTCTGGGCGGGCTGCTGCTGGAAATTATTGGCGCGCTTCTCTGGGCAGGTACCCATAGCGCGCAAACTGGCCTGCCTCTATGCATCGCGGGGATTGTTGCTGTGATTACCGCATTCCTCATTCTCCGGCAGCGTAGATAAGCGGCCTTTCTCCATTGCCCAATATCAACCCTGGCTCACCAGTTGTTGCGCAAGCTGCTGCTCTGCCGCACTTGCGACTGGCAAGAAGGGCCAGTAACGATGCGCGGTCTCGTTCGCTGCCAGCAAAACACCGAAGCGATGCAGGCAATAGGCCACAGGTAAAGCAGTTGGAGAAGGAATCGGCGGCCCATTCGCCTCTGTGCTGGCAGTGACAACTACAAGACATCCATCCGCTCTATTGGCCGCAGGTATTAACTCGAACATCGATGGCACTTGCTGGGATTTGTATGGGAACATAGCGGCCAGATTATAGGCATCAGCAACCGCCGTATCACAGACAGGATCGGAAAACGGCAAATCCGGCTCGTTAGAGTCAGTCTCGACATGCCAGGTTGTTCCATTCCAGGAGATAGCAAGCGGCATGATATGCTCGTTATGCATGCCGCCAATGAAAGTATCGGGCTGATTCGCCTCGACCATTGTTCCATCCAGAGTGGTAAACGTCCAGAACACATGGGCAATAGCAAACGCTTGCCAGGTTCTGCGAGAATGCGGTACACCCATCATGTAGTTGAACAGGGAAAGCGAACAAAACAGGCGGCAATCATAGCCATTAAAAATGCATTCCCCATCACTACAGGGAGCGGTTGGCGCGGTATCCAGGTCTAACTGATATGAGAGCGTGGCGTGTAAAGGCTGCGTTGCCACCTTATAGCAAATCACGGAATTGGCAGCTAACTTGCAAGGCTGTTGTCCACTGGTAGACGAACTCCAGGGCTGAGCGTAGAACTCACCGGGCTGCACAACAGCACTCACTTGATTATCGTTCAGCGCAGCCTGAACTGCCGATACTAAAGCTGAACGTTGATCGGCGGCTAACAGTCGCAGCGAGGGGAAAAAGGTGAGTACGGGATATTGATCCGACCCACTTCCACCTACATGAAAAATGGAATATCTGCAGGTATCGCCATTGTCCCCCATAGGGACTGACAGGATGCAGCGTTGCGGAGCGAAAGGAGCGGCGCGCCACTCGAGTACATATCGCCCGGCAGTGAAGCGTATAAGTACATTATTTCCCGCTACAACGGGTGAAGCCCTTTTGCCATCCACAAATAGCTGTCCCCAGGGCGGATCGGCCAGTATACCATAGAAGAAATTCGATGGCTGGCTGGTCGCAGAAGGCGAGATCAGGCTATTCTGAACCAGCAAGTCACGCAGGGGCGCGAAGCTGATCGCGATAATACCAAGCATCACAATACAGATGGTAATAACCGTGATAGGTCGCCGGTACTTGCGCGCAACAAAATGAGGATGCCCAAAGCCGCGAAATATGCTACTATCGCCCGTTCGCGGGTCATCCAGATCAGTGATCTCGATATCGTCTTCCTGTAAAAAATCCCGCTCTTGCTCGTCCATTCGGGAGACTCCATGCTAGATGTCATACCGAGCATATTATACATCTTTGGCTGAAGAGGGGCTGAAAGATGGGCCGCTGATCTACAGAAGAGATTTTCTCGTATCTTTCAAACATAAAAAGCAAACCTTCTCATTAAATGAGAAAAGCGATAAGGAGAACTTGCATGTACGCAGTAATCAACCATCTACACCTCACTATCCCTGTTGACCAGCTCCGGCCCGGACTCGAGCAAGAAGCGAGGGCTATACTTACAAGCCAGCCCGGCTTCCATGCCTTCTATTTTGTCAAGCACACAGACGACCAGGCAACCGTCATTCTCCTATGGGAAACGGTGAGCGATGCCGAAAATGGAGCAAAAGTTTTTGGCCCAACCTGGTTCGCCAAAAATATCGCACCCTACCTGGCAAGCCCACAAGGACGCAGCCTGGGTGAGGTGATTGTGCAATATTAATAGAGTGTGTCCGAAAAGGTTTCTCAAGCGACATAAGCAGGTTGTCTCTTTCCCTGTCCCACTTGAGGAGCCTTTTCGGACACACTCTAGGTACAACGTAAAAATAACAGGCGTTCTTATCTTAACGCACCATCAATAGTTGAGATAAGCAGACTGGTATCATCTTCTGACAGGGTATGCCTGTCGAAATCATAACCTGTCAAAGAGATGATTTTAATACGGGAAGCGTCAGCAATCGCCTCGTGTGCAGTTTCTTGTTGTACAGTAATAGCATAGAAGGTTTGCGTATACGTTCCTATATGACGGACGGCATTACTTAATTGCTTAATACCATCCAGCTTTTTGCCACTGTTTCCTGCTTTTGCTTCTATAATGGCAAACCGATTTTCAAAGCGAATGGCAACGTCAATATCGATCTGTCCATTCATAGCCTTCACACCCATCATCACTTCGTATCCTTGCTCACGCAGAGTCTCACTTAACACCTCTTCAAATGGGCTTCCCTCGGAACGCTTAGGGCCATATTCATCCCATTTACGTGGCCCGAAGTGAATATTGAACAAGTCCACAAGCCGCACACATTCTGGTAATACGGCCTTAGAGTCTAATCGGAGTTGCCCGTCCATCCAAATATAATGGTAAACCTGGTTCTGCTTTCCTTCGCTTTGTAAATAAAAAACAGGAGCCTTGTATAGTTGCGCAACTTGATAGGCAGCTAAAGCCATAGCTTTGGTTCCACCCGTTAAGTTAAAACTCATAGGTTGAGAAATCAAATCCTTATGCTGTGTCAGCTCTTGCTTAAGCGCTTCTACAATAGTCACAATATCGAAAGCGTGGGTCTGCAAGCCATAAACCTTGACTTCCTGCCGCAACGTTGCTTCCAATCTGTCGTACACAGGTTTTGTTCGGTCTGAATAGATGAGCAATACCTTATCAGGATGATAATGCCGTATCGGTAAAAGATTGGGAAGAGGTTGTTCTCCAATAAGAGCAATCATTAGTGTCATCTCTTTTTCCTTTCACAGATAACCATTACCGTCTCCACCTTGCTTCTTCGCGAATAAACTGTAGATTCAACAACTCTGCAACTTCATACCCAGGCAATGGATCATGCCTGGGCCGCAAGCGTATTAGCATTGGGAAATGACCAATACGCCCATGTAGCTCGGCCAATAAGACAAAGGCAGCAGGTGCGTAACCTGGCGGGTTAATAAGAAGGGGACGAGTTTGCCATTCTTCGGATGTCAAGCCAACAGCATTGACAATGGAGACAATCTGTGGCGCAAGTGCCTCTGACTGGTCGATTTGCACAGGAAAGGCTCGCACCTCATCAATTGGGCGTCCGGCCAGCGTTTCGATCTGAGAGCGCTGTTCGGAAGTGAGCGGATGAGCAAAATTTAAAATAAGCATGATTACTTCCCCCCGTAAAATATAGTGATACTGTACCAGATTGAAAGTCAGTATACATCACAACTTCCTATGAAAAAAATCACAGTTCTTTCTGATGTCAAAGCCATGCTTAATACGCTATACTCTACTCGTCAGGGACAGAGTGCTTTCGGAAACGCTCGCGCAGGAAGTGGTAGTCGAACGAATAATCATCGTCTAACTCCCAGGCATCCTTGCATTTCTTATAAATTTCGGAAAGATGGGAACTAACGGTGTGCGGACTGATGACAAGCTGATTAGCTACTTCCTTTGGCGTTTTGCCCTGCACTACAAGTCGAAGTACCTGGTGTTGCGCTTTGGTAAGATTGTCAATAACCTGATTGCGGCGTTTTTGTTCTTCGGCTTCAACGATTTGGGAACGTAGAAGCTCCTGCGCGCTTGCATTATCATCCACAGCAGGAGAAAAATACGTTTTCCAGGGAACAAAGGGTATTTCGATCAGATTCATCTGCTCGCCAGGTAAGATATGCATTCTCTTGCCGTCTTTGAGCCGATGCTTGAGTTCTTCAGGCATGTAGATATGCCAGATGTGGTCAATGTTGTGCTTAAAGTTGAGCTGGGCGGCTGAAATAGCGCTCAGAGCCATCAGTCTTCTACCGCCCGTGACCGACAGGTGGATGCAGCGCGGTTGCCGTTTCAGGTCGCGGATAAGCTGGTGGATGGTTTCAATCGCGCCAGTTGCACTCATATCATCTGTAACGTCGTCCAGCAATGTGTCTTCATCCAAGCGAAGAATGTGGGAGCGGAGATGAATGGTGCGATTAAAATGGCGATAGCGGTCGCTGACAAACTCCGCACTTAAGCATTGTAAGGAATGTTGTAAACGGGGTTGAGTAGCATGCGGATGAATAACGATGACTTCGCTGATGGGAAAACGAGGAAGGAGTAAATCTAACGTACAGGTAACAACCTGTGGCTGTCCGCCGAGCGTGGCAAGCAGTGTATGTGTATATTCCGGCATTGTTGCTCCTACTACGTCTTTGATTGTTGTTCCTTAAAAAGGAGTTTTGACTATGGTGAATATGTTACCTGCGATTATCATTGGTGGCCCACCGCACGCGGGCAAATCGACGCTGACCTACAACCTGACACGGGCGTTACGCCAACGACGTGTTGATCATTTCGTCATTCGTGCCTGCCCCGATTACGAAGGCGATTGGACCCAGGAGATCGACCAGAGAAGCGTTGATCGTATTCGTTTCAAAGGAGAATGGACTCCCGAGGTGGTACAACATATTTGTACTTCCCTGCAAAACCGCCATTTTCCTCTGCTGGTAGACCTCGGTGGACGCCCAAAGGAATGGCAGACAGTCATTCTTCGGCATTGTACCCACTCCATCCTTCTGCTCAAGCCAGGCGATGAAGCTACCATCCAGTTCTGGCGCAACCTGGTAATAGCTCACGGTCTCCAACCTATCGCCGACCTGTATTCTGAATTGGAAGGCATTTCTACCATCAACGAAACAGCTCCTGTTATTCGCGGAACTCTGACCGGTTTAGAAAGGGATACGCTTCTAGAAGACAACACCTTATTCAATATATTGGTTGATCGTGTGGCCGATCTCTTCACCTCATTTTCTTCTGAGGATCTGCGACAAAAACATTTTGATGCAGCGCCAGCTCAACTAATAGATGTTGACGACTACGTCGAAAGCAAAGACCCGAAAACGCTCCGGTGGAAACCCGAATGGATCGAGGGATTTCTAACGACCGTTCCTCGCAATACGTCGATCGCCATCTATGGACACGGCACACCCTGGTTATATGGTTCACTTGCGCTGCTTAGCGGTTCACAACCATTCTACCAGTTTGATGGACGCCTCGGCTGGGTGACACCTCCTTCACTTCAGATTGGTACAGAACATGTTCCAGCAATAAACATTCATGTAGATACCCGCGAAGGGGTCACTGTACTTACTGTTCGACCGCTCAATGACCATCTCGAGTATGATATAGTCAGCAGCGTGCCTTTTCCACCGGTTCCAAAGGATCGTGGGCTGATCTTCAACGGCAGAATGCCCCTCTGGTTAGTCACCGCGTTAGTACGCCTCTATGATTCGCTTGTTGTTCCCTGGATCGCCTGTTATGAGCCTCGCATGGACGGAGCCATCATCGTAACATCGCGGGTTCCAACACATACCATCGGCCAACTTGTGCCGGTAACACTTCCAGAAGAACCTCGCTTATCACAGTAGCCATTCTATCATAGATGATGGAATAAATCAGGAATTTAGGATAGAATGGCGAATTGAGGTTTGTTTTTTATCGAAAGGGCGGTATATGGATATTCCGTTGACATCTACAGCGCCTTCAAGGCTCTATGCATTTTTGTTGAAGCTGCGCCCAATTCAAGAAGGCACGCTGATGCCGTTTTCGGGCGAATTAGTTCACGCGGCCTGGTTGCACTGGATACGGGCTGCCGCGCCAGAAGTGGCGGAATGGCTACACGAAGGAAATAAGCGGCGTCTATTCACCTGTTCCTCTTTGCAGTTTCCCTTATCGCCCGCCAAACTACTTGATGTAGAGCAAAACAACATACATTGGCCGCTCTTGCCCGAAAAAACTTATACCATTCGCATCACCCTGCTGCTAGGCGAACTCTTCCCTCTGTTCTACCAGGCGCTCACCGACTTCAAATCAAGCAGCAACTTGCGTAGCAAACCGCCCTTTATCCGCCTGGGCAAACAATCCCTGCTGCTTGAGGAAGTCATTCTCGAAGAACACGATCTCACCGGCTGGACAGGCTTCACCTCATTTACGGACATGGTAGAGCGGGTGAGAAATCGGAAAACCAACGACTTCCTGAAGTTCGAGTTCGACTCCATCACGTCGTTCAATCGGGGCAATGCTAAAAATCGGGCCTATGGCAACTATATGGCGCTGCTGCCGCTTCCCCACTACGTTTTTCCCTATCTCGCCAGACGGTGGCAGGACCTGGCTCCTGCCGAACTTGCCCATCTGGTGAACCCTGAACTTATCGAGCAATACGCCTTAGACGAAGGCATCGTGATCACCGACTATTACCTGAGACCTCATGTTGTCAAGTTCACTACCCATTGGCAACACGGCTTCATTGGCATGTGCAAATACCAACTTCGCGGCCCCGACGAGCCTGCAACTCAGGAAGATGGACTAACGCTGAAGCAGCAGGTGAAATTGCTGGGGGAACTGGCGTTTTATACGGGCGTGGGGTATAAGACGACGATGGGGATGGGGAGGGGGAGGGTGATATAGCGAGATAGAAAAATGACATCAACCATTAAAACAATCCAGACAATAGCACGAGCCTATCAGCAGATATGCTCAGGGGAAGACCCCTGGATTGCTTTAGGCAATTTCAGAAACGCCTGGTATGGTTACGCGAAGGATAATCGGTTAGCCCTGGTAAGTGAACCAATAGCAGAACCGGAACCTGACACTTTACATACACGTCGTTGGGCTGCCTTCTGCGCCGCCTCTGTCGAGTTTCTTTGCGATCGCTATAATGTCCCTTGCCCAGAGTGGGTACATCAGCCGCGTTATATCCTCACAGCACCCTGGTGGCCAGAATACACGCGAAGTCTTTCCACCCGCATAAAATTAATGCATACCACCCCAACACCTTTTCTCCGACGCCATATCTTCTGCGGCAACCGGCTCTTCCAAAACAAATACGAAATGAGCGCCTGGGTACAAGAAGCCAGAGCCAAAGGAATTACGAATCCCGTGGAAATTTTCCGCTATGCTCGACAAAAAGAAATTAGTATTCATGGTGGGTAGGGGATGCCTTTCACAAGCTACATTTAATATTCAACTACATCTTGCATTATATTAATGATATATATAGAACTGTTGACCTCAAAAATTTCAATCATTCCAAATTGGCATAATTCTACTATTGAAGAATCTATTTTTGTGTGCTATATTCTATAGCAGAATGTGTCAAATTGACGCATCTAGCATATTGTACAATCCGAAAGGAGTAAAGCTTATGGACTGTGTTCCTAAAAAGAAGGACCTTCTAGATTTCACGAGTCTACGTAGCAATGTAAAGTCACTTTTGTCACAGCTCTTTCTAATCGTTGTCTTGATCGCTTTCCTGGTAGTTGCTTACCTGATTACCAGGAATGAGCAGTTGCTTACCATCATTCATATGTTGGTGGTGGCATTTCTTATGAAGTTGGGTGTACCCTTGCCAACGAGCCCAACCAATTAAAAAAGCCAGCGTCTGTTGCCTGCTTGGCACGTACATCAAGCAGGCAACAGACGCTGGCTTTTTTTCTCTGTATATGCTATATTAGTAAACGCGAGGAATGTTATTAGAACCTCTTCGAGAAGATTGAAACTGACTAACATTCCTACGAGGACTTCTGGCCTCTAGTCGTTGAGTAACTTGCTCAATGCCCGTTCGGGTTTATCAAAGGAAGTAACAAATACCCATGCTTTCACTCTTTGCATGGGTATTTTGTTCTCTACAAATTCAGAGGTACTTCTGACAAAAACCAGAAGTACCTCTGATATGAAATTTGCCCCAACTGTGTTATACTGCTGATGCTAGCAGCTAGATAAGCTATTCCTCGACCGCAACATATAAAGGCTGGAGGTGTGATACTCGTGGCAACATATACACTGGTAGCCCTGGACACCGACCACATCAAACAGTACGTCTTCGCCACCAATAAGCTCAAAGAAATCCGCGGTGCCAGTTCTCTGCTCGACCATTTGAATCGCGATGTAATGGATGAGGTTGCTAAAGAATATAAAGCAGAATTGATCTATGCCAACGGCGGCTCTGGGATGTTTCTGGTTCCAGGTGATAAAAATCGGGCTGAAGCATTTGCAAGGGCCATTCAAAGGGAATATCTTAAACAGACGGGAGATGGGACCACAATCTCCTTTGGTGTACAAGAAATTCCAGATTCTATCCAAGATGTATGGAATGATCCAGCGTTAGATCCATACATGCGCTTGCTACATTATCGCCTACTACAGAATAAGGGAATATCTCATCAGGAAATAGAAGTTCTTCCCGCACATCCGTTCATGCGTCCCTGCGATGCTTGTGGAATGCGCTATGCCGAGGACAAATATAGAGGTAAAAGCGCTGATCCTGATGACCCGGAGCGGCGGTATTGTGGAGTATGCCTGAGGAAACGTAAAGAAGACCATAATGTGAGGGATGGAATTGACCAACTTGTCGAGAAAAAGTTAGGGATCGGAAATAAGGTTATAAATCCTCCGTTTGCCTGGAAAAAACTCATCGATATGTTGCCAGCGAGCTATCTGAAACCCAATACAATACGTCCCTCGGATTTCAACAAACTAGAGGGCCTTTCCGGTGGCAGAGACTATATGGCCCTCATTTATGCCGATGCCAATCAAATGGGAACAGTTATGGATAAACTGAAAACGTTGAAGGAACGGCAAACTATGGCAGAGATGGTAGATACTGCTATCTATCAGGCCATGAGTCAGGCCGTTGTCAGGCATCTTCCGATAGTTCGGGGAGAAAACAAAGATGAGTACATGTTCCCATTTGATATCCTGCTGATCGGCGGCGATGATGTGATGGTAGTGACGCCAGCAAATGTGGCTATTGATGTTGCGCTTACTCTGGCAACGGAGTTTCACGAAGCTACTAACAAACAACATACCCTTTCAATAGCAGTGATCATCTCCCCCATCAAATACCCTTTCGGCCTGCTTCATGAATTAGCGGAGACGACATTAAAGCGCGCTAAAAAGGAAGCAGCTGAACGCGAGAATAAAGCACAGGAACGTGGAAAACGAGAAGAATTCGATATGTCGACCATTAACTTTGTGGTTGTGGCGGGCAATACCGGTCATGATTTTAACAAGGTAATGGAACCGCTCTCGCGGGAAAATAAAGATGAGGGAACGAAATTCTATGCTACCTTGCGGCCTTATAGCGTTGAGGAGCTAGAAGAACTCCGCGAGGCTATTCGAATAGGTAAGGAAAGAGATCTGGGACATACAAAGCTGCATCAGCTACGTGAGGCGGTGATGAAAAAGAATCTCACAACTTCTGTTTCGGATGCACGCGCGGTACTCACTAACTGGAAAGAAAAACAGTGGCAGCATGTCTATAGCTATGTCTACCAGGTTGCCAGCCGCTATGGAAAACAACACAAAATACATGAAAAACCGGTTTCTGGTCTTCCTCGCATGAGATTTCCCTGGTTTGAAGACGGTGAAGGTGTGTATCGCTCGCCGCTACTGGATTTCGCCGAACTATATGACTTTATTGAGCAAAAGGGAGGAAATGGTGGAACCAAAAACTGATCGCATCCAGATTGACTATACACTACGGTTCGCCACACTATATCACTTCGGCACCGGGATACGAGACGTGCTGGTTGATCGAACAGTGGTGCGCGATAGCGGTGGATATCTCTATGTTCCTGGTTCTACCTTTAAGGGTGTATTACGCGAACGCTGCGAACAACTGGCCCGTTTGTATGCTGGAAGCAAGCAAAAAGAGCGCATAGAAAGCCCGCATGATCCAGAGGCGGCCTTATGGTGGTTGGGTGAAGTAAAACCCACCATGCCTATCCGCATCTTCGGTTCGCATACCTATCCCGGACGCCTGTTTTTCGATGATGCGCGCCAGGACGCTAATGAAAAGGCAGTATACGAAGGCGGAGATGGGAACTATAAAAGCTTGCAGGTGCAGACCTATACGCAGGTACGCATCGACCGGCCAACCCATACTTCCGTACCTGGCGCGCTCTACACGAGCGAGTTCGGCAACCGCGACGTCAACTTCTATGGCAAAATTCGAGGCGCTTTAGAATGCCTGCCAGTTGATTTGACCGCCTATGCAGACGTCAGACATATAAAAGATCAGCGCAACGCCCCGACCTATTCGCTGCTGCTCTTGCTGGCTGGACTCCGCATGATTGACCGGCTTGGCGGCAACAAATCTACCGGAAAAGGTATGTGTACATGCGAAATTACCAGCGTCACTATCAACAACGAAACAATTGAAGCGCAACAATGGGAAAGCTGGCTGGCGCATCTGGAGGTGCTGGCAAAATACAACACGGAGGAAAGCCAGTGAAATACTATGCTCTTACCCTTCGCGCCGACTCTCCCCTCGCCATTCGCGCAGATCACGCGCCGGGAGGAGCAGCTAGCGCGCAATACATTCCAGGAACAGCCCTCGCGGGAAGCCTGGCTGCAGCCTATCGCCTGTTTTATCCAGATGACGACACCGGGTTTCAAAATTTGTTCCTGAACGAACAGGTCTGGTTTCCTAACTTGTATCCGGCTTCGTTCAAAAAAAGCGAGATTTTCCAGAATGACGTAAAGTCTCCGATCTATCCCTTGCCGAAAACGGCGCAGTCATGCAAGCGTTTTCCAGGATTTCGTCCCACAGCACACGAGAAAGGTATAGACGAGCCGCGACACGGAGTGCGAGATACGCTGATTGATTGGGCCATGTTCGCATTAGCAGATCAGCTCACAACTCCGCCTGATCTGCTGCTTCAACCTTTAAAACAACATAAATATTGCGAGGTTTGTCGAGAGCGGAAACTTGAGCGGCCTATGGATCATTTCCCTGGTTATTATCGGCGTCTTAGTGGGGATAGCGCAATACTCAGCGCCAAAGTAGGAACGCGCCTGCAAACGCATAACGGCATCAATCGTATGACAGGTACGGTGGAGGAAGGCATTCTATACAACCGCGAAGTCATCGAAGAAGATGCTCATTTCTGGGGCTTGTTGCAAATAACTGATGATTTCGCGCAGCCCTTTCAGGATTTTATAGAAAAGTTTGCGAGCGGCGAGGCGGGTTGGTTACGAGTAGGAACAGGGCGCACGCGCGGACTGGGCAAAGTGGGACTGGAAGCAAAACCGGTTGATGGCCTGACAAGTATGGACAAATTTAGAGAGCGGCTTGAAGGCTTCAATACAAAGCTACAGGAGAGAGCGAAGCAGTTCAACCTGAATACCTCACCGTTCTACTTCGCAATAACATTGCACTCGCCTGTCATTCTCTGTAACGATTGGCAAGGGTACTATACGACCATGAATGAAAGCATCCTGGACAGCATGCTGCCTGCGTCTGAGAGAAACCTGCTTCAATTGATCTACCAGTTCAGCAGTACAAGGCGCGTTACTGGTTGGAACGAACTGTGGGGAACGCCACGTATGAACGAACTGGCGATAGATACCGGCTCCGTCTTCCTGTTCGCGAGCAAGAAAAAAGTGGAGGATACCGGACTGGTGGAGGCCCTTTATCAACTTGAGGAAGCCGGTATAGGCAGGCGCAAAGTGGAAGGCTTTGGACGCATCTGCGTCTCTGACCGATTTCATCAGGAGGTTACGTTGGTATGAATCGTGAAATGCAAATTATTCTCGAAGTAAACAACCAGGCAGATAGCTTTTATGACGATGCAGTGAAACTGGGGGATCATGCTGCCGCCGCCTTGAAACGCTCACGCGCCCAGTTGACGGGTCTAGAAACCATCGCGGAAAGCACGAACAAAATCTCTGATGTCTTCGATTATATCAAGAAGCAGACGGCCCGCAACTCTTCCTGGCGTCAGACCTATAAAGACTCGCCTGACGAGGGATTTGGGGTGCGCTTGAAAAATTATCTGGACACGAAGCTGAGGATCAGAGCAAATACATTATGTGAAAAACGCTTAAACATTGGCGATACAAGCGAAGAAGACCAGCGAGAACGGCGGCGTATTCATCTGCTGCTCATGCGCCAGTTTATTCACAAAATGGTCGTGCAGTATGAATACATGGTCAACGTCTCTGACATTGAAAATAAACTCATCAACCAGACAAAAGAAGCG
Source organism: Ktedonobacteraceae bacterium (assembly GCA_035652815.1). Taxonomy (GTDB): domain Bacteria; phylum Chloroflexota; class Ktedonobacteria; order Ktedonobacterales; family Ktedonobacteraceae; genus DASRDB01. Next base: position 349,123 of record DASRDB010000003.1, read on the forward strand.
CAGAAAAACAAGAGGGGATAGCAAGCATCATGCTCACTCAAAAGCACTTGCAAAAAATCGAACTCCTCAGCGATACAGTTCTCTATCCAGAATCTGTAGCATTTGTGCGCCGGATGATTCAGAAAGAAAAGTGCAATCCATTGCCTGCCACACAGGTAAACGGGCTGTTGAATATCGCGCTTACGCTCAAATATAACGACGTGCGAAGATTTGTGGAACACCAGCGAGAGCGCAACTGGCCGTCTAGCAAGCGCGATATTAAGACGTTTTACACACACCTGGAAAAAGAACTCGACCGGCTGGAGCTGCGGCTCAGCACTGATTTTGCCCTGACAAAAGATGAGCAGGGGCGGCGTGTCAGCAGCGAAGACGAGCAGGAAATGTTAGGGCTACTTATCCGCGACTATGTCCAGCATCTCCTGGCCGAAAATATGCTTGTTGAGGCTGAATTAAAAGAGCAGCAGCGTTTCCAACAAGGATCACACAGGAGGTAAACATGGCAATCAACATATATAGCAGATACGAGCTTCGCAATCGCTACGTATTCAGGGGCAACTTGAAGATGCAGACAGGATTGCATATTGGCGGCGGTAAAGTGACTCTGAGCAGTAGCGATAGCCCTGTTGTTCTGACACCTGATCAGAAACCATTTATCCCTGGCTCAAGCTTCAAGGGCGCATTGCGCAGCACCGTAGAAAAGCTGGTTCCCGGCCTGCCAGGCTTTTCCACCTGCGCGCTCATCGAGTTGAATGAAGACGAATTCAGGCAGGAAAGCCAACAGGGAAGAAAGCGAGAAGACATCTGCCCGACTGCCAGGCAATGGCAGGTCGCCCGAGACCGCCGTAATCACCCGGATCAAGCAAAACAAATTCTCGAAAAAGCTTTAGAGGAACTTTGTGATACCTGCCGCCTGTTTGGCTCGCCCTTTACAGCCGCGCATGTCAACATCAACGACCTCTATATGTCTGAGCAGGAGATGATGGACATTATCGAACGCCGTGATGGAGTCGCGATAGACCGCGATAGCGAGAAGGCGCGTGATAGGCTGAAATATGACTTCGAGGTCGTACCGGCCAGCGCGAGTTTCGTTATGGAAATCGTCCTGGAAAACGCCAGTCCGAAAGAACTCCAGCTTCTATGCGCTGGCCTCAGTGAATACGTGCATGGCTTCGGCGTAATTGGCGGCAAACGCTCACGCGGGCTGGGCGTTGCCAGACTTGAGAATTTAACCATTGACGCGCTCGAACTGGTAGGTAATGGAATAGATGAAACCACGCGCCGCCAACGCCTGCAAAAGTATCTGGTTACAGGCAAAGGAACTGCTCAATACGAGCAGGACGCTGCCTTCAACTTCCTGATCGAGCAAATTAATACGATGTTTACCAGCAACGAAGGAGCCAGCTAGTTATGTTGAAAAAAATTGTAAACGAAGCTTTCTGCACTGTACGCATCACCACCACAGGTCCTTTGCTGGTAAAATCCGGCCATGCCAGCGTCAGCGGCCCGGATATGACACCAGTGCTGACGAATCGCAACGGCAAACAGGAGGTCTTCATACCGGGTAGCTCGCTCAAGGGCGTGTTCCGCAGCCATATCGAAAAAATCGTGTGCAGCCTTAAATCGCGCGTGGTCTGCTATCCTTTTGAACTCAATAACCGGGAAGTTCGTGAAAGCATCTCCGACATGACGCAACTTCAAAACGACTATCGTGAGTCATGCGGAGGTATGTTTAACCAGTATGCGCGCAGGGGCGAGGAAAATCGCAGGACGCTAGAAGACCGCACCGATCTTGTTTATGCCGCTTCCTGCCCAACCTGCCGCCTGTTTGGTTCAACCGCCTTTATCGGGCGCATCGCCATCAGCGACGCCTACCTCGTCTCAGAGGAGGCCAGGGAACTGCGCGACGGCGTAGGTATTGATCGCCTGACCGGAGGAGCCAGTCACGGCGCAAAGTTTGATCTGGAGGTCGTGAGCGAAGGTGTCGTCTTTGAGACGACGATTCACTTGCGCAATTTTGAGATCTGGCAGCTTGGTATGCTGTTTATCGTCTTGCAGGATATGGAAAATGAATTGCTGCGCCTCGGCTCCGGGCGCTCGCGTGGATTGGGACAGGTGAAGGCCGAAATCAGCTTGAAAGATACTCCGGCGCGTCCTGGGGGCTTTGTCACCAGTACCCTGCGCCAGAGCGACGAGCCAGAGAACGAACTATGGGGCCTCGGTCGCTGGCTCAATAAAAAACCGGAAGAAAATTATTATGGCACGCAATACGCGGATTTTCTGACCCTTCAGCCTGGAGTCGAGCGTGTCAATCGGGGCATTCGCAGCATGCGGGCCTTTACCGGCGATCATTTTAGCAAGCTGCAGGACGCGGCTATTGAAAACTTTGTCAATTCGATGAAGTCCTGGTCAGACACGCATGCGCGACGATTCCTTCCCTCGGCAGTTCGAGGCTAGCTAGAGCAGGAAGAGGAACAGCAATGGAAGAGATCATCTGTGCCGGAACGGTCACGGACTTCAAGAACTTCATAGATGCGCTTCATTTTCCAGAAAGCGCGCTTTTCCTGGCAGAGGAATTTCCCCGGCGCGCCGTAACTACGCCTGCCGAAAGAAGGAAACTATTGCGGTTTGACTTGTTAAGCGCCGTATCAACTGAAGACAGGCAGCGTTATACCTCTGGACGCATTTTTACAAGAGAGGCAGAACTACGTTGGGAAAAACAAAACAGGAATAACTATGAGGTTGTCTACTTCGGCCCCACAGTTGAGCTGGTGGGAATGAACAAAAGCAATCTACAAACCATTGATACGGACAATTACAAGCAGGAAACAAAACACTACTATCTGTTTGGGACACGTGTACATAAAGACCTACGCGAGCGTATGGAGCTACATACTCTGGATGACTCCTACGCCGAAAGGCTATATGCTGAAGCGCGCATTCCACGTTTGCTCCATTATCCTCTACGTGAGCCAGCGCCTGAAGGGGAAAAGCGCGTGCAATTGGAAGTGCTGGAATATCGCGAAATAGCAACAGGTCACATTACGTTTTATCGTTTTCAGGGTGTGAAACCGGCGGAGTAATACTAAGATGAATCCTTATGATTTTGCGCGCATCGACTGGGAACGCAAGCCCGAGCGCAGGAAACCTGTCTGGCATAATCGGCTGGTTGGAACCCAGGGGCAAAAGCTCTACTCCGGTCAGCTAGAGGTAGACCTGGACGTGCTAACGCCCCTTTTCATTGTTGATCCTCGCGATGATCCGGCAGAGGACCGCGAGCCTGCCCATTCTATCCAGAACGATTATGGTGAGTATATTATACCGGGTAGCTCGCTCAAGGGCATGCTGCGGACTCTCGTAGAAACGCTGGGAAATGGCTGCCTGACGTTGTTTGGTGGCGAATATGATCGTCGTCAGATCGATTACCGGAACAAAATCGCGCCCGATTTCCGCCATTGCCGGGATAACACTTCCCTGTGCATCTCCTGCCGCACCTTTGGGATGCTCCAGGAACGCGAGGGACGCGGCAACGTCTTCCTGGGCAAAGTCAATATTGGTGATGCCATCGCACATAAAAATGATAGCGTCCTCTACCAACCAATCTATACAGGCGTGCTGGTAGAACCAAAGCCACGCCACAAAGCCTTCTACCTGGATGAATCAGAACAACACATAGCGGGGCGCAAATTCTACTTTCATCATTCTCCAAATGGAAAGCCTATTACGGCAAATGGCCTGCAATTTATGGGCGGCAAACCGTCCAATCGTTACATTCAACCACTGGCCAAAGGCACACGTTTTCATTTTCGTATCGATTTCACCAATCTTGAAGAAGACGAATTCGGCGCATTGTTGCTAGCTGTGGTGCTAGAGGAGACGATGCGTCATAAGCTCGGCTATGGCAAACCACTAGGTATGGGGTCGGTAGAGCTTTATCCGACAAAGCTTACCCTGATTGATTACTCGACACGCTATACCCAATGGAAGGCGGGGCAGGGCAGGCAAGAGGTCGAAGATATCTGGGCAGAGATTAACCATCATCTTAATATCTTCTATGATAAACACCTGCAGACGCTGGCGATGGAAGACCTGCGCCGCATCTGGCGTTTCCCGCCTGAACCTGGGGTAAACTACTATTATCCAAGCAAAAAGGAATGGTTCGACAAGCCGATCAGCAAAGGAAAACGCATCGCGGACACGCGCAGCGTTCCCAGGCAAATGTAGCAGGCATGAAGAAAAGGGAGAGGTATGCCAAATATACTGCTTGCCACACTCGGCGAGTCACCTATCGTCGTTACGGCCATGTACCAGCTCCTGACAGAGCAGGAACAGAAGCACATCGATAAGGTTATCGTTCTCTGCCCGCAAGGCGAACTCGTCCAATACGGTTACGAATTGATTGAGGACGTCCTCAAAGACAGGTGTGAGATAGAGCAGGAACAGCTTCCTCTTGACGATGTGAATGGTGAAGCGGAGTCTTATACCTTTCTGCGTATGTTGTATCATCTGCTTTCTGGTCTACAGAATGAGGGCCATGTTGTCTATCTTTCCCTGGCAGGTGGGCGAAAGAATATGTCCGCGCTCATGGCTGTGCTGGTACCGTTATTCCCTTGCGTCCAGGGACTTTATCATGTGATTGACCGGGACGAACAATCACACGAGCGCCCGACTTTCCGCTCAATTGAAAATCTTTACAATGTTTCTGACTCAGCTCGTCACAGATTCTTTTCTCCATCGTTAGACCGTCTCATACTGGTTGATATTCCCTATGGAGAATACCAGCAGGTGAGCCAGGCATTCCGGGACCAGCTTTATGGAATAACAGAAGAGGGATTGGAAAAACTCTGGGAGCAAAACCCTGTCGAGGCGCAAACTACCGAGACGTACCGCCGTATCGTGAAAAATACTGGTTTTCTCGAAATTTTCCTTACAAAACGTATTAGGGATGAATACATACAGATGCTGAAAGGTAATGTGTTTCGGGCCAGACATTTTTCTATTTGCTTTGAACAAATGAAAGACCCATATCGTTTGCAGGGAAAGATACATGGCAGCTTCTCACGAGACACGTTTTCGTTCCATTTCTATAAACGCCCAGCAACCGCAGAACGGCCTTTTTATCATACAGAACCGCAGGGCATTCACTTCTTTCCTAAAGCCAACGTTGAAAGAGTTATCATCTCAGGCCTCGCAATAGAACAACCTGATGGTTCTTACAGGCCCAGCGCAGACCAGCTTCTACAAGCTTTCGATTCAGAAGAGCGAACCTTTCCTCTTGATGATGTGGTTCCGCCAATCGCAGAGCTAGAAAAGAAGAACTTTCATGAGACGGTTCTCGTTGTTCCACTTGGCGCTACCCCTATGGTCGCCACCCAGCTTTGCGCGCTCCTACAAAGTCAAGGACGAACAATCAAGGAAGTGGCGCTGGTATATCCGCAACATCCAACCATTCAACAGGGCGCAGACATGCTGCAAGAAGCTTTTCAAGATGAAAAGATCGACTGCACTCCAGTAGTAGTAAAAGGACGCAAAGACATCGATTCACGTGAAGCTTGCCTGGACTTCGAGCAAACCCTGTCTGACACTATAGATGCTGTCCGTAAGAAACATCCTGATTGCCAGCTTGAACTCGCGCTTTCAGGTGGACGCAAAGGAATGGCCGCGCTGTCCATGTTTGTCGCCCAGCGTAAAAACATCCATTACGTCTACCATACTCTGATCAACGACGAGCAACTGAGCGAAAGAGTCGAGCGAGAAACGAAGCTTGCGGAATTGAGCGGAACACGCATCAGCAAGCAAATCCGCAACGACCGTTTCTTCCTACGCGCCTACGAGGGTAACGGACCATATACGAAGTTCGTGCTTTTCAAGGTTCCAGTTCTGCCCGCCAGGGGATAAAAGGCTTTTTGTGTTACAACCTCGACCTCGCGGCGTTCCATACTATTGAAAGTATAAACACCCGTCGATAGTCTGTACAAAAAGGGAAAATAGGCATGAATAGCCCATCAATCACGCCATCTACGCCACAAATACATCCAGAAGAGGAACTGCTCCGCCAGGAGCGGCGCACACTACGTCAGCAGCGACGCAAGCAACAACGCCGCGCCCGCTTGCTGCTGTGGAGTACGATCAGCGCCTGCGTGATTCTGCTTGGCTTGATTGGCTTTGTCTACTGGCAAATTCAAACCATTGCCAGCCACCCATACTATGCCCCTATTAATGGCGTCTCGTGCGATAGTATGGAGCAGGGTGGCTTTCACATTCATGCCCACCTCACGATCTACATCAATGGCAAACGAGTTGTCATTCCAAAGGGGATTGGTATCGCACCCAATGGCAGCTGCTTTTACTGGCTGCACACGCATACTGCCGATGGCATTATTCACATTGAGGCTCCTCAGCAACTACACAACCTGGCGCTGGACGATTTCCTGACTATCTGGCAGCAGGGCTTCTCTCAACTCGGCTTTCCCCAGGAACTGACGCAAACCACGGGCTGGAAAATCTTCATCAATGGCAAACCCTTCAAGGGTACGATTACTTCGCCTCTCACAACCGAAGTACCTCTCGCTTCACATGACGCCGTGACATTGGAGTATGGTGCCAATAACCCACCGCCGGACGTGTTTTACCAGTTCCCGGCGAATTTGCCGAGGTGAGTGAGAGATATTCAATAAGCTTGTGTCGCATTCAAGCTCATATAAACTGGCAAAAAATTCTTGACAGGCAGCACAAACCAGGGTATAATCACATCACATTGATATGGAGAGGTCGCATAGTGGCCTAGTGCGAGCGCCTGCTAAGTGCTTGGGGGTTTATTGCCCCCCGAGGGTTCGAATCCCTCCCTCTCCGCCACTTCACATCCCTTAAATCTCATAATCTTCTGCCCAATTATACTTTACTCCACTCGCAACTGCTTCTTCATAGGATACTCGCCAACTTTGTCTACCGTTGCTCCGTATGACGCCCGCCTTTTTAAATCGAAGTGTCATACTGCCACTCTTTGGGGCTTCATCGACTGAAACCATGTAGACTTTCCCATTATCTAGCAAGTACACCGCAAAGTATTCGGCTTTTCCAACATACCCCCGTTTACGGTGATGAGATCCTTTGGTATTCGTTGTAACAGAGACAGTGTTAAACTCGATACAAGTGCCATCCTTCTCCAGTCGCCCTGTCTTGACCTGGACACGCACAAGCTGACTTTCCCTATGAACGAAAAAACCAAAGTGCCGCTCTGTTGTTTCAACATAGTACGCCAGATCATATCCCAGATGATCGGCCCAGGGAAGTAATACTTCGTATCCAAGCTGAATAAGACGATTCATAACTGCCGTTTTGCTTATAAGGCCTTGCTGAGATGTGTCTTTCAAAGTCTGCTCCTCCTAAACCACCCTTTACTGATATGCAAATGACAAAGTTAATGTCATTTGCATACGAATGAGGTTGTGCATCTCTTCCTTCCAGATTAGTACTACAATGGAGACCAGTATATTACAACCGTTTTAGTACTATTGGTCTGTTTGACTATGCGAATTCGTTTCCTTCAACTGCACAGACAATCCATAAGGGTACTCAGCAGGAAAATCAACAACTCAATAGTCACCCTTTAAGAAGATAGAAACTCGCTTGTTAATGATCTTGACAAATCCTTTTCGCTCTGCTATTATCTTCTCACCCTTTAGGGGAGTAGCTCAATTGGCAGAGCAGCCGTCTCCAGGCTACCTTTTAGGGGCGTAGTTCAGTTGGTAGAACACTCGTCTCCAAAACGAGCTGTCGCGGGTTCGAGTCCTGCCGCCCCTGTCGTGACACCTGAATGGTAACTATTCAGGTGTTTTTCTTTGGTTTAGCAGGCTGCAAGTTTGAACTCTACTCGTCTGGAAGTGCCTCAATAAGCTCCAAAATATCAACTTTCAAAGCTTTCGCAATCTTCTCAAGCGTGCTTAATGTCAAATCTTTCATTTCATTATCCTGGCCGATCATTGAGGCCGAAATTGCTAAATGCGAGGTACGCTGTGCCAATTGCCATCGCATCAAAACCATAGAACGGGGCGGGTGGTGGCGATTTGGGCGGGGTTAAAACGAAGCAAAAGAGAGGTTATTAGTGTAGCTCAAATTTTTCCATTTTTCATGATTTCTCACGAAAGCATTACTTTTTTCCTATTCTCTATCATTCCATTTCTGCTTCACTTTACAATACAATAGTTAGGGTCGAAGTTATCTCAATATGGTCTGCTCTGTCTCATAGCTCTGAAAACGCCTTGTCAAAGAAAATGATGGGCATATGACGATAAGGTTAGTGAGTGAGATAGCATATTGCTGGGGCCAGAATCAACGGCTTTGTAGAAATTGCTGGGGAGCGCGTATACACTATCATACGTTGATTTTTCGAGGGCGGCATGAACATTGCGTTATTGGAAGATAATCCATCTATTCTCGATTACCTGTCCACAGCATTAGAGATGGTCGGGCATAGTGTGCATACATTTATTGAAAGTCCCTCACTTTATGAAGCGCTGTTTGAGGAAGGGTCTCCACGTTCGCCACTTCCCTTTGACGTACTCCTGGTTGATCTTTTACTGCCCGGGGATATTTCTGGACTGGAAGCGATTCGCACCATTCGAGAAGACCCGTCCACGCGCCACCTGCCGATTATCATTGTCTCGGCCTGCAGTCAAAACGAGCTGGAAGAGGTTCACAAGGAATTTCCCGATATTCCCATTTTGCGCAAACCCTTTAAGACGCAGGCGCTGCTCGAACAGATCGAAGCCGTGGCACCTGCTGGCTAACTAGCTCGCGCCTGGAAGCTCTACATAAAAGGTAGTGTACTGAATTGAGCTGTTCCATTTCATTGGCCCGCAAATTTGCCTCTTCCTCTGCTTCCAGGGCACGCATTCGCGCCGCTTCGCGTTGCGCCGCAATAATCGCAATAAAAAGGCCGCTCACCAGAAATGGCAGGATTTGCAGAACGCCTTTCAGGGTCATCGGGTCGAACTGAAAAAAGGGAGGAATATAAAAATAATCAAGCGCTACTGTCGCTAGAAGCACGCTCAAAAGCGCCGGGCCAACACCCCAGAAGAGGGCAACAATGAGGATTGAAATAGAGAGAGGTATACCAGGGAAAAAGAAGTTAGCCCCGAGAAATTGCCTGCCAAGCATACTGGCAGCTACTCCCAGCGCAACTATGGGTATGCTTACCAGATAGCCAACCAGAGAATGCCGCCAGCGAGGTTGATGAGCGGCATAGAGTCTTCGCAGTTCGACTCGCTTTTGCAAGCGAACTAATTTGAGCGGACGCCCTGAGCGCTCTGTCAGCATGCCTCGCATATGTTTTGTGTCTTTCACTAGCACCTACACAGTACTTTTCCTCGCCAGGGGCAAGGTAAACCAGAATGTTGCGCCCTCTCCTGGTACGCTTTCAATACCGACCTGTCCATTATGCCGCTCTATGATGGTGCGACAAATATGCAGGCCCAGACCCAGGCCAACACTTGAGCCGCTCTTTACTTCAATGCCCGGAGCCTTATAAAATTGCGCCCAGATGCGCTCCTGTTCTTCCAGAGGCAGTCCTGGTCCCTGGTCATGCACCGAGACACGCACCACCTTCTCTCCAACAGTGAAAAAAACGGTGACGGGACTACTCACAGGCGAAAACTTCAGAGCGTTGGTCAGGTAATTGATGACCACCTGTTTGATGCGCTCAGCATCGGCCAGTATCATTACAGGATGTGACGGTACGTTTTTCAAAGAAATGCTCCGGCGCGGGCTGACACGGCGCATACTTTCAATCGCTTCTTGCACAATACTTATAAGATCACAAGGTAACGGTTGGATTTGCAATTCGAGCATATTGGCCTGAATACGCGAAACATCCAGTAGATCACCGACCAGGCGATTGAGGAAGCCAACCTGGTTGTCCGCGCGCTCGAGCAGTCCACTGACCATTTCCACTCGTGAAGCCAGTTCTTCAGATGAGGTACTGCCATCATGCAGGTAGCGTAGCTGGCGCTTCGCAAGCTGTACATTACCTTTAATGGTTGTCAAAGGCGTGCGCAGTTCGTGGCTGACTATGCCCAGGAATTCATCCATACGCCGATGAGACTCGCGCAGGGCCAGTTCATTCGCTCTGGCTTCCGCTCGCTCAAAAAGCAGGCGTTCGCGTTCGATCACCAGCGCTGTCAGTTTCGCGATGGCCTTTGCCAGGGCGATTTCTTGATCTGTATATTCGTGATCAAGTCCGCCATAATCCAGGGAAAGCAGGCCCATGAGCTGATTGCCAAGCACCATCGGCACGTACAACGCTTTGGTTATTCCATAGGGGTTTGGCTGTTCATTAAAAGGCGGCTGCGTCATATCGATCAGCAGCACTTCATTCGAGCGCAACACGTTCACCAGTTCGGGCAGGGGGCTGTCTTTTAAGCTGCTCTGCTGCTGTTCCATCTCGTTCCACCACTGTTTTTCCTGTTCAGGAGTGAGACCATAGACGGCAACGGCGCGCATGATCTCGGTTTCAGGTTCAAGGATCATCAAGCCTACACGTCGGCATCCGATGACGCTGCAGGTCAATTCAACCAGGCGACGGGCAACCCTCTTGATCGCGAACAAGGGATCAGTGGCAGGCTCCTCTGAGCGTTCCTCGCTGTCGGGAATGTGTACCAGTTCTTCAGCAATCGCCAGCAGCGCTGCCAGGGACTCGTTGGTTCGATGCTCTACTTCGCGCCGCTCCGTGACATCACGCAGCAATAGGACTCCACCAATAATGTGTCCTTGCTCGTCGTGAATGGGAGCGCCACTGACGTTCAAGTATCTATCCCCTCCGTCAGGAAGTTGCACGATGACATCCTGAGTACTGGTTCCCTGCAATACTTCTCCTCTCAGGATACGGGACATTGGCCAGCGTTCTTGTGAAAGAACATCCCCGTGTTCATGACGCGCGCCCAGACGCAATCCGCGCTGCTCAAGCGATGTTGAGAGCAGTTCTTGTTGTTCCTCAAAACCAAGTAACTCTCGCGCCACTTTATTGACCCGTATCAGCTCGCCGTCAGAATCACAAATCAAGACGCCATCAGCCATGAATTCAATAATCGCCTCAAGCTGTTTGGCATGCTCGGCGGCTTCGTTGCTCGATTTCTGCTCAGCCTCGTACAGGCGCGATTGCGCTATTGCCAGGCTCACACGGTCGGCAACGCGCTGGAGTAATTGCACATCATCCTGAGTAAAACGGCGAGGAGTGGCTGTACCTATGTGGATAACGCCGATCACGCGCTTCTCTAAAAGAAGCGGGACGCCCAGTAACGAGCAAAGCTTTTCGCGGAGCAACGTAGTGACAATATCTGCCTTTGACGCATCTTCGATAATAAGAGGGGCGGCATTCGCGGCAATGCGACCAGCGAAGCCCTGGCCAACCGGTACGCGTACCTGGGAAGCAACTGCCGCCTCGGGTCCCAGCACCGCTCTCATGCGTAAATACCGATTATCCGGCGTCGTCAGCAGGATAGCAACGTTATCCACCTCCATAATCTCTCGCACACGCGCCAGCATCTCATGCAGCAATTCTTCCAGCCCTAGATAGGTCAAAGCGGTATCTGTGATTTGTAGCAGCGCCTCTACCTTGCGCGTTGCCTGCTCGGCTTCAGCACGCGCCTGCTGTTCGCGATCTAATAATAACACCCGCTCTTCCTCCACCTGCTTGCGCTGGGTGATATCTTCCACAACCGAGATAAGATACTTAGGACTATTTGAGGGCTCACGCATCAATGAGACGGTCAGGTTCACCCAGACGAGCCTGCCATCGCTACGAATATAGCGTTTCTCCAGTGAAAAGGTCGGTATCTCACCCGCTATAATACGGCGTACATACTCCTCGTTCTCCTCGAGATCATCGGGGTACGTAATCTCCTGGAATGTGCGGTGCAGCAAATCCTCCCTGGGATAACCAACGATATCGCAGAAACGCTGATTCACCTGTAACAGGCGTCCATCCAGAGCGGTAAAGGCGATGCCGACAGCCGCTTGCTCGAATAATGCCCGAAAACGCCATTCGTTTTCTAGTAGTTCTTCTTCCAAAGATGTATTCACAGTTTGCTCGGATTGTCGTACAAAATCAAATGCAGGTATGGCCCGGGAATGAAACGAAGAAAACTTGTGGCCACGTTGTTGTGTAACTACCTTCTTTTGGCGGCGCTGCATTCACCTTTTCCTCCAGAAGGAAACTCAACTTTCGCGAACTTCTTCCACCTCACCCTACAGATTGTTCAGCTTTTGATCAAACGACTATAGCTCGTTAGAGAACAATCGTAGTTATTGTAACAAGGCGCTGAGAAGAGCGTCAAGGCGCAAACCGCCTTTTAAGATTAGAAATTGCTTAGAATTCAAGAGCTAAACGTAGTATTTGTAGAGCGGTCAAACCTGCTCTCTTTGGTACAGGCTTGCATATAACGATATCATACACATTTTCGTTAACCCGCTACAGTATACGCGAGGGAAAAATATGGGCTCTCGGTTGAGTTGAGAGAGAACCGGAAGGCACCCGCAAGGGGATGCCTCTACAATTTCATCCGAGTTGTAGAGGCATCCCCTTGCGGGTGCCTTCCGGTTCCTACTCTATAACGCTTGTTTTGTCTATTACAATCTTTACGCTATCTGAACGGCATCTTTTGCTTCGACGGCAACTTTACCGTCGCGCAGGATCAGGGTTGCGACCTGTCCGGGTTTGATCTCGCCGGTCAGCAGGGCATCGGCCAGCACGTCATCGACGTAGTTCTGAATGGTGCGGCGCAATGGACGCGCGCCGTACTCTTCGTCGAACCCTTCGCGCAACAGCAGGTCGCGCACTTCGTCGCTGACAACCAGTTCGATCTTATGCTCGCTCAGGCGATTGCGCACCTGGCTCAGCAGCAGGTCAACGATCTGGTTCAGCTCCTCACGACCCAGAGAATGGAAGACCACAATCTGGTCGATACGGTTGATGAACTCGGGCCGGAACATGCGCTTCAGGCCTTCCATCGCCTTCGAGCGCATAGCCTCGTGTTCCGCTTCGCGGGCCTCGTCACCCTTCGTGGGCAGGAAGCCGATGCGAACGGCACGTTTCAGATCAGCGCTGCCAGCATTACTGGTCATAATCACCACAGTATTCTTGAAGTCCACTGTGCGACCCTGACCATCAGTCAGGCGACCATCATCCATAATCTGCAACAGGGCATTGAAGACCTCGGGATGGGCCTTCTCCACCTCGTCCAGCAGGATGACGCTGTATGGGCGGCGGCGCACCTGCTCGGTCAGTTGACCACCCTCGTCATAGCCCACATATCCAGGCGGGCTGCCAAACAGGCGAGAGACCGTGTGCGACTCCATGTACTCCGACATATCCAGGCGGATCAGGTTATCCTCGCCGCCGAAGAGTTCAGCCGCCAGAGCTTTCGCCAGTTCCGTCTTACCAACACCGGTTGGGCCGAGGAATAGGAACGAACCAATCGGGCGTTTTGGATCTTTCAAACCAGCACGCGAGCGGCGAATAGCACGCGCAACCGCGCTGATCGCTTCGTTTTGACCGATAACACGTTTGCGCAGATCCTCTTCGAGATTGAGCAGGTTCTCGCGCTCGCTCTCCAGCATCTGGCTCACGGGTACGCCGGTCCAGTTTTCAACCACACGCGCAACCAGTTCAGGTGTCACCAGCAGCGTTACCGCATTGCCGGCCTCCGCGCGTGCTTCGTCCAGTTTAGCCTGAACCAGCAGTTCCTGCTGGCGCAGTTTGGCGGCGCGCTCGTAGTCCTCAGCATTGGCGGCCGCTTCCTTTTTGGCCTGGAGGTCGGCAAGTTCCTTTTCCAGGTCAGAGATCATGGTTGGGCTGATAATGCCCTTCTCGGTTGCCTCAAGCCGCAGAGCAGAAGCCGCCTCGTCCATCACATCAATGGCTTTGTCTGGCAGGAAACGGTCATTGATGTAGCGGTCAGACAATTTGACAGCCGCTTCGATGGCTTCGTCGGTAATGCTGATGCCGTGATGCAGTTCATAGTTGGGGCGCACGATCTTAAGCATCTCGATGGCTTCTTCCGGCGTCGGTTCGTTGACCATCACCGGCTGGAAGCGGCGCTCCAACGCGGCATCTTTCTCAATATGCTTGCGATATTCGTCAAGCGTCGTCGCGCCGATTACGCGAATCTCGCCACGCGCCAGCGCTGGCTTGAGCATATCGGAAGCGCCAACCGCACCCTCGGCAGCACCCGCGCCAACCACAGTATGCAATTCATCGATAAAGACGATTACATCCGGGTCCTGCCGAAGTTCTTCCAGGATCGACTTGATGCGCTGCTCGAACTGTCCCCGGAACATCGCACCGGCCACCATACCGCCGATATTCAGGGAAACAATTCGCTTGTTACGTAAAGGCGCAGGCACATTGCCGTCGTTGATACGGCGCGCCAGCCCCTCAACAATAGCGGTCTTACCAACGCCCGGCTCGCCGATCAGAACAGGGTTGTTCTTCTGGCGGCGGCCAAGCACCGTAATCACGCGGCGCAATTCGCGGTCGCGTCCAGCCGCCGGGTCTAGCTTGCCTTCAGCAGCCTCGGCAGTCAAATCGCGGCCAAATTGATCCAATGTCGGCGTTTTGCTATGTTTAGCCCGTTGCTCGGCGGTCGCAGTATTCCGACCACCCATAGGGGCAGAATTACCATTGAAACCAAACGGAGCACCACCTGGGAAACCCTGGGAACTGAAGTCTCCCGCACCACCCAACGCACCCATCTCAGATCCCATCAACTCCTCAACACAAGAGCGGCAGAGGAAGTGCTGTTCGCGGCGACCGTTGACAAAAGCGTCAAAGCGCACCTGGGCGGGATTCTTTTCACAACGTTCACACTTCATGTTTGTTTTATGCTCCTCACTAATTAGAAGTACGATGGTGAACTCTTACTCCTCAACATCGGATACGAGGCAAATTGTCTAAGAGGAGACATCCCGCCCTCTTCTCCGTGTTTGGTTTGCAAAAGTCCAATCGTTTGAGCCATTTAGCAGTCCTTTTGTTTGATTGCTAAAAGTATACCATACAAATGGTTGCCTGTCTAGCACTCATTGACCTGGATTGCTAACTCACCATTAATAACAGAGGTGAGGGAGGCATTATTCCCAAAAACTAGTTCAATTTGAAAGTGAACCAACCCCACTACATGAAAGAGTGTCTGGCATTCCTTGTTCATTGATGAAGTGCTGCAAATAGCGATGGCTAAAGACCCAAAGCGACGTTTTGCTTCTATACGCGCTTTTGACACGGCTTTAGAACAGGCCTTTTTAGTGTAAGCAAGGTCTTCATCATAAGCAAGAGATTATAGCAAGCATCCAAATTAGTGTTTTTGATTTGCCCCATCTTCCTCTTCGATATGATATATTTCAGGGAAAGACAGAGATGCATGGGTTCGCGTCAATTTTCTACAGTCGGCACGGGAAGAACGAAAGACACCCGCGAGGGGATGTCTCTACACCCTGGGTCGGCCTGTAGAGACATCCCCTCGCGGGTGTCTTTCGTAAACTCTTTCATAGCGCAAAGGAGCATACTCGCATGGATTTCGCCTACTCTGACAAAGTGAACCAGTTGCGGCAGCGCGTCAGCGACTTCATGGAACGCTATATTTACCCTAACCAGCAGACCTATCGGGAGCAGATCGCGGCTTCCGGCAACCCTCATCATCATGCTGAGATTATCGATGAGTTGAAGCCAAAGGCGCGCGCTGAGGGGCTGTGGAACCTGTTTCTGCCAGACAAGGAATATGGCGCGGGCCTGACGAACCTGGAATATGCACCGCTAGCTGAGATTATGGGTCGCGTCGGCTGGGCCTCGGAAGTCTTCAACTGCGCCGCGCCTGATACCGGCAATATGGAAATCCTGGCGCAATTCGGCACGCCGGAACAGAAACGCCAGTGGCTTGAGCCGTTGCTGAACGGCGAAATCCGTTCCGCCTTCGCTATGACCGAGCCGGATGTCGCCAGTTCGGATGCTACCAACATTCAACTCACCATCCGCCGCGAGGGCAATGAGTATGTCCTAAATGGGCGCAAGTGGTGGATCTCTGGCGCGGCCCGCGAGCGCTGCAAAATATTTATCGTCATGGGCAAAACCGACCCCGACAATCCCGACAAGCACCGCCAGCAGAGCATGATCCTGGTGCCACGCGATACGCCCGGCCTTACCATTGTGCGCAATCTACCCGTGATGGGCTACGTCGATAATGAAGGTCACTGCGAACTCCGTTTTGAAGATGTGCGCGTACCCGCGAGCAATTTGCTTGGCGAAGAAGGGAGCGGGTTCGCCATCGCCCAGGCGCGTCTCGGGCCTGGACGCATTCACCACTGCATGCGCGCCATCGGTGCCGCTCAATACGCACTGGAATTGATGTGCCAGCGCGCCGCCTCGCGTGTCGCCTTTGGTCGTCCTTTGATCGAGCAGGGCGTCATTCAGGAATGGATCGCGCAATCCGACATGGAGATTGAGCAGGCACGTTTGTTGACGCTTAAGGCCGCCTGGATGATCGATACACTGGACAAGAAGGCCGCGCAGAAAGAGATCGCTATGATTAAGGTGGTCGCGCCACAGGTGATGACCAACGTGGTCAATCGCGCCATCCAGGTCTTCGGCGGCGCTGGCCTCAGCGATGATTTCCCGCTGGCCTCGATGTGGGCGCATGGTCGCACGCTCCATATCGTCGATGGGCCGGATGAGGTACACAAACGCAGCATCGCCCGCACCGTTATTCGCAGGTTAAACGCTCAGCAAAAAGAACAATAATAAAGAAAGGACAGCCGATGACGACTCTGCCTCCTTTAGTTGACGAGGAAAAGCTGCGCAGCTATCTCGCGAAACGCCTTCCTGGCGAGGACGCACCCTTGCAGATCGAGCGCGTGCGCGGCGGCCACTCTAACGAGACGTTCTTCATCCGGCGCGGCAATGACGATTGGGTGCTGCGCCGCCCGCCTCGCGGCCCTTTGCTGCCCACCGCGCATGACGTATTGCGCGAGTATCGCGTCCTCAAAGCACTCAACGGCACCAATGTTCCTACGCCGCGTGTCATTCTCGCCTGCGACGACACTGACGTGATCGGCGCGCCCTTTTACCTGATGGAGCGCGTGCATGGCATCGTGATTCGCCAGGACCTGCCTGACTATGGGCGGGACAACGCCGGGCGCGCCGCCATCAGCCGCGCCCTGATCGACTCGCTGGTGGCCCTGCATAGCGTGAACTGGAAAGCGGTCGGGCTGGCGGACTTCGGCAAACCGCAGGGCTATCTTGAACGCCAGTTGCGCCGCTGGACCGGGCAGCTCGAAAAGTCGCGCCAGCGACCCTTACCAGACCTGGATGCCGTCACTGTCTGGCTTACGGAGCATATGCCGGAGTCAGGTCCTGCCACGATTGTGCATGGCGATTTTCGCCTGGACAACGCCATGTACGCGCTTGACCGACCTGAAGTAATTGCCCTGCTCGACTGGGAGATGGCAACGCTCGGCGATCCCCTGGCGGATGTGGGCTATCTGCTCTCACACTGGCGCGAACCCGGCGACCCCGAACCCGAGTTCATCTCCGAGATGTGGCGCGCTATGGAACAGCCCGGATTCTGGACTCGCAAGCAACTCACCGACTACTACGCCGAGCGCACTGGCCGTTCCGTACACGACATGGCCTTTTACGAAGCGCTGGCGATCTGGAAGCTTGCCATCCTGCTCGAGGGCAGCTACCAGCGACACCGAGCCGGTACTACCGATGATCCATTTTTCGCGCAGTTGGATAAGGGTATTCCCGCGCTGGCCCGCCGCGCCCTCAATGTCTGTAAAAATGCGCATAGCCTATGATTGGAAACCGAACCCGTATGAATGATCCATTTTTATTCCAACGCGAACATGCCGCCGAACTCTTTATTGTCCGTCATGCCGACGCCATTCCCGAAGAGGATGAAATCATTCCGAGCGGCGTCTACGACGACCTGCCGCTCAGCCGTCTTGGCCGCCAACAGGCCCAGGCACTGGCCGAGCGTCTCAGCAATGTCCACTTCGATGCCATGTATAGCAGTCCCTTGAAGCGCTGCCTGCAAACGGCAGCGCCTCTTGCCGAGCGGCTGGGACTCACGCCCATCGTCGTTGAGGGCATCAAAGAGATTCGGCTTGGCGACATTCGTCCCCTGCCAGAGGACGGCAAGGACCTGGCCGCGCTCACGCAGGCGCTGCAAGAGCGGCAGCGAGATATCGTGCGGGTCGCGGGCGAGACGGGGCACTGGGACGGAATACCGGATAGCGAGTCTTCGAGGGAGTTTCGCAGGCGCGTCGTCGAAGCCTTCGATGAAATTGCCAACAAACATATCGGTGAGCGCATCATCGCCTTCGCCCATGGAGGCGTAGTCAATGCCTATG
Organism: Ktedonobacteraceae bacterium; assembly: GCA_035652815.1. Taxonomy (GTDB): domain Bacteria; phylum Chloroflexota; class Ktedonobacteria; order Ktedonobacterales; family Ktedonobacteraceae; genus DASRDB01. The sequence goes on from DASRDB010000003.1 coordinate 367,516, forward strand.
CCGCCGAGGTGCTGGGCCTGGAACGCGATTTTTTCTATCCCGCCGTCAATACGTCGATTACGGTGGTGCGTGTTGCAGGAAAACAGCGCGTTCTGTATATTCTGAACGACTTCAGCCACATTCGCAGGCCATAGACGGCTTTGACCAATAGCCCCACCATCGGCATCATAAAAGAGGGAGTACCGCCTTCTGTATACCTATGCATCTGAACAACCGTATAAGGAGTAGAGACAAGAGAAGAGTTCGCAGGCTTTCTGGCTCCTTGAGAAAACGCATTATTTCCCCTCTCACAAATCCCGGGTTCATTGTGGTCATGCTCAAGACGAGCCGAGAAAGCGTGCTTTCTCAGCATATCTTTCAGTAGGGAGCAAGGTATTATGGCAGAGGTTAATCCCAGGCAAACCGACAACGAAATTGTTCCTGGGATGGAGGTGGAATCGACTAAAGGTGATCTTGGAGAGCGGGATGTAAGTCCCGCCAAAGTAACAGAGGTTGAGAAGAACCAGCAGGGAGAGGTAGAGGCCATTCAGGTCTCCAAAGGCATCCTCTTTCGCAAGCGACTCAACATACCAGCCGACCGGGTGCAAGAGGTTGACCCGACGGCTTCAAATAATGGAACACCTGGGAAGGTGAAAGTTGATGTCCGCGAGCCAGAACTGGAGGCCCTTACCGCACCAGGACCAGCAAGCCTTCCACCCGAGAGCGAGCGAGAACAAAAAGATCTGCTCGATCAGGTAGAGCAGCACCTGCCCACCGCAGAGGGAGTACGCGAGAAGGAGAGCAGAATTTACGCCCCTCGCCCGCATAACATCTTATTGCGGATAATCGGTCCCGGGCTTCTCTCGGGCACTTCAGGTAACGACCCATCAGCAGTCACAGCCTATGCCATTGATGGGGCCAACGCGGGCTACGGACATTTGTGGCTGATGCTGCTAACCACTCCACTGTATCAGGCGGTGCAATACGCCTGCGCAAAGATCGGGCGCATCAGCCAGAAAGGCCTGTCAGACCTGCTGCGCGAACACTACGGTCGTCCGGTAGCAATTATCGTTTCGCTCTTGCTCATTATCAGCAATGTGGCCCTCATCGCGGCTGACCTGGCAGCTATTGGCAGTGGCTTCGAATTAATCACAGGCGTGTCCTGGCTCTGGTTTGTTGTCCCGACTGCAATAGTACTCTGGTACCTGACGGTCTACCGCAATTTCGAGACCTTCAAAAAAATCTTCCTCGGCATGAGTTTCGTGTTCGTTGCCTACATTATCGCGACCTTCTTTTCACATGCCAATTGGGGAACGGTGCTGGTGCATACCTTTGTGCCGCAAATTGGCTTCGATCTTTCGAGCATCAGCAGCGCGGTGGCCCTGTTGGGAGCGACCATCTCTCCCTACTCCATGTTCTGGCAGGCAAAAGCCGAAATCGAGGAGAAGCGCGAAGGCACGACGAAGCAACAATTACGTATGGCGATGATCGATGTAGGCAGTGGCGCTATCGCGGGCCAGGCGGTGGCCTATTTCATCATCATCTGCACAGCCTCAACGCTCTTCATACATCACCAGAGCATCAACACCGCCGCAGATGCCGCCCGCTCTTTGGAACCACTTGCAGGCCCTCTAGCTCGTTATCTCTTCGCCATCGGCCTGATCGGGTCCGGTCTGGTAGCTATTCCTGTACTCCTGTCCAGCACCTCTTACGCGGTGGCGGGAGCTGTGGGCTGGCCGGGTGCGCTGTCAAAACGCCCCTGGCAAAGCGAGGGGTTTTACCTGGTACTTACCATCGCAACAGTAGCGGGAATGGTTATCACCTTGCTGGGGGTTAATCCCATCCAGCTCATCTTCTGGGCTAATGTAGTCGCGGCTATAGCAGCGCCGCTGCTGGTAATCGCTATTCTACTGCTGGGCAACCACCGGACAGTCATGAAAGGCCAGCGTCTGAGCCTGATACACAATCTTGGCCTTTTATTGATAACCCTGATCTTGATCGCGGGGGCCATTCTTTTCTTCTACCAGTTATTTACTGGACAGGGGAGTTAAGGCATAGGGTTAGTTATAAAGCGCAGGGTTAGTTAAAGGAACGAAAGCCACCCACAAGGGGCTGGCTCTACCATAGCAATCGGCCTGTAGAGCCAGCCCCTTGCGGGTGGCTTTCGTTTCCCAGTTCGCCTGAGCCTTGTGGGTGGCTTTCGTTCTCCAAACTCGTCAGTCTCCTGGCCTGGCGTTCTCCGGCTCGTCGTTCCCCGCACTCACCTGCACAAAGGCTGACTTATTGCTGCGACTGCTGAGAAAACATGCTCTGCCAGAGTCCGACAAGGTGCGAGCGGAATTCTACACCGGGCCAGGGGGTGAAGAGCAACGCCATTACCAGTCCAGTGAGCAGGCCCACGCGGAAGAGGAACTTGCCGCGTTTGCGGTGGCGAGACGACCTGGCGGCGCGTGACTGCAAGCTATCGCCAACACTTTGCAGGTTCTTTTGCGCCTTTTTCAGGCCCTTGCTGGCGCTTTTGAGATTCTTCTGTACAACATCCTGCGCGGTACCCAGGCCAGATTGCACGACATCCTGCGCGGTAGAGAGGCTGGAAGAGAGCGTATCCTGTACCGTTCCCGAGAGTTTCCCGGCTTTCTTCTGCGCCTTTTTCGCACTTTTGCGGGCGCGCTTGCTCTGCTGCTCCATCAATGCCTGCGCAAGGCCCATACCGGCCAGCAATACATCCTGTGTTCTCGCCAGGCTTGACTGTGCCGTATCCTGCGCGCTACTCAGACCTTTCTTCGCCTGTTTCCGCGCCTTCTTCAAGTTTTTAGTCGCCTGCTTCTGGCCGCTCTGCACGTAATCCTGGGTCGTGCCAAGCGCACTTTGCAACACATCCTGCGCCTTTGAGAGGCCACTTGAAACCGTGTCCTGTACCGTAGAAACTGTGGATTTTACGGCGCTGGTCGTTTTGTCCCGAACATCCTGACCGTTCATCTGACTTATATCCAATTTCGCCATGAAAAACACCTCACTTTCTTTCTGCATACGTAGATGCATATCACTTACAGCACGCTATAAAAAAGCAAGAGGTTTCAAATGACAAAAATGACGGTCTTAATGCATTTGCACGCGCTTGACATTCGAGTTATGGCTAAGAAGTTCAGCGGGAACGATCTTATTATCTTGCCGACCCAGCGACTTGCGCCCCTGAATAGGGATACGCGCGCCATACCGGTGTCCTTTCTCGCGATTGCGATAGGCCGCGTGCAAGATATATTCCGCCACGCTGGCAACTTTGCGCGGCACACCATAAAAGCTGGGGAAGTCGTTGATATCGACGATCATCAAACCCTCTGGCGTCTCCAGCACATCCACGCCATATAAATCCAGACCAAAGACCTGGCCCACACGCTGCGCCAGCTTAAGCATTTCGCGGCTCACAGGTATCTCTTTTTCGCTGACCACGCCATGCAAAGGCGAACTTTTCACGATGGCATGCACTTCCTGCCCCGTGACATACAGCTTGATATCATAGCCGGTATTTTCCACATAACGCATCGCCAGGTAATAACTCTGTCCATCGAGCGAAAGATGCGTCATCTCTTCCGGCGTTCGCACAAGATGAATGTCCTGCATCGAAGTTCCATTACTGGGCTTTACTACCACCGGGTAGAGTTCCAGTGGCACCTTTAAGAGGGCGCGAGGATGCCCCACAAAGTAGGTTGTCGGTACCGGCAGGCCACAAGCGCGCGCATAGGCCACCGCCACCGCCTTTTCACGCACCAGCCGGATGGCCCGCGAGTTGTTAATGGTAGGAATGCCTACCGCCTCGGCAGCCTCTAAAATCGTCAAACCCGGTCCATCGGAAACTGTCTTCAATACATAGGCGTCATAATGGGTCAACGAAAGGTCGGTCAGGCTGGTGACAGCCGCGTAAGGCTGCAACACGTCAATCTCGTGTCCCCATTGCTTCAACTGGTCTGCCACCACCATTGGCATCGGCTTATGCGCGTACTTCTCTTCGAGAATAAAACAGAAACGCATCGATCACTCCTCCTCCTTAGATACGCTCAGGAGAAAGCCTTTCTTTCCTGCGGCATACACCGCGCTAGTGGCATTAGTATACTCCTAAACATGGCTCAAGAATAGGAGATGCTTCACAATTTGCAAAAAAGTCATGCAAAATGATTTCCCCATCTCTTTGAAACTGGCAGGGCTTGTTTTTCGTGTTTCTGAATGCAGTATTCCTACAGGATAGAAGCGCTACATGTTCGTGAAAAAGCTATGATATAGCAGGAGAGACTATGTCCAGCACATCAACCAAAACCAGGAATGGAGTGACGAAAATAATTACGCAGGTTCCGCAGGCAAATGAGTTCCTTCAAAAAAACGTACTGCGCGGCAACACCTTCAGGCTGGTCATAGCCCTTGTTTCAGGCGGGCTTTTTGCCTGGCTCGCCAGCTTCATACATAACAAAGCCTTATTACTCCTGGATATATATCTTACACATAAACTGCAGAAAAGGAAAAACCCACTGCTAATAGGTTTCGCGAAAGCAATAAGCTATGTCAATACACATGTACTCCTGAACATCGTAGCTGTGCCTATCGCTCTCGTTCTCTGGATCAAACGCCTACGCCTGGAATCTGGAATGATGATCGGCCTGCTAGTAACAAGTACCTTTACCCGTCTCTCTGTGCAACGGTTGATTAACCGCCCGCGTCCCAATCCGTTGTTTGTGCGCATCAAGCGAGGCGCGCGCGGCAAGAGCTTCCCCAGCGGTCATGTCATCGCCTCTACCACCTTCTGGGGCTGGCTCCTCACCATCTACCAGGCACATGGCGGGCGCAACAAAGCGTTTCTGATCATTCCGCGTGCCTTTATTGTCCTCAGCGGCCCTTCGCGCGTCTACCTGGGCAAGCACTGGACCAGCGACGTGACAGGGGGCTATCTCATCAGTGGCGCTCTGCTCTCCCTGTTTAGCTGGGTTTATCACCTGGTACGACAACAATGATGCGACGAAATATTCCTGCAACCCCATCCTTTCGATACGCATCAAAACGTGATATAATATAGGCATGAAGCCACAGATGCGGAAAACTTGTTTCATCTCAAGCAATTATTCTACATGGCATTATCGCCGCATGACTGTTGAGCGCTACCTGCTTGCCGCCGGGTAGCGATACCTTCGTATACCCTTTTCCCCGGATACATAACCCCTGTAGCTAAAGACGCTATAGATTCACGTTAACCATCACTATTACATCCGCTCCACCGTGTCGTAAAATATGATACGATACTAATAAGAACGAGCAGGCGCTTGCGGAGGGTGGAGCAGGAAGTTGAGGAACCTATGGACTTAATGGATAAACTTGCCAGACTGGCAGATCGTTATGAAGAACTGAATACCCTTCTGTCCCAGCCGGAGACGCTTAACGATATCTCGCTGCTCCAGCGCTATGGTCGCGAGCAGGCCGAAATCGCTGACGTGGTACAAAAATATAAAGAACTGATCACCGACGAGCAGCAACTGGTCGAAGCGCAGGAACTCTACGACATCAGTAGCGAGCCGGAAATGCGCGACCTGGCCTACGATGAGATCGAACGCCTGAAAAGACGGCGCGATCAACTGCTGGACGAGATCAAAATTGCCCTGCTGCCCAAAGACATCATGGACGAGAAAAACGCCATCGTCACCATTCAGGCTGGAGCAGGTGGAGACGAGGCGGCGCTTTTCGCGGGGGAACTGTTCCGCATGTACAGCCGCTACGCCGATAACAAGCGCTGGAAAATCGAAATTCTGGACATAAACGAGACCGAGCAGGGCGGCATCAAAGACCTCACCTTTGTCGTCAGGGGCAAGGGCGCGTACAGCCGCCTGAAGTACGAGGGTGGCACACATCGCGTGCAGCGCGTTCCGGTAACCGAGGCCAACGGGCGCATTCACACCTCGACCGCGAAAGTGATTGTCCTGCCAGAAGCAGACGACGATATCAACATCGATATCAAAGATACCGATATTCGCGTCGATGTCTATCGCTCCACCGGTCACGGCGGCCAGAGCGTCAACACGACCGACTCGGCGGTGCGCATCACTCACCTGCCAACCGGCCTGGTTGTCACCTGCCAGGACGAAAAATCGCAGTTAAAGAACAAGGCCAAAGCGCTGGCCGTGCTGAAATCGCGCCTGTGGGACCTGGAAGAGGCCAAACGCCAGGAAGAACTGAGTAAAACGCGTCGCTCCCAGGTGCAGACAGGCGACCGCAGCGAAAAGATTCGCACCTATAATTTCCCGCAGGACCGCGTGACCGATCACCGCATCGGCTTTACGCGCCACAACCTGCCCGGCGTCCTCAATGGCGAGTTAGATGAGTTTATCGACAACCTGATCACAGTCGATCAGGCAGACAAACTGCAACACCTGTTTGACTCAGATGAGCAGTAAGTAACAGCGTATCGTTACTGTGATCAGGGTTCTTGATAGAGACGAGATTCGCTGGCGAATCTCATTCTGTTCTGAAAGAAAGGAATGCACATGACACAACTGGTAATGGGCAAAGCTGACATTCACCAGCACCCGATCCCGGAAATCAACCCTTCTTACAGACTGCTGCTTGGCCCTGGTCCATGCAACGTTGATCCGCGTGTGCTGCGCGTGGCCTCAGCCCCGCAACTGGGTCACATCGATCCCGAATTTTTTGGCATTCTGGAAGAAACGGCGCAACTGCTGCGCCAGGTCTTCCAGACGAAAAACGAGATGACGCTCTGCGTCTCCGGTTCGGGCTTCTCCGGCGCGGAGGCTGTTCTCTCTAACTTGCTGGAAGAAGGCGATACCATGATCGCGGGCAGCCTCGGCTTCTTCAGCGGCATGATCGTGGAAATCGCTGAACGTGCCGGGGCAAAGGTCGTCAACCTGCGCACTGAACTGGGCAAGCCATTGACGCCAGAGGCGCTCGAACAGGCCTTCAATGAGCATCCCAACGCGAAATTATTTGCCACCGCCATCGCGGAAACATCGACCGGCCTGCTCCAACCATTGCAAGACCTGGAACGCATCACGCACGAACACGGCGCGCTCTTTGTCGTGGATGCGGTCTGCGGACTCGGCGGCGTTCCCATGAACATCGATGAGATGCAAATCGACGCCTGCTATGCCGGTAGCCAGAAAAGCCTGGGTGCGCTCCCCGGTCTCGCGCCCGTTACCCTCAACGAGCGCGCCGTAGAGGTCTTGCAGAAGCGCAAAAAGCCCGTCCAGTCCTATTATCTCAATCTCGAGAAGCTGAACCGCTACTGGAACGGCGATCATACCTATCACCACACGGCCTGTAGCAACCTGGTTTACACGATGCGCGAGGCGCTGCGCATTGTGCTGGAAGAGGGCCTGGAGCCGCGCTGGGCGCGTCATGCTTTGAACGGCGAAGCATTGCGCGCTGGCGTGAAAGCGATGGGTCTTCATATCCTCACCGAACCAGGTTATGAACTGCCCGTTCTGACAGCCATTCGCCTGCCCGATGGCGTTAATGAAGTCGCTATTCGCGATGGATTGCTCAATGAATACAGCATCGAGATTGGCGGCGGCTTTGGCGACTTGAAAGGCCACCTGATCCGCATCGGCCTGATGGGTTACAACTCCTGCCGCAAAAACGTGGAAACCGTTCTCTCCGCGCTCGAACACGTGCTGCCACGCAGCGGCCTCACCCCTCAGCCGGGTGCCGCGCTCGCAGCTTCCGATGCAGTCTATAAAGCAAAAGGAGTCTGATAGCTTGAACAAGGAAGACATCGTTCTGCCAGAGGATTCGATGTCTTCCTTGTTTTTTTGAGGAAAAACGTATGTCACTCGAACAACCTCAATCGATTCGCACCATCTTTTTTGATGCCGGTTTTACCCTGCTCTATCCCTATCCATCCACACCTGAGATTTGCCAGCGTATCTGCCAGCAACTCGGCCTGCACATTCACCTGGACAAACTGCAAGAGCGTATGCCAGAGGCAGATGACTATTTCTTTCGCCTGATGCGCTCAAGACGCCATGCCTGGGCCAGCGAGAACACCATTAATGAGTTCTGGCTCGACTACTATATGAACTTTCTGCGCCCATTTGTCGAGGAACATAATGAAGCGCTCCTTTATCAGCTCGCCCTCGCCATCACACGCGAATTTAACGAACACACAAGCTGGCAAATCTACCCTGATGCCCTACCAACTCTGGATACGCTTAAAAAACATGGCTACACCCTCGGCGTCATTTCTGATTGGGGTATCTCTCTCACCAACATCCTGCGGGCGCACAAACTCAACCACTACTTCGATTCTGTGCTGGTCTCTGCCATTCATGGCAATGCCAAACCCTCGCCCATGATCTTTGAAGAGGCCCTGCGCCGCACCAATAGCATCGCGGACTATACCATGCACATCGGCGACTCCTACATACATGACGTGCTGGGAGCGCGAACGGTCGGCATTACACCGGTCCTGCTCGATCGCCCTGAACACCTGCAACCCACGAATGTCGATTGTCTGCTGGTACACTCCCTCACTGAAGTGCCGAAGTTGCTGGAAATCGTCTAAAAACTGCTCTACACAAAAGACCTATTTCGCTGAAAAACTATTTACGTGGTTACCACTACCTGTTATAGTATGAGCAGCACCAGGATTCCTGCTTCGAGTTGGCCCGGCAGCTTGCTTTATTCAGTGTGGAAGGAAAGGGTCCATGAATAACCAGGAAGACCAGTACGCGCCAACATTCTTGCAGAGCGCGATAGGTGAGCCGCTTCGCTCCGAACAGCGTATTCATGAATTTTTTCCCCGTGTACTTTCACGCTTTGATCTATTATTCATTTTCGTTGCCATTGTCCTGTTTATTCCCAATGCTTCTGTCGTGCAGGCTACACAGGGTGCCGGTGGCGGAACCTATATCTACTGGGTCATTGGAGCGGTGACATTTCTCATTCCGGGCGCGCTCGTTTGCGCCCAGCTTTACCGTTTCATGCCGGTTGATGGAGCTATTTATGTCTGGACACACCGCGCATTAGGCCCGCTTTTAGGCTTCTTTGCCGGATTTTGCGCCTGGTTTCCAGGTGTGCTGGTTCCCCTCGCCACCTGCGACAGCATGATCTCGCTTATTCAAGGAATCGGCGTAGAGAACTTTGGCCCCAGAAGCGGTTGGCTGATGGTTCCCTGGCAAGAGGGCCTGTTTGTTATTTGCGCCCTCGTGCTGGTCGGCGTCCTTTCACTCCTGCCGCTTAAAGCAATCATGCGCGCGGCCAAAATCATTATTCTGCTCTACCTGGTCGGAATTTTCCTTGTTGGCCTTGCAGGTGCTGCGTGGCTGCTGGCAGGGCACGCTCCCCGGGTATCGTTCGTAAGCAGCACCCTCGGTTTAAGCGGCCAGAATCTCGTACTGTATGGGGTGATCGTGCTGGCGCTACTTGGAATTGAGGTGCCGCTCAATATGGCGGCGGAGTCGCGCAAACCAGATGCGGCGATGCCCTTTCTGCGCTGGGGATGGCTGGTCGTGCTGTTTGCCTATCTACTTGGCACCTTTGGCGTTATGGTTGTTGTGCCACCTTCGCAATCATCCAACGCCTATTCCGCCCTGACAGCAGTACACCTGGTCTTTGGTCCGCTTGCCGCCACGCTGGTTGGATGCATATTTGTGCTCTTCTTTTTTACGACAACTATCATTTATAACCTGACCTTTGCGCGCATTCTGTTCGTTTCCGCCCTCGATCACCGCCTTCCACCCTCTCTGGCTAAAGTAAACCGCTTCGCTGCTCCCTATCGCGCAATTATTCTCCAGATTGCGTTTGTGATCCTCATCACCTTTTTCACCTACTTCCTCGCTCCTCTACTCTACGCGATAAACAATAGCAGTCTCTCTCTTCAGGTCTACAACGTTTCGCAGGCGACGACGACTATCATCTGGTGTATCTCGATGATTATCCTCTTCCTCGATCTGCCGGTGCTGCTCTACCGCTTCCGCAGCCTGCTCGCTAAAAAACGCGATCAACTTCTTACGGCTCCCTGGGTACTCTACCTTGCCGCAATTGTCGGCGGTATCGCCAGCCTGCTCGGCATCTGGACGACGCTCACTCAATCGTGGGAACCCGACATCAGCAACCGGGACTGGGCCGTCTATGTCGGCGTCTCTTCGCTGGTCTGCCTGGTAATTGGCCTCATCGGCTCGGCCTATCCGCGCCTGCTCACCAGCCTCAATGAGCAGACAGCCGCCGCGAGGGAGAACGCCCGGCTTTACAACGAATTAAGCATCGCCTACGAAAAACTCAACCAGGCCGACCAGATGAAAGACACCTTCCTCACTACTGCCAGCCACGAACTGCGCACTCCTCTCACCATCGTGCAGGGCTACCTGGAACTGCTTGGCGAAATGGAAGATGCCGACCTGGAAACGCGGCGCAGCTTCCTCACCAAAGCAAGGCGTGCCTGCGACGAACTGGTGCTGCTTCAGGCTAATATTATGGATGCTAGCCGCGTCAAATTCGATGCCGCCGCACTTGTCTTCAACTCCATTCCCTTAAAAGAAACCGTTTCCTCAGTCGTTGACCTGTTTGAACCGCTCATCATCCAACAAAACAGGCAGGTGCAAGTCGATATCGGGCGCAATATTACCGTCTGGGCGGACGAAACGCGCATCAAACAGGTTCTGCGTAACCTGCTCTCCAACGCGCTGCGCTATTCGCCCTATGAAACACCTATTCGCATTACCGCTGAGCAGGAAGCGAACGAAAGTATGGTACGCATTCATGTCATCGACAAAGGAGCAGGCGTGCCGCCGGAGAAACAAGAGGAGATCTTTGAAAAATTCGTGCGCTTAGAGCGGGACATGAACGGCACCATTCGCGGAAGCGGACTCGGCCTCTACATCACACGCCAGCTTGTTGAGGCCATGAACGGTAGGATCACCGTCGAGAGCAGCGGCATCAATGGCGAAGGCTCGGATTTCTCCTTCACCATCCCCATAGCGAAAAAAGCCCAGACTCGTCCGCTATAGATTCGTTTTGGCTGCCGCATTGAAGCGATACAGGCGAGCTGGACGGTGCGTGCCTTCCATCTTCTTCGCGCCGGTATCTTCAAGAATGCCCGTCGAGAGAATCTTTTTGCGGAAGTTGCGTTTATCCAGCTTACAATGCAGGATAATTTCGTAGACGCGCTGCAATTCACGCAGTGTGAATTGCTCCGGCAATAGATTAAAGGCAATATTGGTATAGGCCAGTTTACCGCGCAGGCGGTCTAGCGCGTATTGCAAAATCTTAGCATGGTCGAAGGCCAGGGGCGGCAGGTGATACACCGAAAACCAGCCCACATCCGCCGCGTCATCAGCGGCTCGCACCTGCAAGCGCTCCGAATCGAGCAACGCGAAATACACCACTGTAATCACTCGCGTGCGCGGGTCGCGTCCCGGGTCGCCGAAGGTATACAGTTGCTCCAGGTACACATCCTGTACGCCCGTCTCTTCCTGCAATTCGCGCTTGGCCGCCGCCTCGAGCGATTCATCCATATTCACAAAGCCACCCGGAATAGCCCACATACCCTCATACGGCCATGAACGCCGCTTGACGAGCAGCACCTGAAGATCGCGCTGCCGCAGGCTCATCATCACTACGTCCACCGTTACCGAGGGCCGCTCATATTTGCTGGCATCGTAATGATGCGCTTTCGCCTCGTTCGTCTGTCCGGCATGCTGCGCGCTATTCTGCCGTTCACTCGCCACTCCACGCTGGGCTTTCATTTCTTCCATAGAGTCCGCTCTTTCGCTGATAGTGTAGTACCGACACTGACTTTACAGGATTGCCTGCTTCCTGTCAAGCACGAGTTTTTCAGAGGGTTGTCCGGCCATTTTGTGCAACCATTATGGGTGGCTTCTGTTGAATTTTACATCGGCGGCTTCCGTTCCCCCACATGGCATCTGATATCAAGTCAAGCTTGTAGTCGTTTCCCTTGCTACCCCTAGCAAGTTTTGCACAAGTGCCGAGCGTGTCGTGCGCAACCAGGCTACTGCCAGTTCTGTCAACGTGGGCGATCCTTCCAACTCGCGATAGACCACGCCTTGACTGCGAATATTACGGGCAGAGAGGGGAACCAGGGAGACACCCATTCCAGCAGCGACCAGGCTCACGATGGTATGAATCTCCATGACCTCCTGGACGACGTTAGGGGTAAATCCGGCGGACAGGCACAATTGCATCAGTTGTCCATGATAGCCTGCCCCTCGTTGGCTCGCCTGGAGTATAAATGGCTCATCTGTCAGCATCGATACTGCGACCCTTTCTTGCGAGGCAAGCGGATGCTTCTCTGGAAGAGCGCACACGATTGGTTCGCGGCGCACGACCTCGACATTCAGCATTGGCGCGCTAATGGGCAGGCGCAGAATGCCAACATCAATGTATTCCTCTTCGAGCGCCCGCAACTGTTCGCGAGTGGTTAGCTCTCGCAGGGCAACATCGACGTCAGGGAAGCGCTCGCGATAGGCGCGCAGAATCATCGGAAGCAGATCGTAGGTGCTGGAACTGATATAACCTATCACCAGCCGTCCCACCTCACCCCGATGCGCTCTTTGAACGGCGCGTCTGGCTTCCTGAACCTGAGCAAGTATCTGCTGTGCTTCCGTCAGAAATACCTTTCCTGCGTCCGTCAACTCTACAAAGCGCTTTGTGCGATAGAACAGGGGTACGCCCAATTCATCTTCCAATTGCCGAATCTGCTGGCTCAGAGAGGGCTGCGCGATGGCGAGACGCGCTGCTGCCCTTCCAAAGTGCAATTCTTCCGCAACCGTGACAAAGTATCGTAAATGGCGTAGCTCCATGCTTTCCTCTTTCATAGGTAAAAACTATTAATCTCTTTGTAATTATGTATTGGACATGCAAGTAGATGCGACCTTATACTATAAGCAAGAAGAAACTATGATGCACTTTCACCATCAGGATCGGCAAGGGGGTCATGTCATCCTGAGCGCAGCGAAGGAGCTGTGGGCCAGGCCGAATCACGTGCCGCGCCCGCAGCTCCTTCGCTGCGCTCAGGATAACAGGGCGTAGGCAGTCCGCCTGCGCGGCCCCGCTGACCGACCTTGCTTGTTCAATTTCATAATAATCTATGTTTGTAATCAGAAGAGGATGGTATGGATAAAAAGCAATTAACGCATAAGTATGGAAAATTTGAAACAGCCAGTATGAGCGGACCGTTACCTGCCATCACCGCGCCTATCCGGGCTATTCAACCGGCAGCCAGTTCTCCTGCTCGCAGCACAGGCGAACTTCAGGGAGCAGTGAACAAATGGCTTGTGCTCGCTCTGGCAGGAACGGCGACCTTTATGACCACGCTGGACAGCTCGATTGTCAATATCGGCCTGCCAAGCATGGCGCACACGTTTGGCGTAGGAATAAGCGGGGCCATCGAGTGGGTCATTATTGGCTATCTCGTGGTGATTGCCGCCGTGCTGCTCACCTTTGGGCGTCTCGCTGATATGATTGGTCGCAGACCGATTTATCTGACAGGACTTGTTGTCTTTACTCTTGGCTCTGCGCTATCGGGTCTGGCTCCTTCGCTGCTGCTCCTCATCCTGGCCCGCATTTTCCAGGGCCTCGGTGGAGCCTTAATATTCTCCGTGAACGTTGCCATGATAACGAGTGCGTTTCCTGGCCGGGAACGAGGTTTAGCGCTAGGCTTGAACATGTTGCTGGTCTCTATGGGCGTGGCTGCGGGGCCGACAATCGGCGGCATCATTACGCAATACCTGACGTGGCGCTGGATTTTCTATGTCAACGTGCCGATTTGTCTGGTCGTGCTCGCCGTCTCGTTTCTCTATTATAGGGAGCAAAGACCACAGCACGAGCGACATGGGCGCTTTGATTTGAAAGGCGCAAGCCTGCTGGCTATCGGGCTGGCCGCGCTCACCCTGGGCCTCTCCTTTGGCCAGGAATGGGGCTGGCTTTCTGCGGGTACGCTAGCTTCGTTCGCGGTAAGCATGATTGCGCTGGTTGTGGGTGTCTATGTAGAAGCGCATGTTGAACATCCAATCGTTAACCTGCGGCTAGTTACGAATCGGGTCTTCGCGTTTGCCAATCTCAGCTTTATGCTCTGCATGATGGCGCTCTACGCGCCGGGCTTCCTTTTGCCATTCTACTTTGAGGAATTGCGCGGGTTCTCGATCATCCAGACCGGCCTGCTGATGACGCCGCTGCCCCTGATGCTGGCTGCGATTGCCCCCTTGAGCGGCACGCTCGCGGATCGGCTGGGATCACGCTGGCTCTCTCCCGTAGGCTTGGCGATTGCTTGCTTCGGCCTGTTCCTGCTGAGTCAGCTCAATGCGCAAAGCACTACCTGGGATATCATCTGGCGTCTCGCCGTGACGGGTATTGGTCAGGGACTTTTCCAGTCACCAAATACGCGAACCATGATGAGCGCGGCTCCACGCAACGCCCAGGGCGAAGCATCTGGCCTGCTGGCAACAGGGCGCGTTATCGGCCAGAGCATGAGCGTGGCACTTACCGGCACAGTCTTCGCGGCATCAGGTGGCGCGGTGGCGGGGACGCTGCTATCATCCCCGCAGGCACAGAACCATCCACTCAGCACGCTTACTCAGGCACAGCAAACGTTCGTAAGCAGCTTCCATGCCGCCCTGCTCGTCTGCGCCTGTTTCGCGGCCCTCGGCATCTTCACCGCCCTCGCGCGAGGCGACGAAACGGTGGCAAAACAAGTGAACGGAACTGCGCTTCCTGCTCAACGTTGAGATAGGTAACATGTTTTTCGCAAGGGATGCTACCAATAATGATTTTTGAGAAATAAAGGGAGTTCATCCAGACATGTCATCCTGAGCGCAGCGAAGGATCTCCGTTCCCTCGACGATTTGTGTGTCGGCACCGCAGGTCCTTCGCTGCGCTCAGGATGACATGCTGAAGGGCACTTCTTGGTACCGCAGGTCCTTCGCTGCGCTCAGGATGACAAGGCGTGAGGATTCTCTGTATGTGGTTAAAAAATCATTATTGGTAGCATCCCCTCTTCCACTTCACCATTTCTCCTATCACCTTCTTTTTCGGTACAGGCCGTTCGTTCAATGTTTTGAAAAGCATAGCATTGCCTTCCCATGATAGTATCGTAATGATAAAAATATATGCCTCTCAATTTGAAGGAACCCGGATAATCGCATGAGTATAGATGAAGGACTGCTTGCTGCTACAAACGCAAGCCATGTATCGAATGAGAATACAACCAGCAAAGCCTGGTATATGCGCCTGATTTCACCGCTCTGGCTCTGTTTGCTGATTGCCCTTGCCCTACGCCTATGGCTTATTTTTCATACAAACGGCATGATTGATGGCGATGAAGCCCTGGTCGGCATTCAGGCTGAGCGCATCCTGCAAGGAAATTTTCCGGTCTATTTCTATGGCATTCCCTATTTCGGCAGCCTGGAAGCGTATCTGGCTGCACCTTTTGTGGCGCTGCTTGGCCCTTCGACCTACGCGCTACGCCTGGAAGCCACACTCGTTTCGTTAGTGCTGGTCTGGCTCACCTATCGGCTTGCCTCGTTTCTGGCAGACGCCGCTCACCTACCTACCTATGCTCATCGCTGCTTCACGCTTGTAGCAGGTCTGGTTGCCGCCATTCCACCGCTCTATGATGGCATTATCGAACTGCGCACCTGGGGCGGCTATATCGAAACCTATGTGCTGATGTTGTTTCTGCTGCTCTCCGCGTTTCGCCTGACGAGACGATGGCGCGTGGGAGCCAGCACACGCGAACTGTTCTGGCGTTGGGCAGGCATCGGCTTCGTCATCGGCGTCGGCATGTGGGTCTATCCCTTGATTATCGACGCGATTGTCGCTGCCGCGCTCTGGATTGTGCTTGACCGTGTAATCGCTTTAGTCCAGAAATACAAGGAACTGGCCTCTAACAACGACCGGGCAACAGAAGCGTTTCGGCATACCTTACAACCCCTGTTGCCCATCTGGTCGGCCATTCCGGCCAGTCTACTTGGCGCGGTTCCCGCGATTGGCTGGGGCGCAACTCATCACTGGGCCAACGTTGCCTATATTCGCCAACTCGGCGGCACCTGGAACGCGGAGCGACTGCACGTTATCCACCAGGTCTTCAATATGTATGTCAGTTGTGTCGCGCCGCGCATCATCAGTGGGGCCTTGCCTCGCGAAAGCGCCTTTATGCAACTGCTGCATACATCGCTGCTACTCGTTGGGACGTTGTGTATCTTTGGTATGGCAGGGCTGGTCGTCGCCTCATTTATCTGGCGGCGTCCCTGGCTGCTAACGGTGCGACAACTGGCAGGATTTCCTACCCTTTTCGCCATCTGCGCCGCGATTATCTACTGCACAGGTTCCGCTTCGGCCTTCAGCCTGATCTCCTGTGGTCTCGACCTTGCCGGACGCTATGCCTCGCCGATCATGCTGGCCTTCCCGTTCTTTTTTGCCACCCTCGTCTGCCTGCCCGTTATTTTCCTGGCGGCACGCAACAAAATGAACGCGGACGATTCCTCTGTAGGGACGCGATTCATCGCGTCCTGGCTACCACGCCCATTCAGGAAAAATGATGCAATAGATCAAGGCGAACACCAGGACGCGATTCATCGCGTCCCTACAACGCCTGCGCGGCATTCCCGCACCTGGTTTGTACAAATTGGCCTGTTCGTCCTGTTGTTTGCCTACCTGGGAACACAGGTCTGGACGTATGGAATATCAGACCCGAATTATGATTTTCAATCGCCCTATTGCGCGTATATTCCGCAGAACTATGATCCGATCATTGCCTATATGCGGCAGCAGCATATTCACTACGCCTGGGCGACCAACCTGCTAGGGCATCCCATTATCTATAAGACCAATAGCGAGATTATCGTTGTTGATCCGTTGGAACTGATGAACCCGCCGCTCGCCATCAACCGCATTCCTTCGTATTCAGATGCGGTGGCGCATGCTGACCGGGCCAGCTTCATCGTCTTTGTGCAACACAATAACCTGCATCCCCTGCTCTTGCGCCTGCTCGATAGTGATGGCGTCACTTATCGCGTTGCGCGTTTCCCCTCGGAAGGCAGGATTGATGTGATGGTGGTCACGCCGCTCAGTAGCACCGTGTCGCCCGTCAACTGGCGATACCTCAAGGCGTTCAATTGTTTTACGACCTGAACCTGTGTTATACTGCTGTTGCATGACAAACATCTGTTCATATTTTTCGGGGGAGCGTTCGCATGGCTGATACTGGCCTTTCACAGGTCGGTCCGTATAGCATCATTCGCCTGTTGCAAAGCGGTCCGGCCTGGCATACGTATTTGGGAAAACATACTGTCCGATCGAGGACATCCTATACCATCCTGAAAGTCCTCCGCGCTCCGCTCAATACAGATGAAGCCAAAGAAGACTTTCTCACGCGTGCCCGCCAGATCAAAAAGCTGAAGCACCGCAACATCGCCGAACTCCTGGAAGCCGGACTCGTGCCAGAAAACGGGAGCGAACTGGGGTATATCGCATATCAATACGTGCAGGGTGTACCCATCTACGAGCGCTTCGAGGCTCGGGAACGCTACAAGCCGGACGAAGTGAAGCGCGTCCTGACACCCATCGCCGACGCGCTGCAATACGCCCACGCCATGCATATTGTTCACGGCAACCTGCACCCCGGCAATATCCTGGTAGACGAGCGCAACAACGTCATGCTCACCGACTTCTCCTTCCCTGGCATAGAAATTTCCGCCGCTCTGCCTTACATGGCTCCCGAACAGTTGCGCGGTGAAACACTCGCCGCCAGCGATCAATACGCCCTCGCCGTCATGGCCTACGAATGGCTCTGCGGCCAGCGTCCCTATCCTTTCACCGACCGGGACGCGCTGTTAAAGGCACAAGAACACGAACCCATACCAGCGCCGCGAACACTCAACAGCGATATCTCTCCCACGCTTGAACAAGTGCTGCTAAAGGCGCTTGCTGTACAGCCAAACGAACGCTATCCGCACACGCTCACCTTCTCAGACACCTACCTGCGGGCCTTGATGGGCTTTCCCATACCACCCAACATCATGGCTCCAAAAACGGTACAGCCCGAACAAGACGTTGCAAAGCCTGCTAATAATGGCCCAGGTTCACAGCCTATAACCCCGGCAACGAAAAATTCAGGTAGTGAAACAACTCAAACCAAACCCGAAACGATCAGTCCAAAGCCCAAACAGGCTAATACACGCGAAAAAAAGCCTGCCGCCCAGGTAGCAAAAACTGATAAAGCAGGTGAAACATCTATCAGCACACCGAAAACGCCTGAAAAAGAGGCAACACCGCCAGAACCTGTGCGCCCCAAAGTCCGGCGCTTTTCGACGGGTGTTCTCAATAATCTGCAACAGGAAGTCACACGCGATTTGCAGCAGGGTGGCATCCTCTCGAAACGGCTGCCTGGTTATGAGGAGCGGCCTGAGCAGATTGAAATGGCCCAGGTTGTTGCGGGAGCATTGATCGAAGAGAAACACGCCATCATCGAAGCCAGTACGGGAACGGGCAAGGCCCTTGATGTGGATACTCCTATACCTACACCTTCGGGTTGGAAGCGGATGGGCGATCTAGTCGTCGGCGATTATGTATTCGACGAGAAAGGATACCCAACCCGCGTCATAGCAGCATTTGACATTATGTACGGGCATAAATGCTATGAAGTCGAGTTCAGCGACGGCTCAAGGCTGATTGCAGACGCCGAGCATGAATGGGCGTCTTATACAGCCACAGATAGACAATGGCCCAAACGCCCGAAGTCGAATATATATCAATCGAAAAATTTCATAACGGCTGACTCGCTTCTCCTGCTTGAGCAGACTCTAGCTCTCTCTACAGATGACCACGCCCTTTCGATAGACGAAGCAAAGGAACTGATCGGCGGGCATCATTGGAGTATTTCTCAAGCTGCTCGTCAGATAGCTCCTGTCAACTTCAAGACTAGACCTGCGCGCTATCCACAACGGCAGCTTCTCACCGCCGTGAAAGATCGCCTGGCAAAAGACCTGATCGAACAGCGCCGGGATAAACGAGCATATACGCTTGTCACTACAGAACAAATGGCAGCCACTCTCAGAGTTCACTCAAGCCAAAGGGCCAACCACGCCATTGCCGTCGCTAGCCCGCTCAAACTTCCAGAGGTCAATCTCCCTATCGCGCCATACTTTCTTGGTGTCTGGCTCGGTGATGGTAGTAGCCGCAGTAACCAGATAACCACTGCCGATCCCGATCTCATTACCGAGATTGAGAAAGATGGCTATATTGTTCGCTCTTTAAGCAGCCATCCTTACCTCTATGCAGTCGATGACGAAAACGGTAAGGCTCTCCACCGCTGGAAGCCGGGCATGACCGGAAGGCTGCGCACTTTAGGACTCTTATTAAACAAGCACATCCCTACCATCTATTTACGCTCTTCCGAAGGACAGCGCCGCGCTTTACTTGCTGGTCTTCTTGATACTGATGGCACAGTGAGTCGTACAGGCGCAATTGAGTTTACAACCATAAATCAGCAGTTGGCAGAGGGAGCATTCGAACTGGCTTGCTCGCTTGGATACCGGGCTACTCTCCGCGCTGGACGTGCCCACTTTAAACTGAAAGACTGCGGTCCCAAATGGACGCTATCATTTACTACGGATGAACAGGTCTTCCGACTACCACGTAAAGTGAAGGCCCATCGGGAGCGCCTCCGTAATTATACGCCTGAACGCAATCGATTTCGCTATGTTACTGCCATCCGCGAAGTACCTACCCGTCCAGTACGCTGCATTCAGGTCGATTCTGAAAGTCATTTGTATCTGGCTGGCCGATCTATGATTCCAACCCATAACAGCCTGGCTTATCTGCTTCCCATTGTCCGTTCCGGTCGCGGCGCAATCATCAGCACAGCCAACAAGGCTTTGCAAGAGCAGCTTTTCTACAAGGACATTCCCTTCATCAAAAAGCACGTACAGGATTTCGAGGCCGCGCTGGTCAAGGGCATGGGCAACTACATCTGCCTGGATCGGCTAGAAACCCAGCGCAAAGAGGGTCAGCCGCATACCAAACACCCCGACTTCACGCGCCTGCTCAGCATCGTCAACGAGTTCGAGCTGACCATCTCAGGCGATTTCGAGACGTTAGGTTTCACGGTTCCAGCCGAAATACGCAGCCTCGTCAACGCCGAACGCGATGAATGCGCCTGGACGGAATGCCCCCTCTTCAGCAAATGCTATGTCCGGCAAATGAAGGAGCGAGCAGAAGAGGCGCAGGTGGTAGTGGTCAATCATACCCTGCTTTTGCTCGATGCCGCCACCAATGGGCATATCCTGCCGCAACGTGAAGTAATGGTCGTGGATGAGGCGCATCACCTGGAAGAGGAAGCGACCCGCGCCTTTACCGTCACCGTCAGCCAGTCGCAAATTTATGCCTTGCTCTCCCTGCGCCGCTTACGCGAACATAGCTCGCCCAGCCTGCAAGAAGAGGCCAAAAAGCAGATGCTGCTGGCCTGGGACGCGCTGGAACGCATCGCCAATCCCGGCTTCAAGGGACGGGCCAACCTGCACGAAACGGTCGAAGATGGCCTGAAGCTGGCAACGGTTATCGATCAGCTTGCCTCATCCCTCGAAATGCAGCGCCCGCTCTTCATGCCAGACAAAGAGAACACGCTCTACGATAAGCTGGTCAACCGCACGCGCTCGCTGGCCGCCAATATTCGCCTCGTTTTCTCCGCCAACCAGCCCGAAAAGTTCGTCTACTACGTCGAGCGCGTGCAACAGCGCAGCCGCCATATTTCCCCTTTCGAGGTCGCAGCCGCGCCCCTGGATGTAACTGAGTGGCTGAAGGAGTTTGTCTTCAACAAAACGCACGTCATCGCCACCTCGGCCACGCTCACCACAACCGGACAGAACCCCATTGACCCGAGCGATAAAGGCCCCAGCTTCGTCTACTTCCGTCGCCGCGTCGGCCTGGATTACGCCACCTATCCCAACGTCCTGGAGAGCATCCTGCCCCTGACCTTCGACTACGAAAACAACGCCCTGCTCTACCTGCCACGCCATCTTCCCCTACCCAACTACGGCGCGGGTTCTATCGACTATATGAAAGCCATTGCTTCCGAGATGATGCGACTGGCGCAGATTTCACGCGGTCGCGCCTTCCTGCTCTTCTCCAGCAAGCGCATGCTCGACTTCGCCTTCGACGAATTTCTTACGCGGTTGCCCAACGATTCAAACCTGCGATTATTGCGCCAGGGAGACATGACCCGCATCGAGCTTGTGCGCACCTTCCGCGAAACCGAGGGCGCAGTTCTCTTCGGCCTGAAAAGCTTCTGGGAAGGCGTCGATATCGCCGGAGAAGCTCTCTCCCTGGTGGTAATCGACAAGATGCCCTTCGACCCGCCCGATGATCCCGTTCAAGAGGCCCGTGTTGCCCAGATGAAGGCACGCGGCGAAGACTGGTTCGGCGCATATGTGTTGCCCCAGGCTGTGCTGCGTCTCAAACAGGGGCTGGGCCGTTTGTTGCGCACTCGTGAAGATCGCGGCGTGATGGCGATTCTTGATGCAAGATTGCATAAGAAGGGGTATGGGAAATTGGTGCTGAATGCGTTGCCGCCTGCAAGGCAGACGTCGGATATTGGGGATGTGGAGCGGTTTTTTGGGGAGGGGGATGTGCCGTTTTAAGTAGCCGGGTGTCTTTATACTTGACACAACAATAGAGCAACTTTATACTCATTCCAACCGAAGTATGAAAGGCATACCGATGAGAAAGAAGGCGTCTATCTTATCTTCTGATGAAAACCTTCCCCTGATTGAAGTTCCCGAAAAGGAAGACTTCAAAGGCAAAAATACACCTACTGTAGCAGAGCAGAGAAATTATCGCGTTTTAGATGTAAAGACGGCAAAGGCCATTACCTTTACCTGGCTTCAGATGGCTGAGTTGGAAAATGCTGTCGATTTTGGTTTGCCGGAAATCGATGATCGTTACGACTTCTGGCGCGTTCCACTTCTAAACAAGGCCACGCGGGAACGCATTGGCGAAGCGGTCATAGATGCGCATACTTCATTCATATTAGAAGACAAGACCACAACTCCCCAGCTTTTAGAAATGCGCTTATTAGGGCGAAAAGAGCAACCAGCAACTAAAACAGAGAATACCCGCAATGGAAAATATAAGTGTTCAACCATGCGCAATACAATTGCCCTGGGCGACAGCGAGGAAATATTACAAGACCTGCCCGCTGAAAGTGTCGATTTAGTATTTACTTCGCCCCCTTATTACAATGCCCGTCCTGAGTACACGGACTACATCACCTATGAAGAGTACCTGCTCAAATTGCGCAAGATCATTCATAACACGCATCGCGTCCTATCTGAAGGCCGATTTTTTGTGATGAATATTTCTCCTGTACTCATCCGGCGCGCCAATCGTAATGAGGCATCTAGAAGAATAGCCGTCCCTTTTGATGTGCATCGCATCTTTATCGAAGAGGGATACGACTTCATGGATGATATCATCTGGGTAAAGCCAGAGGGGGCAGGATGGGCAACAGGACGAGGCCGCCGCTTCGCTGCAGACCGCAATCCTCTTCAATACAAACCAGTACCCGTTACTGAATACATCCTGGTGTACCGCAAACATACCAATAAGCTAATCGATTGGAATATACGCGCTCATCCAAAGCCAGACCTGGTTGAGGCATCGCGTATAGGTGATGATTACGAACGCACCAATATCTGGTACATTAAACCTGCCCATAGCCCGGAACATCCCGCCATTTTTCCCGCAGAGCTGGCAGAAAAGGTTATCAGCTACTATTCCTTCAAAGAAGATGTCGTATTAGACCCTTTCGCGGGAATCGGCACCGTCGGCGAAGCTGCTGTGAAACTAGGACGCCGTTTCGTCCTCATTGAACAAGAAGAAAAGTATTTCTCCGTCCTTCGCAATAGGGTCAAGGACTGGCTCGGTGAAAATGCCAAAAGTGTGTTTACGATCAACTGCCCTGCTATACAAACTGAAGATCGACTCTTTTAAGGTGAGCAATGCCTGAAAAGAACGCAGCAAACCAGGAGCCAGAAAACCTGTTTACTCACCTGCTTGATTCAGAAGCTCGCAAATTGCTCACAGGACGGGGTATCGACCTCATTCAGCAGGTTGGTTTAGATGTGATTCGGAGAATTCTTCTTGATATTCTCACCGGAAAAAATCTGAGGGATTCTACTGAAATACTCACACGAAGTCGCATAACCGCGCTTAATATGGTATTAACAACTTTCTTCCTGAAAGGTGCTATCAGTTCGCCCAGCTTTTTAGAAAATTTGCCTGCTCTGGCTTCTGCCACTCTTGCCAAAAAACGGATTTCAAAAACAGAGCGTTGGCTTGCCAATTGGATTCTTGGTTTAACTGACAAGTCCTTTCAAAATGTCTTACGAGATAATCAGGCTCAAATTGAGAACTACAGGCAACTTTATGTAGAGACATGCCAGGATATCATCGGCAAAAACATAGGCACATATGGAGAACTTTCAGGAACGCTAAAACTAGGCAATGAGGGAGAAGCTTCCATTGATTGGTTATTTATGGTCTATCTCTTGAATACCATTGGAGCCGAAACGTTAACCATTCGTGGCTCAGAAAAATCCGCTTACGGCAAACTATTTGAAAAGCTTGTCCTGGGTTCCTTGCTGAGCATATTGGGTTTCACATACGAGCCTTCAAAAAAATTAGGGGAAGGCATCTTCTGGCTTTCTGCTCAAGAAGATAAACGCGAAAGCGATGCAACACTGCTTTATCAGATGGGAAAAGGAGTAAGATTCGATATTGGTTTCATTGGTAGAGGCAACCCAGAAATTGCTTTAGATAAAGTCACACGTTACGAGCGGGAGGAGGAGCTAAAAGGGCGCAGGTGGTATATGGCAACTATCATCATCGTTGATCGGCTTGGCAAAGATAGCCGCGTCGTAAGAATGGCCAAAAACGTTGGAGGAGATGTAGTACAGATGAGCGCTACCTTTTGGCCCCAGGAAGTTGCCATCCTGCTAAAGGAGAAACTAGGCTACGACCACGAACTGGTAGATTTGGAACCTGCCAGAATCGAAGACTATCTCAGAGAAAAGCTACAAAGCGTACCATTAGAAAGTTTCATAAAAAGCTTGCCTGTAGACGATCTTGTCGAACAAGCAGAGCCTCAAGCTACCCCCTCAGAGCAAATGGAAGAAGAGGATCTCTAGCAAATAGAGCTATCATATGCGCCCCCTTTGCTGAAAACATTTGAAACTTGTCCAAAGCAGCAAGCACTTGATGACACAAGCACTGCAACATGTTATACCAGGAAGAGCATTCCGCCGCGCCCCCCCTGCGGCCCCGCGAAGCCCCGTCTATCCCCGCTTCGTCCCAGGTAAGACACGGGCATTCTACCACGTTGACAGCACGATTGACAGCAGTTCCGGCGGCATGATGCCTCATGAATACGATCGATGTTGACGAAGCAGTCGAACACTATCATCGAGCGGCAGGTGAGTTCGTAAAGGGAAACCTTGAGCCTTACAAGCTGGTATGCTCCCAGCGGGAAGACGTCTACCTCGCCAACCCCTTTGGCCCTGTCTTGCGCGGCAGGAAATCATCCGCAAACCATCTCCGATCGCTTGCTCTACGCCATTTCTGAGCATCGAAGCAAACGGGTTCACTTCATGTGAAGATAAGCCCGTGTCGGATTATGGGACAGACAGCGGACACTTATCCTTGCTCCATCGGCATAAGAGAGGTAAGTCTGCTTACTAACCAGCTGCTCCTGAGTATAAGACGTTCCCTGGTACTCGTAGCGATACGTCAGGTAGTAGCTTTCAGGTCCGAGTCCCTGGTCAAAGAGGTCCAGGGTATCATGGTGCGCGACAATGCGACCCTCTACTACAATCCCTTGCTTCTCAAAGAGGGAGTCCTGCACCAGGTAGTGGATCATCCCCCAGATCACAAGGGCGATTGCAACCCCGACTAAGCAAAGAAGGATAATGAAATTTGGGTACATAGAGCCTGGCTCTCCTTTCCCGTAGACAACTCGTGCTGTGTAGAGTGTGTTAAGACTCTTGTGTAAATAGGGGAGGACTTTGCAAGGTTATGTTCTCCTGAGAGATGAATAGGCGAGTCCTCAGGAGCGATTACTGCCGACGGATGACGCGCCCATCCGTGACTTGTAAGCCTTCGACATGGTCTGCCAGGTCCTGCATGAATTTGCCCTTGTCTTTGGGTGAGATATGCACCCACGTGGTTCCCCACCTGTTGCGGTAATTGATGCGTAAACGATCAAGGGACCATGCTGGAGCACTCCGCGCGTACCGTTCGGGAAACACCTCTTGAATGGAGTTCAGTGGTACCTTCATACGGAACACGCCACTGCGTACCAGCAATGTCGTCGGCGTGATCTCATAGTACATGGGATAGGTCAGCAGCAGAATGAGACCAGCGATCACTATGCCAAGCGCGATGGCGAACCAGCCAGGCCCTTTCGGCATGCCTGGGTTGAGCAGGTCGGAAATGCCGAGCGCAAAAGGGATCAGCACACCAACCCACACCGTGGCAACCACTGCTAGTGCATTCCCACCAAAGGTGATAGGCAATGTGGTATACTACAAGATATGAGAACACCCATTTTTATTCGACCACTCACCCAGGACGAACAGCAGCAGATCCAGGCAGGATTGCGTTCGTCGGATGCCTTCGTGTTACGCCGTTGCCAGATTCTGTTGGCTTCTGCTCGCAGGGAACGCGCTCCCGCCATTGCACGTGCGCTGGGCTGCGACGACCAAACTGTGCGCAACGTGATCCACGGCTTCAATGCCACAGGGCTGGCCGTCTTGCAGGAAGAATCGTCGCGCCCGCATCGCTTACGAACGGCCTTCACCGCAGAAAAGGCCGAACAGCTCAAAGACTTGCTGCACCGCAGCCCGCGCGAGTTCGGCCACGAGCGCAGCACCTGGACGTTGGAACTGGCCGCCCAGGTCAGTTTCGAGCAGGGAATCATCTCCGAACCGGTCTCCGACGAGAGCGTGCGCCGGGCGCTCAAACGACTGAAAACCAACTGGAAGCGGGCCAAGCACTGGATTAGCAGTCCCGACCCGCAGTATCTGCTAAAAAAAAGGCCCGTGACCGCTTGATTGCTTGGGCCAGTCAGCAGGCGAACTGGGCCATTGGCTTTCTCGATGAAGTGTGGTGGAGCCGCTTTGCCTTGCCTCGTATGCATGCCTGGCAGGACGGCGAGCATCCCGTGCGCCTGGTCGAGCAGTCCTGGCAAAAGGACGATCCCGACCCCAAAGCGCTGGCTTGCTATGGGGTCTTGTGGCAAGAGGGAAGCCCACAGGAGCCGATCCGAGAGCAGATGTGGTTGCGCTTCGTCAGCGGACGCCCCGTCAGTGCCATCACCACCCAGTTCCTGGACTGGTGCTGCCAGCGCCTGCAAAAGCTCGGCAAGGGCAACTGGCTCCTGATCTGGGATAATGCCTCCTGGCACAAAAGCCAGGCCGTTCGCGGCTGGATCCGAGAACACAACCAGCAGGTCAAGCAGGCCGGCAAAGGGGTTCGCATTCTGCCTTTCCAGTTGCCCACCCAGAGCCCCTGGCTCAACCCCATTGAACCCAAATGGGTGCATGGCAAGCGCAACGTGGGTGAGTACGATGGCTTGTTGACCGCTGAGCAACTTGCCAAACGCGTCTGCGCCTACTTTGGTTGCTCTCATGAACCTCATCTTTCTATTCCCGAAAAGGTTGCGTGACTATGCACTAGATCTTTCTTCGAGCGATATTTCATCTTTTCCCTCTTAGCGTGCAGTTCGCAGAATCTCACTACCTGATAAACGCTCTCCCCGTCACTTTTTTATGACCGGTCCATTTGTTTTCCGGCCTACTCTGAGATCCAGCATCAACGCATGGCAGAAAACGCCCTTCAAATGCCACTACAAACCAATTGCGTGCCGGTTTACGGTCGCAAATATGCAGGCGGCCAGGTCGGGAATAGCTAGATAAACGACCAGGAAGCCCTCTTCACTGCACTCGAATGGACAACAATGCCCCGCCGACCGCGCTACTCGCCAAAAAACCGAGGGTAGACAATCCGTACCAGAAGGGGTTACAATGGAAAGTGCATTCCGACACTTTGACAGGTATGTGAGTTCTATACCTTAGGGGTGATCTTTTTGCGGTCATCCATCCAACTAGAGCAGGGGAGTTTGCGCATGAGCAAGATCAAAATGCGCTGCACCAGCTGTGGCAAATGGTTCCAGTCGGCCAATGCGAAAGAGACCGTTTGCTACGACTGCGTGCAGAAGGCCAGGCGAGAGAAGCTGGCCTCGAAATCAGCACCACCTCCGAGAACTCCAGGACAGAGTTATCCTGGACAGGGCAATCCACAGCGGACACCACCGCCGCCTCCACCCCGGCCAAAGCCTGCCCAGGGTGGCACCTCACACTGGTTCGATACCGTTCAGGACGTAAAAGTGGGCCAGCCAGACACTCCACCGCAGCGTCCTCGACCACCCGCCTCTCCTGCCCAACAGGACTCCTTTGGCCCGGGTGGCTATCGCGAACGTGGCCCCGGCGGTCCCGGTGGCTATCGTGAGGGCAATCGCGGTCCCGGCGGCTACCGCGAAGGCGGCAATCGTGGCCCGGGTGGCTATCGCGAGGGTAACAGAGGTTCCGGCGGCTACCGTGAAGGCGGCAATCGGGATCGCGGCCCCGGTGGCTATCGCGGTCCGGGTTCGTATGATTCGCCCGGCGGCTATCGCCCGCGCCAGCCTATGGAAGGCGGCTTTGGACGTGGCCCGCGTCCAGGTGGCGGCCCGGGAACAATGGAGCCGCGCCGCGAGAAACCGCCAAAGGCGCAAAAGCCGAAACCAAAGAAAGCGCCAACTCCTCCGAAGCCGAAGCGGGAGAAGATACCGCCTCCTCAACCGTTTGTGCCAACGCCCGAACAGGTCGCAATGGTTGAGGCTCGCTACCAGGAGCTGGCTAATCCGGCGGAATTTGACGGCATTCGCACGCAGATATCCAAAGAACTGTCGATTCCGAAAAAGGCCGTCAAGAAGATCATTAAAGAGTATCGCGAGCGCAACCAGATACCAAGCTGGTGGGAAGTGCAGACCTATCGCGGCAGCAGCGAAGAACTGGAGAAAATCAAAGCAGCCTACCTGCCGTACCTGCCGGTACCGCCCGTTGGCGTCCATAAAACGATTGCCGAACAGCTTGATCTCAAAGCCAGTACCGTCTACCAGGCCATTAAAGCTATTCGCCTGGAGATGAACCTGCCACAGTTCAATGATCCATCCACGCATCCAGAGATGGATAAGAAGAAGGAATTGCCAGCTTCTACTACAGAAGTGCCCGGCACCCCATCCGGTGAAACACAGGATGTTCAGCCGGAGAAGGAAATGGCGGCGTCTACTACGGAAGACCCTGGCACTCTGCCCGGTGAGTCTGTAGCAACGCCAAACGTTGCTGAGCCAGTTGAGGCGGCAGCAGCCCCAGTGGTCGAGGGTGAGACCGCCGGAGAACAACAATAGAGGTTTTATAGGATATGGAGAACTGCCTGTTCTGTAAGATAGCAGAGGGCCAGATACCAAGTAATATCGTGTACCAGGATGACACGGTGGTGGCGTTCGCGGACATCAACCCGCAAGCGCCTCATCACATCCTGCTTATTCCACGCCGCCATATCGCCTCAATGGCCGATTTGACGGACAACGATGGAGATATGCTCGCCCATCTTTTCACCACTGCCGCGAAGATTGCCCGCGAGCAGGGTTTCGCAGAAGGCGGGTATCGTTTCCTTACCAACGTCGGACCGGATGCCGGTCAAAGCGTCTTTCACCTGCATTTTCACCTGTTAGGCGGGCGCAGGCTCGGCTGGCCTCCAGGCTAAAGCAATTCTCATGCGTATCGCCATAGATTATACTGCGGCAGTCCGGCAGGGTGCGGGTATCGGCAATTACGTGCGCAGTTTAGTGGATGCGATACTGGCCCTGGATACCCAGAACCAGTACATGCTGCTGACCAGCGGACGACCCACGCGCCAGCATCCCTTTCCACAGGCACCAAATGCGCGCGGGCGCAGCATTCTGATACCCAACCGCTACCTGAACATTCTCTGGTATCGCTGGCGGCTGCCGCTCTACGCCAACTTTTTCACGGGACAGGTTGATATCTATCACGGTCCCGATTTTGTGCTGCCTCCCATCAATGGCGGCATCCGTAAAATTGTCACCGTCCATGACCTCGCCTTCATCGAGCATCCAGAATACGCTGTCCCAGAACTGGCCGCGTACCTGAAAAAAGTCGTACCCGAGGCCATCTGCGCCGCCGACGCCGTCGTTGCCGTTTCGCATGCCACGCGCAAGACACTGATTGATCATTTCTCTACGCCCCCCGAAAAGATCAGCATTGTTCCCAACGGCATTCGCCCCTATATGCGCCGCATCGCTGACCCCATGCTTCTAGAGGCAACGCGCCACAAATATCATCTCGAACGCCCCCTGGTGCTGGCTGTTGGCACGATGGAACCGCGCAAAAACCACCTCGGCCTTATTCAAGCCTTTCGCGAGGCGATGGGCAAGGGAAGCAAGCAGCATCGACCCGCAATGCTCGCCATCGCGGGAGGTAAGGGTTGGCTATACGAAGATACCCGGCTGGCAGTCGCCGAGATGAAGCTGGAAAAGAAGGTGCGTTTCCTGGGCCGTGTCAGTGATCTCGACTTGATGCTGCTCTATAGCCTCGCCGATGTCTTTGTCTTCCCCTCATTTTTCGAGGGCTTCGGCGTGCCGCCCATTGAAGCGATGGCCTGTGGCACCCCCGTCATCACCTCTAATACCTCTTCTTTACCAGAAGTGGTAGGAGACGCCGCCTTGCTCGTTAATCCATATAAGACGAGTGAAATCGCGAGCGCCATTACCCGCGTGCTGGAAGATGCACAGCTACAAGAGGATTTGCGCCAGAAAGGTTTGCAGCGGGCAGCCCAATTTACCTGGCAGCAATCGGCGCAAAAAATGCTCTCCATCTACCAGAGAGTATACGAGGGAGCAACACATTTTGATGACGAGGTTCACGTAGGAATATGAAGATTGGTATCAACGCCCTGTTTTTTCGCTTTCTCGCGACGGGAAGCGGACAATATTTAACCCACCTGCTTGAAGGGTTGGGCGAGATCGATTCCCAGAATAAGTACTACCTGTTCGGGCCAGATGCCATAAAGCAAGAGGGCGGGATTTTCGCCCGTTTTCCCTATATACAGGCAGCAATGCCGGGCTTCGCGACCCGCAATGCGCGTATCGAAAAGCTGGTCTGGGAACAGTGGAGCGCTCCCAAAGAAGCCCGTAAAGCAGGCGTCGATATCTTGCATGTCCCGTATTTCGCGCCGCCGTACTTTTCACGTGTGCCATGCGTCGTCACCATTCACGATGTTATTCCATTGCGCCTGCCTGCCTATCGCGCGAGTCCCTTCATGCGCGCCTACCTGCAACTTGTCTCACGGGCCGCACATAGAGCCGCTATGGTTATCACCATCTCGCAACACGCCAAACAGGACATCATGGACGCCTTGAAGATTCCGGCGGAGCGCATTCGCGTGATCTATGAAGCGGCAGGAGATGAGTACCGGCCAATCTCCGATCCTGAAACGCTGGCAAGAGTACGCGCCAAATACGGCGTCGGCGAGCGTTTCATTTTCTACCTGGGCGGCCTCGATCAGCGCAAGAACGTACCCCAACTGGTGCGCGCCTTCGCCCATCTCTATTCACAAATGAAGGAACCGGGCCTGCAACTGCTGATCGCGGGCAATCCAGATAAACAACGTAGTCCGCTCTTCCCTGATCCGCGTCCGGTTGCCGCTGATCTCGGTATGAGAGGCCAGATCATCTATCGCTTCATCGATGAAGAGGACAAGCCAGCAGTTTATAGCGCCGCCAGTCTCTTCGTCTTCCCCTCGCTCTACGAAGGCTTCGGCCTGGACCCACTTGAGGCCATGAAATGCGGCACGCCTGTTGTTTGTTCTAACCGCACCTCGTTGCCTGAAGTAGTGGGTGATGCCGCCCTTACCTTTGACCCGGATAACATTGGTCAAATGGTCGCAGCCATGCGCGAGCTGCTGACAGATGCTGACCTGGCCGCGAAATTGCGCGAACGCTCATTGGAACGCGCTAAACAATTTAGCTGGCGCAAAACAGCCGCCGAAACGCTGGCGGTCTATGAAGAAGTCTATAAGAAAAGCAAGAAATAAAAGCTATGCGTGTCTTAATGATCTCAAAGGCGCTGGTCGCAGGAACCTCGCAGCGCAAACTTGAAGAACTGGCGAAATGCCCAGATGTTGAACTAACCTTAGTGACGCCGCCTTACTGGAAAAGCGACGATGGCAGCAAGCAGCAGCTTGAACGGCTCTATACTTCCGGCTACAACATGATTGTTACGCCGATGGCGCTTAACGGCAATTTTCACCTGCATTTCTATCCGCAGCTTGGCCAAATAATGCGCAAGGTGCGACCAGACATCGTACATATCGACGAGGAGCCGTACAACTTCGCCACTTATCAGGCAATGCGCCTCGCGCAGAAGATAAAGGCTCGCGCCCTCTTCTTCACATGGCAAAATCTCTACCGCAACTATCCGCCGCCCTTTCGCCAGATGGAACTCTACAACTATCATCACGCTAAAGCGGCTCTGGCAGGCAACCGCGAAGCCGCGGATATTCTCAAGCGCAAAGGCTATCGCGGCCCTATCCATATCATCCCGCAGTTCGGCTTCGATACCGACATATATAAACGCACTACGCCGCGCCCGCCGCGCGCCTCAGGTTCACTATTTACGCTCGGCTTCCTGGGCCGCTTAGTCGAAAACAAAGGGCTTCCCACCATGATTGAAGCCCTCAGTAGCCTGCCCGATTATTGCCGCGTGGTCTTCATTGGACACGGCCCCATGCAAAGCATCCTGGAAGAGCAGGCGAAACAGCTAGGTGTATCAGATCGGGTAGAGTTCAGAAGCGGCGTCCCAACCTACGAGGTGCCTCACGTGCTGCAAGAAATGGACGTGCTGGTACTACCCTCGCGCACGCGCTCCAACTGGAAAGAACAATTTGGCCGCGTCCTGGCCGAAGCGATGGCCTGCGAAACTCCCGTCATCGGCTCCGACTCCGGCGAAATTCCCTATGTCATCGCCGACGCCGGGCTGGTCTTCCCCGAAGGCAACGCCTCGGAACTGAGCAAGCGCGTGCAACAGTTACTCGACAGCCCCGAACTCTACGCCGAACTGGCGCAAAAAGGGCGACAACGAGTGCTTGAGAACTATACGCAGGAGCGCATAGCTCGCCAGACGTATGAGGTGTACCTGGAAATGCTAAAACATTAGCAAGCTGCCTGATAAGGCGCATCAACCGATTTCACCCCAGACAACGATTGCAATTGCTGTCGCCAGATCACCGCCGAGTTAAAGGACGTCGCGAGGATTAACGCGTGAGCCTGGCTAAAGGATTGCTCCTGGCCTATCGTATTCCAGGTCGGCTTCTTTCCTTGCGCTCGCGCCTGCTCGTAGCATGGGTTTGCTAAGCGCAGGCCCAGGTCGTTGACAGCATCGACCGCGCTATCATAGCTGGTTGCATCCTGAAAGGTGACACGCAGATACGTCACGGGCGCATCTGGCCCAAGATAGGCGGGCTTATTCGGGTCGTACCTCATGTTCGGGCAGCTATGCGGTCCCATCACCTGGGTCTCTATCACTCCCGGCGTTGTCTGAAGGCGCTCGAGCCAGAGCGGAGCCGAGGCCACTGTCGCGGACACAGTCAACCAGTTTGGAGAACTATAATACGACTTTCCACCTTGCGGCACCCACTGTACAGTACACTCTGCAACGGTTTGTAGCCCCAGGTCGGTAATGATACGAATCGCCTGCGTATACGAAACGGAGTCCGCGAAATGAATGCTTGCGGCATAAGCCAATGTCTGCGGAACAGCAAGCTCCTGAATAGTATATCGCCATAACACGTGTCCATCACTCTCGCTTATGGCCTCGACCACGCCAGTAGTCGTACTGGCATAGACCATGCCATCACCAACTATATCTGGCACCGCGTTCGTCATCTCTACGTCATGATGGTCAATATCGCGCTTCCACAACACCGAACCATCACTACTGTTGAGCGTGATGATACCTTGTGGAGTGTTGACAATAACGTGACCATCAGCCAGCAACACATCGCCAAAGACGTTTATGCTGTTCTGCTGCCAGATTGTTCCCCCATCGCTCGTTCGCAGCGCCAATACTCCATTGACATTCCCATCAATGTAGATCACTCCATTCGAGAGAACAGGTATGTTCAGCAGCGGGCCAGGATTTGCGCCAAGCTGCTTGCTCCATAGTTGCTTTCCATCACTTGCCCGCAATGCATAGAGCGATTGGCTCTCCAACTGCATATCTTTTCCCACCGCATACACCGCACCATTCCAGTAGACCGGGGCCGATGGCACTGGTACGGCATCTCCAGGTGGCGAAGCAGGCCGCCCCACATGCCACAACACTTTTCCATCATTTACCCGCACTGCATATACACTCGCGTGATTGGTGCCAACATAAACTACCCCGGCTACCTCGCTTGACACTCCATACGCATAGCCATCACCTCTGGCTATAGGAAGTTGCCATAATCCATGCCCGTCACTTTCACGTAAGGCCGTAATGTACTCGCTAAAATCCGGCCCGATGCCCTGTATTTCAGCGTAATACACAACGCTATTGCCAGCATTGAGCAGTCCCGGCGTTGATGCATGAGCCGTATACGTCCAGAGCAGTGTGCCATTTGAGGCTTGCAAGGCGAGCAATTGAGCCGTATTCGTGGTGGAATTAGAGGCGGTTCCCAGTAACACTACCCCGCCATCCACCAGTTGCGTAGAAATATAGTTATTCAGAGGATAGCGCCAGAGCAAACGACCGGTAGCAGCATTCAGCGCAAAAGCGACTGCTGTTGTATCCGCGTTGGCATGCGCATATATGACCCCATTAACGACCCTTGCTATGCTGACCGGCTCTCCTGCTTTATACTGCCAGCGCACCCGTCCATCTGTGCCGTTAAGCGCATAGAGCCTGCCATTATCGGAGCCGACATAATCCACGCCGTTACTCGTCACCATCGATTCCCAATGTCCATCCGGTAAAGGTTGCGGCTTGCCATCGTTACCGGGTTCGGGAGTCATTCCTGTTCCCTGCGGTATATTCTGCCCATTGGTCGCTGGTAACCCATTATTTCCACATGACGCCAGCACAACCAGGATACAGAACAAAAATAGACAATAAAGAGGTTTTCTTTGCATGTAATAGCGGCCCATCTTGCCCTCCGTAGGTAAAGTAATTCCAGGGGCTTTTTCTGAAAGACGCTAACTGCCGCGCTTTTGTTCCCAGCAATTGATGAATGCTTACGAAATAATCTGTACGTGATTGATCGCGTCCGCATGGCCTAAATTGGCGCGAGGGGCCGGGACGCGATCAATCACGCCCCTACAGATTATGCCTTCTTCTTTTAAAGAACCGATTTGAAACCTTCCCCCAATTAGCAGCGTGTAGTATAGTTAGAGAAGAAGCCGAAGGTACGTTCACGGAAGCTAAGGAGTAAGGAAATGAGCAACTTCGACTGTTCCATGATCGAACAGCGCATCAGCGAACACCAGCTCTACATGAGTACCAGCCAGGATCAACTCAACAAGCTTGACCCCCCAGGACCCTGACCTCAAAAATAAACAGGACGCCCTGAAGCGCAAACTGGATAACCTGAACGAGCAATTGGGCCTGCTCCAAAACGCCTTGGGTGATTGCCAGCAGGGGAAAGGAACCAATCTGCCCTCATTTGAAACCTCCGAATAAAAGGCGATTTTATCTACTCCCAAAGTGAAGATATGAACAAGGAAGCGCACCCTCTCCCGCGTACTGCTATTGCTCAAGGGGCTATCATTAGTGTCATCTCAGGTGGGCTAAGCCTGATATGTGCCTTTCTCGCTCTAGCTATCGCAATTGCGGTAATGAAAGCGGGCATTTTAACCTACATCCAGGCTGGTCGCGAATACCTGTATCCCTTATTCTGGCTGCTCTGGTTGCTGCCCCCAATCGCAACCATCAGCTATAGCTCATACATCAAGAGGCTCAGCAAGAACCTGGCAGCGGCGCAAAGGCAACATACTCTCGCCCAAATTGGCTTCGTGACTGGCTGCTTGAGCCTCGCCCTCACAGCAACTGTTGCATTAGCCGAAATAGTGCTTTTCTTCCAGACATCAGGATGTATGGGGCCTGGGGCATGCTCTTAAGAAGAGCAATTAAAGAAGTAAACTTGACATATAGGTAATACCCACTTATAAATTTCCTATATGTTCTTCAATGCCGCATACATGCTAGCAGAAGAAATTTCTCAAATTTATAGTTGGGACAGAGATTTCGACAAGCTAGATGGGATTACCCGTGTAGAACCAAACTTTCTAGATGAGAAAGGAAGCATATGACCAATACAAACACTACCCCTGTTCCGCTGATTCCACGTTCAGTCCTCTTTGGCAACCCGGAGAGAGCCAATCCGCAGATTTCGCCGGATGGCACGCGATTGGCCTACCTGGCTCCAGTAAATGATGTGCTGAATGTCTGGGTGGGAACGCCTGGGCAACAGGACTTTCGGCCTGTGACAGGCGACACCGAGCGCGGCATTCGCATCTATTTCTGGGGTGAGGATAACCGCCACATCCTCTATCTCCAGGACATTCAGGGCAACGAAAACTGGCAACTCTTCGCGACGGATATTGAGAGCGGCGAAACACGCGCCCTCACGCCCTTTGAAAATGTGCAGGCCCGCGTTATCGCCCATGACAAGCACTTCCCCAATGAATTGCTGCTCGGCCTGAACCGCGACAACCCGCAGATTCACGATGTCTACCACCTCGATCTGACCACAGGCGAATTGACGCTCAACACTAAAAATCCTGGCAATATCATTGGCTGGCTTGCCGATGCCAATTTCCAGGTGCGCGCCGCACTGGCAATGCAGCCCGACAGCAGCAACGTCCTGCTGGTGCGAGATACCACAGAGGCCGAGTGGCGACCGCTACTCACCTGGGGGCCAGAGGATAACCAGACTAGCGGCCCGGTAGGCTTCACCCTGGATGGCAAAGCGCTCTACCTGGAAGATTCGCGTGGTGTCAATGCCGGTCGGCTGGTCAAGATGGACATTGCAACAGGCTCGATCACCGTTATTGCGGAAGACCCGGAGTACGATGTAGCAGCCGTGATGGCCAACGAGGATACCCACGAGATACAGGCCGTCGCCTTCAACAAAGAGCGCGTCGAATGGGTAGTGCTGGATGACTCCATCCGCGATGATTTCGCCTATCTAAGCGGCGTGCATCGCGGCGACTTCTCCATCCTCAGCCGCGACAACGCCGATCAGACCTGGATTGTGGCCTATACCGTCGATAACGGTCCCGTGCCTTACTATCTTTATGATCGTAGCATGCGCACCGCTACCTACCTCTTCGACAACCAGCCCGAACTTGATCGCTATACCCTTGCCGAGATGCAGCCTATTTCCTATACCGCCCGCGATGGCCTGACCATTCATGGCTACCTGACCCTGCCGCCCTGGGGTGAGCGGCGCAATCTGCCGATGGTGGTCTACGTTCACGGCGGCCCCTGGGCGCGTGATAGCTGGGGCTTCCGACCAGACGCGCAATGGTTCGCCAATCGCGGCTATGCCTGCCTGCAAATCAACTATCGCGGCTCGATGGGCTACGGTAAGAACTTCATGAACGCGGGCAACCGCGAATGGGGGGCCAAAATGCACGATGACCTCGTAGACGGCGTGCAGTGGGCTATCCAGCAGGGCATTGCCGATCCCGAGCGAGTAGCAATCTTCGGCGGTTCCTACGGCGGTTACGCGGCACTTGTCGGGGCGACCTTCACGCCTGATCTGTTCCGTTGCGCGGTCGATATTGTCGGCCCCAGCAACCTCATCACGCTTATCAAAACGATCCCGCCCTACTGGGCTCCGATGGTCTCCGTCTTCCACCAAAGGGTAGGCAATCCTGATACGGAAGAGGAGTTCCTGAAATCGCGCTCGCCCCTCTTCCACGTTGACCGCATCAAAATACCCTTGCTCATCGCACAAGGAGCTAATGATCCTCGCGTCAAGCAGGCCGAATCTGAACAAATCGTAGCCGCCCTCAAAGAAAAGGGTCTCGACTACGACTACATGCTCTTCCCCGACGAAGGACACGGTTTCGCCAAACCCGAAAACCGCCTCAAATTCTTCGCCGAGGCAGAGAAGTTTTTGGCGAAACATCTTGGTGGGCGTTTCGAGGAATAAAAAAAGTAGGAGAAGGCCAACCACTGGCCTTCTCCTACGCTTATACGCCGTAACGTTCAGTCTTCCAGCCAGCAAAGATTTCGCCTTTCTTTCCAGGGGCTATATAGGGCGGATCAATAAAGAAGATGGCATCAGGATGTTCTACATATTCCTGCATGATCGTCATTCCATCTCCCTGAATAAAGGAAATAGCATCTTTGATACGCACAATCTCTCGTATACGCTTTTCAAGTGTTGCTGGATACCAACGCGATTTCATACCTTTTCCACCTTCCCCATTTTTAATGCGCCCTGCTCCCGGTGCCAATATACCACCGCGATTAATGCGATTCCTCAGAATCGTCCTGAAGGCCTGCTCTTCTGGAGTGAGGTTGGTTTTTGCCAAAAACGCCTCTACGTTTTCACCGGTCAACTCAAAAGAAAGCAGAGCCTGGGCAATCCATGAACTCTGTCCCTCATCTAAAATTGCTTGCCACACCGCCGTCACATCCTCATCTATTTCTACCATAATTACCTGATCCGCATACTTTTCCGCCGCAACAGTCAGGCTCACAATTCCCCCGCCTGCAAACGGCTCAATAAAACGCACAGAGCGAACGGGAAGCAGGCCCTTCTCTTGCCGTATTTGAGGAGAAAGCCAGCGCCTAACATATGGAACCAACCACGTTTTGCCGCCTGGATACCGGAAAGGACTACGCTGGGGTACGCTTGCCACGTTTACAATATGCTCACAAGATAAATTATTAAATAATGAGAGTTGCTGCATAGATGCCCTCAACGTATATATCTCTCAAAATAGAGCGGTCGTTTAGATATCTTCATTGCTCATTATATCTGATACAGTTGGAGCATCAGGTGAACTTTCCCGCTCCAATTTCTCATCCAGCTTCTCCTGACCTGGTCAGTTTACAGAATGCATTGCAAAAGCCTTTAAAGTTCATTTTTGCATGCAGCAATAGATACAAACCTTCTTGTTTGCTACCTCCGTAATGAGATTCAGAAAATATAAGTACCTCCTACGGAAAAAGAGCGAAAATCTCTTGACAAACGAAAATCTTTATATAATATAAAGATACAGAAACAAGATAATTAACACTACAACTAATTTAGATCCTCATACGCGGTTAGACACAAGAAATAGCAGCAGACGTTGTCTGACAAAGAGGTAAGGGGGCGGGTATATCTCACTACAGGGAAATGTGGAGTAGCCAAAGTCATAAGGCTGTCATTTCTAACCCTATAGTGAGATGCTGCTACAACTGAAGAAAGGCTTTTTCTGTCGGTGTCAAGCTGTAATTCATCCAGGAAAGGAGGTTAACAATGAACACCTTTATTGATGAACTGTTCGAGGAGATCACCCTCCCTCAGGAAGGTACCGGCTCAAGTGGCTGCCACCACTATGTGGCAGATGATGAAGAGGAAATGGCTGCTGACAACCATGTGGATAAACTGTTCGAGGAGATTATGCCTCCTCAGGAAGGTACCGGCTCAAGTGGCTGCCACCACTATGTGGCAGATGATGAAGAGGATGAGGGCTAAGAGATGACAGAAATCTTTCTTCAGTATACCCGCCTACGACCCGATGTTTCAATATGGCAACGTGGTGATGCTATTTACTTGGCAACCAGTGGTGGCCCTCTGCGACTTCGCGCAAGGCCACCCGCTGATATTCTTGAAACCTCGGGAACAAATGGAACCTCTCTTCTAATGTCTCTAGCTCCCCAAATACTGGAAGGACTTCACAACCAGGGATTCTTGATTACTGATGATCAAGCATTAACACGTCACTCTCTTTATCAGAAAGTTGCACATGATCATTCTCTCCCGTTTATTATTGTAGATAGTAGTCTTGGACGACCTATAGAACGCACCCTATCTCAGCTTGGAATACCAACAAAAGTTGTACATCCTGATCAACCAACTATTTCCATGAGTGACGATAGCGGGATAGTAATAGTGCCTTTTAGTCTCGATGAAGACATGCTACGAGAGTGGAGCGCAATAGCCGCAGAACATAATCAATCTGTGATAGCATACCTTGTGACTCCGACTCGACTCCTGATCACAGTCCTGAAACCGTTTCTTACACCTTGCCTTGTATGCTTGACTCGTCGTCTCCGCGCTACCTATCGTGCGCAAGATATTGCAGATATACCAATGGAACAACCCTTTGGTGTCTCGAATGAGGCTGCATGGCCCTCCGAAGCTCTTTCAGTTGCTTCTATCGCACACAATTCAGTAATAAGTTACATCACATCAAAAGAGCAAAAAGCATTGTCAACTGCATATCTCCTCGAATTCGATTACAAGCAATTCGAGATACGCCGACACCCAATCCTCCGACTTCCCAATTGTCCAAGTTGCTCTACAAAGAGCTATCGAGCAATAGAGCTAGTATCTCCTCTACTTGATAGCGATGAAGGTTGGACTGACCCAAATGCATCCTGGGAGCAAATGCAAGTCTGTGTTGATCCTCTCACAGGGATCGTGTCAGATGTCGTAATCGAAGAAACAGGCACTGGTGGACATATTACCTGGGCGTATACTATTCCTCAGACGAATACCCTCTGGATGTCTCCAGTACTCGCTCAAGCATCAGGCTCATCAGCTAAATGGGATACTCTTCAAGCAAAAGTCTCTGCTCTTGGTGAAGCTTTAGAACGTTATGCATGTGGAATTTATGATCGTGCCTCAATGGTACGAGGAACCTTCGCGCAACTCGCACCTGTAGCAATTGATCCACGCTCTCTCCCACTTGGTTCTGAGAAAGAATATCGTCTGCTCAATGGACGTCTCGTACCCTATCATTCAGATTTAGAAATTGATTGGGTAAAAGGTGTATCTCTTACGACAAACTCAGCACGGCTAGTTCCAGCATGCGCGGTTTACGTTCCATACAAGTTTCCTCGTCGAGAGGAACGCTTGCTCCGTCCAATTTCTACTGGATTAGCCGCAGGAGCAACACGAAGTGAAGCCATTTTAGCTGGCCTTTATGAAGTCATTGAACGCGACGCCTTCGTCATCTATTGGGAAAATGCATTAGCTGCACCCACAATCGATCTTGATACGCTTCCAGAAGGGCCAGCACGCAGTATTGTGGAACAATTTCGTGCAGATGGTTTAAATCTCATTTGTAAGCTCGTGACAACTGATCTTGGGATTCCTGCAGTTGTATGCATGTCAATCCAGTGGGTTGAATGGGGTCCACTCGTTGCATTCTCTTCGAGGGCTAATCTTAACTTCCTCACCTGTTTACAACGCGCACTTGAAGAACATGTGCAGTGTCGTAGGAGCATCAGAAACTGGATTCAGCAAAAAGGTGTTCCTTCAGATGAAAAGCCACTGCGTCAAATGGAAGATTTCTTCACCTATTACTGCCGCGAGGACCGCATGGAATACCTCTCTTTTGTATATGAAGGAGAAATAATACCTGTTCCTGACCTGGAAAGCCACTACTCTACAGCTACTGCTGCTGTCCGCGAGGTGGTGAGGCGTCTTGAACAACGAGGATATGAAGCAATTGTGGTGGATATTACACCTGTCGATGTTGCCGAGTGTGGAATATCTATCATTCGTTCTATTGTTCCGGGACTACAACCAGTTACTTTCGGCCGTGATTTTCGCCATCTTGGCGGATCACGGCT
This sequence comes from Ktedonobacteraceae bacterium, assembly GCA_035652815.1. Taxonomy (GTDB): domain Bacteria; phylum Chloroflexota; class Ktedonobacteria; order Ktedonobacterales; family Ktedonobacteraceae; genus DASRDB01. The sequence continues at coordinate 408,453 of DASRDB010000003.1, forward strand.
CTACCAAGCGCCAGTTTGGATGGGTCTGCGCAACCAGCCATTGCAAGAAGACCAACTCAATCCACATCCTATGCCAGGTGGCTAATCAAGGGAGGATGAGAAGCGATGCATCGAGATAAATTGCGCATTGCTGTACCAACAAGCATCCGATCCATTGAGCCTTGGCGGAGTCTCAATAGCGCGGAGACTAGTCTCCTTCGGCTCACATACGACTCGATTCTGGCTCCTCTTCAACAAAACAGGCAACAAGACCTTGCTCAAATAAAGGATAATGCAGGTGAAATCACTGTTAGTGTAAAGTCCGGTTTATGTTACGCCGATGGGAGAAACATTCCAATTACCAACATCATCCGTTCAGTTGTGCTACGCATGGAATCTTTCAACATACCATACTCCTTGCAGCGATATAAAGATGGCTTCATTATTGCCGACGTCGATACACACTTTGTACTTGATACTCTCCGTTCGCCTATAGCAGTTCCATTTCGTGCAGGAGACCGCCTTGAAAGTCCCCTAGGAAGTCATCCTGCCACTTCTGGACGGCTTACTATTGCAGAGGCAGATTCTACAAAGATTTCATTGGTTCCCAATCCCCGTCATCCCGACCCGGTGGCATTGCAACGAATTGATATTATTCACATTACAGATCCGGCTGCATTACGTATGGCCTTTGCCGCCAATGAGATTGATGTTATGGTCGTGGCTGCTGATGAACAAGAGATTCTTGAAGGAAGAGAGCCAGCCACCCGAGATGGCTACCTGGTGTCTAAACCCTCAAATGCTATCTCGATGCTTTCGGTCCGACCGGAAGGGAAGCTCACCGACCCACAACTTCGTGATCTACTGAGGCGAGGAGTTCCACGAAAAGCTTTCCAAAAGCGTTTTCTGGGTGTAGAGGGGCGAGCAGCATACGCCTTTTCGAGTACAATCCGCTATATTCCTTTAGAAGGCTCTGATGAACCACAAGAGCGGATTATGCAGCATGCACCAGAACTAGAGTTCATTGTTCCTCCAAGTGAACGAACTGTGGCTCGAGCCCATTGGTTAGCCAGGGAAATTTACCAAACAACAGGTCTTTCTCTGCATGTCACACCACTTCGATGGAGCGATTACTGGTCTGCGCTTTCTGATCCAACTGCTGGGGATGTATTATGGTGCGGAATAGTGGTCGAGGACGACCATCCACGCCACTGGATTCGGTACGGCCTCTTCAGTGATTGGCTACCACTACCTCCCAACACTGAACCTTTGCGCCAGCTTGCCTGGTTCGGTGATGAAAAGGAGCTACTTACAGTTGAACAGGAATTACTAGACGATGGATGGGTAATTCCGCTTTACCATCACTACCAGACCTATCTCGTCCGACAAGGTCTACAAGGGTTCCTGGTTGAGGCATCAGACTGGCCATTACCAGGTGTCCTTCACATTTCTGAACTACGGTGGGTTTAATGGAGATGCAGCCCGTATTCAACTTGAGCCATGCTTGCTGCCGATATAACGGCCCTTACATGATTCATGTAGCGGGTATTATGAAGTCTGACACGGTCGTGATAGAGCCACACACAGTCCTGGTCAATCCAGATGGCGGCTGGTTCATACAGTCAGGCTGGACCAAGTATGGGTCTATAGTCGATAGTTTATCTACGATGATAGTAGCAGCGGGGTTGCGTGATGCCCACACCCATATTTGGGGTAATGCACTTTTACCTCACTTTCCATTATTTGGTATCACCGAGGTACGCGATTTGGGTAGTCCAGCTGAGGTTCGCGTAGACAAATCAATACTCCACCCTGATTGTTCTCATCCGTATCCCCGTCTCGTATTTGGGGGTCCTATGCTGCATAGAAGTGGCTCTCCCCGGCTTGCAAGCGCTGCACGATGGAACAATATGAACGATATTCATGAAGTACTCCATCAGGCAGTTAAGGCAAAGGCATGCTGGCAAAAGCTCTACTCTGGCTTTCCTGATCAGTATATCCCCAGTACTATTCAGCTCGCACATGAACTTGGTTTGCGGGTGGCAATCCATCCACGAGCGGGAGGAGCTACATTTGCAATTTCTGCCGATGTAGACGAGATCGAGCATGTGGCTTGCCTTGCCTGGGATTTAGCAAGTGAAACTCCCATGACCTTTCCTTCCACCAGCAGCAATCAACACATCGTCCATCGTGCAAATGAGATCTGGGCTAATGAAGCGTTATCGATAGTCTCTCCAGAACGTTTTCTCAAGACCGCTTTATGCCCAACCCTTGTTGTGCAGCAAGAGCTATTGAATGCTGCTCGAAGTCATTTCCAATTTCCTGGTATACCAAACTGGCTAACGGCGGATTGGAAGCGACTGTCTATAGCCAGACCCTGGACTGATCAACAAATTGCAATTGGTGAAATCGCTCTGAAGAATATGATTCGATTCGTAGGCCGATTTGTCAACTCTGGAGGCGTTCTGAGCATCGGAAGTGATACTCCCAATCCTGGCGTTTTACCTGGTCGTTCCTTATGGCAGGAACTCGAACTACTGTATAAAGCAGGTTTACCACCGCTTGATCTTTATCATCGCGCTTCAGTTTATCCTGAGGGTCTACCAGACAATGGAAATGCTGACCTCGTCTTCCTCAGCCAGGAGCGCGTCTTAGAAGCGGTGAAAGGGGGAAGTTGGAGAGTAGAGCCAGTTAGCGGAGTTTTGCTGCGAGGTTGTCTTTATTTAGTAGACTCTCAAAGAAAGATTGATATAGCCACGAAGGAGAAAGTTTCGATGACTGATGTTCGCTATCGTCGAAGCAAGCATCTGCTTTTGATGTGGGGAGACAACAACCGTCTAGAGGTGGTTCATATCCCAACATCACATCAGTATCGCTTGGACCCAATAGTTGTCACTCTCCTAAATACCATGTCACAACCGAAAACTCTTACTGAGTTAACACAGGCAGTACCAGAACTTGCCGATCAATTACCTGTTCTTTTGGACAAGCTTAGCAATACGGGTCTCATCCAAACTATAAAATCAGAATTTCTTGAAGATTCACCTGCTCCTACATCAATAGAAGACCTGTGGTCAGCTTACGAACTTGCCACACATTTCCAAGCGTCTACTGGTAAGGTACGAGAACCTCTTACTCATTGGCCTGCTCCCAGCACACGTAAAGAGGTCGTATCTGATCGACGCATTTCTCTTTCCTCTGTCATATCTTCCCATGAAGCAGATATAAGTCACCTCAGTGTTTCTGAAGCGCTTCGTCGTCGGAGAAGTATACGGCACTACGCCGACGACCCACTTGGTATAAGGGAGTTAGCATTGTTCCTGATGACGAGCGCTCGCGTCTTTGATTTTATTGGTCCAGAGCGTTATCAAGCTACACATCGCCCCAGTCCCTCTGCTGGTGGTCGTCACAGTCTAGAATTGTATATCCTTTGTAAGCATGTGGAAAATATTTCCCCAGGTGTTTACTACTATGATCCTTTTGCTAATGAACTCGCTGAATTGGAGACCTGGAATTCGACCCATGATGACATGCTCACCAGACTCATCTGTAAGCCAGCTATGTTGCGACGCCATCCTGATGTTGCTATCTATATTACTTCCGTCGTTGGACGGGTTTTCTGGAAGTACGTAGGAAGCGGCCTTGTTTCAATCTATCGTGATACCGGCTGCCTCATGCAAACTATGTATTTAGTAGCGACCGATCTAGCTCTTGCCCCATGCGCCATTGCAGCAATTGATCGACCACCGTTGCCATCCTTTGTAAAAGCGCAATCATTAGAAGAGATTCACGTTGGAAGTTTTGCCTTAAGTCGGCCTGTAATAGCCGCTACTGGTTGAAGCAAGTATATTTCTAAAGGAAAACTGTTTGTCAAAGGAACCGAGCCAATATTTATGTCTGGGAAAGGTATAATGAGAAATAGAGGAACTTGTGCTTGAATAAGGAGAGTTTCTTGATGTCTCATACTCGTATGTCTACTTATCGTTTGTGGCGAGATCAGTCATTTGTGCTTTTATGGACAGGACGAACTATCTCGTTGCTGGGTACGGCTATCACAACTGTTGCATTACCCATTTTAGTCTATCGTTTGACAGCTTCAGCTTTTCTAACCGCACTACTGGCTACACTTGAAGTACTACCCTACCTTATCTTTGGTCTGTTTGCAGGTGAAATGGCAGACCGCGTTGATCGCCGAAGTTTGATGGTAGGTTGCGATTTGCTCAACACCTTGCTCCTCGGAAGCATTCCTATTGCAGGTTGGTTGCATGTACTGACGGTATCTCATATTTTCGCAGTAGCACTACTCTCTGCATCGGCCTTTGTCTGGTTTGATGCCGCTGATTTCGGAATTCTCCCGATTTTGGTTGGACGTGAGCATCTTGTTGGTGCTACAAGCGCCATTTCTTCAATGAGTACTTTGGTAAGCATCATTGGCCCTGCTATTGGTGGCGCTCTCGTAGCAATTCTTAGTCCAGTATCAGCGATTAGCTTTGATGCCATTAGTTACCTGCTCTCAGCAATTTCGCTCCTTTTGATTCCCCGGTCCTTGAGTACTATTTATCAATCGGAAACTTCCCAGCGTTCATCCTGGGAACAAACATTCAAGGGCATCCGTGAGGGTATTAGCTTTCTCTGGCATCAACAACTACTACGCGCCCTCACTTTCCTGGGCTTTGGCAATAGCTTTACAGGAGGTGCAATTGGAGGATTGCTCGTAGTTTATGCAGTGCAGGCGCTGCACCTTTCATCCAATGATGCTCGCATTGGATTTCTCTTTGCAGCCGGCGCATTAGGGTCCTTTGTTGCAAGTATACTCCTTCCAATGCTTACCAAGCATTTCCCAGTCGGATGGATTACCCTGACCTCAATGAGCTTGAACTTTCTTTTTATTCTAGGGTTAACATGGACTTCCTCTGTAAGTATAGCCCTCGTCTTGTACACTTGTTGGGAGTTTTCTTATACCCTCATCACTATGAATGGGCGAATCCTACGTCAGTTGGTGACCCCCGACCATTTACAAAGCCGAGTAAATGCTTATGCGCGGATGATCGCCTGGGGAGGAACTCCTTTCGGCGCTATGATTGGGGGAATTATAGCTGAAGGAATCACCATCCGCCTCACCTACTTATTCATGGCTGTTGGAATAACACTAAGCTTAGTCGTCGGATGGTTCTCACCGCTACGTAGACGTACTATGGCAAAAGAATTGGTTGACTCACACGCATCAACCGAAACTGCTAGTCGTACAGAAGATGATCCGGGATACTGAGGCGGAAATCACCCTTTATTCAATACTTCGGTTTTATTCATTGAGTGAAGGACGGACACCATATCTATCCGCGTCAAATTATTACTCAGCTATTCCATTTTCTCCTACATGTCAAGCAAACGGCTAACCATCATGTTTCTCCAACCACCCCACCAACTCCCGAATCGAAGGCAAAATAGCATCAGGATGAACGCGCTCCAACTGTGGAGAATGTTCGTTATGTTTTCCCGTACACACCAGAATACCGCGCAAGCCTGCCTGTTGCGCGCCACCGATATCGTTCTCGATATCATCGCCTACCATAATGGCTTCATGCGATTGCACCCCTATCGAAAGCAGGGCTTGCTCAAAGAAGGCGCGATTGGGTTTGCCGAGAATGGTTGCCTGTTTGCCTGTGGCTTTCTCCAGGGCATAAATGTATGCGCCGCTGTCGAGTTGCAGGCCTTCACGCGTTTTCCAATAGAGATTTTTGTGCGTTCCCAGGAGTTCAGCGCCGTTCATCAACATGCGGAAAGCGTGATTCATTGTTTCGTAGGTCAGTAGTTCCTCGGCTCCGCCAATCACAACCACGTCAGCGTTATCTTGCACGAGGTTGATGCCCGCGAAATCTTCGGCGGTATTGCCTTTGGTGAGCAGCCAGACGCGCTTGCCGGGATAATGCTGGCGAATATAGCTGGCGGTCGCGACCGGAGCCGTCATCACCCGATCTTCAGGAATGGGCAGGCCGATTTCCTGCAAACTTTGCACCAGCGTGGAGCGCGAACTGGTGGTGGTATTTGTCACAAAGCAGGTGTGATAGCCCTGCTGTTCCAGCCACTTGAGCGTTTCTATAGCGCCCGCAATCGACTGCATGCTCACGTGCAACACGCCATCGATATCGAGTAGAATGCCGCGAATTGATGCCATAGCTTTATCACCTCTCTGGCGTTTATTATAACAAGGAGCAGGTCATAAACAAAAGCCAGGTCAACAAAGTGATGGGTTCGACTATTTCAATGGAGCGTAGGAGAGTATACCCAGCGCATGACCATTTACGCTATAATCCGTTTCTAAATCATGATGGCTCATGTTGCTGTGAGAATATCACAAATGACATTCATTGCTGAATGATGTATAATAGCCGCCAGGAGTAGCCGATTTGAAGGAGCAATCGCATGAGCGGTGACATGTTAGGGCGTGTCATCAAGGGGCGTTACAAACTCATAGATGAATTGGGTCGGGGCAGTTTCGCCACCGTCTATATCGCGCGCGATACGAAAACGAATCGTATTTATGCTGTCAAAGTCATGCATCTTGAATTTGCGGATGACGGTGAATTGCTGGCACGCTTTCAACGTGAGGCTCATATTCTCTTACATCTGAGCGATCCGCACATTGTCCGTATTTTCGACTATGGGGACGACGATGACGATCTCCACTACATCGTGATGGACTACATTGACGGACAAAACCTGAAGTATCACATTCTGACACATGGGAAGCTTGATGCGCTCCTGGCCCTTGATTATGCCCGGCAGATCGCCGAGGGACTTGACACTGCCTATAAGCATGGCGTCGTTCATCGCGATATCAAGCCACAAAATATTGTCATCAACAGTAAGGATGTGGTAAAAATCACGGATTTCGGGCTGGCGCGTAGCCGCGAGACGGTGACACTCACCCAATCCAACGTCTTTATGGGCACAGCCTACTATATTCCGCCCGAACAGGCGGAAAGCGGGCGCATGGCCGATACGCGCTCCGACCTGTACTCGCTCGCCGCCGTTCTCTTCGAGATGCTGACCGGCCACCCGCCTTTCGAGGGCGATACCGCCGTTGATATCGTCATCAAACATATGCACGATAAGGTGCCCTCGCTTTGCCGTATTCGCCCCGAGCTTCCACATGAAATAGACCTTTTCATGCAGAAAGCGATGGCGAAAGTGCCCGAGGACCGCTTCACCACACCTCGCGAGTTCATCAACGCGCTCGAGCAGGTACAGCAACGGGTGCAGGTCTCGCTTACTGATCGACAAGAGGCAATAGAACGGCAACCAATGGAAAATGGCCAGCGCGAGCAAGAATTGCTGTTCCAACCACAAGCTGTGCGTCAGCAAGCTGCCCAGGCCGGGAATGCCGCCGTGAAAGCGGAAAGAGCGGCCACAAAAACACCTATTCCTGCCCAAAAACAGGCTCGTCTGATTGTTCTCTCCAATAACCAGGTAATTCCTTTGACAGGTGAATTGATGGTGGTGGGAAGGCACGATCCGGTACTTGGAATTTATCCTGAAATCAGCCTGACCGATAAGACCGTCGGGCGGCGTCATGCCTATTTACGCAATCAACATGGGCAGTATACCATTGAAGACCTCAACGCTTTGAATAAGACACGCTTGAATGGGGCGATTTTAACACCGCACGAGGAACGACCACTGAAGGATGGTGATATTCTCCGCTTTGGAAGTGTTGAGGTGCGTTTTGAATTGCGATAAACCAATTGTAGGGGTGCGACGTGTACCTGTTGGCTCTTGCCGGTCGCGCCCAACAATAGAACGGGCGCATGCAATGTCACTTTGCGCCCCTACAATGAAGAGAGGTGAACGATATGAGTGAAGTTGTCAGACTCGCAGGCATCATTCTCGCGGCAGGACTGCTCTCGAACCCGGCCGTGATCGCAGGCGCTATCCTGGTGGTAGCGATCATCATTCTGGTCGCCGCACTGTATATCTTTCGCGGTGGGAAGAAAAAAGCAGGAAACGCTGCTGCTTCGCAAACCGATTGGCAGCGCCAGCAGGCGGCTGGACAAGGAGGTTGGGGACAGCAAGCTCAACAAGGAGGCTGGGGCGCGCAGGCCGGTCAACCAGGTCAGGCTGGTTGGGGCGCGCAGGCCGGTCAGCCGCAGGGTTGGGGAGCGGCCCAGCAGCCGAGTGGCTGGGAGGCGCAAAATGCGCAAGGCCAGCAGGCGGGTTGGGGCACACCAGCAGCACAGGCCCAGCAGCAACCTGGAGGGTGGGGCACACCGGCAGCTCAACCCCAGGCGCAGGCCCAACAGGCAGGCTGGGGGCAGGCTGGCGCTCAACCTCAAGCCACTTGGGGATCTTCTCCACAACAGCAGCAGCAAGCGGGTTGGGGCGACCAGACCGCTCAGCCACAGCAGGCAGGCTGGGGCGCTAATCAACAAGCAGGCTGGAGCGACCAGACCGCTCAGCCACAGCAGGCGGGTTGGGGACAGCCTGCCGCTCAACCTCAGGCTCAAGCCGGGTGGGGCGCTAATCAGCAAGCAGGCTGGGGCGACCAGACGGCGCAGGCTCAACCACAGCCGTCCACATGGGGGCAGGCTGGCGCTCAACCTCAGGCTCAAGCCGGGTGGGGCGCGGGCCAGCAACCGCAGCAGCAGGGATGGGATGCATCTCCTGCTCCGGCAGCCGCTGACCCCTGGGCGCAGCAGCAACAGGCGGGCTGGGGCGCGCAGCCAAATCAACCCGCGCAAACGGCACTCGGCGGCAACAGCTCACCTCAGAATTGGGGACAACCCGCCCAGGCCGATCCCTGGGCACAGCAATCCGCTCCGCAGCAACAGGCAGGCTGGCAGCAGCCATCCCCTGCTCCCGGCGCTAACGCTGCTATGTCAGCCTGGCAACAGCAGCAACAACCGGGCTTCGCAGCCAGCCCATTTGAAACACCCGACGGGGACCGCACCGTCCTACGCAGCGCAGGACCGGTTAGTAGTGGGAGCGTAGGCATTGTTCGCATAGAAGAAGGCAAGGAACCGGGACGCATCTACGAGGTGCGCAAGGATACGCTGAGCATTGGCCGCAGCCGTGAAAGCGACATCTTCCTCGAAGATCTGGCCGTCTCGCGCCTGCACGCTTCGATCATCAATATGGGCAATGGCAACTATGCCCTGCGCGATGAGGGCAGCGCCAATGGCACCAAAGTCAATGGACAGGTGGTCAACAAATACCAGCCCTGGCCGTTGCAGGATGGGGACAAGATTCAGCTTGGTCAGACGGTGCTGGTCTTTGGTCGCAAATAATCGTTCTACAGGGATGCGAGATAGAAATACCAGGCGATGCAACAAGACCCGTTAATCGGCACTATTCTTGGGAACTATCGAATCCTGGCCCCGCTTGGGCAGGGTGGTATGGCCCACGTCTATAGAGCGCGTCAGGAGAACCTGGACCGCGAGGTCGCGGTAAAAGTTCTCCCACCCTGGTATGCGGCAGACCGCAATTTTGTTGAACGCTTCATTCTGGAGGCGCGGCTGGTCGCCAAACTCTCGCATCCCAATATCGTGACCATTCACGACTTTAACAAGTATCAAGATCACCTCTATATCGTCATGGAGCTGGTGGATGGTGGTACGCTGAAACATATCCTCGACCGTTTGCGCAATCCCGGCGGCTCCGGCAGTCCAGGAGTGATGGACCCGGTTGAGGCCCTGAATATTCTGAAGCCGCTTGCCAGCGCCCTGACCTACGCGCATGAAAAAGGCATCATTCATCGCGACATCAAACCGGTAAACGTGTTGATGGACCGCACCGGGCGACCCATTCTTTCCGATTTCGGCATCGCGAAAGTGCTGGCAGGAGGCGGAGGCCTGGGCTTAACGCGACCAGGGGCGGGTGTAGGAACGCCAGAATATATGTCGCCAGAACAATGCAAAGGCGAGGATGTTGATGGGCGTGCCGATATCTATGCCCTCGGCGTCATGGTCTACGAAGCCTTGACCGGTCGCACGCCCTTTATCGGCGAAAACTACCCGGCTCTGGCCCACAGCCATATTTACGAGCCGCCACCTGATCCGAGGCAATTCAATCCCAGGCTGCCTGTACCTATTTGTCGGGTGGTCCTGACGGCATTGCAAAAAAAGCCAGAGCTTCGCTACCAGCGCGCCGATGATATGGCTATCGCGTTCGAGCAGGCCCTGCGCGCTTCTACCTCGAATGTCGGCAATACCTATGGCTCACAGCCAACGCCGCATTTGATCGAACGCTACCCCACCACGCCGCAGTCACCCAACCCACCTAAGGTGGTAGAACGCTATCCTACCACCCCGCTCTATCTCTGCCCACATTGCAAACAGCCAAATAAGGGCAATACCTTTTATTGCACGCGCTGTGGTTCGCTCCTCAACCAGTGCCCGAATTGCCGGCATCAGAATAAAGCGCGGGACCGTTTCTGCATAAAATGCGGCACTCGGCTCACGATTTTCTGAGTGTTAATAAGCGAATTCGTCAGGAGAAGGCGCAGAAACGCGCTCCAGTAACTTGCGATGGTGTTCGATACGCGCGCGTTGTAACATCGCCCTCTGTTCCTCGCTTAAGCCCAGGATTTTGCGTATATGATCGACGATAATGCTCGGCTGCGTCGGTTTCGTCAGGTAGTCGATAGCGCCCTCCTCGAAACCTTTTATTTGCTGCGAGAGCTGGTAGAGAGCAGTTAGCACAAGAACAGGAATCATTGGTTTGATCTGCTGAACACGCAACCACTGTAACACAGCCCAGCCATCAACGGGGCGCATCATCAAATCGAGTACAATCAGATCAGGCCGGTATTCGGGGATAAGATGGATAGCTTCCTGCCCATCAGTCGCGCTTTTCACATCAAAACCGCTGTGCTGCAAATACACACACCATACATGCTGGATATCAACATCATCTTCCACCACCAGGATGCGCGCAGCACGCTTCACCTCACCAACTGATACTTTTTCCATACCTGACACCTCCACAAAGTCCACATCAAGAAAGCGCTGGCACCGCCACCCAGTTTAGCGCCACCAGCCAGACAAACTTCACTACAATCGCTGCGACAGGGGAAAACGCACCTCAGCGCACGTCCTCGGCGGCGTTTCATCCGTCCGGCGCAACTCGAATCGACCTCCAATATCGCCTATCAGATTGCGAATCAATGACACACCCAGACCCTCACTGCTCTCTTCCTCGATAGAGGCGGGTGGCCCTTTACCAGTGTCCAATACCTGAACAATCACGATGCCATCCACTTCGCGCCCGCGTATGGTGACGGTTCCCTCACTCATACCCGCCATACCATGTTTGATGGCGTTGGAAACCATTTCGTTTAGTACCAGCCCAAGAATCGACACTGCGCGCGAGGGAATGACAATAGGACATGGTTCCACTTCAAAGACAATGTGCGTCTCCGGCGGGCGCAAATTCGCATTCGCCACGCCCACAATCTTGCGCGCCACGTCATCCACACGCGCCTCACTCACATCTTGATGCGAGAGCAGATCATGTGTCGCCGCCAGGCCCTGCACCCGGTTCACACTTTCCGCCAGCGTGTAGCGCACCTCGGGAGAGCGCGTCCTGCGCCTCTGAAGTGAGAGCAGGCCTGCCACCGTCGCCAGGTTATTCTTTACCCGGTGATGCAATTCACGCAGCAGCGCCGATTTAAGTTCCAACCCGCGCCGCGCCTCCTCATACAGACGCGCATTTTCAATGGCGATAGCCGCTTCATTGGCGAATGTCACCACCAGTTGCATCTGCTCATCACTTAAAAGATGACGATGGCTACTATAGATACAGATACAACCAAGAATATTGTGTTTCACCTGCAACGGCACGCATAAAACCGAGTGTATATCCGGCGAAACCAGCGGGTCTTGATGCAAGAAACAGCCCTCATCCCCCTGGAAACAATCGACCGCTTTCGTCGGCTGACCCGTCTGCACTGCTCGCCCGGCGCAGCATTGGCCGACGGGAATCTGCAAGTTGTCCACTTCCGCGCTGTTCAAGCCATAATGTGCCAGCACATGCAGCATCTGCTTTTTTTCGTCCAATTCAAAAATGCATGAGCGATCCGCCCCGCTCAACTGAACGGCCTGCGTGGTAATGATCTGCAGCACGCGATCAAGATCAAGCGTGGAAGCGATTACCGAGGAGACGCGGTGAATGGTTGCCAGTTCGTGTACCTTGCGCCGCAGTTGCTCGTCCGTTTGCTCGTACAGGCGACCATTTTCGATATTGATGGCAATGATTCCGGCAACCACTTCGACAAAATTGATCTCTTCGTTCGGAAAATTGCGCGGGGCGCTCGTCTGCACGCTGATGACGCCAATCAAACGCTCCACACCGCCAAAAAAGATAATCGGCACCGCCATCAGACCGCGATACTCCGGCCCATAGGCGCGCGCTTCAACGGCATATTGCCCATCAGTCAGGGCATCCGGCTTGAGCAAGGGACGACCTTTCTGAGCCACCCAACCGCTATATCCCTCACCGAGATGTAACATATAGTGCCCACTCATCGGACGAGGACCATTGGTGGCGCGCAAGGTCAGCACGCGCTGCAATTCATCATAGATGAAGATCGAGCAAAGTTCCCCGTTCAGTTCATCGGCGACCTTCTGCGCGATCATCTCCAACGTCTGATCCAGATCAATTGTCGAATTGCTGATGCTATTGATACGCTGCAAGGCTTGCAGGCGGCTTTCATAACGGACCTGCATCTCGCTGCGCTCCTCAAAGACCTGGTCCACTACCGCTTGATAACCGCGAGAAAGCGCCAGCAGGCAGAGCGAGTGCAGGTTGTAAAGACGAGAAAGCACAGAAATCAGTAAGGTATCACCGCTTTCAATGGAGAGAAAAATATCGCGGCATTCCCGCGCTAACGCTTCAATATAGGATTGCAGCCAGGAAACGCGCACCTCAAGCTTGCCCCCATGTTCCGCGAGAACACGGCCTGATTCCTCAAATCGCTCATCCAGCGCGGAACGATCATTGGTGATGAGCGCTTGAAGGAGCAGCCAGGCATCGCTACCCTCCTCCGGTCCCGAATGTGCGCCGGAGGCATGTTGTAATGCAACCTGAAGCCGGGTAACATTTTGCCTCAGGATGTTTTCGACTTGCTCCACTTCGTTGCTCTGAATCTCTCCTGTTATCTGCTTCTGCATGGTCATCGCGCAACGGCAACACTATGGGGATCGAATGAAGCAATGCCGCCCTGAAGCCTCCTGACGCACGCCCTTACAATCTCCAATCCGCTACTTACTATTATGCTTCATTGTAGTTTGACCTGGGCCGTTCTGTCAAGAAAACAGAGGACATAGCCAATTCAGTTAAAAACTTTACGAATAGCATCGTAATACGTTAAGGTTTGTGATGAGGCTAGTATCGAGTTTGAGAGAACCGTTGTAATGAGATGTACAAGTTGTGGAATGCCACTTTCACCAAATCGGTCAAGCGCGAATTGCCCACGTTGTGGCACTCCTCTACAAAACGTGCAAAAAGCAACCGCTACGCTAACACCACAGCAGTTTGACCAGTCAGGGTGGGGACAACCTCTATCTAACCCTGGCATAGATACCTGGAATCAACCTGTTCAGGCCCCCTATGCTCCTTTCGCTGCGCCCGCCACACCACTGACAAGCATGCCCCAGGCCACGCCCGTTTCCTTTCCAGAACAACAGGTCTGGCAGCCTGCGCCAGAAATACAGCCGACCTTTCCTCCGCAACAAACATCGCCGCTCAAGGTGCAACGCAGCACACGCCTGGGACTGACCGTTGCTTCGCTTTGCATACTTACCAGCGCTCTGCTGCTGATTTTTGTCTACTTCATGGCGCTTGGCCTGCCCAATACCACATCATCCAATCCAGGTGTTACAGGCGTGACACCAACCATCCCGTCGCCTACGGCGCGTACTTCGCCCGCCGTCACGCCATCACCCACCATCACCACCGCAACTTATCCAGGTCAACAATATATTGACAACGCCCAGATGACAACAGGCATAGACCCTACCACATTGCAGCCCACTCAGGTAACTACCATCTTCAGAACAGGGCAGACGATCTATGTCACCTTTAACGTTCATACCGGCGGTCACAGTGGCGCAGTTTGCGCGAACTGGTTTCTTAATGGCCAGCAGACAACCAGCTATGGCTTTAACCTCGGAGCCAACAGCCATGTCAGCTATGCCACCGCTCTTTATAACACTCCCGGCTCCGGCTACGTCGAACTCTTTTGGGCAACCAGCAAAGCCTGCACAGACGAACTACTCGCGCAAAAAGTGAATTTCACCGTACAGTAATTCTACGGGTCTGGCCTCGAACATCTTGGCAACAATTGCCAAACCGTTTATACTTGACGGGAGAGATTCTGTCTCACATATATGGATGAAATGATTTCATTCATAGTAGTATCTGACCTATTGAAGTTCAACAGTCTTTTGTCCGGCTGGTTAGGAGATCTTTTTTCATGCAATGCAAAAATTGCGGTTCGACCATTCAACCTGGAATGAGCTTCTGTCCTGAATGCGGGACGCCCGTTTCTCAGGAAACAAGCACGCCCACAGTTTCATCAGGACAATACAATAATCCCAATCCCTCGCCCCCGCCTTACGAGCCAACAATGCTGGCGCAACCATTTAACCCAGGCCAGACGCCCCCACCTCCCGTCAACTACGAGCCAACGCAGTATGGCACGCCTTCATCCTACGCGCCGCCACCGCCGCCTAACACCTATGGAGCGCCACAGAGCGGCTATTATGGAGCAACACCCTCCGCACCCAATCAGTTCAGTTCACCGAACTATGCGCCCCCTCCTGGCGGTTTCGGCCCACAAAACCAGCCACCCAGGCGCAAAGGACCAAATGTAGGGCTGATTATCGGCATCATCGTCCTGTTGCTCATCTTAATCGGCGGTGGCTACTTCGCCTTCAAAGGATTGAACAAAGGGGGTACAGGCACAAGCAACACGCCTACCACTGGCGTTACGGCGACCACAGGAACGACACCCACTACTGGAACCACGCCGACTGTAGCACCAACCAGTACTTCTTCAACGCAGAGTCCGTCTCCATCCGGCTCTCCTATCGATACTACCGCCGCCTCGCTTATTACCAATGTGCAAACAGCGAGCAGTATCGACAGCAACAACGCTCCCACGAATGTCACCAACCAGTTTCACGTGGGTGATACAGTGTACGTTACCTTTACCCTGGGCAGCATTCCTGATGCCACAGACTACATTCGAGGGGTGTTCTACGATAATACGGGAGCAGTAGCGCAGAAGATTCTCACAGCAACACAAGGCGGAGGAACACATGGTTACTTCTCCTACCAGTATTCCAGCGCAACCAATGGAGCCGCAGAGATCTACTTCTGCCATCAATCGGATTGCAGTGATGAAACGCTGGGCGCGGCTGTCACTTTTACGGTGTCGTAATGCGCTTCATCTAAAATAACACGCAGGTACTCATGTAGGGACGTGATTATGGATTTTTACGAACAAAGAGGTAATATCCAGGTCTGTCATCCTGAGCGCAGCGAAGGATCTCCAGCCTCGACACACGAATCGTCAGGGGCCGCAGCTCCTTCGCTGCGCTCAGGATGACAGGGGGGAGTATTCCCTCGTATTTTGTCAAAGTTCATGATCGCGTCCCTACATGACGGAAGTTCATCGCATCCTACACAACCCCATTCACGCCTCGACCAATAACCGCCTTAAGACCTTCCCCACAAAATTCTTTGGCAATTCGGTACGAAATTCGATCTGTTGCGGCACTTTGTAGGCATCCAGCCGCTCGCGGCACAGAGCGAGCAATTCCTCAGCCGTAGCCTTTTCTCCTCGCTTCAAGACCACTACGGCTTTGATGAACGGCGAGGTGGTTGTGGTTGCTTTCCCCATACTTTCTTTTACGGCCTCTGGTTTGCTGACCACCGCTACCTCCAGGACCTTGGGATGCTCGTACAATACCTCTTCCACGTCACGGGGATAGACGTTGTATGGCCCGGCCAGGATCAGGTCTTGCTTGCGGTCTACAATGTAGAAAAAGCCATCTTCATCCATGCGCGCCAGGTCGCCTGTGCGCAGCCAGCCATTTGCCAGTGTATTGCGCGTCTCCTCCGGCATCTTCCAGTAGCCCTGCATCACCTGCGGGCCGCGAATCAGCAATTCGCCAACTTCGCCTGCTGGCAACGGTTCGCCGGAGCGCCAATCCACCACCCGCGCCGAGGTTTCGGGCAGGGGAACGCCGATGCTCCCCGCGACACGCTCACCCTTGATAGGATTGCAATGCGTACTGGGAGAAGCTTCCGTCAAGCCATAGCCCTCGACTAAGCGGCCTCGCGTCAGCTTCTCGAAGGCCTCCTGCACCTCCACCGGCAAGGGGTCTGAGCCACTCACACAGA
Source organism: Ktedonobacteraceae bacterium (assembly GCA_035652815.1). Classification (GTDB taxonomy): domain Bacteria; phylum Chloroflexota; class Ktedonobacteria; order Ktedonobacterales; family Ktedonobacteraceae; genus DASRDB01. The sequence continues at coordinate 424,836 of DASRDB010000003.1, forward strand.
CGCGAATGGCAGCCACGCCATAGGAACGCACGCGCGGATAGTTCGCAACCGACAGGTAGAGCGCCGGAACGCCAGGAAAGATGGTCGGATGATGATGCTTAATCTCCCTTAGCGCCTGCTCGGTTCGTTGTGTCGGCACAAGCACCAGCGAACCGGCCAGCGCGATACTGAGATTCATGCAGCTTGAAATACCATATGAGTGCGAAAGCGGCAACACACCCAGCACCGTTTCATGGCCGCGCCGCGCATCCGCGATCCAGTGGCGCTGCTGCGCGACATTCATCACCAGATTCTGGTGCGAAAGCATCACTCCTTTGGGTACATCGGTTGTTCCCGAGGTATATTGCAGCAGGGCAAGATCACACGAAGCAGTACCGCTATCCAGGGGTTGCGCGGACTGGCTGCGCAGCAGGGCCTGCAATGTGTCGCGCTTCACCTCGCGCCTCAGTAATGGCCGGGTCTTTTGCGGCATTACTTCTCCCGCTTTTTGTTGTATGAGCATGTCATCAAACATGTGGGCAAGTTGCACGCGCTGGCGCAGGGGAAGATACTCGCGCACATCGGTATAAATCACGCGCTCAACGGCGGTCTCATCGTAAATACGCTCAACCATCGAGCGGTGTTCAACCAGCGTCACCAGTGCCTTCGCCTCAGAATGTTGCAGTTGATAGGCAACCTCCTGCTCGTTTGAAAGAGGACTGCCCAGAACAGCCACGCCTCCGGCCTTTAGAGTGCCATAAAAGGCGATCACCAGTTGCGGAATGTTGGGCAGCACGATGCCCACCCGGTCGCCTTTCTGAATGCCCATTGCTCGTAGGGCACACGCAAAACGATTGCTCAAGGCATCCAGTTCGCGATATCCGATCTTCTGTCCAAAATAGATCAGCGCGGGCCGCTCCGGGAAATCATGGGCAGCACTCTGAAGGAGATCATGCAGCAGCGTCTGCGGCACAGGTAAGGTCTCCGGCACGTCGCTATCATAATGCTGCAACCAGGGCATTTCAGCATGGCGAGCTGTGTGCATGCTTGCAGTGACCTGAAATGGCCGCGCAGGCAGATCAGGCGCGCGCTGGGACTCGATAAAGCGGCGAATAGCGCGGTTGACCGCGTCAGGGCGTTCAAGTTGGACGAGATGGGCCGAAACAGGAATGACCGCCTGCTGCGCCCCCGGAATGCGACGCACCGTGTCCTCGTAATACTCGCGCTGGAACACAATATCGCGATGTCCGCGAATCACCAGCGTAGGTACGCGCAACTGCTCCATGCGCTCCTCGCCGCGCCACGTAGAAAGGATGGTCGCGAGCATACGTCTGAGTGTGGGCTGCGGCGCGTATAATGCAACCTGAATCTTGCGCGCAATCCAGCTAAAGAGCGGATCAGGAATGAGCATCAGGCGGCGCAAAACGGCCCGCACCATAAAGCGCGTTGGCACGCCAATCAACACCAGCCCGCGCACCTGTTCAGGATGGCGCAGTACGTACTCGGTCGCCACCGCCCCACCGAAAGAGTGCGCTATCAGATAGAACGGACGCCGCACCTCCAGCCGCTCCAGCACCGCTTCCAGATCATCCACCAGCCCAGACATGGTATACGGCACTCCTGGCGGGTCGTCGCTTCCGCCATGTCCGCGCAGGTCTGGCGCGATGACCCTCGCTGTCTGACCAAAAAAGCGCAGTTGATGCAGCCATTGAGTTGCGCCGCCGCCATAGCCATGCGCGAATACCAGCGTCAGCAGGGCCTCCTCGGGTTGTATATCAATCACGCTAATTCGTCGCAGTCCATTGCGAGCAGGAATATAGATCGTTCGCCGGTATAGCTCGATATCTAACGGCATATGGCGCGCCCCTCCTACTATTGAGAGTCAGATAGGCACTATTACACGCTGCTTAAAATATCCGCAAGCTTGCTACGTTCCTGCTCGTTCAAAGGCAGCAGAGGCGAGCGAGGAATTCCACCATAGCCGCAGGTGAGGTCAAGCGCGGCCTTTAAGCCCGGCACGCTATAGGCGGTTGTTACAGCGGTATTGGCTGGCGCAAGACGGGCCTGTAACAGCCGCGCCTCCTCCAACTGCCCGGCCTGAAAGAGTTCCTGCAAGCGACAGACTTCGTGTGGAAAGATGTTCGCCAACGCCGCCACCGCACCTATAGCGCCCACCACGAGGGCTGGCAATAGATAACCGGCGCTACCCGCGAAGACACGAAAACGGGTGGGCGTCTGCGCGCAAACTGTGGCCAGCTTAGCCATATTGCCCGCGCTATCCTTGACCCCGATAATATTGGGATGCTCGGCCAGGGCGCAAATCGTCTCTGCGTCGAGATCAAGCCCTGCGGCGCTGGCAGGCATATTGTAGATCACCACCGGCAGCGGGCTACTATCCGCGATCCGGCGATAATGAGCCAATAAAGCTGCCCGGTCCATACGCCCCTTAAAGTAGGAAGGAGGCAGCACGAGCGCAGCATTCGCTCCCGACTGCGCAGCGAGATGGCAATTTTCCAGTGTTGCGCGCGTCGATTGCTCGCCACAACCAGCCAGGATGTAGGCATCTTCGCCAGCCGCCGAGCGGGCCATTTCAATCACCTGCACGCGCTCATTCCTGCTCAGGTGAACAGCTTCCCCGTTCGTGCCCATCACCACATAGCCCGCGATGCCTGTGATCTTCAAACGGAAAATATGGCGCTGCAACGTCAACAAATCCAGGTCTTCATTCGCGGCAAAAAACGTAGGGAGCGGGGGATAAATACCAGGAGAAAGTTCAGTTCCGTTGTTCATCCGCTCGTTTTTCCTCCTCTCATCGAGCATTCTCCTGCGAATTATAGCACACGAAACATGCAACACCTCACAATTTTACTGTGCTATACAGCATAGCATCAGCTAAAAAAATAGAGTACAGTCGTACTTGAAAGAAGAGGATACAAGGATTATCCCAGTGAAAAAGAACTGACTGTAGTAAAAATTGCAATGTCATTGAAAAAAGAGGATAAAACACTTATCCCAGGAAAAATGTATATTCATACAAGGAGAGAACACATGAAACAAACTCTACTTCGCCGCCTGCTAATGGGCATCGCTGTGCTTGTCCTGATGGCCCTGTTCGCGGCCTGTGCGGGCGTCGGCAATGGCGGCCAGCAAACGTTTACCGGCACCATCACCGCCGTTGATTCCGCCGCACATACCGTCACCATCAACGTCAACGGTCAGTCACAGACGATTACCAATGTGCCTGACAGCATTATCAACCTGCTGAAGAACCAGATTGGCAAAGTCTACTCAATTCAGGTAGAGCAGAATAGCGACGGCACTTACTCGATTGTCACAGGCACCAATGCAACCCCGGAACCGAACAGCACGCCAGAAACAGGTCAAACGCCCGAACCGACGAACGGCCCGACTGAGCCTGGGCAAATTCAGTTCATTGGCACCGTGACCAGCACCGGCAACAATAGCATTGTGGTACGCATGCCTGATGGCTCCTCGCTCTCGATGACCACCAACGGCACCGACCTGAGCGACTTCAACAACACCCTGCCAGCCACCGGCACGCAGGTCAAAGTAACGGCAGTCGCCAACACCGATGGCAGCTTCAACGCGCAGAAGATCAAGCACACCGACAGCGGTGATACTCAGAACGTGAACATCGTGGAGTACCAGGGTGTCACCACCAGCGCAGTTGGCTCCGACCGGGTGATCCACTTCACCGTCGGCAACAAGAGCTTCACGTTCACCATTTCGGCAAATGCTGACCTGTCCGACTTCAACAACAATGCCCAGGCAATCACCAATGGCATGACCGTCAAAGTCAAGGTGCAGTTCAACGGCAGCACGCCCACTGTACTGAAAGTTTCAAACGCGAGCAACAACAGCTAGATAGCCGCTTAAACGAAGAGGCCGCTCTACCCGGAGAGCGGCCTCTTTTATTTTTCTATGATGATGAATGTTGACAAAACAGATCGAGGGTCTGTAGGGACGCGATGATGAACATTGACAAATAAACGGGGAATAATCCTGTAGGGACGCGCTTCATCGCGTCCTGCCCCGGCTGCGCGTGTGGGCCAGCAGGACGCGATGAAGCGCGTCCCTACAGAAACCCCGATTCTTTCGTAACAATCCATCATCGCGTCCCTTCAGAATTACACACGCCACACGGTGATGAGCAATACGCCCAGCACCACCAGCGCCACCAGCGCTGCCCCTATCCAGAGCATCGCATTACGGCGCAATATGCCTGCGCGCACTGCATCGAGGCGCGCGTTTTCAGCAGGACACCAGGACGACCTGCGACAATTTGGGCAGAGCGGGAAGAGTTCATAGGGATAGTAGAGCCTGCCGCCGCCCAGAACGTGATCGCGTACCTCTTCGCTTTCAAACACAGCCTCGCAGTGCGTGCAGCACATCAACAGGTATTCAGCCCAATCTCGCGCCTTGCACTTCGGACATAATTCTGGCGTATCTCCAGCGGCTCGCCAGCGATTATGACAGCGATGGCAATAATACTCTGCCGACCTGACCGGAGAAGGCGCGTTTCCCCGCAACATGCCTTTTTCTCGCAACAGCAGGGCGTCATCCGGCCAGAGTTCATAGGAAAAACCATTGACCTCAACGATGATGGGAGCGGAAAGAACGCCGTCCAGGTTCGGAAAGGCAAAGCGCCCTCCAACCTTATTGACCGGCCTACTCGCGCTCGTACTGGAAACGGAATGATATGTCCTTGTAGTGCCTCCCATCATGCGCTCGGCACGTATGGCGTCATAATTGCGCCGCGCCTCGGGATCGCTCAACGTCTGGTAAGCGCTCAGCAAGAGACGCATGCGTTCCTGCGCATCCTCTCCCTTGTAGACATCAGGATGATATTTCAGAGCTAGCTTTTTAAATGCGCCCTTGATTGTGCTGGCGCTGGCTTTTGCGTCAACTCCCAGCACCTCGTAGTAATCAACAAATGAATCCATAACCCATAAATGACTCTAGAAAACGACTTTCTGTATATACGTGCCTATTATGTGCTAAGTTATGGTAATTGGCAAGCAAGAGACATTTTTCCTTCAGTTTTCGTGTCAAGGATAGAAGTGTTTTTCAGAACTAATCTTTGTTGGAGTAAATGATATGATGCATGAAACTGCTGAACCTTCAAGTAACGCGCAGGCAGAGGAACAAGGATTTTCTCCCGCCCAAAAGCCGAAAAAACATATGGCGAGCAGGATAGTCCGTTACATCCTGTGGGTAATCGGCCTCGCCATCATCCTGACATCTGCCGTCATTATTCGCGGGCATCCCGATCCCTGGCCGTTCGAGGTATCATTCAGTCGCAGCGTCCAGGCACTCAATCTCAACGAGGGCTTCGTCAGCGTACTCACCTTCCTCGCGGGGATGATTAACCCCGTCCCTTCCGCCATTACGCTGTTAGCATGGCTGGCTTTTCTGCTGATCTTCAACTGGTATCGGCAGGCAGGCTTCCTGGTACTGACCATCAGCATCGGCAACGCGATTGACGCGCTGATTGGCGATTACGTAAAGCGTCCCCGTCCTACTCATCACTATCTTGCGCGTATCGAGGGCCTCTTCACCGCGAATAGCTTTCCTTCCGGCCACTGTGCGCACACCATGCTCTATTACGGCGCGCTGCTCTACCTGAGTTTTAGCGGGCCGGTGCGCAGGTGGCGATACCGCTGGCTCCTGATTCCCCTGCAAATCTTCGCCGCGCTCAACATCCTGGTGATCGGCTTCGAGCGCATCTACCAGGGTGAACACTGGCTCACAGATGTGCTGGGCGGAACGTTAGATGGCTTTCTCTGGCTATGCGCCGGAATCTTTGTCTATCACCGCGTACAAAGCATGCTCGAAAAACGACGAGCAAAAAAACAGGCCGAGGCTCAATATGCCCCACGCGCCATTTCGGCCTGACGCGGGCGCGAGCGCATCATCAGGATACCCAGCACAATTTTCAGGACGCCATCAATGACCATAAAAACGGTGAAAGGATGGGCCTTCAAAAGCAAACCAACCACCGCGTTGACAATACACAGCACAGCCAGCGCCAGCAGAAGCGGGCCGCTGGCTATGCTCAAAGGAAGCAAAGCAACGGCGATTGCCAGAAAGAGCAGCAGTAAGAAGGTGGGCGACTGGTAATTCGGGACGAAGGTCAGCAGGCAAACCAGCGCAACTACTGCTAATACCAGCGCAGCAACTATTCCTCCTATTTGCACACGCGTCGGTTTGCTATCCGTGTGGCGATCTCTAAACACTACGAAAGCAATCGCGCCAAACACGATACCCGCGAAAAAGACAAGGTAGGAAAAGGGATACGCTATCACCGCACCGCCAAAAATGGTGGATGCGCCCAGAATAAGTGCCAGCACACCACTGCGGCGAACCACCGGAAAGGAATGTCTTCGAGCGTTTCCCGTCGAAGACACGGAAGAAGTACTCATATATGCCTCCCTGTTGTATCTTTAACTATAGCACGAAGCTGAGGCTTTTCCGGGATGAGCATCAAATTTTTGCAACATATAAAGAACGAAGATTGAAAAGAACGAAAGCCACCCGCAAGGGGCTGGCTCTACCATAGCAATCGGCTTGTAGAGCCAGCCCCTTGCGGGTGGCTTTCGTTTCCCGCGCTTTTACAGGCGAACTGGCAACCTCTTCCCACTTTCACTACAATATGAATGGTGAACGAATGGGGAGACAACACCATTTCTCGCTCTCAGTTTCCAGACAAAAGCACCAGATACGATAACTCATGCCCTGAGTTTGAGGTAGAAAATTAGATGAATGTAGCGCTTTCCCGGTATATTAGTACAACATGGACGATAAGCAGGAAGAATTTACTGAACACAATACAGGAGGCACGCGAGCAGGCAGATAAGCGGCAACAAGCTATTCTGGCAAGCTATACCCAGATCATCGAATGGCACGATCCCCTCTGTATTTTTACGGCACTTCGGCGCGCAGAGGCTGGCGAGTGCTTTTTCTGGGAAAAGCCAGCAGAGCAATCCGCCCTGGTTGGCGCGGGTGTCGCCGCAACCATTGAAACATCCGGCAGCGAGCGTTTCAGCAGTTCAGCGAAAGCATGGCAAGCCATGCTGAACCACGCGATTATTCGCCACGATATTTCGGACACAGGCCCGGTACTATTTGGCGGTTTTACATTTGACCCGCTTTCGCCGCGCACTTCTTTATGGCCCCATTTTCCCGATGGTCTGCTGATCTTACCGGAGATACTTTTTCGCTATACAGGCAATCAGGTTACGCTGACGATCAACCGCGTGGTTGGAGGCACAGACGACATCGAGCAGTGGGCAATCGATATTGAAAACAGGCTCAAGCGTCTGCGTGAGGCGATATATCCTGTTCATGATATGCCGGACGGCCCGCTGCTTATTCAGGACATCCAACCGGCAACGGGGTGGATGGAGCAGGTAAAACGGCTGGTAGAGCAGATTGAGCATGGCGCGTTTGAAAAGGTGGTGCTGGCCCGTGAAATTGAGGTCAAGCGCAAAGACTCGCCAGCGCCTTTCGACATCGGCGCAACGCTTTCCCGGCTGCGCGAGAACTATCCAGGCGCGTATGTCTTCGCGCTCCAACGGGGAAATCAGTTTTTTGTGGGCGCAACTCCTGAGCGGCTGGCGCAGGCAAACGATGGCCAGGTACATACGATGGCCCTGGCCGGTTCGGCTCCACGTGGCGAAACAGATGAAGAGGACGAACGCATTGGCTCAGAACTGCTCGCAAGTGGCAAAAACAATCAAGAACATGCAATTGTCGTATCGATGGTCCGCGAAGCGCTGAAACAGTACTGCGCAAACGTCTATGAAGAGGGCATGCCGCAGCTTCTCAAGCTCAAGAATGTACAGCATTTGAAAACCCCACTTCGCGGGGAACTGCTTCCAGGACATTGCCTTCTGGATATCGTGGCAGCATTGCATCCCACGCCTGCCGTTGGCGGCTTTCCGCAACAGGCCGCGCTTGAGGCGATACGGCGCGTCGAGCAATTTGAGCGCGGCTGGTACGCCGCACCGCTCGGCTGGCTGGATGCGCATGGCAATGGCGAATTCGCGGTCGCGCTGCGTGCCGGCCTGATTAATGGCGATACAGCGCGGCTATTTGCGGGCTGCGGCATCGTCGCCGGGTCTGATCCCCAGACCGAATTTGCCGAGTCCTGTTTGAAGTTTCAGGTGATGCTGCGCGCCCTGGGCAATTCGAATTGAGTGCAAGACATGGATCAAACAACTCGTCAACAAGGGGCGCTCGATAGCCACCGCGTGCCACTTAACCCTACTTATGCCTATGTCGGGGCGTTTGTCGATGAACTACAGCGCGCAGAAGTTCGTAACATCGTCATTTGTCCCGGCTCTCGTTCCACGCCGCTTGCTCTCGCCTGTGCGGAACAACCTGCCCTGCGCGTCTGGATGCACGTGGATGAACGTTCCGCCGCCTATTTTGGCCTGGGCATGGCGAAACAACTGCGCCAGCCGGTAGCCCTGCTCTGCTCATCGGGCACAGCCGCAGCCAACTTTCTTCCCGCCATCGTAGAAGCCAGGCTATCCCGCGTCCCTCTGCTGGTGCTGACGGCAGACCGCCCCCACGAATTGCGCGAGAACGGCGCGCCACAAAGCATCGACCAGAACCGGCTCTACGGAACGCATGTCAAATGGTTCGTAGAGGTCGCGCTCCCAGAGGCAAGCAATGCGGCTCTGCGCTACATCCGAGCGCTCGCCAGTCGCTCAGTCGAGCTAACCCGGGCCATTCCCGCCGGGCCTGTTCACCTCAATTTTCCTTTCCGCGAGCCTTTGACTCCCGAGCCAATTGCGGATCAGCCCTTGCCTGATATTGCCCGGCGCGATCCTCTTTCCTGGGAAGGCAGGGAAAATAATGCTCCCTATGTCCAGGTTCAACATGCAGCGCCGGATACTCCTACGAATGAAAGCATTGGCCGATTACTAGAACTTACAGGCAACGCGCCACACGGCCTCATCATCGTCGGCCCGCTTGACAACCCACCGTTAGCAGAACCGCTTCTAGAAGTGGCGGAACGCCTGGGTTATCCCGTACTGGCCGATCCGCTTTCGCAGTTGCGCTGCGGACAGCACGACCAACGCATGGTTATCTCCAGCTACGATGCCTTCTTGCGCATCGATTCCTTCGTCGAACGTGCCCAACCAGAATTGATCTTGCGCTTCGGCGCGATGCCCACCTCGAAGCCTGTGCTACTCTACCTGAAACGCTACCCATCCTGCCCGCTTGTCGTAGTCGATGGGCAGGGCGGCTGGGAGGAACCAACCCAACTCGCCAGCGAATATATCTACGCTGATCCTGCCGCCTTGTGCCAACAACTCTTGAACCAGCTTGAACAACAGCATGCAAATACAAAAGGACGGGCTGAATGGTTAGCAATGTGGCAGAACAGCGATAAAATCACCCGGCAAACGATGCAGGCAGTCATCCAGGATTTCGCAGAACCCTTCGAGGGGCGCGTGTTTACCGAGCTTGCGGAGCTGCTTCCCGATGGCACTACACTCTATATCGGCAACAGCATGCCTGTTCGCGACCTGGATACCTTTTTCTGGTCGAGCCAGCAGCGCATACGAGTGCTTGGCAACCGGGGCGCGAACGGCATTGATGGCCTCATATCCAGCGCGTTAGGAGCAAGCGCGGCAGCTAAAAAACCAGCAGTGCTGGTCGTCGGCGATCTTTCGTTCTTCCATGACCTTAACGGGCTGCTTGCGGCGCGTTTGCATAAACTGGATTTGACAATCGTGCTGGTAAATAATGACGGGGGAGGCATTTTCTCCTTTTTGCCACAGGCGGCCTACCCGGAGCATTTTGAACAGCTTTTTGGCACGCCGACAGGCCTGGATTTCCAGTTAGCGGTTGAGATGTATGGCGGGTTGTATGCAAAGGCCGAAAGCTGGGTGCAGTTCCGCGAACAGGTGAGCGCGGGGCTGGCTGATGGCGGCCTGCGTGTGATCGAAGTCACGACAGAACGAGCCAGCAATGTCACTTTGCATCGCAAGCTCTGGAAAAGCGTGAGCGAGGCGCTTGAGCGGCAGGAGAGTTGAGGATGCTTGTGCAGGTAAACGACATACGGCTCAACATCGAAGAACGCGGAAGGCAACAAGACCCGCCGCTTGTCCTGCTGCATGGCTTCACTGGCAGCGCGGCAGGCTGGGGCAAGCACCTGGATAGATTGGCTGCTGCTGGTCTGCGCGTTCTCGCCTTCGATTTGCATGGGCATGGCCCGTCGGATGCGCCCAATAATTCAGAACGCTACAACATGGAACATTGCCAGCAAGACATCCTGGCCGCGCTGAAAAAATTGGACGTAGGCAGGGGAGAAGCTGCGCTGCTTGGCTACTCAATGGGCGGGCGCATCGCGCTCTACACAGCGTTTTCTGGCTTCTTTCGCGCCCTCATTCTGGAAAGCGCATCCCCCGGCATAGCAGACCGACTTGAACGCGAGCAACGACGCCTTGCCGACGAAGCGCTCGCGGAGCGTATTGAGCGCGATGGCGTCCAGATGTTCGTGAATTATTGGGAACGCCTGCCGCTCTTCGCCAGCCAGAACAACCTGCCGCTTGAAACACGCAAGCCCTTGCGAGAACAGCGCTTGCAAAACCGGGCACGTGGACTGGCTAACAGTCTGCGCGGAGTTGGCACAGGCGCGCAGCCATCGCTGCATGCTCGCCTGCCAACCCTGGACATTCCCGTCCTGCTAATTGCCGGAGAGCTTGATAGCAAGTTCTCGGCCATCGCTCGTTCGATGGCACAGGCGCTGCCACATGCTCGCCTGCATATCGTTCCAGGCGCGGGCCATACCGTTCACCTGGAACAGCCGGAGATGTTTGATAGCATTGTAGAAGATTTCATCCATTCGATGAATATAGTGAAACAGGGACATTTCACCGTCCCCAATTAATTCGTAAAGGAGAGAAAGAAATGCCTGTAGAATGGCAGAAAGTTCGCGACTACACGGACATTATTTTTGAAAAGGCCGAGGGCATGGGCAAGATTACCATCAACCGGCCCGAGGTACGCAACGCTTTTCGACCGGAGACGCTATCAGAATTGATAGACGCCTTTAATATCTGCCGCGAAGACCCCGAGATTGGCGTGGTCATTCTGACGGGCGCGGGAACGCAGGCCTTCTGTTCCGGCGGCGACCAGCGCGTGCGCGGACACGGGGGCTATGTCGGCAACGACGGCGTGCCGCGCCTGAACGCGCTCGACTTGCAGAAAGTCATTAAGTACCTTCCCAAGCCTGTCATAGCGATGGTAGCGGGCTATGCCATCGGCGGCGGCCATGTGCTGCACCTGCTCTGCGACCTGACTATTGCCGCCGACAATGCGCGCTTTGGGCAAACCGGCCCCCGGGTTGGCAGCTTCGACGCGGGTTACGGCGCAACCTACATGGCGCGCGTGGTTGGACATAAAAAGGCGCGCGAAATCTGGTACCTCTGCCGCCAGTACACTGCTCAGGAGGCGCTGGATATGGGACTCGTCAATACCGTCGTGCCACTGGAGAGGCTGGAAGAGGAGACCATCCAATGGGCTAAGGAAATCCTGGAGAAAAGCCCGATTGCGATCCGCTTCCTCAAATCGGCCTTCAACGCGGATACCGATGGACTGGCCGGTATTCAGGAACTGGCGGGCAACGCGACCATGCTCTACTACATGACCGAAGAGGGTCAGGAGGGCAAAAACGCCTTCCTGGAGAAACGCAAGCCCGATTTCTCCCGCTTCCCGCGCCTGCCCTAGTCTTCTATGAGGATTGTTCAGATTGGCTGGCGAAGCTATCGCGTTCCATTTCGCGGCAGCTTCGCCACCGCACACGGCAGCACACCAGCGCGAGAAGGCATCATTGTCCAGGTAACGACAGATGGGGGTATCATCGGCAACGGCGAGATAGCCCCACTGCCATCCTTTAGCAAGGAGAGCCTGCAAGACGCTCTTGAGTTGCTTCCGACGCTGGCAGCGCGCCTATCCAGCAAGACGCTGGATGAGGCGCTCAATTTGATTCCGACCAGAGAACAAACAAGCACCAATCAAAGCTATGAGGGGATGAAGATACCGGAAGGCACCCGCAAGGGGATGCCTCTACCATATGAGGCCGCTTGTAGAGGCATCCCCTTGCGGGTGCCTTCCGGCGATAAAACCAGCGATAAAATATCTTCCACCCACTTCGGACTGGAAACGGCGCTCCTTGATGCGCTCGGCAAGGCACAGGGCTTGGGCCTCTCCTCATTGCTCACACCACCTGGCTTCACGCCTCGCAAAAAGGTGCCGGTGAATGCCGTCATTGGCGCGAAATCGCTCGATGGTGCGATTGCGGAAGCACGAGCAGCCGTACATAAAGGTTTTGCCTGCGTCAAACTCAAAGTAGGCATGGGACGCAGCATTACAGAAGAGGTCGAGCGTGTCGCGGCCATCCGCGAGGTCATCGGGCCAGCCACACGCCTGCGCCTGGATGCCAACGAGGCCTGGAGCCTGGAGCAAGCAATAGCTATCCTCTCAGGCTGCCTTCCCTACGAAATTCAATATGTTGAACAGCCCCTTAAGGCTGACGACCTCGCCGGTATGGGCCAGCTTCGTCAGGCTGTACCTCTTCTCATTGCTGTTGACGAGACAGTGCGCGACATCGAGAGCGCGCAACGCATCCTCGATAGCGAAGTGGCAGATATCCTCGTGATAAAGCCGCAGCTTGCCGGAGGGCTGCGTATGGCGCAACAGATTATTCAGCTTGCCGCGCAACGGGGAGTAAGCAGCGTCATTACCAGCACGCTTGAGACAGGAATTGGGGTAGCCGCCGCGCTGCACCTTGCTGCTGCGTCACCCACTATCATACTTGAATGCGGCCTTGCAACATTGGATAAACTGGAAGACGACCTGATAGAAGAGGGTCTGGCTGTGATTGATGGACAAATGACTGTGCCAACAGGTCCAGGTCTGGGCGTCTCGCTGGATGAGGCAGCGCTGAGACGCTATAGCATAAGAGAAGAGAGTTATTAAATAAATGTTTCTACCCGACTGGCTAACACGCAGCGCGGAAAACCGGCCAGAACACCTGGCGGTACAGGATGAAGAACTATCATGGAGCTTCGCGGAGCTAAACGAGCAGGCGTCACGCATGGCGCGACAACTCGCGACGCTGGGCGTTTCCGAGGGAAAGCGGGTCGCGCTGCTGGCCGCCAATAGCGCCTCATTCGTCGCCTGCGTTCACGCGCTCGGCAAGCTTGGAGCCGTCCTGGTGCCGCTCAACCTGCGCCTGACGCAGGCCGAGTTATGCTGGCAATTGCGCGATGCCCATGCTGCGCTGCTGGTTTGCGATGAAGATTTTGCAGGTCTGGCACATGAAATAGTGCGAGATATGCCAGAACTTCCGCTTGCCACGCTGGCGTCTCAAGCACAGAAGGATGAAATTGTCTTATCCAATCTTCCTGAAAGCAACATTTCCCTGAGAACGCTTATCGATCTTGACGCCCCGCAGGCAATCCTTTATACATCCGGCACCACCGGCCAGCCGAAAGGAGCAATCATCACCTACGGCATGTTGTGGTGGAACGCGGTCGGCTCAGCGCTCAATCTCGGGCATCACCTGGATGATCGCTGGCTGGCCTGCCTGCCTCTCTATCACATCGGCGGCCTCTCTATTTTGATGCGCAGCGTCATAAACGGCATCAGCGTCATCGTCCACAAAAAATTTGAGCCAATGCGCATCAATGCCAGCATTTTGAACGAGCATATCACCATCATTTCGGTTGTCGCAGTGATGTTGCAAAGAATGCTCGCAGACCTCGATACGCATTGGGATGGAAGGCGCTATCCGCCGTCGCTTCGCTGCGTGCTGCTCGGCGGCGGCCCTACTCCTTACGCGCTGCTCGAGGATTGCCTGCGGCGGGGCATTCCGATTGCTCAGACCTATGGTTTGACCGAATCGGCTTCACAGGCGGCTACGCTTTCGCTCGAAGACGCGCTGCGCAAACCAGGCTCGGCGGGTCGCCCGCTCCTGCCTGTTGAAATGCGCATCATGCAGGATAACCGGGAAGCCGCGCCGGGAGAGCAGGGCGAGATATGGCTGAAAGGCCCAACCATCACGCCGGGGTACGCTGATAGGCCCGAGGCAACGGCGGCAGCTTTTCACAATGGCTGGTTCGCTACAGGCGATATCGGCTACCTCGACTCCGACGGCTACCTGTTCGTGCTTGACCGGCGCTCTGACCTGATTATTTCTGGCGGAGAGAACGTCTACCCCGCCGAAATCGAGTCCATGCTACAATCACATCCCGCTGTAAAAGAGGCCGGAGTATGCGGACGCACAGACGCTCAATGGGGACAGGTGCCGATCGCGTTCGTGGTTCTCCATACGAATAAGCAGGCGAGCGAGCAAGATTTGCTGAATTATGCAGCGCAAAAACTGGCCCGCTATAAACAGCCGCGCGCCATTTACTTCGTCGATCAGCTACCGCGCACTTCCTCAGGCAAATTGTTACGCCGCGAGCTTGCATCCTTTTTCTCACCATAATAACTCATACATCAGCTTCCGCTTTTGTCTTCTAATAGCTTTTTATGTCTTCTGTAATAGTGTGTGCAAAGACAACAATATTACTCCCCTTCTTGTCTATAGTAACCACTTATAAAAGCTCAGTGGCTATGAAAGCGCCATTGAAGCCTGCATAATTATACTTATCTAGTGAATGGTGCCTGACGAGGGGCTTTTCTGGGGAAAGCCCTTACCGGAGAAGCAAAGCCCCGGTCATGTCCCATCGGCTGTTGTTCCCTGTATTTGTTACTCTATGTACAAGGAGCATTCCGCATGCGGAAACGAATCGTTCCACTCCTGTTTGTGCCGATACTGATATCGGCGTTCGCGGCGCTGATGCCGCTGCAAGCCTTTGCGGCAACCCAACATCACACTGCCCATTTTTACTTGAAGCACATTAAAGCCGCGGGCAGCAATCTGCGTTACTATGGTGGTCCGGTAATGACCGGTACGCAGAACGTCTATGCGATCTTCTGGGAGCCAACGGGCAATGTGCAGTCCGGCTATAACTCGCTCATCCAGCGCTATTTTGCTGATGTCAATGGGAGCGGTCTCTACCACAACAACACGCAGTACCACAACTCCTCTGGAAGCTATCCCTCGGGCGAACACCTGGTTGCATCCTGGGTAGATACCAGGGCTTACCCTGCAAATCCAATTTTGGATAGCGATATTCAGTCCGAGGTGAGCCGCGCGCAGAGTGTCAATGGCTGGTCGTCAAGCATCCACAACATCTTCTTCGTCTTCCTGCAGGCGAATGAAGACCTCTGCTTCGACAGCTCCTACAGCCAGTGCGCATCCAACTATTTCTGCGCGTATCACAGCTACTTCGGCAGCAACTCCATCTACGCGGCGATGCCGTATGCAGCCAGCTTCTCCTGCAATCCCGGTACCAGCCCGAACCACAATGACGCCGACCAGACCATTAACGTCACCTCTCACGAGCAGATGGAGGCGGCAACCGATCCCCTGCTGAACGCCTGGTACGACTCCTCAGGCAATGAAATTGGCGACAAATGCGCCTGGATATTCGGCCCGCTCAATTCTTCCGGCGGCGATGTGACCTGGAATGGGCATTCCTACATCGTCCAGAAAGAGTGGGACAACGCTAAGAGCGGCTGCGTCCTCTCAGGGCCATAAATCGATAATTCCGTGAATCGGTATGAGGCCTCCTGAAATCCAGGAGGCCTTTTTTAATGTTGTAGGGACGCAATGATGAACCTTAATGAAATAGTGGATGATTCTCGCATCATGTCATCCTGAGCGCAGCGAAGGATCTCCGTCGCCCGGCAGGAGCGTGCATCAAGGCCGGAGATCCTTCGCTGCGCTCAGGATGACATGTGAAGAATTCCTGGTCTTTATATCAACAACCATTATCACGTTTCTACTAAATTCCCTTGTGTGTCTCCTCAACGATCAGCGCCACAACATCTTCCATGCGTTCGTTTTGCTCGTAGGCAGCTCGTTGTCGCATGGCTCCATTTCCCCGTTGCAGCGTCTCATGCACGAGCGCCTCGACCTCATCCCAACTTCCCTGAGCTTCCAACGTGGGACGCAGAGTTGCCAGCATCTGCTCGATCAACGTTTTAGCTGGAAGCGAGCGATGCTCGACAACATCGATTAATTCGCTGCTGATGCCGTAGCGGGCGGCTCGCCAATGAGCAACACGCAACAACTCGGGACGCACCATCGGAACAGGTTCGTCTCGCACAGCCTGTTCGTAGCACAACTGCACGATGGCGCGGATCAGACCGACCAGCATTACCACCTCGTCAATCGTCATGCAGCAATCGGTGACGCGGAACTCAACCGTGTTAAAGCGATCTGAGAGCCGGATGTCCCAGTAAATTTTCGTGGCGTCCTCTATGCTGCCGACATCAATAAGCGACTGAATCAGCGCCTGGTATTCATCAAGCGAGGAGAAAAGCTGCGGCTGGCCGGAAGTTGGCCAGCGACTCCACATTACGGTGCGAAAGCTGGCGTATCCAGTATCCTCACCAAGCCAGTAAGGAGAATTTGCGCTCAAGGCCAATAATGGAGCCAGCCAGATGCGCCCCCGGTTCATCACCTGCAGGGCCATCTCTTTATCCTCCACGCCAACATGCACATGACAACCAAAGATTGGCTCGCGAGCGATCTGCTGAAAATCCTTCGCTACTCCCTGGTAGCGCTCTTTGGGCGTGATGCGCTGGCTTTTCCAGTGCGAAAAGGGATGCGTTCCCGCCGCCGCCAGGTATTTCCCCTGCCGTTCAGCAGCAGCAAGCATTTCACGGCGCATATGTATCAAGGCTTCCCGCGCCTCCTGTAAATCGACACAGACGGGAGTAGCCGCCTCAACCTGCGAAAGCTGGAGTTCGGGCTGCGCTTTCTCACCCAGCTTCTGTTGTGCCTTTCGCAGCACCGAAGTCGAAGACGAACTGAGTTCAAACGTCTTCGAGTCAATAATCTGGTATTCCTCCTCCACTCCCAACGTAAACTCTTCTTTTTTTGAAGACGACATCATGAAACCTCCTCGTTAACATCGAACCGCACGTGTGAAATAAGTATTGCCTTCCGTTAACACGGCAATCAGAAGGTCAACGATACACCGCCTCACCAGGGCGTCCGTCAATTTTTTGCACCCAGCATGGGGAGCCAAAAGACACCCGCAAGGGGATGTCTCTACACATCAATGAATGTGTAGAGACATCCCCTTGCGGGTGTCTTCCGCGACCTCTCTCCGCAAAATTCTGGCGCTCACCAGACGCACTTGAATAATTGACAGGGAAAAGATTTGCGTACCATAATCCTTTTGAAAACGTAGAATGATAGAGAAGGCTGGAGTGTGAAGGCACAAACGATATGCATATCGCTACAGAGCCTATCTCGCGCCGCCGGGCGCTGGCATTACTGGTATTTACGTCGCCGCTCGCGTTTGGCCTCGCTTCTGATAACTTCTCCACAGCAGGAAGGAGTACTGGCATGATCCGGCTGGCAATGCTCAGTTTCTGGCATGTTCACGCGCAAGATTACTTACAGCAGGCCCAGAAAAATCCTGCTGCGAAAATAACGGCGGTCTGGGATGAATCCCCTGAGCGCGGACGCACCCGGGCGCAGGCGCTCGGCGTGCCATTCTACGAACGCCTGAATGATTTACTGGCACAGGCCAACGTTGATGGCGTGATTGTCGATACACCAACGACCTTACATCGCGATGTGATGGTCGCGGCAGCGAATGCAGGCAAACACATCTTTACCGAAAAAGTACTCGCTCCCACGCTGCGCGAAAGCAACGAGATCGTCGAGGCTGTGAAACAGGCCAACGTAAAGCTGATGGTATCCCTGCCTCGTCTCTATTCCGGCTCTACGCTGGCAGTCCGGCAAATTCTTGAACGCCGCCTGCTCGGGCAACTTACGCAGGTAAGAGTTCGTTTAACGCACGATGGCGCGCTTCGCACAACCCAGAATCCGCAGGGCTGGCTGCCACCTTACTTTTTTGATCCCCTGCAAACGGGCGGCGGCGCGATGATCGACCTGGGATCGCATCCTATGTACCTCACGCGCCTCTTTCTAGGTCTGCCCGAAAGCGTCAACGCAACCTATGGATATGTTACAGGGCGCGCAGTGGAAGACAACGCCGTAGCCATCCTGCACTATACTTCGGGCGCGATGGGTATCGCCGAAACCAGCTTTGTCAATCCTGTCTCGCCTTTCACCATCGAAGCACACGGCACCGAGGGAAGCCTTCTCTATGGCACGCCTGAAGGTGTACTTTATATTCGCAGCTTGCAGATCGGCAATGCATGGCAGCAGTGGAAAGACATACCTGCCGATCAGCCAGGAGCTTTTCAACAGTGGATTCAGCACATTCAGGACGGTACAACTGCTACCGAGAACATCCAGATCGCGCTCGATTTAAGCGCGCTCATGGAAGCAGCAAACCGTTCCGCGACCCTGCATCAAACCGTGTCTTTAAGTAGCTTACCACGTTAACAAAATCGCTAGAAAGTATATCGTCTATGTTCCGGCATTTCCCATCTCATCAAATCGCAAACACATGGAGAAGCGCTTCACTGCTCCTGCTTGTAACGCTCCTTGTCGCCTGTAGCACTTCCCCACAAGCAACGAGTGGGAATGCAACAAGTACTCCATCCCCCACGCCAACACAGATGCCAACCGCGACCCCCACGCCATCACCAACACCGACGCCTCCTACCAGGACAGTTTTTCTCATCGTGATGGAGAATCACAACTGGTCGGCCATCTTCAACAATCCCTCCGCGCCATATATCAACAAAACACTCCTCCCCATGTCTTCTTATGCTCAGCAATACTACAATCCGCCAGGAATACATCCGAGCGAGCCAAACTATCTCTGGCTGGAGGCCGGAACCAATTTCGGTATCGCCGATGATAATCCGCCCAGCGTTAACCACCAGTCTTCGACGCAACACCTTGTCACCCTGCTTGATAAGGCAGGCATTTCCTGGAAATCCTATCAAGAGGGCATCGACGGCACAACCTGCCCGCTCACCAGCAGTGGCCTCTACGCGCCTAAACACAATCCAATGATTTTCTTCGATAACGTCACAAACAATAATGACCCCTCTTCATCCTACTGCATTCAGCATATTCGCCCCTATAGCGAGCTGGCGACCGACTTACAAGGATCAAACACGGCCCGCTACAACTTCATTACGCCCAACCTCTGCAACGATATGCACGATGTCTGCCCGCCAACCAACGACGCTGTGAAGCAGGGAGACAACTGGCTTGCGCAAAATATACCCTCCATCCTGAACTCTTCAGCATACAACAATGGCGGAGTGGTTTTTATCACCTGGGACGAGGGCGAAGGCGGTGATGGCCCCATCGGCATGATCGTGCTGTCACCAGAAGCTAAAGGCAGTGGCTATTCAAATACCATCCACTACACGCATAGCTCGACTTTGCGCACCATAGAAGAACTTTTCGGCTTGACCACCTTCCTGGGAGATGCGGCAAATGCTACCGATTTGAGCGATTTGTTTCGGACATTTCCGTAGAGAAAAAACCAACAGGCTGTCATAGCCAGGCTATGATGATGCAATAATTTCCGGTTGCTGCTGCGTATATAGCTGTGCATGTTCGTTCAAAACGGCTCTCTACTGAATAAAGGAGGATACCATGCCTGACTGGTTGAGCCAGATACAAACTATGTTTTCCCATATGCCTGCCTTTCTGGTTGTCTTCTTCGTGGTTGTCGCAGGATTTATTGCCCTGATGTTTGTACTCTTCTTTTTGGGAATACTCTGGTCAATCATCCGCCTGCTATTCGGCAGCGGTCGTAGACGCTCTTCCCTTTACAATAGCAGGGGCAATTCGGCCTGGCAGCACAACATGGGCAATCCAATGAATCCGAATAGTCCATTAAATCCGAACAGCCCGATCAATCTCAACAACCCGATGAATCCGAACAATCCCTTTGGCTGGACAAATCCCAATAGCCCCAACAATCCAAATGGTTGGAACCACCCGGCCAGCCCCAACAATCCTCATAACCGCATGCATAAGAGGTAAGTTCAAACCAACCTGGAAAATAGGGGACTTAGCAGCAAGCGTTTGCTAAGTCCCCTATCTGTATGCATTCTTTTTGCGTATAGCAGTGGAAAAATTTGCTTACACTCCACCAACAAATCGCGCCACCACCTCGTAAAACACGCGCATACCCCATTGCAGCGAGCGCACGCTGACACGTTCATCGTGGCTGTGAACGCGCCGTCCTTCACTTGGGCCAGCGTAGAGGCCTGGGACAAAGCCGTAGACTTTCGTTCCCAGCCTCGTGACGTGCTTCGCATCAGTGCCGCCCGTCAGCAAAAATGGCACAACAGCAGCATCAGGCGCGAACTCGCGCAAAACCTCTTGAATCGTGTTGAAAAGCGGCGATTGCACATCGGCCTCAAGCGGCGTCGATGGATCGAGCAAATCGATCTCGGCTTCGCTGCCAATAGCTGAGCGCAATTCTTCCAGGAACATTTCCGGAGTCCAACCTGGAAGATGACGGCCATCAACGTATCCTTCTGCTTCAGAAGGGATGACATTGATCTGCGAGCCAGCCGAGAGCATGGTAGGTGTCACCGTGTTGCGCAGCATGGCGTGCATACGCATCTTCAACCCCTCTTCGATGGGCAATTTGTCGATAGCCTCATCTGCCCCGCTTTCACTGGCTAAGACAGCTTCGAGCGCCTGCGCGACCTCGGGCGGCTGCGTGCTGGCAATGCCGCGAAAATATCCGCGCACCGTATCGGTGAAATGAATGGGCAGCAGGTTCGGCGTAAGCTTTGTCAGCAGGGCAGCAAGTTTAAGGATGGCGTTGTCATTATGCGGCACAGAGCCGTGACCGGGCTTGCCGCGTGTGCGCATGCGAAAACGCACTGTGCCCTTTTCAGCCGTCTGCACAGGATAATAGGAACGGCCATTCACCTCGAAGCCGCTCCCGCCGCCTTCATTGAGCGCGTACTCGGCCGAAATCAATTCGGGGCGATTCTCCACAACCCATTCCGCGCCAGCATGTCCGCCACATTCTTCATCGGCGGCCGCCATGTAAATAACATCGCGTTTAAGTGGAATGCCTGCCCGCTTGAGCAACAGCATGGTGAGCGCTTCCATACCCACCATCTGCTTCATGTCGAGCGCGCCGCGACCGTAAATAAAGCCATCGGCAATAT
Organism: Ktedonobacteraceae bacterium; assembly: GCA_035652815.1. Lineage (GTDB taxonomy): Bacteria > Chloroflexota > Ktedonobacteria > Ktedonobacterales > Ktedonobacteraceae > DASRDB01. The sequence continues at coordinate 446,049 of DASRDB010000003.1, forward strand.
CGCCCGAGAACGGGTCATGCGTCCACTTCTCGGGTTCGACCGCGACGACATCGATATGCGACATCAACAGGAGCGGCCGCGCTGAACCATCGCCTTTCAAACAGGCAACAAAGGTGGCCCGATCCCTGCTCGGCCCGACAATTTGACCAGAAATGCCTTCGGATGAGAGAAGAGCATGGAGATATTCGGCAGCCAGTACCTCGTTGCCGGGCGGGTTGCGCGTATCCAGCCGGAGCAGTCCCTGCACAATACGCACAATCTCTTCTCCAACGTCCTGCCAGTTGATGTCTTGCATACCCAAAATGCTTCCTTTCTTAGTCTGTACAATAGTGACTTTTTGCCATTGTACAACACCGGCTACTCTTCCCTCTGCATGCTACGATTCTAATCGGATGGAAAGAAGAGGTGAGGTACAGAAATAGATTTCCGCTTTTTGCCAGAGATACACATTTTTCCAGCAAAGAAACACACAGAAAGAGGTTTTTGCATGAGTAAAGTACATGCCGAAAGTACGCGCATCATTCCGGCGTCACCGCAAGAGGTGTATAGCGCCTTGATCGACTATCAAGAAAAACGCCCATCCATCCTGACGCCCAATTTTCTTGACTACAGCGTCGAGCAGGGCGGAACAGGCGATGGCACACTCATTCGCTATCGCTTGCAGGCTGGTGGACGCGAACGCGCCTATCGCATGCGTGTGGCCGAATCGATTAAAGGACAGACACTGACCGAAAAGGATACCAATTCGTCACTGACTACCACCTGGACAGTGCTGCCATTGGACGAAGGACAAAAATCGCTGGTCTACCTGGAAACCGAGTGGGAAGGCGGCAGCGGCGTTGGCGGCTTCTTTGAAAAAACCTTTGCTCCGTTGGGTTTGCAGAGCATCTATAACGCCATGCTCACCCAACTCGCAGAACTTGTACGGCCCAATTCAACCGCCCTGACAACGCCAAAGAACCCGGCAGAAACAGCCCTCAAAACAGCTGCTCTCGGCTTTGTCTGCGGCGTGCGCTCGACGACACCATTTGCCTTACTTAGCTGGACCAGCAACCCATCCAGCGAAAGCGCCGATGGCCCCCTGGCATCTCCAATCAGCAAACCAGTTACTGCCGCCTCGCTGCTGGGAGAGATGATAATGGACAAACTTCCGATAACACCTGCTCGCGTCAGTCCCGGCCCGTTCATTGGTCGTCTGGTCTTCGGCAGTGTCGCAGGCATACTGATGTACCGCAGAGCAAACCAGCCAGTAGCGTTAGGAGCAATAATCGGTGCAGCAGGAGCTGCCGCAGGCGCTGCCGCCAGTTACTACAGCCGCAAATGGCTCACTGACAATACATCGGTTCCCGGCCCGGTCTGGGGATTGGTTGAGGACGCCGTAGTGCTGGGTCTTGGTTCGCTGGTGGTAAGCAATAGCACGCCACAGGACGAATGAATGTCACAGGTCATACGGTTTCTATAAAATAATGGGAAAGCCCCTGTAGGGACGCGATTCATCGCGTCCACCTCGGCAAATCGACGCGCACAACAGGAACAGGTGGACGCGATGAATCGCGTCCCTACAGAAATTATCAACAATTCATACTCAAGCGCCCTTACCGCGTTACTGCCAATACGCGCATGAGCAAGACTGCCCCGAGGCATTAGATAGACTTGCCCATCAATGTATTCATACTTGCCATCAGGATTAGTCCGCTCTAATGCTCGCCACTCTTCTACACTTAAACCAGATGGAACCATACTTATCTTTCCTTAAAGCAGCCATTGTTGACCTGCTTCCATTAGCCTCAATCATGTATAGTAGTATACGATGAGTACAGCAATCACAGAGGGAGAAACACTATGGAACAGAAAACGCCCGCTCCTGATCTATCGAAGCAAACAGCGAACGAACCAATAGTGCGCCGTCACGTGCCTGGGAGAATTGATAAAGAGCATCCCATCGGCGGCGAGATGTCCGACATTTTGCATGGTCTGTTCACGCGAGTACGTCTGCCCTGGCTTTTAGATCACTATGCGCGCATTCCCGTTCTCGCCATCTTCAGCTTCATCAATGGCTGCATCAGCATTGGCTTGATGGCCGCGCTGGCGGTTCTTACCAACTCTCCCTTTATTTTCCCTTCACTGGGTCCAACCGCCTTCCTCTTTTTCTATACGCCGACCGCGCCAAGCGCATCTCCACGCAATACCCTGATTGGACACGCCATTGGAGCAGCCGCAGGCTATTTTAGTCTCGTAGTAACAGGACTAACCCAGGCCGGACCCGCCCTTTCTGTCGGCGTCACATGGCCGCGAGTCATCGCCGCCGGACTCTCGTTGGGCCTTACAGCCGGATTGATGGTGCTGTTAAAATCGCCGCATCCACCCGCCGGAGCCACCACTCTGATTGTCTCGCTCGGCATCTTGCGCCAGCCCTGGCAACTCGTCCTGCTGATGGGCGCGGTCATCCTTCTTACATTGCAGGCCATCGCTATCAACCGCATCGCGGGCATTCCCTATCCCCTGTGGAATCCACGGCCTGAATCCGCTGCAACGGGAGACAAACAAGATAACACAAACAAACGATTATAAAAGATAGCACTCGTCTAAAAAATCTGCGGAAGCCACCCACGAGGGGATGGCTCTACAGGCGGGTTCCTATTGTAGAGCCATCCCCTCGTGGGTGGCTTCCGGTATCCCCTGTACTGCTTTCCGCTCCTCATTTACTATCAAAAGATGACAGCTACCCATTGCGTAATGCATAATAACATTTATACAAGCTTTCCATAGCAGCGATCCCACCAGCGCGTCTATGGAACAAAGCAACGGTTCGTCCTTATCCATTCGGCCCGTTCTCAGTTCGAGAATGGGAGAAAAGGGGATCAACTATGATGCAGCCCGAAAAGTCCACCAAGGCCATCCCACTTGAAGGAAAAACCGCCCCGGTAGAAGTACCTCGCCTTGAACGTGGTGCGCTGGGCCTGGCGGACATCGCCACCTCTACAATGGCGAATGTCGCGCCCGCTATGAGCTTTTATTTCAGCTTCGCGCTTATTGCGAGTGCGGCAGGCGTCGGTTCCCCACTCACCATTGTTGTCGCCGCCATCGCGATCGCCCTGCTTGGCAATACCCTGGCAGAGTTCTCGCGTGCCATCCCTTCCACCGGTTCGTTCATCACCTTTATTGGTAAAACCTTTGGCCCCATCATGGCCATCACTACGACCATTGTCGTCAGCATCGGCTATATTGTCGCGATGGCCTCGGTCATAGATATCTCCGGCGGCTGGATTCAAATTATCTGCCAGCACTATTTCAATATCAACATACCCTGGCAGCCTCTGACTCTGATCTTTGCCGCAATTGTCTTCTACCTGATGGTGCGCGGCGTACATCTCTCAACCCGTTGGGCAGGCTATTTCTTCCTGCTGGAGATGATCGTACTTGTGCTGGTCTCGGTCATTGTCCTCATTACACATGCCGGAAGCCTTTCTCTGGCTCCATTCAACCCGGCCAATATCACGAATGGACTGGCCGGCCTTGGCCTGGGCTTTCCTATCGCGGTCTACATGTTCATCGGCTGGGAGAACTCCGCAGCTCTAGCTGAGGAAACCAGTGATCCGCGCCGCAACATTCCGCGCGCTATCTATTCCAGCATCCTGCTGATGGCTGGCTCATACCTGCTATTCTCCTATGCTACGGTCGTTGCCTTTAACTACAATGTCAACGCCATAACCAATCCAAATGTACTTGTGCCTTTCATTACAGCCGCAGAAAGGATCGCGGCTGTCCTGGCGCTGCTGGGATACATCGCAGGCTTCACCTCTACTATGAGCGCCATGATCGCGGGTTCTAATTCGCAGGCCCGCCTGATCTTCAATGCCGCGCGCGAAGGATTGCTGCCGCGCCAGTTGGCCAAGATACACCCGAGGACGCGCACACCCTGGGCCAGTTTCCTGGTCTTCTTCCTGATTGGTCTGGGCATTGTCTATATCTTTGGATGGAACGTCCCACCCGTCACCTTCTTCGGCGATATCGCTACCCTGGGAACAATCCTGGTCGCGCTGACGTACCTCGTCTCGAATATCGCCCTGCCGTTTTATTATAAACGGCACCTGCCAGAGCAGTTTTCTGTGCTAAAACACGTGATCTTGCCGATACTCGGCGTGCTGGCAATTGGCTTTCCGCTGTGGGGATTGGTGCAGCCAGGGCAGGAGCCACCGTTCAATATCTTCCCCTGGATTGCCCTGGGAGTCATCGTACTCGCGCTGATCTACGCCATCATCCTGACGCGCAGGGACCCATCCCTGGGTGACCGTGTTGGCTCGATTATCGCTGACCGCGAATAACAACTTGAAACAGTTCTAGAGGAGAGAGTCGTTCATGATGGAAATTGGCGTCATAGTTCCGCAGGGATGGCGTATGGACCTGGTCGGTATAGCCGATCCGGCAGAGGCGTATGAGACCATGTCGCGTGTCGCGCAAGAGGCTGATAAGCTCGGCTATGCCTCGATCTGGCTCTACGACCACTTTCATACGGTTCCCGTTCCCACCCAGGAAATTACGTTCGAGTGCTGGACAAGCACAGCGGCGCTGGCTCGCGATACGCAGCGTGTTCGCATAGGGCAGCTAGTCACGTGCAATAGCTATCGCAACCCGGCTCTGCTGGCGAAAATGGCCTCGACCGTAGATGCGCTCAGTCATGGACGACTCATTCTGGGCATTGGCGCTGGCTGGTACGAACACGAATACCTCGCCTACGGCTATCCCTATCCTGGCACACGAGAGCGCCTGGAACGCCTGCGCGAAGCCGTCCAGGTCATCCTGGCGATGTGGTCGCAGGAAGAAGCCTATTTCGAGGGAAAATATTACAGCGTCAATGGGGCAATCAACCAGCCAAAGGGCGTGCAGAAGCCCCACATTCCACTCCTCATCGGTGGTGGCGGCGAAAAAGTCACACTGCGGCTGGTTGCCCAGTATGCCGATGCCTGCAATATTGGTGGCAATATACCGACCATCAAGCATAAACTAGACGTGCTGCGCCAGCACTGTGAGGAGATCGGGCGCGATTACAACAGCATCAAGCGCACCACACTCATTGACTACTGCGTTATCGGCGAGACCGAAGCCGAGGTATTGGCGAAACTCTCGCCGGAAGAACGCGCAAATATCGACGAACTGCGCCAGAGCTGGCTGATCGGCACGCCCGCGCAAATTCGCGAACGGCTGGTAGGGTACGAGCAGGCAGGCATACAGGAACTGGTGGTGCGCTTCGTGGATGCCGCACAAATCGAACCTGTGCGATTGTTTGCGCGAGAATGTTTGTAACATTAGCGCATGTAGGGATGCAATGATGAATTTTGATTATGAAAGAGGGAATATGTAGGCATGTCATCCTGAGCACAGCGAAGGATCTTCGTCCCCCAACGATTCGCGCGCCGAGGCCAGAGATCCTTCGCTGCGCTCAGAACGACATGGTTGGATGCCTTCTTTCCTAGGAAAAATTCATCATCGCGTCCCTACACATCTGGTTATTTCCTAAAAATTTACGAGGATATCTTCCCAAACAATCACAACATTTTAGAAAGTGAACTGCATGGAAACACGTTTACTGGCCTACGAACAGGCCGTCACCACCACAGAAATTGCCACGTGGGCCAATGATCTGATCGGCAAGGAAGTCCCTGGCTCCCCTGGCTACAAAGTGGTGCGCATCATCCAGTTTCAGTTTGTTCAGAAACAAGACGGCTACTCCGCGCTGATACTGGTAGAGGTGACAGAGATGACGCCGGAAATCGCCATAAAAGAAGCGGATGCAATCGTGATCGAGCAACTGACCTCGACGATTGATGGCCCATCGGAGAACGAAGCGACACTATAAGAAAAACATCCTTTTATGACTGCTCGCGAGGAGTCAAAAACCATTGCAGCGCCTCGCGAGCAATGCTGAAGCCAAAAAACCATCTCTAGAGATGGCCTTGTTTCCATAGCCCCAGGCTTGAACGTGCTATATATGGCAGGGATTTGATAATAAACGTTGGTACATACGACTGTAGGGACGCGATTCATCGCGTCCACCCATGTGAATCGGCGCGGGAAGCTGGACGCGATGAATCGCGTCCCTACAAAAACCGGAAATTACATCAAAAATAGTGGAAACAAAGAAATGGACATTGTAACGCTGGGCACACCATTCGGCCTGGCATTCGCCTCTGGCATAAATGCTTATTTGCCTTTGCTTGCTTATGCGCTTTCGGTGCGCTGGCTGCACCTGTACGCGGTCAACTCGCATGTGTCCTTTATTACGCAGCCCTGGTTTATGGTTGTGCTTGCGCTACTGGCAATCCTGGACTTTATCGCCAACAAGATTCCCCTGCTCGATCATGCCTGGAACGCCGCTCATACGTTTGTGCGTCCGATAGCAGGGGCGCTTGTCGCAGTGGCAGCAAGTAGCCATGCCCTCTCAGCAGGTCAGAGCATGGCAGGCAGCAATCAAGCTATCGTTGCCACATTCAGTGCTATTCCCGTCACGGGTGTGGCCTTGCTCGTCATCCTGCTGATCGGCGCGGGGTTGGCGGCTCTGAGTCACAGCGCCGGATTCACCGCCAGACTCTTCACATCGCTTTCTACTGCCGGTCTGCTTAATGGCGTCTTAAGCGTGATTCAGGATATATTGGTGGTCATTCTCATCCTGCTCTCGCTCTTTGCATCAGCGATCATGTTTATCCTGCTGGTGCTGCTCGTCCTCTTCCTGGTACCACGTTACTTGCAAAGCAGGCATTCACGAGGGTTCTGGCGTCTATAACGCTCACTCCACCTGTCGTACCTCGCGCACCAGCAGAGGGATCATGGCATTCACCAGATTAAAAAGGCCAAAGATGACGAAGACCTTCGCCGGGCCAATATGATCGGTCATAATGCCGCCCAGGGCTTCACCGACCGGAATCATAGCGAACGAGCCAAGCGTATCCAGACTGATGACGCGCCCGAGTTTATCTGAGGGTATCATTTCGTGCAAAATGGTGAAGTAGACGGTATTGAAGAAGGTCAGGCCAAAATTCACCAGCATGCCAGCCAGAGGCGCGATGAACGGCGCGGCAGCACGCGGAAACGGCAGGCCAAAGATCAATATGCCAATACAGCTAAAGCAGAGCGAGAGATAGGCCATCAGCCCGCGTTTTTTGATACGAGTCGCCTGTCCTACCACCACCAGGGCCAGGATTGAGCCGATAGCTCCGGTTGCCTCGATCAGGCCAAGAAGCCACGCGCCCTGCTGATAGGTATCGTGAACCAGCTTCGGCATGGCCACAGCAAGCGTAGCCATAAAGCCAATATTGCCAATAGCCGAGTTCATTATCGTCACCCATAGCCAGCGCGAGTTGCGCACATAGACCAGCCCTTCCTGAACATCGGCCAGCACTCCTCGAAAACCACGCGCAGGCGTTTCCTCTTGCTCGCCTTCAATGGCTTCTTTGCTTTCCTGCTTTACATGGCGTTCTGGAATGCGTACCGACAGCAGAAAGGCGACCGAGATAAAGAAGCTCAGCGCGTTGGCTGCAAATGCCCCCATTGGACTGATGAGCGCAATCAACGCCGCACCAAGCATCGGCCCCGTCAGTTGCGCCAGGTTAAAGCTCAGGGAGACCAGAGAATTTGCCGAAGGCAGGTCGTCCTTTTCGGCAAGGTCGGGAATAATCGCCATGATGGCCGGATTGAAGAAACCATCCACGAAGCCAAAAATCAAACCCTCGACCAGCAGATGCCAGAATTGCAGCAGGCCGAGAAAACCAAGTATGCTTATCAGCAGCACAACCAGCCCTCGCCCGCCATCCGACCACAGAATTATCAGACGGCGCGGCAGGCGATCTGCCGCGACACCGCCAATCAGCACGAAAATCAGGCGCGGAATCATACTGACGATCAGCACAATGCCCATTGCTGTGCCGGAATGCGTCATCAGCAGCACCTGCCAAGCCAGTGCGATGAGAAAAATGCCATCACCTATATTCGAGATGGTCTGCCCCAGCCACACCATTGCGAAAGGACGAGAGCGCAGAGCACGCGCAAAGCGCAATCGCTTCCCCAGGCGTACAATCATAGCATGCATGTCATTACAAACCTACCTCCAAATGTCATCCTTCGCTGCGCTCAGGATGACAGGCGAGAGGGTCTTTTTCATGGCAACCTTCTATCTCCAGCCTGCTTCGGCGAACATCTCTCGATAGAGATCGAGGCAATCCGCACCCGAACAGGGTGCAGGCTGCACCGAGACAACTCGGGCATGGCGCTGCTGGTCAAGTTTGACTTTGGGCAGCGCAAGGTAACTCACCTGCTTGCCCGAAGGCAACACAAACGTGGGGCTTCCCTCTACTTTCAGTTGCTCCCAGCCCCTTTGAGCATCCTGCAATACCTGCCGCTTTGTTACGCCTGAATCGAAGTCGTCGGCGAAACGCTGCATATCCAGACCGGCCTGCTCGGCCAGTTCAAAAAGAACGTGGCGCATCGAAATGCAACGGCTTTCAGCAAAAAAGGCGCTGCGAATAGCCCAGTCAAGTTCGGCTGCCTGCTGCGGCCCCTGTCTCGCGGCGCATTGGATGGCTTCAAAAGCAGGCCACATTGTCACCGGCCATTCACTTTCTGAACCATGCCAGGGTTCATATGGAATATCCGGCTCCTCAAGCATCAAAATGGGTGTCTCATTATTCAAAACAAACATTGGCGTTGGTCGCTTATTCACGTACTCTAGAGCCAGGCTTTTGTATTCGATAATGATGCTGCCGCGATACTCGTCCCGTAGCTTGCGCAGGCGATAGGCAGTCAGGTAGGCATAAGGGCAATGCACATCCGAGTAGAGTTGAATGCGAATTGACATGTTTTTCTCCTGTTACTTCTTAACAATACCAGCATATCATAGAAAAAAGCCTTTCTCTACTCTGTTTCTTTGCTCGGATACATGCCACCCTTATCCACGCGGTAGGCATCATGCATGGCGCGAGGACCATCCAGGTCAGGCCGATCAGGAAGTTATGCGCGGAGAAGAATTTGCACCATTCATCATCGAGCAGCGTGCCGTTCGTCTGAAGCGTATTCTGAATGCGCATGCCAGGACGACGGTACTGCTCTTGCAGTTCAACAGCCAGGCGAAAGAAATCCAGGCCCCTCTGGTAGGGGCGACTCTGGCGGTCGCCCTGGCTTCAGCCCCGATCATTGGTGGAATCTATTGCTCCTGCACTCCCTTCACCACACCTTCGCTAAGTCTACCCAATTTGCGCATCTGCGGCCAGATCAGGGCAATCGCCAGCACTACCAGTATCGTTCCTATGCCACCAGACACTACCGAGATGATAGGGCCAAAAAATTGCGCTACCAGGCCGGATTCAAAGCCGCCAAGTTCGTTGGATGCGCCGACGAACAGGTTATTGACGGCGGCGACACGGCCACGCAGGGCATCAGGCGTGCGCGTCAGCACCAGCGTTCCACGAATAACCACGCTGACATTATCGAGGCCGCCCAACAAAAACAGCATCGCCAGCGAAAGCCAGAACGAACGTGAGAGGCCAAAGACAATCGTTGCCAGCCCAAAACCTGCCACAGCACACAGCAAGCTCCTACCCGCCCTCTTGAAAGGCGGTGAGTGCGCAATAATAAATGAGACGCAAAGCGCGCCAATCGATGGGGCGGCCCGCAGCCAGCCCAGACCCGTCGGCCCAACACGCAGGATATCCCTGGCGAAAATCGGCAGTAGTGTCGTCGCCCCGCCAAGCAAGACCGCAAATAAGTCAAGCGTAATCGCCGCGAGTATCACCTGCGTCTGGCGTAGAAAGGTCAGGCCCTCTTTCAACGAATTGAGCGTGGTCGTCTCTTTTGCTGGCACATGCCGCCGTATCACGCGCAGCAAAACCACCAGCACCAGAAACACCAGCGCAGCCAGGGCGTTCAAGCCGTACACCAGCCACGCACTATTCATCAGCGCAATCACGAAACCGCCCGAGGCTGGCCCAAGCACAGCAGCAAGTTGCCATGAACTGCTACTCCACGTCGCCGCGCTCTCAAAGGCATATTCCGGCACCACCTGCGGCAGCAACGTTGAAGAGGCCGGATTGTTGAAGGCAATAGCTATGCCTAGCAACAGCAAGCAGGCAAATATCAATACGAGAGATCCATGTGTGAGCGAAAGCAGCATCAAACCGAGCGAAGCAATCGCCAGTACAATCTGGGTGATGACCACAATCGTTTTTCGATTATACCGGTCAGCGAGGTGTCCGGCTGGCAGAGATAGCAGAATTACCGGAAGCACCTGCACCAGCCCAACCAGGCCCAGCACCAGCGCCGAACGAGTGCGCTCATAGAGTTCCCAGCCAATCGCGACATTGACCATCTGCTCTCCGGTTATGGCAATGAATGAGCCAATAAAGAGCAGGCGAAAATTTCGGAACCGCCATGTCAGGTAGGGGCCATGGACCATATGCGCTGAGGAATTTACGTGTTCATCAACAGGTGGTTGTGTTTCTTTGTTCAAATGCTACGTTTTTCCAGGGACTATAATGCCGTAAAAGTTTGCTTATTCGTAGTATAACATGCTTCTCAGGCCATAAGAACATGTATAAAAGCTAACCTGCTTCTCCATTTTATAACTCCATCTTAACTTCTTCTCAACCAATCCACAAGCTACCTGAGATAGCCTGTTTAAATACATTTATAGCAATGCGTGGATAAAGCACACGAAGGCGTTTTCTCTTCTAAGAAGAGATCAATAAGTATTAACAGGAGAGACTCCTGCTATGAGGAAACGGGTTCAACAATCTTCTCCGGTCAAAAAGAAAAAGCTGCGCGTGCTAACCGCGCTTGCCAGCCTGGCGCTCTTACTGATTGCTCTTTCTATAGGTATGTTCTCGCTCGCTCCGGCCAGAGCAAACACGACTATTGCTCTGGACACCTTTACCCGCACCGTGACGAACGGCTGGGGAACTGCTGATCTTGGTGGTTCCTGGACAGTATTGGATACTTCGGCCAACTGGAGCGTTGCGCCGGGGGTAGGTAAAATCATTGTCCACCCTGCTGCCGAGGAACGCGGCATACTAGGCAATGTAGCCGTCCAGGACGTAGATATACTCGCCAAAATTGTGCTGCCTCGCTGTACCAATAGCGGCACAAACTGCGATGCTTATGTAATTGGTCGTTATACTGGCGGTAGTACCCCGAACTACTACCGAATCGGAGCTATTCAGGGTGCAGGTCAGAGTACCATCTATCTCCGAGCACAACGAAGCGATGGAAGTAATCTCTCGAATGATCTCAATACCGGCATTACAGCCGCCTCTGGTGTCACTGTCTGGGCGCACGTCCAGTTCCAGGGAGTCAATCCTACAGCCATTCGCGCCCGCATTTGGAAAAATAACACCCCGGAACCCTCTACCTGGTTGCTTAATACAACCGACAACACCAGCGCAGAACAAGTAGCCGGAGCAGTTGGGGTGCGAGCGCGCAATGAGGACACTAATACCAGCCGCACCTTCAAATATGAAAAATTTCAGGTTACTGACCTCTCGAGTGGCGGCCCCACTCCTACACCGACACAGACGAATACGCCCAATCCCACCAACACGCCCAGTCCAACCATGACACCCAGTCCCAGTATTACGCCCAGTCCCACCAACACGCCCGTTAGTGGATCCGCAGCCTCTGATAGCTTCCAGCGCACCACTCCCAGCGGTTGGGGCTTTGCCGATAGCGGCGGCTGGTGGACGGTGGTAGGTTCGCCCTGGAACTGGTCGGTCTCCCCAGGCGCGGGCAAGGTGATTGTAGGCGCGAACAGTGAAGAACGCGCCTATCTCTCCAGCTTCAACATTCAGAACGTGGATATTGTGGAGAAAGTGGTACTGCCGCGCTGTAGCGGCAGCACGAACTGCGATGCCTATGTTATTGGCCGTTATGCTCCAGCCTATACTCCTACCTATTACCGGGTCGGTGTGGTACAGGGAGCGGGCAGAGCCGATATCTATATCCGCGCCCAGCGCAGCGATGGCACAAACATCGGCAGCGACGTTGACACCGGGCTGCCTGCCTCTGCTGGCGTGGTTGTCTGGCTGCACGTGCAGTTCCAGGGAACCAATCCCACCGCCATTCGCGCCCGCGCCTGGCTTGACGGAACAGGCGAACCCGGCACCTGGACTTTGAACGCCACCGATAGCAACAGCACCGAGCAGCAGGCCGGAATGGTAGGCGTGCGGATGCGCAACGAGGATACGAGCAATACTCAGACTTTCCAGGTAGAGAGTTATACTGTCACCGGTACAGCTGTACCTGTCACCGTCCAGCCCAATCCCACTGGCAGCACAACCGCGCACTGGCTCTACGTGGTAGACGACGGTATGGTCTACGCCTACGACATCGACCACAATCACGCGCTCGTGAAGCAATTTCCTATTCCAGAGGCAGGCAAACGCGGCGTAGCTGTGTCACCCAATCGCGGGCTGCTCTACGTCACAGAATGCGGTACGGGCAACTGTAGTGGTCAAAACGGCAGCCTGCTGGCCTATGACCTCGTCCATGATGTCGTCGCCTGGATCGCCAACTACTCGTTCGGCGTTGATCAGCTTGCGATAACTCCCGATGGCTCGACCATCTACATGCCACATGGTGCGGATGCCTCAGATGGCACGCATTCCATTCTCGACGCCAGCAATGGCAAGCCACTCGGCTCCATTCAGACCGGCACCAACGGCCACAACACTATTGTCTCGCTGGATGGCACCCAGGTTTATCTGAATGGCTATACGGGCAGCAACTACAACTATGCCCATGTGTACAATACGGCCAACAACCAGTCGATCCTGAACGCGGGGCCAACGGTCAACGGTGTGCGACCATTCACCATCAACGGCAAGCACACACTGATGTTTACCACTTCCACCAACACGTGCGGCTTCCAGGTTCTCAGCCTCACAACCGGAAGCGTCATCTACACTGTCACATTCAGTGGCTCGTGCAACTGGACGGTCAGCAACGCACCCAGTCATGGCATCTCACTCTCGCCGGATGAGAAGCGCGTGTACGTAATGGATGCGCCGCTCGACCAGCTCGAGGTCTACGATGTGAGTGGATTGCCCAGTTCCGCGCCGAAGTTCGTTGCCAGCGTGCAGCTTTCCTCTCTTAGCGGCACTGAAACTCCCTGCCAGACCTACTGCGAGAAGGAAGGTTGGGTGTTGAATGACCTCTCCGGTCGCTACGTCTACGTGGGCGATACGGGAGACGTGATTGATACCAGCACGCTCAAATCCATCATGGTTCTACCGGCCCTTCAGAATACGCGTCAGCTTGTCGAAATCGACTGGACAAATGGCACTCCCAGCGCCACCAGCACCCGCTTCGGCATTGGTCGCGTCACCGGCTAAGCATTACCCCGCTGGACACACTCACAATTTGTGGGTGTGTCCAATTTTTTCTTTCTTTGCCATCCCAACCTTGTAACCCACCTTCGTATAAATCAACAGCACGGCAGTGCTAATCTGGGGGCCTCCACAAAGTAGATCATCAACCCGTTGTTCAAAAAACATGCAGGTCGAGAGACCTGTGTGCCTTAACCCGCCATGCCCATTTTTAGATCATGGCACACGCTATACAACAGGAGCAGAAGAAAAAATCATGGAAGACAAAATGCATTCTACCAGCCGCCGTTCCTTCATCCGCAGTGGGCTTGTGGCAGGAGGAACAGGCGTACTCGGCGCGGGCTTGCTGGCTAATGGGCTGCCAGCCTTTGCCGAAGAAGAGAAAAGTCATGCCCTGACCAAGGGAGACGTGGCCATTCTCCGCTTTCTGGCAGCAGCCGAGATCATCGAAAGCGATCTGTGGCAGCAGTACAACGAACTGGGCGGTATCCAGGACAGCGAAGTTCCAGGCGGAAGCGGGAGCAAACCCTACAGAGACGCTCTTAATAACCTGGACCCTGACATGTCCCAGTATATTCACGACAATACAGATGACGAGTTCAGCCACTTCAGATTCATCAACGAGTACCTGATCTCGAAAGGCGCGGACCCGGTTGATCTGAAAGGATTCCGCAACTTGCCGAGCAGCAAAGCGACAGGCGCGCAACAAATCGGGCGGCTCACCAACCTGATGCAGCTTACGGTGGACACCAGTTGGTGGACGCGCTATCGCAGCAGCACGAAAAACCCCGATTTGGGCGATTCGTTCCCGCAGGCAGTTCCCGGCCTGAGCAAAGGACAGTTCCCGGCCATTCCCAGAAGCGATGCCGATCTCACTCCAAGTGCTCACATCCAGGCCATTGCCAACACAGCAGCGTTCCACTTCTGCTTTATCGAGCAGGGCGGCACCAGCCTCTACCCATCACTGGCGCAGCGTGTCACCAATCCAGAAGTGCTGCGCATCCTGCTCAGCATTGGCCCAACCGAGACTGCGCACTTCCAGACGTGGCACGACAAGGCAGGAAACGCGGTGTCTCAACCCAATGCTCCGCTCACCGACCCTACCAATGGCCTGACGTTTCCTGATCTCAATGCCGCCAACAGTCAGGACTTGCAGACCAACCTGATTATGCCCGAGCCGACCTTCTTCCTCAGTCGCAAATTCCCACCTGTGTCGATCATTCGCCCCACCCAAACTCAGGGGGCGGCAATGGGCGCAGTCAAAGCCCTGACGGACGATGGCCTGTTCATCGGCCAATCAAAGGAGTTCTTCGCCTTCCTACAAACCCTCGCCGAGGCAGCGGACGCCGCCACTCGGGGGTAGATAAGCGAAAGATAGGTTACTTCTAGCCTACGAACAAAGGATGAAGCAAAGCAGGCTGTTTCTCTGCTTTGCTTCATCCCCCTATCAAATCAGAAACTGATATAATCAAGCTGCCAGAGGTGCTGGGAGAGGGCCGCGTTTGAAAAGAACGATGTTATCATTCTTGCCGTGAGCCTATCAACGCCGGTTGATACATCTGCGCATCCAAATAGTCCTTTGCCGAATAGGAGCTGCCGCGCGGCGCAACGCGCCAGAAGCAGCGCTGCATACTGCTCCACTCGGCTAATAGCTGGGCGGCTCGCCAACTGCGGGTCTTCATGCGATGCCAGGCGATTAGCGTTCGCACAGCTTCTATCTCGTCCGGGTCTTCAAGTGGTTGCGCCTCTACCAGTTCGGTATTGCAATGCCGGGGGAATGCGCCCGTCATATCCAACACGTAGGCCACGCCTGCCGACATACCGGCGGCAAAATTTCGTCCCGTTTCTCCCAGAACGACTACCACACCGCCAGTCATATACTCGCAGGCATGCGCGCCCACGCCCTCTACGACGGCCAGCGCGCCGCTATTGCGCACCGCAAAACGCTCGCCTGCTCTACCCGCCGCAAATAGCTGTCCGCCGGTCGCGCCATAAAGAGCGGTATTGCCGAGAATGGTGTTTTTGTGCGCGGCAAAGAGGGCATCAGTTGGTGGGGCAAGCACGATTTCGCCGCCCGTCATGCCCTTGCCAACATAGTCATTTGCCTCTCCATGCAGGATCAGGTGCATACCTGGCACAGAGAACGCGCCAAAACTCTGACCTGCCGCGCCTTGCAACAGGCAGGTAATGCTCGCGTCGGGCAAGCCGCTATTGCCATAACGTCGCGCAATCTCTCCTGCCAGCCCGGCACCAATCGTGCGATCATCATTGGCAATTGGTCGCTGGATAAGCATGCTACTTTCGCCGCGCAGCGCCGGAGCTGCCTCAAGCAATAGCTCCTGAGCAAGCGGCGATGTCGGGAGTACAACCTGTCCCTTGCCCGACGAATGCACAGGGAGCGCCACCAGGAGCGGATTCAGGTCGAGAGGAATATCTTGCGGCGCTTGCAGCAGATCAGCTCGCCCGATGAGATCATCCAGGCAACGCATCCCTAAGTGCGCCAGCAACTCGCGCACCTCTTCGGCAACCTGTGTCAGGTAGTTGATAAGCATCTGCGGTTTGCCGGTGAATTTGGCGCGTAAGTCCTCGCGCTGCGTCGCTATGCCAGCCGGACAGGTATTCAGGTGACACTGGCGCGCCATGTCACAGCCAAGCGAGACCAGTGCTGCCGTACCGAAGCCAAACTCCTCCGCGCCCAGCATGGCCGCGATCACCACATCGCGCCCGGTCTTCAAGCCGCCATCAACGCGCACCCGCACGCGCTGGCGCAGCCCATTTTTCACAAGGGTCTGCTGCGTCTCGGCCAGCCCACGCTCCCAGGGGATGCCAGCATGTTTGATCGATTGCAGCGGCGAGGCACCCGTTCCGCCATCGTAGCCACTGATCTGCACATAGTCCGCGTGCGCCTTCGCCACCCCTGCCGCAATCGTGCCAACACCAATGCCGGAGACCAGCTTGACGCCCACTCGCGCCTCCGGATTCACCTGTTTTAAGTCGTAGATCAACTGCGCCAGGTCTTCGATGCTGTAGATATCATGATGCGGCGGCGGCGAGATCAACGAGACATAGGGCGCGGTATGGCGCAGGCGAGCGATGAAAGGCGTCACCTTGTCCGGTGGCAACTGCCCGCCCTCGCCTGGCTTTGAACCCTGCGCCATCTTGATCTCCAACTCTTCTGCGCGCACAAGATATTCAGTAGTGACGCCGAAGCGTGCCGAGGCAACCTGCTTGATCTTGCTGCTCACAGGCACGCCATCGACCAGTTCGGAGTACCAATCGGGGTCTTCGCCGCCCTCGCCGGTGTTGTTGCGCCCGCCGATGCTGTTCATGGCAACGGCAATCGCCCGGTGCGTTTCGGGACTCAGAGCGCCAAGCGACATGGCCGAGATCACAAAGCGAGCGCGAATACTCTCCATTGGCTCGACCTCTTCGAGTGGGATGGGCGTGGTGGTCGCAAACGCAAGCAGGTCGCGCAGAGCCGTCGGCGGTCGCTGGTAGACCAGTTCCGTAAAGCGGAGATAGTCCTCTTTATTGCCGGTTTGCGCCGCCTTTTGCAGGGCGCGCACAAGCAACGGGTTAAAAGCATGGTACTCGCCATCGCGCCGGAAGCGATAGAGGCCAATGTCGTTCAGTTTGCGCCGCCGCGCATGCGCCTCTGTACTGGCAGCGCGAGGATTTGCCTGCGCTGCGCTTTGTTCGATACGCTGCAACCGCTCAAGCACCTGTTCCGCGAGATGTATATAACTTATCCTGCCCGGGTGCCAGGCTGAACCCGCGAAGCAGTCCGCAACCAGTCGCGGCTCAAGCCCAACCACCTCGAACTGACCGCCACCGATGATATTGCGGATGGTCGAGATACCCATACGCGCCATGACCTTGCGCAAACCATCCTCGATCACATGCAGATAGCGCGCTTCAGCCTCTTCCCGTGTCAGTTCCTCAAGGTGCCGCTCTCCAACCAGGGCGCGCACGCTCTCCAATGCCAGGATGGGAGCTACCGCCTCCGCGCCATAACCAAGCAAAAGCGCGACCTGGTGAACATCCCAGACTCCGTTCGTCTCACAGATAAGCGACGTGCGCGTGCGTATGCCCTGGCAAATAAGCGCCTGGTGAACCGCGCCAACCGCGAGCAGCATGGGAATCGGCGCTTCGTTCAGATTCGCATTCGTATCGCTCAAGATGAGCAAAAAATTTCCTTCGCGAACAGCAGCAATGGCCTCTTGCCTCAAACGCTCAAGAGCAACCTCAAGTCCGGCAGGACCAGCAGCACGTTCAAAGGTGCAGGAAAGTGTCTGAGAGGGGAAGGACTTGAGGTTGCGCAGTTGTTCTAATCGGGCTTCGTTCAAGAGGGGCGTTTCGAGATGGATTAAGCGGGCGTGAAGGGGCGTTTCGGTCAATAGACTCTGGCGACAGCCGAGATAACAATCGAGCGACATGAAGACGCGCTCACGCAGTGGGTCAATTGGCGGGTTCGTGACCTGCGCAAAACGCTGGTGAAAGTAATCGGAGAGCTGGCGCGGCAGGCGCGAAAGCGCGGCGTGCGGCGCGTCATCGCCCATGCTCCACACCGGATCTTTCTTTTCGGTCAGGATGGGACGCAGAATCAACTCGATATCCTCGTGCGTATATCCAAAAAGCTGCTGGCGATTGAACAGCGTCTCGCCATCCAATGGCGTATCTTCAGAGGGTAGTTGGGGCAGCTTCGAGAGGCGCACGAGCTGTTCCTCGATCCATTGAGCATAGGGCTGGCGTCCGGCGAGCGCCGCCTTGATATTGGCATCGCGCAGAAGAACGCCGCGTTCAAGGTCAACGGCAACCATTTCGCCCGGGCCTAAACGCCCATGTTCAACGATTTCGTGGGCCTCAAACGGCATAACTCCCGCCTCGGATGCCAGGATGAACAGGCCATGCGAGGTCAGGGTATAGCGAGCAGGACGCAGACCGTTGCGGTCGAGGGCCGCTCCCACCATACGTCCGTCGCTGAATACCAGCGCCGCCGGGCCATCCCAGGGTTCGATCAGACCTGCGGAATACTCACACCAGGCTCGCACATCACTATTCAGTTCAGAATGGTACTCCCAGGCGGGAGGAATGAGCGTCTGCATGCTCTGGAGCAGGTCGCGGCCCGAATGCAGCAACAATTCCAGGGCATTATCTAACTGCGCGGAGTCGCTTGTGCCTTCTTGCAAAACGGGGACAATATCGCGAATGTTCTCATTCCAGAGTGGGGATTCCAGGCTGGCTTCTCGCGCCCGCATCCAGTTGCGGTTGCCCTGCAGGGTATTGATCTCCCCATTATGCGCGAGCAGGCGAAATGGCTGAGCCAGGGGCCAGGAGGGAAAGGTGTTGGTGCTGTATCGCTGGTGAAAGATGGCTAAAGAGCTGACATATAACGGATTGGCGAGGTCCAGATAGAAGCGGGCCAGTTCGCTGGGAGCAAGCAGTCCTTTGTAGATAATGGTTCTACAGGACAACGATACAACATAACTATCTAGAATGCCTTCTTCTCGCAAGCGGCGTTCGATCACTCGACGGGCATGATACAGGGTTCGCTCGAATGCTTCTGGCAAAAGATGAGCAGGCCGCATCAGCAGGACCTGAGCTATGCCAGGCATTGTTTCACGGGCGCGTGTCCCTAACACCGAAACATCCAACGGCGGATCGCGCCAGAACAGGGACTCGACACCTGCTTCGATCAAGACCTGTTCAATAATCTCCCGGCTGCGCGCATATTCCTGAGGCGCGCGTTCAGGTAAGGGCAAAAAGAGCATACCAACGGCAAGGTCTGCCGGGTCGGCAAGCGTTATCCCCTGGAATTGTAACTCCTGGTAAAGCAGCGCCCGGGGAATCTGAGTGAGCAGACCCGCGCCATCGCTTGTTTCGGCATCTGCATCTTGCGCGCCTCGATGTGTCAGGCGGGTAAGGGCTGAAAGGGCGGTTTGTATTAATGTGTGGTCTGGTTTGCCTGAAAGCTGAGCCAGAAAACCGATACCACAGGCATCATGCTCCCAACGAGCATCATACAGTGGATAGGCAGGATCATATTGTTGCATAAGGCCATCCTCCCGAAAAACGCAAAAGCTTAATTACCAGGAGGCACCTGCGCTGGAGCCGGAGGATTTCGCGAGCCGTCATTGCTCTACGAAGTCGTTTACTTGTTCTGTTGCATGAACCGGGTGTCTATTCTCTTCACGCAACGCAAAGGGGGCATCATTGAATCCAGAGGAGCAGCTTAACTCAGCACAGAACAAACAGCGTTCCGTGTAAAAAACTATAACATAAATGACGACTTGCATGCAAGCTACTAGCCATTCTAGTTCAAACTATCCATATATGCCTTGTGCCCCTTCAATAGCCGCTTCTCGCCCTTTGATTGTGCAAAGTATACAATAAAACAATTATAAGAGGATGATAAAAGACAAAAGTAATAATACGACCTCCTGTTCTTTAGCGCCGTTTATGCAATTTGCACAAATCCACCTCTATGAACTTCTACTATTTTACCCGTACCTTATCTACGGCGCTGTTCTTTATACTTGGAGCAGGAAGGCGGACGCAATGATTGCGGCATGTTCTTCACACGCGGAGTCGCGCCGCTGAATGCATGGTAATGAGGCCAGTGGTTTGGAAAAATTGTCTATCGAAAGGGAGGAGATTATCATGTCCGTTCGCCCATCACAAGATACAGGTATGAAGCCTTCACTTGGCCTGACCGGCGTTACGATTAATGCTATGGCCCTCATTGCCCCCGGCGCTTTCCTGTGGACCACCTATCAACTACAGGCCGCGCCTTCCTCGGCCATGAATATGTGGTTCGCGGTATGTGTCGCCACACTTATCGCGCTCTGTACAGCGACCGCGTATGCTGCCCTTGCCAAACGCTATCCCGAAGCGGGTACCGGAAGTTCCTACTACTTCGCGGAGGCGGCAATCCTGCATCGAGAAGAGCATCGTCATTTTAAGTTTGCCCGCTTAAGCAAATTCATCGTTGGCTGGGCCTCTCACCTGTATTACTGGGTATATCCAGGCGTCATGGTCGCCTTCATGGGCCTGCTCATCACCTATATCATTCAGACATTCGTTCCCAGCTTTGGCACGCCGCTACAAGAAGTAATTGTCTGTATCGTCTTTGCCTGTGTGGTTGGCTTCATTGCTTATATAGGTGTCACCGGTTCTACGCTGGCGAATATCGTTATCAACGCCATCCAGATCATCGCGCTTGTCACTTTCTCAGGCCTTGCCATTGCATATCGCTTGCAGCATCCTCACATTCACTACCTGCATCCCAACGCCTTAAGCGTCATCACACCACACGATCTAAGCGGGTTGATTTTCCAGACCACTATAGCTATCCTGCTGGTGGTGGGGTTTGAGTCCGCAACCGCGCTGGGCGCGGAAGCGAAGAATCCAGGCAGAGATATTCCACGCGCCGTCCTGCTCTCGCTGGTCATTCAGGCTGTGATCTTCTACTTCCTGGAATACTTCGCCGCGAACTTCTTTATCAGCGATGCCTACAAAACCAGCGCTGGCACTGGCTTCCTGGCCGCCTTTAATTCCGGCGCGCCTATCGGTGACATGGCGCAGATCATCGGCAACCAGATGCTCGGTGGAAATGGTGTCGCGTTCTCAACTATTCTGGCCGCAACCGTCGTCATCGCCCTGATCGGCACCGCTCTCTCCTGTCTGAACACGGGAGTGCGCGTCACCTATGCTATGGGCAGAGACGCGGAACTGCCGCTTGTTTTCGGCTTCCTGCATGGAAAATTTCGCACGCCACATGTCGGCGTCATCGTCCTTACCGTCCTCTCCGCCGTGATTGGTTCATATGGCGTCTTGAGCATTGACCGGCTTACCCAGGTCACGCTGGTCTCGAACATCGGCACCTTCCTGCTCTACGGCATGACCTGCCTCATCTGTATCGTCGCCTTCGTGGGGGTAAAGAAACGCGCCATTCTCAGCACCTTCGTGGCTCCGCTGCTTGGCGCTGTCCTGAACGTGCTGATGCTTGTCGGTGTCCTCTACTTCGCCATCGCTGGTGGCGGCAGTTCGCAATCCGATACCATTATCGCGGTTGCCTTCTGCCTGGCATGGCTGGTCGTCGGCTTTGGCTTCCTCTATATCCGCAAACTCGTAACGGGCGTACCCATCCTGCATCCCGAGGATTACAAGGCAAAGCAGTCCATAAGTATACCGGTGAGTAATGCTTTGGCGGATGCTGATTTGAGTACCGCTATCGCCGATGCTGATTAAAAAGCTTTGACTCGATAGGAAGGCATCCGCGAGGGGCACACTCGCTGTAGAGACCCCGAAGGCACCCGCCAGAGGCCAGCCATCCACCCCCACCTCCCCTGCCTCTGCAACCGAGAGGGGCGGTAAGTAGAGGCAGGTGTGGAGTGGAAAGGGCGGGATGGCCCCTCGCGGGTGCCTTGCTTTCTCCTTTGATTGCCTCCTGCCTGATTGACGCTCATCTGAGGCAGGCATGCCATTACCAATCTGCCTCCACCTGTCATCCTGAGCGCAGCGAAGGATCGCTCACTTGCCATATCGAGCCAGCGGGGCCGGAGATCCTTCGCTGCGCTCAGGATGACAGGCAAAAGGGTCTTTTTCATGACATGGCATTTTCGCTACCCAACATGATATACTTGAGACACAGGGAAGTAATTGCTATACGGACCGGTTTACACGAGGGATATGACGACAACCTATTCAGCGGGTACGCGAGTCGATCATTACGAGATTATTCGCATGCTTGGGCATGGAGGCATGAACCATGTCTATCTTGCCCTGGATACTCACAACAACCAGAAAGTAGTACTCAAATTTCCCAATGACGACCTCATTGGGAATATTGCCGTCTTTGAACGCTACAAGCGCGAAGCCGAGGTAGGAAGCCGCCTGAACCATCCCAACGTGCAGCGCCTTTTGAACATCGACGAGGAACGCTGTGAGCATTACCTGGTCATGGAATATATCCAGGGCCGCACGCTCCGCGAGGTATTGGACGCCCGCGCTCCTGAACTTCTGCCACAGGATGAAGTATTACGCATCATCATCCAGATCTGCGATGCGCTCACCTATTGTCACGAACACGGCGTTTTTCACCGCGACATCAAGCCGGAAAACATCATGCTGCTCGAGGATGGCTCGGTCAAAATCATCGATTTTGGCGTGGCCCTGCTGGAGGGCGCGCGCCGTGTGACGTGGCGCGGCCTGTCAGGCACCGTTGGCACGCCCGATTACATGGCTCCCGAACAGTTGCAGGGGGCACGCGGCACCGCGAGCGCGGATATTTACGCGGTTGGCGCGATGCTCTACGAAATGCTCTGCGGACACGTACCCTTTGAGGGCGAAAATGTCTTCGCGGTCATGAACCAGCATGTTACACACGACCCTCCTTCGATCCTTAAATTTCAGCGCAATATTTCCCCTGCTCTGGCTACCGTCGTCATGCGCATGATTCGCCGCGACCCGCAAAAACGCTACAAATCGATGCGCGATGTGCTTCATGACCTCACGCACCTGGACAGGGTGACACCCGTTCCTTATAAACCCGATACTCCCCAGATGCACACTCTGCGTCGGCAGGTTATCCTCGCTATTGTCATCACCTTCGCCATCTGTGCGATAATCATTGCGATAGGCATCATCGCGCAATTAGCACACCATGTTGTTCGTTAGAGAATACATGGTGAATTTCTTTACACGGGTTGGTAATTTCGTAGACATGTTCAAGCGTTTGTTCTCTGGCAGCCACTATCGACGCTGGGCCTTTGTCATTATTGCGCTCGCGGTTCT
Source organism: Ktedonobacteraceae bacterium (assembly GCA_035652815.1). Classification (GTDB taxonomy): domain Bacteria; phylum Chloroflexota; class Ktedonobacteria; order Ktedonobacterales; family Ktedonobacteraceae; genus DASRDB01. The sequence goes on from DASRDB010000003.1 coordinate 469,208, forward strand.
CCTGCGTCTCGTCCTCATCTTCTTCAACTGGCCATACACCGATAGCGACGAAGGCAATATGGGCGTGCTGGCGATGCACGTCGCCTTTCAAGGAGACCATCCCACCTTTTTCTACGGCGCACCCTATCTGGGGCCATTAGAGGGCTATGCCGCCGCGCCGCTTTTCCGTCTGTTTGGCATCTCGCTTTTCAACCTGCGCCTGCCTCTGGTCATGTTCTTTGCCGCGTTCCTGGTGAGCATGTATTACCTGGCTTTCCTGCTCTTTGCGGATGAACGCTTCGCTCTGTTCACAATAATCCTGCTCAGCCTGGGTTCGCCCGATGTGCTATTTCTCCAGCTTCGCGCCTCGGGTGAATATCCAGAGTTAGAGATGTTCGCCGCGCTGATCTGCCTGCTTGCAACCTGGCTCGCGCTCACCTACCGGCAGCCAAAGCAAAATGTCTGGAAGCGCATTGGCATCTATGGTCTGCTTGGTCTGTTCATCGGGCTTGCCGTCTGGGTCGATGTGCTGATCCTGCCTTTCGTAGCAGCCACCGGGCTGCTGCTCCTGTTCTTCTGCTTCCGCGAACTCTTGCGCTGGCAGGGATTGAGCTATCTGCTGGGCGTAATCGTTGGCGTCTTTCCGGTGATTTATTACAATCTCACCGTTCCCTGGAGCCAGAACTCCTGGTACGTGTTCCTCTATACCAGCCGCGTCGGCTCGATAGAATACCTGGCGCGTCACCTGACCCCAGTACACAATTTAAGCGGAACTCTCCTGGTTGCCCTGCCTATGGCAACCGGGGGCAGCCTGCACTGCCCGCTCACCTCTATCCCACCTTTCGGAACGCCGACCAGCGAAACACTTCTATGTGTCGCGTTTCAGGCTGGCTGGTCAATCGGCTATCTCCTGCTATGGCTTGTTGGTGTCGGTCTGGCAATCTACATCATTGGCCGTTACGTTTATTTGCGCTCAAAAAGCCACACGCGAGCTATTGCTTCTCAGAGCAGTAGACAGGAAGCCATTCGACAGGTCAGCCGCCTGGGCATACTGGGGAGCGTTGGCCTGACTTTGTTGCTCTACGGCAGAGCGCCAACCTCGGCAACCAGCCCGGACACAACCTTTCGCTATCTGACCTTGCTCCTGATTGCCGTTCCAGTGCTGCTCTGGCCTCTCTGGAAAGGGATGAGCCTGCACAACTTTTTCGCGGGTTGGAAGACCAGAATTTGCCTGCTTGTACGCGGCGCGGCCCTTTTGCTAGTGCTGGGAACATTCGCAAGCGCTACCATTCGAACCAGCCTGGAACTTCCAGCAACGCAGGCGCAATACGAGAGCCAGCAAGCCCTGGTGCAAGATCTGCTGCATGTCGGCGCAACCCGCGTCTACTCCGATTACTGGACCTGCAATATTCTCACTTTCTTGAGCAAGGAGAAAATCATTTGCAGCGCTCTCGATGACCACCTGAACCCGGGATACGACCGCTACATGCCTTTCCGCGCTCTCGTGCGCGCCGCGCCACACCCCACCTACATCTTCCCTCAAGGCGCGCCACAACTGAAAGCCATGCAACAGCGCGTAAATGCTAACAGTTCGGGCTATCGCCAGTATCTGTTCGAGGGATATTTCGTCTACCAGACGACCTGAATACACAAAAAATGTCGCAAGGAGCCTATCATGAAGGTTTTGCTAACCGGCGCTTTTGGCAACATAGGGCGCAGTACGCTTGACGAGTTACTGCGCCAGGGACACACGGTGCGCTGCTTTGTCTCGCGGCGCAAATCCCACGAGCGAACGGCCCGGCGTTACGAGGGCAAAATAGAACTTATTCAGGGCGATATCCGGCAGTCAGCAGATCTGACGAAAGCGGTACAGGATCAGGAAGTCATTGTTCATCTCGCCTATATGATCCCCCCGCCAAGCGAGGATAACCCCTTACTGGCTCATTCCATCAATATCGATGGCACGCGCAACCTCCTGCGGGCCGCGAGAAAGCTGCCCAATCCGCCCAAATTTTTCTTCGCCTCCAGCTTCGATGTCTTTGGCTATACGCAGGACGAGCCACCCCCGCGCAAAGTATGCGACCCGGTGCAGGCGACCGACCACTACTCGACCCACAAAATTGCCTGTGAGGAGATGGTGAAAACATCGGGTCTGGAATGGGCCATCTTCCGCTTCGCCGACGTTCCCCCACTCGCCCTGCGCAGCCCGCACCCCATCATGTTCCGCATTCCGCTCGACAACCGCTTCGAGGTTATCCACACTTACGACGCGGGATTAGCGATCACCAACGGCATCAGTTCAAACGATATCTGGGGGCGCGTCCTGCTCATCGGCGGCGGCTCCGGTTGCCAGATACGCTACCGCGACTATCTCGGGCGCATGCTGGAGTTAATGGGCATCGGCATGCTCCCAGAAGAGGCCTTCGGCCACGAACCGTATTGCACAGACTGGCTGGATACCGAAGAAAGCCAGCGCCTGCTCCACTACCAGCGCTACTCCTTCGACGATATCATGAAACACCTGAAACAGTCCGTAGGCTATCAGCGCATACTCACTTCGCTGGTTGGCCCCCTTGCCCGCAAGTGGCTCCTGCGCATGTCACCCTACTATAAAAAGAGGCGCTGAGTTCTACCTTTTGCGGCGGCTCGCCCCGCGCACAGCCCACAATGCGAAGGCGGCTGCCGTCATCGCGCCAAACAAGACCTTTTTGCCTGTGGAAAGGGAGCGCGCCACCAGCGAAACGTAGATCACAAGCGTCTGGAAAGCGGTCTTGTAATCAAGCGTGCTGAACAGCGCGTCGGCCAGCCCAAAGGGGATCAGCGAGGGCAACAGACCTCGCGCATACTCGATCATCCACACGTGATCGGGGTAGTGCATACCCGCGCTCTGCCCCTTACCCACAAAGATATGGTCGCCCGGCGTGTAGACATCGCGAGTAAACTGGCCTTCTGTGTAGTACCACGCCTCGCCATCGAGGACTGTGTCGTAGAATTCCGCGAGATGGCGACCCGTATGCCCCTCGCTCCCAATAGGTGTACCCCAGATCATAATATATTCGCTCGTTGAGGCATAGATCAGCTTCATCTGCAACATCACACCGCCTGCGTTATTGAAAATCCAGGGCTTCGAGTCATCTATCTGTCCAGGATAGCGCTCTGACAGTTCGGCTATAATGTCCGAAAACATCTGCTCAAGCGGCTTGCCAAGATGCTTGCGGCTGATTTCATGAATGACCTGTGAATCAAAGACATAATTTGCCATGCGAAATATACCTCCTGAATGGAACACTTTACTCTTTGGAAATGGATTTCAAGAGAACTACGGGAAGAACGCGCGTAGTTCTCTTCTGGTAGTCGGCATATTGAGGGCGAACAGCGATCAACTTTTGCCAGAGCCGTTCTCGCTCCTCGGGGCCTGCCGTCTCCGCGATAACTTCCTGCTGCCTGCGCCCATACTGAATACTCGCTCTCGGATTGGCCTGCAAGTTCAGATACCAGGCCGGATGCTGATCGGAACCATTGTTTGAGGCGCAGACAACAAAGTTTTCCCCATCACGGACATACAATAACGTATGAGTACGTGGCTTGCCGCTCTTGCGTCCGGTGGTGGTAAGCAGCAGCATCGAATAATTGAGCTGCTTTTCACCTATGCGTCCGCCGCTAATCCGGTAGACCCACTGCGTCACTTTATCGGCGGCCAGCATCACTGCATTGGAAACGTGCCAGCTCATAGCACCAACCCCCTTTTTGCTTATGGTACAACAGAAGTTGCAACCTCTTCCAATTCCCCATCCTTGCTGCCGAGGTACATCTGGCGGATGATATGCTTTCCTTGCGCATCGTCTTTCGGCCAGAACGTCACCATTGCCACAACATTCTGAAAGAGCATATCACGCGGCACTCTTTTCTCGGTCTTCACCTCTCTTAACGGAAGTATAGAACTGGACAGCCCACCATAGATAGCTCGTTTCACGTAAGACTGCCAGACAATCAGGCGCTTATCTCGCCTGCCCAGCGCATTTCTGAACGGGCTGGCGACCAACTGGTACAACCTTGCTCGTTTTCTCGAGGGAAAGGAACGAGCGACCATCGCGTAGGAAAAATGCACATCGCCCGATAGTATCACCAGGTCGCGCTGGCGTTGCTTAAAAAGATGCACCAGTTCGCGCCATGTAGCATTAAACACAGGCCAGTGATCGAAGCTCATACCAAGCGCCAGCTTCTGTTGCCTGGCCGCCAGCATCTTTCCCAGGCGGCGCAAAGGCGCAATTGCGGCATGCTGAAAAGGGCGCGCACCCGCCACATATTCCGCGAGGCCGATTACCGGCGGCAGAAGCGCGGGAACCGATGAAACCAGCACAGTAGTCTCATCCGCATGTGCCTGCATCCAGGCAGTGAGCTGTTCCATCTGCTCCTGGCTCAGAATGCGACTGGCGTTACTTGTAGGATCACTGCCATTCAGAATTGCGGGCCGATCCGCGCGCGCATCCATTATAAAAAGTGGTGGCGACGTTGAAATCTCGTAATGCCAGCGAATAGAGGTCTCCTCATATACCGATTTGCGCACCTGCTCGCGCAGCGCCTCCAGCATATCCTCACCGCTCTGCTCTCCTTGCCGCATCAAATTCAGCAAAACATGCTCATCCGCGCTTTGCAAGCCGATATTGCCCCAGCCCTGATAGACCCAGTACGCTACCAATCCATCTACCAGCGTCTGCTCAATGCCATGCGCTAAAGCACGCGCCCGCCATGCAGGCCAGAGATTCCAGGCATTGGTAATTTCGTGGTCGTCGAAAATCATGTAGGTGGGCAATGCAGCAAACACCTGCCGTATGCCATCGTCTGATGTCCAGGTTTCCGTGTAGATGCGCGCAAAATCCTCGAATGATTGCACCCTGGCAAAACGACCTTTCCCCGGCTTTTCGACGTATTCATCGGCATAAATCTGGTCGCCAATCATCAACAGGAAACGCGGCCACAGCGACTCACGCTCATCCTGATGGTGTAACAACCAGGAGCCGAACGCGCTCAAGGCATCCGGCTGCATGTCGCTCAGCTTACGACAGGAGCCATACGCCAGGCGGAGAGGATTTTTCGCATCGGGTACATCAAGCGTGCGAAAACATTGGAGCAGTTCACTTTCCCTGCCCGGAGATGATGCGCTATTCCGCAGCGTATAGTTGTACCATGTAGCGGGTTGCAGGCCACTTACTCGCGACAGGGCAAAGTATCTTCCACCGACATTAACGGTGCGCGTGCAGGTTGAGCAGGCTTCTTGTTGCGAGTTGATAGGGGTGACAATCAATACCACTTCACAAGGCTGGCTCCATTCGCTCCAGATAGCGACCGCGTCTGGATGAATAGAGCGCACAAGCGGGCCAATACGTACCTCGCTCATTTCTACTTTTATATCCTCTCCCTGGATTTGCTCTATGGTAAGCTTCTCTCACGAAAAGCTTCACCTTAATCTTATCATGAGCCTGCATAGAAATGGCGCTGGTGCGAAGAGAAATATCTGCACCTCTTGACAGGGTGGTAAGAACCCTGATATCTTCTCGGAACGAGGGTTTTAGCTGAGCAGTAAGATGGAAAATGGGCAAAAGTTCGAAGCAAAAGGTCTAGCGACCTCTTCGTCATGAACTTTTACAAAGAAAGGGGTCTCTCCAGGCATGTCATCCTGAGCGCAGCGAAGGATCTGCGATGGTGGCACACGATTCGTTCGGCAAGCAGATCCTTCGCTGCGCTCAGGATGACAGGGGCCAGTATCCCCGGTATGTTGTAAAAGTTCATGACGAAGAGGGAACAATAAGAAAAAGAGGGAGGAAAAAGCATGCGTGATTCAAGCGAAGTTTGGACGGGCAAAGCCAGCAGCTATGATCGGACGCGCCCGACGCCCCCACCGGTTTTGCTCGATCTACTGACGCAGTTGATTGACACACCACATCCCGCCCTGGTGGTGGATGTGGGCAGCGGAACCGGACTATCCACCGCATGCTGGGGAGAGCGGGCCGAGCGGGTGATTGGGATCGACCCCAATGCCGACATGCGTCAAGAGGCAACCCGCAAACTCGCGGGCCATCCCTACGCTGCACATATCGAATATCGAGAGGGGCTTGCTCATCAGACTGGCCTGCCTGATGAATGTGCGGATATCGTCACGGCTGCCCAATCGTTTCACTGGATGGAGCCAACGTCTACTCTGGCCGAGATCGCCCGGATTCTCCGACCTGGAGGACTCTTTGTGGCGTATGACTATGATTGGCCCCCGGCCATTCATTGGGAGCTTGATCGGCTCTCTCTGGAGGTTGGTAGACGCTCTCTAGAGATCATCCAGGAGCGCGGGCTGGCTCGCACCCTCACTATCTGGCCGCAGAACAAATCTCTCATTCCCCTGCGCGAGAGCGGCCATTTCCGCTTCACCCGCGAGGTATTGCTTCATTCTATCGAGCAGGGAGATGCTGCGCGTTTTCTTGCGATGATGCAGAGCAGTGCGTTCAGCCAGTTCCAGTTCACCGAACAAGAGGTCGGTTTTGATCGCCTCAGACAGGCCGCACTTCAACATATCGGTTCCCAACCCATCCCCTGGTACGTGAGTTACCGCGTCCGCATCGGGATCAAGTGAGCGCGGGGAAGTTGAAGACATAAAGAAGAGGGAAGGCATCCGCGAAGAATGCCTTCCCTCTTCTTTATCAATAATAATAGTCTATGGCCCTGAGATAACGCAGCCGCTCTGCGCGTTGTCCCATTCCTCCTGCACAAGGTAGGGATCGTTGTTCCAGGTCACATCGGAGCCATCGCTGGCCGTTGTGCCAAAGGTGAAGTTGCACTTGTCTCCAATTTCCTGACCTGTCGAGTCAGTCCAGGCGTTCAGAAGCGGATCGGTGGCCGCTTCCATCTGCTCATGTGAGGAGACGTTGATTGCAGCATCCGCATCGTCGTTGTTGGGATGAGAGGGAATATCGCAGCCCTGCACTCCACCTACATAAGGAATGACGGCGTAGACGGTATCGGTGCCAAAGACGTTGTGATAGCCGCAGAAAGTTGTGAAGCTGCACTCCGAGCCGCTACATACCGTCTCGTTTTGAGCCGTGTACACAAAGAACACATTGTCAACCGCCGATGTCCAGTTGTTCGCCTGCTGCGCGTTTGTCACCTCGTTCTGGATGTCGCTGTCTTGCAGTGTGGTGGATGGATAAGCCGAGGTATCCACCCACGAGCCAGCCAGAACGGCATCCTTTGGCGCAGCGCCGCTCGAATCTGTGTACTGCGAATTGTTGGCATACAGGCCGCTGCTCCCGACATCCTTAAAATAGCGCAGGATCAGGCTGTTGTAGTTGGCGCTCACCGTTGAGCCGGTCGGCTCCCAGAAGATTACATACACTTGCGCCGTTCCAGCCATCACCGGGCCGCCGCCATACGCCAGGTTGTCGCCGGTAGCAGCGAAATGATAGCCCTGCGGACGAAAGAAATGAATTCTGCTGGCCTGCGCGTTGTGATGACGAGTAGTGTTGCTCATAGCGCGTGTACCGACGGGATGGAACATCACTACAACAAACGTGCCAGCGATCAGGGGAATTACCAGGAAAGGGGCGAGTTTCTTCTTCAAATGAAGGACCTCTTTCTAGCCTGAAATAGTTGACAGGCAATATTTTACCTACCAATCAGAAAAAACGTAGGTCACGATATTTTTGTAGGTTACTTTCCTTTTTCCTTGACAAAATAGATTGATAGTCAATATAATTGATAGTAAATAAACGTGATGGAGAGAAACTATGGAAGAGCGCTTGATTGATGAACTGCTCAACCTGTATCACCTGATTCGCCGTACTTCGCACCCGGTGAAGCAAGGCGAGATCACACAGGAGCAGTACTGGCTGATGCGCAAATTGCACCATTCAGGAGCGCAAAGTATCAGTGTTCTGGCTGATGCGCTCGGCATTACCAGCAGCTCTGCCACGACTGCCTGCAAGCGTCTGGAAAAAATGGGCCTGGTAGTTCGCGAACGCCAGACCAATGACGAGCGCATGGTGCATGTGAGCCTGACTGATGCCGGGCGCGAGCGCATCGCAGAGTGGCAGCAACAGAGACGCGAATTGCTGGCCCACCTGATCGAACCACTGAATGCACAAGAAAAAGTAGAGTTGCAACGCATCCTCGAGCATATGCTGCAAGCAGCCGAGGATACAGCATTGAAAGAGAGGGGACATGCAAAAGTCCATTGAAGTATATGACCTGGTGAAACGCTTTGGCGAGCATGCGGCGGTTGATTCTATCTCCTTTACGGTACAGGAAGGAGAAATCTTTGGCCTGCTCGGCCCCAATGGCGCGGGAAAAAGCACAACCATCAAGATGTTGACCACGTTGCTGCCGCCTACTTCGGGCAGGGCGCTGGTCGCCGGTTACGATGTCGCCAAACAGCCCACCGCTGTTCGTCGCCTCATCGGCTATGTGCCGCAGGCCATTTCAGCCGATGGCAACCTGACCGGTTACGAGAACCTGATGGTCTTTGCCCGCCTGTACGATGTACCACGCAGCGAACAAAATAAGCGCGTCCGCGATGCACTCGCCTTTATGGGTCTGCAAGAGGCCGGAGATCGGTTGGTACGCACCTACTCGGGCGGTATGATTCGCCGCCTGGAAGTAGCGCAGGCCGTCTTGCACCGTCCGTCCGTCCTTTTCCTGGACGAGCCAACCGTCGGTCTCGACCCTGTAGCCCGCAAAACGGTCTGGGAGCATCTCAGCCAGCTACGCGAGCGTTTCAACATGACCATGCTAATTACTACTCATTATATGGAAGAGGCTGATAGCCTTTGCCAGCGTGTCGCCATCATGCATCTGGGCAAAATCATGGCGCTCGACACGCCTGCCCAACTGAAGGCAAACGTTGGCGGGCCAGAAACCAGCCTGGATGATGTCTTCACCTATTATACCGGCAATACACTGGAAACAGGAGGAACCTACCGTGACACAGCACGTACCCGCCGCGCCGCAAGACGTCTCGGCTAACACTTCAGCAATCAGCGCGGCATCGCACCGCTCGTCACTGCTGAGTTACCTGACCAAAACGGCCACCATTATCTGGCTAGAGATACGAAAAATTCGACATGACCCGACAGACCTGATAACGCGCGCGGTGCAGCCCACCCTCTGGCTGCTTATCTTCGGCGAGGTCTTCACGCGGGTGCGGGCCATTCCAACCGGAAACACCAGCTACCTGGATTTCATGGCTCCCGGCATCCTGGCGCAGAGCGTGCTGTTCATCGCCATCTTCTCCGGTATTGCCATCATCTGGGAGCGCGATCTGGGCATCATTCACAAGTTCCTGGCCAGCCCCACGCCGCGTTCCGCCCTGGTGCTGGGCAAGGCGCTCTCAGCCGGAGTGCGCGGTCTCTCGCAGGCCATCATCATCTACGTGCTGGCCCTCCTGCTCGGCGTGCGCATGAACTGGAATCCGCTGGCCTTGCTGGGAGTGATTGTCATCGTCATCCTGGGCGCGGCTTCGTTCTCAACTTTCTCACTGATTATCGCCTGCCTGGTGAGAACGCGCGAGCGTTTCATGGGTATCGGCCAGTTGATGACTATGCCCCTCTTCTTCGCCAGCAACGCGATCTATCCAGTCGCCATCATGCCCGCCTGGCTACAGGTCATCGCTCGCTGTAACCCGCTAAGCTACGAAGTAGATGCCCTGCGCAGCATGATGCTCGCCACAGGCACCATGAACACCACCGGCCTGCTTATCGACTTCGTCGTGATGCTGGTTGTCACAGCAGTCCTCGTAATAATCGGGGCGCGGCTCTATCCGCGTGTGGCCCAATAACCCGCTACACGAATCGGGAAAGGCCAGTTCCTGAATGAAGAACTGGCCTTTGCATTACCTCCGTCCTAAGCAATAATACGGAGAAAGCGTGCTTTCCTATTCAATTTTGAGATAACGCGCTATAATACATTCCGTTAAGCCCCTACATCACAAAGAAGACCATATCTAGATATGTTCTGACCCTATTTCCTGATCCTGGGGTTATGTCACCGGAGGAATCTGCGTATAATGAGGCGTTTAAAAGAGTATCTTCCTATTTTTGGCGTGTTCTGCCTGGCTTTACTGGTGCGTATTATTTACAATGTCATAGTAGCTCAAGGCTATTTTCCCAATTTTGACGCAGGGGTCTATGATGGCCTGGCTCGAAATCTTATCGGAATTCACTGCTACTGTTTCATCCCGCATCAGCAGTCAGTTTTCCGGCCTCCGTTGTGGCCGTTTATGATTGCCGGAGTCTATTCGCTGGTGGGAGAGCATAGCGCGTATGTGCGCCTGCTGGATTGCTTCCTGGGTTCAGGCACCTGTATCTTCGTGTATTTGCTGGCCCGCGATATCTTCAACAAACGCATCGCGCTCATTGTCGGCCTGCTCGCCGCTATCTACACTGGCCTGTTTATCTGGGATGGCTGGCTTTATAGCGAATCCCTGTATACCTTCTGTTTGACCGCCTTCATCTACACAGCTTTCCGCGTGCAGCAAAACCTGCGAGCGCCCGTCACCGGCAAACAATTCCTGCGCATTTCGCCTTCAGGCTGGCGCTGGATTGTGGCCGGTGGCATCTTGCTAGGACTCGCTTCCCTGGCGCGTCCGACCGGCTCTGAGATCATTGGTTTGCTGTGCATCTGGGCTATTCTGGTCATCCTCGCGCGCATGATTCACTGGCAGGCTGCCATTCTCAGCGTGGTAGCCATTGTGCTGCTGGCCTTTATCGTGCAAATTCCCTGGATAGTGCGCAACTATACGGTGACGCATTCCTTCTTTCCGGTTTCAACCCTGGGCCAGACGCTCGCCGGAGCGTATAACGATCACGTGCTGGAGCCTGACCCATCTATCCTGCATGGCACGTGGTGGCTCGATCCCTCACGCAACGCCGATATTCATCCCTATACTGAAGCCAACGAGCAATCAGATATGGCGATGGCGCTGCACTGGATTCGCACACATCTGAATGATATGCCATCGTTGCTTCTCACGCACCTGCGCAATATGTGGCGACCATACACCTACTCGTTCGGCTCGCCGCTCGATCAATTTCCCGACCGACTCTCTTCAAAGATACTGCTGGTAATCATTCCGATCATGGAGATTCCAGTCTTCCTGCTGGCCGCACTTGGCCTGCTATTCACATGGAAACGCAAGAAAGCAGAGTTACTGCTGGCCTATCTGGTTATCGCCATGACCATAGTGCAGAACATCGTCTTTTACGGCAGCCCGCGTTTCCGCGCCCCTATCGAGCCGCTGCTGCTCCTGTTAGCTGGCGGCGCGTTCTGGTGGTTCGTCGAGCGCCGCAAAAAGGCACAATCGGTTGAGCCGCTAGTCGAGCCAGAAAAGGAGAACGTCCTGAGCCGCGCCTGATGGGTTAAATACGTCGCCCTACATCCTTCCAATAGGGTTCGCGAATGCTCGTCTTCAGCAGCTTCCCCGCCGGGTTGCGGGGCAGCTCTCGCACGAAATCTATGGAGCGCGGACTTTTATAATCGGCCAGGTTCTGGGCGCAAAACGCGCTCAGTTCCTCGGCGGTCGCGCTCGCCCCCGATCGCAGCTCGACGACGGCTTTCACCGACTCGCCCCACTGCTCATCCGGCACGCCAATCACGGCCACGTCCGCTACAGCAGGATGGGCAGATAGCACCGCTTCGATTTCCGCCGGGTAGATATTGACGCCGCCGGAAATAATCATATCGATTTTGCGGTCGCAGATGTAGTAGTAGCCTTCTGAATCCCGGTAAGCGATATCGCCAACAGAGAAAAATCCTTCCCGCATGTTGCGTGCCGTCGCTTCCGGCTTGCCAAAATATTCTGCTAAAAAGGGGTTGCGCGCCCACATCTCGCCTGGCGTCCCGTCAGGAACCTCGTTCCCTGCCGCGTCCAACAGGCGAATCTCCTGCCCCGGCGCAACCTTTCCGCATGACCCCGGCTTGCGCAATTGATCCTCGGGCCGCAGCAGCGTAACGACACCGGTTTCCGTCGCGCCATAAAACTCCCACAGGCATTCGCCAAAGCGCTCCACAGCTCGCGCCTTCAGGGCATAGGGACAGGGCGCACCGCCTAAGATAATACTATGCAGCGAACTCGTATCATACTGCGCAAAAACCTCTTGAGGAACATCGCAAAGCCTTTGCAGCAGCGTCGGAGCCATAAAGGTTGTCGTAATCTTATGCTGCTCAATCAGTTGCAGGGCCTCAACCGGGACATACCTGGGCTGGATCACAATGGTCGAGCCAAGCAGTAAATGGAGCGCCACAAAGAAGCCCGGTGCGCTATGATAGTACGGCCCCGCCAGCAAATGGACATCAGATTCCTTCAGTTCAAAGGCCTGAATTGCCGCGAGAACGAATTCCGCAGGCACTCCTCGCGGGCGATACGCCCCCTTTGGTTTGCCCGTCGTGCCGGATGTATAGCTCATCGTGGAACCAATGCCGCTCTCGCTTGCTGGTATGTTTTCGCTTGCAGCAGCCAGTAAATCCTCGTAGCGCAGCCATCCATCTCGCGGCTCATTCCCCAACGTAATAAAGACAATTTCGGCCTCAACCTCGGGATGGGCCAGTTCAACGACCTCTACCAGATCGGCTCCAACCAGTACCGCCTTCGCCTGGCAATCATTCAAAATATAGGCAACTTCATGCTCGCGCAGGCGGTAGTTGAGCAGCACAGCAATCGCCGAAAGCTTTGAGAGACCACAGGCAACTTCAAGCAATTCAATCGAGTTGTGAGCCATCACCGCAACGCGATCACCTGATCTCACGCCCAACCTGTAAAGCGCGTTAGCAACCCGCCGGGCACGAGCATTCAGTTCCACGTAGGTCAACGAACGCTCGCCGCAAATCAAAGCAGGCTTATGCGGTCGAACAAGAGCATGGGCATCAAGATAATGGGTGGGTGCTGTGAAAGAGGGTTTTTCTGTAGCGGACATAGTGTTCTCCTGGCCTTCAAGACACATTAAAGGAACACAGTGATACCGGATTATATCATTACTTTGCGCGAAGCGTTCCCGGAAGACATCCCCTGGCGGGTGTCTTTCATTCCCCCAAGCTGGTGCGGGTATCTTCCATTCCCGCAGATCAGATGCAAAAAATTGACGACCACCTCCCCATAGACGGGTTTCGGAATGAAATCCCGCTATTCATTTGTTCGTTATTGCAAACAGCCCTATGCAATTTCGTGGTATCGTATGTAAGAAAGTGCGCGACATAGCATAGTCAAGGAAGGTAATTCATGTCCCAATTGGAAACCGCGACCTTTGCCGGAGGGTGTTTCTGGTGTACCGAAGCCATTTTTAAACGTCTCAAAGGCGTGCAATCTGTGATGCCAGGATACGCCGCTTCGCAGGTGCCAAATCCCTCATATGAAATGGTCTGCACAGGTAAAACTGGAGCCGCCGAAGCCATTCAGATCACCTACGACCCCTCGGTCATCTCCTATGAAACTCTGCTCGACATCTTCTGGCACACACACGACCCGACTACCTTGAACCGTCAGGGCAACGACGTTGGCACCCAGTATCGCTCGGCCATCTTCTATCATAATGAGCAACAGCACCAGGCCGCCCTTGCATCAAGAGAAGCCCTGGCACAATCTGGTGACTATAAGAAGCCAATTGTCACCGAGATTAGCCAGTTCACCAACTTCTACCCTGCGGAAGACTATCACCTGGAGTATTATGATCGCAACCGCTACCAGCCGTATTGCATGTTCGTCATCGACCCGAAGGTCAAGAAACTGCTGAAAGAGTATCGCAGCGAACTGAAAGAGGAAAGCATTACATAACATTTGAGCAAAAGGTATGCCCGAAAAGCCTATAAAGCTTTTCGGGCATACCTTTTGCTCAAATGCTGTGCCTGACCACTCTCAAAAATCAATTATGGGCGAACCATCGCGTCACCACCACTACGGGTACCAGTATAACCGCGCTCGGCGAAGAAACCAACGGCGGCTGCAACGATACCAACAACAAGGTGCAGTACGTTATCAGCAGCATTGACATGCATCAGGCCAAGCAGCCTCTGATCGAAGTAGAGGAAAGGGAACAATCCAGCAATTCCGACCACGATATAAATGATGCCAAAGACGCGGTTAAAGAGGCGAGACTGACCAGTAAAGGCCGCAGCCAAACCAAGAATGCCGGTAAGCAGATGCACGAGATTATGCACCAGGTCAACATCAAAGCCAAACAAGCTGCCGCTCGTCGGAGCTATAATCAGGCCAAGAATACCAATCAGCAGAAAGACAATACCAATCACCAGGGCTACAACCCGGTTGATGCCCCAAGCTGAAGTTGAGCGCGCTTCCATTTGGAAGTCTCCTTTCTTCATCTCACTGTCTACAATCACCGTAGCCACCAATTTAGCGACTACACACCTTTCTACGTCCGACCATCACCAACCGATTACATGTTTTTCTTTCCGTTCCCGTTATAAGCGCATCCGTTTCTTCATTAGCCGCTCTCGAAGTATCCAGATTATTGGAATAAGCGCGATGATGACTGCTCCGCCATAATGAAGCAGCGTACTCAAAATGCTCACCAGCACCGATTGCTGCGGGGTCAGGCTAATCAATGTGGGATAGAGGCCGGTGATAATGAAGTGGGGATTGCCGCCAACCTGGATGGTCGTCACAATCTGCCGCCCCGGAATATCCAGCATGACGACAGACCCGTTATTCAGCGCTACAAAACCAAGCTGCCCGTCGCTGGTGATAGCGACCGACTGCGGCGCAGCATCCAGTCGAATTGTGCGCACCGGCTCACGCGGTAACGGCATATTGCCCACTGAGACGGGAGTCATCACATCAACCGCCTGATGCGCGCTATCCGGCACGTATACCTCACCTGTGCCAGCATCATAATCCATCGGCCCAAAGTATCCGCCTGTAAGCAGGGGCGCAGACACCTGCCGGGTTGCAATATTGACAGCCACGAGGTTCCCTTGCCGGGTGGTGACATAGACGGTATTACCCTGCGGAATGCACAGATATTGGGGCTGCTCCTGCATTGGAATAACCGCGAGCCGTTTACCATTGGAGTCAAACACGTTCAACGCGCTCGAATCGGCTACCCAGACCTGGTTGCCTGTTCCACCTGCAATGCCCGCGCCAACCACCGCAACGGCAAGCCCATTGACGGAAGCCGAGACTTGAAGATGAAACTTGATGGCGCATGTCATAGCATCGAAAGCTGTTACCGTTCCGGAGTCCACACCACCCGCGTACAGAATATTGGGGCCGGGGTCGAGGGCCAGCAGGGTTGGATGCCCGGCCACATCAGCCGAACAAATCACCTGTCGCGTTTTCGCCGCCAATATGCTCACTTCATTTAAAGAAGGCTGCGTGACATACAAAAGCCGCCCATCCACGCTCAAATATATGGCACGTGGGTCGCCCTGCACGCCAAAGCTGCTTGTCACTTTGCGCTGCCCGATATCGATGACGCTGATCCCTGCGCCTGCTCCCGCGACATATGCAACGTTGGGTGCGCCGCCGTCTGCAAATACCGGGGAAGGGGCTATCAGAAGAACCAGGATCAGAATGATGAATGCACTTAAAAACTTCCAATGAATACCTGAGATAATTGCACGCACAAAAAAATCCCTTACTCTTCAACAACACTTTCTCTATATTGTAGCGAGTAAAAGCTACGAGAGAAAATGCTCGGGGGATTCGTTTTCTGCCTCTGCACCCATCCTCAAATGCGCCGTCTCATTCAGTCGCGCAATCTCCACCCGTTCGCCTCTTAACCATATCTCGTGAATAGAGGCGTTATCATGGCGGAACTGCCAGCGACGGTTGAGATCGAGGCCCAGGACGTGGCAGAATAGTACGCCGATGAGGCCGCCATGTGTCACCCAGAGGACATTGCCATCCGGGTAACGGGCACGCCAGCGCGCGAGAGTACGTTGAACGCGCTCTCGCACCTGGGCGACGTTCTCGCCTCCCGGCGCGGCGTTGTGGGTAGGGTCAATTATCCATGCCGCCAGCCCTTCCGGGTCTCGTTCTTTGACTTCAGCAAAGGTAAGGCCTTCCCACTCGCCGAGCGATATCTCGCGCAGGTCGCTATCCTCTTTTACTGGAAGTCCGAAGTAATCGGCAACGGCCTGCGCAGTATTCCGTGTACGCTCCAGGTCAGAACTGACGATAGCATCTAAATGCATACTGGACAGACTTTTACCCACCAGGGCTGCCTGCTCCTTGCCTTTGGCAGAAAGTGGAATATCCTTCTGTCCGGTGAAGCGGCGTTCGGCATTATACGCGGTTTCACCATGCCGAACTACAATAAGGCGCATGCAAGGTACTCCGGGTCGTCCTCGTCCGCGAACAGCGCGAACCGTTTCATCAATATGCGTTCTTGTTCCAACGGCAAATCGCGCAGTGCCGGGTAGAGCGTGGGATAGATCAGTTCCAGTTGAAACTGGTCGTAGGCCTGCTCCAAAGACCGCCGGACATTCGCGGGCAGCGCGCTTTCAAAATGGAAAAAGCTGCCCAGACTTTGCTCGATCATCTTCTTGATATGCTCATCTCCTCTTTTTTCGTGGAAATGCGGGCTTTTCGACAGGTACTGCTGCAAGACGATTCCTCTCGCGCTCCCCTGCCCGTTTATAGCGTGATAGAACAGGTCGAGCAACTGAAACGTTTCAACAGAGTAGCCAGAAGAAAAGCGCAGCGTGCTTGCGGCCTCCATCGTCAGCCCCTGCTCTCCCGCGTTGGATGTGCGCAGCGTGTGATCGCGCATGCCAAACCAGCCTTCGAGCAGATCGTTACAGATGGGAGAAACCACACTCGTGCAGCGGCCCATGACCTTTGTTTGCATATCTTTCCCATTGAGCTGCGGCTTGGACGACCAGCAAACACGCACATTGTGCAGCGCAGGCAATTCCTGTATAGTATCTCGCACGATAATCGTATCACATTCGCTACACGATGAAGGTAGAGGAGTGGCGGTAAACAGCTTGCTCATGGCCATCGTGTATTCCAGGAGCGCGCTGGGCACAAAGTTATCCGCGTCATAGAAGACAACCCAGCGGACATAACCTAGCAGATAGGCGCAAAGCGTTCCGATATACATGCCCTCGCCTTTTCCATTCACCACTTTCCCATCTTCTCCCAGAATCTGATAAACGCCGCAGCGCTGGAACAGGCGGGCAATCGATGCATCCTTCTGATGTACAAGGTAGATTTTTTGATGATGGGTGAGCCGATTTTCCAAAGTCAGGGATAGGTATTCCCACTCGCTTTCCGGACAGTTGGAGACGATGATGACCGGACTATTGGCGGGCAGGTACCAGAGTACGTTGAGCAGGTTCTCGACTGGTTCGCTCTTATGAGAGATCACAAACGCCGTGTGGGAAAGGAAGTAGCGCAGGCTCTCTAAATCGCTGGCCTCGAGGATGTGTGAAAACTGTACGGTGTGAATATTCACGTGTACGCTCCATCAAAACCTAAATGAACGAACAATAGGGGGGTGCCGTTCTTTGAAAGGTACAAAAAGAGACAGGGTTTCGTCTCTTATTCAGCCAGACCTGCTGAAAAGGGCGCGTTTAAACCGAGCAACAATAGAAGTATAGTTAGCTTGCTTAATCTTGTCAATAAAGGTGAGGTTGCTAGTACTAACGTCTGTTTCACCATGAAAAAAGCTGTCTCATTAGCACTCATCTATTCTCATACGGAATGAACGTGAAGCACCAGGATGACAGCGCCTCTTCTCCCTGACGGTGTGGGCGTAGGGACAGGGGGATGCGGGGGCCTCGTGCCCGTCCTGGGGAGGGCTGGGAAACGCGCCTGGGTGTTCAAATACGCTTTGTCCCGCCACCCGGCTTCAGGGACAGGCACGAGGCCCCCGCATCCCCCTGTCCCTACGCAAAGATCAGAATAATCTACCTGAACGCCCTATCACCGCACCGTTGTCTCACGCTGTGTAACAATTTGAGGTTTCATCAACACATAGTAAACAATGGCCGCAACAGCCAGCCCAATAATCCAGGAGATATCCGCGCCACCCAGGTAGTTCACCAACGGCCCGGTATAAAGCGTCGTGCTGACAAATGGCAATTCAAGCAAAATGGCGACGATATAGGCGAGAATAGCGCGCCAGTTAACCCGCCCATAAATACCGTCAGGATCGAAGATGGCAGGTATATCGTACTGCTCGTGGCGCAGCAGGTAGAAATCCACCAGGTTGATGGCCGACCAGGGAATGACAAAGTAGAGCAGCAGCAGCAAAAAGTTGGTGTAGTTAGTAATGAAGTTGCCCTGTCCAAGCACCGCCACCACCGTACCAATTACCGCTGCAATCAGCACGAAGGCAAGGCGTGTGCCCAGGCTGGTGCGGAAGCGTTGCAGGGCCGAAACCGTCGTCGTGGTCGTCAAGAAAATGCCGTAGAGGTTCAAGACATTAGCGGCAATAATACCCAGGATGACCAGCAGATAAAAAATGCCGCCCACCGCGCCCGAACCCGCCTGCTGCACGATATAGCGAACCGAATCGTTCTCGAAGCTGGAGCCTGCCACCGCGACCGCAATACTACCCAGTGCCATCATCCAGATCGAACTGATCACCGAACCCGCGTATGTCCACCAGAACGGCACGCTGATCGACGTCCGGCTCGGCAGATAGCGCGAATAGTCCGCCACATAAGGTCCATAGGTGATCTGCCACGTCGCCATGATCGACACTACCAGCAGAAACGTGCCGAACGAAAAGGAGCCGCCTGCCGCAAAAGCCTTGCCAGCCCCACTACTACTCAACACACGCGCCGTCAAATAAATGAAGCCAACCAGGAACAGTACACTGACCACGCCCTCGTAGCGGTGAATCATATCGTAGCCAAACACGGCCAGGATAGTGCAGATAATAGACACGATAATAATCGAAACCGTGACCGAAAGCCCCGTCCAGGCCGCCAGCGCCTGCCCACCCAGCACCGCGCTGCTGGCAAAGAACCCCAGGTACATCAGAATGACCAGCACCAGAGGCAGCAGCGCGCCATAGAAGCCAAACTGCGCCCGGCTCTGAATCATCTGCGGCACTCCCATCACCGGCCCCTGCGCCGAGTGCAGCGCCATCACAATCCCTCCCAGCACATTCCCCACCACAATCGCCACCAAAGCCCACACCAGCGGCAATCCCAACGAAACCGCAATCGCCCCCGTCACCACCGTCGTCACCTGCATATTCGCCGAAAACCACAGCGTAAACAGGCTAAACGGCCTCCCATGCCTCTCCGTCTCAGGAATGTAATCAATGGAATGATGTTCTACAACAAAAGTCCGATTTTCCGTCGCCATAAAATGACCTCCTTGTCAGAAGCAACCATCCTTCTATAAAAAAGAGTAATGATGAGTAGGGGTGGTGTCAATGGGTAGGAATGTAGCGAAAATGAAAAAGTAGATGTTAAAAATCTATATTTGGTAAGCCTTTTAGTCTCTGTTTTGTACTTGATACCTGGTATTGTATATCCCTATATGAAATGGATATTCTAATCTTAATATTTAGACATAATCCTCATCCATAATATATAATCTCATTAGCAAAAAGCGCTGATTATTGTATCAGGAGAACGTTCATGAATTTAGCGGGATGGATTATTCTTTTCTTTGCAGTTTTCCTTGGCGTTATAAGTCTTGTATCTGGAATAATGACTATCCACTCCTACCTGGATGCTCATCGACATCCTAAGATCAAACAACCTCCTGCAAGGGTTACAATCATCGTGATTATCGGTCTTTTCATTTTCTCTATCATTCTCACACCTATATCTTTCGCTGTTGGAAGAGCCTCTTCACAAGAACCTACCTCAACTCCAAACATACGAACACCTACCCTGGCAACCACATCTACTGCAACTACTGCTCCTACTCCAACTGCCACCACTCCTGTCCTTTACAAAGTAGATTTTTCTCAAGGGAGTCAGGGATGGCTCGATAGTAGCCATTCTCAGCAGTGGACATATAATGCTACTAACAAAGTCCTGGAGAGTGATGGTAGTATGCCTTGCTGTTCACTTTCTACATTAGTAAACATTGTCCTGGTTGCGCCTTATAAGCCATCGGTCAGTGATTACGTGATTGAAGCACAAATGAAGATAACAGGGCTGAACCAAAACCATCCCTATAGCAATGATCAGCCGCCATTCTTCGGATTATATGTACGGGGAGATGATGTAAATGGACAAGGATATATGGCTGGAATTGGATGGATATACGGAACTCCTGATGGTAAAGCCACTGCAAAAGGACCACTTTCATACCTTGTTGCTCTTGGACCAAATCCGCAATTCTACAATTCGATAGGTACAGGGGCAGAAACATATGGACTAGATACCGGATGGCATACATACCGCTTTGAGGTAACAGGAAACACTTTCATGTTGAAAATAGATAACAAACCTATTTATTCTCATCCTATACATGATAATCTTTTTTCCTCCGGTTCCAGGGTAGGATTAGAAGATTATAATTGCCTTCTCCAGGTTCAAAGCTTCGCAGTTTTCCCGCTAAAAAGTACTTCTTTATAGAACGCATCGATCATGTTAATCCCCACCCCCCTCTCCGTTACCATATATGCAACAATCTAAATTCAACAATTTGTGGGAGGGGCTTGTAGCAATGGCAATAATTGTAACTGTAATTAACTTCAAGGGAGGCGTCGGAAAAACGACCATCGCAGTCGAGACCTCCGCCGCCCTCGCTCGCTTTTATGGCAAAAGAACGCTGCTCGTCGATCTTGATCCGCAGGCCAGCGCCACGTTTTATGTGCTGGAGCAGGACAAGTGGATGACGTGGAAGAATAGCCGGGGGTCTACCTATGAGTTGTTCGAGCATAAGAAGTCGTTCCCGGTGCGGCAAGCCATTGTGCAGGATGTGGTGCGTGGAAAAAATCCGGTCTTTGGCTTTGACTTGCTGCCATCCAACCCTGATCTCGTGGATGTTGATTTGCGGCTGGCCGATTTTATGGGCTATAGCATCTTGCAGCATCACCTCGACCAGATCAGCGATGAGTACGACTATATTATCTGCGATTGCCCGCCGAACTTCAATCCCGTCACTAAAAACGCACTCTGGGCCAGCGATGCCTATATTGTACCGACCATACCGGACTTTCTTTCCACCTATGGCATCGGCCTGCTGCGCCGTTCGGTACAGAAAATGTGCGCGCTCCAGAATACTACGGGCACGTTCGCAGGCCCCGTTCTTGGCGGCATCATTCTTACGCGGGTGAGAAACACCAACCTGCATAAGCACTACCTGACGCAGGTGCATGTGGACTATCCTGGCAATGTCTTTCAACAGGTCATCAGCGATAGTATCGCCATTGCTGCCGCAGCCGACGAGCGCACGCCCATCAGCGCGCTCTTTCCCGCCAGAAATCATGCCCTCGAACTGCAGCATCAATTCCAGAACCTCGCGGGCGAGTTCATTGCGCGCCTCTACCAACTTCGTTCAAACAAATTACAGGCGGCCAGCCTTTCGGAGTAAATAGATGAAAACACGTATGACTATCGACGAGCTTGAGCAATTGAAAACCCACGAACTGGCAGACATGCTCTCCCAGGTCGTCCTGCTGCTGCGCCGCATGCCCAATATCGAATGCAAACAACTGATTCAACCAACGCCAGAGCAGCATCTTCCCGCACCAGTCCAAGCACAAACCACGACGCCCTCTACAACGTCCTTTACCTATGAAGAACTTCATAAAAAGAAAGTAGACGAACTCAAAAAGCTTGCTAAAGAACTACACGTACTCTTCACCTCATCCACGAAAAAGGCCGATCTGATTCAGAAAATCCTCGTCAGGTCGGCAGATGGACGCAGCGAGCAGCGCGCAATTCAAGACCTGTAAAGCGGAATAAATACCTCTTCTTTCGCTGTTCTGAACTCTATAGCGTATAGAGTCTGTACCCTATGCTCAGTTGCAGCGCGTCTTGCAGAGTGGAATACTCTGAACTTTTTCTTTCCACATTCGTATGGCTGAGTAAGAAGACTATACTATACCTATGGAGCTTTTTGAAAGGACACTTTATGACCTATAACAAACCGGCTATTCTTGCCGAAGGACTGGTAAAGCGCTATGGGAAAACCGAAGCGTTGCGCGGCCTCGATCTGCAGGCGGAAGAGGGCAGCGTGCTTGGCTTACTCGGCCCCAACGGCGCAGGCAAGACTACAGCCGTTCGTATACTCACCACGCTTTTGAAAGCGGACAGCGGACATGCCGAGGTCATCGGGCTTGATGTGGTAAAAGATGCCAATGCCCTGCGTTCGCGCATCGGCCTGACGGGTCAATATGCCGCGCTCGATGAAAATCTGACCGGATATGAAAACTTAAAGATGTTCGGGCAACTCTATCACCTTTCTAGTAAAGAGGCCCGCAGACGCGCTCAGGAGCTGCTTGAAAGATTCGATCTGGTCGATGCAGCCAGCCGCGTCGTCAAGACCTACTCCGGTGGTATGCGCCGCAGGCTCGACCTCGCTGCCAGTCTGATTATGTCGCCGCCCGTCCTCTTCCTCGACGAGCCGACAACTGGATTAGACCCAAGAGGTCGCCTCGCGATGTGGGATGTCATCAGCGACCTGGTCTCCGATGGCACGACGGTGCTGCTCACCACTCAATACCTTGAGGAAGCAGACCAGCTTGCACACCAGATTGCGGTGGTCGATCACGGGCGCGTCATCGCGAAAGGCACCTCGGACGAACTCAAAGCCCAGATCGGCGGCGAGCGGCTTGAGCTAACGGTAACTCCTGAGGGTAATCTAGAAGATGCGGTACAGGCCCTGCGCCCCTATAGTTCCGGCGAACTTTCCCTGCTGGAGGAAGACCGGCATGTGATCGTACCGGTGACAAATGGCGCGCAAATTCTTGCCCAGGTTGTGCGTGATCTTGATGCCGCGCGGGTTCCACTCGAAGATATCGCCCTGCGCAAACCAACCCTGGATGATGTCTTCCTGACACTGACCGGTCGCGCCGCTGCCTCAGAAGAGACACTGGAAGAGGAAGAAAAGCGCGAGGCGCAGCCCGCAGGAAGGAGCCGACGATGAGTATGACAGCTATAAGAAAAACCCAGCCCTTGAAACCGGTAGCGCGCCCGCGATTGTACTGGACATTCGCCGACGCGCTTGTGCTGGCGAAACGCCACCTGATACAGATTCCACGTATTCCCGAGGAGTTGATTTTCGCCACCATTCAGCCGATCATGTTCGTCCTGCTCTTCCGCTACGTGTTCGGTGGGTCAATAACCGTTACCGGCACCACATATGCCAACTACCTGATGGCTGGCATCTTCACCCAGACCGTCATCTTTGGCGCGACATCGACCGGTATTGGGCTGGCAAACGATCTGCAAAAAGGCCTGGTTGACCGTTTCCGTTCGCTGCCCATGTCAAAATCTGCGGTGCTGACAGGGCGCACCATCTCTGACCTGGTTCGCAACACCTTTGTAGTAGCGATTATGTGGACGGTTGGTTTGTTGGTAGGTTTCCAGCCAAGCGGCAATGTGCTGTCCTGGTTGGCAGCAGTGGGCCTGCTCATCCTGACTAGCTTCGCCTTTTCCTGGATTTCGGCCACTATTGGTTTACTGGTACGCAGCGTGGAGGCGGCGCAATCCGCGGGCTTCATCTGGCTCTTTCCCCTGACGTTCGCCAGCAGCGCATTTGCCCAACCAAAGAACATGCCTGACTGGTTGCGCACCTTCGCCGAACACCAGCCCGTCACGATCATCGTCGACGCTGTGCGCGGCCTGCTGCTCAATAACCCCGATGGCGCGACGATCCTGCAAGCCATCGCGTGGTGCATAGGCATTCTCGTCGTCTTCGTCCCGGTGGCTGTCTGGGCGTATGGTCGCCGTGTAGCAAGATAGTTACTTGAAATAGAAAAAACCGTGTTGCTTTTTGCGCGCAAAAAGCAACACGGTTTTTTCTATCCTTTACACCACACCAGGCTCCATTTCCATCTCAACCGCTACGATCTCATTCTCGCTCTCCATCATATCAAGCGAGGTTCGCGTCTGAGTGAGCAGCGCCACCACAATCTCATACAAGCCCATGCCTGCCAGCAGGCCGATGGTCAGGTTATTGCGGTCGCGCTTCTTGCCAAACATGAAAGGCGTCCCCGCCAGCATCGCCCCACTCACGCAATCCATCGCCAGGTGCCCAACCATTGGCAGCAGCTTGAAAATGCCCAGTTCGTAGCGGGTGACAACGCTGTAGCCAAGCAACCCAACTGCCGAACCTGTCAGCACATTCGTCATCCGCTTGCTCATGCCCAGCATACGCGGCAGAACTACCAGCGTAGGAGCAGTGACATAATCAAGTATCCCATGCACCAGGGTCGGTATCGGTTTCCACATATCTTTTCTCCTTCTTGTTGAGCTAACGTCCCTTTGAAACACAAGCATGAAAGGCAGGTTTGTCCTTTATTGGTACGTGGCAAGAAGAGAGAAGGAATCACAAAATTCTAGAAGCTTATTCCCAAAAAGAATTCTACTAAGGGTCTAGAAGATCTTGTTTACAAATACGTTTCCAACGATGAGAAAGGTCTGTAATTTGCTGATGCCGCTCAACTTCTTGATCTTTATTTATGTCCGTAAAGATTATTTTGATTTGTTGAACAATGGAATCCATTAATAGATTATCTATATGCAAGGGTTGAACTTCAATCACACACTCAGCAGCAAGTAATAAAATACTTTCTTGCGCTTTCTTATCGCTTTCATTGCTTGCTCTTTCAAGAACTTTCTTCAAAATCTCATTAACAATTCCTACTCCTTCCCCATCTTCCCTACTTAGATAAGCCACAGCAAGTATAAAAGGTTCTCGCCACTTATTATCCAGGTCGCATCCCTTCTCAATAAGTTGGTTTATACGACGCGATCGCGTCTGCTTCCTTTTAACATCACGAACCAAATAACGAGCAGCAAAATAATCCTGAAAAGTTGGGTGATAAAAACCATATTTGTTGCCCCTACCACGAAAGAAAAGCCCACTTCTTTCACGAATCAGACGTAAGAATCTTTCCACTTCCCTATCATCCTTGAAAGCCATAGATGCTCGTAATAATTGAATCACTTCTTCATTATGAATTACCCAAGAACCATTTTCTTGCATCCTTGTTGCAATTTTACCTAGAATATTTATTGCTACAGTTTCTTTGATTGGACTCAACTTCCTGCTTCCACTCTGACCTTCTAATAACAATTTGGTTGCCATCATATACAAATCTATTTTTTGCAATATGGAATCATCTATATTTTTTTGGAATAAGATGACTACCAATAAATATAATAATAAAGGATTCTTTGCCAGATCAGCGATTGGTTTATTTGACTTTATGTCTTCGCTTAGTTTTGTTGCTCTTTTTTCAGCTTCTTCAATGATTTCTCTCTGTTTATTCTCAAATTGTGGATGGTAAAATTCAAAGGCAGAAAAGTAATCGCTTAATAATTTTCTGATCTCATCAAGAGTCAGGTAGGCTATTGTATAAAAAGATGAGTTTACGTCAGGAAAAGCATTATGGTCAAAGCACGCAGGACGAGAAGTAATGATAAATCTATTGAAGGAAAGGAAATGGTTTTTACTACAATCCCTAACAAACATATTAATATCTGCTTGAACACGTGAACGTAAATCAGATTTCACTTCATCTAAACCATCAAATAAAACAATACATTTTCCACTGGATAAAGAGGCTGATAGAAAAGAGTAATGATTGCTCCAATTATGTTTGATAAAATCAAATAAGTTAGCTTGATCATTAAGCTCTATATAGCTTGCATAGTCCCGTAAATATAAAAGAATAGGAACAAGTGGAGGATACACATAATCAAAGACATGCAAACCACCTTCGACCTTTTCACTCAAGGAAAAAGATCTCAGGGGATTCAACGAGAGTTTATTAAGAATTCTGGCAAGAATATAGTACCATCTATTAATACCAAGCTGGGCCATATGTAATGTGAGTCCTATTAAAAGGGTACTCTTTCCC
The DNA here is from genome assembly GCA_035652815.1 of Ktedonobacteraceae bacterium. Taxonomy (GTDB): domain Bacteria; phylum Chloroflexota; class Ktedonobacteria; order Ktedonobacterales; family Ktedonobacteraceae; genus DASRDB01. The sequence continues at coordinate 495,187 of DASRDB010000003.1, forward strand.
ATACCAGGATATCCATGAATTACAGCTATGGACCGTTGCCTGTTGAAATTTTTCCAAATAGATGAAAAGGTTATCCTACTACTCTCGTTGAAAGGCAGATCAGGCCAACGATACTCATTCTCTGAACTAGTGTCTTTTAATTGATGATCTACTATAAGGGCATTCGCATAAAAATATGGAGAGAAGAAGACAGTATCCATTGAAGCACTAAGTCCTCTTATATGAGCAGGAAGTCCTTCAGGAACTAAGTCCCTTGTTCGAGTAACAAGTGATTCAAGATAATCTTGCTTTAAAACTCTATGGGAGGGAGGAAGGGGAACATCCTTTACTAAGAAGTACATGTATTTGAAGAGCAAAAGAATCAAAAGAATAAGAATAGCTGCTATACGGTTCTCAAATGCCCAATTCGAAATTGTCTGAAGATATTGCTCTACATCTTTAGGCAAAATCGGCGTCATCACATTTGCTATTACATCTATAAATACAGACAGAAGAATAGAGCCTAGTATCCAATTTATTGGTTGATTAATCCCAAGAATTGTTCTAATAAGAAACACATGGTTCCTTGAGCCATCACTACTATCATCTGCTCTCATAATCAACTCTTACTCAGCATGAATCTATTTACAGACTTTTCCCAAGTGTTCTTTTCCATCCTCAGAAAAAGTTTTTTAATAAAAAATAAAAAGCCTCATCTGAAGCTGCAATCTTCTTTTATACAAGAGCGGTAATACTTGACATGAATCTCTGCTTTAGACTATACTATATTGGCCTTAAGAAAGCAATAAATTACAGTACTTTTTTATTATTTGGTAATTGAATTAAGGCAAAGTATTCTAATGAATTTGCATCACGCATAGAAAGTTATGGCAAGTAAATCCATATTTATAAAATTTTTAGAAAGGTAAGCCCAGCCAATGGAAGAACTTCAACCGGCGACCACTTTTGAAAACAATGGCGTACCGAACGGGGAGGCACCCATTCAAACAGCAGAGGTTTCTCAGGACACGGCACTTTCTAGTAGTGAGGCTTCAACGATACCACCACAGCTTCTCCAGACTCTACAGACCCTTGTGACAGAGATGCAGGAACTGCGGCGCGATTTCGATACCAAGATCAAATATGACGAGAGCAAAGAACGCCAGGTTGATAGCCTATACCAGGAGCTACAAACCCACCGCGAAGGACTCCACTTCAAAATTCTACGACCCCTTTTTACTGACTTGATTGCCGTGTACGATGATTTCGGCAAGCTCATTGAAAGCCTCTCGCATAACGGCGTTGACTCATCTCAAACCCTCGACAATCTGCGTTCCTTCCAGGAAACGATCGACGATATTCTGAGGCGCAACGGCGCTGAATCTTATAGTCTGGAAGAGGACAGCTATACCCCCGTCAAACAGCGCGTCCTGCAAGTAATCGAGACCAACGACCCGGCACAGGACAAAAAGATTGCGCGCAGGATACGTAGAGGCTTCGAGTACGAGGGACGGGTACTGCGACCAGAGCTTATCGCTATGTATAAATTTGTTCCAGGCAAAGAGTAACGTATAACAAGCACAGCCAGCAGAATGGAGAAAGCACGATCATGAGCAATCAAGAAACGAAGGTTTTTGGTATTGATCTGGGCACCACGTACTCGTGCATCGCTCACGTCGATGAATATGGCAAGCCGGAAGTGATTACGAACGAGGAGGGAGAGCGCACCACGCCCTCGGTCATCCTTTTTGAAAGTCCCGATAATATTGTGGTGGGCAAAGTAGCCAAAGAGAGCGCCGTTCTCTCGCCTGACCGGGTGGTAGCGATGGTCAAGCGACACATGGGCGAGGAGAACTGGGAATTTGAGTGCGATGGCCTGCACTATACACCCGAGGAAATTTCTTCCTATATTCTACGGAAATTAGCAAAAGACACAGAAGAGAAGCTGGGCATTCCCGTGAAAGATGTTGTCATTACCTGCCCGGCTTACTTTGGCATTGCCGAACGCGAAGCGACGGCAAACGCAGGCAAAATCGCGGGCCTGAATGTGCGCGAAGTCATTAACGAGCCGACTGCGGCAGCGATTGTGTATGGTCTGCAGAATGAAAAGGATCAGGTCGTACTCGTCTACGACCTCGGCGGCGGCACCTTTGATATCACTGTCATCGAAATCAAGTCGGGCACCATTACCGTCATTGCCACCGGCGGCGACCACAACCTCGGCGGCAAGGATTGGGACGCCATCATTGTGCAATATCTGGCCGAACAATGGATGATGGAAACAGGCTCCTCAGATGATCCAACCTCTTCCGAAGAGACATTGCAGGACCTCTGGCTGCGCTCCGAGTCAGCCAAACGCACGCTCTCCTCGAAGCAGGAAACCAGCGTGCCGGTGACACATGCCGGACAGCGCAAAGGCATCACCCTCACCCGCGAAAAATTCAACGAACTGACCGCCAGCCTGCTCGAAAGAACCATCGATTTCACAAAAACCACGATGGAGGAGGCGCGAAAACGAGGATTTAGTCATTTCGATCAAATTCTCCTGGTTGGCGGCTCGACCAGAATGCCTCAAGTGCAAGAACGCTTGAAAGAAGAATTTAGCATTCCAACGAAGGTACACGATCCCGATGAGTCGGTGGCAAAAGGGGCGGCCATTTATGCCCACAAACTGATGCTTGACGAGAAAATACAGCATAAGATTGCTGAAATTACTGGCACCGACGTAGCTAAAGTCGACTCGTCCTCGGTCTCCGAACGAGTTCTGGAGCAGGCGCAGCAACAGGTGGCGCAGGATGTCGGCTTGAAGCTGGGCACCATCAAAAAGTTCAACGAAATGGAAGTGACCAACGTCGCCAGCCATAGCTTTGGCATCATTGCCGTGGACAGCAGAAAAAATGCCGAGGTCATTTTCAACCTTGTCCGCGTCAACGACCCACTTCCCGCGATAAGCAGGCAGACGTTCTTTACGCTTGAAGCTGAACAGGAAATGGTAGACATCCGTATCATGGAGAATAGCTTCTCCACCCACACGGTAGATGATATTGAAGCGGGCGAAAAAATAGGCGAGGCGGAGCTGCATTTACCCCCGCGCCTGCCCATCAACGCCCCCATTGAAGTGACCTTTGACTTGAACCGCGAAGGCAGGCTGCATGTAACGGCACGCGAACCGGGCAGCAATATGTCCATTGAGGTCACCATCCAGACAAAACGCGGGTTGTCAGAGGAAGCAGTGGAGAAAGCAAAGAAGCGCTCCACGCATGTCGCAATCTCATAAGCAGGAAGTTCGCAGGATACAAACGCTGAGTTAGTGAAGGAGCGGGCGTTGAATACATTCGTTGGCATTGATCTGGGCACCACCTACTCTGCCGTCGCATACATTAATGCTCATGGCAAACCAGAAGTGATACGTGATGAGGAAGGGAATGCAACCACTCCTTCCGTTGTATACCTGGGAGGAGATACGCCGCTTGTCGGTTATGCCGCGAAGGAGCAGCAGGCGCTAGGAAAAGAGGAAGTGGCATCCTTCTTCAAACGAAATATGGATGATACCCATTTTCTCCTGTCGTACCACGGTCGCACCTATACACCGGTAGACCTTTCCTCGATCGTGCTTGCGCACCTGAAAAAACAGGCGGAGCGGCATTTCGGCAGCCCCGTAACCGACGCCGTCATTACTGTACCTGCTTACTTTACGCACGTGCAGCGTTCAGCCACCATCGAGGCAGGTCGCAAGGCCGGTTTGAACGTTCTGAAGATCATCAGCGAACCCACTGCTGCCGCGCTCGCCTACGGATTGCGCCCTGGTCAGCAGAAACAGCGCGTTCTCGTCTACGACCTGGGAGGGGGAACCTTCGACGTCTCGCTGGTCGAAATCACGGCAAACGAACTGCGCGTCATCGGCACCGGTGGCGACCACAACCTGGGCGGCAAAGACTGGGATGATCGCTTAATCGAGTACGTGGATGGTCTCTTCCGGGACGAATTCGGCGTAGAATTGGCCGGAGACGACATTAACGAACTGCGCGTCCAGTCGGAACGGCTCAAGCACAACCTTTCTTTACGCCAAAGCGCCGATATACGAGTCTCGGCAGGCGGGTATACAGGTACCTACACGGTATCACGCGAAAAGTTCGAGCAACTGACCCTTGACCTGTTAGAACGCACGCAACTGCTGACCGAGCAGGTTCTCTCCGAAACCAACCTGACGTGGCAGGATATCGATGGCATCTTGCCCGTCGGCGGCTCAACACGCATGCCTATGATACGCGCATTTATCCAGCGCATCTCAGGCAAACCTCCTATGACCGGCATTCATCCCGACGAGGCGGTAGCGCTCGGGGCCGCCATCCAGGCAGCGATGGAAATTGAGGAGAGCGCGAACAAGCCCATCTTTCACCTGGCAGGCCGCAAAACTACATCTGATGTCATCGCGCATAGCCTCGGCATGATCGCGGTAAATGAGGACCGCTCCCGCTATATCAATAGCATCCTGATCGCCAAAAACCTGCGCATTCCCTCAGAGCAAACACGACCTTATACGATGAGACTCCGGCGGCGCGGCGATACCGAGATGGAGGTGTTTTTAACGCAGGGCGAGAGTGATGATCCTCAGCATTGCGCCTATCTCGGGCGCTACGTCTTCTCAGACTTCCCGCTGCTCAACGACAAACAGACCGTTGTGGATGTCACCTATGCTTATGATAAAAACGGCGTCGTGCATGTCTCAGCCGTTGAACGCAGCACTGGCACGCCATTAAAGTTGCGCATCGAGCCGGTGCCATCCGATGTTCCAGACCGCTTTGCCGGTTCTCCAAAGGACCTGGAGGTGAGAGAGCACCTGACCGTCTACCTCGCCTTCGACCTCTCAGGCAGCATGAGCGGTACTCCTTTGCGGGAAGCCCAGAAAGCCGCGCTGGAATTTGTGAGCCAGTGCGACCTGACCACTACCTCCATCGGCCTCATTTCTTTCTCCGACCGCGTACATGTCGATCAGCCAGCAACGCAGAATGGAAAAGACATTACACGCGCCATTCAACAGCTTTCGATTGGCCGGACCGGCTATGGCAACTCAGACCATCCTTTTCGCGACATTTACCAGCGCATGCAAAATACTACCGGTATGCGCTACGCGATTGTGCTGGCCGATGGCGTATGGGCCTGCCAGGGCGACGCCATCAAACGCGCCAGAGAATGCCACAAGGCCGGTATCGAAGTGATCGCCATCGGCTTTGGAGGAGCCGACCGCGCCTTCCTGGCGCAAATCGCCTCTTCATCCGAACAGAGCTTCTTTACCGATATGGGGCGGCTTGCTGAAACATTCAGTACCATCGCACAAGAATTGACCGAAACTGGTGGAGAGAAACGCGCAGGTGGTGGGCTGCGCATAAAATTCTAGCGTAAAAAACATGGGAGAAGATCATGGCAGGCGAGAAAACTACTTCTGTCCCCAATTTCTTCATTCTACTGGACATCGATCCAAATAAGCCCTGGGATCAGAATAATTTTGAGAAAATACTCGAAACAAAACGGAGCGAGTGGACACGCAAAAGCAACGGCGTGGGCAATACCATGCTGGAGGCCAGGAGAAATCTCGCGCTCGTCTCCAAAATTCGCGAAGTCATGGCCGATCCAACCCAAAGACAGGCGCTCGCCGAAGCCGCTAAAAAAGAACTCGCCGAGGGAAACAGCGCAAAAATAGAACAGTTTGAAAGGCAACTCGCCATTGCCACCAGTAAAGGCTTCCTGAACGAGGCCGAATTCAATAAATTTCTCGCTGACTACAAGTCGGTCCTCTCGGAAAAGGAGATTCGCAGCCGCATCAAAGTACCGATCAAGGCACCTGAAACATCAAATGCGAAAGACCAGCAACTGGATTCCACACTGCTCAAAGCCATCAATGAGCGGTTGCAAAAACTTGGGAAAGCCGATCTGTACGAGTTTCTGGGACGGCCCAAAGGGACCTCCTGCCAGGAATTAAGCAAAGCGGCAGAAGAAATTTATGCCGCTATGCAGCGCAGGCAACCCAAGACGCTGGAAGTCACCATGACCTCAGAACTGGCCGGGCACGCGAAAACGGTCTTCAAATCGGAAGACATGCGCCAGCGCTATAACGAGTCCCTCCGTCTCAGCAAGCTGCAAGCCCTTCTGGAAGAGTTTGAGAAGATCGTAAACGCGGCTGGCGGCACGCAAAAAGGACTCTACGCCAAACAAGTCGCACTCTTTATTGAACGGGCGGTCAATGAAGCAGGTTTATCGCAGCTAGAGGCGGGCGAACGTTTAAGAGCGTTCGCCAATCAGCGGCACTGGTTCCTCGAAGTGCCAACCATTGACATCAGTGAGGAAACGCAGCGCTGCGGCTACTGTGGAACGGTCAACAAGAAAGCAAACCAGTTTTGCTCCGGCTGCACCAGAGAGCTGCGCATCACCTGCCCCAATTGCGGCCAGCCCGCCCGCTCCGAAGATATTGGCTGCGTAAAATGCGGCTTCGACATTGGTAATCGATACTGGGTCGATGACCTGCTGAAAGAATGCCGCCAGTTGCTGGCAAAGGGCGATATTGCTACGGCAGAGGCGCGTATCAAAAGCGCGGAAGAGGCCTGGAAACCAGCCAAACCCGACACTCGCGCCCGCCAGATCGCTGAATATCGAGCCGAAATCCAGCGGCTTCTACAGGCGCAGCAGCAAAGCGTAGAGCAGCTAAAAGACTATCTCAGCAAGCGGCTCTACTTTACCGCGCGCGAGTACCTGTCAAAGCAAGCTGCCGGAAGTATTCCAGACCGCAACAGTTACCTGCAAACGGTTACTACCGAAATTGCGCGGGCGCAGGAATTGCTCACGCGAGCGAAAGAGCGAGCAATTACACCCAATCAGCGGATCGATCTGTGCGTGCAGGCCCTCCGTATCTGCGCTGATTATAAAGAAGCTCGTGATATACTCAGCACCACGCCGCCCGCTGCGCCTCGTAACCTGCGCGCGCGTGTTGGCGGTTCCACCATTAGCCTGCAATGGGAGCCATCACCCACACCTTATGTCACCTATAAAATTGTGCGCAAAATTCATGCCCAGCCTGTATCCGTAAAAGATGGCCTGCTGTTAGACACGGTGACAGGCCGCGTCTACGACGATACGAAACCCGAGATAGGGGTGCCAACCTTCTACGCCGTTTTCGCCTCGCTCGAAGATATTCCCTCGACCGAAGCGGCAATGCTGGCCCAACCCGTCATGAAAATCAGCGAGGTCAGCAATGTGGCCGTTCGCGTGGACAACCAGCAGGTGAATCTTTCCTGGACGCCTCCCCCACATGTCCATAATATCGTGGTCGTGCGAAAGGAAAGAACGCCACCCGCCTCCATCAACGACGGGATACCGGTGCAATTGCTTGACTTTCAACACCTCGTTGATCGCAGCGTGCAAAACGAGCGACTCTATTTTTATACCATTTATGCCCAATTCAAGGATCACGAAGGACATATCGTCACTTCGGCAGGCGTAGCCAAAAGCGCGACCCCTGAGTCGCCACCCGCCATCATTCCAGAGGTAGACATTTCGAGTCAAAAGGTCGCTCAAGGGTACGAGGTGGCATTGCGCTGGATACCGCCAGCAAAAGGGCGAGCGGTCATACTCAAGTCGAAAGTTGAACCGAAGCTCAAAGCGGGTGACGCTATACCGAAAGCCCAACTGGAACAACTTGGCGAATTGCGGGAAGACCGGCCCGATTCACTGGTGGACCCCTGGCGTCAACCAGGTATAACCTATTATACGCCGGTCGTTCTTTTCCAGGATATGGCGTATGTGGGCAATCCGCGCCGCTTCGCCGTCGTCGATGATGTCAGCGATCTGCGCTATCAAAACCTCGGTCACGCCATCCGTTTGAACTGGACATGGCCCGCCAACTGCCAGGAAGTGCTGGTGGCCTATGACTACCGGGCATGGCCCCAGCTACCGGGTACGGGAGTCAACACCTATAAAGTGACGCGAGCAGAATACGAACATCGCGGCTACTTTGACATTCGAGGCACACCGAATAGCGATCACTATATCGTTGTCGCGGCCATAATCAGGCAGGGAAACGATCAGATTATCGGGTCCGGCACTCGTATTCAAGCTCGCCTTGCCAGCAAAATAGTCATCGAGTACGAGATCAAACTCCCACGCGGATTCTTTGGTCCTAAAAAGTTACTGCTGCACATCACCTCGCGCACCGCAGGTTCGTTGCCCACGCTGCTCCTGGTGAGCAAGCAGGGCCGCCTGCCCCTGCGCAAAGAAGAGGGGGAACCCTTTATCCGTTTTGAAGGGCCAGTACTCATCGAAAGCGAGTTGGATCTGGAACTGCCCATCAAATCGCTCCCCCCGCGCACCTTTGGCAAATTGTATCTGGAAGATGATCGCATGTACGACGTGGTGACGATTCACCATCCTACTGAAGATAAGCTGAGGCTCGTATGATAGCATTATTGAATCCAAAAATTACCTGCCCGTTTTGTTTTGAGTCGTTTACGGTTCAGGACATACAATTTCGCTGCCTGCATCCCGGCTGTTCTGGCAGGGCGCTCGATACCGTTTATGCAGCGACTCGCGGCGTGCAGGCGATACCGATGGGCCACGTGATTAACGGCAAAAAAAACGGGTTCAGTCGAGGCCCCGCCCGTAGCATCGACTGCGATGTGTGCGGCAAAGAGGCCCGCACACGCCTCTGCCCCAAATGCCATTTCGAGCTTTCGCACGATGTAGGGCAGGTCGATCAGAAAATTATTGCCATCATCGGCGGGAGCTTCACGGGCAAGAGCCATTATATCGCGTCGTTAATTACGCAATTGCAACATGTAGTGGGTGCCAACTTTAACTTCACCGTCTCTATGCTCGGCGACGGCACCCGCGAACGCTGGAACAGGGACTTCTATACACCCTTGTTTGAAAAAAAGCAGGTACTCCAACCCACCCAGACCTCCACCGTCGATTCAATTGTAAAGACGCCGCTCATTTTCCGGCTGACCTTTAAAGTGGGCAATAACATTCGCGCTCTCAATATCAGCTTCTTCGATACCGCAGGTGAAGATATGTCCAAGCTGCGCGTAGACACGCTTTCGGTCGAAGCGCGCTATATCTGTAAAGCTGATGGCCTGATTGTCCTGCTCGACCCCTTGCAAATCGACAGCGTGCGCCAGCAACTTCCCGATACCATACAAAAGCCCTTGCCTGACCCTATGGCACGCCCCGAATTTATCGTTGGCCGCCTGCGCGAACTCTTCGAGAGTTTCCATCATTTGTCCGGCTCGAAAAAAATTCCTATACCGGTGGCGTTCACCTTCTCCAAAGTGGACACCCTGAGAAGCATTGTCGCACCCGACTCCGCGCTCTTACAGCATAGCAGCCACTTTGGCCTGCTTGATTTGCCGGATGTACAATCGGTCAGCACTGAAATCGGCAACTACGTACAGGCCTGGATCAATACCGGTTTCTACAACGAGATTGATTTCAAGTTCGCGAACTATCACTTCTTTGGCGTTTCCTCACTCGGCAATCAACCAGAAGCATCCGGACGAGTAAAAATTGAACCCCTGCGTGTAGAAGATCCTTTCCTCTGGATTCTCCACGAGTTTAAGCTGATTAAAGGGAAGAAAGGGCGGTAAGTATGGCAGTCCTGCAACATTACTATACCTCGTTTGTAAACAGAGAAGCGGGCAGCGCTGGCTTTCAGGTCAAGGCCATGTCGCCGGGCATCGCTCCCGACACCCAGTCAACGATCACGCGCCTGATCTCCTATCGCATTCCTCCCACCCTGGATGAGTACAGGCTGGATACTCATCCCGTTGCCCTGCGCTACTATTATAAAAGTCCGCAGGAAGCCATCCTCCTCTGTAGTCAATCTAACGGGACCGACGAAAATGGTCGCCCCGGTAACTTTTTTGCCCATAGCCTTGTCACCGAGCCGGACTATTTCACCAGCATGCCGCCCATCCTGTACTGGCATAGCAACTTCTGGCGCACCAGAGATACGCGCGCCAGTTCGATGATTGAGCCTCTTTACAGCCTTGACGAGGTTGAATGCACGCTGGATATCGAGGGGGTCTGGAATTTTCTTGCTCAGGGGAACCGCATCGAACAATTCTATAAACTCATGTGCGCCGTGGTGCATTATTCCAGCACGCAGCGCCGTATCGTGATTATCGACGATGACAATAACGTTGCGCAGTGGATTGCCGCAGTCACCTTTATGCTGCCGCCCGTGTATCGTCCCTTATTGAGTTTCGCGACCTATCATCATGACCCATACCAGTCCCAGTTCATGATTACCGGAACCACCACCGATTCCTCTTTCCGCGCCTCACCTGACGAGTACATGAGCTATTTCATCTTGAATACGAAGACGGGCCAGGTCAGCGATGTTGCCGAATCACCCTATGCTGTTGAAGCGCGTGAGGCTGCTCGTTCCTACGACATATACGAGAACCGCCTGCTTGCCATCATTGGCAACTACCTCTCACGCTTTCCAGAACCGAAGCAGATCGATGAGCAACTTGACCTGCTCGCCTCCTACGCGGCTGTCCTTGAACCACATCATCCCTTATCATTGACTCCTCTAGAATTGGAAGCTGTGAGCGCCGTCCTCACCACACTCGAGGGACAGCGTGTATTTGAGCAGGAGCACATTAACGAACTGCAACAGCTCGGCGAACTGCTTCACGACCTCTCACAAAGCGAAGCAAACGAGGGCATCTATAATGCGTATAAACGTGTTGTTTCGCTCAAGCAACAACATAAAATCCCAACGGATCAGTCCGCGCTTAAAGAACTCAAGTACGTTACAAAATTGTTGATTAGTGGCTCGAACATCGAAGTAGCCCTGCAAAGACTCAATAATATGCGTGCAGTCTATGGGGAAGCTATGTTTCTGGACACCATCAACAAACCCAACTTTCTTGAATGGCTCAGTAAACTTCCTGAAAATGGAAATGCTACCTCCCTGCAAGTAAAGTCTATCTGGCAGTATCTCGGCCCCTACATTTCTCCAGGCAAACACAGTCAACGTTTCCTACTTGCCAGCCTGGGTATGGCGATCAGCTTATGGAATGACAAACCAAGACGGCCAGAGGGTAAGGCCTTGATGGAAAGTATGATTTCCGCAATGGCCGGACGGGAAGCAGCATGGCTACAAATTGTCGCGGAGAGCTATGCGAGCTTGCCAGAAAACGCATTGCCCATCTTTTATTGCAAACTGGTAGAACCGCTTGACCTGGATCAGCGCGTGCGCTATCGCACGCTTGTCCGGCGCTTGTTCAGCGCTATTGACTTGTATGAGTTACGCAATCACATGAGTGTTGCCAGTAATACAGGTATTCAAAATGGCCTGAAAGCCCTTGAAGACTGGATCAGCCACGCTAAAAGACAACAGGTGCCAGATATTCCAGCGCTGGCTGAAGCCGGAATTAAATACCTGGTTCAAATCACGGAAAGACCGGCGTTCAAACAAAAGTTTCCAAACGCGCTCAATGAAGTCGCGCCTCAAATTCTTATCAGCCAGGTACTGGCCCCGCTTCCCATTCAATGGGAAAACTACCTGGTAAGTATCGCGCTGGCAAACGTCTCCCTCAGTCGCTATACGCGCGCCGACCTGGAGATGTGCCGGAAGTATCGAGAGCGCGAGGGTCTCTCCTCCGAAACGCGCACTATCATCGATGGTTTGCTTGCAATGAATAGCGGAACCCTTAATGACGAACTGGCAAGCCGCCTGCGTTATTACTTCAAGCAGTCGCCTCACCGCTTCCAGCTTGAAGCCCAGAGCTTCATCCAGACATTCCTTCCAGCATGCCGGGATGACCTTTCACACCTGAACATGGTGAACGCCCTCTTCACCTGGGACTATTCAGAATATTTCTGGCCGCCATATTGGGATACCTTGAAACGGTTGCTCAGCCAAGCTTCAACCTCTGCCCACGCCCTGGGTCTGCTCAATTTTTGGTTCGACACGGAGCCAGACCGGTTCCAGGCGCTCTATAGCGTCCAGTATTTTATGCTGGAATTGCCGACCCACCTCGAAGCCACGCGCGGCATGCGCGGCTTCCCAGAAAGCGCGCGCTATATCAAAGCGGCAGTTGACAGGCAAAATATAAAGTGGTTCCCCCTGGTCGAAGAGTACCTGTCACCCGGTAAGAACCTCATCGCCTCAGTGGGTCTGGGTCTGGCATCGCAGTTGCAAAAGCGGCTCGGAAACGCCGAGGATGCCAAAGTCCAGGCGGAAAAGGAGCAGCGCGAGCGAGCGGCCCTTATGGACAAACTTAACGGTTTCTTCGATAAGAAACAGGCACGCAAGCTACATGCGCGTATCCACACCCTCTATGATTGGAAGCGGCGCGAGCTTTTCTGGTCCGCCTACTGGGAACTCTTCAAAAATGTGCTGCTTTCACAATATGCAGAAATCATTCTCGATGTGCTGGCATTCTGGTTTGATGACTCTTCAGCAGCCTTTGAGCAGATGCCTTACATTCCCAACGAATTCTTTCTCCATCTTTACGACCAACTTGCAACTATGCGCAAGGAAAAAGGCTTTATAGAAGGAGTGCGTCTCATACACAGAAAAGTCGCAAGTTCTCCACAGGGAACCTATAACTGGATTGCGCTGGTCGAGAACTACCTTGAAGAGCCTGAGAAAAAATTTGGCTTTTTACGCCGCTAGCCAGGCCTAAAACGGAAGGAGCAAAACTATGGACGACGGGTGTGCCGCACTTATTGGAATTCTGATTGTCATCGCTATTGCCATCGCATTAATCGTATATGTTGTTTTACCACTCAGCATCATTTTGCTGGTCGGCATTTCATCGGCAGGAGTGGTTTCTGGGGCGGCTGTGGCCGTGAAAAACTTCGGAGAACTGATGGTCGAATCGCACAAAACCATTAAATAACAGAAAGGGCGGTATTCCTTATGACGCTGTTCGAGGCTCAGCCTGCCTATAAAATTTACGCCTTTGATCGCGGCTGGCGCATCATCAAATACGTCACCGAGAACCTGTTCAAACGCACCGATATCGCGGCACGCTGGTGGTTCAATAAAGCCCAGTCCTTGTTGGCTCGCTATAGAATGAGCGGTTCGTTCGTAAAATACTGGATCTATGTCGTAATGGCCGGTATGTACATTGCCGGAGGCGCGCAGTACCTTTCCGCCATGATTCTGGCAGGCGTGTTCATTGCCCTGCAATCCGTGTTACTCTCTATCTGGGCCGCCATCTCTATGCTCATGATCGGTATATTGGCGCTCTGCACCTTTATCTATACGCGCTTCTATCGCATCTTTTTCCGCTGCCCCGATTGCCATAAACAAATGAACATTCCCACCTTTATCTGCCCTACCTGTGCCGAGCCACATACCCAGCTCTGGCCCAGTATCTACGGCGTTTTTTCGCACCGCTGCATCAAGTGTGAGACGCGCCTGCCCACCCTGCGCCTCAAAATCCCCGGCACTCGCTGGATTGAGCGCGACAAAATCACACGCGTTTGCCCAAGCTGCAAGCACCAGATGAACGCGGGCATCGGCGCTGGCACTAATATCCACATCCCTATTGTCGGCGGCCCTTCAACCGGTAAATCGAACTTCATCGTTACAGCAACCAAAGAGTTCAAGGAAACCTACGAGAGCGCCCTGCACTACTCCATCACCTTTACCGATCCAAAGCACGAAAGCGACTATAATGAGAACGTCCGGCGTCTGGCTCATGGTCATGAGCTGGTAAAAACAACTGATATGGTTGCCCGGGCCTATAACCTGCGCATTCAATCGCCCAAAAAGCGCGTACCCAAGCTTGCCTACATTTATGATGCCGCAGGTGAGGTATACAATCGCAGCGAAGATACGGCACAGCAGGAGTATTACAAGTACATCGATGGCATCATCTTCGTCATCGACCCGTTCTCTATCCCCAGCTACCGTCATTTACACGAGTCAGAAATCGCGCATTTTCAAAACCTGATTCGACCAAGTAGTCTCGACGTTATGCAGGCCTACGAGCGCATGTTTAATATGTTTGAAGACTCGGCAGGTCTGCGCAAGGGCCGCCGCTTCCCACATCCTCTGGCCATCGTCGTTACCAAAGTAGACGCGCTCAACCTGGAAAACGAAATCGGCAGCACAGCCGCCCATTACCTGATGAGCAGCGATCCCAGTATCACTGAGGAATCGGATGCCATCAATACCCTGGTACGTAACTTCCTGTGCCAGCACGACCTCGATCACTTTGTGCGCGACGTTGAAATGCAATTCTCCAATGTCCGCTACTTCTCATGTTCCGCGCTTGGCCGCATGCCCGTAGCGGGTGATAGCCGCAGTTTCGTGCCCATTCGCGTCGGCGAACCCCTCATCTGGCTGCTCGCGAAAACGAAAACGGTGGATGCCATTCAACAACCACCCCATGCCACCCGCGTGCTTAATCCGTTAACGATGCCATTGCAACAACAACAAAGATAGGGCTTTTCATCCTGTAGGGACGCGATTGATCGCGTCCACCCTGGCCTGTAATGCGCCTGAGTGGGCCAGACGCGATCAATCGCGTCCCTACAGGAATATCAGAATTCATCAGAAAAGGTGGTTAGCGAACGCAACCCTATAAAAATAAAAGGAAGGAACAAGACACAGAAAGATGAGTGAATCTTTTAAATACAGACCATTCGAGTCAAAAGATGAAGGGGATGACTTTTCTGATTCAAGTAAAAAGGCGAAAGAAGCAAGGCGAGTCCAGATCGTCTCCTCTGAAACGGTTTCTTCGATCGAACATGAAATTTCAGGAGAAGGTCCGGGTCGTATGAATGGTGCTGGCAGCAACGGCCAAAACGATTCGGCTGCGGCACAACAAAGCGATTCGACCCAGCCTGCTACGCAGTCCGATGCAACACAGCAAACAACGCAAAGCGATCAGGCAGCCACGGAAAGGCTGGACAGACAAAGGCGGATTGATAAGGCAAGGGCGGAGGTGAACGAGGCATATGCCGAAGCGGAAAAGGAAGAGCAACTTCGCTTAATAAGGGCAGAGATTGCTGAGATATCTCGAGGAGAGCAGAGGCGACGACATCACAGCCATCGCGACCAGTTTTCTGATTCAGAATAGCAGGCCATGAATAAACCTTTCTCGCCTGTCATCCTGAGCGCCGCCCATGTCATCCTGAGCGCAGCGAAGGATCTCTCGCTTGCCGGATCAAGCCAGTGGAGACCTGAGATCCTTCGCTGCGCTCAGGATGACATCTAGAGGCAGGCTGCTCACCTCCTCTCATTACGAGTCTTGATGCACACACATTTAGAAAGGCAGCCAGATCGTGCCAACGGTAAAATGTATTAATGGACATAAAACTCCGGCACCGCCAGCGGGAAGCGCCTGTCCTATCTGCGGAGGAGATTTCGAGGGCTTTGGCTCATCGGCGATGCCCCGGCCAGTGCCACGCCCTGGCCCCCCTGCTCCTCTGCCAGGGCCGCGTTCGTCGGTGCCCAGGCCGGTTCCGCCACCAGGCCCATCCAGTCCTCTACCTGGGCCGAGTTCCCCGTTGCCAGGGCCTTTTCCGCCGCCAACAGCAGCTTCGCATTTCGGCCCGCTGCCATCCGGCATGCCCGGGCGCTTGCCCGACCTGGAAGGCACTATCGCGCTTCAACCAACGCAATCTGAGATCACATTACCGCCCGATTGGTCTACCAGTGTGCTGGGATGCATTTTCATTCCTTTCTTGCTGGTACTTCGGCCTTTCCTGCTCATTATGGGTTTGATCGGCATGAGCGGGCGCATTCAGCGCAAAATGACGGTGAATACGGTGCGCATACGACGCCCGGACGGCACCCAGCGCGATGCGCGCTTTGAAGGGGACCTCGTAGGAGGCAATTTAAGTCTGGGCGATGATATCTCGCTATGGGGGCACAACGCCGGTGGCACGCTTGTAGTGACACGCGCCTATAACCATACCACCGGCAGTGAAATTCGCCTGCACCGGCCAACGCCCTGGCTCAGCCGGATCATTGCGACCATCCTGCTCCTGCTCATCCTCTCGATTGTGTGGCAGTTTTTCAGATACCGCTAAGAGGCGCAATTCGGGAGAGGTGACATGTTTTCAGGCTTTGATGCGGAATGGCGCAAATCGCTGGCCGAGATCAGCGCGCGAATCGATGAGCTGGAACGGCGCGAACTCGAAGGTGCCAGCGTAACCGATCTTGAACTGGCCGATATCGTGGGCGGCAAACGCTTTCTCTCGGTCGAGGGATTGGCCGCGTTCTGGAACGCTCAGGCAGACAGCGACTTTGCGCAACATATCGCCGACTTACTTACCGGCACGCATGGGCAACAACAGGCAGAATTGATTTTCGTGCTGGCCGGTAACGATCAAGGGTTGGCGCTCTACCTGTCGTTGGGAGCGCTCGAAACTACAGAGAGCATGCTCAAAGCCTTACTGCCCGGCATTCACCTGGATAGTCGGCCAGCAGGCTACCTCGCATCAAAACTGGAGCGCCACTTTCGCGTACATGGCATGCTGAGCGGCGTACCCGGTCATAAAAGCTCGTTCAAAGCGCAGGAACAACAGCGACCGGGCGAGCAGCAACCCGCTGGCCTGCAGGTTGCTCTTCCCGCATCTGCCAATGCAACAGGGTTTTCGCAATTTGAGCGTGTGATACGCGGCATGCAGAGGGCAACCTGGACGTACATAGTGCATGCGCGCCCCAGCACCCGCAAGGTGACAGCAGATCAGCGCCTGAAAATGATCGATTGGCTGACCTGGGTTGTCTCACAATCGCGCATACAACGCCAGAACACAGAACAAATAACGGGCATTGCATCACAAACCTTCAGTGGAGAGATGGTCAATTACCGGGCGCAATACCTTATGCGGTTGCTGGAAAGACAGGTGGAGCGCTTAGACTCCGCGCTTGCCTGTGGTCAATGGTGGGTCTCTTCCTACTTTGGCGCAAGTACTCAAGACGATGCGCAGCGCCTGGCCGGATTGTTAATAGCAACGCTGGCGGGCGAGGATTCACGCCCCGAACCAATGCGCGCTTACCTCTGCAATCCCGCCAGTTCCAAAATATTGCAGCAGACCGCGTTCAGCACCTACCTTTCTTCTGAAGAGCTGGCAACATTGGTGCAATTTCCACGTGAAGAGGTGCCTGGATATGCCATCTCCGACTTTGTTCGCTTCGATGTAGACTTCCGGCACGCGCATAGCAAAAACCTGGCGCTGGGTCATATCCAGCACAATAATCAGGACTCTACACCCTATACTATTTCCCTGCATGATCTGGCCAAACATGCTGTCGTCGTTGGCGTGACAGGAAGCGGTAAAACAACCAGCGTCATGAATCTACTCGACCATCTTGTGCAGGCCGGGCTGCCATTTCTCATCCTTGAACCGGCCAAGACCGAGTATCGCACCCTGCGCCCACGCCTTGCAGGACGCGCAGACGCGCGTATCTACACGCTCGGCAACGAAAACATCGCCCCTTTCCGGCTCAATCCTTTTGAATTTGAAACCGACGACCGGCCCGGCAGCGCCTCTGTCACCAATCATATCGACTTTTTGAAAGCCGTATTCAATGCCGCCTTCATCCTCTACGCACCCATGCCCTACGTGCTGGAAGTGGCCCTGCATGAAATCTACGAAGATAAGGGCTGGGACCTGGCAAGCGGCCTGAACGTGCGCCTTCCTAAATGGTCAGAGCGCCACCTGTACCCCATTTTCCCTACACTCACCGACCTCTACTATAAAATCGACGAGGTCGTGAATCGTTTTCACTATGACCCTCATACCGATCAGACCGTGAAAGCTGGATTGAAAGCGCGTATCGGCTCGATGCGTGTCGGAACAAAAGGGCTTATGCTCGATACCGCTCGCGGTATCCCTATGTCACAGTTGCTCTCACATCCCACCATTCTGGAGATGGAAAATATCGGGAGCGATGACGAAAAAACCTTCCTCATGGGCATGCTGCTGGCAAAGCTCTACGAGTACCGCCGCCTGCAAGCGTCATCGGGAAGTGTTTCTGCCGATTTACAACACCTCCTCGTTTTTGAGGAAGCCCATCGCCTGCTCAAAAACACCGAGACACAGGTTGATACAGAATCGTCAAATTTGCGCGGCCAGGCCATCGAAGTCTTTACCAATATGCTTTCAGAGGTGCGAGCCTATGGGCAGGGAGTACTCGTTGCCGAACAGATTCCCAGCAAACTGGCTCCAGACGTATTAAAAAACACCAATCTGAAAATCGCTCACCGGCTCGTTGCGATGGATGACCGGCAAAGCATCGGTCAGACCATGAACCTTACAGGCGAACAGACATATCATCTCGGTATCCTGCCTCCCGGCATGGCCGCAGTCTTCGCCGAAGGAGCCGATCATGCCTACAAGGTGCGCATGGAAAACTACAAAAGCGCTTTGGCTCCACTTACCGACACCCAACTGAAAGCTGAAAGTCCGCGCTATGCCTCGGTTGAGGCCTGTCAGTTCATCCTGGATTTTCGCCGTTATGGCGTCCTTCTCTCGCCCTTTGGCAGCCCGGATGCGCTTATTTATCAATATACGGCCCGTTTGCTATCGGCGGCGCGGGGACAGGTTCTCTGGTCACTGCTGCTCCTGCGCACTGTGTTCAGCCGCCCTCAGCTTCCACAGGCCATCAAGCTGTTAGAACAATACCTGACCAGCGAGCTACCCTCCGTACAAGGAAGCATGCGAGAAGCCACCTTACGCATGTTCATCATCCAGGGATGTGCTGAACTGCTCCAAAAATACGGCGCAATTCACGGGTGGAGTTATCCAGTTGTTGATGAACTGCGCATTCCACTGACCAGCGGCCTGCTCACCTTTGTGCAAAAGAACGATCTCGCCCTTGCCAGCAGCGATCTCGACCGCTTCTCGCGTCGGTACGAGAAGCTTTTAGAGCGAAATCACGGACCATTTCCCGGCTGCGAGCATTGCCCCGCGCCATGTCTTTACCGGACACTTGTGCGCTGGCTTCTCACGAAATCTGATAGAGAGTGGCTTGACGATGAAGTGAAAGCGAAACACGCAACTCCGGCTGACCACTATACAGCCATTGCCAGAGTAGCAAAGAACATCGTCCATAACTGGCCAGGAGACCCCAAAAACAGCGTCGTACCCGAACTGGCCTATTGCGCGGCGCTGCACGTAGAGGCGGGCACCGACCTGACTGCATATGAACAACAAAAGTTTGCCGACCAGCTCAAAGCAGCTTTATTGTAGCAGGAGGATCGTGTATGATTACGTGGTTCATACCCCCACGCCGCCCGCTTGAACAAACTGCGCCTCCCGATAAGGAGATCATCGATGCGCTAGAGGCGATGCTTTCCATCGAATCACCCAAAATGTTGCAGCAAATATGCCTGAAGCGCCAGCCAACTTTACGCGATGAAAGAACCCTCAGCATTCTCTGCCTGACCATCGCCCAGGAGCGAGTACAGGAAAACAGCGACACGGCTGAAACACTGCTCGATCTGTTCGATCTCCTGCTTTATCTTGAGCAGCAGGGGCTGGATTCGCTGCTTGCCGGGCTATCTTCTGAAGAGGAACCTCCCGAGTCTGCGGAAGACGAACAAACGATACTTCGCAAAATTGCCTTGCACACTCGCGCTTTGATCCATGTTACCCGGACCACCCATCCTATGCTCTGGGCCGAACTACGTAGATGGCGCGCAGATTACTATATGCGCCTCGCTCCTTTACGCGCATCAGACGCGAACCTGGAGCGAGCGATTCTCGATTATGACGCGGCCCTGACCGTTCTTACACAGGACAGAACACCGGAGCTATGGGCAAAAGCGCATATGGGGCGCGGGCTGGCTTACAAAGAACACTCATTAGATGAGCAAGGAAACAATCTTGAGCAGGCCATCCTCGATTATACCGACGCCATGCAGGTCTATACGCTCAAAAAGGCCCCGTTAGAATGCGCCGCGTTGCTGGTAGAACGCGGACTGGCTTATGGTTATCGAAAACAAGGCAACCACAATGACAACCTGAAACTGGCGCAGATGGATTTCGAGGTCGCACTCACAGCACTCTCGCCTATCGACACGCCCGTTGAGTGGGCTAAAACCTACTTATATCGCCTTACCGCCTACATGGAACGCGAGCAGGAGGACACTCAAATCATAAAATATGAACGAGCCATTCGCGAACTGACCACACTATTCGGGGTGATCTCTTTTGAAACTGCCCCCGACGAATGGCTGGAAGCGCTGCAAAAACGCGCCATCTTCTATATGGAAGCCAGAGATGAGCATCCTTATGAATATCTTGTCTCGGCCATCCGTGATACTACCGTCTACCTGGAAAAAGCTCCCAAAGATCAAAGAAATGCCCGGGACCGGGCGCATATGCACCGCATTCGAGCCATTGCCTATTCCGACTACCGGCTCTCAGGTAATCACCTGGAGAACACAAAGCAAGCGCTTAACGATTTCAATGACGCGCTCGAAGTCTTCACACGCGAGCAAACACCTGCAGATTGGGCGCTCGCACTTACGGGACGCTCCGCTATTTACCATGACTTCGCCTATATGAGTATTGATAGTATTGAGAATCTCAAATGCGCGCTCATCGATCTTAATAACACCCTCGAAGTACTCCAGGAAGAGGATACCCTGGAAGAACGAGGCGATGCACTGCTTAATCGCGGCCTTTGTTACATTGAAAGCAGCACCTTTATCAACCACCCCTCATACATTGAATGGGCAATTCAAGACCTTTCTGAGGCCTTGACTATCTTCCAGAAGCATAATGATGCCTACAGGCTGGGCCTTGTGTATACAAATCTTTGCTTTGCTTATTGTCAAAGACGGCAGGGATCGCAGGTCAGCAATCTCGACACAGCGCTCCAGTATTGCGAGAAAGCCCTTCAATATCTTTCTCCAACCAGAAACCCAACCGATTGGGCTAATGCGATGAGCAATCGTGGTTTTATACGCACTCGCCATCCACTAGGGGATCGAAAAAATAACCTGGAACTCGCCATCAGTGATTTCGACGAGGCGTTGAAAATCTTCACACGCGAGCGCTATCCCCTCGAATGGGCGCGTACTGGCGTAAATCGCGTTCTGGCCTACACCGAGTTATTCCAGCAAACTCATCGAGAGCAGCTTGACAACGCGCTTAATGATTACAATGTGTTGCTAGAAATGCTGAACGAGCAGAATGCCCCTCGTTACTGGGCCATAGCCCGCATGAATCGTGGCATCGTTTACCTCCATCGCACATATGGAGTAGAGGCGGAGAATATCGAACTGGCTCTCGCCGATTTTCACGCTGTACGAAACGTGTTCAATCCAGAAACAACCTTTGAAGATTGGGTACTCATCCACATCAATCGCGGACTGGCATACCGCAGACGCATTCGCGGCAACCCTGAAGAAAATATGGAACTGGCAATCGCGGATTACAAGACTGCTCTACGCGCCCTTTCTCCAGAACACACTCCCCTTCTATGGGCGCAAACCTGCCTGCATCTCGCCGCCTCTTACCTCGATAGAACTCGTGGTGACCTGACCGAGAACTTCCAGCAGGTGATAGCCTACAGCAAGGCTGCAATGACGATTTTCACGGGAGATACTGCCCCACGCGAGTATTGTGACTGCCAGCTTATGCTCACTAAGATCTATGAGCAGCAACAGCGTTGGCAAGACATGCGCCAGGCGCTCGATGAAGTCCGCAGGACCATCAACGGTCTGTTGGAGGCGGCAACAACTGATGCCAAACGACTTGATATCATTGCCGAACGCGATTCATTTGCTATCCCCGTTCGCTATGCCAGAGCGGCCCTTCACATGGAACCCCCTGATATCGTTGCTGCTCTCTGCGCCCTGGAAGAGGGCCGGGCGCAAAATTTTCGCGCCCGGCTGGCTCTCGACGAGATTCATTCAAACACCATCACCGACCCGGCAGCCTGCCAGCGTGCCGAGGCTTTTCTTGCCGCCCGCAATGCCTGGATTGCCGCCCGACAGCGTATGACGGATACCGAATTTATTAACCTGAATCCCCAGGAGCGGCTTTCTGAATACCGGAGGAGGCAGGTGAAACTCGAAAATACCTATGCCGTCTTTAAACAGGCCCGTGACGCCATTCGCCAGCATGATGATCCCCAATTCCTTTTGAGTGACATCAAGCTAGAAGAGATTGGAAAAGCCTTGCCAACTCCCGGCTCAGCGCTCGTCTACCTTGCTGCGCAGGAGCAAGAAGGCATAGCTTTGATTGTCTGGCGCACCCCTGAAAGAACGCTTGAGATTGACACCATTCCGCTCCCAAAGCTGACGCGCAAAGCCGTAACCAGACTCGCCATCAGCACAGATGAGCTTCCCCCTGCGAAATTATCGTGGATCATCGGGGGAATGCAGGAAATGTACTACTTGAGCGGCGGCTACTGGCCGGCGCTCCTCGGTGCTGCCTTCGAAACACTTCTGATATGGGGAGACAGCATTAGCCAGGCCATGCACAATCTTCCGCTGGACTCCGTTTTTCTCGATGCGCTACAGCAATGGATACATGGCAAAACGCGCCTGTTCTTTCCACAGCGCCTGCTCAACCTGCCATTTACACACTACACGCTTGAGGAACGTATGGCCTGTGGAGCAGCCTTCAGCCAGGTCGTCATCGATATCGAAATGCAGCACTCTCTACCCAGGCTGGCTGAAATGGCATTAGATAACGTCGCGGAACACCTGCAAAAGCACAACATTCAAGATGTCACACTGATACCTTATGGGTTTCTCGGGCTATTTCCCCTACCTGCCGTTCCAGTATGGAACGGGAATGGCGCACGTAAAAGACTGGGAGAACTCTTCATCACCACCATCTCGCCGAGCGCGCAGGCCAAAGCTGTCTCTCTCGCGCGCGCTCAGGCTCTCGACCGCACAAGTCGTCCCTTGCTTCTCAACGCAGGCAATCCACAACCACTGCCAGCCACTATCAGCTCGCTTCCCTACGCGCAGACTGAGGCAGATAGCGTCCGGCGTATCGCAGACGCATATGGCTACAGCAATGTCTGCTACCTGCGACCCCGAGAAGTGACACGCGAGCGCGTTATCGAAGCATTAGGACAGGCCTGGTACGCACACCTGGCCATTCACGGCCAGTACAACCTCGACCAGCCGCGCAGCTCGCATCTCATCCTCGCCGGAAATGAGACCGTCAGCGAGGATAAGCGACATATCTATTTGAGCGAAGCGCTTGACGGCATTGTAAACCTGACTGGACTGCGTCTGCTCGTCCTCTCAGCCTGCGAAACAGCGCTTATCGATACCGGCAACACGCCGAACGAGATGCTTGGACTGGCGGCAGGCTTTCTACAGGCGGGCGCTGCCGGTGTCATCGCCTCGCTATGGGCGGTTGACGACCTCGCCACATTTGTATTGATGAGCAAATTTGCCGAACTCTACCTCGATCCGCGCCACTCCAGGCCTCCAGCCCAGGCCTTAGCTGAGGCCCAACGCTGGCTGCGTGAAGAGGCAACCTATCGCGTCTTGATGACCTACGACCCTTTACAAGAGCTGGCTGAACCGCATCTTTCACAGAATCGCGGCCTGCCACCGAATCTGCCATCCACATTACGCGGCTTGCGACCCGGTTATAAAAGCGGCCTGGCCCAGTTGCAATTGCAAGCAACTGTTCAGGCCGCGATAGACCCCGATGCGCTACCATTCGCCAATCCCATCTACTGGGCAGGGTTCGTGGTGACAGGCAGCTAGTGCCCGGCTGGTAACAGGCCAGAGACGCCCTCCTCACATAAACGCAGCACCTTTTTGTAATAGTCCAGCGCCTTGACAAGATGATCGAGGCCCGCGATGGTCGGAAAGCGCGTATACGCCTGGCCGAGGGCAACCAATGTTTTGATATGTTGCAGCGGATAGCGCTCGATGGTATACACCTGCAGCGCCTCTTCATAATACCGAATCGCCACCTGCAGGTCATAAGTAGAGGGTTGATGGGCATCGAAAAGGAAGAGGCCTGCCAGGATAAACTGCAATTCAGCCATGATAGCGGGCGAAAATGCCTGTTCCATCCGCAATTGCGCAAGCGCGCAGCTCAGTTGCAACTTACGCGCCGTAATCTGGCGTTCTGTCCAGCAGGCGCGTTCAGAGGTGCGCAAAGTCTGTTCTATTTCGAGCAACCATGCCGGGAGATCAAGTAACAACCCGCCATAACGATTCACATACGCCTCGCGAACCGCCTGGACCGTACCTCCCCGCGCTTTTACCTCACGTAACAGTTGCAATCGTACCTTTAGCAGTTCCCGTAGTTCCGGCTCGTCATCAAATTGTGGGACGAAGCACTCGAGGAATTCGAGAACCGGTTCATTCAGTAATTCCAGGTGCGTTTCCAGGTAAATGCGATTTGCGCGATCAAAGCTGGCACTAAGCCAGGGGGCGAGTAACTGATAGCTTTCGGCCATCGACATGACATTCTCTCCTTCTGGTACAGAGAGCCGCTATGATCCTGCCCATCACTCCCACATGATGGGGAAGCTCTCTGTCTTGAAAGCAAGAATACATTCCTCGCCCCATACGACGTAAGTCACAGGGGTGTGACTTGATTTTTTTCGTGTTTTATGTTATGCGGCCTACTATAGAAGTAGCTTGCGCGAACTGCTAATGCCTTTCTGCGCCTCCTCGCGCCATACACGCCATGACTCAGTAGCCCGAATATGCTCCTCAACTTGCTCCAACTGGGCAAGCGCCCCTGTAAAACCCTCCAGCGCCTGCCGCCCAAACCGGACACGCTCTGCCCAATTCGGTGCGCTATGACTGAGATGCAGCGCCATTGTAGCGCGATCTAACGTATCTAAAGCATGCTCAAAGACGAGATCAAACTCTTCTCCATGCTCTTCATCCATGTTCTTACTTTCCCCCCAGGTAGTGCCAGGCCTTTGCTGTTGAAACACCTGTATAATAGTAGGAAATACCTCTTGAATAAGAGTTGTAACCTCTTGTGAACTCATGACATCTAACAGTACCGACTCAATGGAAACAGTTAGTAGTACCGCCTGTAATATAGAATCTTCCGTTCATGGCCTCCTTCGTTGCATTTTTAAATAATTTGTAACAACATTTTACATATATTATACTATTTAGAAAATCGATTGTCAATCTTTTTCAAGAAAATATCCAGGTTTTGCGCCTTTTCCAAAGCATTCACAAAAGTACAGGCAAGGAAGCACTCTACAAAACACTAGAAGGTGTAGAGCGCTTCCTTGCCTGTACTTTTCGTTTCCCCTCCGTCGAAAAAAATTGACGCCTCCCTTGAGAAAACATCACATTACTGGTAGTCTTGAAGTATATCCTCAACCTCCGCAAGTCGCTTCTGGGCCTCGGCCTGCCACTGCTTCCATGCTTCCATCTGCTTCACTTCACCAGGCGCTTCGTTTAAATGACGTAAAGCAGCAGTATAGCAGACCCGCGCCTGCACCAGATACTCAAGCAGCAAACTGTCCGATACTTCTCTGCTCATCTGCTCGGCCATTGAAGCCCGGTCTATCCAGGGCAGGATCGCATCCAGAACTTCCTCGTGAGAGAGAGCCTGCGCAAATGGAGCTTGATTTCGAATATTCGAGTAGGGTGCCTTACCTTTTTGCATTGCTTGCAAAATATATTTATAGATCTGATCTGCCACCTGGTAGGCGCTTTCAAGATATATACGCTCCATGAGCGTTTGCATAATTGAAGTTGCAGGTATGGCAGCCCGGATTCGCATAACTTCCTGAGAAGAGAGACGAAAAGTACGTATCACTTTTTGCATATCATCAGGATTTAACATATGATAATTTCCAGGCAGACCCAGTCCTTTGCGCAAACGGTCTATCTGGGCTGATTGAATACCAGCCTGACGCAAGGCCCAAAGAGTCAAACCTTTGCTGATGAGGACGTTATTCAATTCGCGCGCGAAGAAGTTGATGCAGATATCGTTCTGAGCCGCCATGTGTTTCTCCCTTTTCCTCTAAAAGTACACAAAATTATACTTCATTCATTTTCTATTGTATGATACTACAAAATTCAATATTTTTCTACTATTACTTGTTGTACCAATAGGCTTCACCTATTAGCGGACGGGCTGCATCCTTACAAAACAGTGCAAATCATCAATAAAAGGCGGCATATGTGGTTCAACATGTATGCCGCCTTTTTAAAGTGCTGGTGATAGGCGTATAATATCGCCCATCGCCAGCACTTATAGAGGAAAAAAGCTGAAACTACTTCCCGTCAAAACCCTGGCGGGCGTTGAAAACCGCCATGCTCACGTGTTACAAGCCCGGCAAAACGAATAGGAGTGCGATCCTCAAGGTACGGCCCAATTGCCTGCAGGCCAATGGGCAAACCGGCGCGTGTCAGGCCAACCGGAAAAGCCGTCGCGGGCAAACCACAGAGGGTCGCGATAGCAGGATAGGCGCTTTGCCGGTCATATGGAACGGTCTGTCCATTGATCCGCAACCAGCGATCTTGCCAGGGCGCGTCCGTATGCTGAAAGGCTGGCCCAATGTTAACTGGCGCAAGCAGTACATCCCAATGCTGAAAGAAAGCCCGCCATGCCTGCCGGTATACCTCGCGGCGCGCAATCCAGACGATGTAGTCAAAGGCGCTCGCCTCGCGCCCCTCCGCTCCGGCAATCGCAAAGTTATCACCGGTGGCGCGCAGATCCGCCGCCTCCTTGAGCAAATCGTCTTTGCGGCGGCCAATATTCATCATCACCGAGAGCAAGCGTACATAGAGCAGATAATATTCGCGCAGGTCGCCCAATCTTTCAGGCATCACCTCTTCGACACGCGCCCCACTACGCTCCAGCACCTTCACCACCTCTTCCTGCGCCGCTCGAATCTCATCATCAACAGGCAGCCAGGAGAGCGTGGGGAGAACGGCTACCCGAAAATCGGCCAGCGTTTCATGCCTTGCAGGCGGTAAATGCAGTTGCCACGCGGCATCCTCGCCCACGTCCGGCCCGGCCATCACATTCAGCGCAAGTTCCAGGTCGTTCGCATCGCGGGCAAGCGGCCCCAGCACAGCCATGGCCGTCGCAGGATTCGGAAGCGGCGCGCCCGGAAAATGCCCACTGCGTGGAAGTGCCGTCTCGCTGGGCTTATGCCCATACACGCCGCAAAACGCCGCCGGAATGCGAATCGAGCCGCCAATATCACTACCTAACTCAAGCGGCGTTAGTCCTGCTGCCAGCGCCGCCGCACCTCCACCGGTGCTGCCTCCCGGCGTATAATCAGGATTCCAGGGATTTCTGGTGCGCCCATACACAGGATTCACCGCCTGCCAATCACCTGTATAGGGCGGCACATTCGTCTTGCCCATAATTACGGTCCCGGCAGAACGCATGCGCTCAACGATTCGCGCATCCTTCTCCGGTCGTCGCTGCGCATATCGCGCCACACCCATCGTTCCCGGCAGCCCCCTGACATCAATCGAATCCTTAACGGTAATCGGCAGGCCCAGCAACGGCTCGCGCTCTCCCCGCGCCCGCATCTCGTCGGCTCGCATCGCACTTTGCCGCGCCTCCTCTTCATCAAGCACCACTATCGCGTTAATCGTCGGATTGTACCGCTCGATGCGCCATAAATACAGGTCTAATAACTCACGCGCCGAAACCTGCTTTGCATCTAAGGCCTTTAATAGATCTGTCGCAGAGGCAAAGGCATCAATTTCCTGGCCTTTCCCTGTTTCTATCAGATGGTCCTGGGTACTCATAGCTACTCCATTCTTTATAAGAAAGAAGCTCACCGACAAGCTGTCACCAGGGCATTATACAATGCAATGCTTATTACTTCTTACTTTCTGAGACGAATATAAGCATTCTTGAAACAACTCGATCCTGCCGCCTTGTCTGTCATCCTGCGCGCCGCGAAGAATCTCTTTGCCGGGCGAGACGTGCGTCGGGGGCGGAGATTCTTCGCGGCGCGCAGGATGACATCACCTTGCCAGTCCTGGTTGTTCAAGTTCATTATCATGGCTTTGCTATAGTCTATAAAGAAACATCGTTCAGAACACAGCCAATAAGAAAGGAACATCATAGATCATGCTAGATCGCCTTTTCATTACTCGCGCTGATACAGTGCCATCTACCGCGCTTCGCCGCCCTCGCAAGGGCGCGATTATAGGCGCAGGACAGGTCGGCATGGCCTGCGCCTATTCACTGCTGATTCAAGGCACCTTCAATGAAATGGTGCTGGTTGATATCGCGCGAGAAAAGCTCGAAGGGGAAGTGATGGACCTGGTGCATGGCCTCTCCTTCGTCGAACCTGCTACCGTCAAAGCCGGTGAAATCGCGGATTGCCAGGGGGCAGATATCGTCATCATCACCGCAGGCGCGAAACAAAAACCAGGCGAGACGCGCCTGCAACTGCTCGAACGCAACCTGTCCATCTTCAGAGGCCTTATCCCTCCACTGGCACAGGTCTGTCCCGAGGCCATTTTCCTGGTAGTAAGCAATCCCGTTGATGTCATGACCTATATCACCTGGAAGCTGTCCGGCCTGCCCAGCACCTCGGTGATTGGCTCTGGAACCGTTCTCGACACGGCTCGCTTCCGCTATCTGCTCGCTGCGGAATTGCAACTCGACCCACGCAGCATTCACGCCTACATCATTGGAGAGCATGGCGACAGTGAAGTGCCGCTCTGGAGCCGCGTCAATGTGGCCGGTACGCCGCTCTCCGCCCTCAATCCCAACCTGGGTTCAGCCGAAGACCCACACCAGTTCCAGCGCATCTTTGAACGTGTCAAAAACGCGGCCTACGAGATCATACAACGCAAAGGCGCGACCAGCTACGCGATTGGCCTCGCCGTCACCCAGGTTGTCCAGGCCATTCTACACGACCAGAACCGCGTCCTGACCGTCAGTTGCCTGACGCATGGCATCTACACTCTCGACGAGGTCTATATCAGCCTGCCTGCAGTAGTCAATCGCCTCGGCGTAAGCCGCGTGGTACAGCTTGCCATCAGCCCCCAGGAAGAAGATCAACTGCGCCACTCTTCAAAAGTCTTGCGCCAGGCCATTGAAAGCCTGCATTTATAGGCTGCCATAAAAAAGCCCCTTTCACATGTCATCCTGAGCGCAGCGAAGGATCTCGGGCTTGCCGTGTCGAGTCAGTGATGAATTGAGATCCTTCGCTGCGCTCAGGATGACAGAGACAGGTAGATTATGGCACGTATGCTGTATATGAAGGAACGAGCGATTTTTCATCTTTTGTTCCTTCATCTTATTTTAAGAAACCTCTACCACTCTTTCTACGTGTTGTTAGTATCCAGAAGGATTAGTGCAACATGCAGAAAGAGAACAACCCATGTCCCGGAAAACACCGCAAAACGAAATACAGGAACATGTGCAATCGGCGGTTGGCGAAGCCAGACAAGAAGTGGAATCCGTTCGCCAACCCTGGTATCATCTCAGCAAGGTAGCAGGTATCCTCTTAATCGCCTATGCCATACAACTGGCCTTATTTGGCCTGCTGGCGTGGTGGGTTCACTCCAACCCCGTCAATCCAATCGATGTCGCGATCACCCGCGAACTGCAAGAGAATCCGGCTCCCTGGCTGCGCGTCTTCATGCTGGCGGTCAGCTACCCCGGCTATATGCCATACCAGCCCATTCTTGTCGCCCTGGCAACCCTCATTTTCTGGTTTGTCGGCCTGCGATTGGAAGCAGTCTTCATCGCAGGGCTTTCGCTGGTCAACCTGTGCGTCAATTTACTGGTGAAGTTCCTGGTGGCCCGCCCCAGGCCCAATGGACACCTTATCGATATCTTCTCGCCCTCCTCGGGAAACAGTTTTCCAAGTGGTCATGTGATGGCCTACCTTGCGTTCTGGGGCCTGCTTTTCTCTTTCAGCATCATCCTCTTTAATAAATGGCGCTGGTGGCGCATC
The DNA here is from genome assembly GCA_035652815.1 of Ktedonobacteraceae bacterium. Lineage (GTDB taxonomy): Bacteria > Chloroflexota > Ktedonobacteria > Ktedonobacterales > Ktedonobacteraceae > DASRDB01. The sequence goes on from DASRDB010000003.1 coordinate 525,044, forward strand.
CTCCTGATGGTGGTTTCCGCGCTCATGGTGGTCTTAATTGGCCCATCGCGCATCTACCTGGGCGACCACTGGGCATCAGATGTACTCGGCGCTTATCTCATCGGCGGCGTTCTCCTCGGCATCTCCCTCTGGATCTATCTCCGCCTCAAGCAAAGAGGTGTCCTCGAAAAAAAGGGGGAGAAAAATTCCTCCGTCCTGCATTCATTCTCAAGGAAATGAGGACTATACAAGAAGACGTTTCTTTGCTATAATTTTTTAATGTGCCAGGAGTGAGCGACACATACTCTAACCCAGTACAACATCCTGGTGATACTTCTTGCATGAAGCTTGGGGGAGTTCATGCGGCACGCAAAGATTTTCTTTATCACCGCTTCCGCATATCCTGAATCTTAAATAGCGAGGAGATATACCGGTATGCAAATGGCCGGAACTGCTGAACCCTTAACAGCAACCACACAACAGGCTTCTCATACGCTTCTCAAATACCTGTTTCTGATCCTGATATTACTTGTACTCTGTACTACCGTCCTTCCCGCCGATTCCCTCAAACCCAAAAATTCTGCTCGTGTTCTATCACCATCTGCGAAACAAACAACTATAGCCCTCAACGGAGCTAACCTGTGGCAAGGCGACCATATAACCACCGCGCCAACGTTTCATCTTTCTGCGGCAAATGCAAATACCTTCACTGTCGATCCGGCTTTCTCAAATTATTATGCAAGCCACAGCGGCTCCACCAGCCTGGGTACACCCCTGACAAGCGCGCTTCCTACTGCTCAAGGATTGATCCAATTCTTCCAGTCGGGCGCGTTATATCTCCCTAAAAATCAATTTCACTCGCTTATTGAAACGAAAGACCAGCCTGATCTCTTCAAACTTGGCATCACCGACCCCACTACTGGCATCACACGCCTGCCGTTGCTTGCGGAGCTGCTGAATGCTGGCAGCCTTGTACCGCTTGCTGATCCTGACGCTGACCTCACCTACGTGGACCTGCGCAATGCCACTAATCCCGCGCTGATGCGACCTGCGCCCCAGACCACTGCCACAAAACTCGTTTTCACGTTAAAGCAGCCCGTCTTTGTGGCCGCCGGAATGCGCGCGGGAAAAGAGGTCGGCCATCTGATACCTCGTCCTATCTGGAATGCCATTAACCGCCCGGACATCTCACCCGATGGCTGGGAGACCGATTTTGGGCCGCCGCTTACCGAGGCTATTCCTGTAAACGCCACAGAGCAGGGCAGCGTTCATCACCTGCTGGCGCAGGCCTTCTGGCAGGACGGCCTGATACTCGACCAGGATGACCTGGACGCCTCGGGTAATCCGACCGTTCAACGGCTCAATACAGGGCTGGCCTACCTGCGCACCTTTGGCCCGCCAGATGTGGTGCTTCCCTCGCAACTGCCGCTATGGTCTCTGGGAGATACTACCGTTTTCAGCGCTCCTGGCACAAATCAGGTCGTTGCTCATATCGGTCAGAATTTCCCCCTGGCAACCGTCGGTGACACCACCTGGAACGCGGGCGTTCTCTGGTATCACGTGCTATGGAATTTACCAAAGAGTACCGGAAATGGGTGGGTACCGTCCTCTGCCGTTACCTTCACCTCGCCGGGAAACGTCCCTGGCTGGGCTTCAATCGACGCGCTTTCGCCTTCGCTGGCGTCCTACCTTGCCAGCATGGGCAACAACATTGATATTGTCGTCTACGACCTGACCCGCCATCGCTACTATACCTATAATAAGGATATGCAAATGCTGACGGGCAGCTCGATCAAGGTCTTTATCATGCTGACCCTCTTGAATATGACCGAGCAGCAGGGACGCGAACCGGACGCGGGCGAGATGAGCCTGCTGACCAGCATGATCGAGAACTCCGACAACGACGCAGCGGCTGCTCTCTACAATGAAATCGGTCAGGCCGCCGGAGTATCAAACTTTCTCGCGCAAATCGGTGTGAGCGGACTGTACCCCATGTACGGCTCCTTCGGTTGGAGTCTGATTACGCCTCTCGCGATGGTCAATACGCTCACGAAATTGTACGAAGGAAGTATCCTCACCGCCCAGGATCGCCAGCTTGCCCTTTCCCTGATGGAAAGCATCGAGTACGACCAGCGCTTCGGCGCTGGTGATACCGCGCCTGCTGGCGCAACCGTCGCCATGAAAAACGGCTGGGTGCCCGGCCCCGATGGCCTGTGGACAACCGATACCTCCGGCATCATCATGGCAGGAAACGAGACCTATATCATCTCGGTCTACACCCAGGAACACTCCTCCTTCCCCGAGGGCAGAGATGTCCTGGAATACGTATGCAGTAAGGTTGCTGCGTTGATGGTGTAGTTTACGCAAAAAGATGTGTCCGGAAGATGAAACCGGAAGCCACCCCGCGGGTGGCTTCCGGTTTCATTTCGCGGGGGGCTTTCGTCCTCCTCCACGCTTCTTTTCCCCTGCTGATTAAAACTTTTTCGACTAACTATTCCGCCCGTCCCACCAGTTCAACCGGCGTAATCGGCCTCAACTGAGCTTCAATCAACCCGCGCTGCGATTCCAGGAATGGGGGTAGCGAGAGCCGCTCGCCAAGTGTCCCCACATCCTCGTCCACCGCGAAGCCAGGGCCATCGGTCGCAATCTCGAACAGTACCCCGCCCGGTTCGCGGAAGTAGATCGAGCGGAAGTAGAACCTGTCGATCACGGGCGTTACCGTCGGATTGACCTGGGCAATGCGCTCGCGCCACTGCCGGTGTTCCTCTTCATTCGGTGTGCGGAACGCGACGTGATGCACGCCGCCAATACCCACAAAGCGGCGAAACGGCAATTCAGGATGTACCTCTACATGCACCTGCGCGCCCACTCCACCTGGACCCACATCAAAAATGGTGACGGTCGTTCCTTGCGGCGTTGAATAGCTGCCAACCTGCCGGAAACCAAGCGCGCCCGTGAGAAAACGCGCTGACGGCTCCAGGCTGCGCAGCGTCACGCGAACCGCGTAGAAACCATGTATGCTCAATTCAGCCGGTACGGGGCTTTTACGCCAGGGCGTACTCTGAAATGCGCCGCCGTCGTCTACCAGTTCCAAACGCTGCCCCTCGGGATCGCGGAACGGCAACACCAGCCGCCTCTCCTCACCTCGCTCCGAAATGCCATCGTGCGCAACACGAAAATCCTCGAAGCGTTTCACCCACCACTCAAGCGCTTCACGCCCATTCACGCCCAGCGCAATCGTCGAGATAGTGCCCACCCCATGCCGATGATAGCCAATATCAGTCCACTCAAAAAAGGTCAACTCCGTTCCCGGATGCCCAACCTCGTCACCGTAGAAAAGATGATAAGCCGAAACATCGTCCTGGTTCACCGTCTTCTTAATCAGCCGCATACCCAGTACCTGGGTATAAAAGGCGACGTTGCGCGAAGCATCGCCCGTCACAGCCGTCACATGATGTATACCACCTAATTGCATGTGCATTTTCCTTCCTGTTTGTCTTGCACAACCAACGAACAAACTTCTACCTACCAGAACACTATCTTTATCTAAAATATTTCAAATTTGAGATTTTTCACAAAGAAACTTCTCGCAATCAAAAAACGGCGAAGACGAAAAGCGCATCCATAAGCAACAAAGAACACAACAGGACATATTGAGAGTAGCGATAGGCCTTCTCAGGCTTTATCTTAAAGACACCTCGAGTTAATGCTTCTCCAAATCTGTCGAGGTTATGATGAACATCCATATGCCACAAGGCCGCCACGAATAAAATGTTCAACAAAAAGAGCAAGAGTAAGATGACAGGCTTCGCAAACATGCTGACTTCTTCTTTAACCTCCTTCAAGAAAATGGCATGCTTAAAATCAACACGCTCATTCCATAGAAAAAGATTCCTGCGCCGCCAGCCCCAATTTTTTCAAAAGCCGGGCGGCCTCTACCTGCTCCTCCGGTGCCAGACCGCCCATTGCAGCCTGAATAGCCTGCGCGTGCTTGGGGAAAATGCTTGCAAGCAATTCTTTGCCCTGCGGCGTCAGTTCCGCGAAAATCACGCGGCGGTCTTCAGGAGAGTGCCGGCGCGCAAGCAATTGCTTCTGCTCCAGCTTATCGACGGTATAGGTGATATTGCCACTGGAGATCAGCACCTTCTCTCCAAGCTGTTGCAGCGGCAGCGGCCCCTTATGATACAGCGCTTCGAGGACGCCAAACTCGGTCGGGTTCAGCCCATAGCAACGAATATCGCGTACCACATGCGCGTTAACCCAATTATAAGCGCGGGACAGCACCACCCATAATTCTAATGAAGCATCTTTTTCAGCCGCATCTGACATACGCTCTCCAGCCTATATTTTGAATTTAAGCTAAATTGTAGGCGTGAAAAAGGGGGCTGTCAAATGCGCTTTTAGAAAAAACCTGGCGGCCTGCTCTAGGGCAGGATCAGATACAGGTCGCCAAATTCATGCCAGAGGTAGCCTTCTCGCAAGGCTTCAGCATAAGTCAGTTCCAGGTGTTCGCGCCCCGCTAAGGCTTCGAGCATCCACAAATGCGTTGCGCGGGGTTCGTGCAGGCCCGTCAGCAGACCATGTACCGAGCGTATACCCCGTTCAGGTGTAATCACTACATCTGTCCATCCCTCGCCTGGATGAACAATCCCCTTCTCGTCGGTCACGGTCTCCAGGGCGCGAATCACTGTCGTGCCAACGGCGATGACGCGCTTCCCGGCAGCCTTCGTATCGCGAATAATGCGCGCCGTTTCCGCAGGAACACGGTAAAATTCTTCATATGGCGGCTCGTCCTCTTCCAGGCTGGCTACGCCCGTGTGCAGCAATAGAGGCGCAAATTGCACGCCCTGAGCCACTAGCTTTGTAATCAGTTCCGTCGTGAAGCCGCGCCCGGCAGACGGCATCTCCGCGCTTCCCATCTCCGTCGCGTAGACCGTCTGATAGTATTCGAGCGGCCACTGCTCGCGCACATAGCTATAGCGAATGGGAAAACCATAGCGCGCAAGGTAGTCCTGCAAAGTTTGCGGAAGATGCAACGAAGCAATCCATAAGCGCTGCCGACCCTCTACAGGCCCTCGATTTCCAGGTCGATACGGCGCGTGAAGCACAACCTCCCCATCTCCATCCAGGCGCACCATTTCCCCTGCCCGCATACTGAACAAAGGATGCGTCATCTTTCCCAGAGAAGCGCGTACCTCGACCGTCCATAAATCGTCCGGCAAGTGCGTGGATAAGTGTACCTCGACCGGAGTTCCATCCTCTCGCTGCCCGCGTATGGCCGCGTTCATCGTGCCGCTTGTATTGATAACCAGCAAATCTCCGGCCTCCAGGAAATCACCCAATTGCCGAAATTGTGTATGCACAACCCGATTTTTCGAGCGATATGACACCATCAATCGCACTTCGTCACGAGCCAGCCCGCTTGCTTCCGGCGGTTCGCTGGCCTCAAGCTGAGGCGGCAGTTCAAAATCCAGGCCGTCCTTACCCGGCAGAGATAGCAGTTGTACAGGCAAGTGTGGAACGAGTCTATTCATGGACCGGCTCCGGTGACAGGGAACGCGCGGCATAACGCCCACTGGGATAGCTCCCATTAATGAGGGCAAGCAAGCCAGGAACGCTTACTTCCGGGAGCGGTCGATCGCTGATATCTTCGCCCGGAAAGGCCTCCTGGTGCATCTGCGTGCGCATATCACCTGGATCAACCCGGTACACGCGCCACTCAGGTTTTTCCGCCGCCAGAATATGCGAAAGCTGTTCCAGAGCCGCCTTGCTCGAGCCATACCCGCCCCAGCCTTCATAGGCCTCTACGCCTGCATCGCTGGTAATATTGATAATACAGGCTCCCGGCTTCAGATACGCCTGCAAGCTTTGAATAACCGCGAGCGGCGCAATAACGTTGGCGCGATACACGCGCTCAAGCACATCCAACGGGTATTCCAGCAAAAGCGGCTGAGGACTTGGCCCCAGGATGCTGGCGTTATTCACCAGCAGATCAAGTGTCCCAATCCGCGCTACCGCCTCAGCAAGCTTCTGGCGGTGTTCAGCATCAGTCACATCGCCAGGAATAGCAATCACGGTCGTCACTTGTGCAAGTTCGGCGCGTGCGGCTTCAAGCGCCTCCGCTCCCCGGGCATCGATAACCAGCGTCCATCCCTGCCGCGCAAGCTGCCGGGCAAGCGCCAGTCCCAGCCCACGCGATGCGCCTGTAATTAAGGCAGTTCGCGATGATGTATTCGCCATGCTCTATCTTCCTTTCAGAATAGACTTCTTGAATGCTTCTACTATACCGAAAGCAAAAGGACATGACATTGAGCAAGAGGACAGTTACAGGCTGTCCCTTTGTACAGCAGCGAGCAGCCCACCACCCTCATTCCACTCTTCCAGGATGCGGCCATCCTTCACACGAAAAATCTGAATCAACGTTCTTTCCGCCCGCTTGCCAGTAGCAGCCATCCCATCATATGTTCCCAGGTGCGTGCCGCGCCACGTGGAACGCACCACTACCCTGTCTCCCTCGGCAATCAAATCATCAATCGTCACCCGCATATCCGGGAAACCCTCTCGAACATCCGCAAAATACTCCTTCACTCCCTCCGGCCCTGCTGGCTGCTCAGGAGTCGAATGATCGACAAAATCAGGGGAGAACATCTCATCAATACTTGCAAAATTCCCCTGATGCAGCGCTTCCTCATACAATCGGCGTATCAATTGCTTATTTTCCTCGCCAGACGTTTCCATTGTTTTTGCTCCGCGTATTTTTCCGAATATGATACCTCTTTTGGCCAGCATATGTTACTCTGAACGTCTAGAAAATAGCATGAAGTTTTACAAATAAAGATAGATATCCAAACATGTCATCCTGAGCGCCGCGAAGGATCTGCGGTTTGGGCATGCAATACGCGCGTCGAGGCCGGAGATCCTTCGCGGCGCTCAGGATGACATGGAACATTTCCATTGATGGCTATAAGAAAATCATAAAAGAACACCCGCGCATGCTCGCATGGTGGAAAGACAATCCATCCGATCCAGACCGCCCCAGGCTGGATAATCCTGATGTTCAACGATTGATTTCACAGATTGCACCAGGGTCAAAAGCCTGCGATATTGGCGGGACGATGAGCCTCAACGTGCTGCTGGAACCTGCTGGCGTCGTGCTGCGCGTCCATCAGCCGTTTGTGACACACCGACGACTGCTCGCCATTCAACAGGTGCGCCAGTATCTCGCCAATCAGGGTTTCATTGTTCCCATCGCATTACCCTGGTACAACGCGCCTGTCTTCCGGTGTGGAAAGCGCTGGGCTGAACTGGAGAACTACTTACAGCACAATCGAGCGGCCCCAAATTACGATTCCTACTACTGGATGTTTGGGCAAATAGGCAGGCTGCATCGCGCACTGGCATCGCTCGACGCGAATGTTCCCCGGCCCCTGGTTGCTACGTATGCGCCGCCAGGCACTTTACGCCGTTGGCTGCCGGTTACAGAAGCCGCCGTTCAAAGTGACCAGATGGCTGTTGAGGTTGCGCATCTCCTTCATGATCTGCTTAACCGTTTAAGCAGGCAATGGTTGCCCGCATCTCATCTTCCACAACAGCTTATTCACGGCGATATTCGCTTGAGCAATGTATGTCAGAATTCAGAAGGCAAAACTGTCTACCTGGATTTTGGTTTCCTTGCTTACAGAGCGCGCATTCACGAACTTGCCTACTCCCTGGCCTTCATGTTTCTCGCGCTTCATGCAAACCTGCCGCCGGAAAGATTTGCATGGCAAACTATTCCCCAACTTATTCAAGAATACGAAGCGGTAGCAAACTCCCGTCTTACAACATTGGAGCGAAAAGCGCTTGCCCCTTACACCGCTGCAGTGCCGCTCTATGCTGCGGCACTTGCAGGCTTCGGCAATGATCCAACAAAGCTTCTCCGGGACAGACTGCCTTTCCTACGTCTCAGCGAATGGCTTTTAGCCCATCCCAAAGCAATATCAGGCTAATAGATGGCCAACAACCAGAACGCAATATCACCCAGACACCGCCTCTTTATACCGCCGGATAGCCTCGATATGCTCATCCAGCGACTTGTAGCCCGCGTTCATCGTGTTGATCGAGATATGGGTTGCGCCCAGTTCGCGCCATGCGTTTGTCTGGCGACCCCATTCATCCAGGTTGCCGCTGCTGGCGCTCATTCGCGCTTCGATACCCACTGAGGCGGGGTCGCGTCCAGCTTCACGTATGTAGCCGCGCAGCCGTTCAAGCGTCTCGCGCATTTGCTCGTCTGGTCGTCCCTGTGGAAACCAGCCATCACCAATACGCGCCACACGTCGTAAAGCAGCATCCACACTTCCACCGAGCCAGACAGGAATCGAGCGGCGCACAGGTAGAGGATTGAGACCAGCTTCGGTGATGGTATGATACTTGCCCGTATAACTAACAACTTCTTTGCTCCACAGCAGCCGCATCACCTCTATCTGCTCATCGATGACGCGCCCTCGCGTGCGGAAATCCATGCCCAGCGCCTCATATTCCACCGGATTCCAGCCAATGCCCACGCCCAGGCGGAATTTTCCGCCAGTCAGCACATCCACCTCTGCCGCCTGCTTAGCCACAAGCGCCGTCTGCCTCTGCGGCAGAATAATCACCGCCGGAACCAGTTCGAGACGGGTCAAAGCCGCGAGGTAGCCAAATAGCACAAACGGCTCGTGAAACAGGTCTTTCTGCGAATAACCGCGCCAGCCGGGCCGATTGCTCGGGTCTGCCCCCAAGACATGATCGAAAGCAACCAGATGGCTATATCCAAGCCCCTCTGCGGCCTGCGCGTAATCGCGAATAGCCGCCGGGTCTGCGCCAATCTCGGTCTGTGGAAATGTCACTCCTATTTGCATAGCTTCCTTCCTCTTGCGTAAATCATATCCTCTCCTTTTAAGAGTAGCACATTCACGTCAACGGAAGCCTATATAGAGGAATTGAGGGATTTAAAACAAGCATTGACTTTTCGCCACCTACCGACTATACTTCCTACATACTTAACTCAGCTTTGACCTAGAAAGGGTTTTTAATGCAAGTCCTCTCCACAAATGGCGTAAGGGGCTGCTCGTAGACAGATTACAAAGCTTAAAAATAGAGATAGAATAGCACTACTCTGAGCTACCGCCCGGGTGAATTTCGATTCGCCCTGGTATAACACTTTCTTTCCCTCACGAGCAATCGCCCCTCTCGCCCCTTCAATCCAACCTTTTGATTCCCATTTTGAAGACCCTGGCACGTCTTTAAAGCCTGTTGTCCCTGTTTCTTTGTGGGCATTTCCTTTGTGCCGTGTCTTCACACATTCCGCAAAATGCAGCTAAGCGCAGTGGCATCGCCATGCGCAATTCCGGCGGCTCCTCTTTTCGAGCAAAGAGAGCCGCCCACAGAAAGTGGAGAGGTTTTATGTTTAGCTCACCCATTCCTTCGGCATTGGTCCTTGTTTCTTGCCGCTCCTGCCCCAGTGTTGCAGGAGCCAGCACAACACGTCCTACAGCATTCCGCAAACGAAAAAAGAAAAGGATTTCCAATGCCAACATTCCGCAAGAAGCTGCTGCGTCTGGATAAAAAGCATTCTCGTTTCATTGAACCCGACATTTACGACCTTGAAGACTATGAGGAACGTCCCGAAAAGCGGAGCAAGCCTCGCTACAAGCGAAGCGCCGATGAGTTGTTCCAGTGCAAGCACTGCCGCCGGTTCGTCTGCCCACCCGAAAGCGGCGGCAGACACCGCAACCACTGTCCCTATTGCCTGTATTCGCGCCACGTCGATGACCGCAAACCGGGCGATAGGAGCAGCGACTGCGGTTCGCTCATGGAGCCGGGCGGCTTCTTCCAGCGCCCGAACGGCGAGTACGTGCTGGTACATTATTGTCTCGGCTGCGGAGAAGAACGCTTCAATCGCATCGCCGCCGATGACGATTTTGAACTGCTCCTCTCACTTCCCGAACAGGCACCGCGCACCAGTCGCGAGGTAAAAGCCCAACAACTGGAAGCGTGGCTCGAAGAGCAACAGGAACCCTGGACAACCGAAGAGGTCGGATAAAGTTTTTTTGAAAGGAAGGTCGGTAACATGTCATGCTGAGCGCAGCGAAGCATCTTTGTGGCTGAGCGATTCGCATGCCAGGGCTACAGATGCTTCACTGCGCTCAGCATGACATGAGTGCGTTTATCGGTTTTGATTGTGAACGTTCCTCATCGCATTCCTGCACCTTACCTTTATCATTTCCCCCTTGAACCAACTTGAGAAGCGAAACGAATCAGCAGAGCTATACGTGCCATACATGTGAGTACGTAGTAGTGCGGTTTCGCTAGTAAAAATGATTGCGAGTACCTATGAGAATTGCACAAATCGCCCCGCCCTGGATCGCCATTCCGCCGAAAAACTACGGCGGCTCCGAAAACGTGATTTACAACCTCGTCGAGGCCCAGGTTGCGCAGGGCCATCGCGTCACGCTTTTTGCTCCAGGTGATGCCAAAACCTCGGCGGAACTGGTCTCGTTCTTTCCCTACTCGCTTCTCGCGGCAGGAGAATCCTGGCAGGCGCACCTCAAGGTTTACTATCATTATCATTCAGCGGTGGAATATATTCGGCAGCACAAGTTTGATGTCATCCACACTCATCTCTCGTCCAGTGCCGACCTCTATCTTTTTCCCTTATTGGCCGACCTCGACATCGCGCACGTCACCACGCTGCACAGCCCTTTCCCTTTTGACAAGAACGCCAGCAAAAAACTTGGCCCGGCAGACGAATATTACAAGCAATGGTTGTCCTCTGTGCCGATGGTCGCCATCAGCGAAAGCGCCAAAGCCCAGGCCCCCGATGACCTCAATTTCGTTGCTGTAGTGCATCACGGCCTGCCCATGAAAGACTTCCATTCAACGCGCAAACGACTTGGCAATTACGTTGCGTGGCTGGGCCGCTTCTCACCTGAAAAGGGGGCGCACCTGGCAATCGAGGCCGCGAAACAGGCGGGCATGCCAATCGTACTCGCGGGAACGCAGGACCGCTACAATCAGGAATCGATGCGCTACTATCGCGAAGTACTCGAGCCACTTTTCAAAGAAGAACACGTCAAGTACATTGGCCCGGCAAATCTACAGCGCAAGCTGAACATGCTGAGCCGGGCCCGCGCCTTCCTCAACCCCATCGAATGGGAAGAGCCGTTCGGCATAGTCATGATCGAGGCAATGGCCGTTGGCTGTCCCGTCATCTCGTTCCCGCGCGGTGCGGCCCCCGAAATCGTCGTTGATGGCAAAACCGGCTTCCTCGTCAAAGATGTGCCTGAAATGGTGCAGGCCCTCGAAAAAATCAATGAGATCGACCGCGCAGAAACGCGCCACCATGTCGAAGAATGTTTCTCCTCCGACCTGATGGCGCGAAACTATACCCGTGTTTATAAGCAGGTTATCACCGCGAGAAAACCAGCAAAGGTTGCTGTGCAAAGGTGATTCAGATAAATTAGCAAAGATGCGAAAAGCGCGACAAGAGCCTGATGATAAGTAGTGATTGCTGCGCAGCACTGCTACTACTCTTCAGGCTGAACATTCTCCGGCACAGGCAACGTATCAAGCCAGCCATTCACCGGGTGAACCTCAACTTCGTTTTCCTGGGCGCGATCATGCGGAATATAGGGCAAAAGATGGCCTTTCAAGGGCCGTCCGGCTTTGACAGCGAGGCAATTCTCCTGGGCTTGTCGATGATAAAGGGCAAGCGCCTGCACAGGGTCGCCAAGCTGCGCTTGAAGCTTTTCCCAGGTTGCACGCAGGTCTCCCTGCAATTGTTGCTCGAATAACGACTGGCGCGTCTCACCAGACCCGATTGAGGATGTACGGGCCTTTAACCAGCGCTTGAACGGAGGCATAAATGGGATGGAAAATTCAGCAGGGTCGGAGATATAGACCCGGCTCAAGGCGTCGAGAAAGCGGAATAGCGTGTCCTCATGACAGAGGCCGAGATGTTCTGCCATAAGCAAAAGGCGCAGTTGGTAGGCCAGGTCAGGATGCATAATGGCTACGTTCAATTCGGTGTCGTCGCGCATGCCTCGATTATTCAGGTTGGCCGAGCCGATAGTAATCCACGTGTCATCTACAATGGTCGTCTTGGCATGCACATAGATCGAGCGATAATAGGTCTGCCCATTCTGCTGCGATGAGGTACCTAATGTGTATGCCTGTAATGCTCCCGTCTCTGTACCTTCCTCGGGCAGCAGGCTCTCCAGATAGTGCAGGCCCTCGTCCGTAAATTCGCGCCCCACATTTGGATCATCCGGCAGCACAAGCGCGACCCTCACGCCGCGCGCAATCGCATTGGCCATTTCCTGCATGAGCGTTTCCATATCGGCATGCGGTATGCCAAAAGTCGGATTCTCAAGACCCAGAAAGGTACGCCGCCAGAAATACTGGTTCTCGATGTAGATGAAGTCCTTCGCCTGCCGGAAGGCGCGCAGGTAGACATCTAAAATAGTGGCAATTCCCTCTTCAGGGGGAAATTTGTAGGTTCCCGGCGGAATCGTGCGCACCACTTGCAGAAAGACCGGTTCTTCCGATCTGGCCGAACGGCGCGGCGCAGTCAAAGGAGACGATGCTTCAGGCAGCAACAGCAAGGAGTCCAGCTCATGTAATTGCACGACCGCATTCCAGCGCTGGCGGAAATTGAACTCGACATCGGCAACGGCCTCGCCCTCGAATACCGTGTGTACATCGTGCCAGCTATGCGGCATCTTGCCGTCTTTGTTGAGCCGCAGCGGCGTGTGATAATGATGCCCCTTAGTATCCCAGCGATCATACTCCCCGTTATTTTCGATCATCATATCGATGCCACCAACGAAGGCAAGGCGGCTATCGACAACCACCGCTTTCTGATGGTGCGCCTCCAGGGGATGGTTGAGCAGGCCCATATGACTATCATCAAGCAGGCACTTTACACCCACTTTCTCAAGCGCCTCTTGCACCTGCTCAGGTCCAGGTTGAAATGGGAGCGTGTAGGTATTCCAGAGCAAGACGCGTACATCCACACCCCTGCTTACGGCGTAGCCCAGCACGCTCGCTACGCTCAGCGCCTCGCTCTGCTGCCAGAAACGAATTGCCTCTCTGGAAAGCCCTTTCGAGCGCAGCCAGTCTACAAGTTCTCGTTGTTCGGGCGAACCGGGTGGGCCGACCTGCTTATGCTTGCCGCGCACCAGCAGCATTTCGGGACTCATGCCCCAGGCGGCAATGTGAATCGAGCGCCGGGCGCACAGAAAGGCACAGCACATCTCCAACATGGTCATACGCCCATCAATAAGAAAAGCGACACGCGGCACATGACGTACCGGCATGTCACCTGTTGTCCACCATGAGGCCGTCGTATCTTCCCGCTCACTCATCGCGCATTCCCCTTTGTCGGAGTGAGACCAGCAGCAAAACAAAGAGCAAGTTTCTCTGCCAACACTGCCTTTCTAGATGTATTGAAAAGTATGCAACACATCAAGGGGTCAATTTACTTGGCCCCCGGTTCGATTGCGGTGAACACGTCCGCACACCGCAGGGAGATCCGCTCCCTGTGTGGCCCACAGCCGGGCAAGGAACCTCATCAGGATATTGACGGCGCTATTGTCGTCGCGATCCATGACAAGTCCACATTCACGACAGCGATAGGTGCGTTTCCACAGTGGCATGGACTGCTTTTGCCCACAACCACTACAGATTTTCGACGTATCGCGTTCATCTAGAGTCACCAGTTCTTTCCCAGAGAGAACACACTTGTAGCGCAACATCTGCACAAAGCTGTACAGGCCCCAGTCGTTATAGACCGCCCGGTGAAGCTGCTTGTTGCGCTCCGTGTGTGCTTGCATGACCATCTGCCGTTGGGAAAGATCACCGATCACCACAGTTCTCTCAACCAGTCGGTGCGCGATGAGATGGGACGCTTTGTGCAGACAGTCCTGTTGTTTGTTACGTTTACGTTGAGATACGCGCTTATAGACACGGCTCAAGTATTTGAAGCGACGTGATCCTTTCTTACATTTAGCCCGCTTGGAGCGGATTTTGTCAAGCTGTTTGTTGTACCAGCGTGACCCCTTGAACCCGCCAATGTGATAGAAACGGCCTTGCTCATTGACTCCGGTTGCTAAGGTTTTGATGCCCAGGTCAAGCGCCAGTATACCCCCACCTGTATGCTCTTGCTCTGGCTGCTCATACACAAACGAGGCATAGTAGTCTCCCCGGCCATCCCTGGAAATGGCCACCTCTTTGTAGCCAGAAGGAGCGTCCTCAGTGAGACGAGCAACAATCACCGGATACCGTTTGTGCTTGCCCTTGCCCCCGGTCGGCAACGTGAGCAAGCGCCCTTCGACTTTCAGGTACATCGCCGGATAGATGAGCGTAAAAAAGCAGTGCCGGGGCCGCACTCTGGGAAAGCCTGGCGTTTCCCCATTTTGCACACGCCGGAAGAAGGCTTGCATCGCGGCGTCCAGGCGAAAATAGACTTCGTGCAAAAGCTTGCCGTAGACGTGTCGGAGTTCCGGGTCATACCGCTTGCTCTCTTGCAGGGTCTGCTTCGCCGCTGCCCATCCCGGCCACTTTTCCCCATTGCGCAGCCGCATGACCCACCAATTGTACAAGCCCCGGCATTTGCCCTGCATGAATTCGAGGGTCGCGGCATCCTGATCACTGACTTCCAGCTTGATTTTCTTGCTCACGAACATGCCTCACGTCCTTCATTTTTCAATGGTGAAAGCTGGTTTAACTTCTCTCACTATATTCTCCTGCTTGCAGTTCACATCTCGCTTTGCTGTAGCATTAGTCCACCTCCTGCTCAGGCAGAATGACCAGAAAATGAATTGCGTTGGGGTCTTGTGGTAAGGTCGTACTGACCTGGACATGCGCAATTTTTCCACTGGCAAGTAACACCTGCGCCGCCTGTTGCGGTGTTTTGCCTGCGATCTCCTGTGCCAAGCGTTGCAGTTGGGCTTGATTGAAAGTCGCCACCCAGGTTCCGGTACATACGGCTTGCACAGGCGTCACCTGGGTAAGGTGTGCATGAACCGATGGCAACAGCAAGCTGTAGCCTGCTCCTGGGTTAGTGTGCCTTGCTAAGGCGCGGGTTGCGGCATCCTGTAGCGCTTGCTTGGCATAGGCAACGGCTTGCGCCGTGACGCTCATCGTCACACTTACCGTCGTCGCCTCATCCCCTACCTGATGGGAGGCGTGGGTATTGGTTTGAATCTGTGTCAAAAAGATGTCCTCATCAAGGGAAACGACAAAGACCTGTTGTATTTGCCGCATCAAGGTTTCGTGAAGCGCGTGGGTCAAGCTATCCACGTCCTGCGAGGCAACGGCTCGATAGGTACGGGCATCACGCCCACCAATAAACGAGGTGAGATTGTTGACGACCACGCCATCAGCACAGCACGTTTGCTGCATATCACCCGCTCGAATATTGCCGGATGACCCGATGAGAACCGCATGGGCCTCGACGCTGGCCTGTCCAAAGAGCGGGGGCGTCGCGGCGGGTATCCAGACCGTTGTATCAGTCCTTACCTGGATGCCATCATGCCCAGTCAATATGGTTCCGGCGGCGATATGTTGCGAGACCAGCGACCCGTTATAAAAGGTCAATTTGCCGTGTGCAGATGTGGCGTCCTGGTGTCCGGTGCCTGTGGTGTTCTGTTCTTGGGTCATGGAGAGTGTGACGGGCGCAAGCGACCGCATGGGAACCGCAAGCGTGGTCACGACCGTTTGTGAGTGTGTGACCGGAACCACTGTCACGGTCACAAGAGGGGGAAACAAAGTATGCCAAACCGTGATGCTTAGACCCCCAACCAGGAACAGCATCATCAGGAGAGCCACCGACCAACGGACAGGGAAACGCTTGTGAGGCCGGATGAGCGGTTGCGTGTCGATCTGGCTAATGGCCTCGACAAACTTGGTTTCGATATCCGGCTCCTCTTCCTCATCTGAGGCCAGCATAACCGGATAGATTTCATCCTCATCTTCCATGAGAAACGGCGGGTCAAAATGAAGGTCATCCGTACTATCATCTAAAAGGTCATCAATTGGAATGCGATCTGTGTACGGCATAGGTTCTCTTTCCTTCAGCACCTACAGGAAGCGGCGCGAGGCCGCTTCCGACTACGGGTGTGGTTGAAAATCATGTCCCGAATTGAACCAGACGACGGTGTACGGGGTACTCTCGCCAATGGCAATCACCATATCCGGCTTGCCATCGTGATTCGTATCGGTAAAGCGTAAGGCGACAGGCACGTTCTCATTGTCCAGAGTGGTCACAATGTAGACGTGATCTTTGTCAGGATGTTGCAAGTTGATCTCGATCACCTCGATCATGCCATGCAGGTTCACCGCAATGAAATGATTGGGATGGTCAGGCGAATCGTCATGACCGACATACTGGTCGGTCTGGAACGTGCGGGGATGCCCATACGTCCAATCCTCTTGTACCCCTTGCCACCATGCGAGAACAAAATTGACGGCAATCCACCCGATGAGCATCACCAGCAGGCCGATACCAACAAACAGCATCCAACCGGATGCACGCTCACGCTGGCGATTGAAATCGACCGTCTCTTTGGCGGTGTGGGACGGGCGCGGGTAGCGTAAGGCACTAGTGTGTGAGCGTAGCTCATCGTGTGGACTGCGCCGGTAACGTGGCGTAACCGGTACCTCGGTCATCGTCTCATCCACGTCGTCTTCTTCCTCGTCATCAGGCATGACCGCTTGCGTGGTGCGACGGGGAAGCGAGGCGCGTTGATAGCGTTGATAGGGATAGCCGATGTGGTTCGCTTCCTGTGCGTTCATGACCTGGGTTCCTCCGGCGGTACAGACGGCGCATGACGGGAACAATAATACGGGTTGGCTCCCTGTGGGGGCTGCGGGGTACAGCCAGGACAATAGCCCTTTTCCCCACAGACGGTACACCGCTTTTCGCCAGACAAGCCGATACGTTTCCAGCTATGCCCGTACAAAAAACAGTCCAGCGCGGTCGAGCGAATTGAGGTATCTCGCGGGTGCGGTTTGGGTCGCGTAGTTCGTTGGATAAGCGGGATGTCTTCCATCTCCCCCCATAAATTGAACATGTGCGAATCCTTTCTTTGCTTGACAGAGGGGTTCTCACATGCCTAGATGTATGTGAGAACCTGACACCTACCTATAGGGCTTGTTTGTGGTTTCTCAACATTACTGACCGAGTGTCCTCGACACACTTGGTCAGTTTTTATTGCACCTCCTTTCATCTCACAAGTGTCTTTCCGAGTGTCCTTTCACAGGATAACATGAAGTAGAGTAGATTGTCAAGATGTAGAGTGAATGATAGAGAATATGAGTGTACTAGAGTGATTAACATAACCGCTAACAGGCTTTAATGGAACCAGAAAGAGCTAATTGACGTGAGAATGCGACAAAGCTATAATAGGCCAAATATCACTAGCTAACGGAGATATTTCTATGCAGTATGAGGAACTGTTAACTGTTGATGAAGCGGCGCAAATCATGAAAGTACACCCACGTACTATCAGAGCCTATGTAAAATCAGGTGAATTAGCTATTGTTGAGATAGGCAAGCGAGAATATAGGATACGACGTTCTGAACTCAACCGTTTCATACGAGACAGGGAAGAAAGAAGAAAAACGGACTAAATCCACTTTTGGTATCTCAAAATAGACTAAACCGTGTTTAAAAGCTGGTTTAGTCTGTTTGTTTACTTTATCATGAACAAGCGAATGAAATTGTGATCGTGTTCTAATTGCTATCCACGCTGCTCAAACCAATGTGAGTACATTTAAGTAGCTTTTTGCTAACAGTTTTTCTTCTCCCTTGTGTTCTCGTTATTATACTCTTCCGTGACAGAAAAGTGAATACGCTGGGTACTTGCTTAAAAAGATAATTGCCACAAATTGACAATTACCCAAAACTTGCCTAGTACTTGCTAAGTTAATGCTATTCTCTTCCACGCACTTCCCAGGCATAATTGCCTCAGTACTACTATTCTTTCATTCACAGGAGGTTGGGACAATGATTATTAGCATGGAAATCGCGCTTGAAGAGATGGACCTGACTGTTCTGACAGCTTATTCTATGATTGAACTCAAACGTTATCGCAGCAAAATATCAAGTGACGATGCCTATTGTGTAGAGTTGACGCGGCGCGCCATCTACGAACAAAAGGACGAAACATGGGCCGCCTTACAGAATTGTTTCGGCGATACCATTCGCTGCTGGATTCGCACGCATCCCCAGCGAGACATTACCCTACAATATGACACAGAAGAAAACTACCTCGCCCAGACCTTCTCTCGCTTCTGGTATGCCATGCGCCAGCAGCATATCGCCTTCACCTCCTTAGCCTCCATACTCAGCTACCTGCACGCCACCCTGAATGGCATTCTCCTCGACACTATGCGTGTCTATCAACGCGGACA
This sequence comes from Ktedonobacteraceae bacterium, assembly GCA_035652815.1. Classification (GTDB taxonomy): domain Bacteria; phylum Chloroflexota; class Ktedonobacteria; order Ktedonobacterales; family Ktedonobacteraceae; genus DASRDB01. Next base: position 543,455 of record DASRDB010000003.1, read on the forward strand.
CACGGTGCCTCTACCTGAACCCGGCCTTCCCGGCGAACCGGTTGGAGATGCCCCCTTAGAAGTTGATAGTACCTGGGACATCCTGCAAACGTTCCTCAACAACGAACGAGAACAGCATCTCTTCTACCTTCTCTATTACTGCGGACTCAAGCCACGCGAAATACTCGCCCGCTGTCCAGGTGAATTCGCAGACGCCAAAGAGATTTACCGCCTGAACCAGACCATCATCGAGCGCCTGCGCCGCAATCGAGATCGCTTGCAGTGGCTGCTTGGCTAGCAAATACTTAGTACTTTAGTCATTCTTCACTTGTGTAATTAGACAAATGTTGAATTTTTCTTCATACTTGAGAATAGATTCGATAGATGCGCCATTAACACAATTTCATAATGTTCAATGAGCGGTGTTGTGTCCTCGAATACTGGACAATTTGCACCTTTCATGCCTGACAGTTGTTTCTCCTTCCATTCGCAAAAGGTGTACTGTGTTAAAAATTCAAGGCATACTTCCTGTCGGAGCCACGATAAAAGACCCATTTGGAGAACGATACTGGGTAAGAGATTGCCTCGGCGTGGGAAGATCGAGCGTTGTTTACCTCGTGAGTGACCGGAATCAACACAAAAAATTTGCATTAAAGGAAGTCATAAATCCCAGCGAACAGGCTCGCACCCGGCTGGTGCAAGAATGCGAACTGCTTAAGCTGCTCAAGCATCCCGCGCTACCTGAAGTGTACCATGTATTCGAACATAAGAAGTACCAGCGCGTCTACATGCTTATGGAGTACATCCAGGGCCAGGATTTAGAGGCGCTCAGGCGGGAGCAGCCGGACAAACGCTTTCCTCTCGAAAAGGTCATCTCCTTGATGGCTCCTGTTGTTGATGCCATCACGTATTTGCACACACAAAATCCGCCCATCGTTCACCGGGATATCAAGCCCGCCAACATTATTGTGCCTACCAATGGTTCCGTGGCGGTGCTGGTCGATTTTGGCACCGCCAAGCAGTATATTCCCGACGGTACCATTACCATGTCTGTTGCGCCGGCTTCGCCTGGATATGCCGCGCTTGAGCAGCACAGTCCTGGCAGCAAAACGAACTTGCGTACAGATGTGTATGGTCTGGGTGCCACTATTTATGCCCTGCTCACCGGTCTAATCCCCCTCGATGCCGTATTGCGCATTACCACCGGAAAAGACCGCGATCCGTTAAAGCCCATCGGTGAGCTGGTATCTGACCTTCCTGAACATGTAGCCCAGGCCGTTACACGAGCTATTTCTATTTACAATCATGAACGCTACCCTTCGGTAGCTGCCTTCTGGCGCGCCTTCCTCGGCCATGAACCAACTGACGAAGAACAAGAGGAAGAGAAACAATTATCACTCGTGCCTGAAACGCCCCTTCCTCCCCTATTGGAAGAGGACGAGGATTATACGTCAGGACAAAATATCTCTCGCCCTCTGCTGTTCCTCAACCAGCAGCCCCCGCCAGGACCGAAACGATTGTTAGTATCGTTCCTCTCGCTCCTCCTCGTTCTGCTGTTAGTAGTCGGCTCCCTCGGCGTTTTCCTGCGCCTCTCTTCCTTGCATCCCGGCGCATCCATAGCATCACCACGCAGTATCCATGCCTCTCCCACATCCAGAACATCACCCGCCCCCACTGCTACAACCTCGATCTATCCGCCGCTGGCTCCAGCATATACAGGATCAATCGCGGATATAGGTGTAGCAGCGAAATCAACGCCTATGTACCTGACCCGGATACAACAAAACGAAAGCCAGATTAGCGGTCACTTTGAAGGACTGGGCCTGGTTGGCCCTTTCACAGGCACCATCAGCCAGAACGGAACCATTCATCTTGTCGTCAAAATCACCGTCGGAAACCTGATCCTAGATGGAACGATAAAAGTGGGTGGGGATATTCAGGGTTCGTTCATCACAGAGGATCAACAGGGCAACAATCTGGGTGAATATGGCCCCTGGAATATCAGTCCTGGTCCTTAAAGCAAGACGAACTTCCCCTGAATGCTCTGCACCTGTTCTTCCTGAAAAGGCAGCAGGATACGAAAGCCTTCTTCCACCGCCCAGTTATTGCACTCGATCTGCGAGAGGTCTCCGACAGGCAGCGGGCCCGTATCCGTCGGGAAAAACGCGCGGAAGAGCAGCAAAAGCCGGTTCGTATTGCATAACGCCCTGGCCGTGAAAGAGGAGCCGTCCGGGAAGGTCAGCGTGAGATGAATCCGGCTCAGCAATGTGGCTATTTCTGACGGCACCAGCGATTCATGCTCACCCAAAATCGCCTGCATGGCCCGCGAAAAGGCCATGTCTTCGTAAGTGACAAAAATAACCAATCCCAATCCCTCGATATGCGCTCCCAGCTCGTGTTGCAGGCGCTGTATCTTCTTTTGCCGCGTGCGCCACGTAAAATCTTCCTGGTCGAGCGGGTAGCCCCGGGCGCGATCAAACGGCGTAAATACGGCCAATCGCGGTAATACATAAGGAGCCGAGGTAATCGACAGATTCAACAGGTCGAAGATGCCCGTTTGCAGCCGAATGCGTGAAGCCATGCCCCCAAATGTTAGATTGTCAGTCTGCCGGATCGTTGTGCCGTTTCGATGTGGATGAAAAAGTAGAAAAGTTTCTCCCGGTTGTACCGTTTGTATAGTATTCCAATACGCCTCTTTTTCCTGGAGCTTTCGCAACTGCTCGTGCGCCATCGTGCCTCATTTCTCGTAACTATGCCTGCCTCCCCTATGTTCTATTATATCAGATGCAAAGACTTAGACAGAAACAGGGCATGCCGCCATCGCCGACGGCATGCCCTGCCTGCTTCAAGCAGAACAATGATTGAAGATCAGGATTTGGAAAGCGCTACCAGGACCCTGTAGAAATCCACCAGGGAGGGCGCTCCAAGCCCCGAGGCAAAGTCCCACCCGGTGGTCGCCGGGAAGTACAGGTTATTTCCCTGCACAATATCACGGTACGGGTGTAATTTTAACGCTGCCTCTCGCTGCGCAACTACATAGAAGAGCGGTGTAGTTGCGAAGTAGAGATGCAGGTTGTGAATCGTAGCCTCGTTCAAAAGCGCCATACCAGAGGCCCAGATGGGTGCCGCAGCGCTGGTGCCACCCGATACGCCCCACTGGCCGCCCTCGAAAACGGCTATTGGGAAGGCGAAAGCCACCACATCCGGCACCTGCCGTTTGCCGCGCGAGTATTTGTTCGCCACACCCGTGAAACTCTGCCACGAAGGACGATTGAATAACGTGCTATTGCCGCCGCCGCCGCCCCAGCTATTCTGACACTGAGAACGATTTGAACCATCCGCCCACACAGCCTCGTTTGGAACACCGTTAGTCTTACCTGAACCCGGCATCGTTCCGCCAACGTCAACCACGTTCGGGTCAGAGCCTGGATAATCAACGCTCAAATCACCAAACACCTGATCATCAAATGCCGCGCAGTCACCAGCCGCAACAAAAATCGTCATATGCTCAGCCTTTGAGAGAATCGCGAAGTCCTGGTCAATGGCCGCTACGACTTGCGAGGTGTAATTGCTCTCAACACCACCCCAGCTTATGCTCAGCACACTCGCCGAGTTGGCATTTTTTGAGTAGGTGTTGATAATCGCTTGCAGCACATCCAACATCGGATCGTTACTTCTGGCCGCCGACTGATCCATCTCAAAATCGAGAATGTTGGCTCCTGGAGCCAGGCTGGCAATCATCTCGATATCCAGCAATGTTTCGCCATCGACATTCTGAGGTCGCGCATTGTTTACTTCTATCGACTTGAACGTGCCGTGAAAATTGACGCAGGCAAAGTAGTTTTGCAGGTCGGGTACATCATAGGTATCGAATTCAAGCAGATTGATTGTCATACCCTTTCCATCAAAACCCGCTTTCCAGAAAGCATTGTAGCCATACAATACGCTGCCAATGTTCGTCGCGAGAACTGAAGAATTCGAATCATACTGGCAATTCGCCGCTGTTCCTTTCCTGCTGCTGCTTATAGCAGTTGACGTGCGAGGACTAAACGAGGCGTGTTTCTGTGGCGGCCGCGTATAGTTGTCCATGCCGGTGATCGAAATCAGCGCATCCGCCATGAAACGTGGCATACGCGGATTGCTGGCAGGCGCGAAGACCTGGCGTCCCTTCAACTGGTGCAGCACAAAATGCGTCTGGAACAGGCGCGCGTAGGACGAAGCCTTGCCATCAGTCGTAAGACTGGTGTGCGTCGAGTTCAACGTGAGCGAGATGCTTTGCAGACCAAAAAAGGTTTTCAATTTTTGATAGGTCGCGTCGGTGATCCCCAACTTATTGGCTATCGATTCTACATCCTGATTCTGCCCCGGCTTCTGCTTCTGCGCCCCTAATTGATTGAGCAGTTGCTGGTTGGCCCGAAAGGTAAAAATCACATGCAGGGCAGTATTATCAGGTAGCGCTCCCACTACTGGCGCATTCAGCAAATCGGCAGGCAAATTCAGATTGTAGCTGACAATGTCCAGGGGCGAAGTTGGTGTAGGCGTCACCTTAGCAGGCTGGTTGTCATTACAGGCAACCAGTAGAAAGAGCATGAAAAGCGCGCCCAGCAACGCTCTCATGTCTATCCGATGGCGAGAGAAAGACCGGGAAAGCGGCATCATTTAGATCCTCCCACTTCAACAAGAAATCAACTGAAAAACAAAAAGCCCGAGTATGGTTTTTCTACCAATTAGGACGCCTCAGCAATCCTTTTTTCCAGAAGCGATTTTGTTTATCCAGGTCTGATTCCATTTTACCTGGAATCCCTATCTCAACAACATGAACTACCTGACTCAATTACTGTGAAACCAGCACGTTTTGGAAATGTAACCCTTCTAGAGGAACATACAACTGAGCAGCAAATACAGTGGAATTTTTTACCTACCAGCACCTTTAACCATTGTGAGAACGTACAAAAAGAATAGGAATATATAGAACATTGCTCATGAGGAGAAATAATGGACGAACGCATTGACTACGAAGCGATCTTCACGCCGCAGGGCATACTGGGCGAAGTCTCGAAAAATCCCAACCTGGATTTCTTGATGAATATCTTTAATATCCCGAGGGTCTACAGCGTCTCAGGCTTTGGCACGTGGAATGTAGGACAGCACACAATGGCAACCGCTTTTCTGACATTGTACTGGTCCGCTTTCCGCTCTTATCCAGCGGAAAAACGAGATCGCCTGGTGACACTCGCGCTCATGCATGATGTACACGAAGCAGTCATCGGCGACATTCTGCCTTTTTTCAAAACAGCGGCAGTCAAGCAGGCCATCGACTCTATTCAGAACGATATCCTGAACGCCTTCGGCATCGAAGAAGACCAGCAGCTCAGCCAGGAGATCAAACTGCTCGACTTAATCAGCTTTCTCTACGAGATCAGTCAGTCCTCACCCAAAGGCATGGACCCCGCCAAACAGAACCTGCTCCAACAAATGTACGAACGCCAGAGAGGCAATGTGCTGTCATACGCTGAACAGGCTGAAATAGATACGCAGGTCGTCAGCGACTTTCTGGCGCATATGAAGCTGTGAAGGAATGGTCGTGAAAGGGCGCAAGCTCGCGAATACACAGCGGAAACTCAATTCGCCGTCGCCTGTAACAATTGCAGGCCTCGCTGCACAAAATGCGGAGCCTGTTTTGCCGCCGATATGATGCGTTCTGCCAGCTGGGAATGTCGTCTGTAATACCCTCTTGTCGCGCGAAATATGCCTGGTCGCATAAGACATCAGCCAGCCGACCTCCCTATCTGGTAGTAAGAAGGTTACAAGACAAGCGTACTATATTGGACAAATTTGTACTCGTCTCTCCTTGACCAGCACAAGTCGGAATGTTATAGTACATACGTTCGGTTCAAGCGAGAAAAGGGACCATTATGGAAATTCGCCTCAAAGCAGTAAAAAGCATTCTAACACCGCAGAAAGGCGGCCTCCTCATCGCGGGCGCGTATCCTTTCACGCATACGCTTTCCGCCTATGTCGGCTGCGGCTTTGGACAGACAACCTGCGGTCTCTACTGCTACGCGCCATTCCTGCCCAACTGGTCCTTCAGTGGCCTCTCCGAACCGTGGGGTAAAGCCATCCTGGTGAAAGAGAACGCCTCCGAAGCGCTGGAACAAATGCTCAGCCGGATGAAACCAGCCGCTCGCCAGAAACTGCGCATCTTCATGAGCAGCACCACCGATCCCTACCAGCCCATCGAGCGGCGCTACCAACTCACACGGCGCTGCCTGGAAGTCTTTTCGCGCTATCCCGACCTTGATCTACTGCTTGTCCAGACTCGCTCGCCACTTGCCGGGCGCGACCTCGATCTATTACAACACATTCCTTATGCCTGGCTCTCAGTCACCATTGAAACAGACGATCAATCATACCTCAAAAGCTTGCGCGGCGGCCCGCCACTCGAAAAGCGCTGGGAGCTTATTTGTATCGCAAGCGAAGCAGGGCTACATACCCAGATAGCCATCAGCCCTTGCCTGCGCTATACGAGCGTCGAGCAATTCGCGGCGCGTCTGCTTGCTAGTGGCGCGCAACGCCTCATTGTCGATTCCTTTACGGCAGGCGATGGCTCCGGCGGCAGGCGCACCTCCGCCAGCCCTTTCGCTCAAATCGAACCCAACTGGGCCGATACCACCCATGCCCAGGCCCTCTATGCCTACCTGCGCGAACACGCCCCGGCACACGACATCGCCGTAGGCTGGAGCAGCCAGGGCTTTTGCAGCATTCCACCGCGCCAGCATATCCTGGCATAACACACCTATTCGGACTATGATCTATACAGAAATACATCCGATAGGCCCCAGCACAAGCAGGGCAAAAAGTGCAGGTGATATATGGCCAGGCGTTCTCAATACGATGCCATTGTGATCGGTTCAGGCCCAAATGGTCTCGCGGCAGCAATTAAAATGGCTCAGGCAGGTCGTTCCGTGATGGTCTATGAAGCTAAAGAAACGATTGGTGGGGGATGCCGCTCCGCCGAATTGACGTTGCCCGGCTTTGTGCATGACATCTGTTCGGCGGTACACCCGCTCGGCATCGGCTCGCCCTTTTTCCAGAGCATCCCTCTGGCAGACTACGGCCTGACCTGGATTTCATCTCCGGTAGCCCTCGCCCACCCCTTTGACGATGGCGGCGCAGTCCTGCTACAACGTTCCATAGAAGATACCGCGGCCGGTTTAGGTTCCGATGCCAGAGCCTACACGCGCCTGATGCAACCTCTCGTTGCGAACTGGCAAAAGATGGTTCCAAGCATTCTAGGCCCTTTACGCATTCCTGCGCATCCTCTCGCCCTCATCCGCTTTGGCCTGCCAGCCCTGCTTCCCGCTCGCGTGCTGGCTGAACGTGCCTTCAAAGGCGAACGAGCGAGAGCGCTTTTCGCCGGACTAGCTGCGCATAGCATCCAGCCGCTTGAACACCCTCTCACCGCGGCATTCGGGCTGGTGCTGGGCATCCTTGCCCACGCCGTAGGCTGGCCGATTCCTCGCGGCGGCTCGCATGTCATCGTCGATGCGATGGCCGATTACCTGCGCTCGCTCGGCGGCGAGATCATTACCGGCCTGGAAGTCAAATCGCTCGATATGCTTCCTCCCACTAGCGCCTACCTCTGTGATATTACCCCACGCCAGCTTTTGCGCATTGCCGGAAATCGCCTGCCGCGCCTCTATCAACAGGAGCTTGCCCACTATCGCTACGGTCCCGGCGTCTTTAAAGTCGATTACGCCCTGGATGGCCCCATTCCCTGGAAAGCACAGGAGTGTTTGCAGGCCATCACTGTACATATCGGGGGAACAATGGAAGAAATCTGCGCCAGCGAAAGCACAGTAGGACACGGCGAGCATCCCGAGCGCCCCTTCGTGCTGGTTGCCCAGCAAAGCCTCTTCGATCCCACTCGCGCACCCAATGGCAAACATACCGCCTGGACCTACTGCCACGTGCCAAATGGTTCAACCTACGATATGACCGAACGCATCGAGGCGCAGATCGAGCGCTTCGCGCCCGGCTTCCGCGACCGCATTCTCGCCCGTTCCGTCACCAACGCGCTTGAGTACGAAACCTACAACCCGAACTACATCGGCGGCGACATCAACGGCGGCATCCAAAACATCGCACAGTTGTTCACGCGCCCCGCCATCCGTCTCAATCCCTACACCACTCCGGCAAAGGGGGTCTACATCTGCTCATCCTCCACCCCTCCCGGCGGCGGCGTGCATGGCATGTGCGGCTACTGGGCAGCCCAATCCGCCCTGCGCGCAAAAGGATAATATACCCATATCCTTGCAGAGTTTTGCTCTCATATCGTATAGTTGACAATCAAAGGCATCACGTTTTACAAGAAGCGTCAGGGCATTGTAGAGCCATCCCCTTGCGGGTGGCTTCCGGCTGATTTTTCCCGGGTGGCTTCCGGCTGCCCTGCTCATTAATTTATGAAGGAGAGACAAACCATGCTGCTCCTCCAGGACATCACCGTCACCTATCAAAGCATTGTGCCCGCCGTTCAAGGCATCTCGCTTGAAGTGCCTGACAAATCCGTTGTCGCTCTGCTAGGCGCTAATGGAGCCGGAAAAACCACGATTATGCGTACCATCTCCGGCCTGCTCAATCTCCACAAAGCCAGCCTGGTGCGCGGCTCCGTCACCTTCGAGGGCGAGCGTATTGATCGTCTGAACACGACGCAGATTGTCCGGCGCGGTATTGCCCAGGTACTCGAAGGCCGACGACTTTTTGCCGATCTCACCGTCGATGAGAATCTCTGGTCGGGCGCGCTGGCCTCGCGGGATAGCGCCGCTTCACGCCAGGCCTACGAGCGCGTGATGGAACTCTTCCCTGTTCTGAAAGAGCGCCGCAAGATGCACGCGGGCTATCTCTCTGGCGGCGAGCAGCAGATGGTTGCCATCGGACGCGCCCTGATGACCAGCCCCAAATTGCTGCTGCTTGACGAACCCTCGCTCGGCCTCGCCCCCTTTATGGTGCAGCAAATTCGCTCCATCATTCGTGACATACACGAAAGCGGCACCGCAGTCCTACTGGTTGAGCAAAACGCGCAGATGGCCCTCTCGGTGGCAGACTATGGCTATCTGCTCGAAACCGGAAAGGTCGTGCTGGCTAAACCGGCCTCCGAACTCCTGCAAGACGAGAGCGTGCGCAAATTCTATCTCGGCCTGCACGAAGGCGGCGAGCGCCACAACCTGTCAACCATTCGCGAGCGCCGCCCGGCCAGAACGTGGAGCCTATAAACTGCCCGAGAACAGGCTGTTGTAGCGTTCGCGCAGCACCTGTTCCGCGCCCTCGCCTAGCTGCCGGATAATCTCCCCGGCGGGCTGCTGCTCATTTACCAGGCCAACAGCCTGCCCGGCATAGATAAAGGCAACATCATAGTCCTTGCGCGCCATCGCGTCTTTCAGTTGCTTGCGCGCCTCCTCGTTTCCAGGCAACGCTTCTACCTGCGTGTGCCACTGATTGGTAAACGTATTGCGCAGGGCGCGACCGGGATATTTCTCAGGCCAGCCCAACCCCTGCGCCACGTCAAAAGCGCGTGTCAGTACCGTATCGGTCTCCTGCGCCTGCACAACCCGCGCTCGTGCCTCCTCACTGTTATCGCATTCGGGCGAAGCAAGCAGCCGCGTCCCAATCCATGCCCCCTGCGCTCCTGCTGCCAGCACCGCCGCCACGCCTCGCGCCGTCGCGATACCTCCGGCGGCAACCACAGGCACCTGCACAGACTCAAGCGCGATTTGCAGCATTGGCAGCGTTCCTACATGCCCGGTATGCCCTCCCGCCTCCGTTCCCTGCGCCACAATCAGATCTACGCCCGCCTGTTCCGCTTCAAGCGCCTCCGCTCGACTTCGTACCTGCGAAGCAACATAAATGCCCAGTTTATGCGCTTTCTCTACATAAAGAGCAGGTGAGCCAAACGAAATGGAGATCATAAAGGGATGTGCTTCTAACGATGCCTCAAGCAGTTCTGGCCGTTTCTCAAGCGCCCAGGCCATCAATCCGATCCCAAAACGTCCCTGGTCATCTCCACGCGCCACTGCGGCCTCCTGCGCAATCATCTCCAGTTTCGCCTCGCTCCCCGCGCCAAACATGCCCAGCCCTCCCGCCTGCGTCACCGCCCGCGCTAAACAGCCTTTCCCAGGCCCTGACATCGGCGCGCCAATAATCGGATAGCGCAAGTTCCAGGTCTCGGTAAGATACGTGTGCAGCATATTTGCCTCCTTTACAGCACCACCATGACAAACCCATCTCCAGATGCCCTCCTGAGCGCCGCTATGTCATCCTGAGCGCAGCGAAGGATCTCGCGCCTGCGGCATCGAGCCAGTGATGGCCTGAGATCCTTCGCTGCGCTCAGGATGACAGGCGAGCGGGTCTTTTTTCATGGCACGCTAACTTCTGACTACTACTGTAGCGCAAAGTGGAGACCGAAGGCGACAATATTCTTGCGCAAATTCAGCAAATACGTGCGGCTAGCGAAAATGGCGTGGAGATACACCCGTGATGCGCTTGAAGTGCTGCGCAAGGTGACTTTCACTGGCGAAGCCAACCGCGTGAGCAATGGCAGTCAGCGTCCAATTTTTTGTGACAAGCAGCACCTTCGCCCGCTCAACCCGGCGGCGAATCACATACTGGTGCGGCGAAAATCCGGTAGACTCTTTGAACAGGCGGGCAAAATAATAAGGACTGAGATTGACTGAGGCGGCAATTCCAACCAGTGTCAGATCTTCAGCAAGATGATCTTCGATGTAGGCAAGTACTGCGCGAAGCGTTTTCCCATCCAGGCCGCCTTGCTTAGGAACTTCAGGCTGCCTCGCGGAAGAATGGTTTCTCAGCAGAGAAATAACCAGCAGGTTCGCCAGCGACTCGGTATAGAGCCTGCCGCCCAATCCATTTGAGCGAAGCTCCGAGAGGAATGAGAGCGCAAGAGTTTCAATCTGTGGATCATACACCCCGATGGCATGGTGCAATTTCACCGTATCAGGATATATCCCGGCCTCGCTGGCAACCTGCTCGATAAACAGGGGTGGAAGATACAGGTGAATATGGCGCACCTCTCCCTCTGCCTCAAGATGCCAGGCACTCGGTGCGCCAGCAGGCAGAATGGTAAGACTTCCTGTACCCAGATGTCCCTGCCGTCCCAGCAACCGTTCCGCCGCCTCAGCCGGTGCGCCAAGATTGATGACCAGCACATGATGCGCAAGGGCAGGCAGGGCAAAATCATCGTCGGGATGCACCACATCCGCGATATTCACGCCACACCAATTCCTCCCCACGCTCGTCTGCACAATATGCTCGCGTGGCACATCAAAAGCGAACGCTTCCAGATTGCCTTCCTGCACCATACTTTCTCGCGCCTTTCCGCAACGTCGTTAGCTCACACGCCCTTGTTACGAGAAAAGCATAGCACATTTTGTCTTAACCACGCCACGACTATTCTTGTCGCCATCAACCAGAAATTCCGCGCCTTCCTGTAGCGCCTGTACAGCTGTCAATGGCAACTGCTCGCCCTTTTCGTTGAGCAAAACGCAGCGTGTATCGATGCGCGCCGCCAGCAGTTCCACCTGCTCGTCGTCTGGCTTGGTATATTTGCCCGCGACGATGTAAGTATCTTTTTTCGTCGGATGCGGCACTACACCCACCACTTTCATCTTATAACCTTGCTTGTGCAGGGACTCGAAGTGTTGCTTGCACTCCTCTGCTGTGCGCGGATTGGCGATATGCGGAACCTGCTGCTCTGCCGTTGCATTTGATGATGACTCTGGCGGCACGTTTTTGAACAGTTTGCCCTCATATCCACGCGAAATAGCCATCTGCACAGCAGCAGGCACAGCATCAAAGCGGTACGTCACCATCACCTGTTGCGGATCGGCCCCTTTCAAAGCTTCGCGTTCCTCTTTACGCAAGAAATCGTCAAGCTTGATAACGCTGCCATCTACCTGCATGCCAATAGATGCGGGAAGGCGAACCAGAATGTGCGCTCCCTGGAACATTTTCGATGTTGAGCTATCCAGGCGATGCCGCGTGACCATCGATATCATCTGCTCAAGGCTTTTTATAGCGTTGTCCGCCGTAATCACACATACATTAAGCATTCCATCATCGAGATAGGCATTCGGCGCGACATCGACAACCCCGGCATACATGCGCGTCTTGCTGATAATCACCTGCCATGCCTTGCCTTCCCACTGCTCCAATACATTCCCTTTCTTATCCAGCACCTGGATTTCAGCAGGAAAGGTATGAATCTGCGGCAGTTCCTTCAGGGCAGCCACGTCAAATGCAAAACGCCCGATGCGATACTTGAGTGGCTTGGAGATATGCGCCATGACCACCGAATCGATGCCCATTCCTGTGTGCAGGAAAAAATATTGGCGCGAACTGTTCGCCTTTTTCGGCTTCTGCTCAAGCTCTCTCCCTGGCTGCCCATCCACGCCCGGCAGCGTTATCCCCTGCACCTCAATGTGGCCGATGTCCACGCGGCGCGGCTCGCTGTTGACAATCGTCAATGCGGCCTTCACCGGATCATCCGGCACCCCAACCGTTCCTGCCCATTCGTTATAGGTGCCACCTGGAATATCGGCGATGGCGCTCTTTTCGCCTGCCACCATCAGCCCGTTGATCACGCCATTGAGCGTCCCGTCACCGCCATAGCCAATCACCAGGTCAATATCTGGCCCGGAAACCTTCTTTGCGAGCTTGATTGTCTGCCCGCTATACTCTTTCAGAGCCACATCAGGCTTCCAACCCGCCGCCGAAAGTATCGTCATGATATCGGGAACATTTACCACGTGCTGGCCTGTGCGCAGGTCAACCACGATGCTGGCGCGTTTCTTTGACATAGTCCCTCTCCTTTGCCTGTATTGAATACTTCTGGAACTAGCACGCGAAAAGCTCTTGCTTGGTTTCAACAGTCCTCTAGAAACCGCGCCAGAGCATCCGCGATCTGACGCCGGTAGGGCGCAATATCCGGCCCATGCCGCGTCGGACAGACTCGATTCGAGAGCAACGCCACCGCCAGCCTCTGTTTCGGCACGACAACAATGGAAGTACCCGTAAACCCAGTATGCCCATACGTTTCATTGCTGGCAAAACGCCCCATAAATGAGGGTCGATTCAACATCCACCCCAATCCAAACGATTCATACGGGTCTGTCCGCTGCAACGAGGTCATCATCGCCACACTCTCTTCTGACAGTACTCGCCTGCCCTCGTATTCCCCGCCATTCAAAAGCAGCTCGCAAAACCTGCCCACATCTTCAATAGTAGAAAACAGCCCGGCATGTCCGGCAATCGCGCCCACCATCCATGCATTCTCATCATGCACCACGCCATGCACCAATCCGCCTCTCCACTGCGCATATTCAGTCGGCGCAACCCTTTCCAAAAGCGGCCCGGACGGATTGAACAGCGTATCGTGCATCCCTAACGGCTCATATAAATAACGATGCGTATACTCGTTCAGATCAATCTCACTCACTACGCGCACCACTTCCCCCAGCAACAAAAAGCCCACATCGCAATACTGAAGATCGCTCCCCGGCGCGAAAACCAACGGCTGGCGATAAATTGCCTCAAGCAAGCGTTCCCTCTGCTGATACTCCCTATAGAGCGGCAACGGCCCCGGCAAACCCGAAGTGTGCGTCAAAATATGCCTTATGGTGACAGCCTTCTTCCACTCATCACAGCCAAACGCTGGAATAAAACGGGCAACAGTATCATCCAGTTGCAACAACCCTCTTTCGGAAAGATGCATAATGGCCCAGGTTGTCGCCATCACCTTCGTCAATGAAGCCAGGTCGTACAGCGTGCGAGTAGTCACCGCTTGAGGAACATACGAACCATACGCTTTATCCGCCGTCTGCCCATACGCGCTGCACTGAAGAGTCCCGCCACGCCAACCAATCCAGAGTGCCGCCCCCGGAAAGACCTTTTCCGCAATAGCCTGCTCAATACTCTCGTCTATCGTCCGCAAAACTTTAGAAAGCTTCATATTTCATGCACCACCAAAATATGTTTCCTCAGTATAGCATTAAATACTTCTGAAGACATACACCGAAAGCCACCCGCAAGGGGATGGCTCTACAATGCGAACGGGCCTGTAGAGCTATCCCCTTGCGGGTGGCTTTCGGTTTCCCCTCAGACTCCCCTCACTCCGGTTCCCCTCCACCCAGTATCTGAAACTCTTTCCCCTCTCTACACGTGCCACAAGCAGAACAATGCATGGAGAAATCATACCAGGAAGCAATAAAACTTCCCGGCGATAAGAAGATGAATAGCAAAGATTGTGGCACAAGCTCGTTCTTGAAAGCAAGGGCGCTTTCGGTTAGCTTCTTGCTCTGTCTCCTTCTTATCGCTTCAGGATGCCAGTTTACTCAATCCGCCTTCGCGAAAACGGCGGGAAATGTGGGAGCCACCTTTTCTGTCGCAGCCACCACAATCCAGTACGTCCATCAGGGCAAATTAAGTGTGGCCTACGCGCACTCCAGCTTTGAAAACTACCAGCGCCAGCTTCAGGGCGCTGACTCGCAAATGCCCAACGAGGCAGGTGTACCGGATAAACAGACGCTCACACATTTGCTTGATCTCTATCGAACCGCCATGCAGGCCATTAATAATCCTTGTCTGAACTCGACATGTGACTGGCGCTCTCAGGTTGCTCAACTCTCACAGGCAAGCAAAGCTTTTGTGGAGGCAAGTGGATCATGAAACAATGGCTTTCGCTCGCGCTCGGCATCGTCACCGCGACAGGTGGTTTCCTTGATGCTGGAACCGTCGCTACTTCCGGTGAGGCAGGGGCAAAATTTGGACTTGGGCTGGTCTGGGCTGTGCTTGTAGCAACGTTTGCCATCATTGTGCTGGTTGAGATGATCGGACGTTTTACCGCCGTCTCGAAAAAAGCTTATGCCGAGGCCATTCGCGAAAACTTCGGCTTCCGTTTCTTTCTCCTGCCACTGATCAGTGAAATTATTGCCGAGAGCCTGCTTTTGGCAGCCGAACTCGGCGGCATGGCAATCGCGCTCTCGCTGATTACAGGCATCTCCTGGCACCTGCTCTTTCCGGTGGTCGCCCTACTTATCTTCGCGATGGCCTGGCGCGCTCCCTTCGACTGGATAGAAAATGCTCCGGCGCTGCTCGGCCTGGCTTCGCTGGCTTTTGTGGCAGGCGTGATCTGGCTTGGCGGCCCCTCGAAAGATATCCTGCCCACGCTCTGGAAACCCGACATCAAGCAAGGCGACCTCGCCGACTATCTCTACTTAGTGGCGGCCATTCTCGGCGCGACCATCAGCCCCTACCTGCTCTATTTCTATTCATCGGGCGCGCGTGAAGAGGGCTGGACAACGCGCTCGCTCCTGTTAAATCGCGTTACGGCTTTTGTCGGCATGGGCTTTGGCAGCCTCTGTTCGCTTGCCCTGGTCTTCCTGGGCGCAATGGTGCTGCAACCGATGAACTCGCAGGCTAATACGCTTGGCGAAATCGGCCTGCCAATGGCGAAGGCTTTCGGCACCTGGGGCGCGCTTCTCTTCGCCGTAGCCCTCTTCGCCACCTGCATGGGGGCCGCGCTCGAAGTCGTACTCGGAGTCTCCTACTGCGTAGCCCAGGGCTTCGGCTGGGAATGGGGCGAGGACAAAAAGCCTGCTGAGGCAGCCCGTTTCAATCTAGTAATCGTTATTATCCTGATTATTGCTGTGCTGATCGGTCTGATCGGCATTGATCCCTTACAACTGGCAGTTTTCGCCTCGACGATCATTGCCCTGGTTCTCCCGCTTTCGCTGCTGCCTTTCCTGGTGCTGATGAACGACAAACAATACCTGGGCGATAAGACCAACGGGCGTTTCACCAATCTCGCCATGCTAGCCATTCTACTGATCGCCTTTGTGGTTGCCATCGTCTCGCTGCCGCTCCAGATCGTGACAGGTGGAGGATAAGCCTATGCCTCAACTCGATGACAACATGCTCTCCATACGAGACATTCTCGACTCGCAACTGGAAACAAAAGACAAACGCCGCATTGGCCGCGTCGCGGATATCGAAGCCGAACTGCGTGAAGACGGTACGCTAGTTCTGAAAGGTGTCATAAGCGGCCCTCAAGCCCTTGCAGGTCGCCTCAGCACACCTTTACGCATCTTCTTCCAGCGCCTGTTCCACGACCGCTTTGACCACTGCATACCCATGCAGGACATCGAAAATTTTGGCCCAACCTTAAAACTGCACCATCGCGCCGCCGTTTATCCAGTAGGCCAATCCGACCGCTGGATAGCCAGATACCTGCTGCGCTGGCTTCCAGGGAGTGGATACCGATGAACACCACAAAACAAAAATCAACATCCCATGTCTATATCGGCGACCTGCTGAAATGCAAAATCGTCACCGCCGAAGGTAAACGCCTCGGCCACCTCGCCGACCTCCAACTCTCCGCAGGCCCCGAATATCGAGTCATCGCCCTTTTCTTCGGGAGGCGTGGCTGGCTCTATCGCCTGCACGTCCTCAACCCCTTCACCTCCAAAGAAAGCCATGACCAGACGCCCAACTCCGTCCCCTGGAGCGCCATTGACCGCATCGAACGGCATGCAATTTATTTGAAGCCGGGATATCCGAAAAAGGCAGAGGATTAGCCACTTGTGATACAGTTAAAACAACGGCATACCCCTGCCTCCAGATGTCATCCTGAGCGCAGCGAAGGATATCCGGTTTCGACGTGCAAATCGTCCGACACACGCGATCTTTCGCTGCGCTCAGGATGACATCGGCAGACAGGAGTGTAAGGGTCAATTATAAAAGGAGGCATCACATGACCGCCCTATCATTCGCCTGCATCGCCCCACACGGCAGCATGATTATCCCCCTTCTGGCTGGGCGCGACGGCCACAAAGCCCTCGCAACCCGCAAGGCGATGGAAGAACTGGGAAAACGCATGGCGCAGGCACAACCAGAAACCATCGTCATCGTCACCCCTCACGGCCATCGCATAGATGGCACATTCTCCCTGCTCAACAACACGCGCCTGCGCGGTCAACTAGGCCCTGAACCGGAGGAGGGAGCCTTCAACAGCTTCTCCATAGATTTCGACGTTGATAGAGAACTCAACGCCGCCATCGTCGATGCCGCCCGTTCGCTCGATGTTCCCGTTTCGCGCCTCACCTATGCCGTTGCCGACGACCCCAGCTTTCCGCAGCCTGTCGATTGGGGCGCACTCGTTCCGCTCTGGTTCCTCGGCGGCTTGTTCTATCCGCAGCCCAAAGTCGTCGTTGCCTGCCCTGATCGCGGCAATCTTTTATGGGATATTTTTCCCGCCTTTGGTCTGGCTATACGAAAAGCAGCAGAATCCCTCGGCAGGCGTATCGCCTTTATCGCCAGCGCCGATATGGGTCACTCCCACGACTCCACCGGCCCTTACGGCTATGATCCCGCCTCGGCAGAATACGATCAGGCCGTCATCGAAGCCGTAAAAGCGCAAGATCTCGGTCGCCTGCTTAGCTTCGATCTCGAATGGGTCAAACGCGCCTCGACTGACTCCTTCGGTCAGATTCTCAACCTGCATGGCGCAATCGAGGGTACGAACTTCCAGGGCGAATTTCTTTCCTATGAAGTGCCAACCTACTTCGGCATGATGTGCGTTGCCTATGAACCCCACTAGTTCCATGACGACTATCTCACTTACCACCCTCGACTATAGCCGTGCCATCTCCCACCTGCTGAAACAGCCTTCGCTTACAGGCCGCGTTCACAGCATCTTCCGCCGCGCCATCAACATCGAAATCGGCAATACCATCCTCTCCCTGCTCAGCAGCGAATTGCCGCGCATGCCAAACGGCCTGTGTTTGTCTACGCAATCAATCAAACAACTACTAGATCACATCAAACAGGGAATGGTTGTATATTTCTGTAGGGACGCGATTCATCGCGTCCACCCCGGCGTATTGCCAAACAACGAATATCCATCTACCCAACCCGATTTCTGTAGGGACACGATTCATCGCGTCCACCCCGGCGTATCGACAAATCAGCCAGGACGCGATGAATCGCGTCCCTACAACCCATCAAATTCTTTTGTAAAAATTCATATCGCCTTACCCGATACCCCGCCCTGGAACCCCCACCCGCCCATCGAATCCTATTCCTGGCATCCAGAAACCATCATCCACAACGCGCATCTACTAGCCCATTTTCTACAAACATATGGCAAACAGGAGGGTCTTGCCCCGCTTGCCTCTCTTCTTTTGGACCAGATGCCACCGGAAACACCCCTCATCCGTATGGCTCTCCCCATGTTACGTATCCTCACAGAGGCTACATGGCAACAAAATATCGAGCAACTGCAAACAGCCACACGCGGTCTGGCTGGCTTAGGCCCCGGCCTCACTCCTTCCGGCGATGATGTGCTGGGTGGCTTCATAGCTGCCCTAACCCTATTAAGCGAACACATCAGCAGCGATACCGCATCCCGCAAACATCTAGCTGAGACAATCGTATATATGGCTATAGGAAGAACCACAAAATTCAGCGCAACTCTGTTAGCCCATGCAGCGCGAGGCGAAGTAGCCGAACATCTTGGGGAATTAATCATTGCGCTCTCTTCCGACGACAACCAACGCCTGTTACAAGCCGCCAGTCGCCTTTTATCATTTGGTGCGACATCCGGCGGCGACACACTACTTGGGGTGCTACTGGGTATCCACTCATTGCTTGGAAAGCCCATGTGATATACTACGGCATCAAAGAAATAGGCGCTTCACAGGAGGCTCGTTATGGCCTTTCAAACTCTGCTTCAACGCAACACCTACTACGATTCGATTACTCTGATGTCGCTTGCCCAGGCCGTTAAAGCGCTGCCGGGCGTCGAAGATATTGGCGCGGTCATGGCGACCGAGTTGAACCGCGAACTGCTGCGCAACTCCAACCTGCTGCCGGAAGACTTTCTCGCAGGTCTGGATAAGCCGCCTGGGCCGGAAGACCTGTTGATTGTTGTGCGCGCAGAAAACCAGGAGATCGCGGCGGCAGCTCTCAAAGCCGCTCAAGACCGCCTGACTTCTCACGTCGAGCAGGTCAGCGAGGGTGCCACAACCACGCCTGTGCGCACTATAGAAAAAGCCGTCCAACGCGACCCTGACGCCAATCTAGCTGTAATCTCCGTCGCGGGGGAACACGCCTGGTTAGAGGCTCAACAGGCATTAGAAGCTGGTCTGCATGTCTTCCTGTTCAGTGATAACGTGCCGGTCGAGCAGGAAAAACGCCTCAAGTCTCTGGCTGTCGAAAAGGGACTGCTTTTGATGGGGCCAGACTGCGGCACCGCTATCATTAACGGCGTCGGTCTCGGCTTCAGTAACGTGGTGCCGCGTGGCTCGATAGGCGTCGTTGGGGCTTCTGGAACGGGCATGCAAGAGATCACCTGCCTGATCGCCGCAGCCGGACTTGGCATCTCACAGGCCATCGGCACAGGCGGGCGCGACCTTTCTGAGGCCATCGGCGGCGTTATGACGCGCAAAGGCCTGGAGCTGCTGGCAGACGACCCGCAAACTGAAGTGATCGTCCTCGTCTCCAAGCCGCCCGCCGAGCGTGTAGCCCGCGAGATTCTTGCCGCCGCACAGCTTCAGAAACCTGTTGTGGCCGTTTTTCTAGGAGCCGACCCCGAACGCTTCGCGCAAGCAGCAGGCAAAGTACATCTAGCCCGCACCCTTACAGAAGGTGCCGAACTTGCTGTAACCCTGGCAGGCGTCAGCGCGGACCAGATGCCCGGTAAAGGCGTACTCCTGCAATACCAGGCAAAATTGGCGGGCGAACGCGAAAAACTCGCGCCCTCGCAGCATTATATTCGTGCCCTCTATTCCGGTGGCACACTCTGCGATGAAGCCATGCTGCTCATGAGCGAACACGTTGGCCCCATCGCCTCGAATATCCCGCTTCGTCCAGAATGGGCATTCTCCGAAGGAAAAACCTTCCAGGGCCATACAGCGCTCGATCTCGGCTCCGACGAGTTCACGCGAGGCCGACCACATCCCATGATCGATCCCACCTTGCGCCTGCAATATTTGAGCCGCGCCGCCGATGACCCGGAGACAGCCGTAATCCTGCTCGATATCGTCCTCGGCTTCTGTTCGCACCCCAATCCAGCGGGTATCTACGCCCAGGCTATCTCACAGGCACGAGGCAAGGCCGCGAGAGATGGTCGCTCATTACCCGTAATCATCTCGCTCTGCGGAACCGAGGGCGACCCACAGCGCCTCTCAACCCAGCGTACCGTCTTAGAGGCCGCAGGCGCGCTGGTCTTTGAAAGTAACATTGCCGCCGCCCTGGCCGCCGTCTCTATTGTAGACAAAAACGCCAGCGACATCTTTACCGTGGAGGCTTCCTATGAGTAAGACATCCAGCCTTTTTTCCACGCCCCTGCACGTCGTCAACGTCGGAGCAGATCTTTTCGCCGATGCCATCGCCTCGCAGAATGTTCCCGTCACTCGCGTGGCCTGGAAGCCTTCCGCCGGCAACAGCGATGATGCCCTAGCCGCACTTTTCAGCAATCCCCGCATCGAGCAGGCCAACCAGGAGGCAGTACAGCGCATGATGGCTGCGCGTCCCAGACTGGTAGACGTGCGACAGGCTGGCGAGGTTATCCCTGGCATGCATAAACACCTGCTTCTTCATGCCGGACCACCCATTACCTGGGAGCGCATGTCAGGCCCCCTGCGCGGCGCGATCATTGGCGCACTGCTCTACGAAGGTCTGGCAGAAAACGCTGGAGACGCTGAACGCCTGGCGGCAAGCGGCGAGATCGAGTTCGCCCCCTGCCATCACTACAACGCCGTTGGCCCAATGGCCGGTGTGACATCGTTCTCCATGCCAGTGCAGATTCTGGAAGAACCTGGCTACGGCAACCAGACCTACAGCACGCTCAACGAAGGTCTGGGCAAAGTACTCCGTTACGGCGCAAACGATGCTTCAGTTCTGGAACGATTGCGCTGGATGCAGCAGATACTTGGCCCCGCCCTGTCACGCGCCCTGCGCAAAATGGGTGGCCTCGAAATCAAACCGATCACCGCTCAGGCGCTGCAAATGGGCGACGAGTGCCACAACCGCAATAAGGCGGCGACCTCGCTCTTTATCCGTGAAATCGCTCCCTATCTCATCGAAACCGGAAACTCCACTGAGGAAACGGCAAGCGTCCTGCGCTTCATCCACAGCAATGACCATTTCTACCTGAACCTCTCGATGGCCGCAGGCAAAGCCGCCGCCCTGGCCGCGCATGGCATCCCCTTCAGCAGCGTCGTCACCACAATGGCCCGCAACGGCACCGATTTCGGCATTCGCGTCAGCGGCCTCGGCGACCGCTGGTATACCGGCCCGGCGCAACCCATCCAGGGTCTCTACTTCAGTGGCTATTCCGAAGCCGACGCCAATCCCGATATCGGCGATAGCTGCATCACCGAAACCACCGGCATCGGCGGCTTCGCAATGGCAGGCGCGCCCGCCATCGTCCGCTTCATCGGTGGCACCCCTGCCGACGCCGTTCGCTACACCCTGGAAATGTACGACATCACCGTCGCCGAAGAAACCCAATACCAGCTTCCCACGCTGAACTTTCGCGGCACCCCGGTCGGCATCGATATCCGCCAGGTCGTCCGCCAGAGCCTGCTCCCCATCATCAACACCGGCATCGCTCACCGCCAACCCGGCATAGGGCAGGTCGGAGCAGGCATCGTCCGCCCACCGATGGAATGCTTTGTGGAAGCGGTGCGTGATCTGGCGCAGGAGGCGGCTAAAGAACAATAAGGCTTTTCCTATCGTAGGGACAGGGGGCCGGGTGGTTGTGGTGCGGGGGCCTCGTGCCTGTCCCTGATGGGGTCGGGAATAGGCCGATTCTTTCCACCCCCATATTAACCCCAAATCTCCCTAAAAAGCGTCGAAGATCATCAGAAAAGGCTATATTGTTATCATTTTTCCAGACGGATGATCCCAATAGTATGACGTGGCTCAGGTTCCACATCCACCTCTTGTGACAGCCATTGCTCAAACCAACTTTCAAGCGTTGGGGCCTCTAATTGAAAACCATTTTGATCACCTTCCCAAAAGGCGTATTGAAACACTCGTCCTGTCGCCACTTCAAAATGCGAAAACATACCACATCCCCAATGGCAAAGGCAAAGCAAACCATCCGGCCAGGCATCAGTAGGCATCAACACTAAATCCTTGTGTGTAGACTGTTCCTCAAAAAAGTGAAAATCAACCAGCCGTTCATGCTCCGCATGCAAACGATATGAACCAACAAGATCTTCAAGCCGGTAAAGCCCATAACCTGGACCAAAATCTCCATCGGCAACCTGGGTATAGATGGCGCGTAATACCGGGTGAAGAGCAAAACCCAATGTACGTTCTGCATTCTGGATTTGTTCTTCAGTAACAGGAGCATTTGCGAACGTATACGTAAGAGGAATTTGCTGAAGATCAATTTCTTCTAAGCGGATGCCTTTCTCTCTTTCACGCGCGATCCAGCTTGAAACATCCGCATCCGGTCCATACCACTGCTGCTTCCGGCACTTCTCAATAATCCGTTGGCATAAATCAATCTCATTCATTTGCCAATTTTCCTCACTCCTTAAAAGGGTTGAATAGGCATGTAGAGCGTTTCTAACTCATATTTATGAGTGTATACGAGGACGTATGTTCTAGTCAAGAGTTAAATTTAATTTAGCTCTTCCTTGCATTTCCCTTGACAACTTTCCCATCATCAGCTACTATATCTACTACAGATATATCTAAAACGGATATAAAAATTCAAGAAAGGAACATTAACATGCCCATTAAAGCAGTCTTTTTTGATATCGGTGGAGTACTGGAAAACACTCCAGAGACTGGATGGACCGACAAGTGGGAAGATGACTTGCATCTGAAGCGGGGTGAGTTGGATGAACGGCTGATGCACATATGGAAAGCTGGCAGTCTTGGTTTCATTTCAGAAGAGGAAGTGAAAAAGAGCATTGGCGAGATTCTAGAAATTGACCAGGAGCAGGTCGAGGCATTGATGGCCGATCTTTGGGAAGAATACCTGGGTACACCAAATACCGAGCTTATCACCTACTTCGCCAATCTACGCCCGCGTTACAAAACCGCTTTGCTGAGCAATAGCTATGTAGGGGCCAGGAGCAGAGAGCAGGAACGCTACCACTTTATGGACATCTGCGATCTCATCATTTACTCACACGAAGAAGGAGTAGCCAAACCCGACAGGCGCATTTTTGATCTGCTATGTGCGCGGCTTAGCATGCAGCCCGCTGAAATCATCTTCTTGGACGATGTTGAAGGCCACGTCGCCGCAGCACGTGAACTTGGCATACACGCTATCCTTTTTAGAGAAAATCAAGAGGCTATTGCCGCCATTCAAGCTTGCCTGCAATCCCCATTGCGCTCTGACACAAATTCTATTCATTCTGAATAAGAATACGTAGATAGGAACCGTTCCTCATAGCACGTTAACCGCGCAACAAAAATAGTCCTTGAGACATGTTTCAACTCATCCACGCAAACACCCCCTCGCATCTGATACAATAAAAGCACATGCAACAGGAAGCATGGAAAAACGTAGTAGCTCGTAGGTATAGCTTCTTTGATATCTGTTTCTACAGGCTAGGGGTACCAGACGATTGAAAGCTGCTCGCCTTACACTGCGTGACGAACTGTCCCTCAATTTCTTATGGTTCTCGTTGAATGCGCAATCCGCTGCACTGTTGCCTATCGTCATCCCGACACAAATTCTGCTCTTTGTCCCTTCCAGCCAGGTAGGAAGCGCCGAACAGGCCGTATTTCTCGGCTGGCTGACCTTAGCGGCCTCGCTCATCTCCCTGTTCATGCCGCCCATCATCGGTGTTCTCTCGGATAGCACACCAGGGGGCTTAGGACGTCGCCGCCCCTATATCATTCTTGGCGGCCTGTTCCTCGTTCTCAGCACGCCCTTTCTGGTCAATGCTCCCAACATCGTCATCTTTCTCATTGGCCTTTCGACGCTCCACCTCGGCAGAAACATCCTTACTCCTGCCTACCAGAGCCTTGTGCCTGATCGCGTGCCGGAAGAACAGCGCGGCGAAGCCTCAGGCTACGTTGGCGGCATGACGATTTTAGGCAACGTTGCCGGTCTGGCCTTAGCAGCCATCTTGCTTGGCTCAGTCAGCCAGCAATCTTACGACACGAGCATCATTCGCTCTCACGCTGGCATCTTCTACATCGTCACCGCCTTCCTTATTATCATTGGCGTCCTCGTCACCGTCATTGGTGTCCGCGAAGTTCCCTTACTTATCCGCGAACGGGCTTTCTATAAAATAGAGGGGCCACGTTTAGCACGCTACCGGCGCTGGTTCGTCGAAAGCTGGATAAAGCCCTGGCGTTCTTTCAATTTCACCCTGGTCTTTATCACCCGCTCCCTGATTATGCTCGGTCTGGCCCTCTTCATGACCTACATCGAATACTACTTCGCCCGCGTGCAGCACGTCACCAACTTTGTAGCTGTCACGGCAGGCGTGGCTGTGCTTGCCCTTTGCGGCGGCGTGATAAGTGGCGTCGTCTTCGGCATTCTCTCCGACCGTTTCAAACGGCGCGCGCCCATTGTGTGTATTTCCACGCTCTGTATGAGTGCCGCCTCGCTGGCCTTCGTCATCTTCCCTTCTACCCTGACAGCCTGGCTCTGGCCATTGGGCATTCTTTTCGGCCTGGGCAATGGCGCTTATTCAAGCGTCGACTGGGCGCTCTCGATTGACGCCTTACCCTCACTCGAGCAGGCGGGCAAAGACCTCGGCTTGTGGAATGCCTCGGCCACGCTCCCGGCCATTATCGCGCCCCTACTCGGCAGCCTCATCATCAGCATCGCCGACCAATCCGGTCACACCGAACTCGGCTACCGACTGGTCTTCACGGCAGCCACGCTCTTCCTGGTCATCGCAGCCATCGGTGTCCTGTTCGTGCGCGAAACGCGCCACGTGAGGAAACAATAACGATGCATACATCAGGGACTGAACTGCCATTTCCCATAAATGCCACAAATACCCCTGTAGGGACGCGATTCATCGCGTCCACCTTGCCGTATCCAATAAACACCACACATATCCCTGTAGGGACGCGATTCATCGCGTCCACCTTGCCGTATCCAATAAACACCACAAATACCCCTGTAGGGACGCGATTCATCGCGTCCACCCCCATCATACACGCCCTGATGCGCCGGGGTGGACGCGATGAATCGCGTCCCTACAGAATCCGCAAAATTAAGATTCTCACGTTCCTATTCTTAATAGGCAGCCTCCTGCTCCTATCAGCCTGCAATACTTCCTCCCCGCAAAACACCTCTTCCGGCAATGGCGAACTCACCTCGTATGTCAACCCCTTCATCGGCACAGCGCATATTGCCAATGGTGATGGGGGCAATACCATTCCTGGCGCATTCTATCCTGCTGGCATGGTGCAGTGGAGTCCCGATACTCCCACTCGAATTCCAGGCGGCTATTACTATCCTGACACGAGCATTCAGGGCTTCAGCCTGACACATTTTAGCGGTCGTGGCTGCACTGCCTACCAGGATTTTCCTTTCATGCCCTATGTTGGGCAGCTAACAGTTTCGCCCGTCTCCGATAGCCTGCATTATCGTTCCCATTTCTCGCATAGCAGCGAAAGCGCTCATCCCGGCTACTATCGCGCGCATCTCGACAGCAGCAGTGTCGATGTCGAATTGACCGTCACACCGCATACCGGCATGGGGCGCTTCACATATCCATCCACATCCTCGGCAACCATGCTGATTTCTTCCGGTGACAGCGTTAATGGCAATACATCCGCAGGCGTGACGATTCTGCCAGCCAGCAATGAGGTAAGAGGTTTCGCCACCAGCACCGTCGGCTGTGGCACTCAACATTACACCGTCTATTTCGCCGCCCGCTTCGACAGGTCTTTCACTGTCTACGGAACGTGGGACGAAGGCACGTTGAGCCAGGGAAACACCAGCGATACCGGACAGCACAACGGCGCGTTCGTCACCTTTGACACATCCTCGCAACATGTCGTACAGGTGCAGGTCGGTATCTCCTTCACCAGTCTCGCCAACGCCGAAGCGAACCTGAATGCCGAAGACGCTCATTTCAACTTTGACCATGTGCGCCAGCAGGCAGATGCCGCCTGGAATGCTCGCCTGAGCGCCATCCAGGTACAGGGCGGCACCACCAGCGAAAAAACCATCTTCTACACCGCTCTCTATCACAGCTTCCTGCATCCCAATATCTTCAGCGACGCCAACGGCCAGTATCTCGGCTTCGATGGCAAAATACACCAGCTTGTCCCTGGCCAGCACGCGCAATATGAAAACATCACTGGCTGGGATCATTATCGTTCTCTCATTTATCTGCTCGCCATGCTCGTTCCCCAGGAAGCGAGCGACATCGCTCAATCGTTGGTCAATGACGCCATGCAGGGTGACGGGCACATCCCAAGATGGGTGCAGGCCAATGTCGATTCACACGGTATGAATGGAGATGGCGGTTCGGCTATCATCGCCTCAGCCTATGCCTTTGGCGCGACAGGCTTCGATACACGGGACGCCCTCTTTGCCATGATAAACGGGCAGCCCTATCTACGCGAAGGTTTGAGCGACTACCTGCGGCTCGGCTATGTGGGTGCGGACACAACAGGTAATTCCGCCGCCGTCACCCTCGAATACGCCGCCGCCGATTTCGCCATTGCTCAGTTCGCTAAATCTCTCGGTGACACGCACAACTACAACCTGCTCATGCAGCGTACCCACAACTGGCGCAACCTCTTTAATCCCGCCAGTGGCTACATTCAGCCGCGCAACAGCGATGGCACCTGGGCCGCGAATTTCAGCCTCACCAGCGACTCGGGCTTTCAAGAGGGCGACTCCGCGCAGTACACCTGGATGATTCCCTTCGACCTGCCCACCCTCTTTCACCTCATGGGCGGCAATGCCAGCGCAGTCCAGCGACTCGATACGTTCTTTACAAAGCTGAATGATGGCGTCCACAGCCTCTACGCCTACATGGGCAACGAACCCGGCTTCGTTGTGCCCTGGGAATACGATTTCGCGGGTGCGCCCTCTCATACGCAGGCGGTAGTGCGCCGCATCCAACTAGAACTCTTCAAGCACACTCCCGACGGCCTGCCCGGCAACGACGATGGCGGCGCGATGTCTTCCTGGTACATCTTCTCGACTCTCGGTCTTTATCCCGAAATCCCTGGCATTGGCGGCTTCGTCCTCGGCAGCCCCCTGTTTTCCTCAATCACGGTTCAACTGGGCAATGGCAAGATACTGCAAATTCGCGCACCAGATGCCGCAAATGGAAATCCTTTTGTACAGAACTTGCAGGTAAATGGCACTGATACACAAAGTGTATGGCTCCCCTGGTCTACTGTCGAGCAAGGGACGCAATTAACTTTTGAGCTTGGCAACACCGCAACGGGTTGGGGAAGTGGTGGAGGAGATGGGCTACCAAATTAGAGGTTGTGCGTAAAAAAATAGATATAGCTAATTTCCATTTGCGGAAAAAAGAGGCAAATCTACCTGAAAAAAAACGTTATGGGTGCGTTTATCCCGTGAAATGCATTTCACCTACAATTGTTTCCGTATAAAGTTACCTGACCGACAGTAACTACAAATGGAGGTTTTAGAGATGCCACTCCCGGTACAAACCATTGCCTGCGTCAACGATGCTGCTTTCGTCATGAGCTTCGGCCTCGAAATCCTGGACATGAATACGGGTATTCCACTGATCCTCGAAAACGTGGATACTGGCAACTACCCTATTGACCAGACCCGAAGCATTGATCTCTCAACGACAGGAATTGCCGAAGGAACCTGGGTACGCCCTCAAGTCCGCGCCGTCTGGGGTGACACAAATCTTGGTAACAGGTACGTGCAGTACGCGCAGAACGGACAAACTGCCAGCTACGATGTGAGTGGAACCACATTGAACTACAGCGTTAACTTGATTACTGCCTCATAAAGAATGACAGAACCCGGCTATCATAACGGGTTCTTATCACCCAGGGGCTGTTGATATCCGTTGCGATACGTCTTACTGGCCGGCCAGGTCACCTTGTGACCTCCATGTATCTCACGGCCACAACGGCCCCCTGGAGCGAATTCACCCGTCAGGTGAGCTAACTTTGTGGTTAGCGAAAGTATAAGGTTTTCCTTTCTTGGTGAAAGAGAAGCAAATAAAGCTCAAAAATCGCCGTAATTCCTGGTATTTTCTATCAAAGGTTTCTAAAAGCATGGCAGAAAAGCAATATAGAAGAAGTTTTCTCTCAAGCTTCATGCTATGATAATCTGCGAATGGTATCACACTGACCGTCCATCTTAAAAAGGAGCCAGTTTTCAATGGGACAGCAAAAAATCAAGACATTCTTGATGTTCGAGGGCAAGGCAGAGGAAGCCATGAACTTCTACCTTTCCGTCTTTAAGGATGCGGAAATCCTGAACGTCTATCGCTATGGAGCCGAAGGACCCGGCACAGAGGGAACTGTAATGCATGCCATCTTTTCGCTCTATGGACAAAAGTTCATGTGCATGGATAGCAACATCAAGCACGATTTTACCTTCACCCCCTCTATGTCGCTGTATGTCTCCTGTACTACCGAAGCTGAGATAGACTCGATCTTTGAGCAGCTATCGCAAGGTGGGAACGTGCGTATGCCTTTAAGTACGTATCCTTTCAGTCCGAAGTTTGGCTGGGTCGATGACAGGTACGGGGTTTCCTGGCAATTGAATCTGGAAAGAAGCTAGCCCTGTCTCTCCTGACAAGGCAGGATGGGCTTCGAGTATGGTGAGGTCATAAAGCGAGATGAGCCGAGGCTTGATAGGCAGCAACAATATTGGCGTTATCCTCAGCTACTATCACACGAAATAGCTGAGCGATGTCAGTTTTGGCTTCATCTCCCAGATCATCCCTGAAACACACATTGTTGGC
Organism: Ktedonobacteraceae bacterium; assembly: GCA_035652815.1. Classification (GTDB taxonomy): domain Bacteria; phylum Chloroflexota; class Ktedonobacteria; order Ktedonobacterales; family Ktedonobacteraceae; genus DASRDB01. Next base: position 572,416 of record DASRDB010000003.1, read on the forward strand.
AGTTTCGATCACATCCTGTACGACTCGTTCCCAACGGTAATAGGTAAGTACTGCCCAATCAATCTCCTTTTGACCATACCCCTGCCAGAATGCATCGGCTTGTGGTTCCCTGACGAAGATGAAATCACGTTCTTTGGGTGCCAGCATTACCTCATCCCAATCAATCACAAACACACGTCCATACTGATCCCGAATCAGATTGGCCGGATGCATATCGGCATGACAAATGACATAGGGCAAGGAGCGCGTCTTCAGAACCACTGCCAGCTTTTCCAGGGTAGCCAGGGCAGTATGAATCGTAGTTTGATGGGCTATCCAGTCAGCATGAAGCTGGTACGCTGGCCCACTTTCGGAGTATCGCAAACGGAGAGGGTCAGCCTCAAAGTTATGAATCCACCGGGCGTACTCTGCCGGATCAAAAGTTTCTTCTCGCAATCCAGGAAAGCCACCTGGTGGAAGCTCTGCCTGATGAATCCGCTTGAAGATGCTTCCTACCTCCTTCCACTGCTCATTGGTCATCCCCATCAAACTCGTATCGCCTGAAATCCAGGGATAGACGATCACTGTCCAATTCAGAAGCTTCGTCCACAATGCATGGTTCTTCGTAGGAACGGGAGCCACAACGGATGTGATTCCATGCTCGCTAAGATAAGCAGGAACAAGACAACCCGGTTCGTAGAGCCGTCTCGACGTGACTTTGAGCAAATAGGCACTTCCCTCCTCGCTCACCACCCGGTACACACCGGCATAGTAATCCTTCCCCCGAGGAAGAAATTCAAGCGTGATGGGCATCAGGTCATACTGGTCTTGCAAACACGCTCGCAGACGCTCCTCTGAAATCTTTGGTGGTTCACGCATAGCTTCTCATTCTATCTGTTCTTTCATACATTTCCCGGGCTTCTTAAACAGTTCTTTTCCCTCACCTTTGAGTGTGGGACATGCTTGTAATAATTTGTTCGTCCGAGAACCCGCAATCTGCAAACCAGCATATCTTACCGGTCAAGCATTGAGGCAACCTGCTTACGTAAATATTCAACGCCCTGTAATACATCCTCTCGTTCGCGTGACGCGGGAATCCTTTGTCGCACAAAACTGGCAAAGCTCCGAATCGCTTCCTCTAGCTCCTTCAACTCTTTAGCCGTAAACATTACTGGAACCCCTTCGATAGCTTGCGATGAGATAAATAATAATGATAGTCGTTGATGTATCCCCTGCAACATCATAATCCGCGCATTCCACTCCGCCGAAACTGGCATACTGCGCCGCATCTGCACCACTTGCGTCAATACAATCAATTTCAACAGTGCCAGAAAATATAGCGAAATATTGCATAGCCACATTTCGCGCCATTTCCTGTTTATTTCGTGAGGGTAATCCTCACCGGATGCACTGCAAAATCCTCTACACCCTTTGACCCGAAGGCATCAGGTGCTACTTTGCGTATGATGTTACCTGACCCGTTACAATCAGCATGAATGTATCGTCCATTCGATGCACGATACAACCCACGTTTCACGCGCTTGCCGCTAAACGTGTGTTTCTCATCGCCATTGGTACGAACTGGCAGTGGGTCCAGGTCCAGCAATGAAGCTTTTGATGTGTAAGACTCTTCCGTGATCTTCACGGTAATTCCTACTAATTCAGCCTTGTACGTAAGCATCGATATGAACCGGGCATGCGGGATTTGGACAAAATTTTGATTGTTCCTCTTGCCCATCTCACATTCTTGCTTCCAGGCGTCATTCTTCCCGATAACCAGCGTACCTATCCCCTCTTTCACAAGCAAGTCAATAATGTATCGGCTTGCCGTGTGCATGTAGTGATCGATACGCCTGTTGCGCTTTGTGGTGAGACGCTCCACACGCTTTGTGGTGCCAGTCTTGCCAAGCTTCTTCTGAAGGTGAGCACGACGCTTGTTGTAGTACTGGTTGATGCTTTTGAGCGGACGCCCGTTAATAATCACCGATTGGAAGTTCGGTTTATTTGATGTTAACGCCGCTAAAACATGCATGCCAATATCAATGCCAGCGTAGTACTCAGGGTTCACTTCTGCTTGCTTCACTGCTTGCTCATAGATGACTTCAATGACGTAAAAACCAATACGAGGGACAATCCGCGCTTGTTTCACCGCCTCTTGTGCGGTTGGAACTTCGATACCCAGGCCGGACGGTGCAAGCCTTCCACGCTTGAGTGCTCGTTTGGAGATGGCACCTTTTTCATAGACAAGCAGGTTGCGCCCCTTTGCCTTGTCCTTGTAGCCAGGGAGCGAAGGTCTTCCCAGGAACTTCGATGGGTCTTCTCGCCATGCTTCCATTGCCTCGAAGAACGCAACCCATGCCTTATGAAGCTGGATTAAGACCTGATTGCTTACTTTCGCCGGCAGCGCCTTGTAAGCTTCGTGGTTCTTGATAAGATGGTAGACTTTGACGTTATCCAGGTACACATGCTCGTGGATGAATGACTGCCGTACTAGATAATTCGCCGCATTCCAGAGATTTTTCGATGCAAATGCTGCTGCATCGATAGCCGCATAGCGTGGGTCATTCTGGTTGATGATCGTCTGTTCAACTAACTGCACGCTCTTCACCTCCTTCCTGTGTCGTTTTCTCTGCTGTCAATTCTTTGACAAGCTTCTCTGTTTTGCGTTTTGCTCTGCGTTGCCCATAAAGCCGTGCTGCCATAGAGTAAACGATGCTTACCAGATCGGCTATCAGGTCTTCAAGCGGGTTCTCTGTGACATTCACAACCTCGATAGATCGGCCTTGCAGTGCAAGAAGCGTCTCGATGTACTTGAACCCGAAGCGGGTCAAACGATCTTTATGCTCAACCACAATAATAGTAACGGTTGGATCAGCCAGGATAGCAAGCAGCTTCTTGCGGCTATCATTGACGCCTGAACCAACCTCCTTAACAACTTTGTGAACTTTCCAACCTTTCGCTGCACAGTAGGTAGAGAGCCGTTCTGCTTGACGTTCCAGGTTAGGACGGTGCTCATTGGCAGAGACACGAGCGTAAACCACAACGATGATTTCTCGTTCAGGATGTTGACCCAGGTCCTCAGTGATGACAATAGTTTTCGTATCTAACTGATATCCCTTGATCTTACCAGCCTTGAACCATCGCCACGCCATTTCGTAGCGTACCCCTGCCCATTGGGCAAATGTGCGTAGTTTCATCATTTCCCCCTAATGAACAGATGACAAGAGAGATGGCGCATGCCTCTTGTTCGCCCTATCTACTCAGAGTTTGATTTTTGCCGTAGCTAGATCCTTACCCTGGTAGGCTCCGACCCGTGAATATTGCTCTAGGCAAGCCTAGAGTGTGTCATTGACGAATAGGTACATGCTGGTTGTTAAGGTTCTTTGATTTTTACTATCTTGACATGATTAACAATATCATCATGTTTCAATGATACCATAGATGTTTCCCAAAATCAATAGTAATCTATAGCAATTTTTCGTTGATAGTCGCTTCATTGTGCTATAATGAGGAGGCTACAACCGATATGAATTAATATGGGTTGATATTGTTCCATATGAGGGAGGATACCACTTGTTCACAGACCAGCCTGCACCGCGCTTCCAGGCAGAGAAACGCCGCATTGTTCTTTTACCAATAGGAAGTTGTGAGCAACATGGCCCATTCTTGCCCGTTGACACGGACCTGAGAATAGCAACTCTACTTGCAAAACAGGTTACTCATCTGCTTTCAGAAGATGCTCTACTACTCCCTGCATTGCCTTTTTCCTGTTCCTATGAGCATAGAGGGCTAGGGACAATTGCGCTCGATATCAGTACCGTCTCTGCTTTTGTCCACAACGTTGCTCGAAGTCTAAAATCCTGGGGAAGCCCTTCTTTACTGGTGCTTTTGAACTGGCACGGTGGCAATGATCTATTAGGGGCATTAGCAACGGAAATTACCGCTACAGAGTCCCTTCCTTGTACCGCTATCCCCTCCGTTGCTCAGGTCGGGAAAGCATGGGATACAAGCAGTATGACAGTTGCAAAGGACATTCATGCGGGTGCAGTCGAGACTGCTATCATTCGCGCCTATTGGCCTGAGCTTGTCAAAGAGCCTATTCCTTCAACAGCACATTGCGAGCCTCACGTCAGCCCTGCAAAGGTACAACCAGTCTTGCAAGCTATTGGCATGTATGCAGCGACAGCACAAGGCATCTGGGGCGCACCCGAAGATGCTGATGAAAGAAAAGGACGCGAATTAATCGAGAAACTGAGTCGAGATATCTCCGTGCAGGTTACGCGATTGCTTGAACTCATTAACAATAACTAGAGAAGAAAGATACGAAATATGCGCATATTACCGCAAGATAATCTGTTAGAAACGCTTCCCGCAGAGTTGCGAGAGAAGAGTAAAACAGGTCAAGCGTACATCGAGATACGAAGAAAAATCCTACTTGGGGAGTACCAGCCTGATCAACTTCTCCTTCCAAGAGAAATTGAGAAAACCTATCATGTGAGTAACACAGGTGCTCAATTTCTCTTGATCCGTCTTGCCATAGAAGGATTAGTAAAGGTTCTTCCTATCAAGAAGAAAACACGGGCAACAAGCGCCGCATTAGAGGAGTACCGTGTTGCAGACCTCAAGATGAGAGATCGAATGCATACAACGCGACACGGCGATTTCGTCAGCGACGTTGGGAAAGGAGGATATCCAGCCTACAAAGAAACGCTGATCTTAAAAATCGACTACGCTGATCCAGAGGTCGCCCGTCTACTCAATATTGCAGAAGGAGAGAAGGTCATTTTTCATCGAAACCTGCAACGTCGTGATAAAGAAACGGTTGTATGCATCAATGATCAGTACCTTCCCTTCTGGTTTGTCGAAATGATGCCAGAACTTGAGAAACCTGATAGCGATGTCTATGAACTACTACATAAACTTGGAAAAAAACCTTACTGGTGTACCGAGACAGTAGATAGCGTACCAGCAAATACCGTAGAACGTGCAATGTTTGGACTTTCCTTTGATGATCCGACATATATGTTTAAGATTGTTAGAAGGTCATTTGACTGTGAAGGGCATCCACTAGAGGTACAATTCCTTACTGATCGTGGAGACATCTACCGCTTACATTACTCATTTCACCTCTACGCTTCTGATTTACCAGAAGCACTGCGAGATAAATGATTAGTGGAGAGGGCTTTCCTCTCCATATTTCTGCCCCTGGAAACCTGTCATAGAACGCTAGAAAACGCTATGTTTCGCTATATTTCTTGAAACTAGTTTTAACACCTTCAAATCATTGGGATGCAGAACCGCACAGGGAATATTATTGCCTTCATCGTTCTGCATGTCCACGCCTACCCGCCTCCATATCTACAACGCCCCAATTCTCCATATTCAACAAGTTCAAAGCTTCATCCTGTCTTCCGGCCTCAATCAAACGCAGAATACGTTCCGTCTCCTGCTCCAAACGCGCCGTAATCCGCTCATGCCTGCTCACCTCAGCAAAGCCAGATAAGGCCAGCCGCGCAGCCTCTTCCTCCAGAGCAATCTGCTCACGCAGGCGGGCTACTTCGCTCCGGTTTTGGAAATGGGTCATACGTCCAATAACATCCTTTCCTGATATACTAATTAAAAACATGCAACCCAACTAACTTGAATGGTACACTGTAAACAAGTACAATCAAGGAACAGCCCGCTACTATTCATGGAACACAGTGTTCCGTCTCATTGGAGAAGAGCATGACCGCGCATCCAAAACAACCGATAGAATTGAGCGTTAGTGAATTTGGAAAACTGGTGCGAACATATAGGCTTCAACGCAAATGGACTCAACAACAACTTGCAGACAGGTGGGGGCATAGCCGCGAGTATGTTTCACAAATCGAGCGGGGTCTACGAAAGCTCGACCGGATAGATCAAGTTAACCGACTTGCGGATATTCTGGATATTCCTGCTGAACGTTTAGAGGCAATTGGTAAAGGGATACCATCCCGTAAAGGAAATGAAAGAAATACGCCTCAAGCAGACGAAAACCTTATCCAGGTATTACTTGACCCTGCACAAGCGACCATCAAACTCTCCTGGTTAGTCTGGCATGGGGATGGCGACACCACAATCATTGACAATTTAAGTCATCTAATTACACAGTTGGAAGCTGCCCTCACTACCTATCGAGGCGCATTTCGACGACAGGCACAGCAATTACTTGCTTATGCCTATGAAATGATGGGAAAGGTTCTTTTTGACAAGCTCAAATTTATTGAAGCAAGCGGATACTTTGAAGCAATGTTACAGCAGGGAGAAGAGTTAAAAGACCCTAATCTTATTGCTTTAGGCATGCTCCATCAAGGAGACCTGCTACGAAAACGAGGACATTATGAGCTTTCAATACGTCGTTTAGAAGCAGCGAAACACTTTGCAGAAGCCAGTGAAAGTTTTGTTAATGGCATGCGTTGGAAAATCCTTGCCAGAACCTATAGCGAATACGGTCTAGAAACCCCGTTTCTAAGGGCAATTGATAATGCGCAAGAAATAGCTATTCAAACACCACCATCATTAGATACAAAGTACAATCAATTTAACCTGGTAGAAGTACTCCAGGAACGGGCGCAGGGACATAGCCTACTCTGGCAGCATCAAAAAGCTCTGGAAATTTACAAAGAAACCGATCTACTTAGGCCATTCCGCCCCTTACGTGAACTCGGTTCGTACACCATTATTAAGGCCCAAGCACACGCATATAGCGGAAATTTAGAGGAAGGCATCAAGCTTGCGCTCAAAGGATTAGAACTTGCAAAACAATATCAATCGAGACGGCATGAAGCTCGTGTACAGAAAATGTATGATCGACTCCGGGCTTCTCCTCTTGGAAAACATCCCCTGTTACGTGATCTAGAAGAAGCATTACAATCCAGAGGAGCCGAAAATAAATGAATGCACCTGCGAAACAGCGTGTCCTCTATGTCATCGTCTGCGCTGCCGGGCCAGCCTCTCACGTTCAAGATTTTGTCACGCTTGCTCAAACTTCCGGGTGGGATGTTTATCTCACCCCCACGCCCAATGCCGTTCCTTTTCTTGATATTCCACTACTCACCAGCTTGACAGGCCATCCAATACGAAGCGAGGCCCGTTCGCCTGAAAACGCTGGATCAACCCCACCTTGTGATGCGCTGGTCATCGTTGCAGGTACCTTTAATACCATCAACAAATTTGCCCTCGGCATCGCCGATAATCGGGCACTTACCATCCTCTGCGAAAATCTCGGCAGAGGCCGCCCTATTCTTGTTGTTCCTTGCGTTAACCAGCAGCACCTGGCCCACCATCCCGCCTTTTTCAAAAGCCTTGCGACACTACGCAAATGGGGCGTCTCTGTCCTTTACGACCTGGAAAAATATCCGCCAAGAAACGAAGTCCCCTGGCAGGTTGTGCTTGAGGAACTTGAACGCATAACAATAGCGAGAACCTTGTTTTGATAGCTACTTCACAACTAACCACACATCTCCGACAGCATCATCTCTATGTACATGGAAATCCCAACATCCTGCAACAGGCAGGGTAAACCCTGTTCCCCATTCCGCACCTGGACGTGGCCAATTCGATCCTGTGTGAAATGTCAACCAATCTGGTCTCACAGACTTACCATCAGGTCCTTGTGCCATAATCTGCATGTCACCGCTTCCGGTCATGCGCCAGACAATCTTTACTTCCTGTTTTGAAACTAAAGGGGGAAACAACAATGCCCACAACTCAGTTGTTCCCTTTGTCGTACCTCGCACCTCTAGCAAACCTTGCGGTGTAGATGTCACTGGCGAGGGAGGCTGGCAGTATGGAGCGCCAAGGATAACAGGCTGCTTAGTAGCTACTTGCTGTTGCTTAGAGGGCGAAGATGGGGCAAGGGAACACGCTGTAAATAAAACAACTAACCCACAAGTTAGTAACAAAAATCTGGCAAAAGAATATGTACGAGGGTTCATAGCATCGCCTCCTTTTCCTATAAAAGGACGTGCATTAGGCCCAATGCAAGAAAAATCATCCAGAGACTCCAAAAGAGAAGAATTAGAGCGAGTACTTGCTTTAAAGGCTGCCACAATCTTAATACTTGAATAGGTACTCCATCGCACTGACTTAGGCGATCTAAAAGTAAAAGTCCTACAACAAGATTAAGTGTAAGTCCTAAACCATATGAGCAAAGAATGATTGCCCCTAATAACGGTGAGGAGAGTATAATAATTACTAGAAGAACTACCCAATAAAGAGAAGCAACACGAATAGTGGTAAAACCTAACCCAAGATCTAGCCCCCATAGTACCATAGCCTGTCTTTGGCCTAGCAATGCCCACCAGGTAGAACATGTCTGACGTGTCGTTGTGGGTGTTCTTAAGCCTGCGATTTGAAAGTCGCTAAGCGTTATCAGTAGGCCAAAAATGGCAACAATGACTACTAGTTGAGCAAACCAAATACTTGGTACAATGAGAGAGCCTATTGCCCCCAGAAAGCTTCCAAATAGAGCAGAACTTGTTGTTGCTCCTACACCGTAGAGATTCACGAGATACAACCAATTCCAATGGTTTGCTGTCCTCTTCACGAGAGGTCTGACCATACCGATCAAGGATGCCCCTCAGGGGCTAGCTATCTGAGCTAGCCCTGCAATAAATGCCATCAAAACAGCGGATAGGCTTAACTGATTATGCATCATTTCACCTCATATAGTTGTTGCCGAAGTAAAGAGCCTCAAAACAGTTAATCCTTGTAATACGCGACATTACATCCCTCATCTCAATAGCAGTATCTCTATAATTAATAATTCACATCATTTTTTACCTCCTAAAGCAAAAATCTGTATTATGTTTTCTGCAGAAAGCGCGCCATGCTCACATGGACAATGCCCTCCACAAATCGCTTGAGTGTAGGAACAGCAACTTGTATCGCACTCGCCGCAAGCAAAGCTACACCAATACCCGCCAATTTTCTGCTGACATATCCATTGGTAGGGTTGTTCATTATAACCAGGACAATTGCCAGCTTGAGGACAGTTTGGATAACAAAGACTACAACACCCTACTGAATGAGGTTTACAAGTACACGATGCTAAAGCATCTTTGAAAGGAGCAACTCCGCTAATAACTGCAATAAGTGCAAATCTTTCCCTTTGCAAGTCTGCCTATGGCCCGTCTACGGGACAATTTGTTCTTTGTAGATAAATAAGCCTCAAGTTTATCAAGAACTTGCACGTGTAACCTCCTCACTGTAGAGCAATCCATCAATTTGCTCTATTTCATTGATAACAGCCACTTTGCCTACCTTATTGTTATGAATAGTCATAGCAACAGGAGTCCACTTTACACCAAGCTTTTGTACAGTTAATCCCTCTTCATCAACAACTACAAGTTTAGGAGGTAAATTCGTACTGGTTATGAAAGCCTTTGCTTCACCAAATTCTCCAATAACGACGACTACAATCGATAGAGCCTTGCGCACACTCATTGCATAGCAGCAACTTCCTGCGCAACATCACGACATGTTGTGCAACGCGTAGAGAGAACAAGAGCAACGCCAGTTTCAGTATACAAGTAATCATCCCAACGAGCAGCCTTCATACTATCAAAACTCACTCCCTCAAGTTCAGGTAATGGTTCACCAGCTTCAAGTGTACTATGTACGATTAATGCACCGGCATCCCCCACTTGCTTGCGTAACTGACCAATCTGGCGAAGGACTTCAAGAAACGCAAAACTTAATAATGCGACAAGAATCCACAAAAGGGCGTAGCTCACTATAAAAATAAACTGCATTAAACTGCTCCTCCTGTCGATGGGAATTGCTCCAAAATCTCATGCCGCTTTATAGCTTCCGTTCGACGTTCCTTTTGCTTTCTACTTTCGATCAGCGAAAGAAAGGAAGAAAGGAAAAGTACCCACTGAGCTAATGCAATTATGCCAAGTACTAAAGTACACAAAATAATCAACTCACTCATATTTGCGGGCCACCAGACACGACCTACCAAACGCGCACTCATGTAGTAACAAATGACGGGAACGCCCAAAAGTACAGCGCGCGTTAAGGTGCCTTTGCCCAGTAACGATTTCGATTCTCCAAAACAGTTGCATGTAATTTTCTGTTTAGATTGGATTGCTCTGACAGAGATAACAGCAAAGCTCATCAGCAATACCAGAGCGGCAATCGTTGCTATCGTAGGATAGTATCCAAAGAAGAATAGAAAAGCAAGCAGCGCCTCGTAACCTATTACCAACCAGGCAATGCCTTTTGCTATCTGTGAACCGAAGCCGATTTGTTGAATAGTTTGTACAAATGCAGCGGGATTACGCATCTTATTCAACGATGCACATAGGAAAACTACCGCGAAAATGAAACGAGCCACAAAGCTTACATACAATGTTTTTCTCCTTTCTTAAAAGGCTAATTTACAAGTGAGAACGGATTCTCCTCATCCTACCGCTTGAAAGAATTCGTCTAGCTCGGACAACTGTTATTCTGAGTCCAGGACTTACTATGAAAACTTGTTCCTCTCAAATCAAAGTATCCAGACCAAATTTCTGCACCGGCTGACTTTACTTTAAATACTGCAAGAGCATGTCCTTGGACTATTGTATTAAATGCTGCTATTGCTGAGATGTCTCTCCATAAAGAAACAAAATAAATCGTTTTTTGTGGACGGATAAATATAAACATTTCATAGAGTCCAGGAACTTCTTTAGCTTGCTTTTTCATATGAAAATAGGAGAAAATAACCCAGAGTAATGTCGAGTACCTAAGTACTTTGATACGTGTGATAAAACAAATCATAGCCTCTTCTTTTTTAAAAAGCATACATACCCTCTTTTCGACTTTGTTCTATAGTACGCAGTAAGCAGACAATAATAATGAATTTTCCCAAAGTACAGCCCATTTATTTTAGATAGACGACTATAGCCCCGGCCAAATAGTGTTGTCATACGACTCTGCATCAAAGCACTTATCTAAACATTGCAGTTCTCAGTTTAGGAGCAGCAGAAGCTTTCAACATAAATTGAGCAAGGTCAAGCAACTCTAAAAACTGCCTCTTGTCTAAACCTAGACCAATAAAAGATCACTAGAATACCAAACAACAAGATGGTCGAGAACTGCCATGTCTACTTTAAAACTGGAGAAAAGTGGAGATCCCTACATACCACACTAGAATCGACGAAGATGAGAAAACTTACTTAGCCCTACACTTGAGGAGATATCTCTTCTTATAGAAAGAAACAGGAAAAAATCTAGATAGTAGTGAAAACAAACAAAAATCTCCCTCTTTGTGAACTAAGTGAAACAGATACACTGCATGTATCAGTATAAATTGCTTCTCTACAAGAAACACACAAAGAAAGAGAATATCTCTGTATTGTAAGCGTTTTGCTTTATTACGCACCTATTGTATCATGAATTTCTATATTTTGTCAAGTATATAAAAATAAATTACTAAAAATTCTTGCTCTTATCATATCTAAGAAATTATTACCGGGTCAACTGCTTCGTTCTCGTTTAAACGAAAGCTGGACTAACAGCACCTGGCTCGCCATCCCGCCTTCTTCAAAAGCCTTGCCCTGCTGAAAGAATGGGGTGTCTCTGTCCTTTACGATCTGGAAAAATACCCGCCAAGAAACGAAGTTCCCTGGACTGTTGTTCTAGAGGAACTTGAACGCATAACTAAAGCGGAAACAGGTTCGCATTCCTAGAACCCATAGCGCAAAAACAGGTGATTCCCACCACGTTTGACGCTCACCAGCGTCCCCCAAAGGGGATGTTCAGGCGCGAAAAGCCGACCTTCGACCAGTGCGGGGCGCTCCGAAGATGCGTCTCGACCGGCAATCTGTGGAGCAAGCGTCAGAAACTGTTCATCCAGGAGCTGCTCCGCCAGGAAGTCTCCCAGCAACTGCGGCCCGCCTTCGTGCAGGATGATCTGGCACAGGCGCGCCTCGCACACCGCCTGAACGATCGACCGGGGGCTAAGCACACCGGCAGGTTGCGCAGCTACAATCTGTACGGAGGAAGGAACAGGCTGCTCGCGCAGGCGCTCCTCACCATGAGTAGTCGTCACAACCAGCACAGGCATCTCCCCGGACTGAAAGAGTGGCAGGGTCAGGTCGATCTCGCCGCGTGTGGTGACAATAACGTTGAGCGGCGGCTCCGTCTTCCCCAGATTTCTCCGCAATTCCCGGTAAACCTCACTAAGTGGCGGGTAGATATACTCTGCTGTCCAGCGATGAGAGGGAGCAGTATCCCGGAAGGTACCGGCCCCCACGATCACAGCATCAGCGACAGCGCGTAACAACCCCATCACCAGGTGGTCGTGGGGATTAGAGCCGCTGATCGGCCCACCGCCCGAACGGCCAGGAATGCTCAACGAGACCACCCCATCGAGGGTAGAGACAAAATTGCCGATGAAGTAGGGTCGGCCCGACTGGAGTGGAAACCGCAGTGGCCCATACAGCGTCAACAGTTCCTCCGGCAAGGGAAGTGCCTGTCCCTCTGCCTGGTCAAATAAGGATTCGAGCGGCGGCACCGGACTATTCATACATGTCCTCCACGTGGTATTCCTCACAGTATTGCAAAAATTATAGCATAGAAGAAAGGCCACGGAAGCGAATTCACCGAAAAGAGAAGGCCGAGAGACATCCCCTTGCGGGTGTCTCTCGTTCCCCCATGCTACTTCCTTTTTACCGGAATAAAAGCTACTTACTTTTTGTTCGTTTAGGTAGAACAACCTATCTGCAAGGCGCGTGAAGCGTGATTAAAAGTAGGAAGGACAGCTATACGCAGCCTGCGTAAAAATTTTTTAGGAAAGGGATCATACACATGCCTATCTCGCTTTCTCTTGGTCTACTTCTGCTCCGGCTGGCTGTCGGATTGACAATTGCCGCGCATGGGGCGCAAAAACTCTTTGGCTGGTTCGGCGGCTCTGGTTTCCGGGGAACCGTGAACATGCAGGAAAAAATGGGCTTCAAGCCATCTGTACTCTGGGCCAGCTTAGCTATCCTCGGTGAGGTTGGCGGTGGCCTCTCCCTCGCCTTCGGCTTCTTGACCCCTCTCGGCGCTGCTGGTATCTTCGGCGCAATGTTCATAGCGGTCATTAAAGGGCACTTGAAGAATGGTTTCTGGAACAGCAAGCGCGGCTTCGAGTATCCACTTCAGTTGCTCGCGGCAGCCGTAGCCCTCGGCCTTATCGGACCGGGCAGCTTTTCTCTTGACGCCCTCTTCGGCATTGTCCTGCCAACGCCGCAGCTCTTCATCATCATGGCCCTGGCTGCGCTTCTCGTAGATATCATCGGCCTCTTGATAAGCCGCCCGGCCACTCCGGCAGCCGCTCCAACATCTATGCCTGTGACTACATCGGGCGAAGTCAGGTCTACAGCATCCTGACAGGTGCCAGGAGATGGTAATGGCAGATTACGGACATAATTTACTTTTCGGTACGTTCATTACGCCTGTCGCTCAGCCACCTCTGCAAGCAGTTGAGCTTGCAGAGGTGTCGGACCGCGCTGGACTCGATCTGGTAACATTCCAGGATCACCCCTACCAGCCGAGGTTTCACGATACCTGGACGCTGCTCTCGTATGCCGCCTCGCGCACAAAGCAGATTCACGTCAGCGGCAATGTTCTCAACCTGCCCTTGAGACAACCCGCCGTCCTCGCCCGCGCTGCCGCCAGCCTGGATTTGCTGAGCGATGGGCGCTTTGAACTCGGCATTGGAGCAGGCGGTTTCTGGGACGCTATTGAGGCAATGGGTGGACGACGCTTAACACCGGGCCAGTCCGTCGAGGCATTAGAAGAAGCCATTCAGATTCTGCGCGAAATCTGGGCAACTGATAAGCCTGGGGGAGTACGCATCAATGGCACCTACTACCAGGTCAAAGGCGCGAAACGAGGCCCCAGGCCTGCGCACAACATTGGCATCTGGGTCGGCGCATACAAACCGCGCATGCTGAACATGATCGGACGAATTGCTGATGGCTGGCTCCCTTCACTAGGCTATTTGCCCGGTGGAGTAGCCGATCTTGAAGCCATGAACAAATACATTGATGAGGGAGCTGCCGAGGCAGGACGCAATCCATCCAGTATCCGCCGCTTTCTCAACATCGCCGGGCGGTTCGCGCCATCTGGCAGTTCTTTCCTGAACGGCCCGCCGCAGCAATGGGCAGAAGACCTCGCTGCAACGGCGCTCGAATACGGCATAAGTGGGTTCATCCTTGCGGCAGACGATGCGCCAACTATTGAGCGTTTCGCTACCGAAGTTGCCCCGGCGACAAGGGAACTCGTTGCTGCCGAACGTGTGCGCTGATATGTGAGGGTGGCAAGTGCAATGAGAGGTACAAGGCAGAAAGAGGATTATCTTCTCTGCCTTGTACAGCTAGAGAAACAAAGGCAAGAATGCAAGCGGCATTGCTCCCTACTCGGCGTTAACACCACTGGCGGCTATACCCACTGTGGCTTCGCCTGACGTGGCCTTTCGTTCCTGAAGCAACAGCCGTAATGCAGTTAGAGCCAGCCATGCCCATCCCATGAAAATCAGGATTCTCTGGATCAGACCGTCCACTACAGGGAAGCCTGCCCTATAAGCAAACGGCAGACCAACGGTGGAAAGAATCGATATCACCAGGATGAGCGCTCCAGTCACCCAGGAGTACGTCGCCCACTTGCGATTCTGCGGCTCAGCAGCGAAGCGCCGCGACAGCACGAAACACGCGGCGGGGAGAACCACATTAAAGAGCAGCAAGCCATTGATTCCGTGAATCCAACCATGCAAGGTTTGCGGTGAACCATTGAGAGGAGCGCCGGGCGGATACCCACCCCCTGGGTCAGTCACAAAGACTCCAGCTAGCACAAGGCCCAGCCCAAACAGGCCGACAAGTATCGGCCCCCAGACCGAAGCCCTCCCGGTGCGCCAGATTCGCCGTAGCCCGACCGCGAAGGCAATGCACAGCAAGCCGGACACAATAAAGTTGGTAATCTGCTCCCAGCCCTGATCACTCAACGCAAGGTAGCTCCCCTGCGTCTGAATGGCGTTGTAGCCGGGCCGGGTCGCTCCCTCAATCAGTAACACCACATAGAAGAGCGACGGCCCCACCACTCCACACCCCAACAGGAACTCGGTACTCCCAATCTTCTTTAAAACGCGCATGATGGAGGCTCCTTCCTGAACAAAAAATTACTATGAGTGTCCCATTTCCATACCGAGCCAGGAGTTCCATACCAAATATACCATATTCAATAGGTAAATTACTAGCGAATAGTTGCGGTGCTATAGAAATTCTCTGAGGAAGAGTCCATAAGAGCGAGGGTACCTATTGCTTGTTCAAGTAGATAGAACTCAAATGCGTACCTCAGATCTCAGGAGCTGATTAACTTCCCTTTGACAAGCTGCCCGTAATAAACCTCTGTTTCATGTTCAATCGTCACCCTGCCATTGACCTGGTGTATCTGGAAGAGCCTTTCCAGCGCTTCCATCATCTCCTGGTAGTGTGGATGGTCAGCTTGAGGCGCATTACCACTCGATAACACTCGCCCTTTCAAGCCCTCAAAATCATAAGTCCGGGGATTCTCAAACCTCTTCGCTCTATATGCGCCAACTCCAAAGAAAGGGTCTATAATTTCTTGAGAAAATCACAAGGGGTACTTTCAACATACATCATCCATTATATAAGTCGATATCGGACAGGGCAGGAAGGCCGTTCATCCCGAGGGAATAGGCGATCTCGCCGCCGTGATGAAGGTCATGTTGCATGACATGCCAGAGAACCCAGCCCCGGCTAATAGAGTATACCTTGCCATTCCATTCATCCTGCACAATGGACTGCAAATCGGCGAGCGTATATCGTCCCAGCGCCTCCTTGATGACCTGCCAGGTGTACTCCAATCCGCTCACCAGTTCATCCGCTGAACGTGGCGGACTTTCAAGCGCGCCCCACATAGCAAAGGCCCGTAAATCCTCGCCTCCCTCTTCCAACTGAAAATGAAACCACCCGGCGCGCACCGCAACAATATGATGCGCCAATTCTTCGATGGAACGCAGATGCGGCGCAGCGCGAAATGCAAGCTGCTCCGGTGTGAGTCGAGCGAGGGCCCGGCTTAAGTGGTTCTGATAGTTATGCCAGCCCTCCCTAAAGAAGGCCAACGTCTCGCTTGTTTCACTCATCGTGTTTGCTCCCTGGATAATTCGCCACTTCAACCGGGCCTGGTTTCTTCCATCGTTTTCCTCTCATTTCACCACCCGAAACGAAAGATGCGTTGCCCCCGGCGTCTCAAGCGTCCGTATGTGTTCCAGGTGAATAGGTTTAGAGCCAATATGATCAAAGAGACGAATGCCCTCACCCAAAAGCACATGCGCGATATTCATATGAAACTCATCGAGCAAACCCGCCTTCAAAGCTTGTTGAACCGAGCTTCCCCCATGCAGGGCCACGTATTTCTCGCCCGCGATCTCCTGCGCCTTCGCGACCGCGCTTTCAATGCCATCGGTCACAAAGTAAAACTGTGTCTTGCCCTTTTTCTCCGGTTCTCGCGCCCGCGATTGCAACACAATCACCGGCCAATCAGGAGCGGTGCCATCAGGAAAAACCCAGCCGTTCTCGTTGTAAATCTGATCGAAGCTCCTATGTCCCATAATTACCGCGCCACACTCGTTAAGCGTATCGCCCACAATTTCATGGAAATGCTCCATCGCGCTTCCCATCCAGGCAAAGACCTCATCAACGCCATCATTCTTGTCAGCAATAAATCCATCAAGTGATACCGAAAGGCCAAACATCACTTTTCCCATTGTTTTCTCCAGTCTTCGGAAACCATGTTCTACAGGTGATCTGCCAGCACAATCAGTGTACACCCAACGATGAGAAAAAACTTCTCTCATTTTGCGCTTTTCTCCTAAGCGTTGACACAGCTTTTGTTGGTCGGCGTTCTCGAATGAGATTGGCAATTTTCCCCTAGATACCTCATGGTATACTTCCTGCAATGAACGTCCCTCTAGAGCAGGAGCAAATAACATATGGGCAAACAGTATGATCAAATCACTCCAACCCTCCAAAGCTTTATCCAGGCACAGCCTCTATTCTTCGTAGCCACAGCCCCTCTCTCCGAAAATGGGCATGTCAATCTTTCCCCAAAGGGGTATGATACCTTTCGTATCCTCTCACCACATCAAGTCGCCTACCTGGATTTAACCGGAAGCGGAAACGAGACCTCGGCCCATCTCGCTGAAAATGGGCGCATTACTTTTATGTTTTGCGCTTTTCACGGAGCGCCCCAGATTCTGCGCCTCTACGGAAAGGGAGAAACCATTCTGCCAGGATCAGAACGCTGGGAAGAACTGCTGGCCCTTTTCCCAGGCTATCCCGGAATACGACAAATCATCCTGGCCTCGATTCATCGCGCCCAAACTTCGTGCGGATATGCCGTACCTCTGATGGAACTCCAGCAGCAGCGAGAGACACTGACGCGCTGGGCCACCGCGAAAGGAGAAGAGGCCCTTATCAACTATCGTGGCGACAACAATTGCATGAGTGTGGATGGCCTTCCTACTCCCCTGGCACAACAATATAAGGAACAATAGTATAGTTAATCAGATGACGCGAGGGATGCTTCGCTGCGCGCAGCGAAGCATCCCTCGCGCCTCTGGTTCTATCCCCTTGCAATTTCCCCTCCCACCATGTATACTATTATCAACGCCTGCTTGCCAGGCACCACTTATCGTCCTCTCTTACCGCCTTCGCTTTCTACAAAAACTCCTTGTAGGACCCTCAAACAGAAAATTTGCAAAAAATGACAACACAACCACCACAAACAACACAATCATCTATCTTCGCAAACACCCCATCTCCGATTTGCCTTTCCCCATCTTAAAAGTGTATATTGCAAACAACAGCAAACAATGTGAAACAGATGAGCTATCCAGCCAGATGACGCCCCTATGCAACGGGCGAAAGGAGTACTCACCTCATGCCTTACGAGTTGATCGAATTACAATACGAAGATGGGCTTGCCACCATCACCATGAACTGCCCACAGCGTAGAAACGCGCTTTCGCTCCAGCATATGCGCGAATTGACTGATGCATTTCGCGCGGTTGGCGAGAACGGGCAGGTGCGCGGCGTGATTTTAGCCGCCAATGGCCCTGTCTTCAGCGCCGGGCATGACTTCAAGGACGTGGTTGGACATGACCTCGCCGCCGTGCGCAAGCTGCTCAAAGTCTGCACCGAGATGATGAACACCATCCAGGAAATCCCGCAGCCCGTCCTCGCTCGCGTGCAGGGTCTCGCCACCGCCGCCGGTTGCCAGTTGGTAGCCACCTGCGATCTCGCGGTTGCCTCCACCGAAGCCGCTTTCGCCACGCCGGGCGGCAAAGGCGGCTGGTTCTGCACTACCCCAATGGTAGCCGTCAGCCGCAATATTGGCCGCAAACGCGCCCTCGAAATGCTGCTCACGGGCGACCCCATCGACGCGCAAACCGCCTATGACTGGGGTCTCGTCAATCGCGTCGTTCCCCCCGACCGCTTAGTCGAGGAATCGCTCAATCTGCTGAAAGCAGCCACACGCGGCAGCCTCATCTCCAAAGGCTTCGGCAAACAGGCCTACTACGCCCAGATCGAGCTGCCCCAACCGCAGGCCTACGACTACGCTATCGAAGTCATGGCCTCAACCTCACAACTGCAAGACGCCCAGGAAGGCATGCACGCCTTCCTCGAAAAACGCAAACCCAATTTTACGCAATCGTTTTAGGCTAAAAATAATGTGTACATGGATTGTAGGAACGCGATGATGCATTTTGACAAAAAAGAGAGTATACCCAGGCATGTCATCCTGAGCGCAGCGAAGGATCTCTCGCGTCGGTGTGCGAATCGTTGAGGGACAGAGATCCTTCGCTGCGCTCAGGATGACATAAGGCCGGTCTCACTCGTATTTGTTAAACATTTCTCATTGCATCCCTATAATTGGTTGTTTGTTGTGACACATTTGTGATTTCGTCGCACAGGACAACATTGCAGATTTTTGCTATGCTATCTATGTATCGCTGTACGATATGTTGCAGAGTTTATAGCTAAAGGAACGTGCATATGGCACAAATGGCAACTACAAGCAACACGCCGGAGAAACCCGGCAACCGCACTCCCCAGGCACGCAAGGGTATTTCCTCGAAACCAGGACTGCGCACGCGCTCCATTATCTATGGTGTCATCGCGGCAGCCATCCTGACCGTCCTGATCGCCATTGGTTCGCGCGGCTTCCACTGGTTCGATGCCTCGCTGATTGGGTACGCCGTAGCCACTATTTTCGCGACGGCGGCTGTCACCTATAAATACACCTTCTGGCTCTCTCGTCCACCGACGCATCGCTACTGGTGGCGAAGCTGGCAGTTGTTTCTTTCATATCAAAACTTCAAGCGTTATACATTGCTCATCCCGAAGGCCATCGGCGACCTGTTCGCGCAGACCTTCATTCGCAGGCGTGGCTGGTATCGCTGGATCACGCACCAGTGCATCTTCTGGGGCGTCATCCTCTCCTGCCTCATCACCTTTCCGCTGACCTTCGGCTGGCTGCGCTTCACCCAGACACCCGGCGGGCAATACCAGATATGGGGTTTCGGTTTCCCATTTTTCTCGTTCCCGGCGGACTCCGTGTTTGCCTTTCTCATCTTTCACGGGTTGGACTTCACGGCGATACTCCTGCTCATCGGCGTGATCCTGGCCTTCCATCGCCGCTTTCATGACCTCGCGCTCATCGCGATACAGCGTTTCCGCTTCGACATCATGCCGCTCGCTCTGCTGGCAGCTATCGCCGTATCTGGGTTGGCCCTGACAGTTGATAGCACGTGGCTCGGCGGCGCATACTACTGGTACATCTCGCTGACCCACGAAGTCATAGTTGTCTTGTGGCTTATCTCGCTGCCCTTCGGCAAATTCTTCCACCTGATCGAACGTCCCGCGACGGTCGGCATCGAGTTGTACTGGCGCACAGGCGAGCAGACGCGCCTCCAGCACTGCGCCCGTTGTGGCGAAGCATACGCCCCCGTGCGCTTCATTCAAGATTTAAAAAAGACCCTGTACGACGTCGGCGAAAACTACACGCTGCGCAACACGCCAGTTCCCCAGGAAAGCGGGCAGCCTGAACGCCAGGAAAAAGACCCCCGGCTTCTCCAGGCAACCGGTCAGCTATGGTGGCAAGACCTCTGCCCAACCTGCAAGCGCGTCACGAGAGCGCAGGCCAACCTTGCCGCGCTTGGCCGCAACGGCAACCGCTTCCTGTAGGGGCGTGGGCTTGCCCCGCCCTCGTTCCCCACACGAAAGTCCATCAGGAGCGGGGATAGAGAGATGAAATAGAAGGACGCGGGCGAGGCAGAGCCACACGCCCCTACAAATGTAGAAGGAGCCAACGATGAGTGTCGATAAAGGTATCTTCCGGCGCGGCAGAAACAACCAGCCGGAGACATTCGATTTTCATACCGGCGATACCCGTCCGGGACGCTGGCAATCAGATATCACCATAGACCGCTATGTGCCGACCCACTGCTGCTACTGTGGCGTGCAGTGCGGTATGTATCTCAAAGTTTCTGACGGCAAAGTCGTAGGCGTCGAGCCACGCGCCGACTTCCCGCTCAATCACGGCATGCTCTGTCCCAAAGGCGGCACCGCCTACCAGACCGTCAACCATCCAGATCGCCTGCTCTATCCCTTAATGCGCCGCAACGGCAAAGACAGCCCATTGGAGCGCGCAAGCTGGGACGAGGTGCTGGATACCATTGTGTCTCGCTTCCAGGCCATTCAGCGTGAGCATGGCAAGGACGCGGTTGCCATCTACAGCGGCTCCTCGATGACCAACGAGAAATGCTACATCATGGGCAAATTCGCCCGTGTTGCTCTCGGAACGCGCCACACCGACTATAACGGGCGTCTCTGCATGTCCTCGGCCACCGGAGCCAACGAACTCTCGCTCGGCATCGACCGCGCTGCCAACCCGGTCAGCGATATGCTGCATGCCGATTGCATCTTCGTCATTGGAGCCAACGTCGGCGAATGCTTCCCGATCATCACCAGCTATCTCTGGCAGGCCCGCGACCGGGGCTGCAAACTCATAGTTGCCGACCCACGCCAGACGCCCATTGCTCGCACCGCCGATATCTACCTGCCGCTCCGCTCCGGCACCGACTCCGCCCTGCTCAACGGCATGTTGCATGTCGTTATTAAAGAAGGGCTGATCGACGAGGACTTCATCCGCGAGCGCACCAACGGCTGGGAAGAGACAAAGGCCCTGGTCGAGCAATACCCGCCTGAGCGCGTGGCCAAAGTCTGCGGCCTGCGTCCCGAAATGATTATCGAGGCGGCCCGCATGTACGGCAACGCCAATGCCGCCCTGATCTATACAGCGCGTGGCCTGGAACACCAGAGCAAAGGCGTCGATAACGGCGTTGCGGCTGCCAACCTCGCCCTCGCTACTGGCAATTTCGGTCGTCCTGGCGCGGGCTATGGCACCCTCACCGGACAGGGCAACGGCCAGGGCGGGCGCGAAATGGGGCAGAAAGCCTCGCAGTTGCCCGTCACGCGCAACATCGAACACATGCCCGACCGCGAGTACGTCTGCTCCGTCTGGGGCATCGACGAGAAAGACCTGCCGCATTCCGGCTATCCGGCCACGCTGATGATTCCGGCAATGCTGCGCAAAGAGATTCGGGCCTGCTACCTGGTCTGCTCGAATCCGATGGTCTCGCTCCCCGACCAGCATACGGTTGAACGAGCCTTGCGCGGCCTCGACTTCTTCGTTGTGACAGACTTCTTCCTCTCAGAAACCGCCGAACTGGCTGATATTGTCTTGCCTGGCACCGTCTGGGCCGAAGACGAAGGCACCGTCACCACGCTTGAAGGCCGCGTCGTCAAATACAACAAGGCCGTCGAACCGCCCGGCGAGGCGCGCACTGACTGGCAAATTGTCTGTGAAATCGCCCGCCGCCTTGGCAAAGGGCAATACTTCCCCTACAAAACTCCACGCGACATCTTCGACGAGCTGCGCCTCTGCTCGAAGGGTGCAACCGCCGATTACTGGGGCATCACCTACGAGAAGATCGAGGCGCAAAACGGCGTCTTCTGGCCCTGTCCCAGCGAAGACCATCCCGGCACGCCGCGCCTCTACGAAGAGCGTTTCGCCTTCCCAGATGGCCGGGCGCGTTTCCATCCCATCGAATACATCCCACCCGCCGAGGAGCCGGACGCGGAATACCCGCTTGTCCTCACCACCGGGCGCGTCATCTATCACTATCTCTCAGGCAACCAGACCCGCCGCACGCCCTTCCTGAAAGAGATGGCCCCCTATCCCTGGGTGGAGATACACGAACGCACGGCGACAAAGCTGGGCATCGCCGATGGAGACTGGGTGACAGTCCGCACACGGCGCGGCGAAATGACCGCACCCGCCCTCGTTGTGCGCTCGATTCGCCCCGATACGATCTTCATCCCCTATCACTATGGACACGACGAGGCGGCGAATATTCTCACCAACCCCGTCTTTGAGCCAAAGATGAAGATACCGGAATACAAAGTCTGCGCGGCCTCTGCTCAAAAAGCGGAAAAACTGCCGACCTGGGCGAAGGATATCGATATCCAGATGATGCGCCAGGCCAGCCAGCGCCGCCACGAACTACCGATGTCCGATAGCGAACCCCGCCCGGTTCTGCATTAAGCGAAGGGAGCAAGCAACGCATGGTTGAAACAATCAAACGCATCTTTCTCGATCCTTCGCGCTGCATCGGCTGTCGTTCGTGCGTGGCGGCCTGCCGCGAATGCGACACGCACAAGGGCGAAAGCATGATCTACATCGACTACCTGGAGCGGCATAACACCGTCGCCTCATCGCCCAGCCTCTGCATGCATTGCGAAGACCCCCTTGCCCCTTGCGCCCAGGTCTGTCCGGCGCAGGCCATCCTGGTCAGTCCCGATGGCGTGGTGCAATCCGCAGACGAAACGCGCTGCATCTATTGCGAGAACTGCGGCTATGCCTGTCCCTTCGGCATCCCCAAGTTCAATATGGCTGGACACTATATGCAGAAGTGCAACCTCTGCTACGACCGCACCAGCCAGGGCAAAGGGCCGATGTGCGCGACTGTGTGTCCCACGCAAGCCATTTTCTACGGCACCTACGAGGAATGGATAGCCGCGGGCCGAGGCAAGCAGGGAGCTAAGCCCGTCAATGTCTTCTACTTCGGTCAGCAGCGCGTCCGCACGCGCAACTACGTCATCATGACCGCCGAAGACGAAGCCCTCGACCTGTCTTCTCTAGCTGAGGAAGCCGATCTGGGCAAATCCACGCCGCTACCCGAACCCATTACAGCCCGCAACGCCGAACCCTGGGTAGACGCGGAAACGGCAGGCATCCCGCAGCTCAACCCCCCGGCCCATCCCTGGACGCCCAGAACACCGGAACAGATACCATCGCACTGATAGTAGGAGCCGCCTTATGAACATTACCAAATACACCGAAAACGTTTCTGTAGGGACGCGATTCATCGCGTCCTGCCTGCCATCTCGATTCAGCGTGTCGTTGGGGCGGCAGGACGCGATGAATCGCGTCCCTACAGAACCAATTCCCGTTATTGTATCAATAAGGTTGTCTTAGAGGAGACCAAAACCGTGCAAGAAGTTTCCGCCCATAACGAACAACCAGTGATGCCGGAGCCAACCAGGCATAATGGTAGTTCACCAGCGCCCGCCAATACACAGGAAGAGTGGCGCGAAGAGTTTCCCTATCCCTGGGATGAGGATGAGATTGTCACCCGGCGCGACACGCTGCGTTTCCTGCTTGGGGCATCGGGCGCGCTCTTCGCGGCAACGGGCGCACTGGCCATTCTCGGCTATCTGCCATCCGGCCCCAATGTGCAGTCCGTCGCTATCGCGCGAGAAGGGGAACTGGCCGAGAACCAGTGGAAAGTCTTCAATTTCCCCGACCAGTACTCGCAGGGCATCCTCATCAACCTGCCGGGGAAAGGGCTGGTGGCCTACAGCGATGTCTGTACACACCTCTCCTGCGCCGTCATCTATCAGGGCAACGGCAAGCTGCACTGTCCCTGCCATGAAGGGCTGTTCGATGCCCGTACAGGAGACGTGCTGGCAGGCCCGCCGACTCGTCCCTTGCCTCAGATTCAGTTGGCTCGGCAAAACGGCATCATTTACGCTGTAAGGGAGATACCGCGATGAATAGAGAAATAGGACACGGCAAAGATTGGTATAAACGCGCCGCTACCCACCCGGTTGCCAATCCTGACGACCCGCCGGTACAACGACCGCCACTCGGGCCGCATGGCCCCATGCCTGGCCCCAACTACTACGGCCTGCCAGGACGCACAGCCATCGTGCAGGGTCAGGTCTTCCTGCTCGCCGTCATCGTCATCATCCAGCTCTGGCTGATTACCGATGCGCTCTATGAACTGCTCTCGGGCCGCATAGATAAACTCTGGTGGCTTACTCTCATTAGCGGCATCGGCTTTGTCATCGGCCTGATTGTCGCCATCTGGCCCCGCAGGCGGATCGAGGAGCGTTAAAGCTGCCTGCGCATCCAGTCCGCCTGCTGCGGGCGATACTTATAAGGAATGTTATTACACACGTGGTTGCCATCCTCAAACAGCCAGAAATCCACCGGCCCACCTGCCTCAGCCGCCATCTGCTCGGCCTCCGACGCCGGGAAAATCCTGTCCAGTTTGCCCATAATCACCAGCAACGGACAGCTAACTTGCGGCATGGCCTCCTGCAAATTGAAAGCCGCAAGCTTCTCTTTCGTCTCCCCCTCGTTCGCCGACTTTGTGCGATAGACAAACGCTTCGCGGGTCAGCAACGGGTAGCGGTCGAAGTTCCTGGCAAGGTTGTACGCTCCGGCAAGGCTAATCGCTGCCTTCACCCGCTTCTCAAAGGCGGCAGCACGCGGTGCGAAATACCCACCCAGGCTCACGCCCATCAATCCAACCCGCGTGGCATCCACATCAGGCCGCGTCTCAAGATAATCGATGGCATAGCGAATCGACACTTCATAATCAGGCCGCAGGGCAAATTCCCATTCCAACTCGCCCTGTCCCGGCCCATCAATCGCCAGCACCGCCATGCCGCGCCTCAACATATCATCCCCATAGTTGTGCAATTCTTCCTTAACCGAGTCCAGGCCCGGCATCAGAATAACGACAGGCGGTTTAGCAACATGCCAGGGCTTCCGAAGAATGCCATACATTGTCGCCCCGCCCTCGTAAGGAATGGCAACGCGCTCACCTGGGAACTCAAAATAGGGCAGCCCGCGCTGGTACGTGTCTACCACCTTTTCGTGCGCGGCCCGTAGCTCGCCCGGATTCTGCACAAAGACAAACTTGCCAAAGTGATAGGCCATCGCCGCGTGAAAATAATGGTAGCCCGCCGACTCGTAGCACTTCTCCGCCTCCGCCTGCTCTCCCAGCCGAGCGTGCATATCCCCGCAGGCCGACCACTCGCGGCTCCAATCCTCCCACCGCTCAACCTGCTTCGTCACCCGCGCAAAGTCATTCGGATCAATCCCATTCGCCAGAAAGCGAGGTGCCCAATTATCAACCGCCACCTTCACCCGTTCTTCAACAGCCATATAGCCGATCCTTTCTATACATGCGTATGGATATTCTGTAGGGGCGTGGGCTTGCCCCGCCCTCTTTCCCCACGCAAAAATCCGTCCTGTAGAGGTGAAATCAAAGGAGGAGGGCGGGGCAAGCCCACGCCCCTACAACTAGCGCAAATCCACCCTCCCGGCCAGACATTTAGACGCCGGAAAGCGTGCCGCCCAGGTAGAGGTGGGCAATCTGCGGATTGTTCAGGATTTCGTCATGCGTGCCTTCAAGGCGCACCCTGCCGCTCTCCATGACTACGCCTTTCGTTGACGCGCCCAGGCCGGTACGCACGTTTTGCTCAACCAGCAGGATAGTGCGCCCGGTCTCGTGCATCAGCTTGACCGTATCGAAGACCAGCCGCAGCGTCTTTGGATCAAGGCCCATCGATGGCTCATCTAACAAGATCAGTTTGGGGTCAAGCATCAAGCAGCGCGCAAACTCAACCTGTCGCTGTTGCCCGCCCGATAAACTGCCTGCCCGCTCATTCGCCCTCTCTTTGACGATAGGAAATATCTCTTCGATCTCAGCCAGCCGCCTGTTAGCCAGCGCCTTGTCTTGCAGCAGGTAGCCACCGAGCCGGACGTTATCACGCACCGTCATATCATTAAACAGGCTGTGATTCTGGGGAACCTGCACAATGCCGCGCATCAGCACCTGCCGGGGAGATAGGCCAGCAATAGACTTGCCCTCAAAAGTCATTTCTCCCTGACGCGGCTTGAGTAGGCCGCTAATCAAGCGCAATACAGTGGACTTGCCCGCGCCATTGGGGCCCACAATGCAGGTAATGGAATGCTCTTCGACAACCAGATCAAGGCCTTTTAGCACGTCGCCGCCATCATATCCAGCCACAATGTTTTGTAGTACCAGCACCATCTCTGTTAATCTCCTAAGTAAGCTTCCAGTACGGCGGGGTTCTTGCGCACCTCTTCCGGCGCACCCTCGGCGATCTTCGTGCCGCGATGCATCACCATCACCCTATCGCAGAGATTCATCACGAACTCCATGTTATGTTCTACCACCAGGAAGGTAACTCCCCGCCGATTCAATTCTTTAATGCGGCCTGCCAGGTGCTGGATCATGGTGGGATTGATGCCGCCAGCTGGCTCGTCAAGCAGAATCACCTGTGGGTCTGCGATCAATACGAAAGCGAACTCAAGCAGCTTCTTCTGACCATAGGAGAGATTGGCGGCGGGCATATCCTTGAGACGAGCGATGCCCACGAACTCTAGCAGTTCCAGGGCGCGGCGGTGTTCGTGCGATGAACTCCAACGGCGTAGGAGACTTCTGACACCCTGGCGCTGAGCCGCCACATGCATGTTTTCCAGGACAGTGAGGCGCGGAAAGATGCGCGTCAATTGGAATGTGCGCCCGAGGCCCAGGCGGAAAACTTTATCGGGAGACGAGTTGGTGATAGTTCTACCGTTGAAGCGTACTTCTCCCGTATCGACACGCTCATAACCCGTCACTACGTTAAACAGCGTCGTCTTGCCAGAGCCATTTGGCCCGATCAGGCCAGTAATCGTTCCCTGCTCAACGGTGATGGAACAGGCTTCGAGAGCATGAATACCGCCAAAGGCTTTTGAGACGTTCTGTACTTCAAGTAAGCTCATGAGTTCACCCCCTCTTTACGCTCCTGGTTCTCAGGTAGACTCCTGCTTTCGCCACTTCCCACGCCAACAGCTACCAGGGCCGGTTCAGCCTCATCTTGTTTGCGAGAAGCCCGCCACTTCAGCCAGAGTTGACGTACAGTCGGCACAATGCCCTGCGGTAGTAGCAGAATGACAGCCAGGAACAGAACGCCATAGGCGATCAGGTAGAGACCACCATCGCTCAGGTAGAGCGTAAAGTACTGCTGGGTTGGTTCGAGCAGTGATGCGCCAATGATGGGTCCTGCAAGCGTTCCCATACCACCCAGGAAACCCATCAAGGCAATGGAAACATCGAAGAAGGCATCGAAAGCAAATGGCGGATAGATAGAACCATTGAAGTAGGCATGCAGTCCGCCAACCATACCGACGAAAAAGGCCGAAATCACAAAAGCAATCAGCTTGAACGGGCCTGTCTTGACCCCCAGGCCTAACGCGCGGTCTTCATCGTCGCGAATCGCGAGCAGACCCAGGCCGAACTTTGAGTTGCGTATCCACCAGGAAGTCGCCAGGGCCAGCAGCAGGACAGCCAGGGCCACGTAATAGAAAGGCAGGTTAAAAAATGCTCCACTCCAATCTGGCGGGGTCAGAGGCAGGCTCAGACCCGCGGAACCATTCGTGATATTGCGCAGATTGTAGGCCATAAGCTGCATAATAAAAAACGTGGCGATGGTAATGACGATGAACGTATGGCGACGAGTTCGCAGGGCGATCCAGCCGAAAGGCACAGCGAAAATCGCCGCGACCAGGCCTGCCAGAGGAACCAGCAGGAACGTTACATATCCACCCGGCACATGCCAATCCTGGGCCATGAGCGCCATAGCATACGCGCCAACTCCATAGTAGACCGCGTGTCCAAGCGCAATATAGCCGGTATAGCCGGAAAAGATATTCCAGCCGGTAACGGCTGCCGCGAATAGCAGAGTGAATACCGCGATGGTGGTAGCCGTCTCGTCTGTATAGACCTGCGGAAAGATGATAACCGCAGCCAGGAGAGCGAGTAGAAATACGATTTTGAGTATTTTCATTGCTTTCGGCCCTCCAGTTGTCCAAACAGGCCCTGCGGTCTCACCAGCAAGATAACAATCAGCAGGAAGAAAAAGACGGTCGTAGCCCAGACGGGCGACCAGACAACTGCCGTCACATCCTCGATAACCAGCATCACAACTGAGGCGATCAGGGCACCGCGCAGGCTGCCCATGCCGCCAAGAATAATGATGACCAGCAGGCGCGAAATCAGGTCGTAGTGACTGTCCGGGTTAAAACTGGTCGTCGCGCCAAAAGCCATACCACCGGCAGCAGCCAGCGCAACGCCGATAGCAAAGGTCAAAGCCGAGATACGCTCCACGTCTATGCCGATCAACTGAGCAGCAGTGCGGTTTTGCATGGAGGCGCGCAGGCTATAGCCAAATTCTGTGCGATACAGCAGAAAATAGAGTCCAGCCAGCAGTACCGCGCTCAAGAGAAAAGCAAAGACATAGATATAGGCAAGATAAAAGCCGCCGATCTGAAATGACGCATTAGAAGAATCGACATACCAGGCATGCAATTTGACGTAATCTGTGCCAAACGTGTTTTGTAGCCCGAGCGTTCCCTCAATAATGAGGGCAATAGCGAACGTCACCAGAATAGAAAGCATGGTGCGGTCGCGTTTAAGCGGGCGAATGAAAGCCCATTCGATAAACAGGCCAAGCAGGAACATGAGCGGCATGGTAATCAGGAGACCCAGGAACAGGTCAATATGGAATTTCTCCTGGAGGATAAAGCTGAGATAGGCACCCAGGATGACAAGCGCACCATGACCGATATTGATAATTTCCATTACGCCGAAGATCAGCGTAAGCCCGGAGGCCATCAAAGCATAGACCCCGCCGGTTAAGATGCCGGTAATCACGGCTTCGAAAATGAGTTGAACCATAGATCCTCTTTCCAGGAAGTATCCTGGTTGTCTCCTCTCGCATCGAGACGCGCCAGATGGCGCATCCCGACGTGAGGTAGCTCTACTTGCTAGGGCCAGTTAGGCTTGGGAAACTCCGGTGAAGCTGTTGCAGCATCAGCAGGATAGACCGGAATGAAGTTGCCTTTCTGCCACTGGAACAGGTAGGCCTGAGCAGCGACGTTCTGGCCGGTCGAGTCGAACTTGACAGGCCCCTGTACAGTCGTGAAGGTATCGCCGGAATGCAATTCGGCGATCAATTTCTTCTGATCCAGGCTGCCAATCTTGGTAATCGCCTGCTGAGCAACCTGCCCAACAGAATAGGCTTCGGCTACGTCCGAGCTAATGCCATCGGGAGTACCGCCGTATTTGGCGATATAAGCGTTCACCATATCCTTATTGCCAGGATTGTTGGCTCCCGGATACCAGCCATTGGGAACCATGATGCCTTCAGCCGAGGCAGCGCCGCCGATGTTGTTCAGGAACTGCGTACCCTGGTCAGGACCGGCAGTTGCAATCAGTGCCTGCGGATTGTAGTGCTGCTGCTTGAAGCGCTGGATAAAGGCGGTGATATCCGGCAGCAGCGTTCCAGTCACAACAACCTGCGCCTTCGAAGCGATGATTCTGTCGGCAATCGGGTTGTAGTCGGTGGTCTCGGCAGGATAGACCTGGTAGTCAACCGTCTTGACGCCGCCCTGCTCAAGGATTTGCTTGGCGGTATCTACCTGCGGCTGGGTAAACGGGTCGTCCTCAGTCGCGTAAGCCGCCGTTGTGGGACGCTGCCCGGCAGGCAGGGAAAGAATATAGTGCGCGAAGCTAACCAGGTTATTCGCCACCGGCAGCGAAACGTCAAAGACATTGTTGAGGCCCTGAGTGAAGACCGAGGGGCCACCGCCCGCGCCTTCGATCATGGCATAGCCGTAGCGATTGGCAACGACCGAGGCTGGCTTGGTCAGCAGGGTTGAGAACGGACCAAAGACCAGATCAACCTTATCAAGAGTGATCAACTTCTGGTAGTTGGTTTGCACCTGGTCGGTACTGCTGGCATCCGAGAGGATATCTAGCGTCACTTTGCGGCCCAAAATCCCGCCGTGCGAGTTGACGTAATCCGCCCAGAGCTGGTAGCCCTGCTTAAAGGCGGTCCCGTCGGCTGAAAAGTCTCCCGAGAATGAGAGTGAGATACCGATTTTGATGGGTGTCGTGTTAGGCGTTCCACTCGATGGTCCCGTTGACCCCGGCTGGCTGCCACAGGCAATCAGCAACAGGGAGAGGATCAGACCTAACACACTGCTAGCAAAGAGATGTTTTCTCGTTGCAAGTTGTCCAATCACAGCAATGTTCTCCTTCACCAATTGGCGCGCATACAGATGTATGTCGCCCCTTCTACAAGTTAGTGCTTCTTCGTAAGCACATCTGCAATAGTATATGCAAAATCACAGATGTGCAAACCCGTAGTACCTACTCGAGCAAATCTAGAGGTTCCTCGAGCAAATCGGCCAATCGCGAGAGAAATTGCGCGCCACGCGCACCATCGATCACCCGGTGATCGCAGGAAAGGTTTAAGACCA
This sequence comes from Ktedonobacteraceae bacterium, assembly GCA_035652815.1. GTDB lineage: Bacteria > Chloroflexota > Ktedonobacteria > Ktedonobacterales > Ktedonobacteraceae > DASRDB01. Next base: position 603,163 of record DASRDB010000003.1, read on the forward strand.
TCATAGGCCGGACGGCTGGCTGTCCCTGCACCGGCACTACCCGCTCAGCGATACGACCAACAGCCAGAATAGCAGCTTGCGGGCTATTGATGATCGCGTTAAAGGCATCCACACCGTACATGCCGAGGTTGCTGATAGTGAAAGTGGCATTCGAGATATCGCGTGGATGCAACTTTCCGGCCTGAGCAAGCGCAACCACTTCTTGCCGCCGCCTCGCAATCTCGCGCAAGGAAAGTTTATCCGCGCCATGAATGACCGGCACCACCAGCCCATCCTCAACCGCCACAGCAAGGCCAACGTTGATCTCCTGATGGACAATGATTCTGCCTTCATGCCAGGAAGCATTGACTCTCGCATGTTCGCGAAGAGCAGCAGCGACCACTTTCACCAGCAGATCGGTATACGTCACCTCTGATAACCCACGCTTTTGCAGGTGTGCGCGCCAGGCAATCAGGCGACTGGCGTCTACCTCGCGCATCAGGTAAAAATGGGGTACAATTGTCCAGCTTTGCGTAGTACGCTCGGCCATGATACGCCAGATAGTGCCGACAGCGGAACCCATTTCTTCAACCGCAGAAACAGGCTCAGCCGCCATTGTCACCGGTTCGGGTTGAGATTCGACAGGTGAGGCAGCCAGGACATCGGCGGCCAGGACTGCTCCCCCAGGGCCGCTTCCTTGCAGAGTTGAAAGCTCCAGGCCCCGCTCACTGGCAAGCCGACGGGCCTTTGGTGAGGCGGGAGCAAAGCGCGAGACAGGTTGCGCTTCGCGGCTTTGAAGATACGAGAGGACATCGGCTTTCTGAACGCGCCTGCCACTGGGCGTAATCTGGCGAATATCCAGGTTATGTTCGGCGGCGATACGTGACGCGAGGGGACTGGCAGCGACTCCGGCAGACTTTGAACCATCGTCGGTTTGCCTTGTAGGGACGTGATTTATCGCGTCCTGCTGCTCGCTCTTGCCAAAGCGTGTTTGCCCGCGCCCGTTGGAAGCGGCCTCGTTTTGCGAGAGTATTTGAGCGATGACCTGCCCAACGGGAATTGGTTCACCAACCACGCCGGTGACAGCAGCCAGCGTTCCACTGGCCGGAGATTCGAGTTCCACGACCGCCTTGTCGGTCTCGACCTCAGCTAGCGGTTCGCCTTTCTGCACCTGCTCGCCCTCGTTTTTGAGCCAGCGCACGATTGTGCCTGTCTCCTGCGCCATGCCGAGGGCCGGTAAAATCACGTTCGTCGCCATACTTGCTCCTGGAAAATACGCCTACAAAGTTCCTGGTACGGGTGCGGTATTGGGTACCGCGTGATGGGCAGGCTGATGCCCATTGGCCTGCACGTTCAGATGGGATTGCGTCTCGCGGGTGGTTGGCAAAGGGCCGGTTGCTGTGTAGTAACGCACGCCAGCCACCAGCAATTGCTCGGCAGGGAAGCGGGTGATGACTTCGCAGCCGTCTTTCGTGACCACCAGTTGCTCCTCGATGCGCGCCGCCGACCAGCCATCGGAGGCGGGCCAGAAGGTTTCGAGGGCAAAGACCATGCCCTCTTGAATAACTTCAGGGTGGTCAAGCGAGACGAGGCGGCTGAAGATGGGCTTCTCCCAGATGGAGAGACCAACGCCGTGTCCGTATTGCAGGGCAAAGGCGGCCTCTTCGTTGGGGAAACCGAACTCCTCGGCCTTCGGCCACAGCTTCACGATATCAGCAGTGGTGACACCCGGCTTGATCGCGGCAATGGCGACATCCAGGATATCGCGGCAGCGCTTGTAGGCATCAACCATTGCCTGCGACGCGCTGCCAATGGCGAAGGTGCGATAGTAGCAGGTGCGATAGCCATTGTAGCTGTGCAGGATGTCAAAATAGGCCGGGTCTCCGGGTCGCAATGCGCGGTCGCTAAAGACATGGGGATGCGGGCTGCAACGTTCGCCAGAGATGGCATTGACGCCCTCCACATGCTCAGAACCCATATCGTACAACACCTTGCTCACCAATCCAACGCACTCGTTTTCGCGCACGCCGGGTTTCATGAAGCGATAGAGTTCATCGTAGGCCGCATCGACCATCATACAGGCCGAGTTGAGCAACGTAATTTCGTCCCGTGTCTTAATCAGGCGCGCCTGCTGCATCAGCTGCTGTCCATCGACAACTTTGATGCCCTCGGCTTGCAAGGCGAAGAGGACAGGCAACTCTATGGCATCTACGCCTAGCGGTTCGTTTTGCAGGCCGCGCGCCTCTAATTCGATACGTATCTTGCGCGCTACATCTTCGGCCCGACCAGCTTCGGGTAGCATCGCGCCACGCAGGGTTGAGATACCGGCGCGAGAACGTTCGCCCAGCCAGGGACAATAGAGTTGATGGTGACGCGCCGCCGAGCCAAAGTCCCAGACAATCGGCTCGTCATCCTGAGGGAGCAGGGTAAAACGCGCCAGCTTATCCATCGCCCAGGTGCCAATATGGGTTGAGCTGATGTAGCGCACGTTGTTCATATCGAAGCAGAGCAAGGCTCCGAGGGACGACTCCTTCAGAATTTTCTTAATGCGGGCCAGGCGTTCGGTACGCAGGCGTTCGTAATCGACGCGCTCTTCCCAATCGACGCCCATCAGTCCGTAAGTTTTTAGAGCCATAGCGGGTTTCCCTTTCGTTCAACCATCGTTAGCGTCCACATAAGGTTTTGGCCATTTCCACTACGGTTGTTGGCGTGGGAACGGTCTGGTCTTCGAGTACGGGTGAAAACGGTACAGGGACATCCATCGCGCCCATGCGTTTGACAGGGGCGTCGAGGTAGTAGAATGCGCCATCGGCGATAATCGCAGCGATCTCAGCAGTGACGCCGTAGCGTTCGTAGCCTTCGTCAATCACAATGGCGCGGCTGGTCTTCTTTGCTGAATCGATCAAAGTTTGTTTATCAAGCGGATAGGTTGTGCGCGGGTCAATGACCTCGGCGCTGATGCCGAACGTTTGCAGGGTATCAGCGGCGGATAGGGCTACCTGCACCATGCTGCTTGTCGCGACGAGGGTGATGTCGGTACCCTCGCGTTTGATATCTGCGACGCCGAAGGGGATGGTGTAGTCGCCTTCGGGAACAGGGCCTTTAAGCTGGTACATCATCTTGTCCTCGAAGAAGACGACCGGGTTATCGTCACGAATGGCCGTCTTGAGCAGGCCTTTGGCGTCATAAGGTGTTGAAGGCAGGGCAACTTTCAGACCCGGCACGTGGCTGACCCAGGCGTGCAGGCTCTGGCTATGCTGCGCGGCGGAGCGGCGGGTCGCGCCAAGCGTGGTACGCACCACCATTGGCACTCTCAGCTTGCCGCCAGACATGTAGTGAACTTTCGCCGCCTGGTTGGCAAGTTGATCCATTATCAGGGTCAGGAAGTCGCCAAACATAATATCGATGACCGGGCGCATACCAGTCATCGCGGCACCTACACCCAGACCTGTGATGCCAGCTTCAGAGATGGGCGAGTCGATGACGCGCTGCGTGCCGAATTCTTGCACGAGACCGGAGAGAACTTTGAAAGGAGTACCGGCCTCGGCAACGTCTTCGCCCATAATGAAGACGGTCGGGTCGCGGCGCATCTCTTCGGCCAGGGCTTCGCGAATGGCCTGGGCAAGTGTAATTTCGCGGGTGGTTGTATTTGCGCCCTGGCTGGTGGCTGTGCTAGGCATAGACATCTTGATCTACCTCGCTTATCTCTGGGTACGGCGCTTCGAGGGCGTACTGCACGCCTGCCTCGATCTCCTCACGCACACGCTGCTCGATGTGTTCAAAATCGTCCGGTTGCGCCAGTTGTTGTTCGATCATCCAGTTAGAGAGCAGTTGCAACGGGTCGCGCTGCGTCTTCCACTCTTCCTCTTCCTCTTTACTACGGTAGTAGGTGCGCTGAATATCACCGACGTGATGGCCGTAGTAGCGATAGGTGTTGCAGAGCAGAAAACCGGGTTCTTTGTCCTGCCGGGCGCGCTGCACAGCCTCTACCGCGGCAGCGTAAACGGCGCGCACATCCTGCCCATCAACTTCAACGCTGCGAATGCCAAAGGCTTCGGGGCGGGCAAGAATGGTTCCCGCCGTCGTCTCGGAGTAGTGTGTGTACTCGTTGTACATGTTGTTTTCACAGACGTAGATGACGGGGAACTTCCAGAGCGAAGCCATGTTCATTGCTTCATAAAGCACCCCCTGACCGAGCGCCCCATCACCAAAGAAACAGACGGAGACCTGGTCGGTGCCGCGCATTTTGATCGACATGGCCGCTCCGGTCGCGATACCTGTGCTGCCACCGACGATAGCATTCGCGCCAAGATTTCCGGTATCCTGGTCGGCAATGTGCATGGAACCGCCCTTGCCTCGACAATAGCCAGCCTCCTTGCCCAGCAGTTCAGCATACATGCGATCAACGGAAGCGCCTTTCGCCAGACAGTGACCGTGACCGCGATGGGTGCTGGTGATGTAGTCATCGCGGCGCAGGGCTTCGCAGACGCCAACGGCAATGGCCTCCTCCCCGACATAGAGGTGAGCGAGACCGGGCATTTTCGCGCTCAGGTAGAGTTCATTGACATGCTCCTCAAAGAGGCGTATTTTGAGCATCTGCTCGTAGGCATGAAGCCAGAGGTTTCGTTCCGAGCCGGATGCTTCAATATCGATAGGTGTTTCCGAATGCAACATGTGCGTCTCCAGGGTAAAGGGTGCGACGAATTTACAGGTCCAGGCCAGCCATACGGGCCAGCACTTTATAGACAATGGCGAAATCTTTTTTAGCCAGCCCCATTGCGCGGGCCGAGGTCAGAAACTCGTTGGTGAGCGCTGTGGTCGGCATGGGTACGTCAAGCTGGCGGCCCATCTCCAACGCGAGCAGCATATCTTTCTGCATCATGTTCACATCAAACCACGCCTCTTCAGGCATATCGAGGATGAACTGCGTGCGATACTTCAGCGAGGGCGAAGTGATGACGCTGTTATGCATGACCTCCAGCGCTGTTTCGAGGGGGATGCCACCCTTGACTGCCAGGAACAGCCCTTCTAAGTAGCCGACGAGCTGCACCTGCAAATTGAGGTTGATGGCAATTTTCATCAAAACGGCCTGTCCATTAGCCCCTACATGGTTTACTTTGGGGCCGATATCGAGCAGGATCGGCTTCACCTTCTCGAAAGTAGCTTCATCCCCGCCGACCATAAGCGAAAGCTGCCCTTGCTCAAGAGTGATAACGCTGCCGGATACGGGAGAGTCGAGCATCTGCGCGCCCTTTTCGGCGACCTGTTCAGCAAGATGACGAGATGCCGAAGGGCTGACAGTACTCATATCGATGTACACCTTGCCCTCGCTCAAACCGGCAAGGATGCCATTGGGGCCGTGAAATACCTCTTGCAGGGCTTGCGTATTGGTGACCATTGTAAATACGATATCGGACGCCTCGGCAACGGCGCGGGGAGATTCGCCCCAACGCATGCCAGCATCCAGCAGCCACTGCGCCTTTGACCTTGTGCGGTTATAGCCTGTAACGGTATGCCCGGCATCGAGCAGCCGTTTGGTGATGCGACCGCCCATTGCTCCCAGGCCAACAAATCCCAGGTTTGCCATAGCTTCCTCCAATTAGACTGACGAAGTATGTTGTCCAGGGCGACCGCAAGGGTTGCCCCTACAATCTGGCCTATACAATATCTCCGTTTTAAGGTTTCAGAACCTCGGATGTTACGGATTGGGTGACATCCTCGCTGACTTGCCGTAGATGGGCATGCATGGCTTCGCGAGCCGCCTGCGCATCACGGCGGATTACGGCATCGAGGATCGTTTTGTGGTGCTGCTGGCCGCGTTTGGGGCCGCCCTGCACCATGAAGATTTGTTTGCGTTGTTCGCTCAGCAAATCAACGATGGAATCAACCAGGGCCAGGATGAGGACGTTCTGCGTGCCACGAGCGAGCGCCTGGTGAAAGGCGTTATCGGCTGTGATGTAGGACTCGGCGTCCTGCAGGCTGGCATCCATGATTTCAACCGCGCTGCGCATGGCGGAAATATGTTCTTCGGTGGCGCGGATAGCGGCCAGCGCGGCGATCTCCGGTTCGAGAATTTCGCGGACCTCGACCAGATTTTGTGAAATACTGGCATGTCCAACCCGCATCATCAGACCCAGCGAATGCTTCATAGCCTGCGAAGTGCCATCAATGACGAGCGTGCCGCGTCCTGGCTTCATATCAACCAGGCCTTTCTGGGCAAGGGCTTTCATGGCTTCCCGAACGGCGGTACGGCTGGCGCGGAACTGTTGAGCAAGTTCGCGCTCGGTGGGAAGACGATCTCCGCTGCGCAGTTCGCCGCTCAAGATACGCTGCTCGATCTGCTGCGCAATCTGTTCGTAGACTTTACTGGGTTGAATGGGACTGTACATGCTTCCTCGCTAAAGGTGCTACCGCGAAAAAGTTGGTATGATGAACTGACCAATGGACACAGAGGTAAAGGTAACATATGGTTGTGGCTCCTGTCAATAGAAGCAGCGACGAATTTTGAAGCGAGAGCAAGCTTGCTTAGAACGGTTATGGCCAAAACTATCACTCTTTTCGGCTAGCACGAACGGTAGATGAAGGCCCTGCCTGCTTTGATAGAAGAGAAGACAGGGCTGAAGTTGTATGAGATTACGGTGTAGAATGTAACGCCTGCCATATTTTCTCCGGTGTGAGAGGCATATCGAGAGCGTCAATGCCATAGGGAGCGAGGGCATCAAGTACGGCGTTGACGATGGCGGGTGGAGCGCCGATGCAACCGGCCTCACCTACGCCTTTTGCACCAAGTGGGTTGAGCGGTGATGGTGTTTCGATGATGGCTGTGAGAAAGCCGGGTAGTTCGCTGGCGGTTGGAAGAGCGTAGTCCATGAGGGTGCCAGTGAGAAGCTGGCCTTCCTGGTCGTAGAGAACCTGCTCGAAGAGGGCCTGGCCGATGCCTTGTGCGATGCTGCCGTGTATCTGGGATTCGGCGAGGTAGTGATTGAGGACGCGACCGCAATCATCTATGGCTACGTAACGCAAAATGTGCGTATCTCCTGTCTCTGTATCTACTTCGACGACCGCGATATGGGTGCCAGAGGCATAGGCTGGCCCCTGGGAAGCAAATTCATGATGGGCTGTCAATCCTTTAAGTGCAACAGGATTGGATGACTCCTGATCGATAAGGTCGGGTTGTTCTTCTACAAGCCGCGCCAGCTCTCCCAATGCAATGCGGCGCGAGGGTGTACCCTGCACCATTACCTCGCCATTTTGTAAAATCAGATCAGCGGGAGATACTTCCAGGAGATGCGAGGCGGCCTGTAAAGCTTTTTCGCGGACGGCTTCGGCTGCCAGTTGTACGGCGGAACCTGCTATTTGTAGCGTGCGGCTGCCGAAGGTGCCAATGCTAAAGGCGGGCAGGCTTGTATCGTTCATGCGTACTTCCACTTTTGAGGCGCGAAGCTGGAAAACCTGTGCGGCTATTTGCGCGAAGGCGGTGAAATGGCCCTGTCCGCTATGTGAAACGCCGCTTTCCACCAATAAAGTGCCATCGCGGCGAATACGAACGGTGGCAGATTCACGCGGCCCAGGTGGCGTTACATTATCGCCAGTAAGTTCGATAAACGAGGAGATGCCAACGCCGATAGGTCGAGGATGCTGTTGCTCTCTGCGCTCACGCTGCTTTGCGCGCCAATCGGCATAGTTTACCAGAGACAGAGCCTTGTCGAGAACGGCGGCGTAGTTGCCACTGTCGTAGCAAACGCCTGTGACGGTTGTATAAGGGAAAGATGTGGGCGGGATGAAATTGCGGCGGCGCACCTCGGCGGGGTCAAGATTCAAGGTATGAGCGATATGATCCATGACGCGCTCAAGAATATAGGCGGCTTCGGGTCGGCCTGCGCCGCGATAGGGAGCGGTCGGGGCTTTATTGGTAAAGACGCCAATCATTTCGCTTTTCACGGCCTGTACCTGATAGGGGCCGCTCAGAAACGAGGGCATGCGGTTAGGAACCATAGCGGTAGCCGAGGCAAGAAATGCGCCAAGATCGGCTGTCGTGCGTACTTTGAGGCCAAGCAAACGGCCATCCTCTTGAATGGCGACCTCGACGTAGCTTAACATGCCGCGTCCTTGCGTTTGCGCCGAGAGATTTTCACTGCGTCCCTCGATCCACTTGACGGGTCGTCTCAGACGGACAGCGAGCAATGCCGCAATGATCTCCTCGCCAAGCAGGGCATTTTTAGCGCCAAATGCTCCCCCAACTTCGGCGTTATGCGCGTGAATGCGCTCGACAGGAAGTTTCAGGAAGGTGGCGAGAGTTTGCCGGGCGCGATAAACGGCCTGGGAAGAGAGCCAGGCATCCAGAATGCCACTGGCCGGGTCGAAATCGAACAGGCAGGCGCGAGGTTCAAGCGAGAGGGGCGCGAGACGCTGGTTGAGCAGGCGCAGGTGAAGAATGCGAGAAGCCTGAGCGAAAGTCGATTCGATATCTCCGCCCTCAAGCTGGTTGGAAAAGGCGATATTGGAGCCGAGGTCTGGATAGAGCAGCGCGGCCTCGGGGGCAAGGGCTGCCTCGGGGTCTGTTACGGCGGGCAAAGGCTCGTAGTCTACTTCCACAAGGTCAAGGGCGTCTCTGGCGGTGTAGCGGTCTTCGGCCAGGATGATAGCGACAGGATCGCCAACGTAACGCACGCGATCAATCGCCATTGGACGACGTTCGGGTTTATGCAGGTTGGGAACTGGCATCACGTCGAGGGTTGGTAAGTCGCTTACCAGTTCGGCACCTGTGAAGGCTGCGACAACGCCGGACATGGCTTTCGCTGCGTCCAGATTTATATGTTGAATGATAGCATGTGCATAGGGACTGCGAACGACACTCATATGAAGTACGGATGGTCTTCCTGGAGCAGGTCGTAGATCATCGACGTAGTGAGCGCGTCCGGTGATTAAGTTGGGGTCTTCGAGACGACGTTCGAGGCCGGATGGCAGGTTGAGTTCGGTCATGGTGGTGTTCCTGATTTCTAGCGTACATACCTATTGTTTATCCATCTCATAATATAATCCTTCGCCTTGATTGCTGTCTTCATGTAGTAAGTAAGGTAGCAGTACTTTACTGCTTTGAATGATTGCGGTTTTTGACGATATGTTTTATAGTTAGACGTAGATGAGGTAAACGGAAGGGCTATATACCTGCATCGTAAGGCAAGGAACGAGGAATAATGAGCGAAGTAGAACAAAATCAGCGCCGGGCTGAAATATCTCTTCCTATTGATTGGCATATTCCAGAGGGGTTTCAGAGCCGTTATGCCAACAATGTACTGGTGCAAGCAGGCCAATTTGAGGTAATCATCTCCTTTTTTGAGACTCAGCTTCCTATGCTTTTAGGTACACTGGAGGAGAATAAAGAGAAACTCACGGAACTTGGTTCCGTTCGTGCCGAGTGTGTTAGTAGAATCATCGTATCTCCAGAGCTTGTACCTTCCATTATTAACGCTTTACAACTTGAGTATGAGAAGTACCAGGCATTGAAGTCAAGTCAGTAAAGAAAGGACCATACAGATGAACACAATCACTGTATCTGCCAATCAAAAAACATCAAGTGCTAAATCATCTGTTAACGTCTCCTTGATGCCTGATGCAAGAACTCCTTTCAGGTTTCTTACATCCATTACTGGCCTTTTGCCCGATGGAAAACATCTCATACGTCCATTAGATGTAGTGGTTGAGTACGACGGCGGCGAATTTTTAGTAAGTGAGCCGCAATTTCATATTCATACAGCAGGGACAACATTAAAAGAGGCATTAGAAGAGTTCAAATATGTTCTTGCAGATGAACTAGATGAACTCACAACGGATGAGGAAGAATTGGGGCCTCGTCTGCAAGCAGAGCTTCAATATCTTCGAAGTTTTATTAGGATGGCATAAGTAGAGTGGCGGGATTGGATTCCGATAAAGTTGAGAGGGCGCTGCTTAGAAAAATGCGAGCTGAACGCCGGGATAGCAGAGATTGGGTGTATATCATTTACAATGACCAGAAAAAGCAAGTTGCTAGAACACGTCTCTCTAAAGGCGCAAAACATATTTTGAGGCCAAATCGCGTAAGTGAAATGGCTCACCAATTGGGACTTGAAAATGCTCAACAGTTTCATGATTTGGTCAACTGTACATTGAGCCGCGAGGATGCGCTCAAAATTATAGAACATAATATGCCGCCTGGTTTCAATAGCTGAAACCATCTGGCAAGCTAAAAAATAATATTTTGCAGCGGATATCCAGTCACGATATCCGCTTTTGCTATTCTGAATGAAGTCAATACACATCAGAAAAGAGGCGTTGTTATGGAAAACCTTTTTCCACATTTTTCGGAGGAGGAATTTGCGCGGCGGTATACCGCTATGCGAACGGCAATGGCCGACCTGGATGCGCTGGTGGTGTATGGGACGGCGGGGGCATATAACGAGGTGTTGTATTTGTCGGATTTTTTGGTGACACGGGAGGCGATGCTGGTGTTTCCCGTTGAGGGTGAGCCGACGTTGTTTGCGCAGATGTATAACCATGTGCCGAATGCGCGGCGGGTATCGCGTATTGATGATGTCCGTTGGGGAGGGCCGGATACTGCGCTGGCTGTCGTTGAAAATCTGCGCGAACGGGGGCTGGAATCTGGATGCATCGGGTTGGTTGGTGGATTGCCTTATCAGAGTTACGAGAAGCTGCGGGAGGCGCTTCCTGGGGCGCGGTTTGAGAATTTCTCGCGGCAGTTCCAGCAATTGCGGTTGGTTAAGAGTATGGAGGAGATTGAGTTTTTGCGTAAAGGGGCGGAGTTGAGCGACCGGGCTATTGAGGCGCTGGAACGCGAGACGCGACCGGGGATGAATGAGCATGAACTGGTGGCGATAGTCGAGGCGGCTTATCTGGGGCTGGGTGGAAGGACGCATATTCATTATCTGGCTACGACTCCTATGGCTAATCCGGCGGTGTGCGTTCCGGCGCAAGAACAATCAACGCGGGTGATCGAGAAAGGTGATGTGCTAATAACAGAAATTAGCGCGCATTTTCATGGTTATGCGGGGCAGATACTACGACCGTTTACAATTGGCAGCGAGCCGACTGCTGCGTACCAGCGCATGTATGATGTCGCGGTTGAGGTCTTTCAATGCATCGCGGCGCTGCTTCGTCCTGGGGCGACGAGCGAGGAGGTGCTGGATGCGGCTGAATATATACATGATGCCGGGTATACGATTTGCGATGATTTGCTGCATGGATTTGGGGGCGGCTATTTAGCTCCTATTCTGAGAACAAGGCGGACGAGCGTTCGCCTTGCTCCGCTGTTTACGTTTCAAGAGAACATGACGGTGGTGATTCAGCCCAATGTTATCACGGAGGATGGACGGCTGGGCGTGCAGGTTGGCGAATTGGTGCGGATAACGGCGAATGGGGTTGAGTCGCTGCACCAGTATCCGATGCGATTCGTCCGGTGTGGGTAGTTTTTGGCCCATTCCCTACTGATATTTCACCACCAGGATCGGCCATTCCACCTTGTCATCCTGAGCACAGCGAAGGATCTGCGGTATCGACACACGAATCGCCTGGCAACGAGAGATCCTTCGCTGCGCTCAGGATGACAGACAAGGCATGACCAGATTTGATCGTTAAACTTCATCAGGTCAGGGATGGGATTGTGCCTGGATAGGGCAGGCACAATCCCATAAAGTTATTTACATTGGCGATAGCGGCGGATGAGGGTGTTGGTGGAGCTATCGTGCTTCAGGTCGGGTTCTTCCTTGCTTTCCAGTTCGGGGACGATGCGGTTGGCGAGGACTTTGCCAAGTTCGACGCCCCACTGGTCGAAGGAGTTGATGTTCCAGATGGTTCCCTGGACGAAGACTTTGTGTTCGTAGAGGGCGATGAGCTTGCCGAGAGTTTCGGGCGTGAGACGGTCGGCAAGCAGCGTGTTGGTTGGGCGGTTGCCCTCGAAGGTGCGATGGGGTACCTGGAAGGCAGGGACGCCGCTGGCCGCAACTTCCTCGGCGGTTTTGCCGAAAGCCAGGGCTTCAGTCTGGGCAAAGAAGTTCGCCATCAGCAGGTCGTGGTGATTGCCGAGCGGGTTGAGCGATTGGCAGAAGCCGATGAAATCACAGGGGATCAGTTTGGTTCCCTGGTGAATCAACTGGTAGAAGGCGTGCTGGCCGTTGGTGCCGGGCTGGCCCCAGATGATCGGGCCGGTCTGGTAGTTGACGCGCCTGCCCTCAAGGTCAACGCTCTTGCCGTCGCTTTCCATGTCAAGCTGCTGGAAGTAGGCGGGAAGCTGGCTGAGATAGTAGTCGTAGGGCAGGATAGCGACGGTTTGCGCGCCGAAGAAGTTGTTGTACCAGATGCCTATTAAGCCCAGGATGACGGGCATGTTGCGCTCGAAGGGAGCGGTGCGGAAATGCTCGTCCATCGCGTGAAAACCAGCCAGCATCTCACGGAAATGGTCGGGGCCAATGGCGATCATCAGGGAGAGGCCAATCGCGGAGTCGTAAGAATAGCGACCGCCTACCCAGTCCCAGAACTCGAACATATTGGCGGTATCGATGCCGAACTTCTTGACCTCATCGGCATTGGTGGAAACGGCGACGAAGTGTTTCTCTACCGCGTCCTCACTGCCAAGCGCTTTCACCACCCATTCACGCGCGGAATGCGCGTTGGTCAGTGTCTCCTGCGTGGTGAAGGTTTTCGAAGAGACGATGAAAAGCGTTTCGGCTGGGTCGAGGTCGCGCACGGACTCTACGAATTCGTTGCTATCGACGTTGGAGACGAAGCGCACGGTTAGATTGCGGTCGCTGTAGTACTTGAGAGCTTCGTAGGCCATGTGGGGGCCGAGGTCGGAGCCGCCGATGCCGATATTGATGATGTTGCGCATGCGCTTGCCCGTATAGCCTGTCCAGGCACCACTGCGCACACGGTTGGAGAAATCGGCCATCTTGTCGAGTACAGAATGGACTTCGGGAACCACATCCTGCCCATCGACGATTATCTTTTCGCCTCTGGGAGCGCGCAAGGCTATATGAAGAACGGCGCGATTCTCGGTGACGTTGATCTTGTCGCCGCGAAACATGGCGTCGATGCGCTCGCGCAGGCCGGACCCCTCGGCCAGTTGCAGGAGCAGGCGCAGGGTTTCGTCGTTGATGCGGTTCTTGGAATAGTCCAGGTAAAGACCAACGGCTTCGAGCGCGTAACGCTCGCCGCGTTTGGAGTCCTGGGCGAAGAGGTCGCGCAGATGCGCGTCGCGCATTTTGGCAAAATGCTCTTCCAGCGCCTTCCAGGCGGGGCGCTGGGTGAGCGGAGTCATTGTTGTAGCCATAGCTATACTTACTCTTTCTTTTCGAGATGACCACCGAACTCGTAGCGCATGGCGGAGAGCAGCTTATCGGCGAAATCTGCCTCGCCACGTGAGGTAAAGCGTTCATAGAGCGCGGCGCTCAGCACGAAGGCGGGTACTGATTCGTCGATGGCAGCATTGATTGTCCAGCGGCCCTCACCGGAATCGGAGACGCGGCCTGAGAAGTTAGAAAGCTGCGGGTCTTTAAGCAGCGCGCTGGCAGTGAGATCGAGCAGCCATGAGGCAATCACGCTGCCGCGCCGCCAGACTTCGGCCACATCGGCGAGATTGAAGTCGTACTGGTAGTATTCGGGCTTCGCGAGTGGAGAGGTTTCGGCGTCAATGGCGTGTTCCTGGCTGCCGATATTGGCATGACGCAGGATATTCAGGCCCTCGGCATAGGCGGCCATGATACCGTATTCAATGCCGTTATGCACCATCTTGACGAAGTGACCAGCGCCAGAAGGGCCGCAGTGGAGATAGCCCTTCTCGGCAGTGCCACCGACGTTTTCGCGTCCAGGCGTGCGAGAGGTTGCGCCCACGCCGGGAGCCAGAGTCGAGAAAATGGGGTCAAGCTGCTCCACAATCTCTTTTTCGCCGCCGATCATCAGGCAGTAGCCGCGCTCCAGGCCCCAGACGCCGCCACTGGTGCCAACGTCAAGATAGTGAATGTTCTTCTTTTTGAGTTCGGCGGCGCGGTGAATGTCGTTCTGGAAGAAGGAGTTGCCGCCATCGATGACGATATCGCCAGAGGAAAGCAGGGGAACGAGGGTTGCCAGAGTGTCATCAACCGAGGCGGCGGGAACCATCAGCCAGACGATACGAGGGGTATCCAGCTTTTTCACCAGTTCTTCAAGCGAGGTCGTGCCATCGGTGATCGCTTGCTCGTCCAGCGCGGCTTTTACGGTGGTGTCGTGACGAGCCATACCAATAACGGTGTGTCCGTTACGGAGCAGGCGCTTTGCCATATTCGCGCCCATGCGTCCAAGTCCAACTAAGCCAAGTTGCATAGGTAGGTTCCTTTCTCTGTTCGCGATGCTGGTTCATAGAATGAGACGACTGCCAGGGTGCCAACCTTCACCCTACTCCTTCCGCCTCTGCTATGACCGTTTTTTATAATGTAGTGTGCCGAAACATGTTGGCGTTACGAATACGCAGGTTGTGCTATTGAGCAGGGGAAATATACTCCCTATCTCTAACACTGACTTCATTATGCGCGTGTTTCACCTTCCCGTGTCAACATTTGAGTAAGATGGTCAGCCAGCCAGCGCCGGATTTCGCCCAGGCTATCCAGGGTAACTTCGTGGCCCATAGGATATTCGCGATAGGTTAATTCGACAGGCAGTTTCGAGAGCAGATCACGGCTGAAACGGGCGTCCTTTACGGGGATAACAGGATCAGCGACGCCATGCACAACGAGGAAAGGCTTTCCCTGTAGTTGTTCAGGCGGAGCAATCAAGGGCTGTATCTCAGGCAGAATACGCCCGCTCATCATGACAACGGCGGCTGCCAGTTCGGGACGAGTGAGGGCTACGCTGGCACTCATAATCGCGCCCTGGCTGAAACCCATTAAGATGACCTGGCGCGGGTTCGCGCCATATGCCTGTACGGCTTCCTGAATAAAGGAAATAAGCTTCTGCCGACTGGCCTCAGCCTGTTCGGGATTGATCTGGTTGCCCTGGGGCATGAAAACTACATCGAACCAGGCGTAGCTGCCAAATTCGAGGGTATTGGGAGCGCGGGCGCTGATTATCAACAGCCGATCGTCGAGGACGGGGGCAAAACTGAACAGGTCCTGTTCGTTGCTGCCAAAGCCATGCAGCAAAATAAGCAGGGGCGGGTGTTCTCGTGGCACCTTGGGCTGGCGCGCAAGGTGGACAAGGGAAAGTTCTGGCATAAATTATCTCGCTCCTCTCTGGTGGAGTTGTTTGAATTGTGCATCGTTATTATTGTGCCACATGGCTAAAAGAGGAGTCAGGGGAAAGGATGATTGTGTTGTTTGTGGTGGTTGTGCCATGATTTTTTGCATTTGTGAGGCCTTAAGGGAGGAGTTTGTGCCACTTGTGCCATTTGTGCCGGGGTTTTTACATGAGTGGCACACTATAAGAGGTTATTTAAAATGGCCTGAGCAAGCAGGCGATATAATAATTATACGGTAGAGAGGGGGGAAATGCAAGGGAAAGATGGTACGTTTTTTGTAGGGACGCGATTGATCGCGTTACAACACCTATTCCCTGGTATTTCGTCAACATTCACCATCGTGTCTATATAAAAAGCAGAGAGTGAAAATAATGCAGCAGGTTCCGGCATTCGCGCATTTCCTCACGTTTACGTGGTGCATCTGGCGTAAACGCGCATGCAAGCATATACATTTGAAGCGGGCAACTGAGAATTACGACCTCATTTCTATCAAAGGCGAGAGCAGGGCTATCAACAGACGAAGCCGAAAGGATAGCCAGTTTGTGTTTGAGTGAGGAAAGCGTCTCTCGCGCAAGTTGTCTATTGACTATCGCTGCTGAGGTGCGCTGAAGGTATTCTTCAAAAATAGCAAGCGCCTGTTGGGTAAGCGAGAGTGTTTCCGGCGTGAAGAGGGTGACAGGCAAGGTATTCTGCTGCTTGCGCTTCGGGTGTCTGGTCATTGCGGTCTCCCTCTACATGTCTTTCCGCAAGCGATAGCGTCTGGGAAACGGGCTGATAGGGCGGGTGGCCTGTTCTTCAATGGCTGGCTCCTGGATGGTGAAAATTGTTCCCACATAGGCTATTCCTGTTAAGCTGTGCAGGGCAGTACGAATTTTTGCGGAATGTTCAGACGTAATCGGTCTGCCGTGAAGCGCATTCCATATGGTCAGGTAGCGAACCCCTGCTACCATCGCTAATTGCAGGGGTTCGATTTGATGGACCTGTAAGTAGTAGGCTAAAGCGTTCATGGTTTCACCTCTCCACACGTCATTTGTTGGGGTTGTTGCCTATGCAACTTTTCACAAGCCAGGAGTAAGTATAGCTGGGGCAAAAAGGAGAAAGTTCCAACTTTTTTCGGAAGTTTTTCCAAACGCTCTCCAATCAAATATGAATCTCTTCTTGATGTTATAATTATATCTATGAAACAGCATGATAAACCTTTCCCTCGTGGAATCCTCTTTGATATGGATGGGGTGCTTCTGGTAACAAGTCAGAGTCCCGCCCAAAGCTGGCAAGAGGCGTGCCAGCAGTTTGCCCCACTTCTGGATATTTCTGTGGAAACACTTGTTCAGGCCCTTCAAGAAAGCCGCAACACGTATAAGCATGAAATTGAACAGGATGCGGAAAAACAGCGTAGAGACCGTCTTCAGCCATTTGAGACACGGCTGGAAACAGTCGAGAACGCGCTCAAAGCACTGAATAGGGCGAATAAACAGATAGCGACCGAAATGGTACGCGCGTATGAGACATTCAGTGATGCCCATCGCCACCTTGCGCCTCATGCCCTCGATGTGTTACAGATACTCCGGGAGCGGTCTTTTGCGCTTGCGCTCCTGAGTAATGGAAACGCTACCTATCAACGCCGCAAGATCGCTCACTATGGACTTGCCCCCTTTTTTGATGTGATTCTCATCGAGGAAGAGTTTGGTGTGGAAAAACCAAACGCCAGGATTTTTCTGCATGCCCTTGATCGGCTTCACGTCACTGCTCAACAAGCGTGGATGATAGGTGATGATCTGGCGCGTGATATTGCCGGAGCGCAACAAGTGGGAATTTTTGCCGTCTGGTGCGATTTCGACAAAAAAGGACTCCCGGATAACAATGCTGTTCGCCCCGATTGGATTATTCATGATCTTTCAGAAGTGTCTGAAATCCTCTATCCTCAAGTTACAAAAAGTGTAATGTTCTCAAGAGATTGAAAAATTTTCTAACTATCAAGGCAAAAAATCGTGTTTTTGTTGCCTGATGGACTTATGCTATTCTTTAACAGAAAGACAAACACCGATTCATAAGGTGAGGAGCGATTTGCAGTGACAAGCCAACCAACCCGGCAGATACAGGTAAACAAGCCGCTTCATGTAGCAGAAGTGAATAATGTATTTTTAGCTGAACTAGTTGCAGAACTGGATAATGAACAAGTGACGGGGATTGTCCTGAAAGGAAGTTGCGCCCGTCATGAGGAAACTATCTACAGTGACGTTGACCTTTCAGTTTTTGTGCGAGAAGAGGCTAAGCAAAAACAGCATGTCTATTTTTATCGAGAAGGACGCTTGATAAGCATTGGAACACATACTATCGAAGCCTATCTAAGGCGTTTTCTGCTACCTGAAGAGGCTATTTTTGTGGTACCCAGTATAAGAGAAGCACGTATTTTGCTGGACAAAGAAGATGTTTGCAAACGACTTCAAGAAGAGGCTTGGCAATGGAGATGGGAACCGCTTCAAGAAGCCGCGAACCACTATGCTTACGAGATGCTGCTTGAGCAAACTGAAATTGTCCTCAAAGCACTCCGCGCATTTCTTCTACAGGATACGTTAGCTCTAACAGAGATGACCTTGATTCTTTTTCAAGCGATGACAGACGCTCTGGCGGTACAACGGGGCATCCTTGCTCAGAGCGGCAATTCCTACTTTCGGCAGGTGCAAGCATGCGCTGGTCTAAATTCTGCCTGGACACAGTATCACTCGCTCATTGCGGATGTTGAAAGGCTTCCTAATATGCCCTCACCTGTAGAAAGCAAGGGCATAGCAGCCCTACGACTGTTTCAAGAAACAACACGCCTTCTCTCGTCAGCTATCACTGGTTATGAACACAGCCAAACAATTGCCCAAACGGTGACGTTGATAGAAGAGGCGTTAGCGGGTAAACAACTCCCCTAATGCTTTGATTCGTTGCTCATGTCGCCAAATGAGCCGCATTTTTTGGTACACTTCAAAAGCCTGAGTATAGCGTCTCTCACTGCCCAGAGCGAGGGCCGCCTTTACGGCTTCTTCAAGATAAGTACAACTCTTTTCCAGATCGTGTGTTGCAATGAAGGTTTCGGCCTGATAGGTAAGAAATTCTATTCTGACCCGTTCGGGAATCTTGATCTTTGGTTGCATCCCATCAACTTTTGTGAATGCTTGTTCCGCTTGAACAGGTTGGTTCAAATCAAGATACATTAATCCTTCCCATAAGACCAGGGTGAAGTATCCACAGTCAGCATACAAAAAGGTGGGGTCATCTTCAGGAACGACAGGAAAGCTTTCGTAGGCCAATTGAATAGACCGCAACGCTTCCTGTTTCTGATCAAATTGAGCATACGAACCGGCAAGCCCCGCATAAATTCGTGCGCGTAAAAGAGGAGAGACCTCATGCACTAAAGGAAGTGTTTGTTGATAGGTTTGTAATGCCTTGCGAGGCCGACCTTTATAGTCATACGTCAAGGCCAACTGGCGCAAAGCAGCAACTTGTAAATTGCGATCTTTTGCTCTATCGCTATAATCCAATGCTTGCTGAGAAAATCGCTGTCTTGCATCGAGATCATCATGATGACCTGCAAGAATAGCTGCAAGCAAAAGCCCTTCTGAGGCAAGGGCAGTTACAATAGGCGCTTGATGAGAAGTATGATTCGCCAGTGCAATCAGCTTTGGTAAATAAGCCCAGAGGGTGGTTTCAACAATGTCTAACACATTCCCTTTGCTCAAATGCCAGCACGTTTCAATAAGCTTGTCCAGGTGATACCATGTTTCCTCATCAATAGTTGATGGTCGTGAGGCAGAAGTATATGGGTCAATCGATAGAGGTTCAAAGGATTGGTAGGGTATAGTTACAAAAGGTCTGCCGCTACTCTGAAGTCGCTTTAATGCTTCGTGCTGATCTAGTGAAAGTGTAAACCCCTCTGCCTCAGCCATCCTCTTGATCTCCTGGTAGCACTGTAAAGCTTCCTGCTGTTTGCCTTGCCGGTACAGGAGCGTCATCCACCGCTGCAAAGCTTCTTCGTCTGGGGGCATTGTGGTACAGAGGGCGCGGTACTGTTCCCCGGCCTGCCAGAGTTTGCCTTGCGCTTCGTAGGCTTGCGCCAGCCAGAGGCGGCATTGTTTGAGCATGTCTTCGCTGTGCTTGCGTAGGCCGTAGACCCAGGTTCCCGTCTCGCCCTCTAACAACTCGCCTCGCTCTAAATAGGCAAGCGCCTGTTCTAACAGGGGGAGTGCTTCAACCGAGGTATAGCCCCGGTTTTCTGCCTCTTTAAGCAAGGCTTCACAGGCATCGCGGTCTACCCAGATGAGGGATTGATCGGCGAGTTCATAGCTGGTGTCAAGGGTTCGGAGCAGGTCTTTGCCCGTGATGCGGCGAATCTGATTGATGGCATTGTAGACGGTTTTATCGGCCTGTTCAAAGTTCTCAATTTCGGGCCAGAGATCATCCTGAATGGCGCTGCGTGAGAGGCGTCTACCAGGGGCGACCAGTAACCGCTTGAAGACGGAGCGAGCGGGACGGCCTTTGCCCCAGGCCTCTTTTTCGACCAGGTGCCAGGTGGAAGATGCATTGCGTTTCCAGACTTCTAAGGGGCCATGCACATAGACACGTAGACGACACGAAGAGGGGATATCCTGTTCAAGCTGCATCACCTGTTCCCCACCTTTTTCATAAAAGGAATGCCACAAAACTTCTTTTGTCAGATTATCCAGAAATGTGTTTCGATAGATAGGTATTTTATCACAGCATTTAAACTAAAAACCAGTTGGGCTTTTAAAGCATGAAAAAAGACTGTAAATATGTTACACTGTACCCGGCAACCATTTAGAGACAGCTTCATCCCCCTAAAATGATGTAGAACAGAGAAAACTCATGATTACCTTTCGCGTCTACGAGCCAGAACACGACTCAAAGCAAGTCTATGCCCTCTGGCAGCAAGTTTTAAGTCATACATGGCCTCTTACCTACGAGACCTTTCATACGGTCACGGTTGGCAATCCGGCTTATCGAGAAGGGGATCACCTGGTTGCGCTTGCTGGAGATGAGATCGTGGGGTTGGTTGCCACGCAGGTTCGTCAGGAAACGGCTCCGGTACAAGGGAATCTGCTGCTCCTGCTTGTGGCTCCTTCTTGTCAGAGACAAGGCATCGGTCGGATGCTACACGAGCAGGCTCTAAGCTCACTCCAACGTCGAGGAGTCAAGCAGGTCCAGCTTGGTGGAGGCTTCCATTACTTCTGGCAAGGGGTGCCGTTGAATCTGCCAGAGGCGTGGTCGTTCTTTGCCGCGCATGGATGGACGGAGCAAGAACGCAGCTTTGACCTGGTGCGGGTGCTTGCTGGCTACACCACTCCCGAATACATCTACCAACGTCTCCGTCCAACCATCACCATCAGACAAGCCAGAGCCGAGGATAGCGCTGCAATTCTGGCATTTGAAGGGCAGCATTTTCCAGGCTGGCTTGCGCATTATCAGCGTGTCCTGGCGCGTGGGGGAGTTAGTGATGTAGTGGTAGCGGAGGAAAGCTCGCATGGCATCGTAGGAACTTCTTTCGTTATGGAATCTCGCGCAGCCTGGTGGCAGGCCGATATCCGTTGGCTCTCTCTGCTGGGCGAGCAGACGGGTGGTATTGGTCCATTAGGAGTCGCGGAACACATGCGAGAACAGGGCATTGGCCTGGCGCTCGCTGCTCGCGTCACCGGAGCGTTGTGCGAGCGTGGATTGAGCAATAGCTACATTGGCTGGACCTGGCTGATTGATTGGTATGGCAGGTTAGGCTATCAGGTCTGGCAAGAATACATTATGGCATGGCGACAGACGTGAGCTTCAACGTTTGATACCAGGTTGTGCCCAGAAAAAGAAAAATGATAGACTACCAGCAGTGAACGAGGAGAGGAGCCATGCTGCCTATGGCCCAGGACCTGAGAATGATTCATGTATAATCACAGAGGAGAAAGAAAGTCATGCGCCAGAACATTGGAAAGATGCTCATCTCCCTTGCAGCCATCCTCACAGCAGTAGTACCCTTTCTCGCTGACTGGAACGACTCGCACCTCTTCAGTCCTCAGTGGTCTCCCCATGCCCGCTTTCACGGGGCTGTCTCTGTGGGGATGACGACCATCCTCTCATCAGTCGCCCTCTGGTTGCTCTGGCGACGCTCGTCAGATGAGGACACCGCCGTGACAGTTGCGGCGTCGATCCCCATAGCCTATTGGGGTTCTTTCTTTCTTGCTCCATTCGTCCCAGGCACTGCCGTCGAGGACCCGGGGCATCGGCTTGTGCGGATCGCCGGGGTACCTTCCAACCTCATGGGAACGGGAGCTACCATCGTCACTGCCGGACTTGGGTGGTATCTGGATCGTCGATTGCGTCGCGCTGCACCTGCGAACTGAACGACACAAGAGGTGTCCTTTCCCGGATTTGTCTTGAAGCATCACTGCCTTATTCCATCATTAGACGCCAATTGGTATGAGATGGCGTGGATGTAGCGCTTACCGCGCAGGAGCGAGGCTATAGCGCCTATGAGACGCTTGGTCGCGGAGGCGAAAGCTCACTACGACTGTATCATTCATAGCGCAGCACCTCGGCGGCTGGAACTCGTGCGGCCCAGCGAGCGGGAAGGTACGCGCCCAATGCAGCGATGCACAGTGTTGCAGGGAGGAGCAAGAGCAGGCCCAACCAGTTGATACTGATCACAAGATTGGGAGGGCCACCCACACTGCTGGCAATCCGTTGTGCAAGTACCGTGTTGAGCCAGAGGCCAAGTGGGATGCCAACGAGAACTGCCAGTGTTCCCAGGGCAAGCACACCATTGATCACCGAACTGAGTACCTGGCGTGGCGTGAGTCCGACGGCCTTCAGGCTGGCAAGTTCGCGATAGCGCTCGCGCGTCGAAAGGGTCATGGCATTCAATATGCCCACTGCTGCCACGAACATCAACGCAATGCTCAGGAACAGCATGATCATCGGAGCCTGGGCTATACCCGGCGGCAAGCTAAGATCATAGACCTTGATGCCGAGCCGATCAGCCGTCAGGGCGTTCATGCGCTGCTCAAACGTCTGCGGCGAAACCCCTGAGCGCAAGGTCACCTCGTAGCCGGTGCTTGCTAGAAGCTGGTCAGATGAGATTGCGGCAGCCGTGGTGAGACTGTTAAGCGGCGCGTAAGCTTGAAGCGGCTGCTGAGTCGTATACAGGGCACCGACGACCGTGTAGGTGATCGGTACCTCTGTGATGAACTGCAAACCGAAACGCACGTTCACATTCAGCCGAATCTGTTCTCCAAGATGCAACCCCAGGCGCTGCAGGGCATATTGACTGAGAACGAGTTCATTGGCAGAGGAACTGAACCAGCGTCCGCTGGTGATGGTTGCTGCAACACGCCGGGGGTCTCCACTTGTGAAGAGCATGCTGAGGGTGCCGCCACCGGAAAACTGAGCAGGAGTTTGGTAGGTGCTGTAATAATACGCTACCTCTGGACGAGAGGAAAGCAGTTGTTGGACCGCAGCGGGATTATAGAGACCTGGAGTGACGTACACATCGGCGAAGACACCATTCAGCGCGGGATCATGGGCGTATCTATCGAGCGTAGCTCCCAATCCCAGGCCAAACACTGCGGTCAGGACGCCAACGAGCAAGGTCAGTAAAACCAGAAAGGTGCGAAGCCTACGCGCCGTGATCCCACGTATTCCCAGTGCAAGGGCCACTGGGAGTCCAGTGATGAACATGAGGCCCGCGAGCCAGGCGCGTCCGCGCTCGGGTACTGTGCCTCCCGGTCGAATAGCATCCACGACACGTATGCGCCCGGCTCTCCAGGCGGGAAGCGCAGCGCAAACAGTGATGACGAGCAGCACAGCCAGCAACAACAGCGCAGCGATATCTAGATGATATTGTGGCACAGCGGGAACACCCAGCGATGAGCCGATAGTTGTCAGCAGAGGTGGCGTTATAGGGATCGTGAGAATCAAGCCCAAAACCGCGCCTGGCAGGCCCAGCAGCAGGTATTCCAGCACCAGAGTGCGCACCAACTGCCCTGGTGTGAAGCCTACAGCTTTCAGGATGCCCAGATCTCGTTGCTGCGCCAGGACCTGACCAATCACCAGGTTAGCCACGATTATACCGGCGGCGACCAGCCCAACAATGCCAAAAATCAAGAGCAGGATCACGGACAGGATTGAACTGGAGTCCACGATAGAGCGCTCGTACAGCCAGTCATTCGTCCCGAGGCTTTCCTTTTGATATCCCTGCACCTGGAGTCGTTGCAATATGGTATCGGTTGTGCGCTGGATGGCATACGGGTCAACCAGGCGCATACCTACGATCCAGCGATCTGGGCGGGGGTATAGGCGCTCAAACATCGGGCGCAGCATATAGATGGTAGCCTGAGTAGCTTCATCCCGGCTCACCTCATTGACATCCGCGGAAAGACCGAGCACATGCACTTGTGCCAGCCCACCTGGTGTCACCAGGGTCAGCGGGTCTCCCACTTGCAAATGCTGTGCATCGGCGAATGGTTTGTTCACGACGACACCTGCGGGATCATTGCCTGCCAAGGTCTGTCCTTGCAGCATGAGCAGTTGACCAATGGCCGGTTGGCGCTCGGGAAAGGTCCGAATATTGGCTTGCACTTTCTGCGAGGCAATCAGGATAGGGGCAGTTACTGCCTCTTCCAGTTCGGTGCTGCTGGCGACATTTGGAGCGTGGATGACAGCGTCGAGCTGGCGCTGAGAAGGTTGGGTAGGAGTAGGAAAGTAGACCCAGAGATGCGCTCCGTTCAGTTGGGTGAAAAGGCGATCAAAAGGAGCCTCAGCGCTGGCAGAGACCGACAAGGCCAGACCAATCAGCATGGTAGCGAGCGCAACGACCAGCACCACACTGCTCGCAGGGAGGCGTCGTCCACGCAGGTCGGCGCACACGCGATACCAGATCGCCGGGCCACTGTTTTTTTTCGTCAGAAGGGTCCTCATGGTATTTTCTCTCTTTCCGGCGCTTAGCCCATATCGAGGCCCGAGAGATCAGCGAACAGCGTTGGGGATGGTGGAAGCGAACCGTGACCGTTCATGTCATCGATGATCTGTCCATCACGCATGAGGATGATGCGCTCAGCCTGAGAGGCTACCTGGGCATCATGGGTGACGAGTATGATGGTCTGTCCCTGCTCGTGCAAACGCTTCAGCAAGTGCAAAATTTCCTGACCCGTCTTTGCATCCAGATTGCCCGTTGGCTCATCAGCACAAAGTACCGCAGGCTCATTCACCAGCGCCCGGGCAATCGCGACACGCTGCTGCTCGCCGCCCGAGAGCTGACCAGGCAGCATATGGAGGCGTTTGTCCAGACCAAGCGCGTAAAGCAGCTCGCCGGCTGTTTTACGCGCTTTGCTCACGGAGCGGCCAGCTAGCAGCGCCGGGAGTATTACGTTCTCCAGCGCGCTCATGTTGCTGAGCAGGTTGAACGCCTGGAAAATCATCCCGATCCGCTGCCGCCGCAGGATGGCGAGTTCAGCTTCGCTTCTGGTATCCAACCGCTCTCCATCCAGCCAGATCTCCCCAGATGTTGGACGATCCACGCCTGTCAGCACGTTGAGCAGGGTGGTCTTCCCACTCCCGGACTGGCCCATAATGGCAACAAACGCACCAGGGGCAATGTCCAGATCAATGCCCGCTAGGGCGTGAACCGGCTCGCCCCCACGCTGGTAGACCCTGGTCAGGTTACGGACACGGATGCGCGGCAAAGTTTCCTGTGTGAGCGTACTCTGTAGTACATGCTCCGGTTTCTTCTCCATATGCTTCTCTCTTTCTCTCTGCATAATGGCGCGAGAGAGATTATGCTTCAAGAGTTTCCAGCCATTCAATCCATTTGAGATCGGCTTCGGCATGCAGAACCGTCAATTCCCGCAAGGCGCGGGTCGAGAGATCCTCGCTGCCCAGATGCTTAGCACGGTCGGCCACCAGTTGTCCGATGAAGTCGAGCAGTCGATGACGCTGTTCCTTCAAGAAATCGGCCCGTGCCTCTGGACGCACGAGTAACAGAACCACGAAGCGCAGGAAGAGCGCGGGGCGTCCGACCGACAGTGGCACCGGTTCATCTAACCAGGTGAACAATCCCTGTCTGCCTGCCTCTGTCAGGGTGAAGATGCGCTTATCCGGGCGGTCTTCCTGTTCAATACGCTCACCCGCAATCAACTGCTGATCAGCAAGTCTGCGCAGCAACGGATAGAGCTGGCCGGGGTTCAGTTCGGCACCGTTGCCCAACAACTGCTCGGCCTTGCGCTTGAGTTCATAGCCATATTCGGGTTGGTGCGTCAGCAATCCCAGGAGGACATATTTGAGACTCATTAATTAAGCCTTTACATGTTATCTATTTACATAGTAAATAGTTACAGAGAAAGAATACCATGCGAAATGATGAGTGTCAAGGGGTTGAGAAGCTTTTATGAAACTGGCGATGCAAAGAAGCTGTTTGCAAGTTCATGCCCCCAAAATTTGGGACAACTCCTGTCTACTTCCTCATGCTATCGATAGTAAAAAAGAGACGTCCGATCATGATAAAATAGAGCAGCAAGAACAAATCCATTTCCTTAAATTCAAGCCTGATTCAGTTTCGATTCAGTTCGCTGGGATACGCTTCCACTGTGTGATGACGGATGCAAAATACGAGCAAGCAATGGAGGTGTCACATGCTCAGTAATGGAAGGCGGTCTCATTTCAGGCAAGGCACTATCTGGTTCGCGCTAACTACCCTGCTCCTCACCGGATTACTCGCGTGCAGTTCACAGGCACAGCAGGTCGGGACATCCAAAACGACATCCTCATCTCCCAAGCAAACCTCTCCTGCAATTGTGCGGCAGATTCCATTACCTACCGCGAAACCGATTCCGGCGGCGGTCTTCTCTCAACACATGCTACAACCAGTGGTCGTCGATGGGGTAGCGTATGTTGGAACGGTTGATAATGCGATATATGCGCTGCGAACGAGCGATGGGAAATTGTTGTGGCGCACCCCTTTAGATGGGTCTGTAGATGAGCCTGCGGTGGTCAGCGATGGCATGTTGTACGTCTCTTCGTATGCGGGTCAAAATGGGCCTGCTAATGTACATGCTTTGCGGATAAGCGATGGCAAACAGGTCTGGGAATATCACGGTGATAATAACTATATCCCTGCTCCGGTGGTGGCAAATGGGCTGGTCTATATCAGCACGTTCGATGGGCTGGTGGCTCTGAGAGCAAGTGACGGGGCGAAGGTCTGGGAGTTTGCCACACACTATCAGGCTAACTTTTCGGACGTTACCAATGGCGTCATTTATGCCAGCGAAAGCGCCGGTCAAAACGGGCCAGGAACTGCCTACGCGCTGCAAGCGAACGATGGCAAGCTGCTGTGGAAATATACAGCCAACACTTCACTTGATCCGGCATATGTAGTTGGGAATGTTGCCTACGTAGGAGGATGGAACGGGATGATGTATGCCTTGCAGGTCAGTGATGGGAAATTGCTCTGGCAGAGGATGCTTACGGGATTGCAAACCGATATGCAAGAGGTACACGGCGTCCTTTATATTCTCACACAAAAAATAGCCTACCCGACCAGTTTGAGTGGGGGGATCGCAGCCCTGGATGCCCCCTTGTTTCAACCATCCATACCATCCAAGCAGATATATTCATACCTATATGCCCTACAGGCAAGCAGTGGGCGCGTCCTCTGGCAATACGCCTTGAATGGGGGACAAGAAGGCTATGCCAACGGCTTCTCGCTGGACAATGGCATGGTCTATGGCAGCGATGCCAGCTTCACCAATAACAATTCCGACCAGGGCATCATTTACGCAGTACGCTCGGCTGATGGTTCGCTTGCCTGGAAAGACGAGGTAAAGTCGAATGTCAATAACGCGCAGATAGCGAACGGTATTGTGTATGTGAGCAGCGGCAGTTCGACGGGAGACGGGACGGTACTGTATGCCGTGCGTGAACAGGATGGCTCGCTGCTCTGGAGCTATCCCTTCCAGGCGCAGACGACAGGTACAGCTACCATCATTGGAAGCACTGTTTATATTGGCGCGGATAATGGCATGTTCTACGCGCTATCCGCCAGCGATGGAAAGCTGTTATGGCATTTCCAGACGACGGTTAGCGCGTAGTAGGGGTTATTCAATGCTTATGTCCCATTGAACGCAGGGGCAGGAACAGGCCCAGCACAATGAGCAAGAAACTGGCGGCGGCAACGGGCACAAAGGCCATCGCAGGCAGGCCAAAGATATCCCAGAGGCTGCCGCCAATAAAGGGGCCGATAAAGGCGATGCTGTAGCTGAGCGAGAGGGTGGCGCCTGTAACACGCGCCACCTTTTGCGGGCTGGCAAGCAGAGGCGGAAGCGCAAGGCCAAGCGTGAAGACCAGCGCTGAACTCGCGCCGAGCAGAGCTGCCCAGACGTACTCGAGAAAGGGCGGGGCAAAGACCCAGGCAACAATGTTCAGGGTGGCAACAACACCGGCAGCAATGAAGGGCCAGCGCCGACCGACGATACGCTGCGCGAAAAACGTCACGCCGAAGCTGGATGGTAATTGCGCGGCGTTAAGAATAGTAAGCGCAAGCGGGGTAAGGTTGGTTGCATGGATGGCCTGGTTGTACGAGGCAATCCAGCTATTCATACCGAAGTAGATGAGGCTGCCGGAGCCAAGTATGAGGCCAAGTTGCAGCACGCTCACTTTTTTCTCAGGAGCGATGGGAACATCTATCGATGTCAGATGTTCCTCGCTGGCTACTGGCGTCGGGCGGCGCATGGATGGCACAGGTGGAGCAAGCCAGAGCCAGAGGACAAGGCAAATGACGACGGGAATGCCCCAGAAAATAAAGGTCGCGACCCAGTTGTTTTTGCCGAGAAATAAGAGCATCAACGGGACGGTGCCGCCCGCGCCAATGGTCTCACCAATAATCAGGCCGTCGGTAAATAGCGCAGTGACAAGGCCGATATGGTTGGGGAACCAGCGGCGCACCAGAACAGGAGCCGTCGTCTGAGAGAGCGCGATACCAATGCTCAGGACGACGGTAAAGAAAAAGAGCGCGAAGACGGAGATCCAGGCGCGTAGCAAGGTGCCAAGCGCCAGGAGAATTAATCCCCAGATGATGGCGGTACGCCCGCCGATTCGTTCGATCAGCAGACCGGAGTACCAGGCCGTGATGCCGGTCATAAGAATGGGCAGCGCGGTGAGCAGACCAACGGCGGTGTAGGAAAGATTCAGGTCTTGCTTGATGAGCGGCAGCACGGGCGGAACCGCCAGGATGACCGAGCGAAGGTTGATGCCAACAAAGAGCAGCAGGGCGCAAATAACGATGCTTTGCCAGGTGTGTGTGATGCGTCCTTCCTCGGTTGAAGGTGAGATTGCAGGTGATGTTTTCACGTGTATTGTCCGTTTGCTAGTAGGTGGAATGATTGATTGCCTTTCTTTCATTATGCACGTGGAGGGGGTGGGGGTGTCAATGGTTAAACATCATCTCCATATCGTAATGCGAGCGTTATCTTTTAAAGATGAGCCGGAAGTTCCCTGGTTGTATGCAGGAGCCGGAAGCCACCTGGTTGCGTGGAGGAGCCGGAAGCCACCCGCAAGGGGCTGACTCTACAATATGAACTGACCTGTAGAGCCAGCCCCTTGCGGGTGGCTTCTGTCTACCATAAAAACTTGCTGCTTATCCAATAGCAATAGACGCTTGTCTCATGTTTGGGACAATGATATGCTACTCAAAGCCGAATATGGACAGGAGCAAAAACGATGGAAACAGATGAAAACAAGACAATTGCCCGCCGCTACGTTGAAATGTGGAATACAGGCAATCTATCTCTGGCCGATGAGATTCTATCGCCCGAATATGTAGATCATACTCATCCTGATCGGTCTCCAGGGCCGGATGGTGTGAAAAGAGAGATAAGAGCTTTTCGAGAAGCTTTTCCTGACTCATATGCACGAGTGGAACAAATGATTAGTGAAGGTGATACTGTCGCCTTCCGTTTTGCATCATATGGAACACATCTAGGAACCTTTGGCCCATTTCCCCCGACCGGAAAGCAGGTACAACTGATCGGAATGGATTTTCTGCGGATTGCAGACGGGAAGATTGTAGAATTATGGAGCGTTCAGGATACATTGGCCTGGGTCGAACAGCTTGGTTTAAGAGTTCAATAGTATTTGAGTTTTCTCCTCACCAATGTTTAAAAGCAGAAAGAGAGCTTCATATATGTCAAAATTACCCCGTTTCATTGAAAACGCTTTAGGTCAAGTGGACGTGTTGGACACCAGTGGGGAAGAGAAATCTATTCAAGGGTTTGTTGAAAAGTGGGGCGGGTCTACACCTGCGCATTTTTTGAAGGCGCTTCGTGAGGGGGATCGGGGCGAGCAGCAACTGGCGGCCTTTGCTTTAGGGGAAACACGTTCGGCATGGGCAAGAGACATCCTTATTCCATATTTGGAGCATGAGGATGCTGGAGTGCGTTGGGCTGCGGCCTTGACTCTGGGACAGATGCGTGAAGAAGCCGCTTTTCCGGTACTCCTGCGCATGCTACAAGAATTTCTTCCACCTGACCATTTTGTAAGCTACGATTGGTTTGATGTGCAGCATAGACAGGTGGCAAGTATTCTTGGCTCCTGGGGAAAACGAGAAGCTATTCCTGTCTTGCGGGAGACGCTAGCCCAATTGTGGGAAGCGGAACAACGGCGCTCTCCCGAAGAAAACATACAATTGTGGTGGCAATACGAGGATACAATAACCTATGCTTTGGGACAGCTTGAAGCCTTTGATGCACTGGACGGTTTACAATTACCACTCCCGCGCAGGCGGCTCTGGTCGGTCAATATCGTGATGGGCTATCTCAACGCAGAAACAGCATATTATAAAGATATTCTTGGCTTGATTATGGATGCCTCTCCACAAGAGGACTATGCCGCTTTCTTAGAATCGCTCGTCATCCCCACACTCCAACAAAAAATGGGCCTCTCGCTAGAAGAGGCCCGTAGCTACATTGATATGTACGCAGACGATTATTTTGAGCGTTGGCCCCCAACGGTCGGCGCGTGGAGCCGTTGTCGAGATTAGCTTTTTGTATCCGTCTTTTCTGTCTTATCGTCTCCATTGCCATAGAGGAAACAGTGGGTCCAGCGACCACCGCCTAAATCGGTGCGTTTGGGGAAGCGTTCGCTGCACACGGGCATGGCGTGCGGGCAGCGTGGGTGGAAACGGCAGCCTGTTGGAGGATTGATGAGGCTGGGAATCTCGCCGCGTGCCGTGAGAGAGGTTTTGCTGCCCTCGGCGCTAAAGCGTTCGGGGTCGGGGGCGGCGGAGATGAGGAGTTGCGTGTAGGGATGCTTGGGACGCTGGATGACTTCGTCGCTGGGGCCGCCTTCGACCATTTGCCCGGCGTACATGACAAAAGTGTCTTCGGCGAAGTAGCGGGCGCTGGCGATGTCGTGGGTGATGAACAGCAGGGCAAGATGCTCTTCCTCTTTGAGGCGTAGGAGCAGGTTGAGGACGTCCAGGCGAATCGAGACGTCGAGCATAGAGACGGGTTCGTCGGCGAGCAGCACCTGGGGCTGTACGGCGAGGGCGCGGGCGATTGAGATGCGCTGGCGCTGGCCGCCGCTAAGCTGGTGCGGGTACTTCTGGATGAATTGCTCGGCGGGACTGAGGTTGACGCGGTTGAGCAGGCTGAGTATTTGCTCGGTCTCCTCGGCTTTGTTACGAACATGACGATGGATGCGTAAGGGACGAGCAAGGTGATAGCGCACGTCATGGACGGGGTTGAGCGAGGAGAAAGGGTCTTGCAAGATCAATTGCACGTGACGACGATATTTACTCAATACTGCCCTATCGAGCAGGCGCACAGGCTGGCCGCGAAAGCGAATAGTGCCGGAGGTGGGAGCGTAGAGTCCGGCAAGCATACGGGCAACAGTGGTTTTGCCACTGCCGCTTTCTCCCACAAGCGCGGTGGCGCGTCCGGGGTAGAGAGCAATGGAGGCATCCTCTACGGCATGGACGAACTTCTTTTGACCAAAGGGATTCGCGTTGCGCAAAGGGAAATGCTTGCGCAGGTGCTCCGCTTCTAGAATCGGCTGCGAAGACGAATCGGAGTCGATGGGTGTGATAGTGGAGTCTAATTGCTTCATGAAACGGTACTCCCTTCAGCCAGGGCTTGATAGGCTTTCGCCAGATCTTCGGTCGTTGGCGGCTCCGCATGGTAGCGTGGATCATACAGGTGGCAGGCGACAACCTGCTCGGGATTGGTAGCGAGAGCAGGCTGCAACACCGGCAGAACCTTTGGACACACATCGAACGCGCAAGGGCAGCGCGGATGAAAGGCGCAGCCTGAAGGAACGTTGCGCAGGTCGGGCGGCGAACCGGGGATGCCTGACATCTTCTCTCGCGGCCCGTGTAGGGTTGGGAACGAATGCAGCAGGCCATAGCTGTAGGGATGGCGCGGGTGCAAATAGAGGTCGCGCTGCGTAGCCTTCTCCACGATACGGCCAGCGTACATGATGGCGACGTGATCGGCCAGTTCGAGCAGTAGGGAGAGGTCATGGGTAATAAAGATGACCGAGAAGCCGAGTTTTTCGCGCAGGCGCATAATCTCTGTCAGAATCTCGCGCTGCACCACCACATCAAGGGCGGTGGTTGGCTCGTCCATAATCAGGATTTCAGGCGAGAGGGCCAGGGCGATGGCGATGATGGCGCGCTGGCGCATACCGCCGCTCAATTCGTGTGGATAGCTGCGCAGGCGGTCGGGGGCAATGCCGACCAGTTGCAGCAGTTCGAGGGCGCGCTGTTTGCGGGAATCGGCTCCCATATCGGGGCGGTGCGTGCGCAAGACATCCATGATCTGCGCGCCCACCGTCATGACCGGGTTGAGGGCGTTCATGGCGCTCTGGAAGACGATGGCGAGGTCGTTCCAGCGAATAGCTCGCAACTGAGCAGAAGACAACTGTAAAATATCGATGACCTCATCTTCGCGGACCTGGCCTTTCCCCCTACGAAAACCGCGCCTGCCATTTTTGGGCAGATTTGTAACGGTCACGCGAGAATCGTCCTGGTTGCGGGCGGCGCGAGGATAGTAGAGGATTTCGCCGCTGGTAATCTGCGCGGGTGGGCGCAGGAGGCGCGTGATTGCATAGGCGAGCGTTGATTTACCGCTACCACTTTCACCGGCGAGGCCGAGAATTTCGCCGCGCCGCAAGGTGAAACTGACATCAGTGACGGCATGGACGGTACCGTTGGAGGCGAGATAATCCACATTGAGGTTTTTTACCTCGAGCAAGATGTTGTCCTGTGTTACCATCAAGCCACCGCTTTCTTCATTGCTTTCGTTAGTTTTCTCGGGCGTTCAACACGCAGGCGGGGGTCGGCAATTTCATCAATGCCAAAGTTGATGAGCGAGAGACCCGCGCCAAGCAGGGCAATACAGGCACCGGGCGGAATAAACCACCACCACAGACCACCACCTAAAGCGCCAGCCTGTTGTGCCCAGTATAACATACCACCCCAGCTAGGGATAGACCCATCCCCCAGGCCGAGAAATTCGAGCGCGGCCCAGGTGAGAACTACGTAGATTGTTGTACTGACGAAGCCTGCCACTACCAGCCCAATTTCATTGGGGAATATTTCAAAGAAGATGATGCGCCAGGTGCTTTCTCCGGTGGCGCGGGCGGCGGTGACGAATTCGCGGCTGCGCATCGAGAGCGTTTGCGAACGCAACACCCGCGCCTGCCATGCCCAGTTGGTGACAACTATTACCAGCGAGATGGTCAGTGGCCCGCGTGGAAAATAGGCGGCAAGCACAATGGCAAGCGGGAGAGCGGGAAGCACCAGCGAGACGTTGGTGAGCAGGGTCAGCACGTCATCGACCCAGCCACCAAAGTAGCCCCCAACAAGGCCAACTATGACGGAAACGATTGTTACCAGCACTCCGGTACCGAGGCCCCAGAATACGCTGGTGCGCGTGCCGTAAACAAGCTGGCTGAAGATGTCCTCGCCCACAACCGTTGTGCCGAGCCAGTGTGCGGGAGAGGGCGGCGCGATAAACAGGTTCGAGGTTGCATTTGGGTCTGTCCGAACGATGATCGGGCCGAAAATGCCGACCAGGATGAAGAAGCCAACGATAGCGCTGCCGACCGCGACCTTGCGACTGATAGTCATGGCGCGCCAGATAGCAAACGGTATGCGCAGGAAACGCGAGTAAAAGGGCGTTTTTGGCTCTGGCATCAGGACAACGGCAACCGCGCCCGCGGGTTGAGGAGCCTGCTGAATCTGCATCGTTACGCGCTCCTTTCTACACGCACACGAGGATCGAGAAAGGCGTAGAGGATATCGGCCAGGAAGTTGGCTCCCAGCACAGCCAGTGTAATAATCAGGAAGACGCTCTGGATCATGGCATAATCCTGCTGGTTCACGGCCTGCAGCAGCGCGTAGCCAATGCCAGGATAGGAGAAGACCATCTCGGTCAGCAGTTGGCCGCCGACGATAGCGCCGATGGCAATGGCGAAGCCAGTGATGTTGGGCAACACTGCGTTGCGGGCGGCGTACCAGAACATCACACGGCGCTCCGAGAGGCCCTTTGCGCGCGCCATCAACACATAGTCTTCGGAGAGGGTGGTAATCATGGAATTACGCATGGTGAGCATCCAGCCTGCCAGCGACGAGACAACCAGGGTTAAGGCGGGCAGGAAGGCGTATTGAATGACGCTGCTGATGAAATCGAGCGTCCAGCCGGGATCGACGTTGGCGGAGTCGTAGCCGCCGGAGAGCGGGAACCAGTTCAGGGAATAAGCAAAGATATAGAGCGTAAAGAGAGCTAACCAGAAGTAGGGAATAGCCGACAGAAAATTCATTGAGGGCGAAAGCAGCGTATCCAGCCAGGTGCCGCGTTTCCAGGCCGCGATAATGCCGAGGAAGCAGCCCAGCAGGAAGCTGAGAATGACCGCGACACCGCCAAGCATGATCGACCAGCCAATATCCTGTTTGATAATCGTCAAGACGGGCGTTGGAAAATACTGGATAGAAACACCCATATTGCCATGAAAAAGATTGCCCAGATATTTGAAATATTGTACCCACAAGGGATCATGTGAATTGAGACCGAAGAGATCAGCGAGCGTCTGTTGCATTTGCGGGGTGACATAACCCTTCGTTGACATCTTCCCCACGAGCGCCGCAACAGGATCGCCGGGAGCCAGGCGAGGAATGAAGAAATCGAGGGTGATCGCTACCCAGACGGCACATATGTAGAATAAAAAGCGGCGGATTAGATGACGCACCGATTTGCTCCTTTTTAAGACAGTTGTGCGTAAGATGCTACGGTGTCAACGACACCCTGTTTCCCCCTACATCACCTGGACAGGCACAAGGCCCCCACACCACCGCCCCTCATCCCCCTGTCCCTACAGTTATTGTACATTATTACCCATTGGTAGGGATGGGTCGGATCGACCCATCCCTACGGGCGCTGGTGTGTAAGAGGGGGTAGGCGATTTAGGAAACGGGCTGCAGGTGTAGGATCACGATTTCGTAGTCGGGGGCAGTGTTTGGGCTGCCACTGGCATACGGATTGCTCTGATCGGGCCAGCCGGTGAAGTTCTTGGTCGAGTACTCGTCGTAGTCCGCGCCAGTCCAGAGCGGGATGAACGGCTGGTTTTCGACAAAGACCTTCTCGATGCCAGCGATAGCCTGCTTCTGCGCGTTTTGATCGGTGGTCGAGGCATACTGATTCAGGTACTGGTCGGTGGTCGGGTCGTTCCAGGCCACGAAGTTGAACTTGCCCTGACCGATCTGGTTGCTGTTGAGGTACTGATTGTACAGGTAGAACGGCGTGGGGCCGCCAACCATGCCGCAGAACATCAACTGGTAGTCGTACTTGCCATCGGTCCGCAGGGTGTAGTAGTTGTCCTCGCCAACGGTCACGTTCTTGATCTCGATACCGACCGCTTTGGCCTCGGTGGCGATCAGCTTCGCGGCGGCGTTCCAGTCGGAATAGCTGTCAACGCTGCGCAGGGTGAAGGAGAGGCGCTGGCCGTTTTTCTGGTAGATACCATCGCTGCCCTTGGTGAAACCAGCATCGGTCAAGAACTTCTCGGCTTTGGCGGTATCAGCAGACGTTGGTAGGTTGGCGAACTGCGGATCGAGCCAGCTATTCATGGTCGGAAGCACCAGGCCGGTCATGCTGCCGGGAGGCTCAAGCCCTGCCGTAGCCTGCGCGGCGATCTGCGAGCGGTCGAGGGCGTAGCTGAGAGCCAGACGAATCGGGCGTCCCGCTGCGCCGCCAAGCATGGGGTCTTTCTGGTTGACGCAGATCGAGTACAGGTTGATGGCGTCCATGAAGAGGTGGTTGTGCGCCGGGTCTTTGGCAACGAAGTCCTGCTGGAGCGTCGGCGAGAAGTAGCCAGCCCAGTCAACCTCACCCTTCGGCAGCGCGAGTTGCAGGGTAGCGTTGTCTTTGTACTCAGGGAAGCGGACTTCGTCGATTTTTACCTGACTGGCCTGCCAGTAACCTGCGAACTTGTCGTACACGGCCAGGTCTGGCTGGTAGCGGGTCAGGGTGAAGGGGCCGGTGCCGACAGGATGATCGGTAAGGTACTTGGTCGGGTCGCCAACCGAGGCGAAGACGTGCTTCGGAATGATGTAGACCTTCCCAGCGATGGTAGCAAGCACAGGCGGATAGGCTTTCTGGAAGGTCATGACCACAGTATTGGGGCCGGTTGCCTGTACTGATGTCAGGTACTGCCACACGCCCGCCCCATCAGCCGCCGGATACTGCTTCATGGCATTGAAAGTAAAGGCGACATCATCGGCAGTGAAGGGCTGGCCGTCGTTCCATTTGACGTTCTGGCGAATGGTGAAGGTAAGCTGCGTGTTATCGCTGTTCCACTGGTAGCTGGTCGCCAGCATGGGGGTAAACGCGCCACCGTTCACATTGACGAAGTAGAGGGTTTCGTAGACGAGGCCGAGAATACCGGCGTTGGGATGTCCGTTGTAGGGGTTAAAACCGGATTGCGCGAAATCATAGGACTGGGCCGCGACGCGCAGCACAACTTTACCATTGGTCTTCGGGCCATTGTTATTGTTGCTGCCGCCGCCACAGGCTGCAAGGATCATCGTAAAGACAACGAGCAGCGTCAAGAACGCCGTTTTTGCCCTGATCCTCGAACCCGCCGCGAGGAGAGAGTTGGAAGTCATACCTGCCTCCTGACGTGAGATGGTCGGATTGCATTATTGATCCGATAAAATAGGACTTGTGGACTGTACAACTAGACAAGTAAACCCATGAAAAAAGTCTGAATTTCTGGTTTATCGCCTCCTTCTCCTGTTTTTGTTGCTTGAACTCCGTGTTCAGGGATAGGTTTGGTGTATGTACGGGATTCCAGATCAATCTCTGAGGTATACTGTACCTTTTCCTGGTTTATTTGTCAAGTCATCTAGACCACTAGACAGGATTGTTGTAAAATTTTGCTGTAGGGGTTGTGTTGCAAGAGGTACGATAAAGTTACGTTGAAAAGCTTGTGGTTCTCACAGACAAAGGAAATGCAGAATGACCACCTTGTTAGAACAGGAAATACTGAGCCAGCCGGAAGTGATTGCGCGAGTAATTGATCGCGAAGCAAACCATATTGAGCAGATGGTCCGGCAACTGCCAGCCTTTGATTACGCGCTGATCGCCGCACGTGGCTCGTCTGACCATGCCGCGACCTACGCGAAATACGCCTGGTCATCGCTGGCAGGCTATCCGGTGGCGCTGGCCGCGCCCTCGCTATTAACGATGTATAAGGCTGCTCCGCGCCTCAACGGGGCGCTGGTAGTGGGTATTTCGCAGTCAGGGCAGTCACCTGATATTATCGCGGTGCTGGAAGAGGGAAAGCGGCAGGGACGGCCGACGCTCGCTATTACCAACGATGGCACCTCGCCACTGGCAAAGATGGCCGATTACGTGGTCGAATTGCACGCGGGGCCAGAACGCAGCGTGGCGGCAACCAAGACGTATACGGCACAACTGGCAATCATGGCGCTGTTCGCTGCTGCTCTGAGCGGCAAAGACGAGCATAAAAAGGCGATTTTAGAGCTGCCTGATGCTGTGAAGTCTACGCTGCAATTGGTGTCAGAACTGGGGCCGCGAGTCGAGCGCTATCGCTACATGGATCGCTGCGTGATTGTCGGGCGCGGCTATAACTATGCCACATCTTTTGAGCTTGGCCTGAAGCTGAAAGAATTGACCTATGTGATTACTACCGCGTACTCATCGGCTGATTTCCGGCATGGGCCGATTGCAACCATTGAACCAGGACTACCCGTGATTTTGATTATGCCGCGTGGTGGCACCTTCGACGATATGCTCGAACTGGCGCATGAACTTGAGCAACGCGGGGCTGAATTGCTGGTGATTTCTGAGGCAGAAGAGGCGCTGGCCCTGGCGAAAACGCGGATGCCGGTGGTTACCACGATGCCAGAGTGGCTCAGTCCACTGGTGACAATTCTGCCCGGGCAGGTTTTCGCGATGCACCTGGCAATCACCAAGGGGTTTAATCCAGATGTGCCGCGTGGATTGCAGAAAGTGACAAAGACATTGTAGGGGCGGGAGAGGTGTGGATGGGCGGGGAGGGCGCTTGCGCCGCCCTCTCACCCACATACCCAGACAAATTTCGTATGTGATGCGAATGCAGCGACCCGGCACCAGGGCGGCGCAAGCGCCCTCCCCGCCCATCCACACCTCTCCCGCCCCTACAGGACGGTATCGTTTTCAACGAGCCGACTGCGCCATTCATCAGTTGCAAAGGCGATTTCGCCGCGACAGATGGTAGCATGAAGAGTCAGGTCGGCGTCGAAGATGGCGAGGTCGGCGTCGTAGCCTGCTTGCAGGCAGCCTTTGCGATGCGCGACCTTTGCCGAAAGGGCGGGATTATACGAGAGCATACGTATGGCCTGCTGAAGCGTAACACCGGTCATCTCGAGGACGTTGCGCAGGGCCTGATCCATTGTGAGAACGCTGCCGGTGATAGTGCCGTCGGCCAGACGGGCCGCGCCACGAATGACACGGGCGGTATTTCCGGCAAATTCAAAAGTGGCGTCGGGCATACCTGCTCCGGCGAGGGCGTCGGTGATGATGACAACGCGGTCGGGGCCAAGCAACTTTACCAGGGCATCCATCGCGGCTGGGTGTACGTGGACACCGTCCGCGATCAGTTCGCCACGCGCCTGCTCGGTCTGCGCGAGGGCGGCAAGCGGGCCGGGAGAGCGATGGAGCAGGGGGCGCATGGCGTTGAAGCAGTGGGTAACGTGCGTGATGCCCTGATGAAGGGCTTGCAGGGCCTGTTCGTAATTGGCGTCGGTATGCCCCATGCTGACGGTGACTCCGGCGGCGAGCAGATGGCGAATCATGGTTTCCGCGCCGGGTAACTCGGGAGCAAGCGTGACGATGCGCAGGTAGCCATCGGTCAGTTCCAGAATCTGTTCCGTCTCGGCTTCATCGGGCTTGCGCAGCCAGGAAGGGGCGTGCGCGCCCCTGCGGGCATGGCTGATGTAGGGACCTTCCAGGTGAATACCAATCGCCTCGGCACCACCATCGGGATGACGAAGCGCCTGAACGGCGGCCTTGAGTTGTGGTAAAGGCATCTCTCCTGGCGTGCCGACTACCGCGATCAGAAATGAGGTGACACCCGTGGATGGAACCCAGCGCGCATAGGAGCGGATCTCCTCGGGATCGACGGTGTGAAGATTAAAGCCGCCGCCGCCATGCGTATGCACATCGATGAAGCCGGGAACGACCAGCATTCCCGAGGCATCGATGATTTGCTCCTGGGTATCATCGGACTGTCCTGGGCGTCCGATAGAGCGAATAGATGAACCATCAACGCTGATATCCCCATGCTCGATATCGGTTGCGGCATCGATCAGGTGAGCGTCGCGTAGTGTAAAGCGCATTTCTACCTTCCTTGAGTAAATACTTCTGGCCGGTTTGATCTGGAATCCGCCGAGTACTTCTCTCTAGAAAACACGTTTTGCCATACCTTTACGAATGGCCCCCACTTGACAGGAACAAAAAAGTATGGAATTATTGACGTAGTGGTATATACAATATACCAATTATACCACTGCTTAATTCAATACCATATTCTTGAGCAGAAAGCAAGAGGCTTGCAAAGCAGGGCAAGGAATGTTCAATGTATATTATACTTACAAATAAGTTTATTGTTGGCGGCGTAGAGCCTCTCACGATTGAGGAATATGTATGAGCGCGATTTATAAAAACAGCCCTGTGCCTCGCTATTACCAGTTAAAAGAGATCATGCGAGAGCATATTCGCAACGGGGAATGGAAACCGGGGGATTTGATTCCATCTGAACGCGAATTAAGCGAAAAGTATGGCATCAGTCGCATGACAGCGCGGCAGGCGATTACTGATCTGGTGAATGAAGGTCTGTTCTATCGAGAGCAGGGCAAAGGAACATTTGTCAGCAATCGCAAAATTACGCAGCAACTGATTCACCTGACCGGATTTACAGAAGATATCCGGGCCAGAGGTCAGAAGCCGGGCACGAAGGTGCTTTCGGCGGAGATGGCCCCGGCGGACGAGGAAACGGCGGAGAAGCTGCGCATCGAGAAGGGCACGCTAATCTTTCGCCTGCGCCGCCTGCGCCTGGCGGATGACGAGCCACTGGCAATCGAGCTTTCGCAGATTAGTTTCAAGGGCTGCGAGCGGCTGCTGGAAGAGGACCTTGAACACCAATCGCTGTACCGTGTATTGGAGACCAAATTTGGCATTACGCTGATGGAGGCAGACCAGGAGTTAGAAGCGGGGCTGGCAAGCAGCGAAGAGGCACAGCTATTGAAGATTCCTGCCGGGAGTTCGGTGTTATATATCCGGCGTATCACGTATACAGAGCGCAACCAGCCTGTAGAGTACGCGAAATCGGTGTACTGCGGTAACAAGTACACGTTTTATACTCATATGAAGCGAGAGCAACTGCTCCCGTAAGCCTGGATACCAACAACTTAAGCGGAGGTACAAGCGCATGGAGCGTTCCCTGAGCACGCTGGCGACCGAGATGGCGAATCCGGCCACCAGCGACATCGACCGCATGACCCCTCTGGAGATCGCACAGGCGATCAATGCCGAAGACGCCAAAGTAGCGCTGGCGGTGCAGAAAGTGCTACCGGAGATCGCGCAGGCCATCGAGGAGATAGCAAAACGGATGCGCCGGGGAGGGCGGCTCATCTACGTTGGCGCGGGCACTTCGGGCCGCCTGGGAGCGCTGGATGCCTCCGAATGTCCACCCACCTTCAATATTTCTCCTGAGAGCGTGGTCGCCTGCATTGCTGGCGGGCCGATTGCCTTTGGCCTCGCACATGAAGACCTGGAAGACAATGCCGGAGCGGGACAGGCAGATGTTGCGAAATTGAACCTCACAGAAGCTGACATCGTGGTCGGCATTACCGCAAGCGGGCGAACTCCCTACGCGCGAGGCGCGCTTGCCTATGCCCGGCAGCAGGGAGCGCTGACCATTGGACTCGCCTGCAATGCCGCCGCGCCGATTGTCGACGAAGTTGATATTATGATTGCGCCCGAGGTCGGGCCTGAGGTCATTGCGGGTTCGACGCGCCTGAAAGCGGGAACGGCGCAGAAGATGGTGCTGAACATGCTGAGTACCGGCGCAATGATCCTGCTGGGCAAGACGTTCGGCAACCTGATGGTGGATGTGCAGACCTCTAATTACAAGCTGCGCAAACGGGCGCTCTCGATTGTGCGACAGGCAACGGGGTTGGACGAGGAAGCCGCAGAGGAGATGCTTGAGAGGGCAGGCGGTGAGACGAAAACAGCAATCTTGATGGCACGTGCCAATCTCTCAGCAGGGGAGGCAAGGCAGCAACTCGCGGCGCACGGACAGGTGCTGCGAGCGGCCCTTGACGCGCTGTCATGATGCAGAAATCATTGTATGCGTCAGGCATTGACGGGGGCGGGAGCAAGACGCGGGCGGTGATAGTTGACGCGCAGGGAAACGAGCGCGGTAGAGGGCTGGCTGGCAGCGCCAATTATCACGCGGTCGGCGTCGAATTGGCGGTGGCGCACATCCGGCAGGCCACAGAGGAGGCCGCACAGGAAGCAGGATGCTCCTTACCGGTAGAGGCGGCATGGCTAGGGCTGGCGGGTATTGATCGACCCTCGGATAGCCAATTGCTGGTACCTCACCTTCGTTTTCTCGCCAGATCGCTTCGCCTGACCAATGACGCCGAACTGGTTTTGAGCGCGTTGGAAGAGAAGCCAGGTGTGGCCTTGATTGCGGGAACCGGCTCGATTGCGCTGGGACAGGATAGTCGTGGGAGAATCGAGCGTAGTGGGGGCTGGGGACATATCCTGGGAGACGAGGGGAGCGGATACGATATTGGCCGCAGGACATTGCAGGCGGCGGCGAAGGCGGCGGATGGCCGGGGGCCAAAAACCAGCCTGCTTGAACTGGTTCTGAACCATTGGCAACTCGCGAGGGCCGATGAGATGATCGGCAAGGTGTATGGCAGAGAAGATAAGGCCATGATCGCGGAAATTTCTTCGTTGACCTTTCAGGCCGCCCGGGAAGGCGACAAAATAGCGCGCAAGATTGTGCAGAAGGCGGCGCGGGAACTGGCACAGGCGGTGATAGCGGTTGCCGACAGATTGAACTTGCAGGAACAGGAACTTTCTCTCGCCCTGGGCGGCGGCATATTGCTGCATGAAGCCGATTTTCGCTCGATGGTGCTGCGGCATATTCAAAAACACTTTTCTTTAGAGCAGGTTGCATTTGTGAAAGAACCTGTGTTGAGCGCGGCCTGTGCTGCGCTGAGAATGACCAGGCGCAACACGCGAGAAAGGATGCAGGCATGGGAGACGCTACCAACGGCATGAGCCTGGAAGAACAGATTGGCCAGCTTCTGATGGTGGGTTTTTCGGGACTCACGCCACCGCGAGAGATACTCGAACTGATTGAGCGCTATCATGTCGGCAATATCATCCTGTTCTCGCGCAATGTAGGTGATGCTGAACAGGTATTTCAGCTGACGCAGCAGCTACAGGAACATGCGCGCAAGGCCGGACATCGCTATCCCCTGTTGATCGCCATTGACCAGGAAAACGGCATAGTGCAGCGCATGGGCGAAACGGCCACCATTTTTCCAGGGAATATGGCGCTGGGAGCGATTGGCTCGGAAGAGATTGCGCAAGAGGTGGCAAAAGCGGCAGGGGATGAACTGCGAGCGATGGGAATCAACATGAATCTCGCGCCGGTGATGGACGTCAACAATAATCCGGCGAACCCGGTGATTGGAGTGCGCTCGTTTGGCGAGGAGGCCCGGCTGGTCGGGCGGCTCGGCGCGGCTATGGTAAGGGGATATAAAGAGGCTGGCGTGATTTCGTGCCTGAAGCATTTCCCCGGACATGGCGATACAGCAGTGGATTCGCATCTCGCCATGCCTGCCATCCTCTATGCGCTTGAACGGTTGGAACAACTTGAACTGGTGCCGTTTGCGATGGGCATCGAGGCGGGAGCGGATTGCGTGATGACGGCGCATATTGCTTTTCCGGCGCTGACAGGAAGCGGGGAGATACCGGCAACCCTTGCGCCCGCGATTATTAAAGGACTGCTGCGCGAGAAGCTGGATTTCGCGGGTGTGGTGATTTCGGATTGCCTGGAGATGCACGCGGTGCTGGATAACTTTGGAACGGGACGGGGCGCGGTACTGGCTTTGCAGGCGGGGATTGATCTTGTGCTGGTGTCGCATCTTTTCGAGCGGCAGGTAAAGAGCATAGAGGCGATACGAGAAGCGGTACAGAATGGCGAACTTGATCCTGGAGTGATACAGGCGGCTGCCGGGCGCGTGATGGCTTTGAAAGAACGAATGCTATCATGGGACACATTACCAAAGATGGAAGGCTTGAAGGAAAGCGTCAGCAGTCCGGCGCACCAGCAATTGCAGGAACGAGCGTATGAATTGTCCACCACGCTTGTACGCAACGATGAGGGACTGGTGCCACTACATCTGAAAGCAGGAGAGCAGCTTGTGGTACTGGCACAACCTCGCAGCAGGCTGACGATGGTTGAGGATCGCAAGTTCGCGGATGATGCGCTCGCGAATATCTTGCGAACATTTTGCGAATCGGTGCGAGAATTAAAGATCAACGCGAACACGGCGCAAGAGGCTTATCAGCAGGCGCTTGCAAAAACGGGAGAGCAGGATGTGTTGATTGTGGCGACAGTCAATGCGCATCTTGACGAGAAGCAGGCGGAACTGGTACGCTGGCTGGCACAGTCGGGCAGGCGGGTCATTGGCATCGCAGTGCGCAATCCCTACGATTTAGAGGCCTTTCCAGAACTGAGAACATACCTGGTGACCTATGAATATACGCGCCCGGCTTTAGAGGCGGCGGCGCGAGTGCTTTTTGGGGAGCGGCAGGCGCGGGGGAAGCTGCCGGTGAGCGTGAAAAGGGGCTAGTTGCCTCACCACCTCGGCCATGTCATCCTGAGCGCCGCGAAGGGATCTGGGT
This sequence comes from Ktedonobacteraceae bacterium, assembly GCA_035652815.1. GTDB lineage: Bacteria > Chloroflexota > Ktedonobacteria > Ktedonobacterales > Ktedonobacteraceae > DASRDB01. Next base: position 646,918 of record DASRDB010000003.1, read on the forward strand.
GCCGAGCCGAATCGCGTGCCCCCACCAGAGATCCTTCGCTGCGCTCAGGATGACACCATTGCATATCCCCATTTTCCTCATCAAACTTCATAACGGGGGAAAGACGACTACCATAGACCCATTCCTACCGTTTCAACACGTCAAGCAGAACAGCGGCGTTGGAGTGTTCGGCGTCGTGGGCCGAGAAAACGAGCGTGACGGGTTCGTGACGGGCCGTTTCTCGCAGTTGTTCCAGTGCATCTTGCTTGTTTGATAGTTCGGCTTCGTAGCGACGGCGAAATTCCTCGAATTTTTCAGGATCGTGACCATACCATTTGCGTAACTCGTTGCTGGGGGCGAGGTCTTTGAGCCAGAGGTCGATATGGGCGCGCTCTTTGGAAAGGCCGCGCGGCCAGAGGCGGTCTACCAGCACGCGCTTGCCATCTGCTGGCTCAGGCGGGTCATAGGCCCGTTTTATGGCTATATGCAGTGCCGATCTTGTCATGTGCTTTTCCTTCCGTGATGCTTTCGTGAGAATAATTCCGCAAAAGAGAGATTTCTGTGATATCTATACTATATCCTTTGGGCAGATGACAAACGGAAAGACGAACGTTACCTGCCAGGAGAACGATCATGTTACATATGATTAACGAATTTCGCCAGCCAATTGCTCTTGATTTCGCGCCGGAAAAGAGTGTCTGCGAGTGGTGCGGCAAGCGCGCCATTCATGAAGTAACGGTTATTGGCGGGCCGCGCCACAACGATGGCGGCTACTTTTGCGAAGCATGCGCCGAGGAATATGTGCGCGCCGTTGCCAGTTCGATGACTACCTCTGAGATTGCGGAAGAGATAACGCAATAAATCAGGTTTGTTCGCTCATTGTCAATAGCTCAAACACGGCATCGATGACCTTATGGGTGGGAATATTGGCGACAAACGAGGGACGATGCTCGCACGTTCCCTCGACTCTATCTGAGCCGCAGATGGGACATTGAACTTGCCAGGAGACAAACGGGCGATGGCGGCGGCGGGTTGGCAGACCGGCGGTATAGAGGTTGAAGCACCAGAAAATGCCGACAGTGGATGCGCCAACGGCAGCCGCAAGGTGCAGCGGCCCGGAATCGTTTGAAATCACGACACGGCAACGACTATATAGACCGGCCAGGCCTCCGAGCGAAAGTGCATTGCAGAGGTTCTGAGCCGGATTTTTCATGGAACGAACAACTTGTTCTACTACCTGACGCTCGCTTTCGGTGCCAGTGACAACGATCTGCGCTCCTGCCCGGGCCAGGGCGTCTCCTACTGCCGCGAACTTTTCGGGCGGCCAGCGGCGCTGCACATCTCCTGAACCAGGGTGTAAGGCGACAAGCGGCCTTTGCTGTTGAGGAACAACGTGAGAAGCTTCTTCAAGGTCGGCTGCGGTGACAGCTACGCGGGGTTCCAATATGACAGGGGTGGCTCCAACCAGCGAAACAACTTCCAGGTAACGAAAAATCTCCGATTGAAAATAGACGTAGGGTATCCAGCGATCTAGTGGAACGGCATCGGGCGTTTTCAGGCCGACATTGAGACGCGCACCCAGTTGAAGCAAGAAAGGGTTGGAGTGAAGGCCGCCGCCGTGTAATTGCAAGGCAAGATCAAAGTGTTCTTCTTGCATGGCGGCGAAAAATCGTGCCAGTTCGTGCTGGTCTTCTTGCATGTCAGGTTCCTCGTTTACGCCAGTACTGAGAGGCACAGGTATAACGCGGTTCAAGGGGCCAGGACGGTTTTGTAGAAATGACTGATGCCATGCTTTGGCGAGCAGGACAATTTCCGCCTGGGGATAGGTTGCGCGCAGAGCTTCGAGCGCGGGCAGCACAAAGATGAAATCTCCTAAAGCGTTGGCGCGCAATACGGCAATCTTGCGAACATCGGGTATTCTTTCTCCCAGATATGCAAACATGGGTGTGCAGTTTTCCTTTTTTTAATGATGATATTGATTGAGAACGCCTCATGAGAGATGAACTTTTACAAATAAGCGAGCATTCAGCCCGCATCCCAATATGTACACGTTCAAGGATTTCGTTGCGTAATCGATAGTGAAGAGGGAAAAATTATTAGAGAAAGAAAGAGGTAGAGATAGATGGCAGATAACCAGCAAAAACAGCCTGATCCTAAGACGCTGGAAGCTGAGCGCTTCCAGGAGCATGAGGAGCAGGGCAAGTTGAATGCCCAGGAAGAGCATGATCCCATGTACGGCGGGAAAGGCGACGAAGGCCAGCATCCTGATGAACCGGTTGAACAGGACTATAGTTACCTCGGACCGCATGATGGAGCGCCGGTCAATGAGGTAAATACCGCTCCCGATGGCTACGGGCTGCAGGATCAGTTCGGGGACGTGGATGGGCAGGACCCGTTCACCAACCTGGACGAAGCCGAGGAGAAGGGCGAGGAGGAGGAGCCGGACGAATCGGCGGGCGGTGATGGGACGTATGACCTGGATGATACGCTGTACGGGCTTGCGGAACCGCTTGCGAAGCCGGGCGATCTCAATCGCCGGGAAAGCGAGAGGGACCTGTTTGGTACGCGCAGAAGCCAGGATCAGGATGGCTATCAGCAGTAATAGAGAGGAGGAATATGCTTATGGTAGATGCAGAGCAGTTCAACCTTTTGAAACAGGGTGCGGATAGCTGGAATGCATGGCGGCAGTCTAATCCAACTGTAGAGCCGGACCTGAACGAATGCGAACTGAGCAATACAGATTTGAGCAATGCAAATCTAAGCCGGACGAACCTCAGTGGCTCAAATCTCAGCAGGGCTAACCTGCAAGGCGCGGATTTGAGCTGGTCGAGCCTCGTGGGAGCGAACTTGAATGGGACAAAGCTGGCCGGAGCTAACCTGCAAGGCGCGGATCTCAGCGGGGCTAATTTGATGGAGGCCGATCTGAGGGGAGCCGACTTGAGCCAGACTCATCTGCTGGATACTAGCTTTATCGGCGCGAATCTGTGCGATGCCAATTTGCGCGACGCTGATACACATGGGACGTACTTTCGTGAGGCGAATCTGAACGGCGCATTGATCACCAACGAGCAGATCAACGCGGCGCGCTCGCCGGATGAGCTTCCATCGTAAAAATCGAGCATGCAAAAGGGCTGGATAGAAATATATCTGGCCTCTTTTTGTGTGGTCAAGGTTCCAGTTCGCCGCTACGAACGCGATTTATGAGGCGTGTCCAGACCTGGTATTCCTGTAGAGAGGCAGGCGGAGAAAAGGTATAGGGGCAGTCATGATCGCCAGCACCGCTCAGTTCTAGTTCAAGCCGGGCTAACTCGAGCGTACCTGGCTGTTTGCCTCTCAGGAACTCTTCAGCAGTAATGGAGCTAGACGGCAATCCTTGATTCTGGCGCGTCAGCATATCATCCATGAATTCTAAAGAAGTAGAGAAGAATATACGCACGTGGTGTTTTGGAATATCTTTATAGATTTTGAGTGTTTGTCGCAGCCCGTCGAGGGAAGATAATGGGGTAGAGCGCCATGTCCAGATGGGCGGCTGATGTGTCTGTAATGCAATACGGAAGTACATGTTTTTTTACCATCCTTTCTTCTTATTTTTTCTCATAGTTTTTGAGTGGAGCATTTTCACTCTGTAAACGCCCGGTCATTGCATTTTTGATCTATGAGTGACAGAGCTAACGGATTGGTACAGACCTTTTGTTGTGTGCGCGTCAGGTGTTTGTGCCGACATGGGGGACCGGAAGACAACCGCAAGGGGATATCTCTACACGCCAATGAAACTATAGAGACATCCCCTTGCAGGTGTCTTCCGGGAACTCTCCACGCAAAAATCTGGCCCGTACTTTTTGTTGAACTCTGCTTGACAAGTAAAGGGCGATGGCGTATGCTTTCAGAAACCCGGTTCTTGTACTTTTCCTGTGGATATTCACCTCTTTTGCATTGGTAATCTCTCAATCGTTGTATCCCGGAGCGCGTAAAGTTCGGTGGCTTACAAAATAGCTGGCGGAAAAAGTGGGGAATGCGGCGTCTTCCTGTATATGCGGCACAACAAAAGGAAGAACGTGCAGGCCTACCGGTGTCGCGCTAAAGGGGAGCTGGCTTAGAATGACGAGTACGCGCATGGATGAAAAGCTGGATGAGATGAAGCTCTCTTTGCTGGAAGAGCGCTGCGGCCAGGAGCTAAAGCTGCACCGGCGCAGAGAGCAGGCGGATGATCGCTTCTGCCTGGAAATTTTCCGGCGAGCGATTGTGGGACGGGAGGATGAGGCATGGATTGCGCTCCAGCAACGCTTCAGCGAGCTTGTGCGTATCTGGTTGAGAAGCCACCCCAGTTGTGATATCGCTCTGCAACGCGATTCCGAGGAGAACTACGTCGCCTTGACCTTCTCGCGCTTCTGGTATGCGGTCCGAGAGCAGCAGCTTGAGTTCCAGACCCTGAACGCGGCATTGAGTTATTTACACGCCACACTGAACGGGGTTGTGATGGACATCCTGCGTTCACATCTGCGCTCGCGTACTATGCCGCTCTCCGACCCAGGTTTTCCCGATGAACCGGCGGTTGAGGAGCAATTTGGCGCTGAGGAAACCTGGCAGATTATTTTAAGCCTGCTGGTCGACGAACGAGAGAAAAGGGTGGCATACCTGCTGTACTATTGTGGCCTCAAGCCGCGTGAAATAGTCGCCCGTCGCCCGGAGGAATATCCCGATGTTAAGGAGGTCTATCGCCTGAACTGCAACATTGTCGAGCGGTTGCGCCGCAATCGCGATCGGCTGCGTTGGCTGCTCGGCGACGGGGAGGTATAAGAACATGACGAACATTAACCATACAACAGCAATCAGCGACGAGGAACTGATGGGCCTCGCATATGATGACGATACACTTTCTGCAAGCCAGCACGAACACCTGAAGGAGTGCATGCAGTGCCAGCAGCGATTGGCGATGTACCGGCAGACGCTGGGGCTGCTACATGCCCGGCTCTATCGCAGCATCTGCCCGAGCGCGGTGCAACTGAATTACTATTGCCTGGGTGCGATGCCGGAACAGGAGCGCATACGTATTGCGTCTCATATTTTGGATTGTCCGGCCTGCGCAGATGAGGTTGCAGAAATCCGCCGCGCGCAGGCACAAGTCAACCTTTACCCCGAATTGCCAGCATCCCCCCTGAAGGCGATTCGTAGAATTTTTGCTGCCCTGGTTGTGCAGCAGGCAAAGCCTGTTACACGCGATATGACTCCCGGCACAGGCTGGCCGCGCCAGTATCGCGCCGAGACGATTGACCTCTCTTTACACCTCACACGCGCCCATAGTGGCGAAATGCTTTTGCTCGGTATCATCACCAGCACCAACCCTGACGAGCCTGTTGATGCCTTCGAGGGCGCACGAGTAGAACTCTACAATGCGCCGGGACCATTAGCGGAGGACAACACAGACTCACCATTGCTGGCCTCAGAGGTAGACGACGTCGGCAATATCGTGCTGGAAGGTATCACGGCGGGTAAGTACGTATTGCTGCTTCACCTGCCAGAGCGAGAAATTCTCGTCGATGGACTGCGCATCGACCTGAAATGAGAAGCTATTTATTGTAGGGTGGGTTCTTCAGTAAAGAACTTTCAGAGAGAACAACATACACCAGGAAGGCCATCCCGCATGGATACCACCTTATTTCTACAACACCTGCGCGAAGCCAGCCTCGAAGAGGGCCGCGCTTATTTAAACGCGCACCTCGCTGAGCTATCGGACGCTACCACCATCGGCGACCTGCTTGCCGACGAAGCCCTTAAGTACCTCTACAACCCCTTCCTCTCGCTCAAGCTGTCGGAACTGCTGATCTATTATGGGGAGATTACGGGGAGTGTGTATGCGCACGCGTTGGGGTTGAAGGCGAAGGGGGATGCGCTACTTCAAATTCGGCACCACGAAGCAGTCCTCGAGTGCTTGAATCTGGCTGGAGAAATGTTTTTATCACTCAATGACGAGAGAAACTGGGCGCGAAGTCGTATCAGTTGGATAGGTGCCGCTGCTTCACTTGGCAAGGTGGAAGCCGCATTAGAACACGCATCACAGGCACGTGAAATATTCTCCCGGCTTCAAGAACCTTATTGGGTTTGCGTCATCGATCATAATACTGCCTGGATCTACAAACAAATAGGACGTTATGCTGATGCTAATCAACTCTACGAGCGCATGCTCACCATCTATCCAACTCTCACTGAACAAAGTGAAACATTTATTCTGCGAGCGATTGCTATGGCAAAGGTAAGTCAAGCTGTAGGGCTTTTCTGGATGGGTGAGTTTGAGCGTTCGTATCAGCTTGAATTAGAAGCACAAGAAATCTTCAAGACGCTTCATGAATTGGACATGGTTGTAAACTGTGAAATCAACCTCGCAGACCTCGATTATGCACAAGGATATTACGGCTCAGCATTACAACGTTACTACCAAGCCCAAGATTTGATAGCTCAATATTCACTTGATAACCCTAAGTTGGTAGCAGAAATAAAATATCAGATAGCTAACGTACTCGTAAAATTAAACAGGGTACATGAAGCTTCCCAATTAGCTCATGAAGCGGTTGAAATGAGCAGAAATTTGGGTTCATCTTTGCATACTTCAAATATACTTCGTGAATATGGAACAATTCTTATTGCAGCAGGAAGATTGAAAGAAGCATTAACAGTTTTTGATGAGGCAAGAGACCTTTTTGACCGAGGTGGCTTGCAACACCATGCTGCCATTACACAATTGCAACGGGCCGAACTTCTGCTTGAGATGGGCGATCATGCCGCAGCCTATAATGAAGCTAGTAGCGTCAATCCCTACTTTGAGCAGCAAGGTCTTGTTGCTCGCTCGGTACGGGCAAATCTAGTTATGGCTGGTTCTCTGATTGAGCAATCACAAGATGCTAAGATGCATGGTGAACAAGGACAACAGCTTTTAGATGAAGCAATTTTGTTATGTAAGCAAGTAGCGTTACAGGCAAGGAAGTATCATTTACAAGAAGAAGTATATAAAAGTCAATCTCTCTTAGGAAAAAGCTACGCTCTGCAAAATAATCTTCAAAGAGCCACAAAACACTACGCAGGAGCTATCGCTCAAATCGAGCGCATCCTGGACAATCTGGTATTTGACCTTTCGCCTTCATTCCTGCATTCTGCCTGGCAGGTCTATGAGGATATGATTGCGCTTTGTCTTCAACAAAAGTTGGTTGAGCCTGCATTCTCTTATCTTGAGAGAGCAAGATCAATGGCGCTACGCCAAAATTTGCATACCTCGCGCAGGCTATTTGAGGGACAGGCTCCTGAGCAGGACGATGCTTTAACATCATCCTTACTGGAAAATCGCACTACACTATTCAGGATACAAAGCGAACTAAAAACATATCAAGACCGCTATCGGAACTACAGTACTTTGCTCTCCCAACTTGATAGCTCTGTTTCCCCTGATGTTGAACGAGGCGTTATCGAGGCCGAACTACAACAGTGCGAGGCAAAACTGAGCGAACTGTTTGAGCGACTCTATCTTCAACAGGCAACGGCGGGACCTATGCCTGATACCAAACAGAGCAAGAAAAGCAAGGGAAACCCTATCGATGTATCCCAGTTACGCCAGAGACTTGTGGTCGATCAAATGCTGCTAGCCTATTTCCTCTATAAGGACGCGCTTATCTTCTTTGTTTTGAGGAAGGGACAACTGACTACACTTGAAATACCTGAAGGAGCAAAACAGCTCAAACGCCTTTTGCCACTGCTTCACGCGCATTTGCAGTCTGGGGGCTGGCCTGATTCGCGCCAACCGCCGCAGCAGGCAGTGCGCTCAATGCTGAACAAGCTCTATCGCCTGCTGATTGCTCCTGTACAGGCACAACTTCCAGCGACTGGAGGACAATTAACGATTGTGCCTTATGGGCCGCTGCATACAGTTCCCTTTCATGCGCTCTATGATGGTTCGCGCTACCTCATTGAAGATTTTCAGGTGGACTATTTACCTGCCAGCAGCATGCTGCTGGCTCACGCTCGAGATATTACTCCGTCCCCCTCTAAGCCCCCGCTGATCTTTGGTTACTCCGATCATGGACACTTACAGAGGGCAATTGAAGAGGCCGGAACAGTGGCAGCAATGCTTACCGGACGTTGTTACCTCGATGAAGAGGCCTCTATTGCCCGGCTCATTGAGGAAGCGCCAGGAAGCCCCCTCATTCACCTTGCAACGCATGGACATAGCCGCCTGGACGCGCCCAACTTCTCTTCTATTCTGCTGGCCGATGGTCGTTTCAATGCCATCGACGCCTTTAGTCTCGATCTCCAGGGCTGTGAACTTGTAACGCTAAGCGGCTGCGAAACCGGCTTAGCGTTGACAGGCGGTGGTGACGAGCAATTAGGGTTAGGGCGGGCCTTCCTGGCTGCTGGCGCTCAATCGTTGTTGATGAGCCTCTGGCCTGTCGAAGATCAGGCGACGAACGAGTTGATGCAATTGTTTTACCAACACCTTTTAGAGGGAAGGAACAAGGCCCAGGCACTGCAGGGGGCACAATGTAGCCTGCTTCACAAAGGCATGCACTATGTTCATCCTTACTACTGGGCCGCGTTCAGGCTTGTTGGGAACACCGGACCATTACAGTTTCCAACGCGAAACAATCTTTCTTCCGAGCAGAAAATCCAATCCGCAAAAAATTGAGGAACGAGCGTCACAAGTACAGAGGAAATTGAACACCTTTATGTACAGGAGGACAGGAATCTATGAGGAATATGAGCAACACCACCAGTATGAACAACGTAGTGTACTGGTACAAAAACCAGGTGATTTTGACCTACTATACCGACAAACCAGCCTTCAATTATCGCACCCTGGCAGCCCAATTTGCGGTTCAGTACCAGAATACGATAAATCAACTATTACAAGACTACACATTGGAATGGGTGGGTAAGTTGCCAGCATCAGGTCAACCAGCAAACATGGCAATGAGTGGGAGTAGTGAAATTGAAGGAGTGTATGTTTTTCCTTCATCTACTACTTTACAGACACCCAGCCAACTTCCCCCCTACAATTTCGCCGCTCTTTATAACATTCACCCTCGTTCTGGTCATACGCAACAGCATATGGCATCAACACATAGTACGAGCGGCAGGGGCGGGATTGACATGCTTGACCATACGCTTACCCTCATTGACCATCTTCATCAACACGAACAGATAGACGACACTCCATTTGATGCGATGCCCCATTGGCTGTGGTCTAATACAGATGATGTGTTGCATGGCTGTCCCACTAGCCCACCGATTCCTGTGGACGATATGGGTAGGTCTGGTCATCATTGCTTATCGTTTACTGACCTCGCCGACCCATCACTTGAGGGAAAAACTGGGAAGGGGGTTTCGGTTTTCGTGCTGGATACGCTGCCGGATACCAGTACAATTGGAGGCGCAGCGAAGGTAGATGCCGGACAGCGTAATATGCTCTTACAAAGCATGGTCCCGACTGACATTCAGCATACGACAGGTAATCAGGCACCCGCTATTAATCTCAACTACTGGGACGTGCCTGATCCGCAGAAGACGGCTAAAACGGGGAAAGATGTCTATGGGCGGTTGGTGGGCTTTCCCATGCCCGATCACGGCCTGACTATCGCAGGCATCATTCGTGACCTTGCGCCGGATGCCTATATCGAGTGCATTCGCGTGTTAAATGACTACGGCGTGGGGGATACCAATACCTTGTATCGCGCTCTGGCATACATTGAAGCCTGTAAAGGGCAAAACCTGCGAAATACGGTCATCAATTTGAGCCTGGTCGTGGTTCCACCGAAAAGCGATTGGGGCAGGTTTGGCTGGGATAAACATCCGCAGAAACTGGACCGCATTCTACGTGGATTGGGCGAGCGCATGCTGAGTATGGCAAAGCGCGGCGCGGTTTTCACTGCATCGACAGGCAACGATACCGACCCGCGTGACTACATGATGAATCCGGGTGAGGTGCGCTTCTGGCCGCGCTATCCCGCCATGTTTGCCTACCACGAACCGAAAATCCCGACCATGATTCCGGTAGGCGCGATCAACAGCCAGGGCCAGGCGACATCGTACAGCAATTATCCTGGGCCGATGGGGATTGGGACATTTGGCGGGGAACTGCCTGAACCTACTCCCTGGATGCCTTCGGGAATGTCGCATACCAATGTCACGGTTGACAGGTCAAAGCTTGACGCGATATGTGGCATATACAGCGCCCCGGTGTTTCCTGCGCTCTCAAAGAACGATCATTATGAAATCGCGGCACCAGATGGAGACTATCCAGAATACATCGCTCCCCGCAGTACGTGGGCATTTTGGGTTGGCACATCGTTTGCCACACCGATCATTAGCGCGCTGGTTGCTCGTATCCTGGAGGCAAATGAGCCATCACAAGCCGACAACGCCGATATACGCGAAAAGGTGCGGGCCGCGACAAAGGACACAACCACCTGGACAGGAGTGGAGGATTACGAGGATATGGATGGCGGAGATATGGACGGGCCGGTAGTGATGGTGAAGCAGAAATGGGAGGATGGTCCGTTTCCTGGTGGGCATTGCGATTAGGTAGTTTCTGAGGGCTAGCATAAAAATGGGGCCTGACCGGTCAGGCCCCATTTTTATGCTAGCCTTTCTTCTCTTCCACCGTCGTTGTAGTATCGGACTTCACAGTCACATCGCTGCCTGGGGGAGCGGTGATGTCGATTTTCGGCCTGTCTCCACTGGTATCAAGGGCTAATTCGGGTTGGGCGGGAAATTCTTCGCGGTGGGTCTTGCGCCACTGTCGCCAGAAGGCGGTGAGGAAGGCCTGAACCATACCGGCAAATGGGGCGGCGAATATGGCTCCCCAGGGACCGAAAAGCTCGGCTCCGGCGGTCAGGGCCAGCAGCGAGATGACGGGATGCAAGCCAACCGCGCCGCCAACGATACGGGGAGCAAGTACGTAGCCCTCAAGAATGTGAACAAGGATGAAGTAACCGAGAACCAGGAGAGTGATGATTGGCCCCTGGGTGAGGGCAATCAGCACGCAAATCACGCCGGTCAGGATGGTGCCGAGAACGGGTATGAATTCGAGGACGAACGAGAGAACGCCAAGCAGCACAGCATAAGGAACACGGAAAACGGCCATGCCGCCGCCAACCAGGATGGCGATGATGGTCGAGAGCAGGAACTGGCCGCGAATGTAGCCACCCACCACATGTTCGAGAACATCGATCAGGAAAGCGACACGCCAGCGCTGCGAGTTTGGCGTGCTGCTGCGCAACCATTTGACGACCCGCGAGCCATCAACCAGGAGATAAATACTGGTGATAGCCGTAAGCAGAATATTCACGAGCGCCCCGGCTATGCCCGTAACGAGGGGAACGATACTGCCAGCAACCGTACTCGCAAAGTTCGTCAGGTAGCTGGTAAGCTGCTGCGTAAAGGCGTCGATTTGCGCCTGCGGAATACCCAGACGCCGGATGAACTGTACCAGCGCTGGCTGCTGCCCATTTGGGCCGGGCGTCAAGATCGAGCGCACATTGTCGGCCAGCAGGGTGAACTGTTGCACGCTGGTAGTGATAATCATGTAAATAAGCAGGCCAAGCAGACCGAAAACCACAATATACACAATTGCGATGGCGAGAGCGCGTGGCATCACTTTCTGAAGAAGGCGCACTAGAGGAGCCAGGGCGTAGGCAAAAAGACTGGCGATCAGCAGGAGCAGAAGTGTAGTGATAATGTGGCCCGCTGCCCAGATGGCAACAAAGGCCAGGCCTATCCAGACAAAAATGGTCAGAGAGATAATCAGTCGTCGCGTCCAACGCGAGGTCGAGGTGGTATCCTGACGTACCGGAGTAGTGGTAGTAGGTGGTCGTAACATGCCTGCTGACTCCTGGCGATATGTATTTCGATGCGCTTTATGCCCTGTTCATTTTATATACAACGGAAGAACAATGCAAGGGTGCGTATATACGACAAGCTAATAAGAAGCCCCTCTTGCCTGTCATCCTTCTGCGCTCAGGATGACATCTGGCGGCAGGTTGGTAATGGCGTGCACGCTATTATAGGTTTCGCGCGCTTGATTGAGAAAAGGATGAGAACGCAAAAATCAACCTTTATTATGGTTGCCAGAAAGGGCTTAAAAGGGTCATAAGAAATGTTGAAGGAAGTGAAGTGCCCTACTTATTTGCAAGGCATCTTCATTCACTTTAGAAAGGGAATGACACTCGTCTTACACTGCCATGTTAACGGGAATCCCCTGCATGGTCTGCTGCATAAGGAATTGGATCACGTCATCGATATTGCCAGTCTTCCGGTAGATGGCGATCTGGCGATCAGCGCCGGTGCCCCCGCTGTCTTCCAACAAGGAACGGAGATGAGCTATTTCGCTGCGGCTAGCGAGTTCGTCGAGGACATCATCTACGAAATCGAAGAGTTCATGCAGGGAATCGCGCATGGACAGGCGACGGCCCTGGGTAAAATCGACGATTTCGGCATCCAGTCCCGAGCGCATTACATGCCACTTGTTCTCTTCGATGAAGTGGCTGGAGAGCGCAGGTAGAAACTGCCCCTGCTGGTTCAGGCGCGTTACTTTGGCAACCAGGGCCTGGCAGAGAGCGGCAATAGCGATGGTGTCATCGAGGGTGCCGGGCATATCAAAAACTCGAAATTCAATCGTCTTGAAGAAAGGATGGGGGCGAATATCCCACCAGATACGCTTGCCGTTATCGATGCAGCCTGTCCGCACAAGGTTCTCCACATAGTCGTTGAAATCTTCCCAGTCAGGGAAGATTTCGGGAATGCCGCTACGCGGGAAAGGTTTCCAGATGACTGAGCGGTACGATTTGAGACCGGTAAAACGCCCCTCCCAGAAAGGCGAATTTGTGGAGAGGGCGAGCAAATGCGACAACCAGGTACGAAGCTGATTCATGAGTTGCACAGCGTGGCGCTGATCCTCAACGCCAATATGCACATGCAAGCCAAAGATCAAAATTGACCGGGCTACATCCTGAAACTCGTCCTCCAGTTCGGCGTAGCGAAGATAAGGGGTGCGCTGCGTCTCCTGCCACATAGCGGTGGGGTGCGTTCCAGCGCTTATCAGGGCCAGCCCATCTTCCTCCAGCAATTGAGCAAGCTTCGCTCTCGTTCGACGCAACTCCTGCCTCGCGGTAGGAATGTCAGGCAAGATACCTGAAATCAATTCAACGGTTGGTTGAAGCATCTCGGCCTTGATTTGCTCACCAAAGACGGGGCGTCCCTGCTCTAGCACCGTTTGAATACTCGGGCTGAGCTGGCCTGTGTCGCGATCCACCATCTGAAACTCTTCTTCAATCCCAATGGTGAAAGGTGTCGTCATGGCTTTACTCCTATATATGATTCTGGCAAGGTGGACGCGGTCAAGCGCGTCCTACATTTATGTCAAGAAGAAATGCTATTCCATTTCGCTTATTCAACTATGCCGCAAAAACATTACGAGGCAATCACAATGCTTTCCCTGGCTCCTACAAAAGAGTCACAAATCGACTACAATACATACAGGGAAACACCGAAAAAGGACAAGAGGACAATCTATGGACTATCGAAAATTAGGTCGAACAGGCTTAAAAGTATCGGCGCTCTGCCTGGGAACGATGCAATGGGGCTGGACGGCAGATGAGCAGGCAGCGTTTCGTGTGATGGATGCCTTTGTAGAGAACGGCGGCAATTTTCTGGACACGGCGGATTACTATTCGCGCTATGTACCGGGGCATACGGGCGGGGAATCCGAGCAGATTATTGGGCGCTGGCTAGCCACAAGACGCAACCGGGACGCGGTGATTCTGCAAACAAAGGTGTACCAGCCGATGGGCGAGCGGCCAAACGACCGGGGGCTTTCGCGCAAGCATATCCTTGAAGCAGTTGATGCCTCGCTGCGCCGCTTGCAGACCGACTACATCGACCTTTACATGGCGCACGCTTTCGACCCTGAAACGCCTATCGAGGAGACGCTTGAAACGTTCAATGATCTACGTCGAGCGGGAAAAATACGCTATGCCGGAGTCTCAAATTTTCCGGCATGGCGGTTGGTTGAATCCCTGTGGAAAGCCGAGGTACTTCACACCATTCGCATTGATTCGTTAGAGCCGCATTACAATCTGGTGCATCGACAGGAATTCGAGCAGGATTTGAGAACAGTTTGTGAGAAATATCAGATAGCAGTCACACCCTATAGCTCGCTGGCAAACGGCTTTCTGACAGGTAAATACCGGCGTGGAGAGCAGGTACAGAGTCCACGCGCTTCCTCGGTCATGAAACGCTATAATCGCGAAGAGGCATGGCGCACCATTGAAACGGTGCAGCGTATCGCGCAAGAGATAGGAAGCACACCACAGGCCGTTTCGCTGGCCTGGCTGATGGCGCAACCAACGATTACCGCGCCAATTATCGGAGCCAACTCGCCTGAGCAATTACAAGGGAGTCTTGCGGCATTGGATGTGAAATTGACGGGGGAGCAGGTGGAGCAGTTGAATGAGGCGTCGAGAGGGTTGTAGGGGCGTGGGCTTGCCCCGCCCAAATCGCCCACCTGAGAGGATATTCCATATTACAATTTAACTTTCTGCCCCCTCGCACTCCTTAACTGCAAACTGAACAAAGCGCAACGTCTCCTGGTATATTGTTTCATCGACTGGCCCGCTCTCTCCAGCTTTGCGCCATTGTAGAGCGGTTTGAATCAAGGAAGCCCATTCGGGAAACTCCTTTTGCGCCCATTGACCTGCCTGTTGCTTGGAAACTTGTTCGCCGTGTTTACAGGTTTAGATAGCCCGGCAAAGCGTGAGGATGGCATAGGCTATCTTACCCTGTGTATTCGCATGGCCCTCCTGGTCGTTTGCCCATCAAGTACCCGGCTGAGTTATATCGTGATCTTTTTGAGCGGGTGGGGATTCAGGGACAGTCAGCGTAGTGTTTTTAAACCGATCAGAGCCAACAACGCGCCCAAACATCCATCTCGCTCGGCAGGTAGACGCTGCGATTGAATAAGTTGCTCCCAGTTGGTAACGGTGGCGGTTGATGTGGTAGGCACCAGTATCATAGGCATGCCGTTTTTGGGGCGCAGGGTGATGAGCGGGTGCAGTTGCAGGCGGTAGCCTGGGACGACACGCGGGGTGTAGCGTTGCAGGATGGTGGCGAGCAGCAGCTTTGCTTCTAGCTGCGCGAAGGGCATACCGATGCAGATGCGCGGGCCGCCACCGAACGGGAAGTAGGACCAGGGCGGCACTTTCTGGCCGTTGACGGGGTCCCAGCGTTCGGGACGGAATGTTTCGGGGTCGCCCCAGATATCGGGGAGGCGGTGGATGACCCACTGGCTGAACATGAGCATGGTTCCGGCGGGGAAATGCACGCCGTCGAGGTCGAAGGCTTCGGTGGCGCGGCGGCCCTGGGTCCAGGCAGGCGGGTAGAGGCGCATGGATTCGTTGAGTACCCATTCGAGATAGGGCAGTTTGGGCAGGTCTTCGACGGTGGGAACACGGCCATTGAGAACGGTTTTTAACTCGGCAAGTAGTTTTTCGCAGACGTCGGGATGCTCTGAGAGCAGGTAGAAGGTCCAGGTCAGGGCGTTGGCGGTGGTTTCGTGTCCGGCGGCAACGAAGGTCATGGTGTGATCGCGCACCTGGGTATCGCTCAGGGCGATGCCGCCTTCCTGGGCGGCGAGCAGCATAGAGAGGACATCTCCTTTGTCCTCGTTCTCGGCGCGGCGCTGGGCGATCAGTTTGTAGATAAAGGCATCGACGCGGCGTTTGGCAGCCATGCGCCGACCGTAGGCGGTGAAAGGTTGATCGATGCGCAGATTCAGAAAGCCTTCGAGCAGGCCGATGGGATTGCCGATCATCTCGGTAAAGGCTTGACCAATTTGCTCGACCTCGTCCGTCAGGTCAACATTGAAAAGGCAGCGCGCAACGATACGCAGCGTGAGTTCTTGCATGGCACGCGCTATATCGATGCGCTCGCCAGCGTGCCAGTCGCGCAGCATCTCCTGGGTATAATCGGTCATGATAGTAGCGTAACTTTCGACGCGCTTTTTATGAAAGGCGGGCTGCACGAGGCGGCGCTGCTGGCGGTGCGCTTCGCCATCAATGGTGAGCAGGCCATCACCGATTAGCTGGCGCAGGCCCTCGGCGACCTCGCGACTGGTGAAATTGCGCGGGTTCTCGGTGAGGACGTAGCGCACGTGTTCGGGCCGGAAGAGCAGCACGATGGGCGTATTGCCGATATAGATGGTCGCCATGTTGCCGTAGGCGCGTTGCAACTGCTGTAAGTAGCCAAGCTGGTCGCGCCGGAAATCGAGAATGTTACCGACATAAGGTAGCGGCTTTGGGCCAGGCGGTAAGGTGTTGGTCTGGGATGTATCTGGTTCGAGAGTGGTTGCCATATCGCTCGTTTTCTATGAAACTATGCTGGTTCGCTATTCCTTTCTCAGGTAATCATAGTTCAGATAGCGCGAAAAAACAATGAGACATCTTGAATATTTTCATAAGAAATGGCGATAATTTTGTAGGGACGCGATGCTGCATTTTTACAAAATATGGGGGTCTACCCAAATTGTCATCCTGAGCGAAGCGAAGGATCTCTGGCCCCGACGCACACATCGCTCGGCAAAGAGAGATCCTTCGCTTCGCTCAGGATGACAGGGGGCGAGTATTCCCCGTTATTTTGTCAAAATCTATCAGCGCGTTCCTACAAGTCAACATTGATTCTAGTAAATCATGTTTTGTGAAATAGGTCACATCCTTACAGTGCAACAGTTCATCATATCATTATCCGCTGGCTGCTATGCTACTGGTGGCGCGCCAGACCTTTTATCGTTAGCTGTAAAGCGAAAAGATGGACAAAGCGCTTCATCTATGTTTCTCTTTTAAGGAAAAAGAGCTATGAGAGGATTTCAGAACAGGCCCCCATTTGCAATGGCCCCCGTATATCAATCTACGCTTTTTGTTGTGTTGTGTGTCTGCAGCATTTTTGTGTTGAGCGGCTGTAGCGCCAGTGCGCTTACTGACCCCTCCTCGACTGCTCACGCGGCTTCGCCCTCGACAACGTCTGGCTACCCGGTGAAGGTGTTCTTCTCCAAATTTCCCGACTCATTCAATGGCAATCCCTCTGTCGTCTACCCTGTGAATCGTGTTTCGCCAACTATTGCTGTGGCAACCTTTTCTATTCAGTTGCTCATTGCCGGACCGACGCTCTCAGAACAGCAGGCTGGCTACTTCACTGAATTGAATACTCTCTTCAGCGGCTCATCGAATTGCGCGGCACCACGTCCCGTTGGCGGCCCGGACTTTACGCTGACGCTGGATACAAAAGGTTCTATCGCAGAGAAGGGAACGGCGACCTTGAAATTCTGCCGCCTCACCACTTCGGCAGGAATTGGGGCGGATGCGCGAGTCATGGCGGAAATTAACGCCACGTTGAAACAATTCTCAAATATCAAAAAAGTGGTGATCCTGACCAGGGATGGACACTGCTTTGGGGATTTGAGTGGAAAAGATATGTGCCTGAAATAAGTTGAAGAGAGGCCAGTCATCCTTTGCAGGATAGCTGGCCTCATCTTACGGGTGCTTAGATACTCCGTCAGAACCGATCTCACGCTCTTAAGCGAGCGGAGAAATTAGCGGTAAATGAAGGTCACTCCTGGACCCGGAGCAAACTCCACATATCTGACCTGATAGGGATTCGCGCCCCAGGACATGTTACTGGCGATGACATGCCCGTTGCTCAACACCTGTTCCACCACTGCCACGTGACCCTCGCCATATGCGCCTTGTACCCAGGGCTGCAAATCAATGATAGAGCCTACGACCGGGGCAGAGGAGACATGCCAGCCAAATTGATAGGCGCGCGCCGTCCACTGCCAGGCATTCGAATTGGTTGTCCACGGCACAAAATAGCCGTGTATCTGATAGTAACGCTGGTCGGCCCACCATGTACACGCGGGATACGGATATGGATTCCCATGTCCGACCGCAGAACTCGAGCTGCTGGTCAAAGGGGTCGAACCTGACGTACCATGACTCGTCGTGCCGGAAGAACTACTTCCAGTTCTGTTACCAGGGATACAGATCACCTGGTTGGTATAGATTACGTTGGGGTTTGCGATGTGGTTGTAAGATGCGAGAACTCCCCAGCTCGTACCGTAACGAGAGGCTATCCGACTGAGTGTATCACCCCGAACGACGACATAAACCCGATCACCGCCCGCGCAGCTTGTCTGCGCTGCCGCGTGGGCGCTCCCCACATTCAGGCCCAGAGTCACGCTCAAAAAGAGGACTCCGAGCAGCGCCGCCATACCAAACTTCCCTACAAAACGTACAGCACTTGATGTCTGAAAGCGCTTCGCGAATTGCGATGATGTGAGCGCGTTCGCAAACTGCTTCCAGGTTTCTTGGTATGTTCTCAAAATTACCTTTCCTTTAGATTAAAACTTGCAGCACCCGCAAGTTATTGCGTTATCCAGTCGTACAGGTTGAAGCATATATACAATGATCTAGTTGTGCGACATAGACAACGTTGCATATAGTAGCATATCTGGAAAGATACGACTTGAAACATTTTGAAATAACAGAAAGCGTATAAAGGCGCAATAGAACAGGGAAGAAATGGATGACTTTAGCGAATTTTGCGCGTCAATAAAATTTGTTGAAAATAGTACCAAATGGCTATATATTGCCTACGTAGAGGGCAGGCAAAGAACACTATACTTTGCTTGCCAATCTTCAAAGATGAAATTGGAGTACACGGCATGAGTGAGCGACCACACGAGCCAGAGTCACTAGAAGAAGTGCCCATTGCTGACTTGCAGGCGGCGCTGCAAGCAGGCGAACTTACGACGCAGCGATTGTGCGAGATGTATCTTGAGCGCATCGAGGCAATTGACCGGAGCGGCCCGGCCATTAATAGCGTGATCGAGATCAATCCCGAGTGCCTGGATATTGCGCGCAAGCTAGACGAGGAACGGGCACGAAATGGGCCACGAGGGCCGCTGCATGGCATACCTATCCTCGTCAAGGATAATATCGCTACGGCGGATCGTATGCAGACAACGGCGGGATCGCTGGCTCTGGTTGGCGCTCGCGTGCCGCGTGATGCATTTGTGGTGCAGCAACTGCGCGAGGCGGGCGCGGTGATTCTGGGCAAGACTAACCTGAGTGAGTGGGCAAATTTTCGCGGCGAACCCTCGACGAGCGGCTGGAGCGCCCGAGGCGGGCAGACGCGCAATCCTTATGTGCTGGATCGCACGCCATGCGGCTCCAGTTCCGGCTCAGGCGCAGCCATCGCGGCAAACCTGGCGGCGGCCTCGCTCGGCACAGAGACGGACGGCTCGATTCTCTGCCCGTCTTCCATAAACGGATTGGTAGGTATCAAGCCGACGGTAGGTCTGACCAGTCGCGCAGGAGTGGTACCTATCGCGCACAGCCAGGATACGGTGGGGCCAATGACGCGCACAGTGACAGACGCGGCGCTGCTGCTCGGAGCAATCACGGGCGTCGATGAGCGCGATCCTGCTACCCGGGAGAGCCAGGGAAAATTCCACAGGGATTATACGCAATTTCTGGATAAAGATGGGCTGCGCGGCGCGAGGATTGGCATAGCGCGCAAGCAGTATTTTGGCTATAGCGCGAAATCAGATGCCATCGCCGAGGCAGCCATCGAACGGCTGCGCGAGGCCGGAGCGATCATCATCGATAACGCCGATATTCCAACAGCGCAGCAAATGGCCGAATCGAAAGCTGAGAAGACGGTGCTGCTCTACGAATTCAAGGCCGATCTCAATGCTTATCTGGCAGAATTGCTCGACTCGCCAGTGCGCACAATGGCTGATGTTATCGCCTTCAATAAAGCTCATGCCGAACAGGAATTGCTGTATTTTGGACAGGAATTGATGCTGCTGGCAGAAGAAACTACGTCATTGGAGGCTGAAGAATATATTGCGGCGCTGGCAGAAAACCATAGGCTTTCACGTGAAGAAGGAATTGACGCCGTGATGGAGCAGCACCAGCTTGACGCGCTGGTCATGCCAACCACCAGCCCTGCGTGGTGCATCGATCTCTTAAACGGAGATCACGGACTTGGAGGAAGCTCGCAGCCTGCCGCCCTGGCAGGCTATCCGGCAATCACTGTACCGGCAGGCTACACATTCGAGTTGCCAATTGGCCTCACCTTTATGGGCCGCGCTTATAGTGAGCCAACGCTGATCAGGTTGGCCTATGCTTTCGAGCAGGTGACAATGGCGAGGAGAGCGCCGAGGTATCTGGCAAGCACACCATTAGGGATGTAAATTTTTGTAGGGACGCGCTTCATCGCGTCCACCTCGGGGCATCAATCTGCACGACAGGCGGGGTGGACGGGATGAAGCGCGTCCCTACAACCTTAGACCTCGCCGGTGGTGCGTACCGGTGAGCCGGGTGGACGCGATGAAGCGCGTCCCTACAAAACTGCGTCCATCACCCCTCATACGTCAGCGCACGTAACACATCTTCCGCCGCCCGTTCCGGCCAGGGCCAGCCATAGCGGCCGGCCAGCGATTGACATACCTCGAGTCCCAGGAGAGCAGCCTTCACCATTGCCTGCCTCAATGCGTCTTTACCTTCTCCTGGAATGCACTCGTTCAACTGCGCGAGCCGTTCGGGAGAAATCATGTTTTCGAGGTTCCAGGAGGCGAAGGAGGCTCTCCAGCGATGCACATTGCCCGATTCGAGTTTGAGCAAGGCCATCAGGCTGTCCAGCCCGCCTATATGAAAGGCTACACGGGCATACCATTGATGGCCGCGCTGCATTTTGTTGAAGCTGTAGAGCAGGATGTACCAGAACTGGTCGCATTTGTCTTTAAAGGCCGCCTGTTTCTCATCTTCTGGCAGGTCTGTAGAGCGGCCTACCAGTTGTTGGACGTAGCCAGTCAGGCGTCCACCAGTTTTGTCACAACAAACCATTGCCTCGACCGAGCTAGGGCTAACTTGCAGGGAGAGAAGCATATCCATTTCCGATTCAGGGCGAAAGCCAAATTCGACGCGCTGTGGATACGGTTCCGCGTGATAGATGGTCCAGAAGGCGTTTGGAAAGCCGATGGGGTCGTAGATCAGCACATGCTCGCCGAATTGCGCGGCCCAGCTTTGCCAGTTCTCCACAAATGATTCGAAGTCGGCATCGCGAATAAAATACATGGCGTCGATATCCGAGAATTCGTCCAGGCGCTCATCAGAGCCTGACCCGCCGATGAGCAAACCGGCGATGCGCTCGTCCTGGTTGGCATTGGCACACAGACGTTCGCGGAATCTGGCGCGTGTTGGGGATTCTGGCATAGGATTGCCGCCTTTCTAAGGGTCTTATGAAGGCACATCTTAAATGCATGGACGCGCTGATGACGCTGACAACATACCAGGAGATTCTCGCCCCCTGTCATCCTGAGCGCCGCGAAGGATCTCCGTTCCCCGACGATTCGTGCGCCCCGACCGCAGATCCTTCGCGGCGCTCAGGATGACAGGCCTGCCTATTGAGCATCCCGTCTATCCATTTGTTAACATTAAGGTTGTCATGTAGAGTATAGCAGCCGCAGTCCAGGCCTGCACGCTGCAGGCGTAGAAGTAGTCGGCGAGAAACCATTCGTGTTCGATGCGGTGCGAGCGAATCCAGCGCGAGGGTTGTACCGTATAGAGTTCTACGGGGTCTTCAAAGGAGCACAGGGCGCGCAGCACGCGATGGGCTATTTCAAGCGCTTCGGCGTGATGGCCGTAACGCTGCATGCCGAGCGCGGCAACCGCGTTGTCGAAGGGCCAGATCGCGCCACAATGGTATACCAGGGGGTTGTAGTAGTAGGCGCGGTCGGAAAGGGTGCGGATGCCCCAGGGAGTGAAAAGGTCAGGTTGAAGCAGGCGTTTGCTCACGAGCGAGGCGGGCAGCTCGTCAAGGCAGCCGCTCCAGAGCAGGTGGCCGGGATTTGATGAAACGGCGGGAATGCGCTGTTTGTCTCCATCCAGGGCGATTGCGGGGAACTGCTCTTCGTCCATCCAGAAACGCTGCAAGCCCTCGACAAGACGCGACTTGCGCCGCTCAATGGTCTGTTTGAGGGCAGGGGTAAGTTGGTGGCGGCGTTCAGCCATTTTCCGGTAGCTATCGTAGGCAGCCCAGGCGTACCCCTGCACTTCGATCCAGGCGACGGGATGTACGAGCGGGGCATGGTTGGGAGAGCGAAGCGATTCGCCGCTATCCTTCCAGACCTGGTTGGTGAGGCCGATGCCTTCGGGATTGCGCCGGGCATATTCTACTAACCCATCCTGGTCGAGATCAGACCATTCCTGCATCCATTGAAAGGCCAGTTCGACGCCGGACCAGAGTTCGTCGAGCAAGGCCCAGTCCTGGAAGTATTCAACGACATGATGTATGGTAATAAGGAAGAGAAAGGTTGCATCAAAAGCGCCATAATAGCGGGGAACGGGCCAGCGAGCGGCAATCATGCGCTCCGGTACAGGGTCCCAGTATTCATGGACGATGCGACCAGGCTGTTCTTCGTTCACATCATTGACGACACGGCCTTGCAAACTGGCGAGGCCGCGCAGCACAGTGCGAGAGAGGTCATGCAGCCAGGAATGATACGAAGCAACATGAGTATCAAGGATAAATGTGTTTTGTGATGCTTGCTGCAAACGGTCGGCTTCAAGAGCAAGTAAAACAGTCCAGAGAGAGTCGCGGCCAAAGATGGCATGAAAATGGTCGTTATGGCCACTGGCGGTAATGCCGAGCGGAGTCTGGAGCGATTGCAGGGCAAGCAATCCCTTTTGCCATAAATTGCGCAAGACCTCGCTCTCATGAGCGAGGTCTGTATGAGCAGGCATATATGGAGATGCAAAATCCACCATAAGATTTTCCTGATATCTTTACATTGTTCTAGAAATGACAAGAGAGCCTTGCCATTCATTTCATTTATGAACATGACGGAAAGGCTCTCTCTTTAGTAACAGGCAATTCCAAACCTGTCTCCAGATGTCATCCTGAGCGCAGCGAAGGATCTGCGGTCCCTGATGATAAGTGTGCCGAGGCCGGAGATCCTTCCCCTTCGCTGCGCTCAGGGCTTCGGCTCATGCGCTCAGGATGACAGGCGAGAGTTTTTTTCATGGCAGGCAATTAGCCTTTGACCCCCGAAGATACCGCACCCTCTATGAAGTAGCGCTGGAAGATGAAGAAGAGGATGAGGATGGGAATGGTATTGAACATCGCGCTGGTCAGCAGCAGGTTGTACTGTGTGTAGTAGGCGCTCTTAAACGAGAACAGGCCGAGTGGCAAGGTGTACATATCCTGCGTGCCAAGCACGACCAGGGGCCACTGGAAATCGTTCCACGCGCCCTGGAAGGTAAGAATGGCAACGGCGGTCATCGCAGGCTTGACTTGCGGAAGAATGATCTGGAAGAAGGTGCGCCAGGTAGATGCGCCATCTATGCGCGCCGACTCCTCCAATTCCTTCGGCAGGCCCTTCATGAACTGCACCATGATGAATACCGAGAATGGCTGGGCCATCGCTGGCAGGATCAGCGCCAGGTAGGTATTGTTGAGGTGCATGTAGTTGACCACCATGAATTTGGGGATCAGCGTGACGGTCAGGGGAATCATCATCACGGCCAGCGTCACCGTGAAAATGATTTCCTTGCCAGGGAAATTCATGCGAGACAGGGCATAGCCAGCCATTGCGGAAAAGACAACATTCAACACGGTTGCTACGGCGGCGTAGATAAAGGCGTTCAGAACCCAGCGCAAGAAGTAGGGATAGTTCAGGATGAACTGGTAGTTCGTGGTAATAAACGGGTTAGGAATCAGGCTAGGTGGGAACGACAGGACATCGGCAGCCGTCTTAAAGGACGAGATCGCCGAGAAAATCAGCGGGCCGATTGAGGTGATGGTAAAAATGACCACACAGGCATACAGAATGATGTGGTACCAACTGAAGCGCCGCTCGGGGCCTTGCTCCGCCGCCACCACCTGCGGTCTGACCTGCGCTTGTGTCGCGGTTGTCTGTGCCATGAACTTCCTCCTTCTCTACTTCTGGGTACCGGGGTCGATCAGACGCCGTTGAATGATGGTAACGATGAAAATGACGATAAAGAGCAGCACCGACATGGCAGCCGCCAATCCAAAGCGGCTCTGACCAAAGGCCGCGTTGTAGATTTCGAGCATCGGCGTCAAAGTGGCGTTGTCGGGGCCTCCATTGGTCATAAATTTGGCCTGGTCAAACATCTGGAACGCGCCAATCGTGCCGAGCGCAACTACCAGGAAAATGCTGGGGCGCAATAGTGGCACTGTGATAAACCAGAATGTCTGAAGGCGGTTGGCTCCATCGACTTTCGCAGCCTCAAGCAGTTCCTTTGGCAAATCCTGTAGAGCAGCCAGGAAGTAGATCATGAACGAGGCTGCCGTTGACCAGATATTGAGCAGCATGATCGCGGGCAGAGCATACAGGGGATCGTTCAACCAGTCGGGCTGCGGGCCGTGAATAAGCGAGAGGAGAAAGTTAATCACACCAAACCTATTATAGAGCCAGAGAAAGATCAGGGCGGTAGCCACTGAAGACGTGATGGCCGGAATATAGAAAATGGTGCGAAAGATACCTTTTCCAACCACAAGCTGCTGCAAAATGAGCGCCAGAATCAGCGCGAGAATGGTCTGCCCAATTACTACGGCAATGACGAATTTAACGATATTGCCCATCGAAACCCAGAAATCACTTAAGCCAGGGTTAGAAAGCTGGCTGAAGAGAATCTGGTAGTTTCGCAGACCTACAAATACCGGCGCGGTAAAGCCTATATCGACCCGGAATAAGCTGAGGCCAATACCGAAAATGGCGACTCCTACAAAGAAAACAATCAGCACAAACAGGTAAGGAAGCAGAAAAAGATACGCGGTAAGAGTCTCGCCGCGAAATGTTTTAGGCCCTTTCGTTCCACGCAGGAGCTGACGCCTGCCCTCGGCAGTCAATGGCGGAGCGGTCGCAATGGATGGCCCTGCTGGTTCTGCAGCCATAGGATTCCTCCTTCAGATACGAACTTCCGTAATCACTCCCCTGATGTTTCCATAGATAACACGAGATTGTGCCTGGTGAAGGCACAATCTCGCGCACACGACCTGCAAGAGAAACTGGCAAGCGAATATCAACCGCCTTGCAGGTCGTTATTCACTTTTGTGGCAGCGTTATTCAGAGCGGTTTGCGGGTCGCTCTTATTCAGCATGACCTCCTGAAGGGCTGTGGCCAGTTCGTTATGAATAGTCGCGTCCTGCGGGCCATAGTAGTCCGCGTAGCCATAGGGAGCGGCATCAAAGAGGACCTTGACGTCGGGATGCGATGCAAAGTAGGGAGCATTGGCAAGGCTCTTCAAGGTGGGCAGCGCGAACCCGGCGTTGAGCTGGCTTTCCTGAACCGTAGCGCCAGTCATGTACTTGATCAGTTGCCACGCGGCATCAGGATGCTTGGTGCCGGAATAGGCAGCCCAGGCATTGGTGAAGATCAGGTCAGCCCGCTTACCGGTAGGCGCAACCGGCAGGGGAGCGATACCATACTGCACGCTGGGGTAGGTCGAGGCCATATACGGAATAAGCCAGCCACCCTCGATCACCATTGCCGCCTTCTGCTTGCCAAAAGCATCGCCATTCCAGGGCGCGCCAACACTCGTCGGCAGCGCACCGGTATTGTTCTTCAAGAAGCTGTCGTAGAACTTCAGCGAGTCAACGCCCTGCGTGCTGTTAAAAGCGGCCTGCGTGCCATCTTTGCTTAGGACCGAGCCGCCATCTGCAAACAGGAATGCGCCCCACCGCGAGGCATCAGCCGACAACACGATGCCATAGACGCCATTGGATGTGCCGGGATTCTTGGTCAGCTTAGCGGCATCGTTCTGCAAATCTTGCCACGTCCAATTGGCGCTGGGGAAGGGAAGCCCGGCGGCCTGGAACATCTGCTTATTGTAGAAGACGCCGAGCGAGTTCCAGTCTTTGGGCAAACCAAAGACGCTGCCATTGGTGCAGATGAAGGGGCTTAGCAGCGACGGATAATAATCACTGGCGTTTACATGGTCGCGCGCCATGTAGGGAGAAAGATTGAGCAGCTTGCCAGCACTGATGTAGGAGCTGGACATGGCAGGCTGCAAGTAGAAAACGTCAGGAACGGTTCCGCTCGCAACGTTGGCGCGCATCTTGGTCGCATAGTCACCCGGAATGGGCTGCCAGTTGATCTTGATGTTGGGATGCGATGCCTCAAAGTTTTTCAGATTTTGCTGTACAAGATTGTCTTCAGCCGGAGTCGAAGTCCAGCCGGATACGGTGAGTGTCACAGTACCACTTTCGGGCGCGGCGGCGGTTGTATTGGTACTACTGGGGCAGGCATTGTAGCTGCTCCCACTCGCCAGGCCCTGCTGGCTCACACCGTTATTCCCATTGCCGTTGCCGTTTCCACTGCTTCCACCATTACCACAGGCAGCCAGAAGCAGCATGAGAATGATAAGAAGTGGAACAAAGTATCGTCTCATCATAGACCTCCCAGGTGGTTCTTCCTTAAACCACCCAAAAACTTGTAGCATAAATACAGAACTATCAGAAAATTGCGTTACAAAACGCACCTGGAATATGCAGTGAGCAATGTATTTCTGCCCTACACATATTCACGCTATGCCTACCCCTTAACTAGTTTTGACAAAGGTTGTCAAAAACCGCCTGCTATGGATAGACACGGTTTTATACAGGCCTTCGTGTACACGCTTACAAGTCTGTAATGGAGCGAAGGAGATACAGCTCCCTTTAATAGGAAATAAGGATTTTGTCACCATCTTTCGTTATACTATTCTAGAGTTTATTGCTCTGTTTATATAGATTCTGGCACCATCCTTACTTCTGCCTATACATAATATTAGTATGTAAAAAAGCGCTTGTAAAGAGGTATGAGGGCTGTTTCAGGCAAATATCAAGGATCAGAGCGGCAACTCCCAAAGAGGGTGAAATGCATTCAAGTGAGTGGGCGTCAATGTTTTGCATTCAGTGTGGGGGAATGGAAGACACCCGCAACATAGTGACGGGCACCCCATTCAGGTTCTAGTTTGAACTACACACAAATCTATGCTATAAGAACTATATGCGATCATTACCTTTAACAAGCGCTGATAATAAAGCGCATATTTCATTTGCTTTGACAAGTCCATATTTGCGGGCGGCCCTGCTGCTGGCAACAGGTGGCGGCTTTGCGCTTGCGACAGTGCTGACACTAACACCGCTGTTTGACGTTTCGCTGGGAGCGTGGTGGGTGGCAATGGTACAGACACACGGACACCTGCAACTTTATGGATGGGCAGGCTTATTCGTAGAGGGTGTGGCGCTCTATTTTCTGCCACGCCTGCAAGGAACACCGCTTGCCTGGGCCAGGCTACTTCCCTGGATTTTAGGTGCGCAGGTTGCCAGCTTGCTATTACGCTTCGCAAGCCAACCGCTACTGGCGAGTAATGGCGGGAGCCTATTGGCAATGCTCCTGGTCCTCAGTGGCATACTGGAAGTGCTGGCCCTGCCCGCCGTCCTGGTCTTGCTCATACGTACCGTGACGAAGCGATCAGCAGCAAAAGGCAAGCTGGAAGGCATGCACTCTATCGCACCATTTATTTTTGGTGCTTTCGGGTCGCTGACGCTGGCAAGTATTCTCAATCTGTTGAACTGCATTGCCGCGCTGGCCCAAAACGGGTTGGTTCCATCTACTGGTGACGAGGCGAATATCCTGCTCGGCCTGTTCGGTTTTCTGGTGCCGGTGGCGCTGGCGATGTCCTCACGCATGCTGCCGCTCTACGCGCATGTTCAGCCATTTTCCACACGACTGCTTCAGGCGCTTGCCCTCACA
This sequence comes from Ktedonobacteraceae bacterium, assembly GCA_035652815.1. Taxonomy (GTDB): domain Bacteria; phylum Chloroflexota; class Ktedonobacteria; order Ktedonobacterales; family Ktedonobacteraceae; genus DASRDB01. The sequence goes on from DASRDB010000003.1 coordinate 674,756, forward strand.
TATTTCGTAGGTATTCTCTGCTGGTTGCTAGGAGTTCTTCTGCCGGGGGCATTGCTGCTCGATGTAGGATTGCTGCTTGTTGGCATTGTGATGCTGATCTTTACGGGCTATTTTATGCGCATGTTACGCAACCGGACGCAGGTGCAGGGGGCGCAATCGGAAAGCCAGCGAGAACGGGCAAGGCAGAGCAGGCGCGAGGAGAAACGACGCTATGGTCCCTATGTGGCGTTGATCGGCTGCGCCTATCTCTGGGCATCGTTTGGCGCGCTGTTGATGATAGTTGATAGCATAGTTGCGCTCATATCCGGCAGTTTGCCCATCTCGATTGATGTAATCCGGCATAGTTTCGCCATCGGTTTTATCACGCTGCTGATCTGCGGTATCTCGGTACGCATGATTCCGGGCTTCTCAGGGAGAACGATTCGCGCAGCAGGACTGGTGATGGCAACGCTGGTGCTGGGGAATATCGCGGTCGTGCTGCGCGTCGGGTCGCTGCTGCTGGCTCCAGTTTTACCGGGCTTCGATGTGCTATTTGCCCTTTCCGGTCCGGTGGGATTGGCGCTGGTCGCATGTCTGGCAGTGAATTTGTGGCCTGCGTTGTGATGCCTCACTGCCGGGGCGGATCAAGTTGCAGGCCCATCACATACACATCGACAAACTGCCCATGCAGATAAAACTCGCGGGTGATGCATCCCTCTTGAAAAAAGCCGAACTTTTCATAGAGGTGAATGGCGGGAAGGTTATCGACACGCACACGCAAGTTAATCTTGCGAATGATGCCAGTTTGTCTGGCCCAATCGATCAGGTAAGCGAGCATGCGGCTTCCGATGCTGAAGCCCCAGTACTTGCGCAGGACACTCATGCCAAACTCACCCGCATGGCGAGTACGAGGGCGATTACCAGTGCTGAAAGTGAGTGTTCCGGCGATTTCGTCCTCGACTTCGGCGAGAAGATAAAGACTTGTAGGTGATTGCGCCCCTTGCTGGAGAAAGGCCCGTTCCTGCTCCAGGCTTATCCCGAACTCACCCGGGCCAAAGGTGAGATTTTCGCTCTCGCTCGCTACCTGTTCAATATATGCCAGCAGCTTTTCAGCATCCTCCGGCTCAGCGCGACGAAGCGTGAGCCGGAGATTGTTTTTCAGGAGCGTGTGTTGTATCTGGCTTGCATCCTTATACATCCCCTCGCTACCTGTCCTCAGGAATGAGCGGCAATGAAGGCCAGGACGCGCTTCCAGGCATCGGCGGATTCGTTGGCGAATTCTTCGTAGCGGCGGTCGAAGAAGCTGTGCGGCGCGCCGGGATAGATGACGATTTCGTGTTCGATACCCGCTTTGTCCAGGTTTTCATCGAGCTGGTGTACCTGCTCCACGGGAATGCCCTGGTCGGCTCCGCCATAGAGGCCGAGGAAAGGATATTTTTCGTGTACGGACTCGTCAAGCACAGTGCCGTTCGCACCGGGCAACTGGCGCGACAGGCCTGTGTAAAAACCGATGACTCCGGCGAAGCCAAAGTTCTGAGTGCCGGAATACAGGGTAAGCGAACCACCCATGCAGAAACCAACCACAAAGGTTTTACGTTGCGCGCCCTCGCCTGAATGCAAATAGTCGAGCGCGGCCCGCACATCGTTATAGAAGGTGGGAATCGTCATTTGCTGGACATGCGGCCAGTATTCAAAAGGCTCGTCACGCGAGGTGAGGCCAGCAGTGCGACCAAAATAGTCGATGGCAAGGGCGGTTACACCGATCTCAGCAAAGCGCATTGCCAACTGCTTGTAGAAGTTGTGCAGACCGCGCACATCGGGATAGATGAGGATTTGCGCCTTCCCCGGCTGCGCAGGCCGCGCAATGTAGGCAGCAAAGCGGTTGCCATCAGAGGCAGTCAGGACGATGTCTTCTCCATGAGCTACGCCCGCCTCACCCGGTGGTGTTGGTGGAATGGCATTGTCGTCATAACACATGAGCTTGTTTCTCCTTTTAAGGTGTGATGCAGGATAATACTTCCATAGGATACACGTTCATCATGTCACAAGGATGGGGGTTTTGCCAAAGGACGGTAATACAAAAATACCAGGTGTAGCGAAACACCTGGTACATCGTTTGAAACTTTTATTAATTTAGAATAATCAGGGCGTCACCGTCGTGGTCGTGACCTGGGGTACCTGTTTGCCGCAATGGGGGCAGAACTGGGCATCGGGGGCCATGAGCGCGTTGCAGTTGGGGCAGCGCTTCATGAGCCGCTCTTGCATGAGGGCCTGACGATATTTCAGGCGCGTGCGGAAAAGCCAGGTCGAGACGACAATGACGATCAGGGCCAGGAGAATCACGACCAGGATGACGACCTCAACCGGAATTTCAGCCAGGACGAGCATGGTCAATACGTTTGCCATAGGAAGTACCCCCTTTACCTGGAATCTGGCCCGGCAATTATTCGCTGGTTGCGCCGGGCCGCGAAATGACGGTCTGCAGGAAGAGCCGGAGTACCCAGAAAATCAGCCCATAGACAAGCATGCCGATCAAGGTTGTCCATTCAAAGTAATGGATGGTCGTCGCGCCGAAGCTGGGATCATGCACGAGGCCTTTGAATGGGAACAGGAACACGTCGGTCAGGCTGTACAGGAAGCTGGCAAAGGGATTGGTCGGATCAGCGCCGATCAGCTTCAAGATGAAGCGCAGCAGCAGCGCAACCTCCAGCACTACCAGGAACCAGCGCAGGTAGTCGATGATCTTGGCGACGACATAAGAGAAAGTAAAGGCTTTATCCTCTTCTTCTACCGCCTGTCGCAGGTGCTGCTGGTGCGGATCAACTACAGGGTATCCCTGTGGAGCCTGCTGATACGGTGATTGAGCAGGAGCATCCTGCGGATATTGAGCATCCGGCACAGGATACTGCTGCCGGTAGGGATATCCGTCAGGCGGAACCTGGTTTTGTGGGTCCCGTCGCATCTCTATAGTTGGCTCATTTGCATACGGATCAGGCTGCATCTTGCCCTCCTCTTCATTTCAATTGTACACTTGTAACAGTTGCCTCTGAAGCGAGCAACTTTTCAGTTGGATGTATGATTCCAAAGATCATCCATTACAACACGTAGCAAAGGCGTAAAAGATATACTACTCGCAGAACGGAGTAAATCACGCCTCTACTAATCACAGTATACTATTAATTACGTTCCCAGGATTGGGGCGAGACCAATTTATTTGCTTTTGTTTGAAGGAGGTCTTTCATGGCGCAATTCGCGGGAAAAGTCGCGCTGGTGACGGGCGCAGCTTCTGGTATTGGCCTGGCTATCGCGCAGGAACTCGCTGAGCAGGGAGCGCGGGTGACGCTGGCGGATATCGATGTCGAGGGTGGGCAAAAGGCGGCTTCGCAGCTAGAGGGAGCGCGTTTTGAGAGGGCGGATATGACCAGTTCGCAGGACTTGCAGCGTCTGGTGGCAGATACACTGGCCGCCGAGGGTCATATCGATATTCTGGTCAACAACGCCGGTATCCAGCATGTCGCGCCGATCCAGGAGTTTCCTGAGGCGAAGTGGCGGCAGATTATCGATATCATGCTGACCGCACCGTTTTTGCTGACGAAGGCGGTGCTGCCGGGGATGTATGAGCGCAAATGGGGGCGCATCCTCAATATTGCCTCGGTACATGGCCTGATCGCTTCACCGTTCAAATCGGCTTACGTCTCGGCCAAGCATGGGCTGGTTGGCTTAACGAAAGTGACAGCGCTGGAAGGCGGGCCGTATGGCGTGACCTGCAACGCCATCTGCCCCTCATATGTACGCACAGCGCTGGTAGAGAAACAGATTGCCGACCAGGCGCGCATACATGGCATTCCCGAGTCAGAGGTGGTGGAGAAAATCATGGTTTCGGAAGGGGCAATCCGCCGTCTGCTGGAACCCAAAGAGGTGGCGCAACTGGCCCTGTACCTCTGCTCTGAGGCGGGAAGCGGCATCACAGGCAGCGCGCAGGTGATTGACTGCGGGTGGACTGCCCATTAATTCTCTTTTTTACGAGCTGCCAGGGCAGCAGAAAGGAACAGGCACATGGCAAGCGAACAGGAATTACGAACGCAGCTTGTAGCCGCGATTCAGAGGCTTTTCTCGTCAGGGGTCATGTCGCGCAGTGGGCATGGCAATATGAGCGCGAGGCTGCCGGGAACCGATCATATGCTGCTGGCCTCGACAGGCGGCGGGAGTATGCCAACGGCGGAGAGCATTCCGGTCGTCACACTGGATGGCGAGGTAGTCTCTGGGCAACTCGATCCGACTACCCGCGAGATTGTGGCGATGCACGCAGGAGTATACAGGGTGCGGGACGATGTTGGCTCGGTGATGCACACGCACTCGCCTCAAGTGACCAGCTTCGCGGTGGCGAATAAAGACTTGCCATGCGTTTACGAGGCCTTTTTGCGCTTCGGCATCCTGGAAGATATTCCGGTGGCCGCCTGGGCACCTCGCGGCTCAAAGGAGTCGGTGACAAACATCGTGGAGCAGCTTGAGAAGCACCCCGGCATTCCGGCGGTGTTGCTCGGCAATCACGGCCTGCTGGCGTTCGCCCGCGACCCGCTCGCCACAGCGCAGTTGATTATCATCATGGAAGAGGCTGCCGAACTGACACTGAATGCTCGCACCTTAGGCGGCGAGCAGGAATTTCCTGCCGATGCCCTCGAACGCGAGCGCACGCATATGCGTCAGTTCGGCTCAATGCATTAGCTGAGTTTGTGCAACGCGTAATCGACAAAGCCTTGAATATGGTGTTCGTCAGGGGCGTAGTTATCCCTGCGCCTCTGAATGTTGCTTAATTGGCGGCTCATGCCGCTTCCTGTCACGCCCATTTCTGTCATACTTCGCGGCGCTTAGCATCTCCACCCTCGACATGCGATAACACTCGTCATGGAGATGCTTCGCGGCGCTCAGCATGACATATCCTCTTTCTTTGTTAGAAGTCTTTCTCGTATCCCTATAAGGAATTCCCGAATAACTTTCCTTCATACAGATTTACGATACGAAACCATTGCGTTTTCTAAAAATCTCAGGTATAATACGATACAGCATCGTATCAATAAAAATTACAGGAGCAACAATTATGAAAAGCGCTGCCCGCCCCATGTCTACCTATCGCTGGCTCTCGCTGGCCGCTCTTTGTGTCTGTATATTGATCATTTCGCTCGATGTCACAATTGTAAATGTCGCGCTTCCAACTCTGGCCGAAAAGCTGAAGGCCACCGCCAGCCAACTGCAATGGTTCGTCGATGCGTACACGCTGATTTATGCCGGACTGTTATTAACCACCGGAAATCTGGGTGATCGTTTCGGACGAAAACGCGCGCTCATGATCGGCATGCTGCTCTTCGGCGGAGGGTCGGTCTGGGCAGCTTATGCGACCTCTGCGGAGATACTGATAGCAGCCCGCGCATTGAGCGGTATAGGTGGCGCGTTGATTATGCCCTCGACACTCTCGATTACGGCAAACCTCTTCGCGGATAAGCAGCGGGAAAGCGCGATTGGCGTGCTGACGGGTGTGGGCGGGTTGGGCATTGTGATTGGCCCATTGCTTGGCGGCTGGCTCCTGGAGCATTTCACCTGGGGAACCGTTTTTCTGATTAACGTGCCCGTCATTCTGGTTGCCCTGCTCGTGAGCTGGTGGCTCATTCCAGAATCGAAAGACCCGGATGCCTCGCCGCTTGATCCAGTCGGGGCATTGCTCTCCATCGCAGGTTTGATGGCTCTGCTCTACGGCATTATCGAGGTCCCGACCTATGGTTGGAACAATGCTGGCGTAATTGCTGCATTTATTGCCGCCCCCATTTTGCTGTTAGCGTTCATCGTCTGGGAACTGCGTTGCGCGACCCCTATGCTAGATATGAAGCTCTTCCGCAATCCGCGTTTTTCAGCCGCCAGCATGGCATTGACTCTGACCTCGTTCGCGATGGTAGGAACACTCTTCTTCCTGACGCAATACCTGCAACTTGTTCTCGGCTATACGCCGTTACAGGCGGGGTTGTGCTTCATACCGCTAGTGGCAGGTCTGATCGTTTCAGCCTCGCTTAGCCCCTTTGTCAGCAGGAAGCTCGGCACACGAACAACCGTTACCCTCGGTCTAGCTATGACGGCCATTGCTATTGCCTGTTTCGCCTTACTAAACACGAGCAGCAGCTACCTGGTTATTGGCGCGGTGCTGATACTACTTGGCAAGGGTATTGGCCTGGCGATGGTTCCTGCGACCAACGCCATCATGAGTACATTGCCGCTCGGAAGGGCCGGTGTTGGCTCCGCAGTCAATGACACGGCCCAGGAAGTCGGCAACGCGCTCGGCGTAGCAGTGCTTGGCAGCGTTCTCGCGGCAGGCTATCACGCGGCCATCGATCATCAGGCTGGCATTTCAGCACTGCCAGCAACGTTACGAGCCATTGTTCATGACTCAATAGGTGGAGCAATGGCTGTCGCCTCTCAAGTGCCCGATCCACTCCGGCACCTCATCACAAATGCCGCGCAGAACGCCTTTATCGATGGTCTTCATCCGACCGCACTCATCGCTACTGTCGTCTCGCTTGGCGGCGTGTTCATAGCCCTGATCTTCCTGCCTTCACGCTCGAAAGAGGCCGCGCAAGCGGACTTGACGAAGGCTGCATCCACATCTACAATGGAGCAAAAGGAGGAAGCAGCCATTTGACGAACGAACAGGCCACCCGCAAGGCCGGGCGTCCGCGCAGCGCCAGGTCACACCAGGCTATCATTTCAGCAACCCTCGAATTGCTGGCAGAAGAGGGCTTTGAGGCTATGAGCATCGAGGGCATTGCCGCCCGCGCCGGAGTTGGCAAAACCACCATCTACCGGCGCTGGCCCTCAAAAAACGAACTGGTGGTTGACGCGCTGGATACCCTGCGCAGCGATATCTCGAGTATTGATACCGGCAGCCTGCGCAGCGACCTGTTCGCTATTCTGCGCAACACCTCTTTACAAAACCTGAGCCTGTTTGAAAACCTCACCTTAAAAATGATCGGGGAACTGAGAACGAATCCTGAAATCTACCGCGTCTTTCACTCGCGCCTCGTTGCCCCTCGCATGCAACAATTCACGCAGATAGTCGAGCGAGCTAAAGCGCGAGGAGAACTTCACCAGGATATCGATCCCCTCCTCATTGTTGATCTCATTGCCGGGCCGTTGTTTTTCCGTTCGCTCTTTTCCAGCTTCGTAGCTCAGCCTTCGCCCGACCTGCTAGAACACATTATTGATGCCGTGTTGTATGGCATCCTGCGCGAGCAACCGGCTCAAAATCCAGCACAATACACTCATTCTGACTGAACTATCCTGTTCTTCTATCCAGCAACATTGTATTGACATCCCACAACAATCCTGCTATAGTAAAACAGAAATGTTCATTTAATAGCAGGAGGTATTGCGCGTGACGATCTCTTGCAGGCTGCGCTTGCTGCTGGCAAAGGTCAATGTCGAGCGAGCAAAACAGGGCAAGCCGCCTCTGAGCCTGCGCCGACTGGCCGAGGAAAGCGGCGTCTCATTGAGTGTCCTGGCGGCCCTGAACACTGGACGAAGCCAGCGCATCGACTACAATACGATAGACCAGCTTCTGGCCTATTTCAATTCGTACTTTTCTGTCACCACCAGTGATCTACTCGCCTGGGAACAGGATTCACATACGCTGGTCAGTTAAGCACGTTCTTTATGCTCTATACAAAACAGTAAACAAAAGAAAGCGAAATTAGACATGGCAGTTATGTTAAAATCGCGCAGCGAAATCGCGCAGTTGCGAGAAGCCGGGCGGCTGGTCGCTCAGACATACGATGTGCTGCGTCCCTATATCAAACCGGGTGTCTCAACCGGAGAACTCGACAAAATCGCGGAAGATTTCATTCGCAGTAAGGGTGCGAAACCGATCTACAAGGGCTATGGAGCGCGTCCGGCTCGCAACGGCGTGCCAGGAGTTCCGCCATTCCCTGCGACGATCTGTGTCGCGATCAATGATGTCATCTGTCACGGCATTCCCAGTTCCAAGCAACTGCTCAAAGAGGGAGATATCATCGGCATCGACATCGGCGTCCTCTACAAAGGCTGGGTTGGTGACTCCTGCGTCACCTTCGCGGTCGGCAACCTTGACCCCGAAACGCAGCATTTGATGGACGTGGCGAAGCGCTGCATGGAACTGGGTATTGAACAGGCACGCGCCGGGAAGCGACTTGGTGACATCGGCGCGGCCATTCAGGACTATGCCGAATCCAACGGCTTCTCCACGGTACGCGAGTTTGTCGGACATGGCGTTGGTCATTCTCTGCACGAAGACCCGCAGGTGCCGCACTTCGGTCGCCCGCATACTGGCCTGCGGCTCCAGACCGGCATGGTCTTCACTGTGGAACCAATGATAAACGCTGGCGGCTACCAGACCAGAATCATGCCCGACCGCTGGACGGTCCGCACGGCAGATGGCTCGCGCTCCGCGCAATTCGAGCATACCCTCGCCGTTACCGAAGGCGCGCCCGAATTGTTGACGCTGCCTTAAATCATGTGTTTGTTGTAGGGACGCGCTGATGAATGTTAACCAAGAAAGAGGGAAGACCCAGGCAGGTCATGCTGAGCGCCGCGAAGGAGCTGCGGTCGCGACGCACGCCTCGGCGGGGGACCACGATTCTTCGCGGCGCTCAGCATGACAGGGGGCACTAGACCCCCATCTTGTGTCAACATCCATCAGCGCGTCCCTACAACAATTTATCATCCTGTTTTCTATACCGTTCCAATTGCAATATTTCCCGGGCCTGCGCAGGTGTAGCAACCGGGCGATCCAATTCTCCGGCAATGCGCGCAATTCGAGCTACCAGTTCCGCGTTGCTTTTCGCTAATTGCCCTTTACGATAGTAAATATTATCCTCAAAGCCGACGCGCACATTGCCACCCATTGCCAGGGCGATTGTTCCTAATGTGAGCTGGTGCCTGCCGATACCAGCCACACTCCACGTGCTATCGGGTGGCAGGCATCGCACCATATGCACAAGGTGTACAGGGTCGGCGACCAGCGCGCCAGGAACGCCCATCACAAAATCAAAATGTATGGGGTCACTAATCAGTCCCATCGAATGCAGGCGCAGCGCTTCGTCGATCATGCCCACGTCGAACACTTCGATTTCCGGCACGATGCCATATTCACGCAGGCGGCGCGCAAAGGACTCTACAAGACCACGATTGTTCATGAAGACGCCATCACCAAAGTTGACGGTGCCGGTGGTAAGCGTTGCCATATCGGGGCGGCACTCGATACTTTGCAGCCGTTCTTCCGCGCTCATCCAGACAGCTCCCCCAGTTGATACCTGCGTAATCACGTCGCAGCGAGCGCGGATGCCCTCGACCACCTCGCTAAATAAAGCGCCATCCTGGGTAGCGTTGCCCTGCGCATCGCGAACATGAATGTGAATGATCGAGGCACCGGCTTCATAACATTCAACTGCTGCCGAAATTATTTCCTGGGGAGTTATGGGTAAATGAGGCTGCTGCTCCCGTGTCACCTCTGCCCCCACCAGCGCAGCGGTAATGATAACAGGCTGCATTGCTCAGTAATCCTTTCTACTGCTAAGATAACGCCGATTACAGGTACTCTATGCGCCAAAGCAAAAGGTTGTCAAGAAAGCATACTTACGAAAAATGCTATGCAAGTGACAAACATAGTTCGCTCATGTATACTAGGCATATCGCTTGTGCTACGGGGATGGAGACAAACAAGCATTTGGGAATTGTTCCAAGAGGGTTTTGCATGGCCGCAGCGGATTTCCAGTTCAAAGCAACCGCCACAGAGCAATTGACGGCACGTTATGTTCAAAAGCTTAGCCGGGAAAATTATCTTGCCGCAGCTGTAACCATTTTCATTACAACCATCAGCCTGTTATGGATGTTTGTCAAGCCAGGCGGACATGAGGCCACGATCTTCTACGGAGATTCGCTGTATGCCGTTGCCAATTGGATCGCTGCTTTCTGGGTGCTGCGTATCGTCTATCGCGCTACCAGAGGGCCGGTGCTACTTGACAAAAAATACAGGCGCGCATGGCTGTTCATAGGCATAGGATTAATAGCGAATGGTATCGGCGGGGCCTGGTATACCTACCTGGAGATGAGCGGCAACATCAATCCCGTCCCCTCGCCCGCCGATATCGGTTTTACCCTCTACTACGTTCTCACGTTCATCGGCCTGCTGTTTCTGCCAGTCGCCATCAAAATAGACCGCGCCCGCTTTCGCATTGGTCTGGATGCCCTGATTATTACCCTGTGCGCGCTTGCTTATAGCTGGTACATTCTCATCCAACCGATTGTTTCCCATGTACACGACCTCTATACCTTGCTCGTCTCAGACTCTTATCCATTCTGGGATCTCTTGCTTGTTCTCGCGCTGCTCCTTATAGCCTTCCAGCGAGTGGGACGCTTGCTGATACCTTCACTGTTCCTTTTCGCGGCAGGCATTCTTTCTCAAATATGGGCCGACTCGTTCTACGCTGCAACTCTTCCTTTCAATTCCTATACCACAGGCACCTGGTATATCGACACCTTCTGGTTTCTCGGAGCTCTGCTGATGGGGCTGGCCGCCCAGTTTCAATATGCGACTATTGCGCGCAGAATTTATAGCGAACACACTTACGGCACTCAAGAGCGGGAAAGAAACGAATATAACCTGTCTAAGGATGCAAGGAAAACGGGGCGCATGTCCTTGCAGGGCATCCTTATTTTCCTGACGGTACTCTTCATCGTAGGACTCGTTCTTTACTGTTTTGCGACACAGACGCTAAGCCTGTTTGTGTTAAGTCTGGCCTGCTGCATCGGTATCCTGATCGGAGCGCGCATCCTTATCATCAATACGGAAAATGAAATGCTGCTGGCTGAGCAGGAGCGGCAGCGCGCAGAAGCAGAACTTTTGCGCCGGATGGCAGCGCAATTGATGGACGAAATTCATCTCGACTCGCTGCTCACCCGCATCGTCACGCTTGCCACAACCGAATTGCGCTACGATGCTGCGGCTCTGTTGCTGATTGAGGACTACGATCACCCACTTGATTCACAGTCCAGCCTCTATATCCGCGCCACGCCATCATCCGGTAGAGAAAGTGCTACCTGGAGACTTGAGGGTGAACACCTTCCACAATGCACTGTATTGAAAGGCAAGCAGGTTGACGTTATCTGGGCGGAACAAGACATCGACCTGCCAAAAGAAGTGCAGCAATGGCATAATGAACAGCACATCTCACGCACGCTGTTTGTGCCGCTCGTCTACCAGGGGAAAATTCAGGGAACGCTTGGGCTTTCCCAGCGCGCTGTAACGGCAGGCACTCCGCAAGCTATCTACCTGGCGAATACCTTCGCGGAACAGGCGGCGATTGCGATTGAACACGCGCGCCTGTATGAAACAGCGCACGAACACGAACTCTTCGCACAGGCGCTCACCACCGTCGCCGCTCGCCTGAATTCAGCGGTCGCGACCGGGTTTGGTATCGGAACAGACATTCACCAGCTTGTTTGTACAGAGGCGGCGCGCGCGCTGCAGGCTGACTATGCTATCCTATATATTCCGGGCGAAAACGGAAACCTGCACCCGGTCGCGACCCATTTCAGCCAGCAAGAAACGCCCGTCCAGGTCAGCGATTGGCCGCCGATACGCAGCCGTGAATTTGAGGCTCAGGCCATAACATCGCTGCAACCGACCTTGATTGAGATCGACGATAGCATGGCAAGCGGGCCGCTTCCCATTGTCAGCGGAAAAATACCCGCGTTGCTTTTATCTTCCACACAACCACAGCAGACCCAGCCTGTGAGGGTATCAACAAAAGGTCTGCGCGACCGGCGCACGCTCACGTTACGCGAGGCGCTGGTACGTCGCCACGTACAGACAGCCATTCTCGCGCCGCTCGTTGCGGGTAATGCTCCCATTGCCTTGCTTGTCCTGGCGCGTGCCATACGGCGTGGAGCAGGACACAAGCGCTCCTACTTAGTTTCTGATCTGCCACAGGCGCAGGATTTCGCGGAACAGGCCTCGACCGCATTTACCAACGCACAGCTTTACCAGCAATTGCGCGATGCCCATCGTCAGTTGCAGGAGCTTGACCAGTTGAAGGATCAGTTCATGATTACAGCCTCACACGAACTACGCACGCCCCTGACGGCCGTACAGGGCTACCTGGAATTGCTCGCCCAGTTTGGAGACGCCATTCCCCCGGAGCAACAACAGGAATTTCTCCAGAAGGCGCGCCGTGGCTGTGATGAACTGGTGCTGCTGCTCAGCAACGTTATGGATGCCAGCCGCCTGGAGATCGAGGCTGGCATCCGTCCCGCGCACCTGCAACGAGTGCCTGTGAAAGATATCGTTGAGCAGGTTTATACGCTCATTGAGCCTCAGATGGTGCAGGAACAGCGCGAGGTATTCTTTTACGTGCCCAACCAGCTATTTGTGCGGGCAGACCCGGCGCGTCTCAAGCAGGTCTTACTCAACCTCAGCTCTAATGCCTTGAAATATTCTCCGCCGGGCACGCCGATCTCCTACGCTGCGCGCACCGCCTACGATCAGATTCCCTCGGTTATCATCAGCGTCGCGGACAGAGGCAAAGGAATCAAACAGCAGGATCAGGCGCAACTCTTCCAGCGCTTCGTGCGCCTGGAAAGAGATTTAAACAGCCCTGTGCGCGGTTCTGGGCTGGGTCTCTATATCTCTCGCCGTTTAATCGAAGCGATGGGCGGCAAAATCTGGATGGAGAGCAGCGGCATTCCTGGCACAGGCTCTACTTTTCATATCGAACTACCTTTAGCCTGATTTTCCTATGCGCATCTAAGCGCTTTTCCCCTCTCGTTATATTGGATATGAGCATACAGGAATTCGGCAGCAAACGACTGTCATCGGAACCCAATCTTTCGTATAAACCGCTCTGGCTTTGCCTGATCATCGCCCTGCTGGTGCGAGTCTGGTTAACTATTCATACACAAGGCTTTATCGATGGTGACGAAGCGCTGGTAGGCATTCAGGCCCAGCATATCTTACACGGAGAATGGCCCGTCTATTTCTACAACCAACCCTATATGGGTAGCCTCGAAGCCTACCTGATGGCGCTTATTTTCGCGGTGGTCGGCTCCTCGGTCTGGGCACTGCGGGCGGAGCCAATCTTGCTCTCGCTTGTCGTTGTCTGGTTGACCTGGGCATTGGCTGGAGAACTTGCCGATACGGCGCGTCTGCCCTTGCAGGTCAAACAATGGTTCATGTCTATCGCCGCGCTGCTGGCCGCTATTCCCCCGCTCTACGATACAGTGCTGGAATTGCGCACGCTCGGTGGCTATGTTGAGACGTTTGTTCTCATGTTGCTCCTACTGCTCCTCACCCTCAAATTGACCAACCGGCGGCGAGAAGAGGCCAGCGGGCGCATCCTCAGCCTCTACTGGACAGGAATTGGCCTTGTTGTTGGCCTGGGCTTCTGGGTCAATCCGCTCATTATCTACGCAGTTCTTGCTGCAGCCGCCTGGTTGCTCCTGGACTTTGTGCTTGCCTGGCGACAATTCGGCAAGTTCTCAGTATGGCTGAAACGCGCTGTTTTACCTGCTTTGCCCGCGCTTCCGGCAGCCATCGTTGGCGCTACCCCTGCCTTAATCTGGGGCGCGAACAATCACTGGCAAAACATCACCTTCATGTTCCAGATGGGCAGCAACGCCTCACTTCGTCCTGAAATCGTGGCCCATTATCCGACCCGCTTATCGATTGCGGTGGGGCTTGTGAAGCTCTATACCACCTGCGTGGGGCCGCGATTGGTTGGCGGCGCGCTTCCTGGCGAAGACCCCACCCTGCGCCTGCTACACTCGCCGACGCTGCTCCTGGGCGGCTTCTGTATCCTCGCTACGCTTACGCTGGTCGCGCTCTCGTATATGTACCGCAGCGACCTCTTGCTGCGCGCACGAAAACTGGTGGCGCTGCCTTTGCTCTTCGCTGGCTCAACCAGCCTGATTTTCTGCGCCACCAGCACCGCAGCGATTGGCCTGTGGAACTGCCAGTACGATCTCGCAGGTCGCTATGCCACACCAATCATGCTCGTGCTGCCTTTCTTTTACGCCGCAGTCTTCGCAGCTTTTATGCTCCTTGAAACACAGTTATTTGAAAAAGGCGGGAGCAAACGAGAGCAGCAAGATTCCTCAACTTCTCTCATACCACAGGCGGTAAATCTACGCTTCGAGCGGATTGGCAGCGCTCTACTGGTCGGCTGCCTGCTGGTCTCGGTCCTCTTCCAGGTTGGCTACTACGGATCAACCGACGCGGGCAACACCTTTCAATCGCCATATTGCACCGATGCTCCAGCCAATAACGACGCCATCATCAGCTACATGCAGCGCGAGCATATTCGCTATGCCTGGGGAAACAACTGGATTGGCTACTCTATCGTCTTCAAGACGCGGGGGCAGATCATTGTAGCGGACCCTATGCCACTCATTCGCAATATACCGTCGCTCAATCGCCTTCCGGCGAACACCGACGCTGTTCTCAAGGCCGATCGTCCAAGCCTGCTGGTGATCGTGAAGCATTCTGATCCCCATCCGGTGATTATGCAACAGCTCGAACAAGCAAACATCACCTACCGGCTGGCCCGTTTTCCCTCGGAGAACGGCTTCGACGTACTTGTGATTACGCCGCTGAATTCGACGGTGCGTCCTCTCTCAGCGGCGTACTTCAATGTCTTTATCTGTAGTAGGGATGCTTAACAACCTATTTTTTCTCTTTGTTAGCGCTGTTGGCTGCTGCCTCGGCCTGCTTTTTTACCAGCAGCGGGGCGTGCTGCTCACAAAAGCGGAACTGGCGACCACCAGAAAGTATCTGGGCATAGGCCGCCGGTTCGCCGCAGGTATCGCAGCGTCCCACATGCGTCTTCACGGCTTTCATGGCTGAAAAAACCTCCTGAAATTTATGGCATTTTCATTCTACCACATCAAGCTGTCTTATGTAAGCTTGATAGCGCGTCTTCTCCAAGAGGAAATGCTATCACACATAACCACGCCTCTCAGGCCCATCCTCTCGCTCCTATCGGGATTATCCCAGCATAAAAGACAAAAAGTTAAATTGAAGGGAAAGAAAAGGCAGAGTAAAGTTGACAGGTGTATACTGTAAACAGTGGTGAGTGGTGATCGTTGGGGTGCCAATTTGATCTGTTGAGCGCTGCTCCGGCTCATGCCTGTTGTAGCTTCGCTCCGGCGTGCTTGTTGAGCATTGCTCCAGGCACACGTTGATGCGCTGCTCCGGGTGTGAGAGCTGGTGTAGCTTCCGCTCCAGACAAACTTCGATCATCGCCACCACTCCCCCCAGAGCAGGGGGAACGAGCAGATACACTCTCTCAGTCTCCTTCCCACTGTGAGGCAGCGATAACCCCCATCGCTGCCTCTTCCCCTTTTTGATAAGGAATACCCAAGCTATCCAAGCCGGATATGCCGCAAACACCACTCGCTGGCAATGCGCCCAACCTCTTCCTGGGTATTGACATCCTCAAAGAGGTTTCCAGATGAGCCGCGAATAGTCTCTACTTTCTTCTCACCTTGAAGCTGATCCAGGATGTGCTGATTACTTTCGTTGTCCTGGCTATCCTGCTCCCCTGACAGTAGCAGTACAGGAGCCTCGACACGCGGCAGGTAGTCATCCGCCAGAAGGAGCCTGGCCCCTACAGCAATGACGGTCACCACCAGGTCTGGCCGGATAGCGGCGGCAGCCAGTACAGCCGCCCCGGTTACGCCCACGCCAAAGTAACAGATGGGCAGGTGGCGCGTCTGCTCGTTCTCGCTCAACCAGTCCGCGATACCGATAATGCGCTGGTGCATAATCTCCACGTTTTCGCGAAAATAGCCCGTCTCCCGGTCCAGCGCTTTCTCCTCGGGGGTAAGCAGTTCAACCAGCAAAGTCGCCAGCCCGTTATTATTGAGCAAACTGGCAAGGCTCTCCGTGTAGGAAACACGCGCTTCGCCCTCTACCCCATACGGAAACAGCACCATGCCTCGCGCATTCTGCGGAATACACAGCGTGCCCGCCAGGAACAGCGCCCCCGCCGGTACCTGTAAGGTCTCTTCTTTCCAATTGCCCGAGTTTGTATTATCCACCAATTTCGTCACCTCTTCATGCAATTATTCTGGCTTTTTCAAGCATAGCATAATCAACAGAAGCGAAATGAAACAAGTCAACAATAAACACGAGAAAGCAAGCGAAACACAATGTCGAGTACAAGAAAAGCAATGTCGAGGGCGAAGGGAAGTCGAGGGCGAGGAGGAAGGAAGCCACCCGCAAAGGGCTGGCTCTACAAGCCTGTTCCTATGGTAGAGCCAGCCCTTTGCGGGTGGCTTCCTTCCTCTTCACGACAAAATAAGGAACCAATCTTTAAACGGCGTCTACCTTGATATCTTCCTCGATCTCGACAGGTTCGGGTTCGCGGATATCGATGGTCAGTTTGCCCTCCTCGGCGCTGACCACGACCACTCCATGTTCGGGAATATTGGCGAGCAGGATACGCAGGCTGAGGGGTACTGTCAGCATCTTCTCGATCACACGGCGCAGGGGGCGCGCCCCCTGCGTGGCGCTGAAGCCCTCTTTGCAGAGCAGATCAACGGCGCTATCATCGGCCTCCAGAGTCAAACCCTGCTCCAGCAGGCGCTTGGCCAGTTCCTGCAATTGCAGGCGCGTGATGGCGCGGGCCTGCTCGATGCCGAGCGGCTGGAAAATCACCACTTCATCGATGCGGTTCAAAAACTCCGGGCGGAAGGTCTGGCGCAAGCGCTCCATCAGGCGGTCGCGCTGCATCTCCTCGGCGGTGCCCTTAACGGTGGCGCGGAAGCCACTGGGCATAGACTTCCCGAGCATATCGGTGCCAACGTTGGAGGTCATAATCCAGATGGCGTGCTGCGCATCCACCGTATGGCCCTGCGCATCCGTCAGGCGACCGGCATCGAAGACCTGCAAGAAAAGGTCGAAAACTTCTGGATGCGCCTTCTCCACCTCGTCGAGCAGCACCACGCAGTGCGGGCGGCGGCGCAATTTGCCGGTGAGCTGACCCTCCTGGTCATAACCGACGTATCCAGGCGGCGCGCCGATCATACGCGAGACTGCATGCTTCTCCATGTATTCGGACATATCGACGCGGATCAGGTGTTCATCTGAACCAAAGACTTCGGCGGCCAGTGCGCGGGCGAGTTCGGTCTTGCCAACGCCGGTCGGCCCCAGGAAGAGAAAGACGCCTGCAGGCCGGTTGCGCGGCTTCAGTCCGGCGCGCGCCACTTGAATAGCCTGGGTGACACGCGCAATGGCTTCGTCCTGCCCGATCACGCGCTTTTTCAGCAGCGATTCCAGATTCAGCAGGCGATTACGCTCCTCGCGCCCGGGCGCGGAGACTGGAATGCCGGTACGATGCGAGATCACCTCGGCAATCATGGACGGTGTGATGACGGGCTGTTCGCCAAAGACGTCATCGAATTGATCTTCCTCGTTCTTTTCATCCTCGGCAAGCCGGACACGCGCCTGCGAACAGGCTTCGTCCAGCACGCTGCATGCTTTATCAGGCAGGCGCAAATTGGGCAGGTATTGCACTGAGAGCTGCACAGCCGCGTTCAGCGTTTCATCGGTGATGCTGACTCGATGATGCTGCTCGTACAGGTCGCGCATCCCCATCAGGATTTCCAGGGCCTCTTCAGCCGAGGGTTCCTCGATCATCACGGGGCGCAGGCGGCGTTCCATCGCTGCGTCCTTCTCGATGGCGCGGTACTCTTGCGGCGTGGTCGCGCCAATGCAGCGCAGTCGCCCACCCGCCAGCGCTGGTTTCAGAATACCTGCCGCGTCGATACTGCCATCGGCGGCGCGGCCTGTGCCAATCAACAGGTGCATTTCATCGATAAACAGGATGATGTCACCACTGCCCTCCGCCTCCTCAAGTACTTTGAGCAGCCGCTCCTCGAATTCGCCGCGATACTTGGTTCCGGCAACGAGCGAACTGGCCGAAAGCTCGATCACCCGCTTGCCGCGCAGTTCGGGCGGCACTTTGCCGTCGACGATACGCTGCGCCAATCCGCCAACGATGGTCGTCTTCCCAACGCCCGAATCGCCGATCAAAATAGGATTATTGCGGTCTTTGAGCATCAGCGTCTGAATAAGCTGGCGCATCTCCTTTTCGCGCCCGATAAGCGGCGGCAGTTCCTTCATGCTCGCCAGCTTCGTCAAATCACGCCCCAGGCGGTCCAATACCGAGCTACCGCCCTTGACGCCAACTTCGGGACTGACACCAACGGGCAACTCAACCGGAGCGGCGGGATTCGCGCTGACCGAAGGCACCAGTTCGAGCAGCGCTCGCGCATTGCTCGCCATAATCAGCTCGATCAACTGCGTGGGATTGATACCCATTTTATTGAGCAGTTCGTAGGTAACACCGTCTTTCTCGCTCAATACCGCCTGGGCTATGGCTCGTTCGTCGATAGAGGTCGAACCCGCATTGAGCGCGTTGCGTTCCGCCGTTTGCAGGATTTCTTTACAGCGCCGGGTGGGCAGAATGGGCGTATCGCTGGTGGCCTTACCGCTTCCCAGAGCAAGACGCACTACATCACGCACCTGCTTGGGCGAGAAGTTGAGATTGCGCAGGGCATCCTGCGTGCAGCCGCCATCTAGCTTAGTCAAAGCGATAAAGAGATGCGGCGTGCCGAGATAATCCTTGTGCATGCGCCGCGCTTCTAGCAAGGCGATGCCAAGCACCTCCTGTAAGAAGCGGCGGTCAAGCGCGTTAGAGGAAGATGCTCCCGGCGACATGAATGGATCGTCATCCAGGGCATCCAATGGCAATTCCAGGTTGCGGTCGCGCCCGCCAGGAACGCCTGCCACCAACGTCGCGGTAGGATCGCCATACAGGACATAGCTCATCCATGAAGCATCATCCGGGTGTCGTTGGGCCAGGATGGAACGCACGCGCCGCATTGACTCGCCAACCGAAATACCATCCGCGATCTCCTGGTAGAACAGCACAGCAAATTCACGCGATCGCTGCGTATTCACCGGCCAGCGCATGGCAACAACAGCACTTGCCCCCGCGCCAAGCAACTGTGAGGCGGCCAGCGACTCCATATCGTGCGGGGGCAACGCTCCAGCGCGCATGCCGTTATAATAGCTCAAAAATACGAGCGGGCGTTTGGGCAGCAACTGGAAAAACTGGGAGGCCGCGTTTGCATCGAGGCGGGAATTACCTGCCAGAGCCAGCACCAGCTCGTTCGACACACCGGAAACGGGAACGGGACCGGCATAGTGCAAAACCTGTGGCATCTCCGCGCTGAGCCGCATGCGCATCTCAAGCTGGTTGGCCTGCTGACGATAGAGGATAATGCGCGAAATCGACTCCGGCAGGGTAGTACAGAGCGTCGCTACATCCTCTTCCGCTAGCGAGCAATCGCCCGTCGGATTCACCAGGAAAAGCACGCTCAATCCCTGCGCGTCCCGCCTCCCTGGCTTGCTGCGTTTGTGCAAACCCGTCTCCGCGCTTACGCGCTCAGTCTGAAATAGGCGCTGCGTTCCTCCCCGGCTGCCAGTCGATTGGCGGGAAATACTCATATGCTGGCAAAGAAAATGCCCTGGCGCGGGTTTGCTATCGTACAACAGCTCCCAGGGAATATCAGGCGTATTCGTATTCAGCAGCAGTGGCGCGTCCAGTTGGCGCAGCGCATCTTGAATGGGTGATGGAAGAAGGGTATCGAAAAGAAAACGTCCCAGCGAGGTCAAAGCCTCGTTACTCCCTCCACGTCTGGCGTTTCCACGCGCTTCGCCCGCCTGCATATACTGGTTGGCCGTCTGTAGAGCGCGACGCAACCGTTCATGTATCTCCGTCGTCAATTCAGTGGTATGTTCGATTGCTCCACTTAAAGGACCATCAGGCAATTCCAGGCGAAACCGGTAGACCGTTTCTGAACGAATAATATGTAAGGTGGCAAATTGCTCCATATGTTTACTATATCCTCAGTCTTCTCAACCACAATCTTCTCTCACCACAAGATCAACACTCATGCAGGTAACAAAAGAAGGCACGATAACCAGAAATACTTTCTTGACCGTAGCACCAGTATACTTCTGTTTGGGCGAACTGGTCAAGTTCTTTCCTCTTATTAGGAAAGGTGAATAAATATCTTTTCTATTCACTTTCTTCACTTCGCATATAATGCAGCAATTTGCCGGGCAGCCTCCGCCATACTCTCGCGCAATTCCTGCGGCTCCAATACCTCCACCTGCGCCCCCAGGCTCAATAACTTCGAGCGCGCATCAGGATATGACTCGCACAGCACCGTCAGCGTAATCCAGCCCTGCTCATCCGGCGGGTCGGCCTGCTTGAGCAGGGTTGAAATCGAGTTTCCGAACACTGGATAGAGCGCGAACGTAGCCTGCGGCGCGACGCGAAAAGTTACCGGACAGCGCCTCAGGCTTTGCTCGAAGTCGGTTATCCAGCGCTGCCAGAAAGCGGGCAGATCAAAGTCAGCGGGCCGCTGGAAGCTCTCTTCAGCAAGTTCCGCCGAATGCAGGCGCGAGACGCGAAAGACTCGTATCTCGCCCTCGCTCTCGACAATCGCCGCCACCAGGTACCAGATGTTCGTCTTCGCCACCAGCCCATAAGGATGTACCAGTCGCTCCACCAGCCCATCTTCGCCGCGCAGATGGCGAATGAGCAGGCAGCGATCATTCCATACCGCCTCCTGAATGATTTGCAGACATGGAACATCCTCGCCGCGCCGGAACCAGCCGGTCGAGTCAAGGTGAATACGCTGGCGAGCCACTTCGGCATTACGCCGGTAAACGGTAGGCAGTGAGGCCAGCAGCTTGA
Organism: Ktedonobacteraceae bacterium; assembly: GCA_035652815.1. Lineage (GTDB taxonomy): Bacteria > Chloroflexota > Ktedonobacteria > Ktedonobacterales > Ktedonobacteraceae > DASRDB01. The sequence continues at coordinate 695,578 of DASRDB010000003.1, forward strand.
GCAAGGCATCCTCGCGCGCCTTGCCCAGGCCAAGATCGACCAGCGGCCCCGCCGCGCTCGACATGAAAAGAGTGTTCACCTCTGCCTGCGTCAGCTTATTGAGGTTGGTACGGTAGTCCTCCATCAGTAACCAGCCTCCACCCGGGCCGCGTTCGGCATAGACTGGCACTCCGGCCATACTCAAGGCCTCCAGGTCGCGATAAATGGTACGCTCAGACACCTCCAGCCGCTTCGCCAGCGATTGGGCCGTCACCCGCCCTTTTGTCTGTAACAGCGTTAGCAGCATAAGCAATCGGTCGGCACGCATAGATGTAATCTCCCCTATACATCAAGACGTCTGTTTCAAGCATACCATAAAATCTTGCCAGGATATGTCAGGAATTCTCCGAACTACACCTTCGCCCACCCAATAAATCCCTGATAGAGCGATTGCATTTGCGCCGCCTGATGCCACATACCCCCAGTAAGCGAGCCATAGATCACCCAGAGATTATCGCTTGAGCCGACAGCATCGACCACCCCATACTGGGAAGCGTCACTAGAAACCGTTGAACAACCGTTTTCCAGGTAGCTACACCATGTTATCAAGCCGCCGTTATCGCTGGCGAGGCGGGTCAGGCCGCTTCCATCGGTATGAATCTTCCACAGCGTATCGCCGGTATAGCCGTTGCCAGGGTGGTTGATGGTCAGCAGGAGCAGCGTCTGGTTATCAACGACGCGCAGGCCAACGATGCCAGAGGAGGGCGTGCTGAAGATGGTCGTTTGCTGCCCGCCCGTTGCTGGCATCGCAACTATTATGCCCGAGGTCTGCACCGCGCCGTTTTGGCGTGTGCATTGCGCGATATAGAGTTGAGAGCCGTCGGGGCTGCTATCGAAATCGCAGGGAACGATCCCGCTCGTCGTCGGACCACCCCAGGTAAGGACCGTCTGGAGATCACTGCTGTGCTGGTTCGCGCCTTTCGTGATATCAAGCAGGTAGAGATCAGACTGGTAAGGCTGAAGATCGCTGCGGCGTTGCTTATAGGAACCTACATAGAGATGAGTATTATCGAGCCATTTGACAGGGAAGTAGGCCTCTAACTCCTGCGGGTACGAGCCATACGAAGTCTTCTGTATCTTGCCCAGCGCGCTCTCTAAAACCAACTGTGCCTGCCCCGATGTCAGATCAACTATATAAATGGCTGGCAGTTGAAACTGCCCGGAAAGCCCCAGAACCGCGATTGTTTTCATATCGCGTGACCAGGTGAATTGTCCAACCTCGCTCTCATACGGCGAAGCATAGACAGGAAACGGTATACAATACACCGTCTGCTCAAACTTGCCATCGGCCCGCACCAATCGCAACTCCACGTGTGGATGCGGCGTATCGACCCGGATTAGAAACGCCACCCATTGCCCATCCGAGGACATTTGAGCGTAGGTTATCACGCCGCCCGTGACCGTAGTAACCGGCACCACCTTATGTGTCACAATATCGTAGCGTTCGATCACGTCGCTTCTGTCCGAGGCATCGCCCGTATAGTAGACAAGGTTGGCATGAGCGCTATTAGAAAGTGGTGGCACAATAGCGGCACGAGCCGAGCCAGCAGATGGACAGGTTGTCGTCGTTGTCCCTGGACTAGTATTTAAGGCTGGCTTATCATACGTGCTGCACGCACTCAGCAGCACAAGACAAAGACAACAGCACAACGAAAGCAAAGGAGAAATGTCTAATAGACGCTTTTGCATAGATTTGTTCCTCCTATACATGGAGTGATTCCTTTAAAATGTTGTCCAGCCAGCCATATACACATCGGTATTGGGCAATACAAGACCCACATAGGTGCTGGCTACTGGATGCATGGATGCATCTTTGAACGCGGCATAATCCAGGCTGGAGGAATGGGTATCAACGCCCATCTCATTAGATTGCAGCACAAACAACGAGCCATCGCGCGACACATTCGACCAGGTATACTGCGAATATCGGCTGAACGACCGTAACAGATGCGAGTCGTTGCTGCTAAGTATGCGCTGCAGACCACTGCCATCGCTTTGAATCGTCCACAATTCTGAACCCGCAAGCAAAAGCAGCGTATGTGATGTCAAAACGCGAATCTGGTTTACAGCTAACGTTGTAGAGGTGAAAATGGTGTGAGGCGTCCCGCCACTCATAGAGTGTACAGTAATCGTAGTTCCTTTTAATTGCTGCGCAGGTATGTTGACAAAAATCTGCGTTCCATCCAGGCTGCTATCAGCATCCACATATTTCACCGAAGTCGGATAGATCACCTGCAAATCGGCGGGAGACTGATTTGCCCCCCTCGCGGTATCCAGAATAAAGAGTCCCTGAGCATAACTATAGATGTCAGTCATAGCAACCAGCAAGACATGTGTGTTATCGATCCATTTGCGCGGCGCATAGAAAAACGAACTGGAAGGATAGGTCTGCACAAGTTCCGACTGCAGGTGCCTGTGCTGCACATCGAGCAGGTAAGAAGTTATAGGCCCATCCTCGGGCTGCTGAATATTCAGGAAAATGAATTGCTCGTTGGGCGACCATTGCGCGTAACTAAATCCCTCGTATGGCTGTGCATAGAGCAAGGTTTGCTCGTATTGTCCATCGACGCGCACCAGCCGCAACTCGTCATGGTCGGTGACATAGGCAATATACAAAATCCACTGCCCATCCGCCGAAACCTGCGCCTCCTCGATCTTCACACCGGGCAGCGAGATGACATCTACGCTTTGCTGTTTAACCGTATCATAGCGCTTAATGACGCCAAAGAAAGTGCTTGGAGAGGTGTAGGTAGTATCAAAGTAGATCATGGCCGGGTCCGTCCCCAGCTTCAAGGCAGACATGTGTACAGGATAGGGCATATCGGCAGTCGGAGGCGCTGGCGAAGGCGTTCGCTGCGGTGGAACAGGACTACAAGAAATTAACCACATAACAAGCAAGGAGAATAAGATGCAGAAGAGAAGTGTTTTTTTCATAACTGCCTCCCTCACAAAAGCAATATGAGTGAGTTACTGATAGAAGCAATGCTTCGGCTTTACTGCTTAAGAAACGCCACTCGCCCCGCTTAAGTTCCTGCTTTTAAGGGATTGCATCGAAAATGTGAAGAAGTTCACAAAATGCCTCTATAATTTGACAGCGCTCCTTTCACTCTCATATATTACACAGCAATAACATGGAGTATGAAGAAATGGCCTTTGAAAGAAAAGTGGAGCGAGGCGGTTCATGCCTGCCTCGCTCCACTTTCAATGGTATCCTTTTTCGCCACCATGAGCCTGGGTGTGTGCTAGAGACCCGTCGCCACCGATTGCGCAACACCTTGTAGAAGGTGCTGGACGAACCAATCGCGAGCGGCTCCGCTTGCCATCTCGAATCCTGGTCCGACGTAGGCATCGAAGTGCCCTCCAGGAAGGATGACAAGTTTCTTTGGTTCCCTTGCCTGATTGAAGGCTGCGAAGGCCTCGTCAGCAACCGCCAGGTGATCGCCGGCAGCAATGATCATGAGCAAAGGAGTGGGACTGATTCGCTCAATATAGGTTCCCGGCTCATACTCCATCAACATCTCCACGGTACGCACTGTTACCTCATTCTTCCATGCCGGTGCCCTGGTCTTGCCTGTCTCGGTGAACCATTGATAGGAATCGGCTGTTGGTAGAGCTGATTGGGCGGTGGGATCAGCACTGACCACAGGAATCATGGCGGGTGGATGACCGGCAAAGCGGGCTTCCCGATCTTGATCAAATTGTGTACGCGCCCCGGCGATAAAGTCGGCCCGCACCAGACGTAAGATATTCCGGTAGCCGCTAACAAGCGGCACCTGGGAGACGACGCATTTGACACGCCGGTCAATGGCTCCTACCACCAGGACATGACCACCGCTATAGCTCGACCCCCAGATACCGATGCGCTCGCGATCTACTTCAGGTCGCGTTCTCGCATAGGTGATGGCGTGCCGGTAATCGCGCACCTGCGCCCACGGATCGATCTCCTGGCGTGGCTCGCCGTCGCTGGCTCCAAAGTTGCGGTTGTCGAAGACTAAAGCAGCCAATCCTGCCTTTGCAAAGGCCTCGGCATAGCTGTCGAGGTACATCTCTTTTACAGCCGAGAAGCCGTGAGCCATAACTATGGTCGGAAATGGCCTCTGCCCGGCATCAGGGAGGTACAACCATCCACGTAACGTCGTCCCTTCCGCATTGAATTCGATGTCTTGACGCATGTTGAGACTCCTTTCAGTCTCCAAATACATAGACAGAAGAACACTACAAAGAGGACGGACACTGATAGAAAAGCGCTACAGGGAGGACGGACACTGGTTCGGTCTGGTATCCAAACACACACGCTCCTGTTGGAAACGAAAAGTCACTATGAGAATGGTATAGCATAAGATGATGGGATTGTACAGTGTTCGATTAACTTCTTCGATCTTGTTTTCTTTTCTGAACTTCCACATTCCTGCGAATTGAGTTATCCTTTTACAAAGCATGCACAGCATACCGCATTGCCAGGAAAAGGCAAAAAATAGAATGGAGCGGAAATCATGCACTTCACCTTCACACCCATGACCGGGGCCGAGGCACGCGATATCGCCTCGTGGCGCTACGAGGAACCTTATACGCCTTACAACTGGGAACCAGCAGATGACGATATCATGCGCATGCTGGATAGGCGCAGCCCATACTATGCGGTGTGCGACGAACAAGGGGAACTGGTTGGCTTCCTTGCCTATGGCTCATCAGGCTACGTGTGGGACCCTGGGGAGCCGCATCTCTATAGCGCGAACAACTCGATCACCATCGGGCCTGGCATGCGTCCCGACTTGACCGGAAAAGGCCTGGGGGTGGCCTTCGTTCAGGCCGGACTGGACTTCGCCCGCGAACATTTTGCCCCTGACAACTTTCGCCTGTACGTCATGACCTTTAACGAACGCGCCATCAAGGTCTACGAACGAGCAGGCTTCGAGCGGGGCCAAATCTATGTCCAGCACAATCCCGATGGCGACCGCGAATTTTTGGAAATGCACCGTAAAGCGTAATACAGCGTCCACCATCTGTCATCCTGAGCGCAAGCGAAGGATCCCCGTCGGCACGTGAATCGCATGCCAACACCGGAGATCCTTCGCTGCGCTCAGGATGACATGAAAATGGCTAGCGGGTCAGTGATTTCCAGTCCTCGTTAGAAAGCACATGCGTCGTCAGAGCATCAAACGAGCCGTTTTCATGCAAATCCTGGGCAATATAGCGCAAATAGCCAAGCGAGGCGCGCATGATATTGGAGCCAAAACTGATGCGCCGCACGCCCAATTGTTTCAATTCCGCAATTGAGGGTGTCGCAGGCCCGGCTATTATGTTTACTGGCCCATCGAGCGATTTCACGAGCCGGGCTATTGTATCAGCATCTCTCAGCAGGATTGGAAACAAACTATCAGCTCCCGCCTGTCGATAGGCTCGCAGCCGTTTCACCGCCAGCTCAAAGCGTTCGTCGTCATTGCTTCCCAGCTTTAGCACATACACATCTGTGCGCGCATTAATAACCAGCGGCACATCCATCGAAGCCGCGATCTCCTGAATCTCGCCCAGTAATGCGCACTGGTATTCGAGATTCACCAGCTTGCGTTCTCCCTGTTTCGTCGAATCCTCAATATTGATACCAACCGCTCCGGCATGGATGATCTCCTTGACCGTTTCCAGCACCTCTTCGAGCGTATCTCCATAGCCAGCTTCCAGATCAACCGAGACCGGACACTCCACAACCCGCGTGATATGTCTCACCATCTCGATTAGCATCTTCCGGCTAATGCGTTCCCCATCAGGATAGCCGAGCGCTGCCGCTACCCCTGAACTTGTCGTAGCAACCGCCGGAAATCCTGCCTGCTCAAAAATACGCGCGCTCGCCGCGTCCCAGGCATTCGGCAGCACTAACCCATCTTTATGCAACTGGCGAAAAAATTGCGCCTTCTCTTTTTGCGTGCGATATGGCATAACAACATGCTCCTTGCTAGCTTATCTTTTCTCACTTCCTTCGATTATAAGCATACCATGAGTAATAGGGGTTAGTCGCCAGCCAATCCAACAAAGGTGAGCGTCAGGTATGGGCTATTTATACGCGACCACCCCATGCGCCTCAACGCGCCGCATCACCCGCGAGAAGCCCGCTTCATGCAAACGGCGCATGACTCCCCGTGTAATACTGCCCCCAGTCTTCCCTTCGGGATCGCCAATGTAGTGAAAAAGCCGCCCGCCGCGCTTCAGAACGCGGTAGAGTTCGCGATAAAACGCGCCTGAATAGAGTTGGCCCGCCAGTTTAAAGGTCGGTGGATCATGCAAAATGCGGTTAAAACTGCCATCGGCAAAGGTCGAGACGACATCAGCCGCATCACCCATCACCTGCGTAATGTTGGGATTGCTGAAGAGTTCCTGCGACCAGGGATTGAGCCGCGCTATCTCCTGCACCGCCGGGTCAAGTTCGATAGTAGTAACGCTCTCTGCCGTTCTAGCCGCCAGAATAGCCGTATACCCCAGCCCGGTTGCCGTATCGAGTATGGCTCCCTTCAATGGAGCAAGCGGAGCAAGCATCCCCTGCGCGTGCTGCCAGGGATCAATATCTTTGATGCGATGCATTACAAATCCGGCCAGCAGCATACTCGGCGCGCCCCGCGTCGGTAGCAAACTGCATACCCGGTTCGTCGCTTCCGAAAACGTCTGAATAGCCTCAATTCCCTGCTCATTCAGCAGGTAACAATTCACCTCGGACTGGCTAATCTTCTCCAGGTCAGCCCAACTCACACATTCCCCGCCCGGAAAATACACCCCGTCAGCATTTAAAGTAGCCTGACACAGGCTTTTGCCGAGGTCTGGCGATGTTTCGACAACGGATGCGCCCTGCTTGCGCGCCTCTAATAGTGGGCGGGTCTGGATGTAGGAGAGAATGATGGGCATAATAAAAACGAGTTCTCCCAAACATGATGTTTTTTTAATCTCGGATGAGGCACAAAAAAGGCCTGGCTGGAACACTCTCCAATCAGGCCTTTCCACATCACAGCCTATTACTCAAGCTGCGCCTGAACCGAAATTTTCAAGCTGCCACGCAAAGCATTGGAGACAGGACAGTTCTGTTCCGCTGTCTGGGCGGCTTTCTCGAAACCGGCCTGGTCAAGTCCTGGCACTGTGCCGCGAGCGGTCAGGGTCATGGCCGCGATTTTGGGGCCGCTTGGGCTGACATCCAGCGTACAAACGGCTGTGACATTCAACTGTTGTGCGGGATTTCCAGCTTGCGCCAGAGTATGCGAGAGCGACATGGCGTAGCATTCGGCATGCGCGGCGGCGATCAGTTCTTCGGGACTGGTCTTGCCATCGGGGCTCTCGACACGCGAAGCCCAGGTGACGGGCATGTTCTGTAATGCGCCACTGCTCGACGAGGCAATGGTGCCATGCCCCTGCATCAGGTTGCCTTCCCAGACAACTTCGGCGCGACGTTCAACTTGTGGCATATGTTCCTCCGTGTTTTCGTTTTGCACAACGCGCAAACAAGCAGCAGAAGAGGCCGTTGTTTGCGCCAACACAGCTTAAATAGAAAGGACAAGCCACAAAATATCTTATCACCAGATTCCGGCACTCACAACCTCATACATTGATGCATCCTCGTCTCACCTGAAACGACTTGTGTATCGCTATCGTTATAACTGTGTCTATTCGATAGTAGCTCTACCGTTTCGATTTAAACTACAGGAGCATGCATATGACGATGGTACCACCTGTCACTCAGACGAATGAGCAGGTCATAGAGGAGCCAGGCAACCTCTGGACAAATATGAACGTCGCGCCAGTGGAGCGCGGCATCTCAGCAGCAGTTGGCGGCGCGCTTACCCTGGTCGGCATCGGCTTGAATGTGCTGCCGCGTAAAGTCAATCCGCTCGGCATTGCCCTTTCCCTCGCAGGCGCGGAGTTGATCTACCGAGGCGCGAGTGGGCATTGTTACGTCTACCAGGCGCTCAACATCAACACCAATTCTGAGCAGGCCAGCAGCGTGCGCCGCCGTTTTGAGAAGGCCATGACTATCAACCGTTCGGAAGAAGATATGTATCACTTCTGGAAAGATTTCGATACAGTCAACGCCATCAACTCACCAACCCAGCCTCAGACACAGGCGGACTATCCTGCCGAGCGCGCAAAGGAGCTAGAGGCATGGCAGGCGCTCAAGCGAAGCGTCACCGAAAACAATGGCACCATCTCCTTTGAACACGCACCAGACGGGCGCGGAACCGTTGTGCGCGTCAGGATTGAATACGCACCGCAGGCAGGCAAGCTCGGTCACACCCTTAATATGCTGCGCGGCCAATCACCGGAACAGCAGATCACTGAGAACCTGCGCCACTTCAAAGAGATGATGGAAGCCGGAGAAATCCCCACTACTGAAGGACAGCCTACTGGCAAGCGATGAAAAAGACGCTTTCGCCTGTCATCCTGAGCGCCTCTCGCCTGTTCTCCCTCGCTGCGCTCATGTCATCCTGAGCGCAGCGAAGAATCTCCGGTCTCGACGCGCGAATCGTCCGGCACGCGAGATCCTTCGCTGCGCTCAGGATGACATTTAAAGGCAGGGTTGTAATGGCACGCGATAAAGATAGACTTTGAAAAATTCAGAAGGAGTGATGAATGAAAGCTGTTTGCTGGAACGGCATACACGATATGCGGGTCGAAACGGTACCTGATCCAAAAATATTGAACCCACATGATGCGATTGTTGAGATAACCACGACCGCCATCTGCGGCTCTGACCTGCACCTGTACGATGGCTACATTCCGACGATGGAAAAAGGCGATATCGTCGGTCACGAGTTCATGGGCATCGTCGTAGAAGTCGGCAAAGAGGTCAAAAACCTCAAAGTGGGCGACCGCGTGGTTGTGCCTTTTACCATTGCCTGTGGAAACTGCTTTTTCTGCAAGCAAAACCTGTGGTCACTCTGCGATAACTCCAATCCGAACGCGGCCATTGCCGAGATGATGTACGGCTATACCGGCTCCGGCCTCTACGGCTACTCCCACATCTACGGCGGCTACGCTGGTGGACAGGCCGAATACGCTCGCGTGCCCTTTGCCGATATCGGGCCGCTCAAGATTCCCAATGGCATGCCCGACGAGAAGGTCATCTTCCTCACGGATATCTTCCCCACCGGCTATATGGCCGCCGAAAACTGCAATATCCAGCCCGGCGATATCGTGGCGGTCTGGGGTTGCGGCCCCGTTGGTCAGTTCGCCATCCGCAGCGCCTATATGCTTGGAGCCGAACAAGTTATCGCTATTGATCGCTTCCCCGAGCGTTTGCGTATGGCCCAGCAGGCGGGCAACACCAAAGTCATCAACTACGAGGAAGCCGACGTGGTGGAAACGCTGCGCGACCTCACAGGCGGGCGTGGCCCTGATGCCTGTATCGACGCCGTTGGCATGGAAGCACATGGCACCACCATTGATGCCATATATGACAAAGTTAAGCAGACCCTACGCATGGAAACCGACCGTCCTACCGCGCTCCGGCAGGCAATTCAGGCCTGTCGCAAAGGCGGCACTGTCTCCATCCCAGGCGTCTACGGTGGCATGCTCGACAAATTCCCGCTTGGTGCGGCCTTCGCCAAAGGCCTGACCTTCAAAATGGGACAAACGCATGTGCATAAATACCTGCAGCCCCTGCTCGAACGTATCGAGCGCGAGGAGATCGACCCCTCCTTCGTCATTACGCACCGCATGAGTCTTGACGAAGCTCCGCATGGTTACGAAATCTTCAAACACAAAGAAGATGATTGCATTAAAATCGTTTTAAAACCGTAATCCGCTAAGGGACCGTGTCAATTGTTTGCAACCAGTACAGCATAAAGAAAACCGGAAGCCACCCGCAAGGGGCTGGCTCTACAAGCGGATGGATATTATAGAACCAGCCCCTTGCGGGTGGCTTCCGGTTTTCAAGTGGTTACAAAAGCAGCATCTTGTATATTTCGCTTATTTACGAAATGCAGATTCTCTCATTACTGTTGTGTATCCCTTTGTTCACATATTACGTGTTCACTAGAGAGAAACAAAAAATATCGTATCACGATGCTTTCCCAAATTCAATAGCCATAGGACTTCATGGCATAAATGCCTCTTGCTTTGAAGTCAGGTGGGAGTCTTTTGCGCATTCACGATGCTCACAACAGGGAGAGGGAGTCTACAGCCATGCATACCATTATCGCTTCGCTCGGTTTCCCGCTATGGCTCCGAGTCACGCATTATATCAATCTGCTTTTTATCGGATTACTCATCCGCAGCGGCATTCAAATACTGGCGGCTCATCCGCGATTATACTGGACAGATAGCTCTAATCCCCGCAAAGCCTGGCTTAAACTCACAAAAAAGAAAGTCCCGGAAGATAAACTGTATACCTCAATGGATGACGAGGAGCCGGTTACGCCCGTACTTGCCCTCCCTGGTAAGGATAACCTGGGCCTCGGTCGCCATTGGCACTTTTTCTCAGTGATCTTCTGGGCATTGAACGGGCTTATTTATGTGATCCTGCTGTTCGCGACTGGCGAATGGTCGCGGTTGATCCCAACCTCCTGGTCGATCATTCCTGATGCCTGGCATACATTCTTAACCTATATTACTTTTCATATTCCGCCTGCCAGCGATTTTCATCCCTATGACCCGCTGCAACAACTGGCCTACGCGGGCGTCGTCTTCATCCTGGCCCCGTTGATGATCCTGACGGGCGCGGCCATGTCGCCCTCCATCGAGGGCCGTTTTCCCTGGTACATCAAAATATTTGGTGGCAAACAGGGAGCGCGTAGCATTCATTTTCTCGTTATGCTGGCTTTCACCATCTTTGTCATTATTCATACCGCGCTCGTGCTGATTGTGCATTTCACGGACAACATTCGCAACATTGTCTTCGGCACACTCAATTCAGATGTAGGAGCGGCCATCTTGATCGCCGTCATCGCGCTGGTCATTGTCGCTGCCATCTACATCTGGGCGTCCTGGTATACGCTGCGCCACAAACGGACGATGCAGCATGCGCTGGGTACACTTGTTGATCCTGTGCGTCACGCATTGCTGCACCGTGAGAAATCGAAGCAGCATTACAAGCAATCGGACATCACACCCTACTTCTGGGTCAATGGTCGCCCGCCCGAGTGCGAGGAGTACAAACGCCACGCCGTGCGCTGCTTCGCGGATTGGAAGCTGGAGATCGGCGGTCTGGTAGAACACCCGTTGTCGCTCTCGCTGGGTGACCTGCGCGAATTGCGCGTGCAAAAGCAGATCACCAAGCATAACTGCATTCAGGGCTGGTCGGGTGTTGCCGAATGGACGGGCGTGTTGCTCTCCGACGTTCTGCATCTCGTCAAACCGCTTCCAGAGGCGCGCTACCTGGTCTTTACTTCCTATCAAAAGGGCAAGGAGTCGGTCAAGCCCGAACTGAAGGAAGCCCAGGATGCGACCTTCTACGAAGTGATTGACATGGAACTTGCCAATCATCCTGAGACGATTCTCGCCTACGAGATGAACGGCAAACCATTACCTCTAGAGCATGGCGCGCCGCTGCGCCTGCGCGTCGAGACCGTACTCGGCTACAAGATGGTGAAGTACCTCCGCTCGATTGAACTGGTCGCGGACTACAGCCAGATCGGCTTAGGCCAGGGCGGCTTCCGTGAAGACTACCAGTACTACGGCAGAGGGGCAGAGATTTAATTTCGTATCATTGTGTTTCACAGAAAAGGAGAGTTTTTTCATGGGTGATACGGTTAGTGATTTTCTTTTGAAACGTCTTTCAGCCTGGGGTATCAAGCGCATTTTCGGCTTTCCTGGCGATGGCATCCTGGGCATCATGGCGGCCTTAGACCGCAACAAAGAACTATTTGAGTTCGTCCAGGTGCGCCACGAAGAGACCGCCGCCTTGATGGCCTCAGCTCACGCCAAATATACAGGCACCCTCGGCGTCTGCATGGCCACCTCTGGTCCCGGCGCGATTCACCTCTTGAACGGCCTGTATGACGCTAAGATGGACCACCAGCCAGTACTCGCTATTGTAGGTCAATCGGCGCGTTCCGCTATTGGCGGCAACTACCAGCAAGAGGTTGACTTAATCTCGCTCTTTAAAGATGTGGCGGGCGAATACGTGCATATGTGTTCGGACGCCACACAGATGCGCCAGCTTGTAGACCGCGCTGTGCGTATCGCCATCACCGAACGCAGCGTGACCTGCATTATTATGCCCAAAGATGTGCAGGAACTGGACGCCGTGGAGCAGCCGCCGCATGTACACAACACCGTTCATACCGGTATCGGCTACTCCAAACCCTACATTGTCCCAACCCAGGAAGACCTGCAGAAGGCCGCTGACATTCTCAACGAAGGCAAGAAAGTGGCGTTCCTGGTTGGCGCTGGCGCGTTAGGCGCGGGCGAGGAAGTCGCCGAAGTAGCTGACCTGCTCGGCTGCGGCGTAACAAAAGCCCTGCTCGGTAAGGCTGTACTGCCTGATGATCTGCCCTTTGTGACTGGCGGCCTCGGCCTGCTGGGTACGACACCAAGCTGGAACGTGATGATGAACTGCGACACGCTGCTGATGGTCGGCTCCAGCTTCCCCTACGGCGAGTTCCTGCCGAAAGAGGGACAGGCACGCGGCATCCAGGTGGACATCGATGGCCGCATGGTTGGCCTGCGCTATCCGATGGAGCTGAACCTGATCGGCGATAGCAAACAGACCCTGCGGGCGCTTATTCCACTGCTCAAGCGCAAAACCGACCGCTCATGGCGCGAAAAGATCGAGTCCGACATTCGCGACTGGTGGAAAGTGGTCGAGGCGCGCGCCAAAGAGAGCGCCGACCCCATTAACCCTGAATACGTGGCCTGGGAACTCTCCTCGCGCCTGCCCGACAACTGCATCCTGAGCGCGGACTCCGGCACCACCGCCAACTGGTATGGCCGCACGATTAAGATGCGCTCAGGCATGATGGGTTCCGTCTCCGGCAGCCTGGCAACGATGGGCGCGGCTGTTCCCTATGCGATGTCCGCCAAGTTCGCCTATCCTGACCGCACAGTTGTCTGCCTGACGGGCGATGGCGCGATGCAAATGAACGGCCTCAACGAAATGATTACGGTTGGCAAGTACTGGAGAAATTGGAGCAATCCGCACCTGATCTTCATCGTTCTCAACAACCGCGACCTCAACCAGGTCACATGGGAACTGCGTATCGAGGGCGGCGACCCGCGCATTCCGATGACACAGGCCATTCCCGACTTCCCATACGCAACCTTCGCGGACTCCATTGGCCTGCAAGGTATCCGCGTTGATAAGCCGGAAGATGTCGGTCGCGCCATCGAGGAAGCCCTGACGGCCAGTCGCCCGGTCATTCTCGACGTGTATACTGACCCGAATGTGCCGACCATTCCGCCGCACATCACCTTCCAGGAAGCCAAAAACTACAGCGAGGCGCTCCTGAAGTACGACCCTGAAGAGGGAGGCATTATCAAGGAGTCTATCAAGAGTGTAGTTGAGGGTATTGTTCCCGGCCTGGGTGAGAAGGGCAGGTAGCGTCATGGCTGACACGCAAACCGTGACGCGCTTCGGCACGCAAGCCGTGCCTATCGAGCGTGTCGATGTCTCAGCCTACACCGTCCCGACCGATTCGCCCGAATCGGACGGGACCTACACCTGGGACAAAACCACTATTGTCATCGTAGAAGTGCATGGCGGTGGCAAGACCGGCCTCGGCTACACGTATGCCGATGTCTCAACCGCCAAACTGATTTCATCCATGCTCTCCAACGTGGTCAAGGGCCGCGATGTGATGTCAGTTCCGGCCTGCTGGATGGCAATGGTCGAGTCCATTCGCAACCTCGGTCGTCCCGGCATCGCCTCAATGGCGATTGCAGCCGTTGACGCCGCGCTGTGGGATCTCAAAGCGCGCCTGCTCGATCTGCCATTGGTGACGCTGCTGGGCGCATCCCGCGAAGCAGCGCCAATTTACGGCAGTGGCGGCTTCACCTCGTATTCGCAGGAGCAGTTGCAAAACCAGCTTGGCGGCTGGGTAGCGATGGGCATTCCGCGCGTCAAGATGAAGATCGGACGCGACCCGGATGCTGACCCTATGCGCGTAGCCCATGCGCGTGAAGCCATCGGCCCGGATACCGAACTCTTCGTGGATGCCAACGGAGCGTACAGTCGCAAAGAAGCCCTCGCCCTGGCGAACATCTTCGCGGCGGAATACGGCGTCACCTGGTTCGAGGAACCCGTCTCATCCGACGACCTCGAAGGGCTGCACCTGATTCGCGACCGCGCCCCGGCAGGTATGGACATCGCGGCAGGCGAATACGGCTACGACCTGTGGTACTTCCGCCACATGCTCGAAGCCGAGGCCGTCGATGTTTTGCAAGCCGACGCCACCCGCTGCGCTGGCATCACCGGCTTCATGCGCGTGGCCGCCCTGGTGGAATCGCGCTCCATGCAGCTTTCATCGCACTGCGGCCCATCCCTGCACGTGCATGTCTGCTGCTCCGTGCCGAACTTCCGCCACATGGAATACTTCCACGACCACGTGCGCATCGAACACATGTTTTTCGACGGCGTATTGGAACCCGTCAATGGCGAACTCCGCCCTGATCTAACCAGACCAGGCATGGGCCTCGAATTCAAACGAGCCGACGCCGCCAAATACGCCGAATCGTAATGGGAACGCAATAACGAACATTCACAAATGAATAGGGACTCCTGTAGGGACGCGCTTCATCGCGTCCACCCACGTGAATCGGCGCGAGGGGCAGGACGCGATGAAGTGTGTCCCTACAGAACCTAAATTATTTTGTGAACATTCACGTCGCATCTCTACGACAAACAACATGTGCGGAAAAGGTGGGGCGGGAAAACAAGAAAAGCAACATCTATTTGTAATTCACAAGGGGAGCCAACCCGTGAAAAGCGTGATACATACCATCACCAAAAATGCTCGCGTGTCAAGCAACGGGCGAACATACCATGTCGATGCCGACGCCCTGGCAGATGAACTGCGCCAGCAGCTTCATGGTGAGGTGCGCTTCGACGAGGGAAGCCGGGCTTTGTACGCCACAGACTCCTCGAACTACCGGCAGGTGCCTATCGGCGTGGTCATCCCCAAAGGCGTGGACGACGTAATTCGGACGGTAGAAGCCTGCCGGAAATATGGCGCGCCTTTGCTCTCACGCGGCTGCGGCACCAGCCTCGCCGGGCAATGCTGCAACGTCGCCGTCATTATCGACTGGTCAAAATATATGAACCGCGTGCTGGAGATCGACCCCCAGCGCAAGCTGGCTCGCGTGCAGCCCGGCACCATTCTGGATGACCTGCGCGATGCAGCCGAAAAGTATCAACTCACGTTCGGTCCCGATCCCGCCACGCACACGCACTGCACGCTTGGCGGCATGATCGGCAACGACTCCTGCGGCACGCACTCGGTCATGGCCGGAAAAACCGTCGATAATATCGAGGAGCTTGATATCCTCACCTATGACGGCCTGCGTATGCGCGTTGGCAAAACCAGCGACGAAGAATTAGAGCGCATCATCCGCGAAGGCGGACGCCGGGGCGAAATCTACGCCCGCCTGAAGGCTATCCGCGACAAATACGGCGACCTGATACGCGAGCGTTTCCCCAAGATTCCCCGCCGCGTCTCAGGCTACAACCTCGATCAATTGTTACCAGAAAATGGCTTTCACGTGGCCCGCGCCCTGGTCGGCACTGAAAGCACTTGCGTTACCGTGCTTGAAGCGACCACCCGGCTGGTCAACAGCCCGCCCGCTCGCGCCCTACTGGCACTGGGCTATCCTGATATCTACAGCGCCTGCGATCACATTCCGCTCATCCTGCAACACGACCCGATTGCTCTCGAAGGCATAGACGATAGGATGATCGAGGATGCGCGGCGCAAAGACCTGCTCCCCGACGATGTAGCCATGCTCCCACCCGGCGGCGGCTGGCTGCTGGTAGAGTTCGGCAGCGATACGCGCCAGGAGTCGCACGATAAGGCTGAAGGACTGTTGAATGCTCTGAAGCAGGATCGTTCGTCGCCCAATATCAAGCTGTTCGATACGCCTGCTGATATGAAGAAAATCTGGCTGGTGCGTGAATCGGCGCTGGGTGCGACCGGGCGCGTGCCGGGCGAAAAGGATGCCTGGCCCGGTTGGGAAGACTCCGCTGTGCCGCCTGACAAGGTAGCTGACTATCTACGCGACCTGCGCGACCTGATGGAGCGTTACGACTATCGCTATGCCTTCTACGGTCACTTCGGCCAGGGCTGCATCCATACCCGCGTCAGCTTCGATCTGGAGACAAGCGGGGGCATTGCGCGGTTCCGCTCCTTTATATTCGATGCCGCTGATCTCGTAGTCAAATACGGCGGCTCCTTCTCCGGCGAGCATGGAGACGGACAGGCCCGCGCCGAACTGCTGCCCAGGATGTACGGCGACGAACTGATCGAGGCTTTCAACGAATTCAAAAGCATCTGGGACCCGGATTGGAAGATGAATCCGGGCAAGATGGTCAAACCATATCGCATTGATCAGAACCTGCGCCTGGGTACGGGCTACAATCCATCGCAGCCGCAGACCTACTTTTCTTTCGTGGAGGACTCCGGCAGCCTCAGCCACGCCACGTTACGTTGTGTCGGCGTGGGCAAATGCCGCCGCCTGGATGGCGGCACCATGTGTCCCAGCTTCATGGTGACACGCGAGGAGAAGGACTCGACACGCGGTCGCGCCCGCCTGCTCTTCGAGATGCTATCGGCCAATCACAGGCCTGAAAATAGCACCGAAGGCGAACGCTTAGACCTGCATGGCTGGCATAGCGAAGCCGTCAAGGACGCCCTGGACCTCTGTCTGGCGTGCAAAGGCTGTAAGGGTGATTGTCCGGTCAACGTCGATATGGCGACCTACAAGGCCGAATTTCTGGCTCATTATTATGAAGGAAAGCTAAGGCCAATTACCGCCTATTCGATGGGCCTCATTCACTGGTGGGCGCGCCCTGCCTCGCTCGTGCCTGGGCTGGTGAACTTCTTCACCCAGACGCCAGGACTGCGCTCGCTTGCCAAGCTGGCGGCAGGCATCGCGCCACAACGCGAGATTCCGGCCTTCGCCCCTTACACCTTCAAGCAATGGTTCCGCAAACGCGAGCCGCGCAAGACGGGCCAGGGAAAAGTGATCCTGTGGGCCGATACCTTCAACAATCACTTCCATCCTGAGACCGCCATTGCCGCCGTAGAGGTACTCGAAGCGGCGGGCTTCCAGGTGGAGGTGCCGTTACAGCCCTTATGTTGCGGTCGCCCGCTCTACGACTTCGGCATGCTGGCTGAGGCTAAACGCTTGCTCTCTGAGATACTGGAGACACTGCGCCCGCAAATACGCGAAGGCATTCCCATCGTGGGTCTTGAGCCAAGCTGCGTCGCGGTCTTCCGCGATGAATTGCCCAACCTCTACCCACACGACGAGGACGCCCGCCGCCTGAGCAAGCAGGCTTTCCTGCTCAGCGAATTTCTCGTCCAGTACGCGCCGGACTTCGAGGTGCCACCGCTTAAGCGCAAAGCTCTGGTGCATGGACATTGCCATCACAAGTCCATCATGAAAATGGGCGCGGAAATAAAAATCCTCTCCCAACTGGGACTGAATTATACGCTACCCGATACGGGCTGCTGTGGCATGGCGGGCGCGTTTGGCTTCGAGAGCGACCATTACGATGTCTCTATGAAAGTTGGCGAGCGCGTGCTGCTCCCCGCTGTGCGTGATGCGGACAAAGAGACGCTGATTATCGCCGACGGCTTCAGTTGCCGCGAACAGATCGCGCAAGGAACCGACCGCCAGGCGCTCCATCTCGCCGAAGTCCTGCAAATGGCTTTGCGCCAGGACACGCCACAACAGTATCCCGAAGCAAGCTATACCTGTTCCAACGACGAGCGTTCAAAACAATCACAGAAAAAGATGTTACCTGCCCTTGCCGGAATCGCCCTGCTGCTCACAGGCGGGATACTGGCATGGATAGCGAAAAAACGAGATTAGACGGTCTGACGGAAAACATACGGAACAAGGAGAAGAGACTATGGCAGTAAAATCGCCGCCCAGCCTTGCTCATGACGGCAGTGCCCGGCTGGCCCAACAGGAAGTGAAATACACTCGGACAACCCGGGCCAGAGAACGAGCCTCGACAGGCATTTCTATGCGCACCCTGCTGCAAGTAGGTATTGCGCTGGTACAGCTCTGGCAATCATTCAACAAGAGCAAACGCAATCCCTGGCGCGAGCAGAAGACCTCGCTGTTAGAATCGCTGCCGCGCAAGATCACCCGCGAAGGCATTGTGGTCGAGCATCACATTCGCGAGGGACGCTTCCAGCGCAGCCTTTCGCTGATTACGGCGTTCTCCGCTCTACTGAGCGGCCTGGAAGTGACCTACGAACACTACATCGGCAGCTACAGCCAGCGCATCATGTACTCGCCGGTCTTCATCAGCCTCGGCCTGACCATCGCAGGTATCTGGGGCGTGTTTAGCCGCAAAGTGGCGCGTGTCGTATTGCCCATCGTCTCGCTGATTACGGTCATCGACGGCATCGTGGGCTTTATCTTCCACGTGCGCGGCATTCATCGCAAACCAGGCGGCTGGCGCATTCCTATCTTCAATATTGTGATGGGGCCGCCTCTGCTTGCTCCCCTGCTATTTGCCGTAAGCGGCTTTCTGGGCCTGATCGCCTCGATGTTGCGCCGCGAGGATGATCCCACGCATACAACGCTCCCTGGCCTACCCCGGCCTCGCTCTAACTGGCTGAATTTGTTGCCGCGCAAGATCACACGCGAGGGGATTATCGTCGAGCAGGATGTGCGCGAGGGACGCTTCCAGCGCGCAATGGGCGTAGCTACTGCCCTGGCCGCCTTCTTCAGTGGCGTCGAGTCGCTTTACTCGCACTATAAAAATCAGTTCGCGTTCCGTATCGAATGGACGCCGATTCTGCTGACTCCGCCCCTGATCTTCGCCGGATTAGGAACGGTCTGGAGCCGCACCATTGCCCGCACGCTGCTGCCGTTAACGTCCGCGTTAGCAGTACTGAGCGGCATGCTCGGTTTCTTCTATCACGCTCGTGGAGTGCTTCGTCGCCCCGGCGGGTTGAAACTCCCCTGGTACAACATTATCTACGGGCCGCCTATCTTTGCGCCCCTGCTGTTCGCCGCTACCGGCTTCCTCGGTCTGCTGGCAAGCCTGTTAAGGAGGGCCGACTAATGAAACTGTTGCGCAAGAATGGACATACATCTACAAAGAAAGCATCCTTGCAAGGCGTCGATACCAGCCGCCTGCCAGTCGATCCAAAGACGAAGGAGCCGATTGCGCCTGGCGCGCAGCCGGGCTACTATCCAGGCTTCTCCACGCTCAGCCAGCAGGCCTTCTGGGATGAGGCCACGCGCAAAGTCGTACTGGACCGCGTTGAACGAGTGCCGCCAATTCAGTTTTTTACACCCGAAGAGGCGCGCCTGATGCAGGCCATCTGTGACCGCCTGCTGCCACAGGATGACCGCGACGAGGAACACAGAATTCCGGTGGTTAACTACATCGACAACCGTCTTTACCATAAGCGCATCGATGGCTACCGCTTTGAGGACATGCCGCCCGATGATGAAGCGCACCGCCTGGGCTTGCAGGCTATCGAAGCTATCGCAAAGCACATGTTCTCAGATTCCTTCATCAACCTCAATCCGACGCAGCAAGACCAGGTACTCAAGAGCATCCACGATGGCAAGCCGCCTGCCGGACAAGATATCTGGCAACGCATGTCCGTCACCCGCTACTGGATGCTCATCATGCAGGATGTGGTTGATGCCTACTATGCCCATCCCTATTCATGGGACGAGATCGGCTTTGGCGGCCCGGCCTATCCACGCGGCTACATGCGCCTGGAAGGTGGCAGGCCGGAACCCTGGGAAGTAGAGGAGCAGCGTTACGAATGGGAACCGCCTGCCAATTCGCTTTCCGGCGAATACACACCAATCGGCGGCGCAGTCGCGCATCATCGCCAGACACCGGGCCAGGAAGGCACGCATTAAGGGAGAGAAGAAACCATGAATACACCACTTTTTGGAGCATTTGACGGGGCCAAAGAAGACACCCACATGCTGGGGCCAATTCAAAAGATCGACGTTCCTATGCGCCATTTCGCCCCGGATGAAGAAGTCGATTTCGTGATTGTGGGTGTTGGCTCAGCTGGCGGTGTGATGCTGCAACGCCTGGCGCGCGCGGGTTTCCGCGTCATCGGCTTTGACGCCGGGCCGTTCTGGGATACCGAACGCGACTGGGTAAGCGACGAGGCGGGTTCCTATAACCTCTATTGGAACGACCTGCGCATCACAGGCGGAAAAGACCCCATCACGCTTGGCGCAAACAACAGCGGCAAGGGCGTAGGCGGCGGCTCCGTTCACTGGGCTGGCTTTACGCCGCGCTTTCACCCCTCGGACTTCCGCGTCTATTCGCAAGATGGCGTCGGGGTGGACTGGCCGATCAGCTATGAAGACCTGAAGCCCTATTACGAACTGCTCGAACGCGAAATTCCCGTCGCTGGCCCGGCCTACTATCCCTGGGGCGACCCGCATGGCTACATCTACGGCCCGCACCCGATGGGTGGCGTTGGCGATGTGCTGATTAAGGGCTGTACTGCCCTGGGCATCGGTGTCGTGGCAGGTGGCCCTGTCGCTATCACCTCTGGTTCGCACGCTGACCGCCCCCATTGCATCTATCGCGGCTTCTGCATCCAGGGCTGCAAAGTGGGAGCCAAGCAGAGTACGCTGGTCAGCCACGTACCCGACGCCATTCATCACGGCGCGGAGATACGTGACAACTGCATGGTCGCCCGCATCAATATGGGCAAGGACGGCCTTGTTACGGGCGTCACCTACTTCGACGCGCAGGGCAACGAGCGCGAGCAACGGGCCAAAGTCGTCATCGTCTCCGGTTATGCCATCGAGACGCCGCGCCTGCTGCTCAATTCGGCCTGCCCCGGTTTCGAGAACGGGCTGGCAAACTCAAGCGGCATTGTCGGCAAGTACTTGATGGTGCAGATCGGTAACGTTGTGCTTGGCCGCTTCCCCGACCCCATTCGCATGTACAAAGCGCCGCCCGCGCACGCGCTGACTGAGGAGTTTTACGAAACCGACCCCAAACGCGATTTCGTGCGCGGCTTCGCCATCCAGACCGTCGGACCGCTGCCGATAGCCTTTGCCAAGCAAATGATGGTGGCGAAAGGCGCATGGGGCTGGGGCATGCGCCGTGTAATGATGGACTACAACCACTGGGCCGCACTTGGCGTGCTGGGTGAAATCCTGCCCTGGGAAGACAACCGCGTCGAACTGGCCGATGAGAAAGATCGTCACGGCCTGCCCGTCGCCAAAGTCACCTTCCGCCTGCACGACAACGACCGCAAAATCTCCGACTTCGGCACTAAAAAAACGACAGAGATTCTCTACGCCGCCGGAGCAGATGAGGTCGTACACGAGCCGCGCTACGCACACCTGGTCGGTGGAGCGCGCATGGGCAACGACCCGCGCACCTCGGTCACGGACAGTTTCGGTCGCGCGCACGACATCCCCAACCTGTTCGTCTGCGACGGCAGCCTGCTCCCAACGCAGGGTTCAGCCAATCCCGGCCTGACCATCCAATCACTCGCCGCTCGCACCGCCGACTTCCTGATCTCCAATGGAGCCGACGTTATGAAGCGGCAGCCACGCATGGTCGCCGTCACCAACCCGCCCGTCCGCCAGAACATGTCCCCCTGGGGAACCTCTGGCCGGGGCGTTCCAAGAATAAAATCACACCGGTAAAGGACAACGATATGATTAAGACCAATCATCCACGCAATGCGCTCATACGCGAGATGTTCTTGCAACGAGGCGCAGACTTTCACGCCATTATCTGCCGCCTACCGCAAAACGTGGTGATGCTGACTGGCTACCAGCCCATCCTGGGCAACTCCTTCTGCATCGTCACGCTCAATGCCAATAAAGAAGTAGAGTTTCGCCTCGCCATCCCCAAAGACGAGGAAGACCTGGTGCCGCCCAGTACCGCTGTCGAGGTGAAATCCTACGCTGAAGAGACCATGAACTACATCGGCAACACCATCGAATCGGTGCGCGAGCCATTGGCCGAACTCTTGCGCTCGGCCAATATCAACGAGAACGCGGTCGTCGGCTACGAGGGCGTGTATTCTCCCATCGCCACCGCATATACCCAGGTCGGTGCGCCAGGACCAGCCACCTATGAACTGCTTCACCAACTCTTCCTGGGTGGCTACCTGCGTGATGTTACAGGCATGCTGGACGAACTGGCAGCCGTGAAAACCGGCACCGAGCTAGAGGCCATCAAACGCTGCGAGCAGGTCGCCTATCTCGGCTTCAGTGCTGCCCGCGAAGCGATTGCCGTTGGCAGCACTGAAGCCGAGGTCGCGGCCCAGACCTACGCGGCTCTGTTGCGGGCTGGCTACACCTCACCGGGAGCCAGGCATGTCACGCCATACGTGCATGTCATGGCTGGCAAACGCGCCGCCCTGGCCTATCGCGCCTTCAACCTCACCTCAAACGCGCCCATCAACGCAGGTGATACCGTCACCGTGCAGATGGAGGTGGGCATCAACGGCTACTGGGCGGAACTGACACGCACCTTCTTCGCCGGTTCGATTAGCGACGAGTGGCGCAAAGCGCATGAAGCTTGCATGCGCGCTCAGGATGCGGCCTTGCAAGTCATCCGCGATGGCGTTCCCGCTCGTGAAGCCGACCACGCCGCTCGCAGCGTGATGGAGCAGGCGGGCTTTGGCGCGGCCTTCAAGCATGGTCTAGGGCACGGCTTTGGTTTCCAGGCCATCAACCATGCCGCCATGCCTGTGCTGCATCCGGCTTCAAATCAGGTGCTGCGCGCCGGTATGGTGCATAACATGGAGCCTGCCGTCTACCTGGACGGCAAGGGCGGTATCCGTCTCAACGACAACGTGCTTGTCCACAAAGACGGAAATGAGGTCATCTCCTCTTCGCTCCCGCGTGACCTCGATTGGCTCGTCGTTCAAGGATAATTGGTTCGTAGGGACGCAATGATGAACTGCTACAACCAGATTCGGCAAGGGTTTCATGTCATCCTGAGCGCAGCGAAGGATCTCAGGCGTTGGCACACGATTCACGCGGTGACACAGATCCTTCGCTGCGCTCAGGATGACATGGGGAAATGGTTGGCCTCACGACCACGATTCCCTGTGTTGGTTGTCAATGGACAGCATCGCGTCCCTACAGAAAATCATTGTATAGCAGACATTGATAAGAAAGGACACATAGATCATGGGTTTTCTCGATAACAAAGTCGCCATTGTCACCGGCTCCGATAGCGGCATCGGGCGTGGTATCGCCATTGAATTCGCCAAACAAGGGGCAACGGTGGTCGTCAATTACGTCCATAACCAGCAAAAGGCCCAGGAAGTACTGCAGACCATTGAAAAGAACAACGGCAAAGTGCTGGTACTACAGGCCGATGTCTCCCAGGTGCAGCAGGCGCAAGGTCTGATCCAGCAGACCGTCGAACACTTCAACCGCCTGGATATTATAGTCAACAACGCTGGCATGGAGATTCACAGTCCTTTCGTGGACGTGACCGAGGAGCAATTCGACCGCGTGTTGAGCGTTGACCTCAAGGGCGTCTTCTTCTGCGCGCAGGCCGCTGCTCGCGAGATGATTAAGCGCAAAATCCAGGGCCGCATCATCAATATCTCGTCGGTGCATGAAGACCTCGCCATGCCCAAAAACGCGCCGTACTGCTGCGCGAAGGGCGGCGTTCGTATGTTGATGCGCACCATCGCGCTGGAACTCGCTCCCTATAACATCACCGTCAACAATATCGCGCCGGGTGCGATTCACACCCCTATCGATGCCGATGTTGAGGCTGACCCCGAAAAGATGGCCGCGCTGCTCAAAGAGATTCCGCTGCATCGCATGGGCCAGCCGGACGAGGTCGCCAAACTCGCCGTCTACCTGGCATCCGATGCTGCCGCCTATGTCACCGGCTCAACCTACGTCATCGACGGCGGCCTGATGATTAATACGGGCGCGCTGTAATATCCAGGGTTTTGTGAAGGAGGCATCCCAATTGACAGGGCAAAACAACCAGCAAGAACAGCGACCGCATGTTGTTATCATCGGGGCAGGCTTTGGCGGCTTGCAGGCGGCAAAAGAACTGGATGAGGTTCCGGTGAGCGTAACGGTCATTGACCGCAACAATTATCATCTCTTCCAACCCATGCTCTACCAGGTGGCAACGGCGGGTCTCGCTCCCGACGATATCTGCACGCCTATCCGCGAGATTTTGCGCAAGCAGGAACATACCGAGGTGTTGATGGACGAGGTAACGGATATTGACGTGCAGGGACAGCAGGTCGTTACGAATACGCAGCGCATTCCATTCGACTACCTGATCGTCGCCACAGGGGCCACCAGCAACTACTTTGGACATGACAACTGGCAGCAACTCGCGCCGGGCATCAAAACGTTGGATGATGGCCTGGTCGTGCGCAACATGGTGCTGAGCGCGTTCGAGGCTGCCGAGCGCGAAAGCGACCAGCAGAAGCGCAAAGGACTGCTCACTTTCGTTCTCGTCGGCGGCGGGCCAACTGGCGTCGAACTGGCGGGAGCCATCGCTGACCTGGCGCACCAGACCATGAAGAAGGATTTCCGGCACATTCATCCTTCGGCAGCCCGCATCATCCTCGTTGAGGGTAAGCCGCGCGTCATGCCCCAATTTCCCTCAAGCCTGACGAAGAAGGCAAGCAAGAAGCTGAAGGCGATGGGCGTGGAAATCCATTCAGGCGTGCATGTGACCGAGGTTGATGAAAACGGCGTCAAGATTGGCGATGAGCGCGTCGAGACCCAAAACGTCATCTGGACAGCAGGCGTCAAAGCCTCACCCGCCGGGAAATGGCTGAACGTCGAGACCGATCATGATGGCCGGGTCAAAGTGCAATCTGATATGACCATTCCCGGCCACTCCAACATCTTCGTCATCGGCGATACCGCATTAAAAGAGCAGAATGGCAAACACTTACCGGGGCTCGCCCCTGTCGCCATCCAGGAAGCAACCTACGTTGCCGAGGTAATTGCCGACCGCGTAGAAGGCAAAGAGCATCCGCAGCCGTTCCATTATCATGACAAAGGCACAATGGCAACCGTGGGACGCGGCTTCGCGGTTGTCGATTTAGGCAAGATTCGCTTCACGGGCCTGTTTGCCTGGATCACCTGGCTGCTCGTTCACATCTTCTTCCTGATCGGCTTCCGCAATCGCTTCATTGTCCTGTTCCAGTATGCATGGGCTTACTTTACCATGCAAAAGGACTCGCGGATTATCATACCGGAACGAGTCTTCAAGCAGCAGCAAATGCAGGCGCGTTTGCACGTCTGATAGATACCATTATCATCAACATAGGCGATCTTTAAAAAAAATATGCAGTTTTTTGTAGAGACGCGCTTCATCGCGTCCGGCCTCTCGCGCCGGTACAGGGCAGGTGGACGCGATGAAGCGCGTCCCTACAAAAAACCCGAATCATTGAGGTCGCCCGAAGGAGAGACCATTCATGACCATCGAAATCAAAGTGGGGCCGCCCGTTATCACCATCAGCCAGGGTCGCACATTCATGGTGACAGACCAGCGCGGCTTCATCAATACCGACAGCGACGAGGGCGTCTATGCCATCGATACTCGCTTCATCAGCTTTTATCATATCTATATCAATCGCGTTCCCTGGAACGTCATCAATTCCAGCCAGCTAGCCTTCTACGCCTCACGCTTCCATCTCACCAACCCCAAAGTGAACACCGAGGGCGGAGAAATCGCCAAAGACAGCCTCGGCCTTACGCTTAATCGCACTGTGAGCGAGGGCATTCACGAAGAGTTCGAGATCGTCAACTATAGCGGCAAAAAAGTGCAGTTCGTGCTGGAAATCGCTATGCGTTCAGATTTCGCCGACATCTTCGAGGTAAAATCTAACGACATCGTACAGCGCGGCAAGCAGCAGACCGAGTGGCATGAAAAACAAATGCTGCTCAGCACAAAGTACGATCATAAAGATTTCCACCGCGCCGCTCTTTATCAGATCACGCATACTAGCTCACCTGTAGGCTATGCAAATGGGCGTATCTTTTTTGAAATCGAACTCGATCAAAATGAAAAGTGGGAGATGTGCGGTGACCTGATCCTGGAACATGGCCAGCATGTCAAACGTCCCAGCCCCAGTTCGTGTACCTTTGGCCAGCAAGGCAGTCGCTCATCGGGCGCAACTCCCGCGCCGCAAGAAGACCCCAAAAGCGATTTCGACGCCCGGCAGGCTCGCTGGCAGAAGCGCGTCACCAACATTGCCACGCCGAACAATGACCTCTACCGCACTTATCGTCAAGCCATCGATGACATGGGTGCGCTGCGCATCTACGATATGGACGTTTCCGACGAGGCCTGGGTGCCAGCCGCAGGTGTTCCCTGGTTTGTCACCCTTTTCGGACGCGATAGCCTGACCGTCTCCTACCAGAACATGGCTGTATCGCCCGGCTTCGCTCGCGGCGCGTTGAAACGCCTCTCCGAATACCAGGCGAAGGAACGCGACGACTGGCGCGATGCTCAGCCCGGCAAAATTCTGCACGAAATTCGCTTTGGTGAACTCGCCTTCTTCCACAAAATCCCCTTCACACCCTACTACGGCACTGCCGACGCCACCATTCTCTACCTCATCGTCCTCTCCGAAGCCTACCGCTGGACTGGCGACATCAACTTGCTGAAAGAATACCGCCAGGTGGCCGATGGCTGCCTGAACTGGATCGATCACTATGGCGACCTGGATGGCGACGGCTTCCAGGAGTACAAAACCTACTCCTCGCTCGGCTATGAGAATGTGGGCTGGAAAGACGCCGGAAACGCCGTTGTGTATGCCGATGGCTCGCAGGTCAAGCAGCCAAAAGGTCTGTGCGAACTGCAAGGCTATACCTACGACGCCAAAACCCGTATGGCGGAAGCTTTCCGGGCGTTAGGCGACGAAAAACGCGCCTCACAGTTGGAGCAACAGGCCCAGGAGTTGAAAGAAAAATTCAACAAGGACTTCTGGATGGAGGACGAGGGCTGCTTCTGTTTTGGCCTTGATCCACATAAAAAGCAGATCACTTCGGTTGCTTCAAACGCCGGACAGGTCTTGTGGGGCGGCATTGCCGATCACGATAAAGCCGTTCGCACAGCGAAACGATTGTTACAGAAAGACATGTGGAGCGGCTGGGGCATTCGCACGCTCTCCAGCAAGAATCCGGCCTACAATCCCTACCTCTATCAGCTTGGCTCGGTCTGGCCGCAGGACAACGGCATCATCGCCGATGGCTTCAAACGTTACGGCCTCGCCGACGAAGCCAACTTCGTCATGCGCGGCATCTTCGACGCCATCAATCGCTTCGACTCCTATCGCCCCCCCGAAGTCTTCGCAGGCGTTCATCGCCGGGGCGACGATGATTTTCCGGTGCTGTATCCTGCCGGAGCCAACATTCCGCAGGCCTGGGCTACCGGCAGCGTCTTCCACATGATCCGCACTATGCTGGGCCTGCGCGCCGACGCGCCTAACAAAAAGCTCTACGTCAAGCCCACCCTGCCCGACTGGCTGCCATCCATCGAACTCCAGCATATGCAGGTCGGCCCATGCGCCCTCACCATCCGCTTCTGGCGCGAAGGCAACGATTCCCGCTGGGAAGTCCGTGAAATAAGTACCGACAAAAACATCAAAGAGGAAGACAAAATTCAAGTCCTGGACGACCCTGACCGTCCAGAATAATGTAGGGGCGTGGGCTTGCCCCGCCCTCGAAAGGAGTCAACGTATGACCAAACTTTCGGACAAAGACCGCGAAAAGATGCCGGATAGCGAATTCGCCTTCCCAAAAGAGCGCAAAGAACCGCTTTCCGACGCACGCCACGTCCAGGAAGCCATAGCGCGCTTCGACCAGGTGCAGGGCGTCACCAACAAAGAACGCGACGAAGCCTGGAAGCGCATCCAGAAAGCGGCCAAAAAGTTCCGCATCAACCTTCAAGAGGAGGATTGGCGCGAACTCTTCAAGCGTAACGGACGTCCTATTCCAAAAGATTGATTGCTTGATGGACGAAGTTTGATAAAGAAAGGGTCTATTCAGGTCTGTCATCCTGAGCGCAGCGAAGGATCTCCGTCCCCCGGCGCTTCGTGTGCCAACGGCAGAGATCCTTCGCTGCGCTCAGGATGATAGGGGGCGAGGAATCCCCTGGTATGTACGTTGACAACGTACATGTATCAAGCAAGGAGATAGAGCGTAGTGTTCTATTCCAATCCGCCCTGTCTCCCCTTTTTATGGTCTCGTCACTTTTAGGTGAGGCGCGGGAAATGATTAAAAAAACATGTAGATGTTGTTTTGAGAAACTGATATGAGAATTACCCGTTTTCCCACCGTTTTACGTCTAAAATGTAGTCCCGTTGCAAACAGGATACGTATATACAGATACAAATACCTGTTCCTTAACTATCAGGAGTTTAAACCCATGATCGATCAAAAAGACCCTTTGTTGACCATTCAAGAAGTTGCCCGACGCCTGCGCGTCAATGAGAATACCGTTCGACGCTGGATTAAGAACGGTTCGCTCGAGGCAATTACGCTCCCCCATCGCGGCAAGCGCGAAATCCACCGCGTCCGCCAATCCACGCTCGAAAGTATTTTGAATGAGTTGCGCGAAACAGCATCGTAAGTAAGACGAACGCGACGAGGGGAACAGCGCAGAAGTGCTGTTCCCCTCGTCTTTATCGCTTTATCCCTACTTTTACCATAGCATCATCGTTAACTGTCTCCGCATTCAAAATGGACTGATCCCCTATCTCAATCCGCCGCGCCCGCGTCACGCTCCTCAAATCCGCCCTCGCCTGCTCTAACATCTGAGCAACCTGAGGTTCAGCCGTTGTTAGTTGCAGCAATTCCAGTTCCGCGCCGAGCGAAAGATTGGCCTCGCTTTTATAGCGGCGCACCGCCGTAGCAATTTCAATCAGCGTCTCACCTGCGGCCTCAGCTTCGTCGCTGATGAAATCTTCGTTCCATTCTGGCCAGCTACTAATATGAATTGACTGCTTGCCCTCTTGCGCGGCGAAAAGCGCGCAATAAATCTCGTCCGTGATATACGGCAGCAAGGGGGCGAAAAGCTTGAGGGCCGACAACAAGGCTGTGTAGAGCGTATAGCGCGCTCCGTCTCGCTTTGGATGCGCTTCGTCGTACAATCGTTCCTTCGCCATCTCAAGGTAGTTATCGGCGAGGTCACGCCAGAAAAATGTCTCCGTCTCGCTTTTAGCTGCTGCATAATCGTAGGCGCGGAAAAGTTCGGTTACGCGCCGGATCAGGCGATGCAGGCGCGAAAGCAGCCAGCGATCAGTCGGCGTAAACGTGGGAACTTCTTGCGATAAGTGATAGCCCGCGAGAAAACGCTCGCTGAACTTCGCCACATTCCACAGCTTGTTGACCAGTTTTCCACCAAGCGCAATCTTCTCCTCGCTGATGATCGAGTCCTTGCCAAAGCCGGTGCTGGCCGCCCAGTAGCGCACAGCGTCCGACGAATACTTTTCGATCATCTGCATGGGAGCCATTGGCCCGCCGCCGCGACTCTTGCTGATCTTGCCCATACCTTCACCCGCCAATCCCCAACCAGAAATTGCCACCGTCTTCCAGGGCAACTTGCCAAAGTGATACAACGACTTCACAATGGTATCAAAGGCCCAGGTACGGATGATCTCGTGTGCCTGTGGTCGCAGCGACATGGGAAAGACCTTTTCGTATAATTCCGGGTCGGAAAGCCAGCGCCCCACGATTTGCGGCGTCATCGATGACGTAGCCCACGTATCCATCACGTCCTCTTCCGGCACAAAGTCCCTGCTTCCACAGGCGCAGGCGCAATCAGGCTGTCTTTCGCTGGGGTCTACTGGCAAATTCGCTTCGTCCGCCAGCACGATTTCGCCGCACTCCGCGCAGTACCAGAGTGGGAAAGGCACGCCGAAGTAGCGCTGCCGCGAGATGCACCAATCCCAGCCCAGGTTTTCTACCCATTCTCGATAGCGCGCTCGCATATGCGCCGGGTGCCACGAAATTTGCTCTCCTGCCTCTACCCACTCGGCTTTGCGCTCCAACACACGAATGAACCACTGCCGCGTCACAATATATTCCACAGGCGTATCGCATCGCTCATGCACGCGCACGCTCTGCCGGATAGGTTCGCGTTTCAACACATCGCCATTTGCTTCCAAATCCTGAATAATGCGTTGTCGCGCCTCTTTGATAGTTAGCCCGGCATATGGCCCCGCGTTGATCCTGCCATCCCTGCCAATAATCGCCTTTAACGGTAAGTGGTGCTTATACCACCATTCCACGTCGGTGACATCGCCAAAGGTGCAGCACATCACCGCGCCCGTTCCTTTTTCAGGATTTGCCTTTCCATCAGCCAGCAACGGCACTTCAAAATTCAACAATGGCACGCGCACCTTTGAGCCAATCAAGCCTTTGTAACGCGCATCGTCTGGATGCACAAACACGGCTACACAGGCGGGCAGCAGTTCTGGGCGCGTGGTAGCAATCGGCAATATCTCTCCGTCCTCAAGCCGGAAGGCCAATGTCACAAACTCACTCTGCCGCTCAAGATCGTTCAATTCCGCTTGCGCAATGGCTGTCCGGCATTCGGGGCACCAGATCGAGGGAGCTTCCTGTTGGTATGCTAACCCTTTCTTATATAGTTCAATGAAGGAGAGTTGCGAGGTGCGGCGCGAGAGTTCATCAATGGTACGATAGCTATAACGCCAATCCACAGACAGCCCAAGTCGCTGCCAGAGAGCCTTGTAATCCTGCTCCGCCTGCTCGCTCACTTCCAGGCATTTCTGAATAAAGGCTTCACGCCCCACCTGCAAGGCCGTAATACCCAATCGCTTTTCCACCAGTCGCTCCGTAGGCAGGCCGTTATCATCAAAGCCCATTGGATAAAAAACGTTATACCCGTTCATGCGCCAGAAACGGGCCATAAAATCAGCATGGCTATAGGAATATAAATGCCCAAGATGCAGGTTTCCTGAGACGGTTGGGGGCGGCGTATCAATAGCATAGAGAGGTTGGGTCGATTCGCGTGAGAAGGCATAAATGTCATGCTGCTGCCAGTATTGCTGGCGCGTAGGTTCGGCTGTGCCGGGAGTGTAGCGTTTCGGTAAACTCATGAGACCGCTCTTCCTTTCCTGTTAAAGTGTTTCAAGTGACTAAAGGCGATAGGGCAATAAAAAAGCCCAATCATCCCTATGAGGACGAAAAGGGCATATTTTCGCGGTACCACCTCATTTCGCCGCGCGTTGCCGCAACGGCGCACTCGTCACCCTGACAGTTCTACCAGCATGTGGAAGAGGCCTATCGGGTCTCGCTATAACGGGCTTACCCGCGCCGATCTACTTTACGCATATCCGTATTTCTTCAGCGCCATACCGGGCGACGTTCGACACTGGCTACTGTGGGGGCTTCCAGCCGCTGGCCACTCCTTCTCTATCAGTAAGCTTCCTGTCTACTCTTCCCAGAAGAAAACATCTATTCGGTTGTTCCGTAGCTTCTATGAGCAATTGTACCTGGAACAGGAGTGCCTGTCAATGCGCTTTTTTAAGGCTTTTTCGAATACCACATCAAGCAGCAAGAGTCTCCAATAAGAAGCCGGCCACATGCTCATCAGGAGCAGCAACCACCCCTCTAAGCAGCATATCCAGCGTTTCAGGCTTTTCTACCTGCGGAACTGTCTTCTGCGCTAAGGCCACAAGCGCGGGGAAGCGCACCTCGACAACTCGCAAAAGGGCTTTCTGTAGTCCCTCCTGCAGCCCCTCTTCTCGCCCTTGCTGCAACCCCTGCTGTAAGCCCTCTTCTCGCCCTTGCCTGACAAGCTTCTGATACGTAGGTGTCTGTGAAAGTGGATCACTATACATATTAAAAATCCTCTCAACCCAATCCTGATCTTGTCCTGTAAAAACCAGGTCTACAAAAAGCCGGGAAAGCGATAAGAGTTCAAACTGTTGTGATGAGCCAGGCTCATGCACAACCTCTTCAACAACCGTTTGCCTTGCTCCATTTTTGGCTAACACCCACAGAGGCTTCAGCCCGTTTAAGCCAGTATGTTTAAGCTCCTCGACAGACAATTTTGCGAGTTCTACACTCATGTAATCAAACCACAAAATCTCTTTTCCATCAAGACGCTTCCATTCTAGCGGCGGCTTCGGCACCTCTCCCACATCTCTTAAATAAATCACACAGGAATAGACAGGTAGTTGATGCTGATGATTGGCCTCTACACTATATTGTAAAAGCCGACCGGGCATGTCTCGTGTAGACTGGATTTCAATATGGAAGAGCATTCTCTCCTCATTATTCTCCAGTTCGATCTCTAAAACGGAATCAGCCTCGATGGTACGCACTTTAAATTCTGTCTGGAGCTGCCTTTTTACCTGCGCTCCTTGCCAGAGCCAGGTTACAAGGTCTTGCGCGTTTTCACGAATAAATAACTTGATGCTGTCATCCCAATCACCCATTCCCCTGAAGACGCCTCCTCGCTTTTATGATTGCGAGAGTGTAACATACAGTTGAGTTATTAGCAAGAGAGTAATTTCAATCAATAGAGCGGCCAACCAATAATAAAAAGAGGCGACCAGTCTATTTCCTGGCCGCCCCTTTCACTAGTTTAGCAGTGTATGTTTACTGCCCAGCCCCAAAAATCACTCCTGGATTGTCCGTCGGAATGGCATTGGCAGGCGCGTTAATCGTGACCGGTTCGTTGAATTTGCTCAGGTCGATGGTGGTATCGAGTTTGAGCGAGACGCCTGCGTTGTTGTTCGTGGTGGTCGTAGTAGGAGTTACCAGCCCTTTCAAATCCAGATTGAAGTTTAGCTTCATCTCCACGCGATGCACGTAAGACGTGGACTCGTCAATCCAGAAATCGAGGGTGGCGTTGAAATCCTTTGTATTATTCATGAGCTGGTTGAGCATTTGCTGGTTTGTTCCCGTCAAGCCGCTTATCTGTCCATATGCCGCAATCAGCTTCTGGAAGCCTGTTTTATCGAGTACCACCGTGATATGCCGCAGGCTCTGTCCATTCAGGTTTTCATCTCCGTGATCGGTGATCTTAGCGTTTTTCTGTGCGATATCCAGCAATTTGTTCAAATCGGGTACGCTGATGGTAGAAAATGGATTGGTAGAGCCATTGCTGCCTGCCAGTTTGCTTTTATCCAGAACGTACCATTGCCCCTTCGCGTTCTGAATGTACAATTTATTTCCGATGACAATGGTGGCAACAGAATAATTCGCGCCGGAGAGTCCGCCCAGCGAAACCTTCATCGAGGATTTATCGGGCATTACCTCGTCACCTGAGCCTGTGATATTGAAGGTGAAGCTGGTTGGGGTTGTAGAACCATTGGAAGACGTGCTGGTCAGTCCCGTTACTCCGACAGTCGCGGCCATCTTCATATCGACATGTACCGTCTTCAGTTGCCTGGTGGTACTCACCGTGTTCTGCAACAACTGTGTAACGCTTGTTGTAGTTCCACCACACGCGCTTACAACGAGCAGCATACAAAGCAAACCAAACAACAGTCCTTTTTTGCGCATTATCATTTCTTGCTCCTTCAAGGAACCGGCTAGTTTAACCTACTACTTGATACATACGCAATTACTACGAATGGTTTCAAAGAAAGTTCCCCGTTCTTCAGAGAAAGAGCAAGCAAATAACGTTAACGCGCAACGAGCTTTTCGATGGTCTGCAGGAGATCGGTTAACTCGAACGGTTTCTTGATGTAGGTGATTTTACGCTGGCGAATCTCTTTCACCGGAGCATTGGCGCTAATCATGACGGCAGGAACGTGTTCCAACCCATTTTTCGCATGCAGGCGGTCATAGAGTTGAATGCCATTAATACCAGGCAAGTGATAGTCTAGCAGAAATAAGTCAGGCTTATAGCGTTCTACCAGCTCTAGCGCTTCATAACCGTTGGGAGCAAGTAGCGCCTGTAATGACATTTCTAATGAAATAGCGTGAACCAGAAACGAGCCTATATCTTCATCATCTTCTACCACCAGGACAGTTTTTACCGCTGTATTGCTTTCCGTGGGCGACGCTCCTGGTGAGGATGAGACCTGATAATCGGACATCTCATACTCCAAACTTCGGTTGCAACCAAATAAGCTGTTTCAATTGTACCACGTCATGGAAGAGTATCAGGTTTCAAATTGTACAGTCTAGATGTGAAAAAGCTCACACCACGTTTTGCGGCACAGAAAAAAGCCACTCATTCTACCAGTAATTACACGTTGTAAAAACAAAAACGAGTATAGCAGGTACTTTTAGTACCCGCCATACTCTCTGCACGCGAGGGAGAGGGTCGATTGTTATTGTTTCAACTTATTCACCGCCCAGGCCTTCAAGCAGCAGATCGCCCTCTTCTGGCGAGATGCGGCCCTCAGCAATCATACGCAGAATGGCCTCGCGTTCCTGCTCCCGGCCAGCAGCAGCAACTTGCGCCACGCTGGCATCATCGGTTCCGCTATTCACAGGCTCATCAGTCTGTTCCACTGGCTCGACCGGCTCCACTGGCTCGACCAACTCCACTGGCTCGACCTCGCCTGCTGATCTCATAGGAGAGGGGCTATCCGGTGCCGGAGGGGGCGTTGGTGGCGTTCCCGGCGCTGAAGGCGTCGCTGGGGCAGGAGGTGGTGTTGGCGGCGCGGGCGGACGAGGCGGCATTGGCACACGCAAATTGCTGATGGCTCGCTCAACCGCTTCGAGCGCGCCCACGACTCCTTCGGCAGCAGCCTTGCGCGCCTCTTCCTTCAACCGCTCTAATCGCTGAGGATCAAACTGCCATTCGCGATCATTGAAGCGCACGCGCACACGAGCAGCACGCTCTTGCGCCCGTCGAGCGCGTTCCTCTGCCTTGCGCGCCTGCTCTTCCGCCCGGCGTTGCGCGCGGCGCACCTGCTCCTCTGCCCGGCGCGTGAATTCGTTCGTCCAATCGGTTCCTTTGCTCCAGGCAGCATCTTTAAAGGCTCCCGAAATTTCGTGCCCCAGTTCCTGGCCAAGTCGTCCCATCTCGCGCCCCAGTTCCGCCATTTCGCTTTCAAACTCGCTCCACCAGGCATTCGAGGTCGTGCTGCTGCGGGGGCTATCGTGTCCTCGCAGGCGCAAATCACCACCCACCCGTAGTTCAAGCGTTGACGCGCCCTCGCCATATACCAGGCTCAGCATATTTCCTCCTCTGCTTGAGGAAACTCCCGCTCCCATCACATCACCACCTACAACCGCGTCAATGCGCAGGTTGGCGTTCCCGGGCAGTTGAATGCTGGCGTCTCCACCTATACTCAGGCGTGTATGACTGCCTGCCGGAAACGCGGACTGAAGCGAAAGGTCGCCGCCGACGTTGCCTATTTCAATAGCCCCGGCGATATCCTTCAACTCGACATCCGATCCGATATTGCCCGCGTGCAGGTCGCCTCCGATGCCAACAAAACGCGCATCGCCGCCCACACTGCCGATTTCCACGCTGCTGCGAATATCTTGCAGCACATAATCACCGCCCGCGCTGCCCAGGTGTACCCTTAAAGCATGCTGTATCTGCAAATCACCGCCAACATTGCCAACTGTAATTTCGGCCTGCGGGCCTCCTGAAATCTGGCAATCACCGCCAACAGTGCCGCAACTCAGCGCATCCGCAATATCTTTTACCTCAAGGTCGCTGCCCACCGAACCGATTACGGCTGTCTCTGTCGAGTTCAACTCAAGGTCGGCTCCCACGCTCTCCAGTTCGACCAGCGGCACATTGGAAATGCTGGCATCACCGCCGATTCCGCCACGCGAACGGAGCGAGGAAGCATTCTTCACCGTCAATTCAGCCGCCAGATTGCGCACAGCAACCGCCTCGCCGATGGTTTCGCGATCTACGCCCATGCCGATATCCTCGACCTCAACACCGCCATAGACCTCGTTCAATTCAACACGCCGCACGTTTTCAACGGACACATCGCCGTACACGTAGTTCATCGTAATCTGTGTATCAGGCGGTACACGCAATTCGAGGTCGCCAGTTCCATGTCCGATAAACAGCGTATTGCCCTCAACTCGCGGCTCAGCAATCGGATCATCGGCTTCGATACCAACCGACTGCGAATCCCAACTGCGTACCTGTATATCGCCATGCAGATGCTCAATCACGACACGCGCTTCTCGCCCGATCTCATATGTTCTTTGCATATACTGGCCTCCTGTTTATTGTTCAATAAAAATCTCAATACGCTTCCGTTCCTCAAGGTCCTGGTAATCCAGCACACGCCCGGTCGCTCCCCCTTCAATCGCCTGTATCAGTTGGCGCACAGTTCCATTGTCCAATTGTGGAACCAGGCGCGGCAGCAGGCGCAAACTTGTTGTCACCAACGCGGCAGGCAGGGTTGCGGTCATCTTCAACTTCTGCTGCTTGCTCCCCAGATCAGACATCCAGATGCGGATGGTGCGATTGAAGGCGCGCTCTACAGGCGGCTCGTCATCTGTGACCAGGGCATCGAGCAGTTGCGCGGCCTGTCCCGCCGTGATCTGTCTCGCCTCTACCAGGCTCAAAATGCGGTTGCGCTCCTCAAGCGAAGGAGTCATACGCTTATCCTTTCAGCAGGCGCATGGCCTCTTCGACGCTGATCTCCTTCGCCGCGAGGCGATCCAGGATCACCCTGCGATCTGCGCGCCCATCATTTTCCGGCGCGCCGCCCAATGCTGTGACAATCTCATCCAGGCGGCTGCGCGCCGTATTATATGCAATATCCATATCTGCCGCCAGCTTCTGAATGTTGCCCCGGTTCTTTACTAACAGTTCAACAAAATCCAGTTGCTCGCGTGTCAGGCGACCAATCCACCCCAGGCTGAATTGCCCTTCAATCACAATACCGCTCTGCGGGCATTCCAGCCGGGTCACAATCAACTCGTTCCCGCTCACCGGGTCGCGAGTAATCAGTGGATACATACAAACTCACTCCTCTTGCTGCGTATTACTTCGCGCCAGCCGTTGCCGGAACAGCATTCACATGCTCCAATCGCGTCCCAACCGCAACCATAGCCGCTCCCAGCTTTCCGACCAGCCAGCGCGCTCCATGACGACGAGTCTGCACTTTCGCCAGCAGACGCATCTGCTCTCCCTCATGCTGGAGCTTCCGGCGGCGTTCCTCTAGAAGCTGCTCACATATATGAATCTGGAAACCCATAGCAATCCTCCTGGTCGTTCTCTAAAACTTCCCATTTGATATTTTTCGCTAGCGAAGTGCTAATAATTATCAGCCACATGTAGATAATAACAGGAGAAATTGAAAAAGTCAACACTAAAATGGAGATAAATGCCAAAAATTTGTAGAAAATAAGCAAATATTTGTAAAGAGGAAATTCCTGTCATGCTTCGCTGCGCTCGGCATCGCCATGCCGAGCGCATAGCGCACAGGGCTGGAGATGCTTCGCTGCGCTCAGCATGACATAAGCAGATTTACAAATGTTGGCTGTTACAAATCGTAAATACGGAATGATACACTACCCACTTGACCGTATCAACAAAATCGTCATCGTATCCAAGCAAATATAAGTCGGCCTCCAATTGCTTTAGCTTCCATAGCAGGTCAATAAAACAGGCATGATTATCAGGCTGCCAGTTTTGAAGCAGAGTTTTTGCTTGTTCAAACACATCAAATATCTCATCAACAATCTGGATTAGCCCTCGATCTCCAACCTGTTTTCTTCTCTCTGCCATCTGTATTATTCATCCTTTCTTATCGCATTAACTTTCCGCCTCAATATGAACAAAACTATAACAGAAATCTTCTTTTTGGGAAGATAGCAAATATGCTATAGTATTCAACTATAGAAAAATGCTATAGCAAAGGAGAGATGATACCTGGCAGAGAGAAGAATTTGCCGTACAAAAAGGCTTTAATCAATCGACCTTATCGCGCGCTGCAAATGTCCCAATAGACACAATACGGCGCATATGGAGAAACCCTTACCATGAGGTAAGGCTCTCGGCGTTGAATAAAATCGCTGCTGCTTTTAGGTGTGCCAGCTACTGATTTGTTTGAGAATATCCCTGACAGT
This sequence comes from Ktedonobacteraceae bacterium, assembly GCA_035652815.1. Taxonomy (GTDB): domain Bacteria; phylum Chloroflexota; class Ktedonobacteria; order Ktedonobacterales; family Ktedonobacteraceae; genus DASRDB01. The sequence continues at coordinate 733,762 of DASRDB010000003.1, forward strand.
AGGGATGGAAGCCACCCGCAAGGGGATGGTTCTACCATATAAATTGGCTTGTAGAGCCATCCCCTTGCGGGTGGCTTCCAGGTTTTCTTTAACGTACCAACCTCTCCACCAACTCCACTAAATTCCCCACCACCATCTCCGGCATCTCCCCAAGCGTATCAAAAAGCCCGCCCGACCTGTTCACCCACGTCGCCTGCATACCCGCCGACATGGCTCCAATCACATCAAAAGGATTCGAGGAGATCAATCGCACCTCCTCCGGTTTGCGGCCCAACCGTTCAGCCAGGTGTAAATACACTTTCGGCGCAGGTTTATACGTCTTCACTTCATCGACGCTAACAAAACCGCTCACATACGCATACAAATTTGCCGTCTGCATAATGGCCTTCAGCATCGCCGGGCTGCCATTAGAAAACACGACCATCAAGAAACGAGCATCCTTCAGGCGTTGCAGTCCTGGCTCAACGTCGGGAAAACGCTCAAGATCATTATACTGCTGCATAAGCGCGTCTTTTTGTTGCGCGTCAAGCATCTTTCCCACTGCCAGCAGCGCATAGTCAAGGGCTTTGCGCGTCACCTGCTCGAAGTCTTCATAACGCTCCATCGCCGTCAAGCGAAATGTGTACTCAAGCTGCTTCTGTCGCCAGATTTCCGCTATGCGCTGCGCGTCGGAAGGCAAATAATGCTCCAGGTGCTTCCAGATACGAATAGGGTCAACCAGCGTGCCGTAGAGATCAAATGCCAGGGATTCTGTCATGGATTTTTCCTTTCCGACTCTCAAGGCCCTTGACTTTACCGCTACAATTATGCTATCAATTACTAGACTGACCAGTCAGTCTATTTTCCAAAGGGTAGTGAAAAAAGATATGTCGCGTCGTCCAGATGTAAGTGTAACACGGCGCAACCAGATATTGGACGCTGCTCTACGAGTATTTGCGAGATCAGGATTCCACGAAGCGCGCATGGACGATATCGTGCAGGAAGCGGGGCTGAGCAAGGGCGCACTTTACTGGTACTTTAAAAGCAAGGAAGACATCATCACTGCTATCTCGCAACGGCTCTTCACGACGGATATCGAGCAACTGCAAGGATTGTTGCAGGCGGAAGGAAGCGTCAGTGAGAGGCTTCTGCAACTGATGCGTGACCGCATTGCAGGCCTGCAAAGCATGTCCAGCGTCATTTCAATTCTATTTGAGTTCTACGCCGCCGCACTGCACCAGGAGAATGTGCGCCAGTTCATTCAACGCTATTTTCAGGATTTTCATGAAATGCTTGTCGCGCTCATCCAGCAGGGCATCGACCGGGGAGAGTTCCGGCAGGTGAACGCGGTTGAGACCGCAATAGCCCTCGACTCAATGTTTGAGGGGCTGGTTATGCGCTGGCTGATCGAGCCAGACGCCGTACAGTGGGACACATTGGGCGACAGCGCCATACGCATCTTTCTTGAAGGTTTGAAAATTCGCGCGTAAGCAAAAGGATAAGGTTTTTTATGCAAGTTCGAGAACGGTCAAAGCAGCCATCACCGGGCGCTATCCCAGAACAACATGCGCTGGAGTCGCATGGATTATATCGCCTGGGGCTGAACTATGGCCGCCAGGTCTATCGTTTCCGCTGGTTTATTCTCGCGTTCTGGATCATCATAGTTGCCGTTAGTATCCCTTTCACGGGCAAAATCGGCTCCGTACTGCATGGCGGCAGTTATTCGTCCCGCGAGAGCGATTCGCAAAAAGTCAGTGATATACTCACCAACCAGCTTCACCAGCCGCAGGCGGAGTTGCTGGTCGTTTTCCAGTCCGAACGTACTCTGGTAAGTGATCCGGCCTATCAACGAGAAGTTGCCAACTTTATCAGCGAGGTTCGTACCTTTCCCCATGTCATCGATGTAAGCCAGGGCGGCACAGGTAACGATGGCAAAACTACTTATATTTCGATCAGTTTCGACCAGAGTTCTGGCAAGGTAGAAGACCAGCTTTCCGACTTCCGTAAACTCCTGCCATCCGGGAACGAGGCACAACCCGCCCGCGTCTATCTCTCAGGCGGCCCGGTCATCAATACCGCATTTACCACTCAGACGCAGCATGACGTGGAGACCGCTGAAATCGCTGCGCTGCCCATCGCGCTCATCATCCTGTTGATCGTCTTTGGCACGCTGGTTGCCGCTATTATGCCTATCTTGCTAGCAATGGTTGCCGTACCCGTTGCCCTGGCGATCATCTACGCCATCGCGCTGCATACATCGATGAGCGTCTTTGTGCTGAATATCGCTTCGATTATCGGCCTGGGCATCTCGATTGACTACAGCCTCTTCATGATTCGCCGCTTCCGCGATGAGCTGGCTGACGGGCAGCCGCTTCCCGACGCCATCGGCTGGACCATCGCCACCTCGGGCGAGGCTATCCTCTTCAGTGGCCTGATCGTCATTATTGGCTTCTGTGGCCTGCTCCTGATGGGCATTGAGATGATGACTTCGATGGGCATCGGTGGTGCTGCCGTTGTCTCGGTCGCGGTACTGGGCGCGCTTACCCTGCTGCCCGCGCTGCTCGGCATACTTGGCCCGCGCATCAACGCTCTGCGCATCCCGTTCTTCAGCCGTTTCACAACCAACATCCATTCCGCGAAACATGGCAAGCAGCGCACCAGCTTCTGGCAGACCTGGGCGCAGGGAGTGATGCGCCGCCCGGTACTGATTATCGTACTGGTCACGCTGATCCTGGTTGGTCTCGGCTGGCCCATCTTCTCACTCTCCATTGGATCAGGCAGTGTATCCGAGTTGCCAACTACCTCAGAGGCCCGTCAAGGTATCGACATTCTCAACGCGCAATTCCCCAATACGAAGCAAAGCCCCGTCCTGATCGTCGTCCAGACAACGGATGGCTCAAGCATGCTCACCTCGGACAATTTAGCTAAGCTGAATAACCTCTCGCTCTGGCTGGCAAAGCAGCCCCACGTCACCGGCGTGGTCAGCCTGACCCAATTGCCATCCTCTCCCGGCGCACCTGCCTTGAGCGAGCAACAACTGGCCATGCTCTACAGCACAGGCGCGTACATAAAAAATCCCGCCCTCGTCCATCTCGTCGCCTCGACAACTAACGGCAACACCACCCTGATTACCGTCAAAACCGATGCAAAGGTTGATAGCAACGAGGGCAGAGCGCTGATAGACAACCTGCGCGCCGGAGACAAAGCAGCCGCGCAGGGCTTAACTGTGCTGGTCGGCGGCGAGCAAGCTTCGAGTCTGGATTTCAACCGCTATCTGTACGGCAACTTCCCGCGTGCCGTTATCTTCATCCTGGTCGCCACCTACCTGCTGCTCTTGCTGATGTTCCGTTCGCTGTTCCTACCCCTCAAGGCCATTCTGATGAATGTGCTGTCCGTCGCGGCCTGCTATGGCGTGCTGGTCTTCATCTTCCAGTGGGGCTATCTCAGCAACATTCTAAATTTCACAGCAAGCGGCTTCCTGGATAGCGTTATCCCCATCCTGCTGTTCTGCATCCTCTTCGGCCTCTCAATGGACTACGAGGTCTTCCTGCTCAGCCGCATACGCGAGGAGTGGCTGAGTACTCACAACAACCGTCAAGCGGTCGCGACCGGCCTGGAGAAAACCGGCGGCGTCATCACCAACGCAGCCCTGCTCTTCATCATCGTCGCGGGCGCGTTCACCTTCACCTCCATCGTCGTCACCAAAGAAATGGGCTTCGGTATGGCAATCGCGGTGTTGATAGACTCCTCCATCATCCGCATTCTGCTGGTGCCCGCTACCATGCGCCTGCTAGGCCGCTGGAACTGGTGGCTCCCTGGGAGACCTTTGCCACCGAAGCAAGAGGGGGCGTAAAAAGCACAACAAAAAAGGACGAGGTGTTTGCCTCGTCCTTTTTTGTTGTGTTGTCATAGATCCGACGGCCCTATTTGCCAGCCAGTGAGCCGCTCCCATTCTTCTGCCGCACCGATCACAATGTCGCATAGCGGGTCTTTGATGTCGTAATAAAACTCCACGTCATCCTGATGCCGTTGGGATAGACGCGATTTGATCTGGGCATAGGCCGCGCTCGCAATTGGATGGGCGCGCAAGTAGTCGCGAAAGAGGATTGGATAGCGTTGGTTGGGCCGTCCCATTGCGCGAATATGCAGGTGCATAGGGCGTAAGTCTGGCGGTTGGCGAAAATAGCGTTTCTCCCAATCCTTCTCAGGCCCCGCATAGAGAGGCGGTACATGATCCTGGGTAATATGTGGAACTATAGTATAGCCAAGCGACTCCAACGCAGCCTCTAATTGAGGAGTGCAGGTAAAATCCTTGACCGTCACCTGCACATCGATAATATCTTTCGCGGCCAATCCCGGCACAGAGGTTGATCCAATGTGATCGATACGCAACGCCAGTTCTCCTAAAACAGTGCGGAGTGGTCGCGCAACTTCAACGAAAGCTTCGGGCCAACTAGAATCGTATGGGACAATAGTTATCAAAACAAGCCTCCTGTTCGGAAATGTTTAGCATCCTGGTTATAATAACGCTTATGAAACATTCAAACAAGCAAAGGGCTATTGAAACAAACTTTTATCGTTCTAAGATGTAGGACATCCAACAAGAAGATGAGAAGATATAGGCGGCCACAAAAACAATAATTTACTACATTAGTCTGTCAAAAACTGCTTGTATTCATAACACGATTTCCAGTATAATGAAAACCTCTTGTTCATTTACTCGCCTGCGGGTAAACAGATTGCATGAAATCACTATATGTATGTCCAGAAAGAGAGAAATAAGGCTTATGGACAGACTCAAGCAGCCGCAGAACCGGGGATACTTTATAGCCAGTATTGGAGCGCTGGTGGCACTACTAGCCATTCTCCTGCTTCCTTTCGCCACTATTACCTTAAGTAGTAGCACAACAAATGGCCCATCAGAGTATGTAGCAATTACCATGAATACTACTGCATTGTCCGGTTCATTAAATCAGACAACGTTCTCTTTCTTTCATCTCCCCTTAAACCAGGGAATGCTCTGGCTGTTGCCTATCCTGGCGCTTGTAGCATTAGTGCTGATCGGGCTTGTCCTTTTTAGAAGCCTTCCTTTCGGAAAAGGGATCAACGCGCCCGCCGAAAATCAACGGCGCTGGGGAAACTATGCGCTCATTGCAGTGGCCTCGCTGGGGGTGTTAATTGAGATTCTGGTATTTTCTGGCTTGAACAGTCAGATACAGACAGCTATTAGTAGTGCAGGCTCCAGCACGAACCCTACCACCGTCAGTACAGGCCCTCATATCGGCTTCTGGCTCTACCTGCTCGGTATGGCCGCCGTAGCCGGTGGCATTATTCTGCTGCTGGCTCAGGCAAATAAACAAACGCAGGCTGTTCCACCATATACGCATTGGTCGCCGCCTTCTAACTCTTACTATCCGCCATACACCACCGGTTCTCAACAGGCCTGGCCTCAGCCATCTCAACCGGCACAGTCACCTCCCTATTCTCCCCAGCAGTGGCCTCCGGCAAGCAATCCACAACAGCCGCCGTATCCACCGACTGGACAATAAAAGTTGCGCGCCTTTGAAAAGGTATGGAATAATCAGGAATTGTCACTAGCTAAAGAAAGGCCAGGTTCGGAGTGAAGACACCAGAATCAATACAAAAGAACGGCTACCTGATCGCTCTAGGGGGGGCTGTTATCGCCCTGATCGGTTTTCTCTTCTTGCCCTATATAAACATGGGATCAACGCAGTCAACTTCGACACCCCCTGTCACCTTCTCGGCCATTCAGGCAGCAGCCATTGAAGGCTTTATCTGGCTTGAGGCGCTGCTCACGCTTGGCATATTGGTCGTGGCGCTGCTTCTGGCATTCAGCCAGAATCCATTTGATATGAGCCAGGTTGCTCGCGATAAGCAGGCGCAACGGGGCGCGTACACCATTATTGGCGTAAGCGCACTCTGCTTAATCCTTCAATACATACTCATGACCAGACTTCCAGGCCAATTAGTAGGCATGTTCAGTACCAATGTCCCTGGCTTCCTGAATGGATCAAGCACTTTTACCAACACTGTCTCAATGAGTTACAACGTTGGCTCCTGGTTCTACCTGGTTGGTATGCTTGTTGCAATCGGCGGCACCATCTATGCCTTACAAGCAAAAGGCTCCGCTATCCAGGGGCAATACTCATCCCCTTATATGCCGCCAGTAAATCCGCAGGCACCCTGGTCTTCCCCTACGCCCGACTACCAGCAAAACTGGCAGCAGCCCGCCCAGCCAGCATGGCCGCCTCAACAACAGGTTCCACCAACACAACAGGCATGGCAGCAACCCGCGCCGCCGACACAATATCCATCACCGCAGCGCACCTGGCCGCCGCAGCCACCATCTGCGCCCGGACAATAAAGTTCTTGCTTTTCTCGAAAGGTCCGTGCTATACTTCGGCTGTACAGTTAGAAATGATTCGGAATGTTGTAGGGACGCGGTTGATCGCGTCCTGCCCGATCACCGCACATCAAAGGCCGAGGTAGACGCGATCAATCGCGTCCCTACATTTTCGGCATGGATTACGAGATCAGGGTTTAATAAACATCGGAAAAGACTACGTTATGCGATATCCATTTGTTTCTACCATAATAGTAGAACAGCAGCAGAGCCAGCCCCTCTTCAGGTCTGGCTTGCTTCGCGTGCCTCGAACTCCCTGATAGCCCTTAGAAGCAGCTTTTAACTAAACGCCAGACCTGGATTGCAGGTCTGGCGTTTTTTATGGTCTCATATAGAAAAGGAGAACGGTTATGCTTTTCTTCATTCGCGGCTTCATCATCGGCCTTTCCATCGCGGCAGTGGTCGGCCCTATCTGCCTGCTCTGCATTCATCGCACCCTGGATAGAGGTTTTCTCTACGGCCTCGTATCCGGTCTGGGTGCGGCAACAGCGGACGCCATCTACGGCAGCATCGCCGCCTTCGGCCTCACGCTCATCGCGTCCTTCCTGGTAAGTCAAAGCGCCTGGATACACCTGCTCGGCGGCGCGTTTCTCATCTATCTCGGCCTCAAAACCGTTCTCAGCAGACCGGCTGAAAGCGCTGCGAAGGCCGAAGCCAACAACTACACTGGAGCCTACGCCTCGACCGTCCTGCTCACCCTCACCAACCCTTCGACCATTCTTTCGTTCGCCGCCATCTTCGCCGGACTCGGTGTTGGAGCCAGCCGCAACGACATCCTGGCAGCCGTTTTCGCCGTCTGCGGCGTCTTCCTCGGCTCCAGCCTCTGGTGGCTCATACTCTCAAGTGGCATCAACCTGCTACGAAGAAAGTTTAACGAACTCTGGCTGCTGTGGGTCAACCGTGCTTCGGGCGGGTGTATTATCATCTTTGGGGTGCTTGCTCTGGTGAGTCTGCGGGCATAAACAAAGAGGACGCAAGCCAGAATAGCCCGGGGTTATGTCATCTTTTGCGGGGAGAAACGGAAGCCAGAGAGAAATGGAAACCACAAAGAGAACGGGAAGCCATCCTCTTGCGGGTGGCTTCCCGTTCTCTCCATCTCGCGCTTCTCTCTATTTCACGGTTATCCCCATCTCATAAAATGAATCCTTACCGCCCCTTATACTCATCCAACTCCCGCTGCAACTCCTCCAACCGCTCGCACAACCTTAATATCACTTCGGCTCCGGCGAGGTTAACGCCGAGGTCGTGGCGCAGGCGGCGAATGCGGCGCAGGCGTTCTACCTCGGCCTCGCTGTAGCGGCGTTCTTCGTCTGCCATGTCCAGACTCTGAATCAGACCAAGCGCGTGCAGGCGGCGAATCACCGGTATATCGAAGTGGCTGGCCTGCGCGGTTTCCTCTTCGCTGTAGTAGCGGACGGGTGAACTGCTCTGGATAATGATGCGCGTGTAAGATCGTTCGCTCATGCTAGCTGCCTCCTCCTGCTAAACGGCTGCCTGTTCGGTGTAACCAATCGAGCGCGCGAAAGCTTCAAAGAGGCGGCGCTGCTCATCGTTCAAGTGCGTCGGTAACACCACATTCACAACAGCGTAAAGGTCGCCGCGCTGGTCGGGATGTCCCAACTGGGGCATGCCCTGTCCACGCAGGCGGAACGATTTCCCGTTGGCTGTCTCAGGCGGGATGCGCAGCATCAACCGGCGACCATCCGGCGTCAAGACGGTCGCTTCGCCGCCGAGCATCGCCGTTGCTAACGGTACATCGATGGTAGTGCGCAGCGTAGTTCCCTCGCGGATGAAGCGCGTGTCGGGAAGCATATGCACGCGCAGGTAGAGATCGCCGCGTCCGGCTGTGCCTGGCGCTCCCTGTCCTGCGATACGAATGCGCGAACCCTCATCGACGCCCGCCGGAATCTTGACCTCGATCCGCTTGCTGCTGCCGTCGGCCTCGGTCAGTTCAAACACCCGCGTGGCTCCGGTGTATGCCTCGGCCAGCGTCACATCGACGGGAGCTTCTATATCCTGGCCTTTCGTGGCGCGAGGTCGCGCATAGCCAGTTGTGCCAGTCCTTGCGCCGCCAATGCCCGAACCGAAGTAGGTTTCAAAGAAGTCCGAGAATGGGGATTGGCCGCCAAACAGGTCGTTCAGGTCCTCTTCATTGACCGTGTAATACTGGTAGCGTCCGCCGCCATCATACGCGCCCTGCGGACCCGCACCCGCCCCGGCTGCTCCCGGCCAGTGTCCGTACTGCTCGTAGTACTGGCTCATTTCGTCGTACTTCTTGCGCTTCTCAGGATCAGAAAGCACTTCATTGGCCTCGTTGATCTCCTTGAATTTCTCCTCGGCAGCCTTGTCGCCAGGATTGACGTCAGGATGATACTTACGCGCCAGCTTGCGATACGCCTGCCGTATCTCCTTCTCGCTCGCGTTCTTATTGACGCCTAATATCTTGTAATAGTCCTTATAATCAACAGCCATAGTGCCTTCCTTTAGATATGTAGTTTTTATATGCTTTTGAAATAAAGCGGTCGCGTGGAGAGATATGAACCTCCCCACGCGGCAGATTGCGCGTCACATTTGTGTAGAGACATCCCCTTGCAGGTGTCTTTCGTACCCTAACATGACACGCGGCAGGCGCATTAGACTTCGCGGAATTCGCCTTCAACGGTTCCAGGCTCGTTGTTCTGTGGCGGCTCCTGCTGGTATCCGTCAGAACTCGCGCCTGCTCCGGGCTGGCTGTAGATCTCCTGGCCAATGCGCTGCATCGCGCGCTCCAGGTCTTCGGACGTGCTGCGCATGCGCTCCACGTCGTTACCGTTCAAGGCATCGCGGACAGCTTTGATCTTCTCTTCGACCTCGCTGCGCGTGCTGGCAGAGATCTTATCGCCAACGTCTCGCAGTGTGCGCTCCGCCTGATAGGCCAGGCTGTCGGCGCGGTTGCGCTGCTCGATCTCCTCCTTGCGGCGGCGGTCTTCTTGCGCGTGCATCTCGGCCTCGCGCACCATGCGATCAACTTCCTCTTTGGAGAGACCGCTGGACGCGGTGATGGTAATCTTCTGCTCGCGACCGGTGGCGCGGTCTTTCGCCGAGACATTCAGAATACCGTTAGCGTCGATGTCAAACGTGACTTCGATCTGCGGGACACCGCGTGGCGCGGGTGCGATTCCTTCCAGGCGGAAGCGGCCCAGGCTCTTGTTGTCGCGAGCCAGTTCGCGCTCGCCCTGCAAGACATGCACCTCTACAGCAGGCTGATTGTCCTCAGCCGTGCTGAAGATTTCGCTCTTGCGGGTCGGAATGGTCGTGTTGCGCTCGATCAGCTTCGTCATCACGCCGCCCAGCGTCTCAACGCCCAGGGAGAGCGGCGTTACGTCGAGCAGCAGGACATCCTTGACTTCGCCCTTCAAGACACCCGCCTGGATAGCAGCGCCGATGGCTACCACCTCGTCAGGGTTGACGCCCTTGTGCGGCTCTTTGTTGAAGATCTTGCGCACCATCTCTACGACGGCAGGCATGCGGGTCTGTCCACCGACCAGCACCACCTCGTTCACGTCGCTGGCGCGAATATCCGCGTCTTCCAGCGCCTTCATGACCGGGCCGCGTGTGCGCTCGATCAGGTCAGCCACCAACTGCTCCAGTTTCGAGCGGGTCAGGGTCATGACCAGGTGTTTGGGGCCGCTGGCATCAGCCGTGATAAACGGCAGGTTGATCTCCGTCTGCATCGAGGACGACAGTTCGATCTTGGCGCGTTCCGCCGCCTCTTTCAGGCGCTGCAACGCCATGCGGTCCTGACGCAGATCAATACCTGTTTCTTTCTTGAACTCGTCCGCCATCCAGTCGATGATACGCTGGTCGAAGTCGTCGCCGCCCAGGTGCGTGTCACCGTTGGTTGCTTTGACCTCGAAAACGCCATCGCCCAGTTGCAGGATGGAGATATCGAAGGTACCACCGCCGAGGTCATAGACCGCGATGGTCTCATCTTTCTTCTTGTCGAGACCGTAGGCCAGCGAAGCAGCCGTTGGCTCGTTGATAATACGCAGGACTTCGAGTCCGGCGATCTTGCCCGCGTCTTTGGTCGCCTGGCGCTGGGTATCATTAAAGTATGCAGGAACAGTAATGACAGCTTGCGTGATCTTCTCACCCAGCTTGGCTTCCGCGTCGGCCTTCAATTTCTGCAAGATCATGGCCGAAATCTCAGGCGGGCTATACTCGCGGCCTCCCATCACGACACGGGCGTCACCATTCGAGGCACGAGTAATTTTGTACGGCACGTTCTTCATCGTGCGCTGCACTTCTGGATCGTCAAATTTGCGACCCATCAAGCGCTTAATCGAATAAATGGTATTTTCCGGGTTGGTGACGGCCTGTCGTTTCGCAACCTGACCTACCAGGCGCTCACCGCTTTTCGTCACCGCAACAATTGAAGGGGTCAGGCGCGATCCCTCGCTGTTCTCCAGAACGGTCGGCTCACCAGCCTCAATTACCGCCACGACGGAGTTTGTTGTTCCCAGGTCTATGCCAAGCACTTTCGGCATCCTTTTAGCCTCCTTCTGTTTGCATTCCCGCAGCTTCCGGCAATCTCCCCATCATCTTCTCCCCTACCGCTAAGTCTTAGGGAATGCATCTTACAAATTTTGTAAGTTGATTTTTGTGTATTCTGTTAGATAAAACACGGAGTTCGCAAACTTTTATTCCCGGCATCAACCCTGTCCAGCGACAATCACCTGCGCCGGGCGAATTACACGATCACCCAGCACATAACCGGGCCGCGTCACCTGTAAGATGGTGCCTTCCGGTCTGCCCGAATTGGGCTGACTGCCCAGCGCCTCGTGAATACGCGGGTCAAATTGCTCTCCCGGCGTACCAATCTGCCGCACGCCCATCTGTTCAAGCGTACTCATCAAACGGCGGGCCACCAGCAAAATGCCCTGCGCCCACGATGAATTGGCAAGTTCCGGCGGTGTCGCCTGCAAAGCCCGGCCAAGATCATCGAGGACAGGCAGGAGTTTGTTCAAGACCTCAGCTTGTGCGGCCAGCTTGCCTTCCTGCTGCTCCTGTCCTGCGCGGCGTTTGTAGTTGACGAAATCCGCCTGCGTGCGCCGCAACAGGTCCAGGTACTCCTCGCTTTTGGCCTGCTCAGACTCTAGCTGGAATTGCAGTTCGGCAATTTGCCCTTCTTTTTCTTGCACGTCGGAAGTCGTTCCCCGCTGAGGGCCTGCCGTTCCAAATTCCTGTGCGTTATGTTGCATGTTTTCTATCCTTTTCCGATTTTCTGCGTCTACCTCTACCACAACCCCTCTTTTGTCTTCCACCTACATTATAAATCATCTAACAATTTTTAGCAAGTAAAATAACAAATAATAACACATCCTTACCAGATTTTCTTGAAAAGATACGTTTTACAAGGGGTTAACGGTGAAAAATAATCACAAAGGTCTAGACAATAGACACAACATTCAGAGGACAAGGACACGCTGATGAACTTTCACCACCACAATCGGCCATCCCACCATGTCATCCAGAGCGCAGCGAAGGATCTCCAGTTTCGACGCGCGAATCGCCCGGCACACGAGATCCTTCGCTGCGCTCTGGATGACATATAAGGCATGATCGAATTTGTCCGGCAACCTTCATCTTCGTATCCCTACCATCCATCTAACAGGCATTAATGCTTCCCAACCGCATCCCCATCATCGCTTTTCGACGAATCTATTTGCTCAATACGTTCGCTTCGGGACTGATAAAAGACAATTTCCAGGCGGCGGCGCTCCTCTTCCACACGATTGAGAGTGCTGCGCACTTCCTGTACTTCTTGTTGCAGCATCAGCACCTGCCTGCGTATCTCGATGATATGCCGTATCCCTACCGCATTAACGCCCTGCTCAGCAAGCTCGGCGATTTCCTCGAGTATCGCCAGGTCCTGGTCGGAATAAAGACGATTCTTACCCGACTGGCGGGCAGGCTCCAATAATCCGGCTTCCTCAAAGCGCCGGAGTACCTGCGGCGGCAACCCTAATAATTGCGATACCACCCCGATTGTGTACTTGGGCAAGCTCTCGCTGTTTCCATCCGCGTTCGCGGCAGGTGTTCTTTGTCGTCGTTTCATCCTCGTTCTTCCTTTCGCTTACCCACGAACGGGTTATCTATAAGGTACAACATCTTACAAATTTTGTCAAGTGATACAACATTTCATAATCATATTATATTCAGAATAGTTGCAAAAAATCTTTGTTGCATTGAAGGCCAGGGCGACCGTACCCTTGCAAATCAAAATGAATACATATAGGATAAGGATGTGTTCTGAAACATTCAAGATAGAGGCTTATGAAAGAAACACCTGAAGACATCCAAAGATTACAAGAAATTCTGCATACCAGCATCGAGCAGGCAGGCGATTTTCTGCGCCGCTCTTTCCAGATGCCCACCCATTCGCTCTCTGCCGCGCAACTCGTCCACTACCTGCAAGGAGTGCCAACCGTTGCATTGGCAACTACGACGGCGCGTGGGGAGCCGCGTGTAGCCCCCATCGGCGCTATCTTCTATCGCGGGCATTTCTACATTCCTACGGTTGCCAATGCTGCTCGCACTAAACATGTGCTAAAACGCCCCTCTGTGAGCCTGGCACACTTTCAAAATAATGATCTCGCCATCATTGTTCACGGGCAGGCAGAAATCATTACGCCAGAGCATGCAGGCTTTTCCATACTTGAGGAACTACAACGGACATACACTCATACCAGCGTGCGCGAGTGGGGCGATGGCGTATTTTTGAAAATTCTCGCAAACGTCATCTACACCTGCATTCGCTCTCCTGAGAAATACCCGGCATCCTCGTCCCAGGTGCTTATTCGTCCGCTTGAGCCACAAGACCAGGAGCAGGCCCGTCAGTTCATTTCCGAGCATTGGGGCGCAGAAATTGTCGTCTCGCATGGAACAAGCTATCATCCATACATGCTGCCAGGTTTCGTTGCGCTAGATGGAGAACAATGGGTAGGGCTGGTGACATATACCATTGAGGGCAAAGATTGCGAGATCGTGTCTATCGACAGCGACCGCCCCTCGCTCGGTACTGGTAACGCCCTGCTCGAAGCAGTCAAAAGGGCTGCGCGAGGGGCTGGCTGCTCGCGCATCTGGCTGATTACGACCAATGATAACCTGAACGCGCTACGCTTCTACCAGAAACGCGGCTTTGTTCTGGTAGCCGTCCATCGCAACGCGCTTGAAAAATCGCGCCAGATCAAGCCAGAAATACCACGAATTGGCAACGACGGTATACCTTTACGTGACGAGCTTGAACTTGAATTGCTGTTAGACCCTCGGTAAGGAGTGTTCCATGCTGTTTCTCGCCGATCCATCCCTTGCCTATAAAAACACCTTTCTTGAAGGTCTGCGCGAATTTCAGGCCGAGGGTCGCGAACAACATCTGAATATCGACGAGCTAGAAAAGGACTTTCCAGCCTACCTAAGCCGCCTGGAAGACGCCAGAGACCGCACAAAAAAACCTCCTGATCGAGTACCCACCTCAACCTACTGGCTGATCGATGGCAATGAGTATATAGGGACGCTCCACGTTCGTCATGAACTCAACGAGCAATTACTAATCTGGGGTGGGCATATTGGCTACCGGATTCGTCCCTCGCATCGCCAACGCGGCTACGGCAAAGAAATACTCCGGCTCGGCCTGGAAAAAGCTAATGCAATGGGCCTCAAGAGAGTGTTGCTCACCTGCGATGAAGACAATATTGGCTCCAAAAAGATCATTGAATATAACGGGGGCAAGCTGGAAAACGCCGTTCTCATTGAAGGCTCGCCTGCTAAGAAATTACGCTACTGGATTGAAATAAAGGAATATTCATGATTAACCACGACAACCTTGAAGACTTTCGAGACCCTGAAATCTACGATCTGCAGGACGAGGGCTACGAGGATGATTACTCATTAACCCTGCAATGGGCGCAACAACTCGGTGGTCCCCTGCTTGATCTGGCCTGTGGAACGGGACGGATGGCTCTCCGCATGGCAAAGCCTGGCTATCAGGTTACAGGGGTAGATATAACGCCGGAAATGATCGAACGGGCGCGTCAAAAAGCAGCAAAAGAGGGCCTTTCGATAGAATGGGTGAACGCTGATGCTCGTTCATTTCATCTGGGAAAGCAGTTTTCCTTCATCTACATGCTGGAAAATGTCTTTCAATTCTTCCTGACGCGAGAGGATCAGGAAGCCATGCTGGCTCGCGCGCGAGAACACTTACGCCCGGAAGGCTGTTTCCTTTTCGAGACGCGCAACCCCAACTCGCGCAATCTTATGTCAACTCGCTATCTTGAGCCGAAGCAATACATGCTGCCGGATGGCGGACAACTTGTGATTATTGATGAACAACACTACGACCCCATGACCCAGATACAGCACTACGTCCGCCATCTCACGTTTCTGCATCCAGACGGCCAGCGCGAGGAGAGGGCGCTTCGTGTGGCCTTGCGCTATGTCTATCCGCAGGAGCTAGAAGCCCTGCTTCACTACAACGGCTTTCAAGTTCGCGCCCGTTACGGCAGTTGGCAGCAGGAACCGCTCAGCGCCACTTCTCCCGCGATGATCTATGTCGTCCAGAAACGGCCTTAGCGAAGAGATTACGGCCAGCTTGTCTCGGTAAGCGGCGTGATAATCACCTCTTGCAGCGCCGATTCGGGCGGCACAGTGGCAGCAAACACAATTGTCTTCGCCACGTTGGCCGGGTCCTGCAAATTCTTTTCTTCAGGCATGGGAATACCCTGATCGACAAAGCGGTCAAAGAAATGCGTGCGCATACCGCCGGGGATAATGGTCGTCACGCGAATATGATCTGGTCGTCCCTCGACACCCAGGCCGCGACTGAAGCCGATTAAGCCCCACTTGGTAGCGTGATAGGCCGAGGCATTGGCCCAGGCGCGAGTGGCCGCCGTTGAAGCGATGTTAAAGATATGCCCGGATTGCTGGCGTTTCATAATCGGCAGCGCGGCTTTGGCAAACAGGAACGGGCCGCGCAGGTTCACGCCAATCACCTGATCCCACTGCTCAACCGTCATCTCTTCTACGGAAAGCGTATGGTCGATAGCCGCGCAGTTCACGACAATATCTAATCGCCCAAATCGTTGTACTACTGACTCAACCACACCAAATACTGCTTCCGCGTTGCTCACATCGCAGCGATAGGCCGCGCTCTGTACATCCTGCGCCAGCAGTTCGCTGCTCACACGTTGCGCCGCGCTTTCATTGATATCGATACATGCTACATTACACCCGGCCTCGGCGAATGCCCTTGCTGTGGCCTCGCCCAGGCCGCTTCCGGCCCCCGTTACCAACGCAACTTTCCCTCGTAAAACGCTCTCCTGCATTGCTTGTTTGCTCCTCGGAAACCGGAGCGACCGCGAGGGTCGCCCCTACTATTAAAAAACATCTATCGTGTTGAAACCTGTCTTTGTTCAGGTAATGGCTCAATCTCGCCCTGGGGATGGACGGAAAATTCTTCGATCAATTCGCCAAACAACGTAGTGGCGTTATGGCGTCTATCTTCAACGGTGGTTGGCAGGCCGAGATGATAGGTGCCTGAAGGCAGGATGCCACAGCCGCCATATTTGCGTATCAAGAGGAATTGCACCACCACCTCTTCGCCTGCGTGTTCAGGCGGCAGGCGGTTCCACCAGGAGAAGCCACCCACGTCAAGCAATTTGGCGCGATCATATAAAACATTCGCGCCGCCTACCCAGGCCACTTTGTAGCGCACCACGCCATCATCTCGCACCAATCGCTGTTCCAGGTGCAGGGGATTGGCCGCGTTGTTAATCATGTGCCGCTCCCAGGGCAGGTTGTCAGGCGTGAATGGCTCCGGTCGCACTGGCCCTGTCCATAGTTCAATATGTTGCTGGTGAGGCCGCACATCGTGCAAATACCCTAATCCTGTAGCTGGGCAGCCGACAAAGCCGCAGCCCTCTTCCTGAAGTACGCTCAGCATGCGCTCCATCACAGGCGGGTCGAGCAGCACATCGTCATCGAGAAAATGAACATACGGCGCGGTACTCTGCTCAAGCAGGAAGTTACGCTGCTCTGCGAGGCCGCGTCGTGGCAGGTGTCTATGCAACATCACCTCATGTCCATGCCAGCGCAGGGCGCGCACCAGGGTTGCGATTTCGATGCTCTCCAGGTACATATCGTCATCTTCGGTCTGATCCGAGATAATGACGTTGAAATCGGTAAAGGTCTGCCCTAACAGGCTGGTCAGCACCACCGCCAGCCCGGTTTTACGACAATAGGTTGGTATCAGTACATCAACAAGCGCCAAGATTAACTCCCCCCAGGTGATGTGCCATCGGTCGCGAGCGGCAGCGACAGGTACGGGTCCAGCGGCAAAGGTTCAGGCATACGCTCCGCCAGCACCGCGTCATAGAGCGCGGCGGTACGCATGGCGACAATCGACCACGTAAATTCCCGCTCGACTCGTTGCCGCGCCTTACGCCCCATCTGCTTGCGCTCGTCGTTATGCGTAAAGAGGTATTGCAATCGCTCTGCCAGCGCCTTCGGGTCGCGTGGCGGCACGAGATAGCCTGTTACGCCATCCTGCACTGTATAGGTAATGCCGCCCACTGCCGAACCAATCACGGGTCGCCCGCAGGCCATTGCTTCCAACGGCGTCAGGCCGAACGGCTCATACCAGGGCGTCGTTACCGTGACATCGCCCGCGCTATAGTAGTAACGCAGTTCTTCCGGCTGTCGCTTGCCCATAAAATGCACATGGTCGCTCACGCCAAGTTCCGCCGCCAATCGCTGCAATTCGCCAATCTCCGGCGTATCTTCTGGATTCGCGTCAAAGGTCTCGCCGCCTACGACAAGCAAGCGTACCGTGCGACCACCCGCGTCCCGTTTTTTCAGCAGCAAAGCCAGGGAGCGCACAATATTGCGCACATCCTTACGCGGCAGCATGCGCCCAACATAGACAATCACATAATCATCCGTAGCAAAGCCGATACGCCGCCGCGCCTCATCGCGCTCCACAGGTTTGAAGACTTTTGTATTGACTGCCGAGGGGATGATGACGACCTTTGACGGATCAGCGCCGTAATCATCGACCAGTTCGGAGCGTTCGGCGGGACATTGCGCAATCAGGCGATCCACTTCGCGAATCACTTCCAGTTCCGTCTTGATGCGATCTCCCGGACTCGTATCAACCTTCTTCTGGTGGCGTCTCTTGGTCTTGCCCATGGCGTGGAAAATTTGCACCGCCGGAATGCCAAGCTTGCGGCGCAGTTCAATCGCCACCCAGCCAGACATCCAGAAGTTGCCGTGAATGAGGTCGTAATGCACTTCGTCGCGCTGCATGAAATTGAGCAACGAATCGCGGAATTCGCCCATGAAAGGCCACAGTTCGTCCTTTGGACGCGACTGCAACGGCCCCGCCTTCAGGTTAATCACGCGCACACCCTGGCCCCACTCGATCACTTCAGGCGTCTCGATGCTGTCGCGGCGCGTGAAGACATCAACCAGGTAGCCACGAGCGGCAAGGTTCCGGCTGACCTCATTGACGTACACATTCTGCCCGCCAGCGTCCGCTCCTCCAAGCACAGCCACCGGACTGGCATGTTCACTTAAAAACGCTATCCGTGTTGGTCGATCCATCGTTCGTATCCTTCTCAACGCCACACAAGTGGCCTGACTCACACTCTGAAATCTGGACTCATCGCGTGACCAGTTCAAAGGCCTCGTTCCAGTCTCGCGCGAACCGTTCCAGGCTAAAGCGTTGTTGCGCGAGTTCGCGAGCGTTTGCCCCCAATCGCCGGGCCTCCTGAGGATTTGCCAGCAATGCTCGCATATGTTCAATCAATTCCTCTACGTTGCAGGAGATAAACCCGTTTTTACCATGCTCGATCACCGTTGGTAACTCGGTTGTCGCCAGGGCTACGACGGGCATCCCAATGGTCATAGCCTCAATGACGGCTAATGGCAGGCTGGTGTAGCGAATGGGGCTAAATAGGAAGCGATAATTCGCTACCAGCCGGTGCAGGTCACGGTACGGCACATCACCTAACCCGCCAAACTCCTCGGTCTCCATACCCACCACCTCTAACGGCACCCGCTCGCGGGTCTGTTGAAAAATATCGTATCCAGCGATGCGCGGTCGCTTCTGCATCCCATTGATAACTGTGATGCCCTGCTCAAGATGGCCGCTATAACGGGCGCGTGGATCAATGGCAACGCTGTGTTCAATGACCATCGTGGGTGTGCGACCGTTATCCCACATCAGCCGATTATAATGAGTAACGTGAACCAGCAGCACATTCGGGTCATCGATAGGATGGCGCGTATCGACCGCGTGTGGCTTGGGCGTGTTATGCTCCAGGTAGATTTTCGGCAGACGCTGCTGCTCTGGGCTCAAAATCTCTGGCCCATCCTCGAAGAAATTTTTCGGCGTTTGATAGATCACCAGGTCGAGTTTCAAATCGCGCACCTGCTCAGCAGGCACCTCTTGCATATAATCCGGCAAATCAAAGGTTCTCCCGCGCCCGCCATAGCCTTCCGGGCGACCAGGTTTGATGGGCAGGTACCAGTTATGCTCGATACGCGCCAGGGTATTCAGATAGCTACCATGAATATGCCAGATCAATATGTTGAGACGTCGCACGAAATTCCCTCCTTCACCAGCAACCGGACAGCAGCCTCGATCACGCGCTCCGGTCGAATGCCTCGCAGGCAGCCATGATCGATAGGACATTCCCAGAAGTTACACGGACTACACGGCACCGGATGCCGCACAATTGGATGTCGCTCGCTATCCAGAGGCGACCAGCGCACCGGGTCAGCCGGGCCAAAGACCGTCACGCTCGGCGTATTGACTGCGCAGGCGATATGTGACGGGCCTGTATCATTGGTGACAAACAAATCAAGTTGCCCAATCAAGGCTGCCAAGCCACCCAGCGATGTTTTCCCGGCCAGATTAATCGCGGGTGTCTTCATCGCCTTCACCACCGCCTGCACAGTCTCCAATTCGTCCGGCCCACCCGTCAGAATAATCTGCCCACCCGTCCGCCTTGCCAGTTCATCCGCCACACGCGCAAAACGCTTCGCAGGCCAGCGCCTTGCAGGTGGACGCGCCCCGGCGTGAATGCCAATCCAGGGCCGGTTGGCTCGTGGCAGGTCTCGTAATAAGGCTGCGCCCTCTCTCTGATCTTCCGACAAAAGCGGAAACTCCAACCGCGTATCCTCCGCGCTGCATCCCACCAGTGCTACAAGGCCCAGATTGCGCTTTATTTCATGTATATCTTGCGGATAGGGCGCGCCAATTGTTAATCCTTCCGGTTGCTCATCGAGGAAGTAGCCCACCATCACTTTGCCGCCTAACGCCAGCGCCACTTCGTTACTGATGCGCCCATCACCATGCATCTGAAGCACCAGGTCATAGCCATATGCCCGTTGCTCCTCAAAGAAACGCTGCGTTCCCTCCGCATCTCCCTCGGCCTCTGAAATGCCGGGATAGCCCGCGAACTCAACAAAGCGATCTATGTAACGAGCGAAACGGCGGGCAAACACCGCTGCCCAGGGCAGGCCAATCAGGGTAATCTCCGCCTTTGGAAAGCGTTTGCGCAATGCGCGCAGGGCAGGCACCGCCACCAGCATATCCCCCAGTTGCAGGGCGCGAAAGATAGCGATACGTTTGGGCGAACCACTATTCATGCATTTCCTCCCGGCAGCAGCGAGGCCTTCGCAACGCTGACCGTACCCGCCGCAACCAGCAGCGTCTCCACCTCGTCAACCACCTCTTCCGGCGAGATATCCAGGCAGGGCTGACCAATGGGGCAGGTGAACAGGTAGCAGGGATGGCACGGCGTCGGCCTGCGCAGCAAACGCGAGCGCGTGTGACGCGGCCTCCACTGCTCCTCATAATCAGTGCCGGAGAAGAGTACGACCACCGGAGTTCTCACCGCATCCGCGAGATGCATCGGCAGCGTATCGTTGCAGATAACCAGCTTCGCGCCTTCCAACAACGCCGCATATTCCGAAAGCATGGTGCCGCCAATCAATGCTCCAGCTTGCGGCGCGTGTTCAAGCACCTCCTGCACCAGATCGCGTTCTTTTTCCACGCCCGTCACCAGCACCTGCCAGCCACGCCGCGTCAACAGCCGCGTCAACACGCCAAAGCGCTCAGCAGGATACCGCCGGGCCTGGGCGCTTGCTCCTGGATGCAGCAGCAGATATGGCTCGTCGGGGTTCAATCCCGCCTTGCGCAATAATTCCGGCACAGCCGCTCTTGCTTCCCGCGAAATCATCACGCACAGGCTGCGGTCTCGCGCCACAAAGCCGAGATGCTCCACCAGCCGCAGATTACGTTCCACCTGATGCAATTCATCGGGCGACCCTTTCAGTTCGGTCGTCAATGTGCCGCCGCCAAATTCTTTCGATTCGCCCGCCCGCAATGGAATACGCGCCAGATAGCAGACATAACCCGGCGTATGAGGCGTCTGGCTAAACGAGGTAAAGATGAGGGCCGCGTCAAAATGACGTGCCGCCAGCAGGTCAATCAATTCGCGCTCCCGACCGGGGTCAAACGGCATGCGCCCGCCCACATCCTGCCAGATAGGCCTCCATGTAATTACGTCATCGATCCACGGCAAAAGCGGAGCCGCCGTCGAGCCTGCCGGACTCGCCAGCAGCGTCAAACGCGCCTGGGGTGAAGTCTCCTTCACAGCACGCAAGGCGGGACCAAGCATGAGGATGTCGCCAATATTATCCAGGCGCACCGCCAGAATGTTTTTCGCCTCAAGCCATCCGTTCATACCACGTTTCCTCTCCGGTTGCTTATCAGTGGTACGGTTTGAGCGCGGAAATCGCTACAATTACCTGTACACACCTCTAGCAGCAGCCGCGTCGCCGCCTCTACCACCATCTCCGGCGTCACCAACCGCAGGCACTCGTGTCCATAGGGGCAGATACGGCTATAGCAGATGCGACACGAAACGTCCTGGTACAACTGGCGATGAGGCACGCGCCAGGGCCCCCACTGCTCCGGCGGATTGGTCAGCGCAAAAAGGGCGATCACAGGCGTCTTCACGGCTGCCGCAATGTGCATCGGCCCCGTGTTGTTCGTCACCGTCAGATCCGCCATCTCGATCAGCGCGCAAAACTCCGCGAAGGGCAGCGTGCCTGGAAAGGTCAGGATAGAGTCACGAACGCCAGGAGATACCCGTCCCATAATATTGTCAATCAGCGTCTTCTCATCGCTCGCGCCTGTAATCGCTACCGTAGCGTCCATTCTCGTTACCAGCAGGTTCACAACTTCCGCGTACATCTCCCAGGGATACGTCCGCGCAGGCATACTACAGCCGGGATGCACAACCACGAGCGGACGCGACCTATCTACGCCGCGCTCCTGCAACATCTGCGCTATAGTCAAATGGGCCTCATCCGGCACCTTTAGTACAAGGTCAACTTCTTCAGTGGACATGCCGATGGCTCCCACAAGGTCAAGCCCGCGCTCTACCTCGTGCATCATGCGTTCTGGGTGCTTGTGCCGCGTCGTCAGAAGGGAGCCAGGGCCGTCAATCGAGGCGGCCACGCGCAAGGGAATTTCAGCGAGATAGCACATATAGGCCGCAGGCAATGAACTCTGCCGGAACGAGGTGAAGATAATCGCGCCATCAAAATGCTTCTCTTTTAGCAGCGCAATCATCTGCTGCTCGCGCTGGCTATCCTGCGGCAGTTTGTGCCAGGGGTCCATCCAGGGGGCCGAGTAGACAATGACTTCGTCGATGTCGGGGTTGAGCCTGCCGACCTGCGCCCCTACAGGACTGGCAAGCAGCGTTATTTTCGCCTCTGACAGCGATTGGCGAATGGCATGAATGGCAGGAGTCGTTACCAGCACATCGCCCAGATTGTCCAGCCGCACCGCCAGGACATTTCGTACCGAACGCCATTGTTCGTTAATCATGGGGTAACTCCGTTCTACCAGGTTCCTGCCCTGTTGCGCTCTCCTGCGCAACAAAATCGCCATCGCCTGCCAGAGCCAGGATACGATCAATCACCCTGCTGGTGCTGATGCTGCCCACCAGCGGCAGAATGACGACCTTTCCGCCTACTTCCTCTACCGTCTGCGCCTCTGGCAATTCCTCGTTGGCATAATCTCCGCCTTTGACATGGAAATGCGGGCGCAGGGCGCGAATGAGTTCCGTGGGCGTTTCCTCGTCGAAGCGCACCACGTAATCTACCGGATCAAGCGCCGCCACCAGCGCCATGCGGTCGCGTTCACTATTGATGGGTCTATGCTTGCCCTTCATGCGTTGCACGCTGCGATCGCTGTTCACTCCCACGACCAGGATATTTCCTAACGCCTTCGCCTGTCGTAGGAAATGCACGTGTCCGGCGTGCAGGATATCGAAAACGCCGTTAGTAAAGACGATGGTCTTGCCAGCCGCCCGCTCTTTCTCCAACGCACCTTTTAAACGTTCAAGTCGCTGCTTATGGGAAAGAGTCTCCGGGTCTTGCTCAGCATGGTCGCGCAGGCTGACCCGTTGCAGCAATTCCTGATAATGCACCAGTGATGTCCAGCGTTTGGCAACTGCAATAGCCGCTGCATCAATGCCAATGCGCGCCGCCTCATCCAGACTCGCGCCAGAGGCAAGCGACAACGCCAGCGCCGCCGCGAAGGAATCGCCCGCGCCAACCACGTTTGCCTGCTGCACCGGATGCGCCGGAACGTGGCGGGTGTTTCCCTGGCGGTCAATGAGAAAGACGCCATCGGCAGCCATCGTAATCGCCGCACTTTCAGCATCGATCAGCGACAGCAGTTGTCGCCCTACCAGCTCCATCTCTGCTCGCGTATTCCCACTTTCTGCTAAAGGCGTCTTCGTGCCACGTTGATATTCAACCAGCAGCCGCGCCTCTAAATGGTTGGGTGTGACAATCGTTGCGCCGCAATTACGGAAACGGTACAGGTCTTTGGAGTCCACCAGTAATACGCCGGGATGTCTGGCCCGCAGTTCGCACAGCCGCTCGATCATTTCATCGAAAATCACGCCATAGCAGTAGTCCGATACGATTACCAGGTCGCAACTCGGATAGACCTCTTCCAGCAACTCTAGCAACCTGCGCTTGCTCTCATCTGTGTATTCGCTGTACGTCTCGTCATCGAAGCGCACCACGAATTGACCATCAGCCAGAATGCGCAATTTATGCAGCGTGCTTGCTCGTTCATCTACCACCAGGAAGGCATCGTCAACACCCTGTTCGCGCAGCGCGGTACGCAGCAGCGAACCTGCCGTATCGCGTCCGGTGAAGCCGAGGAAGACAACATCTGCCTCGAGTGCCCGCAGGTTGGCGGCAGTATTGGCCGCGCCACCTGGAAGGCGTCGTTCTGACGTCTTACGTACAACTGGTACTGGCCCTTCGCTGCATAGGCGGGCCGCCGTTCCTTCAAAGTAGGTATCGAGCATGGCATCGCCGATCACAAGGGCGCGTAGATGGCGAAAGTTGCGCACAATGGAAACCGCTGTGGTCATGCATTTCTCCTGAAACGTGTTGGCGACTATCTTCCTGGTGCATTTCCACTTGACCTTTTCGGATTGGATGTGTATACTTTCCCTCTGCGGGGTTCAGGAGCCATGTCCCTTTTACGACCCGCTTAATGGTACTGCAACTAGACCAGGTGAACCCGGTTCGCGTCGAGTGGCACCTGCCAGGATGATGGCCGATAATCTAGCTCTGCATCTTCCAGCAAATGTTCGTAGTACTGCACGATACGCAGGGCATGCTTTGTATCTCGCGCCACAAAATCAGGACAGCGCAGCCAGTTCGTAGGCAACGGTTCCGTACCCAGATCAACCAGCACAGTACGGCATCTCGCCCGGTTTCCAGCCTCGATATCGTCAAGAATATCGCCGAGAAACCAGGATGCCGACAAGTCTATATGCAGGTCGCGAGCAGCCCGTAACAACATGCCAGGCTGTGGCTTCCGGCAACTACAGCGTATCGCCAGTTCTGGAAGTACTCCCTCGGGATGATGCGGACAATAATAAATCGCGTCCAGGTATACCCCCATGCCCGCCAGTTGCTCGCGCAGGTAATCGTGCATGCGCTGCAAATCCGCCTCGGTAAAGTACCCACGAGCAATGCCCGCTTGATTGGTAATCACCACTAAGCGAAAGCCCACCGCTTGCAGGCTGCGCAATTCGGGAGCTATATCCTCGTAGAGTACCAGCTCTTCCGGCTGCGATGGATAATGGCGCGGATGAACAAGCGTCCCATCTCGGTCAAGAAATAACGCCCGCTGCTTCATGCCGTTGGCTCTCCATTCCCCTGCGAGGAAGTGCAAGAGCTTTCGTTACCATACACGTTGCAGGACGCTAGCTCAGACTCAACAATGCCACACAGGATATGTGTCACCATCATGTGCAGTTCCTGCGCGATCGCCGTATCCACCGCTGGCACGCGCACCGCCACGCGCGCAAGGCGTTCCAGGCGGCTTGGGCGCTCCCCCGTAACGGCAAGCACGTTCATCTGGCTCCGCCGTCCTATGCGAGCCGCCCGCACCAGATTCTCGGACTCCCCGCTTGTGCTGAAGGCAACAAAGAGATCTCCTGCCTGACCAAAGGCGCGTATCTGGCGAGCAAATACATCCGCATAGCCATAATCGTTGGCAACGGCGGTCAAAATAGAGGTATCGGTGGTGAGGGATAATACCGGGTATGCTTCCCGCTCTTTCTTAAAGCGTCCTACCAGTTCGGCGGCAAAATGTTGCGCCTCGGCGGCGCTTCCCCCATTTCCAGCCACCAGCACTTTATGCCCGCTTCGCAGCGTCTCCACAAGCAGCTCCGCCGCGTCTGCTACGCTGTTGGCGCGAGCCATAAATTGCGCCAGAGCGGTTTCCAGGACTACACGCCGACACGCTAACTCGCTTAACACAACATCGTAGTACGCTGGATATCCGGCTTCTGGCGATAGTGACAGGTCTGGCAATACCAGACCCATCTGCTCTTTACTATTCAACATCATTTTCTCTAAACGCAGCTAAAAAGCTTACATTTTCCCAGTAAGCGACTGAAGTAGTAAAGCTCCTTTCGAGAAGAAGCGATAATCGATTAACCCACAACTAATAGTAATAGGCTATCGATAAATGACACAAGTGAACAATAAAATTTCTAAGCCGCTTCTAAAGATGTTCTAAGAATTCTTTAAACATTTGCGCTTGTTATCATTACTCTCAAAGAAACTAAACGCTTTTTTCTTTCAATTGCGCGAAATGTTGAACTTTGACGAATAAAAGATGTCATGCTGAGCTGCGCTCAGCATCTGCGTGTCCCACCGATTCATGTGTCGGGACGACAGATGCTTCGCTGCGCTCAGCATGACACTGACACTCCTCTGCTGTAGAGTACGTGTTACATTTGAATAGCTATAAAGAGAGCAAACGCACAGGGGAGAAGTATATGGCCCAGGAATCTGTAGTACAGCCACTGGCATCATCCAGTCCCGATAAAACCCCGCAGGAAGGACATGGACATCTGCTTGGTCCTATCCTCTGCTGGGCCGTTGTCTTCGCGGATATCGGCACTTCAGTCTACTATACGCCGGGTATTTTATATAGCACCGTCGGCAGGCTGGCAGGTTTCTTTGTCTTTCTGACAATGATCGTTTTTGTCTTGCTCACCCTCAAGTATTCCGAGGTGACACACCGTTTCCCGCAGGGCGGCGGTGTAGTAACAGTCGCGGCGCAGGCTATCAATCACTGGGTTGGCGCGCTTGGCGGCATGCTCATCCTGGTAGACTACTTTCTCACCTCAGCGATTAGCTGCCTGTCGGGTATTCTCTATTTCAGCGTGGTCTTTCCGCCGCTCGCCCCTATCGCATTGGAGATAACCATTGGTGTGCTGATATTGCTGGGTATTTTGAACTGGGTCGGCGTCAGCGAGAGCGCGAAGGTCAGCCTGGTGGGAGCTGTGCTTGCTTTCGGCAGCGACCTGGCGATTCTGTTCACAGTCTTTACTCACATGTCCTTTGGGCAGTTTCTTTCGCTCTTTCCCCTGATGTTTGCAAGCAGGAAACTGACCATGATTACGCTGTTGACCGGCTTCGCGGGTTCATTCCTGGCCTTCTCCGGTCTGGAGAGCATTTCACAGCTTTCTCCCGTCATGAAAACGCCGCGCCGCAAGGTGAGCGCCATCGCGATGACAATCGTGGTGCTTACTATAGGTATCACCAGTCCCGTACTGACAATGCTCTCCACGCTGTTGCTGCCAGCTAAAATACTGGATGATCCTGTGTTGAATGCCCAGGTTGTCTCGCTGCTCGGCGGGCACTTTGGCAATTTCATCCTGCAAACTGAGGTAGCAATTAGCGCAAGCGCGCTGCTGGTCTTCGCCAGCAATACCGCCATCATCGGCTCCTATCACGTCTTCCTGGCGCTCTCGCGCATGGGCTTTTTTCCGGGGTTCATCCAGAAACGCAACAAATTGCGTGGCACGCCGCATTTCTCGATTATGTTTGCTACCGGCATCCCCATCGCTGTGCTGCTGATGGTACGTGGCAATATCAACATTCTCGGTGATATGTACGCCTTCGGCTTGCTTGGCGCA
The DNA here is from genome assembly GCA_035652815.1 of Ktedonobacteraceae bacterium. GTDB lineage: Bacteria > Chloroflexota > Ktedonobacteria > Ktedonobacterales > Ktedonobacteraceae > DASRDB01. The sequence goes on from DASRDB010000003.1 coordinate 760,744, forward strand.
TTTACCCTGACCTGTATCGGGTTGGACATTGTGCGCCACCGCGAACGCAAAGCCGCTCATCAGGTACTTCAACACCGTAAAGACGGGACTACTTCAGCGCCTCAACCCATCTGGGAAGAACAAACGCCACAAGTGGAAGAGAACCTCGCCGAGCATAAAGAGGAAGCGCAAGTAGAACAGAGAAACGATGCGTTAGTCATCTCTCCTTATAAACCTGACGTCGTTCTCGACGCCTGGCATAACTTCAAATACTATATTGGTATCGTGACCACGCTGCTTGTTTTGATTGCCTGGACCACCAACTTGATCGCCAAGCCGCTTGCGACAGCCTTTGGCGGCACTGTCACCTTGATCGGACTTGCCATCTCCTTCCTGAATTACAGGCGGCAGAGCCACCTGGAACACGTACCCGTTCCTATCACACATGGCGAAGAACGTATGCCTACCTCGCTGCTCGCGGTATTGACATCACATAACCCGCGTAATATGGCCATCATCAAAAACGCCATTACATCCGCAAGCCATACAGGCAGGCCGGTAGTTTTCCTCTTCCTCGGTCAAAGCAAAGGCAGTTCCGAGCCGCGTTTATTCGAGATGCACGACCCTTACTATGATGACGAGGAAGCACAAAAAACCTTCGCTAAAGCGCAGCACCTTGCGCAGCAGGCAGGCATTTCCTATCGCTTCCTCTACCGCAGCGACGCGCCGGGTATGTTAACACACGAGTGGCAGGTTATTCACCCGCATGATATGATACTCCCGGCTGAACAAATTGCTGCCACCGGCGAGATTCAACCAGATCGGGTACGCTACGAGAACACCGATAAGGGTAAGCTGGCCCATCTCGTCAAAAACTGGTGATATATCTAATGTAGGGACGCGATTCATCGCGTCCGGCCCGATCACGCACCTCACGAGAGGAACAGAAAAAATGTAGGGACGCGATTCATCGCGTCCGGCCCGATCACGCACCTCACGAGAGGAACAAAAAAAATGTAGGGACGCGATTCATCGCGTCCGGCCCGACCACGCGCCTCACAGGCCAAGGTGGACGCGATGAATCGCGTCCCTACATTTTTTTATCAGCCGCACGATACCTATAAAATGGGAGTTTCATGCAAACCAGCACGAATGTTGCTATTCTCGGCGGCGGCATCATAGGCTGCGCCACCGCCTATTTCTTACGCAAACGGGGCATCGAGGTAGCTGTTCTTGACACGGGTGAAATTGGCGCGGAAGCCTCAAGCGCGGCTGCCGGACTACTGGCCCCACTCGGCTCTCTATCTGGCCCTGGTCCCTTTGCCGATCTGCTGCTCGCCAGCTTCCATATGTTTCCATCATTAGTCCCTGAACTTGAACAGGCAACTGGTATAGACCTCGATTATCAGGTAAACGGCGCTTTGCGTGTGGTTCGCAATGCCAAAAATATGCCTCGCCTGCGCAAACGCATGAAAGGCTGGCAGCCGCTTGGCTTAGAAATGCACTGGCTGAGTGGGCAGGAAGCCCGAAGCCAGGAGCCGCTGCTTGCTCAGGATATCTGCGCGGCCATCTACGCTCCCCAGGAAGCCCAGATTTCTGCTCCCGCTCTTGTACGCGCCTTTGCCCGGGCAGCCGCTTCCCAGGGAGCTATGCTCTATAGCCACAGCGAAGTGATCGGCATTCAACACTCTAACAATAAGGCGACAACCCTTACCACTGCCAACGGAGAAACCCTCACCTGCCAGCACCTCGTCATCGCGGCAGGTGCCTGGTCAGCCCGCCTGCGCGACTGGCTGGGCATCCAACTTCCCATCACTCCCCAACGCGGGCAAATACTCGCTCTAAGCCAGCCCTCGCCACCTATGCATACAATCGTCTTCGGCGAAGCGGCCTACTGCGCCCCCAAAGGCGACCACACCATCGTCGTTGGCGCCACAAAGGAAGAGGTTGGTTTCGAGAAAACTTTGACGGCAGGCGGCATCTCCTGGCTGCTCAGCACCGCCATCCGCCTGTTACCCGCCCTCGAAGCCCTCCCCATCGAGCGTATGTGGGTTGGCCTGCGTCCCAAAACCTCGGATAACCTACCCATTTTAGGTCCAGCTCCTGGCTGGCAGAACGTCACTATTGCCGCCGGACATGGCAGTGTCGGCGTCCTGCTCAGCCCCATCACGGGCCAGAGCATCGCCGACCTGATCGCGACGGGAACTACGCCTGAACTGATCCAGCCATTCGCGCTGAACAGAACTTCAAACCTGGCTGAAGAAGACGATGAATGCTGACGCATTCGCCTGAATGATTTCAAGGCACAACGCGCAAGTGGCATTCTCCCGTGCGGGAGAATGCCACTTGCGCGTTGTGCCTTTCTCTCCCCCTTGCACATCACCCACTTTTTTGTGTATAATCTTTATAACCACCTAAAATAATTTTGCAGGTTATATAACTGAAACATTGTTAAGCTTAACTGGTTGGTATGCAGTAACCTTAATTGGCTGGCAACTTTCGACGAAAAGCCATGTATCATCTCAAAAAAGCGGTAGGTAAGACACAGAAAGGATAATGAACATGCAACAGGTGAGTACACTGAAGGAGCTTGAAGAAAAACAGGTGGTCTTCACGCGCAAGGGCCTGTTGCGTGGCATGCGCCGCACGATTCCACTGGCAATCAGCGGCTTCACCGTTGGCCTCGTCTTCGGTGTGCTGGCGCGTCAGGCAGGCTTGAATACGCTTGAAGTGTTCTTGATGAGCGCGCTGGTCTTCGCGGGAGCTTCGCAATTCATCGCGCTCTCCCTATGGGTGCTGGTTCCGTTCCCCGCGCTCACCATCATCTTCACCACTCTGATAGTCAACCTGCGACATATGCTCATGGGCGCGTCCCTACGTCCCTGGCTGAGCCAGTTCTCCCGCGCAAAGGTTCTGGCCCTGCTCTACCTCATGGTAGATGAGAGTTGGGCGCTCACCATAGGCGATTTCACAGAGGGTGGGCGCGACATGGCTTTCCTGCTGGGCAGTGGTCTTGTCATGCTGTTTGCCTGGGTCAGTTCTTCCGTCATTGGACATATCGCCGGTTCAGCTATCACCAATCCGGCCCAATGGGGCCTGGATTTTGCCTTTACCGCCGTCTTCTTGGCCCTGCTGACGGGCATGTGGAAAGGCAAATCGAATCTCCTGCCCTGGGCGGTAGCTGCCGTTGTCGCTGTCATATCCTACCGCCTGCTGCCCGGCGCGTGGTATATCGTGCTTGGCGGTCTCGCCGGTAGTGTCACAGGAGCAATCAGCAATGCCAAATAGTATTCTCGCGCTGCTTACCATCTTCGGCATGGCGCTCGCCACCTATCTCACGCGCATTAGCGGTTGGTGGCTGATGAGCTACGTGCAGCCATCGCCGCGAGTGGAAGCCTGGTTGCGCCAGATACCGGGCGCGGTGCTGGTCGCCATCGTCGCCCCTGCCGTCTTCGCTACTAATGTTGCTCAGACACTGGCCGCGCTCTGTACCGTTATTGTGGCAATCTATACAAAAAACGTACTCATTTCTATGATTGTAGGTGTGGCCGCCGTATGGCTACTACGTTTGATTATGTAAGACATGAAAGATCACCTGGAAAAGGAAGTTTCTCTTGAGAAACAATACTGGTACGCTAACGCAAAATTCATCTCTTTCACAAAGGCGAACGGTAAAATGGCCTGCCTATGCGGCATGCGCCTGGGCCTTTCTCTTCGCGGCCCTCAGCTTCTTCTGGGCCGCAGGCGGTCGCACAGGCCTGCATCCCCTTGAAAGCCAGGAAACATCAGATAGCTTTCTCTGGGTTGCAGTTAACCTCGGAGCAGGCATGGCGAAGCTTGTCTTAGGACTGATCGCGCTTGCCTTTGTGCAGCGCCGGGGTTCTAAAATACCTCACAAACTGCTCCTCGTTGTCACCTGGATAGTGGGTGTGGGCATGGTTCTCTACGGAGGCCTCGGCCTGATATCGGATGTGCTTCACGTTACGGGCGTCATCAATGATCCACAAAGCTGGAAATGGTTCTTCCTGTACCTGGTGCTGTGGGATCCCTGGTGGGTTTTGGGAGGAGCATTGTATATAGCTACGGCGCTGTTCTCCTCCCGCTATCAAAAGTTCAAGAACAATAGCGACAAAACAAAACAGGTAGCGGCTCAGCAGCCTTAAGAGCCGTTACCCCCTCTATCCTGCGGCACAAACCCCACCACCTCCCGCGCATGCTCCAGGTCAAAGTAGCGATTTGGCACATTGGAGACGCCATAAAAGATGTCGAACTTGACAGCGTCAGCATCCAGGCAATTCTCGACCAGTTGGGCGAAATCGCGCTGGCTCATCCACATGCCGCCTTCGAGGGGGTCATCCTTTGGCGCATCGCGCTTGTTGATCGCGCCGATACGCAGGCAAATGACTCGCAAGCCATGATGATCTGCATAGTAGCGGCCCAGCGCTTCGCCAAAACATTTGCTTACGCCATACAAGCTATCTGGCCTCACCTGCACCAGGTGATCGATCATCACCTGCTCGCCGCGCCGGACACGTTCCGCGAAATCTTTTTTATAGGTGCCAACCGCGTGATTCGAGCTGGCGAAAATGACCTGTTTCACTGCCGCCTGTCGCGCCGCCTCAAAGACATTGTAAGTGCCAATAATATTATTCTTCAGCACGGCCTCCCAGGGCGAATCCACTGCTGCACTGGCCGCCAGATGCACAACACTATCCACACCCTCAAAGGCGGATACCAGCGCCTGCAAATCGTCGATATCGGCGACAATCGCCTGCTCACCCTCTATCGGCTTATGACTGAGCAGGCGCAGATTATATTTCCCGTCCCATTCCTGACGTAAATGCGAGCCGATCAGCCCATCGGCTCCCGTAATCAGCACTGTTTTCAAATCTTTTGCCCCCCTTCAAAAAGGATGTACACTAAATATACGAATAAGCAGGCGTAGAAAAGCGATGAAATTTTACAACATACCGGAGAATCCTTACCCCCTGTCATCCTTCGCTGCGCTCAGGATGACAGGCCTGGAGAGACTCTCTTTCTTGATAAAACTGCATCACTTTTCTGAGTTAATCCGCAGTGATGATGGCGCTGCTGACAGAGCTTGAGACCTGGATATCGTAGTATGGCACACTCGCGTCAAAGTCAGTGCTTTGCAGTCGCACATTGTTACCCATATCACCGAAGGTTTGATCGTCGAAAATGAAACTGGAAGCCCAGCCCTTCAAGTGAACGCGAGCGGCGACCCCTGCCGGACGTCGCACGATAATCTCTGACGCGCCCCCGCTGATCCGTATGGGAACCACTCTGGAAGGCACCGGAAGTTTCAGGCGAATCGTACTCATTCCTCCCTTGATTTCTAACCCGGCAAGGTGGAGTCCATCCAGCATTGCATCGACAACCGATGCGCCGCCTTGAATCTCAATCTGCCAGGGTATAGTGCTGTTGAGTTTGACCTCCGCCGCCCGCTTCTCAACGCCCAGAACCCACAGACGGCGTGGATAGCGAATGCTCACTACCCCCTCTTTTACCTTCACATCAGGCAAAGGCCCCTCGAAACGCGCCTGGTAAAGCAGGTCATTTTGCGCGCCCGCCCGCAAGACTAATTTGGAGAGACCAGAGGATACCACGAGCCGACTGCTCTCCCGATATTCCAACGGCGCGGATAAGATTCCACCTTCATCAGCAGGTGCCTCACGCAGCCGGACAAGCTCTTTCCGGGACAATTCATTGCCGCGTTTAAGAAATTCCAGCAGAATAGCGAGCTGCTCATCGCTGTAATGCGAGACCATTTCAGCCCACTCCTTCTCAAGGGAGCCAAAGATGGTCTTAAGCTCTTGCATCTCGTCCTTGCTTTTTTCGAGCCGGACAATAACTCTTCGCCCATCATCAGGGTCACGCTCCCGGCGCACAATACCAACTTCCTCCAACCGATTGAGCATCCCTGTAATAGCTCCGGTTGTAAGGCCAGTGAGATCGGCAAGCTGACCAGCGGTCAATGAGCCACTGCTGTCCAGCAAATCAATCACCTGTATGTCCGTGACCGTCATCCCGCTCTGCGCCGCTGCCGCCCGGAAAAGAGACGCGCCCAGGCCATGAAACTGCCGGAGTTCTCGCGCAAGCTCCCCTAGAATCTCCCTACGTTTTTCTTGAAAACCACTTGACAAGCTATCTTTCTCCGTGTATGCTATTTTTATCTTAATTACTAAGATAAATTCAGAAAATTTTGTTTAATGACTTAGTGAAATCTATTATAGCACAGAAAGGTATCACTGTCATGATGATGATTGAAACACGCGGCTTGCGCAAAGCGTTCGGCAGCCACGTGGTACTCAACGGCATCGATCTGAATGTGCCTACCGGGTCAATTTTCGCGCTGCTCGGCCCGAACGGCGCAGGAAAGACCACAACCGTTCACATTCTTTCCACACTTATTAGCGCTGACGGCGGCGAGGCTCACGTTGCCGGGCACGATGTCGCTCGCGAACCGAATGCAGTACGAGCAGCCATCGGCGTTACCGGCCAGTTCTCGGCAATCGACAACCTGTTGACCGGAGAAGAGAATCTGCTTCTCATGGCTGACCTGCATCACCTGGAACGTTCTGAAGGCAGACGGCGTGCAGCGGAGCTACTTAAGCGCTTTGACCTGGTCGATGCGGCCAAACAGAGACCCAGCACCTATTCCGGTGGAATGCGGCGGCGGCTTGACCTTGCAATGACCCTGGTTGGCGACCCGCGTATCATCTTCCTCGACGAGCCAACTACCGGCCTCGACCCGCGCAGCCGCCATACTATGTGGCAGATCATCCGCGACCTTGTCGCAGGCGGTGTCACCATCTTCCTCACCACCCAGTACCTGGAAGAGGCAGACCAATTAGCTGACCGCATCGCTGTGCTTGATAAAGGAAAGCTGGTTGCCGAGGGCACGCCAGACGAACTGAAACGCCGCATTCCTGGCGGTCACATTCGCTTGCAGTTTGCCGACGCCAGCGCCCTCATGGCAGCCGCCCGGATGCTGGACGAGGCCACACGCGACGAGAACGAGCTGACGCTCCAAATCCCAACCGACGGCAGCGTCCAGTCGCTGAAAACCGTACTCGACCTGCTTGACCGCGAAGCAATCACGGTGAACGATATATCGCTTCACACTCCCGACCTCGATGACGTTTTCTTCGCCCTCACAGGCTATCCTGAAACAGAGAAAGGCGCTGTACGATGAATACACTTTCCCTTGCCATACGCGATTCGGTGACCATGCTGCGCCGCGATATTCTACATTCGGTCCGTTACTTCTCAATAACGCTGAGTGGTCTGATGGTGCCGGTCATTATGCTGTTGCTGTTCAACTACGTGTTTGGTGGCGCGATCGGCGCTGGTCTTGACGGCGCAGCGCATGGTGGCTCTTATATCAACTACCTCACGCCCGGAATTATTGTCATGACAGTCGGCAGTGGCTGCGCAACGACCGCCCTGAATCTGTGCATGGACATGGCGGAAAACATCATCACCCGCTTCCGCACGATGGCGATCTTTCCCGCCTCGGTGCTAATCGGCCAGGCCCTCGGCAGCCTTATTCGGACCATGATCACAGTTGTCGCGGTCCTGGGAGTCGCGCTGCTTATGGGCTTCCGGCCCACTGCGAGTCCCGTCGCCTGGATCGCGGCGCTCGGCCTCATTGCGCTCATCACCATCGCGATCACCTGGATGGGAGTGGCGTTCGGGCTGGTAGGCAAAACGCCTGCGGGTGCCAATAGCCTCTCCCTCATGTTCCAACTCCTGGCTTTCACCAGCAGCGCATTTGTCAGCCCGGACTCCATGCCAGCCGGAATTCGCTGGTTCGCCGAGTACCAGCCCCTCACGCCCACTATCGACACGCTGCGCGGCCTGCTGCTTGGCACCCCGCTCGGCAACAGCCCGCTCCTCGCCACCGGCTGGTGTATCGTTCTCATCCTGGTCGGATACTTCTGGTCGCGCGCGGTCTATAATCATCCATCTGTACAGTAGTAAGGCCGAAGCCCACCATAAATAAGAGCCGAAAGCCGCCCGCAAGGGGATAGCTTTCGGCTCCTCTCCACTCACACCACCTTTTCTCCTTGCATATGCCATCCTTCCCAACTATACTTTGAGAGAATGATGTGCAACGCCCCCAAGACCCCGCTCTGATGTGACAACAGAAGCGTCCTGACCCACACCTGAGGAGGCAAAACTCTGGCAAAAACCAGGCCCAAAGCCAAAGTACCGAAGCTTATCCTACTGTGACATTCCCACATGCAACGGGATCAAAGCCCGTCTGAGTGGACAAATTTGTGCTGTGATGCACGTTCACATACCAGCCACTGGCCGGAATGGACGAGACATTATTGATGGTGGTGGTCACTGTTGCGTTCCCAGAAGCGTCCGCCTTAATGACAGTCAGAGGATAGACGACGTTGCCCTGGCTCTCACAACTCCCGGCATGAATGTGGGCAGCGTGAGAACTGTTCGGTTCCAGACCGCTCACAGTAAGTTTCACTGTCAGGGTGGTTCCGGTAAGAGTTAATTGCGCCGTACCGCTTACATTCTCGCCTGTACTTGCCTGCGGAGGAGCGGTGAGCGCAAGATGCACTGTTACGCCCGATGTTGTCGAGATACTCAGGTTGGTGATGTCACCGCACACGATGGGCAGAAACTGGTCAGAAGGGCTAAGGCCAGGGCCGTTATGCACGTTGAGATACCAGCCATTCGCCGGAATACCCTTTGAGAGGCTCACCTTCGTGGTGGATGTTCCGACCCCATGCGCATCAGCGACCACGTTTTGCAGTGGATAGACAACCGCGCCCTGATTTTTGCAACTGCCAGCATGGATATGAGCTGGATGCGTGCTGTTCGGGGCCAACCCCACCAGGGAGATCTTCACCGTCAACATCTGGCTCACGGGGTCCCAACTGAGGTCCGCGCTGCCTGTAGGCACATGCTTGAGGGTTGCCGTCGCCGTAGTTGTAGTCTTGCTCGTCGTTGGAGTGGTTCCTGCTGCGCTCGTCGCTGTGGGTGTAGTTGATGGTGTACTGGTGCCACCACACGCCGCGACGAGGAGCGCCACGATGACAGTTAGTAGTACAAAGAGACGCCGGGTATTTCGAGTAAGCATAACGAATTCCCTTTCCTTGTGTTTTGTAATACCGGGACATTGCAAAACTACTTTAGTAGACGCGCACTCAGAAGAAATTTATATCCTCCTGACAAACTAAAGGTCATGGTTTGCCAAAGGGGTTCCTACCTTATACCGGGTGAATATTGCGATAATTAGGATACGCTTTTGAGCAGGCAAAAATCACGGAAGCGTAGAGGAACGGAAGCCTCCGGTCTCCAAAAAAAACCTTTAACCCTCTTGACCTGGAGTTAGCTCCAGATTGTATAGTTGGGGCATGGATACCAAATTCACTATTCAACAAGTCGCTCAACTGACCGGGCTATCAATTGATACCCTGCGCTACTACGAGCGTATAGGTCTGATTGAGCCAGTAAACCGCGCATCGAGCGGCCATCGTCGCTATACGCGCAAAGACATTGATTGGATTGGTCTGCTCATCGACCTGCGGGAAACAGGTATGCCGCTCGCGGAAATGCTTCACTTTGCCGAACTACGTCGCCAGGGTGATGCCACGGCGCACGAACGCCTGCTCCTGCTCGAACAACACCAGCGTTCCCTTGAGCAACAAATCCAGAAATTGGAGCGGCATAAAGCCGCTCTGCAACAGAAGATCGCGCACAAAAAAGCTTTTTTGGAGCAATGCGAAGCCGCTTCTCAAACCGAACAGGAACGTTAACACGCCATGAAAAAAGCACCTCTCGCCTGTCATCCTTCGCCGCTCTTATATCATCCTTCGCCGCCCTTATGTCATCCTTCGCCGCCCTTATGTCATCCTGAGTGGAGCGAAGGATCTCGCGCTGGCCAGACGATTCGTGTGTCGAGACCGGAGATCCTTCGCTCCGCTCAGGATGACAGGGTAAGGCAGGTTTGTAATGGCGCATAACGTTACACAGCACACTTAAAAACAGGAGAACACATTCTATGACTTCACTTAATCACTATCGTGTACTCGGTCGTAGCGGACTAAAAGTTTCCCCGCTCTGCCTGGGAACGATGACCTTTGGCAACGGCTCCGGTTGGAGCGCCGACGAAGCTACAAGCCGCGCCATTTTTGAGGCGTACCTTGAGCAAGGCGGCAACTTCATTGATACCTCAGTAAGCTACACGAACGGCTTGAGCGAAACCCTGCTCGGCAAGTTCATAGCTAGCCAGCGCGACCAACTGGTAATCGCCACCAAGTTCGGCGTCAATATACGGCGCGGTGATCCCAACGCGGGCGGGAATCATCGCAAGGCAATAGTCCAGGCTGTGGAGACCAGCTTAAAACGCCTGGGAACAGACTACATCGACCTGTACTACCTGCATATGTGGGAAGGTCGAACGCCAGTCGAAGAGGTCATGCGCGTGCTGGATGATCTGGTACGTAGCGGTAAAGTACTCTACCTGGGCATCTCGGATACTCCGGCCTGGGAGATAAGCCGCGCTAATATGCTGGCCGAATTGCGCGGCTGGACAAGCTTCATTGCCCTACAAATCGAATATAATCTTGGACAGCGCACCGGAGAACGCGATCTCCTGCCAATGGCCTGCGAACTGGGCATCGGCGTACTCCCCTGGTCGCCGCTTGCCGGGGGCTTATTCAGCGGCAAATACTCGCGCAACGACCTCGCGACCGAGACTTCCAAAGGCACCCGCAAGGAATGGATGCAGCAATTTGGTCGCTTTACAGAGCGTCATCTGGCAATCGCGGATGTCGTAAACAGGATTGCCCAGGAAATCGGTCGTACACCCGCCCAGGTCGCTATCGCCTGGACGCTCCATCAACCCGGCGTCACCAGTACCATTCTGGGGGCCAGCAGTCCAGAACAACTACGCGAAAACCTGCAGTCTCTGACAGTTGAGCTTTCCTCAGAACAACTTCAAGAGCTTGACCAGGTAAGCAAAATCGAACTGGGCTTCCCCCACGATTTTCTCGCGCAAGTGCGCCAGCCGATCATCGACGGAGGCGCGGTTATCGCGAATAGCCAGGACCGCTAGAGAGGAAAGATACGCTTAACAAAAAAGAAGAGGTTAGAGAGCAAACAATCGCTACATGTTTGTTCCCTAACCCCTTCGCTTTAACTGGCGCGCCCAGCAGGATTCGAACCTGCGACCTACGGTATAAAGTAGATAGCCAGCGCGTACTCTTACATAAAATAAGACACGTTTCCAGCTACCCCTTTCCGAACCGGACAGGCACCTTTCGATGCATCCGGCTCTCCAGGCCATTATATCTTCACCGGGCTTCTCCTTTAGAAAGAGCCACAGCTACTCTCTGATATATGACCCTGTGTTCCTTCCCCGTGTATCAGGCATTACCCTGATCATTTGAGTACTACGAACACTCTGCTACCATGAGCCTCTCGGCTTGTAGGTAGTCCCGCACTTTCACACATATGCACCTCTGCATTTAGGCTCCCAACTCACCGGTTTCCTCCCTAAAATAGAGAGGCTGCTGTGATGAGGTGCTTATATCCCGCTTCTAAACTCCGAGATATATCATCACATACACCCACCAGTACCATAATGGTGTAGGTCTCGGTCGAAACCACCCGGTTTGGGTTCAGGCAGTATAGCTTTAGCCATGTGCAGCTCACTGACGGACTTTGGATAAGGTACGTTTCCTCTCCGCCTTTTCCTACCATGCTGTTGTCCCCTCCAGGTTTCCCTTTCAGGTAAAGTAGGTGTTTACTTCACCTCGCACCAGTGAAGGTTATCGGTTATAACGAGCATATGTGCGCTTTTGCGGCGCAATTAGAAGACCGACGCTCTATCCTCTGAGCTATGGGCGCACAAAAGCACATAGAGTCAAAGCTCCATGACCACCCCATCATATCAATTCAGCTTGCGAATTGTCAAGCATTTTCGCTGTTTTTCCTGACTTAAATGTCGGCCCAGCATAGCAATTTTGGCTATCACCGAATATTTGTGAAACATTTTGTCCTCGTCGAACGTGCTTTTCAATAGAGCGAATTTTCTATCTCATGACGAGAGAATATTTGTCCATCCTATTGATGAGGTTATACTGGTGCCAGAAGAGCATGCGCCCGCATTACAACAGAAGACAATTTTAGTAGTAGAAGACGATGAGGGAATCGGCTCATTTCTCGTGCAAGCCATCTTGCAGGAAACGCCCTACGAGGCAGAACTGGCAACGGACGGTTTTGAGGCAGTACAGATTTACACCGAGCTTCATCCTGACCTGTTGATCCTTGACTATCAGCTTCCCGGTATGAATGGCATTGAACTCTACGACCGCTTGCTGGACAAATTTCGCCTGGCCGCCATCCCGGCTATTATGATAAGCGCGCGCCTGCCGACAAAGGACATCGCCAAACGCAAGCTCGCCAGCATGCGCAAACCGTTTGAGCTAGAGGATTTGTTTGATATGCTGGACAAGATGCTGGACTGAGAGCTTTTATTGTCCAGGCGTGGCATACTGCCGCACCTCAAAAGCCGCCAATCGCTGCAAATTGCCATAAATCCAGAACAACTACAAAGATCGCCCCAACGAGAACGGAAATGGTGGAGGCGATCTTTGGCGGCAACATCTCTTTTAGTCATCCAGCCCGTGTTAATCGGTTGGCTGTTTGGTAGCTGATGCCTGCTCTAATTGCTGCTGGCGTTTACGCTGTTCATATCGCAGCTTTTCCACTTCCTCAGCAAGTTTGACATAGACCTGTTCCGTTGTAAGTCCTTTGTAGCCGTAAATGCGCCGGGTCGCGCAATCGATTTCGTACTGAATAGCATCAGCAGTTTGTTGGAGATTATAGCTTCGTTCTCGCGGTCGGAATAACGTTATCATCGCTGTCAGGAAACTCACGCCAAAACTCAGAGCCGGAGCCAGTAAATGACTACCAAAGATCGTAATGACATTACTGAGGCCACTGGTCAATCCACCGACGAGAAGCGAAGCTGCAATGATAATCATTTGCAGGATGAAGTACATCCAACGGTTACTATTTGCTTTGGTCTGATATTCCCGGATGGCTTCTCTGAGCGCATCTTTATACAACTCTATCTGCTCTTCAGAAGTAAGTTGTGTTGCTTGATGTTGCTCGAAGACCCGGAGATACATCTCCGTCTTTTCAATTTCTTCCTTGAGGGAGGCCAACTTATCTAGTTGACAAAGACCATTTGGTCCACTGTCTTCATTTGTATCATCCATTGTAAAGAAAGCCACAGTCAGAAAGATCAGAGCAAGAATGCAAAGAATGATGACGAAGATGCACCAGCCTCCAATATATGCACTGAAAAAAATGTTAGCCGTAATGGCACTGGCAAGCAAAAGTATAATAAACAGGTAGAGGTTACGGTAAATGATGAGAGGACGTCTTGCAACACCATATCGATACTTATACTCCTCCAATTCAATCAGATAGTCAACGTAAGACTTTTTTTGCGCCTCTGGTTGCAGGCTGACACCGCTAGCTGCTGGGTTGACTTCCTGTGATGCCATAAGGTATACCTCCTTACTATGTGTTACTACTATTTAATGCTTCTTTTGCTGACCTATAGAAGCGGTAATGAAAATGCTGTTTCCACTGGAATCAACAAAATTAAAATTAGATAGAAAAAATGTTCTAATAATATGTAAAAGATGCACTTCTTTCCCTTTCCTTATACTAGAGTTAGCTTGTAAGCAATCCTACAGACTTTTTTCTCCTCTCCTAATCAGCAGCATCCCAAACAGGCTGCTTGACTTGACATTCCCGCCCGCAAGCCATATAATACCAATAAATCCGAGTGATATAGTAAGGATTAATTATCACGCTTTACAGAAAGCAGACACTACCAGGTATTAGCCTGCAGGACGGAGTATAGAGCATGAGTCAGGTATTCGATCTGGAGCAAACGTATAGTCCTGGTTTCGCCATGCCAGAAAACTATGCGTTTAAGGCCGAAAAGGGCCTCAATCGCAGGATCGTCGAGCAAATCTCCGAGATGAAAGGCGAACCCGATTGGATGCGCAAGTTCCGCCTCAAGAGCCTGGAACTCTTTGAGAAGCGGCCTATGCCCACCTGGGGCGCTGACCTCTCTGGTATCAATTTCGACGACATTTTCTACTACATCAAGCCGGTTCAGGAACAGGGCAAGACCTGGGAAGACGTTCCGACCGAAATCAAAGAGACCTTTGACCGCCTGGGCATTCCCCAGGCCGAGCGCCAGTACCTGGCCGGTGTCACCGCCCAGTACGAGAGCGAGGCCGTCTACCATAAAGTGCGCGAAGACCTCGAAAAACTCGGCGTCATCTTTACCGACATGGATACGGCGTTGCGCCTCTATCCAGACCTGGTCAAAGAACATTTCGGCACCGTCGTTCCGCCTTCCGATAACAAATTCGCCTCGCTGAACAGCGCGGTCTGGAGCGGTGGCAGCTTCGTCTACGTGCCGGAAGGCGTGCGCGTAGAGATTCCGCTGCAAGCCTACTTCCGCATCAACGCCAAGAACATGGGCCAGTTCGAGCGCACGCTGATTATCGCCGCCCCTGGTTCCTACGTTCACTACGTGGAAGGCTGCACAGCGCCAACCTACACCACCGATAGCCTGCACAGCGCGGTCGTCGAGATCAAGGTCATGCGTGGCGCGCGCGTGCGCTACACCACCATCCAGAACTGGTCGAAGAACGTCTACAATCTCGTCACCAAACGCGCCGCCGCGTATGGCGATGCCACGATGGAATGGGTCGATGGCAACCTCGGCTCAAAGGTGACGATGAAGTATCCGGCGGTCCTGTTGATGGAGCCGGGCGCTCGCGGTGATGTTCTTTCCGTAGCTTTCGCTGGCGATGGACAGCATCAGGATGCAGGCGCGAAGATCACGCACCTTGCCCCGCACACGACCTCGCAAATCCTGTCGAAGTCGGTCTCGAAGGGTACGGGTCGCGCTTCCTATCGCGGTCTCGTCCGTGTCAATCCGGGCGCGCATCACACCAAATCCAGTGTGCGCTGTGACGCGCTGCTGCTGGACGAGGATGCTCGCACCGACACCTATCCGACTATTCGCGTCGAAGAGAACGAAACCGAGATCGGCCACGAGGCGACCGTCTCCAAAGTCGGTGAAGACCAGCTCTTCTACCTCATGAGCCGCGGCCTCGACGAGTCCGAAGCCTACTCGCTGATCGTCAACGGCTTCATCGAGCCAATCACCAAAGAACTCCCAATGGAGTACGCGGTCGAGTTGAACCGCTTGATCCAGTTGGAGATGTCGGGTAGCGTGGGTTAAACCACTGCTCCAATAAACAGACAGCAAGCAAAAAGCGCACCGGGCGGTGCGCTTTTTGCTTGCTGTCTGTTTATTGGAGCGTCCCTAAAAACTCCAACACAATCTGATTAAACTCTTCCGGTTTCTCCATATTCGGCATATGATGCGTCCCTGGAATTGTAACCCGCTTCGCCCCTGCAACATCCTGCTCCAATTTATCAGCCATTTGATGCAGCAGTTCATCATCATCGCCGCCGACGATAATCAGCGTCGGCACGCGAATCTCTTTCAGTCTGCCCCATGCCGGGGGATCAAGTTCCTGCTTTTCAGCCGGGTCCAGCACCCAGACGAAGGAATATTCAGAAAGATTCTGGCGCACTCTCTGCCGGGCCTCCGGGTACTCTTCCGAAGGGACAAGCGTTTTATGACTCATTAGCGCATCTACCATCGCCGGAATATCTCGCGCCTTCGCGGCCTGCTCAAACACCTGCTGCCACTTCATATACTCAATGATACGCTCTTGCGTCACCAATTCCATAATCGGCGCACCGCTGATAGATGTCCCGACTAGCACCAGCGCATCCACCATCTCAGGATACTCAAGCGTAAAATCAAGCGCAATGCCTCCACCAAGCGACAGACCAAGCAAGTAAGTCTTCTCTACACCGAGGGCTTCCAATAATGCATACAAATCGTGGCGGTCGGCATACGGCACCTGCGGCAACTCCGATTTCCCAAAGCCGCGCACATCATAGCGAATCACCCGGTAATGCTCAGCAAATACCTCAAACTGGTCATCCCACATACGCCGATCCATATAGCCGCCATGAATCAGCACCAGTGGATGCCCCTCGCCCATTTCTTCATAGTACAGCTTCGTGCCGTTCGTCTCGATAGAGCCTGTTTTCGCCTGTTTCATCGTTTTCGCTCGCTCGCTTTCTTTCGGTAAACTTCTTCCATTACAGATTCTAAGTCAACTGAGCAATTTATGCCAACGCCGCAAGAAGTCGAAAGTCAGCGAGGTCGGAGGACGGAAGCCACCCGCAAGGGGCTGGCTCTACAGGCCGATCCATATTGTAGAGCCAGCCCCTTGCGGGTGGCTTCCGTTCCCACACATATTCCGGGTGGCTCCGGTGTCTCTCTACAAAAAGCCAGGTATGCTTACTTTAGCTTTCCGCAATCCTTGCCAATCGCGGCTTCGCAATCTCCACATAATCGCTCGTCCTCAACACCATCGACCGATCCAGGCGAGCAGCATTGAAGTAGAGTTCGTCATTTTCCAGCAGCGAGGGATCAACAATCAACTCCAGTTCAGGAGAAAACGAGAAAGGCAGAATCGTACCCGCTACACTACCCGCCAGCCGCTCAGCAATATCCGACGAAGCAAACGCGACATACGTTCCCTGGTAAAGCTGCTTGACCGCCTGCAAACTCACCTTCGCGTCACCCGGCACAACCGCCAGCACATACTTCGTCACTTTCTTTCCAATTTTTACCATTAACACAATGCATTTTGCGGCCTGCGAAAGTCGGTTGCCGCGCATCCCGCTCACAATCTCCGTGCGCCCTTCTGGCTTGTGATCGATTAAACGATAATGTGCTTTATGCGAGTCTAATAGAGCGATGAGTTGGGTATAGGTATCTTCCATAAAAAATTTAGTACTCCTCTTGGCAAGAAAAAATCTATCTGCTAGAATCTTCTCACGAATTGCTGACTTTCGCTACAGCCAAAGAAGCCGATACAGATCTATCAGACCATCCAATAAGGAGCCAATTTCGTGCCAACCCGCCTCATTCTCGTCCGTCACGGCGAAACGCTCGCCAATCGCGCCTTTCGCTATATCGGCATCAGCGACGAACCGCTAAGCGAGCATGGACAAAAACAGGCCGAGCAACTGGCTGAGGCCCTGGCATTCCTGCCAGTTGCGGCAGTCTACAGCAGTCCCTTGCAGCGTGCTTACCAGACCGCTTTACCTATCGCGGCCCGCCATCGCCTCGAAGCTCAAAAACTGGATGCGCTTAGCGAGCTAAACTTCGGCTCCTGGGAAGGCCGCACTCGCGCTGAAGTGCTTGCCAGTGGTGATGAAGCCACCTCACAATTGCATGCATGGGAACGGGATGCGACTGTTGCCCCTCCAGGTGGAGAAAGCTTTGCCGAGATGCAGCAACGTGTATGCACAGCCGTTGAACAACTGGCGGCGGCTCATCCAGATCAAACTATTGTACTGGTTTCGCATGTTGGGCCTATCAAAGTGTTGCTTTGCGCTGCTATGGGTGCGCCTATCTCCTCTGCCTTCCGCATCTTTCTTGACCCGGCTACCATCAGCGTCATCGACTGGAGCGACCAGGAACATGCCATTGTGCGGCTCGTAAACAGCCATGCTCATCTAGGCTGGCAAGAAGCTCGTTGGATGCAATCTTAGAAAGCTTTGCTTGATGGCAAATATTCTTAAGAAGGAAATAAATGCCTGAACTTTATCTTGCTAATAAGCGGACAAAATGTAAGTAACAGATAAAAATGTAATATTGACAAATACGAAACGGTTGTGTTAAAATAGGTATTGGGTGCTATAACTAACCGCAATCTCCATCAACGCCACGTGACAAATTTGCCTGTTGAAAGGATGAGTACTTCATGTCCAAAATGGCTTCCCCCCGTTACGCAAAGCTGGTGATTGTATTGAGTATCTGCCTGCTATTTGGGTTAGCAGGCTTCCTTCCCACTTCTGTACATGCCGCCACCAGCTCAACCGTCACTACAAACGCGAGACATCACGCGCCAGTAAAGCATTCCATCCCCCATTGTGATTCCTCGCGCATGACTGCCAATGGTTGTTATGGGTGTTCCTGGGATCAAATTGCTTCTGCCTCTTACGGACGGATCGGCAGTGGATACTACAAAGCGGTCTTTGTCTATGCTCAGTACGATAGCTACAGTGGCAACTACTGCGGTTATGTAGCAGTCCAGGGAGAACTGGACCAGCCGCCCCATCAGCCAATCAGTACACTGAATGCCACTCTTTGGGGCGGGTGTAGTGGTTCCTGCCTGAGTAACACCATCCAGGTTTATCCCAACAACAGCTACTACTGGTGGTATACCAATTGGGTAAGTACCTACTATGTCAACTACAACAGTTGCCTGACCGGTGGTGTATTTTACCTGCAACTCCCTGGCACATACACCAACTGCGTGTATGTCTAAAGAAGACAAAAAATAACAACGGTCCACATAACGTAACAAACGGAATTGCGGTAGTGGCTGCTAGCCCGGCATAGCACTGAAACGTAGCAACAAGAAGAAAACCCTGCGCGAATTTAAAGCAGGGTTTTCTTCTTGATCTTTTAAGAGAACGATAGAGCTTGTTGCGTGTAGGATACTCTACCATAGCAAAGCAAGTGTACATAGTACCAGAGTTTGTCTATACGCAACTCAGCGCCTTTCCCATCGTACATACTAGTGAAGACTTTTTACAAATTTTCTACTCTCAACGAAAGTTGTAGGATATATCGTTGGCTCGTTGTTTGAATCCACGAGTCGGCGGGGGACATGAAAACCCCGATACAGCCAAAGTATGCCGCCGCTGTGATTTCCTGGTGCAGGGAGCGCGCATCGGCATTTACGAGGTCGTGTCCTTTGTCGGCACTGGCAGCTACGGACACGTCTACCAGGTGCGCGAACCCGCCCCACTCAGTCGCATCCTCGCGCTCAAAGTGCTGCGCGTTGACCAGTTCAATGAAAAGGCGCGTGATAATTTTTTTGCCGAGGCGCAGCGTATCGCGCAGTTACAGCATCCTAATATCCTGCCCGTCTACAATTTTGGGCATCTAGAGGATGGCCGCCCCTACCTGGTCATGGAGTACGCGCCGCGCACCATCCTCGATCTCTTCCGCAGGCAGGATGGCACCATGCGGCTGGCCTATCCTGAAGAACTCGTTCCCTATCTCCAGCAGGCCGCCTCTGCCCTCTATCACGTCCACGAAAACGGCCTCATTCACCAGGATGTCAAGCCGGGCAACCTGCTGATTGGCCGCGCCGGGCAGATATTGCTCTCAGATTTCGGCGCGACGTTCTATCTCGGCATGCAAACGCACGCCTCGCTCGGCGAAGTCACTGGCACCGCGCCCTACATGCCACCTGAACAGTGGCAGGGCAACCCGCGCCGCGACTCCGATCAATACGCCCTCGCCGTCTGCGCTTACGAATTGCTGGCAGGTCGTCCGCCTTTCAGCTACAAATTCCTGGAGCAGATGTGGAACGCGCATCTTAACGAACCGCCGCCACCGCCACAGCGCTGGAATGCGCGCATTCCCGTCGAGGTCAGCGCCGTATTGCTGCGCGCCCTCTCGAAAGACTATCGCCAGCGCTATCGCAGCATCGTCGAGTTCGCCGATACCTACGCCAGCGCCGTTTCTACCGCCTTGCAACGCTACGTCTGCCAGCGCTGCGGCCATCAAAATCGCAGTGGCGCACAGCGGTGCAACAACTGCGGCACCGATAACGATGGCCGTCGTTGCGTCTATTGTGACGCGCCCGTTCGCTTCGGCCAGCGCTGCTGCTCCATATGCGGTCGCCTCATCATGCCTCCCCTGCTGGTGCTGCGCAGCCCACTTGAAGGCGTTACAATCCGCCAGGGCCGCTACGTCATCCAGCATGTCTTGAAAAACAATGAAGAAACGCGCGTCATGTCCGCTATCGCCATCGACACGCAAAACAACGACCGCAAAGTCTTTCTCAAGCGCTGGGAGTGCGCGGACAGCCCGGTCGAACGAAGGCGCAAAGAGATCGTCTACTACGAAAAAGCCACTGAGCGCCTCGCCAGCCTGCGCCATCCATTGCTCCCTAAAGTGCTTGATCGCTTCGCCGAAGGCAAACACTACTATCTGGTCGAGGAATATATCGACGGAGAAAGCATCGAGGAACTACTGCAAAAACTGCTCAAACCGCTTTCCGAACGCGAAATTCTTGGCTATACCAACAACATACTCAATGCCCTTATGGCGCTTGAACAGCTACCCTTGCGCCATTTCGATATTTCGCCTTCGAATATCATTATCGAAAACACACGCGGACGGGCTATGCTAGTGGGATTTCAGATATCGCCACCTCCCCAGGAGAGGCAGCAGGCTCATCGCCTCACCACACAGAAAGTCGGCCTCTCGCCTTACGCACCGGTGAAAGATATGCCCTACGATCAGCGTACCTGTATCTACATGCTCGCGGCCACCATGCATCACGCAATTACCAACTACACTCCGCCGCATTATCCCGCCTATCCTTCCGCTCGCATCCTCAATCCGGCGGTTTCCCCCGAATTTGAGAACATCCTGAATCATGCACTGGCGGAAGAGCCTGCCAGGCGTTATCAAAACTATGCGCAAATGAAAAAGGACATTCAGGAGTTATTATGACAAACAAAATCGCCTCCAGTGCGCACTGGAGGCGATTTTGTTTGTCATAACCTTATCCACGCTTGTCAAGCGGAACGTATGGCACATCCCTGGGGCCGACATATTCGGCGCGGGGGCGAATCAGGCGGTTATTGGCATATTGTTCCAGGACATGCGCCGTCCAGCCGGTGATGCGACTGCACGCGAAAACGGTCGTATCCAGATCGACAGGGAAGCCAAGCATATAGTAGACCGAGGCAGAATAGAAGTCCACGTTGGCATTGAGGCCTTTATGCTCTTTGATATAGCCCTCGATAGTGCGTGACATCTCATACCAGCGCGAATCGCCTTTGCGCTTGCCCAGCTCTTCGGACATCTGGCGCAGCCACGTAGCGCGAGGGTCTTCCGTCTTATACACGCGATGCCCAAAGCCCATGACGCGCTCCTTCCGCTCCAATGCCCCTTCAATGTAGGACTCGGCGCGGTCAGGTTCGCCGATTCTCTGGAGCATGCGCATCACCTGCTCGTTCGCGCCACCATGCAAGGGGCCAGAAAGGGCGGCGATAGCGGCGGTAATGGATGCGTACATTCCGGCAAGCGTGGCGGCGGTGACGCGAGCGGCAAATGTAGAGGCATTCAATTCATGGTCAGCATGCAGAATTAAGGCCACGTCCAGTACGTGCGCGTCGTATTCGTCCGGCATCTCGCCATGCAGCATATACAGGAAGTTCGTCGCAGTATTATGTTCAGGCAGCGGAGCCACCGGCTCTTTACCATTGCGCAGGCGATCCCAGGTTGCCACAATCGTTGGCATCACAGAGGTCAGGCGCACCGCGCGCCTGTGGTTGGCTTCAGGGGAGTTATTACCGGCATCGGGATCAAAGGAGGAGAGGGCGGAAACAGTGGTGCGGAGAACATCCATCGGGGTACTGGTTTTCGGCAGCGACTTCATTAACTGGCTTACTTCGTCGGGGAGCGTGCGGTTCGTCTGTAGCTGCCGAACGACCTCCTCAAGCTGTGCCTTCGTTGGCAACTCGCCATACCAGAGCAGATAGGCCGTCTCCTCAAACGTCGAGTTACGCGCCAGGTCGTGAATATCAACACCGTAATACGACAACTTACCGCGTTTACCATCCAGATCGCAGATGCGGGAATGAGCGGCAACGATGTCTTCAAGTCCATCAGTGGTAGGCATATAAACATCTCCTCCAGGGATGCGCGCTTCGCCTGATTCGAGTGCAGAGTGGCATCCGACGCGATTGGCGGAGCGGGTGTCGCAGAACTGCTGCTTCCACGGCGAAGCAGACAACTTTCATTACAACAAACAATATGCGGTTGTGTAAAGTATTATAGTCAACCAACGCAAGTAATGTCAACGGAAAGAGGGGTTTATGCTCATGTATTGAGCCTTTCTGTTTGCATACCAATGAGCATGATACTAGTATTCGGCCAGCACCTCATCAATAGTGCGGCGAGCAACACCAGCAAGCACAGGATTGGTATTCAAATAATAGGGTAGAGCAATCAGCCCAATCGACAGCGCCCACCCACGACCTCGTGCCCATGTGGCGTCATCAACCTTAAGCTCATAGCGGAAGACATTACGAGCATCAGCAGAAAGAAAATTCCAGGCGACCTGCAAGTCACATGCGGGATCACCCACGCCCAGACCGCCAAAATCAATAACGGCGTTCAGCCGCCCTTGATGAACAAGCAGGTTGAGAGGTTGCAGGTCTCCATGAATCCAGACGGGCGAATCATCCCATGCAGGCGCTTGTAAGGCTGCTTCCCATGCTATTGTTAGCGCGTCCGTATCGAGCATCCCTGCCAGGGAAGCAATGGCCTCACGAGTCTCCGCATCTCGCATCGAAAGCGGCACACCACGAAAAAAGTTGTGTTCCCCAGGGAGCGGCCCACCTGTGGGATCAATCTGATGCAGAGCAGCGATAAAGCGCGCAAGGTCACACGCCGCCTGGCCCAGATCGCTGACAGGCGCAACAGTCGCGTTCTCGCCTTCGAGCCAGCGATAGACCGACCAGTGCCAGGGATAGCTTTCCTTTCGCCGGGTTTTCCTTTCGCAAGTGGAGCAGGGATAGCTAGTGGCAAGTATGGGGCAAGCTTTGGCAACCAGTGCTGCTCCTTCTCTACCTGTGCGATTGCAGCTTCAATGCGGGGAAGTCGCACAGCCATGTTATCACCAAGCCGGAAAATCGCGTTGTCAGTCCCGGCGGAACGTACAGGTTGTAGGGGAAAGTCTGCCCACTGCGGAAACTGCGCAGCGAGCAACCGCCTTACAAGAGAAATGTCAACGTCCACCTCGTCAGCGTGCATTTTGCCAGAGGACATGCGAACCTGCGCTTTCGATAAATTTGGGTGTTCTCTCGATGAAGTTGGTTAGTAAATAGTATTACGCTATCTTTACCCCAAATCACACCGACACACCCTCTTCCCTCGAAGCTGGCAGCGCTACATCCATCGCCCGCGCCTTCGCAAGCTCGCGCGCCTTCAATTTCTCTTTATGCCGCCGCTCGATTCCCTTGCGCCAGCGATCACCCAATCTCATAAAGGGCCGCTCTATCATCAGGTAGAATAGCGTAGCAAAAGGGAAAATAACCAGCAACGCCCATGTCCAGAAAAGGAGATAGGTTAAAAAGTGGTTCGCAATATGAAACAGAGGCAGGATATACGTCGCAAACACGATCAACAAGGGCAGGTGCCAGATATAAAGGCTATAAGAAATCAGGCCGATCCAGCGCAGCGGATTCCAGGCAAAGGGGCGCTGTAGCCCGGCTGGTCCGTAAAGAATGGCTGCAATACAGGCTCCATAGCCGATTGCCAGCACCATCTCGCTTAGCCAGCTAAAAACAGGCATCAAACCATTCAGGAACGGCCATGCAGGCTCACCCGCATTGAAATGCCACATCGCGCTGAACACCAGGATCACTATGCCAGCGCGCCATAGCCAGGGACTTATTTGCCGCCAGCGTTGCACAAAGCGGCTCTCGTCACCCGCCTGCTGCGCGTAGATATAACAGGCGCTGATGAGCATGCCAACCGCGAAATCTTCCGTGTATTTTCCGGTGATGCCAAAGAACAGGAACATTATGCCACGAAACAACAACGGCGGTATCCATGTCGGTCCTGGATGATCGAGGTAATAGAGTCCAAACCAGCGCACCAGTAGCCCACAACCAATCACGCCCAGCAGGCACCAGATCACAGCCTGCAGGCGTTTCTCTCGCGGAACGCGCATGACTAACCAGGCGATAGCAAGCGCGAGCAACGGCAGCAACATATAAAACTGCCATTCGGTCGCCAGCGTCCAGTATGGGCCATTTAATTGACGAAATGTTCGCCGGGCGGAATCCATGAAAAAGGTGAGAAATAGCACAAGGTCTATACGATGATCTGGTTGTAAATATTCGGGATGTAAGAAAAAAATTAGCAGAAAGAGCGAGACATAGTAGCCAGGCCAGATACGCAGGATGCGCCGCATATAGTAGACACGCACCAGAGGCCAGGGCTTTTTGAACAGGAGTGATTTAGCAAACGGCATAAACAGCAGGAATCCGGAAAGTACGAAGAACAGCGTTACACCTGTTCCTCCTGCCGTAGATACCGAAGAAGCCAGCGGATTCCCCCGCCAATCCCACAGATTATCGCCCGTCATACGGTTAATATGAAATACAATCACCATCAAAATAGCCAGGGCACGCACCCCATCCAGCACCGCAATCGTGTTCTTCTCTCGCCCAGCCTGATTACCCTCAAGCAGACGCCCCATCCAGGCCTCAATTCGGAAAAATACTGTTTCCTTTTGCGTTACGGTCATTGCCTTTTCTTGCATCTTCCTTATTCCGCCTCAAGCATATACGTCTATCGATCTCATATCTGTTCTAACGTATGACCATGCCAGAAAGACTAGTTTCTGGGCATTCTGTGTCGTTTCGTGGGAGATCGCAGCTTCGTAGGGCGTATAATCAATGGCAAAGGAATAAACGGAAGCCCCATGTAAACGGAAGCCCCATATAAAATGAGTCGGAAGCCAGCCGCAAGGGGCTGGCTCTACAGGCGGCCTCATATGGTAGAGCCAGCCGCAAGGGGCTGGCTTCCGGCTCTCCAACTCGCCACTGATAGCTTCCGGCTCCCCAACTCGACACAGGTGGCTTTTCTGGATATTCACAACTATGATATACTTGCGCAAATTGGAGAAAAAGTGAGGCAGCACAATGGCACAACCGGCGCGAGAAGATGAGGCCCTGCTCATTGCGCGCAGCCAGCACGGAGACGTCTCCGCCTTCAATCAACTGGTGCTGCATTATCAGCAAGCTGTGTATAATGTTGTCCTGCGCGTACTCGGCGACCGCGAAATCGCTGCTGATATCACGCAGGAAACCTTTCTTGCTGCCTTTCGCTCGATCCAAATGTTTCGCGGTGGGCCATCTTTTCGTGCCTGGCTGCTGCGCATCGCCTCCAATCAAGCCTACGATCACTGGCGGCGCACTCATCGCCATCCCGTCGATTCCCTGGAAAGCATGACCGAAAACGAGGAAAGCTATTCCAGCGAGGCTATCAGCTCTTTAATTGATACCGAGCAGGCCGTCAATCCAGAAGAGGCCCTGCTCAGCAGCGAATTGCAAGAGGTCATCCAACAAGGCCTGGAACAACTGCCGCTCGATCAACGGGTGGCTATCGTCCTCTGCGACATCCAGGGACTCTCCTACGAGGAAATCGCGATAACCACGCAAACGACTATGGGTACGGTGCGCTCGCGTATCGCCCGGGGCCGCGAACGATTGCGCAAGTACTTACAAAAACATAGGGAACTTTTACCCGGCAATTATCGTTTACATACTGATAGAGAATAACCAGTGGTGGAGTACACGTGTGACGCAAGATAACCAGGAGCATTTGACAATCGAGCAGCTATCAGCCTACATCGATCAGGAGCTTTCTTCTGACGAACAGGCTGCTGTTGCTGCTCATCTACAAACCTGCGAGCAATGCCAGCGCGCCCTGGCCGGTCTACGGCAGGCCGTTTTGCTGGTGCGGGCGCTGCCGCAGGTCGAGGTGCCGCGTTCATTTGTGCTTCCTGAAGAACTTGCTCCCGCGCCCATATTGCATCGCCCGCGTGAAACGGAACCCGTTGTTCCGCTTCAAACCCGCCGTTCCTACCTGCTGCGACGAAGTGTAAGGGCACTCAGCACCCTCGCGGCTGCCATCGGCCTGATCTTCATTCTTTCGGGTGTCCTGGCTGGAATACCGCTTGGCTTTCACGGCGGAGGTGCAGCCAGTTCCTCCAATATGTCTACAGATGCAGGTCAATCGCCAACTCTGGGCCGAACACCAGATATCATGACCACACGCAAAGGTGAGAAAACACCACCCGCCGTGACGAATGCGCCAACCCCGACACCGGGTCCGACGAATACAGGAACTCATACTCCATCATCAGCGCAATCGCCACCACCTGCCGTACTCGATCTTGCCCAGCCAGCAGGCCGTTTAAGCCTCGGCTCGCTCCTCCTGCTCCTGAGTATAGTTGGGCTGGTTGTCACTCGAAGAAGGCATACATGAAACAGGCGACCGTGATGGTCGCCTGTTCTGTTATCTCCGTTCCGCCAGCTTCCAGCACTCCCGCGCAATCTCCCAGTCCTCCTCGGTATGTACAATCAATACGCGCACTTTCGAGTCGGCAGAGGCAATATCGGTATCGGCAGGCGATTGCCTGTTTTTCTCAGGGTCAAGCTGCAATCCTAAGAAACCAAAGGCGGCACACGCTTCAGCGCGTATTTCAGGCGAGTTCTCACCCACACCGCCTGCGAACACCAGCGCGTCCACGCCTCCCAATGTAGCCAGCATCGCGCCGATGTAATAACGCAGCCGGTGGATATACATATCCAGGGCCAGCTTCGCTAGCTCTTTGCCATCTCGCGCATCCTGCAAGACCTGGCGCATATCGCTAGCCCCGGCAATCCCTTTCAGGCCAGATTCCTTGTTCAATGTGGTATCCAGTCGTTCCGGCGTGGTCTCCTTTTGACGCAGCAGGTAGAGCAGGATGCCAGGATCGACGCTGCCCGAGCGGCTGCCCATCATCAAGCCTTCCAGCGGCGTGAAACCCATCGTGGTCTCGATACTCTTTCCCTTAAGGATTGCCGCCAGCGAGCAGCCATTCCCCAGGTGACAGGTAATTAAGCGCAGTTCTGACGGGTCTTTATCCAGAATCTGCGCCGCTCGCTGCGAGCAGTACTGGTGGCTGATGCCGTGAAAGCCGAAACGACGAATGCCCTGTTCAAACCAGGAATAGGGGCCGGGATAGACAACGGCAGGCAGTGGCATCGCGCGATGAAACGCCGTATCAAACACCGCCACCTGCGGTACATCTGGTAATATGCGGTCAATCACCTGGATGCCTTCAAGATTCGCAGGATTATGCGCAGGCGCAAGCACCGCCAGCCGTTTAATGGCCTCCTTCACCTGCGGCGTCACCAGCGTGCTTTCCTCAAACTCCTCACCGCCATGCACAACACGATGGCCCACCATATCAATTTCTTCCGCCGAGTTGAGAACCTGCGTCTTGCCGCTCCAAAGCGATTGCAACATCTGCTGGATAACCTCAGGGCGTTTATCGGTCGCCAGCGTCTCCTCGCTCTCCACGCCGCTTGCCGTCCGAATGCGCAGTTCAGTTTTACCGACGGTATGTCCCCAATCGGCATCGGCCTGCCACAAGGGCTTCTGCGCCGCTTCAGGCGGCGCATTGCCCAGTTCATACAAGCGACTCTTCTGGCTGCTCGAACCCGCGTTCAAAACCAGTATCTTCATGTTAGCTCCACTGCCAGTGAGAGATTTCCTCAGGGTCAACGCCATTTTCCTCGATATAGCGGCGGAAATCTTGCAGCACGTACTCGTAGTGATGGACGCGCTCGCTGGCGCGCACTGCGACTCGTGGATTGCGCGCCGACGCAAGACGAATGGCCTGCATGATGATATGATAGCGGCTGGTTCCGTTGCGCACATTCATATCAAACGGAGTGGTCGTCGTTCCCTCTTCCTGGTAGCCATTGATCGTGAAGCGCTGGTTATGATGGCGACCGAAGAGCAGTTGCTTGACCGCCGATGGATAGCCGTGGAAGTTGATGATGACCGGCGCGTCCGCCGTAAAGATCGCCTCGAACATCTCATCGTCCAGTCCATGTGGATGTTCGATGTCTTTCTCCAGGATGAACAGGTCGGTCACATTCACCACGCGCACGCGCAGTTCTGGCATCTCATTGCGCAGGATATGCGCCGCCGCCATGATCTCCAGCGTCGGGTTATCGCCAATGCCAACCAGCACTACATCTGGATTCACGCCGCCATCCGTACTCGCCCATTGCCAGATCGACGCTCCGGCGCGGCAGTGCGCGATGGCATCTTCCATCGAGAGCCACTGCGGCATCGGCGGCTTGTTGGCGATAATCAGGTTGACGTACTCCTTGCTACGCAGACAATGGTCTACTGTGCTGATTAAACAGTTGGCATCGGGCGGCAGGTAGACGCGCGAGACCCGGGCCTTGCGATTGAGAATATCGTTGATAAACCCGGGACTCTGGTGCGAGAAGCCGTTATGCTCCTGCCGCCACAGCGTCGAAGTCTCCAGGTAGTTGAGCGAGGCGACGGGCAAACGCCAGGGTATCTCCAACGACATCTTGAGGAACTTGGAGTACTGGTCCATCATCGAAACGATGATGTTTAAGAAGGCCTCATAAGAGGGGAACAGCCCATGCCTGCCCGTCAGCAGGTAGCCCTGCAACCATGCCTGGCAGGTATGCTCGCTCAGCATCTCGATCACGCGCCCATCATGAGAACTGACTTTCTCGTTATGCGGCGGGATCGGCCATTGATAGTCGCGCTTCGTCACCTCTAATGTCGCGTCAAGCTTGTTCGACGCCAATTCGTCCGGGCTAAAGATGCGGAAGGTATGTGGGTTGCGCGCAATCACGTCGCGCAAGTACTCTCCCACCCGTTCCACGCTGCTAATCAGGCTGTGCTTCGCCGCCCCTTTGCCATCACCCTGCTCGGCCACGCGCTCGACGGGCACTTCGTAATCGAAGATGTTGGGCAAATCAAGCGGCTTGCGAATGCGCCCGCCGAAGGTATGGGGGTTATCGCCCATGCGCCGCTCGCCTTTCGGGCATTGTTCAAGAATCTCCTGCTTTGGCCGCCCCTGCTCGTCGAATAACTCTTCCACATGATAGGAGCGCAGCCAGCCTTCAAGCAGCTTCAAATGCTCAGGATTGGTCTTCGGGTCGGTAATCGGCACCTGGTGCGAGCGATACGAGCCGACAATGGGCTGTCCATCCATTTCTGTTGGCGCGGTCATACCCTTTGGCGAGCGCATCAAAATCACCGGCCAGCGCGGCTTCTCAATTGGTTGCCCCGAACGCGCCGCCTGCTGAATGCGCCGGATTTCTTGATAGGCGTAATCTATCGCTCCATAGAGCGAGGCATCCAGGTCGTCTCCTTCGACAAAGATCACCTGGTAGCCGTATCCGGTGAACAATTCGAGCAGTTCATCGTCGCTCATGGTGCCGTAAATGGTGGGATTGGAAATTTTATATCCATTCAAATGCACAATCGGCAGCACCGCGCCCGACTCTACCGGATCAAGGAATTTGTAGCTATGCCACGCGGTAGCCGTTGGCCCCGTTTCCGCCTCGCCGTCACCCACGATGCAGGCCACAATCAGGTCTGGATTGTCCATCGCCGCGCCAAAGGCCGTTGCCAGGGCATAGCCAAGCTCTCCGCCCTCGTGAATCGTGCCAGGAATGCCCGGATACAGGTGGCTCGGAAAACCACCCGGCCAGGAAAAACGCCGCACAAACTCGTGTAAGCCCTCGATACCAAACGTTAACTCAGGATAATAATCGCCTAACGTTCCTTCCAGGTACAGGTTTGCCAGATTCGCGGGCGCGCCATGCCCTGGCCCCGTCACCAGGAACATATCGAGGTCATAGCGCGTAATCAGATGGTTCAGATGCGCGTAGACCAGGTTGATGCCAGGCGAGGTTCCCCAATGGCCCAGCAAGCGATCTTTAATATGCTCCGGTTTAAGCGGTTCTCGCAGTAAAACATTGTCTTTCAAATAGATTTGCGCCGCCGCCAGATAATTCGTGACGCGGCGAAAACGCGCGATGGCATCCAGTTCCGCGCCATGTTCCTGGCGAATCTGCTCTACGGGAACTTCAACTCCGGTTGCGGTTACGCGGGAAGTGGACATCTCTAAAGACATGAACCTCTCCTTCTTTGTCCTGTACAACAATCATAAAAAAGGTACGTGCCACACCCAGGAAATCGTTTCTGGAAATTTAGCGGCCCCCATTGGCACGTACTGCCTCTATCAGTCTGTCAAACTTCGCGAAGCTCTTCTAGCTGTCATGCTGAGTACAGCGAAGCATCTGCATATAGCCAACCAGAGATGCTTCGCTGCGCTCAGCTTGACACAGCCACCATAGAACTACTACATTGTGGCACACCCTACCTGCGCTATTAGCATGCTGCATCACAATAATATCTCAAAGAGGTTAAGGGAGTGTTATCCCAACAGCAGCAAGCCCCTGCTTCATCGTCTGGGGCGTAAGTGGTTGAATAACGACGTAGCGCACAATGCCATTACTATCAATGAAATACGTGGTAGGAATCGCTGTCACCCCATACGTCTGATTGACCGAGCCACCGCCATCAAAAAGCAGGGGATAGGTCACATGAAAGGTTGTCCCGAACTTCGCGATATCATCTTTCGGGTCAGCCTGGTTGATCCCCAACAGGGCAAAATGCTGCTGCGCTCCATATTGCTTGTACATGCGCTCAAGATATGGCACCTCTGCCTGACATGGCACGCACGACTCCGACCAGAAATTGAGCAGCACCGGATGCCCATGCAGGCTATGCAAATCAATATTTCCACTTCCACCATAGTAAACGGGCAGCGTAAAATCGGGGGCAGTCGAACCAATCGGCACGCCAGCCGAGGGCTGCTGCACAGACGAAGGCAGCAACAATAGCCAGCCAAACACGATGGCCAGCACTGCAATTACACCCAGCACAAGAAACGTAATCCGCCGCTTGCGAGGCGAAAAACTACGAGGTAGGTTCGCGTACTGTTCCGCCAGTTCCTCTTTCAATTCCTGGCGCTGCTGGCGCGCCAGTTGCTGTTCATCTTTTTTCTCTTTTGTGCTTCTCTGCGTCATACCATTATTTTCCTCTCACCACATACTATAATCACCTTGTCCAGATTTTTGTAGGGGTAAAACTATTCTCATAAATCTATGAAGAATCTCAATCACAATTTAATTTTGCTGAGATTTTAGCATTGACGAATAGGCTGAAGAGGCGTATGCTATGTACGATTTTTCTGTTTGTGTTGCAGCACAGAGGGGTTCAAGATTATGTCAAGCACAAGCATTCTCGTACTCTTCGCCATCATTAATGTGATTGTTACCGGCCTCTTTGCCGGAATGGTCTTACGCCAATATCTGCGCCGTCATCGTTCGTACCAGCTTTACTGGAGCATCGCGTTGCTCATGGCCTTTCTGGCTACACTCAGCTACGTGTTCATGATCGTGACAGGGCCAACCAGCAGCTTTGGTGTGCTTTGCTTCCGTCTCTACTATATCCTGGGTGCCGCACTTTCGCCTTCCTGGCTGGGTCTGGGCAGCATCGCCCTGGTGAGTAGCCCGCGTGTGACACGCATCTGCCTGGTTGTTTTGAGCGTTCTCAGCGTCCTCGCGGCTGTCCTTATCGCTACTGCAAGCATCAACATGACAAATCTCAGCCATATCGCGGGAACGCCCGGAACAGGCATCCTGCAACCTGGAGCCTGGTTGGTGATGATCATTGTGCTGAACACGCTTGGCGTGCTGGCTGTGGTTGGTGTGGCTGTCTACTCGGGCTGGAAACTGGTGCGCCGCCAATCAAATGTGTCAGGCTTTCGCACCACTAATCTGCTCCTGGCGAACGTCCTCATCCTGGTTGGCGACCTGCTCAATGCCGCCGCCGGTAGCCTTGCGCGCGCCTTTGGCCTGCAAAGCAGCTTCTGGCTGGTTATGGCCCTGGGCTGGATCGTCTTCTTCATCGGCGTCGTTCTCGCCAGCCGCCGCTCCGTCTCGGCCCGCCCGCCACAAACGCAGAAAGAAGGCGAAATAAAGGGTTCGGTCGCGTCTATTTAAAAGGGGCGCGGCCTCTCTTGCCTGAAATCGCTATTAATGAGATAATAGCCTCGACAACGCGCAGGAGGCTTATGTTTCTTTGAACGATCAGAGAGAACCGGTACAGGGGATGGCGACAGTGGATGAGCAAGTTTCCCCGGACAAAGATATGGAACAATTACGACAACAGGCACATACCTATCTACATAATCGACAATGGCAGCTTGCCCAACAGACTTTTGCTGCCCTGTTAGGTCACGACGAGCAAGATGAGGATGCCCTCAATGGGCTAGCCCTCGCGCTCGATCAACTCGGCGACTATGACCTGATGTATGAGAAGGCACAAAAGGCGTTGCGGCTCAATCCGCAATCCGCGCTGGCCCTGGCCTGCAAAGCGCGAGCGTTACAGAAGCTGGAGCGGCTCTCCGAGGCTACTATCGCCAATGACCAGGCCCTGCTGCTCGATACCAACCTCGCCCTGGCTTGGTTCAATCGAAGCGGGCAGCAATTAATCCAGCAACGTTATCCAGAGGCGCTGCGCTATGCCGAGCGCGCCGTCGAACTCAATCCCGACGACTCCCGTTCCTGGATGAACAAAGCCCTGGCCCTGGTGAATCTGAATCGGCCTTATGAGGCGTTGGAAGCGGTCAATCGCGGCCTGTCGCTCGACCCCGATTACCTGGTCGCGCTCAACCTCAAAGCGGAAATCCTGCGCCGCTATGGCCGCCTGCCTGAAGCTATTGCCACTCTACAACACGCGCTGGAAGCGAATCCTGACGATATTCCCGCTCTGAATATGCTCGCGCAGATCTTCCGCACGCTCGGCAGATATGAGGAACTGCTTCCACTCACGCAGAAGCTGGTCGAGTTGACGCCTGATAGCCCTTTTGCCTGGGAAAGCCATATGTGCGCCCTGCGCGGCCTGGGGCGCTTCGAGGAAGCCAGCGAAGCCATCGAGCGCGTCATCGCTTTCAATCCTGGCATCCCGCGCTACTGGATGATTAAGGCCGATAACCTCTATCGTCTCGAACGCTATCGCGAAGCCGTCAATGCCGCCGACCGCGCCTTACGCCTCGACGAAGAATACGCTCCGGCGCATCGCATTCACGAAAAGGCCACCCGCGCTATGTACCAGCAAAAGCGCAAAAAGCGGGAAAAATAAACAAACGAAGAGGGCGGCCATCCCTGGTCGCCCTCTTCGTTTATTTACGTCGAGGCTATCAGGCCTCCCAGACCTGAATAGTGCTATTTGTCGTCTCCGGGCTATCAGTTGAAGCAATATACCTGCCATCGGGCGACCATACCAGTACGCGAATCTCCTGCTTATTTTTCGTGAACACGTAGTACGTCTCGCTTGTTGCCACATCCCATAGTTCAATATGATCGCCTGCCGAAGCGATGCTCTTGCCATCCGGTGACCAGGCCAGCGCCTCCAATCCCCATTTGTCATTTGGTCCGTGGTGCGTCACCAATACCTTTCCCGTAAAAGGATTGACCACCTCAACGGAGTCGCCGTTGAGATACGCAATGCTCTTGCCATCCGGCGACCAGGCTACACTGGTCATGCCTCGACTGCTGTGATTATACAACCGCACTCCCGTCAAGGCCTGCCAGACCTGCACGCTGCCGTCATAGCTCATCGAGGCAATGTAACGGCCATCTGGCGACCAGCCAAGCGAACCTACCGTATCCTGGTGCTTCGTGTAGTTGTACACTAGCTTTCCAGTACTGGTATTCCATACCTGCACGATGTTCCCATAAGCGCCAAAGAATGAAGTTGCCATAAGCTTCCCATCTGGCGACCACGCTGTCGTATACGCGCCAGTTCCACCACTGAACGGCACATGGGCGGAAAGCGCCTGCTTTGAAGGAGTTGGTGTTATGGTTCCTGGAGTGCCAGGTGTAGGTGTCGGTGTGGAAACCTGGGTCTTTGGCACATAGCTGAGCAGAAGCTCACCGGTGTTGGCATCGTAAATCGTCACACCCATATTCACTCCAGTCACGGCCACGCGCTTGCCGTCGGGTGAATACACGACCGAGAGAATGCTTCCAGAATTCATCCCACCATAATTCACGACATGCTTGCCCGTCGTGGCATCCCATGATTGCGCCTGAAGCGTGCCAACTACCAGCCGCTTGCCATCCGGCGACCAGTTCATAGCATACACATCAATGCCTTCCTGGACGCTAATCGTCTTCTGAAAAACGATCTTTCCAGGTGTACCATGTGGTCCGGGCGTTGGTTTTACACCCTGCTGCGTTCCTGTTCCGCCCACATGGGAGCCAGGTGTATTCGTATGCCGGGCCACGTTAAAGACCACTACCATGCTTCCCAGCAGCAACGCCAGTATGAGTACGGCTGCCAGCACACCAAGCCGTTCCATAAATTTGTTGCCGCGTTTGCGGGCCTGTTGTTTCTCCAATTGTATCTGCGCATCTCGCATAGAGATTAGCGTTCCTTTCATCTGTTTTGATCGGGATGGTGCAGATACTCGCTCGATCCGTTTCCAGACTGTTTGCAAGACGCGCTCATCGGTTTCGCTTTTTTGGGTGTATAAAGCGCGCAACGAAGCAAGCAACTGGGCATCCATCTCGGGTAACTGGTTCGGGCGATCTATCTGCTCATCCACCTTATCTGGCGAGAAAAATTCATCCTGGTTGGCCATTTATAATCCCTCCCTCTGGCGATGATAGAGCGTTCGTAAAAGATTGAGTGTGCGTGAAAGCATGACACGGACAGCGTTTTCTTGCTTCCCCAACCGCCGCGCAATCTCACCACAGGGCAGGCCGAGACCAAACCGCAAGCGCAAGATCTCCTGTTGTAGTTCTGGCAGGCGCTGCACCTGTTCCTGCAAATGGTCATAGTCCTCTTGCCTCACCACCGAAAACTCCGGGCCGTACCTTTCGTCCTCGTAGAGGCTGTCCTCGACATACTCCAGGGCGATCCCCTGCCGACGTTGCGAACGCCGGAAGGTATCGATCATCTTATTTCGCGCAACCCGCCAGAGCCACAAGTGCTGTGCGTATTCCGGCAGCTCCCAGAACTTCTCGTTCTCTATCGCTGCCACAAACACGTCAACCAGAATATCTTCCGCGTCTTCCTGCGAGAGCGCATGTATGCGTAAATGGGTGAGTATCTCCGGCGCATATTCCCGGTACAGCCGGGCCATCGCCTCTTCTCGTTGCATCACATGCATATGTGCGCGCATTCATCCCTCGCGTTCTTTTTGTTTGAGTACTCACTCTAAGTATCGCCTCAGCAATGGAAACATTACAAAAAGGCGGTGATCGATTGGAATCGATCACCGCCTTTTTGTAATGTTTCTCAAAAGAATGAGGGATTCTTCTGTAGGGACGCGATTCATTGCGTCCTGCCAGCCTCAATCTATATCTAAGGCAGGACGCAATGAATCGCGTCCCTACAGCAATAACAGCCCTTGATGATTAAAACCTACTCTATATCCCCACCAGCCGCTCCAAAATCGGCAGCATCACATCATCCCTACGCTGCCTTAACACATCGCGCAATCGTTCTGGCACAACAACACGAATGCGTCTTTGATGCTGTTCATAACGCGCAAGATCATCGGGCTGCAAGCCCGTCGCTTCGACCCAGGTTGCCAGGGCGTTCATGCCAACGGGGGGCGTATCGAACATCACCCACACGTCCATCTCCCACTTTTCGGGTCGTGGAATATCAAACAGCACCTCGTAATCAGCTATCTCAATTTCCAGCGCCGTAGCAAGTTCGGCGGCCAGTTCTCGTTCAACACGGCGGCGCTGTTGCATATCCCAGTAGAGAGCTTCCAGGCGGTGGAACAATCTGCCAGCAAGACGGCTCACTTCCAGCACGCCTTTATAGGGTCGCCGCATCTCCAATGCATCGGCCAGCGCCCGCGAATTCCTGGGCATATTCGGCTGTGAAAGCAAGGCCAGCAGCGAGGCATCATCCAGCCCTACCAGTTGTTCAGCCGTTAAAACTTCGCTTTGCAGGGCATCATGCACCGCGCACAACAACATCATCTGCATAGCGCGGCCGGTGTGATGCCAGTAAATATTGTCGAACATCTCCTGGCGAGCGTGCAGCAGCGAATGTAGTGGGCTGATGCCTTTGTGTGTCACCACCAGTCGTCGCTGTCCATTCACATTGGGATGAATGCGCAAGGAACTTTGCAAGCGCGCTACATCCACGCCGCCATATGGCACATTGCAAGCGCGAGCATCACGTGGCAGGTAATCCAATTTGTCCACGTCGAGCGCGCCGCTCAAGAGGCTACTTAACAGTTCATCATCAGGCGGGAGCGACCTGTGCTTGGGTGGGTCAATAAAGTCTGCTACGCGCTCGGGCGAGAGGCCATAGTCGCGTTCAAGGATGTTCGCTATCTCGCTTTTCTCGATAATCGAACGCCCCACCTTCTCGTGCAAAATGACCGGATAGCCGAGGTCTTCAATGGTATGCGAGAAGGGGTAATGCCCGATATCATGCAGCAGTGTCGCTACAATCAGCGTCTTCACACTGCTGATGGAAACTCCATACAGCCCACCTTCGCTGCCATGCCGCAGCAGCGAGCGCAGAGCGCGCAGGGCGAGATAGTAGCAGCCAAGACTATGTTCGTAGCGCGTATGCGTTGCGCCCGGCCAGATGCGATAGACGAAACCAAGCTGCTTGATCTTTTGCAAACGTAAAAAGGGGGCCGTCCCAATCAGCTTCTCTTCTCGCGGCCCTAGAGGAATCAGGTCATAGAGGCTATCACGTACCGTACTGACCGGCTGCTCGTCCGGCAATAACGGCAATCCATGCTCATCAATCCAGACCTGCCGCATTCCAGGTTGCACGACGGGGTCTTCTAAGGGGGAAAGCTCGCTTTGTTGTTGTATAGATTGTATGCGCTGCGCAGGCTCGTCTTGTATGCTCATGGCCCGATTCTAGCAAAGATTAGGACAAATGTCCAGAGTACGTTTTTTTGTTGTGGTTGGAATGTTCAGTATAACTGCTGTGCCAAAAGTGCGAGGTGCTTCGTCTTGCATTATGTGCAGGCGCTGTCTGGCTGAGATACCTGGCTGGAAAGATAAGGTGCGTTGATGAATTTTGATAAAACAATCGGGGCTTCCGCTCTATGTCATGCTGAGCGCAGCGAAGCATCTATCAACGTGATACACGCAGATGCTTCGCTGCGCTCAGCATGACATCTTTGCTATCCCCTCTTTCGTCATCAAAGTTCATAAACACACCGTCGGCGCTGAGGAGACAGATCATGGTTCGCCATCTGTACAGATTTTACCTTTACTTCGTGCTGCTCGCTATGCTGATTTTTGCCACCATCGCAACGGCACAATTCTTACAACCGCTGCTCGCGCTGACACCTCTAGGCGGTGATTATGCATCTCGTCCAGATAGCGCAAGCCTTGTGCAGGCGACCGTCTTTGCAATCGTTACATGGCTCATCACGGGCCTGCTCGGAGGGCTGCATTACTGGCTGATTCGCCGGGATATGCAACAAGACCCGGAGGCTGCCAATAGTGCTATTCGCTCGTTTTTCTTGAATATGACTGAATTGTACGTCGCTCCTCTCGCTGCGGGCGTACTCGCCTTTGGCGTTCTTAGCCAGCTTGGTCACACACCGGCCTATGATGTCTCATACTTTGCCGCGATTGCGCTTGCCAGCCTGGGGCTGTTCGCTTTCCTTGAATGGGAGCGCCAGCGAACCAGGGTAACTGCTGGCGCTGCTTTAGCTTTCCAACGGCTGCATCTCTACGGAGTACAATTGCTCCTGGTCATTGAATTTACATTCGCCTGGCTATCGCTAGGTGGCAGGCTGATGGATGCAGCGCTATCCGGCGGCAGCGTTTCCGGGGTTGCGCCCTGTGGCGGCTTCACGGGATGTCCCTCGATCAATTTGCTCAGCCTGACGGTGAGTATGCTCTGGTTGCTGCTGTGCTGGGTCGGCTATGGATACTTCAACCGGGATGATAGGCCTTCCCTTCTACGCCAGATTCTGCACTTTGCCAGTTTTGCTTATGGCGTGGTTTTTCTCCTCATCGGCGCTGCAACTGGCTTCGATCTGATTCTCAAGAGCATCCTGCGCGTTCCGATTAGCATTGCTGACATTGTGCGGCCTTCCAATACGCCCGACTTCGTCTCCGCTCTCACATTTGGCCTGCTCGTCATGGCGGTATATTACCTCTGGCTGCGCATGTCGGCAAGCGAACGAGCCGGAGAGCCTGCCACCACCCACTCAATTCTGGCTGCTATCCTCTCCGCGCTGCTGGCTGTCTGGTTCTGGTGGGGAGTAGGCTCAACACTGCTTAACATGCTTGAGAGCCTGTTGCCTGCCGGTAACGTGCCGCAAGCCCAGGATTGGGCCGCCGGACTGGCTTCGATTCTTACCGGTCTGGCATACCTTCCCCTGGCTTATATCCTGCATCGATGGAGCGCCCGAGAACCAGCTACAGCCGCTCCGGCATGGCGGGGCTTCCTCTTCGCGCTCCTGGGGGGCGGAATACTGGCGGGAGCCATTGGTGGTGCGGTAGCGCTCTACGCCTTGATAACCTCCGCGCTCGGTTCGCCCCTTGATAACTGGGTGCATGTTGCGCGTATTGGACTGGCCGCAGTCATTAGCGCGGCTATTGTGGTCGCGGCATCTCTCTGGCTGGCGCTGCGCGAACAGCTTTTCAAGAGATCGCTCTCCCAGCTTCAACCACCATCACCCGTTGAACAGCAGCCTGCTTCTCCCACTCTTGAATCAATACTAGACGACCTGCTAGCGCACAAAATCACACGGGATGAGGCTGCTTCCCGCATTCGTGCTTTGTCCCTGCAACCGGAAAATGACGCAGGGAAGCAAAGCGTCCCCAATAGCGATCTTTCCGATGGCTCAAAAGCATCTCTCTTAGAGTAGTGCATACTTCAGAAACGGAATGTTCTGCAATATTCGACTTTCCGCCAAAATGTCTCATGTAGTCTGCTGTAAGTGATACTCAACCTTTTGCTACGTTATACATGCATGGAGAGGGAAACAAGCCATTTCCCTCTGTGTGGTGGAAGTTTGTAGAAGTGGAGTTGAACATTTCAAATGAGTTCACACAAGCAGAAAGATGCGCGTCCAGCATTCAACGTGGGCCTGATTGCGCGTCTTACCCTCGCCCTCGTTGCTCTGGTGGGGAGCATCGCGATGGCATGGACACTGCTCGGCGGTCACATGACCGCACACGCGAGC
Source organism: Ktedonobacteraceae bacterium (assembly GCA_035652815.1). Classification (GTDB taxonomy): domain Bacteria; phylum Chloroflexota; class Ktedonobacteria; order Ktedonobacterales; family Ktedonobacteraceae; genus DASRDB01. The sequence continues at coordinate 799,824 of DASRDB010000003.1, forward strand.
GGTATCAGCACTACCTCGACCCATACCAATCCCTGGGCTGTCGCCTTTGATAGCAGTGGCAATGCCTGGGTTGCCGAACCCAGCTGCCAGCCTGCTCCAACCTGCGCCCCGCCTTACCCCGATGGCGCGATCGAGGAGTTCACTATCACTAACGGCGCTCCCAACGTCGTGCATACGTACCCGGCTCCTACCGGAAGCCATTATGACCCGACCTTCCTGCAAGTGTATAATGGGAATGTCTGGTTCACCGATCCCAACAATAACGCTATTGGTGTTTTCAACACCAACACGCAAATCTGGACGGAATACACAACAGGTATCACAACCGGCGCTGCTCCCTTTGGCCTCGTTATCGACAGCAATCACAATCTCTGGTTTGCCGAGCGTGGCACGTCTTCTATCGGCTACTTCAATACCAGCAGCCATGCCGTTGTAGAGACGGCTGTACCAACACCCAGCAGCCAGCCCTTTGATCTGACTTACGACAGCACGCATAACATAGTCTGGTTTACGGAAAACGCCGTTGCCAAAATCGGCAACTTTACGCCTACATCAGACGGTCACAACGTCACCATTACCGAGTATACCAGCAACACCGTTTCAACCACCTATCCGCATATGATTACCCTCGATAGCCAGGGCAATCCCTGGTACAGCGAACAGGACGCCGATCAGGTGGCCAAATTTAACCCGACCACGCATACGGCCACGCAATACTCGCTGGTTGGCAATATTTGTCCCACGCCTGGAGTCACGCCGACGCCGTGTACGAACACCTACATCAGCGGCATCGCGGTTGATGCCAATGGCACCGTATGGGCCGATGAATTTCAGAACTCGGAGCTTATTGCGCTCAACCCAACCAACAGTGCGGTAAACACCTTACAGCTACAGGCACATTCAGGCCCCGGCGAGGGACTGGCCGTTGACGCGCATAACAACGTCTGGGTCGCGATGCAATTTGCCAGCCTGATTGGCGAAATGCCTGTTGGCAGCAGTCCGATGCCAACGCCGACCTCGCCCGGCAGTTCGCCAACCACAACGCCGCCAACACTGCCCGCCGCGCCGGTTAATCCCACGTGGTACTTTGCCGAGGGCCATATCGGTCAGGGCTTCCAGGAATACCTGACGCTTGATAATCCCGATACAACTCACGCCTGCAACGTGACGCTTACCTACCTGCTCAGCAGCGGCAATCCGGTCACGCGCACGCTGACGGTTGGCAAAAACACCCGCGCCACCGAGAACGTCAACGGCGACCTGGGTGTACCTTCAAATTCCGCAACCGCCAGAGATGTCTCGACAATTGTGCAGGTGACGAATACTCCAACCTGCCAGGGTGTAGTGGCCGAGCGCCCGATGTACTTCTCGAACGTCTTCGGCGTCTCCAGTGGTCATGATACGCTCGGCGCGACCCATCTGGGTACCAACTTCTACTTTGCCGATGTGGCGAGCATGAGCGGCTATCGCGATTTCATTACCATTCTGAACCCGCCCGGCGGGCAGACCGCGCATATCACCGTCACCTACTACGCCGGTGGCAATGTACTTGGCACCGATACGGCGACAGTCGCGCCCGGCACACGCGGCACCATCACACCGCATGTCACGCAGCACACGGCGGCCTTCGTCTCCTCGGACCATCCCGTGATGGTCGAGCGCCCGGCCTACTTCTATCGCTACAATGGCGGCAATGCAGGCAGCGTCTCCGGCGCGAATACCCTGGTTGGCGCGTCAGCGCTGGGCAATGACTGGCTCTTTGCCGAAGGCTATACCGGCGGCGGCTTCCAGGAGAACTTCGTCATCGCCAACCTGGATACGACAGCTAACGCAACGGCCAGCGTCACCATCACCCTTGAGTTCAGCAATGGTTCCACGCGGACTGCAACTGTGAGTGTGCCAACAAAGAGCGTTGCGAACTGGAACGTCAATGCTCTGGCTGCCAACCAGAACGTTTCGGCGGAAATCATCTCTACCGGAGCAAAGATCGTGGTCGAACGCCAGATGTTCTTCCACTACACGCACAACAGCAATGGCCGCAGCCTCGCTGCCCAGGGCGGCACCGATGTCGTTGGTCAATCTGGCCCTGCCAGCATGAGCAACTACAGCTTTGCCGAAGGCTATAGCAACGTTGGCTACGACGAGTGGCTGACCGTCCAGAACCCGACCGCCAACGCGGAAACCATCTGGGTAACGCTGGTCAACGGCCAGGGCCATACCGTCAGCTTCTCGCTCGCGGTAGGCGCGCATTCACGTGGCACCGTTGATATCGTGCGCGCAGTCATGCAGCACTTCTGCGTTCCCGGCGCGCCTGCGGCCTGCTGGGAAATCTCGATGAGCATCCAGACCGCCGATAACAGCGTCTTCGTCGCCGAACGCCCGATGTACTTTAATGCATCCGGCAAACAGGGCGGCACCGATGTGATTGGCTACGTAGGCGGCTAAACGTCCTGATACAAAATGAATGTCCATAGTGACCGACCGGTCACTATGGACATTCATTTTGTATCAACCTTCATCCCCATTTGGTGGTACAATATTACATATGCGACGGGTGTTAACCGCTCCCGTCGTTTTGTACTTCTTAAGAGGAACTATGCAAAAAGATATGTCACATGAAACCGAATCACCTATCAAACTGCTGGTGATTGATATAGATGGAACGTTACTCAATCCCGATGGGGAAATTACTCTCGCGGTACAGGCAGCCATACAGGCGGCGCGGCAAGCTGGCATTATTGTCACCCTGGCAACAGCGCGCCGTTACTGCAATACCATTCAGATTGCCGATGCGCTTGGCCTGGACATCCCGTTGATTATGTACGACGGAGCAATGATTGTACAACATCCCCAGAGGGTTATCCTGCATAAAAACCTGTTGCCTGCCCGTGTAGGGCAGCAGGCTGTAGATCTGATGGTGCATCATCACATTCAGCCGGTCGTTCACCCGGATACTGGATTGGATGAACAGGTCTGGACAGGCCCGCCGGAATTCGATAATCTCTGGCAGGAAGCCTACTTCAGCACCTTCCCCGAGCAGGTGCATCGCATGCCGTTCTCAAAGCTGTGCGCAGGCAAACCAGACCCGGTGCGCGTGGTCGCTTTCGCGCCGGAAGACCTCATTCGCGGCCTCTATCCTGGCGTCTCACAGCTCGATTGCGCCTGGAATAGCATCCGGCGCGGCAGCTATGGAACAGCGGAACTGGTAGTGATGAATCGCACCTGCTCAAAGGCAAGCGGTGTGGAGACCCTGGCTAAGCACTTCGGCATCGCGATGAACGAGGTGATGGCGATAGGGGATAACAATAATGATATCGAGATGTTGCAGGCTGCCGGTTGGGGCGTAGCAATGGGACACGCGCCAGAAGCAGTCAAGGCGGCGGCAAACGCTGTCACCGCCACCAATCGCGAGGATGGCGTGGCTCAGGCCATCGAGCGTTTTGCCTTGCCCAGGGCATCAACGGCCCTTTCAAACTCCCGCAAGCGCGCAACCTGACGCTGATTGGGCGAGGCCTGCCAGCGTTTCTGTTGCACCAGTTGCAGAGCATCTTGCGCGTGCATGCCATCATACACCAGCACCGCGCAGGTCAGCAAAACGCTGCGCCCCACGCCATGCTCGCAGTGAATCAGCACGCGCCCGCCATCACTGATGCGCTGGTTGACCCACTTTGACCCTTCCATCAACTGCTCTACCGTCAGGGGAAACGTATCGCGGGTCGGCAGGTATAGCAGTTCGATATGCTCTTTCGCCAGTGCCTCGCGGTCATCGCAATATTCCGAGCGCGTATCTACCACATGCGTAATGCCTGTGCGGGCCAGGGCATGAATATCCTCGGGTCGAATGCGCCCACCAACCGCGAGATGGTCGGTGATCCAGCTCATATTGAGGCGGTCAGGAAGCGGAATATGCAGGGCACGGGCAATATGCTCCGCCTTTGAATCTTCAGGAAAAAGATGCGCCGCTATGCGCGTCCACTGGCGATAACTCACGCGCACAATGCCTGAAAAAAACCAGCGCGGCCCAGAAAAATGCACATGCGGGCGCATAGGCAGCGTTTCAGGCGTATCAGGCGGTGGCGGCGTTATAGTTGGATCGGGTCCTTCAGTATTGGTTTGGTCGGTCGTTTTTTCCTTATCGATTTGATCGGTTGTATCTTTCTTCAAGGTTTGTTCTTTCATTTCTTTCTATCTCATAGAGGTCGTCTTTCATCGCTTGCGCGCAGGCGGCAACAACTTGATATGCTTCAGCCTGCGCCGCAAAAGCCGTATAGAGACGCGAGACGAAATGCGCGGCAACCCTACCGGCGTCTTTCCTGTGGTCTTCTGCGTTGACGCCTCTTTCAATGAAAAACGACGCCCTACCATAAGAGCCGACAACTTGCGGGTCGATGTGCGCGATACCGGCCTACTCTTTATACGTTCCCATACCCTGGGTTGGTCGGGAGCAGGGAGAAAGCCAAGAATGCACTTCGCGATATCAAATGAAGCGTAAGGGCGGGCCAGAGTACGCGCATTTTCTAATTGTTGCCGCAACAATTGCGAACCAGGCTTAATCAGGCGGCGCAGCGTATTGATCAGTTCAATGGAATCATACGCCATCACACCGACATTATGCTCGGTCACGAACGTCACATTGCCCTCTTCCTGCCCCGGCACATAGCCGCTCAAAATAATGGGCAGGTTACAGGCAAGCGCCTCGCATATCGTGCCCGGCCCGGCCTTTGTCACAATCACATCCGCCGCTCGCATCATCTCCGGCATATTATTCACGAAGCCAAATATCTTCGCAGGGACACGCAGCGTCGAGCGAATGCGCTGCAAGTGCATGTACAGGCGCTTGTTCCGCCCCGTGATTATCAATAACTGCACTGGCAAACGCGCCTGAGAAATAGCCTGCACCGAGGAACGCAGCCCTCCCGAACCTTCACCCCCGCCGACCAGCAACACCACCGGTACTCCCGGCTCCAGTCCAAACTTCCGCTGCAACGCCTCCTTGCTCTCAATAGGCAAGGTAAATTTCGGGTCAATCGGCATACCCAGCATATGCACGCGCTTCGGGTCCAATCCTCGCTTCAAATAAAGCTGCCTGGCATCTTCGGTTGGCACAATATAGGCATCCGCGCCTGGGGCGAACCAGGAATAATGAATGCTCACCAGGTCGGTCACAACGGTAATGAAAGGGATGCGCAATTTCAAAGCCTGCAAAGCCTGAATGGTGACATGATTGAGCATCGGATGAATGGAGACGATGACATCAGGCTGCACAGTAGTAATCAAACGCATCAAACCATTCAGCACTAGCGGAGTAGCAACAGTTTTCACCGCGTTGACCCGCTCGGCTTGATTGCTTAAATGGAAGACACGGCCATACAACTTCGGGTTATAACGGATCGTCGGACCATAGAGCTTCACCGCCTCACGCAGGGGAAAACGGCTGTACTCTTCAAACACATCGACAATCTCAATGCGATAGGTCGGCGGCGCGAACGTTCCCCCACTGTTGCCGCGCTCTTGCTGCCGGGCAAGCCATTGCTCCTGCTCTTGTTGCGCCAGCAGCATTATGGCGTTACGGATCGCATTAGCCGCGCTACGATGCCCAGCTCCTGTATCAGAAATCAGGAACAGGATCGTTCTTTGCGATGCACTCACCGGCTCATCCCCTTCACTTCCCAATATACTAGAAAAAAGGGATAAAGGAACTGTATTGTTCTCCTTTATCCCTCATTTTTCTTTGTTGCAAGTCTTATTGCTCGTCTTGCAGGTTAAAGCGCTTGCGGAAGCGCTCCACACGTCCGGTGGCGTCCAGAATGCGCTGCTGGCCCGTAAAGAACGGATGGCACTTCGAGCAAACGTCTACCTTCAAAACAGGCTTGATGCTGACCGTTTTAAACGTATTTCCACAGGCGCAACTGACTGTGGACTCTACATAGTTCGGATGTATTCCCTTTTTCATGGCAACTCCCAAGTAACTTCAACAATTATGGCTGCGAGCATGATTGTACACGGATAGCATTGCTACGTCAAGTAGTCACATTCCCCGGGGCAACCGCCCGACCTCCTGGTACACAACTCGATGTGTATTCTATCATATACAACACGGTTTGGGGTAGTTTTATGCCCAATTTTCTTACATGCCCTTACCCACCCTGCCTCCAGATGTCATCCTGAGCGCCGCGAAGGATCTCGCGTGCCCGACGATTCGTGTGTCGAGGTCGCAGATCCTTCGCGGCGCTCAGGATGACAGTATGGCGCTCAGGATGACAGGCAAGAGGGGCTTTTTCATGGCTTGCTATGGCTTGCTAACGCGCCTTCAGTTCCTCCATCCACTCCGCCGCGCTCCCAGTACACGACCAGTGCGAACTCGTACCGACGTTGCCCGACATGGTCGTCTCGTAACCGAGCATTATTACATACTCCCTCTCTTTATAACGCAGCATGAAGGCATCGCATTCCAGCCGCCCGATATAAAACGAACCACGCTGCCTCACTGCTCCAATGTCTTTCAATGGTGCAACAAAAAAGACACGCTTCTCGCCGCGATTCTCAGCACACACCAGTTCCTTCTCGAAGAGATAAAGTCTGCCTCGCGCCTGAATGTCACCATTGTTATTCATGAGGGTCATCAAGGTAAAAAGACGCGGCTCCCTCACCTGCACGTGTTCCGCCAGCAACGCTAGAGCCTGCTGGCGCTGTTCGAGCAGGATGCCTTCGAGGTGCAGCCGCACGTAGCGATCACCGGCGAAAAGATGACCGAGTCCTTCCTTGCCCTTGCTGGCACGCAGGTAGTCCTCGCCCTCGTTTACCGCAAAGCGAGCCTCTGACCAGCTCATTTCCTGCCTTTTTTCGCCTGGAAAGTATACCCGCACGCCTTCGTCACCAATCCACACTCCCGCACGTCTATACTCATAGATCAGAATCAGCATCGGCAGCAGCACAACGAAGGCAATGACGCCAATCAGGTACGCCGGAACGAGCAATACATCCTGCCCTGGCGGCAGCACGTGCAGCGCTGATAGCACAATGATGCTTACTGAAATGGCCAGCACAATCCCGGAAATGACCGCGAGCAGCGTTATCCGGCCAGTATGCGCCGTAAAATGATAGCGCACCATATATAAACCTCTCTCATAAGAGACGATAGACATCAAACAACCGGGTTGTCTAAGGCTGAAGTGTAACACATTTGAGGAATAAATAATATATGATCGAACGCTATACCCTGCCAGAAATGGCTGCCATATGGTCTCCGACCACCAAAACCGATGCCTGGCTCAAGGTTGAACTGCTTGTCTGCGAAGCCTGGGCGCGCGAGGGTGTCATTCCAGAGGATGCTATCGAGAAGATTCGGGCCGCCCGCTATAACGCGCAGCGCATGCAGGAGATAGAGCAGGAAACGCACCACGACATTATTTCCTTCCTGCGCTCCATTCAGGAACAGCTTGGTCCCGAGGGCCGCTTCATTCATCTGGGCCTCACCTCTTCCGATGTCCTCGACACCGGCCTTGCCATACAGCTAAAAGAGGCCGGTGAACTGCTGACCCGTTCGCTGGCAACGCTTGTCGAGACCGTAGCGCAGGACGCCCAGCGCTACAAATATACGCTCATGGCCGGGCGCACACACGGCATTCACGCCGAGCCAATCACTTTCGGCCTGAAGCTTGCATTGTGGGTCGATGAACTGCGGCGCGGGCAAAAACGACTCGCGGCGGCCCTGGAACAGGTGACGGTCGGCAAGATCTCGGGCGCGGTCGGCACGCACGCCACTGTTCCGCCGCAGATCGAAGAGTACGTGTGCCAGCAGTTAGGCATCGATGTTGCTCCCATCTCCAGCCAGATCGTGCAGCGCGACCGGCATGCCCACTTCATGACCACACTCGCCCTGATCGCCAGTTCCCTCGAAAAGATGGCGCAGGAGATTCGCCATTTGCAGCGCACAGAAGTGGGGGAGGCCTTCGAGCCGTTCGCTTCGGGCCAGCAGGGTTCATCCGCCATGCCACACAAGCGCAATCCCGAACTCTGCGAGCGCATCTGCGGCCTGGCAAGAGTGATGCGCGGCTATGCCGTCACCGCAATGGAAAGCGTGGCCCTCTGGCACGAGCGCGACATCAGCCACTCCTCTGCCGAGCGCATCATCATCCCTGACGCCTGCATCCTGCTGCACTACATGCTGCATATCTTCAATAATGTGATGAGCGGCTTGCAGGTAGACGAGGAGCGCATGCTCGCCAACCTGAACATGACCGGCGGGCTGGTCTATTCACAACGCATCCTGCTGGCTCTCGTCGAAAAAGGCGTCGGACGACAGGAAGCCTATAAAATGGTGCAGCGCAACGCCAAAAGAGTCTGGAGTCTCGCCAGTTCCGGCCCCATCCAGGGACCCGCCCTGCTCGACGCGCTCAGCAGCGATCCCGAGGTGGCACACTACCTCTCGCGGAATGAGCTGGTCGAACTCATGAACACCGATTACTATACGAAATACATCGACACCTCTTTTGAGAGGATAGGGCTATGAAGGACGGGAAAGACACGGGTAGTCATCATTTTTTTGCGTGGGAAGTTCCTGGAAGCATAGGGGCCGGAAACCCCCCACGCCAAACTTCCGGTCCCCCACGCCGGATGCAAAACATTGATGCACACTCGAAAGAAACTAGAAAAATAGCGCCCTTGACGCTCCTCTTCATCCTGGGAAGCCTGCTTGCCTGTCTCTACTTTCTGGTAATCTTCCTCGTGCCTCGCTTCACGGTCTATCTGCCCACGCCAACAAACCCATCAGTGCTGGCTCCGGCACAGCTACTTGATCCGGCGCTCTGGCAGGCCTATGCCAGTGAACTGCCCGCAGCCTATGCTCTGTTATTAGCGCTGACTTTCCTGGCAATCGCCTGCCTCTATCTTTTTATTGTTGCCCGGCTCTATCGCCTGAGCAAAACTGTTTCGTTTTCAAAACTCTGGTTGCTGTTGCCACTCTCGGGCGCGGTCGTGTTCGGCGGTATTCTGTTGTTCCTGCCTGTCTTTCTCTCGCCGGATGTGCTTGCCTACATTTCTGTGAGCCAGGGACATACGACTTCCTATCAATACCTGCTTTCTTACGCGACGCCATACAACTCCGCTCCCTATGGGCCGCTCTGGCTTGCTCCCCTTTCACTTTTTGCGACCATCAGTAGCCAGAACCCGGCTCTACTGCCCGTGATTTTTCGGGTCGCGGGGCTTGTCATCCACCTGGTCAACACGCTGCTGATCTGGCACATGCTTGGCAAACTTGCGCCTGAACGACGGCTGGCCGGGACGCTGCTTTATGCCTGGAACCCGCTTGTGCTGCTTGAACTGGCGGGCAATGGGCATATCGATATGCTCGTAATCTGCCTGCTCCTGCTCGCGGTCGCGCTCTACTTGCAACAAAAAGGCCCGCGCACAGAAATCAGCGCGATCATCCTGCTGGGAATAGCTGCCAGTTTAAATATGCTGGTCTTCCTGCTTGTCCCGCCGTTCCTCTGGTTCATAGAGCGCAAGGAACGTAAACTAAGCAGCGCTGCCTGGGGCTTTTGCTGGCGTTTTGTCGTACTGCTGGCGGTTGTTGCGCTGTTCTATCTTCCCGTCTGGCAGGGCAGTTCAACCTACCTGGCGCTCATCTCATCGTTCGATATGAATCATTTCCAGCATTCGCCGCTTGGCAGCCTGGTCATACCGCTGCGCTGGCTCTATACCACTCTGACCAGCGGCCTGCCCTATCCGCCCTCGCTGCTCAACCCGATCTTTGCGGCGGACGCTACAATACTCTCAACGTCCATCTTTCTCTTTATCCTGCTCTACTTTCGTGTGCTTGGGCGCGTGCGCGATACATCATTCAGCCTCTTCCCGGCGCTCGATACACTTTTTGCCTGTTTGAGCATCGTGCTGGTTGGCTTTACGCTGCTGGCGGCGAGCGATTTCTGGCCCTGGTATATGCTCTGGTTGCCCTGTTTCGCGGCGCTGCGCCGTTTCGACCGACTGAGCATCTGCTTGCTGCTGCTCTCATGCGCAACCCTGCTCTACTATCCTTTCCTGTACCTGGATGGCACCGCCATCGCTGTCTTCCTACCTTTATGCATTTTCGCGACTCCGGTCGTCTATATACTAGTACAGCGATTACGAGCCTCGGGTAAGTTGGAAAGGAAGAACCAGTTTTCATGAGCGAGGAAGTTCAGCAGCGAAAAATTGAGCATGTCAGCATCGCGTTAGGTCAGGATGTCTCTGTTCCCCAGCGCGCCAACTGGAACGATATCCAGTTCGTTCACCAGGCACTGCCGGAAGTTGACCTGGACAGCATCGATACCTCAGTTACGTTTTTAGGCCACACACTGCGCTATCCACTCTTTATTTCCTCGCTCACAGGCGGTCATCCAGATGTGACACGCATTAACCAGAATCTCGCGCAGGCGGCGGAACACTACGGCCTTGCCCTCGGCGTCGGTAGCCAGCGCGCCGCCATCGTCAATCCTGGAGTCAGCGACAGCTACAGTATCACCCGCGAACAGGCCCCAAATGCCTTTCTCATCGCCAATATCGGTGCACCCCAGCTTATTCCGCAGCAGAGACACGCGCCTTTCACGCTCGAACAGGTGCAGCGCGCCATCGACATGATCGGCGCAAACGCTCTCGCTGTACACATGAACAGCCTGCAAGAAGCCGCGCAACCGGAAGGCGATCGCCGCGCCGTTGGAGAAGCTGCCGCCCTGCAAGCTCTCACAGCCCAGCTTTCCGTTCCTGTCATTGCTAAAGAAACAGGCGCGGGCGTCTCTCGCGAACAGGCCCTGTTGCTCCGCTCCTGCGGCGTCTCGGCCATCGATGTAGGCGGCGCGGGCGGCAGCAGCATGTCTGCGATGGAAGCGGCCCGCTCCAAAGCACGCGGCGACGAGCGGACCGAGAATATCGGCAATCTGTTCCGCGATTGGGGCATCGCCACGCCAGTAGCCGTCGTTGAAGCAGGCGTGGCTGGCCTGCCGCTCATCTCAACCGGAGGCGTGCGCAACGGGCTGGACATGGCACGCGCCCTCGCTCTCGGCGCAACGCTCGTCGGTATTGGCTTCCCTTTCCTGAAAGCCGCCAGCGAAAGCTACGAAGCAGTCTGCGCGTTGCTGGAAAAGCTAATGGCAGAACTGAAAGTTGCCATGCAGTTGAGCGGCGCGGCATCCATTGCCCAGCTTCAAGAGGTCGATATCGTCGTCACCGGAGAAACGCGCAACTGGCTCGAACTGCGCGGCTTTGAGGAAACATTGAAGGCGATTGCGCAGCGTCGCTGGCGCAAGATGCGCTCATATGAACTTTGATAAAATAGCGGGAGATCCTCGCCCCCCTGTCATCCTTCGCTGCGCTCAGGATGACATGTCTTGGTATCCCCTCTTGCTTTGTCCAACTTGACATGAGCTACAATAATGCCTGAAATTCTTCCGGCGTATTCACTCCAATAAACGAACGCAGATTCGGATCAACCTTGCGCAGTTCCGCTTCCTCGATATACCGCACAGGAGCGACTTCTAATAAGGCGCGTGGGTCTCTGCGACCGTTCTGTAGACACTGCTCGATATAAGGCAGGACAGCGCGTGGATAAATTGCCAGCAACACCTGTGGAATGCCACCAACTCGCGGGACGATAAGTGTATCTTCCTGCGCCTGCGATAGCAAAAAGTTTGCTAATGCAGGTTGCAGGCAGGGCATATCAACCGCAACGATCAGCGCGTAAGAAGTCGAAACCGCGCTCAGTCCGCTATACAGCCCCATGAGCGGCCCATGTTCGGGAATTTGATCGTAGACCAGCCGCGTGCCGGGACGCGCATACCATGCTTCAAATGAGGCATCCGCAGCCACGATGACGACTTCTTCACAAAGAGAAGTTAGCACCGAAACGAGGGAATCGAGGAAGGTGAGAGCAGCATTGCCGGGCAAACGCAGCAGGGCTTTATTCGTACCCATACGCCTGCTGCGTCCACCCGCCATAATGATACCTGCGCTGCCCATGTATAATTACCGGCTGGCAGCCTTCGCCTTGCGCTTGTTGCTCTTTTTCGGGATATACTGCTGCCGGTTCTGGTAGGCCAGATAGTTGTCGCGCTCCTGCGGGTACTTGCGCACAAGATAGACAATCCAGGTAATGGCCCAGGCCAGCAGACCCGCCAGCCACAGGTAGCGCCAGAAACGCCAGGCAAAGAAGTACTGGTACAGGTAAGCGCGCGCGAAAATCAGCGGAAAGCCGATAATACAGATCACGGCAAACCAGCCTAGATAGCGATCAAGCATATACTTGAGAATCGGCTTGTTCTTCACAAAACGCTTGCGACCCTCGACCGAATAATAAAAGGCAATCAGCACACCCAGGCTACAAAAAATCAGCCAGGGCAAATAAAAATGAAACGTCTCCGGTGGAACACCAGGGCTGCCGCTTGTGGCGTCCACACAACTCGTCGCCGTACAAGGGTCCGTGAACAGCCAGTTTATCAAATTGAAGTGCATAGCGTTTTCCGCCCCCTTCTTATAAAAGAATCACAATCATCCAGGTTGATATTGGACATAATGATAGCATGCTTCAGGATAAGAGTCTATAGCTTTTTTCATTATAGACACCATTGGCAGTTTGTGGAAGGCCAATGAGAAATATCGCATTGACAAACGTATAGTTAAGGAACGATAATCTTTCAAGCACGCATATAAGGAGAGAAAAGGGAACTGAGGTGACGGATGAGCTTTCATTCCCGGCGTTTCGGGAAGTATGAATTGCAGGAACCGCTTGGACGCGGCGGCATGGCCGAGGTCTGGAAAGCGCTGGATTCGCGTTTGTCGCGCCATGTCGCCATCAAATTCCTGCACGCCAATCTTCAGGAAGACCCCAACTTTTCGGCCCGTTTCACACGCGAAGCGCGAGTTGTCGCAGGCCTGCGCCATCCAAATATCGCGCAAATCTACGACTTCGATATCGTAGAGGGCGGCGAGGGAGATACCTTCCCGGCAAATGCGACCGCTTACATGGTCATGGAATACATCCAGGGCCAATCGCTCGCTCAGTATTTACACAACACCTCTTACAAGCAGATCTTTCCTTCCGGTGCTGAGGTCATACAACTCTTCACACCCCTCAGCCTGGCGCTTGATTACGCCCACCAGCAGGGAGTCATCCATCGTGATATCAAGCCCGCCAACATCCTGCTCGATTCACGCCGCACTTTACAGAACGCAATAGGCGAACCCTTACTGGTAGACTTCGGGCTTGCTAAAGTGCAGAACGCGGAGACACAGACCCTGAGCGGCGAGATTCTGGGAACGCCCCTTTATATCGCGCCCGAACAATTGCAGGGCCGCCCGGCAAGCGCGCAGAGCGATATCTATGCCCTCGGTGCCATCCTCTACGAAATGGTAACAGGAGTGCAACCTTTCCGTGGCGAAGTACTCACCTTCGTTTTTATGAAGCATCTCACGGAAACACCAACCGCGCCGCACCTGCTGAACCCCCAACTTCCGCCCGCCATCTCAGATGTCATTATGCAAAGCCTCGCAAAAGACCCGGACGCCCGTTTTCCCAGCGCTACCGCGATGACAATAGCGCTTGCGCAGGCCTTTAATATTTCGCTTCCTGAATATCTGAAGCAGGTTGCAACTGGACAAAACACCATTCTCATGTCCGCTTCACAGGTATTGTCACCGCCGAAGGAACCGACACCCGTTTCATCTCCTGATCCTGGCAATCAATCTCCGCCTGCTCGCGTGATTCTTGAAGAGCAATCAAAGGACGTGGCGTCTACACAGTCTATGCCGAACACTGTTCCACCAGGACAGGCAGAAACCGATAGCAATCCAATTCGGCTACCCGACTCAGACCCATATATGAGACTTTCGACAGGCGCTCCTCTACAAAAGCAAGGTTCTGCGCCGGAAGTCCTCGCTCAAACACCCACAAATATAGAAGCTGCTCCGGCAAAGGTTGAGAGTACACCTTCATCAATGGTAATTTCACCGGTTTCGCCTCCAACACATCCAAAACGCGGGAAGCTCCGGTTGGTGCTGGCAGCATTACTGGTCTTTGTTCTGCTCACTTCAGGATTAAGCGCGTTCTTGCTGCTCACCCAACATCATTCGCCTGTCGCAGCAGGTACAGTGATAGGTAATGCCTTCTTTCTCAGCAGCGGCAAGCAGAGTTTCAACAATCCTCCAGGCAACAACGATGAATTTCAGATCGACCTCCAGAACACTCCAGGGCCTTCCTCCGGCAAAAGTTACTACGCCTGGCTCTTACCGGACAAAAATCAAAGCGAGTCTCCGCCGGTCTTCCTCGGAACACTTACGATAAATCGTGGAAAGGCGCACCTGTTCTACCCCGGTGATAGCCAGCACACCAATTTGCTAGCAATCACCAGCCGCTTTCTAGTGACAGAGGAAAACGCCAACGAACAGCCGCTTGTTCCCTCACCCGATCTCAGTACCTGGCGTTACTACGCGGAATTGCCGCAAACGCCTGCTCCCGGTCAGACCTACGGCGTCCTCGCGCACCTGCGTCACCTGCTCGCCAATGATCCAACGCTCGAAAAATATTCCCTATTCGGCGGCCTGAGCGTCTGGGCCTATCACGACACACAGCAGTTGCTCACCTGGGCTAACAACGCAAAAGAGGGCTGGAATGCCAAAGATTTTCCCTCAGTCCATCGATTGATTATTTCCATTCTGGATTACCTGGATGGCGCATCACTCGTACAGCAAGATGTCCCGCCCGGTACGCCAATCCTGGCCGATCCTCATATCGCCCAGGTAGGTCTGCTCGAGTTTGATCCAAACTCCCAAAAAGCGCCCGGCTATCTGTATCATATCGCGCTTCATCTCAACGGTGTCCTCGCCTCTCCAGGCGCAACGCAGTTCCAGCGCGACCTCGCCACGCGCATCAACTCAGCCCTCAACAGCGTCAAAGGCGCGTTAGAGCAAATGCGCTACGATGCATCTGTGCTTGTTCGCCAGAACAATACTGAACTCGCCAGCATATCCTCGCTCAACCAGCTCAATGATCTCGTAACGCAAGCCAATAACGCCTTTATGGGCCAGTCCAACCCGCCAACTCTGGGCATCTCACAAATGTACCAGGATATCCAACGCCTCGCTACATTCGAGGTGAAGCCATACATGTAGGGGTGGGAACGCCTGCGCTCCACATAGAAATGCAACACGAAAGAGAAATCAAATAAATGGAACCTGCACTTACAGGAAAAAGCATTTCTTCCGGTACCATCTCATCAGGCCGAAAAAAGCTACAACGAAGCATCAAAATCGCGCTGGCAACTCTTTTTATTCTGCTCCTTCTTTCGTCAGCAGCCATTGGTGCTGTAAGTTTCTACTTCTCCAGTGCCATACTCCAGGTGATTCACTATACTCCCACGTATACTCTTGCGGTAACTGATGTGGGTACAAAAACATTGTCCCTACAGCGCACCTCTAATACTCTGACGCCAGGGGTATTTGAAATCGAGTGGCCCGACGGACAGGCAATTGTCGGCCCAATTCTTTCCGCAAATGCCAGCAGCGTCACCCGCCAGTTACTCGAAACAACTGCGCCTCTTTCGCCCGGTACCCTGACCTACTGGACAAGAAATGTGTATGAAGGCGCGCTCAAGGACAGGTTGGGACTAACAATCAACAACGTACAAATTCCCGACTCACCAGGAGCAATGCCCGCGTGGTATGTACCCGGCAAACTCACAACCTGGGCTATCCTGGTTCATGGCCTCGGCACGTCCCGCACCGAAACCCTGCGTGCTTTTCAGCCATTAGCCCATCTCGGTCTACCCCTGCTTGCCATTTCCTATCGTAATGATATCGGCTCTCCCGCAAGTCCCGACGGCTACGAACACTGGGGCGACACCGAGTGGCAGGACCTGGAAGTGGCTACCAAATATGCGTTGGCTCATGGCGCTCAGCACCTGCTCCTCTACGGCTGGTCAATGGGTGGAGCTATTGTCGAAGCCTTTCAACATCGTTCATCCTACGCCCGTTACATCCAGGCACTGATACTTGATGCGCCGCTCCTTGATCTGCGCTCGACGCTCGCCTATCAGGCTCAAAGAAGATCAGTACCTGGATTTATCGTGCCAGTTGCCGAAAGCATCGCCAGTATTCGCAGCGGACTCAATTTCGACGCGCTCGATCAGTTACATCTGTCACAGCCAGCCATCCCCACTCTGATCTTTCAAGGCACCAGCGATACGACCATACCAATCGCAGTCAACGATGCTTTTGCCCATACCTATCCAAATTTTGTCACCTATATTCGCATTCCCAACGCGGAACATACCGAGTCCTGGAATACCAATCCGCAGGCCTATGATGCTGAATTGAGCGCGTTTCTGATGCAGAAGTTACATTTACAACCGCAATAGAGACTTGACTAAGTGCAGTATCATCGCACCCGCTTTGCCAGGTTATATAATAAAATCACCCAACAAACCACTTACTATCTAACGAGGACACAACAACATGCGACGAATCGTCATCCTGGCAGAGGGAGCCTTTGAATGGCATTATGGCAAGACCGCGACTGGAGTTATCCGCTACGGCAAAGACCCCGTAGTCGCGGTAATCGATAGCACGAAGGCGGGAATGGACGTTGCCCAGGCCCTTAATACATCGATGGGCAAAGGCATTCCCGTTGTGCGCGACATCAACGAGGCGTTACAGTACCAGCCAGATACCCTGTTGATAGGCATTGCTCCGATGGGTGGCGCGCTCCCCGAAGCGTGGCGCTGGCAACTGCTCAAAGCTATCGACTCGGGCCTGAACATCATTAGCGGCCTGCACTTCTTTATCTCCGACGACCCCGAACTACGCGCCGCCGCCGAGCGCAAAGGCATCACCATCTGGGATGTGCGTCGTCCGCCTGAGAAAATGCGGGTGGCGCAATTTCTGCCACATCGCCCCGGCAGCCATACCATCCTCTTCGTCGGCTCCGATTGCGCCGTCGGCAAAATGACCGCCGCCCTCGAACTTGACCACGAAGCCCAACGACGCGGCCTCAACAGCGCCTTCGTCGCCACAGGCCAGACCGGCATCATGATATCCGGCAACGGCCTGCCCGTTGACCGCCTCATCAGCGACTTCATAGCCGGAATGGTCGAAGAAATGGTCATCGACTTCACCAACAAGCATGACTGGGTCTTCGTAGAGGGCCAGGGCGCGCTCAACCACCCCGCTTACTCACCTGTGACGTTGGGCCTCATTCACGGCTCCATGCCTGAAGCCATGATCTTCTGCCACAAAGCAGGCACCACCCAGATCGAAGGCTACACCTACTGTCCCTTCCCGCCTCTCAAACGCATGATCGAAATCAACGAGGACGCCGTCAGTTGGGTACGCCCCGACCGCCCCTGCAAAACCGTCGGCCTCTCCATCGTCACCTTCGGTCTGAATGAACAGGAAGCTCTGGATGCCATCAAGCAAGCCGAGGACGAGACGGGATTGCCTGCCACTGATCCGTTAAGGTTTGGGGTGGGGAAATTGATGGATGCGCTGGTGGAGTATTTTGGGGCTCGCTAAGAGAGACCTCTCGGAAAGGACACCACATCATGCACATCGACGCCAAACCCATTGACCTCAAACTCACCTTCCCTTTCCGCATAGCGCGGGGAGTGCAGCATGTCGCCTCTAACGCCATCGTCCAGATTAATCACAAAGGCTACACCGGGTATGGAGAGGCGGCACCAGATGAGTATTATGGGGAAACGCTGGAAACCGTACTCGCCTGCATCACCCTCTTCGCGGGCAATCTCGGCGAAGACCCTTTCGCCCTTGAGGATATTTTGAACCGCCTGGATCACCTGATTCGCCTCAATCCTTCGGCTAAGGCGGCGGTTGATATGGCGCTTTATGATCTCGTCGGCAAGATGCTTAATGTGCCTGTCTATAAACTGTTCGGCCTCAATCCAGAGCGGGCGGCGCGTACTTCCTTTACTATTGGGATAGACACGCCTGAAAATATGCGCAAAAAAGCCCTGCTTGCCCGCGATTATCCTATCCTCAAGATCAAGGTTGGCACAAAAAACGATATTGCGAACCTGGAAGCCATACGCGATGTCTCTGCCGCTATCATTCGCGTGGATGCAAACGCGGGTTGGACGCCCAAAGAGGCCATCAAAACCATTAACGCGCTTGCACCATACAACATTGAATTTGTCGAACAGCCCGTAGCTGCTCGCGATCTTGATGGCCTGCGGATAGTACGCGAAAACGTGTCGCTGCCCATCATCGCTGATGAGTCCTGCGTCACCGTTGAGGATATTCCGAGAGTCGCGGGCTGTGTCGATGGCATCAATATCAAGCTGATGAAGTGCGGCGGCCTGAGAAACGCGCTCAAGATGATTCATACCGCTCGCGCTCACAACCTGCGCGTCATGATTGGCTGCATGATCGAAAGTTCGCTTGCCATCACCGCTGCGGCCCATCTCACACCCCTGGTCGATTATGCTGACCTCGACGGCAATTTGCTCATCGACAATGACCCTTACGAAGGCGTCACCGTCTCCAATGGCAAGTTGATCTTGCCCGAGCGACCAGGATTGGGCATTGCGATGAGATCCCACACAAATGAGAAGAATTCAGAAAAATAGGCACAACGAATAGACCTGCATCATTTTGATAGCATGCAGGTCTACCCCTGTTGCGTTCTGTTTGCCTTGTCGCCGCTAAAAGTTTGCGAGATTAGCTCTGCTGGCGAGAGCGGCGCTGTTTGCGGCGTTGGGCGGCAGCTTTGCGTTTACGACGTGCCTGCGGGCTTTCGTAATGCGTCCGACGACGGGCCTCAGAAAGAACACCATCTTGCTGCACTTTGCGATTGAAGCGTTTGAGAGCCTGCTCAAACGAATCGCCTGGATTCACTTTAACTTCGCTCATAAATCATCACCAACATATCTGGAATTTTTCTACTATGACCAGCCCCTGAACAAATACTCATAATAAGCATGCATTATGATGAGGAGTCCCGATTAAAAATCCCTGCTCACTTCTGGCACAAACACATTTGCAATGCCAACAATGCAGGGGCCGATCAATTGCTTGCTCGTGCTGACGTGTATCGCGGCTTTACCACTTCTGCCAGGTACTTCTACGCTCTACAACGCTTTCCGAGTATAACACATCTCGCGAAAAAAAGCACTAGTCCCTGACAGATTTCTTAGCCGCAGCCTCCTAACATGTCATGCTGAGCGCAGCGAAGCATCTACATCCAGACTGCCAGATGCTTCGCTGCGCTCAGCATGACATGTCTGGTAGATGCTTACCGATTTGGTTGTGAGCATTCAATAGATACACGCTATCTATGTTATAATAGCCTCACAAATCGATGGCCCTATCTAAAGTACTCTTGTAGTGGAGATTTCGTACAACATGCCAACACGAGAAGACGCTTACCGTTTAATGACCGAACATGTCAGAAATGAGAACCTGCGCAAGCATATGCTTTCAGTCGAAGCAGCCATGCGCTTCTACGCCCGTAAGTACGGCGAGGACGAAGAGTTATGGGGCATGACCGGCTTGCTGCATGACGCCGATTATGAAGAATATCCTGACCTGCATGAACATACCCAGGTGCTGGCCGGGTGGCTGCGCGAAGGCGGCTATGATGAGCGCATTATCTATGCCATCCTGGCGCATAATGACCTGAATATCAATCAGCCGCGCAAGTCATTGATGGATCACGCCCTGTATGCTTGCGATGAAATCACGGGCATGATTACCGCAACTGCATTAGTTCGACCAAATAAAAGTGTGATCGGGCTGGAAGTGAGTTCTGTGCGTAAAAAGATGAAGTCGAAAGGTTTCGCCGCTGGAGTGAACCGCGACGACCTCGTTAAGGGAGCAGCCGAACTTGGTGTTGATCTCGATGAACACATCGCCAACGTTATTCAGGCTATGTCTGAAGTCGCCGATACGCTTGGTCTTGCTGGCATTCAGGAGTCGGCCTCGCTGGGATAATTGCCGGATATGACACAGCGCGTTTTTACCGCCAGTGAAGTCGCGGAATTTGAATACTGCCCGCTCGTCTGGTGGCACAAGCAATACGAGCCACTGGCTCAGGCCGATACCGAGGAGTTATTCGCGCACCTGGTAGAACTGGAACACGAACATGGCTCTCAAGCGCCTGAACTTCCAGAATACCAGGTGGTCGAGCAGTTGCTCCTGCGGCGCGGAGCCTTCGAGCGCGGTCGCCAGCAGCATCTTGACCATGCCGAAGAGGTGGATAAGATCGAGGAAGAGGCTCAGGTTGCCGTCAGGAGCAGTGGTAAAACGCGCATCCTGGCAACCCTCGCGGCAATTCTGGTGCTGCTCGCCCTGCTGCTGCTTGTGGCTTCCATCATTCTGAGGTGATAGCGCAAGCCTATGTTGAACACTCTGCTGCTCGCTCTAGGTATCGGATTTTTGCTTGCGGCGCTCGCGCTCGGCCTGCTCCTGCTGAACGAACGCCGCTACCAGCGTTCCCGCCTGATCGCGGAACGCCACCGCGCCCTGGGCCTGCCAGAAGGCGAACTGGTCTACGAAGACGCCGACGGCCTGGGAGAACCCCTTAGTTCAAGCGCATATCCCCTGGTCGGCAAACCTGACTACGTGGTGCGTCTTCCCGATGGTCGCCCTGTGCCTATCGAACTGAAGCTGAACGTACAGGACGCGACCGCGCCCTACGAAAATCACAAGGTGCAGCTTGCCGCCTACTGCCTGATCCTGGAAGACTACTTCGAGCAGCCCCCCACCTACGGCATCATCCGCTATGCCAACACCGAATTCCCCGTCGAATATACCCCCGCCCTGCGCAAAAAAGTCATCCGCCTGCTCAACGAAATGTCCCAATGCAGCGAACAGCATCCACCCCCGCTCACCAAACAAAAAGCCGCCAAATGTAAAGTCTGCACGTTTAAACAGATTTGTCCAGTGGGGCAGAACAAATAAACAGGACATACATCGGGACAAAACCGGGACACTGCCTCATGACAGAGGGATGTACCCTTATGATAAGATAGAGAAAAATCTGTGCGGCAAGAGAAGGACGCGCAAGTCCTTACGTACCCAAACTATGAGGCGACTCGCCAGGAGGAAGAAACAGGAGGAGCTATGGAGCCGATTCGCATTCTCATTGCTGACGATCACCCACTTTTTCGCGATGGGCTGCGCGTCTTGCTGGAGTCGGTTTCAGACATGCAGGTCATCGGAGAGGCCGCGACCGGTGAGGCAGCGCTGACCCAGGCACAGGCCTTGCAACCAGACCTCATCCTGATGGACATCAAAATGCCGGGTATCAATGGCATTGAGGCCACGCGCCGCCTTCTACAAACCAGCCCGCATCTCCGCATTCTCATGCTCACTATGTTCGAGGATGACGAGTCCGTCTTCGCTGCTATACGTGCCGGGGCAAGGGGCTACCTGCTCAAGGGAGCTACGCAAGAAGAGACGCTGCGGGCTATTCGCGCCGTGGCTTCTGGCGAGGCCATCTTTGGCCCGGCTGTCGCTGAGCGCCTGATGCACTATTTCAACAGCACCCGGCCAGCAGGAAAGGGCGCTGCCACTCAGTTCTTCCCCGAATTAACCGAGCGTGAATACGAGATTCTGACCTTGATTGCCCAGCGCAAATCCAACACTGACATCGCTGTCCGGCTTGTCTTAAGTCCCAAAACTGTCCGCAATCATGTCTCGAACATCTTGAGCAAGCTGCAAGTTGCCGACCGCGCCGAAGCCATGCGCGCCGCCTGGGCCGCCGGATTAGGTCAGGAGCGGAAGGAGGGTTCATGAGCCAACCGGCCGCATTGCCAGATGAAGCATCTCTCGCCATACCCTCACCGCCCAATGCGGATACGCGCTTAACAGGGACACGGCTGCTCCTTGCCAGAGGGGTATGGATTGTGCTGATGCTCGTCTTCTGCGGATTCTACCTCGCGGCTTTACTTGTATACGCTGTTCAGCTTCACGGTTTCCAGACAGGCGTTTATGCCCACCTCATCTCAACGCATGCCGTTGTCAATGGCTACGACGCCTTTGAGTTCTCCTACCCGCTCCTCACCGACCCCTATGCTACGTTCAATATTGCGCTCCTCACACTCGTCATGCCGCCGCTTTGGATCGCGATCAGCCTGCTGATCTTCTGGCGACGCTCAGACGACTGGATGGCGCTCTTCGTCTCGTTGTTCCTGACGATGCTGGTGACCATTTTCTCACCCGCCCTCTCGGTACTCTCCTACGTGGTTGGCTTCACCTCTCCTTTAGGGATATGCATCACCCTGCTCCAACTGGTAGCCATGAGTTCGGCTGGCTTCTTTTTCGTACTCTTTCCCGATGGCCGCTTTGTCCCAGGTTGGACGCGCTGGCTGACCCTGGCCTACCTGCTGTTGCAGGTGTTTTTTTGCCTGCCGTCGACCTCGCCCTACTCTCTGGTGCGCTGGCCATCTGTTCTGCTCTTCCCTCTCTTACTGGGCATTGCCTTCGCCTGGGGCTTCGCCCAACTCTACCGCTACCGGCGCGTCTCCACCGCCATCCAGCGGCAACAGACCAAGTGGATAGTGTTCGGCATGCTGGTGAGCATGTTTCTGGATACCTCTAATGTATTGCTTCCGCTCGTCCTTCCTGGCTCTGCTCATACTGTTTTCATCATCCTGAGCGAAGTGACTTTCCCCTTCTTCTTGATCCTTATCCCCGGCACGATTGGTTTTGCTGTGCTGCGTTACCAGTTATGGAATATCGATCTCATCATCAATCGCACGCTCGTCTATGGACTGCTCAGCTTAAGCGTGCTGGGCCTCTATCTCCTGGTCGTCGTCGGCCTGGGCACCTTATTCTCGGCATCGAGAAATTTGCTCCTGTCGCTATTCGCCAGCGGCCTGGTTGCCATACTCTTTCAACCACTGCGGCAGCGCTTGCAACAGGCCGTCAACCATCTCATGTTTGGCGAGCGTGATGAACCATATCGAGTACTCTCGCGCCTGGGCAGCCGCCTGGAAGCCACTCTCGCCCCTGAATCCTTCCTGCCTACGATTGTAGAGACGGTTGCCCAGGCGCTCAAGCTCCCCTATGTTGCCATCACATTTAAACAACTGGGAGAGCATGTTCTTGCCGCCTCTTTTGGCGAGCCGCATGCGCAAGAGACACTTGCGCATGTGCCACTCGTAGCCCAGGGTAAGCAGGTAGGCAGTCTCTTGCTTGCGCCACGAACCCCCCGCGACTCCTTAACACCTGCCGACCTGCAATTGCTGCATGATCTGGCCCCACAGATTGCGGTCGCCGTTCAGGCAGTTCGTCTTACGGCTGAACTCAAGCAACTCACCCATGATCTCCAACTGTCGAGGACTCGCCTGGTAACCACACGAGAAGAGGAGCGCCGCCGCCTGCGGCGCGATCTGCATGATGGTCTGGGGCCAACACTTGCCAGTATCACTTTCAAAATTGATGCAGCCCGCAATCTGCTCAAGCAGGATAGCGAGCGGGTCGATAGGCTGCTAGAGGGAGTGCGCGGGCAGACGCAAGAAACACTCGCCCAGATTCGTCGCCTGGTCTATAACCTGCGTCCTCCCGCTCTCGATGAACTCGGCCTGCTCTCGGCTCTACGCGAACAGGCCGCTTCCTATCAACACCAGGGACTCCAGATTCTCATCCAGGCTCCAGAATGCCTTCCTCCACTTCCGGCAGCCGTCGAGGTAGCCGCCTATCGCATCGTGATGGAAGCCTTGACCAATGCCGTCCGCCACGCCGAAGCACAGCAGTGCCTCCTGACGCTAAGTCTTCATGACCACGTCTTGAACCTTCAAATAAGCGACGATGGGAAAGGCATTCCCGACGCACACCGGGCTGGCGTTGGACTGCTGGCAATGCAGGAGCGGGCAAACGAACTGGGAGGAAGCTGCACTATCACACGAGGAGATTCCGGCGGCACCACGATCCAGGTCAGTTTACCACTTGACATGGCAGAGGAAGCTTCCCCCACCTCTGCTTCAGATGTGGCACAAGAGCAATCCAGCTAACTTCTCCCTCAATACACAAAATAATGGGGAACACCCCTGTAGGGACGCGATTCATCGCGTCCTGCTTTTCGCACCGATTCAGGTGGGTGGACGCGATGAATCGCGTCCCTACAACATGCCGAATCATTTTTTGAACGTTCATAAAAGGACACACATCGGGACAAAACCGGGACATAGCCTCATGACAACGGGATACCCTCTCTTCTACACTTGAAGAAAAGAACAGATAAGCCTTTATGAGAAAAAATGTAGTATGAGAAAAGGAGAGAGCCATGCCAGAACTTATATTGCAGGCACAAAACCTCTACAAATCGTTTGGACGCCGGAAAGTACTCCGAGGGGTCAACTTCTCGGTCTATCCAGGCACGCTTGTCGGAATTGTAGGCGAGAATGGCGCAGGCAAATCAACGTTGCTACGCATTCTGGCCGGAGAGTTACGACCCGATCAGGGCGACGTGCTGCGGCGCGGCACAATGGGATACTGCCCACAGAAAGTCATCCTGAACGATGTACTTACTGTAAATCAACACCTGGATTACTTTCGAGCAGCCTATAATATTCCCGACCTGCACCATGCAGACACACTTATCGAGCAATTAGGCTACCAACAGTACCGGAAAACACTCGTCGGCCATTTGAGTGGTGGAACGCAGCAAAAGCTCAATCTCACGCTGGCGCTTATGCATCAGCCACAACTGCTCCTGCTCGATGAACCCTACCAGGGCTTTGATTGGGAAACTTACCTGCGCTTCTGGGAGCTGGTGACTGCATTGCGTGAGTCTGGCTGTGCCGTCTTGATCATTTCACACCTGTTCTTTGAGCAAAAACAGTTTGATATCCTGTATCGACTTGCTGAGGGCAGCATACAACTTTCAAACACCGGAAAGCTTCAAATAGCGGGCCTGAGCGGCGGAAAGGAGCAATAACATGAACAACTCCACGATACATCGCTACCTGATTGCAACACGTTACGCGGTCTCCGAGCAAATGCGCAATCACACCGCACTTATACTGCTGATCGTGTTCGTTCCCCTTTGGTACTACCTTTTCTGGATAGTTGTACCTGATGCCGCGCTCCCCTTCCACTTCCACGCAACCAATGTCCTGCTCCTGGTCAATGGGCGAGACATCAGCCTCTTAACAGCAGGACTCAATGCCATCACGCTCATTATCGGATTCATGTTCTTCAGCTCAACGCGCAAAAACACCGCGTTCGACCATCGCCTGATCCTTAGCGGCTATCCACAATCGGTCTTAATCCTGGCGAAATTGACAGCCCTGGTTGTCGTTGCCGCGGCGGTTTCCCTCTATACGAGCGTTGTACTG
This sequence comes from Ktedonobacteraceae bacterium, assembly GCA_035652815.1. Lineage (GTDB taxonomy): Bacteria > Chloroflexota > Ktedonobacteria > Ktedonobacterales > Ktedonobacteraceae > DASRDB01. Next base: position 825,143 of record DASRDB010000003.1, read on the forward strand.
TTTGCCTTCTGGCGTCCCAGTTCCCTGCCGCTGGTCTGGCTAGGCTTCTTTAGCTCAGCCCTGGCATACGGCACCTTCGGCTTGCTGCTTGGCGTACTGGTGCGCGGCGAATTGGAAGGTTTCTTCCTCATCATCATGGTGAGCCTCATGGATACCTCTCTCCAGAACCCATTCGGCAACCCGCTTGCCAACAAAGACTTTCTCATGTGGTTCCCATCGTATGCCCCCACGCAGTTCGTCGTCGGCGGTGCCTTCGGCCAGACCCCTCCCTGGCTCTACCTGCTCTACTCCCTGGCCTGGCCGTTCGCCTTCGCGCTGATAGGTCTGGCCATTTTCTGGTGGAAAACCAGAGCGAGGAAGGTGCGTACATTGCCTTCCGGTGAGCAGGCTTATGCACCTTTGCCTGGTGTAAGTAGCACACGTTAGGAATAGTTGACTCTGCCCCGCTTATCAGGCAAAAAGTGCGAAATGTAATGTCTGTACGTTTAAATAGATTTGTCCAGCGGGGCAGAGGAAGTAAGCGTTTAGCCATCTCAACCAGGAAAAGTACCCGGATCGAACAACGCGCCCGTAAGCTTTGTTTCGCGCAAGTCTGCCCCGCTCAGGATGGCCCTGCGCAGATTAGCACCTCGCAGGTCGGCTCCCCGGAGATTCGTTCCCTTGAGAATGGCTCCCTGGAGACTGGCCAGGTAGAAATCAGCCTCGCTGAGACATGCCATAGAGAGGTTAGCTCCGCTGAGATCGGCCCCAATGAAACTGGCCTGGTTCAACATAGCTGCTATGAGGTTGGCATCGCTCAACAGGCTCTCGCTGAAAACAGCCCTGCTTCCATCGGCCCAGCGCAGATCTGTTCTTTGGAGATTAGCTCCGCCGAACTGCGCTTCTGTGAGAAGCGCCCCTTTCAAACTTGCTTGCGCGAGGACGCTATCGCGCAGACACGCGGCCCTGAGATCGGCCTGATTGAGCGTAGCACCAGTGCAGTTCGCTCCCCGCAGCTTAGCTCTACTAAGACTCGCCCGGTACAGGTTTGCGTCTCTAAGATTGGCACCGTTCAGGTCAGCATCACTGAGATCAGCACCCCGTAAATTGCTGCCGGAAAGGTCTGCCTGAAGGAGCTTTGCCCCGGTGAGGGCGGTTCCGGTGAGGTCAGTTCCCCTGAGAGTCGCCTGCGTCAGGGTTGCGTCGCACATATTCGCCCAGGTGATGGTGGCCCCGGTGAGGTTGGCCCTCGTCAGATCGGTTCCCATAAGAGTTGCGCCGCAGAGAACCGCTTTGATAAGGTTAGCATTGGTAAGGTTAGCATCCGAGAGATCAGCCCCTCCCAGGTTGGCTTCACCGAGGCGCGACTCGGTAAGGATCGTCCTGCGCAGAGTAGCTTCATAGAGGTTAGCGCCCAAAAGATCGACGCCATTCAGGTGTACTCCTTCCAATGGCGCTCTAATGAGATTCGGGCGCACCTCTAGATGCCTGGCTCTCCACGCATTCCAGACACGCGCCCCGCGCTTGAGAAGCTTGAGATGATGTCTGTTTGCCACGGGACACCTCCTCTATTGCCGCTCCTTATTATACGATTACACAAGACGGTTCACAAGGGCACAGGTGATTGAAAAAGTCTTCCCTACTCAACTAAAATAAAGCTATGTTTAAAACAAGCTTTTTGTATAGAGAGGATTAGTATGCCATCCGAACTTATCGAACTTCACGGCCATATCATAGATTCCTGGACACTGCCCCGCGCCTGGGATACCATCATGGATCGCGGCGGCAACTTCAACGTGGAAGAAATGCGCGTGGGCAAAAGCAAGACAGAGCAAAGTTATGTGCGGCTCAAAGTGGAAGCGCCCGACGCCGGTACGCTGGAACTCATCATCTCCGAGCTACAGCAGCTTGGCGCAACCCTCGTCTATGGCAAAGATGTCCAGACGGCTTTTGTGGAGCAAAACGGTGTGTTGCCTTCCGGCTTTTATTCGACAACCAATCTACCAACCCAGGTGCGTTTGAAAGGGCAATGGGTCAACGTTGAAAACATCGAAATGGATGTAGCCATCGTCATTGATCGCGATCGCAATCGGGCTTTCTGCAAACCCATGCACGAGGTAACAGTTGGCGACGAGGTAGTCATCGGCCATGATGGTATTCGCGTCCAGCCTTTTGAACGCGCGCGTGACCGCGAAGCCTTCGCCTTCATGCAAAGCAACGTTTCATCGGAAAAGGCGAAAGTGCTGGCGATCCATGAAATTGCCAACCAGATGAAGGAAACACGCGCGAATGGCGGCAAAATTCTCTTCGTGCTTGGCCCTGCCGTCATTCATACAGGTGCTGGTCGCTACGTCGCCGATCTCATCCGGCGCGGTTACGTGCAGATCATCTTTGGCGGCAATGCCATCATTACGCACGACATCGAATCCGCCCTTTTCGGCACCTCGCTCGGCGTCAACCTCGAAAGCGGCGAACAGGTCGAGGGCGGCCACCGCAACCACCTGCGAGCCATCAATACCATTCGCGCCCTCGGCTCCGTCGAAAAAGCCATCGAAACAGGACTGCTGAAAGAGGGCATCACTTACGAGGCAAACAAACATGGCGTGAAAATGGTGCTGGCCGGTTCCATTCGTGACGACGGCCCCATGCCCGGCGTCATCAACGACATGCAAGAGGCACAAAGACAGATGCGCGAAGCGCTCAAAGGCGTCGAAATGGCGGTTATCGTCGCTTCTATGCTGCACGCCATCGCCACCGGCAATCTCCTGCCTGCCACCGTTCGCACCGTCATCGTAGACATCAACCCTTCGGTCGTCACAAAGCTTGCCGATAGAGGAAGTTTCCAGGCAGCGGGCTTAATTACGGATGCGGAACTGTTTCTACGTGAATTGGACGAGGCTCTAAGATGAACGTTGATTAAATAGCCGAAAATACTCTTCCTCATGTCATCCTGAGTGAAGCGAAGGATCTCTGTGCCGAGCGAATCGCGTGTCATAGAGATCCTTTGCTTCACTCAGGATGACATTTTTGGATAGACCCAGTTTCCTAATCCCCCTTCGCCGCCTCGACAGCGTGCGGCGTTGTAGGCCCGCGTAGAATCCATGCCACGCCAACCGCAAGGAGCGTACCCACTATCGGACAAACAATATATATCCATAAGTTGCCTATATCGCCGCCAACCAGGGCCGGGCCAAGCGAACGGGCGGGATTCATCGAAGCGCCGCTGATGGGAATGCCGATCAAACCATCAAATGCAATCGTCCCACCTACCGCGATGGCCGCGTTATTGCCAACAATGCGAGAGCCGGTAGCCGTTCCTAAGATGACTGTCACCAGGAAGAAGGTCAGCACAATCTCCATAATGGGCGCGGCTATGCCAAAGTGCGGCTGATTCGCGCCCAGGTGTCCTACTACACCGAAAAGCCCTCTTAATAGAGCAGCAGCGGGAATTGCCCCGACAAACTGCGCAATCCAGTAAAAGGGAACGCGATGCCAGGGAAAATCGCGGCGCATCGCAAAGGCAAGCGTCACGCCTGGATTGAAATGCGCGCCCGATGTTTGCGCTAACGTAAAGATCATCGCCATAATCACCAGCGCCGGAGCCACCGCCCGTATCGGCACGCCAACTTCGGCAGGCCTCATCACCGCCAGCATATCAGCGCCAGCCGCTACCAGCGTGAGCGCAAATGTGCCGATCAACTCCGCGAACAAGCGCCGCATTAGCTCGCCTGGACGAAGCCTGTCCTCCTCCGCCTTTTCTTTATCGTGACCCGGTTGGTTGGTACCCTGTCTTGCCTTGTCTTCTGTCTGAGCCTCCGGTTGTTGTACCTGTTCCGGCTGTTGCTTCTCCGTTTGCATAGCCGCCTCCTACTTCATCGGATAAGTCCTCAAGTGCTGTGAATAACTCCACCAGTGAAATTACAGGTTCTTCTCATCAACACGTGTAAAGTTATCCATATGGATACGTGATATTCATTTGCCACCCAATTTATCAGCTATAATCTGTAAAGAAGGCAGCGACGATAGCAATGCCATTCCAAACATGCTTCCCCGATGTCATCCTGAGCGCCGCGAAGGATCTTTCATGTGCCATGTTGATTCCGAGGGGGCCTGAGGTCCTTCGCGGCGCTCAGGATGACAGGCGAGAGAGTCTTTTTTCATAGCATGGAGAATGAAAATGGTGCAATATTCGTGGTCTACCTGCCCCTCGCCAGTACGCGAACAGATAGTTCACCTGCTCAAGGTGTTTCAAAATATCCTGCATGATAACCTCGTTGCTATCTACCTGCATGGCTCACTGGCAATGGGCTGCTTTCATCCCGACCATAGCGACATCGACCTGCTAGTTGTCACACAACGCTCTATGTCCATCGAGACGAAACGACAGCTTGCAGAACTACTGCTTTCGACCTCCTTGAAACCATGCCCTATCGAAATCAGCTTCGTTATCAAATCCGCGCTCCATCCTTTTCGCCATCCCCTACCCTATGACTTTCATTACAGCGAAGACTGGCGCGAACGCTTCATAGAGCAACTGTCAAACAGCACGTGGAAAGGCTGGAATAATAACCAGCGTTACGATACGGACCTGAGCGTGCATCTTACTGTGATATCCAGGCGCGGCATCTGTCTCTACGGCAAGTCTGCTTCGGAGACGCTTCCTATTGTACCCGCGCGTTACTATGCCCAGGCGATTGTCGGAGATTTCAACGAGGCAGATCAAATGCGTAATGCACACCCGGTCTACTACGTGCTGAATGCCTGCCGCGTCCTGACCTTCCTGCGCGAGGGGCACATCTACTCGAAGGACGAGGGTGGTAGCTGGGGATTACAAAATCTTCCCGAGGACTTGCACAGCATCGTAGCCCAGGCACTTGAAGCATATCGAGGAAGCAGTAAGAAAACAGTTTTTGACGATGCTAAGCTGAATGAGTTCTCTGTATACATGACCAACAACATACACAGCCTGTTTACAGCCGAAAGGCAGAGCAATCCAGATCACGAATGAACTGTTCTGCCCTTCGCTCGTTGGTAATGCCGACGCGCCTTCGCCTGGTTGCCGCAAGTCTGCATGTCGCACCAGCGCCGACTGTGATTCTTGCTGATATCCAGGAAAAGCCAGCGACAATCCTCGGCTGCGCAGGCTCGCACATCCGGCAGCTTCTCCGACGTCAATAAATCTGCCGCCGAGCGCACCACCGGCCACAAGATACGATCTAACGCCTGCTCGTCTCTCACCCAATCCCACTTGTAGCCCTGAGTATCGGGAACTATGCGCGCTTGCGCCATCGCCTCGCTCAGGCGCATATTCAGCAATTTCAGGTCGTCCCTTGCTGGCGTTTCCTCTACCGCAAGAGCATAAAACAGGCGATACAGCGCCTCACGCAACTCCTTTGCCTGTTCAAGCGCCTGCTTTGCTCGCTCAGGATGCTGTTCCGCTACCTCTAGCAACGTAGACGCTTCCTCATCTGTCAAAATGTGCGCGAACAATCCCCAGGCAACCAGGTCGCTGTAACTGTTGAGCAATTCCTTTGGCCCGATGTCGCTATAACGTTCGGTCAATGTATGCGTAAAGTCCAGGCATAATGCATTGCCTGGCACGGTATCAAAATCTGGCATATGAATATCTACCATCCGCATGTACCTCCTATCATCAATGTATCACATCTCTGTCTAACTAGCAAAGTAACCTTGACAGGTTAGCATTCATATGTTATTATATAACCACCAAAGTAAATTTTAAAGGTTAAAAACAGAGAAATTTCAAGGAGCAGAAAAAAACAATGTCACTGCGCATAAACGCAGAAAGGAGTAACTATCATGGAGTTTCTTGTCATGTTCGCACTGCTGCTGATCCTTAGCATCACAGCGCTTCGCTGCGGCGTCGATAGCAGCGAGACTTTCAATTCACCTGAATGGGAGCATCGCCATCACTGGCACACGAATTAACGGCGTTCCAGATGTTCTCCTGAGCGCAGCGAAGGATCTCTCGCCCGCTGTGTTGAGCCAGTGGGAGGAGATCCTTCGCTGCGCTCAGGAGGACAGGCGGGAGGGGCTGTTTCATGTTTTGTAATTATGGAGAAGGAGAAATAATCATGATTGCTCGTATCTGGCGCGGCGAAACTGCCCCTGAAAAGGCCAACAAGTACTTCGAGTACCTTCAGGCGACCGGATTGAAGGAATATCAGGATACACCGGGCAATCAAGGTGTGTTCGTCCTGAGGCGCATCCATGATAGGCGTGCCGAATTTCTCCTCCTCTCTCTCTGGCAATCGTGGGATGCTATCCGCGCCTTCGCCGGAAATGATCTCGACAAGGCGGTATACTATCCAGAGGACGAAGCTTACTTGCTTAGCCTTGAGCCAGAGGTGACACATTACGAGATACTGGCCGCACCGAAAGAGATCGAAACGAAGTCCTGAAAAAAGTTTTGTCAACGGCTTGGATTGGTTGCGCCTGCATTCTTACCGGCATGGTCATCAGGCGAAGCGGCAGTTAAACCGTTCGTTCGGCCAGCACAGCAATGCGTTCTGCCTGTCTCCGCAATTCTTCTCGCAGTTCCGGCGGCTGCTTCACGACAAAGGAGCAGCCCAGGCTTATCAGAAGACGGGCGATCCAATCCAGACTTGAAGCAGAACAGCGCATTAAGACACCATTGGCATCCTGCTCAAGCGTGGCAACCACCGGGGGAATATAGTACCTGGCCTCCTCCAACGTCGTGTCAAGTATCACCTCAATCGGCCATGTACTCGGCGTTTGCGCAAGTGAGCGCGTGATGTATTCCAGGCAATCAAAGTTATCTGGTCGGGTAAAAGTTTCTTCCTGCAAACTGGCCTCTACAATGCGATCAAGCCGGAAGATACGCAGATCACGTCGCAAATGACAATAGCCAACTGTGTACCAGTAGCCGGGTCGATAGACCAGTCCATAGGGGTCTAAAGCGCGCTCGCTCTCCTCGCCTTTCCAGGAAAGATAGCGCAATTGCACGCGCCGCATTTTGCGAACGGCGAGGCTCAGCGTTAGAACCACATCGATATGCGGCGCAGGCCCACCCTGCTGCACATCCAGCACCAATGTCTCCTGCACCGCCTGCACATGTTCGCGCAGCGACAGGGGCAGCACGCGCTCGATCTTCGCGAGCGCTCCCTCCACAGCCGGAGCAGTTGCCGCCATGCCCAGCTTGCGCGAGACCAGCAATCCGAGTGTCAAAGCCAGCGCCTCGTCATCATTAAACATCAAGGGCGGCAGCTTAAAGCCTGGACGCAGGCGATAGGAACCATATCTCCCGCGCTCTGCCTCGACAGGAATGCCGAGGTCTTGCAGCATCGTAATGTAGCGCCGGATGGTGCGCGTATCCACTTCCAGACGCGCCGCAAGCTCCGGCCCGCTCATACGCTCCCGCGACTGCAACAACTCTAAAATCGTCAAAACCCGCGTCGTCGGAAAATACATGTCTTCTTAGTTCTCTAAAACAAACTTCATCTAATCAGGTCAGATTATAACCGCAATGATGCGTATTGCCTAGCCTTCGGATGAACATCATGTTTTTGCAACCTGCATGGGGGCCGGAAGTCTCTACACATCAATGAACAGAGACATCCCCTTGCGGGTGTCTTCCGGCCCTCTCCCTGCACAAATCTGACGCCTACCCCTGGCCTTTCCCACCTTTGATTTTCTTCCCTGGAAAACTTACAATAAACAGAGTGCATACATGTGAATAGCGCTACCAGGAAAGAAACCGAGATGGATCATAGATTTCCCCCCAACGAGCAGCCAGAAGGCCCGGAAGAGCCGCCAAGCTCTTCCGAACAGATATCCTATCCTGATTCCCCTACCTCTCAGCAGCGTCCGCCTCGAGAACAGCAGCAAGCATATTATCCTCAACAACCGGCCTATCCTGAACAAGCGCCTCCACCGGACGATTTACCTGAGGTTCCAGGCTACACCCAACCTCTCACTCAGCCGGTACAACCAGGTTCCCAACCGTTTTATGGCACTTATCCGGCTTCGACTTTCCAACCGAGACGCAGGCGCAGGGGATGCATCATCGGCTGCCTCGTTGCGTTGATAATCCTGATGTTGCTCTGTGGCGGGGCTGTCACGCTCGCGTCCTTTATAGGCTTTGGTCTTGGCAACGCTTTCAGAACCAACCATCCCGATCCGGCCTTAACCTATCCCGTTGGAACTAATCCGACGCTCATCATCAACAATCAAAATGGGTCCATCAGCGTCAATCCCGGCAACGCCGATACCATCACTGTTCGCCCGACGCGCTTCGCCAGCTTTGGTGGCAGCATCAACAACGTCCATATCAGCTATGACCCCAATACCGCCAACAACACGGTCACTATCAGCGTTACGGTTGCTACAAACTTTTTCAACTCATCTGGCGTTGATTTCGCACTCAGTGTGCCACCCACTACCAATCTGCGGCTCAACACCAAAGCAGGTGACATCACCATAGCTGGCATCCAGGGTAGCATGTCACTGCTGACCAACTTCGGTACGGTTGGCGCGACCAGAACCACCCTGACAGGAAGTTCTAGCTTCAAAACCAACGCGGGCAATGTCAATTTCAACGGCTCTTTTGCTTCTAATGGTACCTATGACTTCGAGACCAAGGCGGGCAATGTCACTATCACACTTCCAGCCAATGCAGTGTTCCACGTGAACGCTTCGACCGACGCAGGCTCAATCACCACCGGTTTCCCTATTAGCGTGCAGCACTCGGCAGCAGGAGCGAATATAAATGCCGATGTCGGCACCTCTCCACAGGCCGTCCTCACGCTCAAAACCAACGCCGGGTCAATTACGCTCAATAAAGCCTGATATCAGGACGAAAAGTGACCGCTTTATATGCTAAACTCTTTCTATGAACAAAACAGCGTTACTGCACAAAATGGACAGCAAGAAAGCTGAACTCGAAAATCTCGTGACTTCGCTTAACGAAGCGCAACTGAACACTCCGGGAGTCAACGATAACTGGTCGGTCAAAGACAACCTGGCCCATATCACCTCCTGGCAGCACTACCTGTTGCAGGTGTTGCAAGGCGCACTGCGCAACCAGGAACCTGTCACCGATGTACCTCCCGGTGAGAGCGAAGACGAGGAAAACGAGCAGCTTTACCAGCAAAATAAATCGCGCTCTTTCGATGAAATCCTTACCGATTTTCGCGCGACACATGGGCAAATTGTCGAAGCGGTGCAATCGCTGAGTGAAGAAGACCTCTTCGACCCACGACGTTTCCTATGGAGACAGGGCCGCTCGCTCGAAAGCGTCATCGAGGGCAACACCTACGGGCACTACGACGAACACTTACAGATTATGCGGCGCTGGCTTGAGCAAACGGAGAATCGGTAGCGATGATCCTGCACCTTTCACGCGAGCAGGCCCGGCGCTTGCTCGCGCACTATCACTTTACGCCAACCGATATCCCAGGCGTCTTCGAGCGCCTGGGCACTGTGCAATACGACCCGCTTAATCCGGTGGGGCGCAACGCCGATCTCGTCTTGCAGGCCCGCGTTCCTGGCTATCGCGTCGATGACTGGCACAAACCGGTCTATGCCGACCGCATCGCCTATGACGCCTGGGACAAACAGGCCTGCATCGTTCCCATCAGCGACTGGCCTATGCGCGCCCTCATTCGCGAAAAATATCGTCCTTACCATGACCGCGAGATTCTGCAAAACTATAGCGAGGGCATGGAGAGCGTGCTGCGCGCCATCGATGAACGAGGGCCGCTCTCCTCGCTCGAATTTGAAGACAAAACGCATGCAGGTCTCCCCGGCTCGTGGGCAGGCGCGACACGTATCAAACGCATCTTGCGCTCGCTCTGGGCCTGCGGTTTGCTAGTGACGCACCATCGCAAAGCCGGACGCCACTACTACGACCGTCCTGAGCGTGTCATTCCCGCCCATCATTTCTCAGCCCCGCCCCTCACCGACGAGGATGCCTACTATCGCTGGATATTGCTGAAACGCTATCAGGCGACGGGCCTGCTCCGCTCCACTGCCGAGAGCGCCATCTGGTGTACCTGCGATCAGGCCCCAAAGAGAAAAAAAGCCCTGGGCGAATTGGTCGAATCGGGCCAGCTTCTCCCCGTCAAAATCGAGGACCTCTCCGGCCCATACTACCTGCACGCAAACGCCCTGAAATTACTCGACCAGCCGCTTCCTCAGCCGCGCATGATCTTCGTTGGCCCGCTCGACAGCTTGCTCTGGGACCGCAAAGCGCTGCAACAGATCTTCCATTTCGACTACATGTGGGAAGTCTACAAACCCGCTCCGCAGCGCAAATGGGGCTACTATGTGCTGCCGGTTTTCTACGGCGACCGCTTCGTTGCCCGCTTCGACTCCCGTCTCGAAAAAGGCATCTGGAACATCCTGCGCTGGTGGTGGGAGCCGGACATTACTCCCGACGTTGAACTGGTCGAAGCATTGAGAACCGCCGCCCAGAACTTCCTCTGTTACATGGGAGCCAGCAGTATCCAGCTCGATGAGAGTATTGATAGATACGTGCGCCAGGCGCTTCTGTAGGGACAGGGCCGCGCAAGCGCCCTCCCCACCTCCTCCACACCTCTCCCGCCCCTACATGATGTATAATCAAAAATAAGTACCTTCACTTGCCTGCTGTGCAAGCGCTCCACTACTTCTGGATTCGAAAGCTGGCCGAATGTATGGAAGCACAAAATCGTCATCATCGTTTGACAGTAAGTGAACATTTTAATCTCAGTATTCTCTGGTTTTCGCTCAATTTTCAGACTGCCGCTCTCCTGCCCATCGTCATCCCCACCCAGATTATCCTCTTCATTCCTGGTGAAGTTGGCAACGTTCAGCAGGCAGCTTTTCTCGGCTGGTTATCAACCATCGGCGCGATCATGACCCTGTTCATTCCTCCGCTCATCGGCATGATGTCCGACCATACCTACGGGGGTTGGGGCAGACGCCGCCCCTACATTCTGGTAGGTGGGCTTGTGATGGTCATATGCGGTCTGCTGCTCGGCTTCGCAGCCAATATCTGGTTGTACATCATCGCGCTCACCGTCTTCCAGATTGCGAATAACGTGAACGCCGCCGGATATCAAAGCCTCATTCCCGACATGGTGCCCGACGACCAGCGCGGCACCGCCTCTGGCTATCTCGGCTTAATGACCATCCTGGGCAACGTTTTCAGCCTTCTGCTCGCGGCCTGGCTGTTCAGTCAATCCACCACAGCCGCCATTCGCTCCGCCAGCATCGCTTTCTATATCATAAGCGGGGTCATTATGCTGATCGGCCTTTTCATCACTATTACCCGAGTACATGAAATTCCCATTATGCCATCCAGTCTGGCACGCGAGAACAGCCGCTTTAGCTGGCAGCGCTGGTTTGTCGTCAACTGGGTGATGCCCTGGCGCGACCACAACTTCATCTGGGTTTTTCTCACCCGCTTCCTGGTCATGATGGGCTTGACCCTCTTCATGACCTATATCGAATACTACTTCGCTAACGTAGCACATGTCTCCAATTTTGTGCAGACCACCGCCGCGATTGCCGTTCTGGCCCTGGTCGGAGCAGTAATCAGCGCCTTCGTGCTTGGCGTCTACTCCGACCGCAGCAGCAAGGTCAAACTCGTTTCGCTGGCGACCACTTTCATGGCCCTGGCGGCGCTCTCCTTCGTTCTCTTCCCTGGCAACCTGATTCTCTGGCCGCTCGGCCTGCTCTTTGGTCTCGGCTATGGCGCGTACACCAGTGTCGATTGGGCCTTAACCCTCGACTCACTGCCATCTCGTGAACATGTCGGCAAGGATATGGGCATCTGGAATGCCTCGTCCACACTGCCATCCATCCTGGCTCCCTTAATTGGCAGCATCGTTATCATCGTCGCCGATCATTTTGGAAACATTCAACTCGGCTACCGTCTCGTCTTCGCTGTAGCCGCGTTTGTGCTGGTCCTGGCGGCCATACTGGTTCTCAAAGTGCGCGATAGAAGTAACAACCTCGAAACATCTCCCGCGCATAACACACTCGACTCAGAAGTGGAAGCCGCTTCGATTCCGCCTTCTACTCAGCGCCGCGCTCCCGGCCTTCTCTGGAGACTCGCCTTCCAAACTCGCGCCGGAAAAGCGCGCGGCTTCCTGCTCTTCTGGCCTTTCTGGGAATGGCTCACGCTTACAGTCTGGCGTGTGAAAAGCGTTCCCAATTCGCCACACGGCCTGTTCCAGATACATTTCACGCGCTATCACGGACGCCCCATCACACTGCCAGATGGAACTGAGGTCAAAAAGGGCGACCACATCGCAGAACTACATTTTCGTAATCATGCCCTCCTGCAGGCAGCGCAGCACAACACCCCCTGGGGCATGCTAAAAATGATCGGCGAAGACCTCTCCGCCATCGCTGACTGGACGCTCCAACCAGATTTCCCCGCCGATATTCACGCCTTTTTCGGCATCACCCTGCTCAGCCGCGCCAGCAGTCGGCTTGGCTTTACCCTGCGCAAGCGCCCCAAAACGCTTCAAGCCTGGTTTGACCGCTTCTTTATGAACGGCCTGCTCGTCCTCTACAACGAAAAAGGCCTCGGTCGCCTCCTGCAAGGCACTACCTACGGTTCCTATCCACAGGAAGTGTGGATGTCGCGGAAAGAGTTGGTGAGACGGTATGGGCATATAGAACATAATGAACGTCGCTTCAATCAAAAAGATGGTGAATGACAATTGAATAAAGGAAGACATCCGCAAGGGATGTCTCTACGGGCCAACCAATTTGTAGAGACATCCCTTGCGGATGTCTTCGGGTCGTTCCATCCCGATCAGCCTTTACGGAGACGGAATAATACCCGGTATAAGGTACTGCTGAATCATCACAATAACACCCAGGATACACGCCAGGATGATGCTGTGCAGGAACGTCCTGCGTATCACCAGTCCCTCTTTGCCAACCAGGGTGGTCGTCGAAACGCCCGTCGTGACGTTTTGCGGCGAAATCATTTTACTCATGACCGCGCCACTGGAATTTGTAGCGGCCATCAACACCGGACTCAGATTCAATTGACGCGCCGCGACCACCTGTAGATTGCCGAAAAGGGCGTTGCTCGACGTGTCGCTACCGCTCAGGAAGCAGGCGATCCAGCCCAGGAAGACGGAGAAAAACGGGAAGATGGCACCAACTTTGGAGATCGCCAGACCCAAAGTATAGGCCATGCCGGAGTAGTTAAAGAGGTAGGCCAACCCTACAATCAACATGACCGTCAGAATGGCAAAGCGCAGTTGCTTCCATGTATCCGCAAGCGCATACAGCAGTACTTTCGGATTGGACCCCGCCACGACAAAGACGATGGTTGTCAGGATCACCGTCACCAGAATCGCTGTTCCCGTCCCGAGCGGCTGGAAGGTATACAGCGCCGCGTAAGGCTTCTTATAAAGCGTCAGGTAAACGGCATTGTGCAAACCGGGCCATTTAATAATCGACTGACCATTTATCGGAACCTTCAAAAAAGTCCAGATAATAACGACCACGCTCACCAGTATCCAGGGCAACCATGCCAGCACAGTCTCCCTTGGAGTAGGCTTGCCGCTCTCTTCTCCTGCATTCGCGGGCACTGGTACACTCTGCTCATCAATCGGCGTGCTTCCGGTCGCTCGCGTCATTTGCGCAACCTCACCGGTTTCTGTTGCGAAGCTGGCGCGATATTCATTGATATCACGTGGCTTCCAGACCTGAACGAACAGAATGACGCAGATCAGCGAGATAAGCGCGGCCAGCACATCAGGTAGTTCCGGCCCTACAAAGTTGGAGATGGTAAACTGGGTTATGGCGAACGATAGGCCAGCTACCAGCGCCGCAGGCCACATAGTGCGCAAACTGCGCCAGCCCGAAAAGACGACCAGCGCGTAGAACGGCAAGAACAGGGCAAAGATAGGCAACTGGCGGCCAACCATCGCCGAAAGCGGACCCGTATGCAGATTCGTCACTCCGGCCAGCGTGACAATCGGCACACCCAACGCGCCAAAGGCCACCGGCGTTGTATTAAAGATCAACGTCATGACCACCGCATCAAGCACCGGAAAGCCCAGCGCGATCAGCAGCGCGCTTCCAATCGCTACCGGAGTACCAAAACCCGCGATGCCTTCCATCAAGGCACCGAAACTGAAGCCAATAATCAGCAGCAAAATACGCTTGTCCGCCGGTACGTTATGCACCATCCAGCGCCGGAACAACTCAAACTTGCCCGTCCGTACCGCGACGTTGTACAGCCACATCGCGTTCCAGACGATCCACATCACGGGAACCAGCGCGAATGCAATGCCGTTCGCCGTTGCATCTGCCGCCAATCCAATCGGCATCTGCCATATCGTTACAGCAAAGATAAAACCAACGACAAGACCTGCCAGTGCCGCTTGCCATGCGGGACGACGCACGATACCCAATAATACAAGGACAACAACAATGGGAATGGCACCAACCAGAAACGAGAGGAACAAATTACCGGCAACAGGGCTAAGTAACTGGTGAAACATCCTCGTCTCCTTCTCCAAAGTGAGAGAAAACACACGTTACTGCCAAAGGGGTGCGCCACAGGTAATACCCGTTTTATACAAGCAGTGTGACATATGAAAGAGGGGAAGTCAAGTTGCCCGGCTTATGGTATAATAAACAGGAATTTTTGACACACAAAAACCCTTATTACATACAGAGACACTACCCGTTGCCAGCCGTCAGGAGAACATATTCAGATGCAATTGCTTGGGAAAATTCTGGGAGACCCCAATAAGAAAGAAATTCGGTCTCTCCAGCCGATTATAGATAAAATCAACGCGCTCGAGCCATCGATCAAGAAACTCAGCGATGAGGAACTGGCCGCTAAGACTGCGGAGTTCCGTTCGCAACTCTACCTGTATCTCAAGGGCGGCCTCGTGCTTGAAGACGAACTGTTGAAGCTCTTTCGCGAGGCGCTGAAGGAAGTCGAGCCACTGGCCGCCAAATGCAGCATAGATCAGCTACGCCAGGCTATTCGCGAGCCGCGCAAAGCTATCGAGCGCCACGACCCCGAAAAACAGCTACGCGATCATTTCGTTGAAACCCTTTCCGAGTGCTTCGAGCAGGCCTACAAAAATCTCAATGCCACCCTCAATTCATTGCGTATCACCGCCGCTATGGATCATGCCGAGGAGACGCAGGAATGGCCTGAAGAGGCCAAAGACCCGCAGCAGGCCACGCTCGCTCTTCTCAAGAAAGTCGAACCAACGCTAGGCGAGATGGACGAAGACTACCTGGAAGAGGCCTTCCAGAAAGCGTGGGGCAAATTTGAGGAAGCGCGCAGCAAGGCCGCAGATCCCGAAGAAGGGGCAGACGAGCGGCTCGAAAAGCTGCTGGGCGACATCCTGAACCACGTACAGGATGAACTGGTTGCCCTCAAAGCCGAAGCGATGGACGAGCTGCTTCCAGAGATGGCGAAACGCTATCGCAGCGGCAAAACGCTCGAAGATCTCTTGCCGGAAGCGTTCGCTATCGTGCGCGAAGTCGGTTGGCGTCAACTCAAAATGCGCCACTTTGACGTGCAGTTGATTGGCGGCATTGTGCTGCACCAGGGCAAAATCGCCGAGATGGGTACAGGTGAAGGTAAAACGCTCGTCGCGACCCTGCCCGCTTACCTCAATGCGCTTACCGGCAAAGGCGTTCATATCGTCACCGTGAACGATTACCTGGCTCGACGTGACGCCGAGTGGATGGGCAAAATCTACAAATTCCTCGGCCTCACCGTTGGCATCCTTGTCAACGCCGTTGAGCCGCTTTCTGCCGAGCGCCGCGCCGCGTATGAAGCCGATATCACCTATGGCACCAACAACGAATTCGGTTTCGACTACCTGCGTGATAACATGGTGCAGACCCTCGACCAGATGGTGCAGCGCGAACTCAACTATGCTATCGTTGACGAGGTGGACAACATCCTTATCGATGAGGCGCGCACGCCATTGATCATTTCCGGTCAGGGCGAAGAGTCCACCGACCAGTACATACAATTTGCTCGCTGGGCACCACGTCTCAAGCCCGAGATTGACTATACGGTCGATGAGAAGCTGAGGCAGGTCATCCTGACCGAGGAAGGCATTGAGAAGATCGAGCGACTGGCAGGCGTGACCAACATATACGCGCCGGAGAACGTCGAACTGACCCGCCACATGGAAAACGCCATCAAGGCACATGTCATCTTCAAACGCGATAAGGACTACATTGTCAAAGACGGCGAGGTTATCATTGTTGACGAGTTCACGGGTCGCCTGATGCCCGGTCGCCGCTATAGCGAAGGCCTGCACCAGGCTATTGAGGCCAAAGAAGGCGTGAAGGTGCAGCGCGAAAACCACACGCTGGCAACCATCACCTTCCAGAACTACTTCCGCCTCTACAACAAGCTGGCCGGTATGACCGGTACCGCCTACACGGAAGCTGAAGAGTTCCACAAAATCTATAACCTGGACGTGGTAGTCATTCCCACCAACAAGCCCAGAATTCGCGTTGACGAACTCGACCTCATCTATCGCACAACTGAAGGCAAGTTCCGCGCTGTAGTCGAAGAGATCAAAGAGCGGCATGAGCAGGGCCAGCCTGTGCTGGTCGGCACAACCTCGGTTGAAATCTCCGAACACCTCTCGCGCATGCTTGACATGGAAGGCATTCCGCATAACGTCTTGAACGCGAAAAACCACGAGCGTGAGGCGCAAATCGTGGCCCAGGCAGGTCGCAGTGGAGCCGTCACCATCGCTACCAACATGGCCGGTCGCGGTACCGACATTCTACTCGGCGGCAACCCTGAGGGCTACCTCGATACCATTCTGCGCAAGCATGCCGAACAGGTCGATTTCATTCGCGAGATGCCCGTCCAGGACGAGGCCGACCGCGAGGAAAAAGAGCAGGCCATTCAAGAGTACATCGCCAACATGACCGAAGAGGAGAAACAGGCGCTGCTCCAAAAGAAGATTCGCGAGTGTGAAGAGGATCGCAAAAAGGTTCTCGAACTCGGCGGCCTGCGCATCATCGGCACCGAACGCCACGAGTCCCGCCGCATCGACAACCAGCTGCGCGGTCGCGCCGGACGCCAGGGCGACCCTGGCTCCACGCGCTTCTACGTCTCGCTTGAGGACGAACTGATGCGCCGCTTCGCAGCCGAGCGCGTCGCTAAAGTCATGCAGATGGTGGGTATGGACGAGGACATGCCGCTCGAAAATGGCATGGTCTCTCGTTTCATCGAACAGGCCCAGACCCGCGTCGAAGGTTACAACTTCGATTTGCGTAAGAACGTGGTCGAATACGACGACGTGATCGCCAAACAGCGCGAAGTCATCTACGCCGACCGTCGCGCCGTACTTGAACGCGCCGACATGCATGAGCGCGTCCTGGACATGATTCGCAACGAAATCAAACGCCTGCTGGACACGCACATTCCCGGCCACGTCATCACTGAGGAAGAGCAGATCGACAACCTTTTCAAAGCGCTCGAACCCTGGCTCTCCATCCCCGATGACATCATACCCGAGAATCTGCATGCCCTGCGCCGCGATGAACTCGGCAGAAAGCTGACCGAACTGGCTATTGAGGCCTATGAGGAACAGGGAGAGAAACTTGACCAGCTCTCCGCCGAAAATCCAGAACTTGGCATTCCGACTATTCGCGACGTCGAGCGCTCCATCACCTTGCAGGTCATCGATCGCCTCTGGATGGACCATATCGATGCTGTTGATGCCTTGCGCAACAGCATTCACTTCCGTTCCCTTGCCCAGCGCGACCCGCTGGTCGAATTCAAGAACGAAGCGTTCTCGATGTTCGAGAACCTGAAGCTCTCCATCCAGCACTACATCGTTGATCAACTGCTCAAGCTCACGAAAAACGGCATCACCATCAACATCCAGCGCCCGCAGCCCGTTAAGCGCAAACAACTGCGCAACCTGCGCACCAACGCCGACGACATCGCCAAAGCCAGCGGCCAGACCAAAAGCGATGGCAGCGAACGAGCGCCACGCCGCCTGCCGCCCGCTAATCGCGCTAATAGTTCCAACGGCAATGGACAAGCACCGCGCCAGATGCCAGCTAAAATCGGGCGCAACGACCCCTGCCCCTGTGGCAGTGGCAAGAAATATAAGAAGTGTCACGGGGCATAATACTATACCAACGGGATGCGATGACACGACTGCCTTGAGATGTCATCCTTCGCTGCGCTCAGGATCTCCGTCGCCGGGCAGGATCGCGCGCCAGGGCCGGAGATCCTGAGCGCAGCGAAGGATGACATAGCGGCGCTCACTATGACAGAAGAGCGGGTTGTAATGCGATGTGGTAGTAGTCCACATCCCATTTGTATAAGTGCAATGTTATACCTCACTCAAAATTCTTTTATATATTCTCGCCTGCGGCTTCCGAACAAACTCTCGATTATTCTCACCGGCTTGTATAACTATCCACTTATATATTCCCTTATAACTTCTGAAGCAATTTGCTAGCCTTTTTCCTTTTGCGCATGTTACCCTTCTTGTAGAGATGGTCAGATAAAGCGGTAGACAACGGTGTTTACACGAAGATTCCATCTGGTAGTCCTGGAAAAGGAGAAAGGTCATTCACATGAGCGAACAATATATCTTCAATGGTAATGGCAACGGAAATGGCCATCATCACGGCCACCATCATAAGAACGGCAGCAGTGCTTCAAAAGAAGTACTCAAATCTCGCTTTATCTCCGATCTGCGCGATAACTGGAACGGCAACCTGCGCTGGCGTGGTATCACCCGTCCCTACGACCCTGAAGACGTCTATCGCCTGCGCGGCTCCATTCAAATTGAATATACGCTCGCTCGCATGGGCGCTGATCGCCTCTGGAATCTGCTGCACTCCGAACCCTACGTTGCCGCGCTCGGCGCGTTGACGGGCAACCAGGCCGTACAGATGGTCAAAGCCGGATTGAAAGCTATCTACCTGAGCGGCTGGCAGGTGGCAGCCGACAATAACCTGGCGGGCCAGATGTACCCCGACCAGAGCCTCTATCCCTGCAACAGCGTTCCCAACGTGGTCGAGCGCATCAACCAGGCTTTGCAGCGCGCCGACCAGATTCATCATGCCGAGGGCAACAACGACATTTACTGGTATGCCCCCATCGTTGCTGATGCTGAAGCCGGCTTTGGCGGCCCGCTCAACGTTTTCGAGATGATGAAAGCCATGATCAAGGCCGGCGCGGCAGGCGTGCATTTTGAAGACCAGCTCTCCTCAGAGAAAAAATGCGGCCACATGGGCGGCAAAGTCCTCATTCCAACGCAGACCGCCATCAAACACCTCGTCTCCGCCCGCCTGGCTGCCGATGTGATGGGCGTGCCAACTCTCATCATCGCCCGCACCGATGCCAATGGCGCGAAGCTGATTACCAGCGATATCGACGAGCGCGACCAGAAATTCCTGACAGGCGAGCGCACCGCCGAAGGCTTCTATCGCATCCGTAACGGCCTTGAAGTCGCCATTGATCGCGGCCTTTCCTACGCCCCCTACTGCGATCTCATCTGGTGCGAAACCTCTGAGCCAAGCCTGGATGAGGCGCGCCGCTTTGCCGAAGCCATTCACGAACAGTATCCCGGCAAAATGCTGGCCTACAACTGCTCGCCCTCCTTCAACTGGCGCAAAAAGCTCGATCCCGACACCATCGCCAACTTCCAAAAGGAACTCGGCAAGATGGGCTACAAATTCCAGTTCATCACCCTGGCAGGCTTCCATGCCCTCAACGCCAGCATGTTCAAACTGGCCCTCGAATACCGCGACCAGGGCATGAGCGCCTACTCCCGCCTGCAACAGGAAGAATTCCGCCTCGAAGAGTTCGGCTACACCGCCACCAAACACCAGCGCGAAGTCGGCACCGGCTACTTCGACGAGATCACCCAGGTCATCTCGGGCGGCCTGGCTTCGACTGTCGCTCTCGCCGGTTCCACCGAAGCCGAACAATTCCATTAATCTCTATGGGTTGATACCTGCGCCGCTCTCCCCCAATATGTGGTAATCTGTAGGAGCGGGAGCGGCGTGGATGTGGGGAGTGGGCGCTTGCGCCGCCCTCCTCCCCTGGCTAGAATCAACCCAATAGAAAGGATCGTCCCATGACCACTTTCACTTCACCGAAAAGCGTCAAAATCACCGGGGAGATCACTCCTGAATTTGCCGAAATATTGACACCGGAGGCGATGGATTTCGTCGCCACTTTAATCCGCGCCTTCAGCGACCGGCGCGAAGAACTTTTGCAACGCCGCGCCCAACGCCAGGCCGAAATCGACGCGGGCAAACTCCCCGATTTCCTGCCTGAAACCACGCATATTCGCAATAGCGACTGGACCATCGCGCCGATTCCGCCCGACCTGCAAGACCGCCGTGTGGAGATCACCGGCCCGGTCGAGCGCAAAATGATCATCAACGCCCTCAACTCCGGCGCGAAAGTCTTCATGGCCGACTTCGAGGACGCCTTCTCGCCCACCTGGGAAGGCACCATCCAGGGCCAGATCAACCTGCGCGACGCGATTAACGGCACTATCTCCTACCTCAGCCCTGAAGGCAAGCAGTACCGGCTCAATGAAAAAACGGCGGTGCTGCTGGTGCGTCCTCGCGGCTGGCACCTGCTTGAAAAGCATGTCGAGATCGATGGCAAACCCATCTCCGGCGGCATCTTCGATTTCGCCCTTTACTTTTTCCACAACGCGCGTAAGCTACTGGAAAAAGGCACCGGCCCCTACTTCTACCTGCCCAAGATGGAAAGCCACCTGGAAGCACGCCTCTGGAACGACGTCTTCAATCTCGCCGAGGACACACTCGGCATTCCACGCGGCACCATCAAGGCTACCGTGTTGATCGAAACCATCCTCGCCGCCTTCGAGATGGATGAAATTCTCTACGAACTGCGCGACCACTCGGCGGGCCTGAACTGCGGGCGCTGGGACTACATCTTCAGCGTCATCAAAAAATTCCGCAACCATCCTGAGTTCATCCTGCCCGACCGCTCGCAGGTGACGATGACCACCCACTTCATGCGCTCATACTCCCTGCTAGCCATTAAAACCTGCCATCGCCGCAACGCGCACGCGATTGGCGGCATGGCGGCGCAGATCCCCATCAAAAACAACCCGAAGGCCAACGAGGAAGCCCTTGAGCGCGTGCGTGCCGACAAACAGCGCGAGGTCAACGACGGTCATGATGGCACCTGGGTTGCTCATCCCGGTCTTGTCGGCGTTGCGATGGAAGAATTCGACAAGGTCATGAAGACGCCCAATCAGATCGACCGCAAACGCGAGGACGTGCATGTCACTGCCGCCGACCTCTTAAAGGTTCCCGAAGGCACCATCACCGAGGCAGGTTTGCGCACCAACATCAGCGTCAGTCTCTACTACCTCGACTCCTGGCTGCGCGGCTCCGGCTGCGTTCCCATCAACAACCTGATGGAGGATGCGGCCACCGTCGAAATCTCGCGCTCCCAGATCTGGCAGTGGATTCACCACCCCAAAGGCATCCTCAACGACGGGCGCAAAGTGACGGTAGACCTGTTCCGCGAACTGATGCAGGACGAACTGGCGAAAATTCGCGCCACGCTCGGCGACGAGCAATTCGCGCAGCGCAAGTTCTCGACAGCATCTGGTATACTAGATTCAATTATTACCAATGATCAGTTCGTGGAATTTTTGACTCTACCGGCATACCAGTACCTGCCGTAAGCGCAGTCTTCCTACAAAACATATGGGAGCGGCGGGATACTTTCCGCCGCTCCCATGTATTACGGGGTGCCGGATAAGGTCTGTCTCTGGAGGGAATCATCGATGGCCATGAAAACCGCCACCTCGTCTGGCGCAATCATTGTACGCGAGTTTGACGGAACGCTCAAAATTGCATTGGCGCATCACGACCGACCTGATAAAACCTGGGTACTGCCCAAAGGCCATGTCGAAGAGGGCGAAACCATCGAACAGGCAGCCCTGCGCGAAATCTATGAAGAGACTGGCCTGCAACGAGTCCAACTGCTTAAGTACCTCGGTTCCCTGGTGCGTAAGTCGCAAAAAAACCGCGCCGTCACCCGCAAAATCGTCCACTACTACCTTGCCTATGCCCTGGAAGACGGCCAGCAACAACCCCCACCAGAAGATGGTTTCACCTATGTAAGCTGGTTCCCGCCAGAAGAAGCCCTCGCACTCCTACCTTACAAAGAGGAACAGGAGTTTGTGAAAGACCAGCTTTTGCTGCTTTTCCCATAATATCGACTTCCTTTATATTCAAATAATGAACTTCACACACAAAGAGGAAAAAATCAGGCATGTCATCCTGAGCGCAGCGAAGGACCTCCAGGCGCTGGCAGGCGAATCGTCCGGCACACGAGATCCTTCGCTGCGCTCAGGATGACATGGGGAGAAGCTCCCGCTATTTTACAAAAGCCAATATTCGAATTGCACTTTGCAGGAAACAGGCACATGGGTATTCTCAAGGTATTTCATAAACCGCACCTGGTTATGCTATGGCTCAGCCAGGTGCTTTCAGCGATGGGCGATTATTTCTACCTGATCGCCGTAATGTGGATAGCCGTCAAAGTCGGTGGAAGCCAGGCGGGTATCGTTGCTGCCGCAGAGTCAGGCTCCATGCTACTCTTCGGCCTGCTTGGCGGCGTCTACGCTGATCGCTGGAACCGGCGCAGCATCATGATCGGAGTAGACCTCATACGCGGGCTGGCAGTAGCCGCATTACCAATACTGGCACAATTCGGCCTATTACAACTCTGGCACCTGGTTGCGGTTGCTATCATTGTCGGCAGCCTGGATGCGCTCTTTGCTCCCGCCCTTCAGGCAAGTTTGCCTGCATTAGCCGGAGATACGCAAACTTTGCAGGCAACGAACGCCTTAATGGACTTGACCCGCCGCTTAGCACGTGCTATCGGCCCCAGTCTCGCGGGTATACTGATTGTCTGGATGCCGCTTTTCCATTTCTTCACGCTTGATGCCGCCAGCTTCTTCATTTCGGCCTTCGCGGTGTTTTCTTTAGGCCGCCGCTTCGCCTGGAAACCTGTTCGCGAACAAGAGTTTGCCAGCGGTATCAAAGGCATCACAGCGGAAATCAGGGGAGCGATGCAGCTTGTCCGCGCGCATCGCCCCCTCGCCTGGGCGCTGGTCTCAATGATTATCATTAGCCTTTCCTGGGGAGCAGGCTTTACCGTCGGCGTCCCACTATTGGCCGCCCGCGTCCTGAAAGACAACATCGGCGCATATGGCCTCATCGTAGGCGCATATGGAGTAGGCAACGTCCTGAGCAATCTAGTTATTGGAAACCTCGTTATCCGGCGTAAAGTAACCATGCTTTTCAGCGGCAAAATAGTACTCGGCGCAGGTTTCCTTTTAATAGCCTTTGCCCCTAACTTGCCCATCGCCATGCTCGGTTCCGCGCTCGCAGCTATCGGTGGCCCAATGGGTGACATCGTCCTTGTCACCATGATTCAAAACGACCTGCCATCAGAGCAAATAGGCAAAGTATACAGCCTGCTCATGCTTGTCGAAAATACAGGCACATCGCTAGGGCTTTTACTTGCTGTACCCTTATTTGTCGTGCTAAGTATTCGCAGCGGCATTGCGCTATGCGCGCTTTTGATGATAACAGTAGGGACTGCCGGGCTGATTCGTTTTAGGGCGCAAGAATCAAAGGCGGTGGCAGCATAACAATCACCGAAACTCTTCGTAACCATTTCCAATCATTGATATGCAACTTTTCATCCTACCTCACGTATATATCAGAAAATAGCTAAGTGCTATATTTTCAAGGGGATTATCATTCCTGGCATAAAAACAAATGAGCATTACAGGAGCTTTCTATGAGCCAGCAATTGTTAAGCGACGACTTCCAGACTGCAAAAGCGACGAAGCCTCTCCCCTTTGATAAAGCTCTTCTCCAATTACCCCGGCAATATCTCAAAGTTCTATTCCATCCGTCGGAAAAAACGTTTAAGGAAGAAATGGGCAAGGCAAGCTGGGGTATCACGCTTTTCCAACTGTACCTGCTCATCGTTGTCACTGTCTTTTTCAGCTACCTGGCGCATATTCTCCCCTCTTCGGCGCTACATTCAACCAGTAACCTTGTGCTGGGTTCATTTCGCCCATTCGCCTTCCTGCCTTCACCTTATAACGGTATGCTCTGGATTCTCAGCACCTTCTGCATCGGACTGGGTACAGCCTACCTGTTCAGCAAGCTGTGGCATGGCAAAGGAACATTTGTAGCGCATACCTACAGCCTGCTGCTGTGTACCGTTCCCCTGGTAACGATCAGCGGCGCACTTCTGCTCATCCCCTCTTCTGGCATTGTTGCCGCTCTCCTCTTCACGCTGCTGGTAGCGATTTTCATCTACAGGATGGTACTGCACACTATGCTCATCATGGCAGTACATGACCTGAGCGCGGGTTGGGCAACCCTTATTGTTCTCATCATTCCCATGCTCATCGTCATTCTGGCTATACTCGCCCTGCTCATCTTCGCTACCGAAGGCACTTTTCTTGAAGGTCTACTGACGTTCGATTGGATTTCACACGGGAGTAAAAAGCATGAGGAGTATAAATGAGCATCTGACTAAAAAGCTGATGGGTCAATAACATCAAGGTCAGCTTCGGTAGCAGGACAGAAGGTAATGTTCATTATTATGCCATTTCTGACAATCTACCAGTGAACCAGCAGATCGCGCAAATCCAGAACACGCGCTTCACCCGGCCAGACGCCTTGCATTACTTCGTAAGCCATAGTTGCTTCATCGAAGCTTTTCTGGCTCCGCAAAGCAGCAGCTTCCCGGACTTCGGCAACCCACAGGACAATAGCACGCTCCAGATCACGCTCTGGACTTTTCATAGTCGCCATCGTTTGATAATGCAGTAACTCCACACGGGTACGCTTTGCCATCGCTACTTTTGAAGATAAAGTATTCGGGTCAATCACCTGAGCAAAAGCCTTCAGTGCATCACTATAATATCCCCGATGATAGCGGGCCAGTCCATCATTGCGCATCAACTGGGCATAATTAAAATCTCCCTGGATACGGGCGTCTGTCTCAGCCGCTGGCTCAAAAAAGAAGCGTTGTGCCTGCTCTAAAGCTGATGTTGTCGAGAGACCATTCTTAGCCTGTATCACTGCCAGCGTACTATAAATACCGCTACATACCTGGGGAGCTAGCGATACCTGGCTCTTGTTTATCAAGTACGCTGCCTGTTCAATGGTCTTTAAAGCCTGTCGCGGCTGTTTATCTTGTAAGTACGACCAGGTTAAGCGTCGCAGGGCTGTTACCTGTAACAACACATCCCCACTTTCTTTGCTGTAAGTGACAGCCAGTTTCCCATCCCGTGTTGCCTCGCCAGGATTCCCAACATGTAATACCAACACATGCTTGATGAGATAGCTTTGCGCTATCAACTCGGTTGCCTGCTTGCGATAGGTAGAAGACTCACTTGCAATGGTCTTCAAGACTGGTAAATAGGATGAGAGCATTGAAAGGGCTAGCGACATATCCTCATAGTTTCCCCTGCTCAAATACTCGCAAGACGTAATGCCAGCCGCTAGCTGATTCAATGTGTCATCCATAGGGCGTGGTCTTCCCCCGCTCATGCTCAAGAGCAGGGGGAGCATCGCCAATCGCTGCAACGCTTCCCGCCGTGTAAGCGCCGCATCATGGCCCGTGTTCATGCTCAACTCCTCAATAGTTCGTACCAGAACAAGCTGCAATTCTTTGTAATTGCAGTGAGGTGTAAAAACAAGTGCCATTAGACGCATGGTGGCATCTGATTCGAGCAATGACTGGAAATCTCTGCCAAACTTTAAGTGTTCGGGTAAAACTTCCTCTGCCAGCCCCAGTTCTTCGTCGGTCATCCCATAAACCGCACGAAGCCGCGCTTTGTTATACGCCGAGGGAGTCATAGTACCCAGTTCCCAACGACTTAGTGTGTTTGGCGCGCAGCCAACCTGTTCTGCTGCTACCTCTAAAGTCCAGCCCTTGCGCGCTCGCGCTGCCACCAACTTCGTCCGCCTCATAGCGTCTGTCCTCGCTATTTATTGGCCGCTCGTTTTTCAAACGCTTCCAACTTCTTTACTTGCTACACACAGCATAGCATCTGGTATTTTGTTTGTCGAGTTTGCCGTAGAAAAACGTAGAAAAACGTTGCAGCAGGGTGAAACGTATGAAGCCACTTTAAAACGTAGAAAAGGTTATCTGTGAAGTTGTGGGAAAACAGGTAATTAGAGTTTTATACTTCTCTTGATTGCTGATAAGCTCTCTGTCCTATAGCAGGCTTATTGGTAATCTGAAGCGATGGTACCGCCGTAACCTCGCTTCATTAATGCTATGTGGGTAAAAAAGAAAGGACTCTTTCAAGTGGACATGACAAACAACAAAAGCGAAGTGGCCCGTCTCAAACAACAGATCGCCGAGGAGTACGCCGCCGCGCAGGCCGGATTAAGCGGCCTCGCCGTAGGGGTTGCGCGGCACCAGTTCATTACGGCACGCATGGAGCGTATTCAAGCCTATCACCACAACCTGCAACTGCTGGTCGGCGAGCAGGAAGCGATGCAGGTGGTGCAGCAGGCAATGGAAGAAACGGGGGAGTAAGCGAGATGCAGCATGATACGTGGCAACCGGGGAGCAGGCTGGCTTTTTCAGAGAGCCAGGAAACGGGCAATTCACCATTTCGCGCCTTTCTTGAACAGCACAGGCTTTCGCTGCTGGATGTAGCGCAAGCGGCGGGAGTGCGGCTGATGACGCTCTGGAATATCCAGACGGGCCGACCAGTCCGTTCGCGGGACGCGCAGGCTGTGCGAACCGCCCTCTTTCGCCTGACCGGACTCACCTATTATGGCCCGCTCGCAGAGAAGCCAGCCGATGAGTAACCGGCCCCTTAAACAGCTTGCCATTGGCACAGGCGATATTCAACCCATCCTGGATATCGTCCGCAGCTACCGTACCTATTTGCGCAAGAGCAACCCGGTAGCTCATCGCTCCCAGCTTTAGATGCTCGATAGGCTGCATCAACGCTTGCAAGGACTGCTCTTGCGTATCCATAACGGGGAAGAACAGGCCGCTCTTCCACTGACCTTCGCCGAATGGCAAACACTATACGAAGCCCTGTGTGGTTGGATTGACGTGATACGCCGTGCCATTCCCCCTTCGGCAGAACGCGCAATGGTGGTTGCTTCGGTGCAAAATTTAGCAAAAGACGTTGCAAAAATGCTCACCTGTTGAGTGCATCGTAAATGACCTGATCCAAAGGAGTTGTCCGTCCCTGAACCCATATTGCGGCAAATGCCTCTTCACTCAGTTTTGAGCGTATGGCAGCCACTGCTTGCTCATAGCTGCTACGCTCAACAGGTGGCATTGGGAACCGGGAATTTTCCCGTAGGGCCTCTGCTGCCCCCCACAGACGTACTGCCCATGCAGCTTCTCCTCGTGCTGCGGCCAACCCTGCCAGTCCTTCCAGATCCCAGGGGATCAACCACTTATCGTTTATCTCTCGAGCAAGCTCCAGGCTCTCCTTGAAATGATTCAGGGCTGCGGCAGCATCACCCTGCTGAGCTTCCACCTGCGCAAGAACAATGAGCGTCCAGGCTCTATACCAGGGCATTTCTTTCTCTCTATAGCGCTCGACGCTCTCTTCTGCCAGAGTATGCGCCCTGGCCAGCTCTCTCTCTCCAAGAGCGATCAGCGCCGAGACCCAGTAGTGGTTGGCGAGGCTAAACTTGTCACCCACTTCCCTAACAAGTGGGAGCGCCTCATCCACCCGCGCACGCGCTGTAGCGGCATTGCCCTTGCTTTGATAGATATACCAGGCTGATTGCATCAGCGCATCTGCAATGCCTGTCTTGTTGCCCAACTCTCTCGAGAGGGCAAGACTCTCTTCAAAGAGACCCAGACCTCTTGCATACTCTCCCTGCGCACAGAGTTCATCCGCCAATCCAAAAAGCACAGAGGCCAGTTGCGACTTGTCGCTTGTCTTCTCCAGCAGCGCCGCAGCTTCTTCCTTGAGCTTGCGGGCTGTTGCTCCATCCCCTCCTGTCCCGGCTACCCATGCCAGTCGAAGTAGAGCCTGTGCGCTGCCCGAGTTGTCACCAAGTTCCCTATAAAGGGCAAGGCTCGCCAGAGCATGCCTTTCTGATCGATGAAAGTCACCCTGTTCTTCCGTCAGATCTGCAGCGAGTAGAAGAGCTTTCGCACGCAGAGCAACCCCCACGTCTCTCGCTTCTGCTACTATCCGCTCCAGGAAGGTCACTCCTTCACTGTTCTGGCCGCGAGCGCGCCAGAACATAGAGAGTACTTCACACAGCTGAATTGCCATCTCCACTCGCTCCATGCTCATCTCCTCCAGCATCCATGCAAGCGCGCCGCGCAGATTGCCATACTCTCGTTCCAGGAAATCCAACAATCGCTCCTCTTTTGTCTGCTGTCCAACCGCCAGGGCCAATCGTAGATAGTAGCGCGCATGTGCCTCCTGGACCGCCTGCAGTTCCCCTTTAGCAGCAAGCTCCTCCAACCCAAATTCGCGCAGCAGTTGCAACATCCAGAAACGTCCTTCTCCCCCTGTCGCTTCCTCTTGCCGGAGCAGACTCTTATCCACCAGAGAGATCAACCCCTCCAGCACGTCTCCCTGCCACTGGCCTGTAACAGTGCAGACCTCTGCAGCCGCTTCCCAGGTACAACCATCTACAAAAACGGCAAAGCACCGGAAGAGGTGCTGTTCCTCCGGTGTGAGCAGGTTGTAGCTCCAGGCAATCGTATTCCGCATGGTCTGCTGGCGAGGCGGCAGGTCACGGAACCCTCCCGAGAGGACGGAGAGTCCTTGCTCCGAGCGCTTCAGCAACATCGAAAGCGGTAATTGCTTAACACGAGCTGCCGCCAGTTCTATCGCCAGTGGCAAGCCATCCGACCGAGCGCAAATGGCTGCCACCGTAGGAGCATTGGTATTCGTGACCTGGAAATCGGCTCTGGCTACTTGCGCCCGCTGGATGAAGAGGGCTACCGCCTCGTACTGCAAAAACGCTCCCAGGTTGGACAGGCGTTTCTGGTTGGGTAGTGAGAGCGGCGGCACAGCAAACTCGTACTCGGCCTGTACATGCAGCACAATCCGGCTCGTCACCAGTATCTTAAGCCGAGGGCAGGCGGTCAGCAGCTCAGCTAACTGTGCAGCAGCCTCGACTACCTGCTCAAAGTTGTCGAGCAGGAGCAGCATCTGCCTTTCCTTGAGCGCCGCCTTCAACTGTGTCAATAAGGGTTGTTCTCCCGATTCCTTGATCGATAACGTCTGCATAATGGTCGGCATGACCAGCCCTTCGTCGCTGACCGGAGCCAGCGCCACGAAAAAGACGCCGTCGGCAAACTGGTC
The DNA here is from genome assembly GCA_035652815.1 of Ktedonobacteraceae bacterium. Taxonomy (GTDB): domain Bacteria; phylum Chloroflexota; class Ktedonobacteria; order Ktedonobacterales; family Ktedonobacteraceae; genus DASRDB01. The sequence continues at coordinate 854,485 of DASRDB010000003.1, forward strand.
GCTTACCTCTGCCGCCACCTGCAAGGCGAGGCGTGTTTTGCCGATGCCGCCAGTCCCGGTCAGTGTTACCAGGCGTACTTCAGGACGGCGCAACAAGTCACATATGCCGTTCACCTCATGTTCGCGTCCCAGAAACGAGGTGGGCAATACCGGCAGATTGTGGACCCGGTGCGGAAGCGACTTGAGGGTAGTAAAGTCGGCAGGTGCCGCCTCCACGGCTGACTCCTGCGGCAGCAATCCTAGCTCCGTGGCGCTCATGCCGAACAACTGACAGAGGCGTTCGATATAGTAGGGACTGGGGATAGCGTTGCCGCGCTCCCAGCGCGTAATCATAGTATCCTGGGGCGCGCCAATGCGATCTGCCACCACACGCTGCGACCAACCTCGCTCCTGGCGCGCGCGGCGTAGCAAGTCATTAGGCCGGGCCTGGGCTGCTTTTTTGACCATTGTCCTGCGCCCTCCACGCCTGGAGACGTGACGAGTTAGCTATTTACCTGTTCAGCTATCTCAACTTAACCTGCTTGCTCTACATTTGTGCTTTACCATAATATAGTCAACGACCTCTACTATAACACAATCAACGCCATCGTGCTACCTTCGTGCTAGCTAAATGCTATTCTCTGCAATAGCATTTCCAGATACACTTCTGCTTAGAGAGACCCACGAGCGATGGCAGTAGGAAAGAAGCGTTCTTTCCCCTCAGTTCAGGAATCACTCTCGACACAAAGGAGCGACACAATGAACCAGACCGAGACCGTACAGACCTTGTTAAGCGCGATTGAGCGAGAAGAGTGGGCGGAAGCAGCGTCCTACTTGACGAGCGACTTCACCTTCAGTGGCGCAGTACCCCAGCCGATCAGCGGCCAGGAATGGCTAGGCATCCACAAGGCGTTTGCGGCAGCTTACTCCAACTTCAGCTTTAACTACCAGCCCGGCGATGAGGAAGGCCAGCAAGTCCATTGCTCGGTGCAACTGACGGGCAAGCACACCCGCGACTTGCGCTTACCCATCCCCGGCATCCCGGCCATTCCGCCCACCGGCAAGCAGGTTTCCCTGCCCAGGGAGTCACTAATGTATACCTTCCGCGACGGCAAAGTTGCCGACCTGCATGTTACGTCGGTGGAGGGTGGCGGCCTGCCAGGCATGCTCCAGCAGCTTGGCGTTGCGCTTCCCACGCGCTAAACGACAAAACAGAAAGGAACTGAAAGCTATGACAACAGAAGACGAAGTCCGCCGGGTATCCGACCAGTTCTACACGGCGTTGAACCGCATGGTCGCTGGCGATAGCAGGCCGATGATGGAGATCTGGTCGCATAGCTCAGACGTCACGACCATGCACCCGCTTGGTGGCCGGGAGATTGGCTGGGAGCAGGTACGAGTTCCTTGGGAGCAGGTTGCCTCGATGAGTTCGGGCGGCCATATCACCCTCAGAGACCCCCTGCTCCGGGTCGTTGGTGGCTTAGCCTATGAGGTAGGCACCGAGGCCGGTCAGGCCACTATCGGTGGCCAGTCGTTCACCATTGAGCAGCGCGTCACCAACATCTATCGCCGTGAAGCGGGAGGGTGGAAGATCGTCCACCACCACACTGATCTCTCTCCCGCTATGCAAGACTTTATCGCGAATCTGCAACCTCCACCCGGTTAGGCCAGAGGCGGAAACCATTGTTCTTGTAGATGGAATCCTACACAAAGAATCTGCCTGGTGGATGGGACAACGTGCGGCGTTACCCTGTCCACCGGGCAGGCCGACTGGTATTCATCAGGAGGTTTTTACTATGGCTATCGTGGCTTTTGCATTACCCATACTTCCAGGGAAGTCGGAAAAGGACCGCAGTTACTTTCAGGATATAGTTGAGGCTCATCGCAGCGAGTACGAGGCATCGCGTAAGCGTGCTGGCATTACCAAAGAGATGACCTGGCTTCAGCATACACCAAAAGGAGACCTGGGCATCGTCTACCTTGAAGTGGAAAATCCCAAGCGCATGTTTCAGGCGCTGGCAACATCACAAGAGCGGTTCGACGTTCTATTTCGAGAATATGTCATGGACGTTCACGGAGTTGATTTAACTCAGCAGATGCCAGGACCACTCTCTGAACTGACGTTCGCGAATCAGCTTCCTTCGTAAAACCAGGCAGAACAAAGGAGAAGCTCACATGTCAACACAGGAAGTCTCTTCGGATGGGAAGCTGGCTGCCAGCAATGAGTTGCGTGCTGAAAGGCAGCATGAGATGCGCGAGCGGACCATCTTCGGGCTGGCGCTGGCCCTGGCGACGGAACCTTCCAAACTTGGGCAGTTGCGGCAGATGCTGATGGATCTCTCGAAACTGCAAGTTCTTCCTGAAGAATTCATGACCTGGGCATGTGAGCGCGTTGATGAACGATTGCTGGCGATGGCGCTTGAATATGCTCATGACGCCGAAGTGCTGCTGCAAATCCTCTCCTTCAAAGGCGGGAGATGTGCCGGTCTCCTGCGCGATATTGAAGACCTGTATCAGCAAGAGAAGATATCGCAACGGGTCTATGTCACAGCGAAGCTCTTGCTGCGGGACTTTGCACCACCGAAGACTGAGTAGCCATCTCATGAGGAGGTAGACAAATGTTTGAGAGCGCTCCCAACCCTACGGCCCTTCGTGACTTCAGGACTCATCTGCGCGGTGAACTGATCCTCCCAAGCGACGATGGCTACGACAGCGCTCGCCGTGTGTGGAACGGCACGATTGACAAATATCCAGCCCTGATTTGCCGGTGCGCGAACCGTACTGATGTCCTGCGCGCGGTCGATTTCGCCCACAGCCAGCAGCTTACCGTCGCCGTCCGGGGTGGTGGTCACAGCCTCATTGGCCAGTCCGTCTGTGACGGGGGCATCGTCATTGACCTTGCGCAGATGAAGGGCATGCAGGTTGATCCTGTCAAATGCACAGCGCGGGCCGAAGCCGGACTGACCCTCGGCGAATTCGTCCGACGGTCACAACCCTTTGGGCTGGTGACTACGACCGGGACCGTTGCTGGAACGGGGCTTTCGGGCCTCACACTTGGCGGCGGACTGGGATGGTTTATGGGGAAATACGGCTTGACCATTGACAACCTGCTTTCGGTTGAGATCGTCACCGCTGATGGGCGCGTTCTCACAGCCAGCGCGACCTCGCATCCCGACCTGTTCTGGGGCGTGCGCGGTGGTGGCGGGAACTTCGGCATCGTGACGGCCTTCGAGTTCCGCATGCACCCGGTCGGCCAGGTGCTGGCTGGCAAGGTCGTCTATCCGATGACCCGGGCGAGAGATGTTCTGCGCTTTTATCGAGAGTACACCAGCACCGCGCCTGATGAACTGACGGCTTACGCATCCCTCATGACCACGCCGACCGGTCACCCCGCAATTGCCATCAACCTCTGCTACTGCGGGAACCTGGATGAGGGCGAGCGCGTCGTTGCGCCGGTCAGGAAGTTTGGTCTGCCTCTGGTCGATCTGATTCGCCCCAGGCCTTACCTCACAGTCATCACCTGTGCCGATGCGGGGGCACCTGACGGACGAAACTACTACCAGAAAGCGAGTACGCTGAAGCATCTCAGCGATGAGGCAATTGACGCGATTGCCGACTACAGCGCAGTCTGTCCCTCCCCATTTTCACAGGTGCTGATTCAACATGTTCATGGAGCCGCAAGCCGGGTCAGCCCGACCGAAACCGCCTTTGCGCTCCGCGATGAGTCCTATGTTGTAAGCATCGTTGCCGCCTGGGAGGACGATCAAGCCAATCTACATAGAGCGTGGACTCATAGGTTCTGGACCGCGATGCAACCATTTGCAAGCAAAGGAGTCTATGTCAATTTCCTGGATGAGGAGCGGGAAGAGCAGGTGCGGGCCACATATGGAGTCAACTACGACCGCTTAGCCGCGCTCAAGAACACATATGACCCAACCAACTTCTTCTCGCTCAACCAGAATATCAGGCCAACAATGAAAAGATTACACCCATTAGCCCAAAATTGGAGCATCCAAGGCAGCATAAAAAGCGCATCTTGACTGATATGCTGAGCGGCGCTCAGCATGTCGTGTGCCAGCCTTGAGGCTAACTACATCCTCTGCGAAAATACCCTGTCTGTCATCCTGAGCGCAGCGAAGGATCTCCGGTGCGATCGTGCTGGGTGACACAGATCCTTCGCTGCGCTCAGGATGACAGAGGGTGAGAGGTCCCTACAATCCCATCCGCCTCTCTTTCACAACATTCTGTACACGCTCTACAAACTGCTCAATCAGCATCACACCCAGATTCTCATTCCCCCGAAGGCGCACAGACACTGCTTCATCCACCCCCTCTTTATCGCCAACCACCAGCATATATGGAATCTTCTGCAACTGCGCATCTCGCAGCTTCGCATTCATGCGCTCGCCTCGTTTATCCACTTCGGCACGCACACCCGCCGCTACCAGCTTCGATAGCACTTTGTTTGCATACTCGATATGGCGGTCGGCAATCGGGATTACCACAGCCTGCACCGGAGCAAGCCATACAGGAAAAGCCCCCGCGTAATGCTCGATCAAAATGGCTATCAAGCGTTCAACCGAGCCAGGAGCGCGATGAATCATCACGGGTCGATGTCGCTCTCCATCCTCGCCGATATACCACAGGTCGAAGCGTTCCGGCAAGTTGTAGTCAACCTGAATCGTGCCAAGCTGCCATTCGCGGCCAAGCGCGTCAGAAAACAGCAGATCGAGCTTCGGTCCATAGAAACCTGCCTCGCCCTCCTCTTTCGTATAGGGGAAGTTCAGCTTTTCCAACGCCCGCGCTATCGCGGCCTCGGCTTTTGCCCATACCTCGTCGCTACCGATATACTTCGAGCTAAGTGGGTCGCGCACTCCCACTCGCCCTCGATACTGGTGAATGCCCAGCGCCTGGAAAACATAGCGCACAAAATCCACGACCTGTATAAACTCATCGTCCAGTTGCTCAGGCATGGCGAAGATGTGCGAGTCATCAATCGTGAAGCCTCTTGAGCGCAGCAGTCCATGAATTTGCCCCGCCTTCTCGTAACGGTAGACCATGCCGAACTCGGCCAGTCGCAGCGGCAATTCACGATACGAACGCATCTCACTCTTGTAAATGGCGATGGGATGCGGGCAATTCATCGGCCTCAAGGCATAAACTTCCCCTTGCGGCTCATCTGGCTCAGAGTCTTCTCGGGGCTTCACCTCCATAGGCGGGTACATCTCTTCGCGGTATTTGTACCAGTGACCGCTTCTCCGGTACAAATCCAACAAACCAATTTGCGGCGTCATCACTGGCACATAGCCGCGCCGCAGTTGCTCGTCATGCAAAAAGCCCTCCAGGGCTTCTCGCAGCATCGCCCCTTTCGGCAACCAGAGCGGCAATCCAGCGCCAACCTCAGAGGAAAACATAAACAGTCCCAGTTCGCGCCCCAGCTTGCGATGGTCGCGCTTCTGCGCATCTTCCAGCCGCGACAGGTATTGCTCCAGTTCCTCCTGCGAATCCCATACCGTACCATAAACGCGCTGCAACATTGGCCTTTGCTCATCGCCTCGCCAGTACGCACCTCCTACGCGCAGCAACTTGAAAGGCCCAATCTCACCCGCCTGTTCCAGAAGCGGCCCCATACACACATCCACAAAGCCGCGAATAGAGCAGACAGGCACCTCGTCCGGCCATTTCCCGCCATCATGCGCGTGGCACAACTGGGGAAAATGCTGCTGTTCCGCATATGGCTGTACCTCCGCCTCTGGCATCTCCTCGATCATCTCAACCTTGTGGTTCTGCCCGCGCTCGCGAAAGTACAGCAAAGCCTGCTGTCTCGACCAATGACTTCGCTCGAAAGGATATTTCCCCTGCATAATTTCTGCCATGACCCGCTCAATCTTAGGAAAATCCTCTGGTGAAAGCGCCTCTGGCAGTTCAACATCATAATAAAATCCAAATTCATCGACTCCCGCACTGGCGAACTTCGCTCCTGGATACAATTCCGTCAGCGCAGCCGCCAGCACATGCGCCGCAGAATATCTCATGCATCGTAACCGCGCCTGTTCTACATCTCCCTGGCGTCTCTCGTCGAGTAACATAGCCTTCTCCTTTCCTTGAGGCTATACAAATGACAACCGGCAACAACACAAACAAAAAGGCCTTTCCATCCCGATATGGGACGAAAAGGCCAGAATCTTCCCTTTCGTGGTTCCACCCACGTTCCGCGCTATACCAACTGGCAGTGATTATGGATTTTTACCAAGAAAGAGAGGATATCCAGGCCTGTCATCCTTCGCTGCGCTCAGGATCTCGGTCACAAGCCGAATCCAACGTCGAGGCCGGAGATCCTTCGCTGCGCTCAGGATGACATAGGGCAAGCATTCCCTCATATTTTGTAAAAAATCATAATCACATCCCTGCATAACGCGCTCGCCCGACCGCTAACGGGGTCGAACCGTGTACCTTCAACAAAAATGCCTACCGGTACAGGCTAACGAGGGGTATCACACTCCTTGCGAGTAAGAACGCTTTCAGCCGCTGGCGTTTCCTCTCTGTCTACTCCTGGAAAGGGACATGTCTCGTGTGTGCCTCTATTCGGTTCGCAAACTAAATTGGGAATTGTAGGGACGCGATTCATCGCGTCCACCTATCTCAACCCGCCTGGGCAGTCGGACGCGATTCATCGCGTCCACCTATCTCAACCCGCCTGGGCAGTCGGACGCGATTCATCGCGTCCATCTATCTCAACCCGCCTGGGCAGTCGGACGCGATTCATCGCGTCCCTACAATTCGTTTATCGTCACAACCTACAATTCACGGCTCTTCGTAGCAATAATGCTCGTAATACGCTGCACAAAGTCGTTTAATGGTGTTGCGCCAAGATTCTCGTTGGTGCGCAGGCGCACGGCTACGGCGTTATTGGCCGCTTCCTTGTCACCTACCACCAGCATGTAGGGAATCTTCTGCAACTGAGCGTCACGTACCTTCGCGTTCATACGCTCGCCCCGGTCGTCTACCTGGGCGCGCACACCCGCCGCCTTTAGCGCCTGCAATACCTGGTTGGCGTATTCGATATGGCGGTCGGCAATCGGAATCACCATCGCCTGCACCGGAGCAAGCCAGACCGGGAACGCACCCGCGTAATGTTCGATAATCATGGCCATGAAACGCTCCGTCGAACCCGTGACAGCGCGGTGAATCATGACCGGGCGATGCGGCTGCCCATCTTCGCCGATATACTCAAGTTCAAAGTTGATGGGCTGCACGAAGTCAAGCTGCACCGTTGAACACTGCCAGTCGCGGCCAAGCGCATCACGCACCATGAAGTCCGTTTTGGGGCCATAGAAGGCCGCCTCGCCGATCATTTCGCGATACTGGATGCCCTTGTTCTCGACCGCCTGTCGCAGCGCGCTCTCCGCCTGCTCCCAGACCTCATCGCTACCAGCATAATCCTCTTTCTTGTTGGGATCACGCAGCGAAAGCGAAATCCAGTAGTCCGTCAGCCCATAGGTGTTGAAGACCTCTAACGTCAGGTCGATGGCGCGGTTGAACTCCTCCTGAATCTGGTCAGGCCGCATGAAGACGTGCGCGTCATCCTGCGTCAGGCTGCGCACCCTCGCCAGGCCCGTCAACGTTCCCGCCTTCTCGTAGCGGTAGAGCGTGGCGAACTCGGCGTAGCGTACCGGCAGTTCGCGATAGCTGTGCATCTGCGACTTGTACAGCGTAATGTGATGTGGACAGTTCATCGGCTTAAGGACAATCGCGTCATCCTCGGACATCTCCTGCTCGCCATGCATCACCGGGAACATATTCTCACGATAGTTATACCAGTGCTTCGACGTCTTGTACAGCTTAACCTTGCCGATGTGCGACGTCCATACATGCTGGTAGCCGTATTTCTCCTGCGTCTCGCGCACATAGCTCTCCATCTCATGACGCAGTGTCTCGCCGTTCGGCAGGAAGAGCGGCACGCCAGCCGGAACCTCATCGCTGATAACAAAGAGCTTCAACTCCCGGCCTAGCTTGCGATGGTCGCGTTTCAGCGCCTCTTCCAGCCGCCACAGGTACTGATCCAGTTCCTCCTGCGTGAACCAGGCCGTACCATAAATGCGCTGCAACATCGGGCGATGCTCGTCACCACGCCAGTACGCGCCCGCCACGCGCATCAATTTGAACGGCCCGATCTGTCCCGTATTATCGACATGCGGCCCCTTACATAGGTCCAGGAAGGTATCCTGCGTATAAATGCCAACCTCTTCATCGGGCAGGTTCTCGATCAATTCCACTTTGTAGACCTGGCCCTTGTCGCGGAAGTATTGCAGCGCCTTCTCACGCGGCCAGCGATCACGAATAAAGGGATACTTGCCAGCGACAATGCGCGCCATCCGCTGCTCGATATCCGGCAAGTCTTCCGGCGTCAGCGAGCGCGGCAGTTCAAAGTCATAATAAAAGCCATCCTCGATAGCCGGGCCAATCCCCAGCTTTGCATCCGGGAAAATCTCCAGCACCGCCTCCGCCATCACGTGCGCGGCGGAATGCCTCATACGTTGAATCGGCGAATACCCTACCGATTCCTCCAGTTCTGCGACGACCGACGACATAGTACCAACCTCCTCAAAATTCCAATAAAAAAACCTTCTCATCCCTCACTGGGACGAAAAGGCTCAATTGCTCTCCGTGGTTCCACCCACATTCCGCGTTTTCCAGCATCAAACACACAACGACATCCACCGCATCCTGAAAACGCGCTCGTGCGATCTCTAACGGGATCGAACCGTGTACCTTCAGCCTCTAAGAGGCCTACCGGTACAGGCTGGCGAGTGGTATCGTTCTCCTTGCTGGCCGGTGCGCTTTCAGCCGCTGGCGCATCCTCTCTGCCTGCCTCCGGGGAGAGACATGTCTCGCGTAAGCCAAATTGTGTCTTGTAGCTATTCTAACATAGAAGAGAACGGAAGTAAATAGGCATAATCCGGTGATTACCCATCGGCGAACGGGGGATTCTTCGCTGCGCTCAGCATGACATACTCCAGCCATGTCATGCTGAGCGCAGCGAAGAATCCCCCGTTCGCCCTATCACTGCTTCCTAAAAATCGTGAGCGAGAAAGAAAAGTAAAATAGGATTTTTTCCCATTTCCTGAAATTGATGCCAGAGACCAGTATATTGAACAACAGATATATATTGAAGAGGTAGAAATCATGGCATCACAAACGCAAAAATCCTCTGCCGGAAGCCTACTCCTTCTGCTCTTACTACTTGGATTGCTTGGCCTGCTTCTCTTTGCGCTCCCCTCCATCAACTCGCAGGAGACTACCAGCACTCAGACAACTTCAGATGGGCAGTGCCTGAACAATGGACAAAGTTTTAACGCCAGACAGGAAGCATTTACCCTGGCACAACAAGCAGAACAGTATCGAACTACACATCCATTTAGGGGCAATTATGGGCTTGGTTCGTATACCATTTGTTATAAGAATAGAGATCAACAGCGTTTTCAATCAGACGTTTATCGAGGCTTTGATCGAGAGGATACAGAGAATCAGCTCGATCATAGCGAACAATTCACCTATAAATGGCTACAGGATAACCTCTCACAGCTATCCGTTGATAGAAACACCATCCAGGCTATCTACGTCGTCATTTTTAGTCAAATAGTTGTCTGTACTCCCTGTAGACAGGATATGGTAACGTGGCAAAAAGACTTACGCGAAAAAGCACAAATGAAGCAGGTTTACCTCTACATCTGGGATATTGCAAGGGGAAAAGGTTTTGATCCTGGAAAATATCCCAAAGGTAAAGGCAAGTCCGTTTCTTTAAGGGATTTAGAGCGAGTCGATATCGAGTTTGTTCCCTAGTCAGGAATATTATAAGCTTGACCATGAAGCTCTTTTGTTCTATAGTTGTGCCAAAGGCAAAAGGTTATAAGAAAGATCGGTGTTATACATGAATAAGTCGTATGAAGCCCTTTTCGAGGCTATCCGTGCAAAATGCCAAAAAGAACAGTGGTTTGGCCCGCAATTAGGGAGTCCTACGATGAGTCAACATGTTCCTCCTGACGACCCTAATCATTTTGGCTTCGTCTATCCGCCCGCCACTGAAGAACAGCTTCACATTACCGAAGAACGCCTCGGATTTGCCCTTCCACCATTGTTGCACGCTTTATATGCCAATGTCGCCAACGGGGGATTTGGGCCTGGATTAGGTTTGCATGGGGCTTATGGCGGCTATAAAGGAAGCTACCCTGATGATGATAGTTCATTGCCAACGCAAAAGCATAAAGGACCTACCATTCGCTACGACACCTATCACAAGCTCGCAACCGAAACAATCAAGCCGGGCCAAATGCCACGTATGCGTATTCCCTGGGGAACATCTCTACTACATACGCTAGAACTCTGTGATCTGGGATGCTGTGTAAAGGCTTGCATCGACGATCACGAGCGCATGTACTTGCAGGCTCCCAGCGCGGATGATGACTACTATATACTCAGACAATTACCCTATACCTTTGAGGAATGGCTCTGGCGATGGGTACGTGATGAAGACCTTTTTAAGTAAGCATAGAGGCATAGACAGCAACAAGCGTTAGATAACACCAAATTAACTTAATGCTCCAAAGAAGGAACTTCCGTCTGCCACTCATAAGGCTTCACCACCTTCACATCCACCGACGTATCCGGCGCAGGTTGGCGCAACAACACTCGCTTTACTTCTCGAAACAGGCCGCCGAACAACTTCCAGATGCTGACAGCGCGCACTACCAGGCCAGTCTTTCCATCTGTCGCGGATGATGCTAACCACACCGCTTTCTCCGCCGGAACTTCTGACGGATTGGCGAACAGGCGAATGATCGTGCTGAAATAACGCAGCCGCTTCTCATATCCCTCGACGGCATCGACTTTGCGCAGCAGATCGGTAATCACCAGCCCTGGATTGAAGGCGTAAATGCCGATGCGCCTGTCTCGCTTATGCTCTTTCGCCAGTGCAACCGTAAAGTTGCGCACCCAGGCCTTGCTGGATGCATAGGCATTTTGCAGAGGTACCGGCTCATTATCGCCGCGTCCCAGCAGGTTAATCAGCTTCCCGCCGCTCTCCTGCTGTGTAAAGTAGTGCAGGGCGACCATCGAACCGTAGTATTCGCCGAGCATATTGGTCTGCACCACGCGCAAGAAATCTTCTGGACTCACGGCTACCGTTGGCCCATAGACACCGCCATAGCCCGCGTTATTGACCCAGATGTCAATTTTACCAAACTCGCGTACAGCCTGTTCAGCCAGCGCCTTCACCTGCTCCAGGTCACTGACATCAGTAATCCGGTAGCTTACCTTTCTGCCCTGTTCTCGCAGCGTCGAAACATCCTGCTCCAATTCGCGCTCCGACCGCCCGGAGAGCATCACAGCCGCACCCTCTCGCGCATAGGCCTGAGCAATTGCCAGCCCAAGCCCACGAGTGCTGCCCGTGATAACCGCTACTTTTCCCTCAAGGACGCCCATCTTTGCCTCTCCCTTCTATGAAGTGGCTACAGACTTCGCGCGCTGCCAGCCTGTCACGCGCACAATCAGACCAAGTATCAAGGCCAGCACAATGACCGCAGGATAGTCAATCAGTGGAATCGCCGCGACTTCCCATAAATGGCTCCAACCCCGTGAAGCGTAAACGGCGACTACACCCGCGATGAACAGCGCCAGAAAGCCCCATTTCATCCAGGGCCTCAAGTCCAGGCCGTGCATCTGGGTGATGAGGAAGATTCCGGCGAAGCCAAACAGGAACATCGGCCACAAGCCATGCCCCTGATAGAGCGCAACCATCGTGCCATGCACCAGCACCAGTACCTCTTGCGTAAATGTCCAGTAGCGATTGATGTGAATGCGCGTGAAGAAAAGGCTGCTCTGCAACATCAACAGGAACATATAGAAAAACCCGACGAGGTGGCCCGACGTATTCTCCATCGGGTGGTACCAGAACGTATAAATGATCGCCCAGGAAAAGAAGTAGCCGTGATACTTGCGCGCAAACTGGATAACGCGCTGCGAAAAGGGCAGCTTCTTCCCCACGATCAGGCCGCGTCGATTGTTCTCCATCAACAACACCCACACCAGCAGCACAATCACCGACCCCTGTGAACTGAAGACCGAGACGTTCTGCGCCAGCCCATCATACCAGATATGCGTCTGCACGAAATGCAGCAGAATGAAAAAGGCGTTCATGCCCAGAGCAATGATATTAATACGATGCAGCCCGGTCGTATATTTCTTGACGTGTGTCTGCGCATACCAGATGGTTCCCCAGCTAGCGACCTGGTGCAGCGCGTAAAAGCCCCAGGCCGTAATCTCGGCTGGCAGGCTCGGCGCGGGCAGCTTCCAGAAATACCATGCTGGCCCTTGCTGCGGCAGGTGCGGGAACACTTTCAGCGCGTCACCCGTTAGCCAGATCACGCCCGTAAATACGGCGCTGAAAGCGATACCAAGCCACAAGGCCAGCACATCTTTTCGTACAGGCCGCCTCTCTATAGCGGTGGTTGTATGTGAAATTGTCGCCATGTCTTCACTCCACTTATTTGCCCACAATGCCATTGCTGAGCATATCAAGCATGATTTTCACTAATTCCTGTTTCGACCCCTGCACATAGCTGGCAGGCAAATTATCAATGCCCTCAATCAGCGAAAGAAACATTCCGGCATAGGTTGCGCTGCGCGCCAGTTTCTCCGGGTTGTCTTGCAACGCATTCTGAAAGATGGCAACCAGCGGCTGCAACAGCGACGAGTACACAATCTTCCGCAGTTGCTCCGCTGCCTCGTCGCTGATAGCAGGCATATCGGACTGCATCATGCGTCCAAGATACATGGTCGGTTGCGCCAGCATCCAGTTCGCCGCCGCTTCCAGCCGCTCATACCAACCATTCCGCGCCGAGGCAATCGCTCGCTCCAATCCCTCTCGATATCGTTGCATGCGCCGCGCCGTCACCTCAACATACAACTCCTCTTTGCCACGCGGAAAATGATAGTACAGCGAAGCATGCTTGATACCCACCGCCTGCCCAATATCCCGCAGCGTCACCGCCGCATACCCGCGCCCCGCGAACAGCCGCTCCGCCGCCTCTAACACTCGTTCTCGCGCAATCACCTGTGATTGCTTTGCCATATTTATCACCTACCTACCAGTTGGTAGATGTAAATGTAGCATCGATTTTTGTTTGTGTCAAGGGAGAAAGCATTGAGTAGGATAGCTGAAATTGCTTAACGATTCGGTACTACAAAGTGAGGCCTTTAAATAGCAACTCCTCAATTGTTTTTTTACCCATGCGAATAGTGTTACAAAACTACCTCCAGGTGTACATTCCTACCCTTTCCATTTCTTGGTCTGAACTGCATAATGGAAAGTAGGAAACAAATCAAGAAGAGTAGAAAAGCATTACAGGGAGATTATTTATGCCGGACATCTACATCCATCCTACCGCCGAAGTCTCGTCCGAAGCCGAAGTCGGCGCAGGGACGCGCATCTGGAGGCAGGCTCACATCCGCGAACACGCTCGCGTCGGCAACAACTGCAACATTGGCAAAGGCGTCTACATTGATGCGCACGTGAAGATCGGCTCGAACGTCAAAATCCAGAATCATGCTTCTATTTTCGAGGGCGTCGCGCTTGAAGACGGCGTCTTTATTGGCCCGCACGTCTGCTTCACCAACGACATGTTCCCCCGCGCCATTACCCCCGACGGCAAACTCAAAAGCGCCGACGACTGGCAAATCACGCCCACACTCGTCAAATATGGCGCATCGATTGGCGCAGGCTCCGTCATCGTCTGTGGCATCACCATCGGCGAATTCGCCCTGGTAGGAGCCGGTTCCGTCGTCACCCGCGATGTTGCCCCGCACGCGCTCGTCTTCGGCAATCCCGCCCGCCAGCATGGCTATGTCTGCCGTTGCGCCCGCCGCCTCTCGGATGTTCAAGAACAAGGAGATATGCTTTTGGGAGTATGCGAAGTTTGTGGGCAGATTGAGTTTTCCAGACGCCTGTAAAAATACTGGACGCCTTGAGTAGGATATAATAAAGAGGAGCCTTTTCAGAAAAATCTCTAAAATCCCAGCAAAAAACCACTTTACAACCCCCCTAGACTATGCTATCATATATCGCGTCCGGGGATGTAGCTCAGCTGGGAGAGCGCGACAATCGCACTGTCGAGGTCAGGGGTTCGAGCCCCCTCATCTCCACCAGGTATTCTGTACCATTCCTTCGCAAATGCCTTGCAAATCGCAAAGCGTTATGGTATAGTATACTACACATTCGAGAAATGAATCGTGCGACGAGCAGGAGTAGTAGGTCACTACAACATACAGAGAGTAGCCGGATGGTGCAAGGCTACACACATCTGACCGAACTCGCCTGTGAGCTGCAAGTGTGAAAGCAGTGAGTCAGCAACCATTGCTTAGCGCTTGCCGGAACGCCCGTTATCGCGTACAATGAGTTCACTATCTCACATTACCTGGGCCTGTAGCGCAGCTGGAAGAGCGCATCCATGGCATGGATGAGGTCAGGGGTTCGAGCCCCCTCAGGTCCACCACTTCCTTTTCTGAGATGGTGATAAACAAGGGTGGTACCACGAAATGGCCTTTCGTCCCGCGAGGATGAAAGGTTTTTTCTTATCTCCTCATTATTTCTTTTTTGCCTGTTTATTTCGTCATAGGTGAATTGTTACTGGATTTATTCATGTTTTTACGGAACGGGGAGGCTGTGTTATGATTACACGCACCAGGTACAGTCCAAAGGAAATCGAGAAAAAATGGCAGACGCAGTGGGAGGCTGAAAACCTGTATCACGCCCCCGACGACTCGCCGAAGCCCAAGTTCTATAATCTGGTCATGCTGCCGTATCCATCCGGCGACCTGCACATCGGCCACTGGTACAACTACTCTGGCGCGGATGCCTATGGCCGCTACATGCGCATGAACGGCTACAACGTCATGCAGCCCATCGGCTTCGATGCCTTTGGCCTGCCCGCCGAAAACGCCGCCATCTCGCGTGGTGTCCAGGCCCGCACCTGGACTCTGTCCAATATCGACAACATGCGCCTGCAACTGCGCAGGATGGGCGCGCAATGGGACTGGGAGCGCGAAATCATCTCCTGCCAGCCTGACTACTACAAATGGACGCAGTGGCTGTTCCTGCAATTCTACAAGCACGACCTGGCCTATCGCACCAAAGCGCCCGCCAACTGGTGTCCAAGCTGCAACACCACGCTGGCGAACGAACAGGTGCTGGCAAATGGCACCTGCGAGCGCTGCGGTACAGTTGTCATCCGCAAAGAGATCGACCAGTGGCTGTTCCGCATCACCAAATATGCTGAAGAACTGCTGGACTTCTCGAAAATCGAATGGCCCGAAAAGACCGTGACGATGCAGCGCAACTGGATCGGGCGCAGCGAGGGAGCCGAGATTCGCTTCTACACTGAGATCGACGGTCAACGCGAAGAAATCCCCGTCTTCACCACCCGCCCGGACACCATCTATGGCGCAACCTTCTTCGTGCTGGCCCCGGAACATCCCTGGGTCGAGAAGATCACGACGCCGGAACATAAAGCGGAAGTCGATGCCTACGTGGAGCAAGCCCGCCACATGACCGAGATCGAGCGCATGAGTACTGAGAAGGAGAAAACGGGCGTCTTCACCGGCGGCTACGTTACCAACCCGGTCAGCGGCGAGCAGGTTCCCGTCTGGATCGCCGACTACGTGCTGATGGGCTACGGCGCAGGCGCGATCATGGGCGTTCCCGCGCACGACCAGCGCGACTTCGAGTTTGCGCGCAAGTTCGGCATTCCCATCCGCGAGGTCATTCGTCCCGAAGGAGAGGAGCCGAGCGACCCGGCAACCTGGAACGAGGCAAAGGAAGCCCTGGGCATGATGGTCAACTCCGGTCCTTTCGATGGCACTCCTGGGGAGGAAGCAATTGCCAAAGTCACGCGCTACCTGGAAGAGCAGGGCATTGGCAAGTTCACCGTCTCCTACCGCCTGCGCGACTGGCTGATTAGCCGCCAGCGTTACTGGGGCGCGCCCATTCCCATCGTCTATTGCCCGGAGCATGGCACCGTCCCTGTTCCAGAGGATCAACTGCCGGTCTGGCTGCCCGAAAACGTGCAGTTCAAGCCAACGGGTGAGTCGCCGCTGCGCTACGAGCCGGATTTCGTGAACACCACCTGCCCCATCTGCGGCGGCCCGGCCACACGTGAGACCGACACAATGGATACCTTCATGTGTTCGTCCTGGTACTTCCTGCGCTACGCCGATCCGCACAACCAGGAAGCCGCGTGGAGCAAAGAGGCGATGGATCGCTGGCTGCCCGTCGATCAATATATCGGCGGCGCGGAACATGCCGTGATGCACCTGCTGTACGCCCGTTTCTTCATCAAGGCCCTGCGCGACATGGGCTACGTCGATTTTGACGAGCCGTTTACGCGCCTGTATCACCAGGGCATCGTGCTGGGTCCCGATGGTCAGAAGATGTCCAAATCTCGCGGGAACGTGGTCGCGCCCGATACCGTCGTCGATAAATACGGCGCGGACAGTGTGCGCTGCTACCTGATGTTCATCGGCCCCTTCGACGCGGGTGGTAGCTTCATCTCAGAAAACCTGGAAGGCATCTGGCGCTTCCTGAACCGCTTCTGGAGCCTGGTCACGGATAGCTGGGTCGATCATCCCAACAGCGAAGAAACCGCCGAGAGCCGCGCCATCGAACGCCTGCGCAACAAGACGATCAAGCGCGTCACGGAAGAAATTCGCAACTTCCGCTTCAACACCGCCCTGGCCGCGCTGATGGAGTGCAACAACGCCATGATTAAGCAGCAGGGCGAGCCGGTTGCACGCACCCGGGCCTTCCGCGACACGCTGGAAACGATGATGCAACTGCTGGCCCCGATGGCACCGCACATCACCGAGGAACTGTGGCACCAGACTGGCCATAGCGGCAGCATCCACGTAACCGACTGGCCTACCTATGACGAGGCCCTGACCTATGATGAAACCTTCACCCTGGTCGTCCAGGTCAACGGCAAGGTTCGCGAGCGCATTGAAGTACCCGCCGATATCACCGAGTCCGGCGCGCGCCAGATCGCCCTGGACAACAAGCGCGTTGCTTCCTTCATCGGCGACAACACTATCCAGAAGGTGATTTACGTGCCTGGGAAGCTGATCAATATTGTGGTGAGGAAATAGCTCTCACTATACCTGCATAGAGGATAGGCTGTTACTGATCAAGACAATGACAGCCTATCCTCTATTTTTTCATGCAATTTTTTCGTAACCCCTCAGCGTTCTTACTATTGTAAACATCCTACCCTCATCTAAGAGGGAGACCGTCTTAAAAAGACCATGATTTTATGGAACTGAAAGGGGGCTTCAAACGTATATTTGACAAAGATCATAACGAGCATACAGTGTGATGCAAAGGTGATCTAAATCACAACAGAATCGTAATTTAGTAGATAGCAGCCGCAGGCGTTTCCGCTTATACTTGGCTCATAAGGAATAGGAATAGGTAGAAGTTTGGAAAGGCTGGGAGCAAATGATATTTGAAAAACGGTCTTGTTGATCGTCTATTGAAGTAAAAATGACTGACTTTTAAAAAAGCGGAAAAAACGAGCGGAACATATCCTGAAAGAAAGAAGGCAAAACCTATGAATCCGCAGCTTTCATCTCAAAACCAAATGAATACTATGCTTAATACCGTCGAAACCACACCCTCTGAAACCGACTCGCTGGTCGAAAGCGGCTTCAGCCAGGAAGAGATTGTCTCCCTGCTCTGGCTGCGTCAGTGGTATCAGAACGGCGGCAGCGACCGCGTTGAGGTCATTCGCCGCCTCGAGTTTCTGAAAATGATGGTCTTAAACGGGAAAATCGAGCCGTAAAAACATCTAAAAACTATGATTGGTGGGAACGAAAGACAATCTGTCCGTTCCCACCCGTTTTTTCCGCGTCACGCCCGCGTCGAGGCCTTCTCCGTCGGAAACAAGAACATCACCCGCAAATCTACCAGCGCGTGAATGATAATCGGCGCGAGCAAGCTCCCCGTCGAATAATAAATCCAGGCCAGCAACCCGCCGATAATGCCTGTCGCGATGATTCCTTTCAGACCTTGATAATAGTGCGCGAAGCCAAAGAACACCGACGAAGCTATCAATGCGGCGATTATGTTCATATGGGGAAACACCGCCATCAAGTACCAGATGAGGAAGCCGCGATACAAAATCTCCTCGCACACCCCAGCCGTAATCGCCGCCACCACCCACACCGACTTCTCCTCGCTCGTCACGGGTATCAACTCCAGCGGAGCCATCATCGCGCTCTCTAGCTGTTCCCGCCCCTCAGGAGTACTTACCAGCCGCCGGAATACCAGCGTAGAGAGTACCAGCCCTACAAGAGTTGCCGCGATCCAGAGAAAAGATGAGGCTCCAGCATTTGGAGCCTGCAATCCAATTACTGCAAGCGAAAGATTGGCTAACACCACAATCAGCCAGACCGCCACAACGAGCAACCACTTCATCACAATGCCGCGCAGGTAAAAACGCACCCGCGCCCGCTTATCTACTCGTATTTGCGCTAAAAACTTCCGAAACGATCGTTCGCTTGCCACCGGCTGCACCACTACCAGGTACGCCGCCAGCAAACAAGCCAGTATCAATGCTAATGCTATCAAAGAAGTCTCCTATTTATTCTGCTCGGCCCAGATTTTCATCATCCGCGCAAAATCATCTATCGCCTGCTGCCCACCGACCTTCAATCCTTCCTGAAACTTCGCCGGGTCATTCAAGCGGTAGCCAGCAAATTCCGCGTAGAACGGGGCCATCCGCAATCCTTCTCGCCTCCGCGACCGCACATCGACCAGATAATGCAACATCATCTCCAGCGTCGGCGCATCCGTCCAGTTTGATCTGAATAACACTCGCCCGCCACGTCCTATCAAATAGGTCATATTTGGTAGTTCACCATACAGCCTATGACCCGTTCCCGCCAGATCGTCCACCAGAATCGAACGCTCTATCCCGCAATGATCACGGAATGCCCTGGCATGCGCCAATTTCTGCTCCATGCTCTTGTGCGCCCCATAGTTCTCGCCCGGATGCGCCTCGCGTGTATAAACAAATACGAATACGAACCCCTTCTCGGCGAACTTTTTCGCCATCGGCTCCAGCACTGGCGCCGCCAGCGCACAATACGGTCACGTATACGAGCCAAACTCAATCACCACATCCCGCTCTCGCCAGTAATCACTCAAGCGCACCGGCTCCCCCGTCTCAAGCAAAACAGCCGTAAAATCCGGTGCTTGATCTCCTGCATGCCATGATGTAGGAAACGTCTCGTAATCGCCCTGCCCTTCAAAGATGGTGTAGTTGTAAGTTTCAAGGTTGCTCACCTGGTCAACCATATATAGCTCCTTTTTATTTTAGAACAATTCCATCTGTTCCACAGTACGATAGAGTGGCGTTGGCAAAACCGAGAGAATAGAATCCGCAGGCACATTTAGCAACTCTTTCGGCTCCAATTTATATAATCCTCCACCATAAACACGGCCTTCGCTCATCAATACCTCGGGAGCAATAGCATTCAGAGCCTTCCAAACTTCTCGCCGTAAGGTAACATCATCTCTCAATGCCCTTTCTAAAAAAGGTTTCGAATAAAACATTAAGTAAACGTTGGCGGCGGTAGCCTGCGAGTGATTTAAAAGAAAGCGAAATGGATTGCTTCTTTCAGCAGTTTGACGCCCCATATAATTGCAAAGAAACATAGACGGCGGACGATGTTCCTGCACGTACCAGGGCGAACGATGACTACAAATATATCCTTGATGAATACCCATTTCCACGCCCATTTGCAAGTACTTATAAAGCTCTGGATAGTGTTGTACTTCCTCTTCTGTTAGGTTACAATTCAAAAGAAACAGCCTCTGCTCTAATACGGGATTACCCTCAGCATCCGCTTCAATCTCATCTCTTTTTAAAGATTTGGGGCCGGGCAGAATCGGTACCAGAAATTGTCGAGGCAGTCGATACTCTTCTACCTGTTCATCGGTCAAAATAAAAAATTCATTTGCCCCCGTCACTAAACCGCGTTTGACCTCGAATAAGTCCGCAAGCCGCACTTGCTCTTTCTGAGAAGACGATGTAGATGACCGGGTTACTTGCGGAAATTGTGTCCATTTCGCTGCTTTACGAAGCACATCTAGAGAAACAGCCTGAGAAACTTTGGGATTTGATAACGTGCCCCCAAAGGTAAACTCTACCATATGGTCTTTTGCTGGAACTGCATTCCTCAACCAGACAACAGCCGACGAGACAAGTGCATCCTTAAATTGCACCTCACTGGGATCAAAGCGATGAATGCGTAAAAGCGTTACTTTCTTCAGAAGATACTCTTTCAATCGCCGACCATAGTTAACGTCCATAAACTCGCTTGGAATAAGCCAGCCAGCTAAAGCATTATGCGCCATCCAGCCATGCGCAATACACAGAAAATAGCAATATAAACCGGCAAGCTCATTGAATTGCATACCTGTTGTCTTCTCTGCTAGTCTCCGCAACCGTAACTTCTCATCACTACTCAAATGATGATGTCTTACATAAGGTGGATTACAGATGAGAAGATGTGCCTTCTGCTCTTCTGTTACAGGGGGAGTAGCTTTCGTATAATCCATCAAACGTATCTGTACAGGTTTTTCATGCCAAAGCCTCATCGCTTCCTGTCCATAATGCGGGTCAACCTCATATCCAATTGCTTCACGTAAAGATGTTGCAGGAAATAAGCGTAACAAAGCGGACAAGAAGGCACCTGTTCCAAGCGCGGGGTCCAAAAAACGAAATGGAAACCTATCGTCTGGCAGCAATGCTTTTGCATACGCAAGCATATCTACTGCCAGTTCCGGCGGCGTAGCAAATTGCCCCAGTCTATTACGCTCTGCCTGGGTCTTAGCGGCATCGAGTTGATTCTGTATCTCCAGGCGTTTTTGTTCTATAGCATCGTATGTCAGCAAAACTTATACTCCCAATTCGGCTAAATCATCTATGCGGTGTTCCCACACCCAATCTATTCCTTCGGCTGCCTCA
The DNA here is from genome assembly GCA_035652815.1 of Ktedonobacteraceae bacterium. Classification (GTDB taxonomy): domain Bacteria; phylum Chloroflexota; class Ktedonobacteria; order Ktedonobacterales; family Ktedonobacteraceae; genus DASRDB01. Next base: position 875,541 of record DASRDB010000003.1, read on the forward strand.
TATCCTAAGTATCCACTATCAAAATAACCACACAGAAATAAGACAAACCGAATAGTATAACCATAGGTAGCTCTCAACTGAGCAACCTTTATTGCCTCCTCTTTTCGCCGCTTGTTCGTGTTAGTAAAGTCTCCTGCCGATTTCGCTTCTACTAACAAAGGAAACTCCCTATCCTTTGCTTCCAGGGGCATAATAACTGCATCAACAGGAATCTTTACCTTTCTTGCTCCGCCTTCCTGCACTACCTGCACATTCAATCGAAATGAAAAGGTACCCGGTTTCATTTTATCAAATTGTACACGCTCATTAGATGTGACCTGAATATATCCTCGTCGCTCAAGCCATAGTTTGATCACTTCTAATTGCCTTTGTTCCTGAGCATTACGAATGATAGGATCAGCTGCAACCCCACACAAGCGGTCAGCAACAATCGTTGCAGCCCGATAGATTTCCGTCTCCGTTGGAATTTTGCCAGCTTGTAGCCAGGGAAAAATATCAGCATCCACCAGCCGCATAATTGTGTTTCCAATTTTCTGAAGCTCTTCATCCAGTAACCGCTTATCCATGTGTACCGGCAACTGATGTTGAAGTTCCATACTTCTTATGACATGAGGCAGTACACCCGACAGCCCAATCAAGCGATCACGTGCCAGAGGAGGTGCCGTCGTCATGCGAAGCATAGCCAATATCGAGGGATATTGTCTTAAAACATCTGGTGCTATACTGCGTAAATTATCTGTCCACGCAAGTGCATTTTGTACTTGCTTCGTTGTTTCCACGCGCACATGCTGGTAAACTTGAGGCGCAAACTGCATAAACCAATGATTATATAAATCTACCGACTGTGCTATATCCTCTTTCCAGCGTTCCGGCCTATTTGCATTTACAGGCATAGTTTTGTGAGTCAGTCCTTTATATTCACTGAAAGGTTTATCCCATCAGCTAAGGCCATTGTAGAGTACAAAGGAAACAACCGTCAAGCAAAAATTGCCTTCCCACATCGTCTCCCATTACAGAACTCGACCACTTTCCCACAAAAAATAACCAGAAGCAATGCTTCAACGTACATACATATAGATAAGAAAACACATTGCAGGAAAGGCACTTATGCGTTTCATACTCTATCTCGGCAAAGGCGGCGTCGGTAAGACGACTATCTCGGCTGCGACTGCTGCTCGTTCTGCATCACTCGGCAAACGCACCTTAGTCGTCAGCACCGACCTCGCGCACAGCCTGGCCGATTGTCTTAATAAATCGCTTACCTCGGAACCTCAGCAGATTACAACAAACCTGTGGGCACAGGAAGTCAACGTGCTGGACGAAATGCGCCAGGGTTGGGGAAAATTGCAGCAGAAAATGAGCGAGTTACTGCGCAAGCGTGGCCTCGACTCTGTCATGGCGGAAGAACTGGCCCTCATTCCAGGCATGGATGAAATCGTCAGCCTGCTCAACATTTATCGCAACGCCCGCGACGGCAATTTCGAGGTCGTCATCATTGATGCCGCCCCAACAGGCGAAACTGTGCGCCTGCTCAGCATGCCCGATACATTTCAGTGGTACGCCGCTCGCATCTCAGGTATCAACTTCAAAAGCACCACGCTCAATATTGCGCGCCCGTTCCTCAAAGCTTTCATTCCTTCTGGAGAACTACTGGACGCTGTAAACCAGCTCAGCGAGCGAGTAAAAGCCTTGCGCGAAGTACTGTCCAATCCAGATATCAGCTCGTATCGACCGGTCGTTAACCCTGAGCGTATGGTCATTAAAGAGGCTTTGCGCGCCGAAACCTACCTGGCGCTCTTCGGCTACCCCATTGATGGTGTGGTCTGCAACCGTGTGCTTCAGCCCGGCAACTACCAGGATGCCTTCATGCAGGAGATGTACCACAATCAGGAAAAGCTGCGCCAGCAGATATATAACACCTTTGCTCCGCTGCCCATCTGGGAAGCGCCCTACCTCTCACGCGAGATTATCGGCGTCAAAGCGCTGGGCGAACTGGCACTGCAGGTCTTTGGCGAGCAGGACCCAACGCAGGTCTTCCATCGCGGCCCCATCCAGGAAGTGATTCGGCAAGGAGACACATATATCCTGCGCCTTCCCCTGCCACATGTCGAAATGGACAAAGTGCAGATGACCAAAAAAGGCGATGAAATGATCATAGAAATTGGCAATTTCAAGCGCGACATCACCCTGCCAGCCGTCCTTGCCAACCAGGAAGCCAGGCTTGCTCGCTTCGTCAACAAGGCGCTGGAGATTCATTTCACCGCCCCGCCAGAGGAAAAATCCGCATAATTTGCCTGTCATGCTGAGCGCAGCCGAAGCATCCGTAGCCGACCATACGCAGATGCTTTGCTGCGCTCAGTATGACAGGCGGGAACAGACTGGTAAAGGCGCTATGCTCGCGGCATACGCATACGCGGATCATCCCACGTATCGACCCCGGATGGCTGTGTAAAGAAGCTGTCATCCTTCGAGGGATCGGCTACCGGCTCTTTGGGGCTGGTATCGATATCGGTCGCTCGCGAACTGGCAAGAAAATCTGGGTCTACGTTCTGCCCAAAGCGATCATTGGCCTCGATAGCCCCATTCCTGCGCAGAATATCAAGCGCCTCTTTGGTCCGGCCATCCGCCGCGATGGTGACGATCACGCGGCCAACTTCCACGTGCTTAGAATAACGCTGCGCCTCGTCCTCTGGAATGCCCATGCTCATCAGCGCGCCAATCAAGCCGCCAGCTGCGCCGCCAACCGCCGCTCCACTGAGAATCCCCAGCAGAACACCACCGGCCAGTACCGGCCCGATTCCAGGAAGCAAGAGCGCCACCACCGCGCCCAGCACTCCACCGGCCACCCCACCGACAACCACACCTTTCGTCGTCTCCTCTTGCGTCTCGCCTTCAACCGTGCCTGACGCCAGATCGCGCTTGGTTCCTTCCAGCGCCTGCTCCTCACGCGCAGCATAGCCAATCTGCTCGTCCGCGAAGCCTGCTGTGCGCAGTTCATCGATAGCGTGCTGCGCGAAAGCTCGATCCTCAAAAATGCCAACCACCGTTGAACGTCCCTCTGCTTGCTCCATCTCTATATACTCCTTTCGACTGCCATAATTGTTAGCTCTTTCTTAACACGCCGCCCATTCGAGCAAAGTTGCACCTTATATCCAAAAGCGAGATAAATACCGACCTTCAAACGTATAATAATGGGGAGAAGACCTGCAAGCAACCAGAAAGAGAGCGCAAGCGAAAATGATTTCCCTGTTCTTCTGCGACGAATGCGGCGCGGCCAATCAGAGCGATGCTACCCATTGCTTTGCCTGTCAGCATCCTCTCGCGCTCTCTTCCGACCCATTCATCACGCCAGTAGTAATACAGCAGCCACAACCAGTACACACTCCACCAACGCCTATCAATGCACCCTCCATAGGCACACTTCTGAATGGGCGCTATCATTTGTTGAGCGAGATCGGCCAGGGCGGCTACGGCCTCGTCTACAAAGCGCGGGACACGCAAAAACGCAATCGGCTGGTTGCTATCAAACAAATCAATCTCAGCACCCTTTCACCCCGGCAGGCCATAGAGGCGACCGATACCTATAACCGTGAGATCAACATTCTCTCGCGCCTGCAACACGAGAACCTGCCGCGTATCTACGATTCTTTCACCGACCCGGCGCACTGGTACGTGGTTATGGAGTACATCGAGGGAGAAACGCTCGAAGACTATTTGAACAAACAGCCCGGCGGTCATCTTCCCCGAAAGGAAGCCCTTAAAATTGCTATTCAACTCACAAAGGTGCTGGAATTCTTGCATAAGCAGGACCCACCCATCGTCTTTCGCGACGTGAAGCCAGGCAACATCATGCGCACGCCAAAGGGACGTCTCTACCTGATCGACTTCGGCATTGCTCGTCTTTACGACCCAAACAAAACACGCGATATCGGCCCGCTCGGTTCTCCAGGCTATGCCGCGCCCGAACAATACGGCAAGGCTCAATCCACCACGCAAACCGATATCTATGGCCTGGGCGCGACCTTACAAACGCTCTTACTTGGAGATGATACCGATGCCTCTCCAACCCTTACGCTTCCACCACGCCTACAATGCTTACTGAGTGATATGCTCGAACCAGATATCTCCAAACGTCCCAAAAACATGCGTATTGTGCGTGACCGGTTAGAGCGTATCAAAAGAGGTCTCGCTGGAACAGTCTTTCAGTTTCTGAGGGTAGCCTTCTGGGGCTTAGTCATTGGTTCCTTACCCTATAGCCTGCTTCCCATTGGCTTCCTTGCTATGGCCATACCTGTCGTGAATGTTCTTATCGCCGTTCCCTTATCCCTATTGCTCTTCTTTCTGCTCGCGCTCTGGCCTCTCTACCTCTTCGGGCAGGCGGTGCTTGGCTTCGTCCTGCTGCTATCGAAACGCAGGTGGCCGATAGGAGTTGGCATTCTTGTCATGATGTTCTTTATTCTCGTCGCGCAACTCCTGGGATGGATTCACTGGCCCCAGAGTTTCTTGCAGCAAATATTTCCACCCTTGCACTTTCGTTTTACGTAACACAACTATGAACAATGTGTTTCTCTTCTTCGCCTGTATCGTTCTCGTTCTCCTGGTGCTGCTGCTCTATGTGCGCATTCATCAGGGAGATCAGCGCACCATCTCAGTGACAAATCAGATGTTCCTGCCCCTGCTCAGCGCGCTCGTCATTACGCTTGGCGCGCTGTACAATCAAGGAGACAAATGCGCGCAAGGTCCCCCTGGCGATTTGCGCTACCTCGCCCTCACGGGAGTGTTACTCATCATGTTTGCTGGTGTACTCCTTTATGCGCTCAACTATCATCACGACCGCCGCATTCTCACTGACGCCACGCTCTTCTCTGTCATTCTGGTACTGCTCATCTTTGCCATCACGCAGGTAGTTCCATGCGGCTAAACTGCCTTCATCTGGCATGCCAATATAGAAAATTTGCTCTTGACACCCCGCCAAAGCACCAACTATAGTATGAAAACTGAAAAAAACCAGGCATTGAAAGTTTTATAAAATGTTATGTCAAATACTATGCAAACACCGCTCATCCCTTTGATCGAACGCGCGCGTAAAGTGCTGCAATACGAACAACGTGGCAATCACCAGGATAAAATTGTCCAGGGTGGCCTGGAACTGTTTGCCGTTCATTGGGCCGAGGAAGCCAGCAACGTCTGCAAAAAAGCCGGACTCGACCCGCGCCCCATTCATACTTTTACCGAACATCTCGAAGGCTATCGCAAGCAGGACCCGATTCAGCGCGCCGCCAGCCTGCGCGCCGCCCTCGCCATTCTCAACGAACTGGCTGATAACGGCGCACCTCAAAGACCCGGCACACCCATTCTATCCAACCCTACCCAGAAGAAACCCATTGCGCCTATCAGCCAACCTGACCCTGCTCAGAAAAAGCCTGTTACACCTATCAACCAACCTGAACATACGCAGACTGCCGCAAATACGGCAAGTCTTTCTAAAACAACAGGCCAACCAGCCAGCACACCTGCTGTAATCAATGGCGAAACAAAACCTGCGTCAAAGCCAACCCCGCAAAAGAAGCCAGATAATCCCATCGGGCTTGAAGCCGATATGTCCGCCAGCCATGCCTCGCTGACCCTTTTAAGCGCCGATGTTACCGCCGTTCCCGGTGTTGGCACCACCAGTGCGGCAAAGTTGCGCAGCCTGGGCATTCGCACCATTCGCGACCTGCTTTTCTATTTCCCGCGCCAGCACCGCGACTACAGCAAGCTCGAAAAAATCGCCAATCTTCCCTTCAATGAAGTCACCACCACCATTGGCCTGCTGTGGGAAGTTGAGACGGTGCGCGGCGGCAGCGGTCGCTCTCGCACCATCGCCACCATCTCCGATGACACCGGCAAGATGCGCGTCACCTGGTTCAACCAGTCCTATTTACAAAAACAACTGGAAAAGGCCAAAGGCGAATACATCGTCGTGACAGGCACAAAGCAGCGTTTTGGCAACAAGGTCGAATTTACTGTGCGCAGCCACGAACTTCCCGAGCGCGGCGAACCACTTAATACCGGTCGCTTAGTCCCCATCTACCCGCTTACTGAGGGGCTGAGCGCCAAAGCCCTGCGCAAATACACCAAATATGTCGTTGATCGCTACGCGGGCGTCATTCCCGAACACCTGCCCGCCTCGATTCGCCGCGAGGGCAAGCTGCTTCCCCTACCAGAGGCTGTGTCCCAGATTCACTATCCCGAAAACGAAGAGATGCTGCTCGCCAGCCGCCGCCGCCTGGGTTTCGACGAATTCTTCATGATTCACCTGGGCATGCAGGAACGCCGCACACGCTGGCAGCGCGAAACTCCACAGGGCAACGCCTTTTTCATAGACTATAAGAAAATCTTTGTAGATACGGTAGATATTGACGAGACAGCAGCAGATACAAACAACGAGCAAACGCTAGACCTGCCATCTACGGGCGCGACTCTCTGGTCAGAACTCGCGCTCGATCAGCCCTTTGAAGCCACACTGCCTTTTCGCTTCACGAATGCGCAGCGCCGCGTCATCATCGAAATCTTCCGCGACCTTGCACGTTCGCAGCCCATGTGCCGCTTGTTGCAAGGTGATGTCGGCGCGGGTAAAACCGCCGTTGCCGCTGTCGCGCTCCTCATGGCCGCGCTCAACGGCTACCAGGGTGCGATTATGGCCCCCACCGAACTGCTCGCCGAGCAGCACGCTAGAAGTATCAGCGCCATGCTCGAACCGTTCGGCATCCGTACCGTGTTGCTGACAGGCAGCCTGCGCCAGCGCGAGCGCAATATGGGCCGCTCCGCCATCGAATCCGGTCAGGCAATGGTGGCAATTGGCACGCACGCCCTGATTCAGGAAGATGTCACCTTTCAAAAGCTTGGCCTGGTCATCGTGGACGAGCAGCATCGCTTCGGCGTCGAGCAGCGCGATCTGTTGCGCCAGAAAGGCTATCACCCCCACATGCTGGTGATGACTGCCACACCCATTCCGCGCACACTCGCCCTGACGCTCTACGGCGACCTGGATGTCTCCGTCATTGACCAGTTGCCCCCTGGTCGCCAGAAGATCATTACGCGCTGGCGTAGTGGCGCGCGCCGCGACGAGGCCTACAAACTTATCGCCCAGCAGGTTGCCGAGGGCAGGCAGGCTTTCATTATCTGTCCTCTGATCGAAGAATCCGAATCGCTGGCCGTCAAAGCCGCGACCGTCGAATACGAACGTCTGAGCCGCGATGTCTTTCCAAACCTGCGCCTCGGCCTGCTGCATGGCGGCATGAAAGCAGCCGACAAAGACGCCATTATGCGCGAATTTCGCGATGGCAAACTCGATGTCCTGGTAGCCACTTCGGTCATTGAGGTTGGCATCGACGTTCCCAACGCGACGGTGATGGTTATTGAGGACGCCGACCGCTTTGGTCTCTCGCAGCTTCACCAGTTTCGCGGGCGAGTCGGGCGCGGCAAGCATCAATCCTACTGCTACGTCCTCAGCGCCGACGCCAGCCTGCAAGCGCAGGAACGCCTGGAAATCTTCCAGAACACCGATGATGGCTTCCGTCTCGCCGAAGCCGACCTCAAGCTGCGCGGCCCCGGCGATTTCTTCGGTGTGCGCCAGAGCGGCGTTCCCGAATTGCGCATTGCCGACCTGAGCGATACCCCGCTCATCGAACTCTCGCAAAAGCTCGCCGCTAAACTCTGGGAGAGCGATCCCTACCTGAAAAAGCCAGAACACGCGGCCCTGCGCGAAAAAATGCATCTCTTCTGGCAGGATATCATGATGCACTGATATGGGGGAATAAACCCTTTTCAAGGTATGTTATAATGAGCATATGGCATCGAAAGGACATTGGAACGCTTCTGTGAGAAACGGTTTCTTCGAGCGTCAATGCAAGAACAGATGCCGCCACAGGAGCGTTTCTTCATGAGAATCTATGTAGGGGGTCTTCCCTACCAAACCACCGAGCAAGACCTGATTGACCTGTTTGGACAAACCGGAGAGGTCACAGAGGCCACCGTCATTACCGATCGCGACACAGGACGCAGCAAAGGCTTCGGCTTTGTTGAGATGAGCAACGACGAGGAAGCTCGCACCGCTATCGAACGTCTGAACGGCACCCAGTTGGGCACGCGAACCATCACTGTCAACGAAGCTCGTAAACGCGAGGACAATGACAGAGGGTCCTACGGACGGGATCGCCGCCCGTATAACAACAATCGCGGTCGTCGCTACTAATTTCCCTGGCACGCTGGCGTAAAAAACTCTACGCTATTTAGCAGGTTAGTCTATTCACTGGCCTGCTATCTCTATTTTTGGCACCATTCCAGAAAAGCCACGCTATAGCCAATAAACGTTAAGATATATATGAGGCTGTGTTAAAAAGCCGCCTTTTTCACGAATGTTCACAAAATAGGAGCCGGGTTTTGTAGGGCCGCGCTTCAGCGCGTCCCCCTGTCCTACATCGGCACGAGAAGCTGGACGCGCTGAAGCGCGGCCCTACAAAACCATCCCACATTATTGTGTGAGGGTTCATTTACAAAGCAACATCTTTCAGGAGGAATACAGATTGGTCATTCGTATTGCAATCATGGTCTTGCGCGTCACAGTCCTGATTAACCTTATTTTGGGTATCCTGTTCTGGACGGGCAACGCGGATAGTCTTATCATCGTTCACATCATCCTGGGCTTGCTGGCCGTGATCTCCCTCTTTACTATCGGCATTGTCCAGGGAGTGCGCAAGGGTGGCAGTTTCCCGCTCGCCCTGGCGACTTTTGTCGTTGGCTTCCTGCTCGCCTTCATTGGCCTCTTCCAGACGCGCTGGAATCTCGGCTCCAGCCAGTGGGTCATCCAGGTCATTCACCTGCTGCTCGGCCTCGCCGCCATCGGCCTCGGCGAAATGATAGCCGGACGCTATCGCCGCCTGCAGGCAAACGTCGCGTAAACAAAAAGGGCGCATTCATCAACTGCGACGAATGCGCTCTTTTCCTTTTTAGAAACATTACACTTCATAGCTTCCAGAAGTCTCCAACACTACCCTAAGCGGCTTTTCCCCCTCTTTTTAGCAACACTAATAGCCATCTAGCATCAACCTCGCTTCATATGCGATGATAATATTGGAGTAAACATCCATCCAACCCCGCAATAGAGCCTGCTACAACGGAAGGAGAAACATCATGAGCATTCTGGTGACATGCATGGGCGAAAGCCTGATCGATTTTGTTCCCCTCAATACGGGGGTATCGAGTGTATCTCATGCGGAAGAAGGAAAGGGAACGCCACAAGAAACCAGGAACACCGATTTCCGTATGTACGCGGGCGGCTCGTTGTTTAATGTTGCGATTGGTCTTGCTCGTCTGGAGCAACATACCGCCTTTGCAGGGAAAATCGCGGACGACTACTTTGGGCATCATCTCTTGCATACTTTGCAAGCAGAGGGGGTTGATACGCGCTTCGTGGCGGTAGCAAAGGCGCAGACGACGCTGGCCTTTGTGACGATGGAAGCGGGAGAACCAGCCTTCACCTTTTATGGCGAGGGAACGGCTGATACGCTGCTGACCGTGAATGACGTACCAGAATCCCTCTACTCGGAGACCAATATCTTACACATCGGTTCGATCAGCCTGCTGCGCGGCATAACGCCGCAAACCGTCCTGGCAACCGTTGAACGTCTCAAAGGGAAGGCTTTGCTCTCGCTCGATCCGAACATACGCCGCGATCTGGTACAGGATGAGGCAAAGTATCGTGCCTTACTCCAACATCTAATCGCACTCACCGATATTTTTAAACTGAGCTACGTTGATCTCGCGTGGCTGCTGCCTGGAATACCAATGGAAGAGGCTATCAGGCAATTGTGCGCGCTCGGGCCTGCGCTGGTCATGGTGACACATGGAGAGAAAGGTGTTCTGGCGCGCACTGACACATCACAAACGCTTTCGGTTCCGACTTTTCCGGTCACAGTAAGCGATACCGTTGGCGCGGGCGATTCGTTCTGCGCCGGAACACTAGGCTGGTTAGCCGACCATGCCATCACCACTCGCGAGCAGGTCTTAGCTATGTCCGAGCCAGAACTACAAGAAATGCTGCGTTTCGCGTCAGCGGTGGCAGCATTGAACTGCACACGCCCTGGCGCAAATCCCCCGCGCCGCACTGAAGTAGAGCAATTCCTTCAAACTGGGTTATAACACTCCTTTCTCAGGCATACCCACGCAAGCTCATTTTAACGTTTTCGAGGCAAAATCATGATCGATGTACAATGGGTTCATTCACAGGCCGATTTAACACTCAAGCGGCTCTGGCCACGCCTGCAAACAGCTTTTCGCGACGAAGCTAACGCCGCTCGCGATGACTGGCACACTTTTGAGACACGGTTACGTCAACAGTGGGAACGCCTCTTCGGGCTACTACTGAATCTCTATGGCACACACTATGACTTTTTCTACCACCTGGAAGAGTTGCTGTATGCGACTACGCGAAGCTGGTTTGCGCGTCCCGCGTGGCTCAAGGAACTGGATGCGCGCCGCGAAGCTGATCCGGGCTGGTTTCAGTCTCAGAAGATGGTCGGCGCGATGTGCTACGTCGATTTGTTTGCCGGGAACCTCAAAGGCCTGCGCTGCCGCCTGCCCTACTTCAAAGAGCTTGGACTTACCTATCTTCACCTGATGCCACTTTTCGAATCGCCCGAGGGGAATAGTGACGGTGGTTACGCGGTCAGCAGCTATCGCCACGTCAATCCCCGGCTCGGTACCATTGAAGAACTGTCCAAACTGGCGCGCGAGTTCCAGGAGGAAGGTATCAGCCTGGTTCTCGACTTCGTCTTCAATCATACCTCTGACGAACACGAGTGGGCGCGGCGCGCACAGGCTGGCGACCCCGAATATGAAAACTTCTACTTTATCTTTCCCGACCGTACTATCCCCGATGCCTATGAACGCACCCTGCGCGAAATCTTTCCCACTGTGCGGCGTGGCAGCTTCACGTGGCGCGAAGATATGCGTAAGTGGGTCTGGACGACCTTCAACAGCTTCCAGTGGGATCTGAACTATGCCAATCCGGCGGTCTTTCGCGCCATGACCGAAGAGATGCTGTTCATCGCCAACAGCGGCGTAGAGATTCTGCGTCTCGATGCCGTCGCCTTCATCTGGAAGCGCATGGGAACCAGTTGCGAGAACCAGCCGGAGGCCCACCAGATCATTCAGGCTTTTCGCGCCCTCATGAACATTGCCGCCCCCGCCGTTCTCTTCAAGTCTGAGGCCATTGTCCATCCCGACGACGTTATCAGCTACATCAGCCCGCAGGAATGCCAGATCAGCTACAACCCGTTGCTCATGGCGCTGCTCTGGGAGTCGCTGGCAACCACCGAGGTCAAGCTGCTCGATCACTCTATGCGCACTCGTTTTCGCCTGCCGCCGGGTACCGCCTGGGTCAACTACCTGCGTTCGCACGATGATATCGGCTGGACATTTGACGACAACGACGCCCGTTGGGAATGGATTGATCCACAGGGACACCGCTCGTTCCTGAACCAGTTCTACATGGGGCGTTTCTCCGGCTCCTTCGCGCGCGGTCTGCCATTTCAGGAGAATCCCGCCACCGGTGATGCCCGTATTTCCGGCACAATGGCTTCCCTGGCCGGATTGGAGCAGGCCCTACAATCTTCCGACCAGCAACAAATCGATCTCGCGGTGCGCCGCATTCGGCTGTTGTACAGCATTATCTTAAGCATCGGCGGCATTCCGCTCATCTACCTGGGCGACGAAGTGGGTACGCTCAACGATTATTCGTTCGCACATGACCCCCACAAAGCAAGTGATAATCGCTGGGTGCATCGTCCAAAAACCAACTGGGACTGGCAGGAGCAAGTACGCAATGACCCCGCCTCACCTCATAATCGCATCTACACCGAATTGAAACGGTTAATCACGTTGCGCAAACAGCAACCGGCCATTTACGATAACGATACGGAGTTCATCGATACCGACAACCCGCATCTCTTCGGTTACGCCCGTCACGGCGGCAGCCAGCAACTCCTCATCATAGCCAATTTCTCCGCGTATCCCCAGTACATGGATGCCAACCTGCTACGCATGTACGGGACAAGTTACCACTTCACCGACCTGATTACCGGCCAGGCACTGGCAGCAGACCAACCTTTACTCCTGGAGCCATACCAGTATATGTGGTTGGAGGCAGCGAACAGCTAAAGTTCCCGCAGGTGCTGGGAGACCGGAAGCCACCCGCCAGGAGTGTCTTCCGGTCGTTTAACACAAGTCTTTCGTTCCCCTCACATCCTTACATAGAACCATTGATTAATTATTGCTTATATGGTTAAATGGAGAAAGCTTTTTGCCGTCCCTACCTGGGCCATATATAAGCAAAAAGCCGACAACTGAAAACTCTTTCAAAGGGGATTGGAAAGCGTGAGCAACGAGAGGCAAGGGCGCATCGCCGTTTATCCAGGCAGCTTTGATCCATTGACCAACGGGCATCTTGATATTGCGCGCAGAGCAGCGAGGCTCTTTGATACTCTGATTGTAGCTGTATACGCCTTCCCGGCGAAGAATCTCCTCTTTTCTCTGGAGGAGCGCCTGCAACTGTGGCAGGAGGTTATCGCCAACGAGGGCCTGGATAATGTGCGCGTGGACACCTTCAAGGAACTGCTGGTCGATTATGTGCGCTCCATTGGCGGGCAGGCCATCATCAAAGGTCTACGCTCGCCTAACGATTTCGAGGCCGAATTCCAACAGGGGCTAATGAATCGCAAACTCGCGCCTGAAATTGAAACCGTTTGCCTGCTCACCAACCTGCAACAGCTTTTTGTCAGTTCATCTTTGCTGAAAGAGGTTGCCCGTCTGGGTGGAGATGTCACCGATATGCTCCCGCCCAACGTCGTCGTTGCGCTCAAAAACAAATTCAGCGAGTAACAACTGCACGCCATGAAAAAGACCTCTTCGCATGTCATCCTGAGCGCCGCTCAGGATCTCGTGCTTGCCAGGTCAAGCCAGTGGAGGCCTGCGATCCTTCGCTGCGCTCAGGATGACATCTGGAGGCAGTGTGTAATAGCATGTATAGACAGCTAGCAAAGGTCTTGTTGAGAACGGAGGGAAGGCGTGGATATCTTATATCTCATTGATCGCCTGGAAAACCTGGTCGCGGGCAGCCGCCGCATGCCGTTAGTCAACCAGATCATGATCAAAGAAGCCGACATCCAGGATATCATCGAGCAAATGCGCCTGGCTATTCCTGAAGAAGTCAAGCAGGCGCGCAACGTGAGCCGTGACAAAGAACGCATTCTTGCACAGGCTCAGGCCGATGCCAGCGCCCTGCTTGCCCGCGCTCGTGAAGAATCCGAACGCGCCATGAACCGCGAGGGCCTGCTCAAAGCCGCTCAAGAGCGCTCGCAGGAAATACTACGTGAGGCCGAATTAAAAGCTGAGCAATTAAAGAACGAAGCCGATCTTTACGTCGTTGAGACCTTGCGTGCTCTGCGCGATCATCTTACCAGCATCGAAACCGATATCGACCGCTCGATCCTGAGCATCGAAAGAGGCCTGGAGAGCATGGGCGCGCTGGGAGAAGAAGGCGAAAGCGCAGAAGCTTCGGACTATATCGAGGATGAAGAGGAGCCGCCACAAAACCAGCGCGCCGTTCCTCGCCGCGCCTCGCTCGCTATGGATACAATGGGAGGGCCGATGTACTCCCAGGAACCACCTTCGCGTAACCCTGCCCAACCTGGGTCATGAGACTTGACACGCCTCGCGCGGTCTTCTATAATGAGCAAGCATCAGAGAATAGCATCTTCTCCTGCGCCACATCACGCTCTATTTTTGCTATTGTCTTGCTATATCATGGATTAAAGGATAAGGGGATATGGATGAACTCGTGTTTAACGTGGCGCAACTGATGAAGGCTCCTGTCGGAACTTCGTTGGCCTACGATTTTACGGAAGATGACGTTCATTTCGATGACGAATTGACAGTGGTTGGCCAGCTGGGTGGACATGCTCGCATGCGCCGCACCAACCAGGGTTTACTGGTGGATGGCTGGGCCGAACTTCTACTGAAACGAACATGCGACCGTTGCCTGAAGGAGTTCGAGCAGCCTTTGCTCGTGAATTTTGAGGAGCAGTTTTATCCGACCATTGATGTAATCAGTGGTATGCCGGTGGCTCCTTTCAACAAGGAAGAGGGCTTCCCTATTGACGAGCATCACGAGCTTGATCTGACGGAAGCAATTCGCCAGAATATCCTGACCGCGCTCCCAATGGTGGCGCTCTGTCAGGAAGATTGTAAGGGACTCTGCCCGCAATGCGGACACGATTTAAACCTCGGTCCGTGCGAGTGCAAGCCGGAGATCGAGCCGCGCTGGCGCGCGCTCGAACGCCTGTTACAAAACGGTTCGCAGCAGTCATAATTGCAAGAAACAGGCCCGTTGAACGGCCTATGAGGAGGAATACGAACTATGGGAGCGCTGCCAAAACAACGAGTTTCTCACTCGCGACAGGGGAAACGCCGCGCTACGCACCGCATCACCCTGCCACAGCTTGTCACCTGCCCGCAGTGCAGACGGCCTCGCCTGTCACATCACGCCTGCCCGCACTGTGGCACCTATCGCGGTCGCCAGGTCTTCTATCCACGCGAAAAGAAACAGTCATAAAAACGTGGAGGCAGGTACTAAGTTACCCGCCTCCTTTTCATACGCGAGTAGACAGGTATGACATCACAGGTTGCTTTTTTATTTCCCGGCCAGGGAAGCCAGGCCGTCGGTATGGGGGCCGATATTTTTGAAAGCTCACCTGCGGCCCGTCGTGTCTTTCAAACGGCAGATGATGCGCTCGGCTTCTCTCTCAGCACGCTCTGCTTTCAAGGGCCTGAAGAAACCCTGCGCGAAACGATCAATGCTCAGCCCGCCATCGTCACAGTAAGCCTCGCCCTGCTGGCCGCCTTACAGGAAGCCCTTTCTTCTAACGGCGAAACCTCGTCATGGACAACGCCGCTCGCACCAGCATTTACAGCCGGTCATAGCGTGGGAGAATATGCTGCCCTGGTCGCATCCGGCGCGCTCGATCTGCAAGACGCCCTGTTGCTCGTGCGCGAGCGCGGTCGCCTTATGCATCACGAGGGTACTGTCTGCCTCGGTGGCATGGCCGCCATCATCGGCATGGACGAGGAGGCATTGCAGGAAGTCTGCCGCGATGCTACAGCCGAGGCAAGCGCCAACCTGCCTGCTGACGCGCACCTCGGGCAGGGCAAAGTCACCGTTGCCAACTTCAACGCGCCCGGAC
Source organism: Ktedonobacteraceae bacterium (assembly GCA_035652815.1). Classification (GTDB taxonomy): domain Bacteria; phylum Chloroflexota; class Ktedonobacteria; order Ktedonobacterales; family Ktedonobacteraceae; genus DASRDB01. The sequence goes on from DASRDB010000003.1 coordinate 890,822, forward strand.
AGATCGTCATCTCGGGCGAGCAGCAGGCCTTAAATCGCGCTATGGAACTGGCAAAAGAACGAGGAGCGAAACGAGTCATCCCCCTGGCCGTCAGCGGCGCGTTCCATTCGCCCGTCATGCAGCCCGCCGCCGCAGGTTTGGCAAAGGCGATAGATGCAACTTCTATTCGCAATGCCGCCATCCCGCTTGTCGGCAATATTGACGCGCGCCCGATTTCGAGCGCGACCGAGATCCGCGAAGAACTCGCTCAACAAATCGCAGCTTCCGTACAATGGACGCGCACCATCGATTATATGGTTAGCACCGGAGTCACGCTCTTTCTCGAAATCGGCCCTGGTCAGGCGCTTACCGGCATGGTCAAACGCATCGCCAAAGGGGCAAAAACGCTGAATCTCAGCACCGCCTCTGACCTGGAAAAAGTGGTTGGCACTTTGCGCGAACTGGGCCTTGTATCGTAATATGACGCTCTTTCTATCCGGCAACTGTATAAACCATGTTTGTTCTTTATTCGTAATAAAAATATTAGCCGATAAGAATAGCAGACTTGACAAGCGCAGGGAAAAGTGCCTATCTTTGCAGTAGAACAATACGTTTCTGAGGCTCGGGCTGAGCATCTACCGGATGCTCTTCCCTGAACCAATTAGAGTATGTTTTGAAAGGCAGTACATATGGCGACCGAGTCGTTAGGGGTGGTACGCGTAGCGCGCCAGGTGCTTCTAACCATTATTATCAATACGGCTTTAGAGGTACCGGGCGTAGTGCGTATGGCTTCGAGCAATGACCAGTGGACGCGCTTTCTGGGGCGCGAAATTCCACGCCAGGGCGTTGCTCTAACGATTAAAGACAACACGGTCTCCGCTGACCTCTACATTGTGGTTGCATCTGGCGTCAACATCGTCGAAGTTGGCTCGGCCATCCAGCAAGAAGTCGCCTCCGCGATTGAAGAGATGGTCGGGATGCATGTTCAAGAAGTCAATGTGTACATCCAGGATGTCGCTTGATCGATTGCTAACATAGAGGCGAGGATAGCATGCCAGTTGGGATACGAAGGCAGGCAAGGGTGATTGCCCTGCAAACACTCTACGAATACGATACGGCTCAACATCCGGTCGCGGAAGTTTTACAGCGACACGTCGAGGAGCGACACCTCCAGCCGAAAGTGTTCGAATACGCCCAGGAACTCGTTCAGGGTGTTTGCGATCATCTTGCCGAAATCGATGCCCATATTCAGAGTGCAGCCCGTGAATGGCCATTGCAGCAAATGGCACGCATCGATAAAAATATACTCAGGCTTGCAATCTACGAAATTCTGTTTAATAATACGGTACCAGCAAAGGCCGCTATCAACGAAGCCGTGGAGCTTGCCAAACAATTCGGCAGCAATACCTCCAGCCGCTTCATTAATGGCGTCCTCGGTACTATATTTAACCGGGCGCAACAACCGCCCACCCCGAAAGCTGAAAGTGAGGTGAAATAGTGGCAACCGTTCAGGAAAGGCTCAAGAAAATTATTGTTGACCAGCTTGGTGTTGACGAAAGCGAGGTTGTGCCAGGCGCTTCTTTTGTAGAAGATCTCAACGCCGACTCCCTTGATCTCGTCGAGCTTATCATGTCCCTCGAAGAGGAATTTAAGCTGCAGATCTCCGACGAGGACGCGGAAAAGATCACTACGGTACAGGAAGCGCAGGACTATATAGAAGAGCATTTGCGCTAACACAAACCAGTGGCTATACCCCTTCCAGGGCGACCTCTGATGTATGCTGTTATTTCCGGCAGGTCGTCCTGGTATTTATTTCTCTTCATCCTCGAGCAAAAACGCTCGCCCTCTTGTTTTTTCTTTCATTTCGTGTCACAATGCACCAGAGATATGCATCTCTATCTATAGCAACAGACAAAGGGTAATGTGTGGATAATCAACCGGCAGCGCAGGCCATTGAACAACTTATTCACGAATACGGTAAACTCGTCTTTCACACCATCTATGGCCTGACCGGAGACTGGGAAGAAAGCCAGGACCTCGCGCAGGACACTTTTCACGCGGCGCTCAAATCAATCGATGCCGCCCGCGCGAAAAGTGGTCCGCGTTTTCATGCCAAAGCCTGGTTGCTGCAAATCGCGCTGAACACCGTTCGCATGCAGCGCCGCCGCCGTTCACTCTACCGCTTCATCCCGTTTTCGCGTGTCACGCAGGAACACCATCAATCTGGCTCCAAAAACTTTGCCGAAATCCTGGAATCCGAAGCCGCTCCTGTCCAGCCAACCGGCTATGGCGCGCACGAAAGTTTTGACCCGCAAGCCCTGGTTGCCGAACAGGAGGCCGTACAGCGCGCCCTACAGCAGATCAATGAGCCACTGCGCCTCGTGTTGCTCCTCTCCATCGTCGGCCAGTTCTCAGCCCCCGAAATCGCCGCCATGCTGGATATCGAGGAGGCCACCGTCCGCCAGCGCCTTGCTCGCGCCCGCAAACAATTTCAGCACATCTACATGCGCGAGAGCGGCGAAGAACTGCATGATCCCACAAAATTACAATCCGCTCGCGGCATGTCACAAAATGCTCTTCCCGCGCATCATAGTAATACGGAACGTGTTGAGAGTCACACGGCTACTGCTCCCTCTCAACCGTAAGTTTTATGGAGGAGCCATGCAGAACGACTCTATCGAGACCCTGCTGCTGCGGCATTACGGAAGTACAGCCCCGGCACCCGACAAGCTGGAAGAAACCCTTGTGGCCTCGATTCGCCTGCAGGCAGCCCAACTCGACGAAGAGCAGCAGATCGCCAGAACTTTACGCGAACGCACCTTCAGCCGACGCAGAGCCGTTCGCATGGTTGCCCTCGCAACTGCTGGCATCGGCACGCTCAGTATCGGCATGGATGGCCTGCGCAAAATCGAATCTGCGCTGCTCGGTCAGGATATCACGCAACCGGCCTACACCTGATTTGCGTACACCAGACATCCAACGGCATATCTACTACGTAGTAGAGTGCAAACGTAGTTCATTGGTCCATCAGAAAGGATACCCAACATGATCCCAGGATTTCACGGCTTCGACCTGATCGTTATTCTCTTGATCGCTCTCTTGATTTTCGGTCCAAAGAAGCTGCCAGAAATGGGTTCCGCCATCGGCAAAAGCATTAAAGAGTTCCGCAAGGGCATGAACGAGATCACCGCGCACAAAGAAGAGGAAGAACCCCAACTGCCCGTCAGCGCCAAAGACCTCAACAAGATGAACAACACCGCCTACGAGAGCGAAACCGTTGTAAAGACAACGCGCACCGAGGTACCTGGCACCGAAAAACCCGTTGAATAAACAGCCTGGAAGTAATTAGTTATGGCAACTGGTAATATCGGCCAGCGGGATAGCATGGTAGATGATGATTACATGCTAGACGAGGACGAGGTAGATGAATCACAGATGACGCTCATTGAGCATCTGGAAGAATTGCGCTGGCGCATCTTCAAGTCGCTCATCGGCATCGTCATCGGCGCAATTGTCGCCTTCATCTTCCGCGAGCAGATCATGCACTTCCTGACCCTGCCTCTACCTAAAGAAGCAGATGTGCTTGGGCATGGGAACAAACTTGTGGTACAGGGTGTTGCAGAAGGTTTCACCGTCTTTCTGAAGCTCTCCGTCGCGGTCGGCTTCCTGATCGCCCTGCCGCTCATCCTGTACCAGGCCTGGGCCTTCATCTCGCCGGGCCTGTACTCGCACGAGAAGAAGACGGCCCTGCCGTTCGTCTTCATCGGCATTTTCCTCTTCCTGGCAGGTATCAGCCTGGGCTACATCGTCCTGCAATATCCGGTACAGTGGTTGATTAATTTCGCAGCCACCGATTTCACCGAACTGGTGACGGCTGACAGCTACTTTACCTTCGTCGCCTTCTTCCTGCTGGCTTTCGGCATCGTCTTTGAGATTCCGCTGGTGCTGACCTTCCTGGCCCAGCTTGGCATCATCACCTCGCAGACGCTCAAAAAGAAGCGTGCCGTAGCCCATGTCAGCATGTGGATCGCGGCCACCTTCCTGACCCCTGGCGCTGACCCATACAGCCCGGTCATCCTGGGCGCGGCCATGTCCTGCCTGTACGAACTGACCATTCTCTTCATCCGCTTTACGAAGCATTAAAATGAATGGATAGCCAAAGCGGGAAGGCATCTATAAAACAAACGGAAGGTACCCGCAAGGGGATGCCTCTACAATTTGGCGCGGCTTGTAGAGGCATCCCCTTGCGGGTACCTTCCGTGAACTCCCTCCCTTTCAGAAACTCTCTCCCTTCCGGGAGAACTTTCCTCTAAAAGTCCAATCGAATGATCCTTGCACTCATCTGAGCAGATTCGTTCTGCGTAGTAGTACCTACCATCCAAAGTGTTTTTGCTCCAGCCACTTGTGTCATGCCGCTTATCCAGGTACCTTCCAAATAGCCTGGACTCTGCACTAGCTTCCATTGCCTGCCATCCCAATGTTCCACCAGGATAATGCTCGGATCGGAGTTTAAATTATAAAAGGAACCCGCTGCCCACACATCATGTGATGAAAGCGCCGTTGCTGTGTAAAGGTTATTATGTTTGTGGCCTGTTGATGGAGTACTCACGTCGCTCCAACGAGTGCCATCCCAGTGTTCCACTAGTGGGCGACACGGATTTGAAGCGCTGGGAGTAGATGATTGTGGACAGGTACCCCCAGTGGCCCAGATATCATCTGAAGAAAGTCCCGTAACTGCATAGAGGATATTAGCCTTCCGCATTGAACCAGACCCAGCCGGAGAAGAGACAACGTTCCACTGCCTGCCATTCCAATGTACGATCAAGGCATAATAGGGACTGTAAGGTGTCGCGTCCGCATAAAAGTATCCAACGGCCCACACATCCCTGGATGAAATGGCCTTTACACTGTAGAAAGTGCTTTCAACCATATGTCCGTTGGGAGAATCAATAATGCTCCATCGCTTCCCATCCCAATGTTCAATCAGCCCTTTTCCATTCCTGGCCTGTATCCTGGGATCAGTCGCTAATCCCACAGCCCAGACATCATCAGGTCCTGTAGCAGACACGCTGTATAAAACACTGTAACTTTCAGCGCCGGGACTATTCACCACGCTCCATGTATGGCCGTCCCAATGTTCAATCAGCGCTTTCACGTCCTGAACCTTTTGTGAATCCGTTATACCAACGGCCCAGACATCATCTGATGAAATTGCCGTTACCCCATACAAATATCCAGGCGTATTACTCCGCACAACGCTCCATTGCGAACCATCCCAATGTTCAAGCAAGGGATACTCTTGCCGTTCTTTAGCATAGCCTCCTACAGCCCACACATCGTTCCGGGAAATTGCCGCTACCCCGTTCAAATTGGTATCGCCGGTACCAGGGTTTGGAATATCATACCCCTGCCAGTGAATGGCCCCCTGCTGCGTTCCACCCACTCCTGGTTGCCGCGATGTCAATACCAGTAATATGCTGCCCAATAACGCGCCTACCACCAGTACTGCTGCCAGCCCGCGTAATAGTCCCCCGAATCGCTGTACACGTTCGAGGCGAAATCTGCTCCCCATACGTCTCTTTTTCGAGGCTGGCGTTCTCCGGGCAGCCATTCCCTGGAAAGACTCACTTCCTGCTTCTGTCTCCTCAACAATATCTGCCGTTTCCTTAGCCCCATCAAACTGGTGAACCTCCAGCACCATCTCTTCCAATACGGGGTCGCGCTCAGCTTTCTGCAATACGGCGATGAGCGTATCAATATCCCCATCCTCTAAGGCAGTCGCATACTCGTAAACAGCTTTTTCGCGGGCTACGTTCGCGCTCACATTCCGCTCACGGTCTTCAAACATGTTTCTCTCCCTCTGCTTTCCAGGCTATACGCAGGCGATGAATGGCGCGATGCAGGCGCACTCGCGCTGTGCCCGGCGTTACGTGCAATATCCGCGCCACCGTTTTCATATCAAGTTCATGCAATAGCGCCAGCCGCAAAACCTCCTGATCCTCTTTGGAAACCAGGGCCAGCATCTCATTCACCCGCTCATCTTCTTCAAGCTTCTTCCCTGGCTCCGCGTAAGCAGCGAACTGATCAAAAAAATCGCGCTCAGCATCAACTATCCATACCTCGCGCTGCTGGCGTTTCGCTGCTTCAACTCTTTTTCGCTTGATAATATTGGCAGCAATGCCTAAAAACCACGCGCGAGGTTGGATACCAGCCTCCAGCCGCTCGGCATGCGCCAACGCCTCAAAAACCGCGTCCTGTAAAATTTCCGAGGCGACCGCCTCCACGCCTTCAGCATGGGCCAGCCCCATTTTGACAACATACGAGCAAATAATGCCTTGTAAAAAAGGCGTATTCTCCTGGAGAAATTGCTTCACACGCAGCAGGGCATCGTCAATCCCAGGCTCTGGCATCACAACCTCTCCTCGGCCATGCAATGAAAACATAAAGGGTATAACTCCTCAGCAGCACAATACTTACCTCTCGAGTGAGTAATGAAGAACGTTCTTGCCAGATAATCAATTAGCGAGGGAAAAATGTTACAGCTTCCTGCCCAACTTGACCCACAGCAGCACAATCGTCAGCACATAGCAGCATGCGCCGATCAAGAAAATGGCCGGATAGCCAACCGACACAATCAGCAAGCCCCCAAGTGGCGTGGTCAGCGCATTTGGCACCTGAAAGGCCGCCTGATAGCCGCTATTCGCCACGCCGCGATACTTTTCCGGCACCACCTCCATCGAGTAGACCTGCAACACGCCCGCCGCCATATCCATCGTCCCCTGCCGGAAAAGATAGAGCAGCGCCGCCAGTGGCAGTATGCCTGTTAAACCAATCGTCAACAGCAAAGGAATGCTCACTATGCGCGTTAGCACAATCGTGGTTGTCCTGCCCACTCGAGCCGCCAACAAGGGCGCAAGCACCGTCGTAAGCGCCGTAATCGCATTCGCCCCGCCATCAATCAGCCCAAACAAAAAAGGAGAGGCACCCAGGTGCTGCACAAAATAAATATTGAAATACGGAATAAAAAATCCCGCCCCCGCTCCCGTCAGACCATACACCAGCGCAAACACAAAAAACGGACTCCGCACCAATTTCCCCACCCGCTCCATTGTTGGGACATGTAATGGCTTCTCCATATCCATTGCCGGAACCACCATTTGCGCTGTCCTTTCTGTAGGGGCGGGGGCTGTGGTTGTGTGGGGGGTGGGCGCTTGCGCCGCCCTCGTCCCCCTCTCATCCCCAACCTCTCGCCGCTCCGGTCGTCCTCCACTCAGCATAAGCAACGGAATAAAACTTGGCGCGGCAATCAAGCCCGCGAACAACAGCGCCAGTTGATACGAACGCGGCCCCGGCTGGCTGGCAAGCGCTCCATTTGCCCAGCCCGGCAGCGGAGCCATCAGCCAGGAAAGCGAACGAAACCAGCCGGGCAGCGCGCCACCGATCACCTCGCCCAGTACCAGCGTAATCAACCCGAGCGAAATATTAAGGCTAAAAAGATGCGCTCGCTCCTCCGGTGTGCTGTTGCGCGTCAGGAAAGGCGCGTTGATAACCAGGATGAACGCGAGTCCAATTCCTGCTAAAAAGGCGCTGACGAGCAAGGGCACAGGTTGGCGAAAAAGAATCTGCCCCGCACCCGCCACGCCGATCAACGCATTCGACCAGATCAGAATAGCTTTCGAGCTGAAGCGGTCGATACATATGCCTGCCGGAAAAATCGCGAGGCCCGCGCCCAGCGTTCCCATGAAGAGGACAAGGCCCACAAAATCCGCTTTGTAGCCAAGCGAAACAAGGTAGAGATTGTATAAGACCAGAAGAATCCCGCCTGTCACTCCACTCAACACGCTGTTGATGAGGTACAGGCGGGCGTTGCGTTGAAAGCGCCGGTACTGCTGGAAATACTCCGCAAGCAGGCGCATATTCAATTTCATGGGCGCATTTAGCCTTGCGGTCGTCTTCCGGCAGTCTGAATCTGCGCGTCCTCAACCCGGTCTGGCAGCGAGGGCTTCGCCACCACTGCATTCGATGTCTCTTCCGGTGAATAGGCCGGGCCGCTATCCTGCCGGTTCACCGACTCATCGAACCGGATGCCACGCTGGAGCGGACTCTCTCCTATCAAGGGCATAGGCTCGGCAGGCGGCACTTCCTTCAGGCCGGGCAGGAAGAAAGCCTTCGCCATCGCCTTGACCATCATCGTGCGCGCCCGGAACTCGATTACGGCCTGAGCCACCTTATCAGCTCCCTGGTCAACCTTCTTCTCGACGTTCTGCGCGGTATGTTCAACCATCTCGGCCTTCTGCGTCACATCGATACCCTGCGCCTTATGCACAATTTGCAAAATCTTGTTATCTTGCGGAACAGTGACGGGCAGAGCCTGATCCGGCGGCGTCTCAATCGTCCTATTTAAATCATCCACAGCCGGGCGCAGTTTCTTCACAAGGTTAGCCTTCTCACGAATCCAGGCGAAGAGGACTGAAACCCCCAGGGCAAAAGCCAGCCCGATCAGGATGTTCACAAACATGTAGATCGCCAGGATAATAGCCGCGATCTGCCCCCATGTCGCCAGAATATCGCCTGGGATGTAATGCATAGCTATTCTCCTCCAACGGCTGAATCAAGCAACTCCAACTGCTCTTTGCGGCGTTCTTCCTCACGCTTGCGCGCGTGCCCTTTGCCCAAAAACACCTTGAACGCCTGCTGCGCCCCTACCAGAAGCGCCACCGCGCGCACGCTTGGAGCTACCGCCAGGTCCTTCGTCAACTTCGCCGTACTGCCAATCGTACTCGCTGTCTCTCCCGCGCTCTTCGCTGTATCCTTCACCGCTCCCAATGTCTCCTGCACCGAGCCGCGTACCGCCGTCACCGTCTCCTGCACCGAACCAATCAACGGCTTCATCTCATTGCGCACCGTTGTAATAGTACCTATCAATTGCATCAGCGTATAGATAAGCAGGAGCGTCGATAACAACGAAAAGGCCGCCAGAATAATCAACGCGATGTACAACACATTCAACAAAACGCCGAATATTGCAGCCAGGACAAATCCCACGATGAGCAGCACCACAATCACACCGCCCGCAATGCCCGCAAAGCGAATCGCCTTTTTCATGAGATGCCTCCCAAAACAATTTTTCTTGATTATAGCGCACAGCCCGAACAAGCACCAGGGGCCTGATACATTCCCATCTCGAATCCTTTTCCATGCGCATAATATCCCTATACATAGATACGCTTCTACATTCAAAAAAGAGGACAAACTGCACCTTTGCTTAGAAAATTGAGAAAATACTAAAAATTTGCTGAGTCTTTTTATTGTTGACTTGTTTTTGTACAGGTTTACGGGTATATACAGAGTAAACAGTCTTGTATGCATCTATTCGTTAAAGATGCCGCTATAAAATTAAGAGGAGAGAACAAAACATGCTCGCATCGTTGTTCGTCCTGGCCGATGGCATCACCATCAAAATTGGTGATAACGTCTGGACATTTGGCCTTAATTTCATCATTTACCTGATTGTAGCAGCTATCGTTGGTTTCATCGCCGAAAGCATTGTCGGCTGGCGTTTGCCCTTTGGCTTCATCGGAGCCATTATCGCCGCCCTGATCGGCATCTGGCTGATGACCCAGGTGATCATTATCACAGGCATTGGTGATATCAACATCTTTGGCGTTCCCCTCATTCGCGCTTTGATCGGTGCCATCATTTTCGTCCTGATCTGGCACCTCATCACCTACCCGCTCTATCGGGGTCGCCGTCGCTACTATTACCGTAGATACTAGATATAGGGCAGCAATAACATGCATACCATTCCAAATCCGCCTTCCGATGTCATCCTGAGCGGAGCGAAGGATCTCTGGTGTGGGCATGTGATCCTGCTGGCCAACGCAGATCCTTCGCTCCGCTCAGGATGACAGGCGAGAGGGCCTTTTTCATGGCTGACCATTACTCCCCAATGTAACTATCAATTTACTCGCCAGCCCTCGGATAGGATATAATGAAAAAACACATCCGAGGGCTTTATACTGTGATATTTACTATTCGCGCATTCGTCACTTTCTTTACCATTATCGATCCTGTAGGGCTGGTCCCTGTCGTTATCGCGCTCACCGCGCACTTCAATGATGCTCAGCGCCGCAATATCGTCACGCGAGCAGTTCTCATCAGCGCCGCCATTATCCTCTTCTTCGCCCTGGTTGGCCGCTTCCTGCTCGACCGCCTGGGCATCAGTCTCTACGCCTTCAACATTGCCGGTGGCGCGCTGCTCTTCCTCGTCTCGGTGGATATGCTCTTTGGACGACCATCTGGGGCGCGTGAAACAAAGACCGAATCGGACGAGGCTCTGACCCGCGAGGATGTCAGCGTCTTTCCCCTGGCCATTCCCATGATCGCCGGGCCTGGCACCATCGCTACCACCATCCTCTACGTCGATATCGCTACACCCGACCCCATAAACCTGCTTTCAGTCGCCGCCGCCATCACCTGCGCGCTTCTCTCCGCCTGGCTGGTCATGCGCAGCAGCCTCTGGATTCTCCGCCATGTAGGCCGCACAGGCATCCTCGTTCTCTCGCGCATTCTCGGCATCCTGCTGGCCGCGCTTGCCATTCAATTCATCCTCAATGGCATCGCCACCTTCGCGCACCTGCACGTCTGAACAGGAAAATAGTGCTGACCACAACCAATATGCGCCTCAGACGTAGTATTATTAAGGAGAAATATTGGTTTCTAGCAATTGGCACAGGGAGCATGCTCGAACAATTCAACTCAGGCAATTCGGAAATACAGCCCGCGCCTTCCGCGCAGGAACCATTCCTGCGCGATAAAAATCTGCATATTCATCTCAGCTACTCTACCGCCATGCGCCGCTACCTGCGCCTGAGCTGGATTCGTCGCATCTCCTGGGTGACATGGCTCATCACCATCGTCACGGTCGCCATGTGGTGTCTCACTGCTTACCATACCGCACTTGCGGCAGGCGCGCATTCTTTCAGGAGCATCATCGAAAATGTGCTTTCCGGGGCGCAAAACGGCGATGTGCTGGTCGCTTATGGGGCCAAAGATAACTCCCTGATTCTCGCGGGTCAATACTGGCGCTTTATCACACCCATCTTCCTGCACGCCAACCTGCTGCACATTGGCCTGAATATGCTCAACTTCGTGATCCTGGGCGTGCTGATCGAGCGCATTTTCGGGCACCTTCGTTTCCTGTTGATCTACCTGCTCACGGGAGTAGTCAGCATCATCGCCAGTTTCTATTTCTCGCCGCAGGATGTCAGCGTCGGCGCGTCAGGCGCGATCTTTGGCATGGTAGGAGCCTACAGCATCTTTATATTTATGCATCGCCACGCCTTTCGACGTGGCGGTATCCCGACACTCATCTGGCTCGTCATAATAATAGGCTTGAATCTTGGCTTAGGACTGGTCATTCCCAACGTCGATAACTCGGCCCATCTCGGCGGTTTTCTTGCCGGTTGCTTTTTAGGATGGCTTTTTTCGCCCTTTTACGTTCTCATAAATAACAAAGGAAATACAGCGCTGGTGGATATGCATAGTCTTTCACGCCGCTGGCCCGTAGCAATCGTAGCAATCGCTGGCACGTGCGCAATGGCGTTGCTCGCGTTACATTTGATTGGAGGTTAATATTTTGGAAGCGCAAACCGACGTACAAACATATATAGAACGCGGCAAACAGGCGCTGGCTCAGGGTCAGGGCCGCGAAGCAGCGATTGCCTACGCGCATGCCGCGCAAATCGAACCCAACAATCCTGATATTCACCTGGGACTGGCCGAAGCAAACCTCGCGCTCGGCTCCTACGGCGTGGTTTATATGGCCTGCCAGAAGGTAAAGGAATTGCAATCAGGGGGCGGTGCCGCCTCTCATATGGCCCAGGCGCTGCTCTACCTGCTCGACCGCCGCTATGACCGCTCTTTGCAAGAAGTGGATAGCGCCATCGAGCAGGACCCGAGCAACGGCTATGCCCACGCCCTGCGCGCGTACCTGCTGCGTCTCAACGGCCAGGACTACGACGCGCAGCTTGCTCGCGCCCGCGCCGCCCGCCTCTCCTACGGCGGTACCTTCGAGAATTGCTTCCCGCCCGTTGAACCAGTCACGCGCCGGGCCCTGGGTGTCACGCCAACCGAACCTGTCGCGGGCACCCTCAACAGCGCGCCTGACGCCACAATGCCGCGCATCGAACGCGAGCCGGTCCCAGCCTGGTCGCGCCCCAACGCCATGCACAGGCAAACAGTACGCACAAGATTCTGGTTGAGCCAGAATCCGCGCTTCGTCACCATGCTGCTCGTGGGCATCAATGTCGCCGTTTACCTGATAACCGCCATCCTGAGCGTCACCGTCGGTTCGGGCCTGGGACAGCTTGGCAGCATTGATCCCAACGTTCTGATTAACGCTGGAGCGCAGGTGAACATCCTGGTCTCACAGGGAGAGTTCTGGCGTATCTTCACCGCCATGTTCCTGCACCTCAACCTGCTGCACATCGGCGTCAACATGCTCTCGCTGTTCTTCATTGGCCCGGCTGTCGAAGTGCTTTTTGGCAAATGGCGCTACCTGCTCATCTACCTGCTCTCAGGCATCATCGGCGGTATCGTCTCCTTCTTCCTCATGGGACCCGATTTCGTCGCCGTAGGAGCTTCGGGAGCCATCTTCGGCGTCTTTGGCGCGCTCGGCGTCTTCTTCATCGTCAACCGCCGCGCTATGGGCGGATATGGCTCAGCCGCCCTCAGCAACTGGATTTTCTGGCTCGGCCTGAACCTGGTGATCGGCTTCTCCAACGCCAGCAGCATCGGCATCGTCGATCACCTCGGCGGTCTCGTCGCTGGCATGATTCTCGCCGCCATTCTGATGCCACGCGCCCGCCGCCTGTAACCTATAGAATATAAATAAAAGCGAGGAGTGGAATGCCCCTCGCTTGTTGGTACAGCCAGTACACTGAATGTAAAGGAAGTCGAGCTTGAAATCTCGCTGTGACCCGGCTGAGTCACAAAATCCTATCCATGCCCTTTACCCCCCCTGCTCGACTTTCTTCCCCCTTTTTTGTAACTCACCCTCATTCCCTCGCAACCTCATGATCCCGAAAGAACGTATGCCACGGACCACACCCGGTGATGAAAGGCTGCATAAGCGCCCGTTCGGCCTGGATTGTATGATTCAAATCGTGCGCAGCCCAGGTATGCAGCATCTGCACGAGCGTCACGGTACCCAGTTGAGGATGCTGCACCGTCCGTTCCAAATCCTCATCCTTTACCTGCTCAAGCAGGGGAAGGTTGTCTTGACGAGCGCGTGCGAACGTAGCCGCAAGCTCCTCAGGCGTCTTTGAAGCAAAATCCGTCTGCGGCTTGTTCGGGTCGAAAGCAGTAAAATCCTGCCCGGCCAGAAAAGCGCGGAAGCGGACAGGAAAAAGCGCAAGTTCCGCGTCCAGTAAATGCTGTAAGCATTGCACCGCCGACCACTCTCCCTCGCGCGGCGGACGTGTCAGCAAATCAACGGGAAACGTGCTGACCAGTTGTTGCCAGCGTCCCGGCGTAGTGGAGAGAACAGCGTGTATGCGTTCTAACATCGAATTCAATGAAGGCCTCCTTTGGTCTTTTCCAGGTCCAATGCGTATGAAAAACGTTATCTGCGCTAAATATGCTTTCTTTCAAATCCCCCAATTCAGGATACGAAGCGTTTAATTGGAACAATAAATAGCCATTGTCGCCTCCACTATGCAAGGTTTGGTAGTTCTTACTTGCACTTCTACCAATGACTTTATAGTCTACCACAAAAATACAATGATCATTCATTTTTAAAAGCAAACTTCCTATCAATTTTTTATGTAGAATACGCCAGGTAGTCTCAACTCAGCCCATAAAGCGGTACTAATAAGTCCTTGAAATTCCCTTTATCACTTTCCTCGATAGAAATTATATGTTATAGTATTTCTACGCCTGGGGTTATATGCTTTATCTTTCTAATAAACATTATACAAAGTGAGAAGCCATGTCGCTTGAAGGACAACAACTGGGCCGCTATCGATTATTACGCTTGCTTTCTGCCAATTACCTCCCCCCTCTTCTCATGCCTATTGCTGTCTTTACTTCTTAAAGACATCCATATTGCTGTCTTGTGTAATTCTTATGCAATATCCTATTCTTCTCTAATACCCACTCCGAGTGTGTTTATAATAAAAAACAGAAATAAGGCTCGTTTTACATTCATTATCTCATCAAAATATATCTGAAGAATAAGTGAAGGATAGAGAAAGCCCAATGAAACCATCACCTGCTATCCTTAGACATAGGAGAAACAAAAACAGTCACTGCGTAGTAAGGTGTGCTATGCCAGTACTGCTCTCCACTGGGTCCGTTGTATGATTCTCGTCAGACAAAGGAGTGTATGCATGAGAAAACGAGCCTTCCCGGTACTTGGGCTCCTGACACTCGCGATTGCGGCCTTCATGGCAATGATGCCAATGAGCGCAATGGCAGCTACCACATCGAGTTTGAGCCATCAACCACGCCACCACCATCCTCACTTCTTCTACAAGAAGGGCCACCAGCCAAAGAATTTCCGCTATGCAGCCGGCAACAATTTGAACTATGGCGGCGGGCCGGTTATGGGTGGTACAGCCAATGTCTATGCCATCTTCTGGGAGCCAACTGGCAATGTATCTGCCAATTATAACAGCCTGATTGAGCGTTATTTCAACGATGTCAATGGCACAGGCCTGTATAACAACAACTCCCAATATACCGATTCGGGCGGCAATGCTCCGACTGGCGAGCGGCTGGCTGGTGTCTGGGTAGATAACAGCGCCTATCCCGAAAGCCCCCTGCTCGACAGCGACATCCAGAACGAAGTAACCAACGCCTTGAACGCGAACGGCTGGTCCCCGAGCATCGACAATATCTTTTTCGTCTTCACCGAGGCAGGCCAGGATTTGTGCTTCGACAGCTCTTACAGCCAGTGCGCTTCCAACACCTTCTGTGCCTATCACAACTACTTCGGCAGCAATACCATCTACGCGGCCATGCCCTATGCCGCCAGCTTTAGCTGCCAGACGCCAGGTAGCCCCAACAACGACGACGCCGACCTGACCATCAACGTGACCTCGCACGAACAGATGGAGGCCGCAACCGATCCCTTGCTCAACGCCTGGACAGACTCCAGCGGCCAGGAAATCGGTGACAAGTGCGCCTGGCAGTTCGGCACCGTGAACTCCGATGGCTCAAACGTCAACTGGAACGGTGACCCCTACATCGTCCAGCAAGAATGGGACAACGCCGTTGGTGGCTGCGTCCTCACTGGACCGTAATCCCCGATCCATCACTCAACACGCGCGGAAGAAGCAGGAGTGCCGGAATTGTTCCGGCGCTCCTTCCTATGCCTGCGAATAGGAGATTTCGCTCCAGGTTTTTCCTCCGTCCATCGTCTTCAAGAGGCCAATCACATCTCCTGCTCTTATGCCGCCTCCTGGCGCAGGCACAAAAGCTGTTTGATTATCGGCCAGCGCCCATCCGACAGTCGGCGAGATAAAATCTACCTTTGTGATACGCTTAAACGAGGTAATCATCTTTCCAGTTGTCCAGTGCCGCCATCCATCGCTCGTCGCGTAGAACTGCTTTGTTGAGGTATCCGCCAGATTCCAGGCATGCTCCATATCAATATATTCTGCATACGTCACATCCATTGCAATCGTAGTACCGCTCCACGTTTGCCCACCATCATGCGTCACAAACAACATAGTCCCGGGCGTACCCTGGGAACCTGTACCGTTCATATAAACTGGCAGCACACCATCCTGGGCATTGAAAAATTTGGGTGTCCAGGCAACCAGTCCACCCGCAGGAAAGGCTATCGATATCTGGTGCCAGGTGCTGCCGCCATCATGTGTGACATAGAGCCAGCAAAAGCTCGTATTATCCTTTCGATATGAGGTACCCGCCAGCCAGCCCGTCGTCTGATCCAGAAATTGCATTCTCGCGCTTGCCGCGAAAGGCACAATACCATATGCATCATCGCTCGTTACTGGCAACTGCGAAACCGCCGGTCTGCTCCCAATCTTCTTCCAGGTCGCGCCTCCATCGCTGGTGCGGTAAAGCGAAATATTTTTTCCTATATAAGAGCTGCCAGAATCATTCCCAGGAAAATCATCGGTTCCCAAAAACCAACCATGCATGCCATCTACAAACACAGCAGCCGTCTCCAGTGGGCTGGCATTTACAACCGAAACACGCCAGGTCTTTCCTCCATCGCCGGTCACAAAAATACGCGCCTGCCCCCCTGGCGTTCCTTGTACCGACTCAGGAGCCAGCACTGTAGCAACCGTTGCCGAGTGAAAATCCATAAAACAGGGCACCATAAAGCCTCTACCGGCGCTTTGCGTCGAAGTACAGCGCAAGGTGCCTGTCCAGTGCCTGCCACCATCCGTCGTTCGCAAAATACTATAGCTTCCCGTTCCAACAACGTCCCAACTCACGGCCCACCCGGTATGTTCATCGATCATGTGAATATCCGTCAGCATCCCCGGAATCCTTGCCATCGGCCCCTGATTATCTCCATTCGTTACAGAAAACGATGTATTTCCGCTCTTATCAGAAAAACCACAACCGGCAAGAAACAACAGCATAACGAACAACAAAATAAAACTGATCCCTCTGGTTCTAGTCTGCTTTCTCGTCAAATACTCCATACATACTTCCCCCTGAAGAATTTATTCTCATCCGAGAAACTGAACTTTATATGAGATACGCTTTATCAGCAGTATTTGTTCCGTTTGCAGCTTGTAAGCGCCAACACAAAACGAGCCAGTAATTGCCTGTTGTTTAAAAGATGAAAAAAAGAAGAGGTGAGAATGCTCACCCCTTCCTTTTCCATTTTTGCTATGCAGCAAGCAACTCCAAATAGGCGCGTGCCACCCCTTCATCAGAAGCTTTCGCAATCCCTTTCAGCACCAATCCTATCGTCTCCGGCTGTGACACCTTCGACACATTCTGTCGTGCCAGTTCAACCAGCGCAGGAAAACGAGCCTCCACCACGTCAATAAGCGCCTCCTGGAATCCCTCAAGCTTGCCCTCTTCGCGCCCTATTCCAACCAGTTTCTTATACGTTGGTGTTTCAGCAAAGATATCTTTGGACATCGCAAAAATCCTTTCAACCCACTCCTGATCTTTTCCCTCTGGAAAGATCAGGTCTACAAACAGCTTAATACTATCATCCCAGTCACCCATACAAGCTCCATTTAAATATATAATAGCAGCAGTTTAACACAACTATATTGTAGGCTCAAGCATCTCTATCCTCAATTAACCGCTAAAAGGAGATCACAAATGAATACCACTCCTCGAAAAATCGCGATTGTCACCGGAGCAAGCCGCCAGCAAGGCATTGGAGCTGCCGTATGCCGCCAATTGGCGCAAAAAGGCGTTGATATTTTCTTCACGCATTGGAGCGCTTACGATGCTCGTATGCCCTGGGGAGCGGAAGACGTCGAACCTGACCGCTTGCAACAACAGGTACGAGCAGCAGGTGCCCGCTGCGAACACCTTAAACTCGATCTAGGCAAAGTAGAAGCCCCGCAGCAGCTTCTGGATGCTGTTGAAGCACAATTAGGGCCAGCATCTATCCTGGTCAACAACGCTACCCATGATGATACCGATGCGCCTTTCGATCAGCTAGATGCTCAAACGCTGGATGCATATTATGCGGTGAACATGCGCGGAACGATGCTCTTAAGCATCGAGTTTGCCCGTCGTTTCAAGCAAGCCGCGGGTGGGCGCATCATCAATCTAACTTCCGGACAGGGGCGCGGTGCGATGCCAGGGAAGCTGGCTTATGTCGCAACAAAAGGGGCTATCGAGGCATTTACTGTGACGCTGGCGGTCGAAGTCGCGCCACGTGGTATCACAGTCAATGCTGTTGATCCGGGTCCTACCGATACGGGATGGATGACTGAGGAGATAAAGCAAGACCTCTTGCCTCGCTTTCCGATGGGGCGCATAGGACAGCCCGAGGACGCTGCCCGTCTCATCGCCTTCCTGGCAAGTGAAGATGCTGGCTGGATTACCGGTCAAATCATCCGCTCGACTGGCGGCTTTTAACACCTTAAACTCTTTTGAGAGCTTTTCAGAAAGAGGCAGCAATGGATCGAAGCTTATCCACCAGAAAACCCGATGGCTCCCAGGATACGCGCGTAATCCGAGGTCTGCCCAACATCGGTGAAGTTGCCGGTCCGCACGTCGATGGCGTAGAGCGTTTTGTCACCGTAGAACGTCAAGATATGATTGTTCAACCAGGGGCCGAGTTCCACGAGCAGGTGAGTGGAGGTGGCAAGCAGTTGTGGCTTGCCAACGTGCAAACTGGCTCCTGAGCCAGAAATCTGTACCGTATAGATAGCGCTATGCCGGTCATAGGGTTCCTGGTCATCGCTGGAGAATTCGACATAGACCAGGGTATGCCCATCAGGCGAAAAAGTGGGTGTCGTCACCCAGTGATACTGCGCGCTATTGCTCAAATCATGCTGCTCAGGCAAAATCACTGAGGCATTTCCCAGGCTCATCGTCGAACTGTCCAGTGACGCCATACTTAAACTGTTCGCATAGGAAAGCGCGGCAACAGATTCTGGCACGCTCTTATCGGTCGGCACAGGCACCGCCCCCTCATTTGTCGAATACAGCAGAGCATTGCCATAAGGGGTCATCACGAGCGGCCCCTGCGATGGATTCTCATCGAGGATAAGCTGCGGAAGCGCCTGGGGATTGCTCAAGTCTAGCGACCACAGCCCATATTGCACAGCTTCGTGGCTCCCGCGATCATCCGTGAGCAGCAGGGTAGTATCTGCCTGTTTCGTAAAACCGTGAAGGAAAGAAAAGATGCGGTAACACGGACAATCGAGCGCGGCTTGCTGGTAGACGAGCGCCGGGTTCGAGAGCGGCCCCGCATACATTTCGATGGTGCCATTGCCATCCTGCGGTTCCGTAGTCCACGCGATCATCTGACCGTCATCACTGAGCGCCATCGAGGTAATCACCTGGCCATCACTCGCCGAGGCAATTTGCGTTGGCGTGCCACTGAACACATCGATCATCCAGATGCCATCGATGTTATTGTCATTACCGCGATAGATAAGCTGGCCGGAAGGCGTCAAAATAGGAGGCACAGCCTGGCTGTTGACAAAGTTGGGCGCATTAATTTGCGTCACGGTCCCATCGGTGGTTGAAACAAGGTACAGATTGTCGTCCTGCTCGTAAATCAGGTAATGTCCATCCGCCAGTTGCAATGTGTCGGGATCAGGATTATTTGGCACAAGGATAGATGTGTCAGGTACAGGAGTCGCCGTCGGCGTAACATCACCGGTCGGCGTTGCTTCAGGCACACGTCCTGTCGGTGAAGGACGCGGTGTTGGCCGCACGCGCGCAACCGGCGTCGGCAGGTCGCTGAGCGTCTGCACCACGCTGTAGGTCAGTAGACCGGAAAAGAGCAGCAGCAACATTCCTATGATCGCAAGCAATGAGAACACTCCTGCTCGCGATAGATGTACATGCTTGCCCTGCTCCGGCGGTAAAATATCCGGTATGTCCTTTTGTGGTGGATCGGTTACCTGCTGTGCCAAGAAATTAACTCATCCCCCAGTACATTTGCAATCATTATACATGAGATATCACTTCTAAAAAAAGAGATAGGTACCATCCCTAACTCACATCCTCTGTCCCACGTGGCTTCGCCTTACTCGCGTGTCGCTGAATAAAAGCCAGCGTTTTCGCGCAGACTTCCTCTCGATCATGATCTTTCATTATAACGTGGAAGGAGCGGTGAAAAGTCACAAGATGCTTTTCACGCGAACCAATGCGCCGGTAAATCTCTCGCCCATCACGCGCTGGAACCACGTGGTCGTGTATGGAGGTCATAATCAAGGCGGGTGCAGTAATACGCGGCAGTTCTTCCCGCAGGTGTGGAAGAAAATGCAGCAGCGTCTCTATTGGTCGCATAGGTGTCCAGCCATATCCAGGACTCTCGCGCTTTTCCTGGATGTATCTTCTCCTCGCCTCGGGATCGTTAATATCCTCGCGCAGCGTCGGCAGCAATGGCGTGATATACTTCACAAATCCAACCGCCGCTTTCATCCAGGGATACATGCGCAGAGGAGCGCACATAGAGACGACACCCGCCACCTCTTCATGCGCCGCTACGTGCAGCGATAGCGCCCCACCAAGCGAATGCCCCACCAGAAACACCACGTCACACTCCCGTTTCAAGAGACGCAATTCTGTACGTACCGCCTGCTCCCATTCATTCCAACCAAGGCCCAGCATCTCCAGAACAGGCACGCCATGCCCTGGCAGGAGCATATTCACCACCACCATTCCCCGCGCCTTCAGTAGCTGCTCCAGTTCGGTAAAATCCCTGCTGCTGCCATTAAATCCATGCACCAGCAACACACCTACTATTGGTTTGTCCTCACCATGCTCGGGCTGAGAGGCTGCCATGCAATTCTGTTCCTTATCCAGTATCACCAATATTTCTTGATTGTTATTACGTTTCGACAAATAAAGGGGTTGCGCGAATTTTTCGTTGTGAGCATATTCACAGTCACGTTTTTGGGGGGCTGGCGATACGCCATTGATTGCCCTTTGCCATAAAAAGTGCTATAGTCATCTCCATTATTAATATTATGTAGCCAGGAGTACATGATGAAATTCGCAACTCGAGCAATACATGCCGGGCAGGAACCCGATCCTACTACCGGCTCTGTCATAACGCCCATCTACCAGACCTCAACCTATGCTCAAGAAGGGCTGGGAGAGCATAAAGGATATGAATACTCGCGCACAGGCAATCCTACGCGCGCGGCGCTGGAAACAGCCCTCGCCTCTCTTGAAGAGGGACAATACGGGCTGGCCTTCGCCTCGGGTATGGCCGCCGAAACCGCTATCCTCAGCCTGCTCAACGCGGGCGACCATATCATTTCCTGCGACGACACCTATGGCGGCACCTACCGCGTTCTCGAGCGCGTCATGCGCCGCTATAATGTCGATGCCAGTTATGTACCCGCCAACGATATCGCGGCCTACGAAAAGGCCATTCGCCCCAACACGCGCATGATCTGGCTGGAATCGCCCACCAACCCGCTGCTTGGGCTGATCGATATCGCGGCGGTGGCCGAAATCGCCCACCGCCATAAGCTGCTCGTCGTCATGGATAACACCTTCGCCACCCCGTACTTCCAGCAGCCATTGAAGCTGGGCGCGGACATCGTCGTACACAGCACCACCAAGTACATCAACGGCCACAGCGACATCATCGGCGGCGCGGTTGTCGTCAACGATGAAGAGGTCTACTCGGCCATCAAATTTTATCAGAACGCGGCGGGCGGCGTTCCTTCCCCATTCGATACCTGGCTTACCCTGCGCGGTATCAAGACGCTCGCGGTACGCATGCGCCAGCACGAGGAAAATGCCCAGGCAGTAGCCCGTTTTCTGAGCGAACATCCCCGTGTGGAGAAAGTCTACTATCCCGGCCTGCCTTCTTCTCCCGACTACGAGCTTGCAAAGCGCCAGATGAGCGGCTTCGGTGGCATGGTCTCCTTCCAGTTCAAAGGCAGCTATGACGACGTGAAACGCATGGTGCGCCATTTTGAGGTATTCACCCTTGGCGAGAGCCTGGGCGGCGTCGAATCCCTGGTCTGCCATCCCGCCTCTATGACGCACGCATCCATTCCAAAGGACATCCGCGAAGCGCGAGGATTGACCAATACCCTGCTCCGCCTCTCGGTTGGCATCGAAGACAAAGAAGACCTGCTGGCAGACCTGGAACAGGTGCTGGCTAAGTGACCCCACCCCGAATCACGCCTGTCATGCTTCGCTGCGCTCAGCATGACTGGCTAAGGTATGTCGTTAACCGCCATCCCATGCTAGCCACCCAAAGGTACCAACAAGGCGTTGATGTTACTCATGCACCGGACAACCGATGTAATATGAGGAGAGGCTAAACGTCTGTCTAAAAACGCATCTATAACGTTTAATTTTAATGTATCTAAAATCGGTAATCGATCATAGTAGAGGAGGCTGTGCTGCTATGGCACAATTTCCCGTATCCCGGCGTCGTGTAAAACAGGGTATGTTCGGCTCGGCCTTGCTGATCCTTGTAATGCTCCTGCTTAGCGCCTGTGGCGATCCCCAGGCTTCACAGCAGGCTAGCCAGAACCGGAACACGCTGCAAAACGCCATTACACATGCAGAGTCGATTGGCGTCCCCATCACTATGTTACAGCCAATCCTTAAACAGTATCAGCAGCTCAATAACACCAATGCCCCGTTTGGTTTATTCAATGATGCCTCGGTCACAAACTACAATACCAACCTGGCGCAGCGCTACCAGATGCTCACCACTGAGGTGCAGGGACTGGTCGTCCAGGCCACGCAGCAGCTTGACTTCCAGGCCAGCCAGGACCTGCAAAACATGGAAAATGCTCTGGCCGAGCGACAATCGCAAAACTTCATCGAGGCCAAAATCTTTGAGCAGCAACTGACTACCTATCAGCAACAGTTGGCCCAGGCGCAATTTCCCAAGGACTATATTAAAATTAGCCAGGAAGCGCGCCGCTCAACTCAGGCCCTTCACCTGATGGGACCGGCCTACAACGACTTACAGACCTTCCAGGGCGTAATTAAACAATTACAGGACTCGCGGCTGGATGTCACTGGCCTCAATCAGCAGGCCCAGGACGATCTTCAGGCATTCCGCAGCGCCTCCACGCCCGAAGATTACTCCTCGCTGATCGATCAGATCAACACGCAGTTGCAGGAGACCACCGTCTTCTCAACGCAGGCGATTCCCTTCGTTGGCGCTGCCAGGCTGAAGGAATTCAGTCACGACATCGATCTGCTCAAACAGTACGGCGGCAACGCTGCTCCCTTCCAACAGAAATTGACCAATGACCAGCAGGCGCTTGCCTCCGCCAAGACCATCAATGATTTCCTGCGCATCTCGACACAGATCGATAATGACACCAATTCTATCCAGTTCCCGCTGACACAGAGCGAGGCAAACTACCTGCTACGCCAGTTCCATCAGGAAGTCACAAGCTGGGGCACCAGCCATCAATATCACGATTCCTATGATGGCGGCACCTACAACCTGGATTACGAATACGACGAGCAGGGCATTGGTTCTGACGCCGATGCCGCCGTTCAATCCGCCCAGACCCTGGATGACTACCTGTCGGCCATCGATCTCATCAACGATGACCTGACCAACCTGCACGCGATGGAGGCGGATTACAACGACCATACACCCTGGAATCAGCCCCACAACACCGATTTGACCTTGATGCAGCATTACAATGTCACTGGAAACGTCGGCCCGGTGCTGGTCGTCTCTTTCATCGAACAGACCCTGCGCTACTACAACAACGGCAAGCTGGTTCGTTCGTTCCTGATCGTCTCCGGTCAGTACCTCAAACCCTCGCCGCCGGGCTTCTGGCACATCTTCCTGCGCGAGCATCCCACCGAGTTCAAATCGAGCGAACCACCTGGCTCGGCTTTCTGGTATCCTCCAACGCCTATCCAGTATGCGATGGAATACCATGTCGGCGGATACTTCTTCCACGATAGCTGGTGGAGAGGCATTTACGGTCCTGGGATGAATTTCCCGCACAGCGATCCATCGGGAACAACGGCCTTTAATAGCAATGGCAGTCATGGCTGTATCAACATGAACCCAGGTGATATCGCCTGGCTCTATAACGTCATTCCCTGGGGCACGCCCGTCATCACTTATTAAAGTGTAAGTACTATACAACCGCGTCGGCTGTTTGACACGCATAGGGCTTTTCTGCTATAATGCGTGCGCACTCAGTCCGACGCTTCGTCGGAGTTTTTTTGTAAACCAGCCCATGAGATGGGGCGAGGTTTTGGGGAGGTTTATTCTTAACATGCCAAATACCGCTTCTGCGAAAAAGCGCATGCGCCAGGAAGTCAAGCGCCGCTTACATAATCGCATGGTAAAATCGATCGTGAAAACACACATTTCGAAGGCACGCGCCGCCATCAGCTCGGGCGAGAACCCTGAAGAAGCAGTGCGCGCTGCCGTGAGCGAACTTGATCGCGCCGCTAAAAAAGGCGTCATTCATCGAAACAATGCTGCTCGCCGCAAATCGCGCCTGATGAAGCAGCTCAACGCTAGCATACAACACTAGGAACACGCGCCGAAGGCTCTGCTTCTATTTGCAATGATGGGCGGAGTACGACGCGCACAGGAGATGTAGAAGGATGGCTGACAAAGAAGTTATTACGAAGCCTGCCGGGCAGGCGCTACTGGCCGCCGTCGAAAATGCCCAGCTACGGAAAAATATTCCAGAGATTCGCTCAGGCGACACCGTTCGCCTGCAAGTAAAAGTCGTTGAAGGCAACCGCGAACGCTTGCAGCCCTTCGAGGGCGTTGTAATGCGCCTGCGCGGCGGCGGCGTCAACCGCAATTTCACAGTGCGCCGCATCACCAACGGCGTAGGCGTCGAGCGCACATTCTTGATCAACTCTCCTCGTCTTGAAAAGATCGAGGTTCTGCGCCACGCCCGCGTGCGCCGCAAACAGCTTTACTACCTGCGTGGCCTGACCGGTAAAGCCGCTCGCTTGAAAGAATTGCGGCCAATGACGGCCAAAGAAGCTGCCGCGAAAGCCGCGAGATCTGCCGCTGCTAAAGAGGCTCAGACTGCCGCCACGAGCGATACCAGCGCAAGTGAAAACGCCAGCGAGTAAATTTCTACCAACATTGGAAGAAGAGATGGCCCTGCTTCGTCAGGGCTATTCCTTTATTGCAGGCCTGGACGAAGCAGGACGAGGCTGCATTGCCGGTCCGGTGGTCGCGGCTGCCGTCATCCTCCCACTGGATGATCCCCAATGCTCAACACGTCTGGAAGGTGTGCGTGACTCCAAGCAGCTTTCCGCCCAGGCCCGCGAAAGCCTCTACTCGATCATTCAAGACTATGCGCTTGCTACCGGCGTAGGCATTGGTTCCGTCGAGTTCATCGACGAGCGCAATATTCTCCAGGCCACCAAATATGCCATGCGCGCTGCGCTCGCGCAACTCTCTCCCACTCCACAGGCCCTCCTGCTCGATGCACTTTTGCTCCCAGATATTGCTTTACCGCAGCGCTCCATCATCAAAGGTGACGCTCGCTGCCTCTCCATCGCCGCCGCCTCAATCATCGCCAAAGTGACACGCGACCGCTTAATGTTAGAACTTCACGAACAGTACCCGGCCTACGGTTTCGCCCAGCACAAAGGCTACGGCACCGAAGCCCACCTCGCTGCCCTCCGCGAACATGGAGCAACACCCATTCATCGCAGAAGCTTCGCCCCCGTCCGCGAACTCTTCAGCCTCTTCGAGATAGCTCCCGATAATACGTCCTCACCAACGTCCACTTCTCATTAAAAAAAGGCCTGTGACAATATGCCAGAGGCCTTTCCTGAACAACTTTTCCAGGTAAGAACTGAAAACTATCCTCTACCCATTAGCCCCCGGAACGTTCTCTGGAATATCCCCAAAATCAAATGTACACAGCGGTCCAACGTTCGCGACATAGCGGCTCGTATTCCAGCTCAGGAATCCACCTCCAGTTGCATTGTCTATGCTTCCCCATGCCAGGTCATATGTTCCCTGCGGAACCGGCTGGAAAGTAAATGTACCATCACTATTGATTGTCGCATGAGGCGAACTATAAAACAGCGTTGCAAGCTGAGAAGACGGGATACCATTATACAAACCCTTGATTAACGCTGCAACCTCAGTCCACGCAGGATTATTCGGTACCGTACCCGTGAAATGGCCGGTTACTTTTTCTGGAGTCTTGAGATCTCTGGACGCCTGCTGGCCCTGCTGCGTATCAGAAAACTGACTGGCAAGCTGCTGATAGATGCTCACAGCGTTCGAACAGTTGCTAGAAAGATCTTGCTGTCCCTCACCAAACAGTGCCTTCGCATAATCGGCATGAATCTTCGCCGCCTCTGGCGAATGAGGGAAACGTGTCACGATCGTGTTAAAGGACGAGGCAGCAGCGGCATACTGAGTAGCATTGAGCTGCGTCTCCGCGAGATTGTAATAGGCTGTGGCATCTAAGGCACTCGCCTGAGATTGGCAATCGGCATTACAGAAAGGTAATTGCAGCAGCGTATCGTAGCGCGAGGTAGCGGATGCATAATCCTTCTGATCTGAAGCCTGCTTAGCCCAGTCCAGATAAGCATTGATCTTCCCGGCATGAGCGCGGTTGACTTCAGTAGCCACGCCGTTATAGGTATTCAGCACAATATCAAACTTACTCAAGGCCTGTTGATACTGCTGTTGCGAGATTAATTGCTCGCCCCACTCGTTATACACGCGCCCGATATTATCGGATGTAGGAGCAGTCTCACCCGCCAGCTTGAACTCGTTAATGGCCGCCGTCCACTGCTGCCCGCCTTCCAGATTACGCGCCTGCAACGAATGAATGGTCGATTGCTGGGTAAACGCCACCAGGAACAGCAGCAGCAGGACCAATACCGCGACGCCCGCGCTCACCAGCTGCATCATCCGTTTAGGATTGGTTCTGGCAGCCATACCCAGCACACAGCGCGTGGCCGTCACAATAGCAATAACGATGGCAATGATACCGGCGACAATACCCATCTTCTTCGCGCCATCAGCCCAATCCGAGCCTGTCAATTGCACAACGACCAGCACAATAGCAACCAGCGCGATCAGACCGAAGAATGCCCAGCGTGGAAATGGCTGCGCAAACTTACTCATCGGCGGCTGCGCTGCCACCTGTCCTGCCTGTGGCATCATCTGTTCGGTAGGCGCTCCACTCTGAGTCGGCGCATAAAAGCCACTCACTCCCGGCTGAGAATATGGTCCCTGGAGCGAAGGCGTGCTGGGATACATTTCGGCTCCATAAGGGCCTGTTCCAGGCATTCCCATATTTGGTGAGCTAATCCCCGGTGAACTGATACCAGGTGCGCCCATATTTGGTGAGCTGATCCCAGGCGAACTCATTCCTGGCGGCATCGCTCCCGGCATATACATCTCGCCAGGTGTTTGTCCCGCAGGAGGGGGAGTATAGCTTGTAGAAGGTGTTCCTCCATTACCCATGGGGTATGGATTGGATTGAATTGGCACCTGTGGCGGTGTCTGACTGGCAGGCGCTGGCATACCCGCTGATGGTGCCCCACCGCTCCAGGCAGCCCCCGACGGATACATTTCGTATGAGGCCCGTTCTGTTGGTAGCGATGATGATGACATATCCGGATACGACGGAGAGGGCGGGGGCGGCGTGGGCTGAGGATTCGGCGCTGCACCGGCATTTGGAACGCGGTCCCCTGGCTCTATCTTTCTGCCACACGTTCCACAAAAACCTGCTGAGTCCGGGTTAAACGCGCCGCATTGAATGCAAAACATTCTTTCCTCCATTTCATTTCTTGAAAATGGTGTTCCCTGCAAATGCACGTTCGCTCAATAAACTGTCGAGAATAAAAAGAGCTACGACGACGATCAGAAGCGAGGATAGATTTACCACAAGAATAATACCTTAAAATCTTATTAAATACAATAACCAGCAGTAAGAGAAAGAAGCTCTCCCACAAGATATGGGAGAGCTTCTTTCTCTTACTGCTGGTTATTTTTGTTGGATGTCTGGAGAGGACTGGGGGAGAGCAAACCCGCAAGGAAGCCCACCACTGCAGTAAAGATCGTGAGTACGACCTGTACGTTATCAGCCGTTCGCTGTAAAAAGACCACACCATACACGAGTGAGCCTGCTGCTACAAGCAGGACGAGAGCAAACGTTATCATGACAATAAGCCAGATGGCATCTCTTGTTTTGCGGCCTGGCTCTCCAAAACCTGTGCTATTGACAACTTCGTTTCTGTCGCCTGGGCTCAGGCTATTGAGCATTTGTACCAGCAGCTTCTTTTTTTGATCATCGTTCAGAGCATCCATTTCATCCAGCGTGTTGCTGTCAACTGCCATTGATTTCCTCCTATATATAAGTAATACCCTACCAGGGTTCCTTTCTATCTGAAAGACGCCCACATAGACTTTTTTTGGGAAAATTTTTCTTCTAGAGAAGAGTTTCTTCTGGCTTTACATTTTGATAAGATATGCTATATTCAAGACACGTTTTCGCCAAAGGAGATCCAGGTAGTCCATGCACAATACACATGCCGCCAGACCTGCCCGTGCGGACGAACTCCAACCAGCGAGGTTGCATAAAAACCATGCCTGAGTATGTCTGGGGCCGCAACCCCGTCCTAGAAACCTTGCGCTCGCGCAGGCAGATCAAGCGCATTCTCCTGGCTGAGGGACAGCGTGAAGCGCCCGTCCTCGCCGCCATCATCCAGGAAGCCGAGCGCCACGATATTCCCATCGAGACAACCTCGCGCCGTCGCCTCGATCAGATCAGTAGGGGAGCTGTACACCAGGGCTGCATCGCGGTTGTGGAAGCGCGCAAATACGCCACAATCGAACAGATTCTTAATCTCGCCACGCAAAAAGGTGAAGACCCATTCCTGCTGCTCCTCGACGCCATTCAGGACGTCAATAATCTCGGCTCCCTGCTCCGTACCGCCGAGGCTGCCGGAGTGCATGGCGTGGTCATCCCCCAACATGAAGCCGCCGAAGTCAACGCCACCGTCGTCAAAACCTCGGCAGGCGCAACCGAACACCTGCTCATCGCCCAGGTCTCCAATCTCACCAAAACCATCGACGCCCTGAAAAAAGAGAATATCTGGGTTATCGGCCTGGCCGGTGAAGCGCAAACACTCTACGACAAAGCCGATCTCACCGGCCCCCTCGCGCTCGTCGTCGGCAGCGAGGGCAAAGGCATCAGCCGCCTGGTGCGCGAACACTGCGACCTGCTGGTCAGGCTTCCCATGCATGGCACCATCAACTCGCTTAACGCGGCGGTCGCCGGCAGCATCGCCCTTTACGAAGCATTGAGACAGCGCACGAACAAGGCAAAAAAATAGATGGGGTATTGCCAGAAGCTATTCAGGTACAGGGGAACAGGAAGACACCCACCTGGCTTGCTAAAAATAGGTAAACCACAAAGAGGCTTCAAACGTTCTAATCCTTAGAAGACTATTTTAGAGGAGATGGCTGCTTTGAAAAAATATCTACAAAGTCTGGTGATATTGTTCTGTGGTATCTGCTGCCTGTTATGGGCCGCAAGTATGTTTCTGCCGCATGCTCACGCGCTGGCCCCACAAAAAGGCACATCTGGAGTTTCGTTGCTGGCTACGGCCTCGCCTGCCCTTTCACCAACTCCCTCACCTTCGCCCAGTCCTTCACCCAGCCCATCGCCATCTCCCTCACCTTCGCCCAGTCCCAGTCCATCTCCATCTCCCAGCCCTTCGCCGTCGCCCAGTCCATCACCGTCTCCCTCACCTTCGCCCAGTCCTTCACCATCTCCCTCACCCAGCCCGTCACCCACGCCTTCGCCAACTCCTCCTGGCGGCATCCCCAACCAGGGCGGCCCCTCGGCTAACTCTGGCTCAGGCGGAGTCGGTGGAGATGTTGTAGTGCCGCTCCTGATGGGTGGTCTTGGCGTCATCTTCATCATCACGGGCATTATCCTGTACGTTTACTATTCGCGACAGGTTTAGATAAGCCACAAAAGAGATGATAACTGAGCCAGAGTCGTGACTCTGGCTCAGTTATCATCTCTTTTGTGGCTTAGAAATTTGGCGCTAAAACGACACCCATTTAAAAAACCGCTCTGGGATACCCCTGACCACAAACATTATCAGCCGCCAGTACGCAGGTAGATAGACGACCTCTTTCTTCTGCTTCATCGCCTTGTAGATGCCCGCTCCCACCTTCTGTGCGCTGGCAAACAGCAATCCCTTGCGCAAATGAGCCGTCATCGGCGTATCCACTGTACCCGGCTTTATCGTAATCACCGTCACGTTCGATGCCGCCAATCTTCCGCGCAGACCCGAGAGAAAGGCGGTTACAGCAGCCTTCGCCGCGCCGTAGACATAGTTGCTCTTGCGCCCGCGATCACCCGCGACCGAGGAGATAACAGCAATCACGCCGCGTTTCTGCTGCTCAAAATAATTCGCCAGGATGGTCAGCAGCGAGATGAAGCTGAGGCAGTTGGTTTGAAACTCCTCAAGTGTCTTCTCCACGCTCTGCTCACATAGCTGCTGGTTGCCCAGCGTGCCATGCGCGATCAAGACCATGTCGAGTCCTGAGAAGGCTGAGACCGCGCTTTCGATCAGCTCGCGGTGCCTGTCCAGTTCATTGATATCCAGCGCATAGGTTTCTACACGTTTCGCGCCGCGCACACGCAAATCATCCCGCACAGCCTCAAGCTTTTCCTGGTTGCGCGCCACTAAAAACAGGTCTGCGCCATCCTGGGCAAACAACTTCGCCGTTTCATGCGCGATGGCCGAAGTCGCCCCGATAATCAACACTCGCATCAAATCGTCACCGCTTCCTGTACTGAGATTGGCGCAGTCACCCGCCGCCAGAAGCTCGAAGAGAACTTCGGATCAACGTAGGCCGCGAACTCTTTCCACTGTGGGTAAAAGGCCTGGAAGTGTTCCGCGCTCATCCGCGCATCTTTGGCCGGATAGACCACGCCCCCGCTCTGCAACACGATCTCGTCAAGTCCGTTTAACAGCTTCAGCGTCTTCTCCCCGGCATAGGCAAAATCCAGCGCCAGCGTCAAACCTGGACGTGGGAAAGAGAGCATGCCCGGAGAACGCACGCTGCCAAAGGTCTTCAACACTGTCAGGAACGAGCCTTCTCCCGAATGCCGGATGCGCCCTAGAATTTCGCGCATCGCCTCGTGCGCCGTTTCAAATGGCACCACAAACTGGTACTGCAAGAAGCCCCGTTTGCCGTACATGCGATACCAGTTATGAATAGAATCGAGCGGGTAAAAGAACGGCTCGTAGGGAACAGTCTTCGACACCTTCTTCGGTATCTGGATATGATAATACAGTTCGTTAAACGCCTTAACCGTCAGCGCGTTCAAGACGAACGGCGGAAAATCAACCGGCACCAATAGCGGCAACGGCTTTTTCATTGGCTTAGCAGCCAGCGTCCGCGAAGTATTGTGATTGCCGCGCATGAAAATACCCCGGCACAGGTTCTTCCCCCCAACCAGCAGGTCTACCCACGACATGCTGTACTCAAAATCCTGGTCGGATTCAGCAGAGATCTCAAAGAACTCATCAAGCGACTCGAAGCGCACGTGATCCATATCAATGTAAGGATTGACGATAGGCTTCATGCGAAACTCCGCCCACAGGATCAAGCCTGTCAGACCTAACCCGCCAATAGTAGCGCGGAAAAGTTTGCTGTTCTGTTCCGGCGAACAAATCAGCTGCTCGCCATCTGAGCGCAATAGCTCAAACTGCGTCACGTGGCAGCCAAACGTTCCCCCGCGATGATGATTTTTGCCATGCACATCATTGGCAATCGCCCCGCCAACCGAGACAAACTTCGTGCCGGGCGTCACAGGCAAAAACCAGCCACGCGGCACCATCACACGCAAAATCTCTGCCAGCGCTACCCCAGCCTCGCAGCGCAGCAGTCCGGTCTCCTCGTCAAACGAGATGAAACGCTGCAAATGGCTCACGTCCAGCGCCACGCCGCCCTCGTTCAGGCAGCTATCGCCATAACTGCGTCCATATGCATACGGCAGCGCGGAAGCATCCAGGTTCGCCAGGTCTGGCACCTCGCTGCGCCAGTAGACAGGCTGCACTTCCTTATAAGATATTTTCGGATAGCGACCCCAGGAATGAGGTACCTTTTCACCAAATATACCCATGAAATGATATTCCTATATAATCTGAATAGAAGACAATGAAAATTTAGCTTGACACTGTACTATAACGTTGGGGAGACAGTTATAGCTACGTTCTAGCCGAAAGAGGTATCTCAAACATGCATGTGGTTATCTTCGCTGGCGGCTCCTATCGCCCAGGAAAAGCTCTTTTCTCAGTCCTCGCGCGCGCCGACCTTATTATAGCAGCCGATAGCGGCGCTGCAACTGCCCTGCAATACGGCTTCACCCCCGCCTTTGTAGTAGGCGACCTCGACTCCCTCGATCCACAACTCACCCAACAACTACGCCAGTCTGGCAGCGAAGTACTTCAAGCCCCCATCGAAAAAGACGAGACGGATACAGAACTTGCCGTACAGCTAGCCATCGAAAAAGGCGCAACAGAAATCACCCTGCTTGGCGCACTCGGCGGCCAACGCTTCGACCACGCCATCGCAAACATCCTCTTGCTGGCAGGCTTCCCCACCCCCCCCATCCGTGTCATCGACGGCCCAACCACCTGCTGGCTCCTACGCGCCCCCGGCAGAACCGCCATCAACGAGCATATTGGAGACCTGCTCTCCCTCTTCCCGCTCACCGCAGACGCCAGAGGCATCTACACACAAGGACTCTACTACCCTTTACAAGGTGGAACCCTCTACTTCGGCAAACCACGCGGCATCAGCAATGTACTTACTGAGCAACACGCTGAGGTTTCTCTGGAAGAAGGGATGTTGCTGGTGATACATACGTGCGTCCATGAAGCATAAACAGCATCAAGCCATCTGAATTGATAGCTTGCCACAAAAAAGGCCCTCTCGCCTGTCATCCTGAGCGCAGCGAAGGATCTGCGTCCGTCCAGCAGGATCGCATGCCTACACGAGAGATCCTTCGCTGCGCTCAGGATGACATCTGGAGGCAGGTTGGTAATAGCTTGATGCTGTTTATTCACTACCTTACGGCAAAAACTGATTCGTCCACAGTTTATCAAAATTCATCGAATGCACCGGCTTCCCCGAAGCATCAAGCACCCCGCCCGAATTCAGAATGAACTGCGGATAGCCATGCCAGGCTGCCGCGTCCTGCAAGCCCCACTTGCGGCCGGGATCAGCATAACGCGGGCTGAGAAAATCCTGGCTGGCGAAAACCAGGCCCGTATCGGGAAATGTCCCTGGCGTATCGGCATTCGCCCTATCAATCAACATCTGCGCCGCCTGTCTTGCATGAGTGCGCGCATACTCATAGCCACAGGTCGTAGCCAGCATGAAGCGGCGCAGCAAATCCGGCTTCTGCTGAATCTCTGTGGGACTGGTAATAATATTGGGCGTGTAGTAATCGGGAATGCCGTAGTTGATGATGGGGAAGACGTTCAGCTTCACGCCGGAACGCTCCGCCTGGATCACTTCCCAGCCCTCGAAAACCCATACAAAGTCGATGCGGTGCGACTCCAAAGCCTGCATAGCATCAACACTTAAGGTAATATTCGTGAACTCTCCTTTCCCACCATCCTTCTTAATAATCTCGCCGACCACCGCGCCCTCGTATGGCGCGCCAAAGCCGCCGTACTTTTTGCCATCCAGGTCACGCGGTCGATTCAACCCTGAATCCGCCAGCGTCACCAGCGCCGAGGTATTATGCTGGATGATGGCAGCAATCGAAACCACCGGCTGACCCAGCGCAGCATCCGCTACAATTCCCTCAGTCGAACTGACGCCCGCGTCCGCCTTGCCGCTACTTACCAGCACATCTGGCGAGACGCTTGAAGAATAGGGCAGCAAATGCAGGTCTATGCCTTCATCACGATACCAGTTTTGCGCTAAGGCTACATAAATGCCCGTGTGGTTCGTGTTGGGCGTCCAGTCCAGCGCAAAATTCATGGTCGTCAACTGCGAGGGCGCGGTCTTCGGAATCTTCGTACATTCCGAACCTGGAGCAGGCGTCACCACTACATGCGTGCCACTCGTTCCAGACCCGGCGGCCCGTTGCTGCCAGAGAAAGGCTCCCACAACCACAATTACTAACAAAACCGGAATACCGATGCTCAACCATAAACGTGTACGATTGCTCATATCATTCCTCCCGATGGACAGGCACCTTACGCGCCCGCCCTCCTACCTGAATACCAGGGCAAGGCCAGCCGCTCGATCAGCGAGACCAGCCCGAACAACAGAATACTCAGCGCCGAGATCACCACAATCGCGGCGAACACCTGCACAATGGCAAACGAGTTGGTTGCGCGCTGCAAATAGATGCCAAGCCCTTTCTCGCCGCCGACATACTCGCTGAAGACCGCTCCGATCACGCTGTAGGTCGTGGCAATACGCAGGCCGGAGAAGAAGGCTGGCATGGCGGCAGGCAGGCGCACCATCCACAAGATCTGCCAGCGCGAGGCGTTCATGCTTTTCAACAGATGAATCAATTCAGGCTCAACCGAGGCCAATCCATCCGCGCAGGCGACCGCGATGGGAAAAAAACAATAGAGAATGACCAGGATCAACTTCGAGCGAATATCATAGCCAATCCACAGCAGCAGCAGCGCCGCCACCGTCACAATTGGAATAGTCTGCGATGTCACTAATAGCGGATAAATCGCCTTGCGCACCCAACCGGACAGATCGAGCAGAATCGCCAGGATAACGCCCATCACAATAGCAATCAGCAGCCCGAGGACTGTTTCTACCAGTGTCGGCAGCATATTGTCATAGATCACAGCCCAGTTCGCCACCAATCCCGCGAGAATTGCGGAAGGAGCAGGCAGCACCTGGGGGCTGATATTACCGGCTCGCACATACGCTTCCCATAGCAACAAAATCGCCACCGCCAGCACAATGGCAGGCCCGTAGCTCGCGAATGCACGCAGTCTCATAGCGCTTGCTCCTTCAGCAGCAGCGACATCAACTCCTGCTCTAGCTGCACCGCCTCCGGTTGAGCCAGTTGCTCAGGATTTCTAGGACGCGGCAAACTCACCTCTACCACGCGCAGCACTCTCGCGGGCCTTGCGCTCAGCACGTAAATGCGGTCTGAGAGCAGAATTGCCTCCCGCACATCATGCGTAATGAATAGCACGCTCGAGGAAAATTGCTGCCAGACATCCAGCAGCCACATCTGGCAGGTCACGCGGGTGAGAGCATCCAGCGCCCCAAATGGCTCATCCAGCAAAAGAAAGGAGCGATTGAACAACACGGTGCGCAGCAAGGCAACTCGCTGCTTCATGCCGCCCGAAAGCGTCGCCGGATAGTGTCCGGCAAATTCCAGCAGGCCAAAGCGCTTAAGCAGTTCGCTAGCTTGCGTTTGCGCCTCTTTACGCGGCACATGGCGCACATCCAATCCCAGCATCACGTTCTCCTCTACCGTCCGCCAGGGCAAAAGGAGCGGCTGCTGCGGCATATATCCCGACTTGCCGGTACGTCGCCCGGTCGCATCGCCATCGATAGCCACCGTACCGCTATCCGGCGACTCAATACCCGCTACGATATTAAACAGCGTACTTTTTCCGCAGCCACTCGGCCCAATCACAGTAACAAACTCCCCCACTCCGACACGCAAATCTATCGAATCCAGCACATCCAGGCGTCGTTTGCCGGAGCGAAACGCCTTCGTCACGCCCTGCGCCTGCAACTTCGGTATATCCATATTCCACTCCTTCCGGCCCCTTTGCAACATAGAAAAAGGCCATATCCCTGATCTGTAGGGATATGGCCCGAATCTCCAAATCTGGTCGTTCTTGCCGCTTCCCTACGCCGGTATTACCCAGATCAGGTTCATAGGGTCAGCAGCGCGTTCCGCGCCGCTTCTCAGCCAGATGGCTCCCCTAGCAGCGATATTTGCTTTTATCAAGATATACAAGTACAAATAGCTCTATTCCATATTAATTATATCATCCACAGGACAAGGTGCGCTTTTCCAGCAAATACCCTTACAACCTCTTTGAAACTTTCCCTCAGTCCAATGTATAAAAAAAGTAGGAGAGAAAATATCCCTTCGTTCTCTTCAAACCAATATCACACCAGGTCCTCCTGAAAAAATGCCTCTCGCTGCGTCTCCATAATAAGCGAACTACAACTTGTGAAAGGAATCACAAGAATTTAGTAGAAATTTTGCTTTTTTTCTCAAAAGGGCTGTGCTATACTAGCCCATACTTACATAGTATTTTTACTTCTTTGTTCAAAGTCGGACTAGTTCAAGGAGCAGATAGAAGATGAGTCAGTATCCATCAAATCCCAACTACAATCCCTATGGACAAAACCCATCTGACCCCAATTATCAAGGAACTTCCTATGGCGGGCCACCTTCTGGCCCCAATCAAGGCCAATACCCGCCTTATAACCAGCCAGGGACGAATCCCAATCCCTACGGCCCAAACAGCCAGCCGGGCATCGACCCCAATTCATATAATCCGTATGCGCCTAATCCGCCCACGCCTGCGCCGCAACCGAACACGGGACCAAATTACAGTCCCTATGACCCTTACGCGCC
Source organism: Ktedonobacteraceae bacterium (assembly GCA_035652815.1). Taxonomy (GTDB): domain Bacteria; phylum Chloroflexota; class Ktedonobacteria; order Ktedonobacterales; family Ktedonobacteraceae; genus DASRDB01. The sequence goes on from DASRDB010000003.1 coordinate 927,070, forward strand.
TACGGCGGCTGGAACAGCGCCCGCTTATACCAATCCCTACGAAGCGCCGCCTGCTCCACCTCCCACGCCAACGCCACCACAGCGAAAGCCGGGGCTATCACCCAGGATCATCGGCTTGATCGCGCTGGTTCTGGTTCTCATTCTCGGCGGCATCCTTTTTGCTTTCATATCCTATAACAACACCCAGACTGCCAATGCCAACGCCACCGCCACGGCCCATGCCAATGCCACCGGCACGGCCCAGGTTTTGGCTCAGCAAACAGCCGTTGCCGCAACCGCGACCGCTATCGCCTCCACCTATCCATTCAGCAACAAGCAGGTGTTAAATGACCCGCTGACCGACAATTCCAAAGGATTCGGCTGGGATACCAACAACTTCTGCAAGTTCGAGGGGAGCGCATATCACATTATTGATCCACAAACCAACACCTTTGGGGTCTGCGCCGCAACCAAAACGAACTTCTCTAACTTCACCTTCCAGGCGGAAATGCTTCTTTCCAAAGGGGATGGTGCTGGTCTAATCTTCCGCGCCGACTCCAATGAGACGAAACTCTATCGCGTCACCTTTTTCACCGATAATACGTATCAAGTGGTCGTCTATGTCGATACGACTGGCACCAATGCTCGTATTCTGAAAAACGGTAGTCTTCCTACAAGCATTGACATGCATAACACGAATACTGTTGCAGTCGTAGCGCGTGGCAATACGTTTACGATTTATATGAACCAGCAAGTGGTCACAACTGTGACCGACAGCACCTACAGCCAGGGGCTCATCGGCTTCACCACATCCGATGTCACCAATGCCGCCGAGGCTGTCTTCACCAATGCCCAGGTCTGGCAGTTGCCATAAAACCAGTGAAATTTTCCGGGACAAGGGAGAGCAGAGAAACAGGAAGGTGATAGGTGGGGGAACCGGAAGGCACCTGCAAGGGGATGCCTCTACAATATCATTCGGCTTGTAGAGGCATCCCCTTGCAGGTGCCTTCCGGTTTTTTATGCGGGTGCCTTCCGGTCTTCTTAACTGTACTCGTTTCTCAGCTATGCTTAACCCGGTTACGAATAAAGCGATAATACACCCACGCATCCAGCATACCGCGCAGGATACCCGTCAATCCAAACGCCAGCAGACTCACTACAAAAGCCAGCAAGGGCTGGCTGAACTGGTGAAAAAACAGCGCGGAATTTGCGGTCAGCAGGCCCCATAAGGTGACGACCAGGTAGGCCCCTAAAAACATCAATAGCCCGGCCATACCACTTGTGCGCAGCAGTACGGGGAAAGTCATTTTCTGCGAAAGCCAGACCGCCATCATCGCTCCAGGAGTTGGCGCGCCAATCCACGCGACAAACAACGCCACAAACATGCTTGCCAACAACGGCCCATTCCAACTTGAGGCGTGTAGTATCAACAGCGTGAACACCTGAATAATAATGAGCGGTAGCAGACCGGTGAGCGCACCGGCAATAGCTGAACGCCAGAGGACGGGCGCGGACTCAATCGCATCATGCGGCCCGTCCACCTCACCTAACAGGCGCAGCGCGTATACATTGCTCAATAGGAGCAGCGCGAATGCCAGGAGCGGAATATGCGTCGCGGCCCTATCGCTCGCGCCATAGGCAATAAAGTAGCCACTGATAAGCGGTGTCAGCGCCGCCAGTGCCAGGCAGATGCGGAGCGGCTTCCGAATATCGCGACTGCGCGTCACGCCCGCGAACACAATCGCCGCCAGCACCAGGTAGTTGATGCTTCCGCCAAGCAGTATTCCTAAAACGCCTGGAGAAGCCAATCCAGGGGCAGTTGAAGCCGTAAGCAACCACAGCACAGGCAATTGAGCAAGAATCATTACGCCGAGAATACTATAGTAGTACAGGCGGCGATTCTTCACCGTCGTTGCCGGAGCTGCATTAGCCGCCGCTCCATTCACTGAAGCAGGCTTTGGTAGGGGCGGCACCGTCCCAGGCTCAAACACATCATCCTCGTCGGTCCACTGTCCTGCCTGCCCAGGCATTGACGATAAAGCTCCTACAGGAGCGGCTGGACTTGTAGGCGGAATAGAACCCGACGCCTGGTGTATAGGATATGCGGCTGGTACCGGCGAAGCAGGCGCGGGTTGCACAGGCGGCGCGACAGGCTGCGGCATGGGTTGCAACCTGGGAAATGGAGGCGCGGCAGGCTGTGGTATGGGCTGCGGCCTGGGGAATGGCGGCGCGGCGGGCTGCCATGAGCGATCCGCCACTGTCAGATCATCATTTCTTGCATCTCCCGTCAGGCGCAAACCGCTGGACGAAGATAGCGCCGGAGTGATGGCCGCTCGCAGGTCTGCCGCCAGTTCGGTCGCACTCTGATAGCGGTCTTGCGGGTCTTTCGCCAGCGCCTTTTTCACCACGAACTCGATAGCCGGAGAAATATCCGGGCGCGAGTTCTTCAAAGAGGGTACAGGCTCGTTGAGTTGTTTGGACATCACCACAAATGGATTCGACCCCGTGAAAGGCACCGAACCGGTCAGCAGTTCATAGAGGATAATGCCGAGCGAGTATATATCCGAACGCGCATCCAGTTCTCCGGCGCGCACCTGCTCAGGCGAGGCATATTCAGCAGTGCCGAGAAAGTTGCCCGCCCGTGTCAGCGCAGGCATGGCGCTTAGCCGCACAATGCCAAAATCGCTCAACAGCAAACGACCATCAGGATGAAAGAGCAGATTGGCCGGTTTGACATCGCGATGCACCACCCCCAGGCTATGCGCGTAACTCAGCGCGTCCGCAATCTGGCTGATATAATCGGAGATCGTTTGCAGGCTGAACCTCCGCCCGGCACGCTTCATCTCATCGATTCGTTCTCTCAGCGTTCCCCCCCGGATGTAAGGCATGACCAGAAACGCGAGTTGCTGCCCATTCACCATCGCCTCGGAATACTCGAACACAGGCAGAATATTTTTATGTTCCAGCTTCCCAACCGTATCTGCTTCGCGCCGGAAACGCTCTAAAAAGGTGCGCTGGTCGTCCTCATCGGCCCCGGCAGGCGGCATCAAGACCTTCACGGCCACCGTGCGTACCGGACGCTCCTGCTGCGCCAGATACACAGCCCCCATACCACCGCGACCTATAATCTGCTCTATCTTGCAATTTCCAAGCCGCTCACCAATCAGTTCTTTTACATCCATATATTTATTCCGCTTTTTATAGGGACACGATGAAGAAAGGTGAGAAATGCAAACATGTCATCCTGAGCGCAGCGAAGGATCTCGTTGCCGAGCGATTTGCGCGTCGAGACCGGAGATCCTTCACTGCGCTCAGGATGACATGATGGGTCTTCGCTCTTTCTTCGTCAAACTTCATGATCGCATCCCTACACATTCTTCAAAAATGATTCCCAATCACGCCCATAAATCCTGCTGCACCGGACTCTCTTGCTCCTGCGCCGGGCGCTTTTTCGTATACGCCGGTTTTCGCTCACGCAACGCTTTCTTCGCCGATACCTTAGAACCCTCTTCAATTACTTCAACGGTTTCCGCCTGTCCATCTCCAATCAGTTCAAGCGCCGCTTCAAAAATTGAGGCTCGTTTCACCTGTATTTCCGGCCACAGGCCAATCAGTGTCTCTAATGTCGCGTCCTCGCACCCTGAAAGTTCCGGCCAACCGGTGCGCAGTTCATCCAGGCAGGCGGGCAAAGATAACGATTCGCCCTTCTGAACGCGCTCCACCAATAGTTCTACGAACGAGAAGTGAAGATGTTCCATCCAGGTTGCGAGGTACAGGCCAACGCCCGGAGTAAATTGTACCATATTCTCGACATTCTCTGAACTCGCATCATTTCTGCCATTCCCAACCACCTGTTCAACCGCAATAGCCAGTTCAGAACGCCTGTAACAATGCAACAACCCATAACACACCCGCTCAGCAATAAAGCCCTCGCGCAGAACCTCTTTTCGCACCCGCTCTACATCTATCGACTTCACCCGCTCCGCGAAATCATCCACGTGCGTTCGCAGCACCCGCAGCATCTCGCTCGCCGATAGCGGCCCCTCATAATAGGCTATAGGAAAAACATCGGCCAGTACGGCAAAGTCATTGCGCGCCTCGACCGGAATCGCCAGCAAAATATCCTTGCGCCCCTTCAACTGTTGCAGCTTCTGTATCTTGCGTTCTCTATAAGACGGCGTCCAGAAACCAAGTATCTCCATATAGATGCGGTGCGTATCTCGCGTCAGCGCAAAGTCAGGAATAAAAATGCTCTGCGTCACTCCATCCTTGAGCGTCAATAACAGCGGCTCCGGTTCGCGCTCCAACTGCCATCCCTCTGCTGCCTGGCTTCTCGCCAACGAAGCAAACGCCTCGGCAAATGATTGCTCGATGCTACTATCAAAGACGCTGACTGTGTTTACCTTTGAAACTACAGGAGCCGTTCCCTTCTCAACCTGCTCCTGCGCTGGCAACAATTGCAGCAGTTCAGCATCCATCACGAAATGATACGCTCGCTGCAAAAAATGGACAGTCGCTTCCGCCCGCAAAATAGCGGCAGTGCCAAAGGATGGCCTCACCCTATTCCCCTCTTGTCTTTTGCCACCCGCTTCACCGCGCACGCCATACCCTAACAGCAATCTACAAAGGCGAGCCAGCCGTAGACCATATTGCTGAGCCGCGCCCGTCATCTCCTGCGGCCCATACAACGTAAGATGTAGCACCGTTGGCATACCATCCAGCCCTACGCCCTCATACGCCAGGTCATAATACACGCCAATCTTCCGCGCCAGATAGCAGAGCCGTTTGATAACTGCCCCCAAACCCGCGACCGCAGCTTCACCATTACTTCCTGCCTTCTGTTGCTCCAAAAAAGCCTGGCAATCAATCGCCAGCCGCACCTCTGAGGCATTGAACAGCGCGGCCTCGAAGGCCCACTGGTTATAGAGCGCCGCCACCGCCTTTGCATCCGGCGGAGCCTCGCTTTCCCGTACTAGCAGCGCCTCGTCCTCACTATCCATTCCCAGCAAATATTCCAGTTCAGCAACCGCCAGCCCATAATTCTGCGCGAACGCTTGCAGCGCCTCGCCACGCCTTTGCCCACCTAAAAACCCCGCGTACCGTTCATTGACGAAGTCATACAAAGCCAGCCGCAACTGCACAGGCGAAGCAATGCCATATTCTGCAAGCCGCGTATTGCCCAGTCGCTCAATCTCCTCGCTCCACACGGGAGAACGCCAGCTATACCACGCGCTCAGAGTATCAATCAGGCACTTGCCCATCCGGTAATCAGCCACATACGTCCGCGCTTCATCATACGCAAAATTGCGCTTTGGTTGCCCCAGCAAACTCTCATGATAGGCAATTAGCCGCTCAATTTCCTTCCGTAACTCTCCAGGTTTGAGAAAATGCAGAGAAACACGCAGTTCATCCCCACGCCGCTGCACATGTTTCTGAACATCTAGCAGGCTAAACCGCACGTCTCGCTCCTTTGCTTGCTAATCTAAATGCATTCCACAGGTGTTGTAGGGACGCGATAAATCGCGTCCTGCCTGCAATGCGCGTTTAGGGCGGATGGACGCAATAAATCACGTCCCTACAACGTATCAAATTATCGTCGGCGTTTCGCCATCCCCTCTTCCGTCGTCCCGCTTGTTACCAGTTCGTATAACAACGCCGAACCCTCTTTGGGACGCAGCACGCGCCCCAGCCGTTGAATATATTCGCGCTTCGTGCTGTTACCACTGATAATAATGGCGACCCGGCAATCCGGCACATCAACACCCTCGTTCAGTACGCGCCCGGTCACAAGCTTGGTATATTGTCCCGCCCGGAAACGCTCCAGAATGGCCCGCCTCTCCTCAGGCGGCGTTTTATAGGTAATGCTCGGCAGGCAAAAGCGGCGACTGATCTCATCGACTACCGCGTTCTGTTCCGAGAACAAAATCACCTGGTCAGCCGCGTGCCGGGTCAACAGCCGCTCCACCTCGGCATATTTGAGCGGCGCGTTCATAGCGATATTGCGCGCCTCGCGCCATGCCAGCATCGCCTTGCGCGCCTCCGGGTCTCTCGCGCTTAAAAAGATAATCTTCTGCTGAAACTCTTCTGGCGAACGTATCGAAATGCGCCGTTTCCGTAAAAACGAGCGGTAAATCTCCCATTGCTCATCATACCGCGCCTCATCCTCGCTCGAAAGCGCGATATCGATACGCACCTCTTCAAATTGCGCCAGGTAGCGCCCCTCAGTCAGTTCCGCAGGCGAGCGGCGGTAGACCTCGCGCCCAATCAACCGTTCCAGCGAAAGATGCGCCATATCGCTGCGTTCCGGCGTTGCGCTCAACCCCAATCGTACAGGCGTAAAGGCGCTTTCGGCAATCAACCGGTACGTTGGCGCGGGTAGATGATGGCACTCATCAAAGATCAACAGTCCGAAATGCTTCAATTCACGAGGATACAGCGCTGCCGAATCATACGTAATGATCGTAATCGGCTTCAGTTCCTTCTCGCCACCGCCAAATATCCCTATCTCGTCTTCCTTTAAGGAAAGCGCCGAGGCCAGCGCCCCCCGCCACTGTTGCAGCAAATCCAGTGTGGGTACGACCGCCAGCGTCCACATCCCAACCTCATGGATCGCCATCGCCGCTACCATCGTCTTGCCCGCTCCTGTCGGCAACACCACCACGCCGCGACTTCCTTCAGCTAGCCACGCCGTCAAAGCCTCGCTCTGATACGGTCGCGGCTCAATTGCCAGCTTCGTCTCAAACGGCAATCGAGGCCGCTCCTCAAAAGCCACCTGAAACGGCGTCTGCTGCCTTCTCAACGCCTCTTTGATGGCGCTGAAATACATCGGCAACGTGCGCAAAAAATGCTGCCGCTTATCCCGTCCCATCTTCGCCTCGACCGTCGCAGGCAGATACGGCCCAAAAAGCCTCTTCAGCACATCTCCTGTAGGAAGATGCGCCAGAGAAGGATCAGGAATAATGATAAGGTCGCGGCCCCGGTGGTCGATAGTGGTGGTCATGAGTATTTTTAGTCTTCATTTGTGTAGGCCAACAACGAAAGTTGTCCAGCCTGTTCCTGCTTGCGCTGTTGTTGTTCCTGCAAAACGCTGCTCTTTTCAAGTAACGGGTTCAAGAGTTCCGCAATATCATCTACCGGCCATGACAACGGTTTCGCGCCTTGCTTGATTAATGCATGGTTACCCGCGAGAGAAAGATCAGAGGTATTGCGTACATAGACTGGCTTGCGCTGCCTTAAGGCTTCTTGCGCGCCTTCCCAGGTGCCACCTTTTTTACTAGATTGCGCCACAATCACGATTTGCGCCAATCCTGTCACCACTTTATTCCGGTCCATAGCCCTGAACTTTGTCCACTGTGCATCTGGATAAAACTGGCTTAATAATAGCACCTTGCCAGCTTCGATCATTGGCCGCAACGCCCGCATTTGCACTCCGCTGAGTTTACGGATACCATGCGGCAACACCACTGTTGTATATCCATTTACACTCGTCGCGCCCTCGAAAGCTGATCGGTCAACGCCACGCGCATATCCGCTAATGACATTGGCCTCGTGATCTGCTAAATAGGCTGCAGCGCTCTGCGTAAAAGCCAGGCTCTCCTCATTAGCTTCACGCGAACCAATAATGGCGATTGTCTTTCGTTCAAGAATAGCCAGGTCGCCCATGTAGAACAGGACAGGGGGAGCCTGTTCGCGCTTGAGCGTGGTTTTCAACAGCTTCGGATAATCTTTATCCAGCACCGTCAGCATATGGATACCTTCGTGAGCAAGCTGTTCGACAACAAATGCCTGACTGACTAGCTTCTCTCTTGCCTGTTCCAATTTGTTGATCTGTTCATCACCAAGATGGCAAACCCGCCGCCACTCATCAGCATTAGCCGCGAAAAACTCTTGTAGCGAGCGTTTGGCTTGATGACACCAGACTACAAGAATATCATTCACAACACGAGTCGTTAACCCTACATGAGTTTTTAACCCACTATCAATAGCCAGCAATAGCCAGCAAGCCTGCTCTCGAAGATCCTCTTGCATCATATCTCCTTCATTGGTCGTCTGAATGCAACGTTTTTGTAATGGTCAGCGGATACACGGCTCTTGCCCCCGCCTGCATCAAAGTATTCCCAACCTCGCGTAACATATACCCGGAGTCATAAATATCATCAATCAGTAATAACGAACGATTCGCTACCTGTGAAGGAACGGTGACAGAGAAAGCTCCTTTCACATTTTCCTCTTTTTGATAGCGGTTTTTAAAATGCTTCTGTTCTCCCGTGGGACGAACTTTTGCGAGAGCAGCCAGGTAGGGTATACCAAGCCTGTGGGCCACTCTTCGCGCAAAGTTTTCCACCAGCGAACCGCTTACCGAAGGCGGCACGCTCACTATAGCAGAAATCTCGGCTACTGGATAGCGCGCGCGAATCACCTCGACAGCGCGCTCCACCAATTCTTCTGGAAAAAATCCTGCCCGTTCGTATTTGCTCGCCTTCACCAGTCTGCCAATGCGCGTGGTTCCATGATAAGAAAGCGACCAGCCAGCTTCATGGATAACCTGTTTCTGCCTGCTCTTTCGCTCTATGCGCGGCAAAAATTCCTCCTGCAAAAAGCGGTCTGCTGCCTGTACTATTCTTTCCTCCAGGGTCAAAGTCGGAAAATTGGCAGGTTGGCAATTACCGCAAACGCCACATCTATATCCAGCCTCATCTCCCAGGTAAGCCGTTACAAATCCCATATAACACCCTGTAGTTTCAGCATACTGTTGTATATCGCCTAACTCTTGCTGTTTACTCCACCGAACCGCGTCGTAAGCGGAAAAATCAACTTTGCTATACTGATCTGTTGCGATAAAGCCGCGTTTTGCATCACGCTCGATGAGGCCCTGATCCTCCAGATCATTAAAAATGTTGCGTATTGCCGTCTGTGAAAGACCTGTCCTTCTTAATATATCGCTTTCGCGCATGCCTTCGGACGCCCTACGCAACAAGGATAAGACTAGCTCATAGTATTTTCCTTCTGGTTTCGCGGTTTGAATAAAATGCTCCTGGATAGTCAGGTCTTCCGGGTCATATAACAGCACGCAGCGCGCCTCCTTGCCATCCCGCCCGGCTCTGCCCATTTCTTGATAATAGTTAATGGGAGATGCCGGTACATGGTAATGAATGATAAAACGAATATCGGGCTTATCAATGCCCATACCAAGCGCATTGGTCGAGCAAATCACTTTGTACTGGTTCGACATCAATTTCTGTTCAATATCCTGCCGTCCCTCATCTTCTCTCCCAGCATGATAATATTCCGCGACAAGCCCTTGCTGCTGCAAAAACGTCGTCACCATTTCCGCGCTGCCCCTCGTCGCCACGTAAACAATACCAGAGCCAGGCCAACGGGGTAGTATTGTCGTTAGATAAGCCAGCTTCTCAACATCGCCATTCAAGCGCACCACGTGTAACAGCAGATTCGGTCGCTGCATCGTTCCACGCACCACCTTCACGTCCTGTCCCATCTGTCCAAGCACATCCCGCTCAACCCGCTTATTCGCTGTAGCAGTCAGGGCCAGCACCGGAGTATTCACAGGCAAAGCGCCAAGCAAATGCACAATGCGCCTGTAATTGGGACGAAAATCATGCCCCCACGTCGAAATACAATGCGCCTCATCAACGACAATCATGCTTATGCGCATCCGGTACACGTATTGTTGCCACAATGCATTACTCAGCCGCTCAGGAGCAATAAACAGGATTTTGTACTGGCCCGCCACTGCCTGTTCTAAGGTGATTTGATTCTCTTGCTCCGAAAAATCGGAACTGACAATCGCGGCAGGTATTTTATACACGGTGTTGCAGCGTTGACATTGATCGCGCATCAATGCTTTCAAAGGTGAAAAAACCACCGTCATATGTGGATAGTAGAGGCTCGCCATCTGGTAACACAACGATTTCCCCCAACCCGTTCGCTGGATCACCAGCAAACGCTCGCCATGTACCAACCGCTCAATAATCTCCCGTTGATCTGGATGAAAACCTGTAGAGATGCCAAAACGTTCGCGAAGAAGTTGTTCAGGTGGATAGCTCCGCCACAAAGCCGCCGATGTCGCCATACATTTCCCCTCATATTTTTCAATGCAGCAATAGATAGAAGTTCATCTATTGCTGCATTGCATTGTAGAGGTTCTATTGTGGGTTTGTCAATTGGCACTCACTCCGCCCTCAATCTCACCACCATCACCCCATACCACAACACCCACAACCCAAACAAAAAAATCGCGAACGTACTCAGCACAGGTTGCCCCGTAGAATTAAAAGCCACCTCGACCGCGCTGCCGCACATCACGGCGGCAATCGCCAGCGCGAGATAGCTGAAGAACACCCACGAATCGGGCCACAGTTTGCGGCCACTGCGCGCAATCATCGCGCCGAAAAACAGGCAGGCAAAGGCGAGCAATCCACCGCCAATCGTAAACGTCACAATGGCGAAAAGGCCAGAAAGAGGCGCTTCATAGTTGGAGGAGAAGGAAATCATGAGATAATAGAACGTACTCCCAAGCGTTCCCAACACAAACACCAGCAGGCCAATTAATTCCATCCATGTCGCCAGCACCGCGAAGCCTTTGCCGCGCCATGCAAATTCAGGCATGCTATTTTCCGGCTGGCTCGCCACACTCTCGCTTTTCTCCTCTATCTCACCTGTCTCCTCTTCCGCAAGCTCCTCGTCTTCCTCATCTTCCACTACTTCTACAGGCTCCTCTTCGCGACCTAGAATCTCTTGCGCCACAATAATACGGAAAAGGGCGAACGGCATGCTGAGCATCAAAGCAAAGCCGAGGATGAGCAGCGCCCGGTAGCCCAGAAACAAGAGCGTATTCGCGTGTATCCAGGCCATCGTCTGCCCCTGGCTATTGAGGGCATTGCTGTAGCCGGACGGCACTAACAATAAAAACTGATAGAGCGGTATTCCCAATATAAGCAGCAGCGCGCCAATCAGGCAATTGCGCGCCCCGGATTGTAGTCGAGCTAAAAATGTTTTTTGCATAAACGTTACCTTTCACCAATCGGGTAAATTATACAAAAATGCCCCTCGCGCGACAATGATATTCGTAAATAGAACGAGCAAGCGCCGGAAAAACGGATTAAAAAAGCAGACCTCATAGAATGAGGTCTGCCTCCAGATGTCATCCTGAGCGCAGCGAAGGATCTCAGGCCCCCACTAGCTCGACCAGGCCAGCGAGAGATCCTTCGCTGCGCTCAGGATGACAGAGATATTGAGCCAGATATCGGCATACAGCTTGTCACCAGTGAGAGATCCTTCGCTGCGCTCAGGATGACATAGGGGGCTGTTCTGGTCAACCTTCTAGAATGGCAACCGCTCGGACTGGTGAGCCTGTACCATTACGAATACGCAGGGGAAAACCGGCAAAGGTGAAACGCTTGCCCACCACCTGGTCAAGATTGGCAAGATTCTCGAAATGCGTGATGCCGCGCGCCCTGCACATCATATGGCAGGGGTAAGTCCGGCTGATGGGATTATCCGGGCTGGGCGAGTCCACCCCAAAGGTTTTGACGCCGTGTTCGACCAGCCAGTTACTCCCCACTTCATCCAGGCCGGGATACTGGCTCAGATAGTCCCTGCTACCATGATAACGATTGTAGGTAGCAGTATACAGCAGCAAGATATCTCCCCGGCGTAGATCAGCTCCCGAACGGGAAAGAGCCAGATCGAGGTCTTCTGAGGTGATATATGTCTGGGGTTCCTTAAAGGAGACATCGATACAGGTAGCCGGGCCGTAGAAAAGTTCCAGCGACATCTGATCGATGGATGGGGCCTCCGGGCGCGGATCGAGGTGGCTGAGCGCGTCAACATGTGTGGGGCCGTGATCGCTCATGAGTAATCCGCGAGATTGATAAGAGAAGCCGCCCTCGAAGTTCTTGCGCGTCTCCTCATGCGAATGGTGTTCCCACACCACCGTCTTGAGGTGGCCTGGATACACAAACATGCCCTGGTAAATTTCCTGTGACAGGTCGATCAAACGAGTCATGGTCATGCCTCCAAATAAACATTGCCCACCGCTCTACCATCACACTCCCTGGCGTGCCTGAGCCTCTTTGACCCAGCGAACGATCTTTTCGGGAGTAATTGGCATTTCGTTGATCTTGACCCCGAACGGCTTCAGCGCATCCTCAATGGCGCTGGTGACAGCCGGGGGCGCGACCATGCGCCCGCCTTCGCCTCCGCCTTTGACCCCATACACCGTGAATGGCGATGGCGTCACGTGGTGGTAGACCTCGATGTTCGGCACATCGTTTGAGGAGGGCAGCAGGTAATCGACGAAGGTAGAGGTCAAATTCTGTCCATCCGGGCCGTAGCGCACCTCTTCCAGCAGCGTCAGGCCGATGCCCTGGGCAATTCCGCCGCGAATCTGCCCTTGCAGGGAGCGGGGATTCACGACCGTACCGACATCGTGAACCGCTACGTATTTCTTGAACGTCACCGCGCCCGTATCAATATCCACCTCGACGGCGACCAGGTGCGCCGCATGTCCCATAATCGGGTAGAACGCTCCCAGGTCTTTGCGGTCGTCGCTCGGCTTGGTGGTGTAGGGATGATCGTAAGTGAACGTTCCTTCGAGGCCGCTCTCCATGCCGGGAGGCAGATCAAGTTTGTACCAATACGCTCGCATACCAATATCGGCAAGGCTAACGGAAGACGAGGGCGAACCTTTGACGCGCACATGACCGGCGACCATCTCCAGGTCGTCGGGGCTGGCTTCGAGCATATGCGCGGCAATCTTGAAAATTTTATCTTTCAAGCGCGCCGCTGCTCCATGCACCGCGCCGGAGAGCATCACGGTCATGCGACTGCCGCCGGGTCCTGCTCCGGGAAGGGCATGCGCGGAACTATCATAGGTCACGTTGACCTCGGATGGATCAATGCTCAGTTCCTCGGCCACAACTTGCGCCACAACAGTTTCGGGACTGTTCCCCCAGAACGGCGAGAACATAGTTACGGTAACGCCGCCTGTGGGGCCGACCCCGATACGCACGCTCTCCGGCGTCGAGTTGAGGCCGGTCGCAGGTCCTGGATTATGGAACCAGAATTCGGTCGAGCTATAGGTGCTGCGCTGCTGCGCCGTTGCCAGACCGATGCCAAGATAGCGACCTTCCTGCCGCGCACGCGCCTGCTCCTCACGCCAGGCATCGAGATCGAAGCGTTCTAGCGCCATGTTCAACACGCCGGGATAGTTGCCGCTATCGTAGATGTTGCCAGTCGGCATCTTGTAGGGGAACTGGTCCGGCTGGATGAAGTTGCGGCGGCGTATTTCAACCCGGTCAATACCAACGACCTCGGCTGCGGCGTCTACCAGACGCTCCAGCACCCAGTTACCAACGTCGGACCCGGCTCCGCGAAAGACGGTCTGCTGGTTCTTATTCGTCAGCACAGCCTTGATACCTGTCTCAACGCTTCTAATAGTATAGGGGCCGGTGATCTGAGCCATCATATTGGTATTGCCGGTGATGGCGAAGATAAAATACGCGCCGTAGTCATCGATGGTATGCAGGCGCAGGCTCAGAAATTTACCGTCCTTTGTCACCGCGAGCTTTGCATCGTAGATGCGATCAGGTCCTTGCGAGTCATTCGCGGTGAGGTTATCGAGGCGGTCCTCCATAAACTTGACCGGACGGCCCGTTACCTTGGAGAGCGCGCCCGCGATGCCGATAGTCTTGCCCAGGAAGTGCTTGCTGCCAAAACTGCCGCCGGTATACATGGGGTAAAAGTTGAGCTTGTGCGGCGGAATCTTGAGCATGCCGGACATCACCCAGGAAGCCGAGTTCAGCATATTGGTGTTCGACCAGATCTCCATAGTTCCTCTGGCCGGATCATAGGAGCAGACCGCGCCGTTCGGCTCCATAGGCGCGGCTGTGGCGCGTGGCCAGCGCAAACGTCGCTCGATGATATGGTCGGCCTGGGCAAAGTCGCCATCCACATCTCCAAAGGTGAAAACGTGATCGTAGACGACGTTCGTGCCGAGGTTTTCATGAACCAGGGGCGCATCCGGCTGCATGCCGCTTACCGCGTCCGCCACCACGGGCAGGGGTTCCCACTCGATCTCAATCAGATCGAGCGCATCCTCCGCGATATAGCGGCTCTCGGCAGCGACGGCCACCACTGCCTCGCCCACATAGCGCACCTTTTCAATAGCGATGGCATGTTCTACAACTGGCTCCGCGCAGAAGGCTGGCACCGGGCCAATCACCTCGGCGGCCTCCTTTCCAGTGAGAACGGCATATACGCCAGGCAGTTCGCGGGCAGCTCTCGTGTCGATGAAGAGAATGCGCGCGTGGGCATAGGGACTGCGCAGTACGGCGGCGTGCAGCATGCCCGCAACCTTGAAATCATTGATATAGGTGGCATGGCCCATCAACAAGGAGGGGTCTTCACGCCGCTTGATGTCCTTGCCTATCCATGCGCGCTCATTCGCTGTAGTTGTCATACTTGCTCGCTCCTTCCATGATTCAAGCCGTCGTTCCTGATGAGGTGGCGGCTGCTGCTTGCTCTCGCATGCTTTGGGCGGCGAGGCGAATCGCGTCAACAATATGCTCATAGCCTGTACAGCGACAAATATTGCCAGAAAGAGCAGAGCGAATCTCCTCTTCACTTGGGTCGGGATTCTGTTGCAGCAGTTCATACGCAGTCATAAGGAAACCGGGCGTGCAGAATCCACATTGGAGGCCTTGCTTCTCCCAGAAGGCTTGCTGCAAGGGATGCATCTGGCCGTTCTGCGCCAGCCCCTCGACCGTCATCACCTCGTGATTGTTGGCCTGAACAGCGAGCAACAGGCAAGCGCGCACGCTTTTCCCGTCCAGCAATACGGTACATGCGCCGCAGCTTCCATGCTCGCAGCCTGCGTTTGTTCCCGTCAGCCCGATATCTTCGCGAATGACATCCAGCAGCGTGCGGCGCGGTTCGACAAAGAGGCGGTGGGTAGCGCCATTAACAGAAATACGTACCGGCATGAACTCGTCTTCCATTTAGCGGTTCCTTTCTGCGCGCTCGGCGGCGAGGACTAAAGCACGTTGCGTTAAAACGCCTGCCAGGTGGCGGCGATAGTCGGCGGAGCCATGAATATCCGAAGGAGGCTCGTTCAATGCGTTCACAACCGCCCCGGCAGCGTCCCGCCAGGCCTCACGTTCAGGACGTCTGCCCTTGAGCAATGCTTCGGCGGCGCTGGCTCGCACTGGCGTCTGCCCCACACTGCACAGACCAAGCCGGGCCGAGGCAATCGTGCCATCTTCATCCAGGGAGACGACGGCGGCAACCCCTGCCAGCGCGTAATCCCCCTCGCGGCGCGCAAATTCTAAAAATGCGCTGCCGCTGCGTGGCGGCAAACCCGGCACGCGCACCTCTGTCAGTATTTCGCCATGCTGCATACTGGTTTGAAATGGCCCCTGGTAAAAATCCCTGGCAGCGATGGTACGGCTGCCGGATGCGCTATGCACCTCCATCTCGGCATCCAGGGCCAGCAAAACGGCGGGCAGTTCCGCTGCTGGGTCAGCATGCGCAACGCTGCCCCCTACAGTACTTCGATTACGAATGGCGGGATGGCCAACATGACGGGCGGCCTCAATTAGCAGTGGCAGGCGTTTGGCAGCAAGCGAGTTGCGCTCCAGGTCTGCATCACGGGTCATCGCGCCCAGGGCGAGGCCGCCATCCCAGGGACGAACATAGGCGAGCGAGGAAATCTCATTAAGATCAATCAGTGCGGAGGGCCGTGCCAGGCGCAGGTTCAGCATGGGCATCAGGCTCTGGCCTCCGGCGAGGACGCGCGCGTCCTCGCCCTGCTCGTCGAGGAGTTGAGCAGCCTCATCGACGCTTTGAGCGAGAAAATAGCGGAAACGTGATGGCTTCATAACTCTTCCTTTCCGAAGTTTGCTACGAAACGTCGCGTGAAATACCACCAGGAATAAATGGTGGAGTGCTTCTCTTCTTCAGGATGCCCAGACGAAGAGTTCGATGACATAGTCATCTGGATCGCAAATATACATTTGCTGAACCCCATCGCCACGCGGTCGCGGCCCGCCAGCGATCTCTACACCCTGCTCACGCAGGTGTTGCATGGCTGCTTCCAGGTCATCCACCTCGAAGGCAAGATGCGTTGCGCGCCCAAGCGCCAGTTCATCAGGGGAATATCCTGGGTGCGTGACCTTCGTGCGCCCTTCAACCTGCTCACCGATCAGGTGAATCTGAAAATCGTTCCTGGTAAACCAGGCTCCAGGAAAATCAAAGTTCTTGGGGCGGGGAATCTCCTGCATTCCCAACACCTGCGCATAGAACCAGCGCGAACGCTCGACATCCTTCACAAGCAGGGCCACATGGTCAGCTTTGCGAATATTCATTCCACTCTCCTCAAAATCTATTAACGCGAAAGCGTCCCTTCACTCAGAAACGCCAGTAGCGCCTGGTTAAACGCTTCGGCGCGTTCAATATGCGGGCAGTGGCCGCAGCCTGCGAAAACCTCGACGCGGCCCTGACCGGCTGCTCTGGCATGGGCAATGGGGATGACAGCATCGACATCTCCCCAGAGAATCAGGAGCGGCTTTGTCCAGCCTGCCAGCATTTCTCTAAAATCGTTCTGCTGCCTGCCCTCGCCGAAAGCTGCCTCGCTTGTGGCGAGCAGGGCTTCGCGCGCGCCCGGCTGCCAACGCTGCTGGAGAATCTGCTCGACCAGTACC
>DASRDB010000004.1:0-21405 GCA_035652815.1 Ktedonobacteraceae bacterium
AGCAGCTCTCTTCGGCTCTGTAAACTCATCATAACCTCATTTCCTTCCAGCTCTCTGACCCTTGAAGAATCAGGCGGCTGGTAAGATTCTCTCATGAGGCAACGTATCTGCCAAAGTAAGATTTTTGGTGAGGCAATTCGAGAGCTTGACAATCTTCTCTCCCTTGAGTAAACTTGTTGTTATACAGTTAGTACCATGTTTACTGGGAAACAGGTCTAACACTGCCACCTCCTTTTTTTTAGGTGATTCTTGTAGCGCATCTTTTCCTGTATTTGCTCTGCGCTGCTTCTTGTGCCAGGAAGCGCTTTTTCATCGTTGCTCTAGAGAGGAGTTCTTGCGTCCCGCTTCTCACCTCTGGCTTGCCGTTTTGTCTTTCTCTTTCTCCTACTGACAAACGGTTGTCTTGTCGTGCATATTTGTAGCGATGTCTCTTGAGGTATGTTCGTGTAATGCTCCTTTCTTGTTGCCATATGTTGTTTACCTTCTCAAAAGGAGTTGTTGTGGAACATCGCTTACCCTCTTTCGTGACGACACGTGCAGCCAGGAAGCGCGCGGTCACGTCATTCTTTCACTTCCCTATACGTATGATACAGGCAGCTACGGCAATTATGATGAGCCGCCAGGACTGGATGCCACCTTGCTCAGAAGCAGTGTCAATGGCGCGACCTACGTGCTGGTCTTCCAGAAGACCCGCGAATGCTTTGGCTTCAATAGCAGCGGGCAGGAGATCTTTGACCAGGACAAAAACGGCCATCAGATCACCTTTAGCTATAACGGGTCGGGCAAGATTACCAGCCTGACCGATACCCAGAACCGTGTCACCAGCTTTGGCTATGATGGCAACGGGCGCATCAACCTGATCACTGATCCCATCAACCGAACGGTGCAGGTGGGCTATGATGCCAACAACAACCTCAATAGTCTGGTGGACCTCAATGGCAAGACCACTGCGTTTGGCTACGGCACGAGTCACCTGCTCACGACCGTGACCGACCCGGATAGCAATCAGACGGGCATTGCCTACCAGAGCGGCGGCAACCGGCTTGACCACCTGACCGATGCGCTCACCAACGTCACCTACTACGCCTACTACTCACCAGGGGCCAGCCAGTGCGGCAGCCAGATCACCAACCTGCCTTGCACGACGGTCAAGGATGCCAACAGTCATACCACGATCTATGGCTATAGCGGACTGGAAGTGCAGGACGTGGTGGATGCCAACGGCAACCTGCAAAGTCGCAGCTATACACCTGATGCCAACGTCAATCAGTACACCGATGCCCTGCAGGATACGACGGTGTTCAACTTTGACGTGGGCAACACCAATAACCTGCTCTCGATCACCGATGGCAATAACGCGAAAACGACGCTGGGTTATACCAACAGTGACCCCTACCTGCCCACCACCTTGACCGATGCGCAGAACCATACCATGAGCTATGGCTATGATAGCAACGGCAATCTGACCTCGGCCAGCGATACGACCTCGGGTGGCACCGGCACCTCGGTCTCCTATACCTACAATACCAGTGTGGCCTACGGTTCCTACCAGTATGGGCTGCTCATCAAAGCCACTGATGGCGATGGCCATGCCACCACCTATAGCTACGATAGCTATGGCAATCTGCAAACGGTGACGCCGCCCAGCCCGCTGGGTCAAGAAACGCTCACGGTTGATGGGGTGAGCCGGGTCAGTACGGAAAAAGATGGCAATGGGGTCACGGTCGGTTTCACCTATGATGCCCTGGATCGCCTCAAGCAGTTGACCTATAACGGCGGCTCGGCCATCAGCTACGGGTACAACGATGATGGCGACCTGACCAGCCTGGTCGATAACACCGGCACCACCACCTTTGGCTACGACAAGGACAACCGCCAGCAGACCAAGACCCTGCCCGGCAGTGTCAGCGTGTCGGTCACGTATGACGCGGTGGGCAACATCAAGACCTACACCGACAGCGGCGGCACGGTCAACTACGACTATGACCCGGCCAACCGCATGACGAGCGTGGAGGAGCCGGACACCAGTATCACCACCTATGGCTACAACGCGGCCAACGAGAAGACGAGCATCAGCTATCCCAACGGGACGGGCGAACTATTCACCTACGACAAGGCGGGCCACGTGCTGACGGCCATTGGCGGCAAGATGAGCAATGGGCAGATCACCACGACCTATCTCAACTTCAGCTATGTCTACAAATCTGGCAATAACCAGACGCAGTTGTTGCAATCGGTGACGCTGCTTGATCCGCTTGGGCATACGAATAGCTATACCCGCCAGTACAGCTATGACAGCATGAACCGGCTGACCAACGCCGAAGTCTTGAGCGGCAGCCAGGAAGTGGAAGACTGGGGCTACCAGTACGACAAGGCAGGCAACCGCACGTCTTCGTCGGTGCTGTCTTCCGGCAAAACTACCACCTATAGCTATAACGGGGCGGAAGAACTGACCAGGACGGTGCAGGGGTCCACCACCATCACCTATAATTATGATGGCAATGGCAACCTGACCGGGGCGTCCAGTGGCCTGAGCCTGAGCTACAACGTCAAGAATCAGACCACCGCCATCAACAGCAACAGCTACACCTACAGCGGTCCCGACCAGACCGAACGGGTGCAGGTCAATGGTACGACCGATGTGTATAGCGGGTTGGGCTTAAGCTATGAGAAGAATAGCAGCGGCAGCACCTACTACACGCGCTGTACCTGTGGCCTCTTGGTCGATGAGCGCCTGCCGGGCAGTGGGGGCAAGGACTACTACCTCTTCGACGGGCTAGGGTCCATCGTCGGGTTAACCAATAGTAGCGGTAGCGAGGTCAATGCCTACGACTACGACCCCTATGGTAATGTGCTGCATGAAACCACAGGCGTGGCCAATCCGTGGCAATATGCAGGAGGCTACTTCGAGAGCAGCACGGGTTTTGTCAAGTTCGGCACGCGCTACTACAATCCGGCCTGGGGGAGATGGATGCAGCAGGACCCGGTGGCGGGCAGTTTGGGGCAGCCGGATTCGCTCAATCGGTATGTGTATGCCGAAGATAGGCCGGTAAGTGTGGTTGATCCGAGCGGAAGACAAAATTGGGAATGCTTAGCGGCAATTTCCTCATTTTTGTCCTCTTGGTCGACTTTCAGCTCCATCATTAAGAACGCTACTGCTGCCGGTGTGGAGTTAATACAAGCGGGCCTTCAGACAGCGGAGATGGGGCCTGAATTTGTCCCGATAGGTGGATATATGGCTTTGCTTGGACTAGGAATTATAGCGGGAGCATACGCTTTTGTCGCTATACTTGCAATCGCTACAGTTTATGTGTGTTTGCGAAGCCTGTTTTGAGTGACTCTATCAAGTATTGGTGCCCGAGGATATTCTCGGCACCAATACTTGATATTTATGTGCTAGCTTACTTGTCGGTGTAGTACTGCTCGTTAAGAAGTATAATGCTCTTGAATTTAGACAAAGAGGTACGGACCTGGGATTGAAACAAGCAGGAATAAGCTGAAAGGAGAAGTCAATATGCAGGTGGGCAAATTTATTATTGGAATAATCGTAATCCTTCTCATTTTTCCCTTTCTTGCCTATACACTTTTTCAAGCAACCAAAAGAAGGATCTCTCACGAACCAGCTATGAAGTTTGTTTGGTTGCTATTGCCAGGAATTTTTATCATCATGGTTACCATAGTCTTTGCGATGTCTAATGACGGTGGTATTGCGGGCCTGATTTTGGTCTTATTAGTCTTTGTCTTCGTGTGTGTCTCCATTACAGTTGTATTGATGTATGCCAAACTGCGGGAAATGAGACGACGTTAATTGACATAACATCTTTGAAAAAAGGGGTAATGATGAAACGTTTTTCTTGGAGGCAACTTTATCTTCCGATCTGCTTGTTTATTCTTGGTTCTACTTGCCTGATATTTCTTGCCTTTCCTCAATTTCCATCACCGAGATCTCATTTTTTTCTTATACCCCTCGGTTTGTTCCTGCTAGGTGCGTATGATGGCCTTTATGTGGGCATTCAAATCATGAAAGAGGCACAAGCATTTGGACTGCGTGTCCATTGGTATACCCAGTCGAAACTACTGAAAGGGCTTGCGAGTGTGTTATTCATTGTCTGGCTCATCTTCCAGATTGGGATGACAGGAACTATCCAAATACTCAGTGATTGGATATTCTTTGCTCCTGCTCTCCTTCTGTTGGCTGTATCGAGCTACCTTTTTCTAAAAAGACGCTCGGGTAAATTCTAAACAGAATGGTTCATTTGGGGAAATGATGAAAAAAGCAGCATTATCACTTTTCCTGTCATCATTATTTTCATCTACAAAAGAGCTTTGCCCAAAAAACCTTTTAGGCTGTCAATCCGTGGCAATATGCAGGAGGCTACTTCGAGAGCAGTACGGGTTTTGTCAAGTTCGGCACGCGCTATTACAATCCCGCGTGGGGCAGATGGACGCAGCAGGACCCGGTGGCGGGCAGCTTGGGGCAGCCGGATTCGCTCAATCGGTACGTGTATGCCAAGGATAGCCCGGTCAATTTCGTGGACCCGAGTGGAAGAGATGCATCTACAAATTTAATATCGCAATGCTTAGGAGGTATACTAGCTGGTTTGGCTGTAGCCGCAGTAGGTATCATCCTGGGTGTAATTCTCAGTGGTGGCACTCTTGGACTCGCGCTTTTTGCTTTAGCGCTTTTCTTTAGTGTCCCTAGTGATGCTTTAATCATTGCGATAGTTGGTGGATGTGTAGGAGGCGTCGTTCTGCAGGCTTGGCTCAATTTTGAAAATTCCAACGGAATCGGGTGAAGCACTAGTCTTCTACCGGATTCTAGATAGACGCAGCATCTGGTGAGAAGGAATTTCCTTCTCACCAGACTGAGCAACAGCTATTGCTTATGCTATTTGCCAGGACCTGAGGTACTTCTGTTGAGACGCTTTGTGAGATAACGCGTCACAATGAAGTTAACATGAAAAAGGAGTTGCATCATGGATTTTACTACTTTTTTGCTTGGGCATATTGCGGTGATTGCACCGATGATAGGGGCATTGCTTGCCATTGGTATAGCTGTCCTTCTACTGGTGCGATCACGAGCTTTCCTGGCCCTTCCTCATCGCAGAACGAAACTAGCATATTCCGTGGGTATAGGATGCCTCTTTCTCGGCATAATTCTCCTGATCTCTTGGTTGGCAATCACTACTATTCATGAGGGAAAGCTTCTTAACCAGTCAAATTTGACGATACTTGAGGCAGTGGGTATCTGGTTCGTCATTCTTACGGTTATAGTGTATGTTGCGGCTTTGCAGGGAGTACGAATTGTACAAAGAAACCAGTAAAGGCCTATTAAGTCCACTGGAGAAATGCACAACACGAAGCTTTCATGGGAATGAAAAAAAGGCATGAATAGAGAATAGATGCGAGTACTGAGTACTCAGGAACTGTTTAGGAGAGGGAAATGTTCCTTTTCATCGGCATGTGAAAACGCTTGAGAGCTTTGCGTTATACATTTCTCCATCGGGCTTAATAGACCATAATGAAGTTCGGCGAGTAGAAAGCAGGAGACTCCTTCGAGAGCAGCACGGGCTTCGTCAAGTTTGGCACGCGCTACTACAACCCTTCGTGGGGCAGGTGGACGCAACAGGACCCGGTGGCGGGCAGTTTGCTGCAACTGCCGCCAGGATCGCCCCGGCTTCACTGCGCTTCAGTTCAGACCATTGACAGCATTTGTGAAGTGATATATGCTACCTGCATGGAGGAAAATGGAGAGGTCAGGCGTGTGTTGATGGCTTGTGCCGCGTGAGATGCGAACCTGCCTGCCCTATCCCTACACAAGGAACTGCTCTGGCATGAAACTCACGATGAAAGGCGATTATGGTTTGCGCGCAATGCTTGATCTGGCCGCGTACTATGGACAGGGGCCAATTGAAAGCGCCGATATTGCGAGTCGCCAGCATATCCCGGAGCAGTATCTCGACCAGATTTTGATGGTGCTGCGTAAAGAGGGATTGGTAAAAAGCGTGCGTGGCCCAAAGGGCGGTCATATGCTGGCCCGTTCGCCTGCGCAGATCACGATGGCCCAGGTGATGCAGGCATTAGAAGGGTACGTGCCACCAATGGAGTGCCTGCCCAACCCGGATTTCTGCCAGTTATCGCCGGGCTGCGCGCTGCGAGAGGTCTGGCGCAAGATTGACGAGATGACCCAGCAGGTTTTGATTTCGACCACCATTGAGGAACTGGCGCAGCGGCACCATATCGGCACGAACGAGACCATGTATTACATCTAATCCCGGTTCACTGTAGGGACGCGATTCATCGCGTCCGGCTTGCCCGCAGTGGGGCAGGCAGGAGAGGTTGCAAGTGGTTGTTGATAGTCAAGTCCCGCCTGAGACAAAATTAGTGGCCGTTGTTGAAGATGATCCTGAACTGGCGAACGTGTTCCGCGAGGCGCTCAAACGCGAAGCGAACTGGCGTCTGCACTTTTTCTTTGATGGACAGGAAGCGAAAAAACGGCTGCCAGAACTGGGTGCGCATCTTATCTTGTTAGATGTCGGGCTGCCCAATCTGGATGGGGCCTCTCTTTATAAGATACTGCGCGGCCATAGCAATACCCGGCACACTCCTATTATTGTAGTAACTGGCAGCTACGAGTGGGAACTACAGCGCATGGGCCTGCAGACCGCCCTGCTCCTGCGCAAGCCATTTCAAATTCGGGAACTCCTCTTAATGATGCACGCCCTGCTTGGTGGAACTCCTGTCGAGGGGGCGCTTGATGCAAATCCACTGGCACAGGATGTCGTGGGCGGCAACGAAAATTCAGGGAAAGGATGAATAACGCTACATGGCCCCCTGGGCTAAAGATGCCAGCGAACTGGTTGGACGCACACCGCTTGTTGAATTAAAGCGCATTACTCGCGGTTTGCCCGCCACGATTCTGGCGAAGCTTGAAATGTTTAGCCCCGGCGGCAGCGTCAAAGACCGTGTGGCCCTTGAGATGATCTGCGAAGCGGAGACGCAGGGCCTCTTGCGTCCCGGTGGCATCATTACCGAACCGACCAGCGGCAATATGGGCGTTTCTCTCGCCTGGCTGGCCGCCGCGCGCGGCTATAAATGCATCCTCACCATGCCCGACACCATCAACCTTGAACGCCGCCTGCTCCTGCGCCGCTTTGGCGCGCAGATTATTCTTACGCCCGGCAACCAGGGCATGCGCGGTGCCATCAATAAAGTCATCGAGTTACGCACGACCCTCCCTGACGCCTGGTATCCCCAACAGTTTTATAACCAGGCCAATCCTCGCGCTCATCGCCAGGGAACCGCCCTTGAAATCTGGGAAGACACGGCTGGCGCGGTCGATATGATCGTAATCGGCGTGGGAACCGGCGGCACTCTTACCGGCGTGGCCGAAGGACTGCGCGCCCGCAAGCCAACCGTCGAAGTGGTAGCGGTGGAACCCGCGTCCTGCGCCATCCTATCCGGTGGACGCCCTGGCCCGCATCGTATTGAAGGGCTGGGAGCCGGTTTTGTGCCCGATACACTGCGCCGCGACCTCATCGACCGCGTAATCCCCGTCACCGACCACGACGCCGTGACGACCGCCATTCGCCTGCTAGAGGAAGAAGGTCTCTCGGTTGGCATCAGCAGCGGCGCAGCCGCCTGGGCCGCCCTACAAGAGGCCAGCAAAGAAGAGAATCGCGGCAAGGTGATTGTTACCCTCTTTCCGAGCGCCGCCGAACGCTACTTGCAAACCATCCTCTTTGACGACCTGCGCGGGAAAATATGAACAGAGCGTCCCTATCTTGCGTAGGGACAGGGGGATGTGGGGCAGATGGGCTGGGGCCTCGTGCCTGTCCCTGGGGCGGTGGGGGCAACAATAGGATTCGATTACCGACGTGCGTTTGCCCCACTCCACCCCACCCCGGAACAAGCACGAGGCCCCCGCATCCCAGCCACCCCGCACCTTGTCCCTACGCACTGGGAGCCGCTTTGCCGCTCCCCAGAAAATCGCTTTCGACTACCCAGAGACGCTCATGTAACTACTCAAGCGTTTCAATCGTATAACACGTGTGAATACAAAACGCAAACACGATCTAGAGGTTGTATGATACAAAGCGCTGAGAACACGTACCGCTTCCACCTGGGCCGCAAACCCTATCTGCGAACGAGCTTGCTGGCATGGGTGTTGATTGTCACGTCCCTGTGCGGCGCTGCTGTCTGCGCCTGGCTTGGTCTGGCATTCTGGCCGACCTATTCGCACGTCTTCACCCTCTATCTGAAGTGGCAGGATGCGCTGCTTGCTATTCTCTGGTTCATTTCGTTCATTTTAGTCTGGGCGAGTGTGCTGGTGGCGCGCTTCCTGTTCGCGCTGCGGGCGGGCTATCGTTCAGGCATGGTGATATTAGAGGATAATAGCTCGCTGACGGCCCGCGACCTTTCGCCGAAGAACCTTGCCAGCATTTACTGGATGATCGGCACCGCACTTTCCTGTTTCCTGGCGGCGCTCGTCGGTCTCGTGCCGGAAATCCTGATTGGCTGGACGATTCACCTGCCACATCCGGCGCTGGTCTTTATATGCACTGCTGTCGCCATTGGTTTGAGTCTTGCCGGGCTGGCCGTTACGCTGGTCGCGGGATCGTTTATTGTCATCGGCTTTATTGGCTCCTTCTCGTTTGGCCGCAAACTGGGCGCGCCGCAGACCTACAAACTTACTAATCAGACCGTGTTGCGTATCGATGGTTTTGTACTGACGGTTATCTATCCCGATAAACCCGAGTCAATGATTGACCTGGATTTGCTCGATCCCGAAGACCAGCCTTTGCTGCTCTCTCTCCTGAAACAGCGCTGGCTCGGTGCGGAACGAGCCTGGAATCCGGAGTTCGGCGATGAGATCGAGGCGGCTCTCGAAGAAGCCGAACGTTCTGCCGTACTGATTTGAAAATTGCTCCAAAAAACTATTGACATACGTTGTTTCATCGTGTATAATGGCACTCTGCCAAAGTGTGTAAGCTGTGACAAGGCTGTCACGAACGAAACCGTGATAGTATTGAGGCGATAGAACACCGACAGGGACAGGACTGAACGCAAGACGACACATTCTTCTTTCCCGCCGACAAAAGACTACCAATACGACCAGGAACCGTATTGTGATGGTGCAGGTGCTGCATGTAAGGACGAAATGCCGCACAACAAAAAGTACTACGCATTATTCCGCTTGCATAATGAGGTTGTGCAGGAGTGGCCAGGGGCGAAAGAGTGTTACTCGTGGTCAGAAGCGTACCTGAATTAGTATCCTGGCGCGGGGGAACGTCTGCCGATGATCGTGTCTCTCAAGGCGTTGAAGTCTGGCTTGAATTTGGGAATGGTGTGCATGTGTGTATCGGGCGGGCGCAAACAACTTGCAGGTGTAAGGGAGTAGGAGTAACCGCTGGTGAAAAGCACAGGCGGTTACTTTTCTTGTCATAGAACGTTGTTCAACACAGGCATTAATGAGCTTTTATCTATTATTCTTTTTCCGATTTCTCGTGAAAAGAAAGGCGCAAGGACTATCATGACCTTTTCTCCTGACCCCATTTTTCGTCAAGCGAGTCAGGAGCAAGGGGTGTTTTGGCCTGCGTCTTTCTTCGTTTCCTCTGTGGTGATAAGGTGAGAGGAGAATACTACCTATGGCAGTAACCACCAGGGCCGTGTCTATCCCGGAGCGTGTCTCGTTTGCCCGCATTCCCGATATCCGGCCAATGCCGGGTCTGATCCAGATCCAGCTCGACTCCTTTGAATGGTTTAAACAGGAAGGTTTACGCGAACTCTTTGAAGAAATTTCCCCGATTGAGGACTTTACCGGGAAAAATCTGAAGTTGGAATTCATCGTTCCACCGGAACCCTTTGGAAAGCCCAAATATAGCGAGGACGAGTGCCGCGACCGCGATGCCACGTATGCCGCACCGCTCACGGTCAAGGCGCGTCTGACCAACAAGGAGACCGGCGAGATTATTGAGAAGGACATCTTCATGGGCGATTTCCCGCTCATGACTCGCCAGGGCACCTTTATTATCAACGGCGCGGAGCGCGTCGTTGTCAGCCAGCTTGTGCGCTCGCCCGGCGTGTACTTCACCGCCGATGACGATGCCTCGACTGGCCGCAGGCTCTATGCCGCCAAACTGATTCCGGGACGCGGCGCGTGGCTCGAATTCGAGACCAGCAATAAGAACCTGCTGACCGTCAAAATTGATCGCAAGCGCAAGCTGCCCGTCACCACCCTGCTGCGTGCCATTTCCAGCCTGGCCAAAGAGCAGTGGTACGGCGAGCAACTTGACCTCTCGACCGACCAGGGCATCCTGGATGCTTTCAAAGATGTCGATAACGACCCCAACGTGCGCTACATTCAGGCCACGCTGGATCGCGACCCGGTCAAAAAAGAGGACGAGGCGCTGCTCGAACTGTATAAAAAGATGCGTCCCGGCGATCCTGCCACGCTCGATAACGCCCGTTCGCTGGTCAAGAACATGTTCTTCAACCCGCGCCGTTACGACCTGGGCAGCGTCGGTCGCTACAAACTCAATCGCAAGCTGGACCTCTCCACGCCGCAGAGCCAGCGCATTCTGACGCAGGACGACCTGGTGAACATCGTGCGCCGCCTCGTGCAGTTGAACAATGGGCATGGTCGCCGCGATGACATCGACCACCTGGGCAACCGCCGCGTGCGCTGCGTGGGGGAGCTCATTCAGACGCAGTTCCGTGTCGGCCTGCTGCGCATGGAGCGCGTGGTCAAGGAGCGCATGAGCATTCAGGAGCCGGGACAGGCCACGCCGAATGCCCTCATCAACATTCGCCCGGTAGTGGCGGCGATGAAGGAATTCTTCGGCGGCAGCCAGTTGTCGCAGTTCATGGATCAGACCAACGCCCTGGCCGAGATTGGTCACAAGCGCCGTCTCTCTGCCCTGGGTCCTGGCGGTCTCTCCCGCGAGCGCGCAGGCTTCGAGGTGCGCGACGTTCACCGCTCGCACTATGGCCGCATCTGCCCGATTGAGACACCTGAAGGTCCGAACATCGGCCTGATCGGCAACCTTGCGACTTATGCGCAAATCAACCCCTACGGGTTCATTGAAACGCCTTACCGGCGTGTATATAAACGAATCAAAGCCAACGACCCACGTTTGATCGGTCGCGAACTGCGCGGCGTCTATGGTCGCGAGTGGGAAGATATCAAAACGCCCGATGGCGAAGTGATCGTGAAGGGTCGCAGCCGCGTGCGCGTTGATGAGGCGCTGTTTAATCGCCTTTCCGAGCTGCTTGGCGAGACCGAGGTGCGTATCAAACCATTCGTCACCGACGAAGTGGACTATCGCACCGCCGACGATGAAGAGAACTTCTTTATCGCGCAGGCCAACGCTCCCTTGACAGAACTGGGCGAGTTCGCGGAAGATCGCGTGCTGGCCCGTTATCAGGGTGACTTCGTGATGGAAAACTCTGATAACATGGACTACATGGACGTCTCGCCGCGCCAGACAGTGAGTGTGGCAACCGCCCTCATCCCGTTCCTGGAGCATGACGACGTGAACCGTGCGCTGATGGGCGCGAACATGCAGCGCCAGGCCGTGCCGCTGCTGCGTCCGCAGTCGCCCATTTGTGGCACAGGTATCGAGCGGCAGGTGGCGATTGACTCCGGCCAGGTGATCGTAAGCCAGAGCAACGGCGAGGTCATCTCGGCCACCGCCCGCCACATCTCGATCATGGACGAGCAGGGCGACATTCATACCTATAACCTGCGCAAGTTCGTGCGCTCGAACGCGGGCACCTGCATCAACCAGCGTCCCATCGTGCGCAAGGGCGACTATGTGACGGCTGGTCAGGTCATCGCTGACGGTTCATCCACTGAACTTGGCGAACTGGCGCTTGGGCAGAACATTCTGGTGGCCTTTATGAGCTGGGAAGGCGGCAACTTCGAGGACGCCATCCTGATTAGCGAGCGCATCGTGCGCGAAGACCTCTTCACCTCGATCCATATTGAAAAGTATGAGATCGACGCTCGCGATACCAAGCTTGGCCCCGAGGAGATCACCCGCGACATTCCGAACGTGGGTGAGGAAGGCCTGCGCAACCTGGACGAGCGCGGCATCATCTACGTTGGCGCGGAGGTCGGCCCCCAGGACATCCTGGTCGGCAAGATCACCCCCAAAGGGGAAACCGAACTGACGGCGGAAGAGAAGCTGCTGCGCGCCATCTTTGGTGAGAAGGCGCGTGAGGTGAAGGATACTTCGTTGCGCGTGCCACACGGCGAGCGCGGCAAGGTCGTCGAAGTCAAGCTGTTCTCGCGTGAGGCCGGCGACGAACTGCCGCCGGGCGTCAACCAGCTGGTGCGCGTGAGCATCGCCCAGAAGCGCAAGATTGGCGCGGGCGACAAGATGGCCGGACGCCACGGCAACAAAGGCGTCATTTCCCGCGTGCTGCCGATTGAGGATATGCCGTTCCTGCCGGATGGCACCCCGGTCGATATCATCCTCAACCCGCTTGGCGTGCCGCACCGTATGAATATCGGTCAGATCATGGAGACGCACCTGGGTTGGGCTGCCGCCGCCCTGGGCTTCAAGATCGCCACGCCGGTCTTCGATGGCGCGTCCGAAGAGGACATCGAGGAGTACCTGGAGCGCGCCGGGCTTCCAAGAACGGGCAAGGTGCAGCTCTTTGATGGGCGCACAGGCGAGCCGTTCGACGAGCCGATCACGGTTGGCTACACCTACATGCTCAAGCTGGCCCACCTGGTCGAAGACAAGGTGCATGCCCGCTCGACTGGCCCGTATAGCCTGATCACGCAGCAGCCGCTCGGTGGTAAAGCGCAATTTGGCGGCCAGCGCTTCGGTGAGATGGAAGTGTGGGCGCTGGAAGCTTATGGCGCGGCCAACATTTTGCAAGAAATTTTGACCGTCAAATCCGACGACGTGGTGGGTCGTGTCAAGACCTATGAAGCCATCGTCAAGGGTGAAAATATCATGGAGCCGGGTGTTCCCGAATCCTTTAAAGTTCTGGTCAAAGAGCTGCAAAGCCTGGGCATCAACGTGGAAGTCCTCAACGAAGACGATCAGCGTATCCAGTTCGTCGAGGACACCTCGAACGATGTTATGCCGGAACTTGGCATCAACCTGTCCGGTTTCGAAGGAGACCAATAAATCCTGATATGCCGGTTGAGGCTGCATCTCAATCTCAACCGGCATGCCTGGACAAACAGGAGGCATCATGCTCGAAGTAAACGATTTTAATGCAATCCGTATCAGCCTTGCCAGCCCTGAGCAGATTCGTAGTTGGAGCTATGGTGAGGTCACGAAACCGGAAACTATCAACTACCGCACGCTGAAGCCCGAGAAAGATGGACTTTTCTGCGAGCGCATCTTTGGCCCCACGAAGGACTGGGAATGCTACTGCGGTAAATATAAACGTGTTCGCTTCAAAGGCATTGTTTGTGACAAGTGCGGTGTCGAAGTGGCGCGCTCAAAGGTACGCCGCGAGCGCATGGGTCATATCGAACTGGCTTCCCCGGTCAGCCATATCTGGTACTTTAAGGGAACGCCCAGCCGCATTGGCCTGCTGCTCGACCTCTCGCCGCGCAACCTGGAGCGCATCCTCTACTTTGCGCTCTATGTGGTCACGCATGTTGATGAAGAGGCCCGCCAGCGCGAGTTGATGAACCTGGACGAGGAACTGATGAAGCTCGACCAGAATCTGGACGGCCAGGTGGTGGAGCAGGTTGATAACCTGAAGGCGCGCCGCGAGGTTGAGATTCAGGACACCCGCGCCCGCCTCGCTGACGCCGAGCAGGAGATTCGCGCCCGCCGCGATCAGGACCTGCGCCAGGCTGAAGAGGCGGAACATGATACCCGCGAACTGCTGCGCGAATTTATGGGCCGCGAAGCCGAAGACGACATCGTCTTTGATCCGAACGACCGCGTGATCGTCAAACAGGGCGATATCGTCACCAAACACGATCTCGAAGTGCTTGAGCGCGTCGCGGAAGTCTGGCGCAACGATATTGCCGAAAGCGCCCGCCGCGAACTCGAAGCCATGCGCACCGAAGGCGACAGCGACGTTGAGCGCGTCCAGCTTGACTACCAGGGCCAGATTGACAACGTGCAGTCGCGCCTGGAGTCGCAGCGCAGTGACCGCCGCCAGCGCATCGAGCAGTTGAAGCGCGACCTGGAAGGCCTCAAGAAAATGGACCTGCTCCAGGAGAACCGCTACCGCGAACTGCGCGAGGCCTTCCCGGGCGTCTTCCGCGCCGGTATGGGCGCTGAGGCGGTGCGCGAGTTGATCGCGGACATCGACCTGGATCAGCTTTCAAACGAGCTGCGCCGCGAGATTAGCTCGACCACCGGCCAGCGCCGCAAAAAGGCCACCAAGCGCCTGAAGGTTGTCGAAGCTTTCCGCGAGTCGAAAACCTCGCCGGAGTGGATGATTCTGACGGTGCTGCCTGTGCTGCCGCCCGAACTGCGCCCGATGGTGCAGCTTGATGGCGGTCGCTTCGCTACATCCGACCTGAACGATCTCTATCGCCGCGTCATCAACCGCAATAACCGCCTCAAGAGGCTGCTCGAACTCGGCGCGCCTGAGATCATCATTCGCAACGAGAAACGCATGCTGCAAGAGGCCTGCGATGCGCTGATCGATAATGGTCGTCGCGGTCGCGCCGTTGCTGGCTCCGGCAACCACAAGCTCAAGAGCCTGTCTGATATGCTCAAGGGCAAGCAGGGCCGCTTCCGCCAGAACCTGCTTGGTAAGCGCGTAGACTACTCGGGCCGCTCGGTCATCGTGGTTGGCCCTGATCTCAAGCTGCACCAGTGCGGCCTGCCGAAGAAAATGGCGCTTGAACTCTTCAAGCCTTTCGTCATGCGCAAGCTGGTCGAGCAGAACTTCGCGCACAATATCAAGAGCGCGAAACGCTTCGTCGAGCGTGTCAAGCCGGAAGTCTGGGACGTTTTGGAAGAGGTCATCAAGAACCATCCGGTGCTGCTGAACCGCGCTCCAACGCTGCACCGTCTCGGCATTCAGGCCTTCGAGGCTGTGCTGGTTGAGGGCAGCGCTATCCAGCTTCACCCGCTGGTCTGTTCCGCCTTCAACGCCGACTTTGACGGCGACCAGATGGCGGTACACGTGCCGCTTTCTGAAAAGGCCCAGGACGAGGCGCGCCGCTTTATGCTTTCGACGCGCAACCTGCTCTCTCCTGCCACAGGCGAGCCGTCTATCGGCGCTAGCCAGGATATGGTGCTTGGCTGCTTCTACCTGACGCAGGACCGTCCTAACAAGAAGGGCGAAGGCCGTGTCTTTACCGACACCACTGAAGCCCTGCTGGCATATGAGCATGGCGTGGTTGATTTGCAGGCTCTCATTAAGGTGCGCCTGGGTGACGTGGACGTTTACGACCAGCCGCCACCCGCGAAGCCGACCATGAATGCCAAAGGCAAACTGGTGACGACGACCGTTGGCCGCATCATCTTCAACGAAGCTCTGCCGGAGCGCCTGCGCTTCAAGAACTACGCGATGAAGAAAGAGAACCTGCGCCAGGTCATCGGCGAGTGCTTCAAGGAGTACGGGCGTATCAAGACTGCCGAACTGGCCGACGAGATCAAGCGTCTCGGCTTCTCCTTCGCAACCAAAGCGGGCGCGACCATCGCCATCAGCGATGTCAAGGTGCCCGCTGGCAAGGCTGAGGAGCTGAAGAAAGCCGATGCCAAGATCGCCGAACTGGAAGAGCAGTATCATGAAGGTCTGATTACCGAGAACGAGAAGTACCAGCAGACCGTAGACGCCTGGAACGAGGCCACCGAAAACGTCACGAAGATGGTGGAAGCCTCGCTCGACCCCTACGGCTCGATCTATACCATCGCCAAGTCGGGCGCGACAAAGGCGAAATTCCAGCAGATTCGCCAGCTTTCGGGTATGCGCGGTCTGATGGCTTCGCCAAGCGGTAAGATCATCGACGTGCCAATTCGCGGTAACTTCCGTGAAGGCCTGAGCGTGCTTGAGTACTTTATCAGTAGTCATGGCGCTCGTAAAGGTCTGGCCGACACCGCGCTGCGTACAGCCGAGTCGGGCTACCTGACCCGTCGTCTGATCGACGTGGCGCAGGATATGATCGTCACCGAAGAGGATTGCGGCACCACCGAGGGCCTGCTCGTCACAGAGGAGGACAGCAAAGAGATGATGCTGCCCGACATTCGCGACCGCATCAAAGGCCGCATCCTGCTCGAAGCGATTCCTGGCTTCGAGGATGTGATCCAGCCTGGAGATGAGATCACGGATGATGTGGCGGACCAGATCGCCAATGCGGGCGTAACTGCTGTGCGCGTGCGCTCGGTGCTTGGCTGTCTCGCTGCGCGCGGCGTTTGCCAGAAGTGCTACGGGCGCGACCTGGCTGCGAATACCCTGGTTGACCAGGGCGCGGCGGTCGGTATCATCGCCGCCCAGTCCATCGGTGAGCCGGGCACGCAGTTGACCATGCGTACCTTCCACACCGGCGGTATCGCGGGCGCGCAAGGAGACATCACGCAAGGTCTGCCGCGCGTTGAGGAACTGTTCGAGGCTCGCGTCCCGAAGGATAAGGCCGAGATCAGCGAAATCGATGGCGTCGTTGAGATCATTAAGGACGAGGCCAGTGGCGCTCGTACTGTGCGCGTCGTTTCAACCAACGTCTTCTTCGACGAGTACACGCTGCCCGAGGGCAGCCAGGTGCTGGTCAACGATCGCGAACACGTGCAGAAAGACCAGGTGATTGCCCTCATGCCTGCCGAGAACGGCGGCGAACCTGTGCCAGTTCTGGCGCGTACCGAGGGCGAGGCGCAGATTAGCGAGAACGGACTGCTCTCCATTCGCTTTGAAGAGCGTGAGGAGCGTTCCTATCCGATCCCGGCAGCCCGCAGTGTGGCCGTTTCTGAGGGACAAAAAATCTCGGCGGGCACGCCGATTACCGGTGGGCAGCGCGACCCACAGGATGTCCTGCGCATCCAGGGCCGCGAAGCTGTGCAGACCTACCTGGTGAAGGAAGTCCAGAAGGTCTATCGCAACACTGGTGTGTATATCAATGACAAGCATATCGAGATTATCATCCGGCAGATGCTGCGCCGCGTGCGTGTAGAGGAGCCGGGCGATACCGATATGTTGCCAAACGACCTCGTTGATCGTTTTGCTTATGCGGAGAAGAATGCGCGAGTCCTGGCAGAGGGCGGCGAACCCGCTACGGCGCAAACCGTCCTGCTGGGTGTCACCAAAGCCTCGCTCAATACGGATAGCTGGCTGGCCGCGGCCTCCTTCCAGGAGACGACCCGCGTGCTGACCGAAGCCGCCATTGAGGGCCAGACTGATCACCTGGTAGGCCTGAAGGAAAACGTGATTATTGGTAAGCTCATTCCGGCTGGCTCCGGTCATCGCCAGCGCGAGCAGATCGCCCGCCAGCAGATGGCGGCGGCTCAGCTCGCTGGAGCTGCTGCCCGTTCCGGCATCGGTATGGTGAACGGCAACGGCGCTGGTACTCCTGGCCTGATACTTGACAGCGAGCCAAATGAGTGATAACATATAAATCCGCACATAGGTGTAGGTATGGGCGCGGCTAGCCGCGCCCATAATGAGGATAGGGAGAACTCTTTCATTGCCGACGATTAATCAATTAATTCGCAAGGGCCGCTCGCAGAAAAAGCGAAAAGTGAAGGCCCCCGCATTGCGATATTCGTTCAATGCGTTGAAAAACGAGACCCTGGCTCTGCGCGGGTCGCCACAGAAGCGTGGCGTCTGCACCCAGGTCCGCACAATGACGCCCAAGAAGCCGAACTCGGCCATGCGTAAGATCGCCCGCGTTCGTCTGAGCAACCGCATGGAGGTTACGGCCTACATTCCCGGCGAGGGGCATAACTTGCAGGAACACTCCGTTGTCCTGATTCGCGGCGGCCGCGTGAAGGACCTGCCGAGCGTCCGCTATCACATCGTGCGCGGCACCCTCGACAGCGATGGAGTATCGAAACGTCGCAAAGGCCGCTCCAAGTATGGAGCGAAGCGGCCAAAGCCGGGTACGGCAGCCGCAGCCAGGGGCGGCAAGAAGTAAGACCAACAATGTCAGGGACGACGAGTGTAAGCAGAAAGTCGTCCCCAGCATTGATTTCAGCCCTGTTAGTGCGCTGAAACGATACCGCCTGAGCGCCTCAGGTAGGTCGGCAAATCGTTGAGCATGATATGAAGAGGCTGTGCTGCAAGCCTCTTCATATTGTGACAGTCGAGTGTCCTCCTCTACAGAAACATTTGCCCCTGATTGGGTGTACTGGAAATGGAATGGATAGGCACTCGCGATCAGGCGTCCGAAACGGATAGCAGGTTATCCCCTGCCATCTCATCGACGCCTTTTGTGGTGTTTACAAGAGTCTCACAGAATAATGGTGATTGAGGAGGCCATACAATGCCAAGACGCAGACGAGTGGTGCGACGAGCGGAAGTGCCGGACCCGAAGTATAAGAGCCGCAACGTTGCCCGTTTTATTGGCAAACTGATGCTCGATGGAAAGCGCAGTCTGGCGGAACGTATTATCTACGATGCTATGGAACTGGTAGAGGCGCGCCAGAAGCGCCCGGCGCTTGATGTATTTGAGCAGGCGTTGAAAAACGCCACGCCCACCCTGGAGGTCAAGCCACGCCGCGTTGGCGGTTCCACCTACCAGGTGCCTGTAGAAATTCGCCGCGAGCGCGGCAACGCGCTTGCAATGCGCTGGCTTATTCGCTCTGCCCGCGCCCGCACCGGCAAAACGATGGCAGAGAAACTTGCTAATGAATTGATGGACGCCGCCGCCGGCCAGGGAGCGACCATTAAGAAACGTGAGGAAACCCATAAGATGGCGGAGTCTAACCGCGCCTTCGCCCATTATCGCTGGTAGAGCCTCACCGTTCGGATTTCGACGGTAGGGGCATACCAGCCCCTATGCTTGAAATCCGAGCGAGAGGAGTAACAATAGGTATGCCTAGAGAATTTCCACTGGAAAAAACCCGAAATATTGGTATTATAGCTCATATAGATGCTGGGAAAACGACGACCACCGAGCGTATTCTCTTCTATACAAAAAAGATTCACCGTATGGGTGAGGTGCATGAAGGGGCCGCTACGATGGACTGGATGCCCCAGGAGCAGGAGCGCGGCATCACCATCACGTCCGCTGCTACCACCTGTTTCTGGCAGGACTACCGCATCAATATTATTGACACGCCCGGCCACGTAGACTTTACTGCCGAGGTCGAGCGTTCTTTGCGCGTCCTCGATGGTGGCGTCGTGGTCTTTGATGCCGTAGCCGGTGTTGAGCCGCAGTCTGAAACAGTCTGGCGTCAGGCGGATAAATATCATGTTCCTCGTATCTGTTTCGTCAATAAAATGGATCGCATTGGCGCTGACTTCTGGCGTACAGTGGAAATGATTCGCGAGCGTCTGGGCGCTTCTCCTGTGCCGATTCAGATTCCCATTGGTCAGGAGAGCAACTTCAAGGGCTTTGTTGATCTGATCGAGGGCACAGGCATCATCTTTACTGATGACCTGGGCACGAAATCGGACCGCACCGAAGTTCCTACCAGCATGGAAGACGAGTTCCAGCGCCATCGCGAACTGTTGATCGAGCGTGTGGCGGAGACAGACGAGGAACTGACCCTCAAATACCTTGAGGGCGAGGAAATTAGCAAAGAGGAGTTGATTGCTGGGCTTCGCAAAGCCACAATTGCAGGTACGCTTGTACCTGTTCTTTGTGGTTCGGCGCTCAAGAATAAGGGCGTCCAGGCCATGCTCGACGGGGTTGTCGCATTCCTGCCCTCTCCTCTAGATATTCCCCCTCCCACCGGTATCGATCCCAATACAGGCGAAACCGTTACCCGCGAAGTCAGCGACGACGCGCCTTTCAGCGCGCTGGTCTCTAAAATCGTTTCTGACCCCTTCGTCGGCAGGCTCGCGTATATGCGCGTCTATTCGGGAACGCTGACCAAAGGCCAGGCCATTGAGAACAGCACGAAGGGCAAGACGGAACGCATCGGTCGTCTGCTACGTATGCATGCCAATCACCGCGAGGATATCGAAGAGATTCGCGCTGGTGACATCTGCGCTGCGGTGGGCCTGCGCAACACCTTCACCGGTGATACGCTCTGCGATCCGTCGCATCCGATCATCCTGGAGTCGATTGTCTTCCCGCAGCCGGTGATTTCGATTGCCATTGAGCCAAAGACGCGCGGCGATCAGGATAAGATGGCTATCGCGTTGAACAAACTGGCCGAAGAAGACCCCACCTTCCAGTTGCGCACCGACCCCGAGACGGGTCAGACCATCATCTCAGGTATGGGCGAGTTGCACCTGGAGGTAATCATTGATCGCCTTTTTCGCGAGTTCAAGGTAGAGGCAAACGTTGGGCGTCCCCAGGTCGCCTATCGTGAGACCATCACCCGTGAAGCGCAGGCGCAGGGCAAGTTCGTCCGGCAGACCGGCGGTCACGGCCAGTACGGTGATGTGTGGATTAAAGTGGCACCCAACGAGCGTGGCAAGGGCTTTGAGTTTATCAATGCCATTGTTGGCGGCGCTGTGCCAAAGGAATATATCAAACCCGTCGAGAACGGTATCCGCGAAGCATTGGAGAACGGCATTATCGCCGGATATCCGATGATCGACGTGATCGTCACTCTCTACGATGGGTCGTATCATGAAGTAGACTCGAGCGAAATGGCCTTTAAAATGGCCGGTTCGATTGCGATTAAAGAGGCGGCACGTAAAGCAGGTCCTATTCTCCTGGAACCGATTATGCTGGTTGAGGTGACGACCTCCGAAGAGTTCTACGGCGATGTCATCGGTGATTTGAACCGTCGTCGCGGAACCATCCTGGGTATGGAGAATCGCGGGTCGATGGTGGTAGTGCGGAGCCATGTTCCCCTTGCCGAAATGTTCGGCTATGTGAATGACCTCCGTTCAATGACCAGCGGCCGTGCCAACTATACCATGCAGTTCTCGCATTATGATCCCGTTCCACGGAACATTGCCGACACGATTGTCGCGAAGGCAACTCGCTAGTAACACATCCAAAGAGGGGCGCAGGTCAAGCGCCTCTCTTATGGAAGCACCGGAGCCTGAACCAGGGGAGCAGGCCGCCCGGGCAAATCTGTCAGTATCTTTTTGTTTGATGCAGCCAGCGGAGTGTGCTGGCTCAACAGAGATGTTTATATACAAGTGCGATCGCAAAGGTGCAGCCCCTGAAGCACAAATGTTTGCACTGAGCACTATGGAGGATGAGGATAACTCATGGCAAAGAAGAAATTTGAGCGAACGAAGCCCCATGTGAACGTGGGGACGATCGGGCACATCGACCACGGCAAGACGACCTTGACGGCGGCGATCACCAAAGTGCTGGCCAAAGCCAACCAGGCCAACAAGTACATCGCC
>DASRDB010000005.1:0-65714 GCA_035652815.1 Ktedonobacteraceae bacterium
AGCAGCTCTCTTCGGCTCTGTAAACTCATCATAACCTCATTTCCTTCCAGCTCTCTGACCCTTGAAGAATCAGGCGGCTGGTAAGATTCTCTCATGAGGCAACGTATCTGCCAAAGTAAGATTTTTGGTGAGGCAATTCGATGGCTTGCAAGATACGTTCATTCCTGTTATTCTTATAAAAAGGGTACTGTGGAATCGCAGTATCTGAACAGGTTGTAGAAAAACTCTCGAACGAAAGCGAGAACTCATGGATACTTCTCTTCAAAATACCGGTGTAGATGAGCAGACACTGCCAGTCGTGGTAGAGGGCGAAGAGGAACCTATCGGTGAGGTGGGACATATCCACCTGCCGGGTCCGAGTATCTGGCCAATTATTTTAAGCGTGGCGATTGCCATTGCTATGTTAGGCTTTCTGATTATCGATACGACTCCCTGGGTTGTCATTATCAGCCTGCCACTTATGTTGATCGGCGCGCTCGGCTGGGCACTTGAAGACCCCATGAAGGGTTCCCACGAGCAGGAAGTGGAGCCTGGAAAATATGCCCGGACGTTCGGCGAGGCGGCGATTACCGGCAAGCCGACACCTCTTGCTGAAGAGCTTCTTCAGGAAGCCGAAGACGTGGTTGATAAGACTGTCACGATCAGTAGCACCGCCTGGAGCGCGCACCCGGTCAAGGTCTTTGTGGAGCGCGAAGGCGCGGTTCTCTCGCTCTACGGTAAGGTCGAACTGGAAGCGCAAAAGCAGGAAATCGAAAGGAACCTGCGCAATCTCCCCGGCGTGCTGGACGTGATGAACTTCCTGGTCGCAGAAGACGAACTGCTGAACAACGTCAACCGCGTTATCGAAGACCTGAAAAAATCTGGCAAGATTCCGGAATCGGCCAACATCACCGCCCTGGTCGAAAACTACATCGTCAGCCTGTACGGCGATGTGCCTGATATCAAAATGAAATACCTGCTGGAACGCGAAATCTCCGGCATCCCCGGTGCGCGTGTCGTCATTAACCACATTGGCCTGAATGAGAACATCCCCGGCAATCTCGGCAAGACCACCAACCGCATCGCTCGTATCTAAACACAAACCAAAAGGAATGGGGCCAGTTGACCTGGCCCCATTTTTAATAATAGAACCAGGAAGACACCCGCAAGGGGTGTCTCTACACCGATACAGGTAGTAGAGACACCCCTTGCGGGTGTCTTCTTCCATCACTTCGGGGTTCATATATCTACTCGCCCCATTTTTTATAAGCTTACAAAAAGGCGGCCTATTCATCCCCGGTCTTTCCAAGCCGGGGATGAATGGGCACCCCTGATTTGGGGCGGGAGAGGCGGGGAGAATCTCAGTCCTCGCTTTGTTGCTCAATAGAGCGTTGGTCGTCTCGCTGCTGACAGGGCCTGCTGTGGAGAGCAAAGAGGAAGGGGACCACAGAGCAGGCAGGGCGCGCAACTGGACAAACTCCTTTCGGAGTACCCGTGAGGAGCGTCCTTTGATCAGCCGGGGCATGTTAGAGGGAAAGGTAAAGGGATTGGTTCGCACAAAGAGATGTCCATGATCCGGCTGCATAGCCAGTTCGATGAGGTGCCACTCCTGCTGCGTGATCACCTCCGTGAGCAGTTGCTCCAACCGTCTTTGGACTGCTCCGACCAGCACACGACGCCGTCTCTTTGGACAAACAATGAGGGGAGAGACAAGCAGATGCACGCTCTGTCGATTACAGATAGCCTCTCTGTTGCGCAAGCGGAGCCACTTGCTGGAGAAGACCGGAGGCTTCCTCCCGCTTACCCGCATTCCATGCCTGTAAAGCTGATTCAAGGAGTCTGGAGAACTCCTCTGGAGGAGGTTGTTGTTCTGGATCGAGAAGTATCTGCGCATAGTCTATTGCGTGAGCAATGTTTTCCTGAGCGAGAGCAACACCGAGTAAGGGCCAGACTCCTACCCACAAAAGTGGGTTGCGATTTTGACTGTCGGCTTTATTCGCACCTCCGCGCAAATAGATGTTCTTATGCCTGGGATTGCTTCGGCAGTCAGGTGTTCCGAGGGGAAGTATATCACACCCAACCTACCTACTCATCATCTTTTTCATCTGGACGTATTTCTAGCAGGCGGTCTAGTTCTGACCGCTTAAAAAGTACTTCCCGCTTAATGCCACGACGATACTTCGTAATACGTCCAGTTTCAGCATATCTTTCAAGAGTACTTCGTGAAACCCCTAGGTAATCACAAGCCTCCTGCGGTGTTAAATATTCTTTTCCGTTTATTTGTGTCAAGTAAGCACCCCGTTTTTTTTAATGGCTACATACTAGCATGGGAGCGCACCAACGTCAACACTTGATAACGAATAGAGAATGGTCGTCAACACTTGACAACGAATCAGGAGTATGTTATCATTCTTTATCATTGATAGGTATTGATCTTTGTTTGTTAGTTTATATCGTAACTTTTTCAGTCGGTAAGCGCCAATAGGCTTTCATTCACATTCAATGCCATTTTTTATTAAATATTGTCAAAGAGTAAGGAGGATGCTTATGAGATAACCATGCCGACCTTCGTCCGCTATACGAAGGTCGGCACAGTGAGAGGACACACGTAGCCAGCATTCACTCACTCTACGGGCGCTTTTAGCCTATTCAAGACACAGAGACGCCCAACCTGTCAAGTATGCACTTTGATTGCCTGACTGGGAGGGGATATCCATGACTTCACCCGTGACTCACTATACGACCTACGACTTGGAGTATTACTACGCTGATCTCAAACGATTACCTGCTCTCTCGCCAGAGGAACGCCAACATCTCTTTACTCAAGTGACTACACCAGCTCCTCAAAAGACACAGGGGCAACAGACAACTCTCAAACACCGCTTGATCGAGAGCTATCTGCCCCTGGCCAAACACCTCGCGATTGCCCTTTGTCCCTCGACCCATTACCGCCGTCTGTTCGCTGAGTTGGTCGGGGTCAGCCATCTGGCGGTCGTCCAGGCCGTGAACCGAGCCGAGTGTGCCAATATCCGCGATCTGGACGCCTATGTCACGGCCCACATTCGCGGGGCCATCAAGCGCACACTGGTTACAGATGGGCTGCTCCGTCTACCTGAACGTCTGCGCCAGCAGGCCCGTGCTGCGGGAACTCTCGCTTCCCTCTATGCCAGTGCGCGGGTGGTTAGCCTGGACGAGGTGCTGGAAAGCACGGACATCGAGGAACTGGAGGAATTGCCGATGACGCCGCTCACGTCGTCACAAGCCGCACCCCCTCGTAACCCTACACAACGCGCCCAGGTCGAGACCTTGCTATCCTATCTGCCTGCACGCGCTCAGGCCATCTTGCGTCTGCGCTATGGTCTGGCAGAAGACAATGAACGCGCGCATAGCACGGCGGAGATTGCGCAGGTGTTGGGGCTGGATCGCCGTCTGGTGCTGACTGCCGAACGCGAGGCGCTGCAGCGGCTCAAGGCGTTCGTTGCCGGAGCAGCTACCATCCAGCAGCGTCAGGGAAAGCCCTGCATTACTTACACACGGGCCTACCACTCACCCTCGCTGCTTCCACTACACGAGCAACACTTGCAACAAGCCGCCACCCGCTTGCGCGAACGGGCCATCCCACTCACAATTCGCGCGTTGGCTGCGGAAGCGGGGCTACCCCTCTATCTCGCCCAGGCATACCTGCGTGTCCATCGCCTTGAGTCACCTATCGAGAGCCGAGCGCGGGAGCGACTCAGGCGGTTGGAGGAAACCTCTGCTCGATTGCGTAAACAGGGAGTGCGAGTCACGGCGGTGGTGCTGGCTCGCGAAGCGCACGTCATGAAACTGACGGCAATCACCTTTCTCAAGACGCACCAGGAGGGGTAACATGTGTGAGCGTAAACGCGGCAATCCCCATCCGTTACCCAAAGCGCGCTCTCGATGCGCTAACGGACAACCGCTTGCCCGTCCTCGGCTGACCTTGCATGAGTCTGACCCGATCACCGGGAACGAAGACGCGCTTTATACGTTATTCTACGAGGGCTACCGGGGTTATACGATCTACAGTACCCCCGAGGGACACTGCTGTATTCATGGCAGGCAGGGCTGCCTGAAACTGCGCGGACGCTTTGTCTGCTTCCCCGACATTGAGGAGGCTAAAGCGTTCATCAAGCGTTTGCGGGCACAGGGCGATACCTCGTATGATGACGTCGAACGGTATTTGCCGGAGTGGGAATACGTGTGGCTGAATTGGAAAGAACAGCTCTATTCTGACATACAGCGCGTCTCATAAGAACTGAAAGGGAAAGGCGCTCAAACTTTCCCTTTCACGAAACATGCAATAGCATTGAGCAAAAGAAAGAAAAAGGACAAAAAGCATGACAGCAGATCGGAGTAAACCATGAAGCGAGCCAGGACCCCAACCTTTCTGCTTGAATTACCTCTAAGGCTCGATTGGAGCCAGGAGCGCCAGCTACGTGCGCACTTGGAAGCGGCTCGCTGTCTGTACAACGCTCTGCTGTCTGAAGCGATGAAGCGGCTCAATTGCATGCGCAACGATCCGGCATGGAACAAAGCGCGATCCATCCCTCGCTCACAGAAGCAGGAACGCGCACAAGCGTTTTCTGAGCTGCGCACCCACTACCGCTTCTCCGAATACGAGATGCATACGTATGCGAAGGCGGCCCGCGCCTCGTGGATCGCTGACCATATTGACAGTACCATGGCGCAAACTCTGGCAACACGGGCCTATCAAGCCGCCAATCGTGTCTGTGTGGGCAAGGCTAAACGAGTACGTTTCCGTAGCAAAGGGCGTGGTATCGATAGCGTGGAGGGCAAGCGCAACGATGTCGGCATGCGCTTTGTGCTGGACCCGGGCGTGAGCGATGGTGGCTTTCTGATCTGGAATGAAGAGGTCATTCCGGCCATCATCGATTGGCGTGATCCGGTGGTACAACACGGCCTGCGTCACACCATCAAGTATGTGCGCCTGGTTCGCCGGAAGGCCTCTTCTCCGCAGGCGCAAGGAGCCGACCATGACGGCAACCGCTACTTTGTGCAACTGGTCTTAGAGGGGCATGCGTTCGTCAAGCCCAAACATGAGGAAGTGGGCAAAGACACCATTGGTCTCGATATTGGCCCGTCCACACTGGCGATCGTGCCACGTGAGGGCAAAGCCGATCTAGTCACGTTCTGCGAGGAATTAGCCCCTGATGTCAGGAAAAAGCGACGCTTGCAGCGCCAGATGGAGCGGCAGCGCAGGGCCAATAATCCTGACAATTATGACGAGAAAGGTCGTGTCAAAACAGGTCGCCTGCGCTGGAAAGAGAGCAAGCGGTACAAAGCGACCAGGAGACGGCATGCCACCACCGAACGTAAACTCGCCGCTCATCGCAAGAGCCTGCATGGACATCTAGCCCATCGTATTGTCCAGGTGGGCACCACCATCACTCTCGAAAAAACCTCGTTCAAAGCCTGGCAAAAACAGTATGGTCGAAGCATCGGACTTCGTGCCCCAGGGATGTTTGTAGCGCATTTGACCCGCCTAGTTGCAAAAACTGGCGGCACCCTGCACGAAGTCTCGGCCTACCAGACCAAACTGAGTCAGTATTGCCACCAGTGTGGGCAGTATCACAAGAAGCCCCGATCTGAGCGTTGGCACACCTGTCCCTGTGGATTGGGTCCAGTGCAGCGCGATCTCTACTCGGCGTTCTTGCTCGCCTACCTGGAACCACAGCAAATACACCCCTCCATCACCCAGCAGGTCTGGGAAGGTGCGGAGCCGCGCCTGAGAGCCGTGATGGAGGACTTGCAACAACGTGCGAATGAGGGGCAGTCCTTGCCCCGAAGTATGGGCCTGTCGGCTTCTCGCAAAGCTGCCCGTGCCGGAGCGCGTCGGCTCGAAAGTCCTGCCTATCCCCATCAAGAGCCGCTTGCTCCCCTCGCGGGAGCGAGCGGAAACGATGGGTGAGTAACCAGGAACCCCCCGTTCTTTAGACGGGGGAGGTCTCAGCGCTTGCGCAGGAACGCCGGAATGTCGATCACATCTCCTGGAGGCGTGCCGCGACTGCCGCGAGGCAGATCGAGCGCCTTCGGATCGAGGCGGCGTACCGGGCGCTGCGAACGCGCATCAGC
Source organism: Ktedonobacteraceae bacterium (assembly GCA_035652815.1). Taxonomy (GTDB): domain Bacteria; phylum Chloroflexota; class Ktedonobacteria; order Ktedonobacterales; family Ktedonobacteraceae; genus DASRDB01. Next base: position 6,094 of record DASRDB010000005.1, read on the forward strand.
CGCAGCCGGACGGGTCAAAGGCTGGGCCTCTGGCTCCGGCACTGGTAGCTCGGCTGGCGGCCCCAGTTCATCCTCGTCTTCGTCTTCCATGTCAAATTGCACTGGCGGCGCAGGCTGCCGCATCTGCGGCGGACGAGGCACAGGCGAGGATGGCACCTGTTGCATCGAAGGCGCGGGACGCGGCGCAGTCGCTGGCAACGGCCCGGTTGGCTGCTTCGCGATATTTACCGGCGGCGGCGTGACAGGCAGCGAGTTGTAAGCATTATGCTGCACACTCTGCTGGCGCACAGGGCTGCTCCCGTTGGTCGAATGCCCAGACTGGTAGAACATGCTGCGGTTGTACTCCACCCGTCCACCAGGTGACGCCGGAACCGCAGTACGTCCATCGAAGCCGGTCGCAATCACCGTGATCTTCACCCGTCCCTCGTAAGCAGGGTCCTGTACCGCGCCGAAGATGATGTTCGCCTCGGGATGCGCGGCCTTGCTAATGATATCAGCGGCTTCATTCACCTCGTACAGCGTTAAATCCATACCACCGGTGATATTGAACAGCACGCCGCGAGCGCCGTTGATATCGATGTCGAGCAACGGGCTCGCAATCGCCATATGCGCGGCATCGACGGCTCGCGTCTCGCCGCTGGCCTCGCCAATCGCCATCAGCGCCGAACCGGCAGCCGACATAATGGTCTTCACATCCGCGAAGTCCAGGTTAATCAGCCCTGGTACGGTAATCAGGTCGCTGATACCTTGAATGCCCTGACGCAGCACGTCATCAGCCAGGCGGAAGGCCTCTTTCAAAGGCATCTTCTTGTCCGCAATGGCGAGTAGACGATCATTGGGCACAGTAATCAGCGTGTCCACGTGCTGCTTCAGGTTGGCGATGCCTTCCTCTGCTGCGACACGGCGCTTGTTGCCCTCGAAGGTGAACGGCTTGGTGACAACGCCCACCGTGAGTGCGCCCAGCTCGCGGGCGATCTGCGCCACAACCGGGCTGGCTCCTGTGCCTGTCCCGCCGCCCATTCCGGCGGTAATGAAGACCATATCGGAGCCTTTCAGCGCCTCGTATAGTTCCTCGGCGCTCTCCTCTGCGGCCTTCGCCCCGACGCTCGGATTGCCACCAGCGCCGAGGCCACGAGTCAGTTTATCGCCAATGCGAATACAGCGGGGGGCTTCAGTAAGCATCAGGGCCTGGGCATCGGTGTTGATGGCAATGAACTCGATGCCGACCATGTTGGCCTGAATCATGCGGTTGACCGCGTTGCTGCCCCCACCTCCAACGCCGATCACTCGAATTTGAGCGAACCCCTCAACTTGATGATGTCCCATTGGTAGCATATGTGGCCTCCTTTGGTGGGCGCGATAGGCCCGAAACGCCTTACGCCCTGGTTGGCGGCTAGTAGAGTGATGCCCCGTTGGCATCACTCCGTAAAACGATTTTATGGAATAAAGGCTCGGAACCAGCGGCCCAGGCGCGACACCATGTCACTTCCTTTGCCGATATCCTCTTCCTCCTCCTCGTCGGCGAACTGCGAGGTATGACGCAGACCCCACAGCAAGAGTCCTACCGAGGTGGCATACGCGGGTCGGCTGATCGAATCGGCAAGGCCATGCAGGCCGAGCGGCGTTCCGATACGCGCCGGTAGATCAAGGATATGTCCCGCGACGTCGAGGATACCGGGCAGTTCTGCCGTTCCACCCGTTACTACCAGCCCGGCTGGCAGTAAACCATCGTATCCAGACTTCTTAATCTCCTCATGAATCATCTCAAACAGTTCTTCAACACGGGCCTGAATGATCTCGGCCAGCAGCTTGCGCGGCACAAGATCATTGCAGTCCGGCATGTACTGCGAGAGATCGATCATCTCGTCGTCCGCGATGGACGAGGGATCGCAGTGCCCATACGTCACTTTGAGTTCCTCGGCCACTCCGAACGGCAGGCGCAGGCCAATGGCAATATCACTCGTAATCAAATTGCCGCCAATCGGCAGCACGACCGAATGCCAGATAGCCCCGTCGGTGAACACCGCGACATCGGTGGTGCCACCACCAATATCCACCAGCGCCACACCGAGATCGGTTTCACCATCGGCCAGCACCGCTTCGCTCGAGGCGAGCGGCTCCAACACCAGGTCTTCGATCTCCACCCGCGCCTCATGCACGCACTTAATTAAGTTGTGAATCGACGAGACCGCACCCGTGACGATATGCGTCTCCACTTCCAGGCGGAAACCGGACATGCCTATCGGGTTCTTAATCCCTTCTTGCCCGTCCACTACATACCCGCGTGGAATGACATGAAGGACCTCGCGATTCGCCGGGAGCGCGATAGCGCGGGCAACCTCGATAGCGCGGCTGATGTCGTTCTGCACAATATCCCGGTGACTGGGCGAAATGGCGACAAAGCCCTTGCTATTCTGCGAGTCGATGTGGCTGCCTGCGATGCCAACATACGCGGACGTAATCATTTTGCCTGATAGGCGTTCTGCCCTATCCAGCGCCGCTGCAATGGAAGTGACCGTTTCTTCGATGTTCACCACCACCCCACGGCGCAGACCCTGTGAAGGGCAGGTGCCAACGCCAACAATATTCAGCTTCCCGTCACGTTCCAGTTCCCCGACGAGAACGCAGATCTTTGTTGTCCCAACGTCGATGCTTGTAATCACCCGCTCTTGCACGATACACGCTCCTATGGGCGGTTGTAGAGGTACTCCTGTACCCACGCACTACGAGAATGCTTTACGATTTCAAGGTATAGACCGGGCGCAGACCATAACGCAAATCAATGGTCGCCAGGGTCAACTGGTTCTGCTGCGCGTAGTTCAAAATCTGCCGCAGTTCCGCCAGCCGATTATCCAGCGGATTGCTGTCGTTAGCGCTCCCCAGGTACGCTAACCAGCCCTGCGCGCTTACTATCACAAACGAACCAGCCCCATTTTGGGAACCCGTGTAGCGCAGCTTGAACACGTTCACGCCTGCCGCTTTCGGCAGGCGTTCAAGCACCTGCAACGCAAAGGCGATATCTCCCTGATTCAAATGGGTTCCCGGATGTACCTGTTTGGCTGTACTACGCATATCCGCCACAGTCATCAAATGATCCGCGCCTGTTGTCTGGTTTGCCGGAGCAATGACCACTCCAGAAGCATCCACACTATAGACTCCCCCGGGCGTCTGCCAGAGCAACACAGGCAGGCGCTCCACCACATTTATCGTAAGCTGGTTGGGCAGTTGCTTCTCGATATCAACCGACGACACCAGCGAGATGGAATCGATACGTGACGTCAGATCAGCTACATTCAACAGGAAGATATTCTGCCCTTGAATACCCATGTGCTGAATGCGCTGGATCAACCCATCGTTCTGCGTTCCGGTGACATTTACCTGCCGGATGCGAAAATTCTCGCTCGTCAGGGCGAAGCTTGTGCCAACGATGACCAGTACAAGCAGCGAGAAGAAGGCCAGCAAGCGCCGCCAGAAACGCCCCTTGCGCGTCCGTTGCCCGCTTCGGTCTGGCACAGACGGATATACAGCCTGGCGAGGAAGAGAACGAACATGGCGCACCTGCTGTCCAACCGGAGCAGGCACGCCTGTGCGGGCCAGTGTGCGCTTCACCAGGCGGCTGCGCTGCGCGGGTTGCGCAGGTTGCCCCCGGCTCTGCCTATACTGTGCGCGGCGCTCCGACCAGCGAGCAGGCTCTACCATACTCTCCGGCGTTCTCACGATCCTCCTTCGTGGAACTGGCGCGTCATCTCTGTTCACGTTGCTCGTTCCTCTCCCACCTGCCTGCTCGTCCGTCTGCGCGCGACGAGTTGCGGCAGGTGAACGCCTGTAACGGCTATAATCAAAGGCAATTTGTTCTTGCAATTTGCGTTCCATCATGCTCGTCCTTCCCCCCACTCGCCGCGCAATTCAACTTCCAACTCCAATGCTACTCCAAACTGCTCCTGAACCCGCCTGCGAGCTTCAACTATCAGCGCCACCACATCGGCTGCACTGGCTCCGCCTAAGTTCACGATAAAATTGGCATGGCGCTGCGAGATTTGCGCCCGGCCATGCTTTGTGCCCTTCATTCCGGCCTGTTCAATCAAGCGCCCGGCAAAATCACCCGGCGGGTTTTTGAACACCGAACCCGCGCTCTGCTGCGGCGGCTGCGTCTGCTTCCGGTGCAGCTTATAGGCCTCGATGCGCTCCTTGAGCTTTTCAGGACTCTCACGGTGCAGGCGCACCCCCAGTTGCATAATGATCTCCGCCGGTTCGATAAGCTCACGCGGCGGCACAATGGGATAGCCCTGCGCATCGAATTGAATAGAACGCCCCGTGCGAAAACGGCTGTGCCGGTAGCCCAGGTCTATGTCCTCGCGCGTATATCGCCGCACCTGTGGCGGGCTGAAGCTGTCATCTTCGCCTTCGCTCCCGCGAGCATCAAGCACCTCAACCCACTGCAACACCGTTCCCAGGTCGCTGTTATGCGCGCCCGCGTTTGAAATCACTCCTCCGCCAAGCGTGCCCGGGATGCCAGGACCAAATTCCAGCCCTCCCCAGCCCTTAGCCGCCAGGCCGTTCAGCAGCTTCGGCCAGCTTATGCCAGCTTCAGCCACCAGCATCGCCGTGTCCGGCCCATCCTGCTCAATGGTGTAGGCATCCAGCGCAATACGCGCCACAATGCCGCGCACACCCAGGTCCGCGTAGAGCGTATTGGTGCCATTGCCGACGATGAGCAACGGCCACCTGCGCTCGGCTGTCATACTCACAAGCCGGATCAGTTCATCTCGCGTATCGAGCGAGACCCAGATGTCCGCCGGGCCGCCCACGCCAAAGGTGCAGTGACGCGAGAGCGGCTCGTTGCGCCGCACGCGCCCACCAAAGTGTGGGTGAAGCTCGTTGTGTACGGTCTCGATATCGAACGCCATTGTATCCTCCACGTGGATTTGCCACGTCTTACTTCTGCAATAACTTCTGGGTCGTTTTGTAGACGTCTCCCGCGCCCATAATGACGACCATGTCGCCCGAACGCAGGATATCCGCCAATACATCCGCTGTTTGCGATACGGAACCGCCGTACAGCACTTGCGGCTTCGCGGCCCGTTCGTGCATCGCCTCTACCAGTTGGCAGGCGTGTACCAGTCCGGTATCATGCTCGCGCCCCGGAAAGATATCGACGATCACCGCGATATCCGCGTCCTCGAACGCCGTTAAGAACTGCTCAAAAAAGGTGCGCGTGCGGCTGTACATATGCGGCTGGTAAACCGCGATCAATCGCCGACCTGGATAACGCTGCTTTGCCGCCGCCAACGTGGCCATGATGGCAGTTGGATGATGCGCGTAGTCATCGATTACCAGCACGTCCTCCAGCTTCCGGTTTCCGACCTCTAACGACCCTTCATGGCGTATCTCAAAGCGCCTTCCGATACCGCCAAAGCCTTCCAGCGTCTTCGCGATAGTCTCAAAATCGATACCTATCGCGCTGGCTGCCGTAAGCGCGGCCAGGGCATTCTGCACATTATGGATGCCGGGCAGGCGCAACGAGATGGCTCGCTTTCCAGCAAGCGCCGGATTGTTCGCCGCTCGTACAGTAAAGCTGGTCTCCCCGCTTATATGCACATCGGTTGCCACTACATCAGCTTCAGAAGCCGCCTCAGTGTTTCCCAATCCTTCAACGCTATACGTCACAACACGTCCCGGCCAATCCTGCAAACGCGCCATCAACTCTCGACAACCTGGGCTATCAATGTTGATAACCAGTGTTGGCGGGAAGGGCCAGTCGCCCTGCATATCCATGCCGCGAATAAAATGTTCAAACGACGCCAGATATTCTTCATAGTCCCGGAAAAACTCGGGATGCTCAAACTCAATCGAGGTGACGACTGCCAGCCTCGGATGATAATGCCAGAAATTGTTATTGAACTCGTCCGCCTCGTTGACAAAGTACGCGCTCTCGCCAATGCGATAGTTGACGCCGAAGCGCGGTACAATCGCGCCGATCTCGCAGGTCGGATCAAGCCCCGCATCAACCAGGATCAGCGCCAGCATCGAGGTCGTTGTTCCCTTGCCATGTACGCCGCTAACCGAGATCGCGCACCGGCCTTCCATCCAGCGACCCATCATCTCCTGCCACGTCATCACAGGCATGCCGCTCTCTTTTGCCGCGAGCAGCTCTGGATTGTTCGGATTGTATGCCACGACTGCCGGAACATAGATCAGCGCGTCGGCATTGCGCAGGTGGTCGGGACTATGCCCGATCTGCACCGCAATGCCCAGGTCTTCAAGCATGCGCGTGGTCGCCGATTCTCCGGCATCGCACCCGCTCACGGTCGCGCCGCCCTGCATGGCCATTTGCGCTACCGCCGAGATGCCCGATCCGCCGATCCCCATAAAATGGAGCCTCGCCATCTTCAGTTGTGCCAGCGTTCCAAACGTCGTCATGAGTTTAACTTCGCAATCTTCAAAAGTTCCCTGGTAATGTCTCGCGTTGCCTCGGGCTTCGCGAAACTACTGGCTGCCTGCGCCATCTCTTCCATTCGGGTAGAAGAGGCCAGACAATATATAACACGTTCTACCAGCACTTCAGGTTTCAAATTCAAATCCTTTATTACAATCGCCGCGTTTTTTCGTTCAAACATCGCAGCGTTGGCTTCCTGCGGAGAACTGCCGATAGCCGGTGGTAACGGAACCAGGATGCTCGGCTTCCCCAGCAGCGCCAGTTCGCTGAGCGTCGAAGCTCCCGAGCGACAGACTACCAGGTCGGCCGCCTGCATCGCTAACGGCATCTCCTCGTTCAGATAGGCCACCAGCTTGTAGCGAGTCCTCGAGGACTCATCCACGCCTGCCAGCGCCTTCTCCGCCGCCTCTTTCGTCTCGTTGTACAGGTGCTTGCCACTGATCTGCAAAACCTGGCAGGTCGTCAGCAGTTCTGGTAAAGCCGCGCACACCACTTGATTGAGATGACGCGCTCCCTGGCTGCCGCCCGTCACAAGCAGCAACGGTACATTCGCATCCAGCCCAAGCCTTTCTTTCGCCTCTCCGGTTGAGAGCGAGTGCACATCCAGCATCGCCTGCCGTACCGGATTGCCCAACTGCACCGTCTTACGCGCCGGAAAGTAGCGCATCGAGTCCGCGAAGGCGACCGAGACGCGCGTTGCCAGTGGCGCTACCAGCCGGTTTGACAGGTTGGGCGGCACGTCCTGCTGGTGCATCAGCAGTGGCACGCCGTTCAGCTTTGCCGCCAGTCCTGCCGGAACCGCTACATAGCCGCCGCTCGTAAAGGCCACATCCGGGCGAAACTTACGCACTATACGCACCGCCTGCCACATGCCTACAGGTACGCGCAAGACGCCTGTAATGGTCTGCCAGGAAATGTAGCGCCGCAGCTTTCCCGCTTTGATCGTTTTCAGGTGCAAACCCGCCGCCGGAACGATGGTGTTCTCCAAGCCATCATCGCTGCCGAGAAACAGGATTTCTGCCTGTTGCTCCTGCCGTAACTGCGTCGCAATTGCCAGCGCCGGGTAAATGTGTCCTCCTGTTCCTCCACCTGATACAAGTACTCGCATATCTATCCCTCGAGAGTGCTTTAGCGCGTTCCCACGCCTGTATAAGTCACCCTCTGTTGCTTTTTTCGTAGTGTAATCGTCGAACGCGATAGCGCCGGTTTCTCTGGCTCCTGTATATAGCGCGAGATATTCAACAACACTCCGACCGCCGCCAGCGAGACCACCAGTGATGATCCACCAAAACTAATGAACGGCAGCGGCACACCCGTATAGGGAATGGTAGCCGTATTCGCGCCAATATTTACCATTGCCTGCAAAACCAGCCACGTGGTGATGCCGGTTGCCAGGAGCGCCCCGTAGAGGTCCCGCGCCCGCCTTGCCAGCCGGAAGCCGCGAAACGCCAGGAACAGGAACAACCCCACAATCAACGCGCAGCCCACAAACCCCAATTCCTCACCGATAATCGGGAAGATCGAATCGGTGAACGGAAAGGGCAGCCAGCCAGCCTTCTGGCGGCTCGCGCCCAGTCCCAACCCGAACCAACCGCCCGAACCAAAGGCTAACAATGCCTGGTACAGTTGCAGGTTAATGCCGGTCACGTCCTTGAATGGGTCTAAAAAGCCGATAATGCGATAATAGCGATAGCCTTTAAAGGCCTCCATCAAGAACACCAGCACTCCACCGGCCATTGCCACCAGAAACTGCACAATATTTGCTCCGGCGGTAAAGAACATGGCAGTGGCAAAGCCAGCAATAATGATGGCCGTACCCAGGTCGTTTTCCAGCAAGACCAGCCCCAGAATTAACCCCACCAGGAGAATAAAGGGAGCCAGTCCATACAGGAACGTCCCTACCTGCTTGCCCTTACGCGCCAGCCAGTCCGCGATATACAGCGTCAGCACCAGCTTGGTCAGTTCGCTCGGCTGAAAGGAAAAGAACGAACCAAAGGCCAGCCAGCGTGACGCGCCATAGGCCGTTTGACCAAACTTCAGCACAATCACCAGCAAGGGCACGACTACGACAATGCCGATGAGCGAGAAACGCCGCCATTGCCGGTAATCAACGCGCATGGTGACGAACATCGCTACGATGCCAAGCAGCGCCCAGATCAACTCGCGCTGGAAGTAGAAAGAAGCATCTCCCATGTCACGAGCAGCCGTAAACGAACTGGCACTGTAGACCATCACCACTCCTATGCAGAGCAGAATCAGCACTGTGACCAGCAGCCATGAGTCGATCTTGCCCGCCACACGCGGCAGGCGCATCTCCAACTCAGCCAGCTTGCGCTCCTCTTCCTCGCTGATTCCCGCGGGCGGCTCCGGCTTTGGCGGCTCCGGCTTCTTGCGCACGCGCCAACCAGCCGTGATGCCCGTATGTTCCCGCTCTACCTCTGGAACGGCTGCCGGAGCCTTCAGCTTCGGAAGTTTCTTGCGCTCAACTCCAGGCCGCGAAAGCGTCTCCTCTACGGCAAAGCGCGCGTGCCTGGCATTGCGCGAGGCATGGCTCTGGCGGCTCGCCAGACGACTTCGACTCGTCCCATTCGCCCGCTTCTGCTCAGCAGCCTCCAACGCGGGAGAGCGCACAGAGAGCGGCGAACGACGATTCGACTTCTCCTGCTCCTCTTTATTCAGTTGTTGGCGGCGTTCGCGTGTCATCCGTCACTTCCCTGCATTTTCGGACTCTATGGAATATTCCTTTTCCACAAAAATTTGTTGTCCAAAACCCTTGACATAGAACAAATTTTCTATTATACTTCTCTTGTGTATGCGATTGGGTAGGAATAACCGGGTCGCGCTATTTTATGGTAATGTGCAATTGGTGAGAAAACGGCCCTGCCTGGGTAAAAACAGGTAGTGTGTGAAAAGGTAGAAACTAATGAAAGTAGTTTGAGCCTTTACGCAACATTCAGCCGATTTCGTTCTTTCCGAGTTACAAATTTTTCTCGTCGCCAGTTGTTCCGGGTTTTTCCTGCATCACATCCAGCACCTGCTCTACATCGCCTTCCTGAAGCGGAGTATGGGCAGGATTGGCAGAGACCTGTTGCAGGTCTACCACCTGGATACTTTGCAAGCGCAATAATTCGCTCCAGGGATCGTTTGCCAGTAATGGCATCCTTTCCTGGCCCTCAGCCGCTTCCTGAGCAGGCCGGGTAGACATGCCCAGCAGTTCTAACCAGGTATCGCTAAGTTCAGCCTGCATATTTTCGTTAGACATAGATTTTTCCCCCTCATTCCGATCATCCATATTTTCACCATATATTTTTTATTATTGCGGCATATCAGGCGGAACCTGGTAGTACCACATCAGTTGCTGGGCAATATAGCCCCACAGTGGTGCCGCCGCCGTACTGCCATAAATCGCCTTTTGCGGTCGATCCAGCTTCACCAGTATCACAAACTGCGGATTCGAGGCGGGCAAGAAGCCAGCTACAGAGGCCTCAGTCTGATCAGCCGAGATGCCCTGCGTGGTAGCTGTGCCCGTTTTCGCCGCCACGCTATAGCCCGGAACCTGGGCCAGTTGCGCGAAACCATGCGCCGCCGATTGGGTCAGCATCTGGATCAGCAACTGGGCGGCGTGCTGACTGATGACCCGCCGCTTGACTATTGGCTGCGTCGTCGTCACCTGCCCGTTGTTATCCACGCCTGAGACCAGGTACGGCTCCATCATCACTCCACCATTAGCGATAGCCTCGTAGGCCATTGCTACCTGTAATGGCGTTGCCAGAATGCTTTGACCGAAGGACTGACGGGTCAGGTCGCTGATCGTCCAGCCGCTATCTCCTGGCTTGCGATACATGCCAGGGTACTCCGGCCCATCGATACCGGTAGCCTGTCCAAAGCCGAATTTTACAAGGTATGGATAATAGCGCTGCGCGCCGAGAATGTTATACGCGACATAGGAAGCCCCGACATTCGCCGAATGCTCCAGCACTTGCGTCATCGTTTCAGGGCCATACGCGATATCACGCCAGTTGCAAATCTGGGGCACATCGGGAAAATCGATGCAGCCCTGGTCATCAATGGTCGTATCCGGCGTAATCAAGCCCTGGTCAAGCGCCGCCGCCATCGTCACCGCCTTCATCGTCGAACCCGGCTCATACGCGCAGTAGAGGGCCGGATTGAAGTAAACCTCTTCCGTCCCCAGGCAGCCATTTGTGCTGGCATACTGGCTATACTTGTTCGGGTCGAACGTCGGATAGCCTGCCAGCGCCGCGACCGCGCCCGTATGCACGTTGATAACCACCACCGTACCGCTCTGCGCATCCAATTTCTGTACAGCGCTCGCCAGCGCGCTCTCCACCATGTATTCGATATTGCTATCGATGGTCAGCGTCAGATTCGCTCCACTGATTGCGGGCTGCTCGTTGTCCGCACCCAGCACCAGTGGGTTGCCCTGCAGGTCGGTCTCGGCAGTCAAACTGCCCGGCTTACCCGAAAGCAGTGTATCGTACAGCTCTTCGATGCCGTAGTGACCATGATTGTTGGTATCGAACTGGGTCACATAGCCCAGGATTTGCGCCGCCAGCGTGCCGCCCGGATAAACGCGCCATGTGCGCGGCTGCAGAAATACGTCCGGCAATTGCAAAGCCCGCAGTTGCTGGCTCTGCTTCGGATCGATTCCCACCGCCACACGGACAGCGCCCAGGTCGTGCGCGATGCCGTTGGTAAACGCATGGCGCAGCTTCTCAACCGGCACCTGCGTCAACACGCTATGCAGGCTGTTGACGAGGCTATCCAGCGCGTCCGAATTGTTCTCGGGATGGTCGATGGAGAACTGCATCGGTTCTACATATACATCATCGCGCAACACATTCGTCGCCAGGACATGACCACGACTATCGAAAATCAGCCCACGTGGCGCATCCAATGGTTCATTTTGAAGGTGCTCTTGATTGGCCTGCTGCGCCAGGTTATAGCCACTGTGCGATTGCAAGACCTGCCAGTAATACAGCCTGCCGAGCAACACCAGCATGCCACAGGAGACCAGCAAGAAAATGACCATCTGGCGTCTGCGCGCCTGTCGCAATTCTGCATTCATTTTCTTGCTGTATCCCCCTTTCTTTATTTAACCTTGACGCATTTAACCTTGACGCGATCTCGTTCATGTCATGCTGAGCGCAGCGAAGCATCTATTTGCCGAGCGATTCGCGCGTCGCGACTATAGATGCTTCGCTGCGCTCAGCATGACATGAAGCCGACATACTTATTTATTTATGAATGCCCATCTGAATGTACTGGCTTCAGATGTGGCACAACTAGAATGACAACCGTTCTTGGATCAGCCGGTGCCAGTCCCATCGCCTTAGCATGAGTGGTGATATACACCGGTGATTGCTCCTGCGCAATCTGATACGTCAGGTCTTGATTTTCGCGTTGCAGCACTGCCTGTCGCTGGTGTAACTCTTGAATTTGCTGGTTCGCGTTAACCGCCTGACTCAACTGTGAGAGATACAGGACGGCCATCAGGGCAATGAGCAGGACACTACAGATGCTGAGACCAACTGGACCCAGGCGAAAAAAGAGTGGATGCAGTTGTCTGCGTCGTCTGGCCGTCAAAATGGAGCGCGGCCCATGCTTTGGCTGATCACCGCTCCTCCTACTGGACGCCGGTAAGACATCCAGTCGGCCAGTTCTGTCCCCATTCATACCTTGCGTTCCTTCGTCTCAAGCTCACCATTTCGACTACTGACGCACTACGAATACGACATCTTTTTCAATAGCGCGCATATCAACCGGCCTTTCCTCCTCCCATCTGCCATTTTCCTCCTTTCCGACCTTGAGCGGCGCGTTTCTATTCCGGCGCAACAACTACTTCAGCGGCCCGCAGTTTGGCGCTGCGAGCGCGGGGGTTAGCATTGACCTCCTCGCTGGTTGGCGTCACTGGCCGAGGTGTGAGGATACGCAGGCGTGCCTTGTGTCCGCACACACAGACAGGAGTACCGGGTGGGCAAATACAATCACTTGCCTCGCGCCGCATAAACCCTTTGACCAGCCGGTCTTCCAACGAATGAAAAGAAATGACCACCATCCTTCCACCACTCCCCCCTGTATGTTCTCCCGCGCTCAGTACCTCCAACATCTGTGGAAGCACCTCCTGCAGGCGTTCAAGTTCACCATTGACCGCGATGCGCAGCGCCTGAAAGATGCGCGTTGCCGGGTGAATCGTTCCCGGCTTGTGCGGCATTCCCGCTGCTGCCAGTCGCGCCAGTTGCGCCGTGTTTCTAATCGGCGCTTTCGCCCGCTCGCGCACAATGCGCCAGGCAATTTGCCGCGAACGCCTCTCCTCACCGTACTTCCAGAAGATATCGGCCAGTTCTTGCTCGCTGGCGCTATTCACCAGATCAAAAGCTGTCAGCTCTTGCGAGCGGTCCAGGCGCATATCTAACGGGCCATCGGCGCTGAAAGAAAAACCTCGCTCCGGGTCTTCCATCTGGTAGGATGAGAAGCCGAGATCGAGTAAAATACCATCTACTGAAGATACAAAACCGGCCTCGTCCTTCACAATACGGGCCAGTTCGGCAAAGTTTCCCTGCGCGAGCCTCAATCTTCCACTCTGGACCATACCCGCCAGTCGCTGGCTCACCCGCTCGATGGCTTCGGCATCGGTATCGATACCCAGCACCTTTCCATCAGGGGCCGAACGCTCCAGAATGGCCTCGGTATGCCCGCCTCCTCCTAACGTACCATCTACATACTGTCCACCTGCTCGCGGCTGGAGAAACTCCAACACTTCATTCAGCAGAACTGGAATATGCCCAGGTTGCTGTTCTTGCATAAAGTTCTAGAAGGGAATACCGCTCCCTTCAGCATCAAGTCTATTTTGATATTCCTGCCAGGTCGCGCGGTCCCAGATTTCAAAATGGTCGCGCACGCCTGCTACCGTCACTTCAGTTCCCAGACCGGCATAGCTTCGCAGTTTGGCCGGTATAATGATCCTGCCCTGCCCATCCAGCTCTACCTCGCTGGCGCTGGGATAGATGCGCCGCTCGAAATCGCGTAACTCCTCGCTGCTCTTTCCGGCGACCAGTTCCTGCGATTTCTCCTCCCACACCTGCATGGTATACACGGATAAACATTTGCCCATTCCCTTACTGATGACAGCACCACGATCCATCTGCTGCCGAAATTTCACCGGCACAGCCATACGTCCCTTTGCATCGATTGTATGCTCGTACTCACCAAGAAACATGCTGCTCTCTTCAGTAGGATTTTCATCCTATCCCCCAACACCGGTAGGTCCCCCTGCTGGCCCGTAATACAAAGCATTCTCAGATGTTCTCCCTCCATCTGAGAATGTAAGCCAGTCTCCCCACCTACCCGGTCTGGTTCTCCACGTTCATTCCCATTTCCCCACTCTCCCCCACTTCTCCCCACATCAGTATACCATTACTAACTCGTTGCGAAAAGGGTGTTATCCACCAATTTCCTTTCAAAGAAGTGGATAACTTGTGGATAACTTTTTTCAAGCACTATTTTGATACGAAGAGATATATGTTGAACCGCCTGTAGCCCACATGTAATACATCTCTTACTTTTTCTATTCCAAATGTTTGTAATGCAATGGGCTGATAGTAATAGTAAAGATACTCGTTCTTATACAAGGCGTATTATATGGTAGGTTATAGGGATGTAATGATAAATTATTGCGTAAAAAATTTATCATTACATCCCTATCGAGTGGCAAACAGGACATTTTTAGCCGGAGGCGCAAGGATCGCCTGCTTGATGTGATAATTCTTGAAGTAGGAACGTTCTACTAGTACGAGCAATCATCTCTTCCAGGGTCATCTTTGGAATATTCATCAAGGCTTTTGAATTGGGGGAACGGAAGGCACCCGCAAAGGGATGCCTCTACAGATAGAACGGGTTGTAGAGGCATTCCCTTGCGGGTGCCTTCGGGGAACCTTCTCATTATTTATCGCGCTTCTGGAAGAAATTTATCGGGGAATGCTATTATTTGTTGTGCTGGCAGGGGATGGCCGGAGGGGCAGTACTGGCAAGTGAGGAAGCAAAAGTATGAGCCAGTGTTTGCGTTGTAGCACGTCTTGTGAGCCAAACGCTATATTTTGTGACGAATGCCGTTCCCTTTTGCGGGAACATTATCATCCATCTACCTCGCGGCAGGATTTCGTGACAATACAGCCTGCCCAGGCGGACGAGGAAAAAGCCGATAGTGATAAAGCCGCTATTTATGATAGTGATACTGGCCCATTGCCGATCATAAAGGCACCTGTAACACCTCAACCACCGCCGTTGCCTTCCTATCCAGATATTGCCGAGCAGGCCGTCTCAAAATTAAATGAGGCGGCGCAGCTGATTGCGGAAGCAGAGGCCTCGCAGCGCCGCATACACCGCGCCTCGCGCCTGACCCCATTGCGCGATATTTCCGGCGAGATTCAACGAGAAAGCACGCCCATGCCTCTCGTTTCTCGAATGCGCCGCCAAAAAGAGCGGCGCGAACGAGCAGATCATGAACGCCCGTCAAATACGCGCGAACTTTCTCCTGCTCTCCCGGACCTGTGGCCATGGCTGGATAACGACCTGGAAGAAAAAGAAAACGAAGACATCTGGGCCAATCGCACCGACCCGCTCATGATGCGTCACGTGCCTACACGAGCCGAGGCAGCCCGCATCGAAGAAGAGGATATGCGCCGGGCTAAAGCTGAAGGGCTGGCAACCAGGCCGTTACCTGTTCATAAACTAAAACTTTCCACTTCTACGCTTCGTATCGCCTTTGTGACACTCGCCCTCCTTGCCCTCGCGGCAATGATTGTGGATGGTGTGTTGCTCTCGGTAGCGCTGGGACATCCCCATCGCGGGCTTGTCGCTCGTGGAGATCGCACAGCGACTCTCACACTTGGAGCAGACTCCGCGCACATTGGAGATACAGTTCCTTTTTCGATTAATAATTTCACACCCAATACCAGCGTTATCCTCACACATGATATTCAAGAACTGGTGAAAACGACGCAGGGCAAGGATATGCTGAGTATTGGCGCGAACGGCTCAGCCAGCGCCACGATTATCATCGATACAAACTGGACGCCTGGAGTCCACCTGATCGTGGCCGAAGATATCACCACGCACTTCACCGCCAGCGCCACACTTGAAGTATTCGGTCAGACGCCATCGCGGCCCGCGCACCTGCTTGTGAACAGCAGTTCGCTGAACTTTGGCGCAAACATTGTTGGCGTGAACACTATTAAGCAACTTGTTCTTTCCAATAGCGGCAGTGGCTCTATCACCTGGTCGGCCAGTAGTGATAGTCCCTGGCTGCTCATCGCGCCAGGTCAGGGTATGTTCAATTCCAGCCAGACGCTCACGATTGCTGTCCAGCGCACCAATCTCACGCCCAAAGCCTATAAGGGCACCATCACCATTTTCTCAAATGTCGAACCGCCGCAGATCATATCAGTAACAATGACGGTGCAGCCGCTGCCAGCGAACGCCGGGCCTGTACTTACCTTGAGTCCAGCCCTCCTTTCGTTCACTGCCACAGATGGCGAGGGCGCGCCTTTTGCGCAATCCCTAACTATTAGCAATCCCGGCACGCAGCCATTGAACTGGTCGCTGTTCATCAACTCATCGATGAGCGGCTATAGCCAGAACTCGCCTTCCTATATTAGCGGAGCAAATGCCAACTGGTTGCTTACCGACCAGACCTCCGGTATCGTCTTGCCTGGCTCCTCGGAGCATATCCAGGTCATTGCGCAGAGCAGCAATCTGCTGCCCGGTACGTACTTCAGTATGCTGACCTTTATGGCAGGCGGAGCGATTGACAGCCAGCAGAGCGTGGTGGTATCGCTGACCGTTCAGCCACACTGCGGTCTGCTTACCAGCACAGGCTATCTCACATTTGTTGCGGTACAGGGACAGACTAACCCTGCCAATCAAGGGCTAAACTTGAGCGCGACCGCCAGTTGCGCCGGTTCCACGATTAACTGGGCTGCCCATATTACATCGGGAAGCTGGCTCTCGGTTGCTCCAGGCAGCGGGCAGTTGAAAGCAGCAACCAGCGACGCCATCTCCATAGGCGTGAACGCTGCCGGGCTGGCGACCGGGCACTATACGGGTGTGATTGCTTTCACAACCCAGCAGAGTACCCAGTCGGTAATTGTGCAGTTGCAGGTGCAGGCACCTCCACCGCCAAGTGCGCCCATCATGGCCGTCTCACCGCTCAGTCTGAATTTCAGTAATACCCAGGGGCAGCCTAATCCAACTGGGCAGGTTGTTACCATCACCAATAACGGGGGCAGTACACTTAAGTGGAGTACGACATTCCATATCCTGGCCTCGCCCTGGCTGGCTGCGACACCTTCTGGCGGTACCGTCGCGCCGGGGCAGATCGGACAGTTGACCATCAACGTCAATACGGCTTCGCTCTCGCCCGGCACCTATGTTGGATTGATTACGCTGAACGGCACAGACGTCAATGGTGCGCCTGCAAGTGGCAGCCCGCAAACCATCACGGTAAATCTGGTGGTTCAGCCGCCCTGCGCGCTCACTCAGCCTTCATCCAGCGCGCTTGCCTTCACAGCAATCCAGGGTTCGACCAATCCGGCGGGACAGACGGTAACGCTGACTGCTACAGGAAGCTGCGTATGGCCTCTGGCCTGGACAGCTACCACGCGCGGCGCTCCCTGGCTGGCTCTGACTCCGTCCTCTGGTTCCATCAAGAGCGCGAATCAACCAGATAGCATTGGGGTGGCAGTCAACACCGCCGGACTTGCGGCTGGCACGTACAGCGCGCAAGTCAGCATTAGCGCGGCTGATACCGCCGGAACGCTGGCCCAGGGAAGCCCACAGGTGTTCGCTGTGACGTTGACAGTACAGCCACAGTGTGTACTCTCGACCTCTACGAACTCGCTGAATTTCTCTGTGCCGCAGGGCACTTCCTCCGGCTCAGCGCAGACTGTTACGCTCACGCAAGCAGGAACCTGCGGTCCCTCCCTTTCGTGGGTGACAAGCGTGGATTCAGGTAGCGCCTCCTGGCTCTCGGTCAGTAACAGTTCTGGAACCATTAGCGGTTCCGGCGGCTTCAGCGTGAATGTCGGCCCGGCAAGTCTCGCTCCTGGCACCTATAAAGGCACGATTACGCTTACTGCAACCGCCAGCAATGGTTCTGCCGTCAGTGGCAGCCCACAAACGATCGCGGTAACGCTTGTGGTCAATAGCTTAAGCGTGAGCGGTACTGTGGTTGCCTGTTCAGGCCCGGGCACAAGCTGTCCCAATCCGCAGCCGCTTGCCGGAGCCACCATCACCGTTACCAATAGCTCGGGTACGATAGTTCTCACCGTCACTGCCGACTCCTCGGGCAACTTTACGCTGAACGGGTTGACACTGGGCAACTATACTGTCACCGTTAGTGGAACCGATAGCGGCGGCACACACTATAACACCTCCGTACCATTATCCGTAACCGGAAACATGAGCGGCTTCACTATCCAGGCTTTTCCTGGATAAAAGCCGCTCTCTCCTCGGGCATCAATCTGAGAGGTAGATCATAGCAGTGGTTACCTCACACCCCCAACAATTCCTGAACAAATAAAGAACCATCCTTGACGGTTTCTTGAGTTCTCGCTCCTATACTCAATGTAAACCATGTTTGTTCATCGAACAGTCATGGCAGGCCCTGAGTGAATGTACTCGTAACAGAAAAACAGCTACGAAAAGGAAGTCCCGGAGATGAGTATGCTCAAAGGAAACGCGAAGAAAGGCTTCTGGCAATACCTGGAAATGCTGTTGATCGTCTCGCTTACTACGTCGGCGCTTGCCGCCTGCGCTGGCTCGCAGCAGCAGAATAACACAGCCGGCAGCGGGATACACAAAATTCAGCATATCGTGATCATCATGCAGGAAAATCGTTCGTTCGACTCCTACTTCGGCACCTTTCCAGGAGCCGATGGAATTCCGATGCAAAATGGCGTCCCGACCGTCTGCGCCAATGATCCCCTCACTGGTCAGTGCATTAAACCCTATCATGACCCGCAAGATCTCAATCACGGCGGACCGCATGGTGCGGTTAATGCTGTCGCGGATATCGACAACGGCAAAATGGATGGCTTCGTCGCCCAGGCCGAGCGTGGCAAAGGCAGTTGCACCAACCCGGATGACCCGGCGTGCAGCGCGAAGGGACAAACCGATGTGATGGGTTATCACGACGCCCGAGAAATTCCCAACTACTGGGCCTATGCCCAAAACTTTGTGCTGCAAGATCACATGTTCGAGCCAACTGCCTCCTGGAGCCTTCCTTCTCACCTGTTCATGGTGTCGGCCTGGTCCGCGGCATGTACTACAAAAGGCGATCCGCAAAGCTGTGTCAACAATATCAAAGGGCCGGTAAGTTTGCAGCAGGCCAATCGCTACACAGCCGATTACGCCTGGACCGATCTTACTTACCTGCTCCACAAGTACAATATAAGCTGGGCCTATTACGTTGCGCCTGGAACCGAGCCGGACTGCGAGAATGACGCCGCCTCGTGTACTCCTACCGCTCAAAAGGCAAAAACGCCCGGTATCTGGAACCCGCTGCCGAATTTCGACACGGTGCAAAAGGACGGGCAGCTTTCAAATATCCAATCGGTGGACAAATTTTATGCCGCAGCCAAAAATGGTACTCTGCCCGCCGTTTCGTGGATCACGCCGAATGGCAAAGAAAGTGAGCATCCGCCCGCCCTGGTAAGCGTCGGCCAATCCTACGTGACTGGCCTGATTAACGCCGTGATGCAGGGACCAAACTGGAACAGCACCGCTATCTTCCTTACCTGGGATGATTGGGGCGGCTTTTACGATCATGTCGTCCCGCCAAAGGTGGACGAGAATGGCTATGGTCTGCGCGTTCCCGGCATTGTCATCAGCCCTTACGCAAAGCAGGGATACATCGATCACCAGACACTTAGTTTCGATGCCTACCTGAAATTCATCGAAGACGATTTCCTGAACGGTCAGCGTCTTGACCCAAAGACAGATGGACGGCCCGACCCACGCCCAACAGTGCGCGAAAACGTCTCCATCCTGGGGAATCTCGCCAGCGATTTCGATTTCTCGCAGGCACCGCGTCGGCCC
Organism: Ktedonobacteraceae bacterium; assembly: GCA_035652815.1. Classification (GTDB taxonomy): domain Bacteria; phylum Chloroflexota; class Ktedonobacteria; order Ktedonobacterales; family Ktedonobacteraceae; genus DASRDB01. The sequence goes on from DASRDB010000005.1 coordinate 25,643, forward strand.
CTGGTGTTGCCCCTCAATCCGCCTCCGGGGCCAGCTTCGACGTAACGCGCTTCGAGCAGTTAGTAACGCCGGATGCTCCTGGTCAGCATCCGGCATTATCTTGTCCTGGTTTTAAGGAGACCGAAAGCCACCCGCAAGGGGATGGCTTTCGGTCTCCTTGCGGTGGCTTTCTGACCCCGTGTCTGCAGGGTGGCTTCCGTACCCCTTCCAGGCGCGAAAAACCGGTGAAAACACTTGCAAATTCTTCCATTTTGTGCAACACTGTATCAACATGCATCATTCTAAATATGTCATTTGTTTTCGCGTCAATTTGATCTTATAGGCCTTGCTGCGTATATGTGAAGGGGAAGTAACACCTGCACATCCGGCTGTATGGGACGCATCAAGGAGAGGGGCATGAATACAAAACGTTGCCTGCGCTGCCATAAAATACTGCGTGCTGACGCTCAGGAGTGCAGTCGCTGTGGCGGACATGATTTTTCGCAAGCGGCTCGCGCGCGTAATACAGTTCGTCTGCCTCGTACCGCGACTGCTGAGGTAAACGTGGAGCTTGAAATAGAGGAAGTACCGGATTTCGACGAGGATCTCTCGTTTCCCTCGAATCCTCCGGCGTCTCCTCATCGTGCCGGGCATTACTCCGGTCTTCATCCCGAGGATCTGCCCTACCAATCAAGCTTTATGCCGGTGCAGCGTCCCGTTGCGCCTGCGCGTCCGGTGGCAGAACCGGAGATCATCCAGCTTTCGCCTGTCGTTGAAGCGCAAAACAGCGCCGCTCGACGCCGGAGTATTGCAGCGCTTGCTCCACAAACGCTGCCCCGCCAGCAGCGCAGCCTGCAACGACAGACCCCTCTACCGCTCGATCCGTATGACGATGCCCAACCTGAGCCTATTGTGGCACAACAACCGGAACGTGCAGTGCTGCCGCGACCGGTAACGCCTTTCCCCGAGCCTTTCGCTCCACAGCAACACCGACCAGGGATACCAGTTGCCCGTGTCCTGGTCTTACTTGCGGTGCTTTTCGCGTTGATTGGTACAGGCGCGGCAGCTTTCATGGTCTTACGCAGCCAGGTACCAGCCACCAGCCAGCCTATACCAAAGGTGACGCATACAGCCGTTCCAGGGTCTGTACCAGCTTCAACTCCTGTCGCCGGTCTGCCACGCCTGCAATTATCCGTCTCTCGTCTCGATTTCGGCACCGACAACGCAGGAACCATTACCCATAAAACCATCACCCTGACCAACGATGGCAGTGGAGAGTTAACATGGCAGAGCAGCACCAGAGAGCGCTGGCTAACCCTCTCGCCTGATCATGGCGCGTTCACGAAAAACATGACAGTGCAGATCAGCGTTAATCGAGGCAACCTGCAACCAAAGGCCTACACCGGGCAGATCATGTTCACCCCACGAGGCAGCCAGCCACAGACGCTGACGGTGACAATGGGCGTCAATCCTCCCTCTGCTAACCTGGTTATCTCCAATGCCGCGCTGGCGTTTCAGGGCACGCCTGCCCAGAATCCAGCAGCGCAATCGCTATCCGTACAGAATACCGGCGGGCAACCGCTTGATTGGAACGCCAGCATCTCAACCAGCGATGGCAACAACTGGCTTTTCCTTTCCAGTACTTCGGGACACCTCGAAGCCGGTCAGTCCGCGACGCTGACCGTGACGGCCAATTCGGCGGGTCTGAGTGTCGGCACCTATAGCGGCACCGTTACCTTAAGCTACACTGGAGCAAGCGCGACGCCGGTCAGCGTCACCTTGCAGGTCAGCGCGCCGCCCTCGGCCAATCTGAGCGTGCAGCCTTCTTCACTCGTCTTCACAGCTATACAGGGGCAAAATCCGGCGGCACAGAGCTTCACCATCACCAATCCCGGCAGCGCAACCCTGGATTGGGGTATCAGCGAGGACGCCAACGGCCAGACCTACCTGCCGCTCTCGACAACCCATGCCAGCCTTGCTCCCGGCGGCTCCGTCACCATCACAGTCACGCCCAATGTGCTTTCCGCTAAGGCTCCCGGCTTTACCTCCATAATTACCGTCTCGGATACTGATAGCGGCACTACCGTCAAGAGCCAGCAGGTCAAAATTAGCGCCAACATCCTGAATGAGGCCCAGATCAGCGTCAACCAGAACGTGCTGGTCTTCAATCACACGAGCAACATCACCAGCTCAAGCGCGCTGCTCATCATCACCAATACCGGCTCTGCTACACTCAACTGGTCGCTATCGATTAACAATAGCTCACCCATTAGCTGGGTTTCGGTGGATACCACCAGTGGCTCAGTAGGTCCAGGTGGCTCTATCTATGTGACTGTCGCTTGCGACAGTTCGCATCTGAATACGGGCACGTTCACAGCCACGCTCATCATTAGCGATAGCGACGCCAACACGCAGGTCGCGCCACAGACAGTGACAGTGCAGTTGAATGTGACGTGATGAACTTTCGTTGACGCTCTTTACCGGCTGTGCTACACTCCTATAAAGAGGATAGAGGTGGCGCTACGCTTTCTATTTCTCACCTCTACCCCAACAAAATCATCCAGGAGGATAGAGCTGTGCCTGTGATTACTTTTGTGCGCGAAAATATACAGGTGGAAGTACCAGAAGGAGATCATGTTCGCTATCCAGCCCTCGAACATGACGTTAATGTCTACTGTGGTATGTGGAAGTTCTTGAATTGTCACGGTAATGGCCTCTGCGGAACCGACCGCGTGGCCGTCTCGCCAGCCGACAACACCAATCCACTGACCTTCATGGAAAAATTCTGGCTGCGTAAAGACCTGCGCAAAAACCCCAACACGCGCCTGGCCTGCCAGGTCGAGGTCTATGGAGACGTCAACGTCGAAACCTTGTGCAAAATGTAGGGACGCGATCATGACCTTTGACAACATATGGGGGAATACTCGCCCCCTGTCATCCTGAGCGCAGCGAAGGATCTGTGTGCCAAGCGATGCGTGTGGTGAGGCCGCAGATCCTTCGCTGCGCTCAGGATGACATTCCTGAGAGACCCTCTTTATTTCTCAACCATCATCACGGCCTACATTTTTTACGCCGGTAGCACCACAAAATACAAACGAATGGCGAACTGGTCGTTCCAGTACAATTCCACCATTCCCTCTACAGGCAGCGAGAAGCGAATCTCCGTATAGCCAAACGAGGTGCCCTTTGTTTCATTGATGGGTGTTGAGGACTGGGCGTAAAAATTGTAATTGTTGCCGGTATACCATTTGACAACTACCGAACCCGATTTTGTTGGATGCGCACTGAAGGTCAGGTAGATCGTATCTCCAACGTGAAACTGATTGGTAGGAAATTTGGGCTGATTGGTGTTCGTGATGCTGGAAGCGGTGGTTGCCGAATTAATCACATTCACCGCAGGCCCATAGGTAGGCACAGCAGGAGGGATGCGCAGGTTGGCCGCCGGTGACGGCGTGATGTTTGCCGGTCTGGAGTCGCCAAGAATGCTATGGATAAAGGAGAGCTTGCCGCTGGCTTTGGCATAAAAGCCCGCGCCCGTACAGAGCAGAGCAATCACCACCACAAAACTGATGAGGCCACTGATGGCGCGATAACGGGGAATAATTGGACGTGGCTTCGTATACATGGGCGGCACGTAGACCGGAGCATCCACTCCCGTTTCTGCCGGAATCATCGGCACCTGCGCCCCGCCAAGCTGAATGGTCGTCATGCCAGGCGACAAAGGCATCAATCCCTGCTGCGCCTGGGCAGGAGGCGCGTAGGGCACAGGCAGCAATGATTGCGGTTGCTGTTGAACGGCGCTCTGTGTTGCCTGTGGCCACAAGGAATTGTCCTGGGCCGGGGGCGGAGCAAAAGGCATCTGGTTATTCCAGGACGAAGCTCCCCAATTCGCTGCCGGGGAAGCAAAACCCCCTGCATCTTCACTCAACGGCGAGGGTGCGCCACAATTTGGACAGGGCGCGGCGCTCGCCGGTCTGAAGGCATTACATGTTGGACAGAGCATGAATTACATCCCCTTTATCGATAAAACCACTGTATTCTTTTAATAAATAGCCATTGTCGTACTGTGAAGAAAGGTAACACCATCCATTACACAGGTCAAGAAATGCCGCCTGCTCTAGCGAAAATTGGCTACATTCCGTTTTATATAAACGTATTTCAACGTATATCTGGAAATACCTATGAGGGTTATACTTCTTTGCGTAGATGAGGCAATATGGTATACTAATGCCGCTGGTGCGGTAAGCTTGCATGAAGAAGGGAGCGCCATGTTTACACAGCACGAGGGTACATTTACCAGGGCATCCGGTCCGCTATCGGCGAACAGAACGACTGGCAAACTGCTGGCAACGCAGGGCTACGTCGTTGGCATCGAGATTAGCGGTAGTGGTTCACGGCAATCGGTGGCGCTGGCCGACCTTGACGGTCACATCCTGTATCGCGCAAGAAGGCCGCTGGACTACGTGCCCGATACGCAAACAGTACTGAGTCTGCTCGATCAAATGTTTGACGAAGTACTCACTCCCGAACACCTGCCCAATGGCCGGATATTGCGGGCGGGAGTCGCGGTTGGCGGGCTGGTTGACTCAGCGCAGGGCGTAGTGCGTTCCCTACATCACGCGCATGGCTGGCAGGATTTTCCGTTGCAGGACTACCTATCTGAGCGGCTTGCGGTTCCTTGTATAATAGATAACAATGCAAATGCTGCGGCGCTCGCCGAAGTTATGTACGGCGCGGCATCCAGCATGGATGGAGGATACAACGGTCCGCATTGTGCGGAACGAGTCGCGCTCTATATCGGGCTGGGACGAGGAATCGGTGGCGGATTGGTCATCAATGGAAAAATATTTCATGGCGCGTCCTCGACAGCAGGTGAGATCGGCCATGTGCTGATAGATGAGCATGGCCCGAAATGCTCCTGCGGCAACTATGGACACCTGGAAGCCATTGCTTCAGCGCAGGCCATCTCCCGAACCATGATCGGCCTTTCCGTGGAGCATCCCGAAACGGAAGCGGCAATTCGACGGGTTACGGGAGAACGTGCCGAGCGCATCACTGCCGAACAGGTCTTTCGCCTGGCCGCCGAGGGCGATGCAGTGGCAAGTGGTATTGTAGAAAATGTCATTTCAGCGCTGTCTATTGCGCTGGTAAATATTGTGCATCTCATCAATCCAGGGGTAATTATTCTGGGTGGTCAGGTCGCACTCGCCGGCGGGCTGCTCACCGCTCCTCTAGAAGAGAGGATTCGCGAGCGAAGTCTAGCTGCCGCGAACTCCGGCCTGCGCGTCGTTCAAAGCGCGTTTGGCTCTGAAGCAAATAGCGTCGGGGCCGTTACACTGGCCCTGCAAGATATGTAACTGGCATACCACCTGGAAGATATGGGCGCGGCTTCTATACATGTATGAATGAACATTTGTCAAACGGTTGTCTCTAAAAGCAGCCACAGAAGGACACGAGGCATATTGTGGAAACAGGCCGGGTAATTAGCAGGCGCTATCTTTTACAACGCCTGATTAAACAGGGACAATTCAGCGTGGTCTATCAAGGCATAGATCAGGTTTTGCAGCGTATTGTGACGGTCAAGGCGGTTCCCGCGTCGCAAGTTGCGGCCTATCGCGCTGCCATTAAGATGACGGCTCATTTCTCGCATCCCAATATCGTTGGCTTATACGACCTCGTTCTTGAAGCAGAGAGCCTTTACCTTGTGCAGGAATATGTCGATGGCGAGGATCTGCTGGCTTTACAACAAAAATCACTCTCGCCTTTCGAGGTAACCGACATTGGCATACAGATCTGTCAGGCCCTGATGTATGCCGGAAGCTCCACGCGCAAAGTCTCGCATGGCGACCTGACGCCATCGGCAGTGATGCGCGATCATAACGGACTGGTGCGCGTCAACAACTTCGCGCTCCCCAGCGACCTCAACTACTTCCAGGCCTGGAGCGTGATGGGCGCTGATGGACTCGTTCTCTCCGATCCCGAACTGCCCTGGGGCGCGCAAAGCGAGGGGCGCAAAGACGACGATACCCGCGCTGTTGGCCTGCTGCTCTATCAACTCCTGGCCGGGAAAACCACGAGCGGCCTCGGGGGGCCGCCACCCGATGGTCGCCTGCGTTTCCAGCGCAACACGCCGCCCGAACTCTGCGAGACAGTGGCTCGCGCAGTCGTGCGCCAGCATCCACAGCATATTCGCGCGCCCGAAGCCCTGTATGCCGAACTGAAACCATTGGCAGAAGCATTGGAAGCGCCGGTGGTGACACCTTCAGCCCCCGCTTACATGCCTGAGGAGCCTCTTGTCGCTCGCCCGTTCTCACCAACAGCCGGTAAACTCGCTACTGCTCTGCCTGTGCGAGATACCGAACAACCAGGACTGAGCGCCTACCGCCCCAGCCAGAGTACCAAACTGCCGGTCGCAGATGTCACGCCATCCGCGCCAACTATAGCCGACGTGCCGGTGAAGCTGGCGACCGCCAAACCGGTTGTCTATCCTATAACCGAGCCAGAGGGAAAAACGCACTCTCCCGCGCTGCTGATCCTGCTGATCGGCCTGATCGCTTTTGTCGCGCTCTTTGTCATCGGCTACTTTGCCGGGCAATTTCTAATCCATTAGCCCGGCTCAAACGCCGCTCTTCGGCTCCGGCAGCCCCTCGATCATGAAGGCATGTGACATGTTCTGGCTGTTCCAGGCATAGCCGACATTGCCTTTGCGATCCACGATAATCAGGCCGCCTGTGCCCTCGGCCTTCGCGCCAAGCACCGCGATGGCCGCCTCAGCCGCTTCACGCGCAATCAGCCCGCGCCCTACGAAATCAGCCGCTCGTTTAGCGATCAACAGGCGAATGAAATCTTCTCCATCGCCCGTACAGGAAACAGCCGCGTTCTCATCGGCATAGAAGCCGCAGCCTACCAGTGGCGAATCGCCCACCCGTCCGGGATACTTGTAGTGAAGACCGCCCGTTGAAGTTGCCGCCGCCAGGTTCCCTTGCGCATCCAGCGCCGCCGCTCCCACTGTGCCATGTTTCTCTGGACGCGCCTCCACACTCCTCACTTCACGCCTGTGATAGCGTGGCTCGGTCTCCTTCTTTTTATGTTCCAGCCAGATGTTGCGCTGCCGCTCCGTTATCAGCTCCTCCAGCGCGCATTGCTCAATGCCCTGCTCCTTCGCGAACTGCTCCGCGCCTCTTCCCACCAGCAACACGTGTGGACTTTCCAACACCTTGCGCGCCAGCGAGATTGGATTCTTGATCCGCTCAATGCCAGCCACTGCGCCCACTTGCAGCCGCGCACCATCCATCATCCCGGCATCCAGTTCAATATTGCCATCACTATTCAGGCTGGCTCCAGTGCCTGCATTATAATTCGGATTATCCTCCAGCGCCCGCACCGCAGCCTCCACCGCCTCAAGCGCGGAACCACCCGCCTGCAATACTCGCCAGCCGACAAGCGCGGCCTCTCGACATCCCACCTGCACAAGCTCGGCCCGCTCGGGCGTAACAGTTCCCGCCCCGCCGTGAACAATAATGGAAATAGGCATGGATAAGTCTCCTTGAAAAAGTCTTGTGCAGGAATTGTATCACGAAAACCAGTTCCATCAATTATCAGGACAATTTCAGTTAGCCAGGGCGACCGCCAGGGTCGCCCTGGCTTTAGCCCCGAATATCATTGACAAGCCCCTCTGAGCCTGTTACCCTTTTGACAAGATGTGTTGATCCCTGTTCCGTAGAAGGAGACCTGCATGAGCCTGCCTCTTAGCGGTATACGCATTCTCGACCTCTCACGCCTGCTTCCAGGAGCGTATGCTTCGCAAATGCTCGCCGATTTTGGCGCGGACGTCATCAAGATAGAGGAACCCGGCAGCGGCGATTATGGACGCTTCATGCCCCCACATGGCGCGGGTGGCGTGAGCCTGTATTTCCTGGCCATCAACCGCAACAAACGCAGCATGACGCTCAACCTCAAAACAGACGAGGGACGCGAGATTTTTCGCCGCCTGGTAAGCAAATCTGACGTGGTGCTGGAAAGCTTTCGCCCCGGCGTGATGGAACGGCTGGGCCTCGGCTACGAGCAACTGAAAGAATTGCAGCCCGGCCTGGTCTACTGCGCCATCAGTGGGTACGGCCAGGATGGGCCATACAAACTGCGCGCCGGGCATGATCTGAACTACGCGGGCTATGCCGGTCTGCTGCACTACAACCGTAGCAAACAGGGCGAGCCGACCATGCCACCCACTCAGCTAGGCGACCTCGCCGGAGGCAGTTTCATGGCCGTCATCGGCATCCTGACCGCCCTGATGGGCCGAACGCAAACAGGGGAAGGACGCATGGTCGATGTCTCAATGACCGAGGGCGTGATGTCCCTGCTGCCGCTCTTTGCCACCGCTTATTTAAATACCGGAGAAGCGCCCGTCCCCGGCCATTCCGCCCTCGATGGCGGCCTGCCCTGCTACAATATCTACGAGACGCAAGACGGCAAACACGTCACGCTGGCCGCGCTCGAATATAAATTCTGGCACACCTTCTGCACGCGCATCGGGCATCTCGAACTGCTCCCCTTTCATGTACCCGTCGGGCCAGGAGAGCGCGAGCAGGCTATCGAATTGCTCAGCAACATCTTCAAAACCAAAACGCGCGACGAATGGCTGGCCGAACTTGCCGATATCGATGCCTGCGTTGGCCCCGTCTACACGCTTGACGAGGCTTTGAACGACCCACAGGCCCAGGCACGCGGTGTCAGCGTCATCAGCCAGGCACCAGGAGAGGGCGGCGAAAGCTTCCGCACGCTCCCCAGCTTCCCCCGCATCTCGGGCGTCGAGCAGGAGCAGCGTTATTCTGCCCCTGGCATGGGTGAGCATACCCAGTCCCTGCTACAAGAACTTGGCTATAGCGAGCAAGAGATCGAAGGCTTTCGGACGGGAGGCGTGATATGAGCCGTCGCAATCCCTACCTTGCCGAGTCCGAGCAGGTCATGGATGCCTTCCTCGCAGACCTCAAAGCCATCGTCAATATCGACTCCGGCACCTTCACAAAGGCCGGAATCGACCGTGTAGGAGCCTATTTGCAAGAGCGTTTCACCGATTTCGGCTTCTCCACCTCGTTCGATAGACAGACCGAATATGGCAATCACCTCGTCGCCACCCGTTCCGGCAGCACTCCTACAGGCGCGAAGCTACTGCTGATCGGCCATATCGATACCGTCTTTCCAGAAGGCGAGGCCGAGCGGCGTCCTTTCGCCACGCGGGAAGAAAAGGGCAGGCGCATCGCCACCGGGCCAGGCGTTCTTGATATGAAATCCGGCGTCTTGATGGGCATCTACGCCCTGCACCTGCTCAACTCGGCACATGAGGACAACTATGCGGAAGCGGTCTTTATCTGCAACAGTGATGAAGAAATAGGTTCTCCCAGCAGCCGCCCACTGATCCGGCAACTGGCGCAGCAGGCCGACGCAGTGCTGGTGCTGGAGCCAGGACGCGCCGAGGGAACCGTCGTCTCCTCGCGCCGGGGCTGCGGGCAATATCGCGTCGAAGTGCATGGCGTCTCCGCGCATGCTGGCGTCGAACCGGACAAAGGGCGCAACGCCATCCTCGAACTCTCTTATCAAGTGCAAAAAATGCAGGCCCTCAACAGCACCGTTCCAGGCGCAACCCTCAGTGTGGGCATCATTCGCGGCGGCGACCGCACCAACGTCGTACCCGACTACGCCTACTTCGACATGGACGTGCGCGCCGCCGATGCCGCCGCTCACGACGCTCTCTACGCCGCTATGCAGCGTGTCGTCACCCAGCACCATTTAAAGGACACGCGCATTACCTTGAGCGGCAGCATGTTATGCCAGCCTTTCGAGCGCAACAAAAACAATGAGCAACTGGTGAAGCTGGTAAAAGAGGCTGGCAGCGAACTTGGAATATCCATACACGACGTCGGCAGTGGCGGCGCATCCGACGCCAATACCACCGCAGCGATGGGCATTCCCACCCTGGATGGCCTCGGCGCGGGAGGCGGCCTGGCCCACAATCCAGGCGAATACATCGAACTGGATTACCTGCCGAAGAGGATTGCGCTGATCGCGAATTTGATACGCAAGATTCAACCAAGATACGGATGAGGCAGCAACATTGATGATCCTGATAAAAAAATAGAAGGGGAGACTCGCCCTCTGTCATGAATACTCGCCCTCTGTCATCCTGAGCGCAGCGAAGGATCTCCGTGGCCCGACGATTCGTATGCCGACGCCGCAGATCCTTCGCTGCGCTCAGAATGACAGGGTGGAGGGATGAGGCGGCCATACCTTTGATCGGTTATGGCCTTTTCCAATTGTCACCCTATAACCGGGCTGCTAAGCTGCTCGCCCTGTAACGCTCTCCACAGCACCTTCCCATCGCTTCCATGCAGCGCATAGAGGCTGTCTCCTATCACTACGTACATATTGCCATCAGCCGCCGCTATATCGCTTGAGCCACCACTAGCATTCGTTGGTTGCCACCGCCAGAGAATAGAACCATCAGAAGCATTCAGGGCATACACATCCGTTGAGTAGCCAGATGAGGTGACAGTCGGTTGTGGTTGTCCTATGATCTGTATTGACGAAACATAGGTTGTTGTTTGAGCAACATATAACCGTCCGTCGCTGCTTGATGAAAGCCCGATTATCACAGTATCGAAATGCTTGCGCCACAGCGCTCTATCGTCGCTTGCGCGTATCGCGGTTATCTCCTGGCCGCCGCTATCAACATAGACCACATCGCTCGAGGCAACCATTTCAATTGGTTGATCCTTGATGAAGGATAACGGTGAATGAACCATATTTCCATCGCCTGTACTCAGGACGTAGACCAGCCCCTTCGCCTCGACAGGTAGATACAGTTTGTCGTTCAGCAGGACAAACGAGCGCGTGGTAAAACGGAACACGGGATTGCGCCACAGGATAGTTCCATCGGCAGCACGCAGGGCATACAGGCCATCCGGGAAAAACGCGAAAACCTTTCCACCAGAGGCACCCATCGCCACATTCGTACATGCTCCGTTATCGCATCCCTGTGTTTTGCCCCTGTGCCACAAAATCTCCCCATCGCTGGTACGCAGCGCGTACACAGCATTCTCCCCACTCACATACACCGCCGTACCATCACTCGCGAAGGGCGGGAGAGCAGCCGTACCAATAGAGCGATCCCACAGCACAGAGCCGTCCCTTTTGTTCACAGCGTAGACGTGCCCGTTATAACTGCCCACAATTACAACATCCCTGGTAACTACGAGCGCACCCGTGAGTTGCTTCCCAATGCTCTGATGCCAGTAGATCGCGCCATCACTCGGACGTATAGCATAGATAGTGCCATCGTTCCTTTCGGAAGCGACAACAACCACCTTGCTTCCCGATGGAACATTACCAATATCGCTGTGATGAGCGGTAAAAAGCAGCAGGAAACCGGCGATAAGCGCGGCAACCACCAGGACGGCGGCAAAGGCACTGGCAGCACGCGCGAAGCGGCTGGTAGGCCTGGGCGGTTTTCGCTTCAGGATGGTTGAATGCCGCGATGCATGTGCCTGTTCTGTAACGTGAATCGTTTCTTGCTGTGCCGTTTCTCCAAAGGCGGCGCGCAATGGAAGCGGAAGATCAGGTAAGGGCGCTACCGGGGGCAAGGCAAGAATACGCGCATCCATCTCGCGATATTCGGCAATTACTGCGGCACAGGCCGGACAGGACTGAATATGTGCCTGTAGATTCGCCTGCTCGGCTGATGTCAGGTCGCCTGGGTGCAGTGCAGCAAGTTTTTTGGCCCATTGCGGGCAGGGTTGGATGTCAATGAGCTGCTTCACGCGGTTTCTCCTTTCCTGCGCCGGTATTCTCGCCGGAACTGCTCGCGCCCGCGACTGACATAAGCGCTCACGCTTTTCTCGCTGATATGCAGCAGTTCCGCGATCTCACGCTGCGAGAATCCACCGACGAGTTGTAGTAGTAAACAGGTGCGACATTGTGGCGATAGGCTCGCCATAGCCTGCTGCACGCATTCGGTCTCCCCGGTACGTTCTTCCGGGCCTTGCACAAGTGGCCCCGTCTCCTCATCTTTCCAGGAAAGCCAGCGAATGAGCCGCGTTCGTCGCAGATATGATTTGGCGCAATTGGTTGCGATGCGATAGAGCCAGGGCTTGAAATGTAATGGTTGGTCCATAGCGGGCAGGCTCTCCCAGGCGCGCATAAAGGTCTCCTGGGCAAGGTCACGCCCCACTTCATCGTTTCCCACCAGCCGCGCCAGGTAGGTACATATCTGGCTGTTGTATGTCTGAAAAAGGGTAGTGAAAGCCTGGCTATCGCCCGCTCGCGCCTGCTCCGCCACCTCTGAAGAAATAGCCGGGGCTTCCTGGCGGGCAGGCTCATCGATAAAGTCGCCGGATATGGCTGAAAACATTGCTCTGTCCTCTCTTTGCGCCCCTTTTTGTTGTCACTCCTATAACGCTTGAGATAGCCCAAACCCTGCGATGCACATTTCCAATTTTGCCTATTACCTCTTGCTTTTTTTCGTCGTTCCTGCTAGTGTTGAGCCTACATCCACGCACAAAGGAGAATGCGCCCACATGTCCGTTCTTGAAAGCGAGAAAATACTGCCCTTTCCTCTACGCCTCGAATATCATCCTACCATTCATGATCTACCCGCCGATGAAAGACCCCGCGAGCGCCTGCGCAATCATGGCCCCTCGGCCCTTTCTCATGCCGAATTGTTGGCCATCATCCTGCGCACCGGCACCACGCAGGATAACGTCATCGAATTAGCCAGCAAGCTACTCGCCAAATACGGCGGGCTGGCAGGATTAATGCGCGCCGAATTTATGGAGCTATGCCAGGAACACGGCCTGGGCGAGGCTAAAACAGCCCAGTTGAAGGCCGCCCTGGAACTGGGGAAACGCCTGAGTATCTTAAAATCAGAGGAAAAATATCAAATCAAGTCCCCGCACGATGCCGCCAACCTCGTCATGCTCGAAATGGCCCCGCTTGATCACGAACAGATTCGCATTCTCGTCCTTGACACAAAAAATCAGGTCGTTGAAAACATTACTCGCTATAAAGGTACTGTCAACAGTTCTGTCCTGCGCGCCGCCGAGGTTTATCGTCCGGCCATTCTGCGCAATTGTCCCGGCATCATCCTCTGTCACAATCATCCAAGCGGCGATCCAACTCCCTCGCCAGAAGACATCGCCATCACCGAGCAACTCGTTCAGGCCGGACATCAGCTCGATATCGAACTGGTCGATCACATCATCATTGGCAGCCAGCGTTTCATCAGCCTGAAAGAACGGATGCGCTGGTGAAAAATTGCTAATTGCATTCTCGCCAAAGTTGCTGTATCCTCTTGTCGAGGTCAATTGCCTGCCATGAAAAAGGCCCTCCCGCCTGTCATCCTGAGCGCAGCGAAGGATCTCTGGGGTGGGCATGCGATCCTGTTGGGCGACGGAGGTCCTTCGCTGCGCTCAGGATGACGTCTGGAGACAGGATTGTAATAGCAAGCTAATAAAAGATGTAGATACGAAAAAGCGTTTCGATTTCCCGTTTTGAATGGTATACAGCCAGCTTTTCTGGAGGACATAGATCATGGCCGATTTTACGCCCTCTTCCCAACATGACGATCAGGCAAAGAGCAATGAAGAGATAAGCCGGAAATTGCATAAACGCGAACAGCGTGCCCTTGAGCGGCTACAAGAGGCGCGACAGGCGCAGGCAAAGGCTCTCGAGCGCTTCCGCCGCTCCGAAATGCGCCTGCACAAACGTACCGCCCGCGTGCAGCGCATCGAAGGCAAGATCGCCATTATTCGCCAGGAACTGGATAGACTTTCTCATGCTCCTGTTTCAACGCCGCAACCATTTCCCTCTATAGAACCCGCAGAATCGATATCCGAGGCAGGACGCGATCAATCGCGTCCCTACACGAGCATTCCCGATTCCATCGATACTGAGATGCAATTGGAGACAGAGCGCGATGAAGTGCGTCCTTACACAGGCATTTCCGATTCCATTGAGAGCGGTATCGATCAGACGCAATTGGAGGTAGGGCGCGATGAAGCGCATCCCTACATTTCTGACACCATTCCAGTGACACATGAAGAGCCGGATGTCGAGGATGATACGACCGGCAGCATTCTCGTTCCATCAACAGTAGAGCCGGATGTCGCTGATAGCGACACCGTTTCTGCTTTGGAAACCGAGACCATAGGTGAAGATGCCGTTCCCACCAGCAATACAGCAACGAACATCGAAGCTGCTAGCGGTGAAAGCGCTGAAACACCCCCCAGCAACGAGATAGCCGAAAGCATTCAACTCGATGAGCTAAATAACATTGAAACGAGACCGCAAAGGCCTGCAACATCCGAGGAGGCGCTGGCGCTGGTGAAGTCAGCACGCGAGGCGGCAGAGGCTGCGGAAGAAAATGCGCGCCTGGCGGCAGAACGCGCAGCCCAGGCTAATGAGCGCCTGGAACATATCGGGGGGGCGCGCCACCTGGCGCAGGAGCTGGCCCAGCTACAGGAAGAGGTTGACCGCGCAAATGCAATGGCCGAGGAAGCCGAACGAGCCGCCCTCGAAGCTGAACGCATCGCGCAGGAAGCCGAGCAATGGATAGTCGAAATGCAGCAGGAACTGGCTCGCGCCACCAGCCAGGACACCGGAGAAACCATTTCTGAAGCAGAACTCGCGCAGGAACAACCCGAGGCAGTAGCGCAGGAAGACATGAGCGAGGTCGTCGAACTGGTCGAACTAGAAGCCACAGAGGATGAAGCGATTGAGAAGGCAACCGCTCCCGAGGAGATCGAAGCCATCGTTGAGCAGAGCGAACCAGCCCCAGAAACAGTTGAAGCCGTAACGCCTCAAGAAGTCGATGAAATCATCGCGCAGGTGGAGCTACAGGAACAGGAGGAGTCGATTGAAGCTGCCGAGACAAACCTTCATGAAGTGGATGACGAGCCGGAGGTATCCGTTACTCCTCACGCCCCGCGAAAGGTAGATCATGAGGCAGAACCCTCAATGACGCCCCGCCTTTCGGATGAGAGCATTAGCGAAATTGAGGAGGAAGAGGCGCTGCTCTCTGCGCTTGCGGCAGCCAGCACCGCGCATATCGCCGCCGAACGTGCCGCCGAGGCTGAAGCGCTGGCCGAAGCACTCAGCGCCCAGACCCGTGATGCTCGCCGCCACGTTCGTGAAGCCGAGCAGAGGCTTGGACAGGTGCGCCTCGCCATCCGTGATGGCTCCCTGTGGGAAGAGGAGGCCGAACGAGCGCTACAACAGGCGGAAAACGAGGTGACACGCGCTCACGCGGCCCTTGCTGACGCCGAAGCGGCTGAAGAACAGGCCCGTAACGCCGCCATGAACGCCGAAGCAGAGGCTGAAGTCGCTGAAGGCATGGCCCTCGCCGCCATCGACCAGGCAGAAAATGAGCTTCAAGAGCAGCCGCAGGAACAACCAGCAACATCCGAGCCAGCCCCACCTTTAGAAAGCGACGACGAAGACATCACCATGAAAATCCCTATCGTGCGGCCCCAGGAATGATCAAAGAAACAACCCCACCCGTAGGGACAGGGGGCTGGGTAGATGGGCTGTGGGGGCCTTGTGCCTGTCCCGGCTGCCGCACACTACGCGAAGCCGGGCAATATCCCATCGAAATCGACCTCGCCTCGCGCTGGTTCGTCCTCACGCCCGGAACCCAATTACAACTGATTGATGGTACACATTGCGAACTTATCTATTCCGGTCGCCCCGGCGGCCAGTGGGGGCCAGATATTCACGACGCCGTACTTAGCTTCTCTGGCGACAAGGAACATTACAGCTTTGGCGACGTCGAGTTTCATATCCGCGCCAGCGACTGGTATCATCACCAGCACCACCTCGACACGCGCTACAACAACGTTATCTTGCATGTTGTACTGATATTTGACACTGCCGGGCCTATCCTGCGCCAGGATGGCAGCGCTATACCTGTCTGTTCCCTCAATGATCCCTTGCGAACTCCTCTGGAACAGGAGGACTGGCCCTGCCACCTCCTCACATTGGAGCAGCACGAATTCTCTTCGCTTTTACAACAGGCCGGTATGCTGCGCTTCGAGCAAAAAGTCCAGACCTTGCTCGCTCAACTACAATCCACCGCGCCTATCGAGCCATTTAGCGCCTACGATGCCTGCCTGATTCCCGCGCTCGCGGAATCCTTCGGCTATGGACGCGACCGCGCGCTTTTCCGCGCCGCAGGTTTGCGCCTGATAGGTCAGGATTGCCAGCTTCCTGAACCATCCGGTCGCGCTCTACAACCGGCTCCGCTTGATGCCGGACGCCTGCGTATCCTGTCTGCCTTAGTCGAACAATGGCGAGATACAAGCCTATTTACGGCTATAAGAAATCTTCTGAGCGATATAGGCGAGCGAGAGGCGAATGCTTCTTTCAAGAAAACTCCAGTGCAACAATTGCGCTCCCTGCTGGCAGGTCTGAGCATGGCACGCGCAGATATCGCCATTTGCAACGTAATGCTCCCTTTCGCGGCTGCTGTTGCTCATCTGGAACACGATACGCGGCTGCTTGAGCAGGCCAGGAGTATCTACCAGACCTATCCCAAACTGGCTTCCAACTCGGTGACACGCGCTATGACGCGACAGTTGCAACTATCAGGCGAGCCGAAAAATGCCTGCCAGCAGCAAGGACTGCATTTCATTTACGCCCAGACCTGCCGCGAAAAGCGTTGTTTAGATTGCATGCTGGGAGGCAGACCATGACTCAGAGCGAAGGTGAACGACTGGCGCGTTTCCTTGCCCACGCTGGTATTGCCTCGCGCCGCCACGCCGAGGAATTGATAGCAGCCGGGCGCGTGCAGGTCAATGGCGAAACCATTACCTCGCAGGGAACGCGCATTTTGCCTGAGCGCGACCTTGTGACCGTTGATGGCAGGCCTGTTCGTCCGGTTACCAGCTATGTTTATATTCTGCTGCACAAACCCGTTGGATACGTTACCACTGCTTCAGACCCGCAGCGGCGCTCTACTGTTCTTGATCTACTTCCCGAAGAACTACGCCGCCAGCGCGTCTATCCCGTCGGTCGCCTCGACCGCGATACCAGTGGCCTGTTGCTGCTCACCAACGATGGCGACTTTGCTCTGCGCCTGACGCATCCGCGCTACTCCCTGGAAAAACGCTATCACGCGCTTGTCGAGGGCCAGCCCTCTTCGGAGGCCCTGGAGATGCTGCGCAAAGGCGTTTCCATCGTTGTAGAGAATCAGGCATATACTACCGCACCTGCCAAAGCGCGTATTCTGCGCAAGGATGGAACGAATACCTGGGTCGAACTCACTATACACGAGGGACGCAAACGCCAGGTGCGCCGCATGCTCTCCGCCGTTGGTCATCCCGTCCTCGAACTTCAGCGCGTCGCTATCGGCCCGCTCACATTGGGCAATCTTCCACCAGGGCAATGGCGATATTTAACGGAAGATGAAGTGAAGTCCTTACAGAAAAAGAAATAAGAACCTGTTCTCAGGTGATACAATATCGACATAACCTCAACATATGTATAGCTAGAAAGAGAGTCATTTCATGAGTTCTATCTTTCCAGGCATTTCACAGCAGAAAGTATCGACAGAGCGCCTGGAGGTTGCCTATCTCTCGGCTGGCGAGGGAAGCACGCCCCTGGTACTTGTGCATGGTAACTGCTCGTCATCGCTGTTCTTTCAGGATTTCATGCTCGCGCTGGCAGCCACCGGTCGCTATATGATCTACGCGCCCGATATGCGTGGCTATGGTGATAGCCAGACGCTTCCCGTAGATGCGGCTCGTGGAGTGCGCGACTTCTCGGATGATCTGGCTGCATTTGCGCGCGCCGTCAATCTGTCTTCCTTCCATTTGCTTGGCTGGTCGCTCGGCGGCAACATCGTCATGCAATACGCCATAGACTATCCTGGTACGCTACGTTCGCTTATTTTGCAAGCGCCCGGCTCACCCTTCGGCTTCGGCGGTACAAAGGATGTTGAAGGCACGCCTACCTGGTCCGATTTCGCAGGCAGTGGCGGCGGCACAGCTAATCCCGAATTTGTGCAAAGACTGGCGCAGGGAGATCGAGGAAACGACCAGTTCTCGCCGCGCACCACCATGAACACTTTCTACATCAAACCCACCTTCAAGCTGCCACCCGACCGCGAAGAACTCTATCTCACCTCGCTCCTCACAACAAAAGTGACGCCCGGCAACTACCCCGGCGATATGACCCCATCAAACAACTGGCCCAACGTCGCTCCAGGCACGCAGGGCGTCAACAACGCCCTCTCGCCCAAATACCTGAACCAGAGCGATTTCGCGACCATCGCTTCCAAACCGCCCGTACTCTGGATACACGGCGCGGACGACCAGATCGTATCCGACACCTCGCTCTTTGATTTTGGCTTCTTGGGACAACTCGGCGCAGTCCCTGGCTGGCCCGGAGCAGAGGTCTATCCACCTCAACCCATGAAATCCCAGGTGCGCCACGTGCTGAAAGACTACCAGGCCAACGGCGGCACATTTCAAGAGGTGATGATTCCCGATTGCGGCCATTCCCCGCATATCGAAAAACAGGCTGAGGTAATGGGGCTGGTGGATTCGTTTATTGCGGAACATGAGGGGAAGTAGATATTTGATTCTCTTTCCCAGCCAACGTATAGTAAGAGAGAAAGAAAGTTTGCAGGCATTTCATAAAACAATTCCAAAGAGAGGAAGGCTATGCAACTGCTCGGCATACTGATATTCATTGGTATACTGGTGTTGCTACTTGCCGCCGCGATGTACTTCGGTAACACTCAGAAGACACCTAACCGGCGTTCGGGTTCGGCGCTAGATGATCTTTATTCCTCGAAAGGGATGGGCAATGTGATAAACGCCAACGAGGTCATACGGGAAAACCTCTCTTCTGGCGAGAAGAGAAGGCGGCAAAAACAGAAATAACTAGAGCAATAAGAAAACGAGATAGTAGAATAATTCCTATCATTTATTTTTACAAAAAGCGTAATATCCTCATGCTTAAAGACCCATTTCAACATTTTTTGGACTCAATTCTGGATTTTCTTCCTAAAAAAACCTTTTTCAGTAGACATGATATAACATTTATGTTATAATTTTTTAAGAGCAGGAAGAGGCCAACCAGATAGGGGCAAACTGCAACATCAATATACATGATGCATGAAAGGGAAAGGTGGAAAATGATTGTGCAAGGAAGGATGGCCTCTACTTGGGATCAAGAAGTGATACAGAGTTTTTCGTAGAGCCAGGTTTTCAGAAAGCCCTCAAATCGTTGGATATATCTTCCAGAGCAAAGATTATGGTACTTATAAACCGTTTTCAAGAAGTCTGGAGAGAAACTACAGAAGATTTACCCGCTGGCTATGATTTCAAAATTATCGACCGCAATCCAACAATCCATCAAATTCGGCTCGGTTCTGATTATCGAGCCATCTTGATGTTTCTTAATGGAATAGCAGAATGCCATTGGATAACAGTATTTAAAAAAGGAAACCAGGCTCAAGGAATCGCTTCCGCGAAGTTACAAGCAAGGGCGCTTTGGAATGAAAGGGGAGAAAAATGAGACACAAAGATGATTCCCTAACCGCAAAAACTACCGCTGAATTTATAGTCCAAATGCTAACTGATCCCGAAGAGGGTCAAGAATTCTTTAAAGCATATGTTAAAGCCAAATTTTTAGAAGCGGCGGTTGATACACTCATTAAAGTGCGACATCAAGCTGGGCTTACACAGGCTCAGGTAGCTGAAAGGCTGAACACAAAACAAACGGCAATAGCCAGGTTAGAAGCGGATACAGAGGGAACAATGTCTCTCAGTCGGTATGTAGATTATGCTTTGGCATGCGGAGTTAAACCTCATGAAATATCAATGGTCTCGTTGAAAGAGGTATACGATTACATTTTAGAAAATCCACAAGCAAGAGAAACAGAGCTTGACTTTTATGCCTGGGCTGTACGACAAGCAACAACAGAACCGCTGAAGATCCAAACAATTCAGACTATGAGTACTCCCATACAAGCAGGCAATACAGTGAAATTGGTATACCAACCTACCAACCCCATTTTGAATGTTGAAGAATATCCACAAGAAAAGGTGGCGGCATAAGATGCTTGAGCAAGTAAAAATTTTAACAAGCCGGAGAGCTTATGAATTTCGTCCTGATGACCTACGTCTATCAACCCTTAGCCTTCAGCCAATACAACAACAAATTCAACAACTTTTTAACTTCCAATCCTCTAGCATTGGCTCTCCAATCCCAACGTTCGGTGATGTTCCCATGACCTATCCTCCTGGAGTTGCTTTCAACTTAGGAGTATGGTTCCATGAAGGCAATCAAATTGTTCCGATTCGCTTTATTCATTTTGAACAGAATCGTATTGTCATCGACGTTGCAGGAACGACTTCTGTGATAGATGCAATTGCAGAGCGACTTTTCCATTTTCTATCAGAACTCCATGCTGTTGATGGAACTCCTGTGATTGGTGAACCAGAGCAAGTTCTTAACTATTCAGAAATTACTGCTAAGTTTCCAGTTGCATTAGATACCATTTTTACACGATCTTTAAGAAGACTATTCAGCAAAATGGCTAATGCCAGTCACAGCAAAAATACCATACTTATGCCAACTTTAGCCTTACAAGCTGTTCCTGGTAACCAGGTACTTCCAGGAGCGCCCGGCGCTAATGATACTCGCGCTTTTACCCTTGCTATTCGTTCAGGAACACGGCCTGAAGATAACATTTACTTCAGTGGAGCGCCATTAGACTCTGATACCCATCTTGCCTATATTCAGGAGTTAGCAAGCATTATTGCTCCTTAGTTCCCTTATAAAAAATCAAGAAGCCGCCGTAAAATGCCTAGCAAACGCTGAAACCGAGGTGATATAATCCCCTACAGTACACATCACCTTATACACGGAGGCGACAAAACGAGCATGCAGCGGCCAGCGCGAATCGCAATCGACGGACCGGCGGGTTCTGGCAAAAGTACGGTGGGGGAACAGTTGGCGCAACGCCTGGGCTATTTGTATATCGACACCGGAGCAATGTATCGCGCAGTCGCCTGGCTCGCGTTGCATGAGGGAGTAGATATTTTCGACGGCAAAGCTCTGGCACAACTGGCGCAGCAGTGCCAGATCGCCATCACTCATCCCCATATTTCCGATGGCCGCCAGTACACCGTCAGCGTCAACGGGCGCGATATCACCTGGGAGATACGCGGGGCCGATGTCACACGCGCAGTGCCGCCTGTCTCGGCTCATCCCGAGGTGCGCGCCATTTTGATTGCCCGGCAGCGCGCTCTTGCGCATGAACACGATGGCGTGGTGATGGTCGGGCGTGATATTGGCGCGGTCGTGCTGCCCGATGCCGAACTCAAAATCTATTTGACGGCCAGCCTCGAAGAACGCGCCCGCCGCCGCTTCGCCGAACTGGCCGAACGGTTAGGCTCGGGTAATCCCGCCCTTCCCTCGCTCGAAGAAGTGCAGGCCGAGATTCGCAGCCGAGATGAGATCGATAAAGAAAATATGCGACCCGCACATGATGCCATCGTCATTATGACCGATAACCTGACCGTTGCGCAGGTCTTAGAGATGATTTACGGGTACCTGGAGGACTTTCATGACGCAAGATAGCAGCGCCGCTTCCAACAATGGTCAGCAATCAAGTTCCGCCCCTGCCACTCCGCTGAAAGGCGGAAAAAACGGCAAACCGGAGAAAAACCTGTACGAGCCATACGAACCACCCACCTGGGCCTGGGTCTCCCTGCGCACCATAGCGCGTGTTGTCTTCGCGCTTCTCTTCAACATCCACCTGCGCGGTCGCCAGAATCTGCCCAAAGAAGGACCTTTTATTGTGGCAGCCAATCACCTATCATGGATGGATGTGCCGTTTATTCCCGCCTATATGTCGCGTAAAGTGGTTTACATGGCGAAAGAAGAGCTATTTCGCGGGAAAATAGGCTGGCTGGTACGCTTCCTGGGCGCTATTCCCGTCAAACGCGGCGAGGCCGACCGCCAGTCCCTGCGCGCAGCAGAGACGCTGCTGAAAGCAGGGAAGGTCTTCGTCATCTTCCCCGAAGGCACGCGCAGCAAAAGCCGTATGATGGCGAAGGGACATGTCGGATTGGGTATGATTGCCCTGCGCTCCGGCGTTCCCGTTGTGCCAGTTGCCATCTGGGGCAGCGAATATTCGTTTAAAAAGTTTCGCCCGCGCATTACCATCTGCTATGGCCAGCCTGTGATCTTGCAACCAAAGGGAAGCAAAGTTACACGCGAGGATATCGACGAAGCTACCGACGAGATTATGCGGCGCATCGCAGCCATGCTGCCGCCCGAATACCGGGGCGTCTATGCTGATTTGCCGGTAGGGCAACCAATCGCTCCGGTAGAGGAAGTCCCTGCGGGCGAAAAACTGCCTGACCAACCAGCATCATAAGCGGAAAAATTTGTTTTCGAGGAAAAAGTACTTTTTCCTAGAACTTTTTTCTCTCTACATGAAACCTCTCTTGCCACACACACGTTTTCCACTATAGAATGGTATCTCGGTCATGACCGAAATAGATGAGGATAATGAGAAGATAAGGAGCAGTTCGTAGCTCGCGCCCGAGGGAAGTTGTCCTGCTCAACTACATGCAGTATTCAGAGCATTGACCTTACAACAGGAAAACTGGCTATTCATAACTGGCAGGCTCATCAGCCTGCCGCTGCCGGTAGTGATCGTCAAGCGCCTGGAGCAAAGTCTGAAAAGCCTGCACAAGCGTGTGGTTGGCCAGGCGATAATAGACCGCAGTTCCTTGCTTGCGCGCAACAATCAGGTTGGCATTCGCAAGCAGGTGCAGGTGTTCAGAAGTGGTTGCTGTACTCAAGCCAAGTTCTTCGGCAATCTCTCCTGAACGCCGCTCGTATGGACCGTCAGAATGTTCTTCATCGGGTTGAGCAAGCAATTCCAAAATATAACGCCGACTGGTATTGCACACGAGAGTCAGGAACTGATCCATAAAGATATCTACTTCGAAGGGCCGACGAGGAAAACGGGATGTTGCCTGGCTTCGCCTGGTAGTTGCAGTCTTCTTCCGAGGCATAGCTGGTAATGCTCCCTTCTTCAAAAAAATAAGAATTTGAGGTTAGTGCCGAACACGCTTTTTATCGCGGCCTGGAAAGCCGCCGCATATCATTCGTGTCGTATAACCACAACTCATGTCTTATGATAACATATTATCTGGTGATTGTTTGAAAGGATGAGAACTCTATGCCATCCTATCTCACCACGTCCGATGTAGCTGTACGTCTGGGCGTCAGTCTTGATACAGTTCGTCGCTGGCTGCGCAGCGGTGAATTGAAAGGCACGCCCTTTGGTCGTGCAGGCTATCGCATTGAAGATAGGGATTTTCAGGACTTTCTCGACCAGCGCCGTCGGAAAGCCCAGAGTTCCCCTTTCACCAATAATTCCGACCACCATCCTTTACTGAACCTGCCGCTCTCGACTATCCTCGACCAGGTAACGCACGTTTATGTGGCGCTCGACCTGGCATGGCGCTATATCTATCTCAATCCCGCCGCAGAAGCGCTGCTTGGCTATACGCCTGAGGAATGCCTCGGCAAGAACTTGCATGAGCTTGTGCATTACCAGCGACCGGATGGCTCGCCATTTCCCATCGAAGAATGTCCTTTCTGCCGCGACATGATTCACGATTCGCCCATTCACTTAATGGAAATCGTCTTCTGGCATAAGGATGGAAGCGCGCTCCCCGCCCTCTGCTCCTGTTCGCCACTTTACGACCAGGGAAAAATTGCCGGTTATATTGTGTTCATGCTTGAAAAAGAGCGCGAGGGACAGGAAAGCAACGATATTGAGCGTCGCATGGGCGAATTTATCAGCGTCGTCAGCCAGGAATTGCAAACCCCACTCAGCACCCTGAAAGGCACGCTACAACTGGCGAACCGGCTCATCCAGCGTGTAGAGCCAGAAGCATCCAGTATGACCGACCTGCTCATGAAGCTGCAAGACCTGCTCTCGCGCGCCGAACGCCAGGTAGGAGTCGAAACCCGCCTGGTTGGCGACCTGCTTGATGCCCTGCGCATCGAGACAAACACCTTCGCCCTCGCGCCAACCTGGGGCAATCTGGTAGAAATCGTGCGCGAAACCACGCTGCGGCACGTGGAACTCGCGCCGCAACGCCGTATCGAACTCCAATTGCCGGGCGATGAACTCGTGCCTGTCATAGCTGACGCCGCCCGCATCAGTCAGGTGCTGACCAACTATCTCACCAACGCGCTCAAATTCTCGCCGCCCGACCGCCCAATCATCGTGCGCCTGGAAGTTCTCAACTCCGAAGCTCGCGTCGCAGTCCAGGATCAGGGAAGAGGACTCGCCCCATACGAACAGCAGCGTGCCTGGGAAAGCTTTTATCAAGGGCAACGGAGCGGGCCAGGGGGTGGCCTCGGCCTGGGATTGTATATTGCCCAGGCGATTATTCAGCAGCATCACGGCAAAGTTGGATTGGAAAGCAGCCTGGGGGAGTATACGACGTTCTGGTTTACGCTGCCGATTGCGGAAGAGATGTGGAGATAGCAGGGATTTATTTATGCCGGGCAAATCAGATAAAACGGACACCCCGGACAGGTAAACGCATCCGGCTTCGCCGGATATTCGTGCCGTTCCATCCCATGTATCGCCTGCTCTAACTCGTCGTAGAGCTTCTGTTCTTTCTTGCTGGAGAGTTGAATATCGAAGGTTTCGCCCGTACTCATGTTGTGGAAGTGCAGCGAGACCGTCTTGCCTGGATGATGCTGGCGGTAGGCATGTGTATATAGCAATTCGCGAGTGGTCGGATTCACAGCCGATCTGTTCCGTCCGAAGCCTGTTTTGACGAAGCGGACCTGCTTGCCTTCACCTGTACCCGCCTCGCCGCCTTCTTGAGCCTCGCCCTCAACGCGGTCGATGGTCACTTCAACTGCCTTCCCCGCCACGTCTACCGTCAGGCGCTGCTGTAACTGCCAGTTGGTATTTTTGCTGCTTAAGAGCTTGCGGCGCAGTAATTCGGCTACTTCGTGTCCGTGTCGTTCGTACATTGGCGCAAAGGGATGCAGATGTCCCTGTTCGGCCTGCCAGTAGCGAGTGTACAACTCCTGCACTTCCTCGCTAGTCAGTGGCGCACCGCCATTTCCGGCGTTCAGTTCCTCTAAACGATGCTGGATCGAGCGCAGCGTTTCGCGGGTGGCTCTCCAAAACAGTTGATATCCGGCGGCATCACCAGGGAAGGCGTAGATGGTGCTGTAAAGATACTGGCGCGGGCAGCGCTGGTAGGTCTCGATATGCGAGGCATGCAGCGTTTTCGGCTCCATCGCTTCAATAAAAGCCTCGCTCGGCTGCGATGAGAAGTTCTCCTGTTCCTCTTCCTCTCCGTTGGACGCAACCTCGTACTGCCACAAGAGTCGGCGAACGCGATCATTGCCCAATCCCATAACCAGCGCATCCACGTAGCTCGAGCGTTTGGCTCTGCGCTTGCCATATTGTTGCGCATAGCTCAAGACAAGCTGGTCACGCGCCCGCGTGGTGCCGACATAGAACAGGCAGGATTCGCCCGTTTCATGCGCGCTGCTCTCGTCGTCCTCGCCAGCCACCAGACCGCGAGGTGGCGGCGCAACATGTCCACGCCGCTGCGCCGGAAACTTCTGGTTCACCAGGTAGGGCAAATAGACCACCGGAAATTCAAGCCCCTTGCTGGCGTGAACGGTCATGATGCGAATCACATCCGGCACGCTTTCGCCATCCTCTTCCGCGCTCTCACGCCGGTTGCTGCCTTCCTGTCTTAGCGTCATCAACACTGTCAGATAATCCAGGAAGCCCTTCACCTGCTCCTGCATAGACGTTTCCAGTGCGTGAACTTCTCCACGCGCTTGCGTCTCGGCTTCGCGCTGTGCCCGTACCTGCTGTTGCTGCTGGTCAAAATAACGCGCCATTTTGAGCAAACGGGCATAATCGTCACGCCAGGCCTCAACTTCTGGCGCGGTTGAATTGAGCAAAGAGCGCCCAATCGAGCTTTCGATGAACAGGTATTG
Organism: Ktedonobacteraceae bacterium; assembly: GCA_035652815.1. Lineage (GTDB taxonomy): Bacteria > Chloroflexota > Ktedonobacteria > Ktedonobacterales > Ktedonobacteraceae > DASRDB01. Next base: position 51,689 of record DASRDB010000005.1, read on the forward strand.
CGCGAGCAGCGGCCAGATCGAATTGGTAGTAAATAGCAGTGAGCGCAGGATTTCTGAGAGACGATGGAGAGACTGTTTGCCATCAAAACTAAGGTTGGGGGGAGCTATACTGCGCTGTATTCTTTGCGCAACTGTATGCTTAAATGCGTTCTGCCCGTTCTCGCTGACTGCTGGCTCTACATGCGCAGACAGAATCAGCGCCTCTACATCCGACTGCGAGAAAGGATGATCGCTCTGCCGGGCAGCGCGCAGGATGCCCATATCGCCATTATCGGTCAGCAAGAGCAAGACCGAGAGCAGATTGCGAATATGCTCCTGCTCAAAGAGGCTGCCTCGTTCGAGAATCGGTAGACCTGCGCGCAGTAACGCTCGTCCGACCTTGCGCGCTTGCGTCCGCGTGCGACATAAAACGACCATATCGCGATAGTCGTAACCTTCCCGGTCGTGCTTGCGGCGCATATCCTGCACGATGCCCTCTAGCTCGCTCGCCTCGTCCTTTGCCTCAGCCAGTGTGACATACACGTCTTCAAGAGCTTCCCGCGCTGTTTGCACCAACCCCTTTTGCGCCTCGGGTTCAAGCTTATCGCAACGAAAGGCATCCGCCGCCTTCACAATATCCGGCCTTGAACGATAGTTGCGGCTGAGCGGCAACACTACGGCATCAGGGTAGTCCTGGGTGAAATTGGCGATATTGGCGGGCGAAGCACCCCGAAAGCCGTAGATTGCTTGATTGGCGTCACCGACTACCCACACACGCCTTTGCTCGCCAGCTAGAAGACGTAACAGCACGCCGCTGGCCCGGTTGATATCCTGAAACTCGTCAACAAGAATGTGCTGGTAGCGCTCCTGTACCTCTGCTCGCACATCCGCGTGTTGCTCCAACAACTCCACCGCCAGCATAATCAGGCCGCCAAAATCCGTATCGCCCTGCCGCTCCAATTGTCGCTGGTAGATCGCGTAGACTTCAGCTACCTCAAGTGCTTTCTCCGCCCGTTCGATCTCCTTTTCATCTTCACCTGCCTCGCTAAGCATCTGTTGCGCCAGTTCGCGGTACTTCGCGGGCGTTACCAGTTCATCCTTTGCCCGCGAAATTGCGCTCAGCAGGGCCGGAAAATTGGCGGTCGGGTTATTCAAGTTCTGGTAGTGGTGCAAAGACAGTTCAGCAGCCAGCCGCCGCAGCAAGAAATAGCCCTCAGCCTCATCCACAAAGGCAAAATCTTTTCTCAACCCTACCAGTGTGCCATAGCTGCGCAGCAACTCGGCGCAGAAGGCATGAAACGTGCTGACCATCGGCGGCGTCATTCCCTCTTCCAGCACTGCCTGCAAACGTTCCTGCATCTCCTGCGCCGCCTTGCGCGAAAAGGTCAACGCCAGAATGCGCTCGGGATTCACGCCCAGATCATGTATCAAATAAGCAGCGCGCCCGATCAACGTGCTGGTCTTGCCGCTCCCTGGCCCGGCCACAATCAGCGCCGGAGTTGGGGCCTCAATCGCGGCCTGCTGAAATTCATCGTAGCGCTTTGTGGACTCTCCTCGCGGAGCAACTTTCTTTACTTGCTGGTTCGTCTCCGCGTTAGGTGTGAGGATGCCTGCTAAGCGATTCAGCAATGCCGCCTGAGAGACATCAAATAGTCCGGCAAGCTTACCCGGAGAAATGGTATGCGACAGGTAGAGGGCGCGCACACGTTCCAGGGGCATCAGCAACTCGGCGGCGAAGAGATTGGCGGCCAGTTCGCGTTGACTTCGTGGATCATATGCCACGCCAATACCCAGCATCTCTTCCGCCGTTTCCTGGAAAAGCAGACCCGTCACCTCTTCGCGCACATCCTGCGCGAAACACGGCTCCTCTCGCGATGCCCCCTTGTAGTCGATACCGGCGTTTTGCAAAAGCGCCTGAATTCTTTCTATGACAGGCAAATGCATATTGCGGTGCAGCACCACATGCCCGAGTTCATGGGTAAGCGTAAAGCGGCGTAAGGTAGAAGAGAGGTCGCGACAGAGCCAGATCAGGTCTTCGCCCTCTTCCAGAAAGCCATAGGTGCCAGCAGGATAATCGTCGGGGTGAAAGGTCGCCACTTCCAGGCCAAGCCACGAAACCATCTCATCAATAGGCGTTCTATCGTTCGTCCATGCCGGATGGGTTTCCCGGTAAGCCCGTAGTAGAAGACGCGCCGCCTCTAGCGCCTCGAATTGCAATTGCTCGTCCATAGAACATCCTTCGCCTGCAAGTCCTGTTGCTCTATTTTATCATGCAGGTCTAGGAGATAGGCCAGTACCATGCAGGTAAAGGGGGACAACCGGAAGACACCCCCTAACAAGTAGGCCACCGAAAGCCACCCGCAAGGGGATATCTCTACTCTTTGGGGTCGCTGTAGAGACATCCCCTTGCGGGTGGCTTCCAGGAATATTCTCTATACAGTCGTGATGCGCACCTATATACAAGCATGTGCTATACTTACTGCTGAGTAAATAGTATCTTCTCCTTCTGCCGGGCAGGGGCGAGAGGAAGAAAAGAGCATATCATGAGCTTCGGCAATTTTCATCAACAGCCCTCTACCAGTACACCTTCCTTCGTCTTACCCTCGGGAGCAGATGCTACCGTCACGCTCTTTGTGGAGCCTGAAAGCAAAGCGGATGTGATTCTCAACGCCATTGATGCAGCGCAACACTCGATCTGGATCGAGATGTACCAGTTCACCGATGGCACTATAGCTAACAAGCTGCTGGCGAAAAAAGCCGCTAATCCTCAACTTGATGTACAGCTCCTCTACGACCAGAAAAGCTTACCTGCTGTCCTGTCGTCCAACGGGCAACAACTCCCTTCGTGGGCACAGCCAAATAAGGCAGTGAAAACGGATGGAACTCCTGCTGGCTTTTGTCATGCCAAGTTCATAATTATCGATGGCAGCATTGCCTACATCATGACCGCTAATTTCACGGAAGCGGCGTTCGGTGGCACTTCCCAGGCCACCAACCGAGAATACATCATATGCGACACCGACCCGCAGGACATTCATATGCTCCAGGCCATCTTTCAAGCTGATAAACAGGGAACGGCGCTCCCCCCACAAACGGCTCCTAACCTCGTCGTAACCGATATGAATGCTCATGTCATGCTGCATGCGCTGCTGAATAGCGCACAACAAAGCATCTATATTCAGGTCGAAGCTCTCGCTGACCCGAAAGCTGGCGGTCGCTGGGCACAGAGCCAGAGCATCGAAGGCGCATTGCTGGATGCTGTTCAATCCCGTAACCTGCAAGACATCAAAATTATGCTGCCACCCCTATCCGGCACTATCACCACCATGCCCACCGTAGATAACCACGCGGCGATTAGCGATCTCCAGGCCGCCGCTCCCGCCATCACCATTACAACTCAGGGCCAATACTATATGCACGCCAAGCTCATCATTATCGATCAACGCCTTGCCTTTATCGGCTCCCAAAACCTGACACGTGAATCGCTCAATTACAACCGAGAAGTAGGCATCATCATTCAAAATGCCGATTGTGTAAAGACGTTATCCGCAACTTTTTTGGCAGACTGGGCCGGTGCGCAGGCATCTCAAGGTTCGTCTACGTCGAATAAGCAGGCCGGAGCATAGGAGACACATTTTTGCAGAAATTATTTGAATTGACTACTGATCAGCTTTCATCAATCGTGATACAATTAAATCTTTCATTTTAAGGGCGGAAAGCAGGCTTGCCTATGCCGACACAAAAGGAGCGATTGCAAACGCTGGAATTTGATCTTAGCCGCTTCAAAACCGAAACTATCAAGGCCTACAGCGAAACGGCCATCGAGTTAGTGATGGTCAAAGGGCTTACCGAAGACGCCGTAAAACGCCTGACCTCGCTCAAATCGCAAATAGAACAGCAAGCTCAACAGGTACACACACACCTGGAAGCAATTGACGCTCATCTTAACTATTTACAGGTAAAGGCGGATAAGACTGAGCAGCGTTTAGATGCCGTTGAACAACGTTTAAAGAGTGTCGAGCAGCGTCTTGGCTCTATTGAAAGACTACTCACTCAAATCCTGGAACGACTGCATTAAAAAATTCTGAACTCATACAAACAAAGAGAGGCCGCTTGTCTACGTTGAGCAAGCGGCCTCTCTTTGTTTGTGTACCCAACTATTTGCTTAAGATGAATGAAAAGGGGAAAACCTGAGATAGGCATAAGAGGCTAAAAAACATGCCTCCTTCGCGCCCTATCCAACCCACATCAACGGTAGTATAATTCTGTTAATCCTGATGTTCCATTGAAGAAAGGGTGCTGCTATGGAAGCAACGGAAATACTCGAGAGGGCGAAGACTGACACAGACCTTCCGCAGGGGTGGATTGTGCTGCCTTTACAGAAAAATAAAGTCGCGGTAGGTATTCTTGGTTGGATTTTTGGTGTTATTCTGGGCTTAGGCCTCTTCGCACTTGTCGCTAAAATCGTTATTCCGGGAAACTTTGAGCATGGGACGTTCTCCATCATTGCCACACTCATTATGCTCGGCGTTCTGTTGTTTGTCGGCGTGGGCAGCCTGTGGGCCTTAATTACTGACATTCACCGCCTGCGCAACGCGAACGACCATATCATTGTCATCACGCCAACCGACTTCGTTAAGCAAGAGGGACAGAAAATTATTCATGTCCCGCTCATGTACGTGCGGCATGTCACGGCGCGTGGCGCGCCACCGCCTGAGAGCGCGCCAAAAAATACCATGCAGGAGATTCCGCGCGCGGGCGAAAATATGGCGGGCTTTCTCTTTGGACGCGGCATGGTGCCTTCGGGTATGCGCCAGCGCCGTCGTCGGATGCGTACTCCTACAACACTGGCCTTCCTGGATTCGCGCACCGATACCGAGGTCGTTGTAGCTACCGACAATGCTTATGGAGATACCTTTGCCATCGCCGCTCATTTGAAACAATACGTCGCCAAATATATGGTATGACCTGAGGAAGGGAGTGTAGCAGTGCTGCTCGCCATCGATATCAGCAACAGCAATATCAAGTTTGGCCTCTATAATAGCGAGACCATGAAAAACCACTGGGTGGTCTCCACAGCCCGGCAGCGCACCACCGACGAGTACGCGATGGTTCTCAACGACCTGGCGCGCCATGCCGGACACCAACTTACGGAGATTGACGATATTATCATGTCAAGCGTCGTTCCCCCGCTCACTCCGGTCTTTCAAGAACTGGCGATTCGGTACTGTGGCAAAGAGGCCATTGTCCTTGATTACACGCTCGATCTCGGGCTGCGCCTGCTGGTAGACAATCCCTGGGAGATCGGCTCCGACCGTATCGCGACCAGCATCGCCGCGCATTATCTCTACGGCGGCCCGGCCATCGTCATCGCCTTCAGCACCGCCACCACCTTTGACGTCATCTCGTCCGAAGGTGACTTCCTGGGCGGCGCTATTGCCCCCGGGCTGATGATCTCCGCAGAGGCGTTGTCCAGTGCCGCCTCGCGCCTGTATCGTGTCGATCTCACACCGCCGCGCTCGGCACTGGGCAAGAATACTATCGAAAACATGCAATCCGGCATTATCTTCGGCCATGTGGGGCTGGTGCAGGGATTGATTAGCCGCCTGCGCGCGGAAATTCCTGGCGTCTCAGATGTCAACAAAGTGAAAATCATCGCGCATGGCGGCCTTGCTCAACTCATGCACCCGATTATTCCCGAAATCCAGCACGTCAACCAGTACCTGACGCTCGAAGGTTTGCGCCTGGCCTATAACCGCCTACGCGAGCGCAACGGGTAGCTCTTTCAAGCCGCGAAACACCAGGCTCTGCAACCATTCGACCTCTTCTGTTGCCAGCCGCAGGTGAGGAAAACGGCGGAACAGCGTGCTGAAGGCAATCTCTCCTTCCAGGCGGGCCAGCGGCGCGCCCAGACAGAAATGAATGCCCAATCCAAAGGCGAGATGCTTATTCTCCGGTCGCCCCAGGTTCAAGCGGTCCGGGTCATGAAACTGCGCCGGATCGCGATTGGCCGCGCCGAGACAAAGAATGACTTCCTGCCCGGCCTGCACCTGTTTGCCACCAATCTCCAGACTCTCGCGGGCGTTGCGCGAGGTCATCTGCACCGGACTCTCGTAGCGCAGCAATTCGGCCACTGCGAGTGACAAAAAGGCCGGATCGTCAAGATGTTTTTGAAGCAAGTTCCGTTGCTCCGGATTGCGCAATAGGGCGAGCGTCCCATTGCCGATCAGGTGCATGGTGGTGCCATGCCCGGCCGCCAGCAGCAGCACGCAGTTACCGAGCAGTTCATCCTCGTTCAAGGCATCGCCGCGCTCCTCTGCATCGATCAAAGCCTGCATCAGGTCATCTTTTGGAGTGGTGCGGCGCTTGTGAATCATATCGCGGAAATACGCGATAAACTCGGTGACGCCCACCATCGCTTCGAAAAGGCCCTCCATCGTGTAGTCTCCACCATCTAGCAGCGAACCGAAGTGCTGCGACCACCGGTTGAACTGGTCGCGGTCCTCGGGCGGCACACCAAGCATAGTGGCAATCACAATGGCGGGCAGAGGATAGGCGAATTCGCGCATCAATTCCATCTGCCCGCTTCCCTCGGCCTTATCAAGGAGTTCATTCGCGATCTGCGTAATTGTAGGGCGAAGCTGCTCTACCATGCGCGGCGTAAAGGCCTTTGCCACCAGCATGCGCAATCGCGTATGATCGGGCGGGTCGCGAAAGAGCATCTGGCGCGATAGCGCTCGCGCCGTCGGCTCCAGGTATTCACGCGCTCCCTCGGGTATCCAGCTTGTATCTATCATGAAACGCGAGGCCGACAGCCGCCCATCGCGCAGCAGCGCCGCCACCTCAGCATAACCGGTCACCGTCCATCCACCTACCCGCTCGTCCCAATAGACGGGACCAGACTCGCGCAACTGCTCATATAATGGATAGGGGTTGGCAAGGTTCTGTGGCTGTAAACCATCGGCCAGGCTCAATGGTTGGGAATTGGTCTGTGACATGCATCTTTCTCCCTGAAAACTCGCTTTTCTTGTTTCCAACCTATATACGGAGCAAGGCTGCTTTTGTTGTCAGCCAAAACCTTGACAATTCGCAAATCAGATGGTAAGCTTGCTTCAGCATTTCTTACAAATCACAAAGCAGGAAACCCATGAAACAGGAATTTGATACTCAGGAATACACGCTAACAGTTGTCGCTCCCGCGTAGGCGATCACGCCGGGCCTGCGCGGGTAAGAAAGCGGCAACAAATTGATGCATCTGGCTGCTTGCCTTTTTGCGAGCGGTAATTCGGTATCGTTTCTCGATTTCCTGCATCTTTTTCGCTTCTCTTTCTTTCCTCTTTCTCTGGCGTGTGTCGCCGGGTCATACGTTCTTATCGTGTGTCCCGGATCGCTCGCGGCTCCGCCAAACACACCCTCATTAAGAACGTGGCCCACTTCGACACCCTTGTTTTCGCATGCCTTCCGCAAGGCAGTCGTTTCCCAATCTATGGTAGAAAGCAGAGTAAAACTATGTTACAGGTACAACATATTCATCTTTCATATGGGCCGCGTCTCATCCTGGACGATGTCTCCTTCACAGTCGCGCCGGGCGAAAAAGCCGGGCTGATCGGCGTCAACGGCGCGGGCAAAAGCTCTTTGTTAAAAATTATTGCCGGTCTTCAGTCCGCTGATAGCGGTACCGTCAGTCGCTCGCGCAGCTTCGGCTACCTCTCGCAGGACGTGGCGCATGAAACGCCGGTAGCCGATGGAGGCACTGTCCGTGATTACATCTTCAGCAGCACCGGACTTGACCAGGCTATATATGACTATGAAGCATTGACGCAACGCATGGCCGAGGTCTCCGGCACAGAATTGGACAATGTGTTGGCGCAATTCGAGCGCGTGCAGGAGCGGCTGGACCACCTGGGATACTATGATGCCGAAGCTCGCGCCGATCAACTGATTGACGGGCTGAATCTCGGTGGAGTAACGCTCGACAGGCAGGTCAGCACGCTCTCCGGCGGCCAGAAAACGAAGCTGGCCCTGGTGCGCCTGCTCTTCCAATCGCCAGAACTCCTGCTCCTCGATGAGCCGACCAACTTTCTCGACGTCGAGGCCACCGGCTGGCTGATGGAGTTCCTGGAACGCTACGAGGGCGCGCTGCTGCTGATCTCACATGATCTCGACCTGCTCGATAGCAGCATCAGCAAAATATTGCGCCTCAACGAGTTCACGCACAAAATCGAGGTCTATCGTGGTAGCTATTCAAACTACCTGGAGCAGAGCGGTGACGCGCTGGCCTTCATCGAACGCACGCGAGCGCAGCACGAGCGAGAGATTGCAAGGCTGCGCAAGACATCGGAGAAGCTGCGCGGCTTCGGCGCGAGCCGCGTCAGCCAGCGTATCGCCATCGACAAACGCATCGCGCAGCTCGAAAAGAGCAAGCCAGACCTGCCGCCGAGCAGCCGCCGCATCAACATCGATTTCAACGTGCGCTATCCGAGCAGTCCTCTGGTCATTCAGGCTGAACACCTGGCGAAAAGCTATGGCCCGAAGGTGATCTTTCGCGATATCAGCTTTTCGGTCGAGCGCGGCCAGCGCCTGATTATCATTGGCCTCAACGGCGTAGGCAAAACCACGCTGCTGCGCACCCTGCTCGGGTTAACGCCGCTCGACACCGGAAAGGTGGTGATTGGCGACCGTGTGCGCCTCGGCTACTACGCGCAGGAAAACGAGGGACTGAACTACGAGAATACTGTGCTGAACGAGGCCAACGAGGTGCTACCCGAAAACATCAAGCGCGTGCGCAACGTACTGGGACGTTTTCTCTTCAATGGAGACCGCGTCTTCCAGCAGATAGGTACGCTTTCCGGCGGTGAAAAGACGCGCCTTGCATTAGCAAAGATGGTTCTCGATGGCCCAAACCTGCTGGTGCTGGACGAGCCAACGACGCACCTGGATGTGCAATCGCGCAACATCATCGGCGAGTCGCTGGCAGGGTATCCCGGCACCATTCTCGCCGTGACCCACGATGTCGAATTCGTGCGCTACCTGCAGCCCGATACGCTGCTGCTGATGCCCGAGGGCCGACTCATTCCGTATGACGTTAAACACGAGGAACTGCTCAAACGGGCGTAGGGAATACGTTTGAGCAGACAGGTAAACAGGCTCCAGGAGATGGGCGCACCAAGCGCCCATCTCCTGGAGCCTGTCCATGTAGCGCCATCGCCGTTGGAATCCATATTGCACCAATGGAAGCTCGTCGCCATTAAGAAAGATTCAGCGCAAAACGCTTCGGATTCCTGGGGTCAATAAGGACCGGAACCAGGCTGCCCTTCCTATAAGCCGGGTTGGAGTTTATAATCCAGGTCCAGAAGGTATAGGTCTGCCCTGTGCGAGGGTTCGTCCACCTCGCCGTGAGGTAGTAGTTGTTCCGCGACAATCCCCATGCCGTTTTTCCTGTTTCATGCTGGATTGAAGTGACTACAGCGCTGATCTGTTTCCCATGAGAGGTGAGCCACCTGAACCGGTGAATCTGGTAAACCACAAATGCACCAACCAATAACAGAGTAACCAGCACAAGTAGTATATCGAGTAGGGGAGTGGATACCATAAAGTTTACTCCTTTGCGGGAACAAACAAACATTTGCCATCAATTATCAGCAATATAACTATCTAAATAGATTTAGATAGTTATATTATACTCCATTAAGGTTTAACCTGTCAATATATTTTTGCCGGTTATATCAAAGTCAGCCATTCTCAATCGTCAATATCTCATCCCAGCGTGTCGTGAAGCGGGCCGAGAGCCGGTGCTGCTGCATTTTCCAGGGGCGGCTAAGTCCCTGCGCCGCGAAAAAGAGCGTGTTGCGCCCATAAATCTGGTTGATGGCATCGACAATCGCCATCAGCCGCGCCTGCTGTTCATGCTCAGGAATGGAAAATTCGCCGAACAAATCGGGCTGAACGGAATCGCCCGCACTGATATGGTTCAGCAACACGCCCGCTTTTTTATACGAATAGCCTTTTCGATAAATAGCGCGCAGTGCTGCGAGAGCATACCGGATTAGCGCCGGCGTGAACGAGGTGGGATGGCGCAGGCGAATGGTGAACGAGTTAGAGTACTGCGGCTCATCCTTGTGAAAGGCGTTAGTATGCACAAAAACGGTGATCTGCGAGGCGAGGGTATCCTGTTCCCGCAGTTTCTCGGCGGCGCGAGCGGTGTAGCTAGCAACCGCTTCCTGTAGCTCATCCGGCGAGGTGATGTCGCGTCCAAATGACTTCGCGCACATGATACCTTTTTTAGTCGGACGCGCAATTTCGAGCGCCAGGCAGCAGATGCCGCGCAGTTCGAGAACGGTGCGCTCGCCAACTACCGTCAGGTATTTGCGAATCCAGCGCTCGTCGGCATATTTCAGATCCTTCGCGTTACGAAAACCATAGTTTTCCAGGAAGCGCGTATATTTGGGACCGATGCCCCATACATCGCGCAATTCCACCTTCGCCAGCAGCACATCTATATCCGCCTCTGAAAAGCGCAGCAGGTCGAGGACGCCGCCATATTGAGGCTCCTGTTTGACCACTTCGCAGGCAATTTTACAGAGCGTCTTTGTGGAAGCGATGCCGACCGAAACGGGAATACCTGTATATTGCCACACCCGGGCCTTGATCTCGTGCCCAAACTCAACCCTGTCTTCCAATGACAGCCCGGTAAGGTCGAGAAACGCCTCGTCTATCGAATACGTCTCCAGGCGCGAAGTGAATTGAGATAGGACACTCATCACGCGGGCCGAGATATCGGCGTACAACGAATAATTTGAGGAAAAGACCTGTACCTTATGCTCCCGAATCAGCTGTTCGCACTCGAAAACCGGCTGCCCCATCTTAATGCCCAATTTCTTTGCTTCATTGCTTCTTGCCACCACACACCCGTCGTTATTGGAAAGTACAATCACAGGTGTATGCTGAATTGCCGCGTGAAATGCGCGTTCACACGAGACGTAGAAGTTGTTACAATCCACCAGTGCCAGCACGCGCTCCTTCATCGCACCCGGTGAATACAATACGTGACGACCCCCCAGATCTGAAAATCCATCCCCGACTCTACCCGCACCGGCTTATACGCCGGATTGGCCGGGAGCAAATAAACGGTATCTCCTTTCAGGTAGAGTCGTTTCACGGTAAACGCCCCATTGAGGATGGCAACAACGATATTATTATGGGCTGGCGTCTGAGCGCGATCAACCACCAGGATATCGCCATCATAAATAGCCGCCCGGTTCATCGAGTCGCCCGTCACGCGCACATAAAATGTTGCCTCGGGATGCGCCACCACCAGTTCATCCAGATCCAAACGGCGCTCAGCATAATCATCAGCCGGGGACGGGAAACCGCACGAAATAATCCCTTTCAGCAGAGGGAGGACTTTTGGGTACATACGCTTCGCCTCAAACAACGCAAGATATAGAATATATGTTCTATATTCTCTACACAGAGTATACCTGGAAAATGAGCAAGCAGTCAATGTAGAAAAGAGGTAGTTGAGGCAGAAATATTACAGTTTAAACTACCTCCCTTTATTTCCGTAAGTTCAGGAAGCTCCTGCTCAGGACTGCTATGATTGTTCCCAATCTTGCATGGGTTGCATACCCTACTGCCCCCATCCTTGTAATATGGATTGCTGGCCCCATTGCTGTGTAAATTGAGGTTGCATAAATTGCGGAGGTTGCTGGCTCCACCATGGGATGAATTGAGGCTGGCTGGATGGCCAGGATGGCGTAGGTTGCGGCGACAAAGGAATAGTCCAGTTTTGCTGGTAAGCGGCGACAATTTTTTTACAAAATTATATTTTTCCAAAATTCCCAAAAAAACCTCTTGACAGCATGCAAGGGCAGTGGTATTATCTCACTTGCGCCGGACCGGAAGAAACGGAGAGGCGCGGTGAATGCGGAAAGCATTTTCAGTACCCTGAACAACTGAAGAGTGGTAAGGTGACTAACATTTGTAGCCTGTCAATTTGTGACAACTCGCTCATACAGTAATTCATCTCTCGCGAGTACGAGAGATAGATATAACTTCTGAATGGCGAGTTTGATCCTGGCTCAGGACAAACGCTGGCGGCGTGCCTAACACATGCAAGTCGCACGTCCTCGTGGGGTTCGCTCCACGAGGGAGTGGCGGACGGGTGAGGAACACATGGGTGACCTACCCTCCAGTGAGGAATACCGGTCCGAAAGGGCCGACAAGACCGCATAGGCTTCGTTTGGTCGTGCGAACGAAGCAAAGCCGTAAGGCGCTGGAGGAGGGGCCTGTGCCCGATTAGCTAGCTGGTGGGGTAATGGCTCACCAGGGCGACGATCGGTAGCTGGTCTGAGAGGACGATCAGCCACACTGGGATTGAGAACGGCCCAGACTCCTACGGGGGGCAGCAGTGAGGAATTTTCCGCAATGGACGCAAGTCTGACGGAGCAACGCCGCGTGCAGGAAGACGGCCTTCGGGTTGTAAACTGCTTTTCTGGGGGACGAGTAAGGACGGTACCCCAGGAAGAAGCCCCGGCTCACTACGTGCCAGCAGCCGCGGTAATACGTAGGGGGCGAGCGTTGTCCGGAGTTACTGGGCGTAAAGCGCACGCAGGCGGTCGCCCGCGTTTCGGCTGACAGTGGAGGGCTTCACTCTCCAAGGCGTCGAAAAACGGGGTGACTGGAGGGCCTCAGAGGGACCTGGAACTCCGGGTGGAGCGGTGAAATGCGTAGAGATCCGGAAGAACACCACAGGCGAAGGCAGGGTCCTGGGAGGTACCTGACGCTCAGGTGCGAAAGCAAGGGGAGCGAACGGGATTAGATACCCCGGTAGTCCTTGCCGTAAACGATGACCACCAGGTGTGCGGCGGATCGACCCGCTGCGTGCCGTCTCTTACGAACTAAGTGGTCCGCCTGGGGAGTACGGTCGCAAGATTAAAACTCAAAGGAATTGACGGGGACCCGCACAAGCAGCGGAGCGTGTGGTTTAATTCGATGCGACGCGAAGCACCTTACCAGGGTTTGACAGGCCTGCTGAGCCTCGGGAAACCGGGGGGCCCTTCGGGGAGGCAGGCACAGGTGCTGCATGGCTGTCGTCAGCTCGTGCCGTGAGGTGTTGGGTTAAGTCCCGCAACGAGCGCAACCCCTGTGGTCGGTTGTAAGTTTCTGACCAGACTGCCACTCTCAAAGTGGAGGAAGGTGGGGATGACGTCAAGTCAGCACGGCCCTGACATCCTGGGCGACACACACGCTACAATGGCCGCGACAATGGGTTGCCAACCCGCGAGGGGGAGCCAATCCCAGCAAACGCGGTCTCAGTTCGGATTGCAGGCTGCAACCCGCCTGCATGAAGCCGGAGTTGCTAGTAACCGTGGGTCAGCACACCACGGTGAATCCGTTCCCGGGTCTTGTACACACCGCCCGTCACACCACGAAAGTCGGCTACACCTGAAGCCGCCAGGCTAACCCCATGTGGGAGGCAGGCGTCGAGGGTGGGGTCGGTGATTGGGGTGAAGTCGTAACAAGGTAGCCGTACCGGAAGGTGCGGCTGGATCACCTCCTTTCTAGGGAGCTTTGGATGCGTCGGTCTGCATAAGCAGGCATAGGCAGACATCCCACTCCCAGGTCGATCCGGTCTGGCTTACGCGCGTAAGAAAGACCGGCCTGGAGCGACAAGGCTGTAGGGTGGCGCGATAGGAGTTTTGCTCGATGAGCAGTCGGTGATGCTTCCACTTTTCAGTTGGCGGGGCTACTCGCTAATGAGTTCTTTTACAATTGCATAGTAGAAAACAATTACTTCAATTTTGCCGAGAGCAGAAGCAAGAATTAAGTAGAGGACGCTTGTGGTCGATGTGATAATTTGCGTATTGCAACAGTAGTACGTTTCACATCTAGATATGGTATGACCACAAGAAGAAGAACAAGCTACAAGAGTACGCGGTGGATGCCTGGGCACTGAAGGCCGATGAAGGACGCGGAGACCGGCGAAACGTTCAAGGGGAGCTGCATGCGAGCGAAGAGCCTTGAGAATCCGAATGGGGCAACCCAT
>DASRDB010000006.1:0-291977 GCA_035652815.1 Ktedonobacteraceae bacterium
GCTCTTCTGTGGAAGAGCCAAGATCCCAGGTAGAAGACCTGGTCGCGAGACCGCAGGTGGACGCCGGGTAACCGGTGCAGCCAGGCGGGGCTCATGATCGAACGGCTTGTGTGCCTTGTTGTTGGCTGGTGGGCGGCCTCGCCGTCATCGCTGGCTGGCTGGTCTCGGCAAAATTGAGGTAATTATTCTGTATCAGGTTGGAGGCACAAGTACTTGTGCCTTTTTACGTTCTGGCTTATGAAAGCTTTAGTCCGCACCAGAAGCAGTATTGGAAGTAGTCTGGGCTGCGCAATCCGCAGCGTTCGCAAACTTTAGCAGGTTGATCCTCTTTAACAAGCGTCTTTGCCTCTTCTGGAACTACTGGCTGGCCGCTCCCAATAAAGGCTAGCGTTTCTTTTCGTACTTGTTCTAGCTGTATGCCAGTCGCTTCCAGTAACGCCGCTGCCATACCTTGATGTTCGGTCGTCAGTCCTAACAGCAGATGCTCCGTCCCGATGAAGTGTTTCTGTAGCAGATCAGCTTCTTGTGCCGCGTGTCGAATAACCTTCTGCAAGCGAGGCACCCAGGGCAAATTGCCAGTTGTTGGCTGTTCCCCTCTTCCGATGATAAATACCATAGTATCTTGTGCCTTTTGTAGATCGATGCTCAAATATCGAAGCACTCTGGCGGCTATGCCCTGTCCTTCGGCAAGTAAACCCAGCAGTAGATGTCCAGGATCGACATATGCATGCCCGAGATTTCGGGCTTCCTGTTCTGCTAGCTGAAGCGCGGTTTTGGCCCGTTCTGTGAAACGAGAACGAATATCCTCTGGCTGGTTCACGGATGTATAGCCTCCTTCTCAGCTTTCTTCTGCTGACGAGTGTTGGCAAAAGAGCGGGGGATGCTTACCCCTGTCATCCTGAGCGCAGCGAAGGATCTCCGTTCATGTGCAAGATTACTTCAGGCGATGGAGATCCTTCGCTGCGCTCAGGATGACATTTCTGGGTTTCCCCTCTTTCTTTGCCAAAATTCATAAGCAGAGAGAGGGCACAGCGAATCTCTTGCTGCACTTCTTCATCTTCCTCTTCAGAAAGAGCTTGCTCTAAAGCCTTTTGCGCTTCCAGGCCGCCGATTCTGCCCAGTGCCCATGCCGCGTGACCGCGCACTAATGGTTCACTATCGTGGAGTGCGCCGATCAGGGCTGGAATCGCCTGCGGGTCGCCGCTATTGCCGAGAGCGACACAGACGTTGCGCAGCAGACCGCGCCTTTTTGTCCTGCGAATGGGGCTGCGCCGGAAGCGCTCGCGAAATTGTTCTTCGGTGAGGGAGAGCAAAGGAATTAACTCCGGGCTACCGCCGGTTGCTGGACGCGGGCGAAATTCCTGGTGAGAATGAAACTGTACCGGTTGTGTGCTTCCTTTTGACGCGCCTGCGCGCAGCCCAAGTCTGCGTTCGGCAACGTGATTGACCGGGCAGACCTGCTGGCAAATATCGCAGCCGAAGATGAGATTGCCCATTAAGGGGCGCAGTTCAAGTGGAATGCTGCCGCGTAACTCGATGGTGAGAAAAGAGATGCAGCGTGTGTTATCCAGTACGTAGGGCGCTGGCAAGGCTCCCGTTGGACAGGCATGCAGGCAGAGTTCGCACTGCCCACAATTCGCTTTGAGTGGCGCGTCATAACTGTTCGTGAGCGGGAGATTGGTGACGATCTCGGCCAGGAAAATCCACGATCCCCAGCCTTTTGTCAGAATGTTGGTGTTTTTGCCATACCATCCCAGCCCGGCGCGTTCGGCTACGGCGCGGTCAACCATGCGCCCGGTATCCACGAAGACGCGAAACTCAGGGTCGTCGATCTCACTGCGCGCATATTCCTTTAGCCATTCGGTAAACTGGTAGAGTTTGGGCTTGATGATCTCGTGATAGTCCTCTCCCCAGGCGTAGCGCGAAATGCGGCCATGCAGCGGATCGTTCGCCGTTTCATCCGGCAGTTCTGTGAGGTAGCACATGGCGAGCGCGATGATGGATTGCGCCCCCGGCAGCAGCGCGTCTGGATGGCACGAAACCTCAGCGCGTTCGGCAGTATACCAGGGCAATCCATCCATCAACCCCTGCGCAATGCGTTCCTGTATGACTCGCTCGGCCTCTGGAAAGGCTTCCGCGCTGGTAATACGCGCCATATCGAAGCCGAGCGAGTAGGCATATTCTTTGATCGTGGTAGGATTTAACATGGTCACATTATATCAGGTCGTGACATCCCGCCGCGCATTAATCCACCATGCCAAACCGATAAACACGATGAAGTAGCAGATCAGCACAATAAGGGCGTGCAAGTTACTGGGATTAGCAAGCAACGCGGTCATATTGTTGCTGATGAAGTAGTCGGGAATGGCCTTTAAGAAGTCGCCGAAGGCATTATGGTTGATATTCCCGATCAGTTCGAGAATGCCACTCAGAATTGGCTCGATAAAGTACCACATCAGGGCAGCAACAATGCCAGCCGCCGTTGCCTGCCCCAGCAGACCGAAGAAAAGCGCGATCACCGCGTAGATAAACCAGTCAAACACGGCTATAAGTATGTAGAGCAGAGTACGACCAATCCAATCGGCGGTAAGAAAATCAAACGTCTGTGGCGTGCCACTGACCGGATTGAGCAATTGCCCTGTAAGAATGCCCAGTAGCACCATCAACAGTAAACCCAGCGCGGAGCAGACAAATGCGGCCCCCAGCTTGCCGAGCAGGAATTGCGTGCGTGTTGGCCCTCGCGTATAAAGCAGGCGGATCGTGCCGACGCTGTATTCGCCTCCAACAATCGTTCCTACGAGAATGATAATCAGGATTGTTGCCGGAGTCAAAGCGACCTGTACTATCAACGTCAGGGAAGCTGGCAGGCGTAAAGGTGTTGAAAGGGCCTCAACCGCGATCTTTCGCTGCGCTTTTAGCTCATCAGGTGAAGGAGTGGTGCAGGAAGTTGACTGTCCCGGCGGACAGGTATTTCCCGTGTTCTCGAGGGGCGCGTTCTGCACGAAAAGCACTCCTGCTGCGATTGCCACAAAGAGCAGGATAGCCAGGGCGGCAGCGATACTTACCAGTATTTTTGACATCGTCCTGCGTCGTATTTTATAGAGTTCCATGCCGACCAGGCGCAGGACGACCGAGAGATAATCCTGCCGCCCGAAATGCACTGAACTGCTGCGCTCTGGCAGAGGAAAGCGTTCCTCGCTGCCCGCCTGCGCGGGTAATTGGCTGCTCACTATGCGCCTCCTTTTTCAGGTGAGGAACTTTTGTCGCTCGAAGCCAGCGCTTCCATCCCGCGCCGCCTGCCTGGCTGATTGACAGGAGTGGTTAATTGCATGAAAACTTCTTCAAGGCTTCCCTCGTAGGGATGAATTTCTGCCGCGAACAAATCCCTGCGGGCCAGCAACTGGTTGAGTTCTGCCGAGCGGGCGGTAGGCGCGTCTACTCGTATCAGAGGTTGCCCCTGCCGGTCCATCTCGGTATAGAAGCGGCTAATCCAGGTGGCTCCCTGATCTCGCAGTTCGCGCAGGGCAGCGAGCGCGGCCTGCGTCTCTTCCGCGCTGCGCAGGCGAATCAATACCTGCTCGCTGCCTCTCAATAGCTCGCGCACATTGCCCTGCTTGATAAGGTTGCCTTTCTGCAAAATTGCTACGCGGTTGCAGACCTGTTGCACTTCGTTGAGCAGGTGGCTGGAAAGAAAAATGGTTTTGCCCAGCTCGGCCAGGCGGCGAATAAGCTGGCGAATTTCAAACATGCCCGCCGGATCAAGTCCGTTGGTCGGTTCATCGAGCATAACCAGTTCGGGATCAGTCAGCAGGGCTGCCGCGATACCCAGGCGCTGTTTCATGCCAAGTGAGTACTTGCGATAGATCAGTTTTTCCTGTTTGCGCAGTTCAACCAGTTCCAGCACTTCGTCGATGCGCCGCTGGTTGATTTTGCCCGATTGCAGGCCAGAGGCTGCGGCAACCACGCGCAGGTTATCCATGCCTGTCAGATAGGGGTAAAACACCGGCGTTTCCACTATGGCCCCGATACGTTGTAAGATGGCAGGCAACTGGTCGGCATTATCCATGCCAAAGAGGATAGCTCGCCCCGCTGTTGGCCGGATTAATCCCAGCAACATGCGAATGGTGGTGGTTTTTCCTGAACCGTTCGGCCCCAAAAACCCGAACACATCACCCCGCATGACCTCGAGGTTGAGGTCGTTCACCGCAACTAGCTTCCCAAAGGCTTTGGTGAGCCGACTTGTGCTGATAATCGTATCTGTTGCCTGTCCAGGCGTTTCTACTTCATAATATTCGTTCAACATGTGTCGCCTTTCATCGATAGCTTAAGAGCAGGCTCCCCAATGGGCGACGCTTGCTTCCTTCTGCTCGCGCAAACACGTATGCTGTAGGGGCGCGGGCTTGCCCCGCCCTCGCCCCCCATATCATGTTCGCGTGTAGGGGCGCGGGCTTGCCCCGCCCTCGCCCCCCATATCATGTTCGCGTGTAGGGGAACAAGGGCGGGGCAAGCCCGCGCCCCTACACCAGGAAGCGCTGCCTTTTTGGCATGGCATCCATACTAATGCAAAATTCGTCATAATTCAAGCGTCTATCTGTATATGCGGCTCGCCTCTCCGTAGGGGCGCGGGCTTGCCCCGCCCTGATTAACCCAATCAGGCTTGCCTCTATTCCGTAGGGGCGTGGGCTTGCCCCGCCCTGATTAACCCTAATCAGGCGCTGTGATCGGAATTGATGACTCGGAATTGATGAAAGGAAGGGCGGGGCAAGCCCACGTCCCTACAGAGGTGTTTCAGGGATACTCGACACTCTTTCAGATGTATGGTAGAATGCGGTTGAGTATAAGAGCGGCCTCTAACTATTGCAACATAGATTTTTCATTTCATCCCGCCGAATAGCTCTTTGGAGGTAAAACAAATGGAAGCGGCATTGCAAGGCCCGTTCGGTAAGACCACGCTCTCTTCTGGCGTTCTGACTATCGGAAGTAGTCCTGATAACCAGTTGGTAGTGAATGACCCCAAAGTATCCGCCCATCATGCCGAGGTGCGGCCTGATGTACAGGGTTACAGCGTAGTTGATCTCGGCAGTATGCACGGCACATTTGTGAATGGGCAGCGCCTTGATTGGAACGCGCCATATGTTTTAAATCCTGGCGATAGCATCACCATTGGCGATACCACTTTCAGCTATATAAGCGGAGAGAGCGGAACTGAGCCAACAGTGCTGGCACGCCCCGCCGGTGCCGAAAAACCAGCCGATGGCGCTAACCTGGAGCAAATTGCCCCCTCGCATAGCGCTTACGGTATTCGCCTGCCTCAGGAGTTACAGGCCACCCAGGAAACACCTGCTTCCGGTGAAGCTGGTTCACCGATGGTTCCATATGTGCCGCAAGGCGCAACGCCTGCTCCTGGCGCGATTCCCCCTGGCGCAACGCCTGTTCCCGGGGCAAATGTGGGTTATGTATTTCCTGGACAATACATGCTCCCACAGGGGTACGTACCCCAGTATCCCCAGCCGACCGGGCCTCAGCAGCAGCCGTATATTCCTCCTGGCTATATTCCCGGCACCTCTTATCCGGGGTATGTGATGCCATATCCTCCTGGTTATGTGCCCCAACCCCAGTCCCAGCCCCAGCCAGCGGCAAAGCCTGCCAACCGGCGCTTACCCTGGATTCTTCTTGCCATTCTCCTTATTGTTATTCTTGTCGGTGGAGGCGCGTTCCTTTTCCTCTCACGCTCAACGCCAGAGAAGACGCTGGACAACTATTGCAGCGCGCTGCAAGACGGAAGATATCAGGATGCCTATAACATGTTCTCGCCTGTGCTACAAAATGTCGAGGCGCAGACAACTTTCGTTTCGATCCAGAGAGACCTGGGCGCTGTCACCGCCTGTACGCATAGCAATGCCTCTACCTCTGGCAGCACTGCTACCGCAAACTTAACGATGGTCGCCGGTGGAAAAACGTTTAATGGCCCCATTTCACTAGCCCAGGATAGCAGCAGTACCTGGAAGATCAGCGAACTCCTTTCCACTCCCGATTTGACGCTGACCACCTTTTGCAATGCCTTAAAGAAACAGGATTTTGCTTCTGCCTATAGTCAGTTATCAAGCGACCTGCAAAGTGCGCACTCGGAGTCAGTTTTCGCGACCGATTTCGCGCAGGTGAATTGCGTGACGTATGGCAATCTCAGCGTTTCCGGTACCTCGGGTACGGCTGTTATGATACTGGCCGATAGAACAAGCGGGCAAACCGCTAATGCGCAGATTTCTCTGGCACAGGATCGCAATAGTAATGGTGACTGGAAGATCAACAGTCTTGTTGTTCAGTAGTAAATTGTGAGCCATTCGGCGTTTATTCTGTGGCATTGTTACCAGACAAAGAGCGGTGAGCATGTTACACTACAAGCGCAATCACCGCATGGCTTGTCTTTACCAGTTCTTTAAAGGAGACAGATGTTGGAAGCAACACTTACTGGTCCTAACGGTCCTGTGCAGCTTGGCTCAAATACGGTGACGATTGGCCGTTCCGGCGATAACCAGATCGTTGTGAACGACCCGCAGGCCTCTTCTCATCATGCCGAGATTCGACCTGATCCCCAGGGCCATGCCCTCATCGATTTAAACAGTACCAACGGCACGTATGTGAACGATGCGCGCATTGCGCCGAATATGTCCCGGTTCCTGAATAATCGGGACGTGATTCGAATTGGGGCGGCTCAATTCACGTATGAGCAGGCCGGTTCCTACGAGCCGACCTTGCGTGCCAGCACGAACGAGTACGCCAATCCCGATGGTTATACTCCAACAGTTGCAGCTCAGCAACCAGGGACACCTTCTGCGCCCAATTACAATCATCCAGGATATCAGCCAACGCAGGCGGCTCCCTCGCCCGATTATGGCACACCGGGTTATCCGAACTACCAGCAGCCATCCTATCCAGGGTATGAGGCGCAGCAGCAAAGCGCTTATCCGAACTACCAGCAGCCCTCAGCGCCAAATTATGGCGCGCCGCAAGGAACAACCTCGCCTGACTATGGCGCGCCGCCGAACTACCAGCAACCATCGTATCCTGCGCAACCAGGCTGGTCTGGTCCGCCTCCCATTCCAGTTCCAGGACAGGTGGGTGCGCCACCTGCCCAGCAGAAGAAAAGTCGCACCGGTTTGATCATTGCCCTGATTGTGATTGTGTTAATAATTGCCGGCGGTATCGGCGGCTACCTTTATATCAATCGCTCGACGCCTCAGAAGACGTTGCAGGCATTCTGTACCGCTTTTCAGAACGATGACTCACATGCTGCGTATGTCACTTTGTCCTCACGTGTGCAGCAACAGACTTCTGAGCAGCGCTTTACTCAAGGCTTTAATCAGCTTGAGCAGGCATTCAATGCGCCGCAGGCCGGTGGGTTACACAGTTGTGATGTAAGTAATGTTCAGGATAATGGTTCAAGTGGGACGGGCGTTATCACTATGAGTGTGAATAAGTTAACTACCACCTTGGTATACGATGCTGCGCTGGTGGACGAAAACGGCAATTGGAAGATTGATAGATTGACGCTTCGTCAGCAAGCATAATCCTTACTCAACTGAGGCAACTCACGGGGGAACGCAGGATGGGTGATTATGTAGGGCAAAAATTAGGGAACTACCGGCTGGTGAAGCTGCTGGGGCGCGGGGGTTTTGCCGATGTCTACCTGGGTGAGCATGTGCATCTCAACACCCAGGCGGCCATCAAAGTCTTGCGCACCCAGCTCGCCGAAGACCATATCGATCCCTTTCGCCAGGAAGCCCGCACTATTGCCCATCTTGAACACCCCCATATCATTCGTGTCTTAGATTTCGGTGTGGAGGGCATGATTCCTTTTCTGGTCATGGATTATGCCCCAAATGGCACATTGCGCCAGCACCATCCACGCCACACTACTGTTCCTCCGCAACTGGTCGTTTCCTATGTAAAGCAGGTTGCCTCCGCCCTCCAGTACGCGCACGAGCGCCATCTTGTCCATCGCGATATCAAGCCCGAGAACATGCTTCTCTCGCGCAATAACGAGGTCTTGCTGAGCGATTTCGGCATCGCTCTGGTCACGGAAAGCACGCGCGCCGCGCTCAGCAGTGGGGGTGGGCAAGCTCAGGGCGCTTCAGACCTCGCGGGCACCGTACTCTACATGGCTCCTGAACAGATACAGGGCAGAGCCGTTCCGGCCAGCGACCAGTACGCGCTCGCCGTTGTTGCCTATGAATGGCTCTGCGGGGCTGCGCCTTTCAGGGGCAACTACATGGAGATCATGCTACAGCACATGACGGCTGCACCTCCGCCCCTCCGTGAAAAGATGCCCTCTGTATCGCCCGAAGTTGAGCAGGTGGTGATGACCGCGCTGGCGAAAGACCCGCAGCAGCGTTTTCGCTCGGTGCAGGCCTTTGCGAAAGCGCTTGAACAGGCCTTTTCGCCTGGCTCTACTGACGAACCTGCAATGAGCGGGCCGGTGCTGTATGGTCCTGCCGGACGGATCAGGCTTGGCACAGGGGTTGTCACCCTGGGGCGTAAGGCCGATAACAGATTGGTGATAAGTGATCCAAAGGCCTCTTCGCATCACGCGGAAATTCGCCCTGATGGACAGGGATACGCTGTTCTTGACCTCGGCAGCACTAACGGCACGTTCCTTAACGAGCAGCGAATTGAAGCGCATCAGCTTCATTCCTTGAAGCGAGGAGATGCGATTCGTATAGGCGATACAAAGCTTATCTACGATGTATTGGATGCGCCAGAAATGCAGCGCAGCCTTGATGGCCCAACGAAGCGCGCCGAAACGGAGTATATCAACGCGGCCAATGCTCCCTTCATAGGCAACACCGGTTATGGAAAGGCTGCCCCTTATGAGGTTCAGCCACAGCCATCTTTCTATGTGCCGCAACAGGCTCCCGCGCAGCCCGCTCCTGGGGGCTATATCTCATATGACGCTCCCAATGCTGGTGGCCGTGTTTCAGGCGTGATGCCGCGCATGCAACCTCCAGGAATTCCGCCGGTTGCTCCTGCTTCAATGCCTCCTCAAGGTGTCACACCACCACCTGCGAGCCAGCAGGGACAAAGTACTGTGTATCCGTTGCCAGGACAGGCTGGCGCGGGAAAATCAACCGGACGTTTCTTGCTGGCAAATCGCCGTAACCTCTTGATTTTGCTTTGCGCCGCCCTGGTGCTTCTCATCATTGGCAGTTTTGTGATCTACTCAAACGTAGTCAATGGGCCTACTCCGGCAAAAACGCTCGATACCTTTTGCTCTGCCATTCAAGCTGGGAATAACCAGGTTGCTTATACGACCTTATCAACGGGCTTCCAGAATACGCTTTCCCTACCCGAATTTTCCGGCTTTTTTGCCAAAGTGTCGTCCTGTTCGCATGGCGCGCCCGCGCTTACCGGCAACAGCACGACGGCCAGCCTGACGATTGTTGCTCAAGCAGCGCGCACCGACAACGACCAGGCCACCCTGGTGCAGGAAAACGGCGACTGGAAAATTGATAGTATTGCCAATGTTGCTGCCCTGCACACTACTCTGAATACCTTTTGTAATGGCCTGATTCATAACAACTTTCAAGATGCCTGGAAACAGTTGAGCAGCAATTTACAGAACAAACTCTCGACAACAGCCGCAACCTCCGTCCGGCTGCTGACCAGCTTTTTCCCGAATGTGACAACCTGCGCCGCAAGCCCGGGCAGCATCTCAGGTGATAGCGCCTCCGCATCGCTGAGTATTGTTGATTCCAATACGACGGAAAATGATACGCTTACGCTCCTCAAGGATGCTAAAAACGGCTGGAAGATTGACACGTTTAGTAATCTCTCCACGCCCGGCAAGACGCTGAACGCTTTTTGCAACGGACTCAAGAGCCAGGACTACCAGACCGCATACGCCCAGCTTTCCAGCGATATCCAGGCCCGTTTTAGCGAGTCAGCCTTTGCCAATGCATATAGCAATAACAATGGACACGGGCGCGTTACAAGCTGTTCAATCAGTAACGTGAAACAGAATGGTACCTCAGCGACGGGTACGCTCAGTTACACATTGCTGGATAGGGCTAGCGGAAACGCGAATTATACCCTGATTAACCAGAATGATATCTGGAAAATCAATAGCCAGAATTAAGCAATAGTTTGTTGTAGTTTTATGAAGGGGGGAACTGCCCATGTCAGCAAGTTTGAATGGTCCATCTGGTCGTGTTGATCTTATCACATCCGTACTCACTATTGGGCGAGCGCCGGATAACCAGTTGGTCATGAATGATTCCCAGGCTTCGTCGCGGCACGCCGAAATCCGCCAGGACACCCAGGGATATACGATCACTGATCTTGGCAGCACCAATGGCACCTACGTCAACGAGCAGCGCCTGGTTCCACAGGTGCCCCAGCGGCTGCAAAGCGGGTCAATTATCCGCATCGGCACCACTCAGTATACCTTTCAAGAGGCAGGTAGCTATGCGCCAACGTTGATGGCATCAACCGAGTATCCGAGTCCTGGCTATGCTCCTACCGTCGCGGTGCCGCCTCCCGCCAATCCCTATTCCTCACCGAATCAGGGCTATGCCTCACCCTACACGGATTATAGCGCTGGCTATCCCCCGGCTTCTGCTTATCCTGGAGCGCAAAACGCTTATGCTTCTCCCTATCAGCAGCCGCCCGCGCCTGGAATGCCTGGTCAGTATCCCTACGCGCCCGCCCCAGGCACACCCGTCACACCTCCAGTAACAACACAAAAGAGCCGCCGCAACCTGTATATCATTATCGGTGTCGTTGTTTTGGCACTCATCCTGGCCGTTGGCGGCGTAGTCTACGCCAATCGCTCGACCCCTGACAAGACGCTTGCTACGTTTTGCAACGATTTGCAAAGCGGGGATTATCATGGGGCCTACCAGCAGCTTTCCCAGAGTTTTCAGCAGCAGGATACTGAATCCCAGTTCGTTAATTTTTTCAATTCCAACAAGGTCTCAACATGTACCTACACTGGTCCCGTCACCAGCGGCAATCAGGCAACCAGCACTCTTACTATTCAGTATGTGAACGGTCGTTCCGAGGTCGATCATCTGACCCTTACCCAGGACAGTGCCAATGGTAATAATTGGCGTATCAGCAACGCTCAAACTGGTCCATAAGCCTTTTGTGTTGTAGGAAGGCGATGATGTAGTTTGATAACTAAAGAGGGGATATGCAGGCCTGTCATCTAGAGCGCAGCGAAGGGTCTGCGGTCTGCATGCTCCCACCTGCATCGACACACAGATCCTGAGCGCAGCGAAGGATGACAGGGGAGGAGAATACCTCCTTATTTCATCAAACTACATCATCGCCTCCCTACAATCAGAGATTTCTAAGACGGCATCATCGGAATCTTCACGCCCAGTTCTTTCGCGCACTCCATTGCTTCCTCGTATCCGGCATCGACGTGGCGCATCACGCCTGTGCCTGGATCGTTGGTCAGCACGCGGCTCAGACGCTCCGCAGCCTCCGGCGTGCCATCGGCGACGATTACCTGCCCGGCATGGATCGAATAGCCAATGCCAACGCCGCCGCCGTGATGGATGGAAACCCAGGTCGCGCCCGAGGCCGTATTGAGCAAGGCATTGAGCAGGGGCCAGTCCGCAATGGCGTCACTGCCATCCTTCATCGCCTCTGTCTCACGGTAGGGAGAGGCGACCGAGCCGCTATCCAGGTGATCGCGCCCGATGACGATGGGCGCTTTCACAATCCCCTTGCGCACCAGCTCGTTAAAGGCCAGCCCCGCTTTGTTGCGTTGTCCATAGCCAAGCCAGCAGATGCGCGCTGGAAGCCCCTGGAAATGGATTTTCTGCCGCGCCATCATGATCCATCGGCGCAGCGACTCGTCTTCCGGGAAAAGTTCCAGGATTGCTTCGTCGGTGCGGTAAATATCCTCGGGATCGCCTGAGAGCGCCACCCAGCGGAACGGCCCCTTGCCACGACAGAACAGTGGGCGAATATAGGCGGGCACGAAGCCTGGAAAATCCAGCGCGTGCTTTTCGCCTGCCGCCAGCGCCTGACCGCGCAGGTTATTGCCGTAGTCGAAGACAATCGCTCCCTGCTTCTGCATCTCCAGCATGGCCTGTACATGCTTCACCATCGAATCCAGCGAACGCCGGATGTATTCCTGGGGGTCGCGTGTGCGCAGTTCGTTGGCCTCTTCCAGCGACATCCCGGCGGGAATGTAGCCATTGAGCGCGTCATGTGCCGCCGTCTGGTCTGTCACCATGTCAGGGATAATGCCGCGCCGCACCAGTTCAGGATAGACCTCAGCCGCGTTGCCGATCAGTCCGATGGAAAGCGGCTCCCCGTTATTGCAGGCCTCGCGCACCTGGTCCAGTGCCTCGTCGAGCGTACTTGCCATCTCGTCGCAGTAGCCGGTTTCCAGTCGCCGCTCGATATGATGCGGGTCCACCTCTACAGCAAGGCAGACACCCTCGTTCATTGTCACAGCGAGGGGTTGTGCCCCGCCCATGCCACCAAGTCCCGCCGTCAAAATAAACTTCCCTTTCAGCGTGCCGCCGAAGTGCTTGCGCGCCGCCTCCGCGAAGGTCTCATACGTTCCCTGAACAATGCCCTGCGAACCAATATAAATCCACGACCCGGCGGTCATCTGCCCATACATCGTCAGTCCAAGCGCCTCTAAGCGGCGAAACTCGTCCCAGTTGGCCCAGTGCGGCACAAGGTTGGAATTAGCGATCAGCACGCGCGGCGCATCTGGATGCGTGCGGAAAATGCCTACCGGCTTTCCCGATTGCACCAGCAGTGTCTCATCATTTTCAAGTGTCTTCAGCGAGCGTACAATCGCGTCGAAGGCCTCCCAGGTGCGGGCCGCTCTCCCGCTTCCGCCATATACCACCAGCTCATCCGGTCGCTCCCCCACTTCCGGATCGAGGTTGTTCATCAGCATGCGCATCGCTGCTTCCTGCTGCCACCCCTTGCACGTGATGGTTGTGCCTCGCGGTGCGCGCACCACTCGCGGGCCGCTCTTTCCTGTAGTCATTGAAGAATCTGTTTGGGACATCTTCATGCAGCTCCTTTGCTAGCAATATGTTGGTCAAGCTTCTTTGCTGAAGTATATCTCATGATGGGATGAATGCGGAAATCGCTATGTGGCCTCTCTCACCACTTCTCCGTAATAATATCAACGGAGGTTTTTTTACACATGGATATCTCTACTTTAGTAACAGGCGTTGAGGCATATGTGCAGCAACGCCTGAGTCAATATGTCGAAGAATTGCGCGATTTATGCGCTATCGACTCTGATAGCTATAATAAAGCCGGTCTGGACGAAATGGCCCGCGTGTTCGCGCGGCGTATGCAGCAAATAGGGATGCGCCCCGAAATTATCCGGCGCGAGCAATGGGGCGATGATTTACTTGGCACTTTACAGGGAACCGGACGGGGCAACGTGCTGCTGTTAGGGCATATCGATACGGTTTATCCAAAGGGTACTGCCGCCGCTCGCCCTCTGCGCATTGAGGGGGATATCGTTTATGGCCCCGGCGTCTGCGATATGAAGGGCTGCATTCTCGCGGCCATCTATGCTGTTGAAGCCATGCAGGCGCTTGGCTATCAAGGCTATAACCAACTGCGTTTCCTCTGTGTCTCCGATGAGGAGATCAACACGCGCCACTGTGAGGACATTCTGCACCGTGTGATGCAGAACTGCCAGGGCGCGCTGGTATTGGAGGCTGCCCGAGCCAATGGCGACATCGTGAGCGCCCGTAAAGGCCACACCTGGTACACGCTCACCGCAAAAGGATTAGCTGCCCATGCCGGTGTTGAACCCGAGAAAGGCCATAACGCTATCGTCGAGCTTGCCCACCAGGTTTTGCAGTTCCAGCAGCTCAATGGTTGGCGCGAGGGCATCACTGTCAATCCAGGGGTCATTTCGGGCGGCACTGTTCCCAATGTCGTGCCCGATTTTGCCCAGGCCCAGTTCGATCTGCGCTTCCTGAATCATGATGACCGCGTGGCAACCGAAAAACAATTTCACGCCTTAATGAAGCAGCAACTGGTGCCAGAGGTCGATCTCACGCTTGAAAGAGCGCCGGACGTCAAAGGCCCGATGGTGCGCACGCCGCGCAGCATTCGACTGGCGGAAGAGGCGCAGCACATCGCCAACCTGCTCGGCTTCTCAGTCAATCACGTGCTGACAGGCGGCGCATCCGACGCCAGCTATACCTCGGAGTACGGCATCCCCACACTCGACGGCCTCGGCCCCATCGGCGGGCGCGATCACAGTCCTGAAGAATATCTCCTGCTCAGCAGCGTGGCTCCACGCGCCGCCCTGCTTGCAGGTCTGATTGCCACGATTGGACAGCATTAAGAAGGCCCCTGCTGCTTGTCCGGTTGGGCCGCCTGTGCTATAATCTGAGAGGAAAATATGCCCATCTTGCTGATGGCGCGTACTGAAGTTTTTTCTAAAATTTATCCCCAACTGCATAAGCCTGATGCATACGGGGTTTTCTGGATACCAGGCCAAAATACGATTCCCTTGCTCCGCACACGTTATTCGGGAGTAAATCCCTCTACAAGAGAGAAGCGATGTGCTGGATGCTCAGGAAAGGATTTTCTCATGATTGATCCTGATCGTGAGTTGGAACCGCGATACCAGACGGTGATGACCACGCCTGATTGGTATCAAACAAATATTCCCTGCCAGGTGGGCTGTCCGGCGCATACCGATGTCTCCACCTATATCGGCTTGATCTCGCAGGCGCGCTTCGACGAAGCCTACCTGCTCAATCGCAAATGCAATGTGGTGCCGGGCGTGCTTGGCCGTACCTGCGCTCGTCCATGCGAGCCGGTCTGCCGCCGCAATAAAATTGACGGCAAGCCCATCGCCATCTGCTGGCTGAAACGTGCCGCCGCCGATCACCGTGAATTCCGGCATCACGCTACTCCACCTCCAATTACCAAAGATAAAAAAGTCGCTATCGTTGGCGCTGGTTCGGCTGGCCTCGCCTGCGCTCGCGACCTGCGTGACATGGGGTATCCCGTCACCATTTACGAGGCTGATGCCGTCGCTGGTGGTGTGATGGTTAACGGTATCCCCATCTGGCGTTTGCCGCGTACCGTCACCTACGAGGAAACCACCCAGTACATGGAAGATATGGGCGTCGAGGTCATTTACAACACGCGCGTTGGTCGCGACGTGATGCTGACCGACCTGCTCAAGCAGTACGATGCCGTTTTCCTGGCCGCCGGGTGCTACATCTCCAACCCGCTGACCGGCCCTGATAACAAGATTATTCCGGGCGCGAACTATAAAGGCGTCGAGCATGGCATCAGCCTGCTGGCGAAGACCAATTTTGGCGAACCCGCCTTTATCGGCAAGAAGGTCATCGTCCTGGGCGGTGGTTTTACCGCAATGGACTGCTGCCGCACCTCCGTTCGCTTTGGTGCGGAAAAGGTTTACGTCCTCTATCGCCGCTCGAAAGAGGAGATGGGTTCTGACGAGTATGAGGTTGACGAGGCCGAATTTGAGCATGTCGAGTTTATCTACCTTGTCTCGCAGCTTGAAGTTTTGAGCAACGATGGCGTGCATGTCAGTGGCCTCAAGGTCATTCGCAACAAGCTGGGCGATCCTGATGCCAGCGGTCGCCGCCGCCCAATTCCTATTCCGGGCAGCGAATTCGTCATCGAGGCCGATACCATTATTGCCGCCTTCGGCCAGTACAGTGATGCCTCCTGGATTCAGGCCGACGAGCTGAAGTTGGAAGTCAACAAGCGCAACGGCGTACCCCTGGTTGACCGCGAAACCTGGATGACGAACTATCCCGGCCTGTTCGCGGGCGGTGATTTCACTGAGGGATCGCGCAACCTCATTTCAGCCATTGGCGATGGACGCGATGCCGCAATCGCCATCAACCGCTACCTGGGCGGTCAGGACAAGCCCGCCGAGCCTGCTGAAGAGATCGAACTGCCTGACTACCGGCGCGGCATGGTCGATGACTACGAGTCCATCCCCTTCAGGATGATGCCCGCTCTGCCCCTTGCTGACCGTTATAGCAACACCCGCGAGACCGAGACAGGCTATACAGCAGCGCAAGCTGTCGAACAGGCCCGGCGCTGCCTGCAATGCCAGTTGAATATCATGATTGACCCCTCGATCTGTATTCTCTGTTCCGGCTGCGTGGACATCTGCCCGTATGACTGCATCAGCATGGAAGGACTCTCTCGCGTCGTGAAAAGCGACCCGATGCACCAGATTACTGAGGGCTGGCGCGGCGGCGCTGATATGATTATCGACGAAGAGAAGTGTATTCGCTGCGGACTGTGTATCGTGCGCTGTCCCACCGATGCCATCTCGATGGTGCAGTTCGAGGTTGCCAGCCCCAATGATCGCTGGACGGTCTCGAAGATTCCGGTAATCAACAATATTCAGTAAATTGATGTGCTGATCGTAAGCCAGCTTTCCGAGGCGAGCGGAAGACACCTGCGAGGGATGTCTTCCGCTCGCCCTATGCTTTCTGGACTTTTCATGCGAAAACGGAATATGCGCTACAGGACTTATGTACCGCAGCATTGACATATGCCAGTATTCTTACCTATCTTTTAATGGGGTGTGTCTACTATCCGCGTAAAACCTGAAATGCCAGAGAGGCGGAAAGAATATTCTATGCGCAACATTACAAAGCTTACGCTGTTACTGTGTGTGCTATTAACTCTTGTAGCTTCGTCAATTTTTGCTATGAGAGGGGGAAATGCTCGCGCATCAGGTCCCGTAAATGATGACCCGATGGTCAAGCTGATCGCCTATCCTGATTTCCGCCTCAAATCGCGTGTCGGTTCTGTCACACCCAATGTCAATGGCTTTACGCCTGCTCAATTGCAGCAGGCATATGGTTTGAACGTCTTTCAAAGCGGAGGCGCGGGAGTCATTGTTGCGGTGATAGATGCCTGCGGAAACAGCCACGTCCAGGCCGACCTGCATGCTTTTGACCTCGCCTATAATTTGCCAGCCACCACTATTCGAGTCGTGAAACCGGAAGGAACACCCTGTTCCGACCCCAGGAACTGGGGCATCGAAACCGACCTTGATGTGCAAATGGTTCATGCCGTTGCTCCCTTTGCCACTATCGTTCTTGAGGAAGCAAAGACTGCCTCGTTTGCCGATCTGATTAAAGCCGCTCAGGATGCTTATATGAAGCAGGGAGCGACCATTGTTTCTATGAGTTTCAGCGGCCCAGAGTTCTCTGGAGAGACAGGCAGCCGGGCGGATGGCGTCTTTTCCCAGGGGAATGCGCTGGGTGTCAGCTTCACAGCGGCTTCCGGTGATAACGGCTGTGGCGCGCAGTATCCGGCTGCCTCGCCCTACGTGCTTTCCGTCGGTGGCACCAGCCTTAACCTGTCTGCTACCGGCACTTACAGTACCGAGACTGCCTGGAAGGGCAGCGGTGGCGGATTAAGCGCCTATGAGAGCAGGCCAGTTTACCAGAACGGCGTTAACGCGAGCGGCAAACGCGCCATACCGGATGTTTCAATTGTTGCCGACCCCAATACCGGTGTCGCTATGTATGATAGCGACATCGGCGATTTCAATGTCGCTGGTGGCACCAGTGTTGGCGCTCCCTTGTGGGCCGGTATCCTGGCCCTTGCCAACAGCATGCGTTTCTTTAGCATGACAAACGCCAGCAACGATCTCTATACCGTTGCTTATAGTCGCTACACCAGCAACTATCATGATATTAAAAGTGGTAGCTCAGGAAGCGCCTGTATCGCCGGTCCGGGTTATGATACTGTTACCGGCCTCGGCTCACCCGTCAGCGTCCATCTTGTGCCCAATCTCACGATAGCGCCTTAACGAGAAGAGAAAAAAGTTCCGTGAAGGCGGCCAGCGCTGGCTGCCTTCACGGAACTTTTGCCTTTCTGCAAAACAGCAAGCGATTATCAACCTGTCTCCCGATGTCATCCTGAGCGCAGCGAAGGATGACAGGCGAGCGGGCCTTTTTCATGGCAAGCTATCCGTTTGTACCAAAGGCTTGCAGGACAAGAGCATACTAGAGATAATAGAGGCGCTTTCGCATAGCGATGGCACTGTTATACTGTGTGAAATACTTTTTTGGCTAGATGGAATTGAATATGTTGCCTGTATATCTTAAGCGCAGTCTGTTAAGCGGTCTATTTCTGTTTGTCCTGCTGGCGTTGCTGGCGGCCTGTGGCGGCTCTGACAATACAGCCACAAACATCAATACGAATGCCAATAATAACCCTACAGGTGGGCAGCCTACTCCGCAATCAGGGACGGCTCTGCCGAGTACGCCGGGCACAGGGCCTGTCGTTGTGCTGACTCCCACCACTACGGGCGGGAATAGCCAGGGGCAGGTGATTAAGCTGGCCGACCGCACCCTTACTATCACGAGCGCGAGTAAAGTGCCGGGGAGCGATAGCAGTTCAACCGGTATTCGTATCGCGCTCACCGTTACCAACACCAGCAACGCACCGGTGAAAAATGACGCCAGCTTCTACCAGTTAGTTGGGGCCGAAGGAGACATTTTCGGTCTTCCCCCCAACGTGTCGTCTAGCTTCTTTGGCAATCTCGCCCCGCGCGCCTCGCGCAGTGGCACTCTTCTTTTTGAGGTGCCAACGGCCGCAATGAATGGTGGATTGCGCCTTCTTTACCGACCCGAAGTTGCCTCTGAAACCGTTTTTGTGTCGCTGAATCTGGGCTAACAAAAGCTATATGTTCATAGTGACGCGATGAGGAAGGTTCACCAGCAAAGTCGGTACATTCATCCATGTCATGCTGAGCGCAGCGAAGCATCTCACGCTGTGGCTTGTGCATCTCCGGGCCACGCAGATGCTGAGCGCAGCGAAGCATGACATGGCAAAGGGTCGCTCTGGTTGCTGATCTCGGTCGTTCATCATCGCGTCCCTACAAATTCCCAATCATCGCCTGAATGTTCAAATATTGCCCAGTTTATCGCGCATGTATTCCAGTACGACACGATCAATGCGCGCATCTTCCAGCCAGCGTTCTTCCAGATTTTCGCGTCCGCTGAACCTGCGGAAGGCATCCCTGGTCACAGCATCATAGACGCCGTTGATGCTGCCTGTATAATCGCCGCTTTTTGTCAGCAATTGCTGTAACTCTGTGGCAATCGTCGAATCGATGGGTAAAATATCCTGCGCGTTGGGGGGAAATAAATACAGCTTATGCAGTTGCAGCAGGCGGCGTAACTCCTCGATGGGTTGCGGCGCGTCGTCAACGCGCAGGTCTATAAAGCGGTCGTTGAAGCCGCCATAGCCGCCCTTTTCGCACACAACCAGCAGCGCCGCCGATTGCTGGCCCCGGCTGTCCCCGCCTGCCTCCTGCCCTGCCGCCAATGCCGCAACCAGGCGATCGCACAGCATGCCCCCGGTTTCCTCAAAGGTACGCGCCATCGCCTCTACCGTGTTCTGACTGACCAGAATATTGCCCTGGCAGGCATAATGCTCTCCTACGCGCCCGCCTGCCCAGGGATAGCAGCTCTCCCCGGTATAGGTGGCAGGCGCGCCCTTTGCCGGAACAATGCCTGCCTGCCGTTGAGCGCGCCCCTCGTCATCCTCTAAAAGCCGCGCCAGCGTTTCGCTTGCCGAAAGATTATTAGCCAGCATTTCCAGGCCGCGTGGCCCATACGAAGTGTTGGCCCAGGATTGCGTCGCAATAGCCCCTACACCCGCCTTAGCCCAGGGAACCACAGCGCCAACGGCCAGAAACTTCGATTGCACCGCGATACCCAGTTCACCTGTTTGCGGGTCACGTCCTACAATAGAAAATGTCATATATATTCCCTCCACCTGGTTGTCTCGCATTATAGCATGTTCACAGGGAGTTGCGTTTGTTTGTGCAAAGGGATTTAGAAGCCACCCGCGAGGGGCTTACACAGGTAGATTTTTTACGACACCCTGTTCGAGAGCCTGTCATGCTGAGCGCAGCGAAGCATCTCGTGTGCCAGGCGATTCGTGCGTCGCGACCGCAGATGCTTCGCTGCGCTCAGCATGACATGGGCTGGTGAGCCGTGGAAAAACCTTCCCGTGTCAGCCCCTCGCGGGTGGCTTCCATTCCTCTACATCAGTTTCCAGCAAGCACTCGAGTGCTTGACTTTTTGTATCTCTTCACGCACAATTGGAACAAGCCTTTGTTCTTCCTCGTTTATTTTGGTATCCGCTGCGCGAGAGATTTTCGTTCAAAAGAACGTATATCTTTCGTAACGAAGGCGAGTGCGCCACCGTTAGGCGTGTTTCCACTACCCGAGAATACGCGGAATTGCCAGGAGGGTGGCTGGCAACTGGTAGCAGGACATGCCAGGTATATTAAGGAGCCTGAGCCATCATGGTGCGACAGAGCTGGTCAGATGAAGAATTGGCGGAACGGTTGCGCAAACGCGACCCGGAAGCCCTGGAAACACTCATCTCCCGGTACTCGCGAGAAATCTTTTATTTCATCCGTCAGGTGTTGGATGGCGTTGGGGTTGCTCAGGATGCGGAAGAATGTGTCTATGATTTATTTATGGTGGTGTGGCAGGAGATAGATACATTTGATCCTGAACGTGGCACACTACGGACGTGGGTGACGATGCGCGCGAAATTTATTGCACTTGATCGACGACGACAACTATGCCGGCGTCAAACACATACACTTCAATCGGCTGATGAGTACCACCAATGGGCTACTTCACAGGAGAATGGTTACAGAGGTGGTAGAATAGTCTTCGGCTGGGGCAGGCATGAGAACGAAACGCATGTTGCGCTTCCCTCTCATCCTGAAGCGAGTTTAGAAACATTATTAGAGCAAAGTGAAAGGCGCGAAGAACTGCGCCTGGCCTTGGCGACGTTGCCTGAGCTTGACCGCTATCTCATTTATCAACGCTACTTTAAGTTTGCCAGTACCGAGGAACTGGCCGCGAAAACCGGTCTGACACGCCACGCCGTGGATACCCGGCTCTGGCGGGCGCGGAAAAGCTTACGCGAAGCGCTCAAGGAGCACTCTCATGAGTATGAGCGAATTTGACAAGCACCTGGATGGAGCGAGGGAGAAGGACGCTTCTCGCCCGGTGGATCAGATACTTCCCGCCGATTTCAGCGAGGAAGATCTGGACTTTATGCATGAACTGAATACATTGTTTTCTCCTGAAGAGGAAGAGCTTCCTCCTCTCTTTGTGCAAACGCTCATGGAAGTCGAGAACCCTCGCTTCAGTGCAGCGGACGAGACCCTTGTGCAGAAGACTAACGCCCGGGTCTTCCGCGCCCTACGCCTGCGCCGCCGCCTGTTCTCCTCGCAGCGTTCCCTGCTTAAACAGCTCAGCGAGACGGTGGTTGACCTGGTGCGCCGCCCGGCGTTGATGGCATGGACAGCCTCGTTACTCCTTATTATGCTGTGTACAGCGGCCTTTGCCGCTCCTTCATTTGCTTCTGGTATGGCCTACCTGTTGCATGGAGCGAAAGGTGGTGTGTTGCTTGTTCATCAATATCCCAAGGCGAATACCAAACATATCAACAACGCGAATAATACAGCGCCCACAGATATCAGCCTTGTAGAAGCGCAGCGCGAATTGCACTTCAAAATCTACTGGCCTGCCTACCTGCCCCAGGGCTATTCGCTGAATTCGATCAACCTCTACCAGGAGTCGGCATCCTGGGCTGACGGCCCGGTTGTAGAACTGGTCTATATCAGCAATGTGAAGGACCCAAATGGGACGGGGCAGATTGTCATTCGCGAGTTTAAACCGGCTATGGAAGTGCTTCAGGTTGTGCAGGATAAAGCCGCCCAGGTCATTCAGTCCGATGCCGCAGGCAATCCAATGGCGATCTATGTGGATGGTCAGTGGATGTCAGTAAAGAATCTGGTCCGCTGGATGTATGGCGGACGCAGTGAGGTCATTTACCAGCAGGATGGCGTCGTTTTCTGGATCGCGGGTGATCAACGTGATGGCATCGGCAAAAAGGATCTATGGAATATAGCCCAGTCAATGCAGAACATGGCTATGACGCATATTGTCCTGATGAAAGGTGAAACAACTTTCGTTGAACGGACGAGCTGCGAGGCTAAAGGCCCGTTCTCGACTGATATGGTCGCCATTTACCCCGACACCAGCTCGGGTAGCCCCTACTACATCAATCTCAGTTCCTACTTAACGGGCAAACAATCAACCGATACACGCGCTGGCTCAGATCAGTGTTGATGGACAAACCATCGGGCGAAAATCAGACTGATAGTGCTAACTCGAATAATGGGAACAAGGACGACACCCGCAAGGGGTGTCGCTACAAAAATTCAATACGCGCCTATTGTAGCGACACCCCTTGCAGGTGTCGTCCTTTTGCCTCGACCAGAGGAAATCGTTCTGCTTCCCAAAACTTCCGCCCTCTCTTTCTTAAACAAGCCATTTTTTCCCTGCTCATCCTATTGCTTTGCCTGACCGCCTGCGATTCCACGCCTCCTCCAATACAACGTGTCTCCTCACCCTTGCTCGGCTCGTATACATATACCGTGCCTCCTTTTCGCCAGCCGCGTGGCACATTGATCTTTTCAGACCGCCAGATGCCGGATGCTCTCAATCCCCTGTTCTCAAGTTCGCCGGTCGATTTTGAGATCGGTTCCGCGCTCTGGGCTGCTCCCGTCGTCTTCGATGCGCATTTTCACGCGCAGCCCGATCAATTGACCGAGGTTCCTTTGCCAGAAAATGGCGACGTGCGAGATAATGGGCTGACGATTGTGATGCACCTGCGCCATGATCTGCGCTGGTCAGATGGGCAACCTCTGCTTGCCAGCGATTTTCAGTACTGGTGGCACCTGAACCAGGACCCCAATACAGGAGCCATCACCACTGGCGGCTATGACCAGATTGCCAGCATCGATACGCCCGATGACTATACCGTTGTCCTGCATATGAAGCATCCCTATGGCCCCTATCTGCTGTACCTGCCCTATGCCGCCCCGCGTCATGCCTGGAGCCATTACGCGGATATCGACCTG
The DNA here is from genome assembly GCA_035652815.1 of Ktedonobacteraceae bacterium. Classification (GTDB taxonomy): domain Bacteria; phylum Chloroflexota; class Ktedonobacteria; order Ktedonobacterales; family Ktedonobacteraceae; genus DASRDB01. The sequence continues at coordinate 22,982 of DASRDB010000006.1, forward strand.
CAAAACGCGCAGGATGTCTATCTTGCCCCGACCGTGACGAGTGGCCCCTACAAACTTGCTCGCTTCGACAACCAGAGCTACACGCTTGTGCCGAATGCCAACTATCACTCAAGTACGTTTCATGGCCCTTTCATTTCGCGCCTGATTTATCGCATGTATCCCACCCTCCCCGCGCTGGCAGCCGCCGTAAAAGCGGGACAAACAAACGTGAGCGAGGGCTACATGGAGTATGAGCTACCCGCGCTTGCTCGTTTGCCTGCTAATGTATCCCTGCTCAAAACGCCTGCCGCCGCCTACGAACACCTTGACTTCAATATGGCGCGTCCCATGTTTCAAGATGTACGAGTGCGGCGGGCCATACAGCTTGCCATTGATCGCTGCGGCATCATTCGCGAAGTGTTAGGCGCGCTGGATTGTTCGCGCCTTGCCTCGCAGGTTGAACCTCAACCCTCGTTGTACAACGACCCTGCAATTCAGGCCGCTCCATATGATCCTACAACCGCTCGTAAGCTGCTTGCCCAGGCTGGCTGGCAACCAGGCAAAGATGGCATTCTCACTCGCCAGGGGCAATCCTTTTCTATTCACCTGCTTACGACCAGCGATAATCCACTGCGTGCTGCCGCCGCGCAACGTATCCAGCATGACCTGCGCGCCGTAGGTATTGCCGTGAGCATCCAATATGCCGATCTCGGCCCCTTTTTCGCGCTCTACACACGCGGCGGCCTGCTGGCAACCGGCAACTACGATCTCGCCATGTTCGGCTACCAGGACGCGCCCGACCCCGACGACGAATACAACACCTTTCACTCTTCGCAAATACCCACTGCCGATGCTCCCGACCTCGGAAATTATGGGCGCGTGCGCGACCCGGTCATCGATCAAGCCCTCACGCTTGGCCGCCAGACAGTCCCTTTCGCCGATCGCGCGCGTTATTACCATCGCTTCCTGGAACGGCTTGCCTCCCAGGTCTATCTCATTCCGCTCTACGTGGGCGTCAATATTCTCACCGTGGAGAACCGGGTACACAATGTTGATCCCAACCCCAATGCAGTAGTCAACAACTGGAACATCGCGGACTGGTGGATGTAAGCGGCACTAATAAACGAAGAACACTACCATTTTGGTCTATATTACTGGAAGTTTGCCTGATCTTCTGGTAAGATACACGTAGAAAAATTGTATGGAAAGTTGTCAATGATTGTACGGCTTGTATCCCGTTCATCAATGACGCTGAACAATAAAGCCGTTTCCTCAAAGGAGAGGATGAGATGAAAACACCGTCAACTAAACAGCGTGGCACAAAGCCACATGGCCTGCCCCATCTTCGCATGTTGCGACAGCGCAGGGGCCTCAGCCTCGGCCAGCTTGCCGATATGTCCGGCATCCGCCGCGACACCATTGCTCATCTTGAAGACGGGCGCGAAGACCCACAGCCCTACCACGTGCGCGTGCTGGCTCGCGTGCTGGATGTCCCCCAGCTTGACCTGGTTTCTTAAACCTCTGCAACTCGCCTGGATGCTCAAACGTACTACATCATGATGAACGAACGCGCAGAAAATGATTCGCGTTTTGTAGGGACGCGATTCATCGCGTCCACCTGCATAAGCGCGCATCCCAGGCAGGACGCGATGATGAAATTTGACAAATAAACAGGGGATAATTCTGTAGGGACGCGATTCATCGCGTCCGGCCCCGGATGCGCAGGCAGGCCAACAGGACGCGATGAATCGCGTCCCTACAGAATTATGATGGGTTCCAGGAGCAGTAGCGTATGAGCGATCAGGAGATGCAGTTTGCTGATCCCGAATGGCAGCCGCCGCAGTCGCGCCAGACTCAGGATTTTCAAGCGCGGCCTATCAACACGCCTCGCGAGGAGTACCATGAAGCTCCTCAAGAGGAACCGGCGGATTATGCCAGTGGCTATCGCGGGAACACGGCTCTTCGTAGCGAATACGCGCAGCCGCAGGGAACTTTCTATACGCCGCGCCGAAAGACACAGCGCAGCCCCTGGTTCTGGCTCATTCTCATCCTGATAGCGATCTCGCTCTTTGGCGGCGGTGCCTTTGAAGAGGGCCTGTCCTGCCTGTCAGGCTTCCTTATGCTGGCTGTGTTCCTGCTGGTTGTGGCTTTCATTGGTTTCTATTTCTTTGGTAGAGCCAGTTCACTTGCAGTTCCCGGCATGCTGGAAAACCGGACGTTTGAAGTTGGAGCGCAGCCCCGGCTGGTTGTAAAAAATGAGGCCGGAACGATTCGCGTACATGCAGGCGAAGAGGGCAGACAGGTCGAGGTGCGCGTCACACAACAAAGCAGGGGCTGGTTCGGGGCCTCTGCTGCTCCTCGCGTCACCTACGATCAGCAAACGGTGAAAAATAAGCTGGGCATTCGCGCTAAGGGTGGCTGGCCCTTTTTCGGCGGCAGCGTGAGTATTGACATCACCGCGCCCCCTCAATCCGACCTTGAGTTGAAAACCAACGCTGGCACCATCCAGGTAAACGGGATTCACGGCGAATGTATCATCAGTACCGATGCCGGAACCATCGATGCGCTAGACGTTGCCCTGCGCGGCAATTCACGTCTGAAGACGAACGCGGGAACCATCACCTTCTCCGGTTCCATCAACCAGTTCGGCTCTTACCTGTTCGTCACGGATGCCGGAACCATTGATCTTACCTTACCCGAAAATTCTTCGTTCCAGCTCAATGCCAGAACCGACGTCGGCTCTATCAGTACTGACTTTCCCGTTGCCATCGAACGCAACTTTCCAGGCGCAAAAGCCCGCGCTATGGTAGGGACTGCGCCCTACCCAGAATTGAAGGTAAAGACCGACATTGGCTCAATCAGCCTGCATAAGGGAGCGGCCCGAGAGGCTTAGATGCCTGTCGAACCGCTCTCTTTCTCAAACCGGCTGACTTTATAGCAAAACCTGCATTTTGTACATAAGTTGTATATTATAGGTTTCGGGCAGCCGGAAGCATTCTTTCCAGGCCGCGTTCGCTTCGGTGCGAAGTGCTGTAGGCATAATGTCCTTCCTTTCGTTTTTTCCAAAGAGGGAAGAGGCCGGGTAACAGTTTTGCTGGCTATTCTGGCGTCTCACTTGCGCATGCTGAAGACATAAAAAGGCCGCGAGTGAGAACGCTTTCACCCACGGCCTGCTTGCTCAAGAATTCAGGTTAACTCATATACTTCCTGAAAAAGGGCATAGTACGACCCTGGGCGACAAGGCAGCATGGCTCGTGATGGTTGCCGCTTGTACGGAATAACAGCTTGTTTGTTCCCAGGATCATTTAACTTTCCCTCTTAACACAAACACAATGACGAAAAAGTAAAGGAAGTTCTTTTCGTCTTAAGGAAGCGTAACATGAGAATGAAGAGTTTGTCAATTGTTTTACGCTCATCCCAATTTATATGTCACCAATCCTTTCGCCACCAATGTTCCCGAAGCGCTCTCAACCTCGACATCCAGATAGACCAGGCTGCGACCTCGCCTTAACACGCGGGCGGTTGCGCGAATATCTTCTTTCTCAGCAGGCGCGAGATAGGTCACGGTCATACTTACAGTGCTGCCGCGCATACTGTCAGGTACTGAAGAATCTGACCATGCCGCAACCATGCCAGCCGTATCGATCAGCGAAGCAATTGCTCCCCCATGCACCGTATTTCCGATAGTCACAAGTGAACGGTCAAAAGGGAGAGTTAACACGGCCATATCAGGCTGCATCTCGGTCAGTTGTATATGGAGATGCCCGACATAGGGCGAGGTGGGAAGGAACTGGCGGATGATCTCGGCTCGCGTGGGTGAAGAGTTGTTTGAGGTGGTCATGCTTATCTCCTTGCAAGAAATTACTACTTTCAAAGTTTTCTTGATGGTAGTATTTTCATACGCGCGTTAATTATTCAAGATGATAGGCCGTTGAAAACCGTTAGATAGTATGCTATAAAAAAGACCCGCTCGTCTGTCATCCTGAGCGCAGCGAAGAATCTCTGGCCCCCTACTGGCTCGATCCGGCAGGCGCGAGATCCTTCGCTGCGCTCAGGATGACAGGCGCAAGAGGGTTGGCAATAGCGGGATGACATCTGGAGGGGTTGGTAATGACATGGTATAAACAGGTACGATAATGTTGGCTTTTGAAGAGCATGAGGAATATATGGCGAGAGTTCTTTCCCAACGGCAGCGCAATGCAGGCCCTTTCCTGCCGGGTACAGTGTTTTTACTGGCCACAAGGCGGCTGCGCCGAACCTCGTTTTTGCTCGTTCTTATTGCCCTGGGTATGCTCGCTGCGGTGGTAATTGTCTGTAGCATCCCGCTCTACTCGGGTGTGATGACGACCGCCTCATTACGTAATGCGCTGCGCTCAACTCCCGAGGGAGATCAGATTGTAGTGTATGGCGGCAACTCAGGCCTATCGACGCCAATTATACAGGAAGCCTACAACGAGTTTGCGCCCCTCTTTCAGCGCTATTTAGGGAATGCTGTACAGCAGGCCCAATCTTCTATCACCATCAATGATGATTTTTCCTTTTCTCCACAGCGTAAGAATACTATTTTGACTGTCTATGGCACCGCCATGCAGCTCGCCGCGCCCCATTTTGGCAAGGTTGATGGCCGCCTTGCCCAGGTGACCAACCAGCCCATACATGAGCTTGAAGTGATGATGACGCCCGCTACAGCGAAAGACCTGGGGATGCACGTAGGCTCAACTTTCGCCCTTTCTTTCAGCTATTCTCTGCCGCTTTCTTCCTCTGATAATGGGCCAACGGTGTACTCCGTCACTTTGCTCGCCCATCTCGTAGGACTGTTTCAGGTCACATCAAGCAATATGGCATACTGGCATGGAGACGATTTCAATCCTCTTGCGCTAGCAACTGAGAATACCACGACGGCATACCAGTATACAGTCATTGTTCCTGAAGAGGCGCTGCTGGCATTTGTTGACCGCTTGAGCGCTCTTCACCAGACTGACAGCATTCTTTCCCCGTCCAGCGCTGGCTATGCCTTTGCCTGGTATTACAATATACTACCCTCACACCTGCAGGGCAGTGATCTTCCTTCGCTCATCAACAACATCAACGCATTGCAATCAACGATAAGCAGCCTGTATGCCGATGTACAGAATGATACCCCGACACAGCAGAACATGAGTAGTCTTGGACTCTCCGGCTCAATCCTGGGTTCCAATGGGCAACCTGGCTCGCTAGAAGTGCTGGGCGACCGTGTCGATGTAGCCCGTATTCCTGCCGGAATTTTTTCCATTCTGATTATTCTGCTCATCCTGTTCTTTGTGAGCCTGATGACAGCGTTACTGATCGAGCATCAAATAGATGCCATCGCGCTGCTGCGGAGTCGCGGGGCAAGTAGAGGTCAGATAATTGGCGCATTTTTTCTCCAGAACGTGATACTGAGCCTGCTGGCGGTTCTGGTAGGCCTTCCACTGGCGATCTATACGACGCTTTTGCTTGCGAAACAGTCCCTGCCGGGCAATGGACTGGATGCGCTGGATGTCATTACGGCGCATCCCTGGCAGGCGATGGCCGGAATATTGCCATATGCATTCATCATTATGCTTGTGGCGCTCATTACGACAGGTATTTCGCTGTTCTCTGCTGTGCGCATGGATGTCCTCGCGCTGCGCCGCACAACTGCTCGTAGCTCTACCCGCCCCCTCTGGCAACGCTTCAATCTTGATCTGATCGCGGGTACGCTCGCCTTGCTTGGATACGGACTTTCTGTGTATGTCACCGGCATTAATAGCGCCCTTCAGGCGGATGCTCGCGCGCTCATTGTTACTCCCTTGTCCATCCTTGCTCCTTTCTTCCTTATGCTGGGCTGCCTGCTCTTTTTCTTTCGTTTTTACCCTATCCTTTTAATGTGGGCGGGTCGTCTCGCCGAGCGAGGCCGGGGCGCTGTTTCCCTGCTCGCCTTAGCTCAGGTTGCGCGCTCGCCGCGTCAGGCCTTGCGGATGGCCCTGCTGCTTGCCCTCGCAACAGCCTTCACCTGCTTTACGCTGGTTTATAGCGCAACCGAAGCCCGGCACATCCAGGATATCGCTAACTATGAGACAGGAGCAGACTTCAGTGCGCATCTTTTTGCTTCTGCAAACTCCTCGTCCCTCTCGCGTGTAATCAGCCAGTACAGCAGCATTCCAGGTGTTCTCTCTGCCAGCGCGGGCTATAGCGATCAGGGATATGGCGGCCATGCTGACCTGGCTATGGAAATTCGGGCCGTTGATCCGGCAAGCTTTGGGCGAACAGTGATATGGCCCTCACAGCAGGCTTACTTACAAGCATCTCCACTCTTAGCGAAGCTGGCTTCGCAGAAGCAGTTCGCGATTACTAATGATGTAATTCCGGCTCTCGTCGATTCAACGACCTTACAGGCCTTACTGCTTCAAGTTGGTTCAAACTTTACCATCTCAGTAAATAACGTATCTCCTAAGCAGATGCATTGCCTCATTATAGGGGTAATCGACCATATACCTACGATCAATACACTGACAGCCTCTGCAAAAACAGGCGGCGTCCTGGTTGATTATCAAACCTACCTGAATGTTTTCACGCAAGATGTGAAACAGCGGGCATACGCGAATACAGTTGAGCCACCCTTGCCCAATCAGGTCTGGCTGCATACGAAAAGTGATCCCGCTACATTAGAGCGTATTCGCCTGATCCTGAATAAACCGGCGTCCCAGCTTAATCACATCGTCGATCGGTATCTGCTGCTTGCGACCCTGCAATCCGACCCGCTGTACCTTATCCTCACAGGAGTGCTTGGGTTAGGAACAATAACAGCATTGCTGCTGGCGCTGCTTGGAGATCTGCTTGCCTCCTGGGTCAGTGTGCGTACTCGTCTCGTCAACTTCGCCTCGCTGCGAGCTTTTGGCGCTACTGCGCGCGAGATCGCGCTTGTGTTCCTGTGGGAGCAGGGCATTATCTATGTAACCGGGCTTTTGTTGGGAGCAGGTCTCGCAGCGCTGCTCATACTATCAGTGCTTCCTCAACTCACGTTTACAAACATCGACATAAACCTGGTTAGCCAACAGTTTTTTGCTTTACAGTCGGCGCTGGCTACCCAGATTGTCATTCCACCCACATTGCTGCTGGCTCTCCTGGTATTTGTATGCATATGTGGCATCACTCTGCTGGCGATGATACGCATCGTAACACGCCCACTGCTCAATCAAACGCTGCGCTTAAATGAAGATTAGGCATGATGAAATAAAATAGTATAGTGACTTGTAGAGATGAAAATACTGATGCGAGGAAAAATCTATGCCCACATACGGATGTTACGTCAAATTCACAGCCCAATCTGGAAAACGCGATGCCCTTGTCGAACATCTTTTGCAGGCCGCAAGCTCTGTTGCGCAGCTTGAAGGATGCCAGTTATATGTCATAAACACCTCACCAACCGAACCGGAGAGCGTGTGGGTGACGGAGATTTGGAGAAGCCAGGAAGAGCATGATGCCTCGCTGAATGTTGAGGGCGCTCAGGAAGCTATCAAACAGGTGCTTCCGCTTCTGGCTGGTCGTCCTGAAAAGATCGATGTTTTGCCAGTTGGGGGCAAAGGGTTGCTGGTATAGCTCAACAAGTAGAAAGCGAACGGCTGTTCCTGCCGTTCGCTTTCTACTTGTTGAGCTATACCAGTCTTTTTTAGAAAGCTTTTGCCGCCTCGCGCTGCTTGCGCAATTCGTCGAATGTGCGCTTGTTTTTGCGGAAGTAGTGCATGCTCCAATGGGCGGCGGGCATGATAACCGCGAAGTTCATGATCGGGCCGAGCATCAGCATGAGCGAGATGGGGAGCGTGAAGACCAGGACGGTGTGCAGCAGCACCTGGGCGACTGTGGCACATCCCCACACAACAGTCAAGGTGCGATAGAACTTGCGAAACTGTGGGAGTGCCCAATCCGCGTCGAAGCTGGCGGCGCGCTGCGGATCGCTTTGTGCCACAACTGAGCGCACGATGTAGAACAGTGCAGGCCGTGAGAAGAACAGCGAGATTAGCATTCCAATACCAAACAGGCCGCTCACCAGCGAACTCTGAAGCAGCAGCAGTTGCGGACTGCGAAAGAGCAGAGCGAAGATGGCGCTCAACAGCAGGCCCACAACTACCAGAGAACCGATGATATCGATATGTTTCTTCCAGATCAGATTGCCAACGGTAAACAGGGCCGGAACCGAACTTGCCAGCAACAAAGCTTCAACAGTAGGCATATAATGCTGCGCTACCATGTTGATCGCGAACGGCGCAACCGCGTTCAGCAGCAGGGTCGGGAGCATTCGCCGGAAGCCCATTGCGCGACCATTGTTCTTGCTTTCATACGAGGTCTGAACATTCATCTGAGTAAGAGGAGCAGTCTGTGCAATCATTGTTTTAACCTTTCTTTTTGTTTGCCGGTTTTCTGAACTTTTTTGCTCTAGCATTTTGTTTACTTTTTATGTGGAACCGTTTATTGTTTTCGCGGTTCGTATCTTCTGTGATAGAGTGTATCTGATAACGTGTGAATCTCCATCGGCGCAGAGGTTGATTGTGGGTTGATATTCGCGAGGATATTTTCTCAACCTCAGGGTGGAGTTCGCATGCCATGAACAGGCCCTTCTCGCATGTCATCCTGAGCGCAGCGAAGGATCTCGCGCTTGCCAGGTCGAGCCAGTGGGGCAAGATCCTTCGCTGCGCTCAGGATGGCATCAGGAGACAGGGGTGGAGTTCGCATGTTGTAAATTTGCAAATAAAAGAGCATTCATCAATACACTTTGCCTCTCGCTCCAGTGGACTATATGAGGGACAGGCATATCCGCCAGCAATATTCTAGAAAAAGGATTCGAGCAGCATGGAAACCCGGCCCAAAGAGCAGAAAGAGTACCCGGATTCATCAGAAAGTACCATCCCCACTGATAAACAGACGAAGCGCCTGCCTTACCGGCCCTTTGGTTCGCCTATACGGTCTCCTGCTCCAACATCGCCGCTTGAGGCTCCGCCCCTTAAAGTATCTGTCATAGGGCGGCTGCGTCATCTTGCCAAAGTCGCCTTCATTAACCGGAACTTTGCCCTGCTCTGGTGGGGGCAGGCCATATCCAGCGTGGGTGATTATGCATGGGATACCGCTCTCGTTCTGTGGGTCGCCACCTTCCTGGTCGCGGGCCAGTCCTGGGCACCGCTTGCTGTTAGCGCCGTTGTCCTGTCCGCCGCCATTCCGCAAATCGTGGTTGGCCCCATCGCGGGTGTATTCGTGGATCGCTGGGATAAGCGCCGAACGATGGTGTTTGTGGCGGCGCTACAGGCCATTTTCGCGGCGCTGCTGGTGCTGCCTGCCGCAGACTTCTCGCTGCCCCTGATTGGGCATGTGCAGCTTCCACTCTTCTGGCGGCTCGGGGTCGTTTTCGCGGACGTTGCTATCCTCTCCAGTTTTGCCCAGTTCTTCATACCGGCCCAGTTCGCCCTCATTAAGGACATTGTCTCGAAACCGCGCCAGGACCAGGCGATGGAGACATTCCAGGCTATTCAGGGTCTCGCGGTCATCATAGGGCCGCCGGTGGCCGCCGCGCTCGTCTTCGGTCTGGGCGTAATATGGGCGCTCGTACTCAACGCGCTCTCATTTGTCGTCGTCTTTTGGGCGTCCGCAGCTATTGAGGCACCGCCCTCGGCCCATAGCTTAGCTCCTGGTGAAACCGGCCACTTCTCACGGGAGTTCCTCGATGGGCTGGGCTATGTCGTTCATCACGTGGTGTTGCGCACCATCATGGTCGCTGAAGTGCTGACCTGGTTGGGCTTCGGCGCGCTGCAATCCCTCGGCTATTTCTTTATTACCGGCAATCTGCGCGCCCCCGCCAGCGACTATGGCTTCCTGGGGGCTGATTTCGGAGTCGGCGCGATAGTGGGAGCAGTACTGGTCACGGTCTTTGGCAAGCGGATTGGTCTGACGCGCATGCTCTGGGTCGGACTTGTCACCTCTGGCCTCTTTGTGATCGTGATGTCGCACCTGACCAGCTTCTATCTCGCCCTGGGCGCGGCCTTCCTGTTTGGCGTCTCCACTACGTCGGTCATCGTGACGGCAGGCCCGCTCATCCTCGATAATACCTCGCGTGAATTCGTGGGCCGGGTCACAGCAGTAATTAATCCTATTGGTCGGTTAGCGGCGCTGGTCTCGGTCGCCCTGGCAGGCTCCCTGGTAAGTACCGTCCTGCACAACTTCCATGCGAACATCCTGGGTATATCATTCGGCCCGGTCGATACCGTGTTTACCGGTATGGGTATGCTGGCGGTGCTTGGCGGTATCTATACACGCATCAGCCTGCACGATATCGAAACCAAAACTGATTGACGAGTCTCCTTGACAAACTCCCTTTTCATCCTTATAATTTAATTAACTGGTTAATCAATAAATCTCAGGTAGAAACGAGCAAACAAGAGGATGGCACGCACTCCTAAAGTGGTAGAAGATCGACGGGAGCAGATCATTGATGCAGCCTTGCGTGTTTTCGCGCAGAAAGGATATAGCAAAGCCACCAATAAGGATATCGCCCGTGAAGCTGGCATCACGCCGGGGCTGATCTACTACTATTTTGAGAGCAAGGAGGCATTGCTGAACGCGCTCATCGAGACCCGTACTCCCTTGCAACTGTTGCGTTCGATGCCGCCAGAGGCGTTTAATTTGCCGCCGGAGACGTTTTTGCGTATGTTGTTGCGCCAGGTCTTTGCGATTGTGGAGAGCGAAAGCATGGTGAAATTGATCCGGGTGATGGTGCCCGAATTTATTCATGGCACATCGATTACCACCATTCCTTTTCATGCTTTCGAGCGCATTTTCGCCTTTCTCGGTAGCTACTTCGAGGCCAAAGTGGCAACTGGAGAGTTGCGCCCTCTCGATGCTTCGCTGACCGTTCAAACTATTGTTGGCTGTATGATCGGCTTCGTCTTACGCCGTCAGCTTGTGCGTGACCCTATAGCGCTTGCGTATACTCAGGAGCAGATTGTTGACTCTATCGTCAATACCGTTTTGCTAGGCATTCTTCCACGTTAAATTTTTTTGTAATGAAATTAATTAATCGATTAGTTAAAAGGAGTTGTAGCAATGGCAGATGCTCAACCCGGCGCGATAAAAAAGCCAGAGACTGCTTCCCGGGAGCGCGAGCAGGAGCCAATGGTTGTCATTGACTCACTCGTCAAGCATTTCGGCAAACTGCGTGCCGTAGACAACCTCAATATGCGTATCTATACGGGCGAGACCTATGGCCTGATTGGTCCAAACGGCTCCGGCAAAACTACCCTCATTCGTATGCTGGTTGGATTGGTGTGCCCCACAAGTGGCACGATTACCATTCTCAATGAGCGCGTACCCAACCGTAAGATTGCGCCGCATCTCGGCTACATGACGCAGTTGAGCGCCCTCTATAACGACCTGACCGCCCGCGAAAATATGCGCTTCTTTTGCAACATTTACGGCCTGCGCGGCAAATTGCAGGAGCAGCGCATCGACGAAATGCTGGAGCGTGTAGACCTCGCGGATAGAGCCAACAGCGTCGTGAGTACCTTCAGCGGCGGCATGAAGCAGCGCCTCTCGCTGGCCTGCTCCCTCGTTCACCATCCCCGCCTTGCCCTGTTAGATGAGCCGACGGTTGGCGTTGACCCCGAACTACGCCGTTCCTTCTGGGACTACTTCGCGCAGCTAAACAAAGAGGGCGTGACCATCATCGTTTCCACTCACCACCTCGACGAAGCTTCACGCTGTAGTCGTCTCGGTCTGATGCGTTCCGGCAAGCTGCTCGCCGAAAACACTCCATCGGCTCTATTACAGCAGTCCGGCAAAGACAATATGGAAGATGCCTTCCTCTACTTTGCCAGCCACCAGGAGAAAGCGGAGGTGCGATCATGAATATGGCCCGTGTGCTGGCGCTTGCCAGCCGCATTCTACGCCAGGTGGTGCGCGATAAACGCACGCTCGCGCTCATTTTCGTCGTTCCGATTGTTGTTATGACACTTCTGTACCTTGTGCTGACCAGCACGAGCAGCGTGCGTACACTAGCCATCGTTCGTCCTACCGGCCCCGGCAGCGAGAGCATCGACAGCCTTATCACAAAACTTTTGCCTGGAAAAGACAAGCTGAACGTCATTTATATCAATGCCGATCAGGTAGATAGCACGCTGCAAAATGGCAATGCCGATGCAGCCATCATCTTCTCCCCCGATTTTGGTCAGCAGATGCTCAACAACCAGCAGCCAACGGTGCAGATTAAACTGGAAGGCTCCGATCCGGGTGTTGCCAGTGCCATGAGCGATCTCACACAAAGCTTCACGCGCCAGCTTGGTATAGCGATTGCCGCGCTGCGAGCGCAAGAAACGAGCGGTCAAAGCGGCCAGGGTGTTTCTCCTGTACTCGGCGGCCAGCTTCCATTCACGATTGGCAGCCCGCAATACCTGCATGGCGGCCCGCAGTACACCTTTAACGACTCGCTAGCCCCGGTGTTTATCGGCATCTTCTCGTTTTTCTTTGTGTTCATCCTGACCTCGGTTGCCTTTCTGCGCGAGCGTTCCCAGGGAACCATCGAACGAGTGCTGGTCTCGCCGCTCACCCGCGCCGAACTGGTGCTGGGCTACATCTGCGGCTTCACCCTCTTTGCCCTGGTGCAGTCGTTAATGATCCTGCTCTTTGTCGTTTTTGCCCTGCGCGTTCACTACAGTGGAAATCTTGCTCTGGTTTTCCTCGTCACGGCCCTGCTCACAATTGGCAGCGTCAACCTGGGCATTTTCCTCTCGACCTTTGCTCAGAATGAATTTCAGATTGTGCAGTTCATACCCCTGGTCTTTGGTGTGCAGGTCTTTCTCTCCGGCATCTTCTGGCCCATCGCGCAACTGCCAGCAGTCTTGCGTCCCATCGCCTATATCCTGCCCCTGACCTACGCCAATGATGCCCTGCGCGGTGTGATGCTCAAAGGAGAGGACTTCGTAGGCATTGCCGGACAGCTTGGCGCGCTGCTGCTCTTCGCGCTCCTCATGGTCTTACTCAGTTCGTTTACGACCCGTCGTCAAATTGCCTGACCTGATAAGAATGGAGAAACCATCATGAAAAATCAGCCACAAACACCAACCATTCCCCCCGAACATTGCGAGGAAACGACCTGCTGTATCGTAGGCGCAGGCCCGGCTGGCACAATCCTTGCCCTTTTGCTCGCTCGCAAAGGTGTCAATGTCACCCTACTTGAAGAACACATGGACTTCGACCGCGATTTTCGCGGCGACACCATTCACCCATCTGTTATGCAGATCCTCGACGAAATCGGCCTTGCCGACCGCCTGCTAGAAATTGAGCATACCAGAGCGGATGTGATCCCGCTGCAAACTGCCGACGGAACCTATACCTTTGCCGACTTCCGCCGCCTGAAAACACGCTTTAACTATGTCTTGCTCATACCCCAGGCGCGATTCCTTGAATTCATAACCAACGAGGCAAAACGCTATCCCAATTTCAAATTGATAATGGGCGCGCGAGCCGAGAAGCTGATTGAAGAGGATGGCTACGTGCATGGCGTGCAGTATCGCGGTCAGGATGGCTGGCACTCGCTCCGCGCAGTGCTGACGGTTGGCGCTGATGGTCGCTTTTCGCGCATCCGCAAACTCGCAGGCTTTGAACCCGTGAAAACCTCTCCGCCGATGGATGTCCTCTGGTTTCGCCTGCCGCGCAGACCAGATGAGCAGGTCGAATCATTGGGCCGTCTCGCCAATGGTCATATTCTGGTACAACTAAATCGCGGCGACATGTGGCAAATCGCCTACGTCATCCAGAAAGGTGGCTACCAGCAGGTGCGTGCTGCCGGTCTCGAAAAGTTGCGTGAGGAACTGGCAAAGGCGCTGCCAGACCTCGCCGACCGCATGGACTACCTGCAAGAATGGAAGCAAATCTCGGTACTCTCCGTCGAATCCAGCCGCGTGCGCAAATGGTATCGCCCCGGCCTGCTGCTCATAGGCGATGCCGCCCATGTCATGACACCCGTTGGCGGTGTGGGCATTAACTATGCCATCCAGGACGCGGTAGTAGCTGCCAATATGCTTACTGACGATCTCAAAGCCGGCAAAGCCCCAACAGGCGATCTTGCCAGAGTCCAGCGCAAGCGCGAACTGCCGACCCGCATTATCCAGACTTTTCAGAACTTCGTGCAGAAGCAGATTTTCAAGCGGGTGCTGTCCTCGGACAAGCCGCTCGTGCTTTCTCCTACGGTACGGCTTGCACTGCGATTACCGTTCATTAGGACGATTCCGGCCTTGTTTATTGGCATAGGGCCGGGAGCGGCGCATGTGCGCGTTTTGTAGGGACGCGATGATGATTTTTGAGAAATAAGGCGGGTCTATGGTTGTAGGGACGCGATGATGTTTTTTGAGAAATAAAGGGGGAGCTTCACGCCTGTCATCCTGAGCGCAGCGAAGGATCTCGGGTGCCGACCGACCTGCCAACCAGCGCCTTGCAGAATTTCGGTATTGCACTTCTCCAAAAGTAAAGCAGCCCACCTATGGCAATCCTGGTGGGCCGCCTCATTCTCTTCACAAAACGGGCAGTAACTTTACACGTTGGCTGTGCTGACCTGCTTCTCGAAGTTCTTGAAGAAGTGTTCGAGCGCGGACTTCACGAAGCCTTTGGCGATCAGTTCGGGGGTTGCCGCGATCTTGCCTTCCAATTTTGCCTTTGCGTTGTAGCTCAGGTTGGTTCCTTCGGGATCGTCAGTGAGATCGATGACGCAGTTGGCATGAATTGAACCAACTGAGCTGGTCGGCTCTGCGATCAGGACGACGCGGGAGGGAGGAACAACCTCACCGGTTTGCAAGAAGACCGTGTAGGGGCCTTTGAAACCGGGAACGTTGGGAGAAATAGTCAGCTTCAACTGCCGACCCGTCGGAAAATCCACAAATTCAGCGCTATCGCAGTTAGGAACGCTGTTTTTCAAGACTTCAGGATTCAACAGCGCATTAAATACTACAGGTCGAGGTGCCTTCACCTTCTGGCTGCCAGAAATTTCCATTTACGTTTTTTCCTCTTTACTTTTACTGATAAGTAATCGCCATACCACCCACTGCACACAGAAAAATATGCAACCGGTATGGATGTGGAGCGCTCGCCTTTCTGGCTTCATTATCACCAGAATCACTGCGCTTTACAGGTCTGTATTATAGCTTCTTACATTTGCATAGCTCAATAATTCGGGCAAGAAGTACTATTTGCATGAGATTACTTCGGCTGCGAAGTTCCCCAATAATTGGGTGCTGAAGCCAGGGCGACCGCAAGGGTACGCCCCTACAATACGCATCGATAGTAGGGGCGTACCCTTGCGGTCGCCCTGGTGTTCACTGTACGAGCAAACCTTGCAGTTCGCGTTTTCCTGTGCATATAATGACGTAGTAATGTCGCAACGTATCGAAACAAAGGAGTTTCGGGATGCTTGCCAGCCCTTTTGTGCGCAATCGGCCTGTACATGTTTTCCCTCTATTGCAGGCGCTTTTTACCTTTATCCCCGAACTCCTGGTTTTTTCTTACCTTTGGATGTTGTGTTTATAGGAATTCGTGCGATAAGGAGAGCCGCCAATGACCGAACAAGATTTCATGCCCATTCAGAATTACGATTACGTCGAATTTTACGTGGGCGATGCGAAGCAATCGGCCTATTATTTTACTCATGCCTGGGGATTTACGCCCATCGCCTACGCGGGATTAGAGACCGGAGTGCGCGACCGCACCAGCTATGTGCTTGAGCAGGGCAACGTCCGTTTTGTCGTGACTTCTCCGCTTGGCCCCGATAACACGATGGCCGAGCATATCAAGCTGCATGGTGATGGCGTCAAAGATATCGCTCTGCGCGTCGATGATGCTACTCGCGCCTATGCTGAAGCGACCTCACGCGGCGCTCGCGGCGTACTGGAGCCGACAACGCGCAAAGATGACTATGGCGTCGTTAAGCTGGCTGCCATTGCTACCTATGGCGATACCATTCATACCTTCGTCGAACGCCAGGACTACAAGGGTGTCTTCCTGCCCGGCTATCGCCCCATCGAGACCAATGTGCCGCGCCGCGCTCGCCCGGCTGGTCTTGCTGCTATTGACCATATCGTCGGCAATGTCGAGCTTGGCAAGATGGATGAGTGGGTGGCTTTCTACGAGCGCGTGCTGGGCTTCACCCAGATGATTCACTTCGATGATCGCGCTATCAGCACCGAGTATTCTGCCCTCATGTCGAAGGTCATGCAGAATGGCAGCGGGCGCATCAAATTCCCCATCAACGAACCGGCCCAGGGACGCAGGAAATCGCAGATCGAAGAGTACCTTGATTTCTATCGCGGCCCCGGCGTGCAGCATATTGCGCTCAATACCTCGGATATCATCACCACTGTGCGCAATTTGCAGGAGCGCGGCGTGGAGTTTCTGAGAACGCCTCACAACTACTATGAAAATGTGCTGGATCGCGTTCCCAACATCGCCGAGGACGTGCAGCAACTGGCCGAACTCAGCATCCTGGTTGACCACGACGACGAGGGCTACCTGCTGCAAATCTTCTCCAGGCCGATTGTAGTGCGCCCGACCGTCTTCATTGAGGTCATCGAGCGCAAGGGTGCGCGTGGTTTCGGCGAAGGTAACTTTAAGGCGCTTTTCGAGGCTATCGAGCGCGAACAGGCTTTGCGAGGGAATCTGTAGATGAAACTTGTCACATTTCGTACATCTGAAGGCAAAACGTCGGCGGGTGTCGTGCGGGGCGACCAGGTTGTCGCCCTTGACTACCCCACGTTGCTAGAACTGTTGCGCGACCCGGAAGGCATGGCGAAGGCAAGGCAGGCGCTGGAAAACACCTCGCTCGAAGGCGTTCCCCTGGCGAATACCCACCTGCTCGCGCCCATTCCCGAGCCGCCCACGTTGCGCGACTTTTACGCTTTTGAGCAGCACGTGGCCACTGCTCGCGCCAAACGCGGCCTCGGCATGATTCCCGAGTGGTACGAGATCCCGACGTTCTACTTCAGCAACACCAGCGAAATCTACGGCTCTGACGAGCCGGTACCCTATCCTGTAGGCAGCAGCGAACTGGATATCGAGTTGGAGATTGCCTGCGTCATCGGGCGCGAAGGCAAGGATATTCCGGTCGAAGAGGCGGCTAACTACATCGCTGGCTACACCATCATGAACGACTGGAGCGCCCGCGATTTCCAGCGCAAGGACATGAAGCTGAACCTGGGACCTGGCAAGGGCAAGGACTTCGCCACCTCGCTTGGCCCCTGGCTCGTCACGCCCGATGAACTCGCCTCGCGCCGCAGCGGCAGCGGAGCCAGCGAGCGTTACGATATGACGATGCTTGCCCGTGTTGATGGCAAGGAAATCTCACACGGCAACTTCAACCAGATTTACTACAGCTTCCCGCAGATGATCGCCTATGCCTCGCGCAATGCGCGCCTGCGCGTCGGCGACGTCATCGGCTCCGGTACCGTCGGCACCGGTTGCCTGCTCGAATTGGGAACTGAGGTACATCCCTGGTTCCAGCGCGGCGAAGTGATCGAACTCGAAATTGACGGTATTGGCGTATTGCGTAATCGCATCGTGTGAATTGTAGGGACGCGATGACGATGTTGAAAAACCAGGGTCGGTCATCTCGCCCATGTCATCCTGAGCGCAGCGAAGGATCTGCGGGCTGGGCGCACGATCCTGGGACGACGAAGATCCTGAGCGCAGCGAAGGATGACATCAAACCCTTGTCGGTCGTGTTTGTTCAAGTTTATCATAGCGTCCCTACAAAAGGAGGAAATAGATATGCCGATGTACCGTAGTCTTGGGCAGATTCCCCATAAACGGCATACGCAGTTCCGCAAGTCGGACGGCAGCTTCTATTACGAAGAAGTCTTCGGCACCGAAGGCTTTTCCGGCAACTATTCCATTCTCTACTATAACTATCCGCCGACGCGGGTGAAAAAGGTAGAGAAGTTCGCTGAAGTTCATTGCGAGGAGTGGCCGCAGGAAGTGCAGCGTCATCACCACCTCAAGACATCGCAAATGAAGCGCGGCGGCGACCCTGTGCTTGGTCGGCAGCCTTTGCTCTTTAATAAGGACATCGTGATAGGCGTGGCGTTGCCTGATAAGGAGATGGACTATTACTATCGGGATGGCGACTCTGACCTGATGTACTTCGTCCACGAGGGGCGCGGCATCCTGGAGACCAACTTTGGCCTGCTGCCCTATCACGAGGGCGACTACATCATCATTCCACGCGGCACCACCTTCCGCTTCCAGGTCGCGAAAGACGGCCCCGAGCCGCGTTTCCTGACCGTGGAAGCGCGTGGCACCATCGAGCCGCCGCGCCGCTACCTCAACAAGAACGGCCAGTTGCTTGAGCATTCCCCGTATTGCGAGCGCGACATTCGCGGCCCCGAGGAACTGGTGACGCATACCGAACGTGGCGAATTCGAGTTGCGCGTCAAGGTCGGTAACATCATCTCCAGCTACTGGTACGATTTCCACCCCATCAACACAGTTGGTTGGGATGGCTACGAGTATCCCTGGATCTTCAACATCGAGGATTTCGAGCCGATCACCGGGCGCGTTCACCAGCCGCCCCCTGTGCATCAGACCTTCCAGGGCCCGAACTTTGTGGTCTGCTCCTTCGTCCCGCGCAAGTTGGATTATCACCCGCTCTCGATACCTGTGCCCTACAACCACAGCAACATCGATAGCGACGAGATGATCTACTACGTCAACGGCAACTTCGGCAGCCGCAAAGGTATCGAGCAGTCCTCAATCAGCATGCACCCACGCGGTATCCCACACGGCCCGCAGCCCGGCGCAGTCGAAAAGAGCCTCGGCCTCGAACGCACCGAAGAACTTGCCGTGATGATCGACACTTTCTATCCGCTTAAGTATACGGCAACCGCTCAGACCATAGATGATGAGAAGTATCCGTATAGCTGGTTTGAATAGGAAAGAAGCCAGAGAGGGCAGGGTACACATTATCCTTTCCCCTCTGGCTTGCTTTGTTCAAGAGACTATCACCGGTGTAACACAAGTTCCTTTTCGGGCGTGTGAACCTCCGTTTGCTCGTCAGAATAGAACGGTTCGAGCATTTTCTCCTGCCAGCTTGCCTCTTTCACTTCGCCGGTCAAAGTATGCTCGCGAGCTGCGATTCGCCGGTTTCCCACGATCCATAGCGCTGTCACCAGCAAGAAGAGCGCGATCAGCGCGACAATCATTCCCCAGAAAAGCACATCGCTGAATGCTGCGGCGCTATGCACTGGCGGGATGGGCATCATCATATGCATCATGTTTGTATTCTCCTTTCGCAAGAGACCTTGCAGTTATTGGTGTGTACTTTCTTGCACAGGTTTGCTACAAATAGCGTAGTCGCTATCTCTCGCATTTAGATCACAATGGGCAGTATGTGTATCACGAACGAATCTCAATTTCGACGAGCTACTTCATCTTTCCCTCACGCTCCATCGTCTTCATAAACAGAGGCCATATACAACTCGCAGAAAAGGATATAGCTATGAAGCAAGAAGATGAGTCCGTTAAGCGTTCGCGTGATATTGATGCTTTGCGCGCTGCCATGCAGCGTGAGGGTTGTCTCGTATGTCTTGTGCTGCTTGAGGACATGCAGCAAGTGATGGACAGTTGGCAGTACGAGGGGTTTACCGAGGTGGACCATCGCCATGAACTTATTCGCATCAGGGGCTTTTGTCCGCTGCACACGTGGCAGTTGGCGCAACTGGGTACGGGTTTTCAGCTTGCCGTAATCTATAGTGAGACGCTGCCCGAGATTCTTGCTGCCCTGCAACGTGACGCGGCACAGCAGCAAGGCGCGCCTGGCTCATCCTCGTTCGGTGGCTTGTGGAGCAGATTGAGTCATCATTCCGCTCCCACTTATGCGCAACCAGCGTTCGATAGCTGTCCTTTCTGCATAAGCCGGGCCAATATTGAAGCGCGCCTGATTTCTACCTTCGTAGAGCAATTGCAGGCAGAGGAGATGCGGACGCTTTTCTCCCAGTCGATAGGGCTTTGCCTGTCGCACTTCACACAGGCGCGGGCCGAAGCTGAACGAAATCAGCCTGCCCGACTTGGCTCTCTGTTGGAATGCCAGCAGGCTTGCATGCAGCGCCTATTAGCTGAGATACAGGAACTGCTGCGCAAACATGATTATCGTTTCGCTGATGAAGCGCGTGGAGAAGAGATGATGTCATGGCGGCGTGCTGCCGAGTTATTTGCGAGCCATCCTGGGATATACTGAGGAAACGGGTGTAGCCTTACCTTTATTTTTTATGAGAAAGGAAACATTTATGAGAACAATTGCTATCGAGGAGCATTTCCTGGCCAGGGGATTCGGCGAAGTAATGGCGAGAGAAGCTTCGAAGCGTGGAGGAGGCGCAAATGCGGGCTTTCCAGCCGAATTGCAGGCGAAGCTTGCTGATCTGGGCGATCTTCGTTTGAAGGATATGGATGCGGGCGGCATCGATCTCCAGGTGATCTCGCATGGCGTCATAGATGGCCTTTCGCTTCCTGATGTAGAGATGGTGCGTCTGGCGAGGCAGGCCAACGATCAACTCGCTGAAGCCGTTGCCGCCCATCCCACCCGTTTCGCCGGCTTCGCCACCTTACCGATGGTCAAACCAGAGGCCGCCGCTGATGAGATGGAGCGGACGGTGCGTTCGCTCGGCTTCAAAGGAGCCTTGATCAATGGCACGACGAACGGGCGCTTTCTGGATGATCCATCCTTCCTGCCGGTTTTGGAGCGCGCCGTTGCTCTGGATGTGCCCATTTATATCCATCCAGCCTTTCCCCCTGCTCCGGTATGGGAAGCCTATTATGCAGGTTTCGACCCGGCGGTGAGTTCGGCACTGTCGAGAGGAGGATGGGGATGGCATTCAGAGACGGCCATTCATGCTCTGCGCCTGATCCTGTCCGGCGTCTTTGATCGCTTGCCCGGCTTGCAGATCATCATCGGGCATATGGGGGAGATGCTTCCTTTCATGTTCGCTCGTATCCAGAATGTTCTCTCTCCGGTCGCGAAGCACTTGCAGCACCCGGTACCTGAATACTTTTTGCGCAACTTCCATTTCACAACCAGTGGCTTCTTTACAGACCCGCCGCTCTTACTTGCCCTCGAGCTTATGGGGGCCGACCGTATCATTTTCTCGGTCGATTATCCCTATAGCACGAACCAGCAGGGACGAGCATTTCTGGACAGTGCATCCATCAGCCCGGACGATAAGGAGAAGATCAGCCATTTGAACGCTGAACGGCTCCTCAAGCTTACAGCGACCAGCGCGGAAAGCCCCCATCATTGATGCAGGGGAATGAGAGCGCTGTTCCTATGCTTGACAAAGAAAATCCCATTGATTACACTGTTCTTGTAGGTGAACAGTTAGTTCAATATGGTGAACAAAATAAATGGATGAAGAGAGCGTTGTGAAGCAGGAGCGTCCGTGTCGATGGAGAAGCGCACCCGGCAGTTGCGGGAAAGCCATTTTACCGTAATTCAAGGCGAGAGAGCAGGGGTTCGCGAAAGGAGGCGGCGATGCGCGAACTGATTACTTTGCATGTCAATGGCGAACGCCGCGAAATAGCGGTTGCGCCTCATCATACTTTGTTGGAAGTGTTGCGTGAAGACCTGGGCCTGATAGGAACCAGGCATGGCTGCGAGCTGGGTGAATGCGGAGCCTGCACTGTGTTAATCGATGGCCTGCCCTCGCTTTCGTGCCTGGTGCTGCCCATCGAAGTGCAGGAGAGCGAGATCACCACCATCGAAGGAGTGGAGGCCAACGGCCAACTGCATCCCCTGCAGGAGACTTTCGCCGAACTGGGAGCGGCGCAGTGCGGGTACTGCACTCCGGGTATCCTGCTCTCCGGCATCGCGCTTTTACGTGACCATCCGCAGCCGACGCGGGAACAGATGAAGGAAGCGTTGGCCGGAAACCTCTGTCGCTGCACCGGGTACACCAAAATCTACGAGGCGGTGGAAGCTGCTGCCGGGCGCATGGCCGAAAGGAGAGATGCGCAATGAGCAAGCAGCATATGTTGAACAAGCCTGAAACTCCTGCCTCTCAGCCTGCCTATAGAGTGATCGGCACTCCTCGGCCCAAAGTTGACGCCTACGCCAAAGTCACTGGTCGCGCCCTCTACGCTGACGATATTATGCTCCCGCGTATGGTATATGGACGCCTGCTGCGCTCGCCCCATCCACACGCCCGCATTCTCTCCATCGACGCAAGCCGGGCGCTGGCGCTGCCTGGCGTGCTGGCGGTGATTACCGGCGAGGATTTGCCGCGCAAATATGGTATTTTACCCTCGAGCCAGGACGAATACGCGCTGGCGATTGAGAAGGTGCGCTACGTGGGCGATCCGGTAGCTGCCGTCGCCGCGCTCGATCCCGATATTCTGGACGAGGCGCTGAAGCTGATACATGTCGAGTACGAAGTATTACCTGCGTTGATGAGTATCGACGAGGCGCTGGCGCACCCCGAGAATAAAATCAACGACGAGGCGCGCATCGGCAATATCCACAAAGCCGTCTCTTACGAGTTTGGCGAAGTGGAGGCGGGCTTCGCGGCGGCTGACTATGTGCGCGAAGACTGGTTCTATTACGAGGGGAACAATCACGCGCCGATGGAAGAACATGCCTGTGTTGCCAGTTGGGAGCCAAATCCTGCCGACCCGGTGGGTGGCAGGCTCACCCTATGGTCATCGACGCAGACGCCGCATTATGTGCATCGCGAACTGAGCAAGGTCTTGAACCTGCCGCGTTCTCATGTGCGCGTGATTGCTCCCAACGTCGGCGGCGGCTTTGGCGGCAAAAGCGACCCCTTCTCGCACGAAATCTGCGCCTGCGAGCTGTCGCGCCGCATCGCTCGCCCCGTCAAAATCACCTGTACGCGCGAAGAAGTTTTCTTGAACCATCGCGGACGCCATCCCGTCAAGATGTGGATCAAAACCGGCGTCAAGCGCGATGGCACGCTCACGGCCATGCACTTCCGCTCGTTCCTGGATGGCGGCGCGTATGGTTCGTATGGTATCGCCACGACCTACTACACGGGCGCGCTCCAGACCGTGACCTATAAGCTGCCCGCCTATAAATTCGAGGGAATGCGCCTGTTCACCAACAAGCCGCCCTGTGGGCCTAAGCGCGGGCATGGCACCACGCAGCCCCGCTACGCCGTCGAGGTACACCTGGACAAAATCGCTCGCGACCTCGGCATCGATCCCGTCGAACTGCGCAGGCGCAACCTGATTGAGCCGTACACGCGCACCGTAAACGGCCTGCGTGTCACCAGTTGCGCGCTGGGCGAATGTCTCGATGCCGTTGTGGAACGCTCCGGCTGGTATGACTTCCATCGTGGCAAGAGCGGCCTCAACGGCAACGCCGCTTCGGAGAAAACGGAGCATCCCGCGATTCGGCGTGGTATAGGGATTGCGGCATCTTCCTATATCTGTGGCGCTGGCAAGCCGATCTACTGGAACGACCTACCCCATTCCGCCGTACAGATTCGCCTCGACCGGGGCGGCGGCGTCACTGTGTACTGCGGAGCCACTGACATTGGCCAGGGGTCAACCTCTGTGCTGGCCTACGTCGTGGCCGAGGAGCTTGGCATAGAGCCGGAAGACATTCATCTGGAAACGGCGGATACGACACTGACGCCCGTTGATCTCGGTTCGTATTCCAGCCGCGTCACCTTCATGGCTGGCAATGCCGCTATTGGCGCGGCGCGGCGCTTGAAAGAGCAGCTCTTTGCGGTGGCGGCAGAACATCTTCGTGTGCCTGTCGAGCGGCTGCAGGCTGGTGGTGGCGTGATTTATGACGAGAGCGATCCAGGAACGACGCTGCCATTTGTGCTGGCTATAGAACTCTCGGAGGCCCGTTTCGGCGCGCTGGTCTCATCGGGTTCCTATGCTCCGCCAGAGGGTATTTCCGGCAACTACAAGGGTTCGGGCGTGGGTCCATCACCGGCCTATTCTTATTCGACGTGCGTGGCCCAGGTGGCAGTAGATGTGGAGACGGGCGAGGTGAATGTTGAAAAACTGTGGCTGGCTCACGACGTGGGGCAATCTATCAATCCGCTGCTGGTTGCCGGACAGGTAGAGGGCGGCGCGTACATGGGCTACGGCGAGGCGGTCATGGAGCAACAGGTTTTTCGCAAGGGACGCCATAAAATCCCCTCGCTGCTGGATTATAAGCTGCCCACCACGCTTGATACGCCCGAGATTGAGACCATTCTGATCGAGATACCCGACCGTGAAGGGCCTTTCGGGGGCAAGGAGGCGGGGCAGGGGCCGCTCAATCCGGTCATTCCGGCTATCGCCAATGCCGTCTACGACGCTACCGGCGCGCGTATCGACGAGGTGCCTATCACACCTGATAAAGTGCTGAAGGCTTTGAAAGCCGCATCGACAGCCACCGGCGCTGCTCGTCCTCAGGTTGCGCCAATCCAGGCTCCCTCTCCCTGGCCGACGCGCCTGGTCAAATGGCAGCCTGAAGCGCTGGATGGCGCGCAGGACATGAGTGATGAACATATGCAGAACGCTGATGCATCCTCTTCTATCGTCATGAAGGGAGGGCAATCCTGATGCTGCGCCTGCCACCATTTCGCTATCTTGCTCCACGCACAGTAGAGCAGGCCGCGCATATGCTGGCCGTAGAGGGAGAGCAGGCCATGCCGGTCGCGGGAGGCACCGACCTGTACCCCAATATGAAGCGGCGGCAATTTACTCCCGCCGTATTGATCGGTCTGCGCGGCATTGCTTCTCTCAAAGGCATCGATGGCTCGCCTGAACAGGGATTACGCATAGGCGCGGGGGTGACGCTTGCTCCGCTGGCGGAGCATCCTCTGATACAACGTCATTATGCCGCGCTCGCTACGGCTGCGGGCGCAGTATCGACGCCGCAACTGCGCAATATGGGAACGATTGGCGGAAACCTGCTGCTCGACACGCGCTGCAACTACTACAATCAAACCGAGTTCTGGCGGCATTCCATCGGCTATTGCATGAAGAAGGATGGCGATATTTGCCTGGTTGCCCCGGGAAGTCCGCGCTGCTGGGCCATTTCTTCAGCGGATACCGCGCCTGTGCTGGTCAGTCTGGGCGCGCAGGCACGACTGGTGAGCGAGCGCGGCGAGCGCGTGCTGCCGGTGCGCGAGTTGTTCCGCGATGATGGCATGCATCCTTACAACGTGGAAAAGGATGAGCTACTGGTGGAGATTCTTCTGCCCCCTGCCGATGGCTGGCGCAGCGCGTATCTGAAGCTGCGGCGGCGCGGTTCGTTCGATTTTCCCATCCTGGGAGTAGCGGCGGCCCTGCGCTTTCACGAGGATGGCACCGTAGCAGATGCCCGCCTGACATTGGGCGCGGTCGCTTCGCACCCGGTCGAAGCAAACGAAGCCGCCTCGCAATTGATCGGCCAGCCGCTCAGCCGCGAACTGATAGACGCGGTGGCAGTCGCAGCAGCAAGACGCGCCAAACCGCTAGACAATGCCGACCTGACCATCAATTATCGCAAACAGGTGACGCCCGTTTTTGTGCGCCGCGCGCTGGAAGCATTGATGCCATAACTCTACCAGAAAGGGGCGAAAATAGTATGTCTCGACTGGAAACTGCTGATCGCTCGCGCATAGAGGCCCATCAATTGAGCCGATTACAGGAGGGATTAAGGCGCTTCCTGCCTGATAATCGTTTTTACCGGCGCAAACTTCTGCAAGAGGGGGAGACCCTTTCAATCGAACGGCTGGACGATCTTGCGCGCCTGCCTTTTACCACCAAGAGAGAGCTGGTCAGCGACCAGGAAGAACACCCTTTATATGGCACGAATCTTACCTATCCCCTCAGCGAATACGTGCGTTTTCATCAAACGTCGGGTACAACGGGCCGCCCGTTAAAGATTCTTGATACGCAGGAAAGCTGGGACTGGTGGGCCGAGTGCTGGGAGAGTGTCTATGAGGCGGCAGGCGTCAGCAGAGATGATATTGTCTTTCTTGCCTTTGGTTTTGGGCCGTTCATCGGCTTCTGGTCGGCTTACGAGGGGGCGAAGCGCATTGGTGCCCTCACGGTGCCCGGCGGAAGCATGGATTCGTTGCAGCGGTTGCGCGTCATGCAGGAAATAGGCGCGACGGTGCTGGTCTGCACGCCCAGCTATGCCTTGCGACTGGCGGAGGTCGCGCAGGAACACGGTATCGACCTGCG
This sequence comes from Ktedonobacteraceae bacterium, assembly GCA_035652815.1. Lineage (GTDB taxonomy): Bacteria > Chloroflexota > Ktedonobacteria > Ktedonobacterales > Ktedonobacteraceae > DASRDB01. The sequence goes on from DASRDB010000006.1 coordinate 49,157, forward strand.
CGAGATGAGCGTGCGCGTGACGATACATGCAGGCGAGCCGGGAGCCTCGATTCCCGCGACACGCGAACGCATCGAGCGAGCCTGGGGTGCGCGAACTTACGATCACACGGGTATGACCGAGATGGGCGCGTATGGCTTCGCCTGTTCGGAGCAGCAAGGAGTGCATGTCAACGAGGGCGAATTTATCGCGGAGATACTCGACCCGGCGACGGGCCGGCCTGTGCAGGAAGGACAGGTCGGCGAATTGATCTTGACCAACCTGGGGCGCTGGGGTAGTCCCGCTATTCGCTATCGTACCGGCGATCTTGTGCGGCATGGCGGCTACAACTGCCCGTGTGGTCGCTCGTTTCTGATGCTCCCCGGCGGCGTGCTTGGGCGGGCGGATGATATGTTGATCGTGCGCGGCGTCAACGTCTACCCGTCGGCGCTGGCGAATATCCTGCATCGCTTTCCTGAAGTGACCGAATACCGCGTAATTGTCACGAAGAATGGTCCGCTGGATGAAATCGCTTTGCAGGTGGAATGCCCCACCGCGCTGGTTGCGACTATTCAGGAGGAAATGCGCCTGGCGCTGAACTTGCGGGTTCCCATCGAAGCGGTGGAGTTAGGAACACTGCCACGCTTTGAATTGAAGGCGAGGCGCGTGGTTGACCGCAGGCCGCGCATGTGACGTTCTTCTGGTGTTGTTTTTATCGTAATGCTTGATACCAGATACGCTGCTACCTGTGGCTTGCGTATCCTTGCCAAAGATGCATATAATGCTATCAAGCATCTCCCAAAAATGTCGAAACAAAGGAGTTTCGGATGACATATGAACAGCAGCACGTATCTGCGCGGTTCCCCTTGCCCGTAAAGGGGTCAGTCTTCCCAACTCCTTTTCCTAAGCAAACAGTTTCACGTGTTTAAACAGGCTGGTTTGAGCTGAGAAGGAGGCTGCAACGATGGCGACCGAATCTCGCATCGTCAAATTTTTTGAAACGACCTTACGTGATGGGGAGCAGACCCCTGGGGTGAATTATTTCCCCGAGGAGAAGCTGGCGATTGCTCAGGCGCTGGCCGATATGGGCTTCGATACGCTGGACTGCGGCTTTGCCATCTCTTCGCCGGGGGAATTTGAGTGCATCCGGCTGATTGCCCAGAAGGTGCGCAACGCCGAAATTTGCTCGATTGCCCGTACCCATTTTGCCGACATCGACCGCGCCTGGGAAGCCGTCAAGGATGCCGAGAAGCCGGTCATTCACCCATTTGTCAGTACCTCGCCCCTTCACCGGCAGGTTAAGCTTGGCAAGAGCCGCGAGCAGGTCTTAGAGATGGCGCGTACCGCTGTGGCTCACGCCCGCACCTACACCGAGAGGGTCGATTTTGCCCTCGAAGACTCCACTCGCACCGAACACGATTTCATCCTGGAAGTCTGCGAAGCCGTTTTGAAAGAGGGCGTGCGCTTTATCGCCATCTGCGACACCGTCGGCTTTGCCCTGCCCTGGGAGTTCGGCCAGTTGGTCGCCGATGTCAAGCGCGAATTTCCCCAGGCCCGCATCTCCGCCCACTGCCATGATGACCTCGGACTGGCGGTTGCCAACGCGCTTGAGGGTTTACGCAACGGAGCCGAGCGCGTCGATACCTGCATCAACGGCCTGGGTGAGCGCGCTGGCAACGCCGCCACCGAAGATGTGGTGATGGCCATTCGCACCCGTTCCGCCGACCTCGGATTGGATGTGCGTGTCGATACCACCAAAATCGTCCCCACCAGCCGCCTTGTCGCCAGACTTTCCGGCATGGAACCGCAGTGGACGAAGTCCATTGTTGGTCGAAATGCCTTCGCTCACGGCGGCGGCATTCACCAGGATGGCGTCCTCAAGGATGCGCGTACCTACGAGATCATGACGCCCGAATCCATCGGCCTGACCTCGGCTGACCGCCGCATGCACATGGGCAAGCTCTCCGGTCGCGCCGCCCTCGCCGCCCAACTGCGCGAGCTTGGCTACGAACTGGAAAAAGAGCAGTTGAACAAAGCCTTTGAAATGGCAAAACTGCTGCTCGGCAAGAAGAAGACCCTCGAAGAAATGGATTTGCGTTACATCGCGGAGACCGCAACCTCAGTCGTTGTGGTTGAATCGGGGAATGTATAGCCAGTCGGCATGATCTTTAGGAACGTTTGAAGCCGTAGGGACGTGATTTATCGCGCCCTGCTTGCTATACGGATTTATCAGGCAGGACGCGATAAATCACGTCCCTACAAAGAGCATGAGGTTTTTCTCCAATATTTAACCCTGATCAATCAACCACATCAATATTCTCCAACCCCCCATGCGCCTCCCACCACGCGGTCGCGCCTTGTGCCAGCACATCATTAAGCGCCTCGACGTTTTGCTTGCCCTGATTTGCCAGCCAGGTTTCAAGCGCGGCCAGTCCTTTATTTGCGTAGATTGGAATGGCATCCTGCCAGGTGGCGCGCCCGCACAACACGCCGCAGTAGCCTACTCCGGCCTCGGCTGCCAGTTCTAACATCTCGCAGAAGACCTTATCGCTGCTGCCCGCGCTCAGATAGATGAAAGGCTTGTTGGTCGCGCTGGCCGCGTTGCGAAAATGCGCAAGCGCCTCCTGGCGCGAATAGGCGCTTGCCTCTCCCGCGAAAGAACGTGTTCCAGCCACAAAGGCGGGATTGACAGGCAATTCGACTTTGAGAACATCCACGCCGTAGCGCGGCTTTGAAAACTCCTCCATTGCTCGCGCTATGTACTGCGGCTTTTTCCTGGCAAAGTCTAACCCTTTTTCGTCGCCGATCGCATCATCGTAGACCAGTGGCTCCAAGAAAAAAGGCACATCAACCCCCACACATTCCGCGCCGATGCGTTCGACATATGCCTGCTTGACCGTATTGATGCGCTTCTCATCGAACGGGTTGTAAAACAGGAGAATTTTTATCGCCTGCGCCCCTGCCTCCACAAGCCGACGAACGCTCCATTCCGGCAGCAGGTCGGGTAATCGTCCCTTCACCTGGACATCATAGCCCGATTGCTCATAAGCAAGCAGCACTCCCGTACCATCAGCGCGACTGTTAATGGCCTCCAGGCTATACTCTGGATCAAGCAGAATCGCGCTCGTATAGGGTGTGAGCATTTTTGTGACGGCCATCTTGAACGCCAGCATATCCTCCGCCGTCGCCTGACCATCCTTCCCTCGCGCCTGAGCAATGGCATCCAGCAAATTGCCGCGATGATCGACCGCCAGCGCGGCAATCACTCCTCGACCATCGGCACAGGCGTTGATGCCTTCAAATTTGCCACGCGAAATCTTAACCTTCATGTTGTTCTCCTGCTTGCAACTCGCTATTCCCAACCTACCTCCAGATGTCATCCTGAGCGCAGCGAAGAATCTCTGGTGCGGGCATGCGATCCGGTTGGGTGACGCAGATTCTTCGCTGCGCTCAGGATGACAGGTGGGAGGGCTTTTTTCATGACTCGCTATTACGAACCGAGAAAATAGCGTTCCTTAGCTCGCATGGCCTCCCAGTCAGTACGCGCCGCCTGCACCGAAGGCATCTCGCTGACCTCGGCTACCGGCACATCCCACCAGCTTTCGTAGCCCGGCACGCCTTCGTAGCGGTCATTCTGAATGTACACCACCGTCGTGCGTTCTGTCGTCTGCGCCTCTTTGAGCGCATTCACGAACTCGGCATAGGTACGGCATTCCAGGACATGCGCACCCAGGCTTCTCGCATTAGCCGCCAGGTCTACCGGCAGCGTTTCTACTTTTGCTCCTGCTTCATCGCCCGGCAATTTGCCGCCCTGCGGATAGACGTAGCGCGTGCCGAAGCCTTCCTGTCCAAGCGAACGCGAGAGGCTGCCGATGCTCTTAAAGCCCGCGTTATCCAGTAGCACAATGATGAGTTTATAGCCTTCTTGAATCGAAGTCACGATTTCGCTGTTCATCATCAGGTAGGAGCCATCCCCGACCATCACATATACATCGCGTTCCGGTGCGGCCATCTTCGCGCCCAGCCCTCCGGCAATCTCATAGCCCATGCAACTGTAGCCGTATTCCAGGTGATAGTTCTTTGGATGGCGCGCTCGCCACAACTTGTGCAGGTCGCCCGGCAAACTTCCTGCAGCGCAAATCATAATAGCTTCGGGTGAACTTCCTTCATTGACCGCGCCGATCAATTCGCCCTGGCTGGGCAGCGGTTCGTGCCGTATGGCATAGATGCGCTCCACTTCCTCGTCCCATTGCTGATGCAGCCGCGTGGCCTCTGCTCGATACTCCTGGTCTACCGCATAGCCAGCGAGCAACGGCAGCAGTTCTTCCAGTGTTGCCCGCGCATCACCCACGAGCGGCAGCGCGGCATGTTTGAAAGCATCAAATTCCGCCACGTTGATATTGAGGAAACGAACATCAGGATTCTGGAAAGCGGTCCTGGAAGCGGTGGTAAAGTCGCTGTAGCGCGTGCCAATGCCGATCACAAGGTCAGCATCTTTTGCAATGCGATTGGCCGCGAAAGTTCCGGTTGCTCCAATCGCCCCCAGGCTGAGCGGGTTGTCATAGCACAGACTGCCCTTGCCCGCCATCGTCTCGCCCACCGGAATGCCTGTTTGCTCAACGAAGCGCTGCAACAATTCGGTTGCTTCCGAATAAATCACACCTCCGCCTGCTACGATGAGTGGACGTTTGCTTGCCTGTATCCAGGTTGCCGCCTGCTCTAACGCCTGTCTATCAGGGCGATTGCGCGCAATAGGCCAGGTGCGTTCATGAAAGAAGGCTTCGGGGAAATCATAGGCTTCGGCCTGCACGTCTTGCGGCAGAGCCAGCGTCACGGCTCCTGTATCCGCAGGGCTGGTTAAAACGCGCATCGCTTCCGGCAACGAGGTCAGCAGTTGCTCCGGGCGTGTGATACGGTCCCAGTAGCGGCTGACCGGCTTGAAGCAATCGTTGACCGAGATATCCTGGCTGTGTTCCGATTCAAGCTGCTGCAAGACCGGAGCCACATTGCGCCGCGCGAAAATATCTCCGGGCAGGAGCAGCACCGGCAGGCGATTGATGGTGGCCGTCGCCGCGCCCGTCACCATATTAGTCGCGCCAGGGCCAATCGAAGAGGTGCAGGCGAAGATTTGCAGGCGATTCTTGACTTTGGCGTAAGCGGTGGCCGCATGCACCATCGCCTGCTCGTTGCGCGCCTGGTAATAGCGGAAAGTCGGCATCTGCTGCAAGGCCTGCCCGATGCCGCCTATATTGCCATGTCCAAAGATGCCAAAGCAGCCCGCGAAAAATGGCTGTCGATGCCCGTCCCGCTCGCTATATTGCGCTTGCAGAAAAGCAATCACCGCCTGCGCCATCGTCAGACGCCGTGTTGTGTTCATGTTTATTCTCCTCGGTAGCCGGATGCAATGATAAACTTTGACTAAATAACGGGGAATACGCACCATGTCATTCTGAGCGCAGCGAAGGATCTGCGTCCTCTGACGATTCGTGCGCCGATCCTGGAGATCCTTCGCTGCGCTCAGGACGACATGCCTGGATAGACCCGCTTTCTTTGTCAAACATTATCATCGTGTCCCTACAAAATTAGAATCCGCCATGCGTCTGCACAAAGGCCATCACCTCGTCATACGTCGGCATGAAATTGGCACAGCCATGTTTGGTGACGAGAATAGCCCCGCAGGCATTGCCCAACCGCGCCGCTCGATGCCAGTCCCAGCCCTTCACAAAACCGTACAGCAGGCCAGAGGCGAAGGCATCACCCGCGCCCAGGATATTCTGCACTTCGACTGGAAAGCCCGGCACATCGATTACCGTCGTTTCCTTTTCTCCTGCGAGATGCAGACGAGCGCCAGCAGCGCCACGTTTCTGCGCCAGCACACGCGGCCCCAGCCGCAAAAGCTGCGCAATGGCAAACTCGATATCCCCGCTCACTCGCGCATCCGAGACTTGCGAGTGCGCAACCTGCACCTGGCTCGTGTCGCTGAGCATGGCCGCGTTGATCTCATCTTCGGTGCCGATGACCACATCGACCAGCCGCAGCGCAGAGCGGATCGTTATTCCAAACGCGCGTGCATCATGCCACTGGTCGGGGCGAAAATCGATATCGAGCGCTACCGGAACTCCGGCCTGTCGCGCCGTTTCAGCCGCAAACAGGGTCGCGCTGCGGCTCGGCTCCTGGCTCAGGCCCGTCCCGCTGATTAACAACACCTTGCTCTGCGCTATGGGTACTGGCAACACATCATCGATGGTCAGTGCAATATCCGCGCAGTTGTCGCGATAGTAGGTCAGGGGAAAGCGGTCCGGCGGCTCGATGCCCAGCACAACCGCGCTGGAGCGCCGCCCTGCTTTGGTTGGAATGTAGCGCGTTTCCACACCCTCGTTGCGCAAGAAGTGCAGGATGAAATTGCCCACCTGATCATCTCCAACCGCCGTAAGCAACGCCGGGCGCAAGCCGAGCCGCCGCGTGCCGACGCTGATATTGGTCGGGCAGCCGCCCACATAGGCCGCGAAGCTGGTTATTTCCTCGAACGGCGCGCCAATGTTGTTGGAATAGAGATCAATCGAGGAGCGGCCCATCGCCACGATATCATAGCCGCTAGATGCCTGCTCCCCATTATCGATAGCGTTGTTCTGCATGTATCGCCTTTCCGCGTGCCTGTCGCTTATCCTTTTGAGGCAGAGGGACGAACGATGGAGCCGGTGATACTGCCCGATGGTGGCAGCAAGCGCCGGAACGCCGGATCAACCTGGTACTTCCACACGCGGTGAGGACCGGCCATGACATTCAGGTAGTAATCATCAAAGCCAGGGGGCGTGGATACGACGTGATAGCCCTTCGGCACCAGCACCAGGTCTCCATCATGAACAGCCACCGTTTCATCGAAGCCATCATAGGTGTAGACCCGCTGGAAGGCGAAGCCCTCTGCCGGAGAAATATGATGATAATACGTCTCCTCAAGATACGCCTCGTGGGGCGGATTCTCGGTATCGTGTTTGTGCGGCGGGAACGAAGACCAGTTGCCAGCCGGAGTAATGGCCTCGACAATAATTAAGTGTTCCGCTTCCTGGTCGGTATCCAGAATATGCTGAATGCGCCGCCGCGTGTTTCCCTCCCCGCGCAGTTCAACGCTGACATCCTCGGGTCGAATCAGGCGCGGCGCAAGATGCTGATGTGTTGTGGGCGCGCTTGCTACAGCGACCTCCATAGAAGGCGAAGCGCATGATATCTGGTAGCTGGCATCCTCAGATAGGTAGAGCGCGTATGGCGCGATTTCGTCAAAGACGCTGTTCCGCTCGCCAATTTGCCCTAACGATTGTCCATTGAGTTCAGCTTTGCCAACACCGGACAATATTACCACCGCCGTTTCCCTGCCGTTCGCCGCGCCACGAAGCGTCTGTCCTTCCTTGAGCTGGTATACGGCAAACGAGACGTACTGCCAGCCTGCGCTTTCCGGGGTGATATCTATGGTAGACTGCACTTCACCTGTTGTTTTCATCTGCGGCCTGATAAGCACACTCATCTTCTTGTTCTCTCCTTCCGGCGACTTTAAAATAACACGTTATGCCCATACAAACAACTCTATCATATAGCCATCAGGGTCACAAATATACATCTGCTGCACGCCATCACCACGCGGGCGAGGTCCACCCACAATTCCCACATTCAAATTGCCCAGGTGCTGTATGGTCTCTTCAAGGTTGTCCACCTCAAAGGCCGCGTGAGTTCCATAGCCAGCCGCCAACTCATCACTCCGGTATCGTCCATGCATCTGTGCGGCGCGTCCTTCCTCAGCTTCACCGATCAGATGTACCTCAAAGCTATGGTCATCGTTGGTCAGCCACGCGCCCGGATGATGCATAACGCCTGGACGTGAAATCTCGTGTAACCCCAATACCTGGCTGTAGAAGCGAATCGAGCGCTCAACATCTTTCACCAGCAGCGACACATGATCTAACTTGCGAATCTTCATGTTGGTTTTCTCCTTGTGCTTCATAACCCGATGCTTCGTAAATACTCCCGGTTGCGCCGAGCGCTCTCTTTGGGACTGCCCATCCCCGGCAATACATCCTGCTCCACCACAATCCAGCCCTGATAATGCTGTTCATTCAGCCGGGCCAGAATGGCAGGAAAATCGATATCTCCTTTCCCTAACTCGCAGAAAACGCCGTGTGCTACCGACTGAATGCCGTTCCATCCCTCGCGTCGAGATTGCTCAGCGATAACCGGGTCATAATCTTTGAAATGCACGTGCCAGATACGATCAGCGTGCTGCTGCAATCCCACAAGCGGGTTGCCGCCGCCAAAGCGATAGTGACCTGTATCAAAGACCAGCCCGATCAAGGTCGGGTCGGTCATACTTAGAAAGTGGGCCGTCTCTTCCGGCGTCTCAACCCAGGTGCCGATGTGATGATGAAAGACGGTGCGCAAACCCGTTTCACGCTGGACTGCCCTCGCAATCCGCATCGCCCCTTCCGTAAAGACACCCCATTGAGCATCGGACATCCCCTGCTCGGGGGTGATGCGCCCGGCATACTTTGTCCGCATGGGGTCGCCATAGGGGTCATTTCCCAGCACAATCAGCGTGTCCGGCCCGCCGACTTCCGCGAGTAGCCGCGCTGTGCGAAGCGCATCAGCCTCGCTTTCCTTGTGGCGAGCGGGATCGTGCAGGTAGACGCTGACCCACGAGGCCAGTAGCTTCAGGTTGCGTGATGCCAGTTCCTGACGCAGCACATCGGGGTCGGTCGGCATAAAGCCCCAGTCACCCAGTTCTGTGCCAGCATAGCCCGTCTCCTGCATCTCATTTAGCACCCTTGTATATCCTCCACGCTCTCCCTCCACGTTCTCGATGACTCCCCACGAACAGGGCGCATTGCCCACGCGGATAACTGCCTGCGTCATCTATAGCTCCTTCTGATCGAGTGATGAGGAACAGCATGAGGAACAGCATTATGAAGTTTGACAAAAAAAGGAAGTCTATCCAGGTATGTCATCCTGAGCGCAGCGAAGGATCTGCAATCTGGACACGCGATTCGGTTGGGCGGCCGGAGATCCTTCGCTGCGCTCAGGATAACACGGGGCAAGGATTTTCCCATATTTTGTGAAACTTCATAATGCTGCTTTCCCATCACAAATTGTCCGTCTAGAATGTGCGCGACCACTCTTTCGGCCAGCGCTCAACCACAACTTTTTTCTGTGTATAGAATTCCACAGCATCGCGGCCCTGCGCGTGCATATCGCCAAAGAAGCTTTCTTTCCAGCCAGAGAACGGGAAGAAGGCCATCGGCGCGGCTACACCGATGTTGATGCCAATATTGCCTGCCTGCGCCTCATAGCGGAACTTGCGCGCCGCCGCTCCACTGCTTGTAAAGAGCGAGGCCATATTACCGTAGGAAGCGGCATTGACCAGCGCAATCGCCTCGTCAACATCCTGCGCGTGCATAAGGCTCAAGACCGGGCCGAAGATTTCTGTGCGCGCAATTTCGCCACGCGGATTCACCTCGTCCAGAATGGTCGGGCGCACGAAGTAACCGTTCTCATAGCCGCGAATCGACGGGTTGCGTCCATCCACAAGAATCTTTGCCCCCTCGCTTGCGCCTTTCGCGATCAACGTTTCAATGCGCTGCTTGCTCTCGGCGGTAATCACCGGCCCCATCTCAACCTGCGGCTCAAGCCCATAGCCGACGCGCCGATTTTCCGAAGCTTCAACGATGCGCTCGGTAAAGCTTTTCCGAGCATCGCCCACTGTGATAGCGACCGAGGTGGCGAGACAGCGCTGCCCTGCACAGCCGAAGGATGAGTCGGCGATAATGCGCGTCGCCATCTCCATGTCAGCATCCGGCAGGATGACTGCCGCGTTTTTCGCGCCTCCCTGACATTGCGCGCGCTTGCCGTTGGCCGTTGCGCGGCTATATACATATTTGGCTACGGGTGACGAGCCAACGAAGGAGACCGCGCCCACCTGCGGATGCTCGAGCAGGGCATCAACCGTCTCTTTTCCACCATTGACCAGGCTCACTACGCCCGGCGGCATGCCCAACGAATCGAGCAGATCAAAAACCTTGCTCATAGTCATTGGCACTTTTTCTGATGGCTTGAGGATAAAGCAGTTGCCGCAGGCGATAGCATACGGCAGAAACCAGAGCGGGATCATGCCCGGGAAGTTGAAGGGCGTGATTGCTGCCACTATGCCCACTGGCTGGCGCAGCATGTGTTCATCGATGCCTCGCGCAATGTCCTCTACGTTGTAGCCCATCATGAGCGAGGGGATGCCGCACGCCACCTCGACATTCTCCAGCCCGCGCTGCAACTCGCCTTTCGACTCTGCCAGCGTCTTGCCGCATTCCTGTGTGGTCAGCGTGGCAATCTCGTCAAAATGCTCCTCCAGCAGCCGCTTGAATTTAAAGAGGTACTGCACGCGTTCGGTTGAAGGCGTTCTTCTCCAATCGTCAAAGCCTGCCTGCGCCGCCTGTACAACCTCGTCCACGTCATCGCGAGATGAGAGCGGCACGCGCACCAGCGTTTCGCCCGTCGCGGGATTGCGCACATCCTGAAACTCACTCGTCCGCGAATGCCGCCACTTCCCGCCAAAATAGTTGAGCAGTTGTCCATTCTCTATCATTGTGTTTCCTCCGTTGAGCCGGTACATGCTATCCATCTGATGTAATCTTACAACAATTTATGCCGCATTTTTGCTGGCTGCCGCTCCGTTCTGTTCCACTCGTTTCTCGTAGAGAGCTTCCCTTTATGGCTCAACCCCCTCCCAGCCTTCGCTTTCCCAAGAGCGTATCATGGCCTGCTGAACGTTGGCTACAGCCAGCGCTTCAGCAAAGCCCGGTTTTCCCTGCTGGCCCGTAGCGACCGAGTGCAAGAAATTATAGGCTTCGATCACCTTCAGATCATCATAGCCCAGATTCAGGCCCCAGGCCGGATTGAAGTGGCGATGATAGGGGTGGGCCGGGCCGCTCAAGAGGGTCGTGTAGCCATCTTCCGCCGGATTCTCGTCGTTGCGCCATTGAAGTTGCAGTTCATTCATATGCTCCATGTTCCATTTGATGGCTCCTTTGGTTCCGTAGACCTCAAAGGACATATCGCATTTCTCGCCGTTGATGACCCGGCAGGCTTCCAGGATGCCCCGCGCCCCATTGGCGAATTGCACCAGGGCGTTGACATAATCTTCGTTGGTAACGTCTCCCATTGGCCCGTCGCTGCTGCCAACATCGTAATGCGTCCCGCTGCCAGGCTGTGGTATGGGACGACGCCGGATAAAGATCGCATTGTCGCTGCTGACTCGCGCAATGGGGCCAGCCAGCATATGAGCCATATCGATGACGTGCGACAGCAAATCGCTCAAGCTGCCCAGACCGTATTCCTTCTCAAAACGCCAGGAGAGGAAGCCATTGGGATCAGCCGCGTAGCCGTTGAGAAAGCGCCCATGATAATGTGTCAATTGCCCCAGTTTCCCTGTCGAGATGAGATGCAGGGCATATTGGACAACCGGTGCCCAGCGATAGTTGTAGCCGACGAAGGTGAGTACTCCTGCCTCTTGCGCGGCCTTAAAGCTCTCGATGGTTTCCTGCGGGTCTTTGCCAACTGGCTTCTCGCACAGGATAGGTTTCCCGGCCCTGGCAGCTTCGCGAATGATTTCCAGGTGCATGCCGTTGGGAGCCGCTATGTCAATCACCTCAACCTCTGGATCGGCGATGACCTCATGCCAGTCGGTTGTGTAGCGTTCGTAGCTGAAACGTTCCTGCGCGCCCTGAGCGCGTGCTTCCACCTGGTCGGCGCACATCACGAGCCTGGGTCGTATTCCGCTCTCATAGAAACGGTCTGGAATAGCGCGATAGGAGCGGCTGTGAACTTCGCCCATCCAACCCATGCCGATCACGCCGATACCAATTGTACGTGTCATGATGTCTGTTCCTCATTTCTATCTGTATAGCTGCGTTATTCAGGCTGCCAGTAGGAAATTTTGACGGGTTGGCGCTTCTCTAAAGATTCGAACGCCGCCTCCGCGATGAGCTGGGCGCGCAGGCCATCCATCAGTGTGGGATAGGCAACCTTTTGCCCCTCGACTGTGGAGATGAAGGCATCCAACGCTCGCCCAAAACTGGGGGCAAGCCGCTCGAACCAGGCAGGATGCGGGCCATCGGAGATCACCTTTGTTCCAGTGTAAAGAGCAACCTCGCGCGCTGGCTTGAGCTGTGATTGCACCATGCCCTTTGAACCGAAGACCTCGACCCGCTCATCGTAACCGTAAGTAGTGCGGCGGCTATTGTCGATGTGACAGAGCGCGCCATTGGGCATTCTCAGGATGAGCATTGAAGTATCCACGTCGCCCGCCTCACCGATGGCCGGGTCAACCAGCACTGCGCCTGCGGCATACACCTCTACGGGCGCTTCGTCGGCCAGCCAGCAGGCCAGGTCAAAGAAGTGAATTGTCTGGTCGCGGAACTGCCCGCCTGACACTTTGACATAGCTGATCGGTGGTGGTTCCTGGGCGCGTGAGATAAGGTGCATCATCTCCACCTTGCCGATTTCGCCCCGCTGGATGGCCTCGCGCACTCCCAGGTGATTGGTGTCAAAACGGCGGCTGAAGCCAATCATGATGGGAATATCGACATGGTGCGCTTCCTGCACCACCGCCTTGACTCGCTCTATGTTCAAATCAATCGGCTTTTCACAGTAGACCAGCTTGCGGGCTTTGACCGCGCTGCTGAGCAAGGCGGCATGGGTATTCGTGGATGACGCGATGAGAACGGCATCCACATCGTCTGCAGCCCAGATTTCCTCTGGCGATGATGCTACCTGCGCGCCAGAACGTGACGCCACCTGTTCCGCAGCCGCGCCGTTGACATCATACACGTACTCTAATGTGGCGTGTGGATGAGCGTTGATATTGCTGGCATGCACGCTGCCGATCAATCCCGCGCCAAACAGGGCAAATTTGACCATTGTATGTACCTCTTTTTATCTATGCAAGACGATGAACGACTACTCAATATCGACAGGCAGAGATACCCAGCGCCCCTCCTGCTGGTGTGATGCCACTGTCGCATCCACAAACAGAACTCCCAGCACACCATCCTCAACCTTTGGAAAGAGATAGGCCAGCGGATCAGCCTCAACTCCACTACGACGGGCCAGAACGGCATCAGCAATATCCGTGTACAGGTTGGCGAAGGCCGCTAAATAGCCCTCTGGATGCCCCGGCCACAGGCGCGAAGCTCGTTGCGCCGCCGGAGACAACCAGTCGTAACCGCGTGTGATGGTGGAATGACGCCCGTCCGCCATGCGTAGCGTAAGCTCGTTGGGCTGCTCCTGTACCCATTCCAGGTTGCCTTTCTCACCATACACACGAATGCGCAAACCATGCCAATGACCGGTCGCTACCATGCTGGCCCACATCATTCCCTTCGCGCCATTGTTGAAGCGCAGTTTGATATGAGCGTTGTCATCAGCCTGTCGCCCTGGTACAATGCTCGATAATTCGGCTGACACCTCGGTGATCTCCAGTCCTGTAATGAAGCGTGCTAAATGATGGGCATGGGTTCCCAGGTCGCCAACTACGCTGGATTTTCCGGCGATCTCCAGCGTGGTGCGCCAGACCGCCTGCTTGTGTCCCCCGGCTTCCAGCAGCGTAGAAGCCCAACCGGAAGCATGTTCGACCTGTACCAGCCGGATAGTTCCTAACTCCCCACCGCGCACCATCTCGCGAGCTTGCCTCACCATTGGATAGCCACTGTAGCAGTAGGTCACGCCGAAGATCAGGCCCCTCTTGCGTGTCAGCCGCAGCAACTCAACGGCCTGTTCTACATTGGTTGTCAGTGGCTTATCGCAGATGACATCGATGCCGCGTTCAAGAAAGGCTCTGGCAATGGCGTAATGGCTATTGTTAGGCGTCATAATGCTCACGACCTCAATGCCATCATCTCGTTGTGCCTCCTGCTCGGCCATCTCTTGCCAGAAGCCGTAACGGCGCTCTGGTACGATGCCAAGCGTAGCGGCGAAGTTCCGACTGCGCTCTGCGTCCGAGGCGAACACCCCTGTCAGCAGAGCGTAGCGTTCGTCATAACGGGCGGCATAGCGATGTGCCCCCCCGATATTTGAGCCGGGGCCGCCGCCAACCATACCAAGTCGCACTTTTCGCTTTGGTTCCTGCATAACATGATCCTCGCGGCTCTAATCGCCCCTGCTCACATGTTCGGTCAGTTCGTCTACCGAGGTCTCCTTCTGGGTTGCCTGGAAGACGACCTGCCCGCGTGCCATTACCACGAAGCGGTCACAGATGCGATAGGCATCATATAAGTTGTGCGTCACCAGCACGCTTGAAAGGCCCTGCGCCCGTAAAGACCGCAGGTACTCGAAAAGGGCTTCGGTAGCGCGTACTGCCAGCGCGCTGGTCGGTTCGTCAAGGATCAACAGCGTGCGCTTGAAATGCACAGCGCGGGCAATAGCTACCGCCTGCTTCTGGCCACCAGAAAGACTACCCACCAGCTTGTCGGGGCTATCAATGCCCTCGATTGCCACAATTGTTTTCAGGACGTGCGCGGCGATTTCGCGCATCTGCTTGAGATGCATAAAGCCGAGCGGACCAACCATCTCTCGCCCCATAAATATGTTGCGAGCGATAGTCATAGAGTCAACGAGCGCCGAGTCCTGGTAGATGGTCTCGATGCCCAATTCAGCCGCGTCCGCGTGGGAATTGAGGACCACAGGCTTGCCCTCCCACAGCAGCGTGCCGGAATCGGGCTGAACAACGCCCGACATGGTTTTGACCAGCGTGGATTTTCCTGCTCCGTTATCTCCCAGTAGCGCCAGGATTTCGGCTCGTCGCACGTGAAACGACACGTTATTGAGAACACGGTTCAGGCCGTATTGCTTATTGATATCGCGCAATTCCAGCAGTGGCGTTGCTGCTTCCCCTTGCTGTACCGGTCGCTCGGCGGCTACCGTATCCATTCCGTCTATGCCCATAGATGTTCTCCTTTCTTTCGTAGGTAAATCAACTGCGGCGAGAGCGTAATACTTCGTAAAATGCAGCAGCGCCGATGATCAATATGCCAATGGGGGCGTCGATATAGAAGCCTGGCGCTCCCAGCAACAGTAGCACGTCGCGAATCCAGAAGATGAGCGCGGAGCCTAAGACTGTCCCCAGGATGGTACCGCGACCTCCGGTAAGCGCCAGTCCGCCGATGACGCAGGCGGCAATGGCCTCCAACGGCAGCGCCTCGCCATTGCTGGGCGCGATGTTCCCGATGTAGGATGCGGCCAGAATGCCACCCAGCGCTGCTGTGGTTCCCGCCAGGGCGAAAGCTAACAGCTTCGTCCTGTTTACGCGCACTCCGGTAGCTACAGCCGCCTGCTTATTGCCGCCTGCCGCGAAGATGTGATTGCCAATCCGATTTCGTTCCAGTAGGCCCCAGAAAGCGACCGCGAGGACGACCCACCATAAAAAGGTGGCTGGAATTACGCCTACGCTCCCGGCGGTGAGCGTGGCGAACGCTGGATCAGGAGTGAAGGACTGGGACGATGCGCCATGCACGAAGAATGTTGCAGCTAACCAGAAGAAAGAGGTGCCAAGTGTGGTAATGAAGGACGGAATTTTCAGCCAGAGCGTGAGCAGCCCATTGAGCAGGCCGATACCTGTGCCGATGAGTAAACCAATCAGCGCCGCCACCCACACGTTCATACCATTCGTTGCAAGCTGGGCCGTTACAATGCTGCTGAAGATGTAGTTGTTGCCAACGGAGAGGTCGAATTCTCCCGCGATCATCAACACGCCTACGCCAAGCGCCGGAATACCTACCTCAATGGGAATGGTGTAGAGCGCATTCTGAATATTGGCGAAGCTATTAAAGGCGAAGGTGTCCGGGCTGATTAAACCGTAGATTACGCTCGCGCCTATGACGACCAGGAAGAGAATAAGAATGTCGAAAGCTGACTGCTGGCGACGATAGCGACGCCCGGCGGCCTTTGCTCGTTGTGCCGCTGCCTCATCAGTAATTGTCTGTTGGAGGCTCATGTCAAACCCTTTCTGTAATTTGCTCGGATGTGTTGAAACTGTTCCACCATGACTTTTTACGAGCCTTGTGTATGCTCCTGCCTGGCAGGCTGCCAGTGATTATGAGACAGCCTGCCGGTGGACGCGCGTGGCAGGAAGCTATCCTCTAGCCGCCACGAATGGCATTTGAGCCGCCAACAAGGCTGGCTACCTGGTCAACATTGGTTTTATCAACGAGGGCGCGGTTACTTGTGTTGATGTTCGACGGGGTGATGCCGTACTTCAGATACAGCGCAAGCTCCATGATCGACTGGAAGCCCTGAATATACGGCTGTTGATCTACGGTCGCCGTGATTACGCCGCTCTTGATAGCCGACAGAATATCCTGCGAGAGGTCGAAGCCACCGATGGGGATATTCAGATTAGCCTTTTTGATGGCGGCGGGAGCCACCGAAAGCGGCGTTCCACCAAGCGCAATGATCGCAGCAGTATGGGGATGACCCAGCAGATAGGAAACCATTGTTGCCTGTGCCGGAGCGAGATCGTTGCCTGTGCCTAACACTTCGCACGTAGCGCCAATAGCATCCAGCGCCTGTTTGACGCCAGCATAACGCTGAACGGCATAGACCTGATCGGGAGATTCAACCGGGCAGAAGACATGATCGCCAGCCTTAATCTTGCCGTCGTTAATCATGCGCTGCGCGATGAGATACCCTGACTGCGCGAAATCCTGCCCCACGAATGCCTGGACGCAGTTTGCTCCCTCGGCTGTCGCGCCGTTGGTGTTGAATGCCACCACCGCAATATTTTTTGCGCGCGCGTCACAAACAACTTTGTTCAGGCCAGCGTCGGGAATTGTCACCGCGACGCCGGCAACATTGCTGGCAATAGCTGTGTTCATCTGATTGACGATCGTCGCGTCATCGTCGTTGCCGTACTGAATCTGGAGCTTGAGGCCAGTAATAGCTGCGGCGGCCTTGGCCCCGTTAACAACCGGCACAAAGAAAAAGTTGCTGGCTCCGCTCTTGATCTCAAGCAGGATCGTGCGCCCGCTGATATCATTGCCGCCCGTCATCACGCTGCTGCCTGATGTGTTATTGGTACTTGGAGAACCGCCACCGCAAGCAGCCAGTAAAACCATGAGGCCGACACAAACCAGAGCCATACCAGCCCGTAACGGTGTGTGCCTCATAACCGCCAAAAATTTCCGATGTCTTGTCATCACTGGTCCCTCCTTGTTGGACCGGGGCTACCACGTAGCCATACTGATTGGTCGATGGTATATGGTGGTGTGGACACCAGTGGTGAACCATAGCCTGGAACACTCACTCACTAAAGATACAGTTTCTTCGTTTCCCTCCTTTCCCAGGTGTTTTCTGAAGCCGCGTCTAGAGCAGCTCAGGCTTCTAGCTCAAAATAAGGGGATAGCATCTTGATAGCGGCCTCTTTTGCCTTCACCGCCAACTGCATGGGATTCCACTCCCAGTATTCCGGGCGAAACAGTTCGATGGAACAGGGGCCGTTGTAGCCAATTTTCTTCAGTCGCCCGCAGATTTCGGCAAGCGGAACGATGCCCAGACCCGGCAAGAGGCGATTAGCGTCGGTATATGCCTCTTTGGAAGTATCTTCTACGTCGTCCAGGTGAAATGTATAGATGGAGCGCGGATCAAGATGGTCGATTTCGGAGAGTAAGCCTCCGCCGATGTAGAAATGAGCAGCGTCAACAACCAGTCCCACATTAGCGCGGCCTGTTTTCTGTATGATTTCCTGCGCGCCGCGTGGAGTTCGCACCGAACACCAGCCAAAGCCTAAAAATTCGAGGGCCAGTTTGATTCCATAGTCACCGGCAATATCGCTAAGCGCCTGAAGCGCCGTGACATGTTCCGCGACAATCGTTTCCCATGTGGTTTGCCAGCCAGGAGTTGGACTCGGTATCACGGCCACAGATGGGCAGCCGATAGCCTGTGCGATCTCGCACAATTGACGACAGCGATCTTTGATATGGCCGAATTTGTCACCGCAAAAAGCTATGAACTCAATAGCGTTGAAGGTCATCGGTGCGACGCCATGCTCCTGCAACAAAACCTTCAAGTCCGTTACCGAATGGTCAACCAGGAAGCGATCCACTTTCGCCGCCCACAATTCCAGGCTGGTAAAACCAGCGTGGGCAGTCGCTGCAACGTCAGTTTGTAGATCGGCGGGCATTGATGTAGCGCCATGAAAACCCAGTTTCATCCTGACCTCCTCTTATTTGCGCAATCGATTGCGCAAATCTACAAAATAAATGAATGGTGGTAAATAAAATACAGATTTGACCTGAGTATCTGTAGTGCAATCGATTGCGCACCTGGTTAAAAAAAGGACTACTTACTATTTACGTCTGATCCGGTGTTCACCAGAGCAGCAGTCGTTTTACGCACTACTAATTCAGCGGGCAGAATCTGGTTATCTGGCTCCTCGCCGTTCAATAAGGCCAGCATCATCTGCATAGCCTTATGTCCCAGCTCGAAGCGAGGTTGACGGATGGTGGTCAGTGGCGGCATAACGTAGGCCGCCATGTCGATATCATCAAAGCCGATAATACTGAGATCGCCGGGAACTGCGATACCTTGCTGATGGCAGGCCGCGAGCAAGCCAATAGCTGCTGTATCGTTGTAGCAAAATACCGCGCTGGCTCCGGCTGCCAGTAAAGGTTCTAAACTGGCTTCACCGATTTTCACATGGTTCTCAATCGCATGGGAAGAAAAAATAAGCGCCGGGTCTACTGCAATGCCAGCCGCTTCCAGGGCTTCCTGGTATCCTTTGAAGCGATGCTGGTTTGACTGCGGGCGATTGGTAATACTCACGTATCCAATGCGGCGATGACCCAGCGAGATGAGATGCTCTACTGCTAAGCGCGCTCCATGCACATCATCAACGGCCACAAAATGCATGTTCTTGCCGGGATTCTGCTCGTTGATGATCACGATGGGAACCTTACTCCGTTCAAAGAAGCGTGGTGTGCGCTCAAATAAATGAGAGGCAATAACGATGATGCCATCTACGCGCCGCTTTTGAAGCGTTTCAATCACCGCAATTTCGCGCTGTCGGTCATTTTGCGAAGTACTGATAAACACGTTGAAGCTGGCTTCAAGAGCCTTCTGCTCCACGCCCTCTATGACCCGTCCCATGAAAGGGTCGGAAATTGTCGCGAGTACCATGCCGATTGTCCAGGTCTTGTTCGTCGCCAGGCTCTTTGCCACAGTGCTGGGAACATAGTTCATCTCGCGCGCGAGTTCCTGAATCCGTTTGCGAGTGGCGGCTCCAATACGCGGATGATCTTCCAGTGCCCGCGAAACGGTCGATGGAGAAACCCCGGCAATTTTAGCAATGTCATAAATGGAGACCGACATGGTCTGCGCACTCCTATGCATTTCAGTACCACTACTCCGTTTAACGCTTCCATGTTGAACCTCAACATTTTTGCGCAATCGGTTGCTCAAAGTATAGATAATAATCAAAGAATTGTCAAGGGTTCCAGATGCGACTTTGCAACCAATTCGTTTTGTCCGACCTTTTTAACATGACCAGCTCAAAAAGTTTGTTCCGTAAGGAAGCCCTCCCGGCACATAAAATTCTATGACATTATTCGTCGGGCAATCTGAATCCGGTATAGTGATCGTCACCTGTGTTGCTGCTCCAGGCCCGAGTGTTCCTTGTGTTACTGGAATGATGATGTTTGGATCAGGTGTTTGCAAAGTGACAGCCCACTGGGTATTGATAGTATTTTGCGGGCTCGCACTTACAGTAATGACGCATACCCAGCTACCGGTGTTGTTGGTACACTGTGTGTTGTCAAATGTGTTCGAATCCGGGCTGGTCATAATGTAGGTGCAATTGATGGGTACCTGAACGGTGTTGGATGGCCCTGTAAATGTAAGGGTGAAACTCATTGGGCATACCTGATCGTTGTTGGGTGGAAAGACGTTGATCGTGACCGGTTGTCCTGGCGCAATTGAACCAGTAGATTGATCAAAGGTGGTGCCCGGAGCATCTGATGTCACTGACCAGTTCAATGCGCTTGTGGTTTGCGCGCTGGTGCTTATAACAAGTGGGCATGAAGAGAGATAGCTGACTCCACCATGCGAGTCGGTCTGGCAGTTGCTGAAGTTATTTTCGAGGCTCGATGGACTCACACTCAAAGTGGCTGGTGGAGTTGTTACTGTAACAGTTGGTGGGCCCGGGTCTGGTTTCGGTGTTGGATGAGGCCCCTGCGTTGGAACCGATTGAGTTGGTCTGGTAGTGGGGGTTGTCCCAAGTGTTGTGCCAGGCGTTTGCCCCGTTGTCTTTGTCGCTGTATGGCCGCTCGTCGGGCTGCTAAACGTTCCAGAAGTAGGGGTTGATGCCCCGGTTGGAACTTGAGCTGTCGTCCCTTTGTTTATGCTGCTGGTGGGAGCCTGTCGTAGGGCGAAAACAAATGAACCGCCGATTAACGCGAGGGCAATCAATACCGTCGCCGCGATCAAAAACCAGGGCCGTTTCTTGTTTCGTCCCTCGGGGTCTTTCCAGCTTCGAGCGACGTGTGTTGGCTCGGGCGTAAATGTGACCTGCTTTGTGAGAGGCACGCTTTCCTCTTGCGGGTAAAAGGTAGGTGGGAGCGGCGTATTTTTCAGCGCAAATCCCTGGCTATCCTGTTCTATAGCACCTAACCAGGGCGTTATGGTCGCGGGCGTAATGTGCGGCGCAGAGATTTCTTGTGGTGTTTTCATAAGCGTAGATTCATCGCCACGATATCCTGGCACAACCATATCTGGTCGAGAGATGCCAGGATACGACAGCGTTTGTTGTTTCCCCGTATTCTGCGGGGGAGAAGACATAACGAAGGTAGATATCTGGTCTGTGGACTGGCAGGCATCTTGCAAAGCAGCAACGAAGTCGGACACGTGTTGGAAGCGCTGTTCCGGCTTTTTGGCAAGCGCTCTCATCACAATCGCTTCCACTGCCGGAGATATCCCGGAATTTTTTGCCTGTAAGGAAGGTGGTGGAGCATAGAGATGCTGCGCGCATAGTTCTGGAAACGAGCCATGAAAAGGTCGTTCGCCGCACAGCCACTCATAGACGACGATGCCCAGTGCGTATTGATCGCTGGCGATGCGTGGCTTGCCCATAATCTGCTCGGGAGCCATGTACGCCACCGTTCCGGCAGTCGCCTGCGTTTTCTGTGAACCCGTTGAGGATGAAAGGATGGCGATACCAAAATCGCTCAATAAGACCTCATCGTGTGGCCCCAGCAACATATTTTCCGGCTTGACATCGCGGTGAATAATACGCCGGTTATGCGCGAACTGAAGGGCTGCTCCAACCTGCCGGACGATCTCCACTATCTCCGGCAGAGGCAGCCGCGTCCCTTTCGGATAACGCTGGCGCAGCGTTCCATGTGGGGCATACTTCATGACAATAAAGGCATTGTTTTTCTCAATCGCGCAATCCACGACGGGCACAATCGATGGATGCTCCAGTGAGGCGATCAAACGCGCTTCAAGCAGAAACTCTTCCTGCTCATGTTCCTCGAGCAGGGCATGTAAAATCTTAATGGCGACATGCGACCCCAGGTGTATATGTTCTCCCAGATAAACATCCGCGAAACCACCCCTCCCCAGCAGCTTTACCAGTCGATAATTGCCAAATTGTTCCCCAATACGATCTACCATAGCGTTTAATCCCCCAATAGCGCTACTGCATATATTACATTTATAGAGAAGAATAGAACTGTTTCAATTTACTTTAACGAATGACTTTAGTAAAAGTCTCATCAAAGGTGGAAATTGGCTGAAGAAGGTTTATTGTGGATGAATTTACCTCATCCCCTACACTTCCCACACCTCCCAAACAACGTCAACGAATGCCCCTCAATCGCAAAATTCGCCTGTTTCCCTATAAAATCAATCTGTTCTTTCGGCAAACAAACATCGACCTCTACGACGCGATGGCATTGGGTGCAGGTCAGGTGGTGATGATGGCCGCCGCCTCCGCAGACGCGATAATGATGCGTGCCGTCGGCAAACTCGACGCGGTCTAATATTCCCATGTTGACCAGCATTTCCACGGAACGGTAGACGGTGGCGCGGCCCAGGCGTGGCTCCTCCTGGCGCAGCGTTTGCCAGAGATCATCTACTGTAAAGTGCGCGCCGCTTCGAGCAAGTTCGATCAGGCGCTCGGCAATGATACGGCGCGGGCGTGTGTTGCGCTGGCTTGTCTCGGCGAAAGCCTCCCGAATTTTTTTGGTTAGACTTTGTTCTTCTTTCATCTCTGCATGATTCTATCCAGGGAAGCGCTTATCCCGCGCTTCCTGTGTGATGTTTGCTTATATAGGTAGCCTTATGCTTGCAATCAGCGCGCGGCACCGGCTCCGTTCGACGTGGCGCGCGCAGTCGTCCGAGCGGTATCGCCACAAAGTAGACGATAGCGGCCAGCGCCGAAACGAGAAAACCTACCGGCAACTGGCTGCCCGGCCCGATAAAAGCGATGCTCAGTCCGCACCAGATAATGGCTACATCCAATATTACTGCCAGCATGATCGAGGCAAATGGGCGATGTGTCAGCCGCAAAGCCGCCGCAGGTGGAGCAATCAATAGCGCCAGCACCAGCAGCACGCCCACTGCAAGCACCGTCACCGCCGTCGTGATGCCGAGCAGGATCAGGAAGATGGTGGAGAGCAGACGCACCGGCACGCCCCGCGTCTCTGCGACCTCGGGATCAACCGAGGCAAAGAGTAGTGGGCGGAACAAGATCGCCACGACCGCCAGAATCACTACCCCAGCTATCAGCGTCATCCAGATATCGCTGCGTTGCAGGGTCAGGATCGAGCCGAAAAGAACCTGCAGGCCCTCCGTCGAATTCGTGCCTGTCTGGCTATAGATGGTCAGGAACAGCACCCCCAGGCCGAGCGCGAACGAGAGGATCATGCCAATTTCCACGTCTCGCCCGCGAATGCGCTCGCCCAGCGCACCCATGCCCAGCGCCGCTAAGATCGTGAAGAAGAACATTCCGACCAGTGAACTGATGCCCAGAATGGCCGCGCCTGTTGCTCCGGCAAAACTGATATCCGACAGTGCCTCTCCTGCGAAAGCCTGAGCGCGCAACACTACGAAATATCCTATCACGGCAGCCACGATGGCGACAATCGTTCCCACCAGGTAGGCATTCTGCACAAAGTCGTAGGAAAACAGGGATAAAAAGTTATGCATTGCCGCCCTCCTTTCAGCGGAATGTTCCCGGTATTTGTTCTGCTGTCTGTCCTGTCGTAGTTTCGTGAGCTTTCTTCTCGGCAGAAGGTACCTTATCCAGGTCGCCTTTCCTCGCGGCCCTTTCCCTCCACAAAGGAGAAAGCAGCCGAACGGGAAGATATACCACAAAGGAGAGCGCGGCAATAAAGAAGCTGACCGGCCAGACGCCATTTAAGGCCGCGAGATAAATCCCCAGGAAGGTATAGCAGACACCCAATACAACCGCGAGAACGATGGCACGCAGCGGGCTTTTCGCGATGCGTACCGCCGTTGCAGGTGGTCCAACCAGCAAGGTAAAGACCAGCAGCGTCCCGACGATTTGCACAGAAAGCGAAACGATGATTGCCAGCAGGATCAGGAAGACGATGGAGAGCAAGCGTACCGGCACGCCCCGGGCCTCCGCGACCTCTGGATCAAACGAACTGAAAAGCAAGGGCCGGAACAGCAGCAGGATGGCCGCGAAGACCAGCACGCTGGAAATGATGGTAATCAGAACATCGGATTGGCTGATGCCCACGATCTGACCAAAGAGGATGCTATAGGCCCTTTCCGCGTAGCCATGATACAGGGCGAGAAACAGGATGCCCAGGCCCAGCGCAAGGGTCATCAGCACACCAATCGATGTGTCGCGCTCGTTCACCTCTCTGCCAAGCAGGCCAATGCCGATTCCAGCACCGATGGTGAAGACGAACAGTCCCAACACCGGATCGATGCCGAGTAGCACCGCTCCCGCCGCGCCCGCGAAACCGATATTGGGCAGCGCATGACCGGCAAAGGTCAATCCGCGCACAATCAGGAAATAGCCGGTGATGGCGGCGATGACAGCCACAATGCAACCGGCCAGCAGCGCGTTCTGTATAAAGCTGTATTGAAAGATATCTAGCATCGTCTTTTCCTGCCTATGTCTCGGCCCCGACCACAAAGAGGCGTCCCAACGCCTGTACCACTTCCACGTTCGAACCGTATAACTGACTCAGTGTGTCGCTGTTAATAATCTCATCCGGCCTACCGAGAGCGGTATGGCCGCGCGCTATATAGAGTACGCGGTCAATAACCGGCAGCAGTGGATTGACATCGTGCGCCACCAGCAGCACCGTCACCTGACGCGCCCGGCAGACTCGCTCGACCAGCGCGACAATCTCTTGCTCGCGCGTAATATCCAGGTTCGATAGTGGTTCGTCCAGCAGCAGCAGGCGCGGGTTGGTCAAAAGGGCCTGCGCAATCAACAAGCGCTGCTGTTCGCCGCCTGAAAGCTGGCTGATGGGCGCATCGGCAAAAGAAAGCGCGTTGACCTCTTCAAGCGCTTCGTCAATTCTGGCGTTTCTACGGGCGCTCGGCAGCGAGAAGCCCCAACGATTGCCATCCAGGCCGAAGCCCACTACGTCTCGAGCGCGCAGGGCCAGGTCTGCCTCTAACACGCGATGCTGCGGCGCGTAGCCGATCTCCTTATTGCCTCGTGTGGGTGGCCGACCCAGCACGCGCACCGTACCCGAAGCGGGTTTAATCAGTCCCAACAATAGTTTGAGCAGCGTACTTTTCCCCGCGCCATTTGGCCCCAGCACAGCGATAAACTCCCCCTGCTCGATGGCGAAACTTATGTTCTCCAATAAAACACGCCTGCCAAATTGCACGCGCACTTGCTCCAATTCAATAACCGGTTCTTGCATCACACCCCACCTCGTTATGATTTCTGGCTGCCCAGAGCCGTTTCTAATGCATTTAACTGGCCCATCATCCAGGTCTGGTAAGTTTTACCCGTCGGCATCGTCTCGCTGACAGGCACTACCGGAATAGACTGCGCCTTCGCCAGATTCAAGAGATTCGTTGTCACCGGCGTCACCGTTTGCACGTTATAAATCAGAACCTTAATCTGGTGCTGCCTAATCTGATCGGTCACGGTGATGACTGTACTCGCAGGCGGGTCGTTCCCCTCGGCAATCGCTTTCATGAACGCGAACGGCGTCAGCACATTCAGCCCCTCCGGTACTGCCTGGTACAGGTAGATTGTTTCTGTGAGTCCTACGGGTGTACCCTTATATTTCGCCGCGAAATCGCTAATCTTTGTCTGAAGAGGCTGTAGCGATTGCTGAAACGCTTGCAGGTTGTGATCAAAGCTCGCGCTATCGGCGGCATCCAATTGCTTCAGGTCTTGCGCAATGGCCTGCGCGATAGTTGCCACATTAGCAATACTGTACCACACGTGTTCATTATCCGGCAGTTTCACCTTCGCTACATCAAAGCCTTTCAGGAGCAGGCGCTTGCTATTCGGCGAGCCGGAGAGAATTTTGTCCATCCAGTCATCGTAGCCACCGCCGTTTTCAATAACCAGGTTTGCTTTACCAACCGCGATGGCCGTCTGCACATTGGATTGATATTCATGCGGGTCAACGTTCGGGTCCGAAAGGATGCTGGTCACAGAGACATGGCTCCCGCCGATCTGCGAAACGATATTGCCGTAAAAGTTTTCCGCCGCCACCACGTTGATGACCGAACCTTGCGTGCCACTCCCCGTAGCAGGCCCGCTGCACGCACTTATCAGCACGGCCGCAAAAAAATACATCGCTCCTACAATACATACGTTTTTACGAGAACACATGAATCTCTCCTTATTGATACCCTGTCTCTTTAATGCTCAGCATAACATATCTCTTCTACACTTGTCAATGAGATATTGTCTCAATAGGTGGTGTCTTTTTTGTGACTCGCATGTGTGAATCGTACAGGGAGACTGGAAGCCCCCCCTTGCGGGGGGCTTCCAGTCTCCCTGTACGACGGGTGGCTTTCTGCTGGTTTTACGCGGGTGGCTTCTGGTCTCCCTACAAAAACGCGACCCTTACTCTACCTTCTTGCTTTTGATTATTCCGCGCGAGGCAAGGTGAACCAGAACGTCGAGCCTTCGCCTTTTTTGCTCTCGACTCCTACTTTGCCATTGTGGCGCGAAATCAAGGTCTGGCAAATGTAAAGGCCCAGGCCCAGGCCCTGACCGCTACCGCTTTGCACCTGTACTCCCGGCACCTGGTAGAAGCGCCCCCATACCTGCTGCTGCTGTTCGAGCGTCAATCCTGGCCCATGATCTCGTACCCAGACATGTACTTCCTGATTTTGTATCAACATTCCGACCGTAACGGGTTCGCTGGCAGGCGAGTATTTAAGCGCGTTGGTGAGATAGTTGCTGACCACCTGCCCAATGCGATCTGCATCGGCCTGCACGAAGATTGGTTCGGCCTCTTCTTGCTCGAAAATGATGGTTCTGCCGGGGCTTGCCGCTCGCTGGTCGGCTATTGTTTCGCGCACGATACTGGTCAGGTCGCAAAGCGAAAACGAGAGTTCAAGCTTTCCCACCTGCAAGCGCGAGAGATCCAGCAGATCATTGATAAGGCGAATCTGTGTGCCTGTTTGACGAAGCGCTCTCGCCAGCAAACCCGAGGTATCGACAAGGCTCTTGCTTACCTCTTCCGGCAGGTCTTTTGTCTGTCGTAACAGGCGTTCCAGGCGCAGTTCAGCGAGTTGAAGGTTTCCTTTGATGGAAGTAATGGGGTTGCGCAGTTCGTGACTTGCCATGCCAATGAAGGCGTCTCTGCTCTGCTCAAGCGCTTTACGTTCGGTAATATCCAGGAAGGTGACGACCGCGCCTATGATTTTGCCGTTGTTCACAATCGGATAGGATGTGTATTCGGCGGGGAAAGAGGTGCCATCTTTTCGCCACAGTACCTCGGTATCGATGCGTGTTCCCTCACTGCGTGTTGTAGCTGCCACAATTGGGCACGCTTCGTAAGGATAAGGCTCGCCATCGGAACGATGATGATGAATCATGCGATGCATTTGCTGTCCCAGCAATTCATCCGGGGTGTAGCCAAGCATTTCCGCTCCCGCTCGGTTGATAAAAGTGCAGCGTCCCTCCGCATCGAGGCCGTAAATGCCATCCCCCGTTGATTCGAGCAGCGCGGTCAGGCGTTGTTCGCGCTCCTGCACCAGTTGACGTGCCTGCACCTGTTCCGTCACCTCCACCGCGTGTACCAGAATGCCATCTACCTCGCCTCGCGTGTTGTATGTTGGCTGGTAGACAAAATTGAAAAAGCCCTCTTCCCAGTTTCCATTCAACTGGCGATCAATTTTCAACGGTAATTCATTGCCTATATATGCTTCGCCAGTGGCATACACCTGATCGAGCAGTTCAAAGAAGCCCTGTCCATCAACTTCCGGCAATGCCTCGCGAATTGGTAAACCTATCAGCTCGCGATTGCCTACAAGTTGCTTATAGCGCGGGTTCGCCAGTGTAAAGACATGTTCGGGGCTACGTAGGACGCAGATGATGGCGGGCGCTTGCATGAACAGGTCATGGAGTTGTTGCCGCGCCGCTTCCACCTCTTTGCGCAGGCGGGCCACTTCCAGCAGCACGCTCACCCGCGCCAGCAATTCTCGCGCCGAGAACGGTTTGACCAGGTAATCATTCGCGCCTGCCTGTAGACCTTCCAGGACGGCCTCTTCCCCTGCGCGAGCCGAAAGCAGGATGAAGGGAATACTCCTGGTTTGAGGATTGGCGCGCAGGGCAGACAGCAGGCCAAAGCCATCCAATCCCGGCATCATCACGTCGCTGATAATCAGATCAGGCTTCTCGCTTGTTGCTAACTGCAACGCGCTGTCGCCATCGTTGGCAAGTGTCACCTTGTAAAAGCTGCTCAGGACGCGCTTGAGATAATCGCGCATGTCCGCGTTATCGTCAACCACCAGCAAATGCAAAAGCTGTGCCGGTGTTGTAGCAGAAATACTGGCGAACGGAAGCGACTCTGAAAGTGACTGTCCTTTCTCTTCCGGCGCGCTATCTATCTGCTGAAGCGGCTGCGGAAGCCAGCGTATGGCCTCCTCAACATATGGATCGGCTCCTAATGCCGTTGAAGTCAGGGTAGGTGTCGCGCTGATACGCTCTGCTGGTAAATGATCATAGCCGCACGGAATCAACACGGTAAAGGTTGTGCCTTCGCTCGCCCTGCTTTCGACCTGGATGCTTCCTCCATGCAGCCGTACAAGTTCCTGCACCAGCGCCAGACCAATGCCGGACCCTTCCTGCGTGCGCGCGCGAGTATTACGCACCCGGTAGAAGCGCTCAAAGAGGTGTGACAGTTCCTCTTCTGGTATGCCCACGCCGGTATCCTGTACTACCAGCTCGAAAGACTTTCCTACCTGGCGTGTCGCAACGCGGATGAAACCGGAAAAGGTGAATTTGAAGGCATTGGAGAGCAGGTTGAGAACGATTTTTTCCCACATGTCCCGGTCAACATAGGCCAGTTCAGGCAGCTCAGGACATTCTACAATCAGGCGCAGACCGGCTTTCTCAATCGCGGAGCGAAACGCGCTGGCAAGATCAACGGTTAACTGGGAAATGTCTGTCGGGACATACGAGGCTTGCACGCGCCCCGCTTCGATACGCGAGAAGTCCAGCAAGGTATTGACCAGCTTCAACTGGCGCAGTCCGTTGCGGCGGGCCACCTCTACCAGTTCGCGCTGCTCAGGCGTGAGGCTTGAATCGGCAAGCAAGGTTTCCAGGGGGCCGAGCAGCAGGGTGAGCGGCGTGCGAAATTCGTGGCTGACATTGCTGAAGAAGGCGGTTTTCGCCTGATCGAGTTGTGCCAGCGCCTCTGCCCGTTCCTGGGCCTCCTGATAGGCTCGTGCCGAAGCATAAGCGGTGGCGATCTGACCCGCTACCAGTGAAAGAAAACCTTGATAATCCTCGTCAAGCGGACGACGCGAACTGACTCCCGCCACCAGCAGGCCATAGGGACGAGCCTGACCCGCGCGGGTAATCGGCAGGACAAGCGCTGATTTCGGCGGCGGCATATCTTCATATGAAAGCGGCCCCGAACCGATGCCAAAGTGGTCTATCAGGTCTTCAACCAGCGCCGTTTCGCCCGTCTCCGCGACGTATCCGAGCGGCCAGGGCGCATTTTCATCGGCGAGCGAAATACCTGTGGGGCTGGCAGGGGTTCCGAAAGGAAGGCCAGTCGCGCCCGCAAGCGAGGCTTCTGTTTCATCCGGCGATAGTAAATACAACAATGCGAAAGGAATATCGGCGGGATTTTCGGCCAGCGTCTCCACCGCGCTTGCGCAAACCTCTTCGAGCGTATGCGCAGAAGCGGTATTGGTGGCCAGCGTTCGCAGCGTTCCCAGGCGGCGCGCACCCAGCACCTGCTGGGTCGTCTCCGTAACGGCAGTAAATACTCCACCCACCGAACCCGTCTCATCGCGGATAGGACTGTAAGAAAACGTGAAATAGCACTCCTCGGCAAACCCATTGCGCTCAAGCAGCAGCAACTGGTTCTCCGACCACGTGGCCTCGCCTCGCGTCAGCACGCCCTCGAGCATCGGCCCGATGATGTCCCATATCTCCGGCCAGCATTCCTTGCCCCGTTGTCCCAGCGCTTTTGGATGTTTCTTGCCAAGAATCGGTTTATAGGCATCATTATAGAGCTTGACCAGTTCCGGCCCCCACCAGATCAGCATCGGGAAATGAGACGACAGACAGATACTGACGGCGGTGCGCAAACTTTGCGGCCATGTTTCGACCGGACCAAGTGGAGTTGAGGCCCAGTCATGCTCCCGCATCAGCCTCCCCATCTCGCCACCCCCCGCCAGTACAACCTCGCGACTCTTGGTCATTGTCTCAGGATGCCCATCCATTAGAAGTCTCCATTTATAATTTCCCCTGTATACGCCGTTTTTCCTGGGATACATCTTGTAAAGACACAAGGAGACCTGATTACTCTTGTCTTTTTGTATTAGCCCGGAGAGAAGCGCACAGAAACGAACTTGCGATATTGCTGCTATTATACCATATTCATGTGAACACAAATAAAGATGAGTCAACACATGTTTTTGAGAATGTGCGATAATACAAAGAAGAAGTTGATGGAGGAGCTACCCGGCTGTGCCGCTGGAAGACCTATTTGGAGGAAAACCACTCTATGCCTAAAACCATGTTTGAGAAAATCTGGGATGCGCATGTCGTGCGCGATGTCCCAGGAGAATCTACTGTACTTTATATCGACCGTCACCTGGTTCACGAAGCGACCTCACCCCAGGCATTTAGCGGTCTCAGACTTGCCGGACGCAAAGTGCGCCGCCCCGATGCCACCGTTGCTGTGATCGATCATACCGTTCCAACTGTGCCGGGCCGTCGCATGCTCGACGTTGTGGATAAAGCCAGCGAGGAATGCATCACCGCGCTTGAGAAGAATGCGCGTGATTTCGGCATCACCCTCTACGATATGAGCGATGCCCGCCAGGGTATTGTGCATATCATCGGCCCGGAGCAGGGCCTGTCTCTTCCCGGCATGACCATCGTATGCGGCGACTCGCACACCTCTACACATGGCGCGGTGGGTGCTCTCGCCTTCGGCATCGGCACAAGCGAAGTAGAGCAGGTGCTTGCCACGCAATGCCTGCTGCAACAGAAGCCGAAGACCATGAATATCCGCGTCGAGGGTACGCCCGGGCCGGGAGTCACCGCCAAAGACATCGCCCTGTACATCATCGGACAGCTTGGCACAGGCGTTGGAACCGGACACGTCATCGAATTTAGCGGCTCCGCCATTCGCAATCTCTCGATGGAAGGCCGCATGACGCTCTGCAATATGGCTATCGAAGCGGGCGCTCGCGCAGGCATGGTCGCCCCCGACGAGACCACCTTTGCCTATTTGAAAGGCCGCCCTTTCGCCCCCAAAGGCGAGCTGTTCGACCGCGCTGTTGAGTCCTGGAAGCAACTGGCAACCGACCCCGGCGCGCACTTCGACAAAGTCTACGAACTGAACATCGATGGCCTCGCCCCGCAGGTGACCTGGGGAACAAATCCCGGCATGGTCGTTGATGTAACGGGCTATGTGCCCGACCCGGCTGAAGAGACCGACCCCGAGAAGCGCAAATCATACGAACGCGCCCTGAAATACATGGGCCTGCAGCCTGGACAGAAGATCACCGATATCAAACTCGATACCGTCTTCATCGGCTCCTGCACCAATTCGCGCCTCGAAGACCTGCGCATCGCGGCCCGGTATGTGAAGGGCAAGCATGTTGCCCCCGGCATTCGCGCCTTTGTGGTTCCTGGCTCGATGCAGGTGCGCCGCATTGCCGAGGAAGAGGGCCTGGCCGACATCTTCCGCGAGGCTGGCTTCCAGTGGCGCGAATCCGGCTGTAGCATGTGCATTGCCATGAACGGTGACATGCTCTCCGAGGGTGAACGCTGCGCCTCGACCAGCAACCGCAACTTCGAGGGCCGCCAGGGTCGCGGCGGGCGCACTCACCTCGTCAGCCCTGCGATGGCCGCCGCCGCCGCTATCGCCGGACACTTCGTCGATATTCGCGAACAGATATAGGGACGCGATCATGCACATGCGGAACATATCCGGGTTTTTGTAGGGACGCGATTTATCGCGTCCACCCCATGCATCGGTGTGAGAAGCCGGACGCGATTCATCGCGGCCCTACAAAAACCTTTCCGCGTTCTTAATTGAAGAGGAGAAAATCGTCTATGGAACCCTATACCCCATTTACGGGCCTCGTTGCTCCATTAGACCGCATGAATGTTAACACGGACGAGATCACACCCGCCCGTTTTCTTAAAACAACCAGACGCACCGGCTTTGAAAAAGTCTTATTTGCCAACTGGCGCTACCTTGACCAGGCTGGACAGCAGCCCAATCCTGACTTTGTGCTGAATCAGCCCCGTTACCAGGGCGCGACCATCCTGCTTGCTGAGGATAATTTCGGCTGCGGCTCCTCGCGTGAACATGCACCCTGGGCCATTCATGACTACGGCTTTCGCTGCATCATCGCCCCCAGCTTCGCCGATATTTTCTACAACAACTGTTTCAACAACGGCATATTGCCCGTCACACTCGATCACGCGACTGTACGCCAGCTTTTCGATGAGGTTGAGAAGACCGAAGGCTACAAGCTACATGTCGATCTCGCATCTCAGACGCTGACGAAGTCCGATGGCAGCCAGATTCATTTCGACATCGACAACTTTCGCAAGAACGCCCTGCTGCAGGGCCTCGATAACATCGGCTGGACACTCAGCCACGATGACGAGATCAGCGCCTTTGAACAAAAGCGGCAGCAAGAGGCTCCCTGGGTATACATCAGTCGGTAGCAAGCGGGTCTATCCAGGTCTGTCATCCTGAGCGCCGCGAAGGATCTCGTTCCCCCGCGAGATGTCTTCGGGCAACGTAGATCCTTCGCTGCGCTCAGGATGACAAGAGGCAGGATGACAGGGAGCGAGAATGCCCCGCTATTTTATCAACACTTATAGCAGTATGAAAGGCAGCGCAATATGACCATCCAGCAAATCGACCCTGGCCTTGTTCCCTACCAGATTCTGAACCCCGAAGGCAACCTGGTAGGAGAGATGCCCGATCTGAGCGCCGAGCGGCTGCTTTATGCCTATCGCTACATGCAACTGGCGCGGGCCTTTTCCAATAAAATCATTGCCTTGCAGCGCCAGGGACGCGCTACCACCTTCGGCTCGCTTGTCGGACAAGAGGCCGCGACGGTTGGCCTTGCCATGCCCTTGCAGCCCCAGGACTGGCTGGCGACCTCGTACCGCGAAATCGCCTCACTGATCGTCAAAGGCGTGCCGCTCTCCACGCTGGTCTACGCCTTTCGTGGCTTCACACCCAGCGATTGGCCTGCCGGGTCGCGTTGCCTGCCCTTCCAGATCGTCATCGGCACGCAGATGCTGCATGCCGTTGGTCTGGCGATGGCCGCGAAAATTTCCGGTGATCCCGTGGTGGCAATGGGGGTGTGCGGCGATGGAGCGACTTCCGAGGGTGACTTCAACGAGGCATTGAACTTCGCTGGCGTCTACCAGGCTCCCGTTGTCCTCGTCGTGCAAAATAACGGCTGGGCCATCAGCGTGCCGCGTCATAAGCAGAGCGCGGCTCCCACGCTTGCCGCTCGCGGCGCTGGCTTTGGTGTTCCCTCCGCGCTTGTCGATGGCAACGATATTTTAGCAGTATACGATACCATCAATAAAGCCGTTGAACGCGCTCGCTCCGGGCAGGGGCCAACGCTGGTGGAATTGCTGACCTACCGCATCGGCGCGCATACCACCGCCGATGACCCGACTCGCTACCGCGACCCGGCAGAAGTCGAAGCCTGGAAAACCAAAGACCCGCTCGTCCGTTTCCAGAAATTC
Source organism: Ktedonobacteraceae bacterium (assembly GCA_035652815.1). Classification (GTDB taxonomy): domain Bacteria; phylum Chloroflexota; class Ktedonobacteria; order Ktedonobacterales; family Ktedonobacteraceae; genus DASRDB01. Next base: position 82,588 of record DASRDB010000006.1, read on the forward strand.
CTCTTGCAGCGCGACCTGCTCAGCGAACAGCAGGCCCAGCAGATTATCGACGAGGTAGAGGAAGAGATCAACGAGGCCGTGCGGATCGCCGAAGCCACGCCGCCAATGGCCCCCGATAGCTTCTTTGATTATACCTTCGCGGAACTTCCGCAGCGCCTGCAAGCCCAGCGAGAAGATCTCTTGCGCTACGTCAATCGCAAATAACGGCCAGATTCCAGAGCCAGGGCGACCGCAAGGGTCGCCCCTACATAAACGGCCTGGTAGGGGCGACCCTTGCGGTCGCCCTGGTTCCCAGCCGATAAGTTGACATCTAAAAGGACAACATTCATGCAGATGACCATGATAGAGGCGCTGAACTCGGCGCTCGCGCTTGAACTCGAACGCGACAAAAAGGTTGTGGTACTCGGCCAGGACATCGGCGTCAATGGCGGCGTCTTCCGCGTCACAGAACACCTGCAAAAGAAGTTTGGCGAAACGCGCGTCTTTGATACGCCGCTTTCGGAGTCCGCCATCATCGGTAGTTCCGTTGGCATGGCGGTCTACGGCCTGCATCCCATCGCGGAAATCCAGTTTGCCGGTTTCCTCTTTGTCTGTATGAACCAGCTTGTTTCGCAGGCCGCCCGCATTCGTTTCCGCAGCGCCGGAGCGTTCACCTGCCCTTTAGTAGTACGCGCACCCTATGGTGGCGGCGTGCGCACACCCGAACTGCATTCGGACAGCCTGGAAGGCATCTTCTTGCAGGCCCCCGGCTTCAAGATCGTCATTCCCTCAAATCCCTACGATGCCAAAGGTCTGCTCGCCTCGGCGGTACAGGACCCCGACCCTGTGCTGTTCCTGGAAAATATCAAGCTTTACCGCTCCTTCCGCCAGGACACGCCCGAAGACTACTATACTCTTCCGCTCGGCAAAGCCAACGTGGTGCAGGAAGGCAGCGATGTCAGCATCTTCGCCTACGGCGCGATGGTCAACGTGGCCTTAGAAGCCGCGAAAAAGGCGCAGCAGGAAATGGGAACCAGCGCCGAAGTCATCGATCTACGTACTGTCTGGCCACTGGATGAGGACGCCATCGCTTCATCCGTAGAGAAGACGGGCCGCGCCATCATCGTTCACGAAGCCCCTCGCGCAGGCGGCATCGGTGCGGAGATCACCGCCATCATCAATGAGCGCGTCTTTTACTCTCTGCTCAAGCCTATCGAGCGCGTCACTGGCTACGACACACCTTATCCCGTACCCGGTCAGGAAGACTACTACCTGCCCACACCCGCGAAGGTCTTTGACGCCATCCAGCGCGTTATGGAGCCATAATCTGGCTGTGCAGTATACTTCACTATTTTGGAGAGCGTTCTTATGAGTGAACTGAAACTGGCCGATCTTGGCGAAGGCATGCACGAAGCCGAAATCGTCGAGTGGCTTGTCAAAGAGGGCGACACCGTCAAGCTCGATCAGACTGTTGTAAAGGTCGAAACCGATAAAGCGATTGTTGAGATTCCCTCTCCCGTGAGCGGGCGCGTCAGCCAGATTCGCGTGCAACCAGGCGAGACCGCGAAGGTCGGTGATGTCCTGGTCGTCTTCGATTCGCCCGTCGGCAAGGGTAGCACCGCCGCAACTGATGGGACGCAATTCATTGCGTCCACTCCCCCCGCGTCATCAACAACATCTGTTCCCACGCCCTCAACCCCCTCTGCTCCTACGCCACCCACCATATCACCTCCCACGCCCTCAACGACATCCGCTATCACACCATCAACTACCTCTGCCGTTCCGTCAACTTCCGGCACAACACCTCGCCGCCGCGCCCTTGCCGCCCCTGCCGTCCGCAAACTCGCCTTTGAACTCGGCGTAGACATCGACCAGGTTCCACCCTCCAACCCCAACAGTCGCGTCTCCCTCGAAGACGTGCGCGCCTATGCCGAACAAATGAAACAACCCGCGCCTGCTGCTATTGGAACACAACCTGCCACACCCTCACCCATTGGCGCGCAACCGGAAACGCCTGTCTCTACAACGCAACCCGCTCCTGTAGGGACGCAATTCATTGCGTCCACCTCGTCAACACCAACCGCCCAACTACAGGACGAACGCCAACCCTTAACCGGCTTGCGCAAACGCATCGCCGAACACATGGAACGCTCCTGGCGCACCATTCCCCACGCCACCGCCTTCGATGAGGTCGATGGCCTCGCCCTCAAAGCCTTGCGTGAGAGCATCAAACCTTTCGCAGAAAAACGGGGTATCCGGCTCACCTACATCCCGCTGCTCATCAAACTTTTGATTCCCTTGCTCAAAGAATTCCCTATCTTCAACGCCAGCCTGGATGAACAGAGCCGCGAGATTATTTACAAACGTTCCTACCATATCGGCATTGCCACCGCCACACCTGAAGGCCTGCTCGTCCCCGTCTTGCGCAACGCCGACCACATGACGCTTCTGGAAATCGCCAGCAACGTCGAACGGCTCATAGAGGGAGCCAAAAAACGCAGCCTGCCACTCTCCGAAGTCAGCGGCAGCACCTTTACGCTCAACAACGTCGGCAGCTTCGGCGGCAGTAGCGGCACGCCCATCATCAACCATCCCGAAGTCGCTATCCTCGCCGTAGGCAGGCTCTCAGACAAACCCATCATCCAGCACAGCGAAATTGTCATCCGTCCCATCATGCCCCTCGCCCTTTCCTTCGACCACCGCCTGATCGACGGAGCAATGGCAGGCGCATTCCTGGCCCGCTTCAAGGACCTGGTAGAAAACCCCCAACAAATCCTCCTCGACCTATAAATGCGTGGGGAAATTGTGACGGGTGGGACCTACCCGTCATGCTGAGCGCAGCGAAGCATCTCGTATATCGAGCGATTCGTGCGTCAAGACCGGAGATGCTTCGCTGCGCTCAGCATGACAGGCTAATGCAGGGGCATCCATCGGGGTGTCCGGTGGGGCTGCGGAAATTATGTAGATTGGAACCCTTATGTCAACAACCAACGATGCCCAGGCAACAACAAATAAACAACCCTCCCGCCGTCGTTCGCTCTGGCGCAACCGCGACTATCTGCTGCTCACCGGCGGCCAGATGGTCTCAAACCTCGGTTCGCAGGTCTCCCATCTTGCCTTCCCTCTATTCGTCCTGGCGGTTACAGGTTCTCCCGCGCAGGCTGGTTTCGTTGGCGCTTTACATGTCCTGCCCTATCTCTTCCTCTCGCTGCCTGCTGGCGCGCTGGTTGATCGCTGGGACCGCAAGCGCGTCATGCTCCTCTGCGATACGGGCCGAGCCATCTGCCTTGCCAGCATCCCGCTTGCCTATGCCTTCGGCTGGCTTACCATCTGGCAGCTTTACCTTGTCTCGCTGCTAGAGGGAACGCTTTTCGTCTTCTTCAACCTCGCTGAGATCGGCGGCATGTTGCAGGTCGTTGCTAAAGAACAGATATCGGCTGCTGCCGCGCAAAACATGGTGACGGAGAGCGTTGCCTATTTGATTGGCCCGGCCATCGGCGGCGCGCTCTATAGCTTCGGACGCATCGTCCCTTTTCTCACAGACGCCATTTCCTACATCGCCTCGGTCGGTTCGTTGCTCTGTATCAAAACGCGCTTTCAGCTTGAGCGAGAGCCACGCAAAATCTCCCTGTGGAAGGACATTCACGAAGGGTTGGTATGGTTATGGAATGAGCCGCTTATTTTCTTCATGGCCTTACGAGCCTCTGTCTTGAATATCGCCGTTGCCGGTATTGCCATCATCGTTATCATCATTGCCCAGCATTTGCACGCCTCACCTTTTGTCATCGGTTTGATCCTGGCTCTGGATGGCGTTGGCAGTATCCTGGGCGGCCTGCTCGCCAATCTGGTCTACAGGCGCGTGAGTTTTCGGGTTATTACGATTGCTTCAAGCTGGATATGTACTATCTTCTGGCCGCTTATGGTCATCGTTCCCGATCTTGCCCTACTTGCAATCGCACTTGGCATACTCCTGCTGGTGCTGTCAGTCTACGATGTGGCACAATTAAGCTATCGTCTCTCGCTTATTCCAGACGAATTGCAGGGGCGTGTCAACAGCGTTTACCGCATGCTCCTGTTCGCGGGAGACACCCTTGGGCTGGTACTGGTCGGCATCCTGATTCAAACGATTGGCACAGCCACAACTATGCTGGTGTATGGTGGGCTTATTTTCATCGTCACCCTTGTGACGACCCTTAACCCGCGCGTGCGCCATGCCCAACCACAGGCTGAGTTACTGGTAAAGTGATAATAGACTAAGAGAGGAAAGAAAACGATGGTTGTTGGAGATGTTACAACGGCAGTCGATGTTCTGGTGCTTGGTTCTGGCCCCGGCGGCTATGTCGCTGCCATTCGCGCCGCGCAGTTGGGCCGGCATGTCACGCTTGTCGATTTCGCCCAACCCGGCGGCACCTGCCTGAATCGCGGCTGCATTCCCCTCAAAGCCTTGCTCTCCGCGACCGAGCGTTATGCCCAGTTGCGCCAGGAAGACCTCGCGGCAATAGGTATCCATATCGAGGCGGCAAGCTGCAACTGGTCTGAAATGCAGTCCTGGAAGCAGAGTGTGGTGCAGCGTCTCGCCGATGGCGTGCGCCGCCTCATTTCCGGCAACCGCATCGAATTTGTCTCCGGCCCCGGCTGGTTTATGAACGCCAATGAGGTGCGCGTCGAAGGCGAACACGGCTCCCACCGCTTCAAATTCGAGCAGTGCATTCTCGCCACCGGGGCCGAGGCCGCTCCTGTACCTGATCTGCCTTACGACGGCACCAACGTCCTCACGCCAGAACAGGCCCTTGCTTTACCCGGACTCCCTCAAACCCTGGCCGTTTACGGCGAAGACTATATCGCCCTGGAACTTGTCACTCTGTTCGCCCGTCTGGGTGTCAAGGTCAAACTCTTCTTACCAGGAGAGCAGCTTTTACCCAATGTCGATCCCGCCGCCTTGCGTCTGGTCCAGGCTGGTCTGCGCAAGCTGAACATCACTGTTTCGCCAAAATCCAACCTCTCAACTATCAGTGATCGCCCGCTTGTTCTCTCCAACGGCGTCAAACCGCGCACCGCCGACCTCCATCTCGACGCCGTGAATCTGGCGACTGCACCCAACGGCGGCATTTCCGTCAACACCATGCAGCAAAGCAGTCTGCCGCACATCTATGCCGTAGGTGACTGCACAGGCGAGCGTGCCCTGGCAAGCATCGCCATCAAGCAGGGCAAAGTCGCCGCCGAAGTCCTCTCCGGTCAGCGCGTCCAATATGCCCCGCTCGTCATTCCGCAGGTAGTGCATACCACGCCCGAACTCGCCACCGTTGGTCTTTCAGCACAGGAAGCTGCCCATGCTGGCTATAACATCGTCAACGGGAGATTTCCTATAGCCGCAAATGGACGCGCCTTAACCCTGGGAGCGGATAACGGAGTAGCCATGATCGTCACAAACAAGGACGATGGCCTCATTCTCGGCGCAACCATTGTAGGCCCGCGTGCCGGAGACCTGATTGGTCAGGTCGCCCTTGCCATCGAAATGGGAGCCACCTTGACCGATATTTCAGAGATTCTTTACGCCCACCCCGGTTTGAGCGAGACGGTACTGGAGAGCGCCGAGAATGCGCTGGGGAAGGCGATTCATGTAATGGCGAAAACATGAAATTAAGAAGGAGAGATGGCCAGGCATGTCATGAGGAAAGAAAGGATAACCAGGTATGTCATCCTGAGCGCAGCGAAGGATCTGCGGGCCAGATGCGCGATTCGGCTGGGCGACCGAGATCCTTCGCTGCGCTCAGGATGACATTGGCGGCGCGCAGGGTGACAAGGGCTGGTGGATGCTTACCAATTTGGATGGTTAATATTCCTCATCGCGTCTCTACAGGTTAATCACGTCCTTCCGTTATCACCACCACTGCTGCCGATCCATTGCATCAGGATGCCTCGGAAAGTACGGATAGCTCATAGGAGCAGGTGGCCGCAAGATGGGCCGTAGCAGGAAGGTAATGACAAGCCCCGTCACAAAGCCTCCCACATGGGCAAAGTAGGCGACGCCTCCCATGTTCTGTTGCGCGGCACCTAACGCGGCAACCCCGTCGAAAAGCTGGAATACGAACCAGACGCCGATCAGGATGAAGGCTGGCAAGGTGACAACAGTGAAGAAGATGAAGATAAAGATGACGGTTCGCACCCCTGCCATTGGAAACAACACCAGGTACGAGGCCAGCACCCCGGCAATCGCTCCACTTGCTCCCAGACTGGGAATGGTCGAGTTGGGATTCACAAAAATTTGCGCCAGACTGGCAATTATCCCACAAAACAGGTAAAAGAGCAGGTAGGGAAGCGGCCCCATCCGGTCTTCCACGTTATCGCCAAAAATGTAGAGAAAGAGCATATTGCCGCCGATGTGCAGCCAGCCTCCATGCAGAAACATCGCCGTAATCAGCGTGAGATAGACCGGATGGGGCGTGTGAAAGGGCAGATTCGCCGGAACGCCTGATAACGAGGTTTGAGGAATACCATGCGTAATTGCCACCGGAACAACCCCATAAGCAAACATAAACGCCTGAGCATCAGGGCCTAGCGATACCTGATAGAGAAAGACCGCTATGTTGACTGCGATCAATCCCCACGTAACCCAGGGCAGCCGCCGTCGTGGACCTGGATAGTCCTTAATGGGGATCACAACTTCCCTCCTGCTTTATGTGAAATTGCGCCATATCTTTCTTAGTAAATTGTAACAAATGAGCGCAGCATAGTCGAATAAACGCTAGTTTTGGCTGATGTTTTACTGTGAATCCGGTGAAGTTGTTGCCCAAAACTCTTCTAATATATGTTATAATTGCAAAATCGAATACATCCTACTATTGGTATAAAGTTGATGGGGAAATTCTCTAGTATGTTGGTAGGAGCAAAAGCTACACGCGAATTTCGCCAGGCCTTCGATAGCCTTCAAAGCCAGAAGAAAGCCATCGTTGAAGAGAAGATCGGCTTACTGGTAAACAATCGTCATCATCCCTCTTTGCATGTGCATCAGGTACGCAGAGCAAAAACTTCTAAAAAGATTCTGGAATGCTATATTGACGACGGGATGCGCCTGCTCTTTGAAATAGAAAAAGGCATGTTGTACCTGTGGCAGCTTGGCGGGCATAAAATTGTCGATAACGTCCATTTACTCAACTTCGCAACCACAAACTTTATGTCCTGGAACGTCGCCTCCAAAACTCCTGCCACTCCGCCTGTAGAGATAAAGCAGGCCGCTCCGGCAGCATATGTTCCCGTGAATCTGTTCCAGCATGGTGAGGATACACCAGAGAAAGAAGCTGAACTCAATTATTTCACCTATTTCCCCTCGGCGCATTTACGTGTGCTTGGTGTCCCAGAAGCCCTTATTCCGGCCCTCAAAGATGCCCGCTCGCTTGAAGACGCCCTCTCCTTGCCTGCTTTACCAGAGCATGCTCGCACCAACCTCTTTGATCTCAGCACCTCTCCTGACCTGCAAACCGTTCTGTTTGATCCCTCGCGCCTGCTCTATCGCACGACTCTTGATCGTTTAGAGGGCTATTTCGAAGGCAAGATCAAAAAACTGATGTTGAACCTGTTGCCTGAACAGCAGCAATATGTAGATATGACAGGCAGTCCTCTCTTCCTTTTAAAAGGAGTCGCAGGCTCTGGCAAAACAACCATTGGCATCTATCGCGCTATTCAATTGGCCTCACAGGGCCGCCGCGTCCTCATGCTTACCTTTAACAAAACTCTCTCTTCTGTCACGCGCACGCTGATTGAGGAACTGATAGGCCCTCTACCCAACAATTTGCAGGTAAGGACGTTACATAGCGTCATGGCCTCTCTCTTGCGCAGGCGCGGTATTCATCTCAACATACCCGCAGATGAGAAAACGATAGGAAAATACCTGCAAGAGGCGTTAGACGAAGTGCGGAGCAAAAATACTGCCAGCGTCTTGGATCGTGATAAAAAATTCTTTGAAGAAGAGATCAGGCGCGTTATCAAAGGCTTAGGCTTGATAAGCGTGGAAGCCTATAAAGTAATTAAGCGATATGGACGCAAAACGGCCTTAAGTCCCTTACAACGCGAAGCTGTCTGGCAGGTCTACGAAGCCTATCAACAGAAATTGCGGCAGGCAGGCATTCATGACTGGTCGGATATGGCACTATACGCGCTGCGCAGCTTGAATGAAGCGCCATTCGACGAACCATATGATGATCTGATCGTTGACGAAGCGCAGGATTTAACTCCCGTCGATTATCGGGTCTTCCTGCGTTTTGTGGCTCAAGACGTTGAACCTGGGACAACCTCTATCCTCATTTTAGGCGACGCCGCGCAAACCCTCTATTCGCGCGGGTTTTCCTGGGAACAGGCTGGCATTCAAGCGCGAGGCCGCACCGCCATTTTGCGCAAAAACCACCGCAATACGCGCACAATTGGAGAAGCTGCCGCTGCTCTGTTGAAGCAAAACACGCTCATGAATGCCACGAACGAATATATCGATCCTGAATGGATACAACGCGAGGGTAATCCACCCAGGCTCTTGCGAGCCGCCTTTAACCCTAACAGGAAGAGAAACTGCATTGATCAAATCGATCTGGTGCGCAAACAAATCCTGGATTTAGTTGGACGCCAGATGTTTCGCCTCTCCGACTGCGTCATTCTGTGTCCAACCAACGATTTTTGCAGAATGTGCAAGGAACACCTGATCGCGAGCGGCTTGCGTGCTGTGTTGGACGAGGATAAAGAGTTTCACATTCTAGAGGAACATATTAAGATTCTGACCATTCATTCCGCGAAGGGTCTGGAATTTCCGGTTGTCTTTCTGCTAGGCCTGACAGAAGGCGATTTACCCTTGACCTATAAACTTCCTACCGAGGAAGAGGAGCAACAGCTAGAAATCGAAAAGCAGCGCGTTCGCTGCTACGTCGGTATGACCCGCGCCGCCGACGAACTCTATCTAGTGACCGTCGAGGGCAAAGAATCCCGTTTTATCACTGAGCTAGAGGAAAAGCTCGTTTCTGGCTAACAAACAACCCTTTACAACCCCCAAAAAATCAGGTACCCTTACAACAGGCAACCCAAAAAATCACGAAAAGTTTCTCCATGACCTGGACCTTAACCCGCTAACTTCATCACCCTTTTTATTCCCATAGTCATGTTGTGTCGTATTGTTTTTTCGCCTGGTAACTAGCGCCTGAGCAAGTTAGAAAAGGAGCCAATTTTTTGTCCCTTATTTGATTGGGTCTTTCTTTTTCAAAAAGTATGCTGTGAGGATGCCCTGCACGATAATCAGCCCCAGCAACGCACCCCAGATAATGAACAGGTGCGTGGTTGCTGCCTGTTGCTCAACAGCCTGGCTCAGCGAGGCGAAATGCGTTCCCTGGTAGGTCCAGTTATCGACCCCGAGCTTATCGCCATGCAGGCCGACCGTTGAGCCGAGGCCCGCCATGCCCCAGCGCGCCGCGAATAAACCGCCTATTATCTGTAACACGGGCGTATTCAGCATGAAAATGATGCCTGAAAAGATGACCTGTGGAATCAGCACCAGTGGCACCAGACTCATTGCTCTATCAGTGCTTGGAGCAAGCGCCGAGATCATCAGGCCCAACATCAAGCCAGCCAGGTTGGTCAGGGCCATCGTGATATATATTTCCCACAGGACGGGCAAAATGATCCCCCCGTGAAATGGTGTTTTGAGGTTGACAAAGTAGACCAGTACCGCGCTCTGGAACAGGCTGAGTATGCCCAGAATTATGATCTTCGAGAACATGTAGGGAATGAGGCCCAGGTTGACCATGCGCTCGCGCCTGTAAATTGGTATCTCACGCACGATGGCGCGCACTCCGTTCAACGTGCCGAAGAGGACTGCCGCGAAAGCCATGATGAAGAGTAGCGTCTGCGCGTTTGCGCCCGAGTTCGGCGCGATGGCCTGTTGTAATATTTGATCGAGTGTCATGTGGTGCGCCTGCGCATAGAGTATGCCCTGCGGCGATTTGAGCAGGTCAACTACTTTCTGGCAGTCGAGCGAGACAATCGGGCCGGTCATATTCACGGGGTCAGCGTGAATAGGACAGGCTGTGATGCTGGTATTATCAAATGTGCCTTTCCCGGCCAGATAGTACAGGATCAGGCCGATGATCGGCGCTTGCAGTATCAAAATGATGAAGCTGACAAAGTCGTTGACGAGCAGGCGCAGGTAGCGTCGCGAGAGCAGGAAGAACTGCTTCCAGGGTCGCCCGCGCTTGGGTCGGCTCATCAGCATGCGCGTCGCCATTGCTGCCTGGTCGTATTGCGTCAGTTCGCGGTTAAGCGGCTCAACGACGTAGCGCTGGTAGTAGGGAGATTGCTTGTAGCGTTCCTCGGCCTCTTCAGACGCTTTTGGATGATCGTCCGCTGGCTCCAGCGCGTTATAAATTTCTGCGTAGTCGGTGGTGCCGAAGTAGGCCTGCGCCTCGGTGGGCGTGCCGTAAAAGGCCAGTCGTCCGCCCTGTGACAGAAAGCAGACCAGGTCGCAGTAGTGTATATTCGTGGTGGCGTGTGTCACCAGCACAATCGTATGCCCTTTGTTGGTGAGCTTGCGCAGGAGCTGCATCATCTTGCGGTCAAGGCCGGGATCAAGGCCCGAGGTAGGCTCATCCAGGAAGAACACGCTCGGGTTTGCCAGCAGTTCCAACGCGATAGAGACACGCTTGCGCTCGCCGCCCGAGAGGCTGCTGACCATATGCTTGCGCCGGTGCGACATTTCAACCTCTTCCAGCACTTCGTTGATGCGCTCCTTGATTTGCGCCCTTGTAAAGTCGCCCGGCAGGCGCATCTTCGCAGTATAGTACAGAGCCTGTTGCACAGTCAGGTCTTTGTGTACAATATCGTCCTGCGGCACATAGCCAATCTGCGTATTGAAAGCTCCCAGGTTTTTATAGTAATCCTGCCCATTATAGAGAACCGTACCCTTTTGCGCCGGTTTCAGCCCGCTCAGCGCATTCAACAGCGTCGATTTGCCGACGCCGGAGCCACCTACCAGCGCCACAAAAGTGCGCGCAGGGATATCGAGCGAGATATCATGCAGCAGCAGCACATGCCGGTGTCCGGTCGAACTCAGGTGCAGCGCGTCGATGCGAATGCTGTAGCTGGAGTCCTGCTGCACCAACTGGTTGCCTGTGTAGGTCATCTGGTACGGGCCAATGCCTATTATATCGCCTGGATTGAGGATGCGCGTGCGCACCCGCTGCATATTGACATAGGTGCCGTTGGTGCTGCCGAGATCAACGATGCGATAGCCACCTGTGTTGAGCTGCTCCAGTCGTGCATGATAGCCGGAGACCTGTGGATGATTGAGAACCAGGTTGTTATTGCGAAAACGTCCAATAGCAATCGTGGAGCCAGAAAGCTGCATAGGTTCTATTTCTGCAATCCGTTTCTGCCCCACGTTCACTTCGCCAACCTGCTCCAACTTTACAGGCAGGTTGTGCGCCCGCGCCAGTTGTTCCAGTTGCCCCTCATCCAGAACATATAATTGATGATCGCGTGGATCGGTATATGCCTCATGTGGAAAATTCTCCAGCCAGCTATGCAGGGTCATCTCATCGATGCCCAGCGCGCTAGCCGCGTCTTGCAGCGTGTAGTGCTTCGTTGCCATCTTCCATGTCTCCAGGCCTGCTGTACTTCATATAAGTCACGTAACACATCCACACTTTGGAGACAGATTAGTAAGGTATTTGTTTATAGCTGTAATCCAAATCTGCTGCTAGACGTAATATTTTACAGAAGGAAGAAAAAAGCCCCACTATAGATAAATCGCGATTTACAAAAAGGCTAATATCTTCACATTAATTCATATATAGTGGCCACAACCACTGCGAGGAAGGAAAACATGCCCGATCAGTTCATTCCAGATGATAAAAGAAAAGACGAAAATTTCTCCGACCAGCTCGCTGAAATTGCTCGAAGCTCCACATCACGCCGCTTATTCCTGCGAAGATCAGCCCTCGGTGTGGCTATGGCGGGACCTGTAACACTGCTTGCAGCCTGCGGATCAACGTCGGGGAGTGGCGGAAGTACGCCTGCTGCCAGCACCCCGACTGCGACGGCCAAAACTGGACTTGCGCTTCCTGCACTGATGGACAGCAAGGCGGCATTCACCGAAATCATGAATGATGAAAACGCCCATGTCACGTTCCTGCATGATGCCCTTACAAAGGCAGGGGCGACCCCGCGTCCGAAGCCCACATTTAAAGGGCTTCAGCAGTCCGATATCAACAGTTTTGCGAATCTGTCCCAGACGTTCGAGAATGTGGGAGTTGGCGCGTACTTGATGGCTGCCCCGGCGATCAAGACCAATGCTTACCTTGCCGCTGCCGGGTCAATCCTGACCATTGAGGCCAGGCACGCTGGCTTTCTGGACGTGTTGTTGAACAAACCGATCAGCGCCAATGGCGCTTTCGACAAGCCCCTATCCCAGGCGGATATTGTCAGCGGCGTGTCGCCTTTCATTTCCAGCCTCAATGGAGGCCCGGACCCCTCGGCTCCCTTGAAAAACGATGCCGATATCCTGAACTTTGCCTTACTCCTGGAGTACCTCGAGGCCGAGTTCTACAATCTCAACGTGCCGATGTTCTTCAAATAAAACGTTCACAAGCTCCTGGCATTTTCATCTATGCCAGGAGTTTGTGAATCATTCAACCAACCCTATATCCAACCCCAACATCCCCACTATATCCATTCTCACCTCATGTTCACCGCATTCCCCCAGCAGATTCCTCCCCTGCAAAAACGCTTTCGCCCGCTCTAGCGAATTGACCTTCCAGACGAGCCTCAACAGGCCATCCTTCTCGGCAGGCACAAGATGAATAGCTGGGCCATCCCCCACCTGCCAGGCATCAGGACGCACTGGAATCGTCGGCGCGAAGAACTTTTGCCAGTTTTCGCGTGCCGACTCGATGTCTTGAACTCCAATCACAATTTCCTGCGTGCCTTGCAATCCAAGCGGCCCTCCCTGTCTCGCGTTTAATTCTACCTGTCGCACCAGCAGCCCTTTGGTCGTATCGTAAAAGGTCGGTGTGTACTCACAATAAAAGATCATTCCATTTGGGTACGCAACATCGAAAAGCGGCGTTAGACCAGAAGCATCGGGCGCGGTAATATCTCCTCCCGCCATTGAAGGATTGCACTCCAACAGGTTTGTCAGGTACACCATCGTCCACATGGCCCCCATCGTGCCGCGTTGGGCTGGCGGCACAGGAAGCAGGTCGGTATGTGTAAGGCCGCGCTTATCCAGTTCTTCCTTGCAATTGGCGAGCGAGAACGGCTCAAAAGCAATACCGTACAATTGCGCCTGCGATGGTACGGGCGAGTCAAGCGTTGATCTTGAACCGGATGCGAATATCTCCATGCTCATATTCCCCGCGAACACGCCTCCCGTCTTGAACGAAGGAATATAGTTGTTCACCGCCCAGGTGATCGGCAATTGCAAAGTTTCTGTGAACAGGGAAAAGAGCTGTTCATAAGCGGTATCCACCACTCGAATCATGATGTGATCTACCCGTTTCGTGATTGGCGCAAAAGTTCTCATGGCTGCCATCCTTTCTGTCTCGTGCTAACAAAGATACATACTGCATGTATGTATCGGAAACAAAAAAAAGAAAAGGTTACTTGTTTGCCATACCCAGCAATAAAAGATCAACCGCCTGCGCAGCAATACGCTTCAAAGAAAACGAATTCTGGTCGATCAACCAGCTATTGGTGATGCCGTTAACCATGCCCAAAGCTGTCTGAGCCGCAATTTCTGGATCGACATCCGCTCGAAGCTCGCCCGCCTTTATCCCCCGCCGGATCAAAGAAGCGAAGTAATCAATCGTGAAGCGCTGTCGCTCAACTTTCTCCTGCATCCCTTCCGAAAGCTCGGGTGAAAGCTCTGTCTTCAACTGTATCAGTTCCAGCATGGCCCGAAAATCCGGGTGTTCCTCCGCATAAGTCAGCCAGAGAATGAGCAGTTCCCGCAATTGCTGGAGTGGACTGCCTCCACTCGAAGCCGCAGCCTCGCGAAAGATGGAAGCCGCCCGCTCATATCGCTCGCGCACCAGCGTATTAAACAACTCTGCCTTGTTGCCAAAATGCCAGGCAATCGCCCCGCGCGTGGTTCCCGCCCGCTCCGCGATATCATCCAGCGTCGTCTCTGTATAACCCTTGCTCCTGAAGCACTCAAATGCCGCCTCAAGCAAGTTTTGTCGTGTGATCGCAGCTTCCTCTTTTGTCCGGCGCATACATCTAATAAACCCATGCCAAATTAACGGATTGTTGTAGGGACGCGATTGATCGCGTCCGGCGGGCGCAGCGGCATGCACCACAGGCGCGGGTGGACGCGATCAATCGCGTCCCTACAACAATCCCCCCATTTCCTGATACATACATACCATCCGTATGTAAATTTGTCAAGCATATTTGCATTACAATTATTTTTGCCCCGCAAAATCGGTTCGGTTCGCCCCATGTCATGCTGAGCGCAGCGAAGCATCTCGTTTGCCGTCTGAGGAGTGCGTCGGGACCACAGATGCTTCGCTGCGCTCAGCATGACAGCAAGAAGCTTTCCTTGACATTTATATAACTGTATGATATATATCTATTAGATATATTGAGGTGTGACATGGCAAAGGAAAACAAAAGTAAATATGCCCTGCTGGGCGCGCTCAGTTTTTGTCCTGGCTCTGGATACGACATCAAGAAGTTCATGGAACAGAGTACTGGCAACTTCTGGAACGAAAGCTACGGGCAGATTTATCCCATGTTGAAGCAACTGGTCGATGAAGGGCTGGCGACCAGCCATAGCGAAAAGCAGGAAGGCAAGCCGGAGCGTTATGTCTATACGCTCACCGAAAAGGGGCGCGAGGAGCTACAACGCTGGCTTACCGAGCCAATCGAGTATTCCGTCGAGCGCAACGAACTGCTTTTGAAGCTGTTCTACGGTCAGCAAACTTCTATTGAAACCAATATCCAGCATGTGCAGAGCTATCGCGCCTTGCAGGAACAATTACTAGACAAATACCAGGGCATCGAAAAGTTTTTGCGGCAGGGCAAGGATTTGTTTTTTCCCTTGCTAACAGTGCGCTACGGCATACATCGTTGTCGCGCCCTGTTGGAATGGTGCGATGAAACGCTGGCCGCCTTGCAATCTGAAATGTAGGGACGCGCTTCATCGCGTCCACCCGCCTCTCATGCCTATCCAGCGGGCCAGACGCGATTCATCGTGTCCTTGCAGGATTATGTAAATATTCATGAAAAGCCGTGAAAGGAGCAACATCATGGCAAAGGTTATTCCAGGACGTTTTACGGCGCAGACCGATGAGCCGTTTGTGGTCTTTATGATCGGCATGCGTGTCAATAAATTCTTCGCGTTCCGCAAATGGATTCCTACCGCGATGGCGATGGGGCCGATGCTGCGCACTCTGTATACTCATCCCGAAAAGGGTTTCCTGGGCGCGCAGACCTTTTTCTTCTGGCGCGGCATTGTTGTAGTGCAATACTGGCGTTCCTTTGAGGACCTGGAAAAGTTCGCCCGCGATAAGTCCGACCCGCACCTGGCGGCCTGGAGACGCTTCAACAAGACCATAGGTAGTGATGGCAGCGTTGGCATCTTCCACGAAAGCTTCCTCGTCGATGCGGGAAAATACGAGGCGGTCTACGGCAACATGCCCGTTTTCGGCCTTGCCGCCGCGACGAAACATGTTCCCGCCATTGGTCGTCTCGAAACCGCTCGTCGTCGTCTCGGCGGCAACAGTGAACCTGCCGTTGCTACACCGGCACAACCTGTGTAGGAGAACCTGCAACCCTTCTGCATTCCGTTCGTACCATGAATAACGGGAATGATATTCTCTGCATCATGAGGAGCGAGCGATATGTCACAACAAATGCACTACGACGAAATGGGACGCGAGCAGCCACGTTATGACGCCGGTTATTCGCCCGGCCATTCCGACCCATCTTATGGTGCGCCTGGCCAAAAAATCTCGTTTTCGGCCCCAGGCATAGATAAAAGCGCAAGCGCGGGTCAGCGCCTGGCCTTAGCGATTGTGTCGGTGGTCATGCTGATACCAATTCTGGGGATTATCATGGGCACCAGCAACGGTACCAGCTCCATTTTTGGTTTCGCTGGCGGCTTGATCGCGCTTGGGCTGGTCTGCGTGACCATTATGGTGATTAATATTGCTTTCAATCTGCGGCATTGACGAACAATTCAGCCGGGGCCTGTTCTGGCACAATAACTTTTAATGCCCCTGGAACAACGCGAAACGTCGCGGGTGTGTAGCCGCCCATGTCGCCATCGATTTGAAAGGCGACCGGCTGCGGCGTTTCTATTTTGATCTCGGTAAAAGTCTGGTAGCGTACCCAGCGATCTCTACCTCGCCGGCGCAGGAAATCCCACAGGATGAGGATGCGCCCCCACAGGTTGCGCCTGCGCACGATGCAGAGATCAAGTAAGCCATCATCACACTTTGCCTGCCATGTGAACTTTAATGCCCCGGCATACAATTGTGTATTGCCGATGAAAACCTGCATGGCGCGTGTTCGCATTACATAGCCATTGTTATGCACCACCACCGGAAAGCCACGATAGCCCGGACCGTACCACAAGGCCACCAGGGCGTAGCCAAGCACACCGAGCCGTTTTAAGGGTCGCCGCTCCACCGCCTGCGTGACTTCCCCATCCAGCCCGATGCCCACCATCAGCAAGAAATAACGATCATTTACCTGTCCCAGGTCGATGCGCCGCGTCTTGCCCTCCACCAGTATTTTTTGTGCCTGTGCCGTATTGAGCGGGATGCCCATTTCACGCGCCCAGACGTTAACTGTTCCCGTTGGAAGCACTCCCAGCGCTGTTTCACTGCCCGCCAGCACCTGGATGATCTCGTTGATGGTTCCATCGCCCCCGGCGGCAATCACCACATCTGCTCCCTGCTCAACAGCCTTCTGTGCGAGCCGCTGCCCATCTCCTGGAGCCTCTGTATACCACAGTTCAGCCCGCCAGCCGTGTTTGCGCAAGAAAAACAAGGTTTCCGAGAAACGTTGCGCATTATTCAGGAAAAACCCCGACACGGGATTGGCGATGATTACTGCGAAGCGCTGTGAAAGTTTGAAAGAACTGGCACCCTGTTGCGTCGCATCCTGTTGCATCCTGCTGTCCCCTGTTCAATCTACACGTGGCACCCGCGCGAGTATTTCTGAGACCACCTCGTAGTGAATCGTTCCCAGACGGCGCGCCACCTGCTCTGCCGTTAATATTGCTGACCCCTGGCGTCCGATCAGCACCACCTCGTCGCCGACGCGCACGCCTGGAATATGTGTGACATCGATCATGCATTGATCCATACAAACCCGCCCGATCACCGGCGCTTCCTGTTCATGCACCAGCACATAGCCCCAGTTGGTCGGGCCGCGCCGGAAGCCATCGGCATAGCCCACCGGCAGCACAGCAACCGTCGTTGGTCGCTCCGTATAATACGTACAACCGTAGCTGATGCACTCTCCCGCCGGAATAACTTTGACCTGCGACACCTGCGTTTTGAAGCTCATAGCCGGGCGAAATCCCTCGGGCAAACGCACCTCTTCGGAAGGATTCAGCCCGTAGAGCGCGATTCCTGGTCGCACCATATCGAAGCGCGCCTCGGGCAAACTCAACAGTGCCGCGCTGTTTGCTGCATGTATTAACGGCGGGCGCAGTCCTTTTTTCCCAACTGCGTCCAGCACCGTTTGAAAACGCTCCAACTGCATGCGAGCGTGAGTCAGGTCGCTCGAATCGGCCATCGCGAAGTGGGTAAACATGCCTTCGAGTTCAAGACCTGGCAGGGAATGTATCTGCTCGACCAGTCGCACCACCTCCGCGACCTGCTCAGCGCGCACTCCCAGGCGTCCCATGCCCGTATCGACCTTCACATGTACTCGCGCTGTTTTACCCAGGGAGCAGGCGGCGCGAGAAAGGGCCTGCGCTGCCTCACTCGAATAGAGGGTAATCGTCACCTCTAAGCGTATGGCTTCGCGCATCTGCCACGCCGGAACATAGCCAAAGACCAGGATGGGAGCGCGAATACCCGCCTCGCGCAGTGGCGTTGCCTCGCTGACGGTTGCCACACCCAGCATACTTGCTCCATTATGCAGCACCGTTGGCGCGACCTTCAAGGCTCCATGCCCATACGCATCTGCCTTCAAGCTTGCCAGAATACGCACTCGCGGCCCCACAATTTGCGCAATGCGGCGTGTATTACTCGCAATCGCGCTCAGGTCGATCTCTACCCAGGTAGGCCGCTCGGGGCGCATCACCACGATCTGCTTCCATCCCGGCGTCTGCCTCACCAGCACGCTTCTCGCCCGCTCTGGCCTCGCCATCAAGCGTTCGGTGACACGCTCCATCCGCGCCTCCTCCGACCCCTTCACATATACAACATCCCGCGTATCTGTTCCCGCTTGCTCCAAAATACGCTGCACTGCCTGCGCGGCGTCCTCATGTGTTGATGTCAAAATAACGGCCTCTTCCGGCATTCCGGCCTTGCGCGCGCTTTCCGCCGCCAACCGCGCCCGTTCACCGCGCACGATCAGGTAATCCGCGCACCTTGCCGCCTGCTCTCCTGCCCGGATATGCGCCTCCTCCTCAAATTCTCCCAGCCGCATCATATCCCCCAGCACTGCAATGCGCTGCCCGGCTGGCAAGTTCTTCAACACCGCTAAACCCGCCATTGTCGAAGCCGGAGCCGCGTTATGCGTATCATCCAGCAGGCGCGCCCCTTCAATGCCTTCTAGCAGGCGCATTCTCCCCGGCATCGGCCATACATTCGCCAGTGCCTGCCCAATCGCCTCGACCGGCACGCCGCAATACCTTCCCACCGTGTAAGCGGCCAGCATCGTCGCCACGTGCTGCCTGCCCAACAAATGCGAAGCAAGGCGTATGCACTCCGAACTACCCGGTTCCACAGGGATAGTAAAGGCTGTGCCCTCCCATGTAACCTCGACATCCTGCGCTGACTTGGGAGAAAACGGAATGATGGGAGCTTGTAATGGAGCAGTCCGCTCAAATTTACGCAATAACGCGCCCGTTGCTTCGTCATCTTCATTAATGAACCCTGCGCCGTATCCGGGCAACGCTGCCAGCAGCTTGCCCAGTTCTTCCGCCAGCCCTTCGAGATTGCCAAAGTATTGCAGTTGCGCCGGGCTAATGTTTGTCAGCACTCCTAGCTGTGGGCGCGCAATCCTGCATAATTCTTCGATCTCGCCGGGCCTGTCGCAGCTCAGTTCCAGCACCGCGTATTCGTGCCGTTCCTCTAACCGGCCAAGCGAGAGCGGCATGCCCAGCAGATCATTGTAGTTCTGCCAGCTTTTAAAGGTGGCGTAGGTGCCAGAGAGAACCGCCACGATAGCCTCTTTGGTGCTGGTTTTGCCAACGCTGCCCGTCACCGCGATGACGGCAGGTCGCCAGAGTTGCAGGATGTAGCTGGCGTACTCTTGCAGCGCCTCGCGCGTGTCCTCTACTATAACCGTCGCGATTCCTGTCTCTTTCAGCCTTTTTCGCTGCTTGTCAGTAAGCGTATCAAAATAACGCGCTTCCACCAGCAATCCTGTCGCCCCGCGCTGTGCGGCGTCAAAGACGAAATCGTGTCCATCGCCGCGCTCGCCTCGCACCGCCACGAACAATTCTCCGGGAATCAACTGCCGCGAGTCATGATTGAAGGCATCAAAATGCTGGTGTTTGCCGGGATACGGTTGTTTTCCGTGTGTTGCCTTGAGCAAATGCTCGAGAAAAATCATGCTTCCTACCTTGCCAGGACATACTGCATACTCCCCACCGACCGGATCATCCCCTTCAACTCCATCGTTGTCAGCGTTGCCACCACCTGTGAAGTGGGTAGCGCGCAATCGCGAATAAGTTCATCGACGTGGCGCGGCTCGTGACCGAGCAGGGCCAGCAACTGCCGTTCCTCCGCGTTCTCAGGTAGGGCCATCTGCATCTCGACCTGCTGCGGAATGAGAAACAGGTTGAGGGCCTCGAGGATGTCTTTGACCTCCATCACCGGCCTGGCTCCATCCTGAATCAACTTATTTGTGCCTGCGCTTTTGCTCGAGAGAATGCTCCCCGGCACAGCGAAGATCTCGCGCCCCTGTTTCAGCGCGTGTTCTACAGTAATCAACGCGCCCGATTTAGGCGGCGCTTCGATCACCAGCACGCCCAGCGAAAGACCGGAGATGATGCGATTGCGCGCCGGAAAATTCCGGGCATCCGGCTGCATGCCTATCGGATATTCGCTAATCAACACGCCCTGGCCCGATTCGACGATGCGTTTCGCCAGACTGCGGTTGACCGGGGGGTAGATTGTATCCAGGCCGCATGCCAGCACAGCTATGGTGCGGCCTCCCGCGTCCAGCGCTGCTGTATGCGCCACCGTATCGATGCCCAATGCCAGCCCGCTCACGATTGTCACCTGTCCGCGTGCCAGCTCGCTCACCATGCGCTCCGTGACCTGCCGACCATAGCCGGTCGCGTTGCGCGTACCGACGACTCCCAGCGCGAATTGATCCGCCTCGTGCAGCCGCCCATACATGTATAGAATCGGCGGCGCTTCATCTATATTCTTTAATAACGAAGGATACTCCCCGTCTCGCCACGTGACAACCCGGATACGCAGTTTTTCCAATCGCTCGAGTTCCTGCTGTGGTGACATCGTTGTGCGCAAGCGCAGGATATTGTCTATTGTGCGCTGCGTAATGCCAGCCTGCGCCAGTTCTTTTCTATCGGCTCGCCATGCCATCGCGAGGTCGTCCGAAAAGTACTTCAGCAGCCCGCGAAAGCTGACCGGCCCGACGCCCGAAACCCGGTTGAAGGCGATCCAGTAGGCCAGCTCATCCAGGCTGAGCGCTTCCGAGGGATAATAGTGCGCGGGCGAATCATGCACTTCCATCGATAACAGCCCCTTCCTATTTGTTTGTTGTCAATCCTGTGTTCGTGGGCCGTATGGCCTCCCTGTATATTCCTCGAATTCCTGCGCCTGGTACTCCTCAAAATCGGCTGGCGGTGAGGATATCCTGTTCTCCGGCGCTTGTTGTGCCACTGGCATTGGCTGTGGCGGCGAAGCGTACATTGAGTTATTCATGTATCCCGAAGAGGCTTGAGGCGGATAAAACCGCGTAGGTGTTTGTTGTGAAGTCGCTGCCAGCGCCATTTTCTTCTTCTGTTGAGAAACGCTGATAATGGCCGCTACCAGTCCTGCCAGCGCGAGCAGGATCACCACGCCTCCTACCGCAAGCAACACCCAGGTACGATCATCTGTATTATTTTGCTGCGTTGGCACAGGAGTTGGCCGGACGACCACTCGCGGCGTTGGCGTGGGCTGCTTGGACGAAAGAATACCTGGCTGGTGCAGGGAAAGGAGCCAGTTATTCTCCAGGTGCAGGCTGTCTTCCCCCAGCGCCTGGGTCATATCGGTGTCGAAGTCTTGAGCCGGATTGTTCATGGCCTTAATGAAGCCTGCCATTTTTGGCACGCCAAAAGTGTTGTACATGTAGGTAAGCAGATTCCAGCTTTCAGCATACGCCAGGTAAGCCTGGTCGGAATCGGCGGGGAATTCACGCGCGATCGTGTTCAGGCGAAGCAGGTTATGTTTTTTGAGCGCAAGCTCAAAACGTAGATTCATCTCCGACTCGTGATAAAGCTGGTTGTAGACCGCCATTCCCTCGTCGAACCAGCGTGGCACATCCAGGCTGTCGGAAATCAACTGGTGAAACATCAGATGCGTCAACTCATGCGGCATGTCTCGCACGACTGTTTCATCGCTGATGCTCTGCACCACTATCGAGGCGAAGTTGAACGTGGGAAATGCTACACCGCCAACCCATTCATAGGTGCCGGGCGGCAGCGACCCCTGAAAATCTTGCACCGTCTCATAAACCCAGAGATTGACGGGTTGGAGCAGATTTCCTCCCAGGTTGTGGCCGATATGTTGCAGGTCATTCTGGGCGTTGGTAAAGATTTCCTGCCCAAAACTGCTTGAGCGGTTATACCAGTGAACGTTCAGGTTCCCCTGCGATATCTCTTGCCAGGTAAAGCGTGTATCCGTCATTGTCAGGTGCTGCACCGGTTCGTCAAACGAATTGCCTGCATTATCGGTTAGTTCCCAGCGATAAGTAACGACATTGCCGGGCGGCGCGAAATTATTGCTCGTATCTTCATGCCAGAAAAGACTGATGATATGCCCGTTTGATACCGGCACCGTATGAACCTCTGGCGCTTCTCCCTGCACAACGATGAGGTCGATTTGCGCCGAGTGAAATGTACTCGCGCTGTCGGTGACGGTGGCATGAAAATCAATAGAGTTCGGGAAATGGACAACTGGTGAATCCGAGACGACGGCTATCGGGCCATCTGCCGTCTTTGCCTGCGCGTGCCGTACTGGAACCATTGGAGAAAAAAAACAGGCCAGAAGGCCGCAGACCAGCAGGAATGAGAACACAATAGGAGATAAGTGCCGTGTAGAACGTGCCAGCATGAAGAAAGCTCCTCTCAATACAGGCATTTTTTAAATGTATATGGAGAATTAAGCATAACTATTGCCCCTATTGTACCTGATTTTAGCCACTTATGCATGCCGGATGGGCTAAAAAGGTGAGCGTCAGATTTTTGCGGGGAGAGGTCCAGGAAGACATCCCCTTGCGGCTGGCTTTCTGGACCTCTCCCCATGCTGGGTGCAAAAAATTGATGGATACTCTGGGCTAAAAAGGTAGGTCTGTTAATACACGTCGGCTGGTACGTTTCTCTGTGTAGACCAATAACTGGGAAAACTCCCGAAGCGCGCTCGTTCATTCTCAACGAGTAATAACCCTGAATATTTCTGAAGCACGAGGATATGAAGGAAAAGGTATGAATAATAATCATTGGAATTCACCGCAGGGGCCTGGCAACCAGGCTCCCACCAGTAATGGGGGGCCGCGAACCGGCAGCCTGATGCGCGATTATACCTCGCCTCCTCAAACGCCTCAACAACCATACGCAAACGGTTCGCGTGGGCCTGCAACAGTATTTCCATCACAACAGAGCTGGCCATCACCGCCCGCGCAACGAAGTCCTGCCAGCCCGCCTATGGTACAACAGCAGTCTCCCGCCGGTCTGCCACAGATGTCACCGGCAAATGGTGGCTTCCCACCTTCGTTCTTTGCGCAGGCCATGAATACGGTGCGGCGCTGGTCGGGGAAATTCGCCGCCGCTCGTATGCCGCAGGCTGTAGACCCGAATCCACTTGTGTTATACAAACCGCCGGTTCCACCCCAACAAAGGACGCAGACCAGGCGTGTTCCCTGGAAACGCTCGCGGGCGCTGCGTATTTCCATGCAGATGCGCCGCCGCCGCGCTCGCTGGCAGCGTTCCGGTCCCAGTCCAATGAAAGTCTGGAGTATTGTTGGCGTGGTGTTGACCCTGCTTGTGGTGGTGTTGCTCTCCTCTACAGCAGGAGTAGCTTTTGCCTTCTATCAGAGCCAGTTGCCTGCCCTGCAAAATATCGCCAACCAGCAGGTTGAGCAATCGACCCGCATTTATGACCGCAACGGCAAATTGCTCTACGTGGCCTATGATGGCAAATTTGGCCGCAGCACGCCTGTGTCATATAACTATATTCCCGGCGTCATGCAGGATGCCATGATCGCGGCGGAAGATGAAACTTTCTGGACAAACACCGGTATTGATCCCCAGGGTATTTTGCGCGCCGCCACCAAGAATGCTTCCAGCGGTACGATCCAGGGCGGCGGCAGCACCATCACCCAGCAGCTTATTAAAAATATGACCGGAAACTCCCAGGATACGATACAGCGCAAGCTCTCAGAAGCCGCTCTGGCTATCGGCCTGACCCAGCAGTATCCCAAGTGGAAAATCCTGGAGATGTATTTTAACGCCGCTCCATTTGGTTCGCAGGACCTGGGCGTTAATGCTGCCGCAGAAGACTTTTTCGGCTTAAAACCCAGGTGCGATGCCAACTTTAATTGCATTCCCGCGCTCGCCTTTCTTGACCGCGACCTTACTTCCTGCTCGAATCCCAATGATGAATCTACCTGCAAGGAAGACCCCATCCTGGCCCTGGCCCGCGCTACTATTTTGGCTTCGGTGCCTAATGACCCGCCCTTTTATGACCCGACGCTTGGGCCAACCAATCAACAAAACGTAATGGCCCGCCAGGACTATGTGCTGAGTCGTATGCTCGCGCTCGGTATGAATGTCAATCTTGGCCTGGGCGACCAGACAAAGAACTCCATCAGTCCCATTACGCAGCAGGTTATCAACCAGGTCGAAGCGCTGACTAAAAAAATGAAGTTCGTCGGCTTTCATTATATGAAGAAGGCCCCCCACTTTATCGATTGGATTATCCCACAAATCGAGACCGCGCTTGGCAACGGCGACGAGCAGCTTGGCGCTAAAATCTTCTTGACCGGCGGTTTCAATATTCGCACCACGCTTGACCTCGACCTTGAGACCTATGTGGAAAACGCTGTGAATCGCCATCTCAATCAGCCGGAGTACCAGTGGTTCCTGACCACCTATCCCTATGGGCCGTTGAGTCAATATCACAACGTGCATGACTCGTCGGTTGTGGTGATGAACGCCCATGACGGCGAAGTGCTGGCGATGGATGGCAGCGCCAACTATAATGATAGCACGTTGCAGGTGGCCGGAAATTACAATATGGCCGTCCTGCCCCGCTCCCCTGGTTCGTCCATCAAACCTATTGTCTACGCCACCACCTTCCAGATGGGCTGGTATCCCGGTATTGTGCTGCCGGACGTGCAGACCTTCTTCCCCAACGGTAATAACCAGACGGCTGATGTCCACACAGATGCCGGTAGTTATCACCCTACCGATTACGGCGCGCATTATAATAACAAGAACTGGAACATCGCCTTAGAAATCGCGAACTCCTTTAACGTTCCAGCGGTCAAAGCTCTGGAGTATGCAGGCCTGGAGAACGTGGTGGATATGGCTCAGCGCCTGGGCATTACCACGATCAATATGAAGAACGCCGTTCCCTCGATGGCGCTTGGTACGCTGCCTGTTCCGCTGATTCAAATGGTTGGCGCGTATCAAGCCTTTGCCAATCAAGGATGGCGCGTGCCTCCGCAGTATGTCCTGGATATCTGGGATAACTACGGACACCACCTGTATCACTATGACACTGCCCACCCCCCAAAGGTGCTGGTGCTTAGCCCGCAAATCGCCTATCTCATCACTTCAATGTTGATTGATGAGTACGCGCGTGCCTATGAGTTCGAGGGCGATCATGTCCTTTCTATGTGGGACTGGTTCCTTTCGGATGGCACGCACCCCCAGGTCGCGGCCAAAACCGGCACAACCGATAGTTTCAAAGACAACTGGACCATTGGTTATACTTCCGATGTGGTGGTGGGCGTCTGGTCTGGCAATGCCAACGACGAAGCTATGGACCAGCACGTGGTTGGTATCACCGGCGCTGCTCCCATCTGGCACGACGTCATAGAACGTGTCAGCGGGCGCTGCAACGACGACCAGATACCCTGCGGGAACATTCATACCATCTTCCCACCCCACCCGTTCCCGGTTCCTACCGGTGTCATTCAGCAATCGGTGAACACTGTCAACGGCCTGGCCGGAGCTGGCTATGTTAGCTGGATGCTCGAAGGCGATGTCCCGCAGCAGACCGGCTTCACTAAGAGCCAGAACGGCGGCAACAATCCTAACGCCACGCCTACACCATAAAAGACCCGGAAGAGTTGATGAAGTGTTACAACCAACTTCAGCCACCCGCCTTTCATGTCATCCTTCGCTGCGCTCAGGATGACATGAAAGGCGGGTGGCTTCCGTTCCCCCACGTTGGATGCAAAAATGTGACGCTCATCCATGAAGGGTTACTCCACTTGACAATCTCAGGCATCGAGTGCTATGCTGTACTTGCAGTCGAAGCATGAGACTGCTAGCAATCAGAGTTGACAAACGAAGTATCATAGCACGTAAGCAACACCGGTAATCGTTGCGAGGATGTATCAGCAGATGATACCACTGAGCCAGCGCAAACAGGATATCTTGCGGGCGCTTGTCCAAGAGTACATTCAAAGCGCGACACCTGTGGCATCCGAGACCCTGGTGCGCAAATATGGGCTGAACTACAGTTCCGCTACCGTTCGTCATGAACTGGCCGGACTTGAAGAGGCGCATCTGATCTACCAGCCGCACACCTCGGCGGGCCGCGTTCCGACTGACCTGGGATATCGCTATTTCGTCGAACATCTCATGCAGGAGTCAACGCTTTCTTTGACCGAACAGCGCCTGATTCGCCACCAGTTCTACCAGGTGCAGGATCAACTCGACCAGTGGGTTCGCCTGACCGCCTCTGTCATGGCGCGCATGCTTCACAGCGCCGCCGTCATGACGCCGCCGCGCGCCACCGTCGGCCTCCTGAAGCATTTCGAGGTTCTCTCGGTGACGAATTTCTCTGCTCACCTGGTACTTGTGCTGACTGACGGCACCGTCAAGCAACAGCGCCTGATCCTGGAAGACCCTATCGAGCAGGAAGAACTGAGCGCGTTGGCTGTGCGTATGAACGCCTTGCTACAAAATAAGAGCGTAGCGGACATTCAGAGGTTATTGTCTGAACGTGATTTGACCTCGGTTGAGCGCCTGATTGCCACGACCATTCAGCGTATTCTGGAGCAGCATGGCGATCCTCTGGGCGATGTCTTCTATCGCGAAGGGGTACTCAACATCCTGGAGCAGCCGGAATTCAGCCGCATGGGACCCGAGGAAGAACGCAACGAGCGCATGCGCAAGATATTGGAAGTGCTGGAACAGAGTCGTTTTCTGCCCGCCATTGCCTCGCAAGTGCGCAGTTCCGATGGCGTCCAGGTAATTATCGGCGGCGAGAACGAGTGGGACGAGATGAAAGACGTCAGCCTGGTCGTTGCCCGCTATGGCAAGGAAGACAAGATCGGCGGCCTGCTCGGCGTCATTGGTCCCACGCGCATGCAGTACAGCCGCGCTATCGCCGTTGTGCGCTACATGGCGCAGGTCATGAATGAACTCTTATCCGAAATGTACGGCTTTGATGAATAACAAAAGCATACATCCAACGGTGTTACAACAACAGATAAAATATAGTATCAGGAGGCAACTGTGCCAGGAAAAGTAATTGGAATCGATCTGGGAACGACCAACTCGTGTGTCGCCGTAATGGAAGGCGGAGAACCCGTCGTTATCCCGAATGCCGAAGGTTCTCGCACCACCCCCTCGGTCGTTGCTGTTAATAAAAATGGTGAGCGCCTGGTTGGTGAGGTTGCCAAGCGCCAGGCTGTCACCAATCCCGAAAACACTGTCTATTCGATCAAGCGGTTCATGGGCCGCAAATATGATGATCCCGAGGTGGACCGCGACCGCCGCCTGGTTCCATATAAAGTTGTGCGCGCCAACAATGGTGACGCCTGGGTAGAGATTCAGGGCAAGCAGTACAGCCCGCCCGAAATCTCCGCCATGATTTTGCAGAAGCTCAAGGCTGATGCTGAGGCCTATCTTGGTGAGCGTGTCACGCAGGCCGTTATTACCGTTCCTGCCTACTTCAACGACGCCCAGCGTCAGGCCACCCGCGATGCCGGTAAAATCGCCGGTCTCGATGTGCTGCGCATCATCAACGAGCCTACCGCCGCTTCGCTGGCCTATGGTCTCGACAAGAAAAAGGACGAGCGCATCGCTGTTTATGACCTCGGTGGTGGCACGTTCGACATCTCCATCCTCGAGCTCGGTGATGGCGTCTTCGAGGTGAAGAGTACCAACGGTGATACCCACCTGGGTGGTGATGACTTCGACCAGCGCATCATCAACTGGCTGGCCGACGAGTTCCGCCGCGAGAACGGTATCGACCTGCGCCAGGATCGCATGGCCCTGCAGCGCCTGAAAGAGGCCGCTGAGAAAGCCAAGAAAGAGCTATCCAGCTCAATGCAGACCGAAATCAACCTGCCCTTCATTACGGCTGATGCCAGCGGCCCCAAGCATCTTAACATGACTCTGACCCGCTCGAAACTGGAGCAGCTGGTTGAGGATTTGATTGAGAAGTCGCGCGGCCCGGTCATGAAGGCACTTGCCGATGCCGGTGTGCGCCCCGGCGACATTCAAGAGGTCGTCCTGGTAGGTGGTCAGACCCGCATGCCGGCCGTTCAGACCCTGGTGCGCCGCATCTTTGATCGCGACCCGCATCGCGGCGTCAACCCCGACGAGGTCGTAGCAGTCGGTGCGGCCATTCAGGCCGGTGTGCTGGTCGGCGATGTCAAAGACGTGCTGCTGCTCGACGTCACGCCGCTTTCGCTCGGTATCGAAACCCTGGGCGGCGTCTTTACCAAATTGATCGAGCGCAACACCACCATTCCGACCCAGAAGAGCCAGGTCTTCTCGACCGCCAGCGACAACCAGTCCAGCGTCGAGATCAACGTCCTGCAGGGCGAGCGCGAATTCGCTAAAGACAACCGTTCGCTGGGCAGCTTTATTCTGGATGGCATTCCACCCGCTCCACGCGGCGTGCCGCAGATCGAAGTCACCTTCGACATCGACGCCAACGGTATCGTGAACGTCTCGGCCCGCGATAAGGGCACCGGTCGCCAGCAGAAAATCACCATCGTGCCGTCCAGCGGTCTCTCGAAAGACCAGATCGAGCGCATGGTGAAGGATGCCGAAACGCACGCTGAGGAAGACCGCCGCCGCAAGGAAGAGGTCGAAGAGCGCAACCAGGCCGATAGCGCCGCCTATCGCGCCGAAAAGAGCCTCGCCGACCTGGGCGACAAGATTACCTCTGACCAGAAGAGCGAACTGGAAACGAAGATCGCCGACGTGCGCGCCGCCCTCGCCACCGATGACGTGCAGCGCATCAAATCGTCCCGCGAAGCCCTGGAGCAAGCCTTCTACAAAGTCAGCGAATCCATCTATCGCGGCGCGGGTGCCGGAGCGGGCGCAACTGCCGATTACGGCGCGGACACCGGCCCCACCACCGACCAGGGTTCCGCCTCCGACGACACCATCGAAGGCGAATACAAAGAAATGTAATAACCAGGCTATGCTGTGGGAAGGCAGCATAGCCTTCCCTCCGTAGGGACAGGGTGTGGAGATGTGGGGAGCGGGGGCCTTGTGCCTGTCCTGGCTGGGGTATAATGTAAGCATCGCAACACATTATAATTTCTGTCGTATGTATGTATGGAGTAGGGAGAGCGAATTGGGCCGCGTCCAGTTCTGACGTGACCGCAAAGGACCTGTGAATGGCAAACACGAAACGCGATTATTATGAGGTACTGGGTGTATCGCGTAACGCCACGGAAGAAGAACTCAAGAAAGCCTTCCGGCGTCTGGCGAAACAATATCACCCGGATGCCAATAAAGAGCCGGGAGCGGAGGCGCGCTTCATCGAGATCAATGAAGCCTACGAGGTGCTGAGCGACCCGCAGAAACGGACGCTCTACGACCGCTATGGACACGCGGGCCTGAATGGTGCTGGCGTGGGGGCCGGGGCTGCGGGCTTTAACGATTTCAACTTCAGTTCGATCAACGATCTCTTTGAAACCTTTTTCGCGGGCGCAACTGGCACGCGCCGCACAGGGACGCAGCGAGGAGCCGACATCCGCTACGATCTCACAATCACCTTTGAAGAGGCCGTTTTTGGCTGCCAGAAGGAGATCGAACTGCCGCGCTGGGAGACCTGTGATAAGTGTCGCGGCTCGGGTGCGCAGCCCGGCACATCGACTTCGCGCTGTCCCTCCTGCCAGGGAACAGGCGAGATTCGCCGTGTGCAGCAGTCTATCTTTGGTCAGTTCGTCAACGTGACGATGTGCGAGCGCTGTCGCGGTGAGGGGCGCGTCATCACCACGCCCTGCGAAAAGTGTCGTGGTCAGGGCCGCGTGCGCAACATCCGCCGCGTCATCGTCAACATTCCGGCTGGCGTTGATGATGGCATCAATGTGCGCGTCACCGGCGAGGGTGAGGTAAGCGCGCGTGGCGGCACGCCGGGCAACCTGTACGTCATCCTGACGGTCAAGCCGCACCCGTTCTTCAAGCGCCAGGGCAACGACATCATTTATGAGTTGCCCATCAGCTTCACGCAGGCCGCGCTTGGCGACGAGGTAGAGGTGCCGACTGTCGATGGCAAGAGCGCCACGCTCAAGATTCCGCCCGGCACGCAGAGCGGTCGCTCCTTCCGCCTCAAGGGCATGGGCGTTCCCGTTGTGCATAGCAGCGCGCGCGGCGACGAACACGTCATCGTCAAAGTCGTCACGCCCACCAACCTGAGCGCCGAACAGAAGCGCCTGCTCGAAGAGTTCGCCCGCCTGGAAAAAGAACAGAGCGAGCAAAACGACAAAAACATCTTCCGCAACCTTTTTGAAAAGACGAAAGATGTCTTCCAATAGATCAACAATAAAATGGGGATGCTGGTCGCAACGACCAGCATCCCCATTTTATTGTTGATCTATATCGCTGCCCCGCTCGTCGCTAAAAGACCCCGTTTCTCCTCTGCCTTCACACGCATTGCGAAATCTGCCACTACTGGTAAATGATCGCTTGCCTTATAGCCGGGAAGGCCGTTGCCTTCGCTCCATATCTGGCAGCTTTCCAGCCGTTCCGCCAGTTCAGGGCTGGCGAAGATGTAATCGATGCGGCCCGCCGGAATCTGGGCCGGGCAGGTGAAGCCCCATTCGTGCGGATGCAGCCTGCGGTAGGTATCCACGTACCCTGCCTTCAACAGCAGGCGAATGCTCCCACGCGGCGCGTAAAGCGCTCCGGCCTTGTCAAAGAGCGTGCAGAGGAGATCGCTGCGCACAATCATCCGCAGCGCTGGCTTGAGGAAACGCAGCGAGGGCGGTATCACAAAGTCCAGGTACGGATGCCCTGTGTTCACATGCGGATTGGCCTGATATAACTTATCTGTCTCCATCAGGTAACGCAGCAGGCGGCTGGCCTTCAACGAATCTCTGGGAGCCAGCGCGTTGAAATCGCCCATCAGCAGGTGTGGCGTTCCCTGGTAGGCCGACATAATGCGTAGAAGCTCGCGCACCTCGGGTTTACGCACGCTTTCGCCGCCACGTCCTGTAGAAAATGCCGCCGACAGGTGGGTTACAAACACCGTCAGCTCCCGCCCATCCTCCTCTTGCACCCGCGCCTCCAATAACGGCTTGTTCAAAACTCCTGGCCGGTCGTACTTCCGCGTCGAAAGAATTGGCAACCGGCTCAACATTGCGGTATTCCAATCGGTGCGGTGCCTGCCATGTCCGGTCATGCAGTATTCCATTTCCAGCCGCTGCGCCAGTTCGATCACCACATTCGGATCATTCGCCTCCACCAGTCCCACCACATCAGGATCAGCCGAACGAATCATCTGCTCAATCGCATCAATCCGCCTCGTGCCACCCACCAGAATATTATATGAAAGTACTCGAGTCATACCTTTGTTGCGTCCTTATAGATCTTTTACAAATTCGTGTTTGTAGGGACGCGATTGATCGCGTCCTGCCTGCCATCAATGCAACCCTATGCAGGACGCGATCAATCGCGTCCCTACAAATGTGCATCTATCTTCACTATAACAGACGCATTCGAGGACGCAAAAGGCACATCTATCACCCGAAAGATGCAGAAATCACCTGGCAAATCGTTGCGCCGAGCGCGCCCGCGCCTTAGCTGCTTCCTCCTCCCGGTCTTTAGCAGGCGCATGTGTCTGAAGCGAGCCAAGCAGCCGCTTTTCAATCTCCGCTATCGCCTCCACCGCCTCATAAAACGCCGCCTCATTCGCCTTCGACGGCGCATTCATCCCGCTCACCTTGCGCACAAACTGCAATGCCGCCTGCCGCATCTCTTCCTCGGTCACAGGCGGATCAATATTGAAAAGCACCTTGATGTTTCTGCACATCTGCGTTTCCCTTTTGCTCTGACTTGTTCTCCAATAGATAGGTATTCTTGCGCATCAAGGCTAAACCGGAAAGTAAACGAGCAATCCACTCTGCCTGCTCTGGAATGAGCCTGACAAAATCAGAAGCCAATCAACCACGGCTTTTCTGCGCGCCTCTCAGGCCTTTTCACCCCAGGCTGTGAGCGGCATCATCAAGCCACGGAAGTTCTCCTCCAGCATCTCCAACTGCATACGATCATAGAGTTGTTTCACTTCCTCCGCCGTAGCAACCCCCATTCTGACGATAAAGGGCTGGAATAAATTGAAGACGACAGCAGCATCATGGCGAAAGCCTTCATAGGCCTCAGTCCCGAACGAGTAATCGATCACATGTGGCTTGTAATTGACGCTGGCGCAGCCCGCATCGAGCAGGAAGCGTCCTAACATTGGCAAAACGCCCGTAAAACGCTCAGAGAAGCTGCCCCCTTGTAATTTGAGCGCGCGTATAATCATAGCGTTCAGGTTCTCTAACGCCGGGCTATTTGTGAAGTACCACCACTCGCTTTCCGTAAGACGGATGGTTCCTCGAGGCCGCGTGATGCGTCGAAATTCCTGCATTAACTTTGCCCAGCCCGCCGCCGGGAGGAAATTGATGAAGCGCGCATTGACCAGGTCAAAAGAGGCATCCGGGAAATCCAGTGTTTTTTGTATATCCATGACCACGAATTCGACGTTGTCCAGACCCTGCACCCGGGCTTGCGCGCGGGCGTAGTCAACCATCGCCCGGCTGATATCGAACCCGACCACCTCGATCTCAGGATAGGTATGAGCCACCTCTAGCGCCCAACCGCCAGGACCGCAGGCCGCATCGAGGATGCGGTGAATACCAGAAAGGTCTCTGCGCTCAGAGAAGAGTCCACCCATGCCTTTGGTGATGAGGCGGTCCTGATCGAGCAGCCGCGCCATCTCCGCTCCGCTCTCAGGGTCGTTAAAGTAGACGTTCTTGTCCTGGGGGGAATTGCCGTATGTTGCCATAAACTTTCTCCTGTTTTTAATCAAGTGAAGTGCCGGGTTGCCCTGTTTTGTCAAGAGGATGACGATGTAAGCAGTTCCTCTAAAGCTGGTCCGTAAAGTAGCGTATCATTGCTACACAGCATTGTCAACGCTTCCCATCAGATGTATATGTTTTGCTGCCAATATGGCCCACCGGAATCACTGTAGGGGCGGGTGTTGCGGCGCGGATGGGTGGGGGCGCTTGCGCCGCCCTGGGGCTGGGTGGTGGGGAAAACATGGTCGAAATCACTGTATATGTTATCATCAAAGTACATATTTCATTATGCATTTACACAAAAGTATTCACAACCGTAGACTAGCCGCATGTATATGGATGACGCTAATTCAGGTATTCCCGGCTATGTTTCCGCGAAAGAGGCGGCCCGGTTGCTGGGCGTGTCCGATTCCCGCATGTACGAGTATCTTCGCGAGGGACGCCTGCCTGTGCGCAAGGTAGGCAATGCCTATCTTATCCCGCGTGACGCCCTTCAGGAGTTCAAGCCCCATCCCACCGGGAGAACACGACGCAAGCCACCTGATTGGCGTGTCTATAAAGGTGGTTCTGTCCTTGCTACTGGCATCCATGTACAGGTACGGGCAGGTCGGCAGGAAAAGCTGCTTGAGAAATTACAGCGGTTGCGTGAGGAGCAACAGCACCTATTTTCGGGAACCATTGCCCGTTATATTTTAAAAGACTCGCATAAACCATTTTCCTCGATTTCTATCTGGTTGATCTGGAAAGATACCGAAATGCCTGCCGAGCCAGCCCGCGAACAAGAGCTTGCAGCTTTTCAGGCGGCATTAGCCGATGTGCTAGATTGGGACACTGCCGAGTACAGCACCGGTGAGGGCATTATTTATACGTAACAAATGGGGTTGCTAGAAGGAGCAAGAGCGTGACTCTCGATATTCAGGCTGCGCGAAACCTTTTGCAGGACATGGACTTCAAGAACCTGTTCAATGAGTTGGGCTGGAGTCTGCCTCGCCTTGTGAAACCGCTGACGATGGTTGTGCAGAACACCTCGTACTCGCTACAGCAGGTTGCTGAGCTTGCTGGAGTCTCTGTATTTGAGGTGACAGGTCCCGGCAGTTCTATTCCTGATGCCCAGATGCGCAAAGTGATTTATAAAGAGGTTAGCCGCTCCTTCCACGAAAACCTCTTGATTTTTGTCAACGCGGAACGCTCGCAAAGTCTCTGGTACTGGGTCAAGCGCGATGGCAATAAAGAATATCCACGCGAGCATCTGTATGTTAAAGGCCAGCCTGGTGACCTCTTTCTTGGCAAACTGGGCGCGCTTGTCTTCGATATCAGCGATTTCGAGAACAATGCCCCCGGCGTGCTGGATGTCGCCCGGCGGCTGAAAAACGCACTGGATGTCGAGCGCGTCACTAAACGCTTTTATGAGGACTTCAAAAGCGTCCATGATAAGTTCATCAATTATATTGAGGGCATCGATGACGAACGCGACCGCGAGTGGTACGCTTCTGTCCTGCTCAACCGCCTGATGTTTATCTACTTCTTACAGCGTAAGTGGTTTATCGATAACGGCAATCAGAACTATTTGCAGGACAAACTGGCGGATAGCAGGCAGCGTGGCCCCGACCTGTACTACAGCGAGTTTCTTTATCTACTGTTCTTCGAGGGCTTCGCCAAACCCGAAGAGGAACGCAGCGAGGAAGCGAAACGCCGCCTGGGCAACATCCGCTATCTGAACGGCGGCCTGTTTCTTTTGCATCCCATTGAAAAACGCTGGCCCAATATCCGCATTCCCGATATCGCCTTTGAAAAGCTGCTGAACCTCTTTTCACAATACACCTGGAACCTGGATGATACCCCTGGCGGGAAGGATAACGAACTCAGCCCGCACGTTCTCGGCTATATCTTTGAAAAGTACATCAACCAGAAGTTTTTCGGCGCATATTATACTCGCCCCGAAATCACAGAATACCTGTGCGAGCGCACCATTCACAAACTGATCCTGGAGCGTGTCAACTCGCCTGCCATCGCTGGCTTCACGAGAGGCCGTCATTTTGAGACCATCGAAGAACTCTTAATGAACCTTGATGCGCGTCTCTGCCGCGACCTGCTTGATATCCTGCCGAAAATCTCCATCCTTGATCCCGCCTGCGGTTCCGGCGCGTTCCTGGTTTCGGCCATGAATACGCTCACGACGGTCTACGCCGCGATTACTGGCAAAATCGATTATCTTACTGATGACTATTTGCAGCGTTGGATAAAAGAGGCGCGCAGCAAGCATAACAGTCTAAACTACTACGTCAAGAAGAAGATCATTACTGAAAACCTCTTTGGCGTCGATATTATGGAAGAGGCGACCGAAATCGCCAAATTGCGTCTTTTCCTGGCGCTTGTCTCCTCGGTACGTCATGTCGATGACCTGGAACCGCTGCCCAACATCGACTTCAACATCCTGCCCGGCAATTCGTTGATTGGCCTTGTCTCTGTTGATGAGCAAAGGCTGACCCAGCTTAACCTGCTCCAGCGTTCCTATCATGAAGTGGTTGACGAGAAAAATCGCCTCGTGCAATCCTACAAGAACATCTCAACCTATACGAAAGACCTGCGCGCCCTGCGTGATGATATCCAGGCGAAGCGCGAGTCGGCCATCGCTACCCTCAACGAACTCTTGCTAGACGACTTCAAGCGGCTCGGCGGAAAGTTTGAGGAAGCGACCTGGGATAGCGCGAAGCGGACCGAGGGCAAACCCATCAAACGCGCCCTGCGTATTGAAGACATCCAGGCGCTGCATCCTTTTCATTGGGGCTATGAATTTAATGTGGTGATGGAGCGCGGCGGCTTCGATATCATTATCACCAATCCCCCCTGGGAGATCTTCAAGCCGCAGGCCAAAGAGTTCTTCGCGCTCCATTCCGACCTGATTAGCAAGAACAAAATGCGCATCGAGGAATTTGAGCAAAAGAAGGCGGAATTGCTCCAGAACCCAGAAATTCGCGCCGCGTGGCTGAAGTATCAGAGCGGCTTCCCCTTTCAAAGCGCCTTTTTCCGCAATTCCCCGCAGTACGCCAATCAAATCTCTACCGTCAATGGCAAGAAGCAGGGAACCGACATCAACCTCTACAAGCTCTTCACCGAACAGTGCTACAATCTCCTGCGCGAAGGCGGCCAATGCGGTATCGTCATCCCCAGCGGCATCTACACCGACCTGGGAGCCAAACAACTGCGCGAACTGCTCTTCGACAAAACAACGGTGACAGGACTGTTCTGTTTCGAGAACCGGAGACTGGTCTTTGAAGGCGTGGATAGTCGCTTTAAGTTCGTCGTCCTCACCTATGAGAAGGGCGGGCAGACGACATCATTCCCCGCCGCCTTCATGCGTCATGATGTGCTGGAACTGGAACGTTTCCCGCGCCAGGGAGCTTTGCCGTTCGCCGTGAACCTGATTCGCCGCCTCTCGCCCGACTCTCTCTCAGTAATGGAGTTCAAGTGCGAACTCGATATGCAGATTGCCCAGAAAATGCTGCATTTCCCTCTCCTCGGCGAAAAGCTACCCGACACCTGGAACGTCGCTCTTACACGCGAATTTGATATGACCAATGACAGCCACCTCTTCAAAACGCAGCCTGCCCCCGGTCGCCTGCCCCTCTACGAAGGCAAGATGATTCACCAGTTTACCCACCAGTGGAGCGTGCCACGCTACTGGGTCGATGAGCAAGAGGGAAGAAGGAGATTATTGGGGCGTAAGGCTGATACTGGTCAAAGACTGGAGTATCAAAGTTATCGGCTAGGCTTCCGTGATATAGCAAGAAACACAGATAACCGAACGTTGATTTCGACAGTTATTCCACCAGCTTTTCATGGGAATAAACTTCCGACGGTAAGAACAATGGATGAAAATGGCCATTGTCTTCTTACCGATCAGCAGCAATTATTCCTTTGTGCGCTGTGGAATAGTTTTACTCTTGATTGGTTAATCAGAACCAGGGTAACAACAACCTTGAATTTCTTTTACATCTACCAGCTTCCGATTCCTCGCCTCACGGATCAGGAAGTTGTCTTCAACATGATTGTCGAACGGGCCGCCCGGTTAATCTGTACCACGCCTGAATTTCAACAATTGTGGGAATCAGTCAAGCCTGGAACTTCCTGGTCGCCCTCATTGGTAGCTATAGATAGGGACGAGCGAGCGAAACTACGAGCGGAGCTTGACGGCATTATCGCGCACCTCTATGGCTTGAGCGAAGATGAATTTGCTCATGTGCTGGGAACTTTCCCGTTGGTAGAGCAGTCCATCAAAGATGCCGCCCTGGCCGCGTATCAAACATTTGCCCTTGCGCCAGACGACCTGGCAATCAAGGCCATGATCGAAAAGGGCGAGAACGAGCGCGTTGAATTCAAAGTCGCAGCCTGCTGGAACGCCAAACAGGGTAAAAGCGATTCCACCATGCGCGACAACATCATTCAAGAGGTTGCGGCTTTCCTGAATAAGAAAGATGGCGGCGCTGTTCTAATCGGCGTCGAGGATAATGGCAATATCGTAGGACTGGTCGAAGATTACAAGGCCGCGAATGCCTCGAAAGCCAATCGCGACGGCTACCAGCTTTTCCTGCTGGATGTCCTGAAAAATAGCCTTGACGGCAATTGGAGCCAGTTCTATACCATCTCCTTCGGCACAGTGCAGGGCAAAGACATCTGCCGCATCGATGTCCTTCCAGCGACAGAACCTGTGTACCTGAAGAACGGCGATTTCTGGGTCCGCGAAGGCAATAGAAAGCGCAAATTTAGCCCTAAAGAGACGATGGAATATATCAAACAACGTTGGGGATGATGTCCTGTAGGGACGCGCTTCATCGCGTCCTGCCTGCCCTCGACGCGCATTCCAGGCAGGACGCGATGAAGCGCGTCCCTACAGAGGCCGAATCATGTTTATAATGCCACCAGACCCAATGAACACAAAATAACTGGTTCCTGGGTCTGGGCCTCTTCACTGATGATGCACAGCCTGTCATCTTCGCGTAGGGCCAGTATCAGGTCTACCAGTCGCTCATCGCTGATGCCGCTTTTGAGAGCGCGATTGAGCGTATCGATCGCTGATTGACGCAAAGGGTAGCGATAGATTTCATCAATGGCCTTGCGTAGTTCATCTGTCACCAGCAAGGTTCCCTGCATCTCTTGCGCGTACCGCTTCAGGCGTTCGTAGGTGCGGAAACGCGCCCCCGATGGGCGGCCTAGCTGCCCGCCCATCGATTTTTCCTCGGTAAGAATCTGCTCCACGCCTTTTTGCACCAGGGCGTGATGCTCTTCCTGGCGCGGGAGCGTTGGCGTTTTAGGATCGCATTCCGCTGCTTTGAGGATGGCTAGCTGCGATTCGGTAACGCTGTTGCCCTCGCTATCCACTCTGACCAGCGCGTCGTTACCATCCGGCGTGCGCAGGTATACCAGCACGCCCGAAGGCCCGTTATCGTCGCGGTTGATCGCTTTGGTAGAGTAGACAACTGGCGGCAGTTCGGGAATGGTCTTTTGCAAGCTGGAGTCTCTCTTGATTGCGTTCTTCCATATCTGGTAGGCATAGGACGCCAGGTCAACTTCACCCTCGGCATCGCCATCCAGCAGGCCGGATTTCTCATTGTAGAGATCAATGATCGCCTGGCTATTCTGGTCGTCTTCGAAGAAGGATTCGTCTGTCCCAATCACTTCGGCGTTCTGGCGCAGGCGATTGCGTATGCGCTCGCGCAGGCGAATAATGCGCTCTACCCCTTCAGCAGGGAGAAAGGTATAACAATAGATTGCCTCTGCCTGCTGTCCAATGCGGTCAACACGCCCGGCGCGCTGGATCAGGCGAATAATGGCCCAGGGCAGATCGTAATTCACCACAATCGAGCAATCCTGCAAGTTCTGACCTTCGCTCAACACATCGGTGGCAATCAGCACGCGCAGTTCCTGCTCCGGTGAAACCTCGCAGCGTTTGTTGTTGCTGTTCGGACTGAAACGCCAGACCAGCGCGCTGGGGTCTGCTGTCTGTCCTGTTACTCCTGCCACTCGTGTAAGACCGCGTCGTTGTAGTTCCGCTTCAAGGTAACGCACCGTATCGGCATACTGCGTGAAAATCAAGACTTTCTCATCCGGGTGGCGCACTGTCAGCAGCGAGATCAGAGCCTTCAGCTTTTCATCCGCGCTCGCGTGCCACGAACCCGATGTACGGAGAATGGCGAGCAGGGCCGCCGCGTCCGCTCGCAAATCACGCGCCAGATTTTTTTGAAAGAGGGAAGGGCGCAGCCATTTAAAGCGGCTTTTGTAGCGCGTCGCGTATTCGTTGTAGGTGGCAATAGCCTGCTGTTTCAACTCGGCTTCGCTATAAAAAGTACGCTCTATAGTCCCGTTCTCAGGCGTTTCCTCTTCCTCATCCAACACGGCTGCTGCCGCGACGGTATCGGTATCTTCATCGTTCAGATCGGTTTGCAGCAGACCTGTATCCTGCGTGCCGATAGGAAGCGGCAAACCTTGCTCAATGGCATAGAGATAAACGTAGTTACGCATGATATGCCGCTCAAGCGACTCGATAAACACCGCGCCGCTGCTTTCAAGGCGTTTGAACAGGTTGGTGCGGCAAAAACCCATCAGCCGCTTGCCTGCTTTAGACAGGTCATCGAGCATTTTTGCCTCGGTCGGCGTAGCTGGCTCCTTTGGCTTGTTTGCGATATAGTTCCCCAGCCCGTAACGCGGCAGATTTAATGAATTAATGGTATCGACCACCTGCAGCCCGTAGAGTTGTCCATATTGATCGTGAGTATCGGAGATGCTGAACTTCACTGTTTTTGGCACGCGGGTCGGAAAATAGGAGCGCGAGCCATCCTCGAAGGTGAGATACCTGCGCCCGTGTTCATCGGTTTCAGCATAATTTTCCAGAATAAACGAGCGCGTGCGCCGTACCATATAGAGCCGCATCAGTTCGCGCCAGTCATCAGCATACATACTCTTTTCAAAGGCTTTGAGGGTATGGGGCGGGCATTGATACTGGCGAATGAAGGCCGTCTCTCCCATCTCACGCAGCAGCCGTTCCGGTCGAATGCCGATATTGGCGTCTTCCGGCAGAAAGAGCCGCAGTTGATTCGAGAGATCGGTAAAATCCTTGTTGTAAGGCGTGGCGGAAAGCAAGATAACCTTGCTCTCGTTCTTTTCAATGTACTCTCGAATGGCCCGGAAGCGTTTCCCTTCGCGATTGCGTAAATTATGGCTTTCATC
Organism: Ktedonobacteraceae bacterium; assembly: GCA_035652815.1. Lineage (GTDB taxonomy): Bacteria > Chloroflexota > Ktedonobacteria > Ktedonobacterales > Ktedonobacteraceae > DASRDB01. Next base: position 122,719 of record DASRDB010000006.1, read on the forward strand.
GATGAGAACCACGCGGTAGCGGCGCATATCCGGCAGCTCGCGAATAACCTGGCTGACTGATAGAACGCGAGCATGCAGCCTGTAGCGCGCCGCGTAATCTTCCCACATCCGCACCAGGTTTTTAGGACAAATAATCAGCGTCTCTAGCAGGTAGTCATCTTCCAGAATGCGCGCCAGCGTGGTAGCCATTAAGGTTTTACCCAATCCCACCACGTCGCCAATCAAGACCCCACCCCGTTTGTTCAGGTGATGCGCCGCGATTTTGACCGCCGCCTTCTGAAAATCAAAGAGTTTGTTGTTGAAATCGCGTGGAATATTGAACTCCGCCAATCCCGCTCGCGCTTCCTGTGAAAGGTGATAGGCCATTTTAATGTAGATATGGTAGGGAGAGAGCGGCGTTTCTCGCGCCCAACTTTCCTCGATGATGGTGACGAGTTCTTTTGAAATATCCAGGCACCAGCGATCTTTCCAGCGATCTTCAAACCATTTCGCCAGCTTCAGGCAGGCATCATGGTCAAGCACATCGACATTCAATTCACCCTGGTGCGAAAGGCCGGAAAACGTCAGGTTGCTACTTCCCAAATAGCCAATAATCGGATTAACGCGGTCGGAACGAAACAATAAATAGAGCTTGGCATGCAACAGGTGGCGCAGGTACAGTTTGACGACCACCTTCCCAGCCTTAATCTGCGCTGCCAGCCTGCGCAGTCCGGCCTCGTCAGCATTCGTTGGCACGCCAGCCGCAAGCTGCTCTCGGAAATCCTCTGCCAACCGTTTTTTCAGACGGATAGCTGTCTGGTTATCCAGGCCATCTTCCGTCCCATTGATGCTTAGAGCGGCTCGTAACTCTTCTTCCGGCAATTTCTGCATGCCAACCAGCAGGCGGCAACAATGCCCATCCAACCCCGACCACTTCTCAATATAGGAATCAATTTGTTTCCATCCCCGCAGATTAAAATAGCCCACACAAAAATCCGCCCGTTCCGCCACTTCCAGCGTATCTTTCAACGCGGGCAGCAATTTTTGCTCAATATTGTCAAATATTCGCGGCATCCAGCTTGCCTTTCGCTTCTGTTCCTCGTGAACGCTGTTTGTATTATGATAAAAACATCATGATGAAAATGCAAAGGTGAAGCCATTGTAGCAAAAAACTGAAGAAATACAAACCCCTGAATAAAAAGGAGTAATCACACATGACCACAACCCCCCATACCTTACGACTCGGCGCAGCCACCATCACCATCCTTAACGCGGGCGACATGCTGGTCAATATGGCAGAGGAAATGAATCTTCCCGCGAACTTCCAATCTTCCTATACCGACCTCTTGCAGCCCGCGCCATTTCCCAGTCAGAGCATTCACATCGCTTTGCAGGACGCCTCTATCCTGGTAGACATCAACGACTATGCCCACGCAGTACCGCCCGATTCACCTTTCGCCATCCCTGGCTACCAGCCTCCGCCTTCTATAGTTGAACAGCTACAATCACTGAACATTCAACCTGAAGATATCACCTATGTCATCATCACTCATGCCCACTTCGACCACTACTCTGGAACCACGTTTGAAGAGGCTGGCAGGCGTGTTCCCCGCTTTCCGAACGCGACGTATTATCTCGGTAAAGCCGATTGGGAGCATCCAGACATTCAGCAGGGTATCTTGGAAAGCGGTTCGCTTGAAGGCCAGACCCTCGGTGTTTTACATAATTTGGGACGGCTCAAACCCGTTGAGGGCGATCTAAATCTTCTTCCTGGCGTACAAATTATCGCGGCCCCTGGCGAATCGCCCGGCCATCAACTTGTGCGCGTCCATTCGCAGGGCCAGACCCTCTATTGCGTTGGCGACCTCTTCCACCACCCTATAGAAATCGAACACCCCTCGCTCATGGCGCAATGGGCCGATCCACAGACCAACCTGAATAGCCGCCAGAAGTTCATAAAAGCCGCCATCGCCGAAAACGCGATCATTGTTGCCGCGCACATGACTCCTGGCCGCATCTCTGGAACGCCGACCAGCCCACACTATGAGCCATTGGAATGGTGAAGAACGCGCAAAAAAACCGCGAGCCGTGTTCATCCCCAAACATACGGCTCGCGGTTTTCCCGTTCAAGAAGATAGACAGTCGATTGAGCGTAATGCAGCAAAGTGCATGTACCGCGAGTTCAGTGCATCCCCATGCCGAACTCGCAGCGTACCGCACTCAGGTGGCCTTACATCCCCATGTTGACCACCTGACCTGAAACGACCACCTCCTCGTTCAGGCGGAAATGGGAGGAAATATTCCCCTTGTTTCCCTCTCCGTCTTTCTATGTGTAATGCATCAAAGTGGCACCGCACACATTCCCGTTCCTCTAGCTGGCACCCTCGAAACGGTTCGTGTATCTCCATGCATCATCTGGTTACAACTATACCATTGCGCGCTTTCATTGAACTTTTATTCTGCTTTACTTATCCTTTTACGCCATTTTCGCTTTAAAGGCTCATCTATGTCGCTTCTGATGCCTGCTTATCAAATAATTACATAAGACAGCCGCCACAATCATAGAAGAAACATCCCTTTTAGAGGATGCGAAAACCGCAGGTTTTCCTGCGTAGGGACAGTGGGTGGGGTAGATGGGCAGTGGGGGCCTCGTGCCTGTCCCGGGGTGGGGCGATGGAGCAAAACGGTATCCGATTCCAAAATTTTGTCAGGGAGAGAGCCGCCTGCCACCCGGGACAGGCACGAGGCCCCCGCACCACATCCACCCCGCCTACTGTCCCTACGACCCGTTCAACAACACATGTATCAGCGTAAACCTCTGCGCGGCCCCGCGCAGCGATTCCTGATTGACCTCACCATTTTCCGCGAACCGCACGCCATATGCCTGCGCTACTCGTGGTCGATGGCGCACAAAATCGAGCATTTCGCGTTCGGTCTGTGTTTTGTCCTCGTGCAGCACCTCGGCCCTGGCGGTATGCCATTTCCCTTGTAGACAAACTTCTACTTGCGGCTGCGCCTCCAGGTTTTTCCACCATGTATGATCGGTGAACATTGTCACCGTGTTTCCAGATCGCGCATAGCCCACCGGAATGGTGTAGGTCTTCCCGGTCTTACGCCCTGTAAACTTCAGCAGCAGGATATCCTTGCTAATTCGTCCGTGAAAAGGAGAGCGCAGCAGCAGCGCGACGAGTTTGTTGGCAATTGCTGGCGGTCTGCGTGCCGGGCGCTGGGAAGTGTTGGTTGTTGTGTTGGTTATTTTCATTGTCTTTGTAATCTCTCTCCTGGTTGTGTGCTATGAAAAATCCCCTTCTGTCATCCTTTGCTCCCCTTCTGTCATCCTGAGCGGAGCGAAGGATCTCTGTTGTCGCTTCGGATCATGCGCTGGGACCAAAGATCCTTCGCTCCGCTCAGGATGACAGGTGAAAGAGCCGTGACAGGTGAAAGAGTCATGACAGGCGAAAGAGTCCTTTTAGTTGCTAATCATCGGTGCCTGCCGCAGATAGGTGGTGTCTTTTACTTGCTTCAGCAGGAAATCCGCTACGTCCGGTCGCACTATCTGCGTGCCGGTATTGATGCCGACCCAGCCAACGCGGTACTTGCCCGTGTGTGGCCCGTCCATCAGACGCGGCACGCGCACAACCGTCCAATCGGTGTTGCTCTTTTTCAACTCCTCCACCATCTGCACCGAATCCTTCAGCACATCTCCCGATATCATCTTCAGCGCGCCCTTTATCAGGTGATTGACCAGCTTCGGTTTATCGTGCGCGTCATCCACACCCGCCCCCGTCAGTATAATGATGCGCTTGACACCGAACTTCTCCATTGCTGCGAGCATATATTTTGTACTCTCAGTCAGCATGGTGCGCGGTGTGTCTTTGCTGTGCCCAAGCACGCTAATCACAGTGTCCGCTCCCTGTACCGTTTTCTCCACATCCGCTTTATTCAGCACATCTCCCTGGATAATGGTCAGCTTCGGATTAGAAATACCCAGTTTAGATGGCGTGCGTGCCAGGGCCGTCACCTCATACCCCGCTTGCAGAGCCTGCTCTACCAGTGGTTTCCCAGTTCTCCCCGTCGCGCCAAAAATCGCCAGTTTCATCATCATTCCTCCTGGGGTATATAGACCAGTTGCTATAAAAACCCTAAAAAAATTATGTTTTCGGAATTGCCCGTAAGAACAACCCAAGTTCGTCTGCCACCTGTCGCAGCGCGTTCCCGCTATGATTCGTGCGGCTCAGAATGATGCCGCCCTCGATAGCGGCAACAATGAATGTTGCAAGCTGCGCAGCCCGTTCCTCTAAATATCCGCTTACCGCCAGCTTCTCGGCGAATGCGCCCTCAATATTGCGGTATGCCTCACGACAGGCCAGATTTAACCGTTCGCTCGAATTGACCGTCTCAAGCGCGATGGTCGTTAACGGCCCGCCCGCGCTGAAACCGGACGCCTCTACAGAATCCGCGATGGCTCGCACAAAGGTTTGCACTGCCTCTGCCGCGTCCTCATAGTTTTTCAGTCCTACTCGAATGCGTTCCGCGACGATACGCGCTGACCGCGTTACGGCCTCCTCAGCCAATTCCTCTTTTCCCTCTGGAAAGTAGTAGTAGAGCGATCCTTTAGGCGCGCCGCTTTTCGCGATAATCTCATTCAGCCCGGTCGCGTGATAGCCTTGCGCCTCCAGCAGGGTGCAGGTTGTCTCTATAATCTGGTCGCGTGTCGCACTCACCGTTAGCTCCTTTCACATATAATTATAACAACTGGTCTATATATATGTCAAACCCATTGTATGAATATTGTAGGGACGCGCTTCATCGCGTCCACTTCGTCTGTTGCGCGTGTCGAGGTACCAGGGTGGACGCGATGAAGCGCGTCCCTACAAACATATTGTCAAAAGAATATGAATTGTCCTGTCATTCGACGTTTTGCCACATGCGTGATTATAGTATATAAGGGAGTAACACTACCATCTGGAGGTGTAACCATGTCTCAATTCGCACCTGCCCCTGAATTGCCGCAGCATGCCTCACAGCCCCCGTATATTCTTGCTCTCGATATCGGCACATCTTCCGTGCGTGCCTTGCTCTTCGATGCGACAGGTACCGCGCTTCCGCAGGTAATCTCGCAGATACCCTATGACCTCACCACCTCCAGCGACGGCGAATCCTCGGTCGATGCTGACATGCTGGTCGAACTGGTCGCCAAAACCATTGACGAAGCCCTTACCAAAGCCGGTCCCCTGGCCTCACGAATTGGCGCAATCGCGACCGATACCTTCTGGCATAGCTTACTCGGCATCGATAAAGATGGCAAGCCCCTCATTCCCGTCCTGATCTGGGAAGATACTCGCTCGCGTAAAGCATTGGCTGAACTAAGCAAACAGCTAGATTCGCAGGAACTCCTGAAACGCAACGGCGCCCGTCTGCACACCAGCTACTGGCCCGCCAAACTACGCTGGCTAGCAAATACCCAACCCGAGATCATGCAGAAAACCGCGCAATGGCTCTCTTTCGGCGAGTACATGCAACGCTGCTTCCTGGGGAAATCTGTCTGTAGCCTCTCGATGGCCTCTGGTACCGGCCTGCTCAATATTCGCGCTCGCGCCTGGGACACGCAGTTGCTGCCCGTACTCAATATTCGACCGGACCAGCTTCCACCGCTTGGAGACATACATGATAGGGTGCAAGGCTTAAAGCCGGAATATGCCTCGCGCTGGCCAGCCTTGCGTGACATTCCCTGGTATCCAGCTATCGGCGATGGCGCGGCGGCCAATGTCGGATCAGGCTGTGTTACCGAAAAGAACTGGGCTATCACCATCGGCACCTCCAGCGCCATACGCGTCGTCGTCTCGCCCGACGAGGTCGTTCCCGCCGCCGGACTCTGGCTCTACCTGCTCGACGCCAAATGCGGCCTGATCGGCGGGGCTTTAAGCGAAGGCGGCAACGTCGTTGCCTGGCTCGAACACACCCTCAAGCTGCCGCCGTTAAAAGAGGTCGAACCGCAAATCGCCAACATGCAGCCCGACAGTTCCGGCCTGACCATCCTGCCGTTCATCTCCGGCGAGCGCAGCCCCGGCTGGCACGACGAAGCTCGGCTTACCATCACCGGCCTCAACAGCCACACCACACCGCTCGATATTCTACGCGCCAGCCTCGAAGCTATCGCCTACCAGCTCAATATCGTCTACGACCAGCTCAACACGCAGCTAGAAAAACTGGAAATCGCGCCCACCCTTATCGGCAGCGGCGGCGCGTTATTAAGCTCACCTACCCTGCAAGGCATCATTGCCGACACCCTCAATACGCCGCTCTATCCCTCTATCGAACGCGAATGCTCCGCTCGCGGCGTAGCCCTGCTCGCCCTCGAAGCCCTCGGCACTATCCCGGACGTGGCCGATGTCCCGGTAGAACTCGAAGACCCCCTGCTCCCCGAAGAAACCCGTCACGGCATCTATGTACAGGCAGCGCAGAGGCAGCAGGAGTTGTATGACGTATTGCTGAATACAAAGCGAGTGAACTGAGCAGCGTCGCTGCTCAGTTCACTCGCTTTGTATTCAGCAATACGTCTGATTACTTCCTCGTCTCTTCCGTAATCTTTTCCACCTGGTCCGCCATCTCCTTGACCAGCGTGGTGAAGCCGCGTGTCAGTTCGCGGGTCGCCGTTTTGAAATGCTGCTGGGACTCCGGCGGCAGCAGCGAGAGTGGTAACTGCGCTACATGTGTGCCGGTGCGAAAGAGCGCGCGGAAGAAGTGCTGCGTGGCCTGGGTCAATTCGTCGCGGTCGGCAGCGAACGTCTCGCGCACCGAATCCTGTGTTGCCTGGGGCTGTTCCGGCATATCCGGCGTCGCATTATTGCTCATGCCATGCGTGCTGCGAGTCTCATCGATCATCTGCTTGCTTCCCTTCTTTGTCCTGGTGACATACCTATAACGCGGAAAAGCTGACGTGTATAGTATAAACGATGTTATCTAATTTGTCTTCCATAACTGCTGCGATTTTTTCTCCTTTTCACTTCCTGGCTTGATATCATATACTAGTTGCTACCGGATACTGTTCAGTAAAGTAGGTACATTATGCGCGCCCCAACAACAAACTATATTGACGACTCCACCTTTCACGCCGATGTCCAATACCTCGAATCGCTCTGGCATCGCATACCCGTTGGCTCTGTTGACCTGCCAGTGATCGATATTGGCGCGGGCGAGCCTCTGGTCTTCGTTCCCATCCTTGAACACCTGGAATTTGTCTACGCGCGTCAGGTCCGTTTTTTTAGTCAATCGCGCCGCGTGATTCTCTATCGTCGTAGAGAAGACCGCCGCCGCTTTGTCAGCCTCGCCGAACGGGCCGAAGAACTCCTTACAGTGCTAGACGCTCTCGGCCTGCAAAAAGTCGATCTCGTAGGGCATGGCGATGCCGCGATGGTTCTCTTCGAGTTCGCGCTGCGCCATCCCCAACGCTGCCGCTCTCTGACGATTATTGCCCAGGCCGCCGACTACGAAATTTCGCCGCACCCCTTCATCTGGCTGCTGCATGAACTCTTCCTGCGCCTGCCTGTTGAGCATGTCCTGCCAGCGTGGTTCTTGCGCCGCATCGTCGTCAACTACATCATGTCCTCTAAAGAAAGTGACGCGCGGCCCGCCAATTTTCCGGCACAACTTCCTCGCTACCTGATCGAGGAACAATTTCAAAAGATCGCTCTCTGGCCCGCCGTCTATAAATTCTCGGTTCTGCCCATCATCCACTCCTTTGATATTCGCTCGCGCCTGGACCGTTTAACCATGCCTATCCTGTTGATAAACCGCGCCGATGACCGCCTTTCGCCTGAAACAAAAACGCGCTGGCTGGCGGCCAACATACCCAATTGCACAGGCTATTACGTCCTACCAGGGAAAGAGCGTTTTTTTATGTATGCTCAGGCTGATGCAGTCAATTCGATTATGGAGAAATTTCTTGCGCGCCAACACCAGCCCCTTTTGCAACCCGACACATAATCTAGACGACCGTTTTCTTTCGTATCTTACTCTAGTATTTCTTTTTAAAGCGTCTCGTGCCCACTTTCCTTTGGCGGCCCTATGACTTGTGCCAGAAAGCAAAAAACCATGACACAACAACCTCTTCGCCGCGTCGTCATCACCGGACTCGGTGTGATTTCCCCAATTGGCATTGGTAAAGATACTTTCTGGCAGGCCACTATTGCTGGTCGTTCCGGCATTCGCTCAATTACCCGCTTCGATGCCAGCGCTTTACCTACCCGCATCGCCGGAGAGGTTCCCAATTTTATCCCTGAAAGTCTTGGTCTCTCAACTCTAGAAATCGCCTCTCTAGATCGTGGCACCCAATTCGCGCTTGCCGCCGCCAACCTGGCCTTACAAGATAGTGGTCTGCATGTATTAAACAAAACTGAGCGAGACGCTATGGGTGTCTGTATCGGCAACGCTATGGCCTCTGCTGATGAAGGCGAACGCTTGTGGATGCAATTCACTGATCGTGGTGTAATGTTTCCACGCCTCAACTGGCAGGATGCATGTCCAGAACGCCTGTTTATGTCCTATGTTCCCGCGAGTGCAATCGCCTCACATCATCGCCTTCATGGCCCCTGTATGACCATTTCAACCGGGTGTTCGGCAGGAGCCGATGCCATAGGCCAGGCTTTCTGGGCCATCCAACAGGGCCAGGCCGACCGTATGCTCGCAGGCGGCAGTGATTCCGCCATCAACGCCAGCAGCATCAACGTATTTTCTGTGATGAAAGCCCTCAGCACGCGCAACGATGATCCCGAACGCGCCTCTCGTCCCTATGATGGCCTGCGTGATGGCTTTGTCATGGCGGAAGGCGCGGGCGTGCTGCTACTCGAAGACCTCGAATCCGCCCTCGTCCGGCACGCTCATATTTACGCCGAAATTCTCACCTTTGTCTCCAATTGCAATGCCTATCACATGACCGCGCTCCCCGAGGATGGCGCACCCCTACAGCAATTGCTGCGCTCAACTCTAGAAAAAGCCGCTCTTTCCCCACAGCAACTTGGCTACATCAACTCACACGGCAGTTCGACTCCCTATAACGAACGCGCCGAAACCTCTGCCTACAAGGCCGTTTTTGGCGATTATGCCTCTCGCATTCCCATCAGCGCCACTAAATCGATGATCGGTCATACCCAGGGAGCCGCCAGCGCCATTGAAACCATTGTCACTGCCCTCGCCCTTGAGCATCAACTGCTTCCACCGACGATCAATCAAGAGTTCGCTGATCCGCATTGCGACCTGGATTACATCCCCAATGTTGCCCGCCCGGCCCATTTAGATTACGCGCTCACCCATTCAAGCGGCTTTGGAGGAGTGAATACGGCCCTTGTTCTCGCCCGTTTCCCCGTAGGGACAGGGGGCGGCGCGGATGAGCGGCGGGGGCCTCGTGCCTGTCCGGGGTGGGATGGGGAAAAAACGCCAGGGTATACAATATCTCCCCGGCGGGTGGTTGTGACGGGGCTTGGCGTGGTGGCTCCAAATGGCATTGGCAAAGAGACCTTCTGGCGTTCGCTCTCGCAGGGGAAATCCGGCATTCAGCCGGTACAGCGTTTCTCAACCCGTGATCTGCCTATCCGTGTCGCTGGTGAAATAGCTGATTTTCTTCCAGAAAATTATCTTGACCGCAAACTGGTCAATCGCACCGACCGTGTAACGCACCTTGCGCTTGTTGCTGCTGCGGAAGCCCTACAAGACGCTTCTCTTTCTATCGCGGATGTAGACCCACGACGTGTTGGCGCGGTGATTGCTAACACCTTTGGCGGCGCGGAGTTTGTCATTGAACAGATTCATGCCCTGCACACTCGCGGCCCGCGTTTTATGAGCGCCTACAGCGCCATCGCCTGGCTACAGGTTGCTAACGTCGGACAGCTCTCCCTGCGTTACGGCTTCCAGGGCTATTGCAAAACGCCCGTCAATGACCTGGTGGGCGGCCTTGATGCCCTGGGTCTGGCCTATCATGCCATTCAACGCGGCGAGGCAGATATTCTTCTGGCGGGTGGATGTGAAGCTCCTGTTCATCCTTACTTCCTTCTCCTATTCTCCGAAAGCGGCCTTTTCACAACCGGAGACGACCCAACTGCCTATCGTCCCTTTGATCACCATGCGCGCGGCCTGCTCCCTGCCGAGGGCGCTGGTATCTGTATCCTTGAAGACTACGAACATGCATTACGGCGAGGCGCGCCCATCTACGGCGAAATCACAGCCTATGCCCAGACCGCTACCACGCAGCGGTTCTATCATCCTTCACCAGAGCATGAACACTATGCCGACGCAATACGACTCGCTTTACAAGAAGCCTGCCTGCGCCCCGCCGATATCGACTACTTCAGCCTTGATGGCCGCGCTCAGCCCATCCTCGATGAGGCCGAAGCAGAGGCTATCCATACCGTCTTCGGCCCTCACGCCGCATCACTTCTCAGCAGTGTTCCCCGTACTCTTTACGGCCACCCTTTCGCCGCCGCCGGAGCAATTGATACCATCACTACCTTGCTCGCCCTCAAACATAGCCTTGTTCTACCAACAACCACCGGCGAAGCCGACCCGCGCTATGGACTACCAATCGTTCAGAAAACACAGGAGCGCGAGATACATAATGCGTTGATCGCTGGCCGCAGTTGGGGCGGGGCGAATGTCGTGCTGGCATTGAGAAAATAGCACATTATGAAAAAGACCCGCTCACATGTCATCCTGAGCGCAGCGAAGAATCTGCGTCCCCCAGCCGAATCGTGCGCCAGAACCGCAGATACTTCGCTGCGCTCAGGATGACAAAGGTAAGTTGGTAATAGCATACAATACATCAAAAAGAGGATTTCTTATGCAACCAGCGGAGCCAGTTATTGTCGTTGACCTTTTTGAGCCATTGCTGAAGCGTCTCTTGCAATTGCTTCGTCAACTACCGGAGCAGGCATGGAACAATGATACTCCCTGCCCAGGTTGGACGGTCAAGGATATTGCCCTGCACCTCTTAGGAGATGAAATCGGCCAGCTCTCGCGTGGAAGGGATAAGGACACCTCTGGCCTTCTTCCTCCCGGCCCTGATCTTGTTAGCCGGATTAACGCGAACAATCAACTCTGGGTGGATGCAACGCGCCGGATGAGTACTCATTTGCTCTGTGATCTATTAGATTTCACCGGTCACCAGGTCATCTCCTACTTCAAGAGCCTTCCACTTATGGAGACCAACGGCGTCGTCAGTTGGGCCGGGCCTGATCCCGCTCCAGTCTGGTTGGATGTTGCCCGCGAGTATACCGAACGCTGGCATCACCAGCAGCATATACGGGAAGCAGTTGGACGACCCGGTCTCACTGAAGCAGTATTTCTCGCACCGGTTTTGGATACCTTTGCCAGGGCTTTACCCTGGACATTTCGCAATGTTGCAGCACCAGAACAGACCGTAGTTGAACTGAAGGTTGTGGAAAACGTGGAGCAAAGCTGGTTTTTAATGCGCGACAAGGATCGCTGGTCTCTTTTCACGGAAACGTCTATCATCCCCTCCGCGACCGTTACACTTGACTCAGATACCGCCTGGAAGCTTTATACAAAGGGTATAGCGAAAGAAAGGGCCATACAGGTGGCGAACATCCAGGGCAACGAAACGCTTGCGCTGAACATATTTAATGCGGTTGCTATTATTGCATAATTACCTGATTTCTGTAGGGACGCGATTGATCGCGTCCTGCCCCGGATGCGCAGGCAGGCCAGCAGGACGCGATCAATCGCGTCCCTACAGAAATCAGGCTGTCGCTATTTCAAGCCCCCGCCTCTATCTCCTCCTTGTGCCTCCTCAATGCAGGAACAGCCATTCCTACCGAGACCATAGCCAGCACGATGAAGAGCGCGCCGGAGCTATACGTCTCAAAATGCCCCCATTGGGTATATGCCACGCCGCCGAGTAGCGGACCCAGGATCATTGCCAGCGAGGATAGCGATTGACCCGCGCCACTTACCCGGCCCTGCTCATTTGCTTCAGCCAGGCGCGAGGTCAAACCCCGCAGCGCGTTTTCGACAAGGCCGCCTGCGCCTGCGAAGAGAATCACCCCGCAGATTAACAGGATGGGCGAAGGAATGAACGCAACGGCTCCAATCACCACATAACTGCATGCCACCAGTATCAACGAACCAATGCTCAGCTTCACATCGCCGAAGATCTTCAACAATTTACCGACCAGTATGCCCTGGGTGATAATATCGACTACCCCGACCGTTGTTCCCATCAGTCCCGCCTGGGTAGCATTCCAGCCCAGGCTATCCTTCATCAAAATGGTCAGCAGTGAAATCAACATCGCGAACGGGAAGTAGTAGAAGAAACCGGCCAGCAATGTCCAGCGCAATCTTGCCAGCCGGAACACAACACCCATCTGTTTGAGCGGGTTCAGATCACTCACGCGAATCGCCTTCACGCGATTCTCCTTGTTTAAACTCTCCGGCAGGAAAAAGTATCCCCAGATGATAGTAAGGGTGATCACTCCAGCGGATACCAGAAACGGGGTGCTATAGCTGATATTCGCCAGCAATCCGCCGATGGCGGGACCGACCATGAAGCCAGCGCCTGATACCCCTCCAACCATGCCAAAGTACTTACCGCGCTCCTCCGGCTCTGTAATATCCGCGAGGTAGCCAAAGAGGACGCTGAAGTTGCCTCCTGTCAAACCGTCGATGATACGCCCCAGGAAGAGTATCCACAGCGCGCCACCCAGTCCAAAGAGCAGGTAGCCAATCGCCGAACCAAGCAGGCAGATGAACAAAATCGGCTTGCGTCCGAAGCGGTCGCTGAGCAGGCCCAATCCGGGAGCCGCGATCATCTGGCAGATGGCATAGCTTGCGGCCATCCAAGTGACAACCAGCGCCAGATCATTCGGACTGCTCAAGTGGCTCAAAGTCATGAATGGCACGACCGGTCCCACAATCGTCATGCCCATCGTATTGAAGAACGCCATTACCATCAGGAAGAGTAATGCTTTGCGCCCCGGTTTCGTTTGGCCCGCGTTCTCAGTCTGTTGTGTAGTAGGGATTTCTGATACACTCATAAAAATGTTCTCCAGTCATATTGTTCTATAGTCCCTACTGTACTGGCAAAGTGGATGAACGCGCATCATCCACGAGGACGATTGATTGGATGAAATCTTATTGCAATGGGGAAATCCTCCACCCCTGTCATGCTGAGCGCAGCGAAGCATCTCTGGCCTCGACGCATGAATCGCCCGGCACAGAAGATGCTTCGCTGCGCTCAGCATGACATGTTAGGATTGTCGATTCTGGTGGTGAAAGTGCATCAGGACATTGGCGTTGTGGAATTACACCAATCCCAATTTTCTCGCAGCCTCACTCGCCTCAACCCTATTATTGACGTTCAACTTGCGATAAATGCTCTGCACCTGTGTGCGTATCGTATTGACCGAAACGACCAGTTCGCGGGCAATCTCCGCGTTAGAATTGCCAGCCGCCAGCAATCGCAGCACCTTCTGCTCCTGCGCGCTCAACGGCTCTAACAGAACAGCTTCACCTGCCTTCGCATCTGACGCGCCAGTCCCCTTATCAAATGCTGCCAGTATTCTACGCGCATAGCTAAGCAGCGTTTTATCGGAGATGCACGGTAGCAGTTCTCGCAAACGTTCTGCCATCTCCTCACCCAGATCGAGATAGAGCCGCAGGTAATTCTCACTCCGCGTAGTCGCCAGCAGCTCAAGTAATTGCTGCTTCCATCGTTCGCGTCTTCCCTGCTGGAAATAGGCCAGCACAAGTATCGCCTGAGCTTCTCTTTGCAAGCCGGAATGACCTGTTGCCTGCGTGGCTGCGCTTAGCTGCTCAAGCTGCTCTATAGCCTCTTCGGTTTCTTGCTGAGCCAGCAAGAAACGCGCCTTCAGGAGTTGCTCATGTTGCCTCTGAGTGCGTGGTAGCGTCTCTTCACGCTGCTCGATACTCTCAAACCAGCGTTCCACAGAAAGCAGATCGCCAGTTGCCAGGTACAAACGTGCCAGCGTGGCCTGCACTTCGCGGTAAAGGTGGTAGCTATGAGGTGTCTGCGGCATTGTTCTTCCCGCCAGCCATGTTAGCAGCCGTTGCCGGGCTTGAGCCGTCTGGCTCTCCGCATGTTCAATCAGCGCCAATTTTGCCGTTCCCAGCGCCAGAAAATCTTCCATGCCCATTCGCTCGCCAATAGCTAAAGCCTCCTGGGTAGCCTCTTTTGCCTCCTCAAGCTGATTCCACTGGTAATGAATCTGAGCCAGCCCTAACTGCGTGCGAGCAACATCGTCATAGTCCTCCTGCATCCGCGCCTCAGCCTGCAACTGGCGAAACTGCTCCGCCGCGGAATGCAGTTCACCCTGCTCGCTACTTACCCAACTCAGCATGCCACGACTCGCCCGCGCGTAGAGGCGGTTGCCCTGCTGCTCGCTGAGAATCAAAGCCTCAAGCAGGTATTTGCGCGCAAGCTTCAGATTGCCATCCCGCGTTTCTCCAAAGCCTACCACCGTCAACGCAATCGTGCGCCAGATGCGATTCTCCGGTGGCAGCCATGCCAGCGATTCTTTCGCCCATGTCACCGCCTGCAGCATTTTCCCCTCCTGGCGAGCCAGCATCGAGCGGAATGAGAAGACCTCAGCCAGTTTCGCCGTATTATTCGCGTCACGCCATTTCTGTTCCGCGACTTGCAGCAATTGGTATATCCGCTCTTTTGGCTGTGTAAGCCGTGGATTTTCCATCAACGTGAAAAGCAAGATCATGGCATATTGCACGCACAGGTCAGGTTTGCGCTCCAACTCTTCTTCCGGCAGCCGTTCCAGCCACCACTTCAGGTCGTACAACTCCGGTATCGTTGGCGTGCTGCTCTGCTGCTTGCTTTCAACATACTGCTGAATGAGGTTGGCGGCACGCCTGAATGCTGAGGCGTTAAGCGCGGTCTCAATAGCCTCAACGGGATAGTTGTGCTGTTCATACCACTGGCTCGCCGCTTCAGCAATCTTGCGCAGCCGTTCCTCTCCCAGCCGCTTACGCGCCTCTTGCTGCATGGCTTCGGAGAAAAGAGTTTGATAACGCCCCCATTCGCCTGTCGCATCCAACGGAATGATAAAAAGGTCGCTATTATGCAGCGCCTCAAGCATCTTTGCGCTATCTTCGCGTTCCAATACTACATCACAAAGCGCAGCCGTTAAACGCGGCAGCACGCTTGTTTGCAACAGAAACGCCTGTAATTCCTGCGGCAGTGTACGTACCACCTCCTGGAAAAAGTAATCCTGAAGGCTCCAATGACTGCCTGTGAAAGATGCAAGCATGTGTTCAACTTCTTGCTCGCTTTCTGCTGTTTGCAGTCTACTGGCGAGCAGCCGTATGCCCGTAGGCCAGCCCTCCAACCGCTCGTATATTTCACGCAAGAGTTTTGTCGAGAGCGTAAAAGGAAGTTCCTGCTTGAAAAATGCGCCCGTCTCTTCCAGAGAAAAGCCCAGGTATGGCGGGTAGATGTCTAGCAACTGGTTGCGCGCCCGCATGCGCGTCAAAGAAAGCGCCGATTCACCACGCACCAGCAGCAACAGGTGAAGCGAGATTGGTAAATGTTCCAGAAAAAAGCTAAGCGTTTCGCGTATTTGCTGCGCATCAATAACATGAAAATCATCCAGTATCAGGACGCATGGCTGCTCAAGCTGGCTTAATTCGTTAAGCATGACAGTAATCATCATATCCAGCGGCTTGAACGGCGGGATTCGGCTTGCCAGCAGCAAATCCAGCGCCTCGAACGGCGGCAGTCGGCTTGCCAGCAGCAAATCCAGTGCCTCCTTACCAAAACCTGCCTGGAATTTCTGACAGGCCGCTATTACATATCGCCAGAAGCGAATCGGGTCGTTATCTCCTTCATCCAGCGCAATATAAGCAACACGAGGAAAATCCGGGTGCGAACTTCGTTCTGTGATCCACTGCGCTACTGCCGTTGTCTTGCCATATCCAGCAGGCCCCGAAATAACCGTTAAACGATAATCGAGACCCTTATCCAGCGCCTGCCAAAGATGCTCGCGCCTCAACAACGATTTCTGCATACGC
This sequence comes from Ktedonobacteraceae bacterium, assembly GCA_035652815.1. Taxonomy (GTDB): domain Bacteria; phylum Chloroflexota; class Ktedonobacteria; order Ktedonobacterales; family Ktedonobacteraceae; genus DASRDB01. The sequence goes on from DASRDB010000006.1 coordinate 138,745, forward strand.
GGCAACTGTAATTTCGTCACCAAAAGCGGCTCAAATTGCGCGGGATTGATAATAGAGGCTGTTCTTTCGGCTTGCGTATTTTCCCGCGTTGCCTCATCCTCCCCCATCGCCAGCAGCGCCGCGATCTCTTCCAACCGCTCCATGCTCAATTGCGCGCTCCGCCCGGCATAGCGCTTGAGCATCTGTTTTCCATGTCGTTGATAGGCATACCAGTAATCATCGCCCCCGCGACTGCGTTTCTCTTTCAGCACATTGATCTGTCCATTGCGCCCATGAAAAGCGAACGAACGATGCTCCCCAAGCCACTGCCGCCAGCTTTCTCCCTCCGGCACAGCAATTGCCGCTCCATTTCCCTGCTCGTTGACAAGGTATGCCCTCTGCTCTGGAAACCAGGAAATAACGTATTGCGCGCTCTTTGGCATGATTGCCTCACTTGTTTTTGCTCCCCAACATACAATTGTGGATGATTATATGCTGGAAAGCAGCAAAAAACAAGCCTGTTCTTTTGTGACTGCTTGCCTTCATCACACGTCTTGCTTAACAAGCACAACTATTCTTTAAAATAGACATTTGCCTTAGAAAAATACGCTCGAACCGCGCAATTTGCCATTCTCCTTTTACCTTTTAGAAATGTGAGATGAAAAATAAGGAGACATAGCTATGTCTACTCGTTCCTGTGAAGCCTGCGGTACCGCTAACCAGCCTCAAGCCGTTTTCTGTATGACCTGTGGCTCTCCCCTTGATGCGACTGTATCCACTTCTTCGACTAGCGTGACCGGCCTGCTGACCACCGGACAGCTTCTCGATGGCCGCTACCGCATTCTCACGCAGGTTGGCCGGGGTGGATTTGCTGCTGTCTATAAGGCAGAGGATATGCAACTTCGTCGTCAGGTCGCCGTCAAAGAAATGAGCCAGAGCGGTCTTAGCCCGAAGGAACGAGGCCAGGCCATTGAAGACTTCAAGCGCGAGGCGCGTATGCTTGCCAATCTTATGCATCCCCACCTGTCGCATATCTATGACCACTTCAGCCAGGGTGGACACTGGTATCTCGTTATGGACTTCATTGAGGGCGAAACGCTCGAAGACTACGTGCTTCGCCAACCCGATCATCGCCTTTCGCTCAAAGAAACGCTTGCCATTGGCCTTGAACTCTGCTCCGTCCTCGATTACCTGCACCATTGCCAGCCGCCGATCATTTTCCGCGATCTCAAACCCGCCAATATTATGTGTACTCCTGCTAAACAGGTCTATCTCATCGATTTTGGCATTGCGCGCCATTTCAAGCCAGGGCAAATCAAAGATACTGTGCCATTCGGCTCTCCTGGATACGCCGCGCCAGAGCAATATGGCAAAGCTCAGACCACCCCACGCAGCGACATTTACAGCCTGGGTGTACTGCTCCATTACCTGCTCTCAGGCGAAGACCCCTCAGAGAGACCCTTTTTCCTCTCCCCACTACGCATCTACGGTTCGCGGGAACTAACGAACCTCGAAGACCTGCTCCACCATATGACCCGGCTAGACCCGGAGAACCGCCCCGCGAACATAGCCGAGGTGCAGGCGCGTTTACAGATCCTTGCTACCCGCCGTCCAGAGAAGCGCATTTTCACAGTGCCTGATACGCAAACCGACGCACCCGAACGGGTACGCGAACGCTATTCTTCTGGACAGGAATTGCTGCCTCCTGAAACCTCCTCTCCTCGCCGAGAGCGGATATTAGAGAAGCCCGAGAATCCTTCACGCCGCAAAGTGCTTATCGGCGGTCTGCTAACAGGCGCAGCAGTCACCGCTGGCGTCGGAACATTCCTCGCGCTGCATTCGACCTCTCATAACTTCACCGTTGTTCCTGCCAGGAAAGCGCAGCCGCCTTCATCCGTAGCGGGCAGCTCTTTCCCCGATGTTATGTTTGGCTTTGACGCACAACATACTGGCTTCAATACTCATGAACACACTCTGAATGTTACCAATGTCTCCCGCCTATCGGAATGGTGGTCTCCACAGCAGCTTGGGGCGGACTTTTTCTTCTCCCCTATTATAAGCGGCAATACGATTTATGTCGGCTCGTACAAAGGCCCGGTATACGCATTCGATGCTGGAAGTGGGAAACTGCGCTGGGTTTCAGAGGAATATAGAACTACAAACACGGGCGGGAATTCCACGCCTGCGGTAGTTAATGGCGTTGTCTATATTTGCTTGCAACAGGAGGGTGTCTATGCCCTTGATGCAACTACAGGGCATAGACGCTGGTTTTCTCCTACTACCGACACTCTTGGTAGCTCACTCGTTGTAGCGAATGGGCTCGTCTATATCACAGGCTATACCCATATCTACGCCTTTGACGCGACCACTGGCAATTTACGCTGGACGTCCTCTTCCACCGGCACATCTTTCTCTGCTTCCCCGGTGGTGGCAAATGGACTGGTTTATGTCTGCGTAAACCGTAACACCCCTGGTACTGGACAGATTGCCGCCTTTGATGCCATGAGCGGGAAACTGCGCTGGTTATCCGAACCAATTTCAGGTGGTGTTGATCTTAATGCCTCTCCGACGGTAGCAAACGGCATGGTCTACATCGGCGCTCCAGGAGGGCTTGCTGCTTTTGACGCGCAGAAAGGCTTTCTCCGTTGGCGAACCTCGCCTGCCAAAGACTTCACAAGCGGCTCCACTGCGGTAGTGGCGAATGACCTTGTCTATCTATCCATAGACCCTGTTTATGCCTTTGATGCCCTGACCGGAAAAATTCGTTGGATATCAAATACTTCTGGTTCCTACAATGGCAACACGCCGCAGATTGCCAACGGCGTACTCTATGTCAGCGGCGTTTCAACGAGCCAGACCTGGATGTACGCCATTGACGCCACCACTGGCCGCCTGCTCTGGACTTCTCCTGTCATGAGCGGCCAATCCTTTAACACCCCGGCAGTCTCAAATGGCAAGTTGTACTATGTGCATGCAGAGTATGTCAACCACCAGATGTATGCCTATCACCTGCCGGATTAAATAACCTTTTCTCCCTCGGCGCGCACTTTCAACATACTGGAAAATGACACCTTGAGCGTGCTGAGCGAGAGCAGGCCCATTGCGCACATTAACACACCCGACCAGGAATGGAAGAACAGCACCATTGCCGTAACGCTGTCTGCCGGAATGTGCAGCAGCCCTGTGAAGATGAGCAACCCCACCACTTCATTGCTGCCTACCTGTCCAGGCGGATTGGGAAGAATATAGAAGAGATTGAAGAGCATATAGCCAAAGATGGCCTCGCCAACGGTAATTGGGTAGCCAATCGCCCAGAACGCGAAAAAGTTGTACAGCCCATCGCACGTGACCGCGATCGCGGTCAGCAATAGCGCCGAAAAAAGGATGCGCGGATCGCGAGCGCTCAATAACATGGCGTCCACAAAATTCGTAACGAGGCTTTCGATTTTGCCGCCAATGCCGCCTGGAAATATGGCTGTAACTTTATGCAACAGACTGTGCGCCATACTTCGTTTCCAGGCCGCGAGGCAGATGAAAAAGATCAGACCAATCAAACAGGCGCTTGCCAGCCACAACACGTACCAGAACCTGCTGTCCAACTGCACGCCGAGCAGAGGCACAATCGTTAGCAAAAAGAGCGCAGGCAGGAGATCAAAGGCCTTGTCCATCGTAATGGTAGGCAGCGATTGCGAGATAGGCAAACCGCGAGAACGTTTGAGAATCAAGCTTTTTGCCAGTTCGCCTGCGCGTATCGGCAGCAGGAAATTCAAGAAGACGCCGATCAGAAACAGCCGGATAACCGTGAACGTCCGAACTTTCTGTACCGGATTCAAGAACAGCTTCCAGCGTAGAGCGCGAAAGGTGAAGGCCAGAACGAATACAGTACTCGCCAGCAGCGTCATCACCATTCCTCGCGCCGTTCTCACCTGCTGCGTAATAATCCGAAGCGTTGCCGGTAAATCAACGAGCCGGAAGACGAGCAACAGAAAACCAACGCCAACCAGCAGTCCCAGTATCCCCTTTACCCAGGGCCAGTAACTCTTTTTGCTGCTGCTGATCGCCTTGATCGCCACCGGTGTCTCCAGTAGCTGCGGCATCGGCGCTGTCTGCCGCTCTGAACGCCAATCCTCTTGTCGATGACGCTCATCAAACGATATGCGTATCAATCTCGTCCGTCTCAGGGAACCATGCGGCGTGCGTTCTTGAACGCGGAAGTTTGATGAAAACATTCAATACCCCAGAATCGTTAATAGAACTATCGCTATTGTACAAGAAGTCAGACGTCTGTAAGCTGGTGAGCCTGCTAAAACTACCGGAATGTACTACTACTATTTATAGTTCTTAATCTTGTTTTAATACTTATAGTTGTGCTTACTCGAGATTATTGTAAAGATAGGTTGCTGTACTTCCCGCTCAGCTTTTCGCCGGTCATGATATAATGCAGGAACGAACATAGAGAGTTTCAGCAGGTTTGTTATATGTCACAACCACCTCCCTACTTCTCCATTGTCATAGTTGGCGCTGGCCCTACTGGCCTTGCGGCAGCGAACTTGCTCGGCCTCTATGGCATCGATGTGCTGGTCCTTGAACGCAATTCGGGGTTGAGCGAATTCCCAAAGGCCATCTCCATCGATGACGAGGGCCTGCGTGTCTGCCAGGCGATGGGGCTGCATCACCCCATCGTTGAAAATTTGCTGCTCAATGTTGAAGCCCACTATATATCCGGTAATCGCCTTTTTGCGAAGGCGGCTCCCACCAGCAGGCGCAACGGCTTTCCTCTCATCTCCACCTTTTACCAGCCCGAACTCGAAGCCACCTTGCTACATGGTTTGCATCGTTTCCCGCATGTCTCCATGCAGTTCCAGCACACGGTCGAAACCCTTGAACAGACAGAGGAAAGCGTCATTATCTCAGTGAGAACGTCTGAAGGGGCTTTGAAACGGTTTGAATGTGCCTGCTTGCTGGCCTGCGATGGCGGCAAAAGCGCCATCCGTCACGCCCTGAACATCCCTCTACGCGGCTCAACCTTTAGCGAAAAGTGGCTGGTGATTGATACGGTGCATGATCCCGACCCGACGCCTGTTGTCAAATTCTTCTGCAATCCCGAGCGTCCCGCCGTCACCGTTCCAGCACCGCATGATGCCCGGCGCTGGGAATTCATGCTCCTTCCTGGGGAGAGCGAGGAAGACCTTACACAGCCGGAACGCATTTGTTCGCTTGTCCGGCAGCATGGCGGCCCGTCAGACCCGCAAATCCAGCGCGCCGCAATCTATACCTTTTATGCCGCTCTTGCCCCCACCTTCTCCCGGGGCCGCGTCTTTCTCCTCGGCGACTCCGCTCATCTCATGCCCCCATTCGGCGGCCAGGGCATGAACTGCGGACTGCGCGATGCCCATAACCTGTCCTGGAAACTCGCGCTTGTCCTGCAGGGAAACGCTTCACCTGCCCTGCTCGATACCTACACGCTCGAACGCCGCGCGCATACCGGCGAACTGATTCGCCTTTCCACTTTTCTGGGAAACGTCGTTATGCCAACCTCGAAGGCCCGCGCCCGGCTGCGCGACGGCGCTTTTCGCGGCATCCAGACGCTGCCCATCGTTCGTGAATATCTCACAGAAGCCCGTATCAAGCCGCCGCCGCACTACAGGCAAGGCTTTTTTCACTTCAACAGCACGAAGGAAAGCAGGAAGCTTTCTGGCCTCATGCTTCCCCAACCCGAAATCACCACCTCGACAGGTCGCCACGTCCTGCTCGATGAAATACTCGGCCCCGGCTTCGCCCTCTTACGCCTGCACAACGCTCCTGAAGCTGCCTTTGCGAACCTGCGCTCTCCACTCTGGAAACGCCTGGGTGTTCGTTTCGTCGCCATTCAAGAACGCTCACTTAACACGCAACTCTTTCCATCGCTTTCCCCCGATCTTTTCGTGCTTGTACGCCCTGATCGCTATATCTACGGCGTCTTCAGAGAGGGACAGGAAGAGGAATTTGTGGCTCGTTTGGAAGAATCTTTGTCTCGTTCAAAATGACGCGCCCCTTGTCATCCTGAGCGCAGCGAAGGATCTCCGTTCCCCGACGATTCGTGTGTCGGCACCAGAGATCCTTCGCTGCGCTCAGGATGACAGGCCAGGTTCTCTTCTTTAACAAGGCGACTTGGATCACCCTCTTTAATCAGACCTCGACAAGCTCTTTCTCAACTACCTCATCGCTCTCTTCAACCACCGCATCGTCTGGCGAATTTGCGCCGAAGGGCACATCCTTGAGGAAGAATGTGGCAATCAGCGCGATCACCGCGAAGATCAGCACCGCCACGAAGCCATGCTGAAGCGCAGTAGCCAGCAACTCTTTTCCACTCTCGTTAGTCGGCAGGTGCTGCGCGAAGGAACCGCTGCTATTTACCACCGTTCCCACAATCGCGATGCCCAGCGTGGCTCCCATCTGGCCCAGGTAGCGCGTAGCAGCCGTACTCACGCCCATCTGGCTTGCAGGCAACGCATTCTGAGCCGCCAGCGTTGGCACGATGAAGAAGACGCCTGTGCCTAAGCCAACCACGATCATAAACAGTACGGCTTGCAATAAACTCGTCTGCGGCGTCATGAGCGCAACGAAGAAAGTTCCTGCGACCATCAAAGCCGCCCCTGCTATCGCAATGAAGCGATAGCGTTTAAAAGCTCCAATCAACGGCCCGGCCAGCGTGGCGCTTGCCACCATGCTCAACGAAAGAGGAGTCATTACCAGACCAGAAATTGTTGGCGAGACCGCCAGTACGCCCTGCAAAAAGAGCGGCATATAGAGCGTGAAGCCCAGCACTAGCATCATTTGCAAAAGCGCCAGCAACGAGGATACCGTAAACACCGAGTTGCGGAACAGGTTAAGCGGCAAAATTGGCTCCGCAACCCTGCGCTCAACCACAAAGAACAGCGCGAACAAGATGACGCCAGATGTCAGCAAGCCCAACACTTGCGGAGATGTCCAGCCAGTCCCCTGCGCGCTCCCCAGGCTCAATCCAAGCAACAGGCAGATGCTCGCCGCCGCCGAGAGGATAGCTCCCAGAAAATCGACCTGTCGCAGCGCGGCCCAACCTTTTAAGCTGCTGGAACGAACCGAAACATTGGTCGGCAGAAAGATCAGCAGCGCGATCAATGCGATCAGACCCAACGGCAAATTGATATAAAACACCCAGCGCCAGCGTGTGGCATCTGTGACCAGACTTCCCAATAATGGGCCATGCTCGGCCAGCCATCCGCCAATAGTCGGGCCGGTCAGACTGGAAACCCCATACACGATTCCGAACAGGCTCATCCACTTTGCGCGCGTAGCAGGCTCAAAGAGATCTCCAATGATGGTGCCCACCAGCGCCATACCCATGCCTGCTCCCACACCTTGCAGCGCCCGGAATATAATCAACTGGTCGATGGTCTGCGAGGCTCCAGCAAGCAGCGAACCCAGCAGAAAGATGCCCGTACCGATCAGCACAAACCATTTACGCCCAAACTGGTCAGAAAGCTTCCCCACCACCGGAATCATGGTCAACGAAGCCAGTACATACGCCGTTACCACCCACGTATACTCCCCCAGCCCATGTAACGAGGCAATAATGCGCGGCATCGCCGTCCCAACAATTGCCTGATCCAGCGCTTCCAGAAACAGCGAAAGCATCAATGCAACCATCACACTTGCCAGCGCAAACCCCCGCAGATGTGCCTTATCAGAATGTGTCGCGGGAATAGATGTTGCGTTCATCCAGAAATTCCTCTTTCTATTCGCTTGACGTCTTTCATATTTCAAGTATACATTTGAACGAGGACAGAATGCGCCCTCGTTTTTATGAATTTTATTGAAGATTATGGAAATAGATCATGTTCTAATGTAGGGCCGCACTGATGAATTTTTACAACTAAAAAGAGGATATCCGGCCCTGTCATCCTGAGCGCAGCGAAGGATCTCCAGCCTCACCACCCGAATCGCTCGGCCAGGAGATCCTTCGCTGCGCTCAGGATGACATGCCTTGGATAGACCCTCTTTATTTCTCAAAAATCATCAGCGCAAATCCTTTATACTATCCTAAACAAGGTTGGGATGTTTTTTATGCCATGAGGTCGCCTGCTGGAAAGCATAAGCTGCATTCAACACAACGCCTTCACCCCAGCGCGGCCCCACAATTTGCAAACCCAATGGCAATCCCTTGTCGCTAAAGCCGCAGGGTATGCTGATTGCCGGAAAGCCATAATAATTAGCAAAGAAGGTATTATCTGCGGCAACTGCCTGATCTCCCCCTATCCTGGCCTCTTCAATAGTCGGGGTCACATCGGTCGTCGTTGGCAAAATCAACACATCGACATCCCGGAACAACACTTGCGAGATGCTTTGACGGTCTTGCTCTATCCTTTGGAGATCAGTGGAGGGAAATTCGAGAGGGGCATCTATCTCTTGCGTACTGTAACCCAAATTGTAGAACGTCTCTAGCGCCTGCGAAAAAGCCTTTCGCACTTCATCGCTTGCCTTAAAATTTCGCGCAACGCCAATCCGCAGCTTCTGGTTTGCGCTCAATGCCTGCCGGTAATCGCTTTTCACCCGGATCTCGCTCGCTTCAGGTGTGGCGAGCGCATTCAGTAGAATGGCCGCATCTTCAACTGCGCGGCACATAAAGGTAGGATGAGAATGCAGCAGGATAAAATCATCCGCCTGCTCTCCTTCAAGAATGCCCTTCGGGCTGAGCAAGCCATACGTTCCCTTAAACCCCACCACGCCACAGATCGCGGCTGGCAATCTACACGATCCAACGGCATCCGTATCAATAGTCGCATAACATAGCCCAGCTGCGACCGCAGCCGCCGAGCCGCCCGATGAGCCGCCCGCCACGTATCCAGTATTCCAGGGATTATGCACCGCCCCAAAATGGCTCGTAACCGACGTCGTACCCATCCCCAATTCGTGCATATTCAGCTTCCCCACCATAATTGCCCCGGCCTCTTTCAAGCGCGTCACCAATTCAGCATCCTTTGTCGGCACGCGATTTTCAAAAGGCGCAAAGCCCGCCGTCGTTCTAATCGCCGCCGTATCAAAAAAGTCCTTTACCGCAACGGGGATACCATGCAGCGGCCCTTTCCACTTGCCAGCCTGTATTTCTTGCTCAGCATTTGCCGCGTCCTGCAATGCCTGCTCGGCTGTCACTGTGATAAATGCATTCAGTTGTGGCTGAAGCTTTTCAATTCTTTCTAAACAACCCTTCGTCAATTCCAGAGGCGAGATCTGCTTCTGCCGTATCAACTCACTGACTTCGCTGATGCTTGCATAGCTGTAGTTCGTCATGCTGATGCGCTCCTTTCTGATAGTGCAGCCATTATAGCGGTCGCGGTCAGGAAAAACTTCTTATAGATTGCGCATTCATGCCTTTGTTCCGCTTGTATCTTTCCCTCTCAAAAGGTATACTGTGAAAGTACGTAAACGCATGTAAACGTTTGCTATCTCTTTATCTCCGTCAACGAAAATATGTTTTTCATCTGAACCCATACTCTGTCAGCAAACGCGCATTGTTTATAGTAAGCAGGGGAGAGCGCATTGCGCATGGATGAATACCTGACCAATGCCGTGAAATATTCCCCTGACGCCACGACCGTCATTGTCACCATTTCATGCACGCGGCAAGAGGTGACGCTTTGCGTGCGGGATTTTGGCATCGGCATTGCCAAAGAAAGGCTGCCACATGTCTTTGAGCGTTTTTTCCGCGAAACGGGTACGCATGAAGAGACTTTCCCAGGGCTTGGGCTGGGACTCTATGTATCCGCCGAAATTATCCGGCGACAGGGAGGCAACATCTGGGCCGAAAGCGAAAAAGGTTCTGGCTCGACCTTTTGTTTCAGCCTGCCTTTACAACGCGCCAGCGCCACTCGTTCCGGTGAACGCTTGACCGGGGAGAGGCAACCCCATGAATAGTAGCAGCGAGGTACTCATCGTGGACGACGACCCGGCTATTGTCGAAGCCCTTTCTCTAATGCTTGAGGATGCAGGCTACGCTGTGCGCACCTTGCGCGAGGGAGAAACATTCGAGGCACTTCAGGAAAACGTCCCTGGAGTTCTGCTCTTAGACATCTGGTTGTCAGGTAGGGATGGAAGCGCTATTTGCAGCTATCTGAAAAGCCAGCCTGCCACGCGGCATCTTCCCATTATTCTTATCTCCGCCAACAACAATATTGTTCGTATCGCCGCAGATGTCGGGGCCGACGACTATCTCGCCAAACCATTTAGTATGAAAGAAGTCGTCGCGAAAGTTGGGAAATATCTTTCGAGGTAACTACATACGTGTTTTAAGGGACAGAAAAGGACAGCCATCATGAATGCTTTCTCTCAAGAAGAATACTTGAACGAGCGACAGGATAGTCTGCTCGCCACGCTCGAGCATCTGCTGGAACTTCCGGCCAGTGCCGTTCATTTCATGCTTGACCAGGCTGTGCAGCAGGTACAGCAGGTGCTGGCTGCCGATCTTGTCGCGCTCTTTTTCCATGATCCCACCACTGATACCCTGGTCGCTCTGCATATCAGCGATACCTCGATGGGAAAGCAGCAGCGCGCAAGCGGCATGAATCGTTTGCCGCTTGCCAATGGTGGCAGCGCCGTTGAAGTCTTTCTCAGTGGCGTTCCTTTCCTCACAGGTCATGCCGACCAGATACCCAACGAACCGCGAGGCATCATCGCCGGTCTGGGAATAAAATCGCAGCTAGACGTGGTTTTTCGTGTGCAGACTCGTCACCGTGGAGTCGTGCTGGCCGCCTCAGCTACGCCGGATTTCTTCACAGAAAACGACCTTCATTTCCTGGAAGCGATTGCCCGTTGGGTTGGTCACGTTGTTGGACGCAGCGAACTGGTCGAACAGATAAAGCAGCAAGATGTCGAGCAGGATCAAAAGCGCACGACAGAGGAATTGCTCACCATCATGACCCATGAACTACGCAACTTCCTGCAGCCATTAAGAGGACGCCTTGATCTGATACTGGAGCGAGCAAAACGCGAAGGACGCGAGAAAGATATACGAGACGCGGAAAGTAGCCTGCACACGCTCAATTTGCTGGCGCGCGGCATCTCCGATGTGGTAGACATTGCTCGTCTCAACCAGGGCATGTTTGCGGTCCATCCTGTTCCGATGAATTTAAAAGAAGTTGTGCAAGATGTAGTAAAGACCTTCGCTACCAGGTCCGTTCCACTTACGCTCCGCTTTCCTCAAGATCTCATTGTCACCGCCGACCCCCTGCGCGTTCGCCAGGCTTTTGAGACCATGCTTCTCTACGCGGTCTACGCTTCCCCAAAGGCGGCGGAAATCAGCGTAGATGTATCCATCGAACGCCGCACAGATGGTCCCTGGGTACTACTGGGTGTCAAAAGCGTTGGCTCAGCGAAGCCCGGCATCTCCGAGAGTCAATTGCGCGCCTTCGTCGCAAGTTCGCACTCTACCCAGCTTGGCGTGCAACTCTATCTCACCAATCAGATCGCCCTCGCGCATGATGGCATCTTCACTATAGATTCGGCCACCAATCACGCCTGTGTACTTACACTCGCCTTCCCCATTGAAGAAGAGGAATTGATTGTACGCGGCGAAGATGAATTACACGTAATGATGTAGACGTTTTGACAAAAAAAGGCACAATGCGTATACTGAACATGCATTTTGATGAATATTCACCAGTACATGCGGATATTCTTGTAGGGACGCGCTTCATCGTGTCCGGCCTCTCACGCCAATTCACGAGGCCGGACGCGATGAAGCGCGTCCCTACACCATCGAGAATCTTTATTAACCGATTCCTGGAATGATAGGAGCAGAAAACGCGATGCAAGATGCCGTGGGCAAACTGATCCGGCGGTTACGACGCGAGCAAGGACTCACGCAGACCAAACTGGGAGGAGGTCGGTACTCGAAGTCCTATGTGAGCGGAGTTGAGTGCGACGCTATTGTGCCCTCGGCAGCAGCATTACGTTTTTTTGCCAGGCAACTTCAGCAGGAAGAGAACTTCTTCCTTAAGCGGGTGGGCGAACAGGCGCATCACTATTTTAACAAGCAGGAGCCGCAAGAAAGAGGAACGAGCCAGGAAACCCAGGCACAGGCGCTCTTGCTGTCGGCACACCTTGCCCTCCAACAGGAGCAAACAACGACGGCCTTGACTGCCTTAGAACAGGCCTTAGCTCTAGCGCCCGTCACCTTACAACCTGCTATTCTCGATGAAATGGGCCTCTGCTATGCTCTCCTGTCCGCTCATGAACTGGCGTTGCGCTTTCATCAACGAGCGCTAACCCTGCTTCAACAGATAGAGAACGTCTCTCCTGCCCTCTTGCTCAACGTCCATTTGCATTGCGCGCATGCCTGTCGCGCCCTCGGTGCCTATCAACAGGCTTGCGAACATTTTGAACAGGCCCGCCAGCGCCTCTCTACGCAACAAGATATGAAGACGGCAGCGCTGATCTATCTAGGGCTAGGTTATTGTACCTGGGCCGCGCTCTATCAACGTATGCTCTCATCTGCTCCGGTGAAAGATGCAGGTGACGAGGAGATGGAACGGGTGGTTCAGCAGTCGGCAGGCCTGCTCGGGCAAAGCAAAGTCCTTTATCAAGCCTGTAATGATGATGTAGGAGAGGCCATCGTCAGTTTGATGCAGACCATGATTATCCTGGATATGTGCGTACTCAGCAGGCAAATGGCGCGCAAACATGACAGCGCCGGAAAACTACAGTACCAGCGCTATCTGGATGAGGCAGAGGGGCAATGCCGTCAAGTGCTGTTCAAAGCACAGGAAAACCTCAATCCTTCATCCTTTCACCCGCGTGAAGATATCCTCTGGACGGCCCTCGCATATCTTATCCGTGTTGCTCTGCAAAGCGCCATCCAGGCTCAACAAAACGGTCAGAAGGAAAGAGCTGAGCAGCAATTGGCACGTGCAACGGGCCTTTGCCAGGAACTTCTAAGTCTTCTTGTACTGCCCCAGGTCTCCCTGGATGCAGTACAACGCGCCATAACCGTCCTTGCAGGCAATATGACCCACCAACCGCTTTCACTATCACGCCTGCTCGAGAAGATTCTTCAGGAAAATATTCAGCTTTCATGGGGAAAGCTGGAAGCCTTCTACGCCGCAGGTGAAGTTTTTGAGGAACTGGGTCGTCTCGCATGTTCTCCCAAAGAGGCACGCGAGTACTTTTCACTCGCGCATTCCTGCTTCCAGAAAACCCTGTCCTGGCCACAATCAACAATGCTTGACGAGCAGCCTGATGGCGGTGAAAGATTGCGCCGCTATCTCCGTTATATCAACCTGCTCGAAGAACGCTCCCAACTCGTTCCCGCCCTGGAACAAGAAACGTCGCAAACACTGCTTGCGACGTTCAGAGAGGTTTCTACCTACCAGCATCGTCTCTTGAAAGAAGAAGCTTTCCTTTCTCCTTTATAAGGAACGTCCTGCCACCCAGACGCTTTCACCATTTAAAAAGTGCCAGAAAGGGGCTAGGCGAATACCTCCTACAAAAGATGCAGCGTAATGGCCGCGATGAAGCCCACCAGCAGGAGCAATAAAATCAACAGAAAGAGGATGCTGGCCCACCTCGGAGCAGGAGCATTGAAAATGTTTTTGAGGTTCTCCCCTCGCCCTTTGCGTTCCATTTCCGCCAATTGCTCCCGGAATTTTTGCTCTACCATTTGTTCCTGTACCCGCCGGTAGGCGTCGTTATTACTGTACATAGCCTTTTCCTTTCAACCAGGGGCGATCTGATTTCTCTCTTAATGGCACCTATAATTGTCTGAGGGATTTTTATGTTTATGTCACCTCTAGACAACTCCTAGATAGATAGACGCAGCCTTGCTTACTTTATCACATCTATTCTTATGAAAAAAAGCGACCATCTTCCCCTTTTTCGTCGGATGGCCTTCATGATCTCTCTGCAAAAAGTGACGCACTTTTTCTCGCCAAAAACCTCTACCAAAACCTACAGTGATATGATATGCTGCCCCTGACAAGTAAGGAAGCTACCTTCTAGAACGCCTAACAAGGAGCAGGTACATGGACTATCAGTCCCAGCAGCGCTATTGCACAAACTGTGGGCAACCACTTGCACCCGGTGCTGGCTTCTGTAATGCCTGTGGGATGCCTGTAAGTTCACTACAGCCAGATATGGGCAGTCAGCTTCCTCCTCAAGCTTTTATGCCGCCATCGCCAAATCCATTCTCATTTCCGGGAGCCAGCCAGGTGATGCAGCCTCCTCCACAGCCTGCGATACGCCGCCGTTCAAAGCTACGCGGCTGTGGCTGTCTCGTGCTGCTCCTTGCGGCACTTGCTGGCCCTTTTATCGGCGCTGCACTGACCTCTGGCAAGCTGCACCTCATCTTCATCTATGCTGCCGGAGGAATAGTCGTACTCTTCTTGCTGCTCCTACTTATCGCCATGCTCCTCACCAGGGGCGGACGAGAAGCTTTAGGGGAGATGGCCGCGGAAGGCTGCACAGAAGGCTGCCTGGATGCGCTTTTTGGTGGATTGCTTGGTGGAAAGTAGGGACAGGAGGATGCGGGGTAATGGGGTGGGGGCCTCGTGCCTGTCCCTGGGATGTGGTGGTGGGCAAAACTTGTGTTAGCGCAGCATCCCAAGCAAATGCTCGCGCAATCGTTCCAAAGATGCCAGCGTCTCCTCGCGCTCAGAAGAAGCCGGAACCTTTTGCCGCACAAAGGCGCAAAACCCGGCTAACGCCTTCCCCAGAGCCTGAATCTCGTCCGCAGTCAGGTTCAGCCGTACCTCAAGCGCCTGTGGTGGAATACCCGTCATGCGCAGGTACAGCCTGCGCACTAACGCCATCTCTTCATCCCGCTTGCGAGAAGGTGGCACCATCCTCGGCAAGAGCGCGAGGTAACTTTGCAGAATGGCCCGTAACGCTTGCAAATCATTGATGCTCATCGGCAGAGTAGGAACATGCTCCTGGTTCATTGCCCTGCTCCCCTTTCCACCTCTGCCCATTGTTCCTGGGCACTCGTTTCGTCCTCACACCAGTTCTCCGTATTCAGCAGTGCCTGGGCTTCCGCGTGTCTCCCCTCTTCGATCAGCCGTAACACTCGTTCCGCTCCCCTTGTCATCCGCGCCGTAATCAGTTCATGCCGCGTTACCATCGCCAACCCATACAAGGCCTGCCAGGCCGCCGCCTCTTCCTCTGCAATCCGTTGTCTCAACCGGGCGACCTCACTCTTCCCTGCCGTTTGCTCCATGTGTCTGTCCTTTCGTTAAAATAGCTTTCTGTTCACCGAATCGAGCATAACAAATAGGATGAGAAATAGATGTAACAGAACGCATGTTAAACAGGAATCGCGCGGACAGGAGCGTGACAGCAAGGGACGGCAGCGTGACAGAATGCTGACGCGGCTTGAGCGGCCCAAAGGCTATGCTATAATGCACCCAGGTAAGGTTTATCCGGGTTCTATGCAGATTCAGAAATTAATGCGGGATGTTCCTGTAGGGAGGCGCTTCATCGCGTCCACCTCGTTCATAGCGCACCACAGGCGGGTGGACGCGATGAAGCGCCTCCCTAGAAGGCCTTGAACAATCCTTTGAGCAGAGGAACCTTTGGAAAACAGGGAAACAGCAAGCATGGAACAACCGTCAGGACAGGACGCAACTCAACCATTATTGCGCGTATACCTCTTAGGAGATTTCCAGATTGTGTGGCAGGCTCCCGTCGAGGCAAAGGATATGGCGTGGAGTGGCCGCACCTCAGCCCGGACGCTCTTCAAGCTTTTGCTTTGTGCGCCAGGGAGACAGGCATCAAGACAGGTACTCGCCGGTGTCCTCTGGCCAGAGTCAGACGAGGAAAGGGCGCGTGAGTCGTTGCGATCAGCCTGCCAGGTACTGCGCAAGGTGCTGAACACAACCACTGGTGAGGAACTGCTTGAGCAGCGCAACAATAACGAGTTACTGAGGCTGGCAGGACAGCCGCGCCTCTGGGTGGATGTCGATGCCTTTGACGAACTGGTTGCGCAAGCTACTCGCGCTGCTAACTCTGATGAAGCATTCGCTCTCTGGCAGCAAGCCAACGCTCTTCTGCGCGGAGAATTACTTGCCGATGATGTGGGCGTGGAATGGATGAGCCATCGCTGGGTGAAACAGCGCAAGCAGGCGTTCTGGATGCAGCGCAGCCGTATGATTCGCCATCTAGCCGATCACTATCTCCAGCGCGGTCAAACCGGTCTGGCGGAAGAATTGCTCGAACAACACCTTGTGCGCTTCCCCGCTGACCAGGATGCACTCTATCGCCTGCTTACCCTGCTTGAAGAGTATGGCAGCTTCGAGCAAGCAAGTATTTTGTATGAGCAGTCCAGGCGTATCCTTGAAGGCGTGGGAAAGCAGCCCGCGCAGCATGTGCGTGCCTGTTATGAGCGTTTCAAGCAGTCCATTACTTCCCGCCCTGAAACGTCCCTTGCTAAGAAAAAGCTGGCAGTCTCAGAACCAACCAGCCAAATCCATCTTGTTGTTTCTCCCTCATTTGTCTCAAACGAGCTGAAAGGCCAGCAGAGAGAATTGATAGACTCTACCCATCAAGAGCTATCTCTGCCGGGAGCAAAAAGACGCCTCGATACAACCCTTGATTTTCTGCGCATATTAGTAGAACCACAAGAAGGGCAAGAGTCTATGTCGCAACTGTCTCGTCGCCAACTGTTGGAATTAGGCATAGCAACCCTCATTACTCATCTTGCGCGCCTCGATAGCAGCCGTATTTCAGCAGTAGAGCGCGAAGAGGTGGCGCGAGCATTGAGCGCAAGCATTGCCGAAGGCTGGAAACTCTTCCTCTCGCTCGATAATACCCAGGTCATAGCGCTTGGACAGGCCCAACTCTCCCTGCTCCATCAGGCGCATTCTTTGCTCAACGCCTCCACTCTGCCCTTTTTGTATGCCGGAGCCTACAGCCTGCTCGGCATCGGTCTCCACTTCCAATCCCGCGACGATGAAGCCTTACGCATGTATCATCAAGGCTATATTGCGGCTTTAGCAACTGGCGACCCCTGGTATATTGCTCAAAACTTGATTTGTCAGGCCGATGCCTATCTAACACTTAACCGACCTTTAGAAGCTATGCAGGCACTTCAGGAAGCTTTTTCTCGTTTAGGAGAGTCAGATGAAGAGCATCGACGGGCTAAATCGCACATCCTGGCCTGTCAGGCAGATGCACATATGGCCATGAAAGCGCATGGAGAAGCCTCCAGGAAGCTTGAACAGGCAACAGTCTATCTGGATCAGCAAGGAAATGCAGAGGAATTTGACTATGCAAGCTGGTTGCAGATCGCAGGGAAAAATGCCTTGATGGCAGGCAATTATGAGCAAGCTGTCGAATATCTAGGAGAAGCTACGAGGCTAACTCCATCTCATTGGTTAGTACGCCAACCGGGAATACTCATACCTTTGGCAATGGCATATGCCCGCATGCGTGAGCGAGAAAAGAGCCTTTGCATTGCTAAACAGGCAGCTTCTGCATTGAGCATGCTTAATGCTCCAATGACAAACAGCTTTCTTCTTGAGTATATCCATAAAGATGTTCAAGGGCACCTTTTACAAGGTAAAGAAATGCAAAAGTTTATAACCGAGATTATGCAACGACTTCCACAGCTTGCACCGTTCATTGAAGCGTGATTTAGGAAGAGCATCTTTCAACCAACAGGAGTCCTGCGCTTCTGGGAAGGTCTTCATACCACATACGAGCAGCACCTTGAAGTTGCTTGATACACCACTCTCCTACAGATTCTAGTTTCGTTCGTGTAAAAAGCTGCTTGTGGTCATAGGCCGCGCTTGGTTCTCCAACCTCAAAAGGTACAGCAAAAATGAGACGATGTGCAGTTACATTCAGGAGATTGTTCAGCACGCGGTACATTTCTTCTTCTGTAAAATGTTCAAGGACATGTAAGGCGGTCACTGTATCAAACACGCCTAATCTGCGTAGATCATCGCTGAGAAGATCAGCCTGCATAAAGTGGACGTTGGAAAGATGCCGCTCTTCTACAAGCTCCTGCGCTACGCGAAACACGTCCGCGTCAATGTCCACGCCCACCACCTCACTTACAAAAGGAATGCGTTCGGCCAATAATAAAGCGAAAAATCCCCCATTGCATGCTGCATCCAGAAACCGCTCGCCTACCGCTAGCTCAAAAACTCGTTGATAAAGAATAGCCGACTCTCCAAGTGAACCATAATCAGGAAGGTCGGTTGTCACCGCACTACTCACCAGGGTAAGAAGTCGTTGAAGCGTATTCGCTCCAAAGTAGTTCCATGCTCGTCTTACATCATCTGGATAGAGTGTTCCGCCAACAATACCCGTCATCAGTTCTGCTAAAACCTGATTCGAGGGAATGATATTGAATGGTTTCAATTCATGAGCGAGGTGACGGGGAATATTAGTATGTAATTCCTCCGATGTGAACCAATGGACAAGCACGATTTTTGGCGCTTCCTCCCGCGTAAAAAGCAGGAAATGGGGAGTTTCGTGTACCTGATAACCACCCTCTGCAAAACGATCTTTGAACTGATTACGCTTGATGTTATGACCATTTACCACGATCACGTCACCGACACGCACACTTCGCTCATGGATAGGGATTTTTCTAGTTCGACGTTCTGGCGTTTCGGATGGGTGATTATCCGACATGCTGTTTTCCTTCATGATGCAATATTGCTCTGCATAGGTTTTCTTCGGTTATTGTATCATGCCCTTTAGCAGTTCGATGACAAAGCCCTCCTTCTGTTGAATATATTGAGATAATATACCAGAATCCTTATGCAGAGCAGGTTTAAGCTAATAGGAGAATAAAATTTGTAGTTACTAACTATGTTAAAATACGTATTAGATACTTTTATCAGGAGGGTCGCTAATGCAAAAACCTAAACAGCCGCGATCAAACTGGAAAGACATACTTATTATACTGTCTTTTATTGTAGCTTTGATAAGTATTGCAGTTAATGGTTTATTTACTCAAAAGCTTCAAGAGATATTGGGTCTTGAGTCTGTAACCCAGGTTCCCACTACGGCTACCAACTCTCCGGCCATCCCTGGCGTGCCAACGGCTGGAACCTCGGAAGTAACCCAGGTTCCCCCCACGTCTACCAACCCTCCGACTCATTTTACGCAATCTGGCCCAATCAATCTCTCCCCTGATAGCGCCAACTACAGCTACACGATCAGTTCCTGGTCAAAACCTGCCTATAATAATTATTGCCAGCTTGCTACCTGTGACCCAACTTCTGAGAGGAAAGATCTTTTGAGGGAGGGTAGGGTTGTCACTGCAACGTGCTGGACGTATGGTCAGCGTGTTATAACCGGCACCCTGGATAATCCAGGATATGACGACAATCGTTGGGTGCGACTAGAAGATGGCACGTACTTGGCCAACACCTGGTTTGTGCGGACCAATCTACTCACCTCGCAACTACCTACTTGTTGATACTAGTCATCGATCGAGAAGTTGGATAATATATAAAGCTGCATTGTTATTTCCCATACTTCTCCTCCAACTCCCACGCATGATCGAGCGCATGCCACGCCGACCTCCGCACTGCAAAGCGTGGCTTCCATACAAAGCCATATCTACGTGAAGATGTGGGAGCTTCTTTTGCCGGAATCGCTGCAAGATATGTCAGTATCTGTTCCCGCACCCTCGTGATCTGATCTGCCACCTGCTCCGCTTTAGGCTGTCGAAAGGCGGGACCAAACGCCGAAAGATGCATCAGATCAGCTTCCAGCAGGTGAAATTGTATCGCACCAGGAGATCGCCCCCGCTCAGGTTTTATCTCGCGCTGCTCGACCGGAATACGAGCCAGTGCCTCATCGAAAGTTGTCCAGCAGGCGCGAGAGTCGTTCTGTTTCACCCTCTTGAAATGGCTCTAAATCTGAGGCCAACAGCGCGCTCAACGCTCCAAAATCTGTAGTTGCCGTTCCCGCGACCTGTTCAACAACCTCGAAGCTTTCAATAGAGGTAGGCGCGGAGAAGGTGTAACCGGCCCGACTTGCCACCGCAGCATAGCGCGAACCGGCGGCAAGCAACTGTTGCAGGGCTGTCGCCTCATCTTTCCCTGCTCGACACCAGCCGATCCATTCCGTTGCTTGTGCGAACACCCGCCGCTTAGGCCCGGTCTCAAAAGCGACTGCAAAAATTTTCTGGCTCATCAGCTATAAAACCCTCTTTATGACAGCGTGTTTAAAGATGCGTTTACAACATTAATTTCAGCCCTATTATGACAGGTTATTATGTCCTTGAACATCCCATTGATTCCTCAACTTTAGAACCCACGACCCAACCCATAGCACTACTACCGTCACCCACAGCACCGTCACTGTAGAAAACTGTATTCCCACCAGCCATGTAGCTAACCAACCAGTAACCAATGCCGTAATCATACCTATGCCCAGCATCACCCGCCATCCCTGTTTTCCCCAGGAAGCAGGCCGCAACTTCGCTCCATTTGCCAGCCCACCAAGCAGCAAGCCAATCAAGACCCAGAGTAGCGATAACAACAACATATTCATGCTTTGCACCTCTTACGACCCTGGCAACATTGTTTCATCGACCAGCCGGAATAGTGTTGTGCCATCCCCCACCAGTTGCCAGAAATTCAGCCCCGATTTTACCTCGACATGCTGGAAAATGCCGAATTCCGCGAAATCGTAGCGATGATGAATGCGCGCCAGGGCCGCCGCGAAGTCTCGCGACTCTGTAAACGGCACGAACTGGTCGCTGCGATCATGCATCAGGTAAACCGGCGCATCTATCTGCCCGATGACCCGGCTCGGTGACATCGTATCAAGCAATGCCTGCAAGGGTTGCGAAAGTGATGCCAGGTTGCTATCCACCATATCCGGTTCGTCTCCTCGCAGCAGGTGATACACCGTTACCGTGTCATGCGAAAAGCTCGCCAGTTCGTCCGGCGTCAAAGGCATTCCCGCAGGGGAGAGAGCATTGACCATACGTGGCCCCTCCGTCGGCGGCAGCAGCGGCTCGATGACATTCGCCAGTACCTGTATTGGCACATACTGCGGGTTCCAGGGCTGCGTCTTGCCATCTACCGTCAGCGCTCGCCTCGCTGCCGCTCGAATCAGCGTTTTCGCGTTGAAATAGCCGCCGAACAGCGTGAGAAAGGCTACCTTTGCGCGAATCCGCGCGTCCGCCGCTCCAAAACATGCCAGCACATCGCCCGCGCTAAAAGCCACGATCCCTACTCGATTCGCTCCCACGCCCGGCCAGCGTTCCAACGTCTGAAAAGCCTGTACCACCCCGTCGCTATCTGCCGCCGACAGGTCATACTGTATCAAGGTCGGGGTTGTTACTAACATCACCACAACCCCTGTATGTGCCAGCGCCTGCAAGAAATTGACTAGCTGCGGTTCTTTACGGTTGTCCCCCACACCTGAAATCACCACCATCCCCTCTCGTCCTCCAGGAATCGGTGGTGCTGCTACCGCTGGCTCATATACATCCAGGTACACCGGCCCGTTGCTCGAAGTAATCGTCTTTTTTACATGCCGCACCGGCTCCTCTGTCATCGTCACTACCCCAGGCTGCGAGGCCAGCAGTACCGAGGGTAACAGCAATAAGGCCCGTGTTGCCGCTCTACCAACAGGTATCACCGAAAAAAAGAAGCCCGCCGCGAAGATCAAGAACAGTACTACTCGCGCCAGGATATTGCGCCATCGCAGCCTCTCTTTTTGGAGCGAGATATCCCCTTTTTGCGCAGGAAGAGACTCTTCCTGTTCGGATGAATTGGCAGAGGATGTTTTTGTAAGCTCTTCATTCGACATCGTATTGATGCATCCTTGCGTTTAAGATGTTGGCTTTGCTTAACAGTACGCACTGGTTATGGGATATATCACATCACGGTGCATGAGACCTATTGCAATGCTGTGCTTGTGAAGCTATACTTGTCCTATCAGCATCATTTAGATAAACGGGTAAGTGATACCTTAATTAGATAGTGGTTGAAAACATTCATATTAGGGTATGTAAATAGGGTGATTTTTGTTAGAAAGTAGATCTGCGGCTTGTTCTCATATGAGAGGAACGTATCTCATTTGACCTACTAGCCTGAACCTGGAGAGGCATATGCCGCATAGGTGTCTTCACTGTTCATCTGAAAATCCTGATGATGCGCGCTATTGTGTGCGGTGCGGCAACAAACTGCCTCAGATTAACTCTCCGTCGTCAACGGTTACTACCAACCAGCAACCACGTGATGTCCATACTGGTGTGGATACTTTAGCTGATCTACGAGATAACCCACAGACGCCAGCGCTGTATACGAACTCCTCCATCCCAGCGGCACCAGTTTCTGACCCTCTAAACGCAAAATATCGAGAGCTAGTTGTCGGCGCTCAACTGCAAGGACGCTACAAAATTGAGCGGCTGCTCGCATCAGGCGGGATGAGAGCTGTCTACCGGGCATTGGATACTCGTTTCAACCGGCCTTGTGCTATCAGGGAGATGTTGAACGAATTTCCGAATCAATCTGAGCGAGAGCAAGCGGTAGAATGGTTTAGATACCTGGCCAATCTCCTGCTCGATCTCCATCATCCCTGCATCCCACTTGTGCATGATTTCTTCGTGGAAAGTGGCAGGCATTACCTGGTAATGGATTTTGTCGAGGGCCGCACGCTTGCCGAGGTGCTGGAAAAAGAAGGTACGATTCCTGGCGTGAATGGGGCGCATGGCGTTTCAGAAGCCAGGGCGCGTAGTTGGGCCATTCAACTCTGCAACGTGCTGGCTTACTTACACGGCCAAACTCCGCCGATTGTCTTCCGTAATCTCAAGCCCTCTAATATTATGGTGACGAATAAAGATGAGATCAAGCTGATTGACTTTAGCCTTGCACGTACCTTCCAATCGCAGCGCCAATCTACCATTATTATGACCATTGGCTACGCGCCGCCCGAGCAGTTGCATGGCATGCCGGAGCCGCGCAGTGATATCTACGCTCTGGGGGCGACGCTTCACCGCCTGCTGACTCATCATGACACTGTCAATAATAAACCCACTATTTTCTCTTTCCCTCCTGTACATTCCTTGCGGCCCGACATTTCAGCCGACTTCGAGAAAATCATCATGAAAGCGCTGAATCCTGTGCTGGATCAGCGCTGGCATGACGCGAAGGAGATGGAACAGGCTATCGTTAGTCTTCCACCACAATCTGCCGGTGGATCTGCTCCGTCTATTAACCCATCTACCGACCTTCCCGCAACGACATCATCAAAAAACACGACCATGCCTGATGCGGTTTTCTCATCAGGAGAGGACTTGATACTGCAAGGACAACCGGTAAATCCAGTAACTCCGCCGGTAGCAGGGCAACCGCAATATCCAGCCACCCCACCTGCTCAATGGCCGTTTCCAATGGCATTACTACCGCCTTCACAGCCAACGAGTGCTCGGCCTATAAAATCCTTTCGCATAAGGTTGCCCTCACTTTTTTCACAGACCGACAAACTGTTCGCGCGTTTTTTCTCCTCGCGTGGCCAACAAAGAACACAGCTATCTCTCAATGCCATCGCTCGCGCTGTGCTTGGGAATGAAGATCAGGCGATAGTAGGGAAAACCTATCGCATTCAGGCTGGTATAGCTCAAAGCGTGCCGGAACGTTTTCAGGGAGTACCTTTCGATCTATCCGTGCAGGATATGAGCGAGCCTGTCTGGTTCGATATCGTCATTCATCCCAGCGAAAATATTGAACTTGTGACAGAGTGGCACAAACGCCTGCGTTACGATCTACGCAATCCCGACCCACAGTTGGTGGAGTTTTTCTTCCGGCTGCGCGAGCCAGGACGCTGTTCGTTTGCCATCACCTTCTACTATGAGCGGCGTTGGCTACAGACTATCCGATTGGAGTTTGATGGTGTTCAAATATCGGCTACTAGCACGGTAAGCTCTGGAGGTTAATATGGTTGTTGAGCAAAAGCTGCGCCTGCCCTTTATCAACACCTTCCCCGTGCAGATACAGATGAGCATCCTCTCAAATAGCAGCGGGAACGGGTATGATGTGTACTTCAGCGCTGATAGGGGCATGTTCCATCGCTTTCATATTGGCCTCAAGCCTGACGATGTCGCTGAACTGAATGCCGAATTACAGGAGACGATAGAACGTGTGGCGGACGATTTCATGGAGGAAGGGGCGCACTATGACGCCTTTCTGAGGCTGCTAGAAAAGGGGAGTTTCGCCTTTAAGCGGATTTTCGCTGATAATGGGCTGAGAAACTTTCTCAGCGACATCCTCAAAAGAGATGCGGTTGTGCAGATTGTATCAGATGGGTTTTTCGTGCCCTGGGAATTGCTCTATGATGGCTCTCTTGAGAATACGCTCGATATCTCCCGCTTCTGGGGTATGCGCACGATCATTTCGCGCTCCATCATTCAGGATGATCGCCCGGGTGATTTCATTCCGCCGGTCATCCAATCTTCACGCCCACATGTGGGATTGATCGCGTACCGCAATCTGGAACACGTGGCAAAAAAAGAAATTCCTTTGCTCCAGCAACTGCATAGGAACAAACAGATCCAGCTTTCTTTCCTGCATGCCATGAGTCGGGAGCAGCGCGAAAAAGGGTTAACGGGATTTGGTCAGTTTTTGCGCAAGAATGTGCAAATTGTGCATCTTGCCTGTCATGCCTATGAGCAGAAGCCTCTCAGCCAGTCCTATCTGCTGGTTTCAGATGATTTTTCGATCACCATGCAAGACTTTTTTGTGCGTGAATTTGATATCAAATATCACCCTTTCGTGATCCTGAACGCTTGTTTGACCGGCACGATCAATCCGCTTCACACCTCCAGTTGGGCAGCCGAGTTCTGGAAGCGCGGGGCGAGAGGCGTGCTGGCAACCGAGTTCCACGTGCCGGATTTGTTCGGGGCGACATTCGTTGAAGAACTCTACAAGCATCTTTTAGCAGGTGAGCCGATTGGAGAGGCGCTTGTCGCCACCCGGCGCTACTTTTGGGAGCGATACAGAAATCCGCTCGGGCTGGCCTACGCGCTCTATTCCTCACCGGAAATCAGAATAGCTCATCCACAGTAGGAGGCGAAGCAATGGTAACGAACAAGGCGAATAATACGGGCAAAGATGAGATGTGGGTGGTGACCAGCGAGCCGATGACAACGCGGGGCGGGTCCAGGCAACTCAAGCAGGTAAAGGTGGAGGAATTGACGATGAATATCAACCTCTTTGTGGAACAACTGGGAAGTATGCTTGCAACGACGCCTGAGATGGTAGGCAAGTTTCGCTTTGAGGAATTTGAAGTCTATGCCGAAATTACCGGCAAGGGAACAGTTGCCATTCTTGGCACCGGTGGTGAGGTGGGGGCAACCGGTGGATTACGTTTTGTCTTTCGCCGCTCCTCCACACCGGATGGTGGCTAGCAAAGAGCAGAAGATACCATCATATCAAAACATCAGGGCCCGCATCTCGTTTTTGCATTCCCGAAAGACACCCGCGAGGAGATGTCTCTACAGGGGAAATAAGGTGTAGAGACATCCCCTCGCGGGTGTCTTTGGTTCCCCCACCCGGAAGCAGGCTGTCTTTGGTTTCCCCCACCGATTACAAAGAATTGACACTCACCCTTACACCAAATTTCCCTTGCAATTCTCCCATTCTCCATGTATACTTTCTATAGTGCCTGCTTGCCTGTGTAGCACCACTTGTATTCGCTCCTTGCTTTTGACAAGCAATCACCCCGAAGACCAAAAATGCAAAAAGTAATGACACAACCACCACAAAGAACACCATCAAAAACTGTCATCATTTGTCAGGAATTCTATGTTAGAATGGATATACTAACTTTTTTAGAAGCCAGCTAAAAAACCGTCTCATGTAATACCCTGGCACAACTGGCACAATTGGCACAACCAACCATGTTTTTCTGATAGATCGAAGGAGTCCTCTTGAGCAAACGCGAATTCACCATTGCCAACGAGTACGTCTATAACCGCGCAAGCGCCGTTCGTTGGATCGTCTCGCACCTGGCCCGCTACAAGCACCTTGTCATCTGCTTCTTCCTGGCGATCATCGTGACCAATATGCTTTATGTGCTGATTCCGGTTTTAACCGGTTGGGCCTTCAATGCCGTTTTGCAAAATAACTATCAGAGCCTGTTGTCCATCTCGTTGATGTTGCTGGCGCTGGTCGTAGTGGGCGGCTGTTGCGATCTCTGCGCTCGCTTTTTTCCCGAATTGCTTGGCAAACGCTTTGCTCGTGATGCGCGGGCCGAACTCTATTTGAGCCTGCTCGGCAAAAGCCAGACCTTTCACAACCGCCAGCGCGTCGGCGACATCATGGCCCGCGCCGCCAACGATATCAGCCAGTTGAGCAATATGATCGCTCCCGGCTGCGATATCATCCTCGACTCGTTTACCAGCCTCGCCATCACGCTCGTCTTTATCGGCAGCCTCAACCCGCAACTGCTGCTCGCGCCGCTCCTTTTCACTGCCTCATTCCTGATTGCCCTGCGTTACTATTCGCGCAAGCTCAGCCCTGTTTCCGACAGTATGCGCGAGCAATTTGGCGAGATGAACGCGGTGCTGAACGAGGCGGTGCGCGGCATCGAGGTGGTCAAAGCCACCGCGCAAGAGGCGCAGGAGAAGACCAAATTTGAGCGCAAGGCTGGTCTCTATCGTAACTTTTTCGCACGTAACGGTCTTATCCAGGCCTGGTACCTGCCGCCGCTTCTGCTCTCGTTGGCGATGGTGGGAGCCTTCCTGCATGGTCTGTTCCTGGTGCTGCACAACCAGCTTTCCGTGGGCAGTCTCGTTGCCTATATGAGCCTGATGGTGCTGCTGCACTATCCCGCTTTCAACTCTAGCTGGGCTTTCGGCCTGATCCAGCTTGGCGTCTCCAGTTCCGAGCGCATCCTGACCATCCTCAACGAAGAGACCGAACTCGATGAAAACGAGGATGGCTACAGCGCTCCCATGCGTGGCGACATCATCTTTGAGAACGTTTCCTTCAGCTATGGCGAGACACCAGTTTTGAAAAACATTTCGTTCCATGCTCGTCCTGGTCAAACCATCGCCATTATTGGACAGACGGGCGCTGGCAAAAGCACGCTGACCAAACTCGTCAATCGCATTTACGATGTGAATGAGGGACGTATTCTCGTCGATGGCGTCGATGTGCGTGATTGGAGCCTGGATGCCCTGCGCTCTCAGATCTCCACCATCGAGCAGGATATCTTTCTCTTCTCCCGCTCGATCCGCGAGAATATCGCCTACGGCCTGGGTCAGAAAGCCGACCAGGAGTCTATCGAGCAGGCAGCGCGTGATGCTCAGGCCCACAACTTTATCACCGGCTTCAAAGAGGGCTACGATACCGTCATCGGCGAGCGCGGCGTCACCCTCTCCGGTGGACAGCGCCAGCGCATCGCCATCGCCCGCGCCCTGCTGACCGACCCGCGCATTCTCATCCTCGACGACTCAACCAGCGCCATCGACAGCGCCACCGAGGACGAGATTCAAAAGGCCATTCATCGCCTGCTGGAAGGCCGCACCACTCTGCTCATCACTCATCGTCTCTCACAGATTCGCTGGGCCGACAATATCCTCGTACTCAAACGCGGCGAATTGATCGACCAGGGAACGCACGCCGAACTACTCGCACGCTGCGACACCTACCGCCGCATCTTCGCCCATCACGAAACAACCATCCCCGCCGCCTCAGCAGGCGGCGAATAAATAGAAGGAATCAACCTATGGGTTTTCTCATGGACGGCCTTGATGCCGAAGCCTACGACCGCACCTATTCGGATAGACAACTGATTGCTCGCATCATTGGCTACTTCCGGCCAAAGCTGGCGATCATGCTGCTTGTCGCCCTGCTCATCATCCTGATCGCCCTGCTCGATACCGTCTTCCCCGTCCTGATCTCCTACGGCATCGATGCCGTTATCAATACTCGCGCCGTCCAGACTATTGTGCTGATTACCACCGCTATCCTGCTCTCGGGCGTGCTTTCCTGGGTGTGTAACTTCTTTCGCCAGTGGCTCACTGCACAGGCCGTGGGTGATGTGGTTCTGAAGCTGCGCAAAGATGTCTTCAGTTCCGTCATGGCCCGCGACATGTCCTTCTACGATGAATTTGAGTCCGGGAAAATCGTCAGCCGCGTCACATCCGATACCGAAGACTTCGCTACCGTCGTCACCCTCACGCTCAACCTGCTCAGCCAGCTCCTGCTGTTCGTTCTGATGGCGATTGTCCTGTTTGTGCGCAGCCTGCCGCTTGCCTTGCTTGCTTTCAGTATTCTGCCATTGGTACTGCTGGTCACAATGATTTTCCGGCGTGTTGCTCGCAGCACCACCCGCCGCGCTCAACGTTCGATGGCCCGTGTGAATGCTAATGTGCAGGAAGTCGTCAGCGGCATCACCGTCGCCAAAAACTTCCGCCAGGAACAGCACATGTACGACGAGTTCAAGCAGGTCAACGAGCAATCCTACCAGGTTACGCTGCGCTCTGGCTTCATCTATAATGGCGTCTTTCCCGTGTTGATCCTGATCGCCAACCTCGGCACCGTGATCGTCATTTATTTCGGCGGCCTGCGCGTCCTCTCGCACAATATCTCGGCTGGTGACTGGTTTCTTTTCCTGCAAGGCATCCGCTCGCTCTGGTATCCTCTAACCAGTATCGCCTCTTTCTGGAGCCAGTTCCAGCTTGGCCTTGCTGCCAGCGAGCGTGTCTTTGCCCTCATCGACGCCGAGTCGCGCATTCGCCAGACCGATTCTCAACCTGTCAACCGTCTTCAAGGCAAGATCGAGTTCAAAAATGTCTTCTTCAGCTACGATGATCGTCAGCACGTGCTGACCAACTTCAATCTTACCATTCGTCCCGGCGAAACCATCGCGCTCGTCGGTCATACCGGCGCGGGCAAGACCAGTATCGCTCGCCTGGTTGCCCGTTTCTACGAGTTCCAGGGTGGACAGCTATTAATCGATGGCCGCGATATTCGCACTTTTGACCTGCACGACTACCATCGTCACATCGGCATTGTGCCGCAATCGCCATTCCTGTTCTCTGGCACTGTCACCGATAATATTCGCTACGCCCGTCCCGACGCCAGCGACGAGGAAGTAGCCTCTATAGCTCAGCGTATTGGCGGTGGCGATTGGCTCGATGCCCTTCCCGAGGGTTTGAACACCCTGGTAGGTGAGGCCGGTCGTTCCCTCTCGCTTGGACAACGCCAGCTTGTCGCCCTTGCTCGCGTGCTGTTGCAAGACCCCTCTATTCTCATCCTCGACGAGGCCACCGCCAGCATAGACCCGCTGACCGAGGCCCAGATTCAGGAAGGGCTTGATCTGATCCTGCAACATCGCACCGCCATCCTGATTGCTCACCGGCTCTCGACTATCCGCCACGCCGACCGCATTCTGGTGCTTGAGCAGGGCAGAATCGTGGAAGAGGGCAATCACGACACGCTTATGCTGCGTGGCGGTCATTATGCGCAACTCTACAATACCTACTTCCGGCATCAATCACCAGACTACAAACCGGGAGAGGGCTTCGTACCTGTCTCCTATTCGTAGAACTCCTTGTTACTTTTCATGTGCTTGCCCCGTAAAATCCTTTGGAACACGAAAAACAATTTTGATGGGTTTCCCGGCCCAAAGATGTATCCGTGATGCCCTGGATACACAAAATTTATGAGAGAGAAGGTATCTATGTCCCGGCAACTTCGTTTAGAGAGACATTACCTGCGCTTGCCTACCGGTGTGTTGGCCCGCTTTTCACCTCTGGTTATCGTTGCTTTGATGGCCACCAGCTTCTTTTTTATTGTTGCTATTCTCCCTTTACAGGGAATCAGTTCTTTTGATGCTCTACTTGCCCAAAAAGGCTCTCACCTGCTTGGTGTATTAACACTTTTACCAGTGCATCTCTTGTTCCCAGGACAGCCTCTAGCGTTCCTTACTCCATACTCGCCCAAAGAGATTCATATATCTGTCGGCCTGGCCTGGAAGGAAACTGCCCTCCTGCTGGATATCTATGTGAGTACCCTTCTCATCTATCTCTTAGCGTTGCGTTCTCTACCAGCCAGGATTTCGCGCAGTTTCCTCTTTATTTCAACAGGCCTGCTTGGCTGTATTTTTCTGCTGAGTCCTGTGTTGACCTCTTCTGATGTCTTTTCCTATATTGCCTATGCTCGTATTGGCGTCGTCTATCACCAGAATCCCCTGGCAACCTGGCCCGCCTCCATTCCTAATGACCCTGTCTTTCAGTATGTGTATTGGGCGAATCAACCATCCGCCTATGGCCCGGTCTGGGGGATCATCACTGTTGTTCTCCAGAAACTGATCGGGTCTTCAAGTTTGCCTGGGGTCATACATATGGTGTTGGCCCTCCGCCTGCTCGCGTTTGTCGCCCATCTAGGCTCTACCTTCCTGATCTGGTCTATCGGCAGCCACTTGCAGCAATTGACAGGCCGTATCTCACGCCAGCAACTCCTGTTTGCTACCCTTGCCTTTGCCTGGAACCCCTTGCTCCTCTTTGAAGCCTGCATCAATGCGCATGTCGATGCCACCCTGCTCTTTTTTGTGCTGCTTGCGCTCTGGTTCCTGGTACGAAAGCCTTTCCCGGCCTTGCCTTCCTATATCCTGGCTACTATCGCCTTTGCCTGCGCCATCTGTATCAAAATCAACCTCATTCTGCTCGCCCCTGGCTTATTGCTGTACCTCTGGCATCAAGCAAGTACCCGCACAGAGAGCATCCGCCTGCTCGGTCTGGCCTCGCTGACGTTCCTGCTTACCATCGTAGCGCTCTATGCCCCATTCTGGGAACACGGCAATGTGCTATACCTGTTTGTGCTGAACCCGGCCTCTGCGCACAACATCAACACGCTGGCTGAGTTTGCTGCCCGCGTTGTAAGCAGCTTGAACGCTCCTTTTGTCAATCCCACCTACATCATTGCCGAGCGCATTACGCATAATACCACAATGGCTTTCTACGTCTTGCTCTACCTCGTATTGTGCTGGCGTATCCTGCTCCGACCTGAGCGCATCCGCTCGCCTCTCGCTCTCCTGCGCTGGCTGGCGCTCACCTGGTTGCTGTACTGCGCTATTGGCTCGCCCTGGTTCTGGCCCTGGTATCTCGTCACCTTCTTTGGCCTGTTCGCCTTAATCGAGGCGGCTAATGAGGACACGACTCATTCTTTTATCGCCTCTCGTTTGCCTCTGGCAGTATGTCTGCTCGCTCTGACCATGCTTGCCGGTTATACTTTCTATACCTGGGCTCCTACACACCAGCGCGTCCCGGGCCTCGCTGAATTCTATTGGATGTACCTGCGTAGCATCTGGATGTGGCTGCTGCCCCTCCTCGCCTTTGTGCGCCTACCCCTCGCCTTGCGGAGCGGAGTTTCGTTCCCTGTTCGTTTCCTATTTCTGCCCCGCAAGCGTCTGGCCGCACAACGTAATAAAGTGTAAAGCTGAAAAGGATAACTGCTTATTCGAACGAGGAAAACAGATTGTTGAGGGACTCTGCGAGAGTTGGATGGGCGAAGATGCCGTCACGCAGAGCGGTGTACGGTAGTTTGCCCATCATGGCAATCTGGAGCTGCGCCATGATCTCGCCCCCTTCGATACCCAGCACAGCGCAGCCCAGAATTTGCTCGCTCTGCGCGTCCACCACCGCCTTCATGAAGCCGCGTGACTCGTCTACCTCTAGAGCGCGGGCCACGTAGCTCATGGGCATCTTTGCCACCCGGATGTCGCGTCCCGTTGCCCGCGCCTCTGTCTCGCTCATGCCAACCCTGCCCAGTTGTGGATCGATGAAGACCGTATAGGGAACGAGTCGATTGGTAATTGTTGCGTGCCCGTGTTCAATCAGGTTTGCGCGCAGGATGCGGAAGTCGTCATAGGAGATATGCGTGAAGGCTGGCCCGCCTTTGATATCGCCCAGGGCATAGATGCCGGGCACATTGGTTTCCAGGTGGTCGTTGACCTGAATAAAGCCGTGTTTGTCGGTCTGGACGCCCGTTGCTTCCAGATTAAGCCAGTCGCTATTGGGGATTCGCCCTGCCGCAACCAGGAGATGCGAACCTGCCAGCATTCGCTCCCCCTCGGGGCCGCGCACAACAAATTGGATGCTGCCGTTCTCTCCGCGCCCGACTCGTACCGGTGATATGTTGAGCAAGACCTCTACACCGTCTTCGCGCAGGATGTCAGCAACAGCATCTGCGACATCGTTATCCTCACGCGAGAGCAAATGCGACCCGCGCTGGATGATCGTCACCTTGCTTCCAAAGCGGCGGAACATTTGCCCGAACTCCAGGCCGATGTAGCCGCCGCCCAGCACCAGCAGGTGTTCTGGCACGCTATCCAGTTCCATGATGGTTGTGGAGTTGAGCGTCGGCACCTGGTCCAGCCCCTCGATAGAGGGCATAGATGGACGGGCTCCCGCGTTGATAAAAATAGTATTGGCATGCAGGCTGCGCATTCCGCCATCGTTCATACGCACCTCAAGCGTTTTTGACCCGGTAAAGCGCGCCTCGCCCATCAGCAAGTCCAGCCCCTCCGTACTTTCGATCTGACTCTGGCTGCCATTGCGAAAGCTGTTGACGATGTCGCGTTTGCGCTTCCTGACGACTTTCATATCCACGGTTTCCGGGCAGGACTGTTCAACGCCATAGTCGGCCTCTCGTTTGACGAGATAGGCCACGCGGGCGCTTGCAACCATCGTTTTCGTGGGAGTGCAGCCTTCATTGACGCAGGTGCCGCCAACATGCTCGCGCTCGATAATGGCCGTTTTCCAGCCCGCTCTTGCCAGCGCTGAAGAAAGCGGCCCGCCCCCCTGACCTGAACCAATGACAATGGCGTCGTACTCAATCGTATCCATTTCCTGCTCCTTTTGTTGATCTGTTCTCGTAAAGAGATGAGCGTTTTCTACCTTCATCCTGGGAAAGGGATGGAGGCAAGTTCAATCTTCCTGACATCTGTTAATCAAGTGATACAATTGTATCAGAAAAAGCGTACCCGCCGGGCATACCAATTGACTCGGCAGGTAGGCAGTATACCTACCTCATAGATGAGGCGCAATACGACCTTAAAGGAGACGTCTTGTAATGCTACTCGCGGGTGATATCGGCGGAACAAAGACCAACCTGGCTATTTTTTCACAGGAAAAGGGCTGGCGCGATCCACTGGTTGAGGCGACCTTTCCGAGCGGGAATTATTCCAGCCTGGAAGCTCTTGTGCAGGAATTTCTGGAGCAGCAGCATGTCACCATCGAACGAGCCAGCTTTGGAGTCGCCGGGCCGGTGCTGGAAGGGCGAGCAACTATCACCAATCTGCCCTGGATGATCGATGAGCAACAATTGCAAGCTTCTCTGAATATTCCGATAGTGCGCCTGCTGAACGACCTCAGCGCCATCGCCCATGCCGTTCCTTTTCTCCACGAGACAGACCTGCACACTATCAATAAGGGAGAGGCGATGGAGAAAGGCGCGCTGGCAGTGATTGCGCCGGGTACAGGGCTTGGCGAGGCTTTTCTGGTCTGGAATGGCACCGCCTACCAGGCGCATAATTCCGAAGGCGGCCATGCCGATTTTGCCCCCATCAACACCTTCGAACTCGAATTGCTTGGCTATTTGATGGAGCGCTTTCCCCATGTCAGCTACGAACGTGTCTGCTCCGGCAAGGGCTTCCCCAATATCTACGCTTTCCTCAAGGAGCGAAGGCACATGCAGGAGCCGAAATGGCTGGCGCAAGAACTGGCGGCAGTGAAGGATCAGACGCCGGTTATTATGAGCGCGGCCCTTGATACGGCGAATCCGTGCGAGATAGCGGTGGCTACGCTCAACACGTTCGTCTCGGTTCTGGCTGCCGAAGCTGGCAACATGGCCTTGAAGGTGCTGGCAACCGGTGGAGTCTATCTCGGCGGCGGCATTCCCCCGCGTATCTTGCCCTATCTGACGAACGAGCGCTTTATGCCAGCCTTTGCACACAAGGGCCGCCTGGGTAAGCTGCTTTCGACGGTGCCTGTGCATGTCATTCTTAATCCGAAGATCGCCCTGCTCGGCGCGGCGCTTCACGGCTTCGAGATGGTTGCCGATGTTTGATGCACCCGCAGGAGGTTCCGAGAGGTAAGAAGCTAAGTTAATGTGGGTGTCTCCTTTCTAAAGAGTAGAACGTGGTAGAAATTGTGAAAGAACGGTTTGTAGTGCGTTGCGTATAGGCGTTTGTTAGACAGACAAGGAGATACGCAATGTTGTGGTATTGCGCGTTCACATGGCATCCTCACACTACCCGTCAGCAGGTGGCTCAGCGCATCCTGCAACAGCATGAAGCGGGTGCGCATAACAACCAGCAGATCAAGGGCTGGTACAACCTGGCTGGCGGCGGCTCCGGCTTCCTGCTCATCGAGACCGATTCTCCCCAGTCACTGACCGCGATGCTCCAGCCCTACATGGATCTGATGAGCTGGGACGTGCGGGCCGTCTACGCGCTGAACTATGACGAACAGATTCAGCAAATGCGGCAAGTAGCGACTGCAGGCTCTCGCTAAGCAAGCGAACTGGTAAGACCGAGCGGGTACCATCCAGTACCCGCTTTTTTTTATCCTGCTGAAACGCTGCCGAAAAGTGGTATATGCACCATCCAACCGAACAGGGAAGAGTAGAACGTTCCCCCCAGTTTGTCGCACTGGGCTTTGGTGGCGATGGTTCCCGTCAGGCCGAAGAGGGAGTTGTTGGGGAACAAGAAGGTGCTGGTATCGCCTGCGGGCAGGCAGATGTTGGTATGCAGGTGCCAGGGGGTGATGCTCAAAGGGATGAACTGGTTGAGCTGGTCTTCGGTATCGTTGGCAGGGGCGCTGTACATGACGCCGACGAACTGGTAGCCATCGCCACTTTTGCTGTAGAGCAGCGCGCTTGGATGGGCCAGGTCGAACGTTGTTTGCGCCTCCTGGAAATTCGGGACGTTGGCGAAGTGGTAGACATCCTGCGGGACGTCCGGCGCGAAGATGCGATACCCGTCGCGCAGCGCGAGGTGATAATCGCGATACTTATCAAAACAGGCATGCGCGTTCTGTACAATGGCCTCGACACGCGCCATATCCTGTGCGGTGGCAGGACGGTAAGCCGTCATTTTCATATGCGGCCCCATATTCATTTTGTGAGGCTTCGTTGGTGGAGGGGCCGCAGTGGTGGGAAGATTGGCAGGCAAAGTTGAACGGCAGGTGGGAGCCGCAGTCGCCGCCTGGGTCGTTGTCTGTGTGGCATTGCTGCCACAGGCGGCCAGCACGAAGAGCAGTATTAGTAGTAGTGGTATCAGTTTGTTGCGCATTTCGCGTAACCTCCTTTGTAGCCAACCTGATTATGGCTACTACCCTACCCTTTCTTTTTGAAGTGTAACATAGCGGAAATGGATTGTCGAGGTGGGATGGGGGGCTGATTTAGCGGGCCAGGGGGAGGGTGAAGGAGATGTCTGTTCCCTGACCGGGGGTACTTTCGGCCTGGATGGTTCCACCGTGAGCGGTGATGATGGCTTTGACGATGGAGAGGCCGAGGCCGCTGTTGCCGGAGGTGCCGGTGCGCGAGCGGTCGGCGCGGAAAAAGCGGTCGAAGATGTGAGGGAGGTCGGTGGGGTCGATACCGCAGCCTGTGTCGAGGACGTGAACGGTGAGGAGTTCGGTTCCGGTGGTTGTGCTTTGCAGGGTGGAGCGAATGGTGATGGAGCCGCCGGAAGGGGTGTGGCGACGCGCGTTGTCGAGCAGGTTGAGCAGGACTTGCGTGATGCGGTCGCTATCGGCAAATACAGGCGGAGTAGCAGGGTCGATTTCGTTGCGCAGGGTGATGCCTGCCTGTTCGCACTCGGGACGAATGACGGAAAGGACTTCCTCGACCAGGGAATGCAGGTCAAGGGGAGCGAGATCGAGCTGGAAATGGCCGGATTCGAGGGCGGTCATTTGCTGCATATCACCGACGAGGCGGCGCAGGCGCTGTACCTCGCGACCAATCAAAAGGGCTGTTTCGTGGCGAGATTGCGGGTCGGAAATGACCTCGTCGGCGATGGCCTCGCTGAAGCCTTGAATGGCGGTCAGGGGCGTGATGAGGTCATGGGCGATGTTGGCGATCATGTCGCGGCGCAGTTGTTCCTGGCGGCGCAGTTCGGTCACGTCGGCCTGGATTCTATCGGTCATGGCGTTGAAGGCCAGGGCAAGCTCGCCGATTTCGTCCTGGCTTTTGGGCGGTTCGACGCGCTGGGCGTAGTTACCAAGCTGCACCTGTTCGGCGGCGGCGCGCAGCGAGACCAGGGAGCGCGTCAGGCGGCGCGTCAGCAGGACGCTGAAGATGATGACGACCAGGGCGATGGCAAGGCCGGTAATCAGGATCACCTGGTCGATATTTGCCAGCACTTCACCAGGAGAGAAGCCCTGGGGGTACTTGTTGGGTTGCGCGAGAAGGAGCGCACCAATCGGGTGTCCGGTTCGCTGGCCGTTATCGTAAATGGGAACG
This sequence comes from Ktedonobacteraceae bacterium, assembly GCA_035652815.1. GTDB lineage: Bacteria > Chloroflexota > Ktedonobacteria > Ktedonobacterales > Ktedonobacteraceae > DASRDB01. The sequence continues at coordinate 175,179 of DASRDB010000006.1, forward strand.
GTGATGTACAGGCCTGAGAAAACATCAGGGTCTTCAGAGGAACCCTGGAGGCTGCCCTGAATCTCCTGGCCTGTGAGAGACTGGAACAGAGCTTGCTCAAGTGTAGGGATATCGGCATCACTGAGTCGCACAAAATGCGGGGGAGGAACGCTATGCAACTGGCGATTGGTATCGATTACGACGAAGAGTTCCGGGCTGTAGTCGGAGATGGGAGGAATATTTGTCCAGTTAGCGCCACGCTGGTGATAGATTTCACCGACTTGCAGGGCCAGGTATTCGGCGCGCTCGCGCAGTGAGTCGCGCTGGACTGTATAGAAGTAGTTTTGTACGGCCAGCGAGATAACGATGACCAGCAGCAGAATCGCGCCCAGGGCTACACCGAGGTAGCTCAGCACCAGTTTGGTCTGCAACGACATATTGCGCCAGGGTTGCCACATAGCTATTCCTCGGGCGTGAATTTGTAGCCGATGCCCCAGACGGTTTTGATGAAGTGAGACATGCCCTCGGAGGCGGCGTCAAGCTTCTTGCGCAGCGTGCCGACATGCACATCGACGGTGCGGCCATCGCCGAGGAAGGTGTAGCCCCAGATTTTGTCCAGCAGAGTTTCGCGAGAAAAAACGCGGTCGGGTGAAGAGGCGAGTGTCGCCAGCAGGTCAAACTCCTTAGCGGTAAGCTGGACGTTCTGTCCATCAACCTCAACGCGCCGGGCAGGAATATTAATGGTGAGTCCTTTGAAGCGCAGTTCTTCTGCTTCGCGTGGCTTCACCAGCGTTTCGCTTCTTATAGCCAAAGAGGGTGTAGGAGTGGAACTTGCTTCAGCGCCGGTTGCGGCTTCAAGTATAGTTGCGCTTGCAGAATGGGCTGTGCGGCGTAGAATGGCTTTGACGCGACTCACCACTTCGCGCGGGCTGAAGGGCTTGACAAGATAGTCGTCGGCACCAAGTTCCAGACCGGCGATGCGGTCTTCCTCTGACTGACGGGCGGTAAGCATGAGAATGGGCGTGTTGGCCCAGGCGCGGATGCGGCGGCAGACTTCCATCCCGTCGAGCGCGGGCAGCATCAGGTCAAGGATGACCAGGTCGGGGTGTTCGCGGGCATGAAGTTCCAGGCCTGCCACGCCATCGCTGGCGGTAAGCACCTGGTATCCAGCCTGCTCAAGATAGAGCCGGATCACCTGGGCGATATTTGCTTCGTCTTCAATCACCAGAATTTTCATGGTACTTGCCTCTGTATAATCATACAGCATTCAGTGTAACGAAAAAAGATCAAAAAGCGTAACGAAATATGTAAAGTTTCTGTAAGGTATGCCTCAGTTCTGCCGGGAAGCGTCGTTACAGACATTTTACAGTTTTCTGGTAGTTTTCTGATAAACCTGGGATACAGTATCTACAGAAAACGATGTACGCATTGTAAAAAGAGGCCGAGGGTATTCCAGGAGGGTTAAACTATGCAAAATCCTTATGTAGATTCTGATAATACGATGCCTGATCCAATCGAACCGCAGCAGCCGCCAACTTCTCATCCAGGTTCGCCGACGGTGCCAATTGCAAGTCAGGCCAGGCAGCCTTATCCAGGCGAGTCGTTTGGAAGCTGGCAGAGCGGGCCGGGGGTTTATCATACGCCATCTGAGCATGCCGCGTACCAGCCTGCGCCGGGGCAATTTCCAGTATCTGCCGGGCCAACACCACCGCCCCGGCGTTCGCGTGGAACATTGCGAACGGGAGCTATTGCGCTGCTGGCGCTGGTGCTGCTGCTGGTCTTTGGCGTGGGCCTGTTTGCCGGGTGGCAGTTTGGGCGAACGAGCGTCGCATCGCCAACGAGTCCTACAGGCCTGCAGCAGGGGAATAATAATTCGAGCGTGCCTATTCCGACTTTGACCAGCAATAACATACAGGCGGTGCGCGAGGCGGTCATTGCTAATGTGCGCCCGGCGGTAGTGGAGGTAAACGTCACTACCTCGAATGGAAGCGCGATTGGCTCGGGCGTGATTATCGATCAGCGCGGCTATATTGTGACCAATAATCACGTGGTCAGTGGCGCGCAGAGCATCGAGGTCGTGCTGTCGAATGGAACGCATCTGACGGCGCAACTGACGGGAACCGATCCGGCGGATGATCTGGCGGTCATTAAGGTGACGCCGCCGAGCAGCGGGCTGACGGTGGCGAAGCTGGGTGACTCCTCGAAACTGAAGGTTGGCGAGGAAGTGCTGGCGATAGGCAATCCGCTTGGTATTACGCAGACCGTTACCAACGGTATTGTCAGCGCGGTTGGACGCGCGGTCTCTGAGGGTCAAGGGGGAGCGACTTTGCCGGATGCGATCCAGACAGATGCGCCGATTAATCCGGGTAATAGCGGCGGTGCGCTGGTTGATTTGCAGGGGAATCTGGTTGGCATTCCGACGCTGACGGCCATTGATCCCGAGTTTAATACGCCTGCGAGCGGCGTGGGATTCGCCATTCCCTCGAACCGGGTGGCCTTTATCGTTCCGCAGATCATCCAGTATGGGCGCGTGATTCATACAGGACGGGCTATTCTGGGCGTGAGCGTAACGACGGTGAACTCGCAGGTTGCGCAGCGGGAAAACCTCAAGGTAAATTTCGGGGCTTTGATTACCAATCTGGAGTCGGGTGGACCGGCGGCATCGGCGGGCTTGCAGGTCGGCGATGTGATTACGCAAATCGGAAACACTCCTATCAATGATGTGGACTCGCTGAGCCAGGTCATGGTGAGCCTGAAGCCGGGACAGACGGCTGCGGTACACGTCAACCGCAATGGGCAGGAATTGACGATCAACGTACAACTGGGTGAATTGCCAGCGAGCTAGTGGGTTTGTATATTGGATGGGGCGAGTTTGATCTCGCCCCATCTTTTTTCCTATGCTTCTCGGGAGATCGATACAAGAGTATAATGGTATTCGTTGATACAACTAAAGGTTGTATTGATAGCTAAGAATACATGGATTTATGACTGTAGGGACGCGCTTATAGATTTTTACCAAGAAAGAGAGGATATCCAGGCCTGTCATCCTGAGCGCCGCGAAGGATCTCGGTCACGAGCCGAATCCAACGTAGAGGCCGGAGATCCTTCGCGGCGCTCAGGATGACAGGGGGGCACTAGACCCCCATATGTTGTCAACATCCATCATCGCGTCCCTACAGTCATGTTCATTAGTGTATCCGGCGAAGTGCATTTTCCGAGGAGCCATCTATGGACCGGAAACGAGGGGCAGCGTTGCCCGCAATGTCCAGCATATTTCGTTTTCCTTTCTCGTTGATCTTTGTCGCGTTGTTGCTCCTGGTTTCTGCTTGTAGCGGACAGACCACTACTCCGCAGAAGAAAGCTACTGCTTGGGTGACGCATACGGCTACTAGCGGCAGCACGCCTGTTCCCAATATGGATTACTACCAGGAGTATCTGCTCCTGCACCGCTTGCTGGGGCCGGATGGTTGGATGTGGCGAGTGACGCTGCCGCTTAACCGGTTGGTGGTGTATTATGGCAACCCTTTCTCGGCGGCAATGGGGCCGATAGGTGCCTATTCGGATAACGACCTGCTGGCGCGTTTGCAGGAGCAAGCGCAGGTTTACGCTCAGCTTGACCCCGCGCATCCGGTTATTCCGGCACTGGACTATGTGACGCCGGTGGCGCAGGGCGGGCCGACGGCTGATGGTACATGGCGGGCGCGTATGCCGGACGATTCGATAGAACACTACCGGCAACTGGCGAACAGCAATCATATGCTCTTCTTTATGGATATGCAGGTCGCGCACAGCAGCGTGCAGGACGAGGTGAACGCCGAGTGGCCCTTTCTCGAGCAGCCAGGTGTTGATCTCGCGCTCGATCCCGAGTTTGATATGCCGCCCGGGACGACGCCCGGCGTGGAGTTCGGGCGCATGACGGCGACGGAGATCAACTGGGTGATCGACAAGCTGTCGGACCTGGTGCAGACGCAGCATTTGCCGCCGAAGATTCTGATCATTCACCAGTTCCGCGAGTCGATGCTGCCAGACTGGCAGAAGATTCGTGTCAAGCCGGGCGTCGAAATCGTCACCTCGGTTGATGGCTTCGGCACGCCGGGCGAGAAGATCGATGACTACCGCATCTTCGATAAAGACCAGTTGATCGAGTACCCTGGTTTCAAGCTGTTTTACACGCTGGACAAGCCGTTGATGTCTCCTTCCGATGTGTTGAAAATGGACCCGCCGCCGTTGATGGTGATGTACCAGTAGCGAGCGATCCGGTAGAAATACTGGGAGAAGCCTCTGAAAATCCTGTGAGAGCCGTTCATTTGCATAGACCGGGATTATTGGTCTATTGCTTATCGTACTTGTAGGATGAAAGAAAGGGTTCTCATGGGTTTACACGACTGGTTTCAGGAGCCTCAGACGCGGAGAAAGATTCTGAAGCGGATGGGAATTGCGGCGGGGGCCGGGACGATGATCGGCTCGGGCTTCTATGGCTTCGAGCAGACGTTTGCCTCTCCTTTGAGGCGGAAACGCAAACCGACACCCACACCAACCGTTGGCCAGGCGACTACTACGGCAACAGCGACAGGAGATGGCACCGCTATTCAGCATGTGCTGATCGCCTGCCAGGAGAATCGCACCTTTGACACGTATTTCGGCTATTATCCAAAGGCAGGCTCTTTCGGCGTTCCGGCCAATTATTCGGTGCCGGATGGCAGTGGCGGCAGCGTTTCGCCGCAGCACGCGACCCAGGATACAACGGCGGATATCTCGCATAGCTGGGCCTCCATTCATAACGAGTGGGATAATGGGCAGATGGATGGGTTTGTGACAACGGATGGAACCGGCACGATGATCTACTATGACAACTCCGACCTGCCTTACTACTACGCGCTCGCGGACTACTTCACCCTGTGCGGCAACTATTTTTGCTCGCTGCTGGGGCCGACCGATCCCAATCGGTTGTACCTGTGGACGGGTACCAATGGCGGCAACACCTCCAATCATATCTCGCATGGGAGCCTGGATTGGCCGACGATTGTGGATTTGCTGGATGCCAGCAACATCACCTGGAAATGCTACAATTTCGGCCTGGGAACGACGACGAACCAGCTTGAAGTCTTCAACACGCTCATCTTTTTCAAGAAGTGGCATACCGACCCGCGCATCCAGTACACTGAGCAGGATTACTACAACGACCTGCAGGCGGGGACGCTGCCACAGGTATCCTTCTTGATTACGGAAGGCCAGGTGAGCGAGCATCCACCGCAGAGCGTCAAAGCAGGGCAGCAGCAGATGGCGAAGGTGACGAACGCGCTGATCCAGTCGAGTTCGTGGACCAGTTCGGCTTTGTTCTTCACCTATGACGAGGGCGGCGGCTTTTTCGATCATGTTGCTCCTCCACAACTGGATGCCTATGGTCCTGGCTTCCGCGTGCCGATGCTGCTGATTTCGCCATATGCGAAGCGCGGATACGTGTCCGGGCAGCTTTACGAACACAGCTCGGTGTTGAAGTATCTTGAGCGCCGCTTTGGTTTGCCTACGCTGGCGAGTACGAATCACCAGTTCGATACGCAGACGCCCGGCACCAATAATGACGCGGCAGGAGGCGCGCAGTACGGGCCACCCGCTCCTCCACGCGATGGGTTGTCGCAGATCGGCGATTTCTACGAGGCCTTTGATTTCACGCAGGACCCGAATTATCATCCGCCTCTGCCGACTGTTTAAGGCGGAAGCTGAGTTCCAGGGCGGCCGCGAGGGTCGCCCCTACCATTTGCCTATGAGTCGTTGGGTAGTAGGTCTGGTGGGAGGACTGCCAGACCTGCTTTTGTCATGCGCCCCTCTTGAAGCAGGCGGGCGACACGAATACGGTTCGAAGCCGACCAGGGGCTTTTTGGGCGGCGTGGAGTGAAGCGCCCGGCGTAGGTGTCCCGGTCGATGCCTTTGATTGCGCCATCGATCCAGCCGAAACAGAGGGCTTCCTCGACGGACTCTTCGTAGCTGATGCCCTGCTTGCCGGATGTTTTCTTATAGTAGATCAGCCAGATCTCTTTTTTGTCCTGGTGATACTCTTCTAACCACGCTCGCCACTCCTGGGCTGAATGAACAAGCAGTGTTTCGCCGATCTCCATACAGGTTGCTCATTTGCTTTCGTAAAGCTGGTCGGATTTGGCAGCCATGATGAAGTCGTTGCGGTGCAGGCCTTTAATTTTGTGCGTCCACCAGGAGAGCGTGACCTTGCCCCATTCGGTGAGGATGGCCGGATGGTGGCCTTCTTCCTCTGCCAGCGCGCCTACTTTGTTGGTGAAATCGAGCGCGGCGACGAAGCTGGGAAAGTTGTAGGAACGCTCCAGGCGGTTGACGCCATCAACGGTAGTGATATGCCAGTGAGGAATCTGCTGAAGAAGCTCCTGGGCTTCGCTCTCGCTCACGGTTGGCTCGCCTTTGCGGCAGGCGGTGCATTTCATCTGCGCAAGTTGTTCCATGTGATGTCTCCGATCTTTGTGCCATTTGTGCCAGTTGTGCCAGGGTTTTTGCATTGTCATTGTACCAGAGGGAGGGTGTGATTGTGTATATTGTGGTGATTGTGGCATTGTTATTTGCAATTTTTGATTTTGAGGGTTATGGCTTCAAGGGGTTTCAATTTTGACGACGACTTAGAGGGTCGTCTGGCAAGCAGGCGATGATAATAGTATACATGATGGAGAGTGAAAATACAAGTACACATTGTTCCCTTGTTTTTCATCTGATATAAAAGAAAATGGAAACAAAAAGCGAGGGAAGGGTATAGATGTTACCGCGAAAAGAGAATCAGCCTTTTACGCTGGGGCCGGTGGATGCGCAGAAGGCCTGTTTGTTGATACATGGTTTTACGGGAACGGCTTCGGAGATGCGCGGGCTTGGGGAGAGTCTGGCGGAGCGTGGGGTGCGGGTGTATGGCGTGGCGCTGACGGGCCATAGTGGAGAGCCGGAGGAACTGGCGAAATCGAATCATAGACAGTGGCTGGCGTCGGCTGAGGCGGGGCTGGCGCAACTGGCGGGATATCCACAGGTGTTTGCGTGCGGTTTGTCAATGGGGGGAATGCTGTCGTTGATGCTGGCGGCACGTCATCCCGGGCGGATAGCGGGGGTGGCGGCAATGGCTACGCCGACACGTTTTGCTCGTTCGTGGCAGGCGCACCTGGCGCGGCCTTTTCTGAAGTGGTTGTACCTGTTCAACAACCTGGATTTTAGCCATCCGCAGGCGCAGAGGATGATCGAGAATTCGTTGAACGCGGAGCAGGGGACGATAGATTTTTCGAATCCGCAGGTGGTTGCTGAGATCAAAGGGATTCGGCTGTCGGTCCCGGCAATTTCCGAACTGGCGCGCTTGCTGGCCCAGGGGCGAAGAGAGTTGAGCAAGATACGTTGTCCGTTGCTGATAATTCATAGCAAGCTGGATAAGACGGCGAATCCGGCCAGCGCGAACGAGATTATGCGCCTAGCAAAGCACGCGCATCCGAAAAAACTGTACTGGCTGGAGAAGTCAGATCACGTGGTGACGTTGGGGCCGGAACGCGAGGAGGTGTTCCGGCTGGTGGGGGAATTTGTGGAGCAGGTTGAGCTGGTGGATGAGCGTTGAATTGGTTAGTAGAACGTAATCAGGGCAAAAGGATTATTGTAGAACTTCGATTATTTGCGGCAAATAGACACGTTCTCGCTCTCCCTCGTAGTCCGGCTCCAGGCTTTCTACTTCCACATGATCGAGGACAAACGGAGTATCGAATGTTACACGGGTGATCTTGCCGCGCCAGGGTTTCTCAGGGTTAACTGGACGATCTTCAGGGCGCAACAGGTAGGCAATCACCATGCCTGCTTTTAATTGTGCTTTCTCGATCATACAGAATCCTCTGATCCCTTTTCATCCCAGTTTGGATGGTTCATAATAGCTTCCACTTCTTGATGTTTGCCTTCCTGGATCAGCTTGAGAAGACGTTCCGCGCTGCGCTGCATACGGGCTGTGATGAATTCATGTTTGCTGGTTCCTAAAGCCAGACCTGTTAACCCTCGTTGGGCTGCCTGATGTTCAAGCTCGATGCGCTGCCTAAGCTGGGCAATTTCACTCGCAGGTTTTGTTCCTTCAGTCATACCCTATCTTCCTTCCCTTCGAGCAATCTATATGTTATGAGCCTACTGTGGGCAATAATACCCTGTATATTGAGGAAACTCAGCACTTTTTTCTTATGCGCATGTTACAGGTCATATATGCTTTTGTATTCTTCACTATTATCCTTTTTTTATCTTTCTTTATCCCGGCTGTATCCTTACTTGCTAATTAAAAAGAGGCTCGGGTACAATTGAATTGGTCAATCCGTAGATCATAAAGAAAAGGATTCGCTGGTTAAAAAGGAAACGATGAAGAATACGGGGCAGAGGAAACCCAATCATCTTTTACGCCAACAACGCTTGCTGCCCGGTTGGTCATTGCAACGTGTGGTCGAGGAACTATGCGCATTGTGTGCCTCAGAAGAACGTCTTCCAGGCGTAAATGCGGCGATGGTGAGTAACTGGGAAACAGGGGTGAAGAAGCCAAGCCCTTTTTATCAGGAGCGTCTTTGCAAGCTTTATCACTTGTCGGCAGATCAATTAGGCTTTATTGAGACGCCTTCCTATGATGGTGATAAAGCCTCTTCTTTAAAGGGAGATGCAATAGACGTACAGAATAGTACCTTAACTATAGAAGCTCCGGCTTTTCCAGATTTGGGAGACAACAATTTGGCATACCCTCATTTTTCTCGACGGACAGCACTCCTGCAATTACTCAGCATCGCGAATATAGCGGCCATTCCGGCTGTAACTTTTGATGCATGGGAACGGCTTTCCCTGGCAGGCAGCGGGGTAAGCGCAATGAATACAGATGCATTTCGGCATTTCCAGAAGGTCTTTGAGGGATGTTGGGGCCTTTGCAATGCAGGAGATTTTGAGGGTGCGCAACAAATTCTCTCTAGCTTCTTGCCTCGCATGATACAAATTGCAGCAAAGCATCCCGAAGCAGCTACGCTTGCGGCTCATGGATTGCGCCTTCAAAGCTTGCTCATGGGACATCAATTGAGAACTTCTGATATGGTAGCTTTATGCGTGCAAGCCGTTGAGTATGCTTTACTAAGCAAGGACTCTAATGCACTCTCTGCTGCTTTAAATGGCTTAGCGGTTGCATTCAAGTATAACCAGCAACCTGAAGCCTCGTTTAAGGCATATCAAGAAGCTCTTTATTACAGCGAGCAGGCATCACCATTATTTCAATCGCGTGTATATGCTGGCGCTGCGGCAACCTTTGCCCAAAGAGGGCGCAAGCAAGAAGCCCTTTTCTACATCGGATTAGCCTATGAGCAGCTTCCTGAACATCCAGAAGATGAGCCTGACTTCTTTACGGCTGACAATGGGTTGTATATGCTCTCTTACTATGAAGGGCTTATGTATCTGTCGCTGGCACAACCTCAGCAGGCCCTGAACGCTTTTGAACGCTATAAACATTCGGCAACGATACCCGAACGAAATCGACTAGAGATAATCAACCATATGGGAAAAGCTGCTATCATGGCGAATAATTTAGAGCAGTATGCCATGCACCTGGAAGAAGGTTTGAGCGGGGCAATAGCATTAAAGAGTAAAAAAAGATTTGATGAAGCGATCAGTATCTATCGTTATGATATGCCCAGAATATGGTTAGACGAGCCACTACTTAAACAGGCGGCAGAGCGATTTGAATTAGATCGCTATACAAAGGCATAACATGGGTCAAAAACGCATCTTATTTGTCGGATTAGGAGATCTGGGCGCACAAATTTTTGATCTATTGGTACGTCTACCAGGGTGGCATCATTTTCTCGTTGGGGGGCGGAACGAGCAGTATTTACGCGAACGAACAAACCTTTCGTTGTTTGCTGCCAGCCAGTTAGGCTTTTCTCCCAACGTTTCATGCACCTATTTAGACTTGCGGAATGTCGATCAGACGGCTCAAATTATTGAAAACTTCCGGCCTGATATTATTTTTTGCGCGGCTACTTTGTTGCGTTGGGGAGCTATTTCCAGGCTTCCTAAGCCGATTGCTGATAGGTTGTATGCGGCTCAGATGGGACCCTGGTTACCTATGCATCTGACGCTGGTATACCGCTTGATGCAGGCGGTTAAACAAACCGGGCTGGTTATTCAGGTAGTGAATGCCTCTTATCCTGACGTGGTGAATCCTGTGCTGGCCAAAGTTGGCCTTGCTCCGCTTACGGGGATTGGCGATATTGCGAATAATATTCCTGCTTTGCGAATGTCTATTGCTTTCAAATTGGGTGTGCCACTTGAGCAGGTAGAGATACGTTTCTTTGCGCAACGCTATGTTAATCACCGTATTTCCCGTGTAGGGAGTGCGGGCGGCGCGCCATTTCATCTTACGGTTTTTGTTGAGGGAAAAGATCAGACGCCTCTCCTGGACATGGAGACAATTTTTGACTTGTTACCAACCACCTTTAAACGCGCGCCTGGACAACTCATGACAGCCGCTTCGGCTATGGCTTTAATGGAAAGCCTGGTAGGAAATGAGGGAACAATTACGCACGCGCCGGGACCAAATGGATTACCGGGAGGGTATCCTGTGAAAGTGTGCGAGGACAGTATTGAAGTGCTTCTGCCTGAAGCATTGACGCTCAAGGAAGCTATTCATTTGAATGAGGTCGGCATGCAATTTGACGGCATCGATCATATCGATGAACACGGTACGGTTTATTTTGCTGGCAGAGAAATGTCTATCCTTAAAGATGTGTTTGGTTACGAATGTAAGGTTATTCCGTTGGCTGAATGCGAGCAATGGGCTGATGAGTTGCTGGCAAAGTATACCGCTTTTGAGGAGACTTTCCGCAGATAAAAGGCCAGAGGAATGTGATCGATAAAATAATGCGGTAATGTTCTGTAGGGACGCGATTCATCGCGTCCACCTCGCCTCTTGCGCCGATTCAACGGGGTGGACGATATGATGAATTTTTACAAATAACAGGGTATCATGCTGTAGGGACGCGATTGATCGCGTCCTGCCCCGGATGCACATGCAGGCCAGCAGGACGCGATCAATCGCGTCCCTACAGATGAAGAAATCATTGTTTTGCTGTCCCAACAGGTTCAGGTTTCGGCAAACTGGCACCCTGTCTCGCCTTCACCGCGCGTATCGCCGGGGCCTGCGCCCGTCTCGTCGAGGTGACAGTGGCCCGGCTCACGACGCGGATGAAGCCGTAGAGTAGGAGCCAGTTGATGACACCCAGGATGACGAGAAAGAGGGTGTTGGAGAGGCCGAGGGCGTTGAGGACGAGGTAGAGCATGCCCGTGAGGATGATGTTGCCGAGCGTGGTGGGGATGAGGATCAGCCAGGCGTATTGCATGAGCTGGTCGGCGCGCAGGCGCGGAAGGGTGCCGCGTACCCAGATGAAGACGACGCAGAGCAGGTAGACTTTGAGGACGAAGTAGAGAACACCTAGCAGATTGCCCAGGATGACCCAGCCGACGGGCATGCTGGGCGCGGTGAGGTAGCCAACACCAGGGCCAGACCAGCCGCCCAGGAACAGGGAAGTGGTGATGGCGGAAACGATGGTCATGTTGCCGTACTCACCCAGGAAGAAGAGGCCCCAGCGAATGCCGCTATACTCGGTCAGGTAGCCCGCTACCAGTTCGGATTCGGCCTCGGGCAGGTCGAAAGGCGAACGGTTGGTTTCGGCGAGGCCGCAGGTGTAGTAGACGACCAGCATGAGAGGCTGTACCAGGAGAAACCAGGCCCAGGGGGTGAAGCCCTGGAAGAGAAAGTCGAAGAAAGCAATGCCTTTGCCGGGCCAATTTGTGGCGTTCTGGAAGGACATGATCTCTTTGATGGAGATGGTGCCGATGCCACTGGAGCCTGGATAGCCGGGTGTGCCTGCGAGAATGCTGGTGATGAGGATGACACCGACGAGCGAGAGGAGCAGGGGGAGTTCGTAGGAGATCATCTGGGCGGCGGCGCGCAAACCACCGATGAGCGAATATTTGTTGTTGGACCCCCATCCGGCCATGATGACTCCGATCACGTCGAGCGAACTCATGGCAAGGAGGTAGACGAGGCCGGTTGCAAGCGCGGTGCCGGGGAGGCTGATGAATGGCGAAAAGGGCAATACGGCGAAGGAGGCAACCATCGGCGCGATGAAGACCGAGGGCGCGAGCAGGAAAATGCTTTTGTCGGTCTTTCCGGCATGGACGTCCTCTTTGGTGAGCATTTTGCCGACATCGGCTACCAGTTGTAGAGTGCCATGTGGGCCGGTGTGGTAGAGGCCACGACGGTCCTGCATCCAGGCCATCACTTTGCGTTCGAGATAGTTAATGACCATTGCGCTGAGGATGGGGAAGGCGAAGGCGAAAAGGAAGACTACAATAAACTGGACGAATTGGCCCGAAAAGATGAACGAGAGAATCTGGTGTCCGATGTTGTCTGCGAGTATGAAGGCGGTGTTCATATGTTTGCTCCGTTCTCTCTCTATTCGTAATAGTATGTTGCGTTGTACCTACACGAGGCCCCTACGCCACATCCACCCGGTTCTTTCCCTGGCCCTTTTTGAAATCGGATACCGTTTTGCCCCACGCCGCCCCGGGATAGGCACGAGGCCCCCGCACCACATCCCCACAACCCCCTGTCCCTACGCACCAGCTGCGCCGCTTCGCGGCTTGCTAACAAAGAGTCTGGGAGAGAGCATTCACTCGACCCCTGTTCCTATGAATAGGACGATAAGGGTGTTGGTAATTCTGATATTGGTTTTAAAACAAAGAAAACTGAAGTATAGTGATTATTGTAGTAGGAAGACGAAAGCGGGTGAGTCCACCAAAAGGTGGATTTTGGTGGGGATTAGAGCAGGCCGAGTGCTTTGGCCTGGACGATGGCCTGAGTGCGGCTGTGGACGCCGAGCTTGAGGTAGATGTTGTTGAGATGGGTTTTGATGGTGCTGACTGCGACGACAAATTCACGGGCGATTTCCTGGTTTGATTTTCCGGCGGCGATGCGGCGTAAGACGTCCATTTCGCGTTCGCTTAGTAAGGATGGATGCGTGGGAGTGGGGGTGAGGTTTTCAAATCTGGCGAGTAAGAAGTGAGTGTAGTCGGGGTGGATGCCGCGGGCAGAGGCGAGGCGCAGGAGTTCGAGCATGGGGGTGCCGACGTTGAGGAAGGCGCGCAGGTAGCCTTCGGCTTCGGCCAGTTCGAGGGCTTCGGCGAGAGAGAGCAAGGCGGCGTTTGTGTGGCCTTGCAGGTGCAGGCAGGTGGCTCCGAGCGCAAGGATTTCGATGGTGCTGCGGTTGCGTCCCTCTTTCCTGGCGACGCTTAATATCCGGTCGAGGATATCAAGGGCGATATTGAAGTGGCCCTGGCGTATATGCAGGCGCACGAGGGTGAGCAGTTCGTATTCGTTGATATAGTTTGGCGTGTCGTATTCGCGGACACGGGCGGTTCTGGCCCAGGCGATGGCGTCTTCGAGGTTGTCTATGGCGATCCAGATGAAGGCGCGGCCTGCCTGTATCCAGGCGAGAGCCAGGGGAACGTGATGTGGCGCGATAAATTGCTCAGCCGAGTCGAGTACGTGGAGGGCGCTTTGAGGGTCGCCGCGAGCGAGATAGGACATGGCGAGGAAATCGTAGGCTTCGGCCAGCATGAGCATATAGCCCCATTGCCGCCCGAGTTCCAGGGCCATGCGCAGGTATTCGATGGCCTGGTTCAGGAGATTCCATTCGTAGGCGATGGTGCCCATGCCGATGTAGGCCATGCTGGCGGCGGGAAGGTGCAGGCGCTGTTCTCCCTTTGCAAGCATCACGGATTCCCGGTACTCAGGAGGAACAATATAAGGAACGCCGACATCGATTTCAAGCGCGTGGCGGTAGGTCTCGAAGGCGCGATGCAGGTTGCCCTGTGCGCTCTGTACGAAGGCCTCACAGCAGATGCTGACGAGAAAGGTGTGGGCATTTTGTGAAGATTCGCTCAGCGCCCGACATTCCTGGAAGACGCGCCGGGAGGCTTCCAGGTCGCCATTGAGCAGGTAGGCCTGGGCGAGGCTGGCGCTGATGAGGCTGCGCACAAAAACGTTATCGGGCGAGAGCAGGGCGAGGGATTGCTCGGCGTGTTCAATGGTGGCCGGTATGTTGCCTTGCGCTGAGACGATGTAGGTTTGTGCGGCTTCCATTTCGCCCCAGATATTGCGGATATGAGCCTCGTTCTCGCGCGTGACGGGGATGCGTTCCAGGATGTGTTTCGTTTCGTCTAAACGCTGCTGCGCGGCATCCAGTTGGCCGAGGGCGGCAAGCGTGCCTGCATAATGAGGCAGGAGGCGGGGATGGCGGCGCAACTCTTCCTCGGGCAGCATGCTGAACCACGCGAGCAAAGCCATCATCTCGCCACTTTTGATGAGCGATTCGGTCTGTTGTTCAACCAGGCGAGCGGCGGGCGAGTAATCACCGACTGCCAGCAGGTGCGCAAGCGCTTCGGAGAGGAAGCCGTGTTGCTCGTACCAGGTGGCGGCCTTGCGATGCAGTTCTGGAACCAGGTCGGGATAGATGCGCGAAAGGCGCTCGCGCAGGAACTCGGCGAAGAGGTGATGATAGCGATACCAACGGCGCTGCTCGTTCAAAGGGATGAGGAAGAGGTTGGCCTGCTCCAACTGCTCCAGGATGTTGTCAGGATAGGGTAGGCGAGAGATGGCGTTGCAGAGATCGGGAGAAAGTCGCTCCAGGATGGAGGTTTGCAATAGAAAATCCTGGATGTGGTCGGGCTGGCGCGAGAGGACTTCGGTGGTCAGGTATTCAAGGACATGACGCTGGCCGCCGGTAAAGCGAGAGAAGAAGGCGCGTTTCTCGTTTTCGGGCAGGCCCTGCATGGAGAGCGCGGCCAGTTGAAGCCCCGCGATCCAGCCCTCTGTATGCAGGTCGAGCGCGGCAATCTCGCTGCTATCGAGGTTCAGGCCCATCACGCGATTAAAAAAGGCGGCGATCTCTTCAGGAGTGAAACGCAGGTCGGCGGCGTGAAATTCTGTGAGCTGGCCTTGAGCGCGCAGGCGCACCAATGGTATTGGAGGTTCGGCGCGGCTGAGCAGGACAAGACTGAGATTGGGCGGCAGGTGGTGCAGCAGGAAGGAGAGGCCATCGTGTATGACCGGCATAGTGATGAGATGATAATCGTCCAGCGCCAGGACGAGCGGGCGCGATAGGGCGGTTACGGCGTTGATGAGGCGGGTGAGAAAGGCTTCCAGGGAGAGCTGATCGTTGATGTAGAGCGGGACAAGTGTTGGATTGGCTTGCTGCGGTTGCCCAAGAACCTGCGGGCCAGGTGCAGGCGAGAGAGTTTGCAGGGCAGCAATGATGTAGTTCCAGAAGCGAGAGGGGTCATTGTCGTTCGCGTCGAGTGAGACCCACGCTAGCGGAACCTGGGAAGCGCTGGCATGCCACTCGCTTACAAGGGTGGTTTTGCCAAAACCGGCGGGCGCGGAGATGATAGTGAGTTTGCGCTGCAGGGCGTCTTGCAGGCGTTCGATCAGGCGAGGGCGAGCAACCAGGTCGGGCCTGGCGGGAGGCAGGTAGAGTTTGGTGGTAAGAAGAGGAATGCTTTGTGTGATGCTCTCGGGAAGATGGGGGTCTTGCCGAGAGGGGATGGGGAAGACCCCCGCAAGGAGTGTCTCTACAGAGTTCACGGCGCTTGGAGAGACATCCCTTGCGAGGGGCTTCTCAATTATTCCGGATGTCTTCCACTCTCCCCCTTCTGGCAGCCGCACCTCTTTTAGACGATCCTCTTCTAGAATGGAGGCTGCCACTTCCTGTGCCAGAAGCGTTTGCAGGGCAGCATGCATGCGTGCGCGCGAAAGCTCGGTGGATTTGCCGAGGTAGGTTTTATGCAGTCGGCCATGTGCTTTGCGGTAGGCATACCAGTACCGGCCGCCGCTTTTGTTCTCGCGCCGCGCTGTGAAGCTGCCCTGTTCGCTCTCGAAACGGAAGGTAGTATGTTCGCCGTGAAGCCATTGCAGCCATTCGGGGCTGTCAACGGGAATGCGCTGCTGTCCCTCATTATGAGAGTAGATCAGGGTGATGCCATCGGTGTATGGTGTCGCGCGTGCCATACATGCCTCGCTGATAAGCTGAAAAGTTACCTATAGAGAAGGTAACATGATTTGGGTAACTTTGCAATGAGCGAAGGAGCTGACGGAGAAGATGAAGGTGATATTAGTCGCTGAGAAGTTCATCCAACAGGTCGAGCAGGTCGTTCAGGTCGAACGGTTTTTTGACGTGAATGAGGTTGCGCTTGCGCATTTCTTGTGCCGAGGGTGCAGAGGCAGATATCATGACGCCACGAACATGCTCAAGCTCTGATATGTGATGCAAACGGTCATAGAGTTCCAGGCCGTTCAGTCCGGGAAGGTGAAAGTCGAGCAGCAGCACACTCGGCTTGAGCGTCTTGACGGCTTCGAGGGCCTGGACAGCATCCGGCACCCACAACACCTCGCAGGGCGTTTCTGAGGTCAGGGCGCGGACAAGAAATTCCCCGATATTCTCGTCATCTTCGACGATCAAGATCGTCTTCACGTTGGTGTGATCTTTTGCTTCGCTCGCTTCGTGCATACTTACCTTCATATCTATCCCCATATTCGGCAACGAACGAAATAGAGTAATCTCTGGTATATATTACGGACTTAAAGGAAGGATAGTTTCAGGCTATTTCGCTGAATTTTATGGTGTGGGGGGATTTGGAAGAGGATGCTGTCTCTGCGCAGCAAAGGTAACCAGCAATCCAACTGCGCTCAGCAGGAATCCTACCAGAGGCAACCAGAAACCGGTGCCAAAATGAACGCCCCCAGGTGGACATACATCGAAGCAGGCCAGAGCAGAGGCCAATTGTGAAAAAAAGACGTGCAGGAAAACAGCGGGAATGACGATGAGCAAGTCCAGCACGAAAAGCCACGTTGGAAGCGTGTGGAACCAGGCTGTGATGCTACTCGCCAGGACAAGAAGGGCAGGCGCAATGAGCAATGCCAGCAGTATGAGTGGAGAGTTCTGGAGCGCGGAAGGCTCATAGTCTCCAGAACCATAGGTCGGGAGCAAGGCACCACAGAGTACGAGAACTGCCCCCAATATGCTGAGGACTGCTCCCGTAACGCGAGAGAAGATTTGCATAGATTCCCTTCCGCCCGGCATCGCCTACAAAGGATAGCTTAAGCGAACATGATGCCGGGAAGCTTTTTGACATTATAGGACGAGGTAGTTGAGAACACCAGCCCTCTATGTTTATTTCGGAGCGCGTTACATTAATGAACTCAAAGCGTGGGTAGAAAAAAGTAGAGTAACTTCAAACGTACATACCTGTGTAAAAATGCGGTTCCGTTATGAAAAATCTATGAAAACATGTTTTCTTATCAGAAAGGTTTACCAGTATGTGGCAACTCAAAATGCGTGAGCTGTTGATGCGGTCATTCTCATCTTCTATAGAGGGTACAAAGAGGAAAAGTATTATATGGTTTGGTCTGGCTCTAATTGTAATCGTCCTTGCTTCTTGCGGCTCAGCGCCCACGAGCCAGACAAAGCAAGTTCCAGCGACAACGAGTGTGCCGGCTGCTACAGCCACATCCGTAAGACCCACGATAACACCCACCCCCAGGCCAACTGTGATGCCCAGGCCGACACCCGTTGCAACGCAAGCGCCACAACCAACATCCCCACCGGTATCCATGCCACCTATTCTTGATTTGCGGCCATCATCGATGAGTTTCGTAGGGCATCTCGACTGCACGAATAAGAACGGGGCGTATATCTGCCTGGCGCGAGTAACGGACAGGGCAACGGCGACGAACGATCTGCATTGGACGGCTTTTACCAATGTGCCCGGCCATATCGTTTTCAGCCCATCCGGTGGAGTACTCGCTCCCGGCCAGAGTGTTCTGGTATCGATTATCGTGCCGGTCAACGACTGCACCCCGGGCCTGTTCTTTTTCCGTGGGCAGGTCAATACGCATACCATCACCTGGGCCTGTTGAGCAGGTCCCGGGTCACGTAAGCTATTCTTCATGAAAATCGCAGGCGATGTACAACCCGGACCCACCTGATTGTACATCGCCCTTTGTTTGTTTTTGACCTCAAGCCGAGAACGCGCAACTCAAAGCGCAGCCAGCTATTGCAATCGCTCAAGCGCGACCATTCCTCTTCCGACCTCGAGCGCTGGAGCCGCCAGTTCCTGATGCAGCATGTTTCAATCGCTCAAGCGCGACCATTCCTCTTCCGACATCGCCATGTTCCAGGGCAACGTCTACGTCTGTACGCTCAAGTTTCAATCGCTCAAGCGCGACCATTCCTCTTCCGACCTCCTCTGGAAAGATTCGCTCGCATCATCCTCAAAAGTTTCAATCGCTCAAGCGCGACCATTCCTCTTCCGACCTGACCTGTCGATGCGGGGCAACTTCGCCGACTCGAGTTTCAATCGCTCAAGCGCGACCATTCCTCTTCCGACCGCATCAGCCGAGTTCTTATCGAGCGATCTCCGGAGCAAGTTTCAATCGCTCAAGCGCGACCATTCCTCTTCCGACACGAGCGCGATGGGGCGCCCGTTGCGCCTGCGCTCCTCCAGGGTTTCAATCGCTCAAGCGCGACCATTCCTCTTCCGACCGTTCTACAGGAAAACGATGGATGACCGAGATGCATGGTTTCAATCGCTCAAGCGCGACCATTCCTCTTCCGACTCCAAGCAACGCTGGTGCGAGTGCCAGTCACGGCGCGTTTCAATCGCTCAAGCGCGACCATTCCTCTTCCGACCTCCAGGAAGTTGGCCGGACCCCGGATCGTGCAGAAGGTTTCAATCGCTCAAGCGCGACCATTCCTCTTCCGACGTGGATAGAATATGGCCCGGGCTGCAAACTGGCCGGTTTCAATCGCTCAAGCGCGACCATTCCTCTTCCGACCTCGAGGAAGTCGGGCTGAAACCGGAACATGGAAACAGTTTCAATCGCTCAAGCGCGACCATTCCTCTTCCGACAAGGCGAAGCGGCGCTTCATCACTTCGTTCATGTACAAGTTTCAATCGCTCAAGCGCGACCATTCCTCTTCCGACCCAGTTTCAAGGGAGAACCGGTGCATTCCTTCTTCCGTTTCAATCGCTCAAGCGCGACCATTCCTCTTCCGACGAAGCTTGAGCCAACGGCGAGCGGTTTTCTCTGAGAGTTTCAATCGCTCAAGCGCGACCATTCCTCTTCCGACCGCGGCGAGCAGGAACGCTCAAGCAGGGAGTATTGAGCTATGTTTCAATCGCTCAAGCGCGACCATTCCTCTTCCGACTGCTCGCGCAAAGAGTACAGGAACTAGAGCAGAGCTACGTTTCAATCGCTCAAGCGCGACCATTCCTCTTCCGACCAGTTTCGCCTGTATCCGTAACTATATCATCCATGTGTGTTTCAATCGCTCAAGCGCGACCATTCCTCTTCCGACCCCCGTTCTCTGAGGATAGCATTCAATCGGCTGAGGTTTCAATCGCTCAAGCGCGACCATTCCTCTTCCGACCTGTGCGATTGCGGCGATTGGCTCCCGGCCTATATGTTTCAATCGCTCAAGCGCGACCATTCCTCTTCCGACCAGAACTGCACCACCTTGTCCTCGCTGTCGCCATAGGTTTCAATCGCTCAAGCGCGACCATTCCTCTTCCGACATCGCGTTCTGCGCGTTGGAAATTGTCCTCGTGGCTAAAGTTTCAATCGCTCAAGCGCGACCATTCCTCTTCCGACGGAAGCCCGCTGCGTTGATGTGCGCGACCGCATCATCTAAGTTTCAATCGCTCAAGCGCGACCATTCCTCTTCCGACAAAACGCTGGCCCACGATTTGCGCGGGCGCGTAGAGGTTTCAATCGCTCAAGCGCGACCATTCCTCTTCCGACGAGACATTGACTTACCTGCAGGCCAAAGAGTTGATGTTTCAATCGCTCAAGCGCGACCATTCCTCTTCCGACCTGGCCGCTCAATTCCGCTATACTGGAATCGAGCTTGTTTCAATCGCTCAAGCGCGACCATTCCTCTTCCGACTCGGAGACGCGGATACGACCCGGTTCGCGAAGCTGCAGTTTCAATCGCTCAAGCGCGACCATTCCTCTTCCGACGCAGGAGGAAGAACGGGCGGTGGCACGATGCTCACGTTTCAATCGCTCAAGCGCGACCATTCCTCTTCCGACTGCGAAAAGGGCGGCGGATTTGGAGGAAAAGGTGAAGTTTCAATCGCTCAAGCGCGACCATTCCTCTTCCGACGCCGGTATCATAGCTGGATGGATAGGGCATGATAATTGTTTCAATCGCTCAAGCGCGACCATTCCTCTTCCGACTGGCGATGGATACAGGAATGCCGAGTCCCAGTCTCAAGTTTCAATCGCTCAAGCGCGACCATTCCTCTTCCGACAAGTAAGCGGATATAAAGAGGGTGTCCGTACTGTCTTGTTTCAATCGCTCAAGCGCGACCATTCCTCTTCCGACCCTGAAAACGAAAGATTGGTCGGGGTCGCCGACCAGGGTTTCAATCGCTCAAGCGCGACCATTCCTCTTCCGACTAAAATATGGTGGCTCCCATGATATGGATTTCAGGGGTTTCAATCGCTCAAGCGCGACCATTCCTCTTCCGACTTTGCCGTCGGTGACGACAGCGCGGAAACGAGCGTGTTTCAATCGCTCAAGCGCGACCATTCCTCTTCCGACTTTAGATGCCATTGGCGGCCATGCTGCTAAGTTGGCGTTTCAATCGCTCAAGCGCGACCATTCCTCTTCCGACGCGCGCCAGGCCTCGCGCAATTTGCAAGCCCACTTGCGTGTTTCAATCGCTCAAGCGCGACCATTCCTCTTCCGACCGCACGAGTAAATCTGACGTCCTGGACTACTATAAAGGTTTCAATCGCTCAAGCGCGACCATTCCTCTTCCGACAAAAGGGACGCGCCGCCAGGCGCTGGCCAGTCTTTTGTTTCAATCGCTCAAGCGCGACCATTCCTCTTCCGACAATACCTCGCCCTCACGTTCCCCCAAACGGCTCAAGTTTCAATCGCTCAAGCGCGACCATTCCTCTTCCGACACTGAACATCAGTCACCAAACAGTAGGGGATTGCAAGTTTCAATCGCTCAAGCGCGACCATTCCTCTTCCGACGATAGGAAGTTCCTGTTTATCTATTCGGCTACGGCGCTGTTTCAATCGCTCAAGCGCGACCATTCCTCTTCCGACATAAAGCTATGGAATGGTTTGAATATCCGATTTGCGGTTTCAATCGCTCAAGCGCGACCATTCCTCTTCCGACCCAAATGAAGGCAATGGGCAGAATCGACAGAAACGTGTTTCAATCGCTCAAGCGCGACCATTCCTCTTCCGACGGCAGACCCCCATTGTTGGCATAGCGCAGT
The DNA here is from genome assembly GCA_035652815.1 of Ktedonobacteraceae bacterium. Lineage (GTDB taxonomy): Bacteria > Chloroflexota > Ktedonobacteria > Ktedonobacterales > Ktedonobacteraceae > DASRDB01. The sequence goes on from DASRDB010000006.1 coordinate 196,564, forward strand.
TTGGAAGGTTTCAATCGCTCAAGCGCGACCATTCCTCTTCCGACCCGGCGGATACTGGGCAATCTACAATGGGTTCCCAGGGGTTTCAATCGCTCAAGCGCGACCATTCCTCTTCCGACCCTGCCGTATGACTCGTAATCTGTGAGGTACGCATGTTTCAATCGCTCAAGCGCGACCATTCCTCTTCCGACCGCTAGCGCCCAAGATTTGCCGCTCCCTGTAGGGCCTATGTTTCAATCGCTCAAGCGCGACCATTCCTCTTCCGACGATATAGCCATCGTGACTGGCTGTCACGGCCACCAGTTTCAATCGCTCAAGCGCGACCATTCCTCTTCCGACCAGAAGGAGGCAAAACATGCAACAGTGGAAAGAGCCGAAGTTTCAATCGCTCAAGCGCGACCATTCCTCTTCCGACTGCGATTTCATTAGGGCGTTCCATTCTGAGTTAAGCGTTTCAATCGCTCAAGCGCGACCATTCCTCTTCCGACCTCGGTCTCGATGATGCCGTCTGGATTCTCCTCGCGGGTTTCAATCGCTCAAGCGCGACCATTCCTCTTCCGACCGTCAGCGCAAAGACGCTGGCTGAAGTCATGGAATGCGTTTCAATCGCTCAAGCGCGACCATTCCTCTTCCGACCCAGGTAGACGCGAATGCCGGAGAAAATCTCGAAGAGTTTCAATCGCTCAAGCGCGACCATTCCTCTTCCGACAGCGCCACCATCTCGCAAATGTCGAGCAGGCGGTTTCAATCGCTCAAGCGCGACCATTCCTCTTCCGACATAGCGATACTCTTCCAGCCTGGCCTTTGGATGCGAGAGTTTCAATCGCTCAAGCGCGACCATTCCTCTTCCGACCTAGTAATTCTGAGAAAAATCTGTTATACTGAAAGAGTTTCAATCGCTCAAGCGCGACCATTCCTCTTCCGACCTCAAGCGTATTCGCGATGGCAAGCCGCCCCCCAGTAAGGTTTCAATCGCTCAAGCGCGACCATTCCTCTTCCGACTCCGGCTCCGCATTTGTTGTTCGGGCCAGAGAAAATGTTTCAATCGCTCAAGCGCGACCATTCCTCTTCCGACGATGACACGCGCCTCGCGGATGATCAAGCCCCACTTGTTTCAATCGCTCAAGCGCGACCATTCCTCTTCCGACGCCGTTGCCTGGTGTCTCTCGCGATGTGCCAAGCAGCGGTTTCAATCGCTCAAGCGCGACCATTCCTCTTCCGACGGCGGCACGCCAGGAGCTTCTGCGGGGCGGCTGGATGTTTCAATCGCTCAAGCGCGACCATTCCTCTTCCGACCACACCCAGGCCCGTCCAGACCGCAGGACTTGCACACGTTTCAATCGCTCAAGCGCGACCATTCCTCTTCCGACGCTTATCCGCCGCCAGTGGAGAGCCTGTCGTATCTCCGTTTCAATCGCTCAAGCGCGACCATTCCTCTTCCGACCGCTTCCTTCAGAAAGGCTTCTCGAAATGTCATGAATTAGTTTCAATCGCTCAAGCGCGACCATTCCTCTTCCGACGCTGGCCGAGACTGCCGGTGCCGCCACCCTCTCGCTGTTTCAATCGCTCAAGCGCGACCATTCCTCTTCCGACCCCACGCGCAATCTTGCGCATCCACAAGAAGTGCCGATGTTTCAATCGCTCAAGCGCGACCATTCCTCTTCCGACGGGCTGGGCTGGCAGGACTACGGATGGATGACGAAAGTTTCAATCGCTCAAGCGCGACCATTCCTCTTCCGACCTTTCTTCTTTGCGAGAAAGGAAAGGCAGACATGAGTTTCAATCGCTCAAGCGCGACCATTCCTCTTCCGACCGGCTCATCGCTTATATAAAACAGCGAATCGATGTAGTTTCAATCGCTCAAGCGCGACCATTCCTCTTCCGACCACGCCTGATTCTTCATCCGGCGCGGCGCTATCCGGCGCGTTTCAATCGCTCAAGCGCGACCATTCCTCTTCCGACCCCGGTGATACAATGGAAATCATTGATACAACAGGTGTTTCAATCGCTCAAGCGCGACCATTCCTCTTCCGACCAAAGGTTGTTTGCTCAACATTCAGGTTAAATTGCTTCACGTTTCAATCGCTCAAGCGCGACCATTCCTCTTCCGACAATTCTACGCATTCAGTACGGCGTATGCCAGTTCTTGTTTCAATCGCTCAAGCGCGACCATTCCTCTTCCGACCTGCCAAAAAGGGCGATAGATGGTATCGCCCTAGTGTTTCAATCGCTCAAGCGCGACCATTCCTCTTCCGACGCCCGGCTCGTTGAGGCCCCTTCTGAGGCCGGGTTACGAGAGGGTTTGCGAGAGGGTGCTTTTATGGATGTATTATAGCATGAGTTTTGGGGTGTTTTCAAGGGGTGGTTTGGGCCGGTGAGGCTTGTGGGGCGGTGCGAGAGGCTGAGCGTGAGGGTAGTACAGCCGAGGCTCTCGCGGGATGATGTAGGAAAGGTGGGTGAGTAATTTTTGGTTTTCGGGGGATGTTGGTGAAAGGGGCGACGGGGGACAGGCACGAGGCCCCCGCCCGGCAGCCCCATAGTTCCCTGTCCCTATGCTTCCTCGCTGGCTTTAACGGTGAAGGGGAGAGGGGATTTGAATTGGCGTTTGGGGCGAGCGAGTTTTTCCAGGAGTTCGAGTAGTTTGTCGTTGGTGGATTCGTGTTTGCCGGTGTCGATTTCCTGGGGGGTGTCGGGTGTGGGTGTGAGGAGGCCCGTTTGTGGATAGACTGATTCGGATAGGGGAGCGGTGACGATGGCCTGTTTTTCGGTGGTAGCGCCGCTGAGTTCGTCGAGATAGTCGGCGCTGGCGTCAGCCAGGGATGAGGCAAATTCGCGAACGGTGGGGAAGCGACGACGGGGGTCTTTTTCCAGGGATTTGAGGACGACGCGCTCGACTTCGCGAGGGATGTGCAGGCCTTTGCGGCGCAGGGCGGGCGGGAGGTCGAAGAGGTGCTGGCGGGCAATTTCGGCGAAGGAGCCGGTGAAGGGCCATTCGCCAGTGAGCCATTCGTAGACGACGATGCCCAGGGCGTACTGGTCGCTGCTGCGCTGTGGATGGCCCTGGAGTTGTTCGGGAGCGGCGTAGACGACGGTGCCCTCGAAGTCGATTTCGCTTGACCAGTGCGGGTCGATGCTGTGCGAGAGCATGGCGATGCCGAAATCGCTGAGCCAGACCTGGTTTTCGGGGCCGAGCAGCATGTTATGCGGCTTGATGTCGCGGTGAATGAGCTGCTGGTCATGGACATATTGCAGGGCGTCGGCAACCTGCTGCGCGTAGGTGACGGCCTTTTCCAGGGGCATAGGTGTGTGTTTAGGGTATTGCTGGCGCAGCGTGCCGTTGGGTGCATAGCTCATCACCATATAAGGAACGTTGCCATCGATGCCAACGTCCAGCACACGCACGATATGAGGATGTTCTAACTGAGAAAGCGTGCAGGCCTGGTCGAGAAATTTGCCGGTGCCTTCACGAATGTAACGCCAGTTCAGCACTTTGACGGCAGCAGGCGAGGCATCCTGGCGATGCTCGGCGTAGTAGACCTCGGCGAATGCACTGCGTCCCAGCAGGCGCAGCAGGCGGTACTCGCCCAACTGCTGCCCAACACGCTCACCTACGATCATGCCACTTCCTTTTGCAGCAGTACAATTTCGACAGACAGATGCGAATATGTTCGCAGAAGACAGGCTTTTGCCGATGAATACATTGTAGATGGTACCATGCCGGAAGCCAAAAACGCGCCCTACACAAGGTTTTTGAGAGAAAAGTACCAGAATGCGGTTGCAATTTTAAGAAGAGACACCAGAAAGACATCCTGTCTTTCGTTCCCATCCCTCTCAATTTGGTGAAAAGTTTGTGCTATGATTTGTTCTGGGTGCAAAAACAGTTTCAAGTAGGTTCAGCGCAAATTTCCTGAAAGGAGTACTGCTATGGAACAACGTGTTTACCAGGGCAATATCAGCCCTGATGGTCTCGCGGATTACCTTGTCAACTTGTTCAATCAGGGGTATGCGGGAGATACGGTCGCGCAAAAGGTGGGGCAGGGGGATCAGGTGATGGTGCAGATTGGCAGGGTCAGTCACAGTGGGCGTATTCGTCATAGCATTGGTTTGAGTATCGCCAGAGTGCCTGATGGCATCAGTGTCTCGGCGGGGCAGTCGAACTGGCTGGATGATCCGGCGATAGGTGGGACGTTGATAGGCGCGATTTTCTGGCCGCCGCTTTTGCTTTTCCCGCTCGCTCGTGGGATTCGCAACTATGGTTTGTACCAGGATATCTGGCAGGCGGTCGATACCTATTGCTTGCAGGCGGGCGGCAGGCCGGGCAATGTGACGGCGACTCATGCTGTGTACTGCCAGAATTGCGGCTCCATCAATGAAGAGGGGGTGCAGACGTGCCGGATGTGCGGCGCTCCTCTGCCTGTATGGCATCCACAGCAGGGGCAGCAGCAGGCTCCCGTGTATCGTCCACCACAGCCGCCAGCCGGGCAGGTGGTCTGTCCGAACTGTGGCCAGACGGTGAGCGCGGGGAAGTATTGCAGCAATTGCGCGGCTCCGTTGCCCCCGGTTTCTACTAAGGGGTAGGAGAGTGACAAGGGGCCTTGTTTTATGGAACGGCGCGAGGAAGACCAATTGAGTTCGGAGAAGGCATCCTGGTTTTCCGCGCTGGGATATTCCTGGCGGTCGGCGTTACGCATTGATCGTATGCAGGTGACGGCGGCGCAGGCCCTATCGAGCGTGATCGGCTTTGCGCTGCCGCTTGCGTTGGGCGTGGCAACGGGACACGTGGTCGAGGGTGTCTCGATGGCGGGCGGCGCTGCCACGTTAGGTGCGGTAGGGCTTACCTATACCTATCGCGCCCGAACGCGCACATTGCTGCTGGCCTGCCTGGGCATTGCGTTTTCGGCTTTTGTCGGCAGCATCACCAGCCGGATTGATTGGCTGGCGATCCTGGTGGCCTGTCTCTGGGGATTTGGGGCCGGTCTGCTTGTGGCGCTGGGACAGTCGGCAATGGTTGTCGGCTTGCAGGCTGCCGTTGCATTGATCGTGCTTTCCCATTTCGCGCTTGACCCGCTTCATGCCCTGTTGCAGGCGGCTTTGATGCTGGCCGGTGCGTTATTTCAGACGCTGCTGGCGATTCTCCCTTTTCCCTGGCGGCATACCGCGCCCGAACGAGTAGCGCTGGTCGTCCTCTATTCACGCCTCGCCGATTATGCAGCGCAGTCTCCTGATGAGCAAGACGGCCACGCGGTACGAGATGCTTTGTTGAAGGCGCATACGGTCCTGTCGGATAGCGGGATACGGGGCCAGCAAAAAGACCTGTTCCTGCACCTGCTTGAAGAGGCCGAGCGCATCCGTTTGAGCTTTATTTTATTGAAGCGTTTGCGACAGCACGCGCAAGAAGAACAGGCGACCGCGATTGGCGCGAACCTGGACGCGCTGTTGCAGGCGGCTGCCGCCGGGTTGCGCGATACAGCGAACGAGATGAAGCTGACGGCTCCACTGGTTCATCATGTCAAGCCGCGAGAGCAGTTCAAAGAGCAATTGAGCGAACTCCGCCAGCAAGGGAGCGATGCGCATAATCGAGAACTTATTACGCAAGGTGTCGCTTACGGAGAGGCTTTGTTCAAGCAGTTGCAGCGAGCCAGAAAGCTGGCGAAAGCCTGGAAATATCGACAATATACGCTTTCAATTCGCCTTGCTCTACCCAGACCTTCACAACTACACCTGTATGATACGGCAACCACGCTGCGCGCAAATCTGAATCTGCGCTCGACAACCTTTCGCCACGCTATCCGGCTGGGTGTGGCGCTGGCTCTGACTACCGCGCTCTACCGGGTTATTCCGTTGCCAGTACAGCGCGGCTACTGGATGCCCTTAACGGCGCTGCTGGTCTTGCGGCCCGATTTTTCCTCAACTTTTACACGTGGCATTGCTCGTTTTCTGGGAACGCTGCTCGGCGCGGTGCTGGTGACGCTGCTGGTGGTGGCGGTGAACCCCTCACAATGGCTGCTGGTAGTGCTGGACGCGGCGATGGCCTATCTGGCGTTCTCCGTTCTCTTCGTCAATTATGCTCTCTTTTCGACGCTCATTACGGTAGAGGTGGTGCTGCTGCTCACCTTTGTGGTGCCGCAATCGTTGCAAACGGCGGAGTATCGCGCCATCGATACAACGATAGGCGGAATACTGGCGCTCCTCATTTATGTAGTGTGGCCGAGTTGGGAGCGATCTAAGGCGGCGGATGACGTGGTGAAACGCCTGGAAGCCTTGCGGCATTATCTTGTCGCGGTGTTTGAGGCCTATGCGCATCCTGGTGGCTATGATGATGCGAAATTTCTTTCGCTCCGGATGGAATTGCGGCTGGCGCGTTCCAATGCTCAGGTATCGGTAGAGCGGGCGCGTTACGAGCCGATAAAACATCGGCTTGATCCCGAACTTGCTCAGGGCATCCTTGAGGCGGCGGATGGGATGGCGCAGAGTGGCCTCGCGCTTGAGGCGTACCTGGTCGATAATCCCGCCCGTGAGGGATTGCCAGGAGTAAGCGGGTTTGCGGCTACCATTGATGAAGGGCTACACCTGCTGGTTACGGCCATACGCGATGAAACCAGGATTTCCACCTTTCCCGACCTGCAAGATGCGCTGCATAAGCTGAAGCACGCTACAAGGTCGGTTGGATATGGGCAAAGCGCGGAGAAAGAGCGCGTGCAGTTTGTGCTGGATGAGGTGAAACGAATGGTGCGCATTCTGGGGGAGATGAGGGAGCTGGTGGGGAGCAGCCGACATGCAAGAATGCCAGTACTGACAAAGTAGAATGTGCTACATGAAACTACTGGCGTAGGTATCTGGCAATATGCAGGAGGCTGCTTCGAGAGTAGTACCGGGTGTTTATCTGGCTTGAACGGCTGTTTATAAGGCGGTAATTGCAAGCCATTGTAAGGGTAGGATAGATGTATGAAAAACATACGCTGGCTGCTCATTGGTATCTTGCTCGTCTGTGGCGTTATTTATGTGGGTGATTTTATTGTCAGTGCAGGACATCCGTTTGCTGAGCTTGGAGCTGGTTTCGTACTTGAAGATACGGTTGAGCATGGGATTGTGTTGTTTGTTGCCAATAACGTACCAACTGTTCCACCGTTACGATTGGAACTGCATGATACGCAGGGAGGGCTGGTAAGTAGGCTGGTCTATAGAGAAAGGGCTTTTCCCTGGGTGGATGAGCAGGAGAAATAAATTAAAGCATGTCCATCCTACAACCATAATTGTTCAGCAAGCTGGTTTCTGCGCCAGCACTATCAAACAATACGTCTTATCCTTGTTCGCGCTTCTGAACGCTTCCGAAAGATATCCCTCTGGCGCTTCATCGACGATGGCATCGATTACTTTGAGGAGCTGAAATCCGGCCTGGTTGAGGGCTTCCAGGTAGCCGCTGCGGGTGTGGCGAATGTCAGGCAGTACGTACAGGGTGTTGTCGATGCTTGTAATGGTGCGCCAGCCGCGTTCAACGGCGTCGGGATGGAAGTCGGTGATTAGCAGGTGGCCGCCGGGTTGCAGGACACGATAGAATTCTTGCGCGGCGTGCAGCAGGTTGGGAATATGACAGAGCATGAGGGCGCAGATGAGGAAGTCGAACGTCTCAGGGGCGAAAGGAAGGCCTTCTTCGAGTGAAGCCTGCCGGAAATCGATGGTCAGGTCTTCCTGCCGGGCCATTTGCCGGGCAACGGCCAGCATTTGCGGGGATTCGTCTATCGCTGTCATGGTGATGCCGCGCCGGGCCAGCTTGAGGGCGTGCCTGCCTGTACCGGTGCCGACATCCAGGGCGTTAGTGATGGGTAGAGAAGAGGTGATGGCATCCACGTAGGGTTCTTCTACGGCGATGAGGCCATTTTTTTCGCTATCATAGAAAGCTGCCCAGATGGCATAGCCCTGCTGCGTGGTGACTTTGCGTACCTGCTGCTCGCTGGCGAGAAAGACATGGGTTAAGGAGCGATCACCCAGCGTGAGCAAGATCAATTCGTTGCCATCACTGAGCTTGTAGCTTGAGCAGATAGGCTGGTTGTGCTCTGCGGCATAGTCGTTGTCACGCCGTGTTATTTCGTCTACTTCGCCCCAATCTCCATTCTGGTGCCTCGAGAGATACGCTGATAGGTCAGCGCCCAGAGCTTCGAGGGCTGCTGATGCCGCAGGGGTGATGTCAAGGGTGCCTGATTGGAATAATGACATGCTTCACCTCATGAATTTTGACGGAATAATCACGTCCCTACAGAAATAGACCCTCTTCAATTGTCAAAGGTCATTATCGCGTTCCTACAGGAATATCCCGTATTCAGGTACCAATGTATGATATCAAACATTATACCCTACGTATAATTCAGCACGTGGCTCGTTTTTGCCTCTATACCTTGGAGCGGTTGAAATGCTTGAGAAGCTAAAAAAAATCATGCAGGTCGGCTTTGATGTCACGCCCCTGGTGCGCGCCCGTCAGCAGGTTGAGCGACTTGTTGGCGACCTGCAAGCCGGGCGGTCAAGCCCTCGCTCTCCCGATGGGAAATTGCTGCCGCCCAAACAGGTTCCCTCGATGCGCGTGCTGACGCACCTGTGCCGCGATGGCAGGGCGGTCGTTGTAGAAAGCCGCCAGGTGCTGGTGCGTGACGAGCGGGGGGAGCCGAAGGCTATTCTGGCGCGCCTCGGGGTATTTATCTAGAGCTTCCTGTGGATGAAGAGGTTGCGGTGATGGCCGACGCGGACCGCATCGAGCAGGTGGTGAGCAATTATGTGAATAATGCCGCTAAATATGCGCCACCTGAGCGTCCTATCGTGGTGCGGCTGGAGATTGAAGACGGTGTGGCGCGGCTATCGGTGAGGGATGAAGGGCCAGGCCTTGCCCCTCGGGAACAGGAACGCATCTGGGACCGCTTCTACCGGGAAGCCAGCAATGAAAAGCAGAACGCGCCCGGAGCCAGCCTCGGCCTGGGACTCTATATTTGTCGCACCATTATTGAGCAGCATGGCGGGCAGGTGGGTGTTGTGAGTCAAGAGGGACAGGGAGCGGCATTCTGGTTTACCCTGCCCCTGGCGAATGCCCAGTAAAGGCTCATTTCTCTTCCTGCGATAGATTTGTTTCAGAGGATGGTTCTCGCGCAGAGAACGACTCTGACTCGATAGGAACCGATGGCCGGTCCTGGTCGGAGGCTGGGCTTGCTGAGATCTGGCCCCAGGGGATGCGCACTGGCGTGCCGATATCATGGAGATGGAAGGCGTCATTATATTTGAGCAAGTGCCAATGCGGCTTGTATGGCCCAGAGGCGAGCTGCTGCCATAACGTGATGGATGTATTGCGCGTGTAGAAGCGGGCGGGCGGCAGCGTCCAGGCGCTCATTTTAAAGAAGTATAGAAACGAGCCATCGATGACGCCGCCGTGACAGACGAGGACAATCGTTTGGCCCTCGTACTCGCGCACAATGCGATCGAGGGCCGAGCCAACGCGCAGCATAAATTGCGCCCAGCTTTCTCCGCCTGGCGCTATGATTCGATAGGGGTCGTTTTCATAGTCTGGCTCTCCAAAGCGTGCCTGGAACTGTTCCACAGGCATGCCATCGGCTTCGCCGGGGCGCAGCTCTTGAAGGCTGTCATCCAACTGCACAGGCAGGCCGAGCGCAGGCGCGATGATTTCCGCGGTTTGCCGGGCGCGTGGGAGGGTGCTGGCGATTAAGACATCGGCGGCAATTTCTTTGCTGGCCGCGAGGCGGTCGCGCAGCCGCTTTGCCTGTAGAATGCCGAGGGGGGATAGTCCGCCGTCGCCAATAAATCCTTGAATGGCGCTGTTCGCCTCTGCATGTCGAATGAGATAAAGCCGGGTCATGGGTGATGTCACCTCTCACTATGATAGATGCTGCTCAAAAAAGGTACAGGTAGTGAAGCAAAGTTGTGCATTTTGGCAGCAAGTTCTACAAGAGTACACTCTGAAAAGTCAGAGATGGTTTCTTTTCTTTTGCTTACCGGTCTGCCAGCAGCTCACCCTGTGCTACAACTTCCTGTTCAGGAGAAGGGGTGCTAGAGGGAACAGGCCCCTCAGCATCTAGCAGTTGGCGTAAGTAATCGTTGAGGAAGAGACCCTGGGGATCGAGGGCGGCTCGTATACGGCGAAAATCGTGCCAGCGTGGATACAGGGCTGCCAGCCTGGTCGCATCCTGCGTATGCATCTTTCCCCAATGAGGACGTCCATTGTAGCGCTGTAAAATCTCCTCCATATGCTGGAAATAGGACTGGTATGCCATGCCCCGGTACATATGCGCGGCAATATAGACCGAATCGCGTTGATAGGCTGGACTGAGCCAGATATCATCGGCGCGGACAAAACGGCATCCCAGTGGACAATGAACCTGGAAACGATGCCGATGAATGCAAGCCTCTATCTCACACAAGGCCGCTTGCGCATGCTCTACCGGTAGAGCGTACTCCATTGCCTGCACACGCACCATACGGGGCGCTACATACACACGATGACTATAGTTGACCTCGTTAACTGGCAAGATGGCCAGGGTTGAAATGGCACTGATGGTTCTGGAAAGTGGAGGAAGCAAGCGGCAACATTCCGATAAGAGCCAGTATATACCGTTTTCCAGTACGACCTTGTTAAAATCTCCCCAGAAGCTCCTCTTGCTCATAGGAAGGTTTGTCTCATTCAGAAACTTGGCCTGCACCCATGAAGTATGCGGGAACCAGAAAATTTCAAAATGGCTATTTTCCTGGTTGTAGCGTTCAAAATTGGTCAGGCAATAGCTGAAAGGCTCACGATGGCTCTTGAAATGGAGGCGTCTGGCCGGTACGACACGCAGTTTTACTTTGACGATGACGCCCAGTATGCCCAACGAAATTTGCGCTGCCTTAAATAGATCAGGAGCATGTTCATCCGAACATTCTAGCAATTCGCCGTTTGCTGTAACCAGCGTGAGGCCAGCTACCTGTGTGGACAGGTTGCCAGCTTGTAATCCTGTGCCATGTGTGCCAGTACTGATTGCGCCAGCAATGGTTTGCGTATCAATGCCTCCCAGGTTTTCCTGCGCCAGTCCATGTGTGTAAAGAGCCTCTCCTAGCGTTTTGAGGGGAGTTCCCGCCAGCACCGTCACCATACCATGTTCTGTATCTATCTCCTCAATGCCCTGCATGCGTTCGAGAGAAAGCAAGACCTCATCTGTTTGTACGAGCGGTGTGAAAGAGTGACCTGAACCGACTACTCGTACATGACGATTGTCGTTGCTACAGGCTTTGATGATCTGGATTAGCTCCTCAATACTGGCAGGTTGAGCGATGTGTTGTGGTGTGCATTGTACAGAACCGGACCAATTATGCCAGGGTCGTCCCCGCAAGGTAGCCATCGTGATATCTCCTCTTTCTGCTTATAGCGCGCTTTGTGAAAATCTGTCAGCTATTGCTTATCTCGTGAGCGACAGGACATCCCTTGCCATCTTTTCGCTCTTCCGTGTTGTCGATAACTTTCAAGAGAGAGTCCTGCACCGGTTCCAACCGGACGGGCATCCCATCCTTTGTGCGCAAGGTGACGAGGGGCAAAGGCTCGACGATATGACCGGGCAGCACACGGGGAAAGTAGCGCTGCAAGATTACGGGCAAGATCAGGCTTAATTCCAGCAGGGCCAGCGACTTGCCCAGGCACATGCGCGAGCCGCCGCCAAAGGGAAAGTAGGACCATTGCAGCCCTGGCTGCTTCTGAGCCTGCTGCCAGCGCTCTGGACGGAAGGTATCGGCGTCCTCCCAGATGTCGGGATTGCGATGCAGGGTCCACTGGCTCAACATGAGTAGCGTCCCGGCGGGAAAGTGGTAGCCATCCAATTCAAAATCTTCAACTGCGCAGCGCCCCTGTGTCCATCCAGAGGGATACAGGCGCATAGATTCTTTCATGACCTGGTCCAGGTACGTCAAGCGAGGTAGATCACTTACTTGCGGGTCGCGTCCGCCCAGAACTGTCTGCAGCTCAGTCAGCACCTTCTCAAACACCACTGGATGCTTTGAGAGCAGGTACATGGTCCAGATCAGAGAGTTGGTCGTGGTCTCGTAACCGGCGGCCACCAGTGACACAAGCGCATCTCGCACCTGCTTTCTGGTCATCTTGTTGCCGTTCTCATCCTTATTCGAAAGCAGTGTTGCAAGGATATCCTCACCTTTGTCAGGACTGGCAAGCCGACGATCAATAAGCGAGTAAAAAAATGCATCGCTTTTACTCACGGCGGTTTTGCGTTTGCTGGAGGGAAGGAAGGGAAGATCGAGAGACAGGTTCAGCAGCCCCTCAATCATGCTGGTCGGCTGGCTCAGAACGGCGTTGATACTCTCAGCGATGTTCGTCTTCTCTTCGAGAATATCGATATCGACCAGCATCTTGACGATCAAGCGCAGGTTAAGGTTCTGCATCTCTCTAGCAAGATCGATTTCCATCCCGGGTTGCCATTTATCGACTGCCTCGTGTGTATAGTACACAATGAGGTCGGCATAGTTCTCGACATGCCGCCGGGAAAAGGTAGGTTGGAGGAGGCGGCGTTGTTGATCGTGATATTGCCCATCGGTCGTCAGCAGCCAGTCTCCCACCAGACTGCGCATACCTTCAGCCACTTTGTCAGAGAACCTGGGCGTCAGTAGCGAAAAGAGAAACAACTTGCCGAAGATGAGTCCACCCGCGACCTCGCGATTCGTGAAATTGCGCGGATTTTCCGTCAAAACGTAGCGGATATGCTCAGGTCGGAGGAGAAGGACTATGGGAGTTCTCCCTATATGAATGGTTGCCATCCGCCCGTATTGCCTTTGCACATCTAATAAGAAGCCAAGCAGATCTCGTTCCAATTGCAACATGTTGCCAAGTAGTGGTAGCCCCTTAGGGCCAGGAGGAAGCAGATAGCGATTTTTCATGGGAACCCCGTATTTGTTTGACTCAAAAGACGATCTTCAGCAAGAAGACGCGCGGTGTCCGCTTTTTTCAGGAGTAAGATCAGGCGCAAACGCAAACAGAGGCAGATGCTACTTGAGGCCATGTGCAGGTTTGGAGAAATAGCATTGATGTGCTTGCGAAATTCAACTATAATGGAGGGGCGCAAGAAGGTGAAAACGACAATATCAGCACCATTGAGGAGATGCGCAATCATGAGGAATGAGGGAGAACGCACAGGACAGCGTCTCGGCAATTATCACCTCATCCGTCTCCTGGGAAGAGGCAATTTCGCTGACGTCTATCTGGGACAACACATTCACCTACAAACCCCTGCAGCAATAAAAGTACTGCGCGGGCATCTGACGGACAACGACCTGGCACATTTCAAGAAGGAGGCGCGGGTCGTTGCCCGTTTACGTCATCCTCATATTGTGCAAGTCCTGGACTTTGGTGTAGACGATGCTACTCCTTTTCTGGTGATGGACTATGCGCCGAACGGCAACTTGCGCCAGCGCCATCCGGGCGGGGTGCGCCTGCCACTCCAAACGGTTGTCATCTACGTGAGCCAGGTCGCCGCTGCCCTACAGTACGCGCACGACCAGCACTTGATTCACCGCGATATCAAACCTGAGAATATGTTGCTGGGTCGAAGCGGAGAGGTTTTGCTGAGCGACTTTGGAATCGCTCTGATGTACGCAGGGGCGACTTCCTGGCAGACTCCGGATACAGCAGGAACCGCTGCTTACATGGCTCCTGAGCAACTGCGGGCGCAGCCTGTACCGGCAAGCGACCAGTACTCACTTGGCATTGTGTCCTACGAATGGTTGAGCGGAGAGCGTCCATTTGAAGGGACGCTGCCGGAACTCGCTATCAAACATGCATTTGTCCCTCCCCCTTCATTATCTGAGCGGGTGACAAGCCTTTCGCTAGCCGTGGAGCGAGTCATTGTCAAAGCGTTGGCGAAGGACCCTCACCAGCGCTACGAACGTATTGGGGATTTTGCGCAGGCCCTGGAGGAAGCTGCCGGGGAGAGTGCATCCGAGCAAGCGCCCTCTCTACAAACGCAGGAGATTTCCTTTAGTCACCTTCCTGCTCCGCTGACTCCCTTAATTGGCCGCGATGGGGAAGTGGTGGCAGCATGTACCCTTCTGTTACGTATGGATGTTCGCCTCGTCACACTCACCGGAACGGGGGGTATTGGTAAAACCAGATTGAGTCTGGCAGTCGCATCCAAATTACAACCGGCCTTCAGAGATGGTGTGTTCTTCATTCCCCTGGGTTCCATTGCCGATCCCACGATGGTCATTCCTACTATCGCCCACGAACTCGGTATGAACCACGCATACGCAGAGAGGAGGCACCCGGTTGCCGAAGACCTGCACTATCTGAAAACCTTGCTGCGTGAGAAACACTGCTTGCTGCTGCTCGACAACTTTGAGCAGGTAGTCGCTGCTGCCCCGGCTGTGGCGGAACTCCTGGCAGCTTGTCCAGATCTGAAAATACTGGTTACCAGCCGCGCGGCACTGCACATACAGGGAGAGTATGAATTCCCGGTCCCTCCCCTGGAACTGCCGCAGTCAACATCCCCACAGTCTCTCGAAGAACTGATCCGCTATCCGGCTGTCGATCTCTTCCTGCAAAGGGCGAAGGCCATCAAGCCAGATTTTGAGGTGACGGCTCTTACAGTACAAACAATCGTTGCCATTTGTCGGCGGCTGGATGGCCTGCCACTTGCCATCGAACTAGCCGCAGCACGCATCAAACTGTTCTCGCCCCAGGCGCTGCTGCAACGTATGACACACCCACTTTCGATATTAACCGGGGGGGTACAGAACGCTCCTGAACGCCAGCTTACATTGCGCAACACCATTGCCTGGAGTTATCACCTGTTAAACGAGGTGGAACAGCAATTCTTCCGCCGTATTTCCGTCTTTGTTGGAGGCTGTACCCTGGAGGCGATTGAAGCGCTTTACTTCTCGCATCCCGAAAGAAGCGGATTGGTACTCGACACTGTTACCTCGCTTATCGATAAAAGCCTGCTGTTGCAGAGCGGACAGGGCGATGAACCACGAGTGAGAATGTTAGAGACGATTCGCGAATATGCCCTGGAGATGCTGGAAGCAAGCGACGAAGAACAATCGATACGCCATGCGCACGCCTTCTATTATGTTGCTCTTGCTGAAGAAGCGGAACAAGAGCTGGGAGGCCCGCGACAGGCATTGTGGTTGGAGCGATTAGAGAACGAACACGATAATCTGCGCGCCGCCATGAACTGGGCGCTTAGACAGGATGGAGATGATGCAGCGCGCCACATAGAGCTGGCCCTGCGCCTGGGTGGAGCATTACGGCGGTTCTGGCAGATGCATGGCCACCTGAATGAAGGACAAATCTTCCTGGCTCGAGTGCTGGCGGCAAGCGAGGGCATCGAAGTATCCCTGCATGCCAGGGCAAGAGCGCTCGTAGCGGCAGGGACATTGGCCTCCACGCAGAATGACTACGAGCGAACCGAAACCTACTGCCGCCAAAGCCTGACCCTGTTCCGGGAACTGGGTGACCAGCAGGGAATCGCGCTCTCGCTCTATCTGTTGAGCGTTGTTCCCTGGATGAAAGGAGATAGTGCCACCGCTCGCTCTATGGCGCAGGAGGCACTGGCACTCTTTCGAACAATGGACGACAAAGAGCGCGTGGCCTGGTCGCTCTCAACGCTTGGCTTGCTCGATGCTCAGGAAGGAAAGTACGACAGCGCGCGTATTCTCTACGAGGAAAGCCTGGCAACGCATCGAGAACTGGGTGACAAACGAGGCATGGCGACTTCCCTTTTGCGGCTGGCGCAGTTGCTTTTTGTTTCACAGGGCGAGCAGACAGCGCTCAGTTCCCTCCTGGAGGAAAGCCTTTCGCTTTTCAGCGACCTGGGTGAAAAGGAGGGGATAGCCAGCTCCTACTCCCTCGCGGCGCAGCTATCTCTCAACCGGGGCGATCTGGCCGCTGCTCGTTTGCAAACTGAAGAGAGCATCCTGCTTTTTCGAGAGGTGGGACATAGGAGAGCGCTCGCCGAATCGCTAGCTCTTCTTGCGCGGGTAAAAACTGCTCAAGGAGAACTCACGGCAGCGCTCTCCCTTTACGAAGAGAGCGTGGCGATCGCCAGGGAGCTAAGTCATTCGCCATTAATTGCCTCGTGTCTGGAAGGACTCGCGCAAATAGCTTCAATACAGGGGAAATCCTGGTGGGCAGCCCTTCTTCTCGGAACGTCTGAGTCCCTACGGGAGGCCATTGGCGCGCTCATCCCACGCGTCGAACAGGGGAATCATGAGCGTGCTGTTGCCGCTCTTCGCGACGTCCTGGGGGAGTACAGGTTTGCTCAAGCCATGAACAAAGGGCGCGCCATGTTACCGGAGCAGGCCCTCTCTCAACAAGCTCAAGAGGAGCCTGTGCTTCTCTCATCACCAGAGACGACCACACCTCCCTCGAACACCTACCCCGCCGGACTTACCGCCCGCCAGGTGCAGGTGCTGCGCCTGCTTGCCCGTGGCATGACGAACGGGGAAATTGCCAGCGCATTAGGATTGAGCCAGAAAACGGTCGCGCACCATCTGACCCATATCTTCAACAAAACGGGCAGCGAGAATCGGGCAGCGGCAGTCGCCTTCGCTGTACATCATGGGCTGGCTTAGCATCCTTCCTACATAAGATGGGACTTCTCAAGCGATTCTCAACGTAGTATAGGCAAACCTTCGCATATTGGTATCTCTCCCATCTCGAAAACAGCTTACTCAAATTGCGAAGTATTCCCGATGCGTGCTTTCCATTGTCCTGGTTATACTACTGATGTGGTGAAGGAAGGAAGATGTTCTCCCCAGCAACAAATCGCATCGGCATGAGAAGCCGGGCTCAGGGAGGCACTTACAATGCTGTCACAGTTTCGTGGTGCAACCAGAATGGATACTGCTTAAGAGCAAAAAATGTATGAACACATGCACACTACCACCATCCAGCCCAAGCACGCAGGGCGTACCCGCGTTCTCTCAGGAGAACCTTACACGTGTCTACCAATTCGTTTACGTTCAGGTAAGAAATCGGGAAGTGGCAGAAGACCTGACCTCACAGGTCTTTCTAAAAGCTGTACGGCATCTCGATGAACAGCGCAGTTCTCAAAGTATACGAAGCTGGCTCTTTCAGGTTGCTCACACCACGATCATGGATTACTGGCGTATGGTAAAACGGGCACCCGCGGCTTCGCTTGACTTTCTCCTGGATGCTGGGCGAGACTTCCCCAATGGGGACGACGCCCCTGGGATGAACAACAGCTCAGCAGAACGTGTACAGGATATTCTCCAACAATTGCCTGAACGATACAGAGAGGTCTTAGTCTATCGCTTCCTGCTCAACTATACAGTGAGCGAGGCTGCACTGATGATGGGAGTGACGGAAGCCAACGTGAAAGTACTCCAGTTCCGCGCCTTGAAAAAAGCAGCAGCTCTGGAAACCGCCACGACTGGCAACGATTCATCTCAAGATGAGGTAGTCGGGGGTTGAGTATCAAAATTCCTCACCACCTTATCAATCGATAGGCGTGATGCGCCTGTCAGAGCCACCGGCCTCGGAAAAACCCGGCCCTTACGATTACGCTGGTTTTGAGGGGGTCATTGCGAATTCTTTTGATAGGAGCGGCCCTTTCATGTTACGTGATTATACTCCCGGTCCGAATTATCGGACCTATCGCATTGAGGTGCGGGGAGATGTGGTCAAATTGTTAATTAATGGTACAATGGGGAGTCAGTCGAGGACGACCAAAGACGCGCTTTCAAATGGGCCGCCAGGACTGACGGCCATAGCGATCCAGTTGCGTATCAAGAGCTTTGTGATTACTGTATTGTAAACACGCCAGTGGAAGCACTTCGGAGAGCATAAAATACCACCGGCCTTAAAAAGAGGTATACGCATGAGCGACAAGCACCAACACAAAGAACAGGAATATGTCCCCTCAACGGGCGAACGCAAGGCGATCCCTCTCCGCATGGCACGCGGGCCGCAGGAGTATGTGCCGGGTCAGCAGGAAGAACCTGCTGTGCTGACGAACATGGCTGACGTGCTTCAGTGGGCGCAAAATTGGTCGCGCTCCCGCTCCATCTGGCCCTTTATGTACGCGCTGGCCTGTTGCGGCTTTGAGATGATCGCGGCGGCCTCTGCTCCTCAGTACGATATGTCTCGCTTCGGCTCGGAGGTCTTTCGCGCCAGCCCTCGGCAGGCCGATCTGATGATTGTGGCGGGAACCGTCTCGGTCAAGATGGCTCCACGCCTGCGTCATTTATGGGAGCAAATGCCCGAACCGAAATGGGTCATTAGCATGGGGCAGTG
Source organism: Ktedonobacteraceae bacterium (assembly GCA_035652815.1). Lineage (GTDB taxonomy): Bacteria > Chloroflexota > Ktedonobacteria > Ktedonobacterales > Ktedonobacteraceae > DASRDB01. Next base: position 214,847 of record DASRDB010000006.1, read on the forward strand.
CGCCAACTCCGGCGGCGAGTTCTACGACAGCTATTACACGGTGCAGGGCGTGGACACGGTAGTTCCCGTCGATGTGTATGTACCTGGATGTCCGCCGCGCCCGGAAGCGTTGATTGAGGGGATCTTTAAACTGCGTGAGAAAATCGAAAAGCAGGGCTACGTTCCACGCAAGGAGCAGGACAAATCTTCGACAACTCCCAGTATACGGCCTGTTCCCCAAAAGGATGAGGCGCAAGAGCCAACCAATGCAGGGCGACATACAGAAGAGATGCTGCTGAACCTGGGGCCACAGCACCCCAGTACGCATGGGGTGTTGCGCCTGGTGCTAACCCTGGAAGGGGAGACCGTCGTGGACTGCACCCCGGTCATCGGCTACCTGCATCGGGGCATTGAGAAAACGCTGGAGAATCGTCCCTACCTGGGCGGGATTCGATATATGGACAACGCTGACTACCTCTCCCCTATGCTCAACGAAATTGCTTATGCTGGAGCCATCGAACAGTTGATGGGGCTGGAGCCGCCGCGCCGCGCTCAGTATATTCGCCTGCTGGTGGGAGAACTGCAACGCATCGCCAGCCACCTGGTCGGCATTGGGGCCTACGTCAATGATCTGGGCACGACCACACCACTGCTGTGGACGATGCGTGATCGCGAGGGAATCATGGATTTGTTCGAGGCCCTGGGCGGCAGCCGCTTTAACGTCAACTACCTGCGTGTGGGCGGCGTGTTGAACGATTTTCCCGCAGGATGGCTCAAGGCATGTGAGTCCTACCTCGATCAGTTCGAGCAGAACATGGCGGAATTAGAGCGACTCGTCAACGGCAATGAGATCTTTCTGGCACGCACTCAAGGCGTGGGTTATCTCGATCCGCAGCAAGCACTTGCCTATGGACTCACCGGTCCTATGGCGCGTGCCAGCGGCATTCACTGGGATTTGCGGGTCAATCGCCCCTACATGGCCTATCGCGAAGTGCCGGTGAACGTGCAAGTGAGGCAGGAAGCTGATTGCTACGCCCGCAACGCGGTGCGCTTCCAGGAGATAAGGGAAAGCATTCGGCTGTGCCGCGTGGCCATCGAGCAATTGCCGCCGGGTCCGATCAGCGCCCGCACTCCGGTGAGTCTGCGTCCGCCGCGCGGAGAAACCTACTTTGCCATCGAGAGCAGCAAGGGCGAACTGGGTGTCTACCTGATCAGCGACGGCAGCGAGTATCCCTGGCGCGCCAAGCTGCGCGGGCCGTCCTTTGTCAACCTGCAAGTATTGCCCGAGCTGCTGCGCGGTTACAAGATGAGCGATGTCATTGCGGTGCTGGGCAGCCTGGATTTCGTAGTGGGGGAAGTGGACCGCTAACGTCGAAAAGAAAGGGTATTGGCCCTGATAACCTCTTTCTTTACTCTAAAGCGGGCCATTCATCCCTGGGCATTCGTGTCCAGGGATGAATGGCCCGCTTGCAGTTCAACACTTAACTCAAGCATCTTCTTTCATGTGTTTTTGATACCTGAACAATATTGCTCAACATTACTCAGAGCCTTTTGTGACGGTTGACTTCGTTCATACGGTTTCGCCGTAAAAAATGAGTAACACCACATCCATACTGAACAGTTTCCTATCGGTCAGACTGGAACATCCTCCGGTGCCATGCCTCGCCCCTCGGCCCAGGCGGCGGAGAAGGTTGACTTCCCGAGGTGCGCGCGTGTTGCCGCCACTGCTCGTTCGTAGGCAGGGCGTTCGACCGCCGGTTGAGGGGCACCAATGGACTCGCGCAGCGCCTCTGCTGCGCCCCAGAGGCGCGCTGCCCAGGTGTATACTCCTTGTGTTGCTACAACGCTTGCCAGGCCTTCCAGGGCAGAGGCAATATTCAGCTTGTCATCCGCCTTCTGCGCTAGTAGAAAGCTCTCCTCGTAGAGTTCACGGGCCATTGTAGTGTCACCCTGGGCAGCAATCACCTTTGCTAAAGAGGTGGTTGATAAGGCCATGCCATGTTTCTGTTTCCTCTCTTTGAAGAGTGTCACGCTCTGCTCGATGAGCGAATACGCCGAGGTAGTGTCGCCCTGTTCAAGAGTTAGCAGCCCCGAGAGGCAGAGACAATAGGCGAGACTTTCCTTATCGCCTAATTGATTAAAGATAGCGAAACTCTCTTCAAGGAGCTGGCGTGCTTTTACAAGATCGCCGCCAGAGAAATAGCTCGCCCGCGCCAGATTGAAGAGCGAATCGGCAGTGCCGCTCTTGTCCGCCAGTGCTCTGTTTATCGCCAGGCTCTCCTCCAGCAGAGTGAGCGCCTTTGTATACTCACCCTGATCCGCGGCCAGCGCTCCCAGGTGGAGCAGTAAACTGGCGATCGCTCTCTTGTCATCCAACTGCTTGAAGACTGCGAAAGCCTCCTCTGCTTGCGAGCGTGCCATTTCCAGATTCCCTCGCCTCCAGGCGATATCCGCTTGCAGGTGGAGAGCGAGGCCAATGTGTGCCATGTCACCAAGCTCTCGATAGAGCGCCAGGCTCTTTATAAGCAGAGGCTCCGCCCGGTCATATTCGCCTCGAACCTCGTACAACCGGGCGGCAGCATAAAGCGCTCTTGCTTTTACAGCAGCTACCACTTCATCGCTCTGCGCCAATGCCCGCTCTAAAAAATCCAGCCCCTCACTCAAGTAGCCGCGATTGTACCAGAATGACCGCAGCCCTCCGCCAAGACGCAGAGCTATTTCCTTTCGACCCTCCTGCTGCTCGAGGGACCATTGCATGGCTGCTCGCAAATTGTCATGTTCCTGTTCCATCTGCTTCAACCAGGCTTCATACTCTGAACTGGGGCGGTCCTGGTCTCCTCTCTCCACTTGAGCGAGAAAGTATGCTGCATGGGCCTTGCGCACCATTTCCATTTCTCCACTGGCGGAGAGGCGCTCTAATCCATATTCGCGAATCGTCTCCAATATGACGAAGCGCGGCTCTGCTCCGCTGCCCTGCTCCCTCTGCTGCAAAAGGCTTTTATCAACAAGCGAGGCCACTGTATCCAGAACAGATTCAGTTCCATCATCCAGAATTGAATATAAGGCCTCAACTGCTTGCAGGGTGCAGCCGCCGACAAAGATGGAGAGCCGCCAGAAGAGCTTTTGTTCCTGAGCATCTAACAGGTTATAGCTCCACTCGACGGTGTTGCGCAGGGTTTGCTGGCGCACAGCCACATCTCGCGCACCGCCCGTCAGCACCTGCAGTCGTTGGCTCAAACGTGCAAGCAGCGCCTCAGGGGAGAGGAATTTCATACGAGCGGCCGCCAGTTCGATAGCCAGTGGCAGACCGTCCAGGCGGGCAACAATCTCTACCACGGCTGGCGCGTTGCTTGCAGTCAACTGGAAGTCTGGTCGGACGGTTTGAGCGCGCTGGATGAACAGGGCTATGGCTTCATACTGTGAAAGCGTTGAGATATCCGGCACTTGCGCAGGATCAGGAAATGAGAGAGGCGGCACGATAAATTCGCGCTCAGCTCGTACATGCAACACTGTTCGACTCGTTATCACTAATTTGAGCTGCGGGCAGGCCGCGAGGAGGTCTGCGATGTCGAGTGCTGCGTCTATAACCTGTTCAAAGTTGTCAAGCAACAGCAATATCCGCTTCTGCCGCAGTTCCTCCTTCAGGCGCTCCAGGAGTGGCAGGCTGCCCCGCTCCCATAAGCCGAGGGTCTGCGCAATAGTGGGAATAACCAATGCGGAGTCGCTAACGGGAGCCAGATCCACAAAATAGACGCCATCCGCAAACAGGTCGCTCAGTTCTGCCGCTACCTGCAGGGCAAGCCGGGTTTTACCCATTCCGCCGGGACCCGTCAGGCTCACCAGGCGAACATCATCGCGGCCTATCAGTTGCCCGATGGCGTCCACTTCTTTCTCCCGTCCAATGAGTGGAGTGGGCTGGACAGGGAGGTTGTTAGGGCAGATATCGAGAGTTTTAAGAGGGAGGAAATCGGTTGGCAGCCCCGCGATGACGAGCTGGAAGAGATGGCTGGGACGTTGTAAGTCCTTGAGGCGATGCTCGCCCATATCGCGCAAGCTCACTTCATTGGGCAGGCGATGTTCTACGAGATCGCGCGTTGCCTGGGAAAGGAGTATCTGCCCGCCATGCGCGGCATCCATAATGCGTGCTGCGTGATGCACGTCGATGCCCACGTAGCCTTCGGAGGCCAGCGATGGCTCACCGGTATGCAAGCCCATACGCACACGCACAACCGCGCCATCGGGCCAGGGATGATCAGCCAGAGCATGCTGGCCAGCTACCGCCGCCGATAGAGCATCTGTTGCGCGAGCGAAGGCGATGAAGAAGGCATCGCCCTGGGTATCAACCTCATGGCCGTTCCACTGCTGAAATGCTTCACGCAGCAGGCGGCGGGACTCGGCAAGTACAGTGGCGTAGCGGTCGCCTAATTGCTGGAGCAGTTGCGTGGACCCTTCAATATCGGTGAAGAGTAACGTGATTGTCCCCATTGGCAACTGGCGCATTGAGAATCTCCTAGCTCCTTTCACTGCAAGTCCTCCGGGGCACCTGGCTGAATTGCTAGATTTGCCATGCGATGACCGGCAATGATGTAAGGTGAAAGCACACGATCTGCTCCCGCCACTATCCACGCATCATACAATAGCTGTTCGCTCTTCAAAGTCGCTTTTCAAACCAGTGCTGTGCATAAGGCTCGTCGTTGAAGGCTTCTACCTCCTGATAGCCTGAGTGCCTGTACAGCTCGATGGCTTCGGTGAGTGTGTGATTCGTTTCCAGGTGAAGGATTGTCATACCTGCTTCCCTGGCTTCGTGCTCCAATGCCAGCAGCAAACGCCGTCCCAGCCCAAGTCCGCGTACCTGTGGAGCTACCCACATGCGCTTGAGTTCACCGATTGCATTCTCGTGAAACTTTAAGGCACCACAGCCCACCGGCTCATCGCGCAGGCGTGCGACGAGCAGAAGGCCTGCCGGGGGCGTAAGTTCATGGGCATATGCCGAAATGCTAAGGGCCGGATCGAAGCCCATCTCAAAGCGCTCGTTCAACTCGGTGAAATATTGTTGAATGCACCATTGGGCATCCTGAGTGGTTGGATCAGCGACGGCTATCTGGACCATTGATGCCAGCAGCAGCCGCTCAACCTGTGCCATTGCAGCACCCAGTTTCAAGCGCTGGTTCTCGCTGAGCGGCTCCAGCATGGAACGAGCGAAGGCATCGGCTCGCTGATCAAGCTCTATTCGTTCGCGAAGGCCCGCCCCGGTCAACTGGACGAGACCAACTCTTCCATCATGCTCACTCCTCTTCACCACAACCAGCCCCTGTTTCTCAAGTGAGCGCAGCAGGCGGCTGACATAGGCTGAATCGAGCGAGAGTCTGCGTCTCAGTTCCCGAATGCTCGCCCCCTGTTCTCCGATCTCCCACAGGAGCCTTGCCTCACCAAGAGGGTGCTTTCGTCCCAGGAAGTGGTCGTTGAGGGCACCAACGCGCTCTGTCATAACCCGATTGAAGCGCCGAACCTGTTCAACCAGCGGCATATCCATAGCTACCTCCAGGATGACTCAAGAGTAACTTTTCATTCTCTGATTATAGTCAGAGAATTTAAACTGATGCAAGGGGCAGGAGTTTTGCAATACCCGGACCCTTTTGCCTGTTATACTGAGCGCAGTGAAGAAGCTCTCGTCTCACCCAGGGATTCTTCGCTGCTGTCAGAATTACCATTGCTCCAGGGCAATGGTATTCCAGCAAGGACAGCATCTTATCCTGGAGCATACCCGTCGCAAAGGACGTAAACGCTTCAAGGCCACTGGCTTGCAGCGCTGCAGAAGATAGGTGTGGTACGGGTCAAGCAGGCGCGCTCGTTGCCGTCTGGGATGGGAATAGGGAGTGCCACGGCTGAGCCAGTGTCGAACTGTTCGCTCAGGCATCCCTGTTTGGGTCGCAATCGCAGCAGATAATGAGAGGGAGCCTGTCAGCATACTGATGGCTCCCTCTCACAGGAAAAGAATAGCAAAGCTTATTTAGGGGCCATGCGTATTCCACCATCGAAACGTCATTTATGGAGTCACCATTAATCTAACACGGATGCGGGAGATTACGCAAGACCTGGCCGCACTTTTTGGTCTGAGGCTTCCCATCTCGTTGAAAAAGCAGAGTTATGAAATGGATAGGTTTCAGAATGCCATGTGATAAATAAGCGACCAGCCTAGCAATACCAACCAGAAAAATGGAAACGTTTCCCTAATTTTTACAACACAGGACCTTTTAGAAGAGTGAACAGCAGTAATATCATAATACAGCTATATAACCTTATCGTCACGCATTTCTGGCAACTTTTTTTCACCCATATTTAGCCAAACCATGTTTGGGATGACAACACTTTCAACTTCCAAAAATCCCTTTCAGCAGGTTTATGGATTTTGGAAGTGAGGGATATCGCCATCCCGCACGGAAATGGTTGGTCGATCGGTGACAGTATACCTCACGTTTGCAGTACATCACACTGCCACGAGCCGACAACCGTTCGGTACAGCAAAATGCACTGTGTAACTAGATGTGTTGAAGGACTTCATACCACTCCGGGGAGGGAGACCCGGCTGTCAGATTGCGGATCTGGGCAGAGAATTCCTGCATGGCCTGGCGCAACTGTGCCTCGTCTGGCTTTGCACTCCATATCCACACTGCCAGCGTCGTGTCCGTCGCTCGATCTGCGGCGTAGTAGGCCTGCTGGAACCCAGGCAAATCCCTGGCCAGCGAGCCGTAGAAGTTCTTCCACTTCTGGGCGAACTCTTCAGCCTTCCCGGGTTGAACTTTCGCTCGGACAGCAAAGATGTACATGGTGTTTTCCTTTCTTTTTTTAAGATCATCTCGAAACATGTGGTAGAGAATACTTCTCCGACCTTCCTGACGGAGGAATGACGCCATCAAGAGCATCAGTGATGTGGTGATTCCAGGGACGACAGTGGTCGTAGCGTAAGGTGTCTGGGTATCCTGTGCCCAAATCGTTTCAGGCTCATCCTGAGTGCCATCACCAAACTCCTGAAGGTTCCAGCTAGAGATTGCATCTCGCTCTCCCGGTTTCCAAGCCGTTGTGCTAGGGTCTGCTCCTGAGCTGTCTCAAGATGAGAAGGGCCTGGAATCATTTCATTGCTCCTGCTGTGCTCGTGACCGGAGTTGGCGCGGCCACGACCTCGAAGGCGATGAGTGCTCGCAGCCAGTCCGAGACACCAAAGTGCTCTACAACCTTACCCTCTGCAACCTGGTCGAGCGAGATGTGCATGATCTCAATCGCTTTGCCCGTGGGAGCTATTCCCATAAACGCTCCCAAGTGCGTGCCGCGGAGCGTGGTGCGGGTCGACACCCATTCTCCCTCGACCGTCTGCTGCTCGACCGTGGAAGATACATCAGGGAACGCCTGAAAGAGCAGCGGAAAGATTTGCCGGGTCTGCCAGTAGCCAGGATGGTTATCGAGCAGGCCTAGATTCCTCTGGTTGATGGCCTCATCCGCGAGTCTGGCGATGGCTTTGCATTCTTCAGGGAGCATGATTCATTCTCCTTTCTAGCTAGAGGTCATGAGAGACTCTCTGACATCGGCAGTATTTCACCGTTGCTGAAAGTGTACCTGTTCGTACTCGATTGCACCATGAAGTTGACCCACAATTTCCCCACAGTTTGCTCGTCTTTATTCTATGGTATGATGGTGTCTGGGCGGATTTTGCTCACCATGGCAGCACATAGTAGAGAGCAGGGGAAATGGAGCCGACTACCTTTGGAGCGATGCTCAAGCGCTATCGCATGGCGGCTGGTTTGACTCAGGAGGCATTGGCTGAACGGGCCAACCTCAGTACGCGGGCGATCAGCGACCTGGAACGAGGTCTCAGCCGTGCGCCTCGCTATGATACACTTGATATGCTCACAAGTGCGATGAACCTCGAGGCCCCGCAGCGGGCCGCCCTGTTTGCCGCAGCTCGGCCTACTTTACCGAGAGAGGACGCGAAAGCCGCTCCCCTACAGGTGCTTCCGTTCCCACCCACTGCTCTACTCGGGCGGGAGCAGGAAGTCGCACAGGCACGTGACCTTTTGCGAGAGCGTGAGGTGCGTCTGCTCACCGTGTCCGGGCCAGGCGGGGTCGGCAAGACCCGCCTCGCGCTCGAGATCGCACACGACCTCCGCTCAGGTTTTGCCGATGGCCTCGCCTGGATTGACCTGACGGCTCTGCGCGATCCTTCGCTCGTTCCAAAGACCGTGGCGCACACACTGGGGCTGCGTGAACAGACGGATCATGCATTCTCCGAGCAGGTGCGTGCTTTCCTCCAGGACAAACAGTGCTTGCTGATTCTGGATAATGTTGAGCATGTCCTCTCCACAGCAGACTTCATAGCCGATCTGCTCACAAACTGCCCACGTCTGCAGGTGCTGGTCACGAGCCGGGTGCCCTTGCACCTGCGGGCTGAACAACAACTGATGCTGACTCCTTTATCGCAAGCCGCTGCCATGGCCCTCTTTCGAGAGCGAGCACAGCAGGTGCAGAGGGGTCTGGATGTCAACGAACAGATAGTGGCAGCCATTTGTGACCAGCTGGATCGACTCCCTCTGGCCATCGAACTGGCAGCAGCACACGTCAGAGTGCTCTCCCTTCCGGTACTGCTAGACCGTCTCTCGCAGCGGCTCTTGCTCCTGCGTGGAGGTGCCAGGGATCTGCCGGAACGCCAGCGGACGATGCGTGAAGCGATCGGCTGGAGCTACAACCTGCTTACAGCCACACAACAGCGCTGGTTCCGTGCGCTGGCCGTGTTTATGGGAGGCTGTCAGCTTGCAGCAGCCGAAGCCGTCTGTCAGGGCGAGGAACCTATTGCCCTCGATGCCGGACTCTCGACCATCGCGGCTCTCGTCGATGCCAGCCTCGTTCAAGTAGAGATCATGCGAGACGGTCTGCCACGCTACCGCATGCTCGAAGTGATTCGCGAGTATGTGCTCGAACAATTGCGAGCAGCAGGGGAAGAGGACCTTTATCAGCGGCGCCATGCCGAGTATTATGCGGAGCTGGCCGAGGAATCGGAGCGCGTAGGGCCATCTCAGGGGAGCCGCGAGGTGCATCTCGACCAGGAATCGGCCAATGGACGTGCCGCGCTGCACTGGTCCTACGAGCGAGGAGAGGTGGCGCTCGGACTACGGCTGGCTGCATGGTTTGGACTGTTCTGGTTGAAACGCGGTCAGATGCGTGAAGGGAGCATGTGGCTGGAACGGATGCTAGCACTGGACAAGGCTACCGGGGCGCAGGCGGCCCCGCTTGCTGTTCGCAGTAGAGCATTTTATAATGCAGCGCGCCTGGCCATGCACCTGGGCAGCAATGAGCGTGCAGAAGCGTTAGCCAGAGAGGCACTAGCTTTGGCAAAACAGACGGGAGACCAATTTGAAATCACCCACGTGCTTGCCACGCTCGGTTCCATAGCGCTGGCCTCGGGAAAGGAAGAAGAGGCCAGCGCCTACTTCACAGAAAGTTACGAAGCGTCCAAACGGGCAAATGATGCGGGGGATGCTCGTCCTATTGGACTTGCCCTGCTGAACCTCGGCGAGTTGGCGCGCAAGCGCGGAGAGTTCGCATATGCCACAGCTTTGCTGGAAGAAGCTCTCGCCAGGACGCGCGCCCTTGATATGACTTGGGGTATTGCCAACATCCTTACCTTGCTGGGGCATCTTGCTCGCCAAGAGCAGGACTACGAGCGAGCAAAAAGGTGTTACCGGGAGAGCCTGACGATCTACCAGCAGCTGGGCAATGCCACCTACACTGCCTGGTGCCTGGAAGGCATCGCCGCTGTGGCTTGTGCGCAAGGGAACTATGAGCGTGCAACAAGATTGGCTGCCGCAGCTGCCGTGCTGCGTAGAGCGGCACATACCCCTCTTCCCTCGCCCGAACAGGAAGACTTTGATAGGGTGGTCATGACCGCTCGTGCTGAACTGGATGAAAGTGTCTTCACAGAACAGTGGAACATTGGCTCAACTCTGACACAAGACGAGGCCATCTCTTACGCCCTGATGGGGCTTGCCAAGTGAACAGCCCAAAAACGATCTCAACATGCTACCACCATTTCTCTTGCAGCCAGCTCCTTCATCAGGCTCCTCTTCCATTTCCATACCCTATAGTTCTAGCTTACAGAAGTAAGCGGTCTTTGGAGGAATTCTCCGGCCTCACTACAGCGTGAGAAGACCGTTTCAGGACGAGTTCCTTTTTCAGGATTATTTTGTACCGGGTATGAGGGAGTACTTAGCAAGCGGGCGGTGCCATATTCGCTGCCCATATGTGGATACTCACTTCTGTCGAGGTTTCTCACAGACCTTGTGCAGAGTGTAGAAAATGTGAGAAGTATAGGCTGAGTGGACGATTTCTACTAACTAGAACCCCTATTAGGAGAGGGGAAGTTTGGCTGAGCACTAGCGCCTTCCCCTCAGCAGTATCAGTGCCATTAGTGTTGAAGAGTCTCAGCTAATCGAGGAGACCCTTCCCTCAGTGAGGCCCCATGCGCAGGGCTCCATCGAGCCTGATTACCTCGCCGTTCAGCATTGGATTTTCAATGATCTGCTTTGCCAGCAGGGCGTATTCGCTGGGGCGACCGAGGCGTGGGGGGAATGGGACTTGCTGGCCGAGCGAGATGCGGGCCGGTTCTGGCAGGGCACCGAGCAGGGGCGTGTCGAAGATGCCGGGAGCAATGGTCATGACGCGAATGCCGAAGCGGGCGAATTCGCGGGCGATGGGCAGCGTCATGCCGACGATGCCGCCTTTGGAGGCGGAATAGGCGGCCTGTCCGATCTGACCATCGAAGGCGGCGACGGAGGCGGTGTTGATAACGACGCCGCGCTCGCCATCCTCGTTGGGTGTGTTCTGGGACATCGCGGCGGCGGCAAGGCGAATGGCGTTGTACGTGCCGATGAGGTTCACCTGGATGACTCGCGTGAACGATTCGAGGCTGCTCGGGCCATTTTTGCCGAGGACTCTTTCAGCTATGCCGATACCGGCACAATTTATGAGGATATGCAGACCGCCAAAGTTTTTGAGGGCAGCATCAACTGCGGCCTGCACAGAGGCTTCGTCGGTGACATTGGTTTGAACGAAGGCGGTCGCGCTACCGAGTTCGCTGGCAAGCGCGTTGCCGGTTTCAGCATTCAGATCGGCGATTACGGCTTTCGCGCCGGATTGTGTAAGGAGGCGCACGCAGGCAGCGCCCAGGCCGGACGCGCCGCCGGTAACAAGAGCAACTCTGTTCTGAATATCCATAGAGCTTCCTTTCTGTTTTGTTCAGGAAAATAGATGATTCATTTTACAACATAGCGAAGCCGATTCTGGTATCTGCTATAATGCGGTAAGCTAAACTGTGAAGGCGAGGACAAGACCTGTGCAGCAGATTCAAAACAACCCCGCGCAATCACTCGCAACATTGAAGGAATTTTCCAGAAGAGATTACCTTGAAGCGCCGGAAACGTATCTTGAGGCGCTGGAAGCTGTTTCAGGCATCCTCACGCAGGAGGGCGGGCTGGTGCAGTTACCGGATGTGCCCACTATTATCCTGCCCGACCTGCATGCGCGACGAGAGTTACTGATCGAGGTATTAAGCACGCATATTGAAGAAGGCTCTGTTGCGGGCGGCCAGATTTTCGAACTATTGCAGCAGGGGCGGATCAATGTGGTCTGTGTGGGAGATATCCCGCATTCGGAGATGCGTTCGGACTGGGTGATTAACCTGGATGGGGAGTGGACGCAGGAACTGTTGGATCGAGAGATGGTGCGTTCGCTGGGTACGGCGTTGATGGTGATGTACCTCAAGCTCCAGTATCCGGCGCATTTTTTCTGCCTGCGCGGCAATCACGACGACATGGCGGGAGAACTGGCGAGGGATTTCCGCAAGTATGTAGGGCTGAAGTACAATGAGAACGATCAACTTGTGCTGAATGACGAGGGCAAACCAGTTCTCACCTCGGATAAGGGCGAATCAATACTGGTGCGAGAATGGGTGCTGAATAGAAAGGGTTGGGGCTATAAGTTTTTGTATAAGTGGAGTCGCTTTGAACGGGCGCTGCCATTGATGGCGCAGGGGTCGTATTTCGTGGTCAGCCATACGCTGCCGCACCAGGCGGTAAAGAAGACCGATATTCAGGACATGTATCGACCGCGCATTGTGTCGCTGGAACTAACATTGCGCCGGGGAGTAAAGCAGGAGGCCATCGAGGGAACGCTGGAGAATCTGGGCGTTCGGGAACAGGTGAAACGCTGGTTTCATGGGCATACGCCTGTTCCGCAAGAGAAATATGGTGGCAAATACGACGAGGGACTGGATGGGCTGACAATTCGCTTGAATAACCCGAAAAAGTATGTGTTTGCCTATGTGCCCGCTTCGACGGATGAACGGCTGTTTGATCCTGAAAAGGATGTGTATATCAAAGCAGAGGATGAGGGGAGATTTTATAGGTAGGCGTGCGTGATAAGCAGGGCATTAGTACCGGGGCGACCGCGAGGGTCGTCCCTACTATACAATAGTACATCTTTTGCGCGTTTTCGTCTATAGTAGGGGCGACCCTCGCGGTCGCCCTGGAACTTAACCTGAATGATTCATCCATTCGAGCCTGTGTCATTGGCGGCCTCAGCCTGCTCAAGCTCCTGTTCCCGGATGTCTTTGATCCATTCATATTCGGCCTGCCAGTGCTGTACCACGTGCTTCATCATTCTGAGGAGATTTTGCAGAAAAGCGGGATAGTTGGCGAGTTCGTGTACGAGGTTGTTCATTTCGGTCTGTACATGAAGCATGGTGATCTGGCAGTAATTGAGGTAGTGGTTGACCAGCAGCAGGCGCTCGTCGGAGCGCAAGAGGTCGAAGTAGCTCATTTTGTGGTAGAAGACTTTTTGATAGTCGCCGAGATTGGACGAGGTATCCATCATTAACTGGTGAAAACGCTTGCGCCCTTCCTCGGTGATGGTGAACGTGCGCGAGCGGCGCTCTCCTTTCGTATAGTCATGACGTTGCTGTAGAGGCGCGATCAAGCCTGTCTGCTCCAACTTGTTCAACATGGTGGAGAGTGTGCCGCTGCTGATTTTAGCCCAGGGGCCAATCTGGTCGTTGGTAATTTTCATGATGAGATAGGCATGCATGGGCATGCGCATCAAGAGAGAAAGAATAATGAATTCGTACATGGTGTTGCCTTAACGCGAGAGAGCAATGCCAATCGTGTAGGCGACGGCAGCCATCAAGAAGCCCATTGACATGAAGAGCGAACTGAAATCATGTCCATAGTTCATGAAGCTGGCACCGTTAAAACCTGCCAGGATGATCCCCAGCGCTCCCACTACCGAAACAGTAATCCAGGCTCTCCTGCGCGCTGCAATGGCGTAGCCGATCAGAAGCAATGCGGCAAGGAACAACACAAGCCCTACTATAGCGTGAAGCAGCAACCAGAGCGGCGCATTCACTAATGCCCACGCTACTCCCTGTACCACTCCTGAAAAGTATTCCGGGGCATTAACTCCTGGATGGCTTGCTGGAACCTGCACAAAGAGATTGACCAGCATGCCGATCAGAAATTGAACACCCAGCAAAATGAGGATGAGCGCAGTGACGAAGCGCAACCTGGAAAAGTGGGATGATTTGTCGAGCGAGGATACTTTTTGCATGGGAAAATCTCCATCTTTTAAGGTTTAGGAGCGAATAGCTTTTCTAATAGCTTTATTAAAGGTATTGTAAGGAAGAAGTGGATTGTTTGTCAAGTAGTTGGGAGGTATTCGAGTAGTTAGGGACGAAGGTAGTGAGGGACTGGAAGCCACCCGCAAGGGGATGGCTCTACAAGCGGTGTCATATTGTAGAGCCATCCCCTTGCGGGTGGCTTCCAGTCTCAGCTCTACGGGTGGCTTCCGGCAGGCAAATTTATATGGAAAAACTACTAGACAATTGGCACTAAATCTGGCATACTATAGAAAATTCTGGAAAAATAGACGCTGAAAAGCAACGATGGGGAAAAGTAGGCAGATGAGGGAATGACAGAGAGAAAAGGTCATCGGCTGCAAGCCTTTTCATTCCCGAATGTGTTGAAGTTCGCCCCAGAGCTGGCTGTTGAGCATCTTTGATCGAAAGATGGGTAGACAGCCCCGGAAGTCCCCGTTACAGGACAGGCCAAGTGGAACCTTTGCCTCAGACTTACTTGCGGTTGAGATGGGTTGTACTGTAGGGACGGGATTCATCGCGTCCAACCTGCTCACGGCTCATTCCATACCGAGGTGGACGCGATGAATCCCGTCCCTACATCATCACATTCAAAGCTGAGGTATAGGTTCAATCTGGGTGGTACCACGGAGTAGGTTAAGCTGACAACTTCGTCCCTGTGACATGTTGTTGGCTTTTTTTTATTGCCTGTCATAAGTTGGCTAGTGAGAGACAGGAGAGAGGAATTATGAGTAACATCGTACAACAGGACATTTTAGCGCAACTTGAGCAGTTGCGCCGGGAGGCGGAGGAGGCATTGGTGCAGGCGCATGATGCAGCTTCAACGCAGGCGTGGCATAGCGAGTACCTGGGCCGCAAGGGACGCCTGACGGGTATCCTGCGCAACCTGGGAAGTTTGCCTGCCGAAGAAAGGCCACAGGTTGGCAAGGTGGCGAACGAGGTCAAGGTTGCGTTAGAACAGGCGCTGAAGGAGCGGCAGGAGGCGATTGAGCAGGAAGAATTGGAGGCGCGACGGCGGGCGGAGAACGTGGATGTGACGCTGCCGGGACGCCCGCAGACATTGGGGAGGCTGCATATCACCACGCGAGTATTGCGAGACATCTACAGCATTTTCTCAGCGATGGGTTTCCAGATTTTCGAGAGTCCAGAGGTAGAGACAGATGAATATAACTTCCAGTTGCTCAATATGCCACCGGGACATCCTGCCCGAGATATGTGGGATACTTTCTATACCACAACGCCGGGATTGCTGCTGCGCACGCATACCAGCCCTGGGCAGATACATGCCATGAGAAGATACGCACCAGAGCCGATTCGCGTGATCTTGCCAGGGAAGGTGTATCGCTACGAGCAGGTCACGGCGCGCTCGGAGTCAATGTTCTACCAGGTTGAGGGATTGGCGGTTGGGCGCGGGATAACTTTCGCTGATCTCAAGGGCGTGTTGATGAACTTCGCTAATCAGATGTATGGCGAGGGGCGCAAGGCTCGTTTTCGTAAGAGCTACTTCCCGTTCACAGAGCCTAGCGTGGAGATGGATATTGACTGCGTGCTGTGCGGCGGGAAGGGCTGCGCGATCTGTAAATATACGGGCTGGCTGGAGATACTGGGCGCGGGTGTAGTGCATCCACAGGTGCTGGAATACGGTGGTTATGATCCTGCCGAGTTCAGCGGCTTCGCCTTCGGTATGGGGCCGGAACGCATGGCGCTTCAGAAGTACGGTATCGACGATATACGTTACTTCTACGCCAACGATGCAAGGCTGTTCGAGCGAGTGTAGGGGAAGAATTCGGAAGAGGAGAAGAGAGAAGATGCTTGTACCGATTTCATGGTTAAAAGAATATGTAGACCTTGATTTGCCTCTGGCGCAGTTGGCGGAGCGGCTGACGCTGGCGGGGTTGGAGATTGAGGCGATAGAGAAGACGGGCGACTGGTGGGACCCGGAGACGATTGTGGTTGGACAGATACTGGCCGTGAAGCCGCATCCTAATGCTGATCGATTGGTGCTGGTAGATGTAGACTATGGCGGCGGGCAGCCGGAGCAGGTGGTGACGGGCGCGCCCAACCTGTTCGAGTATAAGGGGCGCGAGGATTTGCCGGTTTTGAAAGTGGCCTTCGCCCGTTCTGGTGCGGTATTGATCGATGCGTATAGCGAGCAGCAGCCGCGACCGAAGAAGAAACTGAAGCCATCGAAGATTCGCGGCATTCCCTCGAACGGCATGGTTTGCTCAGAGCGCGAACTGGGGTTGAGTGATGAACATGAGGGCATTTTGCTCTTGCCGGAGGACGCGCCCGTTGGGATGCCTTTGCGC
Source organism: Ktedonobacteraceae bacterium (assembly GCA_035652815.1). Classification (GTDB taxonomy): domain Bacteria; phylum Chloroflexota; class Ktedonobacteria; order Ktedonobacterales; family Ktedonobacteraceae; genus DASRDB01. The sequence continues at coordinate 230,828 of DASRDB010000006.1, forward strand.
GATTACCTGGGCGACGAGGTGTTGTCGCTTGGGCTGACGGTGGACATGGCCCGGTGCTTGAACATGATTGGTGTGGCGCGTGAAGTGGCGGCGCTGACCGAGGCGCGGCTGCACCTGCCTGAAGATACGCTGCCTGCAACCGTTGGCGAGGGCAGGGCTGAAGATTATGTGGCGGTGGAGATTGCTGATCCTGACCTGTGCAATCGCTACACCGGGATGATTATTCGCGATGTGCAGATTGGTGAGTCGCCTAAATGGATGCAGGAGCGTTTGACTAAGGCGGGGATGCGCCCGATCAGCAACGTGGTTGATATTACCAACTACGTGATGCTTGAGTGGGGGCAGCCGTTGCACGCCTTCGACTATGATCTGCTGCTTGAGCGGGCGAAACGGTCGGGCGCAGAGAAGCCGGTGATTATCGTGCGGCGGGCGCATCTGGGCGAGAAGATGACCACGCTGGATGGCGTGGAGCGTGAACTGGACGAGTCGATGCTGCTGATTACGGATATGCTTGGTCCAATTGCCATTGCAGGCGTGATGGGCGGCGCGGAAACAGAGGTAAACGAGAACACGCGTAACGTGCTGTTGGAGTCGGCCACCTTCGATAATATCAGCAACCGGCGTACCGCGCAGAAATTGAAGCTGCCCAGCGAGGCCAGCCAGCGCTTCACACGCGGCATTCCGGCTACGCTGAATGCTATCGCGGCGCGGCGGGCGGCGAGTTTGATGCATGATTACGCGCAGGGAAAGATAGTGCCGGGGATAGTTGATACCTATCCGGTGCCGCAGGAAGAGCGCGTGGTGTATACGACGCGCAGCGATATCCGGCGATTGCTCGGCATGGATCTTTCCCTGGAGGAGATTGCGGCCAGTCTGGCGCGATTAGATTTCCAGTGCGAGCAGCTTTATGGACTGCCTCAGCCTCGCTCAGAGATGGGCCGGGGCGTCTTCGGGCTGCATATCGATGAGGGCGAGCCGCTTTTGCGCTGCGTTGTTCCCTGGCATCGCCTGGACATTTCAGTGCCTGCCGACCTCGCGGAAGAGGTAGCGCGTGTCATCGGCTATGACCGGATTCCCATGACGCTGATGAGTGATACCCTGCCGCCACAGCATCGCAATCTGCAACTGGAGACCGAGGAGAAGATACGCGATATCCTGGTGGGCTGCGGTCTGCAAGAAACGATCAGCTATTCGTTGACGACGGTGGAGAATCACGATAAATTCAATCGTGGGAGGCCAACTGCCGAGGAAGCCCATATTCCGTTCGTTACGCTGCTCAATCCACTTTCGGCAAAGCGCAACGTGATGCGGCGCTCGATGCAGGTGAGCGCGCTGGAGAATCTGGCGTATAACTATCGCTATACACAGCGTTATGCCGTCTTCGAGGTGGGCAAGGTCTACTGGCCGGAAGGTGGGGATGGTGTGCGACCGGATGAAGACCCGCGCCTGTGCATCTTACTGACGGGGCCGCGTCGTCCGGTCAGTCTGTATCCAGACCCGGCGGGTGCGCAGAATTTCGATTTCTTCGATCTGAAGGGCATCGTTGAGACGATGTTGCAGCGGTTGGGCTTCAGCGATGAGGATGTCGAGTATATTCCGGTGCGCGACAATCCTACGTATACGAGAACGTGCGCGCTGATTAAGTTGAAAGGCGAATCGCTAGGCATTATGGGAGAGCTTGACCCGGAGGTATTGCTCAAGTTCGATATTCCGGTGAGCGCCCCCGTTTTCGCGGCTGAGATGCATATCAAGTCGCTTGTAAGGCCGAGCTGGCAGTTGCAGGCGATGAAGCCGATCAGCAATTTCCCGCCAGTGGTGGAAGACCTGGCCTTCGTGGTTGGCGAAGAGGTGCCTGCCGCAAAGGTATTAGAGGCGATACGCAAGGCGGGCGGTTCCCTGCTGAGCAAGACCGAACTGTTCGACATCTATCGCGGCAAGCCATTGGCTGAGGGTCAGAAGTCGCTGGCCTATCACCTGACCTACGAGAGCGTGGACGAACCGCTCAAGGAGTCGCAGGTGGTGAGTGCGCGCAATCGCATTATACGGCGCGTGAGTGAAGCGGTTGGGGGAACGTTGCGCGAATAGATTGGGGAAGGCAGGCAGAGCGGCCATCCATGCGCGCATGGATGGCCGCTCTGCCTGCCTTCAGAAGATGAGTAGTCCCTCGTTGCCTCGCAGGTGTATTTCTGAGAGATCGATATGTTCCTCGCGGTCAAGATGGGTAGAGAGCATGACCTGGCCTTGTTCTTGCAACGATACCACCTGATCGTTTGATGAGAAGTTGAGAACGACCAGGCAGCGTTGATCGGCGTGCTGGCGCGTGTAGACAAAACAATTCGGATTGGGCTGGTCGATGGATTGATATGAGCCAATGTTGAGAGCGGGATAGGTGCGGCGGAGGGTTAGTAACCTGTGTACCAGCGTCAAAAAGGAACGCGGGTCATCTTGCTCAACAGCGACGTTGTAGGTCTGATAGTCATTTGCGACAGGCAACCAGGGTTTTATGTTTGGAGGGCAGAAACCGGCGTTGGGGCTGGTATCCCATTGCATGGGTGTGCGCATGGGATCGCGGCTGTATCCGGGGGAATACTTTCCTTGTGGGTCTTGTATCAGCTCTGGCGGAATAGCCACATTTTGCATGCCCAACTCATCTCCGTAGTAGCAGGTGGGCGTTCCGCGCAGCGTGAGTAAGAGCATCTGGGCCACTCGCGCCTGTTCTCGTCCTACGCGCGAGGCGATGTGGGGGCGATCATGATTGCCCAGCACCCAGTTGGGCCACGCTCCCTGTGGCAGCATGCCTTCATATGTATCAACCGCGTGGCGGATTGTGCTGGCTTCCCAGGACGAGAGCGTCACAAATTGGAAATTGAAAGGTAGCTGAACCTCGTCTAGCTGTTCGCCGTAGTAGTGTATCAGGTTTTGCACTGGCAGGTAGATTTCGCCGATCAATACGCGCTCGCCGTAGCTATTGGCAATGGCGCGCATTTCCCGCACAATGTCGTGTATTTCGGGCTGATCTCCAATGTACAGGCCAATTTGACGCGCATAGGGAGGGTCGCCCGGCTTCCAGGAAGGATTCTCGGGGTTATCGCGGAACTGCTCATCTTTGATCAATAACCAGAGGACATCGATGCGAAAGCCATCGATACCCCGGTCGAACCAGAAGCGCAAGACATTGTACATGGCTTCGCGCACCTGGGGATTGCGCCAATTAAGGTCGGGCTGTTTTACATCGAACAGGTGCAGGTAGTACTGTCCGGTTTGTTCGTCGAATTGCCAGGCGGGGCCACCGAACCGGCTGGTCCAGTTATTGGGAGGACCACCACCGGGAGCAGGGTCTTTCCAGATATACCAGTCGCGTTTAGGATTCGCGCGGCTGGAACGTGATTCCTGAAACCAGGGATGCTCGTCGGAGGTGTGATTGGGCACGAAATCCAGGATGACTTTGAGATTTTGCTGGTGTGCCTGTTGAAGCAGGGTGTCCAGGTCGGCCAGGGTTCCGAAGAGGGGATGGACACCGGTGTAATCGCTGATGTCATACCCAAAATCGGCCATCGGAGATGGGTAGATGGGTGAGAGCCAGATGGCATCTACACCGAGCCAGCGCAAGTAATCCAGTTTTTGAGTGATACCAGGGAGGTCACCTACGCCATCGCCATTGCTATCGAAAAAACTACGCGGGTAAACCTGATAAATTACGCCTGTTTGCCACCAGGAATAAGCCATAGATTGTGTTGTTCCTTCCCTTATTTGATGCGGTGTCCGTATTTGATGCGGTATCCATCGCTTTCATTATTGAAAATCCAGCCGACGACTTCGCCAATGCGGATATCGTCGTAGATGTAGCCTTCGATAGTGACGGCCGCGGAGCCGCGCCCGCGCAGTTGCTGGCGGCTGCGCTCCATTTTCTCAAAGCGGTCGAGCCAGAGCGACATATTTTTGTGACGCAGGTCCACCCAACCTTTTTGTGCCCAGGTGTCGATGTCCTTGCTGGTGACGGGCACTTCGGGTTCGAGGTATTCGGGGATGCGAATGTGTGGGCCGCGAATGAGGGTTTTCCCGTCGGGCAGCAGGATGGGCAGGCCAACCGAGATGATGGTCTGGCACATCTGATTGAATTCATAGGTGTTGAGCAGTTCTTGCAGGTCTTCGGAAAGTTCTTCGGGTGTGTTTTCCAGCACCTCGTCGAGCGTTTTGTAACGCAGCTTGAAGAGTTCAGCTTCCCAGAGCAGTTTGGAGAGTTCGGGCGGGCCGAGTTGTCCCAGGGCGACGCTATGGGTGCCGGTTTCGGATTCGAGACGGGCGAGGTCGGTGAGAGCCTGGTGGCGCAGGTAGCCAGCGCGGTAGGTGGGATTCATGACCGCGCTATCGATGGTGGCGATGACGTCGCGTCCGGTGGTGTTGCCCTGAATCTCCATCGCCACTTCGTGCGCGATTTCTTCAGGGGTGATGAACTCCATCTGGCCCATTGTGGTGATGGTTTCAAACTCGCCTTTGGTGAAGAGGCCGTTTTCGCCTGTGTCGATGATGGGCAGGCGCAGTTCTCCACCGTCTTCGTATTCTTCTTCTGGCTCGTGCAGGACAAGATGATTGTTCAATACCTGAACTTTGCCGTTGTAGCGATGCACGATCTGGCCGAATTTGCCACGCGCAGGAATGGCGCGGTACTCGACGTCGGCGTAGCCGATCATACCGCCCGGCTTGATCTCTTTGACAATCGGGCTGCCTGCGGTGCGTGCCATGAGGAAGAGCAGGCCGGTGTGCGCAAAGGCAACGGCGGTTTTGGTGATGAGTTGCGCCGAGGGCTTATCTTCGCTATGGGTGTAGGGAATGTTGAGGCCCATGCCGCCTGTTCCGGTGGTGCCGATTTTGAGGTAGACGCGGGTGTGATGCTCGACCATTGCGCGGTGCAGCAGGAAGACGTGGCGAATCAATTCGGGAAGCGACTGGCTCAGCAGGAGTTCGTAAAGGGCGTGGCTGGTTGGTTCGAGCATGCTTTCAGGATTCGATTGGCTGCTGTCCTGAATGGCTGCGAGCAGGTCTTCGACGCGCCGCCGGGCCTGAAACGAGGCTGTGTAGACGTTTTGATAGCTGATGGCGGTGGCGGTATTGATGCTATCGATAATTACATCGGGTTGGTGACGGGCGATGAGTTGGACGAGATAGGAACGCTCGTAAGCCTGGTCGATGTTGCCGAAGAGGTCTTCGTATAAGGCTTCGCGATGCGCGGGATTATTGAGCAGCGTCCGGGGGTTCTCATTCGCGAACTCCTGGCGCACAAAGATGTTGCCATGTTCTCCAACCCAGCGGACGGGCCGATTGGTCGTGACTTTGCGCAGTTCGTCAAGCGCGTGGTCTACTTCTCGCTCAAAAAGCGCGGCGATGACGATTTTGCTGGGATTCAGATTGTTGTCGGTAGCAAGGCGGCGGGCAATCTGCTTGCCAACCAGGCCAGCGCCGCCCAGGATAAGAAAACATTCGCCACGGGGCATCTTCGCACCTCACAGAATAATGGGCAGAACGGTCTTTGTTCTTTGTATCAGGATAAACGTTGGAAGTTGCTGGTGTCAAGGAAGGGGTGAGGCGTGTGGGGGAATGAGCCAGGGCGACCGCAAGGGTACGCCCCTACTATACTCATCCATAGTAGGGGCGTACCCTTGCGGTCGCCCTGGCTCCAAATAATTGGTAGAACCGTGAAGTGAGGGCGGTCAATATAATACAATAATTGCATTGTAATATCAGTCAGCAGGAAGGAGCAATCAAGGTGGCACATCTCACAGGAGGACAGGCCGTTGTCGCGGCCTTAGAGGCGCATGGAGTGAATACGATATTTGGCATTCCGGGGGTGCATACGCTGCCTTTGTATGATGCCTTGCGCGATACCACAGGAATCCGCCATGTGTTGGGGAGGCATGAGCAGGGCGTGGGCTTCATGGCGGATGGCTATGCGCGCATCAGTGGAAAGGTTGGTGTGGCCTCGACAATTACAGGGCCAGGAGTGACCAATATTGCCACGCCAGTTGCGGATGCATATGCCGATTCGATTCCTCTGCTGGTGATTGCCTCATCTTTGCCTGCGGGTTCCAGAGGACGGGCGAAAGGCGAATTACATGAAATCAAGGATCAATTTGGGATGATGGAGGCGCTGTCGGGCTGGACGCGCAGGGTGGATTTTGTGGAGGAGATACCGGAAGCTATTCGCGACGCCTTCCGCGCTTTGCAGATGGGCCGACCGCGAGGCGCGTATATAGAGATACCGCTGGATGTGCTGGCGCAAAGAGCTGATGTGCAGATTATGGAGCCTGCACCGATTACCTTGCCGCAACCAACAGAGGCACAAATTACAGAGTTGGCGCAATTGTTGGGAGAGGCACGGCGTCCGTTGATTATCGCGGGCAGGGGCGTTACAGCTTCGGGGGCGAATGCGCAACTGGTGCGGCTTGCTGAGAGGCTGGGTGCGCCAGTATTACTGGATGATAAAAACCGGGATACATTGCCGACGGAACATCCATTAGTGATAGCATCGTCCGGCTATGGAGTGCCACGCGAATTGAGGGCGCTGGTGAGCGATTCGGATGTGGTGCTGGTATTGGGAAGCAAGTTGAGCGAGGAGCGGACGGGACGGGGCAAACTGCATATACCGGGGAAGATTGCGCAGGTTGATATCGACCCGGCTGAAATTGGAAGGCAGTATCCCGTTGCGTTGGGAATTGTTTCTGATGTGCGGTTGGCGCTTGATGCGTTGTTGGGAGCTTTGAAAGATAGCGATGGCGAGTGGGTTGCGCGAACGGAGGAAGTGAACCGCGTGCGAGAGGCATTGGCGGGATATGCGCAGCGAGCGTATGGGGATGGACTGCCATTTCTGGATGCAGTGCGAGCGGGGTTGCCGGAGCATGGCATAGTGGTGGCGGATATGACGATGCTGGGCTATGCGAGTGGGGAATATTTTCCGGTCTATGCGCCGCGCACGTATATTCATCCATCGGAGTTGTGCGCGATTGGCTGTGGGTTGCCGCTTGCGTTGGGAGCGAAGGCGGCGGCACCAGAGCAGCCTGTGGTGGCGCTGTGCGGCGATGGCGGCTTTTTGCTGAATGCAGGCGAACTGGCAACGGCGGTGCAGGAGCAGCTTGACGTGGTGGTTGTGATTTTCAATGATGCGACGTATAGCGCCGTGAAGTTCGCGCAACGGCGGAGCTATGAGCGTCGATACATCGCTACTGATCTGGTTGCGCCTGATTACGTAGCGCTGGCGCAGGCCTTTGGCATACAGGGAGTGAAGACAAGCACGCCGGAAGAATTGCAGGCATGTCTACAAGAGGCAACCGGGCGTAGGGGTTCCACATTAATAGAGGTGCTGTTGCCGCCGAGGCAATGGTAGAGGATGTAGAAAAGTGAATCATAACGATCATGTGTTTCTATTGCGTAAGGGAGTCGAGGGCGCGGGAAAGGTCTGGGCCGATTTTGGTTCGGGGACAGGCGCGTTCACGCTGGCGCTGGCTGATCTAATAGGGCCGGGCGGGCAGATTTATTCGCTTGACAAAGATAGAGGATCATTGCGCGAGCAGGAACGGGCGATGAGGAGTCGTTTTCCTGATGTGGCGGTAGAGTATATGAACGCGGATTTCACGCGACAGGTGAAGTTGCCGCCGTTGGATGGGATTGTGATGGCGAATTCGCTGCATTTTGTGCGCAACAAAGGGCCTGTCTTGCAACTGGGGCGCAGCTATCTGCGCCCCGGCGGGAGGCTGCTGATTGTTGAATACAGCACTGATCGCGGGAATATGTGGGTGCCGCATCCCTTTACTTATCAAAGTTGGGAACGATTGGCTGCTGAAAACGGCTTTACGGGTACGCAGTTACTGGCGCGAGTTCCCAGCCGTTTCTTTGGTGAGATATACTCTGCCGTGAGTTTTTCGCCTGTTTGAAAAAATGGGCCAAAAAAGGCTTGACAAGACGTGCCAGAATAGTGTACATATATAGCTGTGAATGTTATTGACAAATAACAAAGTGTTTGAGATCTGTAAACCTCAATACAGCTAAAGAAAAAAGCCGGGAAAGGAGGCATAGCCGATGACACAGTTGTTACAGCGCGCCCTACATGTACGCTTTGATGGACGGAGCGAAGAGTTGACGCTGGCTATGCTTGGATTGCAGAGTGACGCTACTGATGCGCAGATACTGCGTTCGGTAGAAGGACACTTCGATCTCCCGGCACACTACCTCGATAACCATGTCGTGGTTCGCACCAGCCAGGCGATCATTGTACGTCCAGAGGCCATCTACGGGTAAATTTTTTGTCTGCCCTGTACTCTAACGGAGCGAGCTTACAAACGTTGCTCAATTGGTAGAGCATCAGCCTCAAAAGCTGATGGTTACAGGTTCGAGTCCTGTCGTCCATCCCGAAAGGGATAGCTCACTTGACTTGTACAGGGCAGGCTTGAGATAAAACTTCTTATTTCAGGCCGGACCGCGCTCTAACTGAACGAGCTTACAAACATTTTCGATTGTGGATCGGAAGGTTGCGGGTTCGAATCCCGTCGGGGGCGTTTTTATGCCCCCGTAGCTCAATGGTAGAGCATCTTTGTTTTAAATGCCCTTTCGACTTGCGCGTTCCGGCCTGAATGCCATATAAAACTGCGAGGATGGTGCTTCAATGACGCAGACACACGAGCAGGACGTGCGCGTCCAGATTCTCAATTCCTTCCTTACTACTCCGCACCGCAAACTGGAAGAGCTTGCTCTGCTGCATACCAGCGCCCTGGAGAGCGACCCGCTTTTCTATGGACATCTCGCGCCCTGGTACTTTGAAAAGGGCGAGGTGCGCGATCACAAGATACTCTTCGTTGCGCACCTGGCGACAAGCGATTTTTCTGAGTTCCGTGAGGCGGCCTGGGCGTTGCTCCAGCAGCTTGCGCCGTATGAGGTGGCGCGTGTGCTGGATCATGCGAAGCGCGTGGTGGGAAAGGCTCCGCGTTCGCTCAAGAGCGCCATCGCGCACTACCTGGAGACACGCGAGCAGAACCCCAGGCAGTTCGACGGAGCAGCCATGCGCGCTCGCAATGACCTGAAGCACCTGTATGCCAGCCTGCGCTTGAAGCCGGGGCCACGCGCTCAGGCCATTCTCTTCGACGAGCAGCCGCCTGCTGATAGCCCATTGGCAGCGCTCAAGCAACTGGCGAAGGCGGAGAGCGCCGAGGAGCAGGCGCGCATCATCCTGGACAACCGCATTCCCTATACGACGGCGGTTGGCGCGGTCCGGCATATGACGCCTGCGCTGCTGGTGGCACTGATTAACGCCATGTCGCCGCAGGAGGTCATCAACAACATGTCCGCGCTCAAGCGGCGCGGCGCGATGGACAATGCCGAGGTCAAGGCGCTGATCGAGTCTAAGCTGGAACAGGCGAAAGGCGATAAGCGTGTCTCTACCATGAAGGCGAAGAAGGCCGCAGAAGTCGCGCAGTTGGACGCGGAGACCGAGCGCAAGCTTACCGAAGTGACCGACCAGCGTGTGGCCGACAAGGTGGAGATCCGGCGTTCGACTGCCCTTTTCGTAGATAAAAGCGGTTCGATGACCCAGGCTATCGAAGTGGCGAAGCAGCTTGCCGCTCTGATTAGCGCTGTTACGACTGCCAATTTCTACGTGTATGCCTTCGACACGGCTGCCTTTGAAATTCAGGCATCGGTTCCGGCGGGGAAGCGTCCGGCGCTTAGCGACTGGGAGCAAGCTTTCAGGTTTGTGCGCGCCGACGGCGGCACCAGCATCGGATGTGCTTTGATTAAGCTTTTAAAAGACAATACTTATGTCGAGCAAATAGTCATTGTCACCGACGAAGGGGAAAATACGGCTCCTTACCTGCGTAATGCATGGAAAGAATACACAAATATTATGAACATTGCTCCCACAATAATCATTGTGCAGGTGGGAGGTTCATATGATCGTTTTGCAATCGGATTACGGGAAAAAGGCATTGAAGTGATGCGTTACCAGTTTAAGGAGGATTACTACTCGTTGCCTAACATTTTAAATCTTCTGGTTATGTCAACGAAAAGCGAACTGGTGGACTTTATCATGCAGTACAATTTACCTACGCGCCTAAAGACAGCAACGTAGACAACATTCAGAGGGAGTTCCTTTAAGAAGTCATATCTAAAGGGACTCTCCACACAGTTTACAGGCCAGGATATATTTACGGTCAAGGTAAACAGTCGCGCCACTATAGAGTACTCGTAGTACGGCACATGCTAGTAATCTACCATTATATTCTCTTTTAAAAATTCGGTCAGTTGGTTTAATGCTAGCTCTAGACTGCACATGTTGACTAATAAAATCTGAAAAACCACTGACAATTGCTTGGTTGCCACATAGACCAACACTATATTTGCGCTTTAGTAGCCCGGTGCAACTGATCCAGCCATCGCCATCGAAGATACCGCGCCAGTAGGCTGCCAGGAATGCTTTGGGTATATATTCGCAAGGGCGCACCGTGAAAGTCTTGTTCTGTGATAAGCCAAGTTGATTTAAAGCTCTCACCAATTTGATAGAAAAGATCCTGATTGTAGCCTGGGAACAAACTGTACCGTTGGAGGCAGTAACGTCTCTGAAACCAATGGGATACTGTGCATCTAATGAGGCTCTGAATTTATACAGATGTTCTGCATCGCCTATCTGTAGGTGAATTCCCACACTTTTAGATTGAATAAAACCGTCTGCTGTTAAGAAACCTAACCAGTATGCTTTATCTTCAGAATCAATATAATCGAAAAAACTTTCATCTACAGTATAATGACGAAGTGCTTCCGCTGCGGTTCTGACTGTAATTCCTCGCTGTCTTAATATGTTTATACAGGTAGATCTAGAGTAGCCAAACAGCGAAGCAGCATCCTCTGCCGTAGCACCATTTCTGTAAGCTTCGACTATCGCATCTGCATGCTCGCGAGGAACGCTTCGAGCTTCTCCTGAATTTCTATGCGCAATTCCTCTCCGACTTAGAATATTGAAACAAGTAACATTAGAGTAGCCAAATTGCGCTGCAGCCTCTTTTGCCGTGGCACCTTCAAGGTAGGCTGCCACTATTGCATCCTCAACGTCTTTTGGAACTCGACGTGCTTGTGCTGATATTCGTCCTGCATCTGATGCACTTCGCTTTGTAATTCCTCGTCGTCGCAGTACATTTGCACATGTTAGCTTATAATAACCAAACAAAGCAGCGGCCTCTTCTTGAGTGGCTCCATTTAAATATGCCTCGATCATGGCGTCTTCATGTTCCTTCGGTATCCTACGTGTCATGATAATAGCTCCTTATGTTGAAATAGCTCTGCATTGCATCTCAGCGATTAGAGTGTATCTAGTTGCTGAGATGCAAGTACAAAACCCTATCTTTTGGGTAGTCAGCGCAAACAGTTATTGTCCATCCGGTTCCTGGACGGAATGCTAACTACAATCCTCAAGCCATTTCTGACGTTCTGTTTCCCACTGTTGCCGTTCTGCAAGTGAAGCAGGGAAAAGTTGTCCGCTCAGTTCTCCGAGCAGGCACCCTATGGAGTAATACCATGTGCTTTCTTCGTCGCAGAACTCGAGCGACTCGCGGGCAAGTTCACGCAGCCGTTCGATCAGACTTTCATCGGTGATTCTAGTCTCCTTGGGAGATGCTTCGCAGAAGTAGTATTCGCGACCAACTCTGTAGCCTCGCGCAGCTTCCTGGTTCTGGAAGGTGGCCAATGAAGTAGCATCTGGCCTTAGCTCCTCTGTTTGTGGCGATAGGATGCTGCCATGAAGCATGCCAATGTAAAACCCAATGCGAGGTAGGAGGTGATCATGTCGCCCATCAAAGTAGCTATTTGCCGTGTCCCACAAGAGGTTGTTGACAAGGTAGCTATCAGGTAAAGGACCTGTTTCTTGTCTTTCGCCATACATGCTTTGACAGAGACCCTGCTCATACTGATAGGCGAACTCGGCACTACAGATGTCGATGAGAGGGATAATACGGAGATGTCTGGTTGCCATAAAGTAGTTCTCCTTTTCGCTTGACACCCGACTCCTATGTGCTTATCATGCATCACAGAGCGTCTAGAGGGATATACATACTAGCCAGTCTCTCCGTTGGTCCGCGTCTATCAAAGGCAGACCAACTCTCTACAATACGCATTCCAAAGCGCACTACCATTCTGTATTTTAAGGTATTTCTATGTATGAGGAGATCACTGTATGTATCTATGAGTAATTATAGCCAATGTTCGTGAATTTTTCAATACTATTGAGAAGATATGTGAATTTCCATGATAAATAAGTGTTTTGTTGACCATTATGATACAATGATCATAAACTAGGGGAACTGGCCTATGAACGAGAATGATGAGGTACTACTCTCTGTAGAGCAGGTAGCAAAAAGGCTCGGTGTACATAAAAGAACCGTCTTGAATTGGATACATTCCGGTGAACTGGTAGCTTTCGACCTGGGCAAGGGCTTCAAAGTGAGCAAGAGCGATCTTGAAGACTTCATGAGACGCAGGCGTACAGATCAGCGAGGCCGCAGCGATGGGGATGAATAACATAATCTTGAATTACGAACTGCCCAGGCGGCCAGCACAACCTGTAGGAGTGCCACAATGAAGAAGAGGGACTTGATTAACCAGGTTGACCTTGCTTTTGTTGTGGACACGACTGGCAGCATGGGGCATTTGATCACGGCGGCGCAGAATCAGATGGTTTCTATGCTGGAAGGGCTGAGCCAGGCGGCGGAGATAGACTTGCGGTTGGGGGTGGTCGAGTATCGCGACCATCCCCCGCAGGATAAAATGGTTTACAAGGTATATGCGTTTGCGCGAGATTTGCAGCATGCGCAGAAAAATATACGTGGCCTTGCCGCAGATGGTGGCGGTGACATGCCGGAAGCGGTTTTTGATGGCATTGTCGCCGCCATCAACGAGTTGGAGTGGCGACGGCATGCGCGGCGTTTGCTGGTGCTGGTTGGGGATGCGCCGCCGCATGGAGTTGGCGCGCAAGGAGATCACTTTGGGAATGGCTGCCCCTGTGGAGAGACGATTGAGAGCGTAACGCGCCGCGCTGAGGAAAAGTGCATTACGATTCACGCGCTTGGTTTAACAAAGGATGTACAGGAGTCATTTGAGCAGATTAGCGCGATGACCGGAGGGCAGTTCTTTCCCTCGCAGCAGGCTCAGAAGGCTATCGAGCATCTGGCGACGCTGCTGAAAAGCGAGTTCAGCGACCTGGAACTGGACCGGGCTGTACTGAAAGCATGGCAGGAGCAGCCGGATATAACGATAGATGAACTTGTAGAACTGACGCAGCGCAATCGACACGCCGTTTCAAATGCGATGGTGCGCTTGCTGTCGCGTGAATTGATAGAGGTACCGGTTACACCAGCATGAGCAAGAAAGAACGGCGCTCAAAACCTGATGTCCACGCGCTGGTACGCAAGCTGAGCGAGCAGGGGAAGCAACTGCTCGACCGGGAGATCATTGCGCCGCTTTTGCCTGGCGGCAAGATTCGCATACGCTTGAACGGCATGGTGTATGAATTTAAGCTGCGGGGTAAGTTTAGTGGGTGGGGTCGCTTTCGTCCCGTGAACGAGCGCGAGGTAGAGTTGCTGGGTGAGGCTCTGCCCTGGGAGCGCGGGACGTACCTGGAACAATTTCCGGCGCTGCGCGTGATCCTGCTGTGGCCGGATATGAGTTCGCGTGTGCCGGGCGCGTGGTGGGCTATTCCTTTTAATGAGAGTGATGCGAAGCAGCGGTTTGGTCTGGGAGCCAGGCCACTGCCTGTCTTTCTGTGTGACCCAACCAATGGCGCGGAACGCTTCGAGCGTGTGATTACGCGGGTTGATGGACGAACGCTCTGGTTCGAGGGGCCGGATACGCTGGCTGACGCGACACATGCTGAATGGCTGCGCGACATGGCGGCGAATATCGAGTCGTTGGAGCGTTTCTTGCCAGGGTTGGCGGGTTCCGAACGGCTGGCGCTGATTTACTGGCAACTGCGACAGGTAGAACTGGCAAATCAAGGGCGCGGAAATGAGCAGGAGATAGCCGCGCTTGAAGGAAACCGCGAACAGCAGCGGCAATGGCTGCAACAGGAGGCGCGGCGCACACCGTTGGAACGCGCCCTGAGACGCGCATTAGCGAAGGCGGACGCGGCATTGCACAGCTTCAGCGAAGTGCCTGCAACAGAGAATACGCCGAGCTACCTGGTTGTCGAGTGGAGCGAACGCGGGCAGAACTCCCGCTATCGCTCGATGCTTGATCCTGGTCTGACAGTGGTATCGAGTGGCATCTGCCTGAGCGGGCGCGACCGTGATTTCGACCTGACCAGCCTGGTAAGTGTGATGAGCGATTCGCCCTGGCGGGCGGAGGAATAAATGATCAATCCTGATAGCCCCTTTTTTCATGAGGAGCGGCATGCCTCGCTGGCGGCCTTCTCGCAGCAGTTACTTACCATTTGCGGCGCGGGTACGCTTGGAGGAAATCTAGCGGAGGCGCTGGCGCGTATGGGCTTTGCTCGTTTGCGGCTGATCGATAAGGACCGCGTGGAGATGCGCAATCTTTCGACGCAGCCATTTAGCCGAGCCGAGGTGGGCGCACCGAAAGCAAGGACTTTGGCGAATACACTCTACCGGGCTGTGCAGGCGAAGGTAGAGCCGCAGGTGGTTGAACTGAATACCTCAAACGTGGCGAATCTTTTGAAAGGGAGCGCATTGATAGTTGATGCGTTTGATAATCGAGCGGGGCGGACGGCGGTCAGCGAGACGGCTCGTGCGCTCTCTTTACCCTGCCTGCATATCGGTTTCAGCCCGGATGGCTTGTATGGCAATGGGCAATGGGAGCCGCATTACCAGATTCCGCAAGAGATTCCAGGAGATCCTTGTAATTATCCGCTTACTCGTCCCTTTTCTTTGATGCTGGTTGCGCTGGCAGCACGTGCCATCACCGATTTTTTTCGCACAGGTACGCCCTCTAGCTTTGAACTGACATGGAAAGATTTGAAGATACGTTACGGGGATACAGGCACTTGATGTGCCTTTGATAGCGTTGCGATTGTGAACTTTGATAAAAGACCGGGTGATTCTCGCCCCATGTCATGCTGAGCGAAGCGAAGCATCTGTGTGACGAGTTGATGCGCGCGTCAAGTCCGGAGATGCTTCGCTTCGCTCAGCATGACATCTTTGATATCACTTCTTTCATCATCAAAGTTCATCAGCGCGCTTCTATAAAACTATTGCTTCTGTTGATTATGCACCACCAGCAGCGGCAATTTCGTTGCTCCGAGGATGCTTTCGGTGACGCTGCCCATGCGCATGCGTTGTAGACCGCCGCGTCCGTGTGTGGTAATGGCCATGAGATTGCATGTGCCTGTTAAGCGTTTGCCTGTAGCCTCTTCGCCGGTTTCGGCGCAGTGGATAAGCGTTTCAGCTACATTTTTGCCTGTTGCAAGCGAGGTTTCGAGGTGCAGGTTCAGGCTTTGCGCGAGGCCGGAATAGCGTTTCACTACATCGCGCAGGTAGCTTTTGGCTTCGTCCAGCGCTTCGACCTGCGACTCGTTGAGCTTACCTGTTGTTGATACAGGAACAACGTGGGTGAGCAAGAGCATTCCCTGGGCTGGGGCTGCAAGAGCGGCAATCAGTTTAGCTGCAGGTTCAATGGCTGCTTCGGCGAAGTCCGAGCCATCCAGGGCAACCTGCGCAATGAGCGAACGCAGGGGGCGCAGGCGGTCAGGGAAAGGATTGGTAGGTGTGATGCCGCCTTCGTGCAGCACCAGGACAGGTATTGTGCTGCTCCTTGAAACCTTTTGAGCAGTGCTGCCAACAGCCCAGCGCTTGAAGCCGGTATTGCCATGACTGCACAGGATGATGAGATCCGCATGTTCCTCTCTCGCGACGTCCTGGATGATGGTGGCCGCCGCACCGATCAGCGCCCTGGTTTTGGTAGGAATGCCTTTCAGCACTTCTGAGCGAGATATCGTGGCGAGATAGCTTTCGGCCTCTGCCTGCTCGGCATCCAGGACATCTTCTCCAATCTCGGGAAGCTGGATCACCTGCGCGCCATACATATAGGTACTGTATTCCGAGGGAATACCTATCGCTTGCAGCAACACAAGCGTGGCCTGGGAAGCGCGGGCAGCGCGAGCGGCCACCTCTAAAGCGCATTGAGCGCGTGACGAGCCATCGAGTGGGACAAGTATTCGTTTATACATCATCTTTTCTCCTTCCAAAGGCATCTCATACTCCTGTCACGGCAATGCCATTACCAACCTGCCTGCCGAGCCGAAGCGCGTGCCACGACCGGAGATCCTTCGCTGCGCTCAGGATGACAGGTGGGAGCGCCTTTGTCATTGCATAGCATAAAACTGGGAACTCACAAACTGGTCACAGGCGAGTTGTGCCATATCAAAAGAGGGTCACAACGAAAGGCCCTGACTGTTTAGAAATGTCCAGATTGATAGCATTCTCATAAAGAACTTGTTCCTGTTATCTGCTTGTGATTTTCTCTGCCTGTGCTGTGATGTGGTTGTGATAAACAGGGCTTATGCTTCCCGTAAGCATTTCTACTGACCAGGTTGGTTCATAGGCGTAGCGCATTTTTCATAGCTGGAAAGGCGCTTTCAATCATCCTGATAGGAGGTTAAGATGGCCTATCGTTTTCAGGTAAATCAAACGACCTGTATTAACTGTGGTATTTGTATGGACCTATGCCCTGTGAGATGTCTCGATATGAGCAGGCCGACGGGCGAAGGAGAATTAGGAAGCGAGGTCGAACGGCTTACTCCCATTCCTGACAATGGCGGGGCAAAGTCGTGGATGATGCTTGTGCCGGTGCAGGTGGCTCAATGCATCGGATGCGAGGTCTGCGCGCATGAATGTCCCACGAATGCGATCACCATTCAGAGCAATGTAGGAGAGGTTGCTTTCGCGAAGCGCGGCCCGGTTACATACCTGCCCGAGGAAAATGGCTGGCAGCCGTTAGATGCCTACACGCGCGCTTTTCCAGAGGAGCCGGGTGAGGCACCCTGGGGAGATAAGCACGCCTGGCATGTTGCGGAAAGACAAAACACCTGGCAGAGCTGGCGCACCTGGTTGGGAGAGCGGAAGGAAGACCTGCGCGCACCCTGTCAGGCGGCCTGCCCGGTGGGAACGAATGCTGGCCTCTATGTCAGCCTGATTGCCCAGGGGCGTTATGACGAGGCGCTGCAGGTAGCTTCGGAGCCGAATCCGTTCCCGTCGATTTGCGGGCGTGTTTGTACCGCTCCCTGCGAGGATGTATGCCGCCGGGGCGAGTTTGATCTGCCCATTGCCATTCGTGATCTCAAGCGCTTCGCGATGGATCATGGCAATCCGGCAAAGCGCAAGATTCGACCGCCGAAGCAGTGGCTTGTTGAGCGCGTGGCGATTGTGGGGGCCGGTCCGACCGGATTGAGCGCGGCGTACTACCTGGCGCGGCGCGGGTATCGTGTCACCGTCTACGATGCGATGCCTGTGGCAGGCGGCATGATGTCGATTGGCATTCCCGAGTATCGCCTGCCGCGCAAGGAATTACAGCGCGACATCGAGGCGATGGTAGAGCTTGGAGTGGAGATCGTTCTCAACACGGCGGTGGGGCGCGATATCACCCTGTATGATTTGCAGCGCGATTTTGACGCGGTGCTGCTGGCGGTTGGCGCGCAGCGCAGTCAGCGCCTGGGCGTGCCAGGGGAAGACCTGCATGGAGTGATTCCGGCGACCAGCTTCTTGAAAGACTATAACCTGAATCCAGAGACGAAACTGAGTGGGGATGTGGCTGTGGTTGGCGGCGGCAGTACGGCGATGGACGCGGCGCGTTCGGCTTTACGCGCCGGGGCACGCTCGGTACATATCCTGTATCGCCGCAGCCGGGTTGAAATGCCCGCGCAGGCGGAAGAGGTACGCGCTGCACTTGAAGAAGGCATTCACCTGCACGAACTGGTTGCGCCTGTACAGATACTTTCATCAAATGGAAGCGTTCGGGGTGTGCGCTGCCAGCGCATGGTGTTGAGCGAGGCCGACGAGAAAGGACGCCGCAGGCCGGTGCCGGTGCTGGGAACCGAATTCGATATTCCGGTTGATATCGTGCTGGTAGCTATCGGCGAGGCCCCTGATCCGTCCTTCTTACCAGAAGGTACGGCAGTTGGTGTGGCTCCCTGGGGTGGTCTGTTGATTAATCCGCAGACGCTTGGGACGGCAGCGCCTGGAGTCTTTGCCGCAGGTGATGTCACTTATGGCCCCAAATCGATCATTCACGCGGCGGCGCATGGTCGGCAGGCGGCGCGTTCTATTCATGCCTATCTGAGCCATATAGCCCTGCGAGATGTGTCCGAGATGCCCGAAGGCGAAGAGGAGACGGCCTCTACACTGCCGCCAGATGGCACCATCACGCTGGATCTGCGACCAACACCAAGAGAAGTGATGCCTTTCGAGGAAGGAAGCGAGCGAGACCGTTCGACCGAGTTCGCGAAGGGCTTTACCGAGGAACAGGCGAGGCGCGAGGCGAGCCGCTGCTTACGCTGCGACCTGGCGTACCTGTGTCCTTCTGTTAAAGTGATTGGCGGTGAGCAACGGACTTCCCGCCCGGTTATTCCTGTAACGAAAGTGTGACATGTTGTAGGAGCAATTTCCGCCCCTACTCAAAGGAGGTTCTATCGTGTCTGTACAAGACCTTACCAACGCGATTATCTCAGGTATCAACGCCGGAGCGGAGCAGTTCCTGGAGGGAACACTTGCCGCCGTGTTACCGGTGATCTGGCTGGCGCTACTGGGCCTGCATCTTGGGCGGCCCTACATTCTGGACATGATTAATCGCTTCACGCTGCGACTCGGCGCGGATTTGCTCTGGCTCATCTACATTGCGCTGCGCGATTTCCTGATCCTCTCGGGCGTGGTGATGAGCTTCATGTTCCTTTTCCCGGATGTCGTGACTACCGACTCTCTGCCGCTCACGGGCGGATTGGCGGCGTGCTGCCTCTTCGCGGTGCTGCTGGTCAAGTTGATGGGTGATCCTGATAATAACCTGCGCGATTTTCGGATTGTCACAGGATTGCTAGGGCTGGGAGCGGCATTGTACTTCATTCCGTATGTGATTGGTGTGCAGGGCAATGCAGTATTCTCGGGCGGGCTGGGCAACATCAGCAATTTCCTGGTTACGAACACCAATGCGTCATGGGCTGTCGGGATTGGCTATGTTTCAATCGCGCTGTTTGCCATCATGGGCGCAATCGCAGCGGGCTACACTCTGATGACGGGTGGACGAGCAGAAGTACCAGATACCACCACCCCAACCACGTCGATATAAGAGCTGAAGAAAGGAAGTATTCTCATGAAGCCTGATGACATTTCGAATGCAATCACGCAAGCTCTGGTGCAGGGCGGCGCAGCATGGATGATAAGCACCATCGTGGCGTTCCTGCCGGTATTGTGGACAACTGCGCTGATGTTACATCTCGGTCGGCCCTATGTCTTGCGCACGCTGCGCCGCTGCGGCCTGCGCCTGGGCGCGGATATCTGGTGGATGTCCTACCTGCTTATCCGCGACGCTATCCTGCTGATAACCTTCGCCTTAAGCTGGATTTACTTTGAGCCGAACATTGTAGCGAATTCGGCGCTGCCGATTACCGGCCCTCTGGCAACGTTGTTCTTACTGCTCGCGTTAGCAGTGAAGCTTTCACGCCGCATTGACGATGATGTGAATGCCTATCGCCTGGCAACCGTTTTCCTGGTTCTCGGCGCGACGCTCTACTACGGTCCCCTGGTCTTTGCTGTTGAAGCGACCAGCCAGAGCTACCTGGCGGGTTTTGCCCAGGCATTTACCAGCAACACGAACGTAGGGCCTGCGCTGGTGATTATGTGGATTTCGCTGGCGGGCGCGGCGCTGGTGGTAATCTGGTTGTTCGTGCGCGCCCTGATCTCGGCCAATCGTTCGATGGAGCGTCAAGTTCGGCAGCGCCAGACACCTACTACTATGGAAGCGGCTGCTGGTGGTCGTTGATTGCCCGTGTCTGGTTGCGCCGGGCGAATGTTCAAAAACATTCGCCCGGCGTTTCCTTTTGGACGCTGCGGATCGGCACGATAGGCCAGCCGTTCGCAGCGTTCAAGAACGTTCGCCCGGCGTTTCCTTTTGGATTGGATGAGAACCAGGGCGACCGCGAGGGTCGCCCCTACTATATACGAAATTGTGCAAAAAAGTATCGTCGTATAGTAGGGGCGACCCTCGCGGTCGCCCTGGCTTTAGCGCGGTTTATTGAATCAACGCACATACTGATCGAAGGTGTTGAGCGCTCGCATGTAGTTGGCGCGTTCAAAGGCTTCGGGGTCGGAGACGGCCTGCTGGCTCATGCTGCCGCGCATCTGGGTGATAGACTCATATTCATGCTCCACCATCCATTCTTGCAGGTCGTTGAGAATGTGCATCAGGCGACCGGTGCCGTTGGCGAGCAGCGTTGAGGTCATCATGGCGACGTTGGATCCGGCCATGACCGCTTTCAAGACATCCTGGGCTGTGTGAACACCGCTTGTCAGGGCGAAATCGGCGGCGATACGCCCGTAGAGAATGGCGATCCAGCGCAGAGGCAGGCGCAGGTCGCGCGATGTGCTGAGTTCAAGGTTTGGCACAACCTCTAATTCTTCCAGGTCGAAGTCTGGCTGGTAGAAGCGGTTGAAGAGGACGAGGCCGTCCGCACCCGCCTCGACAAAGCGTTTTGCCATGTTGGGAATCGAGGTAAAGAACGGGCTGAGCTTGAGCGCGATGGGCAGCTTTACCTGCGCTCGCACGTCGCGGACAAGCTGCACGTAGCGTTCTTCCAGTTCCGCGCCGCTCAGGTTTATGTCAGTAGGCAGGTAGTAGATGTTAAGTTCCAGGGCGTCTGCTCCAGCCTGCTCGATCAGGTGCGCGTACTCGATCCAGCCGCCGGTTGAGGTGCCATTGAGGCTGCCGATGACGGGAATGCTGAGGGCCTGCTTGACTTGAAACAGGTGATCGAGATACTGCTCAGGACCGATAGTATAGTGGCCGAAATCGGGGAAGTAGGTCAGCGACTCGGCGTAGGAATGCGTGCCGCGCTCCAGGTAGTGATGGAGTTCGCGACTCTCATGTGTGATCTGTTCTTCAAACAGCGAGTACATGACGAGGGCGGACGCTCCGGCATCTTCGATGCGGCGGGCCATCTCCACTTTTTTGGAAAGTGGAGAGGCGGAGGCCACCAGGGGATTGCGAAGTTGTAAGCCCAGGTAGGTTGTGCTGAGATCCGGCATTGGTATACGCTCCCTTCATTTATGACTGTTTGCTGCTTGTTCCATCTTCGGCAGCCAATTGCTGATAGTGGTGCCAGCGTACCTTCACGTCCTGCTGGGCTTCGCGCATCAATTCCTCGGCCCGGGCCTCGTTGCTTTGTAGGAGCATGCGGTAGCGCGTCTCGTTGTAGGCAAACTTTTCTAGTGGGATGCTGGGGTCTTTCGAGTCGAGAATTAGTGGATGCTTGCCCTCTTTCGCCAGCGCGGGATTGTAGCGATAGAGCGGCCAGTAGCCAGATTGCACAGCCAGCTTTTGCTGCTCCAGGCCGCGATTCATCTCGATGCCATGCGCGATGCAGTGGCTGTAGGCGATGATGAGAGACGGGCCATCGTAGGCTTCGGCCTCAAGGAACGCCTTGAGGGTTTGCTGGTCGTTGGCTCCCATCGCGACACGCGCCACGTAGACGTTGCCGTAAGACATGGCGAGCAGGCCCAGGTCTTTCTTGGGCGCGGACTTGCCGCGAGCCGCGAATTTTGCGACCGCGCCGCGAGGCGTGGATTTCGAGGCCTGACCACCTGTGTTGGAGTATACCTCGGTATCCAGCACCAGGATATTGACGTCGCGACCGGAAGACAGGACGTGATCGAGGCCGCCGAAGCCGATATCATAGGCCCAGCCGTCGCCGCCGATGATCCAGACGCTCTTTTTAACCAGCGCGTCGGCCAGTTGCAGCAGTTGTTGCGCGTATGGCTCAATGCTTTGTGCATTCAGCAAGCGCTGTTTCAGGATGGCGACGCGCTCGCGCTGTGCCTGAATGCCTGCCTGGCTGGACTGATCGGCATTGAGCAGCGCCTCTACCAGTTCGTCGTCGACGATATCGCCGCATTTAATAAGCAGTTCGCGGGCAAATTCCTGGCGCTTGTCGAGCGTGAGGCGCATGCCCAGGCCGAATTCGGCGTTGTCCTCAAAGAGCGAGTTCGACCAGGCGGGGCCGCGTCCTTCGGCGTTATGCGTCCAGGGAGTAGTGGGCAGGTTGCCGCCATAGATGGATGAGCAGCCGGTAGCGTTGGCAACCAGCATGTGATCGCCAAAAAGCTGGGTCGCCAGCTTGATGTACGGCGTCTCGCCACAGCCGGAACAGGCTCCTGAGAACTCAAAGAGCGGCTGGAGCAGTTGCGAATCCTTGATGGCGGCGAAGTTGAGGGCGGTGCGGTCTACCTCTGGCAGCGTCAGGAAGAAGTTCCAGTTCTCGTTTTCCTGCTCGCGCAGAGGTGCCTGCTCGACCATGTTGATGGCCTTGCGTCCTACCTGACGCTTGTCTTTGACCGGGCAGGCTTCAACGCAGAGTCCGCAGCCTGTGCAGTCTTCGGGCGAGATCTGGAGCGTATATTTCTGGCCGGGGAACTCTTTGAAGTGGGCGTCAACCGCTTTGAAAGTGGCAGGCGCGCCTTCGAGTTCGGCAGGGTCGTATACCTTTTCGCGAATAACTGAGTGCGGGCAGACCATGACGCATTTGCCGCACTGAATGCAGATGTCGGGGTCCCAGGCAGGGATTTCGAGCGCGATGTTGCGTTTCTCCCAGCAAGCGGTGCCGGATGGATAGGTGCCATCGGATGGAAGCGCGCTGACTGGAAGTTCGTCGCCCTCGCCAGCGATCATTGGGCCGAGTATCTGGCGCACAAAGGCGGGTGCCTGCTCTGGTACGGGCGGACGGCGTGTCAGCATAGGCAGATTGATGGGAGCGCGTCGCTGTACGGCAACGGTACCCTGTTTTCCATCCATTGAAGCGGAACCGGAAGCGATGCCTGCCATCACCTGAACTTCATACATGTGGGCAAGCGTTTCATCGACGGCCTGAAAGTTGCGCTGTACGACAGCTTCGCCGCGTTTGCCATACGTCTTGCGAATGCTCTTTTTGATCTGCTCGATGGCCTCTTCTTTGGGCAGGATGCCGCTGATGGCAAAGAAACAGGTCTGCATCACCGTATTGATGCGCCCACCCATGCCGATGTTGCTGGCTACGCGATAGGCGTTGATGACGAAGAAACGCAGGTGCTTTTCCGTGATGGCCTGCTGCACCTCGATGGGCAGGTGATCCCAGACCTCATCGGGGCCATAGATGCTGTTGAGCAGGAAGACGCCGCCGGGCTTTGCGTATTTGAGAACATCGACGCGCTCCAGGAAGCTAAACTGGTGGCAGGCGACGAAGTTGGCCTGTCCTTTGCCTATCAGATAGGGCGCGTGAATGGGACGCGGCCCGAAGCGCAGGTGCGAGATGGTGACGGAGCCGGATTTCTTCGAGTCGTAGACGAAGTAACCCTGGGCATCGTTCTCGGTCTCCTCGCCGATGATCTTGATCGAGTTTTTGTTAGCTCCCACTGTGCCATCGGAGCCGAGGCCCCAGAAGACGCACTGAACGGTCTCGGGTGCCTCGATGGAGAAGCTTTCATCGTAGTCCAGGCTGGTATGAGTGACATCATCATGTATGCCGACGGTGAAGCGAGACTTCGGCTCGTCCTTAATCATCTCATCGAAGATGGCCTTAACCATCGCCGGAGTGAATTCTTTGGATGAGAGGCCGTAGCGACCGCCGATAATGCGCGGCAATGGCTGTTCACGTTTGTGCCAGCCCTCTTGCAGCGATGCCGCGACATCCATGTAGAGCGGTTCGCCAACGCTGCCCGGCTCCTTTGTGCGGTCGAGGACGGCGATAGTTTTTACCGTCGCGGGCAACGCCTGTAAGAAGTGTTCGACCGAGAAGGGGCGGAAAAGATGCACTTTGACGACGCCCACTTTTTCGTCCTGCCCAAGCAGATATTGGACAGTGGACTGGACGGTTTCAGCGCCTGAACCCATCACGACGATAATTCGCCCGGCATCCGGCGCGCCAACATAGTCGAAAAGATGATAGGCGCGGCCCGTCAATTGCGCGAATTTGTCCATGTTCTCCTGCACGATGGATGGACAGGCTGCATAGTAGGGATTGACGGTCTCGCGGGCCTGGAAGTAGACATCGGGGTTTTGCGCGGTGCCGCGAATGAAGGGATGATCGGGCGAGAGGCCACGCTGGCGATGCGCCTCGACAAAGGTGTCATCGATCATGGCGCGCATATCGTCGCGTGTCAGTTGCTCGATTTTGTCGATTTCGTGCGAGGTGCGGAAACCGTCAAAGAAGTGCAGGAATGGGACGCGGGCCTTGAGCGTGGATGCGTGAGCGATAAGCGCGAGGTCCTGGGCTTCCTGTACGGAATTTGAGGCGAGCAGGGCAAAACCGGTGGCGCGGGTCGCCATCACATCGGAGTGGTCGCCGAAAATGGAAAGACCCTGTGTGGCGAGCGAACGGGCGGCGACGTGAAAAACTACCGGTGTCAGTTCACCGGCGATTTTATACATATTTGGAATCATGAGCAGCAGCCCCTGAGAGGCTGTGAAGGTTGTTGCAAGCGAGCCGGTTTGTAATGCGCCGTGTATGGCTCCGGCTGCGCCGCCCTCGGACTGCATTTCGATTACCAGCGGCACAGTACCCCAGAGATTGGGGCGACCGGTTGCCGACCAGGCATCGGCCATCTCGCCCATTGGCGTGGACGGAGTGATAGGATAAATGGCAATGACTTCACTTAGCGTGTGCGCGATATTGGCGACCGCTTCGTTTCCTTCAATTGTCACCCATGCGCGTTCCATAATTGCCTCCAGCATGTCTAGCGTTAGTCAGACAAAGCGTCTGAAGGTAGCATACTGTTCTAAAATCACAGACCTGTCACGGATGAGCAGGGAAACATCACGTATTGAACACAGGGAAAAATTTTTGTATGTGGGATGAGAGGGTGAGAGTATCAAAACAAGCGCGAAGATTGTTCCTGCTGTGGCGTATATAGTTAGGGAACGAATGTGAGGAAGGCGCGTGCAGATAAAAACCGGAAGGCACCCGCCAGGGGCTGACACGGATAGGTTTTTTACCCTACTCTGTTCGAGAGCCTGTCATGCTGAGCGCAGCGAAGCATCTCGTGTGCCGGGCGATTTGTGTGTCGAGACCGCAGATGCTTCGCTGCGCTCAGCATGACAGGGGCTGGTGAGCCGTGGAAACACCTCCCTGTGTCAGCCCCTGGCGGGTGCCTTCTGAGATCGCTTTGTACAAGTATGATGCCCATCTCGGACGCGGCACTTTTATCTCACAGATGGCTGTGCTATACTAAGCCCGCGCTCCGATTATTCGGCCATGATTTTGAGGTGAAGTATGTCGCTCGAAGGACAGCAACTCGGTCGCTATCGCCTGTTGCGCCTGCTTGGCAGTGGAGGCATGGGCGAGGTGTACCTGGCAGAAGACGCGGGTATTGCTCGACAGGTGGCGATTAAGGTGATTCGTGGCGACGTAGTACTCCGGTCGGATGAAGAGGAATCGCTTCGGACGTTGCAATTGTTCCAGCGCGAGATGAAAACAGTCGCTGCCCTCAATCACTCACACATTCTTCCCCTGTATGATTATGGCGAGGCCGTGATTTCTGGCATTACGCTGCCCTATATGGTCATGCCATATGGAGAGGATGGGACCCTGGCGTCATGGTTGAAGGAGCGGAGCAGTCAGGGGCCGCTTGCGCCGGAAGACGTCGCGTATATGGTAGAGCAGGCGGGCGATGCGTTGCAATACGCGCACGAGCGCCAGATTGTGCATCGTGATGTAAAGCCATCCAACTTTTTGCTGCGCCGCAACCGGAATGACCCGAACCGGCCAGATTTGTTGCTGGCCGATTTTGGGCTGGCGCGCCTGAACAGCGCCGCTTCGAGCGGAAGCATGTCAATTGCCGGTTCGCCGCCCTACATGGCCCCGGAACAATGGCGCGGGCGATCTATTCCTGCGACCGATCAATATATGCTGGCCGCAATGGCGTATGAACTTTTGACAGGCCGTCCACCGTTTCAAGGAACGCTTGAACAACTGGTATATAAGCATCTTACCGAGCAGCCAGAGCCTCCTGGCAAACTCAATCCGCGTGTCTCTCCCGCGCTTGACGCAGTAATTATGCGGGGGCTGGCTAAAGCGCCGGAAGATCGCTATCCGAGTGTGGAGGCTTTTGCGCGAGCATTTGATGAGGCTGTACAATCACCGAACAGGGTGAAGCGAGAGACCTATGCTACAGTGGATGCCTCTGATGCCGTCACTGGAATAGCGGGCCAGAGCGCTTCGTATAATACAATTCATGCCGATAGCCCATCAAGAGTTTCGCGTCCTGTTCAACCGCCTGTCGCTCCTGGCGGCAATCTGACGCATACGCAAGCAGTTACAGGAGGGCCGCACGTCGAGACCACGCAGCGAGGAGTAAGCCTGAATGTTATGGCCAGCCGACGAGGCTTCCAGTGCAGCTTCGCTTTTCTTATAGCCTTATTTGTTCTGGTTAGTGTGGTCAGTATTCCGGTGTTGATTGGACTCAATCGT
Organism: Ktedonobacteraceae bacterium; assembly: GCA_035652815.1. GTDB lineage: Bacteria > Chloroflexota > Ktedonobacteria > Ktedonobacterales > Ktedonobacteraceae > DASRDB01. Next base: position 257,508 of record DASRDB010000006.1, read on the forward strand.
CCGAGCGGGGGAGCCAGTGCGCTTCCTGGTAATGCCACAGCAACGTCTGTAGCTAACGCGACAACAACTCCTGCTGCAACCTCAACCGCAGGATCAACCGATACGCATAATCCGTATCCGCCTTTCAGTGGTTCGCTGGTCATCAATGATGCGCTCCAGAACAATTCGGGTGGGTATGCCTGGGATGTGCAACCAACTCAATTTGGCACATGCACTTTTACCAGCAACGGCTATCAGGCGGTAGCGACGCAGAATGGAGCGTACCACTATTGCGCGGCACGCAATACCAATTTCGCCAACTTCGCTTACGAAGTTCATATGACAATTGTGTCGGGCGATTGTGGAGGCATTATCTTCCGCGCCGACTTCACCAACTTCAAGTATTATTACTTCAGCGTTTGCCAGAACGGCAGTTATTCATTGCTGGTCTTTACGGGACAAAACCAGTCAAAGACGTTGCAGCAAGGTTCTTCTCCGGCCATTCATACCGGCCTGAATGTGCAGAACGTGGTGGCGGTTTCAGCGAATGGCAGCAGCATCGCGCTCTTTGTTAGCAGGCAGCCCGTGACGAGTATTACTGATGCAACATACAGCCAGGGACAGATAGGCGTGCTGGCCGAGAATGATACGCATAATCCGACTGAGGTGGTGTTTAGCGATATGAGGGTGTGGAGGTTTTAATTGACATATCTGGGTTTAGTTGATGGACTTCTCTCTAGAGGCAGAATTAGAACACATGTGAGGTGCAAATGAGAACGCAATCGGAAGATACGAGTCCCGAGGCGGAGCGGGTACAGATTGAGATTATGCGAAAAATGTCGGTTGCCGAAAAGTTCGCCCTCATGTGTTCATTGAGCCAACAGGCAATCGAGGCTTCTAGAGACGCTATTCGAGCCTCACATCCAGAGGCTAGTGAAGAAGAAGTTCGCCTGCTGTTTGTAGAGTTCCATTATGGGAAAGAACTGGCAGATAAGGTGAGGGCAGATTTAGCGAGAAGACAGCAAGAGCGTGCTTTGGAGGATGCTGGACTCCAGTAACTTAAGATTCACACTTATGTTTTCCCCAATGATGTGTTATACTATTTCCACGTGATAATCCTGCGCGAATCGTTCTCCATTAACTTGATATAAGGTGAAATATGCTGCTCGAGGGGATGGCATTAGGCCGCTATCAACTGGTTCGCCTGCTGGGGAGTGGAGGAATGGGCGAGGTGTATCTTGGGGAGGATACACATATACATCGACAGGTTGCAGTGAAGGTGACGAGGGCAGAGGTGACGCCCTATCCAAATAGCTCCTCGGCTAAGGAGACGGAGCGGCTGTTCCGGCGTGAAGTGCGGGCGATTGCCATGCTCGACCATCCTTATATTCTGCCATTGTTCGATTATGGCGAGCAGACAATGGAGGATACGTCCTTAACGTACATGGTGATGCCCTATTGCAAGGAAGGCTCGCTTTCGACGTGGCTCCGGCAGCATAGCAATGCACAGATGCTCACACTGCGAGAAGTTGTTCATATTATTCGGCAGGCTGCATCTGCCCTCGCCTACGCGCATAGCAAGCAGATTGTTCACCAGGATGTGAAGCCCTCGAACTTTCTTGTGCGCTCGAATGACCTGCATCCAGACCTGCCCGACCTGCTGCTAGCCGATTTTGGCATCGCGAAATTCACCTCGGCCAGCGCCAGCATGAGCCAGTCTTCACGCGGTACACCAACCTATATGGCACCCGAGCAATGGGGTGGTCGTCCGGTTGCCGCTTCAGATCAATATGCGCTGGCAATCATGACCTACCAGCTTTTAACGGGCAGCCCCCCATTTCAAGGGCGGCAGGAACAGGTAATGTACCTGCATTTTAACGAGTTCCCGCAGCCACCCAGCACGCGTAATCCCGCCATTCCAAAGGATGTTGATACCGTGATCTTGCGCGCCCTGGCAAAGAAACCAGAGGAACGCTTTGGCTCGATCACCGCGTTTGCCGCTGCTTTACAACAGGCATCAGGCATAGTTGAGCAGGGAAAAGCAACCAATCCGTTACCTTATGCAGAGCAACCAAGAGTAACTAATGTCCGCGGAGCCATGCAGACGCCGAGTAGACCATTGACGCATAGCGGTGATATTCGCGCTACAGTAGCTATCAGCAGGGAAGAAGCCACAACAGGAACCACGCGCAACCTGAATTTGCCAGGAGGACGGCGTATCACCGTACCTTTGCCATCCGGTATGCCAGATGGACAGGTCATCCGCCTGGAAGGACAGGGCGAAACAACGGGAGATGGCACGACGGGGGCACTGGTGTTGACGATAGCAGTAACACCTGACGAAACAAGGGTAGCGGCTGCACATGGCAATGAGAATCAGACGGTGCTGCGTTCGTTCCCGGGAAATGCACAAAAAGATGCTATTGCTATACGTAGGCCAGGAAGAGTTAGGCGGCTGGTTCGTAGTAAGGCAGGTATTGCTATAAGTCTTGTGTTACTGGTTGTACTGAGCGGATCGGGCTTTTATTATTTTAGGTATTTCAACTTCCTTCAACAGTGGAGTTTGTTGAATGCGGGAATAGCTAATCCATATCCACCTAATTCAGGGACGTTAGTGTTGAATGATCCGTTGGGTGATAATAGTCTGGGTTATTCATGGACTGAGGGGAACTCTGGCAATGGTGCTTGTACATTTACTGGGGGAAGTTATCAAGTGGAATCAGCTTCTTTTATTCATCTTTGTTCTGCTACAACAACCAATTTTGCGAATTTTGCGTATGAAGTGAAAACAAATATTACGGAAGGAGATGGCAGTGGAATAGTTTTTCGAGTTGATAGGAATCAAGGAACCTATTATTTATTTTATGTGGATACAGGAGGCTTTTATTTTCTTTACTCGTATAGTAATAGTCAAGTGGTTGGATCTTTAGTGAGTGGCATAGCTCCGGGCAATTTTGGACAAACACATACAATTGCTGTTACGGCAATTGGTAGCACAATCACTTTATTTATCAATGGACAACAAGTTGCTAGTGTAAATGATAGCTCTTATAGTCAGGGGGAAATAGGCATGGCTGCATTGAGTGAAGGTAATCCGACGGTGGTGACATTTAGTAATGCGAGGGTGTGGCAGCTTTAACGACAATTATTGTAGATTTAGGATAGATATATGGCTGGAAATAGGGGAGACGAGGTTGCTTACTATTATGATTCTCATTCTACTCAGAAAGATTTGATGGGGGAGCCAGCAGCGCATTCCAGTCTTGCGCATTACCTTGTTAATGTGCTGAAGTGGTTGTTTGATGGAAAAAGCTGCACTGTTTTTAATAATCTGAATTTTTATCAGACGGATAATCCATATGAGTATCCAATGGAACCGGATGTGGCGGTGATTAAAGGCGTCGAGATTCAAAAGGTAAGAAGCTGGCGCGTCGGAAAGAGCGGGCCAGCGCCGCAGGTGGTGTTTGAGATTGCTTCGGAGGAGACGTGGAAGAAAGATTTGGAGGAGAAACCCAAAAGATACGCGCAAATGGGTGTGCGCGAGTACTTTGCGTATGATCCCAATGAGCCGCCACTGCCGCAGAGTAAATATCGTCGATTGTTTGGCTGGCAGCTAGACGAGGAGGCAGGGGTGATGAGGGAGATGTTGCCTGGGCCGGATGGGTCATTGTGGAGTGCGGAACTGAATAGCTGGCTGATTCCTGATAAAGACCTGTTGCGTTTGTATGCTCCTGATGGGCAGATACGGCTTACGAGAGCGGAGGCGCTTGCTGAGAAATTGCGTTCATTGGGAATTGATCCTGATCAGATTTGATGCAAGTTTTTGCTATACAAAAAAGAGGGAGGGCAACCGGCGGGTTGCTCTCCCTTTTTTATAAGATTTATCTTCCGGCCAGGAAGGCTAGCAGGCTGTTGGCGGCGGGGGTTGCCAGGAGCAGGACGACCTGGGCGGCGAAGGTGATGACGATCAGGGCTGCGGTGGTCAGGGCAATGGACGAACTGAGGGTCATGGGTGTGGTCAGGTGGTCTTCTCTGGCGGGGGCGTCGAAGTACATGGACTTGACGATGCGCCCGTAGTAGACGAGAGAGACGACGCTGTTAAGCAGGGCTATGATGACCAGCCAGCCGAGACCCGGGCCCCAGGCTGCCGTAAAAATGACAACCTTGCTGACGAAACCTGCCATTGGTGGAATACCCGCCAGCGAAAGCAGGCAGAGGGCCGTTCCCGCGCTCAGGAGCGGGGCGCGTTTGGCGAGGCCGCGGAAGTCTTCGATTTTTTCGCCGCCCGTTGCGTTGGCGAGAGCGATGATGCCGGAGAACGCACCCAGGTTAGTGAGAACGTAGACCAGGATGAAGAACAACACAGCGGTATTGCCATCGGAGTTCTTGCCGTAGATGCTGGCGAGCATCCCAACCAGGATATAACCCGCCTGCGCGATGCTCGAATAGGCCATCATGCGCTTGACGTTGGTCTGCACTGCTGCGACGACGTTGCCGAGGGTCATGGTCAGAATAGCGACGACGGCGATAACAATGGTGAGTGAAGTGAGATTGACCTGTCCCAGGCCGCCATCGATGAAGACGCGAATCAGGGCGGCGAAACCGGCGGCTTTCGAGCCGACCGAGAAGAAAGCAGTCGCGGGCGTTGGCGCGCCCTCGTAGATGTCGGGTGCCCACATGTGGAACGGCACAGCCGAAATCTTGAAGCCGAAACCTGCCAGGATGAGTACAGAGGCGATGAGGACAAGGACGTTACCATCATGCACACCGGCCTTGATCGAAGCGGCGATGCCCATCAGATCGGTTGTGCCGGTCAGGCCGTAGAGCAGGGCGAAGCCGTAGAGCAGGATGGCAGAAGACATCGCGCCGAGCAGGACATATTTTACGGCAGCTTCCGATGAACGTTCGTTGGTGCGCAGCAGGCCCGCCATGACGTAGAGCGGAATGCTGGTGAGTTCGAGCGAGATGTAAATAGAGATCAGTTCGCCTGTGCTGGCCATGAACATCATGCCGGTCACGGAGAAGAGCATCAGGGTGTAAAACTCGCCATCAGCCCCACGCACGTATTTGTTGACATAATTGTACGAGGCCAGGATCATTACGGCGGCAATAATCAGGAAAACGATCTGGAAGAAGAGGGCATAGGGATCGACGATCAGCATGCCCCAGAAAGCATGATGGACAACCGAGAAGTCTAGTGATAACGCCAGAGAGATGGCTAAAGCGACCGGCACAATCAGGCCGATCAGGGCGACGGTGACGGTGACGATGCGGCGTTTGACGAACAGGTCAACGCACATCACCACCAGCGCCAGGATCACCAGCGATAGCTGTGGCGAGAGCAAATAAAGATCAGATACATGAAACATAGATTTGGCTCCTTGCGTCGCCGGGTGCGCTGACTTGATGAAGTTTTACAACATACGAGGGGAGACTCGCCCCTGTCATCCTGAGCGCAGCGAAGGGTCTGAGTTCTCCGGCAGGGGCGTGTGCCATCACCGGAGATCCTTCGCTGCGCTCAGGATGACAGTACTGGATATTCCCTTGTTATTTGTAAACGTTCAATAAGTCAGCGTGCCCATAATTTTAGTGTATGACTAGCGTACTCGTATGCATGATAGCATTGAGCGCGGGTGTGATGACATTGGTCAGGATGCTTGGGAAAATGCCGATCAGCACGATAAACACGGCCAGTGAAATGAGCGGAATGGCCTCGCGCCAGTTGGCATCGGGGAGCCAGTTCCAGCGCGTGTTGAATGGGCCGTAGAAGACGCGCTTGAGCATCCAGAGCAGGTAGCTGGCCGTCAGGATCATGGTGAAGACCGAAACGACCGTGACGGCAGTCCAGATTTTAAAGCTCGATGTAAAGGTGATATATTCCGCGACGAAGCCAGCCAGGCCGGGGAGACCGAGCGAGGCCAGCCCGGCGAAGGTAAAGAGCGTCGCCAGCAAGGGCATCTTTTTCGCCACGCCACCAAAGACTGCGATTTCACGAGTATGCGCGTGGTCGTAGATCACGCCAACACAGAAGAAGAGCAGGCCGGTAATGATGCCGTGACTGAACATCTGGATAGTCGCGCCCGTCAGAGCGGCTGTGCGGAAGGCCATATCGCCGAATCCGGCTGCTGCCGCAGCGACACCAAGCAGCACCACGCCCATGTGGCTCACGCTTGAATACGCGATCAGGCGCTTCATGTCGGTTTGCACCAGACAGATGGCCGCGCCGTAGAGAATGTTGATGGCGGCGATCACTGCCAGCCAGCCGGAGAACTCGCGAATGCCCACCGGGAGAAGCGTGAAGCAGATGCGAATCAGACCATAGGCACCCATCTTCAGCAGGATACCGGCCAGGATGACGCTGACTTCGGTTGGGGCGTCGGTATGGGCATCAGGCAGCCAGGTATGGAACGGGAACATGGGAATTTTGATGGCGAAGGCCAGGAAGATCAGCAGGAAGGTGAGCAACTGCCAGCTCCAGCCGAAGATCGGGCCGACGCCGGTCAAGAAGTGCGTCGAGAAGTACTGCATGCTCGCGGTAGTGCCGCCCAACTGGAAGTAGAGTACCAGGATACCGGCCAGCATGAAGATACTGCCGAAGAAGGTGTAGAGCAGGAACTTCCAGGCCGAGTAGATGCGACCGGGCATGCCATGTTTCACAACATCACTGCCCCAGATGCCGATAAGCAGGAACATGGGGGCGAGTTCGACTTCCCAGAAGAGGAAGAAGAGTAACAGGTCGAGCGAGATGAAGACGCCCATCACGCCGGTTTCCAGCAGCAGCAGCAGGGCCATGTATTCTTTGACGCGGGCCTTTTCCCAGCCGCCTACAATAGCAAGCATAGTGAGCAGGGCATTGAGAATGACCATTGGCAGGCTCAGGCCATCGACGCCCAGGTTGTAGTCGATTTTGAAATGGACGTTGCTGGCCTTGAAGTCGATCCAGGGTAGAGTAAATTGTTCCGCCGGGTGATTGAGATTGCCGAAGTTATAGCCGTTGGCGGCGATGCGGAAAAATATGGCCATCGCCAGCACAAAGGTGATGGCAGTGGCAAGCAGCGCCATCCAGCGCGCAATGCGAACAGGCGTTGCCATCACCACCAGCGCGCCCAGCACCGGCACCAGCAGTATCCAGGTTAGATCGCTTGTAAAAATCATATGATATCCTCATCAGACATGTAGGGAAGCGATGATGAAGTTTTACGAACAAAACCCGTAATGCCTTGTATGTCATCCTGAGCGCAGCGAAGGATCTGTGGGCCGAGCGATTCGTCCGTCGAAGCAGAAGATCCTTCGCTGCGCTCAGGATGACATATTGGGATGGCTGATCCAGGTTGTTTAAGGTTGTTCAGGTTCATCATCGTATCTCCCTACAGGCCGTTATTTCACGAATGTTACCAGTGCGAAGACGAGAATTGCCAGTATGGCAACGCCGCCGAAGAAGCCAACCATATAGGTTTGCACCTTGCCGGTTTCGATATGGCGGACGCCGCGACCGAAGTCGGTAACAGCAGCAGCTACGCCATTGACGATGCCATCGACGACATACGTGTCGAAGGCTGCCGCGATATGGCAGACGCCAAAGACCACGTAGCGAATGAGCAGGTCGTAGAGGTCGTCGATGTAGAACTTGCGCAGCGTCAGGTAGTACAGGAAGCGCAGCACAGCATTGTTTTGCACCACGTTATTGATGGTGGCAAGGTCGAAGCGGGTGTAAAGGACGAAGGCCCAGCCGAGGCCGATGAACGAGACCAGCACGCCGATCCAGGTGAGGGGATCGGACAGGACGGTTCCAATGTTCAAGGATGGCGCGCCCGGCTGGACGAAGCCGAAGAAGCCAGTCCAGTAGCCCGCGAAGATCGAGGCGATAGCCAGGATAATCAATGGAATGGTGATGGTGCGTGGCGATTCGTGTGGATCGCCCTCGCCGCGATAGGGGCCACCCCAGAGACCGCCAAACCTGCCGCCCTTGCCGCCAAAGGCCAGGATAAAGGCGCGCAGCATGTAGAACGCGGTCAGGCCAGCAGTGCCGAGTGTGATGATGTACAGGCCGTAGTCGCCATGCTCAAAGGTAAGGCCAATAATGTTGTCTTTACTGTAGAAGCCGGAGAAGAATGGGAAGCCTGAAATTGCCAGCGTGGCAATCAGCCAGGTAATGGCTGTGATCGGCATATGTGGGCCAAGTCCGCCCATCTTGCGCATATCCTGTACTTCCTGGTGAGTGGCGTGATGCAGAGAGTGAATGACGCTGCCAGCGCCCAGGAAGAGCAGAGCCTTGAAGAAGGCGTGCGTGAAGAGGTGGAACATACCGGCACCCACGCCGATATCGGTATGATAGGCCACGCCGAGGCCAACGAACATGTAGCCTAGCTGGCTGATGGTCGAGAAAGCAAGCACGCGCTTGAAGTCGGTCTGTGTTAGCGCGGTCAGAGCGGCGTAGAGAGCGGTGATAGCGCCGACCCAGGCGACGACCTGCAAAGCCAGGGGATCAGCCGCCGAGAAGAGCGGGAAGGTGCGTGCCACCATGTAGACGCCTGCGGCAACCATTGTCGCGGCATGGATGAGCGCGCTCACGGGGGTGGGGCCTTCCATAGCGGTCGGCAACCAGATGGTGAGCGGTATCTGCGCGGATTTACCGATAGCGCCGCAGAAGACCAGGATCATGGCGAGGGTCAGCAGGCCAGTGTTGCCCGCGAAAACGTGCGCCACGCCATGCGGGTCGGTTGGCGAAGACAGGGTCGCGAAATCGAAGGTGCCTGTATTCGTGAAGAGGATCATGATGCCGATGATGAAGCCTACATCACCGACGCGGTTGGCGATGAAGGCCTGGATGGCGGCGGTGGCTGGCGCGGGTCGATCCTGTTCGGGCTTGGCGGTCTTGTTGATCCAGAAGCCGATCAGCAAGTAGGAACTCAGGCCCACCAGTTCCCAACCGATGAAGATGACCAGGAAGTTCTGCGCGAAGACGATATCCAGCATGGAGAAGGTGAAAAGCGAGAGATACGAGAAGAAACGCGCGTATCCCGCCGAGTTCTCCATGTAGCCTTGCGAGTAGAATTGCACCAGCAGGGAGACGGTTGTTACAACCACCATCATTGCGATGCCCAGGTTATCCAGGTGGTAGGCGATAGTATAGGGCGGCGTTCCCTGCGAGCCAGAGAGCCAGTCGTAAGCAAGGACCTGGATGCCGCTCGTGGGCATCCTGGGAGCGATGCTGATCAGGCCTGTCTGGTTGAAGAGGATGATCCAGGAGTAAATACAGGCGAGGGCGACGATTAAAATGCTGACGTAGCCGCTCATCTTCGCGCCGAGCGTCAGGCGTGGCACTTTGGGGTCTTCGTCGTCCTCCAGCACCTCATGCTCGCCATGCGGGCCGGTGGTCTCGATATAATGTGTGTTCTCGTCGCCTTCGCCTTCGCTGTGGGCGTGAGCGTGGTCTCCGGCGGAAGCGGTGGCGTTCACCTGCCTGCGTGTTGCCAGATCCCACATGCGGGTGCCGAAAATAATGACCACGAAGGAGAAGAGCGGTGAGAACAGGATGAGCCAGGAATATTGATAGAGTCCCATAATATCACCACTTCATCAAATTGATTTCGCCAACGTCCACCGTGTTGCGCTTGCGATAGATGGCAATAATCATGGCGAGCGCGACCGCAGCTTCGGCGGCGGCAACGGTGATAATAAAGATGGCGAAGATTTGTCCGGTCAAATAGGTCGAGTACGGTTTGACCTTATTAAAGAAGGAAAAGCCGACCATTGTAATATTGACGGCGTTCAGCATGATTTCGATGCCCATCAGCACGGCGATGGCGTTGCGTTTGGAGATGGCACCGAAGAGGCCGATGCAGAACAGGATCGCGCCGAGAATCAGAAAATGGTTTAACGTAAGCATAATTACTCCTCCCTACCAATGACGATCGCACCTACGATGGCTACGAGCAGGACGACTGAGGCAATTTCAAAAGGCAGCACGTAGCTATAGCAGGTAGGACTGTACAGTAGCTGGCCGATATAGGCAACATTGTTGGGCGGCAGCGGGCAGGCATTAGTACCATAGGGGCCGAAGCTGAAGCCGGTGCCGGGATGGGCGGTGGAATACTGGCCGAGCGAGATGGCGAAGATGATGGACGCGGCCAGAATCGCGCAGATGAGGAGAGCGGCCAGCCACTGCCGGTTGGTGGGATTGCTGTTGGTGCGCAGATTGGGCGTGCGCGTGAGCATGAGGGCAAACAGGATCAGAATGGTGACTGCTCCCGCGTAGATCAATATCTGGACGATGGCGATAAATTCGGCGTTGGCCAGAAGATAGATGCCTGCTGCCATCGCAAACAGCACCACCAGGGACAGCGCGCTGTGAACGATGTTGCGCATCCCGACCACGAGCAGGGCCGAACCCACAAGAATAATGGCAACGATCCAGAACAATAGAGTCGGTAAATCTATCATAAAATAGACCTCCTGGAGTTCTTTGAAATATGCTATTTTTATTGTAACATGCGCGTGCTGATTCGGCACATAGAGTCCATCGCATGAAGGTTTTTGTCCTCGAGATTGGGAGAAGCAATGCGATAGATGTACCTGTGAGATTCTAGCAAAACGAGGTAAGTGTGACAAGAGTGGCTGCAACCATAGGCATAAGACAAACGTCCTGATATTAAGGGATTTCTATCGAATAGAGTTGGAATGCTGTACAATCGAGTAGCGCGTACACCTGTAGCACCTTGAGCTATGTTATAATTTTAAACAGGAATTGGGCGAACTATCCTGAAGGCGACGAAAAGCAATGAGTATCACTGATCTTCTGCCTGATCGCACTTCCTCACGCGATCTGTGCTGTCCAAATTGTCATGCTCCGCTCCCACCAGATGCCGCATTCTGCGGTTCCTGTGGGGAGCGTATCGATAAAAAGAAAGATATCACTGCATTTGAGCAGGATATTTCAAATCGCTATCGTATCACGTCGCTTATCCGGCGTCGGCCCTCGGTCAAGCTGTATTTTGCCTTTGATAATCAGCAGTTGACGCCGCAGGGGCAGCGCATGGTAGCGATACGGGACATCGATTGCTCGGCGCTGGATGAGGCCGGACGACTGCGCGTCTTTGAACTGGTGCAGCAGGAGTACGATCTTTTGCGGCGCTGGCAACTGCCTTATGTGATGCATGCGATTGACCTGCGCTACTACCAGGGACATCTTTACGTGGTGGCGGGTACGGCTGCTTTTACGAAAGAGGGCGAGGGACACGAGATGCGCGAGGATGCGTCCCGGCACCTGTACACCTTGCAGGATTTTTTGCAGAGCGGCCAGGGTTTGCCGCCCGAGGGGAGAGCCGTCGAGTGGGTAGGAAAGCTGTGCCTGGGTGTGGAGCGGCTGCATCGCCGGGGGGTGGTGATAGGCGACCTCGATCCGTATACGGTTATTCTTGATGACAACAGCGAGGATGCTGCGCCCTGGTTGATGATCTCCTGGCTGTCGCCAGAGTTACGGGAGCTGTTGCCGGGTGTTTCGGCGTCTGCGCAGCGTTCGTACTTTGCCGCGCCCGAGGCTTTACAGGGCAGTGCGGAGGCGCGGTCGGACGTGTATAGCCTGGGCGCGATCCTCTACCTGCTGCTGACTGGCATGACGCCCGAAGACGCCGCGACACGCAATCGCACGCGCACGCCTCACGAGATAAATTCGCACATTCACCAGCATATAAGTGAGGCCGTGATGCAGGCGCTGGCGACTGAGCCAGAAGATCGTTTTGAAAGCGCGAAAGGCATGCTGGAAGCGCTGCGCAATCCACAGTTCCGGCGCAAGCCCCCAAAGAAAGTGGCCGAGGAAGAGGCTTTGGAAGATGTAGAGACGGTTCGTATTCTGCCCCTTTCGCGCAAGCACCTGGAAAACTGGAAGGCCGCTCGCACGCAGGCCGTTACCTCAGAAATCTCTCCAGCAGTTCCTGAGACGCCACAGCCGGAAACGCAGGCTGGAGAGCAGCATGGCAGCGCGCCAGAAGTGATTGTGGAGACACCTGTTCCGACGGGAGTTGAAGATGGCGGAGCGCAAGCAGAGGAAGTTGATGTGTTCGACCAGGATGAGCAGGCGCAAGGTGCTGGCGAGCCAAAGAAGGCCGGTTGGTTGCAGCGCATCACGGGCGTACTTCCAGCGATCAGCGCCGGAAAGAAAGAGGCACAGCAGCAGGCCGCTCCGCAGAAGCCTTCCTGGTGGCAGCAGTTGAAGCAGGCGATTCTGGGGAAGCAGGAACACGTGCTCACGGCAGCGGCCATTATTGAAACGCCAATGCGAGTGCAGCCAGATCAGATGTACACCATCCGCATGCATATTATAGGCAGGAATGAGCCGGAATTGCCGTCGGAAGCGAAACGAGGCAGCAGACCGGCGGGCCTGAGCGCGCTTGTCTATGGAGATACGGTGTCTATTGAGGTGCGCTCGGTTTTGCAACAAAGTTATGCCTATATTGTGCAGCGAGCGACAGTGACGGTGCCTGCCGAGGGCTATGTGGCCGAGGTGACGATTCCCATGCAGCCGCTCTCAAGCACGCCGGTTGGTCGGCGCGACCGCCTGCACATCTTTTTCCTGGACGACAATCGCCACCAGTTGTACGAAAAGCCGTTTGTGGTAGAGGTCTTTGTCTCGCAGCATGTACGGCGCGGGCAGGAGGGGCATCACGTCCTCACCATTCCGGTATAGGGTTTATGCCCCGAACAAAAAGACCGTTCCTCCCATCATGGCATAGAGCAGGATGAGCAGCAGGCCTTCGAGCCAGACGAGTTCGCCATCCTGCGTGATCTGGCTGAAAAGAAAGGTTGCCAGTCCGAGTACGGCCAGTTCGACGAAGCTAAAGATCAGGTCGAGCCGCTGCGGCATGAATAGGCTAATCAAGACGAGCAGGGGAGCCATCAGCAGGGCGATCTGAATTGAGGAGCCTGCTGATGCGGCCAGCACCATGCCCATCCGTTTGTCCAGTGCCATGCCGATGGTGTTGAAGTACTCCGGCAGCCCTCCGATCAGGGGAACAAAGACCAGTCCCACAAAGGCCGCGTTCCAGCCAAGCGTTTTCGTGAATGGTTCGATGGAACCGACCAGAATTTCGGAGAGGATGGCGACTCCTACCGTCGCTATGGTGAGCAGGAGCAGAGCCAGCCAGAGTTTGGGTTTTGCTTCCGCTTCCGGCTTTTTTCCCGCGCTTTGCTGTGTCAATGTTGGCGTAGCTTTTGCTGCCTCGACGGGTGTTTTTCCGGGACTAGCGGCTTCGCGCGAAATGATGGTGTTGATGGTAGTATCGATCTGACGCAGGGCACCGCTTTTGCCGGGCGTTTCACTATTGGCGAGGTGATGCCTGTAAGCGAGCAGGCGGGAGACGGCGGCGGCAGACCGCGCGCCCAGCACCGGATCAAGTTCTTCATTGCCGTCTTCTTCTGATGAAGTTTTGTCGCCGATGCGAAAGACGCTGAACAGAATCGAGGCGATATAGCCTGCCAGCAGCAACACTGCGATGATATCGGAGAGCAGGACACCGCGCTCGACGATGTTGGTTTGATGAGTGCGCGAGGCGAGCAATTCCGCGAAGGCCGGGAGGAGCAGGCCGCCAATACACAGCGTGAGCAGCGAGGCATACTGTGTGGCGGGCCGTACTTCAAAGCGCAGCCGACCATGTTTGAGGGTGCCGACACAGGTTGCGACGCCGAGGACCAGCAGCGCATTGCCGAGAATCGAGCCGATGATGGAGGCGCGCACAACATCGACCAGCCCTTCGCTCAGGGCAAAGATGCCGATGATGAGTTCGGTGGCGTTGCCGAAGGTGGCGAAGAGCAGACCGCCGATACGTTCGCCAGTGTGTTCGGCGATCTGTTCAACGGATTGCCCGATGAGGGCGGCAAGCGGCAGGATGCCCAGGCCAGCCACCAGGAAGAGCAGGATAGGCTGCACGTGCAACACATCCAGGATGGGAGCCAGAACGGCAAAGACAAGCAGAATGTAGAGCCAGCGCGGCATGAATTTCTCCTCCTTCAAACTCTTCCTTTATAAGTTAATCTCGCGTATAATGAGCCATACTAACATGTCTTATTTTTTTATTGGTTGCCAGGAACAAGCCCCGCTCGCCTGTCATCCTGAGCGCAGCGAAGGATCTCTCGCGTGCCTGTCGAGCCAATGGGGGCTTGAGATCCTTCGCTGCGCTCAGGATGACATCTCGAGGCAGGTTGGTAATGGCATGCCGGTTGGTAGAAAGGTAGATAGAGATGTCCGATCAGCATAGCCGCGTTGATGAGGCAGCACCGCCTCTACAAGCGCAAGCAGCAAGTAATAATCACGAGGAATCGTATGATCCCATTGCACATTTTTCGAGCCATATGCTCGAGCGTAGCGATTCATTGATTTACGCGATTGTGGGCGTCTTTTTTTTATTGGGTTCGTTGTTTGCACTGGGGTACAGTATCTGGGATTTTTTAGCTTCGATACTGATTCCTAAATTAGACCCCTCGCTTGTTGCTCAAGCTATTATCAAACTGGTCTCAGATCTCCTGCTTGTGCTGATTATTATGGAGGTGATGGGAACAGTGATCCATTACCTCAAGGCGCATGCAACCTCTTTGCGTCCTTTCCTTTTTATTGGTATTGTCTCAGCGACGCGCGGCATTCTCTCCATCGGTGCCAGGTTGTCTGTTGAAAATGTGAAGCTCGAGGATTTTAACCGCGACATGATTGAACTGGCCGTGAACGGCGCGGTTATTCTCGCGCTTGGTATTACGCTCAAGCTGCTGGGCAGGCTGGTTGAAGATTAGCCGCTAGCTTTTGGAGCGAAACGGCGATATTTTCCTAGATACCAGCGCACCGTCAGAACATACTCGGCGTGGCTCCAGGTGAGCGGCGAGACGCTGAGCGGTTCGCTGGTAAATGGATTGACCTGTTCGGCCATGACTCCGCTTTTAAGGGCGTGAGAGAGCGCCCATTCGAGCAAGGGCAGAGCCGCGTGCAGTTCGTCGATATTGCCTGCTTTAGCGATCCGATACTGCGCCAGCCAGAGCGTGCAGATGAACCAGGGATTGCCTTGCGCCTGGCTCAGATCGTGCGTCACCTGGTAATAGTAATCGTTCTCGTAGCGCGCCATGCCGCCGACCTGGGTATGCGCCCAGAGGGTTTGTTCAAGCTGCTGCATGGTTCGCGTGATCTGAGAATCGGTCGCTGAGAACATGCCAAACTGGAAGAGGCCGCACAGGCTGCTGTCCAATGTGGCATCTTTCTGTATCGTACCATCCCTGTCTACGGTAATCATACGGAGGAAATGCCCGCGCTGTTCGTCCCAGAGATAGCGTAAGGCGGCGGCTTTGATTTCATCGGCGGCCTGCCGGTATTTCTGCGTAAGCTCCGTTTCGCCAAAGATGGCGGAGAAGTTTGATGCAGCGTCGAGACCGGCGTAGACGGTGGCAATGGTGAAGGTGAGAATGCCCCGGCGCTCTTCCCACAGGTCGTAGGAGGGGCCGGGCAGGTTGGTATGCGGTTCGCGGTAACTGACAAGAAAATCGGCGGCGGGTGTCACCAGTGTGCGAAAGTGTGGGGCAACAAATTCGAGGTCGGCAAAGCATTTGTAGTGCTGCCAGAGACTATAGAGGACGAGCGCGGTTTCGTCTTCCTGGATGGGAAGCTGTGGCCTGCCCTCGCTGTCGATCCATGGATGCCAGCTACTGCCCCAGGAGCGATCGGGATTGTATTTGTGCAGCAGATAGCCGCCTTTGGTGAGAACGGCATTGCAGAAGTCGTAGAAGCCGCGAGTGATCTCGGAGTAACCGGCGTGGCTGAGCGCGTTGGCGACCAGCGCTCCATCACGAGGCCACATATAGGAATAGCTGTCGCTGGAGAAGTGTTCGACGTCAGCATCATTGGCGGCGATAATGGCTCCCCCGTTGTCGATCTGGGTACGCAAGATGAGCAGGCTGCGTTTGTAGAGGTCAACCAGTTCGGGTGTGAGGTCGGCGAAGTCCAGCGCGTCTTTATTGACCCAGCGATACCAATAGTTTTTGGTGCGCGTGATGAAGGTGTCAGGTCCGCGTTCGCGAATCATGGCTTCGAGGTCTACGACGGCGGGCAAATCGGGGCCGACAGCCAGCCAATGGTAGACTGTGGAGGTCGCGCCGGGAGCGATAGCGGGCACATGGAGCGCAAGTGTGCCATCGACTGAACCCTGGGCGATGGGGTTGCGCCCCAACACGCCATCTTCGGCATCGCGCCACGTTCCTTCAGAATTATGAAATTCTTTGACGCCAGTAGCCCAGCTAGAGATGCCAATGGTGGCGTTTGTGCCTGTACCGACCTGGCCGTTCATCAGGAAATACGCCTGTTTTTTATAGGCGACGAGAGCCTGGGCGGCGGGGTAGTAGAAAACGGTGTTGCCCTCTGCGGCGTCCCAGATATGCCAGTCGTAATGAAAGAACAGGCGCACTTCACGGGGAGCATTGGCCTGATTGGTGATTGTCACTTCACGCAGGAAGATGGGGCGATAAAAATCGACGCAATCGCGGAAGACGAGTTGCAGTTGTAGTGCGGGGTGCTGTATGGTGACATGCGTGACCAGCGTTTCCGGTTCGTACACCATGTCGCGCTGCCACTCGGGCGCGTCGAGCCAGGCGAATTGTCCTTCGACCCAGACGCCAGTGTGTGAGATATCGCCAGCCGTCTGCAGTTCCTGGCCTACATGCGGCCAGTAAATGTCACGCAGGTTATAGCTTTTATCGAAGTTCAGGAGCAGGCTGCCATTGCCTACCGGCAGATCTCGCGGCATAATTTTTTCCTCTTTTTTAATAGACATCGCGCTGATTATAGCATATGCTTGGTGCTAAAGAAGAGTATGGCCAGGGTGACCGCAAGGGTCGCCCTGGAGAGGTTCGCTCTGGTCCCGGTAGTTGACGGAACTTTACCCGAAAGTACTGGACACTTGCATAATTTTTATGGCTCGTGTACAGTTACTTCTGGTTTTTAGGGGTGCAGGTAATACTACTCTTTTTGACACAACCTTTGGCGCGGTTTTTTCTTTAGGCTATTGTTCCTTTGCTCAGGTGAGCGAAGCGATGCTTTTTTTAGGCGACTTTAACCCTGGTTTTTCTTTCCCTGCGGGTATAAGTTTGCTCTTTATGGATGAGCTATATTGTACCAGGGTTACTGCCCTTTGTCTGTTGGAGATCTGAAATTTTGACGCGCGGAGTGTAACATGGCAAGCATTGAATGGGGTACGAGCAAAACAGAAGCGAACGAGCGAGGTTCGACAAGTGAAGCAGAGTCGCTGCTATCAGAGGAGTATGTAGTCAAGGCTCTGCCCAACATATTGAATAAGTTTGATATGACGGCGATCTTTTTGATGATCGTCTTTTTCATTACCAACGTGCCAACGGCTGTGGCAGGTGGTCCTGCCGCCTTTACCTATCTATTGTTGGGTGGCGTAACGTTCTTCATTCCCTGCGTGATTGCGACGGCCCAACTGGGCGTGATGTTTCCTCACGAGGGGTCACTGTATAACTGGACGCATAAGGCGCTGGGAGGATATTGGAGCTTTTTCGTCGCCTTTTGCGCCTGGTTTCCTGGCGTACTGGTGATGATTACGGCGGGTGATGTGATTGTAGGCTTCTTAAACGGCCTGAATCCGAACTGGTTTACAGCCGCGTGGCAGCAAGGCGCGGGCATCATTGCGGTGATTGTCGTATCGGGTATTCTCAGTGTGCAGCGTTTTCGGGGCTTGCAGAATGCGATCAATGTGGCTGTGGTTATCAATTTTATAGGAGTGTTCTTGATCGCTTTTGCAGGAGTCGCCTGGATGCTGCTGGGCAAGCCGGTAGCGACAGATTTTCATCTTCCCAATTGGGGCGTATATTTCTCAGGTGGCGCGCAAAATATCTACCTGTTTGGCCTGGTAACACTCGCCTATCTTGGCATTGAGACGCCTTTAAACATGGGCGGTGAACTGGCTCCTTCAAAGCTTGGAGAGAGCAAAAAACGAGGGATTATTACCGGGCATCTTTTCTGGGGAACGATTCTCGTGCTGGTCGGCTATCTGGTAGCGACGTTCGCTGTACTGGTGGTAAAAGGGCAGAGTGCAGGCTCGGCGAGTATTTTCTCGTTGGTAGGTACGGTGCAGCAGGCGCTTGGGCCGATTGCTGGTGATGTTGCGGCCATTTGTTTGATGTGCTTCTTTGTTTTTGCGGCTGTTACCTATAATATTGCCTATGCGCGTCTGCTGCTGGTTGCCGGTATTGATCAGCGTCTTCCAGTCTTCGTGGGTAAACTGAATCGGAATCGTGTACCGTCAAACGCGATTATCTTCCAGACGATTGTTGCTGCGGGTATCACGGCCCTGGTCTACTTTGTAGTTCCGTACATTGTGAAGTTCGGATCGCCGGAAAATCTTTCCACGCAGATTTATAATGTGATGCTGGCATCTTCAACGCTGGTCTGGGCTTTTTCGACGATGTTCCTGTTTATCAATCTTGTGCGATTCTATCTCCGGGACCCTAAAACGTTCCGCTTGCAGCGTATCTTTCCCCTGCCAGTTATCTGGGGAAGTGTGGTGCTTGGGTCGCTATCCTGCCTGGCGGCTATTATCTGCACCTTCTTCTTTTCCTGGACGTCGTTAATTCCCAATAGCCAATGGTGGTATATCATTGGCGGTTTGACACTGATTTGCCTCATTGTCGCGGCTGTCGGCAGTATGCTTGCGAGCAGTGAAGCGGCGTGGCAGGGATTGAACAAAGAGCAATAGATTTCCTGGCTTTGCTATTCAGTGCTGTCGAAGAAAAGGATAGCAAAGCCATTTTCGTGCAATTTAACAAATTCATGTAAGAGGCTGGATGAAGTGTAGAGGCTGAACCGGCTGAATCGAGGGAAAGATAGCGGTATATTGTCATCTTGACACATTTTATCCTCGTTATTATACTTGAGATTATGCAAGGTATTATCGCCCTTGCCGGGTTTCTGCCAATTCATATCCTCGCGCTTTCATTATCCTGGTAGGGTGTTTGTGTATTCCTGTTCAGGAAAGTTCTTCCTGTGCCAGGAATGCAGTGACGTATTTCGATTTGGGTAGGTCTGAAAGTTGTAATGCGTCTATCTGACGTATGTAGCACAGAAGACTTTTTAGGAGGAAACGTACTTTATGGCAACAGCAGCCCAAAGCAGCAGCGAGGTTCTGCGTTCAGAGCGCATTGCGGGGGGCATCCTCACCAAAGTGCTGAACACATTCGACATGGTAGCGATTTTTATTGCCATCGTCCTTTTTATCACCAACTCACCGGGTATTGCAGCGGCCGGCCCGGTGGCGTACATTTACCTGGTGGCCGGTTTCCTGACATTCCTCATTCCCGGGGCAATCGTGACCGGACAACTCGGGCGTATGTTCCCGAAGGAAGGCTCGATTTATGTCTGGACAAATAAGGCCTTTGGCCCATTCTGGGGCTTTTTCGCGGGTTTCTGTGCCTGGTGGCCTGGCATCTTCGTAGTACTGGTGTGCGGAAGCCTGGTGAGTACCTTTATCAGTGATCTGTTTAGCCGGTTTGGTATCACAATTTTGAGTGACCCCTGGCAGATTGGTCTGGTAATTATTGCGGTGACGGCTATTTCTTACGGGCTTTCCGTCATTCGTTTCCGCGCTGCCCAGAACCTGGTCAATGTGATGTTCGTTGCATATGGAGCGGCCATTTTACTGATAGGCCTGTCGGGATTGCTCTGGGTGTTGTTTGGCCATCCTACTACCGCCAACCACACCGCCTACACAGACCTCTCATTCGGTGGTGGTGGTTGGGCTATCACTTTTGGCAGCACAGGTAACTTTACCATTTTTGGTTTCGTGATCCTGGCCTTGCTGGGTATTGAAGTTCCGCTGAACATGGGCGTTGAAGTCACCAGCGAACGGGCGGTGACGCGCTACCTCATCTGGGGGCCGATTGTGGTGATGGTGGCGTATCTGCTCACCACGTTTGCCATTATGGTTGCTGTGCCTGCCTCTGTAGGAACGGGCGCAAATCAGGTGTTTCCCCAGACGAACCTGTGGGCGATGGTGGACGCGGTACACAATGGATTTGGCCCTGTCGGCCAGGTGCTGGCTGTGCTTGTTGATGTGGTGATGATTGGCTTTGGCCTTTACGCGGCGCTGGTCTATAACTACTCGTTTGGCCGCCTGCTCTTTGTCTCCGGCCTCGACCGCCGCCTGCCGCCGGTGATGAGCAAGGTGAACGCCAATCGCGTACCGTGGGTCGCGGTTCTCGTGCAAAGCCTCATCATTGCAGCGATTGCTATAGTGGTCTACATGGTTATTCCCTATGTTGGAGGATCGAATCCCGCCAACCTGGCGAATCTCATGTACTACATTCTGTTCGCGTCAATAACGGTGATCTGGTGTTTCTCGATGATTTTCCAGTTCATTGATGTCATCGTTATTCGCTTCAAGTATCACGAGGCTTTCGCTGATGTTCGCCTTGCCCCGGACTGGGTTTTCTATCTCTGTTCCGTGTTGGGGCTTCTGGCCAGTGGTGTTGGCCTCTACGCGACCGTGACGGCTCCCTGGGTACCCACTTTGATTGATACCACGCACTGGGATATCTGGATTGTCTCCATCGTTGTGCTGTCATTGATTGCTGCCGCCGTCATCTACTACCTTGGCCATATTCGTATCAGGGAAGATGTGACCGACGAGGAAGTGATTGCGACCGCTCTCGGGTCGGCAGAAAAAGGCTAAAGGACTTTGAAAGCGCTGGGGAATAGACCTGGAAGGCACCCGCAAGGGGATGCCTCTACAATGGCGTTGGGCTTGTAGAGGCATCCCCTTGCGGGTGCCTTCCAGGTTTGCATACCCCTATCTTTCATGTGGCGAGTTGCAAGAAGGCAAGTTGCAAGAATCGGAAGGAATAGGCAGAATAGCTAGAGCGTGGCAAAAAATAGCAGAACATTCAAATATTGACTTCCCTCTATTTACATGCTATGGTTGAGATACTTCACCCCTCGCTCTTTTCCATTTCGTAGCCGTAGTGTTTTGAGTGTAAATGCGTTTCCTGAACGGAGAAAACGCACTTTTTCTTGGTCGCTCATATTTTATGGAGGCAAAACATGGCGGATGAAATCATCCAAACGGGAGCAATCGCTGGGGATATCGACGTAGATAAGGCAAACGTCGATAGGCTGCACAAAAATGCGATAGGTCTTCCAGGCGTCCTCTACTTCTGTCTTGCTGGCTCAGCCCCTATCTCTGCGATGCTTTTTAACGTGCCTTCGATGGCCTCGCAGGCAGGCGCAACGACACCGCTGGTATTCTTGCTTTCCGGTATTGGCCTGTTACTGCTCGGTATTTCGATTGTCTACCTGTCGCGCCGACTGACCTCAGCGGGCGGTTTTTACACCTGGGTGCGTCACAGCCTTGGCAGGCGCACAGCTTTCCAGGCGGGCTGGTTGATGATGGGCGGATACGCGCTCTTTGAGGCGTCTCTGCTGGGCGCGTTCGGCTCCTATACAAATAGCTCGTTTGCCAACTACCTGCATTTCACTACTCCCGGCGGGTGGGTGACATGGGCGCTCGTTGGAGCGGTGATCATCTTCCTGCTCTCGTACTTCGACGTCAAATGGTCCGTGTTTGCAATGGCACCATTCCTGATTCTGGAAGTGGGCGTGCTGGTCATTCTTGATCTGGCTATCACCTTCCACGGCGGCGCATCCGGCCATGATTTTGTGCATACCTTTACGCTGGCTGGCGCAGACCCGAAGCCAGCGGGACACCCATTTGTGAATGCTCCCAATACCAACAGTCTGACTGCGGCTCCGGGTGGTCTTTTAGGTATTGGAGTGGCGATGGCGCTTGGCGTCTGGTCGTGGATCGGCTTCGAGGCGGGCGCGGTGTATGGTGAAGAAGCCCGCAATCCGCGCCGCGCTGTTCCTTTTGCGATCTTCGCGGTGGTTGCCTTTTTGACGTTCCTGTATACCTGGACCGCCTATTCGGCGACCATTGGGTATGGCTGGCAGTTCGCGGTGAGCCAGTTTGGCAACCTGACCAATAACCCGACGCCGTATTATCCCCTGGCAACAACCTATGTTGGCGGTTTGCTGCAAGCCTTGATGATTGTGGCGATCAGCACGAGCGCGCTTGCCTGCGGCCTGGCCTTCCACAATGGCATGGTGCGCTACTTCTACGCGATGGGACGCGAGCATATCCTGGGCAGCGTCTTTGGCAGGACACATCCCAAGTATCGCAGCCCACATATCGCGATCATTGCGCAGTCGATCTTTACCGCGTTGTTGGTCATCTTTTTTGCCTTTGTTTTAGTGAAGCCAGATGGCAGCTATGCATTTGGCATTGGCGATGGCAAGACGGCCACGCAGATTGATGGCATCCTTCCATATACCTGGCTGGCGATCATTGGCACGATTGCGTTCGTTATCGTGTACATCATGGTCAATATTGCCTCGCCAGTCTTTGCCCTGCGCTTTGACAGGAAGAGCTTCAACGTCTTCGCGCACATTGTGGCACCCGTTCTCAGCTCGCTGGTGCTGCTCGTTCCCTTGATCTCCTTTATCGGGCCAGCGCTGCCCGGTGTGGGAAGCTTTTTCACGAACCTGGGCTTTGCTCCGACACCGTTCCCGTTGAATATCCTGCCCGTATTTGTGATTATCTGGATTATTGCTGGCCTGATCTACTCGTACTACCTGTCCAGCAGTAAGCCGGAGCGTTACGAAGGCATGGGGCGTATCATTCGCGGCGATGTCTACGAGGGCGAGGGTGAGGCTGCTGCTCCTGCGACGGCATAAATCAAGGCACAAAAAAATGGGATGCCGACCGGCATCCCATTTTTTTCTCGAAAACTATTCCTCTATGCCATTACCAACCTGCCTCCAGATGTCATCCTGAGCGCAGCGAAGGATCTGAAGCCTCTACTGGTTCGGCACACAAGCGCGAGATCCTTCGCTGCGCTCAGGATGACAGGCGAGAGAGGCTTGTTCATGCCATGCCATGCCATTTGGCAAGATGTTCAGCGTGCGTGTAGAGGTAAGCGCCGGGATTGAAGAGCGCGTCATAGTACTCAAGATCAAGGTGGTGGGCCTGCAAGTACATCAGGATGAAGATGGTTGGAACGGTGGCCGGGAATTTGCCGAAGGTATCGTAGACGTACTGCGCTTGCAGCGCAACGCAGGCGCGGAAATGTTCATCATGAACTTGCGCGCTGCTGCGCACCTTGTGGCTATCCTTCCACGGGCCTGGCGTATCGGGATGGAAAGGGCCGCCGGGGCCGAATTTGCGCTCGCAGAAAGCGTCAACAGCGCCGCGCATATTGGGATAGTGGGGCGGACAATGCCCCTCGAAGACGCCGGGCAGACCGGTAGGATTGGGCAAAGCCCAGCGCTCGTCGGTATCGTAGCGGAAGCCCAGTCCTGGCACGTCGGGGTCGCCACTGGCTCCAAGCATGCTCAGGCGGTCGATGCCATTGAACATCCAGCCGCCGAGGCCCATTGCCTGTAGCATCAGCATACCGGCGTAAGCGGCGGTAGAAAGCTCGGCGGTGCATTCGGTCAGCGAGTATTGATCGAGGAAGGTCAGAGGCTGCGGGTTTTCGGCATCGACGATATCCCCAAATTGTTCCAGACCTGGAATGCGGCGTCGATTGACATCATCGTAGATGCAGTAGCCATTTTGCGTAAAGAAACAAAGGTTGGCGATGGCGTGCTGGGCTACATCGCCAACCGGAATGACCAGCAGCGAGCCAGGACGATTGGCGACCCAGGTGTTATGTCCTTCCATATAGGGTTCGCGGGGTGGGAGATAGACGCGCTTATCAGAGAGCTTGCGAATGCGCGATTCATGTGCTTTCACCAGGTCAACAAGACTGAGCTTGCCCTGGCTGTCGCGTTCTCCCATCGCCGGAGCATCGCGGGTCTGGAAGATACAGGTGCCGCTATCGTCGGTAAAGAAGAGTTCGCTGGTGTGAAAGCCTGCTGCCGAGGGAAATGTACGGCCACCTGCGGCGGCTGGATAATTCGAGAGATGGGGAGCGTAGCGATCGTGGCGCGTGATCGAGTGGTGCCAGCCGGTGTTTCCCCCGCATGCTGTAAGCACGAGCAGGCGCTCAAGTTCGGTCAGGGGCAGGATTTCATGGCGGGATTTGTATGCAAGCGGCCCATCAGGAATCTCGGCACCGCGAAAAAAGCGGCGCGAGCGGCGACCGAACAGGGCATCAACAAAAGGAAACTGGAGCAAGTCTTGCAGCGCCTGTTCTTCGCGGGTGACATCCTCTTCGTGAATGCCCATGTGTTCTCCTCAACTGGATAATGCTCGTGGCACTTAAGCGGACAGTTTTGACAGGCGATGGAAGAGAGGCGGCCTGGGAATAGCCCGTTCCGCCTCTTTCCTGAGAACACCCGCGAGGAGCGTTTCTCATCGATGTTTAGTACATTTCCAGGTACTCGTCGCGTTCCCAGTCGGTGACGTGGGCTTTGAGGCGGGCGAGTTCGCTGCGCTTCATGGCGGTAAAGACCTGAACAAATTCGTCGCCCAGGATGTTGCGGAACTCCTCGTCGCGTTCCAGGGCGTCAAGGGCTTCGTCAAGCGTGGTTGGCAGGGGCGCGAATTCGCCATGTTCTTCGGCCAGCCCCTCGACGACGTCGGGTGGCATCTGCTGATCGCGCATACCAAGCACACCGGCGGCGACAACTGCGGCGACCGAGAGATAGGGGTTGCTCAACGCGGTGGGCAGGCGGTTCTCCAGGTGCGTGCGAGCGTCGCGGCTGGTCTTGGCGCGAATCATGGCCGAGCGGTCTTCGGGTCCCCAACTGATGTTGGAAGGAGCGAAGTGGTGCGGCACGAAGCGATGGTAGCAGTTCGGCGTCGGGGCCATGAGTGCCATCGCTGCATTTGCATGCTTCAACATGCCCTGCATGAAGAAATAGGCGTTCTGCGAGAGGCCATGCTTATCCTCGACATCCAGGAAGGCATTCTCGCCGCTATCCTTCGAGACAAGGCTGATATGGGTATGCGCGCCACTGGCAGACTGGTCGGTAAAGGGCTTGGTCATAAAGGTGGCATGATAGCCAAGCTGGCGAGCGATGAACTTGACGCCGTTCTTGAAGGTGAAGCCGAGATCACCCGCTTCGAGAGCAGGATGCGCGCCGTAGTTGATTTCGAACTGACCGGGGCCATATTCGCAGTTAGCGGTGATGATATCGATGCCGATTTCGGGCATCAATTCAACGATGCGCTCAGCGAGGGGAACGGCGGTGTTGCGCATGGTGTTGAAGATATGCAGGCCCTCGAAGATGGGCTTCATGGTCGCGGGATCAAGGACATAAAATTCGTATTCAAGGCCCACAACCGCCTGGAAGCCGAGTTTGTCGAGTTCGGCGAGGGCTTTGCGCAAGACATGGCGAGGCGCGGCATGCAGCGGCGTGCCATCAGCCCAGTAGGCATCGCAGATCAGGCGGGCCGTTTTGTTCATCCAGGGAACAACGGCGGCTGTTGAAAGGTCTGGAATCAGTACCTGGTCGGCATAGTTCTTCTCTTCATTGTACTTGGTGCCGGAGACAACGAAAGAGCTGCTGTCCAGGGCCACAGTGCCGCCATACATGTTAAGGCCCTTTTCGGCAAAGCCCCGCACTTTGTTGAGTGGAATAAGCTTTGAGCGCGCGCTGCCGTGCATATCGGGCAACTCGAAGAGGACATTTTTAATGCCCTGTGTTTCCCATTGGGTCAGGAGTTCGTCAAGTGATACCGTGGTATTCGCCTGGGTGGTTGTCATACGGGTTTCCTCCATCTAGATTACGAAATAGGACGACGTAGCGCCAGATGCGCATCCAGTTCGCTCCAGGGCAAAAGACCATCGATCCAGCTTTGCACCCGGTCAAGGGCTATCATAGCATGTTCCGCGACAGAAAGAAACTCTTCAATGTTAGCCGGACCGTGGCCTTTCAAATACTGGGCAAGCATGCGTTCGAGCGCGACAGTCTCGGTCATTGACCACTTTTCTAAACGAGCGGCGTGCCGCTCCAATAACCCTGCAAGTAGTTTAGAGGCCATTTGTACCGGAACCGTACCATCTTTCACCTGCTGCCTGAAAACCTGGAGATTTTCGCCAACCCAGAAGAGGTTAAAGTTGGCATAGAAGCAGCAGGGAAGATTGCCCATTGGCGGCTTTGTCACTGAACGCAGAGCGACGATATCGGCTGGTTCGCGCTGCCAGTTGCGCTCCGTAAAGGAGCGGAGTTCGTCAAGCACGCGAGGGGTCGAAAGTTCTTTTTCGTTCATCTCTATGCCCTTTCCAGCTTTGCAGGGAGAATGCCTTCCTGTAATAAGTGTTCGCCTGTAGCTTTCAAGTTGTCAAGCTGCTCAACGATACGCGCAAAGACGCTGACGTAGCCAAAGGGCTGCGTATCGCCGTAGAAGATACAGATAGTCTGGCGACCGGGATAGTAGCCGATATCCCCGGGCGAGACGTCCAGAATTTCATTCTCCGGCTCAGCATAGAATGGCACCATGACGATCATTTCCTGTCCGGCAAATTTGGCATGGACGCTGAAGCTCTCCAGAGGCAGCGTCTCCCACATGCGCTGTGAGATGGCGGGTGCCTCCTGTTCGAGCAATTCAGCGATGGCGCGTGTGCCACCAATGTTGATGGCAAACCGTTTTGGCATGTAGCACTCCTCTCTGTGAGTTTGAAAAATAATAGAACGACTTCCGTAGGGACAGGGGGATGCAGGGTGGAGCGGTGAGGGGCCTGGTGCCTGTCCCCGGTGCGGCGGCTGACACTGACACTTTTTATGGCCTGAGTGGTCGAGCAAGGTTTTTGCCCTGCCCCGGGGACAGGCACCAGGCCCCCCACCGCTCCTCACCCCCGCATCCCCCTGTCCCTACGCTCTGGGAGCCGCTTCGCGCCTCCCCCGATAATTCCTATGGCGGGGCAGTGTGTTCTTGCGGACGGTCTGAGTAGTTGTAGGGGTCGGAAATAGGGTCTTGCTCAAGATAACGCGAGGGTCGGAAGCTGGTAAGTGAGATAGTTGGAGTTTGAACGCCTGTGATTAGTTCGGCCATTGCTTTGCCGATGGCGGGCGCGGTTTTAAAGCCTGTGCCGTTGCAGCCGAAGATGGCGTAAAGTTGCTCGTACCCTGGAACGGAACCGAGCAGGGGATGCAGGTCAGCACTGACTGCAAAGACGCCTGACCAGCCATCCACGTAGCTGGCGTTTTCCAGGGCTGGTATGCGGCGCGAGACTTTCTCCGCGACTTCCTCGACAAATTCCTCGTCGGGATTGTGCTTGAAGGAATCGGGGTCGATTCCCGGCTCAGTGGCACCACCGCCTGCCAGGGTTAGCCCTGGGCTGTCAGGGCGGTAATAAATGTCGAGGATGCCATCAATGTAGGTCATGTGCTGTTCTATGGCCTCGGGCGGACGTTGCAGGATGGCGACCTGGTGGCGCACATTCCAGACGGGAAACTTCAAGCCGAGTTGTTCCAGCAGGCGCATCGTCCAGCCTCCGGTAGCGCAGACGACGGTTCCGGCCTCGATAGTTCCCTTGTTCGTGCGAACTCCTGTCACGCGCTCGCCATCCAGCAGAAAGCCCTGCACTTCGACATGCTGGCGCAGTTCGACGCCGTGTCGGCGGGCGGCTGCAAGCAGTGAAAGCGTGGTTGCGGTGGGATCAGCATAGCCGGAATGCGGTTCGTAGGCGGCGAGTTCCAGGTCTTCGCTCCAGATGGTGGGCGCAATTTGGCGTAATTCGTCAGGTGTAATCAGGTAAGTCTCGACGCCGATGTGCTGGAGCATGGCAACGTTAGAGCGCAACTTCTCATTGTTTTTGGGCGAGACGGTACGAATAAAGCCCGTTTCGACGAAGCCGCAATCGCCACCGACAATCTCATCCCAATTGCGAAAATAGGTGAAGCTGCTGAGCGCAAGGCGGGCCTCAGTTTCGTTGGTGTAATGCATGCGCACAAGGCCGCTAGAAAGCCCGGTCGCGCCGGAAGCCGCAACCTGCTTTTCCAGGACAAGAATCTTGCGCACTCCCACTAAAGCCAGGTGAAACGCAAGGCTGGCTCCATTGACTCCCGCACCAATTATGACCACATCGGCAGTTTCATGCATGGGGAGAATAGACCTTTCGCTTATGCACCATAGCATAATAGTACATTTTGAAGCAGGACAATACAACGTGAGGGGTGACTATAGCGAGGGGGGTGGGGTGGATGAAATATACATTGTTTGCTTGCTATTGCGTTGAGAAAGACAGAAAGTGAGGTAGGCTTAAATCAAGCCTACCTATAATGCTTGCCCATCAGCAGGTGTAAAATCCCAGATTTCTATAGGTGGCGTCTGATTATAGGTACGAGTATAGAGGGCAGAAAATGCCGTTGCTGTCGAAAGGTCCTCTTGTTTTAGATACTTAGTAAGGAAGAGGGTGCCTTCTTCCTCTCTGCAAGAAGGATCGGGATCAGGTTCCTTACAAGAGGGGCCAGGTTCAGGCTCTTTACATGAGGGATCGGGACTTTCGCAAAATGGGTTTAGGCGTGCAAGCCTTTGCATATCACAGCATGGAACGTGATGTACCATTTTTCCAATAATTGTTTGACAAAAATGCTCGTATCGTTGCGTATTGAGAATATGAGCATGCCAGATGAGGTCTACTTTCTGACTCCACATACCGATACCTTTGTAACCAAGCGCAATCAGTCCCATAAACTTTTGGTACTCAGGGAGAATTGTATAAAACTCTTTTTCGGACATTCCGTACTCTTTTGCTGCACCCTTTTGAATAGCATTCCAACCATCCCACTGTTGGATTTTAAGAAGAATGCTCAAGGCCATCCGATTCTCTTGGGAAGCGATTTGAACCATTGTAATAACCTCCTGGCTAAAGAACGCGAACAATATGTAACTCTTTGAGCAGATCAGAAGACTGACTCCAGGAAGGAAGCGGGAACATACGTAATCCAAAGGTGTTTTCCGGCAGTTCCTGCTTGCCGAATGCCACAAATATCACTTGCTGTAAGTGTGCAATTAGTTTTTTGTAGCCAGGATTTTGTAGCAAATCCTGATAGCAAGTGAACAGATCAGTACTGCACCTATCGTCAATGAAAATCACCTGATCTTGATTAGCATGCGCTACATAGGTAAGTTTCTCTTGAAAATTAGCGCAAAAAGAGACCTGTTCAGGCTGGGGAAAGTGATGTTCACGTAACCATTGACGGGTAGCAGCCTGTATTTGCTCATTGACTTCTTTATCCTGGCTGATGCGGATGGTGACATATTGGACATCGCCCCATTGTGAAAGCTGGTTGACGCCCTCTACCGCTCCCTCGATGACTTCACGGGCAAGCATAGCAGGGGCGTATTCGCGATATTTTGTCCAGACTTCCAGGAAACGTTCATTATGTGCTTTGCGGTACTCGATAATGGCGGGATGTTTGCGCAGATGCTGATACCAGCGAATACGTTGCGCCTCTTCTGAAGTTAGTCCTAAGCCTAACTGCTGATTGAAGTATGCGCCGAAAAGAGTTGATATTCCCGCAATAGTTCCATCGATGTCGATGGCAAATAGCACCGTTGTTTTTCCTCCTGCTTGTATTTCATGTGTTGAAGAAAGTATGCCTGTTAATTATGGTTGTGTCAAGAGTGGGGCGAGTTTTTAGAGCTAGCGCTACAAGCGGAAGACTGATATATGAGTATGTTTCAAAAATACCCACTTTTTGTTTCCGCTTTTTCTGATGAGTGCTGTATTGTAATAAACAGACCGTGCAGGTCTATTGATGAAAGGGGGTTATGATAAGACAGGCTTTCCACATAAATTGAAACCCAGATGTTGATTGGGTATAATTTCTTTATATTGAGGTGGTAAGCGTCTTGTCCAAATTCATGCGTGCCTAAGAAAATACGAGAATTGAAGGCGATGCTACGTAAGGCTGGCTGCTTTAGTCGGCCTGGAAAAGGAAGTCATACTATTTGGGGTCATCCAACAACAACGGCGAAAATTACGCTTTCTGGTGCAGATGGAGATGATGCTCATCCCTATCAGGAAAAGGATGTACGGGTCTTTCTCAGAAAGTTAAAGGAGATGCGGTATGAGTAACCAGGACTACCATTATTCTATGGTGATCCAATGGAGTGTTGAGGATAATGCATACATTGTGACGGTGCCAGAGTTGCCGGGTTGCAAAACGCATGGGAAAACGTATGAGGAAGCTGTCAAAAATGGGCAGGAAGCTATAGAATTGTGGCTTGAGGCGAGCCGCGAATGGGGGCATCCCATACCGGAGCCGCGAGTGTTGATGGCGAGTTAAAATCGCTTGAGAATCCGTGAAACAAGGCCTATCGATGAAGGTTAAAAATTTTCATATGGTGTAGGGACGCGATTCATCGCGTCCACCTTGTCTGTCGCACGTATCGACGGGCAGAGGTGGACGCGATGAATCGCGTCCCTACAGAACTATACTCCCTTTATTTCTCAAAAGTCATGATCGCGTCCTGCCTGGAAGATGCACCCGAAGCAGGACGCGATGAATCGCGTCCCTACAACATATGGCAGATTCTAGTGTTTCTTATGCTTCTTTTTATCCCCCTTACCATTTGCTTGTTTCCCGGATCTGGCTGCGTTCTCATCTGAATGATGTCCATTGTTGCCGTTGCTTGTGACGCCATAAAGATGTGGTTGCAGGTCGGGGCGACCGAAGACGACGTTGGTGCCGACGACGGGGATGCCTGTGATGAACGAGGCTTCGAGGGTGAGGGCGCGCAGGTCTTCGGGTTCGAGGTCGTGGACGTTGTTTTTGCCGCAGGCGCGAGCGATCATCTGGATTTCCATAGTCATCGAGTTGACGAAGTTGACGACGCGCTCGGCGGCTTCGTCGATGTCCAGGCGCTGCATCAGTTCGGGGTCTTGCGTGGTGATGCCGACGGGGCAGCGTCCGGTGTGGCAGTGGTGGCAGGCGTAGGGTTCGGTGCCAAGTTTGTGATAGTCTTCGACGTAGATGGGGCGGTTGCAGTTGAGGGCGATGAGCGCGCCTGTGCCAATGGAGACGGCGTCCGCGCCTAGAGCCAGGGCTTTGGCCGCGTCGATGCCACCGCGTATGCCGCCGGAGATGACAAGCTGGACTACGCCGTCCATGCCGATCTCGCGCAGGGCGTTCTTGGCCTCGACGACGGCGGCCAGGGTGGGGATGCCAGTATGTTCCATCAGGATATCGGGCGAGGCTGCTGTTCCGCCTTCCGCGCCATCGAGGACGATTACGTCTACACCGGCTTTGCAGGCTAGCTTAACGTCATCGGCAACACGTGAAGCGCCGATTTTGATGTAGATGGGAAGCTCCCAGTCCATTGCTTCGCGCAGTTCCTCGATTTTGGCGACCATATCGTCAGGGCCGGTCCAGTCGGGATGGCGCACCGGGCTGCGCTGGTCAACGCCGGGGGGCAATTCGCGCATGGTGGCGATCTCTTCCGAGACTTTTTGTCCGAGCAGCACGCCGCCTGTGCCGGGTTTCGCGCCCTGGCCGACACAGATTTCGACGGCATTCGCCATGCGCAGGTGATGCGGATTGAAGCCGTAGCGGCTGGGCAGCACCTGGTAGACGAGTTTTTCAGAGGCTTCGCGCTCGGCCATCAGCATGCCGCCATCGCCGGTGGTGGTGGAGATGCCGAGTCTGGTGGCGGCTCGTCCCAGGGCGATTTTGGCGTTGCGAGAGAGCGCGCCGAAGCTCATACCTGCAATCGTGATGGGCGTGCGCAGCACCATCGGTTTTTTTGCGAAACGGGTGCCGAGGACGGTTTCGGTGGCGCATTGCTCGCGGTAGCCTTCGAGGGGAACGCGGCTGAGTGTGCAGGGAATGAAGGTGAGTTCATCGAACGAGACGAATTTTTTGAGCGTGCTGAAGCCGCGAATGCGGTAGCGGCCAAGCTGGGCCTTGACCTGTACGTCCTCCATCACTTCGGGGGACCAGAGTTGCCCGTAACGAACCAGCGGTTTTTCGGTTTCCATTCCAGTTTCCCTTCTAAAATATGCCATTATAAACCTGCCGCCACCTGTCATCCTGAGCGCAGCGAAGCATCTCGTGTGCCGAGCGATGCGTGCGTCGAGGCAGCAGTTCCTTCGCTGCGCTCAGGATGACAGGCGAGCGGGTCTTGTTCATGGCACGCTACATGGCAACGCGCCACAGTTCAAAGTCAGCTTTTGAGAAATTATGCAGGCGACCACCGGAGCCAATTTTTTTGAAATCTGAGATTGGGCGGCGGTCGCTCAGACCGTATTTTTCGAGCGTTTCGCTGAGGAAGCGGTAGTCTTCTCCGGTCATTTCTTGCAACACAGCATCGTTTCCCAGGTGCCGGGGTTCGCCGCCGAGATAGATTGTACCCGCGTACATGGAATCGCCCAGGCCCTCTGCCGCTTCGCCGCAGATAATCATGGTGCCTTTTTGCATCATAAAGCCGGTCATGTAGCCGGTATCGCCGCCGATGACGATCAGGCCGCCTTTCTGGGCAATGCCGGTACGCGCCCCCGCGTGGCCTTTGACGACGACGGTGCCGCCGCGAATCGAGGCTCCGGTGCTGCTGGCTGAGTTGCGTTCGACCACAATTTCGCCGGAGAGCATGCATTCTCCAACCGACCAGCCAGTATTACCTAAAATATGAAAGGTTGCGCCATCGTTCATACCGCCGCAGAAATAGCCAGCCGTACCTTCGACCACAATTTTGATGGGGGAGAAGATGGCGACACCCAGGCTGTGGCGAGCATTGGGGTTTATCAGGTGAATTTCGGTTTCTCCCTCCTCTGCCAGCCTTTTAATGGTGGAATTGATTTCACGGGTAGTCATAACAGCGCAATCAAGCGTGACAGGCATGCTATTGGTACTCCTTAATGTATTTCCACTTGACCTCTTCGGGTTTGAGCAGTAAACTTTCCTCGCTGGAAGCGCCGGAAGTTCCCTCTCTTGCTCGCCCCGCTTGAGGATACTGCAATTAATAAATAACAGAGAAGAAACATAGACGAGCGATAAAAATACGCCTGTAGCAACATGACCAGGAATTCCTGGTCATGTTGCTACAAGTATGCGATTGTGTTACATTGCCGAGAGTGATGGCTCAAGCGCCTTCTGGCTCTCCTGACGAGAGAGATGCCAGGTGCGTACCTCGCGCGCGCCTGCCTCGCGAGTGTGAAGTTCGAAGGGGAAGGCCTTGCGCAGGGCGGTTTCTTCCGAGGCGAGGGCTACAAAATCGTCGGTTTCGGTGACGATCAACGGCTTGGTTGCGAACTGGTCGCGAGCGAAACCGATGCTGTCGGCAGTGGCGACGAGATAGGTGAATGAGCCGTCAAGTATGGTAACGGTGCTTTTGACGGCTTCATCCAGGGTTGCGCCCTGCTCCAGCATATCGGCGATATAGACAGCAATCACTTCGGAGTCGTTTTCGGTATTGAAATGGTGGCCTTTCATTTCGAGGCGGCGGCGCAGTTTATGATAGTTGGTGATATGTCCATTATGTACAACGGCGATATCAGAGAATGGACGCGCCCAGAAAGGATGCGAATGGCTGATATCGACGCGGCTCTCGGTTGCCATGCGGGTATGCGAAATGCCATGCGTGCCACGGAAGGAAGAGATATTGTAGGTTGCATCCAGAGCCTCGGCCTTGCCCATCTGTTTAATAATTTCCAGGTGCTGGCCGATACTAAAGACTTCGACGCCATGCCCATATGATTCGATGGCTGCTGCTAGCGTTTCATATGCTCCATCATAATCCATGACGAGGCGAATATATTGGCCGACGCGGCTGCTCTCGCGCACCTTGCCAAATTCTTGCGCTGTTTCGACGACGCGCTTCTCCCAATCGACGGTTTCCTCATCCGCGTCCTCCTCTACTTTGACGCGCACGACCAGGTTGCCTGTGGGGAGATTACTATAAAGCGCCAGGCCAGTCGAATCGGGGCCGCGCCGGTTGAGGTCGGCCAGCATTTTAATTAAGAGTTCACCTACAGGGCCTTCTTGATGTTTAAAGAGGATGCCAGCAATGCCACACATGAATGAAGAACCTCCTTGCCTGCTTAGGCGTGAGTCGGATGGAGAGAAATCTGCCTATTACCAATTACTATATTGGAAAAAATGCACATATTCAAGGGGTAATGTGTACAAATTCGTGCATAAGGCATAGATAGTCTATCTATTTCTACCGTTTTTACCACTTTAGTAACCACTTCGGAGTACCGGCATCGTAATTGCTGCGGAAGGAGTTTTGCGGCCTCTATTGCTCTGTACAATGCCTCCTTTTTATGGTATATAAATACTGTTAAGCCGTGCTTTGGTATTTACGCTAGAAAGTTCCGCATCTTTTCGACACTGGCAACGTAGTGACATCGCAATGTCGCTTAATCCCCGTAGCGCGTTCTTGCACTCGCTAAAAGAAACGCTCGATCGTAATGACTTCATCCCTGGTTGGCATCATTGCCAACCCCGCTTCAGGACGTGATATCCGTCGGCTGGTCGCGCATGGCACCGTCTTCGACAACAAC
>DASRDB010000007.1:0-35976 GCA_035652815.1 Ktedonobacteraceae bacterium
TGCTGAACCACCCGAGACTAAGCAACAGGCTCCTTTCATCAAGAGGAAGGGGGTCTGATAAAGAAGAAGCTTGCTCAGGGTGTATATCGTTCATGCGTCTCTCCTGGGACTAAATAAACGTAACCGCTCGAATACAAATCCTGGCATGAAGTCCTCATAAGTAGCAAAAGATGTGACAAAGGCGCTTCCCCAGCAAGCGGTATTATACAAGAGCATAATCAATTACAGAAATACCTGTCAAGTGTTTTAGAAAAGAACCTGAACTGGTTTAAAAGCTTGAAACCATCTTAACGGGCATGCAGCACCAGCAAACCCATCAGATCAAAGCCAATAAGCAGCAGCATCAGCGCGAGGGAGACAAACACCATACCGCGCAGCAACCAGCGCTCGGGCAGGAGTGAGATGACATCTTTCCGCTTCGTCTTCAAGAGTTCATTGGCCTGGACAGGTACAATCTGCTTGCCGGTCGTCTCGCAGCGCAGACGCTCCAGACGCCTATGCACTGCCATGACGCGGTCGCTGATCGCTTCCTCAAACGAGGTATGAAGTTCCTCTTCGTTCTCTATGTAGCAAACGGGCCGCATTACCTTCACGGGAACCGTCGCGAACCGGTCTTCTACTGCTGGCATAACAACCATGTAGCATACCTCCTCATCGGTCTCAATTGAGGACTTTATTTGAGTCTTCATTCCCGTTCTCTCCTGTTATACTATTCTTTTCCTTCTCGACCAGAAAGGAAGCTATTCCAGGCCAATTTCCTTGCCCCTGGTTGGTAAAAATCATTAAAAACCTGGACAATAACACTGCATTCTTGTGATATACTCACCACATAGACGGTGGAAGCTTGAATATTTTTGCGTTTATTTTGTTGCAACATGAGAGGGAAGAAAGCCAACCAAAAGTCCTCTTCGTTGCTCATTTCGCGATAGTTTTCTATACTGCCAGTAAGTAGTCAAGCTAGAGGGGTTGCGTAGTGCGTAGTTTGCGTCCGTTCATCTTTTTGTTCCTGCTGTGCGTGTTGATTCTTTCCTGGATTCTGTTCCAGCTTCACTTTCTTCCCGCGTCTGCCCATCACCAGGCGGCTGTACTTCATGCGAGCATTGCCACTCCAGAGAAAATTACGCTCGATAGTCACCTGCCGGTGCAGACCTATAGCGCCAACAGGGCCGCAAACAACGTCAATGCCAAATTTGGCTCGCGCTTCAATTTCGTCGTTTCTCCCGGCACGCAGAGGGTGTATAGCGGCAGCGATGGCATCTATCATGACAATTCGGCCAGCTACATCGTCGGCGTCGCGCCTGACGGAAGCCACAGCACCTCGATTTTCCACATGGGCAGGCTCAATCCTGCGCAGGGAGATAGCTACGTTCAGAACGAACAATGGACGCAGGGATTGGACACGACACGCTGGGAAGGAGACGCGGCAAATGGCTTGCATATCACCGTCGATATCATTGATACCTTTTTTGGTGAACCCGGTTGCACAGCCATCACGGATTGCGCCGGGGATGTGCGTGACGACACCGTTCCCGTTTTCCTGATCGGCGTCACGCTCGACAATACCGGGCATACTGCGCAAACGGGTAATTTTCTCTTCGGCAGTAATCGCGCTCTACCGGCAAACAACGCCTGCACGCGGCTTGTAACCAGCGCTGGCAAGCCGGTCAACATTCTCTCGTATAGTACCCAGGCGGACAAAACGGGCGGCACGCTCTTTCTGGCAGGCGAGAGCGCCCAGTGGCAATGCGCTACCAGCATACCCGACCGCGCAGGCCTTACCTGGCATTACAACCTCGCGGCAGCGCAGAGCCAGACCAGTTACATGCTCATCGGCGCGTGGAACACGAGTACAGGACTCTTTAACAACACGCAGTTACCGGCAGGTTGTCAGCAGGAAACACTCTACTCCACGCAGGAATGGTCATCCGAGAACGCGGTGGTCGATTTCGCCATCGACAATTTGACGGCTGGCGATAACCTGCTCGGTCGCGCTCAACGCATGGAAAATATCCTGATTGCCAACAATACCCTGACGCCAGAACAGCGCTGGGTAATTGCCGATTCGCTGCGCAGCTACAAGGCCATGAGCTGGCTGGCGGGACGCTCATCGTGCGCAGGTGGGGGCTACGATGCCGCAGTGTACGAGGGCAGTTTCGGCTTCCTCAGCACCGTTGATGTCATGCACGAATATGGCTATTTCGAGATCAACAGGGTGCCCTGGTTCTTTAAAAGTGAGCTTGCCGCCGCTTTTAACAACGCTACCCGTAACCAGTTTGGCGTCTATTTCCAGCACGACCAGGGTGGAGACGTAGACAGCACGGGAAACTGTACCGATCCTGGCAAGGGAGTTCCAACCATTCGCGCCACCTGCTACGCGAAGCCATATCTCCCTTTTGCTGCACCGATGCCGACTGAGGAGAACTCGAATATGGCCCTGCTGGCGGCCTACTACGTATTCGTCACCGGCGATACCGCTTTTCTGAGCGAGAACAATAACGCCCATCTAAACCTGATCGATGCCGCCATGCAGCACAATCAGCGCGTCGGCGACCCGGCGACGGGCATAGCCTACAACGGCCAGGATACCATCACCACTTATGATGACCAGAATGATTGCCTGCATAATAACGCGCCATCGTCAGGCAACCTCTATTACCAGGGTCTTAAAGAGGCCGCAGCCTATCGCGCCACCGCCTATCTCGACAATCTGGTTAATGGCGACAACAACGCGCAGAACTGGCTCGACAGCGCCCGCAAGATCGAAAACGCTCTGGTGCGCGAATACGATTCACACGGCTTTCTTCCCATCGCCGGAAATAACGCCTTCAACAACTGTAATGGCCGCACCGTCACCACTGGAGAAGGACTCTTCTACCTGCGCCTGCTCGGCCTGGACACGACCATGAATCCAACGCTGCTCGCTGATCTGGCAAAACAGTATCCGAGCGACTTCAACGCCAACCTGCTCACCTCTCCGGCCATGATCTCGCTCGAATCCAGCTCCGCCACCGGTTCGCAGTGTCAGAATAATGTGTGCATGCGCTACGAATGGTTCAGCAAAGTCATGCTCTCCGGGCTGGTTGCCGATTTCGTCTACAGCAAATACGGCTGCGACATGTGCATGCATCTCAATGTCACGCAGGCCGTTTTTGAACACGAGAAGAACTTGCCTGAAAACTACGGCGATGGCATGCGCGAAAACGGCACAGACTGGCAGGGACACTACTATCCACGCGGCATCATTAGCTGGGCATTTCTCAATATCCAGTATTAACATGCCATGACCAACCTGCCTCCACCTGTCATCCTGAGCGCAGCGAAGGGTCTCAGACAAGCCACATGCAATAACGGATAGCGAAGGAAATCAACCTCCCCATGTCATCCTGAGCGCAGCGAAGGATCTCAGGCCACCCCTGGCTCGAGATGGCAAGCGAGAGATCCTTCGCTGCGCTCAGGATGACAAGAGGGCAGCGCATGATGACAGGCGAGAAGGTCTTTTTCACGTCATGCCTATTTCAACCACCTCGGTATACTGGACTTACAAAAAAGAAATTCTCTGCCGAGGTATACATAATGTCTGTTGTTATTCCAACTACACCATCACGAGCATCTGCGCTTTCTCGAAAACAACTTTCAACCTACCTTGAACATATCTGGCAATGCTATTTCTCTGATGTGCCGCGTCAAAATCTGGTGGAGATCGCCTATTGTCGTCCCTGGAAATCGCGGCTGGGATTAATTCGCATGACGCTGGATGGCACAAAATCCTTTATCGGCATCAATTCCCTTCTGCAAGTTGAGCGCGTGCCCGAATACGTGCTGACAACCACGATTGCCCACGAATTGACGCATTACACGCATGGCTTCGGCTCGCCACTGCCGCGCCTGTATGAGCATCCTCATGCCAATAACGTTGTTGAGCGCGAACTTGAAAGGCGTGGGCTTGGGAATTTTTTGCGCAAATGTGATGAATGGATTGACAAACACTGGTTCCCGTTCTATGATATGCAGCGAGAGGCTGGTTGGGCTGGGATCACACAAACCTATCGTTCCTCGCGCGATCAGCATCATGCGCGGTGCTAAAACTATCGTTTTCCTGCCTTTGTATCAATTTAGCCTGTTTGGGCTAATGATGCAGGTCTGGCACTTGACACAGGATATCGTTCTATGATATAGTAGTGCTAACTCCTAAGGGTACGTACCGCACCAGCCTATTAGTTCCGCCAGTTCCAACAGGAACGGAAATGTATGTCGTTGCGTCGTAAACAGTCTTAGGTATGTTGGTCGATGCCACTGACACCCAATTCAAAGTTTCCACTGGTTTTTCCGACTAGAGGCTCGGAAAAATATCCAATGACTTTTCATTTCCACAATTACTCCATGTTGAACACAGAAAGGAGAAAGGGCGTGTTACCTCCCTCAGAGTTGTTCCGCCCTAGAGCAACGTGAATATTGCTGAACTGGAAACCAAAACACTAACGGAGTTACGCGACATCGCTCGCGACCTCGAACTCTCCGGCTACACCACCCTCCGAAAACAGGACCTCGTCTTCCGGCTTCTCCAGGCCCATACCGAACAGCAAGGAAACATTTTCAGCGCCGGAGTGCTGGAAATCGTTGAGGATGGGTTCGGCTTCCTGCGACAGGAGCGCTTTTTGCCGGGCAATATGGACGTTTACGTCTCGCAATCACAGATACGCCGTTTCGGCTTGCGCACAGGAGATATGGTCTCCGGCCAGGTACGCCCGCCAAAGGACAACGAAAAGTACTACGGCCTGCTGCGTGTTGAAGCTATCAATGGCATGGACCCCGAAATTGCCAAACGCCGCCCGCACTTCGATAACCTCACTCCTATCTTCCCCCGCGAAATGTTCAATCTTGAAACCGGTGCCAACAATATCTCCGGTCGCATCATTAACCTGGTTGCTCCGATTGGGCGCGGCCAGCGCGGCCTGATCGTCTCGCCGCCCAAAGCTGGCAAAACCATGCTGCTCAAGTCCATCGCCAACTCGATCACCGAAAACTACAACGATGTTCACCTGATGATTGCCCTCATCGGCGAGCGTCCAGAAGAAGTGACCGACATGAAACGCTCGGTCAAAGCCGAAGTTATCAGCTCCACCTTTGACGAGCCAACCGAGGCCCATACGCGCGTCGCCGAAATGGTGCTGGAACGAGCCAAACGCCTCGTTGAGGGCGGGCGTGACGTGGTGGTCCTGCTCGATAGCATCACACGCCTGAGCCGCGCCTATAACCTTGCCGTGCAGCCCAGCGGGCGCACGCTCTCCGGCGGTCTTGATCCCAGCGCGCTCTTCCCGCCCAAGCGTTTCTTTGGTGCGGCCCGTAAAATTGAAGAAGGCGGCAGCCTGACCGTCATCGCCACCGCGCTTGTTGATACTGGCAGCCGCATGGACGACGTCATCTACGAAGAATTCAAAGGCACTGGCAACATGGAACTTGTGCTGAACCGCAAGCTTGCCGAGCGCCGCGTCTTCCCTGCCATCGACATCTCGCTCTCCAGCACGCGCCGCGAAGAACTGCTGCTCGACGACAAGACCCTGCGCGCTGTAGTCGTCATGCGCCGCATGTTCTCCACCCTCGCCGACCAGCGCGGCATGGAAGCGATGGAAGCCCTGCTCCAACACATGTCCAAGACCAGCAACAACATCGAATTCCTGGCAACGCTCAACAAGAGCATCCTGTAAATTACAAATGTAGGGACGCGCTTGATCGCGTCCCTACATTTCCATCAAACCATCACACCCGAAACGCTTCCCGCACATTTCGGTCAGCCAGCAAGTAAACCACGATAATAACCGGAATAATAATATCGGCTATTAACGAAAGTGTGCCGATATGATGGGAAGCCCAGCCAAGCAAGTGGTCGATAATTGTCAGAACTTCTAACACAATGGTCGTCCAATAGGCCCAGCGGCGCAGGGTCCACAAGCCCCAACCAACAATTAATGCAGCCAGCCCGAGAATAATCGCGAAGACGAGCGCTATCCCTGCCACCGCATCAATGATTTTCGGCAAATGTTCGCCCGCCAGACCCAGACCGAGAAAGCCAAAGATACCGCCCAATAATGCAATAATGCCTGCAATAATGTCGAGGATAGCGATAATGCTGACGCCCAACGGGCGTCTGGGTGCCTGGGTTAACATACAATCTCTCCTTTTTATGTGGCTACTAAATCAAAGTGGTCAGGCCAACCACCTGGCACAGGATTGGCTCCTACCATATACAATTATACCCAACAAGCAGGCAAATTGTAGCCGTTATTGATTGTAATCCCCAGGTAAGTGATTTAGAGTAGCTGAAAAAGAAAAGACAGGATATCATATATTATGCGCGAACAACTAAAGATTTCAGAGGAGCGCCTTCAAGCCTGTTTGCAGAACCAGTATGGCCTTTACCCCATTACGCTCGAATATCTACCAATTGGGCTTGACTACAACGCCGGAATATATCGCGTGACAAGCGAGCAGGGAACTGCCTATTTGCTCAAAGCCACATCTAGACCGCTTTACGAACCGGCTTCTCTGATTCCCCACTATCTCAATGAACAGGGAATTACATCGGTCGTAGCGCCCATTCCCACTACAAACGGTAACTTATGGACTCAATTAGAGGGATGGACGCTGATTGTGTACCCTTTCCTCGAAGGAGATACAAGCTGGACGGGTATGACAGATGAGCAATGGAAAGAGGTAGGAACCATCTTCCAGCGCATTCACAAAGTCAATTTGCCCTCATCCGGCTTTAACAGTTTGCGCAAGGAAACCTTTGATCCTACAGAGTACGTTCAATGGGCACGCAATTTTGAGGCGCAACACCTGAAAGCTGTCAATACTGAAACATCATCTAAAAGAGTGCTTCGCTCCTCCTGGTTGGAGCATCAACCAACCATTCATGCGGTTGTCACTGCATTGGAAAACTTGTCGAGAATACTCCGGTCGCGGATGCTGTCCTATGTCATCTGCCACGCAGACCTGCACCCGGCCAATCTGCTTCGCAATCAACGCGGGCAGGTATGTGTGATTGATTGGGACGAGGTGATGCTGGCTCCCAAAGAACGCGATTTCATCTTCATTCAGCTATCGCCAGACGATAGCCGTCTGCTGCCCGGCACACCCGCGTTTTTCCAGGGATACGGAGATACGGAAATTGATTGGGTTGCGCTCACCTACTATCGCTATGAACGAGCGATGCAAGATCTGATCGCCTGCGCACAGGAAGTGTTTTTTCGGGATGATCTGGGAGAAGATACGAAAGCCGACTCAGTTCGCTTATTTCAATCGATTCTGGCTGAAGGTGGCGAGATCGAAGCAACTTCGCAAGCCTCGGCTCATCTACCTTTTGATCTCGCCTTTCCCACCAGGATGGTCTCAGGAATTGACAAAGAGCTAGCCGAGCGCGAGCAGCCTGATGCCTGATTTTCTATCGGAGCAGGCATCAACCCAGATCGCGCTCA
Source organism: Ktedonobacteraceae bacterium (assembly GCA_035652815.1). Taxonomy (GTDB): domain Bacteria; phylum Chloroflexota; class Ktedonobacteria; order Ktedonobacterales; family Ktedonobacteraceae; genus DASRDB01. The sequence continues at coordinate 7,476 of DASRDB010000007.1, forward strand.
AGCATGGCTGATAGCTTTTCTATTGCCGTTTCCGCGTCCTCACCCTCGGCTTTGAGAACAACCGAGTCACCCTGTTCCGCTCCGAGCGCCAGGATAGAGAGCAGCGACTTGGCATTGGCGGTTTTCTCGCCCTTCAACAGCGTAATCTTACTGGTAAACCCTTTGGCCTGCTGTACTACAAGCGTGGCCGGGCGCGCATGTAAACCCGATGAACTTTGCAATGTCACGGTACGTTCCGCAACCTGTGCCATTATGTGAACTCCTTTAGAAAATATGGCGGTAGAAGCGGTAGAATATGAACTTTGACAAAATAATCGGGCATTCTCGCCCCATGTCATCCTGAGCGGCGCGAAGGATCTGCGGTCTGGGCGTGCTATCTGGCAGGGAGACGGAGATCCTTCGCGCCGCTCAGGATGACAGGCCTGGATAGCCTCTTGTTATTTGTAAAACTTCATATTCCACCGCCACACGAAACTACACCTCGAGAACGAAAAGCACATCCTGTCCGGCCCGCACTTTACCGCTAGCACGCTGAATAATCGTGCCAACGCCGCTAGAAACCACCGGGCTGATAATGGCCTTGCCCTTACCTTCAATCGTTGGGCGATCAAAGGTCACGATTGGCGTTCCCGGTTGCACCTGCTGGCCTTCGCGGGCGATGTTCTTGAAGCCCTCGCCGCGCAATTCAATGGTGTCCAGGCCAATATGCACAATCAACTCGACCCCATCTCCCGCGTCGATACCAAAGGCGTGCCCGCCGGGGAAAAGTTTGACCAGGTCTCCCCCTATCGGAGCAACCGCCAGGTTCCCTGACGGGTCGATAGCCACGCCATCGCCCGCCAGTTTCTGCGCGAACACTTCGTCCGGCACCTGCTCCAGTTCGACAACCGTACCATCAAGTGGAGCAAGGACAGATATCTGTGCCATAACCTTCCTGCCTTCTCTATTCGCTTTCCGCGACCGTCTCTTCCGCGCTTTGACCCTTCATCAGGCGTTTCATGCGCATGGCAATGCGGTCAGACTGCGTACCCATCACCACCTGCGCCACCTTGCCGCGCTTAATCACGCCCGAGGCTCCCAGGCTCTTCAGGCGCGGCTCGTCGATCAGCGCTGGATCACTGACGAAGAGACGCAGGCGCGTAATACAGCCTTCTACGCTCTCCACGTTTCCTTTGCCACCCAGCGCCTCAAGCACCTGGGCCGCCAGCACATCATCGCGATCTTCCGCTACCGGCTCCATCGTTGCAGCGCCCTTCTTCGCGGGTCGCGGGCCACGCTGGCTCTCTGGCAGAATCCAGTCTGCGCTCAAACCGGTCGAAGCCTCGCCGCGTCCAGGAGTCGCAAGGTCAAAGCGCTTGATGAAGAAGCTGAACAGGAAGTAGTACACAATCGCGTATACCACGCCTACCACCAGCAAGAGCAGGGGATTGCTCGTGTTCGATTTGCTAAAATTCAGCACGTAGTCAATCAATCCAGCGGAGAAGCCAAAGCCGATACGAATGCCGAGCAGCGTGCAAATCATCAACGAGGTGCCCGTCAGCAGCACATGTATAACGTAGAGCAACGGGGCCACAAAGATGAAAGCAAACTCAATAGGCTCGGTCACGCCCGTCAGGAATGAGGCAAAAGCCGCAGCGACCAGAATACCAGCCGCAACTTTGGGGAAACGCGCATGTCGAACCATAGCAAACGCCGCCGCAGGCAGACCAAACATCATGATGGGGAAGAAACCGGCCATGAAATTTCCTGCGCTCGGATCACCTGCAAAGTAACGGGTCAGGTCGCCATGTACCGCGCCATGCACCCCATTAAACGTGCCAAGCTGGAACCAGACATAGGCATTCAACACATGGTGTAGGCCAAGCGGAATGAGCAAGCGGTTCAACGCGCCATAGATACCCGGCCCCAGCGCGCCAAGCGAAACGATGCCCGTGCCAATCGCGTTAATGACGCTCTGAATCGGCGGCCATATCAGGCCAAAGATGAGACCCAGGATGACCGATACCACCGCCATCAAAATCGGCACAAAACGCCGCCCGCCAAAGAAGGCGAGATAGTCAGGCAGGCGAATATCATAGAAGCGCCGATACAGGCCAGCCGATACCAGACCAATCAAAATACCCGATAAGACATCGATAGAACCATGCACCACATCAAAGGGTGACGAAGTTGAGGTCGGAGCGTAGATCGAGGAAAAGGTGAAAGCGAAGACCAGAAAACCAACCAGCGCAGCAAGAGCCGCTGCGCCTTCTCCACCGGTAAGGCCGATCGCGATACCAACGGCGAAAATCATGGGCAGGTTGCCGAAAATAGCGCCGCCCGCGTTTGCCAGCCAGGTAATATTCAAAAGATCAGGCTGACCAAAACGCAGAATAAGGGCCGCCGCCGGAAGCACCGCAATGGGCAGCATCAGCGAGCGCCCAAGACTTTGTAGCGCGCCCAGCACGCGGTCAAAACCGCTCGGGGTCGTGGAAACAACGGAGGATGACGTGTTCGCAGAACTCATCGACTGCTCTCCTCTTTCTGTGACATGAGAGGCAATGTCACCTGCATTCGCTATCCCGCACTTTAACGCGAACAGGTAGCAATAAAAACGGTTTTCCGAGAACAATGAGGTACGAAAAAAATAACAGGAACCTGTATACGCCAATAATACCCAAGTTCGGGCTAGTTGTCAAGACGTCTATACCACTTGGGTAATCTTTATGACAACATCTCTATCTATTACGTGTGCTATGTCATCCTGATACGTGTGCTATGTCATCCTGAGCGCAGCGAAGGATCTCCGTTCCCCCGACGATTCGTATGCCGAGGCCGCAGATCCTTCGCTGCGCTCAGGATGACATGTCTGCATCTTCCCTCTTTATCACGTCCCTACATTGCCCTTCAAATCAATTCTGTAGTATAACGTAAAGGCAGAGGCAGGTAGCCCCAATCACTATTCTGGTTGCAACGAGGAAAGAGGAAAATCCCATGACCACCACAGCGCATATGTATAAAAACTATATTGGCGGCAAATGGCAGGACGCGCAGAGCGGCGAAACATTCCCCAACTACAATCCCGCGACGGGCGAATTAATTGGCTATTTCCCAAGTTCGGGCGAGGCCGAGGCCAACGCGGCGGTTGAAGCAGCGAAGGCCGCCTTTGAGAAATGGCGGCTGGTACCCGCGCCGAAACGAGGCGAAATCCTGTTTCGAGTGGGAGAACTGCTCAAACAGCGCAAAGAGGAACTGGCACGTACTATGACGCAGGAAATGGGCAAAGTCCTCAAGGAGACACGCGGCGACGTGCAGGAAGGCATCGACATGGCCTACTACATGGGCGGCGAAGGGCGGCGTCTCTTCGGCTATAGCGTTCCCGTCGAACTGCCCAGCAAATCCGGCGTTGCTATGCGCGACCCCGTTGGCGTCGTGGCCTGCATCACGCCCTGGAATTTTCCGGTTGCCATCCCTACCTGGAAGATGTTCCCGGCCCTGGTCGCAGGCAACACCATCGTCTTCAAGCCCGCCAGCGACACGCCCCTGAGCGCGTTGCGCCTGGTCGAAATTCTTTACGAAGCTGGTCTGCCTGAAGGTGTAGTCAACATCGTCTTCGGCCCGGGAGGCGCGGTCGGTGAAGCACTATTACATCATCCCGATGTCTCGGTTATCTCCTTTACAGGCTCAACCGAATCCGGTCGGCACGTCGCCATTGAAGCCGCCAAATCGCTCAAGCGCGTCTCGCTCGAAATGGGCGGCAAAAACGCCGTGATCGTGATGGACGATGCCGACCTCAACCTCGCCGTAGAGGGCATTCTGTGGAGCGCATATGGCACCACCGGACAACGCTGTACCGCCTGCAGCCGCGTCATTGCCCATAGCGCTATTCGCAAGAAGCTCATTGATATGCTCGTCCCGCGCATCGAAGCCCTTAAACTCGGCAACGGCCTGGATGAAAGCGTGGATGTCGGCCCGGTCATCAACAAGTCGCAGCTTGAAAAGATACAACAGTACGTGGAGATCGGCAAAGCAGAGGGCGCAACGCTCGTCACTGGCGGCGAAATTGATGATGAGGGCGACCTTGCACGTGGCAACTTCTACCGTCCAACGCTCTTCGTCAACGTCACGCCCGATATGCGCATTGCCCAGGAAGAAATCTTCGGCCCTGTGCTTTCCGTGATCGACGTCGGCTCGCTCGATGAAGCTATTGCGGTCAACAACAATACGAAATATGGCCTCTCCAGCGCCATCTATACGCAAGACATCAACCGCGTCCAACGGGCCATGCGCGACATCACGACCGGCATCCTCTACATCAATTCCGGCACCACCGGAGCGGAGATTCAATTCCCCTTCGGCGGCACGCGCGGCACAGGCAACGGCCATCGCGAAGCCGGAATCGCCGGACTGGATGTCTTCACCGAGTGGAAAGTCGTCTACACCGACTACAGCGGCAAACTACAGAAAGCGCAGATTGACGAGTGAGCCTCAATATTCGCAGAGTCTACCTGCCGCAAGCCTCTGAGGCGCTAGGCATCGTCATCGTGATCGATGTCATTCGCGCCTTCACTGTCGCCGCTTACGCCTTCGCGGGCGGCGCATCTCGCCTCTGGCTTGTACGAACAGTTGAAGAGGCCTTTGCCCTACGCAAACGCGAACCAGATGCGCTTCTAGCTGGTGAAGTCGGCGGATACCTCATCCCAGGCTTCGACATCAACAATTCGCCCTCGCGTTTGCAAGCCACAGACGTGCAGGACAAATTGATTATCCAACGCACCGGAGCAGGGACGCAGGGCGCGGCAGGCGCGATAAACGCCTCGCACCTGCTGATCTGCTCGCTCGTCAATGCCCACGCAACGGCAAACTATGCGCGTCAATTAGCGCAGGAAACGGGCGATCCAATAACCCTTTTGCCAACCGAACGCCCTGAGCCGCCTTACAATTGGGTTGGCGAGGACAGCGTTTGCGCCGATTACCTGGAAGCACTAATACAGGAACAAGAAAATGCCACGGGCCAGCTTAATGAAAATCTGGCTCGCCTTGAAGCCGCAGGCCGTTTCGAATCTTTTCAGCAGGGCGACCCCGATATTCCCTTCAAGGATATCGCTCTGATTACGGATATCGATCGTTTTCGCTTCGTCATGTCCGGCAAACATAAACAATGGCAGAATATTACCTACGTTGAAGTAGAGAGGATAGGAGCTTTTCTTTGACCAGCACATCTTTCTGGCAGGCAGACGCGCAATTGGAGCCAACAACAAAGCCACTGCGAGGCAATCGACAAACAGATATCGCCATTATCGGCGCGGGCGTCACCGGCACGGCAGCCGCGTTCTGGCTTGCCCGTGCTGGCGCGAACGTCTGCATATTGGAAGCCCGTAACGTGGCGGCGGCAGCTAGCGGGCGCAATGGCGGCTTTCTCGCTACTGGCACAACAGAAGCGTATGCCTCTGCCGTCAAGCGACATGGACACGAACGCGCCCGCCGCATGTGGGCCTTCACGCTCACCAACCAGGAGTACGCGCTGAACTTCATTCGCGAACTGGAGGATCAGGGCTGGCGCTGTTATTTTCGTCGTAACGGCACCTACAAGCTGGCCTACAGCGAAGACGAACTGCCCAAAATCCTCGAAAGCGCAAAGCTGCTGACAGCAGATGGCTGGGAAACGCCGGTCATAAAACGTGAAGACCTGCCGCCGCGTCTGCGCAATATCTACTTCGGTGGCGCATTCTACCCCAGCAACGGCGAAATGCACCCCGTTCGCTACGTCACGGGCCTTGCTCGCCTCGCGCAGCAGGCGGGCGCAACCCTGCACGAAGAAAGCCCCGTTACCGCCATCGACATCCAGGATAACGGCGTGCTGCTCACCACGCCACAAGGCACCCTCTTCGCGCAAAAAGTTCTCCTCGCCACCAATGCCTGGCTCCCCGAAGTCGGCAAACTTCTCGGAGCAGACTGGCTCTCAAACTGCATCGCTCCCACACGCGGCCAGGTGCTAGTCACCGAACCAGTGCGTGAGGAGATCACACCTCATCCCTGCTCATCCGACGAGGGCTATCAATACTGGCGGCAACTTCCCGATGGTCGCCTGCTCATCGGCGGCTGGCGCAACCGCTCCTTCGAGACCGAAGCCAACACCTACGACGAAAGCATCTACGACGGCATCCAGAGCCACCTCGAAGCCTTCGTCCATGAAACACTCGGCCTTCCAGAAGTCGGTATCGCCTATCGCTGGGCAGGCATCATGGGCTTCACCCCCGACAGTCTTCCCCTGGCAGGTCAGCTTCCCGGCGTTCCTCACTGTTATATCTGCGGCGGTTATACGGGACATGGCAACGCTTTTGCCATTCATGCGGCGAAGTTGGTGAGCGATCTGATGCTGGGAAAAGAGAATCGGGACGCGGAATTGTTTGAGCCGGGGAGGTTTGTGTAGGGACGCGCTTCATCGCGTCCTGCATGGCATCAACGTACAAACCATAGGACGCGCTTCATCGCGTCCCTAGATAAACCATATCATTTTCTAAACATCAGGAAATTTTTGATTATTGACCTCTATCAAACCATACTCTATAATTCCATCAATCCAGTCTGCTGGAGGTGGCAGGTTTGATGCCTTCGCGGCCCATGCGGCCGTTTTTTATGCGCCAGACCCTACAACGTCACCCGATTCCCCCCCGCAGGCATCGTAAACCGCAAAAATCCACCCGCCGCCAGTTTCGTGCAAACAACCGTGAGCGTCTGCAAGGAAAGCAGCAGCGCGGCATCCCGCAACAGGTAGAAGGCAAAATCGAGCAGGCTAAGGTGTGCTGAACCACTCGCAAAGAAACGATAGAGCGCGGGGCCGTGCTGGACATCGGTAAAGGTGAAAATCGCCAATCCAATCGTTAGCGAGATCAGCAGGTCTACCAGGAAACAGAGTCCGGCGAGGCGGGGGCCAAGTAGCCAGAAACGTTTACTTAATCGCTCCCTTTTGGTAGACTGTATACGTCGCGTTGCCCACAGGGGCGCAAGCAAGAATTGCAGCAGCAGGAAGAGGAGCGGAGCGGCAACCACCACCCAATCGGGGAAGAAGGTCGGAGTGATTAACGCGCCCAGGCGGCCCAGCGTGTAGAGAATCACGCCCTCTATCACGCCGCGCCTGTAGCTTACTTTGTTAAACATGCAACAAAACTCGATCTTTTAATGGCAACCGCAATCGCCGCCGCAGCCGCAACTGCCCATAGACGGCATATCATCATATCCGTCGTCTTCTCCAGCGCTCGCGCTCACCGGGCGGGCAAAAACGGAGAGCAGGCGGCGCACCTTTTCGCTGCGGCATTTCGTGCAAACAACTTCGTCGGCATGCTGGTAGCTGACCAGCATCTCAAATTTTGATTTGCAATCCGGGCAATAGTACTCGTACAATGGCATAAAAAAGTATCCTCCGAACGCGGGAAACGCTTCCTTTATAGTCATTTGCTATTGTATAGTTTCTGAAAAATCACGTCAAGGGAGAACACATAGATGGCTCTAACCATAGGTATTATCGGTCTTCCACAAAGCGGGAAGACATCACTTTTTAACGCTGTCACCAAAGCTGGCGCGCCCATCAGCAACTACGCCACCAGCACCGTGCAGGCCAATTTCGCGGTCGTGCAGGTTCCCGACTCGCGCCTGCAGCCGCTCGCCGATATCTTTCACCCGCGCAAATTGACCCCCGCCACCGTCGAATTTGTCGATGTCGCGGGCGTCGGTCAGCACGCCTCAGACGAAAAGCGCGAGGGCCTGAGCGCCGAATTTATCGGCCACATTCGCAACGCCGACGCGCTCGCCATCGTCCTGCGCACCTTCGAGAACCCTAACGTGCCACCCATCGAAGACAGCATCAATCCTGTGCGCGACCTGGACAACCTGAATACCGAACTGGCTTTGACCGACCTTTCGACGGTCGAAAAGCGTATCGAGCGCACCACCAAAGCCGCCAAGTCAGGCGACAAAAAGTACCAGCAGGAACTCGACATCCTGCGCCTGCTCCAACAGTCCCTCAACGACCTGAAGCCCGTGAGCCAGCTTGAACTGCTGCCTCAGGATCAGGCTGTGATAAAAGAACTCTTCCTGCTCACCGCCAAACCGCGCATGTATGTCCTCAACGTCAGCGAAGACGTGCTTGGCGCGGCCTCTGACCTGCTCGACCGCATCGCCGCCGGAGAAGAGATCGACCCCAATAAGCAAGAGGGCGAACTGCGCTGGGTTGCCATCCTGGGCAAACGCGCCAAAGACGAGCAGACCGAAATCGTCGCCGTCTCCGCCCGCCTGGAAGCCGAACTCGCCGAACTGCCGGAAGAGGACGCCGCCGAATATCTCGAATCGCTCGGCCTGCCAAAACTCGGCGCTGACCGTGTCATCCAGGTTGGCTACCGCCTGCTCAACCTGATTACCTTCCTCACCGCAGGCGAAGACGAGGTGCGGGCATGGACCGTCACCAAAGGCGCGAAAGCACCTGAAGCCGCCGGAAAAATCCATTCCGATATCGAACGGGGCTTCATCCGCGCCGAAGTCACCCACTACGACGACTTCATGGAGGCAGGCGGTTCCTTTGCCGCCGCCGCTAAAAAAGGCGTGCAGCGTCTCGAAGGCAAAGACTACGTCGTCAAAGACGGCGACATCATTCACTTCCGCTTTAACGTCGGGAGATAAAATAGGCTGCTCTAATATGTCATGCTGAGCGAAAGCGAAGCATCTCGGCGGGCCTGGACACAGATGCTTCGCTTTCGCTCAGCATGACATGTTTGATACTCCCTCCCAATTAATCAAACTTCATAATTTACCCGAAAGGCTGGCTAATCCCTACATTTTTCGCGCCCTAAAGAAACCAGCCCGACGCCCGAAAGAATGGTCAGCATCGCTACAATACCCAACAGCGTGATATGCTCGCCTGCCAGCGCCACGCCGAGTCCCACCGCTACCAACGGATTGACATAGGCATAGCTAGTTGCTACTGCAGGCCGGGTGTAGCGTAGCAAGTAGCCATATGCACTGAAAGCGATGAGCGAGCCGCCCACAATGAGATAGATCATTGCGCCAAGTGGCCTCGGCCCTGGAATGCTGGTCATTCTTTCGCCAAGTCCGGCCCCAACGATAAAGAGCAGCACGCCACCAGCTACCATCTGTGCAGCACTCGCCATCAACCCCTTTGGACTTGGCAAATGCTGACTCAAAATCGATCCCAAAGCCCAGCTTACCGGTGAAATAAGCAGGATAATCGCGCCAAGCGGATTCGCCCTGAAACCATTCTCAAGGTTCAACAGCACTAATCCAGCAAAACCTACTGCTAGCCCGCACCATTCTAACGGTCGAGGCCAGCGTCCAAACAGTCCCGAGAACAGGGCCGCCCACAAGGGTATTGCTCCAAGCGCCAGCGCCGCCAGCCCCGACGACACCCATTGCTCCGCGTAAACCACACCGCCATTGCCTATCAACAACAACAACCCGCCAACCACAAGCGCGCCAAACCACTGCGCCCGTGTAGGCCCTTTGTGGCCGCGTAACCGCAAAAAGACATAGAGAATGACGCCTGCAATCAGTTGTCTAAATCCTGCCACAAAAAGCGGCGGGAACCCCTCCAGGGAGACACGCATCGCCAGATACGTACCACCCCAGAGGGTGTAGAGCGATAACAGCGAGAGAATAACCAGCCAGCGGTTTGGTTTTTGCGCTACCAGTACATTCGTCGAAGAAGAGCCTGTTTCCTGTGAAAGATTTTCATGCGATGTTTTCTGAAGATCCATACGTTTCATGTTATAACCCGATTAGTGAAAACCATGCCAGAGCTGACGCCGCTCCCACTCGGGACTATTCAGTCCGTCGCGGCTATCCACACCCCAAAAATGAGCGGCGACATCGAGTAATGCCAGCCAGAAAATTATTGCAAACAACGTCATCATGTCCTTCCTCTCCGGTTGTAAGTGGGCAACCGTAAACAGTAACAGGTGAGGCATCTACATGCATGATGCTACGAGGACGCGCTACATGAGGATTACTCGTGCCGCTTACCAATCTATAGTAACAGGAAAATGCGGCTCATCCTACAGCCAAAACGAGGATATTGAAACGAAATTGGCCTACTTACCTCTGGCTTCTTGCTCCAGCAACTTCTTTTTGCGCTCCGACCCCCACCTGTATCCATCAACGCGACCGTTACTATGAATCACGCGATGACATGGCACTACGATAGCCACCGGATTATTCGCGCAGGCATTGGCAACAGCGCGCACCGCCTTTGGCTGACCCATGGCTTTTGCGATCTGGCTATAAGAAGCAGTCTGACCATAGGGGATGTTGCGCAATTCCTGCCAGACGCGCCACTGGAAGGCTGTCGCCTGTACATCAATAGGCAGGTCAAGATGCGGCTCCTGTCCCTCGAGATGGCGCACTATCGCGCTCACCCAACGGCTCAAAGCATCGTTCTCGCCATCTCGTTGAATCTCTGCGCGGGCGTATTCCTCTTTCAAAGCTGCTTCCAGTTGTGCATCGTCATCGCCTATACAGACCGCGCATACGCCCTTTTCCGTTGCGCCAACAAGCAGGCGACCGAGGGGAGAATCCACGATAGTATAGCGAATATGCATGCCCTTGCCGCCGTTGCGGTACGCGGTCGGCGTCATGCCCAGTTGTTCGGGAGCGCGTTCATACAGCCGACTGCTTGAGCTAAACCCTACTTCATATAACGCGCCTGTCACGGTTTCACCTTCTTTCAATTGCTCTTTTAACTGTTCCAGCCGTTTTGCCTCGGCATACTGACGCGGCGAAATGCCCATCACCCGCTTGAAAACCCGTTGTAAATGAAATGGACTCAGGCCAACCTGTGCGCCCAGTTCTTCCAGCCCGGCCTCCAGATGTTCCTCAATATAACGGCAAGTCTGCTGCACTATCTCAAGCTGTGGGTCTCCATGCTTCGGTGAGCAGCGTTTGCATGGCCGAAATCCAGCCTCTTCCGCCTCTTCTGGTCGCGCAAAAAACACCACCTGCTCCCGCTTCGGCTTGCGCGACGAACACGAAGGATTGCAGTAAATCCCCGTTGAACGTACAGCGTATACAAAGCGCCCATTTGAACTACGGTCCCTGTTTAAAACAGCCTGCCAATAATCTTCTTCATACATAGCTGCTTGCTCCTGCTTTTCTCACATCTCACAGTGCAATAATAGGCTATTTGGAGGGAGAATGCTATCCGTTTCTTGCGCTGGAATTGGGATATTATAAAAACTACTCGCCTGTCATCCTGAGCGCAGCGAAGGATCTCCGTCTCCCAGCCTGGAGATCCTTCGCTGCGCTCAGGATGACATTTGAAGGCCAGTTTGTAATGGCATTCGGGATGACATGAGAGAAGGTTTTTTTCATGGCAGTCCATTCTTTCTCACGTGATACAATAACTCCAGGAGAAAACCCTGTATTTGTACCCCTCTGGAGGTTCCATGTCCAATAATTCCGACCGCTTGAAATCTGATATTGATGAACTCGTTCCCGACCTGATCGCCATGCGCCGCGACCTGCATGAACATCCCGAACTGGCGTTTGAAGAGGTGCGCACTTCAGGCATTGTGGCTCAACGCCTGCGTTCGCTTGGCCTTGAAGTGCAGACAGGCATAGCGAAAACGGGCGTGGTTGGCCTGTTGCGCGGCGAAAAGAGCGAACCGGGCGCAAAGACCATCGCCATTCGCGCCGATATGGACGCGCTGCCCATCTACGAACTGAACGAGATCGATTATCGCTCGCAGGTCGATGGCAAGATGCATGCCTGCGGCCACGATGGACACACCTCCATCCTGCTCGCGGTAGCCGATATTTTAACCAAACGGAAAGACGAACTGGCTGGCAACGTCAAGTTTGTCTTCCAGCCTGCCGAAGAGAAGATTGGCGGGGCCGAGCCAATGGTCAAAGAAGGTGCAATGAATGGTGTGGATGGGATCATTGGACTGCACCTCATCAGTGATTACCAGGTGGGTCGGGTTGGCGTGCGCTCCGGCCCTGTCTTCGCCAGCGCCGACCGCTTCATCCTGCGGGTGACAGGCAAAGGTGGTCACGCGGCCATGCCGGAAACGACTGTTGACCCTATCGTCATCTCGGCCTATATCGTCACCGCCCTGCAAACGCTTATCAGTCGCGAGACCTCGCCTTTCAGTCCTGCGGTCATCACCATTGGCAGGATCGAGGCTGGCACGGCCTTCAACATCATTCCGCAAACGGCGGAGATGCACGGCACGATGCGCGCCTTCTCGAAAGAGCATCGCGAAAAGTTGATTCGCCGCATTTCAGAGGTCGCGACCGGCATCGCCAGCGCAATGGGCGGCTCCTGCGAAGCCGATTTTATGGATGGCTGTCCGCCATGCGTCAACGACCCGAAGATGACCGAACTGGTAGAGCATGCCGCCGTTGCCACCGTTGGCGAGCAAAACGTGGATACGAACGAGGAAGTAATGACCACCGGCAGCGACGATATGGCCTGCTTCCTGGAAGCCGTCCCTGGCTGCTACTTCATCGTCGGGGCCAGAAATCCCGACAAAGGGGCCAAATATCCGCATCATCACCCAAACTTCAATATCGACGAAGACGCCCTACCCATCGCCGTTGAGGTTCTTTCACGCGCCGCGATGGACTTTTTGAAATAAGGTGTTGTAGGGACGCGATTCATCGCGTCCTGCCTGGAATGCATGTGGATGGCAGGCAGGACGCGATGAATCGCGTCCCTACAACACCTGGGATATTCCTGATACCATACCACGTCTCACAATCCCATCACACCCATGAGAAAAAACGCCACAAGCTCATTTGCTGATTCGTTGTAATGATAGAATATGCTTAATAGCTTTTCAGTATTCAATTAAAGGAGATCGCCTTAGTGAAGATTACATTCCTGGGACAGGCTGGCATTTTTGTTGAAACACGATATGGAAGTATTCTCTGCGATCCCTGGTTCAACCCGGCGTACTTCGCATCCTGGTTCCCGTTTCCCAGCAATGAAAAGGTAGACCGCGAGGCCATCTCGCGTCCAACATATCTCTATCTCTCGCACCTGCATCATGACCACTTCGATCCACAGTTCTTGCGCGATGAGGTCTGGAAGGAAGCAACCGTCATCCTGCCGGACTATCCCTTGAACCTGCTGGAGCGCCGCCTGCGCGAACTCGGCTTCACCAAATTTCTTTTCACCAAAAACACGGTTCCGGTGGAAGTCGATGGCCTGCGCTTCATGGTCATGGCGATGACCGCGCCTATCGATGGGCCGCTCGGCGACTCCACGCTGCTGATCGATGACGGCGAGGTGCGCCTGCTCAACCAGAACGACTCGCGCCCCATCGACCTTGACATGCTCAACAGCTTCGGCCCGTTCGATGCCCATTTCGTGCAGTTCTCAGGCGCGATCTGGTATCCGATGGTCTATCGCTTCCCTGAGAAGATGATGCAGGCGCTAGGTCGCAAAAAGCGCGAAAACGAGATGGCCCGCGCCTTGCGCTACATCCGCGAAATTAAGGCAACCCATGTCGTTCCCTCGGCAGGCCCGCCCTGTTTCCTGGACGACCACCTTTTCAGCTTCAACGATTTCGATCGCGACCCGACCAATACGTTTCCCGATCAAACTGTGTTCATCGAATACGTGCAGGCTAACGGCCTCGACAATGGTCGCCTGATGATCCCTGGTACGGTTGGTATCCTGACCAAAGATTCGTTTACGATTGAACACCCCTTCCCGGATGAAGAGGTACAGGCCATTTTCACCAATAAACGGGCCTACCTTGAAGCCTATAGAGAGCGGCAAAAACCCGTAATCGAGGCGTTGAAAGCCTCATGGCCTCGCGGACAGGTAGACATCCTCTCCTCGCTCCGTGACTGGTTCGAGCCATTGATGGAGATTGCCGACCTGACCGCCGTTGGTATCAATGGGCGCGTGGTGATCGACTGCGACGTACAGCAAATCGTGCTGGATTTCCACACGCGCAAGGTCTACGCCTGGAACGGCGAGGAGTGGGATTATCGCTTCCACATCGACCGCGCTCTGCTCGAATACTGCATTCTTCACCATGAAGAGGACTGGATCAACCAGATTTTCCTCTCCTGCCGCTTCGAGGCCGAGCGCAAGGGAGCCTACAACGAATACGTCTACAACTTCTTCAAGTGCCTCTCGCCCGAACGCATCCAATACGCCGAGGGCTACTATTCGGAGAAATCCTCGGTGCAGCAGTTGTGGGAGAGTCACGGCTACCGCATCCAGCGCCGCTGCCCGCACCTGAAGGCCGACCTTGCCCGCTTCGGCAAAATTGAAAACGGGGTGCTGACCTGCACCATGCATGGCTGGCAATTCGAACTGGCTACCGGGCGCTGCCTCACCTCAGAAGGCCACCCGCTCTATGCCCAGCCCATTGAAAAGGCCGAAGTTCCCGCCAGCAATGGACATGAATCAAATGGCCATGTTCAAACAGAAGCTGTCGAGGAGCCGCACGTGCAATATATCCGCACCAAATGCGATCAATGCTGGTACAATCCGAAAGATGTGAAATCGACAAAAACAGAGGTATCGTAAGAAGCAAAAGAAAATTGGCTGGCAGTGCCGGGGCACTGCCAGCCAATTTTCTTCCACTCCCCCCTGCCACAGCTTTACCGTTTTTGATTGGCTACATGAGAATAGCTTGGTGCGAACACTTGCGCACACATTCGGCTCTGGTGTCGCGGTACTCATATACGAGCTACATCGAAAAGAAAGAGGAAGTACTGAGAAATTGTTTTGGAATGCGAGGCGGTAATGCTGCATGGCCAAAAGAGCAAGATGGGAGAAGTTTTTGCGCAGGTTTGACGGTAGCATGTCTTGCATGCAATGAGGGAGCGGAAGATATTTGTAAAGCCCATCCTGGCGATTCTCGCACATGAGCAGGAAGAGGCGATCAGCTTCGGCCCGTCATAGAGCGGGCCAATGTGAGCTGTGAGATTGTGGTAGCTGAAAGCTAACGCCGGGCCGCTACGATTGATATGCTAGAATAGATGTTTGAATTCCGAGGAGGAGCTTATGAGCCAGCATGCCGTGAAGCGTCTTTATCTGATGCAGGTTGGGTCCATGCCGCACTACCAGATTCCGATTGTGTGCTATCTGGTGCAAACGGGTGACGGCAAAAATATTCTGATTGACAGTGGTCTACCGGAAATGATGCCTGAAGGAGAATCGGAGTTCGAGAATGGGCAGGACGTGATCGAGCAGTTGGCGAGCATTGGCTTAAAACCGGACGATATTGAGACCGTCATTTCGACGCATTATGATATCGACCATGCCGGAAGACATGCGGCATTCACGAAGGCGCACTATGTTGTTCAGCGGGTGCATCATGTGGATGCGGCGGGCAACCAACGTTTTGCTGCCAATCGACCTCAATGGGATCAACCAATGGAGCGCATTCGGCTGGTGGACGGGGACACGGAATTGCTGCCAGGGCTGGAGCTGATTGAGACGAGCGGGCATGTGCCGGGACATCAATCGGTGCTGGTGCGGCTGCCCAAAACGGGGGCGATTTTATTGCCGATTGACGCGGTCCCCTTCAGCGAGGGCTTTACCCGTGACGTGCAGGACGACGGGAGCAACCCGGACGCCGAAGCGATCCACGCCAGTACGATCAAACTGCTTGATCTGGTCGAACGGGAGCAGATCGGGCTGGTAATTTTCGGTCATGACAAGCAGCAGTGGGAAGGGCTGAAAAAGCTGCCGGAGTATTACGAGTGAGTCCAGCAGCGCTCCACGTGAAAGCGCAGCGACTCAGCCGAGTTCCTGGGCCAGTCCGATGAGCAGTCCTTCAGGACCGCGAATGTAGCAGAGCCGATACACGTCCTGGTACTGGACCACTTCGCTGCTGACAAGCTCTGCACCGTGCTTGCGGAGCCGGACGAGCGTCTCGTCGAGGTCGTCCACGGTAAACATGACGCGGAGGTAGCCGAGAGCGTTCACTGGGGCGTTCCGGTGATCGGCGACCACAGGAGGCGTGATAAATCGCGAGAGTTCGAGCCGACTGTGGCCGTCTGGCGTGCGCATCATGGCGATCTCAACGCGCTGGTCGCCCAGCCCAGTGACGCGCCCTGCCCACACGCCTTCTACTATGGCTCGCCCTTCGAGTTCGAGGCCGAGTTCAGCGAAAAAAGAGATAGCGGCATCGAGGGATTCCACTACGATGCCGACGTTGTCCATTCGTTTAAGCGCCATGTGTTCATTCTATAATGTGTCGCCCGTCCTGTCAACGAACGAGAGACCAGAAGGTTCCACCAACAATCGGGCGCTAAGCTACCATTACGTTGTATAAATGAGACCCATACTGGTTATTTGCCTGGATAAATTCATCTATGACCGAGATCACAGACTCCTCTCTTCGTCCTTGTCGAAATCAGTACGATTGTTGCCCAATCACGCCGCAGATAGGGCAGCATCCACCTGCTCAAGCAAACGCTGCGCATTGGCAAAACCATAGTTTACCGCCTGCACATGCCCCGTCGTGTCCAATACCACAGTCGTTGGAACGGTTAACACCTGGTAACGCTTCGTCAACGCCGGTGAATTTGGCGCGTCAATCTCCTCAATCTGTACCTGTCCACCTCTGGCCTCGGCCACTCGTTGCAAAGCCGGAGCCTGGAAACGATGGCACTGCACGCAATCCTCGCTGCTGAACGCCAGAATACGAACTCGTGAAGTATCGCTTTTGCCATCAGCAAGAGGAGCAGCCGACATAGCCAGTTTGCGCCGCCTCTCAACAAATGAGCGACCACCCCATACAAGCATCCATGTAAACAGACCAACCAGGATCAACGCCAGCAGTCTTACTATCAATTCAGGCATAGGTTACACCCCTCGCCAGTGAAAACCGCCTTCGTAGCGCACGCGAGGCAACAATCCCCAACGTCCCAGGTGATAATACACAAAGCAACCCGCGCAGAAACCAACCGTCAGATTAATCCCCGCCAGCACAAACACAATCAAATCTAATACCCAACCCGCAACCGTCGCTTTTGTCAAAAAAAGCACCAGCGTCGAGGCAATCAAAAACACCGCTCCTACTCCCTGCGCAAAACGATGCGGCGCGGGATCATCCTCGACCATGCGCGGCTTCAACAAATGCAAAGGCACCACAACACCCTTATACAGCAGGCGAAAAGGACTGATCGCGGGAACCAGCGCCGATATAGCAAGTGCAACAGCCGCAATCAAAACAATCACCGGCTGATTTAACACAAAGGCCAGTCCGCTCAAAACTACGGTGCAACCTTGTGAAAACTTCCCTAAATGCGCATCAATACGAGGAACGCTGCTTGATGCCTGTGAAGATACTTCCATAATTATTCCCCTTAAAGAAGTAGATATTGTTGATTAATTAAATCAACTACTTACATAGAAAGATTAACTTACAAAGTGGAAGTATGTCAAGGGGAACTAATAGAGGTTGGTTCCATATCACGCTTTACCACGTAGGTATATAGTAGAGCGGAAGCCACCCGCAAGGGGATGGCTCTACCATATGGGGCGGCTTGTAGAGCCATCCCCTTGCGGGTGGCTTCCGGCTCCCTATGCTGAATCAGGCTCCCCACGCACAATCAAACGAAGGACTTTCTACACGCCTAACAACTCATTCCGCTTCTCGCGCAAATATTGCGCGATATGCGCCGGATCATCCTGGTCGAGGGCCATGCGTTTCAGATCAGCCACTACCTTGCCCCATTCTTCGCGATGGATAAGATAGCGATTGTCGCGGCCAACCAGTTCTTCAAAAACGCGGCGTTCCAGTTCGTGCCAGGTGGAACGGTCGCGCCCATCGATTTCGCCGCCGTCGGGAACGTAGTCCTGGTCGTTGGTGTTGTTTTCGATACGCACGTAGAGCGGCTCGAACATGGTGTAGACGATGCTTTCCATGTGGGACATATCGAGCGCGCCAGCATCAAAGGAGAGTGTGCCGACAAGATTAACCTGCACTAAGGGGCGCAGCGCCTCGGTCTCGTAGCGGAAACGTTCGCGGCGGCAATACCCCTCAAGCAGGGCGTAGACTTCGTTTGGCTCGTTGAGGCCATCGACGCGCAATTCGTGGCGCACAAATGGGCGACGCTTACTCACCAAATGGGTGGCGCGATGCCGTTTGAGCAGCCCATCCCCATTCATGCCATCGGTATCGATCTCGACATAGTAGTAGCCGCGATCTTCCCAGGCCGCCTCTTCCAGACCGCACGTTTCGGTGGAACCTGGATTGTACATCCAACCGTCGAACTCAAAGGGCTTGTGAACATGGCCGAGCGCGAGATAGTCAACATGTGGTTTGAGCGTAGAAAATTGCGCCATCGTGGGCAGTCCTTGAATGCGGGGCACAATACCCTCTACGCCCGTGTGCATCATCAACAGGCGATACTCGATACCCGCCGCGTCCTCTTCGTCTTTAGCCTCTCCAAGCGCCTGCGCCATGCCCTCCATTGTGCGTACCGTTGCCGCGCCCTGCCAGGGTAACCCGTAGACGCGCAAGCGGCCATCAAGCAAATCAACATGCGACCCCAGCATCGTCTCCGGCTGCCAGGTCGAGAGAACAGGCGCGCCGTTGTGCATGCGCGGCGTCAGCAGCATCAAATAGCCTTCGTGACACAAAAATTGCAGCCAGGATACTCCTTCGCGGTAGTAGCTGCGGTCGTGATTGCCCTCAATAGCCACCACCGGAATGCCGCGTTCCTTCAGGCGTTTTAAGCCCTCGATGGCGTGCAGCAGCGTCAGGGCGTCAATGGCACGTTTATTGAAAAGGTCTCCGGCGATCACCAGAAAATCAATATCGCGCTGGATGCCATCATCGATAATATCCCAGAAGGCGCGGCTGAAATCGTTGAAGCGCTCCCGCACCCCATACTGCTCATAGCCCAGGTGCAGGTCAGCGATATGTATAAAAGACGCTCGCATGCTCTCTTCTCTTCCCAACTACTATTAGTGCGGCCCAGTCATCAGGGCGCGAACGGCAGCCGCGACCAGGATTAAGGCCACAATGCTGTAAATAAGAATATCGCGGCGCGGCTGCTTTCCGCCGGTTGCGTAGGTGACAGCCACCGGAATCGCCAGCGCCACAATCGCGCCATAGACATAGTGCAGGTAGTAAAGACCAGTGCCAGTACCCGGTCTCTGCCCCAGCAACACCAGGGTGATACCGAGCAGCGCCTGTAAAAGCCCGACAACCGCAGTGAAAATAAGCGAGATTCGCCATTGCCTGGGAATCTCCACCTTCTTCATAAAAAAAAGGATCAGGCCCCAGATACCGGTAATCGTGCCCGAAGCCAATACCAGGATCATATTGAAAAAATGCAGATTAGCAACGACATCTACCATGATTATCCTCAAAAGCGGAATCTATGTGCAGGGATACGCTTCCTGTCATCCTTCACTACCTTCAGCCTGTCATCCTGAGCGCAGCGAAGGATCTCCGTTCCCCGATGATGCGTGTGCCAGTGCCGGAGATCCTTCGCTGCACTCAGGATGACATTAGCTGCATCAGGATGACAGGCCTGGAGAGACCCTCTTGCCTGATAAAAATTCCTCATTGCGTCCCTACATGTATTCTTTTTTGACAGGGTATTACCGGAACTGTTCCGGCACAGCATACTATAGCGTGTATTAACTGGAAAGACAAGTCAGGGGAACTTTTTGACATCCTTTGACATCTATAGTGTAGGCAGGTCGCTGCCACTACCTGGATGTAGATTACGTTGAACAAGGAGAGACTATGTCAATGTTGAAAGTTACTCGTCGAGGTTCGTTCGTTCGATCAGCAGGGATGCTGCTTGTCACCGTACTGTTTGTGTTGCTGATGGCCGCCTGCGGCACAAATACCACTACCGGCGGCGGACAGCCATCGAACACTCCCACCACTGCACCCACACACCCACAGAACTGCGGTTCGTTACATAAAAACCAGCTTGCGCTGGTGCAGAAAGATAAGGCCGTCGCGCCGCAGGATGAGAACTGCTTCTGGCAGGCCTACCAGCAATGCAGCCCCGCCACGCTCACCTTTACACAGACAAGTATAGATACCGGGGTCATCCATACCTTCACGGTCAAGAATGTCAACGGGAAATGCACCATTACCGATAGCTACCAGCACTTCATCGCCCCCAACCCGCCCGGCAAAGCGGTCGATTACACCTGCGGCAGCATGACAAAAGAAAGCGATGGCCTGCACATCGCCTCTTGCGGCCAGATGGATACCATCGTCATTCCAAATGCATAAGCTCCATTCGCACTGAGATTCACGAAAGCCACCCGCAAGGGGATGGCTCTACAGGCGGGTTCCTATTGTAGAGCCATCCCCTTGCGGGTGGCTTTCGTACTCGCTCCTGGCTGTTTTTGTTGGCCGTTATTCCTCTTTCAATGCCTGTCGCATATATTTGCGCAGACCATCCGCGAGATCTGGCCTTTTCAGCGCGACGTCAATAGACGTGGTGAGCAGGCCAAGCGGCGTGCCAGTATCGTAGCCTTTTCCGGTAAAGCGCACGCCATAGCAGCGACCAGCCTGCGCCTGCATCTCGATAGCATCCGTTACCTGTATCTCGCCGCCTTTGCCGGGCTGTGTCTTCTCTAACAGAGCGAAGATATCGGGCGTGAGAATATAGCGCCCGTAGACACCCAGGTTGGAAGGAGCCTCTTCAAGCGCAGGCTTCTCTACCAGATGCTTTATCTTTAAAGCCCCGCCGCCAAGTTCTTCCACTTCTGCAATGCCATAGCTGGGAATCATCTCGTCCGGCAGGGGAACCAGCGACAACACTGAGCCGCCGTAACGCTCGTGAACCTCGATCATCTCCGGCAAACAGGGCGTCTCCGGCGAGATAATGTTATCGCCCAGCATCACAATAAATGGTTCATCGCCCACCAGGTCTTTGGCGCACAACACGGCGTGTCCCAGGCCAAGCGGCTCCGGTTGGCGCACAGCGGTGTAGGTCGCCATTTTCTGAACGGAACGCAACTCTTCCAGCTCTTTCGTTTTGCCCTTGCGTTCCAGCGTCGTTTCCAACTCGGGGAAGGAATCAAAATGGTCTTCGATACTGCGTTTGCTGCGGCTGGTGACAAAAATAATCTCCTCGACTCCGGCGGCCACAGCCTCTTCAACAATATATTGCAGCGTCGGTTTATCGACGATGGGTAACATTTCTTTCGGTATCACCTTCGTTGCCGGTAGCACTCGCGTACCCAACCCGGCCACAGGCAATACGGCTTTTCGTATGCGCATGATTTCTCCTCAACACCTATCAACAAAATGTTGCAAATATGCTTGCTGCTACCTATTGTAGGGGATTGCAATAGCAAAGGTCAATCCAACTTTATCTTACCATTGACATATACGTATACATATATTATACTCTTCTCTAGAAGAAAGTTTTGGAACCTTTTAGATGAATTTTGATAAAAGAGTGGGGGAGACTGGCCCTCTGTCATCTTGAGCGCAGTGCAGGATCTGCGGCCTCGACACATGCATCGCTCGACACACAGATCCTTCGCTGCGCTCAGGATGACAGGCCTGGATATCCCCTCTTTATTTCTCAAACATTATAGGAGTTCTGCAATGCAACAACTTCAAGGAGTATCCAGATGCCAAACCGCACCATCTATGTAGCAGATGCTGATATGCCGATCTTTGAGAAGGCTCAGAAGCTGGCGGGTGATAACCTTTCCGCCGCCATTGCCCAGGCATTGCGCATCTTTGTCGAGCGTGAAGAGAGTCGTCAGGGCGGCTTTGAGGACATTATCGTCAAGGTAGGCAAGGGCCGCCCTTACCAACAAAAACAGTTCTCAGGGAAACTGCTCGCCAAACGCCGCGTTCCCATCCAGGGCAATACGCGCATGCTCACCATTAGTGTCTATCAAACTGCGAAAGGACGTTTCGCTGTCTATACGAAAAACCAGCCCAACTGGTCCGGCTGGTCTGCGCGCTGGTCAAAACACAAACATTCAGGCAAGTCCTGGGATGTAGATGTGAATGTGGATGTAAACCCGTCAGGCTGGCAGTATGACTGGTGGTCGTACTACCAGGACGACGAACTGCGCCTGGATGTTTATGAAAGCCTGGACGATCTCAAAGAGAACATCCCGGAAGAGATGTTCGACGCCATTGTGCGCTACCTGCAAGGCGGTGACATTGAAATCCTCGACATTTAACCTTTTGTAAAGTGAGGTCATAGCTATGTCGGAACAAACAAATCTCCCGGCAGCCATCGATGTACAACATCTAGTGAAGCGTTATCCCAAAGCAAACACTAATGCCGTTGACGACATCTCTTTCACGGTCAAACAGGGAGAAATTTTTGGCCTGCTGGGACCTAATGGAGCAGGCAAAACGACCACTATTGGCGTCTTAACTACCGGTATTCGCCCCACCAGCGGCTCAGCGCATATCATGGGCATCAATGTGGTGGCCAACCCTATGAGCGTCAAGCAGCGTATCGCAGTTGTGCCGCAGCAGAGCAACCTGGATCGCAGCCTGCGGGCGCGTGAAATCCTCACCTTTCATGCCAGCTATCATGGCATTCCACGCGCCGAACGCAACGCCCGCGCCGATGCTCTGCTACAAGAACTCGGCCTGGGAGATCGCGGCAAGGACGTAGTTATGCGCTACTCAGGTGGTATGGCGCAGCGTCTCATGCTCGCCCGCGC
The DNA here is from genome assembly GCA_035652815.1 of Ktedonobacteraceae bacterium. Lineage (GTDB taxonomy): Bacteria > Chloroflexota > Ktedonobacteria > Ktedonobacterales > Ktedonobacteraceae > DASRDB01. The sequence goes on from DASRDB010000007.1 coordinate 30,118, forward strand.
CCTGATGCACTCGCCCGATGTCCTCTTCCTGGATGAGCCGACCAATAGCCTCGATCCCCAGTCACGCCTGTTCCTATGGGATCGCATCCGTTCGCTCAATGAGCAGGGCGTCACCATCCTGCTCACGACCCATGACATGGACGAGGCCGATCAACTCTGCCAGCGTATCGCCATCATGGATCACGGCAAAATCTTAGTTCTTGATACATCCGATGAACTGAAAAAGCTCATCCCTGGCGGCACGCGCCTGGAACTGCGCGTGCGTATCCACGAACTTGTCACGCTCGGAAAAACATCCGAGGGCGCACAGACAAAAGATCATTTGCTTGAAACCCTGCGCTCGCTCCCTGGCGCAATCAAAGTCGAGGAAGTGCCCGGCGAAGCTGGTGAAGAGAGCCAGCAGGGCATCACCCTCTTCCGCCTCTATGCCGAGGATGCGGGTTCTCTCATTGTCCAGGCCACCCAGGCCGTCTCCGCCTCAGATGCCGAACTGCGCGATTTGCATCTTGCTCGTCCCAGCCTGGAAGACGTCTTCATTTACCTCACAGGAAGGAATCTACGCTGATGGCAACTCCAACTCTCTCCACACCATCCGGCGTTTTACGAGAACGCCGCTCCCGCAGCCGCTTTGCTACGGCCTCAATCGCTTTTCTGGCTATTCTGCGCCGCGATATCACCGTCACCGGGCGTGAGTTCATCGCCTTTCTGGTGCAGGTGTTGTTGCAGCCATTGTTTTTCCTGTTCATCTTCGGCAAGGTACTGCCCAGCATCGGCTACGCGCAAAGGGGCTTTGCCGCTGTACTGCTCCCCGGCATTGTCGGCCTCACCATTGTCACTACCGCCTTACAAGGGGTGACGTTGCCGCTCGTCCTCGACCTCGGCTTCGCCCGTGAAATTGATGACCGCCTGCTCGCGCCTTTGCCTGTGAACCTGGTAGCTGTCGAAAAGGTGCTTTTCGCAGCCATGCGTGGCCTGATTGCCGGAGCGATCATCTTTCCCCTGGCCTACTGGATTCTCGGCAACGAATACTCGGTTCGCACCGATGCCATCGGCACTATTATCGGCATCATGGTGCTGACCGCCTTCGCCGGAGCCTGCCTGGGCCTGACGATCGGCACACTGGTCAAGCCCGAACAGATCGGCTTGATGTTCTCGCTGATCTTCACGCCCCTGCTCTTCACAGGCTGCACCTACTATCCCTGGGGTACGCTCGACTCCATCAAGTGGTTCCAGATTATCACCCTCTTCAACCCGCTTACCTACGCCTGCGAGGGCCTGCGCTCCGCAATGGTTCCCGCCGTTCAGGGTCACTCGCTGCCCACTCTCGCTATGGGATGGGTGCTGCTGGGACTCGCTGTCACTATTGTTGTCTTTTTCATCTTTGGGGTGCGCACATTTCACCGGCGCGTGGTAAATTAAGCGATCTATACAGGTGCATAACCGGGGCGACCGTGAGGATCGCCCTGGAAATCGGTGGTCTCATTTATTTCCCGCGATTTTGTGCAGCATGCGGGAAAGCATATCAGGCTTGCCGAGCAGAAAAGCGGTATCTCCGGCGTCGATCTGCATTTCGGGGTGAGAACCGATGACCATGTTGTCCCCTTTTTTGAGGGCCAGCAGCAGGATATCGTTGCCGAGATATTTCTGGATTTCGCCAATCGTTTTGCCGACAAGCGGGGAGCGTTCTTCAAGCGGGATTTCTTCGACGGCGTAATCGGGATGCATGGGGTTAATGATGGTATCAAAGAAGTCTACCACGTTAGGCTGCAGGGCCAGGCTTGCCATGCGATGCCCGGCAATAGAGTAGGGTGAAAGGATGCGATTGGCCCCGGCGAGGCGCAGCTTGGCTTCTGTTTCATCGTCGTTAGCGCGGGCGACGATGAAGATATGCGGGTTGAGGTTGCGGGCGGAGAGCGTGATGTAGATATTGTTGGCATCCTGGTCGGTCGCCACAATCACCGCTTTGGCGTGTTTAATGCCTGCTGAGCGCAGTACTTCGTCAGAGGCGGCGTTGCCCTGTATGGCAAGATAGCCTTTGTCGATGGAACGCTGAACATTCTGTTCCAGTTCGTCAATGATGACAAATGGCTCGCTGGCTGCTGCAAGTTCGTTAGCAACGCGCCGCCCCACGCGGCCGAAGCCGCAGATGACGCTGTGATTGCGCAGCGCTTCAATTTTTCTCTCCATGATACGTCTCCCAATGGCCTGGCTGAAATGCCCCTCGATCAGGTATTCCATAACGGCTCCAAAGGCATAGAAGAGGGAGCCGACGCCCAGAATGATGATGATGATTGTAAAAATGCGGCCCGCGCTTGAAAGCGTATGCGCGGCATTTCCAACCGTTGACATCATGTCCACAGTAGTGTAGAGGGCATCCTCGAAGCTGTAGTGTTCGATCAGCATGTACCCAACGGTGCCGAGGATGAGAACGGCGAACACCAGCAGCAGGGCAATTTGCAGGTGACGCACAGATACACGCTGCTTCATGAATGGCTCTCCTCGTATGTTCTGCTGATATAATAGTAAACGATTCGGGTTTCTGTAGGGACGCGATTCATCGCGTCCTCCCGGTCAATCCGCATTGGAGGCCGGACGCGATGAATCGCGTCCCTACATATTATAGGCATTGCCTTCAACGGCAAGGCAAGGGAGCGCACAGTGTTCAGCAGAGTATTCGCACGCAAACGTTCGCAGGAGGAGATTTTCGGTAATTTTTCCTGGTGGGACAAGGGCTGTTTTCTAGGCCAGATGACAGGTGATCGCTGCGATTATATCCAGTCCTGTGTCGAGCGCGTTTTTGGCGAGGGCGCGCTAGGGCAGCAGGAAATCCTGGAAATTGGCTCCGGCGGCGGCCTGATCTGCGAGCAACTGGCGCGCAGGAAAGCCATCATGGTAGGCATTGATCCGAATGAGGGCGCTTTGAAGGTTGCACGCAAACACGCCGAACACTCCTGGCTTGGTCAGAGCATTCACTATGTGCAGGCATTTGCCGAACACCTGCCGTTTGCCGATGGCAGCTTCTCGGTGATCGTCAGCCTGGATGTGCTGGAACACGTACAGAACTTGCAAGCAACCATTCGCGAAGTGGCGCGGGTGCTGGCTCCCGGCGGCGTCTTCGTCTTCGATACCATCAATCGCACCTTCCTGGCAAAGCTGGCGCTAATCTGGTATGGGGAGCATTTCCCAAGCGGTGGTTTAGTGCCAGGACTGCACAACTACGAGCAGTTCATCAAGCCATCAGAACTACGACAGGTTTTGACGGAAAGCGGTTTGCAGGTGCAAGAGATGACGGGCTTTATGCCTCGCGGCTTTGTGCATGGACATTTCAAAATGGGGCCGGGCTGGTTTAAGAGTATCGCTTATGTGGGGTATGCAACCAAAGATAGATAAACATACAACATGGATTGTGTGACGGTTCGGCCCGAACCGTCACACAATCCATGTTGTATTACCCCAGCCATTCCTTTTTATCGGCTGGCGACATGTTGCTTTTTTCAATGGCTTCGGCAAAGCTTTGCTTCTGGGGGGCTTGCTGGCTCTCCTGGGCGGCCCCGGCGGTCTGGCGGCGATTGAGCGTGAAGGCGGGCTGGCTGTTAGTGAGCAGGCTGCCGAACTGGGCGGCGTTGACCTGGAAAAAGCTGGCGAGGCGCTGCACCTGGCGCTCGCTCAGGCTGGCAAGGTCGATCAGGCCTTCCTCGAATTTTTTCCAGACATCGACGCCGAGACGCAGACCGCGAGCAGCCTGTACCATGTTCAGCCCTTTCTTTGTGCGCAGTTCGCGCAGGGTGGCGACTTCAAGCTGCTCCTCGCTGCCGAAGACGCGGTTGAGGGCGGTCGCGGCGGCGCGCTGTGTTAAGGGTAACAGGGAAGATTCTTCCTGTCCGCCCGGCGCGGTGATGTGATAGGCGGCGATAAAGTCGATCAGGGCATCCTGGGCTTCGGGATGATCGCGCAGGATTGCAAGCTGGGCCTGGTTGTCTCCTGTTTCCTCGGCGGCCAGCCAGGCCATTTTCAGTTGTTGCAGTTCGTGTCTATTCATAACGCTTTCCTCTTGCCATTATTGAAGCTGTGTTGTTGGTAGATAGGGAGCCTGTTCGCGGGCCAGACATTCGCGCAGGTAGACGCGGGCCTTTTCGTAGCGCAGGCGAATGGTGCGCTCGGTACGTTTGCAGATGGCGGCGATATCGTCCCATTTCATCTCTTCGAGAACGCGCAGCACCATGATCTTGCGATCCAGCGGATCGCTTAAGAAGGTGAGGATACGCAGGCTTTCCTCACGCGCATGTAAATGTTCGTATGGGTCTTCCGGGTCGGCCACGTCAGCCGAGGGAAGCGCGTCGCTGTCAACCGGAATGGGCTGCAGCGGCTCCATCAGGGCGCGTGGCACGTGATGCGGGCGGCCTGTTGGTCGGCCCTCTTCATCGCGCTGGTAACGCAGCCCTTCCTGGCGCAATACGCGATTAAATTCGTCAACGCACAGGCAGCGCAGGTAGTGAATGAAGTTCTGTGTGATAAACGTTTCATTCGGGTCCTGTGCCTCGCGCAAGAGGTGTTCAGCCATATTGGCGATGGCCTCTTCGCGCAGTTCTGGCCGGTGTCGCAAGCCCCAGGTGTGGCGTTGAAACTCCGGCATACTTCGTTCAAGTAACACTTCGCTGAGCATCCTCGCTCCCTGCATGTCTCCCCGTGTGCGCAGGTCGCGAATGTTCAGCACCAGGTCGATTTCGCTAATTTCGTATCGACCTTCGGGCGTCCGCCTCCGCAAGCGCTCCTTCAGCGTGGGGTCCTGTAGATCGATCATTATCCTCTCCCCAAAAGCAAGTAAGATATCTACATCCTTAAGGGCTTCTATAGTCCTGTTCTTTGTCGCCATGAAAAAAACGGAAATGAATTTATCAGGTGTAGCATATCACAAGCCCTGAAAAAAAACCTCTCGCCTGTCCTCGCTTGCCTGTCCTCGCTCGCCTGTCATCCTGAGCGCAGCGAAGAACCTCTGGTGTCGGCATGTGATTCTGCTGGACGACGGAGATTCTTCGCTGCGCTCAGGATGACATGGGGAGCGGGGATTTTTCAGGGCTTGATACAAAGGTACCATCACGCTGATACGTTTGTTAGTTGTGAAAATAGAGAACGTTCTATACACTAGACACGGAGTACTCCGTAGATGTGGTGCTGTGTTGTTTAATGGCGCGACTGGGGGAAATTGCGCCCTCAGCTTTTTCTATGTCGAGCCGATAGAGAGATTATGAAGCAGGCCCAGGTATTTAAATACTGTCTGGCTGAAGGGAAGGGACATTAAACGTGCTTGAAGTTCTACCGAAAATTGCGAAGATGCAGGCGTCTTATGCGCTTGGCAAACCCCTTGCTCTTCCATTGAATCTGACGATCAGTGTGAGCTATCGCTGCAATTCGCGTTGTAAGACCTGCAACGTGTGGCAGCGCCCGAATGATGATTTCACGATTGAAGAATATGAAAAAACCTTTGAATCCATAGGAAGGGATGCATACTGGTTCACCTTTAGCGGCGGCGAGCCGACCTTGAGGAAGGACCTGCCGGAGATGGTCGCGGCGGCCTATCGCCACTGCCGCCCGGGCATCATCAATATTCCAACCAATGGTATCCAGGACAAGATTATTCCTGGACGTATCGAAAAAGTATTACAGGCAGCACCCACCTCGGAAGTAATTATCAACCTGTCGCTGGATGGCGTCGGCGAAAAGCACGATATCGTGCGCGGCGTCAAAGGCAATTTCGAGCGCGCCATGCGCACTTATGCCGGTCTGAAGGCGCTCAAGGGACGCTACAAGAACTTTACGCTCGGTGTGCATACCGTCATCTCGAACTTTAACGTGGATGAG
>DASRDB010000008.1:0-171185 GCA_035652815.1 Ktedonobacteraceae bacterium
CTATGACATCGTCAAGAAGACGCTGGTGGAGAAACGACAGGTTATTCCCTGCCTGGCTGGCGTGGCCTCGGCGCAGATTGCGCCAAACGGCGACGTGTGGGCCTGCTGCATCCGCGCCGAGTCGGTGGGCAACCTGCGCGAGCACAACTACGATTTCCGTTCCGTCTGGACAACCGCCGAGGCCGATGAGATGCGCCGCAGCATCAAGGCCCGCGAATGCTACTGCCCGCTAGCCAATGCTTCGTACACCAACATGCTCTGCCACGTGCCAACCCTGTCAAGCGTGGCGCTGACGGTAGCGAAAGGAACGGCTGGCGAAGTGCTTTCCTCTAAGGAGCGCGGCAAGTCCGCCAAACTGCGCAACCTGCCGGTCATCAATGCCGTAGATGAGGCGCGCTTGGCGAATGGCACAAATGGCAATGGTCATGCCAAAGCCGCCGTCGCCCGCGAATTGAACGTTATTCAGGCGTTGAGCGATGCGCCATCTGCCAATGGACATCGTGACGAAGGCGTGGAATTGAAGGCATAAGTGTTTTAGAGGTAGGCGAGGGGAGACACGAAGCCATCCGCGTAAAATCAGCCGGAAGCCCCCCGCAAGGGGATGGCTCTACAATACGATGCGGCTTGTAGAGCCATCCCCTTGCGGGGGGCTTCCTTATTCTTGTGCTTATTCGTTGCGGTGCGAGGGTGATGGCGAAATAGCCCGCATGCGCGAGTTAGTTTCGTAGAGGAAATCGCGGCGCAGGCGTTCGATCTCGCGGCGTATCTCGGCCAGCTCTTCAGCATGTAGCTGCTCAATGGATGCCAGGCGCTGCTGAAGGAGCAAAAGCTGGTAGGCAATGTCTCCTTTATCCTTATCGCGCGCGGGCGCGTCTATAATGGACATCGCTTCCAATTCACTATGGATAGAGGTCGAATACTCCTCGTATGGTCCGTTCTGCATAAAATGTCTCTCCCTGAAAAATATAGCCTACCGTTCAGTTTGCAGCAATTATCAGGCATTTCTTCCATTCTGGCAATGCCATTTGTATCGCAAATAGGATGCATTCGTATCAAGTATACTCAGCTTGTTTTGGCCGCCTGCTTGAAGACGTAGCATGTTGGGAAAATTGTCCTATAAAGATGAAAGGAAAGGGAGGCTTCACGTTAGATAATAAGAGACGATATATAGAGAGGAATAGATGGTTCAAAGCTATTCCTTGATAGGCAAGGGGGGAAGATTTGCAATCCTTTAGTGAGTCGGTGGAAGATGAGCAGATGCGCGAACGGGCAGGGCGAGAACGGCGGAAACAGGGAAGGATTCGTGTGCTGGTGGTGGACGATCATGAGATTGTGCGGCGGGGACTATGCTCGATGTTGGGCGAGCAGGAGGATTTTGAGGTGGTGGGGCAGGCGGGCAGCGGCAATACAGCCGTAACGCTTGCCAAACAGTTGCAGCCGGATATCGTCTTACTGGACATCTATCTAGGAGCAGCCAATGGGCTGGATATCGCCCAGCAATTGCAGCGTGCCTGCCCGGAATCGCGCATCGTCATTCTGACCGGTCTGGCAGACGAGGGGCATCTTCTGCGCGCTATGCGTATTGGCGTGCATGGCTATCTACAAAAAGCCCTGCCCGTCAGTGAATTGCTGGCCTCGTTACGCGCTGTATATAACGGGGAGCGGGTCATCGGCGAGCCGCGCGCGCTTACCCAGGTGCTGAACGAGTTCGAGCGCATTACGAAGGAACAGGAACGGGTGCGTTCGGGATTGACCGATCTGGAGATCGAGTTGCTGCGTCTCGCGGCGGAAGGATGCAGCAACAAGGAGATCGCCGCGCGCCAGTTCTGGAGCGAGGTGACGGTCAAACGCAAGATGCAAGACATTTACCGCAAACTGCAGGTTGCGGACCGCGCCCAGGCGGTGGCGGAAGCTATGCGCATGGGCTTGATATAGATGATTGTTTGTAGTGTTTTTTAACCGATAAAAGGGGAAAACCATGACTGTTTGTCCACAATGTGGAGCCGAAAACGGCGATGATGTAAAAAATTGTAAATCCTGCCGCATCAATTTGTACTGGGCCTACCAGCACTACGAGGAACTGGCAAAGCTGCGCGAGCAAAACAAATTACCACCGCGCCCACAGTCTGCGTCGTTCCTGGTAGAGACGAGCAAGAAAATCGATGATGGCCCGGCAGCGGACTGGCTGCGCAAGACCATCCGCAAATTCGGCTTCAAAGACGCGGGAAAGAAAGTCAGCACAATGGCTGATTAAATCAACCCCAACAAAAAAAGGCGACCGCGAGGAAGGAGCCGGAAGACACCCGCGAGGGGTGTCTTCCGGCTCCTCGTCATGTCCACAACTTTTTGTTGCGGTTGATTGTGTTAGCGGGCCGCGCCAGCAAGCGGGGCCATCTGGCTGGCCTGAGTGACGGATGCTTCGTTCATACCGCCAGCGTTGAACCACTCGGCGGAGAGTTGGATACCGGTGAGCAGGTCAACTTTTGGCTCGAAGCCGAGTTCGCGGCGGGCTTTCTCCACGCTGTGCTTGTTGTCGCTGCCAAACATCATCGCGCCAAGCTGGGTGACGACGGGTTTGGTGCGCGTCAGGGGAGCTACGATTCTTTCCGCAACGATGCTGCCGTAGAAGATGGGAAGATAAGGCAGGTGCAGCGTCGGGCGCTTGCCGCCAACCGCGTCAGCGATGGCGTTGAACATCTCAAGCTGGGTCAGCGGGCGGTCGTTGGTGATATTGTAGACGTTGCCCGGAGCCTTTGGATGATAGGCGGCCAGCATGAAGCCCTGCACCACATCGGTGACGTAGCAGAAGGGCAGGTGGTTGTCGCCGCGCCCAATGATGAGGCCCTTGCCATCCTTCATCTTCTGCGCCATGCGGCCAAAGTGCAGGCGGTCGCCAGGGCCAAAGAAAGTGCCAGGGCGCAGGATGACAGTTTCGACACCACTATTGAGCATCAGGCGGCGCACGAGGCGATCACCTTCGGCTTTGGTGAGCGAATAGGGATCGGGATCAGGCCGCAGGGGATCGTTTTCGGTCATGAAACGACCGTGACCGAGGCCGTAGACGGTGTGCGAACTGGTATGCACGAAACGGCGCACTCCGGCGCGCTGCGCTGCCATATAAAGATTTTCGGTTCCATTGACGTTGACCAGGCGATAGTCTGCAAGCGGACGCCACACGCCCATCATTCCAGCGAGGTGGAAAATCAAATCGACATCTTTGACGGCAGGTCCGAGCGAACTCGCGTCGGTAATGTCGCCACGCACAACCTCGATCCCTTGCTTAATAAGCTTATCTGCATTTTCAACTGGCAAGACCAGGGCGCGAATGGTCTCGCCCCGCTCTTGTAATTCTTTAATCAGGTGGCCACCCAGCAGGCCGGTGGCACCAGTTATCAATACACGCATGTAGTATCCTTCCATCGATAGACAGTGATATATAATTGAGCAGGACAGACTGTCCTTTACCCCCAAATTATGGAACGGTTGAGCGTATTTTTCCAGGGCCGAATGGCCCTGAAGTACCAGACGAAAGTATCGTATAAGATCAGCAGTAGCTGCACTTTTTTGTGTGGATAAATCGTGATAGAATTACAGTAGGAAATGTATCCAGGAGGCATGATAGATGGATTCGGAGAAGACAGCCGAAACAACCCTACAAACCCAACAGGCGGAGACGCTGCCACAAGTATCGAAGCTTCCACCACTGCCAAAATGGCCGACATCTCGCCCGGGGCCGATGGTCAAGGAACCACCGCCCGGTGAAAAGCGCATGAAGTTGCGCACCGAGCAGTGCGTCGAAGTGAACTACGATATGGAACGCGGCAGACGTGTGACCGATATTTAACAAGGGTTTCTTCTCAACAGATAAATGACAGGCAGGGACATCGTGCGATGTCCCTGCCTGTCATTTATCTGTTCAAATACGCCACATTGATAAACATAGCTTGGTTCCTGGCGTATCCTGGTGTAATATGTGGTGTAAGAAAGCGATGAGGAAGAAAGTGGATGGAGGGATGACACATTGCAAATACACCAACAAGCCTGCTCTCTTTTTCGCTGGCAAGACGCACTTCTGAGTATTGTACGGCGCTTTGTCCCATTGTTCGTGTTGCTGGCCTTATTACTGGGAGCAAGCGCGGGCGTATACGCGATAGAGACCAGCGCACAGGCGTCCTGCCTGGTTAGTCATGGTAAGGCCAGCATCGCCTCAAATTGCGCAGTGACGGGAACGAATACTCAGGCTTCTTTCCCCACACACAATGTTTTCCCTTACGGCACCTGTACCTGGTGGGCAAATCAACGCTATCACCAGTTACACGGCCATTATGTTCCCTGGACGAACGCTGCAATGGCCTGGCAATGGGCGCAGCGCGCCTATCAATACGGCTGGCACGTTTCCGTCCTGCCCAATCCCGGCTCGATCATCGTGCTTCAACCCTGGATAGAGGGAGCCTACGGAGCCGGACACGTGGCCATCGTCGAAAAGGTGCTGAAGAATGCGCACGTCATCGCCAGCAATATGAACTGGGGCAGAAATCGGCTGGCGGTTACATATGTAGAGTTTGTAGCGGGGCCGGGGGTGTTGTTTATTTATCAGTAGCGCCTCTGTACAAAAAGGCCGCCTGTCTACTGCCTGAAGAGGAGACAAGAGGGGAACGAAAGCCACCCGTGAGGGGATGTATCTACATGTGAAATGGGCTGTAGAGATATTTCCTTGCGGATGGCTTTCGTTCCCTTTGTAATAAATTGATACCTACCTGCCTGTCTGAAGAGGATGGGTGGCTTTTGTGTTCTAAAGAAGAACACAAAAAAATAACGCCGATGGAGGGATTAGACAAGCGATGCCCCTTGTTGTTCGCTGATGTTCTCCGTACCCTCAAATTCTCGGTTTTCGGTTCGTATTGGTTCTTTTTTGACTGCATAGATACTTTGACGTTGCTACATCATTGCTACAGGGTAAGAATAGATGAGTTTATTTGTTATATGAGCTAACAATTAGCTATTGACGTATGCAGCAACTTACAATACTACGAAATATAATGACCCTAGAATTTCAGACAAAATTTGAACGGCTCGTAAGGTGTAAACGGAACCATGGAAAAGAAAACGCGCAAGCACTATAGTGCGGAGTTCAAGGCCAAAGTGGTCAAGGAAATGCTGCGAGAAGAAAAGACCGTGGGGCAATTAGCTGCTGAATATGGAGTGCATAGTAATATGCTCTACCGCTGGCGAGACCAGGCTCTGGCAGGTTTACCAGGCCTCTTCAATGACCAAGCCGCCCAGGAACTCGCGCAGAAAGAGGCGGCCTGGCAGCAAGAACGCGAGGCTTTATATGCCGAGATTGGCCGCTTAACCACGCAACTGACGTGGGTGGAAAAAAAATCTCGTGGACTTGGCAAGTAGAGAGGAGCGCCAACAGTTGATCGACTGGGAAAAGCGTGAATTGCCCATCACCACACAGGCGCAGTTACTCGGCCTCAGCCGCTCCGGACTCTACTATGAGCCGGTGCCGCCCTCGGCGCAGGAGGTTGCTCTCAAGCATCGCATCGACGAGATCTACACAGCCCATCCCTACTATGGCTACCGACGTATCGCGGCGCAGTTGCACCGGGAAGGGATCGCAGTCAATCAGAAAACGGTGGCCCGCTATATGCAGGAGATGGCTCTGGCCGCCATTTATCCCGGGCCGAACTTGAGCAAGCGGGCTCACCAAGGGGCTATCTATCCCTATCTGCTGACCAATGTGACCGCGAGTGCGCCCAATCATATTTGGGGCATCGACATCACCTATATCCGCTTGCGCAGCAGTTGGATGTATCTGGTCGCGATCTTGGATTGGTACTCGCGCTATGTGGTCAGCTGCGAACTGGATCAAAGCATGCAGCAGAGCTTCGTCATGCAGACCATGCAGCGAGCTCTCGCCCTCGCCAAACCGCAGATTTGCAATAGCGATCAGGGCAGCCAGTTTACCAGCTCGCCGTACACGCAATTGCTGCTGGCCCATGAGGTGCGCATTAGCATGGATAGTAAGGGCCGCGCTCTCGATAATATCTTTACCGAGCGCTTGTGGCGCACTATCAAATATGAGGAGGTGTATTTGAAAGACTATGCCACTCCCCGTGAAGCACGAGCAGGCTTGACCGACTACTTACGCTTTTACAATGAGGAGCGTGTGCATCAATCACTTGAGTATCATACCCCGGCAGAGATTTACTTTGGAAAAGAGAAAGGAGATTGCACCTTAGCAACCCCGATTTCACTGTCTTGACTTTCTGGGTCACTTTACAATGTAAAAAGGCACGTCTCTCAGAAGATGGTTCATGTATTATTTTCAATGCGTTCAATACTATACCAGGGGAAAGCGGTAGGAGATCAGGTGTCAAAGGTTATAGAGGAGAAATTGAGTATTTCGGTGTGTTTAGTCCAGATACAGGAAAGTGTTATCTTGTGCCTGTTGATGCTGTTCCAGTAGGACCCGTAAGACTACGGCTGATGCAGTCCCGAAACAATCAGGAGAAAGGTGTTCGTTGGGCAAAGGAATTTGAAATTTAGCGTTGTTCCAACGTTGCCATATATATTGACGCTTGTGGTATCATTTGCTTGCCGGGGCTGTAGCTCAGTGGATAGAGCGTCGGTTTCCTAAACCGTGCGTCGGAGGTTCGAGTCCTCTCAGCCCCACTAATAAAACAGGCTGCTTCCTTTGTGAGAAGCAGCCTGTTTTATTGTACATTATCCCCTACCCAACGAGGCCAGGAACTCCGTGTTATTCCGTGTTTTTGCCATTTGTTGCAGCAGGGCTTCCATCGCTTCGAGGCCGCGCTGATCCGAAAGGGTGGAGAACATGCGGCGCATGACGACGACGGCGCGGTAGGTTGGCTCGTCGTAGAGCAGTTCTTCGCGGCGGGTGCCGGAGAGGGCGATGTCGATGGCCGGGAAGATGCGGCGCTCGGCAAGCTTGCGGTTTAGCACCAGTTCCATGTTGCCTGTGCCTTTGAACTCTTCGTAGATCACGTCGTCCATGCGGCTGCCGGTATCGACGAGCGCGGTGGCGATAATGGTCAGGCTGCCGCCTTCCTCGATTTTACGGGCCGCGCCAAAGAAACGTTTCGGCATAATCAGAGCGGCGGGATCGAGACCGCCGGAGAGGCTGCGACCGCTTGGCTCAACGTCGAGGTTGTAGGCGCGGCTCAGGCGCGTGATGCTATCGAGCAGAACCACCACGTCTTTTCCGCTTTCGACCAGACGTTTGGCGCGCTCCAAAACCATCTCGGCGAGGTAGGTATGAGCCTGGGTCGGCTCGTCAAAGGTCGAACTGACAACTTCGGCTTTGACCGAGCGTTTGAGGTCTGTCACCTCTTCGGGGCGTTCGCCGATCAGCGCGATGAGAACGTGAACGTCTGGATGGTTCTGGGCGATGGCGTTGGCGATGGTGGCGAGCAGGATAGTTTTACCGGCCTTTGGCGGCGCGACGATCAGGCCGCGCTGGCCGCGACCGATAGGGGCAACCAGGTTGATAAGGCGGCCCGAAAGGTTGTTGGGCGTGGTTTCCAGGTTGAATTGCTCGCGTGGGAAAACGGGCGTCAGGTTCTCGAAGCGCGGGCGATGGCGCGCTGCATCGGGATCGAGGTCGTTGACGCTTTCGACGCGCAGCAAGCCTGCGTATTGTTCGTGATCTTTGGGCGGGCGCGCATAACCAGCGACCATATCGCCCTGGCGCAAACCAAAGCGGCGAATCTGCGAGGGCGAGACGTAGATATCACGCGGCCCAGGCAGGAAACGCTCGCGGCGCAAGAGACCAAAACTATCGGGCAGGATATCTAACACGCCTGCCACGTAGACCCCCTCTTGCTGTTCTGGCGCGCGAAGCGCCTGCTCAGGCGCGAAGTCCTGAACGTGCTGGTTGTCTGGAAGTGTTTGAATGTCGAATGAACCATTCATCATAGTGTGTATTGTGGAGGCAGGAGAGAGCCTGCCCATCTCCTTTCAAGGAACTGGTATTTCTCTTTGCAGCATAATCGCGTCATGCAAGAGCAATGACGGAATGAAAAAAGTATTCAGATACAATCCTGAAGATGCACGCGCACACGGTCGCGTGCAATGTTGTGAAGGTTGTCACTTATGTAAACAACAAGGGAGAGTATTCTATTCCATCCAAAGATGTTAGCGATTTCCCGCCAGGTTATAGAGCTGGACAAGTTCTTCGATAATAGTATCGCTTTTGCCGCTGGCGATGCCTTCGGGAACGCAGTGATGCAGGTGTCCTTCTAAGATGAGGGCTTCCAGTTTCTCGATGGCTTTGCGCACTGCATAGGTCTGGCGCAAGATATCGACACAGTATTTATCCTCTTCAACCATCTTGCGAATGCCGCCAATATGTCCCTCTATATAATTCAGCCGTTTGAGAACATCCTGTTTATCCGCTTGCATAGGTGATGCTCCTCTCTTCCCTACCCCTGTGGGTAGGGTATAGCAGTAGTATATCACACTGAATCATGATATACAAGGATAGTTTGACAGAGAATGGATTATCTTTCAGCTCTTGTCATTTGCGCCTGAATTGGGCGTCGTAGCAGAAGTTGAGCGTGTGTTAGAACGACAATGACGACGACTATCCACAGTACACCGGCAAAAACAGCATACCAGAGCGTTTCCTGACCGGGCGTGAGAGGGACAGGACCTAGAACAGCCAGAGATGCAGTCAGGCTGATATGCGTCAATTGAGCCAGCAACAAGCTATTGGTATTGGAGTAGATCCAGACAATGAGGACCCTCATAGCTGTTACAATAGCAATGAAGCTGAGAAAAAAGGGCAACCAGTATGCGCCATGTGGTGCAGCGCCCCCCAGATAATCAACGACCGGAGCATGCCACAATCCCCAGAGTACGCCAAGTAGAACACCTGCACCCAGCGCGCTCTGCTTCAATCGCATCCTGGGATAAGCAAAGCCTGTCCAGCCGATTTCCTCCAGCACTCCTGGAAAAATGCCGTACAAGATGAAAAAGAGATTCAGCTTTGGCGTGAAAATGGGGGATATGAGCATCCTGAAAAAAAAGAGGACAAGTAGGATGAGTGCAGGAGCGGTGAGCAAAGCCACAGCATACCAGCCAATGTTCACCCGCCATCTGCCCATGCGAGCGAGCAGGTCTCGCAAGCCACTTTTACCATCGGTATAGCTTATTAACGCGATGCCCGTTAAAGCCACAGAGATGACGATAATCGGGAAGAGCAGCAGAGCATCCGTGGGCTGAATTGGCTCATGATGTATGAGCTTGGACCCTTCTACGATCAGTCCCGCCCCCCAGGAAATCAGGAGGACGATACTGAAGTAAACAACGACCGAATGGCGTCGGAGAAAAGCTTTTGTTGCTTGCATAAGCGGCCTCCTGTGAAAAATGATAACATGCAGTTCTCTTTTTAAGAAGTGTAACTCATTATTAAGTGTATATCAGCCTCTTTTCCCTTGACAATGTCCTTTCCTCGGGCTATAGTATCTATATATCCCCTACCGGGGGGGTATGGGTTTCCATGAAAAAGAGGTGATGCGATGGCGACAGAAGCCAGACAGACAATAGATTCGGCACAAAACCTTTCTGCTGATGAGCGGCAGATCTGCCAGACAACGCTTGCGCTAGAAGGCATGACCTGCGCATCGTGCGCGATGCGTATCGAGAAGGGCTTGAAGAAAGTGCCTGGGGTGCTGGATGCGCAGGTGAATCTGGCAACCGAGCGCGGAACCGTTACATATGATCCGGCGCAAACAGGCATGGAACAACTGCTTCAGAAAGTGGAGGCGGTTGGATATAAAGCGATACCTCTTGAACAACCCGCGCAGCAAAAGACCGGGGGTGATGAAGAGGCCGCAAGCAATGAAGCGCAGGCCGATGAGCTGAGCAAGCGCAAGGCGGCGGAGATTACGCGCAAGCGAAACCTGTTGATCCTGGGTATTGCTCTTTCGCTACCTGTCATGATTCTCAGCATGTTCTTCTCGAATGTGTTTGCGGGGGAGAATATCCTGCTGCTTATGCTTACCACGCCGGTCTGGGCAATCGTTGGCTGGGAGTTTCACCGGGGAGCCATCAAGACGCTCCGACATGGCAGCGCGAATATGGACACGCTGGTTTCGCTCGGTTCGACGGCAGCGTACTTGCTGAGCGTAGTAGCGACATTTTTCCCCAGTCTCGTCGGGAGCATGACGTTCTATGATACGACGGCGCTGATTGTGACACTGATTTTCCTGGGCAAATACCTGGAGGCGCGCGCCAAAGGCCAGACCAGCGAGGCGATTAAGAAGCTGGTGGGTTTGCAGGCGCGAACGGCGCACGTCCTGCGCGGCGGAAAAGAGATAGATTTGCCTATCGAGCGCGTGCAGGTGGGCGATGAACTGCTGGTGCGCCCCGGCGAGAAGATTCCAGTTGATGGAGAGATTATCGCGGGTACGTCAGCAGTCGATGAGTCGATGCTTACCGGCGAGAGTATTCCAGTGGAGAAGACGGTTGGAGACACCGTGATTGGAGCGACTCTCAACCAGCGCGGCCTGCTGCGTATGCGAGCAACAAAGGTGGGCGCGAATACCGTACTTGCCAGCATCATCCGCATGGTAGAGCAGGCGCAGGGATCGAAAGCCCGAATTCAACGGCTGGCTGACCGCATTTCCGGCATCTTTGTTCCGGTTGTCCTGGTAATTGCCGCGCTGACCTTTATCCTGTGGATGGTGGTTGGCAGCGTTTTTGGCCTGCCGACGGAGGGCATGCGCGAGAGCAGTTCGCTCTGGATTACCGCTATCGTGGCGGCTGTCACTGTGCTGGTGGTCGCTTGCCCCTGCGCGTTGGGGCTGGCAACACCAACCGCGATTATGGTTGGCACAGGCAAGGGCGCGGAGCAGGGCATTCTCATTAAGGGAGGCGAGAGCCTGGAACGCATTCAGGCCGTACAGGCGGTGCTGCTGGATAAGACGGGAACCATCACGAAGGGCAAGCCGGAACTTACCGACGTGATTGCGCTTGCTGACATGACGGAAGATGAGGTGTTGCGGCTGGCGGCAGAGGCCGAGCAAGGCTCTGAACATCCTTTGGCGGCTGCGATTGTTGAGGAAGCGAAGGCGAGGGATATAGTACTGGCCGGGTATCCAGAACGGTTTACGGCGTTTGCCGGGCGCGGCCTGGAAGCAACGATCGAGGGACACGCTGTATTGGTGGGAACACGGGGATTGCTTGGTGAGCGTGGCATTGCTATTGATGATGGTGAGACGCAACTCACAGCGTTGGAGGCGCAGGGCAAGACCGCTATGCTGGTAGCGGTTGACGGCAAGCTTTCTGGTATTGTGGCGGTCGCGGATACGGTGAAGGAGGGTTCAGCAGAGGCTATCCGGCGTATGCACGAGCAGGACCTTGCCGTGTGGATGATTACGGGCGATAATCGGCGCACAGCCCTGGCAATCGCTGAGCAGGTTGGCATCCTCGCTGAACATGTGCTGGCCGAGGTGTTGCCAGAGGACAAGGCAAAACAGGTGCAGGCGTTGCAGAAACAGGGGCTGGTGGTGGCGTTTGCCGGAGATGGCATCAATGACGCGCCCGCCCTGGTGCAGGCTGATGCAGGCATCGCGATGGGAACCGGAACCGACGTGGCGATGGAGGCGGCAGATATTACGCTCGTAAAAGGCAACCTGAAGAGTATTGCTACGGCCTTAGCGCTCTCGAAGGCGACCATGCGCACCATCCGGCAGAACCTCTTCTGGGCCTTCGCCTATAACGTGATCCTGATCCCGATGGCTATTCTTTCACCACTGATTCCATTTTTAAGAGAGCAAGCGCCGATTTTCGCGGCGGCTGCGATGGCGCTTTCATCGGTGACGGTGGTAAGCAATTCCCTGAGACTGCGGCGTTTCGGGCGATAGATAAAAGAAGGCGGCACGTGATGCAGATTCTACAGAGTATTGGTCAGGCGTTGTTCATGTCCTTCAGCATGTTCTGGGAAATCCTCTGGCCGTTGATTCTGGGCTTTACGCTTTCAGGGATTGTCCAGGCGGTGGTATCTCACCAGACGATGGCGAAGACGTTGGGGGGTGAGGGGCCTAAATCCCTGGCGCTCGCCACACTCTTTGGCATTGCGTCAAGCTCATGTTCTTACGCGGCGGTAGCCCTGGCTCGCTCCATCTTTCAAAAGGGAGCAAGCTTTGCCTCAGCAATGGCCTTTGAACTGGCTTCGACGAACCTGGTGATCGAGCTGGGGATTATCCTGATCGTGTTGATGGGCTGGCAATTCGCGGCGGCGGAGTATATCGGCGGCATTCTGATGGTGATCTTCATCGCGTTGATCTTCCGTTTGACGCTTACGCCCAGGCTGGTGCAGCGAGCCAGAGAGCAAGCGGAGAAAGGATTGATGGGCAGGATGGAGGGACATGCCGCGATGGATATGAGCGTTTCCGGCGGCTCGTTTTTTTCTCGGCTATTCAGCGGCAAGGGTTTTACGGCGGTCAGCAACTACTTTGTGATGGACTGGGCTTCTGTCTGGGTTGATATTGTGCTTGGACTGCTGATCGCGGGCGCGCTGGCGGCATGGGTTCCAGAGTCGTTCTGGCAAGCCTTTTTCCTGTCCAATAATCCCACCCTGGCGAAAATTGAAGGGCCACTGGTTGGGCCATTGGTTGCTATCGTGAGTTTTGTGTGTTCTGTGGGTAATGTGCCTCTGGCGGCGGTTCTCTGGAGGGGCGGCATCAGCTTTGGCGGCGTGGTCAGCTTCATCTTTGCCGATCTGATTATCCTGCCCATCCTGGACATCTACCGTAAATATTATGGCTGGAAAGTGATGGGCTATATTCTGGTGACATTCTATATCACAATGGCTGCTGCCGGATATGTGGTCGAGTTTCTTTTCCAGGCGCTGGGCATCATTCCGCAAAACCGCAACGTGGTTGCTATCACCGAGGGCATCCAGTGGAACTATACCAGCATACTTAATATCCTGTTTCTCCTCTTGGCGGCCATTCTTGTGATACGTTTTATTCGTACTGGTGGCATTCCCATGCTGCGCATGATGAATGAACCAGAGCATGAGATGGCTCATCATCATGCAGAGTAACTATCAAGCAAAATAACCCGAAACGTACACAGTGGCCCGAAGTTCAGGAGAGCGGGAAGCCACCCGCAAGGAGATGGCTCTACAAGCCATGTTATATTGCAGAGCCATCTCCTTGCGGGTGGCTTCCCGCTCCTCCACGCGACCAACTGGCTTCCGGCCTTGCTTCGGCCATCATTAAAACATGATACCCGCTTTATGCCGTAATAGGCCCTCTACGCGCCAGATCGCGCTCCCAGCCATGCGAGAACGTGCGGTCTTCGATGCTTTCACCACTTGCAAGGGTGTCGCTGGAGAAGTCTTCGGGGCGCAGGTCTGAGCCGATTTTGCAGTTGCGACCGACTTTGAGATTGTCCGGCAGGTGAGCGCGCTTGCCGATGAGGGTGATGCCGGTATTGAGACGGTCGGGTTCGCTTTTGTTGGGCGTTGTCATGTCGTCGCCATAGCCGATCTGGCAGTTTTTGCCCACGATAACCTCTTTATCAAGAATGGCATGGTCAACGATGCTGCCAGCGCCGATGACGGTATCGAAGAGGATGATGGACTCACGCACCACCGCGCCCTCTTCGACGATTACGCCGGGGGAAAGCACGCTGCGTTCGACGGTACCTTGAATGATACAGCCGTGTGAGATGAGACTACTTGTGACACGCGCATGGCTGCGAAGATGCGCGGGCGGGCGTTCCTCGCTGCGGGTGTGAATGACCCACGAGGGATCATAGAGATCGAAGGCTGGTCTATCGCTGAGCAGGGCCATATGGGCTTCCCAGTAGGATTGAATGGTGCCGACGTCCTGCCAGTAGCCGCTAAAGGGATAGGCGAAGACGCGCTCTCCTCGCGCCATCATGGCTGGGATGATGTTGCGCCCGAAATCGTGCTGCGAGGACGGGCTGCCATCTTCTCCGGCGCGGGCATCTTCGATCAGCACGCGCATGAGGGTGTCGCGGTCAAAGACGTAGATGCCCATTGAGCCGAGCGTGCCGCGTGGCTGGCGAGGTTTTTCTTCAAAGGAGATGACGCGCCCCCCGGCATCGGTTTCGAGGATACCAAAGCGGTGGCCCTCTTCAAGAGGCACGATGACCGCGCCAAGCGTGGCATCGGCGCGGTGCTGCTCGTGAAAGGCAATCATTGGTGCGTAGTCCATGCGGTAGATGTGGTCGCCTGCCAGGATGAGGATGTAGTCGCAGCGCGTCTCCATGATGAGGCTGAGATTCTGGTAGACCGCGTCAGCGGTTCCCTGGTACCAGTCTGATTCGTGGCGGCCTATGTAGGGCTGGAGCAGGCGAATGCCGCCTTTCTGACGATCCAGGTCCCAGGGCTTGCCGATACCGATATGATCGTGCAGCGAGTGCGGGCGATACTGTGTCAGCACCGCAACATCGGTGATACCAGAGTTTACGCAATTGCTGAGGGCGAAATCGATGATGCGGTATTTGCCCGCGAATGGAACGGCGGGCTTGGCGCGCTTCTGCGACAAGAGACTCAAACGCTCCCCCTGGCCCCCGGCTAAGATCACTGCCAGCACTTTACTCATAGCGACTACTCATCCTTTCTGCATGGTTGAGGTTTACCCCTCGTGATTTTTAGCAAGATGACCTATTATATATTACAGGCAGGCGTATGATAGAGAATAATGAAAGAGGGAAGCATGGCGAATAATAACGGTCTCAAGATTTTGATGGTTGCTACCGAGGCGGTTCCGTTTGTGAAAGAGGGCGGTGTGGCTGATGTGATGGGCAGCTTGCCGGGCGAACTGGCGGCGCTGGGGCATGATGTGCGGCTATTTCTACCGCGTTATGGCGCGATTGATCCCAATCGCTGGCCGCTCCGGCATACGGGCGTGACCTGGATGATCTCACAGAATGGGCGCAACCACGTGGTGTCTATTCTTGAGGCCCGGCTGCCAGATTCATCTGTAACGGCATACATGCTGGAGAACGAGGAGTTTTTTGCGCGCTATCGCCAGGTGTACCTCGGATTGGATTCGCGAGAGGAGCAGCACCGCTTCCTGCTGTTTTGTCGTGGCCTGCTAGAGGCGCTGCCGAACCTGGGCTTCTGGCCGGACATCTTTCATCTCAACGACTGGCAGACTGCTCCCTGCGCCGTCTATTTGCGCACCAGCAATCGCTATCTGACGCGCAAGGGTATGGCGCGCCTTGTCTATACCATCCATAACCTGCAATATCAGGGCCGCTGGGACCCCACAATTCTCGAAGAGGCCGGACTTGATCCCGTACAGGTCTTCACCCAGCGCGGCCTGGAGTTCTGGGGCGATGTGAACTGGATGAAGGCAGGCATTATGTATGCTGACGTGATTACGACCGTTTCGCGCCGCTATGCCGAAGAAATTCAGACGCTCGACTATGGTTGGGGATTGGACGAAGTCCTCTTTCAAAGGCACCCGCGCATCTTTGGCATTCCCAACGGCCTTGATTGGCAGGCCTGGAATCCGGCAGACGATAGCGCGATTCCCGTTTGCTATACGGCGCAGGATGCGGTCGAGGCGAAGGAGCGTAATCGTTCGGCATTGCGCAAAGAATGTGATCTGCCGGATGAGCCAGACTTGCCCCTGGTGGGTATTGTGAGCCGCCTCGTCGATCAAAAAGGCTTTGACCTGCTGGCTGCTATCGCTGATGAACTGGGCAAAATGCCGCTACAACTGGTGGTTTTAGGAACGGGCCAGCCCCACTACGAACAGCTATTCCGCGAACTGGCCTCAAAAACACAGAATGTGCGCGTCAAGATCGGTTTCGATGTCGCCCTCTCGCGTCGCATCTACGCCGGTTCTGATTTCTTCCTGATGCCGAGCGCCTTCGAGCCGGGCGGCCTGGGACAGTTGATTGCCCTGCGCTACGGCTCGCTGCCTATCGTTCACTCGACCGGTGGATTGGCGGATACTGTAACTGATTTAGATGCCGAGCCTGATAAGGGCAATGGCATCAGCTTCGTTCGTTACACGCCCGAAGCCCTGCTCGATGCCTTGCAGAGGGCGTTGCGGCTCTATACGGAAAAGGAACGCTGGCCCGAACTGGTGGCGCGAGCGATGGCGTATGATTCGCGCTGGTCGGCAAGCGCGAGGGCGTATAGCGAGCTGTATGAGCGAGTGTTGAAATTGCCGCCGGTTGGGTGATTATTGATTTTGACGTAAAAAACAGCGCATTTCTCCCAATTCATACGCAATACGACGCGCTGCCCTCGCTCCATAAGCTGGCTCGTCCAGATGAGCGGATAGCCAGAGAATGGGCGACCAGGAAACACATCCTGGTCGCCCAACATTGTACGATAGTTCAGGCGGCAACTACCTTTGTCGCGGTAGCTTCTTCCTCAGCCTCAGCCGCGATGGGGCGTTTGAGGATGAAGAGCGCGCCGGTGGTGACGAGCGTGCCGACTACGACCGACAGCAGGTAGAACGGCAGGCCGTTGACGACGTTCGGGATGAACATGACCCAGATGCCGCCATGTGGAACGTGAAGCTGGCACTGGAAGAGCATCGAGAGCGCGCCGGTGACAGCAGAGCCGATCATGATGGACGGGATGACGCGGAACGGGTCTTCAGCAGCGAACGGGATGGCTCCCTCGGTGATAAAGGAGAGGCCAAGTACCCAGGCAGCTTTGCCAGCTTCGCGCTCGTCATGCGTAAAGCGGTTCTTGAAGAGGACGGTTGCCAGAGCGAGACCAAGCGGTGGGGTCATGCCAGCCGCCATCACCGCAGCCATTGGCATTGTGATGTTGCTGCTGAGCAGGCCGACCGAGAAGGCGTAGGCCGCTTTGTTGACCGGGCCACCCATGTCGAAGGCCATCATCAGGCCGAGCAACAGACCAAGCAGGACTGCGTTGCCAGCTTGCATGGTCTTCAGCCAGTTGGTCAGGGCAACGTTGATTGCATGTACAGGGACGCCAACCACGTAGAACATCAGCAGGCCAACGATCAGCGTGCCAAGCACCGGCAGGATCAGAACTGGCATTAGACCGGCGAAGTTGCGCGGCAGGCGAATACCACGATTGAGCCAGTAGACGGTGTAACCGGCCAGGAAGCCCGCGATGATGCCGCCCAGGAAACCGGAGCCTGTCAGACCCGCGAGAATGCCGCCAACCATGCCGGGCGCGAGGCCAGGACGATCAGCAATCGAGTAGGCAATGAAGCCGGAGAGAATAGGAACGAAGAGCGCGAAGGCTCCTTTCGCTCCGATGGTAAACAGGGCCGCGCCAAGTGAATTCGAGGTATCGAAGGCGACCTGGTAGCCAGCGATAGCGAAAGATAGAGCAATCAGAATGCCACCCGCTACCACGAACGGGATCATATACGAAACGCCGGTCAGCAGGTGCTTATAAGGGCCACGCCGCGATTTGCTCTGCGCCGCTTTGGCTGCCTGCACCTGGGCCATGTAGTCGGCTCGTTCTGCGGTTTCCGCTCCCGCCGTCGAAGCTGGACGGGCTTCCGCGTAGGCCAGCGCGTCTTTTACGACCGCCTGACCATCTTTGATGGCCGCATTGGTGGAAGTTTCATAAACAGGTTTGCCCGTAAAGCGGCTCAGATCGACTTTGGTATCGGCGGCGATGATAACCACGTCCGCCTTTTGTACGTCACTTTCGGTAAGGGTGTTTTGCGCGCCGACGGAACCCTGGGTTTCCACTTTGATGGTGTGTCCGAGCGCTTTTGCCCCCTGTTCGAGTCCCTCTGCCGCCATAAAGGTATGGGCGATGCCCGTTGGGCAAGAGGTAATTGCCACAATGTTCGCCATGAAAGTTCATCCTTTCCTTCAAAAGAAGATAAGATAACTGGTTGTTTGAAAAGCTATTTCCGCACTACGAGGACACTCTACGAGAAACACTTGTCCGGGTATGAATGCTGACTTCTTGAGCAAATGCCTGTAGCTTCTCGGCGGCAGGCAGATTGTGCCCGGTGCTGGTGATGGCTCCCAGTGAAAAAGCTGTAGCCAACCGGGCGCAATCCGGTAAGTCCAAATTCCGTACCTGACCGGCAATCAATCCGGCCACCAGGGCGTCGCCCGCGCCTACAGTGCTTTTCACCTGCACGGTCGGGGGAACGGCAAGAACCGTTGACGACTCGTTGACAAACATCGCGCCGCGCTCACCCATCGATATAACTACCAGTTGGATGCCGTGTCCTAAGAGTTGGCGCGCTGCCTGTTCAACGGCCTCGTCATCTGGCAGCGCCTGTCCGGTCAGGTAGCGCAGTTCGTCTACATTTGGCTTGACGATGGTTGGGCCTGCCAGCACGCCTTCATGCAGCGCTTCAAGGCTAGTATCTAGCGCGACTCGTTTGCCATGTTGCTTGAGCCGGTTAATTAAGGTCGCGTAGGTTGTCGCTGGTAATGCTGGCGGAAGTTTGCCGGACAGGACGAACCAGTCACAGGTAGCGGCAAGTTCCTCGATGACCTTCAACAGCGTCTCCATTGCGCCGGAAGGGGGTGTCAGCCCAGGCATGTTGATATCGGTCGTCTGCTGATTAACCACATCCACGATTTTCACGCCGATGCGGGTGCTGCCAGGAATGCGCACGAAGCGATCTGAAAGCTGCTTTTGGGCAAAGAACCTTTCAAATGTCTCGGCGTTGTCCTGTCCAAGAAAGCCCGTCACCGTAGATGAGATGCCGTAGTCCGCCAGGAACGATGCCACATTGATACCCTTGCCGCCAGCGTCGAAGCGCATCTCCTGCGCGTAGTTGACCGTGTTGGGGCGGAAGTGATCTACCCGAACCGTCTGGTCAAGCGCGGGGTTGAGCGTCACGGTTGCGATGTTCATAGACTGCGAACCTCCTCGGCAGAGCGGCAATTCAAAGCCTGCTGCGCTATGCGGCGCATCTCTTCCAGAGAATGGCTGCGAATATAGGCTTTGATGGCGGCGATGCTGGGAATGCCAACGCTCAGTTCGGAGACGCCCAGACCCGTTAAGATCAACGCGCCTTTGGGATCGCCTGCGATGCCGCCACAGACGCCAACCCATTTGCCTGCCCTACGGGCTGCTGAAACTGTCAGGTCGATCATGCGCAGCACTGCGGGGTGCAGTCCATCGGCCTGCTTCGCCAGTTGTGGATGCAGGCGATCCATCGCCAGCGTGTACTGGGTCAGGTCATTGGTGCCGATGGAGAAGAAATCGACCTCCTGCGCCAACTGATCGGCCAGGATGGCAGCCGATGGCACCTCGATCATGATGCCGAGCGGAACCTTTGGCGCATTCAGTTCCTGCCGCACCTTTTCAGCGTAGTCACGTGCCTGACGCCAGTCATCAACGGTCGCGATCATGGGGAACATGATGCTGAGCGGGCCGTAAGCGGTGGCACGATACAGGGCGCGCAACTGTGGGATAAACAGGTCGGGACGCGCAAGCGTGAAACGGATGCCGCGAATGCCCAGGAAGGAATTGTCCTCTTTGGGCAGTCCCAGGTACGGCACCTCTTTATCACCGCCGATATCCAGCGTGCGGATAATCAAGGGACGACCCTGCAAGGCCTGTACCATGTCGCGATAGGCCGCGAATTGCTCATCCTCGGAAGGTATAGAGGTGCGTTCGAGGAAGAGAAATTCGGTACGCATCAGGCCCACGCCTTCCGCGCCTGCATCCACAGCCTGGGGCGCGTCGGCTGCGCGGTTGATGTTCGCGGCAATCTCAACACGGTAGCCATCGGTAGTGACTGCCGGGGCGAAGCGCGTTGTGTTGGCCTCGTCCTGCTGCTGTTGCAATTGCTGCTGTAAGCTGCGAGCAGCCTGCACATCGGCATCGCTGGGTTTGAGATAGAGTTTGCCGTTTGAACCGTCAAGAATGCCGGGCGTGCCGTTGGGAATGTCCAGAATGCTTTCTCCAATTCCCACAATGGCCGGAATGCCGAGCGAACGGGCCAGGATGGCGGTGTGCGAGGTCGGGCCGCCTTTGACAGTGCAGAAGCCCAGAATGGTATCGGGATCGAGCGCCGCTGTATCGGATGGCGTCAGGTCTTCGGCGATCAGGATGATGGGCGTCTCTGGGGCAATCGGCTGCTCTTCGGGCATACCGACCAGGTGGCGAAGCACGCGCTGTCCGACATCGCTCAGATCAACGGCGCGACCTGCCAGGACGGGATCGTCAAGTTTCTGCATCTGACTGACGCGCTCGTTAATGATTTGCTGCCAGGCCCAGGCGGCGCTGTGTCCCTGGTAGATCAGCATGATGGTCTGGCGAATGAGCGCGGCATCGTTCAGCAGCTCGGCATGGACGCGGAAGATGGCGGCTTTGGCCGAGCCGAGGCGCGTTTTGACCTCTTCATAGAGCTTGTTCAGATCGTTTTGTGCCGCGTTCAAAGCTGCCTGGAAACGATTTCCTTCAATAGCCGGGTCGCTGCGTGTATCCTGCACAACAATCTGGCGTGCCTTATGCTGGCGCGTCTGACCGATTGCGAGACCGCCTGACGCGCTCACACCGCTCAGAGTTTGCGCGGCTGCTCGCGGTGTCCAACCTTTCAGAATATCGCTGTCGGCACGCTGCGGCTGCTCAGGCTCGTCACCAAGCCCGCTTTCAATGGCAGAGCGAAGAGCGTCTAGAGCGGCTGTCGCATCTGGTCCCTGTGCCGAGACGCGAATGGTGGAACCGGGAGTAACGCCAAGCTGGAGCAGGGAGATCAGGCTTTTGCCGTCAGCCACCTCGTCTCCATGTCGCACGCGAATGGCTGCTGAGTAGCCTTTGGCGGTATCGACAAAGAAGCTGGCGGGGCGAGCGTGCAGCCCTGTTGTGTTGTGAATGACCGCGTCAAAGTAGTTCGGGAAATCCAACTGCTGCGCGCTTTGTACTGGCGCGGCTGGTCGCTCTCCGGTGAGAGCTTCGATAATGTCGCGGGGGTCGGTTGTCTGCGTGAGGCGCGCTACCTGCTCCTTGTTTGCCAATACACGGGTCAGGCGGCGCAAGACCTCGATATGCTCATCGGATTTGGCGGCGATGCCGACGATAAGCTGCGCGCTCTCGCCAGGATTCCAGGGAACGCCTGCCGGAGCCTGCACTACTGCTACACCTGTCTGTTTGATAAGATCACGGTCCTGGGGAAGGCCGTGAGGAATGGCGATACCGTTGCCGAGATAGGTATTGGCAACCTGTTCGCGTCCCAACATACTTGTTACATAACCTGGTTCGATGCAGCCGCTATTCACCAGCAGTTGACCCACCAGTTGGATAGCTTCCTGCTTGCTGCGCGCCTGCGCGTGCAATTGTACCTGTCGTTCGTCGAGCGTAATCATGTTTGTCTCCGGCATCATTGCAACTGGACTATCATTCTCGTTTCGTTATAAGAATTGTAAACGATTACAATAAATTTGTCAAGTGTTTTGGAAGCAATTTTTAAGAGCGTGTTAAAAATTCAGAATTTTGCGCCTGAAATTAAGCTGCCTGAGAATGTTTTGAGGCTGATTGCACCGTAAACGTTTACAAAAAACGTGGTAAACAGAGCAAAAATGTGGTATAATTTGGTAAAACGATTACAATAAATTGTGACTGATTAGAAATCATAAGAGGGATATATGGTCAGTATTAAAGATGTGGCGAAAGCAGCCGGGGTATCTACGGCGACGGTTTCTCGCGTGCTTTCTAATGGCAACCATGTGCGGCCAGAGGTGCGTAAAAAGGTGATGGAAGCGGTGGAGCGGCTTGGTTATCGCCCAAACCTGGTGGCCCGCAGCCTGCGCTCGCAGCAGTCAAATACGATAGGCCTGATCGTTTCAGATATACGCAACCCGTTTTTTACCTCGCTGAGCCGCGCCGTAGAGGACACGGCATATGAACAGGGCTATACCGTTTTTCTGTGCAATACCGATGAGAACCCCGAAAAGGAAACCATATACCTCAATTTGATGCGCGATGAGAGCGTAGCCGGAGTGATTTTTTCGCCGACGCGTCAGACCGCCTCAAACTTCGCGACGTTCTCACGCGCCTATCCCATCGTAATTGTTGATCGCACAGTCGGCAACGCGGAAGTCGATATGGTGTTGCTCGATAACGTCGATTCGGGCTACCGCCTGACGAAACATCTGTTAGAGAACGGCTACCGGCGCATCGCGGCTCTCTGTGGAGAGATGAGTACCACCGGCAAAGAGCGCCATGCCGGATATGAGAAAGCCTTACGCGAGTATGAATTGTTGCCAACCTCTGAACTGGTAAAGTTTGTCCAGCCCCGGCCTGAAGCAGGACACGACGTGACGTTAAAACTGCTAGATGCCACAACCCGGCCAGACGCGATCTTGACCACTAACAGCCTGCTCGCGGTTGGCGCGTTGCAAGCGATTCGTGAGCGCAACCTCACCATTCCCGATGACGTTGCCCTTGTCACCTTTGACGAAACCACCTGGGCCTCGCTGGTGCAACCCGCGATTACCTTAATAGAGCAGCCAACTTATGAGATTGGACAGACCGCGACAGAATTGCTCTTGCAGCGCATCGCTGATCCGAAACGCTCTACGCGGCAGGTGATTTTGAAAGGAAAATTGTTGGAGAGAGGATCGAGCGCGCCGAGGAAGCGGGTTGAGGCGTAGGAACGCGCTCCCTGCCATCCTTTGCTGCAATACGCTCCCTGTCATCCTGAGCGCAGCGAAGGATCTCCGGCCTCGCCATACGAATCGTCGGGCAACAGAGATCCTGAGCGCAGCGAAGGATGATATGTTTTACCCCCTTTATTTGTAAAAATCCATTAGGAACGTTGCCACGTTCATCATCACGTCTATCTAATCAGGCGAAAACCCGGTATCTCCAACACAACAAACGAAGGCAACGCCAGTTGCTTCCAGAACGCGAACGGGTCAATAGCGTTAAATTGAGCAACAAACAGCGTGATGACTGTGCCATGCGCGACGATGACGATATTCCCCTTGTCATGCTGGGCAAGCACGTCAAATACCGCTTGCGTAAAGCGTTCTCTGGCCTGATGAGCGGTTTCTTGTCCAAAAACCAGTTTGTTGGGAGACGCGAAAAAGTTGGCAATGGCCTGCTCGAAAGATTCCTGGGTGGCATAGCCTGTGTTGCTTCTATCGTGTTCATGTAATCCTGGCGCAACGGTATAGGGCGTGCTAAGTTCTTGTCCAACGATGGCAGCGGTTTCGATAGCCTTTGGCTCTATGCTGGAAACGATGATGGAAGGTGCGTAAGGCGTTAGGTTTCTGGCAAGGATATAGCAGCGTTGTCTGCCCTCTTCTGAAAGGTGCCATTCGCGGGCGGGTATGTCTGGTATGATTTGGGGTTGGGAGTGTTTGACGAGTAGCAGGTGACATTGTGAAGTTACCTGTTTTGCCTGTCTTTTGTATTTCATCTCTAACATCAATTTTATATCTAATCTCTTTTTTTTCGTCATTTTTATGTTTTTCGGCAAAAACCTTGACAATAGAGTCAATTACAAGGTATATTTAAATCATATTATTGAGGTTACCTGGGGAGGTAACAGCAATGTTTCCAGATAGGTACAGATAAATTGCCAGTTGTCTGTCATGCGTTATCCTTCTATCATCGGCTAGTTTTTCGCGATTTCTCATGGGCTTTCCTGATTTCAGGAAAGGAGGAGTTTGTTATTCCCGTGTAGTTTTCCTGTGATAACCAGTAAATGCTGGTGGTTTGTGCCATTTTTGTCTTAGATAGTGCTGTGCTATAAAGTATAGCACCCAGAGTTTGGTTTCTTATGAAACAAGGAAAGGAGGAATACGCGCGGTTTCTGAAGAGTGTTTGAAAAAAGATGGGCATGGTAGTCTGAAAAAAGCTTGGACCCTTCGACAGGCTACCATGTGCGGAAGTCCGCATGGTGTAAGTATAACATGTGTAAGGCCTCTATGTGAACAGAAAGAATTTCTTTTTGCTGTGAAATTCTGCCTAAATACCTTTAATGAGGATACCCACTTCCGCACATCACCTCATCAAAGTACCTAACCCCAAAGGCTCAACATTGTTGCGTTTGAAAAGTTTAGGAGAATGGAATGGAAAAGAGGTTTCTCCTGCATAGACGTTTGCCATTCGTTGCTTTGTTCGCTGTTTTGCTGATCTTAACCTTTGCAACTCCTCAATTTGCCCATGCTTATACGTTTAACGGTTACCAGTGGAGAGGCAGTCCTTTGAGTCTTACGTAAACATTGACATCAATGGACAGTAATAGTCGAACCGCATTTTTAAATGCAGTTGCTGCATGGAACGCTGCTCCTGATGATATCTATTTTACGAGTTCTGGCTCTGGCGATGTTGTGTTCCAAACCTATTCTGCCAGCGATGGCTATGATGGGATGACTACCTATTATGCTCCTTACTATTGTAGCAATGGTAGCGTTCAAAGACTCATAACAGCCTGGTCAGCTCTCAATACTCACTACACAAATTCTAGCAGTTACAACAATGGTGCAAGACAGAGTGTCGCTGCTCATGAAATTGGTCATGCTGTTGGCCTCGGTCATGCAGGAACAAACGCGCTGATGTATTACAGCACAGATAGATGGTTTAAGTACGGGATCGATACACCCCAGACAGATGACGACAATGGAACTTATGCCCGTTATAGTACGTCTTGTTAAAAGACGTGAAAGGAGATAGTCCTTGATGTA
Organism: Ktedonobacteraceae bacterium; assembly: GCA_035652815.1. Lineage (GTDB taxonomy): Bacteria > Chloroflexota > Ktedonobacteria > Ktedonobacterales > Ktedonobacteraceae > DASRDB01. The sequence goes on from DASRDB010000008.1 coordinate 24,628, forward strand.
CCAAAAAAAAGTTTCTGGTTCATCTGGCTTTCGAAGTGTTGGCTATGCAACTAGTTTTGCCTTGCTAGTTGGTTTTGTAGTCATTTTCTTCTCTTCCTGTAGCGGAACAGCTGATCAGCAACCTACTACATCTACTGTTCGTCGTGTGGTGAAGATAGAAGCTTCTCTTGCACGCGAATATCACTCGATTGCTGCCCTAAAAAGAGATTCCAGCCTGATCATTCGCGCAGTCGTCCTTTCACAAAAAACAGTTGTTACCAATCAGCACCAGGTTTGGACGGTTTCAACTGTCTCGGTTGAGCGTGTTCTTCTTGGAAATGTTGCTGTTAAAACGACGCTTGGAATCAAGCAGCTTGGAGGCACAGCAAATGGAGTGCAGTATGTTTTTGACGAGTTCCCATTACTCAGTATAGGTGCGCACTATTGGGTTTTCCTTACGCCGAGTGAAGAACCAGGGGTTTTCTATCCTGTTGGAGCATATCAGGGCGTGTTTTTCATTGACACCAATAATACCGTGAGCGCTTTAACTACAATACCTGGTGGTGCAGGAGTACAGATACACCAACTCACTGAGAGTCAATTCATTCGGGATACTCAGGCCGCCTAGTAAGCTTTTCTTGCCTGTAATGGTGTTCAAACATGACTTACTTTCTACAGGTCATGTTGAACACCAGGAGATGAAGAATCATGCATGTAAAAAAAGAAATTCGCTCGTGGTGGCTTTCTTCTCTCCTCTTGCTGGGAATTCTTATGGTTAATATTGGATGCGGGGGAGACAATGCTTCTGTAGCAGATGTCATTAAATTTGGCAATATAGAATATTTGCGAGTCAGTCAGCATGGAGGTCGGTTCATTACCAGTAATGATCTTGGCCCCATTTTTGCTTATGTGCAAAGCAATACAATTAGTTCAAATCATCCTTTGCAAAATGGAAATGCCACCACTCTTGATCCTGGAACTCCTGTCTACCGAGTCAAGGGATATGTGCCAACTTTTCGCCTTGCAGCTTATGACCAAAGCCACACACTCGCACTTTATGAAGCAGATACCAATCCGTATGCAAAGAAAGGCGGTGATCTGCTTGATATCGCGGGGAAAGTGCAATCTTTACATATTTTGAAAGATGATGGCGAAACTGAGATCACAACCGTTACCAATTCTATACAAATCCAGCAGCTTGTCGGCATGATCCTCTCCGCACCTGTAGATCAAAATCGTCCCTATGTAGATGAGCCGCATTATTTTCTCTCGTTCCATCTAAAAGATGGGACTGTAGTCTCGCGTTCTTATGGAATCCATTCGCATATTCTTGATCGTGGAATCCTGCTTCCTGAATTGTTCGGTCAACTTATTGATCATATTGTGAAAACGTAGTTGAGTTGTCGTCTTGATCCAGGTGATCAATCATGGCATCGATCATCGTTCGCAGATTGACACACTGCTAAGCGAGCAGGGTATTGAGCCACCGGGTCTGAATGGCTGGTCGTATAATGATGCCAAACACTAGTCAAGTGAGATCGTGACAGTGCTTCCGACAGGTGAAGCCCCTCCTTACCCGGCGTTTTTCCATACCCAGCGCGAAGCTGCCCGCACCACCGTTTTTCCCTCGCGTGTGACATGCTGGAACCTGGTAAATTCCTCCCCTGGCGCGGGAAATGGGTCAAACCAGGTCTGGATTTCCAGTTGCTCGCCGAAGCGGGGGCTATGATCGTATTCGATATCGTAATGCTGAATGATAAAACTGGCCGTAGCCGGGCTGATGTCGCTTGTGGCTAAAGCTTCCCAGGCGGCGTTATCTAGTTTCTCTACTACAGCAGCATTGTTCAGGTGCTGCATGAGGTCGATGTCGGAGAAATGTACGACCGCTTGTGTGATGATAGGCGGCTGGCCGGGAAAGGCCGGAAAGGGCTGCTCCGGTTGTGGCGGACGCACGCCATCAGGAAGCCAGATTTCAGCCGTGCGATTCGGCAGGCGTATAGGGCGACCATTGGGATCAACGTAGACCCAGAGTGTGCGGGCGGCAACCAGCGGTTCAGCTTCGGGTTCGTTTGCCGGGCGCGCCTCATATCCTCGATGGGCGGTGATGCGCGAGAAGCCAATACCAAAGGTCTTGAGTTGCAGTGGGGTGTGTATGGGAATAGGTCTGGCGAAGGAGATCAACGTTCTTTTGACGACCCAGAAGCCGTTTCCTTCCAGTTGCGCGTCCTCAGCATCCCGTGACGCGAGTTCCTGCATATAGCGTACAAATGCGGCAGGGGTTAAAACGCCATCGCAATTGCATTCGTCGTAGCGTACTGTGTGGGTCAGAAAGAATTGGCGATTCATGGATACTCCTTCGCGTGGCGGGTGCCTTCCGTTACCCAATTTTCCAGGCTGCAAAAACCTCAAGCATACCTATAAGTCTCGTATTTAGCTTATTATCTGTTCAAAACGGCTATCCTGTAAAGGACCGGAAGTTAACACAGGATGTCATGGAACCAGGACAATCCTCGAATTTCCAAAATTTCGTAACGAAACGGACGCTGAATCGTGATATAATTGGGGAGCTAACCAGTCGCAGGTTAAGAAGAGGGGATTTTTCATCTATGGCAATGTTTGAAAGTTTATCAAAGCGTCTTGAAGGCGTCTTTACAAGTTTAAGTGGGAAGGGCAAACTGACCGAAGCGGATGTCGATGAGGCGATGCGCGAGGTGCGACTGGCACTCCTGGAAGCGGATGTCAGTCTCAAGCTGGTGCGGCAATTCGTCGAGCGCGTCAAGGCCAAAGCAGTCGGAGCCGAAGTACTTGGTAGTTTCTCTCCGGCACAGCAGGTGCTTGGTATCGTCAACGATGAGTTGATCGAGATGCTCGGCGGCACCGACGGCAAGAACAGGCTTGATCTCGGCGGGCAGCCGCCCAACGTTATCATGCTGGTCGGTCTGCAAGGTTCCGGTAAAACGACCACCGCCGCCAAGCTGGCGAACTACCTGCGTAAGCAGCAGGGACAGCGCCCGCTGCTGGTCGCGGCAGACATGTATCGTCCCGCCGCCGTTCACCAGTTGCAGACGCTCGGCAAACAGCTCTCGATTCCGGTCTATGCCGAGCCAGCCGGGGCAAATCCGGTCGATATCTGCGTTCACGCCATCGACTACGCTCGCGAGCAGGCGGCGACGGTCGTTATCCTGGACACCGCCGGTCGTCTGAATATCGACGAGCGCATGATGAACGAGGTCATCAATATTCGCAACCGCGTTCACCCGCGCGAGGTGCTGCTGGTCGCGGATGCCATGACCGGTCAGGAAGCGGTGCGCGTGGCGGACGACTTCAACAAAGCCGTTTCGCTGACAGGCATGATTCTGACCAAGATGGACGGTGACGCTCGGGGTGGCGCTGCACTCTCGATCCGTTCCGTGACAGGAGTTCCCATCAAATTCATGGGCGTGGGCGAGAAAACCGACGCGCTGGAACCGTTCTACCCAGACCGTCTGGCCTCGCGTATACTAGGAATGGGAGATGTTCTCTCCCTGATCGAACGGGCGCAGGAAACCATCGACCAGGAAGAGGCGCTCAAAGCCCAGGCCAAATTGCAGCAGGGCAAATTTGACCTGGAAGATTTCCTCAACGCGATGCGCCAGTTGAAGCGCATGGGGCCATTGCGCCAGGTCATGGAGATGATTCCTGGCTTCAACAAACTCGCGGACACGCCCGAAATGGAAGAGGCGTTGGAAGGGGATCAATTAAAACATATCGAGGCCATTGTGCTTTCAATGACTCGAGAAGAACGTCGCAATCCTGATATTATCAACGGCAGCCGGCGCAAGCGTATCGCGGCAGGCAGCGGCATGACTCCTCAGGACGTCAACCAACTCCTGAACCAGTTCCGCGAAATGCGCGCCATGATACGCCAGGTCAGCACCGGCAAAGGTCCTTGGGCGAAAATGGCACGTCAGTTTGGGGGCGGCGCGGGTCTTCCCGGCATGCCCGATCTGGGGGATGGCAATATGCCCGCTCTACCGCGACCCGGTGGCGGGGGCGGCAAGAAAACTGGCAAAGCCGCGCGCAAGGAAAAGCGAAAGAAGAAAGCAAAGAGTGGACGGAGGTAGCCACCATGCAGCTCACGCGGTCACGGCTCGCGCAGGCTGTTCTGGCAAGCTTGTTGATCGGCTTCATGCTGATCACAAGCGGCTGCGGGGGAAGCCAGCAGTCACAACAGCAGGCGAGCCAGAACAAAACGCAACTCGATCAGGCTATTCAGCATGCCGAAACTATCGGTGTGCCAACCAGCCAGTTTCAATCTATTATTAATCAGGAACAACAGATTAGTAGTTCAAGCGCGCCCTTTACACTCTTCGACGACGCGCCCGCGACTCAATTTTATCTGAATCAGGCCAATAAATATCACCAGTTGCTGGTACAGTTGCAGGGCATCGTTGATACTGTCACCAATGACTATATCACGCGCGCCCAGTCCGATATGCAGCATTTCCAGAGCGCGCTTACAGTGGCGCAGCGTTCAAAAGTTGGCAATGTTCAAGCTTTTTCTCAAGAATATACGAAAGATCTGAACCTTCTCAGCGCGGCACAATATCCTAAAGACTATACAGCCATCAGTATAGATGCTCGTAAGGCCTACCAGGCGCTTGACCTGCTGAACACTACCTATAACCAACTGGTGACGTTCAACAATACCATCAAGCAAATGCGGCAGGCCAATCTTGATGTCACCGCCATGCAGGCGCAGTATAACGACGACATGAAGACGCTCAATACCATCACCAGCCCGGTTGATTTCAATAACCTCAACTCGCTGGTCAATGCGCAGTACCAGATGGCGGTCGTCAACTCGATTCAGGCCCTGCCGTTCGTCGGCGCAGCCAAGCTCGGCCAGTTCAAATCGCAGATCGACCTGCTGCACACCTACGGCATGGACACCTCGCCCTATACGAAGTTGTACAATGCCGACAAGGAGCAGATGCAGAAGGCCAAAACCATCCACGACTTCCTGGTCATCTCGCAAAAAATTGACCAGGATATCGCCTCGATGCAGAACGACCTGACGCAGGGCGCATCTCACTACCTCATTACCGCGCTGGACCGCGAAGCCCGCGCCTGGGGCAACGCGCATCTCTACCATGACAAATTCGACGGCAAAGATTACATCCTTGACTCGGGCTACACAAACCCGACCAACCCGGACGATGATGGCATCGGCTACTGGCTGAACCGCGAACTGAGCTGGGCGTGGCAGCCAAGCGACTATCAGGCTGTGGTACAGGAAGAGAACGATGAGTTCTTCAACCTGCACATGATGGAGCAGGACTACAGCGACCCCACGCCTTATAACCAGGTTCACCAGACCGACCTGGAACTCATGCAGCACTACCCCAGCCTGCAACACGGCGTCGTCCTGATGGTCTCGATGGTCGAACAGGCCATGCGCTACTACAAAGATGGGAAACTGATCCGCGCCTTCCTGGTGACAACCGGTCGCCTCGAGAAACCGGCGCTCCCCGGCCTGTGGACGGTGCAGGATCGTAAATCGCCTACCGAGTTCAAGTCAAGTGATCCCCCCGGCTCGCCCTACTGGTATCCGCCGACGCCGATTCACTACGCCATCCTCTACCACTGGGGCGGCTTCAACGTCCATGATGCCTGGTGGCGCGTCAACTTCGGCCCCGGCACCCAGTTCCCCCACTACGATGTGGGTGGCGACGAATCCTTCGCTGGAAACGGCAGTCACGGCTGCGTCAATATGCAGGAAAACGACGCCGCCTGGGTCTACGCCAACACGGACTGGAACACCCTGATCATGATCTACTAAGCAGGCCCAACCAACAAAAAAGGGAGACTCGCCTTCAGGCGGGTCTCCCTTTTTTGTTGGTTGGGCAATATGCATGGATAGGTCAAGTACCATGCTCCACCCTAAAAATCGCCACCGCGTCGCGTTTCCCAGCACAGAAGACTCAGGACTGAGTTGCGCATCATCAAAAGGAATGTCCCTAAACGTAACTTTTCCGCATCCCATCATAGATCACGCGAAAACCACAGGCTTTATAAAAAGCCCTGGATTCATCACTAGCAAAGAGATCAAGTCGCGTCCTCGGATAAAACGAGTCATCTGGCCGCATAGTTGGTGAAGGCCAACCCAAAGCCTCGCTAATTCGCTGAATAGCAGGAAAATCCCCCTCACTCCAGGCACGAATATTAATCCCTGAAGGCAAGCTAAACTGCCCAAGAACATCCCTAAGCTGTTGTTGACGTTCTTCTGTATTCATATACTCTGTCTCGATTTTGCAGCAGAGCGACCGGGTAGGGCAAAGAAGAGGGCGAGCGCGAAGTTGAGGATGATGCCGGCCGGTACGTTGATTATGGCTACAAGCAGCGTCACTACATAGAAGAGTGGGCCGAACATGTATTGTTTGCTGATGGCGTCTATGGCCTGCTTATCAGCATTTTTGTCCAGCAGGCGATGGTTGTGCGAGGCGTAGCGCCAGAGCAGGTTGAAGCTAATAGCCAGCACAACAAAGGTGCCGCTGTAGATCATAGCTGCCGCGTGGCCACTCGGATTTGCGATAAAATCGCCCAGCAAGGCGGTTGGAACGGGCACGAAAACGATTAGCAGCAACAACAGGAGATTCAACACCAGTAACCAGGTATCGGTGTACTCGATATGTTTGAACAACCTGTGATGATTCAGCCACATAACGCCTATGGTAAGAAAGCTGGTGAGAAACGTAAAAAAGGCCGGTAGCTGCTTTCCTACCCAGGTTCCTAGCTCTGCGTCAGACGTGAAGCCTCGCACAGTCTCTACCGTTGGCACAATATTCAAGACCAGCAGGGTAATGGCGACCGCGATCACTCCATCGCTAAAGGCTTCCAGGCGCGCCGTATCTTTCGTGTCCATGTGGGCATCCTCCATTGCTATATGTTCAGCTACCAGTGTACCCTGTAGCTGGCATGTTCACAATGGCAGGACAGACAGGGAAGTACCTGTAAAGATGTTCAGGACTTCCCTTACCTCCTCGTATATTCTATTTCTGAGAGGCGAACCGGGCGCTGTTCTGAAAGCGATTTTTGGGCGGCTATGGCGATGGCTACCGGAACCAGGCCGTCATAGCCGCTTACGGGCACTGGCCTGTCCTTCAGGATGGCCTCGACAAAGGCGGCTATCTCGTACAGATAGCTTTCGTTGTAGCGTTCGACGAAGAAATGGAGCGGCACGTCGCGGTACACGCTGCTGGCATCACTAATGATTGCCGTGTTCGGATAGCGGTTGCCTGTGCTGACTGCCCCGGCGCTGCCCAGCACCTCGACGCGCTGGTCGTAGCCATAGGCGGCCTGCCGACTGTTGCTGATGGTGCCCATTACGCCGTTGGCAAAACGCAGCAGCACGACCGCCGTGTCTACATCTCCTGCCTCACCAATAGCCGGATCGACCAGCACTCCCGCCATTGTGTAGACCTCTTCAACCTCGCTTCCAATCAGGAAACGCGCCATGTCGAAGTCATGAATGCTCATATCGACGAAGAGGCCGCCGGAGACGCGAATATATTCAAGCGGCGGCGGCTCCGGGTCGTAGCTGGTGATGTGCAGCAGGCGCGGCTCTCCGATCTCGCCACCTTCTATCGCCTTGCGCACGCGCTGGAAGTTCGCGTCGAAGCGCCGGTTGAAGCCGATTTGCAGCTTGACGCCCGCTCGCTCTACAGCTTTTAATGCTCGCTCAATAGCAGGCAGATCAAAGGCAACCGGCTTCTCGCAAAAAATGTGCTTGCCCACCTGCGCCGCCTCCGAAATGATCTGCGCGTGTGTATCGGTGGACGAACAGATCAGCACAGCCGAAATATCTGGACGCGCCAGCAGTTCGTGGTAATCCCGTGTATAGGCGGGAATATCATAGCGTTCCGCGCACTCCCGAGCCGCTTCCTCGAAGGCGTCGGCAACCATCGCCAGTTGCGCGACGAGAATGCGCGAGGTCACATGTTCCGCGTGCAGGCGGCCAATGCGACCCGCGCCAATTAAACCAAGCTTTAGTTGATGTCTCATTCTACCTGCCTGGGTTCATGCTGGTCTTCGTGCAATACCTCGGCCTCTTGCTCAAATTCGCGGGCGGCCTCGGCAAGGCTTGAGCCTGCTATTGCGTCGGTGCGGGCGAACTCGGCCAGTTCGAAGCTCAGCGTCTCCAACTCTTCTCCACCGGCCATCATGGCGGTGATCTCTTCGCGGCTGATCTCCGACTTGGCGAAGCTGCCCATGCTGCGCCCGCGATTGAGCAGCGTGAAGTGATCGCCAATGGGATAGGCATGGTGAGGGTTGTGCGTAATAAAGATCACGCCCAGTCCTTTGGCGCGTGCCTGGGCAATGTAGCGCAGCACGATACCGGCCTCTTTCACACCCAGCGCCGCCGTAGGCTCGTCAAGAATCAGCACTTTCGCTCCGAAGTATACCGCGCGCGCAATCGCTACTGATTGCCGCTCGCCGCCCGAGAGCGTACCAACGGGTTGCGCCGTGTCACGAACCTGGATACCAATTTTCGCCAGTTCCTCGCGGGTCACACGGTTCGCGAAATTCACGTCGAAGCGCCGGAATGGCCCCCAACCTTTTGTCGGCTCGGAACCGAGGAAGAAGTTGCGCGCAATGCCCATCAAGGGGATCATCGCCAGGTCCTGGTAGACGGTAGCAATGCCCACGTTCAGCGCGTCACGCGGCGAGTTGAAATGCACTTCTTTCCCCTCGAAAAAGTATTGTCCCTCGCTTGGCTGGTGGACGCCGGACAAAATTTTGATCAGCGTTGATTTGCCCGCTCCGTTATCGCCGAGCAAGCACATGACCTGTCCCGCGTACAACTTCATCGAGATGTCTTTCAGCGCGATCACGCTGCCGAAGTATTTCGAGACATTCTGTACTTCGAGCAGGGGCGGGCCTTCGTTTGTCACCATACTACTCATCGTCGCGCCTCCATTGCCAGCTTGCGTACATAGCTGTTGAGCAGCACCGCGAGCAGGAGAATGATACCGATAAACGCCCGATACCAGTCCGCATCTACTCCGGCAAACACTATACCCTGTTGCACGATGCCGAAGACAATCGCTCCGAACATCGCTCCAATCGCCGAGCCATAGCCGCCCGTGAGCAAAACGCCGCCCACGACTGCCGCCACAATGGCCGTAAACTCGTTCCCCTGACCGCGCAGCACATCCGACCCTTTAAAGGTGACAGCCTGGATGATCGCCAGCAGGCAGGAGCAAACGGCTGTACCTACAAAGAGGAGAATCTTGACGCTCCCGACCGGAACACCTATATTGCGCGCCGCGTTGGCATCGCCCCCTACACCAAAAATCCAGTTGCCAAAGGGCGTACCCAGCAGTATCCAGGTCGCCAGCGCCACCAGGACCAGCGCGTAGAGAATTTCGATGGGAAAGATGTCTCCATTCAGCGTGGTTGCGAAGATGGCGTGCGCCGAGTTATAGCCTGCCGCCTGGTCAAGTCCGCCCACCTGGGTCAGCCCATTCATCACTATATAGGTAATGCCCGTCGTCGCGCCCAGCAGGATGTACGACGTACCCAGCGTGACAATGAATGAAGGCAGGCGGGTACGCAGCACCAGATAGCCGTTCAGCATACCAACCAGCACCGCAAAAATGAGTGCAACGACGATTGAGGCCCAGATATTCCAACCATACTGCGTACTCAGGATAGCGATAAGCATGCCGGTCGCTCCAACTACCGAGCCAACCGAAAGATCAAATTCCCCGCCGATCATTAGCAGGGCTACCGGCACCGCCTGGATAGTGATTTCAGCCGCGACGCTCAAATAGTTGGACGCGCCGCGTACCCCTAGAAAACCGCTGCTGCCCGCAATGATGGCAAAGAATATCCAGACGGCAATCATGCCCACAACCGATCCCGTTTCTGGACGAACCAGCAGCCTGCGCAGCGGATGTGTACGTAACATGCGTTCGCTTGCAATAGCGCTCATATCGTTCTCCCTTACAGGAGGAAAAATTGTAGGGACGCGATGATAAACTTTGACAAATCAGGCATGTCATCCTGAGCGCAGCGAAGGATCTCCCGTCTGGACGTATGATCCTGCCCGGTGACGCAGATGCTTCGCTGCGCTCAGCATGACAGGGAGCGTATCCTCCCTTATTTCATCAACATTCATCATCGTGTCCCTACAAATTCCCTAGCGCGTTCCTTGCGCCGTCAACTGAATGACCCGGTCTACGTTGTCCTTTGTCACAAAGCCGGGGCCAGTCTGGATGACATCGTTGGCAACGGTGTTGAGGTTTGTCCGGTACAGCGTGAGCAGGACAATGGGCAGGTAGCCCTGGAGATACTGCTGCTGGTCGATGGCAAACAGCATCGTGCCGTTCTTGATGGCCTGCAACACGTCCGAAGACAGGTCAAAGGTTGCCAGCTTGACTGAACTGGTCTTGTTCAGGTCCTGTAAAGCTTTCAAGGCGGGAGAAGCGCCCGTCGGGCCAAGCGTCAGGATGCCATCAATCGAGGAGTCGTGCTGAATCGCCGCCTCGATGGTTTGCTGTGTCTGCGTCGGGTTATTGAGGTTGACGCCGATCTCCTTCACGGTTCCGCCCGCCTGCTTCATAGCATCAGTAAAGCCTTTGCAGCGTTGCTCAAGCGCAGCGTTACCAACTTCCTGGTTGACGCACAGCGCGTGCTTGACACCAGCTGCCGCCATCTTCTGGCCGCCGCCAAGTCCGGCCTGGTACTCAGTCTGCCCGACATGCACCAGCACGCCCAGGCTCTTGGCAACATCAGCCCCCGAGTTAATAGAGATCACCGGAATACCGGCTGAGACCGCCGAGCGAATCGAGGGGCCTAGCGCATTGGGGTCAGGAATCGAGACAACCAGCCCATCCGGGTGAGCCGCGACCGCAGCGTCGATCAGGTGCGACATGGCCACCATATCAAAGGTGGGAGGCGCTTCGTAGACCACCTGAACGCCCATATCCTTCGCCGCCTGGTCAACGCCTTTCTTGACCACTGACCAGAACGGGTCGGATGCCTGACCATGCGTGATGACATAGAATTTGAGGTTTGCCCGCGCCGAATTGCCGCCCCCGGTTGTGGTGTTGCCGGTGGTGTTCGTGCTGCCGCCGCAAGCAGCAAGAACAAATAACAGGAGTAATGCCGGTAAAAATTTGAAGAGCCTCTGCATGTTGCCCTCCTCTGGACGTAATGCTCTTTTCGTTGAACGACTTTCCGATCAAGATGTTTTACGCATTCCCTGCGCGTGGGGGAACAATCTCTGGTTGTCTCCCTCCTTCCTTTTTCAAAAATGGATGTGGCCACTTAGCACATGCATAATGAAACTACGCTCATTCCCTCACCTCTTCTCCCAATCTTTTCATTGCCCGGTTGTAGGGACGCGATGATGAATGTTGATAAAATAGCGGGGGATGACATTCACACCTTGCCGGTTCTGATTGTGAAAACTCATCATCGCGTCCCTACAATTCACGCAACGCAACAGGTTTTCCCGCCTGATACGACCTCGTCGCGGCAAGCCCAATGGTGAAGGCGGCAAGCGCATCCGCACCGCCAACCGAAGGAGCCTCACCTGCACGCAGGCAATCGACAAAGTGTTGTAGCTGCGCCCGATAGGCATCGCCGAACCGTTCCATCAAATATGGCATCAGGTCATACTGCGCCCCCGCCCGCGTCAGCAGCAGTACCGGTCGATGTTGCTGCGCGCCGATCATGACCGCCCCTGCGGAACCGAGTACTTCTGTGCGAATATCATAGCCATAAAAAGCGTTGCGGCTTGCTTCCACGTTGCCCAATGCGCCATTCACGAAGCGCAGATTGACCAGCGCGTTATCGATATCGCCCACCTGTCGCAAATCCTTACACACCAATATAGTTCCCTCAGCCGAGACCCGCTCAACCTCGCTCGACATCAGCCAGCGCGCAAGGTCAAAGTCGTGAATGCCCATATCAAGTATCAGGCCACCACTCAGCGCCGGGTCCATATAATTTTTCGGCGGGCAGAACGGGTCGCGGCTGATGGACTTGAACGTCACCGGCTCGCCAATCTGCCCATCGTCAATTAACTGCTTTGCGCGCGAGTATCCGGCGTCGAAACGGCGCATGAAACCGACCTGCAGCGGTACGCCCGCTCGGGAAGTGGCCTCGATCATGGAATGGGTCTCAGCAAGCGTCAAAGCCAGGGGCTTTTCACAGAAAATAGCCTTGCCCTCGCCTGCAGCTGCGATCACCAGTTCCGCGTGCGTACTGGTCGGCGTCGTAATCAGCACCGCCTGTATATCAGGCAGCGAGAGCAAATCATAGGGATCAGCCAATGCGCGCGGAATATTCAGTTCCCCGGCCACCTGTGTCCGCGCCTGCTCGCTTACTTCTGCGATGGCGTGCAGGGAAACGCCCGCGACCTGGCTCGCCAGCAGGCGCGCATAGAGCCGCCCCATGCGTCCAAGTCCGATAATTCCAACCTTCACAGGTGCAGGCATTTCGGCATTCTCCTTTCTCTGGCGTTAACCCGGCTGGGCCGCGCTTGCGCGAACGATCAGTTCAGGCTGCAAGAGATGATTTTTCCCCGGTTGATGATGTAACAGGTTGAGCATCACCTCTGTCGCCAGACTGCCCAGTTCTACCTTCGGCTGGCAAACGGTCGTGAGTGGGGGTGTCACGTAGCTTGCCATTTCGATATCGTCAAACCCGACCACGCTGAGTTTCCCCGGCACATCTATCCCTTGTTCCCGGCAGGCGGTCAGAAGCCCTATGGCCATCATGTCGTTATAGCAGAAAATAGCCGTTGCCCCTTGCTCAAGAAAATAGGCCAGAGAAGACCTGCCATGCGCCACATCTTCGTTGTGCGAGGCCTCGCTTCCAGGCGCGACCTGCACCGGAGTTTTCGCGCAATTGATACCCGCCTTCAACAGGGCATCCTGATAGCCTTGAAAACGCTCGCGGTTCGACCTCGGACGGCTGCTCGCGCCGAGATAACCTATGTGACGATGACCAAGCTGTACCAGATATTCAACCCCTATACGCGCCCCCGCCCGGTCATCTACGGCAACCCAGTGTAGCAGCCCGTCCTGCAAATCGGCCTGGCTGTTAATCAAAACCGTAGGGACGCGAATGCGAGCGAGACGTTTTTTATAGTCGCTGGTGATACGCGAGGACGCGACCAGGATACCATCAACACGCCTGCGATGAAACGTTTCAATCACTTTCATCTCCTGGTCGGGGTCGTTATGAGTTGCGCTAAGAAAGACACTGAAGTTCGCGGCGCGGGCTACTTCCTCGACGCCCTTCACGACGTCATTCAAAAATGGATCTGCAATAGAGGTGACAACGAGACCAATGGTGTTTGTTTGTTTGGTGAGCAGACTTTGCGCAATTGCATTCGGCGTATAGCCCATCTCACGCGCTAACTGCTGAATGCGCTCCCGCGTGTTCAAGCTGATAAGCGGACTGCCGCGCAGCGCCCGCGATACCGTCGTATGCGAAACGCCCGCGACCCGCGCAATATCCGCAATAGAAACTTCCTGCGAATGCAATGTATTCGCCCTTCTCGCTCATCAGACGCTATACACGCTTACGCTCGTGGCTATGCACACGTGTGCATAACAAGTATGCCTGATAAAAATGGGATTTGTCAAGAGGTATATATACTAAGGATGAACATCATCTTTTTGCACGAAGAGTTCCCTTACGCGGATGCAAAAAAATTGACGGACACCCATATGCTAAACTGATGGCACACCGACAAGCAAATAGGAGCTTATTCATGAACAACGCCGATATCCGCGCCTTCCTTCAGGAATTGTACGCGCAGGGCCAGCAAAACGACGCCGAACAGCAGGAGCGCAGCAAGAAAATGCTGAACCTGGAGCCAGACACCGCCCGGTTCCTGCACATCTTGATTCGCAGCAGCAAACGCGCCCGCCTGCTGGAAATAGGCACCTCGAATGGCTACAGCACCATCTGGCTGGCCTGGGCCGCCTCCGAAAATAACGGACATGTCATTAGCATTGACCGGAACGCAGACAAACAGGCTCTCGCGGACGCCAATCTGCGCCATGCAGGCTTACGCGAACTTGTAGACCTGCAATGCGGCGATGCCACCGAAATCGTAGCCAATCTCCCTGGCCCCTTCGATTTCGTCTTCTTCGACGCAGACCGTTATAGTGCGCCTGCACAATTGAAGCTGCTCATTCCAAAACTCACGCCCGGCGCGCTCGTCCTCGCCGACAATGTTCTCTCCCATCCACAAGAAATCGCCGGATATTTGCAGGCGTTGGAAGCGCAGCCGCAATTTGAGAGGGTGATATTGCCTGTGGGTAAAGGATTGAGCGTGGCCTACTGGTCAAATCAGATATAACTAACACAACAAAATTGGCCCTGTTTTAGCGATAAAAAACCCTGCTTTGCTCGTATAGATGAATGAGAGCAATTCTTAATCACAAAACAAAAGGGAGGGATATGTGATTACTGCGCGTGACGCACTCAATCGCAGCTACAATCTGCTTGGCGTGGGCATTGTAGCTATCAGTGGCCTGGCTTTCGCTTCTGACCTGCCTGCCGAGATCGACCAGTTTCCCCATATCATCGATGAAATTTTGCTGCTCGTGCTTGCCGTTGTAGCGGTTGCCTGGTATCTTCTGGGACGCAACAAGTATTCTCGCACAGTCATACCTATTGTTTTTGCCGCCGCCGCCCTGGTGATAAAAATCGTGGGCATAATCCTGGAAATTCATGATGCAGCCGACGTTGGCGATGAGTTTGGGGCCGTTGTCCTTTTCGTTGCCACCATTGCCCTGCTCATCTGGCAATATGTCGCTACTCAACGGCTGGCTGCGCAGGCCACAGGCGAGGTAGAGCCTGCCGTAGCGCGGACATAAGTCTATTGCATGACAAAAAAATTGGCGACCGGCCGGTCGCCAATTTTTTTGTCATGCAATGTTCTCTTCTTCGTCCACCACCTGCACCTGCGGCAGCGGCAATGGCGGCAATTGATCGGGCCGCAGAATGGGTAATTGCCGGTAAACGTCCGCGCCACTCAGGCCGGGTGTGCGCCAGCTTTTGACGAGGCGCAAATCCTCGACAAATTCGGGCTGCAAGTCAATGCCCAGCGCCTGCCAGATCAGGCTGATGGCGCGGCGGGCAAAGGCGATATCGTTGCGCGGCTCGATGCGGTCCAGGTCTTCAAAGAAGAAACCGCAACTGGTGAAGCTGCACTGCTCATAATATTGTGATTCGAGCAGCAGCAACGTGCGTTGCACTCGCAAGGGGTCGATGCCCTCTTTGCCATATTTTGCCCAGAAGCTATCCAGCGTCTCCCAGCCGTTTCGCACAGGCAGGTAGGCATTGCGCGCTGCCCAGGGATCATGCAGCGTCTCTCCGGCGTACTGCTCAAACAGGCTATCGCAGCGCGCCGCCAGGTTGTTGAGCGCCTTGCGCAGGTAGCCCTTCCAACTGCTATCGTTTTCAGTGCATTCGCAGCCGGTATCCCAGCGCGCCACGCCATGCCCACAGCTCCACGCGCTCGGCACGCGCAGCTCTACCTCTTTGGTCGCAGGATGCATCAACAGGTAGCGTTCCAGCGTGCAGACCTCGAAGCCATACGCGGGCGCGCCAACTTTCAACAGGTGCCTCAGGAACTTATCGCGCCAGGGCTTGTGATGGCCGTAGAGTTCGCCATCGGTGGCGATTACGATGATCTGGTCCTCGCCTGCCTCGCGCTTGCTCTCTACCAGGTGTCCCGGCAGGTAACTGGCCGCGAACAGGTCGGCATTGCTGGTTGTATTCCAGTCAAACGAGACACCGCCGGAGAGTGGGCCGTTATAGAAGAAGACTGTGATGCTCCTGCCTTCGCGCAAGCGCACAATATACGGCTCGGTAGGATCGATGGGCGTCGCCGCCTGCCAGGGTGCTAGAATAGTATATTTCACACCATATTGCGCCAGAATGTCCAGGCTCTCGATATCAACCGCCGTCTCGGCCAGCCACATACCCGTTGCTTCGCGTCCAAAACGATGGCGGAAATCGCTCAGACCCCATTCAATCTGTGTGTACTTGTCCCGCGTGGAAGCAAGCGGCAGAATCGTATGGTTATACGCCTGCGCCATCGCGTTGCCCACGCCATACCGCTCCCGATGTACGCGGTCGGACTCGATGATGCGCGTATAGACATCGGGATGCGCGTCTTCCAGCCATCCGGCCAGCGTGGGGCCTAAATCAAAACTGATCGCTTCAAAATTGCCAGCCTCGGCATTCGGTCGATAACATTCCGCCGTAATCTTCTCATTAAAATTGGCATAAGGAGTTGCCGCAGGTTCAATAGGAATACGTCCGCTAAACGGATCATCGCGCGGGGGCTGATAAAAATGGCCGTGCAAACACAGGTATGCACGACCGGTACGTTCCGTGTTTTCTGTCTCTTTTGATAATGAATCAACCATGCAAATCCCTTTACTGGCAAGGCCATAAATCAACAACTACATAAAAAACCCTACCAGAATACTACACGAATCCTCTCTCTCTTTTGTAACTCTACTATGTTATAGTATACAACTTAACGCTTCAGTTGGTCAAACGCTTATTACTGTAGGGGCGGGGGTGGCGGTAGTGCTGGGGGAGGGCGCTTGCGCCGCCCTGGTACCGGGTTGGGGAGAACGCTCCTCAATGGTCAGTGTATTCCCCGCACCACCCCGGGGCGGCGCAAGCGCCCTCCCCCCGCACTACCGCCACCCCCGCCCCTACACCAGGGGAGACGCGCAGCGTCTCCCCTCGTCTTTTCGTGAAGACAGGCCATGTATGTTACGCGCTCAACCCACTGCGTGCATGCCCAACCTGCGCGCTCAGCAGGAACTCTTCATAGGCTTCGCGCAGCTTGGGGTAGCGCAGCAGGAAGAAGCCAGCGTACTCCTGCGTCAAGGGACGTGGTTGACGCAGCAGGCGCATGTTCACTTCTTTCAAGAGGCGGTTGCCCTTCTTGCCGTTGCAGGATTTGCAGCAGGCGACCAGGTTTTCCCATGTGCTTTGTCCGCCTCGGGAGCGCGGAATCACGTGGTCAAGCGTCAATTCGCGGGAACGCTTGCCGCAATACTGGCAGGTTTCGTCATCGCGCAGCAGGATATTGGCCCGCGTTGGTTGCAGGGCCACACGCGGCACCCGCACATTGGCAAGCAACTGCACAATCACCGGGCGCTCCAATTCAAGACGACGGGCCTGAATGCTCTCCTCGATCAACTGCCGCACGCTTTCATCCACGAACGTGACTTTCTGCTTGGAAAGCAGCACGATCAAGCGGCGCTCAGGAATGACCGAAAGAGGCTGGAGTGAAGAGTTCAATACAAGAACAGGCATGAATGATGTCCCTTCCTCTCTGTCAGAGCCGATACCTGATGCAGACAGCGAGGAAGAAGCTCGTGTGGGGCAGGAAAGGGGAGCGACCCGTGCCCTCGTGCTTCTACCGCCGCCTGCGACGACGACCAGATGGATAGGGTTTCAAGCATTGTGCGCGGCCAGGTTCATGGAGACATGACACAGCGCGGCATCGTCCACCTACCCATTGTTGATCGTCGAAACAATCAAACCAACGGCAGGCGGCACGCACACTTTTCCCTCCGCAGGTATTGGAGAGCGGTGCTACATATGCCGACATCTATGACTCCTGTGCATCTGGCCCTACCTGGAAGGTAGGTGCCATCCTGGTCGGGGTGAGAGGACTTGAACCTCCGACCTCAGCGTCCCGAACGCTGCGCGCTAGCCGACTGCGCCACACCCCGATTGAACTATCCCGCGCAAGGTATTCGCTGGCCCTATCCAGTGAACAATATGCAGCGTATGCTTGCCTCGATAAAGCCCCCGAAGCGGCCTGATATCGCTTTACATACGCCTCCCCTGCTTCAAGCATAGTATAGCATACCCTGGCAAGGTTTGACAATAGGGGAATCAAGTTAGGTTCTCTCAACGAAGGGATATTAATGATCCAGGTTTTGGGGAAATAAGTTGAGCTACAACGATTTGTTACCCTTTCAAATCTCTTTTTTAAAAAGATAAGTTTAATACTTGTTTTTACATAAATATATGTTATATGTTCTTGTGGGGGAAAATTAGAAATTGTAAATTTAGCCTTTAAAAGGTGCCAGGCTGTAAAAACAGCCATTGCTTCTAAAATTCCATGATTCTGCGATTTGATTTGTTGCTTGTAGAGCAACAAATAGGTCTTTCTTTTTTCGTAAACTGGGGGATTCAAACGAAAGGATAGAACCTCATGCTCCGATCTAGAAACTATTTTCGTACTCTATTTGCTGTGTTAGTAATAGCTTGCTTCCTCCTATCTGCAATACAGTTCGTCTCTCCTGTATTAGCCAAACAAGCTAATACTTTTTCCTTAAGAGCTACCTCTGCGGATTCTTGTCCCAGTCCTCCTTCTAACTTTGACCCTTTGAAGGCATCTAATACGGAACTTCGCTATTATGGTTTACCCTTGTTGGCTCCTGGAAGTGATGTAAATGCGTGGGCAAAATGCATTGCGCCATGCAAAACATCGTATATGTAACATAAAAATTGTGAATACACATCGGTATTCACAACCTCTTTCTACTACTACCAACAAATCTCAGACAAATAGCAAGTTTATACCTTATACGTCGTACTCTCAAACCCAAAATTGGGCTGGTTACGTTGCTTCAGACAGCCATGGTTTTAAAGAGATACAAAGTTACTGGGTTGTACCTACATATTATGGGCCGAAATCTCCTTCTAACAGTCGTGCAGTCAGTTGGGTTGGTATTGGTGGGTACAACGACAATAATGGGAACCTTTTACAGGCTGGTACCACAGAAGACCCAACCGATGGCTACAACTTTTGGTATGAAGAATATCCTAAAGGTTACATGCAGATCATGGGAGGTATTGTTATTTCTCCAGGAGACTCGGTATATGTGGAAGTAGATTACAACGATACCTACTCTAATACCGATAACATCTATATTGAGAACGCAACCACCAACTCATATACTGATGATCCTGTGGATCGTGGGTGGGTGCCAGATGAGAGCCATGTCGAATGGATTGATGAACGTTCAGGCTGCAGCCTGAGTGGGGGTAAGTATTATGCCCTTTCTGATTTCCAATCTGTACAATGGTCCTATGGAGCAGCAGTAGATAATGCTAACAACGGAAACCTTATAGGTGGTTTTTCCAACACCAATCTTAAGATGGTCGATTATAATAACACGACGGTATTAGCTGCTCCTGGAGGATTGGTTTCAAACGAGAATTTTACTGATGTGTGGAAGGCGAATGGTACGAGTAAATGCTGATGCGGCAAAAACTGAGTAGAGGATTCATATCCTAAAATCTCTCGTGGTCATGCTGCTTTCACTGCAGTTGTTGCAATTGTGGAGTATAAAGCAACATGGCCACGAATCTTGGGAACTTTTTAAGGTTTAACTGCGTTTTTTAAGCAGTGTAAAATGCATGCAGGTATGCTTTTCTAATGAAAAGGAAGAAATGTTCTTATGTTCACATTTTGTCGCTCAAGCAAGAAGCATAACGGTGACAATGGGTTATTGCTTTACTTGAAGCGGAAGTGCGCATACCTTCTTTTATGCAGCTTTTTGTTTGCATTCAGTAGCTGCGGCGGTACATCTTCTCCTCTTCAGCAGACGGGTGGTACAAACACAATTTCACCTTTGCCTGTCCCCAATCAAGGGCGGATTTATGTGAACATAGGAAGCCTGTATCTTTTCAGCCAGCAAACGGGAATACAGCTTGGCTCTTATACATTGGGTAAACATGGGAACGGGATCGACTCTGATCCCGTCATTTTCAACGGGATCATTTATGTGATTGGAGATACGGCGAGTGGAACGCATGCTACTGCTGTATATGCTCTGCGAGAGCAGGATGGTTCTCTTTTGTGGCAAACACCCCTTGACGTTCAGAATTATTCCTTAACTGTAGCAAATGGCCTTCTCTATGTGTGTTCCAGTAACCATACGCTTTTTGCCTTGAGAACAGGCGATGGAATAGTCAAGTGGCAGGCTACCCATCTAGATGTAACATTTATGGCTGTAGCTGGTAGTCGGCTCTATGTTGCTACTCCAGATTCGTCTTTTCTTGCGCTTAACGCTTTAACAGGTACCCGTCTCTGGCAGCGTCATCTTGGAGGTCGCTGGCTGAATGGACTTGATTCTTCTGCAAATGCAGTTTACGTAAGTGGGCAGGCTGGTCTTTTTGCGCTTGATGCGAGTAATGGAAATATGCTCTGGCATATAACTCCTGCGAAGGATTTCACGGCTCCAGTTTTTTCGAATGGTATCATTTACACGCTTGCGACTAACGGCATCCTTTATGCGCTGCAAGCCAATACTGGACAAATTATCTGGCGTTACACGTTACCAGCAGGCACAACGCTTTTTGGAAAAGTTCCCTTGATCATCGTAGACAATACCGTGTTGATTGCAGGTCTTCACCTGATACCATCCTCTGGTACTCCAACAAATAAAACGGGTGTTTACCTGACAGCTTTAGGGGCGGAACATGGGAATCTGATATGGCAACGATGGCCTGGCGGAGGAGGGCTTCCGGCGCTTTCGACGGCGGACGGTGTTGCTTATATTATTGCCGCTGTTATCGGAGCAAGTAATTCATTTGACAACACGCTCTATGCTTTTCAAGTAAGTTCGGGTAAACTACTCTGGCGGACTCGCTATTGATAAGGTTTCAGCCTCTATACCTTTTTCTCGCGTTCTACATCTGAAAAAATCCAGGTGGATAGCAAATGGCTCTAGCGAATTAAGGAGCAACATATGAATACTCTCCCACAAGAACAAACTATAGACATCAACGACATGCGAATGTACTACCAGCTACAAGGCCAGGGCGAGCCACTGCTCCTGCTCCACGGCTTCCTGGGTTCAAGCAAAGACTGGACGCTATTCACTCCCAACCTCGAAAAGACATATCGCTTGATTATCCCCGACTTGCGCGGTCATGGCCGCTCTACCAACCCATCGCAGGCGTTCACCTTCCGGCAGGCGGCCCTCGACTTATTTGCCCTGCTCGATCATCTAGGCATCGAACACTGCAAAGCGATAGGAATTAGCGGCGGCGGCATTACGCTTTTGCATATGGCGACACAGCAACCGGAGCGTGTCGAAGCGATGGCGCTGGTCAGCGCAACCAGCTACTTTCCTGAACAGGCGCGCAAGTTGATGGGATCATACACTATTGAAAGCCGGACCGAGCAGGAGTGGCAATTTATGCGCCAGAGCCATCCAGGCGGCGATGAGCAAATAGAGGCATTGTGGAGATATGGACAGGGATTCAAAGATAGCTACGATGACGTGAATTTCACTCCACCTTATCTATCAACCATTACTGCCCGCACGCTGATAGTGTATGGCGACCGAGACCCGCTTTATCCTGTACAGATTGCAGTGGATATGTACCATGCTATTCCTCAAGCCTATCTCTGGATTCTGCCAAACGCGGGTCATTCCCCCGTTTTTACCAGTCAGCGAACTGCTTTTCTTCAGACCGTTTTGTCTTTTTTGAGCGGGGAGTGGAAGCAAATATAGAATGCGTATCAAAGAGGGGTCTTCGGGCTGTACTGAGTTTCCAGTAAGAAAAGTACTGGTCCTCACTCGTTCAGTTCTTTGTCTGGTGCCAGAGCCTCTTCCCTGGCATCGCTCCCTTGAGGAGCAATCTCATGCTCCCGCGTCCCAATGTTGCCAACGATGAAGACCACAAGCGTAGCAACAATAATCACAAACGCGAAGTCCCAGCGCAGAACCTGGAGCAACACAATGCACATGGCATAGACAATTGCCAGCGACAGAAAGAACAGCACGCAGAACTGCTTCGCGCTTTTATACACCCCCGCGCTCTTGATGATGAGCGCGTAGACCCCTACGATTACCGTCATGATGCAGCAGGCGAGGGCGAGATGAAGTAATTGGCGCGCCAGGGTTTCAGACATAAAAACCGCTCCCCCCTTTTTATTATGCATAACGCTGAATAAGGCTATTATATCGTGTAGGGACGCGATTCATCGCGTCCTGCTGCCCGCGCCGATTCACATAGGTAGACATGACGAAGGGATGGTAATTGTAGGGACGCGATTCATCGCGTCCTGCTGCCCGCGCCGATTCACATAGGTAGACATGACGAAGGGATGGTAATTGTAGGGACGCGATTCATCGCGTCCTGCTGCCTCATTGCGCGCGACAGGCCGGGTGGACGCGATGAATCGCGTCCCTACAAATAGCCATCTTACGGATGCTCCCCCGCCAGGACCGAACCCAGTTGCAAAACCCCGCTTTCTCGTTTCCAGCGCGAGCTTGACAGGGTTTCATAAAGTTTCTGCAAACGCTGAATGGTCTTGCTGGAACCTGCCGAATCGGCAAGCGCGAATGCTTCCAGGGCAGTATCAGTGCATTCATCTATGCGCTGCAGACCAAGATATGCCTCGGCCTTTTGCGCCATGAGGCGGGCGCGACCGCGAACATATGCGCGATTATAGGTGCGCAAACTTTTATCAAGGAGAGCAATAGCCCGCTCATAATCGTGGAGCAGGACCGCATCCACTCCTTTTTGGGCCATAACCGACGAAGTATTGGGCGTGCAGTTACTGCGCTCTGGCACCTCTCCGCAATTTTGTAAAGCGCGTTCGGCAAGATTTGCAGCACGCCAGCATTGAGTAGGTTCTTGTGCTATTGCATACGCTTCTGAGAGGGCCTGTAAAATATATCCTCGTAAGGTGGGAAGCCCCAGGCCGTTTGCGCATCTGAGAGCTTCATTGAGATAGTCGATGGCTTCCAGGGGATTGTTTTCTTGAATATAAGTAACCCCTTCTCTGGCAAGCGCAGCAGCTATAAATTCGGGATCGTTTATTTCTTGAGCAATACGATAGGCTTGCTGATAGGCGCTATGAGCTTGCTTATAATCCAGCATATCTCTAAAAACGCTTCCCTGCAATTGATAGCCCATGCACAACACCGCATTTGCCCGCTCATGCCAGAGATTAGAGCGCATATCCCGCGCAAAGTTATTTACTTCCTCTATCCACATTTTCAGGCCGCGATAGGCGCGAAGCGTTCCCCCGGTATGGTAGACATCCCAGCGAGTAGTCAATTCATTCTCAATGAGGGTCATACGGTCATGGTTGATTTCAAGAGGGGTCTTAGCAATATGGGGCGGTGATTCATTGCTCAATCCTAAAGCACCTGCTGGAATACCTAATATACCGGCAAGCAACTCTCGCCTTTTCAGATTCCTGATCACGCTCTTTTGCTCCATTCTGTAGACCGTACATACGTCAACACCAAGCCGGTGCGCCAATGCGAACTCGTAGACCGCTTGCGCCAGGATATTAAATACTGGTTGGAGTGTGGCGAAAAGACGATTGAGGTGTATCGATACGAGTTGTCACCCTTTACTGAAATCCCTCCATTTTTGTATACTCTCAAAGGCATCTAAATGGGCATAGAGGAGTATACACATGGAGCCGCAAACCGAGCAGCATCCACATGGCGGTGATTGGCTGCGCGAGATTGTCTTTGGACTCAATGATGGGTTGGTGACGACACTCGTCTTTATTATGGCGGTCAGCGCGGCGGTTCCCTCTTATCTTATTATGGTTGTGCTGGGTGAGGTATTGGCGGGTGGCGTTTCGATGGCGCTGGGCGGCTATCTTTCGGCGCGCACCGAAAAAGAGATTCTTGAGCATCGTATCGCGACCGAACGTTACGAGATCGAACACGAGCCGGAAGAGGAGCGCGCCGAACTGCACGCCATCTATCGCAACAAAGGCTTTTCTGGCCCCCTTTTGCACAGCGTAGTCAATCACCTGACGGCCAACAAAGAGCGCTGGCATCGCGCAATGGTGCATGACGAGTTGGGTGTGGTCGAAGATACTAAAATCGTTCCCTGGCGAGAAGGTCTTCAGGTGGGTCTCTCCTTCGTGGTGGGTGGATTGATTCCCGCCATTCCTATCCTCTTATCTCTGCCGCAGGCGCGCTGGTGGGCCTATGGTCTGACCGCGATTACCGCCCTTATGTTAGGCGCGGTCAAGGCCAAATATACACATAAAGGGGCAATACGCGCCGGTCTCGAATTTCTCATCGTGGTGACGATTGGCATGGCGGCGGGCGTGGTGATCGGGCTATTGCTGCACACGGTTTAAAAGGGGATTATGACGATGAACCGCAAGCCACCGCAAAGGGCTGGCTCTACAGTGTCTTCCTTTTCCTATATTTCCACTCTTGTAATAACGCTCTTGATTAGTTTAGAATAATCTTCAAGCGGTTAATCCAGGGTCTTTTCTTCTCCTGTCAAAGGTGACTGGCGGAGATGATATGAAACTCTATGAAGTGTAAGGAGGGCCGCAATGCCAGTCGTTCTTCAGCTTGTGCTTGATGCACTTATTGGCTATATCTGGGGATCGATACCCGCCGGTTATTGGATGGGTAAACTGCTCAAGGGCAAGGATTTCGATATTCGGGCCTATGGCAGTCATAAAATAGGAGCAACCAACGTCCTGCGCACGCTTGGGAAAGTTCCGGCCCTGATTGTGTTGATATTTGATCTTTCAAAGGGCGTGCTTCCGACGCTGCTGGCAACGCTTGTTCCGGCTTTACAGGCACATATTGGGGGTGATGCGTGGGGGCCAACCGCCGCCGCCATTGCCGCGCTGGTTGGACATATTTTTCCGGTATTTATCGGCTTCCGTGGCGGGCGCGGGGTGATGACGGGGGCGGGTGCGATCCTGGTTATTTCTCCGTTCACCTTCCTTATTTGCGCAATTACTACGCTCAGCACCATCGCCATCTGGCGCTACGTCTCCCTCGGCTCAATTGTTGGCGGCCTGACCTCTATCGTCTGCGGCATTGTCTTTTATATCATTGGCAGGCTTGATCCCACCTTCTTCGCGAAGGTGACGCTTGCCCAACTGGTGATGCTGGTTGTAAATCCTGCTCTGGTGATTATTTTCCACTACGACAACATCCAGCGCTTACTGGCTGGCACTGAACGCAAAATCGGCCAGAAGGTCGAATTGAAAGAACAGGCCACTCCTACCACCAGCACGCCATAACTGAAGGCGACAAACCCGGTCCTATCTATGAGTATATTATGGTTTCGTTGAAATCGTCCCGGCTGTACTTGCTTGCGGTTTGTTCTGAAAGAGGGGCAGCGCGCCTATAGTGTATTCAATGCCGGAGAAGACCGTCCAGATCGTGGCCAGGATGAGCAGCGCATCAGCTACCAGCAGGAGAAGGTTGCTGAAGTTAACCGTCTGGGCGTTGAAGGTGAGCATGGGGGGAAAGAGCGAGAGTGAATGCGCGCCCAGCCCTTTGGCGAGCAGCAGCGCGCCCATTGCTACCAGTGTGATAAAGGTCTTTTGCTTGCCCCATTGGCCTGCCGGAATGACCGTCCCTTTGGCCGCCGCCATCGAACGCAGGCCGGTTACCAGGAACTCGCGAGCCACAATGATAATCACAATCCACGCGGGCACGAGGCCAAGCTGCACCAGACCTATGAGAATAGCCGAGACAAACACCTTGTCGGCGGTCAAATCGAGAAAGATGCCTAATTGGGAGACGACGTGATAGCGGCGCGCCAGGTAACCATCGAAGAAGTCGGTGATGGAAGCCAGCAAAAAGAGCAGCGTCGCTAGCAGAAATGCCCAGGGCTGGTTGAACAGAATCAGCACGAACACCAGAAAGGTCGCGATGATACGACTGGCGCTGAGTATATTTGGAACCTGTTGCATAGTAAACTCCTTTATCTCATCATCGAGGCGTGCGATGCCATAATGCATGTGTGCTACTGCTACTAAGTATACCGCCTGTGGCCTCTATGCGCGCAACGTCAGCAGGTGTGCGAATAAAGCCGCCCGCGATGAACGGGCCGGGCAGCAATTGTTTCAAGATAGGGGCAATTTCTGGAAAAATAATACCTGGAAGCACTTCAACGAAATCCGGCGCGGCTCGCACGATGGTGCGCGCACCCGTCTCCAGGGCGGAATCGTCTATCAACAATAAACGTTGAATGGTGACCAGTCCTTCCGCCCGCGCAGCCGAGACAAGCTGTGATTTGCTGGTGATAATAGCATCCACCCCGATCTGGCGCAAAAATTGTATGCCTGCCTTATCCTTGCCTATACCGCTCACCAGGTCAACATGCACCACCAGCCCTTTCTTGCGTTCGTGAACTTGCGAAACAAAAGGAGCCAGTTGGAGGGCATCGCCTTTGAGCATAAAAAGGAGTTGGACATCAGAATCCAGGGCAACCTGTACATCTTCGTTTGATTTCAGCGCAGCCGCCACCGGATACAGACGAGCCAGCCGTAAAAATTCTTGCCTGATCATTAAAAATACCGATACCCTCAAAAGAGAATGTTCCAGCACTTGACAAACGATGAGCAGGAACGTATTATCATTATAAGTGAACTAGAAGCCCCTGTATAGAGGTTTCCATTGTATCTCTCGGGCGCGTAAGCGTCTACATTGAACAGGTTTACAGTGTTGTAAACATGTCGAAGATGGCCTGCCTGGACAATTGAACTATGCCCTTGGGACAGTGAAATGAAAAGTCCTGAGCCAATACCTGTTAGAGGCTTAGGGCTTTGTTGTTTTTTACTGGTACAGAGAGGTGCATGATGTCCGTTCGAGCCGCCGGGTCATTGTTGAGCCTGCCGACGCAGTACAAGACGATTCCAATTATTGAGAATCGGATGCAGTTCGTGCATGTGCTTGACTCACCCTCTATTTCCGCTATTTTATTGCGCCATTGCAATCTCTTTGAACTTTCCGCTTGCTTAGAACAGGCCTACGCCCGCAAGCGCTTCATCTATGTGAACGTCGATCATATCGATGGCATTCATCCAGATGCTTCCGGTCTAAATTATCTTGCTCACCATTTGCATGTCACTGGAGTTATTTCGAGCAATCCCAGGGTTTTGATGCTGGCGAAACAGACTGGCATTGAGACCTGCCAGCGCGTCTTCGCCCTCGACTCCACAGGTTTAGAGGCTACACTAGACGCGGTTGATTCCGAATATGTAGATCTGCTCGATATTTCGCCCGCGCTTGTAGTTCCACATGTTATACCGTATCTTAGCCGTCCTCTGCCCCTGCCTTTTATGGCCTCGGGCTTGATATATAATCATCAGCAGGTACAGGCCGTTCTACGTTCCGGCGCTGTACGAGTAGCCGTCGCCAAAAGCGACCTCTGGCAAACCTGAAAAACCCTTGTAGGGACGCGCTTCATCGCGTCCACCTCGGCACCTCGGCATGCCAGACCGGATCAGAGATTGTAGAGACCCGATGATGAACATTGACAACCAGAACCGGCAATGCCACCCTGTCATCCTGAGCGCGGCGAAGGATCTCCGGTTCGGGTGTGCAATCCGGCAGGGCGACGCAGATCCTTCGCCGCGCTCAGGATGACAGGCAAGGTATGACCGAATTTGATGGTCAACGTTCATTATTGCGTCCACCCCGGCGCATCGGCGTGATAGGCCGGACGCGATTCATGGCGTCCCTATAGTTTCTACAGGTTGTTGTTTTGTCACTATTTTACAGAAAGAGGGTTTCTCAATGGCAAGGTACGTGTTAGCCCTGGACCAGGGCACCACCAGTTCGCGCGCAATCGTGTTCGATCATGATGGCTCGATTGTCAGCGTGGCGCAGCAAGAGTTCCCGCAGATTTACCCATCTCCTGGCCTGGTCGAACATGACCCGGAAGCAATCTGGTCAAGCCAGCTCGCCGTTGCGCAGGAGGCTATGAAGAAGGCGGGAGCCTCGGCCTCGGATATCGCCGCGCTCGGCATCACCAACCAGCGCGAGACCGCGATTGTCTGGGAGAAGGCAACAGGCAAGCCCGTCTTCAATGCGATTGTCTGGCAGAGCCGCCTCACCGTTCCTATTTGCGATGAACTGAAGGCGAAAGGGTTCGACAAGGAAATTCGCGACCGCACCGGACTGGTGACTGACGCCTATTTCTCCGGCACCAAAGTGAAGTGGATTCTTGATAACGTGCCGGGCGTGCGCGAAAAGGCCGAGCGCGGCGAGGTTCTTTTCGGCAACGTCGATACCTTCCTCATGTGGCGTCTCTCCAAAGGTCGCGTGCATGTCACCGACCCATCCAACGCTTCCCGCACCCTGATGTACAACATCTACCAGGGCGACTGGGACAATGTGATCCTGAAGGAACTCGGTGTGCCGCGTGCCATGCTGCCACAGGTGATGCCGTCCAGCGCCGTGTATGGCGAGACCGACCCCGAATTTTTCGGCGGCCCCATCAAGATGGCTGGTGACGCGGGCGACCAGCAGGCAGCGACTTTTGGCCAGGCCTGCTACGAGGTCGGCATGGCGAAGAACACCTACGGTACCGGCTGCTTCATGCTCATGAACACCGGCAACAAAGGCGTGCCTTCGCAGAATGGCCTGCTGACCACCCTCGGCTGGCGCATCGACGATCAGCCCCTGGTCTACTGCCTGGAAGGAAGTATCTTCATTACCGGCGCGGCAGTGCAATGGCTGCGCGATAGCCTGGGCGTCATCAAACAAAGCGTTGACGTCGAGGCTCTGGCGAATTCGGTGCCGGATAACGGCGGCGTCTACCTCGTCCCGGCTTTTGTTGGACTCGGCGCGCCCTACTGGGACTCCTATGCTCGCGGCACCATCGTCGGCCTGACGCGCGGCTCTACCGCCGGACACATCGCTCGCGCTACCCTCGAGTCGATGTGCTACCAGACTCGCGACGTGCTGGAGGCCATGACCGCCGACAGCGGCATCTCCGTCAAAACGCTGCGCGTGGATGGCGGCGCGGTCGTCAATAACCTGCTCATGCAGTTCCAGGCCGATATCCTGGGCGTGCCTGTGCAGCGCCCGAAGGTTGCCGAAACAACGGCTCTGGGCGCGGCCTACCTCGCCGGTCTGGCCGTCGGCTTCTGGGGCAGCGAGCAGGAAGTGGCCGAGCATTGGGCGGTTGACCGCACCTTCGAGCCGCAGATGAGCGCCGATCAGCGCGATGCCCTCTATGCCAACTGGAAACGGGCCGTCGAACGCTCCCGCGACTGGGCCAGGCAGGGCTAACCTTTTTGTTATTGTCTAGACGGGCATGATACATCAGCAACATCATGCCCGTAGACATGGATTGTCGTCCCTTGTTGTAATTGTTTCATTATCACTTTGTTTGCTGTGGTTTCTCACACAGAAATGGAGAAAGGACCTATGGCAGATCAAATGGCAACCGCAAATCGCCCGGCCGCTACTCCTGCGCTCGCCGGCCTATGGGGTGAGTTGATCGCGGAGTTCTTCGGCACTATGGTACTGATCCTCTTTGGTGATGGTTGTGTCGCCACTTTTGGGCTCTTTACGAACATCGGCGCAAACAATGCATCGACACCCTTTGCCAACGAGTGGATTGTTATCATCATTGGGTGGGGACTTGCCGTCATGCTCGGTATTTACGTCGCTGGCGCTATCAGCGGCGCGCATCTAAACCCCGCTGTGACCCTGGGTTTTGCCGTGAAAGGTGATTTTCCCTGGGCCAAGGTGATTCCCTACTGGATTGCACAGATTGTCGGCGCATTCGTTGCCGCGCTGCTCCTCTACTTTGTCTATCAAGGCGCTCTTGTCCACGCTCTTGGCGTCAATCATCTAGCAATTGGCCAGATTGCCCAGCCAACGTCAGGGAATGGGTACGGATGGATTTTTTACACCTTCCCTAAACCCTTCGTCGGCACGTTTGGTGCCTTCGGGGATGAGTTTATTGGCACCGCTCTCCTCGTCGGTCTGATCTTTGCCATCGTTGATGCGCGCAACCAGCCGGTGCAGGCGAACCTGAACCCGTTGATCATTGGCTTCTTGATTGTGGCGATTGGCGCATCCTTCGGTCTGAACACCGGATATGCTATCAACCCGGCGCGTGATTTTGGTCCGCGCCTCTGGATCGCTTTTGTCAGCGGCGGCGCTAGCTTCTCCGCAGACAACTACTACTTCTGGATTCCTATCGTTGCTCCTCTCGCGGGAGGCGTCGTTGGAGGCCTCATCTACGAGTACACGGTTGGCCGGGTGCTGCGAGCCAGGCATCTCATGAAGTCGGGTACGGCTGAAACCCTCGGCGAGGCTGTACGCGAGCCTGCCCCTGGAACAGAGTCTACAGGTAGAGCAGTCCGCGAAAGCTAATCCACATAGCTTCGCTTTGGCGAACAAACGAAAGGACGGGTATACGGGACATCCTCGTATGCCCGTAGCAACCCTGCCATGCAATCACTATCATCAACCGGTCGCGCGCAAAATATCGACCTGCTGGAGCGCGAGCAATTTGATGTCCTTGTTATCGGAGGTGGAGTGACGGGCGCTGGTGTGGCTCTGGATGCCGTGGCGCGTGGTTACAAGGTGGCGCTCGTCGAAAAAGTAGATTTTGCCAGTGGCACGAGCAGCAAATCGACCAAGCTAGTGCATGGCGGCATTCGCTACCTGCCGAATTTCGATTTTGCCCTGGTGCGCGAAGCCCTGGTCGAGCGCGGTATCCTGCTGCGCAACGCGCCCTTCCTGGTGCATCCTGTAGGCTTTGTCCTGCCTATTTACGAGGGCGACCGCCATCCGGTAGGCATTCCCTTCACCACCCCCGGCGGTGTTGGCCTCGGCTTTGTGCTGGATATCGGCCTGTGGCTCTACGATCTCCTCGCTGGTCGGCTCAACATCAAACGGCACCGCCATTTGAGCCGCAATCGCGTGATGAAGCTGGCTCCTGCCCTGGTGACGAATGGCTTGAAGGACGGCTTTATCTACTACGATGGCCAGACCAACGATGCCCGCCTGACTGTTACCATCCTGCGAACCGCCGCGCAATTTGGAGCCGTCATTACCAACTATACCGATGTTACCTCTTTCGTCACCGAGGAGGGCAAAATAGTTGGCGCGCAGGTGCATGACCGCCTGGGTAAGCGCGAATTCACCGTTCGCGCTCGTCACGTGGTCAACGCCACCGGTGTGCATGCCGAAGAGATCGAGCAGTTGTCGGGCAGCGGGCCGATGATCGAGGTAGAGCCAAGCAAAGGTGTTCACCTGGTCTTTTCACGCGAGGCTCTGAAGCTCGGCGATGACGCAATTGTGCTGCCTGAGACCGATGATAAACGCATCCTCTTCATTGTTCCCTGGGAGTCCCGCGCCATCTTCGGCACCACTGATACCGGCACTGGCGACCTGGATCATCCCACCGCCTCGCGAGAGGATGTCAGCTACCTTTTGAACCATCTGAATCGCTACCTCTCCGTCCAACTCACAGAAGATGATATCATTAGTGTATACGCGGGATATCGCCCGCTTGTACGTTCGCGCAGCGCGCAGCATTCAACGGCTAAACTGTCGCGCACGCACGCTGTTCTGGAAAGTCCATCAGGCCTGGTGACAATTGTGGGCGGCAAGTTGACGACCTACCGGCGCATGGCCCAGGATACCCTTGATGTGCTGAGCCGCCGCGATGGGGTGAAGACGCCAGCCCATCCGACACGCGACCTGCCCTTGCAGGGCAGCGCCGGTTGGCCCACGCTCCGGCGCGATATCCAGATCAGAGGAGCAAAACTGGGACTCGATGCCGAGGTGTTGAAGCACCTGCAAAATTTCGGCTCTGAAGCGAACGAGGTGTTGAAGCTGGTCGAGGCCGATCCCATGCTCGGCGCGCGCCTGATCGAGGACCTGCCATACATTCGCGCAGAAGTCATCTACGCCTGCCGCAATGAAATGGCGATGACGCCCTACGATGTACTGGCCCGGCGTACCGCGATTGCGCTCGAAGACCGTCACCAGGGCATGGGCATCGTTGAAGAGGTCGCCTCGCTGATGGCGAACGAGATGAGCTGGTCCTACGATCAGCAGCAGGCGCTGGTCGCCGAGTACCGGCAGGCGATGCAACAACAGCAAGCAGCAGTGCAACTACTGTATCAACAAAAGGAGAAGCGCTGACCATGAAAAAATTAATTAATAAGCCCGAAGATGTGGTGAAGGAGGCGCTGCAAGGGATGCAGGCGGCCCACTCCGACCTCATTCGCGTCGATGTCGAGCAGCAGGTAATTGTGCGCAGGGACGCGCCGGTACAGGGCAAGGTGGGCGTTATTTCAGGCGGTGGCAGCGGACACGAGCCAATGCATGGCGGCTTTGTCGGGCATGGCATGCTCGACGCGGCCTGCCCGGGCGCAGTCTTCACCTCTCCGGTGCCCGACCAGATGCTTGAGGCCACCAAAGCGGTCAACGGCGGCGCGGGCGTGCTGCATATCGTCAAGAACTACACGGGCGACATAATGAACTTCGAGATGGCCGCCGAACTCGCGCAGGCCGAGGGCATCGAGGTCGTCAGCGTGGTGACAAACGACGACGTGGCTGTGCAGGACAGCCTCTATACCGCAGGCCGTCGCGGCGTCGGTGTCACCGTCCTGCTGGAGAAAATTGTAGGTGGCCTTGCCGAAACCAAAGCGCCACTCGACCAGGTAGCCGCGATGGCCCGCAAGGTCAATGAACAGGGCCGCAGCATGGGCATGGCCCTCACTTCCTGCACCGTTCCAACCGCCGGCAAGCCCACCTTTGAGCTGGGCGAAGACGAGATGGAAATCGGCATCGGCATTCATGGTGAGCCTGGTCGCCGCCGCGTCAAACTCGCCCCCGCCGACGACATCACCGAAATGCTGGCAACCCCCATCATCGAAGACCTCGGCTTGAAATCTGGCGAGTCTGTGCTGGCCTTCGTCAATGGCATGGGTGGCACGCCGCTGATCGAATTGTACATTGTCTACAACGCGCTCAACCGCATTCTGAAGGGCAAGAACATTACCATTGCACGTTCTCTGGTTGGAAGTTATATTACTTCATTAGAGATGGCTGGCTGTTCGATCACCCTGGTGCGTCTCGACGACGAAATGGTTCGCTACTGGGACGCGCCTGTGCATACGCCAGCACTGCGCTGGGGCATGTAATTGATTTCGCGTATCTCAACCCTGGTTCGTCTCGCGGGG
Source organism: Ktedonobacteraceae bacterium (assembly GCA_035652815.1). GTDB lineage: Bacteria > Chloroflexota > Ktedonobacteria > Ktedonobacterales > Ktedonobacteraceae > DASRDB01. Next base: position 57,626 of record DASRDB010000008.1, read on the forward strand.
CGCTGTATCAGGCGTCCCGCGACCATATTCTATTGGGAGACATTTCGTTTATGACCAAAGATGACATGATGCGCTGGCTAGAGCGGGTTGCTGACGTGCTGCATGAAAACCGCATCTATTTAACACAGTTGGACTCGGCTATCGGTGACGCCGATCACGGCGTCAACATGGATAGGGGCTTTAGTAGCGTCCGCGATAAGTTCCCGGCGATGACCGAAATGGATATGGCCGGACAACTGCGCACCGTCGGCACTACGCTGGTATCCACCGTTGGCGGCGCGAGCGGCCCCCTCTATGGTACAGCCTTCATACGGGCAGCAGGTACGCTGACCGGAAAACAGGAGCTAGGCCCCGCCGAATTTGTCGCCATGCTGGAGGCCTTCCTGGGTGGCATCGTCGCGCGCGGCAAAGCTACCACCGGCGAAAAGACGATGGTTGACGCGCTGGCACCCGCACTGGAGGCCGCAAAGCAGGCCCTCAACGAAAATGCTTCAATAGCGGAAATAACCCGTAAAGCAGCCGATGCGGCGGAAGAGGGTATGAAAGCAACCATTCCGATGCAGGCAACGAAAGGCCGCGCCAGCTATCTTGGCGAGCGCAGTGTCGGGCATCAAGACCCCGGCGCTACCTCAAGCTGGCTCATTTTGCGCAGTCTCGCGGAAACCTGCGCCAGTTCCTCTTAGGGCCGTATCCTCAAACCGTAGCCTCGAATAGGAGTAAACACCATGACAGTCGGGCTGGTCGTGGTTTCGCATAGCGCTCGACTCGCCGAGGGAGTGGCTGAACTTGCTGGACAAATGACCCAGAGCAAGGTCGCCATCGCCCCGGCAGGCGGAACCGCTAACGACGAGCTAGGAACCTCGGTTGAACGAATCGAGGCCGCAATTTCTTCCGTGTATGGGCCTGATGGTGTGGTGGTATTGTTAGACCTGGGCAGCGCCATCCTCTCGACCGAAATGGCGCTCGAAATGCTGGACGACGAGCAGCGCACCCATGTGCGTCTCAGCGCCGCTCCCCTCGTTGAAGGAGCCGTTGCCGCCGCCCTCGAAGCTTCTTTAGGCCGCTCGCTCGCTGAAGTGCAGCAGGCGGCGGAGAAAACCGCCAGCAAAGAACAACTCGCCCTGCTCAAACCGCTATCAGAGACGGAGAACAGCGCGCCTGCTGTTGCTCCCACCACCCCCACGCCTTCCGCTACCGGTCAATGGATTGAAGCGCAACTGACGCTGACCAATCCCACCGGCCTGCATGCTCGTCCCGCCAGCCTCTTTGTGCAAACCGCCAATCGCTTTTCCGCCACCATCCAGTTGCTCAAAAACGAACAGGCGGCGAATGCGACAAGCATCATGGAGATTCTCTCACTCGCTGCTCGCCAGGGCGATACTATTTTGCTTCGCGCCAGTGGTCCCGACGCGCAAGCTGCCATCGAAGAACTCAGCAAATTAGTCCGCGCTAATTTCTACGAAACACCAGCCGAAGCAACTACAACTCCCGCCGCGCCCACTCAAGAAAAGGTTGTCAGCCAGCCCCAGGAGCAAAAAGACTCCTGGCAGGGCGTCACCACCTCGAAGGGCGCAGCACTCGGCCCCGCCTTCCTCTATACCTCGGCCAGCCTATCGCTCAAGACGATTGAACGCAAAACCATCGCGCCAGAGCAGGTTGACGCAGAGCAGGAACGCCTGCGCCAGGCCGTAAATGCCGCTATTTCCGAATTACAGAATCTGGTCGCGGACTTGCAAAAAACCGTCGGCTCCGAGCAGGCCGCCATATTTGAAGCCCACGCTATGATGCTCGACGATCCTACCCTGCTTGACGACGCGCTTCAACGTATACAGCAGCAGCATCTGAGCGCGGCCTGCGCACTCGCAGAGGCAGGCGAGGAGCAGGCGCAGACCTTAGAAAGCCTGGGTGATACGCTGATTGCCGCCCGGGCCGTCGATGTGCGTGATGCCGTAAGCCGCGCCATCCGCCATCTCGGCGATTCCGGCGTTTCCCTGCCCGATCTCAGCACGCTTACTACACCCGTCATCCTGCTGGCCCATGATCTGACACCCTCGGACACCGCCCGCCTGCATCCCGAAACCATTCTCGGCATCTGCACAACTCAGGGCGGCCCCACCGCCCATGCCGCCATTCTGGCCCGCGCCTTAGGTATACCCGCGATTGCAGGCATAGATGAATCCGCCCTGCAAGCGATCTCAGCCGAAGACGAGGTAGGACTGGACGCCGACCAGGGCATATTGTATCGCCATCCCTCGCCAGAGATTCGCGCCACATTGACGCGCAAGATGGAAGAGAGACGGCGCGAACAGGCTGCCCTGAAGGAAAGCGCGCAGCAGGCGCAACAACCACTTTATATCGGTAAGCAGCGCATCCACTTACTGGCGAACGTCGGCAGCGAAGCCGAAGCGAAGGCAGCCCGTGAATGGGGCGCGGAAGGCATTGGCCTGCTGCGCACCGAATTCCTCTTCGCTAGCGCCATGACTCTCCCCAACGAGGAAGAACAACGTCAGCAGTACATTCGACTCTTCCGCGCTTTCTCCGGTGAGAAACCTGATCCCACAAAACCCATTATCGCCCGCACGCTCGACGCCGGAGCGGATAAGCCGATGCCAGCCTTAAATGCCGTACTGGGAGAGCATGTGGAAGCCAATCCAGCTTTAGGCCTGCGCGGCATCCGCATCCACCTCGCGCATCCCGAGCTGCTTGAACAGCAACTTGCCGCTCTGCTGCGCGCCGCCGGAGAAGTCGGCATTGCGCTGCACATCATGTTCCCTATGATAACCACCGTAGAGGAACTGCGCGAGGCTCGCTCCATCTTCGACCGCGCCTATCAACGCCTGCGCGAACAACAGGTTGCCGTACCCGAACACGTGCCCGTAGGCATCATGGTCGAGGTTCCCGCCGCCGGACTGCTGGCCCGCGAACTGGCCGAACTCGCCGACTTCTTCAGCATCGGCGCGAACGACCTGATGCAATACACGCTCGCCACCGACCGCACCAACCCGACCCTCACCCACCTCTATCATCCCATGCAGCCAGCCGTCCTGCGTCTCATTCGGCTTATCGCGGAAGCAGGCAAGGCCGCCGGAAAGCCCGTCGCGGTCTGCGGCGAAATCGCCAGCGACCCGCGCATCGCCCCACTCCTGGTAGGCATGGGCGTACACGAACTCAGCATGGCTCCCACTGCTTTGCCAACTATACGCAAAGAGCTATCCGGCTGGTCCCCAGAAGACCTGGCTCAACTTGTTGAAAAAGTCTCTAAGGCGAAAACTGTTGCCGATGTAGAGCAGGCGCGGGACGGGTAGGGAGACTGGAAGTCGCCGTGAGAAACGCACGGAAGCCACCTGCAAGGGGATGGCTCTACAATGGCAAGTGGCCTGTAGAGCCATCCCCTTGCGGGTGGCTTCCGGTCTTCCTGTTTACAACTGCGTCAACGCAAACTGCTGCAACGAGAACGTAACACCCTGAGCAATCTTGGAGCGTAGACCGGCATAGCCCGAAGTGAAAGTTCTATCGTTTACCTCGATCTGCCATTCGCCAGGTTCCTGGCTGCCGCTCTGCCATACTCTCACTTGAACGCTGGTGCCTATAACGCGAAAACGCATACTGTAGAATGTTCCGGGTTGTGCCTGGGAACCAACAAAACCCAGCGTTACGGCATTATTCGCATCCAGTCTCTTAATGAGGAAAAGGTTCTGCCCATCAAGGTAGGCCTTGTAGTAACTATTATCGTTGTTCCAGCGCAGGGCAAAGCCGATCTGTGTATTGTGGAAATTATCTACCGCCGCGCTAGCAAGCAACTCGACATTGGTAATTTGTGACCCCAGCAAAGCCGTTACTTCTGCGTCAGTTCCAACCCGGTGAATCAGACCGACATGATTGACGATTGAGAACTCCTGCGGATTGTGCGTTTCGATATTCCACTGGTGATGTCCATCTGAAGCAGTTCCCCAGCCGTTTTGCTGATCTGGGCGTTGAAAATTGTCCTGCGCCAGAATGATCGGGCCGGTTGTGGTAGTGGTTTTAGTGCTTGTCGGCGTGTTATGCGTGCCGGTATTGGTTCCAGTGTTCGTATTACCGGAATTTGTTGTTGTGCCATGCGGAATCAGAGCATAGGCGAGTCCACCTGCCAGCGCGACTCCCGCCACCGAAAGGCCTGAGATGAGTACAGCGCGACGAGAGACACCACGCCGCGAGGGAGTAGTTTCCCTGGGAGCAGGTGGTAGACTCACCGGATTTGGCGCGAAAGTTGGCGTCTCGGGCTGTCCCTGCCGGGCTGCTTCAACTGCCGGAAGCACGATCTGGCGCGGCGGCGTATTGATCTGTGGCAGGGGCGTCACGGGTTGCGCGACCCGTGGCGCTGCAGGAAGTTCCCTCGGGTGAACAAGCTGGGTATGCGCTTGCTGTCCTACTGGCGGTGGTGTCACAGGCTGAGCTGGAGCAATTACTGGCGCGGACTGAGGGGCCTGGGCCGCCAGTTCGGTACGTTCAAGCGGCAAGGGGACTGGAGTAATTCTCTTCCCGTTCTGGGCTGCCTGTTGCAGAGCTGTGGCGAAGTCCTCTATGTTTGGGAAACGCTGCTTGGGGTCTTTTTGCAGCGCCGTCATCACAACTTGCTCGACGGCGGGTGAGATATTCGGGTTTTTCTCACGCAGGGGCGGGGGCGGCGTGAAAAGGTGTTTGGCTGCCAGTTCCGTAAAGTTGCCGGTGAAAGGACGCTGGCCGCTCAGCCACTCATAAACCACTATGCCCAGCGAATATTGATCGCTGGCTGGGCGAGGATGCGCCTGAATCTGCTCAGGAGCCATATAGGAAATGGTGCCCACCGTCTCCTGCGTAAGCTGCGTGCGCGTGCTTTGCACAACAATCGCAATGCCGAAATCGGTCAGCAAAATCTCGTTGTTGCGCCCCAGCAGCATATTTTCGGGCTTCACATCGCGGTGAATAACCCGCTGATTGTGCGCGTATTGCAACGCGCTCGCGGTCTGCTTTACATAATCGATGACGGTTGGCAGTGGCAATATTTCGCCGCTTCTATGGTGCTGGCGCATGGTGCCGTTTGGCGCGTAGTCCATCACCAGAAAAGGAGCCTTCCCCTGTTCTTCAACACCAAAATCGAGCAGGCGCACAATATGCGGATGGATGAGCTTTACAAGTGTGCGCGCTTCCAGCCGGAAGCTTTCTTCCTCGTCCTTCGCCAGATTGGCGTGTAACAATTTTATGGCGGCAAAACTATCGAGATAGATATGCTTGCCAAGATACACTTCCGCGAAACCGCCATAACCAAGAAGCTTCACTAATTTATAATTGCCGATCTGCTGGCCCGTTCGATCATTCATGGCAGGACTCCTTAAACGCGCAGAACAGGAGAAATAATGCTGTTCATCTGGAAAATGTTGTTAAACGAAGTATAAACGGATGAAAAGGTGTACACAAGTGCTTTTTTCACAAAAAAGATTTGCAATTGCTCTCATCCCCTGGCGATTACTCATACGTGACAAGAGATTCTTCGCTGCGCTCAGAATGACAATCTTCACGCATGTCATTCTGAGCGCAGCGAAGAATCTCTTGTCAGCCCTTGACAAACGAAGAATATCCGGTTATATTCGTACCATACGGAAAATTTCGTACAAGTTCATTTCTATCGAACAGGCGAGCGAGTCTTTTGCATGGCAGGTTAATAGGAGTAGAAAATGGCGAATCAGGAAGTGCATTCAAGGAGACAACCTTTACAGGTCGAGATCGAGGCCAACCTGGCGTATGAGTTCTTGATGTCCATCTGTGCCTTTAGCGATGTCGAGAGCTACGCGACCTACGAGGTAGGAAAAGCCTGGTTCGAGGCCGCCCGGGCAAAAGCTTCTTCCGATTTGATCGATACCATTCAGCAATTCAGCTTTCACAGTACCGAGGTCTGGGAGCATATGCTCGCCATCGTCTTTGATTGCCCGCCGCCTCGCAATGTGCCAACCTTGCTCGCCTTTCTCGAACAGCTAGACCCATTAGAACTGCGCCTGCACCAGCTTGGCTACTATGATCGCCAGCATCGCCGCGCCACTCCCCCCGACATTATCTATCACGCCGCTCAGGGAGACAGCGAGGCGCAGAAGACGCTGATAAAAACCTCGTTTCCCAACGACGCCAACTGGCAGCGCACGCTGCGCTGGTTGCTCTCGCTCGATATGGTTGCCACCAAAAACGTGCTGCTGGATATACTCTCGCGCTGGTATCACGAGGTATTTCAAGAGCAAGAGGCCGCTATCCTGCCCATCCTGGAGCGCGACGTCGAGGCCAAACGCGCTCTGGCAGCCACCGTTTCACCCGAGCAACTGATTGAGCTTGCTACAGGCCTGGAATATATCCCCGGACCCGGAATCGAGCGCATTGTGCTGATCCCATCCTATATCCTGCGCCCCTGGAACGCGGACGCTGAACGCGGCAACACCATGATCTTCTGCTATCCCGTCGCCGAGGAGAGCATCATAGCAGATCCCGACGCGCCCCCAACAAGGCTGGTCAATCTGACGAAGGCCCTAGCCGACGAACGCCGCCTGCGCATCCTCAAAAAACTGTCTACCGACAGCTACACCTTGCAGGAACTCGCCGAAGAGTTCAACGTAGCCAAAACCACCATGCATCACCATCTCATAACCTTGCGTTCAGCAGGTCTTATACGGATGCGAACCACCGATAAACGCTACAGTCTGCGTCCAGACATGATTGAAAGCGCGGGCGAACTCTTAGAACGTTACCTTTTTGGAACGAGAAGGAAATGAACATGTCTGTAGATCAAGTTGCTCGTCGTTCCCCTTTACGGCGTCCTGTTTTTGCGCGCCTGTGGCTTGGCCTCATGCTTTCTCGCCTGGGCGATGCTTTTACAGTGATTGCGCTGTTGTGGTTTGTGCTGCAACTAACAAGTTCGGGTGTCGCTATCGGGCTGGTTGTCCTGTGCTTTCAGTTGCCGACCGTTCTCTCCAGTCCCATGCTGGGAAAACTGCTCGATAGATATTCACCTCGCGCCATCATGGCGCTTGATAACGCGGGTCGTTGTGTTCTTATAGCTATGATGCCAATCTTGTATTGGTCAGGTTTGTTACAACTCTGGATGGTCTACGCCCTGACCTTGCTCGCGGGTGTACTTTCTCCTGCCACCGAGGTAGGAATGCGCGTCGTCGTACCGCGACTGGTCAAGGATGAGGAGCTTGAGCGGGCTAATGCCATGCTGGCGGTCAGTTGGGATTTCGCGACATTGGTTGGGCCTGCTATAGCAGGTGTGCTAATCGGTCTTATTGGCGCGCCAAATGTGCTGTTGTTTGATGCCGCCAGCTTTTTGTTGATGTGCGTCATGGTTCTCTCCGTGTCGAATGTGCGGAGCGAGGAGATAAACGAGCGGGAAAGGCCTGGAAGCTGGTTTGGCTTCGGCACGATTGCGCGTATGAGAGTAGTGCTGGTGCTTTCGCTGCTCACCCTGCTCTTTCTGTTTGTGCAGGGCATGACCGAAGTTGCCATACCTGTGTACAGCCAGAAAACATTGCTGGCAGGGGCGACCGGCTATGGACTGCTCATGTCGTCCTTTGGCCTGGGTTCGCTGCTCTCGTTGGCTCTGCTCAGCCAGTTCTGGACGCGCAGCCAGCATCCAGGAAGGGCTATGGCGGCAATCCTTCTTTTAAGTGGAGCATTGCTTGTGCCATTGCTTTTTGTCCATGCTTTGCCAGTAGCGATGCTGGTGATGGGACTGGCTGGATGCGCCGCCGCTCCCTACTACATCGCCGAGCAATCTGTCACTCAACGGCTGGTGCCTGCGCGATTGCGCGGCGAGGTTTTCGGAGCGCGTGGCGCGGTCAACGTGGCAGGCTACCCGCTCGGCGGCGCAATCGGCGGCTTGTTGATGGGTTTCCTCACGCCCCCGCTCGTAATTGGTAGTGCGGCCTTGTTATGTATGACGATGGGAGTTGCCTGTCTGGCTATTCCTCGCATTCGCACCTTGAGTAAGACCGATGGAAAGTTGTAGCTAGGCCGGTTCGCGCGCCTCCATGCGCTGTCGTACTGCTTCCAGGTCGGGAATGCCGGAGATGCCGACGTGTTCAATCGAAAGCGAGGCGACACAGTTGGCGAAATCTACGGCGGCGCGTGGGTCTCCATGGCGGTGCAGGTGGATCAGAAAGGCAGCGGCGAAGACATCGCCCGCGCCTGTAGGGTCAACTTCGTGGGCGGGATAAGCCGGGAAGCGCTCGGTCTGTCCTTGTCTGAAAAGGGTCGCGCCATGCCGACCATCGGTGGCGACAAGTAAGGGAACTTGCATGCTCCAGCGGGCCAGGATAGCATCTGCTTCAACGCGATTGCCATCGGCAAAAGGCAGCAGGTCGTCATGGCTCAGGATGAGCACATCGAGCAGGGGTAAAATTTCCGGGGCGGCAGTCCAGGGTGTGGGCCAGACGCGCCCATCTTCATCCCAGCGCCGCAGCCAGCCCTGCGGCGTGGCGGCAACTATTCTGCCCTGGCGGCGCGGAAACAGAGCGACCACCTCATTAGGAAGTTCCTGATCCAGCGGCCCGAGCAGGACAACCGGCGCATCCAGCCAGTCAGCAGGAAGCGTCGCCTCCTGCAAGAGTTCCGCTCTGGCTTTTAAGTATTGGGTGCGAAAACCCTCGTGGTAGATGTTGACGAAGGTAGTGGTTTCGGGAGAGGTATGTGCCGCGATACCAATCGAAGGTAGATGTGAGGGAAGCGCCTCAATCAGCTCTGCATCGGCGCAGGTCACAATGGCGGACGCCAATCCTAAATGATAGGCCGTCAGGGCAGCAAAAGTCACTGTGCCGCCCAGCGAGTACGAGCCATCAGGATGAAGGTCGCGTGTCACATGCCCGATAGTAAGAAAGTCCGGCGTTCCGCCGTTAGACGATGGTTGAAGCAGAGGCGACATAAACCCTCCCTATGCGCTATGCAAACACATCCGTTATATAAGTCAAAAAAGGCCCTTCGTAGTCGCTCCTATTATTGGATACCAGGGCGTTATTAAGTACCAGGGCGACCGCAAGGGTCGCCCCTACCATCCCCGTGTTTGTAGGGGCGACCCTTGCGGTCGCCCTGGCTTCCACTTAAAAGCTATATAGATATTTAACGTGCCGGGCGTTTCAATGAGATCACCACGCGCCGCGCGTCGCCTTCGCCGATGCTCTCGGTGCTGATGTCTTTGCTATCGGCCAGCGCGATATGTACGATGCGACGTTCGTGCGGCGGCATGGCCTCAAGGGCGATGGAGCGCCGGTAGTTGCGCACCTGCTGAGCTACACGCAATGCCAGCGAGCGCAGATTCTCTTCGCGCCGTTCGCGATAGTTTTCGGCATCGATGATGATGCGCATGCGGTGCTTCGTGCGATGGCCCACAATCAGGCCGACCAGCAATTGCAGGGCGGAGAGGGTTTCACCGCGCCGACCGATGAGCAGGCCAAGATTTTCGTTGATGCCCTGAATATTGAGCGTGAGCGGGTTGGTCGAGCGCACCTGCACATTGGCTCGAATATTCATGTACTGCAAAATATGCTGCAACACGTCTACCGTGATCTGAACATCATCCTCGCTCGGATTCTCAACCTCTATCAGTTCGTCCGAAGTTCCCTCTGACCCTTCTCCGGCGACCAGGTCGGGCTGAATAGCGGCGAGCATGGCTTCCGGCTCCAGGACGGGCACTTCAATGGCATCTTCCTCCGACTCTAATTCTTCCTCCTCGAATTCGCCATCCTCTTCTTCGTATTCGTCTTCCTCAAACTCTTCCTCCTCGAATTCGCCGTCCTCTTCTTCGTCGTAGGTCTCCTCTTCGCCTTCATCATCCGGGCCGAGCAGGGCGTCTGCCATCTCAGGCGTTATAATGGCTCCCACACTGGCGGGAGCAGGACGAACGGTTAACCGCACGCGGGCGTCTTTGTTGCCGATGCCAAATGCTCCACGTGATGGTTCCTGCACGATGGTGACATCTACTTCGTCGCGGCGTTTTTTCAAACGGGCCAGACCTTGCAAAATCGCATCATCAACACTTTTGCCACTAGCCTCAATGCTTTCCACAGTGAATTGCCTCCCTCTATATCAACTCGTGGATATATTTTTAACTGCGCGTCGGGTTACGCCTGGGCGCGTTTCCCCTACGGCGTGCCGAGGCGCTGCCGCGACGGCGTGTCGCAGAACCACCATTATTTGTTTGCATATTGCTCGCTACCGGGCCACTTCCGTCGTCGTTGTCGTTGGCCTGCTTCAAAACACGTGTCTCTTTACTTGAATCTCCTGTGTAGGTCTTACCCGAATTTTTTTTTGCGCCATTACCGCCACTATTACCAGCAAAGGAAAAGTTGGGTTTGATAAACAGCGAACCCCAGCCGGTTACGAAGTACTGCTGTACCATACTGAAGATCGAGGTGGTCGTCCAGTAGAGCGCCAGGCCAGCGGGGAACTGCAAGGCAAAGAAGAACGTAATGAACGGCATGATAAACTGCATGATCTGCATCTGCTGGGACATGGCGTCTTTAGTTGCGCTGGCGTTACGCGGCTGCGACATACGCAGTTGGGCGAAGGTAGCCAGACCAGCCAGAACAGGCAGGATATGGGTTGGATCAGCAGCACCAAGCGAGAAGTGCCACGCCGGATTGATCCACGCGAACCAGCGAAGATCGGTGAGCGTTGCGATATTGGTATTCGCGGCAAGCTTGGGCAGGAACGGGTAGATGATGCTATTGATGCTCTGCACCGTACCGCCTCGAACAACAGCGCTCAGCGCGTAGAACAGTCCGTAGAGTACCGGTAACTGGATGAGCAGGGGAAGACAACCGGCGGCGGGGTTGATGCCGTATTCTTTGTAAATCGCCTGCGTTGCTTCCAATTGCGCGCGCTGATCTTTTGGATATTTCTTCTTTACCTCGGCGATCAACGGCTGAATCGCCTGCATAGCCTTGGTTGATTTCAGTTGCTTCAGAGTGAGCGGGAACAGGATCAGGCGAATAACCACTGTCAAAACAATGATTGACAGGGCGAAATCACCCAGCACGTAGTTGAGCAACATCAAGGCGTTGAATATTGGATAGGTAAAGATAAGGTTAAAAAAGTAGCCTATCTGACCCACAAGTTATCTCTCCTGCCTTCTCTGATCTAATCGCCCAGATGTTCGGGGACAGGATCGTAGAGATTGCCATGATAAAAAGGATGGCAGCGCCCTATGCGTTTGAGGGTTAACCATCCGCCACGTATAAAGCCAAAACGCTGTATAGCCTCGTATCCGTACTGCGAACACGAGGGCGTAAAACGACACGACGAAGGTAAAACCACCGACAGAGTGCGTTGATAAAGCCGGATCAGGAAAAGTGCAATGTATTTCACTGTCGATGCCTCTACAGTAACTTTGCCCGATGTAACAATATCGATATATCTTGCTGTAGCGTGCGCAGATCCGCGCCAATAGCCGCATGTCTGGCACTGATAACAATATCGACGCCGGTAGGTAGTCCGGGCAGCGAAGCTCGAAGAGCCTCGCTGAGCAGACGTTTTACATAATTACGAACAACGGCATGTTTCGCGATGCGTTTGCTGACTACGAAGCCAATCCGAAGTTGGCCCTCGTCGTTAGGACTCCACGCGACAATAAGCAACCGGGAAGAAACGCTTCGTCCCTGTTGCCTGACTCGCTGAAAATCTCTATTTTTTCGCAGCCGCAATGCGCGAGAAAGTGCCACAATTAAACAGTTAATCTCCAGCGCCCTTTGGCGCGGCGTGCTTTGAGAACGCGCCGACCGTTGCGGGTCGACATGCGCTTCATGAAGCCATGTTCGCGTTTGCGCGGTATGCGCTTGGGTTGCCAGGTACGTTTCATGATACCCTACGCTCCTCCACATAAAAAATTTCTTGTTGATTATAGCGGGTATTCCTATCCAATGTCAAATCTTTTCAGCAGGCTAGGAATATGACTATCTCATCTCCGATTCAAGAAATGATGGTTGGCCTTTGCGTGGGTGCGCGCACCCACGCAAAGGCCAACCATCATTTCTTTAGGATTCCTTGAAGCGCAGCAGGACGCGGCCCAGTTTGATTTCGTCGTTGTCATGCAACGGCGTGGGGGTCTTCGGGGCGAGCTTCTGCCGGTTGAGGAACGTGAAGTTGGTGCTGTTCTCGTCCTCGATCATGTACTGGCCGTTCTCGACGAAGATGCGCGCATGCTGGCGCGAGACGCCACCCTCTTCACCGCCGTGAGGCGTCAGGTCGATCTCGGGGAAGATGTTGCTGACGGCATCCTCGCGACCGATCAGGATGTTATCCTTGCCGCTCAGGTCAAACTCCTGGTTGTCCGCTTCCACAATCAGGCGGGCGGTCAGGGGCGCGGCGGTGGCGACCGGTGATGGTGATGGCGCGGGCGCGGGCGCGGCGCTCACATCGGCGGGAGTCGTTACTGCTGCGGCTGCCGGAGCTGAAGCGGACGCGCCGCTGAGCATGCTGCCGCAGTTCGAGCAGAAAGCCTCACCTGCGGGGCTGACGGCTCCACAGTTGGGGCAGACCTGCGTGCCTGCGCTCTGCGCATCTGCAGGCTGGGGGCTTGCGTCAGCCGTTGCGGTAGCAGCAGGAGCCGCCGCTGCCAGTGGCTCGCCACACTCGTCGCAAAAGGCCGAACCGTCGGGGTTTTCGTGACCCAAAGAACAACGTACTGTCATGATTGTCTATCCTCCATTTCACTGTTTGTCGCTGACTAAGGTAAGATGTCGTCCAGGCGCTGTGTCAGTTTGCGTGTCTTATTGCCGATAGACTTCACCTGCTCTTGCGAGATTTGCTGCCCCTGGTTGATCTGTTCCAGGGCCTGCTGGGTTTCCTCGTCGAGTACGCGCGTCACGTTCGGCGCGAGGCGGGTTGTGGCCTTGCCGGTGCGCTTGTACTCATCCAGTACACGTGTCACCAGGCGATGCGCGTTGGCCTTTTCCGCGAAGTTCATCACCACCGGGTTGACTGCTGCCGCCTGGTTCGCGTCCTGCGTGAAGGTCACTTTGATATCATCACGAACCTTCTCGCCAACCAGATTAACAATCGGCACATCGTAGGACAGTTCGGCCTGCGCGATACGGAAGAGACCGGCAGGGCGAGGGTCGATCATCAATTCCAGCAGGACGGACTGCGGTTTGTCTTTCTCCAGGTCACCCAACGGAATCACGATCTGGCGGTCAGAAAGCACAGATGGGCCGAGGTCGCTGATGATGGGCAGCACCTTGACCGCCTTCTTGGGCGATACACCGACGGGCAGGCGCACAATCAGGGTCGCGTTACGGACAGCCACATCAACCGCGCTCTGAATCTGCTGCTGGAAGATGGTCAGCGCGTCAGATGGGTCGCGGATGAATTCAGCAGGCATACCGCCGCTGAGCTGTCCAATCGAGTCGAGCAAATCCTCGTCCCAGTCGGAGCCGATGCCAAGCGGGTAGATGGCGATGCCTGCCGCAGCCGCGTCACGCGCAAGCTGGCGGCAGCGTTCCGTGTCGCCGTAGGTGACACCATCTGTCAGCAGGATCATGCGGTTCACTGCGTTGGGAATGTTCCAGCGGCGCAGTTCATTGAGTCCCTGAATCATGCCGAGGGACATTGTGGTGCCGCCTGCATCGCGAATCTGGTCAATGGCTGCCTTCATGCCTGGCTTATCATTCGCGGGCATGGATGGAATAACGACCTGGGACGTATCGTCGAAGATGACGACGGACACGTAGTCGGATGGCTCCAGGCGATCGATCACCATTTTAACGGCTTCTTTCACGTTGCGCAGTTTCGCGCCTTTCATGGAGCCGGAATGGTCGAGGACGAGCGCGAAGTTGAGTGGCATACGTACCTGGGCCACCAGTTCGGTTGGTTTGGCTTCGAGCAGCACATAAGCAAGCTGGCTGCCACCCGTTACCGGCATATATTCTTTTCCAACCTGGTGCGCCAGTGTTACCTCACCGGGCATAGTATATAGCTCCTTTCGTGTCTGGCTTGACGTAGTATATCATATTGCTTTTGCAAAAAAACATTTTGCATGTACGTTAGCGCCACATTTGTATAAAGCGTACCGGAAGCCCATCGGTAGTGGGAGACCGCAAGCAGCTGGCTTCCGGTTCCCCACGCGAGCGGGTGGCTTCCGGTTCCCCACACTGTAATAAAACATTTTGTATGCACATTAGCGTACAAAAACCACAACGGCGCTGACGTTATCCTCACCACCGTTGGTATTGGCCGTGTCGATAAGCTGGGCGCAGGCGGTCTGAGGATCAGGTGCGTTATTCAGAATGCTTTCGATTTGCGGGTTGCGCACCATCTCCCAGAGGCCATCCGAACAGCTTAAGAGAATATCTCCTGGATGCAACTGCTGTTTAAAGACATCAATTTGCGTATTTGGCTTGTCTCCCAGGCTGCGGAAAATCTGGCTGCGCTGCGGATGCGTGTAGACATCATCGGGTTCGATGAGTCCACTGGCAACCAGTTGACCGACCAGGGAGTGATCCGTCGTCAATTGATAGAGCTGCCCTCCACGTACCATATACGTTCGACTATCGCCAACGTTGATAATATACGCATGTTCGCCCGCGATCATAAAACCGGTGATGGTTGAACCCATATCGGTCTTGTCCTGCTGGTTCTTCTGGCAGAGGGCGAGGTTGGCCTCTTCGATAGCGCTGTGGAAGAGGCCAATCATCTCATCCTCGTCCATCGGCTTGACCTGCTCTCCCGCCTTTTCGGTTGCCAGTGGGGCGCTAATGAAGTCGCGCACCATGCGCTCGGCAATGATGTTGATGGTCATGCGGCTGGCGACCTGCCCGTTATCATGTCCGCCCAATCCGTCCGCCACGATGAAGACTCCCACCGGCTCTGAAAACGACTCGTGAACGCGCTGGAGCATCAACACCAGCGTACTATCCTCGTTCGGCTCGCTGCGGCGCACGTTTCCCGCGTCAGAGTATGAGGCGGCCACCAGTTGCACACCATTGGGGAAAGCGCTGGCTTCCGCCTGTATCTGCTCGATGGCGTAGGTGTGGCCCTGATCGACGAAGGTATTGACGATGTTTCCCGTCAGCACGCTTGCCTCCTGTGACTGCACTCCGCCTGCCTGCGCTGATGGATACTCGCGCATGATATAAGGAACGTTGAGCAGGCTGGCCCCGCAATCGATGCAAAACTCGTCACCTTCATGGTTTTGCTCGGAACCGCAGTTCCAACAGCGTTGATAGCCCTGGCGGTCGATGACCTGATACACATGCTCCTGCTCGCCATCGCTGGTGACAGCCGTCACCTCGTAGCGCCCATTCACCAGTATACCAACGGCCAGTACAGGAAACTCGCTAGATTGCTCGGGTGAAGCCGTTGCATTCGTTTCTGATGACTGCTGTGGCTGTACTTCTGAAGCTGTTTCGCTCGTCTGCTGTTCAGCTGGCTGAGCTTCGCTGCTTTGCTCCGCGAGGTTTTCGTCTGCGGCGGTGATTCCGGCTGCGGCGGCGCTGGTTGCGCTCTCGTTCTCAGGCAACTCTGGCGGTGGCGGCGCAGATGCCTCGCTATCCGATGCTGGCTGCCAGGACGAAATCGGCATCTGGCTCGCGTTCTGCGCCTGTGCCTCATACGGGTTGGTTTCGTAGGGGTTGTGTCCCATCCAGACGGTCGGCGCTTCAGCTATATCTTGCTGAGAGCCTGTAGGGGTATTCGAAGTATCGTAGTGGTTGCTGTCCTGCTGCTGATAAGCTGCTTGCGCGCCAGCATCGGCTGGTGAACCGGCAAGCACAGTTGGCGCTTCAGCGCTCTGACTTTCAGATGTTTCTGGCTCAGGAGTATGATGCTCCGCCTTCTCTTCAAAGCGATGGCGATAGGCAACTACACGATCAGGCGTCAGAGTAAGGGTAGGAGCCATGCTCACATCCTCCTGCTCGCCCGCCTGGGTTGATTGCTCTTGTTGCTCAGGCGAGGCTGTTTGAACAGGCGAAGCGTTCTGGATCGCTTGCTCCTCCTGCGCGCCGGTTGCAGGCTGCTGTACATCGCCTGGAGTTGCAGTGGCAACAACGGTTGGGGCTTCGACGGCGTTGGGTACTTCCGGCAACGCCTGGGCCGGTTGAGCCGCGCGCAAGGGCTGACCGCAGCGCTTGCAAAACTTGGCGTCATCACGATTAGGTGTATTACATGACGGACAGACCATTCTGCCCTCCTTTTTATAGTGAATTACAACTGTTTTTGTAAACGGTTGGCTTCAATGCTATTTGGGTCTCGCTGCAAGGCTTCGCGAATCATCTGGCGCGCCTCGCCCTTTTTGTTGGTCTTCAGATAGCAGGATGCCATTGCGCAGTATACCTCTACGGCGTCTGGATTCCATTGCCGCGCCTGTTCAAGCGCACTCAACGCGAGCTTCCATTCGCGGGCCTTCATGTGCGCTCGTCCCAGTTCGTACCAGCCCTCCCACAACCCTGGTTCGCGCTGCGTAGCCTGGCGCAGCACGCTGATAGCGGATACCGCCTGGTTGGTTTTCATATACAGGCGGCCCAGGGCCATCAGAATGAGCGCGTGATCGGGATTGATCTTGAGTCCTTCCAGGTAGTAGCCCTCGGCTTCGCGATTGTAGCCCTGGTTGGCGGCGACATTTCCCAACTGGTAGTACAGGGCGGAGTCGCCCGGCGAGTACCGTAGCGCTTTTTTGAAGGCATCTATGGCCCTATCGTAGAGTCCGAGGTCGTTGTAGGACATGCCGAGCTGGAAATAGGCATCCACGGCATCAGGTCGTATGGCAAGCGCCTTCTCGAAGTACTCAGCCGCGAATTTCATGTTCTCGTTGAAGAGGTTTTTGTCTTTGTCCTTGACTCCCTGTCCGTACTGCCGATAGGCGCGACCAAGATTATACAGGACATCATAACCCGTCCTGCCGGGAACCAGCGCCAGCTTGAACTGGGCAATCGCCTCTGGATAACTCTTTGCATTGAGAAATTGCAGTCCCAACCGGTAGGCCGTCTGCGGATCATTGGCTGGAGCCACGCTGACCGATGCGGCGGCGGGACGAGCCGCCGGTTGCACCGGACGCGGCATAATGCGCGGTCTCGGCGCATTTGGACGAGCAGCAACCGAAGGGCGCAACTGCGGCGGCACAGCAATCGCGCCCTGCGTTAGCGGCTGCCCATCGCGCTTGCAGAATTTCGCTCCCGGGCGATTGCGCAGCCCGCACTTGGGACAGACCAGGCCAACTGCTGGCGCAGGTGCGGCATTGTTCGTGGGAACCACAATCGTTGCATTCGGCGAAATGGCCGGAATCTGTACGGTCGATGGCGCTGCCGTAATGGTGCTTCCAGGCAGGCAGTGCATCAGGGCTACGCGCATCGCCTCGGCGCTCTGGAAACGGTGCGCCGGGTCCTGCTGCATGGCCTTGATAATCACCTGTTCCACCGGGCAGACGATGCGCCCGTTCACCTGGATAGTGCGCAGGCGCGGATTCTTCGCCAGGATGCTGCCGGGCGCGGGCGTCTGAATGGGGTCAGGTTCGCGGTTGGTCAGCAGGTGATACATGGTTGCGCCAAGCGAGTAGATGTCTGAACGAGCATCCGTCTGCACCAGTTTCCCGGGATTGTGCGCCGAACGCCGCTGGCCAGGAGCCACAATCGAGCCGAGATGCTCAGGCGAGGCATATGAGATGGTGCCCAGGTTCTCGGTATTGGTGCGCTTGTTGGGATCAAAACGGCGCGCAATGCCGAAGTCAATCAGCATCACATCGCCCTCGGGTGTCACCATGATATTGCCCGGCTTCAGGTCGCGCAGGATAATCGGCGGCGTGCGTGTGTGTATATACGTCAGCGCTTCGCACACGCCCATCATCCATTTAATCACCTGGTCTTCTGGCAGGGGCGAATTCGTCTCTTCAAGTATCTTCTCCAGGCTTTTGCCGGGCACAAACTCCATCACGAAGTAGTAGTTGCCCCGCTCCTGGAAACTTAGAATCAGCGAAGGAATGCGCGGGTGTTTCAGACCAAAAAGCAGGTCGATCTCTTTGTTGAAGCGCTCTATGGCCTGCTTGCGCTCCTCTTCAGGCATACTGGGGTTAATGAGCAGTTCTTTGACGGCGCGAAAGTAGCCGGGACGGTCTACCTGTTCCACTTTATAGACGGTACCCATGCCCCCTTCGCCAAGCACCTGCACAATCTTAAATTTTCCATCCAGGATAGTTCCTATCGGAAGTGGCATACAACGGTCCTTATCATTTCACCTGGACAATCACGGCGCTAATATTGTCCTCGCCTCCGTTCTCATTCGCCAGGTTAATCAGGGTATCACAGATTTTTTGCGGCTCGGTCTCGCGTTTCAGCACGTCCTTAATTCCCTCGGGGCGCACCATCTCCCACAAACCATCCGAGCAAAGAAGCAACGTATCTCCCGCCTGCAGGGGTTCGTGAAACACATCAGGATCAACATTCTTATGACCTGCGCCCAGCGATTTATAGATCAGGTTGCGCTGGGGATGTGAATAAACATCCTCCGGCCCGATCTGCTTCTCCTCGACCAGCCTCTGCACTAACGAATGGTCGCGTGTGAGTGGCATGAGGTTGCCATCGCGGAAAAGATAGGTGCGGCTATCCCCAACGTTGACAACATAAGCCTGGGGCTGTTCATCCTGGAGGATCAGAACTGCGGTGAGGGTGCAGCCAAGACCACGCGCGCCGGATTTTTCTTCGCCATACTTCAAAATGGCCCGATTGGCCTGCGTTACAGCGGCTTTAAGCTGGTCTTCAACACTTTTCACTGTTGCTGTTTCAGGCAGTTTGCGTGTCTTCTGAGGCTTCGCGTCCTGCTCTCCAGAAGGATTCATGATAATGGTAGGCTGATCCGAAATGGGGGTAAGGCGAACGGTGGGCTGTTCGGAGATGGGGATAAGAAAGGCTTTCAGCGCCTTATCCATCTCATCAACCGCGATTCTACTGGCTACCTCGCCAGCCCGGTATCCGCCCATTCCATCAGCAACAATAAACAAACCCCGGTCCTGTTCTTCGGAAAGGTGAATATGTGGTGTATCTTCGTTTTGTTCGCGTTGGCGGCCTACATCAGTTTTAGCGGCGGCTATTAATTTCAGTGGCATTGATTTTTCCCTCACAGCAACGATTACATAAAGTAGTAGAATGTACGCTCACTATAACATATAGCTGTTTTCATGACAATTAATACTTGTTTTTTATGCAAAATGATTTTTTTAAGAAGCTTTGTTGTGGAGATATGCAGGTCTTCCATCCTGTCCCTCCCCGCTCCTATTCTATATACGCAGAAGCATAGAAAAGGTTGGAGCGGGGAGCTATCAGGATTTTTCGCGCTGCAGTCGCTCGATGATATCTTTCAAACGGCGTGTCTCGGCCAGGTGTTGCTCGCGCAGGCGCTGCAGTTCTTGCTCCATCTCCTGCTGCATCTGCTCCATGCGATCTTTCATATTCAAAATGGTCTCGACGCCCGCCAGGTTAACCCCGAGATCGCGCATCAAACGGCGAATATGCATCACCCGCTCAATATCGCGATCCGAATACAGCCTGGGACTATGCGGACTATTCCCCTTGCGCGCCGGAGAAATCAGCCCCAGCCGCTCATAATGACGCAGCGTCTGCTCATGCACATCCGCCTTCATCGCCGCGACGCTAATCACATACCACGCGCCATCTTTATCATCGCTCACAAAAGACACCTCCTTTCAGTGAGATATCTCACGCCCATTACAAACCTGTTTCCACATGTCATCCTTCGCTGCGCTCAGGAGCTAAGGTCCCCGCTGGCTCGCCACGGCAAGCGGGAGATCCTTCGCTGCGCTCAGGATGACATAGCTACATATACCCTCTTTATTTATCAAAATTCATCAGTTCACCGCCCGCCATACATCACCATATTTACGACGCTACACTTGCTCCTCTGGCTCTCGCTAATTTCTCAAAAAGGCTGCGTTCTTCGCTTGTAAGCTGTGTCGGCAGGACAACTTTGACACGCGCATAGAAATTGCCGTTGCCATCGCCCTTCAGGTGTGGCATGCCTTTTCCGGCCAATCGGAAGACGCGCCCGTTCTGTGTCTCGGGGGGAATGGTCAGAACAAGCTTACGTCCGTCAGGTAGGGCCAATGGCACCTCGCCTCCCAGAATAGCCGTGAACAGGTCTACCTCGATATCTGCGTAGATGTCATCGCCCTTGCGTTCGTAGAGCGGATCGGGTTTGACCGTAATCACCAGGTAGAGATCGCCGCGCGGACCGCCTCCAATGCCTGGCTGCCCCTCGCCCGCGACCCGAATCTTCGAGCCGTTGTCCACGCCGGGCGGTATCTTGACCTGGATGCGCTTGGTGCGGGCCGAGGTTCCCTGGCCGCTGCAGTTGGCGCAGACCTTGCCGCCAATTTCGCCAGTGCCTCGACAGAACGAACAGACCTCCGTGGATTGAATATTAAAGGTGCGCGTGCCTCCAACATAGGCTTCCTGCAGGGTGACTTCAACGGGTTGCTCGATATTGTCGCCTGCGCGGCGGCGAAAATCCTGCCGCACTCCGCCCGTCGTTCCCGCTCCCGCTCCGCTACGTCCAAACAGAGCCTCAAAGAAATCGGAGAAGCTGCTGCTGCCCGACGTGTCGAAATCGAAGGGCGTGCCGCGATAGGTAGTGCGCCTGCCCGCGCTTCCAGGACGAAAACCCGCGAATTGATCCTGCCAGTTAGGGCCGAGCGTATCGTAGCGCCTGCGTTTATCCGGGTCAGAAAGTACTTCGTAGGCTTCGTTGATCTCTTTGAATTTCTCCTCCGCCTTCTTATCGCCAGGATTCACATCCGGGTGATACTTGCGCGCCAGCTTGCGAAAGGCCTTTTTAATATCGTCCGCGCTTGCCCCTTTGGAGACGCCGAGTATTTTGTAATAATCTTTATATTCCATTGCTCGCTCCCTTTTAGCGGCCAGGATAACAGCAGTTTATGATTGCGCCTGCGTCGATGACTCGCTGCTCTGCTTATTGCCCGCGCTGACCCGCACGCGAGCCGGGCGTAGCGTCTCGTCGCCAAATTTATAGCCCTTCTGCACCTCTTCTACAATGGTGCCCTCCGGCTGATCGCTGTCCTCGACAGCCTCGATAGCCTCGTGAACATACGGATTGAAGTGTTCGCCCACGCTCGGTATCGGCGTAACGCCCTCGCCACGCATCACCTCGTTCATCTGCCACATCAGCATCCGCAGCGCCTGCTGCAACCCCTGCTTATCCATCGTCTCCTGGTAGGCCAGCGCCCGCTCGACGTTATCTATCACGCCCAGCACTTTCTCAAACAACGCCTTCTTCTCGCGCTGCAAGCGTTCCTGCGCCAGCCGCTCCTGCCGCTTGCGGAAGTTGTCCATCTCGGCCCGCTCGCGCAAGAACTTATTCCAGTTCTCCGCCGCCTGCTGCTTCGCCTGCGCAAGCTGCGCCTCTAGCTCCGCAATGCGCTGGCTCTCCGCCGAAACCGCCCCACCATTATTTCCACCATTTTCAGCACCCGTTGTATTATTGACAGCATCGCTGGTATTTCCATTTACCTGCTCTTCGTTCTGTCTATCCTGTGCATCTGCCATACGAAATCCATCTCCTTGTATCTCAATATAAAAGGAAGTAACCCACTTTACTGTGCCTTTAGTATAAAGTTTGAGTGTGTGATTGTCAAGTTTCTATAAGGCTAAAGGGTGCGCGCCAAACCTTTGCGCGCAGAGTGGCCCAAAGACTTTGCGCGGAGAGTGGCTCAAAGACACCCGCAAGGGGATGTCTCTACACCTTTGCGCTACTTGTAGAGACATCCCCTTGCGGGTGTCTTCCGGCCCCCGCTGCACTTCCGGCTCTCATACTGTACTTCCGGTTTATACTACACCTTTAACCCCCGCTGCACTTCCATCTCCTTAAAAACAGGTACTATATTGGGTACCATTAGACTGAACAAACAGAGAAGCTTGTGGTATACTATGCGTAGCGCTACACCTTAACCGGAAAGGTAGGGTTTTATGCCAACACAAGAGGAGCGGCTTACTGCCCTGGAACGCTTTCAAAAACAGGTTGCGGATCATATTCGTGAGACAGAAGAAAACACAACCATTCTTTTAGGGGTGATACGCAGTCAGGGCCGGGATATCAGAAACATGGTTCAGCGTCTAGAAGCTATTGATGGGCGTCTAGAGACCATTGATGGGCGTCTTGACACCTTTGAGCAACGCTTTAATGGTCTGGAACAGCGTTTTGATGGGCTTGACCAGAAACTGGCGCAGGTGTTACGGCTACTGGCAAGGCCGGATCAGGAACCGTAAATTTGTCACGTTTCACATACATGAGGCTTCAAGCCGCCCGGCTTGAAGCCTCATGTATGTGAAACTTATCTTTGCTTCGCCAGCCACTCCCTCAACGCAGGCATGTGATCGCGATAATGCTTAAAAGAGTTCCCCGCAATAAGCTGCCAGGGACTCCACTGCTCTGGCATATCCTGAAAGCGATGCGGATCATTCAAATCCTCGTCGCTAAGCGTCTGAATGGCCTCAAAAAGATCGTTATAGGCCTGCCGCTCATTGCGAATAATGTCCTGTAATGGGCGGTCCTTCTGTTGCTGGTACACAATCTCGTTGCGCTCGTCATCGGTCAAATTCCACAGTTCCGAACCTACCAGTTTGCGCGTGCGCAACACAGGCGCAATTTCTCGTTCTCCCCATGTCACATGCGCGATCACATCCTTTACCGTCCAATTGCCTGTAGCCCCCGGCGTAAGCATCTGATCCTCGCTGAATTGCGCCAGCAGATTCTCCCATTCCGCCCGCGCCTCGGTTAGGGTCTGGATAAGCGTCCTTTTGTCCATGTTGTCCTCCTTGTATTCAGGAACGTTCATAAAAAAGACCGGCTATTGTAGGGACGCGATTCATCGCGTCCTGCCTCTCGTGCGCGTTCAGACAGGTGGACGCGCTGATGGCTTTTGACACAATATGGGGGTCTAGTACCCCCTGTCATCCTGAGCGCAGCAAAGGATCTGCGGTCGCGACGCGCGCCTCGCCGGGGGACCACGATCCTTCGCTGCGCTCAGGATGACAGGCCTGGGTCTTCCCTCTTTCTTTGTCAAAGTTCATCAGCGCGTCCCTACAGAATCATGTCGTATCTTATTGGAATGTTTATAGGATTTGTACATTTTCATACCGCCATAATTTAGTATAGTACTGAATGAGGGCATTTGGAGTCCGGTTTATCAAAGCTCAGGAAAATAAGGTGTAAAACGTCTTGAAAAGAGGAGCTTACCCTTGACTTTTTCTCATATATGAGATAATATTTCAAATATGGAAGATACATATACAGATACAACCTCTATTGATTGGCACATTGCTCAGCGTCTGAAGCGTTTGCGCGCTGAACGTGGTTGGTCCTTAGACGAGCTTGCACGACGCAGTAACGTGAGCCGCGCTACCCTTTCTCGCCTTGAGAATGCCGAGGTCAGCCCGACGACGAGCGTGCTGGGAAAGCTGTGCGCGGCGTATGGCCTGACCATGTCACGGTTGATGCACCTGGTCGAAGATGACTTTGTTCCTCTCGTTCCCCAGAGCGCGCAACCGGTCTGGATAGATCAAAGCGTTGGTTTTCGGCGTCGTTCGGTCTCTCCTCCGGCCCGAGGTCTTGCTGCCGAGATGCTTGAGTGCGAGCTTGAGCCAGGAACGCGCATCACTTATGATCGTCCACCCAGATCGGGTCTGGAACATCACCTGCTCCTGACCGAGGGGCATTTGGAAGTGAGCGTCAACGGGCAAACCTATGATCTCAGGCCCGGCGACTGTCTGCGCTACCAACTCTTTGGCCCGAGTGCTTTCGCGACACCTGAACACTGCCCGGCTAAATACATTCTTGTTATCCTGTGAGGCCGTATGACCAGAGCCAGACGACCTTTTGATCTTTGCAGACATATGCAATAACGAATGAATCAGCGGTCAATCAGAAATATCCCGATGGTTAGAGAAAGCGAGGAAAGCATGTATTCCCTGAAAACCGTCACGCCAGAGCAAGGCCAGACCATTCTTCCGCAACTTGTCACCTTGCTGCAAGATGCGGTAGCAAGTGGTGCCTCTATCGGTTTTCTTCCTCCTTTGAGCGAGGAGGAGGCGCGAGCCTACTGGACTGCTGTCCTGGAAGACATTGCTCACAAGAAGCGTGTGCTTCTGATCGCGCGTCATTCTACACAGGTGGTTGGCACTGTCCAGCTTGAGTTTGCGACAAAGCCAAATGCGCAGCATCGAGCAGAAGTCCAGAAGTTGCTGGTGTTACAGCGGGAGCGCCGACACGGCATTGGACGCTGCCTGATGGAAGCTATTGAACCGCTTGCGCGAGAACATGGACGTACCTTATTAGTTCTCGACACCCGTTTAGGAGATGATGCCGAACGCCTCTACCGGAAATTAGCCTACATAGAAGCTGGCATCGTTCCTTCCTATGCCCGAAATGCTGAGGGGACGCTCGATTCCACCATCATTTTTTATAAGCTGTTGTAACGCTTTGGCCCAACGCCAACCACCTCCTCCATAGGAGAAAAAGAGCTGTCACCCACACCCTCGACAGATCGAATAATCTGCTCTCGCTCATCTCCAGGAGCGGTGCGCAACCGGTATGTGTGGGAGCTGACGCATCTGAACCATTGATTGGATACTCAGCAAGTCATGTTGATTCTGCAAAGCCGTCTTCTTAGAGAAGCTGCCCCCAAAACTCTCTCACATAGCGTTGAAAATAGGCTACGGCTTCAATGCATCGCCAGCTTATGCGCATCAGTTCCTCGCGTCTCTTCTCTACTGCCTCGATAGCTTTTTCTGGTCGGCCTGCTGCCAGTTCATTGAGGACCGCATGGATCACCTTGAAGTCGTAGCCAGCTTCTCGGAGCAAAACCACTACGCGTAGGCGGCGCATCTGTTGCTCATCATAGAGGCGGTAGCGGCTGCTCTTGTCGCGTACCGGGCGCAAAAGGCCCTGCTGTTCCCAGAAATGCAGGGCCGAGACGCGCACACCTACTCGCCGGGCTGCCTCTCCTACGCGCAAGCGTTGGGGAGAGTGAGAACTTTGTTCAGGAGGGAGTTGCTCGGCCAAAGCGTGTAAAGCCACAAGCGTTTGCTCGCAGTCCTGGCGTTTGCAGGCAAGTTCTGCGTGGCGTTCGTCAATAGTAGCAAGCGCGGTTGCCAGATCACCCTGATGGAGCGCTTGCATAATTTTTGGCGTCCGCTGCCAGCCGTAACCAGCGACCAGGCTGCGCGTGGTTTTGAGCGCAGCCAGATGCTGCTGCGTATAGAGACGGTAGCCGCTCTTGCTTCGTGAAACCGGTGGCAGCAGACCAAAGGCTTCATAGTTGCGCACCTGCTGAACGCTAATTCCGGCAGCTCTCGCCAGATCGATCGTGCGCAAAGCAGTGTGAGGTATCATCTAAAACTCCCATCTCGATAGTAGAGACTTTTCTTTGATAATCTATCACATGGATCGGGCATAGTAAGACTGCTCTCCTCTTTTTTTACATCCATGCGCACCCTTCTCGCTCTTATGTACCCTCCAATCTTGCATCTGTGTTGTAC
This sequence comes from Ktedonobacteraceae bacterium, assembly GCA_035652815.1. GTDB lineage: Bacteria > Chloroflexota > Ktedonobacteria > Ktedonobacterales > Ktedonobacteraceae > DASRDB01. Next base: position 83,170 of record DASRDB010000008.1, read on the forward strand.
AGTAGAGATGTGATCCAGAAGAAGCCCGGCCAGCCTGGATCGGAGACGCATGCATGCAACCTCCATACGAAATTTGCCTTGCTCTCGTAGAGTTAGCGTGCGAGAGCAGAGGAGGGAGAAGTAGCAGAAGGAGGAGAGTTTCCATTAGATGAATGCTCCACTGAAAACAATGGAGGGAAGACACATGACTTACTCAGCAGCCAGACCTGCGACTCTGGACGATTGGATTGCGCGCGAGGCAATCCCATGCTCGCTTGATTCTCCGGCATCCTTCAACGCTGTTGATAAGGTGATCGCTTCATCTGGCGATTCGGTAGCATTGCTTGGCTTTGGAGAAGCACTACATGGAGGGGAAGAGCTGCTTGTCCTGCGCAACCAGCTCTTCCAACGCCTTGCCGAAGCTCATGGCTACAGCGCCATTGCTATTGAGAGCAGTTTTCCTCGGGGACCCATCGTCAATGAATACGTGCTTGGTCGCGGTCCAGCATCCTATGAGGCGGTGCAGGATACTGGATTTAGCCATGATTTCGGAAAGTTCGAAGCGAATCGAGAACTGGTCGAGTGGATGAAGCGATACAATGCAAATCCCGCGCACCAGATGAAACTCCAGTTCTATGGGTTCGATAGCCCGACCGATGTGGTGGCAGATAGTCCCCGTCAGACACTCCACGTTGCGCTTGATTACCTCAGTTCAGTTGATGAGGCCCTCGGCCAGGAGTATCGAAATCGTATCGACTCACTGCTAGGACAGGACGCTGCCTGGGAGAATCCGGCTGCCGCGCTGGACCCGACGCAGGCCTTTGGCCAGTCAGCAGAGGCAAGAGCATTACGCATTGAGACGGAGGAACTCATTTCAGAACTGCATGTGCGTCGTCCCGAATTGGTGACAAAGAGCGACGAGGGCCGCTATCGAGAAGCCGTTCATTATGCGGTGATGGCCCGGCAGCTTCTGAACTACCATGCAGAGTTAGCGCAAGCGTCTGAGCAACGCGAGGCCCGCCTGCTCGGTATCCGTGACGCAATCATGGCAGAGAATCTGGCGTACATTGTTTCCCGCGAACAGGGGAAGGTGCTGGTGTTTGCCCACAATGCTCATCTCAAGCGGGGAAAGATACAATGGCAATGGGGGAATAAGGCGGTAATCTGGTGGCCCGTTGGATCTCATCTGAATGCCATGTTCGGCCGCCGCTATGCCGTCATCGGCTCAGCCGTCGTCTCCTCGCCCGCCAACGGGATCGGCCAGCCCGAAGCCGGGACGCTTGAGGCGCGGCTCGCATCCGCTCCCGGGCCGGTGCGGTTCATTCCCACCCATCAAGGGCAAGGACTTCCTGCCGAGGAAATCGCGGCCCTTCCGATTCGCTCTGGCAGTAAGAAGAACGGTTCCTATGTTGAAACACTGGGCCCGCACAGCTTCACTGATTTCGATTGGTTAGCCATCCTGGATACAACGGCATACGCCCGGGGCTGGCTACCTCTAGAGCATTGGAGCGCAGGTTCCGAACAATAACGTCCTCGCCTTTGAAATGCGCGGAAGCTCTCGTTCTAAGGCACACTAAGAAAGGGAGACCGGAAGCCATCCGCAAAGGGATGACTTCCGGTCCCCTCTGCTTCCGGAAACTCTCTATGCAAAAATATGATGCACACCCCCTGAATCATCGCCCCCTTGCTATTCTCCCAAAAATCAGGCTACTATACATAGCCTGCTTGCTCTCTTGCAAGCAATCTCTCCTTACCAACCTCTTTGTGAATGCAAAAAAACGGTGGCACAAGTGGCACAAACGTCTCCATTTCCCACGTTCCCTACGCCGCGTGATATGATAATGGTAGCGTAATTTGCTATCGTAACCCCGAACTTGTAATTGCAATGGAGCAATAGAGATGACCGATACCGGTAATACAACGACCGCGCTTAAACGCACCCCGCTCTACGATGAACACCGCGCCCTGGGAGCGCGCATGGTAGAGTTTGGTGGCTGGGAGATGCCCGTCCAGTACAGCGGCATCCTCGATGAACATCGCGCGGTGCGTACTCGCGCTGGCCTTTTCGACGTCAGCCACATGGGCGAATTTAAGGTGGAAGGACCCGAGGCCGAGAAATTTCTGCAATATCTCGTTCCCAATGACATCTCGCGCCTCGCCAATCAACAGGCCCTTTACAGCCAGCTTTGCCTGCCCAACGGAGGCACCATCGACGACCTGCTGATTTATAAGCTGGCCGACAATCACTACATGCTAGTGGTTAACGCGGCCAATATCGAGAAAGATTTTGCCTGGGTAGAGCAGCAGGCGCGTAATTTCGATGTCAACGTTACCAACCAGTCCGACACGACGGCCCTGCTGGCATTGCAAGGCCCGGAAGCGCAGGCCATCCTGCAACCCCTGACCAGCATCGATCTTTCCGGCATCCGTTACTATCATTTTGCTCCTGGCGAAGTTGATGGCATTCACTGCATCATCTCGCGCACAGGCTACACGGGCGAGGATGGCTTTGAACTCTATTGCGCGCCCGTCGATGTCGCTAAATTGTGGCGCGACCTGCTGGCTGCTGGCAAGGAGCGCGGCCTGTTGCCCGCCGGACTCGGCGCTCGCGATACCCTGCGCCTGGAAGCCGGCTACTGCCTCTACGGTCACGAACTCGACGACAACACCAATCCTCTTGAGGCCGGACTCGGCTGGACGGTCAAGCTCAACAAAGGCGACTTCATCTGCCGTGATGCCTTACAACAGGCCAAAGAACAGGGGTTGAGCAAGAAATTAGTTGGCATTGAAATGGTTGATCGCGGCGTCGTGCGCGGCGGCTATGCTATCTACGATGGCGACCGCCAGATCGGCACTGTCACCAGTGGCGCGCCCAGCCCTACGCTTAACAAAAACATCGGCATGGGCTACGTCGAAACGGCGGACGCCACGCCCGGCAAACAGGTACAAATCGACATTCGCGGCAAACGGGCGGCAGCGCAGATCGTCGCCCTGCCATTCTATAAACGACAAAAGTAGAGAAGGGAGACCCTTATTTATGGCAAGTCTTAATCATCCTGACAATCTCAAGTACAGCAAAACCGACGAATGGGTGCGTGTCGAAGGCGACCAGGCCACCATCGGCATCACCGACTACGCCCAGGACCAGCTTGGCGACATCGTCTACATCGAACTACCCTGGGACGCCAGCCAGAGCATCTCACATGAAGGAAAGTTCGGTGATATCGAGTCCGTCAAAGCGACCTCGGAACTGGTTTCCCCCGTCAGCGGCGAAATCGTCAAGGTCAACGAGGCGCTGCGCGACCATCCCGAACTCATCAACGACAGTCCATACGAAGAGGGCTGGATGCTCGTCGTAAAGCTCTCCAACCCCTCTGAAGTCGATCAACTAATGGACGCCAACGCATACAAATCCTATCTTGAGGGCCGCTAACAATACAGTTGCTGTTGTGAGACAATCATTATGAACTTTGATGAAATAACGAGGGACACCCCTCATGTCATCCTTCGCTGCGCTCAGGATGACATGCCTGGAGAGACCCTTTTTATTGGTAAAAAATCATGTTGATCGTCTCGCAACAGAAATCCACCTACCCGTTCCCATCTAAATGGAGACCAACCCATGAGCTATATACCAAATACGCCGGAAGACCAGCAGGCCATGCTTGCCAGACTGGGCCTTTCCTCGCTTGAGGACCTGCTCGCGCCCGTGCCAGAAAACGTGCGCCTGCGCCGCCCGCTCGATCTTCCGCCCGCGCTGCCAGAACCAGACCTGAAACGGCTGATGATGAACATGGCAGCCAAAAACAGCAATCTTGACACGACAATCTCGTTCCTGGGCGCTGGCACCTACGATCACGCCATTCCGAGCGTTGTGCCGCATTTGCAGCGCCGTTCCGAGTTCGTCACCTCGTACACGCCCTACCAGCCCGAAGTCAGCCAGGGCATGTTGCAGGCCATCTACGAGTTCCAGACGATGGTGTGCCAGATCACCGGCCTCGACATCGCTAACGCCTCGCTCTACGATGGCTCGACCGCCGTTGTCGAAGCTGTCCTGCTCGCCCTCGGCCCTGGCGGTCGCGGCGAAGTAGTCATCTCGGAAGGCGTTGACCCGCAATACCGCCGCGTCCTGCGCACTTATGCTCACGCGCGCGGCTTCAACGTCAAAGAGGTACAAACGCGCAACGGTGTCACCACGCCGGAAGACCTGGATGCCGCCGTCAGTCCCACTACTGCCGCCGTCGTGCTGCAACAGCCCAACTTCTTCGGTTGTATTGAGGATATGCGCGCTTTGGAACCCATCGCGCACAAGGGCAAGGCCGTGTTCATCACCAACATCACCGAACCCGCCTCGCTCGGCATTCTTGCCGCGCCAGCCGACTACAACGCGGATATTGCCGTTGGCGAACTCATGAGCTTCGGCAACCCGATGAGCTACGGCGGCCCCGCGCTTGGCTTCATGGCCGCCAAAAACAAGTACATGCGCCTGCTCCCCGGTCGCCTCGTTGGGCAGACCGTTGAAGAGGGCGGCGAGAAACGCACTGGCTATGTGCTGACACTCCAGACCCGCGAGCAACACATTCGGCGCGAGCGCGCCACCTCTAACATCTGCACCAACCAGTCCCTGTTGGCTGTTGGAGCGACTATCTATCTCGCTGCTCTAGGCAAACAGGGCTTCCGCGAGCTTGGCGAACTGTGTCTGCAAAAGGCTCATTATGCTTTCCGCCAGATCACCTCGGTTCCAGGCTTTTCGGCCACCTTTAGCAGCCCGTTCTATGACGAGTTCGTTGTCACCATCCCTGGCTCCATCCAGCAGCTACAGCGTTCGCTCTTGCGCCAGGGCATCATCGGCGGCTACGATCTGAGCCGCGACTATCCCAATATGAAAAACGCCATGATGTTCTGTGTCACCGAGACGCGCACAAAAGAAGATATCGACCTGCTCGTGACTGCCCTGAACGAATACTCGTCCAGCCTGGAGAGCCACGCAAGTAGCCAGAAGGAGGAGGTGCAGGCATGAGTACCGTCGAACCCCTGATCTTTGAAAAAGGCGCACCCGGTCGCCGCGCCGCCACTATGACCGCGATGGACGTGCCAACCGAGCCGCTGGACAATCTCATTCCAGAGAGCATGATTCGCAAAGAACCCGCCAAACTGCCGGAGGTCAGCGAAATCGAGATCGTGCGCCACTACACGCACCTTTCGCAGCGCAACTTCGGCGTCGATACGGGCTTCTACCCGCTCGGCTCCTGCACCATGAAGTACAATCCTAAGCTGAACGAGGACATGGCTGCGCTCCCCGGCTTTGCCCGCATCCATCCCTTGCAGCCGGACGAGACGGTCGAGGGAGCCATCCAGCTTATCTACGAATTGGAGCAATACCTCGCCGAAATCTCCGGCATGACCCGCGTTACTTTGCAGCCCTCGGCAGGCGCGCATGGCGAACTGACCGGCCTTATGCTCATCAAAGCCTATCATGAGAGCAACGGCCAGGGCCACCGCAACCTCGTCCTGATTCCTGACAACGCTCATGGCACCAATCCCGCCAGCGCCACGCTTGCCGACTACAAGGCCGTCGAGGTCAAGACCGACCCCAAAACCGGCGGCATCGAGATGAGCCATCTCAAGACGTTGCTCGACAACTATGCCGATAACGTAGCGGCCATCATGATGACCAACCCGAACACGCTCGGCATCTTCGACAGCAACATCCTTGAGATCGCGCAAATGGTTCACAAAGCAGGCGGCCAGCTTTACTACGACGGAGCCAACGCCAACGCCGTATTAGGCATCACGCGCCCCGGCGATATGGGCTTCGACGTGGTGCATTTCAACCTGCACAAGACATGCAGCACTCCGCATGGTGGCGGCGGCCCAGGTGCAGGCCCCATCGGTGTTAAGGAACACCTCGTTCCCTTCCTACCCGGCCCGTTGCCTGTCAAAAACGAGCAGGGCTACTACTGGCAGGATGCAGGCCCGCAGTCGATTGGCAAGGTGCGCGCCAACTACGGCAACTTCGGTGTCCTGGTTCGCGCTTACACCTACATTCGCACCTATGGCCCCGATGGCCTGTTGCACGTCGCCCAGAGCGCCATTCTCAACGCGAACTACCTCAAGCACGAACTGGCCTCTGACTACGAGATCGCCTTCCCCGTCACCTGCCAGCACGAGTTTGTGGCAACCGCCGAGAAGCAAAAGAAGGAAAATGGTGTCACCGCGCTCGACATCGCCAAGCGCATCCTCGACTTCGGCATGTACGCGCCCACCATCTACTTCCCGCTCATCGTCCACGAGGCCATGATGATCGAGCCAACAGAGACCGAGACCCGCGAAACGCTCGACTACTTCGTCAGCGTCATGCGCCAGATCGCCGAAGAGGCTCGCGCGAACCCCGACATCGTGAAGACCGCCCCCCACACCACGCCCGTCGGACGCCTCGACCAGGCCCTCGCCGCCCGCAAACCCAACCTGCGCTGGAACCCCGGCCAGGAAGTGACCCACTAAACCAAAGGGGATGTGCCGGAACCCATTCAGCACATCCCTCCCTCTCTTCCTCCTCGTTGGAATTGCCCCGTTTTAAACCTTTCGGGTCATGGTCTATCCAACATCCCTCTAGCGCGTTACAATGAGGCATCAAAACCTCTACCAAATCAAATAAGATGACTTCTGGACAATCCGCATTGTGCAGTGAAATAGCCTTTTCGTGAATGAGCGCGGGAACCAGGGCGACACAAGCGCTCTCCCTTCCCGCCCGTCATCTCCATTCCTGCCCCTACACCATTTATCTTAGATATGCTACAATAGCGCCAATCTTCAAACAGAACATAGCAAGTCATGAAAAAGGTTTTCTCGCCTGTCATCCTTCGCTGCGCTCAGGATCTCTGGGGTAGGCATGCGATCCTGTTGGGTGACGCAGATCCTTCGCTGCGCTCAGGATGACAGGCGAAGACAGGTTTGTAATAGCATGACATGAGGAACGAACATACATGGAATATGCGATTCTAGGTGGTGGCGCGTTAGGATTGGGCGCGGCATACCGGCTGAGCAAGGTCGGCCATTCAGTAATGGTTTTTGAGCAGGAGCCGCTCGCGGGCGGGCTTGCTGCCGGTTTTCGCGTGGGTGATACATGGTTAGAGAAGTTCTATCATCATCTCTTCAAGACCGACAAAACCGCCATCCGTCTGATCGAGGAACTTGGCCTGGGAGACCGCCTGGAATGGTCGCACCCGCGCACCGTCTGCCTGATTCGAGGCCGCTTCCAGCAACTGGACTCGCCTATGACCCTGCTGACCTTCTCGCCCTTGCGCCTGCCTGAACGACTGCGCGTCGCGGCGGTAGCTGGCCTGCTCAAATTCACGGGATCATCTCTTTACGAGGGCAAAACGGCTGAACCCTGGCTGCGCCGTTGGATGGGCAAGCGGCCCTATGACATGATCTTCGGCCCGCTTTTCGTCTCCAAGTTCGGCAAGATGCACGACCAGATCGCCTTGCCCTGGTTCTGGGCGCGCTTCCATGATCGCACAACCTATCTGGGCTACCTGCGCGGCGGCTTCCAATTACTCTACGAGCGCCTTGTCGAGCGTATTCAACAAAACGGCGGCAAAGTCCTGCTTTCAACCCGTGTCGAACAGGCTCAGCCCACTGAGGATGGCCGTTGGGAGGTGCGTACCAGCAAAGGCACCTGGAGCTTTGATAAGGTCATTTCCACTTTGCCCACCCGCCTCACCTGTCGCCTGATTCCCGCGCTCCCCGAGGACTATCGCCAGCGTTACGATTGGGGGCAGGCATATGGCGCGCAATGCCTCATTCTCTCGCTTGACCGCCAGTTGACCGATAGCTACTGGATCAATCCCTGCGACCCAGGCTATTCTTTTACCAGCCTGGTCGAGCATACCAACTATCGCCCGCCCTCTGAATACGGCGGTCGCCATCTCATCTACCTCGGCAACTATCGCCCCATGACCGATCCGCTTTTCTCCATGACCAAAGAGCAGGTTATCGCCGAGTTCCTGCCCAACCTGAAGCGCATTCACCCATCCTTCGATACCGACTGGATTCAGGAAAGCTGGCTCTTTTCGGCCCCTTTCGCCCAGCCGATTGTTACGACGGATTATCGTCAGCACATCCCGCCGCTGCACACGCCGCTTTCCGGCCTCTACGTTGCCAATATGTTCCAGGTTTATCCACATGACCGGGGCCAGAACTACTCGTTTGAATTGGCCGATAAATTGGTGAAAGAACTTGTGTAGGGACAGGGGGACATGGGGGGCCGGGTGGGGGCCTTGTGCCTGTCCCTGTGCCGGGGTTACAGAAAGCGCCGTTTGATGGACATTTTCGCGTATTCGATGGGGGACAGGCACAAGGCCCCATCCACTCCGCCCCACAATCCCCCTGTCCCTACGGATTCGAGCGGAATTCTTGACAGGAGATGACAGTTATAAGGCCATATACTTTTACCTGAAACGTATGGTATTTCCTCATCAATTACAGCAGGAGGAGTAAACATGCCCGGCTTTATCCCCTGGCGCAAGGTTGATTTACCGCTTCAAGCGTTGCGCTCCATCTGGATCAGTACAACGCGGCCTGATGGGCGACCGCACACCGTTCCCGTCTGGTTCATCTGGGATGGCAAAAGCATTTACTTTATTACGCGGCGCGATATGCAAAAGGCGAAAAACCTCGCGCACCAGCCCTGGACGATTGTGCATGCCGGTGATGGCGACGATGTGATTATTCTCGAAGGCCCCATCGAAATCGTCACCGACCAGGAAGAACTGGCGCGTGTTGATGCCGCCTACCAGGAAAAGTACGTTGACCCGCACAGCGGCGGCAGAGATACCATCTTTCATGAGAACTGCGACCTCTACCGTGTCAACGTAAAGCATGTCATGACCTGGGAATACGGCACCGTCGGCACGCGCACCGATTGGAGGTTTTAGGGCAGATTGCACTTCGTAGGGACAGGGGCTGTGGTGCGGGGTGGATGGGGCGTGCCTATCCCTGTGCGGGCATGTAGAAAACGTAGTTTGAAAGGCATTTTCCGCATCCCACAAGGGACAGGCACCAGGCCCCCGCCACTCCACACCACAGCCCCCCTGTCCCTACTACAGGAATAGAAAGTAAGTTTATTTTCCAGTGGTGATGCGTCCGATCTTATCACCCTGGTATTCTAAAAACCAGAGGTTATGATCCGACCCGATCACCTGGTTATAAGGTTCACTGCCAGGAGTGGGTACAACAAATTCGGTGATGGTTCCTGTCATGGTAATCCTCAAAATCTTATTGGCCTGGAATTCTGTAAACCAGAAATGGCCACCAGGGCTTGCTATACAGACGACAATGTGGGAAGTTTCTCCCTCTCAGCAGTCTCTCGTGTAAAGCCTCTGTTGAAAAGCTGTAGCGGACCGATGTAGAAAAGAGAAAAGATCAGATATATAAATCTATTGTTGAGGTATTGTATGCGGCGGGCCTTATTCCTGTGGCTTCTCATTGTTCTGATCTCCGGTGGTGTGTTCTTTATTCATTCCCAGCAGACGGCTGCATTGCAGGCCGGAAGCTGTATCGATATTCCGGCCAATCCCGACTACCTGGTGACTGAAAATGAGCAGGATGCCATCGCTGCCATCAACTATGCCCACGCACTGGAGCATCTACCACCCTTGCGCCTGCCAGCCAATTACTATCAACTCGATCCGGCGCATAAGCAGTTCGTGCTGCTCAACCTGGAGCGTACCGCTCGCGGCTTGAAGCCGTTGCAGTGGGATGCCAATCTCGCGCAGATGGCGGCGGGCTACAGTCGGCAGTTGCGCGACCTGGAATTCTTCTCGCACACCAGCCTCATCTCAGGCACATTTTCCCAGCGCATCGACGGCAATCCTGTTCTAGCCAATCACTACAGGCTGGCCGCCGAGAACCTCGCAGGCAATCCAGTTCCTGGTGCGGGAGCCATCTACGAGTACATGTACGATGACAGCATCGAGAACTGCGGCCACCGCGACAACATCCTCGATCCGCAGCTTACCCTTGTCGGCATTGGCTGGGTGCCGGGAAGTTCCTACGGCACCATCTCTGCGCAGGAATTTATTGCTTCTGCACCCTGGAATCCTTATACAGGGATGCAGCCTGTAAGCGCATCACCGCAGGTAAAGATTGTTCCGGCAAACCTCTCTTCTACAACTGGTAAGGCCAGCGCCACTCAAGTACAGTTCGAGGTACGGGTTAAGGATGTGCTTTCTATCGAGCGCGTCACCTGGTTTCTGGATAGTACTGCGCACCTCCTTTCTACAGGGCAGGTAGTGATGCTTAATGTGCGTGCAGTATCGAAAGGTAGGCATACATTAATTGCGTATGTGGTAGATGCGGAGCAGAATTATGGGGTCGCGAGATTTAGTATTGCCATTTAGGCCGGCTCAGGCGCTCTCCTCAAGTTCTTCGTCGCTGATAGCGTCGCGGTCTTCCCAGCGTTCGCCGCGCTCTAACGTGATTTCGCCGAAGAGGTCGGATTGGGTGACGGAGAGGCGGGCGCGTTTCCACATTTCGAGGACGGCCAGGAAGGTGACGATGATGACGAGGCGCGAGGTCTCGCGTTCCAGCAATTCGGAGAGCAGGATGCGCGGTTTCTGAGTGAGGCGGTCTACAATTTCGGCGATGCGTTCGCTGACGCGGACGCGGGCGATGGGCATGATCATTGCATTGTTGCCTTCGTCGCGGGCCTGGAGTTCGAGCAGGCGACGGAAGGCCTTGGCCAGGGAGTTGACTTCCAGGCCAACCAGGGTAGGCGGCGTCCAGGTGAGTTGGGCTTCGATGCCTGCGAGGAGACCGGAGCGCCCGTAAGTTTGCAGGCCCTCTTCCTCGCGCTGGCGCAGGTAGTGGGCAATCTCTTTGGCAAGCTTGTATTCCATCAGGTGGGCGCGCAGTTCTTCGGCCATTGTGGCGGCGCTCTCCATTTCGCTGTTCAACTCCTCTTTCGAGGTATGGGGCAGCAGGCTCTGTGATTTGATGTAGAGCAGGCGCGAGGCGATGGAGACGAAGGCGGCCATGTTTGCCAGGGGGGGGTTGTCGCTCTCCTGCCATTGTTGCAGGTAGGCCAGGTATTGATCCGTGACGGCGACCAGCGAAATGGTGGTGATTTCCATCTGGCGCTTTTCGATGAGGTGCAGCAGCAGGTCGAGCGGCCCCTCGAAGACTGGCAGGTGGACTACGTAGCGGGCGTGCTGTTCTTCAATCTCAGTGCGCAGGTTCTCGTCAGAGAAAGCGGGTTCTTTCTGGTCAAGCATGAATTATGAAGCCTCGTCAATAATATGCAACGCCGCTGCTGGCCCGTTGGGCTGGTGATGCGTGCGAATATACAACACAGCTTGCTCGGATAGTCCGGCCTGTTCCGCCAGTCTTGCGCCAACTTCGGCATGCCACCATGCATAGCCAAGGGAACGCTGCCAGCGAGGCAGGCGGGCATCTTCAGGAGGGTACACCGCTAATCGCGAGAGCAGGCGCGGCGCGCACAATTTGCCGATGACGATTGCCGGGCGCGTCCAAAACGGTACTCGCCCCTGCGCCTTGCCCACGTCATGCAGCAATGCCGCCGCCAGCATGTCTTTGTCCGTACAGCCCTGCGCCAGCAAACCCTGACAAACGCGCAGGGAGTGTTGTTGATCGGCGGCGGACATGGTTTGAAAGAGCGGGAGCGCCGAAGCGGGCAGCCAGCAAGCTACTTCCTTCCGCTCCACATCTGTGAGGGGCGAAGCGAATAACTGCTGGCGCACCTGCCAGAGCCGGTAGAAGACTTTACGCAAACCTGTTCTCCTACAGTAAGAGGTAAAGCGCCAGGATGTAGTTCCCCAGGCCGGAGACCAGCCCGACGAGATTGCTCGCTCCCAGCAAAATGTAGTAAGGAATATGGAAGATGAAGAGGCTACCCAGGCCGGTAAGCTGACCCAGGAACGGCAGTAAGAAGATGAGCGCCAGGATGATAAAAGGCCCATAGGTGGCCGAACGCGCAAATCCTCGCGCCTGCTTGCTCGGCAGCAGCGCATAGACGATCTGGTAGCCGTCCAACGGGTGGAGCGGAATAATATTGAAAATCGCTACCGCAATGTTGGTGATGGCAAAGACGGCAATCAACTGCGGAATGCGCCCGAGCAGTCCATTTACCGGTTCGCCGCCTGTGAATATCGGGAAAAGCGAAGCTGGCAGGAAATGTAAAATCAGAGCAAAGAGCAGCCCTACAACCAGGTTCATTAGAATGCCGCCGAGAGCGACCAGCAGCGTACCAACATTCGGCCCGCCGCGCAATTTCCAGGGATCAACCTTTACTGGCTGGCCCCAACCCAGACCTACTGGCCCGGAAAGCGCCGGAAAGAAGGCCAGAATCACGCAGAGCAGGGTTCCCAGAGGGTCGATATGCGGTCGCAAACTCAAACTTAAGCGGCCCTGCAGGCGCGGCGTGGGATCTCCTAGCCAGCCTGCCACCAGGACATGTCCCAGTTCGTGTAGAATCTCCGCCACCAGGAAGGAGCCAATAATCATGAATGCCAGTACTACATTTATAGCCATTGTTAACCTCACTGTAGGGGCGTGGGCTTGCCCCGCCCAATGAATGTACCCGCCCTCTATGGTTCAAGTCTCTATTTGCTATTTGCTAACAGATCAATCTCCAAACCTTCATACGCCGTAGTGGTACGCGGAAAAAGCTTGCGCGCCTCGGCCTGGATCTTATCCAGTTTGTCATCGTCATAAGTTGGCTCGTGATGGAACAATACCAGTTCTTTCACTCCGGCCAGTTGCGCCACCTCGGTTGCCATCTCGATGGTGCTGTGTCCAAAGCCCTGTTTGTCTGGATAGTCGTCCGGCGTATATTGCGCGTCGTGTATCAAGACGTCCGCATTAGAAATAAACGCCAGGAAAGTTGGGTCGCAGCGCTCTTTCCATTCTACATCGGTAGCAAACACCAGTCTTCGTCCCGCGTACTCGATACGATACACCACCGCGCCATCGAGGGGATGACTGTTCGTCATGATTGCCTGCACCTGCACGTCCGTCTCTTTCACCACGACCGGCTGCAGGTGTATTTCTGGAAGCGAGGAACCAGCCCGCCAGACAAATTGCTCCCGTGTTGAGATGGTGTGAAAAGTACGAAGCGAAGGAAGTGTTCGCATATCCACAGGAAAATACGGTTGAGACATAAGCGGGGTTACAAGTTGCTCGATATTCCGGTCTGCCAGTTGGGGGCCATAAAAGTGAATTTCTGCATGTGGATTGTATAGCGGACTAAAAAATGGTAGACCAAGCAGGTGATCGTTATGGCCGTGTGTGATGAACAGGGAAATGGAAAGCGGTCGATCCTGAAAGCGGCGCTGCAAATTCTGTCCAAGCCGGATGATGCCACTCCCGGCATCCAGAATGAAAAGCTGCCTGTCTACTTCCACCTCGACACAGGCGGTATTGCCACCGTAGCGCACCGTTTGCGGCCCAGGGGTGGGATAGCTGCCGCGCACTCCCCAAAAACACACTCGGAAGCGCGGCTTCCCCGGTATCTCCGTCATTTGTATATACTCCTATCACGGCCTATGCTGTCGTGATGCATATTGTCCACATTATATCTTGTAGTGTCAAAGGTGGATAGGAGGGGAGATTGTGCCATTTGTGCCATCGCTTTCATGATAGTCATGCGCCGGGTTCAGCCTGGAAAGGGGAGCGAGCAGGCATTGTGCCGTTTGTGCCACTTGTGCCATACTCTTTTACCATTGAATGGAGAGATGTTCGTTCGTGGGAAGCAAACACCGGATTGGGTAGAGCAAAACAAGAAACGAACGAAGAGAGCAATGCTAGCAAGCTAGCGTTAATATAAGTATACCTGAGATGTGGCAAAAAGGCAAGACCGGGGCCGGGTTCGGGGTCATTTTTTGCTAGTCGCCAGATGTCCTATTCTCTCGTGAGAGGCAGGGACGCGCTTCATCGCGTCCCTACAGAAAGCTTCCGCATTATCTTATCAACGCAGGTGGCTCATGAACTGATGCCCTTTTTCTCTCTATACGGCGCGTAATACCCTTTGAGCGAGCGCGGCAACCGTCCTGTGATGCACGTTCCCTCGGGCAGGTGTTCCTCGCGTTCGACGTGGCCGCGCCGGTGGAACAGTTCTACCAGTTCAGCTTTATTGAAAGGAATCAGTACCTGTACCTGCTCCATGCTGGCGGCCAGTACCCCGGCGATCTTTTGCAGTAAGGCGTGCAGGCCGATTTTGTGCAGCGCTGAGACGGGTACGGCGTTGGGATAGAGCGAGGTATCGATCACCGAGGGGTCGTCAAGCAGGTCAATTTTGTTCAGGGCGGTGACGCGGGGCTTGTCGTTGGCCTCCAGATCGCGCAGCACGTCGCTGACGGTCTCGCTCTGCTCGATGGCGTTTTCATGGCTGATATCCACCACTTCCAGCAGTAGATCGGCCTCGATAACCTCTTCGAGCGTGGCGCGGAAGGCGGCGACCAGTTTAGTGGGCAGCTTTTGAATGAAGCCTACCGTGTCGGTCAGCAGGGCCTCCTGGTTATTGGGCAACAGAATATGGCGCGTGGTGGGGTCGAGGGTGGCGAAAAGTTTGTCCTCTGCTACGACGTTGGCCTCAGTGAGGGCGTTAAACAGCGTGGATTTGCCAGCATTGGTGTAGCCGACGACAGCGACGACCGGAATAGCCTGCGCGCTTCGCTGACGGCGGTGCAGTTTGCGCTGCTCGCGTACCGCCTCGATCTCTTCACGCAGTTCGGCGATGCGACCGCGAATGCGGCGGCGATCAATTTCCAGTTTTGTTTCGCCGGGGCCGCGCACGCCAATCGCGCCGCCAACACCAGCCGCGCCCCGAGAACCACCGGCCTGCCGCGACATATCTACACCGCTTCCGGCGAGTCGCGGCAAATGGTACTCAAGCTGGGCCAGTTCGACCTGCAAACGGCCCTCGCGGGTGCGGGCATGTTGCGCGAAAATGTCGAGGATCAGGGCGGTGCGGTCGATGACGCGAGCATCAAGGGCTTTTTCCAGGTTGCGCTGTTGCGAGGGGGAAAGTTCGTCGTCAAAAATGACCAGGTCGATATCCTGATGATGTACGGTATCGCTTAATTCCTGCACGCGGCCTTTACCGAGGTAGGTTGCGCTATCCGGGTGGCGCAGGCGCTGGATCATCGTGCCGACCACTTCGGCCCCCGCCGTCTGCGCCAGCGTCTCCAGTTCGCTCAATGAGTCTTCAACGCTCCACAAGCTTTCGCTTTCATCATGTTCTACGGCGACCAGGAAAGCGTGTTCCGGCCCTTCACGTGTTTCAAGCAGTCGTTGTTTTGGCGTAGTTACCCTCCACTATATAACTATTCAAAAACCCGATTGGCCTACTGTAGGGATACGATGATGAACTTGAACAACCAACATTGGGAAGCTTGCCCCTGTCATCCTGAGCGCAGCGAAGGATCTGTGTCCTCGGATGATTCGCGCGTCGAGGCTGGAGATCCTTCGCTGCGCTCAGGATGACATCAAACAGGATGACATACCAGGCATGACCGGATTTGGTCGTACAAGTTCATCATCGCATCCCTACAGGTTATATATATCCTATAATCGTATTGTAACACCTCGCCCTGCTATTTGTGTGGCAGCAGTGAGCTGATATGCACAGGCAACGTCTTAATGATAAAGCCGTTCACATGCGCGAACAGGCTATTATTCAAGGCCTGATTGTAGGCATTGAGCCAGTCCTGATACTGAGTAACGGTGATGTTGAGTCCTGGAACGACCTGCGAACCGGCGTGTATAGTGTTCTGAATGCCGCCCAGGAAGTTGCCGATCACCAGCAGCACAATCACCCAGAGCAGCCAGGCCTCGATAAACCCGATCAGCCCGCCGAGCAGGACGTCGCCGAGACCCAGGAACGGGACGGCGCGCACCACGCCGCGAATCATCGTTCCTATAATATGTATTACGAGGATGGTCACAAAAAAGAGGACGATATACGCGATCAACGGCGAAACAGAGAGGCCGTTTGAGTTCAAGAACATAGTAAAGGGCTTGCCGAAAAAGAGCGTGACACCTAATGCAATAGGAATGCCAAGCAGGTGAACGAGGCTAAAAAGCGCGCCATTGCGCAGGCCATTAAAGACCAGCAGGGCAATCGTCACCAGAAATGCGAGATCTATCCAGTTAAACGGGCCAATCATAGCGATGTTCCTCCACGCGCAAATTACTACTTTGTTTAGTAGATGTGTTTATTATCTAATATGCTTAGACGTCAGGGGAAGGGGCGTTGTAACACGTGGAATGTTGGTTAGTTCACATTCGCGAAAATAGCGCACTTTTTGCATTTACAGATCAAACAGTCTGGATATAATATGAATTCTGACGAAGAAAGCGTGGATATTCATCATGTCATCCTTCGCTGCGCTCAGGATCTGCGACGTTGGCACACGAATCGTCGGGCCACGCAGATCCTGAGCGCAGCGAAGGATGACAGGGAACAGCATCCATGCGGAAAAGAAAGGAACGATCATGGTAGTTCATCCAGCAGATACCATCAAAGTAATTGGCGCGGGCTTCGGGCGAACGGGTACGCTCTCCCTCAAGGCGGCTCTCGAAGAACTCGGCTTCGGACCCTGCTATCACATGACGGAAGTATTTCACCATCCTGAGCATGTGCCGCTCTGGGTGGCCGCCAGCAATGGCGAGCGCATTGATTGGAACGACATTTTCGCGGGCTATTCAGCCACTGTAGACTGGCCGGGCTGCGCTTTCTATGAAGAACTCATGCAGGTTTATCCAGACGCAAAAGTGATTCTGACCACCCGCGACCCCGAAGCCTGGTACGAAAGCGCCCTCAACACCATCTACCAGATATCCCGCCGCATGAATCAAGCCACTCACCCAACTCTTATGGAGCACGTAGCAAAGCGATTTTTCCCCGGTGGGTCTGGCATCGGTCGCATCACTCAAAAGCTGGTCTGGGAAAACACCTTTCACAACCGCTTCGAGGACAAAGCCTATGCTATCCAGATATTTAACCAGCACATCGAAGAGGTCAAGCAGCGCGTCCCACCAGACAAATTACTCGTCTACAGCGTCAAAGAAGGCTGGGAACCGCTCTGCGCTTTCCTCGGCGTGGACGTGCCTGCTGGAACACCTTTCCCGCATCTTAATGAACGCGGCAGCTTCGCAGGCAACAAAATAGTCGAAAGAACCCGGAGAATGGTCGTTGCTGTCGCGATTGGAGCCGCTGCTCTGCTGGCGCTTGCGCTTTTCTTCCTGGGAAAGCGCGCAAAATAAATGGGGGAACGCGGCAAAAAGAGAAACGCTCACACCCCCAACAACTCCTGCAATTTCAACGCATTAAAAATCGCATAACCCTGAGGATCATTATTAAAATACGCAAACACCTCATAGCCCTGCTCTTGATCCGCTCGCATGCGCCCGGCCCAGAAGGCCAGTTCATCGTCGCTCAGGCCGGTGCCATATTTGCCGTTGTGGAAGCGATAATAGCGAAATGGGCCGATAGCGGGAATATCGAGCGGCGTGGGCTGCATCCCGCCAACGGCTACAACCAAAGCGCAATTCGCAGTAGTCAGTATACCTTTCAAGGCTTGCAGCGTTGCGCCTTGAAACCAGGATGGGTCGCGAAATTCAACGGCAGTCTGGTAATCGGCAGGCAGGCAGGCCAGGAACTCGCGCAGCCGTTCCAGGTCGGCTTTCCAGTGCGGCGGCAACTGGTAGAGGAACGGCCCCAGCTTGTTTCCAAGCCCCTGCGCCGCGTTCAGAAGACGCGCAATAGCCTCCTGCGGCTCCTTCAGCTTCTTCATATGCGTCAGGTAGCGGCTGGCCTTCACGGCAAAAAAGAAGTTTGGAAACTGCGCTGTCTGCTCTGCCCAGGCAGCGAACTGCTCGCGAGAAGGCAAACGGTAGAAACTGCGATTGATCTCTACCGTCGGAAAGCGTTCCGCGTAATAGGCCAGCCACTCCTGCTGCGGCAGTTCTGGCGGATAGAAGCAGCCAATCCAGTGCGGGTAAACCCAGCCCGACGTGCCGATGTAGATGGTCAGGAGATACCTCCCTCAGGATCACCTCTTTTTAGCGTTAATGCACAACTTCAAAGACGAGTTTGCCGTCCTTCGCGTCGATATCGACAGTGTCGCCATCGCGGATGGTGCCGTTGAGGATATCTCGCGCAATACGGTTCTCGACTTCGCGTTGGATGACACGCTTGAGTGGGCGCGCGCCAAATTGCGGGTCGTAGCCTTCCTGCGCGAGCAGGTCTTTGGCGGCATCGCTGAGGTGCAGCGTGATATGCCGTTCCGCGAGGCGCGGGCGCAGGCGATTGATCTGAATCTCGACGATGTTGCGTATCTGATCCCGTTTGAGCGGGTGGAAGATGACGATTTCGTCGATACGGTTGATGAACTCGGGACGCAGACCCTCTTCGCGCAGGCGCTGGCGTACAATGCGCTGCACGTCGTCTTCATCCATGCCCTCGAACTCACCCAGCCAGGATGTGCCGACGTTGCTGGTCATGATAATGACCGTGTTCTTGAAGTCAACGGTGCGGCCCTGCCCATCGGTGAGACGCCCATCATCGAGAATTTGCAGCAGGACATTGAACACATCCGGCGCGGCCTTTTCGATTTCGTCGAACAGCACGACGCTGTAGGGGCGGCGGCGCACAGCCTCGGTCAGTTGCCCGCCCTCTTCATAACCAACATAGCCGGGGGGTGCGCCAATCAGGCGGGAGACGCTGTGTTTCTCCATGTACTCGGACATGTCGATACGAATCAGAGCATGCTCATCGTCGAAGAGGAATTCGGCGAGGGCGCGAGCCAGTTCGGTTTTACCAACGCCGGTTGGCCCCAGGAACATGAAGCTGGCAAGCGGGCGATTCGGGTCTTGCAATCCGGCCCTCGAACGGCGGATAGCGTCCGAAACAACCTGCAAGGCCAATTCCTGTCCCACCACGCGCTCGCGCAGGCGATCCTCCATAGTGAGCAGTTTCTGTACCTCGGCCTCCATCAGTTTGGTGACGGGGATGTGCGTCCACTTGGAAACCACCTCGGCGATGTCCTCGGCATCGACCTCCTCTTTGAGCATGCGCGAACCTTGATTGCTGCTGAGTTTGGTTTCCAACTCGTGCATGCGCTGCTCAAGCTTCGGAATGGTGCCATAGCGCAGTTCGGCCATGCGGTTATAGTTATATTCGCGCTCGGCCTGTTCCAGTTCAACCTCGGCCTGGTCTAGCTGCTGCTTCAGGCGGCGCATCTCCTCGACAGGTTCGCGCTCGCTTTCCAGCGCCAGTTTGAGCGAATGCAGTTGCTCGTTGAGATTGGCAATCTCCTGCTCAACACGCGCGCGGCGTTCGCGGCTGGCCGGGTCGGTCTCTTTTTTTAGAGCCTCCTGCTCCACCTGAAGCTGGCGTATACGTCGATCAAGCGCGTCAATCTCGGTCGGCGTGCTGTCAAGTTCCACGCGGCGGCGGCTGGCGGCCTCGTCAACCAGGTCAATCGCTTTGTCGGGCAGAAAGCGGTCGGTGATGTAACGATTGGAAAGCACAGCGGCGGCAACCAGCGCGCTGTCCTGAATGCGCACACCATGATGCACCTCGTAACGCTGCTTCAGACCGCGCAGGATGCTGATGGTGTCCTCAACCGAGGGCTGATCGACCATCACTGGCTGGAAGCGGCGTTCAAGCGCGGCATCCTTTTCGATATATTTGCGATACTCGTCAAGCGTGGTCGCGCCGATACAATGCAGTTCGCCACGCGCCAGCATGGGCTTAAGCATATTAGAGGCGTCCATCGCGCCCTCGGCTGCACCCGCGCCGACCAGCGTGTGCAACTCGTCGATGAACAGGATGATGCGGCCCTCGGAACTGGTGACTTCCTTGAGGACTGCCTTTAAGCGTTCCTCGAACTCGCCGCGATACTTGGCTCCCGCCACCAGCGCGCCCAGGTCAAGCACCACTACCTGTTTGTCCTTCAGCGTCTTGGGAACGTCACCGCGCACAATACGCTGCGCCAATCCCTCAACGATAGCGGTCTTACCAACGCCCGGCTCACCAATCAAAACTGGATTGTTCTTGGTACGGCGGCTCAAGACCTGGATGACGCGGCGAATCTCTTCATCGCGTCCAATCACGGGGTCGAGCTTGCCCTGCGCGGCCAACTGCGTCAGGTTGCGACCATAGCGTTCCAGGGCCTGGTATTTGCCCTCTGGATTGGGGTCGGTGACGCGCTGCGAACCGCGAATCGAGGTCAGCGCCTGCAAAACGTTATCGCGGGTCAAACCGGCGGCCCGTAAAATGCGCGGGGCCGGGCCATCGCCTATATCAAACATGGCGAGCAGCATATGTTCAACACTGAGATATTCGTCCTTGAAATTGGACATCTCTCGCCATGCCTCTTCCAACAATTTACGCAAGCGCGGAGAAATGCTCGGCTCGCTGCCGCCATAGACACGCGGCAAACGCTCGATCTCCTCGTTTACCATGCGCTCGGCGGTGGCAAGATTGGCTCCTACCTTCTCGAATACCTGCGGCACCACCCCACCCTCTTGAGTCAGCAAGGCCGCGAGCAGGTGTTCAACCTCGATCTGGCTGTTGTTATGCTCTTTCGCCAGTTCGTTCGCCTGGCTCACAGCCTCCCGAGCTTTTTCAGTGAATTGCTCTATTTTCATAAAAATCTCACCTCGTATTAATTATTTATTACCCTCAGTATACCATACTTGAGTGGTTTATTGCAATAAGTTTGAGTGTATTGTTATCAAAGTTTATGATAAAGACGAACTAATAACAAGGACAACTTTTTTAGAACATAATGAATGCTATAGTTCGTAAGATGTCATCCTGAGCGCCGCGAAGAATCTCCGGCGTCGCCGCGCGAATCGTCGGGGACGGAGATCCTTCGCGGCGCTCAGGATGACATAGCACACGGATGACGTAACTACAACGATTACCCCTTTTGATCGTGTCATTTCATCATCGCGTCCCTGCAGAAATTACCACATCATTTCTAGAATATTCATCACGTCCCTACATATATCACGATGAAATCAGAAACCCCGGATGGCGGTAGGGTGAATGCGCAGTGGAACCGAATAGAGCGAGACGAAATCTTCAGGCCTGGAAAAGAGGTCGGCTGCTCGCCTGCCATACTTCGCGACGTAAGCAGGCACCTGATCGGCGAGCGGGCCGCTTGCGTTAATCTCTGCGGTACCCGTAATGACGATCACGTCATCGCCATCATCGGTACTATTGAAATGAAGCGAGACACGCGGATTCTGCTGAATATGCGCCAGCCGTTTCGCGTCATTCCTGCTGTATATAAGGATTGTTCCAGTTGCGTCATCCCATAAAAACCAGACGGGCGCGGGCTGAGGTGTGCCTTTCAAGTCAACGGTCGTGAGCCAGATGACAATCTCCTCGCGCAAACGACGGGCCACACGCTGGCCGAACTCGGATGAGGGGTCGGGAAGTTGAAATGGCATGAGGTTGTTTCCTTTCATTTTCTGCATGTTATTGGTCAATATGAGAATTATACCCCCAAATTCCCACATGACAGCCGCCATGCAATATGCTACACTGCGCATAGCACAACATGGCAGGAAGGACATGGCACAGCATATCGAGAAAATACCGGAGACAACGGCGCATATCGCGGCGGCAATTGAGAGTCTGCTGTTTGTTTCGGGCCGCCCCTTAGCGCATGCCGAATTGCGCAAACTGCTTGATACCGATGATACGACTCTGGCAAACGGCTTGCAGGAGTTGAGTTACCAGTTGGAGAGCCAGAGGCGCGGCATCCGGCTGCAACGGTTGGGAGAGCAGATTCAACTGGTGACAGCACCCGAGAACGCCCGTTACGTGGCTGGTCTGCTTGGCTTGCCGATGACCGCGAAGCTGACGACGGCGGCGATGGAGACCCTGGCGGTGATCGCGTATCGCCAGCCTATCACACGCGCCCAGATTGAGGCGGTGCGCGGCGTGAACAGCGACCGCGCCCTGGCAAGTCTGATCCAGCATGGTTTAGTCGCGGAAGTTGGGCGAGCGCAGACGGTTGGTCGGCCCGCGCTGTTCGCTACCACACCTGAATTTCTCCAGCAATTCGGCCTGACCAGCCTGGACCAACTGCCGAAACCGGACATCCTGGAAGAGGGGGCATAGTTACATGCGGCTTGGTCGTCACATGCCCACACACTCCAATCCGGTCAAGGCGGCAGAGATCGCCCGACAGATCGGGTGCGAGGCTATTCAAATATTTGCCAGCAATCCTACAGGCTGGCGGCCAACGGGCAATGGAGTTGCCGCCGCGACCGCCTTCGCGAAGGCCGCACAGGAGAATGGGCTGAGTCCCGTCGTCATTCACGCGCCCTATCTGATTAACCTCGCCTCACCGGAAGAAGGCACCTGGGAAAAGTCTATCGCCCTGCTGCGCTGGACGCTTCTGCGCGGTTCGCTATTAGGAGCCAGCTACGTGGTTTTTCATACAGGCAGCCATCGCGGCTCGGGCGTGGAAGCGGGCATTCGCCGCATTGTGGAAGCTATCGAACGCATCTTGCCGGAAACACCGGAAGAGGTTATGCTGCTGTTAGAAAATGATGTTGGCGCGGGAAACTCACTTGGTTCCAGCTTCGAGCAGCTTCAAGCTGTGCTGGAACAATTGCCGCAATATCAAGAACGATTAGGCATTTGCCTCGACACGGCGCACCTGTGGGGCGGTGGGCATGATATCTCAAGCGAGACCGGGGCACAGCAGGTATTACAGCACTTCGACGAAGTGGTCGGCCTGTCCCGTTTGAAGGTGTTTCATCTCAATGATACGGAGATGGGCCTGGGAAGCCATCGCGACGTGCATAGCCGCCTGGGCGAGGGAGTAATCGACGAAGAGGGGTTGCGCGCCCTCTTTCAAGACCCGCGCGTGGAGCATGTCGCCGTCATCCTGGAAACACCTATTAAGACCAACGAACAGGAAAAAGAGGACTGGGAACATGATCGCCAGCACCTCGCGAGGGCCAAAGCATTATTGCCGCCAGGTGCATCTCTGGATATGTAAGGAATCCATATCGAGGAACCGGAAGCCACCCGCAAGGGATGGCTTCGGGTGGGAAGGAAAGTCTATGGAACAGTCATATGCTGATGCGCAAAACAAGCCGCTCTATAATATGCTGGGAGAAAAGGTAGCGCTGGGGCCACTACATAAAGGCATACTGCCCGCGCTGGCCCGCTGGCAAAACGATTTCTCGGTCACACTCATGAGCGGCGATCCGCTGCACCCCGTCACACCTGAAGCCATTGAAGTCGAATTTGATCGCTCTGTAAAAGACGTCCCGAATCGTTTCATTCCTTTCGCCATTTATGAGCGGGCCAGCGCTCGCTTGATCGGTACTGCTGATCTGCACCACATCGATTATACACGCCGGACCGCGTACTACGGCATCTTAATCGGCGAAAAAGATTGCTGGGGCAAGGGCTACGGCACCGAAACCACGCGCCTGATGCTCGACTACGCCTTTACCATCCTCGGCCTGCATACCGTACTCCTCAGCACGTACAACTATAACGAGCGCGCCATTCGCGCCTATACCCGCGCAGGTTTTCGCGTAGTAGGCAAA
This sequence comes from Ktedonobacteraceae bacterium, assembly GCA_035652815.1. GTDB lineage: Bacteria > Chloroflexota > Ktedonobacteria > Ktedonobacterales > Ktedonobacteraceae > DASRDB01. The sequence goes on from DASRDB010000008.1 coordinate 106,759, forward strand.
TGGCGCGAAGCCCACCGCCTGGGCAACGAGATTTACGACATCGTCTTTATGGATTGCCTCGCCAGTGAATTTCATTTTCCGGCCAGGCGTGTGGTGGATATTCCTTAAACAGGGACGCTCCCATGTGTAGGGACAGGGGGCAGAGGTGTGGAGTGGTGGGGGCCTCGTGCCTGTCCCTGACACTTTTTTAGGGCATGGGTGGTCGAATACGCTTTTGCCCCGCCGCCCTGCCCCTGGGACAGGCACGAGGCCCCCTCTCCACGCCCCAGGAGCCGCTTCGCGGCTCCCACAAAAAAACATGCCAGGGAGGGACGCTCCCCTATTCCAAATGATATACTATAACGTATTTCGCCAGCAGGCGTTAAAAACGTGTGTTTGTATTTTCCTGAAGAGGAGTAGTATGACCGAGAATTACCGATATATTTTAGTCGAGCGCAACGAAAACATTGGCATTGTGACGCTGAACCGGCCTGAGTCGCTCAATGCCCTCAATATGACGCTGGTGGGTGAACTGGCGCAGGCGCTCTACGAATTTGACCAGGATGAGAGCGTGCGCTGCATGGTGATTACGGGCGCGGGCGAGAAGGCTTTCGCGGCGGGAGCCGACATCAAGGAGATGTCTGACAAGTCGCCCATTGATATGATGTTGAGCGGGTTCGAGGCCTGGCAGCGTATCAAGAACATTCACAAACCGCTAATCGCGGCAGTTGGCGGCTATGCGCTGGGCGGCGGCTGCGAACTGGCGATGAACTGCGATATTATCATTGCCTCAGAGAATGCGCGCTTTGGGCAGCCTGAGATTCTGCTGGGTGTCATTCCCGGCGCGGGCGGCACGCAGCGATTAGCGCGCACGCTCGGCAAATACCGCACGATGGAAATTGTGCTGACGGGCGCGCAGGTTACGGCGCAGGAAATGGCCGCACTTGGACTTGTTAACCGTATCGTGCCAAAGGGCGAACACCTCACCGAGGCCCTCAAAATGGCAAGAACCATTGCCGCGCAGGCTCCTGTAGCTGTCCGGTTGGCAAAAGAAGCTGTCAACGCGGCCTTTGAGACCTCGCTGGAAGAGGGGCTGGAGATCGAGCGCAAGAATTTCTTCCTGCTCTTTGCCACCGAAGACATGCGCGAGGGCATGAAGGCATTTATCGAAAAACGTAAAGCGGATTTCAAAGGGAAATAATAATAGGAACAAGCTATGGAAGAAGCCGTCATCTTATCGGCGGTACGCACGCCGATTGGCAAATACGCGGGTAGTCTGAAGGATGTGCGACCGGATGATCTGGCCGCGTTAGTTATCGCTGAGGCGGTGCGGCGCGCAGGCGTTAATCCTGCGAGTATTGAGGATGTGATTCTCGGCTGTGCCAACCAGGCGGGCGAGGACAATCGTAACGTGGCGCGTATGTCGCTGCTGCTCGCCGGTTTGCCTGTAGAGGTCGGCGGACAGACCGTTAATCGGCTCTGCGGCTCCGGTTTGCAAGCCATCAATAGCGCGGCGCAGGCCATTCAGGTGGGCGCGGGCGATACCTTTGTCGCGGGCGGCGTGGAGAGCATGACGCGCGCGCCTTTTGTGGTAGGCAAGGCCGATAGCGCCTTCAGCCGCAACATGAAGATGGAAGATACCACGCTTGGCTGGCGCTTCGTCAATCCTAAGCTGGCCGCGATGCACTACCCCTACAGCATGGGCGAAACGGCGGAGAACGTCGCCGAACGCACGCATATCAGCCGCGAGGAACAGGACGCCTTTGCGCTGCGCAGCCATCAACGCGCCATTGCGGCGCAAAAGGCCGGACGCTTTCAAGATGAAATACTCCCAGTCACCATTCCGCAGAAAAAAGGCGAACCGATTGTGGTAGCGGTTGACGAGCAGCCACGCGCCGATACCACCCTCGAAAAGCTGGCTAGCCTCAAGCCCGTCTTCCGTAAAAATGGCACTGTCACGGCAGGTAACGCCTCTAGCATCAATGACGGGGCTGCCGCGCTTGTTCTCACCTCGCGCCGGAAGGCGGAAGAACTTGGTGTGCAGCCGCGAGCGCGCATTGTAGCAACCGCCGTCGCAGGTGTTGACCCTGCTTACATGGGCCTGGGGCCAATTCCCGCCACGCGCAAGGTTCTACAGCGCGCAGGTCTCTCGATTCAAGATATCGACCTCGTGGAACTGAACGAGGCCTTCGCGGTGCAATCGCTGCAATGCATACGCGAACTGGAAATGGACGAAGAGAAGGTCAACGTCAATGGAGGCGCTATCGCCATCGGCCATCCCCTGGGCTGTAGCGGCGCTCGCCTTGTGACAACGCTGATCTACGAGCTGGAGCGGCGCGGCGGACGTTATGGGCTGGCGACCATGTGCATCGGCGTCGGCCAGGGTATCGCCACGATCATTGAACGTTTGTGAAAACAGGGGTCAGTCGTCGCGGACGTAAGAGGAAAGGCCGGAGGGCAGAATAAAATGAGCTGGAAGCCCCCCGCAAGGGGCTGGCTCTACAATGGGAACGCGCTTGTAGAGCCAGCCCCTTGCGGGGGGCTTCCAGCCCTTCCTTTTACATAACGGGAAAAATGATTTTATTGCTGCACCTCTTCTCCATGAATCGCCGATTGATAAGCATCGGCCAGGCGGGGAACGGTTTCGTACTGACTTAAATCATCTGGCGAGATCCAGCGCATCTCCGTGGCTTCCCAGTCGAGCTTGACGGCATCGGGAGTCAATACGTGAAAGAGGTAGGGATGGATAAACCAGTGGCGGTCTATCGAGGCGTCCGCGTAGTCGATGACCTGGCCTCTTCGAAGCATGCGCACCTGGTCGCGCTGCAGGCCGGTCTCTTCGCGAATCTCGGTGTAGGCCTGCTCATCGGGCGGGACGCCTTCTTCGACGAAGCCGCTGACGCCAGCCCAGTGGGCGTGATAGCTGCCGACGCGCTGGCTGCGCCGGACTAGCAGAATGCGCGGTTCGTTGCCGTCGGTGCGCATCAAAAAGCAGGTGACGACGGGTGTTTTACGTAGTGATGATGAAGTCATGCTGTATACTCCTGCAGGTTCTGGCGTGTTATCCCCCATTGGTAGCTTGACAGTATAGATACCACTCCTATATAGTATGCTTGGCGTATCTTATGCTTTTGGCTGATAGCCAGCTAACATACTTATAACCACAATTCATTATAACCTTTTTCACCCGAGAAAGGCCTGTTTGCCTTTACTATTGGAGGTAGGCCACAGTGCAAACCATTGAAATCGTCATTGCCCTGATTGGCGTTGCCGTTCTCGTCGTTCTGGGAGCCTGGCTGGCTCTCAAAACGGGCATGGACCTGGGGGCAGCACGAAATAGACAGATGTTTGAGGAGCGCCTGCGCCTTGAGAAGGAAGCCAGCGAACAAAAGCTGGTGGAACTTCAGTTGCAGCAAAGGGAAGCGCTGCAAGAGGCGCGGGAAGAAACCGCTCGCCTGCGCTCATCAATGGAGCGCGAAAACGCGGAGCGCAGGGCCGAATTGCAGAGGCAGGAACGCCGCTTGCAACAAAAAGAGGAGGCGCTCGATCGCAAGATTGACACCCTCGAACAGCGCGAGCGCAAATTGAACCAGCGCGAGCGCGCTATCGAACAGACCCGCGAGGAGGTCGAAGGCATCAAGCGCGAACACCTGCGGGAGCTTGAGCGTATCGCGCAGATGACCGAGGAGCAGGCCAAAGAGGTCCTGCTGGAACGAATTGAGAGCCGCGTGCGAGCGGAAGCAGCGAAACGCATTCGGGCTATCGAGGAGCAGGCCAACGAAGAGGCCGATACTCGCGCGCGTGAAATCATCACCCTGGCTATCCAGCGCTGCGCCTCCGACCAGGTTGCGGAGGCGGTTGTCTCGGTCGTTCCCCTGCCCAACGACGAGATGAAGGGCCGCATCATCGGACGCGAGGGCCGCAATATTCGCGCTTTAGAGGCGGCAACCGGCGTCGATTTAATTATTGACGATACGCCCGAGGCCGTGATTCTCTCCGGCTTCGATCCCGTAAGGCGCGAAGTCGCCCGGCTGGCGCTAACGCGGCTCATTCTTGATGGACGCATCCATCCGGCGCGCATTGAGGAGGTCGTAGCAAAAGCGCGGCAGGAAGTCGATCAGATCATTCGTGAGGAGGGCGAACGGGCCGCGATGGAGGCCAACGTGCATGGCCTGCAGCCCGAATTGTTGAAGCTGCTCGGACGCCTGCACTTCCGCACCAGCTACGGACAAAACGTGCTGGCACACTCCGTCGAGGTCTCGATCCTGGCCGCGACAATGGCTTACGAATTGGGGGCCGATGTCAATGTCTGCAAAACGGCGGCGCTGCTGCACGACCTGGGCAAAGCGATTGACCAGGAGGTCGAGGGGCCGCATGCGATCATCAGTGGCGAGGTCGCCCGTCGCTTCGGCAAATCACCCAAGATCATTCACGCCATAGTCGCTCATCACGCTACCGAATCGGAGCCGCAAAGCCTGGAGGCGGCTATCGTGCAGGCGGCGGACGCTATCTCAGCGGCGCGTCCCGGAGCGCGGCGCGAGACCATTGACCTGTACATCAAACGGCTGGAAGCACTGGAAAACATCGCCAACTCGTTCACCGGCGTGGAAAAATCCTTTGCCATCCAGGCCGGGCGCGAGGTACGCATCATCGTCAAACCCGAAGAAGTTGACGAGTATACCGCCAACCGGCTGGCAAGCGATATCGCGCATAAAATCGAAGAAAGCCTGGACTACCCGGGCCAGATCAAGGTATGCGTGGTGCGCGAAACACGCTCTATAGACTACGCCCGGTAACATATGACAGAATGTAAGGAATGTTCATCATGTCATCCTGAGCGCAGCGAAGGATCTCCGGGCGTGGCGCACAATTCTGCCGGGCGACGGAGATCCTTCGCTGCGCTCAGGATGACAGGGTGGGATGGCTGGTCTTGGGTGTGAGGTTCATGATCGCGTCCCTACAAACCATGTGTTATGTTGTAAACATTCATCGCATTTCATCTTCTAATTTTGATGGAGGAAGAGGGATTACCCTCTCAAGGGGATATTCCGCATAACCACAAATGACAAATTATATTGATTTACATACCCATTCGACGGCCTCGGATGGCATTTATTCGCCAACGGAGCTTTTGCGGCGTGCCAAAGATGTAGGGCTGCGGGTACTGGCCCTCACCGATCACGATACGACCGATGGCATAGTCGAAGCGGCGCAGGCGGCGGCGGAACTGGATATCGACTTTATTCCAGGCATCGAGATCAACACCGACGTGAGCGGCGGCGAAGTACACGTGCTTGGTTATTTCATTGAATACGAGCGACCGGCCTTTCAGACGCATATTAAGGTGCTGCGTGACGCCCGCGAACGGCGCGGGCAGCGTATGGTCGAATTATTGAATGAGCAGGGCGTTAACATCTCCTGGGACCGCGTGCGCGAAATTGCCCAGGGCGCAGTCGGACGCCCGCACGTGGCAAAGGCGCTGCTGGAAGCAGGATATGTACAGACCATCGGCGAGGCCTTCGACAGGTATATCGGCACAGGCTGCTTCGCCTACGTGCCGCGCTACCGCCTGACACCCGAGGACGCGGTGCGTCTGATCGCCAGCGGCAACGGCCTGCCCGTCATCGCGCATCCCGCCGACCATCCAGGCCTGGATGAACTGCGCAAATGGCTGCCGGGATTGTGTGAAGCTGGCATGATTGGCCTGGAAACCTACTACGGCCCCTATACGCCAGAGCAGGAGCAGGCCCTACTTGCGCTTGCCAACAAGTATCATTTGATTCCTACTGGCGGCACCGATTTTCACGGCCCGGGCATTCATCCTACCCCTCTAGGTGGACGTTATGTGCCACCCGAGGTAGTGGAACAACTGAAAGAGGCTGCCGCGCAACGCCGGGGCAAGACGCCGCCCGCCTTTGAGCTGCCCCCACCCGTTCAGGAAAAATAAGCGAGGAGAACACGTGAGCCAGCGCTCTCAGCGAAGACCTCAGCATAGCGAAAAGGATATCGAGCGGCGCTATCGTCTGATACGCGAGATTATTGAGACGATTACGCTCACGCTGCTAATGTTCCTGGTGCTGCGCCTCGCTGTCCAAAACTATCGCGTGGATGGGCAAAGTATGGAGCCGACGCTGCATAACTATGAATATATTCTTGTAGACAAGGCGGCTTACCTCTTTCACGCTCCGGAGCGCGGCGATGTGATCGTCTTTGCCTATCCGCACGATACCAGCATCGATTATGTCAAGCGCATCATCGCCATTCCCGGCGATACCATTAGCGTCGTGGGAGAGCGCGTGACGGTAGATGGCGTGACGCTGCACGAGCCGTATGTCAATAAGGACGATCCCTATAATCCCTTTCCGCCCATCGTCCACCTGCATGTCGGCTCCAACGATTACTTCGTTATGGGCGACAACAGGGGCAATAGTTCGGATTCGCGGCAATGGGGTTTCGTGCCTCGCCAGGATATTCTCGGCAAGGCCGATTTTATCTACTGGCCCTTCAATGTAAATAATTACGGCCTGTTGCAGGATTATTCAAGCGTCTTCGCGGGGGTACATTGAAAAACATGGTGTGTTTATCACCACCCGCGAATCGCCTCGCGCCTGCCATAGTCGCGCCAGCGATTGGTTTCCGCGCCGTTTTCGCCGACGGGCTTTCTGCGCAGCTTCTCCTCTTCGACATGCTCGTGCAGCAAGAGGCTGCCAACAAGCGCGGCAACCTGCTCTGGCGTCAGCTTGCCATCGCTGGAAGCCGCCTGCTCAGCGGTGATGGCTTGCGTTTCAGGTTCGCGTGTATTCCAAACTTCAGCGATGAAATCGGTGGAGAAGTCACCGGCATTGAAGCGGGGATTGTCCATCAGCCAGCGCGCAAAGGGAATGGTTGTGGAAACGCCGAGAATCTGGTACTCATCCAGGGCGCGGCGCATGCGAGCAATGGCATGCGGGCGGTCCTTTGCCCAGACGATCAGCTTGGAGAGCAGCGGGTCATAGAACAGCGGCACCTGCAAGCCAGGATAGAGGCCGCTATCGACGCGCACGCCGGGGCCTGATGACTCTTGTAACGCGACGACGGTGCCGGTGGCAGGCAGGAAGCGGTTATCCGGGTTCTCGGCAGAGATACGCACCTCGATAGCCGCGCCGCGCAGCTTAATATCATCTTGCGTAAAGGAAAGGGGCAGACCGGCTGCCACACGGAACTGTTCCTGCACCAGGTCGATGCCGGTACACAGCTCGGTTACAGGATGCTCCACCTGTATGCGGGCATTGACTTCCAGAAAATAAAAGTTACGGTCAGGGCCGACCAGAAATTCAGCCGTACCGGCATTGACATAGGAGATCGCGCGTATAAGCCTGAGCGCGGCTGAGGTCATGCGCTCGCGCAACTCTTCATCCATGATGGGCGATGGGGATTCCTCGACCAGCTTCTGGTGGCGGCGCTGAATGCTGCACTCGCGTTCGCCCAGGTGAACGGCGTTGCCATGCGTGTCGGCGATGAATTGCACTTCGATATGGCGCGCCGGATAGACGGCCTTTTCCATATAGACGCGGTCATCGCCGAAGGCGCTTTTGGCCTCGCTGCGGGCTGTGCGCAGGGAAGCGGCAAGCTGCTGCGGTTCATGCACGAAGCGGATGCCCTTGCCACCGCCACCGGCAGCCGCCTTGAGCAGGATGGGATAGCCAATTTTTTCGGCCACAGCCGCAACCTGGTCGATATCCATATTATCAAGCAGTGCGCCAGGGACGATGGGCACATCGACGGAGCGGGCGGTGTTGCGGGCCGCCGTTTTCTCGCCCACGGCTCGTTGTACATCGGCAGGCGGGCCAACAAAAATTAGCCCGGCCTCGGTGCAGGCTTCGACGAACGAGGCGTTCTCCGAGAGGAAACCATAGCCGGGGTGTACGGCCTGCGCGCCGGATTTTTTCGCGACCTCGATGAGGGTGGGAATATGCAAATAGCTTTTCGCGGCCTGCGATGGGCCTATATGATACGCTTCGTCAGCCATGCGCACGTGCAGGGCATCGCGATCGGCATCGCTGTATACGGCAACCGTCGCCAATCCTAGCTCGCGGCAGGCGCGAATAACGCGAATAGCGATTTCGCCGCGATTAGCTATCAGTACTTTTTGAAATGGCCAGTTCTCTACGGACATACAGAGGCTCCTCTACCAGTTTGTCAAACGTCGTGTCATGCTTCGCTGCGCTCAGCATGACACGACGTTTGATCGACTACTACGCTGAATGTTCTGTGTTCTAGCACAAAGTATAGCACGCAGAAAACAACCTCACATAGGAAAAATGGGTAGGTTATGTCCGCCAAAAGTTTCATTTTGGCTGAATTTGGAGTAAAGTAGATTGCAGTGTTTTTCGGGGTGTTATTTCCACCGCTCGGTTGATAGATTGAAGTGCATCTCTGCGATAGACAGGCGAAAGACCTGAAGGAGGCAAGTAGTGTTACCGCGACGTTTTACCAGGATGAGGTTATTTTTCTCCATTCTTTCTGGTCTAGTTATGATACTTGGGGGATTGAGCGCCTGTAGTTCAAATCAAGGCCCACAATTTACCAACTCTAACCCCATTACGATTGGAATTTCGCTATCTCTTACGAAAGACTTTGCGCAGGATGGTCAGGCCATGAAGCAGGGCTACCAGCTCTGGGCGGACCTGCTCAATCAGCGTGGTGGGCTGCTTGGCCGCCCGGTACAGCTCAATATTCTTGATGATAAGAGCGACCCGGATCAGGTTGCGAAAAACTATGAGACGCTCATCAGCCAGGATCATGTCGATCTTGTCCTGGGTCCGTTCTCCTCTTTGCTGACAAAGGGTGCTGCTCCCGTCATTCAGAAGCATGGATACGCTTTCATTGAAGGCGCGGGCGGAGCGCCATCCGTCTTTGACAAGCACTGGAACAACCTGTTTGATGTCTCGCTGCCGGTTCAGAACAACCTTCTCACCTTCGCCTACTACATTCTTTCACTCCCGCCCGATCAACGGCCTCACACTGCCGCGTATGTTTCTTCAGATGATCCATTCACCTTTCCGCAGGTGCAATTGGTGCAGCAGTTGTTGGAAAGAGGGGGAATAAGGACGTTATTCCCCTATACGCAATATCCCGAGGGCAACGACCCGACACCATTTGCGCGCAAAATTGCCCAGGCTCATCCTGACATGGTCGTGCTTGGCACCCTGCTCCCCGATATCCAGACCGAAGTGAAGGTCTTTAAGCAGATGCATTATAACCCGAAAGCGATGATTGCGACGGCGGGACCCGACCTCGGGCAGGACTTCGTCAAAGCGGTGGGTGGAGTCAAGTATACAGAGGGCGTCTTCGTGCCGAATGGCTGGTATCCCCAGGCAAACAACTTCGAGAATGCCACGATGGTGCAGGCCTATACGGCTCGCTATAATGTCACACCCGACCAGATCAATGGTGATGTTGCCGAGGCTTTTTCAGCTGGTCAGGTGCTGGAACAGGCGGTGACGAAACTTGGCAAAATCGATAACGCGGCCATCATTCGCGAACTGCACTCCGGCGAGGTGTTTAACACCGTCCAGGGCACCGTTGTCTTCGCTGCTGATGGAGAGAATACCGATGCCATCGCTTACCTGTTCCAATGGCAAAACGGCCAGTTCATCCCCGTATATCCGTTAACGGCTTCCCAGCAAAACCCGGAATATCCGAAGCCAGTTGACTTCTAGATAAGCAACGGGCAGGGAAAAGCGATCTAGTCTACATTCCGGCAAATGCCGCTTTTCCCTGAACATATCTCATTTGTATGAAAATGGTAGGAAATTCAGGTGAGTCAATCACCCAAAAGTTCCATTTCTCGCAGTTGTGATGTACACTACAGGAGAAAATAGTCTCAGGGGTTGGCCTGTCTCATTGAGATACATCAATGTGCCTGGCAGAGCATACACGTGCTGTTTCACAAGCTATTCCTCTACCTTAGTAACGATTGTGCCTGCCATGCAGGGCAGAATTGTTCTCCGGTTATCAGGATCAAAGCCTGTGATGAGCAGTACATGGTGTATGAGAAGGGATTGAGTTGATATGATCAAATTTTTCTCGAACATACCTATCTTCCGACGCCTCTTCATTGCGTTTGCGGTAGCGGCTGTCATTCCAGGTATCGTTATTATTTTGCTTGGCAACTTTTATATTAACTCACTGACCATTCAAGGCCAGGCAGTAGCAACAAGCTTCGACGCGCAGAGTGTCGCGGCCCAGCAGCAGGCAAACCTGCAACGTATGAACGCGCTGCTGCAAACCGACTTTAACCAGGTCTTTGCCAGCCTGAGTAATGTGGTGAAGGACTCCTCGCTCTATGCATCAGGTGGGTTGAATGATAAAGAACTGCACTACCTCGAGGCACAATTTCAGCAGACGCTGACGACATACATAGGTAAGTACGAACTCGCCACTTCGGGCAATATGGCTAATGTTCGCACCATCCTGCTCAATGACGACCCGACCAACGGTAACAACATTATCACTGCTCAGAAAACGGCTCTCGATAATACCTCTGGTTACTGGAAGAAATACAAACAGAGCCAGGATGCCCTTTTAATCACCCTGGATACTTTGCAGCAGGATGTGCTAAACGGCAACATTCCTTCTCAGGCTCAGATCAATGCTGATTATAACAAGGCCTATCCCACGATGTGGCAGGCCAACTTCGATTTCACCAACCTGAAAAATAGCTGGCAGGATGTCGTGGATACGGCGTCAAACATGGGCAAGTCCGTAACCGCAGTCGGTGCCTCACAAACGCAGCCTGTGATCGTTGCGACCGCAGCCGCCTTTGTCATGACCATCCTGGTGGTTATCGCAACCGGTTGGCTTGTGAACATCACCATCACACAGCCGCTGCGCCGCCTGGCTTCGCTCACGAGGCGCATCGCAAAGGGTGATACGCGAGCCAGGGCTACTGTTACCAGCCGTGACGAAATTGGCCGCGTAGCAGAAGCCATGAACAACATGTTGGAAAACATCGTTCACCTTATCCAGGAAGCGCAGACCCAGCGCGATGCCCTGCAGGGTCAGGTGGAGAAACTGGTCAGCGAGGTGAGCGGCGTCGGTGAAGGTGATCTGCGCGTGCAGGCCGAAGTGACAGCAGATGCTCTGGGTGTGCTGGCCGACTCCTTCAACTACATGGTAGAGGAGCTGGGCAGCCTGGTGGTGCGCGTGAAAATGGTGGCCCACGAAGTTGAGAGCTCCACGACGATGACTTTCGAGCGCATGTCGCAACTGGTAGAATCAGCCGATATGCAGATTAGCCAGATCGGGCAGGCCGCTATCGAAATCGAGCGCATGGCCGAATCGAGCCGCCAGGTCGCCGAACGCGCTCAGATCCTGTACAGTATTGCGCGTGAAGCGCGCCAGACAGCCCAGGGAGGACGAGCCTCGGTGCTACAAACCATCGAGGGCATGGGACGCATCAATAACTACGTGCAGGAAACATCCAACAAGGTGCAGGCCCTGAGTGAAAGCTCACGTGAGATTAACAACATCGTAGAAGTGATCTCCAACATCGCTCATCAGACGAATCGCCTCGCTCTGGACGCCGCCATTCAAGCGGCAATGGCTGGTGAAAACGGTAAAGGCTTTGGCGCGGTCGCCGCCGACATCCGGCGGCTGGCCGAACGCGCGAAGGAGCAGGCTGGTTCGATTGCGCGTATCGTCCGCAGCGTCCGCGAAGATATCGGCGCAGCGGCGGTTTCGATGCGTGACACGGAACGCGAAACAGCGAGTGGAGCGAGACTGGCCCAGGAAGCTGGGGCATCGCTCGAATCGATCTTCTCGGTTGTTGAGCGGCAGGGCCGCGAAATTGAAACCATCAACCAGATGGCGAAGCAGCAGGAGCAGTCCTCCAGCATAGTAGTGCAAATCATGCAGGCGGTCTCCAATGCCACGCAGCAAAGTAGCTCCAGCACACGCGAAGCCGCGCAGAACATGGAACGCCTGGCCCGCCTCGCCGAGCAACTGCTGGCCTCGGTGGAAGCCTTCAAGCTGCGCGACAACCTCAACTACTATACGCCTACTAATGTAATGGCGACACCGGAAACGGAACCCGAAGGCATGCTCTCAGTAAGCGGCTACTTCCGCACCGTCACGGCAGGGAGCGCTTATCCTGCAAATGGAGGAAACGCCTTCTTGCCACCAGGTCCCTCACAGTATCCACCGTATGCCCCGTTACCCAGTCCGCAAAATGGATACGGCAACGGCACAAACGGGCGTTCATCACATCCACAGTGGCAGTAGAACAGCGGCCAGAACTATCCTCTTCCCTGGAAACCGGGGAAGAGGATTTTTTTATGCCGACGAATCATAAGTTTTTAGTTATAGTTAGCATCCATAACCCCTATCCAAATCCATAGACAGAAGCAAGCGCGGCCTGTTAGACTTGAATATAGACAGATAAAACTTGTATGGCTGTTTTCATATAAGTTGAGCTATATAAATGCATTAAAGGAGACCGAACATGATTGCACAGAGAATGATCACCAACAATGGAGTTGTATTGAGCGATGACGCAACTGTGCAGGCAGTAATGGCGATCCTTACCCGCAACCAGCCCGTAGCCTCGTATCATTGGATATGCGAGACCTGCGGCATGATTCATACCGGCTCCAAACCAGAAGCATGCGAAAGCTGCGGAAAAGAAGTATCCCCTTTGCATGATACCGAATTGCGCCGCGAAATGTTCAGTCGCTGGTAAATACCTATATGGCCTGACATAAACCTCCTTTCTTGTAACTCACAATACTATCTCGGGTAAATCGACGTACAAAAACGCGGACAACCATTGCGGTTGTCCGCGTTTTTTCGTTTTGGCATCCATAGTCACAAACCTGCTGTTAGAAAATTGTTAGAAATATGTCTAAAAATCGTTAGAACACTTGACAAAATTTGAGAGGTGAGTTATCTAAAATATAGAACACTGCTCTTTGGTGTTCTACAACAGAATCAGGAGAAAGGAGGATGTCTATGGTGACAAGCATTGCTCTCTTACTTCTGCGACTGACAGTGGGTATCATCTTTCTTCTGCATGGGGCGCAAAAACTCTTCGGTGTGCTGGGTGGACATGGCCTGAACGGCACAACCCAGTTTATGGAGAATCTGGGCCTGCGTCCGGCCCGGTTCTGGGCGATTGTGGGGGCGATAGGCGAGTTTCTGGGCGGTTTGCTGGTGGTTCTGGGCTTCCTCACCCCCATTGGTGCGCTTCTGGTTACGGGCGTTATGCTGGTTGCCATCGCTAAGGTTCACTGGCCAAAGGGCTTCTGGAACATGCAGGGCGGCTACGAATACAACCTCGTGCTTGGCATCACCGCCGTTGCGCTCGGCCTGATGGGAGCCGGGGCCTGGTCGCTGGATGCTGTTCTGGGCTGGAGCGCGCTAAGCGCGACCTTCTTCGTGGTCGGGCTGGTGGTTGTGGCGATTGTCCTGCTCATCGCCATCCCGGCGGGCAACTGGATCGCCGAGCATTCCGGCTTCGGACGCGACCGCATGGAGCATCCAGCAAGCGTGTAATGCCCAGGTCGAGAGGCGGTCTGTTATCGCCTCTCGACCAAATTTTTTGAATAAGGGGCATTGCAAAAATTAGAAGGGGAGAACAACCAGTTATGCCTGATATCCGAATAAAGGAGGAGACAACTATGGCAAACGAGACAAAGCCTTCTTCGAAGGAGACAGCACAGCGCCGGCTTCCGCAACGCCAATTTGATTCCAATAGCACATCCGATAAATCCTCGCAGCAAAATAATTCTCCCAAACGGTTTCGTTTCTGGTTACGCCTACTTTTGATAATGTTCCTGGTCAACCTGTTTTTCTATGGTCCGCTTTTTTTCAATCTGTTCAGCTTCAATCAAACCCCGACGGTTGATTTACCATACAGTACCTTTTTGCAGCAGGTTGAGAAGGGCAATGTGAGCAGCGTAACCATTCGCAGTGATAACTCCATTCTTGGTCAGTTCAAAACGCCTTATACAGAGCAGCTACCGGGACAGGGAACCGTCTCGGCTACCCAATTTACGTCGTTTGTGCCAACAACTGGCGATTCCAACCTGCTTCCAATATTGGAAAAACAAAATGTCCAGATTCGCGCCGAGCCAGTTCAACCATCCTGGTGGGAAACCGCGCTCTCCTGGATTATCAATCTGCTGCCCGTACTCCTACTACTCTACATTGGCTTCATGAGTTGGCGCGGCATGCGGGATATGCAGAATTTGCAGGGGGGCGGCCTGTTTGGCATTGGTCGCAGCCGCGCTAAACTCTATAACGAAGAACGACCTACTACCACCTTTGCCGATGTGGCAGGCGTGGACGAGGCCAAGATGGAATTGCGCGAAGTTATCGACTTTTTACGCGACCCGGAGCGTTTTCTCAAAATTGGCGCGCACATTCCAAAGGGCGTGCTGTTAGTTGGGCCGCCCGGGACAGGTAAGACGCTACTGGCCCGCGCCGTGGCTGGCGAAGCTGGCGTCCCATTCTTCAGTTGCAGCGCAACCGACTTTGTCGAACTGTTCGTTGGCGTAGGCGCGAGCCGCGTGCGCGATCTCTTCGCGCAGGCCCGCAAGAATGCGCCCTGCATCATCTTCATTGACGAAATTGATGCCATAGGCCGGGCGCGCAGCGGAGCCGGGACAATCGCCAGTAACGACGAACGAGAGCATACGCTGGAACAGTTGCTGGTTGAGATGGATGGCTTTGAACCGCACGAAGCGATCATCGTGCTTGCCGCAACCAACCGGCCCGACGTACTCGATCCAGCCCTGCTACGGCCTGGGCGCTTCGACCGGCAAGTCACGGTTGACCGTCCCGAACGACGCGGTCGGGAGGCCATCCTGCGCATTCATACCCGCAACGTTCCCCTTGCTCCCGACGTCAATCTTGAGGAACTGGCGCGTGGCACGCCAGGTTTCTCCGGCGCAGACCTCGCCAACCTGGTCAATGAAGCCGCCCTGGCTGCCGCTCGCCACGGCAAAACACAGGTAGACCGGCACGATTTCCAGGAAGCCCTGGACAAGCTGCTGCTGGGTGGAAAACGGGAAGCGCTTATGGACGAGCGCGAGCGGCGCATTGTGGCCTACCATGAAAGCGGGCATGCCCTGGTGGCCGCCATTCTGCCCGATGTTGATCCGCTCTACAAAGTCACCATCGTGCCACGCGGTCGTTCGCTCGGGGTGACACAATTCCTGCCTGAGGATGACCGCCGCAACTATTCGCGCTCCTACCTGTTGCAACGGCTTGCCGTCGCCCTTGGTGGCCGCACCGCCGAAGAGGTGGCACTAGGAGAGATCACTTCGGGAGCGGAAAACGACCTCAAAGAAGCCACTCGCATTGCAAGGCGCATGGTGACGGAATGGGGCATGGGCGAACAAACAGGCGTTGTGGCCTACGACCTGGAAGATCAAAACTCCTTCCTCGGCCCGTCGCCTATGCAGGAACATAGCCGCATCTATGCCGAGGCCACCGCGCAGCGCGTAGATACCGAGGTAGAGCGCATCATGGAACAGGCTCACCAGCAGGCGCGCCATGTGCTAACCGAACATCGGGACGCACTCGAACGTCTCGCGCAGGCCTTGCTCCAGGAAGAAGTACTCGAACGCGAACAGGCACTGGCCATTATTCACAATGCGGCCTCGATGCAGCCTGCTCCCCTGGCGCAGGCTGCATCGAGGCTATAAATGCGGCTTCTGCAGGAACGCGATGATGAACATAAAAATTGGAGAAAAAATCCCTCATTTGGGAATAAAAATAGCGCTTCCAGTGTTGCAATTGGTGGAAACGGAAAGTAGGCTCAGGCAATCGACAAGCGCCGGATGACCTGAACCCCTCACCGCCACAGATTGGAATAAAAAACAGAAGTTCGGTGTTACAACAAGTGGAAACGGAAAAAGGGGTTGGGCAACCGGCGAACGCCGGGCTACCTCAAATCCCTGACCGCCACAGGTTAGCAACGGCCTGAAGTTGGAATAAAAAACAAAGATTTAGTGTTCCAATAGGTGGAACGGGGAAAAGGGATGAGGTGGCTGGCGAGAGCCAGGAAGCCGAAATCCCACACCATCACAAGAAGCGATGATTTCACAAGGAGGTGAGAGCATATGCTGACTCGCTATGATCCATTCCGCGAAATGCTTAGCTTACGTGATGCGATGAACCAGCTCTTTGAGCAGAGCTTTGTGCGCCCGACCTTTGGCATCAACACCGCTGGCATCTTGAGCGCGCCAATCGATGTCCTGGAGACTGAGCAGGGCTATTCGGTCAAGGTGCTGTTGCCGGGCGTGAAACCCGAAGACATTGATCTGACGGTTCGCCAGAACACCCTGACCATCAAAGGCCAGTATACTAGCAACGTCGAGAACAAACAGGGCAACTGGCTGGTGCGCGAGATCGGCGAGAGTTCCTTTGAACGGACTGTCACCTTTGATAAACCCATCGATGCCGACAAGGTCGAGACGCAGTACGAAAACGGCGTGCTGACCATCTTCCTGCCCATTCATGAGGCCAGCCGCCCGAAGCGGATCAGCGTCTCCGCTGGTCAGCAAAAACAACTGGCTGGCGCGCATTGATCCCTTTGAAGCAATTCCTCTTTGACAGGAGGAGCCGGAAGCCATAGATAGTTGGGCTTCCGGCGTTTTTCATTTTTGGCTATATCGCTGCCTTACCGCCTCATACAAAATAATTCCCGCCGCCATCGCCGCGTTCAACGACTCCACATTATTCGCCAGCGGAATCGTAATCGTTCTGGTCGCGAGTAGCCGCGCTGCTTGAGAGGGGCCATGTGCCTCGTTGCCTATAACCAGGGCAAAAGGTGTGCATAAATCTTCATGAAAATAGAGGTGCGGACTGCCTGCTTCAGCAAGTAGTACGCGCCGCTGATTCGCGCAATGCTTCTCGATGCGCTCCTCAATAGCCGACCAGGATATATCTGTCCAGATAGGCAACACACAATGCGCCCCCGCCGCCGAGCGTACCACTTTGGGATTGAAGCAATCGACGCTATCAGGAGTGACAAGCGCCTCAGCTACATCGGCAGCCAGCGCGGTGCGTAAAATGGTTCCCATATTTCCAGGGTCTGAAAGGCCATCAAGAATCAGCAGGGCAGGACGATCGGCAGGCTTCCGGCGCGCGCTCACCTTATCGGGCGCAAAATCAGCGAGCGCAAGGACGCTGATGACGCCCTGCGATGTCTGCACTTCGCCAAGCGCCTCGATTACGCGCTCGCTCACTTCTACCAGCGCATTCCGCGAGAGCGTTTGCAGCATGCGTTCGAGCAACAGTTGTCCCTCAGAAGTGCGCTGCAACAAGGCGGGCTGGTAATAGACCTCGCGTGGCGTGATGTGCTGGTCAAGCAGCACTTCCAGAAGATGCGGCCCTTCCATGAGAAAAAGCCCCTGTTTTTTGCGCCCGCGAGGAGTGTGCAGGTCTTTTAGCTTGCTGATGCGCGGATTGGATGGGCTGGTGATGAGCGGCATAATCATCCTCTAAAAACAGGTAGAGACGCGATGACCTTTAACAAAATACGTGAATCCTCCCCTCATGTCATCCTGAGCGCAGCGAAGGATCTCCGGCCTGGGCGCGCGACCCTGCTGGGAGACGCAGATCCTTCGCTGCACTCAGGATGACAGGCCCGGATAGGCCCTCTTTCTTTCTCAAAAAGCATAATCGCGTCCTGCCCTATAGACCCTGAAGACCTGATCGGGCAGGACGCGATGAAGCGCGTCCCTACAGATTTGCGAATGCTATGAAAGCGCGGCGACCGCCTTTTCGAGCAGGGCGGTGAAGGCCGCTTCGTCGTTCACTGCCATTTCGGCGAGGATTTTGCGGTCCACGTCGATACCGGCAAGGCGCATGGCATGCATAAACCGGCTGTAGCTAACGCCATGCATGCGAGCGGCAGCGTTAATGCGGATAATCCAGAGGCGGCGCATGTCGCGCTTGCGGGTGCGCCGGTCGCGATACATGTACGCCAGCGAGCGCATGACCGATTCATGCGCGGGACGATACAGTTTGCGGCGGGTGCCATAATGCCCTTCGGCAAGTTTGAGTACTTTCTTATGCTTCTTGTGAGCAGGTACGCCACGTTTTACCCTCGGCATAGTTTGTTCCTTTCTTTATCCTGAACTCTTCGACAACTAGCTAGAAGGAATAGGGGAGCAGACGTTTCAGGCGGCGAGTATCGCCGGTTGCCAGGGGAAACGTCTTGTCCGCCGAGCGGATAGAACGATACGACTTGTTGCGGCGCAGGTGGCTGATGGCCACTTTGCGGCGCACAAACTTGCCGGAGCCGGTGGTGCGCACACGCTTCGCCATCGCTTTGTGTGTTTTCAGTTTCTGCTTCATCTCTCTTCTTTCTTTCCATTTCCGCGAGGTGTTTTACACAACAAAAATACTGCCATTCTCACTCCTTGAATAGAGGAGAGAAGCAGTGTGGGGAGGATTGATACGTTTTACACTTCAATCCGCCGGTCGTCTCGTCGAGGCGCAGAGAAGCCTGTTCCGAGAAGTACCCCGCATGTGACGCCAGTATAGCACACCTTCGCGGTTTGCGCAATAGGTTTGGCCTTATTTCCTGCGCGTTCCACCCGGTCGTGAAAACGAGGGCCAGGGTGGTCGCGAGAAACCTGCCCGCCTTCCTGTCGTGGGTGGCGGCGCTGGTTGTCCCATTGCTTCCTGGCGCTTCATTTGCCACGTCGAGGCGAAAAAGAGTGCCCACCCCCATGTGAGAAGGGGGACACCAATAGTGACGAGCGCGAGTCCACCCCAAACCTGCGGCCAGAGCCAGAAGTAGTAGGTCAGCAAATAGCCGCCTGTGAGCAGCAGACCCAGCAGGACTGTGCGCGTATAAGCGCTGGTGATTGCCAGTGTGAGAGCCAAGAACAGGAACCAGGGCCAGTTCACCGGGAAAAATACATTGTACGCAAAGTACACCCAGGCGGCAAAAAGCAGGATCAATTCCAGCGTATCCCCTATCCACATGCCAACCAGCAGCAACGCGCCCACCGTTCCCCAGGTAATGACCGTCCAGACTGGCGGTGCCGCGAGCCAGGAGAGAGCCACCGGTACGCCGGATGGAATATGGATGATGGCCGCATCTATTGAATTGATGGCGCTGCCGGGCAAAAAGGTAGCGCGCAGGGAAGCAGCCAGACCGGCAAAACCCCAACCGGGCCAATACGGCGCGTAGGCCAGCACAATAATCAGCACCGAAATGCCGAGCAGCGTCAGCCACCAGAGCGAACGGGTCCAGCGCGACATGGCGCGAGTTTCTCTCCAGAACAGTCGCGCAAACAGCGGGAGCAGCAACAAACAGATAGTGCTTGCCAGCGCCGCAAGCAGCAGGCAGACCCAGCCCAGCAAGAGCGTCTGGCGCTGGTAGCAAAAAATGCTGAACAGCACAAATAGCACAGCGACCAGTTCCAGGTGCATTTCGCCGACGCCGAGCAACAACACCAGTGGATTCCAGGCATACAGCAGGGTGCCCGCCACGCGATATTCAGGTTTGAGCCGGGCGAGAATAGACCAGATCAACACCGCATTTGCAAGATGGACAATGAAGCCAATCAGGCGGAAGCTCACCAGGGCCGAAGCGGCGCTGTTATGCGCAAACAGGGCAACCGGCAGAGTAACATCCATCCAGAGCGGGCCGTAGGGGGCCACACCCAGGTTATGTGGCACCAGCCCAGCAAACAGACCCGCGGGAGGATGCACCACGTATGGGTTCAGGTGATTGCCCACCACCATGCGACCATATAAAGCATACGTGAAAACATCGGAGTAAAGAACTGCCGGAGCAAAGACAAAGACGAGGCCAAAAACGGCGGTGAGCAGCAGCAAAGTCCAGAAAAGCAGACCGGATTCAGCCTGTGAAAGATTCTCGCGCCCGATTCTGTTTCCAATGCGCGCTGCCAACAGTAGTAAGACGAGTCCTGACAGGAGCAAAAGGAGCAGGAGATTGGCGTTTCCGGCTGGAGTAGCCAAATTAAACAGAGTCAGCCTGCTCAAACCATGCGCTAACCCGGGCAGGCCATTCGTCCAGTAGAAGTGGGGCAGCCAGGGGAACGCGCTCGCCACCACCTGCTTTGCCGCGTCACGATTCTGTATCGCTCCGGCAAACAAGGGATAGTCGGCCAGGTAAACAAGCAGCAGCAACGCGCCCAGCAACAGCAGCTTTACAGCGGCGCGACGAGCGGAACTGGAGCGATTGTTTTCCTGCCTTGCAACCTGCTGTCCATCAGTCAGCAAAGGGGTAGTGGGAACTGGATAGCCAGGAAGAGCCGGTTGTGTTCTTCTCGCCCGTATTGAACGCGAGGGCTGATTACCAGGAGATTGCTGCATATGCTCTCCATTGGCCGCAAAACTTGTTACTCACCCACACAGTATCTGCTATCCATGTCTATATGTCAATAAATTCAGACGAAATAACAATATTCCGCGTTTCAAAAAACGCTTATTTTCATACGCTTTTCCGTTTTTCTGTAGAGAAATAAGAATAGTCCCACAGAATGAATAACCAGCGCGACTATGCGTTGGCATTCGGCGTATTGTAGGGACGACCGCAAAGGACGCCCTGGTCACCATCAATTTGGCCGATGAGATGAGATTGGTCAGGTTCTATTGCCAGAAACAGGCAACAATGCTATAATAGCGAGGTGCTTCCGGTCATGAGAAATGAACCCGGCCATCTCCTACAAAGGAGAGAAGCATATGTAACCAAAAAGAAAGCCGCGTGCCTCTCAATAGATCGCGGCAGAACATCATTGGCGTCAACACAACGCATTGTTGATGCTCCACCTGCTCTGGCCTTTGCTTTTGCTCTTACGCATTGGCACAGAAGCATACCCAAAGGAAGGAGGTCACTTCGTGAGGCGTGACTATGAACTTGGCTTCATTATCCACCCTGAAGCCACAGAAGAGCAAACACGCGCTATAATTGAGCGCATTTCAACTATCGTGAACAATCATGATGGTGAGGTTGTCCGGGTCAATCAGTGGGGGCGTCGCCGGTTGGCATATCCCATTAATCATCTGAGAGACGGCAACTATGTGTTTGTCGATATGATTTTAACCCCTGAGACCGTTGCTGAACTGGATCGCACCCTCAAGGTAACTGAAGAGGTGATGCGACACCTGATTATCAAGCGCGATCCGAAGGCAGTGCAGCGGGAACGCGAGGCGCAGGCCGCCGCAGCCGCTCAGGCAGCTGCTCCTGTTGAACAGGAACAGGAACAGGAGATAGCTGAGCAGCCTGAAGAAACAGCGCCTGTCTCTGAGGAAGAGGCTCCCGTGGAAGTCGCTCCCGAAGAAATCGAGGAGTTTGTTCCACCTGCCATCGAAGAAGACGAGACTGTCGAAGCGTAGTTAAGGGATGAGGGTAGAATGGATCGTCTGTAACGGTCTCAGTGAAGGAGTCGTCACAACGTTTCCAGCGTTGAAAGGATAAGGAAAAGATCGCATGCTGAACAAAATTATGCTGATCGGGAATCTCGGAAGGGACCCAGAACTGAATGTCACACCTGATGGCACTCCTGTCACCAAATTTTCGTTGGCTGTAAGCAGGTCTTACAAATCAAAGTCGGGCGAGATGGAAAAAGAGACCGAATGGTTCAACATTGTCGCCTGGCGGCAACTGGCGGAAATCTGCGATAAATACCTGCATAAAGGATCAAAGGTATATATCGAAGGCCGCTTGACGCAACGCAAATACAACGACCGAGAGGGAACCCCTCGAGTTTCTGTCGAAGTTATCGCTTCAGATATGAGGATGCTGGATTCTAAACCAGCATCGGGCGCTTCCGACAGCTACTCGACGACGAGTTCCTCGGACGATCCATTTCTACCTGATTTCCCAGATGAGTAAAGACCGGATTGCCATCCTTTCCTAAGAAAGGGATGGCGCTCAGGACTAACTGGGATAGAGGAGAACCGTTCGTGCAAAGAAGGACTGAAACAAGCGGCGCGACAGGCACTGCTACGCGCCCTTCACGCCCATCCGGGCCGCGTGGCGAGCGCATGCCGCGCAGGAAAATTTGCCAGTTTTGCCACGATCATGTACGCGAGATTGATTACAAGGATGCCCCGCGTTTCATGAAGCGCTACATTTCAGACCGTGGGAAGATTGAGCCGCGCCGCAAAACAGGGACGTGCGCCAAACACCAGCGCCGTCTCGCCGTCGCCATCAAACAGGCGCGGCACATGGCGCTGCTGCCCTATACCGCGGAACATATTCGCGGCATGTAGAGGCGGCCATGCAGAACACAGTAGAGAGACAGAGAGATATATTGTTGACTCCCTGCGTATTATAGAGGGAGAAACAAACTCTTGTATCTTTACTGTGTTCTGCATGTTATTATGGTCAGGCTTGCTTTCGCCTGAAACACAAGGGGAACAGTATGAAAAGTCAGACAGAGCGTCCGGTGCGACAGCCCGAGAGTAAGCGCTCAACCAGATCGAGCAAAGCAAATAAGTCGAAGCGCTACCGCAGGCAAACGGCGCGTATAGAGGCGCGGCGTGATGGCAAGCCCCTTATTTTTGGATGGGGAAAGCACCTTTCGCATAGTGAAAAAGTCGTCATTCAACGCAGGGCAACCTGGGGGTTAACCGCGTTTATCGCGGTGCTGATCGTCGCTGTGGTTGTCGGATTCTGGATCAACAACAATATCATTCAACCAGGGCTGCCGATTACCAGCGTCAACGGGCATCAGATTCCGCAATCGCAGTATCGCAAGATGGTCGCCTTCAAAACGCTGCAGGAAATGGAAAAGCTCTACGGCCCGCATGGTCTGAACCAGCAGGTAAAAGACTTGCAGACCCAGGACGCGGTCCAGGTCAAAATCATCGACGACCAGACCAAGCAGATTGACGACCTCAACAAGCAGATTAAGGCGCTGCCTGCTGGCAGTAGCGCGAAGCGCACACAGCTCAATAACGAGTTGAAAGCAGCGCAGAAAAAGGCCACCGATGCCCAGAACAAGCATCAAAGCCTGCAATCGCAGATCACCAACCTTACTCAGACCACCATTCCACTGGAGCAGCAGATCTTCGCTGTGCCGCAGATCAGCAGCGACAGCGTAACCTGGTTACAGAATGACGAACTCATTCGCGAGTGGCTGGCTAATCAGAGCAGCGCTATTCAGGCTCGTATCAATCCTTCAAATAGCCAGATCGATAAGGCAATGAAGGATTTGCTGGCAAATATCCCCAAGACCAACAGCTACAATAACTTGCTGAGCGCGATGAGCGTGACCAACGACGATATGCGCGCCATGATGGCTATCAAGCTGCGCCGCGACAACATGCAGACTTACCTGGCCAGCCAAATTGTCTCGCCCAACTACCAGGTGCTGGCCCGCGTCATCGTCACCGATACGCAGCAGAAGGCCAATAACATCCTGAAGCAACTGAAGGCTGGTAAAGATTTCGGCACGCTTGCCAAAGCGCAGTCGCAAGACCCGACGACCAGCAGCAAGGGCGGCGACCTGGGCTGGGAAGCGTATGGTCAGTACGCGCAGAGCCAGGGCGCGGCAGTCGTCGAAAACTGGATGTTCGACCGCTCGCGCACGATCAACCAGATCAGTCCGGTCTTGAAAGAGAACGGCTCGTACCATATCGTGCAAATCCTGGGTATCGATCCCTCGCGCAAAGTTGACGCCAGCACATTGAAGACGCTCAAGGACAACGCCCTTCAGGACTGGCTCACTGAGCAGCAGGCGCTGCCCAGCACCAACATTACGCCGGTCGATCAAAACAAAGAGCTTGATCCGAACAACCTGCCGCCTACCTCAATCCTGCCGTCAAGCCCGCCGTCGCAGAACCCGAACGGTGGTGCCCCTGGCGCACCTGGATTGCCATAACAGGCAGGTTTTATTGGAAAGATACACGTTTCTCAGGGGCGGCTATGAGAGCCGTCCCTGTGGAACAGGACAAACATGGTTATTCATCTACCCGAGCAACAGCACAGCACAACCGAACATATTTCCGACCTGTTGGAAACCGTCGCGCTCTATCTTCATATTCCTTTTTGTCATATCCGCTGCTACTACTGCGATTTCAATACCTATGCCGGTATCCTGCCTCTACGCGAGCCATATGTCCGCGCTCTGATAGACGAAATTCTGCTGCGGGGAGAACTGGCGCGGCATAATGGAGCGCCGAGACGCGCCCGCACGATCTTCTTTGGCGGCGGCACGCCCAGCCTGCTTTCGACCGGGCAAATCTCGCGCATTCTTGATGCCTGCCGCGAAGCCTTCGCACTGGACGAAGACGCCGAGATTACGCTGGAAGCCAATCCAGGCACACTCAGTCTGGCCTCGCTCGAGGGTCTGCGTGCAGCGGGCATCAACCGGCTGAGTATGGGCGCGCAGAGCTTTGACGCGAAGCTGTTGAAAACGCTCGGGCGCATTCATTCACCTGCCGAAATTTCGCAGGCCGTCTTTAACGCGCGCAAAGCCGGATTTCGCTCGCTCAACCTCGATTTCATGTTTGGGCTGCCAGGGCAGACCATGCAGCACTGGAAAGACACGCTCGATTCGGCTTTGGCTCTGCGTCCCGAGCATCTCTCGCTCTACTCCCTGATTATCGAGGAAGGGACGCCCTTCTTTACCTGGACGCAGGAAGGGCGCATTGTGCCTGGAGACGAAGACCTGTGCGCCGATATGTATGAGTACGCGGACGAACGCCTGCAGGACGAAGGCTACGAAAACTACGAAATCTCGAACTGGGCGCTGCCCGGCCACCAGAGCCGCCATAATCTGACCTACTGGCAAAACCTGCCTTATCTTGGCATGGGCGCGGGCGCGCACTCGTTCTATGCTCACAGGCGTTTTTCCAACGTGCTTGACCCGAATGACTACATACGGCGCGTCAAACAAGGTGAGCTACCAGAGGCCGAGAGCGAAACGGTGGAACGCGCCCAGGAGATGTCAGAAACCGCCTTCCTCGCGCTGCGCACAGCTCAGGGCCTGCATTTACCGACCTTTGAGCAGCGTTTCTCCGAGTCCTTTACTGAGTATGTAGGAGATCGCCTGCGCGTGGTAGACGAGGCGGGACTACTCGAATACGCCGGGGAGTGGTTACGTTTGAGCAAGCGCGGGCGTTTGTTAGGGAACGAAGTATTTATGCGCCTGCTGCCGGAAGCATAAGTGGGAAAGGATACGCAACGTGGAGATAGCTCTTTCACCGTCCTGGACTGTCTGCGCGCCATTGACGCGGGCAGAGTATGAACCGTTTCACGCCGCCGGTATCGAATACCTCCACGCTCAATTGCTCTATAATCGCGGCCTTAGAAGCCCGGAAGCCATGCACTCCTTTCTGGATGCGCGCCTCGATCAGATACCCGACCCCTTTGGCTTGATTGACATGCAACCCGCCGTCGAGCGCATTCGCAAGGCGCTGGCAAACGGCGAGCATATCACCGTCTTTGGCGATTTCGATGCCGATGGCGTCACCTCAGCCGCCCTCGTAACCCGCGTCTTGCGCTCGCTCAAGCAGCCGGACGCCATTGTGGACAGCTTCATTCCCCACCGCATTAATGATGCGCGTGGCGTCAGCAAGGACGCGCTGGACAGGCTGCATGGAGGGGGCACCTCGCTTATTATCACCACCGACTGCGGTAGTTCGGACGTGAACGAGGCCGAATACGCGCAAACACTGGGGCTGGATATCATCATTACCGACCATCACCATCCCCCAGAGCAATTGCCGCCGGTCTGTGCCATGATTAATCCCTGGCGTCCCGACTGCGCCTATGGCGAGCGCTACCTCTGCGGCGTTGGCATTGCTTTCAAGCTGGCTCAAGCCCTCTTACGCACCTACGGACGCGAAAACGAGGCCAGTAAACTACTCGACCTCGTCGCCATCGGCTCGGTCGGCGATGTTGCGCCGCTTTTAGGTGAAAATCATACCCTGGTGCGCCTGGGCCTGCGGGAATTGAATACGACGCGCAAGGCCGGTCTGAAGGCCCTTATTGCGGCGGCAGGTCTACAACAGGGCCGGATACGCGAGCGCGATATCTCTTATATGCTGGCCCCGCGCATCAATGCCGCCGGTCGCATGAAACACGCCAATATCGCCTTCCAGTTGCTTGTCACGGACAACGAACGCGAGGCTCGAGCCTACGCGCAGGAACTGGAAGAACTCAACCAGGCCCGCCAGCAGATCACTGAGGAACTGATGAAACTGGTGCGCGACCAGGCGCAGAGCCAGTCAAACGAGCAAATCGTGCTGGTCTACGGCGACAAGGAGCAATGGCCCGAAGGCATTATCGGGCTGGTCGCGGGCAGGCTTTCAGAGGAGATCAAACGGCCTGTTTTTGTGCTGAGCCAGGACGCAGAGACAAGCCGAGGCTCCGCCCGCAGCTACGGCGATTTCAACGTCATCGAGGCCCTGCGTCATCGCGCCGACCTCTTCGAGCGACACGGCGGTCATGCCCAGGCGGCGGGCTTCACCATCGCCAACGCCAATATCGAAGAACTGCGCCGCCACCTGCAAGCCTGGAAGGGCCAGAACGGCACGCTTCCACCAACCCCCGAAGACGTGATCGAAGACGCCGCCTCTTCCGCCCTGGCAGAAGTCGTCCTCGAACCCGGCACGATCTCGACCGACACGCGCAAGATCGATATGGTTATCACCAAACCCGAACTGATTAACGCCGCCATGTACACCAGAATCAGCCTGCTCAGCCCCTACGGCGCAGGCAACCCCGAACCCACTTTCCGTATCGACGGCATGCGCCTCACCCGTCGCTGGCCGAGCGGCAACGAGGGCCGCAACATGCGCCTGCGCCTGCGCATCGGCGACGTCATCCTCAACGGCACCTATTTCCGCGCCGGTTCCCGCGTCGCCGAGTTCCCCGAGGGCACTAAGGTCAACGTCATCTTCTGCCTCGAACAAACGCTGAATCCCGTAGACTACGAGGGCAGGCAGGATGTATGGTTGAAGGTGGTCGATATGCAAAAGGCTTGAAATACACGACGGAAGCCACCCCACGCCTGGGCGGCCGGAAGCCGCCCGCAAGGGAATGGCTCTACAAGCCACGCCGTATGGTAGAGCCAGCCTCTTGCGGGTAGCTTCCCTTACCCTGCACAAAGGCCAGACACCTTCACGAAACACGCCGGACTTGATTTTTGGGACCACCATATACTCCATCTGCAGGCAGAGCATACACGCTATCATGCATAATTCTGTTGTCTGGATTTCTGCTACAATCTACCGCTCACCGTCCGCCCTCAAACTGCTCCTCAAATACAGGCCGGAACTCGTTGATGGTGGAGTTTCTGGCGGCATCATCGTGCCTGCGCAACATGACGCGGTATTGCACGCGGTCGGGCCGGTAGTAGCGGTCCTGAACATAAACCGGTTCGTCTCCGGTCGTGTAGGAGATGCGTTGAATGAGCAAGAGCGCGGCTCCAGGAGAGATATCCAGCAAATCAGCCTGCCGTTTATCAGCAGTGGTGGCCGTGATCGAGAAAGCCCCGGAAATCACCGGGATGCTATAGCGGGTCTCCAGAATATGATAGATGGTTTCTTCGGCCAGATTCATGCCTGTCAGCAACTCGCCGAAACGCAGGGGCAGCCAGGTGGTATCGAAAGCGATGGGCCGCCCGTTAGCCAGCCGCAGCCGGTCCACGCGCACTACCTCCGTTCCCTCCTTCAGATGCAATGCTCGCACAACAGCAGGAGTGGCCTGCTCGTGTACACATACCAGCACGCGCGAGGACGGATTCTGCCCCGCCTGCTGCATATCCTCCATAAAGTCGGTCAGGCGAACCAGTTCCTGCTCTATGCGCCGCTCGGCTACATATGTTCCCTTGCCATGCCTGCGCAGGATCAGTTCTTCGGCCTCCAACTCATCAAGCGCCTGGCGAACGGTAATGCGGCTCACGCCATACTCGCGCATCAGTTCTGGCTCCGAGGGAAGGCGATCTCCCGGCTTATACACGCCCCGCTCGATTTCATTTCGCAGGACCTCTTTCAACTGGTGATATAAAGGCACAGGACCCGCATTCAGACGTTGCGCCATATTATCTCTCCTTCGTACATGTTCTCATTGTTCCTTGCATTGCGATAATATCACAATTTCGTCACAAAACAGAACTTGTCATAACTTGTTATGTCGTTATGTTGACTTTTATCAATAACTCTATTATACTTAAGCCAGAGCCTCTAGAACAGTGTAGTGAGTCAGTTGTGTCATAGATAGGTGTCCGCTTCGTCCAGGTCAATGCAACGAAGCGGGCAGGAGATAAGGCATGAAAATTGAACAGTTCTTTCTTGAAGGATTGGGCCACCAGTCCTACTTCATAGCGGAAGAAAAGAGCGGCGTGGCAGCCGTTGTCGACCCCCGGCGCGATGTTGATGTCTACCTTGAAGCCGCCAGCCGGGCGAATATGCCAATTTCATATGTATTGGAAACGCATGTTCATAATGACTACGTGAGCGGCGGGCGCGAACTGGCCGCGAAAACAGGGGCGAAGATTATCGCTGGCGAAATCGACCCCCTGGTATACGCCGATCGTTCCGTTCGCGAGGGAGACGCCATTGCCCTCGGAAAAGCACGGTTCCAGGTATTGCACACGCCGGGTCACACGCCGGAGCATGTCAGCTATCTGCTGTTCGAGCCAGGAAACGAAACGCCCTCCTCGCTCTTTAGCGGTGGGAGCATGCTGGTTGGCAATGCCGGGCGCACAGACCTGTTGGGGCCAGCACACACGCTTACCCTTACAAAACAGCAATATGCCACGCTCAGGCGACTGCTCGATACACTTCCGGGGCAGGTGCGCGTCTATCCGACGCATGGAGCCGGTTCGTTCTGCATGTCTACCACGGCATCCCCTGCGCGCACAACCACCATCGCCCAGGAGCGTTTGACGAGTCCCGCCGCGTTGGCAAAGGACGAGGAAGATTTTATTCGCAGGCAAATGGCCGGATACATTGCCTATCCTACATACTACAAGTACATGCACGACGCCAACAAATATGGGCATCCCGTCCTGGGGTCGCTGCCCGTTCCTCCGGCCCTCTCCATCCCAACTGTGCGCGAGCAACTGGCGCAGGGCATGCCCTTGATCGATGGGCGCGCGCGAGAGAAATTTGCGCGAGAACACATCCCCGGCTCGCTCAATATTGAACTCGACAGCCAGTTCAGCACCTATATCGGCTGGTTACTGCCATACAATACGCCCTTGATGATCCTGGTCGAAGATGAAGAGGGCCGCCGCGAGGCCGTCGTGCAACTGATCCGCATCGGCTGGGATGATATTCATGGCTTCGTGGATGGCGGCATCTCCTCCTGGAAGGCCGCAGCTTTGCCAACCGAGCAATTTGAAATGATCGATGTTGACACGCTGTATAAACGCTGGTCGCAGCGCACCAATCTTACTGTGATCGATGTGCGCAGGGATGACGAGTGGAAAGAGGGACATATTCCAGATGCCCTGCACCTGCATATCGGCGACCTGCCGCAGCATCTCGACGAAGTGCCACGCAACCAGCCCGTCGCGGTCATCTGCCGCACCGGACACCGGGCTGAGATGGCGGCCAGTATCATTGTTGCCACCGGAAGGGAGGTCATTGTGGTCGGTGGAGGCGGAGTGCCGGATTGGGCTGAGCGTGGCTATCCCATAACAACTGAGGATATCACCCCGCATGCCGCGCATCACGAGCATGCAACGCATGCTCATCCATAGTTATGAACAACCGTAAGCTACTTAAAGGGCGAATGTAATGGAATTGCTCACCTTGCTCCAGCAGGTACTGGCCGTTTTCTCAGGCATACTGGTTGGCTTCACTTTGGGGCTGATCGGAGGCGGCGGCTCGATTCTGGCGGTGCCGCTGCTCCTCTACGTGGTCGGCTACCATAATCCCCACGTGGTGATTGGCACAACGGCGCTCGCTGTTGCCCTGACCGCCTATATCAACCTGATACCGCACTGGCGGATTGGCAATGTGCGATGGCTGCCCGCCATCGCCTTCGCCATCCCTGGCGTGGTGGGAGCGGCAGTCGGCGCGGAGCTTGGCAAAATCGTTCCCGGCAAACAACTGCTCTTTCTCTTTGCCCTGCTCATGATTGGCGTGGCTATTACCATGCTGCGCCCGGCGAAGTCCACCAGGCCCAAATCTGCTCCTACGGGCCGGAAGATGATCGCCAGAACCACCCCGGTCGGTTTCCTGGTCGGCGCACTCTCGGGCTTTTTTGGCATCGGCGGCGGCTTCCTGATTGTGCCCGGGCTGATGTTTGCAACGGGCATGCCGCTTCTGAATGCCATAGGCACCTCGTTGTTCTCGGTCGGCATGTTCGGCACAACTACTGCTCTCTCGTATGCCTTCTCAGGCCTCATCAACTGGGTCATCGCGCTTGAATATGTTGCTGGCGGCGTACTGGGCGGCCTGGGCGGCGCGCGGCTGGCAACACGCCTCGGCAAGCAGAAAAAGACGCTCTCACGCGTCTTCGCGGGTGTGATCCTGGCAGTTGCCATATATATGCTTTATGTCAATTTTACAGCGATACATTTATAGGCAACAGGGAAATCAGTCCCTGTTAAGGTGAAAGGAGGGCGTCTATGAGTTATGATGCCCTGGTCATCTCCGCTCATCCTGACGATGCCGAATCTCAAATGGGTGGCACGCTAGCCAAACTGTCAGATGAGGGAATGCGTATTCTGCTGGTTGATCTGACAGATGGCGAACCGACGGAGTTTGCCGAAGCGGGCGCGCGCGCTCTGCAGGCAGACGAAGCGGCTCGCATTCTCGGCGTAGAGCGGTTGACGCTCGGCCTGCAAGACCGCTTCCTGGACGACACCATGAACACGCGGCTCCGGCTGGCCCGGTTGATCCGCGAACACCGCCCGCGCATCGTCTTTGGCACGGGCGAGGCCTGCGTCCATCCCGACCACGCCGCTATGGTTGGATTGACACGCGCCGCCGTTTTCCTGGCGCGATTGGGCCAGTGGGAGCGCGTGCCGGGCGGCGAATTACTGGCCGATCAGGACCCCTGGATCGTGAATCGTCTCTTCTTCCCGCACTGCAAAATGGAGCCGCCCTGGAGCGAGTTCGCCTTCGCGGTTGATGTGAGCGATGTCTATGAGCGCAAACGGCAGGCACTCGCTGTTTACCAGTCGATCTTTCGCCCCAAAGATGATCGCCTGCTGGCTCTCTACGAGGCCGAGGATCACTACTACGGGCGCATGCTGGGCGTGGCGTATGCCGAGATTTATCGCAGCGCAGCCCCTTTGCTGGTGGATACGCCCACCGTTTTTCGCCCTGCGCCTCATGGATAGTTCCTCTGACAAACGTTTCAGAAAACGATACGGCATATTGTAGGGAGGCGATGATGAACGTTGACAAAATAAGGGGGAGACGTTTGTAGGGGACGCGATGAAGCGCGTCCCCTACAAAAACCCCGGCAGGCGCGGTTGTGACAGGATCGTGACCATTAAGCCTTGCTACCGGTGAGCAGGAAGATATAGACTGAACAGAGAAGACACGCTGTAAGGTGAAAGACTATTGTACCTGGCATATGCCATAAATGGAAAGGAGGGAAAACAGATGGCATTGATCTCACAGGAAGATCGACAAACTCTGCAAACGCTCTTTGAGCAGGAACTCCAGGATGATGTAAACATTACCTACTTCACCCAGCGCGAGTCCGTGCTGATTGTTCCCGGCCAGGAGTGCGCGTACTGTAAGGAGACGCGCGAATTGCTGGAGGAATTGACCGATATCTCGGACAAACTTCACCTGACCATCAAAGATTTCGTCCATGATGAGCAGGAGGCGCAGAATCTTGGCATTACGCGCATTCCTGCGTTCGTCTTGCAGGGTCATACGAAAGGTTCGGTGCGCTACTTCGGCATCCCGGCGGGCTACGAGTTCTCCACCCTGATCGAAGATCTCATCGATGTCTCCAAAGGCACCACCAGCCTGAGCGAAAAAACCCGCGAGGCCCTGGCAACGGTCGATCAGGATATCCATATCCAGGTGTTCGTCACTCCTACCTGACCCTACTGTCCGCGTGCGGCCAGGTTGGCCCACAAGCTAGCAATCGAAAACGAGCATATCACCGCTGATGTGGTCGAAGTCTCCGAGTTCATCGATGTGGCACAGCTCTACCGGGTGCAGGGCGTTCCCAAAACGGTAGTGAACGACCGCGTCGAGATTGTAGGCGCGGTACCTGAACCTCGCTTCGTACAGCAGGTCTTAGAGGCGCTGGATAAGGGGAAAAATAAGCCCGCATAGAAAGCAAAGGGCCTATGATTGATGTTCATAGGCCCTTCATTTATCTCCTGATTTTAGCAGCTCATCGTTTTATCGGGAACCCTCGCCTTGTCCAGCTCATCATGCCACCCGTCATGCTGCTCACCTGTGTAAATCCGGCGCGTTGCAAGATCAAAGCGGCGCTGATACTGCGGTTTCCGCTGCGGCAGACCGCTATCACCTCTTTTGAGGGGTCCAGTTCCCCTACGCGCCCGGCAAGGCTTCCCAGAGAGATGAGCTTCGCTCCAGGAATGTATCCCTCGCGCCATTCATACGGTTCACGCACATCGACGATTACCGCCCCGGCCTTCTGCCTGGCCCTCGTCTCTTCCACCGAAATTTCCTGCACAGATGGTCTCTTAAACAAATGCTGAAACACTGTAAAAACTCCTGATAGGTAATATAATTTCGTAACCGTCTCTGAACAAGAGAGACGGTTACGACTTGATCTGACCCTTATGCCTGCTTTTCCAGCGCGGCTACAACACGCTGAAGACGCTGTTTGGCCTCGTCAGCCACCACACTCAACTGCTCGCTGCCCACAATGCCGAGCATGGCCTGTGGATCGGCAATATCTACGCGGCTGGCTGATCCTTCGGCGCGCACAACCACATTACAGGGAAGGAGCAGGCCAATATCCGACTCCACTTCCAGCGCCCGATGCGCCAGCGGCGGATTACAAGCGCCCAGGATAATATAAGGTTCCATCTCCACACCGAGCTTCTCGCGCATCGTCTTACGCATATCGATCTCAGTGAGTACGCCGAAGCCCTCAACTTTGAGCGCGTCTTTCACACGCTGAACGGCTTCCTCGTAGGCAAGATTCAAGCGCGTGCCAAAGCCATAGGTTGTTTTCGTCATGACTTATCTCTCCAACTCGTATTTTCAGGACCACTCAAACCCAATTTGTTTAACCCTCTTTCTTCCCGACCAGCATCGTTGCCAGCGTTCCCTGCTGCATGAGCTGCTGGAGCAAGATTTCACGGGTGATGCGGCAGGCATCCAGAATCCGAGCATCCGCCAGCGAATAGTGCATTTCGTTGCCTACACGCTCAGCGCGCACAATGCCGCGCTGGCGCAGCAAGGCCAGGTGCTGGCTCACCTTCGCCTGTCGCTGGCCAAGAAGCTCTACCAGTTCCTTTACAGCCTTCGGCTCTTCGCTCAGCAGATACAGCAATTCCAGGCGCGTTGGATCAGCCAGCGTCTGGCAAAGCTCGGCCTGCCTGCGATAGAGTTCCAATTCTTGCTCTCGTTCCATATACTGATTTACCTTAAGAATACATTCACTATATCGAATAATCGAATTATACCATGCATGTGAGGATATGTCAAGAACAATTGGGGTTTTTCTTGCCCTGCTGCATACTTATGGGGTATAACGGAAAGAAAATGTACGGAATTTGAGCTATCAGTGAAGTAACTTATGCCAGATTATCATACACTCTTCGACATACAGGGCCAGACAGCCGTTATCACAGGTGGAAGCGGACATCTTGGCCGGGCAATGGCACAGGCGTTGGTCGAGGCTGGAGCCAAAGTCGTCATTGTCGGTCGTCATCAGGAAAAGGCCGAGGCGATAGCGGCAGAAATACGCTCGACAGATAGACAGGTAATCGGCCTGGGATGTGATGTTACACGCAAAGAAGATATTGAGCGCTTACAGGCTGATATCACGGCAAGATTTGGAGATGTGCATATCCTCGTCAACGCGGCGGGCGGCAATTCACCTGGGGCGACCACTTCGCAAGAGCAGCCGTTTTTCGCGCTGGAGAGCGAGGCGATCAACCAGGTCTTTGCGCTGAATTTCACCAGCCTGCTTTTGACCTGCCAGGTCTTTGGGCGAGGTATGGCTGAACGCGGACAGGGCTGTATCGCCAATATTGCCTCGATGAGCGGTTTGAGATCGCTGACCCGCGTTCCTGCCTATAGCGCCGCAAAAGCTGCCGTTGTCAACTTTACGCAATGGCTGGCGGTGCATATGGCGCAGGAATATAGCCCCCATATTCGCGTCAACGCTATCGCTCCCGGCTTCTTTATGACCGAACAGAACCGCTTTTTATTGACCGATGCCGCGAGCGGTAAGATGACGTCACGCGGGCAGGCCATTATCGATCATACGCCAATGGGACGCTTAGGGAAGCCGGATGACCTGGTAGGCACCCTGTTGTGGTTGGTCAGCCCGGCTTCAGCATTTGTGACGGGAGTAGTGGTGCCGGTGGATGGAGGATTTTCGGCTTTCGGCGGGGTCTAGTAAGCGAGCAATTACCATGATCGGCAAAGGTTCAACACAAACCACCCTCAGCGAAGACGATGTACGGCACATCCTCGCGCAAACATGCGAGCAGTTGCCCGTTAATGGCAGGCGCGTTCTCGTCCTTATTCCTGATGGCACACGCACCGCGCCTATTCCTCTGATGTTCCGTTTGCTTTATGAGCAGCTAGGAAAGCGCGTTGAGCGACTGGATTACCTGATCGCGCTTGGCACGCACGCGCCGATGTCGCAAGAGCATATTGAATCCTTGCTTGGCGTGGATGCGCGAGAACACGAGCTACGTTATCCCAACGTGCATATCTTCAATCACGAGTGGGACAATCCTGAGATATTGCAGACTATCGGCACTATCTCGCGTTCAGAGGCCAACCGGCTGACGGATGGCCTGCTGGTGGATGAAGTGCCGGTCACGCTCAACCGGCGCATTTTCGATTACGATCACCTGCTTATCTGCGGGCCGGTATTTCCGCACGAGGTCGCGGGTTTTTCCGGGGGAGCGAAATATCTGTTTCCTGGCATTGCCGGGCCGGATATCATCAACTTTACGCACTGGTTAGGTGCATTGGTGACGAGTATGCGCACCATCGGCGTCAAGGATACGCCTGTGCGACGGATTATTCATCGCGCCGCAGAATTTGTGCCTGTGCCGATCTGCTGTTGTGCGCTGGTGATGCAGGGGCAGGCGCTGCATGGCCTGTATACGGGTTCGTATGTTGAAGCCTGGGAGCAGGCGGCAAATCTTTCCGCGCAATTGAATATTCTGGTTGTGCCGAAGCCGTTTAAGCGCGTCCTCTCGATGGCTTCGGAAATCTACGACGACCTCTGGACGGGGGCGAAGGCGATGTATAAAACGGAGCCTGCGATTGCTGATGGCGGCGAGGTGATTATCTACGCGCCACATATTCGCGAGATCTCCTATACGCATAGCAGGCTGATCGACCAGATAGGCTATCACGTCAAAGACTATTTTCTCAAGCAGTGGGAGCGCTTCAAAGACGTGCCGGGCGGTATCCTCGCGCACAGCACGCACGTGAAAGGAACAGGAAGCTATGACGCGGCAAGCAGGATAGAGACGCCGCGCATTTCGGTCACGCTGGCAACGGGCATTCCAGAGGAGCGCTGCCGCCGCGTCAACCTGGGTTACTGCGATTATCGCGAGATCGACCCGCAGGCCTGGGCCGGGCATGAAGACGAGGGCATCCTGGTGGTGCCGCACGCGGGCGAAATGCTCTATAGAGCGGAGGGGTTGTCATGACGGAACCACTGCGCTTCGGACTGGTGGGCTGCGGCGTGATCGGGCCGATGCATGCCGAGGCGCTGAAGATGCTGCCGGATGCGCTGCTGGTAGCGGCAGCCGATACACGTGTCGAACGCGCTCAGAAGCTGGTGGAACAGTACGGCGGCACAGCCTACTCCACTTTGCGGGAGATGCTGGAGCGCGTGCCGTTGGACGTGGTGATCGTGTGTACGCCGAGTGGAATGCATGGAGAACACGCCTGCCAGATCATGCGCGCAGGCAGGCACGTAATTGTAGAGAAGCCAATGGAAGTGCGGCGCGAAGCCATCGAGGAGATGCTGCGGGTGCAACGCGAGACGGGCGTGAAGCTGGCGATCATCAGTCAGCACCGTTTTGACGATGCCAGCCAGCAGGTGCGCAAGCTGCTGGATGAGCAGGCCTTCGGGCGGCTGGTGTTGGGAAACGCTATCATCCCCTGGTGGCGCTCGCAGGCCTATTATGATAGCGGCGCGTGGCGCGGCACCTGGGCGCTCGATGGTGGCGGCGTGCTGATGAACCAGTCCATTCATTTTATCGACCTTTTGCAGTGGTTTATGGGGCCGGTCAAAAGCATCTCTGCGTATACTGACACTCTGGTGCATAGGATGGAGACGGAGGACGTGGCGGTGGCTGTGCTGCGCTTCGCTAACGGTGCGCTCGGCACCATCTCAGGCACAACTGGAGCCTATCCAGGCACAAGCGCGCGTGTCGAAATCTACGGCGACAAAGGCTCGGCGCTGATCGAGAATGATAAGCTGGTCTACCTGCGTGTGGCAAAGGACGAGCAGGAAACGGCTGGTATGTACGGCGCAAGCGAGGGGCCGAAACGCGCTACAACGTCAGATGAAGGGCAGGCGGCGCAGAATCCGGCGGCGCTTTCGGCAAACAGCCATGCGCGCCAGATTGCGGACATGATACGGGCGATACGCGAGGATGGCACGCCACTGGTAGATGGATATGCCGGAAAGCAGCCCGTCGAAATTATCCTGAGCATCTATGAGTCGGCCCGCACACACAAAGAGGTGATGCTATCATGATTCGTCTATCAGCCTTCGCGGACGAGATTTCGCCTGACCTGGATGAGCAGCTAGCGGTACTGGAGCGCGAACAGATCGCCTATCTCGACCTGCGCGGGGCATGGAACACCAACGTGCTTGATTTCAGCGACGAACAGGTACGCACTATCCAGGAGAAGCTGGCCGCCAATAATATCCAGGTTGCCGCCATCGCTTCGCCTATAGGAAAAACACCTATAGACCGCCCTTTTGAAGAGACGCTGCGGCAAATGGAGCGTGCCGTTACGCTGGCCCACACCTTCTCCACATCCTATATACGCATATTCTCTTTCTATCCACCTACAAATGGCCTGGAAAGTGAAATTGACCTACCAATGTGGCATCAGGAGGTCGTGGATCGCCTGAGAACTTTAACAGCACAGGCGAAAGAGGCAGGCATCATCTTGCTACACGAAAACGAAAAAGACATTTACGGCGCAACCGTTGTGCGCTGCCTGGATATCATGCAAAGCTGCGAAGAACCCGCCCTGCGCATGGCCTTTGACCCGGCAAACTTCATCCAATGCGGCCAGACACCCTTTCCCGATGCCTACGAGGTGCTACGTCCCTGGGTAGAATATGTGCATGTGAAGGATGCTCTACCGGATGGAAAAGTGGTCGTAGCGGGCGCTGGAGCCGGACAATGGCGAGAATTTTTGCGCCAGCTACAGGCCGATGGCTACGAGGGTTTTCTCGCCCTTGAGCCGCACCTGGCCGCCGAGGGACAATTCGGCGGCTTCAGCGGCGCGGACTTGTTTCATCAAGCTGTCCATGCTTTGAAGGGGTTATTAGAGGAGATGAGGTGGGAATATTCGTAGGTTTTTAAAGCCGTATTTCTCCCTGCTGCACCTGCCCCATCAGCCTTGTCCAGGCACGAAATTGCGGAATAGAGACTGGCAGGGTAAAGATGTAAGGCTGGTCATGGTCGCCACCAGCACCCATTTCCAACTCAAAGCGCCGCCTCTCTAACGCGGTCACGCTCTGCTCCTGGCGAATGGGTTCTGGCACGCGGGGTTGAGGAAGTGGCGCGAGTGTGTCCGTATTCGCTCTACGCGGCGCTGACATGCTTTCAGCAGCGTCTTCTTGCTGCGAACCACCCGATGAGATTCTTCTCTCGCGCAAGAATTGCCCTGCGCTGACAGAATTGGTTATCAGTCCCTCGTTCTCCTGCGCTAGCAGAATATCCAGTTCCTCACGAGAAGAGGCATTGAATATATGCAGGCGCTTCTGCGGAGCCGCGCTGTAAAACCGGAGAAAACGAAAGAGGCCTTCCAACGAGGACAGGGGCGTAGATCTCCACTGTAAGCAGGTGTCATTTCCTGCCTGGATTGCTACTCGATAGTACATAGGGTTTTTCGCCTTTCTTTATTACATAAAGAGTTTTTCTGTTATTTCATAAAAAGCCTGTGTTAGCGAATGCCGCAACAGTATCATTCCGCGTATAAACGTTTCAGTTTCCACTTTTTTTCGGTTAAAAGTGGAAGCGCTACCTTCGCAGCAGCTACTTTCGCCGACCGTAAGCGATATGGAACGTGACGGTGGTGTGGTACTGCTCAACTTCCTGTTCCATCTCTTTTACAAGCGCGTCAAACGCTTTTGATGACATCTGCATCTGAACCGTTACCAGTGGTTTCATCGCCTGCACGATAGTGACAATATCGCGTAGAGCCATTACGCCGGGTTGTTCGCCCCACTTGCCAACTGGAATCTCGCGTGTCATCATCTCGACATGCTTTAAACCGGCTGCGCGTAAAAATGGATCAATGTGCTGCGCGATATCCGGGTCAAGGGTGCGCTGGCGCGAGAACTGGACGATCAGGTCTACTACGCGCCCGGTTGCCGGGCCGCTGTTCTTTAAAAAAGGATTGACTTCAACAAGTTCTACCCAGCCGTTGGGCCCTGTAACACGCGCCAGCTCATTCACCAACGGCTGCCAGTAAAGTTGGGGAACGGCGAACATCAGCAGGCGCTGGTGAACGAAGTCAAAAGAAGCATCTTCAAAAGGGAGAGGAAGCAGGTAGCGCAGCATATAATGCTGAAGATCGAGACGATCAAGCTCCTGGCCCTCATCGGGATTCGGAAGTACATACGGCGCATTCTTCTCCGCCTGCTGACTCTCCCATGCTCGACGCTCCTGCTGATTAGAAGCGATAGGTGAGATAGCAATTTTCCTTTCAAAAGTTAGTTAGTTAACTTACTAATTGGGTTCAAAAAAAAAGTTTTGCTCCTTCATTAACATTCTGTTGCGGTTAAATAGAAAGCAGCCAGGTCTCTAAGCGCTTCATCTTGCGCTCCAGAAGTTCGGGCGAATGAAAGCTATTGGTCAATAAAAACGTGCCTTGCAACGAAGAGATAAGATCGAGCGCGAGGTCCTGGGCTTCCTCTTCATCCTTGCCCAGCAGGCGGAACTGCTTTCGTGCCCAATCGACGTAGACTTGAAACATCCGGCCTGCCGTACTGGCCGATTGCTCGCCCTCTTTGTCGAGTTCCTGGCACAGGCTTCCATGAGGGCAGCCATAGGCCGCCAGTTGCTCCTTATTCGACTCCGCGCCTCGCAGCAAGCCCAGCAGCCGCTCGCGTGGATTCGGATTTTCCTCTAAGCGCGCAAACCACGTTTGCAATTCCTGAATGTGCGCCTGTATCACGGCCTCAACCAGTGATTCCCTGGTCGGGAAGTAGTAATAGACGTTACCTAGAGGAACCTTTGCTTCGTGCGCGATATCTGCCAGCGTCGTGCGAGTCACTCCCTGCTGATAGAAAAGCGTTTTGGCCGCCTCCGTAAGGCGCTCTCGCTTTCCGCTGCTAATCATTACTAAACCTCCACGCTTCAAGTTAGTCAGCTAACTAACTTATTTTCTATGTAGGGAAGTGTACCTGAGACATGGCAGACCTGTCAAGGGATAATGGAGCCAAAATCGCGCCTTTTCAAAAAATGTGAAATGTGACCATTTTGGGAAAAAACCTTTTCGCCAATGTGTTTGACGAAAAGGTTTTTTGTTTGTCGTTATGCCTACGGATACACGCCGCGAATCTCGGTGGCTTCGGCGACACGCGCAACGGCGAGCAGGTAGGCTCCCATGCGCATGTTGGTGCCCTGCTCATCGGTCCTGGCTCGCACAGCTTCATAGGAGCGGGTCATGATCGACTCCAGGCGGTTATTGATTTCGTGTTCCGCCCAGAAGAAACGTTGCAGGTCCTGCACCCATTCAAAGTAACTGACGGTGACGCCGCCAGCGTTGGCGAGAATGTCGGGAACAACGGTGATGCCGCGATCATTGAAGATGCGGTCGGCCTCTGGCGTGGTGGGGCCGTTGGCGGCTTCGATAATCAGGCGAGCCTTGATGCGAGAGGCGTTTCTGGCTGTCAACTGGTTTTCCAGGGCCGCCGGAATGAGGACATCGCAGGGTAGTTCGAGCAGTTCAGCATTCGAGACAGGTTCAGTATCGGGCAGGCCCTTGAGCGTGCCGTGTTCTTTAGAGTAGCGCAGGGCGCGATGCACATCGATGCCATTGGGATTGTAGACGCCACCGTTGATATCGCTCAGACCGATAACTTTGCAGTCGAGTTCATCGTGGAGCAGGCGGGCGGTGATGCTGCCCACATTGCCGAAGCCCTGCACGACGACCGAGCAATCCTCCGGGCGCATACCATGATCGCGCATGGCCTCGCGTGTCACGACCAGCACACCGCGAGCGGTCGCTTCCAGGCGTCCCTCGCTGCCGCCGATGGCAAGCGGCTTGCCAGTAATTACGGCGGGAACGGAGTAGCCACTGTGCATGGAGTAGGTGTCCATGATCCAGGCCATGATCTGCGGGTTGGTATTCATATCGGGCGCGGGAATGTCGCTATCGGGGCCAATCAAAATAGAGATTTCGGTTGCGTAGCGGCGGGTGAGGCGTTCCAGTTCGGCGCGTGACATTTTATGCGGGTCACAGATCACGCCGCCCTTCGCGCCGCCAAAGGGAATGCCGACGACCGCGCACTTCCAGGTCATCCACATGGCAAGGGCGCGCACCTCATCAAGCGAGACCTCGGGGCTGAAACGGATGCCGCCTTTGGCAGGGCCGCGATTGATGTTGTGCTGCACGCGATAGCCGGTGAACATTTCTACATCACCGTTATCCATGCGAACGGGAAAATTCACGATGAGTTCGCGTTTCGGCTTGCGTAAAATAGCGCGCATAGCCTGCGAAAGGCCGAGGCGTTCGGCAGCTTCGTCGAATTGAGCTACAGCCACTTCATAGGGGTTCATTACTTCAATCGCCATAAATCTTGTACCTCCTGACAATTTGACCGATCGTTGGTCATACATGCAGCGCTGCATTATGAAGCAACATTGCTTCCTGCGTTTCCTATGCGCTCACGTCTCACCGATGACACGCACAGGGACAGCGCAATCGTCTACATAGATGAAAGCCCGCCAGGAACGTCAGGCGGGCCACGGGGCCGTATTACTACATCTATTACAGTATATCACCCGACTGGCGGGGGTTTCAAGGCATATAAGACGCCAGGGGGCACCAAGCCAGGCAGAGCGCGCGAAAGACACCGGCAAGGGGATATCTCTACAAGCCAAACAAAGGTGTAGAGACATCCCCTTGCCGGTGTCTTTTATCCCCTACAGGTGTCTTTCGTACCCTTTCTCCCTGGACTAGTGTTGCAACAAATACACCCCTGACCAGTCACCGAAGTAGAGGCCAGTGTTGTTGAGGCTGACTCCCTGGACATAGGTAGGAATAACAGCCGCCATCGCTTCGTGATCGAGTGGCAGCCAACCAACGTTGGTAATGGCGATCTGCTCGGCTTTATTGTACAACTGGATGCGTTCCTGGCCGGAAGTCTGTTCGGCCTGTTTGACAGTGTTGTCGAACTGGGTATTGCTCCACAGGCCATCGTTGTTGCTGGCATTGGTAGTCAGATTGAGTGTCAGCCAGTCATAGGGATCGGGATAGTCGGCAGTCCATTGTGTAAAGCCAAACTGAATAATGGGCGGGCGGCTCTGCGTCTCCTGGTTGTAGGCGTTTAACTCGACGGCGTTCAGCTTCACCTGAATGCCGAGCGCGTTCTGCCACATCTGCTGCAACACCTGGGCCTCAAGCGGAGAAACCTGGGAGTTAGGATAGGAGAAGGTGATCGAGGGCACCTTGCTCACATCGGGATAGACGGATTGCAGGAGCTGGCGCGCCTTGTTCTTATCATAGGGCAGTCCCGGATAGTTTGCCTGATAGCCGGGCATACCTGGAGGAATAATGGTCGGCGCGGCAATGGCTCCTCCCTTGAACACAGCAGTCACCAGCGTTTGCTTATCAATCGCATAGGCAAAGGCCTGACGCATGGCAACATTATTGAAAGGCGGCTTCGTATTATCGAAGAACAGCAGGTCGGTCTGGAGCAGCGATTTGTTGGTATAACCGGGCATACCCTTCGCCGTTTGCAAATCTTGCGCGCCGATGTTCCAGACAAAATCATACTCGCCTGCCTCATACGCTTTAAAGGCAGTCGAGGGGTCGTTAACAAAGAGCATATCGACTTCGCGCAGTCTCGTCTTCCCGCCATACCAGTGTGGATTGGGCACCAGGATCATCTTCACATTGTGATCCCACTCCTTGACCATGAAAGGCCCGGTGCCGACGCCATTGCCCGCCACGTGATTAGCCCAGTCGGTATTTCCATATTGCTTGATAAGCTTGCTGTTGAGCGGAAAGGCGATGGAATTGGC
This sequence comes from Ktedonobacteraceae bacterium, assembly GCA_035652815.1. Lineage (GTDB taxonomy): Bacteria > Chloroflexota > Ktedonobacteria > Ktedonobacterales > Ktedonobacteraceae > DASRDB01. The sequence continues at coordinate 149,316 of DASRDB010000008.1, forward strand.
CATGATATCCAGGAAATACTCGGTCGGCTGCGTCAGCGTAATTTGCAGCGTAGTATCGTTAAGCGCCTTGACTCCGGTAAGTGTGCGCGTCTTACCGTTGGCAAGATCATTCGCGCCTACAATATTGCCCAGGAAAAAGGTAGCGATAGGCGATTTGGTCTCCGGCAAGAGCGCTCGAGTCAGTGTATAGACGTAGCTTTGCGCGGTGACAGGAGTTCCATCAGAGAACGTAATGCCCTGCTTGAGGCTAAACGTGTAGGTCTTCCTGTCGCTTGAAATACTCCAGGTGGCCTGGTCAGGTACGACGTTGAGATTTTTATCAAATTTCACCAGGCCCGTATAGACCATGCCCACCGCCACTGCTGAATTAGCATCGGGTCCCTGCGCCGGGTCCATCGTCGCAACGTCCTGCGTTCCCACGTTGGGGAACGTCAACACCTGGCTGGAAGCAGGAGCAGGACTCACGCCAGGAGTAGGAGTACTGGAATTGCTGCCGCTGCAGGCAGCGAGAATGAGCAGAAGGATGCTCAAGAAAAAGGCCGTTGGTGAATGACGTGTTTTACGTCTATTTCGACCACACAATGTATGCATGATCGCCTCGCTTTCCGTTTCAAGCTAGTGAAAATAAGTTTGTGTGTATTCTATAATGTTTGAATAGTTCAGGCAAGCGGCAGATTTAATGAGATGGGAAGTCACCCGCTTGCCGAGGGGAACCGGAAGCCCTACGCATTGGCCCATTACCCCCGCAGCAAATTGGCTCTCGACATGCAGGCCATTTAGAGGCTATAATTAGATCAGTAACTCTGTTCTGTTCAATGGCGAACAGGAGGAATACATGATCTTGAACGGAATAAGCGTACCTTACGCGGGCAAACATGCGCAGCACCCGGCGCGTGAGCCGATTCGCTTCACCGGTCGCTTTGACCCCCGCTTATTCTCGACGTTCAACGTGATGTCCTCTCCGGCGACTGTTCCCCAGACCTGCAAAGCGGCACGTATCTTCCACATGGTCAGGCGCGTATTACGATGGATGCTGGCCGGAAACAGGCAGTGTTCCGGCACTTCGTTTCTAGCTCTCGACCCGAGTACTTTAAGACTAGAAACCAGAAAAAGGAGGGAAGATGAGTAGCAAAGAAGCTGCTTATCAAGACAAGATGAATTCAAAAATACTGTTTATGAATGGCAATTTCATACCCGCTGAGCAGGGCGTTGTTTCGGTGCGCACGCATGGCTTCGCTTACGGCACCGGCTGCTTCGAGGGTATTCGTGGGTACTGGAACGAGCAAGAGCAGCAGTTGTACCTGTTCCGGTTGCGCGAGCATTATGAACGCTTCCTCCGCTCGTGCAAGATACTCCAGATCTCGCTTCCCTATACTGTCGATCAATTAATCGATTTGACGGTCGAACTGGTGCGCCAGAACGACCACAAGGAAGACATCTACCTGCGCCCGATGGCGTATAAAGCCGACCAGGGTATCGGTGTGCGTCTTCACGGTTTGCAGGATGACCTGGTTATAACCACCGCAGCATATGGAAACTATATCGATATTAACGGGCTTCGCTGCGGTGTCTCCTCGTGGCGGCGAGTCGATGATAACGCCATTCCGGCACGCGCCAAAATCACCGGCGCATATGTGAACTCGGCCTTCGCCAAAAGTGAGGCCCTGCAAAACGGCTTCGACGAAGCTATTATGCTCACTCACGAAGGGCATGTATCTGAGGGGAGCGCGGAAAACATCTTCCTGGTCATCAATGGTGAGCTGGTGACGCCGTCTCCGACTGAAAATATTCTGCTTGGCATCACACGCGATACGGTCATTGAGCTGGCGCGCCGCGAATTCGGCATGATTACCCGCGAGCGGCAAATCGACCGCACCGAGCTGTATACCGCCGACGAAATCTTCCTCACCGGCACCGGCGCGCAAATCGCGCCCGTCATCGTGGTCGATCACCGTCCTATTGGCGATGGCAAAGTTGGCAAGGTGAGCCGCTCCATGCAGGATTTGTACTTTGAGGTGGTGCGCGGCAAACGCCCCGAATACCGCAACCAATGGTGTGTGCCCGTCTATGCCAGCGTTCCCGCGCAGGGGTTATAAACGACAGATAAAAAATGTCCGCAAACCGGTCGGTTTGCGGACATTTTTTATCTGAGTGCCTTGCAGGTACAGGAAACGACAATTAGCGTTTCGTGTACTGCGGGGCCTTGCGGGCACGCTTGAGACCGTATTTCTTGCGCTCCTTCATGCGTGGGTCGCGGGTAAGATAACCGGCCTTGCGCAGCGTCTGCTTCCATTCGGGATTGACGCGCAGCAGGGCGCGTGCCACGCCATGCCGAATTGCTCCCGCCTGCCCGCTGACGCCGCCGCCGACCACGCGCACAGTCATGGTGTAGGCGTTGTCCAGGTCCAGCAGGCGCAGGGGCGCGGTCATCGTCGCGTTGGCAGCCGGGCGGTCGCCAAAATACTGTGCCGCCGCTTTGCCGTTGATGGTGACACTGCCGTCACCATTGGGATAGAGGCGAACGCGGGCTACAGCCGTTTTGCGTCGTCCCATACCATAGTAGTATTCGCCTTTGATGGTATCGACCACAGTAGCTTCTCCTCGTTAGTTACTCTTCCGCAGCGGCTTCGGTGGTGTTCGCGCTTTCTGCGGCCTGCTGCTTCTGCTTCAACAATGCCTCGGGACCAGTCCAGGGAATGGGCTTCTGGGCCTGGTGCGGATGCTCAGGGCCGGGATAGACCTTGAGGCGAGACATCAACCTGTTGCCCAGGTGATTGTGCATCACCATACCGCGCACGGCATGGATCAAAGCGCGCTCCGGGAAGCGTCCTTCTAACGTCTGGCGCAGTGTAGTTTGCTTCAGACCGCCCGGATACTGGCTGTGGCGGTAGTAGACCTTCTGATCCATGCGCTTGCCCGTCACGGCAATTTTACGCGCATTAATGACCACCACAAAGTCACCACAGGGCATATGCGGTGTGAAGGTTGGTTTATGTTTGCCGCGCAAAATCTGCGCGATCTGGGATGCCAGGCGGCCAAGAACCTGTCCTTCAGCATCGATGATGTACCACTGCGGTTCCAGGTCAGCGGCCTTGGCGCTATATGTCTTCATCATGTGTCACCTCTTTGCTTCTCAAAATCCCCTCTGGATATGTCACCCCTACCAGGCATAGCCCATGCGGTGGGGCCGCCGAACCAGGGTGCGTTATTTCAGCGCGTTGCACGATAGCGGCAAATTCGCCGAGGCTCAGTCGTTTCTGCCCTACGAGCAACAGTGTTCCAACCATCCTGCGTACCATTCCGGTTAAGAAGGCGTCCGCAGTAAAATTACAATAGATAAGTGCATCTTGACGCTGGCAAGAAGCATGGAGCAGAGTGCGCACGCATGAATGCGGCCCCGGCCTGCGCGGATTATGCTCATCCGGGCTGCGCCCAAAGGCTCCAAAATCTTTGCGTCCCAACAAAAGACGGCACGCATCGTTCATCAAGTCCACCGCCAGCTCTCGCCACACGTGGGTGGTATATCGCGCGTGAAGAGGAGACGGGGCCTGCTCGTTCCAGATCGTGTAACGATAGGAACGGCTCAACGCGCTGAAACGCGCATGAAAGCTGTCCGGGACTTCCGAAATCCACCGTATCGCCACGCTACGGGGCAGGACAGCGTTCAAGGCTCGCATCCACACCTGTGGCGACAGGGGGGAGTCTGCGCTGAAGTGGATTACCTGACCACTGGCATGAACTCCTGCATCGGTACGACCGGCCCCGTAGACCACAACTTCGCGGCCCGAGATACGCTTTATAGCCTCTTCCAGAGTTCCCTGGATGGTGGGGCCACGCTCCTCGGCCTGCCGCTGGAAGCCGTGATAGTCGGTGCCGTCGTATTCAATGCCACATGCGAGTTTCATCTACTTCGCTTCCGGGTATGCCTGCCGGGCACATCCCCAGGACGCGCTACCTCTTTCCTTTACACGAGCGCGATCTGCACCATCTGCGCGGCATCGCCCTGCCGCCGACCAAGCTTGGTGATACGAGTGTAGCCACCATGTCGTCCCACGTAGCGAGGCGCGAGTTCGTCAAAGATACGCTTGACGACCAGCTCGTCGGGCAGAGATTTGAGGATGCGGCGGCGGGCGCGCAGCTCAATCACCATCGCCTCGTAAGCTGCCTGCAGGCCCTTTTCGGCCTCATCCTCATTGGAGATGATGCGCAGCAGCTCATCGCGGCGCGCCTTCAGCTTCTGCTCCTGGAAACGACGACCCTGATCGGTCAGAGGCGGCTTACCAAGGTCGGCGCGCTCCTCGTTCGAGAGAACTCGCTTTGAAAGCGAGAACCGGCCACGCCGGGCAAAGGCGAGCAGTTGGTTTGCCTTGTCCTCATCTTCCACGACGGTGCGCAGGTGCGCCCTGGAAGCTGTATAGCCTTTGACCGCGATGGTCAGCAGCTTTTCGGTTTCGCCACGAATAGCGCGGGCGCGGGTCTCGGTTGTCTTAATCCGGTCGTAGCGGAACAGACCAGCCATCAAGTTACGACGCGCAGACTTGCGCTGCGCCTCGTGCATACCCATTTTTATACCAGCAACTCGGTGCCTCAACTCATTCCTCCATTTCTTGATCGCCGCTCATATCGGCCCCGACAGCACTGGTACGCGGGTTGGGCAGGAAGTTTCGCGCCAGGAGTTTCTCGCGCAATTCCTGCAAGCTCTTTTCACCGAAGTTACGCACGCCGAGCAGGTCGTCTTCGTTCATGGTCAGCACCTGGCCGACTTTGGTAATGTTGCTGCGTTTCAGGCAGTTGTACGCGCGCACAGAAAGATCGAGTTCCTCGATGGGGGTATCGTAAACCTTCTGTGGTATTGGTATGCTGCTGAGCGGCTGCTTCTCCGGTTCGGCGAGAACCGCCCGGTAGTTGGCAAGCTGCGTAAAGTGGCGCACCAGGATGTCGGCGCTCTGACGGAGAGCTTCATCCGGCGTGATGGTACCATCAGTCCATATATCAAGAACGATTTTATCAAAGTTAGTCATCTGCCCAACACGGGTGTGTTCGACAGTGTAGTTTACTTTTTGCACAGGTGTGAAGATCGCATCAACAGGGATGACCCCGATGGGCTGATCTTCTTTCGAGTCGGCAGGGATATAGCCCCGGCCAGCCTCGACGACCAGTTCCATTTCAAGACGCGCATTCTCGTTATCGAGGGTGGCGATATACAGGTCCGGGTTGACGATTTCCACAGTGCTAGGGGCCATGATATCCGCCGCCGTTACCACCCGCTCGCCGCTCACCTCCAGGCGCATAGAAACGGGATGGTCCGAAAAGCAGCGCAAACGGAGCTTCTTGATGTTCAAGACGATGTCGGTGACATCCTCCATCACATTGGGGATGTCCTGAAACTCGTGCTGCACCCCATCAATGCGAATCGATGTCACCGCAGCGCCGGGCAGAGAGGAGAGCAGGACACGCCGGAGCGCGTTGCCCAACGTCATGCCATACCCCGCCTCTAAAGGCTCAATATCATAGCTCGCATAGTTTCCCTGTGTCTTCGTGTTCTTAATGCGAGGCAGAGTAATTTCTTGCAAGGTGTTAACCTGCCTTTCTTTTCCTATCGCCGCTTATAGGACTACCCAAATGGTTAGCGCTGGTAGTACTCAACCACCATCTGTTCTTCAAAGGGCAGCTCAAGTTCTGTGCGAGAGGGCAGAGACATGACACGCCCGGTCATTGTATCGACATCGAGACGCAACCAGGAAGGAACGCCCTTCTGAGCCAGCATCAAAGCGCGGGTCTTGAAGTACTCCAGCCCTTTGCTGCGCTCGCGTACAGAAATGACATCGCCTGGTTTGGCGATAAACGATGGAATATCCGTTTTGCGGCCATTGACAGCAAAATGCCCATGATTGACAAGCTGGCGCGCCTGGGCGCGAGAATCGGCAAAACCGAGACGATAGACCAGGTTGTCAAGGCGCATTTCAAGAATTTGTAAGAGGTTCTCGCTGGTGCGGCCGGAACGGCGAGCGGCGGTCTCAAAGTGCTTGCGGAACTGTCGCTCGAGCAGGCCGTAGGTGCGGCGAACCTTTTGTTTTTCACGTAGCTGCAAGGCATATCCCGACGCCTTGCGAGGTCGGCCCGTCCCATGCTGTCCGGGGCGGGTATTGCGGCGCTCAAGGGTGCATTTCATCATGCACTTGTCGCCTTTCAAAAAGAGTTTTACCCCCTCACGCCTGCAAAGTTTGCAGACGGGGCCGGTATAACGCGCCATGTAGTGTATTCCTCCTCACACGCACAGCCTTAGACGCGACGCCGCTTCGGCGGTCGGCAACCATTGTGCGGAATAGGTGTAACATCAACAATCGAAGTGATAGTTAAGCCAGCCGACTGCAAAGCGCGAATGGCGGCCTCGCGACCGGAGCCAGGCCCCTTGACAAAAACGTCGATCTGTCGCAGACCATGATCCATCGCCTTGCGAGCCGCGGAATCGGCTGTCATCTGAGCGGCAAAGGGGGTACTCTTGCGCGAACCCTTGAAGCCTTGCGCGCCCGCGCTGCCCCACGAAATCACATTGCCGTTGGGATCAGTAAGCGTTACTATCGTATTATTAAAAGTAGCCTGAATATGGGCTTGCCCGCGCGGAATCGATTTTCGTTCACGCCGCCTGGGCTTGCCTGTTGTCTTTTTCTTGTCTGCCATACCTGCAATTCCTCCCCGGCGTTACTTCTTGGCTGTCGCCTTCTTCTTGCCAGCAACTGTTCTCTTTGGACCGCGACGGGTGCGCGCATTGGTGCGCGTTCGCTGACCCCGGACGGGGAGGTTACGGCGATGGCGCATGCCACGATAGCAACCAATCTCGATCAGCCGCTTAATGTTCATATCTACTTCGCGGCGCAGATCACCCTCTACTTTGTATTCGCGGTCGATCAACTCGCGCAGGCGGTTGACCTCTTCTTCCGTTAGATCTCGTACCCGTGTGTCGGGATTAACGCGCGCTCGCTCCAGGATTTTACGGCTTGTGGTGGGGCCGATCCCGAAGATGTATGTTAGCGATACCTCTACGCGCTTGTCGCGTGGAATGTCAACGCCAGCAATTCTAGCCATCTTTCCTCCAGCTTGCTTTGAGCCTCGGGGTTCAAGCTCGCTTGAATCCCGACCTTCGCTATTTAGCCCTGCCTCTGTTTATGCTTTGGGTCTTTACTACAGATAACCATGACAACGCGATTGCGGCGAATGACTTTGCAATGCTCGCAACGCGGTTTCACCGATGCTCGAACTTTCACGTTTGCCCTCCTCGTGTGCCGAAAAAAATCAAAAAGCGGGTAGGGTCAAAGATGAGACGGAACGTGTCTCTAAACTACCTGCCAATCAATCGATGCTGTGCAGAAGGAGCAGAAAAGAGTGAACGAGAGGGACCGCCACCTCACGATTTCACACGCCATGTGATACGACCTCGCGTCAGGTCGTAGGGAGACAAAACAACCCGCACTTTATCACCCGGCACAATACGCACAAAATTCATGCGAATGCGACCTGAGAGAACCGCCAGTACCTGGTGGTTCTCGTCAATCTCAACCCGGAACATGGCATTGGGGAGGGCTTCAATGACCTTACCCTCTACTTCGATTTCATCCTTCTTTGGCATAGCATCCTTTCTCTACGACGGTCTTTTTTTCTTTCTCTATCTGGCTGATGATTGCAATTTTTGCCCTCGCCCTCTCCAACTCCCCACCGATAGATAAAATGGTGCAGCAGTTGGTCACTGCTGCAGCCAACTGTGAATTATAACACACATATCAATATTTGTCGAGAGGGTATTTCTGGCCCCCTCATCAGGGCAATGTCAGGATTTCCGCGTCTCCTTCGGTGATGGCTACCGTGTGTTCAAAGTGGGCGGAAAGGCTGCCGTCCACCGTCACCACCGTCCAGCCGTCAGCGAGTTCGCGCGTTTCCTTCGCGCCCATGTTCACCATTGGCTCAATGGCGATCACCATGCCGGGACGCAGCACCGGATTGGGATAGCCAGGCTCCACGTAGTTCAGCACGCCCGCCGGGTCCTCGTGCATGCTGCGACCCACGCCGTGTCCGCCGTAATAGCGAACAACGGAGAATCCGGCGGTCTCTACGTGTCGCTGTACTGACCGTCCAATATCCTGTAAACGGTTGCCAGCGCGGGCAGCCGCGATGCCCCGGTAAAGGGCTTCTTCCGTCACCTTCAGAAGGCGCTGCGTCTCCGCAGGAATCGCGCCGACCGGTACCGTGATAGCCGAGTCGGCATGCCAGCCATTGTAGGACGCGGCAAGGTCCAGCGTGATAATATCGCCGTCTTTCAAGACGCGCTTGCCCGGAATACCATGTACGACCTCATCGTTTACAGACGTACAAAGCGAGGCGGGGTAACGATAGGGGCCATGTCGGTAGCCCAAAGAGCTAGATTTGGCGTTATGTCTCTTCAAGGCCTCTACTGTCAGTTCGTCGATCTCGCCCGTCGTGATGCCAGGCCGCACAGCCATGCGCAGTTCGGCCAGAATATCCGCGACGATGCGCCCCGTCTCCCGTATATGTTGTATGTCAGCTTTCGATTTTAGAATGATCGCCATAGTATCCCTTAGATGTATGTGATGCCAGGCAGGACGCACTGATGACCTTTGACAACACAGGGAGAATCCTCACCTCATGTCATCCTGAGCGCAGCGAAGGATCTCCGTTGCCCTGCCAGATCGCGCACCCGGCACGCAGATCCTTCGCTGCGCTCAGGATGACATGCTTAGATAGACCCTCTTTATTTGTAAAATTTCATCAGCGCGTCCCAACCCGGTTATGCGCTTTGAATGGCCTTTAGTAAGGCCGCCTGCACCTGGTCGATGCTCTGGTTGCCGTTGATCTCCTTCAGCTTGCCCTGCCTGCCATAGTAGTCAAGCAGTTGAATAGTTTCGTTGAAGAAGATGTCCAGGCGTCTCTGCACTGCTTCTCCCGTGTCGTCCGAGCGCTGGTACAATGGGCTGCCATCGATATCGCACACCCCTGGTACTTTTGGGGGGCGCGTATTCACGTTATAGACGTGCTGATTGGCCTTGCAGATATAACGCCCCGAGAGGCGCTTCAGCAGTTCCTCGCGAGGAACCTGAAGGTAGAGCGCAAGATCAATCTGCTTGTCCACTTTGCGCAAACCGTTATCGAGGGCCTGTGCCTGGGCAATCGTGCGCGGAAAGCCGTCGAGAATGACGCCAGTTACGCAATCCGGCTCATTCAGGCGACCGAGGACCATCGCCACCGTGATGTCGTCGGGAACGAGTTCTCCCCGATCCAGGTAGGCTTTGGCTTGCATGCCCAAATCCGTCTGCTCGTCGATCGCTTTGCGAAACAGGTCGCCGCTCGCGACATGAGGAAATCCAAGTTTCTCAGAGAGAAGATCCGCCTGGGTTCCTTTGCCTGACCCCTGAGCGCCGATCAGGATAATATTCACCTTGTTGTACCTCCGGTGGTGTAAAGCCTCGACTTTGAGACTTTACGTGAGGAAGCCCGAATAGTTACGCATGACCATCTGGGCTTCGACCTGTCGAACAGTGTCCAGAACCACCCCTACCACAATCAGCAGCGCCGCGCTGCTGAGCAACTGATTGCCACCCACTTTGGCGAAGAAGGGCAGAATGGCCACAACGCCGAGGAAGACGGCTCCTCCCAGGGTGATGCGATTCAGAATATCGTTCAGGTATTTCCGTGTGGTCTCACCAGGACGATACCCTGGAATATGCGCACCCTGTTTTTGCAGATTTTCAGGAATATTCTGCTGCTGCCAGATCACATAGGCATAGAAGTACGTAAATGCGACTACCAGGACGAAGTAAATGAGCCAGTACCACCACTGCGTGGTATTAACGATATACGTTCCCACGAAGTTGGAGAAGCTTGCCAGCCACGAAGTGTTACTCACCGCCAGGTACTGAGAAAGCACTGCCGGAAAGATGAGCATAGATTGCGCGAAGATGAGCGGAATCATGCCCGCGCTGTTCACCTGCATGGGAATGTAGGTGCGCTGCGCCGTTCCAACCAGCATACCACGCCCGACCATGCGCTTGGTCGGATACTCGATGGGAACACGCCGCTGGCCCTGGTAGACATAGACAATACCGATAATCGTAATCAGGCCAACCAGGCAGAAGATTGCGACGCTGACAATGCTGCCGCCCGCGCCCGTACTGGCCGTATACCCCTGCTGGATGAAGCCAGGAATACGGCTCACGATACCACCGAAGATGATGATCGAGATGCCGTTACCAATGCCCTTCTCCGTAATCAGCTCGCCGATCCATACCAGGACCATTGTTCCGGTGGTCAGCGAGAGCAGGATTGCAAAAGACTCCAGCGCGGAACTGGGATCAAACAGGTTGAAGTTGGTCAACACGCCATACCGCACAAAAATAGCCGCGCTGCCAATGGCCTGCAAGAAGGCCAGCGGAACGGCCACAATGCGAGTAATCTGGCTAAACCGCAACCGGCCAGCTTCCCCCTCGCGCATCATATTGTCAAGCGCCGGAATGATCGGCTGCAAAAGCTGCATGACAATCGTAGCGGTGATATAGGGGTAGACTCCCAACGCCACAATCGAGAACTGCTGCAACGAGCCGCCGGAGAAGACATCCAGCAGACCAAGCAACTGTCCCAGATTCTGGTTGCCGTTCGTCGAGAACAGGTTATTGAGGGCGACCAGCTCTGTGTGCGTTAAGGGCACAGTGATATGGGCGAGGACACGGAAGACCAGTAACATCGCCAGTGTGAAGAGAATCTTTTTGCGTAGATCGGGAATGGTCCAGATGCTGCGCAGTCGTTCCCACATGGGAGTCTCCTTTCACGAAACAACAAAGACGGTTTGTATTACAGAACGCTCAATTATGCTTGAGCGTTCTGCTGCGCTTTGTTGTTTTCGTCCTTGCGCCGTTTGGTTTTCTCGTACTCTTTCCTGGGAATGATCTCGATGCTGCCTCCGGCCTCTTCGATCTTGGCCTTCGCGCTGGCCGTAAACTTATGGGCCTGCACAGTGAGGGCGCGATCAAGAGCGCCATCGCCAAGAATCTTCACCAGCCCTTTGCTCTCGGCATTGGTAATCAAACCGGACGCGGCGAGTTCGGCGGGTGTGACACGCGAACCGGCCTTGAAGCGTACAAGATCCTCTACATTTACTATAGCAAAGTCGTCACGGAAACGGGCATTGCTGTTGCCAAGACCGCGCAGGAACGGCAGGCGCTTCGAGAGGCGGGTCTGACCGCCGCTAAAAGCGCGATGGATTTTTCCACCGGTGCGCGCCTTCTGGCCCTTCGTGCCACGTCCGGCGGTTTTACCCCGCCCGGAGCCGTGTCCGCGACCTACTCTTCTTTCGGGTTTATGCGAACCAGGAGCTGGTCGCAAATCAGAAAGCTTCATGCGTTTACTTCCTCTACCTGAACAAGGTGTCTCACCTTGCGAATCATACCACGAATGGTGGGCTGATCCTCATGTTCAACTGTCTGTTGCAGTTTGCGAAAACCGAGCGCCTGGATGGTTGCCTTCTGATCTTTGGGGTAACCAATAGCGCTTTTTACATATTTCACACGCAATTTTGCCATGTTTCTCTCCATTCGTCGCCTGGAAGCATAGGAACACGCGCTGCGCGTCCTATGCCTGGACGAGACGACTTACGATGTGCGCGGCTGGCGCGAGCGGCGCTCACCACCACCCCGGCGCTCAGAACTCTGGCCCTCGCCGCGATCTCGCCTGCGCGAGGGGCCCCGACTCTGCTGGGCCTCTTCATCGCGAACGGCGCGCGCAACGGCAGCCTGTTCGGCGGCGACGGCGGCAGCGGCAGCCAGGCGTTCAGCCTGCTTTTTACCAACGATCTCGGCAACCGACTTGCCGCGCAGGACAGCCTCTTCATCGGCGGAACGCAGATCTTGCAGCGCTGCAATACAGGCCTGTAAGACGTTGGCAGGATTGGTGCTGCCAAGCGACTTGGTCAGAATATCGCGGATACCCGCCGATTCGACGACAGCGCGCACGGCTCCGCCCGCGATCACGCCCGTACCAGGGGCGGCGGGCTTCAGCATCACCTCAGAAGCGCCGAAACGTTTGTTAATCAGGAAAGGAATGGTGGTTCCAACCAGGGGAACTTCGATCAGGTTCTTCTTGGCGTCTTCGACTCCCTTGCGGATGGCGTCGGTGTATTCGGCCGCTTTCCCAAGACCGAAGCCCACGTGTCCGTTGCGATCGCCTACGACGACAAGCGCGCGAATGCTAAAGCGACGTCCACCCTTGACGACTTTGGCGACGCGGCGTACCTGCACGACGGTCTCTTCCAGGTTGAGTTTTGAAGCATCAATTCTTGGCATCTTCACTCCTCGGCCTTAAAAATCCAGACCTACTTCACGAGCGCCCTCTGCTAACGCCGCGACGCGCCCATGATAGGCATAGCCACCGCGATCAAAGACGACCCGATTGATCCCTTTATCTTTAGCGCGCTGGGCAACCAGCTTGCCAACTTCACGCGCAACAGCAACTTTATGGTTGTTCGAGATAGCCGCAAGCGCCTCGACCGGAGTTTTCTTCGGCCCTTTCTGCGCGGTTGGCAACTGCGTCTTCACCTGGGCAGGCTTGTTGCCGCCTTTGCCCTGCTGACCCTTTTGCTGCTGGCCCTTCTGCTGCTGGGCGGGCGCTTTCTCGGCCTTCGCGCTCTTGCCCTTTTTGGTGGGCAGAGCCTCGGCCGCCATCTCCACTACATTAGAGACGGTGTCGGCTACGGTACCGGCAACCGCTTGCGCCACGTCGCCTGCTTTTTCCAGCAAGGACTCATCTTTGCTGGTTTTGAACTCGCGCAGGCTCTCTTCCAGGGAAGAGGCAGAGACCAGGGTTCGACCGGTTGTATCATCGATAACTTGCGCGTAGATATGTGTATCGCTGCGGAAAACGCACAGGCGCGGACGCTGGGGCGTTCCCGAGACGCGATAGCGCATCCGCCGGTGTCGCTGCTGGCGCGCCTGATTTGCATGAAATTTCTTAATCATTTCTTCTTACCACCGCCTTTTCCGGCTTTACCGGCCTTGCGACGAATCGCCTCACCCGCGTAGCGAATGCCTTTGCCCTTGTACGGCTCAGGCTTGCGAATCCGGCGGATCTGGGCGGCGATTTCGCCAACCCGCTGTTTGTCGATACCGCTGACGCTGATGCGCGTGGCTTTGGTCGCCGGATCAACGCCCTCGACATTGAGCGTAATACCATCAGGTGGCTGCACCTCGACGGGGTGGGAGTACCCAACCAGCAACACCAGGTTGTTCCCCGCCTTCACAGCGCGGTATCCTACTCCATGAATTTCCAGTTGTTTGGTAAAACCTTTGGTCACACCCTCGACCATATTGTTCAACAGGGTGCGATAGAGGCCATGCATGGCTTTATGCTTTTTGCTATCTGATGGACGAGTCACCTTGAGTTGACCATCTTCAAGCTGTAAGGTCAGCTCAGGGTTGATCTGATAGCTCAGTTCGCCCTTCGGGCCTTTGACCGTCACCAGATTCTCTTCGTTCCAGGTCACCTGCACCTTTGGCGGCACAGGGATTGGAGTTCGTCCAATACGAGACATGTATGTTCCCTCCTGCCTACCAGACGTAGCAGACGACTTCGCCACCCAGACCCTGAAGGTAAGCGCGATGGCCCGTCATCAGTCCCTTAGGCGTTGAAAGAATAGCAATTCCCAGTCCACCACGGACGCGGGGGATTGCAGCCCGTTTTGTGTAGACGCGCAGACCGGGCTTGCTCACGCGCTTGAGTTGCGTGATGACCGGGCGCTTGTCTACATAGCGCAGCGTCAGGCGAATCGACCCTTGTGGCGTATCCTTGACGACCTCGATATCCCTGATGTAGCCCTCTTCCTTCAGGATTTTGGCGATGGCCAGCTTCATTTTCGAGGCCGGGATTACTACCTTTGTGTGCCGCGCTCTGGCCGCGTTGCGAATACGAGTCAACATATCCGCGATCGGATCAGTCATATTCATGAAACATCATCCTCCGATTACCAGCTCGACTTTGTGACGCCAGGCAGCTCGCCGCGTAACGCACGTTCGCGGAAGCAGATACGGCACAGACCAAACTTACGCATATAGGCACGAGGCCGCCCACAGACTTTGCAGCGATTGTGCTGTCGCACTTTGAATCTTGGCTTGCGCTGCGATTTCACAATCATTGATATTTTTGCCATTCCACTCTCCAGCGTTATTTCTTAAAGGGCATGCCCATCAATCCGAGCAGACGCCGCCCCTCTTCGTCAGTGCGAGCCGTTGTCACAATACTGATTTCCATGCCGCGCACTTTATCAACTTTGTCGTAATCAATTTCTGGAAAGACCAGTTGCTCGCGCAGGCCAAGCGTATAGTTGCCGCGCCCATCGAAGGCTTCCGGCGAAACGCCCTGGAAGTCACGCAGGCGAGGCAGCGCAACGTTCATCAACTTGTCCAGGAACTGGTACATACGCTCGCCGCGCAGCGTCACCATACAACCGATCTGCATACCTTCACGCAATTTGAAGGCGGCGACGGAACGCTTTGCGCGGGTAATGACGGGGCGCTGGCCGGTAATTGCCGCCAGGTCTGAGACCGCAGCATCCATCGCTTTCGCGTTCTGGATGGCCTCGCCCATACCAATATTGACGACCACTTTGTTAATCGTCGGGACCTGCATCGGGTTCTTGTAGTTAAACTCCTTTTGCAGGGCAGGCACGACTTCTTTCTGATATTTATCTTTCAGTCTGGATGCCATGTTTAACTACTCCTCGTCCGGTCCTCAATAACCTTGTGACATTTCTTGCAGACGCGCACGACCCGCACTTTCTGATCCGGCCCCAGCGGGCGGCGGTCATGCGCGACACGAGTGGGCTGTCCGCACTCAGTACAAATGAGCATGGTGTTGGAGACGTGGATGGGCATCGCTTTTTCGATGATACCACCCTGGCGAGTCTGTCCCTGCGGGCGCACGTGTTTCTTCGCGATGTTCAGACCCTCAACAATCACCTTGTTGACCTGGGGCAGCGCCCGCGACACTGTTCCCTGCTTTCCCCTATCCTTGCCTGTCAGGATCAAGACGGTGTCACCCTTCTTGATATTCATTTTCGCAAGGTGGAGAGGCTTTTTTTCTTTCTGTTTAATTGCCATCTTCTTCCTCTACAGTTTGCCGTTTGTCTTTGTCGCACTCGCGGAACGACAAACGTCAACGCAAACTTCAAAACCAACCTGTTCCCGCGCCCCTTACAGGACTTCGGGAGCCAGCGAAATGATTTTCATGAAGTTTTTCTCGCGTAGCTCGCGGGCCACCGGTCCAAAGATACGGGTGCCGCGTGGGTTGTTACCGGCTGCAATAATTACGGCTGCATTCTCGTCGAAGCGAATATGGGAACCATCCGGGCGGGCGTATTCTTTCGCCACGCGCACGATGACCGCGTTCACCACTTCGCCTTTTTTCACCTGCCCGTTGGGCGTTGCCTGCTTGACGGAGGCTTTGATAATATCCCCCACCTCGGCATAGCGCTTGCCGGAGCCGCTCAGAATGCGGATGCACATGATCTCTTTTGCGCCGGTATTGTCGGCGACTTTCAGGCGCGTCTGTGGCTGAATCATGTCGGTCTCTCCTTATGCTTCCTCGTCTTCGCCTTCAGCTTCGCCGGACGTCAGATCTGGATCGACCTCGGCCAGGACTTCATCCACAGGCACGATGCCGCTGCCAGGACGCACGATTTCGATGAGCCGCCAGCGTTTCAATTTGCTCAATGGGCGGCATTCTTCGATGCGCACCACGTCGCCAATCTGACACTCGTTGTTTTCATCGTGCGCGTAGAAGTGCCTGGTCTGGCGATAGGTACGCTTGTAAATGCGATGCTTTTTCAGCGACTCTACGGAGACGACGATGGTTTTATCCATTTTATTGCTGATCACCTTGCCAGTCTTCTGTACGCGGCGGCTTTTCTGCTTTGCCACCTGCTGGCCGGTGGTCGGTGTTACTTGCTGCATCATTGTTCAGCCTCCAACTGGGTTATACGGTGCAGCACGCGGGCGATATCCTTGCGCGTCTGCGTGAAGATGCGGTTATTCTTAACCTCACCGCGCTGTTGCTGCAAGCGGAGGTTGAAAAGCTTCATGCGCAAGTCTTTCAGTTCGCGCTGCGCCTCACCGTAGGTGAGTTCAGCGATCTGCTTGCGACGTTCCTTAACCTTCGGCACTTTCTGCCTCCCCTTTGACTAAGAAGCGGGTCTTGATGGGCAGCTTGTGGCTGGCCAGGCGGGCCGCTTCCTTCGCGATATCCTGGTTCACACCGCCGATTTCAAAGATAATGCGTCCAGGCTTGATGACCGCCACGTAGTGATCGACCGCGCCTTTACCGCTACCCATACGAGTTTCAGCCGGTTTGGCCGTGATGGGCTTATCAGGAAAGACGCGAATCCAGACCTTACCACCGCGCTTCATGAAGCGGGTCAGCGCAATACGAGCCGCTTCAATCTGCCGGGCTTCCAGCCAGACCGGCTCAAGGGCCTGAACGGCGTATTCGCCAAAGGCGATGGTATTGCCGCGATGGGCGGTGCCTTTCATACGACCGCGATGCTGTTTGCGGTATTTATATCGTGATGGTGCCAGTAACATTGGCTTCCTTCTCCTCTACTCGCTCTCAGTAGCGCCCGTCTCCGGCGCGGGTGCTGGCGGAACCTGCGGCGTGGGAGCCTGCTCAATAATTGGCGCGGTCGTAGTCGTCTGCACCGGAGCCTGCTCAGTTCCCGACTCAGTTCTAGGAGCCGGTCGCTCGCCTCTCGGCTGTCGCTCTCCCTGACTGGGGCGCGGAGTGCGCTCGCGTGGCGGACGCGGCGGACGCTCGCCTCTCGGCTGCCGCTCTCCCTGGCCTTCGCCTCTGGATGGACGCTCACCTCTCGGCTGCCGCTCTCCCTGGCCTTCGCCTCTCGGCTGGCGTTCGCCCTGGCCGCGTGGTGGGCGCTCGCCACTGCGACGCTCGCCGCCCCGACGCTCGCCGCGTGGGCCGCGCCGGTCGCCCCGACGCTCGCCGCCTTCGCGCTCCCCTGGCGTCACAGGTACAACTGCTTCCTGGTGGCCATCGGTGAGTTCGCGGCGCTTATTGGGAAGAATATCGCCTTTATAAATCCAGACCTTTACGCCGATCACACCGAAGGTGGTATGGGCTTCGGCCAAACCATAGTCGATATCGGCGCGCAGGGTATGCAGAGGAATCTTCCCCTCGATCTCTTTCTCGCTGCGGGCAATTTCAGCGCCGCCAAGACGCCCGCCGACGATCACCCTGATGCCTTTGGCGTTGGCGCGCATCGTCTTCTGCACCGCCTGCTTCATGGCGCGGCGGAAAGAGACGCGCTTCTCAAGCTGCTCAGCGATGCTGCGCGCAACCAGGGTCGCGTCCAGCTCGGGCTGGCGAATCTCAAGAATGTTAAGGCGCACACGCTTTTTGGTCATGGCCTCCATCGCGGCGCGCAGTTTATCAACTTTCTCGCCGCTCTTGCCGATGACGATACCCGGCTTGGCCGTGTAGATCGTCACGGAAACCTGGTTGGCGGCGGCCCGCTCGATCTCGATGCGTGAGACAGAAGCGTTCGCCAGGTCTTTCTGGATCATCCTGCGCAGGGCCAGGTCCTCCGCCAGCAGATCCTTGTAATCGCGCTCAGCGTACCAGCGTGACTGCCAGCCTTTAATGACGCCGAGCCTGAACCCAATGGGATGCACTTTGTGTCCCAAAATCGTCCTCCTTGCAGTCCTTTAGCGTCTCCTGCTGCCAGCATCAGCCGGATCATCTGAGACAATAACGGTTATATGACTGTAACGGTGCAAAATTTTGCCAAAGCGGCCATGCGAGCGCGCTTTGAATCGTGGAATGCGCCGTCCTTCGTTGGCCACGATATTCAGAATATACAGGTCGTCCGGGTCCAGATTGTAGTTGTTCTCCGCGTTGGCGGCGGCTGAAGCGACTACGGAGCTGACCGGTTTGGCGGCCGCCTTCGGTATAAACTGAAGGTACGCCAGGGCCTCGTTGACTTTCAGACCCTTGACCGCGTTGGTGACCAGACGCACTTTGCGCGGCGACATGCGAATATCTCTAGCAATAGCTCGTACTTGCATCTTTCACCTCAGCGGACCGACGTGGTCTTTTCACTCTTGCCGCCTGCGTGGCCACGGAAATGGCGCGTGGGGGCAAACTCACCCAATTTATGGCCTACCATATTTTCCGTAATGTAGATAGGCACGTGCGTCTTGCCGTTATGGACGCCGATGGTCATGCCCACCATCTGTGGAAAGATGGTCGAGGCGCGAGACCAGGTCTTGATAACCCGGCGGTCGCCGCTGCGCAGCGTGGCAAGCACCTTTTTGCGCAGCGACTCGTGAATATATGGTCCTTTTTTACGTGAGCGTGACATTGCTACTTCCTCCTGCCAGCATTGCGTCGGCGCACAATGTACTTATCGGTGCGTTTGTTGTGGCGCGTCTTATGACCAAGAGCAGGCTGCCCCCAGGGCGTCTGTGGCTGTCCGCCAATCGGTGAACGCCCCTCGCCACCACCATGAGGATGGTCGCGTGGGTTCATCGCCGATCCACGGACGGCAGGACGACGGCCCATATGACGCGCGCGCCCGGCCTTACCGATGCTCTGGTTCTCGTGATCCACATTGCCAACCTGTCCAATGGTCGCCATGCAGAGGATATGAACGAGTCGCTGCTCGCCTGAAGGCAGGCGGATCAGCGCGTAGTCACCCTCTTTCGCCATCAACTGCGCGCCCGTTCCAGCTCCACGCACCATCTGGCCGCCCCTTCCCCGGTACAGCTCGATGTTGTGAATGGTAGTGCCGGTCGGAATATTCTTCAGGGGAAGCGCGTTCCCCGGTTTGATATCCGCATCTGGTCCTGCCACAACCCGGTCGCCGACTTTCAAGCCAACCGGAGCAAGAATATAGCGCTTCTCGCCATCCAGATAGTGCAGCAGGGCGATACGAGCCGATCGGTTGGGATCGTACTCGATGGCTGCCACTTTGGCGGGTACACCCAGCTTATTGCGCTTAAAATCAATCAAACGATAGGCCCGCTTCGCGCCGCCGCCACGATGGCGGACCGTGATGCGCCCCTGATTGTTGCGCCCCGAATGTTTCTTCAGGCGCACCGTCAGCGATTTCTCGGGCTTCGTCTTGGTAATCTCCTCGAATGTCGAAACCGACATGCCGCGACGTCCAGGAGATGTTGGTCGGTACTGTCTAATTGGCATCTCTCAACACCTTATTCTGCTATCCACACCTCTCACACCGCCAGCTAACCGGGAGGAGGGAGATGTGCCAGGAAGCTTTACGCCTTCAATATATCGATGGACTCCCCTGGAGCCAGGGTGACAATCGCTTTCTTCCACTCGCGGGCCTCCAGCGTGCGAGGAGCAGCCCCTCGACGATGCAGCCTGCGCTTCTTACCAGGCATGCGCATTGTATTCACAGCGACGACATGCACGTTGAACATCGCCTCTACTGCCTGGCGAATCTGTATCTTGTTCGCTTTCAACGCTACCTTGAAGGTATACTGGTTATGTTTTTCCTGCTGTCGCACCGATTTCTCGGTGACGATTCCGTAGCGTATGACTTCGGTGATCTCCACAGCTTATTCCTCCTCGCTGCCTTCGGCGGTCTCCGAGGTCTGCGGAGTCTCTTCCGCGGCTTCGGCTTGCTCGCTGTCTTCCGCCTCCGAGGTCGTTTCTTCCGAGGTCTCTGTCTCCTCGTTCTCTACCTCTTCCTCGACCTCTTCGGCAATTCTCCGGCTTGCTTCCTCGGCGCTCAGGCCTTCGCCAAAGACCAGTTCGATCCAGCGAACGGTCGATTTCGGCATTATCACACAGTCATGTTTGAGCAGTTCGACGACGTTGATGGATGAGACATGCTGCACCTTCGCCGACGGAATATTGCGCGCTGAAAGCACGATGTTTTCATCGCGCTGCGGCAGCATCATCAGAATGCGCTTCTTGCCCTCGACCGGCAACTTGTCGAGGAGAGCCAGCATATCTTTGGTGCGCGGCGATTCCAGCGTCAGGTTATTGACAACAATCAACTGCTCGTTTGCAACTTTATCCGACAGGGCCGACTTGATGGCCAGACGGCGCATCTTCTTGGGCACATCGTGATGATAGGGGTGCGGTTTGGGGCCCCAGACGACGCCACCATGCCGGAACTGCGGCGCGCGCGTGCTACCCTGGCGGGCGCGGCCCGTTCCCTTCTGTCGATACGGCTTTTTATTGCCGCCCGAAACCTCAGCGCGAGTCTTCGTCGAAGCATTGCCTTGACGGCGATTCACCAGTTGCGCGGTGACAACCTGGTGGAGTACCGCCATATTGGGGATAACTCCGAATACCTGCTCGCTCAGTTCGAGCGATCCAACGGCCTCTCCGGCCATGTTATACACTTTAGTCGAGGGCATCGCGGTTACCTCTTCACATGCTTCTTAATCATGAGCAAACCGCCATTGGCTCCGGGGACCGAACCCTTGACTAGCAGCAGATTTCGCTCAGGATCAGCTTGAATGACTTGCAGTTTCTTAATGGTTACGCGGTCATTTCCCATGCGCCCGGCCATGTGCGTGCCTTTGAGGACGCGACCTGGCGTGGTACCGGAACCGATTGAACCAGGGGCGCGGGTGCGGTCAGACTGACCATGCGTCTTCGGGCCACCGGAGAACCCCCAGCGCTTCACACCACCCTGGAAGCCCTTACCTTTCGAGGTGCCCACGATATCAACCGCTTCACCCTCAGTAAAGAGGCTGACATCAAATTTCGCGCCAAGTTCGATGCCATCGAGGTTCGCGCCTTCCTGCAACCCGACCTCGCGCAATACCTTGAACGGGCCAAGTTCGGGACCCGGGCGGCGCTGGCGGTTCTGCGAGACCTTCAGCAGCTTCTCGATCTGTTTATCTTTCTTCGCGCCGTTTTCCTTCGCGGCCTCGTCGCTCGTCCCGGCTTCTTCACCCTCGGACTTCTTGCCGCGCTGCTCCTGCTGGTAGCCCTGCAGGCGTTTGCGCTGCGCCTTCAGCAGGGGCAGGCTATGCCCAAGATGTCCCAGTTCCGGGCGCTTCGCTCGTTTTGCCGGCTTCTGTTCGAAGCCGATTTGAATGGCTTCATATCCGTCACGGGCAGCGGTCTTGATCTGAGTGACAACGCAGGGACCGGCCTCGATCACTGTCACCGGTATGGCCTGACCATTGGGACCAAATACCTGGGTCATACCGACCTTTCTGCCCAATATTGCGTTCAGCATATCCTTTCCTCTCTAACCTGCTATAGGAAGCGCCTTTCCTGAGGCGCTCATTCCGGCAATCGATGCCTTCCTATAGCTTGATCTCGATATCAACGCCTGCGGGCAGATTTAAGCGTGTTAAAGCCTCAACCGTCTTGTTAGTTGGATCGATAATATCAATCAGGCGTTTGTGTGTCCGAATCTCGAATTGCTCACGCGAATCTTTATCGATGAAAGGAGAGCGTAATACGGTGTACTTGTCGATCTCGGTCGGTAATGGCACCGGCCCTGAGACCCGCGCTCCCGTCTGCTGCGCAGTATCGACAATCTGAATTGCCGATTGGTCGAGAATACGGTGATCGTATGCCTTCAGGCGAATACGAATGCGTTGTTTTGTTCCTGTCGCCATTGTCTCTATCTCCTTGTAAGAGCGGAAGTTTCAACTTCCGCTCTTACAGTTAGCAATCCTTATTCTTCGACGCGCACGCAGACACCCGCGCCAACGGTGCGGCCACCCTCACGAATGGCGAAATGCACCCCCTCTTCCATCGCGACCGGCTGGATCAACTCGACGGTCATCTCGATGTTATCGCCCGGCATCACCATCT
>DASRDB010000009.1:0-380203 GCA_035652815.1 Ktedonobacteraceae bacterium
TCACTAAAGCAGTTGCCGCCCGCTCTGGCGGGCGGCAACTGTGGGGAGCGAGCCGCCGCGCGGCGGCTCGCTCCCCACAGTTGGATGATTAGATGAGGCAACGAATGCGCGAGAGTAAGATTTTTACGTGAGGCAACACGGGGGTAATCAAGCGAAGTTATCTGCTCTCCATTAACCTCCCCTACACCTTATGCTATAATACGCTTGATCTATCAAATGGATGAAAAGCCTGCTCCAGGCAGGAAGACGAGGTACGCAGGGCTATGGCTATAGAACACCATCAAACCATCTCGGTTGAAGAATACTTCCAGCTTGAAGAGCGTGATCCTGACACCCTCTACGAATATATTGATGGTCATGTTTATGCAATGGCAGGTGGTACTGCAGATCACGACACAATCAAATCTAATTTACAACGTATCCTGTGGAACCTCCTGCGTGGCACCAATTGCCGCGTCTACAGTTCTGACATGAAAGTGTTCATCTCTGAGACACGCTACTTTCATCCTGATGTTACCGTTACTTGTAATTCCCTGGATCGAGGAAAAACGCAAGTCATCAAATCTCCCCGCCTCGTGGTTGAAGTGCTTTCTCCAAGCACCGAATTGACAGATCGAACCTGGAAACTAAAAAATTATCGCGCGCACCCCACCATTGAAGAATACATGCTCGTAGACTCCCAATCCCGCAAAATAGAAATCTACCATAAAGAAGATAACAAGTGGATCTACGAAGCATACGAAGATCACGAGGAAATTCCACTTCACAGCCTGGGAGTATATTTTCCTCTTGAGGAAGCGTACCTGGACGTGGAATTTGAACTTCCTGGTGAAGAGCATTAAACTCTAGCCTATCAAATAAAATTTTAATCTTCTTCCCACCACATCTAATCTACCTTTAAGCGTTTTCGAGCAAGGAGATACGTGTATACAGTGTGACCTGTGACATACTAACAGGTTCTGGCTAAGTATAGCCAGAGAATCCAAAAAGAGAAATGGAACAGACCACAATGTATAGCGTTCTTGAAGCAAAAGAGACACAACTGTATAAAGGCACTCGTATCAGTGATTACCGCCTGCACTCCGTTTTGAAAAAGGGTGGCATGTCCACTGTTTACCTGGGATATAACGTTTATACGCAAGAGCGGGTCGCGATAAAAATGGTCGCCAGCGACTCCCCGCATCTGGAGTTCTTTACACGCGAAGTTTATTTCATGCAGGCCATGAACCACGATTGCATTCTTCCCTGTCTCGACGCTGGACAGTATGGCCCGTATCACTACATGGTTATGCCCTACCTCGGCGGCGGCACACTTGAAGATTTGATTGAGGAAAGACCGCTCACGCTTGAAGAGACGCAGATACTGCTGGAACAACTGAGCAGCGCATTGTCCTATATGCATGCACATGGTATTGTGCATCGAGATATCAAACCAACCAATATTTTATTCGATGAAAATTATCTGCTCTATCTCGCGGATTTCGGCATCTCCTCTACTCTGGGCGAAAAACCTATCCACAATGGACAGGTGATGGGGACAGCGCAATATATCGCGCCCGAGGTGCTTGATGGCTACCTGGACGAGCGCAGCGATATCTACTCGGTCGGCATCCTGCTGTACCAGGCCCTCACCGGTCATCTGCCATTCGATGGCGAGAATCGCTGGAAAATTTGCCTGCAACATAAAGAGCAGAAGCCGCTTGCCCTTTCCATTTACAACCCGGCCATTCCACACGCCGTTGAGCAGGTGATTCTGCGTGCCCTGGAGAAAGACCCGAATGCTCGCTATCAATCTATGAAAGAGTTGTTTGCGGCATTCCAGAAGGCCCTCGAACCCTCGCTGCTCGAGAAGCTGGCGGGAAGCCTGCGCGAGGTAGGCCAGCACCTCCGCGAGCATCTGGCGCAGGACGTTCCTGTCTGGCAACCTGTGACGGCGGAACAGCAGGTATTGCAAGCTTCATAATAATGCTAGAGAGATTTTAGGACAAGAAAAGAACCCTGCAGAGGGGATGGAATACGAAGGCATCCAATACGGGTGCCTTCGATTAATTTTGGGAAAGGAAAAGCGAAGTCTTACACCATTTACCAACGAAAAACATCCGTACATGCGCAAAAGAAAGACAGCCATCGTTTGTAAAGCGAAAGCATCCGCAAGGGATGCCTCTACATTGATATGGCCAGGGAAGTCAGTACAGCATCGACCTCTTGTTGCGCCCGCTTGAGGTCTCCTGCCAGGATCAGGCCCATAGGATTTTTCGCCATGCGGCAAATGATGCGCGTACCATCCTGCTTTAAGATGGCGTCTTTCTCGGCCAGGTACTTCCGAACGACTTGCAGGCTGACGCCTTCGGGTAGGGGATATTTATCGAAGGTGCAGATACCCTCGCGGATCACCGTTTTCATATTGGCAATGCTCTGAACTTTTCTATTTGCGCCAAGCACCGCCATGATGGCATCAGTATAGTTTGTCCAGCGAGGATTACATTCGGCAAGGTAATTTCCAGCAGGTTGCTTTCTGCGCTTCTGGAGCTCCTGCTCCGGCTCTGCCGGAATCATCACATCTATATTCGCTACCCCCCGAAGCGAGGCAAAGTCTATGCCGCACAGGCGGGCAGTTTCTCTCAGAAACGTTTCAAAGTAAGCCATTGTTTGCGCTTCATATAATGGCCGCTTGCGCTCCAACTGCAAGCTCTTAGGAATATAGGTGCTGGTGCCGATACAGGCCTTGCTACCTTCTTTCTGCAACTGGCTATTCCAGCCCAGCGAAACTACCTGACCATCCATGATGACGACCGACATGCCAGGCGAATCCACAAAATCAATGTAGCGGCTGATGACCACCCGGTTCTCTTTTTCGGTATTCATGGTTCCGGCTAAGTGTTCCTGCGCGCTAAGTAAGGCCGCTTGCCAATCTCTATAGAAAGCCCCATGTTCGGGGTCTCCGTTCGGCACAAGTGATATACCAGCAGCGCTTTCATATAGGAGACAACAGCCATAATTGCCATCCGACTCTGCCGCGCGCATCATCAAGCCGAGGGGATAATTCTGCACCATGCCTGCCTGCTGGTAGATATCTTCCACACATGAAAGAAATTTCGCCGCCGACGGAACGAGATTTTCAAGCGTCACAACGGTATAATCGGGCGGATAAAATCCCACGAGTTGAAACTCGTCAGCCAGCCGGTAAAAATTGACCTTATTTTTCAAAGCATCGGTCAGTTTTCCCGGAAGGCCCCAGGGCTGTGTCCCCAAAGCTTCTTGCATGCTCGTCTCGGTCTCCGGCACATTGATGTAGGGCACAACCAGTATTGATCCCCCTATTCTTTCCCGTTCCACACGTAATTCGTTCAATGTTACAGACGTGATGGTTTTGCCGAATAGTTCGCTAAGATATGCCATCTGGGAGCGAATATCGGGCGTATCCTGCTCAACCAGCGCATAGAGGCGCGCTGCATTGAAAGGAAAATGACCACATCTTTCTCCATAATGCCGCTCTACATAGCTGACCATCGATTCATGCGAAGCGCGCAACACCCCACTTCCTACATTATGGAAACCGATTCCTATGTCTATAGGAATATCAGAAGCGAATAATGACCTGTCTTCAATACTCATAGCAATAACCTCACCGTTAAAAATAAGCATAGGTGAGCATACATTCTCCACGCGCATTATACGCAATTATGCGAAAGTGTCAATTTGCTCATAGGTTGCGCAACGAAATTTCTCAAAGTTAAGTACGTATACCTAAAAATGTTTGTATAAACTGTACAACTATGATACGATATACTCAGCATATCGGCTGGTTACACAATTATTCGTACAATCTTGTATATCGTTGTATGCTTTGAAACATCTGACCTTGAGAAAGCCTCTGGTTAATTAAGGATGAAGACTGATGCAGACTTGTACCTACTGTGGGGCCGAACTTCCAGAAAACTCCCGCTTCTGTGGCAAGTGTGGACACGTGCAGGATGCTTTCGCAACCGATGCGTCAGCTACCAGAATCACTCCACCACCGCCATCAGGGGTGTCTGATGGCGGCACACTACTGGCAACCCAACCACCTTACGGCAATGCTCCCGCGCAGGGCAATACACCTATCCGGTCTCTATACCCACAAGCGCCAACCACACCACATCCAAACCAGAATGAAGATGAGCGCAGAAGCGGAATACCACCCTGGTCTCCTTTCGCTGGGGCGGCCCTGGGAGGAGAGGCGATGTGGGGCAGTGGGCAGATAGCGCCTCCTGGCGCGCCGGTGGTGCAGGGAACGCCACAGATCGGCAATGTTCCCAGTGTGCCAGGGTCTCCCAGCGCCCCTCCAAATACGCCCTTTAGCCATCCTACGCTGGGGGCAGGCAATGCATCTCCCACTCATCCTGTGCAGGGGCCAGGCAATGCGTCTATCGGTCATCCCGCCCAGGGACCAGGAAATGTACCGATTAGTCATCCCGCTCAAGGGCCAGTCCATACACCGGTCAACTATCCCACACATGGGCCGACGACTCCCTATCCTCACCCGGGGCCGCATCCTATTCACCATCCGCCAGAACCGCCGGGAACGCACCACCATCACCCCATTCATAAGCATCACCGGGACCATGACCATGACGAAGACGAGCATCATCATCACCATGACCAACACGCACATCACACTCATCACATAGCGCATGCGAGCAAAGTGGCAGGCGTCTCATCCGCCAAGACCATTCTGATCGTGGTAGTAGCCGCAGCAGTGGTTGCGGCAGGCGGAGTCGCAGCCGCCATGCATTTCCTGGCCCATTCGCCGCTCATCAGTATCACCAGCCCGTATAAGGTCGGCGATGCTCCGGCGGGAGCAAGTGGAACGACACTACAGATCAGTGGGCAACAGTTTGCCAGCAATTCGCCGATTACCTTCCTGCTCGATGGTCATGCCGCGCCGGGCAATCCAGGTACGCATAGTGACGCCAACGGCTCCTTCCACGCCAATGTACCCATCACCGATGCCTGGAGCATCGGAACCCACACGCTAACAGCCAGGGACGCCAGTAACAACAGCACTCAAAACAGCGTGAGTGTGGTGGTAGTGCAGCAAGGTCAGGCCAATACTCCCGGACCGGACGGCGCGCCACCTGACGATGCCAGTTTCAAGGTCATTGCCCAGATACAGGGGAATCAATCGCCAGAAACCGAGATTGTCACCGGACATCCTGATCCGATGGGTGGTACCGCTTGCAATTCTGAAGATACTGGTAAGCCCATTGTTATTACAGGTTCTACCTATAACCATAATGTCCCTTACCGGCAAACAGCTACGTTCTCATGTACCGGGAACTATAAAGCAGGAAAAATCACGTTTACTGAGACACTGACGAGTTCTGTCACCGTTTATTCCGAACCAGACGGCACAACGTCAACCTGTACTCTGAACTCGCCTCAAGTTGATGAAGAGCTGTCCGGCAGCTATACCGGAAACAATACGTTCAGTGGTACCGTTACTTACCCTGCTATTCCAGCAAGTGACTTCTCGTGTGTTCCCAGTGGTTTTACCGCGTGGTTCACATACAGTCAGTCCCCCTGGACAGGCCAGGTCACAGATTTACATAGGTAAATTGTGATGAGTCAGACTGTGGAGGGATCTTGTGCCTGTCCAGTAGAGTCATCTGGAATAAGTTTTCCCAGTCCCACATGGACAGGCACAAGAAAAGAAGTTACGACGCCGGTTTCCAGAGTGCCGGAACATTTGGCGGCTCCCAGCCGGGTTCGGATGTATGTGCCTGAATGCAGGTGTAGACGACGCCGTTGTATGTCACCTCGTCGCCGACGTTGTAATGCGTCCAGGGCTGCCAGGCTGGAATATTGACGGGAGTGCCGGTTGTGGTCGGGGTTGGACTCGCAGGACTCGTCGGCGTAGGAGTAGGTGTCGAACCTCCACCGCCGCCGCCTCCACCACCGTTACCGGCAAACTGACCAAAGATCGAGGAAAAATCGAAGGCGTTTTGCTGAATACCGCTGCACGTCGGCGAGACGCTTCCGTTGGGACATCCGCCGTTATCGCGCCCCTCGGACCAGAAGGAGAGTTCACCCAGGTGATTTTGCTCGGCGAAGGTGACGAGCCGCTGCGCGTCCTGCTCGGTGAAGACCTCGGCGGTATCGTCATTCACTCCGATCATAGGCGTGACGCCGATCATTGACCAGGACATGTTGGGAATAATGCCCTGTAACTGGTTGTAGGTGCTGTTGGCGGCATCTATCGCGTTCTGCCCCATGTCGCTAGAGCAGCAGTAATAGTCCATCGCCATGATATTGACAACACTGATGCTGACGCCATTCTGGACAGCATTCTGCACCAGGTTCAGGCCATCCTGCGTGAGGCCAGAGGGCAGCACAGGCAGGGTGAAAGAAACAGTCAAACCAGGATTGGCGGCTTCGAGGGCGGCGATGGCTTTGTTGCGCTTGTCATTATCGCTGGTGTAGCCAAGCGGACCGCCTTCAATATCAAAGTCGAGGTGCGTAATACCAAGATTCACCACCCTCTGATACTGGGCCTGCAACGTGCCGGGGTCTGGACAATTCAAGGCAAGCTCGATGCCCGCTTCGCCACCGAAAGAGGCAATGACGTCCCCGCCAGCGTTGCGAATGGTTGAAATGATGGATTGAACCGAGGAATCGTTGAGAGAGAGTCCTGCCCAGGTGGCCTGACAGCTACCGCCATCAACCACAAAAGCCAGCGTGTAATCCTTTACGCCACTGGTCTGAATATCCTGTCCGACAGTGGAATTCATGGTGACATCGACATATGGAGCAACATAGCCGTTCGGTAAACCTTGTGCGTGGGTCGGGCTGACCTTATTGAAGACGACGAGCGAGAGCAATCCGAGGATAGCCAGGGCGATGAGGTCCATGCTGTAAATTCGCTTTCCCATAGTAGTTCCTTCTTTCAAACAAGTTTCCTGGTGGCACCCCTCCCTATGAGGGCCAGGACGCGATGAGATTCGACAACACAACCGCTCAGGGGAAGAAAGAATAAACCGGGCTACAGGGATAGTGCAACCGTTCAGTTGTTCGTTGTACTAGTAAACCTCCTTTCTTGTTAGCACTTCCTTTCCCTATGCATCTTGATTCTGTAGGGACGCGATTCATCGCGACCACCCCGCCTCTGGTGCGTGCTGATGCACCCAGTGGATGCGATGAATTGTATCCCTACACGTCAAAATGTAAAAGAAGAGCTAATGCGATAAAACAGAGAGAAGCACTAAAAACATGCAACTCCTTACACTTAAAAGACTATATGATATGACGTATATTTGTCAAGATGTCTATACCAATTTTCCTAATTTTGTATACAATGATGGAATTGAAAAGTAAGGGAAAATGCCAACTAGACGGATTGTTTGTCCTTTATATGCTGCGGTTCATAATTCGCAAGTGGTCCTGGTAGTTCCTGCTCGGCCTTGTCCTCTAAGCGCTTTTCGTTGCGCCGCAAAAAGATCAGGAAAGCGACGATAATGATTACCGCCAGGATGATAAAGACAATACCGACTGGCCCCGTCAAGCGATGAACATTATCGCCCAAAAAGTATCCCCCCAGGCCATAGAGAGTTGCCCAGACGATTCCGCCGAGCGCGTTGAACAGCAAAAAGCGCGGCCAGCGCATGCGATTCGTGCCTGCGAGAAATGCAGCCCAGGCGCGCAGCACAGCAACAAAGCGGCCAAAGAATACTACCTTGCCCCCATGCTTCATAAAGAGATACTGCCCGAGCTTTAGCCTGCGTTCCTCAAGATGGATATAGCGTCCATAGCGACGAAGCAAACGATAACCGCCTTCGCGGCCTACCCAGAAGCCGACATTATCGCCCAGAATGGCACCACAGGCGGCAGCGAGAATAACGATAGGTATCGATAACTTATGAGTTGTTCCGGCAGTAATTGCGGCGACCAGTAGCATAGTCTCGCCGGGGAAAGGGATGCCGGTACTCTCAATGGCCACAAAAAACAGTACGGCCCAGTAGCCATACGTTGTCAGCAGGTGAACCAGGTTAGTTGTCGTGGTATTAAACATGGAATAAGCGTTTTCTCAGGCCGTATAATACGGCCTGCTTTTTCATTGGCGCAGGGATTGAGCCACTTCGTCAGGAACAACCATGACATCCTGCCCATAACTTACCACCTGCGAAGCCGCAAAAGTGGGATATTTCCCGCTCAGTTGCTCGCGAATGCCGCCTGATAGCTCGAAAGCAGTCACGCGCAATGCGGTAGGCGTACTTATATCCAGGAGCGCCGTACCAATGCTACCAACCAGCGTGCCACCAGCGCTCATCACACGGTATTTATTCAGACCCTCCCCCGAAATCAGCGATCCAACGCGAGGATCATCCGACTCGCTGCGCAACGCATCCTCGTTCGGAATCGTAATGGCATCCTGTCCAACGGCATTGATGCTGGCTATCGGCACTATTTTATGACTGAGCAGGCCTGTTTTGACACGCAGCGCGTATATGTTTTGCGTCTGCGGGTCGAAATAGAAATCATCACAGGAACCAATTTTCTTTCCATCCGACAGCGTCACAACGGCCGTACCGCGCAGCGCCGACCATTTTTTGAAATCTTGAATGTTTTGCATAGTGGTCTCCTCAATAGGCAAAAGGGATACAAATAAGACACGTTTCCCTGATGAGAAACGTGTCAGGGGATTCTTCGAGGAGATCAGGCCCTATCGAGTTATTCCAAGCTCCCCCCATTCACCACTGCATGCACATAATCCGCAACATAGTGGCGTTGATCGACGCCATCGAGAATCATGCATTCGGCGACGGAGACCATCTGAGGCAGCATCTCGTGTAACACGCTGACAATAGCGCGCTCGTTGCGATGATCCGCGTCCGGGTCGGTGATAAAAGCAAACAGTTCATCTGTCAGTTGTTCTTCATGGGCGAGCAACTGGAAGATATTGGACATGACTTTGGCCTTTCCAGCTATCGATACACTCTATATAGTATACGTCATGAAATGCTTACAGCGACAACTCCGCTATACGTTCCCACGAATACCTCGTTTCCGGAGAGCGTGGGACTGGCGAAGCGCGAGGCGGAGCCAACCTGAATAGTTGCGCGTACCGCTCCAGTATCACTATTCAAGGCGTAAAGCGTTCCCCCATTAGGGTCGAGACTGTAAACGGTATGCCCGCCGACAATGGGCGAACTGCTGACATTCGAGGGGGCCTGCCAGCCCAGCGCCAGATTGACTCCTGACCCCAACAGCAATTGACGAATGCCATCGGTGCAGGGAACAAAAATCTGCGTACCGCTCAGAGCAGCACCGCCAAAGGCGCGACAAACCTGTTTGACCAGCGCCTGACCGCCAACGCCGCCCAGTTTATCGGCATGAAGCAGGTAGCCCAATCCCGTTTTACCGTTGGCATAAACCAGGCCGCCCGGCAACAACAACGGCCCCATTGAGCCGAGGTCTTGATCGCCCGCATTGTCCTGTGCCCACTGGTCAGGGGCAAAGGCATCTTCCAGTTTCAAGGTTGGCGACAGCTTGAGTACCGAGTCGGTATAATCCCAATTGCCCGAGGTCGTTTCTCCGTTGCCGACCGCGACATAAATATTGCCATTGCTGTCGATAGCAGGGCCAGAGGTTGCCCAGATGCCGCCCTCGCGTGGTGTGGGTAGCTGGTAAGAGAGCAGCGGCCCGCTGCCGTTGGTTTGCGAAGCTATAACTGTGCCATGATAATTGCCGCAGTCGCCGTCCAGTCCGCCGTAGGCCACGTAGACCATGTTCTTCCACAAAGCCAGCGCTGCTCGCTGCTGGTGTACGCTCGGCTCCATCGCCGGTATATCGGCTGAGCGCCGCACACGCACTTTGCCTGTATTGACATCAACGCCCACCAGAATGTGCGCGGGTCCCTGAATCTCCGCGACCGCAAAGACCAGCCCGGTTGCAGGATCATAGACAGGCGTGCCTGTAATACCCAATGGGTCGATATCGCCACAGGGGAGCGTAGATTGTGGAACCGGCGTACCGACATTGGTGCGCCACTGCACCTGCCCGGTCTTCATATCCAGCGCATAAAGCGAATCACCTTCTGTTGCCACGAGCACGCGCCCCCCAACAACTAGCGGTTCGGCATAAACCGCGCCATCCAGGTGAACTTTCCAGGTCTGTGTTAAATGCTGTGGGTCGGGAGCGTTTGCGACAAAGCCCCCGCGAAAATTATCCCGGTGATAGGTCGTCCAATCGGTGCTGTTCGCGAGTGTCTTCGTTGAAGTTGCTGTCGGCGTGGTAGGGGGCGCTGTTATAGGAGTGACTGGAGCAGGTTTGTTACCTCCTCCTGAAGATGACGATACATTACATCCCACAAGCGCGATCAGGAGCAGGCTCAAGCAGAGCAGCCCTGATCGCCGCATCAGTTCCTTCATCACGTTTCGCTCCTCTTACAAGGTGTCTTTTCAAGTAACACGATTGAGTTTCTATGTTATTACGAAACGCGGTTACTGATATGATACTTTTTGACTCAGAAGCGCTTGTTCAAGGTCGAACTAACAGCAATGGCAGGCGCGTCGTGTGCAGAACTCGTTCGGTGATACTGCCTATCCAGCGCTGCGGCCCGCTAAAACCCGAGGTTGCCATAGCAATGGCGTCACAGCCGCCAAACACGACTCCGCCTTCGGTGTTTACTCCGTTTTCCGCCAGATCAACGATGCCCTGCGCAATATCGTCGTTGATAGCTACCGACGAAGTGAATTCAAGATGAAGCTTCGCAAGCTCAGGATCAAGGGAGCCATCTCGAAGACGATTTTCCAGGGACTTCAGGTACTCTCTGGACATATTCTGTTCTGCCGAACGTTCAAAGCGCTGAGCTGCTGTTTTCGCTCTATAATCAGGTGTGACTACATGGACGAGGTGGAGCGCCCCCTGCCCCGGTGCAGCCAGGCATGCGGTAAGATTCGCGGCAGGTACAAGCGCAGCCTGAGCATACTCAGAGCCATCCAGGGCGACCAGAAAACGCAGTGGATGCTCACCTGGCTGCCGTTCTTCTGGAACCGGCCCGCCCTCGCGCAGCACCAGCACCGGTATTGTAGCAAAACGCGAGACTTTCTCGGCAACCGAACCCATCAGCCACCAGCGTTTAATGCCGGTATAGCCATGACTGCATATCACAATAATATCCGCGTATTTTTCAGCGGCTATGGAAAGAATGCCTGGCGCGACAAGACCGACAGGTACCTGTATATGAACAGCAAGGCCCGAAAGCACATCTGACCTTGCTACTCCCTCCAGGTAGCTTTCGGCCAACTGGCGATCTGTCTCACTCACCATCTGGACAGGGTTGGGCTTTGCTGGAACGGAAGGCATTTGCGCCGGCGCAGTGCTAACGACGCGCACAAGAAAAATCGAGCCGCCACAGGCTCGAGCCAGCCGCGCCGCCACCGGCAACGCTCTCTCAGCCCGCGCCGAACCATCTAAGGGAACAAGAATCCGTCTAAACATGTAAAAACTCCTATGTTCAAAATCAAAAAGAAAGACGATGACCGGCAGAGAACTATCGGTCATCGTCTTTTTTACTAGATTACGCCGCTTCCATCTCTTCAACAAGCGAAAGCGGTCTGGCAACACTCTCCAGCGACTGCCGCTCTGCCTTGACGCCAAAGAAAACGGCAACAACTCCAGCGCCCGCCATCAGCGCCGCGCCCACCAGGTCGCCATAGAAAACTTCTATCGGCTTGCCAGACTGGATGAGAACGCCGAACAGCAACGGCGCTACAGCCGCCGCGCCTGTGCCAATGGCATAGAACAGAGCTATCGCCAGAGCGCGCACCTCCAACGGGAAGACTTCGCTCACCGTCAGGTAAGCCGAACTGGCACCCGCCGAGGCAAAGAAGAAGATGACCGACCAGCAGATTGTCTGCGTCACCGCGTTGAGCATGCCCTGCAGGAATAGCCAGCCGGTGATGGTGAGCAGCACGCCTGAAATGATATAGGTGAAGCTAATCATCTGCCGCCGCCCGATGGTATCGAACAGGCGCCCGATGGTGAGCGGCCCGATAATGTTGCCGATGGCGAACGGTATCAGGTAGTAGCCTACGGTGCTGGCGGGAATATGGTAGAACGTCGTAAGTACCAGGCCGTAGGTGAAGAAGATCGCGTTATACAGGAAGGCCTGGCCTACCATCAACGCAAAGCCGAGCAGCGAGCGCGTCGGGTACTCCTTCAACATCGTTTGAGCTATCTTGCGATAGCTCACGGTTCCGACCGGGCGAATCAGAAGAGTGCCCTGCGGCTCCGGCAGAGACGTGATGTGGTCTTCCTTCATCACTTCGCCCTCGATCATTTTGACGATCTTATCTGCCTCCTCGAAGCGTCCATGCATCATCAGCCAGCGTGGGCTTTCCGGCACAAACCGCCGCACAATCAGAATTGCCAGACCCAGCACCGCGCCCAATCCAAAGCACAGCCGCCAGCCGAGGTCCACAGGCAAGAGATGCGGGTTAAGCAAGAAAGCCGTTAAACCAGCGCCGAAAGCAGTGCCAACCCACCACGTGCCATTGATTGCCAGATCGGTATGACCGCGAACTCGCGCCGGAATGAGTTCGTCAATAGCCGAGTTAATCGCTGAATACTCACCGCCAATGCCGGTGCCTGTCAGGAAGCGGCAGGCAGCAAACCAGATAAAGTTGAACGAAAAGGCGGTCGCTACGGTGGCGATCAGATAGACTCCCAGCGTCACCATGAAAAGCAGCTTGCGCCCGTATTTATCTGTCATGCGGCCAAAGAAGAGCGCGCCCAGCACAGCACCAATCAAATAGGCTGTACCAGCGCTCGCAACCTCTACAGCAGAGAGCGAAAGGGTTTGTTTGTCTTGAAGGACAGCGCCGATTGAACCAACAATGGTCACTTCAAGCCCATCAAGAATCCAGGTGATGCCGAGTGAAATGATCACCAGCCAGTGCCAGCGACTCCAGGGAAGGCGGTCCATTCTCGCAGGAATATCGGTCCGCACAGCTTTGGAACTCACGCCTGCGTCATTACTCGCAGCCTTCAACATTTCATGTCTCCTTTGCCATGTCCCTTGCTGATGCTGGCTATCTCCGCCTGCCTGCCATCGATCTAAGCGCTAAACTCCCTCAGCTTTTTCAACCTTCATCCTGCACTGAGCGCAAGTAAGCCCGTTCGTGTTCGCTCAGCAGTGGAAAAGCCGATCAGCAATACACTTCCACGATGTAGTGGTTACACAACCCGATTCTATGTTTGAAACACGTTGCTCTATACCTCCTGGTTTCAGGGGATAGGCCAGTAATTTTCCTGAAAAAGGAGGTGCATGAAGATAGCTATTTTTTGTATCCGCCTCGCCCCAGTTCTATCTGAAAAGGCCATAAATGGGGGATCTAAAAGGCAGAACAAATAGCATATTTATGCGATGCACAAACACTTCTTTATCACATACACTGGAAGAGAACCTGTACCTTAACCATCTATTGAAAAACTCTAAGCAAATTCTCATGTATGTATGCGAAAAATCAGGAGTATGAGATATGAACCAATACTCATCTGAAAAAAGCTGTGAAATAACATTGACGACTCTGGCGGTTTTGAGTAGCGAGGAATTAAAGCAGTATCACAATAGAACGTTATCCAATGAACAGTACTGCATCGAACTGTTGCGCAGAGCGCTCTACGAACAAAAGGACGATGCATGGTTAGCGATAGAACAGTGTTTCGGCAGGTTCGTCCGAAGCTGGTTCTGGAATCATCGATACCGGGATGTGGCTCTACAGCGTGACAGCGAAGAGAACTACCTCGCGCAGACATTTTCTCGCTTCTGGTATGCGGTGCGCGAGCAGCAGATCGAGTTCACCTCCCTGGCCGCTATTCTGGCCTACCTGCACGCGACACTCAATGGTGTGCTGGCTGACACCATGCGTGTTTGCCTGCGCAGGCAAGCAAGAGAGATGCCCTGGCTAGAATTGAACGATACAGAAGAACTGGCCATAGAAGACCCCGTTGATAGCCAGGCAGTATGGGAAGCCATCCAGCGCTTTCTGCCAGATGAACGCGAACGGCGGCTTGCCTACCTGCTCTATTACTGTGGGCTCAAACCACGCGATATTGTCCGGCATTGCCCACAGGAATTTGACGATGTGAAAGAAGTCTACCGGCTGAGCCAGAACATCCTCGACCGGCTGCGACGCAACCGGGAGCGCCTGCGCCTTATCCTGGATCTTCATATACTGTAGGGACGCGATGAATCGCGTCCCTAGAACCATTACAGCAGGTGATGCTCAGCAGCGTAGCGCGTAGCTGCGCTGCGCGAGTTCACCTCGAGCTTATTGAAAATGGAACGCACATGAGCATTGACGGTATGCGAACTGATGATAAGTTGCGCCGCGATCTGCGAATTGGTCATGCCTTTTGCAAGCAGGCGCAGCACCTCTATCTCACGTTCCGTCAGCCCAACTGAATTGGAAGCACGCGCAGCGGAGACTGGCTCGGGCGCTCTGTCAGGTAGTGTATCCAGCCATTGTTGAATCTCCGCAACTCGGGCGTGCCCCATTTCTCCGAGGCTGGCGAGGCTGTCAAGTCCCAGCCGCCGGGCCTCGGCAATATTCCCCTCACCGGCAAAGGCGCGAGCCAGACCATAGCAGGCGAGCGCAACATACTCTGGATTTCCCTCTGTGGCAAAATCTCGCGCCTCTTTAAATGCCACAATAGCCGCGTCAAACTGCTTCTGCTTCAATTGAAGTTCGCCCCACTCGCATAGGATAGCCGTGAGCAGCCAGTGATGGTTGATCTGACGGCCAAGCGCCAGCGCTTCCTGCAAGAAAGTTGTTGCCCGCGTATAATCCTCCTGCCCGCTCGCGGCCCAACCAATGTTTGCCAGCAATGTGGCAATCCACTCGCGGTCTCCACTTTGACGTGCCAGAACCAGCGCTTCCTGCGAATAGCGTTCTGATACGACATAATCTTTGCGCTCGCCTGCCAGGTGTCCCAGGTTGGACAACAGCACAACCCGGCCTTCACGATAGTCAATCTGATTCGCCAGTTCCAGGGCCTCCCGCATGTAGGTTTCGGCCTGTGTGAACTGCCCGCGTAGCAGCGCAATCTGTCCCAGATTGGTGAGCAGGGCGCAGATATGCTCGCGACTTCCCCATTTGCGCGCAAGCGCCAGACCCTTCTGCAAATAGCTTACTGACCGGTCGTAATCACCCAACTCACTCGCTACCGCGCCAAGACTTCTTAAGGCTGCGCATATTCGCTCTTGATCCCCACTTTGCTGCGCCAGAGCAAAGGCCTCTTGTAAATAACGCTCTCCCTTGCGATAGTCTCCATGCCGCCGCGAAACGATACCAAGTAGCCGCAAAACATCACTTGTACGGGTACGGTCTCCAACCTGACGAGCCAGAGATAAAGCCTCCTGAAGGTACGTTTCAGCCTGCGTATAATCTCCATGCTTTTCAGCGACCTCTCCCAGGTGGAACAGGATGGTAGCCAGCTCAGCAGGAATAAGCAGGGGTTCCGCCACCTGCCGCGCTCGCGTGAGATGAATCTCCGCTTCGGCATACAGTCCGCGTGCTATCAGGAAACGGGCAAAAGCATTCGCTCCCCGCGCCAGTTCTCTATGCAAACCGTGTTTGTAGGCTTCCTCAAGCGCGGCAAAAATGTTCGCCGACTCCTGCTCCAGCCGCGCAAACCAATCAAGTTGCTCTGGGCCTTGAAGGTGTGGCTCTGCCTCCTCTAGCAGCGCCAGATAGTACACGGCGTGGGCCTGTTCGCAAACTCCGGCTTCCCCACTTTCTTGCAGGCATTCCAATCCGTACTCCCGTATCGTTTCCAGCATAATCAGGCGCGGTTCCTCGCCCACCTGCTCGGCCCGCAGCAGCAGGCTTTTATCCAGCAGAGATGCAACTCCGTCCAGGACCGATAGGCCGCTACCTGTTTCCTTTTCATCACCCGCCTCCCATACCACCTCGACCGCGTCCAATGTCCAGCCTCCTATAAAGACCGAGAGCCTGCGGAAAAGACGCTGCTCAAAAGCATCCAGGAGATCGTAACTCCACTTGAGGGCGTTACGCAGGGTTTGTTGTCGCTCGGGCATATCTCGCCTGCCACCGGTAAGCACCAGCAGGCGCTGCGAAAGACGTTTCAACAGCGCCTGGGGGGAAAACAGGTTGACCCGCGCCGCCGCAAGTTCAATCGCAAGCGGCAATCCATCCAGACGCAAGCAAATCTCAGCAATGGCACGCGCATTAGCAGGAGTGATCTGAAAAGAAGGCTGTATCGCCTGCGCTCGCTGGACAAAGAGCGCCACCGCCGCCGACTGCGAGAACACAGTATGCTCCGGTGCATGAGCAATATCAGGCAGGGAGAGCGGGGGTACCGGAAAAAGGTATTCCGCGCTCAGTCGCAGAGCCGCCCGGCTGGTGACAATCGCCTTAAGAGAGGGACAGGCAGCCAGTAACTCCTCTACCTGCGGACCAGCCTTAACCACCTGCTCAAAGTTATCCAGCACTAACAATAACCGCCTGTCACCGAGAAAGTTCTTCAACTGTTCAAACAATGGCTGGATACCGCTTTCCTGTAGACCAAGTTCGCGCGCAAGCGTCGGTATCATCATCTCAGCATCAATGATTCTGCCCAGGTGGACAAAGCAAGCTCCATCGGTGAAATATTTCCGCATCGCAGTCGCCACCTGAATGCTTAGACGAGTTTTACCGATGCCTCCCGTTCCCAGGAGGGTAAGCAGGCGTACTTCGGGGCGTTTAAGCAGCGTGCAGATCGCTTCCACGTCCTGTTCCCGTCCAACCAGGGGAGTGAAAATAACCGGCATTTTCCACATGGGTTCCGCTTGCAGCAGGGCAGCATGAGCCTCCCTGTGATCCTCGCTTTCTACAAGCGGATCGGAGGTGCGCGTGCCAGCGTCCGGCGGTGAAGAAAGCATATTTTCATGTATAGCCTCAATGGCCGTGTCATATGGATCTGGCGGATTCATGCTTCCAGCAACGGCGGGCGAAACAAAAAGAGCCGGTGAAATTATTCTCACCGCCTCTGTCAGAGCAGTGGCAAAATCCTGTATCCGCGCAAAGCGCTGCTCCGGTTCCTTCGCAAGCGCCTTGAATACTACTTCCTCAACCGCCGGAGAAAAGTTGGGAATCCGGGTACGTAGAGGAACGGGAGAGGCCGAGATATGCTGCGCAGCCAGTTCCAGGAAAGAGCCATGAAATGGAGGTTCGCCACAGAACCACTCGTAGACAACCACACCCAGAGCATACTGATCACTCGATGGGCTGGCCCTTCCATGTAGTTGCTCAGGAGCAAGGTAGGACGCGGTTCCCGCCAGCGGACGCTCCATTGGCTGCGTACTCTCTGAAAAAGCTCGAGGAAGAAACTGGGCCAGGCCGAAGTCACTGAGCAGCAACTCATTCTGAGCATTGAGCAGCATATTCTCAGGCTTCACATCGCGGTGAACAATGTCCCGGTCATGAGCATACTGCAAAGCGGAGGCAACCTGTTCGACATAAGACACAATGGTGGAATACTCCAGGCGTGTGCCTTTGGGATGGCAGGAGCGCAGAGTACCAGACGGCGCGTACTCCATCACCAGAAAAGGAAGCCCATCCTCTACCGCGTAATCCAGCACGCGCACAATATGAGGATGGAGCAGGCGAGCCAGCGTCTGCGCCTCCTTCAGGAATCCTGCGCTTTCCTCACCTTTGAGAACAGTATGGAGAATCTTTAACGCGGCGTAGTTTTTGAGGTAGACATGCTCGCCGAGATAGACATCAGCAAATCCGCCCCGTCCTAACAGGCGCAGGAGCCGGTAGTTGCCCAGTTGCTGGCCAACCCGCTTTCTTGCATTGCTCACCATCTCTAGCTTCCCTTCGGTGTATAGAACTTACTCGCGCATCCCGG
The DNA here is from genome assembly GCA_035652815.1 of Ktedonobacteraceae bacterium. Classification (GTDB taxonomy): domain Bacteria; phylum Chloroflexota; class Ktedonobacteria; order Ktedonobacterales; family Ktedonobacteraceae; genus DASRDB01. The sequence continues at coordinate 17,896 of DASRDB010000009.1, forward strand.
GATTTGAACAAGAAGCCAACGATTTACACTTCCGGTGTGATGGATATTTGATTGTAACTATGCACAAATTTCAAACTAAGTATACACGCTCAATAATTGCAGAACAAGAGCATTGGTAGTGTGGGTGCGCCTGTCATGCTTCGCTGCGCTCAGCATGACAGGCTCTCGAACGGCGTGTGTTGTAAAAAACCTGACCGGAAGCCACCCGCAAGGAAATGGCTCTACAATATCATCGCGCTTGTAGAGCCATCCCCTTGCGGGTGGCTTCCGGTCTCAAACAAAAAGGCGGGTGGCTTCGGGTCAGTTGTCACTGGCTGCCTTCCGGTCTCCATGCAGGCTACATCTGCAACTGATTACTTGTCACCAACTGGCTGCGGGTCAATCATCGGTGCGATAACTCGCGCCTGATCTCTCGGGTCAAGTATGTCGCGGACGGCATCGCCCAGCAGATTGAGGCTCAAGACGATCAGAACAATAGCCAGGGCCGGGCCGACCATCATCCAGGGATCACTGTTTAAATAGACCTGTGCGGCGTTAATCATCTCGCCCCATTCGGGTGTAGGTGGCTGCACGCCCAGGCCTAAAAAGCTGAGGACAGACTCATCCAGGATAGCGAAGGAAATAGAAATCGTGGCCTGCACAAGCAGGGGACTGAAGATGTTTGGCAGGATATGCCGCCACAAGATTTTCGCGGTGCGCGTACCACTGGAGACCGCCGCAGTTACATAATCATGAGTTGCAACCTGCAGCGTCTGCCCACGCGCAATGCGGCTATAAATTGGAATGCGCACAAACGCCAGGGCAATAGAGAGATTTATGATACTCGGACCCAGGGCAGCAACGATTGCCAGCGCAAGCACGATGGACGGAAAAGACAAAATGGCATCGACAATCATGGTAATGAGCTGATCGACCCAGCCCTTAAAGTAAGCGGCCACCAGCCCCAGAATGGTGCCGCAGATTCCTCCCAATAAAATGGTGACAATGCCGACGGAAAGCGAGATGCGCGTGCCATAAATCACCCGGCTCAGTTGATCGCGCCCCAGGTCGTCGGTACCAAGCGGATGCGCCAGGCTCGGCCCCTGCGTGGCGATGGACGGGTGGTATGCCAGAGGCGAATATGGACTGACAAAGGGCGCGAAGATCGCGGCGAGAATAAATAGCAACAATACGACCGCGAACCATAAGCGGGGGTACTGCCGGAAGGCGCGCGCAAGCTGCTTCAGCCACCCCGCCCTGCGTGGTGAAGCTGGCATGACCTGCGACTCTTTGCCAAATCTGGTTGGTACTGCCATAATTTGCACCGCCATTAAACAATCACTGCTTCTCAAACCGTATGCGCGGGTCTAGCACCGCGTAACAGACATCCACCAGTAAATTGGCCAGCATATACAAAAACGCCGAGAGCAGAACAACGCCCTGCACCATCGGATAGTCCTTCGCGAGAATGCTGGTAACCGCTAACTGGCCGATACCGGGCCAGAGAAAGATGGTTTCCACAACGAACGTGCCGCCAATAATTGCGCCGACCTGCAAACCCACAATGGTAATGACCGGAATAACGGCGTTGCGCAGGGCATGTATATACTGCACTCTGCGCTCGGGCAGGCCTTTGGACCTCGCCGTTCGTATATAATCCTGGCTCAGCACTTCGATCATATTCGCGCGAATCTGGCGCATATTGACAGCAACCGTACCCAGGCTCAGCGTAATCATGGGCAGAATAAGGTCGCGCATATTGCCCAGGGGATCATCGCTGAACGAAACGTAGCCGCCCGGCGGAAAAAAGCGGATGTTGACCGCGAAGATAAGGATGAGCAGCAGGCCAAGCACAAAACTGGGAATGGCTGTACTGATCAGAGTCAGCACATTCACCACCCAGTCAAGCCAGCTATTGCGATGTGTGGCCGAATAGATGCCGAGCGGGAAGGCCAGCACCAGGGATAGCAGCAAGGAGCTTATACCTAATTCGGCAGTAATGGGAAGTCGCTGGATGATGGAATCCAGCACCGGCTGTTGCAACTGAATAGACTGGCCCAGATTGCCGTGTAACAACTGCCAGAACCACAGGCCAAATTGTACGAGTAGTGGTTTATCCAGGCCCAACTGCTGCCGCAGGGCCGCAACGGTATCCGGCGTGGCTTCCGGCCCAAGCAGAACACGCGCCGGGTCGCCGGGCACCAGATGAATAACCATGAAGGTGAGAAAACACACGATCAGCGCGACCGGAATGATAAAGAAGAGACGTTGCAAAATATAGCGAGTCACCTTCGTTCTCCTGCTTGCGCATATGTCTTGAGAGAGGCAGGAGTAATGAACTTTGACAAAATACTGGGGGATGCACTCCATGTCATCCTGAGCGCAGCGAAGAATCTCATGTGCCGAACAACCCGCCTCGCCAGCGCCTGGAGATCCTTCGCTGCGCTCAGGATGACAGGCATGCATATTCTCTCTTTACTAATCAAAGTGCATTACCCATGCTTCTCCCCATAAAAACTATCTGGTTCCATCAACCTACATAAACATTCGTGAACTCCATGATGCCGGTGGGCAGCAACGTAAAGTTCTTGATGTTCGTAGTCGTGGCTTGAATGCTCACGCCGTGATTGATAAAGACATACGAAGCGTCCTGCAAGATCAATTTCTCCGCTTGCTGGTAATCTGACGCGCGCTGCGCCTGGTCGCTGGTTGCGCGGGCCATTTCAAGCAGTGTATCCACCTGCGGATTTGAGTACTGCATGTTGTTAAAGCCGCCCCCGGTATGGAACCAGGAATACATATTCCCATCTGGGTCTGGACGCCCGCTCCAACCGAGCAGAGCCGCCTGGAAGTTGTGCGAGTCGGTGTCATTGAGCAGAGTCGCAAAGGTTTCCTGTTTGATGTTGACCGTGATACCGGCAGGTTGTAGCTCCGATTGGATAAACTGCGCCTCCTGGCTATTGAGCGGAGAACCGCTTGGAATGAGCAGCGTAAAGGTGAGGCTGCTGACCCCGGCTTGCGCAAGCTCGGACTTTGCGTTGTTGATATTATAGCTGTAGGGCGCGATACTGCTGCTATAGGCCCAGCTACCGGGCGGAATCGGTCCCTGCGCCACAACCCCCACGCCTTTCAGCACGCTATTTACGATTTCCTCGCGGTTGACTCCCCACTCGACAGCCCGGCGCGCATGCACATTCGTGAAAGGAGCAACTTTGGTATTCAGCATCACGCCAAAGAAGCTAAGGCCCGGAATCTGCTTATAGATCAGGCTCGAATTCGATTTCGCCGACTGCACATCGTTTGGCCCCAGCACTTCGGCGACGTTGATGCCCGAAGTCTCCAGGTTTGAATACATAACGCTTTCGTTGGTGATGGGGCGATACCGAATGGATTGCAGGTAGGGCAAAGCGTTCCCCTGGCTATCCTTCATCCAGTAGTGCGGGTTCCGCTTGATGGTGAGATGATCGCCTTTCACCCATTCACTAAACATGAAAGGCCCACTGCCCGCGTTGACCGGCGCATTACCCAGGTTTGCATCCCCAATCTTTTTCACTGCCGTCGGCGAAAGAATCATTCCGGCGCGGTCACTCAGGTTTGCCAGCAGTGGCGCGAACGGCTTCTTGAGATTGAACTGCACATGCGTAGGATCAAGAGCCTGCACAGCTTGCACAGTTGCGAGTTCGCTGGCGCGTGGCGACGACGAATTGGTTAATATCCGGTTGATATTGAACACAACGGCATCGGCATTAAACGGCGTGCCATCCGTAAAAGTGACGCCTGTACGCAGCGTGAAGACCAGCTTCGTATTGTCCGAAGAAGTGTACGCCCACGAAGTCGCCAGGTCCGGCTGAATGTTATTATGCTCATCAACTCTGACCAGCGTGTCATAGATGTTCAGCATCACCTGCCGGTCAACCAGCGCCGTTGATTTCAAGGGATCAAGCGTGACAATGTCCGAATCTACGCCGACGCTGATATTGCCGTTGTACTTTGACGACGTGTTGTTCGATTGACCCCCTCCCCCACAGGCCGCCAGGATAAGTGCCATGATGATCAACAAGCAAGATAAGGGAATAAATACTTTGCGGAGGGCGAGACCGAGGTGGAGCATCATCAATTCCTTCCTGAACTGATTTGCATGAGCAGCAAGTTTGCTGCTACAAGCTACACGAACGCGCTACTAGAAGCCAGAAAACACAAAATAGACGATGTGCATATGATGTCTCGATAACATCTTGTTAAGCTGACTTTATAGTACTGTACGGCTTATTGCATAATAAGCCGTACAGTACTGAATCTACGAGGAAAACAAGAAGTTATAATTAAAAGTACTCTCCATTAGAGACTTTGTCAAGATTCTGGCACCTGAAAGGAGCGAATGCTTATTTCGTCTGGAGTGAAGCAGGAAGACAGCTTGTCATCAGCATAAGTAGCGCGCGTCGAAAGCGAATGAAGCTGCCGCTGTCTCGTAGAAATCGTTGCGGGTTAAACCTGGCGCGTAGCACATCATTATAATCCGTTGAATAGATCGCTTTCATCGTTTCTATTCTCCTGACTTGAGGGACAGTATGCCTGCCCCTCATGCGCGTTCCCATATCTCACTTAGAAGCTACCAGGCGGCGGCGTCTGCCCTGTATAATCGCCGATCACGAAGGCGGTATAGGGGGCATACAACTGGTCAGGGCCGTTACCAATCACGTTAGTCATGCCGTACTGGAACTCGGTCATCTTGTCTGATTCAATAATCAAGGCGCGGTCATTGAACTGGTCGGCAATGCTGATATCGCCATTCGCCAGTTGCACAGCGTTTGTCGGGGATGGATTCGGATTGCTGTTGGGAGCCTTGTTGGTAAAGTACTGGAAGACCACGTGCTTGCCAGGCGTGACAATGAGAATGCGGCTATGGCCGGAATCGACGATCAACGTATTGCCATTGGGCAGACGGCTGGCAAAGGCTGCCGTCATCAATCCCTGGCTGTACTGCCAGACAATCTGACCGGCGCGGGTGATCTCGATGATCCGGTTATTGTTTTCATCGGCAATCAGGATATGACCATTGGGAAGCAATTCGGCGCTATTGGGGTTATTGAGCGCGCCGGGGCCAGAGGTGGGGCCATACATCCACACAATCTGCTTGCTGTACCTGCCCACTTCGATCACGCGATTATTCCCCTGATCCACAATCATAATATTGTGGTTGGGCAACTGAATGGCGAAGACCGGCACGTTCAACTGGTTGGGGCCTGAGCCGGTTACGCCTGCCTGCCCATACTGCCATATAATCTGTCCGGCATGATTAACCACAATTACGCGGTTATCAACACAGCCATCAGGCAAGCCAGGGACGGTATTGGCCGGAATGCCCGTTCCCGCCATCAGGGTCAGTCCCCCGCTCAGGCGCTCCGCGTCGTTCGAGCCAATAATTGCGCCCGGGCCAGGATTGCAGAGCGTCGAATTTCCAGAGCCAAAGCTCCAGACGATCTGCTTGTTACGATTCACTTCGATGACACGATTGTTGAACTGGTCGGTAATCAGGACATTGCCAGGAGTGTTGAAACCGCTTGCGCCAGAAGCGTTGGCATGCGGCATACGCACTGCGAAGAACGTGGCGGCCAGTACTACAAGCAGCAGAACCAGCCCCACTCTGAGAAGAGGACGAAAACGCGCCGAGAACACCATGACGTAACCCTCCCTCTTTGACAGAATTTTTGAAATACAATGTGCGAGACCCGGATACTCCAGAGGACTATACGTGAAAGGGTTACACTCCTTATCAGGAGCCAGGGCAACCCCTTGACGCAAACGATACAATAAGGGCGCATTTATTGAGGGGGTTATATAGTGCATTCGAACGATGGATTAATTACGCTCTTGATTTCCTGTCCAGATCAACCGGGTATAGTGGCGGCGGTCTCACGCTTCATTTTTGAACATGCAGGAAACATCACTTCATCCGACCAGCATTCAACAGACCGGCATGGCGGCATGTTTTTTATGCGCGTCAGCTTCGCGGAAGATAGCTTTGCACTCAACGAAGCTGAACTTCAACAGGCTTTCCGTCCCATTGCCGAACGCTTCCACATGAATTGGAGCGCGCATTACTCGCGTGTGCGAAAGCGAGCGGCCATTCTGGTATCGAAGCTCGATCACTGTCTCGTAGACCTGCTCTGGCGCTGGAAAAGCAATGAGCTGCCGCTCGATATCGCCTGCATTATCAGCAATCATCAACAGCTTGAGCCTATCGCTCAGATGTATGGCCTCCCTTTTCACCATTTCCCGGTCCGGCGCGAACACCGCAAAGACGATCAACAACACATGCTGCAATTTCTAACCTCCCAGGGAGAAGTAGACCTGCTGATCCTGGCACGCTACATGCAGATACTGGAACCATTTTTCGTCCAGGCCTTCCCTCACCGGATTATCAACATTCACCACAGCTTCCTACCCGCCTTCGTGGGAGCCAACCCCTACGAACGCGCCTTCGAGCGAGGCGTCAAGATCATCGGCGCAACCGCCCACTACGTCACCGAAGAACTGGACGAAGGCCCCATCCTCGCCCAGGACGTGATTCACTGCACGCACCGCGATACGGTAGAAGACATGATACGCAAAGGCAGAGATGTAGAGCGTCGGGTGCTGGCTGAGGCGGTACGGTTGCATACGGAAGATCGGGTGTTGGTGCATGGAAATAAGACGATTGTGTTTTGAGAAGAGAGAAGCGGAAGCAGAGGAGAAGCGGAAGCCACCCGCAAGGGGCTGGCTCTCCAGGCGATTTCATATGGTAGAGCCAGCCTCTTGCGGGTGGCTTCCGCTTCTCCTGCTATAGGTCTCGTTGGTGAATTTAGCGTCGGCTGTACGTATCACCTCCCTCCCAGTCATCGCTATCGACGGAAAAGGTATGCTCCCCCTCTAAGCAGTAGTACATGGGGTTGCCATCCTCGTCGGTGACGGGAACCGATTCGGTCTCTACATCCACCAGCAGAATAGCTTCTTCATCATCATAGGGACAGGTATGGTGCGTTGAAGGCCAGAAACCCATAGTAAACACGTCTCCTTCTTCACTCTACCAGGACGCGCTGAATCGCATCCCTACACAGGCCTGTATCGCTCTCTCAAACAAATATGACGCGCCATCTGCTCTGAAATATAATCGCTTTTTCTCATCTTTCAACATCAAGACACACAATGACAAAAAGTACTATCTCTGATGGATGTTGTAGGGACGCGATTGATCGCGTCCTGCTTCGGGTGCGCGTCGTCTGTAGGGACGCGATTGATCGCGTCCTGCTTCGGGTGCGCGTTGAAGGCAAGCAGGACGCGATCAATCGCGTCCCTACAAGAAACAATCCTACCTGTGAAAAGACATTTTCTAAAAATTTTTCAACCTTTTTTTCTTGTGCTTATACCACACTCCTACTCCTACATCCGCTTCTCAAGGCATTTCACGCAATTTTCTCCTCTCAAAAAATTTGCAAATTAGTACTTTTTGGTCAGTATAAGACACAAACCTGAAAAATGCGGGATTTTCTTATACCATCTTTTCCTGGAAAGGCTAGTATCGATACAGCTCAATACAAATTACGCGCGGCGCGCACTGGACAACCGACCGGGAGCGCAGGCAACGAAGATTTTCTCTGTCGCAAAACAACGTAGAAAAGGATGGAATTTACAGGACTTCACTTGCACCTGTCCTGTATGCATCGACTCTCAACATATGCGCGAAGTAGAAATGTCCGTTTCGACCTACCTTCTGGCGGCAAACGTTCGACAAACTACGTGTACCCACCCCTGAATAGAAACAGGCAGGCACGTAGTGGCGATCACTAAGTGTCCGGGATAGAGAAATATTCCGGGTTGTTGTGGAAGAGAGATTAGAAAGGAAATAGTCATGTTAAAACGTACACTACGCTGGATCGTACCACTTCTCGCGCTGCTGCTGATCGCGTTATCTCTGGTCGTTTCACCTATGCTCGTTACACATGCGGCCGGGCCGGTGGCTCCTGCACATAGCATTTCAAGTCCATCGGGGCCAACACCGAATATCTTCTTCAGACCATGAAGAAAATCTCATTAGATAGTAAGATGCAAAGGGACACAGATTTAGCTTATCTGGTGTCCCTTTGCATCTTACTATCTAGGAGATACTACAAAGCCAATTCCTTACTTCCCTAGCATTACGGTGTCCTATCAACTCCAAAACCCTCACACTCTTATTTCCAAGCACCTGGGCATGATCTATATCACCTTGAGCAGCGGCAACCCTCGCTAAACCATATCGAGCTAATGCAAGTAAATCTTGACTTTCACTAGGAGTCATTAATATCATCTCCTGAAAAGCCTTTTCCGCACTCTCTATCTTATCTTGGTTTAATTGAAGAATTCCATACTCGTATAGCCCGCTTGAAATGAAATGCGAATTACCTAATTTCCTGGATATTTCTAAACCCTCTTGAAAGTACTTTTCTGCTTCAGCATAATGGCCTAGCTTCTGTGTCATTAATCCTAGATTGAGAAGTAATGCACTGATTCTTTCAAGTTGCCCAAGTTCTCTGGCTAATACTAATCCATTTTGGAAATATTGCTCTGCTTGCGCAGAATGATCTTGTTCTGCGGCTGCTCCACCTAAATTAGTAAGTAAAAGACAAATCCACTCTCTATGTCCAATCTTTTCGGCAACTACTAACCCCTCTTTAAAATACTTTTCCGCATCTGCAAATTTTCCTTGCTCCCCCTCTGTCACCCCCAAATTAATCAACAAAGTGCATCTTTTCTCATCGTCTCCAATTTCACGGGCAAGTTCTAGAGCTTCTTGCATATATGCTTTTGATTGTTCATAATCCCCTCTGCTTGCAAGAATAGATCCCAGTGTTTCGAGCATGTCACATATATACTCTTTATGCTTGTCGGGGTCTGCTCGTGATAGACCTTCGCGAAGGTATTCTTCTGCCTGGCCGTAGTTGCCCTGTTTCCATGTCACCCAGCCGAGGTCAGCTAAGAGGCCGCTTATGCGTTCATCATCTTTAAGTTCTCTTGCTATCTCTAATCCTCTTTGCAGGTATTCATTAGCCTGTTTATAGTTGCCTTGCTTCTGAGCGATTTCGCCGAGATACATCAGGACGTGCGCCTTGAAGCCATCGTCATTTAGTTGTTGGGCGGCGTTATAGGCTTTTTGTAAAAGGTGTTCGGCCTGGGTGTAGAAGCCTCGGGAGCGCAGGTAGGGGGTGTAGGCGATGACGATGCGGATAAATTCGCGAGATTTTGCGCGTTTTGCTGCCTCCTCAATGGCGCGCTGGATGATGGCGTTTTCTGTTTCCAGGATTTCGTAGGCTTTTTTATGTCGTTCGACGAAGTTGGCCACATAGACGATCAGGCGCGAGTTGGCCTGCTCTTCCGCGTCCTTCTGCTCAGATAGGTGCAGGCGGGCGTAGTCATAGATGGTCTGGTGCAGGGTGTAATGATTCTCGGTGCTGATGTCGATCAGGCCAAAATTTCGCAGGTCGTCTAGCTCTTTTGTCGCGCAGTCGGCAACGGCGAGGGCGGCCTCCTCTGAAAAGGCATCCGGCTTGGGCGGGAAAACTGAGAGGGCATAGAGCGCCTTGCGTGTTACATCGTCCAGCAGTTCATCGGAAGCTGCGATGACGGTTTTTAGGGAGAGGGGGACACCAGCCGAGAGACTGCTGTGGCGCTCGGTCGAACCCTGCGCTTCGCTGATATAGAGCCGCTGTTCGGCATCACTTAGCTGGGCAAGGGCGGCGTCAATATGGCGGGCTACTCCTGTGCTGGCTTGCAGGCGCAGGTAGTTGCCCACCAGCGTTAAAGCCAGCGGCAGGCCACCTACGGCGTGAATCAGAGCCTCGGTCTTTTGCAGGTCACGCTCGATCACCTTTGGAGCCAGCATGCGTAAAAGCTGCATACTATCGTTGTCTTGCAGTTCGCGAATGACCAGCGCCTCGTCAGGCACAAACTGGTTGGCGATGCTCTGGAAGCGCGTCGTCAGCAGGTAAGCGCAATTCGGGCCTCCTACTCGGAACTCCAGAGCCTCCTGAATATCCCAGGCGTCATCAATCACCACCAGCATCCGGCTCGCGCCAATCGCCAGCTTCAAAGCTCTCCCCCAGGCTTCGATGTTGTTCGGGTCGCCAATTTCGGACGAGGATATGTTAAAAAGCGATCCCCAACGGCTGAAAATGCCCGGAATATCAGGTTCGGGTCCCAGGCCAGCCCAGAGGATGCCTCCGGAAAAATAGGTCTGTATCTCTGCATTATGCGCGATAGCAGTGGCAAGAGTAGTTTTGCCGACGCCAGGCAGTCCGTTAAGAGCAGTTAACGCGGCATTCTCACCAGAGCAGAGACGGAGTTTGAGTTCCTTCAATTCATCCTCTCGTCCCACAAAACGGGTAAAGTGATGATGTGGAATGAAAGGGTCGAAGATGCGGGCGGAAAATGAGCGAGGAGAACTTGTAGCGGGCGCAGAATTAGACACAGTAGAAGGCTCGAAAGTTATAGGAGCGGGCGGCGGACTCGAATCGCTCGCCGGTACTCTGGCTGTGCGCATTGGCCCCAGATCAAGCTCCTCTTCCTTTTTACCAAAAAGCTCACAGAGCTTGCGCCGGAAGTAGGGACCAGGGCGAGTGATTCCGCGCTCCCAACGACTGATGTTGACATGGGTAGTGCCAATCTGGTCGGCAACATACTGTTGTGACCAGTGCCGTTTGTTACGAGCCTCGGTCAAGCGTATGCGCGGTTGAGGATTGCTTTCAGGTGTATCCATTTTTATCTTTCTTTTTTGATACATCTGAAAAATGATAAATCTGTTAAAACTAATGATAACATATGTACTTCCTTTTTCATAGGGTAATACCTCATAATTTACTTAACAACTGCTGTTTAATTTATATAGGAGTAAGCGTTACACCGACCCGCTTCTAGTGAAGGAGAGCCGGGATGCAGACAGCCAGTAAGCCTGAGAGGAAGCAGGCAGCGTCCTCTACAAAAAAAACGCGAGAGCCAGAGAAAATCGCCTATTTCTCTTTCGCGGGCGCACTGCCAGAGGGACACACGCTGGTCTTGAACCTTGCGCTCGGCACGCTCTCTGAACTGGCAATCTGTGAGAGCGGTCCTCGCTTGCTCACGCAGCAGCAGTTTACAACGAGCGAATTGAGCCTGCTCGTACCACTACTCGAGTCATATCCCTACTTCTGTCCCTACGAATTGATGTTTGCGCGCTTCTACAACGGTGAGGTGACTGAAGAAATTCTCGAACAGTGCCGCAGGCGCTTGCAGGTGGCGCTTGCAGGAGACAATTGGGACGTGGTAATGCGCCCGATTCGCAACGTTCTTTCGCGCATTCGTTTCAAACTGCGCCCGTTCGGCATCGATATCTCCTCGCTGCTCGAAACAGGCTACCTGCTGAAAATTACCCCCAGAGCCAGCGCCTGCACATGCGAAAAACCGGCGATTAAAGCGCGCATCTCATAGGTGGCTATTTCTTTCACGCGAGGCACAATTCAGCAATTCATCTTCCATTTGTTGCTACACCAGCATTTCTGCTTCGCGTAAAGCGATCGCCTGTTTCGTCTCAGGCCATCAATTACTACATCCATTACGCAGTCGCAGAAGACAAGCTGTCCTCGATACTGCGACACCACTTCTAACAACTGTATCCACAGGTGAGATGATCTGAGAGTAGCTCCCCCAACTCACTATTCTCTAGTATCCTGCACATAATAAATATCCACAAAACATTCCGCCTTTTTAAGAAACTGCTATGCAAAACGTCTTAAGAGAGAGGATAACATTTGTCAGGTCATTTACGTCATTTGACTTGACAAATTAATGACAAATAGGTACAGTATTCGAGGGAGTTTTTATATCAAATTCATTTATTCAGCTTTTATAAAGTTGCGAGGGGATTAATACATATGCGAAACCATTGCGCATCCTCTAAGCCTCTTCGTAAGGACAAAATTCATCCCTGTCTGTTCTACCCGGAGCATGAGCCAGCAATCCTTCTCGCCAACATAAACGAGACGCGGCCATACCTGGATGAAGAGGGGAATCGCCAGTACTACTGCAAGGAGTGCAGGAAGACGTTTCCGGTGCCAGTGTCTCCAAATTAGGAAGGCCCCCTGTCCCTACAACAGCACACAAAGGCCACCTTCGCAAAGCCTGTATTTGCGCTTCTTGAGTCATTCCGCCTATTTTATTACGAATCCCCTGTCCTTTCCTCTTGTAATTTTTCTAATTTATATGTTATGCTGTCTACTATAGACATATCTTTTTTCTAAGATGTGTCTCCTAAAACCAGATTCTCCGGGGAGCTGGAAGAGCAACAATGGCATTTGTTGTTCTTTAGTAAAGTAAACGGAGGTCTCATACTATTTCGTACTTCAAACAAGTTCATAAGGAGGAGGAGGCTTATCGCTTAAACAAGTCTGTTGTTGAGTGAGTTTTCATAGGCCACCCATTTTAAGCAAACGCAGGAGTTGCGCTATGCAGAGAGTGACCTTTAGCAAGGTAATTTCCTCCATCTATTCAGCGACGTCTGACGAAGAAATTGTACACTTCGTGCTTGAAGACCTGCTTGCCGCTGGTCAAACCCTGGCCCTGAACGTTCCCCTGGGTACCCTTTCCCTGATCGAGTTTCATCCCGACATGTCCTATCCGCGCCTGGCAGGCGAGCAGCAATTTACTACCAGCGAGATGAACCTGGTGTTGCCGCTCTTACATTCGTATCCGCATTACTGCCCTTACGAGGTGTTGCTTGCCAGTTTCAACTACAGCAAATTGTCGGAAGCCTTGATTGAAAAGGCGCGCAAGCACCTGCACGCGGCCCTGGAAGAGGGAATCTGGGATCAGGAGATGCGCCCGGTGCGCAACGTGCTATCACGCGCGCGTTTAAAGCTGCGTAACCTGGGCATCGACATTGTTTCTATCCTGGAAACTGGCTACGTGCTGATGCGCTTATCTGAACGTAAATTGATGAACGCCTGATCCTCTCACTTCCCACACGAACGCATGCGGTACACCAGGATGGCCGCCTGCAAGGGAAAATGGTTGGTGGACTGGCTAATGTTGACGGTGCTACAAAGAGACTGAATGCGCTCAATGCGCTGCACCAGCGTATTGCGATGAACCTTGAGGATCTCAGAGGTCTCCTTGAGGCAGCAACCATGCGCAAGATAGGTTTCTAAGGTATCAAGTAATTCTGCCCGTTTATGATGCTGGTCATAGTCATCAAGGATGGCGACCTGCTCGAGATACACGTCCGAGAGGTTATTGGCAAGGGCGAAATCATAGACATAGCGAGCCGCGCCTAACTCGCTAAAGAAGGTGCAGCTTGAACCTTTATGCAGGCACCTGCCGATCTTGACGGCCTCTTTTGCCTCGACAAAACTGGTACGATAATCAGCAATAGCCGAACAGACTTTGCCAACGCCGACAGAGAGCGTGATGTCCTGCGCCTGCTCAAGATAGCGCACTGTTTCATCCAGCCAGGACTTCAAGCGTCCCGCAGTCACATCCTTCTCAAGTGGAAGCATGCAGGTAATAAGATATTCCTGTTCGAATAGCAATACGCCTGGATACGCCTCTCTCAGGCGTTGTTGCACCTGCCTGCTAGCCGCTCGATAAGCCAGGGCGCGGTCTGACTCGCCAGCATCTTGTACCTGCGCTACCTCTAGCATCAAAATCACATGGGGGCTGGCAAGATTGCAGCCAAGCGCAGTAGCCCGCTCGTATAGTTCCTGCTCCGAATGATGGTGTTCGGCAAACAACTCATCAAAGAAGGCCTTGATCGTCTTTGCCGAGAGCGAGGACTCAACAAGCTGGCGATTCTGGATCACGAGCGAGGCATGACCGGTAAGCGTAAATAGAAGGGTCTGCTCTTCCTGAGCAAGATCGCGCGCCTTGCGAAAATAGCAATGCAGCGTGCCAATGCAGATCGCTTCTGCCATGAGAGGCACAATCAATAAACTGCCATAGCTTATATCTTGCAGCGGGTTGAGTTGTTCTCGCTGGTGTACGTTTAGTTCGGGGAGCGCTCCAGAAAGTCCGGCGCTCCCTAAACGTTTCCACACAGCCCGTTCTATCGCAATTGGCCCAATGTCGAGGCGATAGGCGCTCAGGTCGGGCCAGGAAGTCTCAAACGCTAGCTGCTCCCCCTCAGCCAGCAGCACCAGGCAGAGATCGCATTCCAGCAATTCAGAGGCGAGTTGTGCCAGCGAACGACAAAGATGAGTAGGAGAATGGGCCGGAGAAAAGGTCGCCAGCATCTTCTGAAGCAAAATATAGGGAGAGCGCGTAGAAATAGCCTCATTAACAGTGGATTGAGTTCGCGAGAGTTGATCGAGGGTAATTCCCCTGGAAACGGTTTGCATGAAAAGCCCCCAGAAATGAGCAAAACGAATCTCTCTCTACGCTTAACGACTTGTGAAAACGCTTAACTGGTTCGCTCTCTAAAGGAAGAACTTATAGGGCCAGAATCAAATGTAACATATTTTATTGCTGCTGTCCAGGGTTTTACTGGAATTCACCGACATATATCATGATGTTTCATGAACAGTGTTTTTCGTTTGTCTTTCTTATGAAAGACATAGTATAAGACAGGTATAGGAAAGATTTTCTTATACGAGAGAACAGCAAACTTTGCCTGTCCTTCGTCAAAGACAGCCTACTTATTAGAGACGCGAGAAAGGCTCAAATATTAAAAATGAGCGGAGCTTTTTAGGAGAAGATAGAAAGGCTGACTGTGTACACTGCCTGTCAGGTGCAAGAACCGAGAAAGGGAGGTACACATGCAATCGCAAACACGGGCAATGACAGCGGTGAAGGCGGTGGGTTGGGTAGGGGCAGCCATGATTATCATTGTGGTATTTCACCTGGGGGGAACTATCGCACTGCGCGTGGGACAATTCTCGCCACTGACCGGGGCCTTTATCGGCGGTCTGCTTACCCTTTACTGCGCGCTGTCGCCGATAAGCAAGCGTGAAAACGTTGAACGGTGGATTGGCCTGGAGCAGACGAGCTGGCTGTTGATTGGACTGGGCATCATTCTCTGGGGCCTGGGCGAGTCCTGCTGGCGTTACTACGTGGCGATGGGCGATACGCCTTTCCCGTCGTATGCCGATATCGGGTATTCGACTTTCCCCATCCTGATGTTCGCCGGACTGCTGTTGCAGCCAGCGCCAAGCGGCGGCAGTCGTCGCCTCTTGCTGCTCATGGACAGCCTGATCGCGATGGGATCAATCCTGGCGATTGCCTGGTACCTGCTGCTCGGTTCGCTGGCGCAAGCGCCGGGCGAGGCAAACCTGGCAAAGTTCCTGGGCCTCTACTATCCCATCGCGGATACCGCGCTGCTCTCGTGCGTCGTCTTCCTGCTGCTGCGCGGCCAGGGACGCATGTACCAGTCAACAGCGCGCCGCACAGGCCTGCTGATGATCGGCCTGGGACTCTGCTTTTTCGTCTTCTCTGACTTTGTTTTCAACGTGCAGAACAACGCCGGAACCTATGTCGAAGCGACATGGCTCGACCTGGGCTGGCCACTCGGAATGATGACCATTGGCATCGCTGCCTACCTGCGCCGTTTTCTGCCCGCAACGCCGGAAGACGTGATTGAAAAGCGCATGCAGCGCGACCAGGAGCTGGTTGTTTTCGGCTTCTCGCGCTTCGTGCCCTACATCTTGCTTTCGCTGCTCTTCCTGGCTCTTTCGCTCAACGTTCTCTCGCAAGACCAGGGGCAGATCGCCCTTCGCCCGGTGCTGCTATTCGCCACCATCGGCGTCATCGGACTGGTGATCGCGCGCCAACTGCTGACGCTGTGGGAGAATGCGCACCTTGCGGCGCGTCAGGCCGAAGCGCTCGATGACCTGGCGCGAGCGAACCAGCGCATCGAGGAGCAGGCAAATCAGATTAATGCGCATAACGTCGAACTGGAACAGGGTATTCACCACCTCAAAGAAGTGCAGGCGCAACTCGCCAACGGCAACCTGCGCGCCAGGGCAACCCTCACCAGCGGCGCGCTGATGCCCCTTGCCGCCAGCCTGAACTTGATGGCCGACCGTCTGGCACGCCTGGGACAGGCCAGCGCTTATGCCCAGAAGCTTGCTCGCGGACTCAACGATCTGAGCCAGGCGCTTGAACGGGCCTCAACTGGCGTGCCACTGACCATTCCGCCCTCGTGCGCCGAACTGGCAGAGGTCAACCGCCTGCTGATCGCCATTCGCAAGAATAGCAATCACCTGTTCCCAATCTACAATCCCGTCACGCCCAATCCGGCCTATGAGCGGCCCACAACCGAACCATTGGAACACCAGCCGCCCACTCGGACGGTGACAGGTTCGCGCCAATTCCCGGCCTCAAGCCATATCCAGCATCGTACCCCTTCGGGTCAACTGCCACATATGCCCATCCGCAATTTCCATAAAAACGAAAATTCATAACGTAGGGACAAGGGGTTGGGTGGAGGCCGGGCGGGGGCCTCGTGCTTGTCCCTGGGCGGGGTGGCGGGGAAAACGCGGTTCGATTATGGCGCGCGTTTTTCCCTCACCCAACCCCCGGGACAGGCACGAGGCCCCCGCTCCACTTCCCCACAGCCCCCTGTCCCTACGGATCACCATTTCCTAAATTGGCATTTTATCGGTCATCCTGAGCGCAGCGAAGGATCTCAGGCCTGGGCGCACGACCCGCTGGGCCACGCAGATCCTTCGCTGCGCTCAGGATGACAGGCGAGCGGATCTTGTTCATGGCATATTTTCAATTCGAGATCGCGGGTTTGCGGTAGAGCCAGCCAACGGCTGCGACCGTCATCGTGAGGCCAGCGCCGATGAGCAGGGCGATGGAAGGCCCGAAGAGGTTGGCCAGCCAGCCGGTCAGGAGATAGCCCGGCGGAATGCTGCCATCGAAGAAAAGGATGACTACGCTCATGACGCGGCCTTGCAGACGGTCCGGTGTAACGGTCTGGATTAGAATAATGGACTGCTCGGCAAAGGTGGTCTCTATAAAGGCAGTGATGGCGATGAGCGCCAGCGAGAGAAGATAAATATGCGAAACGGCAAAGGCTACCTCTAACAGGCCAAAAATCAGCGCGGCAATGAGGATGGCATGAATGGTAGGTTGGCGGTTGCTCCAGGCCAGCCAGAGGGCGGCCAATAGCGCGCCAAAGCCTATCGCAGCAGAGAGGAAGCCAAAGCCCGTCGCTCCAACTTGCAATACCTGCGTAGCGAAGAGGGGAAGCAAGACGCTGAAATTCGCTCCGAAAAGCAGCACCAGGCCAACTACCAGAATTATCAACAATACCGCGCGCGTTTTCAAGACATAGCTCACGCCTTCATGCAGGCTTTGCCAGGTACTCTGTCGCTCTCCTGAATCAGGCTGCTTCTGCGGCTGATTATGTAACTCGGAAGTCCTGATAAGCGCAAGGGCTACAATTACGGCGGGAAAGCTGAGTGCGTTGAGTAAAAAGAGCATGCTGATCCCACTGGCGGCAATAATTATGCCCCCGAGGCTTGGACCGACAATGCGCGTCAGGGTAGTGAGTGAGGAGTTCAAGGCAACGGCATTGGGTAAGTCCTCGCGTCCGACCATTTCGACGACAAAAGCCCGGCGCACCGGCCTATCAAGGCAATACGTGAAGCCGAGCAATATCGACAGGACGTAGATATGCCAGAGCTGTACTGTGCTGGTCGCGATTAATGCCCAAAGAACAAAGGCCTGGATCATGGCCGCCACCTGCGTAAAGAGCGCGACCAGCCGTTTAGGCCAGCGATCAGCAAAGACGCCGCCGAGGACAGAGAAAAGAAGTACAGGCAGAAATTGCAGCGCGCCAACCAGACCTAACTGCCATCCGCTATGCGTCAATTGCAGCACCAGCCAGGACTGACCAATGATTTGCATGTAGGTTCCGGTCAGCGAGACCATCTGCCCAAACCAGTACAGGCGAAAATTGCGATGCCGCAACGAGGTAAACGCGCGCAACAAGCTTTTGCCAGGAGCAGGCATAATCGCGGGCGCTTCTGGGACGGGGTCGTTCACAGGGATTTGCTGCTCTTCTGAACGTGAAGCATCTCTTTTCATAATCGGGGTTCACTCTCATACGAGCGAGGAAACGATGGTATTCCTCTTACGAATAAACAGACGAGGCAGCTTTTCCTTACCTCGTCTCATTAAATGGATAAGAGTAGTATATAATAGTCGGGGCAAGAAAA
The DNA here is from genome assembly GCA_035652815.1 of Ktedonobacteraceae bacterium. GTDB lineage: Bacteria > Chloroflexota > Ktedonobacteria > Ktedonobacterales > Ktedonobacteraceae > DASRDB01. The sequence continues at coordinate 36,078 of DASRDB010000009.1, forward strand.
CATCGTCCAAAAGAACGTTGTCGGATGCTTGACAGATATGCTACAATTAAAATGACAAAAATAGTGTTCTGAGAAGGGTTGCTGCGAACTATTTTTCACTATTTGTAAATTCCTCTTTGCCAGGAATAAGCGCTAACATTTTCCCCAAAGGAGAGACTCAGCCTATCTTTATAGCAGGCCTTGTCTCTCCTGTCTCTTTCCTGAGGCTTCTTTCCCTAAAAAACTTCCCCCTATCAGTCCTCGCAGGTGCCTTCTGACCTCCCTACCAGATGGTTGCTTAGCTTTCGCCGGGGCTTTCTTCCTCTTCCTCAGCAATTACGGTTATCGTCTAAGATTCGATTAACCCCTCAGCTTCCATCTGTTCCAGAGTCTTCTGTGCTGCAGCCGCCGTCCCTACGCGAAAGCCGGAACTGCGCATGCGGTCTACCACCGGTTGGAGATAAGGCTTGACCTCGGGATGCCGCTGGATGCGGGTCTGCAACACGTAGGAGGCGGTCTCAGCCAGCCAGGGCGTCATTGGCGAAGTCATCAACAACTCAAGCACCGGCTTCACGCTGAGCTTGCCAAATTGCACCAGCCCTTTGGCACCTATCCAGGCAACCGAATGATCGGGGTCGCGCAGAGCTTCGACCAGCACAGGTAAGGCACGCCGGTCATGAATTTCACTGAGCGAACGCAGGCACTGCCAGCGTATCCAGGCTGATTTGCTCTTACTCTCTTCGATCAATGCCGGTACCGCCATATTTCCAAGCTTGACTAGCGAGGCAAAGATCTGGCTACCCATTTGTTCGTCCGCGCCTCGCAGCGCCTTAAGTAATGCTGGTACTGCCGCCGGGTCGCCCACCCGCCCAAGCGCCTTCGCAGCCTGCAAGCGCACGCCCGGAACAGGGTCATTCAACCCCTCGATGAGCAGAGGAGTCGCGGAAGGACTGCCAATGATGCCCAGGATATGGAGCGTGGTTTCACGCATAGCCGGGCGTTTATCGTGAACATTGGCAAGCAGCACGCGCTCCGCTCTCCCATAATCCATGCCCGCACCCGGCAGAAAGAGCGTGCGCAGGCGCGTGCGAGCATGTGCGGTGCGCAACGGTACTGGTACCACAAACGGCTTACCCGCCCAGGTGCCAAGCGCGATAAACTCCAGCAGATTCTGCGCCAGCCGGTCATCATCAAGCGAAGAAATGGCTTCCAGAGCGCGGGGATCATTCGCCATCACCCAGTGCAGCAAACGCCACGCCGCGCCACGCCGCCCGGCAGCAGCGTCCTTCGCCAGTACGCGCGGTGGCGTTTCACCAACAGGCGGCGCAACATCATTAACCGCTTGCTCAGGAGATAAAGCATCATAGGGAGGGGGCATAGTGTTTTTTGACGAAGCATCAGAAGTTGTCATCATTCCTGCTCCTCTTTTAGGGGGTCAGAGGTTGTCTCTCAGAGGCGAGGCAACCAGTGGCCGTTGATGTTTTTTAACAGAAAACAGCATACGGACACGTCATACAGAGCATGGCGTGATGGATAGGTATATGTCATAGTATATCACTATGTTTGACAGGTGACCAGCACGAAGCTAGCACGAATAAGCGCAGAATTGTTGGTCGCACCAACAATTCTGCGCTTATTCGTGCTAGCTTGAAAGTTAAAAAGCGCCTACTTATGCAGCGCCATAAACAAGCGTTCTGCCGTAATCGGCAACTGCGTTACCCGCACGCCAACCGCGTCATAGACCGCATTTGCAATGGCAGCGCCGACCGGCACAACTGGCGGCTCACCTACGCCTTTCGCGCCAAATGGGCCGAGCGGAGATGGAACCTTGACCAGAAGCGGAGTGATGTTGGGCACGTCTTCGCTGTGCGGAAGGGCGTAGTCCATGAGATTAGCGGTCAGCAACTGGCCGTTTTCATCATAGGCATAGCCCTCGAAGAGCGCCCAGCCCATGCCCTGAGTGACGCCTCCGTAAATCTGGCCCTCCACTTCGGCAGGGTTGATAGCAAAGCCAACATCCTGCGCCGCGAGGTAGTCGAGGACGCGCACCTGGCCCGTCTCCGGGTCAACAGCTACACGAGCCACATGTACCGCGTACAAAGGCGAACTGACGCGGTTCGCGGAACGCCCGCGCCCATAAATCGGCTCGTACTTTCCGGCAAAACGCATCGTCTCGCCCGCGATCTGCTTCAGAGTGACGCTCTTGCCCGGCGCGCCGCGCACAACGACCTTATCGCCCTCAATATTCAGGTCATCCGGCGAGGCCTCCAGCATATCCGAGGCAATCGCTAAAATCTGGTTGCGCGCATCCTGGGCCGCCGCCAGCACTGCCGCTCCCATCGTATAGGTGGTCTTGCTGCCACCTGTACCCCCACTGTATGGCATAGTATCCGTATTGTCATGCACTGTGTTGACGCTGTCGGCTGGCATACCAAGCACCTGCGCGGCAATCAGCGCCATAGAAGTATCAGAGCCGGTCAGATCAACGGTCCCCACAATCACGCTGATCGAGCCATCGCTCTCCAATCGGCAGGCGGCGGCGGCAGGTTCTGTGCCACCGGGCCAGTGTCCAGCAGCCACTCCAGTACCAACCTTCCAGCCTTTCAAGCTCTCAGGCGGCGTTTTCATCTCCTCGCGCTTTGCCCACAGGGGATGATTCTTGACCGCTTCCAGGCAATCGAGCAGGCCAATACGCGGCCACTGACGATGATCAATGGTTGGATCACCCTCCTTGAGGCCGTTTTTCAGGCGAAACTCGACCGGGTCCATCCGCAATTCCCGGCACAAAGCGTCAATGGTGGACTCGAGCGCAAAAGTCGCCTGGGGTGCGCCGGGAGCGCGATAGGCCCCAACTCCCACTTTATTGGTCATGACCTCATAGCAACGGAAATCGAAGTTCGGGCAACGATAGCTGCTACCCATAATCAGGCCGCCCAGGAAGACTGCCGAGCCACCATAGGCCCCTGTATCAAAAATGACTCTGGCCTGCATTGCGACCAGCGTTCCATCACGCTTCGCGCCAAATTTCACCGAGATGATCGACTGGGGAGCCGGATTGCCTGCCAGCAAATCTTCCGAGCGCGTCATCACCAGCCGTACAGGCCGACGAGCGGTATGAGCGGCGGCGGCAGCCAGTGGCTCTATCAGGCCGAATTTCCCGCCGAAAGCGCCGCCAATAGGCACCGACTCAACACGCACCTGCCGCTCGGGAAGATTCAGCGCGTTGGAAACATCGGAACGCACCGCGAACATGCCCTGTGAACTGGGCCAGACCGTGATATGCGTGCGCGATGGCCCGGGAAGGACGGTGATCGATTGTGGCTCAATATAGCTTTGATGCACGACGCTGGTTCTATACGTCCGCTCGACAACCACCTCGGCCTCGCGCCATCCCTCCTCCATATTGCCACCATGCAGGTGCGCCTTATCGCTCACATTCTCAGATAGCTGCTCCTGGTCTTCCTCCGCCACCTGGTCTTCGGAGACAGCCGCGTGCGCTCCACCTCCGGCAATCTCTGAAGAGGTCTCCTTGACATATACGCGCGTAAGCGGAGAACCCGGCTGCATGGCCGCCTCTGGATCAAGCACGACCGGCAATTCTTCGTAATCGACATCGACCAGCGCCGCTCCATCCTCTGCCGCCGCCTCGCTCTCGGCCAGCACAATCGCCACCGGATGACCGCACCATAACACCTCCTGGCTGGCCAGCGGAGACTTCGAGCGGGCGCTGCCATCATAATTCGCCATGCCAAGCGTATCGCTGGTATACACCGCTTTCACGCCAGGAACCTTCAACGCTTCAGAGATATCAATATTGTTGATCTTCGCGTGCGCATAGGGACTCAGCACCAGCCGGGCATGCAGCAACCCCTCCAACGAGAGATCGCCCGCGAAGCGTGTGCGCCCCAGCACTTTATCTAAGCCGTCCTGCCGACGTGTAGACTGCCCAACGGTCGTGTAATCTGTCGCCTTGTCTGCCATCTGTGTCATCAACTGAACTCCAAAAACTTACGCTGCTATAAATTTACGAATGTCGACCTGAACTCCGGTCCGAGCCGCTTGCTCTACAATGCTGAGAAGCTGGCTTGTCACCTCTTCGTCTACATATTCTTCTCCACAATTCGAGCAAACTTGCGCCGGTACGCCTTTTACCACAAGCGTCATCTCATCCTGTTCGAGAGTCAAAGTGACCATCCCAGGCTCGGTTTCTCCATGCTTGCAAATGATACATTTCATTATTTTCTTCTCGTGAAAAAAGGCATACCTTATCCTCTGAAAGAGTTCTCCTGAAAGTGTAGCACAAATCTGGCCTTGTCGTCACAAGCAAGTATGCGACTATGAGAACAGCTATATGATAGTATATGGCATACAGTCGAATACAATTCCAGGAGCAAAACTATGCCCGAAATAGATGCAGATCATGTCTTTGGCTTCGATACGCTGGCCGTTCACGCGGGACAGCGACCCGACCCGACAACGGGAGCGCGAGCTGTACCGATTTATCAGACCACCTCGTTCGTGTTTGATGATACCGATCACGCTGCGCATCTCTTCGCTTTACAGAGGTTCGGCAATATTTATACACGCATCATGAATCCTACCACCGCCGCTTTCGAGGAGCGTATCGCGGCACTGGAAGGCGGTACAGGCGCGCTCGCCACCGCTTCCGGCATGGCAGCGCAGATGGTAACAATGATGACCCTGCTGCGTCCCGGCGATGAAATCGTCTCCTCCAGCAGCCTCTACGGCGGCACGCATACCCAGTTCGATATTACCTTGCGCACCTGGGGCGTCAATACCATCTTTGTCGATAGCACCGACCCTGAGAACTACCGCCGCGCATTGACGCCTCGCACACGCGCATTTTACGGCGAAACAATCGGCAACCCACGCGGAGACGTGCTGGATATTCGCGCCATTGCCGACATCGCTCACGAAGCTGGCATTCCCCTCATCGTTGATAATACCTTTGCCACGCCCTACCTCTGCCGCCCATTTGAGTATGGAGCAGACATCGTCGTACATTCGGCAACTAAATTTATCGGGGGTCATGGCACTTCGATTGCGGGCGTCCTCATCGAATCCGGCAAATTCCCCTGGGACAACGGCAACTTTCCGCATATTGTAGACCCCTCGCCCGGCTATCATGGCGTCCGTTTCTATGAAACCTTCGGTGATTTCGCCTTCGTCATGAAAGCGCGTTGCGAGACCCTGCGCGATACTGGCCCGTCTATCAGTCCTTTCAACTCGTTCCTGCTGCTTCAAGGGTTGGAAACGCTCTCCCTGCGTATGAGATGTCATTGTGATAATGCCCTACAGGTGGCTCAATTCCTTGCTGAGCATCCCGCCGTCAGTTGGGTGCGCTATCCTGGCCTGCCCGATGATCCCTCATACCCCCTTGCGCAACGTTATCTACCAAAGGGAGCTGGTTCCATCTTCACCTTCGGTGTCAAAGGCGGCTATGAGGCTGGAAAAAGGGTCATTAACAACGTGCGCATGCTCTCGCACCTGGCAAATGTGGGCGATGCGCGCAGCCTGATTATTCATCCCGCCAGCACCACACACCAGCAACTCTCCGAAGAAGACCTGCTGGCAGGCGGGGTCACCCCCGATATGATCCGCCTTTCGGTGGGCATAGAGGATGTTGAGGATATTATCTGGGACCTGAATCAGGCACTTTCTCGCTCATAATTGCCGCCAAATGGGCTAATTGCTCACCTGAAGCTTCATCATCGTTACATTTAAATGCTTGCTTCGTCGTACAAGACAGAAGCACGGGTGTGTTCCTCCTTTACACAGACTATTTCAAATCAAACCATTGTGGGGCATGGTATAGATGAGATTCTTTAAGATGAAGCTGCTCAAAAGCTTCCTGCTCTTGCTGCTGACGCTCGTAATCGGCAGCGTCTACCTTATGGCACAGGCTTACTTCTCGCGTAGCAATAATCAGGAAGTTGCTCAACTCGGCACGCAAAGTGTGCTGGTGCCCACTTCAACTCCCTATGATAACCCTGCCATCGACGCACACGGACTGACTCCTACCACTGGCAATACTCGCACTCCTACCGGCAAACCAACCGGGCAGCCAACTCGCACTTCTACGCCTCCGCAAGGCACTCCACCCCCCAACTGGAACAGCACGACTACACTGCCTCCTGGCAGCACCCTGCCCAGTGAAAGCGCCTGCGCCTCACTCATTACTCGTTCCTCGTTCGAGCCGCGCCCCGATAACAACACCGCGAATCACAGCGTACCCACCGCCGCGCAGATCGCCAATATCTCGCCCTGGGGACCACTCATCGGCATGGATGCGAAATCTGATAGCATTCGCAAGCAGATCACGGGCAACTTCACCGGCACAACCGACGAAATCCTGCAATGGGTCGCCTGCAAATGGGGCATCGATGTCAACATCGTGCGCGCCGAGGCCGTGACCGAATCGCACTGGCACCAGAGTACACGCGGCGACTACACCAACGATCAAACCCTCTGCCCGCCGGGAACCTGGGATGGTCAGGGCTGCTATCAAAGCTACGGCATCTTGCAGGTCAAATATACCTTCTGGAAAAACGCCTGGCCGATGACCCGCGACGATACCGCTTTCAGCGCCGAATTTGTCTACGGCTGGATTCGCAACTGCTATGAAGGCTGGGCCGATTATCTCTACAATCAAACGCCTTCGCCCGGCTATCCAGGCTATCACGCGGGCGATATCTGGGGCTGCGTAGGCTTCTGGTTCAGCGGCGGCTGGTATACTCAGGGTGCTATCAGCTATATTCAGACCACCCAGAACTACTACAACCAGAAACCCTGGCTCCAACCCGGCTTTTGATCTCGCGCCAATCATGGGGTATGATAAAAGGACAAATAGCAGAGAGGGTATCAGTCTCAGTTTGCTGATACCCTCTACTATCAGTTCTTGTACCGGTTCTTACCTTTGGATAGTAAACTTTGATAAATAAAGAGGGGCCTATCCAGGCATGTCATCCTGAGCGCCGCGAAGGATCTCCGGGAGTGGCACACGAATCGTCGGGAGAACGCAGATCCTTCGCGGCGCTCAGGATGACAGGGGTCAGTATCCCCTTGTATTTTGTCAAAGTTCATTATCCCAAGAGATATGGCTATATGAAAAACATAACTCCTGACATGTACGACCGTCTGCGTCTCTTGCAGCAGTACAAGCACGTTGCCGTAGTCGGCGTCTCGGCTGATCAGTACAGGCCCAGCCACTTCGTCGCGATTTATTTGCTGGCAGAGGGCTACGACGTAATAATGGTGAACCCGCGTTACGCCGACCAAAGACTGCTCGGCAGGCGCGTCTATGCCTCGTTAACAGAAGCCAGAAAGGCCGGAGAGCAGATCGAAATTGTCGATGTCTTTCGCCGCGCTGAGGATGTGCCGCCCATCGCAGAAGAGGCCATCGCCATCGGCGCGAAAGTTCTCTGGCTACAACTCGGTATTCGCAACGATGAGGTCGGCAAAAAGGCACGCGAGGCAGGGCTGATTTTCGTGCAAAACCGTTGCATCAAAATGGAACACGCCCGTTTCTTTGGCGGCCTGCATACCGTTGGCCTGAATACGGGCGTGGTGTTGTCGAAAAAACTGCCTTCGCCTGAGAGCGTTTAGCCTTCCCGGAAGCGTGGCACAACCGCCTCTACAAAATGCTCCAGCGTCTGTAGATCAGGCATGCGGAACATAAAATGGGTGACGCCGAGCTGTGCGAACTGCTCAATTTCTCGTGTCACCTCGTCCGCGTTGCCCGCAACATAATGCTTCTCGGGATGGCGAAGAACCTTCTCCGGGTCTTCCGAGACGCTCACCGTCGCCAGATAGGTCAGTTTGATTTCCTCCATATCGCGGCCTATCTCCTCGCAATGCCGCCGCAGCACGTCCACTTTATGCGCATATTCCTCAACAGGACAGGAATTGAAATTCCACCAATCGGCATACTTCGCGACAATTCGCAAGGTTCGCTGCTCGCCGCCACCGCCAATGAGTAGCGGAATGAGTGGTATTGGCGGCGGCTCGCAGTAAGCATTCTGGATGGAGTGATATTTGCCTTGAAAAGTGGCTGGGCTGCTCATCCACATGGCGCGCAGGATGGCGACAACCTCCTCTAACTGCTCCATGCGCGTTTTGGTATCAGGATAGGCATAACCATAAGCATGATACTCGTCCTCCTTCCAACCCGCGCCAATACCGAGAATACAGCGCCCTTTGCTCAACAGTTGCAGGTTTGCCATCATCTTGGCGAGCAGGGCCGGATTGCGGTAGGACTGGTCGAGAACGAGCGTACCCAGGCGAAACGTTGGATAATGCCCCGCGAAATAGCTGAGCGTGGTGAGCGATTCCAGCACATCACCATCTCCCCATTGCAGGTGATCCTCGAACCAGAGCGTAGTAAAGCCCCAGGCCAGCCGCTCGATACAGGCGGCATTGTAGTCCAGCAGTTCCTGCGCCTGCATCTTAGAGTCATACATCCTGAGCATCAAACCAAAGTCGATATTGCTCATAGCTTTGGCATTACCTCTGAAATCACTATCTCAAGCGTGGTCAGATTGGGAAAGCCGCCCGCCGAGAAGATGAAGTAATCGACGCCCAGGTCAATAAATGGCTGCATCTGTTCGCGCACCCGCTCGGGCGTGCCGACAAACCAGCCGCGCTCTGGATTCACATCGCGCGTGTTCAGGCGTTTCACCTCGGCCTCTGTTGGAGCGCAGATACAGCCGCCATACCATGTACGGCGCAAGGTGGCCGGGTCGCGCTTCACTTCGGCGCAGGCTCGTTCGCACTCCTCGACCATAGTGCGATACCGTTCAATCGGCGTCCAGGAAACGTTCCACCAATCGGCATAGCGGGCAGCCACGCGCAGCATGCGCGGCTTAAACGCGCCAATCAGAATAGTGGGAATCGGCTCCGGTTTGGGTTCGCACCATGCATCTACTACTGAGTAATGCTTGCCCTTAAAAGTCGCCCGTTTATCGTGCCACATAGCATGCAGTATCTGCATGGTCTCGTCAAGTTCTTCTACGCGTGTGCCAGCCGAAGGAAAAGGATAGCCGTAGCTGGTATACTCGTCCTCTTTCCAGCCCGCACCAATGCCCAGGATGAAACGCCCGCCGCTCATAAATTGCAGCGTTGCGCCCATCTTCGCTAACAAGGCAGGATTGCGAAACGACTGGCAGAGAACGATATTACCAAACTTTAACGTGGGAGCGAGAGCACTCATATAGGTAATGGCCGTCCACCCCTCCATCAGGTTAGAATCGTCATATTGCAGGTGGTCAACCATCCATGCCGAGTCGAAATGCCCGGAGATCAATTCCAGGCCACGCTGCAAATCCGCCATATATGTCTGCGCTTCAGCCATGTTACGCGGACCGCTCGCCATGCTCCAACCAAATTGTACTTTTGTCATGCCTGTTCTTTCACCGTTTCTTGTAAGCGACTTCGCCATGTCCGAATCTGCTCGCCGTGTTCCTCAAAGTGATGCCAGGTTGAACCGGCCACCCAGGCCCGCACATAGCCATTCCACTGCTCAGGCCGCAGCGAGGCCAGCAGCGCGAACAGGCGATAATGAGCCGTCTCGAAAAGCGTCACCGCCTGCTCTAACGTCAGTTTACGCAGTTCCGCCTCCCATTCATCGTTGAAAGGCTGCGGATTGCGATAATCTTTATCTGAACGTTCCCCTTGCAGGTGCGTCTGCAACTCCTCGTAGCAAATCTCCTCCCAACGACCCATATGCGCCATCAGGTCCTTCACCGACCACTTCTCGGTGACGTCCTCGCGTGTCAATTCGGCCTCGCTCAAACCATAAATAGCCGACGTCAGCGCCACACGCGATGAAATAACATGCGCAAGAATCTCCTGCGGTTCTCGCGTATCCTTTGGCATTTGCTTTCTCCACTGCAAAAATTGCAGGGACACGATGAGGAACGTTAACAAAAGAACAGGAGATGCTCACCCCATGTCATCCTGAGCGCAGCGAAGGATCGCCGGCCTGGGCTTGCGATCCTTCGCTGCGCTCAGGATGACATTCCCGGATTTCTCCTCTTTCTTTGCCGACATTCCTCATCGCGCCCCTACAGAAAACCCTCTCTTAATGAATGAAAGTTCCTCATCACGTTCCTACATACAATGTATTGCTATGCCACGTTTTCGATCACGGCTGCGATGCCCTGACCGCCGCCGATACAGAGAGAGGCCACGCCATATTTCAGGTTATGGCGGCGCAGCTCATACATCAGCGTGAGCGCCAACCTTGCGCCACTGGCCGCCAGGGGATGACCAATAGAGATGGCCCCGCCGTTGACGTTGGTTTTCTCACGATCCAGGCCAAGCTCTTTCTCCACCGCGAGGTACTGCGGCGAAAAGGCTTCGTTGACCTCCACGCGGTCCATATCCGCAAGCTGCAAGTCGGCCCGTTTGAGCGCCTGGCGAATCGCGGGCGCAGGCCCGATGCCCATAATCTCAGGGGGAACGCCGACCACGCCCCATGAAACGAGGCGTGCCTTCGGTTTCAGATGATGCTCGCGCACAGCCTCTTCCGTCGCCAGAATCACGCATGCCGCCGCGTCGTTAATGCCACTTGCGTTGCCCGGCGTCACAATGCCTCCCTTGCGGAAACGCGCGGGTAGTTTCCCCAGCGCCTCCATTGAGGTATCGCGAATGCCCTCGTCCTGCGTAAATTCGACCGGATTGCCCTTGCGGTCTTTGATAGTGACAGGCACAATCTCCTCGGCTAAAAATCCCGCCTGCTGCGCCTTACGAGCGGACATCTGGCTGCGCAGCGCATACTCGTCGGCCTGTTCGCGTGTAATACCATAGCGTTCCGCGAGGTTTTCAGCCGTGATCGCCATGCCACAGCCCACATAAGTATCAATCAGATATTCCCACAGCGAATCTTCCAGTTGCGGAGCCTGTCCAAGCTTAAAGCCGTTGCGCGCCCCGCGTATCACATGCGGCGACTGCGTCATATTCTCCGCGCCACCAGCAAGCGCAATCTGTCCCTCTCCCAACTGGAGCATCTGCGCCGCGTTGACAATCGCCTGCAAGCCAGAGCCACACAGCCTGTTGACAGTCAGCGCCGGAACCTCGATAGGCAATCCAGCCTTCAACGCCACGTGCCGCGCTAAATAAATCGCATCCTTACTCGACTGAATCACGTTGCCCATCACAACCTGATCCACCCAGTTCGGATCGACGCCACTTCGCGCCAAAGCGCCCTTAGCGGCGATCACACCCAGATCAGTAGCAGTAATATCCGACAACGAACCTTGCAGCACACCCACCGGAGTGCGCGCCCCATCGATAATATAAATCTCTTGCATGAAACTCACCTCGTTGTGCAGCAAAACAACCTGTTTTCTGGTGTTTAGTTTAACATTTTAAGAGAGGGTGAGGCAAATTCGCAGGTGGGTGTTGCTCTTCCATGAGATGCCACAAGACGCCATTTTTATGCTATAATATCGATAAGCGAACTCAAAAGCTGCACGCTGTATTTGAGAACGCGCGCTGCATCCTTTGTCGAAAGGAGGAACATCAGCCACACTTCATCTTTCGGTTAACACCCTACTTTGAGCCGCTTTTTGTCGTGTTGTGTGTTTTTGTCCTTCATGGACGAGCATGAAGCCATCCAAATTCGTTTGGATGACGTTCCCTACCCAATTCACGGACTTCGTTGTCCGGACAAGCAATCGCAGAGCAATTTCTTCTCTGCTTCGGAATATGTACCAACCTTTGTACATGTATTGCCAGTCTTTCTACGAAAGGTGGGAACCTGAATGGCTCAAATCGCAGCAGAACGGGCTGAAGCAGCCGCTCCAGCCGTCGCCAATCCTGCACCTCTTGGCCTCAGCGCCTTCGCACTCACAACCTTCGTCCTCAGCGCGGCCAATGCTGGCTGGTTCACAGCATCAGGCATTGTGCTTGGCCTCGCCATTTTCTATGGTGGTATCGTCCAGCTTCTGGCTGGAATGTGGGAATTCAGAGCTGGTAACACATTTGGTGCGACCGCTTTCTGCTCCTATGGAGGCTTCTGGTTATCGCTCGGCTTTGTCCTTTTACCCATCTTCACCTCTCCAGCAGGCAAACCGGGTCAGAGTATCGTTGACCTTCTGGGTACCAATGCAGGCCCGGCTCTTGGCTTCTTCCTGCTCGGCTGGGCGATTTTCACCTTCTTGATGTTCCTCGGAACTTTCAGAAGCACAGGGGCACTCATGGCGGTCTTCTTCTTCCTGTTCATCACCTATGTTGCTCTCACCATCGGCGCGTTCGGTGGAGGCTCAACCTGGAATACCATCGGCGGCTGGCTCGGAGTCATTACTGCACTCCTGGCCTGGTACACTGCCGTAGCGGCCGTCCTGGATTCCGTCAAGTCTGCTTTCAGGCTACCGACATTCCCAAGAGGTTAACTGCTTTCGCAGCGCAAGTCGCTCATTAACGAGGCCTCCGGTTCTACAGTTGCGTAATGTCTATGATAGACAAACGAGAATTGCCAGGCGGGCACCAGCCGCCCAGCATTTTCCTCTCGCGCTCTACGAACCGGAGGCTTTCCATGAAGTCGAAAGATTAGAGGAAGTGGTATCCAATTAAACAGAAGTGAGCAAGTTTCTAGCGCAAAGCAAGCAGATCAAGGGCGATCATTGCAGATCGTCCTTTTCATTTTGTTGAAAGGCCATCTCAACAATGTTTCCAAATGATGTGCAAACACTCGAGGATTTCCAGGCATTCCATCGCTGGCTCGACGAGAAGAATAACTTCAACACGGACATCTTTCTCAATATGGTACTCTTAAGTGCAGAAATTGGCGAATTTGCTCAGGTACTCAAAAAAGTGTACTGGCGAACCGATCCGCAAAGAAATGAAGACCGGCCAGCATGCACACTTGGAGGAGCCCTCGCCGAACATCACGACGAACTTGGCCAGGAGCTGGCCGATTGCCTGGCATGCCTCTTGAAAATCGCAAATTATACTGGTATCGATCTACAAGCCGCTTATCTCAAAAAGATGGCTGAAAACGTATCACGCAAGTGGGCATATCCACAACAGAACGAATCAACAAAAGCATAGAAAGGATTTCTTTAGCATGAAACTGAGCTTCGGCATCAAAACCGCTCCGCAATTCACCACCTACGACGATATCCTGCGCGTCTGGAACGAGGCAGACAGACTTCCCGAAATCGAACACGCCTGGGCCTTCGACCACTTCATCCCGCTCGGCCCCGACCCCACTGGCCCACAGTTGGAAGGCTGGACGCTTTTAGGTGCGTTAGCAGCGCGTACCGAACGCCTACGTCTTGGCCTGATGGTTACAGGCAACATCTATCGGCATCCCGCTGTTCTCGCAAACATTGGCGCGACCGTCGATGTGATTTCACATGGTCGGCTGGACTTCGGCATTGGGGCGGGTTGGAACGAGATGGAATGCAACATGTACGGCATTCCGCTCTACGCACCAGGGGAGCGCATCCGCCGCCTGGGAGAAGCCTGCGAGGTCATCAAACTGCTCTGGACAGAGCCACGCGCCAACTTCAATGGCAAATACTACCAGTTGCGTGATGCCCTCTGCGAACCAAAGCCAGTACAAAAACCCTATCCACCCTTTGTTATTGGTGGCAGCGGCGAGCAGCTAACCCTGCGTGTCGTCGCCAAATACGCCAATATCTGGAATTTCGCTGGCGGCTCCGTCGAAACCTTCCAGCATAAAAACGAGGTCTTGAACGGCTACTGCAAGGAAATCGGTCGCGACCCCCAGACCATTCAGCGCTCTATTCAGACAAGGATGAACTACAACAATCTTTCCGAAAGCATCGAGCAGATGCGCCCCTACATTCAGGAAGGAGCCAGCCATATCGTGCTGAACCTGACTGCGCCCTATCCTGAAAATATCGTGCATCGCCTGGTCGAAGAGGTCGTCAAACCGTTGAACGTCGAGTTCCAGGCATAGTAATTACTACAGCTTTAAGGTAAAATACTGTTGGAGGCTTCAATACTAACAGGAGGTGAAACATGTCGTCTCGAGAGATTTTTCCTGGTATTACCGCAGACCCAGAAACTCTTGGCGGTGAAGCGGTTATCAAAGGAACGCGCATTCCAGTTTCACTCATCCTGGGCCATCTCGCCAGTGGCATGAGCATAGATGAAATCGCGTATGAGTATGATCTGACGCGCAAAGAAATCTATGCTGCGCTAGCCTATGCCGCAAAACGAATTGGAGAAGAGGCCATCCATGCCAACTAAAGATAAAATGCCTGGCTTCTTTATTGATGAGAATCTTCCTAAGAAGCTTTGGAAAGCAATGCGAGCGGCAGGATATCCTGCCGCTCGCGCAGTTGATGAACATTTACAGGGCAAAACTGATTACACTGTTTTCAGACAAGTTAGCCAAAGAGCCATTATTATTACAAGAGATCAAGATTTTTTGAGAACAGATTTATTTCCACCACCTCACTCCGGTATTATTGTAATAAATTTACGCAAAGATATATCTATCACAGAACTCGTAACTATTGTAATGAATGCCTTAAATACTTTAGTGCATGAAGAGCTTACGAACAAGGTCTATATTATTGAAGAAAATCAGATACTACGCTCTTCTTAAAAGCTGGAAACAGTAAACTTAATGCTATAATGCTACCCCAATAATCTCTTTCACATCCCCAATCCCCTCGCCCTTTAAAAATGCCTCAATACCCTCTAAAATCTCTATACCCACGCGAGGATTAACAAAATTCATGGTCCCAACCTCAATAGCCGAAGCCCCGGCCATCAAAAATTCAAGCGCATCATTGGCATTGCAAATACCGCCAATGCCGATGATAGGGACATGTGCATAGTCTGAACGCAGTTCTTTCGCCACTTCGTAAACCATGCGCAAAGCAAGTGGCTTGATCGCAGGCCCCGAAAGCCCACCCGTAACGTTTGCCAGCACAGGGCGACGAGTAGAGGTATCGATACGTAGCGCGGTAAAGGTGTTAATGAGGGAGACAGCATCTGCGCCACTAGAGACAGCCGCTAGAGCTGTTGGCCTGGCATCTCCACTGTTTGGAGAAAGTTTGACGATCAAAGGGAGCGTGGTTGCTTTGCAAATTGCTGCCGTGACATCAGCGACCGCCTGTGGGTCTGCGCCAAAGACCACACCCCCAGCGCGAATATTGGGGCATGAGACATTGACTTCAATTCCCGCAACGCCCTCGACACCTTCCAGCAGTTCAGCAATCTCGACAAACTCCTCTATGGTTTCACCCGCGATATTGACAATTACGGGAGTCTGCCAACCCTTCCAGGTAGGAGCATATTTCCTGATAACCGCCCGCACGCCTGGATTTTGCAAGCCGATAGCGTTGAGCACCCCTGAAGCCGTTTCAACGGTGCGCGGGTGTTCGTTGCCCTTCCGAGCATGCCTCGTAGTACCCTTGCAAATGATCGCGCCCAGCCGCCGAATTTCCGCGATGCGTGCATATTCGACGCCATAGCCGAACGTTCCGGCGGCAGTCATGACCGGATTTTTCAGCGTCAGCCCGCTTTTATGGCGCGGCGCAAGTTCAGTTTGCAGGTTTACAGGCGAGTTCATAGCGACATTATAAACTATGTCGCCGAATTTCGGAGTGCAAAGCTTCGGTCGCTTTCCTGGCAGCCCCCGCGAAATCATTCCCCTTCGAGGCAAAAATGATGCCACGCGCCGAATTGAGGATCATACCCCAGCCCCGACTATCCTTGCCAGCCTGCACAGTGGCCGCAATCTCGCCGCCTTGCGCGCCAAGCCCAGGAATCAGGATTGGCATATCCCCTACTACCTCGCGCACGCGCCGCAACTCTTCTGGATAAGTTGCTCCAACTACAATGCCACAATTGCCGTTCGCATTCCACTCCTTCGCGACATGCCGGGCCACCACCATATACAGCGGCTCCCGTTCCTCACCGACCCGCAAATCCTGAAACTCGCCTGACCCAGGATTAGAGGTTTTCGCCAGCACAATGATGCCCTTCTCTTTGCGCGCCAGAAACGGCTCCAACGCCTCTTTGCCAGGATAGGGATGCACCGTGATCGCATCCACGCCCATCAGGTCAAAGGCCGCCTGCACATATCCCTGGTTGGTGCTGCCAATATCCGCTCGCTTGGCATCCAGAATCACCGGAATACCTGGATAGCTTTCGTGAATATACTGCACTGTGCGCGTCAAAGCCCGAAAACCGGCGTCTCCTTGCGCCTCATAGAAGGCCGCATTTGGCTTAAATGCGCACACAAGGTCAGCCGTCGCATCAATGATCCGCTCATTAAAAAATACCATCGCCTCCTCAACCGACCGCTCCTGCTTGACGTTTGTTGGAAGCTGATCATAATCGGAGTCCAGGCCGACACAGACAAATTTGCCGTGTTGCCAGCGATGTTCGAGCATCGAACGAAATGTATTCATGTTAATTTTTCCCTGCTAAAAACGCTCTCCCTTTCCCCAACTCAGTATTCACCGGCACTCCTTGCGCACAAAATGGGCAATCCTCCGGCGCATACGTCTCAAGATTGATCGTCACCAATGTATAGATTGGCACGTCTCCCACATTGGCAGGCTGCACGTTGCCCCGATTGCACAACGCGCTCAGGCCAATTACATTTCCACCGAGCGAACGTACCAGTTCGATGACCTGGCGCGCGGAACCGCCCGTAGTCAGCACGTCCTCCACAACGAGAATATTTCTGCCTGGAATATAGGCATCGTAGCCGCGATTGAAAGTGAAGTGCTTATTCACGCCATCCGAACCTTTTTCAGCGTAAATCGCCAGCGTCTCCCCGCTTGAGCGCCGTTGATTGAGGTGATAGGTTGTCCATTGCGATAGCACAATGCCTCCTAGCACTGGCCCAACTACTACATCAACCCCTTGTGCATCAAAAGGCAGGGCCATCAGGCGGCAAAGGGACGAGATGGTAGCAGGGCGCAGGTAGAGTGCGTCCTTGTTGATATACACGGAACTATGCCGACCAGAGCTATAGACGAAATGACTATCAGAAACTATCGCTCCCATTTCACGAAAGATACGCAAAATACCGGGGTCGTTACTCATCGCTTGCTCTCCTTTGTACATCGCGGCTCAACCATTTCCCCTGCGGTTCGCCAAGAATCTGTCCATCGCGGTACACGGGTTTTCCCCGCAAGAACGTCGCAATTGGCCTACCCATCAGTTCTATACCTTCAAAAGCAGACCAACGATTCTTGGTGAACAGGTCATCCCTATTTACCGTCCAGCTACGTTGCGTATCGACAACCACGATATCGGCATCTTTACCCACTGCTAACGAACCCTTTTGAGGATAGTTGAAGATACGCGCCAAGTTGGTTGATGTCACCAGCGCGATACGAGTCAATCCCTCTTCCAGCGTCTCGCGTCCGAAGTGTTGTATCCAGTTCGTAATCAAGGTTGGCAAGGCCTCCTGAAACCCTGGCAGGCCAGAAGCGACTTCCCACACACTCGCCTTCTGTTTCTCTTCCAGCGTATGCGGCGCGTGGTCAGTCACCACAGTATCAATTGTGCCATCGCGCAGCAATTGCCACAATCGCTGTTGATCCTGGGAAGAACGTAGCGCAGGAGCAATATTAATCAGGTGTCCAAGTCGCTCATAATCATTCGTGTTAAAGGTGAGGTGAACCGTTGTCGTTTCGCCGTAGACATCAACGCCGAGGCGGCGGCCAAATTTGACTGCCGCGAACTCTTCAGGCGTGGAGAGATGCAGCAGGTAGAGCTTCACGCCGAAGTGTTTCGCCAGCGAGATCATCTCCAATACCGAGGTCAGCACTACCGAGGTATTGCGCGCCTCGCTCCACGCTGCCGCATCATGCCGGTTGCGTTCGTCGCGATACTGCCGGGTAAAGTAGTCGAGCAGTTCCTGGTTTTCGGCATGCACCAGCGCCATGATGCAGCGTTCGCCCAGTATCTCAAACACCCGCACAATATCCCCAAGTCGCGGCATGGTCGTTGGCGTTGTGGCGTGTCCGGCGGTAAAGAGCTTGACGCCCGTTATGAGCCGCTTATCAACGCGCCGCAATTCGTCCGTGTCCTGCACCGATGTTCCCATATTGATGGCGAAATCGGTATAGCAGCGACCAGCGTAGCGCGCAATCTGCTCCTCGACACGCGCTACCGTCGTGTTGGGGGGCCGCGTGTTCGGCATATCGAAAATGGTGGTAAAGCCACCCGCAAGCGCGGCCCGCGAGCCATGCGGAATATCTTCTTTATACTCCAACCCAGGCTCGCGCAGATGTCCATGTACTTCGATCAGCCCTGGCAAGAGGTACTTACCGCGAAAATCGAAATCCGCCTCGGCGGTACTGCCCTCAACGATATTGATAATTTTTCCATCGCGAACTTCTAATGTGCCTTCGATCACGCCTTCGGGCAGCACGATGAAGCCGCTTAGTGTTGTTGGCATGGTTCCTTTCCTGTTATGCATACTCGTTCCAGGCCTTCACGGGAAGCCCCTCCACGTCTTTCCGCACAATCGCCCTGGTAAAGAGACGCGCCTGCTTGATTTTGGTGAACAGCGGAATATTGTGATCGACGGCGTAGCGTCGAATATAGTAATCGTCATCAATATCCTTCTCAATATATCCATCCACCACGTTGATTGCCAGATCGATCTTGTTTTCCTGGAAGTAGGTCAGGACGTTGGGCGAGCGTTGCTCATGTATCTTGTAGAGCAGCGTTGCCTCTATGCCGTTCTCCTGGAGAAACGCACAGGTCTTCTCTGTGGCATACAACGGAATACCGAGCGTTGCCAGCAGCCGGGCGCTCTCTAAAAATCTCGCCTTCTTGTCCTCGCCTCCCAGGCTGATAAAGATACCGCGCTCAGGCACTTTGCCTCCCGTCGCCAGAATAGCCTTGAGATAGGCTTCCTCAATATCCTCACCAAAGCAGGCCACCTCGCCCGTCGAGGACATCTCCACACGCAAGATCGGATCTGCCCCAGAGAGGCGCGCAAATGAGAACTGCGGAGCTTTCACCGCCACAAAGTCTGGTCGCGGCACCCGCACCTCTGGTATCTCCTCAAATAGCGCGTCAATGAACAGTTCAATGAAGTTCACTCCCGTCACTTTCGAGATGAACGGGAAGGTGCGCGAGGCGCGCAGGTTGACCTCGATCACATAGACGCTGTTCTCTTTGGCTAAAAACTGGATATTGAACGGGCCAGTGATCTCCAACGCCTGCGCAATAGCACGCGCAGCCTTTTCAATATTGCGCAATGTCTCCTCGTTGAGCGTCTGAGGCGGCAGAACAATCGTTGCATCACCTGAATGCACACCCGCGTTCTCGATATGTTCGGCGATGACGAAAGCTTTAATCTGCCCATGCTGTGCTACCGCGTCCAGTTCCACCTCCCGCACCTTCTGCATGAACTTGGAGACGGTGACGGGATATTCTGGCGAAACGGCAGCCGCCTCCCGTGTATACTGCTCCAACTGCTCGCGTGTATAGCAGACCTTCATTGCGCTGCCGGATAGCACATATGAGGGACGCACCAGCACAGGGTAGCCCACCTCTTCAGCGAACTCCGCGATCTTCTCTAGATCGTCCAGACTTCTCCATCGTGGCTGGCGAATACCCAACCTGTCGAGCAGCGCCGAAAACTTGTTGCGATCTTCCGCCTGGTCAATATGCGCGGCATCCGTTCCCAGGATACGCACGCCATACCGCTCCAACGCCTTCGCTCGATTGTTGGGAGTCTGCCCGCCAACCGAGACAATGAGGCCGGACGAAGCTTCAAAGTCCCAGATATCCGCGATGCGCTCAAACGTCAATTCCTCGAAGTAAAGCCTGTCCGAAGTATCGTAATCCGTTGAAACGGTCTCTGGATTGCAATTTATCACGATAGGCTGCTTGCCATGCCTCTTCAGCACCTCAACCGCACTCACGCTCGTCCAATCGAACTCGACCGAGGAGCCGATACGATACGGCCCGGAGCCAGGCACAATCACGCCTCGCTCTCTCAATGGCTCGACATCGTTATGCTCTCCATTATAGGTCATGTAGAGGTAGTTGGTCTCCGAGGGAAATTCCGCCGCCAGCGTATCGATCTGGAAGACCGAGGGCAATACGCCCAGTTGCTTGCGCATAGCCCGTATCTCTAGCCCGCTCTTGCCGCACAGTTCGCCAATGCGCTTATCCGACACGCCAAGCTGTTTCAAGATCAGTAGCTTTTCGCGTGTAAGCTGCTGGTCAACCTGCAAGGCTCGTTCGACATCCACAATGTGCTTGATACGTTCTAGAAACCAGGGATCAATACCCGTAATCTCCCCGATATCAGCAATGCTCATGCCATGCCGCAAAGCAAGAGCGAGCGCGAACACTCGCTTGGGCGTTGGACGGTAAAGATACCGATCCAGGATTTCATCAATGGTCTCATTACCAGCGAAGACTTTCTGCGAGGTCGCGCCCTCGAAATCCAGGTCGAGCATGCGCAGGGCCTTTTGATACGCCTCCTCGAAAGTTCTGCCAATGCCCATCACCTCGCCGACCGACTTCATGCCCGTGCCGATGGTCTCGTCAACGCCCTTGAATTTTTCCAGGTCCCAGCGCGGTATCTTGACCACCACGTAATCCAGGCTCGGCTCAAAGCAGGCCCGCGTCACCCCCGTAACATTATTGGTCAACTCCGGCAAAGCATAGCCCAATGCCAGTTTCGCGGCAACATAGGCCAGTGGGTAGCCCGTCGCCTTGCTTGCCAGAGCCGAACTGCGCGAGAGCCTGGCATTCACCTCGATCACATAAAAATCAGAGGTGCGAGGATTCAGCGCGAACTGCACGTTGCATTCGCCAACGATATCCAGGCTGCGCACAATTGTCAGCGAGGCTGCGCGCAGGCGATGATATTCTTCGTTGGTCAGCGTCTGGCTAGGCGCGATCACAATGGACTCGCCGGTATGAATGCCAAGCGGGTCCATATTCTCCATGTTGCAGACGGTGATGCAGTTATCGTAAGCATCCCGCACCACCTCATACTCAACCTCTTTATAATGGTGCAGGTACTGCTCGATCAACACCTGCGGCGCGAAAGCCAGCGCACCCGTAACGATGCGCTCCAATTCCTCTCTGTTCTGAGCGATACCCGAACCCTGACCGCCAAGCGCGTAGCCAGCCCGTATCATGACAGGAAAACCAATTTCGCCCGCGATACCCAGCGCCTCATCCAGCGTTTCGGCGCTGCGACTCCTCGGCGTGGGGATATCAATGCTTTGCAAATGATCAGCGAACGCCTGCCGGTCTTCGGTCAGCATAATCGCCGAAATGGGCGTCCCCAGGATACGCACCCCATACCGTTCCAGCACGCCACTTGAAAAGAGTTCAATGCCGCAGTTGAGCGCGGTCTGTCCACCGAACGAGAGCAGGATGCCATCTGGCCGCTCTTTCGCAATAACCTTCTCTACAAACTGCGGTGTCACAGGCAAGAAGTACACCTGGTCCGCGAGCAACTTCGAGGTCTGGATGGTCGCGATATTGGGATTTATCAAGACCGTTGCGATACCCTCTTCGCGCAACGCCTTAAGCGCCTGCGAACCGGAATAATCGAACTCCCCAGATTGGCCAATTTTTAGCGCGCCCGCCCCCAACACAAGCACTTTCCGTAACTGTTTCATCTCACCCTCTCCAGGAAATGGTCGAATATCCAATCTGTATCTACCGGCCCCGGCATGGCTTCTGGATGAAACTGTACCGACATGAAAGGATATTCAATGTGCGCAATTCCCTCGTTGCTGCCATCGTTCGCATTCACAAACCAGGGCATAAAATCTGGGGGCAACTTGCCCACCGCGAAGCCGTGATTCTGCGTGGTGATATAACAACGCTTTGTATTAGTCAGCAAACAGGGCTGATTCTGGCTGCGATGTCCATATTTCAGCTTATAGGTGTCACCGCCCGCCGCCAACGCCAGCAACTGGTGTCCCATGCAGATTCCCAGCACAGGAATACGATGCTCCAATGCCCTCGCAATCGTATCAACCGTTTCCTTCACCAACTTAGGATTACCCGGACCGTTAGAGACGACAATACCGTCGAAGGCAAAGTCTGCCGAGAAGAGGTCGTAATTCCAGGGAACGCTGATAACCCGCACATTGCGCGCCAGCAGTGAACGCGCAATATTTCGCTTGGCTCCACAGTCGATCAAGGCAATGCTGATCTCGCCTTCACCCTCGATCTGTACCTCCTGCGCAGAAACCTTTGCTACCAGATTTTCCTGGTAAGGATTATAGAACGAGATATCCTCGTCGAAAACAATCTTCCCAAGTAGCGTTCCATGCTTGCGAATATGTTGGGTCAGCAGGCGCGTGTCTTTAATCTGGAGCGCTGGAACCTTTTCCTGTTGCAACCAGCTTCCCAGGTTCATCGTGCTTGAGGCATGCGAGGGTATATCCACATACTGCGACACAATCAGCCCCGCAGGGTGAATGCGCTCGCTCTCCCAAAAGCTCTGCTCAGGTATGCCATAGTTGCCAACCAGTGGAAAAGTCAATGCCAGGATCTGACCCGTATAGGATGGGTCGGTCAGGCTTTCTGGATAGCCCACCATGCCTGTGCTGAAAACAACTTCTCCGGCAGTTGGCCCCTCGTAACCGAATGAGGCACCCTCAAAGCTGGTGCCATCTTCCAGCACCAACCAGCCAATAGTGCGAGGCGCAAAGGGCTTCGCCGCGCGCTGCTGTACAGAGGCTTCGTAATATTTATCGGTCATGGCTATGCTCTCCCCAATAACAACGCCAGCAAGGCCATGCGAATGTACAGCCCGTTGCGTATCTGCGTGCGGAAATAGACCGCACGCGGGTCGCTATCAACGGCGGTATCGATGGTTGCCACACGCGGCAGTGGGTCCATCAGGATCATATGCTTGCTGCCATAGTTGCGCAGCAATTCGGGCGTCACCATGAAGCCGTGTTTGAGCGCGTCCACGTATTCCTCTGACGAGGCAAAACGCTCTTTCTGAATGCGCGTCCAGTACCATAGGTCGCAATTGGTTGGGATGTCGTGCTCGCTGCTGATCTCCACAATATGCACTCCGCGCTCGCTCCAATAGTAGAAATCGGAGCGTTTCAGGCGCAACTGCTGTGGTGAGAGCAGGTAGACCGTGTTGTTCTCAAATAGCGAGAGGCCGCGAATAAGCGAGTGGATAACGCGGCTATTGAGAGGGTCTCCAGCCAGCAGGCAGGTTAGATTATTCAGTCGCCCGAAGTGTTCGTACAGCGTGTACAGATCAAGCAGCGTCTGTGTCGGATGCTCGTTATTGCCATCTCCCGCGTTAATAACAGGAATGGTTGCGGTATCGGCAGCCAGAAGGGCCGAACCCGCAATACGATGGCGCAGCACCAGCGCATCCGAATAGGCCTCAAAGGTGCGAATGGTATCCTCAAACGACTCGCCCTTGTTGACCGAAGAGACCGTTTCCGGGTTCTGTATCTCTATCGTCTGCCCGCCCAGCCGTTTCACAGCAGCCGCAAAAGAGCCAAAGGTGCGGCTGGATGGCTCAAAAAAGAGCAGCGATACGAGAGTTCCGGCCAATATATTGCAAGGCTCGCGGTTGAGCGCGATACGCTTCATACGGTCAGCAAGCGTAAACAGGACTTGTAAATCCTCAGCAGTAAATTGGTCCAGTGAGATAACGTCCTTATGTGTGAATTTCCCGTTAATCATTCGGGCTTCTGAAGTAAGCGTATAGCTAATGTTTTGCAAATGCGGTAACGTCTGGCTCATAGTCCCTCCTCTTGCATACATACGGTTGACAGGTCGTCCTTTTCTTCCAGCACAATTCCCTATTACAAGATGCTACGCTGGAATATCATTCTGGAAAGCGAACGTCCTCGTCCGTCCAGAGGTCAAAAAAAATTCCCCACCCTCGAATCAATGGGGTGAGGAAAGAATCATTTCCGGTAACGCTGCACCGGGCCCACCGACGGGATAGAGAAAGGGATACCTTCCCCATCTCACCGACCTTAAAACCCTTTGCAGTACCAACATGAAATTGCGTTTCCTTTTCCAACGAGTGGAACAACCTACGACATATCTCAAATTGTTAGAAGTATACCCACAGATTTGCCAAAAGTCAAGGAAAACGCGGGCCAAAAGTGGAATGTTTTTACAAAGACACTCCGACAAAGCTACTCCGAAAGCCACCCGCAAGGGGTGGCTTTCGGTCTCCCACATTTGCGCTCTTTCGTCCTACACGGATTGCAAAACCCTACGCAGGCTTGCGAGCGCGAATAAAGGCACTCACAAACTTCCCCTCCAAACCGGTTCGTTCGTCTTCAGAAAGCCTGGAGAGCGAATTACTACCACCACTATCCGCGATATCCTGTAAACTATAGCGGCGCGTCACTTCAAGGTTGATATCGACAAAACCAGCCTCTTGCAGCAAATGGCGATACGTCTCTTCCTCCATCGCGCCCGCAATGCAGCCCGCCCACGCATCAAGATCAGAACGAATGACCTCTGGAAACTGCCCCTGGTAAACAATATCCGATACGGCAAAACGTCCGCCAGGAGCCAGCACGCGATGGGCTTCGCGCAAAACACGCCCCTTATCCGCCGAAAGATTAATCACGCAGTTGGAAATCACCACATCGACTGCGTTATCCGGCAGGGGAATATCCTCGATCACGCCCTTCAAAAAGCGCACATTATCCACACCCGCCTCGACACGGTTGCGCTCCGCCAGTTCCAGCATGGCATCGGTCATATCCAGTCCATAGGCAAAGCCTGTTGGCCCAACTCGTCGGGCTGATAACAAGACATCAATGCCACCTCCACTTCCCAGGTCTAGCACCCGCTCGCCCTCCTTCAAATCGATCAACGCCGTGGGATTGCCGCAGCCACGCGATGCGAGTACAGCAGCAACAGGCAAGGAAGAAAGCTCCGTCTCGCTATACAGGTCTCCCGTCACCACGCCGCTCTCTGTCGTGCTGCAACAATCTGTACCACAGCAGCTACTCTCACTCGACGCGCTACCACCACAACACCCACCACTGCTCTGCAATGTCTGAGTATACCGCTCACGAATGGCAGCCCGCAGTTGCTCGGCGTCCTGAGAAAAAGTACTCATCGAAATTGTCCTTTCATATGTAAAGCTTCTGGAAAAGGCTTCCACTTTCCATTTCCACATAATCAGACGGGAGATTTTCAAAATAGACGCACAAACAATTAGCTTGCCATGAACATCTGCCTTCCGATGTCATCCTGAGCGCAGCGAAGGATCTCGGTCGCCAGGCAGGAGCGTCCCCGCATCGGAGATCCTTCGCTGCGCTCAGGATGACATGTAAAGGTAGGATTGTAATAGCTTACCATTAAACATCATGCGAGGAAGAACAGGTAGACGAGCAACCTGCCCCACAACCCATTTCTTGCCCATCATTTTGACCAATTGCTCTACAACACGAACAGCGCGGCTGATAATTAATCACATGTCCGGTACGGTCAAACTCGAGATGGCAGCAATCGAGCAGCATCTGTTTGATCTTCTCTCGCGCCCGCTGCACACGCGATTTCGCACCTGAATAGGATAAGCCAAGCCGCTCGGCCAGTTCGCGTTGCGAAAGCCCCTCGTACTCGGTCAGCACCAGCGCCTCGCGATATTCGTCGGGCAGGCTTTCTACCATTCTCCGAATGGCAGGTGCAAGCTCTACCACCACATTATCAAACGGGTCTTCTGGCAATTCAGGCGACATATCTGGCACTGCTGTTTTTTGCTCCCGGTAATAGTCATAAATGGCATTGCGCGCAATCGTATAAATCCAACCAGGCAGCCGCTCTTTATCCCGCAGCGTATCAATACGGGTATGAATCTTCAGAAAGACTTCTTGCAAGACATCTTCCGCACTCGCCTCGTCCGGCACACGTTTCAAGATGAATTGCTTGAGGCCAGTATTAAATTCCTCCCAGACCTTTTCGGTCGTCAACAACATAGGCATGTTCGCCTCTCTCACTACTCGACACCTGCTTAGCAGCATTATACATCTCAACTGCTTTACAGGCATCCAGCTATTTTTTCTTGTCACTCTATAGACGGGAATTTTCTGTAAAGGACGCAATGTTTCTCTTATATAAAGACAACAAATTGCAGAGTAAGAAAGAGGCAATCCATGAAGCGTGTTCTATTTATCTGCACGCACAACTCGGCTCGTTCGCAGATGGCGGAGGGCCTGCTAAGGCATCTAGGCGGAGACCGCTTCGAGGTTTTTAGCGCGGGCACCGAGGCAACGCATGTGCGCCCACTTGCTATCCAAGCAATGGCTGAACTCGGCATAGACATTTCCAGGCAGTCCTCCAAAACCCTCGAACGTTACCTGAACCAGCCTTTCGACGAGGTCATCACTGTCTGTGACACGGCAGCCGAAACATGCCCTATCTTCCCCGGCGCTTCCCACCGCCGCCACTGGTCCTTTGAAGACCCCTCAAAGGCACGAGGTACCCAGGAAGAACAACTGGCCGTCTATCGACGTGTACGGGATGCTATCCTGGCAAGAATCGAAAATGAACTGCTGAAAGAGAAATAAAACTACCATGTCACCGACAATTGAGTTTGCAAATAACGATGACTTACCAAACATCCTTGCACTCCTCGAAAACAGTCATCTGCCGACCGAGGGACTACAAGACCATCTCGCAACAACCCTTATTGCCCTCCAATCGGGACAGATTGTGGGAAGCGTGGCTTTAGAAATCTATGGTTCAGCGGCTTTACTACGTTCGCTTGCGGTGGATAGCAACGTGCATAGACAGGGACTTGGACAACAACTTACTAAGGCTGCACTTGATCTGGCAAAAACATTTAGCGTTCAAGAGGTCTACCTACTAACAGAAACAGCCAGCGAGTTTTTTCCACGTTTCGGCTTTAAATCTATCCTACGAACAGAAGTAGCTCCTGCTATTCATAGCTCCGTAGAATGGTCTTCAGCCTGTCCAGTAACAGCGCAGGCGATGGTGCTTCATATCCAAGCAGAAAAGGTCTAGATAGAAATGGGATTGCGCATCAATTTATTGCGCTCGGCAAGGGGCTGGCTCTACAGTATGAAGTGGCCTGTAGAGCCAGCCCCTTGCGGGTGGCTTCCGGTCAATAATTATAACGGCTTCCGAAGTCCCTCTACAAAAAGTTTTGTTTTATGCCGTTCTTTAGCTTACACTGACCGCAGTCACTTCAAAGATCAGCGTAGCATTGGGTGGAATCGGCCCCTGACCTTGAGCGCCATATGCCAGCGCAGGCGGGATAATAATAATACGTGTGCCGCCCTTTTTGATGCCCATCAGTCCCTCATCAAAGCCTTTAATCACCTGTCCCTGACCAAGCGTGACGCTCAAAGGCTGTCCCTGGCGATCATAGGAGCTATCAAACTTCGCGCCCGTTTTCTGTAACCATCCTGTGTACTCGACCGAAACCGTACTGCCTGATTTCGCGGCAGAACCACACCCAACCTGTACATCAATATATTCCAGACCATCAGCCAGTTTGACAGGTGTGCCACTGGATGCCTGAGCGGGCGGTTTGGCTGGGCCAGCCTTTGGAGTGGGCGTCGTTTTGATCTTCGACAAGCATTCGGCAACGGCGCTTGCCGTCGCTGTTGCATGAATGTGGGACAATTTGGTAGCAGTCGCGTTCGCACTCGCCAGAGCGGCTGCCGCTTTGTCAGCATTGTATTTATTAATTTCAACGATACTGAAGATTGATACGGCGATAACAACGAGGCTGACAATTACGCTCGTCCATATCCGTTGACGCCGACGACGGCGCGCAAGGCGTTGCAAACGTTCCTGCTGGCGCTGCCCCGGTCGGTGCAGTCGCTGCGATGTATTCGTTGCAGGAGTTTTTTTCTCCGGTGTTCCCTTTTTCCCATTCATCGTTTGCGTCATTAGGATAGATCTCTCCTTAAATAAAAGTAGTCAGGCAGATGAATTGCAAAGCTGAGTGTACTATTACTAACGCATTCTGACAAGAGGGGATTTCAGATAAGAGACCCGAAGGCACCCGCAAGGGGATGCCTCTACATATAAAACGGGCGGTAGAGGCATCCCCTTGCGGGTGCCTTCCGGGAACTCTCACTGCAAAAATTTGATGCGCACACTCATCTGCTTTGCTATTTGACAAGCGTGTCCGACTGTGCTACCCTCTATATGGTACAAAAGGGCATGTATCGCTAAGCAAGCTTCACAACACAGGCAAATCCGTGTAGACTAGCCCAAATGGCTAGTTCTTTTTGTATATTCTCTAAAAGGCATCGAATCGAGCAGGGAGCATTCTCATGGCAAGAATAGTCGTCGCGATGAGCGGCGGCGTAGATAGTTCTGTAGCCGCCGCACTTCTTAAGGAACAGGGGCACGAGGTCATCGGTATCATGTTACGCCTCTGGTCCGAACCACACCTCATTGATGATGATGGGGTAGAGCGCGTCGTGCAAAATAAATGCTGCTCCCTCGAATCGGTCGATGACGCCCGGCGCGTAGCTCGTATGCTCGACATTCCCTTTTACCTGGTCAACGTCGAGCAGGAGTTCAAGGATATCGTCGTGGATCACTTCTACGAGGAGTATGTAGCTGGCCGCACGCCCAATCCCTGCCTGAACTGCAACCGGCATATTCGCTTTACGGTGCTGCTTAACCGGGCGCTGGCTCTAGACGCCGATTATCTCGCGACAGGCCATTACGTGCGCGTCGACCAGCATCCTCTTACAGGTAAGTATCGTTTGCGCAGGGGTATCGATCCTGAGAAAGACCAGTCATACGTGCTGCACGTACTCAACCAGCCGCAGCTAGCTCATGCTTGCTTTCCGCTGGGTGAATATACCAAGCCGCAGGTGCGTGCAATGGCTGCCGAGCGCGGTATGAGCATTGCCAGCAAGGCCGAAAGCCAGGAAATCTGCTTCGTCGCGCAAAATGATTATCGCGGTTTCATCGAACGCTACGCGCAGCTTGATGAGCGCGAACCCGTCGTGGCAGGCGCTCGTATCAACGTAGCCACGTCCAGCCGCCCGATTCAAATTCCACGCCCTGGCCCAATCTACAACCAGGATGGGCAGGAACTCGGTCGCCATCGCGGGCTGGCCTACTACACCATCGGGCAGCGCAAGGGGCTTGGCCTGACCTCAACGGAGCCGCTACACGTCCTTTCAATTGACGCTGAACGCAACGCCCTGGTTGTCGGTCCGGCCTCAGCCCTCGAAAAGACTGGCTTCACCGTTGGCAAAATGCATTATGTAAGCGGCGAGACGCCAACGGAGCCATTTCGAGCGAAAGTACGCATTCGTTACAAGGCTCCTGAGCAGGAGGCCGAGGTGACCCCCTTGCCCGGCAATCGCGTACACGTGGAATTGTTACACCCGCAGCGTGCCATCACACCTGGACAGGCCGCAGTCTTCTATGGCGGCGAGGAGGGTGACGAGGTGTTGTGCGGAGGAATAATTGAATGACAGATCAAGCACATATACGCAATTTTTGTATCATTGCCCATATCGATCATGGCAAATCAACGCTGGCCGACCGCCTGCTTGAATATACCGGCACCGTCTCCAAACGCGAACTGATGGAGCAGACGCTCGATCAGATGGAACTGGAGCGCGAGAAAGGCATCACCATCAAGGCGCAGGCTGTGCGTATGATGTACGCAGCCCTCGATGGTCAGCAGTACGAACTGAACCTGATCGACACCCCCGGCCACGTCGATTTTACCTACGAGGTCTCGCGCAGCCTGGCCGCGTGTGAGGGCGCGTTGCTGGTCATCGACGCCACACAGGGTATCGAGGCACAGACTCTTGCCAACCTCTATCTCGCGTTGGAGGCCGATCTGAACATCATTCCGGTCATCAACAAGATTGACCTGCCCAGCGCCGAACCTGAACGGGTGCGACAAGAAGTTGAGGACGTGATCGGCATTCCCAAAGACGAATGCATTCTGGCCTCGGCAAAAGAGGGCATTGGCACGCAGGATATCCTGGAAGCGGTCATACACCGGATTCCCCCTCCGAAGGGCAACCTGCGCCGTCCACTGCGCGCCCTCGTCTTCGATTCCCATTACGACTCGTATAAAGGAGTGATCGCTTACGTGCGTATCGTCGATGGGGAATTGCACTCCGGAGAGAAAGTTGCCATGATGGCGACGGGCAGCACCACTGAAATCCTCGAAGCAGGCTATTTCCAGCCTCGCTTGATTGCTGCTCCGACGCTCTCTGCTGGCGAAGTTGGTTATATCGCGACCGGCTTCAAAAACGTGAAGGATTGCCGGGTCGGCGATACTGTCACTGTGCCTGCCGCGCTTGGCGAGGTTGAACCCCTGCCGGGATATAAGCCCGCCAAGCCAATGGTCTATGCCGGTATCTATCCCGTCGATGGCAACGAGTATCCGCTGCTACGTGATGCGCTTGACCGCCTCAAGCTCAACGACGCTTCGCTGTTCTACGAACCTGAGACCTCGAACGCGCTTGGCTTCGGCTTCCGCTGTGGCTTCCTCGGCCTGTTGCATATGGAGATCATCCAGGAACGCATCGAGCGAGAATACACCCTCGATATCCTGGCAACTGCTCCCAGCGTGGAATATTATGTCACTAAGACCGGCGGCGAGGTCATCGCCGTTGACAATCCATCGGAAATGCCCGACCCGGGCCAGATCGAGAAGATCGAGGAACCCTGGATGGAGATATCCATCTTTACACCCTCGCGCTATATCGGCACCATCATGGACCTGGTGACAACCCGGCGCGGCACTTTCAAAGAGATGAAGTATATCGAGGCCGAGCGGGTGCTGCTGACTTACAGCATTCCGCTTTCGGAACTGATTACCGACTTCTACGACCAGCTCAAGTCGCGCACCCAGGGCTATGCTTCGCTGGACTATACCTTTGGCGGCTACCAGGAAGCCGACCTTGTCAAGCTGGATATTCTGGTCAACGGTATGCCAGTAGACGCGCTTTCGCTGATCGTGCATCGAGACAAGGCCTATCCACAGGGCCGCGAACTGGTAGAAAAGCTGCGCCGCCTCATTCCACGTCAGCTTTTTGAAGTGCCCATTCAGGCCGCCATCGGTTCCCGCGTCATCGCCCGCGAAACGGTGAAAGCCATGCGTAAAGACGTCCTTGCCAAGTGTTACGGTGGCGACGTGACTCGCAAGCGCAAGCTGCTCGAAAAGCAGAAAGAGGGCAAAAAGCGCATGAAGATGGTCGGCAACGTCGAGATTCCCCAGGAAGCCTTCATGGCTATCCTCTCGCTTGGCGAATAGGACACACCAAAAAGAAAAAGGGACGCCGGATGTGACGTCCCTTTTTCTTTTTTTATCTACTGAACAGGCGGATACTGTGAAGGCGGAAATTGCTGCTGCGGTGGAAGCTGCTGCGACCCCTGCTGCGGCCCCGTTGGCGGGTTCGGCTGCGGACGGAACTGCGTCGGCGAATAATCCGTGGGCGGCTGCCCCACAGGATACGGCGGATCTTTCAGTTCAGTTGGCTGGTACTGCTGCTCCGTGGGAGGCGGATACGGTGTTGATCCATACGAAGGATACGAGGGTGGCTGTGAAACATAGGGAGGCATCGAATCTCCCGTCACATACGGTGGCTGAGAATAAGGGAGCTGGGAGGAATAAGGGGGATACTGCGTGGACTGCGAATTGTACATCCAGGGCTGCGCTGTAGCAGCACCTATGCGCATCGCATAGATGCCTCCAACGCCAACGGCAACAACCGCTAAAAAGTACAGCCAGTAGCCAAAGCCCAGGCCAACACCCACAGAAGTAATAGACACACCCATAAAGGAGATGCTATTCAAGCCAATTGCGAAAATGATCTGCATTAACACACCGAGCGCGCCCGCCCCGATTAAGCCGTAGATGCCCCAGCGAATCTGCTTTTCAACGGGCGTCGTAGCCATACCGAAAGGGTTGCTGCGATAAATCAACAGAGCAGCCACAACGATTGCCGCAATAGCCACTAACAACTCAAGCCAGAGCAGGCCCTGAAATTGCGTTACCTGCGAGCCACTTAATGAAAGCGCGGCAACAGGAGTAGAAACATAAGGGAGAAAAAAAGCGATGAATGCAACGATCCCACCCATACCCGCGATCACATAGCCACGATTTTTCTGAAGTTTCAATGTGTCCATAGCCGTAACACCTTTCTGGAGACTATCTGCAAGTTGAAAAGAACCTGCTCCGCTTCTCCTAAAAACTACAACTTAATCTTAACATGGTACATAAGAAATTATCAAGTAAGAATCGATCAATTTGATGCCGAAGGCGGCCAGTTTGATGTATCCGACCCGGCTGGATAATAAGGATACGGCGAAAATGGTTGTGAAGTAGAGGGCGAAGTATCTGGCCGTGATTGTGTCGGGTATTGCGAGGGAGGTTGCATATAGGTGGGGTACTCAGCATAACCTGCTCCAGTTGGTGGTGGAGGGGCCTGCCATGCTGGAGGAGTAACAGGAAATGAGGGCACAGGCGGCGTTACGGAGGATGGTAAGGATACCGACTGTTGCGGCGGATACCAGGTAGAAGCCTGGACTGTTGGTGATACCACCTGCGGAGACGCTCGCCTCACCACTTCAATAATCGCCCCTACCACAATAACTATCATCGCCAGAAGATACAACCAGAAACCGGTCGAGAAAAAGCTTGTCACCGAGATGACAGAAGTACTCGATGCATTGCTCGCCAGCACGTAAATAGCGGCATAAATGGCAAAACCAATCACACCTAACGCCATAACTCCACCTGCATACGCCTTTTTCACTCCACGCGAGACACTGCTCCGCATCGCCAAACCGGCTAGCAAAGCGGCCAATACCGCCATCCCTACTGCTGCCCAGAGACCAATGGACAACATTCTGGTGCCAATGACAGCATTATTCGCTGACGCACTATTCGGGGCCATATATTGCGCCATTTGTCCAACCTGGCCAACCAGACTTGCTATCTGTTGAGCCGTTAAAGAGAAAGGTCCAAATCCCAGGAATGGTAAAGCAAAAAAAGAGAGCATTGCGACTATGGCACCAACCAGCGCGAAAACAAACCCAAAAATTTTATTTTGTGACTGCATCCAATACCAGACCTCTCTGCATACTATTGCATAATCGTTTAACAGATAAAGTATTGTTCATAGCCATCAAAAGTATACTGGAATAATATGCTAAAACACAAGCTTAATAGGAAAAAGGGATGGGTTCGCAGACAACAAAAAAGGCTAGCTCGTTAACGAGCTAGCCTTTTTCTCTTTTTCTTTTTCTGCACAACTCCCGTGTCACGTTCAACCGAGATGATTTTTCATATAATCGGGCACATAGATTAGATAACCCGTTATAATCAATCCCCCTGGTTACCTCCCGCCAACCTGCGACGTAAGCCGTCGAAAAGACCCGCTATGCTCTACTCATTTGAGATAGACGCGGTAAGCCAGGTACTGGCCTTCAGCCCAGAGGCTCGGTTTGCCCGCCTTCACGGGCCCACCTAGTCAATTTGAAAGACCATCCCGAAGAGGCGTATTGGTTTCTTCATTGGTTTCATAGAACCTCCTTCCAGAAGACCAATGCAAGTCCTCTCGTAGGTGCCAGGGTCTCTTGTGTTCCCTGGTAAGTCCCTTATTTGGAACACTTCTAATATACCATCTTGTTTCACAAAAGTCAAGCTCAACAGCTGTTTTTAGAGACCTTGAGATAGGTTTGTGATGCCCAATATCGTTCATCAAAAATCGCGGGAATCCGCTTCATAAGCCATTTCATGAATAGAGAGAAATTTGGCCCAAACTGGCACACAAAAGAAGCAGGTAATAGATAGACGTATTTCAATGCAAAAAATAAAAAAAGCAGACCTGACGATTTTGTGTCAGGCCTGCCCTCGTTCTTCTAGCCGGAACTAGTATCCAGTGGTGCCGCGATCAGGCGGGAATACATTCGCGTCTGGGGTCTCGCTCTCCGTCGGGAACGGATTGTCGGATGTAGACGTGACGCCACTTGTCACCGTGTTGGTCGGCTCAGCGATGATATCCTGATCCAACACCGGGCGATTGGTTGTATCAGTGTAGGTGCTTGTCTGATCGCCCTGCATGGTCGCATTCTGGCGGCCGGTGGTTGTGCCCGTAGCTGCCGCGCTATCACCGTGGAACAGGTAGTTCGACGAATTCGGGTCCAGCGCTCCCTCCGGGGCCTGGTCTACCATGCGCGCGAAGTTATCAAGGTCATGCTGTAAAGCCTGCTCGAAGCGGGCACCCGCGCCAAGCGACTCACCTACATCACCGGCTACTCCGGCAGGCGGATTGTAGGTGACATAGACATCAACCTGCGTCTGCATCGGGCCGACTGTCTGGAAGGTGACTCGGCCAGCATTCTCCATACCATTGTAGGAACGCCACCCAATCTGCCGATTCTCCACCCAGTTCTCGTTTTGAGCATCCCATTCATGGCGGCCAACTACATCTGCCACCCAGTGACTGCGCTGGTCGTCATAGTAAGTAACTTCCTTCACGAAGTGCATGAACTTCGGGAAATCGTTAAAATGGGAGAACAGCGCGTATACCTGATGAATCGGCGCGTTTACCACAACCGAAGCATGATGTTCTTTCCAACCTTGTGCCATACTTTTTCACTCCTTTCGGATTTCACATGTGTCTGGCTATTCTGAAAGAAACATGAGCCAACCTTAGCAACGATTTTTCAGGCGACTCATGCGAAGTACTCTTTCGTCCTTTCGTTTTATGGACATTTCTACCTTACCATATTACACAGGAGATTTCAATTATTTAAGCACATCCATAAGCGTTTTCTAATCGACTTCTCATCATCCTTTAAGCTACCATTGTAGAGATACTGTATTTTTTGCAAGTAATAGGAGTTTTTCACTGTTTCAGTTGAAATGTACCTTTTATCGAAAATTTCTTTCTAGTTAGAGACCGGAATAGCGGAATCAGGTTTCTACCTGACTAAAGATACAGAGGTTACCGGATTCCTAAGAACTTGCACTCTCTTTTATAGTATGACATAGAATAATTATGCCTCATGCTGCAAGCAATACTCCTTTTCTTCCCGCGTTTTTGCAGGAGTGCATGGTGCGAAAAGCATGATGGAAAAAGACAGGCATCTTGAAAGGGAAAACAATGAGTAACAAAGGGTTACGCTTTTTTGGTATACTCCTCGCCTTGCTTGCGATAGGCAGCGTCTTGCTTGTTGCCTGCGCGCGCCCTGGCGAAGAAACCGGCAATTCGGGAAATGCGACTCCAACCAGTGGAAGTGGCGGCGGTGGCGGCGGTGGATGCGCGAGCGGAACGGTCCACATGGACGCCGCCAATTTTCTCTCAAACTGCGTCAACATCGCGAAAGGGGCTAAAGTGACGCTGGTCGATGACGTACAGGTACTGCACATCATCACGAACGGCTCCTGGGTAAATGGCACTGCCCAGCAAACAAAAGAACCCGGCGCACCAACCATTTCCAACGTTAATATAAGCGGCGGAAGCACTACCATTGGACCGTTTAATACAGCAGGAACGTTCCACGTGCTGTGTATCGTACACGTGAATATGAACCTGACGGTGAATGTTCACTGAATTCTGAGAGGTACTACCCAACGGACAAAGCAAAGACATCATCAGGATAGTACCTCTCAAAGTGGTACTTCAGGGTTGCCAGGTAGGAATGTTGGTTCCCTTATTTGGGATTTTTGAACGTCTACTGTATGATAGTCATAGAAGAGATTAGCCACACTCGATCTGCATGTAACCAATCAAAGTTGGTTAACGTAATGTCTAGTAGAAGTGAGGCCATTGAAAAGCGCGATACTTGCAGGTAGCCGCTACCTGCCATTTCAAGCGTTCATCTCGTTCATTCTTTGTGGAAGTAGCCTTTGTACAAAAAGAGGTGAGACCATGCCAATCGCATCTGAAACCCTGGATACGAAGCTTCATCGCGCCCTGGAACTGCTCGGTGGCTCCATTGATCCCGAAATTGCCCAGTCCTATTCCTCGCTCGAGGAGCGCATCCTCGCCCAGGCCCTCGAAAACGTCGAGCTGGCTGAGAGGCGACTGCGCGAAATCCAGAAGCTCGTCGGGGAGTACGCGGAAGCCCTTGTCTAAATGATTCGAGTTTGCTGCCCTCGCGGCGGCAGAAGTGCATCTATTTCATCAACAAGGCTCAACATGCACTTCTCGCTCGAAGTTTAGAGCCTTTTCGCGTCTTTTACCCGCATCCCTTTTTCATGTACTTGTGCCAGTGAATTAACGAAAACAACCAGACCTTAGATCGTCGTGTGTTAAAAAAGACTTCTCTCACCAGATATAACTTGTGCAATAATTGGTGCCGCACTGTCTTTGATAAAATAACGCGCCATATTTTTGTAGGGTGCAATGATGAACGTTGACAACCAGGATCGGCAATGCCACCCTGTCATCCTGAGCGCAGCGAAGGATCTCCGGTGAGGCTGACGATTTGCGTGCCCCCACCGGAGATCCTTCGCTGCGCTCAGGATGACAGCCCTACGTCTCCCCTATGAAAAGTACCACTATGACACTTTTCGAGGTTGGGTCTCCTCATACGTCGGCATCGTCTCTACCACCGACTCGGGAGCCGGTATCTGCTCGATACGCCCAAGCAGGACGAGGTAGCAAAAGATACCAAGTACCAGAATCGCACCGGCAATAATAAAGTTCAGCGCAAAAGACCCTGTGGCATCGGCTACATAACCAGCTACAATGGGGGCGATAATACCGGCCACATTACTCACAAAGTTCATGATGCTACCAACTGTGCCAACACTTCCCTTCGGCGCGATAAGCGAGGGAATGCTCCAGCCAATGGGAGCCGCAAATGCCAGTCCACCGAGCGCCAGCGAAATCCAGAAGATCGCCACGTTGGGATCAGTGGTGAAGGCCGCTCCAAGCACAGTAATGCCGAGCAACATGCCAATAGTCAGCAACACCTGTCGCACCTTCGTCGCATTATGGCCACGCTTAATCAAATGATCGACCAGCCAGCCGCCAATGACAATATCAGTAATCGTCGCGACAATCCAGGGAATAATGGCATACCAGCCACTTCTAAGCACTGTCATATGCAATTGCGTCTGCAAGTATGGCGGTAGCCACAACAGGAACAGGTAAAACGAGTAGTTATAAGCAGTAAAGCCGAGCGTCAACCCCCAGACCTTGCGCTGCTTCAAAAGATAACCCAGGTTGGCCAGCGAATTAGCCGGAACAGCATCCTCATCTTGCGCGCCGCCCTCTTTTATATACTGGTACTCCTGCTCTGACAACGCCTTCGACTCACGAGGATTGCGGTACCAGATCCAGAACACGGCAGCATACAACAGGCTCAGGGTGCCCGTCATCACAAAACCTGCCCGCCATCCCCACACCGTAACAGCCCAGGCCACCAGTGGCAAACCGATGACGTTCGAGAATTTCGCCGCCGCGTCAAAAGCCGACGTGGCAAGGCCGCGTTCTTTAACTGGAAACCAGTACCCGGTAGCCTTCGAGGAGCCAGGAAAGGCCGGAGCCTCAGCCACACCCAGTATCACCCTGGAAAGCATAATCAGGCCAAAGCCACTGACGATGGCCGTCATAAACGTGGCAAGCGACCACAGAATCGTTCCCCAGCGCACCAGCCACTTGACGCCCACTTTATCAAGCAGCGCCCCAACTGGAATCTGGAGCAGGGCATACGACCACAGGAACGAAGAAAGAATAAGCCCCAGGTCACCGTTGGACAGGTGATATTCCTGGATAAGCGGTTTCGCTGCCGCTGAGATATTGACACGGTCAAAATAGTTAATGACAATGCCAACTCCCAACAGGATAGCGATAAACCAGCGCCAATTGCCCACACGTGTACGCATCGTTCTACTCCTTTTGGAAATGCGTTAAACTCTAGCACGAATTCCCTCAGCTACCTGTATCACGAGTGGGCAAAAGCAAAAGAATCAATATTTCTATCGTGTTACGACGTTTTCCTCTACAAGCAGGAGCTTCTCCTCATAGATGCGCCGGATGACATCCTCAATCTCCGGCTCCTGAAAGGTGACATCCTTCAAGTCATAGCGCGCGCCCAGCCAGGCAACCAGTTCGTGCGCCGGAATGGCCTCGCGCTGGAAACCGAGACTCACCCGGGGCAGTTCGGCAGGCTGCTGGCGCACTCCTGGTGGAAGTTCAGGCAGTATAGGTTGCCCCTGGGCATCTCGTGGCAGCGCAGCCAGGGCAGCCGGGTTAAATTCCGCGATCAGAGTGCGTTCCCCGCCAAAGCGTCCGCGAATATCGGCTACTGTGCCATCATAGAGCTTGCGCCCGTGATCGATAATCAGCATGCGGTGACACAGCATTTCCACGTCGTCCATATCATGTGTTGTCAAAAGGATGGTGACTTCCTGCTCAGCATTGATGGCCTGCAAAAATTCGCGAATACGCGCCTTCGCCACCACGTCCAGCCCGATAGTTGGCTCATCCAGGTAGAGCAGCTCCGGGTCGTGCAGTAGCGCCGCCGCCAGATCGCCCCGCATGCGCTGTCCCAACGAAAGCTGCCGCACCGGGGTATCGATAAACTCATCCAGGTCCAACATGCTGCGCAACCGTTTTAAGTTGGCAGCATGTCGCTCTTCCGGTACGCGATACAGGTAGCGCAGTAGCTTCAGCGAATCGATGAGCGGCAGGTCCCACCACAACTGCGTCCTCTGTCCAAAGACCACTCCGATGCGCCGCGCTAATTCCCGTCGCTGGTAGACCGGACTCAATCCGGCCACGCGCACCTCCCCGCCACTCGGCACCAGAATCCCCGTCAGCATCTTGATCGTCGTTGACTTTCCGGCCCCGTTCGGCCCAATCAGACCGATCATCTCCCCGCGTTCGATACGCAACGAAAGCTCATATACCGCCTTCACCACCCGCACTTCTGGGTACACCACACTTATCAATCCTCCCACTATACCCGACCTTCTTCTGGCTATACGAAACACTTTGCTTAGACCAGAGGCCTCAATCATGGGTTCCACCGGAACCACCTCCTCTCATAGCATAGATTCGCCAATTTTTGAACAGCACAAAAACCCAGCCCCCGCTCATAGGGAGGGGGTACTGGTTCCTTTTTTCTGCTCTCTTTCCGCCTTCAATTGGGCGCAAAGATGCCCAGGTACTATATCACAAAAGCAGAGCGCCGGTCAATCATTTTTCCGCTTAACTCCCCGTACTCTGATAATGCCGCACTCCATATCCCCATATCCACAGCGACACCCCACCAAAGGCCAGCGCGACCAGTGGCGACAGCAGCACCACAGCCGGTGAAAATCCAAAAGGTAACGGCCTGTCGAGCAGATAGCAGACAGGAAGATAGCTTCCGAATGCCAGCGGCACGACAAAGAGCAGCAGCCGTTGGAGTAGCTGGTGATAAATGGTAATCGGATAGCTCAGCATCTCGCGTCCGCCATAGTACAGGATATTGGTGATTTCGGTCGTCTCCACTGACCAGAAACAGATGGTTGCTCCCATCAGCAGAATCGAGTCAAAAATGATCGCGCTGCTGATAAAGCCAAACACTAACACCAGCGCTTTCAAGGCTGTCCAGCGCAATCCATGCAGTAAAAAGAGCGCCAACCAGGAAGATAATATGCCCTGGGTTATACGTCCCAGGCGGCGCAGACGAAATTCATTGCTGGCAATCTGAACCAGGGCCGTCACCGGACGCAGCAGAACGCGATCAAAGTCTCCCCGCCGAATGATCTCATCGAAGCTATCTATTCCCGCCCCAAAGAGTTCGGCCAGTCCGAAACCGATCGAGGTGACGCTGTAGAGCAGCGCAACTTCACCGACATGCCAGCCCCCCATTACGGGAAACTGCGCGAAGTAGAGGAACAGTGTCAAAAACTCCAAACCGGTGACGCAGAAGTATGTGACTATATCGACCAGCAGGTTGGCTTTATATTGCAATTGCGAGCGTATCTGTATACCGATCAAGCGCAGGTACAGGCGTAAGTCATTTAGCAGCATATTGCTCTCCCCTTTTCTGTAAAGAATGGTTCCAGGTCGTTTTTCATAACTGGCGTTAGCCGCCCTGCACAACCACCCGCTTCACCGCCTGCTTTGTCACAACCCGTACAAGCAACGTCAAGACCACAATCCAGCCGATCTGGCGCAGGAATTCGAGCAGCATCGCATCGCCCGTCAATTTGCCCAGGAACAGTTGAGCCGGAACATTCATCAGCGCGTTAAAAGGAAGCCATTCGACAATCGCGCGCAGCCAGGTGGGGAAAAAGGGTATGGGCACGTAGCTCCCAGTAAAGAAAAGAGCAATTACGGTCGCGAAGCCGCCCAATGCGCGTGCCTCTAGAATCCAGAAGGCCGCGATATTAAACAGGTAGCGATAGGCAAAGCCGATAATTGCCGCGACAGGCACGCTCAAGGCAAAGGCCAGCCAGAACTGCCAGTTGCCCGGCACACCAAAGCCAAACAGCAGCATACCCGCGAGATAGGTTGGTACGCCCCGGTACAGCAGGTAATAACAGCTTCGTCCCATCTCGCGGCTGAACCAGTACCAGTAGAAATCGCAAGGTTTGCTGAGGTCGGAGATCACTTCACCCGAGCGGATCGTGAGCATCAAGTCATACCAGCCAAAGGTGAGTACAACCATCGCCAGCGCCTGCGCCAGCCAGACATAGCGCAGAGTCTGCTGCACATTGTACCCGGCTGCCATATGCCGCGCTTGAAAGAGCGCAATAATCACATAACTGAAGCAGATTCCAAACATAACATTGGTCAGCAGCCCGGCAATGTTCGCCCAGCGATAGATCAATTGCCGCCGGAACGCAGTGCGGGCCACCTCAAAGTAAAAACGCAGCATCACTTCCTCTCCTGTTTTTTCCCAGCACAAAAACCCAGCCCCCGCTCGCAGGGAGGGGGTACTGGTTCCTTTTTTCTGCTCTCTTCGCGCCGTTAACCTGATCGCTTAAAAAATAGCGCAAAGATGCCTGAGTACTATATCACAACAACAAAGTGCCGGTCAATCGATTCAGATAGCAATTTTCACGGCCACCAATAATCCCGTAGACCAGTTCAGCTTAAGAATTTTCAGATCCTCTCTCGACTCCAGATAGGCAACGAGCCTGTATACCCTTGTGACATGCGACTCTTCCCACGAGGTCAGAAACAGCAGGTCATCGATGACATAGAAACCGCCCGGCTTAAGCAGGCGCACCGCTTCATCCAGCCGCAGAAATTTTCCCGGCGGCATATCGGCGAACAGCAGATCGAATTGACTGCCCTGTTCGAGCATAGAATTCAGAAACGTCACGCCATCCATCTGCGTAAAGGTGATGCGGGAGTCGTGGCCCAAAAAACGGCGCGCAATGTCAACAT
Organism: Ktedonobacteraceae bacterium; assembly: GCA_035652815.1. Taxonomy (GTDB): domain Bacteria; phylum Chloroflexota; class Ktedonobacteria; order Ktedonobacterales; family Ktedonobacteraceae; genus DASRDB01. The sequence goes on from DASRDB010000009.1 coordinate 77,384, forward strand.
GAGGGGCGTTGCTATCCACTGTAACGAGCCGTGCCCTGGCGTCCATGCCATCCAGCATCCAGGCAGCCGAAAAGCCCACACCCGTTCCCAGTTCAAGCAGCGTGCCTCCCGGTTTGCTCGCCGCCAACACACGCAGTAACGCCCCGGTCTGGTAATCCGACCCCATCGTAAAATGAATGACCCTTGCCTCGTCCTCAAGTTCCTTCAACACAGGCGGCGGGTGAAGATTGACGATATCGAGCATGTGCTTCTATGTCCCTTCATGTCAGTCCAGAGCAACGGGCTGCCAGTTTACCAGCGCATCAAAATAGGTCATGTCGAGCGTATCTTCATCTGCCATCCAGCCATCTGCATGCGGCATCAGATGGCGCTTGAGGAATAGTTGCGCAACCTGCCATTTTCGTTTTCCTGTGCCATTAACTCCGCGCAATAACTCCGTTTCTGCCTGCTCAAGCAGCAGCGTGAGAATCGTCAATTGAGCCATACGCTCCACCAGTCCGCGCAGAGGCAATAACGCCTCATCCTCACCGCGCTCGACTAACGCTTGCAGCCGCTCGTTAGTCCGGTTAGCTAAGGCCTGTGCTTCACTGGCAAGAGATACAACGAGAGGATGCTGCAGCGCCTGCAAACGCTGGTGCAGCATATCAAACAGGGCCGCAGCCGCCCCTTCACGTGTAATAGCCCGCGCCACATCCAGCACGATCACGTTGCTTGAGCCTTCCCAGATCACATTGACAATCGCATCACGCAGCAGGCGCGGGTTCACCCAGTCCTCGACATAGCCGTTGCCGCCACGCATCTCAAGGGCTTCGAGCGTCACATACTCGCCGCGCTTGGGAATATAGTACTTGCACAAAGGGGTCAGAATGCGCAGCAAGCGGCGGTCCTCCTCCGCTCCATGCCTATCCACTCGTTCCAGCACCGCCGTTGTCTCGAACGCCAGCGCAGCGCATCCTTCGAGTTCCACCAGCAGGTCAACCAGTTGGCGGCGCATGAGTGGATGGTCGGCCAGCGCCCGGCCAAAGGCCACACGGCCGCGCGTATGCGTCAGAGCCTCAAGAAAGCTCCGCCGCATGGCAGCCAGCGAACCAATCGCCGCCCACACCCGTGTCAGGTTAATCATCTCAGTCATCTGCACAAACCCGCGCTCCAATGCCCCCACCTGGTAAGCCAACGCGCCATACAACGTCACCTCGCCAGTTGCAAGCGACTTCGTGCCAAGCTTGTCCTTCAAACGATTGATGCTGTAGGCGTTATGCGTACCATCATCCAGGTAGCGCGGAACCAGGAAAAGCCCCAGGCCCCTTGTGCCAGCAGGTGCGCCCTCTGGACGAGCCAGCGTCAAAATAATATCAGCCGAAGCATTCGAGCAGAACCACTTGTCGCCCCACAGTTCCCATTCCGGTTGCAATCCTTCGCCAGACACCGCCCGCCGTTTGGCTATCGTCGTCGTCCGGCCTACATCCGAGCCGCCCTGCTTCTCCGTCAGGAACATCGCCCCTTGCTGTAGTTCGCTCATCGTCAACGCGGTTAGCCCCGGCAAAAAGCGGCGCTTCAACTCCTCGCTGCCATATCGCTCCAGCACACGCGCCAGCGCATCGGTCATCGACACGGGACAGAAGACGCCGGACTCGGCCTGCATACCTAAATAACCCAGCGCGAATTTGACCGGCTGTGGCACGCGCCCATGCCACCCCAGTGCGTCCTCTCGATGACAGCAGGCTGCGATGGCAAAATCTTCGTAGGCAATGCGCTCTAAGGCATGATAGGCTGGATGAAACACCACCTCATCGACCCGCTCGCCTCGCTTGTTGTATTGCACCAGCACCGGCCCCTGGCGGTTGGCAACCTCCGCCAGCTCATCCATCTCGCATGAAGCGACCGCGCCCATGCGGGTCAAAATCGGTTGGGCCTGCGCGTAATCTTCTTCGGAGAGACATTGTTTCAGCAGAAATGCAAGGTCGGCATCCGCGCTATAAAAATTGATGCCATCGGTGTCTGGCATGAGATTGTCAAGTTCGGAATGAAGCGGCATGACATGTATCCTTTCCTGTCGAGTTTGCCGTGTCTATCTTTGTAAGGCTGGTTATGCTTGCACTGCAAAGTATTGTAGCATACCATATCTGGAAGGGTGTACGCCTTTCCTGACGATAAAAAGGACGATAGGCCATGCGCGCTGTACTGATCTTTAACCCGACCTCGGGCATATCAACGGTGACAGAAAAACGCATGTCGCCGGAAGAAACCGAACAAACCATCCTCGATGGCCTGCGCGCTTATGGCATCGAACCAGAGGTTTTTCATACGACGCCAGAGGATACCGGCCAGGGACTGGCGCAGCAGGCTGTCAAGCAGCAGGCGGAGCTGGTCATCGCAGCCGGTGGAGATGGCACCATTCACGCGGTAGCCAGTGGGCTTGTCGGCAGTTCTAGTATTCTCGGCATCATTCCCACCGGCACCATGAATAACCTGGCCCATAGTCTCAACATTCCTGACACCATCCCCGCCGCCTGCACAACTATTGCTAACGGCCAGACGCGCATCATCGATGTAGGGCAAATTAACGACCGCGTCTTCCTGGAAGTCGCCGGTATCGGCCTGGAGGCGGCCCTTTTTCCCGCCGCCGAGGAAATTAAAAGCCCGGGCATCCTGTCTACCATCCGTGGCTCGCTTGAGGGTCTCATTACGCTTCTGCGCTTCAAACCACCCCAGCTCTCTATACAATTCGACTGGCAAGAGCGCAAACCGTATAAAGCCCTTCAGGTAACGATCAGCAATGCGCCGTTCTATGGCATGCACATGCATCCCGCCACCGATATTCTGATGGATGATGGACTGCTCGACGTCATTGTCTATACCAATTTCAGCAAATTCGAATATCTCCGGCACGCCGTCTCGATCAGTCAAGGCAGGCGTCCCTTTCAGCCGAAAGTCAAACGTGTGCGCGTCAGATCACTGCGCGTGAACAGTTCCGAACCTGTCGAGATACAGGCTGATGGCAAGGTCATCGGCAATACACCCGCGACAATCAAAGTCATACCACGTGCTTTACGTATTCGTGTATCAGGAAAACCCGCTCCCGGTCTGCATGACAGGTCCACAAATGCCATAACCGTCCAATCAAGCGGCCGTGAACAATCCTGAAACAAGGGAGACATGTGATGGAGAACACTACTCAAGCCGAATCAAACGGCAAAGATGCGCCACCCGCCGCTATTCCGGCGCAAATTGCCACCACCATCGAGCAAAATGTAAAACCTGTTGTTAGCGAGGCGCAGCGTGTGGCGGCTGAAACGTCGGTTTCTGGCCGCCGCGCAGTGTCTCGCGGCACCATCTTCCTGGCTTTCTATCTCTGGTTGCTCTCCGGCGCGATCTTATTTTCGTGGCTCGCCCGCTATACGCAGTTCTTCCCTGGTGATCGCACCATTACCCGTAATCTCCAGAAACAGCGAAATCCCTGGATACGCCGCTTCATGATTGCCATTTCCGAGCCAGGCTTCCCCAAATTCGGCGTTCCGCTCACGTTCGGCATATCAGCCATTTTCTGGCTGCTGCGCTTCCGCCTTGAGGCCATCTTCCTACTCTGTAGCAGTTCCTCTAATCTGCTGAACTGGCTGGTCAAACGGCTTATCAAGCGGCCACGCCCAACACAAGAACTCGCGACCGTCGTGCGCGTCATCAATGAGCCAAGCTTCCCCAGCGGCCACGTCATGCACTACATGAACTGGTTTGGCCTGCTCATCTACTTCCTGGCCACTAACTGGCGGTCGGGCCGATTGCGCAACACACTGATCGCCATCGCCGCCTCGCTGATCGTGCTTATCGGCCCCTCGCGTATCTATCTCGGCGCGCACTGGCCCAGCGACGTCATGGCCGGGTACATCTACGGCGGCCTCTGGTTCGGCGGCATTATGGCCCTCTACCTTCGCATCAAGGCCTGGATACATCCCGCTCAGGGCAAGACGCCCGAGGTAATGAAGCCGTTGCAGCAACCGGGAGACCAAAGCGAATAAGCGCTATTCCTCTTCACTTCCTGATATGCTACAATACAGCAAAGTGTCGTAGTATATCAGGAAGTATCATGTCAGCTATCATCTCAGCCCAGAACGTCACCAAAATCTACCGCAGTGGCCAACTGCGCGTTGAAGCATTACGCAATATTCATCTCGAAGTTGAGCGCGGCGAAATGGTCGCCATTATGGGGCCAAGCGGCTGCGGCAAAACTACCATGCTCAATTGCCTCGCCGGTCTCGATACCATCGACGAAGGCGATATCTACATCCAGGGCGATAACCTGCGCGACCTCACCGATAACCAGCGCACCACCTACCGCGCCCGTCACATGGGCTTCATCTTCCAGGACTTCAACCTCCTGCCCATGCTCAATGCCGTTGAAAACGTCGAACTGCCGATGCTGGTCGCGAAAGTTCCAGCGCGCAAGGCGCGCAAACGCGCACTGGAACTCCTCGAACGTGTGGGCCTCGCCGATCGCGCCAAACACCGGCCCGCCGAACTCTCCGGCGGCCAGCGCCAGCGCGTCACCATCGCTCGCGCCCTCACTAACAATCCCGCCATCGTCTGGGCCGACGAACCCACTGGCAACCTCGATAGCGAAGCCGCCGCCGACATCATGAACCTGCTCGGCCGCTTCAATCGTGAATTTGGGCAAACCCTCGTCCTCGTCACCCATTCATTGGAGATAGGACAGCACGCCAATCGCATCATTCGCATGCAGGATGGCCGCATTGTGGAGCATCTGATGGTTGGTTAGCTCATAGTCATTCCTCCTTGACCCATACAACTTAGAACACCTTTGCTACGTATAATACACAGTGGCACATCAAGGAGGAAAACACATGAAATCAACTAATACCATGCAGCAGCAGTATTATAGAAATAACCCGCAATACCCGGCAGAAGACCTATCAACAGGTTTTGGTAAAGGCCGCACACGCCCGCGCCGCCTGGACATCTTTTTTCACGCGACCAAAACCTTCAAACTCATCGGGTCGTTGCTGACAGACCGGCGCGTTCCCCTGTGGAGCAAGCTGCTTTTCCTGGCCTCAATCGCTGGTCTGCTCGTTGTGCTGCTCTTCCCTGACACGCTCAACGAATTCGTGCTAAGCACCGTTCTGCCCCTGGCTGGCACTGTTCTCGGCATTCCCATTGATGCAGGTTTCGACTGGCTCGCCTTCGCAATGGTCATCGTCACCCTGCTACGCTTTTTCCCCGCCGCTCTGGTCGCGGAACACTATCGAAGCATTTTCCAAAAATAAGTGTGTTACAATAACTCCTCACAGGTCATAGAGCCGTGAGGAGTTATTGTATGCATGATGTCTCACCTATTATCCGGCGAGCGATACAAGACGATATCCCCAATCTTATCCAGCTTTATATCGAATTCCATGAATTTCATGTCGCTGGCGTTCCAGACCGTTTGCGAATACCAGAAGCCTACGATGAAGCTCATCTCCACAATGCGTTACAGACTATCCTATCAAGCGAAGACTCCGTCATTCTCGTTGCGGAAGTGAACGGCAAGTTACTCGGTCTGGCAGAAGTATATATGCGCGAGGATAAGGCTGAGCCGTTGAGAGTAGCATATCGCTACGGGTTTCTGCAAAGCCTGCTTGTCAGCGCCCAATATAGAAAAAGTAGTCTTGGCAAAGAACTTGTTCTCGCCGCCCAGCAATGGGCCAAAGAGCATGGTGCGACAGAAATGCAGCTCGACATCTGGGAATTCGGCGAGGGACCCCTACATTTCTATGAACGGCTGGGTTATCGCACTCTGAAAAGACACATGGTCGCTGACCTTTAACAGCTTGCCTCCAAATGTCATCCTGAGCGCAGCGAAGGATCTCTGGCCGCCCCTGGCTCGATACGGCACGCGAGAGATCCTTCGCTGCGCTCAGGATGACATGCGAGAGGGTCTTTCTCATAGCAAGCAAAGGCGGTGAGTATAATTCTGCATGCTCATCGCCCCCGCTTGCTTGTTATTTAATGCGCCAACTCATACCCTTTCGATTCGGTAGTCAGCAACTCGCGCACCACGTCCTTGATATGCGACGAACTCAGGCCGTAGAGTTCCTTCAAGATCGAGGGTGCGCCGTGTTCAATGAAGCGATCAGGATAGCCAATCACGCGAATATCGACCTCGCGCAGCAGGCCTTTTGCTTCGAGCAGCTCCAGTACCGCGCTGCCGAAGCCGCCCGCCACTACATGGTCTTCAACTGTCACGATACGCCCCACCGTCTTAGCAAGGCGCAAAATCAGTTCCTCGTCAAGCGGCTTTGCCCAGCGTGCGTTGACGACAGTGGCGGAAATGCCCTCGCCCGCCAGTTCCTTCGCCGCCTGCTCGGCCTGCGCGACGGCAGTGCCATAGGCCAGGATAACGCAATTTTGCCGCTCTGCCTCCTCTACCGTCGACGGGCTGAGCAGTTCGGCTTTACCAATCTCCAGCTTGTGGAATTCCTTGTCAAGCGGCACACCGACCGCCTTGCCTCGTGGATAGCGCAGGCTGACCGGGCCATCCATATAGACGGCGGTATAGAGCATATGGCGCAGTTCGTTCTCATCTTTGGGGGCCATCACCTTCATGTTGGGAATCATGCGCATAAAGGCCACGTCAAAGATACCATGCTGCGTATGCCCATCCTCGCCTACAATGCCAGCGCGATCCATCGCGAAAACCACGTGCAGGTCTTGCACGCAGATATCATGAATCACCTGGTCGAAGGCGCGCTGCATAAAAGTGGAATAGATGGCAACAACAGGAATCATGCCACCGACCGCCAACCCACCGGCGAAGGTGACAGCATGCTGCTCCGCGATACCTACATCAAAGTAACGCTCGGGAAAACGCTGGTGCATCTTCTTGAGGCCCGTTCCCTCCGCCATTGCCGCCGTGATACCCACCACGCGCTCGTCCTTTTCGGCGATATCCACCAGCGCGTTAGCAAAGACCTCGGTATAGGTAGGCGGATCATTGGGATTTTTCTTGATGACGCCTGTATGATAATCGAATGCGCCCGGCCCATGCCACTTCGTCGAGTCGTTCTCAGCGTGTTCCCAGCCCTTACCCTTCTTGGTCAAAACCTGCACAATGACCGGCCCTTCGACCCTTTTAATGTTCTCGAACACATCCAGCAACAGGGGCAAATCGTGTCCATCGAACGGGCCGAAGAACTTGAAGCCCAGTTCCTCGAAAATCTGGCCGCTCTTGCTGTGCATGACGAAGTTCTTGAAGCTCATCTCGGCTCGCCCCGCCGCCTCACGCGCCTTCTCACCCACGACCGGCAAGCGGTTAATCGAGCCTTTCGCCATCTCGCGCAGCCGTCGGTAGCTAGGCGAGGTCTCCATGCGCCGCAGCGTTCCCAGATAGTGCGACAACGCGCCTACATTATCCGAGATAGATTTTTCGTTGTCATTCAATACAATAATGAGATTTTTCTTCAGGCTCCCGGCATTGTTCAGCGCCTCAAGGGCCATGCCGCCCGTCAGCGCGCCGTCGCCGATTACGGCAACGACCTTGAAATCTTTTCCTTGCAAGTCACGCGCCACCGCCAGGCCCAATGCTGCTGATATTGAGGTGCTGGCGTGGCTCGCGCCAAAGACATCATACGGACTTTCATCCCGCCGTAGATAACCGGAAAGCCCCCCGAACTGGCGAATCGTATGAAAGCGGTCGCGGCGACCCGTCAGCAATTTATGTACATATGCCTGATGCCCAATGTCCCAGACCAGCAAATCATCTGGCGTGTCAAAGACATAGTGCAGCGCCATAGTCAGTTCAACAACGCCAAGATTTGGAGCCAGGTGCCCACCTTTTACCGAAACCTTTTCAATAATTTCTTGTCGAATCTCCTCCGCAAGCTGCCGCATCTGTGCGGGTTTCAATGCGCGCAACTGCTCAGGGCTATCAATCGTATCGAGAATCCTCGTCAATTTTTCCTCCAATTCAGGAACACCGGCAAGGTGGTTTTCGCCACCAGCTTCCCTCTGTTACACAGCATACCAGCCCCCAAACACAGAGTACCCGGTACACTCGATCTCGGGACATACAGCAGCGTATGTTCAACGTTTACACATCTATGGGTAAGACGTCAGAAATGCAGACAGAGGGTGTATGGAACCATTTGTTTGCATAGTATTATAGAAGCATCCTGGCGAGACTGCAAACACTTCAGCCAGAAAATTCATGCACCTGGGGTCTTGACAGGCCTTTATCGCTCTCTCCAGGCGGCTTCAAGTAGTTTTGATGCCATCTTGACAGGTGTTGCATTTCTTCATATTATGGAGAGGAGTGTTGGTACCACCATACGTACAGTGGTATGGCTGGAGAATCTGGTAGGAAAGCTTCATAGGTAATCAAAGCGCCTACGGAAAAAGGTGGAGAATGACAAGGAAAGACAGCGAGAAAGACTCGGACCGACCACATTACTATTCCCAGTTCTGGCTGGATGTGGCCGCCGGACGCAAAATCATTGGTGCCCCCAGGCCAGATGAGGGAAACGACCACACTGAGGTCGAGATGCCAGAAGCGGTATCGACCGCCCGCAGGGGTGGACGCGCAACCGCCTCCCCCATTGCCGATGGGCACCGGGAAATGCAGACCCAGAGTGTGGTAGAACCGCAACCCGTCGCTGAGGAATACGAGGAGCCTGAAGAGAACGAATTCGAACAGGTACCCGACCTCGACGATCAGGAGATTCCGAACATTGATGTCGATGAAACCCTGGATGAGGAAGAACTACCCTCTTTTGAGGAAGAGCCAGACCTGACCGCCGAGGAAGAGGAAGAGCCTCTCGACGACGAAGAAGATTTCTTCGACGAAGAGGAGGATGAAGAAGAGGACGACGAGTGGAGCCTGCGCGGTCGTAAGAAACCCAAGCCCGGACGACAGCAGAAGCCGCCCAAGCCCACGAAAAAACCGAAGCGCGGTGGGCGTTTCTAAAATCCGTCCTAAAAGCAACTTCAAACTGGCACAGGAAAACGGAAGGCAGAGGAACGGAAGACAGGGAAACAGAAGACAGAGTTCCTGGAAGACACCCGCGAGGGGTGTCTCTACACTTCGATTTCGCTGTAGAGACACCCCTCGCGGGTGTCTTCCAGGAACTCCTGGAGAAATGTGGCACAGCCTCATGCCTCGATTATGGGTAAATGCCCCGTATCTGCGTTGCCTCTGCCACACGTGCAATGGCAAGCATATTGGCGGCAAGGCGCAGATCGCAGGAAAACTGATCGGCCTTTTCCGCAACCGACTCAAAGGCCCGATTCATGATGACCTCCAGCTTCTGGGTGATCTCTTCCACACCCCAGAAGAAGCTTTGCAGGTCCTGCACCCATTCAAAGTAGCTGACGGTGACACCACCGGCATTGGCCAGGATATCAGGAACGACCATGATGCCCTTTTTAAAGAGAATCCTGTCGGCATCAGGCGTAGTTGGGCCATTCGCCGCTTCTGAGACAATGCGCGCCTGCACGCGATCAGCGTTGGCAGCGGTGATAACGCCCTCAGTAGCAGCCGGAATCAGGATATCACAGGGAACCTCAAGCACCTCCTGCACGCCAATGGTTTGCGCGCCTGGGAAGCCTACCACACTTCCGCGCTCCTGCTTAAAGCGCAACACGGTGGATGGATCAAGTCCTGACTCGTTATAGATGCCGCCGCGTGTATCGCTCACGGCCACAATTTTACAGCCCTCGTTATGGAACAAACGCGCCGCAATCGAACCAGCATTGCCATATCCCTGAATGCTGACACGCGCTCCCCTCAGAGGCATACCAATGCGCCTGGCTGCCTGACGTGTCACGAACAGCACGCCGGTCGCGGTCGCATCGTTGCGCCCTTCGCTCCCACCAATCGAGAGCGGCTTGCCCGTCACCACCGCCGGAATAGAGTAGCCCTCGTGCATGGAAAAGGTATCCATGATCCAGGCCATCACCTGGGAGTTTGTATTGACATCGGGAGCCGGAATGTCGCTATGCGGGCCAATGACGATAGAGATTTCCGTCGCATAACGGCGCGTCAGCCGTTCCAGCTCGCTCGGACTCATGTGCTTGGGATCGCAGATGACGCCCCCTTTAGCGCCACCATAAGGGATACCGACCACCGCGCATTTCCAGGTCATCCACATCGCCAGCGCCTTCACCTCATCCAGCGTGACGTCGGGACTATAGCGAATGCCTCCTTTAGCGGGTCCGCGATTAACGTTGTGCTGAACGCGATAACCGGTAAACGTCTTGATGCGGCCATTATCCAGCCGCACAGGAAAATTAACGGCCAGTTCGCGTTTGGGCTTGCGCAGAATCTCCCGCATATCCTCCGAAAGATTCAGTTTTTCCGCCGCTGCCTCAAACTGCTGAACGGCCATTTCATAGGGATTCAATGCCGCAGCCTTCACTTCGTCGTGCATAGGTCTGCTCTCCTTTTTAGCGGATTTGTATATGCCCTCTACGCAGAGGGCGTTTCATCAAGTTTTTGCATGAGTATGGCGCGTACCATGTCGGCCTTCGCCTGGCCGCGTGTCTGCTTCATTACCTGGCCGATCAAGGCCTGAATGGCATTGGTCTTACCAGCGCGGTAATCGCTTACCGCCTTTGCATTGTTCGCTATCACCTCCTCAATAATGCGTTCCAGCGCGCCAGCATCGCTGATGGGCGGCTGGATTCCCTTCTCCTTCACGATGGTCTCCGGCATCTTCCCGGTCATGAAAGCCTCGTCCACAATCTCCTTCGCTTGCTTGCCTGTGATGCGATTCGCATCGAGCAGATCAAGCAAGTTCGCGGCGGCTGCGGGCGAGAAGGGCGAACGTTGTACATCAAGCGAGTGCGCATTTAATAAACGCACCACATCATTTAGTACGAGATTGGCGGCAGCTTTCGCTCGCGCCTTGCGATCTTTCACGTTCGAGTCCGAGACGACCTGCTCGAAGTAATCGCCAAGCGCCTTATCCTCCGTTAAAACATTCGCGTCTTGAGCCGTGAGGCCGAACTCGCTCATGTAGCGCGCCCGGCGAGCATCCGGCAGTTCTGGCAAATTGGCGCGCAGTTCTTCTACCCACTTCCGACTGATAACCAGCGGGGGCAGGTCAGGCTCGGGGAAGTAACGGTAGTCGTGAGCCTGCTCCTTCGTGCGTTGCCCCACCGTCACGCCGCGGGTCTCGACCCAGCCGCGAGTCTCTTGTTGAATACGTTCGCCTGCGCGTAACATGTCGATTTGCCGCTGCGCCTCATATGCCAGCGCTCGCTCTACCGAGCGGAAACTGTTCATATTCTTGATCTCGGTCTTCGTGCCAAGCTTCTCCTGGCCTCGTAGCCGCACCGATATGTTGGCATCGCAGCGCAAACTGCCCTCTTCCATGCGCCCGGAAGAGACGCCGAGGTAGACCAGAATTTCACGCAGCTTCTGCATATAGAGCCGCGCCTCCTCGGGGCTGCGCATATCCGGCTCGCTCACAATCTCCATCAACGGCGTACCCGAGCGGTTGATATCGATAAGGCTGTACCCCTCGTGATGCAGCAAACGCGCCGTATCCTCCTCCAGGTGGACGCGCGTAATGCCAATACGTTTCGTCTGCCCGTTCAGTTCAATCGTCAGGTAGCCATCGCGGCTCAGTGGCACATCATATTGCGAGATTTGATAGCCCTTCATCAAATCAGGATAGGGATAGTTCTTGCGGTCAAACTTGGAATATTCTGGAATTGTGCAGTTGAGGGCCAGGGCCGTCATTACCGTATATTTGACCGCCTCCATATTAATTACCGGCAGCACCCCCGGCATACCCATACACACCGGACACACATGCGTATTGGGCGCGGCATAGGCATAATCCGTACTACACGAACAAAACATCTTGCTCTTCGTCAGCAGTTGCGCGTGAACTTCAAGACCGATTACAACCTCATAATCAGTGGATACACCGCTCGTCTCCGCCAAAGTCATAGTTCCGAACCTCTTCTTTATCTTTAAAAAGTGACGCTCTTTGTTAGACCAGTTTTCGTTAGTCTAGCCTTTTCAGGCGCATTCGTCAATGGGAAGAGCGTCCATTCTTTCTTCCAGATCATTTCAGCGATAAAATAGCCGAAATGGTACTACACAAAAGTACTATCCGCAAAAGCCTCTATGAACATCGTTTAATGATTCGATTGTGGCGTGGAGCGCCTTCAGCCGTTAATTGACATTTAAAGAAAATGCTGTATACTGTTCTGTAAATTATGAAGTAGTGACTGGCGTTGACAGGCTCTTCACGGGGCTGTCAGCTCAGTCTTTTTTTCACGTACAAAACCAGCGTTCAGGATGAGGCGCGTTTGAGCGGGTAGGAGAACAAATACGTATGTCTCTCATAAATATGGCCAAACGAGAAATAAACTGCAAGATAGTGTATTACGGTATCGGTCTGTGTGGCAAAACCACCAACCTGCACTATATTCACCAGGCGGTGAATCCGCGTGACGTAGGCGACATGGTTTCCATTGATACGGAGACCGAGCGCACGCTCTATTTCGACCTCCTGCCACTGGAACTGGGAAAAGTGCATGGTTTCCAGATTCGTTTCCAACTGTACACGGTGCCGGGCCAGGTACTCTATCAGCAGACGCGCATTTCCGTCTTAAAAGGAGCCGACTGCGTGATCTTTGTAGCCGACTCGCAGGCCAGCAAGCTTCAGGAAAATATCGAAAGCTGGAATGAGCTACAAGAGCAGCTCCGGCGCATGAACAAGGACATCACAGATTTCCCACTCGTGATGCAGTGGAACAAGCGCGATTTACAGGACATCTTGCCAGTTTCCGTACTGGAACAATACCTCAACCCCTACAGGGTGCCCAGCTTCGAGTCGGTAGCCGTTACGGGCAAAGGTGTTATCGAAAGCCTGCGCGTCGCTATCAACTCCACCTTGCGCCGCCTGGAACGCATTTAGTGTAGCCGCAATAAGAAGATAGTTTCAGAGAGAGGCCTGGAAATTGTCCATAAAGAGCGATACGTGTATACTGCGTAGTAGCAGTAACTATTCCAGGCATACTCTTATTTCTTTCCCGTCACATCGATGGGTCTACGCTTGTGAATGTTGCGAATAGATGTAGACTAGAAGTGTTGGCAGCCGAACGAACATATCCGTTCGCGTTGTTGTGAGGAAGTGCATGGATATCATACGAGTCATCGTCGTTGACGAACAGCCCCTGTTCCGCAAAGGTATTTGCGCGACACTTGAACAGATGGGCAATTGCGAAATCATCGGAAATACGACCGATGCGACGGACATCCTCGAACTAGCGCGCACCGGCAACCCCGATGTCGCCATCCTGGATGCCGGTCTGACCACCGCCGATCCCCTGGAGATAGCCCGGCAGATGCGCCATCTCGCTCCGCATGTGGCAATCATGATCCTCACCCCTTCTGAGGACGAGGAGCGTCTTTTTCAGTCGATCAAAGTCGGCGCAGCCGCATACTACTCGCGCAGTATCACGCCGGAAGAACTCATGGATGCGGTGCGGCGCGTCAGTCACGGCGAATATTTAATTAACGACGATGTACTCTCCAAACCCCAGCTAGCCAGTCGCGTCCTGAAATCGTTCCGCGAACTGGCTGTTGAAGAGGAAGACGCCGTCACCAAAGACCTTTATTCACCGCTCTCCAGCCGCGAAGTCGAGATTCTCGACTACATCGCGCGTGGCAACAGCAACAAAGAAATCGCTAAATCCCTCAAGATCAGCGACCAGACGGTGAAAAACCACATCACCTCCATCCTCAAAAAGCTCTCGGTCAACGACCGTACCGCCGCCGTCGTCCACGCCCTGCGTCACGGCTGGATCAAAATGCATGAATAGAGGCGGCATCCGGCCTATGTAGGGACGCGATTGATCGCGTCCACCCCGGCGCATCGGCACACACGACAGATGGGGTGGACGCGATCAATCGCGTCCCTACATATTTGCAATTACACCCAGATTTTCAATAATTCTTTGCTGCCCTGCGCATCCAGGAAGACATACAGATCATGTTGTGTTTGCGGATAGGGTGTCACGGACGTGTTCAGAGGCGGTAAGGGAATCTGCTGGTAGTACACCATCCAGGCCGGTACATTATTCAAGTTTGCCCGTTGATTCGCGCCACCAGACCCGTTATAGGTGAGCAAAACATACTGCGCGCTGACCCGTTTCGCGTTGCTTCCTTCCGGCTCAAGCTGGTTTGCCAGCAGTATCGCCTGCTGCGCGCTCAACGCGGGCATATCAGCAGGATGCCCAAGCGTAATTCCCGCAGCCGTCAGCGGCCCAAGTGGTATGGTTGCCGTTGGCGCTGGCCCGTTCCCACCGTAAGGCAGTGTCGAGGTCTGATTGTCACCACCGATAAAATGTTGTACTACCACCTGCCCCAGCCAGAGCAATCCAATCAACACCAGCACAGTACCGACAATCCCGCTTATCCTGCGCGCCCTGGTTGGCCCAGGCGGTTCCGGCACCAGCGTCCGCTTTGCCGCGATATCCTCTTCATACTCCCTCCGGCGCGTACTCCGGCTCCCCCTGCTGCGCCGCTCTCCGCCACCTTCATACATAACAATTATGCCTCCATGCGCTCTAGTGCGTTTTGTTCCTGCATAGTATAGCATACGGGGGCTTTTCTACCGATAGGGGAAACCAGGTGCGCGTCATATTTTTGCACAGAGAGCGCCCCGAAGCCACCCGCAAGGGGATGCCTCTACATTGCGGCTGCTGTAGAGACATCCCCTTGCGGGTGGCTTCCGTTCGGTCGGAGCCGGACGCTGCGCTGCTTCCCTTTGCGGGTGGCTTCCGTTCCCCCCACGCTAGATGCAAACAATTGACGAACACCAGGTGAAACCGAAAACCTTCATTAATTTGACCTCATTTCGCAAGCAAGATATACTTATCAATAGATTGGTATCACAGAAAGGATTTTGTTTTCGTGAAAGTCTATGGCCGTGTAACGGTTTTTCCCATAATGCCTCCTCGTATCAGTCGGCTCTACGAACTGGCATATAATCTCTGGTGGAGCTGGCACCCTGAAGCGCTCGAACTCTATAAGAAACTAGACCACAAACTTTGGGAAGAGGTAGGACATAATCCTGTGCGCTTCCTGAGTGAAGTTGAGCCGCGCTTGCTGGAACATGCCGCCAACGACGATGACTATCTTGAACACTACGATAGTGTTCTGCGTAACTTCGACCGTTACATGCATCCAAAGCCAGAAGAAACCTGGTTCTCGCGCACCTATCCCGAACTGGAAAACTATACCATCGCCTACTTCTCGGCGGAGTTCGGTTTGCACGAGGCGCTGCCCATCTATTCCGGCGGTCTTGGCATTCTCTCCGGCGACCACTGCAAAGAGGCAAGCGATCTCGGCCTTCCATTTGTGGGTGTCGGGTTTCTCTATCCACAGGGCTACTTCCGGCAGGCAATCACTCGCGAAGGCGTGCAGGAAGCCTTTTACGATAAGCTGCATTTCTCCGAAGCTCCCGCCACGCCAGCTATTGGCCCTGATGGCAACGAGGTCATGATCCAGGTGGAACTGCCTGGACGCCGCATTCACGCCAAAGTCTGGAAAATCCAGGTGGGACGCATTCCGCTCTACCTGATGGACACCGATGTGCCGCCTAACGCGCCATCGGATCGCGAACTCTCGGCCCGCCTTTATGGCGGTGATCGCGAGATGCGCATCTCGCAGGAGATTGTGCTGGGCATCGGCGGCGTTCGCGCTCTACGCGCCCTCGGCATCTCGCCCGCCGCGTGGCACATCAACGAAGGCCATGCCGCCTTTATGAATCTTGAGCGCTGCCGCGAACTGGTCGCGCAGGGTTTCAGCTTCAATGAGGCCCGTGAGGCAGTTGCGGCCAATTCGCTGTTTACCACCCACACGCCCGTACCGGCAGGCAACGACACCTTCTCCTACGACCTGGTGGACAAATACTTCGGCTCCTACTGGGGTCAGCTTGGCCTCACACGCGACCAGTTCATGGACGTTGCTCGCGAAGATCATGGCTGGGGGCCAACCTACGGCATGACCGTTCTCGCCCTGCGTCTGACCGGACAGCACAATGGCGTGAGCGCGCTGCATGGAGCCGTCTCCCGCCGCATGTGGCAGTTCCTCTGGCCCGGCGTTGACCCCGACGAGGTACCCATCGATTCCATCACCAACGGCATCCATACGCCAACCTGGATCGCCCCCGAGGTGGATTCACTCTTCAAGCGCTACCTCGGCGAAGATTGGAAAGAACACGTCGATGAGCAGGAGATGTGGAACAAAGTCGAGGATATTCCCGATGAAGAACTCTGGCAGGTTCACCTGCAGCGCAAAGAAGCGCTTATTCATTACACACGCCAGCGCCTGCGTTCGCAACACCTGCGCTTAGGAGAAGGCTCAATTCAGATGGCCGAGTTCGAGCGCATGCTCAACCCGGACTCGCTGATTATCGGCTTTGCGCGCCGTTTCGCTACCTACAAACGCGCCACGCTGATCTTCCGCGACTTCGAACGCCTCAACCGCATCGTCAACAATCCCGAGCGCCCGGTACAGATCATCTTCGCGGGCAAAGCCCACCCGGCAGATGGCCCTGGCAAGGCGCTGATCGAGCAGGTCTATCGCGTCTCGCGCAGTGATGCCTTCCGGGGCAAGATCATCTTCCTCGAAAACTATGACATCAACATGGCGCGCTACCTGGTCTCGGGCACCGACCTCTGGTTGAACAACCCCATTCGCCCGCACGAGGCGAGCGGCACAAGTGGTCAGAAAGCGGCGCTCAATGGCCAGCCCAATTGCAGCATCCTCGACGGCTGGTGGGCCGAGGCCTTCAACGGAAAGAATGGCTGGGCCATTGGCGAGGAGCGCGAGTACCACGACTCCAACATCCAGGACGAGGCCGATAGTCTCTCGCTCTATCACATCCTCGAAAGCGACGTCATCCCCACCTACTATGATCGTGGCCCGGATGGCATTCCGCATCGCTGGATTGCGATCATGAAAGAGGCCATCCGCACCTGCGCGCCTGCCTTCAGTATGCGCCGCATGGTCAAAGAATATACCGAGCGCTTCTACGTGCCCGAGATTCAGCAGGGCCTCAGCATCGAGCAGCATCACTACGAGAAAGCGCGCGAACTGGCCGCCTGGAAAGAACGAGTGCGCCGCGCCTGGCCTAGCCTCGAACTCTATCTCGAGGGACGCCGTGATGGACAACTCAGTCTCGGCGAGAGCATCGATATGCGCGCCTGGGTGCGCATCGACAACCTGCGCCCGGAGGATCTGACCGTTGAGCTTGTCTACGGCGAGGCCAAAGACGAGCAGATCGTCGTACAGCATGCTATTCCGATGGAATACACTAAACAGGAACTGGATGGCTCCTACCGCTACGACATCAAGCTGCGCCCGCCCGAAAGCGGCAGCATCGCCTACGGCGTCCGCGTGCTTCCCAATCAGCCCGAGTTGCTTAATAAGCATGAGATGGGGTTGATTCGCTGGGGCTAACCGATAAAAAACAACGGGCCTATCCCATGATAAACATTGACAAATAAAGAGGGAATATCACAATTGTCATCCTGAGCGCGGCGAAGGATCTGCGGCCTCGATACACGATTCGGCAGGCCGACGCAGATCCTTCGCCGCGCTCAGGATGACAGGGAGTGAGAACCGCCCCTATTTTTTCAATATTCACCAAAAGATAGGCCTGCTTTTTACACTTAAAAAACCCGTTCGCCCTCTACCCACGTTCCCACAATCACACCCGCCGATGCGCCAAAAAACAGCACATCCAACACATCCTGTTCGCTCCAACCATCCAGCATCGGGTGCTTCAAATCAATCGCCACGAAATCCGCCAGCTTGCCAGGAGCGATACTCCCCGCTTCAATCCCCAACGCCGCCGCCCCATTACGAGTGCCATAATTCAGTAGGAGCGGCCCAGGAGACTCCATCTCCCCTGCTACCAGCACGCGCCGACGCTGGTAGCGCATACGGGCGCTGTATTCAGCCCAGCGTAATTCCTCGATAGGATCAAGCCGCGTATTGCTATCCGAGCCAATCGTGAGCGGGATATGGGCAGCCAGCAGTTCAGCATAGGGCGCAATGCCATCTCCCAGATCACCCTCGGTCGTCGGACAGACGCAGACCGTACACTCATATCGTTCCAGCAGGGCGATCTCTTGCGCGTTGGCATGGGTGGCATGCACAATCGTCGTTCGCTCGCTCAACACACCGCACCGTTCCAGCAGTTCAATCGGTGTGCAGCCAAAGGCGGCCTGGCATTGCTCAATCTCTCCCATCTGCTCATCGGCGTGAATATGCAATGGCAACTGGTGCTGCGCGCTATATTCGGCAATCGCCCGCAACCAATCCGGGGGAACGGCACGCACCGAATGTGGAGCTACCCCCATAGGCACACCTAGCGACCGCAACGCCTCGCCCCGCTCCAGATACGCCTCGACCGAAGCATCACAAAAGCGCCGTTGCTCCGGCTCTGGTAGACGATCAAAGCCGCTCTGCGCATAGGCCGTCATCAACAGCACCACCCGTATGCCCGCGTCCTCACCCGCCTGCAAAATCGCCTCAGACATGGCATTCGGATTATCATAAGGTGTTCCATCCGGTTGGTGATGCACGTAATGAAACTCTCCTACCGTCGTGTAGCCAGCCACAAGCATCTCGCGATAGGTCTTCATAGCGATTTCATATAAGCTGTCCGGGTCCAGTCGCCCCGCCTCTGCATACATAGCCCGCCGCCACGTCCAGAACGTATCTTTCTTCTCAAGCGGTCGGTGCGTATGCCCGCGTAATGCCCGTTGAAAGACATGGCTATGCACATTGACAAAGCCCGGCAGCAGAGCCGTTCCAGGCAACAACACCAGGTCGGGATAGGCCAGGTCTTCGCCACGCGGAACAACATCCACAATATGCCCCTCGTCCGAAATGGCAACCACCATGTCAGCCTGAAGGCCGTTTTCGGTATAAACATAGTCTGGCGCGAGATATTGCATAGTATTCCCCACATTTCAAATGATATTTATTATAGCGCTCCCGCATCCCCAATCAAATGAAACCCGGCCCAGAAATACGGATGTACTCTATAAGGTCGCACCGAGGTACGGGCGCGAGCCAGAAACGCTCTTTGCGCACCCGCAAGGGCAGCAGCCTTGCTGAAATCACTCAACAGGACCTGGTAGAACATCTCCATTAGTTCGGCGCTACTCGCGTCATCGACCTTCCACAGTGTCGGCAAAATCGAGGCTGCTCCGGCGTAGAGGAAGCCGCGCCCCAGGCCGATTACTTCATCCACGCCTCCAACAACCGCCCGGCCCGTTTCGCAGGCGCTCAGCGTGACGAGCGAACATGAGGAGAGATCAAGGTTAAAGACTTCGATGGTGCTTAACTGGCGATCGGCCAGCTTGATATGCGAGAAGTTGGGCGCGTCCAGGCGGAACATGCCGTGTGCCGCGATATGCACCACCGGACAGCGCGGCCCCGCCTCCTGTAGCAACGTCGTCGTAGCAGCTTCATTAATCGCGCAGATGCCACCTAGCTGTCGCGCTACTGCTTCTGCCTCCTGCTTCGCATAGGCCAGGCGACCGCCATCAGTCAGGCCCAGCACCAGCGAATTGCGCAAATGCGCACCCTTTGCGCGAATCCGCTTGCCACGCTGGCGACAGAGATCATAGAGGCCCGCCGCCGGAAGATACGACACATTCAGATGCTCGACCACGAACTGCACTCCATCAAACAGGCAGTGGAACGGCAGGTAATGCAGCATGCCATAAGGCACAATCACCAGGTGCTGGCAGTCGCCCAGTTCGGAAGCCACTGGCTTCAACAGCAGGTCATAGAGTCGCTGGAGCAATCCCAGGCTGTTCTCCTGCAAGCCAGCAAAGGCCGCCGCTCGATCTTCTGCCCCACTGGCCTGCGCCGCCAGATCAAGATTGACACGCCACAGCGCGAAAAGCCGCTCAAGTTTGGGTACTGCTCCTTCGATAACCCGCACATCTACCCCGCTGCGTGTCAGTAAAAAGATATAGAGGTCTGTATCCGTAAGGTAGTATTCCAGCACCAGCGTCGAGCGGTCTATCTTCTGCCACAAGGTCGTCACAATACTATCTGTCCAATGCGAGCGAGCGCGGGATGAAAGGTCTCCAGCCTGGCGTAGCTGCATTTGCTCAAGCAACTGCTCGATGCCCCGCTCCCGCTTCTGTAACTCCTGACGCGCCTCTCCAGGCTTCATAGCGCGAATACGCATCAATGTGGTATCGCCAAAGTTGGTCTCGCTTTCGCTCTCGTAGACTACTGTGCTGTACCAGGCCTGTTCCTCGCGCAGGCGCTTCAGGTCTTCCAGGATAGCCTCGCTGTCCTTATCGGCGGCCCGCAGGCGAATATCGATGTTGTTGCGCAGGTAGTCGCCCAGCACGCGCGATTTGGCCTTTTCTACATAGACCAGCGCCTCGTTCACCTTCTGGCATCTCAAAGCAAGCGTAACCGCCCGGCGGTACACATCACCTTTATCCTGGAGAAACCCCGTCCGCTCATCCAGCACGAGATGGCTCTGCACATCCTCGATGCCGCGAATTGCCCGGTCATAATAGCGTGCCGCCGCTTCCAGGTCTTGATGATGCTCAGCAATCTGCCCAAGCAGGTAATCACAGCGATATTTCAGGTCGAGCAGCCCCTGGCTCTGGGCAATATCCCATGCCTGGTTGCATAATTCCCTCGCGGTGACGGTATCACCCTTATTCGCCATAATGCGCGCCTGTAAGAGAGCCGCTTTGGCCAGCAAGGGATACGACTCCTGTTCAGCAAACGCATCTGCCGCCCGCGATACTTCGCGCAGGCTGATATCATACTGTCCATCCACGAAATACAGCTCCGCCTGATAGAGGCAAACTCGCGCCGCCAGCCGCATGAAACCCATGCCCTCAAGAATAGCACGCGCCTCACCCAACTTCTCAGCAGCGTCACGCAAATTGCCCAGCAACATTGCCGCTTCAGCCTGATCGGTAAGCGTCAGAGCCAGAACCTGGCGGTCCCCCGGCGATCTTCTAAAATAGGCCGCCGCCTCTTCCGCCAGTTCGTAGGCCTCCTGAGCGCGATTAAGATGCAGCAAACAGGAGCAAATCCTTTGAGCCACTTCAGCAGATTGTGGAATCATGTCATGACGCCGGAAAATGTCGCGACAGAGATTGAAGAGCAGCAAGGCCTTGCTATAGTGGCCCTGGGCGGCGTAAATCGAAGCAATATTGAAATCCTCGCGGGCTACCGCGATCTCCTGTCCGGCTTGCGCCGCGAACGTGGCCCGCGCCTGCTCGTGTAGCGTAACCGCCTCGCGAAAGCGGCCCATCGCTTCCAGAATCACCGCCTTGTTGCCCTTCGCGCGCGCAACATGCAAAGCAACGTCTTTATGATGCTTCTGGTAGGTCTCAATAGCGCGGTCTGAAAGACTCAACGCCTGTTTGTACTGCCCCATCTCATAATGGATCATCGCCGCGTTGACATCAATCTGACCAGCACGCAGGAAATTATTATGGCGCAGAAAAATTTCACGTGCCGCCGCCGCATCAGCCAGCGCCTCAGCGAAGCGATTCAATTGCAGGCAGGCGCTCACCCGGCCAATGCGCGTGCGCGCCCAGCCGACTTCATCCCCAAGCTCCAGAAATTCCTTACCGGCGGCGTCAAGATAGGTCAGGGCATCCCGCTCGCGCTCCATCCGGCGCAGCGCATCCCCTCGCGTCATCAGACCAAGCGCATAGACATTTCTATCCTGGAGCAAGTCGCCAATCGAAAGCAAATGCCCGGCCAGTCCGTATGATATCTCCGTATCTTTTGTCCACTGATTATCAGCCGTTTGCTTGAGCAGCTTGACCAGCTCATCTATTTGATCGTAATCGAGCAAAGGAAGTTCGTTTTGTAATAAGAACCGTCCTTCTTCCTCGTTCATCTGGCGAAGTACGGCAACCAGTTTTTGCGGTGTCATTGCAACATTATTTCCGCTAATTGCGCAGACCTTTATACAAAGAATACGCTCTCTACATCCAGCATTTGCGCCCCACTCCCCCGTAACCACAGCCGGTGCGATTATTCTATCATGTAGTATAAACGCGCGTCTATGCGCTTTATGAGGCAATAAAAATGCTCACGCCCTCATTATAAGCATGAGCATTCACTTCAGAAATCCCTGTTGGTTTTAGCACATCTCGATCTATCATACTACTCTTTTCAGAGTAGGGTTAAGCTCGATCCGCTCAATCCTCCAGCACAACCAGCAGTTGTTCGATCACAATCGTGCTTTCAGCAAGTTGCAACTCCAGCGTGTAGGTGCCTGGAGCAACCGGTGAAAAGACAAAGTTACCGAGGTCATCGATCTGCTGCATATATGTTTGGCCACCGGATGATAGCAACTGCACCTGCGCGCCCTCTAGCGCTTCCAGGGTCGCCCCTTTGCGCGTAACAAACCCGATCAGTTGCAGGGCATCGTTTCGCCCATTGACTCGTTCCACCTGGATAGAAATAGTCAGGTCTTCAGCAGCGTATCGCCTCGGCCAGGTGACAAGCGAAGTGGTAGTACGCTGGTATGCCAGACGCGGTTGCTGTGGAATCAGAGTCGCAATGATTCGCCGCACCTGCTGGCTGGCCGCATTACCCAGGCCTCGCATAACTTGCCTTACATCTTGCGCCTGTCCATGATGATTCTGCCGCCGCGCATGAACAGCAACTGGAGGCGCTAGAAACGGATCGTTTTCCAGAAACCCTGCCAGCGCTGCGACTTCTTCTGCACAAAGAACGCATCGGGTCAAATGCAGCCTGATAGCATTATTCTGTTCGTTGCTGAGCAGGCCAAGTTGATATTCGCCAAGTATTTGACTGGGTGGGCATTCCCACCGGTAGAGTCTTTGTACTAATGAGCGTTCCAAACCGCGATAGTCGGCAACCTTCGCCGAGCAGCCGGGACAGCGTGCAAGGTGCTGCTCGACTACCGGCCTGACCCTCTCCCCTGCCAGGTACGCAAGCAGTTCCTCATCGCGGATAATACCCGGTTCATTACACTCCATGAGCTTTTCCTTATAAGCAATGGATAGATTAAGACGACTACAACCTGGTCGGCACTACTCGCTCCAACTACGTCGACAGTTACCAGGCTGGAAGCAGACTCTGCTCCCCTGTATCACAAGAGTCGTCCCTGCTGAAGAGTACCCTGTTGCCTTCTGGCGATCTCCCCTTCCGCCGGTTAGCAATCCACTGCTCAGCAGGCCCAATTTCTTTATTCACCTCAATAAACGAACGCCTTTGCTATTTTGGTAGCTACCTTTGGGCAAAGATAGGAACAATAGCTTTGACGTTCGCGCATTAGCTATGTTTAAATAACGCTTGCAAGCGGCGATTGCGCCTCAGCCGCTCCAACACATTACGTTTGATGCGATAGACATCCTCCACCGAGGGGAAAAGGCGGCGATGCTGGCTGCTGATTTCGCTCGGCTTCATGCCCTGCACATACGCCAGGTAGATCAGCATGCGCTCATCCTCCCCGTTCAATTCCTCCTGAATCACCTGCCACAGACCCTGCGCGGAAATATTCGACACCACATCATCAGCAGGATCATCCGAAGCTGGCTCCTGCTCGATGGTTTCCAGCGTCTCCTCGTACTGGCGCGCCTGTCGCGAACGCACTTCGTCGGCGATCACACTATGCACGCACATCTTGAGATACTTCAATACTGCCGCCAGCGAGTCAAAATTATCCATCTTGGCCGGTGTCAGCGCCTGCGAAAATTTCGCGAACGCCGCGTTAACCAGCGGTCCACTTCCATCCTGCCCCAGCATAGGAGCCGCACTTTGATGCTGGTTCACCCAGGTCAACACGAGCGGCGCGTACTGCTGGTAAATACTGGCCCATGCATCCTCATCGCGCTTGACAATCGCCCGCCGGAATAACTCCAGACAATATCTATCATTAGAGACGCTCTGCCTGAGAAATTTATTGGTCTCTTCGGAGCAACAGCGCGCAAGTTCATTGACCGATAGCTGCTCCACCGGAGGGACTTCACTGGTATATCCTCCCACACTGGAGCCTGAGCCAGGTAGATGAGAGGGATTACGCGACTCCATCGACATTCGCTTCCCGCTTCCAATTAACTAGGAAATCTCGACGCTTAGGAAGTATATCATGTGAAAAGGCAGCAGACAAGGTTTTCGACCCACGCTACACTTGCCTGCGCGCCTGCAAGATACTACAGCTTTTCTATTACCCTGTACGATTCTGCACACGCACAGTATCGTATTCACCCAAAAGTACTTTTTGACACAACTTGAAACAGCATAAGATAAATGTCCTATTCGCTTTTCATGTATTTGTCATACTCTGACTTTTATGCTATGCTGAACACAATCCACGACTTATCAACATACTTACGCTCATAGAAGTATGTCTGGAATGGAAGGAATACTTCATTAGAGAGGTATGGTGGAGCATTAAAGCTATGCCACAGCAGCCAGCAACCGAGACGGATAGGCTTGCCAATGTCATTCAGGTCATTTCACTGGGCCGGAAGACGGGAACGCTGACCGTTGAGCGTCGTATTGGTTCAGAGGCTGAAAAGGGCATAATCATATTTGTGAATGGACAGATGACAGAGGCCAGTGTCAGGCAACTAACAGGTGTTGCTGCTTTTCAGTGGCTCTCCACCTGGGGACCCTGTTTGTTTACTTTTACATCAGGTGAAGTGTCCACCCATCAGGGATCATCTTCCCCCGTTCCACATGGCAGTAGACCTGTGCCGGATACCAATCCACGCTTACGCACGCAGCCACTGCCAATCTCAAAGGGGCATGATATGCATGCAACAGGGCCGCAGCCTGTACCTGCCAGCGTACAGACCGCTCCCTATCACCTTCGTTCTCTTGACGATGGCTTGCAACGCATTGCGTTTGCAGGCCTTTCCCGGGCGCATAGACGCTTATTTTTGCTGATTGATGGCTTTCGCCCCACAACCGAGCTTATACGCTTGATGGGCCGCAGCCAGGCAGAGGTGGAATCACTACTCCAGGATTTAGAACGTGCCGGTGTCATTCGTCGATGACACTCCACCCTTGAATAAGGATGGTTTACTCATATGGAACAACAAGCATCACTGCAACGACGCAGGCGAGGCATCTCCCTCTCACTGCGAGTTTCACTCTTGCTCATGTTCGCAGCTATTGCGCCGCTGCTTGTCACTTTGCTTGTGAGTGAGTTACTCACACGCCCTACTCTTATTTCTCAAGCAAACACTGCCATGCAAACGGACGCGCAATCGCGTGTGCAATTGATCGATACGTATCTCTCCGAACGCATGCTCGACGCGGAAACACTCACTCAGGTTCCTACAGTGCAGCAGTTTCTCGCGCTTCCCCCACAGCAGGTGACGCTGGATGCGCAACGTCATGCTTTGTATGCCCTGGCTGCCGGTCTTTTCCGCGACCATCGCTATACTGACTGGGCGCTCTTTAATGTCAAAGGCAACCTGCGTCTCTATTATCCGCCCACGCTTCCACCACAAGTCCACGGACGCTATCTTGTGCCACCAGAAGAACTACAGGCCGTCACTTCTGGGAAGGTCGTCATTTCTCCGGTCTACTACAATCCCGGCAGCCATAAAGCATCAGTAGATATCTACGCTCCTATTTCCGATTCAGCCACCGCCACGCCCGTATTATTGGGCTTTATTCGCGCCACGCTCAACATTGATTACATCTGGTCCATTGTCAATAGCGACAAAGGCGCGAACGGAGACGGAAGTAACGCCTTCATCGTAGATGAAAACGGCGTGCGTATCGCTGATACCAACCCTTCGCTCCTCTTTACTGCAACCGCGCCGCTCTCGCCAGATGTGCAGCAGACAATCAGCGCTGAGGCCCGTTATGGAAGCTCCAATCCAGTAGCCGTCAAAGCAGACAGCAAGCCAATTCAACTACACCAGAACACGACCGGGCAGTTGATTCCCGCCGGACAATCCAACACCTATGAAATCGCGCAGCGCGCCACTACAAAGGTGCCCTGGACATATATCGTCCTCAGTCCGGTCAGCACAGTAACAGCCATTGCCGACCGGCAGCTTTTCAGCACCTGCATCATCGCCTTCGTTGTCCTGCTAATCGCCGCGCTTGCCGGTCTCGGCACCGGGCAATACATCACACGCCCGATTCTTCAAGCGGTGGAACGCCTGCGCCGCAGCACCACCTCGCTAAACACATTGGCAACCAAGCAGCAGAGCGCGGCCTCTGAACAAACCTGGGTAATCGATTCCTCCCAGGTCGGCCTGCAATCCGTACAGTATTATACCGAAGCTACCCGAATCGCGGCCCACAAACTGCGCGAAATGGGCACAGGCATGCTCAATAACCTGAATCATCAGAACGAACAGTCAATTCGACACATACTCGCGCAGATGATTAATGCCGCCGATTACATCGAAAAAGCCGTCCATTATCAGGCAACCAGCAACGAGAAGTTGGCAACCGCCA
This sequence comes from Ktedonobacteraceae bacterium, assembly GCA_035652815.1. Taxonomy (GTDB): domain Bacteria; phylum Chloroflexota; class Ktedonobacteria; order Ktedonobacterales; family Ktedonobacteraceae; genus DASRDB01. The sequence continues at coordinate 103,863 of DASRDB010000009.1, forward strand.
TCAAAGTAACCACTCAGGTGAACGAACAGCTAAAAGAGGGTGCGACTTCGGCAAGCGATGCCGCCGCACAGCTTGAGCAGGTCGTCAACGAACTGCGCCAGGTGGTTGGGAAATAACATGCTATGGCACCCCTGCCTCCCAATGTCATCCTTCGCTGCGCTCAGAATCTCCGGCCTCCACTGGCTCGACAGGGCAGGCGCGAGATCCTTCGCTGCGCTCAGGATGACAGGCGAGCGGGGCTTTTTCATAGCATGCTGCACAGGTTGCTACATAATAAGTCTCGCCACTTCAAGTGGTGCCTGTATTTGCGGCATATGTCCAATGCGGGGAAGCAGCACCAGTTCCGCCCCTGGTATACCTCTTTCAAAATCGTAGGCACAGGCAAGCGGAAGCAGCCGGTCTTTTTCACCCCAGATAATCGTCGTTGGCACCTTTACTTCTGTCAGCAGGCTATCAAGTTCCTCAGCAGGATCATAGCCGCGAATAAAACCGGCATAGGCGGGTCGCTGTGAATTCTGAATCATACTATCGAGCAGAAACCCAGGGAGAGGCAGCGAAAAGCCCCAAAGATGCTTAAACGTACTCAACGCCTCTTCACGACGCTCAACATACGGTGAATTCATCCCCTCGCGCCTCAGGCCCGCGCTATTGAGCAAATACAGGTGTTCGACCCGCTCGGGATGCAGTAGAGCGAAGCGTGTAGCAATCCACCCGCCGAGGGAATTACCTACCAGCGTCACCCGTGGATAGCCCAGCGCATTGAGAAAGCGCTCGAGATAGAGGACATGCGTGGCAATGTTCGTGCCTTCTGGAGCTAGAGGCGTTTTGCCAAAGCCCGGCATATCCGGCGCGTATACCAGGTGTTCCCGGCTGAGCAGTGGAATCAACGCCGCCCAGGTCTCAGCCGAGCTACCAAGCCCATGTACCAGTACCACTGGCGAACCGCGCCTTCCCGCGCAGTAGTAGCGCATCAAGACGCCATTTAGATTGCAATACTCCTCGCGCACCCCAATCAGCAGCAGACCCATCCGCGCCATCGCCAGCACCGTCTCCCAGGGCCGACGATAGAAATTGATTGCAAAGGCTACTATACCGCCAACAGCAGCCAGAGAGAGGAGAGTAGAAACAGTTACCTTTTTCCGTTTTGAAGACATACAAATTCCTCGTGATACGCATTTCAAACACAGTGTTTGCTACTAGCATATCACGAGGACAAAGCAGGTGAGAGCAAGTATCCATCACAGTTGAGCAGGCCAATCTTTGCAGGCGAAACCGGAAGCCACCCGCAAGGAGCGGGCTCTATCATAGGATGCGGCCTGTAGAGCCATCCCCTTGCGGGTGGCTTCCAGTTTCGTATTGGCTAAAAAGCCTATTCGCCGCCTAAAGCCACCTCGCCTGCGTTCTCCAGATTCAACTCCACCACGACATCGCGATTGCGCTTCTCTGCATGACCCCAGACATAGAATATCACCGTCAGCAGCACAATCACCGCAAGTGGAACGAACTGCGTCAGCTCGTATGTCAGCCGGTCCACTCCATCGTTGGTAAGTGTGGCATCCGTTGGTATAAGAATGAAGTAGCTGGCAACGGCTGCATAAATGAGCGGCAGGAGCATAGCAATAAACGCACCCACTGTACCGCCGGGAACTTTATAGGGACGAGGTACATTCGGATACTTGAGACGCAAAATGAAGTAGGCAGGGAAAATAAACAGGTATGACAGGGTTGTGGTCGAAACGACAAACCCAAAGACCAGTCCATACAGCGTCACAATATTACCCGATCCAAACGAGTTTACTAGAATAGCAGCTATCATCGCGATACTGGCCACAATACCAGACATCGTGTTAACTGAGATTGGAGTGCCATACCGACCACTGAAACGGCCCAGCAGAACCGGAGCAGTTCGATCAAGCGCGGCAATCGCATAGGTGCGGTCTGCACCAATAATCCAGGTACCACCACTGGAAGCCAGAGCAAGGATGATTGCCAGAGCGACCAGCCAGCCAAGTACGGCGGCAACCTGAGAAGGAAGTACGCCAACGACGATCTGATACGCTTTCAAGAAGCCACCTGCGTTCGAGAGCTGGCTCTTGGGCAATGTGAACAGAATAACCGTAATGGGAATAGCGTAGGCAATCACAGCAACAATACCGGCACGTATGAGCGAGCGCGGCACGTCTCGCTGTGGATGCTCCATCTCTTCACCGGCCCCGTTTTGCAGCTCGAAACCTACCCAGTTAAAAATCAACACAGGCAGGATGCCGCTCACGATCAGGCCCCAGTCGCTTGTCGGTTTCAGATCAGCAATCGTCAAATGATCGCCGGTAGAGTGCCCACCGAAGAAATACACCAGCGCCAGGATGACAAACAGCGCAAAGAGGGTGAATTTTGCGTATGAGCCGAAGACGGAGAGCCATTTGCCGAAGCGAAGAGACATAATCGCGCACCAGGTTGTTCCCCAGATGAAGATGAGCGCGATCACAATTTCTACTGCCGCGTCTACCGGCACACTTCCCCCAAAGTGAAAGTTGGGATTGCCAAACCAGAACGTCTTGATCGCAGCGATGGCCGTTACAGCAAGCGTACCACCAACCCACAACGGGTTAGATATCCAGTAAAGCATGGCTGCAAGCGCCCCAAAGAAACGTCCCCCAGCCAGCTTACACCACTCGTAAACGCCACCCTCCTGGGTAAAGGTGCTGCCCAGTTCAGCCGTGAGCAGGCCATAGGGGATAAGGAACGTAATTGCTGAAATAAGAAGCCAGGTGAGGGCCTGACCGCCGTTAGAGGAAACTGCGCCGAGGGTATCGATACCGATGATTGCCGCAATCGTGACGAAAATCATGTCGAAGAATCGAAACTCTTTGCGGAGCTTTTTCTTCTCCTCAAGAGTCGCCTGGGTGGTAACTTCGCGGATACTTGTATCCATAGAGGAACCTCCTTCGCGCCATCTGATAGGTGGCGTCTCTGTCTCGCTGAAGTGCCAAATGTGTCTCTCACAACCTTATGAGACAAGCAACAACGACAGGCGATAGAGTATCATGTTCAAATACTTCAATGCATGGAACTCAAAAAAAGAGTCGATACACCTCCTTGCTTTACACAAGTGAAAGAAAAATGAAGAGAGTAAGCACAAGCAATGCTACCTTGTGCGATAGTATACCATAAATTGTCAACAACTTGAGCTTATTTGGGTGGCTGTCATTTTTCTACAATCAACAAGAGAGGCCGGAAGACACCCGCAAAATCTGGACGCTCACCCGGTTTACTTATTAACTTGCGAGGATAAGTGTGTTGATCATGCTGTAACAATCAGGCCAATGCCAATTCCCAATAAGGCACCGACAAGCACCTGGGTAGGCGTATGTCCAATCAGTTCGCGCAGGCGTTTTTCGGCAAAGGGCTTCCCCTGATAGGCTTCGTCAATCATCTGGTTGAGGATGCGAGCCTGGATGCTGACCGCCCTGCGCACTCCGGCAGCATCATACATTACAATCGCTGCCAGCACTACCGCAATCGCAAACACCACCGAGTCTACACCCGCGACCCTTCCAGTAGCTGCCGCCAGACTGGTGACAAACGCCGAGTGCGAACTGGGCATGCCACCGGATGAAACCAGCCGGTTGAAACGCAGCTTGCGAAAGCGAATTAATTCATAGAGCGTTTTTGACAACTGCGCGACAGCCCAGGCCAGCACAGACGCGATTAAGACGCGATTATCCAGGATCGTCTTCATGGAATTGAAATATGTTCTCCCTCAGTCTAACTCGAATGGAAGCGTTTCAGGTTCTCCCTCTTCATTAACACGCAACTGCTCCACGCGCAGTTGTGCCTGCTGGAGCAGTTCGTTGCAATGCTGAGCCAGTTTCATGCCCTCTTCATAATAGTGTAGCGCGCGCTCCAGCGGCATCTGTCCATCCTGCAACGCCTCCACCGCCGCCTCTAGCCGGGCAAACGCCTCTTCAAATGATAATGCTTCCATTGTCTCCTTACCCCTGCTTCCTGACTGTAGCTGAAATCTGTCCATCCGTCACCTGAATGCTCAATTCATCGCCCGGCTGCACCTGTTCCACACGGGTGACAACTTGCTGATTGGACTCCCGCCGCACCACCGCGTACCCACGCGCAATCGTCAAAAGCGGGCTGAGTGAATGCAGGCGCAGAGAAGCCCCGCGCAGGCGCTCGCCCCGCATCGACAACAAATATTCCATGCGCGTCTGCAACAAGGAAACGGCGTCATCCAGGCGCTGGCGCAACTGGTCAAGCTGATACCTGGGATTTGACCGGCTCAGGTCGCGCTCGAGCTGTGACAGGTCTTCCGCTTTGTCCTCGAGGTAGCCCTGTACCAGGTCGGTTAGCATCAACTCGATATCCCGTATCCTGGCCTGCCAATCCCGGATATCCGGTACAGCAGCAGTAGCGGCGGCAGTGGGAGTCGAGGCCCGGTAATCGGCTACAAAATCCGCAATCGTAAAATCCGTTTCATGCCCAACCCCGCTGATAACCGGAATACGCGACCGCGCAATGGCCCGCGCCACCACCTCTTCATTAAAAGCCCACAATTCCTCAATCGATCCCCCGCCGCGCCCGACAATGATAACCTCGGCCTCGCCATGCGCGTTCAGCAGGTCGATGGCCTGCGCGATGGTCTGAGGAGCCTCGCTTCCCTGCACAAACGCGGGGGATAAAATAACACGCGCCAGTGGATAGCGCACACGCAGCACGCGCAGCATATCGCGTAGCGCCGCCGCCTGGGGCGAGGTGACAATGCCGATCACCGAAGGCTGCTCCGGGAGCGGTCGCTTGCGTTCCTGCGCAAATAGCCCCTCGGCCTCCAGGCGCGCCTTAAGTTGCTCGAAGCGCAGGAACAGCGCGCCCTCGCCCAGAGGCTCAACCTCTTCCACGTATAACTGGAGCTTGCCGTCACGCTCGTACAGGTCAACTCGTCCATTCACGGCAACCGCCATACCATTGCGCAGTTCAGGGGCAGCCGAGCGCAGGCGGGCATGTTTGAAAAACACACAAAGCAGTTGCGATTCCGCGTCCTTGAGTGTGAAATAACAATGGCCGGATGGATAGGTTTTGCAGCCGGAGATTTCGCCACGAACCCAGACATCGCGCAATATTTCGTCCATCCCCAGCAGCTCTTTCATGTAGCGAGCCACCTGGGTGACGCTCAACACCACCGGCGTATCCCACAAAAACATTACTTTCCCTTCGCTCCATCAGAGGTATCAATGGTGACGAGCAGTTGCCCGTATTCCACCGGCTGCCCCTCCTGTACGTGTATTTCGGTCACTCGCCCGGCCACAGGCGATTCCACCTCGTTCAATACATTGAGCGATTCAATAGTGCCCACCAGTTGTCCCTGCTTGACCCGGTCGCCAACAGCCACTACCGCGCCGCCTCTCGGCTTCGCCCATACATGGAACGTTCCTACCAGCGGAGCCAGAATCTTATGTTCCTTGCGCTCAGGCTCCTTCGGCTCGGCAGGCTCTGGTATCTGTATCAACGGCATCAATGCCGGTATATGCGCTGAATTTGACGAATTGTTCTCGCCACCGCGTACCTCAGCCGGTTCGGGAGCCTTCACCTTGCGCAGCGCAAGATGAAAGCCCTCGCGTTCCAATTCAATCTCCGATACGCCGCTCTGGTCAACCAGGGACACCAGCCGCCGCAGCTGTTCGATACTGATAAGGTCGGCTGCCTCATCAGACCCATCAAAACCGTTTTCGTCCATCGTATCCCCCGTCACACTCGCTCTACATAGGTCCCGGTCGTGGTATTGACACGGATGAGGTCGCCAGTTGAAATGAAAAGCGGCACCTGCACGACCAGGCCCGTTTCAGTTGTAGCAGGTTTGGTGCCCCCGGTAGCCGTATCCCCTTTGAAGCCAGGCTCGGTATACTCAACGCGCATCACCACTTTTTCGGGCGGTTCCACCGATATCGGTTCGCCATCAAGCAAGATCAGGTCAAGTTCCAGATTATCGATCAAATAATTTTTGGCGTCACCAAGCTGCTCGGCAGTCAAGACAACATCATCGTAGGTCGTCGTATCCATGAAATGATACTGATCGCCATCCTGGTACTGGTAGGTAACGGTGCTGCGCTCCAGATCAACACGCTTAAATTTGTCACCGGCGTCGCAGGTGCGATCAAAGGTCGCGCCGGTGCGCAGGTTGCGCAATTTCATACGCACAATCGCGCCGCCCCGGCCCATTTTTACATGTTGCCAATCAAGAACAGCACACGGCTGCCCTTCAAATTCAAAGGTGACACCTTTCTTTAAATCACCTGTTGAAATCATAGATACTCCTTCTCTAGCGTGGAATCACCAGTGTGGTCGGTGATTGTGTTAACACTTCGCATCCTTGTTCTCTCACCAGCACACAATCCTCGATACGCGCCCCGCTCCAACCGGGAATATAGACCCCAGGCTCAACCGTCACCACCGTTCCGGCGGCCAAAACCACATCATCGGGCGCGCGGGCTGAAAGTACAGGCCCTTCATGAATTTGCAGGCCTACGCCATGTCCTGTGCTGTGTATGTAGTATTCTCCAAAGCCCGCCTCGTTCAGCACATCTCGCGCCAGGGCATCGGCAGCCTTTCCCGAGATACCACCATGCAAACCCGCCTCACAGGTCTTCATGGCCTGCAAAACGATATTGTAGATTTCAAGCATGCGCGGCTCAGAGGGTTCACCCAGGCAAATGGTGCGCGTCATATCGGCGCAGTAGCCATGATAACGCGCCCCCATATCAATTGTAATCAATTCGCCGCGCTCGATCCGCCGTTGACTGGGATGAGCATGCGGCATCGAACCATGCGGGCCAGACGCGACGATAGTTTCAAACGCCAGCCCGTCGGCTCCAAGCTCTACCATGTAGCGATGGATTTCCCAGGCCACTTCCTTCTCGGTCATACCCGGTTGAATCCACTCGCAAATATGCGCAAAGGTCTCGTCTGTGATCGCGATAGCCTTCTTCAGCAGCTCCACTTCATACGGCTGCTTGATCTGGCGCAGCGTTTCCACGTAGCTATGCTCGTATGGTCGCAGCGTAAAAATATCCTTACCCGCTCCGGCAATCTTCTCAAAATCGCTATAGGTAATGGCCGAGGACTCAAAGCCCAGCGTTTTCCAGCCATGTTCTCGCGCCAGGTCTGCAATCGATGGCGCGTATTCGCGTCCCTCTGGCACCACTACCTGCCAGCCACTCGCCTCCTGTGAGGCCACTTCCTGATAGAGAGGATTGGTCAACAATATCTGGGCATCTCGCCCCACCAGCAGCATACCTGCGCCTTCCACATCATCATTCAACCACCCGCTCAGATACGAACGGTTCTGCGCCTGCGTGACAAGGTAGGCATCCAGGCCTTGCTCGTTCAACCATGTCCGAAGCGAAGTCAGGGCTTGCGTATTCATAATGTTCCTTCTGTCGTCTGTATTTGTTCGCGAATCAATTCCACCAGCGCCTCTAACGCGAGCAGATACCCGCGCCAGCCCAGCCCGGCAATATGCCCCCGACAGACAGCCGCAATCACAGAGATATGGCGAAAAGACTCACGCGCATAGATGTTGCTCAGGTGTACTTCGATGACCGGAATGCTCACCGAGACCAGCGCGTCACGAACGGCTATCGAATAGTGGGTCAGCGCGCCAGGATTGATAATGATACCATCTGCCTGCCCGGCCCGCTCCTGAATGCAGTCGATGATCGCGCCTTCATGATTCGACTGAAAACTCTCAATAGTGGCCCCCAACTCCTCGCCACGTCTCTGCAACCTTTCTGCTATTTGCGGCAACGTGACCGTTCCATAAATCGCAGGCTCGCGCGTACCAAGGGTGTTGAGGTTCGGGCCATGAATAACCAGGATATTCAGCATACGTTTTTACGGGCTTTCGCCTCTCTGCGCTCTCTAAATATGGCTGTATGATACCATAGTTTAAAGCTTCTGCACAGGGAGACACAAGCCCTACTATAAAACGGGATAAAATGCGGTTGCGCAACCGCATTTTATCCCGTTTTATAGCAAAATGCGCTTAGTACAATTCCTCATCATGGATAGAGGTGTCCAGCGTGGTCTTCATAGTAAAGGAAGAGGAGTCCACAGGCGAGACATTGGCCGTAGGAGCCGCTCCCATGCGTAGAAATGCCTGCGAGCGATTATCATACACGCCGTACTGGTTGCCGAAGGTGAAGACAAACTGTTCCATCTCTCCCGTCTGCCGGTTTAGCACGAGAATATCATCCCCGTTCGTGCAAGAGTGGTCTGTCAGACACGATGAACGGTCCAGGAAGGCCCCCACAAGAATCTGCCATTTCTGATCCCAACTCTGCACCGTCTCCTGGTGCGCAACCTGGAGCGACGAGTCGAAAGCAACGAATGTACTCTGTCCCGCCACCGGGTCGTATAGCATGATACTCAAGGTGGGCAGACCGAAGTGTCCGACATACAAGACCATATCTGTGCCCCAACCGGAATTGTTGATCTGCTGCGCAAGCGAAAGATCGGAGCCAAACACCAGGAACGATGAATCACCGCTGCCCGGGTCATACATAAGTACCTGGGCCTGCCCGGAACCTTTGAAATCACCCGTGTGAATCTCCCAGTTGCCGGACAGGTTATGCAGCGCCTGGTACTGGTCAACCTGCATGTTTTTGTCAAAATCCATGACCCGCGCTTCGCCACTGATGCGGTCGTAGATAAACACTCCGTCGCGCCCATCATGCGCAAAGCGACCAATATACACTTCCCAGGCATCCTGCCAGAGCGTATATTGCTGTATGTGCGCGACCTTAAAATCGCGGGTGAAACTGACAATCTGAATATTATCCGTTACCCCCGTCGTATCCACCCCCGTGATCGGCAATCCGCTCAAATCCTCTCCAGGGCCAGGCTTCTGCGGATCTGCAGTGCTGATAGTGGGCGTTGTGCCATTATAGGTGGCTCCAGTGCCAGAAGTTGGACAGCCGGTCGGACTCGGACTGGGTGAAGGCGTTGGCACAGGAGTCGGCGTCCGAGTTGGGCAAGCAGTTGGCGTCGGACTTTTCGCAGCCGCCGCCGTCGGACTCGGACTGGGTTTTGGCGTCGGAGAAGGAGAAGGCTTCGGCGTCGGACTCGGCGTCGGTGACGGACTTGGACTCGGCGACGGCGTTGGACTCGGAGTGGGAGAAGGTGTTGGCGACGGCGTCGGGCTAGGTGACGGACTCGGGCTGGGCGAGGGCGTCGGACTTGGACTTGGAGACGGACTCGGGCCAGGCGAGGGCGCCGGACTCGGTGATGGGCTGGGCGACGGTGATGGCGAGGGCGCCGGACTCGGTGATGGTTTTGGACTCGGCGACGGTTTTGGAGGCGGACTCGGGCTGGGCGATGGTTGCGGCGTCGGGCTGGATGAAGAAGGCGAAGGATTGCCCGAAGGCGGATTCGAGCTGGTGCCAGGAGTCGTTGAATTATTGGTCGCTATCGGCGACGGAATGTCAGCGCGGTTATACATGAACAGGTCGCTCTGCGAGCCGTTGAACTGGCCAACATACAACTCCCAGCCAGGCCCCCACCCCTGAAACACGAGGTGCGTCTGTATTTTCAATTGCGGCGTCAGCATCAGCAACTGCATAACGCCTGTCACACGGTCGTACAACAAAATTTCCGCGTGTCCGCTGCCGGTAAAATCGCCAATCCGTATATCCAGGTTTGGCCCCCAACTATTTACAGGCGTTTTTGCATCCCCCAGACTCACCCTCACAGGCACAGGAGTAGTATCTGCCGGATCAACGCGCGCGTTATGCTCGCTAAAGTGCGGCAGCACTGATCGATAACGGTCAGCAAAGGTCAGCACATCCAGGCTGCCGCGCTGGCGATTGTACAAAAGCAAGTCGGTAAAACCAGCGCCCGTGAAGTCCGCGTTAAACTGCTCGTCATAGGAACCGGGCGGCAAACCAAGAGCCACACGGCTGTCCGTTGATGTGGTGGGGTCAGAGCTGCTGCCCGTCGTCGTATTTCCCCTATTCGCCTGGGCGTTGGCATACGGGACCTGCGCTACCCCGTTGCCATCAACTCCAGGAAGGTGGGCAAAAAGAGCAGGATCAATCATACGCGGGAAATAAATGAAGCGCAATTCCCCATTCTGGAAACGCGGCTGATCGATATAGCTCGTATTATAGCCACGCCCAATATACATGGGCGTGGGATCCCCATAATTCTGGTATGTGACGTTGAAAGTCAGACCATCGGATGCAACGGATGTCACAAAGGCCACGTGTCCCGCCGTTCCAAAGGCCCACACGCCATCAGCGACAGGAAAAACCGCGATAGAACCAACACGGGGAGTCGTGCCAATGGGCAAACCAAAACGCTCAGCATCCACGACCCACTCAGCAGCATTACCCCAGTTCAACGGCAAATTATATCCCAGCAAATGCCACTGCTCCCATGCCCACCAGACACAGTTGCCGCCGCCAGGATAAGGCCCCGGACACAGGGGAAAGGGGTTGCCATCCGGCGAAAACGTAAACGTCCGGCAGTTTACTTCCACCGTTGGCCGGGTATGGTCAAAAGAAATAGCATGCACCATCCCGAATTCAACCCAGATCACCGCAAGTATCGAGCATAAGGCCAGAATATGTAAGAAATAACGTCTGTTCACATGGACTGAGGCGAGAGATTCGGCACGTCCAACTGACCAGAACGTCGAAATGCGCATGCTGACACCCCTCCGTGTTTTAGTTGTCTGACCTCCAGCTTCCAAAAGAGGATACGCACGTTGTTACACAGCAGATCAAAACCACAATAGTAACGTCGGGGGGAACGTTTGTGGCACAAAAAACTCCGCCTATCTGGGAGTTTTCCGGGAAATATGCTGACCTGCTTCCCCTCTTTTAGCTGGCTGTATATAGAGAGTGCTTGTTTCACCATCTCGTTCGACGGCTGCAACTTAAGTATAACATCCTATTCCAAAAATTTGAAAGATGTGCATGCATGAATTTTTCGCAAATTGTATGCAAGCAGAAAAATTCATGAAAGGCATCAACAATACAAGCAATGGGTAAGTGCGGCCAAATTGCGCAAAAAATGGCTTGACAAAGCCGGGCAACAATGGTAGTATAATGCACGTCAAGGGCGATTAGCTCAGCCAATTAGAATATTACCTTGACATGTGCGCCCTGAGAGGCGTACCTTTCCAAGCCGCGAAGTGCGGTCACTCTGATACTTACTCTTTGAGTAAGGGCGATTAGCTCAGGTGGTTAGAGCGTTTGCTTGACATGCAAAAGGTCACAGGTTCGAGTCCTGTATCGCCCATGATGAAGAGAGACAGCTTCTAGTGAAGTTGTCTCTTTTTCATTACCAAAGGGGACACTTGAGTGTAAAGCAGCGGCTTACCTTGCGCCGAAAGGTGGCAGGGAACAGTAGCATGCCGTAAGTAAGGCAGGATGGGATAAGTACCTATTCCCATGTCTGTCAGCTAATCTCCATATGGTTAAGGCTGATCTGTCTGAACCCTGGTCGCGCAGTCTTGCGGTGGGACTCAGGTATTCATGGTGCTATTGAACCTGTGTGACGGTCTGATGCAAACGATGTCAGTGCATGAGAAAGTATCCCGTCACAGCAACCCTCAGTGAGAGGGGTACCGGCCAACAGGGAACCTACGTGGAGACAAGGAAAGTACGTAACCAGGGGATCACCTAAAAGGCGAGAGCCTCATGGTGACAGAACACCCATAGTACCCAAATGCTCAGGGTAACGCTTGAGACACGGGGAAGGGGTGGAGAAGGTACTCCATCGCCTATCTGTAGGCTGTACCGGAGGGTGCATCGGGCCGAAAAGGTAGGATGGTGGTCGGGCGACCCTAGTAATCGTAGGACTACTACAAATTTATAGAATGGTAGTCATTCAATCGAGGGAAGGAGAGGCATACCATTCATGCAAGAGGCAGTGGGTTGCTCAGATGGTCTGCAAAGATTGGAAGTAATCCGTAAGCTCAACGCAAAGAGTGAGTGGGTCAATACCGACCTGTACAGGCTACTATTCAAGCCAGAACTCTATATCCTGGCTTATGAGCGCATCAAGTCGAAGCCTGGAAATATGACTCCAGGCACCGATCAGGAACCCATTGACGGTTTTGGAATGGACGAAATCAGCAAACTCATTGAAGAAATGAGAACTGAAAAGTACCAGCCACGCCCAACCAGGAGGGTCTTCATCCCAAAAAGCAATGGAAAAATGAGGAAGATCGGCATCCCAGGCTTCAGAGATAAGCTAGTGCAGGATGTGGTAAGACTTATCCTCGAAGCCATCTACGACAGTCCTCATGGACCTTACTTTAAAGAAAGCTCTCATGGCTTCCGGCGCTCGAAAAGTTGTCACAGCGCGTTAAAAGATATCCAGGGTAAATGGAGCGGGACTATATGGTTTCTCGAGGGAGACATAGCAACTTGCTTTGATGATATTAACCATGAAATACTGGTTAATATCATGAGGAAGAAAATCAAGGATGAACGGTTTATAAACCACATTTGGAAACTCCTCAATGCTGGCTACCAGGACTTAGATGAATCAAGGAAAGATAGCCTGGCAGGCACACCGCAAGGAGGAATAGTCAGCCCAATCCTAGCTAACATCTATCTGCATGAACTAGACGAATATGTCGAGCAATTGCGGAAAGAGCTAGAAAAAGGCGAAGCTAGACGCTTCAATCCAGAGTACCGTTCGCTGCAAAAGCGACGGCAATACCTGGCGAAGACTGGAAAGATCAACACCAGGGAATACAGGGAATTAGGCGTCCAGATGCGAAAGCTCCCATCACTTGACCCAAGAGATCCTAACTTCGTGCGGGTACGATATGTACGCTATGCTGATGATTGGATAATAGGAGTCACCGGGCCTAAACGCCTGGCAGAAGAGATCAAGGAAAAAGTAAGGCAGTTCCTAAAAGCCAGACTAGACCTGACTCTTAGCGAGGAAAAGACGGTGATTACCAACGCCAGAACATCGGATGCTAAGTTCTTAGGTTATAGAATAAGGCTAGGCAGGTCCAAAACAGCAGAACAGAAACAAACGCTATCGACAAATGCAAGTGGAAAAATCTTCAAACGAAGATCAACTGGCATGCAGATAGTGTTGAAAGCTCCAATGGGCGAGTTAGTTAAAAAACTCCATCAGAAGGGCTTCTGCGATGCGAAGGGGAGACCTCTGCACAAATCACCGTGGATCCTATTGGACGAAGACCAGATAGTAAGCCTGTATAGTTCGATGAATCGAGGTTTACAGAACTACTACCGACCCGCGGACAATTGGGCAGAACTCAGCAGAATCCAGTATATCCTGAAGTTCTCACTAGCGAAAACGCTGGCAGCCAAAAGGCGGGTATCCATAACCAGGATTATCAAAGACAAGGGCATTCAAGCCACTGTCACACGCAAGGGGCAGCAACGTATTATCACATTCTATCGTAATTCAGACTGGACAATCGACAGAAAGGCTTTTAGCAATAGCCCAACTGTAGATCTGGTTCGGATGCATGAACGAATGCGAGTAAGATCTAAGCTAGGATTGCCATGTTGCATTTGCCTCAATCATATTGGGGTGGTGATGCATCATGTCAGGCACATTCGGAAAATAACAGATAAGCAAGCAAAAGGTTTTACAGGACTCCTAGCAAAACTTAACCGGAAACAGATTCCAGTGTGCCAGGAGTGCCACCGGAAAATCCACAATGGAACCTACGATGGACTGAAAATTTCAGACCTTGCATATGATCCAAGAAAGCCTTTATCAGATGGATTACTTTAGTGTAGTCTGCATATCCCACGCTATTGTTGTGATCCTATGTTTATTAAGGCCGCCCGAGACTTAAGTCAGTACCTTTGGAGAGCCGGATACGCTGAAAGGTGTCCGTCCGGTTCGGAGGGGGGCAGTTGGAAACGTACTCGCAGGAATAACGCGCTGGCTACCTACCCTATAGTTTAGATAACAAAATCGGTTTTTGTATCGCCCACTAAAAAAGCGGCTTCGCGTTGAAGCCGCTTTTCATTTTCTCTAGAGAACTACAACTTTGCCAGCCGCTCACCGATACCCTCATCCCGGGTGCGATGCACGCCTGCCGCTTCCTTAATACCACCTTCTGGATAGACCAGCCGCGCCTCGTTTTCGGGAAGCAGGCTCGCTACCTCCTTCAAAACTGCGTCAAGAAACTGGTCTTCGGGCACTGTGCGAATTACTTCGCCTTTGCGGAAGATCACGCCGCGTCCCTTGCCGCCTGCCAGACCCACATCAGCATCACGCGACTCGCCAGGGCCATTCACCACACAACCCATTACAGCAACGTGGATGGGCGTCTGCACCTTCGCCAGTCGCTTTTCAACCTCGTTCGCTACACTGATGACATCGATCTCGACGCGCCCGCAGGATGGACAGGAAACAAAGGTCACGCCACGATTGCGCAGTTCGAGCGAGCGCAAAATCTCGTAAGCGACCGGAATCTCCTCCTCCGGCTCCGCGCTCAGGCTCACGCGAATCGTATCGCCAATGCCCTCTGCCAGCAGCAAGCCCAGGCCAACAGCCGACTTGACCGCACCTGTCACTACCGTCCCCGCCTCCGTGATGCCCAGGTGCAGGGGATAGTCCGAACGCTGCGAGAAGCGCCGGTACGCCTCGACTGCCGTGAGCGGCGTAGAGGACTTCAAGGAAACTTTGATTTCATGAAAATCAAGCTCCTCGCACCAGCTAATATATTCGAGCGCCTTGTTTACCATGCGTTCCGCGAGCTGTTCGCGCTCGATGCGTCGCGCTTCAGCCGGGTCGGTGCGCTCCAATACGCCATCATCGCGCAGACGCACCTGAATGCGCTGCATCTTGCCGCGCTGATCCAGGGCATCAATTGAACCAGAATTGACGCCGATACGCATGGCTATGCCGCGCTCTTTGCAGGCCTTCACAATCTCTTCGAGCGATTTTCGACCGTTAATCAGATTGCCCGGGTTGATGCGAACGCAGTCCACGCCCTGGCGAATCGCTTCCAGGGCCAGCGTATGTTTATAGTGAATATCGGCAACCAGAGGAATAGAGATGCGCTTTTTGATTTCGCCAATCGCCAGAGCGTCCTCTTCCTCCGGCACAGCCACGCGCACCATCTCGCAGCCGACATCTTGCAGCCGGTGAATCTGCGCCACTGTGCTTTCGACGTCGCGCGTATAGGTGGTGGTCATAGACTGCACGACGATGGGCGCGCCGCCGCCAATCGCCAGGTCGCCAACATGTATTTGTCGAGTTTTCCGTCGCATAGGGTTCGATTTCTCCATGAAAATTACTGGCCCCAATGGCTGATATCACTCACCGTGATAATCACCATCAGTGTCAGCAGTATCGCCATACCAATAAGATTTATCAGTCCTTCTCGTTCGGGTTTCAAGCGTTTGCCGCCGCGCACAATCTCAATCAATATCAATAAGACGCGCCCGCCATCCAGAGCGGGGAACGGCAGAATGTTGATGATGGCCAGGTTCAGGCTCAAAATGGCGGTAAGACTTAGAATAGGCCACCAGCCAAGATCAGGAATGCTCGAAGCCACCTCTCCCGTAATCTTCACAATACCTACCGGTCCTGCCACCTGCGGTTTGATAGCACCCGCAATCATCTGCACAATCTGCTGAATAAACTGGCCGGTTACAGTAAAGGTGTGAGCGATGCCCTTAAACGGGGCTTCCCAGAAGGGCGAACTGACAAAGACGATCTTTTCCTCGATCCCCATTGGCCCCTGTCCGGTTGGTGGATGCTTGCGTACATTAACCACCTTCGTGATAGTCTGCTTGCTTCCCTGGTGCTGAAAAACAAAGGTGATAGGAACCGTGTCCAGCTTACTTTTATCCCCTGCAATCAGCTTGCCAACAATATCTTGCAGGTCAGAGAACTGCTGCACGCGCTGTCCATTGACCGAGAGAATGGTATCGCCTGGGAGCATGCCTGCCTGTGCGGCAGGAGTACCAGGCACAACCTTGCCGATGACCGGCGGGAAAGTCGGCTCCCCGAGTCCATAGGCAATCGTAAAGAGAACCATCGCCAGGATCACATTCATCGTCACGCCAGCAACCAGCACTATGATGCGCTTTCCGGCTGATTTGGCGGCGAAGCTTTTCGGGTCGTAGGTTCCCTCTTCGTCATACACGTCGCCGTTTTCCCCGGGCATGCGCACAAAACCGCCGATTGGCAACAGATTTAACGAATAGATGGTATGATCGTCATCGTCCGCCTCAGCATTTTGGCCTGGAATCAATGCAGCGCCAGCCAGAGAACTTGAGGATGCCGTGACCATACTTGGACCGCCACTTGTGCCACTGAAGGGCGACTGTTTGAGGCTCCCATAGCTATCTTCCGCGTTCCGCCGACCGCCAAACCAGATCACCTCCCAACCGCCACCCTTGCGCTTGCGAATCCCCACGATGCGCGGGGGAAAACCCAGTCCAAATTCTTCCACGCGGATGCCAGCCCACTTTGCCGTAATAAAATGGCCAAACTCGTGTACCAACACACAGATACCAAAAACTGGAATGGCAGCCAGCAAGAACCAGTTATTCATTCGCTAACATCCTTCAAGTTCTATCTTAATGCGAATCTATCTTCTCTTTATTACGAATATGTCGTGTTTGTGGTCAGGTTGGCAGCAAGCTCCCGGGTTACACGCCTCGCCCAGGCGGTAGTTTCAAGGATTGCCGGGATATCCGGCTGCTCAACCGGTGTATGACGCTCTAACACTTCCTTAATCAAGCGCGCTATTTCCAGGAAGCGTATTTTTCCATCCAGGAACAGCGCAACCGCCTCCTCGTCAGCCCCTACCAGGACCGAGGGGTACGTTCCGCCGCGCTTTGCCGCCTCTAAGGCCAGCCTGAAGCAGGGAAAACGTTCGAGTTCAAGCGCTTCAAAGTGTAACTTGCCTATCTTCGGCCAGCCCAACTCACGTACCAGCCCCGTCCCTTGCGTATTCAGGCGTTCTGGATAGCTCAGCGCGTATTGAATAGGCAGGTGCATACTCGGCAGGCTGGCCTGCATCTTGATCGAGCCATCAATATATTCAACCATCGAGTGTATAATACTCTCCGGGTGAACCACTACCTCGATGCCTTCATAAGGCATATCAAAAAGCCAGTGGGCCTCGATAACCTCTAACCCTTTATTCATTAGAGTCGCCGAATCAATGGTAATCTTTGGCCCCATGCGCCATGTCGGATGCGCCAGCGCCTGCTCCACCGTCACGGCCTGCACTTCTTCCAGTGTCGCCCGGCGGAAAGGGCCACCCGAGGCGGTGATAATCAGGCGGCGCACATTCTCCACACGCTCCCCACACAGGCTCTGCCAGAGCGCGCTATGCTCGCTGTCAATGGGCAGAATCGGCACTTCCGCCTTTCTGGCGGCCTCCATGACGAGGTGTCCGGCCATCACGAGCGTCTCTTTGTTCGCTAAAGCAATGGTTTTGCCAGCCGCAATCGCCGCCAGTGTTGGCCTCAATCCCACCAGTCCAGAGGTAGCGGCAACGACTATATCCACATCGGGATGCGTGGCGACCGCGAGTAATCCCTCTTCGCCCAGCAAAACACCTGGTATTGCCTTCTTCACCGCCTTCGCACTAGAAGGCGAATCAGCAAAGCAGGCAACCACAGATGGGGAAAATTCTGACGCCTGCTGTTGCAGAAGCTCAACATTGCTGCGCGCCGCCAGCGCCACCACACGAAAATGTTCGGGGAAGCAGCGTACCACATCCAGCGTCTGCCGTCCGATAGACCCGGTACTGCCGAGTAAGGCAATGCGCCGAGGAAAATTGGGTATATGTTTATATTCGTTAATTGACATGTCTTACACAACGAATCGGGCGAACCCTCATCGTTCGCCCTCTCTATCTATATATACGATTATAACACCGGAAAGTTCGTCTAGAATTTCCCGATCAGTTGCGCGAAAATATAAACCACAATCACTGCGAAGATGATGCTATCAATGCGGTCTAGAATACCTCCATGTCCCGGCATGATCTGTCCACTATCCTTCACGTGTGTCTGTCTCTTTATTAACGACTCGGCCAGATCGCCAAGTGTCGCGGCTATGCCAATCAAGATTCCCAACAGTATCGCCAGGTACCAGGGCACGCCAAGAGGGCGCACCGTCAGCAGCACAGACGAGATGATAGAGAAGATCAGGCCACCTACCACACCCTCCCAGCTTTTCGCGGGACTGATGCGCGGAGCCAGCTTATGCCGCCCGAAGAAGTGCCCGGCAAAGAACGCGCCTGTATCAAAACCCCAGCAACCGACCAGCACCGCCAACACCCACCAGAAACCTGGACTGATCCCTACCTGATATCCCCGCAACAACGGCAACAGGCTCAAAGGCCAGCCCAGGTAGAGCGCAATCGCTAGCGTCAGCGCCCAATCGAGCAATGTTCCATCCAATCGCTTGCGGAAAAAGAGCAAAGGGAACGTCACCACCAGCGCCATACTAAGGTCGATTTCAAGCAGCAACATTCGTTGTTGGGGAAACATGGCCGCGATCAGGAAGAGCAGGCTGAGAACCAGGCTGAGCGATATGAGCGGGTGATACCCCTCGTGGAGCATCATCGCGTGCAACTCGTATGCCCCCAACGCCACAAGCAGAACACACGCGGCAAAAGCCCACCAGCCGCCAAACCAGACCACGGCCAGGACAATTGGTATACCCACAATTGCCGTGATGGTGCGCTGACCGACAGAACGATACCATTGGCGCTCGGACTTCGCTCGGACATCTGCTTCTTGTACTTCTTGCTGACTAACGGGTTGCACGCGGCTCCTCTTCAGGTAGTCCTCTTTCATGAACTACCAACGTGTAATGTTTGACGAGTTGCTTTATACCTATTATATCTTAGGAAGCCGAGAGACGTCCAAACCGCCGTTGCCGCTGGCGATAATTCTCCAAAGCAGCCCGCAAATCTTCCCGTCCGAAATCTGGCCACAGCGTCGGCGTCGAATAATACTCGCTGTAAGCCGACTGCCAGAGCAGGAAATTGCTCACCCGCATCTCGCCTGCTGTGCGAATGACCAGATCGGGGTCGGGAAGGCCGCGTGTATATAGATACGAGCTGATTAATTCCTCGGTGATCGATTCCGGGTCGCGTCCATCGGCAATGATCTGCCGGATGGCATCCACCAGTTCGGCGCGCCCACCATAATTGAAGCAGACATTGAGGCCGATGCGGGTGTTATTGCGCGTCAGCTCGACGGAATCCCGCACCGCCTTCTGGATATCAGGAGAAAGATCTTGCAAACGACCAAGATGGCGCAGTCGCACTCCTTCACGATGCAGTTTCTCGATGTCAGAACGAATCGTTTCCCAGAAGAGGCGCATTAACCCTTCTACCTCGGCGCGCGGTCTCCCCCAGTTCTCCGTAGAGAACGCATACACGCTCAGCATCTCAATACCTTCATCCGTCGCGCACTCGAGTACTCTACGCAGCGCATTCACCCCGGCTTTGTGACCCGCAATACGCGGCAGATGACGCTTCGTTGCCCAGCGCCCGTTGCCATCCATAATGATGGCTAGGTGGCGCAGAACTGGCTGGCTTGGTGCTGTAGGCGCGGGCTGCTCTTTCGTTACGGATTGTGACTGCCCATTTCCCTTCACGGAAGAGAAATAGTTGTGAATCCTGGTCAATTTAGACCTCCAATATCTCCAACTCCTTAGATTTACCGACCTTATCCATCTCGTCGATGTAGCGGTCGGTGAGCTTCTGCAAGCGGTCAGTGCCGCGCTTCAGCTCATCCTCGGAAATCTCTTTCTTTTTTTCGCGATCTCGTAATTTATCTTGTACGTCTCGACGAATGTTCCGAATGGCAACCTTATGCTCATCCATTTTCTTGTGGAGGTTCTTGACCATCTCACGACGGCGCTCCTCAGTGAGCGGTGGAATCGCAAGGCGAATCACCTGGCCGTCGTTATTGGGATTGATGCCGAGGTCAGACTTTTGAATGGCCTTCTCGATATCGGTCAGCATCTTGCGGTCCCAGGGCTGGATGACCAGCAGGCGCGCTTCCGGCACCGTGATCGTCGCAAGCTGATTGACCGGCGTTGGTGTGCCGTAATAATCCACTGAAATACGCTCTAATAGCGCAGAACTGGCGCGACCGGTGCGAATCGAAGACAGGTCATGCTTCAGGGCCTCTACGGCCTTCTGCATACGTCGCTCAGCATCCCCAAATAGATCGTCTACCATAGCAATGCTCCCTTCGTAGCAGCGCTCACGTGAGCGCCGCGATCTCTGCGATGTACCATCCTCTTGCTACAACGAACAGGATTTGCACACGGCTTCAACGACTGACACTCCACTCAGGCTCTTCCATGTCATGCACCAGCGTGCCACGTTTCTTGCCGCACACAATATCCTCCAACGCCCCCGTCTCGTTCAGATCGAAGACCACAATGGGCAGGTGGTTATCCTTGCACAGGGAAAGCGCGGTGCTGTCCATGACCTTCAGCCCCATATTGAGCGCCCGCATATAGCTCAACTCCTCGAACTTGTGAGCGTTGGAGTTTCGCATGGGATCATCGTCGTAGACACCATCCACTTTGGTTGCCTTCAGTAACACTTGAGCATTGAGTTCAACAGCACGTAGAGCCGCCGCCGTATCGGTCGTGAAAAATGGATTGCCGCTGCCCGCCGCCAGGATCACCACGCGCCCCTTCTCCAGGTGGCGCACCGCCCGGCGACGAATAAACGGCTCGGCAACGGGCGGCATCTCGATGGCCGTCTGCACGCGCGTTACCATGCCAAGTTTCTCCATCGCGTCTTGCATCGCCAGCGAGTTCATGACCGTCGCCAGCATGCCCATGTAATCGGCGGTCGCCCGATCAATACCCGTCGCGGCGGCATCAGCCCCACGCCAGATATTGCCACCACCGATTACAATGGCGATCTGCACACCAAGCGCATGCACGCGCTGGATCTCCTTCGCGATACGCCGCACCGTTTCCGCGTCGATGCCATAGCCTTTGCGCGGGCAAAGCGCCTCGCCGCTCAATTTCAACAGAATTCGGTGATAAACCAGGGATGAGGTATCTTGAGACATCTATCGTAGCACTCCCATGCGATTGTTGGAATTGAAGCCTCCCGATTGGGAGGCTTCATTACGCCTTATTCGCCCAGCGCAAAACGGCTGAAGCGCCGCACAACGATATTCTCGCCGGTTTCAGCAATGACCTTTTTCACAAGGTCGCTTACAATAACGGCCTCATCCTTGACCCAGGGCTGCATCAGCAGCACCTGCTCACCCAGTTGTTTCTTGAGCTTGCCGTTGACTACCTCTTCGCGCCGCCCCTCCGGCACCCTTGCCATCGAGGGGTCCTCCAGAATCTCCTTGCGCGCCTGCTCCACGACCTCGGCAGGAACATCCTCATACGAGATGTACTTCGGATTCATACCGACGATCTGCAAAGCCAGGTCGCTTGCAAGCTGGCGGAAGGCTTCACTACGCGCCACAAAATCGGTGCTACAGTTGAGTTCCAGCAGCACACCCACCCTGTGGTTGTGATGCACATACGAGAAAATGCCGCCCTCTTTGGTCTCGCGACCCGCAGCCATCATTTTCTCCGCCTTGTGACCGCTCCGCTCCTCCAGGTACTTGACGGCATCGTCCCAGCTCTGCGCCTCGTCGAAAGCCTTTTTGCAATCGGCGAAGGTCGCCCCTGTCTGCTCGCGCAATTTCTTGACATCTGCGGCGGTATAGTTCATAGTCTGTTAACTCCTCAATCTCATTGTTGTATGATACTTAGGCCAGTAGGGCCAGTACAACCGCTACTGACCATCTTTTTTGGCACTCGAGTGCTTGACATGTTTGATACACTAACTGATTACGACAAGATGAAGCGGGAGACGGGAACATTCGTCCCTATCTCCCGCCTTCTCAATTGTATGTTTGCCCCAACGAATCGGGAGGGGGGCATGTGCCTTCTCGCCTAGAGCGCCTCCTCAGCTACTACCAGTTCAGGCTCGGCTGGAGCAGGTACACTGGCATTTGCGCCGTTCTCAGACGTTCCGGCGGTATCAGCAGTTGTTTCTCCAGGAGCCGGTAACGCCTCAACGGGTTCTGCCGCTTCAGTGGCCTCAGCAACTCCCTCCATCTCGGTATCCTTCTGCTGCGCCTCAAGTTCGCGGCGGCCCTCAATGACAGCGTCGGCGATCTTGGAACAGAGCAGGCGCACAGCACGAATCGCGTCGTCATTCGCCGGAATGGGATAGTCAATCTCATCTGGATCGCAGTTGGTATCGGCGAGCGCGACAATCGGAATTTCCAGGCGGCGCGCCTCCAACACAGCGGTACGCTCTTTGCGTGTATCGATAATGAACAGGGCACCCGGCAGGCGCTTCATATCTTTAATGCCGCCCAGAGTGCGTTCGAGACGCGCAATATCATCCTGCAAGCGCTGTACTTCTTTCTTCGGCAACCGCTCGAAGTCTCCGCGATCGCGCCGCGCTTCCAGGTCGCGCAGGTAGCGAATACGGGACTGGATGGTCTGGAAATTGGTGAGCATACCACCGAGCCAGCGCTGATTCACATAGAACATGCCGCAGCGCTTCGCCTCCTCAGCGACCGCTTCCTGCGCCTGTTTCTTTGTGCCGACGAATAGAATGGTTTCGCCGCGCGCCGCCAGATCTTTCACAAACTTATACGCATCGTTCAGGCGTGTCACCGTCTGCTGGAGGTCAATGATATGAATGCCGTTGCGCTCCATAAAGATGAACGGCTGCATCTTGGGGTTCCAGCGACGGGTCTGATGCCCGAAGTGAACACCTGCCTCAAGCAGTTGCTTCATTGAGATAATGTTTGCCAAAAAACGGATCCTCCCTTTTGATCCTCCGCCCTTTTCTATTCGGCGAACGGGTTCCCTTGGGCCTGCGGTGAAGGAAGATGACTTGCTCGCTTCACCCACGTAACGCCACCCACTATATCTGCAACTAGATCGAGGTGTACCAGGGTTTTCACCAATCAAAGGGCGTGTGTATTTAATATTAGTGTGTTTTCCAGCATGGAATAGAGCTTCCCGCTAACGTGGAAGTATATCATAGTAGGGCTGAATAATCAAGCACAAGTTGGCCTTTTTCCTATTACGTCCTCCAGGGCAACCGCAAGGGTACGCCCCTACCATGCCGTTCTAGTAGGGGCGTACCCTTGCGGTTGCCCTGGCTTCTGCGCTCCTTCATTCCTGGATAATGAACCTTGCAGGAATCGGCTCCGCCAACCACACCATCTCATTGCCAAGATAGAACCGTATCCCCTGTCGATACGCCTCCCTGGCCGCGACTTTCAAAATCACCGGATGATTCGTCCTGCGCCGCGCCACCTGCAACGCCGCCTCCTTCTCAGCAGACAAATGGACGTACTGCCTGCGCATCGGCTTCAATCCCTCCTGCCGGATCAAAGCTGCCGCCTTCGGCGTTGTGCCATGGTACAACACAACAGGGGGCACTGATGGCTCGCGCTCAACCCGTTCGGGGATTGAATGCCCGTAGAAAGCCCGAATCTTGCCATCCTGTATTTCAAAGCGCTGCTTCTCAGACTGCGCCATCATCTCCCGCAAATCGGCCTCAGTGAGAGAGACCCACTGAGAACGGCGGCGTCCCAGCGCCTCTAGCAACTCCTGCACAGGCACCCAGCCCTCGTTATCCAGAGTCAGCCCGTACTGCTCAGGCTTGTGTCGCAAGGCATGGGAAATCGTCTTGCTTAAGCGTACAAGGTCTTCTCGCATAAACAATACACAGCTTTCGACGGGCAGCCATGAACAAGCCCCGCTTGCCTGTCATCCTGAGCGCGGCGAAGGATCTCCGGTCTCGGCGCACGAATCGGTAGCGGACGCAGATCCTTCGCCGCGCTCAGGATGACATCTGGAGGCAGGTTTGCAATGGGCAGCAATCGCTGCCCATTGCCGCCCGTCGAAATACTCCTCATCTTCCTCTTTATTTTTTCGTGGTATACATCGTGGCTATAGGAATAATCCCCGGCACACCCTGCTCTTTTAAGAGATCGTTAAAAGCGGCCACGTCGGTGTCGATCACCTCTTGCAGGCGTTGCAACTGGACATCGATACGCTGCGAGAGGTCTTCAAATACCTCGTAGGTCTGCTTCGTGGGCGCGGCCTCCGCGCTGGCAACCACGCCTTCCAGCGCGGCCAGCTTGCCGTTGAGTTTGGTTGGATAATGCATCGTATCCTGGCGCGTCTTCGCCCGCGATTGAATCAACTCATCTTCTATCGTGGCCAGCCCCTCCTTTACGGCCTTCGCCTTTTCTACCACCGCTTCATGCCCCGGCAGGTCGCGGGTGTATTTTTCCCAATCATTGATCTGCTGCCTGATGTTCCTCAAGGTGTTGATGGCATCGTGCGTCTCCGAGAGCTTATCTCGTATTTGCAAATGCAGCGCAAGTTGCGCGTCCAGGTCTTCCTGGGTTGCCGAAACTCGCGGATCTTTCTGCACCTCGAAGGTCTGCACTACCGACTCGTCGCCGACGGTTAAACGCGCCTGGTAGGTTCCTGGCGCGACTTTTGGCCCGGCCATGACGCCTTCCGATGCGACGTATCCCTCTACCTTGCGCGGATCAGGATAGCGCATATTCCACACGAAACGATGCATGCCAGGCTCCGTGACCACCCAGGGTTCCTTCTTTTCTCGCTCCTCCTCCTCGTCGGTAGTGTCCGAGGTCTTTCCGTTCGCCTGCCCTTCCTGCACAGGCTCGCCGCCAAAGCTCTTGATCTCATTGCCCTGACTATCGAGGAACGATAGCTTCACCTCACCCTCTGGCTTAGAGGAAAAGTAGTAGTAAACGATGACGCCATCGGGCGGATTCTGCCCCGCGTTCAGGCTGCGCTCGAACACGAGGTTGCCGGGCCGCTCATCACGCCGCGCTATATAGAGAATATCTCCCGTGTCGCGATAATAGTTTCCCGAGGCCGATGGACGCGCATATCCGCCGCTAACCATAAAATGGATTGTGGTACGCGGCTTGAAAAGGTAAAATGAGGCGTCCTGCACCTGCTCACTGGCTTCGCGAAGTGGCGTGATGTCATCCAGAATCCAGAACGAGCGCCCGTGTGTTGCCACAACCAGATCAGAGTCCTTCACCACCAGATCATGGATGGGAACCACCGGCAAATTCAATTGCAGCGACTGCCAGTGTTCGCCATCATCGAACGAAACAAGAATACCTGTCTCCGTACCAGCATACAATAGCCCACGCCGCATAGGGTCTTCACGAATCGTCCGCGTGAAAGCGTTCTCGGCTATGCCGTTCGTGATTTTCGTCCACGTCTGCCCATAATCGTTCGTTTTGTACAGATAGGGCGAGAAATCGTCCCATTTGTAGCGATTCGCGGCAAGGTAGGCCGTTGCCGGGTCATGCGGCGATGGCTCGATGATGCTGATGAGCGACCATTCCGGCAAGACTCTTGGCGTCACGTCTTGCCAGCTTTGCCCGCCATCACGCGAGATATGCACCAGCCCATCATCCGAGCCAGCCCAGAACAAGCCCTGCTTCAAAGGCGATTCGGCGAAGGCGAAGATGGTGCAGTAATACTCCGTTCCCACGTTGTCCCGTGTAAACGGCCCGCCGGAAACGTCCAGCTTCGAGACATCGTTGCGCGTCAGGTCAGGACTGATAATCTCCCAGCTACTTCCCTCATCCGTCGAGCGGAAAACGTAATTACCCGTCGCATACAGCACATTCGGGTCGTGCGGCGAAAGCAGAATGGGATACGTCCACTGGAAACGATACTTCACATCCTTCGCGCCCCAGCCCGTCGAGGGTTCAGGCCAGATAGAAACGTTGCGTACCTGCCGCGTGCGATGATCGTAGCGCGAGAGATAGCCCTGGTAGCTACCCGCGAACACGATATTGGGATTATCAGGCCGCACTGCGATATAACCGCTTTCTCCTCCTCCAACCTCGTAGGTATCGGACGTTGTGATGGCAGCATACGCCGAGCGACTGGGCAACGTAATCGTCGTATTGTCCTGCTGCGCGCCATACACGCGATACGGTATCTGCGTGTCGGTCGTCACATGATACATCTCGGCGGTCGGCTGGTTATAAATGCTCGACCAGCTTCTGCCGCCATTAAACGAGACGCACGCGCCCCCATCATTTCCCTCGATCATGCGCTCAGGATTGTGCGGGTCTATCCACAGGTCATGGTGATCTCCATGCGGGATCTGCACATCGAAGAAGGTTTTTCCGCCATCCACCGACTTCCAGGCCTGCACGTTCAAAGCCCAGATGGTCTCCGGGTCGCGTGGGTCGGCGATGATATGCATATAGTACCAGGGGCGGGCGCGTATGTTGCGGTCTTCGCACAGCCGCTCCCAGTGTTCGCCTCCATCATCCGAACGGAAGATAGCGCCATCTTCGGCGTCGATAATCGCCCATACACGCCCCTCTTGCGCAGGTGAAACCGCTACACCAATTTTGCCCAACACGCCCTTCGGCAAGCCAGGATTGCGCGTAATCTCCGTCCAGGTATCGCCGCCATCGGTCGATTTAAAGAGGCCGCACTCCTCGCCGCCGCTTATCAACGTATAGGGCTTGCGCTCGGCCTGCCAGATGGTTGCGTATATGATACGCGGGTTATTGGAATCAATAGAAAGATCAACTGCGCCTGCTCGCTCGCTGCGATACAGCACGCGCTCCCAGTTCCTCCCGCCATCCTTCGAGCGAAAGACGCCTCGCTCAGCGTTTGGCCCGTTTGCATGTCCCAGCGCAGCCACATAGACAAGATCGGGGTCATGCGGGTGAACGCGCACCTTGCCAATATTGCGTGTATCCGCCAATCCGATATGCGTCCACGTCTTTCCGGCATCGGTCGATTTATAGACGCCATCGCCATGCGAGACGTTGCCGCGAATAGTCGCCTCTCCCATGCCCACGTAGATCACATTTGGGTCCGAGGGCGCAACAGCAATCGATCCCACCGAGGCCCGTTTGAAATAGCCATCGGAGACATTTTCCCAGAGAATGCCGCCATCCACCGTTTTCCAGACACCACCACCCGTCGAGCCGAAATAAAAGACCTGCGAATGCACCGGATCTCCCGCTACCGCGACGACTCTTCCCCCGCGATAGGGGCCAATGCAACGCCATTCAAGGCCTTGATACAGAGCGGGATTCACAATCTGTGTCTCATCCTGTGCTGCTTGCGAAGTGCGGGGATGTACCTGACCATTGTCACCGTTCATACTGTTTCCATTCTAAGCGCGTTTGCTGCTACAATGCGGAATCTCCTGGCGACTGCACCAGGGCATGAGGTTCTCTGCGCGACCGCGTTCCAGGGGCGCTGTTTCTAGTCTATCACAGTTTGCGTTTGGAATGGCAAAAAGGTACATTCTACCTGTCCTCCTTTGTGAAACTATTCACTGTCAGCATGTAGCAAACATTACGGCACAGCATTGCCAGCTATGATATGCTGAAAAAGACAAAAAAGTTGGGGTCAGAGCGTCTCTTTAGCATGATATATTTTGTTATCATCAAGCTGGATGTACTTTGGTCAAGGAGCGATTCTCATGCAAAAATGTCAATTTTGCGGCGCTGAAATGCCGGACAATGCTCGCTTTTGTGGTACTTGCGGGCGCGTACAGGATGACAACAGCGCACCAGAATCTGCAACGATAAGAAGCAGCACTGCCTATCCTTCCTGGTATTCTGATAATTCAGCTATGCCAGAAACCCAGGCACCTCCTCCGCCTCCACCGAGCAATCCCGGCTGGCCCACGCCATCAGGTCAGCAATGGACGCCAAACAGCCAGTACCCAAATACGAATCCATCACAGGATAATCAACAGGCAGGAACATATCCAGCTTATATGCCATATCCAGGAACCCCGGCTCCAGGTGGGCAAACCTACGCTCCCATGCCGCCAACAGTGCAGGGAACACCTCAGCCGGACTACATGGCAACTGTTGCTAGTTCCCCATCGGTCCCTGGCACTGCGCCTCAGACCTACCCATACGCGACAGCAGCAAAAGCAGGTGGGACTGCCTCGAAAACAGGGTTCGCCTCGAAAACGCTGATTATCGCCCTGATCGTCATCGTCGTAGTCGTGGGTGGGGGCATAGCAACCGCCGTCTACTTCCTGACGCGGCCACAACCAGTCATTACCGCAAACAGCCAGTATAAAGTGGGCAGCACGCTGGCGGGTGCTGCCGGTACGACGCTGCATATCAGCGGGCAAAAATTTTCCGGCAATTCAGCAATCACCTTCCTGCTCGACGGCAATCCTGCGCCCGGTAGCCCCGCCGTCACCAGCGATAGCAACGGCACCTTCAGCGCAAACCTGCCCATTACCAGCGCCTGGAGCCTCGGTCAGCATACTCTGACAGCCAGGGACGCCGGGAACTACACTACCAAAGATGGCATAAGCGTCATGATCGTCTCGCCCGGTGAGGCAAATACTCCTGGCCCCTTTGGCGCGCCAGCCGATAGCGCATCGTTCAAGGTCAACGCCACCATCAATGCCAACTACGTGGGGGCAACAGGCTCCTTCACCCTCAATCAAACATACATTATTACCGGTCGACCAGACCCACAGGGCGGCACAGTTTGTCAGGACGTGGATCACGGACAACCGCAGGTTAGTAGCGGCTACACAGGCGACACGCATACCGCTTACCGGGAAACGTATACCTTCTCCTGTCAGGGCACATATAAAGGCGGGAAAATTACCTATCAGGAAACGTTGACCAGCGATACCATCGTCTACACCTCGGTCACGCCACAGGTCAGTTGTTCCCTGGTCTCGCCACAGGTCTATGAAAAACTCACAGCCACCTACAATAGCCAGCACGAGTTCACAGGCACCGTCGACTTTCCAGGCACAACAAGAACCGACTATCGCTGCACCAATCCAGGGGCCTACTTCTCCCTCTATGGGGCGCAAGGCACGTACACGGGCACAATAGCATAGGCAAGCATATCCACAGGCACGCCGGGACAGATTGTAAAATTTATCGAGCAACCTGTCCCAGCGCGCCTGTTTGTGTTTCAAATCGAGTAAAGTATATGCTATAATCAACACCTGGAGCCACCATACAGATTAGTTCGAGAACCAGACAAGATGAAAAAAAGCGTGCCACTTAGCTGGCTCTGTTTTCTTATGCTCCTGTGCGCCGGGTGTGCTTCAGCATCGCCAGCTTCAGGAAGTTCAACCAATACACATACAACAGCCCAGGCGCAACCGGCACAGATTACCTATGTCGCTATCGGCGCTTCGGATACATTTGGCACAGGAACTCGAGATCCCTACAACGAGAACTGGGCGGCAGACCTTGCCGGAATGCTCAGCCCGCGCATTCACCTGATTAACCTGGGCATTCCGAGCATACGCATACATGATGCGCTGCAGGCCGAGTTGCCGGTCGCGCTTGATTCGCATCCCCGGCTTGTCACCATCTGGCTTGCCGTCAACGACCTCGCGAATAACGTTCCTATCGCGGACTATACCCGCGACTTGAACACGATGATCTCGCGCCTGCAGGCCAGTTCGCCCGGCGTGATTATCGCTGTCGCCAATATTCCTGACCTGACCGTCCTGCCCTATTTCAACAACTATGACACGCAGGCGCTTCGGCAGAGCATCCAGCAATACAACACGGCTATTGCCAGCGTTGTGGCGCAGCATCGTGTTATCCTGGTCGATCTCTCGGCGCAGAACTATAACCTGCAGCGCCATCCTGAATATATCAGCGACGATGGCCTGCATCCAAACGAGCTTGGCTATCAACAAATCGCGAAAGTCTTTGCTGCTGCCCTGCGCCCGGTGCTGCAGCGCGCAGGAATAACGAGATAATCATGACTGAATTATTTGGCATCCCCCTCGATACACTCAAATCCGTGTTACTGATCGCGGCGTCAATTATTGTTGGCGTCGTACTGCTGCTTGCGCTCCTCAACTTCATCTTTTTCAAAATAGGCATGCGCAATATCGTTCGCAGGCGCGCTCAGGTAATCCTGATCGTGTTCGCCTTGATGCTCTCCTCGACGCTGCTCATGAGCGTGCTGGCAACGGGCGACGTCATCACTGCAGCAGTGCAGACCGTCGCCGTCTCAAACCTCGGCAGCGTGGACATGACCATCGATGGCGGTTCCGGTTCGCTCGGCACCTTTGACGATTACGCCTACCATATCGTGGCAAGGCAGGCGAAAAATGATCCCGATATCGCAGCAGTAGGTGCTGCTCTCGTCGAGAACAACCTGCTGCTGGCCGATGTCACTTCACGGCAGGTACGCTCGAAGGTCACGGCACTCGCCATCATTCCTGACAGCGAAATAGGCTTTGGCGGCATGCAGGATGATACGACCAAAAAAGTGCATCGTATCGCCGAGCTAAAGCTGGACGAGGTCTTTCTCAATCATACGGTCGCAGTGCTACTCAATGCCCACCCCGGAGATACCATCTACATCTATTCCCAACGCTGGCCCGGTCGCCGCTATGAGCTACATGTGCGCGCCATCATCTCGGACAACGGCTTGATCGGCGAAAAGCCCTACCTGCTGGCCCAGAACCAGACTTTTCTCCAGATTGAGGGCTTTCGCGATGCCATCTCACAGGTCTTCATCTCGCTGCGCAACAATACGGATACTAACGGGGTTGATATCTCAGAAAAGGTGGTACACCAGCTTTATCGCTGGCTTCCGCCCGGCATGCACATACACGAAGTCAAAGAGCAGGGCACGCAATACGTGACGCAGGCGGATGACATTTTCTCGCGCATCTTCGCGCTGTTTGCCCTCTTCGCCCTGGCAATTGGCCTGCTCTTGATCTTTTTGATCTTCGTGCTGCTGGCCGCCGAACGACGAGCGGAGATGGGCATGGCACGCGCCATTGGCGTGCAGCGCCGCCATCTCGTGCTGATGTATCTCTTCGAGGGCACCTTCTACGACCTGATCTCCTCGCTCATAGGTTTGTTTGCCGGTCTGGGCATTGGCCTCATCCTGTTTAACATCCTGGGGCCAATCCTGGCGCGCTTCAACTTTCCACTGAAGCTGGTCGTGCAGCCGCGCAGCATGATTATCGCCTATTGCCTGGGCATGATCTTCACCTTCCTCTCGGTCGGTATTTCCGCCTGGCTGGTCAGCCGCATGACCATCGTTGACGCCCTGCGCAACCTGCCCGAAGCGGAACGCCCCGCCCTCACCTTCGGCGAAATCACGCGCCACTTTTTCAGGACGCTGCGCCGCGCGCAGACCCTGCGGCAGCTTCGTCGCCTCGTATTTGAGCAAATACCCGATACGCTAATCAGTATTGTGCGCACCGTTTCGCGCCTCGGCTTCCTGCCACTGCTCGCCGGTTATTTGCTGCTGCGCTACGGGCTGGACTCGGTTCAGATTACGCCGTTCTCACTTGGCCTCTCCTTGATAGTAATAGGTGTAGGGCTGCTGCTCAAGTCTATAGCTGAATGGCTCCTCTACAAGCTTGGCAAGCCGCGCTGGAAACACACCGTACAACGTCTTTTCGCCGCCGTCGTCGGTCTGACCATCCTGGCCTACTGGGCCTTGCCTTTCGACGCGCTGGCAAGCTTTGGTCTGCCCCGCTTCCAGGGCGGCATCGAGGTCTTCTTTGTGGCCGGTTCGATGATGGTGCTAGGCGCGGTCTGGGCGCTGGTTGCCAATGCAGATCTGCTGATCGCCCCGCTGCTCGCGCTCACTTCCCGCCTGCCAGGGGGACTGCACGTGCTGGGGCGGTTGTCCTCGTCCTATCCCCTGCACCACCGCTTCCGCACCGGATTGAGCGTTATCATGTTCACCCTGGTTATTTTCGCCATGACGGTGATGGCCGTCATCACTAACGCCATGACTAACAATTACACCGATGTCAACTACCAGACGGGTGGCTACGATATCCAGGCGGTGGCCTACTTCAAAGGCATCCCCGATATGCACGCTGCCCTGCTCAGCCATGGCATCGACCCGAACGATTTTTCAGCCATCGGCACGCAGACCTCTACCCTGGTCGGCATCATCCAACCCAACGCGCCTTCTCCGGCCTGGCATATCTATCCCGCGCAAGTGGTCAGCGGCGGCTTCCTGCAGGGGTATGGCGTGCATCTCATGGCACGCGCTCGCGGCTTCAATAGCGACAGCGCCATCTGGCAGGCGTTGCAGACCCACCCGGATTACGCTCTCATCGATACGTCAGCGCTACCTTTCCGCCCCGATTTCAACGGGCAGGTTTACGACCCCAACGCGCCATCCGCCAGTGCGGTAGGCCTGCCGAGTTATCCGCCCGGTATTGACCCCTATTATTCGTTCCTGATGAGTGGAATCTACCAGGGCGACACCAATTTCACCCCTACGCCTGTCTGGGTTGCCAATGCGCAGGGGCCAGGTGTATCAGCTACCAAACTCACCATCATCGGCGTGGTCGATAACAGTGACAGCGCTCATTACGGCATCTACATCTCGAGCGCCGCCATGCATTCGGTCTACACCGACCCGTCCACTCCTGAAGCCGAGACCTACTACTTCAAGGTTGCTCCCGGCCAGGACAAACGGGCGCTGGCGCTGCAACTCGGCTCAGCCTTCCTCGACAACGGCCTGGAAACCACTGTCCTTGAAGATGCCATCTGGACGGTACGCGGCCCGCGTATCCTGCTTAGCAACGTGCTCATAGGCGTGGTAGGACTCACGCTCCTGCTCGGAGTCGCCGCGCTAGCAATTACCGGCACCAAAGCGGTCATCGAGCGCCGCCAGCAAATAGGCATGTTGCGCTCTCTAGGCTGTCGCAGGCGGCTGATTCAAGGCGCGTTCCTCTGCGAGTCGTTCTTTATCGGCTGCGTCGGTAGCTTGCTCGGCGTCGTTCTCGGCCTCGTCCTATCAAGCAACATCTTCGCCGTCAACTTCTTCGAGCAGTTCAACGTCGGCCTGATTTTCAGCATTCCCTGGCAGGAACTCGGCCTGATTGTAGGCATCGCCATGCTCGCCTCGCTGCTCGCGGCCATGCTCCCCGCCTGGCAGGCTGGCAGGGTCGCGCCTACGGAAGCGCTGAGATCATAAGCTATAGAGGTAAAGAAAACAAGATCGGTCGCACTAACTTCCGCATCTGAAGCCAGTGCGACCGTCAATTTTTTGCAACCAGAGGGGAACGGAAGGCACCCGCAAAAATCTGACGCTCACCCACTACAGACCCTCTCGTTGCACATTACCTGAGTTTTAGGCTATAATGCACGTTACAAGTTTTGGGCATGGTGCGGGGTAGAGGTAGAACAGAATGCAGCACAGAGTACGCTATCGCAGGATACGCTTGCTCGCCTTTGATGGCGAATCCGCAATCTATTGGAGCCTTCCTCCCGTCAGTCCTGGCCCCAGCCCACTTGCGCCCCGACCCTCACTTTATAGGCATCCTTTGCGTAAAATCCACCTGCTGCCATTACATTCCGCCTCTCATCCAAGCAGCTCGCGCACGTTTGCAACTGGAGCTTGAACGACCGCTATTCCTGGCTCGCTCCCGCCCTTCGACGACGATTTCAGGGTTTGCTCGATTTTCTGAATCACATCGGTGCTACAAACGCTGGCTGGCTGCTGCTTCGTCGCAATACATAGCGCTGCGGTCAAATAGTTGGACGCGCCAAGAATATGTTCCGTGACAGGCATGGTCGGTATCGAAAGATTATTGGCGATATCCGACACCTGCATGTTTGCCAGATCATTAGGTGAATATCCAGGCGGCGCGCCAATTTGCACAAACTGGTTGGCAATGTCAAGAAATGGAATGCTACCCGCCTGAGTGGTGTAGGGAGCCACATCATAGGTGTTGAACAACTGCTGCTGCTGCGTCGTCGGCGTCTGAAGAACTGGATAGTTTCCATTACTATCCGGTTCATTTCCTTGCGTCTCTACCGCCACGAAATCAATGTACTGACTGGTATAGAATGGATGCTTATACAGGCCCGAATAGAACGAAAAAGTGGGCGTACTCGGATAGGCATCTACACTCGATGACGCCGTTTGATAGAGCTGGTTGAAAGTCCCGAAGCGACTGAGGGCCACTACCATCGACCAGCGTTCTGCCGCACAGAATGGACAGTACTCCGCTCCGATATACAAAAACTCTGGTTTGCCCGTTGGGCCTGTAAGGGGAGCTGCGCCCTTGATGGAGTGCAGAGGATTCTGTACGCCGCCTGTTCCCACCGTCGAGAAAGAAGCTGGATCAACATTTGTCACCTGCTTCAAGACGGTTGCACTGACGGGAGTGGGCGCATTCGCGCTTGCCTGTGAATGCGACAGAATGATAAAAGCCGTAATGATACCCGCAATCAACACTACCACAATTCCCACCATATACCACTGGTTCCACCGCGACTTACGGATCATCTTTGGACCTTTATTGCGCTGCGGTGTACGCGTCGATGTCGCACCCGCCATGCGCTGCTGCCTCTGCTGGCGCTCTCTCTCACGCCGCGCAGCGGCTGATCTCTGCTCTGATTTACCTTTTGCCATAGCTTGTTCCTTTATTGTTCTCTTATTCGCAATTGGCCGTGTCTATTTTACCATACATACTCTACACATCTCACCCACACAACACCCTCACAAAATTTTGCTTGACAAAAGGCCCCTCGGTACGTTACAATCAAGGCGTTGGCATGGAAGCCACCAGATTTGTAGGAACTTCCACGAGAAGCCCTATAATAAGAGTCTCCATTGCGCATGCCTCGTTCGTCTAGTGGCCTAGGACGCCGCCCTTTCAAGGCGGAGATCACGGGTTCGACTCCCGTACGAGGTACTATTTTTCAGAAGCCTGGCATACCCTGCAATTATTTGGTATGCCAGGCTTCTGTAGTTGTAGCGTTGCCACTCGTGTAAAGGAAAAACCACATGCTAAGTGTAGAAGAAGCCCTGGAGCGTATCCTCGCCGAGATTTCGCCCCTGCCCGCCGCGCAGGTTCCTCTTCCCGAGTCGCTGGGACTGGTGCTGGCGCAAGATATCGTCGCCCAGGAAGACATTCCCCCGTTCGCCAACTCGGCAATGGATGGTTATGCCCTGTTGAGCAAAGACAGCCAGCCACGCAACGGGCAACCCCCGCGCCTGCGTGTCACCGGCTATGTGGCGGCCGGCTATGTCGCCGATCACACTGTAGAAGAGGGAACGGCCATGCGTATCATGACCGGCGCGCCCGTTCCTCCCGGCGCGGATGCCGTAATCCAGGTCGAACTCACCCGTTCGGACGGCCCGGATAGCCAATGGGTCGAAATTTTACAGCCCGTCGCGCCGGGAAACAATATCCGGCCTGCCGCAGAGGACATGCGGCGCGGGCAGACAGTGCTGGCACGCGGCACAGAAATCGGTCCCTGGGAAATTGGTATCCTGGCAACTCTCGGCTGGCCTACCGTTCCCGCCATTCGTCGACCAGAGATCGCCATCCTGGGCACAGGCGACGAAATCATCGATGTGGACGAGCCGCTGCAACCCGGCAAAATACGCAACAGCAACAGCTATCTGCTCGAAGCCGCCATACGCCGCATTGGAGCCATACCTCATCGCCTGGGTGTGGCACGCGATACCGTTGAGAGCCTGCGCGAGAAATTCTCCCAGGCCATGCAGTCCGACCTGATTATCGCCACCGGCGGCGTCTCTGTAGGTGATTTCGACCTGGTGAAAAACATCATGGCGGAACAGGGGGCTATCAACTTCTGGCGCATCAACATGCGTCCTGGCAAACCGGTTGCCTTCGGCCATATCGGCAACAAACCACTGCTCGGACTCCCCGGCAATCCCGTTTCCACCGCCGTCACCTTTGAACTCTTTGGTCGCCCGGTCATCCGCAAAATGCTCGGCCATACCCGCCTGCTACGCCCGCAGGTAGAAGTGGTGGTCGAAGATGGCGTCAGCGAACGTGTGATGCGCCGCCATTACGTGCGTGCTTATGTCTCCTGGCAAAATGGCCGTTTTGTAGCCCGCACCACCGGCAATCAAGGCTCGAATATTCTGACCTCGCTGCTCAACGCCAATGCCCTGATCGTCGTTCCCGAGGGTGGCGTGACCATTCCCCCAGGTGGGAGCGCCCGGGCGTTGATGCTCGATTGGCCGGAAATTTAGTCCTCCGTCAGGCGGTAGCGCAACTGGTCGCGTGATATCCGAAGCAGCGCAGCCGCCTGCATCTTATTGCCGTTGCAGCGCTCCAGCGCCTCCCGCACCAGCCGCCGCTCAATGTTGCCCAGGAAGTCGAACAGGTCAATTCCTTCCGGCGGCAGGTGTATCTGCTCCGAAATATCTTGCAGGTTGCGTATGGCCGCGCTTCGTCCTCGCGCAAAGCGAATCTCGTCGGGTAAATCCTGGGGGCGAATGGTATGCCCTTCGCATAGAATCTGGCCGCGCTGGATCACACTGCGCAACTCACGCACATTTCCCGGCCAGGAATAGTTCTGTAATAATTCCATGGCCTCGTCACTTATGCCCAGAGAACATTCTTCGCCCCCGTAGATGCGCAGAAAATGCTCAACCAGCGGCTCAATATCTTCCAACCGCTCTCGTAAGGGGGGCAGGCGCAGGGTAATCACCTGCAAGCGGTAGTAGAGATCTTCGCGAAACGCACGATGGGCCACCGCCTGCTGTAAATCAACGTTCGTAGCGGAAATCACACGCAAATTGACCGAAAGCTCTCTCACACCGCCCACACGCCGGAAGCTGCGCGTTTCGAGAAAACGCAGCAGTTTGGCCTGCAGAGCGAGCGGCATAGCGCCAATTTCATCGAGGAACAGCGTTCCCTTATCCGCCCGCAAAAGATAGCCCTCACGCGAGACCTTCGCGTCGGTAAACGCGCCCGCCTCAACGCCGAACAGTTCTGTTTCAAGCAGCGTATCCGGCAGCGCGGCGCAATTGATGGGCACAAACGGCTGGTTAAAACGGCGGCTCAAGGCATGAATGGCGTGGGCAACCACGTCTTTGCCTGTGCCGCTCTCCCCCTGCAACATCACGGTCGTATCGGGAAACTGGGCCACACGCTGTATCTGAGCCGCAATCTCCTGCATCGCCCTGCTGCGTCCAATGACCAGCCCCACACGAGCGAGCGTATCCCTTTGAGTTTGCAGAATGGCACTCCATGCCTCACTTCTCACTTCAGTCACCTCCACATCAAAAAAGCATCTCCTACACACACCCGGTAAAGAGATGCTTTACACCTTCTAGAAACAGAACGCTATCCAGCCTTCGCGTATAACCTCGCGGAATTGTAATGGCTCTCAACTGGCGCTGCTTGCGGTCCGCTTTCTGGAACTACCACCCAGCCATGACCCAGTTCAAATTTTGCTCCGTTCCCGCCATTGCCCCATTGCGACTGGGTCTCAAAATGCCTCACCACCTGACGAGAAAAATCAGGGGCGGGCATCGCCGCCGACCAGGGCTGGACGGGAGCAGCAGCAGAACCAGGAGGAACATATCCATTGCTCAAACCTGCCGTGAGATAGTCTCGCGAGACCGGCGAGAGTTCACTGACAACTGGCGGAGCGCCGGGCATCGTGACCCGGATCAAGCCGAGCGCCTGCAGCTCTCCTGCCAATTGACAGACCTGTTCGGGCGACATACCCAGCACTTGTTTGGCCATCGCAAGCGTCGTCTGTCCATCAGCGCGCGTGAATAGCTGCCACTGCTCGGGCGAGAGCTGAATGAGAGGATTTTGTTCGCGATAGCCCGAAAGGTCGGTGGGCATCAGAACCATCTGCGGTTGCATATACGAGATATCAACCCTCATCGGTGGCATAGGAGCGGTGGCCTGTCGCGGCGGTGTCAACGACGATGAAGGCGTGAGGGAGTCAGTATGGCGCTCCATTTCTGAAACAGGCGGTTCAGCAAAAAAAAGTGATGAGAGTTCGATACCTTGTGACGCAGGCGCACATGTAGCAATCGCGGTGGTCTCCTCGAAAAGCGGTTCCGAGCCATGCAGCGTTGGAGCATCCGCTATGCGCGAAGGGATGGCCTCGACAGGCTGGCGATTCTGGGGAGGTGGCGGAGTTTTGCGAACGGGTTGCGAGGGTGATGCAAGTTGTTCCAGTAAGGACGTGACCGACAAAGCAATCAATAAACGGTCGGCAGGCGGCTGGCTATTTTCAGAGAAATACATCTCACCAGACTGCCAGGTCAATACGATGCTTAACACGCGCCTGGCTTCTTGAAAAGCCCAGGCGTAGAGGCTCTGTTGGTTCACATGATCGAGATCAATCAAGGTGAGTGCAGTGCGCGTCTCACTCAGGTAATCAGAACCAAGTAGAGACACGATCTCGTTGAACGCCTGCTGTGAAATAACTCCGGCCTGAAGCAGTCTTTCTCCCAGGGAAAGCCCCTGCCGCACCGGACCGATGCACATCAACTGTCCCTGTCGAAACGAGAATTCCACCACATACTGATCCTGCTTAATGATGAGCAAACCAGTTTTCCCGTATGCCTCAATTCTCTTCAGAACAATCGACAGATCAAACTGTTCCAACGACCCTAAGAGTGACACTATACTTCACCGTCCGTCCAAAAACAGCTCCACGCGAGCCTATGGCTCCGCTCTTCCCTTTTCCCAGCGGTGCCATCTTCCCCGCGTAAGAGACTCCTACAAAACGCTGTAACGTGCTGGCTGCCGCAATGCAGTGATGAGAGAAAGAACCAGTTGTTTCAGGCAGCCATATTCCCCCAGGTATTAAGGCGTGTTTTGCGCGCCTTCCTTCCAACCACGCCTCGCCACAGGCGGAGGGAGAGGGATTCGAACCCCCGGGGCTCATCACCCAACTGTTTTCAAGACAGTCGCAATAGACCACTCTGCCATCCCTCCCGATCCTGGTATTCATGAGCCTACGGAAATCACACCCGCAATAGCCCTGAATACTCACGCAATAGGAGTATACCACACAGCACCAATCCGCGCTACTGGGTAGGAAAAGTGGGGCATTGTTTTTCTTCGCTCGCTTTCTTATATTGTATAGAGGTATCTTGCATGCCAATACTGATGGTTATTCTATCCTTTTTCGCTGAATTATTGTGAAAGAT
Organism: Ktedonobacteraceae bacterium; assembly: GCA_035652815.1. Taxonomy (GTDB): domain Bacteria; phylum Chloroflexota; class Ktedonobacteria; order Ktedonobacterales; family Ktedonobacteraceae; genus DASRDB01. The sequence goes on from DASRDB010000009.1 coordinate 142,887, forward strand.
GTCCCCCTATTTATTCATCTACGTCAACAGCATACGAGCGGAGATAAACAACAGCAATTTGAAGTAAGTCTGGATCATCTTTAAAGAAACCTAAACCAGTGTTACAGTGCCTACACAACATAGCTCTTACACGCCCGGTTTGGTGGTCATGATCGACGAACAGTTTATCACCATGAAATTCCCCGCATATCTCACATAACCCTTGCTGCGCCTCAATCATCTCTGCTCGTTCCTCAGCGGTTAGATGGTATTTACGTTTGAGCAGGTATCCACGTATCCGTCCAGGTTCACGCCGTTTGTATGCCCTGGACTTGATCATAATTTCCTCTCTATTCTTGAGATAGTAACGCCGCTTTGATTGACGCCTTAAACTTTGTTGATGCCTCTCTGATCTCATATAGTGGTCGTGTTTGGGTTTCTTGGTACGCTCGCTCTCACATCGTTTACATAGCCGAGATAAACCGTACTTTTTTGACCTATCCACGTAGAAATCTTCCCTGGTTAAATCGTCGCGTCCGCACGCTTTGCAATAGAAGTACCCATTATCGTGAAGTGTTGCCATTGAGTCCCCCTGCCTCTTTCTCTCATGCCACCAATGCTATTTAAATTGCCCTGCTCCCGAGACAATCCATCCAGCTATTTGTCCAGCGTCATGTCGGAGCAATTCCTCACTTAACCAACCCTCTTGTGCTATTTCACAAAGGTTACGAATAATCGCTACGATGCTTTCCTCATTAACCGGAAGCTCTAGCTTGAAGCGATAGTTCTCACCTAAGCCTCCATTGAGTCCTACCTCAAAGCCCTGTTGAAAATCAGTACTGTGCATTACGATAGCCCTTGTTGGGTCATTACTCTGGCTTTGCATGGATATTCCTCTCTTGAACGATATAACAAGCATTCACAAGTCCTGCACGTATAATAAAAAGATAACATATATTATCATATTTTGTCAACCACTTACAGATATTAAGCGTAAGCTCCAATTTTCTTGACTGTTCTGCTATACTGGCATAAAAACCTCCTTCTTGGAGTCCTGATAATGCAAGATGATATTTACCTTACAGTTGAAGAAATCGCCAGACAACTCAAGGTCAGTCCTGATACAGTCAGACGTTGGATTAGAGAGGGAAGATTGCCAGCTATTGATTTAATAGGGCAATATCGTATCAAGCGTGAAGATTATGAGAGGTTTTTAGAGCAACGCCGTAAAGGACGTTAGACTGAGCAAAATAACCGCTCCTATGGCCTCTCAGGCGCTTTCGTCAATAAGGAAGCAGCCATATAGGGGCGTAGGACTTTTGGTACGATGACCGAACCATCTGCCTGCTGATAGGCTTCGAGTAGTGCAGCCATCACGCGCTCCACGCCCAGAGCCGCGCCATGCAGCGTATGCACATAATCGGAGCGACTTCCCGCCAGCCGGTAGCGTATATTGGCCCGGCAGGCCTGGAACGTTTCACAATTACTGATCGATGAAACCTCGACATACTGCTCCTGAGCGGCCAGCCAGACTTCGAGTCGCATCGTGCGCGCCGCCGAAAATGGCAAATTCTTCGCACAGGCCGCCATCACGCGGTAGGGCAATTCCAGCAGCCGCAGCGCCGTTTCAGCATGCGTGAGCATCACATCAAGCGCCCTATAGCTCTCCCGAGGCTCGACAAGCTGGAACAATTCAATATGGTTGTACTGGTGCAGGCGCAGCAGACCGGGAAAGACCGGACCCGGCTCGCGCCGGAAAGCAGTTGTCCAGGCCACATAACGCAGGGGTAGCCTTTCCTTTGCCAGCACCTCTTCGCTGTGCAGGCCCACCAGCGGTACCTCTGCCGTTGGATTGAGATACAGTTCGTCCTCTGTGCAAACATAGGCCCGGTTCTCGTAGGCGGGTAGCTCGCCCGCCCCCTGCATCGTTGCCCGCTTCACTAAGTAGGGCGGCAATATTTCAGTATAGCCATGCTCGCGTGTGTGCAAATCCAGCAGGAACATAATCAATGCCCGTTCCAAACGCGCCCCGAGTCCCTTTAACACAACGAACCGGCTGCCGCCAACTTTCTCTCCCGCCGCGAAGTCTGTCAGGCCTAGCCGCTCGCTTAACTCCCAATGGGGCTGAGGAGCGAAATGAAACACGAGCGGCGCACCCCAACGCTGCAATTCCTGGTCATCCTCACCTTCCGGCACAGCGGGATGCGGAACGTTCGGCAACTCCAACAATAGTTGATCCAGGCGGCTCTCGGTTTCGCTGCACTGCATTTCAAGCTGGCGAATATCCTGCATGTTAGCCTTGATCTGCTTTTCCAGTTCTTCCACCTGTTTTTCAGGCTGCAAGCGCGCCTGCAAGCGTTTGAGTTCCACATATAACCCGTCGCAGCGCGTAATCAACCCACGACGCAGTTCGGCCAGTCGCAAAATCTCATCGATGCTCTGCTCTGACCTGCGCCGCCGCAATCCTTCCTGCACGGCCTCTGGATACTGACACACAAAATCAAGGCTCAACATGCCCCATAGTATAGCATGTTGTTCCCCAAAAAAGCAGACCTTATACCTCAAAGTAATGCAGATATAGACGTTTGTCCTCCCACATCTCGTCAAACAACGCGCTACGCTCGACAGGGGATGCGATAGTTGGCATGGTTGTATTCCCAGTATCTCCTGACAAGAAACACTCACACGTTATAATATCTTTATGCGCTTACAGCAAGCAATGTTGCCTTACAGCTTGCTTTGTTTTACATATCTCTATGCTATAAGAAGAGAAAATATCTTGATGCGATTACTCTGTTCCACCGGAGCATTCAGCCGCTTTCCAGATCTGACCGATTACCGCGCCGTCCTACGCTATGGCCCATTGCTCGCCGTTGACGGCTTTGAGGTCATGTTTTATCCATCCTGGACGGGGGAAATCGAGCAGATAGCGCACCGTCTACAACAATCCGGTCTGCGCTTTCCTGCCATTCACGCCGAGAAGGGCATCGCGCCAGCCCTCATCAGCGACCAACCGGAAGAACGGGAGCAGGGCTGGCGCTGGTTCGAGGCCAGTTGCTATCTCGGCCAGGCGCTCGGCTCGCAAGTGCTGGTCTTTCACCTCTGGGGCCTGCCGCAATCCGATACACAGATCGAGCGCAACTTCGCACTCCTCTCTGACTGCATTTCCCTCACAGAACGGAACAACATGCTCTTCGCCATAGAAACCATTCCCTGCCAGCTCGCCACTCCCTTGAGCCATGTTCGCGCCGCTATCGAACGAGACAACCGCAGCCGTGTGGCGCTCGATACCGAATTCTTAGCCATGCATGCCCAGCTAGCCGAGGCATTTCAGGCTGACTGGCTCTGGAACGAAAAGCGCGTCGTCCATATCCATATTAAAGACTATGACGGCCAGCTCTACCTGCCGGATAGTCGCCGCCGCTACCTGCAGCCCGGCGAAGGCACCATCGATTTCGCGCAATGCTTCGCCGCCCTGCATCAACACCACTACAACGGCTACGTCAGCCTGGAAGCTCCAGTTGCCCTACCAGATGGCACGCGCAATATCACTCGCTTGAATGAAAGCCTGCACCTGTTGCGCGACTGGATGGATAACATAGGAAACAAAAGCCACCCGCAAGGAGATGGCTCTACCATATAAGGTCGCCTGTAGAGTCATCCCCTTGCGGGTGGCTTTCGGAAACTCTTCGCAAAACCTTCGCAAAAACATATGCCCAAATATTTGCATATCAGGTAGAAATAATGTACACTATGCAATGGTCGTCCAGGAGAGAGGCATGATTACCGTCGTTAAACTGAATCCCGCCGGGAAGCCAAAGATTTCATACTCGGGCGAAGTGATTTTTCGCAGCCAAAAGAGCATCGTGATCGAAGCCTACTGGAAAAATCCGGCGCTTCATCTCGGCTACACGAGCTTTGAGCCTGGCGACCGTTTTATCGAGTACTATTATACGAATCGCTGGTACAATATTTTCGATATCAGTGCCAGCAATGGGCAACGCAAAGGCTGGTATTGCAATATCGCACAGCCAGCTTCAATCAGCGCTGAACGCATCGAGCAGGTTGATCTATACCTTGATGTCTGGGTCAGTCCAGAGGGCGTACCTTTGCTCCTCGATGAAGACGAGTTCAACTCCGATACCATGCTAAGCGAGGAGCAGCGAACCGGCGCGAAACAGGGGCTACAAGACCTGTTAGAGCGTATCGCCGCAGGTCAGGAACCGTTTTCGTATCGTTCCAACAGCGACTAGCATCATGAGGAAACCAGGTGTGTTGCTCGCAACACTGTGTCGAAGCCACATACGACTTCGAAAGGACAAATCTTGATGGCACAAAAAAGCACCAGCTTGTTCCACCAGCCTACCTGGAACATTGTGGAGCTTGAAACACGCAGAAAGCTGCGACAGACGATCAATATACTCATTCAACAGGCCAATGATCCGACGACTACCACCAGCGAAATGCGACAAGACCTGCTCCGACACGCCGCCCGATTCGGCACATCTCTCACCTTTCAGCTTGTGCGCGCCCTGAACCGAGACGACCAGCAGGAACGCCAATCCATTACCTGGCTGCTCATTCTGCTCAACGATAGCGAGGCCATCGTCCCGCTTCAGCAGATGTCCCAGAATAAAAGCCTTCCACGCGCCATACGACTTTCGGCATCACTCACGCTTGCGGGTATGGGTGTCACCCCCGAAGTCCTCGCGCAACATCAGCAGCGACGTTTGTACGCGATCAGTTAGCAGGCAATATATGATTCGTCTTGAAATACCTCAACGAGGCGTGTTTGAACTTCAACACGCCGTTTTTGATATCAACGGTACGCTTGCCGTTGATGGCCAACCCATCCCCGGCGTTGTTGAGCGACTGCAGGCCTTATCCCAACATCTTTCCCTCTACGCGCTCACCGCAGGCACACATGGCAACCTTGCCCAACTCGAGCAGTCGCTTGGTATTCCATTTCGTATCATCGTGAGCAGTGAGGACAAGGCTCGCTTCGTACAGGAACTGGGGCCAACCAGCGTCGTCGCCTTGGGCAATGGCGCAAACGACGCCGAAATGCTGCGCCTTGCTGCCATCGGGGTAGCAATACTTGCAGGCGAGGGTGTGGCTATTAGCGCGCTTCAAGCAGCCGACGTCCTCGCTCATGGGCCGCTCGACGCCATCGATCTCCTGCTTCATCCTAAGCGGCTGGTTGCCACACTACGAGGATAAGATATGGAATCCACTCAAGCGGCAACAACCACTGGAACGCCCGTCAAGCAATCTCCGTTTGGGCTACTCTATGTCTGTATCGCCGTCTTCTTTTTCTCAACCAGCCCCATCTTTGTGCGCTGGTCGGCCCCTTTTACCTCGATTGAGATCGCTTTCTGGCGGCTCGCCATCGCCACCCTGCTTGTCGCCAGCATGGGCCTGCTCACCCACCAGCGCCTTCGTCTGAAGCGGCAGGAAATCCCCCGTTTCCTGTTCTATGGGCTGGTGACGGCCCTGCACTTTATTTTCTACATCGCCTCGCTCAGCTTTACCACCATCGCGCACGCCCTCGCGCTGGTCTACACTTCGCCAATCTTTGTCACTCTCTTCTCGGCGACCATCTTGCGCGAGCCGCTGCCCCTGCGTAAATATTTTGGCATCGGCATTGCCGTAATAGGTGTCGCCATCATGGCAGGCTTCGAGCCGCACTATACCGCCTGCTCGCTTACCAGCACCGGACATTGTATGCTGCTTGGCGATGGCATAGCGCTCCTTTCAAGCCTCTGCTTCGCCATCTATTCGATTGCTGGACGCAGCGAACGCGACAGACACCCGCTCTTTCGCTACACCACCAATGTATACGGCTTCGCTGCGCTCTGGCTTCTGCCCATCACGCTCTATTTCGCCTTTACGCACAGCTATCCCCTGCTCGCCGTCGGCTCGGTGATCGCCCTGGGCATCTTTCCACTGGGCCTCGGCCACACACTCTACAACGCCGCCATCCGCCAAGTCCATGCCACCTACGCCAATCTCATCGCCACGCAAGAGGTCACGGGCGGCATTATCCTGGGCATCTTCCTGCTGGGCGAGATTCCTTCGCTGGTCTCCATTATTGGTGTAGTCGTCACCCTGGTCGGCATTGCCAGCGTGCTGGTGTAAGTGCCAGCACGCCACAAAAAAGATCCTCTTGCATGTCATCCTGAGCGCCGCGAAGGATCTCTGCTCTCCATAGCAGTCCCCCACTACGTAACACTAACATACAACTCTTGCATGTCATCCTGAGCGCCGCGAAGGATCTCTGGCCAGCCCTGGCTCGACACGACACGCGCGAGATCCTTCGCGGCGCTCAGGATGACACGGGAGGCAGGTTTGTCATGGCAAGCCGCCTGGTATTGATGAGAAACCGATAGAAACAACGCTTCGTGTCCCTACTCAGAATGCATTTTTCTTATCGTAGTGTTGTTTCTCGCAAGTTTATCCTGGAAAGGATGGTAGATATGAGTCGTTATAGTAGGGATTCGGTCTATTCACCCATGCAGATTCCTGAGCCGCCGGTAGCGAGATTCTTCTTCGCCGACGTGCGTATGTCCTGGCTCTGGCTGCTAGTTCGTCTGTATGTCGGATACGAGTGGCTGACTGCCGGGTGGGAAAAACTCACCGGTCGCTCCATTGCTTTTGGTTCGTTCAATAAGCCAGTTGCGGGTGGTCCCTGGGTCTTCAGCGGGCACGATGGAGCAGCCATCCAGGGCTTCGTCAACGGAGCACTGGCGCAGGCCAGTGGAGCGCATCCCGCCGTACAGGGCTGGTACGCAACCTTCCTGAAAAACGTGGTCTTGCCCAATGCTACGACGTTCTCCTACATCATCACCTTCGGTGAGGTGCTGGTCGGCATCGCCCTGATTCTCGGCTTCTTGACCGGCATTGCGGCCTTTTTTGGCCTGTTCATGAACTTCAACTACCTGCTGGCGGGAGCAGTCAGCACCAATCCAATTCTCGGCCTGTTAAGCCTGCTCCTCGTGCTGGCCTGGCGCATCGCGGGCTTCCTGGGCCTTGACGCCTTCCTGCTGCCACGCCTCGGCACCCCCTGGACCGGTTCCCTCCGCAGGCGCGAACGAGAGGAACCTCCGCCACCTGCCTCACCGCCGCAGCCGCTTCCAGAACCAGCCAGCCCTTCGCAGCCGGTGAAGAACGCGCAACAGTTCGCACCGGTGAAAAGCGTCACGCCACCACCGCCCGAAGTGACCGAGCAGAGCGGCACCACGCAGCCATTACCGACAGGCCGCCCTCAACCCGCTAACGCACAACCGCCTGCCGTGGAGTCTGCACCAGCAGATGGAACACAACAGCAGGCAGCAACCTACGGACCGCCAACTCCTCCGCCTCCTGGGCCTGTTCAACAACAGCAGTCTGCCCAGCAGCCGGTAGCAGTAGCGGGACCGCCGGTGCCTGCGCCCGATAACACAAACCAGCCAGATTCCCCGCAAAATATGCAGGGACGCTGATTGTAAAAACCTAAAAGCAGGGTAGGCCGTCCTGTACAAGAAAACTGGAAGCCAGAAAATAAGCCGCATGCATGTGAAAGACACGGAAGCCACCCGCAAGGGGATGGCTTCCGTGTCTTTCACTCAACGCAACAATGCCGGATCAACAATCCATCCCTCATCGCGGTCACAATCCACAGGAATACCATATCCGCTCTCCCGTCTTGTAAAAACCCATCCTGCCTGCATCGCGCACAACACGGCATCCAGCAAATCACCCATTTCATCCTCTACCAGTTGCTCCTCTAATCCCTCTGAAAGCAAAACGCGCAGGCCATACCATCTTTCAATAGCCTCAGAACGCAGCAGGCTTACCAGTACCCGGCGCACTTCCGCCCGCGCTTCATCCTGCTTGCGCCGCTCATCGCTCTTATATCCCTGCCTGCCAATCAGCTTAGCCGCAACCAGCGCGGGATATCCCTCGACTACGAGGCGCGTATCTTCCGTTGGCCGACATGGCAGCACGCTGATCGGAGCTTTTAACAGGCGCGTAGCTCCCGCGAAAAACATCTTGGCGACCGGAACGCGCACCAGCATCATTGGACTGCGCGCCCCTGCAAGCCGATCCGTCTCGCGTAAGTGCAGCTTGTCACCTTGCTGGCGTCCCGCCATGTAGTTCAGTAGCGTCTCCTCAAATTCGCGCTTGCTGAGTGAAGCAACTTGCTGTAGATACCCAGTCCAATCTTGCGGCCAGTTCAGTCCTATGAGCAATTTGCGTGGCAAGCCAATGGGGAAATCGAGCGCGGCAAGCCAGGGGCCGGGGGTATGCAGCCATGCCTCAAAATCGTCGAAAGAAGCAAGTTTTTGCAGGCCTTGCACATAGAGCGTCCCTTCATGCAGCCAGCACACAGCACAGGTGGTGGGCTTTCTCTTTGCGGGGGCAGAGGTAACATCGAGGCCGTAAATACGCATCTAGAGCTGCGCCATCACATTTTTGCTGATAGCCCGCAGGGTTGCGTAGACCCCCGTACCAACGGATGCAACGGCCTCGAAGCTGGGCACGCGACGGCGATTCAGGTAGCGTTCAAGCAAATGAACAGGCAGCGCGCTCGGCATGTCGCGCTTGTTCCATTGAATGACAAAAGGGAAGTGGTTGAGATCCTTTCCCAGGCGGCGCAGATTCATCTCCAGTTCCATAATGCTCTGCACGTTCTCCTCAAACTTTTCGGCCTGTGAGTCTACTACAAACACAATGCCATCTGCGCCATTGAGGACTGCCAGCCGCGTGCGCTCGTAGAGAATCTGACCAGGAACGGTGTAGAGGTGGAAGCGCGTGCGGAAACCATGTACTGTGCCAAGATCGAGCGGCAAAAAGTCAAAAAAGAGGGTGCGCTCGGTCTCGGTGGCAATGCTCAGCATCTCTCCGCGCACCGTGGGATTGATGCTTTTGTAGACGTATTGCAGGTTCGTCGTCTTACCGCAGTAGCCAATACCATAATAGACGATCTTGCAATGGATCTCGTGCGTCGCTATATTGATGAGCGCCATGTGCTACAATCCCCTAATCGCGGAAAAGCAGGTCTATTGTGTCTTCAACCGATGAGCGGAACTGTATGTTCAGCACAGACGACTTCTGGCGCGTAGTATCGGCTTTGACACGCTCGAGTGTGCGCGCAAGCTCGTCCGAGACCTTTTTTGAGAGGACTTTCACCAGGCCAATATGCGTCAGCTTATCAAAAACGATCACCAGCAGCCACTGGTCTTCAACCATCGTCGTATAAATATTTTCATGTACGCCCTGCTGGAAAATCGTGCGGAAATCTTTTTCGCCAAGCAGTTCGGCAACATGTCGCGAAGAGGAAAACGCGCCCGCCAGCAAAGCTCCCAACGAGGTCGCATTGCGCTTCGTGCTGGAGCCTTGCGTCGCAATAACCTGCCCGCTCTTGTCAAGCAGCATGACAGACGAGGCGCTGGTATCCGCCATAAGTTTATGCAGAATATTTGCGATCTGGGCAAGCTCACGATCAGAAATAATCAGATTTGTTAATTGTTCCATGTACGCCTCTATATACTCGCTGGGCTACAATAGCATCGATTACTCTATATTATGCGATATCGAGAGCTTCAAGAATTTCATTGCGGCTGGTCTTGACCATATGACGCACACGGCCAATACTGGCGGCGTTATCAAACAGCGTCACCATCAAGGCATAGTCGCCGAGCGGGTCAACACTTACCAATCCATGCTCGTATTCGTTCAACACTCCGATAACACTTCCACGTGAAATCTCCTGTCCCAGTGCTTCGGCAGTATTCAGACCGGTAGTCATGATTGCGCCCACCGCCTCCAGGTCTTCTTTGCCGTCACGGGCCAGACCCTCGATCAATAACCCATCACGCCCTACCAGTACAGCCAGCCGCACGCCTGGAATCGTCAAAAAGCGGCTTAAAGTTTGTTTGAGGTCAACCATATACTCCTCCGTCACACCGGCATTGTTGAGTTGCATGGACTCTCGCTATTCTACTCGATAACCCTCCCACGCTGCAAATAGATGGGACATCTTGGCTAATCGCCTCGATGCCCATCGAAATTCTATCAACTATAGAAGTGAACGTAGCGCAGCACAAATTCTCAGATTGCAGGCTGTTCGGGCTATTTACAGGTGCCCGTCAGATTTTTACGGACAGAAACCCTGTAAGACCCCCCGCGCGGGGGTGTCTCTACACCTTGCCTCGGCCTGTAGAGACATCCCCGCGCGGGGGTCTTCCGTCACTTCACTGACCATAAAAAATTGACGGACAGCCACTTTTACCTGAACTTGGTCCCATAGTTGGGTGCCTCCTTAACGATGTGAACATCGTGCGGGTGCGACTCACGCAACCCGGCGTTAGTGATACGCACAAAGCGAGTCTTTTCCTGCATCTCAGCAATAGTTGCGCAACCCGCGTAGCCCATCGCCTGACGAAGACCACCGACCAGTTGATGCACCAGCGGCCCAAGCATGCCTTTATACGGCACTCGCGCCTCAATGCCCTCCGCGATCAGACTGGCCTCATCCGAAACGTCATTCTGGAAGTAGCGGTCCTTACTATAGCTGCGCTGCTTCATCGCCGCAATCGATCCCATGCCACGATAGTCTTTGAAACGCTCGCCATGCGAGATGATTAATTCGCCAGGGCTTTCATCGGTACCCCCCAGCAGGCTGCCTAGCATCACAGTATCCGCACCTGCCGCGATGGCTTTAGCAATATCACCTGAGTATTGAATACCACCATCGCCCACAACTGGTACATCATATCTACGCGCCACCCTGGCGCAATCATAAATTGCTGTAATTTGTGGCATCCCAATTCCAGCGATAATGCGCGTTGTACAGATCGATCCAGCCCCGATACCGACCTTCACCGCATCCACACCCGTCTGTATCAAGGCCTCCGTCGCCTCGGCAGTCACCACGTTTCCGGCCATAAGCTGGACACGCTCACCAAAAAGCCGTTTGACACGCGCTACTGTCTCAAGCACCATACGCGAATGAGCATGTGAGGTATCCACTACCAGCACGTCCACACCCTCTTCTATCAAGGCGGCGGCGCGAGCATCGGTATCCGGGCCTACGCCGATGGCGGCTCCGACGCGCAGGCGGCCATACTCGTCCTTCGCGGCGTTGGGATATAGAATTTTCTTCTGGATATCCTTCATCGTGATAAGACCTTTAAGCATGCCATGCTCATCAACGACGGGCAGCTTCTCGATTTTATAACGGTGCAGGCTATCTCGCGCCTGCTCTAACGTCGTTCCCACCGGAACGGTAATCAGGTTTTCCCGCGTCATCAACTCCGAAATGGGCCTATCAAGGCGCGTCTCGAAGCGGATATCGCGGTTGGTCAGAATGCCGACCAGCCGCCCCTGTTCCGTGATGGGAATGCCCGAGATGTGATAGCGTTTCATCGCCGCCAACGCTTCACTTAGTAGTGCATCCGGCCCCAACGTTATCGGGTCGGTAATCATGCCCGACTCCGAGCGCTTGACCTTATCAACCTCCTGGGCCTGATCTTCAATCGATAAATTGCGGTGAATGATACCTATGCCACCCTCGCGTGCCAGGGCAATCGCCATCCGGCCCTCCGTCACGGTATCCATAGCCGCGCTGACAATCGGAATATGCAGGGTAATCGTCCGGGTCAGGCGTGTGTGGGTCGAAACATCACGAGGGAGAACAGAGGAAGCAGCAGGAACTATTAAAACATCATCAAACGTCAAACCTTCAAGCGCAAATTTCGTCTCAAACGCATCCTGGCTGTAGACATCGCCAGGCAGAATAGCCGATGACATGATAGCGGCGCACCCTCCTTACTTACAAAAATGCCCAGCGCACAACCTGTGAGCCGGGCTTCCCACCTGAAATCCTTACGATGACAGCTCGCACATCGTTCAATGGTTGGTGGTGTTTACTTCTTCAATTTTTCCTATACTGTAACATCTGAACATGGGGTGCGTCAAATTGTCTCACAAAATCCATATAAGAAATGGCTGCCAAAAATCAGCGCCGCCGGACCCACCAACAGGCAGGCCCGGCGGTCAACTATACGCGCCGTCTTACACTCTCGTTAGAGACGGCGAGCACGTGAACCAACGATCAGGTTGTAGATCAACACGATCAGAGCTATGACCAGCAACAGGTGAATGAAGCCACCCGCCACATGAAGCAGTAGTCCAATCAGCCACAGCACGACCAGAATGACTACAATAGCCCACAAAATGCTTCCCAACATGTGTAAAAACTCCTCCTCTTTATTGAGAATAACTACTCACTTCGCGATAGTTCCTGCCTTGAGCCTCCACTCTAAGGATGAACTATCATCTTTCTCCTACTTACACGTATGAAAAGCTCTGTTAGATGAGGCAAAATACAGAAAAAACCAGTCTTGTCAGACGCTTCCAACTGCTGTACTGTATAACAGAGATGATTCTCGCCGATACTTTCCTAAAAAGTGGTAAGGAGTATGCTCATGTCTGCGAACATGCAGACAACGACACAGATGGCAAACCGGCAGGAACTGGCTGGTGATGAGGCCATCATCGTTGACAATCTGACAAAAATATATGGCTCGAACAGGGTCGTGAATGGATTATCTTTTACCGTACACAAAGGTGAGGTTTTCGCGCTGCTCGGGCCAAACGGCGCGGGAAAGACCACCACCATCGAAACATTGGAAGGCTACCGCAAGCCCGACTCAGGCACTGTGCGCGTGCTGGGACTTGATCCAATCCGGCAGGCCAGTACACTCAAACCGCAAATTGGCGTGATGCTGCAACAGGATGGCCTGTATCCAGGGCTGACTGCGCGTGAGGTGCTGCACCTCTTCGCTGGCTATTTTCAGAATCCCCAGCCGGTCGATGCCCTGCTTGAGCGTGTCGGCCTCAGCAGCGCCGCGAAGACACGCTGTCGCAGGCTCTCTGGCGGCCAAAAACGCCGTCTCGCCCTCGCGGTTGCGCTGGTCGGCAACCCTGCGCTGGTCTTTCTGGACGAGCCAACGGCAGGCATGGACCCTCAAGCTCGCCTGGCGACCTGGGAGATCATTCGCGAACTTCAGCGCGGCGGCGCGACCATCCTGCTCACAACCCATCTGATGGACGAGGCTGAACGCCTGGCCGACCGTGTCGCCATCATCGATCACGGCTCGTTGATAGCACTCGACACCCCTGGTGGCCTGACAGGCGTGCAGAATGCCAACGTCGTGCGCTTCGTGGCCCCCGCCGGATTAGACTGCGCGAAACTGGCCGCGCTGCCACATGCTAGCAAGGCCGAGGAGATTCGCCCCGGCAGCTACTTGATCGAAACAGGAGACGCGCCCACCTTGCTCGCTGAACTTACCGCGTGGCTGCGCGACGCGGGAATCACCCTCACCGAGCTACGAGTTGGACATGGTTCGCTTGAAGACTTATTCCTGCGGTTGACAGGAACGGACGTGAAAGAATAGAGTTATGGCAACAACACTTCCTTCACAAAGGCAAAGCTCGCGCGCGGCTTCCTTCGGCGCGCAGGTCGCGGCGCAAACCCGCGTCGAACTGCTGCTCACCCTACGACGCGGCGAGAGCGTCCTCATCACGCTCATCGTGCCCGTGGTACTCTTAATCTTCTTTGCCTCGCTGAACATTATTCCCACCAGTACAGGCAAAGCCGTTGATTTCCTGCTCCCAGGCATGCTGGCTCTCGCTGTCATGGCAACCGGTATGGTGAGCCTGGGCATCGCTACCGCCTACGAGCGCTACTATGGCGTCCTCAAACGCCTGGGCAGTTCGCCCCTTCCACGTAGTGGTCTCATTGGGGCAAAGCTCATCTCTGTGCTGGCGCTGGAAGTTATCCAGATTATCCTGCTCGTGGGTGTTGCCGTCCTGCTGTATGGCTGGCGTCCTGCTGGCTCTCCCGCCCTGGCCTTACTGGTCATGGCTATAGGAACTGTTACCTTCGCCGGATTAGGCCTGGCAATGGCCGGGGCCTTGCGTGCTGAGGTAACGCTGGCCGGAGCTAACGCGCTGTATCTCCTCTTCCTGCTGCTTGGCGGTGGCATCCTCCCGCTCAGTCACCTGCCTGCCGGATTAGCAGCTCTCGCGCAAATTCTCCCTGCCGCCGCGCTCACCCAGGCCCTGCAAGCCGCGCTCTCGAACAATGCGCCATTTCCTGGCGGGGCCTTGCTCACACTCGGCATCTGGGCCATCATCATCCTGCTGGTTGCAGTGCGCACTTTCCATTGGGAGTGACAACTCCCCACAGCTAATGAACGTTGACAAAAAAAGAGAGAATATCCAGGCTGTCATCCTGAGCGCAGCGAAGGATCTCCAGTGGGGGCACGCGATTCACTCAGCACGCAGACCCTTCGCTGCGCTCAGGATGACAGGGCGAATAGACCCCGTATGTTGTAAAACTTCATAAGCTGTGGCCTTTCTCAGGCAAATTTATGTGCCGGAAGCTTTAGCAATATTCCATGTCCATTGCTGCGGACAGGTATAGTCAAGGATTGCCATTGAGCCTCCGGGAGCAAGCATGCTGACAATAAATTGCGGCTCATTTGCCTGTTGTAAATGGTTGTGCGTATCAGGCAGAACAACCGCTATGCCATCCAGGGCCGTTACATGGGCGATGGTCAGGGTATAGTGAGCTACCGTCCCGATAATCACCTGCACCGAAAACGTGACCGTGTGGTCGGTTGTGTTCTGATTCATCAAATAGGGAATGATGGTGTCATTTGCCTTACGGAACGGGTCAGGAAAGGTGTAATCGGTCTTATGAGGGTCATCCGGCGCGGCAAACGCATAGGCAAAGGCCTCAACACACAAATCATACTTATAGGCGCTATGCGGCAAGCGCAGTAAATGCGGGGCCATCATCACTTTCTGGGCAATTACATCAAAACCGCGCTGCACAGTGGAAGTTCGAGAAGTGAGGCGTGCAACCGCCACCAGCAAGCTCGCAATGATCACCAGGACTATCAAACCTGCAAGTAGCCAGCGTTTCAAGGCATACCTCCCAGCAGAACAGTAACAGCCACAGGTGAGGTATGCTGCGCTGTTCAGCTCAAATGAGTAGCTACGTCTTCTCTACCAGCAAAACAATTTACAACGAGGGAACAAACTTCTGTTTTCATTACGAACGGGGAGGAGTAGAAGCTTCACGCACCGGCTCCTCCATCTCTTCTGAAACGCTTTCTTCGTCGTCGGTCCGCGCCTGCCATTGAACAAACGCCGTGATAAACATGAGGAAAATCAACACGTGCAGGCCAGTACACCACGCGCAAATTGCGTGCAGGCGCACAAGCTCCACATAAACAAGATAGAGAACGGTTAGCATACCCAGAAGCGTCCAGAGCAATTCAGCGTGTAACAGGCCCGGACGCTTGCCCTGAAGAATTCCCAGCAGAGCTAACGCGCCAATGACCAGGCACCAGGCCAATCCAGGCAGCGAGATCGGTATGGAGGTGCCGGGCACCACCGCGTAGGGACTGGAAAGCACCGCTCCACAATTGACCAGCCCACTGCCCGAACAAACTAGTGGCACACTTTCATTGTAATGCACCAGCGTGAGATAAATTGCTATCCCCGCTCCTATTAAAGACAAAACCAGTAGAAACCATTGGCTTCGAGCGCGACTCGACATTACAAACCTGCCTTTAGATGTCATCCTGAGCGCAGCGAAGGATCTCTTGCTTGCCGTGTCGAGCCAGCGCGGGCCTCAGATCCTTCGCTGCGCTCAGGATGACAGGCGAGAGGGTCTTTTTCACGGCATAACATAAAACTTTTTTTCCCTAACATCTAGCTAAACAGTAGCCCCGGCAGGACAACTGCTGCCAGCCAGACCAGAACAACTGCACTTAAGGAAACCAGTACCGCTTTCCCAATCGGAAGCTTATGCACCGCCCTCATGGCCGTAATCGACATACACAAGTAATATACGCTCAATATGCCCAGAATAACAAGGAACCAGGTATCGAGGGTAGCAACGGGAAAGCCACGCAATCCAGACGCATTGATGGGACGCGAATTAAACAACGAAAGCAGGTGAAACGCCGCTGGAATCTCTGCCAATCCAGTTCCTAACATATTCGCAATGAAAACGAGCATGATCGTAAATGGAATGAAAGCAAACAAAATAATCAACGGCATGGTAAAGATCGAGGTGATGTAACAATGTATCATGAGATTGCCGCGACCACCGAGCCGCTTCGCCAGGTAGTAAGGTACGGCGGAAATCAGAAAATAAAAACCGATCACGAGTGCTGCCGTAACAGCCGCAAAAGCGATGAGACCACCAAGAAAGGGAAGTGGTTGAAAAGAGCCATACAGATAATTTTTAATCAGCAGAAAAACGGGTATCACGAGGAACAGGATGATATACCCGATAATTTTCCCCCATACCCCTTCCCACGAGGTCTCAAATATCTCGTCCTCAAACGCCTTTTTATTAAATGGACGAGCCAGCAAATACATAGTCTGGCTGGCTCCCTCCGGCCTGCTCGCCTGTGGCAAACTTTCTTTTAAAGGGGGTACTTCAGGCAAGGCTGTTTCGTTCTTTAAAACCTCTACCCTGCCATCTTTGTAGCGGACTTTCAGTACCGAACCATCGTCGAGCGAAAAATCCTGCTCCGGGAGCGCATCCTCTCCTGGAGAAACCGAACCAAGTATCACGCGGTTTAACAGAACGGTCAACTCACCACCATCATATTCGCGGAAGATTTGCACGCGGTTCTCACCGTTGCTATCGACGGCATACTCCTGCACTGGCATATGACTTTTCTATCCTTTCCTACAGGTTCAGACGACCGGCGTTACTTTGTCAGAAAAATGGCAGGCGGCGTAGTGGTCGTGCCCCTCCTTGCGGGCAAAAGCGGGTTCGATCTCCCGGCAAATGCTCTGCGCCATCGGACAGCGCGTATGGAAACGACAGCCCGACGGTATGCGAATGGGACTGGGCAAATCGCCGCTCAGGATAATACGCTTGCGGCGTTTCTCAATTTTCGGGTCTGGAATAGGTACGGCGGAAAGGAGCGCCTTTGTATACGGATGCTTGGGCGCGTTATATAACTCATCGCGGTCGGCCAGTTCGACGATCTTACCAAGATACATCACGGCGATGCGGTCGGCTACATGCCTCACAACGCTCAAATCATGCGAGACAAACAGGTAAGTCAGGTGAAACTGCTGCTGAAGCCTCTGTAGCAGGTTCAACACCTGAGCGCGTATCGAGACATCCAGGGCCGATACCGGCTCATCGGCAATCACAAAATCGGGATTGATAGATAGCGCGCGGGCAACAGCAATACGCTGGCGCTGGCCGCCACTGAACTCGTGCGGATAGCGGTCGATATACTCGGGGCGCAGACCCACCACGCGCAGCAGTTCAATCGTCCGGTCGCGAATCTCCTTTTTGGAGGCAACATTATAAATATGCATCGGCTCTGCAATGAGCGAGCCAATCGTATAACGAGGATTGAGAGAAGCAAATGGGTCCTGGAAAATCATCTGAATGCGGTTGCGCACCTGGCGCAACTGCTCCCGTGGCAAACGAGCCAGGTCGTAGTTCTCAAAATATACATGTCCGTCGGTGGGCCGGTAGAGACGAATAATCGTGCGCCCAATGGTCGTCTTACCAGAGCCACTTTCCCCCACCAGCCCCAGCGTTTGTCCACGCTGGATGGTGAAACTCACACCGTCAACAGCGCGCACATATCCCACCAGCCGTTGAAAAACGATGCCCCTGGTCAGAGGGAAATACATTTTCAGATTGCGGATATCGACCAGTGGCTTGCTCTCCGCCACTGCGCTCGAGGAATCGGCTACCTGCGTCTCTAACATTTACTTTTCCTCCGGTGTTTGCGCTGTTGCCTGTACTGCCACAGGTTCCGCTTCAGCGGCCTGTAAGGCTTTTAGTCGCGCCTGCCTGCGGCGCTCCGCGTAGGCGCGCTCGTTCGGATCTGTCACATCAACCCAACATGCCTTATAGTGAGAAGCAAAACCCGGAATGGGGTCCAGCGGGGGCATAGTACGACAGATCGCGCGCGCAAAAGCGCAACGAGGCATAAAGGGGCAGCCGGGCGGCGGTTTCAACAGATCTGGTGGAGACCCCTCAATAGTCTTGAGCGTGGCGTGGCGTTGTTCATCCAGGCGCGGCACAGATTCGAGCAGGCCCAGCGTATAGGGATGGCGCGGATTCGCAAATATTTCTTCGGTCTGGGCCGTCTCCACAACTTTACCCGCGTACATCACTACCACCCTGTCCGTCATTCCAGCTACCACACCCAGGTCGTGCGTAATCAAAATGACCGCCGTACCAAAGTCGCTGCACACGCCATTAATCAATTCAAGAATCTGCGCCTGGACAGTGACATCCAACGCGGTCGTCGGCTCATCGGCTATCAACAATTTGGGGTTACAGGCGAGCGCAATAGCAATCATTACACGCTGGCGCATACCGCCGCTAAACTGGTGTGGATAGGAATTGACGCGCTCGAAAGCGGCAGGAATGCCGACCTGCTCAAGCAGCGCGATAGCACGTTTCTGCGCCTCGTCCTTGCCCAATTTCAGGTGAATGCGCAGCGCCTCCCCGATTTGCTTGCCTACCGTCATAGTCGGATTCAAGCAGGTCATAGGGTCCTGGAAGATCATGCCAATTTTGCCGCCCCGAATCTTCCGCATGCCGCTTTCCGGCAAATCTAGCAGGTCCTGACCCTCGAAAAGTATGCTGCCGCCAGCATATTCAGCAGGCGGTTGGGGCAGCAGGCGCATGATCGAAAGGGCTGTGACGCTCTTGCCACAGCCGCTTTCTCCGACAATGCCCACCTTCTCGCCCGGTTTAATCGCAAAGCTGACCCCATCGACAGCGCGCACGCGCCCGGCTTTGACCTTAAAGTAGGTCTTGAGGTCCTGCACTTCTAGCAGATTGTCGCTCAAGTTTATATCTCCTCTTAACAACCTTAACGCTCTGTCATATACGGGTCTAGAGCATCACGCAAACCATCACCAACCAGGTTAAAGCTGAGTACCGTGAAGAAGATAAGCAGGCCGGGCACAAATACCAGCCAGGGGTCTGCATCAAAGAACGCCTGACCAGTGTTAATCATGCTTCCCCAGCTTGCCGCAGGAGGCTGGATACCAAAACCAAAGTAACTCAGGACGGACTCGAGGATAATGTTTGAGCCGACCAGGAGCGTGGCGTTGACGATAATCGGCCCGGCTGCGTTCGGCAGCATATGGCGGAACATCAGGCGAAAGTCCTTCGCTCCAATGGTACGCGCTGCCAGGACATACTCTCGCTCTTTTAAGGCCAGGAACTCTCCTCGCACCAGGCGCGCAGCGTATGTCCAACCAAAGATAGCTATCAAGATGATCACACTCTTCGGTGTCCCATCTGTAAACGTCGCCGATAGCACAAACAGCAGGAGATAGAGGGGTATAGCCAGCACAATATCCGTAAAGCGCATGAGGATGTTATCGATCATGCCCCCATTAAAACCTGCCACCGCGCCAATCGTGACACCTAGCACTATCGCCATCAACATGGACGTCAATCCGACCAGCAGCGAAACCTGGCCACCAGCCATCGCGCGCGCCATCTGATCGCGCCCTACATCATCTGTGCCAAAAGGATGGGCCAGCGAAGGGGGTGCCAGTGAGGCATGCACACTACTCAAGTCTGCATAATTGGGATCAATGCGCCAGATAAGGGGGCCTAGAAAGCAGAACAAAAACAAGAAAATCAGCGCTGCCGCCCCAACCACTGCCGCCTTATTCCGAATGAACCGGTCAAAGATGATGCGGGCCTGGCTTCGGCGTTCCTGCACCAGTTCCGTCGTCGCATCAAGAAATGGCTCAATATCATCCTCGGTTGGTGTAAGCTTGATCGAATCAGATATTTCCATCTCGTGTCTCCTCTCTGTAGTCTATAACTACGAGTAGCGAATACGCGGGTCCATCACTGCATACAGGATATCCGCAATCAAATTGAAACTGATGACAAAAATCGCCCCGATCATCAGCATCGCCAGCAGCACTGGATAATCGCGTATCTCAAGCGACTGGATAAAAAGCAGGCCCATACCCGGCCACGCAAATACACCCTCGGTAATGGTAGCTCCGCCCGCGACGGCTCCAAAGTCAAGCGCCACAATCGTAATCAGCGGAATAATCGCGTTTCGTAGCGCATGACGCAGCATCAGTGAACCAGGAGAAACCCCTTTCGCCCGCGCTGTGCGCATGTAGTCCTGCTTGATGACCTCGATCATGCTCGAGCGCATGTAGCGGCTCCAACCGGCGATAAAGGTAATGGAGAGGACCATCATGGGTAAGATCAGATGCTGGATATGATCAACGAAAGCGTCAAATGGATCAAGCTGGTAGCCCAGTGTTGCCGTACCGGATGTCGGGAACCAGTGAAGCAACACGCCGAAAATGTACTGCGCAATCAAGCCAAACAAAAAAATTGGCATTGCAATGCCAAAATACGAAAGAGTGGTGAGGATGTAGTCGGTAATCGTTCCCTGCCGGATGGCAGAGATCACACCGAGGAATATCGCCACCACCAGCGCCAGGGTCAGCGCGCACCCGAACAACTCAAGCGTAGCGGGGAAACGCTGCCCTAAAATGTAGGTGACAGGCAGGTTCGTGCCAAAGGAGAAACCAAAATCACCCGTCAACACATTTCTTAGCCACTTCAAATACTGAACCGCCACAGGGTCATCCAGGCCAAAACGAGCGCGTAACGCCGCCCTGCTGGCCGGGCTAAGATGCGGATTGAAAATAACCTGGTCAGGCCCACCCGGCATCAGGTGAATCAGGGTAAACATGAAAATGGACAGCAGAAAAAGGAGAGGAATTGCCTGTAGGATGCGCCTGATAACATAGCGTCCCATAGTTACCTCCGGCTATCGAGCAAAGAGGACAAATAATATTGGACATAGTTTACCATATTTCTATCTCTCTGCGTCAATAGTCAGTATTTATGCCGAGAAAACAGCAGAGTACTGACTTCAGCAGCCTTTTGTTTCAAACAGTCGATGAGGTTTCCGGGGAACGATTCGCTCCCCGGAAACCTCATCAATTACATGCAAACCCTGGCGATCAAGAGACTTCAGCGCTTAGCACTGTCCGCCGTCACACCACCAGTTCCAGACCTGAATCGTCTCAGCCGCGCCTTCCGGTCCGAACATATAGTTATGCGTGTTGTTCTTGTGCATCGCTATATCAATCGGGCTGTAGAGCGTGATAAAGGGGAACTCGGTCAGGTAGATCTGGTGAATCTGGTTAAAAATCTGCTGGCGCTGATTCGGATCAGCAGTTGATTGTTCCTGCGTGAACAGGTTATCCAACTGGTGATTGCAGTAGAAGTCGATGTTGAAGCCCGCTGGCGGGAACTGGCTGCAAGAGAACAGGCCAGAGTCATCAGCATCGTAGGAGAGCGCGTCCTCGAACTCCGCGATGTCATATACGCCAGGCTTGCCATCCGTCAGGAAGGAACCAAAGAAGGTGCTGGCCGGGTAGTTCTGGATGTTGAGCTTGATGCCGATGGCCTTGAAGTTCTGCTGCAGCACCAGTTCGTCGTCCGCGCGCCAGAAGTTGTTCGCGGTGGTTGAATACTGGAATTGCAGCATCTGGCTGCCCTTATGGCGATAGCCATCTGACCCCATCGTCCACCCATCCTGATCGAGCAGTTTACCTGCAGCAGTCGGGTCAAACGGAGGACACGGGGCATCTTTCTGATAACCTGGAACATAAGCCTGCCCATGATCGGTGCAGAGGGGTGAGGCATAACCGCGTCGTGCCGTATCGATCAAGGCGTTATGGTCAATCGCCATAGCCATAGCCTTGCGCACATTGACATCTGTTCCCAGAATAGGATTGTGGAAGTTGAAGTACATCGCCTCGAAGTTCGAAGCGTTGGGGTTTGTCACCAGCGTATAGGTGCTGGAAAGCTTCTGATAGGCGAGGTACTTGGTCACATCCAGGAAGTAGGCCGAGTCAATAGAGCCAGCCTGCAGGTCTTTAAGGATCGTGTTCTGGTCAGGTACGATGCGGAAAACAATCTTATCCAGGTACGGCAGATTCTCGCCATCAGCAGAGCCACGATAGTAGTTGGGATTGCGCACCACAGTGTAGTGGTCGCCAGGCACGCTTTCGCTCAACATGAACGGGCCGCTGAACACGGTCGGTTTCAGGTTATCAGAAGAGGACTGAATTTTGCCCGGATCCATGCCGGCAAAGTGGTGCGCAGGCATTGGCGCTTCAAGGCCATCGGTCCACACTGACAGGAATGGCGAGAATGGCTGCTTCAAGTGGAATGTGATCGACAGATGATCGGACGAAACATCAGCAGAAGTGATCAGATTGAGGCCGACGGTGCTGGCAGCAGCATATTTACCGCCAGTCCACAGACGCCAGGTAAAATCAACATCGCGCGCATCGAGCGGCTGACCATCAGACCATTTCAAATTGGGGCGCAGGTGGAACGTCCAGGTCTTCAGGTCAGAACTGACATCACCGTTGCTTACCGAGGGAATACGTGTGACGAGACCGGGCTGAATCGCGCCTTTCGTATCGCCAACAAAGAGCGGGGCATACAGCGTCTGATCAACCATGTCTGAGAAAGTCTCCGATGATGCATTAGGCAACAACGAGTCTGGCTCTTCATAGAGGTCATCGGTCCAAACACCACCCTTCGTGGCATTGCCAGAGGGGTTGGTTGTCGGCGGAGTGGTTGGCGCACCACAGGCGCTCAAAAGTAAAAGAAGGAGCGCTGTCACCGAAAAGGACAACATAAGAAAACGCGGCCTGGGCTTCTTGAGCATTGTGTCCTCCTAACAGAGAAATAAAAGTTGTTGTGGGACCACCTGTACCCGCGTTTGCGAACGGGTACTGCAAGTAAGGATAAAGAACATCCCTTTCGCCAGGTTATGCTTGCTGCCTCAGAAAACCTACCGTTCCTCTGGATAGGTATATTGAGGCATTACTTAATATACGTACATTTTCTTCCACTTCTCACAGGGGTTCCAAAACAATTTCTGTTTCCACCAGTTCATGCTTACTGAACAGCAAAAAATACCTCAGTCCCTGTTTCTTTACGAGGAGAAACAACCCGATGGCAGGCTTCTCCTCTCGCTCCATGACCATTTGCCACTTGAAGGATCAGATGTGGTGGTCTTTGGCAGCCGTTCCCCTAAACTGGTTGCGAGGCTGCTACTAAGAAGGCTTCAGGAAAGCAACCGCGTCTGGGCGACAGAAGAGACGATACGGCGAGCGGAACGGTTGATGGGGTAGATACAAAAAGGGCCGTCCTGATGTGAAGGACGGCCTTGCATTCAAAATAACGCTGACGACAGGATTCGAACCTGCGACCACCACATCCGGAGTGTGGTGCTCTATCCCCTGAGCTACGTCAGCATTGCGTTCCCTGCTCTATCCACTGAGCTACGGGGACTTCATCAAGATAATACCATATACGTCAACCATGCGCAAAGGCAACTACGGGAGAAGCGTGATTATGGCAAGCCACTCTATCAATGATATTTCCGCAAACCAACCAAACAAAAAAAAGCAGGCCACACGGAAAACAGCCCGTGTATTACCTGCTTTCATTCCCCATTACCACTACTGCCTCACTTCAGGGATATCTCCTTCGTTCTCCACCATAAAGAGTTGGCGGATATCTTCAGGTAGTTGAGCGCGCACATTCTCGATCTCGCCCATCGTGACCGATTCGCACAGCACTCCGATCACTACACGCGCATCGAGTGATGCCTCGGTCAGTGGAATACCGGCGTATTCTGCCACACGCCGGAAAAATTCATCCAGGCCGAAAGAGTCAGCCGAAACGACGCTCGTTTGCGTAAGCGCCTGCGCCATTTCAGGTGGCAGTTGCGCCGCGAGATCATCGGCTTCGCCAGCCGTCAAATGTTCACCTAACGCCGCCAACGTCGCGTTGACCACTCGCGCAGCTTCTTCATGCGAGCCTAGATCAGCGCGTTTTTGCACTTTGGCGACAAACTCATCTAATTTCACCATACCCTCCAGAACGGGCTAGCGCGATCCACCCTGGCTGACGCGACTGGCCAGAAGCTGCTGAGCCTGTTGTGCGCGCTGGCGATCTTCTTGCTGCACTCTGCGGAAGAACTGCGCCAGTTCGTTATCACCGCGCTGCTCGGCATCATGAATGTACTTCTCATAGGTCGTTGCGCCTTTTAGCGAGTGGTACATAATGCTTACCAGGTCATAGTACTGGTTGCTGGTTCCAGTTTTCTGTTCCGCGGATTGTGTCATGTGTTCCTCCTACTTTCTTTTCTCTCTGTCCTTTCGCCTTCTTTCCTACACCCTATCAACTTCTCATCTCCACCCATACTACGTTTTTCCCTGTGCAAAAGTTTCTGCGAATCTAGCATATATACACAACAGTTTGATGTATTCCTTGAGCTTTTCTTGTATTCTACATTATCAATTAAATTCTTTTTCCTTAAAATCCATATACGTTCCCTTATAATATCGGCATAATTTTACTGAAAGGGCATTGCTTCTTTAAAGATGATTTCCTTGTGTATTCTAATAGTAAAGTACTTTGAGAGTATATATTGACATATGCGGCATGAAGCTGCTATTCTAGCGGCATTAACACAAAGAGGGGGAAATGTGTTATGTCACAAAAACCACAATTTCGCTTCGTCGTTTCACCAACATCGCACTATCAACCACCCGTATCCTCAACAACGCCAACGCAAATAATACCACCAACAACACAACCAACCCTTTCGCCATCTTCACAAACACTTCCACCGCTTCCAGTTACGCAGCCACCTCTACCATCCATCCTGCCTAAACTGGAACTGGATAGCAATCCGGCGCTGCCAGCCGTATCTGAGCCTTCGCGCAAAAAGAAGCTTACACGCATTATCGCTGCCGTTCTGACACTCGCGCTTGCCGGAGTAATCGCTTATATCTGGTTCAGCCCTTCTACTACCAACTCTACTTCGAGCCTGGGTCAGCAGAATTTTAACACACAAAGCGCGAATGGAACTCCGACAGGCGGCGTCATTCACGTCTACGTCGTAGGCGCGGTGAAAAATCCCGGCGTCTATACGCTTCCTCAAGGCGCTCGTGTCTACGAGTTGCTACAGGCTGCAGGCGGCCCGCTTCCTGACGCCAATTTAGTCGCGCTCAATCTTGCTGCTCCCTTGACCGATGGGCAGGAAGTCTACGTCATTGCCAAAGGAGAAGTTCCACCAACCTACCTCGGCGGTGTCCCTGGCCCAGGCGCAAACGGAACCCCCAGCACAGGCAGCAGCCAACTGGTCAACATCAACACGGCCACCGTCGATGAAATGCGGCAGGCTCTGCATATCAGCAGCGCCACTGCGCAAAAAATCATCGACTACCGCAATCAACACGGCCCCTACACTTCTGTAGATCAACTGCTGCAAGTCGTCAGCAGGTCGATTTATGACAAAATCAAAAATCTCGTGACGGTTTGAGAAACGCATGAAACGTATCACCAAAACACCCGACCTGCGCGGCCTGCTGCTGGTCGTCTTCGCCATTGCCTGGATCACGGGTATTCTACTGAATTCCTGGCTGCACCTTCCAGCGCTCCCTTTGCTAAGCGGGGCAGGACTTATTGCGCTCAGCATCGCTACATACTGGTATCTCTATCGCAAAAGCCTCAATTGGGAAATACTCCTCCTGCTCGCGCTTTTCTGGCTCCTGTTTGGCGCGTGGCGCTATGCTCTGTCCTCTCCCATCGGCGATCCAACCGCCATCAGCGCCTTCATCGGCCAGCAAAACATCTCCATCCGGGGAACCGTAGCCGACGAACCAAAGCTGCAAACCCATAGCCGTCTGCTCACCATTGACGTCAACGGCATCAACACGACCGGCGGCTACTCCTGGCAAAGTGCGCATGGCGAACTGGAAGTCATCATCCTCGGCAATACGCTCGACGACCCCTACGGCCCGCACTACGGCGATAGTGTCACTCTTACAGGCGCGCTTCACCCACCTTCCACGCATAGCACACCCAACATCCTCGCAAGCATGACCTTTCCCCGGCTCATCGTTGGCAGTTCCGGGGGAAATCCTTTTATCTCCACGCTCTACACTCTGCGCCTTCATCTCGCAACCATTCTCGAACAGGCGCTGCCCCAACCAATGGCCGCCCTGCTCATCGCCATCCTCCTGAGCATGCGCACACCCGCCCTTAAGCCGTACATTCCCGCCTTTAACGAAACCAATACTGCGCACCTCATCGCTCCCTCCGGCCTGAAAGTCACTATTCTTGCAGGTCTGGTGATAGCCTTTACAAGGCTATATGAAAGGCCGGGTAGGCAACAACAATTTCGCAGGCTTCTCCCGGCACAAAAACAGGCTCAGAATCGCCGCCAATGGATAAGCACTTCTCTCGTCGTCTTCTGCATTCTCTGCTATACCTTCCTGAGTGGTGGCGGGCCTGCTATGCGCGCCGGTATCATGGGCATCCTCGCGGCTATCGCCCCGCGCTTCGGTCGCTACTATAACGTCTATAATGCGCTTGCCTTTGCCGTCCTGCTGATGAGCCTGCTGAACCCGTTTGTCTTCTGGGACGCGGGCTTTCAACTTTCTTTCTTTGGCACACTCGGAATTGTCATGCTCACTCCGTTCTTCCAGCGTCTGCTGCGCCCACTAGAACATCTTCCTTTAGCAGGTCATATCCTCACCGAAATTATCGCCGTCACCTTCGCCGCAGAGGTAGCAACTCTTCCCATCTTCGCTCTCACCTTCAGCCAGATTTCTTTTATCGCGCCGCTCACCAACCTGCTCACAGTGCCGCCTTTAGGCATATTTCTCGCGCTTGGTTCCTGCGTCTGTCTGGTCGGCCTGCTTTCGCTGCAGGCTGCCATATTCGTTGGCTGGATTATCTGGCCGCTCCTCTGGTACCTGCTCCAGGTTGTTTCCTGGGGCGCGAGTTTACCGGGGGCCTATCTCAATGTCAGCAACATTGATGGTCGTCTCGCCTGGATATATTACGCCTTTCTGTTGATCGTACTGGCCGGAACTCCTCTGCGAAAATGGACCTCAACACAACATTCCGGCCTCCTGAAAAAACCGAAACCAGTACTATCAAAACGTTCCCGCTTGATCCTGCAACTCTGCGCCGCGTTGATCGTAATGTTAGCAACTGGTATTACCGCAGCAACGGCCAGCGCGAACGGGCAGTTGACCATCACCTTTTTGAGTGTCGGGCCAGCAGGCCAACCGCCGCAGGGTGAGGCTATTCTCATTCGGACGGCTGACGGTAAAACCGCATTAATCGACGGAGGGCTGGATGTGACTTCACTGAGCGAGGAACTGGATGGCCGTTTGCCTTCATGGCAGCGTACCCTTGATCTGGTTATGCTCACTTCACCTCGCCAGGATCATCTCACCGCCCTACAGGACGTATTGACGCGCTATCAAGTGGGCGAGGTCGCGGACGCCGGAATGCTGCACCCGAGTACCGGCTACGCGCTCTTTCGCCGAACCATCAACGAACACGGCATCACCTATCTCCAGGTGCGCCAGGGCGCGGTCATCACGCTCGGCAGTCAGCTAGCCTTCCAGGTCTTCTGGCCCTCTTCCCCGCTCCATAAAGGAAGCGCCGAGGAGCTTGACAACGGGCTGATCGTGCGTCTACTCGCCCCCGGCATACGTATCTTGTTAGTAGGAGCAGCAGCCCTGAGCAAACACGCGCTGGAAGGCCTGGAAACCACGCTCGACCACCACTACCTGCAAGCCAACGTCGTGCAGATTATGGGCGAGGTCAATAAAGCCTTTCCCGCAGTCCTGAGCGACGTATTGCGGCTGGCACATCCAACGCTGCTGGTCATTACACCAGCAGCTATTACTGGCAAGCTTCACAAAACGGTACACTCGACGCTCGTTCAAGCGCCACAGGTACCGGGAGCTTCCTGGCAGGTGTTGCAAACGGCCCAAACCGGTTCGTTTGATATCATCAGCAGGGACAATAATTGGAATATTGCAACCGGATAACGCGGTTACAGGCGACAAAATGTATTTGCGCAGGCACTAGAACAGGGAAATTATAGATGACAATCTGTGAACGGTGTGGTTCAGAGATACCCGATACCGTCAGTATCTGTCCATCATGCGGCACAACCATCCAAAAGATAGAAAGCGTGCCGCAGACGCAACAAAGTGAGACGACGCAGGAGACGCCCGATCCCTTTGCCTCTGCCTTCAGCCGCGTCTACGTCGAGCAAACGCAATTCAGCGCCGGACAGGTCTACCGGCCTCGACCTCGCGCCATTCCCGACCCTGTTCTTCCTCAACCGACCGTCACAAGATATGGCAATACGCTTCCGCTCGTTATCGAGGTAGCGGTCTCGCTCCTGCTCGGCATCTATGGTATCGGCTGGCTCATGATCGGCGAAGTCGTAACGGGCGTTATACTGGTGATCTGTAGCCTTCTGCTCTACTGGCCCTTTGTTGTGATCTCCGCTATCTTCGCGGTCATCACCCTGGGCTTGAGCGTCTTCTGCTGCGGACCCTTCATCATTGGCGCGCTCGTCTTCAATGCCTACATGCTCCACAAAACCATCGCCCGCAAATCCGCCCTCTATTCACATACAATTGGACAACCGAAATGAGCCTTGTTTTACACAATACGGGGAGAATACTATCCCATATCATCCTGACCCCAACCATGTCATTCCAAACCCAACCATGCCATCCCAAACCCAACCATGCCATCCCAAACCCAACCATGTCATCCTGAGCGCAGCGAAGGATCTCCGGTCTGGGCACGCGATTCTGCTGGAGGACGCAGATCCTTCGCTGCGCTCAGGATGACATAGAAGCCAGTATCTCCCTGTATTATGTAAAACTCCATGAGGCTCACTTCGAGAATGCCAACCGGCGGTACTTCTCACGCGATTCCTGCCACGCCTCGTCCGACAGGCCAAGCTTCTCGCGTAATGCATCTGGCGGCACACCGGCCCGTAACTGCCGCACTGCGAAAGTATCGCGCAGCAATTGCAGTGTCACGCGCTTCTTGATTCCCGCAGCCTTGACGGCGCGAGCCAGGATGTAGTTCAGGTTGCGATCTGTGCAAACAAACAGTTCGTTGGTCGGGTGATATTTCGCCATATAAGCGCGTAGAATGCCCGTAAACTCCGCCGGAAGCGTCAGGCGGCGCTCCCGATGCTGCTTGCCCGTCGAGGCCGGAAAATGCACCGTCACCGCAGGAGCCTGCTCGTCGGAGAGGTCGATATGCTCAACCTTCAAAGCCATGACCTCTTCCTTCTTCAGGCCACCATGCAGCACCAGGTACACCAGGCAGTAGGTGCGCGGGTCGCTGGATGCGCTCTCCAGCAGGCGCTGTACCTCGTCATCAAACAACAACTGGGGCAGCGGCGGCAAAGGCCGTTCCAGCACCAGGCTCGCGGCAGGGTCTTCATGTACCACGCCCTCGCGTGTGAGCCAGGAGAAGAAGTTTTTCAGGAAGGTCACACGGCGCGCCATCGTCTTGGGGGCAGGAGTCTGTCCTGGCGTGCCGAACTTCAATTTCATCAGCCAGTCGGTCAGGTTCTCCTTTGTAATGCGCCCTACTGGAGTATCGCGGCCAATGAAATCGCTGAACATCTTGAGGTCGGAAAGGAAGCAGGTAATCGTATAATTGGACTTGCCGCGCAACTGCAATTCCTGTTGATACGGCACAAAACAGGCGGCCAGACTCGACTGATCGGTTAGCGGATTCGTGCGGACAATCGGCGGAAAAGGCGTGGTCTGCGGATCGGGCGGTTCCTGAATAACCGTAGCCGTTCCCGCGAAGAGATCAGGCTGTTTCACGGTACTATCTCCCGTGACAACCGGTTCAGGCTGCGAAGTTGAATGATCCTGCTGCATGACAACTCCATTCCTCGTGTGATGCTTCCCGGCAGCAATACGCTGCCGTTGCTCTGTCTTTCATTATAGCAGTATCTAGCAAGAATGTTCAAACGTATTTTCCGGCAGGAGCCAGGGCGACCGCAAGGGTGCGCCCCTACAAGGGCCATTCTTGTAGGGGCGCACCCTTGCGGTCGCCCTGGCTCCTCTACTCATCCTGGCTTCACACCCAATAATTGCCGAAACCTCACGTTTGTTACCTGCATCCCTATCATTCGTCTCACATGAGTAGAATTTTATAAATACAGGCGGCTTCATTTATGCAGCGTATCAAATCACTGTTCCCCGCGTGGAGCGTATTTTTCCTGGCCATGCTGGTCCGTGTCCTCTATAACGTCACGGTGGCACGCAATTATACGCCGCAGCACGATTCGCTCTTTTATCAGACTATAGGCCTGAACCTCGTCAGCGAGCATTGTTTCTGCCTGCATCCATATATTGCAACCGTTTATCGTGCCCCGCTCTGGCCCTTCATGCTCTCCGGCCTCTCCATCTTCTTCGGCTCCAACGATTTCGTGGCGCGCATGCTGCTCAGCCTGCTCGACTCCGGCACCTGCGTCCTGGTCTATCTTTTCGCTCAAGACCTCTTTGGTCGCCGCATCGGTCTTCTCGCGGGCCTGTTCGCCGCCATCTATCCCGAAATGTTTATTTACACGGGCTGGCTCTACACCGAAACGCTTTACACGTTCTTCCTGTTCGCGCTCTGCTACACGCTCCTTCGCCTGATGCGCAAAGAAGGCGGAGCGTGGAGTCTCTGGCTCATCAGTGGTATCCTGCTTGGCCTGCTCTCGCTCACGCGCCCCAATGGCATCATTGTCATTGCCCTGGTAGTGGTGTGGGCCATAATAATGATCTGGCTCAAATTGCTGCGCCGCCGTGTCACGCTGATGGGAATCGTCTTGACCAGCCTGCTTGCCTGTATCTTGATTGCGCCCTGGACTATCCGCAACTACCAGGTTTCGCACAGCTTCATCCCCGTCGCGACAGGTGATGGCACTGTCTTGCTCGGCGCGTACAACTCGATGTCGCTCACCAGATCTGCCTACCCAAATGGTTTCCCTGGCACCTGGATCAACCCGTTAGTCGCGGTGCCAAAGGTAGCCTACACTTTCCCGCTCATCGACTGTAAGCCCCCTTGCGAGGTTGCCCGCGAAGATACCTTTAAAAACGCCGCTTACCAGTGGATTAGCTCGCACCTGGACTATATGCCGCGCCTGCTCCTGTTCCACTTTCTCAACCTCTGGGTACCCGACACGCACGAGGCTGACCTGCCCGTTGACCGCTTCCCGGGCCAGACCTCTTCAAAAATCGTGTTATTCATGATGAAAACCTTTCCCATCCTGCTCTTTGTCCTGGCAGCAATCGGGCTGGTAGCACAAATCAAGCGCTGGCGCGAACTGCTATTCATTTACTTCATGATTCTGCTCACCATCGCCCAGGCACTCTACTTCTACGGCAGCCCCCGTTTTCGCGCTCCCATCGAGCCAATGTTGATTGTGCTGGCTGCCGGAGCCATCGCCTGGCTCATCTCACCCGGCAATCTATTGAGGCGCTGGTTTATAATCAAATCAGCGCATACGGAGCCTCTTCAGGCATGTCATCCTTCGCTTCCCTCCTGTCATCCTGAGCGCAGCGAAGGATCTCGCGCGCAGATCGAATCGGGTATCGCCACCGGAGATCCTTCGCTGCGCTCAGGATGACAGAGGCGTACTGAAGGATGACAGAGGCGAGTATTCCCCGCTCTTTTAGCAAAGTTCATAAACTGCATCCGAAATCACAGGAAAACAACATGCCGGGATTCAATCAGGAGCAGCGCAAGCAGAACAACCATAACAGGAGTACACATCCAAATCCTTCTAAAGAGCCTGCTCCTGTTTGTGAAATAGGCTTGCCTGAGGTCGCACAGCCCTCCATCTTTCACACCCGCTTCCAAAACGACCCGCTGGCCTGTGCCTACGCGATGGAGCGGCTGGAATTATTGGAGCCACAAGCCATCTCCGGCGCACCGAGGTCACTACAGGGCTACGCGCTTGCCTATATGGAACACTATTCCGGCAATATCTCACAGCTCGAACGCGAGCGCGAATTTTTATTTGCCGCCTTCCTACAAGCGTGGCAACAGGAACAATATGCCCAGGTCACACACCTGATGGCGAATCTCCTCTACATCACCGGACGCCTCGACAATCCGGCTGAAGCAGAGCAGGCCCTGCTCTGGAGCATCCAGGCCAGCAGGTATACACATGATTATCCCCACCTCGCGCATTTTCTCAACCGCTTAAGCGGCCTGCTCTGGTCGCAGGGAAAATATACCCAGGCGCGACAGGTCTGGAAAGAATCGCTCGAAGCCGCGCACATCCTCGGTTTCCCCGCCTATCTCTGGGAACCACTCGGCCATTTCGCGCACACCACCGACCTGCTGGACTACTACCCTGCAATACAACAATTCACAGAGTCTATCGTATACGCCAGCAAACTGCCCTCACCCGCCAGTCTCGTAGCCGCCACCTTCACACGCGGCTTCTTTGCCCGCCTGATGAGAGAGCAAGACAAAGCCTTCTACGACCTCAACTCCTGCCTGCACTTCCTCTCAGCGTATCCCCAAAACACGCTTTCACCCACCTACCAGCAGCTATTCACCCTGACAGTCCTCACAGAACTTGCGCGCGTCCAGGGCGATTACATTCGCGCTCAGGAATACACCGAAGCGACGCTTGCCCTTGCCCAATCCTGTTGCGATTCCTACACAATAGCCGCTCTCCTCTTCGATCAGGCCCTTTTCGCATACTTGCAAAGCCAGTTCGATGATGCCTATACGCTGCTTATGCGCCTGCTCGCTCTCGTTGGACAGCAGCATTTCTATGGTCGCAACGCCAACCGCTTATTACATGATGTTGCTCCCCTTGTACAGCGATATTCCGTTACCACTACATCCACCCCTACATTACTCCCTGAAATCGCAAGCTGTGAAGCATCCTCCAGCCTTCATCTCCCTGATAAGAGGTTCGACCCGCTCAGCAAGCGCGAAATGGATGTCTTGCGCCTCGCTGCTGATGGCCTCTCCAACCGCGAGATCGCCGCCCAACTGTTCATCACCGTCGGCACCGTCAAAAAGCACCTCGAACACATCTACATCAAACTTGACGCTACAAGCCGCACGCATGCTATTGCGCAGGCCAGAACACTCCAAATACTTCCCTGAGAGGCTAATTCATAACAAAAAATGGTTCCATCAAAGCCAGGGCGACCGCAAGGGTCGCCCCTACAAGAACAATTTATTGTAGGGGCGACCCTTGCGGTCGCCCTGGTCAAACTCGCACTCGCTCTGACCCCCCAATAAATGGTGGAGGCACAAAAAATACGTCCTTTGACGAATGACACCTGAGCTTTTTCTCCGCTATGCTTGACACAGATCATCTCTCTGCTCGTCAGGCTATAAGAAAGGGAAGTCTGCCATGAGGCATTCGCAAGGTCGTATTCGTCTATTCCTTCTTTTTGTTCGCAATCTACCGCGTGTGCTGGCCTGTATTATGGCACTGCTATTAGCCGCCTGTTCATCCTCCACCAATGCCGCGCCCACATCAACAACGCCTACTCCCACAACGGTACGTGCCACACCCACTCCCAAAGTACCCATTGGCCCAGCCGCGCTGCTCGTCTACAAAGGACACAGCAACGGCGTCATCAATCTTTCCTGGTCTCCCGACAGCAAGCGCATCGCCTCCTGTAGCGATGACGGCACCGTTCAGGTCTGGGATGCCAAAACTGGAAAAGCTTCATGGACCTACACCTTCCCCGGCAAAGCCAACTACGTCTTCGCGGTCGCGTGGTCGCCCGATGGCACCCGCGTCGCGGCAGGCGGCGCATCTGGCGCTGTCACCATTTTGAATGCAAGCTCCGGTCATGTCATGGCAACCCTCACTACCCAGGGCAACTTCATCCAGGGCATTGCCTGGTCGCCTGACAGCAAGCGCATCGCCGCAGGCAACAACAATAACCTCGTCACCGTCTGGAACGCCTCAACCGGCAAGCAACTCCTGCTCTATTCAGGCCACTCCGACTCCGTAGAGCGTATCGCGTGGTCGCCCGATGGCAAAGAGATCGCCTCCGCCAGCCACGATGGTACCGTCCAGGTCTGGGATGCCTCAACCGGAAAGCAGATTATCTCTTATAAGGATCATAATAACCCCGTCTGGACAGTCGCGTGGTCGCCTGATGGCAAAAAAATCGCCTCCGGCACCGGCTCAGCAGGAGAAAGCGGCCCCACGCGCTCCGGCAATTCCGCCAGAGTCTGGGACCCCACCACAGGCAAAACCCTGCTCACCTACGAAGGCCAGGGCAGCAACAACGAGGTCTACGCCCTTGCCTGGTCCCCCGATGGCACCCGCATCGCCTCCGCCGGAGACGAATACTCCATCCGCATCTGGGACCCCTCCACAGGTCAAACCTACCTGCTCTATTCCGGCCACACCGATATCATCTGGCAGGTAGCCTGGTCCCCCGACGGCAAAGAAATCGCCTCCGCCAGCCAGGATGGTACGGTGCGCGTCTGGCCGTATTCGCAATAATAATGTGTTTGTAGGGACGTGATGATGCATGCTGGCAAAAAAAATAGGACCTCTCCATACATGTCATCCTGAGCGAAGCGAAGGATCTCCGGTCTCAACGCACAATTCCGCGGGACGCCGGAGATCCTTCGCTTCGCTCAGGATGACAGGGGGCAAGCATCCCCGCTCTTTTGTCAACATACATGATCGTGTCCATCAGCCTCTCATCCCGTTTCATGCAAGGTGGATACGATCATGCATGTTGACAAAATACCTGTTGAAATGTTTGTGTAGGGACGCGATTCATCGCGTCCACCTCGGCCTGTCGTGCGCCTTCACCGAGGTGGACGCGATGAATCGCGTCCCTACACCCCCTGCACCAGAATAATCCGCGAATGAGTCGAACGCTGCCGTATCGGCGCGATAGCCGAATATTCCGGCGAATTGTACCATACCTTCGCCTGCTCCATACTCGGAAATTCGATAACCACAACCCGCTTCGGTTGCCAGTCTCCCTCTATCGTCTCGCTCTGCCCGCCGCGCACAATAAACTTCCCGCCGTACTTATCCAGCGTTGCCTGAGTGTGCTGTGCGTAATTCCGGTACTCTTCGGGGTCAAGAATCTCGATATCGGCGATGATGTATGCTGCCATATGCGTCTCCTTTATGCGATATGTTTGGATACTCTTTGTGCAAGTGTACAACATCGACAGTTTTCCAGGAACAGGTATCTTATCTCTTGTAGTTGCCTTCCTACTCAATCCAAATTCAATCGCCGCTTGAATTCAGTTCCACCAATTATGGGGTGCCAGGGCGACCGCAAGGGTCGCCCCTACCATCCGCATCGGTAGGGGCGACCCTTGCGGTCGCCCTGGTTTTAGCACCCCATAGTTGGTGGAACCTTGAATTCCCAAATACTTGATAGAACATGTTCAACTTGTTATACTGTACAATCGACAGTGGTATCGGCAGCAACGCGCACATCGTCGCAGTACGTGTAGTAAGCAACAGAAATCGAGTGTGGCATGAACATAGAATTGCACCTCGCGCGCCCGAACTCCCAGTCGGCCCAGGTTACTGTGACCTGCAACGGCACCCTTTCGCATACCTTCGACCTGCAAACGCTCATCCCCAACAACACAAACGGCCTGCCGCATCCCTTGCATGATCCCGTCACCTATGGCAAAACACTTTACACCGCGCTCTTTCCACAGGATAGTCCAGCATTCCAGGCCCTTTCTACAAAGCCATCCCGCATCCTGCTCGTTGCTACTGATGACGTACTGGATACCATCCCCTGGGAATACGCCTACGGCCCCAACGGCTATCTCGCCTGTTCCTGCTCATTCGTGCGCGGCCTGCCTCTCGATCAACGAATCGCGCCGCCAACCAACCTGAACGAGTTGCACATCATCGCCGTTGCCTCAAGCCCACTCAGTCATGTTCTTGCTCCTCTTAACATTCAAGGCGAATGGACGCGCCTCACCGAGATTGTGTCGAAACAGAAGCGCACCATAAGTTTAGAACGAGCATGGCCGCCCACAATAGAATATTTGAGGGAACTGGTGGCTGGTCAGGAGCAGCTTGTGGTGCATTTTATGGGACACGGCGGGCAGAACGGCGAGGCTGTGCTATGTTTTGAGCGAGACGATGGCACACGCGAAGACATTTCAGCGAGCGAGTTTGTGCAGCGCCTGCAGGGCAGCGTCTTCCTAGTCACCCTCAATGCCTGTCAAAGCGCCACACCCGGCAAAACCGTCTTCAGCAATCTGGCAAAGGCGCTCATACATGAGCAAATTCCCTACGCGCTGGGCATGCGCTTCTCCATCCATGATGACGATGCGCGGGACTTTTCCCGTACATTTTATAACGATCTTGCGCGAGGAGTGTCCGTTGAGAAAGCCCTTGTGCAGGCGCGTCTCACCCTGGCAAAGAGCGAACGAGTCTGGGCCGCAGGCAATCTTGTCCTGTATACCTCGCTCACTCAACCTGCTCCAGGATATACAACTGCACGCGGCGATCCAGATGTGCGCGACGAGCAAAAGGACGCGCTACGTGGCATCATCCACGAACTGACAGGGGTGCAGGGCGCATTCCAGGGACGCATCGACGAGCAAATCAAGTTGGGCAAATGGCTTACCGGAGACAGCCGCCCGCGTATCATCGCCATTCATGCCAACGGCGGCCAGGGCAAGACCGCGCTCGCCCGCGTGGCAGCAGAACGCTTCGCGCATGCCTGGCCCGGCGGCGTGTGGGCAATCTCGATGGAAACCGTACCCACGCTCGCGGTGTTCACAGCCAGCCTCGCCCGTTTTCTCGGCATAAACCCGCAGGAAAACACCGACCAGATCGAACTTGAGAAACAGATTCTACTACGCTTACATAGGCAGCGTACCTTACTTGTATTGGATAATCTGGAAACGTTGGATGAAGCCACAAAAGCAAAGGATGCCGGAGCGATCACCCTGATCGAGTTTATCCAAAAGCTTCCCAACGAACGCACTACCATTCTCTACACCTCGCGTCACCTGCTCGGTCTGAGCGGGGAGCAACATCTAGAGCTGCCTGGGCTTGCGCCAGACGAGGGAGCGGCATTATTCAAACAAAGCGCACCTAATCATGTCAAAAAGATTGATGATGCCCTGGCACGACAATTGAGCCAGCGCGTAGACGGTCATCCCCTCGGCCTCTCGCTCCTCGGCAAAGCATTCAACTCAAGTTCCATTTCTTTTCAAAACTTCCTCGCCGATCACGAAAAATACCTGCACTCGGCAGAAAATAGGTTTATTGACGTCGAACATCGCCAGCATAAGATGTTTGCCAACGTTGACTACAGTGTGCGCTGGCTTTCAAACGAACTACGCGACACATTTAGCAAGCTCTGGATCTTTCACGCGCCATTCTTCCCAGAGGACGCAGTAAGCATTCTTGATCCAGAACAGGATGAGACTTCTAAAGCTTCTCCTATTGAAGACCATCTCTATACACTCTGGCAGCGTGGTCTCTTGACCCGCGAACCGCTTTCTGAGAGCAATGATAGTGAATACGTATACCGCCTACCGCCGGTAATACATCCTTTCGTTGAAAAATATATGGCCGATCAGAGCAAACGCGAGGAGTTGCTGAAGCGTTTTGGCGAGGTATATGCCGGGCTGGCAAAATACATATACGGTCAACTCGTTCAGGGACGAGCAATAATAGGGCTGGCTCTCCTTTGTTACGATGATCTTACTCGTGGATGGCAATTTGTCGAGGGAATTGAACGTAGCCGGTATCTACTCTATTGGGGATGGATACTACACCGGCTCAGCGATCAACGAAGAGCCATTGCCCTCACAGAGCAGGCCCTGGAATTAGCCGAAGGGCAAGACCGTGCATTGGAAGGTAGCGTTCTACATAATCTAGCTGGGATATCCCACGCAATCGGACGTACACACAAAGCGTTGCGTTTATATGAGCAAGCCCTGGCTATCCGGCGCGAAGTGGGCGACCGCTCAGGCGAGGGAACCACCCTCAACAACCTGGGAGGCGTCTACGATGATCTGGGCCAGAAACAGCAAGCCCTCGACTACTACCAGCAAGCCCTGGCTATCCGGCGCGAAGTGGACGACCGCTCAGGGGAGGGAACCACCCTCAACAACCTGGGCGGCGTCTACAATGCGTTGGGCCAGAAACCGCAAGCCCTCGACTACTACCAGCAAGCCCTGGCTATCCGGCGCGAAGTGGGCGACCGCTCAGGGGAGGGAACCACCCTCAACAACCTGGGTCGCGTCTACAATGCGTTGGGCCAGAAACCGCAAGCCCTCGCCTACTACCAGCAAGCCCTCGCTATCTGGCGCGAAGTGGGCGACCGCTCAGGGGAGGGTATTACACTACACAATATCGGTATGATATATGCTGGTTTCGGGCAGTTAGATGTCGTCCTGGCTTGCGCGTTGTTGGCAAAAGCTCTTTTTGAGTATGTCCAAAGTCCTTACATAGAATACGCAAAGCAATTGATAAACTCGTTACGTAGGCATTTGGGAGAGGAGCGATTTGCGGCCCTTCTTGCGCAGGTTGCACCCAGAGCCAACGAGATTGTAGAGAGGGCGCTCCAGGAAAAAAGGCTTCCTGATGAAGTGGAACAATTTCCTTCAACTTTGCCGCCTGAACAGATCAATATTATTATCAGCAACACTATTACGGTCATGACAACCATGCCAGAACGGCGGGCTGAGTGGCAAGAAACTATTTCACGAGTATTGCAGGTTGCTCAGCAGCGTGGCTCTGACTGGCAGATCGAAGTGGAATTTTACACAGCAATCCTTGCTATTCTGGACGGGCAGTCGCTTTCTCTGCCAACCGATCATCCCTATGCGTCCGCCCTCGCTGCTATACAGGAAGGCATCGCTAACGGGGGTCAGCCGCCAGACGAAGCAGAGGATATTCCAGAAGAGGTACAGGCGCTGATTGCTTTTGTGGAGGCTTGTGTTGCCGCTTTGCGAAGTCCTGACCCCCAGGAAAAGATGGCATTTATGCAACAGCTTGCAACATCACAAGCACAAGCTGAAGACGATGAAATGAAAATCCTGCTACAAAAGCTTCAGCTTGCCCTCTTCGGTGGCGATCTCATGAAGTTGGGCGAGAATCTGACCGGATTTGCGCGACAGGTATGGGATATGATTGTCGCGGGAGTGCAACAGGACGACACATCCTCAGATGAGGAGCCAGATACACCATAACCACATGCTAGAAGGGAGCGAGCCATGTCCACCATCTTTCTTTCCTCTGCCAGC
Source organism: Ktedonobacteraceae bacterium (assembly GCA_035652815.1). Taxonomy (GTDB): domain Bacteria; phylum Chloroflexota; class Ktedonobacteria; order Ktedonobacterales; family Ktedonobacteraceae; genus DASRDB01. The sequence goes on from DASRDB010000009.1 coordinate 182,098, forward strand.
GATGACCGCGCATGCGCTGACCAGGTGCGCCAGGGACTTGAAGCGGCGGGGTATAGCGTCTGGCGCGAGCCGGATTATCCAACGCCAACCGATAGTTCGTATCCCTATGTGATCGAGAATGCTATCCTGGGCAGCGCCGCCGTTGTCGTGCTGTGGAGCCAGGGCGCGGCCTCGTTCCCCTGGGTGAAGCGGCATATGCTCTTTGCGCAGCGTTTCTTCAAGCCGCTTCTGCTGGTGAAACTGGATGAGGCCAGCCTGCCGAGTACCATGCTGGTAGACACGCTTTCAGGAACGGAGCCATGCGGCGATATCGTGCCTCAACTCCTGTCGCGCCTGCCCGCGCCAGATAGTACCGACTCGCTGCTCATGTTTTGCGAGCTGGCAGCGCACCAGTATAATCACAAACGCAAGGAAGCGATTGACCGGGCAAAAGAGATGTTGCAGCGCGGCGAACACCGCGAAGAGGTGCTGGCAATCCTGGAATATCTTGAGCGCAACGACCTTCTGGATGGCGTGCGCGAAAAAGCCAGGAGCGTCCTTCAGCAGGCAACGCAACCCAATACTGCTCCCTCAACGACGCCAGTACATCCGCGAGATGCGCGTCACCTCTTCGATGTGCGCTGCCAGAACGGGCATATCACTCGCTTTGACCGCCGTGATGTCTGTTCTAAACGCAGAGAAGTCATGCGCGGCCTCGATGAACTGGTACTGAAATGTTCCACATGCGGCGTGAAGATGGCCGTCGAGATCGATTGCGAGGGCTACGAATGAGCGACCAGCAACAACAATCCATTCCCGTCTACGAAGCGCGTGAGCCATCAGAAGACGCAAAGCGCGTCATGGCCACCTTCGATGACATGGAGAGCAAGCAGCTTGACAACCTGAACGACGCGGGTAAAACGCTCATCGAGCGCATCGCCACCTTTCTCGGCGTGCTATTCGGCCTCTCGATACTGAACGGTTCCTTCCCGCCATCCTTTCTCAAAAACAACACGCCTGTCAAAGCCTTGCTCTTTGCCGCGCTTGCCTGCTATCTTCTCGCAATCCTCATGGCGCTCTGGGCCACTCAGGTACGTTTCTTTAACCGCTACATCTATAACATGACCCGCGCAAAGGACGAGCTAACAAAGATGATCAAGAGCAAGGTGAACTGGCTCAGGTTCGCCAACCTGTTCTTTGCCCTCGGAACCGTACTGCTGGCAATACTCCTGCTCGCAGTGGTGTGGAACGTATAAACTCGGGCTTGCTTACGCTAACTAGCGGATAAAGGCCAGGGCGACCGCAAGGGTCGCCCCTACCAGCACAGGGATTGTAGGGGCGACCCTTGCGGTCGCCCTGGCTCCCAATAATTGGTGGAACCTGCCCTCACCTCCTCCATGCAAAACCATGACACAATGAAATACAATACAGTATAAGGAGGTACACATGAAAGCCAATTTACGTAACCGGCATTTTCTCAAACTGGAAGACTTTACCCCGCAGGAGATCGAATATCTCTTGCACCTCTCTGCCGAACTGAAGGCGGAGAAGTACGCGCGCAAAGAGGTGCAGCGATTGAAAGGCAAGCAGATTGCGCTCATCTTCGAGAAGGACTCGACGCGCACCCGCACCAGCTTTGAAGTCGCGGCCTTCGATCAGGGCGCGCACGTCACCTACATCGGGCCAAGCGGCTCGCACATCGGCTACAAGGAGACGATGAAGGATACCGCTCGCGTGCTTGGCCGCCTGTACGACGGCATCGAGTATCGCGGCTTCTCCCAGGCCGCCATCGAGGAACTGGCGCAATACGCCGGAGTCCCGGTCTGGAACGGCCTGACCGACGAATCGCACCCCACGCAGGGACTCGCCGATCTGCTCACCATGCAGGAACATGCAGGCAAGCCTCTCTCCGAGGTCTCCTTCTGCTTCCTCGGCGACGTCGGCTACAATATGGGTCTGACCCTGCTCGTCGGCGCGGCAAAGATGGGCATGGACATTCGCCTTGCTGGCCCCCAAGCATGCTGGCCCTCTCAGGAAAAGATTGAGCAGGCCGAGGCCATCGCCAGCGAAACAGGAGCGCGTATCACCGTCACAGAAGACGCCGAGGAAGCCGTGCAAGGATGCGATTTCCTCTACACGGATGTCTGGGTCTCGATGGGCGTCTCACCCAACCTCTGGGGCGACCGCATCCATCAGATGCTCCCCTACCAGGTCAACAACCGCCTGATGGCCCTGACAGGCAATCCAGAGACACGCTTTCTGCACTGCCTGCCCGCGCTGCACAACCGCGATACCAAACTCGGCCAGCAAATCTACGAAAAATTTGGCCTGGAAGCCCTTGAAGTCACCGACGAGGTCTTCGAGTCCGAAGCGTCCATCGTCTTCGATCAGTCCGAAAATCGCCTGCACACCATCAAAGCCGTGATGGTCGCAACCCTGGCAGACGACATCTCACTCAACCATTCTATGGTATAATAGAGTGAGAACAAGAAACGGAAACGCACAGAAGCGCATCCTTTAATAACAACTACATACAGCAAAAGAGCTAACGCACTTCAAGAACGCTCTTCTTACCCACAAGGTTGTGGACAGTCCTCGCAACAGACATCCAGTGCAACGAAGCACTTCCCCTACGATGGCAAAGCTATCAAGCTGACACGCGAAAGCTAAAGCCCTTCTATTATCATGGGCTAGCCATGAAAAAGACCGTCTCGCCTGTCATCCTGAGCGCAGGAGCCGAAGCCCTGGGCGCAGCACTCACCTGTCATCCTGAGCGCAGCGAAGGATCTCTCGCGTGCTGGATCGAGCGAGTGGGGCCTCAGATCCTTCGCTCTGCTCAGGATGACATCTGAAGGCTGGTTCACTCAGGATGACATCTGAGGGCTAGTTTATCATGGCACGCAATTCATCATGGCTTTTTTAGAAAGGATTATTATGACCGTAGCACATAAAAAACGTATCGCCCTCGTGGCGCACGACCATAAAAAGCACGACCTTCTGGAATGGGCAGCCTTCAACAAGCACCTGCTGGCCCACCACGAACTCTACGCCACCGGAACTACTGGAAAGTTGCTAGAGCAGGAGCTTGGCGTCGAGGTTCACAAGCTCCAGAGCGGCCCGCTCGGCGGCGACCAGCAGATCGGCGCGAAAATTTCGGAACATGAGATCGACGTGTTGATCTTCTTCTGGGACCCGCTCGCGCAGCACCCGCACGACCCAGACGTCAAAGCCCTCTTACGCATCGCCGTCGTCTGGAACATCCCGGTCGCCTGCAACCGCGCCACCGCCGACTTCCTGGTCTCGTCGCCCCTCATGTCGAGCGACTACCAGCCCCAGATCCCCGACTACGGCGACTACATGGCCCGAATAGTCGAAGACATCCCGGCATAAAAGGGTGGTCCGAAACTGTAGGGGCGGGAGTGGGGAGGCGCGGTGGGGAGGGCGCTTGCGCCGCCCTGGGGTGGGGTTGGGAAAACAGTGTTGGTTCACCATCGGCATTTTCCCCCATCTCACCCCAGGGCGGCGCAAGCGCCCTCCCCACTCATCCGCACCTCTCCCGCCCCTACGATAACAGCATCTCGTAAAACGGGTTGCAATACTTTGCATTGCGTTCAATCACGCCTTCCAGCCCTCTACCGCCATCCGGCGAGCGCGAAATGTCGGCAAACAGACCCGCCTTCAATCCCTCAAACAGGCCCAGTTTCTCCATCTGGCGCAGCAGTTCTACCGCCTCGCGCAAAATCTGGTCAGCCCACTGCGCGACCATACTATCTTCGCGCCACTCGAATTGCTCGCTCAAGTCTCGCGCTGCATTGAAGACGTAGAGGGCGCTGCGAATGGAAAGGAAACGATCTTGCAAGAGCGGTGTGTGAATGGCCTCGGTCGGCATGCCCAGCAACTGGATGCCCTGCTGCGTCAGCACGCCCACCAGATTGAAGAAGCTATCGAGCATGTGGCCGCGAAAAATATCGCCCGTCATATGCCTGGTCGGCGGCATGTACTTGATGGGATAGCCAGGAAAGAGGTCGCGAATCAACTGCGCCGAGGCAATCTCGCGTAACAAATGATTGGGAGTATCGGGATTGATTTCGAAGGCGTGTCCCAATCCCATCTGCGCAGGGGGAATGCCCGCGACCTGCGCGAAGCGTTCGTTGATAAATTGCGAGGCCACCACCGTATGTTCCGCCTCAAGCGCGTCCGCTGTCGTCAGGTAGTTATCCTCGCCCGTGTTAATGATGATGCCTGCGGCTGCATTGATGCGGCGCGAGAATAGCTGGTCGATCAGCGTGCGCTTCATGTTGATGTCGCGAAAAATAATGCCGTACAGCGCGTCGTTGAGCATCATGTCCAGCCGCTCCAACGCGCCCATCGCGGCAATTTCCGGCATGCACAGCCCGGAGCAATAGTTAGTCAGGCGCACATACCTCCCTACCTCGCGGCTGGTCTCGTCAAGCGCGGCGCGCATCAACTGAAAATTGGCCTGCGTGGCGTAGGTTCCCCCAAAGCCTTCCGTCGTCGGGCCATACGGCACGTAATCGAGCAGGCTCTGTGCCGTCGAGCGAATGACCGCGATCACGTCCGCTCCCTGCCGCGCTGCGGCCTGCGCCTGCACAATGTCCTCGTAAATATTGCCTGTCGCCACAATCACGTACAGCCAGGGCATCGGCGGGTTCCCCAATTCCTCAATCATCGCCTCCCGCTCGTCCCTCCGCCTGCGAATACGCTCAACACCCAGCTTCACCTGTCGCTGTACTTCTCGCTGTACTTCGGCCTGCTCCTCCAAACTCCCCTCAGCCAGCGAAATATCTCCCCGTCCTATCGCCTCTGCTGTCGCCTGTACCTCTAATCCATGCTGTATCATGGCCGCGACAAATGGCCGCAAAACACCGCCCGGCAGCAACGCCCTTGCACGCTCGACAACACGGTTGGGCAATGGCACCCCATCTTCGTCCACGCCATCGACCCCGATCAGGCGCAAAGTAGCCCGCTCGATTGCCACCGTCGTATGCTTACCAATGTAGTCAATGATCGGCTCCACAATCTGGCGCGCGAGCGTTCTCGCTTCATCTACCAGCGCGGCATCAAGCTTGAGGTGGGGCATAGCTCAGAATCTCCTGCGCCAGTTCTCGCGGGCGCTGAAACGGAATATCGTGAACGGTATTCGCCATGCGCACAATCTGCACATCCGGTCGCATCTCCTGTATACGGGCCAGTCCCTGCTGTCGGTAAAGCGCAAATTGCTGCTCTGTTTCATTCGTGGGCTGCCGTTCCGCGACAATAATCTTGATCGGACAGCGCACCTGCTTATACAGATCAAAGGTTGGCTGATCCCACATGGCTCCGATGATTTGCAGGTGATTCTCATAATCCAGGCGCGGCGCTACTGTGTCGTCCTCGCGTAGCTGCACGATATGCAGAAGGCTATCTTCCAGTTCCGGCGACCAGACCTCGTTTAATGGCCCGCGACGCGCATAAGAAAGGAACGCCTCGCGCGGTGTTCCGGCAAAGCGCGGTGGAGCAAGCGTCTCAATAGCCTTTTCGCGTGTCCACTCCGATCGGGCGGACAATTGGCCCACGCCGCCATCGACCAGCACTACTGAGGTAACATCATCTGGATAGGTTGCGGCGTATTCCAAAGCAACTGACGCGCCCCACGAATGTCCAACAACAACGGGATGCGCTATTCCCAATGCCTGCACTGCCGCTCCATCATCAGCGACAATCGTGGCGAAATCGTAGCCGCTTGTTGGTTTCTCGCTCTCGCCATGCCCGCGCTGGTCGAGCGCCGTTACCACATAGCCATGCTCGGCAAGCAGGGGCGCAACGAAGTTCCAGATATGCACAGATGAGGCCAATCCATGAAGCAGCAAAATAGGCGGCAGGTTCTCATTTACCTGAGCCGCAGACCAACGGCGATAATGTATCTGCAAGCCGTTCGCGGTCACAAAACCATCTACAGGTTGCGCAGGCATAGTGGCTCCTTTTAACAATACTCAAAAGGGGTACCACCACCAGACGTTCCTGTGTTTCAACGCTGTTCGCCTGGCAGCGGCACCCCTTTATTTCATTTGGCTAACGAAAGAATCTAACAGAAATGAGACCGCCGCAACCTATTCGTATTGCTGGTCTTCATCAGGCGCAAACTCGTCCTCCTCGGTATCCATATCGAAGTCCTCATCATCCTCGTCCATAAACTCCTTGTCGAAGTAGTCTGAGATCGAGTCCCTTCGAATCTGAATCCTCGACTGAATGGTCGGGAAAGGCTTCAACCCTTCAGGGGCTGCGGGACCATCCATCTGCGGTTCGTAGGCCGACATGCTTTCACGTACCAGCACTTCCTCACCCCACGCCATCGACTCGAAGCCCAGGCGGCGCAAATCCATCACCATACCGGGCCACGTATCCTCAGCATCAATCGCCCACCAGTTACGTCCCTCAACATTAACAGGTCGAACACGCAAAGGTCGGTTATAATCGCCAATGTTAGCCAAAAACGTGACACGTTTCTTTTCGGCCTTTTTGTTCACGGCTAGAACCGTCCTTTCTACAAGAAAACAACGCCTCCATTGCCCCCATCCTCCGATACCTACGAGAACATCCTCTCTTACAAGATTTATTCCTGCGTAGCCACCCGAAGAAGGAAATCAATGCTTATCCATTAAGATATCACATGAACTTATCGTTTCGCTAGAGCTAGTAACAACTACGTAAATTCACGTGATATGGATGTTGTCTATTCATATCACGTTGCGAAGCGAACAAATTTACTCATGACTTGCCATTAAAATCTGCCTTCCGATGTCATCCTGAGCGCAGCGAAGGATCTGCGGCCTCGACATACGAATCATTCGGCGCGCGAGATCCTTCGCTGCGCTCAGGATGACAGGGGGAAGCGAAGGATGACAGGGGGAAGCGAAGGATGACAGGGAGACAGGTAGGATGACAGGCGAGCGGGGCTTTTTCATGACTTGAAGAACGCGCTCATCCATGTTATCTTGTATCCATGAATGAGAAGTCAAATAACGATAGCCGGATGTTAGCCCAGGAGCGGCGGCAGCGCATCTTTGAGGAAATCGAGGCCAACGGGATTGCCTCTGTGCGCGACCTCGTGCAGCGTTTCGATGTCTCCACCATCACCATTATGCGCGACCTGCAAGAACTGGAGCAAGAGGGCCTGATTCGCCGCGTTCATGGCGGGGCCATCAGCGTGCGCGGAGCCAGTTACGAGCCGCCTTTCCTCGCTCGCGAGTCTCAATATCTTTCAGAAAAACAGCGCATCGCTGCCAAAGCCGTCGAGCGCATCTCGGACGGGGATAGCCTGATCCTCGATGTCGGCACCACCACGCTGGAAATCGCCCGCGCCCTTAAAGGCAAGCGCAACCTGACCGTCATTGTCTCCAACCTGCGCGCCGCCCTCGAACTCGCTAACCAGACAGCCATTCAGGTCATCGTCGTTGGCGGCAAGCTGCGTTCCAGCGAACTCTCAATGGTTGGACACCTCGCCGAGGAGACGCTGCGCAGCTTCCAGGTGGATAAAGCCTTCATCGGCGTCGGTGGCATCACCCTCGAACACGGCCTGACCGAGTTCAACTTCGACGAGGCTGGCACCAAGCGCATCATGATCGAGCGAGCGCGGCAGCGTATCGTCGTCGCCGATCACACCAAATTCGGCAAAGTCATGCTCACCTCAGTCGCCCCACTTACCATCATCGATACCATCATCACCAGCAGCGAGGCCGACAGCGAGATCATCACACGCATCCGCCAGTTAGGAGTCGAGGTCATTCTTGCGTAGGCGTGGCCCAAGCTTTCGCCCGTTCAACTGCTCGTAACCATTGTTGGTACTGGGCATCTATCTTGTCACTGTCATGCGGCATATACCGCGCTGACTCGCTCCACAACGAAGCCAGTTCCGCCTGATCTTGCCATAAGCCAGCCCCTAGACCAGCCATAAATCCAACGCCCAGCGCCGTCGTCTCGCGTGTCGCGGAAACCCGCACCTCCACGCCTGAAATATCGGCCAGCGCCTGCATCAAAAACGCATTGTCCGAAGCGCCCCCATCCACCTTGATGCTGCTAATAGATTTACCCGTGTCCTGCGCCATCGCCTCCAGGACATCCCGCGTGCGATAGGCAATGCCCTCCAGCGTGGCCCGCACAATATGCGCCTTCGTTGTGCCGCGTGTCAGGCCAACTATTGTGCCTCGCGCATAGCTATCCCAATAAGGCGCAGCAAGTCCTGCCAGTGCCGGAACAAAATACACCCCGCCGCTATCCGATACCGACATCGCCAGTTCATACGTCTCCGCCGCCTGTTGGATGATGCCCAATCCATCGCGCAGCCATTGCACCGCCGCGCCCGCCACGTAGATACCGCCATCCAGCGCGTACTCAATCTTATCGTCAAGCGACCACGCTACCGTCGGCACCAATCCAAACCGCGAAGTTGGAAACGTCGTACCCGTGTTCATCAAAATAAACGCCCCGGTGCCATACGTCACCTTCACATCTCCAGGCGCGTAACAGACCTGCCCAAAAAGCGCCGCCTGCTGGTCTACCAAAGCCCCTGTAATCGGTACTGCCGTACCAAATTTCTCAGATGCCACCATGCCATACGAAGAACACGAAAGCCGGATTTCAGGCAAAATTGAGCGCGGGATTTCCAGCAATGCCAGCACATCTTCATCCCAATTGCGCGTTCCAGGATTATACAGCATGGTACGCGATGCAGTCGTCTCGTCGGTATAGTGCTGTCCTGTCAGCGACCAGAACAACCATGAATCGGTTGTCCCTGCCAGCACTTCTCCACGCCGCGCCATCTCCCTCGCGCCCGGCACGTTATCGAGCAGCCAACGCAGCTTTGTGGCTGAAAAATAGGGGTCTATCGGCAAACCTGTGCGCTCCGTAATCAGCTTGCCGCCCTCGCTCTGTGAAAGCGCATCGCAAAACGCATCAGTGCGCCTATCCTGCCAGCTAATCGCGTTATAGAGCGGCTCGCCCGTATCCTTACGCCACATCGTCACCGTCTCGCCCTGATTCGCCAGCCCCATCGCTACCACTTCCACACCTTCCGTTGAGAGTACGCGCCGCGCATTCTCCACCACGCTCCGCAACAAATCGCGTGGGTCTTGCTCAACCCAGCCTGAACGGGGATAGGTCAACGGTATCTCGCTCGACGCCTCGGCCAGCACCCGAGCCTTCACATCGAATAATATCGCCTTTGTCCGCGTCGTTCCCTGGTCAATCGCTAAAATAGCCGGTTGCATGTTTGCTCCATTCATCGAGAAGAAAAACGCTCCCTCATGTCATGCTGAGCGCAGCGAAGCATCTGCGTGCGCCCGGCGATTCGCGCGTCGAGGCCTCAGATGCTTCGCTGCGCTCAGCATGACATGTCAGGGTTGCCGACCCTGGTCCTTCATCATCATCGCAATCCTAACAACATAAAATCGTTACGCAACCTCACCCGCATGTCCCGGCTCTGGCACTGTCTGAAGCGCCTTCGGACGAGTAAAAAACATCCAGGCAAAGTAGATCAGGCCCAGCGCGAACATGATGAGCGAGTAGAGCCAGGGCGCGGCAAACGACGAGTCGCGGAAGATCGAGAGTTCAAACAGCAGCCAGACCAGCGCGAGAATAATCACCGGCCATTCCCAGGCTCCCAGGCGAAAACCGTGCGTCTCCGGCAGCTTGCGTCGCGCATAGATATACAGGATCACCGTAGCAAGGTAGATGATCGCAGGCAAAAGCGTAGCCGCGCTGAACAGGCTGAACAGCGTGTTGCTCTGGCTGGGAACCGCTATGCCCAGGTAGGCAAACACCGCCAGCACCGCTTCAATCAGAATGCCGCACAGCAGGGTAGCCGCTACCGGAGTGCCTGTCTGCGGATTCACGCGCCCAAAAAGGCGATAGCCAGGAAAACGCTCGTCACGCGACATCGCCCAGGTCAGGCGCGAAGCTGTAATAAAGATGACCAGTCCACAGGCGAAAATCGAGAACGCCACAAACACCAGGAAGATGTCTCCCACCACCTGTCCCAGCACTCCGGTCACGATATTCGCCACTGGAGTCGCCGAACCTGCCAACTGACCGAGGTCTTGCGAGGCCAGATTGAGAGCCATCAAAAACACAAAGCCTACAATGCCGCTCAAAACAACCGCCGTCCACATGGCGTTCGGCACCACACGATGCGCCTCCGTCGTCTCCTCGGCCAGGTTTGCCGCCGCCTCAAAGCCTACGATGGTGAACGCACCCAGCAGGAACGCAAAAAGAAATGGTCCCGCCGAATTAAGGCCACCAAAAGTAAACCACTGGTTAAACGGCACATTGAACACCGGCCCATTCGCTCCCGGCATACCCGTCGTAAACAGGTGGTCTCCATGCAGCAGCCCGCGAATAGCCCCGACAATGATAAGGAGCAGCGTCAAACCAATAATGCCGATCAACTCGGTGGCGACCGCCGCGTTATTAATGCGCGTCGTCCAGAGCGTAGAGACGAGAATGAGGACCATCTGTATCAGGATTACAATAGCCGTCGCCAGCCAGGCATTTTGCGGCGTTTCTGTGTAGCCAAACAGGCTCGGCAGCACCGTCTGCGCCACCGCATAGTCTACCGCGACCACGTCAATAATCAGAAACACGAACGAAATCCAGCCGATCAGCCAGCCGACTTTGGGATTCGCCAGCCGCGACACCCATTGATAGGAGTAGCCCGCCAGGGGAATGCGCGAAGCTAGCGCCGCGAAAACCAGCGCCACAAATAACTGTCCCACAATCACCAGGGGCCACGTCCAGATACCCAGCGGGCCGCTAGAATTCAATATTGTGCCATAGGTCGTAAAAATGCCAGTCGTAATGCTTATGAATGAGAATCCGACGGCAAAAGAGGCGAAGCGTTTGATCTCACGCCGGAATTCTTGCCGGTAGCCATATTTTTTGACTACCTCATCGGCGTAATCATGCTGGTTCTCAGCGAGCGACATGATTCTGTTCCTTTCATAACACGCCAGTTTAGAAGGGTTACGATTGGTTGGGGGAGCTAAAGAGTTTTGCCACGTTTTCTGCGAATTGCTGGCTCAGTTTTTGCGAGGTGGAGCGCACGATGGCCTCGCCCAGGCTTGCCAGCCGCCCAAGCATCGTAATCTCCATCGCGTACTGTACAACCGTTTCGAGTGTACTCCGCGGCACAAGGTCGATGGTGACATGCGAGCGAAAGGCTCCGGCCATTGCCGTTGGCTCGCCCACCATTTCGCCTACCAGGTGTTCCGGCGGCTTTGCCTCCAATAGCGTACCTTGCGCCCGTGAGCGTATCGTCATAAACTGCACCTTAACCGAGAGTACCGCTTCGTAGTGCGTCTCATCCAGTTGTCGCGCTCCCTCGCAGCCCGGTATGACCTTACAAAGCTGCATCGGGTCCATCAACATGTTCCAGACCTCCTCTCGCGAGGCCGGAACACTAACTGCGCCGGTAATATTCATCCCTGTCCTCCGTTCAGTATGCTAGCTACCTCCTTTCCCATACGCAGCGAATCGCTATGGTCAAGCGACGGCTTCACAACGGTACCAATAGCATAAATGCCGAAAATATTCGTCTGGTAATGCGCATCTACCACCAACGCGCCCTCTTCATTCGTAGTCAACCCACTTCCGCGCAACCAGTGCGTATTCGCCATCATGTCTTTTCCATACACCAGCGCATCAGCCTCCAGCACCACCTGCTCCTCACCGCGCCTGATATATACGCGCTGCAAGCGAGGGAATCCCTCGATACGGACTAATTGCGTCTCAGGCGGCATCACCCGCATCACCTCTACCCCTACGCTCTCCAATCGTTGTGCGGTGACATCCGTATAGCGGGAACGCCCATAAATCACCATACGCTTCCCAGGCAGATATCCACGCTTCAGCAGTTGATGCGCCAGCACAGGCGTCATGACGCCAGCCGGGCGCGAACCAGGGATCTGGTCATGTTCGCGTGGAATCTCCAGCCCGCCACAGGCAATCAAAATACGTCGCGCCCGTACCTCTCTCGTTCCCTGGCGTGAACGCACCAGCAAGACGTGTGGCTCTCGTGGCCCAAACGCAGGCAACAAGCCAACCGCCGTCGAGCCAAAACACGTAGTGACTTCCGCCGATATGGGTGAGGATTCGAGCAGTCCCCCAAATGCTTCAAAGCCGGGGGCCGACAAAGCATTCCGCAAAAATCCTCCCGGCGCGTCCTGGTAATCGAACAGGATAGCCCGCTCGCTTCTCAATCCAGCCTGAAATGCACTCAACACGCTCAGGCCCGCGCCCACAATTGCCAGGTCATACTGCTGCTCCATCTATCCCTCCCCGCGTGCTTCAGTTCGCGCCGGTTCTGCCACACGCGCCACAACCGGCGACGAATGCGCATGATTCTTATTCAAAGTGAGCGGGTCGCGTCCAAGCTGCTGAAACATATCTATAATGCAGGGCATACACAGGTTCCCCTGGCAATCCCCAAGCATCGCCCCGGTGCGCCGCTTCACGCCATCAAGGGTATTAGGCGGTAAGGGACTACGCAGCGCCGCCATAATCTCCCCTCGCGTGATCGAGCGGCACAGGCAGATTACATCTCCCTCATCCTCGCGTGTTTCATGCAAATATTCAGGCAATTCCGCCACAAAATTTGTCTTCCTGGAAAGCCCCAATTCCTCACGCACCAGCTCGCTTACATAACGTCCAATAGCAGGAGAGGCCGAGACGCCCGTCGAGCGAATACCAGCCACGTGCAGCAGCCTCTCGCTTACCGTCGATGGCTGGATAATATATTCCCCTGTGCTGCTGACGGCTCGCAATCCGGCGAACTGTCGCACACTTGATGCCTGTTCCAATCCCGGCACCAGCTTCGCGATGCCCTGGCGTATCTGTCGCAGCCCCTCGGCGGTCGTCGCCAGATCGTCCTTGCGCTCCACCTCCTCGGCGGTTGGCCCCAGCAACACACCACCGAAGACAATCGGCGTCACCAGAATGCCCTTTGAAATGCGACTCGGCACCGGCAAAATAATCTGGGAAACGCCAGAATCCTCTTCCACGATAATGAACTGTCCCTTGCGCGGCGTCAACGTAAACGAATCATCACCAGCCAGCCGCGCCACTTCATCCGCCCATAATCCGGCCGCATTCACAACCAGCGCCGCAGAAAATTCCATCCCTCCACTGGTGCGCACGCGCACACGCTCGCCCTCTATCGAAAGCGCGACAACCGCCTCTCCCTGATGTACCTCCGCTCCATTCATAACCGCACTTTCGCAATAAGCCCGCGTCGTCCAGAACGGATCGATGATGCCCTCGCCCTCGATCAACGCGCCGCCCAGCACATGCGAACTGACATAAGGCGCACCCTCACGAATCTCTTCAGGGCTAAGCAGCGGCAAAGTCAACCCATTACGTTCGGCTTTGAGCAGTATCTCGTTTTCGAGCGTGGCAAGCTCTTCCTCGCTGGTCGCCAGCATTAACGCTCCCGTTTGTAAGTAGGGAATATGCAATTCCTCTATCACCTGCGGCCACAAATCGCGTGACTCGACTAGCAAACGAGCTTCGAGCGTGTCAGGGGGAGCATCAAATCCGGTGTGAACAATGGCGCTATTCGACTTGCTGGTTCCATCGCATATCTCGGGGTTGCGTTCCAGCAAAGCAATTGAGGCATCAAAACGCGCCAACTCACGCAAAATAGAGCAGCCAACCACCCCACCACCGATGACAAGCACATCAACGTGTTTCATGAATGTCTCCATAAGGTGATAGGACAAAAACACGTAATAAAGCAAGCTTACCCGTTCGCAAGAACTGATAAGAAATGATAATTTATGATGTAAGTATACATATTCAATGATAAGAAGTCAACGTTTTTGAACAGGCACAGTTCAATCAACTAACAGAGGCCAGGACAACCGCAACGGTTGTCCTGGCCTCTGTTAGTTGATTGAACTGAAGGCCAATTATCAGATCAGCAGCTTAATGTCACCGTCGCCGTAGCAATCGCTGTATTAAAATACACGTAGCCCGTCGTAGGGCAGACAGGAGAGGCGAGGATATTGACGACCACACTCAAACCTGGAGAGAGTATGCCTTTCCACGGATATGTATTTGCGCTCAGGCCACTGGCAGAGGCAGTCCACTTCAAAGAGCCGGAATAGCTTGCAGAGAGGCTCAGTGTCACAAGGCAAACATATTCTGAAGCATAAAGATAGCAATCCTGTTGTACATTGAACCCGGTCGGATAAACCGTCAGGTACGGAACAGGCGTCGGCGATGGTGTAGGAGATAGTGTAGGAGATGGTGCCGGTGAAGGCGTCGGTGATGGAGCCGGCGACGGTCTGGGAGACGGCGATGGCTGTTGGGTCGGCGTTGGCTTCATCGTTGGCGTAGGTTTGGGAGTAGGAATCATAGAAGGCGGCGAAGCAGTCGGCCTCACCTGAGATGTTGAGGTAATAACAACCCCCACCGTAGGGGATACCACCGGCGTATAGCTCAGCGTAGCTGTTGGCGTTTGCAGAGAAATACGTCTATCTGTTCGATGCAAAGCAAACGTTGCCAGCAAAAAGAGGCCCGCCACCATGCCAAAGGCTACGATGCAGGAAACGGCCAGCACCACCCAGGAAGATCTTTTTGCCGTAACGCGACGGGAAGCATGCAACGACGAGTTTACAGGCACGCCCTGTTGCACCACAGTTTCATCTTGATTTTGAACGCCAGCAAATGTACCCGCGACAGGTTCTTCGACAAAAGTATCCACCATAGCTACCGGCACACGAGTACGAGGCTGGCTCCTTCCTGCCGCTCCCTCTTTCTCCCGTCCATTTATCACTACCGATCGTTGACCCTCTTGAGGTCGTGAAGCCTGAACAGCCACCTCCCGTCCCTGTCGTATCATATCGGCTGGTACAGGCAATCCTGCTCGTTTATCTGGTTGACTATTTGCGCGAAAGGTCGTGGACGAACCGAGCGCCTTGAGCAGATCTTCGACCGTCTCAAAACGCCCGGCGCTGCTTTTTGCCATCCCTCGTAAGATCGCTTCCTCGTAGCGTACCGCGAGCAGCAAGTTCAAGCGCGTTAGCGCAACCGGTTCGTCATTCGCATGCCTAAGCGCCATCTCGGCAAAATCCGTTCCGTGAAAAGGGGTCTGGCCTGTAAGCAATTCATAGGCTATACAGGCAAATTCATACTGATCGCTGGCTTTACTTACCACGCCCTTGAACTGTTCTGGAGCCATATAAGCATAAGAGCTACTTTTATAGGCCTGTTCGTGGAAACCTGTTCCCAGTGCGGTTTCAATACGAAAATCAGCCAACATTGCCTGTCCCTGAGCATTGAGCAGCACATTTTCCGGCTTGAGGTTGCCGTGTAAAATATTCCGGGTATGAGCATGATAGAGCGCCTGCCCTACCTGTACCAGCAAGTACAATCTTTCCTGAAGTGGGATAGCCTGCCCTGCTTGCCGGTCGAGATACTCTCGCAACGAGCCACCCGACAGGTATTCAGACACAATGTAGGGATGTTCAAGAAACACACCATAATCCAGGATGGGCAAAATATGGGGATGACGAAGCATCTGCTGCAAGCGTACTTCTCTCAAGAAACGCTCGCGTTCGCGCTCAGATGTCAGTTCCGCGAACATCAACTTGATGACGACAATTCGCCCGGCTTCTTCCGCCAGCAATACACAGTTCCGTTCGCTGCGCGCCAGTTCGCCTGTCACCGAATAAGCGCCAATCTTTTTGCTAACCAGTTGGGTCGTATCTAGCATATTCCCCCACGGCTCTTTATAGCTAGAGCCAATATAAACCCACCATTCACTATCAATCAAGCTGATAGCAAAAAGTGGTATCTTGACACCTGATCGTGTACGTCATATGGTATATACACCACTTCACTTTTTGAAGTGATAACTCATGTATTTGAGCTATAAGGAGCAATCATAGGCATATGGCAACCCAAAACACGGAACCGATTCGCATTGATTTTCACTTTGATCCCGCCTGCCCTCTGGCATGGCGTACTGCCCTGTGGATTCGTGAGGCTCGCAATGTGCGCCCAATAGATATTACCTGGCGTTTCTTCAGCCTGGAAGTTGTTAACCGCAAGCCGGACACCACGCCCAACTATGCCACAGATGGCACCTGGGCCTCTGAGCGCGTCCTTGCTCTGGTGCGCGACAAATACGGAAACGAGGCCGTCGAGCGCCTTTACATTGCCTTAGGAAATGCGCGGCATGGGCGCGGGGAAGATATCAAAAAGCCCGAGGTGATTCGCGCTGCTTTACAAGAAGCCGGGCTGCAGCCGGGCCTCTTAGATGAAGCCCTGGCTGACGAAACCACCATCGAAGACGTATTGCGCGATCATCAGGAAGCTGTGCGCCGCTACCATGCCTTCGGCGTCCCGACCATCGCCATTCAAGGCTCCAATGTCGGCTTCTACGGCCCCATCATTCATACTGTTCCTCGCGGCGAGGAAGCCGGAGAACTCTGGGACTGGCTCTACTACGCGCTGCAACGCCCCAACATCTTCGAACTCAAACGGGAGCGTGTCGGCGTCAAATGGGAGCCAGTTTCGGCATAAACCTGCTGGCATACGTTATAAATAAGCAGCTTCCGGTAATGGATTTTGAGAAATAAAGGGGCCTATCCAAACATGTCATGCTGAGCGCAGCGAAGCATCTGCGGTCTCGACGCGCGATTCGCCCGGCATACCAGATGCTTCGCTGCGCTCAGCATGACATGGGGGCTGAATCCCCCAGTATTTTATCAAACATCATCACCAGAAGCTGCTTATTGTTTGATTAGCTCACCATTTAGCCGTCGAAGGTGGCACGCCCGCCGACTCTAGCCCTGACGCTTTTTAAGAAAGCGCTCCATACGCACCAGCGCCTCCTCCAGTTTTTCGTAGGCGGTGCAATACGCGCAGCGCACGTAGCCCTTTCCGGCAGCGCCAAAGCTGCTTCCTGGCACAACCGCCACCTGCTCCTCAAAGAGCAGCTTCTCCGCGAAATCCTCATCGCTCATGCCCGTTCCTGAGATATCCGGGAAAGCATAGAACGCGCCGCGTGGTTCGCAGGTCGGCAGTCCGATACGATTAAGGCCCTCGATAAACATGCGGCGGCGCTTATCATACGAATCGTGCATCATCCGTACATCGTCTTCGCCATGTCGCAAGGCCTCTAAAGCTGCCTCCTGCGCCATCGTAGACGCGCACATAATGGCGTACTGGTGTATCTTCAGCATAGCCTCCAGAATATGCTTTGGCGCTGCCACATAGCCGATACGCCAGCCCGTCATGGCATAGGCCTTCGAGAAGCCATCCAGCAAAATGGTTCGCTCGCGCATCCCTGGCAAGGCCGCGATACAGGTATGTTCTGTGTCATAAACAAGGCGGCTATATACCTCGTCCACCACCACCAGCAGGTCATGCTCCTGCGCCAGCTTCGCAATGCCCTCCAGCTCCGCGCGCGGAATCACAGCCCCCGTCGGGTTATTTGGATTGCCCAGCAAGATAACTTTCGTGCGCGGCGTAATGGCAGCCTCTATATCAGCCGCTCTCACCCCAAAATCATATTTCGCATAGGCCGGTACCGGCACTACCTTGCCACCGGCAAAAACAATATCAGCCTCGTAGGCCACATAACCCGGATCAAGCGAGATCACCTCATCGCCCGGATCAACCAGGGCACGCATGGAGAGATCCACTCCCTCACTCACGCCAACCGTCACCAGAATCTCGGTCGCCGGGTCATAGCTCAGCCCATAGCGGCGATTCAACATACTCGCGATCTCACCGCGCAGCGCAAGCATGCCATAATTCGACGTGTACTGCGTGTGTCCCTGCTCAATGGAGCGAATACCCGCCTGTCGAATATGTTCCGGCGTCACAAAATCCGGCTCGCCCACTCCCAGTGAAATTACGTCGGGCATGGTATTGATGATATCAAAGAACTTGCGAATGCCTGATGGTTTGACCAGTTGCACGCGCTGCGAAAGTGCTTCACGTTTGAGTGTATCCATGCGTTTCTCTACCCCTTTTGTGTCTTCAATGACCTCTCGCGGTCTTTCCAATAAGCCGCCTGCTTGCCTGTTCCTCAATGAGTGTGGTAGTCTAGAAAATATGCCGAAGGGTGTTCATGTCGCTTCTGGCGCTTATTCTACCTTTCATCTTTCACTGTAACATATCGCGACGTGTTTTGCCAATGAGCCAATCACTATCCGGTTCCAACAAAGAGGCAAGCCAATCAAAATATCACGTGTTGATCGATACCGACATCGGAGATGATATCGACGATGCGCTGGCCCTTGCCCTTGCTCTCAGCTCACCCGAAATCGAATTGCATGGCGTCACCACCGTTTTCGGCAACACCCAGTTGCGCGCTCGCCTTGCCGCCCAACTTTTGCACGTATATGGATGCGCAGATATACCCGTAGCCGCCGGTCTTTCTTTTCCACTTCAGATGCGCCATCGCCCATCGGGCGTTCCCCAGGCCGCCATTCTGAATCCCCATGTTCCCGAACGGATTAGCGCCTCTAGCGCGCCAGAATTTATCATTCAACAGGCCCTGGCCTATCCAAACCAGCTCACGCTCGTCTGTATTGGCCCCCTGACCAACATCGCGACCGCTCTGCAAATGGAGCCGCGCCTGTTTCTCCTGGTGCGCCGTATTATAATGATGGGCGGCGGCAGTAGCCTGCCACTACCTGATTGGAATGTGCGCAGCGATGCCCTGGCGGCGCGATACGTTCTCTCATCCGGCATCCCCATCACCCTGATCGGCCTGAACATCACATGCCGCTGCCAGCTCCTTCCGGGCGACCTCGAACGCCTTCGCGCTGGCTGCTCCCCACAAACAACGCTGCTGAACCTGCTTATCAACGTCTGGCAACGTCATCGCCCGCGCTGGCAACCACGCCTGCCCTATTTGCACGACCCGCTAACCATTGCCGCGCTCTGCGCCCCACACCTGTTCGAGTTTCAGGAGATAACAGCACGAGTACCAATCAAAGGGTTCATGCAAGGTTTCATGATCCCCCGCCTGCTGGATGGCCCCTTAGTCCAGGCCGCCGTTGGTATCCAGGCAGACACAGCCAGGGAATGGATTATGCAGCGATTGGTTCCAGACAAATAACGAGGTAGAGGGTATTATGTAGGGACGCGATTGATCGCGTCCTGCCTCTCGTGCCGATTCACAGGCAGGACGCGATCAATCGCGTCCCTACATAATACCCTTTTACCGCAATCCGCGCAGCTTCTCAACAATCCCAGGAAGCACATTCAGCACCGTCTCCACATCTTCCTCGCTATTATCCTTACCCAACGTAAGACGCAGGCTGCCGTGTGCCAGTTCAGGGGGATAATGCATTGCCAGCAGCACATGCGAGGGATCAACCGAGCCAGACGTGCAGGCCGAGCCGGTTGAGGCCGCGATTCCTCGCAAATCAAGGCTTAACAGAATCGACTCGCCCTCGATGCCCTCGAAAACGAAACTGGCATTGTTGGGCAGGCGCTCGGTGGGGTGCCCGGTAAGCTGGCTGCCTGGAACGGCCTCCAGCACGCCCTCGATCAGCCGATCGCGCAGTTTAATGATGCGCGGCGTCACTTCCGGCAGTTCCTCATATGCCAGCCGTAATGCAGTCGCAGCGCCAACAATACCCGCCACGTTCTCGGTTCCTGCCCGCCGCCCTCGTTCCTGCGAACCGCCTTGCAATTGTGGCAGTATACGCACTCCCTGCCGGGTGTACAATATGCCCACGCCCTTCGGACCGTAGAATTTGTGTGCCGAGAGCGAGAGCAGGTCTACATTCAATTCCCCGACATCAATTGGCAGTGCGCCCCCGGCCTGCACAGCGTCCACGTGGAACGGAATCTTCCTCTCGCGGCACACGTGCCCGATTTCGGCGATTGGCTCAATGGTGCCGACCTCGTTATTGGCATACATAATCGAGACCAGCACCGTTTCATCAGTGATTGCCCGCGCTACGTCGTCTGGATTCACGCGCCCGTAGTTATCCACAGAAACATAGGTGATGCGAAAGCCGAAACGCTCCAGGTACTGGCAGGTATGCAACACGGCATGATGCTCAATTGGCGAGGTAATGATGTGCTTCCCCCGCTTCTGCGAGGCGAACGCAACCCCCTTAATCGCCAGATTATCGCTCTCGGAGCCGCCACCCGTAAACGTAATCTCGGTCGGTCTGCTTCCGATAATCTCCGCAACCTGCTCCCGCGCGCTGTCGATAGCCTGCATCGCATGTCGCCCAAGTGTATAGATACTGCTGGCATTGCCAAATTCCGTCGTGAAGTAGGGAATCATGACTTCCAGCACGCGGGAATCAAGCGGCGTCGTTGCCGCGTGATCCAGGTAGATGGTGCGTTCCGTCATGACCTTGTTACTCTCCTGCAGGCCAGTTATAGGTCGTATCCGGCCTGGCATCCGGGCTATTATACATGATCGTGATAAGGTCGTGCGGATTCAGTTTCACCTTGCTGAAATCTCCGCTCACCTTGTGTCCATTCACGTAAATCGTCCAACCACTAGCCGTCGAAAGCTGGGTTGGGAAGCTCGTCTGTGGATCGGTAACGGCGAAGCTTTGCCAGATATCCAGGAAGTTCTGCAAGGTATAGACACGTTGCGTTGGCGACTCGATGTGTATCACCCCGTCCGTCGCATGCACGTGCAGCCAGTACAGGCACGAGCCAGAGGGAGAAATGCCGATCCCCTGCGGCAACTGGTAGGGCTGCCCATCGATATAAATCGTCAGATGCGCGTGTATGTGATACACCAGTTGCTCCTGCGACTCACAATAAATTCCGTCAATTGGCTGATAGGCCGGGTCTACCACCGTCGGAGCCACTGTTGGATTCTGCGAACCGGTTGGCGAGGCGTGGGTGTTGGCATACCACAAATACGTTCCCAATGCTCCTACACACACCACCAGCGCGACCAGACCCAAAATCCAAAAGCGTCTCCTCCTGGCAGCCCGCTGTTGCTGCGCGAAGCGCGATTGCAGCTTCTGCTGGCGGCGCTCCTGCTTCATTGATTGTTTGGTCTGCGGTCGATGCAGCGTATTTGATGCGGGTTGCGACTGCTTTGTTGCCGCGCTTGCTACCGGCTTCGCATCACTTTTCGTTGCGCCATTCGCCGGTTTCGTCGAGCCATTTGTGGGCTTCGCATCAAGTTTGGATGTGCCATTCGCGGTTTTGACTGTCACCATCTCAGACTTTGCCGCGCCTGCTTTCGTGGTAGCGGTTTCCTGCATGTTCGCCTGGAATGTCTTCCCAGCAGACTGTCCCTGTTTTGAGCCAGGACGGGTGCCACGTTTGCTCATACGTTTCTGTCCAACTTTCTCTCACTTCAGAATAAAAAGATATGACGACCAATGCGCTCTCTATAGAACGCTCTATGCAGCTTTACACTCGCTTTCGCTTAAAAAAGCCCTCGTTCATGCTCCCGGTGCGATAGCCCAGAAGATCAACGGTGACATAAGTATATCCAATATGCCGCAGGCTATCCGTGACCTTGCGGCTGATCTCTTCATCAATCAAGCGCAGCAGTTCAGATCGCTCCACCTCGATGCGCGCCAGCTTATCATGGTGGCGCACGCGCACCTGGCGGAATCCCAGGTCGCGCAGCACCTTCTCCGCCTTATAAATCATCTGCAATGAGGCGACATCTACTTTGCTGCCATACGGGATGCGCGAGGAGAAGCAGGCCATCGAAGGCTTATCCCACACGGGAACACCCAGCATACGCGCAACCGCCCGTATCTCGCGCTTACCCATCTCCGCTTCCTTCAAAGGCGCGCGCACGCCAAACTCTCGAGCCGCCCGTTGCCCGGGCCGGAAATCACCAATATCGTCCTTATTCATACCATAGGCAATATAGCGCAGGTTATGCTGCCGGGCAAGCGGCTCCAACTGCGTAAACAGTTCAGTCTTACAAAAATAACAACGATTGAAATCGTTCCGCGCGTACCGCTCATCTTCCAGTTCGTGCGTTTCCAGTGTAATCAGCGGAACGCCCATCTGTCGCGCCGTCTCAATCGCTTCCTGAGTCTCTTCCTCTGCATACGCGGGCGAGGCAGCAATTGCACCCACCGCCCGCTCACCAAGCACATCATACGCGACCTTGAGCAGCAGCGCACTATCGACCCCTCCTGAATAGGCCACCAGTACTGACTCCATGTCGCGCAAAAGCGCTTGCAGGCGCTCGTATTTCGCCTGCATCTCGGCGTCCAGGACATCTTCAGGACTATTGATGGGATGGGTATCGATCATGTGACTACGTTCTCCTGACCAGGGTTCTTCTACGTTATAAAATGTGTGCATCTCTTCAATTGTTTCGACTTTGTGGTTGCACCAGCCTATTATACCATTAAGAAACAATCCTTTTTAACATGGAAAATACACACATGGATACCACACCTACTACCGCCGCCATTATCCTGGCCGCAGGCACATCAAGCCGCATGGAAGGCGGTCGTCACAAGTTACTCCTACCTTTGCATGATCGTCCGGTGCTTGCCCACGTACTTGATGCCGTCCTGGCATCAAAATCTCGTCCAATTTTGCTTATTCTGGGCCATCAGGCAAACCATGTACGTTCCCAAATCGTGCAATATACGGGACATACCAGCATAACCATTATTGAAAATAAAGACTACAAAGAAGGCATGAGTACGTCGCTGCGCCTCGGTATTCAGGCCTTGCATGCACATAGCAGCCAGCATATCGATAGCGTCCTGGTGTTGCTCGGCGACCAGCCGCTTATCTCAGCGCGCTTGCTCGATACATTGATCGGCACCTTTCGACAAACAGGGAAAAACATTGTAGCGCCGCTTTACAACGGAAAACGCGGGAATCCAGTGTTATTTGGTAAGAGCCTGTTTGACGAACTGGCCCTGGTTTCCGGTGACGAGGGCGGACGCAGTGTCCTGAACCGGCATAAAGACGAGATCGCCACCGTTGAGGTTGGAGACGTGCAGGCCAGCTACGACGTGGATACGTGGGAAGCATACCAGCAGATGCTGGCAGCATGGAAAACACAACACATGCAGAAGAGGAATAACATTGATGGATGAACAGCAGCGAAAAAGTCAGGTCTCCTTCTGGCTGGATTACAGCCATCGCCTGGCAGGTGCCATCCGCTATACTGAAGCCCTCGCGGCCCTTCAACACGCCCTGGTATTAGATGAGCATAACGCAGAAATCTGGTACGCTCAAGGCACTTATCTCGGCATGCTTGCTCGCTACGACGAAGCCCTCACATCCTTTGAACGCGCCCTTGCCCTCAACGAAGATTATGTTCCGGCCTGGGATGGCAAAGCCTGGGTGCTTGGTATCCTCGGTAGAAAAGACGAGGCGCTGGCTGCCGTCAATCGAGCCTTAGAACTCAATCCCGACTATTTCGACGCACAGAAACGCAAACAGCGACTGGAAGTTTTATAGGGTAGTGGTATTGCAATCTATGTACTGGGATATACTCTTACACTATCATCAACCAACACTTAAACTTCTTAATGAACTGCCTGTACCTTCGGAAGAGGCACAGACACATCTTAACCGGCTTGAACGCGAGCGCAACATCATCCTGCCCGCTTCCTTGCGAGAATGGTATACCCTTGCCCGCGCAACCATCATCCTGAACGAGTTCAGCCACGACGACCGCGCCATTGAAGTCGAACAACTGGGCGAGGCCGATAACTACTGGCAGGGCGACTCCGGCGAGCAAAGACGCCTCCTCGAACAGGGCTATCTACCAATTCTGGTCGAAAATCAGGGCCTATGCATCTGGGCCATTTACCTGGATAACTCGGATGACCCGCCCGTCGTCCTCTCTTTCGAGAAAGATATCACCTGCGTCATCTGGGAGCCGCACGCCACCACCTTCTCTGAGTTCATCTATACACGCATCTGGGATCACCTGTGCCTGAACTCGAATTATCTCCTGCACAGTTGGGGACCGGTCGTCTCCGCCGCCGACCTGGAATTTCTGCACGAAAAACTTCATCCCGAACCCGAAACCCTTACCCATCCCGGCCTGTTCAATTATCGCTTTTCCGACGGCACCATCCGCGTTTTAATCTGGGAAAATGAGGACCACGCCGAATGGCTGCTCAGCGCCAACGCCGAAGAAGATATGCGCTGGCTTCTCAAAACGCTATGGAATCGCCAATGGCTCGTCAGGACCATCGACCCCTGGACACCCGACGCCAAAAAAGCCCTCAAAAAATTGCGGCGCGAACTCTCTCGCTAGGCCTTCCTTCTCACTTGCCCCTTATTATCAGTCAAGCTTCATTGTCATTCTGAGCGAAGCGAAGAATCTCTATCTCCGGCCCACTAGAGATTCTTCGCTTCGCTCAGAATGACAAGCAAAGGGCTTTTCTGTAGTTTGACAGACTACTACAAGCGAAGCGCATCTTCGACCAGCCGCACAATCTCCCTATGAATCTCCTCAATCGACCGCGAAGCATCGACCACCTTTATTCGCTCAGGATGCGCTCGAGCAAGCATCCGAAAGCCTTCCTGCACGCGGCGATGAAACTCCTCAGCCTCACTATCGAAGCGCGTCACTTCCTCTCGCTGCCCTCCCGCATCGTTGGCGACATCCACGCGCGCATGCACCTGCGATGGCTCCAGGTCAAGCAAAATAGTCAAATCCGGCACAATGCCCTGCGTTGCCAGCAGCGAGAGCCGTTCAACCAGTTCCACACCCACACCTCGCGCAAAGCCCTGGTAAGCAATACTGGCATCAAAACAGCGATCAGTAATCACCAGCTTCCCCTCTTCAAGCGCGGGAATCACCAGTGTCGCGAAATGCTGGGCGCGGTCGGACTGAAACAAAAACGCTTCCGCCAGGGGTGTAATGCCGAGGTCGGGACGGTGCAGCAGCAACTGGCGTATCTCCACTCCCAATGGCGTCCCTCCCGGTTCGCGTGTGCGCACATAGGCAACGCCGCGCTCTCGCAGCCAGCCCTCAAGCAGCGCCATCTGCGTAGTCTTACCTGCCCCGTCCAGGCCCTCGAACGAGATCAACTTCCCGCGCTGCTCAACCACCCTCTATTTCCCCCTATCGGTGCGATACACCTCGTAGTCCCAGTCAAAATAGGGCTTAGGCAGCATATCCTCGGGCGTCCACTCGTGATTGGCCTTACCATATTTACCGTGATACTCTTTCAACGTCTCCCCTACGTATTCAAAAGTCAACTGGCAGATGCGGAAGCCCACCGGCACCCAGATGGTTGTCTGTGTATGATTGCTGATCTCCATCGTCCAACGGCTGATATATCCGACATCGCCAACCCCTGCGCAACGGCAGACGGACAGCCCCGAACGCGCCACCGTACTGCGCGAGTACATCTTCGCCAGGTAGCCGTTATGCCCGCCGATGATCTCCATCGTATGCGCCAGGATGGTTGTGCCGGGGCGAATAGCGATCTTGCCATCGGTCGCCCTGCGCGGCTGGCCCCAGTAACGCCGGATATCCTGGGGATTATCCAGGTGAATCACATCCACGTTCATATCGCCCTGGAAATACCACTCGCCCAGGCGGCAGTCATACGAGTTCGTGCCAAGCTGTCGCTCATCAAACGGCTCGATCACAATATTGCCGTTTTTCAACTCTTCCACAATGCGTTTGTCGGATAGCAGCATGCGAAACTTCACTCCTTCAGGATTCGCGAGAAAATACTTTGTGTCTATTATAACGATTCAGCTTCATCATCCTCGCTGTCCGCAAGTGGAAGCGTTCGTACAGCATCGATCTCTACCCAGATGCGTTGCGCGAGCATTCGTGCTTCTTCCTCATCTCCCAGCGCCTGCTGAAGCGGGAAGAAAGCGCGGTCCTCACTATGGCGATGTATCCAGCGACTGAGAATATTGATCTGGTCAACTTCGGCCTTTCCTACAATGCTGGGTGGCGCTCCCAACTGCCGCGCTACCTGCAGCAGTTCGCGTACCGCCTCCTTCGTCGCCACATCCTCATGCAGCACGCAACGCTGCTCTACCAGTCTTCCATGCCGGATCAGAAATAGCTCGTTATGCCCCTCTTTTGCTGAGGGATAAACGATAAACAGGTTGTTCGCCTCTACCGCGCCCGTAATCAACTGCTGCCCAATCAACACCTCGTCGGCGCTGCGAATCGTATCGCGCAGCCATGCCGCCCGCTCAAAATTCAACAACTGCGAAGCCTCTAGCATCTGTCTGCGCAAGCGATCCAGCAAATCCTCACGCTCGCCTCCCAGAAACGCGCAGACCTCCTCGATCGTTTTGCGATACTCCGTAGAGTCCATTTCTCCACGGCAGGGACCAGGACAGCGATTCAGGTGCAGCCTCAAGCAGGGATCAGAAGGCTTTGCCTGCGGCGGCAATCCCTTCGTGCATGTACGTATCGGAAAAACCTTCTGCACCAGTTCAATCGTCAGATCAACGATGCGCCGACTGCGAAACGGCCCAAAATAACGCGCGCCATCCGCCGCTACCTCGCGTGTCGCGTAGACCCTCGGAAAGGGATGCTGCACATCGATCTTGATAAAGGGATAAAGTTCGTAGTTGCGCAACTGCACGTTATAGGTCGGCTGCAATTCCTTAATCAGTTGCGACTCGACCAGCAGCGCCTCCAACTCCGAGCCAAGCACACGCGTCTCGATCTCCTTGACGTTCTGCAACAGCCCATCCATCTTGCGCGTATACCCCAGCGGCTGATTATAATAGGAAGCCAGTCTATCCTTCAGGCATTTAGCCTTGCCCACATAGATAACCTGCCCGTTGATGTCCTTCATCAGGTAAACCCCGGGCTTCGCCGGAAAATCGCGCTTCCAGGCAGGATTGAGAAAGAGCGTTCCGGTAGGGCGCACTGTATACCCTGCGGTCCTGCCGTCGGCGCGCAGGTATTCCATTTGCCGCTTTGTCATGGCCTGTGTAATATCTCCGCTCCACGCCACAGGCAATTCCAACCGTCGGCGCAGATGCCCCAGCGTTACAATCCCCTGCTGCTTCGCCCGTTCCAGCAACTTAAGAAATATAGCGGTTGTCACCCGCGCATCACCCATTGCACGGTGTCGGTTCGAGGCTGGAATCTTCAGATGTTCCGCCACTTTATCCAGCTTGAAGCGCTTCAAGCCAGACAGAAAACGACGCGCCAGAGGGATCGTGTCCAGCCCATCCAGAGGAAAATCATAGCCAAGCAGGCGCGCCTCGTAGGAGAGAAAGCCGATATCGAACCCCACGTTATGTCCGACCACAATAGCGCCATCAACAAACTGCAAAAAGTCTGGAAACACCTCGGCTGATCTGGGCGCGCCATTCACCATCTCCTGCGTAATACCCGTGAACTGCACGATAAAGGCCGGAATGCGCGTCCCTGGATTCACCAGGCTGCTGAACGAACCCAATACCTCACCGCCCTTGATACGAATACCCGCCACCTCGATCACGCGATGCGAACCGGGCCGCAGTCCGGTCGTCTCCGTATCCAGCACCACAAACTCGATCTCGTCCAGACTCCGATTTGTGCTGCGCCACGCGCTCAAGGCCCATTGCTGCTGCTCATCCGCCTGCTCGAACAGCGAAGAACTCCCCAGTGCATTCCGCAACAGGTGTCGCCAGAGCGGATTTCTGGCCGTCTCCGTACACATCTCCACGCCGAAAAGATGCTGCAATAGCACCTCTTCCGCTACAGGTTGCCCAATGTTCTCCAACAATTCATGCGCGCGCCGCAGCAAAACCGCCTGTTGCGCGCCACTGCCTGCTCCAGCTTCCGCCTGCGTCATGCCTGCTCTCCCCCGAAATACTACGCGGCAAAATTAGAATATATGTACGAGAATAGCATGCTTTTTCATGCATTGCAAGAGTTTTGATAAAAAGGCATATCAGCCCGTTGACTACTCGGGCGAAATGTGGTAAATAGAATCTTGTATTTGTGAAAGAAATAAGCTTGTGTGATGAAAAAATCACGCGATACATAGATCCCACAAAAAAACTGCACACTCCCAATAGTACCGAGATGATATTGCACCACAAAAAAATTTCTCCGGCGTTGAGTGCTTAACGTAGAACGTCTTTGTAAGGTGATTACCATTCAACATCGATGTGAAGGTTAGACCGCGAAGGAGGATACCATGCGAGCTGTTGTGTACAAGGAACCGTTTAAGGTAGCTGTCGAACAGGTAGCCGACCCGAAGATTCAGCATCCCAACGATGTGATTGTTCGTATTACCTCCTCCTGCATCTGTGGTTCGGATCTGCATATGTATGAAGGCCGAACCGCCGCGCAGCCGGGAATCGTCTTTGGACACGAAAACATGGGGATCATCGAGGAAGTTGGCCCCGGCGTTACCACCCTGCGCAAGGGAGATCGTGTGGTAATGCCATTCAACGTTGCTTGCGGCTTTTGTAAGAATTGTGAACGCGGCTTTACCGGCTTCTGCCTCACTGTCAATCCCGGTTTCGCTGGCGGGGCCTATGGGTATGTAGCGATGGGGCCTTACCCCGGTGGTCAAGCCGAGTACCTGCGCGTGCCGTATGCAGACTTTAATGCCCTCAAGCTGCCACAGGGGACCGAGCACGAAGAGGATTTTGCCTTGCTGGCCGATATCTTCCCCACAGGGTACCACGGCGCGGAACTGGCGCAGGTCTCTCCGGGCGAAACGGTGGCGGTCTTCGGCGCGGGACCTGTTGGCCTGATGGCCGCCTATAGTTGTCTTATTCGTGGCGCTGCCGAAGTCTACGTGGTTGACCGCGTGCCTGAGCGCCTCCAGAAGGCGAAGGATATTGGAGCCATTCCCATTGACTTCAGCAAAGGAGATCCTGTCGAGCAGATCCGCCAGATGCGGCATGGAGATGGTGTGGATAAGGGCATCGATGCCGTGGGCTACCAGGCCATTCAACCCGGCAAGGACAGCGAGGCCCCCTCGGTCGTCCTTGATGCACTCGTGATGATTGTGAACCCGACGGGTATGCTCGGTATCCCCGGTCTGTATGTACCGTCTGACCCCGGTGGAGTCGATCCACACGCCAGGCAGGGGCAATTGCTCATCCCCTTTGGGAAGCTCTTTGAAAAGGGGCTGCGCCTCGGGACGGGCCAGTGCAATGTCAAGCGGTACAATCGCTATCTGCGAGATCTGATTATTGCTGGCAGGGCGAAGCCGAGTTTCGTCGTTTCGCATACAGTACCACTCGATGACGCTCCGATGGCCTACGACAAGTTTGACAAGCGCATCGAAGGCTACACGAAGGTCATTTTGAAGCCCTGACATCAGTCAGAAGTAAGTCGAACGCCCTTTCTGCCGCGTCTTCATCTTCTTTGCTATGATGGAAAGACGCGGACAAGATGAGGGGCGCGCCTGGAGGCGCGCCCCTCATCTTCAGACTTCACCCATCTCTTCCGGCAATACCGGCAGTGGTTTCTTCCACATCATGATCAATTTGCTGGCACAAATCGGACAAGACCTTTCGTCGGGCACCGGGACAGCGATCATAGCAGTATAGCGCCACGCTCCATCCAGATTTCGTTCCCATACAAGTTGACATTCAGGGCACAAGCAGCGTTCCCATAAAGTCATAGATAGTACAACCTCCGTTACATTGAATAGAATGTTATTTGCGTTAATACAGACCAACCTACCGTTTTTCGCTTCATTGCCCAAAACTCAACATTAAGCTGTTTTCATTATAGCACACCAGGAGGGAGGACTGGTACTAATATCTATTCCAGACCGACGCTGCCCTCGCCCATTCGTGTCTGGAACCACCAGCCAGGGGCAGAGATGATATGCGTAACAAGCATGCCATATGAATTGAGCAGCTTGTGTGCTACAATAGTAAAACATCTCTTTGCTGATGTACAGTTAAAACTGTGCCATACGCACACCATAATTTCTTGGAGCATCGCTCACCTATGCTCATGACCATTCCAATATCATGATTGCCTCGTCCATCTATGCGAAAAAGCAATCTCAATAAAGAAGGATTTCTCATGACCCAGATCGGCATCCTCCAATCCGTACAGGTCGGAACGCCACAACAATACACTATCGCCAATCCGGTGAACCCGAAAGGGAAAGCGTGGAAAACCTCGTTTTTCCGCGTTCCCAGCCCCGAACCGCGTTGGCTCTACACCACCCATCTCGAAGGCAGCGCGCAGGCCGACACCAAAAATCACGGCACCCTGCATCAGGCCGTCCTGCTCTATGCGGCCAGCCATTATCCTCTGTGGCGAGCCGAGCTAGACCGGCCAGATATGGAACCCGGCGGTTTCGGCGAGAACTTCACCGTCGATGGCCTGACCGAGCAAACCGCCTGTCTCGGCGATATCTACGCCATCGGCGAGGCCCAGATTCAGGTGACAGGACACCGCTATCCATGCTGGAAAATCGAACGGCGCTGGGGCATCCCAGAATTAACCGCTCGTGTCGCGGCAACCGGGCGCACCGGCTGGTACTGCCGTGTTGTTCGCGAGGGCCTGATTGAACCCGGCGCTCCTATCATGCTGGTCGAGCGTCCTTACCCACAATGGACTATTGCCCTTGCTAACGACTTTGTGCATCATCGCAATAGGGACATAGATGCGGCACGCGAACTTGCCTCCTGCCCCGTGCTTCCCCCACGCTGGCAGCGTCTCATTGTTGAACTTGCATCTGAGGAATAGAAAGAATTTGGAGAAACAACCATGACGAGAGATCGTTTAGCAGAAGCCATTCAACTGCGTGAAGAGGGACGAGCAAAGCAAGATCAGGCCATCCTGGAAAAAGCCCGCGCCCTCCTTTTAGAACTGCACGCCGCCTACCCGGATGATGCCGAGATTACCTTTCAAACTGCCGTAGTTCATGACAATCTGGGCTATGAACACGAGGCCATCCCCTATTACGTGCGCGCCCTCGAAAAAGGTCTGCAAGGCCCCGATCTCGAAAGAGCCTTGCTTGGCCTGGGAAGCACCTATCGCGGACTGGGAGAATATCAAAAAGCCGTGGCAACCCTTCGACGGGGGGTGAACGAATTTCCACACAACCGCGCCCTGCAGATCTTCCTCGCAATGGCTCTCTACAACACACAGCAGTACAAAGAGGCGATGGAAATTGTGCTGGCAAATCTCCTGGAGACAACCTCAGACGAAAAATTGCAATATTACAAACGGCCCCTCTCCTACTACGCAACGCATCTTGACGAAATCTAACAAGGAAACCGAAAATTCATTTCGCTACTGACATACTGTTGTCACAAGCACAATGTACACTCTTGCTATCAAGCACATCGTGAATATCGCACTACAGAAAGGCAGGAAACACATGGCAAAACTACGCGGACCCGATTTTATCAGCTTACAGGTGCGCAACTTCGCCGTATCACGCGCCTTCTATCTCGACGTCCTGGGCTATACCATCGATGAGCGTTTCAACACAGAGGATTTCGTCCTCTTCGATACCAACTCGATTCCTTTCGCCATCACGCAGGCCAGAGTGAACCTCGATGAAACGCCGCAGCCCGGCCTGGGCATCACGCTCTGGATCGACTGCGATAATGTCGATGAATTCCACGCCAGACTGCAAGCCACCGGAGCAACCATCATCACCCCACCTTTCGACAGTCCCTTTGGCCGCGCCCTCGTCTTTGCCGACCCTGATGGATACCGCATCACGGCCAACGAGAATCCCTGGGACCGCTTCCCCCTCGGCGGCCTCCAACAAAAATAAGGTGTATGATCCGGTTATCCTATGGATTGTAGGGACGCGCTTCATCGCGTCCGGCCCGTGAATCGGCACGAGCAGCCGGACGCGATGAAGCGCGTCCCTACAAAAAACACAAAAGGAGCAAGCCATGAATATCCCAAACCAGCCCGTCTACTACGCCATTTTCGTCACCACCACCTTCGCTTCCTTTGACGAAGCCCAGGCCAAAGCCCCTGAGAAGATCGCTGCTCACATTGCCCGTTCTAAGGAATTGCGCGCTCGTGGCACACTCCTCATGTCCGGCGCTTTCTTAGATCAGGGGCAGGAAGCTCTAAGCACAATGGCTATCCACACCACATACGAGGCCGCCGAAGAGTACATCAAAGGCGACCCGTTCTACCTGAGCGGTCAGGTTCGTTCGTGGCATATCCGCGAATGGGCCAACATGTTCGCGTAATTCACATATGCCAGCCCATTCCTCACGCTTCCTAATCAACTGCCCGGATAGCAGGATGCAACAGCCCCAGTGCAATTACGCTGGCCGCAATAGCTCCACCGAGGAGAAAAACTGGCGGGGCACCGAGGTGATCAGCCGCGATGCCCGCCAGCCCATAGCCGATTGGCGCAAGAGCAAAAGAAACCAGGTAATCAATACTGGTGACTCGTCCCAGCAGTTCACCTGGAACCAGTTCCTGCAAGCTGTTCATCCATGCCAACCCTAAAACCTCAAATGCCGCTCCTTGAATGAAAAAGGCTATACTAACTCCCACTAATGGCAGTGGCAAACCCACCATAAGCAGCATCAGACTGGCGAGCAACCACGCGCCATATGTCAACACTCCCCGGTGTCGCAAACGCTTGAAGTGTCCCAACCAGAATGCCGCTACAACCGAACCGAGCGCCGAAAGCGAGGTCAGCAGCGCATAGAAGCCAACCTGCGCCCCAAAACGCTGTTTCACCAATAAGGGCAGGGCAGCTTCGCCCGGCCCAACCAGAAAAATGGTGCTGACGCATGCAATCACCAATGTCACCCACAACCAGGGAGAATGCAGCACCGTACTGATCCCCTCGTGGATATCGTGTAGCACACCCTCTTCTTTCTCCGCAGGCAGACGCAATGCCGGAACCTCCGGCAACGTCATCAAACAACTCGCCGACAGCGCAAAGGATACTCCATCCAGGGCAAAAGCGAGTGCCGTTCCTCCCAACGCAATGATTCCGGCAGCAATCGCCGGGCCAATCAACAGTGCAACCTGCGTGCTGATGCTCCTGAGCGAGTTCGCGCTCGGCAATAACTCACCCGGCACCAGGTCAGGAACGAGAGCAGCATAAGCCGGATAAAAAAAGGCATCGACAGTTCCAAAGATGGCGCTCAACACAAATATATGCCACAATTCGAGCCACTGCATAAAAGCCAGCGCCGCGATCAGTGCAATCACGCCCCCTCGCAGCACATCAGAGGCCAACATCAAACGCACGCGGGGAAAGCGATCTACAGCAACCCCGCCGAACAAAAGACACAAAATCATGGGAACGGTAGAGCAGATCAGCACAATTCCCATAGCGGTTGCCGAGCCAGTTTTTTGCAGCACCCACCATGCCAGCGCCACGCTAAAAAGACTATCCCCCAGCCGGGAGATAATTTGTCCGCTCCATAACAGCACAAAAGAACGGTTTGTAAATGCGCGAAAGACGCTCATTCCTGGTATGTTGTCCTTTCATATGTATAGGTGAGTGAACATGCCAGGCCCATCCAATTTCATCACCAGTCAGAAAAACCGCAGGCAGTCGGCATGCTCGCCTCACGATTTCCTGAACTAGTAAAAAAACAAAAAGGCCGTGGGCGATTGTTGTGTATCACCCACGACCCCATTTCTCAACGCTATCTGTTTAGAGATACCTTATCTTCACATCTCCCAACCGAAAAAAAGGGCATAGTATGGCCGTGGGCCGGAAGCCAGAGAGAGCAAAGCCCACGGAAATAGTCGCTCCGCTCCAATACTACGACAATCATACTATGCACCAGATTCTTCAAACGATTTTGTAGGGACGCGATTCATCGCGTCCTGCCTGTTATATCGATTCATGCTAGCAAGACGCGATGAATCGCGTCCCTACAAAACCCCAAATTATTATTGAACAGGTATCAAGCTAATACTAGCCAGATTTTTCCAAAACGTCAAGCTATCGACAGCAAGCAAGAGCGTTTGCGTCAATTTTTTGTAATCAGCGGGGCAACCGGAAGCCACCCGCAAAGGGGTGGCTTCCGGTTGCCCTCTTCAACAACGTCTACTACCTCCTCAGCTTCTCCTGAGCCATCCGCCGCCGAATCTCCTGAAAGTCCCAGATATGAATGTCGGGATCATTACACTGCCGCCAATACTCCACCTTCTGTAAAGCCTGATGGGCTGCCATACGTTCATCCATCAGCCAGTTGACCCACGCCGTCGCCTCGGTATGCGAAAGAATCGGCACGCCACGCTCTTTCAAATAGGTCTCTACATGCCGTTGATAGACTGCGTCAGGAATACGAATCAGCAAATGAGCGGCTTCGAGCAGCCAGATGCCATCTTTGTACGTCACCCTGGTCTTCAGTTCGTTCTCTGGCCCTTGCTCCACCATCACTACGCCTCCTCCCACGCCTGGGCCAGCAACTCAATCGCCTGCGCTTCCCCCACCATCTCCTGCAACTGCACGTGCAAATCCCCCATTCGTTCCAACTTCCTGGTGATAAACAGGTGCCGCGCCCCTCCCGACGACAACCCATACATGCCATTGCGCGCCGCCTCCATCTCCAAGGCAATCTGCCGCAGTAAGCGTGCCACTTCACTGGCCGATTCTTGTTCGCTCATGTGTGTCATCCTTTCCCTCGAAATGCATCTACAACCATTGCAGCAAGCGCAATCCATTATCTGAGAGCGCTCAGCTACTACCATGATATGCTCCAATCGCCCTGAAAAGAATGCCGTCATCATGCCGTGTTCTTGCTGCTTGTATGGCGTTTTCACCCGCCAGGACGGTTTTCCTCCTTCTAATTGATCTACCAGTTAGTTCTACATCGAAAATATGGTAAGATAGCAGCATAGAAGATCATCCAGGAGCATACAAAAGGATGAGTGAGACCGCCAGACAGCCCAATAAACGTCTGCGCCATGAACGCGAGGCACGTGGCTGGTCGCAAGCCTATGTCGCCCGGCAACTGGAAGCTGATGCCAATATCGTCAGTCGTTGGGAAAGCGGCGAACGCAAACCCGGCCCCTACTATCGCCAGAAACTTTGCGCCCTCTTCGGCAAAAGCGCGGTGGAACTGGGACTGGTAGAAACTTCTCCTGAAACCTCTGTCGCTTCCAATCTCGCCGTTTCCCCTCAAAACCTGAACACTCATCCTGCTGTTACCGACCTTTTATATGAGCCGGGTGAACATCTCAGCTTCTCTTCTCACGCTTTCATTCCTGCTCACGGGAACCACTTGACGCCCGATCAATACGCCGGTTTCCTGCTTGCTCGTAGCGCAACCGACCTTGCCACCTTGCTACAAGAAGGCTGGTCTCGCGAAACGCTGTTGCAAGCATTACAAGTTGTCCTACAAGGAGCTGCTGCCATGTCCAGAATCACCCGCCGCAGTTTCGTGGAATTGAGCCTTGCCAGCATGCTTGGCGGCCTTCCACTTTCTACGGGTGGAAGGCTTTCGGCTGAGGAACGGATGCAGCTTCATCAGGCTTTGGGGGAAAGTATTGCTAACGGATGGAAGCTTTTCCATACAACAAATAGCAGACAAGTTTTAGCAGTTGGTCAAGCGCAACTCTTACTGATACAACAAGTAAGTTCTTACCTCTATCCAAATGGCAAACCCTTTTTGTACGCCGGAGTCTATAATTTAATCGGAGCAGCTTTACGCTTTCAAGGAAGCCTTGAAGAAGCTTATCAATCACATGAACGAGCCTATATAGCTTCATTAGAAGGTATGAATACTTGGAGTATGGCGCAAAGTCGTACTTGTCAAGCAAACATACTCAAAGAGCAGGGACGATACAGTGAAGCATTACAATCATTCGAGGCGGCTCTACGACTCATTTCCCAGCAACCTGATAGTGAAAGCACGCGGCTTCAAGCACACTTACTCGCTTCTATAGCTGAAAGCGCAGCCTTGCTTGGCGAGCAAAAACTGGTACAAAAAAGTCTGGATAAATCCGCTAAATTATTAGATCAACTACCCTCTATCCCGGTCGAAGAATTCGATCATGCAAGCTGGCATCAATTTGCTGGAACTTGCGCGCTCATTTTAAATCAGTCCGATCAGGCAATCAGAGAACTCCAACGAGCAATAGATATGATTCCTTCAGACTGGCTTGTACGGCAGGCAATCACCCTGATTCCACTCTCCATAGCTTATGCTCGACATAAAGAGCGAGATAAATGTATTGCTGCCGTAGAAAAAGCTGCTCAGGTAGTGCAAGCCATGAGTTCAGCAGCATTTCAACAGCAATTTTTAGGCTATCTTGAACAGGAAATAGAGGTTGCTTTTCCAGGAGACCGGCAAATTAGCACTCTGGTTGCAAAAATACGACAACAACTTACTACCCCAGCCATTTCCGCTTAACAAGATTTTATGGCTGTGTAAATACAGCAGTCACCCGCTCGACCAGCAACAAACCTCCAACGCAATTTTCACACCAGATTCGTCCTGCTCCTCCTAATTGCTGAACACACCACTCGCCTAGTGCTTTCAATTTCGTGGGAGTAAATACCTGCTTATGTTCGTACACTTGCTCTGCCTCTTGCTCATAGGGTACAAGCAAAATTAAACGATGCACTGTGACTTTTAAAAGATTGTCTACTACACGGTACATTTCTTCCTCAGTAAAGTGTTCTATAACACTCACTGCAACCACCGTATCAAATTGTCCTATATTATTCAGATCATTGCTCAGCAAATCAGCTTGAATATACTGAACCTGATTGAGATGTCTTTCTGCCGCCAGTTCCCTCGCCACGTCAAACATATCTGTCCGCGCATCAACCCCTACCACACGCTCCATAAATGGCAACCGCTCGGCTATAAGTAAAGGCAGAAAACCAGACTCACATCCAGCATCCAGAAAAGAGGTTCCGGTAGTGAGTTCACAAATACGCTGGTATTGAGTCACGAATGAACCAATACATGTGTAGTCAGGATAGGGTGGCGTTGAAACCGTAGATAAAAAGGTGAGAAAGCGTTGTAGCGTGTTTGCGCCAAAGTATCGCCATGCTCGCCTTACATCGCCTGGAAAATAGGAGCCAACAATCCCCGCCAAAATTTCTCCATATTGACTTGCCTGCATAAGTATTCCCAAAGGTTTCAATTCCAGAACCATAAAATGCTTAATATCTGCATTCAACTCCTGGGGTGAAAACCTATGTACCAGAATGGTCTTCGGCGGCTCATCCCTGGTAAAAAGTAAAAAATGTGGGGTTTCCTGGACTTGATACCCTCCCTCGGCAAATCGTCGTATAAGTGCAGGTCTACTTACATCGTATCCATTTACTATGATCAGATCACCTACTAAAATCGAGCGGTCTTGAATGGATACTTTTTTCGTTGTCGGAGAAGTAACTTGATTCTCCGTCACGCATTACTCCTTGTAAAAGCGATAGTCTGTAAGACACTCAGCAAAAATATTGTATCACCTGCAAATGTCAGGCATAATAAAATATTATGCAGGTCAATAAAGCTACTTATCACGGAGGAATCCATGACCCAATCCATCCTCGAAAAATGGCCCTGGCTTGAGCCATCCTTCATGATGCGCGGGCAGTTGCTCGATCTCCTCAGCGATGAAGACCTTGCCTTCAGTCCAGGTGGGCAGAATGTCATATTGGGTAGGCTTTTGCGCGAGATGGGGGATACCGAATACCAATACATCCGGTCGTTGAAGACCCTCAAGCATGATTGGTCGTATCACAACACGGAAGCAGGTCTGGAAAACAGCGTCTCGCGCCTTCGAACCTGGTTTGAGCAACTGGATAGCGAACTGTTGGCTGCCCTCTCTGCGCTTTCATATGATGATTTGAGCAAACTCGTTGATCGCGGTCGCTTTCACGCCACGCTTGAGCGGCAGGTCAACATCTACGCTGAAGCAGGATTGATCTTCTTCGGCAAAATCATGGTCTACCTGCGTGCATTAAACAAGCCACTACCAGCAGAATTTGAAGAATATTTCGGCTGAACCTTGCATTTCCCCTCGACATCAAGTATACTACTATCATCGCCTGCTTGCCAGACGACCAACCTTCGGCCAAAAGTCTGAAGGTCTTTGCTAAGCACTCTTTACCTCGGGTTGTAGAGACATCCCCTTGCGGGTGGCTTCCGTTCCCCCACCTCTGCGGCGGCTGGCTTCCGTTCCCCCACTTCTCAAGGTGCAAAAATGACAACACAACCACCACAATCATCCCCTCTCCCAAATCGAATCCACTGCAAAAACCCTGGCACAACTGGCACAAGTGGCACAAAATCTATCTCCCCACAATCCCTTGAATAGGGTATACTATCCTTCGTGGTCCGCAAAACCAACGTTCATCTCTGGAGCAATTTCCATGAAGGGGTCAACCCTACAAACCAATACAGAAGCCCTGCGCGCTTTCGCCCAGCAAAACGGCTGGCGCATCCTGGAAGAAAAAGAGATACAGGGCGGCATTCAACTGCTCATCAGCGATGGCACGAACAAGGTTCCCTTCGTGCTCTATTCCACAGGCAAGGTACTTATTCAGGGCAAACCAAGCGACTTGAAAGAGACTTTGCTCAAGTGGTGGTATGGCGAACCGCTTCTAGCAGCGCAACCAGCTAAAAATGAGGTAACTTCAAAGGCATCTGAAATCGTCTCGCTGGCATCCTACATCGGCACTCCGCGCATCGGCGGCGATGAATCGGGCAAGGGCGACTACTTTGGCCCCCTGGTCGTCGCCCTGGTCTACGTCGATTTGGAAACCGAGCCGCGCCTGAACCAGCTTGGTGTGCGCGACAGCAAAACCCTCACCGATGCGCGCATGCAAAACATGGCAGCAGAAATCCAGCGTATTTGCCCTCACTTCGTCCTGCCCATTGAGCCGGAGCGTTATAACGAACTGCTCGCCAAACGCAACCTCAATGAACTGCTCGGTTGGGCCTATGCCTGGGCTGTGGAGAACCTGCTGCAAAAAGTCTCGCCCCAGCTTGCTATCATCGACAAATTCGGCGACGACAACTATATCCGCAAGGCCTTGCGCGAAAAGGGCCAGGCCCTGACCATCATCCAACGCACGAAGGCCGAGGAAGACGCCGCTGTAGCCGCCGCCTCTATCCTCGCCCGCGCCCGTTTCGTGCAAAGTCTCGACCAACTCGCGCAAAAGGTCGGCATGCCACTTCCTAAAGGTGCGTCCGACCCTGCCATTATCACCACTGGTCGCTCGCTTGTCAAACGCTACGGCAGGGATATCCTACCAAAGGTTGCTAAAGAGCATTTTAAGACCACGCAGGATATTCTTGATGGTTTATGAACATTCCCAAATAATGGGGAATCATCCTGTAGGGACGCGATTCATCGCGTCCACCTGCATCAACGCGCATCCCAGGCCGGACGCGATTCATCGCGTCCACCTGCATCAACGCGCATCCCAGGCCGGACGCGATGATGGATTTTTACAAAGAAAGGGGGAATATCCAGACCTGTCATCCTTCGCTGCGCTCAGGATCTGTATTCCCCGACGAGGCGCACGTCGCGACCGGAGATCCTTCGCTGCGCTCAGGATGACAGGAGGCCAATATCCCCCCTTAAATTGTAAAAGTTCATCATCGCGTCCCTACAATATTAGTTAGAAAATGCCAGGAACCATATGAAGCATCGCCAGCATCACTATCGCACAATCAATCGCACAACCATAGGAATAACCATATTCCTGCTCCTCATCCTGGTCTCAGCCTGCGGTGCTGATCCTGGCATCGTTTCTACGCAACCAACCTCTACACCGGGTCTGCATGCCACTGTGATACAACCAACGGCTGTTCCACCGACCAGCACGCCCGTCATTGCTCAGCAACATTTGCCGAAGGGCTTATTGAATCCATCCTATCCTGTGATGGACTGGGTATTTAACCAGACCTGCAGTCAGGCCGTCACTTCATACCAGCGTTACCCGATGAATGCGGCACTTGCCTATGATTCAGCAGCATGGCTTATCCCCAGCGATGGCCATCTCGTCCCAGGCTATCAGGACTGCGACAATAACGCGCTTATCCAACAGGCCCGAGATAAAGGCCTGCCGACCCTGCTCACCGTTGGCATTGATCAGTCCTGGTCACTGCAATCCGTGGCCCAATACATCGATCATGCCTCTTCCCAGCCAGCAGAGTCATGCAGCGCCTCATCAACCACCGACATTTGCGCCATCGTCAACTGGGCGGCCAGTGGGGATTATAGCGGCGTCATCATCGATATCGAACTGGTCAAGGATGACTATCCCGGCATCCAGGCAAAGTTTGCCCTCTTCATGCAAAAACTCCAGCAGGCTTTACACGAGAAAGGAATGCTCTGCGGCACGACCCTCATCCCCAAAATCAGCGACAATCCGGCAGACGATCCCTTTCACAACATCGATGGTTTCCAGAACTGGCACCTGCTCGGCAGCATCGACTTTCTCGTAGATATGGAACTGGACTTTGATACCGAACTAAACGTTCCAGGCCCCATCACCTCGATCTCCTGGGTGGGCAAGCAACTGAACTACCTCTGGCAGACCATGCCCCAGGCGCTCAGCAAGACCATCTTCGAGTTCCCACTCTATAGCAGGGAATGGCAGCAGGACAACAGCGGCGCGTGGCACCGCCTCAACGACGAAACCTGCGCCTGGGCCAACAATCAGAAAGCCAGCCAGACACTCCTATCCAATGTCACCAACGACCCGAACACTCCTGAAATCGCATGGAATGACGCCAATGGCAACCGCCATGAAGTCTGGTACAACACGCCCAGATCGCTGCTGGCAGTCATGACCTACCTTCAGCAACAGGCGCAAATATTGCTCCAGGATACCAGCTACCAGCTTCCCACCTCATTCTGGTATCGCGGCGCAGAATGTCCCGGCTTCTTCGGCCCAGGCAACGTCTTAGCCCATTTCTACAATCAATAATCTCTCAGCAATCTATAAGAAAGCGTAGCACGTGAATGTATTGGACGGCAACCTATATAGAAAGCAGCGATCAACATGGATAATCCAATGCTCCATCCCTGGCTGGAATTCTCGCCCGAAGAGATGCGCTCCTTTGGCTATCGCGTCATCGACATGCTGGTTGAACATTTCGACCAGGTGCGCGACAAGCCTGTTACGCGCAGAGCCAGCCGTATTTCGCTCGAAAGAAGCCTGCGCGAACCTATTCCAGAGCAGGGCACAGAAGTAAACGAGGTGCTGGAACAGTTGCAGCAGGACGTTTTCTGCCACATCATGCACCTGGACTCGCCGCGTTTCTTCGCCTTTGTCCCAAGCCCGAGCAACTTCGCCAGTGTCATGGCCGAAACGCTGGCAACTGGCTTCAACATCTTCGCCGGAACCTGGCTCGAAGCCTCTGGCCCCGCCCAGGTTGAAATCGTCACGCTCGACTGGCTGCGACAACTCTGCGGCATGCCCGATACCACCGGCGGCCTGTTTGTCAGCGGCGGCTCGGTCGCGAACCTGACGGCGCTGGCAACAGCGCGCCATATGCGCCTGCGCGATACCGTACAGAACGCAACGGTCTATTTTTCAGACCAGACCCATTCATCCATCGAGCGCGCCCTGCACATTCTGGGCTTCGATTCGACTCAGATGCGCAATATCCCATGCGATGACCAGTTCCGCATACCCCTTGATATCCTGCAGCACATGGTCAATGCCGACCGCGCCAGTGGACTACAGCCTTTCTGCGTCGTCGCCAACGCCGGAACGGTGAACACCGGGGCCATCGATCCCCTGCCCGAACTCGCCCGCTTCTGTCGCGAAGAAGGCATGTGGCTGCACATTGATGGCGCATATGGCGCGGCTGCCGCGCTCAGCAATCAGGGAAAGGCCTGGTTGCAGGGGCTGGAACACGCCGATTCGCTCACGCTCGATCCCCACAAATGGCTCTTTCAGCCCTATGAAATCGGCTGCGTGCTGGTGCGCGACGGTCAATGGCTGCGCGAAACCTTTCACATTCTGCCCGCCTATCTCCAGGACATCGCCAGCGCCGAACATGAAGTCAACTTTTGCGATTATGGGATACAATTAACACGAAAGTTTAACGCGCTGAAGCTCTGGATGTCGCTGAAAATCTTTGGTCTCGCGGCCTTTCGCCATGCTATCGAGCGCGGCATCGCCCTTGCCGAAGCTGCCGAAGCGATGCTGCGCCTTTCGCCGCGCTGGGAGGTCGTTACGCCCGCTCAAATAGGCATCGTCACCTTCCGCTATGTCGTGCCGGGCTACAATGACGCGGCGCTCGACAGCCTCAACCACCTGCTGCTCGAGCGCATGATGGTGGATGGCTTCGCGATGCTGAGTTCAACGGTGCTGCGCGGGAAAACGGTGCTGCGACTCTGCACCATTAACCCACGCGCGCGCGAAGCCGATATTCAGGAGACGCTGGCGCGCCTGGAACGTTTCGCGGAGGGCATCCATTTGTGATCGTCTACGACATCCAAAATCTGGTCAAACGCTATCCCGGTCAAACACAGGCCGCTAACGACCACATCACCCTGCAAATAGAGGAGGGCGAAATCTTCGGCATCCTGGGCGAGAACGGCGCGGGGAAAAGCACGCTGGTGCGTCAGATGGTGAACCTCGTCCATCCAACCAGTGGCAGCATCGCCCTCTTCGGTCAGGACATCGCAAGGCAGCCGCACAGTGTCACGCTCAACGTCGGCTTCATGCCGCAGGACGGGCGCGCCCTCAACCAGTTGAGCGTTGGTGAGGCGCTGTACTTCACCGCTCACCTGCGTGGCAGGAGCCGGGCCGATGCGCGCGTCGAACGCGATTTCCTGCTGCAACTCTGGCAAATCGAGTCGCTGCGCGATAAACATACGCCCAGACTTTCGGGCGGCCAGAAACGCCTCTTGCAGATCGCCGTTGCGATGGCCGGTTCGCCGCCTGTGCTGATCCTGGACGAGCCAACCAACGAACTCGACCCGCAGCGCCGCGTCCAGGTCTGGGAGGTCTTGCGCCAGCTCAATCGCCAAACGGGTACGACTATCATTTTTATTACGCACAACGCCATCGAGGCCGAGAAAATCATCCAGCGCGTCGGCATCATGCGCGAGGGCAGACTGGTCGCGCTTGGCCGCCCCAGCGACTTGAAGCAGGAGGTCGATCGCATGCTGCGCCTGGAACTCTTCTTCGCGCCCAACACGCCGCCTGCGTTGTCCGAACACCTGACGCGCACGCAGATTGAGCCGGGCCGCTGGCTGGTTCTCGTGCCACGCGAAGAGATGATGTACGTCCTGAACAGCCTGGATATCGAGCAACTGGAAGACTTCCGTTTTTATTCCGCCACCCTGGAGGATCTGTACCTGCACTATGCAACCAAAGATATTCCCCGCGATACGGCACGAGCGTAAGCAGCAGCCGCTCCTGGCGCAACTGGGCGACCTGCTGCTCATCGAACTCTCGAACTGGCGCTGGTCCTGGCGCATGATGGTCCTCACGGGCATCATCGCTCCCCTGCTCGGCATCATCTCGCTGTCCGCCTTCTCGCATGACCGCGAGTCGCTTACCTACGTCCTGACGGGCAACGTGGTGCTTTCCCTGTTGTTTGGCAACCTGGAAAAGGTGCAAACGCACTTCGTCTTCATGCGCCAGGTGGGCACGCTCGACTACTTCGCCACGCTTCCTATTCGTCGCTTCGTGCTGATCCTGGCGGTGATGCTCTCCTTTATCCTGCTCTCGCTCCCCTCGGTGGTCGTCACTATCCTCTTCGGCTCAATCTTCCTGGGCATACCAATTGCGCCGAATCCTCTCATCTTGCTGATCTTGCCACTCTGCGCCATGCCTTTAGCAGGTGTCGGAGCCATCATCGGCACCTATGCCCGCACGCCCGAGGAAGCAGGTTCGATCAGCCTGCTGCTCACGCTCTCTATGCTCGGTCTCGGACCGGTCATCATCCCGCCCGACCATCTGCCGCAGTTCCTGCTGCTGCTCGGCCATCTCAGCCCGGCCACCTACGCCGCCTCAGCCCTGCGCCAGACGCTGATCGGCCCCATAACAGGCCAGCTTCTACTCGATATCGCCGTCCTGCTCGGCTTCTCGCTCATCTCGTTCTGGTTAGCCGCTCGAAAAATGGATTGGAGACAGCAATGAACACAATTGAAAAGGTCAACCTCGCTCAGAAATTTGCCCAATTCTCCGACTACTGGAGTCCCAAAATCGTTGGCGAACTCAACGACTCGCACGTCAAGCTGGTCAAACTCAAAGGCGAATTTGTCTGGCATCATCACGACGCCGAAGACGAACTCTTCCTGGTAATTTCCGGCACCCTCACCATTCAACTACGCGACCGCGATATTGTATTGCACGAAGGCGAATTCGTCATTATTCCTAAAGGGGTCGAACATCGCCCCGTCGCTCACGAGGAGGTGCAGGTGCTATTACTCGAACCAAAAACCACACTCAACACAGGCAATGTACAAAATGAACGCACGGTTGCGGTTCTGGAACAATTGTAGGAGCAAGAGGAATAGAGAACGGCAGGCGTATCATCCCCCATTGTTCTGCAACTTTACAAGATTTTTATCCATTTGTAGCAGTAATGCGTTATAATGCAAGAACACCAATAAAGATTCATGGGTTGAGAGGAAGTTTTATGGTCACTCAGAAGACCACACGTACCACCAGAAGGCGTAAACGAGGTGACAGCGAGCAGCTAGAGGGGCTTGTCTTGCCGGTGCTGCCTGTTCGCAGTACCGTTTTGTTTCCCAATATCGTGACGCCACTGATTGTCGGGCGCGATCAATCGGTCAAGGCCGTTGATTATGCCATGAGCCACGACCGCAGCGTGTTCGTGGTGACACAAAAGAATGAAGAAGAGGAAGACCCTTCACCCGATGACCTGTACACCAT
Source organism: Ktedonobacteraceae bacterium (assembly GCA_035652815.1). Taxonomy (GTDB): domain Bacteria; phylum Chloroflexota; class Ktedonobacteria; order Ktedonobacterales; family Ktedonobacteraceae; genus DASRDB01. Next base: position 226,815 of record DASRDB010000009.1, read on the forward strand.
CGGCACCGAGGGAGTCATTGACCGTGTGCTAAAGCTGCCCGATGGCTCGACCAGCGTGCTGCTTCATGGCACGCGCCGCCTGCGCATGGTCGAGTACACGCAGCGCACACCTTTCCTGCGCGTTCGCGCTGAAACCGTTATCGAAAATGGCGAACGCACGCTGGCCGTCGAAGCCCTGATTCGCGCCGTGAACGTCCTCTTCGAGAAATGCACCCGGCTGAGCAGTTCGATGCCAGAAGAGGCCATCATCACCGCCATGAATATCGAGAATCCGGGCTGGCTGGCAGATTATGCAGTCTCCTCGCTCGATGTCCCGGCGTCCATGCGCCAGGAAATCCTCGAAACGCTCGACATTCATGAGCGCCTGCAAAAAGCCTGCATCCTGCTTACTAAAGAACTCAACATCCTGGAACTCGAGAGCGAGATTCATAGCCAGGTGCAGCAGGAAGTAGATAAGACGCAGCGCGAATTCTTCCTGCGCGAACAGCTCAAAGCTATCCAGCGCGAACTGGGCGAGACCGACCCCACCATCCGCGACGGCGAGGAACTGCGCGAGAAAATCGAGCAGGCAGGCATGCCCGAGGAAGTGCGCGTCAAAGCGCTCAAAGAACTCGAACGCTTCAACGCCATGCCCTCGATGGCCCCCGATTCGGGCGTCATTCGCACCTATCTCGACTGGCTCATCAGCCTGCCCTGGAACAAAGCCACCGAGGACCGCCTGGATATTCAGGAAGCGCAGCACATCCTCGAAGAAAACCACTACGGACTGGAAAAAATCAAGGACCGCATCCTGGAATACATTGCTGTGCGCAAGCTCTCCAACAACATGCGCAGCCCCATCCTGTGCTTCGTTGGCCCGCCCGGCGTCGGCAAAACCTCGCTGGGCCGCTCGATTGCTCAGGCACTCAATCGCAAGTTCGTGCGCCTCTCCCTGGGCGGCGTGCATGACGAGGCCGAGATTCGCGGGCATCGCCGCACCTACGTGGGCGCGCTCCCCGGTCGCATTCTCCAGACCATGAAGACCGCCGGAACCGTCAACCCGCTTTTCGTGCTGGATGAGATCGATAAAATCGGCAACGACTTCCGGGGCGACCCCTCGGCTGCCCTGCTGGAGGTGCTTGACCCCGAGCAGAATCACGCCTTCTCGGATCACTACCTGGAAGTGCCCTACGACCTCTCAAAGGTGATCTTCCTGACCACCGCCAATGTGCTGCATCCCATTCCCGCCGCCCTGCGCGACCGCATGGAAGTCATCGAACTGCCCGGCTACACCGAGGAGGAAAAGCTGCACATAGCCCGCCAGTTCCTGCTGCCTCGCCAGATGAAGGAACACGGTCTGAAGCCCTCAAAGGTGGCGTTCGAGGACGAAGCTGTGCGGCGCATCATTCGCGACTACACCTTCGAGTCAGGCGTGCGCAACCTGGAACGCGAAATCGCGTCGGTGATGCGCAAAGTAGCGCGCAAAGTTGCCGAGGGCCGCCGCACCAAAACCGTCGTCACCTCCGACAAGATTCCCGACTATCTCGGCCCGCAGAAGCATTTCTTTGAGCTGGCCGAGGAAAAAGACGAACCGGGCATCGCAACCGGCGTCGCCTGGACCAACGCGGGCGGCGACCTGATGACTGTCGAGGCCACGCTGCTGGAAGGACGCGGCAACCTGATCCTCACCGGACAACTCGGCGACGTCATGAAGGAATCGGCACAGGCCGCTCTCTCTTATGCTCGTTCCCGCGCTAAAAGGCTCGGCGTCGAGGCCCGTTTCTACGAGAAATGCGACATTCACCTGCACATACCAGCCGGAGCCATTCCCAAGGACGGCCCCTCAGCCGGTATCACGATGGCGGCTGCGCTGATCTCCGCTCTTACCCGCCGCGCCGCCAAACGCGACGTGGCTATGACCGGCGAAATCACCCTGCGCGGGCGTGTGCTACCCATCGGCGGCGTCAAGGAAAAAGTCCTGGCCGCGCACCGCGCCGGAATCAAAACGTTCATCTTACCCAGGCGCAACATGAAAGACCTGGACGAAGTGCCGCGCGAAGCCCTCGAAGAACTGCACTTCGTTCCAGTCGAACATATGGACGAGGTCATCGCCGTTGCATTGCACGCACTCCCCCTGGAAGAATCCGAGGCGGCACAGCCCGCATTCCCTGAGCCAACGCCAGTCTCCTTCAAACCCGTCAAGTCCGTCGCCAGCCGTCCAGTACCACGCCCGGCAGGAACCGCATGACCCTTTTGTAGGGGCGGGAGTGGGGCGGTGCTGCGGGGAGGGCGCTTGCGCCGCCCTGGGGTAGAGCGGGGAACGAACCCAACCACGAGAAGCAGCCCAGGGTTCTTTCCCACCACACCCCAGCCAGGGCGGCGCAAGCGCCCTCCCCGCAGCACCGCCCCACTCCCGCCCCTACATACGTTAGAAGCGGCTTCTCAATCTTTGAAAAATGTTCTGCCAAAAACCGCTATATTTACATTTTCCCCGTCACATCTATTGACAAACGGAAAATTTTCAGGAATACTATGAACATATTCCGAAAATTTTCTGAAAAATTATCAGTCCAGGAGGTCATGAATTTCAGAAAATGAATCAGGCAAAACGCAAAACTATTGCTGAAATCGCTGCGAAAGCCGGTGTCTCTATTCCCACCGTCTCGCGGGTCTTAAATAATCGACCTGATGTCGCCCCAGAAACACGCGAGCGCGTTGAGCAGGTCATCAAGGAGAGCGGCTTCATCCACAGCCGTGTAAAAAATGCCTTGAAGGAGAGCAGCGGCATCATTGACATGCTGATCCCCGACCTTGCCACGCCTTACTCGGTCGAAATCGTGCGCGGCGTGGAAGAGGTGCTGGAGCGCACCGAATTACGCCTGGCGCTTTCCCTCAGTCATAATACCTTTCACTTCGAGCAGCGCTGGCTTGCCAAAGTCATCGATGGCGCGACCGATGGCGCGATTCTGGTTCTTGCGCATGGCCAGTCAAAACGCCTGGATATGCTGCTGCGCAACAAGATTCCATTCGTGGTTGTCGATCATCGCGGAGAACTTGGCCCCGATGTTCCCTCGGTTGGGGCCACCAACTGGCTTGGCGGGCGCATGGCGACCGAATATTTGCTCTCGCTCGGACACCGCCGTATCGCCATTATCAGCGGAGATGCGAACCTGCGTTGTAGCCGCGATCGCATCGCTGGCTACCGCGCCGCCCTGGAAGACGCTGGCGTATCTATCGACCCGGACTTAATTCGTCCAGGTGGTTTTGTGCAACAGACGGGGTATGAACAGACATGCGCGTTATTAGATTTACCGCAGCCGCCTACAGCTATCTTCGCGGGAAGCGATACGCAGGCGTTAGGTGTGTATAGCGCATTACGCGCTCGCGGGCTGAGCGTACCTGACTCAATGAGCGTGGTTGGTTTTGATGATGTGCCACTCGCATCGGATATTACGCCCGCGCTCACTACAGTGCGCCAGCCGCTTGTCGAGATGGGCCGGGTCGCTACAACCATGCTCCTGCGCCTCATCGCTGAAGAGCCTCTTGATAGCCGACGCGTCGAATTGACGACCAGTCTGATCGTCCGTGAATCCTGCGCGCCTTTACGTTCTTAGTAACGCTTCTCGATCCAGATTAGCAGAAAAAGGAGGTGGGAATACATTTACTTCAGGCTCTCCTACTACCAGGGATGAGCCAGCAGAATATCTGGTGCTAACTCTTGTCCTCTTTACGTATCGTCCTGATGTTAGATCAAATAATTAAGATGCCAGGGAGGCAAACATGCGAGAAAAAGTATCTCGGCGCACCTTTTTGCAGTTGACAGGCGGAGCCGGGCTGTCCGTCACGCTGGCAGGATGCTTTGGCGTGGGCAACAATTCACCCAACACCGGCAGTAGCAGTTCGACCATCACCATCTGGGACATCCGTACCGGCAGCGAGCAGCAGGTGGTGCAGAACGTCGCTTCCGCGTTTAACAGCGCCCATTCCGATATCCACGTCGTGGTGGATTTCTTCCAGAACGACCCCTACAAGCAAAAATTGCAGGTGGCAATGGGCGCGCATAACCCGCCGGATATCTTCTTCGGCTGGGGCGGCGGCATCCTCAAAAGCTACATCGATGCCAACGACGTGTACGACCTTACCCCTGATCTCAATGCTGATACAGCCTGGAAGAACAAATTCCTGCCCGCCGTTATGTCAGCCGTGACCTTTAACGGACATATCTATGGCGTGCCGAACAGTGGTATGCAGCCGGTCATGTTCTTCTACAACAAGACGATCTTTGACCAGTACCATCTGAATCCCCCCCAGACCTGGAGTGAACTGCTCTCGATCATCACCACCTTGAAGCAGCACAACATCATTCCCATCGCCCTGGCAGGCGGCAGCAAATGGCCGTACCTGATGTACGAAGAGTACCTTGTTGATCGCTACGGCGGGCCGGGAGCATTTGATGCCGTGTTCGCCAATCAGGCTAACGCCTGGTCGCAGGACGCCTTCATCAAGGCCAATACCGCCATCCAGCAACTGGTAAGCATGGGCGCATTCGGCTCATCGTTCGCCTCGACGATTGCCGACACCAACCAGGACGCCGCGCTCGTCTATACCGGAAAGGCGGCCATGATGTTACAGGGCAACTGGAATTTTCCGGTATTTTTGACCAACAGCCCCCAGCTTGTGCAAAGCGGAAAGCTCGGCTGGTTCCCCTTCCCAGCTGTCGAGGGCGGCCAGGGCAATCCGGCCAACATCGCCGGCAACCCCTGTAACTACTACTCCATCTCGAAAGCCAGCAAATCGCCGCAGAGCTGCGTCACCTACCTCAAGACCGCAGTGCTAAGTGATGATAACGTCAAAAAGCTGATCGCCATCGGTGACGTGCCGCCAGTGCAGGGCATCTCCTCGCAGTTGGCAAACGCGCCCAACGGCGACTGGCTGCAATTCAACTACCAGATGGTGCAAAACGCGCCCCACTTCCAGTTGTCCTGGGACCAGGCGCTCTCCCCAACGGCTGCCCAGGCCCTGCTCACCAATCTCGACCAGTTGTTTTTGAAACAGATTTCACCGCAAGATTTCTCGGTGAATATGAATAAAACCATCAGCGCCTCATAAGCGCCTGGCGGCAAGGCCCGTTCCTGGCATAATGAAGTTTTGAGAAAGAAAGAGAATCTCTCCTGGCATGTCATCCTGAGCGCAGCGAAGCATCAGCGTTCCCCGACGATGCGTGTGCCGAGGCCAAATATCCTTCGCTGCGCTCAAGATGACATGGGAGTGTCATCGAAATTCATTACGCCAGGAACAGACGCCTGGAATTCTAGACACCCATTGAAGAGGAGGTCGTCGTGGAAGCATCAATTAAGGCAGCCAGAATAGAGCAACGGGGAAAGTGGATTGCCGTCCTCTGGTCGGTACCGGCCCTCGTGTTCTATGCGCTCTTCGCGCTCTTTCCCATGCTCATCGCGCTCTATCTAAGCTTTACACAATGGAATGGCCTTTCGCCGGAAACCTGGGTCGGACTGCAAAACTGGCGCGCGCTCCTGTCCGACACTGTCACCGGCCACGCGCTGCTCCTCACCTTCGAGTTGATGGCGCTCTGTTGGATCATACAGACGCCGATCAGCCTGCTGCTAGGCATCTTCATGGCAGGCAGGCAGCGCTATCGTTCGATTCTGGGCGTCTTTTATTTTATCCCACTCCTCTTCTCGGCGGTCGCCATCGGCCTGACCTGGCTCTCCATCCTTGATCCCAACTTCGGCCTGCTCAACACCCTGTTGAACGCCATCGGCCTGTCAGGATTAACAAGGGGCTGGCTGGGCGATCCTTCCCTGGCCTTTTACGTCATCGTGGGCCTGATCTCATGGCAATTTATCCCTTTCCACGCGCTGCTCTACATGGGTGGCGCGCGCCAGATTCCACGCGAACTGTACGAGGCGGCGAGCATCGACGGGGCCGGGCGCGTGCAGCAGTTCTTTATGATTACGTTGCCGCAACTCAAATATACGCTGGTCACTTCCACCACGCTGATCCTTACCGGCTCGCTCACCTACTTTGACCTCATCTGGGTGACAACCGGCGGCGGCCCTGGCTTCGCCACCCGCGTTTTGCCGCTCCAGATGTATATTACGGCTTTCCAGGACGAGTCGGTAGGTTACGGCAGCGTGCTGGCCGTGCTGCTCGCGGTCATCGGCATTCTCCTTTCGCTCGCCCTGCTGCGCTTCACGGGCTTTTCGAGGATGTCCAGCCAGCGAGAAGGGTTATAAGGTTCCCTTATGAGACAAGAGAAGCAAATGCAGATTCATACCACCGCTGTCGAGACGGCACAGCCGGTCGAGCAGCGCCTCCCACGTTGGAGCCGCTTGTGGGAAGCGATTCCGGCATTTTTCGGCCTGATCTGGCTGGTGATCGCCTTCTTTCCGATCCTGTATATGTTCATGACCAGCCTGCGCCCGCAGACTGATTTCTTCACGGATGTCCCCTGGCTGCCCCCAACGCACCCGACGCTGGCAAACTATGGGACCGCTTTGCAAAACGACTTTGGCCTCTATTTCGCAAACTCCGTGTTTGTCACAGTTATCAGCGTTCTTCTGATCATTGCGGTCTCGCTGCTGGCCGCCTACGCGATTTCACGCATACGCAACCGCTTCACGCGAGCGCTATTCAACCTGTTTTTATTGGGACTGGCAATCCCTTTGCAGGCTACCATCATTCCCATCTATGCCTTGATAACGCAGATGCACCTGTATGATACGCTGTTCGCCCTGATCCTGCCTTCCGTGGCCTTCGGCATTCCGCTCTCAGTGCTGGTGCTGGTAACGTACATTCGCGATATCCCCAATGAATTGCACGAGTCGATGTTGCTGGATGGCGCAGGGCATTTTCGGATTTTGCGCAGCCTGGTACTGCCTTTATCGCGACCGGCCTTAATCACGGTCATCATTTATGAAACCATTCAGATCTGGAATGGCTTCCTGTTTCCACTGGTGCTGACGCAAAGCCCGAGCGTGCGCGTGCTGCCACTTGCCCTGTGGAACTTCCAGGGACAATTTACCACCAACGTACCGGCCATTCTGGCGGCTGTCTTTCTTTCCGCCACACCCATCATCCTGCTCTACATCTTTGGCAGGCGTCAATTGCTGAGCGGCTTGATGGCGGGCTTTAGCAAATAAGTAAGGAGCATGCATTGTCTAATTCAATCTATCGCAATCCCAATGCTCCGGTCGAGGAGCGAGTCGAAGACCTGCTGGCCCAGATGACACTGGACGAGAAACTGGCCCAGCTTGGCTGCCATTGGAGTACAGCCTTCATGAGTACTGGCAGCTTCGATCCCAGCGTCGTTGCCAAAAGAATGCCACATGGCATCGGCCAGATCACCCGCATCGGAGCCTCGACCGGCCTGCGCCCACGTGAGAGCGCCTCGCTTATGAACGAGATTCAACGGGCAGTCATCGAACAGACGCGGCTGGGCATTCCGGTCATCGTTCACGAGGAGTCTACAGGCGGCTTCTGCCATCGTGACGCCACCGTCTTTCCTCAGGGGATCGGGCTGGCCGCGACCTGGAATCCGGCCCTGGTCAAACAAGTGGCCGAGGTCATCCGGGCGCAAATGCTGGCCGTTGGAGCCAGACACGCGCTTGCTCCCGTTCTGGACGTCGCTCGCGACCCGCGTTGGGGGCGCGTCGAGGAAACCTACGGCGAAGATCCCGTACTCGCAGGCACCATCGGGACAGCCTACATTCAGGGACTGCAAGGCGACGACCTGCGCTATGGAGTCGCAGCTACCGGCAAGCACTTCCTGGCCTATGCCATATCCGAGGGCGGGCGCAACTGGGGACCTGTCGAGCTTGGCCCACGAGAGCTGCGCGAGACCTACGCCGAACCTTTCGCCGCCGCTATCCGGGACGCCGGGCTGGCCTTTATCATGAACTCCTACGCTTCCATCGATGGCCTGCCCTGCGCCGGTAGCCCTGCCATCCTCACAGAGTTGCTGCGCGATGAGCTTGGCTTCTCAGGCGCGGTGGTCGCCGACTATGGCGCGGTTCGCATGCTCCAGGACTATCATCATGTCGCCGCCACGCCGGGAGACGCCGCCCGTTTGGCTCTCCTCGCAGGCCTCGATATGGAACTACCCGCTCTCGACTGCTACGGAGAGCCGCTAAAAGCGGAGATTGAAGCCGGGCGCGTGCCACTTGATGCCGTTGATACGGCAGTGCGTCGCGTCCTCCGGCTCAAATTCCAACTCGGGCTTTTCGAGCATCCCTACGTTGAGGCTGATACCGCGAGCAGCGTCTTCCAGACCGCAGAGCAGCGCGCCCTTTCACGCCAGGCAGCCACAGAGTCTATCATCCTGCTGACTAACGATGGCGTGCTGCCCATTGCGCCAACCGTGAAGCGTATCGCGGTCATCGGCCCCGGCGCGGATGATGAGCGGCTCCTGCAAGGCGACTATCACTATCCCGCGCACCTGGAGATGATCTACGCCAGCCCACAGGATATGGAGATCACAGGACTGGTCGTGCCGAAGGCGCGCGGCGGTTATGCCCCCGGCCCCTATTTCGTGCCGCACGTCACACCGCTTGACGGCCTGCGAGCAGCGTTAGGGCAGGACGCAGAGGTAACGTATGCTAAAGGCTGCGACGTGCTGGGAGACGACCGCTCCGGTTTTGCAGAGGCCGTTCAAATTGCCCAGAACGCGGACCTGGCAATCATCGTCGTGGCGGGTCGAAGTGGCTTGCTGCGTTCGTCTACCGTCGGCGAGGGCAACGACGCTAGCAACCTCAACCTCACCGGAGTGCAGCAGGAACTGGTAGAGGCCGTTGCCGGGACAGGCACGCCGCTTGTCGTAGTGGTATTGAGCGGGCGCGTTCACACGCTTGCTTCCATCGCCAGCCGGGCCAACGCGCTGCTCCAGGTCTTTCCGCCGGGAGAAGAGGGCGGCAACGCACTTGCCGACGTATTAACCGGCAAAGTGAGTCCAGGCGGACGCCTGCCCGTGAGCCTTCCCCGCTCAGCCGGTCAGCTTCCGGTCCATAGAGGGCAGCGCGCAGGGGGCGACTACCCCATGTTCTACGGCGATTACACCGACTCGCCGACCTCGCCGCTCTTCCCTTTTGGACACGGCTTGAGTTATACCTCGTTCGCCTACAGCAATCTTACTATACAGGCAAGCACAGTTGCCGCACCCATTCAGATCTCTTTAGAGGTGCGTAATGTAGGAGAGCGCAGTGGCGATGAGGTGGTACAACTCTACTGCCGCGACCTGGTGGCCTCAGTCGCCCGCCCGGAGCAGATGCTACTCGGCTTCGCTCGACTCACCTTACCTCCAGGTCAGGCGCGCAAGATTTCCTTTACGGTACACCCGTCCCGGCTTGCCTTCTACGATCCATGCATGCGTTTCGTAACCGAACCAGGAGCATTCACCTTCAGCGTTGGAGCCTCCTCGGCTGACCTGCGCGCCAAGAAGACTATCACGCTGGAAGGCCCGATTACCGAGTACCGGCAGCGGGACATCGTGGCAACGAAGGTAAAGGTTGTTTATGAAGATTGATAAAAGAACCCCTGTTATCCTGAGCGCAGCGAAGGATCTCGTGTGCCGGGCGACCCAGATGCCCGCAGATCCTTCGCTGCGCTCAGGATGACAGGGCCGAATATGCCCTGTTTCTTTGTCGAAATTCATAAACATCCTTCTAAAAAAGACTGGCAGGTCAGGGAGCTGGAATAATAGAATGTAACGACAAAGGTTTGTCAGACAATATGCAATCTGTAAGGAGGAGCCGATCATGGCATCAACACAGGCAGCCCGCGAGCTAACTAGCGATGAGTATACACCCAAAAAAGAGGATAAGTTTAGTTTCGGTCTCTGGACGGTCGGCAACCGGGGGCGCGACCCATTTGGCGAGTTTGTGCGCCCTACCCTCGATCCGGTCTATATCGTGAAGAAACTCTCCGAGTTGGGAGCCTGGGGCGTCAACCTGCATGACAACGACCTGGTGCCTTTCGACGCCACACCCGCCGAGCGCGACCGCATCGTGCGCGAGTTCAAGCAGGCGCTCGCGGACTACGACATGGTCGTGCCGATGGCAACCACCAACCTCTTCTTTCACCCGATTTTCAAAGATGGTGCTTTTACCTCCAACGACCCGGCGGTGCGCGCCTTCGCCCTGCAAAAGACCATGCGCGCCATCGACCTCGGCGCGGAACTGGGCGCGCATATTTATGTCTTCTGGGGCGGGCGCGAGGGCACCGAGTCCGATGCCGCCAAAGACCCGGTGGTTGCGGTGCAGCGCATGCGCGAGGCCATCAACTTCCTCTGCGAGTACGTGCGCGATAACGGCTACCAGATGCGCTTTGCCCTGGAGCCGAAGCCCAACGAGCCGCGCTCCGACATCTACCTGCCCACCATCGGCCACATGCTCGGCTTCATCTACACGCTGAACCATCCCGAGATGGTGGGCCTCAATCCCGAAGTAGCGCACGAACACATGGCAGGACTCAACTTTGTGCATGGCGTGGCGCAGGTGCTTGAAGCCGGAAAGCTGTTCCATATCGACCTCAACGATCAGAAAGGGCCGCGCTACGACCAGGATTTCCGCTTCGGCAGCGAGAACATCAAGTCTATGTTCTTCCTGGTCAAACTGCTTGAGGAGAAAGGTTACGACGGACCGCGCCACTTCGACGCGCATGCCCACCGCACCGAAGACGAACAGGGCGTGTGGGATTTCGCGCTCGGCTGCATGCACACCTACAATATGCTGAAAGCGAAGGCGAAGCGTTTTGCCGCCGATCCGGAAATCCAGGCGCTCTTGCAGGAGATCCAGGGCGGCGACCAGACCTACGGCGGCCTACTCGGCGGCTATAGCCCGGACAAAGTACGAGCATTGAAAGAGGCAAACTTTGATGTCGAGACGCTGGCAAAGCGCGGCTCCCATCAGGAGAAGCTCGATCAACTGACGGTCGAGCTTCTCCTGGGTGTGCGTTAGGCGCTAGCGCTGGCTTGCGGCTTCGCTTCTCGCGCCATTGAGCCACTGCACAACCTCGGGCACTACCCGGTCTGAGAACTCGCGCTGTGGATAGTGCCCGGCTCCCTCCAGGACAACCACCTGTGCCTGGGGCAGCTCGCCTTTCAGACGTTCTGCTTCCTGGCGCACATCTTTGAAGTCCGGGTCGCGAGTGCCCAGGTAGACCAGGGTAGGAACCCGAATCTGAGCAATCTGGTTATCGATGCGAGGCGTCAGGCACATATCCACCACGCTCTTCATTGCGCCTGGTTGCTTTAGGGCTACCTGAATATGATCCAGGTAGTCCTGTTCCAGCGGCCTTGCCGGGTAGAGCGACTTAAAGTAGTTGCTCCAGAAAACACGTCCCAATCCGGGGGTACGCAACAGGCTACCCAGCACAAAGCCCATCAGAGGAGACCCGGTACGCAATATGGGGCTGAACAAGACCAGTCCAGCAACGCGCTCAGGATGCTCGATAGCAAACAGGCCAGCCGAAGCGCCAGAGACCGAGCAACCTAGCAAGAAGGCTTCCTTCACCTGTTCCGCATCAAGAATAGCCTGAATGTCATTTACGAGGTCGCGTAAAGAATGGCTTTTAAAGTTGCCACGCGATTGGCCCATGCCGCGCAGATCGGTCGTAATGACCCGGTAGCCGCTTTCCGCAAGCTCTGGAGCCAGTCGCTCATACTCACGGCGCGTATCTCCGAGACTTGGTAAACATAGGACGACCGGCCCATTTCCGGCTACTTCATATGCCAGTTGACCATCAAGCACTGGCACAAACTTTACTTCGCTTATACTCTGTTTGACTTCCATGTTTTTTCACTCCTTTAGTATCCAAACGTTCGTACACTTACACTAATAAAAAAATTTAAGGTACAGGTACTTGTTCCGTAAACAGCACCCCCATACACATTTCGATGATCTGATCAACTTTCTCTCGCAGAGCAATCTGCCCAAAAGAGTTTTGATCGATCACGGCCCGGCTAATAAGGCCAATCATCATGCTCAAAAGCGCGGTATCTGCAATAGCTCGAACCGGATAGTGCGAGCGCATTTGAGCAAGCAGGCCAAGCAGTATGCCAGGCGAATGCTGAAGTTGCTCGCTCTCTTGCTGGCCGCGCATTAACAGTTCCTGTTGCACGCGCAGGAAGCAGAAGGCATACTCCTGTTTGTGAGTCAATCCCCATTCAATGAAAGCCCGGCCCATCGCTAGAAAGCGATACAAAGGTTCTGGTTCGGCAGCTTCATACGCCTTTATCACCACCTCTTCCTCCTGCGACAGAATACTGTCAAGCAGCGCATTGGCTACCTCTTCTTTACTCTTAAAGTGCGTATACAGGCTGGCCTTCGACCTGAAGCCCGCCGCCTGACGGATATCGTCGATAGAGGTTCCTTCGTAGCCATTTTGCGTGAAGAGCGCCAGAGCTACCTGTAAAATCAAGGCTCTGCTGTCCTTCCCGGGAGCCTGCTCTTTAGCTCGCATCCCCATCATACACCCCTATCTATTACTAATATCCGTCCGTTCGTTCATTATTTTAAATGATACTCGAAAATGCGGAGAAATGCAAGGGTTTTTCCCGCGATTTCTCCGCGCCGGTCTTTTTTAAAGAGAGGAAAGCTGTTTTGCTACATCATTCAGGAGCCAGCCCCCAGTGCTCGGGAGAGCGCCACAAGCTGGAAAGGATCAGTTCGCGTATGAAGACGAGTTCCTTCGGCAGGCGGTCGTAGAGCTTCATAAAAAGTTCCTCGTGCGAAAGTAGCTCGCGCTGCCACGCCACCCGGTCTACCGACATCAGTTCGTTAAACTGCTCCCGCGAGAAGTCCTCAAGGCCGCGCCAGTCCAGGTCCTCGTAGCGGGGCATCCAGCCGATGGGGCTTTCGATGCTGATCGCTCGTCCACGCGCTCGCTCAACGATCCATTTGAGAATACGCATATTCTCGCCAAAGCCGGGCCAGAGGAAATTGCCCGCTGCATCGCGCCGGAACCAGTTCACGCAGAAGATACGCGGCGGATTGGGCAGGTTGCGCCCGAAGTTGAGCCAGTGGTTAAAGTAATCGGCCATGTGATATCCGGCGAAGGGCAGCATAGCGAACGGGTCGCGGCGCACCTCGCCAACCTTACCAACCGCCGCCGCAGTCATCTCCGACCCCATCGTGGCAGCCGCGTAGACGCCATAATTCCAGTTGAAGGCCTGATAGACCAGCGGCACTGCATCCGAGCGCCGACCGCCAAAGATAAAGGCCGAAATGGGCACGCCTCTGGGATCGTTGGCCGCCGAATCGATAACGGGGCACTGGTCAATCGGCGCGGTGAAGCGGGCGTTCGGATGGGCCGCTTTATGCCCGCTCTCGGGCGTCCAGTCCTGCCCCAGCCAGTCGATGAGGTGCGCTGGCGGCTCCTTTGTCATGCCTTCCCACCACACGTCTCCGTCGTCGGTCAGGGCAACATTGGTAAAAATGGCGTTGGCGCGTATGGAAGCCATCGCGTTAGGATTGGACTTCTCGCTGGTGCCGGGCGCAACGCCAAAGAAGCCAGCTTCAGGATTGATGGCGTAGAGCTTGCCATCCGGCCCCGGCTTGATCCAGGCGATATCGTCGCCCACCGTCGTCACGCGCCAGCCCTCTTCCTGGAAAACCTTCGGTGGAATCAGCATGGCGAAGTTGGTCTTGCCGCAGGCACTTGGGAATGCCGCCGCAACATAGGTTTTCTCGCCATTTGGATTCTCCACACCTAAAATAAGCATATGCTCGGCCAGCCAGCCCTCGTCGCGGGCCAGCACAGAGGCGATACGCAGCGCAAAGCACTTCTTGCCCAGCAGGGCGTTGCCGCCGTAGCCCGAGCCATAAGACCAGATCGAGCGCTCCTCGGGAAAATGCACAATGTATTTGGTCTGCCTGTTACACGGCCAGGGTACATCTTTCTGACCCGGCTCCAATGGCATGCCAACCGAGTGCATACAGGGAACGAATTCGCCGTTTTCTCCCAGCACGTCATAGACGGCGCGGCCCATACGGGTCATGATGCGCATACTGACCGCTACGTATGGTGAGTCGCTTAACTCGACGCCGATATGCGCGATTGGCGAGCCAAGCGGTCCCATGCTGAAAGGGATCACATACATCGTGCGCCCGCGCATGCAGCCATCAAAGAGGCGACGCAGCGTTTCCTTCATTTCTCGCGGCGGTACCCAGTTGTTGGTGGGGCCAGCATCGCTTTTGCGAATGGAACAAATGAAGGTACGGTCTTCGACACGGGCCACATCGCTCGGGTCGGAACGCGCTAGAAAGCTATTGGGACGTAGTTTCGGATTGAGCCGGATAAACGTGCCTGACTCCACCATTTGCTCGCACAGGTTATCGTATTCCTCCTGTGATCCATCGCACCAATGAACGCGGTCCGGCTTACAGAGCGCGACCATCTCTTCAACCCAGGCGCGCAACCTGGTATTGGTGACATAGCTCGGGATGTGCATTAGAACCTCCAACAAGTCTCTCCGCGGTGCAACCTTACACACGCATCGCTCAACAACGAGCGCGGCCCGCAGGCAGGCCGTCCTTCTCTTTGTAAAGAATACCAACATCATACCACATGGAAGGCTCCTCGCTCATCCTGCGCAATAGTAGCGGGTGGACTTTGGATTTTTACAAGGAAAGGTCCAGGAAGCGTAGGGGGTCGGAAGCCACCCGCAAGGGGATGGCTCTACACGCTGGTTTCACTGTAGAGCCATCCCCTTGCGGGTGGCTTCCGACCTTATGTTCGCGAGGTGGCTTCCGGCTCCCCATGTGGGTTGCAAAAATATGCTTCCGGCTCTCCATGCGGGTTGCAAAAAATTGACTCAATGGCCGTTTGCCGGAAGCGCGCTCGGCACCGCCGCCGTGAAAATCTGCTGCGAGCCGGTGCGCGTGTCGTTCCAGAACGGATGCACGAACTGGTTGTCGGCGGCCAGGCCCTGGTAGTCGCCAATGAATTGCAGGCCATTATCATCGACAGGCGCATCCACAGCCGGGTCCCAGCTTTGGGTCGTCACGCGCGCGTTCTTCAGAAAGGAAAGGCCATGATTTATCGACTGCGCCAGGTAGACATCGATCAGCCGATGCGTCGGGTCAAGCCGCGTATCGAAAAACACGATGCTGATAACTCCGTCGGGTGCGACCACCATCTGCGGCTGGAAATGTAGTTCATGGTTTCGTAAAGGATCATCGTTGACACGCAGGGGAGTAGACCAGCTTTGCCCTGAGGCAGGTGCGGAGCTGAAAAGAATATCGGGATAGCCACTGCCTTTATCCGACCAGGCAATGTAAAGTTGCCCCGTATTGGGATCGCAGGCAAAGGCGGGCAGCGAGAGGTTGCGATACCGCTCCGGCGGGAAGATGCCATCGATATCGTGTATGGTTGCAATCAATACAGGATTTGTCCAGGTGGTTCCACCATCATGTGAGGTGACAACGAACAGGCGTGTGGGAATGGAGCCGTTCGTCAGGTCAACGTACATCGTAGCGACGGCCAGAGTACCGTCCGGCTCTAACACTGGTATCGCGCCTATCACCGCATCACAGCGCGTATCATTGGCCGGGCGATTCGGTACGCGGTTGGTACAAAACGGCGCATACCCCTCGATAAAGCTGACCGGAGAGAAGGACTTGCCACCATCCGTCGAACGCGAGAAGGCCAGGTCCTGGGTGCAAAAGTTGCCATTGCCACAGTTGCCGCCATGATCGTATGACCAGGCCACGTAAATGCTTCCGGCGCGCGGGCCATTTGTCTGGTCAACCACTATCCAGGGCTTATCGCTGAAAACCTGATTTGGCGATGCTTCAAAAACAATGACCGGGTTGCCAAACGTCCTGCCGCCATCATGCGAACTCGAGACGGCTACACCGCTCTTCTCATTAGTCAGGAACAGCACCGCGACATACACATCATTATGTCTATCAAAGGCAAAGCTGACATCCGAGACGAGCGCATTCGGCGCAAAGCCGGGCAACACGCCGCCATCGCTCCACGTGCAGCCGCCATCGAACGAGGTGTAGTAGCCGATCTGAAAGCGATAGTGCGCCGGGTCGGTAAAAAATTTGGAGCCGCCCACCAGATTGAGCGGATTGAGAGGATTTTCCACCAGCATCGGTTCGCTGTGCGCCTTGTACGAATCATGGCTGACCTGCACATTTCCATAGGGCGGCTGCGGATGCCGTCCCAGCTTCACACACGCACCTCCGCCCGCAAGTGTGTATGCTGGTGGACTGGTTGCCGTTGGCGTGGCAGGCGACGTATGGGAGATATCGCAGGCGGAAAGCAGAACAATGCACAAGCAGAGGAGCCAGAACCAGCGTTTCACCATTGCTTTGCCTTTCTAATAAGCGAGAAAACACCTCTCCTGTAGGACGTTCAGATACAGACAGCTATTGCAAAGTACCACGTATTTTTCAAATAGCAGAGACTATGCTATGCTTGCAACCATCATTTTTGCCGGATCGTTAGCCTATCTCTGAAGCTGGGATAGTTTCCTTCTCCGGCGGCACTTTTTTAGAATAGAGGTTGTTTTTGTAGTGCGTTCTTTTGTTGGATTGTTACTTCTTATTCTGCTGGGCCTCATCCTGCTCGGGTCTTTGTCCAGTCTTCACCCAGGCTATGCAGCCTTTCTCGGCGCGGGTGCAAGCAGCCCCATTGCTCCTGCACATACTACGTCGATTTACGAGCAAACCGTCTCCACTGCGTTGCTGGCACAACAGGGCTGTACAGCGGCGCAGGACGTGCCGGGCCTGATAATCCTCGACTTCGGCGCACCCATGTATAGCAACGGGCGCTTCGGCACGCATTTGTTTTCAGGAACATTTGCTTCGGACGCCCGCATACTTGCCGCGCTTAAAAGCTTCGTGGATGGAGCCTGGAATTGCCATAGCGACAGCACCAATTTGAAAATCGCCATTGGCACTACCAATTATAACAGGCTACCTGATGGTAATACCGGCAAATGGTACCAGGCAGGGACCGATTGGGGAGGTCTGGTTGATAGCGTGCAGCAGTACATCGCGAATAATGGCTACGATGGCCAGCTCACCGCGTATGGTGCGGACGACATCGAAGTGGCCTGGGCATCCTACAGCGAAACCGCCAGCTTCGTCAATGGCTATCATGCCGCCACAACACAACTGCTGGTAGACTTTGGAGATGATCCCGGAGGAGCGAATCCCAGCCCCTGGACAGCAGAACAGCTCTGGGAAGTCTCTTCCGGCAGCCCCAATAGCGCGATCCTCCCAGAAATATACTTCAACGACGTGGCAACGATGGACTGGGAAGTGTTCGATAGTTGGGCCTGCGCGCATAAAGGGACCGCATTGCCAATCATCGGCGTGATTACCGAGTATCCCTACGAAAATTCGCTCAGCCCGGATGATGCCTGGGTTGCGCTCTATAGCGCGATGGGAAACGATGATTGTACCGCGCAGGCGCGTAGTGGACTGACTTATTTGACCAATATCTAAAAATTGAATTATCCCTTGTTCACCTACCAAATTGCGGCCAGAGGGCCACTGGCTTGAGCCAGATGGGTGAATGGCCGTGCTGCGTAGCGGCACCTTCCCTCGTACTTGACAAACAGTTCCCTAATCTGGAATAGAGAGGACGCCGATGGATGGAATAACGACAAAATTCAGATAGAGCGTTCCGCCAAACCAGAAAATGCCGGTTAATACATGCAACCATCGGACAATAATAATAGCCCACATGGCATTCTTTTCCTTCCTGTTTCCTGATAAAGTTTCTGAGCCGCGAGCATGGTCAGTCCTGGTAAAAGTGCTTTGGCTTCCAATTTTCTGACGAAGATGCGAGATAACCCGGCCATTGGATTACTCGCCTTCGGTAGCTAGACGCGGTATAGTTTAGAAATTACGGCTCAGGTTTTGGAAAAAGAAAACAAGTGGTAGCAACAGCTATAATATCGGTATCGCATATTCAGTTACAGAGCAAGCATAAGCTGCCCAGGGAGCAATGACTATGCCCGAATTTATCCAGGTGACGACCGCCATCAATAGCAAAGATGGCGCGCAAAAAATCGCGCAAACCTTAGTCGAACGTCGCCTTGCCGCCTGCGTACATGTGGCCGGGCCGATTACCAGTACCTACTGGTGGCAGGGTAAGATGGAGATCGAGGAAGAGTGGACTTGCAGCGCAAAAACCCGCAAAGAACTTTACGCGGATGTAGAACAGGCTATTCGCGAAGTACATCCATACGATGAACCTGAAATTAAGGAAGATGGATAAGTGAATACAGGGCAACAATAGCATCAAATGATGCTGGCGGAAAGGCCAGCGCCATCATATCTGCCTGTATTAAGGTCGCGTTTGGAACATGTTGTCTGGCCAGAGCAAGCTGTGCAGCAGAGATGTCAACACCCGTCATATGAGCTTGCTGAGCCAGCAACTGCGTACAGGGAATGCCAGCCCCACACCCTAACTCAAGTACTTCAGCGCGTGATGGGCGTGGCAATCCTCGGGACGCTTGTTGACGCGGAAAGCAGCTTCATGGCGGAGACGCACCTGGCATCGCTTCTCGCAGGATTGGCTTTTTTGCTGGGAAGCCTGCTTACCTGGCGATATATACACGCCGGGAAAAGCAGGTGAAAAGGAGCCTCATTTTATAGCTTTCTCAACCAGCCGCGTCAATTGCCCTATACCGTTATGTATCGACAGGCATAGGACGTGCTGTTCATCCAACCAGAACGGATAAGCAGCCACACCCGACACATGGCTGAAGTCAAGGGGCGGCCCATGCAATACACGCGCATGTAAGCTTCCGCCGTCGCTGTAGACCAGGGCGCGGCTGTCGGGCGACCAGTTCATACCTAAAAATGCATGTTGCAACGCGATACTGAAGACCTGCTTGTGCATCGAGACCTCGATGGTATGAAGCGATACATGCTGCTGATTATCAATCTGCTCATAGGTCAGCAGGCGGCCATCCGGCGACCAGGCGATGTTACCTATGGTATCACTCCCCGGCGCGGCCAGTGTTACCAGCGCCTTTGCCTGGGTATCGAAAAGATAGAGCGCATGGTTGGGGCCTTGCAGCAAGCCACGATCAGGGTTGCTCCCCGGCGTGGCAAGAATCGCCAGAAAGCGGCCATCCGGCGACCAGCTTAAGCGTTGGACAAGCGCGGGCATTGCCATACTACCAACAGGGTGCGCATTTTTCCCATCCGGCATCACCTGCCATAAGGTCACCTGCCCGTTATTTTCAGTAATGTAGGTGATGGTATTGGCCGAGGAAGGCAACCAGGCCGCTGCAAGCGCAGGCTCTCCCAGCAGGCGCATGTATTGTCCGGTCGGCACTAAGGCCAGCAGAGGAACAGTGGAATCGACGGGATAAATCGTCGTCACCAGGGCAGAGCCATCGGGCGACCACGCTACATCACGAGCAAAGCGCATCGCCAGTTCGTTGCGCTCCACCGGGTCTCTTAAGTCGGTGACGTACAGCACACCTGGCTGATTCGCTATCCCATACACGAGGTAGCGCCCGGTCGGATCAAGCGAGATGGGTAGTCCGCCCCGCGCTAACTCCTGTGGAGTATTCAGCACGCTCTGGGTAACAAACGAAAGCGAAGCAACCTGTACTGGTGGAGTGGTCGGATGCAACAGCCCAAGCGAAGCTATCGTTGCAAGCAACAGTACAAGTGCAGTCCCAATTGATAGCGCGGTAACCAGGATGCGCCTGGGAAAAGATAAGCGACTGTTTCGCTCTGCAATACGCTGCATCACCTCTACGCGCATGGCAGGCGTAAAGTGCAGAGGTGCAGCACGTTGTTGTAAGGCGCGTGCAATGTGCATCTCAAGCATCTCGGTCTCTGGAGTCGGTCCCAGCAGATTAGAGTTGGCGTCCTGCTCATCAGGGCGCGCCGCGTCTTGTTCATGTGATTCGCTCATTCCATTCCTCCTCCACTATATCCCACGCGGGCGGCAGGTGGTTCCGCGACTTCGATCTGCAAAGTTCTGCGTACTTTGTTCAGCGCGCTCAGCAAGCGTTTGCGCAGCGTATTTTCCGAGGTTTGCAGCAGCGCAGCGATTTCCGGCATGGTCATCCTATGGTAGTAGAAGAGTACCAGTACCACACGCTGGTTGAGCGGAAGTTGTTCGATGGCCTGCCAGGCATCAAGCGTCTCTTCAACCTTTCCCCGCTGCAGGTCGGCAACCTGAATAGCTTGCTCGACATGGCGGCGCAGCAATTGCTGGCGCAGGAAGGCACTGCGGCGCGCCCACTGCCGCTTCAATGACGTAGACTGGTTGACCACAATCTTTACCAGCCACGCCCGGAGGGAAGATGGCTCGCGTAATTGATGCATATTCTTCCAGGCAAGCAGCAGCGATTCCTGTACGATATCTTTTGCCGCCTCCTCATCCTGCACCAGCAAGTAGGCGCTACGCAGCAGCAGGTCTCCATATAGATCAACAATGCGCGCAAAGGCCTGTTCGTCTCCTTGCAAGCAGCGCGATACAAGTTCTGCCTGGCATGCTCCCTCCCCCGGCTCATGCGTTAGATGCCAATCTTGCTCCTGCAGCTCTTCGTCCAAAATCCTGAACCTCTCTTGCAAGTTCGCAGGTAAGTCATTACTCTCCCTCCCATGCTGCAACCTGTTTGCACCTTTTGCCTGCCAATCCAAAGGATAGGGTTATATTCACCGCTGCCCCGTTTTCTATATCCATCATCTAGACGACAAGCCAGCCAGAAAAAGGTAATGCATACGACTTTCGTCAAATTGGCGAGAAGCTTTGACTACTTTTTCAAAAAATTCGCGTCTATATGTTGTATTCAACCTGATACTGCTGAAATGATGTACACATTTCATGCTAGCTTACCTTTAGGCCGAAAGTTTTCATAAACATCGATGTTTTCTCGGACAATCAGTAGAAGAACTCCCTTCTACTCATCCTGTTGTATGTTCAAACACGATTACAAGCACTGAGATGAGTAGAAAACCATTTGAAATGAAGGAGCATTATTCATGAAGGTGAAAAGCCTTGTTTCTCTATTGAGCTATCGCGTCATGCTGGCGCTGGGGATGCTTTCTTTCCTCGCTTGCAGCATCTTTGCGTGGTCCTTGCCCGCCGCTGCTGCCACACAGGCATCGAGTGCAATGGTTCGCGTCGTGCATGCCTCACCTGATGCGGGTAGCGTCGATGTGTTTGTCGATGGCACAAAACTGCTCAGCAACTTCGCATTCGGTACGATCACCAATTACGTCTCCGTTCCTGCCGGTTCGCATGAGATCAAGGTTGCCCCGGCTGGTCAGGGTATCGGGGCGGCAGTCATTAGCCAATCGGTCTCGGTCACCGGGGGCATGGCCTATACTGTTGCGGCTATCGGCACAAAGTCGGAGGGCTTCGGGTTGACAGCGTTCGTCGATGACAACATGCTTTCCGGCAACGCGGCAAAGGTGCGCGTCTACCACCTCTCGCCCGATGCTGGCCCGGTCAATGTCGCCGTTGGCGGCAACACGGTCATCAATGGCCTGACCTACAAGAATGCTAGCGGCTACCTGACCGTTCCCGGCGGCTCTTACACCTTTGACGTTACCGCTACCGACTCCGGCGCGAAGGTGCCAGTTTCGGCCAGTCTCTCCAACGGCATGGTGTACAGCGTCTTCGCCGTTGGTTTGCTCAAAGGCAATCCGGCCATCAGCTTTAAGCTGGCCGCCGTCGCAGGCATTCCCGGCATGCCCAATACGGGCAGTGACCCCAACGCGCCTGCTCCGGCTGCCAATCCGATGCCGCTCTACCTGGGCCTGCTGGCCGTAGTGCTGCTCGGTTCAGGTCTGGTAGTACGCCGTTTCGCATACGCGCGGAATAAGTAACTTGCATCTTCTGTCTTTCCTGCGAGGCGGGCTTGATGAAGTTTGAGTAAATAGCGGGGATGCTGTTCCTCTGTTATCCTGGGCAGCTCCCCCTATTATCCCTGGCTGCTTCCCTGTCATCCTGAGCGCAGCGGATGACAGAATGGATATGTTCTCTTTCTTTGGCAGCGTTCGTGAAGCCGTCTCGTCAAATGTTCTGAGGGACGTTCTTTATGTCATCAATTAGCAAATTCTTCGTATTCGGGTCGCTCTGCTATATGTTCCTGCTTGCTGCCTGCGGCTCATCTACCCAGGAAGCAAACCTCAAGCCCTCGCCAACAGCGATACATCACGAAACGCCAGTTGTCGCCACTAAGCCAACCGACCTACCAGGTTCCACACCAGCGGTAGGGGTGCCGCTGCGCCTGCTCATTCCGCGTATTGGCGTCAATGCCCCCATCGAGGATGTGGGAATAACCGCGCAAGGTGATCTGGCAACGCCCACCAAAAATCCCTGGGATGACGTTGGCTGGTATAGCAACGGCCCACGCCCCGGCGAGCAGGGCAGCGCAGTTATCAACGGCCATCTGGACCGTCCCGGTGGCTATCCCGCTGTCTTCTGGAATCTACGCCAGTTGCATGCCGGTGATGAGGTGCTGATTGTGAACGCACAAGGGAAATCGGTCCGCTTTCGCGTGGCCCGTATCGCCTCGTATCCTCCTCAGGAAGCGCCCCTGGAGGACATTTTCAGCGCAACGGGTGGCGCGTACCTGAATCTGATTACCTGTGCCGGAACCTGGATTCCCGCGCAACATCAAACAACGTTGCGGCTCGTAGTGTATACAACGCTGGCATAAAATGCTGGAGAGTAGCGAGATTGCTGAAGCCTTACTGATCTCCTTCTTCGGTTGGCATGCGCTCAAGAGCAAGGAATGTTACCGTATCCCAGGAGTTGTAAATGCCGATGAACAGCAGCAGAACCGTTGCCGCTCCCCTAATGTACAGTGCCAGCGCAGGATTGTTGAGGAGCAATTTGCAAACCACTTTCAGAGTCGAGTTGGAACTTACCAAAAAGTGTTTGACATACAAGCTTTTGCGCTGCAATCTGAATACTCTCATCACAGGTATGAGAGGGTTACAAAGCAAACAGCTTGCATCTCCATTCGCAACTGAGCAGCCTCTAGCTTTGCGCCTGTTGCCACATCCTGACCAAACCCTGTAGTGCTATCAAGCTCTCCCTTCTTCCAGGGAGCAGGAAGATTCGCCGCTTCCTTTGCCCATAATGAAAGCGCCGCTGCACAAGTCTTGCATACAGTTCAAGTGGCCCAGTCAACGGTGTTATGAGCGCGGCGCGAAGTGTTGTCACCTGATAATTCCTTTCTGTTCACTTCTCTCACCTGGTATTGGTTTATTTTCTTCTAACATCGGCCGGGCAGCGAGCGGAAGACTACTTGCGTAAGAGCAGTCGTTCACTCAAACGCACCGCCTTACGCCACTTTCTCAACGGCTTCAGAATTCATCGCACCACGTTACCAGGTCGGCTATGGGAAAAGGCGTGAGCAATAATTGCTCACGCCAACCCCGCTTTCTTCGCAATCGCCAGCTTGCGCCACTCCACGCGCAACACAGCGGCATCAATCATCTGGTCATCAATGACGATTGCGCCGAGGCCGCCCTGGACATCGGCTTTTTCGTACTCTTCGATGATGTGTTTGGCCTTCGCGACCTCTTCGGGTGTGGGAGTATAGGCTTCGTGAATAATATCTATCTGCGCGGGATGAATGGCCCACTTGCCGTCGAAGCCCATGTGCGCACCCATCTGGGCATCGCGGCGGCAGGCTTCGTTGTCGCGAATGGCAAGTGTTACTCCATCTACGACGGTGATGCCTGCGGCGCGGGCAGCGGTGATGCATTTGGCTTTGGCGTAGTTGTAATAAAAAAACTGCTCGCCACCCAACTCCTGCGCCCCGATGTCGCCCGCGAAATCGACAAGGCCGAAGATCAGCCCGCACATGCGCGGCGTGCATTTGGCGATCTGTTCGGCATGCAGCACAGCATCGGCTGATTCGATCAGCACCTCCAGCTTGATGCGCCCGATCTCGAAGCCCATGTTCTCTTCGATCTGTGTGAGAAAGCGATCTACAAAGAGGATGTCTTCTGGCCCGTAACATTTGGGAATCACCACCACGTCAATGTTGCGCCCGGCAGCCTCTACTACCTCGATCAGGTCGCGATAAAAGAAACGGGTGCGGATATTGTTCGGGCGAAAGGCGCGAATCTTGCCCCCGAAGTCGAGCGTGTTGAAAGCTTCGATGACCGTCTTGCGCGCCTCGACCTTCTGCGAGACGGCGCACGCGTCCTCCAGGTCGAACATCACCTGGTCCGCATTCGAGGCCGCCGCCTTCGCCATCATCTTCAGGCTGTGGCCGGGAACAGTCAGTTCCGAGCGGCGCACCACAAAATCACGCGCCATCACCATCTGCGCCTTCGGCGGTATCATATTGCCGCTATTCATCATTGTTGCGTGGCTCCTTTCCGGCGTTCGGCCATCTCTTCATCCCAGGCGCGCTGCCATGCCTGATCTGCCTCGCGCGTCGGCACCATCACGCGCCGCTTGAAGGAAAGGATGCTTTCGCCGCGCTGATTGTAGGCGATGGTTTCAACGGTTATAATGCCGCGATCTGGTTTGCTCTGCGAGAGCCGTTTATCCAGTACGGTTGTTTCGGCATAGATGGTATCGCCATGAAAAGTGGGGCCGAGATGGCGCACATACTCAAATTCGAGGTTAGCAATCGCCTTGCCGCTCACATCCGGCACGCTCATACCCAGCGCAATACTAAATACAAGCGGCCCTACTACCAGGCGCTGCCCATGCTGGCGGGTCTCCGCATAGTTGGCGTCAATATGCAGGGGGTTATGATTCATGGTGAGCATGCTAAATAGCGTATCGTCATATTCGGTGATGGTGCGTCCGGGCCAGTGTTTGTAGACCGCGCCGATCTCGAAATCTTCAAAACAGCGACCAAATTGCATAGCTTTTCTCCTTATGGCATTTCTACTTAACCTCTTCGGGTTTGAACGGTATACTTTCTGCACTGGAACCGTCGAGAGTTCCTTCTCTTGCTCGACCCACTTGAGGGTACTGCAATTAGAGTTTATAGCGTTCCAACAGTTGACGGGCGATAACCAGCTTTTGAATTTCGCTGGTGCCTTCAGCGACGAGCATAAAGGGCGCGTCGCGGTAGTAGCGCTCGACGTTGAACTCTTTGGTGTAGCCGAATCCGCCGTGAATGCGCATGGCTTCCAGCGTCACCTCCTGGCACATCTCGGTCGCGAACAGCTTCGCCATCCCGGCCTCCAGGTCGCTGCGCTCGCCCAGGTCTTTTTTGTGCGCGGCCTGGCGCATGAGCAAACGCGCCGCCTCGATCTTCGTGGCCATATCGGCCAGCTTAAGTTGAATGGCCTGGTGCTGGGCGATGGGTTTGCCAAAGGTCTCGCGCTGCTGTGCATAGCGAATGGCGTCCTCGAAGGCGGCCTGGGCCACGCCGACAGCGCGAGCCGCTACATTGATGCGCCCCACCTCAAGCCCGCTCATGGCCTGCTTGAAGCCCTGGCCCTCGACACCGCCCAACAAGGAAGCAGTGGGAACGTGGACATCCTCAAAGACCAATTCGGCGGTCTCCACACCCTTGTAACCAAGCTTTTCAAAGGTGCGGCTGGCGCTCAAACCCGGCGCGCCTTTTTCCACCAGGAAGAGGCTCATGCCGCGATGGGGCGGCTTTGCGTCCGGGTCGGTGCGCGCCAGGACGGCGAAGATGCTGCCATGCACGCCGTTCGTCACCCATTGTTTAGAACCGTTGAGAATATAGGAATCGCCGTCGCGGCGGGCGGTCGTGGTAATAGCCTGCACATCGCTTCCGGCGTTGGCTTCGGAGAGGCAGATTCCGCCACGTCGCTCGCCCTCGACCATCAAGGGAAGAAAGTGCTGGCACTGCTGCTCTGTCCCGAAGGTGGCGATCATGTAGGAAACGATGACGTGTGTGTTGACGATGCCCGCAAGGCTCATCCAGCCGCGAGCCAGTTCCTCGATCACCTGGCTGTAGGTCAGAAAGTCGATGCCCAGCCCACCGTAGGCCTCAGGGATGGTCGCGCCGAAGATGCCGAGCGTTTTCATCTGTTCAATCAGTTCGTAGGGGTAGATATCGTCGTGTTCGAGTTGATGAGCGACGGGCAGCACCTCGCGCCTGACAAAGCGCCGCACCTCGTCTACAATCGCCTGCCGCTCCGCGTCGAGTGGCTGCTGCATTCGTTTGCTCCTTGTTTATTCAGCCTGGGTCGCTACTTTCCGGCGCAGGCGTTTATCAGCATGTTGCAAGAGGAACGCTTTAAAGGCGTGCGCGGTGGCCGAAAGATACTTGTCCTTCAAGTGAACAAGCCGCCACTGCCGCACGATGGGGAAACCCTCGACATCCAGGATCACCAGCCGATGCGTCTCCAATTCCATATCGAGCGCAACCTTTGAGATGAGAGCGATACCCAGCCCGGCGGTGACGCCCTGTTTAATAGCGCTGTTGTTTCCCACCTGCATGCTGATATGCAGGGGAACGCCCGCCTCCAGCAAAGCGGTTTCCAGGGCCGCTCGCGTTCCCGACCCTGGCTCGCGCAGTAAAAAATGTTCGCGGCCCAGTTCCTTGACCGGGATATCGCTGCGCCCGGCCAGGCGGTGCTGAGGTGATGCGATCAACACCAGCTCGTTGTAGGCAAACGGCTCGATCTCTACCGGCAGCTCATCGGGAACGCGGCCCATCACGGCCATCTCGATACGGTTGCTGACCATCGCCTCCACCAGCGAGGCGCGATTCAGCACCTCCAACGAGATTTCCACGGCAGGGTAGAGCTGGCGAAATTTGCCGAGCAGGCCGGGAATGACGTAGGAACCAACGGTGGTATCTGCGCCAACGCTCAAACGCCCGTGATGCGGGCTGCGCAGGGATTCCATCACGTCCATCGTTTCCTCAATGAGCGAAAAAATCTTCTGACTGTAGAGGTAAAGTTCCTCGCCTGCCTGCGTCAGGTGTGTCCTGCGCCCAATCTGGTCGAACAACTTCACACCCAGCGATTTTTCCAGGTGGCGAATCTGCGCTGAGACGGCGGGCTGGCTGAAATGCAGTTCCTCCGCCGCCCGCACGAAGCTGCAATGTTTCGCCACCACCGAGAAGGTGTAGAGCTGGTGCAAATTCAATGTATCCATGCGCGTTTCCTGAATAAGCCTATAACCTGGATATTATATATTATTTAAGTACGCGCATAGCCATTTCTGTCAAGAACATTCCGCTCAGGCTGCCGTTCTGTTATAGTAGCTAGCGTAGCATTCCTGAACAAGAAAGTCAGCATTGATGTCCACACCGTTCGAGCAATCCAGGGTAGAAGAAACCAGCGATACAACAGATAAGCAGGCAGATACCAGCAAACCATCCATTCCTGCCACAAACAGCAGCGAACCAGAGAGCGAGGAAGAATACGACCTCTCTCCAGATAAGTTAGAGGAAACGGCGAAACGTCCCGCGCTCGTTCTTGCTCAAAAGACGCCCGTTCCGTCTGAAGATGAGGTCGAACCACCGGCGCAAGTGTCTGAACAAGATCATAAAGAAACAGTTATACCCGAAACGCCACCGATAGAGACGGATGAAACTACTCAGGCACATCAGGGTGGACGCGATCAATCGCATCCCTACAGAAATAGGCCCCCTTTATTTTTCAACATTCATCAGATTAGCCAGGCGCGTCCCTATCATCTATATGTTTCATTTTTGAAACACCGAGCCTTAACAAGGCGCATATTATCCATTTTGTTGCTAGCGCTGATTTTCATCAGTATGATATCGCTGTGGCGCGATGTTCATGACACGCACCTGTTGCTGTATACCCTGAATCCGGTAAATGGGAACATGATGGCGCAGCAGGACCTGGGCGGCGGGTACACAGGCCCAACGCATCTGACCAATGCCGTCCAGAACGGCCCCTCAATGCTGGTGGGTGCGCAGAGCGCGCAGGGAAAGGTGGTACAACAGCAGCAGGTGTTCGTCCTGGATGACACATCGTGGCAGGTGACAAATTCCTTTTCCGCGCCGCTAACCCATGCAACGCTGACCCCCACACCGGGTGGAAACGTGCTGCTTAGCTATGCGCAGGGGCTGGAGATGCTAGCGGGTGATGGAAGTGTACGCTGGCAACGCGCTGCCCAGATGCCGACACGAGGTGCGCATCCCTTTCAACCAGCTATAGATGCTCATACCATCTATACCGTTCTCTCAGTGAGTAAGGGTGAGATCGCCGCTATCAACATCCAGCGCGGAACAACACACTGGGAACAAAAGCTTAACGATACCTTTGCCTACGCGCCTCCACCTGTGCTGGCAGGAAATACGCTCTATTTCGCAGCAGACCACCAGCTTTACGCGCTCGACAGAACAAACGGCCACGTCCTCTGGCATACCTTCTTTCCGACGCGCACACTGCTTGTCACACACGATGGGCGGCTCATTGCTGCTGGCGCGCAAGGTATAGTGGCCTTTGGCGCAACGTCCGGCACGCCGCTCTGGACGTTTTCTGGTCAATCTCCAGGCGCTTCACTTGATAAGCAGACGAACGCGCAGTTCTACGAGGCATTGCTCTCAGGTTCAACAATCTATGCCAGCGGAATCTCCTGGAACGTGCCGGAAATACGCGAGCAAACCTGGCTCTACGCGCTGAATGCCTCGTCTGGAACGCTGCGCTGGTCTACGCAGGTGGGCGAGGGCGCGGCCAGCGCGGATGGTGGTCGCGTCTTTCTACCAGTGGTAGCATCCAACATGGTGCTGCTTGAACAACTTTCAGGTGATGGCAGCCTCTCGCTCATCGCCTACTCCGTGCTGAATGGCAGGCTGCGCTGGCGCGCAGCCTTTGCAGACGTGCAGACGGGAATGCTGCTTCAGCCAACCGGCAATACATTGGCATTTCTAGCAATGCAGACCTCACCCCAGACCGTTTTGCATCTCTTCACTCCCATACGCCTGCTGCTCGTGCTGTCGGCGGTTATCAGCCTGCTCGCACTGCTTTATCTCTGGCTGTTTCCACTGGCGTTGTGGAAACGGCGGCTGATATTTCTCCGCCGTCAAGTGCCGCGCTATCTCCTCTTCCCGCTCAGATTGCTGCTGCGGCTTTGGCGACGTTCGCGCCTGTTGTTTTCGCTGCTCTGCCTGGCTATCCTGCTTGGCGCAGGAGCGGCGGAATATCTGCAACTGATATCCATCCAGACCTACATCAATCAG
Source organism: Ktedonobacteraceae bacterium (assembly GCA_035652815.1). Taxonomy (GTDB): domain Bacteria; phylum Chloroflexota; class Ktedonobacteria; order Ktedonobacterales; family Ktedonobacteraceae; genus DASRDB01. The sequence continues at coordinate 255,922 of DASRDB010000009.1, forward strand.
GCGGGAGCGAGCAGTGGCAGGCTGCAATGGCAACAGCCTGCCGGGTCTTCCATCCTGGCGGGAGCTGACAGCCAGGGCAGCTTCGTTATCCATAACCAGTTGATTGCGCTCGACGCGCATGGCAACCCGCGCTGGAAGACCTTTACCAGCCAGGGCACATTCTCGCTTCCGGCAATACGTACCGCGTCCGGCACGCTGCTGGTTGCCCTGCAAGGGCCAGCACAGCAACAATACCATCTCGCGCCCGCCGACCCTGCCTATCCCGAGCCGATGGCGTCCTCTTTTGTGCTGTACCTGCTCGATCGCGCTAGCGGTCGCGTTCTCTGGAAAAACATCATGGGACAGGCAGGGGATTCTCAACAGATCAGCGTACTGGCTGCGGATTCCAACTTTATCTACCTGGCGAGCCATACACGCATTACCAACACATCGATACATGCCGCTCAATTGATCGCCCTTGACCCGCATTCCGGTGCTATCGCGTGGCGCATTTCCGGCCCGCGTGAGCATAAGCTGCTGGACAACGGTGTACTGCTGCCGCATGGCCGCCTGATCTACTGGCAGGTGGCCTATACCATCTACGCAATCGATACGCAGACCGCACAGATTCAATGGCGAACCGGTATTGATGAAAACAGTCCATCGGTCCTGTTACAGGAAGAAAGGGAGATGGCGCTCGGTTCGGGAGTGTTAGTGGTAGGACGCAGCGATACGTTTCACGCACTCGACCTGCTTAGCGGCATCGAACGCTGGACGTTCGACAGCCCTGGAGTTTACACGGCATCAGCGCCAGCAGGCATTGTAACAACCCGCAGTGCCTTCATCCTCTACAGCGCGAATACCCTGGAGGCCATCGATGGCCGCAATCAGCGCGTGCTATGGAAGCAGGGGCCTTTCGCATCGATCCAGCAGGTCAGTCTCTCAGATGACCAGTCTCTGTTATATGTCCTGGAAACGAGCAGCCTGGACGGCAATACCAGGTCACAGGCCTTGACCGCCCTCGATATAAAAAGCGGCGGGGCGCGCTGGACATTTCAGCCCACAGCGCAGGCGCGTTTCTTTGCGCCCGGCCTGGGGTACTTTCACCTTGTCTCGGGGAGCATTTTTACGACGGCCTGCGCAACAGCGAGTTGCAGCCGCGAAACTCTCTACGCGCTCAATGCGACTACAGGCGCGCTGCTGTGGAAATTTGAGGCCACGCAGGTCTCTTCCGTACAAGTCAGTTCGGATGGTAGTACGGTCCTCTTCCAAACGCAGAACAACATCCTGGACACGCTCAAGGCACAGTTCCACCTGTGATCTTGCAGCAATGACGAGGGATTTCGTCTGCTCTAGTCTTCGATAAAGAATTGTCCTTGCCTTGCATCGCCGATACAATCCGTTGTACGATAGATAACAGTGATACACCTTTACACAAACAAGGATACGCTACTATGCTGAACCGGTTCCGCGGGCGCGGCCCGCGTGCTTCTGCCAACGGTGCGCCAGCGACACAGGTGCTTCCCGAAACCAACTGGACGGAAGAGGACGATCCGACGGGAACGCCAGCCGTGGGGCGGGTCGTTATTACCATTTCCAGCCAGTTCGGCAGTGGCGGCTCAGAAATCGGGCGCATTGTCGCGCGAAAATGCGGGCTGCTCTACCTCGATCACCAGATCATCAGCGAGGTTGCCAAACGACTCGGCATTACCGAAGAGCAGGTCGCGCAGCAGGAAGAACAGACCTCAGGCGCGGTTGGGCATATCCTGGACGCCCTGCAATCGAGCAGCCCCTTTACCATCAACACCGAAGCCCTGCTCAATCCATTGCGTGTGCCACCCCAGGCGCAGGAACAGGCGCGCCTCCGGCTGACCCAGAAAGTCATTCGCGAACTGGCGACGGTCGGCAATGCAGTCATTGTTGGCCGGGGATCACAGTTTTTACTGCACAGCGCGCCGCGCACCCTGCACATCTACATTTTCGCGCCCCTGCCGTACCGCATCACCAACGTCATGAAGCATTCAGGACTGAGCCATGACGAAGCGGCAGCACTGGTGACTAAACGCGACAACGAACACGAGGCCTACTTGCGCCGCTGGTACGGCTCGCACCAGGACCAGCCCTCCCTGTACCACCTGCTCATCAACACCAGCCTCTTCCCCTTTGACCTGGCCGCCAATCTGATCGAAGAGGCTGTGCCGCTGGTCAAAGAAATGGGCACTTGATAAGCTTGCGCTTATGCTACTTATAAGTTATACTGGAAGAAGGGCGCTGGTGTCCCCTGACCCTCCTTCCAACAATGGCGTTGGCTGGTGCGGGTCGGCAGAACGCCAGCGAATCGTGTAGCATTCCTCTATTTAAGTTGCCGGACGACCTCAGCCATATCGTAGTAGAGAGACTCCCGCACAATTTTGCCTCCGCGCCGCACCACAACTGTGACTCCTGGAATCGAGAAAGAGCGGCCGGTTGCAGGTAGACCAGGAAAATCAGCCGTATGCTTCCCTTTTGCTACCCATTCTACCGTCAACTGATCCCCGTGTACAACGCGATTCGTCACATCGAATTTCAGATCAGGCATGGCAAACATACCGGCCCGCTTGCGCTGCATGATGGCTATTCGCCCCACGAATGGATGCGGATACATGCTGTCTTCAACGATAGCATCTTCATGATAATCCTGATGCAACTGCTCAACATTGCCCGTTGATTGATGCTCAAGATGTTGCTGGTGCTGTTGAATGTGCTGCTGCGCATTATTATCACCATGAGTAGGTGCGCTAAAATGCGAGACAATCTGGCGTGTCGCTACTGCCGCAATTGCCCCCGCGCCAGTAGCAGAAACCCCCATCAAAGTAAGAGTTTTGATTAACTTGCGCCGGTCCATTTTCCCCGCCCGGACGCTGTCAACCAGTTCAGGAATGGTCTGCTCTTCTTCTGATGAAAGGTGTTTTTTTTCTTCTTCCTGCATAGCTCCTCCAAAATCTTCATTGAGAAATTTCACTGTATATCGCCCCTCGCTATTTAAGGTTCTTTCTATCAAGCCGTGTACAGCGTAGCATATTTTCTCTTTGAGCAAGGTTGTATTTTAGTTGAGAAATAAGTGCAAAGTTTCGTTCATGGTTAAATTACTTCAACCATCACGCTTTATTCAGGAAGACATGGTTACTGTTTCACAACCCGAAATGCCAAATTTATACTAAGTTATCACCATTTATAAATTCAATTTCTTGAGTATAGCGCTTATACTACTTCAAGGCTTTTACAGCAGACTTCACCAGGGGGATCGAAAAATGCCAGAAAGTCTTAATGAGCATTTTGCAGGTAAGCATATTGAAAAGCGGATAAAAGTAATAGGAATACTCGTAATCGTTTTCTCATGCATATTAGGAGCCAGCCTTGTCATGTTGCCAGACGCTTTTCATGCGCAGGCCAGCGGGGCTAAGATCACAGTTTCACCTCAGTCGGGAGCGTATTCAAATCAAAAATCAATCCAGGTAAGCGGCAGCAATTTTGGCGCGACTGAAACCGTCAAGATTTACTGGAATTATTCAGGACCGGGAACAGGAACGCTGGAGACAAGTCCAACCACCAGCGCTACCGGAACCTTCTCGGCCCACTTTCCGATGCCGCTTGTTCCAACGGGCACGTATACGGTAGCGGCTGTTGGCCAGACATCCGGTCTGGTTGCTACTGGTACGACTCGGATTCTTCCTGAAATGTACATGAGTCCACGGGCTGCTGGAGCTGGAACACTGGCATATTTTTTTGGCTTTGCTTTTGGCTCAGGCGAAAACGTGAAAATCTACTGGAACTATACCGGGCCGGGAACGGGTCAGCTCCTTACTTCGGTCAATGCCGATACGACGGGCGGCTCATTTAAAGTGACAGCCAAAATTCCGACAAACGCAACCACCGGGACGATTCCTGTAGGTGCAGTTGGACAAACAAGCAATACGTCGGCCTCGTTTGGTTTCATTTACTACCCGCCCTTATTCACCCTTGCTCCCCTCTCCGGCTCGGCGGGGACAGTATTAACGGTAAGCGGCTATGGTTTTACCGCATTTGAAAAGGTGAATGTTTTCTGGAATAACGGTACGACTGCTGCCGCTTCGGCCAGCACTAATGCAAACGGCTATATTGCGCCTCTTGCCTTTACTATTCCGGCTGGAGTAGCGCCTGGGAACTATACAGTGAAAGCCGTTGGCGTGAAAAGCCAGACAGTGATTACCAATACATTCAAAGTTCTGGCTCCTGGCACCACGCTCAATAACACCAGGGGGCCAGTGGGGTCGCGCTTGGCCGTTTCAGGCGTGGGATATAAGCCGGGGGAACAGGTTAACATTCTCTGGAACTATACAGGCCCTGGCACAGGAAGTGTGGTAGCAACAGCCAGCGCCGGTAACTCCGGCATAGTCAATGCCAGCTTCCTTATCCCCGCAAATACGCCAGGGAATTACACCGTCGCCTTAGTCGGCACAAGCAGCCAGGCAGTGTCCTCGCATGTCTTTACGATCAATAATAGCGTGGCAGTAGACCCGACCATCACCTCTCCGGGCACGAACATTACCATCAGCGGCACCGGTTATCAGGCAAGTGAAACGGTTCAGATCTATCTCGATACTCCATCCGGCAATCCACTGGCTACTACTGAAGCCGACAGCAGTGGAAATATTTCGACGAGCGCTTCGCTGTCAACTTCTATTCCTCCAGGTACTCATAGCATCATTGGAGTAGGGCAAACGAGCGGCCAGTCCTTCACTTCATCTCTGGCCATCGACACGAATTGGGGGGATTTCGGTTTCGATCCGATTCATCATCGCTACAATCCCTACGAGTACGGGGTTGGAACCGGCAATGTAAGCGGTCTGAGCTTGAAATGGTCCGCATCGACAACTTCCGGGCTGCGTAGTTCTCCGGTCTATGCCAATGGCATGATCTACGTTGGTTCGTATGATGGCATCCTGACCGCCTATGATGCCCACACGGGTTCAGTAAAGTGGGTCTTCAATACGCAGACCGGTTTTGAAATACCCTCGGCACCTCTGGTTGACCCGGTAGCCAACCTGGTTTTCATTGGCACGATGGGCTTTGAGGACTCGGGCATTCCCTCTCCTTCCTTCGCCCTCGACGCGACAACGGGCGCACTCAAATGGAGCATCATTCTACCCTGGAACAACTTCGGCTTTCCCTCTCTCGGCTTCAATACCATCTATATCGGGGCCTCACACGAGGGCGGAAGCGCCATGATTAACGCGCTTGACGAGTTCACCGGCCAGCTTCGCTGGCAGCACGCTACAAACGGCGGCGACTGGGGAGCGATTGCCATTGACACCAGCACGAATGCTGTCTTCTCCGGCGTTGGCAATCCAGCCGATCAGGTGATCTCGCTTAATGCATCGACCGGAGCTTTGAACTGGGCCTTCTCAGTTCCCAACTCTGGGCCTGACGACGATGTTGGTTCTGGCATCACTGTTTATAATGGCCTGGTTTATGCCACCAGTAAGAACGGCAGGCTGTACGCGCTTCACGAGAGCGATGGAACGCTGGCATGGTCAACTTCTATTGGGCCAGCCAATATCGGCAACGTCTCCTCGCCCACGATTGGCCCCAACGGAACATTGTATGTTGGCTCGCTCGACGCAAACCTCTACGCCATCAATGCGATGACTGGGGCTATTGTGTGGAAAGCACCCACTGGCGGCGGCATTGATAGCTCTCCTGCCATAGCGAACGGCATTGTCTACTTTTCATCATTCGATAAAAACGTTTACGCCGTTAATGCCAGCACAGGTGCTGTTTTATGGCACTATACGATGGGCAAGATGTCGTATGCTTCGCCGGTCATAGTTAACGGCTGGCTATATTCTGCCGCCACTGACGGCAAGGTCTACGCCTTTAGCCTGTAGACTTTTTAGGAGACACCATTCACAGATTGGGGGAAATATCATTGGGCAAACTATCGCTTCCACTTCGCATTTCAACGGCGCGACCTGGGAGAAGGCGTTGGGGAATAGCCTTTCTGATTGTCACAGCAGTGATGATCGCAGCCGGAGTCTTCGTTGGGCTGCCACATGCCCCTGCGGCGCGCGCTTCAGGTCCGACCTTAACGGTAACGCCAAAATCGGAAGCTTTCACTAAAATTCCAATTACGGTGCAAGGTTCCAATTATGCAGCTAATGAGTCCGTCAAAGTCTATTGGAACTATACAGGCCCCGGCACCGGCACACTGGTAGCTACTGCCAATAGCAATGGCTCAGGCTCTTTTAACGCTTCCTTCCATATTCCGCCATCGCCGATAGGAACGTACCCAATTACGGGCATCGGGCAAACTTCTGGTATGCAAGCCTCAGCAAACTTTCAACTATTGCCAGGGCTGAGCATCCTTCCAGTTGCCGGTGGGGCGGGTTCTCCGATGACTGTTTCCGGTAATGCCTTCGGAGCTTCTGAAGCGGTCAACATCTACTGGAACTACACTGGCCCGGGTACTGGAACGCTGCTGACAAGCGCTAACAGTGACTCTAATGGTTCGTTCACTGTCAAAACAATCGCTCCCTCCGGCACCACACAGGTAATTGTGCCGGTCGTAGGGGTTGGGCAAACAAGCCATGCAACGGGAACTTTCACCTATATCCTGTATCCGCCAACGCTTGCCCTCGCGCCGCTCAGTGGATCAGCGAATGTTGGAATAGAGGTAAGCGCATATGGCTTTGCGGCGCTTGAGACCGTCAATATCTACTGGAATAACGGGACTAATCCGGTAGCAAGTGTGAAAACAACCAATTATGGATATATGGCTCCTACAACGATCACCGTTCCGGCAGGTCTGGCTCCAGGAAGCTATCCGGTGAAAGCTGTGGGCCAAACCACGCATCTCACTATCACCAACAACTACCAGGTAGTCGCTCCTGGATCGAGTTTGAGTGTAAGCTCGGGACCAGTAGGCAGCAGCGTATATCTTACCGGTCAGGGATACGCTTCCGGTGAAACCGTCAATATTCTCTGGAACTACAACGGCCCGGGTACCGGCACAACTGTAGCAACTGTAACGGCGGGCTACTCAGGCAGCATTACCGCCAGTTTTAGCGTGCCACTTGTTCAAACCGGCAACTATAGTGTCGCGGCAGCAGGCTCGAGCAGCAGCAGTGTGACGCAAAATACGTTTACTGTGAGCAGCGGCCTTGCCTCCTCGCCCGCGAGTACGCCTCCGGGAACCAGCACCACCGTCGTTGGCACCGGCTTCCAGGTGGGGGAGACAGTCAATCTGTACCTTGATAGCACTTCCGGCACGCCGCTTGCCACACCAGTAGTCGGCCCACATGGCAATATAAGTGTTCCTGTCACTATTCCCCAGGCGACGACGCCGGGATCGCATACCATTATTGGGGTAGGACAGACCAGCGGACAAACCTTTAATACGTCCATAAGCATTGATACGCCCTGGAACGATTTCGGTTTTGACCTGGCTCATGATCGTTACAACCCCTATGAAAACCTGGTTGGCGCAAACAACGTCAGTAACCTGCAATTGCGCTGGAAGGTTCCAATGGGGTCAGGTCTCTGGAGTTCGCCAGTCTATGCCAACGGAACCATTTACATGGTCACGGCAAACAGCGTCTTGAAAGCGATAGATGCCACTACCGGTGCTGTGAAATGGCAGTTTGATACGGGCATGAACTTCAGAAATGTCTCGACTCCGGTGGTTGATATAGCCAACAACCTGGTTTTCTTTGGCACATTGGCACTCAAGGAAACCTATGTTCCGGCTCCATTCTATGCCTTAAATGCTACCACCGGCGCACTGGTCTGGAGCGAAATACTGCCCTGGAGTGATTTCGCCTTCCCAACCATCGCGTTCAACACCATCTACCTGGGCATGTCGCATGAAGCTCAATCAGCGATGCTCTATGCCATCGACGAGTTCAGCGGGCACATCAATTGGGTCTATGCAACAAATGGCGGCGTCTGGGGCGCGGTCGGCGTGGATGTAAAGAACAACATGGTCTTCTCTCTCATCGGCAATCCTACCGACGCCGTTGCTGCATTCAATGCAACGACGGGGGCCGTAGTATGGAAATACTCCATATCGACCAGCGGGCAGGACGGCCAGGAAGCGAGTTCGCAGATCACAGTAGGCAATAACGGGCTGGTCTACTTTGATGGGAAAACGGGCTTCGTCTACGCGCTTCATGAAAGCGACGGCACGCTTGCCTGGAAAGGCGCAACCGGGTTAAACAATATATCCTCGCAGGCTGTCGCAAATGGGATGTTGTTTGTGGGATCAGAGGACTCGAACTTCTATGCATTCAACGCCAACACGGGCGCGTTTCTCTGGAAAACGCCTATCGGGGCGCATATTGACAGTTCTCCCGCTGTAGCGAACGGCGTAGTGTACTTCGGTTCTTACACAGATGGCATCTACGCACTCAACGTCTCAAACGGGCAGATTCTCTGGAAATATATGACGAAAGGTGCTTCTCTCTCCTCGCCGATTATCGTAAATGGCTGGCTCTACTCAGGTTCCGCTGATGGAAACCTCTATGCCTTTAGTCTGTGAAGTCAGCATTGCTATCAGCCGGGGGTGTGGGATGAAAAATCCTGCACCCCTTTGGCTTTACAACAATAGGGGGTTGTCATGCTTTATATGATGCACGTCAGAAGGCTGCTCAAGAGGAAATGGATACGCAACGCAGGAGTGCTGACAACTATCCTGTTGCTGCTGGCAACCTTTATGCTTTCACGCACAGCGACTCACGCTCAGGCCAGCGATTGGCCTACTTATCTCGGCAATAACGCGCATACCGGCTTTAATGCCACAGAAACCATCATCAATCCCAGTACAGCGCCTCAACTCAAAGTGCATTGGCACAGAAAATACAGCGCGAAGATCAGCACGCAGCCCATCGTCGCCAACAACATGTTGTACTGGGGTTCTTACGATGGCATAGAACACGGCTCAAGTCTTTCAAATGGCGCAGATATCTGGACGGCAAATCTGGGCCAGACAACGGACTGCCGGAATCACACGCAGGGCGTACTCAGTACGGGAACAGTCGCTACCGTCACTATTCAGGGGAATCCGCTGCCAGTGCTGTTCGTGGGCGGTGGCGATAATAACCTGTATGCGCTAAACGCGAACACGGGAGCGCTGATCTGGAAAACGCTGCTCGGCTCAACATCGGCCTACTTCTTATATAGCTCTCCTACCGTCTACAACGGCTCCGTCTACATTGGCATATCAGCCGCCGAGGATTGCCTGCATGTTGTCGGCCAGATAGTGCAGTTGAATGCCTCAACCGGCACCATTCAGCACACGTTCAATACCGTTCCTGCCGGTTGCCTGGGCGGCAGCGTCTGGACTTCGCCAACTATCGACGAATCGACGGGCATACTCTACCTCTCCACCGGCGAAAAATCGAGCTGCAAGCAACATGAAACGATGGTTGATGCCTTAATCGCCCTGAATGCTTCCAACCTCTCATTTATTGGATCATGGCAGGTGCCAGCTTCAGAGATCATCAGCGATGGCGACTTTGGCAGTACACCCACACTCTTCCAGGCAACCATCAATAATACGCTGCATCAAATGGTGGGCCTGGCCAATAAAAATGGCATTTACTATGCCTTTGACAGAAGCAACATCAGCGCCGGGCCGCTCTGGGAGACCCGGCTGGCAACTACACCCGGCCCCACCATCTCATCGAGCGCCTGGGATGGCACAAATCTCTACGTAGCAGCAGGTACTACCACACTCAATGGAACAAGCTGCGAGGGGAGCCTGAATGCGCTCAATCCGGCAAACGGGACGCCGCTCTGGAGAAATTGCCTCAGCTATGATGCTTTCGCCCCGGTGACAGCCGTTCCCGGAGTTGTAGAGCTTGCCGATGGCAACTATATCCTGCTCGTAGATACCACTAACGGCAACAATCTCTTCGTTTACCAGAAAAGCACCAACTTCCTCGGGCCGGGCACCATCTCTAATGGCGTCCTCTACCAGTGCAGCATGGGTGGCGATATCTATGCCTTCGGCACGTAGAATCCTGGCACAAAATTTACGGCCATCTCTGGTCATTAGAGATGGCCGGTACCTCTTCTGAAGGCAACCTATCCGACTCAACCAGTCCCGCGATCAACTGCTTGACCGTCATTCCCCAGGCATCCCAGTTCAACAACGACTCGAAGGTCTCGCGGCTCGTTTTCACCAGAGTTGCGTAACGCTGGTCATCCCGGTAAATCTCGGCCACCAGACGCGCATAATCCGCTCCACCAGCGCTGTAAGGCAGCAGGTAGCCATTTTGTCCTTCTTTTACGACGCCTGGAACGCCGCCCGTGTCGCTGGCAAGGACGGGCAAACCATAGGCGCTGGCCTCACACACGACGATACCATAACAATCATTGCGCGTCGGGAAAAGCAGAAAATCCGCGTTCTTATAGAGTTCCTCAAGCTCTTTGCGCTGCTCCGGCTGATTTTTATCCAGGAAAGGGATGACACGCATGCGAGGATGCGTCATATGCGCAGGTGGCACGCTGCCGCAAACGGTCAGTTCTGCCGGAATGCCCATCTCCTCTAGCTTCAACAGCGTTTCATAAGCGATGGGGCCGCCTTTCCGCTCCCAGTTGGTTCCAATAAATAAGAGGCGGCAGTGCTGCGATTTCCTGCGCTGGTGCGCGATTTCGCTGCCTGGATTTTGCTCAAAATTCGCGCCAAAAGGAATGACCTGCACTTTCTGCGGCTCAGCATGGTAGTAATCAATTGCCGACCGGGCGGCCCATTGTGAGGGATACAGGCAAAGATTGGCGCGTTGAATAGCAAGCGCCTCGATTTCGTCTACCTCACGCACTGAGAAGGGCAGGAGCGATGAAAAATGTTGATGATAATCTCGCAACAGGGCAAAGGTGGCATCCTCTATCAGGATAATCGGGATCGATGTGCGCAAGCAGGCTATTTCTGTAGCTCCTGCGACCGCGACAATCACATCAAATGGCTGGTTGGCCAGCCTGCTCTCGGCGTATCTGGCATAGCGTTTAGCAAGACCGAAGGTGTGATTATAGGCATAATTTTTCTTGAAGAGCTTTTGCAGAGTCTTATGAGCCACTTTGCCAACTAGCTTACTTTTTACCGGAATCGGCCCTAAAAAGGTGACATCGCCGCATTGTTTTTGTAAAGCCTGCCCTATATGATAAATCGTTCCCGACCAGGGCCTTCTATCAAGAGGGTCATGGGCGGTCAAAAAGGCTATTTTGAAACGCTCATTTCTATTCGGCATAAATTGTCTCTCCTAAAAGATGCATTGACAGAAAAGCGATTTTACCTTCGCCCTCCTGTAGCAGCCAGTTCCTGGTTCGGCGCTGCTTCAGTGCCGCCCTGCTCCTGGCGTAGAGGCTGCGTTGGATGCCCCTTCACAATCCATTGCCAGATACCATAGTGATAGGCAACTTTAGAGAGAAAGATGAATGGAGCATAGAGCAGAACACGCGGATACTCACGCATATTCAGGCGGACTATGGTGCCTGTGATGCCAAGCGAAACCGGGACGATCATCAAGAAATAGATGATGGGATTTTGAATAAGGGTCAGCATGCGATTGCGCCTGGACATATCGTGATGGCGCAGCTTGACGAACAGCCCTTTGACCCGCCCATAGAAGTAGCTATAGCGCATCAAGGTAGAAAAGGTCGTCCGGCGATGATTATGCAATACCTTCACCTTCGGCTGGTACACCGTCTTGTAGCCCATTTTCATCAAGCGGTAACAAAAATCGATGTCCTCGCCGGAGCGGAGTTCTTCGCTGAAACCCTGCGCATCCTCATAAGCCTGCCGTCGCACGCCAAGACTTGCTGAGCAAACAGGCATCTCTATACGCTGACTGACCTGTGCGAAGGCAAAGCTGCTGAAATCGACGCACTGCGCGAAAAAGGCCTTCGACTTTCCGGCAATCTGGCCGCCAACCGCGCCGATTTTCGGATCCGAAAGCTCCCTGACATTCTGCTCAATCCAGTCGGCAGCAGGCTCGCAATCGTCATCGAGAAAGAGCAAATACTCCCCTTTTGCGGCCCGCGCGCCAATGTTACGCGCTTCACCGGGATAGTAAATCGGCGCGGTTTCAATGGCGCGAACCGGCCAGCGCGAGGTCAGTGTGCTGCTATGCTGACCCACGACAATAATTTCGTCAGCAGGACAGGTTTGCTGTACCAGCTTATTTAGCGCCACTTCAACAAGATCGGGTTTTGAAAACGGGATAATAACGCTTACACTCGGAGTCCCCATTTTGCCTCCTTTGCTCCGGTCAGAACTCCAGGATCAGTTTCTGGCCTGAATTGATTAGCTCCCCTGTCTTTTGAGCAGAAATTGCAAACCTTTCAAAAGCGTGATCCAGGGATGAATTGCATAGAATACCGCGGCACAATACGATGGCAGGTGCAGCGGGCTTAGATAACGGCGGCCAATAGCTGCCCGCGAAGGGAAAAGCGCGCGCAGCCCTGCTTTAAGCAAATCAGCAAAGCTGTCAACCATGACCCGGCGGGCAATGATACGCTGCGGCTGCATTTGTACCGAGGCTAGAGCCTTCGCGCTATCCGGCAGGGCGAAACGCTCAATCACCAGTCGGCTTATCAGAGGTGGGCGCAAGCAACGCAGGATATAGCCTGTGATGGCTACATGAAATATCTCGCGGGACCAGGATAGGCAGTAGAATAGGGTAGCTGTCAGATTCAATTCTCGTGCCCGCGCTATAAGCTCACGCCAGTCCATATCTTCCTGCTTTGCGCGTAGAATCACGACAAGATCATACAACCAGAGCAGGCGGGTAAAGCCATGAAAACGGTAATGCCAGCACAGGTAGAGCAGGTGATCGATATAGTGCATAATCAGCACAGGCTCGCCCAGTATGGTAAATCGCTCAGCGCGTTTCCACAGCCCCTCTACGTCAAATTGCGTCCCTATTTCACTTGTATGTGGCGCAGTGTGCAGTTCAACCAGAATCTCTAACCACGAGTTTTCCTGTTTGAGCAAGAAGTTATACCCAGATCGCCGGGTATCATCAGTATTGGAACTGAATTCCTCATAATAGATGTAGCCCGCCTCTAACAGTAATTTTCGCGCCCGCTCCAGGTCTTGAGGACGGATGAGCAAATCAAAATCGTGGTAGGTGCGCAGTTGCGGGCGAGGATAAAACTGATAGGCAAGCGCCGGGCCTTTAAAAAGCATGACTTCGACCCCTGCTTCGTTAAAGGCATGCAGCAGTTCCCGAAAAGCCTTCTCAAGAAACAGGTTCTGCAATGTTTCTATCCGGTTCAGCTTGAAGACTTCCAGCGTTACCTGTTCGCCCAACATGGCTATGAGTTCGGCGCGTGAAAAGTATGTACAAAATAGTGGTATCAGGCGAGCAAACTCTTCATCGTTTTCAAGGTCTACCTGCTGTCCCTGGGCCAATCGATTTCTAAGACCTACCTCAAGCAGTCGCGCCAACGCTTCCTTGTCTTCATGCATGTACTGTTCAGGCACGAGGGCATTCCTTTCTGCACTCCATCCATCCGTTCTCCCAGGTTCATTTTCGTGAGACTCTGCTGACTCGACGAGAAGAGCATCTACCACCAATTTTCCTCCCTATCCTCTACTATGGCTCAAGGCATCGCTTGCATACGTATCACTGGCTATCGCCTTTCGATAAAGGTCAACCAGCCGTTCCGTCAGCACACCCCAGTTGTGATGCTGTTCAACATATGCCCGTCCATGCTGGCTCAGCTGCTCGCGCAACTGCTCGTCATTCATAAGCTGGAGCGCATAATCGGCAAACTGCTGCGGCGACCCGGCAACAAACAATTCCCGCCCATGTTCCGCCTCAAGCGATGCTGCGGCCTGTCCCGCAACCACCACCGGAGTGCCAAGCGCCATCGCCTCCAACACTTTGTTTTGAATGCCTACGCTGTAAACCATCGGGCTGAGCATGACTTGAGCGCGCCGGATATAGGGGCGCAGATCCTCCACATAGCCAGTCACCTCCACACGGGGGTCTACCGCCAGGCGCTGAATGGCTTTAGGCGGACTACTTCCAACAATCGTGAGTGTTGCTTCTGGCCGCACTTTCCAGATCAAGCGCATGATGTGCTGGTGAAGATAGAGCGCGGTGGCGACATTCGCGTGATAGCTCATTTTGCCCGAAAACACCACATTGAAAGGGCGGCGTTCATCTTCCGGCGTGGGGTAAAAATACTCGAGGTCTACGCCGTTTGGAATCACGCATATTCCCTGGCCCGGTTGCTCATCGCTGCTTTGCGCGTCAGGTTGATAGAGGCGCTTGAGATCAACCAGGCTTTCGCAGTCGCGCTGCGACGTAACAGCAACATACGGAAGTTTGTTAAGGACGCGGGACTCGTAGCGATGCGTGCGCTTGTATTCGAGGCGCGCAATTGCGCGCACCGGCAGAGATGGCCCGGCTACCATCGTATGCTTGAAAAGCAGGCTGATACAATCAACCGCATCCCAGACAAGCGGATGAGTGGAAGCCAGTTGCTCCAATGAAGCAATACCGCGCAGGTGTTCCACATGGATGACATCAAAGGAGCGCTCGCAGCAGAGGCGCTCTACGGTTTGTCGCAAATGAACGGAACGGGCATAGGCCACCTGCAATGGGGTAGAGCTGAGGAGTACCCGGACGCTGCGCAACATGGCCTGCCGCTTCGACTCCTCTACAGAAATGACCTCATATCCCTGAGATCGCAAATGCTCTACATCCGCATGTTCGCGCGCCGAAACGCATGGAGTAACCAGCGTCACTTCATGAGCCTGTCTCAGATGCGAGAGAAAGCCGTAACTGCGCACTCGTATGCGAGAGGGAGGATGAGGCGTTACAAACAGGATGCGCATAAACTCTCCTTCAGGAAAACCTGGTTGTTCCTGCTCGTCGGCCCAGAGAACCGGAACAACCAGGGAATACTTTAGAGATATCCCAAAGCTTCCAGTTTCAGGCGAACGCTCTCTTCTTCCTCTTCTGAATAGCCGTAGTCGTCGCTGGCGACATCTTCAACCTTCCGCTCGTCGGTATAGCTGGCCTCTGTCTGCCGGGTATAGGACTCGTCAAAGATGCTCAAGAGCGGTTTGCCATCCATATCGGAGGGAATCGACATACCAAGCGCGTAGAGGATGGTAGGAGCAACATCGATAATGCCGGCCCCTTCCAGACGACTATTACGGCGAATATGCGGTCCCTGCGCGACGAAAATGCCATCCATGCGATGCAAACCACTCAGCTTCGAGAGGACATCCACGGGAACCTCACTGATGAGTTCATCAATGCCTGTGCCGCCCTTGTAGTAATCCTGCGTTACCAGGATGATATCGGGAGCCGTTTCGATACGTTCGCCATGATAGATCTCCTCGCGCCGGTAGGCTTCCAGGACAATTGGCTCGCCGGTCTCGGGATGGCGCAGGTTACGAACCTCACTCAGAATGCGGGTGCGCAGGTCTTCATACTCCTCGCCGGGCTGCACGCATCCCTCCGGCTGCCGACCAACCACATTGATCATGATGCCCTCAACGGGGGGATACATGGGGAAGCGATAGGCCTTTGTATGCTTCCAATCGATCACATCCAGGTTCATCATCGTCTGTGAGTCCAGGTTGGTCGCGAATTTCTTCAAGCCTTGAGGTAGACTGCGGTACAACTTCTCGAGATAGGGCAGGCGGCGAATCTTCGCTCGATAGAACTGCTTGAAGGCCGCGTTGAGGCCGCCCTGCTTGCGATTCGCTTTCGGGCTGGGCTTGAGCAGATTCAGGGTGCGCAGCCAGTAGTTGGTATTGAAGTAGTGTTTGGGATGAGCCATGCCGCCATGATCGGACATGACGATCACGGTCGTCTGGTCGTCCACCACTTCAAGGAATTTGCCGATGCAGGCATCCGCGGCCTGGTAGACTTGCAGAATATAATCGCCGTAGAGCGCCGCCTCTTTTTCATCGTAAGCGGGATGATCGGGATCAATAAATTTCCACCAGTCATGATGCGCCCGGTCGGTAGCCCCAATGACCATGATAAACAGGCCATAGTCTTCTTTGGACAGCTCAGCAATGGAAACATCGGTGCGCAGGTGCGTGATGCGGTTGAGTTCTTTCAGGACAGCGCTGTGCGGGGCTGATTTAAAGAAAGCCGAGTTCTCTGTGAGCGGGGGAATACGTTCACCCATCTCGGGCGGATAGGCAAAGGACTTCGCAGCATCCGGCGTGGGATAGCCCGAAATCATGAAGCCGTTAACCTTCCAGGCGGGATAGGTGACGGGAACAGTAATGACACCCACCTTTTGCCCGGTCGCGCCAACCAGGTCCCAGATTGATTTTCCGGCAAAGGCGTTGGAGTCTACGATGGTATCGGCAAAGCAGCTATAGCGTTTCGGGTCATAATCACGGAAATCGAACGTACCATGCTTGCCCGGGTTATATCCGGTAGCAAAAGTCGTCCAGGCAGCAGGCGAAATAGGCGGATAGGTCGATTTTAGTTTTCCATAAACGCCCTTTTGAAGCATCTGTTTTAGATAAGGCAGTTTATCCTCCGCTACCCAGCGGTCTACGAGTTCAGGAGTAGCTCCGTCCAGCCCAATCACTAATACTTTTGTCCCCATAAGTCTTATTACTTCCTCCAAATATACTCATCGATACATATCGCATCATTGAAATGCAGGTAGAAACATTGTGCGCCCGGTTTTTCAAAGTGTAGCAGCAGCGAACCTGTTATGAGGCAAACTTTCGGTTAAGAACAGGTTATAAAAACATCACTGCCCATACCGATTTCTTAACCATTTCTCCCTTGCGCCCCTACACCCGGTCAAGTACACTTGCCATGTTATTCTTTTCGACAAAAACTTGTAACAAGATAAGGTAGAGTCGTGCGTATCCTCTTACTCAGCAATTTATTTCCTCCCCATGTAGAGGGGGGAGCGGAGATTCTGGCGGGCGATATTGCCAGGGGCCTCCAACGCCTGGGGCACGATGTATACATACTGACCAGTTCGTATGGATCGGCAAAGCCGACGCAAGAAGGGCGCATTTACAGAACGCTGCGCCTCATTCCAACAGCCCATTTTGACCGCCAGCGTCCTATCTGGAAACAACTCGACCAGCCGCTTCATTACTACCAGCGTTATAACTACACGCCAAATGCGCAGGAACTTCTTCGCGTCATCGCCGAAGTACAGCCCGAGCTTCTCTACATCTGGGAAATTACGGGTATTGGCCTCAATTCGCTGCTAAAAGCATTACCAGACGTCCATCTTCCTATCGTCTTTCATCTCGGCAGCTACTGGTTGCTCTATACGCGCTCGCCTGAAACGGCCCAATCTCGCCTGCGCATCCGGCGGCTCAAACAGGCCTTAATAGGGAAAGTTCCCGAGATAACCTGGACATCATTGATCGCCGTCAGTTCAACCGTCAAAGAGGAATACGCGAAAGCAGGGTTCGATCCGCAGCGCATCGAAGTTATCTATAATGGTATCGACCCACGCTTCCTGGCTCCCTCTCGAGTTGCGCGAACAGCAGATAGCCCGCTCCAATTGCTGTTTGTTGGTCGCCTGCGCGTTGAAAAAGGCATTTTAACGCTCCTCAAAGCGCTGCACCTGCTACAGCAAAAACAGCACGAGATGCAGCTTCCGGCGCTTCACCTGAACATTTTCGGAGATGGAGACAAGGCTTATGTTCACGAACTCCAAACTTTTTTACAAGAGAAGGGCCTGGAAAACATGGTCACGTTTCATGGGAAGGTGCCACAAGAGGAACTCATTGACTGGTACGACCGCTCAGATATTATGCTGGTGCCCTCGCTATGGAAAGAGCCTTTTGGGCTGGTAATTGCGGAAGCAATGGCGAGAGGTCTTCCCGTCATTTCCTCTAATGTAGGTGGCCCTGCTGAAATTATCACAGACGGTGTAAACGGCATCTTAACCGAACCGGGAGATGAACAGGCCATGATGCAGGCCATCCTGCAACTCATCGAAAATCCTGAGAGACGCGAACAGCTTGGTCAGGCTGCGCGAGAAGTGGTGCGCGAGCGCTTCACTATTGAACAGAACGCGAAACGGGTTGAGGCTCATCTGCTGAAGGCTATTGAAATTTATACAGGTACCGCCAGCAGCAAGCTATAAAAAAGACTCTCTCGCCTGTCATCCTGAGCGCAGCGAAGGATCTCGTGTGCCGGGTGATTCGCGTGCCAGCACCGGAGATCCTTCGCTGCGCTCAGGATGACATATGGAGGTAGGTTTGGAATGACTAGCCCGATATGAAAAAAGAATGGGGGCATGATGTACTCATGCCCCCATCGCCTTGCTTCAGGATTCCCAATCGTTCGGGTCACTTCCGCCAATGATCGTTCCAGGCGCTACTGGCTGTGCGGTTGCCCCTACATTTGGCCCGGCATAGGTGCCAGAGCCAACCGGATCACCCCAGCTACTCTGCCCATTCGAGAAGACAAAGTAGAAGGTGTGATTTCCGGCAGGAAGCGTCGTCTTCACCTGGAAAATGGCCCCCGTACTGTACGAGCCAGAAACATAGGTCATGCTATAGGCTGTACTATCGACATACAGCGTTGCCTGAGTCGGAGCATTCCCTGACCCCTCTGAATAGGTTGTCTGGAAGGTGAAGACCGTCGAACTATTGCCAGATGTCGGGCTAACCGAAGAGTGCGCCAACAACACTGGCGTTATGGCGGGAGCTGGATAGCCTTCGTAGATACCACCATTTGAGGAGAGCGAACCATCGTTAAAGCGGAAACGATAGTAATGGATGCCAACGCTTAACGATGTCGTCGTATATGTATAGGTGACGCCCAGCTTATAATTGGTTCCCTGCGTCTGCTGCATGGTATGTGGCACACCATCAATATCAATATCTGTGAGCGTCGGAGCGAGACCTTGCGGAGAGGTATATTTCACTGTATAAGTGATAGTGGCACCGGGCAGCGCGTTTGCCGGACTGATCGTCGTATGCAGGGTAAATGGGTCTACCTCTGGCAGTGGATACTGCACATTGTTGTAGGGAAGTGTAATCATTCCCGAGCCATCTGAGAAGGTAAAGCTACAGCTATGCTGGCCTATCTTCAGCTTCGTGGCATACTGGTACAGCGTTCCCACGCCTGTGTAGGTTCCCATAGCCGTCATCGAGTAGGCAGTGCCATCAATGATGACGTTATGGACAGCAGGCGTATCGGTTCGAGTGTAGACGATGTCGAATTTATAGGTCTGTCCAGGGCCACCAATAGGCGGATTCACCGCTCCCTGCACACCAGGTATTTGCAAAGGTGACGGCGTGCGCAAAGTCTGCGAATAAGTGATCGGACTGAGAATAAGTGGCGATTGCGGCGTCTGAGTAAAATCGAAGTAGTCCGACAGGTTGCTGACCTGGCTCAGGGCGTCACGCTGTCCAAGATTCGGCAGGCCCCAGTTCCACTCGATGAATTTGACGAAGGAGCTAAACTCGCCAAGCTGATGCGAGATGTAGTTGTGTTTGGCATAGGGAGAGATCACGATGAGCGGCACACGCGGCCCAAGCCCCTGGCTGTCAAGAACGGGCGGCGCAACATGATCGTAGAACCCGCCCCAGTCATCCCAGGTCACGAAAATGGCCGTACTGGACCAGTAGGAGCTGTTCATGATCGCGTTGACTTCCTGGGTCACAAAGTTCTCTCCACCTTGCAGAGCTACCGGAGGATGATCCGTATTCTGACCGGTAGGAGTAATCCACGATACATTGGCCAGCTTCCCCGCTTTGATATCATTCGCAAACTGATTGACGCTGTGGACATCGTTCGCGGAACCATTCAGGCCTTGAATATTTAACGTTGGGTCCCAGATAGGAACTTCGCTGTAATAGCGCCAGGTTAAACCGGCACTGCTAAGCAAATCGGGCAGGCTCTTGATGTTGTAGCAAGGATAGGCCCAGTAATCGTTGCCGGTGCTGCTATTGCGAGAATGCATCAATTGATTCTGTAGAGAGGTACAGCCCTTTTGAACGGGAGTCTCGAACATACCAGCGCTCTGCGCCGCTACCATTGCCATGTGATTTGGCGTGCTGCTGGTGGCAAACGAGGTGAAGAAGTTATCGCCCAGGCCAAAATGCTGCGCGTAACTCCAATAGTTGGGGATATCAGACTGCTTATACTGGTAAAAACCGTGAGTGGCAAAACCATCCATTTTGCCCCCGTCTATCGCCGCCTCAGCCGATGCGGAACCATGATTGTAGTCGCTAGGAGGAGGATTGGGGGCCTGCGGCTCTGTTACGCCATTCGCTCCAGGGAAACTCCCGAAATAGTTATCAAACGTGTGGTTTTCCATCATGATTATCACAACATGCTGGATTGGTGAGGAGCCAGACGCTTGAGCTTGATTTTTCACGAAAGGCACCACACGCCACACGGCTACAGCCAGCAGCAGGAACACTGCCGCTATTACATACCAACGTTTCAACATTTTATTGCTCTCCCTGTAACTCATTGACGGTCAGCATAGTTATACGATTTTTTCAAGTGTATCAATATTCATCTATAAATTCAATATTTCAGAATATTTCATCTTGTTTCACATAACGTATTTCCGCTCCAATGTAGCTGACATGGTTGTCATTTCACAACCAGTAGAGGTAGATCATAACCGGGCCTTTACTCATTTAACACTTGAAACATTGGCGCAACAGGTTATCTTCTATTCGTAAAAATCTATCTTTGCACAGTTGAGAAAGTGAAGAGGGCCTTATGCGACAGATAAAACGCGCACTGCTGATCGCTACTCTACTTTTGGCTACGGTAATCGGGGCCTGGCGTTTGTCACCAATATTTACTTCTCATGCGAGTTTTCATCGTATAGGAAGCGCAACGACACCGATTCAACACGTGGTTTTCATCATGCAAGAAAACCACACCTTCGATAATTTCTTTGGGCGCTTTCCAGGGGCCAACGGCATTACTGAGCCGCAGGCCACTAATCCCACCACTGTTGATTTCAATCACGGCGGTCCTGCAACGCTTGCAGCTATGGATGGTGGCAAAATGGACGAGGTGCCTGATCGAGGCCATGTCCAATATACGCAGTCGGATATTCCGAATTACTGGAGCTATGCGCAGCATTTTGGCCTGGGCGATAACTTCTTCACCTCGGATGCCACCAGCAGTTCTCCTAACCATATGAATATGATCGCCGCGCAAACTGGTGGTATCCATGAATCAACCGATCAGGCAGGTTGCAAATCACCCCAAAATAACCTGATCGCTTCCCTTAACGTGAATGATAACGCTTACTGGTCGTACCCCTGTTATTCGATCAATACCATTGCGCAAGAGCTGGATAGCGCGAGTATTAGCTGGCGCTATTATGGCTCGATCACTATCTGGGACGCGGCCTTAATGACGAAGCAACTCTACACCAACGACAATCAAAATATTATCCCCAATAGCAGCCAGGTGCTGACCGATATCCAATCAGGTAAACTGGCTACGGTATCCTGGGTGACACCCGCCGGTTTTATCAACAGCGATCACCCGCCTATGCCTTTGCAGGGCGGGCAGAACTGGGTGACATCCATTGTGAACGCGATCATGAACAGTTCCTACTGGTCAGATACGGCCATCTTCCTGACCTGGGATGACTGGGGCGGGTTCTACGATCATGTCTCACCACCACAAATCGATGGGCTTGGGTTAGGGCCGCGTGTGCCGCTCATCGTCATCTCGCCTTACGCCAAACCGGGTTACATCTCCCATCAACTTGGCGAATTCAGCTCCTTCGTCAAATTCCTGGAGACGAACTTCAACCTGCCCAGTCTTGGACAGCGTGACGCTCTGTCGCAAATCAGCAACCTGATGGATTACTTCGACTTTACTCAGACGCCTCAGCCGCCGCTGATTCTCAACCAGTTGAATTACTCGTCCACGCTTATCATACCTGCTATTAATGGGGTTCCTGGTTCGATCAGTCCGCCTGTCGGAGGGCCAACCAGCAACTACCTGTACAGCGTCATCTATTCTCGCACCGATACTCCGGCGATACACAACGTGATAATCGATGGTGTTGCCCATGCCATGAACATGATCGGCCCGGTTCAGCGAGGCACGCTCTATCAATATAAAACAACGCTTCCCATAGGTTCGCATAACTTCACATTTAATTTCTCGGACGGCTCTGGCACGATTACGCTTCCTTACAACGGCATACCGTTCCCAGGCCCGCAGGTCTTCCCGTTTAATTTGATAACCAACATCACACCGCAAACGGCCCTGGCTAATCAGCCTATCACTTACAAAGTGACGTACCGGTCGCCTTCAAACACGCCGCCGACGCTCACAGAAGTAGATATCGATGGTGTTGCGCATACTATGCAAAAGACCTCGGGAACCAGTTACAAAATTGGCGTGACCTATACTTACACAACTACGTTACCTGTGGGCGAACACTACTATCGCTATCGCTTCAGCGACGGCTCGAGCTATGGCACTGCTACCTATGAAGGCACAACCAAACCGGTTGTCTCGGCCATGCTCCTGACGGGGTCGGGTGTCAGTCCGACCTCTGGCAATAGCACCACGGTGTTTACGTTTAAAACAACCTATACAGACACTTCGGGTCTGGCTCCCACACAGGCCACCCTGTACGTCGATAGCACCGCTTATCCTATGAAGCTTGTTTCAGGTTCGTACAGCACAGGTGCCCTCTTCCAGGTGCAAACGACGCTGCCCGCCGGGAACCATACCTTCTACTTCACCTTCTCGGATGGGCAAACAAGCTGGGCCGATCCATTTGCGCCTTCTACCTATGCAGGCCCTAATGTCGGAGCCGGGGCAAAGCCCGTTGCTCCAGGAACCATCATCACTCCACCTGATGATGGTTACGTAATGGACCCGAGTTGATGACAAGCCCTGCTCGCCTGTCATCCTGAGCGCAGCGAAGGATCTCGCGTGTGCTGTGTCGAGCCAGGGGCCGGAGATCCTTCGCTGCGCTCAGGATGACATCTAGCGACAGGTTTAGAATAACAAGGCGGGGTTGACAACAAACCGGCCCTCGACGACAGTATTGAAGATGTCGTTGAGGGCCGGTTATTTTTTCTCTCCACTATCGCATGTCTATGAAACAACTAGCGTCCGTAGGCCAACAAGTGCTGCTTCACCAGCGTTCCCATGCCCGCGTTCGATTTTTGGTCTCCACACGTCCAGGGTTGGTCGAGGGTGGTCGGCGCATAATTGGTATAGTTCAGGATGAGCTTGTTAATCATGAAAGCCCAGGCAGTCCAGCTTATCGAATGTTCATCCATATAGTTCATAAACTCTGTCACTTTCGCGTCTGCCTGATCGTGTGGAACGCTGCGGCATTGGATAGGATAGTAGGCATTGGGCAGGAAAGCCCACTCACCGACATAGACCGCGTGCTGAGGAGTGAGAAAGCCGAATTTGGTATCCCAATCGCTTGAGGTCACCTCCCCCTTTGCAAAGTAGATGTGAACTTCGTACACTACATCAGGATCATTAATGAAGTGGTTGCCGATGTTTTCAAACGAATCGCCTCCACCTAATCCTTCCACTGCAACGACCTGTTTCGCTCCGGTCGAGCGAATGGCATTCACGAGGTCTTGCATACCAACCACCTGTGTTCCTTCGACCGTTCCCCCATTCTGCCAGAGCTGCCAGTCGACATCGGTCAATGAAGCCTGGTGTTTGCGCGTCGATGGCTCGTTGTAAACGTCGAAGATGATATCCGGGTTGTTCAGGTAGTGCGCAGCAAGGGCCTTCCAATAGCTCGTAGCCAGAGGCAAGGGCAATTTGAAATCCAGATTTTGTGTTGGCGCGCCACAGCGATTATCTTCATGTAAATCGAGGACCACCACCAGTTTCGCCGCGTTGGCCTGCTGTACCACGCTATCCAATCTTGACAGGTAGCCGGTTGGATCGGCCTGCCACATATAATCACAGGTGGGAATGCGAACCACATTCATATTCCATTGCTGGCTCATCACATTGAAAGTAGTACTATCGAGATGCTGACTGGCCTGGACTTCCACACTGCTCTGATGCTGAACATTAAATGCTCCCGCGATTTGTGAACCATGCAGCAAAAACGTATGCCCGGTCGAGTCCACCAACAGATTTCCCTGCACATGAAATGCTCCTACAGGAAAGTATTGTTTTCCTCCTTGATACCCTGAAGGTATCGTTACTGTAGGATTTACTGGTGTAGGGGTAGAGTTCGTATTATTTGACGAACCACAGCCTCCCAGGCATAAACCGACCAGCACAAATAGGGGCAGCAAAATTTTCGCGCGCTGCTTCAACATCAATCGGTCAACCTCTCTTTCGTGTCCTCTCTTACTATCTCTCCTACTATAAGATACGGTACTACGAAAAAAGCAGCTAGAAGAAAATGCGATCTCTGCCGAAAAAGAGTAGTAGTATGTCCAGCCTGCTACCCAATTGTCATATGCAGTGATATTGATCTGACTGTTTCGTCTTATAGGCAGAAGCACCATACACGAGGAGAGATAACATATGGCTCAACAACCGCCTGATGAGTCACAGTTCTATAATCAACCGCAATGGAGACAATCGCCTCAAGGTTCAACACAGGGGCAGTTCCAGCAGGCAACCTGGAACTACACACAACAACCATCATTCTCGGCCAATAATCAACCGCCCGGCTATCAGCCGACACAACAAGCGGCCTCGTCGCCTGACCAGCAAGATTTTGGCCCCTCTTTCTGGGAGCATGAGCCAGCCCCGGCACAACCCTCACAACCCGGCTGGGGGCAACAACCATCACAACATCTTCAGCAATCCACACCCTGGTTTGCACAACAGACCCAGGTGAACATGCCACCACAACCCTGGGCACCTTCTCAGCCGCCAACGCCACCACCCACACCACCCCGTCGTACACTCTGGCAACGCTATCGACGATCAAGAACCGCGCAGATTCTCAGCGGGCTATTGTTGATTGCGCTTCTAGCCTCGCTCGTGTTAACGATCTTCCATCCAATACCCGGTCTACCCGGTCCTTTCGGAAACGGTGGTTTTGGCGGCAATGGAAACAACAACACCGGTCCGGCGGATTTCACCGTCGATTTTCAAAATCGATCGCTGCATACCTATCCCATTCCGTCCACATTTTTAGGCGTGGGAGGTCTTGGCATCACCAACGTGATCAATGTAGCCGCGCCCTATCTGCCCCAGGCCAGTATGCGCCTGACACGCTTTGGCGACTTCATGCCGGATGTGTTTGCCAACCCGGCCAGCGCGACCAACCCAGCGCTTCAAAACTGGTCAAAATTTGATCAGATCATGTCTATCATTCGAGATAACCATCTTGTACCGATCATGATTCTGACGTATTCGCCTACCTGGCTACAGCCTCAAAACCAGAATCCGGCCCAGGTCAACTATTGCCTTACCAACCCGCAAAAATCTGACCCCTCACATGTGAAACCAACGTTCATTGTGAATGGGCAGGACGTAGGGCCGCAGAAATGGGGCCAACTGGCGGCGCAGGTAGTAGCCCACGTTGATAAGACGTTTCCCTCGGTAAAGCCGCTCTACGAAATCTGGAATGAACCGGATGGATTGACCTACTGGTGCATGAAGCATGGCGACCCGAATGCCAACCACGAACGCCTGACCGAGTATAAGCAGTTGTATGCTGCTGCCGCCCCGCTTATGAAGCAGCAGGCGCAGCAGGACGGCACGCAGATCAAAATTGGCGGACCCGCCCTGGCATTCGTTTCCGCACGCGCTACCCTGTGGATAACCTCGCTGGTCAGCGATCCCGCCACCGCACCCTACATCGACTTTATCAGCTATCACCAGTATAGCGATGCTAAAAGCTGGCAGGCGCTCGTCTCCAAAACGCAGGACTCAAAAGTAGGCTACATCGCGGAGTATCAACTTATCGCCTCGATTGTACATTCAGGCCAGCAGCCAAACGCGCAGTCAACGCCTATTTATATCGACGAATATAACGGCAATTCCTGCGCTCCAAAGGTTTGCCGTAACGATCCAACCTATGCCCCGCTCTGGAATTCCCTTTTCGTCACAGACTTACTGGACACCGTTGCAATTCAGGTATCAGATAAAGGGCTGGCAGCGGCGGTGCCAAGCGGAACAGTCTACTTCACGTGGAGCGCACCGCCGGGAAAATTCTGCATGTTCGGGCAGGTAGATGCCAACCTGGACTGTGCCGCCACCAGCTCCGCACAGGCCTATCCGCAGTACTATGCCTACAAACTGGTTGGCGGACCGGATTATCTGAACATCACCGATAACGGTTACGCGGTCAGTTCCGTCTCTACCGACAAAAAAGGCGTCTTTATCGCAGGATTCTTTACGCAAGGTCATGACAGCATCCTGCTGGTCAACACCACAGATCAGACCTTCTCGAACGTGAACGTGCTGGCCCAGAATCCCGGTGAGTCCGTCGCCACAGGGAAACTCTACATCTTAAACAAGGATAACCCCCACATCGGCACACAGTCGATCAATCTGCAACAGGGCAATAATGGGTTATCGGCGACGATTACTATTCCGGCGTATTCGACAGTCGGCATTTCGATATAGCAAGGATAAATTGGGGATATCACGGAGGTTCATTCAAGCTTCGTTTGTGTTCTCGTTGAACTGGCACAATTGACTGTGATGCTATTTCATACAACCAGGCACAATGAAGCTTGAATGAGTACTTCAAAAACACTTGAAAAGATGCTATACCGCGTACATTTTAGAGGCAGGAAGCGATTCTCCATCTTGTTTTGCGCTTTTCACCAGCAGTTCAAGCACCTCCTGCCCTCGCTGTACAGCTTCGTTATAAGTATTTCCGTGTGTTACAGGCATGAGAACTCTATCTGCCCATTCCGGTAATATAACCAGATAAGCCTGATCCTCCTCCGACCATTCGATCACCATTGAGTAACGCAGGTGTTCCTGATTCATCAATTAGCACTCCTTTTTGCCTGGGCTATCTGCTTTAGAAATTCACGTACAATTTTTTCCTGATAAGGTCTCGCATCGTCTCCGTCATGTCCAGACAAATCACAGTAACCATTGGAACAAAAGGATGTTTCCACTTCGTATGACTTCCCTCTTGAGACACCTGCACTGCACCTGCTCTTCGCAAATCAGTCTTTAATTGCCGTATCTTACGGGGCATATTATCCTCACCTACACACCTACCAGTATATTCTCTCTTTAATAATCAAAGTGCATTAAACCAGCACGCTCACTGAGGCATCCAGAATTGCTCTAAAGGAACCCCTTGCTTTGGTAAAATGCTACAGGCGTAGTCCTGGATGGCTTTCTGAATGGCGTTCTTATTGCCAAAGCTCATTTTGATCTGCGAGGCATAGAGTGCAGCCGCTTCAACCCGGTGCTGTAAGGCTATTTCTACCTGGGAAGGCTTAAGTGGGCGATTCAATTCTTGCAGGCGTGCCTGCAAAGCGCCATCGGCGGCCACGTAGGGGAAGTCCTCGTAGAATTTTACGCTTGCTCCTCGCTCGATCAACCCCTGGGCAGCAGCTGAAACCAGTTGGTGATCGACATGCCGACCGACGCCGAGCGGCATGTACCAGGTGATACCGGGATGTTGCTCGTCGATCTTGCCGAGTTCAGCCGCCAGTTGCTGGCTGATTTTATGATCTTCAGGATGAATTTCGCCGCCGAGCAACTGCTGCAAGTGCGTGTAGCGACGAGCGTTCCCTCTATAGATGCCATCGAGATAGTCGAGCCAGAACACATCAGCGCCCAGATAGTCAAGAGCCTGGGCGTCCTCCTGGCGGCGCAGCTTCACGATTTTTGCCGGATTCAGGCAATACCCCAGGCTGAATCCCATACCCCGGTGAACGCGAAAAGCAAGCGGGCGTCCCGCCTTTGAAACCAGCTTCAATGGGTTAAAGGTAAAGGTTGGAATACCGGCAAAAACGGTGATAACGAGCGGCCTTTGCCCCTCGCTCACCAGCTTACTGATCGTGCCTCCACAGGAGTACGCCACATCATCAAAATGCGGCGAGACAAAGATGGAGCGATGTTCCGCGCTAATCTCACGCGCCAATGATAAAACTTTTCCTCCCATTTTATGCCTCTAACAGTTTTTGAAGTTTGCGGCGTGCCAGACCGCCCTCGCCCGAGACTGAAGATGGTTCTGCTTTCTGCTCAAACAGCTCGTGCAGCACTCTGCCGTCAAATTCGCCAGGGAGAGGCAGGCCCATGCTCTGCAAAACGGTTGGCACCAGGTCGTACACCTCCGCGTTCGGCGCTTTGAACCCTTTTTTGAGCGTGCCGCCGTAGGCGTAGAGGACGCCATCCTTCTGATGCGTGCCGCGTACCATGCTCAACTCGCTCCAGAAGCGCGTGTTTCCCAGCTTCATCTGGAAGGTGATGCCATCGGTGGGTAAGAGAAGCAGGTGCGGCTCGGCAGGCGCGTATGGACCGCTTCCAAAAACCTCGGTGGTGTAGATAGCGTCAATGAGAGGCTTGCCCGTGTTGGGATTGACCTGCTGTTTCAGTTCTTCGCATAGCTCGGCTAGCTGCTCGGGAGCCATATCTTCGCCTAGAAAGATATCGGCATAGCCGCCCAGGAAGCCTGACATAGATGGCACGTAGGCCTGTGTCTGCTGCCAGTCGAGATCGGTTAGCAATGGATGATAGATGTCGCCGCCGTATTTTTTGACGATACCGGAAGCAATGCCAGATGCCTTGAGCGTGCGCTTCACGCGACGAGCCAGGGAGAGCAGACCAAGCTGTTTCAGCTTATATTTTACACTGGCGGTACGCGCCGCTTTGTCGCGCAGTTCGCTCGATTGAAGCTTCAGCAGGCCTTTGTGGAGCAGGAATTCGTTGATGTCGAACATGCTCGACGCGCCCTGGAAGCCATGATCGGAGATCACGAAGAGGCTATCGTCCGGGCCGAGTTGTTCGAGGATGAGGCCAAGCCCATGATCGAGCATGCGATAATACTCGGTAGCGCGAGTATCAAGTGAGATGATTTCTTCCCAGAGCGAGTGTTGCAGGCGGTCAGCGCCGACAAAGGCCACATAGCAGAAATCCCAGGGCCTCTCTTTCAACAGGTGCATAGCCAGGTCGATACGCCGCTCGGTCATACGCAGCACAGCATCAATCAGGCGCAGCTTGCCCTCTTTCACCTGCCCCCGGAAGATACTGCGCAGGTCAACATCGATCTCGTACTCGGGTACGGCGCGAAATAGCTCCTCTTTAAAAGTGGATGGATAGGTGAAGTCAACCTCGGTGCTGGGCGTCATATACCCGCTCACCATAATGCCGTTGACGCGCTCGGGAGGATAGGTGACGGGCACATTGATGACCAGAACCTGCTTGCCATACTCGCTCAGGATGTTCCAGATGGCTTTGCCGCCTTTGCGATGGGTCTGCACTCGGCTCTTGCGGCCTGCGCCACGTTCCTGTTGCTCCTCGTATTCCCAGAAGTCGTAGACGCCATGCTTCGCTGGCTTCAAGCCAGTCGAAAGCGATGTCCAGGCGGCGGGCGTGACGGGCGGGTATTTCGACTCCAGCACAGCCTCGCAACCCTGCGCCTGAAGTCGCTTAAAATTTGGCAAATCTCCGCGCTCGATCAGGGGATGTAAAATGCGATAGGTTAAACCATCGACGCCAAAGATGACTGAACGCATGTATTTTCTCCTCGCTTCCGGTCTAGGCTTCCAGCAACTTTTTGAGCTTGCGCCTTGCCAGGCCACTTTCCGTTCCCTGCGCTTTCTGCTCCTCGAACAATTCGTCGAGGACGCGGCCATCGAATTCATAGGGCAGGGGCAGGCCCATGCTCCGCAACACGGTTGGCACGAGATCATAAATCTCCGCATTCGGGGCCTTGAAGCCTTTTTTGATGCCGCCACCGAAGGCATATAGCACTCCGTCTTTCTGGTGCGAACCAAAGGCCTTGCCAAGATCATCCCACAGCCGTTCATTGCCGAGCGTCACGCGGAAGGTCACGCCATCGGTGGGTAAGAGCAAGAGATGCGGTTCGCGAGGAGCAAATGGCCCCTCGCCAAAAACTTCGGTCGTATAAATGGCTTCAATAAATGGTTTGCCTGTCTTCGGGTGAACCTGGCTTTTGAGATCTTCGATCAACTCGGCCTGCTGTTCCGCGCTCATAGCAGGTGAAAGGAAGATATCGGCATAGCCACCCTGGAAGCCAGAAAACGAGGGGACGTAAGCCAGAGTGCGCTCCCAATCCATATCATCGAGTACGGGTCGATCCAGTCCTTCGCCCGAGTCCTGCTGCACCCACAGGTTGGCGGTCTTAAGGGAACGTTTCACCTTGCGCGCAATCGAGCGCAGCCCCACCTGCGAGGCGAACTGGCGCAGTTTATTGGCGCGGCTCGCCTTGCGGCGCTGAGCCTCGAAGCTCTCGTTCATCACGAGCAGTCCTTTTTGGTAGAGGTATTCATTGATATCGAAATAGGTGGAATGGCCTTGAAACCCGTGATCGGAGACGATAAACAGGGTATCATCCGGCCCAAGCTGCTCAAGAATGCGTCCCAGCGCGTCATCCAGCATGCGATAATACTCGATGGCCTGGGGATCGAGCGCCATGATTTCTTCCCAGATAGGATGTTGCAGGCGATCAGAGCCGATGAACGCGATATAACAAAAATCCCAGGGATGCTCTTTCATCAGATGCTGCAGCAGTTTGATGCGCTTTTCAGTCATGCGCAGGGTGGCATCAACGAGCGGGCCGACCTTACCGCTAACCTTCATGCGTTCATACGTAATGGTTTCCAGATCAATCTCGTACTCGGGCACAACCCTGGTAAGTTCCTCTTTAAAGGAGACAGGATAGGTAAAATCGACGTTTGTGCTGGGCGTCATATACCCGCTCACCATCACGCCATTGACGGGATCAGGCGGATAGGTGGATGGAATATTGATTACAATTACCTGCTTGCCATAATCACTCAGAATATTCCAGATCGCTTTGCTGCCCTTGCGGTGCGTCTGCACGCGGCTTTTGCGCGCCACCCCTCGCTCGTGCTGCTCCTCGTATTCCCAGAAATCGTAGACGCCATGTTTGGCCGGTTTCATGCCGGTGGACAGTGAAATCCAGGCTGGTGGCGTGAGCGGCGGATATTTTGACTCCAAAATTGCCTCGCAGCCCTGCTCGCTCACTTTTTGAAAATTGGGGAGCAGGCCGCGCTCGATCATAGGATGAACGATGCGATAAGTCAGGCCATCAACACCAAAAATAACAGTACGCATAATCTCTACCTCTATTTTTTACGGCGCAAAAGCTTTTTGCGCAGTTTTTCAACAACAATTTGATCTTCAGGGTCAATTTTAAACAAGACGATCAGGCCAAAATACAGCGCGAGAAACAGTGGAGCAAGGCCCAGGCGCAGCATCAGCGGAATATGCACGAGATATAACAGGTAAAAGAGGGCACCTGAAATACCTGTGGAAATGAGTCCTGCCGCGAGGGGCTTCCACATCTGCCAGGTATAGGGCTGTATTCGCAGCAGGAAGTACACCTGCACGAGCCGGGTAATATTGAGAACTACCACCGCCAGCCCGGTGCTGATGGCCGTTCCCATCGCGCCATACAGGGGTGTCAGAATAACGCCAAAGATGACGTTGACAACGATTCCGGCCACCGAGTTGATGAACGAGAGGCGCTGATGGCCCGTCATCAACAACATATAGCCAACACAGCCCGTCCCGGCGTTGATAATGCCGCCTACGGAGAAGGCAATCAGCAACGGCCAGGCCGCGATAAAGTCGTTGCCGGAAATCGACATCAGCGAGGCCGAAAACAGGGTCGTGACTATGAAGATGGGCAGACTGAGGATGATTGTCCACTTGGTCACAACCTTGAACATGGCCTCGAGCTTTTGCATCTCGCCCTTGCTATGCAGTTCGGCAATGGTGGGCGCGAACATGGTGTTCAACGAGACCAGGGGTAAGGAGATGAAATTGCTCCATTTAATGGCTGCGGCATACTGTCCCAGGCCAACGCGGGAGATGGCAAAGAACGCCAACAACAGCGTATCGGTTGACTCCATCACCGTATCGGTAATGGTCGTTAAAAAGTTGGGCGTGGCAAAACCCAACCATTCACGTACTTCGTAGTTCTCGTTCCGTCGCTTCCCCACCTGAGAAACCAGGCGGAAGAGATAGTACAGGCTGAGTACCGTTCCAATAACGGTACTCAATACAGTGGCGACGATAACACCTTTGATGTTGTGGGCAAAAATAAGCGCACCCAGAAGCAGCAGGATCAGGGAGACGGCAGGAAGCAGACGTTGCGATAGGACGCGAAACTTGAAGGCCTTAAATCCCTGCAAGCCTCCAAACCATATGCCCTGCATACAGAGCAAGGGAATCATGGGAGCCATGATCTCGAAGGTGACATGCAAAATGGGCGTATCCTTGGGGGTATGCCGGAAAGCCACCAACTGCGGCGTAAAAATAATCATCAGCACCGCGCCCAGCAATCCTGTAATGCCTGCCAGCGCGGTGCAGAAAATCACCAACCCCCGCAACGCGCCTGGATTTTTCTTGCCACGATAGATGGGGATATAACGCAGCATGGCGTCATCAAGGCCCAGATTGAAGATGGAAGAAACCAGCGTGACAAATGACAGGCCAAGCGAATATAAACCAAAGATACCGGCACCCCAGCCGCGCTGAATAATAAAGTTGCTAATATATTTGAGGATGGTCCCACCGGTGTTGCCAAAGCCTACTATTGCCGCCCCACTCGCAGCGCCCGAAATCTCGGATTGCATGGCAGGCTGTGCCTGCCCACGTCCCTTTACTACCTCCTTCAACACCATCATCGGAATGGTGTCTTCCTTGCTCAAATGTCGGTCTTCAATTCTTCCTTGCGCCCAGGTACGAATGGCTAACTCTCTACTAAATCCGATGCCACTCGGAACCGGGCCAGCAATAAGAGGGGAATGTATGTCATGTCCCGTGGATGGTAAGGGAGCGGTCTCTACCTTATCATACCTATATGGTAGGGTAATATTGGGTAATAGAGGTGGTGTCTGGCTATTGGCGGACACAGCAGACGGAGAGGAAGTACTTCTTCCGGTTAAGAGTGACGGTGTACTTCCTCCATTTTGAGCCAGTATATTGCTATGTGGCGTTATACTTCCCTGGCGATGAAGACTCGCGTTGTCTATTTGCTCAACCGGGGGAGCTTTACCAAAATATGAAATTTCTCTCCCCTGTCCAACGCCGTTTTCCTGCTCCCCTGGTGTCGCTTCGACAGTGGGAGTATGGACGGTCGCCTGTTGATCCACATTTTCCAACAAAGGGAAAAATTGCGGACGCCGGAGCCTCCTGAATTGAACGGGCGGCTGCCGGTCTGACGAGGGAAGTTTTTCGCTCATGCAAACGCCTCTAGATGTAGCCCAGATCGCGCAGCCGGTTGATGACCAGTTCCTCGTCCTCCTCAGATAGCTCCTGGCTCTGTTCGCCGCTTTGAATGGGATGCTTCTCCAGGAAGGAGAATGCAAACAGCGACTGTGTCGCCGAACTCTCCATATCTACGGGAGCCACACCTAGCGCATGTAAAAGCGTAGGAGCAACCGATGTCAGAGGAGCCGCCTCAACGCTGGACTCACCGGAAACAAAAGCTGGACCGGCAACCAGCAGATAGCCCTGGATTTGCTCTGGATTCATGCCCGCTATAGCGGTTGTACCGGCTGCAGGTGTAGTAAAGGTCTCCTTGTCGAACGCAAGTCGGCTGCTCTGTTCAGAAGGAGCATAACCGGGCTTAAATACGACAACCAGATCAGGTGCGCAGAAGAGGTACTCATCGGAGTAGAGGTCTTCCTTGCGGAGTACGCGCTCGATCACCTGTTCGCCTGTTTCAGCATCGCGCAATTTGGCGGGAAGCGCCTGAATCAGCGTCTCGCGCACCTCGTTATACTCTTCCTGCGGGTGAACTGCGCCTTGCGGATCTCTGCCAAGCAAATTTATCCAGAGCTGGCCGTGTCCCACGAAATAGGCCAGCGAATTCTCCCATGAAATCTCGCCACTCTGCTCATCGCGCTCGATAATCCCCATGTCGGCCAGGAAGTTATTGATGTTCACAAAGCGCTTCACGGGCGCGGGCTGTGCATCAGAGAGCAGGGCAAGCAGACCCTTGTCGCCAACCCAGGCTTGCGCGAGACGTAGGGCATCTCGCAGCGCTTGCTTATCGGCATCAGAAGCACTCAGGCTGACTTTTATCAACTTAATCACATCTTGCTCACCGGCTAGTGCGCGCACACTGGCAACCAGTTCATCGGATGACACTTCTTCAAACTGCGCAGCGTACCCGGCAGAACGCAGCAACTCGGTGAAAAATGGGGGAGTGGCATCACGTCCTGTATGCTCCTCAACGACGGTATAGCCGCTCTTTCCGCCAGAAGGCCGCGAGAGGCGGCTCAATGGCAGCAAGGTATCAAAAAAACCGAAACGGGCGGGCGCTTTGCCGGTCAAGACCTGGTAAAAATGCGACTGCGGCCCCGTAATCGGCGCGGAAGTTAATACTGTCCTCGCCCCTCTCTGTGCCAATTGCTCGACTTCAGGCACATTTTGAATAGCAGGCCAGGATAAACCATTGAGCCAGAATATAATGGCTTTTTTGCTCTTTTCATCACTGCCAGACATATGTATCTCCTTATAACTCTTCCTCACCATTTTTATGCGTCAAACGCCAGATTTTATCTCGATAAAACAGGAAGCCAAACATAATCCAGGTTGTGAGTACCTGCGGCATGTCCTTGAAGCTGCCAATCTGGCGTGGCGGCAGGAAGAAAGACCCCGAAAAGAAATCGCCAGCCAGCGAACCGAATATCAGGCCCATACAAACCAGTCCCAGAATGCGATCATCGCGTCTTTCTGGCGTCTTCGAGCGGAGATAGAGATCGCGCCCGGTAATAAACACCACCGCGACGAACGCAAGCAGGCAGATATCTCCTAATGGACCAAGTTCACCCAGTACTTGCAGCATGCCGTTATGGGCCACACCAAGACCAGTTGTGTCAAAGTTGCGCAGTAGAACAGGCAAATGGGTAAAGACCTGATCGTAGGACCAGAAATTGCCGGGACCTACTCCTAAAATCGGCCTTTTACTCCAGATGCGCAGCGCGTCCTGCCAGATGATAAGGCGATAGGCGTCCACCGATTTCACGGTTGACAGCTTGGTCAACTCCGCTTTTATCAAAGGTATAAGCGGCAGGCACATCAAACAGAATCCCAGGAATAGCCGCTTAGAAAACATGAAGGTGATGACCACCAGAGCTACCACAATCTCCACCCACCAGCTATTCTCCAGCGTAAAATAGATACCAGCGAGGTACAACACCAGGAGAAAGCCATAACCCAGGCGCGTCTTCCACCTATCCGCCAGCAGCAAGCGCGCATAGGCAATCATGGCGGCGAGGCCCATAATTTGTGCCAGGGCACGCAACGACATGTAGATGATGACCGGTTCCGTATAGCGGAAGGTGTAGAGATCAGCGCCAATGCGTCTAAACTCGTAGTCAATGAGCAAGGCCGCCGCCGCGCCAAGCCAGAGAAAGGTTTTCAGGATAACCTGCATCATGCGCTCATTGATCGAGAGACAGGCACAGGTAACCAGAATGATGATCAGCGGGAAACTGTACATGCCCAGCGCCAGAATCTCTGAATAAATGAGCGGCGTCGAATTCAATTTATGCGGTACCAGGGGAATCCAGGTCACCTGAATCATAATTTCCGAGATGACGGCCAGCACGAGGATTCCCAGCCAGGGCCAGATCGTCCAGAAAGACGGCCAGACAAACTTGCGCACGCGGAACACGACCGCCCACAGAACGGCAAACAGCAGCAAGGGAGCCAGCACATCAACCGGGTAAACATCTACCGACTTCAGACTGATGAGTTTTGGCGAAAACGCTGTTGAACAAATGGCAACCAGCCAGAGGCCAAAATCCAGCCGACGAATCGCCCAGAAAAACAAGACTATTCCAGCCGCGCCACCGATAATCTCTTTGGGGAACGTGAGAAAATACGGCCCCAGGATCACAGCCGCAAGCGTTCCCAGCACGACGATCAGCACGCGAAACCACCAGAACCGGAATGAGCGACGGAAATGCAAGAGGCGATAATACATCCGCCGTCGCTTTAACTCGTCGGTTACATTTCCCCCCGGTGAAGGGGGAAATGCGTTGTTTTGCAGGGTATCTGAGATCTGCATGAGCTATACCTTTACTCGGTTCTGCCTGGCTGTGGTGATGCTGGTATCCGTCCAGGTGAAGGTGGAATGTTCGGCGGAAGCGGCTTCGTCTGTGCATCCTGACTACCGGGCTGGAACTGCATATAGCGCGGTGGCACCGCTCCCATCGGAAAAGCCGTCGGCTCGATGGGCGCAAATCCTGGAAGTGAGTTCATAGCGGGAGTAGGCGGCACACTGGCAGGCGGAGGCGTAGAAGCTCTGACCACCGGTAAAGACGCGACAGCCGCCACTTCTGTCTTCTGCCCATGCCCATTTCCGTTCGACACTGTCTCGCTTGTAACCGTTTCGACACTGGCAGGTGTAGAAGTGGCTACAGGAGCAGCCGCGTAGAAAGTGTTGCGCTTGCGCTTCGTCACGCGGTTCAACATCACACCAGCAGGAATCCTGGCCAGCGTAACCAGGAGATCCCGCGCCCGCTCCAGTAGCTGCACTTTGCAGTGACGGACATCCACCACCAGCATTGCACAATCAGCCATCGAGGCCAGTAGCAGACCATCGGCATTGCTCAACATGGCCGGGCCATCGATAATGATAAAGTCACACTTTTTACGCAACTGGGCGAGAATAGCGGGCAGCTTCTGTTCCAGCAGGAATGTAGGCTCAATGTTAGGAGTGCCCGCAGGCAATAACCAGACGTTCGGTATATTGCTGCGCTGCACCGCGTCATCTACCGCGCCAGCGCCTTTCAGCAGGCCGCTCAACCCCAAAGCATTGCCGCCCATACCGAAGGCCAGATGCGTACCCGGCTTGCGCAAATTACCATCAATTACCACCACCGAGCTACCTACACTTGCCAGGCTGGCGGCCAGGGCAGCAGTAACGGTGGTCTTGCCCTCAGCTTCTTGAGCGCTCGTCACCAGGAGAACGCCGCCCTGCGGGGCGCGCCACGTGGTAGAAATCAAGCCCGTCAAGCGCAATCCTGCGTAGACATCACCGATCTCTTCCAACGCCTTCCCAGCTACCCGTGTGGGCGCTGCGTCAAGTTCTTTATGTGTGCCAACAGAGCCAAGATAAGCCAATCCCAGCTTCTTCTGTACCTGGTCATCTCCCTGCAGGCGATCATCCAGGAAGATCATGAGCATCATGATCAATATGCCAAGAATCAAACCGACTGCGGCAGTTGCCGCTACAATGATCGTAGTCTTACCGGAGGAAGTCACATCACCAAGTTCGGCATGTTGTACCACGCTCACATCGCTGCGCACAGTCTGTGGCAGGCTGAGCAATTGCGATTGGAGCTGATCGATGGTGTGGTTAACGCTCGTCAGGCTATTATTGGTAAAAATGTAGTTCGGATCATTGGGGTTGGCGATCTTGGCCAGGGTAGCTTCCAACTGCTTCTGTTGCTGCTGGTAATTGGTCAACTGGGTCTGGAATCCCTGGCGCATGATATCTAACTCGTGCTGCGCCTGCTGCTGGCTATACAGAACAAAGCCATCAGCAACGCGGTTTGCCAGCAAAACAGCATCAGCAGGCGTTGTCGCGCTGGCTGTCACGGCAACAGTAGCTGATGTAGTAGATGGAACAGCAGTAATATCAGCAAGCAGGTCGTTGGGCGAGAAACCTTTTGCCGCAAGCTCGGGATACTGCTTGTAGATGAAGGTCATAACATCACGCGTTGGAATTTCAGCCGC
This sequence comes from Ktedonobacteraceae bacterium, assembly GCA_035652815.1. Lineage (GTDB taxonomy): Bacteria > Chloroflexota > Ktedonobacteria > Ktedonobacterales > Ktedonobacteraceae > DASRDB01. The sequence continues at coordinate 293,769 of DASRDB010000009.1, forward strand.
ATAGGTGTTGGCCTCAGCCAGACTTTGTGTCGGGTCTGGTGAAGAGGTCAACGTGGTGATACTGGTTCCTGGCGCTCCGGTTTGTACCAGAATAGTTGAAGAGACCTGAAATACCGGAGGCAGCGATTTACCAATCATGAAACCAATAATGGACGATACAACAATACATACCAGCAGTATCCAACTATACCGCTTAATACTCGGCAAATAACGTTTCAATTAGTGTCCCTCCTCGACTCTAAAACTCTTCTAGTCTTAGCATAGCTTATCTTCAAAAACACAAGCGGGTTTTCATGGCCTGCCCCAAAAGGTACTTCAAACGCGCTCATCCACGTCCACGTTTTACCAGAGTGTACCATGCTACTGTTCAACCTTTCGGGGAAAGGTGTTACGATCCAGTGAATATTATCGGCTTCCGGTTAAGAATTCATTACCATCTATCCAGGCGAAATCAAGCCGAAAGGAAAACCTTCACCGCGAGTATCTGATTGGTCAGCGCGAGATTATTCTGAGTGCTGACGAAGAAAACAATGATTCCTTCCTGCACACCTGAAGCATTAAGCGTATAAGTGACCGAATTCGTAAAGCTGACATAGCCAGAGCCATTTCGGGTGATGGGGCCGGAATCGCCAGCACGCACAAAGGTGTCATCATAAACCACCAGTTCGTCCAGCACTCCGGCACCAGCCTGGGATACACCACTGACGCTGACCGGGCTGCCAACCTGCACGCCACTCGCCGGGGCGGTAACAGTCATATTCGTATCGAGAGGAGTAACGCTGGCTATCTCGAGAATACTGTTCGTATTTCCATCCAGGTGGTGACAGGTGACAACAAAACCACCGCCTCCAGGTCCAGAATTGGCTATCTGTACAATCACCGTGTCAGTTCCTTTATCATAAGTCTGTACGGTCGATGTGGTATTGGACCAGCGAAAGATCGAGCTAGCCAGGTGCCCACCTTCACCCGTACATGACGTCTTCCACTCCTGATCTTTGTTGCCGGCAGTTAACTGAGATGTGACAAGCGCATTATCCTGTTCGGCCTGATAGTGGGTCATATCTGGATAGAGGAAAGGAAACATCACCTGAGTAAACGTCGAACCGTTCCATTTGTATTCTTTAAACAGATTGGTGGTCGTGGTTGCAATGCCCTTTGGACCCACTTCCGCTGTCATGAGCGTGCCAGCGGGGCTAATCTGAGCATCGCCATCTAGCAGTCCCAGTACTTTAAATGTCACGGTTGGAGTGCCGGTAAGTCCATCATAGACGTACACATCCAGCTTCGCATCAGGCGTATAGTAGCCAACACCTACTACCGCTTCCAGGCTACCCGATCCCTCCAGGCTGCCGCATGTGACCAGTTGCACCTTGTTTACATTGGCTTTTGTGCCTGCTATCTGATCCCACTTCAGCCCTGCAACATTGGAAGGACAATTGGTGACATGCAACGTAATGGTGCGTGGTATATAGGTAGGTGTCGGCGAAGTAGCCGCAGTGGTAGGAGTACCGTAAGGCACTGGAGTTGCAGCGCCACTTTTCGTCGGCGTGAAAAAGGGATTGGTGCAGGCCGCCAACAACAAGGTGAGACATAAACCACATAGCGCCATCATACTTCTGGCAACTAGCAAGTTCCAACTATGCGTCCGCAATGAGCGCTTTTGCCTTCGTAAGAACATTACCCACTTCTCCATAACAAAAACCTCCGGGAAAGGTTTAGATAATCAGGCCCCGAAAGGCGCAGGTAGCTTCCTCGCTTTTATTGTTGAGTAAGGAATAGTATCTAGAACGAGTTATATTCCACTTCCATTATCGACCCATCTGCAAAAAATATTCAGAACTTTGACTTCCCAAATGGCAGGACGATATATGGCAGAGGCTGTAACATCGATATTCCTCGATAGTACTCTTTACTCAGAATCAGGTTGTTATTTCATAACCTCTTCAGGCAAATTATCACTTGTCCATCACCAACTATTCATGTACACAGGCCTACGAATGCTCTATGGTAAGAGTGCTATGTTAAAAAAAGGAATACAAAGAGGAGCGAGTAGACCATATGAATACCATTGAAAAAGCCAGATATCGCGCCGGACAACTCTATCGAATCGCAACCAGCCCGGTGCGCTTGATGCCGGATTTTATCATCATCGGCGGACAACGCTGTGGGACAACCTCGCTTTATAACTATTTAATGGAGTATCCAGGCATCGTCCCGGCCTCTATGAAGGAAGTTCACTACTTCGATTATCATTTTGATCGCCCAGGCTTCTGGTATCGAGCGCAGTTTCCTTTCACCTTCAACAAGGCATATATCGAAAAAGTCCGCAAGCTTTCCTTTGTTACAGGCGAAGCCAGCCCGTACTACCTGTTCCATCCACAATCTCCCCGGCGCGTCGCAAAGATGCTTCCGGCTGTCAAGCTAATCGCCCTGTTACGCAATCCGATTGACCGCGCTTATTCCCAGCACTGGCTGGAGTTCAAATTGGGATACGATACGCTGTCCTTCGAGGAGGCAATCGATCAAGAGGAAAAACGGCTGGCGGGAGAGCGCGAACGCATGCTTCACGACGAGCGATATGAAAGCTATAGCTATCGACATTACTCCTACCTGTGTCGCGGCATCTATATGGATCAGCTACAACACTGGCTCCAATTCTTTCCCCGGGAACAACTGCTCATCCTCAAAAGCGAAGATTTGTATAGCAACCCGGCAACTGTAGTCCGGCAAACGCTGGAATTTCTCGGAGTACCGGTGAACGAGCAGTTTATCAGACAAAAAGAGTTTAAAAATTATCGCGAGCCTACCAAAGAGGGATATAAGAGCAACGAGAAACCACCGAAGATGAAGGCGGAGACCCGCGCGAGGTTAATCGACTACTTCCAGCCTCATAACGCTCGCCTCTACGAATTTTTAGGACGAGACCTGGGTTGGGAAAAATGATGAGAGCAGAGGGGAATGCAGTTTCTTTGCATTCCCCTCTCGATTTAAGCGATTGCCTTCTTGCGGCGCTGCAAAAGATATGCCAGGAAAAAGAAAGCCAGTGCGACCATCAGGAACACAGCCGTGTACTTGTGATGCGAGTAGGCATTGATTTTTGGCACATTAATCAGGTAAATAGCGTGATCAAAGAACAGCAATGGGTGATACACGCCGGGAATCGAATAATAGATGCCCGCCAGGAGCGCCAGCACTGCAAGCGCGGCAAAAACGTAAAATAACTTGCTCTTCTTCATAATAAAAGTCATGTCCTCTCCATTAGCAAAAATACGTTCTACGATCCTCCATAGAAAATCGCTGCTATAGTTACAACGAATTAGTAAGGCAGTACTCACTTGTTAGTGCAGGAAATTGATAGAGAAATAAGCTCCCACTAGCATTCAGAAGAAACCTTAACCTGATTGATATATTTGCAATCATTTCTTAACTGGTTCACTACCGACATCACGCTTTCCACCTGCTACACTTACAAGCGTCGAGGGGAAGAATACAAAGGAGATATAGGCATTTATGGACCAGATCATGGTAACCATGCCCAAACGTCAAGAGGAAGGGCCAGTTTCTCAAAAGGCGCTTGGTATGAGTCCCGGTATACTCAACACTGACGCAATAACAGTCGTCAAACCTGGGGTTACCATAACAGGCGAGCCAGCGGCGCTATATCATATCTTCAAGCGCGTGTGTGATATTGTCCTGTCCCTGATTGGTATTATCGTGTTGATGCCAGTACTTTTGCTCATCGCTGTTTGCATCAAGCTCGATGACAGAGGAAGTGTGCTACACTTTCGCGAAATCATTGGATACCAGGGGCGTCGTTTTTACGCACTCAAGTTTCGCACCATGATACCCGATGCGGATACGTATCTGGCGAAACATCCTGAGTTAATGCGCAAGTTCCAGCAAAATATGAAGTTGGAACGCGACCCACGCATCACCCGTGTAGGCCGGTTCTTGCGTAAAACAAGCCTAGATGAGTTACCTCAATTATTCAACGTTCTGGTGGGGCAAATGTCGCTGGTTGGGCCGAGGATGATTCATCCTAGCGAGCTGCCGCGTTATGGCGAATATGCTCAGAAGCGGCTCTCGGTCAAACCCGGTATTACTGGCTTGTGGCAAATCAGCGGGCGTCAGCACATCTCATATGATGAGCGCGTTCTGCTTGATATGCAATACATCGATACTCGTTCATTTATCGTCGATCTTGCTATCCTTGTAAAAACGCTGAAAGTCTTCATCGTTCATACAGGGGCCTAGCAACATTTAGTTGGAGGAGAGTGAGTTATGACTCAAAACACTCGCGCAGCATACGAGGCTCCCAAGCTCGAAGTACAGCGCCTCCGCGACCTTCCCTCGGCTCTTGCCCATTCCGGTCGCGGTTGCCATGTGACTCCGAGCAAAGGCTCTCTGAGCTGCTCCGTTTCCGGCACCGCTGGTCGCACTCACAAATAGCGACCATCCAAGCTGCGTAGCCAGGTGAGATTCACCTGGCTATTTTGTCAAACATAGGTTGCAGGCGGGAAAAGGTGGAGCGTTATGCCAGAAATATCCGAAACACGCGCCCGCGTGATCGATTCCCTCTACATTGAAGCTATCCGTCAGGGACAACCTACCTGGTTTCGCGTTGCTAGCGGCAGTATGCGACCCCTCATCCATATGGGCGATAGCGTTTATATCGAACCAGCACAGGCCATTTCGGTAGGGGATATCGCGGCTTTTGAAACTCCCGAGGGATTGGTGATCCATCGTATCGTGCGGCGTCAAACGGGCGCAGCAGGGACGCGCTATCTTGAAATGGGCGACATGCAATTTTCGGCCAACTGGTTCGATGAGCAGGCAGTGGTGGGGAGGGTTACGCTGGTGCGAAGCGGTACTACACAAATAGATTTACGACTTTCGATAGCCAAAAGGTATGGAAAGCTTTCTGCGCAGCTACGCTATCGGTTATATTGTCTTCATACGCATCTTCCCTTGCTACGTGTTGTCGTCCGAAAATGTGCAACCCTGGTCGCGCGCCTGGCGTATTTGCGCATGCGCCCGGCTGCCATTCCTCTTAACGAATAAAGAACGGCAAAGGGCTTAACAAACAAGCGTTTTTGCCGACAAAAAATATAGGATGTAACTCATTTTACGAACTTATCGGCAGATGTAGGAGCTATGCAGATGTTATCACGAAATACGGTTGTGTTGTGGAGAGAACTCGATGGTGAGGCGATTTTGCTGGACCCACAAGAAGGCTATTCTTTTAACTTAAATAAAGTAGGAACATTGATCTGGAAAATGCTGGATGGCAAACACACGATTGAAGATATTACCTCCGCTATCTGCTCATCATATGAAGTGACCTATGACCAGGCTCGACACGATGTCGAACAACTTTTGAACACATTACGCGAGCATAAGCTGCTCAGCGAAAGCGGCTCTCGCGAACGCACGTCCGCGCACAGTTAAACATATGCCGCATGAGACCGTTCTAACAGCAGCAGAGCTACCCGAGCTAGCGTTTCAGAAGCGCTACTTTTTCTCTGATCTCGAGGTGATCTGTTCTACCAATCAGCCCGCGCTCCTGTCCTTGCTCGACGGGTTGCTCGGTTCCTTTCCCGAACCTGCCCGGGTGCGCGGGCGGCTGGTATATGCGCTCGCTTGCTTTGAGAACGCCTCTCAATTTCCGCTCGCGCTGCCGGATAGGAGAAAACATACCGAAACGATCCGGTTGATGACCGAAACAAAGCTGCGTTATTACCTGAGCCAGGACGACTACAGCGAATATTTGAGTTACGCAGAACTGCCGACCATGAATGGGCCGGTTCTGACCGCGCTCTATCCAGATCAACAAACGGCGGTTACGCAGCTTCTCTCTCTCGAACAGTATCAACCACTATTCTTACGCCGCTGCGTTTTGCTCCTGGCGCTCGGTCATCTTTTGCGCTCCTTTCGCTTCGAGCCTTGCCACGCGGCAGCCGTTACCTCGCCTGGAGATGCCAGGCGGGCCGCGCTCATCTTCGGGCTTTCCGGCAGCGGCAAGACGACCCTGAGCATCGGCTGCGCATTGTACGGCTTTGGCCTGCTGGGCGATGACCTGGTGACACTGCGAGAATGCGAGGAAGACGCGCGTATCCACGTCCATGCTCTGAATACTGAAGCCTCTGTGCGCAAGGGAACGCTTGATCTCTGGCCACAACTGGCGTTTTTGTGCGAGCTTCCGGCAGATTTTCGAGGCAAGCGCCACTGTGATATCGAGCAATTACGTCCGGGCGCGCTCGATCTTGAAGCAGATGTCCGCTTCCTGATCTTTCCTACGCTGGTGGAAGAGGGGCCGAGCCAACTGGTTCCGTTGAGCAAGGGGCGCACCCTGCACGAACTCATCGACCAATGCATGCGCATCGAAAAGACCTATCCTCAGTCGCAGGAAAAGCTCTTTGGCCTGCTCAGCAAGCTGGCCGAACAGGCGGCGGGATATCGTCTCCTGCTTGCGCGCAACACGGATGATGGGCCTCGCCTGCTTCAGGCGCTCTTTACGGGTGGTGCCGATGGTTAACAATCCTTTTCCACCTGCAAATCTGCCACGTCCTGTACGCCTGGTAGGCAAAACACCGCAGCCGCCCCAGGAAACGCCGCCGCAGCTACCAGAGTTCAAAGGGAACCTCTGGCCCGTCCCACATACAACGGCGGAACAACAGGTCGAATTTCCTTTTCCACCCACCTTTAAGGATGACGATATCAGCGCGCTGCCAACCGTAAAAACTGCCGCCTACAGCGGTGAACTGGAGATTAGCAAGCTGCCCACTCAGATTATGGCAGCCGTCACAAAAGAAACGCTTGCTGCTGAAGCGCTTGCGCGGGAGCAGCAGCTTGTCTACGCCAATACAGCCTATGCGCGCCGCCTGGAGCGCCATAAGCGCGCCCAGGAGAAAAAACTGAGCTGGCGCGATATCAAACAGTTTAGCCAGTTTGTCACACCCTTTAAATGGCAAATTGCGCTGGCGCTGTTGCTGACCGTCGGCATCGGCCTCACTGCCCTCCCGCTCCCGTTCGTCTTCCGCACTATGCTGGATACCGTCTTCAAGCAGGGAAACGTGCCGCTCTTCATCTGGTCGCTGATCTTCGTGCTGGCGGTCCAGTTCCTCGAAGAACTGCTCAGTTTCTTCAACCGCAACGTGCTGGGTTCGCTCAGCCGGGCGACCAACCTGAATATCACCTACCGCTTCTATCGCCATATGCTGCGCCTGCCGCTCGCTTTCTATCAGGGACTTAGCAGCACCGGACAGGTGTTGAGTCGCCTCAACGAAGTGACATCGGCGCAGCAAACCGTTATTCAGGTGATGATCGATACGGTGGTCAACACGGTACTGGTAGTGATCTACACGTTCGTCCTCTTTCTCACGGACTGGCGCATGACGCTGGTAGTGATCGCGGTCGCTCCTTTTTATGTGGGGGTCAGCCTGTACTTCAACCGCAAAGCGCGCCGCTTCAGTAGGCAGGTACTGGAAAGTTACGCTGTGATGAACGGAGCCATGTACGAGGGACTGACCGGCTTAAAAACGGTCAAGGCCCTGGCGGCGGAGCATCGCTTCGGGCGCAAGATCAAGAAGCTGATTATGCACACCAACCAGTTGTCATTTCAGCGCACGTTGTTCCAGTCAAAGGCAAACCTGGTGATTGGTATTGTGCAGGCCATTGGAGTGATCGTCATTCTGGCCTTTGGCGGCTATCTTGTGCTTACGCAGCAGCTTTCGGCGGGCCTGCTGGCGGCTTTTGTGCTGGTGCTGCGCCAGCTTTCAACGCCCGTCAGCACACTCAATGGCGTCAACCAGCAGGTGCAGGCGGCGGCGGTCGCCATCGACCGTCTCTTCGAGGTGCTGAACCATCCAGAGGAGGCCGACGCTGAAAAAGGCATCGAGCTTCCCCACGTGCGCGGCGACATCACCTTTGAACATGTGCATTTCTCGTACTCGCCCGGCATCGAAGTGCTGCACGACATCAATCTCCAGGTGCGAGCAGGCTCGACCATCGCGCTGGTTGGGCGCAGTGGAGCCGGAAAAACCACCATCGCCAACCTGCTCATGCGCTTCTACGCCCCGGATAGCGGTCGCATTACTATCGATGGCTACGACCTGCGCGATTTGAAGATCGAAAGCCTGCGCAGCCAGCTTGGTGTTATCCTACAGGACGACTCGCTTTTCAGCGGCACCATCGAAGAGAATCTGACCTTCGGCCTGCTGCGGCGGGTCACTTATCAAGAACTGGTAGAGGCAGCGCGCAGCGCGAACATTCTCGATTTCATTCTCTCGCAGCCTGATGGCTTCAAAACCGTCTTGCAGGAGCGTGGGCAGAGCCTCTCGGGTGGGCAAAGGCAGCGCATCGCCATCGCTCGTATGTTCCTGCACCAGCCGCGCATTCTCGTAATGGACGAACCGTCATCGGCCCTGGACAACGAGTCGGAAGCCCTCATCCAGCAGGCCCTGAAGCGTTTGACGGCGGGCCGCACCACCTTTATCATCGCGCACCGCCTCAGCACCATCCGCAACGCCGACCGCATCGTGATTATCGATAAAGGGCGCGTGGCGGAACAAGGCACGCACGACGAGCTGCTTGCCCGTCACGGCGTCTACTGGCATCTCTACAACAGCTATGGAAGGATGTGAACCCTGGTATGCCCACACTTCGTCGCGCCTCGGGCTGCCTTTTTGGCCTCGCCTTCGGTGATGCGCTCGCCGCCCCCACCGAATTCATGAGTGTGAATGCTATCTTGAAACACTATCCGCCGGATGGCCCGCAAGAACTCGAAGGCAACCCGGCGCGCGTCACGGATGACACGCAGATGACGATTGCCGTTGGGATGGCCCTCATGCAGGCTTCCCGCCCTTATACGATGGAAAAACTGGAGCCCTTGTTGAGGCGCAGCTTTGTGGCCTGGATGCGCAGCCCCGACAACAACCGCGCCCCCGGCAACACCTGTATGCAGGCGTGCAGACGGCTCGAACAGGGACTACCCTGGCAAGAGGCAACCGTACATACATCCAAAGGCTGCGGCGCGAATATGCGCGTCGCGCCCGTCGGATTGCTTCCAGGCGGCAAAAGAGGCATACCAGAGGAGACCCGGGCCGCTATCGCCCAGTTTCAGGGAGCCATGACGCATGGACATCCAACGGCGCTGGCAGCCTCTGACCTCACGGCCAAAGCCATCGCTCTGCTTGTCGCCACCCACCCACCGCAGGAGTTGCCCGGCCTTCTACGCGACTACGCTCACAAGCAGCGCAGCGTCTACCATGCCGATTGGCTTGGCGACCTCTGGCATCACGCGGGAGCATCCTCACCCACCGCCTATATTGAACAGGGCTGGGATGAATGCCTGGGTGTGCTGGAGCGGCTGGATAGCGCGCTCGCCCATCCCGACCGCGAGAGCGATCCCTGTCTTGCGACAGGGGCGGGCTGGATTGCCGAAGAAGCCTTTGCCACCGGCCTGCTCTGCTTCCTGCTCTTTCCCAATGATCCCCTTGCCGCGCTGCGCCGCGCCGCGGTGACCTCCGGCGATTCGGACTCGATAGCCTGCCTGACAGGCGCTTTCGCCGGGGCGTATCATGGCTTCTCGGTCTGGCCCAAAGATTGGATTAAGCGCATCGAGTACGCCGGACAGCTTGCTATGCTTGGCGCGTTGTGGGAGTGATATTACCATCAGCCATACTTTCTTACGGTAAGCTGGGAAAACTTGTTTCCTGAGTTTTAGCATGATATGATTCGGGCATCCTGTTGGAAAGGGCAGATTTTAAAGCGTCCGGTATGTTTCTGATCTCAATACTCAATGTCTTGCTAAAAGGACAGCCTCTAATCGGGCAAGGGCGCGCAGGCTTCTCACTCATCTTGCAGCTTAATGATGAACTCTATGCAAAACGATTATTACGAACCCGGTAGTGGCAATATTGCCGACAGCGCACATCAGCGAGCACGGCAAATAGCGCGCACGCGCGTGGTTGGACAGAAAGAGCGCCGCGTGGATGCCCGTCCATTGGTGACGGGCGCACCCGTATACGCCTCGGACCTTGAGATGCCGGACATGCTGTATGGCCGTATCCTGCACTCGCCGCACGCGCACGCGAACATCCGGCATATCGATACAAGCAAAGCGCTTGCCTTTCCAGGTGTGCGCGCCGTAGTGACGCATAAGGACGTACCCCGCGTGGCGCACAGTACGGCAGGGCAGCCCTATCCCGAGCTGTCACCCTATGATGCCTATTTGCTCGATAGCCGCGTGCGCTACGTCGGCGACTGGGTCGCCTTTGTCGCGGCTGAAACGGCAGCCATCGCCGAGGAAGCCCTGGGCTTGATCGACGTTGAGTACGAGCTGCTTCCGGCGGTCTTTGATCCATTAGAGGCCATGCAGGAGGGCGCGCCGCAGCTACACGAGCCGGATGTCTCTCATCCCAACTATGGCAAACATCTCGGTGATATCTATGATGCCTCGCACAACATCGCCGCGCATGAGATCATTGAAAACGGCGATTTCGCGGCGGCCATGCGCGAGGCGGATATCGTGGTCGAGGGCGAGTATCGCGTCCCCTTTATTTCGCACGCCGTTCTGGAGCCACACGTCTGTCTCGCCTATGTCGATGGCTATGACCGCCTGATCGTGACAAGCAGCACGCAGGTTCCCTATCACACGCGGCGACAACTGGCAGCCGTGTTGCAACTGCCCATCTCGCGTGTGCGCGTGGTCAAACCGCGCGTCGGGGGCGGCTTTGGCAGCAAACAGGAAATGCTCCTGGAACCCGTTGCCGCCATATTGGCGCTCAAAACGCGCCAGCCGGTGCGCGTGGAGTACAGCCGCCAGGAGGAGTTCACCTCGGCCCGCTTCCGCCATCCGGTGATTATGCGCATGCGCAGCGGGGTCAAACGCGATGGCACCCTGGTGGCTATTTCGATGCATTCGATTGGCAACGCGGGGGCATACGGCACGCATAGCTTCACCGTGACGCGCAGCACCGGGCACAAAACGCTCTGTCTCTACCGCGCCAAAGCCTACCGCTTCCAGGCGGATGCTGTTTACACTAACCTGCCAATTCCGGGAGCCATGCGCGGCTATGGCGCGCCACAGGGCTTTTTCGCCCTCGAATGTCATATCGACGAGATCGCGCATCGCCTGAACATGGATCCGCTAGAGTTCCGGCGCAAAAATCACGTGCAAAAAGGCGATTGGGACCCCATCGAGGGCGAACCAATGGATGGCATCTGGCACTCGAAGCGCCAGTTCCGCTCGTGTGGCCTGCCTGAGTGCATAGAAAAGGGCGCGGCAGCGTTTGGCTGGTACGAGCCGTTTGACCGGGGCGATGGAAAGCCCATCCGGCGGGGTAGAGGAGTGGCAACGGCCATGCAGGGCAGCGGCGTCGCCAGCTTCGAACTGGGCGGCGCGTCCATCAAGCTGAACGAGGATGGTTCTTTCAACGTCATGACCGGCGCGACCGATATTGGGCAGGGCAGCGACACCATCATGGCGCAGATAGCCGCCGAGGCGCTGGGGGTCGGCATGGACAAGATTATCATGCATTCGGTAGACACCGACTCGAGCGTCTTCGACTATGGCTCCTATGCATCCAGCACCACCTATATTAGCGGAAGCGGAGTCAAAGTCGCCGCCGAACAGGTGCGCAGGCAGATTCTTGAGGTTGCCGGAGACCTGCTCGATTGTTCGCCGGAAGATATGAGCATTATCGATGGCGTGATTTATACGCCAAAGGGGGCCAGCAACCTGACCGTCGCCGATATCGCGCACGAAACGCTCTACGGTCGGCACCGCCAGCAAATCATGGCAAAGGGCGATTTCTGGACCGATGATTCTCCCGCGCCTTTTTACGTCCAGTTTGTTGAAGTAGAGATCGATACGGAAACCGGACAGGTGCGCGTTCCACGCGCCGTGAACGCGCTCGACCTGGGGAAAGCCATCAATCCCACCCTGGCCACCGGGCAGGTCGAGGGAGCAACCGCAATGGCGCTGGGCTACGCGCTAAGCGAGGAAGTGAAATTTGACGAGCAGGGGCGCGTGCGCAATCCGGGCTTCGTAGACTACAAGGTGATGTCTGCGCTCGATATGCCGCAGATGACCACCATCCTGGTCGAGGATACAGAATACACCGGCCCGTTTGGCGCAAAGTCCGCCGGTGAAGTGCCGACCAACGGCATGGCCCCGGCTATTGCCAACGCGGTATACGACGCGCTTGGCATACGCATTCGCAGCCTGCCTATTACACCCGAGAAAATTTTAGCGGCCCTGGACGAGTTGAAATAATCGGCTAGAAGAGAGGGTTGGAAATGGCTCAGGAGCCAGTGGAGCAGACAACCGCATACCTGATGATACAGCAGGGGCCGCAGGCCGGCAAACGTATCGGCATCTGGAAAGATTGCACCACCATCGGGCGCAGCCGCAATTGTGATATTTTCCTGGAAGACCTGGCTGTTCACCGCAAACAGGCGCGCATTCTCTTTACCTCGCAGGGCTACCTGCTGCACGACGATCATGGCAGCGGAGATAGCTTTGTCAACGGCGAACCCATACACGAGAAGCTGCTCCAGGATGGCGATGTCCTCTGCTTCGGCCATACGGAACTGGTCTTCTATGGACACGAAGGGACGCGCCCGTTCCAGCTTGCATCTTCGCGGGGCCGCGAATCGCACAAGAGCAAAAAACACGAGCCGACGCTCCATCAAATCGTGTTTCTGGAGCTAAGCGGCCCCAACGGTCTATCACGCACTTTTGAGGCCCTGCCGGAGATGACTATTGGGCGCAGCCGCGAGTGTGATATTTTCCTGGAAGACCTCGCGGTGAGTCGCTTACATGCCACCATCCGGCAGGTACCAGATGGAGGCTACGAAATCGAGGATCATCGTTCGGCGACCGGCACCTTCGTCAATGGCATGCGGATCACGCGCTATCACCTGCTCGAGGGCGACGTGATACAGATTGGCACGAATCGCCTCACACTGCGCCGCCCGTTTGCCTGAGCAGGTTCTGAATGGCCAGCATGCGCTCTCCGTAGCGGTCAATTTCGCGGCCATCTGGCAGGCGCTGAGCGGGTTCGTAGGCATGCGTCTCCTGAATAAACTGGCGCACTTCCGGCGGCACATCCGAGGCGTAGCGCGCAAAATCCTGGCGAATATGGGTCGAGGAGACATTGCGGTAGGCCTCATTCAAAGGAAGAGCGTGAACATGCGAAGCAAACTGGCGGTTTTCTGGCTTCTGTAATAGCTGCTTCAACTCATGCTCGCCTGCGTTGGCACGTGGCGCAACCAGAATGTCCGCCAGCGCGAACAATTCATGCAGGGCCTTGTCCCGGTCGCTATAATAGCGCGGGTCAAAAACCTGGACGATCTTATCGAAGCCCACCAGGAAATACAGGGTAGCAACGGCGGGATAGCGACGGCGAATGCCCTCCGCCTGCTCCACGTACAGGCCGCGATTAAACAACATCACTCCGGCAGCTTGCAGGTAGCGCTGCATAATCTCCTCAAGCAGCAGCACGCGGTCAACCAGCAAAGGACGCTGCACGTTCTCCTTGTCGGTCGTATGTTTGCTGATAGCGGCATAAACATGCATTCCACCATGCTCTCGCCCGTAATGCTGCGCCTGTTGCAGCATTGCCAGGTGCGCGTTCGTAGGGGGATTGAACGAACCAGGGAAAACGATGATATTGCCCCGCGGTTCCGGCGACCCTGGCACAATCAAGGCATCCGACTGTGCCTGCGGGTCTAAGCGATTCAGCAGCGCGGCAATGGTTCGAAGCTGTGAGACGGTGTGGCTAGAAAAGCCCTTCCATATATCAACTTGCTTGTCCATAGAAAGATTATAGCATGAACAGGTGCGGTTTTTGCTCGTATCTTAGCACAACGATATTAACTCAAGTTTAAGCGAAGGTAGCTATTTGTTTAAATGGAAACGAAGCAAAAAAATCTATTGAAATACTCAATAATCGAGGTAGCCACTATAGTTATTGTGACTATTGTGTTATATCTATCCTGCCTGCTACACTGAACTCAGCTATATATAATTGGTAGCGCGGAATTGCTGTAATCCTACACCGTGAAAAAGCCTCGCATGCCTGTCATCCTGAGCGCCGCGAAGGATCTCGCGCGTGCCGGGTCGAGCCAGTGGGAGCCGCAGATCCATCGCGGCGCTCAGGATGACATCTGGCGGCAGGTTGGGAATGGCAAGTTGTTGAGATATAGTAAGCAGATGAAGACGTAGTATATGTATGCCCATGAGCTTGCTTTGTGAGGCACAGAGCTACCCGTTTGCAGCAACTATATGTGTCAAACGTGGCCCATCAATGGAGGTACCCATCTATGAGCAGTCGAGAGCAAGAGCTTTTCGGCCCCTTTTTCTCTTCGCAGAACCGTAGGGAATTTTTAAAGCGCGCTGGCGCGCTTGGTCTATCGGGAACAGCCCTGGCCGCGTTCCTGGAGGCGTGTGGCAGCAGTAGTGGTGGCGGTTCCACCCCCAGCTCTACCACCAATATGAACGGCCCCATCGATATGCAAACCCTTATTTCACATGCCAAGCAGGAAGGTGAACTCCAGGCCATTGGTATTCCCCCTGAATGGGCCGATTACGCGGACATTCTCTCTGGCTATACGAAGAATTACGGCGTACCGGTGTCCTACAAAGTCGAGGCGGAATACTCTTCAGCGCAGGAGCTGGTCGTCTTTAAGAACTCCAAGACGCATCCGCATGGAGATATTGGGGATGTGGGCTTTAAATTCGGCCCGGTCGCCATTCAGCAGGGACTGATCACGCCATATTTCCATTCCCATTGGGCCGATATTGATGCTAATCTGAAAGACCCCAATGGCTACTGGTGTACCGAGTACTACGGGGCGCAGGCTTTTGTCATCAACACTGACATTGTGAAAAATCCACCCGCCACCTTCAAGGACCTGCTCAACAACAGCTATCCCAATATGATCGGCATCGATGGCGACCCGCGCCAGGCGAACGATGCCTTCCTGGCAGTCTTCTCCGCCGCGCTGGCAAACGGGGGCAGCCTGGATAATATTCAGCCGGGCATCGATTTCTTCGCCAACCTGAAAAAGAAAGGCAATTTCACGGTTGCCCGCTCGAGCGATGCCAATATGGCAAAGGGCGAGGTCGCTATCGCCATTATGTGGGACTACCTGGGCCTCGGCTTCCGCGATGCCTTCAAGGGCAAGCCCAATTTGAAGATCATCATTCCATCCGATGCCTCGATTGCTGGCCCCTACGTCTCGATTGTGAACAAGACGGCTCCCCATCCTTACGCGGCGCGCCTGTGGATCGAGTACATCTTCTCCGACGAGGGGCAGTTGGACTACCTGAAAGGTTATGCCCACCCGGCGCGCTACCAGAAGCTGGTAGCAGCAGGCAAGGTACCGGCTGATCTTGCCGCGAAGTTGCCCCCGGCTGAGCAGTACGCAAACATCAAGTTCCCGAACCTTACACAACTGAACAACGCCTCCACGCTGGTCACGCAAAACTGGGGTTCGCAGGTACTCGGTTCGTAGTACGCCCCGGCGAATCGATGCAGGAACGTGATTGCATGTGTTAATATGATGTATCGCGTTCCTGCTATTTTATTTAAAGGAGGTGCCTGCATGCAACCCCAGGTAGCAAGAGGCATTGCAGAAACCAGCACGACCGTTCGCGAACCAGCGAGCGCGGTTCGGCGTTCGGGAGGAAGAGGCTGGAGCTATACGCTCACCAGTTGGCTCGGTCTGGTTCCGTTTTTGCTCTTTTGTCTCCTTTTTGAAATTTTACCCGCCATTATCCTGATTCAAGGCAGCTTTACCGATAATACAACGGGCGCATTTACGTTCGATAATTACCGGCGCATGCTTTCGCAGGCAAGTAATCTGCACGCTTTCGAGACCAGCATCGAAATCTCGCTCATCACTGCCCTTATTGGAGGCATCTTTGGGGCGCTGGCTGCCTACGGCGTCTATAACCTGCGCACCGGCTGGCTGCGCAATCTCCTGGTGGGCTTTTCCAGCATCGCGGCCAACTTCGCAGGCGTGCCGCTGGCCTTTGCCTTCGTTGCCACGCTCGGCGTTACCGGCTTCATTACGGTGGCCTTGAAAAACTGGCTGCACCTGGACCTCTATCATCTGGGCTTCAGCGTCTATCAATTCTGGGGGCTGGTGCTTGTGTATACCTATTTCCAGCTTCCGTTGATGATCCTGGTCACGCTGCCAGCCCTGAACGGATTGAAGCCCGAATGGCGGGAGGCGGCAACCAACCTGGGAGCCTCGACGTTCACCTACTGGCGGCGCGTGGGTCTGCCAATCCTGCTGCCCTCGCTCATCGCCGCGGTGATGCTGCTCTTTGCCAACTCCTTCGGCGCGTTCGCTACCGCCTTCGCCCTGGCTCAGGGCAACATCAACCTGGTTCCCATCCTGATCAATTTCGTGGTCAATGGCAATGTGACCGTGGACTTCGGCCTGGGGAATGCGCTGGCGGTCGGCATGATTATCGTGCTGCTGGTAGCTGTCTCGCTCTACACGGCCATGCTGCGGCGCGTCAATACCTGGCAGGGGAGGTAACTACATGAGCATCAATCCAACTACTTCGCGGGCTATCGCCGATACCTACGCTCCCCCTGGCCAGCAAGAGCCTGCGGAGCAGAGGCGCGGCATTGGCGTAGACAAAGTCATCCTGCTGCTCGTCATACTCTACCTGCTCGTCCCACTTGGCGCAACGCTCGTCTTCGGACTATCGGGCGGAAACGGCATCGATTTCTCTTCCCTACAACAAATCTATAAAGACCCGGACTTTTCGCAGACTCTGCTCACCTCGCTTGAACTGGCGGCAGGCGCGACCATCTTAGCGATTGTGCTGGTGACTCCTACTGCTTACTGGGTGCAGTTGCGCATTCCGCGCGCTCGCCCGCTCATCGAGTTTCTCTCACTGGTACCCTTTGCTGTTCCGGCGATTGTGCTGGCGGTAGGACTGCTCCAGGAATACAGCGGCACCGCCAGTCCTTTCATCAATATTCTTTCCCTCGGGCTGGTGCCGGTGCTGAATGGCCTGAATATTATCAATACGCCGCCGCTGCTGGTCTGCGCCTATGTGATTATTGCGCTGCCGTTCGTCTACCGGCCCATCGATAACAGCCTGCGCGCCATCAACACGACGGTACTGACAGAGGCGGCCTACAGTCTGGGGAGCGGCTGGTGGCGCACTTTTCTGACGGTTATCCTGCCTAACATCTGGCCCGGCGTCATCAGCGCCGCTTTGCTGACGTTTTCTACCGTGATGGGTGAATTCACACTGGCAAGCCTGTTCAATATCTATACCTTTCCCATTTACCTGAACAATGTCGGCCAGAACGCGCCACACAACGCGGCCTCGCTCTCCATTCTGAGCTTCATCTTTACACTCATCTGCGTCCTGGGAATCATCGTGCTGGTGCGCGGACGGCGCGGCGGGCAGCCAGGGACACAGGTTGATATTGCAGCAGCACGATAGCAAGGAGTAAGTTATGGCCTTTCTTGAACTGGAAGACCTCACCAAATATTTTGGACGTGTGACGGCCGTTGACCACGTCAATCTAATGGTCGAACAGGGCGAATTCCTGACGCTGCTGGGGCCGAGCGGCTGCGGCAAAACCACCATCCTGCGCATGATTGCCGGTTTTGAGACGCCCAGCGAAGGCACGATTCTGCTGGACAATGAAGATATCACACATCGCGCCGCCAGCAAGCGGCCGATGGGCATGGTCTTTCAATCCTACGCCCTCTTTCCCCACATGACTGCTGAGCAAAACGTCGCCTTTGGTATGAACATTAAGAAACAGTCCAAAGAGGTCATCAAGCAGCGCTGCGCCGAATTGCTGGAACTGGTCGGGCTTGCCGATAAAGGTCGCAGCTATCCACACCAGCTCTCGGGCGGTCAGCAGCAGCGCATTGCCCTGGCCCGGGCGCTTGCAGTGGAACCAAAGGTGCTTTTGCTCGACGAACCGCTCTCGGCGCTGGATGCCAAAGTGCGCGTCACACTGCGCAACGAAATCCGACGCATTCAGCAACGATTGAAGATGACCGCCATCTATGTCACACACGATCAGGAAGAGGCGCTGGCCATCTCCGACCGCATCGCGGTGATGGCAAAAGGGCGCATCGAGCAACTCGACCATCCAGAGGAGATTTACAGCAATCCGCGCACCATCTTCGCCGCCAGCTTCGTTGGCACCAGCAACCAGTTTACAGGTGTGCTGACCTCGGCAGCCGAAGGTCTTTTCCAGTCAGGCGAGCAAACGCTTCACGTGCCGCCGCCGAACCAGCATGATGGTGAGCGCATGCTGGTGCTGGTTCGCCCCGAGGAAGTCACGCTGACAGCCGCCTCTGCCGAGAACGAGCAGGGACTCAACAGCAGGGGCAATTCCATTCGCGGCGAAATCGAACTGCGCACCTTCCTGGGACCGTTCACGCGCTTTCATGTTCGCGTCGCGCCTGATACCCTGCTCACCGCCGATATCCCCAGCCAGCAGGCGCGCGGCCTCGCTGTCGGCCAGCAGGTGACGCTCTCATTTCCAGTAGAAGCCTGCCAGGTGCTGCCGCTCGATCCGCAGGAAGTTGAGCTGAAGCGGCAGGCAGAGGCAGAGACGGTGTAACAGGATAAATGGGCCAGCGGAAATTTTGACAAAAGACATCCACAAGGGATGTCTCTACAGCGGTTCCCTTGATGTAGAGACATCCCTTGTGGATGTCTTCCTGTCCTCATCGTGTCATAGGTACAACTGCTCCTCGGCAGGCCGATCTCTGGCGGGTCTTCGCACCACGTATTTTTTCGCCTCGTCGCGGCGCAAGCGATAGGCGGCATTGCCGGGATCGAGTTCGACGGCCTTATCGTAGGCCAGCAGAGCTTTGCGATAGCTGCGCTGCGCAAAAAAGACGTTGCCCTTGCCGTTATAGGCGCAGGCATCATGCGGAGCCAGCGCGATGGCATTTTCATACATGGCCAGGGCAAGCTGGTAGCGCTTGAGGCGCAGATACGTGAGGCCAAGGTTGTTGTAGTAAGTGACCTGCTCCGGGTTCAATTCAATGGCCCGTTCGTAGGCCTGCAGGGCTTCCTCGTACCGTTCGAGGTCGCGTAAGGCGTTGCCCTTGCCATGCCAGGCATCAGCATTCGCGCAGTTGCATTGCAGCGCCTTATCATAGGCATCGAGGGCCTCCCAGTTGCGATTCAAGCGCCAGAGGGCATCGCCATAGCAGGTATAGGTGGGAACACAGTCGGAATTGAGTTCAATCGAGCGTTTCAGCACGCTCAGAGCTTCCTCTATCTCATTGAGTTTGTACAGGATGCGCCCTTTGTTGAACAGGTACAGGGCGTTATCGGGAGCAAGCTGAATGGCGCGGTCGTAACACTCAAGAGCGTATTCGTAGCAGCCCTCTTGATAACAGATGGTGCCCGCACCCGCCAGAGCAGGGGCATAGCTATCGTCAATCTTAATCGCCTGCTCGTAAGCCTGCAAGGCCGAGGTGGCCTGCCCAAGTCGCTCGAGGGCATCTCCCTTGCCTGTTAAGGCCGAGGCGCAGTTGGGACTGAGTTGCAGCACCCGCTCAAAGGCGACCAGGGCCTCCTCGTAGCGTGCCAGATGATACAGCACCTTGCCACGTCCATAGTGGGCCAGCGTAAATACAGGATCAAGCTGGGTAGCGCGTTCATACAGGGCCAGGGCTTCCTCGTACTGTTCAAGGCGATAGAGGACATTTCCTTTGCCGTTATGCGCTAATGCATTCTGCGCGTCCAGTTCGATAGCTTTCTCAAAGATGGGCAGAGCCTCTTCATAGCGCTTGAGCTTATACAGGGAATAGCCAGAACACGTGTAGTAGAGGGCATTGGATGAATCGAGTTGAATGGCATGTTGCGCAGCCTGAAGCGCCTCCTCATAGCGTTTCAAATGATGAAGTGCCTGTCCATAGTGATAGTAGTAAAGCGCGTTGGCGGGGTCGAAAGCGATGACCTGTTCTAAAGCCTCCAGCGCCTCCTCATAGCGTTCCAGTTGCAGAAGCGCGTTGCCCCTGCCATCATGAGCGGGGGCGCATTCCGGGGCCGCCTGGATTGCAGACAGGTAGGCATCAAGCGCCTCTTCATAGCGCGCCGACTGATAGAGCGCATTACCCGCTCCCAGATAGGCCGCCGCGCACTCAAAATCAAGGCTCAGCGCGTTGACATAGGCCTCGATAGCTTCGTCGTACAGGCCTAACTGGTAGAGCGCATCGCCTTTGCCCACAAAGGATGTCGCCTCCTGGGCATTGAGTTCAATCGCCCTGTTATAGGCTTTTAATGCTTCCTCATAGCAATGAAACTGGGCCAGCACCTGTCCCTTTCCGTTATGCGCAGCTACCAGCGTTTCATCCAGTAGCAGCGCCTGCTCAAAGGCGACCAGGGCCTCTTCGTAGCGTCCAAGCTGGTAGAGCGTATACCCCTTGCCGTTATAGGTTGTCGGGTCTGATCCATCAAGTTGCAGCGCATCTTCATAGGTGAGCAGCGCCTCCTCGTAGTGATTGAGCTGGTAGAGCGCATCGGCTTTATAACGGTAAAAAATAGCCTGGCCGGGATCAAGCTGGATTGCCTGCTCGTGCGCAGCCAGGCTCTCTTCAAAACGCTTCAGACGAAAGAGAGCCTGTCCTTTGCCATGATAAAAGTCGGCATGATTGGCGGCCAGCCGGATCGCCTGCTCATGAGCCTCCAGACTTTCTTCCAGATTTCCCATTTCGCGCAGCGCATTGCCTCGCCCATGATGAGCAGCCGCCAGATTCGCTTTTAAATGCAAAGCATAATCGTAGGAGGCCAGCGCCTCCTCAAACATGCGTAATTGGTAGAAGGCATCGCCTTTGCACTTATAATCCGTTGCATTATTCGGATCAAGGCGAATGGCCTCTTCGTAAGCAAGCAGCGCTTCGCTATATTGCGCGAGAAGATAGTGCATCTTTCCTTTATTGCGCAAGGCATCGGCAAAATGCGGGTCAAGCCGGATCGCCTCCTCGTACTCGCCCAATGCCTCTGGATAGTGCAGCATACGCTCCAATATCTGACCCTTGTAGTTATGAGGCGAAACGGATTGGGGATCAAGCGCAAGCACGCAGTCAAAGGCTGCCAGGGCTTCCTCGTAGCGGGCCGCTTTCAGGGCCGCTTTCCCCTCGTCAAACCACTCACTCTTCGACTTCTGCGATGGCTCGAAATGCCTGGGCTGAATGGGCACCGGCGAAGCAGAAGCGCGAGAAGCACTGTCTGCACTCTGATGAATGGGAACCTGCACATTCCCATGCAGCGCCTCGATAAATTCCTGTACATCGCGGAAGCGGTCACAGCGTGCTTTAGCCATCGCCTTCAAAATAGCCTGCTCAATATGCTCAGGGAGTGCAGGATTATATTCTGTGGGCGGCTTGGGTGTATTTTGCGAATGCTGGATGCCCCAGGTCAGAAAATTTGAGGCCGTAAAGGGGCGGCGACCTGTCACGAGTTCGTAGGCAATGCAGCCAAGCGAGTACTGATCGGAAGCTTTGCCCGCCTTGCCTTCAAACTGTTCTGGTGCCATGTACGCGGGAGTTCCACTGGCTCCAACATCTTTGATGCTGGTCGTTTCAATGACCAGGGCAATACCAAAATCAGCCAGCAGCGCATCATCCTTCGCGTTAAAGAGGATGTTCTCCGGCTTCAAGTCGCGATGCACAATGTTATGCCTGTGGGCATAGTGCAGGGCTTCGCCAACTTGCGCCAGTATCTTCAACACTCGATCCAGAGGAAGCGGCTTGCGTGGCTGTTTGTTCAGGTAGTCACGCAGCGAGCCTTTCGGGGCAAACTCGGTCACGATATAGGGATAGTTATTCTCAAAGTTGATATCGAGAATGGGAAGAATACAAGGGTGCTTCAAGCGGTCAAGAAATCGGGCCTCCCGCAAAAATTTCTCACGGTCATTTTCTTCAATGAGCGGTTTGTGGGCCATCAGCTTGATGGCTACGATGGGGCGTTCGGAAAGTATCAGGTGCTTTGCCTGGTAGACAATACTAGAGCCGCCGCGCCCAATTTTACCGAGGATACGATACGTGCCAATTTTTTCAAGCGAATCCTGCTGTTTTCGCATGGCTTGCTCCCCATTTATTTTTAAGCAGCGTATTTAAAAAAGATTGACGTGGTTTGTAGAAAGGTACCCGAGAAAGAAGTGATATATGCACATGCAATATAAATGAGCTTAGGCAAAGTGTCAATGAAACAGGAGTTTTGGGGGCGAAAGTTCATCTTTACTTTTCACCGTTCCAGCGCAAAACTACCACTTCCTCACGAAGTTGAGCGAGGGTCGCAATTGCCAGGCGTGTGCGGAAAAGATCAATGTTGACTAGTTCATAGCCAAGAGATTGAGCGATATCGGCTAAAAGACGTCCGGTCGGAATAAATACACGCAGATATGAAAAACATTTCCAATGTTGAGATTAGAATGCAACCACAGTATATCAAAAAAAGGTGAATGTCTGTCAATAGAAAAGAGTTGACGCGCACAGAGTGTCATGAACAAGCCCCCGCTCGCCTGTCATCCTGAGCGCCGCGAAGGATCTGCGGCCTCGACACACGCATCGTTCGGGGCGCGAGATCCTTCGCGGCGCTCAGGATGACATCGGCAGACAGGTGTGTAATGGCATCCTATGCGCTTCGATCAGCTTTGAGAAGGCGTTCCCTCTTTCATCAACCGCCGCAAAACAGTGAGCAAAATGCCACCGTTTTCGTAGTAGGTGACGTCGATGGGACTATCGAGGCGGGCGATGGTCTGGAACGAGAAGGTCGAGCCGTCCTCGCGGGTAACATTGACGGTGACTTCCTGGCGGGGCTTGAGACCGCTTTCGATGCCGGTGATCTCGTAGGTTTCGCGTCCGGTGAGGCCAAGCGATTCCTTGTTCTCGCCGGGTTTGAACTGCAAGGGCAGGATGCCCATACCCACGAGGTTGCTGCGGTGTATGCGCTCGAAGCTTTCGGCGATGACGGCGCGAATGCCGAGCAGCAGGGGACCTTTCGCCGCCCAGTCACGCGAGCTACCGGAGCCGTACTCTTTGCCAGCAATGACCACCAGCGGCACACCTTCCTGTTGGTAGCGCATAGAAGCGTCATAGATGGTCATTTCCTCGCCATCGGGCAGGTGAACGGTGTAGTACCCTTCTTTGCCCTGTACCAGACGGTTGCGCAGGCGGATATTGCCGAAGGTACCGCGTACCATGACCTCGTGGTTGCCGCGCCGCGCTCCATAGGTGTTGAAGTCGCGCCTCTCCACGCCGCGCTCAAGCAGGTACTTGCCAGCCGGACTGCTGGGTCCGAAGCTGCCCGCCGGAGAGATGTGGTCGGTCGTGATGGAGTCGTCCAGGACAACCAGGGCGCGCGCCTTGTGAATATCCTGAACCGGTTGCGGCTCCGGCGACATATCCTGGAAGAATGGCGGCTCCTGAATATAAGTCGAGTTGGGGTCCCAGTTGAAGAGTTCGCCCTCGGTATTGGGGAGCGAGCGCCAGTGTTCGTCGCCCTCAAAGACGTGCGCGTAGTTCTGGGCGAACACTTCGGGCGTCACGGCCTGCGATACGGCCTGGCTGATTTCTTCCTGGCTCGGCCAGATATCGCGCAGGTAGACAGCTTCTCCATTGACATCGGTGCCGACGGGTTCCTTTGTCAGGTCAATATCAACCGTACCTGCCAGGGCGTAAGCCACTACCAGAGGAGGTGAGGCCAGGAAGCTGGCACGCACCTGGGGGTGAATGCGCCCCTCAAAGTTACGGTTGCCGCTAAGGACTGCCGCGACCACCAGGTCGTTTTCCTGTACAGCTTCAGCTACTGGCTCGGGCAGAGGGCCGCTATTCCCGATGCAGTTATGGACTGCTACCGTTCCTGCTACAAAGGCGTGCTGATCGTTCACTGATAGATCAAACACCGCTCGCTTTCCTGCCGGTCGTCGCTCCATGACCTTCAGGGCAAACGTTGGCGATGCGAAGGCTTCCTTCTCAATGCAGTAACGTTTGGAAGCTTCTGCATCCTCTCGCGAGCGCAACGGGGCGAACCACTCACGCACTCCCAGTTCGCTAAAGAGTTCGACGGGGGATGGGAAACCGCAGGCATCTCTATGCAGGGGCTGAAACTTGCGCGCCGTTAGCTGTGGCAGGCGCGAAAAACGGTCGCTGCCCTCTAAAAGCGCATAGTGAGGAGCGACTACTGGCTCGCGTTCCATCAACTCTACTGCCGCCATCTGGCGCGCGCGGGCGAACGAGAGTGTGTGGTTTTCCTGATGGATTTCCTCAAGGCGCGCAGACATCCAGAGACGCTGACGATGAATGCGCTCGATCAAACGCCAGTAGACTGCCGCCGCGCTCGCTCGTAAGCACTTATCCACACAATAGCGGAATCCAACACGCTCTACAAATGAGAGACCATCTGGCAGTTCCAGGCGCACCTCGATGCGCGGCAGACCATCCTGTGCTGCCGGGTACGAGGAAGCAGCGCGGCGCGTAGGATACTCGTACACTTTCGCGCCATCAGTTTTCACACCACAACGCGCCAGCAAGCGGGTCACGTCATGCATCATTCGCTTGAGCGCCTCTACATGTTCTGGAATGGTACTCTGGGTATAGGCAGGCGCTTCAAGTGTCGCATCATCCTCGCTTTTGCCCCAACGGTGCAATGCAGGCGCATGTCCATCCGCGCCAAAAAGTCCACCCAGGAACTCGCGCACGACAGCAACCGGGCAATGCTCATCTAACACAAATGACAGAAGCGTGGGGATCTGGTGGATGCGCCGCCCCATACGCACATCGGGCAAAGTAATGATGGCATCCGTCAGAGGCTTCGGCAGAACGATCGTCCATTTTCGCTCGTCATAGCGCGTTGCCGCGGGACGCAGGCCGGTAAGCAATTCAAGGTCGTCGAGAACGGTCTCGCGATCCATGATCTGCCCGACGTGCATTCGGCCCTGCCCTTGCTGGCTGATTGAGCCATCGCTGAGCAAGTGTCCGAGCAGGCGCGCAAAGGCTAAGGTGCGCTGGCGTTCACGAGGCGTATCCATCGTGAATGTCAGGTTTCCTACTTGCAATGTATAACCTGCTTCGTCGTCGCCCGGCTCGTCCAACGGAGCTTCAAGGCCAACCACGACGCGGTCCTGGCCTACGATAAGCTGGTCGGCGCGCACCCAGCGGCCATCATCGCACAGAAGCTGATGATCGGGTGTACACACCAGAGTGCGCCCGTCTTGCAAAACAAGTGAGATGCACTCGCGCTCGCCCTGAATCATCATTTCAGTCTGGGTCGCCGCGCTCAATTTGCCATCTTCGCCAGGAGCCAGCAGCTTTACACTGCCAAAACGGGGCAACTGCTCGATACGCCGGGCGGTGCCGTTGGCAAGCAAGACCGGCGTTCCTTCGGCAATACAAGTTGTGCAGCCGAAGCCCACCAGGTGGAAGCGCAACGCCTCAAGATAGGGCAGCAGATCAGCGTTCTCCAGATAGTCGATGACGGCCCGCGAACCGGGGGCGAGGCTGGTTTTGACGGTGGGGCTGACCGAGAGGCCGCGCTCAACGGCATGCTTCGCCAGCAGTCCGGCGGCAATCATGACCGAGGGGTTAGAGGTATTGGTGCAACTGGTGATGGCGGCGATGGCGACCGAGCCATCGGTCATATGCGCCTGTGTGTGGCCCATAGAGACCACGACGTCGCGCGAATGCCCATTATGGCCGTTGCTCGTGCCCTGCTCCAGCTTTTGCTCAATGGTATCATGCTGGGCAACGGGATCGGGGTTCGGCCTGCCACCTTCGCTGCCGAGACGGATGACAGGCTTTTCAGTGGTGCTGTTCACCTCTAATTTCTTGAAGCGGTCGGCATAGGCATCGCGGAAAACTTTGCCGAGGTTCTGCATGGGAACGCGGTCCTGCGGGCGGCGCGGGCCAGCCAGGCTCGGCTCGATGGTGGCGAGGTCAAGTTCGAGCAGGTCGTCGAACTGTGGAATGGGCGCTTCGTCGGTGCGGAAAAGGCCCTGTTCCTTCGTGTAGCGTTCAACGAGGTCTACCAGTTTGGGATCGCGCCCGGTGCTGGTCAGGTAGCGCAGTGTCTCGGCATCTACGGGGAAAAGGGTGGCGGTCGCGCCAAATTCGGGCGACATGTTCGAGATGGTGGCGCGGTCGGCCAGTGAGAGATAGCTGAGGCCAGAACCGGTAAATTCGACGAACTTGCCGACAACGCCGCGTTTGCGCAGCATCTGCGTGACGGTCAGCACAAGATCGGTAGCGGTCGCCCCCTCGGGAAGCGAGCCGCTCAGGTGAACGCCGATCACTTCGGGCGTGAGCAGGTAGATAGGCTGACCAAGCAATACGGCTTCGGCCTCGATACCGCCGACGCCCCAGCCAAGCACGCCCAGGCCGTTAATCATGGTGGTATGCGAGTCGGTGCCGACCAGCGTGTCTGGATAGGCCAGCGTCTCGTCGCCCTCTTTGCGCGTCATCACAACAGGAGCCAGGTATTCCAGGTTGACCTGGTGAACGATGCCGGTGCCGGGGGGCACTACGCGGAAGTTAGCGAAGGCCTGCTGCGCCCAGCGCAGGAGTCCATACCGCTCGCTGTTGCGCTCGTACTCGCGTTCGACATTGCGACGGAAGGCCAGCGTCGAGCCAAACATATCAACCTGCACCGAGTGGTCAATGACCAGGTCTGCCGGAACCAGGGGATTGATTTTATGCGGGTCGCCACCCATGCGAGCCATCGCTGAACGCATGGCAGCAAGGTCGGCAACAGCCGGAACGCCCGTAAAGTCCTGCATCAGCACACGGGCGGGCATAAAGGGGAATTCGGCCTCGGATTGCGCCGCCTGTCCAGGCGTCCAGCGCGCAAGAGCCAGCACATCGTCTTCTGAGATCAGTTCGCCTCCTGCATGGCGCAGCAGGTTCTCTAAAATGATTTTGACGGTGTAGGGAAGACGCTCCAGCCCCTGTACGCCGCGCCCGGCAAGGGCATTCAGGCGATAGTAGGTAACGGTGCCGAACTCGCTCTGTAACGTGGCTCTGGCACCAAACACATCACTGTTCGTCGTCATTATCGTATCCTCAAAATAGATTGTGAAAAAGCTGTGTAGCCTACCCATTATATAACATCTTTGAAAAGAACCCCCTCGTATGTCATCCTGAGCGCCGCGAAAGGATCTCTGGCCCCCATTGGCTCGACATGGCAAGCGAGAGATCCTTCGCTGCGCTCAGGATGACATCGGGAGGCAGGTCTGTAATGATGTGTTGTTTGATGCCATGAATTGCAGCGCTTATAAAGCAATGGGGAAAGGCAAGCGCGCAATCATACACGCGTTTAGTGAGGAAAGAAATGAGTAGCGCTTGTCCAAAAAAGGGAAAAGCAGGGGATACCAGAGCTAGTTGCCAAAAGTTCAACCCGTTGTGAGAGAGAACACCGCACGGAGAGACAAGATGCTTCCTCTTTGTTTAAGAAGATGATAGATAATCAGGCCGATATGTAGGCCTCATAGGCTGGTCCCGGTTCCATCCTACAAGATACCGACCCATCACCCTCCAGGTACTTCTGACACTAGCCCGGCAGAAACCCTGCCTGCTTATACTATGCACTATCCGTTCAAAAAAAACATCCGTAGATGTACCTAAAATTAGCACAAGGCTCGAAAAGCGGCGTTCAGTTACTAACTATTTCCAGTTTATTGGTAGTGCGCGAGTTCGTAGAACCATTTGCCGCAGTAGCTAAAGGCAGAGTAAGGTACACAACACATCCTTTGCCGGGGTGCGAGGTAATAGTCAAAGTTGCGCCGATGAGCATCGCCCGTTCGCGCATTCCTACCAGACCGAGACTTCCTTCCTTGTGAACGTTTTCGAGGGCGTCTTGCGCGTCAAACCCTTTACCATCATCAGTAATGGCAACCCGCAACCGCTCAGGTTCATAGCTCATTTCAACAGCAGCGTGAGTAGCCTGGGCATGCCGCCAGATATTGGATAACGCCTCCTGTACGATACGAAAGATAGCTATCTCGCGCTCAGAAGCAATAGGAACAGGAGTGCCGGTACAGCGAAAGGTGCAGGGAATGCCCCGTGAGGAAGAACTATCGCTCAGCCACTCGAGCGCGGCACGCAGTCCAAGATCATCCAGGACGGAGGGCCGCAAGTCGCGACAGGCGCGGCGCACTCCTTCAAGCGTATGATCCGCGAGATTCTGGAGATTGCTGAGCCAGGCCGCATCCTTCTCAGGCAGATTTAAGTTGCCCATTGCCCGCGCCAGCCCATCAAGCCCCAATGAGAGCGCAATGAGAGCCTGAGCTGTATCATCATGCAGTTCACGCGCCAGGCGACGACGCTCCTCCTCCTGCACGCGCGTAATGAGCGAGGCATAATCGCGCAGTTCGTCCTGCCGCCTCCGCGCACTGCTGAGATCCAACAAGGTCTGTTGCAAAGCATCGGTGCGAATAGTCAAGCGAGTGCTGACCAGCGCCAGATAGTAAATCGCAAAAAGCGGCACCAGGAAAAACACCCAGGCCAGCTCGGCAACCACATTATCATAAAAATCGACCACAGGCAACAGCGGACCAACGCTCAACACTAACAACTGATAGCGAAACACCTGCGAGCGAAGATATGCTTGCAAAGGCACCAACAGCGAAGCACTGGCAGCCTGTTGACCAGCGTGCGCTTCATCGTGAAAAATATATACGACCAGGGGGAAAGAGACCAGGACAAATAAGAACAACATCACCAGGGCGGCAACAATAGAACCAAACAGTTCCGTTGGTTGATAAAGAGCATTGGCAATGTACTGATTTTGGTGAGAACCTGCTATCAAGGTATAGAGACTATCGGCGAGAAATACCAACAAGGCTGTGACAACAATATGATAGGCTGCCTGGGTAAGCGAAACAAACCCGCGCAAAACGGTATAGCACTGTACAATTATTTGTGAAACCAGGGCTACCAGGATGGCGGCGGGTACGCCAATCAAGACGCCCGCTGCAAGATAGAGCGGGGCAGCTACATCGAGTAGAAACAGCATTCTCCAGGCGACAGGCAACCCACCTTTTTTTACGTCTGATGCCTCCATTTTGAGCATACGCAGGAGAAGGATTCTGCCAAGCAGGGACAGGAAGACGGTGACACTGATCAGCGTAAAGACTGCTCGCGGACCATAACTAATCGGCGGGGCCTGATAGTTAAGCAAAGCCCAGATAAGCAGGCCAAGAGATACGCATAACGCGCCACCAATAAAAAGCGCTCGAACCAATGGAGAGAAATCAGCCGTTTTGCTCTGTATCATAGGTATCCTGTAATGAGATCATCCCCTGGCGCAGGGCCTGTAATACCGCTTCAGTACGCGAACCGACCTGCATCTTCATAAAAATGTTGGCCAGGTGGCTATGGACGGTGCGAATGCTCAGTCCCATGCGGGAAGCAATCTCTTTATTCGGCAATCCACGGGCGGCCAGGCGCAACACATCAAATTCACGCTCGCTCAACAGGTTAGCTGGACGCTGAACGGTGCCCGTTTGCGTAGAAAGACGGCGCATCATTTTCTCGGCAATAGAAGGCTGTAAAACCGATTCGCCACGCGCAACCGCCCGAATTGCTTTGATCAGTTCCTGCCCATGCACGCTTTTCAAAAGAAACCCGGCGGCACCCGCGTCGAGCAAAGCCATCAAATAAGGTTCGTCATCATATGCTGATAAAACGAGTACGGCGGTTTCTGGAGAGTGAGCCTTGATTACCCTGGTGGCCTCGATTCCGCCCATGCCGGGCATGGCAATATCCATGATAGCGATATGAGGATGTAGCCTGCGCGCCATATCAACCGCCTCTTCACCATTCGATGCCTCGGCGATAACCGCAAAATCGCTTTCGGTTTCCAGTAATCGGCGCGTTCCCTCTCGCACTAATGCATGATCGTCAACTAGCAAAATTCGTATAATATCGCTCTGTTCCTGTTCCGCCTGTTCTCCCTGGCGTTGTGTACTCATTGTCATCCTCTTCCTGAACTCGCTTTCTTTCTAGCTAGAGGTGATATTCGTTCGTTCTAACTATATGACAGCGAGTGGCAGGATACTACCGCATTTCTACCGATGCATATTATGCCATGCAGGAAAAAGCAAGGCAACTGTATGTTTAAAAAAAGGAATGTGAGCATTTGTCATAGATTGCAGTTTAAGTATGGTGTAGTCTGTTAATAGGGCTAATTGCCTCATTGACAAAGAAAGGCATTTTCGCTACAGTTAAAGAACTGGTTGAGATTGCACAGCGTAATTAGGCTCGGAAGGGTGGACGGACTTATTTATGATAGCATGTTTAGATTCTAGCGAATGTTCTTATCAAAATCTTAAAACAGCGCGGTTTTGCGCACACTGCGGTATTCCTTTACAAGGCACATTCCTTCAAGGACGCTATGAAATTCAATCATTGATTGGCAAAGACCGTCATACCGTCACACTGCAAGCGCTTGATCGGCAATCTGGGTTGCCAGTTACCATACGAGCGCTGCTTCCGCAGAAAAGTACGACGCGCGAGCGCGAGAACTTCTTGCAAGATGCCGAACTCGCCCTGGCCCTTTCCAGCAACGTGCGCGAGCCGGAAAGCATTCGCGTCATCGATTACGGTCAGGATGGTCCGCTAGCTTTTCTCGTGAAATCGCAAAACATGGCTGCTGCACAACCATCCTCGACACTGACTATTCGAGCAGAAAATGATACACGCCTATCGCGAGCCGATTTTGAGCTTGACGAGGATGAAGAAGACATGTACACCGTAATCCGCCCGGCTATAGGAAAAACTGTGCCCATAAGCCAGGAACCTGTACGCCAGGAATCGGAGGCCCAACCTTCGTCTCCCCAGATTGCTCAGGACGAGCCGCTCGACTGGCAGGCGCAGGGAGACCGGGCATACGAACAGGGACACTACGAGGAGGCCCTGGTTGCCTATGAAGCCGCTTTACAGGCAGGCAACCATACAGCGGAAGTATGGAGCGGCAAGGGCGCAGCGCTGCTGTTGCTTGGGCGCACCGAGGAGGCGCTGGAAGCGTTCGACCAGGCCCTTATACTGCGCCCACATGACCCGGAGTTGTGGAACTCACGAGCTAGCGTGCTGCACGAGTTGCACCGCTACAATGAAGAGATGGAGTGCTACGATCAGGCTCTGGCGCAAGATCCCAACTATGTCTTCGCCTGGAGCGGACGCGGCATGACCCTGGTTGAACTGAACCGCCCGGAAGAGGCGTTACTGGCCTTTGATAAAGCGCTGGTGCTTGACCCCTCGCAGGCGATAGTCTGGCAGGCGATGAGTGATACGCTCTACAGCCTGCATCGCTACGACGAGGCGCTGATTGCCATCGACCGGGCAATCGAACGCGATCCAGGCAACTCCGCGATGTGGGATATCAAGGGCAATATTCTGCGGCGGCTCGGCGAACCGGATCAGGCCCTTCTCCTTCACGAACGAGCAACAATGCTCACTCCCGAAAGCGCCACGTCCTGGTTTGATAAGGCCAACGACCTGCGTGATCTCAAACGCTATGCCGAAGCGCTGGCTAATTACGACCAGGCGCTTGAACTTGACCCAACACTGGCGGGCGCATGGTATAATCGAGGAAACGTGCTGGCGGCAATGCACCTGTACGAGGATGCGCTCGACTCTTACGATCAGGCATTGCACTATGATGACGGGTTGATCTCGGCCTGGTACAATAAGGGAAGCCTGCTGCACGAATTGGGACGCGACCAGGAAGCTTTGACGGCCTTCGATCACGCCCTCGCTCTCGATCCGCATTACATCGCTGCCTGGAATAATAAAGGACTGGCGCTTTTTAAACTTGGCCTGCTGGATGAGGCGCTGGTGGCTTTCGATCAGGCAACGGCATTTGCGCCCGAGGAACCAGACGCATGGTATAACAAGGCCATTGTCCTGGAAAAGCTGGGCCGGGGAGCAGAGGCAGAAAAGTGCCAGGAATGGGCGGAGTCATTGCTACAACATGCTCAGTCATAAAAACAAGCGGTTCGTGCCCTCTTGCTCGCTGATTGCGAGGAAAGTAGAGAGCGAGCTTCGTTATATTTGTAGATAGAGAGAGGAGAAGGAATGCCACGCTGCGCCGACCTTGCTGATTGCGGCTACGATAACCGGGAGAGCGATTATTTTTGCCGGGCCTGTGCGCTCCCATTGCTCCATACGGCCCTGGCGGGCCGCTATGTGGTTGACGCCTTAATCAGTAAGGGTGGATACGCGGCAGTTTTTCGCGGCGTGGATCAAAACCTCTCGCGGCGCATTGCGATCAAGGTGCTGCTGCCCAGCAAGACGACGCCGAGCGAACAGGAGCATTTCCTGCGCGAAGCGCGCATCGCGGCGACCCTCGATCATCCCAATATCGCGCCCATTCTGGATTATGGCAAGGATGGCCCCAGCGTTTTTCTGGTGATGCCCCTCTACACCGCCGGGTCGCTGCGCACGCGGCTGGCAAAAGCGAATGGGCCGCTTCCGGCACAGGAAACTACGCAGAATTTCCGGCAACTGGTGAGTGCCCTGCACTACGCGCATACACGCCCGCGCCCGGTAATTCACCGCGACATCAAGCCGGAAAATATTCTCATTCATCAGGAAGACCGGCGGTTGGTCATCACGGATTTCGGCATTGCGCGCTCGCTGGAGCCGGGGGCACGTATCGGCAAAACCATTACTGTTCGCGGGACAGTGGGTTATATGGCACCCGAGCAGGCGAACGGGCTGGTTGATCCGCGCAGCGATCAATTTGGCTCGGCGGTGGTCTTGTACGAAATGCTGACCGGCTACCATCCTTTCGACGCAACGGGAAGCGGCCCCATTATGCCGCCCTCGTCGATCAATCCCGAACTGCCATCCGCGCTTGATGCTGTGATATCGCGCGCGCTTGCCCCGCGCCCCGAAGATCGCTTCGCCGATATGCTCGATTTTCTGCGCGCATTTGAGCAGGCAACGCGCCCGGCAGGAGGAGTTCATAACCCCATCACTCCACCTGTTGAGCAGCCGCCCATCATTCGCAGCGCGACCAATCCCTCGCTGCCCGCTTTTTCGCAGGGGAAAGGGGATTCGACCGGACGGCAACCTGCTGTTCGCCCGCGTACCAGCGGCAGTGTGCGCGAGAAATGCCAGGAAGGCGACACGCTCCTACGCCAGCAGCAGTACTCGCAGGCGCTCGCCGCTTACGAAGAAGCCCTGCGCATGGACGAGCGCAACTTCCACGCCTGGAACGGCAAGGGAACCGCGCTCTATAACCAGGGAAACTACAAGAAGGCCTACGAAGCCTTTCAACACGCCACCGAGATCGACCCCAATAATCCGGTCGTCTGGGTCAGCGCCGGTCTCTCGCTCAATCGCCTGCAGCGTTACTCGCAGGCGCTGGTGCATTTCGAGCGTGCCCTCAGCATCGACCCGCAGTACGTGGCGGCCTGGAACGGCAAAGCTGACGCGCAACTCGACATGAATATGCCGGAGGAGGCCATTCGCTCCTACCAGCAATCGCTCTCCATCGACCCGCGCAGCTTCCAGGCCTGGAACGGTCTGGGCAATGCGCGTTCTTATCTGCGCGACTACGCGGGCGCGGTAGAAGCCTACAGCCAGGCCCTCATCATCAATCCGCGCAGCGTCGTGGCATGGTGCAATAAAGCCGAGGCCCTGATGCGCGCAGGTCATACCCGCGCCGCGCTCGATGCGCTGAACGAGGCTACCGAACTGGATCGCAGCTACGCGCGCGCCTGGACGCTCAAGGCAGAAGCCTACGAATCGCAGGGCAACTACCAGGAGGCCCAGAAAGCGCGCAAGCGAGCCAGGCCCTGGGGCCTGCTCAACTAACCTGCGATACTGCGTCGCATCGCCAGTGTGCCCAGGAACAGTGTCACCAGCGCGGAAACCGCCAGCACCGCGATATCCAGGCCAAAGCGATCAGCCGAACTATAGAAGATGGCCTGCTCAAGGGCGTGACGTCCGTAGGTGAGCGGGATGAAGGCGGCGATGTTTTGCAGCCAGTCCGGCTCGAAGGCCAGCACGCCGATGCCACCCGCCAGAAAGAACAGATAGATCGCCACGTTAATTGAAATGGCGATGACCACCTGCAAGCGTTGCAGGGCTGCGCCAATTGCCACTCCCAGACCCGCGCTGAACAGCGAAACGAGCGCGATGGTCAGCAGCGTTGTGAGCCAGTAGATGCCCTGCGGCTGCGTCCAACCGAGGATATCGCAGAGCAGCAAGACCAGCACCCCCAGGAAAAAGCTGATCGCAAAACCCGCGAGTACCTTGCCGACGATCAGCGCGGCGCGTGGCGTGGGAGAAAGCAACAACTCCTTGACCGTCTGGCTCTCCCACTCACGCGCCGTGGCGAGACCGCCGTTAATCAGCCCGCTGATGGTGAGCAGGAGGAGGATAGTTGGCAAGACGCTGTACTGGAAGAGTTCAACATCGCGATGGCGTAAGTCCGTCTCGCGCATGGTGACAGCAATCGGACTCGCGTTGCCCTGAGCCGCGTAGAAATGGGTGATGGCGTCAGGCACCGAGCGGCGAATATCGTTGGTAAAATCCAGGTTGAGATTATTGACGGTGACATCGATGGGCGCGCTTTGATGCGCATCCACGCGCTGCGTGAAATCGGCGGGAATAGTGATGATGGCGACTACATCAACGTGTTCAAGCAGCACTTTCGCCTGGGCCGGAGTCGTATCGGTGATGCGGAACACGTCGGCGTTATGAAAAATCTGGGCCATCTGCTGTCCCTTCGCGCCTGAGTCCAGGTTGACTAGCGCGACCGGGCTGCGTCCAACGGCGGCAGCGCCAAGAGCACCCACGAGCAAAAAGCCGAGCGGGGGAACAATGGTTGCGCTGATATTGGCAGGCTGGCGCAGCCAGATACGAATATCCTTCAGCAGAATGACCCAGAGTGTACGGAAAAAGGTCAGCATGTTTTTGCTCCTTGAAGTCTTGATATTCTCAGTGCGCAATGTTGCTGCGCCGCAGGACAAACGCGGTCAGCAGAATCAGGGCAACCGCGTATGCAACCAGAATCAAGACATTGGTTGCCAGGCCGTAGTCGTTCAGCACAAAGTTATGAAAGGCGTGCTGCTGCACCACAATCGCGTAGTAGAGCGGGAAAATCTGGGCCAGCACCTGAATGGCAGGTGTACTAAAAGAAATTGGCCCGAAAGCGCCACTCAAAAAGAATAGCGGAATTGCGGTGCCAAAGGCGAGGGCGATGACGGGCTGGCGCTGTTTGAGCAACGTTCCTAACAGCGTGCCAAAGGCAATGAAAATGACCAGGCAGAGCAGGCTAAAACCGATCACCTCACCCCAGTGAGCAGGCCAGACCTGGATCACCACGATCAGCACGAATAGCACCACCACCACCGAGGCCAGACTCATCACAAACGCGCCCAGCATCTTGCCGACGATGATGGCCCAGCGACTGGCAGGCGAGAGCAGCAGTTCCTTGATGGTGAGATGCTCATATTCGCGGGCCGTAGAGGTGCCAGATTGCAGAATGCCGCCCAGCGTCAGACCCACAATCAGAATCGAAACCGTCAGGTAGGGAATATAGTCGGTATCCTGCGGCTGCAGGTCAATCTCGTGCGGAGTGATTGTAACCAGATTGGGGTAAGCCTTCGCGTAAAATGAGGTGATGGAGAGCGGCACAGCGCGGCGAATATCGTTGGTAAAATCGGTGTTCAGATTATTAATCTGCACGTCCACCTGTACGGGCTGGTTGTGCGAGACGCGAGCATCGAAGTCGGCAGGTATGGTGACAACCGCCACAATGCGTCCAGTCGTAATCAATTGCTCCGCCTCGCTCGCGCTGGCAATACGCAGGCGAAACGAGCGCGCGTGAGCCATCGCGTTATAAAATTGCTGCGCGTAGGGGCCAGTGTCGTTCATCACGACGGCTGTTGGAGCGGCGCTGCCAGCCAGGACAAACAGGCTGAGTAGGATAAGGACGTTGACTGGCACGAAGACGCTCAGAATGGTGAAGACACGCTCGGTCAGCGCGCTTTGAATATCTTTGCGCATGCAGGCCCAGATGACGCGCAGGTCATAGCGAAAAGATGACATCTGTTTTCTCCCTTGCTAATCACGCAGCGCGGTTCCGGTCAGCAGTAAGAAGATTTCATCGAGGTTGGGTTCGCGAATAGCGATATCGCGAATGCCGTTGTGCTGCGAAAGGATGTTAATCACCTGCGCAACAACGTTGTTGATGCCCTCAGTAGTAATTTTCAGGTTCGTGCCATCCTGGGTGACGCCCGTTACTCCCTCGAAGGCGCGTATCTCCTCAACGGCCTGGCTGGGCTGCTCGGTCTCCACTTCGATCACGCTACCGCCGTATTGCTGCTTGAGGTGCTGCGGCGTATCAACGGCGATCAGCTTGCCGTGATCGATGATGGCAAGGCGCTCGCAGAGGGCCTGCGCTTCCTCAAGGTAGTTGGTGGTAATCAGAACGGTCTTGCCCTGGTCGCGCAGGGAAAGAATGTAGTCCCAGATGGCGCGGCGGGCCTGCACATCAACGCCCAGTGTTGGCTCGTCGAGGTAGATAAGCTGCGGATCGTGCAGCAGGGCGCGGGCCAGCGCCAGACGCCGCTTCATGCCGCCGGAAAACGTGCCGACGCGCGAGTCTTTGCGGTCAAGCAACTGCACGAGGTCGAGCAATTTCGTGATGCGCTCTTTCTTCTCGCGGCGGGGAATGCCGAAGAGGTCGGCGTGAAAATCCATATTCGTCCAGGCGGAGAGTTCTTCATACAGCGCAGTTTCCTGCGGCACCGAGCCGAGAATCTGGCGCACCTTGCGGGGCTCGCTGTGGACATTGAAGCCCATGACATGCACTTCCCCGCTCGTGGGTTTGCTCAGCCCGCTCAACATGTTAATGGTGGTCGTCTTGCCCGAACCATTCGGCCCGAGCAGGCCAAAAATTTCGCCCTGTCGTACCGTAAGCGAAAGATGATCGACGGCCTTGAATGAGCCAAAGTGCTTGCAAAGGTCTTTCATCTCGATGGCCGGAACGTTTTGTTCAGCCTGCGTACCTGAGACAGATACTCCATGCATTACCTGTTCAGACATAAAGCGTTTCCTCTTTTTTGCTTGCTATATGCTGCCTGGTTGTGCCTAAAGCAGCACAACCAGGCAATGCGAATATGCTGTGTACTACAAAGCGGCTGCGACACTTGCCTCATCGCTGGCTTCTCGCTGTTGCTCAATGCCAGGAGATTTGCGGCGAACAATAAAGGTCAGAAGCGCCAGAATAAAGCCGGCGACCGCCATAATAGCCGAGGCGATCCAGGTCGTAGTGAAAGCCTGCACAACCGCCTTTTTGAATTCGGCAGCAATCTTGTTGCCCAGCTCTTGCAAAGCGGCTCGCGCCTGCGCCCGGTACTGTGGGGGCGCATTATTGGCGAACTGCGTCAGGTCATACTGCTGAGGCTGAAGCTGGCTGCTGTTCGCATTCACACTCGCCTGTTGCAGGCCGCGAATAATGAACGGGCGAAACTGCGCGGGAATAGCGGTATCGTGCTGCACAATCGTAATGGCATTGGACTGCATATTGGGGATAGCAATATTAACGATGGTGACATCGAGCGAGAGCAACACCAGCCAGGGATTGGCAGGCTTGCCGCGCACCATATAAACCGGAGCATTAGTCTCTTTAGTGATAGTTTCTTGTGACATGATATGAGACTCCTTTCAACAATATGGGAGTAACAATTGTATAGACTTTAAAGAGCTTCAGATGTGGTATGTTCACTGGCCTCGATGCGGAGCATTTCTTTTTCACGCAATTCGCGCGCCCATTGGGCCTCGTGCAACCATTGGTCAGCGCGATGGCGCATTACTTCCAGCGTGGCCTCGTACTGATAGGTACTCACCGAGTATTCCCTACCCTTTTTTTCATAATCCTCGGCCTCAGCAACCAGGTGGAGTACGTGCGCCTGGCAATAATTGATATAGTGGTCGATCAGGTAAAGGCGTTCGCCGGATTTGAGAAATTCAAGCACCGCTACCTTCTGCAAAAACAGCTTCTGATAGTCACCTGGGTTCGAGGTCGTATCCATCATCAAATCATGAAAGCGTTTGCGTCCTTCTTCCGTGATCTGATATTGGCGTTGCGTCCTTTCCCCTTTCCTGGTCTGAGTAGCATCAATATAGGTCGCAATCAAACCTTCCTGCTCTAACTTCGACAGCAAGGGATATAAGCGGCCATTACTAACCTTCGCGTAAGGGCCAATGATATCATTGATAATTTTCGCGATGAGATAGCCATGCATAGGGTATCTCATCAACAATGAGAGAATGATCAATTCGTACATGTATCTCCCTCTGGCTTTTCAGCATTGAACTGTTACAATGACATGTCACTATGACTTAGTATGCAGTAAAAAAACTCGTTTGTCAAGTGTATTTTACTGGATCATTGGTAAATAATATTAAATTCAAGAAAAATTTTACTCGTCTCCATTCATGCGCTGCAAACGATGCATGTAGCGCTGGCGTAAGGAATCGGAAAGAGGTTTTCCTGTGCCATGATGGCGGAGCAAGACGATTTCGGACATAATGGCAAGCGCAATCTCTTCGGGAGTCGACCCGCCGAGGTCAAGGCCAATCGGCGCGTGAACACGCGCTAGCTTCTCAGCGGAGACGCCCTCCTCATGAAGGAGCTTGAAAACGGCCCAGACACGGCGCTGGCTGCCGATCATGCCGATATAAGCGGCAGGGGAGTCGATGATGGCGCGCAGGCCCTGCACATCATGAGCGTGCGCTCGCGTGACTAGAACGATATGCGTGCGAGGGGTGATAGGATAGTTGCGCAAGGTCACTTCAATATCGCCAACAAGCACCTGTTTCGCGCCCGGAAAACGCTCGCGATTGGCAAACGAAGGGCGATCATCGGTGACGCTGACCGAAAACTTCATAATCGAGGCCAGCGCGGCGAGCGGTACAGCGATATGTCCGGCCCCGGCAATGAGCAAGACAGGCGGCGGCACAAATGGCTCGATGAAGAGTTCAGCCCAGGTCGAGCTTGCTTCCTGGCTTTCAATTCGCTCGACGTGCGGTTTGCCAGCGACAATAGCCCGCTGAGCTGCTTCTACCAGCTTTTGAGAGAGGTTAGCGGGCGCGCCGGGAAGCTCCAGCGAGCCAAGCAATTCGCCAGATTCATGGACGAGCATCTGCTGGCCGGTGGAAGCGCGCCAGGAGCCACCCGCCGCGATCACTGTCACAAGAACGGCGGCGCGTTCGCTTTCCAGCGCCTGTGCGATAGCTTCCGCGAAGGCACGCATATCTGGTTGTCCTGGCTGTGACGTGGCTCGCCAGGGCTGAACAAAGACATCGAAAATGCCGCCGCACACGCCCTGGCTCTCCATAGCGATCTCTTCCGTCAGATCAACCGAGACGGTGGTTGGACGCAATGTATCAATGACATTGAGCGCGCTGCGCCATACTTCAGCCTCGCCACAGCCGCCGCCAACCGTGCCGCTAATCGTGCCAGCGCGGTCTACCAGCATCTTCGCCCCAACCTCACGCGGCACAGAGCCTTTGCGTTTGACGACCGTTGCCATCGCCACCGTTTCGCCAGCATTCAGTTTTTGGAGCAGTTCTTGAAAAAAGTCCTGCACGTGTCTATTTCCTGGAAAAGTAATTCTTGTTCATGTCCTTTATAATAGCAGCTAACTACGTTAGCATACAATTTGTTCCACTGGGTGGAGTACAACTCATTTTTTTACCGGCGACAGGTAGGCTCTGGCCAGCAACAGGGGAAACCGGAAGCCACCCGCAAGAGATGGCTCTACAGGCGGCACCATATTGTAGAGCCATCTCTTGCGGGTGGCTTCCGGTTTCCCCACGCGAGCGGGTAGCTTCCAAAAACGCTCCTTTTCTCAATTCTGCATTCCCAGCAGATTCCCGC
Organism: Ktedonobacteraceae bacterium; assembly: GCA_035652815.1. Taxonomy (GTDB): domain Bacteria; phylum Chloroflexota; class Ktedonobacteria; order Ktedonobacterales; family Ktedonobacteraceae; genus DASRDB01. The sequence continues at coordinate 333,682 of DASRDB010000009.1, forward strand.
TCTCATATCTGCGCAGGCCAAGCTGGAAGATGCCGAACGCTACCGCGACAATCAAGGCGGTAAAGCCGAGCATGATAGCGAACAGGGGCAGGGCGAATTGCTTGAGCAACTGCAAGGGAATGAACGAGATGAAACCTGCCGGAATTACCGTGAACAGCACCAGCCTGACAATACCGGTAAAGATGTTCATGGGATAGGTGCTAAAATTGACCAATGCCCCAAACATTTGCTGCGTCAGGCCTTCGGTATTACCCAGAAAGAAGGCCAGCGAACCCAGGATAACTATAAAGGCTGCGAAGATCAGCGCAACCAGCAGTGCGAGCAGCAGGAAGAGCGCAAACTGCCAGAAGCCGGGATGCAGTAGCAAGAGATACGCTCCCAGCGCGAACAGCACATCGCCCAGAGCGGTTGCGTCAGTGGCCGAGATGCAGACGTGCAAGAGGGTATTGCGAGGCATACCCAGGTAGGCATCCAGCCCCCCGTTCATAATCAGGGCCGCCAGCCGGGGCGCGTTGCCGAAGACGCTCATACCGATGCCGAATCCGCAGGCAGCAACCGCCCAGATGACTACAATATCTGTATTCTGCCAGCCATGCACCAGCGGGAACTGGTGAAAGTACGACCACCAGAAAAAGAGCCAGAGCATGTCATTGGCTGCCATCGAAATCACCTGCACGACGAAGGCAGCGCGGTATTCCATTGCCGCCTGCACATTGGCCACCAGGTAGGTCCAGATGAAACGGGGCGTACTTGCCATCAACTTGAGAAATTTCATGTGTTTCTAGCCTCCATTAATACTGACACGCCGGATGGCTATACGATAGATCAGCAGGAGTATCAAAACTATTACCCCCAGGGTCAGCCCCTGCTGCAAGAGCAGGCCGAAAAATCGATCCAGTTCAAAATGCACAACGGTGCGGGCCGGGCCATAGAGAATGGAACTGAACGGCAGCGCCTGGGCAATACTGCGCAGCGGCTGCGGAAAGATTTCCAGGGGAGCCAGCACACCACCAAACACCAGCGTCAAGCGGCTGAACACGAAGCTGAACGAGTCGGTATTCTCTGTCCAGAACGCGAACAGGCCAATGCTGAAGTAGGCCGCGAAATCTATGCAGACCGCCAGGAAGGCCACAAGCGGCCATGCCACTATACCCATCCAGGTGAAATGTGGTGGCCCAACTAACAGGAACGCTATACTAACAGCGACGATGCCATTAATAAAGAGGCGCACCAGCCGCTCGCCCAGGTATTGCGCGAAATTGTACAGGATGTAGCTGCATGGCCGCCCCAACAGGTACGCCAGTTGTCCAGAGCGCACATCCTGGTCGATGCGCCGGGTTAAGGGTGGCAGCGAAGTCGCCATAATCTCAGCGAATGCAACATACCATATCATGTCGGCAGCGCTGAAGCCGTTGAGCAGGTGTGTGCCACGCGCTGAATAGGTCGTTTTCCAGAGTTGACCCAGCACGAAGATCAGCACGATCAGGAAGAGGGCGCGGAAGAAGACTTCCATGATATAGGCCAGATTGCTGGCGATGCTGACACGCACCACCGCGATATATTTGCGCCAACCCGCGACCAACGTATGCCGCGCCTGCCTGAACAGGCCTCTCTGTTCTAATGATGCTGCCATAGCTTCACGCTCCTGTCGATGCCTCGACATCTTCTTTTACTTCAGGAAGAAGACCTTCCCTTTCCGGCTTCTGCCCATAGATGGCGGCGATAATCTCCTCCATCGGCGGGTCGGCGATGGTCATATCCAGTATATGGCAGTGCTGCATGATGGCGGCGATGACCGGCTCAAGCGGGGTGCGCGAGGTATCGATTTCCAGTTTCAAGCCGTGTCCTTTGGCCTTCAACACCTCGATGCCCGTGACATCCTGCAACTCCTCGTGAATTGAGGTCGGCAATTGGATGCTCAGACGGCGCTTGCCACTTTGCTCATCGGTTTTCAGCAGGCCATCGGCAGGCTCCTCCAGCAGCAAATCCACCGTTTTCACCTTCAGGTACTCGCGTTTGAGTTTCGCAACGGGCGCGTCGAGGATAATGTCGCCATGATTGATGACGATGGCGCGGCGGCAAACCTGCTCGATATCTCCGGCATCGTGCGAGGTCAGGAAGACCGTCACCTGCTCCTCGGCGTTCAACTGGCCGATCAATTCGCGGATACGCTGTTTGGCGATGACATCCAGGCCAATCGTTGGCTCGTCCAGGAAGATCACCTGCGGTTTGTGCAATAACGCGGCGGCCAGTTCGCAGCGCATGCGCTCGCCCAGGCTCAATTTGCGCGCAGGCGTGCGGATATAGTCCGCGATGTCGAAGCTTTCTATCAGAAAGTCGCGCCGCTTGCGGTATTCGTGCATATCCAGTTCGTAGATGCGCGCCAGCAGGTTGAAAGTATCCTGCGGCGGCAGGTGATACCACAACTGGGATTTTTGTCCATAGACGCTGGCGATCTGGTAGGCGAGCTTACGCCTCTCCTGCCAGGGCGTCAATCCAAGCACCTGCGCGGAACCACGTGAGGGATGGAGAATGCCCGTCAGCATCTTAATGGTGGTGGACTTACCAGCGCCATTTGGCCCGATAAAGGCCAGCACCTCGCCTCGTTCGAGCGAGAACGAGATGGATTTGACGGCCTCGCGCTGGCGATACTGCGGCGCGACAAACGAGCGCAAACTTCCGGCAAAACCGGCGGCTCGCTCGCGCGTCTTGAACGTCTTCGATAGCTGGTGAACTTCGATGATGGACATTCCTTCTCCCTCCTTGTTTCTAGCCTATCAGGCCGATTTTCCGCTCTCGATGCGTGGAAAAATCACCTTTCCAGGATGGACGCTGCCCAGCGTCCGGCTGCCCCATGTTCCTTCGCTGGTCCAGGCTGCCGGGCGAATTTCACCCAGGCCAAGCTGCACTGCCATACGCTGAGCCGCATCTGGAATAAACGGCGACAGGTAAATGGTCAGCAGGCGCAGCGCTTCAGCCGATGTATATAGCACTGTGTTCAGTTCAGCAGCTTGCTCCGGCTGGCTGGCAAGCTTCCAGGGCTTGCTTTCCTCAAGGTAGCGGTTGGCGCGTCGCACCAGTGTCCAGATGGCTTGAAGCGCCTCTCCCGGATTCCAGGCCTCAAGCGCAGTCTCGGCATTTTGACGGGCTTGGGCGGCCACGCGCTGCACATCGCGCTCCCGGTCTCCGATGGGGCCAGGCGCGGGAATAGTCCCACTCCGATAGCGACCAATCATGCTGACAACGCGGTTCAACAGATTGCCCAGGTCTTTCGCCAGTTCGTCGTTGTAACTCTGAATCAGCCGGGTACGCGAAAAGTTCCCGTCTGAGGCGAACGAAAGGTTGCGCAACAGGTAATAGCGCACCGCATTCACGCCAAACTCATTCACCAGTTCAACAGGCTCGACGATATTGCCTGCCGTTTTTGAAATGCGCTGGCCTTCCAGGGTAAGAAAACCATGCACCGCTACCTGACGAGGCAGTGGCAGGCCAGCCGAGAGCAGCATGGCAGGCCAGTAGATGCAATGAAACCGGATGATATCTTTTCCGATGACATGCGCGTCAGCGGGCCAGAAACGGGCAAACTGCGCCGGATTGTCCGGGAAACCAACCGCCGTAAGGTAGTTGGTCAGCGCGTCGAACCAGACGTAGATCACCTGGCTGGAATCGCCGGGCACAGGAATACCCCATGCCTCGTCGATACGGTTCGCCGGACGCGACACGGCAAAATCCCGCAATCCCTGGCGAAGCGTGCCGAGAACTTCAGCGCGCCGCACATCCGGGACAATAAACTCAGGATGCTCCTGAATATACGCGAGCAAGCGGTCACTGTAACGGGTCAGCGCAAAGAAGTAATTCTCTTCTTCTATCCATTCCGGCTGCAAGGACGGATGATTGGGACACCTGCCCTCTACCAGTTCGTCGTCGCTGTAAAACGTGTTGCAGTTGGGACAATACCAGCCCGAATAGGTAGACCTGTAGATATCCCCTGCTGCCTGGGCGCGCCGGAACATCTCCTGCGAAGCGCGCACATGCCCCGGCTCGGTGGTACGAATCCAGCGATCATATGAGATGTCGAGCTTTTGCCAGGCTGCGCGAAAGGCCACATCCATGCGGTCTATCCAGGTGGGTATATCGACGGAATGCGCACGCGCCGCCTTCACAACATGCTGGCTATTCTCATCAAGCCCGATGCTGAAGTAGGTCTCGCGGCCCTGCAAACGGTGATAGCGCGCTACTACGTCGGCGGCAACCTTTTCGAGCGAATGCCCGATATGAGGTTCCGCGTTGGGATAATCGATGGCGGTGGTAATATAATAGGTTTTTTTGTGTTCCTGTGAATTGTCTGCTCCATCTGTCATATCATGCCTCCTTGCTAAAGTTCGGGATATAAAAAGAGGGGCGTAAGCCTGTCGCTTACGCCCCTGAAAACCTTTTGCCTCGTCTTAAAGCCGGTATTCATGTAGGAAGAGGATAGGTGCGTTGAGAGAACAGCGACAGACTATTGGATACTTCAATAAGCATCCAGTAAGCAAAGGTAGGCATCATGTCAACACAATAATGCTGTCGCTGCATGGAAAAGGCTATCCTTACAAAACAATAAAGGACACATCCAAAAAAGACTCGTGTATGAAAAATATACCTGCAACTTTGCTATTTGTCAAGCCATTTTTCTCTGGTGATTACCCCTAAGTTGGCAAGGCCAGATTGACGCAGCCGGAGATGCTTCGCTGCGCTCAGCATGACAGTCCTCGCCAGTGTCATGCTGAGCGCAGCGAAGCATCTTACGTCACTTATGGGTAATCCCAGATTTATCTTTAGAAAAGGAACATACACCTGGGTAAAAAGTGATAAATGCAACTAATTTGTCTCATCCCCACTTTTAATAGGAAAGCGCTTGATGTTAGTTGCCTGTGGTTCTATTGTTCTAGCTTCTTCAAACAAAAATGAAGAGAAAGAGAGATTTGTGCATGAAGGCTTCTTCCTCAATCCCGCGGCGTTCTGGTCTGTTCTCCACGTATATTGATCTGGTGCTGGCAAAAGCAAACGGCCTGCTTTCCCGTCAGCCTGCTTTCTCCCCGGAATCCTTTTCTCCTGCGCTACAAGCGGCATCTGCCGAACCTGTAGCGTTGTTGATCGATGGCGATAACATTTCTCCTGAGCTGATCGAGCCTATTCTGAGCGAAGCGCAAAAACTTGGCAAAGTCACAATTAAGCGCGTATATGGCGGCTGCAATTCGCTTTCACATAAGTGGTGCGATGTAGGTATGCAGCATGGCCTGAAGCAATTTCATCTACCACCGGCAAATAAGGGCAAGAATGGAAATGCCAGCAAGTCAAAAAACGCGGCAGACATCGCCCTGACAGTGGACGCGATGTATCTGCTGCACCGGGGAGCATGCAAGCACTTCTGCATTGTCAGCAGTGATAGTGATTTTACGCCGCTCATTCATCACCTGCGCGAAGAGGGATGCCAGGTACTCGGCATCGGTGAGAAAAATAAATGCCCGCTCAGTTTGCAAAATGCCTGCACGCGCTTTATTACGCTCGATTCCCCTAATGAACACAATGCCTCTGAGAACGCTTCTGAGACAACTTCTTCTGAAGAACCTATTCCTATTGAAGCTGCGCCTTCTCATCCAGCATCAATTTCTACCTTACTCAGAAAAGCATATGAAGATGCTTTGCGCGGGAAAGAAGGCGATTGGGTACTCATCTCAGCAATAGGATTGTCATTAAAAAAGGTGGCTCCCCAGTTCGATGTAAAACCCTACGCTAAAGACCTCACATCACTCATAGGTAAATATAACGAGGTGTTTGAGCTTCACCAGCGTTCTAATGGTCATTGGGAGATGCGATTGAAAAAGGCCTCGTAAGGGCGGAATAAGGTGGGAGCCTCTTGAAAAAGGCTCCCACCTTGCTTTTACATACAGTTAAATGCCAGGCCCACCCGTCTGTGTAGCAATCGACGTATGATCGCAGGAAGACGTGTTGGACGAGGAAGAGGTGCAGTTAGCGCTGGCAGGCGGATTATTTGGATCGTTCGTGTACTGGTCATCGCTGTACACAATTGAGGCCAGGCCTGTCAGGGGATTGGCGGCCACGCCAAAGTCGTCGTAGAGGTCGCGATTGCCTGTACAGGTCACACCGCCCTCGCAAACGCCGCCATAGTGAACAATAGGAGTAGCGCGTACCTGTGTAAAGGAACTGCCCGAGGTTGTCGCGTGCAAATTCTGCGCAAAGTACACATACCAGGAAGCGGTAGACGGGTAGTTGTCGGGCGGATTGACGCCATCATAATACGAAGTGCCGTACCAGACGATATCCAGATGCCCGGCATTGTTCGCGACACTCCACGGGAAAATGGCGGTATTGGCCGGACTCCTGTTCACCTGCACAGGACTCGACCATGTCCGCCCATGATTAGTCGAATAGCTGTAGTAAATGTTGTGATTGTCGCAGTACACGGAATAGACGTTGCCAGCCCTGTCGATGCTGACGTTCACAAACTGGTGTCCATAGCTGACGGTTACATTGGGGTTAGAGTAGACCTTGTAGTCGGTAAAGGTCTTGCCGCCATCGGTAGAGACGGCCATCCAAACGTCATGAAAACCGCAGGTACCTTGCTGATCACAGACGGTTTCGCCAGCGTTATCGATGCCGCTGAAGGTCTGGTAAATGATGTGGTTATTCGGATCAATCATCAAGTTGCCGATTTCGTTATTTTGCGCCAGCCACTTATGATTGTTGTCGAAAGCAAAACCGAGCTGGGTGAAGGTCGTACCGGCATCAAAGCTGCAATCGACATCGATGTTAAAGGTCGCCACATCATGATAGGAAATGCAGACCTTTGAAGCGCCATCGGCGGCAATCCACTCCCGGTCGTCGCCTGGAATGGTGGCGCTGGTCGGGTTGAGCTTCCAGGTTTTGCCGCCATCTACGCTGGTGCTGACATCGACATTGGCCAGATTCAGGCTGGCGACATAGACGTTGTACAGGCCATTGGCATTCTTCACGGGCGCAACCGCAAGGTCGGTATCACCGCCGCCCGGCGCGAAAGGAGACCCGTTGGAAACCGAATCCGGCGAAGGAAGCGTTACATAGCTTTTCCCGCCTGTACTCGATTTCCAGGCATCGGTCCCGGCACCCAGTCCATTCTCCGAACTGGCATAGAAATTACCTGCTTTGTCGGCGCGGATAGCAGGCTCGGCAGCGTTGTTGGCGCAGGTGCCACTGCTGTTTGGGCACGTCGTACCAACTGTAGCGCTCAGTTCAAAGTTCTTGAACGTGAAAGTGGAAGCTGCTGCGGCCCTTGAAGGAAACATGACAAACGCGCTCGCAATGAGCAGTAGTACAAAAAATACTCCCAGGAATGCATAAACACGGCGCTGACTGAGCATAACTCCTCCTTGCTCTGCACTGAGAACTATAGGACGAACTACTGATTGCTCAGGGGAACAGGCGGGGAAAGACGCGTGAAAAACATGTGACGCATAATGTATCCTTTTGAGGATACATACCCCTATCCGCAATGATTGTTCCCCTTGTTCATTTACACGATAGAAATAGATGATTAGATTGTCTGGATATCAAACAAAATAAAGTGCAAGCTGACAGTATTAAAGGAATAGACAGCAGCAAATGGACTACATGGAGCGCTAGACTACCATATATTGCTCGAAGGTTGTATAGTTATCGAGTAGAACAAGGCTTTGAAGAGGAGTTCGTTCGATGAGCATGGTATTTTGTGGTAATTGTGGCTATCGTTTGAGCGCAGGGGATCAGGTCTGCCCGCAGTGTGGCACCCCCGCTGATCCCGATTTGCTTCCCACCCAGGAAAACCCGGATCAGCCTACGATGGCCTCAAATTCATTATATCCACCCGAGGATGCACCCACCCAGGTAAAAATGCAGCCCCCACAAGAGCCGCTTATTCTCGCGCCACAGGATGCCTATGAGCCGGATGCGCCAACACGGGCAGTTCAGCGGCCATCTGCCAGCCAGCCCGGATTTGGCGTTCAACCAGGCCGCTATCCGCCAGCCAGTCCGCTTCCATCCAGAACATCCTATCCCAATTATCCTCCGGTTGGCTATCCAGGCGTTGCGCCGCAGGCAGCCTATCCCACCACGCCTGCTGGCTATGACCCTGCTGCCGAGGCGGCGCGGCGTACCGGGCATACCGGGCGCATTGTGGGGCTGATCTTCATCCTGCTTGGCCTGCTGCTGATTATCGCGGCAATGGCGGTTTTCCTGTTTACGCACCATACGACTAACACTCCCACGCCTTCTCAACAGGCTCAGGCTCTCATCCAGCAATACTACGATGACATCAACCAGCACAACTACCAGGCGGCCTATGCGCTGTTGAGCAGCAGCTTTCAGCAGAGCCAGCCCTACAACAATTTCACCAGTGGCTACAGCCACACACTGCACGACGACATCACCTTTGATAGCATCACCGAGCAGGCAGATGGCACAGTCAAAGTCGATATCACGATTCACGCGAGTGAAAGCCCTGCATCAGGGAAAGGCACGCAAAACAGCACCTATAAGGGAAGTTATAGCGTAGGGCAAGAAAACGGCTCCTGGAAAATTCTGAGCGGGACGTTTCAAAAGGTCTGATCTCATTTCTTCCCCCTCTGTAGAATGAGAAGAGACAACCATTCTTCTAGAGGATCAGGGAAGATGATGAAGACGACAACACCAAAGGATTCCAGTCAAACTAGCGGTGGCACACGCCGACTCCCTCTTTATATACCGCCGCATCCCGAAAAACTGCAAGCGGCGATTCAGGCGGCGAAAGCGCAACAGCAGCAACAGACTCCTGCACAGGTAGACAAGGGAAGTAACCCGAAGCCACCTGTTGGGGCGAACCGCAAGACACCCGCAAGGGGTGTCTCTACGCCCTGTCCTATGTGTAGAGACACCCCTTGCGGGTGTCTTGCGGCCCACCCCTCACGCCAAAACGTCGCGCTCCCCAGGAAAAAAACACCAGCATTGCTTACCCTGGCTCTCTGTTTGCTGGCCCTGATCGCGCTCGTACATCTTATCGTCGTAGCCATTATGCCAGCAAACTCCACTACAAACACACCCACTGATTGCAATGGGCTGCTTCACACGACCGATTATACGCAGGCGGTACATCTGCAGGCGCAAACGGAGCAGATGGGCGCGGTGGAAGTATTCAAACAGCTTGCCGGAGGTAAACCTGCCGCGCTGGTACAGGTCAATCACAATGACACGCAACATACGCTGGATGTCTACGTGTTCGGCTGCATCAAGCAACAACCTGAGCCCCGGCTGCTTCCCCTATTCACGCGGCGCGGACTGGCGCAGGGCATGGCCGAGGTGAGCCAGGCCAATACGCTCATTATCAGCTCCGTTGACCCGAATATTTCAGCCGAGGAAAGCGCGTTTTTGCAGCCACTTCAGCAAAATGTCTATCAGGAGTTTGCCTGGCAGCATGGTCAATTTCAGCAGGTGGCCTTTCCCGGCCTCTATCCGGTTGCCAGCCGCGCGGAAGCCCAGGCCATGCAGCAGGAGTCCGATGCAGGACAGGCCATGCCCTGGAAAGACCCGCTTGCCACAGCGGAACAACTCGCGTATGACATCTTCAAATGGCCGTCGAGCAATTCGCAGGACGGTGTCATCAGCAACGACGGAACAACAGCGCAGGTGCAACTGGTGCAGACCAACCCTCACATGGTCGTACAGGTCACGCTGAAACGGCTAATTCGACAGGATAGCAAGGGCCTCTGGTTCGTGGTCAGCGCACACACACAGGGCATTACCGTTGGCATTAATGATCAAAACTTTGCCGCTCTGCCGCTCAACTCGACGGAAACGCCGTTTGTGAAATCTACTTTCACGCTGCATGGGGCAAGCGCGCTGGCGGATGGACAGACAAGCACCACACTCTTCGATCATACGCTAACACCGATTTCGACTGCCAATAATGTCCCCTTGCAGGTAAACAGCGATGGCACATACAGCGGCACCATCTCCTATGCGAATATCGCGCCTGGACAACAAGGGTTGTTGTTAATCCAATCCCTACCCACTGCGGCCAATAGCAATGTAGAGGATGGACAGTTGTTACTGGTTGGAATTATTCTGCAGTAGAGACATCCCCTTACGGGTATCTTCGGGCTTCTCATGAACAGAAAACCAGGGCAACCGCGAGGGTCGCCCCTACCGGGCGGTTTGGGTAGGGGCGACCCTCGCGGTCGCCCTGGTTTTACAGTAGAGGTGCAAATCGGCCCCAAACGTGTTACAATACGCAGGTATGAGTGAATTAACCAACCAGATCGAACGCCTGCAAAGCCGCGTCCATGAAACTATGGTGCGTCTTTGACCTGGCGGGCAAGAAACAACAAATAGAAGCATTAGAGGCGGAAAGCCTGGCCGAGGACTTCTGGTCGGATAATCGTCGGGCGCAATCGCACATGCAACAGTTGACAGCATTGCGCGACGAGGTGACGACCTGGGAGAACATTGCCCAGCAACTCGAAGATTTACATGGAATTGCCGGATTGTTAGAGGAGGAACCGGACGAAGAGTTGCAAGCCGAAGTTGAACGCTCGCTGATCGCCATCGAACAGGACATCGAAAAATTAGAGTTCGCGCTGATGCTCAACGGCGAGCATGACCAGCGCGATGCCATTATGAGCATTCACGCGGGAAGCGGCGGCGTTGATGCCCAGGATTGGGCGGAGATGCTGTTTCGTATGTACATGCGTTGGGCCGAGAGCCATCATTTCCGCACCGAGGTCTACGAATATAACGAGGGTGAGGAAGCTGGTATCAAAAGCGTCACCATCGAGATTCGCGGGCGCTACGCCTATGGCTACCTGCGCTCGGAGATCGGCACGCACCGTCTGATTCGCCTCTCGCCGTTTGACGCCGCGCATCGCCGCCATACCTCATTCGCCAAAGTCGAGGTATTGCCCGATATCGAGGAAGCCATCGAAATCAACATCCGGCCTGAAGATATCGAGGTGGATACCTATCGCTCGACAGGAGCAGGCGGCCAGCACGTCAACAAAACGGACTCGGCTGTACGCATCAGGCACCTGCCAACAGGCATCGTCGTGACCTGCCAGAACGAACGCTCGCAGATTCAGAATCGCGAGGTTGCCATGCGGCTGCTGAAGGTGCGTCTCTATGAGCGAGAGCTGAAGCGGCGCGAAGAGGAGACGGCAAAGCTGAAAGGCGAATTTGTGCAGGCTGATTTCGGCACGCAGATTCGCACGGTGACAATCCACCCGTACAATATCGTCAAAGATCATCGCACCAACTACGAGACCAGCGATACCGAGGGCTACTTAAATGGTGACGTTGATCCATTCATTTTTGCCTACTTGCAGATGAAAGCCGGAGGGGTGGCAACGGGCGCATAATCACGGTCAAGCTCGTTTTTAGAAAGAAAGGCTGCAGCCCGATGAATGCAAACACTCCGGGTACAAACGACGCGCTCTTACACGAGCTGGTACTACGCCTGTCCGTTTTTCCTGGTGACCCGCGCGTCAGCAATCCGCAATTGCTGGTTGGACGGCTTCCCGGCAACGTGGATATCCCTCTACCGGAAGGATGCAGGGTGCTGGGCAGCTTGATGCGTAGCCAGGAATTGGTCAATATTGTGCTGGACAGCACACTTACTCCAGAAGCAGTCCTACAATTTTATAAAGAAAAGCTCACTGCCGCAGGCTGGAAGGAGCAGGAGACCTTACGCCCAATGCGCGGCGGTTTCACTCACTCAAACGCCGTGATGTTTGAGAATCGCATGGTCTATTGTAAAGGGGTACAAGGACCTGCCTTCACCGTTAATGCTTTCGAAGGCAGCAACGGCATCACGGATGTGCGGTTGGAATACAACAGCAGCAGTGAGTTTTCGCCATGCGGGCAGCAGAACAGAATGCGGCAGCGCATGATGCACCATACCATACAAAACCTGATTCCGCCGCTTCTACCACCGAAAGGCGCGAGGCAATTTGCCAGTGGCGGCGGCGGAGGTATGGATAGCTGGCATTCTTCAGCAACCCTGGTGGCCGATATAGAACTCCCTGAACTCGCCACCCACTACACAACTCAACTGGCGAAAGGCGGCTGGAGACTGACAGGAGAAGGCCACGATGGCCCCATCGCCTGGTCAACCTGGACATTCTCGGACGAGGAGAGCGAACCCTGGCGCGGGCTTTTCTTCATCCTCAAAGTGCCTGGGAAAGAACGGTCTTATATCCTGGAAGCGCGCATCAATTGGGAGAAAAAGGAAGAGGAAGGTGGCGGGATGAGAATAATGGGTGGTGGAGGCCTTTCCTGGTCCTGACTGCTCAAGAGTGTGTCTGCATCATGGAGGAGGGCAGATGCCTGATTTTGTCACCCATCCCCTGGTAGAACCGTCGTGGGTAGCAGTACACCTCACAGATAGCGATGTGCGCATCGTCGATGCGCGCTGGCGAGGTGATGGAAGTGGCCGGGAACTATACCGGCGGGGACATATTCCAGGGGCCGTTCACCTGGACTGGCAGCATGACCTGAGCCGGACAGATGAGCGAGGAGTAGGATACCTGCTCCTGCCGCCCGAACAGTTTGCTGAGGTCATGGAAGCAGTCGGCATAGGCGATCAGACCCGTGTGATCGCTTATGCCGAAACGGATCACTCCGGGGCGGCCCGACTCTGGTGGGCGCTACGCTACTATGGACACGAGCAGGTGGCCGTCCTCAACGGAGGGTGGAACAGGTGGGTAGCTGAAGGATTACCTATCAGCACAGCGGAAACCCGATCGGTCCCAGCCAGTTTCACGCCGCGCCCGCAACCGCGCTGGCTCGCACAGGCGCGCGAGATCGAGCAAGCGCTACGCGAGGCAGATTCCAGGGTATGCCTGGTCGATACCCGCCCTGCTGAACAATATGCAGGCCATGCTATCTGGACGCCACACGGCAGCCTCTTTCTACCTTCAGGCCAGTCATGGATAGCACTTGTAGATGGGCGGGTGATGCGAGGCGGGCACATCCCTGGAGCGGTGCATCTGCACGCCTCACGATTTCTCGACCCGGTCGATTGGACCTACCTGTCCCACGAGTCTATATTAGCTCTGGCACAAGAAGTGGGGCTGAACCCGGAGCAACGCATTATCACCTACTGCGGGTCCGGAATCTCGGCTTCGCTCGCGCTTTTGGCCCTCTACCTGGGCGGCTACCGGGACATCGCGCTCTACGATGCATCCTGGGAAGAATGGGGCACCGATCCAGACTTTCCCATCGAATAGTGAGCGGAGCAGGCTTATAGTGATCCATAAGGGGAGGGAACGGAAGACACCCGCAAGGGGATGTCTCTACTGTCTGCCATGCCAGTAGAGACATCCCCTTGCGGGTGTCTTCCGGGGCTTTGCAAAAACATAACGCTCACTCGCCGTCTTCAGACGCTGCGTCATGCGCGCGCATACTCCTGCAAGCCACTATAGCGCTCCGGGTAGCGGAGCTTACGCAGCGCCTTGACCTCAATCTGGCGGATGCGCTCGCGGGTCAGTTTAAATTCGGCGCTGACTTCTTCGAGGGAGTGGAAATGTCCATCTTTCAGACCGTAGCGCTTCTCGATAATGGTGCGCTCGCGGGGATTGAGAATGGTCATGGCCTGCTCGATGGAATCGCGCAGTAGCTTCTGTGATACCTCGTCGGAGGGGAGAGTCATGCTCAGGTCCTCGAGCGTATCGGCAAGGTGATACTGCTCGTCATCGGCAACGGGCGCGTCGAGCGAGATGGGCTGGTCGGAGACATTGAGCAGTTCGACGACGCGCTCTTTGGGCAGGCCAACCTCGGCGGCAATCTGTTCCGGCAGCGCCTCGATGCCCTGCTCCTGGTAGATGCGGCGGGCGATACGCTTGATTTTGTAGATCAACTCGACCACGTGAACAGGGATATGGATGGTGCGTGAATGTTCGGCGATGGCGCGGCTGATGGCCTGACGAATCCACCACGTGGCGTAGGTGCTGAAACGATAGCCGCGCCTGTAGTCGAACTTCTGCGCGGCCCGCATCAGACCAATGTTACCTTCCTGAATCATATCAAGCAGGGGCAGGCCCTGATTCGAGTAGCGTTTGGCGATGCTGACCACAAGGCGCAGGTTGGCTTCGATGAGCTTCTGGCGGGCGCGCAGGTCGCCATGCGCGATGCGTTCCGCCAGTTGCAGTTCCTGTTCGCCGGTGAGCAAAGGATAAGCGCCAATCTCCTTTAAATATTGTTTGACCGAATCATCAATAGCTCCGCGCCCATCCTGCTGCTCCTCGTCCTCGAAGAGCAGTTCATCGTCCTCAATATCAAAGGCATCCTGCATGTCTGGCTCAAAATAGAACTCCATATCGTTGTTTCTGGCACGAGTATTCTTCCTTGTCGCTACCACCACTTCGTTATTGCGAGACGATTTCACTGTTTTTGCTACCATGACGATTTCACTCCTTTATTTTCATCATTCATAGATTGGGCGGGAATACTTTTTTCTTTTGCTCTCCCCTACTCTCCTTTACCGCAACTATCGTGCCAAAACGCTGAAAAAGTAGAGCTTATTGGTCATTTTCATAATGATGTCTCCATTTCAACAATACAGTAATCGGCCTGTAGAGCGATTTCTAAAGAGCATGGCAACAGGAAAATGACAATTTTCTCATACAAAAAGCTGGTTTATCATGCACTTTTCAGAAGAAAAAATTTCCAGGAGATGACGGTAGGTGGGGAAAAATACGCAAGCAGGCAGTATATGCCAATCCGTCTATGGAGCTTGACGGATGTTGTAACACCTGTTATGCTTAGAGTAGAAGCAGAGGTACAAAGTAGACTGCTACCAGCGCAGCTAAGCGTGAAAAATAGCGTGTATTCCTGCAGAGTGGCGGAAAAAATATGAAGATTTTTTCACGAAAGTGCTGACACACGATATGAATTGTGGTAGAATAGCGGTAACAGGACGATGTACGACTGCTGTGGGGACGCGGATGCAGAGGCGGAGGCTCCCCCTCGGCTAACTTCTTCGCCAAACCTTGACAAGTTTTGTGGTCAGGTGGGTGATTACTATCCTCTTATAAAGAAGGAAGGAGGCGATTTCGTGGAGTTCGCATTTCCTCGGTGTCGCAAATGTGGTGAAGGTGATCTGGTTCCGCTTTCGGATTTCGGCAGCCAGGGAGCTTCCATAGAGTACAAGGCGTGGGTCTGCACCAACCCTGCGTGCCTGTACAATATTAAAATCCGTAACGGCGATATCATCATCAACGAGCCAATCAGTGACGGGTCACTTCACTCGTATCGCTCAAGCCGCCAGTAATGGCAGGTATCGCACAAGCAACGGCGAGGGCAAAAGGTAAATTCCTTTTCCTTTTGCCTTTTATTTTGCCTACCCAATTGAAGTAAAGAACAATATGGCTGAGCAAGGTTTTAATCCTTTCAAAAATACGCTCGGAAAAACTCGTCGCCTGTTCGGACGCTTCAGCGAATCTTTTAAGCCGCAAGAACCCATTACTGACGACATGTGGGACAACCTGGAAGAGACGCTGCTGAGCGCCGACGTGGGGCCGAGTACCACCATGTGGCTGATGGACCGCCTGCACCAGCGCGCTGCTGAGGAACGAATGACGACCGCCAATCAGGTGCAGCAGGCGCTGCGCGAGGAACTGGTCGCGCTGCTCGGCAAACCCGCCGGAATACGTTTCGCGAAGCAATCTCCCCTGACGGTAATCCTGGTCATCGGCGTTAATGGTTCAGGAAAGACGACCAGCATCGCCAAAATGGCCTATCGATTGAAACGCGAGGGACACTCGGTGATTCTGGCGGCAGGTGATACCTTCCGCGCCGCAGCCATCGACCAGTTGAAAGTCTGGGGAGAGCGCATCGGCGTGCCAGTCATCAGCCAGAATCCCGGCTCCGACCCCGGAGCGGTTGTCTACGACGCCATCCAGGCAGCCGGAACGCGGCATAGCGATGTGCTGATCGTGGATACAGCAGGAAGGCTGCACACGAAGTATAATTTGATGGAGGAGTTGAAGAAACTCAACAAAATTATACAGAAATTGCTGCCAGAGGGTCCGCAGGAGCTATTAATGGTCGTCGACGCGACAACGGGACAAAACGCGCTGTTACAGGCCCGCAAATTTGCCGAGGATATCGGTTTGACGGGGGTGATTATCACCAAGCTGGACAGTACGGCCAAAGGTGGTTTCGCCTTCGCGGTCGCCGACGACCTGGGCGTGCCTATTAAATTCGTTGGAACCGGAGAAAAGGTCGAGGATTTAGCTCCTTTCGACCCACAAAGCTTTGTGGCAGCGCTTTTCGCACAAGATTGAGGAGGAGGGTAACTGATGGCTGCTACCGATCCGCCTGCCACGACTTCCGCATTCAACCAGAGGCAACCTTCAAACAACCTGGTAGTGAAGTGTAACAGGTGCCGGGAGATCATTATCTCTCGCGAGTGGGAAAAGAACCTGAAGGTCTGTCCGCGTTGCAATTACCACTTCAAGCTGTCTGCTTCTGAACGAATTGATATGCTGGTAGACCCCGGCAGCTTCGTCGAGACGGACGCGGACATTATTTCGGTCGATCCCTTGAATTTCGTCAGCCGCACGAAGGACGAGATACAGGAATACGCCAAAAAGCTGAACGACGAGCGGCAAAAGGTGAAGCTGAATGAGGGCGTAGTGAGTGGCCATGCCACCATTGAGGGTATGCCACTCGCGCTGGCTGTGATGGACTTCCGCTTCATCGGCGGCAGCATGGGATCAGCGGTCGGAGAAAAGATTACGCGCACTATTGAGCTTGGGCTTGAAAGGCGCGTCCCTGTCCTGATCAGTTCGGCCTCGGGTGGAGCGCGCATGCAGGAAGGCTTATTTTCGCTGATGCAGATGGCAAAGACCTCTGCTGCGCTGGCAAGGCTCGGCGAGGCGCGCGTGCCATTCTTCAGCCTGCTTACTGACCCGACAACGGGCGGCGTGACAGCCAGCTTTGCCATGCTGGGTGATGTAATCCTGGCGGAGCCGGGCGCGTTGATCTGCTTTGCTGGTCCGCGTGTCATCGAACAATTCATGCATATCAAGCTGCCGGAGGGTTCGGTCAACTCCGAGTTCGTTCTCCAGCATGGCATGATCGACGCAGTGGTTCACCGGCGCGACCTGCGCGCAACACTTGCAAGGTTGCTCCGTTTCTACAGGGTGCCTGAGAAGGCTGCTCATGCGTTTCATCCAATTTCAGAGCATGTAGGGGAAAACGATGGCTTACGACCTGGAGTTTGAAAAGCCGCTCGCTGAGCTGGAAAGAAGGATTATTGCCCTGCAGCGCAAGGGCGACCGTCTGAAACCTGACGAATACCGGCAATTACAGGATGCGGAACGGGAGCTTCGCCGCCGCACCGAGGAGATTTACAAAAATCTCTCGTCCTGGGATACGGTGCAGGTGGCCCGCCACAAGGACCGTCCCTATTCGGCGGACTATATTCGCCTGATGTGTGAAGACTTCTTCCAGTTACACGGCGACCGCTCCTACGCCGACGACCCGGCTATTCTCGCGGGACCAGCCATCATCGACGGCGAGCATGTCATGCTGATCTGCCATGAAAAGGGACGCGACATGAAGGACAAGCAGGCGCACAATTTCGGCATGCCGCATCCCGAGGGCTACCGCAAAGCGGGTCGCATCATGCAGCAGGCCGAAAAGTTTGGCATGCCAATCATCTGCCTGATCGATACGCCCGGCGCTTTTCCCGCGCTGGCCGACGAGGAACGCGGCCAGGCCGAAGCTATCGCCGCCAACCTGTATTTGATGGCCCGCCTGCGAGTTCCCATTGTCGCGGCTGTCATCGGTGAAGGCGGCAGCGGCGGCGCTATCGCCATCAGCGAGGCCGACCGCATTCTGATGATGGAACACAGCATCTACGCGGTCGCCATGCCCGAAGCCTCTGCCTCAATTCTCTGGCGCGACAAGGCCTACGCTCCGCAAGCTGCCGAGGCCATGCGAGTCAGCGCCAAAGAACTCAAAGCGCTCGGCCTGATCGATGAACTCATCCCCGAGCCGCTCGGGGGCGCGCACCGCAACCATCGTTTAGCCGCCGACAACCTGAAGGCCGCTCTGCTCCGCAACCTGCGCGAGCTACAGCAGCTTCCGGTGGATGAGCTACTCGAAAAGCGCTACCAGAAATTCAGAAATATCGGCGTCTTCGGGCACGCACCGGAGCCAATCTCTACTCAGCAATCGCACTAAAAACTGATCGTGCCAGGATATTGACTTCCTGGCACGAATCATGTATGATGCACTCACCAATCAATAAGCCGGCGTGGCGGAATCGGTATACGCGATTGTCTCAAAAACAATTCCCCGTAAGGGGTTGAGGGTTCGAGTCCCTCCACCGGCACTACTATAAAAGATGAGACGGTTCAAGCGATGTGTAAATGGGCTTGAGCCATTTTTGTTCCATTGACTTTTGTAAAGTACCCTCATGAAGTTCCGTAACCATTTCTACCCATAAGGAATACCACTTTTTTACCGATGATTATAGGAAGGATTTCGTGTATTATATCTGGTAACACGAATGTGAGGAGCCGGAAACCGAAGAATTTAACACTACCCTCCAGAGCGCCTGTCTTCCTTTTTCGTACTTACGGCTCGTCTCACTCAGGCACAGCTTACAGCAATTGCTTGTACTACGTCAATAACCCTCTCCCTTGAAAGGAATGGGCAACTCTTGCGCATAACAACTCCTGACTGGCAGGCTTTCGCAGCAGTGCTACGATCATGACCAGGAGAACAGACATGGATACTAGGTCTCTACGGCGATGGAGTACTGGTGTATCTGTACTTATTGTGGTTGCAATCGCTCTTTTTATTTACTGGTTGAAGAGAAGGTTCACTAACCCCATAAGATACCCGGCTGGCCAGGCGATCATTCGCTACATTCAACTGCATGATCAATGTTCAGAGGAGGAAGCATACCAGCGCCTGGCAGCCTTTATCAAAAGGCATATTCCGCTAGACGACTGGTCTTTTGTCGATTACAGGCTGGCTCATGATAGGCAGAGCCTGTTAGCTCTCGCACAACAGATTTTGATGCACAATCCCGATGAGATAGATGAAATCTAGCCGCGCAGACCCTCTCTCATGATTGTATCAACACGCTGATGTTGTAAAAAAAGTGACAACCGCTTGTATCGCCGCGTCCCTTTGACCTATTCAGCCGAACCGTAGCGTATCACGGTACCCGTGAGAAACGATCAGCGCCCTCGCCTACCAGCGAGACCTGAAAAGATAGACTTGAGCAATGAAGTTCGCCCCGGGCCTTTGGCATCTACCGAACCTTGCGCAGTCCTGGGAACAGATGTATCTGTCTGAGTCAGCACCATGGACAACTGCTCGATGGTCGGCCCGGCAAGCAGGGTGGCCGCCGAGACCTTCTTGCCCCATACCTGCTCGATACGATCGACCAGGCGAACAGCCAGCAGAGAATGCCCTCCAAGTTCGAAGAAATTATCCCGGATGCCGATGGGACGCACCCCCAGCAGCTCTTCCCAGATCTGTACAAGTTGTTGATGCACTGGTGATGTCGGAACAGCGAAGCCTTCTGCCAAATCCGACCTGCCGTTATCTGGGGCGGGAAGAGCGCGGCGATCAACCTTGCCACCTGGAGTAAGTGGAAGGGCTTCCAGCAAGACGAAGGCCGACGGAACCATGTAGTCGGGAAGTTGCTCCCGCATAAAGTGGCGCAGGTCGCTTCCAGTTAGAACAACATCGTGCCGGGGAACAACGTATGCCACCAGGCTTTTACTACCCGTCACATCCTCCCGAGCGAGTACTAACGCTTCCTGAAGATACGGGTGCTTTCTCAGTACTGCCTCGACCTCTCCCAGTTCAACACGATAGCCGCGAATCTTCACCTGATGGTCGATGCGACCCAGAAACTCAATGTCGCCTGTGGGTAAGAAACGCGCCAGGTCTCCTGTTTTGTACAGGCGCGCACCGGGCGAGCTGCTAAATGGGTGAGGAATAAACTTCTGCGCGGTCAATTCGGGCCGATTGAGGTATCCCCTTGCCAGCCCTGCACCACCGATATAGAGTTCAGCGGGTACCCCGATGGGTACAACATTCAAGAACCTATCCAGGAGATAGACCTGAGCGTTAGGGATTGGACGCCCAATCGGTACCGGCTGCACAGCAACACCTGCTTCCGTCGATTCTGCCACCCAATACATGGTTGCGACAATGGTTGTTTCAGTGGGGCCATATGTATTCACAAGCTGAACCGTTGAACCTACATGCTTCTGCCATACCACCACCAGTTCCGGTAAGGCAGCTTCTCCGCCGATAATCACCAGGCGCAATGCGGGGTGCAACACTAGTCCGTCAGCAACAATTTTCCTCGTCAGCTCGTGCCAGTATGCTGTTGGCAGGTCCAGCACAGTAATCTCCCACTCCCGGCATTTCTCAAGGAACAGAGGAATCGAATCGACCATAGAGGCAGTTCGCAGGACGAGCGTCGCCCCGCGCGTCAAGCAAGTATATATCTCTTCGGCGCTTGCATCAAAATTCAGCGTGGCAAATTGCAGCACCCGGTCGGTTGTCTTCAGGGCATAAGCAGCACCGGCTACGTGCGCGTAGTTGACTAATGATCGATGCTCGATCACGACGCCTTTCGGAGTGCCCGTTGAACCGGATGTATAGATGATATAGGCTGCATGCTCTTCCGTTACACCACTTACCGGATTCTCCTCGCTCTCCTGGCTAATCCTCTCCCACTCCTCGTCGAGATGGACAACCTTCACCTCACGCCTGATCTCATCCATCTTGAAGTGTCTCTGCGCCAGGAGGACTGGTGCCCTTGCATCTTCGAGCATAAAGGAAAGCCGCTCAGGTGGATAGGTTGGATCGAGGGGGACATACGCTCCTCCTGCTTTGAGAATACCCAGTAAGCTAACCATCATCTCTAAGGAACGCTCCACACAGATCCCCACCGGTACTTCTGGCCCCACACCAAGCCCTTGCAGGTAATGGGCCAGTTGATTGGCGCGCCGGTTCAGTTGCTGATAGGTCAGATACGCATCCTCGTAGACCACCGCTACAGCATCTGGAGCGTGTTCCACTTGAGCCTCGAATAGCTGGTGAATACACTTATCCTTTGGATAATCGACGGCGGTGTCATTCCATTCCACGATGAGCTGCCTCCGCTCTTCCTCCGTCAGGAGCGTTAAGGCCGAAAGGTGCCGCGCAGGATCATCAACGATGCTCTCTAACAATCTCTGCCAATGACCTGCTATCCTTGTGATAGTGGCCTTCTCAAAAAGACCTGCGTTATAACAGAAGTTCCCCTGAAATCCCTTCTCTGTATCCTGGATAGTGAGTAACAAATCCAGCATTGGGACATTTTTCACATAAGAGAGTTCGGCCTCGTTTTCCGCCGCCGGGCACTCATCAAACGCAAATACTATCTGGCATAATGGATGGAGGTTAGAATCTTGTTCTACCTGCAACGTCTCTACCAGTTGCTCAAACGGCACATTTCCGTATTCATATACCTCTGACATAGCCTCGTCTGTCTCCTTCAGAAGTTCTTTGAAGGAGAGATTTCCTGCCAGCCTGGGACGCAGTATGAGCAGGTTGGCGAAGCCATTTCTCGCTTCGCCATCCCTGACGCCCCCGTCTAACTCACGTCTTCTGCTGAGAATCCCGACGAGTAGTTCATCCTGGCCAGTATAGTGAAAGAGCAGGGTGTTAAAGGCTGCTAACAGGGTAATGAAAACACTGACACGATTTTGCTGGCTTACTGTTTTGAGTGAGGCTGTCAATTGCTGTGGTAACACGAAGAGATATTGCGCGCTTCGCGATGCTCTGGTTGAGGAGCGAGGATGATCGGCAGGCAGTTCCAGCACGGGAGGCGCATCCTCCAGCCGCCTCTTCCAATAAGTGAGGCAATCCCCGATCACCTGCTCTCGTTGCGAACCCTGCTGCACCGCACTTGCGATGTATTGGTCCGAGAAGTTCTGAGCGTGTAAATCCATAAAACCTCTTATCCAGTGGAGCAAAATAGTTTGAAGAGCTAATTCCGTATAATAGTTTACCAGGCGTCAATTGCAGGAGCAACCATAAAAGCACGAGACTTTTAAGCGGGTATTCACTCGTGGTTTTCGTGAGCAATTGTACTATAATCTCAATCGCTCCCCCGGCATAAATACGTAGGAAATCTGGGTAATTACACGTAGTACATATATAATTGTACGTATTATTACTTACCTTAATATAAATATAGTAGTAATTTTATCTAATTTATTCCATGATTGACTATATTCATCAAATATGTTATATTGTTGTTTGTAGATTAACTGAGATAATCAAGCGATAGCTATAGATATTCCTGCCTTATTTTTACCCTGGTTCTGGCTTTTGTGCATTTGCTCATAGATGTGTACGATAGCAGAGATTATTCAGTTGAAGAAAGCAAATGGGGGCAGAAAAACTGTAGCCAAATGAGATGAGACGTTAGTGGGTACCCCCTCACCCCTGGTCTATATCTTTTACCGAAGAAGCTCTTTGTTGAAGAAGAGCTTTGGCTCTTTATCCTTATCCCTAATCGTTTGACCCGTTCATAAAGAGCGAGCCAGCAATTCGAGCATGTTTGCTGTCGTTCTTAATGAAGCGAAACCTCATCAAAATTTATGGAAAAAGGAATAATTCAGTTGATTATGTTTACACATCCATTTAAAGTTCATAAATAAATTACACAAAGTTTATCAAGATATTGAAAAAACAATAAATTTATGTTATAACAATGTGGGGGTTAAGTTTGTGGCTGCTTATCCGGTTAAAGAAGAACGCAAACGCCATTCCTGGCTACCTCGGTCGGCCTGATATGATTTGTGAGAAATCTTGTAGAGCGTCTTCATTCAGTGTTTGTAGAAATGAGGCTCTTTCATGTCTTACTTGCGTCTTGACCAGTTATCCCAGAGTAGTCTTACGGAGACGGACCCCTCGACTCCTACAGCCAGGCCGGTATCAGTGTTAGTTGTTGATGATCATGCACTGATTCGTGCTGCAATGAGCCAGTTATTGTCTTCTCAGCGCGAGATCAAGCAGGTCGTTTCCTCACAAAACTATGCTGAGGCCGAGGCGCAGGCTTCCAGACTACATCCTGATATCATCTGGCTGGATATGCATGTCGCCCACTCTGATAGTATCGCCGAGATCCATCGCTTGAGGAGACTCTCTCCCGATTCCCGCATTGTAGCGCTAGCCGATGTCGAGGACGAGCAGGAGGCATTTGCGGCGATTATGGCGGGTGCCCAGGGCTATCGCTCAAAACAAGATATCGATTTCGACGATATCATGTCGGTGATTCATGCCCTGTGCCGTGGAGAGTTTGTCCTGCGACCGGAATTGCTCACCCGTATGATGCAGCGCTTACGCGCTGCCGCGCTGCCGCTCTGGGGAACCGATAATGGAGTAGGTAGCCGGGTATTGTTGCGCAGCGGGGATATCAATCAACTCGTGCATTTGACGACGCGGGAACGTGAGATACTTCAGCTCATCAGTCAGGGACTTCGGGATCGTGACATCGCCGAAGGGCTGCATATTTCAGAGAAGACCGTTCAAAAGCACGTACAGAGCATCTTAAGCAAGCTCGGCGCGCAGAACCGCACAGAGGCCGCCTACCTCATCCTTCATCAACCGGCTTCCTGAGGCGGATATCAAAAGACTTTTCGCCAGGTATTGACGAAAAGCCTTTTCTTTGTATTACACCGGGGAGTGAGGAATGGCGAGTCCTTGTTTGGGGGCCATCATGGTCTTTCATGACGCTCCCCCAAATCACGATACAGCTGCCTGCTCTATTCAAGCAGAAAAACTTCTGGCGAGACTAACCCTGTCAGTCTTGCCGGTGGATGTCTTAGGTAGCACCTCACGGAACTCGATCATGTCTGGAACCATGTAGTGGGGTAACTGCTGGTGACAGAAAGAAAGTACTTCCTCGCGAGTCAGCGTGGCTCCTTCATAGAGGCTAATCACCGCGCGCAGACGATTACCGAGTACCTCGTCTGGTACAGGGAGGACTGCTACTTCCCGGATTGCCGGGTGCCCGTAAAGCACCGCCTCAATCTCCCCCAGCTCTACCCGATACCCGCGAGTCTTAATCATGCCATCCTCGCGTCCAAGATAGAGATAATTTCCATCGGCATCCAGGGTTACGATATCCCCCGTCTTGTACATCAGTTCATGGAAATGCGGCTGGAAGGGATTGCGCATCAGCACCTTTGCCGTCTTTTCAGGATGGCCCCAGTAGCCCTGCATCAGCGAGGGCCCCCGCACATACAGCTCACCGGATTCGCCAGGCTCCGTTACCTTCTCCCCCGCGCTGTTCACGGCGAAAATCTCAGTGTTGGCGCAGGCCTTACCGATAGGAATAGGCACCGTCCGCTCGGGGTCCAGCGGCGGCACCTCGTAGAAGGTGCAGACGTTGGTCTCTGTTGGACCATACCAGTTCAGATAGCGTGCCTGGGGCAGTGCAGTCATCAACTGGCGCAAATACTTCACCGGAAAGACCTCGCCGGCAAAGATGATCGTTCGCAGGCAGGAGAGGTCATGGGTCGCAAGCTGGCCATAAAGCACCATGAGTGTTAGCACCGATGGTACCGAGTACCAGACGCTGATACGTTCGCGCTCGATCAGCCTGGTCAGTTGCACCGGAAAGGTCGAAGCGCCCTCGGGCACAAGGATAATCGTTGCTCCTGCCAGACAAGAGGAGAAAATATCAAAGATGGAAAGGTCAAAGTGCAAAGGCGCGTGGCTGGAGACCCGGTCATCCGCTGACAGACCTACACAGTCCGCAGCCCAGTTCACGAATGTCAGCGAATTGCGATGGGAGATCATGACGCCCTTGGGGGTGCCGGTCGAGCCAGAGGTGTAAAGAATATAGGCGGTATCCGTCTCGATAGCCAGGTTCTCTGGAAGGGGCGCTGTAGCGTGCGCAATGACCTCGTTCCAGGATAGCAGTGACACTCCTTGAGGTACTGGTGCTGTAGCTGGCCTCTGTTCTGGGGGCAGGTCGCAATCGACCAGTACTACTGTATCCAACGGGCAGTCATCTGGAAACATTGCTTGAATGTTAGTCGCCTTTGCGCTACTGGTCAACAGGGTGGTAATACCACTATCCCGAATGATATACGCCAGGCGTTTCACCGGCGCTCCCGGATCAAGCGGTACATAGCACGCACCAGTTTTGAGGATCGCGAAAACACTGACCACCGAGGCGAGCGATTTAGAGACATAAATCCCAACGCGATTGCCGGGTGTCACACCCTGCGCTCGCAATACTCCTGCCAACTGGTCCGTTAAAGCATCAAGCTCTGCATAGGAAAGAGTGTGTTCATTAAAGATTACCGCTGTTTTATCCGGGATGCGACGGGCACTCGCTACGAGCAATTGATGGAGTACGTAAGCCATAGTCACTCCTCCTCATTCGACATCTACTTCCAGCCTGGAAGATTTCAAAGGCCGAGGGTACGCGCGATAATCATGCGTTGGATCTCCGATGTACCAGAATAGATCGTCCCGGCTACCGAATCGCGCAAGTCGCGTTCGATTTCAGATTCCGTCATATACCCGAAGGCACCATGAATCTGGATAGCGTCAAGGCTTGACTGTACCCAGGCTTCGCTGGTAAAAACCTTCGCTGCGGCCGCCTCAGCTGTGGCTGATTTGCCCTGTTGTTTGAGCCAGGCGACTTTGTAGATCAGCAAGCGGGCCGTCTCAAGTCGCAGATACATATCGGCAACCTTGTTGGAGACACTTTGGAATTTGCCGATTGCTTGCCCAAACTGCTTGCGCTCCTGCGCGTAACGTATGCAGGCCTCCAACTGGCGCTGCATTGCGCCGACAGCGCTGGCGAGAATGCAACTCCGTTCCCACTCCATCGATGAGTTGAAGATTGCCAGCCCAGCGCCTTCTTTGCCCAGCCGGTGTTCTACGGGCACTTCGCAGTCAGTAAGAATGATCTCTCCCATTGGTGAGGTGCGCAGGCCCATTTTATCGAGGCCACGACTCACGGTAAAACCTGGCGTGCCTTTCTCCACGAGAAAAGCACAGGCACCGGCGAAGCCGTGACCGGGGTTGAGCGAGGCAAAAACGAGGACAACATCGGCGACCGGTGCATTGGTGATGTAGAGCTTGGTGCCGTTGAGAATGTAGCGGTCTCCACGACGCTCTGCTCGCGTGCGCATACTGAAGGCATCAGAGCCGGAGTCTGGCTCTGTCATGGCATGTACTCCAATCAGATCACCGGAGACCAGGCCGGGCAGATAAGCCCTCTGCTGCGCAGGAGTACCGAACTTCAGCAGGGGTAGTTCGATACTCCACATTTGCGCATTGAGCGAGAAGATGAGCCCATTGTCGCGGCAGGCATAGCCGAGCCCCTCCATCACCAGCACAGTCGTTAGAATATCAGCTTCGCTGCCCCCGAATTCCTCGGGAATTGGCAAGCCCTGAATCCCAAAACGAGCACACGCGCGCCAGGCATCACGTGAAAACTCGCCTGCGCGTTCGCGCTCACGCAGCTGGTGGTTCAACTCTTTGCTGGCGAACTCGATGGCTGAGGCCTTCAACGCAAGCTGATCTGGACTGAATGAGAGGTCCATGCTCAAATCCTATCTCTGTAGAGCCTATAAATTACAGGACAAGTTTAGCATCAATAAACACACTCTAACAACCATAGAAACAGGTACGTAATTCACTATGAGCGCTTCCCATCTTAGTCCGCAAAAGCCTGCCCGATGCTCTGGCATACCATCCTATTCCTCCCTACGTCTTTCCCCACCCATGAAGATAGAGGTACTCATATTCCCGCCTGGAGTTCCTACCTAGAGGTGCTCAGGAAAAATTTTCGCACTTTTCCGCATGTTCACCGTCTAAGACTATGCTACAGTCTTGTAGTATTGGGAGAACCAAAAACACGGTGCAAGTGAAAGCATGTAACGAGATCAAGGACATCGTCTGGTAGGCTTCCTGCAGGCAGCTGTTTCAATCGACGCCAATCGGCCAGGGAGCGTGGAGGACAAGACAACATGGAGATAGTATCCGAGGGGGCGATATCGAGCCTGGCAGTCCATCGCGGCGCTCGCGTTAGCATCGTTATCCCGGCCCACAACGAAGCCGAGAACCTGCCCCATCTACTGCCGCGCCTGCCCACCTGGGTGCATGAAGTGATCCTGGTCAATGATCACTCCACTGATGAGACCGAGGCGGTCGCCCGGAGCCTGCTGCCGGACATCCGCCTCGTCCACACGCAGAGCGGGCGAGGCAAGGGGGCGGCCTTGCAAACGGGCTTTGCCGCAGCGCAAGGCGAAATCATCGTGATGATGGATGCCGATGGCTCCAGCGACCCCGACGAACTGCCGCGCTTTGTCGAGGCGCTACTAGCCGGGGCCTACCTGGCTAAAGGGTCGCGCTTCCTGACCGGAGGGGGTAGTTCAGATATCACACCCCTGCGCCGGTTGGGCAGCCAGATACTGATCGGGGTGGCCAACCGGCTGTTTGGAGTGCGCTTCACCGACATGTTCTGTGGCCTCAATGCCTTCTGGAAAGACTGCCTCTCGTACTTTGAGGTGGACTGCCCGGGCTTTGAGATCGAAGCGCTGCTGCATCTGCGCATTTGCAAGGCCAACCTGCTGATCGTAGAGGTACCCAGTTTCGAGCATGCCCGCTTACACGGCGTCAGCAAGTTTCGCACCTTTCGCGATGGCTGGCGGGTATTCAAGATGATCGTGCGGGAACGGCTCAATGGCCGCTCCGTCATCCGACCGGTCACAAGGCCGCATCCTGCTCCGATCGAGGAGGGGGCCTGGACAGGGCTGGCTGTTCCAGGGCACCTTGGGGCCGCGCAATAAGCCGCTCTGTCAGGAGCGCAAGCGTTATCAAGCAGAAGGAGAAGCATGAAAGGCTGGTTTCTCAAGTTGAAACCTCTTTTCCTCCGAAAATAGCGGCCATAATCGAATTATTTGCGAAATGGAGGAACACCCGGAAGGTTCCTCCGTTTCGCACGCGCAGAGCAAACCGAATTATCTCAAGCAGAGACTAATCCCGGTCAATGCCTCTAGAAAAAAGGAGCCGACTTATGAATCTCCGTTCGTTTCGAGCCATTGTATGCTTCCCCTGCTTGATTTGCTTGATCTATCTGATCACCTGGCCGGGTATACCGTCCGCGAGGGCCACCTCCCATATGAGTCACTCACAGCACGTCTTTCAGCCAAGCGGTCACGGCACAGTGATTCCAACGGTGGTAGATACTGCCACCATGCCTCAAATCCTCTCTGAGAAGGCCCCACAAAGTCAGCCAGTATTTCCAGTCGGTAGATCTGCACAGACGACTCCGCGCAACTTATCCGCACCGCAGAACGTAGTGAACGTTCCAGCCCCTACCAGCACCGATCCCACAGCCAGTGTTGGCTTAACTGTTACAACCCAACCCAAACCAGATGCCAATGGCGCTGGTGGCACATACAACTACCTTGAGACAGTTAACGGGGCGATTGGAATCTATGGACGTAATGGCGCTCGATTCTCTATGACCTCCTACCAGTCGTGGTTCGGCGTCAATAGCCCTTTCATTGATCCGGTAACGCAGTGGGATAGTTACGGAAGTCGCTTCATCTTCAGCATACTCCAACAAGGTTCCGATATACTCTGGCTTTCGGTTGCCCAACAGCCCAGTGCTACAGGAAAGTTCTGCAACTATAGCTTCACGTTTCTTCCCAACCACGACTTTGACAAGTTGGGAGTGGATAGGGATGGCATCTACTTCGGTGCGAATTTGATCAACACCTCTGGCACGATAGTTGGCAACGAGCTGTTCTATACCAGCCGCTCGGCATTGGAAACCTGCCAGACCGCCACCTACACCAATTGGACCAACCTGACCAACCCGGGCGGCTCGCTGGCAGAGGCTATTACGCCCGCCCGGCAGGATAGCTATACTAACGGAGTGGAATACCTGGTCAACTCCTACCCGGCAGGCGGCTGCCAGTTGACGCTCTGGACGTTGACCAGTAGCGGCAACCTCTCCAACACCAACGTTCCCACCCAGTGCTACAGCCCCCCGACGAAAGCCAAACAGCAAGGCTCGGCGGCAACGATTGACACAGGGGATTGCAGCATCACGCAGGCCAGCTTTGTCAAAGGCTTGCTGACGGTGGACATGCCGGGCGCTTACGACTGGGGGGATGGCAACGGTCCGGTCAGCATCGTTGAATGGTTTGTCCTCAATCCAGCTACGGCTCAAGTGGTCAACCAGGGGGCTTTTGGCACGCCGGGCTACTGGCTGTTCTATCCCTCGGCCATCACGACGGCCAACGGGCATATGCTCTTCGTCTACAATGCCTCGGGAGCCAGTATCTATCCCAGCGTCTGGTATGTCAATCAGACCTTCAGCAATACTACGGCTCTCGTCAATGGCGTTAGTTACGATGGGACAAGTGGAGTCACTCCCTGGGGCGACTACCAGTCGGCCTGGCCTGATGCTACCGGGAAAAGCCCTGATTCGGTCTGGATTACTGGTGAATATGTAAAAAATACGAATATCTGGGGATCCAAATTCGATCTGGTGACACCCTGACAAATTTAGAAAGGAATCCGCTGTGAACCGTCGTACATCTCGCACCATCCTGCTCTTGAGCATCGTAATCTGCCTGATGGCCTTACCGGGTGTGTGGACCGCGAGAGCCAGCGTCCTTGCCGGGCGCAGCTTCCAGCCAGGCGGTCACGGCGTCGTGATACCGCAGAAGATCGATACTTCCAGACTGCCGCAGATTCCGGGTGCGCAATCGGTTGCTCCGCAGACTGCCACAATCAGAGCCTCGCAGTCCTCCTCAAACGGCAGGACTTCCTTCCTTTCCCCCTCAAATGTAGTGAACGTTCCACCCGCTAACGGCACCAATCCATACGCCAAATCGGGCTTATCTGAGCAGAGAGGGGAGGGTAATCCTGACGCTACCGGTGCAGGAGGCATTGATAACTACCTTGAGACGGTCAATGCAGGTCTCGCTGTCTATGCCCGAGGCGGAACACAACAGTTGACGAGTTCCTTCCAGTCCTGGTTCAATGTCACCAGCACCTTCTATGACCCGATGACGATATGGGATGACACCGGAGACCGCTTCATCTTCAGCGTTCTCCAGACAGGCGCGAAAACCATCTGGATCTCAGTCGCACAGCAGACCAATGCCACAGGAAGTTACTGCAACTATAGCTTCCCCACTCTTGCTGGTCACGACTTTGATCATTTAGGGGTGGATGGTAATGGCATTTACTTCGCCTTCAATATTCTCGCGCCTGGCAGCCCGACCAACGTCGTGAACAACGAACTCTTCTATGCCAGTCGCACTGCTTTGGAGAGCTGTCAGACAGCTACCTATACCAGTTGGACGGACCTGACCAACCCGGACGGCACCATTGCGCAAGCTATGACGCCCGCCAGGGAGGATAGCAGCGTCAGCGGGGTGGAGTACCTGGTCAACTCCTACCCGGCGGGTGCCTGCCAGATGACACTCTGGACATTCACCGAAAGCACCAGCACCCTTACGAACGCTACCATCCCCACCCAATGCTACAGCCCTCCACCAAACGCAAAACAGAAGGGGTCCTCGGCGCTGATTTATACGGGAGGTGATTGCAGCCTTATCCAGGCCAGCCTGATCAATGGTCTGCTGACCACGTCCACTCCTGGGACATATGACTGGGGAGATGGCAACGGGCCGGTCGGCATTGTGGAGTGGTTTGTGCTTAACCCGAGTTCGGCCAGCGTCTCCAGCCAGGGTGCGTTCGGCACGCCCGGCTACTGGCTGTTCTACCCTTCGGCCATCACCACGCCCAACGGGCATATGCTCTTCATGTACAATGCCTCGGGGGCCAGCATCTATCCCAGTATCTGGTACGTCAATCAAAGTCTTACCAATACGAAAGCCCTGGCCAATGGCAACAGTTACTTTGGGACGTCAGGTGTAGCTGTGTGGGGATACTATCAGTCGGCCTGGCCCGATGCCAGCACAGTGAATCTCAATTCGGTGTGGATGACGGGCGAGTATGCCAAAGCAACCAATGCCTGGGGCACAAAGTTCGGCCTGGTGACTCCCTAGTGGCTGACATGAGCAGGTGTTTTCCAGTATGACAGGCGTGCTGAAGTACCCCTGTCATACTGGAGTGCCCCTGTCATGCTTCGCTGCGCTCAGCATCTCATGTGCCGGACGAAGCGTGTGTCGAGGCCGCAGATGCTTCGCTGCGCTCAGCATGACAGGCTGGAGCAGACGGGCCATCAGACTGCTTGCGGATTTGCCTCGAGTTCGTTTATCAGGCTTGTGGGAACGGTAAAGTCGTCATACCATCTACCGCCGAAGGGGCGGGGCATGGGGATGATTTGATCGCTGGAGTAGGCGAGTATCTTGCGGTTGTAGGCTCGGATAGCATCGCGCAGGTGAGCCGGCAACTGGCCGTCAAGTACGAGGGCCCGCTCCATCTCGCTGAGCAGCATCTTCGTTTCCTCTATGGTTTTCAATATGATGCGGCACAGCGTGGAGGGCAAAATACTTAATTCCCCTTTGATGGTAATCAATCGCGCAATCGCTTCATAGGTCACGTCTTGAATGTCGCATCGCGACATCCACTGTGTTTCGTAGTTGAGCCGCCGATACCACAGTGGATCAATCATGGCCTGCCGGTGTTCTTCAAGCGTTCTATGGAAAATGCGGTATCCATGTTTCTCCGGCTCCTCAAAGAAGCGCGAACCCGGGTCCAGAAACGGCACCATTGGACAAATGAGCGGCAGCACATTCTTACCACGAAACTTGCGCAGCAGGTGAGCACTGTAGGAGACAGTATCAAGGACCGATTCGGTCGTCTGCTGGGGCATGCCGATAAAGAACCAGATCATCACTCCTGCGATCCCGGCATCCAGGGCGCGCGGAATCCAAGCTTCCATCTCGGACATAGTATAGGTACCCCGCCCAGAGAGTTTACTGATGACGGGGTCGTGTGATTCCGGAGAGAGCATGATATAGGCTTCCGTCGATTGCCCCATTTTCACCAGGGTGTCCTGCGCAGGCAGGTTGAACTGCTCGAAGAAGACGCTCTTATACCCCATCTCCTTGACGCCATCGAGAAATTGATGCAGGCGAGCTTTGGTCTCAGAGTAACACTGCAAGGCATAGATCGAGGTCGTCCTGGCCACATCACCCAATGTCTTCAGTTCCTCGATGATCCGCTGATTGTCTTTGCTCACCAGCGTTTTCTTAATGCCCATAATCTTGTTGGTCGCGTAGCGCGAACCTCCGCACCACGGACAATCGTGAGCGCATCCCGTATTGGGCAAGGTCATAATGAGTTTCGATGCGCCAGCACCACTTTTTGATTCCCGGTAGTAGGACCAATCAATGGTAGCATCGTTGTAGTTCTTGCCTGGTTTATGCGTAAAGCCGGTGTCTATCACCTCTGGACCATTGCGCTTGTAGACGAGATTGGGGATGTGGTTGAAGGTGCGCTCTCCCCGCTTTACCGCCTCTATGAGCATCGTCACCGGTACGAGCGTATCGTATCCCTTGACGACTATATCGACACACGAATATTGAATGAGCTGATCGGCATAATAGGTAGAGGAAATCCCTCCAAAGATGACCAGCGACTCAGGATGAATAGTCTTCACCCTCTTTGCGACTTCGATGGAGCCATGACAGTGGGCCATCCAGTGCAGATCGATTCCAAAGACCGGCGCATCGAGTCGTCCCAATAAGCCATCCACGTCGAGGTTTGGATGCATCAACATGAGCGAGGCCAGGTTGACAATCTCAGCTTGCAGGCCGTGTTCGCGCAAGCGCTGCTTTATAGCGAAAAAGCCAAGTGGATACATCTCGTAGATGGAGGTGACATTGACGCTATCAGAGTCGCTTAGATAGGCGAAGAGCAGATCATCGCGCTCGCGGAAGTCATACACGCTGGGCGCGTGCAACAAAAACAGGTCGGCCTGCAGTCTCTGAACTGGTTGGTTCATCGTAGCTCCTCTTATGAAGCGCGTTTAGTATCTTACCTTGCCAGGATGCCAGGGTAGAGATATGGACGCTTTCTCTCGCTAAAGCGCATCTTAATGCCGTGTAGAGGCATGCCGGTAGCGCGATAGAACTGCGTGATTTTCTGGCCGGGTCCCAGCTCGAGCTGATAGCGGCGCAGGATATGCGAGACCATAACCTTGATCTCGACCTTTGCGAGGTTGATACCAATACAAATGCGCGGCCCGCCACCGAAGCCAACCAGCGCAAACGGGGTCTTTTTGTGTTCTTCGCGCGGCGGAGCGAAGCGATCCGGGTCGAACTTCGCAGGTTCCGCGAAGATACTGGGAATGAGGTGGGTAGCGGCAATAGAGTAAAAGACGTGAGTACCTGCCGGAATATGATACCCATTGAATGTGAAGTCTTCCAGCACGCCACGCGGCCCGTTTGCTATCGGCGGATATAGACGCTCTGCTTCACTTAAAGCATTGTCCAGTACCTTCATGCGCCTGATGGAATCGAACGTCGGCTCCAGCTCCAGGCCAGGTAATTGCTCCTGCTCGTCCAGGATGCGCTGCGTGTAGTCGGGGTGCAAACTCAGTAAATACAGCAACCACGAACTCAGGCTGGTCGAGGTCTCATGACCCGCAACCAATAAGATATTGATGTGAGCGATGATTTGCTCATCACTGAGCGCGTTCCCCTGGTCGTCGCGGGCCTGGACCATCAGGCCCAGGATATCTTCCGTCGGATGCTCACGCCGCTCGTGAATCTTCGCTTGCAGCATCTGGTGAAGCTCATCCCTCAGCCGACTCCTGCGGGCACGCATCCCCTGCATCAACAGGCTGACGAATAGCCCACGGAAGCGCTCAATCTCTGGTCCGGCTTTGAGACCAGCCAGCGCTTCAGCCGCCACGTCAAAGGTGATCTTGCGCATTTCCTGATAAATATCTACCTCACCCTTCGCCGCCCAGGTGGCGATACGCTGGCGAGTAATACGGTTCATCAAGGGGAGGTAGCGGTCCATACAGGCATTGGCAAAGGCCGGATTCAGCATACGACGGTGCCGATCATGCTCTGGTCCATCCATGGTGAGCAGCCCGTCGCCGTAGACATCCAGCACCCCATAGAGTTTCCCCCATCCTTCACGATGCGAAAACTTGAGCCGATTGCTTAAGAGTACGAAGCGATTTGCTTCGGGACCGACCATATACACCAGGTCAGCCCCGAAATGCGTTGTGCGGAAAATCGGCCCGTACTGCTCATACATTTCCACGAGGAATGGGCCCGTATTGGTCAGATAATTGCCTGGCAGTGTGATGTAGGGGATTTTCTCAAACGGGCTTACTGATTTCATAGGTTCTCCTCACCACTGCAGCGTCAGTTCCAAAGCGACCGGCTCGCAAACGACGCAAATTCATTGAGCTAACTGGGACTGCTTCTGGGAACGAATATACGCGCAAATCGCATTAACTGTGCTGAAGTTTTCCGGGAGGAGTTCAAAGTCGTCCATTGATATATGATATTCTTCTTCCAGAAACACCAGCAGTCTCATAAGTGAGAGGGAATCCAGTATGCCAGTTTCTAGCAACTGAGTGTCATTATCCAGCGGGAGCAAGTCGGGGTTGCTAATAAGTTCATGGGTGATATAAGCGTTGATCTCCGCCTCCATGATAGGTTCTCCTGAAGAAGGAACTTTGCCTCAGTCAAATAGATCGCCAAAATTCTTTCTTTTGACTGAACCAAAAGACGATGAGAGAAGCCCAAATGCAAGTGAAGTCGCTGAGAGAAGCTGGAAACTCTTACTCCTCACAACTCCTGGAAATATACTAATATGAACCTCAAGTATAAACAACCTTGTAAGTACGAACATTTTCAAAGGACATTCACCTATGCGATTTTAGAGCAGATACACCCAGGAATTACCCCCTATTCGGGGAAAAATACGTAGGACAACTACATAGAGAGAAAGGTCAGGCGGGATCGACCTCGCTTCTTATATCAGCCTCATCCGCACCTTGTCCAGTATCGATAGCAAGGAGCGTTTCCGAAGTCCGGTGCCGAATTGTATCGATGCTTCTTAGAGTTGGTAGCTGCAAAGAGCAACGGCCTACGAGATAGCCCGCAACCGTTGCCGATAGACCCACAACAATAGCTCCCGCTCGAGCAAATCCGGCCAGGTCATTATGGAAAAGCGCCTCTCCCAGCTCACGCAGTACGCCTCGCGGCAGCGCTTTGAAGGTATAGGTACGTTCTGCTGCGAGGCCATCTTTTGTACCATGTAAAGAGACGAGAAAAGCCTTTCCTACCCCCTCATAGTAAGAACGCCAGAGAAAATATCTCAAGCGCATTCGTTGCTCTGGTACATGATGTTTCACTAATGCTAACGGCGCATAGAAGAATCTTACTGTGCCCTGATAGCGGTTCGCAATACGAATACATAACTCAGGCTCCTCACCACCTTCATAGTGGCGAACCCGACTGAAGTTAAAACGCTCCTTCGTCTTACCCCTGTTTTCTCTATTTTTATGATTCCAACCTGATGACTCGCGAAAGCCTCCCATAGCGATAAAGATGTCCCGCCGGACAGACATGTTTGCGGCGATCCGATTAGGGGCAATATCGGAGGGCATGCCTCGAAATGTGCATCCTACAACCCAGGTAAACTCATCAGGGAACCAGGCCGGGCGTTCCCCAATCCAAAGCGGGTCGATCTTTCCTCCCACGCCAACGATAGAGGGATCTTCGTAGGGTGCCAATAGCTGCTCCATCCAGGTCGGTTCGGCGATGACATCGTCATCGAGAAAAGCAACCACCGGCCCTTGCGCTATTGCTACCCCGGTATTTCTGGAACCTGATGCGCCTTTTGCTCGCTGGTTCTCGATTGCAATCACATCTGTTATATGCTCCCGCACCCGCTTTAGCAGCGCATCATTATAATCGACAACAATGATGACCTCGCATGGCGGTACCGTCTGATGTCGAAGCGATTCGACGACGGCGAGCAGGTCATCCCAACGTTTCTCAGTGTAGGCGCATATAATTACTGAGGCGCTAATCTTTGTCATCAAACAATTCCTCCCAGATAGCTGCTACCGGTTGAATGAACCTTCCTGCTCTGTTTGAACGGCGTTTATCTGAATAGCTGATGCGTCGATTCGATGTCGAGAACGGCGCATGCGGATAAGGTCTACTCCCGCCACAAGGCTTCCGGCTGTTTGAGCGATGATAAAAGCCAAAGCCGGCCCGGCAATGCCTAACCCCGGGAGCAAGACCCATGTGAGAATCAGGGTGAGCGCGCCCATACTGACATTAATCATTCCGGCGAAGATCAGACGGCGCTGCACGCGCAGCACAGTCAGATAGACGTTGGTGATCGAGTCAGGCACTGTTGAAGCTACGTAGATCATGAACAGCACCAGGCCGTGTTGAGCGTAGGCTGGGCCAAACAGCAAGAGAATGTAATGCCCGGCAAAAAAGCAGAACAGCATGCCCGGGCCTATAATCATGCTGATAATCAAGATGGTAGAGCGTACTTTGCGCGGTAGATCATCGATTGCATGCGATCCTTCGGCGAACAGAGACATAGACACTGCATATGAACCCATAGTGAAAAATTCCGCCAGCCTCAACGTCGTGTAGTAGTAGGCGTTATCCGCAGGCGATAGGCGAGCCGCCACGAACACCGGCAAGAGGTAGTAAGGTAAGATGCCGCCCAGGTCGATGAATTGATTGCCTGCCAGTAATGAGAGCATCGAACGTGCCTGCCCTACTATGCCTCGCGTCGCCAGGCAGTAGGATCGGCGCAGGCGCAGTATCAGGAACATTGCTCCCGCCACCATCACTCCCATTGATAGAACCCAGGGTAAGAGGATACCCAGCGCGCCAATCTGGCCGATGAGTATAACCGGCAGCACCAGCAGCGGCACCTTGAGTACTGCAACTCCCAGATTTCGTATCAGTTTATTGTGCGCGGCGCGCTCGGCTATAAAGGTTTGATCCAGCAGCAAGGAAACTGTCATGAGCGGCACACCGGCGATAAGAGCAAGGGCGTAGTTAAAGTGTGTCACGAGAGCAAACTCAGAACCGAAGAGTGGCAAAACCAGCACTACAATAGCCCCGGCAAGCATACCGGACAGGATGCCCATAGCCATGCCTGCATTCAGCGTAAGTGACCATGCATAACCTGACGCGCGGCGAGGCAGCGTCAGCACCAGCGTAGAGTCTATGCCCAGGGTAGATAGAGTCGAGGCTAATGCCATGGTTGAGAGAAGCGCGGCTCCCAAACCGACATCGTTGGCCGAGTAGATATGGGTTGCCACAACCCAGAAGAGGTACCCAAACAATGATGTAACAACATTCGTTGCTATGATGTAGATGCTGTTGCGCAGCAGAGAATCATCGCGGGCGCGCTTCACCAGGGAGCGTGCCAACACCCAGGGATGGCGCAGGTCCTCTTTCTTGAAAATCATAAAATTCGCTCTCGCTTTCTCATTCGCCATTTCCCATCACGAACCAAGCCAAAGCACAACATAGCGATATATTGATGTTGGAGCGTTTGCGCGATAGAGATCCGCCTCTACTTTTGTGGCACCAGAGGGGTTTAATTGCGGTAATACGAATGTAACATTCCATTTCTCGTTCGGGTTGAGGTTGATAGAAGACCACTCTTTTACTAACTTGCCATCTACTTTAACAGCCAGACGGTACTCCATCGTCGCCACTTCCATGTTGCTCACTCCAAGACTAACGGCATTCTTCGCACTGGCTCCACCAGCTGGTAGAATCCAGAGTTCGGTAAATCCCGGGTGGGGTTGCTGTTCTGCTCCAATGATGGACACCGCAAATGCACCACCTATGATAATCGCAGCCAGGCCCAGTAGAAGTCCCTGCCTGAAGCTAAAGCCAGAACTCCAACCAGCAGGCCATTCTGCGACAGGTATGCCCTGTCTTCTCCTGCGTATAAACGTGACAACACAGGCAGCGAGCGTAATGCATCCTAAGAGCGGTGCCCAGGTGCTTGCTCGCAAACCAGTCGGTGTCAAGTTGAGCAGGAATCCACCCAGTACTACCATTGCCAGACTTAAACCAAGACTAAAAACAAGGCGCTTTGGAAGCTCAAGCGCCTGCCGGGGGAACAGCGCAGACGTTAGCGCATAGCCCGGCAAGACAAACACAAGCGGCAAAGTAAAGATGCGACCGACCACCCAATCACCTGGCAAGACAACCCCCAAAATGGCTGCGATAATTGCCAGTACGCTTACTACAAGCATATCCTTATCGAACGATTGGTATTTCATTATCAAGCGCTCCCCCAATTATCCTGACTGCGCGGGAGTTACACTCCAAAGGCCGTAGTCGTTACATCCGCTAGAACCCGCTACAACACCGCAATACGACCCTTCTAAAGTACCGTCCGGCTGTAAGAACCCTTCAAAATAGAAGGTTCTTTTACTGCCGATGAAGCTAAACCGAACCTGTCCATTAGCTCCAATAGTTCCCTGGAACGGAAGATTCACGGATATCCTGCTAAAATGGCCGCATATATTCCCTTGTTGCTGTCGTATGCCCGAAAGCGTGATTTCTGTGGTAAAGCCGGTGTGTACAGAGTAAATGATCCCGTTATAAAGCCTGGCCATCTTTGGATATGAGCCGGGGGGCGAAGACGATGACGCAGGCATACACGGGGAACCTGGGGGCAACGTGGGAGGGATCAGTGCCCCATTTGTGATAGCTTCCACGTTATAGATGACGATATCGCCGTTATCATAGACCCGATCCACATCCGGCACACCTTCGAATTTCGCAAGCGCACCTGGATCGTTCGGATTGTTACTGACAGGCACTCCAACGCCATCATACCATCCTACTCCAGGGATTTCGAGTCGATGATCGACAACAACGTACTGAACCCTCCCTTGCCGTAGAATCTGTATCACATATGCATTCAGGTATGGTTCGGTGAACACTGGCGTTACCACGATTTGTTCGCTCGAAGACGATACAGTCCATGCTCCTCCATATGTACCCATGAGCAATAAATTGACGTGATCGCCAATTACTCGCTGTCCAGGTTCGAGATGCTCACCCGCCCACTGCGCAGCACTCACACTCTCCAATTGAATTGAACGCTGATCAGCATACGGCAGATACGGCCCAGGTAAGCGGTTCCATGATGGCGAGGTGCCTATGACCCAGCCGCCGATAAATACAATTGCCATCGCTCCTGTGAGCGGTGTCGAATACCGCCAGTTTCGCGGACGGGACAACCAGAAATGCCTTATCCCGAGGGCCAGAACAAATGCGACCGCTCCAAACACATATGGTTGCGCTCGCCCTCCTAAATTCACCCCTGCGTTTGTCAGACGCATTGCCAGGATGGCCGGATATGCAAGTGATCCTACAGCTAACGCAAGGACAGCGGCGTTGTTACGGTAACGTCGCCAGATCTGGTACAGCCCAAATGGTAGCCCCAGAGAGATTAATCCGATTGAGGCAAATGAGATCAGGTGTTCCCATAAAGGCTCCACATACCCCGTAGAGTTCCCGAACGCTTGCCGGACTCTTGCTGCGCCGGTGACTATCTGTATGATCTGGTTTATCGTCGTCTGAATAATAGGAAGCAGGTAATTGATCACACGCTCTGCCGTGTATGCCGACCAGGCACCAACCAGAACTAAGCCAAGTAGAGCTGCTCCAGCCGGACTCGCCTGGACTTCCTTCCCTCGTTTTCGACGAAAAGGTGCCAGTGCCTTGAGAAAGAGGAACGCTGCCGTCCAGAGAAGCAGGAACATGACAAGCATATATGATGCCAGATGATGCGTAATCGCTACTGCTCCAATTCCCAGCGCAGTTGCCAGGGTCAGACCTCGACGCTTGCCTTTAGGCATATACCCGCGCCAGGCCACGACAAACAACACAAATATCGAGAGGGGCATAGCCAGGTCCTCATAGTGGAACAGTGTGTCGCCAAAAAAGGTGGGCTTTGCCATATAAAGCAGCGAGGCAATTGCTGCTACTTGCGCCGAACTACTCAGGTATTCATAGAACAGGTAGAGCGCCAGCGCGAGCAGCAACTCTGCCACCGCAAGCACTAGCATGCCCGAGACAAAAATAGAGAGTCCCGTCAGGCTGCTCAGCGCGTCCGTAACAATCTGCAGTCCGGGATAAAATGGACCAACTGTTAAGATCGGGTTGCGTTGAAAAAGATGCCCGCTCGCAATAATGTCCTGTACGGTTCGCCACTGAGCAAACTCATCATTGAACGCGAAAGAGAGTGGCTGCTCCAGGACTCTGAAGAGGGAGAGCAGGCTGTTCAGCATAACGATAAGAGCGACGCGCTCGCGCCTTGTGGGTTTAGGCGAGATGATGCGCACTACGACGGGTACAAAGAGTACCAGCAAACCCAGCCAGAATAGAGGATCAGCCCATTGCGACGAAACGCGCCCGGCCTCGGCTGCAATCGCTACCAGCAATACACCAACGGCACCTGTCACGCTGAGTACTGGAAGCCACCCCCACGGATTGCCTCCTGTTGCGGGGACGGGCGATGTATCGCTAGATACCAGAGCAAATTCAGGAGTTTCAGCGCTGGCTGGCCTGGTATCTACAACACTCGTAATCGCTGAAACATCTCCAGATTGAGGCGATGAACCGTTTTTATCTGTCTGTGCAGGCAATCCATTCTTCTTAAGGGTTTGGTATGATTGCACTAGCTTCGCATGTGTTCGTGAGAGTAAGGGGAGTCGTACAGTAACATCGTCGTCCTGGTCTTCTACATCCTCAACATCAACTTGAGCGCCTACCCCTCTCTCCTCTACTTTTTTGTTTTGGAGAGGCTCACCGCACACGCCGCAGAATTCTGCCTCGGGCGGCATCAAATTACTGCATCGAGGACAACTTAGATTTTCAAAGGGATTAGGGCTGGATGTTGGTTCAGTCATCTTCACATGTATTGCCTCAACTGACTGTCTAGATATGCTGAACGAGTACCTGCATGGTGACCATGCAGTTCTGGAAGTGATGAGGGTTTCCAGGTGCGGGCTAGACTGCCGGGCGCTGCTACAAAGTCGCGATTGGCCTTGCATGAAGCCCAAAGACTACATGGAACTATAGCATTGTTTTTTCGGTACAAACAACCAGAAAAGTGCGAAGTTTTTCAATAGGGAGCTATGCGCAAGACGAGCGGACAAATCTACGAGGAGCGCTGAATCCTTAGTCAGGACAACAACGTAGGGAAGTATACACATAACCGATTATTCACCGATACCAGCTTTTGCGCATAGAACATCAATCATTTGTGGAGAATTACGTGCCCACCTTTGTGGTTGCGTAAGCAAAGGCAGGAATGCTACACTCCTGTCGAGTATCGAAATCATAAGTCGTCCCACAAGAACGTCTCTCCATCAGCGGGAGTACTCAAGCGATGGGTATCCGCGGATACTTTTCGCTTCTCCTGATGCCTGAAGATAGACGGATCTCCAGAAAGGATTTTCTTATGCAGAGAGACAAAACTACGTCCGTAAAATTTCCAAAGCATGACATTACCCCCTCTGAAACGGAACCAGAAACAACTGGCGCATTAACAAAACTGGAAGAATGGA
This sequence comes from Ktedonobacteraceae bacterium, assembly GCA_035652815.1. Taxonomy (GTDB): domain Bacteria; phylum Chloroflexota; class Ktedonobacteria; order Ktedonobacterales; family Ktedonobacteraceae; genus DASRDB01. The sequence goes on from DASRDB010000009.1 coordinate 375,314, forward strand.
ATAAGGATTTTCTTGGCGGGCCGCCGGAGCTTTTCGACCGCGTCGGGCGGGAACAGCTGATTGTTCTCCTTGAGCATGGACTCACGTTCTCCAGCTACGTACTCGATATTGGTTGTGGATGTCTGAGAGGCGGAAGATGGATTATTCCTCTCCTGGATAAAGGCCACTATTGTGGTGTTGAACCTCAACCGGGGATGGTGAGCAAGGGACTTAAGCAATTCATTGATCCGGATATGCTGACCCTGAAAGAGCCGAAGTTCGACTACAATGAACGTTTTGATTTCTCTGTGTTCGGTCATAAATTTACCCATTTCATGGCTCGCTCTATCTGGTCTCACGCAAGTAAGCCGCAGATCGAGCTTATGCTCGATGGTGTGGCGGCATGGGGAGAGCCAAACAGCGTGCTACTCGCAAGCTTTTTCCGCAGCTTCCCACTGTTACGTCGAGATTACCAGGGCCATTCCTGGGTTGGTGAAAGCCATGAATCCGAGAGCGTTGGTGTGGTTGCGCACGATTTCAAATGGATCAAGCGAGCCTGTCAGCAGCGCGGCTTATCTGCAAGTATTATGCATCGTCCTCGCGTTGGTGGTCAGATTTGGGCGGTTGTGCGCAAGGTGAAATAGGAGACTCGAATGGGAGCCTCTGCTCTGTGAAGCGGCTTCTCACGTGTATTCTCTGGCCTGGCTTTTTGCCTGGTGGTAGGGCTTGCTTTTGAGAACTATACTAGGAGCAGGACTTTTTCATGAAAGTTTTCTGCTAAAGTAGAGATAGAGTTTGCTATGAACAGAAGAAGTTTTTTACCACCTCAAAAGCTCATCTTACTTCTGGCTACACTTCTTCTTGTCCTAATTGCAGCCTCTTGTGGGCCTTTTGATTCAAACAAACAACCCACCGGACAGTCGAGTCCTACAGATCAACAGACACCTGCCGGGTCGCCTGATTCTTCAGGGCTTGCTATTCGCGTTTCAGGCAACCAATTGATCAATAAAAATGGACAGCCAATCAGGTTAATCGGAGTAAATTTTCCTGCCGGTGTGAGCTGTGTAGCTACGGGAGGTGCTGCTGGAGTTTTCCCGGCTCCGTCACCAACCCAGGCCGCCGCTGCCATGACCAACTGGCATATCAACGCGGTTCGGGTTACGCTGAACGAAGACTGTTGGCTCGGCATCAACAGGCTCAATCCCACCTATTCAGGAAATAGCTATCGAAATGTTATCATTAACTTCATCAAGCTGATACATAGTAAGGGCATGTATGCTATCGTTGATTTACACGTAAATGCTCCAGGGGCAACGGCAGCAACCTCCCAACAAGTCATGGCAGATGCTGACCATGCCACAGACTTCTGGCGGTCAGTCGCTACGACCTTTAAGAACGATCCTGCTGTTATTTTTGACGCATATAATGAACCACATATTGCTCCTGACAATGCGCAAACCACCAATCCATGGCAATGCTGGCGGGATGGGTGTACCATAACCGCTTTATATCAGGGCCATAATCAACCTGTTGCAGCGGCGGCGTCCTGGCAAGCGCTAGGTATGCAGGGACTTGTCAACGCTATCCGCTCGACCGGCGCAACCAATCCAATTATGCTGGGAGGATTAAACTGGTCACAGGACTTAACACAGTTTCTGCAATACCTCCCCTCGGACCCGCAGCACCAACTGATCGCCTCTTACCATAATTACCGGGGACCGCGTAATACAGAAGCCTACTGGAACAGGGTGATTGCGCCTATTGCGGAGCAAATGCCGGTAGTGACCGGTGAGTTCGGTGAGAAGGATTGCCAGACATCCTTTGTTAGTCAATATATGAACTGGGCGGATCAGCACAATATTTCTTATCTGGCGTGGGCCTGGTGGACACCAACGGATTGTAGAGCGTTGGGACTACTCTCTGATTGGGACGGCACTCCTTCCGCCTACGGTCAGGTTTTTTATGACCATTTCCGCTCTGTTAATCCTACTTGAGCTGTTCTAACGCTCTTTCCCGCCTCGACCTACTGATTTCGGCACAGTACGCGCTACCGGGATAGTGTTACCTCAACTATAGCACCATAGCTGGCTTAATTTTTCAGCGACACCATCCTCATAGATAAATTCAGTGTTGCATTCATCACGGATGCAACATCTTCGCATACCAGGAGGCGATCTGGGCAAAGATAGCGTCCACCTCTGTTTGCGTGAGTCCTAAAAACTCATGTCCTCCATCATACGAAATATATTGAACAGGAACGTGTGCATTCTGCATATCTGTCTGGACCAGTTGTGATTGATCTGGTGGCACAGTGGTATCCTTTGTTCCCTGGACAATGAGTGCCTGGCCTGAATCGCTGTCGATATAGCTCACAGGACTGGCATCGGCGTAGATTGCCGGGTCAGAGGTTGGAGTTTGTCCCCCAAGTAAAGCCTCCAGTTTCTGTCGATCGTTCGGCACTTCATTGTAGAGCCGAGTTAACTCAGCAGGGCCAAAGAGGTCCGCCACACAGAGAACCGTGGGAGAAATGGTTGGATAGAGGTAGGACACGTCGCTCTGATCGATGGTCTGGACGGTATCGAGGAGGAGGGCCAGATGCGCCCCTGCTGAGTCGCCAAAGGAACAAATGCGCCTGGGGTCAAGGTTGATGGTTGTGGCAATACTGCGGATGTATCGGACTGCCAGTTGCACATCGCCAATCTGATCGGGCCAGGGAGCAACAATGGTCGACAATTCAGTGAGCCGGTAGTCGATGGTGAAGGCATCGTAGCCATTCTGTGCATAGGTCTGGCAGAGCGCTTCCCACTGTCCTTTCCCACCCCCGGCCCAGCCACCGCCGTGGATCATTATGACAGCAGGGCGCTGGGAAGGTGCCCCAATGGGGAGGCATTCATCAAGCACTTCAGATGGCTTTGGACCGTAAGCAACATTGGTAATCGTCCGGATCGAGTAGGAAGAAGTCCGGACAGGGACTTTATGGTGAGTTATCCCCATGAACCCTACCAGAAGCAACAAGAAAGCAATGTTACACACAAAAAGAGATTTCATAGAAAATCCTTTCTGGAGACCCGGCCTTATGTCATGAGGCCTACCCTCTGAGAAGATTCTGCTTTCTGTTGCAGCACATCCTCATACGCCTGCACAAAGCGTGGCACCAGTGTACTTACCTGAAACTCACGAAATTTGCGCATTCCTGCCTGTCCCATACGACTGCGAAGATCGGGATCTGCCAGTAACCGCTCAATGGCCTGTTGTAGAGCCAACGGATTCCTGGGCTGAACCAGGAGACCGGTTTCACCGTCAACAACAATATCGATCAGACCACCAGTACGAGAGGCAATGACAGGGCGACCGGCTGACATGGCCTCTAGCGCCACCAGACCAAAAGGCTCAGGCCAGATCGAGGGAACTAATCCGAGCATGCTACGACGCCACGCTTCCATGACTGCGTAGCGCGGCCAATTCTGGAAGACAAAGACATTGGCTGGCCGCGCCACACTCTCAATCGACCAGTTCGGTACTGGATACCCGATGAGAACCAGGGGAGGCGCATTCGTAAGCCCGGCATATGCGCGCAGCAGCACATCCACTCCCTTAAGATAACCCAGACCGCCCACAAATAGAAGATAATCCCCTGCAGGTAGCTGTGAAAGGTAGGGTTCAGCATCACCTTGCTGCAACCCGGCATCGTCGGGTATAAAGTGCGGAATGACCCGGAACGGCAGCCAACCGCCAACCAGCCCATTGCCAATTGCAGTTGCCTGGCTATTCGGCAAGAACATATCGACGAGACCCCGCTCGGCCTTGCTCATCACCCAGTTGCTCAGGAAGATCGGTACTCCCCTTGCCGGACCGTAGAACTGAGCCGCGCAGCCCAGGCACTTCATAAAACTCGGCCCTTCGCACAATGTATCATGGCGCAGAAGTGTCACCTTCGCGCACGCCAGGTTATAGTTGTGTAAGGTGACAACGAGCCGCGCTCCGCTCCAGGCCTTGAGCGGTAGAAACGAATACACGAGCCAGTTATGGGCATGAACGATCTCAGGACGCTCTTTCTTGATGATGCGCCGCAGCGCCAGCACTATCTCTGGATCAGGAAATGTTGGCGCGCGCCGCCGTTCGGGGTGGCTAAAAAGCCAGGGTATGCGCGCCGTCGAACAACGTATGCGATACACACGCACACCCTGATCCTCCTCCAATTCCGCTTGACCCTCGTACCACAGAGTGACGACCGCTACGTCATGCCCACGTGACACAAGCTCGACACTGAGGGTGCGCACATGTTGCGCTTCCCCCCCGATAATGGGCGGATAGGCTTGTGATAGCATCAAGATGCGCATATCGTTCCCACTTTCATCCGTTTATCGTGGCCTTCATGATTTTTGTAGAAGGCCAGGCTCGCGACGATGCCAGGAGCGTAAATCCCGGTGGAGCAACTCCTCCAGCTTGCCTACATCTTCCGCAAAGTATTCTTTGAGGTCTGCATGTATATGGGGTTCCAGAGGAACAGGCCGTGTGAGCATGCCTGTAGCCCTACTTGCCCACTTCTTTCGCAGGTGTAAGGGTATCAGGGACTTGATACGTTTCTCTAAAGGGCTGGGGTTATATATGAAATGGTTCAGCGGAGTGTAGAGCCAGCGCGAGCGGGGTGTACCCGAGACGTTGTACCGCACCGAGGTATCAATGCTGACATCCTCCCTCACCCCCAGAAAGGTGAACACCTCGCGCAACACCCGCCCTGGATTGGCGAACAGCTCCTCGTACAACAGGACTTTGACCTGCGCGCGACCGAAGACCTCCAGGTAGCGCTGCACCTGGGCCGTATACAGGCTGAGTTCCTTGTACCACCACATTGGCTCAAAGCCCTGCTGTTTGCGCGCTGCTTCCTGGCACAATCCCTCCTCAAAACTC
>DASRDB010000010.1:0-44094 GCA_035652815.1 Ktedonobacteraceae bacterium
GTACGAGAGGACCGAGATGGCGCGACCACTGGTGTGCCAGTTGCTCTGCCCAGAGCACCGCTGGATAGCTACGTCGCGAAGGGATAAGTGCTGACCGCATCTAAGCACGAAGCCGCTCCCAAGATGAGTCTTCCCGCTCTCCCTGAGAGAGCCAAGATCCCAGGTAGATGACCTGGTCGATAGGCTGCACGCTTACGCCTGGTAACAGGCTCACCCAAGCAGCCCTAATGATCGAACGGCTTGTCTCCTTCGTGTCATCCCCGCTTCTCATGTGGGTCTCGGCAAAATTGAGGAAAGAAATGATTCAGATGTGCAACACAAAAAGGCTCTGCTTGAGATACAATCAAGCAGAGCCTTTTTGTGTTGTGAAGGGATTCCCAGCTCACCTACTCGCTTCACCTATCCCAGCCTGAACTGGCAAGGAATAGCTTTCCCTTTGCGCCAGATAGGTGATGCGGTTGCTAAAACCAGCCTCTTGAGCGGCCCTCAGAAAATCCTCGACGGGTGATTTGAAAACATTGTAATCGTTGTAGTGATAGGAAACACCCCGTTATACGTATCAGTTTTGCCATCGGAGACAGTGTTATAGATAATGCAGTGTTTTTGCCGCAGCCAGATGGGGGAACATGGTTACACACGTCATCATTTCGCTTCATCTTGATAATGTATGTTAGACTGGTGAAGATGTATTTTCTGGTAAGGAACAGATCAAGGTATGGCTCAAGCAGAATTTTATTCCCAGGCAAGCAATCCCGCTATTTCCTATGCTTCTTCTGCGGACTTTCTTGCCGGTGGTGGAGAGATGGGGGAGCGTATCCGCTCAAAAGATTGGTCTACGACGCCGCTCGGCCCTGTGGAACAATGGCCGCAAAGTTTGAAAACGATTGTGCGTATTATGCTGACCTCGCGCCAGCCGATCTGGATTGGCTGGGGGCCGGAACTCATCAAGCTCTATAATGACCCGTATAAAGCAATTGTCGGCGGCAAACATCCTGAAGCGCTTGGTCAGCCCGCCAGCGTTGTGTGGCGCGAGATTTGGGATGTGGTTGGGCCGCGTCTACAGACTGTCGTAGAAAAAAATGAAGGAACCTACGATGAATCGCTGCTCCTGATTATGGAGCGCTATGGATATCCCGAAGAAACGTATTATACCTTTTCCTACAGTCCGGTTCCTGGCGACCAGGTCGGCGTGGGCGGCATGATTTGCGCCAACACCGACGATACGCAGCGCATTATAGGCGAGCGACAGGTGAAACTGCTGCGCACGCTTGCCGCCGAAACGGCTGATGCCCGGACTATCGAGGAAGCCTGCCGCCTCAGCGCAACCAGCCTGGAGCATAATCCCTATGATTTGCCCTTTGCCATGATCTATCTGCTTGACCAGGAAAAGCATAGCGTCTACCTCGCCGGAAGTACAGGTATTGCGAAGGGACATCCTGCCGCGCCGGAAAGTGTTGCGCTCGATACATCCACCCTCTGGCCATTTGCCGAAGTGCTGAAAAAGCAGAAAGTATGTACGGTTTCCGGCCTGGATCAACTGTTTGACGATCTCCCCACAGGCGCATGGAAGCGTCTTCCGCACCAGGCCGTTGCAGCGCCAATCGCGCCATCCGGGCAAACAGGACAGGCGGGCGTGTTGATTGCTGGCCTCAATCCTTTTCGATTGTTTGACGAGAACTATCAGGGCTTTATCAATCTCGTTTCGGGGCAGATCGCGGCCAGTATCGCCAATGCGCAGGCCTATGAGGAAGAACGCAAACGCGCCGAAGCATTAGCCGAGATCGACCGGGCAAAAACGCTGTTCTTCAGCAACGTCTCCCATGAATTTCGCACTCCACTGACGCTCATGCTCGGGCCAATTGAAGATACGCTGGCCGAAAAAGAGCTTCTTTCGCCTGAGCAGCGCGAGCGAACCGAAATCCTGCATCGCAACGCCCTACGCCTCTTGAAGCTTGTCAATATGCTGCTGGATTTCTCGCGTATCGAGGCAGGCCGGGTGCAGGCGCTCTATGAGCCAACCGATCTGGCTGCCCTGACCAAAGACCTTGCCAGCAATTTCCGCTCAGTCATCGAAAAAGCCGGTATGCGCTTGATTGTTGACTGCGCGCCACTTGACGAGCCGGTTTACGTAGACCGCGAGATGTGGGAAAAGATTGTGCTGAACCTGCTCTCCAATGCCTTCAAGTATACGCTCGAGGGAGAAATCAGGGTGATCCTGCGGCGGAGTGGTAATACGGTTGAACTGGCGGTACAGGACACGGGCGTAGGCATTCCCGAAGAAGAGCTTCCACACATGTTTGAGCGCTTCCATCGCGTCAAGGGAACCGCCGGGCGAACGATTGAAGGAACGGGCATTGGCCTCTCGCTTGTCCAGGAACTGGTCAAACTACACGGCGGAAACATCAGCATCACAAGCACGTATGGCAAGGGAAGCACCTTTACCGCCTCGCTTCCCCTGGGAACGGCTCACCTGCCACAGAATCGCATTATCGCGGAGCGCACACTTGCCTCTACAGCCGTGGAGGCGCAGGTCTATGTAAACGAGGCGCTGCGGCTGCTGACCGGACAGGAAGAGGAAGCCGCTATTATTCCTGATGTACCCCTTTCTCCTGGTGGCTATCAACCAGCCGAGGGTGCAGAGCAGCCTACCAACAAAGAACAGACAGTGCGGATTCTCTTTGCCGATGATAACGCCGACATGCGCGAATACGTCAGCCGGTTATTACAGCGGCGTTACAATGTGCTAACGGTGACTGATGGACGGGCAGCGCTTGCTGCCGTGAAGGATTTTCAGCCCGACCTGATCCTGACCGATGTCATGATGCCACAAATGGATGGATTTGAACTACTGCAAGCGTTACGTAGTGATCCACAGACAAGAACGCTGCCCGTTATTATGCTTTCGGCACGCGCAGGTGAAGAGGCGAAGATAGAAGGCATGGAAGCCGGAGCGGACGATTATCTGACCAAACCATTTAGCGCGAAAGAACTGCTGGCCCGCGTAGGAGCGCACCTGGAGATTGCGCGCATTCGCAAGGAAGCAGAGGAGCGCGTACAGGCCGAGCGTCAAAAGCTGCACGACCTGTTTATGCAAGCGCCTGCCGTGATTGCCGTCCTGCGCGGACCGGATCACGTCTATGAGCTTGCGAACCCGCTCTATATGCAAATTGTCGGCCCACAACGCGATATCCTCGGCAAACCCATTCGTGAAGCCCTGCCTGAACTCGAGGGACAGGGCTATTATGAACTGCTTGATAATGTGTATCAAACAGGCAAACCGTTTATCGGCAATGAAATGATGGTCAGTGTTGATCGCACAGGCGACGGAAGATTAGAAGATATCTACTTCAACTTCGTGTATCAGCCCTCGTACAATGCGCGAGGGGAAATCGATGGCATTCTCGTTCATGCCGTTGATGTGACCGAGCAGGTAAACGCGCGTAAGCGGATCGAGGAGCTATCGCAGCAAAAGGACGAGTTCATTGGCATCGCCAGCCACGAATTAAAGACACCCGTGACCAGCCTCAAGGGTTACGCACAACTGCTTGAACGCCGTTTTCGTGGCGCGGGCGACGAGCGAGCGGCGATGCTCTTTCAGCGCATGGATGCGCAATTAGATAAGCTGACCGCCCTTATCAGAGACTTGCTCGACGCTACAAAAATCGAGAGCGGAAAACTGCTCTTCACGCCATCTACCTTCGATTTCAACGAGCTGGTTTCCGAAACGGTCGAAGAGGCACAGCGCACCACGAACAATCACCACATTGTCATGGAACTCTCGACACCTGTCACTATAGTTGCTGACCGCGATCGCATTGGGCAGGTACTCACCAACCTGCTCACCAATGCAATAAAATATTCTCCATCAGCGGATATCATCAACGTGAAAACGACGGTGACAGGCGATGCCGTCATTACCTCAGTACAGGATTACGGGATGGGCATTCCGAAAGAGAAGCAATCACATATCTTCGAGCGGTTTTTCCGCGTTGAAGGAGACGAACGCTCGACCTATCCGGGGCTGGGGCTAGGGCTATATATCGCGGCAGAATTTGTGAAAAGACATCACGGCTCTATCTGGGTGGAAAGCGAAGAGGGCAAAGGCAGCACGTTTTCTTTTTCACTGCCCCTGACGCCACCCGAGGCAGAAGAAGTTTGAGCCACGAATGGGAGAGAGCATGGACAAGAAAAAAATCCTGATTGTCGATGATGACCCGGCAATTCTCGATTTTCTCACCTTGTTTCTGGAGGATGTCGGCTACGAGGTTGCAACGGCCAGCAACGGAAACGTCATACGAGATTTTCCCAATGGCATGCCCGATCTGCTGCTGCTCGATCTCTGGCTCTCGGGTTGGAGCGGGCGAGACATCTGCATCTCCTTAAAAAGCCAGGAAGCAACCAGGCATCTCCCCATTATCCTCATTTCGGCCAATAACGAGACAGAAAAAATTGCGCATGAAGCCGGGGCGGATGACTTTCTCGCCAAACCGTTTAACCTGGATGAAGTTCAAGAAAAAATAGAGAACTTTCTTTAATTGGCATAACATCAATACATCACCGTACCGGCGGAGACGTTGATATCTTCGCCCGTAATGGAGCCGGATTTATCAGAAGCAAGGAAAATCGCAGTAGCGGCGATATCCTTCACAGGCACAATGCGCCCTAGTGGAGAATTGGCGGTAAACTGACGCATTGATTCCTCCTCGGTGATACCCTGCGCCTGAGCCTGCAAACGCACAACACGATGAATACGCTCACCCTCTACCGCCCCTGGCGAGATGACATTGACGCGAATATTATATGGGCCGACTTCCCAGGCCAGCGTGCGGGCGAGACCAACCAGGCCGATTTTGCTGGCGGCATAGGGCGACCTTCCGTATAGAGGGCGCTTGCCGGTCATGGAACTGATGAAAATGATGTTGCCGGAACGCTGCTCCATCATAGCGGGCAAAAAGGCGCGACAACAGAGAAAGGCTCCCGTCAGGTTGCTATCGAGAGTATCCTGCCATTCCGCAAGGGAGATTTCCCAGAGCGGCGCGGTCGGGCCGATGGTGCCACTATTATTCACCAGGATATCGACGCGGCCAAAGGCCTGCAAGGTCTGCTCAGCGAGCTGGCGCACGCTCTCCTCCTGGCGAATATCCGTCGGAACAGCGAGAGCCTTACGGCCAAGAGCTTCGATCATCGAGCGCGTCTCTTCCAAAGCCTCCTGAGTGCGCGAGGCAAGCACAAGATGCGCCCCCTCCCTGGCAAAGGCAAGCGCGATGGCCTGTCCAATGCCACGTCCTCCCCCGGTGACGACAGCTATCTTATCTTGCAATTCCATGTGCTACCCCAGGCTTTCCAAGCCATCAACTTCTTGTCATGAAAAAGTCCCTCTCGCCTGTCATCCTGAGCGCAGCGAAGGATCTCAGGCCTGCACTGGCTCAACACGACAAGCGAGCGATCCTTCGCTGCGCTCAGGATGATATGTGGAGGCAGATGTGTCATAGCATACCTGCTTGATTGTATCATACCATTAGCTCCTGTGTACCTGGTATTCCTCGTCGAACTGCCAGTCATCGAGAGCTTCCAGTTCGACCTCAAGGTGCGGGTGAAGTGGGTCGATATATTTCACAAGGTGAATCGTGACGATGCGATTATCGTTGAGGCCGAGCGCTTCGCAAATAGCATCCTGGGTGATCTTGAGGCCGCCATCCAGGTCGCGCTTGAGGGGCGTTTCAAAATAAAAGGCCAGAAAGAGCGCGAGATAGCCCTGGCGCAAATGCTCGCGCAGTCCTATATCAATGATCCCCTCGCGCTCCAACGCCGCCAGTTTCTGTTTCACCTGCTGCTTAAAGCGCCGCGCAATAGCTGTACTGACGCGATGTCCATTGACGGTCGCGTACTGCTCATTGATACTGGGTGGAATGGGCAGCGTTACGCGCAACAGGTGCTGTTGCCTGGGCATGGCTTCCTCACCTCTTCTCCAAGAAACGCTTCTGTTCTATTGTATCTTTCTTTGGTATGCATGTACAGTTTGAAAGTGGGAGCCATCATTCTTACAGGGCTTGCAATTCCCCATGAAGCCAGTACAATAAGATGGACGAAATTTTTTGTCGTGGGCGGGACTGGAAGATGTATCAGATTTGTATCTCAGCCGTGTCCTCTTCCCAAAAGTAAAAACATATACATATTTTTCGGCCTGACGATTCTATTCAGGCTATAAGAAAGGGTTACATTCATGGAACGAACATTGGTGTTAATTAAGCCGGACGCCATACAACGCGACCTGGTTGGCGAGATTATCCGCATCTTTGAGAGCAAGGGACTGAAACTGGTCGGCATCAAGATGATGGCTTTGAGCGATGAATTGTTGAATGAGCATTACAGCCACCTGGCCGGGCGCGACTTCTTCGCGGAGATCAAGACTTTTATGCGCAGCACGCCGGTCATTGCCTGCTGCTGGGAAGGCACCGATTGCGTTAATACGGTACGCATGATGTGCGGCATCACCAAAGCTCGCGAGGCCGCCCCGGGAACGATTCGCGGCGACTACGCCATGAGCGTGCAGGCCAACCTCGTCCATGCCTCGGACTCTGTAGAAACCGCGCAGGTCGAAGTGCCGCGTTTCTTCAAGCCGGAAGAACTGTTCGAATACGAAGATGTGCTGACTCCCTTTATTTACTCTTCTCGCGAACGTTAGAGCGACAAAACGTTTCTCACATCTTCAGCATGGCAAACCGAGGGCGCTGACACGTACTCAGCGCCTCTCACGTATAGAGATAAGAGAAGCAATACAGAGCCTCGGAGAGAAGACGGGCAGAGAGGTGAGATATCATGGTATTAGCGCGCTTCCTTCCTCAAGATGAGCGTTTTTTTGACTATTTTCACAAGGCGGTCGAAAACGCGGCGCAGGTTGCCCGGGCGCTGGATGACCTGTTCGAAAATTACAGCGATGTCGAACGCAAGGCCCGGCGTGTGCGCGACCTGGAACATCAAGGTGACGAGATCACGCACCAGATCTACGACGCGCTCAACCGCACCTTTGTGACGCCGCTTGATCGCGAGGACATTACCGAACTGGCCGGGCGGCTCGACGACTTTGTTGATACCATTGAGCAGGCAGTTCGGCGCACCTGGCTCTATCGCATCGATGAGCCGCCCGAACATGCGCGCAGGCTGGCTCGTATTATTCGCGACCAGGGAAATCTGATCGCCGAGACGGTGCCACACCTGGAAAACCGGCGGCAGTGGGAACACATGCGGGAGTGCATCATCGAACTGGAGCGGCTTGAGAGTGAGGCCGACGATGTGCTGGATAACGCACTCCAGGAACAGTTCAATGACGTCACCGATATTCCTGGCATCATTAAAGCCATTCGCTGGGGCGAGATTTACCAGGACCTGGAGGACGCCACTGATCGCGGCGAGGACATAGCTAATACGTTGGAAAGGATCATTGTGAAGAATGCCTAGCGGCTCCTTTCTCGTACTCATCCTGATCGTCGCCATCGCGCTCGTCTTCGACTTCATCAATGGCTTCCACGATACGGCGAATGCTATCGCGACCTCAGTGGCTACCCGAGTCCTGAAACCGGGCACTGCTGTTTTGATGGCGGGTGTCCTCAACATGGTAGGCGCGCTGACAGGTACGGCGGTCGCCACAACGGTAGGCAAAGGCATCGTGCCGCCTGCCGACTCAACGCAACTGCTGGTGATAGCCGCGCTGCTGGCCGCTATCATATGGGACCTCGTCACCTGGGCATATGGTATCCCTTCCAGTTCCAGTCACGCCCTCATTTTTTCCATCGTGGGGGCTGGCGCTGCGGCGGCGGGTTGGCAGGCCATTCAGTTTAATGGCCTCAGCAAGACCTTTCAAGGGCTGCTGTTCTCTCCACTACTCGGCTTTCTCGGAGCGTTTTTAGTAATGGTCCTGCTACTCTGGATATTTGCCAGAATGCGCCCGCGATTGGTAACTCGTATCTTCGGGCGGCTGCAAATCCTTTCGGCAGCCTGGATGGCTTTCAGTCACGGCGGTAACGATGCGCAGAAGACGATGGGCGTTATCACGATGGCGCTGGCAAGCTACTACGGGTGGACCGGCAACAACTGGCAGGTGCCGTTATGGGTGATCCTGGCAGCCGCGACCTCAATGGGTCTCGGTACGGCCATCGGTGGCTGGCGTATCATCAAAACGGTGGGGCTAAAAGTGGTCGAACTGCGCCCGATCAACGGCTTTGCGGCTGAAACGGCGGCGGCAGCCATTATCGAAACCGGTAGCCGTCTGGGCATTCCGATCTCCACAACGCATGTCATCTCCTCGGCTATTCTGGGGGTTGGCGCAACTAAACGATTATCTGCGGTGCGTTGGGGAGTGGCCGGGCGCATTGTCATTGCCTGGATCGTGACGATTCCTTCGTGCGTCATACTGGGCTGGGTTATCTATTACCTGCTGCATTTAATCACAGGCGTCAAGTAATTGCAGTACCCTCAAGCGGGTCGAGCAAGAGAGGGAACGCCCGGCGCTTCCAGAAGGAAAAGTATATAGATCAAACCCGAAAAGGTCAAGTGGAAATGCACTAAGGAACTTTTCCGCACAAAGCATCGTCATCCTGTTAAACGCCTCGAAAAACTCTACAAAAGGAGATGACGACAATGAGACGCTTAGCGATCCCTCTACTCGCGCTGGCCTTGTTTCTCTTGCAATCCCAGGCAGCTTTCGCCTGCGGCGGACTGATCGCCCCCGATGGCGATGTACGTTTAGCCCGCGCTACCACGCTGGTAGCATGGCATGATGGCATCGAACACTACCTGACCACCTTTACCTATCAGGGAACCGAGAAAAATGTAGGCTGGATTGTGCCCTTACCAGCCGTTCCACTCAGCATCCAGCAGGGAGGGGCCTGGACGCTGCAACGCCTGGAAATCGAATCGCATCCCGTAACCCAACCCCTCTTTTTTCACGGAGCAGCTACGGCATCCAGCGCCGCCGTTCTCGAAAGGGTCAAGATCGAGGCGTTGAATATCACGGTCATCAGTGGGAGCGGCCTGCAAGTATTGGAATGGGCACGCAACAATGGTTTCTTCCTCAATGCCGAAACGAGCAATCACCTGCTGACATACGCTAAAGGCAGCCCCATCTTTATGGCGGCAAAGTTCGATACCAGCTCGGCCCAGGCTCGCGGACAACTTGAGGGCGACGGCACCCCCATTTTGATAACCATGCGCACTGCTCACATCTGGGTACCACTCGAGGTGCTGGCGCTCGATGGACAGGAAGTACAGGCTGACCTGTTCCTTTTGACCGACACGCCCGTCTACACCAGTGATTTTAATGCGGCCGTTGGACAGTCATCGGTAGGAAGCGATCTTCCCGGCGCGCCCGGCTTTACTCTCGCCTTCCAGGAACATATAGGCTCGCAACTCTACCATGACCTCTCGACCGACCGCAACATGGGCTGGGTACGCCCCGATAGCTGGCTCACCTACCTGACGCTGGACGCCCCCGACTCTAGCGTCACCTACGACCTCGGCGTCAACTCCTATGGCGTCATTCGCCTTGCCCACTTTGGCACGCCGCCAATGCAGGTCGTCGATGGACAATCCTCGCATGACCTACCCGGCTGGCTGCCCAGGCTCCCATTAGGCACGCCACAATTAACGCTGGTAATCGTGGCGCTGCTGTTGATCTCCGGTGGAATCTTTATGATCGTGCGGCATAGGAGACATGTAAGGTCAACGTTTGCCTGAACTGTGAAACGAAATGTAGGGACGTGATTTATCGCGTCCACCAGCCTTGAATCGGCGTGAGAGGCTGGTGGACGCGATGAAAGGTTGACCAAGAAAAAGGGTCTATCCAGGCATGTCATCCTGAGCGCAGCGAAGGATCTCTGTCGCCCAGCCGTCTTGCGCGCCCAGACCGGAGATCCTTCGCTGCGCTCAGGATGACAGAGGGCGAGTATTCCCCCGTATATTGTCAACCTTCCTCATCACGCACCTACATTTTGCCCAGGCGTCGTATCAAAACAGCCAGCAGATTCATCTCCAGAAATAGACCGATCAATGCTTCAATTAACGACAGTAGAGAGTGGAAAGAATCATAATTGTCTGGAAAAAATCCTCGCCCATGAAAGGCGGTGATGCTGAAGACAAGCGCGGCCCCGAAAGAGGAATGCAGGTCAGGCACTTCTCCCGATGAAAGGTAAAGCGCCGCGAAACCAAAGACCAGCGCGAGATACCAGAAAAGCAGCCTGATAGGACGATAGCCATAGCCTGTTCGCAAAAAGAGCAGCAACGAGAAAAGGTAAGCTCCTGGTTTCCCACGCCGCCAGTAGATGGCACGTTGCAGCGATGCCGCTCGATAGGCGAAGCGATAGGCTTTCCAGGCCTTCTAGTCGCCGGAGGGCGGACGCCCATCCTCAAGAAATTGCCACCTGTCGATCTGCTGGCTCATACGGGTTTGCTCTCTTTGCCAGGGTATACTATCCGTTGGTGTTGTCGTTCATTTTGCTCGGCAATTGTTATAGTAGATACACGTTTCATGTATGAAAACAGAGGTAAAATACACAGAAATTTTCTAATAGGGGAAAGGCAGATTGCCATCGCGTTTATACTAAAGGTGAAGCAAAATCGAAAACCTGAACCATAAAAGAGCAAGATAGAAGAAAAAATAGCTTGTACAGAACACAACAACATGGTATATCTGTTCTAACAAAAACAAACAGGACAAAGAGGGCGAACATGAATGACACTTCCTCAGGCATTACCATAATTCTGCCGCATGTGTTGCGTGAAAAGGTAGGCAATCGCAAGTCGGTGATGATAACAGGGTGCGGCAATCGGACAATACGCGAAATTGTCAGCGCGCTTGACGAGGCCTATCCGGGCATGAAATTTCACATCTGCTACGAGACGGGCGAATTGCGTCCTTTTGTCAACCTGTTCTTGAACCGGGAAAATATCCGGTTTCTTCAGGGACTCGATACTCCTGTTGCGGATGGCGCAACGCTGCATATCTTACAATCGGTGGCTGGCGGCAATTTTTAAGCATAAAGGGGTTTGAATAATGAGTAAACGCTTTGCTCCTGGTACTGTCCTGGTAATGGTTGGCACGAAACGTGGCTTATATCTCCTCTCCTCGCGAGACCGTAAGAACTGGGAAGTTGAGGCGACCGGTCTGAAGGGCCGACGCATTTTTTATGCCATGCTCGATCAGCGCAGTGGCGCGCGCATGTTCGCTGCCGAGAACGGTGATTTCTTCGGCTCCTTCGTGAAGTACAGCGATGACTTCGGGGAAAGCTGGCAGGAACCCGAGCAGGGCATCCAGTTCCCAGAAGAGAGCGGCCAGAAGCTGCAAAATATCTGGGTCATCGAGCCGGGACGCGATAACGAGCAGGGGACGCTCTATGCCGGAATCGATCCCGCCAACCTCTGGGTCAGCAAGGATAACGGTGTCCATTGGAGCGTCAATGAGGCGCTATTGAAGCATCCCACACGCGAACACTGGTTTCCAGGAGCGGGAGGCCTTTGCCTGCATACCATCGTGGTTGATCCGACAAACGCGAACCGCATGTGGATTGGCATTTCGGCGGTTGGCTGCCTGCGCAGCGATGATGGCGGGCAAAGCTGGAAGTTCCAGAACAAAAATGTGCGCGCCGATTTCCTGCCAGATAAGTATCCCGAGTTTGGGCAGTGCATCCACCGCTTCGTGCAGCATACAAAGAACCCGGATATTCTTTACCAGCAGAACCATTGCGGCATTTACAAGAGCGTGAACGGCGGCGATGATTGGATCGATATCCAGCACAACCTGCCATCAGAGTTTGGCTTTCCTATCGCCCTGGATGCCCACAATCCTGAGACGGTCTACGTAATCGTGGAAGACCCCTACGGGCGCAACAATGTGGGCCAGCAGTTCACCGTCTATCGCACCGATGATGGCGGCGAATCGTGGCAAAGCCTGACCGAGGGGCTTCCGGCGGGAAATGGCGTAAGCCTCGGCGTGCTGCGACACGGCATGTGTGCCGATACGCTTGACCCATGCGGCATCTACGTGGGAACCAACACGGGCCAGGTCTTCGCCAGCGCCAATCGCGGCGATTCCTGGCAATTGATCGCTGATTTCCTGCCGCCAGTGTTTTCGGTGAAGGCAACCATTATCGAATAAGATGAGTCAGGAGCAGAAGCAGGCGCTTCTGCTCCTGACTCATCTTATTCGATTAATACTTCATACTCTCAACAGCGGCTTTAGCCTCTGCCAGACCTGCACCAGTTTTATCGCGATAGAGCTTGATCGCTTGAATCAACTGGCCCATGCGCACCAGTTGTTGGACATCTTCCATCTCTGGAACTGAGGGTTCGTAAGAACGATACTTCTCCTCAAGACCCAGTTCGCTGAGCAGGAAATTCACTTTGCGCTCAACTTCACGAAAACGCTGGATAAGTTCTACTTCATTCATCTCTGTCTCGCTAACTTTGGATAACAACAAGCTTGCTAAAAAGCGTATCGGCATTGTGACATATAGTTGGGCTTATGTCAATCATGCCATCCCTCACCCAGCATATCGACAGGTATGAGACAATTAGAAGAGAATTTTCAGGCCTCGCATGTCGTTTCTCAATAGGGAGCAAGCACATGGACTTTCAGCCCCTGATTCCAGAATTGAGTGTTTCCGATTTTGAAAAAAGCCTCTCGTTTTATAGCGAAATCCTGCCTTTTCGCGTCGAATTTCAGCGGCCTGAATCCCAGTTTGCCTTTCTTTCCTACCAGGGATGCCAGCTTATGATTACGCACGAACAGACGACATGGAAAACAGGTGCGCTTGAGTATCCCTACGGACGCGGCATTCATCTTGCCATGCTGGTAGACAGGCTCGATAATCTCCTGCAATCGTTGCGGGAACGCTCCTACCCTCTTTTTGCCGAGCCAGCCGAACAGTGGTATCGACAAGGGCAAATCCTGCTTGGACGGCGCGAATTTCTCGTGATGGACCCTGATGGCTATCTCTTGCGCTTTGCGCAATCGTTGGGCGAAAGACCGCTTTGAGTGCAGCGATAGGATTCTTTTTCATGTTTTCATGATAAGGTATCAGTGTTGATATAAGGAGTGGGAAATGGAAAAACGGCAAGCGAGTTCCTGGCACACTGTCGAAGAACTTATTGATATTGGCTACCAGTATTCGCGTGTAGTCATGATGAATGAGTGTCATGCCGGGTGGTTTCGCTGTATTCGCACCCGACGGATAGGTCAACGCATCTTGCCAGTAGCCCATCAACTCGGGGTGCGTTATCTAGCAATGGAAGCATTGTATTCACCTGTAACCAAAGAAGCTAACCGAACTCGCATTTTACCTTCTAATGCCTGGGGGTATTTAGAGCAACCAGAGATGCGCTCATTCATCCAAACGGCGTTGGATTTGGGATGGACATTGATCACGTATGAGGCAGACTTTGAGCAAGAACCACCTGATCTCTCTTCCCTACAACGAAACAACTGGCGTGAAGAGCAGCAGGCAGAACATCTCATTACGGCCCTTAACTCTTTGTCAGAAACTGCCAGGCTACTCGTGTGGTGTGGGAACAATCACCACACTAAAGCGCTGATTCCCATTCGAGATGGAGAGCCAGGTGATTTCTGTGCGTTGATGGGATATCACTTTCGCTTAAAAAGTGGCATTGATCCTTTTGTAATCGATCAAGGGGTTACTGTAGAATGGCCTGATGCCAAAAAAGTAGGATATAAACAGTGGTTGAAAGAGATCACTCCAACACTTGTAACATTTGGGGGAACAGCAGGTTTTTTAGCTAAAGAGGCACCTGCATGCTTGCCTGTGTGTCCCGGCAATGATGCCTATGTGGTCTCGTTGGACAATGCCATGGAAGAGTGGATTCCTACAGGCATGCAATAAAGCGTGTTAATGTCCAGTGCAAGATCATAGAACAATAACAGAGAAACCGCTCTGATCTTGACATTTAAGGATGAGTGAAGCTATCATGATATGTAGTTTGTGTAATGCTTCCTGATAAGAGGAACAACGAGTACATGCGTCATAGATACTGACCGCGTATCATAAACAAAGCTATACCTCATGCTATTCCTTCACGCATAGATGTGCAGATAAGTCTTTTTGTATTGTTTTCATGGCTTCCTGCTCCCAGCAGGGCATTTCTTCCTTCCACAGTAGAGATCCACCTGATTGGTTCCCTTTGCAAACAATCCCGATGCAACCCAATAAAATACTCGAAGGAATCTTTTCCTTCCCTTTCCTTCATCGTCTTTCTTTTCAAGAAGTCGAGATCATTTCCAAGCCAGACAACTCCTTTATTTGATTACCTATAGCGTTAGAACAGCAAAAGGACTTCCTCGATGAACAAGATGCAACGTCTTATACAACACATGCGAGTACTTTCATCTACCTGGTCGCGGGTACTACTCCTCATCTGGAAAACTCACCCTTTCTACGTCATTTGCCTGCTTGTTTTCACCATATTGAGCGGCCTTGTGCCCTCGTTCCAGATACAATTGACCAGTCAAATCATTCAGAATGCTGCCCTGGCTATCCAGCAAGGACACGCATCCCACCTGGTCTCGCTCGCCATCCTCTTTGGGTTCTTGCAAGGTGGGCTGATGCTTGTTTCAGCGGTTATTGGTATCGGCCAGCGGCAACTCCAAACGCTGCTTCAGACAAAACTGGCCAATGTGATTGCGGTGCGCATTATGGAGAAAGCCATCGAACTCGATGTAGAACACTTTGAAGACGATGCGTTTTACGACAAATTACAGCGCGCCAACCGCGAGAGTTCGTACCGTCCCTACCAGATTTTCTGGGGCATGGTGACTATCGGCTCCGAATGCGTAACGCTTGTCTCGGTCGTCGCTGTTTTGCTCTCCTGGAATTGGGGATTGGGTGTCCTGATCTTGCTCGCTCCTCTGCCGTCGGTCGCTTCGCAGATTTTCTATGGACATCAAGGCTACAAAATCGAGCGCGAACGCACGCAGCAGAGGCGGCGTCTCTCCTACTTTCAATTTCTCACGACCAACGCGCAATCGGTCAAGGAGATTCGCCTCTTCCGCCTGGGCGATTACTTCCTGGGTCGTTACAAGCATCTCTATAACGAGTTCTACAAGGTGGATAGCGATCTGGTGAAGCGGGAAACTCGCTCGCTTGTCCCTTTCACTATCCTGACCAACATTGCTTCGGCAGGGGCGCAAATCTATGCGATCAGCCTGACGATTACCACCGGGCAGATCGGCTTTCTCGCTGGCTATATGCAGGCCATTGCGGTGGTGCAGCACACGGTCGAATCGCTTCTGTGGGGCGTGAGCGAACTCTATCAGAACAACCTGTTCGTCAGCAATTTGTTCGAGTTCCTGGATGTCGCGCCTCACCAGATCGCCAGTGGCAAGCTTCCCGTCCCTGAACGCCTGCAAAGTGGCATCGAATTTCGCAACGTGAGCTTTCGCTATCCTGGAACGAGCGAGATGGTGCTGCAAGACCTCAACCTGTTTCTCAAGGCAGGTGAATGTGTAGCGCTGGTTGGTCATAATGGCGCGGGCAAAACCACGCTCGTGAAACTGTTGACCCGCCTCTACGAACCCACAGCAGGCCAGATCTTCCTGGATGGCCTGCCACTGGAAGATTATGATACCCTGGATATCCGCAGGCATATGAGCGTCATCTTCCAGGATTTCGTGCGCTACGAACTGGCGGTGCGCGAAAATGTCGGGTTCGGCTACATTGAGGAAGTCAACAACGAGGAACGCATTCGCCTGGCTACTACCCAGAGCGGAGCAACTTCTCTGATCGAGGAGCTTCCGCAAAAGTATGAGACAACCCTGGGGCGCATGTTTGAGAAGGGCCACGAACTCTCGCTTGGGCAGTGGCAAAAGATCGCGCTCGCCCGGGCTTTTATGCGCCGCGCACCTGTGGTGGTGCTGGATGAACCAACCGCATCAATCGATGCCGAGTCGGAAACTGAGATCTTCAGCCGCCTTCGACAGATCGCGGCTGGCGCTACCACCCTGTTGATTGCGCACCGCTTCTCGACAGTGCGCATGGCTGATCGCATCATCGTCATCAAGCAGGGGAAAATCATTGAGGATGGGACGCACCAGGAACTTTTAGCCGCAGATGGCACCTACGCTCATTTATTCAGGCTGCAGGCGGCTGGATACGTGAATCCTTAAAAGGAAATGCAGCTTCTACTCGCTCAACTCCTGCCTGACCCATTCCAGGACTTTCGTGATTCGTGATTCGCGGCGCGTACTTAGCTTTGAAAGATACGGATCGCAACAATCGGTTTGCGGGTCAATGCTTTCGAGGGCTTCGACGAGCGCAAAGACTTGCGGGTAGCGGTCTTCTGGACGTAAGGCAAGAGCGCGCACAAGTATATCTTCCAGCCGTGAGGAAATACGGGGATTGAACAGGTGCGGCGGAACGAGGGGCATACCCTCATGTTCGGCAGGCAGAGGGCCAGACCTAACATGTAACGGGCCTGATGCAGGTTTCTCCTGCTGAAGGCTTTGCTGCTTTTCTGCTAACAGACGCAGATGGGCGGCAGCTGGCGCATAGCGCGTAAAGAGCAAATAGAGAACTGCTCCCAGGGCATAGATATCCGAGCGCTCATCGCAATAGCCTTTCAATACTTCCGGCGCAACAAAAGGGTTTTCCTCAGCCTCTTTGCCTAGAGGAAATACTTTTGCATAGAGTTGTTTTGCCTGCTCATTCTGTAGGGAAGAGGGCCAGAAACGAGGCGCGGGCGGCCAGGAGACGAGCAGAACAGGTGCCCATTCCGCCGCGCCATTCGCATCGGCCAGGATGGTAGAGGGGTTGAGGGTACCCAATATGATGCCCATACGATGCAAGCGCGCAACAATGCGGCAGAGTTGAATGCTCCATTCCAGCGCAAGGTTCATATCGAGCCAGCCCGGCCATTGCCTGTAAGTCAGTAGCAAATCTCCCAGGGGCAGGGCGACGGCAGGTCGCTGACCGCGTGTGGGACGCAACTGCATAACCAGGTAGTGGCGATCATATTCAACGGCAATGCGATCACCAACGCCCGGCAGGCGTGGTGAGCCGAACATGGCGGGAGCAACAAATTCTTCAAAGGCTGCCTTCTCTATCAATGTGCGCGTCTCAGTTGGTAGGCCGGAGAGGACTATTTCGCGAATAGCAACCGGGGTAGGCTGCGTATCTTCACGTGGCTGCGTTTCATCCTGGCGTGGCAGGCGATAGCCGAGATAGAGATATACGCGGTGACGGTGGTGCAGCACCTGGACAATGCGATAGCGGCCATTGAGAATGATCGCTCCAACTGGAAGCGGCTCTATGCCATCCAGGCTTGTTTTGGGCGAGATCAGCTCGGCTTTGATGACGCGGCGCGCTGGCTGCTGTTCAGACATAGCGGACCGATTGCCATCTTGCGCATCTTCCAATTGGTGCGTTTCTGCGTGCGAAACTGGCGACATGGAAGCAGGTTGTGTTGAAGTGAGAAGCTGTTCGGCGGCATCAAGGGCATCGTTCAAGGTAATGTTGGCGGCGCTCGCCAGTTCCATATGCCGGTCGGCCTTTTCCAATGCCTGTTCTAGCGAGCGCATATGAACATCTTGAGGAACGCCTGGCTCCTCGAATCGCTCCACCTCGTCCATCACATCCTCCACTTTATCCACTGCCGCCTCGAAGGCAGCTACCTCGCGTTCAAGCTCCACCACCCACTTCTCAATATAGGCGAGCAGCATAGCTGGCTGCATGACATCTCCACTGGGTGCTAACAGAACTACTTTCTGGTAGCTATACTATAGCAACAACACACCAAAAGCAATTCTCTGGTACTCATTGCAATACACAAAGATAGGCTAATTCGCTTATCCTCGGCACTGAATAGAACGGAAGAGAGGCAGGAAATCATGGCCTGGTACCTCTTTAATGCTCAGATTCGTTTATAATGTAGTACCTTTGAGGGACAGAACAAACATACCATAGATTGAATGTTTACAAAATTGTAGGGACGCGATTATGGATGTTGACAAAAAAAGAGGGTCTACCCAGCAATGTCATCCTGAGCGCCGCGAAGGAACTCTGGCGTCGGTGTGCGAATCGTCGGGGAACGGAGCTCCTTCGCGGCGCTCAGGATGACAGGCCTGCCTATTCTCTCTTTCATAATCAAAGTGCATCATCGCGTCCTGCCTGGTCTCAACGAACATTTCAGGCCGGACACGATCAATCGCGTCCCTACAGAATTATCCCGAATTATTTTGTACATGGTCGTATTTACCGGATACCGGCAGGAAAGCGAACAATATAGACATGGACAACGACGAAAAGCTAGAAGATGATTTTTCAGAGGAAGAAACGGGCAGCGATGAATTGCTGGCCGCCGATGACCTGCGCCTGCCCGAGAGCGCGGATATTCTTGTGCGGCTGCACGCGGTGCGCGCCTGGCTGGAACGACAACGCAAAGAGGCCACGCTGGACGTGGGTCGCGCTGCCCTGGCCTTACAAGAGGCAATGGAGTCTCCTGTAGAGGAGCTACGACCGCGCAGAAGAGCAATGCGCGAGGGCGATTCCTTCACAGCACGTTTGAACGCGGCGCAGCAGGCATTGCGCAAGGCCCAGGAGCGGCTGAGCGCGTATGAAGAGGCGCAGTCGCTGCTTGAAGATTGCGTGGCGCACACCAGCGGGCAGCGCGTCCTGGTTGAATATTATCTGACATTGGAAGAACTGCTGACCGGGAGCGGGTACGCGCTGCCATCGCAGGAAACAACTCCAGACACAGACTCGCCCTGGTACGACGTGATGCTCGAAGTCATGCAGCGCATCGAGCATGTGACGACGCCCCAGGAAGAAGAATAACCAGCTCAACCCCCAAAGGGGATGGTCGTTCCAGAGCCAATTTGCAGCGACATCCCGGACAGGTCTGGTATGGGCGCGGACAAAGCAAAATCGATATAGCCATTGATTGCCTTACTGGGAAGCACATCGGGCGAGAGATTGACCAGTTTGGGAGCGATGCTCTGCCCATTCGCCAATTGCAAACGGACCAGCGCGGGATAGTTGAGGCCTACCGGTGCCTGTTGATTGGCATCGCCCTGTACCATCATCTCGACGCGCACAACATAGTTCCCCCCACGCTTCAGATCATCTGAAAAAGATTTCGCCTCAGTTACCTGGGTGACAGTAAAGTGGACGGTGTTATAGACCGCGCTATGATTGACGTTCAAGGAAGCGACTTGATTGGTGACTGTGACAGTGACAGGCAACGAATCACCTGTGACATTTCCTGAATCGCGCTCGTGTGGCGCAAAGAAGAGCGTCAAAATGACCGCCAGTGCTATGATAAATAGAGCCAGAGCGACGCGCATTCGATGGGATAGAAAGGCCCGTTTTTTGGGCGGCGTCTCCTCTGGCGTTCTGGTCTGTTGTGCCATATTTTTCTTTTCGCATTCTAACAGGTGATGAAACATCCACACCTATTATAGCAAAAGCGGCTCTTTTTTAAAGTATCCAGACCTCCGCGTTACTAAAAGCCACATCGGTCGAATTGTTTACATCTTCAGCGGCAACGCCAATGCGGCCCTCGATATACGTTTTGTCGGTTATTGTGCCGACGTGCTGCTTATTGATATAGAAGTCAAAGGTATTGCCCTGCGCGACTACGGCTATCAGATTTGGCTGATTGAGAGTAGTATTGATAGCCGACGTATGTTTTGTAAGAATGGTTTTCGTGGTCGTGCTGTTGGTGATGGAGAACTGGTAGGTGCCATCTCTATAAATGCTGAAGTAATACAAATTGTTGCCTGAGTTATCGGTACGAAAGACAATACCTCCTCCATCTCCTTTAAGAATGGTCATTTGTATTTGATAAGCGAAATCACTGAAGTGGGTGGATTTGGTATTGCAGGTTTGGAAGTAACCTGTCTGACCCTCTGTTACATGATATACTCCGCCTCGAAAGACGCAAGTGCCGGAGTTAGGATTGTTGGTATCATTAATTTCGTCCCATTGATATCCCTTGCTATTATCCTTCAGAGGGTCATTCAGCGCAAGCGTACCCGTATTGGGAGGATAGGGATTTTGCGCTGCAACTGCGGTTGCCGTCGCATTAGCGGCTACTGCCGTCGCAGTTCTGGCGGTCGCGGCACGCGCAGTGGATGTAGCATTCAACTGGGCTGTTGTCGGGCCTGCAGGTGCTGAGGGAGAGTTTGCGCGAAGAAGAGCAAATACACCACCACCTATGAGAAGGAGAACGAGAATAGCTATACCGACAATCAGTGGAAGTCTATTAGAGCGACGTGGTGCTGGTGGAGTTGGAGGTGGAGGCGGAGGCGTGTATGGGTTAGGAATTGATCCACTATAAGGATCAGTAGCATATGGACCTGATGAAGTGGAAGGAGGCGGACTATCATAAGGGGTATACAGGTTGGGAGATGACGAGCTGCTATCATAGGGATAGGGATTAGTGCTGTACGATGGCGAGGGGGGCGGCGGTGTCGCAGAAGGGGCCGCGAAGCCCTGATAATTAGAGGGAGGAGATATGTAGGTAGGATCGTAATGGGGAGATTCGGGCCGGGGGCCGGAAACAGCAATAGACGCGCCACAGTTAGGACAAACTCTGGCATTTTCAGGCACTTGCATTCCACAATTGCTACAATTCATATCAAATCCCTTTCCAGTTATATACCACTGTCAGCGAAAGAGCATAACACAAGTGTTTCTTAAACACAAGTGCATAAAGTAAACGGTCGCTACTAAAATTTTTACAGCATGCATGCCATTACAACCCTGCCACCAGATGTCATCCTGAGCGCAGCGAAGGATCTGCGGCGTTGGCACACGATTCGTTGGGGAACACAGATCCTTCGCTGCGCTCAGGATGACATGTGAGCGGACCTTTTTCCTCTCAAGACACTGCACCCTTTCGTTTCCCCACTCTCTCAGATTACAAAAAAGACCTGGAACCATTGGCCCGGTCCAGGTCCTTTCTTCAGAAAATCGCTCTTATGGCTTCGGCAAGAAGTTTTGTGAGCCGTAATCAGCGCCCAGAACATCCTTCGAGGAAGCACCCATCCAGCGGTCGAGGACGGTGGCATAGACGGAGCGGAAGTCGATAGTATATTTGAGATTGCCGTTCTGGTCGAGGCTACTCAGGCTGGGCGGCTCGCCGAAGATGCCGCGATTGACCGGATTGCCGAGAATGAACATGGGCGCGGCGGTACCATGATCGGTTCCCAGGCTGCCGTTCTCCTCGACGCGCCTGCCAAATTCCGACCAGGTCATCACCACCACATTGTCGGCTTTGCCATGCGCGGCGAGGTCCTGGTAGAAGGCAGCAAGCCCATTAGCCAGCGTTGTCATCAGAGCTGCGTGCGTTGCTGACTGGTTGGCATGAGTATCAAAGCCGCCGAGCGTGACATAGCCGACGCGCAGGCCAAGATTCTGCACAATCGCCTCGGCAAGCACCTTTAGCCCATCGGCAAAGGGGCCTTTGGGATAGGTGACAGCCGGTCGATAGGTGGCGTCCGCCTGGTGCAACTGGCGCGAACCATCCTGCGCGGCCAGGGCGGTTGTATCCAGCAAAGCGGCGTAGGGCGCGGAACGCGGGTAGGTGTTGTAGAGCTTCATCAACGCCTGCATACGCGCATTGCCGCCATCGGTATCGGCGGGGTCGGGATAGACGTTATAGGTCTTGACGCTCGACAGGGTAGGCACCTGCGCGCTGATTGATTGCAAAGCCTGGGCAGTCTGCACGCCAATATCGAGCGATTTGAAGGGATGCCCCTGCTGGTCAACCAGGCCCGCGACCAGTTTCCCAAGCCAGCCTTCGCTCCCAGTGCCGTTGAGATCAAGCGTCTGCCAGATGTCCATAGCCTGGAAGTGCGAAAGGCTCTGGTTGGGATAGCCAACGCCTTCGACGATTGCCAGGTGACCGCTATCCCAGAGCGGCTTCAAGGGAGACAGGCTGGGATGCAGGCCCAGGCGGGTATCCAGTTGCACAACCTTCTCGGCAGGAATGCCAAGCGTGGGGCGCATCTTCAGGTAGGTCGGGTCGCTATAAGGAATGACGGTGTTGAGCCCATCATTGCCACCCGCTAGCTGCACCACAATCAGCGTGCGGTCGCTGGCGGTCTGGGCTACGCGGGAGCCATCGAGCGAAAGAGATTTCGCCGAAGCCACGCCCCGGCTAAAAATGGATGGCATAACCATTCCGGCGGAGACGACCAGCAGGCCATCTTTTATCATTGCTCTTCGTGTGAGTTTCATCTGTTTGTTCCTTATTAGTTGAGCTGATATTCTGGTGAAGTCATCATCAGGTACAGCGTGCCGCGCACGCGGTTGAGCGGATAGCTCTTGCCACTGGTCAGCATGATCTGGCCGCCGCGCCCAATATCGCTCGTCGTGAAGTAGTCGAGCAGGACCTGCCGTCGGTCGCTGTCAAGGTTGCCATCGAGCAGGAACGAGGCGAAGTAATCGACGAAACTTTCGGGCGAGTCGATCTTATTCGCGTTGATAATGCCCTGCAGGTCAACCAGAGGAGTTGAGCCGGTGCGCGCGATGGTGCCCCGGGCCAGCAGTAAATCGATATAGTTGAGGCGAGTCATCCAGGTTCCGCTGTTCAGCCAGAGCGCGCTCACTTTGTCTCCCGGCCACCCGGCGACGTTCGGCGGATCAAAGAGCGTCTGCCCCATAAGAGTCGTGATGGTCGGCAGGCCATTGCCATCGCCCGTGATGCCAAGCGCGCGATATGCTCCAACTGTAAACTCAATCGGAGATTTGATCCGGCTGCGATACGCTTTGGCCGAGGAGAATTGTGGCGAGTTCAGCAGCGTTTTCATGACCGCGCCCATATTGTGCCCGCTCTGCACATAGGTATCCACCAGAGGTTTGAGATCATCGGTCGAGGGATTCTCGTAGACGAAGAAAGTGAAAAGCTTGCGAGCGATGAACCAGGGCGTGGCGGGGTTATTGACCAGGATATTGATCACATCCTTGTAGTCCAGGTTGCCGGTATGACCCAGGTACACTTTCGTCAGGTCGTTATGATCGCGCGGGTTATACCTGGAAGTGAGGCCGCGCACGTGCCAGCCGGTCAGGGCAGCCGCGCCTTCGTAGACGTCCCGCTGCGTGTAGTGACCCAGGCCAAGCGTGAAGAGTTCCATCAATTCGCGGGCGTAGTTCTCGTTTGGCTGGTTTTTGGTGCTTTTGGTGAGGTCAAGGTAGAACAGCATCGCCGGGTCGCTGGTGATGCCGAGCAAAATGTTATCGTAGGTATCAAAAGCGTGCTGGCGCAGGAACTGGTTTTGAATAATCATACGCATATAGGCAGCTTTGCCACCCACTTTACGGAAGCTGCTGGTCAGCACGCCATGCCAGAAGAGGGTCATCTTCTCAAGCAGAGGGCGCTGCGTCCAGGCCATGCGTAAGAGCCACCAGCGCTGCTGGTCGTTCGGATTGTTCAGGTTGAGATTGAGAGCATTCAAGCGGCTCTCCATCGCATCATCCGAGACCTGCATGTAGTTGAGCAGGCGATCTACCGCGCCGCTAAAGCCAAGTTTGCGGTACGTATCCATTTCGGCAGCAGTCGCGCCAAAGCCAGCCTTGCGCAGCAGATGACCTATCTGCTGTTCGCTCGCCATTGGGCCGGAGGCAAGATTGTTCAGGCCGCCATGCTGAATCCACTGCTCGAGCGCGATGCCGCCTGCCGCCGCGACTACTCCAATGCCGCCCACTGCTGCGATGCTTTTAAGCGATTTGCCCATAAAGGTGCGGCGCGAAGATGGCTGTCCGGTTGTCTTAACAGTGCCGTTCGCAGGGGAAGGCGCGAGCGGCACAGTTGGCGCGCCGGATGAAACTGGCGGCGGTCCAGCAGCCGGGCCGGAATGCGCCGGGTCGATGCTCTCCTGCGGCGTGGTCGGTTGATCATTCAGGTCCATGTCGAAAAACTCCGTGCTATTCGATTAGATGCCTTTATAGAACGTGACTTAACTTATCGCCGATTCGTTGAAGTGTTCAGTGGTATCTCAGATCGCTTCTGATGGAATTCTAACAGACAAACATCAAGAATTTCTCAAGAAGACGTTTGAATTTTCTTCAGACTGAGTCCACCCAACATCTTCAGGCCGGATTTAATTAGCGCTCATGAAAACAACCGTTGAACGTACCGATACCGTATTTTCTCAAAATACACCCCACATGGGGGCTTATAAAGGCCCGCCGTCCCGCTTCTCTAGAGAACAATTACTGCCTTTCGCCATCTTTTTCGCAATGGTGGGGGCAGTTCTTTTCATGGATGCGGTGCTTCCCTTACGCGACCTCTGGTTTCACGAGGCCCAGCTCACGCAACTAGGCACGTGGCCTGTCCTACCATCACTTATTTTATTTCCAGGCTGGACGCTCATACCACCTGTCCCGTTTCTTCATGCCTCGGGAACGCCGGATGTGCTGGTAAGCTGGGCCAAGCTGCCTCTGCTGTTCAGCGCATTTTTGCTGGTATTCATCATCTATATCGTCGCGCTGTACCGTTTGCCACAGCGTATTTCAACACGGTATATCTTTCGCACTACGGCGCTGCTCGGTCTGCTCTACATGTTAATATCGGTCGTCACCTCGCCCGATCTGTATTCGTATATTGCCTACGCCAGAATGGGCATCATGCATGGCCTGAATCCGATCACCACCATTCCTACTGCGATTCGCAGCGACGAAATCTATCACTTTGTCCTCTGGGTAGATCAACCCTCGGCTTATGGGCCAACGTGGGCCATTATTACCTGCCTGCTGCAATGGTTGATTGTTCTTTTCGGGTCAAGCTACATCCTGCCGATGGTGATAGCCCTGCGCATGCTTGGTCTGCTTACGCACCTGCTCTCAACGCTGCTGGTCTGGTCGATCAGTGGCTATTTGCAGCAGCTCAATGGCGCGGGTTCATCGCTGGCGCGGCAAAAGCGGATTCGCGCTACGCTGGCCTTCGCCTGGAATCCCCTGCTGCTGCTTGAGGCATGCACAAACGCGCACAACGACTCGACGCTGCTGGTATTTATTTTGCTTGCCATCTGGATACTGGTACGCGAGCAGAGCAAAAGATACGCTCCCATTGTTGAGCGCGCCGAAGCTCAGACTCGCTTCATACCAGGAAAAATATGGCGTGTGAACCTGAAAGCGGTTATTCCGGTAATCGGAAATAGTATAATCAATTTTCACTACCAGGATCGGCCATCCCAACCTGTCATCCTGAGCGCAGCGAAGGATCGCGCGTGCCGGATGATGCGTGTGTCGAGACGCACGCATCGCCCGGCACACAGATCCTTCGCTGCGCTCAGGATGACAGAAAAGGCATTCCCAAATTTGATCGTAAAAGTTCAGCATACCATCTGGCAAAGGGTACCTGAGTACTTGCGCGTGCCGATTATTACATCGGTGTTGTTCGCGGTGGCAACGTGCTTGAAAATGAACATCGCCATTTTGTTGCCGGGTCTACTGCTCTACTTCTGGCATCGAGATCAGGAGCAAACACTACAGCAAAAGTTGCGTGTGGCGCTCGCGATTATCGGAAGCTACGCCGGGATTGTGGTACTTCTGTACGCGCCTTTCTGGCAGGATGGAGCGATCTTTAACGTCTTCAAGGTCAACCCGGCAACCTATCGCACCATCAATACCGTCGCGGATACTATGGGGCATCTCGCTAATAGTGTGGGAGCGCTGATGGGATTTCCCCCTGGCGCGCCTATCGGCTCGCCCGCCGAACGCTTCGCGCACACCTTCAGCATGGGCATCTTTGCCATCCTCTACACGCTTTTGCTCTGGCGCGCCTTTCGTTTCCCGCAGCGTATTGCCACGCTTAATGGCCTCTTGCGCTGGATGGCAATTGCGTGGCTGCTCTATTGCGCCGTTGGCTCTCCCTGGTTCTGGCCCTGGTATATGGTGACGTTCTTTGGCCTGTTCGCGCTGATAGAGGCTTCCAGTTCGGTAAAAGAAACCGGCGAACCGAGCGCGCATACGTATGACTGGCCGCGACCGGAAGACCTCACGTGCGCGCGGCTGCTTGTTTTTAGCATGCTCAGCCTCTATTGCTTCATCACCTGGGGGCCTGCGCATACCTTTGTTCCTGGACTTCCCGGGTTTCTCTGGTCCTACTTCAATGGCCTGTGGGTGTGGCTGCTGCCATCAGGTGCCACTGTCCTGCTCGCACGAGAAACGCGCTGGTTGCGCTTCTTAACCCGTCTATAGGGTAAAAGTACCATCTTCTCTCCAATTTAATCTTCCGATATGGGTAATGATGCTACCGTCAGCACCGGCAGAAAGATACATGGCCATACGTTCATCATCTTTGAACAGGTATGATAACGGATCAGCTTGTTGTAGGGACGCGTTGATGAATTTAAACAAGCAAGATCGGCCATCCCAATCTGTCATCCTGAGCGCAGCGAAGAATCTCCCGTCTCGGCTCCCGATTCGTGCGCCGACGCAGATTCTTCGCTGCGCTCAGGATGACATGTGCAACCTTACCGATGCTGGTTGTCAACATTCATCATCACATCCCTACAACGGTGAATGCACATACATGAAAATAGCGTTGGGTTTTAAGGAGAAAGAGGGTTTTCCAGGATGCGCAGGATATATATAACAGGCAAAACAGGTAAATTGCTAGCGATAGTCGGCATTTTTCTCGTGTTGCTGCTCTGTATCGGATTTGGTATCTGGAGCCTGAACGGCGGCCCCTCGACGGGAGTAATGCCTGGGGCAACACCTGGCAGCACCACACGTCCGACTAAAACAAGTCCGACACGTGTGACGCAAAGCGTCTCTCCATTGCTCTTTGGAACCAACCTGGGCCTTTTTGACGCTCACGACCAGGTACTTACTTCAGCGACCACACGTACACTGCTACAAAATTTGCACCCGAAGATTATTCGTATGCCTGTGCGCTCATCGCTTTCGGAGAATACAGAGATACAGGCGGCTCAGATTATCAAAAGTGTAGGGGCTGTACCCCTGGTCGTATTGCGCGGTGCGGTTGATCCTAACGCGCTGGCGGATGACACGCGCATGCTTCAAGATATGAATCGCATCTTTGGCAGCAGCATCGTCTACTACGAGTTTGGCAACGAGGAAGACCTGGCAGGGGTGGATGTCGCGAGCTATGTGACGGCCTGGAATAGCATTGTTCCGAAACTGAAATCGCTAGCCCAACATGGGCACTTCATTGGGCCTGTCAACTACCAGTACGACCGGGACTATCTCACCGCGTTCCTGCGACAGGCCAGGCCGCGTCCCGATGAGATAAGCTGGCACGAGTACACGTGCGATGATTCCTGGGCAAACCCGATCTGCATCAGCCATATTTCACACTGGACCAACCATATCAGCGATGCGCGGGCGGTCATGCAGGCGACCATCGGACAGGTGTTGCCCATTATGATTACCGAATGGAACTACGCGCCCAACGCGGTGCCAAACGACGGGAAAAACAATAACCCCTCATTTATGGCAGCCTGGACAACGCTCGCCCTGCAAACGCTGGCAGCCAACGGCATCTTTGCCTCGATGCAGTACTCCGTCACCAATACCGCTATTCCACTCATTACCTCCGGCAATGTCCTGACCAGCCAGGCGGCGGCGTTTCAGAACCAGTACCAGACGATGATCGTCAACGGGCGCTCGCCGACACCTGTGCCAACTCCACCAGGACAGCCCCAGGGCGGCGGGACTCCCACTCCTGGCATAGGTGGGACATACTCTTCGTTCTCGTTCGAGGATGGCGGAACGGATGGGTGGAGCGGACACAGTCCGCAGATCAGCGCGGTGCAGAACAGTTCGAGTACTGGCATGGGAGATACGCATTCTCTCCAGGTCACGTTCGGCAATATGACCAGCAACGATTACCCGAGTGTAGGCGTCGGGCGCTCCAGCTTCTCAAGCTATCCGAGCGCAGGTCAAACGATCGCGCTCTACATCTACCTGCCAGCGAACTCGCCATCTATCGGGGCGAAGGTCTATCTGATGGATAGCCAGTATCACTGGTTCGACGGCGGCTCAATGGCAGCCCTTAAACCTGGAACATGGAACCGCCTGACCTACACGCTGCCCGGCAGTTTTAATGGGCCACTGCGCCAGCTAGGAGTGCAGTTTCATACAACCAGTTCGAGTCCGGTAAACGAGAGCGTATACATCGACTCGGTGACCTGGGGATAGGAACAACGCTTTCAAGGCAAGCTAGTCGGCTATGATGTCAGCTTATGTATAGCATCAAGCAGGTCGCGCACGTGAAAAGGTTTTACGATGACCTGCTTGATGTAGGTTTTTGGAATCTCAGGCGGGGCAGAACCAGCAGTAATCAGCACAATGGCAGGCATGGGGCGAGATGCTTCCCATTGCTCCTGCAAATGCTGCAAAAAAGCATTTCCATCCATACCGGGCATGGCAAGATCAAGCAAGATGACGGAAGGGTAACGTCCTTCGCGGGCGGCGTTGTCCATCCAGGCAAGCGCTTCCTGGCCCTCAGACGCCTCAGCCGGTTCAAAGCCATCCAGCTCCAGCGCCCAGGAAACCATGTCGCGAATGGCGGGGTTATCATCCACCACCAGCACAATTGGGGCGCGTTCCGTCTTCTGATCCTCCGTTGAACTCATAAACACTCTGCCCTCCTACGATAGCCTCACCAGTGTTTTTCAGGTTTGATGAATGTTCACAAACCAGATCGGTCTGCACCTGTCATTCTACCCCTGTCATTCTGAGCGCAGCGAAGAATCCCTCGTCGTCCCTACGGATTCTTCGCTGCGCTCAGAATGACAGGCTCCATTCATGTTCATGCACCTATCAGATCGAATATAAAAACGTATGAATAGCCGAGAAAAACGCTTCAGGTTGCTCCAGGTTAGAAAGATGACCGGCGCGAGGAATAAGCGCGAATTGCGCGCCAGGAATTTGCGCGGCATATTCACGCGCCACATCTGGCGGCGTCAGACCGTCCTGCTCGCCAACGATTACCAGTGTAGGGCAGGCAATCGATGCGAGTAAGTCCATTGAATCCAGGCGCTGCGCCATGCCACGCGAGGCCGCCGCAATGCCGCGTGGTGTGGCAGCATTAATCATCTGGCGCACGCGGATTTCTACCTCAGGATGGTGCTGGCGGGTATAGTCAGAGATCAGACGCGGCAGTTGCAGATTGGCGATGGCCTCCGCGCCCTCGGTCTCGGCGAGACGCGCCACGTTTTCACGATTCGCCCGCGCCTCTGCGGTATCGGCTCCCGGACGGGTATCCGCCAGGATCAGGCCCGCGAGACGCTGCGGGTATTTACGCAGGAAAGCAAAAGCAGCGTAGCCACCCATCGAGAGGCCGCAGAGGATAGCTTTCTGAATGCCGAGCGCATCCATCAGACCAGCCACGTCATCGGCAAACAGTTCCATCGTAGACACATCGTCGGCGATTTCACTTTCGCCGAAGCCGCGCCAGTCGAGCGAGACCAGGCGAAAACGATTGGCGGCCTCAGAGAGCAGGGCCTGGATATCACCGTCCCACATGCTTTTATTTAATGGGAAAGCATGCAGGAAGATGACCGGTAGCCCTGCCCCATGATCGCTATAGCCAAGGTTGATGTTATTCACAAAAATCTTCATGCGTTCGCTTTTGCTCCATCAGCCTGTTCGTGCGCGTGATACGAACTGCGAACAAAGGGGCCTGACTCCACATGTCGGAAGCCCATCTTCTTGCCTTCCTCTTTGAGGGCGGCAAATTCTTCAAGCGGGACGTAGCGCTGAATGGGAAGGTGCTGGAACGAAGGGCGCAGGTACTGGCCGATGGTCAGAATATCCACATCATGCTGGCGCAGGTCGTGCATGACCTCAAGGATTTCGTCCCAGGCCTCGCCGAGGCCCAGCATGAAGCCGGACTTGGTGGGTGCGTCGGGATTCATCTCCTTCGCCCATTTCAGCACCTGGAGCGAGCGTTTGTAGATGGCCTGCGGGCGCACACGCTTGTAGAGGCGAGGAATGGTCTCGACGTTGTGGTTGTAGACGTCGGGCTTCGCATCCATCACCACCTTCAAAGCATCGTAGACGCCCTTGAAATCGGGAGTCAGCACCTCGACTCTGCATTCGGGATTGAGGCGGCGAATCCAGCGAATGGTGGCGGCGAAGATAGCCGCGCCACCATCCTTGAGTTCGTCGCGGTTGACCGATGTAACCACAGCATGGCGCAGACCCATTTTTTGTACGGCCTCCGCCACGCGCTTCGGCTCCTCCCAGTCCAGACCGAGCGGACGACCAGTTTCCACCGCGCAGAAGCCGCAACTGCGCGTGCAGACACGGCCCAGGATCATGAAGGTGGCCGTTTTATGGCCCCAGCACTCGCCAATATTTGGACAGCGCGCCTCCTCGCAGACCGTATGCAGCTCCTTGCTGCGCATCAACTGCTTGAGGTTTGCGTAGTTTTCCCCGGTTGGGGGGCGCACCCGCAGCCACTCGGGACGCCGTTCTGGAATCGTGGTCGCCATAGTATTTTCCCTTTAGTTAGTACACATCAATTTCTTGTCCGTAGCTTTGCAGCTTGTTGCGCACAGCCTGCAAGAAGCCGCCCGCGCCCGCGCCATCCAGAACGCGATGGTCGAACGAGAGACAGAGATACATCATGTGACGAATAGCAATCGCGTCATCCTCAGTGACAACCGGGCGTTTAACCACTGCATCCATGCTCAGGATGCCCGCATTCGGCTGGTTGATGATCGGCACCGAGATGATGGTGCCGAAGGTGCCCGGATTATTGACAACAAAGGTAGCGCCCTGCATATCCTGCACCGTCAATTTGTTGTTACGGGCACGCATGGCAACCTCGTATACCTTCTTCGCCAATCCGGCAATCGTAAGCTGATCGGCATCATGCACCACCGGAACAACCAACCCGACGTCGGTCGCGACCGCCACGCCGAGATGAATACGCTTCTTGATAACTATTTTATTATCCTCTGTCCAGGAGGAGTTGATGGTCGGGAACTTGCGAATACCCTCGCATACTGCCTTCATGACGAAAGGCACGTAGCTGATACTGTAGCCCTCGCGCCGCTTGAAGTCCTCTTTGTTCTTCTCAAGCCACTTCGCGATGTTGGTCATATCGACCTCGACCACCGTTGTAGCATGGGGCGAGGTACGCTTGCTGCGCACCATGTGTTCGGCGATAGCCAGGCGCATGCGGCTCGGCTCCACAATCTCCTCGTCCAGGCCAGCTACCGCTGGAGCAGGTTTGGGGGCGGCTGCAACAGGTGCCGGAGTTGGAGCGGCAGGAGCGGTGTACGCCGGCTGCGCGACAGGGGCGGTATATTGTGGCGCGGCAGGAGTCGCCTGCCTTTGCTCCAGATAGGCCATAATATCCTCTTTACGCACGCGCCCGCCAATACCGGTGCCCGCAATGTCGTTTAGATCAATGCCATGCTCGCGGGCAAGACGGCGGGCCAGGGGCGAGATGCGCTGGCGTTCCTCTTCTCCAGTGCGAACAGGCACAGAGCGTTGTGATGGCGCGCTTGCTCCGTTGCCACTGCTGGCAGCCGTTTGAGCCTCTTGACGATCCATCACCGCCACCTGCGTCTCGGACGGCTTCTCAACGGGCGCGGCGTCTGGGCCGGGGGCCGCTTCAGCCGGGGGTGAGGCGGACACATCAGCGTTCTCTTCGATCAGGGCAATATCGGTTCCCACCGGAACAGTCTGGTCGGCCTGCACCAGAATTTTGGAGAGGCGACCGGCAACAGGCGATGGCAGTTCCGCGTTGATTTTATCGGTAATGATCTCGGCCAGGGACTCGTCTTTCTCGACCCAGTCCCCTTCTTTCTTCAGCCAGCTTCCCACCGTTCCCTCTGCTACGGATTCTCCTAGTCGTGGCATTTTTACAGGTGTTGGCATATGTTGACTCCTTTGTCAATCGTACTTTACTAATAGGCCGCCAGCTTGCGAACGGCAGCGAGAATCTTATCCGCATTGGGCAGATAAGCTGCCTCTAACGGTGGCGCGTATGGGAAAGGAACATCGGGCGCGGCTACACGAGTGATCGGCCCGTCAAGATAATCAAACAGGTCCTCAGCAATGATGGCCGAGAGTTCTGCCCCAACGCCGCCCGAGAGGTTATCCTCGTAGACGATCAGGACCTTGTTAGTGTGCTTGACCGAATTGTAAATGGTCTCGCGGTCAAGCGGCACCAGGCTGCGCAGGTCTACCACTTCGATATCCAGGTCGTCCTCATCTTCAAGCGTCTGCGCCGCTTTCAAGCACTCGCGAACCATCGCGCCATAGGTAAGGATGGTCATATCCTCGCCCTGACGGCGCACAATCGCTTTGCCAAGCGGAACGGTGTAATCCTGCGAAGGCAATTCCTCGCGCAATTCCGGCAGGCGATAGAGTAATTTATGCTCCAGATACAACACGGGATTGTTGTCGCGAATAGCCGCCTTCAACAGGCCCTTCGCGTCATAAGCGGTCGATGGATAGACGACCTTGATGCCTGGCGTATGGAAAAACCAGGCTTCGGGACTGGCGGAATGGAACGGGCCGCCGTGTGTGCCGCCGCCAGAGGGGCCGCGAATGACCATCGGCGTAGGGATGCCGCTGCGCCAGTACATCTTGCTCGCCATATTGACGAGCTGGTCGAAGCCGCAGGTGATGAAGTCGATAAATTGCATCTCGGCAATGGGTCGCATGCCCATAATGGCTGCTCCGATGGCGCTGCCGATAATAGCGTTCTCGGCCATCGGCGTATCAATCACCCGCTCCGGCCCAAATTCATCCAGGAAGCCCGCGCTCACCTTGAACGCGCCGCCGTAAGTGCCCACGTCCTCGCCGAGCAGGAATACAGCCTCGTCACGGCGCATCTCTTCGCGCATAGCCTGGCTGATTGCTTCAAGATAGGTTACTGCTGTCATCGCTGCCCCACCCCCTCTAACGGAAATACATCCGACTCGGCCATTGTATTGAACGGCTGACCTGTGCGCGTATCCAGGGAGTTGACATAGCGCGAGTCTTGCGCGCCCGGCTCGCCGATAATGGCAACAGGCCCATCCGGCGCGAAAACATAATCCGCGACCGTTGAGGGATCGGGTTCGGAGCTTTGCTCCGCGTAACGCACCGCATCATCGACGACCGCCTTCACCTTTTCCTCAATCTCGGCTTTAATGCTTGCGGTCAAAATATCTTGCTCTTCAAGGTAATGCTCGAAACGAGGAAGAGGGTCTTTTTTCAGCCACTCTTCGCGTAATTCCTGTGGCACATAGTCAGCTTTGTCGGCCTCAGAGTGTCCGCGCACGCGGAAGGTTTTGCACTCGACAAGATATGGGCCTTTGCCCTCGCGGACGTGCTTTACAGCTTTGGAAACGGTCTCGATGACTTTCAAGACATCGTTGCCATCCACGCTTACGCCTGGAATGCCGTAGGCTTTGGCGCGGTCGGAGAGGTTTTCGATGTTGAACTGTTTATAGGTAGGCGTCGAATAGGCATAGCCGTTGTTTTCGACGACAAAGACAATGGGAAGCTTTTGCACCGAGGCGAAATTCAGGGCTTCGTGAAACTGGCCTGTATTGGTGGCTCCATCACCACAGGAAGCCATCACAATCGTGTTCCGTTTGCGCATCTTCATAGTTAAAGCCACGCCACAGGCAACGGGCAGCGATTCGCCCAGCATGCTAATCATGGGTACGATGCCATGATGCATGTCGCCAATGTGCATCTGACCATCGCGGCCAAGCGTGGGCGAATTGCCACGCGCAAGCCACTGGCACATCACCGCGCGTGGAGAGCCGCCGCGTGTGAGATGCATGCCCAGATCGCGATGCTGTGGCACAATAAAATCACCATCGCGCAGCGTCATTGCCGCGCCTACCGTCGTTGCCTCGTGGCCCTGCGCGGTGTAGACGCCGCCCACAACTCGTCCCTGTAAGAAGAGGTTGCGGGTGCGGTCTTCCATCGCCCGGGTGAGGCGCATCAAATAGTAAATCTGTAGCAGGTTTTCCCGCTCCAGTTGCATAGACTGCCTTCCTTCTGGTCGCAAAAAATATCAAGCGCCATTGCTAGTGAATGTCTTCGGGTTCAGGGGAGCTTCTAATTCGGAGAATACTGCTGGCACAAGTTCCCTGTCCAGCACTTGCTACCCCTGCCGGTTCCTCAAAAATGCGTGAGGTTTTCCTTAATCATGCTAGCACCTGTAGAGAAGCGGTGTCAAGTTAGGGCCAGGGTCGGCAATCCCTACCTGTCATCCTGAGCGGCGCGCATGTCATCCTGAGCGGCGCGTATGTCATCCTGAGCGTGAGCGGCGCGTATGTCATCCTTCGCTGCGCTCAGGATCTCGCGCGTGCCATGTCGGGCAAGTGGGGGCCACAGATCTCCTTCGCTGCGCTCAGGATGACAGGAGGGGAGCGAAGGATGACAGGAGGGGAGCGAAGGATGATAGGCGAGAGGGGCTTTTTTATGGCATGACATACAAGGCATTACGGGTTTTGATCGTAAAACTTCATTATCACTGTTCTGGCTATTATAGTGAGACAAATTCGCAGTTTTTCCGTATCATCTGTAAAATTCGGGGATGGTCATGTTGTATGATATCTTGCAGAGTCTCTCGCATCTAAGATGGTGCAGCCCAGGCAAGAGTGTATACAACTTTTTCGTCCTCTTGTAACGCTTCAAAGGAGCGATGATGTTATGGGTATGACCAACGACGGCCTCTCATTCTGGCAGGCCGAAAGCGAAGGTACGGAATTGATTGAAACGACCATTGGCGACCTGCTGGATAACCGGGCGGAGGAAATTCCCACGCAGGAGGCGGTCGTCTACTCGTGCTACCTGGAGTTTAAAGGAGCGCTCGATATTCGATGGAGCTATGCCGAGTTTCGCGAGCGCGTGAACATGGTGGCGCGTGGGCTGATGGCTTTAGGCCTGGAAAAAGGGGAACATATCGCGGTCTGGGCCGCCAATGTGCCGGAATGGGTGCTGCTGGAGTTTGCCGCAGCAAAAGCCGGTCTGGTATTGGTGACTATCAATCCGGTGTACCGGGCGGCAGAGGTAGAATACGTTCTCAAGCAGGGCGATGTGGCGGCACTGTTCTTCATGGCGCAGGTGCGCGACCACAACTGCCTGGAAACCATTCGCTCAATGGTGACGCCGGGGCCGAAATTTGGCGATGTAAGCAGCGAACGTCTGCCTGCCTTACGCTATACCTGTCTGGTTGGCGCAGCTCCCCCAGGACTGTTAGAGTCGCAGGATTGGCGACCGGCGCTCTTTAAAGAGATGGTGGCGGGAGGCGCGAACATTTCACCTGAGATGCTGAAAGAGCGGCAGGCAGAGGTGAAATCAACTGATCCGGCGCTCATGCTCTACACGTCCGGTACCACTGGTTTTCCGAAAGGGGCGATGCTGACGCATCGAGGGATCATCAACGATGTCAGCATTGCCATGAAGCGGGCCAGTACGGAGATCGGACAGGGAGACCGCTATTGCCTGCCCATGCCGTTCTTCCATATCGCCGGTTCCGGAATTGTGGTCGCCATCATCGCCTCGCGCATGACGCTGCACCCCCTGCTTGCTTTCGACCCGCTCAAAACATTGCAAATCATCAGTACAGAAGGCTGCTCGCTAATCTTTGCTGTGCCCACCATGTTAATCGCCATGATGCAGCATCCTGCTTTTGAGCAATACAAACCGACGACTCTTAAAGTGGTATCGTGCGGCGGCGCGCCAGTCCCGGTAGCCTTAATGGAGCAGGTGAAAGAGCGCATGGGAGCCGATGTGTCGATCGTCTTTGGACAGACCGAATCAACGGGCGGCATCACCATCACCAGATCAACCGACTCCTTCGAGAAGAAGTCAAGCACAGTCGGCATTCCCTATCCACATGTTGATGTGAAGATCATCGACCCGGCTACGGGCAAGGTAGTGCCGGTGGGCGAACGAGGCGAATTGTGCTGCCGGGGCTTCCTGGTAATGAGCGGCTATTATAACATGCCCGAGAAAACCGCCGAGGCGATTGATAGTGAGGGCTGGCTGCATACTGGCGACCTGGCAACAATGGATGCCGAGGGCTACGTCAATATCGTGGGACGCCTGAAGGAAATGGTCATTCGCGGCGGCGAAAACATCTTCCCCCGTGAAATCGAGGAACTGCTGATTCGCCATCCCAAAGTGGCCGACGCGCAAGTACTCGGCGTGCCGGATGCCTTCTTTGGCGAGGAACTACTGGCCGTTGTCCTGCCCAAAGAGGGACAGCAGGTGACAGAGGAGGAACTACGCGCATTCTGTGAGGGCCAGATCAGCCGCCAGAAGATTCCGCGCTATATCCAGATCGTCTCGTCCTACCCCATGACTGCCAGCGGCAAGGTGCAGAAGTTTGTGTTGCGCGAACAGGCCATCAAGGCGTTGAGACTGGAATCGGTTGGACAGACGCGAACGGCATAAAAAGCCCTTATGCCCTCGCCATGCTTCCCGCCAACTTCGCTTCATGCAAGCGAAGTTCGTTGCGCAGGCGACGAATGCGCTGGCGGTAGGCGTCCTCGGGCTGCACATAACCAAGTTTGGGTTTGTCGCCCATCGTGACGTGCCATTTACGGAAGGCGAGGCCAATCTCGGTCTGGTAGAGGGCTTTGACGCGCAGCCACTGCCGGAAGCCGTATTTGCGCAGGACGCGGCGCTCGGCTTTCGTGCGCTGGAACGAGTTTTGGAGCAGGGCATATTCACCCACCGTCACTATACCGTTGCTGACCTCAACCGCCAGGAATTCACGGATGACCGCCGCTTCGTGCGCCAGCGATTTAATCAAAATGTAGAGCAGGCCAAGCTGGGCCAGGAACGGCGGAATATAGTTGCCAATGATGGCAATGAGCGCGAAATTAATTACCGCCGGATTGCCACCCGAATTGCGAATCGCGTTGCTGGCTTGAAAATCGACAAAATCAAAGAAGCTATGCAGTACTACGGCTATAAGAAATCCGATAAGTGGAATGACAATCTGCTTCCAACGCACGCGGGTATGGCGAATGTAGCCGAGGGCAGCGCCAAAGCAGGCGATAAACGTCGAGTGGCCCAGCCAGCCAAGAATGATGCGGCCCACGATCAGGAACACGAGGAAGTTTTTCGAGTTCTGCGCGAAGTAGCTGAAGTTTTCGACCATCGCGAAACCAGCGCCGATCAGCGCGCCATAGACAATGCCATCCGTGACGTTATCAAACTCGTCGCGCAGGATGACGAACAGCAATAGTAGCCCGAGTCCCTTGATGGTTTCTTCGGTGACACCCGCGTTCAGGCCTTGAAAGGCAATACGCAGCACTTCACTGGTATTGTTGGGGTCGAAGATGTTTTGCAGGACGCTATCTATGCGCTGCTCGATAAAGAGCGCGGGTGGAATAGCGATCAACGCGCCCCACAAAAAGGCGGCCAGGCGCAAAAACCAGGGTTCGCGCTCGAAACGATCCATGAAATTGACCAGCAGGTTGATGCCGATAGCCGGAATAAGTGGAATGGTGAGAGCCGCGACAATGCTGGACGCGCCATTCTGAGCCAGGGCCGACATACCGATAACGCTGTTGAGGAGAATGGTAATCATGGTGCTGATCGCAAGAATGGCGATGCCTATACCGGCGATCAGCCAGCGCGTGCGCGTTCCCATACGCTGCGGCAGAGCAAACTGCATGGTGATACCTGCTCCCAGCACGCTCTCCTCTTCATTCTCCTCCCAGACAGGTATTTCCTGATCCGGCTCCGGCGGAGAAAGAACCGGGCGCTGCTGCATCATTGTCAGCGCCGGTTGATTGGTCAGCGAGACAGGGGTAACAGAGGTTCTGGAAACGCTTCCGTTTGCCAGACTTAGATTTGATAAATCAGGCTTTTGCGGTGCGATAAGTTGCAGCATGGTGCTGCCAAGTACAATGATATCCTGGGGATGAACGGGCATATTGCTCCCAGGCGGCAGGTTGCGCCCGTTCACGCGCACTACATTTTTTGCCGTCAGGTTTATCAGGTGCCAGCCTGATTGATCCAGAATCAGGCGCGCATGCTCGCGTGAGACGGTCGGGTCCATCAAAATGATGTCGTTATGCAGAGCGCGCCCGATGGTCGTATTCTCACGCGAAATGACGTGGACGAGTCCCTCTTCGGGCAACCAGCCGGTTGTCTGCCGTGAGGAAGTCTGTGCAGTACTGGCAGGTGGACG
The DNA here is from genome assembly GCA_035652815.1 of Ktedonobacteraceae bacterium. Lineage (GTDB taxonomy): Bacteria > Chloroflexota > Ktedonobacteria > Ktedonobacterales > Ktedonobacteraceae > DASRDB01. Next base: position 38,146 of record DASRDB010000010.1, read on the forward strand.
ACCGGGTTTTACCCGTACCACACGTAACACGCCATAGTTCTGGCTCATAAGGCATTCTGTTCCTGGAGCGGGAGATAGTCACCGCTGTATTCCTCAACCAGGCGCACCAGTTGCTCCCAGTGCATCATTACTGAGGCATAGCGCTCCCAGTAATCCTGTCCCTCTTCTTCCACCAGCCTCCAGTAGTTATACGCTTCAATATTTATAAACGTTGTTATGACCAGATAACGCATCCCGGTAGCATGCGGCTGACGTACCAGAGAGAGCTGCTTCACCCCTGGAATCCAGCGATGCATTTCGGCGAAGCCTGTCGCTGCCAGCGTCTCAAAATCAGCCGCCGAAGCATCCGGCTTCAATTGCCAGACTCGTACTGAACAAAACTCACCCATACCTTCATCCCGTTCCAGGCTTCTATGATGCGCTTTCTGACACTTTTCAGCATCCTGCGGTTTTTCAAATATACATGGGATTGACGAAAATGGCAAGAGTCATAGCAAAAACGCCTTTTATGAAGGATAGCTCGCCATCTATACAAACATGGGGATGGGAGCATTCTCTTTCCAGGGCAATCACCACAGCCAGGGCGACCGCAAAAGCCAGGGCGACCGCGAGGGTCGCCCCCTACTATACTATGATGCTTCTTTTATATATTTTTATATAGTAGGGGCGACCCTCGCGGTCGCCCTGGCCCTCGCTCACCAACGACTCTCAGCCCCGAAAATGGCTGCGCACACTGACCCGGCTGACCTCCCGGTGCTGTTCCAGGGCCTGCTCATAGCTCCCCCAGTCGATGCTCAGGCCGCGCTCCATGAGAATTTCCGCCGCGAGGTCGGATGGGAAGCCTTTCTCGGCATGGAGTTTGAAGATCTCCGCGCCGGAAATGCGTCCCTGTTCATGCGGCTGAAGCTTGTCGAGGAAGCGCAGGCCAAGAGTGAGAACACGCGAGAATTGCTTTTCCTCGTTGGTGAGGACGGGGATCAGGTCTGGCACGCGAGAACATTCCTCGCTGGTGAGCAGGCCGCGATGCGCCTCCATAAGGGGCATGAGCAATTCGCCCAGGAATGGACGATCTATACCCAGCACTCTGCCCTGCCGCGAGGCACGCCGGATAAGCCTGCGCACGACCGAGTTACGTCCATCGCGTCCTGGCATTACACCTTCCAGTATTGTGAACAATACCGAGCGAGTGTGATCTAGAATGATACGGCGCGCCAGGATTTCCTTGACGCCTTCCCTCATATCACTCGTAGGCATCAGTTCTGAAAGGCGCTGTGACGCTAGCTGAAAAAGGTCAGTCTCAAACACAGATGGAACGTCTTGCAAGACAGACGCTATCCGTTCCAGGCCCATACCGGTATCGACGCTCAGAAATGGCAGGCGGGAGAGCGAGCCATCAGGATGGCGCTCAAACTCGATAAAGACCAGGTTCCAGACCTCCAGGAAGCGCGCGCAACTGCATCCGGGGCGACAATCCGGTTTTCCGCAGCCGAGAGACTCGCCGCGATCCACAAAGATTTCGGTACAGGGGCCACATGGGCCAGGGCCACCCATCGTCCAGAGGTTATCATTCACGCCAAGTGGAACAATGCGATCTGGGGGAAAACCGTGAAGCTGCCATTGCCGGATGGTCTCTTCATCGGGTGGCAAATCGAGCGATGGATCACCCGCGAAGGTTGTAACCAGCAGCCTTTCCCGGTCAAGTCCCAGGACATTCAAGAGTTGCACCGCCATCTCTATCGCCTCGCGCTTGCCATAATCTCCCACCGACCAGTTGCCGAGCATGAAGAACGAGGTAAGTGTCCGAATATTGGTGCCTACCTCCTCGATATCGATGGTACGAAGGCAGCGCTGAAGCGACGTGAGGCGGGAAGAGGGCGGCGTTTTCTCTCCTCTCAGGTACGGCAAAAGCGGCTGCATACCCGCGATGATAAAGGACGTTGTACTACCAGGGACGACAAGCGGGCTTCCAGGCAAGAGCAAATGATTATGCGCCTGGAAGAACGAGAGATAGCGCTCGACAATCTCTATCGAACGTACTTCAGATTTCATGTGTTTTCTCCTTCTCAGGGACTGTTGAGAGTTCCACTCGCCGTCCAACACGGATTGTTGCTACAAACAAAAAGCCCGCCTCGACGATTTGTCGGGGCGGGCTTAATATTCGTATTTTGCCCGTGGTACCACCCACGTTGAAAGTTGCCCATGTAATATAGGCAGACTTCCCACTCTAGAGACACGGAACGCCCTGTTCAGCAAAGTCGGCCTTTTCGCAAGGCGACTTCACAAAAGCACACGTTCGATGCCCTGCCCTATGGTAACGGAGGGCTTCCGGCAAGAATTACTGGCTGCTCACAAAAGCGGCGTTCATTCCGCGTCGCGGCCTGTCGAACTCTTTCCTTTGCGACAGACCAGAGGGCGGCTGTTCTCCGCGTTAGCAGTCGCCTGGCTCTCATCAACCCAGACTCGCTGTACCTGTAACCACAAAGATTTGTCCCTCGCGGCGATGTTCTATTGCGATATGTCAAGTATAAGAAGTGAGCATTAGTTTGTCAAGCGTGATTTACTTATTCATCAATATATTCTGTAACTTCAGGCAATATCACATCTTCATAAAGTGCATTTAGAGGAATGGTCAGTTGAAGGCTTGTCAATTCTATCTGCTCACCCTGTCCATATGAGCGAAGTGTCCAGAGATTTTCCGTTAGCATAGCACTCATTTTTTAGCCAGGCAATAACCAGCGACTTCATACCCACGCCCGAATCTGCTCTTCTCAGGCAAATCAGTAATCCACTCCCAATGCGCCTCCTCTACAACCGTAAAGTTCTCATGTACAAGTTCAGGAAAATTACGCGGCAGAACGGGCAAATAGCGGCGATGAGCCTCGTCATGGTCAGTGCCATAGACTTCAAAGGCAAAGCCGCGCACATCGGTAAGCAATACAACAAGGCCGCCAACGTCGAGCAGTTGGCGCAAGAGATGGAGATGGGCCTGGATGATGCGCACACGGAAGGATTGTGCAGCCTCCTGATAGCGACGATGGCGTTCCTGCTCGCCAGGCAACGAGGGAGCAACGCGCTGTACGAGGTCGAGGATATCGAGCAGGGGATAGCTGAAAAGCTGGGAAAGCACCAGGGAACTGATGACAAGGCCAAATTCGCGGCTACCCAGTCCCGCTATTTGGGGTGGATCAGGAATGGGACATTGCTCGAGACAGAGCGCGGCGGCATCAAAGAAAGCTCTGGCTCCCTGTCGCGCAAGTTGTTCCCAGGGTTGCTTCTGGAGCAGGCGATTCAGTTCATTGCTCACGCCCCCACTGAGATCACATTCCAGCAGGCGAATTCGCTTTTGCAAACCTGCAACGAGTTCTGAGCGAGCCAGTTGCATAGAGACAAGATCGATGTCGGCAAGCAGGACTTCGTCAGAGGCGCGGGCAAGTTCGGGCAATGGTATCTCTGTGCAGGCACCAGCACCCAGGATGGCAGTGCTATGCGAAGTGCTGGCGGGGCGCAAGGAGAGCGCGTGCGACATTAAGGCTGCGCTTTGCTGCAAATGCGCGGGACTATGCTCGCGCAGCCAGGCTCTACGGCGCGCTCCCTGCGTCTGGGCGTTATTGTAGGAAAGGGTGTCGATACGCACCCGGCTCTATCTCCCTTTGTATTCCGGTTTGCGCTTCTCCAGGAAGGCCTGTACTGCATTGCGGTGGTCTTCTGTCTCGAAGGCGTTGTCCTGCAACTCGCCCTCTAATTGCAGCGAGGTTTGCAGGTCGGATTCTGCCGAGGTGTAGATCAGCTCTTTGATGAGGGCATAGGCGCGAGTAGGACCGTTTGCCAGTCGTTGCGCCAGCGCGTTGACTGTTGCTTCGAACTCGGCGGCGGGAACGCACTTATTGACAAGGCCAATGCGCTCAGCTTCGGGGCCACTCACTTCGTCGGCCAGCATCGACATTTCCATAGCCTTGCCGACACCAATCAAACGCGGCAGGAAATAACCACCGCCGCCATCGGGAACCAGTGCGATACGGGCGAAGGCTTCGATGAAACGGGCGTCTTCAGTGGCAACGCGCAGGTCGCAGGCAAGCGCAATGTTGCAGGAAATACCGGCAGCCACGCCGCGTACCGCAGCTATAACAGGTTTGGGCATATTCCGAATCGCCAGCACCAGCCGGTGATATTTTTGCAGGTGTTCGCTCACTCTAGCCACAGCATGCGTTTCTCGCGCCGCCGAGAGGCTTTTCAAGTCCTGCCCTGAGCCAAAAGCCCTGCCTGCGCCTGTAATGACCACACAACGCACGCTTTCATCCCGCGCCGCTTCCTCGACGGCCCCGGTCAGCGCCTCCAGCATCGTATCGTTAAAAGCATTGAGGACTTCTGGGCGATTCATGGTAAGCGTTACTACACCGCCATCTTGCTTTACCAGGAGATTTTGATAGTCGGTACGCATCGGTTGCTCCTTTACAAATGCCTATTCAGCCTGCGAAGATAAGGGAAATTCTTCCAGATACAGCTCAGTCGCCTCTTTCAGATTCGCGATGGCTTCTTCGATGGTTTTGCCCTGGCTAACGGTTCCAACTTCAGGGCATTCGGCAACATACCAGTCATCTTCTTTATACAGAATCACGGTAAAGGTGTGTTCAGCCATCTCACCCCTCTGACTACCTGAGTGTTGGCAAATCGAGCATCAGCACTTCCAGGGCAGTACGGGCGTTGACGTTCTGGTCGAGGGCCTCCATTGTGCCGAGAATGGTGCGCACCATGCGGCGGGCTTCGACTGCGCCAACTTTGGCCGCCTGTTTTTCCAGGGTGGAACGCATATCTACGTTGACAATCAGATCGAGGCTATTATTGGCGGCCAGGATCATATCGCGCCACCAGAGCAGCCACAACTCAAGTATACCACGCAGCTTGTCGCTTTCGGCGCTGAGCTGCTGGGCAATCTCGAAGCGCTGAGCTTTGCCGAGACGAGGAAGGCCGGTCAGTAACTCTAATTGCGCTTTGCGGTCGCTTAAAATATCTTCGTCTTCCACGGCCTGGATAGCCCAACCCATGCGCCCGGCGGAGAGGGCGGCAACCAGGGCGGCTTCCTGCGGGTCTACCTGCCAGACCTGCTCCAAAGCGGTCTTGATCTGTGTGGTGGTGAGCAGGTGCATAGGAATCTGCTGCACACGGGAAAGAATGGTTGGAAGCAGCATACCAGGGTCAGGAGCAGTGAGCAAAAGCACTACATCCGGTTCTGGCTCCTCTAATGTTTTGAGGAAGCAGTTGGCCGCCTGCACATTCATGTCGTGCATGCCCTCGATAATAAAAATGTTGCGCCGCCCCTCCATTGTCTTACGAGCAGAATCGCTCTGGATGGCGCGCACCTGGTCAATGAGAATAAATTGCTTGTCCGCTGGCTTGCGAATATAATGCACATCCGGGTGATTGTTATGCATCACTTTGCGACAGGCAAGACAGGTATTGCAGGGATCAAGCGGCGCAACATTTGGATCCGGGCCGCCTGTGCAGAGCAGGGTCTGGGCAAAACGCCGGGCAAGCAGCGCTTTGCCAATATGTTCCGGGCCGGTGAACAGGTAGGCGTGGCGCACGCGCTCTGAGGCCAGTGCGCGGCGCAGCGTATTGATGGTGTGTTCGTGACCGACAATGCCCCAGGATGATATAGATTGCAGGTTTGCTTCGCTCATAACTGCATGGTACCAGAAACGCCAGCCGGGCGCAAGACATAGATCTAATTTCAACAATCTTTCAGAAAAGCGGTCTCAAAACCTCTTGACAGGTCGTCTGATTTGTAGTAATATACATCCCGTCAAGAGAAACCGCCTGTATGCGCAGGTGAACCGGTGACAATAGCGAAGAGGGTCCACCCGTTCCCATCCCGAACACGGAAGTTAAGCTCTTCAGCTCCGATGATACTTGAGGGGCAGCCCTCCGGGAAAATAGGACGTCGCCGTTTCA
>DASRDB010000011.1:0-451620 GCA_035652815.1 Ktedonobacteraceae bacterium
AGATGGTGATGCCGGGCGATAACATCGAGATGACCGTCGAGTTGATCCAGCCGGTCGCGATGGAAGAGGGGGTGCATTTCGCCATTCGTGAGGGTGGCCGCACCGTTGGCGCGGGTGTCTGCGTGCGCGTCGAAGAATAAGCTGGATGTTGTAAAATATATAGGGGCGCGCATGTGTACGCCCCTATATTTGGAAGGCGGAGAGACATGGCAAGTAAGGGTAAAGAGAACCGAATCGTTGCGATACTGGCTTGTACCGTCTGCAAGCAGCGCAACTATGCCACGTCAAAGAACAAAAAGAATAATCCAGAACGTCTCGAATTGAGAAAGTTCTGTCCAACGTGTCGTGTGCATACGGCCCACCGGGAAACCAAGTAGGCTGATGGTCTACCACACCGGTCATAACTGATCGAGAAAGGTTGAACGTGGCAAACAAAATGGCCGACAAGAAAAAACAAGCCAGCCAGAGCGAACTGGTAGAGCCAAAAGAACGGGCTGGCGAAAAAGAGCAGAAGAGTGTCAAAGCAATGCCGCGAGAAGAACGTAGGGCACGCGATAACAAGCCAGCCAGGCGCGAAGTAAAGCAACCGGCGGTTCCCGCTAAGAAGGGCGGCTTCCGCAACTGGCGGCCTGTACGCTTTATGCGTGAGTCCTACCAGGAGCTGCGCTACAAAGTCACCTGGCCCACCTTTGAAGAGGCCAGGAACATGACATTCATCGTTATTGCACTCTCTGCTGCTCTTTCTATCGTGTTAGGTTTAGCGGATATTGGTCTTTTTAAGCTTTTCCAGCTAATTAGCGGCAAGTAGCATCCGACGAGGGAAAATATCGTGGTTACTGAACATACCAAAGATACTGAGCATTCGTCGCAGGATGAGACCGAGCAACAGTCCAGTTCTGCGTCAGAACAGGGTGAGCGCCGCTGGTATGCCATCCACACGTATTCCGGCTATGAGAACAAGGTGAAGAGCCACCTCGAAGCGCGTATCAATTCGATGGATATGCGCAACAAAATCTTCCGGGTGATTGTGCCTATGGAAGAGGAGGTGGAGATTAAGCAGGGCCAACGACGTACTGTACAGCGTAAGGTCTTCCCTGGTTACGTGCTGGTGGAGATGATTATGAGCGACGAAGCATGGTATGTTGTGCGTAACACTCCTGGCGTCACCAGCTTTGTTGGTTCTGGCACACGTCCTGTTCCGCTGCAGGAACATGAAGTACGCGCGATCCTGAAGCAGGTTACGAAGGAGTCGGAGAAGCCGAAAGCAAAGATTAGCTTTGCAAAAGGCCAGAGCGTGCGTGTGATCGATGGCCCGTTCACCGAGTTTATTGGCACAGTTAGTGAAATTAACATGGAAAAGAACAAGGTCACTGTGCTTGTGTCATTTTTCGGGCGTGAAACACCAGTCGTCCTGGATTTCCTTCAGGTCGAGAAAATCTAAAATATACAGGGATTCTGAGGAGTTTGAAACAAGATGGCGAAACGTGTCAAGGCGGTAGTTAAACTACAGATTCCGGCGGGAAAGGCTACACCAGCGCCCCCCATCGGTACCGCTCTTGGTCCTCAGGGCGTCAACATCATGGCGTTCGTGAAGGAGTACAATGAGCGTACCGCAGGCCAGGTAGGCATGGTTATTCCGGCCGAGATAACGATCTATGAAGATCGCTCATTTACATTTATTACCAAGACCCCGCCCGTACCCGATCTGCTGAAGAAGGCAGCCGGGATTGAAAAGGGCGCGGCGACCCCTAACAAGACAAAGGTGGGTACCATTTCTCGCGACAAGCTGCGCGAGATCGCCGAATTGAAGATGAAAGACCTCAATGCTATTGATATTGAGGGCGCTGAGAAGACAGTCGAAGGGACTGCTCGCAGCATGGGAATCACCATCGAATAGTAGATGCCCGCAAGTCACTGCGGTACATTGCCACAAGGAGGGCAAAAATATGGCAAAACATGGCAAAAAATACCTGGAGGCGGAGAAGCTTGTCGAGCCGGGCAAGCTCTATGAACCCCAGGAAGCTGTTTCACTCCTCAAGAAAATGAACTACGTGAAGTTCGATCCGACAGTCGAAGTTCACATGAAGCTTGGTGTTGACCCGCGCCACGCCGACCAGATGGTGCGCGGGGTAGCGATGCTCCCCGCTGGCACTGGTAAAGAAGTCAAGGTGCTGGTCTTCGCGCAGGGCGAGAAAGCCGCGGAAGCAGAGGCGGCGGGAGCAGATTTTGTTGGCCTGGATGATCTGATCCAGCGCATTGAGAATGACTGGTTCGGTTTCGATGTCGCCATTGCCACTCCTGATGTGATGGGCAAGGTCGGTCGTCTCGGTAAAAAGCTCGGCCCTCGCGGCTTGATGCCCAGCCCCAAGGCGGGAACGATCACGATGGACGTTGCCCGGACGGTGCGCGACGTCAAGGCTGGTCGCGTGGAATTCCGCGTTGACAAGACGGCCCTCTTGCATATTCCGGCAGGCAAGCTCTCTTTCAGCGATGAGGCATTGATGTCGAATATCGCCTCGATCATTGACGCGGTAGTGCGCGCTCGCCCAAGTGGCGCGAAAGGCGCGTATGTCAAGAGCGTCGTTCTCTCATCGACCATGTCTCCGGGCGTGCGCCTGGATGTGCAGAAAGCGCTGGCCCTCAAGCCCGCGTAATCGCTCGCGTTTGACAACTGAATACACAACGCAATACCGAAGACAGCAAGTATGCTAGCAGGCATTTAAACAACCCATATCGGGGAGGCTTGCCGAGGAAAGCGCGAATCTGATGCCGGGTGCAGGCTGTAACAGGCTGCATGCTGGCGCGGAAACAGCAGAAAAACTCCCTTGTGGCCTTCGGTAGCTTTCCGAAGGCCGCTTGTTTTATTGCAATATATTGTTTCACCAGTTTCCAGAAAGGAGGGAGTATGCCAACAGAGGCAAAGGCCGCGATTATTGACGAGCTGACCGAGAAATTGGGCAAGGCCACTATCGCCATCCTGGTACAGACGCAGGGCCTGACGGTTAAGGATATGACCGACCTGCGCAACAAGATGCGCGCCGCCAAAATCGATTTCAAGGTTGCCAAGAATACACTGCTGCGCATCGCTACCGAGCGTAACAATATGAAGGACCTGGATACCAGTATCTTCAATGGTCAGACTGCTGTTGCGTTTGGTTACGATGATGAAGTATCCGCCGCTAAAGCTGTGGCGGACTATGTTCGTGGCTCCAGGGTCGTCGTCCTCAAGTCGGGCATTCTGGGCGGGCGCACTCTGTCTGCTGAGCAAGTAGACAGCCTGGCGAAGATGCCTGGCGGCAAGAATTACGCGAAGGCCCAGGTCGTCGGCGTCATTCAAAGCCCAATGGCTACCACCTATAGTTTACTGAGCGCGCCACTGCGCGATCTCGCTTATGTCATTCAAGCGCGTGCCGAACAACTGCAAAGCGGCGTTAGCGCTGAAACAAACGCTGAATAAAAAGGAGAGGAACATCCATGTCTGTTGAATCCATCATTGCCGAAATCGAGCAATTGAACGTTCTGGACCTTGTCCAGTTGACCAAAGCCCTGCAGGAGCGCTGGGGTGTAAGCGCCGCTCCCGTCGCCGCCGCTGCCGCGCCAGCCGCCGCTGCTGAGGCTGCTCCCGCCGCCGCTCCCGTCGAGGAGAAGACCGAGTTTGACGCCATCCTGACCGAGGTTGGCCCGAACAAGATCAACGTCATCAAGGTCGTGCGCGAACTGACCGGTCTTGGTCTGAAAGAGGCGAAAGCCGTCGTTGACGAGGCCCCCAAGCCCATCAAAGAAGGCGTCTCCAAAGAAGAGGCCCAGAAGATCGCCGACAAGATGGCCGAGGTTGGCGCAAAAGTCACCATCAAGTAGGGGCGCGGGCTTGCCCCGCCCTTGTATCTATGAATGGACTGTATGGAGTGGTATTTGTGATTCGAAAAATCACAAATACCACTCCATACAGAATAATTGCGCCACTATGCATTGCATGTTATAATGCAACGTATAGTTTCCTTTGCTCATCTTGGCACACAGGAGGTGTAGAAAACGTGCCGTTACGTGTAGACGAAAAGGCGGAAATCATTGCCGATTCCCGCGTTCATGAAGCGGATACCGGTTCCCCCGAAGTGCAGGTATCGCTTTTAACCCGGCGTATCAACCAGTTGACCGAGCATATGAAAGTGCATAAGCACGATCTACACTCGCGTTATGGTCTGATGAAGCTGGTTGGGCAGCGCAGGCGGCTGCTGGCTTATTTAAGCCGCAAAAGCCCGGATCGCTATCGTGCCTTGATTGCCCGGCTTGGCTTACGCCACTAATTCTAGATGTTTGTTGGGTGCGGTCGGCGTATGAAGTCAGAGCAAGCGCCGTAATTCCTTCAGAGCATTCGGCTTGACAGGCCCGACCGCTGCTCTTCTTTATCTCCCACTTTCACGATTACACACAGATAGGAAGATTGAAGGACGACAGCAGAGATTATTTCCCCGCTACAATCATTCATTAAGAGACGCAAGAGGACAAAGCAGGCGTAGGAACAGGGAAAGCGTTCCTAAAGTACCAGTCAGGAAGACAAGATTTTTTGAGGGTACGGATATATCGTACTCAGATGAATAGCCTGGAAGGAAACCAGGCGTGTAAATGTACAGCAGGTGTAGCAACCAATTCATGAGCAGGGGAACAGGAAATTAAACATCATCCACAGGAACATGATCGCCTGTATTGTTGAAAAGACACCCCTTAAAGTATACAGGGGTATTAGAAGTTCGGAGGAACAATGATTCACCGTCAAGAAGCTATCATCGGTGGTCGGGTTATGAGTATCGAGACGGGGCGCGTGGCAGAACAGGCCAATGGAGCTGTACTTGTGCGCTATGGAGATACCGTCATTCTCGCGACTGCTGTTGGCAGCGCGGAGCCTCGCGAAGGCATCGATTTTTTCCCACTTACCGTTGATGTAGAAGAACGTATGTATGCCGCCGGTAAAATTCCAGGCGGATTTATCAAGCGCGAGGGACGCGCCTCGGAACACGCCATCCTCGCCTGTCGCCTCGCTGACCGCCCTATTCGCCCGCTTTTCCCCAAAGGGTACCGCAATGATGTGCAGATCGTGATTACCGTCCTCTCGGTAGACCAGGAAAATGACCCCGCTATCATGGGCATCGTTGGCGCATCTGCAGCACTGAGCATCTCCGATATTCCTTTCCTGGGTCCGGTAGGCGCTGTGCGCGTTGGTTATATCGATGGACAACTGGTTATCAACCCGCTTGAGTCGCAGATGGCGAACTCACGGCTTGACCTTGCCATCGCCGGAACGTCAGACGCGGTTATGATGGTTGAGGCAGGCGCGAAAGAACTGCCCGAGGAACTGATGCTTGAAGCTGTGCGTTTCGGCCAGGAAGCCCTGCAAGACATTATCAAGATGCAGGAAAAGCTGATGCAGGCCGTGAACGTTGCCAAGCGTTCCTTCACGCCACCACCTGCCGACGAGGAACTGCACCAGAAGGTGAAGGATTTTGTGCTGCCTCGCTTCGAGGCTGCCGTCAACAATCCCGACAAAGCAGCCCGCTCCGCAGCCCTCAATATCGTGCAGGATGAACTCATCACCACGCTCGGCGCGGAATATCCTGATCGCTTGAAGGACATCATTGCCTTTTACGAGAAGGAACTCAAGGCCTACGTGCGCAATAACATCCTGGATCGCAGCCTGCGACCGGATGGACGCGGCCTGAAAGAGATTCGCCCCATCACCTGCGAGGTTGGCCTGCTGCCGCGCACACATGGCTCAGCCCTCTTCACACGCGGACAGACGCAGGTTCTCAGCGTGGTGACACTCGGCTCGCCGGGCGATGAGCAGGTGCTTGATGGCCTGGGCCTCAGCGAGAGCAAGCGCTTCATGCACCATTACAACTTCCCGCCATTCTCGACAGGCGAGACCAGGCCCCTGCGCGGCCCCGGTCGTCGTGAGATCGGTCATGGCGCGCTGGCCGAGCGAGCAGTTGCAGCAGTTATTCCTACGCAAGAGGAATTCCCCTACACTATTCGTGCCGTCTCGGACGTCCTCTCTTCCAATGGCTCGACCTCGATGGGTTCAGTCTGTGGCACCACGCTGGCCCTGATGGACGCTGGCGTACCCATTCACGCTCCAGTAGCAGGTGTGGCGATGGGCCTGGTGACGGGCGAGGGCGAGCGCGCCGGGAAATGGGCTGTACTCACTGATATTCAAGGCATCGAAGACGCCCTGGGCGATATGGACTTTAAGGTCGCTGGCACTGCTGATGGCGTAACAGCCTTGCAGATGGACATCAAAGTCAAGGGCATCACTTACGATATCATGGCGAAGGCCCTGGAGCAGGCGCGCGAAGGCCGCATGTTCATCATGGAGAAGATGCTCGATACCATCGATGCGCCACGCGAGGAACTTTCTCTCTTTGCCCCGCGCATTCAGAGCGTCAAGATCAATCCTGATAAGATCGGTACAGTGATTGGCCCGGGCGGCAAGACCATCCGTAAGATTCAGGAGGAGAGCGGCGCGAAGATCGACATTGACGACGACGGCACGGTGAACATCTCCGCCAATTCCGCCGAAGCGATGCAGTTGGCGATGGATGCTGTGCGCGCCCTGACAGAAGAGGTCGAGGTTGGCCGCATCTACACCGGAACGGTGCGCCGCCTGGTTGATTTCGGCGCATTTGTGGAGATTCTGCCCGGCAAAGAAGGCCTGGTGCGCACCTCGCAACTGGCCGACTACCAGGTCAATCGTCCCGAGGATGTCGTCTCGGTCGGTGACGAAATCACCGTAATGGTCATCGAAGTAGACCAGCAGGGACGCATCAACCTCTCACGCCGCGCTGCCTTGAGCGGCGAGATTCCCACCGCGATGGAACTGGAGAATGATCGCGGCGGACGCGGTCGTGGCGGTCCTGGACGTGGTGGCCCCGGAGGCGGCGGCAACTATGGCGGACGCGGTCGCGAAGGTTCTATGCCCAATCGCGGCGGCTATGGCGAGCGCAACTACGGTGGTGGCTATGGCGAGCGCGGCGGCGGTCGCTCTGGCGGCTATGGCGAGCGCGGTAGTTCCGGCGGCTTCGGAGGAGGCCAGCGCCGTCCGATGGGTCCTGGCGGCCCCGGTCGCGGCCCCGGCGGTTCTGGCAATCGCGGCGGCTTCGGCCAGCGCCCACCAGACCGTCGCTGGTAATCTCTACCGTTTTCTGTAATCTTGTAGGGACGCGATTCATCGCGTCCTGCCTGATTGCTGCCGGTAATCCTTACCATTTTCCAGCGTTGCAGGAAGAATAATCTTGTAGGGGCGCGATGATGAACTTTGACAAATAAAGAGGGAATATCCAGGCCTGTCATCCTGAGCACAGCGAAGGATCTTGTGTGCCGGACGATTTGTGCATCTAGACCGGAGATCCTGAGCGCAGCGAAGGATGACAGGTGGAGCATCGCCCGCTATTTTAGCAAAAGCTCTCATCGCGTCCCAACAAAATAAAATAGCTGAGAGGATTCTATGTCGTCAGAAGAGGTCTTAAAGGAGATCGCGGCGGAAGTTGCTACCTGCGCCAGGTGTGATCTCTGCAAGAGTCGCACAAAGGCTGTTCCCGGCGAGGGGAACTCGCGCGCGAAACTCCTGTTCATCGGCGAAGGCCCCGGCGGGCAGGAAGATAAACAGGGCCGTCCGTTTGTTGGCCCCTCTGGTCATTTCCTGGAAGAATTACTGGCGAGCATCAACCTCAAACGTTCAGATGTCTTTATTACCAATGTTGTGAAGTGCCGCCCGCCCGAGAACCGCGACCCGCTACCAAACGAAATTGAGGCCTGTAGCGATTATCTCGACCGGCAGATCGCGGCCATCGATCCGCAGGTAATTGTCACGCTTGGCCGCTTCTCAATGGCGAAGTTCTTTGGCAACGAGAAGATCACCGCCATTCACGGGCGCGCCCGCATGGTCAATGGTCGGCTCTGTATCGCCATGTTCCACCCGGCGGCGGGCCTGCGCGACCCACGCCGCAAAGAAGAACTCAAGGCCGATTTCAAAAAGATACCCCTGATTATTGCCGAAGCCGAACGCCGCGCTGCTGAGCGCAAACCTAAAGCCCCCGAACCACCCCCACAAAATGAATTACCACCAGAGCAGCTTTCGCTGTTCTGATAATTCCTGTAGGGACGTGATTGATCGCGTCCACCTATCCGTCCGGCGCATTAAATGACGATAGGTGGACGCGATCAATCACGTCCCTACATTAAAAAAACAGCTATGAGCTACACCTGTTGAAATTGTGACCTATTTCACTGGAATAAAGTGACGATTTTCAATATACTGAAGAGTAGGAGATGTCATTTCATTTCAGGAGGTGTGCCATGCAGCGAACCGCCCGGCGGCTTTTTATGATCGGGTTTATGGCGTTGATGCTGGCTGTGCTTCTCGCCTTTAGCCCATTAAGCGCGAGACCTTCTCAGGCCTATACAGGAGCGTCAACCTGGAAGGGTACAACGACATCGTGGGCAAATGTACGAACGGGGCCGAGTACTGGCTATAGCATCGTAACAGTGTATGCGCCCAACACGCAGATCACCGTCTATGCCACAGTTTCCGGCCAGGCAGTCTGGAGTGGTATCTCGAACTGGTATCGCATTTCAAGTTTGACCAGCAGTCCACTGTACATTTACAGCGGGTTGGTTGTCTCATCAAATGGCAGTGGTGGCGGAAATGGGGGAAATCCATCACCGCAGGGGAAAGAGATTATTGTCAGTCTCTCGCACCAGTGGTTATGGGCCTATCAAAACGGTGTTCAGGTCTATAACACGCCTGTCATGACCGGACGCCCGGCGCTTCCCACACCTACAGGCACCTATCACGTCTTTTTAAAGCAGCATCCCACCTGGTTCTACTCGCCCTGGCCCTATGGTTCGCCGTACTGGTATCCGCCAACTTTCATCAACTATGCGCTTGAGTGGCGCGCAGGCGGTTTCTTCCTGCATGACTCATGGTGGCATAGTGTCTATGGACCAGGCACGAATGGCTGGCACTACGATCCCAAATTTGGCTGGCAATGGGGAACGCATGGCTGTGTAGCCATGCCACTATCCGCCGCCGCGTGGCTGTATAACTGGGCACCCATCGGCACAACAGTGCAGATCAATCCGTAAGGATGTTCAACCCATGTCATCCTGAGCGCAGCGAAGGATCTCCGTTCCCGCACGATACGTTTTTGGGACACGGAGATCCTTCGCTGCGCTCAGGATGACATGCTTTTGGGAAGATGTTATTCCGCCGCCGTCGCCCAATCAGGATGACATGCTTTTGGGAAGATGTTATTCCGCCGCCGTCGCCCCAATAACGAAGGCATCCACTTCGCTGATTTTGCCACGCCAGTAGGGAACCTTGATCTTGTGGCCGCCGCTCATGATGGTGACGTCCCGCATGTGGATGAAGCGAACGAGCAGGGGCAGGCCCTCTGGCCCAATCTCCGGCTGATCGGGTGGAGGGACGAGCGCGAGATAGTACTGGCCGAGGGCATCGGCGGTCTCCGGTTCGTTTTCGCGATGTAGCTCCTCGTTCAGATCAATGTAGAACTGGGCATAGTGAGCGGTGCTGACCATGATGCCGAAGATAAGCAGGCCATGCATTTGCACCATCATCTCGATTTCCAGATCCTGCTGCTCCACCAGTTTTGCCCACATTTGCAGGGCAAAATCCTGCTCCCCATATTCTTTGATCCACAGATTTCGCCGCTCAATACGATTGAGCGGGCGAAATGGCACTGCTCCCTGGCTTGCACCCATAGTTGGGGAAGAGGAGTCCTCTGTCTCCTGCTCTTCAGGTCTTCCTGCTTCTATGCCGCCGTCAATTTGCTGTATATCCGGTGTTTCTGCCATAGATCTATCTTTCTTTTCAGGATGCGTTTATTATATACCAACCCGCATTCCCTATCTACCCACCCGGCTGTGGAGGGCCACCCGGCGGCGTGGGATTGCACTTATCCCCGTTACACGGTGGATTACAGTCGTTGCCGCCATCGCATTTCGGAGGTTGGAATGTGTAGTTGCCCTGGATGGTGGGCATAGTGCCATCTATGAACCAGTCGGTGATGGTTGGCTCGCCGGGATGCGGCAGCAGGCCTGTGTAAGCTGAAACGGTGCCGAGATGGACGTCGGCGGGCCGGATGAAATCACTGGGCGGGAAGTTGTAGTATTGCGAGGCATACTCCATCACATCATGCCAGATGGGACCTGCGCCGGTGATACCGATAACGTTCTGCATGATACTGTTATCGCTGTTGCCAGCCCAGACGCCTACTGTCAGGTAAGGGGTATAGCCCATTGTCCAGTTATCGCGGAAGCTATCAGTTGTGCCGGTTTTGGCTGCTGCCGGGCGATCCAGTTCCAGCGGGTTGCCCGGGCCGAATTCGTGATAGCGCGATTTCTTGTCGGAGAGGATGCTACTCATCAGGAATGCAACATCTTCACGAACGGCGCGCACGCCATATGGATGTGCCTCGTCATACTTGTAGACGACGTTGCCCTGGCTATCGGTAATCTCCAGGACGGTGGTCTGGGGCACGCGAATACCGCGATTGGCAAAGGTGGCATAAGCGCCCGTGAGATGCAGCAGGGAGACTTCTGCCGTTCCCAGGGCCAGTGATGGGCCAAGCGTGTTCGGATTGCGGCTGGCGATTTCGGTCAGTCCCAGGCGAGCCGCCATGTTCAGCACGTTGGGAATGCCCGCGAACTCGAGAGCGTCGATGGCCGGAATATTGAACGAGTTGGCGATGGCGTTGCGCACCGTCATCGGAAAGCCCGTATGGAATTTGCCGTCGTAGTTCTGCGGCGTGTAGTACTGATTTGGGCCGGTTGGCGTCGGATAAATGGTTTTGTGATCGGGAATAATCATCGCCGGATACCAGCCCATCTCGAAGGCAGTGGCGTAGATAACCGGCTTGATGGACGAACCCGGCTGGCGCAGGGCATCGGCGGCAGAGTTGAATTTGCCGCGTACCTGTGGACTGTTATCGTTGAAGTTCGCGCTGCCGTTCATCGCCAGAATTTCGCCATTAAAAGGATTCTCGACTACTACGGCGGCGTTATGCACCTGGTTTTGTGTATCGAGTGGGCCATAGCAGCCCAGGTAGTTATCGCAGGTCACTTTATAAAGGTGATCGTAAGTGATCTGCTCGACTTTTTTCTCCAGGTTCAGGTCGAGCGTGGTGTAGATGTTATACCCGCCTGTGAAGAGATTATCCGCGCCGAAGAGGGGTACCAGCACCTCGTCGATGACATAGCGCACGAAATGAGGAGCCTGCATCCCCTGTTTGGAGCTGAAGGACTGGAACTTGAACTTTGCCATCTCCTGCTGCGCCTGCTGTTCCTGAGCGGGCGTAATCATGTGCAGTTCCACCATGAAGTCAAGGACGATTTTTTGCCGGTCAAGCGCGGCCTGTTTGTTGATAATAGGATTATAGTAGGACGGCAACTGCGGCAGACCCGCCAGCATCGAGGCCTGGGCAAGGTCAAGCTGCGCCGCAGCCGGAATACAGTGTGACTTTGTGCATTTTGGCTGGAGATTGAAGAAGTCCTGGGCCGCCGCTTCGATGCCGTAGTTCAGGTCGCCATAGTAGACGGTGTTCAGGTACATCTCCATGATCTTCCACTTCGGATACTGCTGCGTCAGCCCATAAGCCAGCAGCGCTTCCTCGGCTTTGATTTGTACGGTGCGCGGCTGATTCAGAAATAACTCGTTTTTAATGAGCTGCTGCGTAATGGTGCTGCCACCCTCGACGACCGTCTGGTTTTGGAAGTTGGTCGCGGCGGCGCGCAGGATGCCCTGGATATCCACGCCGCTATTGGTCCAGAAGGTATGGTCTTCGGCGGCAACGGTGGCATTGATCAGCAATGGAGAAATATCGCTATAACTGACGTAGGTGCGACGACCATAGCGCGGGTCATATAGATTGTAGAGCAATTGCCCATGCCGATCGTAAATGTGAGTGGTCTGAAATTGTGTATGATCGGCAATGCCGTTTAATAGTGGTAGTTGCGACTGATAATAGGCAAAGGCCGCTCCCATTGTGCCGGAGAGCAGTGTGAATAACACAGCTAAAATGATACTTATCGCGGCCACCATGCGCGGCCCTGTCTGGTCCACATGACCATAGCGCTTGTGCCGCCGCCGGTACATCAATATGCGGTTGACGCGCGCCCTTCGCGATGCTGACGCAGAAATATCTACAGCAGGAGCGCTTATACGTCTGCCACGCGCTCGTGATGCGCTCAATGCTACCGGCTGGCGGCTCTCCTCGTGTCCATTATGCCCATTAGAGGAGCGGTCCGGCAACATAGGCACGAGAACCGCGCCCTTATCATCGACAAATTCTTTTGGTAAAGGCCGAACTTCTAGCGTTTCATCGTCATCATCATGATTATGTTGTATAATATTTTCATCCATAGAATGATCTGCCTTTCATAGGAAGAGGCCCAAGCCTGCCTTTTTCCCCACACTTGTTACCACTATGTATCATAGCATACCGGGCCTTTGCTGCTTGACTTATGCGTAGTGAATAGGTACATTTGGTGTATGGAATGGTGCCTTGTAGAGAAAGTATCATATTGTATAACGCACAGTTCCCTGTAGACGTTTCAAAGTGTGCAACCCCTGTTCCTGCATTTCGTAGTAATAAGAAGAAAGCAGGGTAAAGGAGGGAGATGTATGAGCCAGCAAGAACTGCTTCCAGAGGAACCGCAAGGCCAGTACGGCGCTTCCTCGGAAGATGAAGAGATATATCAACCACCACAGCCGTATACCTGGTCGGGCAAGGTGGGCCAGGAGGCTATGCCTCGCGATGAGCCGCCATCAAGCTATGATCCTACTATCATGCAGGACTACCAGGCGGGATATCGAGCGCAAGACGAGGCTCCGGCTGTTGATCTACAGCCGCCATACCAGTACAATCCATATATGCCGGATGGCGATGCTCAAGAACAGGGATATCGCCCGTATAATACGTACACCTATAACAATGCCAGCAATCAGAACTATCAGAATAACGGACAGGTGCCGCCCTGGGCGCGCCCGCAGGAGCGCCGCTATGGTCCCTGGCGCTTCGGCTCAATCCTGATGATCTTGATTTTTATCAGCATTCTCCAGGGTGTTTTCTCGCATGGCGGTTTCGTCTTTGGCCATATATTCGGCGTGTTCCTGGGTGTTATATGGCCCATTTTTATCCTTTTGTTCTTTTTCAGCATGTTTGCTCGCAGAGCCGTGTGGGGCGGGCGGCGCAGACGCGGCCCCTGGTGGTACGGACGGCGCGGCCCCTGGTGGTGGTAGCCTGATGAACATTTATCATCAAGAACGATAATCGGAGCGGCCCTCGCCCATGTCATGCTGAGCGCAGCGAAGCATCTCGATGAGCCTCGACGTGGAGATGCTTCGCTGCGCTCAGCATGACAGAGCTGGCGGGAGTGGAGATGTTCAAACTAAAAAAATCGTCAGTAGAGAAGGACATTGACAGAGATAGAGCATGGCATCGATGCGGTGCCGGATGACATAGACCTGACCAATATACGCGAACTGCGCAACTTTCTATACACTCACCACATGCGGCCCAACAAAGCGTTTGGGCAAAATTTTTTAGTTGACCGCAACGTTTTGCGGCGCATCATCGAGGCGGCAGAAGTTACGAAGGATGACACGGTGCTGGAAGTGGGCGCGGGTACCGGCGTTTTGACACGCGAACTGGCAAAGCGCGCCCGGCGTGTGGTCGCCGTAGAGTTGGAGCGCGATATGCTGACGCTGCTCCGCAAAACCACGCGCCCGTTTTCTAATGTCGAACTGGTGGAGCGCAACCTGCTGTATGTGAATCCAGTAGACCTTTTCGACAGCGAACCATACAAACTGGTGGCGAATCTGCCGTATTATATTACAGCGCCGACCTTTCGCCATTTTCTGGAAAGCGAGAATGCGCCGCGCCTCTTAGTGGTGATGGTGCAGTACGAAGTAGCTCAGCGCATCGTTGCCGCGCCAGGCGATTTGAGTTTGCTCGGCGTGAGCATTCAATTTTACGGGCGGCCCGAAATTATTGCCCGCGTTCCTGCTGGCGCTTTTTATCCCGCTCCAAAGGTCGACTCTGCTATTTTGCGAGTAGAGGTGCGCGACGATGTGCCATTGACTTCTGCTGAGCGGGATCGCTTTTTTCGCGTGGTGCAGGCCGGTTTTGCTGAAAAGCGCAAACAATTGCATAATTCGCTCACTCATCACCTGCATTATAAGAATGAACAGGTGCGGTCGTGGTTACAAGAGGCGGGCGTGAATCCCAGCCGCCGCGCTGAAACACTCAGTATCGAGGAGTGGCTCCGTTTGTGGAGAGAGATTGAGAAGAAATCAGGTAGTTAATCATGGAAGACGCAGAAGCACAGACAACCGAAGTCACAACTTCACCAACAACGACCAATACATCTGAGCCGCTGCAAGAGGATGAACAGCAGCAGTTTTGTGATACGTGCGGGGCGGCCAACCCCCCTACGGCGCGTTTCTGTCAGAACTGCGCTTCCCTGCTGCCTTTTCAAAAGCACCCGACCGGCACACTGCCCGAGCAAACTTTGCTGGCCGGGCGTTATGAATTGGTCACACGCATTGGGCAGGGTGGTATGGGCGCAGTCTATAAGGCAGCCGATACCAAGTTCAATAATCGCTCGGTGGCGATCAAAGAGATGAGCAGCGCCGGTCTGCCGCCTGCCCGCTTGCAGGAGGCCGAGGCGGCCTTTGAGCGTGAGGCGCACCTGCTCGCCGACCTGATGCACCCCAACCTTCCACGTATCATCGATCATTTTACCGAAAACCAGCGCTCGTACCTGGTGATGGACTTTATTGAGGGTCAGACGCTGGAGGAATACCTGGAATCGGTTGGCGGTGGTCCGCTCCCTGTCGATCAGGTGGTGAAGTGGGCCGAGCAGCTTTGCGACGTGTTGAGCTACCTGCATAATCACCAGCCGCCCATCGTCTTTCGCGACCTGAAACCCGCCAATGTGATGATTAGCGAAAACGGGCATATTTACCTGATCGATTTCGGCATTGCGCGTATCTTCAAGCCTGGGAAGCAGCATGACACAGTGGCGCTCGGCTCGCCCGGCTACGCCGCGCCCGAGCAGTACGGCAAGGCGCAGAGTACGCCGCGCTCGGATATCTATAGCCTCGGCGCGCTACTGCATCAACTGTTGACGGGAATGGACCCCAGCGAGCAGCCATTTTTCTTCCGGCCTGCCTCTGACGTAAATCCGGCAGTCAATCCCGCCCTGAGCGCCCTGTTGCAGCGTATGCTCGACATGGACAGCGAGCGGCGACCCGCCAGCGCCGAGGAAGTTTTACAGGCCCTGCACGTGGCAGTGGCGAAGGTGACGCCGCAGGAACTGACCATGACCGCGACCGATCCCCTGCTTGACGAGGCGCAGCGACTTTACAGGCAGCGCCGGTTTGACGATGCATTGGCAGTTTATTCAAAGGCGCTGGCGGTAAATGGGGCGAACGCCCTCGCCTGGCAGGGAGCAGGTCTGGCGCATGGACAACGCGGTCAGCATAAGCGCGCACTTGAAGCATTTGATCGCGCCCTGGAATTGAATCCCATGCTGGTAACATCTCTGATCGGCAAGGCGACTGCCCTGAGCAAACTGGGCCGCTACCAGGAAGCGCTGGCGGCCTTCGAGCGCGCCCTGCAACTGGACCCCAATAATGCTGCCGCCTGGAATGGCAAGGGCGCGGCCCTTAACGTCCTGCGGCGTCCGAACGAGGCCTTGAATGCGTTCGACATGGCACTGCGCTTTGATCCGCAGATGGTTCAGGCCTGGAATAACAAAGGGCTGGTGCTGTACGAAACTGGCCGCTATGCTGAGGCGCAAAAAGCTTATCAAGAAGCGCTTGACCTCGATCCTCAAAGCGCGGTCGCCTGCTTTGGCGTTGGGCAGGCGCTGTACGCGCAGCGAAAACTGCGCCCGGCCTTGCGTATGTTTGAGCAGGCCTTGCGTATCGATGATCGTTTTGCCGAGGCCTGGAACCGGCGCGGCAATGTTCTCGATGAACTGGGAGATACAACGGCAGCGCTGCAATCATATGATCGCGCCCTTGGCCTCGATAATCACATGGCGGCGGCCTGGAATGGGAAAGCAGGTGTCTTGCGCCAGCTTGGCCGCTACTACGACGCGCTCGCCGCCTACAAACACGCGCTGGATATCGACCCGAATTTCGCGCTCGCCTGGAACGGCAGGGGCAATACCTACTACAACATGGGCAATTACTACGACGCGCTGGTGGCCTACGACCGCGCTTTGAAGCTGAATCCGCGCCTGGCCACCGCCTGGCACAACAAGTCGCTGGTCCTCTATCGTCTTGCGCGCTATACCGAATCGCTGCAAGCCGCCGACGAGGCCATTCACCTGCGCCCCAACGACCCCGATCACTGGCAGCGTAAAGCCGACGCCCTCAAAGCCTTGCGCCGCAAACAGGAGGCCCGTTTCGCGGAAGCGCAGGCGCAGAGGCTGCGGGGGAGTATATGACGAATGCCCTGCGGGCGTTTTCCGTAGAGACAGGGGGCTGTGGTGAGGTGGAGTGGGGGCCTGGTGCCTGTCCCGGGGTGGGGTGGGGAAAACGCGCGAAGTCCAACCACGCCGCCCCCAGGACAGGCACAAGGCCCCCGCACCGCCACCCATCATCCCCCTGTCCCTACAAGGGGAGGAGGGACGGGAGATGCGGCAGCAAAGCGAAAAAAGCTGAGAAGATCAGCGCGACCATGAGCAACAGGGCAAACCAGACTTCGAGCCGCAGCGTCTTCTGCATATGAATATGCAGTGAGGCGGGCGTGTCTGTGCGCAAAACGCCGCTGAAGAGTACCACCAGTTGCGGAATCGTCCACAGGGTAATCAGGATGAGATGCGGCCCGTGATGCGGAATGCCGAGCAGGAACACAGGTACGTATGCTCCCAGCATCAAAAGGACATAGAGGATGCGGCTCAGGCGCAGGCCAAGCGCATTTGCCAGCGTGTGCTTGCCCGCTTGCAAGTCGCTTTCCGTATCGCGCATGTTATTCAAATGAATGAAGGCCATAGCCAGCAGGCCCAGCGAAACGCTGTAAATCAAAGGCGTCATCGAGAAGTGGCCGACCTGCACCATGTAGGCTCCGACGGTAATCAAGGGGCCAAAGACGCCGAAGCTTATCAGCTCACCCAGCGCTAAAGAAGAGAGGGATTTGGAGGTCGCGCTATAAAAATACGCGACTATTACCCCAAGCAGGCCGAAGCCGAACGCCAGCAGACCACCGGAAAGCGCGGCCAGAATGCCAAACAACGCGCCCAGGGCCAGGAAGACGAGACCAATAGAAAGCACACGCGCCGGTTTGACCAATCCCTGCTGGATGAGTCCACCAGGGCCAAGCGGGTTGGTAGTGTCGATGCCGCGCAGGTAATCATAGTAGTCGTTGACGAGATTGGCTCCCAATTGCAGCAGGAGAACAGCGACAAAGGCGGCGAGAAAGCGTTGGGGATGGAAAACTCCACGCGGCGTACTCGCCGAAATGCTTTGCGTCCAGGCCAGCACAGTTCCGAGCAGGACGGGTAAGAGCGATAACGGTAGATAGCCAGGACGCATGCCATGCCACCAGAGTGAAATCCACTCGCCCAGCCCGCGCTTGTATTCCGTTGGATGTACCACCAGAGGGGCCGGTAAGCGGACATCTTGCGTAGGAGCAGCCGGACGCACAGCAACCTCTGGTTGCAGGGCGTGAACAGTCTGCATCGAACCAAGCGGAATTGTGGGAACCTCTTCTGCCTGCACAGTATCAGCCATCACGATTTGCGCGGAAGTCGTTACTTTGATGCGAGATGATGAGCTGGTATCGCCGTTTGAAGCCTCTTTTGTTGCCATATTTCCCCTCTATATGCGCTGCGGTGTTCACATAAACAAAATAAAAGCTTACAGAAAAAAGAATAGATAACATTCCTGACTGTATAACGTTTGAGGCAAGCTCATCGTTCCAGGACAAATTTTATTATACCGTACTAATCAACTGAACAAGACGATTATTCCCCACGCTTGCGTTCCAGATCATGCTGCAAGGCGCTGATGCTCTGCTGCAACTGGGCCTGCACGACCGAGATAGTCAAATCTCCGCGTGTTTTTTCCAGAATGCCGCGTGTTGAATCTGTGGTACGGCGCAGACCACCGGTGATGGCATCGGGATAATCGATAGTGGTGAGCAGGGCATAGATATCATCCATGTAGCGCAAAAGGGCCTCGCAGGTCTCGATATGCCCATGTCGTAGCTGGTCGAGCAGGTAGCGGCGCAATTCTCCGACCGCTTCACCCAGGCCGTTGAGATAGGGAGACCAATCGATGCCGAGATCGGTTGCTGATGGCAAGGGTTGGTGCTGCGTCAAAGCGGAAAAGGTAGAGGCCTCGGCATATTCTTTCTGCGCGTCCTGCACAAAACCGGCATAGAAAATATCCTGGTGATCGCGCAGGTCTGTCGCCATTTCCGCGATTAACGCTCCCGCCTGTTGCAGCAACTCGGCGGCTTTTGAAAAATCATGTCGATGCGCGGCGCGAATGCTGTTGGCGCAGAAGCGAATCGCCGCCCTTGATTTTGGTAAAGCTGTTTCACGGGCGGCGTGCTTCAATGCTAAAGCGTTTTGCGCCTGCTGCCCGATTGTCTCAATCGTATCACTCATTACGTCTGTTCCCCCGCTTGTTCAAGATACAACCAGTGTACCACAAAGAAGGGGCGGCATTAACTTGTGTTCATCTTATGAACTGTTACCACCAGGATCGGCAAGGGATTGCTGTCATCCTGAGCGCAGCGAAGGATCTGCGTCCCCCGACGATTCGTGTGCCGACGGCGGAGATCCTTCGCTGCGCTCAGGATGACAGGTGAGAGGGTCTTTTTAATGGTATTACCATAAAATCTATACCAACCGTCGTACCTCGATTTCAGGCGGGAAGGTCATGCTGTCCAGGTCGCCGGACCAGAAGAGTTGTTTCATCATTTCGGCAACGGCGTAGAGCAGGTGCTGCATGGTTGCCTCGCGGCTCTGCTCAAAAGATGGGCTGCCATGATAGGCAGCCATGCCGGAAAAACAATCGAGGAGCGGAGTACGCGAGCTGAGCAGCACCAGATACATCTCCATTTTCAAGGCCCCAGAATCGACCGGAACCATCACGCGCAGTTGTGGCATCTGTTCAATGATGTCCAGGCGATAGAAGACACCATAATGGTCTCGTGAAGACTGGAAGATGGAGGTTTCGGGAGGAGCTTCTTCAGAAGGATGTTCGTGTTCCAATGATTCCATTTCTACTCCTAAATTTGCCAATAAGTGTTCCAGTTGTTCGTGAATGTTCATGGATTTCCTCTCTATCGTCGTTCAAACATATGTACCACCATCGCTTTATGGGGCTATTCTTAAACGAATATGAGAAAGCGGAAATGCCTGCGCGTCTATGTACTGTAGGGGCGTGGGCTTGCCCCGCCCTCGTTCCCAATAATCGAAAAACGGTATGATGATACGTTATGCTGTAGGGGCGTGGGCTTGCCCCGCCCTCGTTCCCCCATACACGACACATAATCGGAAATGTAGTACAGAGGGAGCAAGAGGGCGGGGCAAGCCCACGCCCCTACATTTTATGTGTCGTATATGGAGAACGAGGGCGGGGCAAGCCCACGCCCCTACTTGTCTAGGGCTGTGTTTTCCGTTACAATCAGGGCATGCAAAATCTGGAGCCACGTCAATTGATCGAAGCGAGTCCACTGTTTCGCAATATGCAGCCGGATGAGGCCGCTCGTATTATTGCGCGCTTGCAGCCTGTCCATACGCCTGCCGGTACGCGCATTCTTGAACGTGGCATATGGCATGGGCAGCTTTACATTATTGCCTCAGGCCTCGTGAGCGTGCTGCTCCAGGAACCAGATGATACGCCAATTTCCGCCGCGTCAAGTTCCCCTCTGACAGTCGCGCAGTTAGGGGCGGGCGAGTGTTTTGGCGAGATGTCGCTGATTACCGGGGAGCCGCCTTCGGCCACCATTCGCGCCGAGCAGGATACCTCGCTCTGGGCGCTGTCACAAACCGATTTCCTGCAACTGGTCGGCGAATGTCCCACGCTTTTAAAAAATATCAACGCCATCCTCTCGCAGCGCCTGGCAAGGGCCAATCAACATCTGCTTTCCCAACATAGCGCTGAACGCATCTGGCTTGCCCTGCTGAATGCTACCGAGGGAAACCTGGAACGCTCGCTTGCTGTGCATATTGCCATTGCCCTGGCGCGACGAAGCCAGAAGCGTGTTTTGCTCCTGGAGTTATGTGGGGTGGATGAGGCAGTTGGGCCGCATTTTTCGACATTCAAAGGGCAGGTGCGCCCGTCGTTACAGGAATGCGCGAGGGATTCCAGCCGACTGCAAAAGCATCGCGCTCCACTAATAACTGGCGATGGCAAGTACTACCCGGCCTGGGTAGCGCTCGGAACAACCCACCTGGAAGAGATTGATGCTGGCACGATGGCTGCCCTGCTCGATATCACGCAGTTTTATGACTACTTGCTGCTCGTCACCACGCCAGCTACTCCTGCTTCAGTAGTGCGGGCAGTTGCCTCTCAGGACACTCGCGTTATCGCATTGCTCGCCCCTGAAATGGCGTCCATCTCTACCATCAGTGAACTTCTACCCGCGAACGGAAACGGGGAAAATGTCGCGCTCGACATCTTTGTCAGCAATGTTCCCGAGCGTCCAACCATTGGCCTGCAAGATACCTACGCCGCTCGCTTAGAGCATGATGTGAAGCGTTTACTTCCTGCTGATGCGCCCCTCTTAGAGCAATGCTGGCAGGAACAGAAAACGCTGTTTGAGGTCGCGCCGGATGCTGAATTGAACAGGGCGGTCGATTTTGTGGCGCGCACTATTTCGCGGCAGACGGTTGGCATTGCCTTTGGCGGTGGTGGAGCGCGAGGCTTTGCCCATCTGGGTGTGCTAGAGCGACTGGTGGCGCACCGCATGCCGCTTGATTATATGGCGGCCTGTAGCAGCGGCATCATTGCGCCCGGGATGTACCTGATCGGCAAATCGTTTGCCGAAAGCGAGGAGATTTTCTTGCAAATCCAACGTCAGATTGTGCAGTGGCGTGTGCCGCGTACCTCAATTTTCTCCAACAAGGGTCTCAAGCGCATGCTTCGCTCGCTCTGCGGTGATATTCGCTTCGAGGATTTAACCACACCCTTCGCAATGGTCGCCGTTGACCTCTCACAACGCGCCGGAGTGGTGATGGATCGCGGCCTCTTATGGCAGGCAGGTTTAGCAAGCGTAGCCCTGCCCGGCATCTTCCCCCCGGTGCTGGTTGGCGACCATATCTTGATGGACGCAGGGATGCATGACCCTGTCCCCATCCGCCTGCTGCGCAAGATGGGCGCGGATATCCTGCTCGCCTCAGAACTTGGCGGACAGGAGCCGCCAGCTTTAGAAAGCGCCTCATCCTGGCTTACCGAAGCGGAGGGAAAGGAAAGCCTCAAGCCTTCCCCTCACATCATCGACCTGTTGTTGAGAACTTACGATCTGGCAATGGCAACCATCGGCATGCATAGCATTCGCGAAGCAGATGTGGTGATACGCCCCAAGCTGCACCGTATCTCGCTGCGCCAATTCTCAGAAGGCAGGAAGTTTGTCACTGCAGGCAAAGAGGCCGTGGAACAGATGCTGCCGGAATTGCAGAAGAAAGTGCCAGGGATTTAGTAGGTTAGCCACCTGCCCGTTTGACCTTATACCCCAACTCGCCCAATTTCGCCAAGACCTTATCGCAATGGTCGCCCTGGATTTCAATATTGCCATCCTTGACCGTGCCGCCTGAGCCGCACAACTTTTTCAGTTGTTGGGCGAGTGCGGCGATATCTTTTTCAGGAAGACCTGTAATGAGTGTAACGGTTTTCCCGCCGCGTCCTTTGCGGTCACGCGAAACACGGACAATGCCATCGCTTTTCTTTGTCGATGCAGCAGGTTGATCGCAACGGCATTTTTTATATGGCAATCCGCAGGTGGGGCATGTTGTCACGCGCCCGGTGTCTGTTGAATATACGAGACGGTTTTGTTCCATGTGGTCTTCCTCTTAACTATCCTCTATATGCTTTTTGCAATATTATAAGGCTAGAGTAAACCTGAAAAAACAACGATTTGAGTTATGAAAGCGATTTTTATCCTGTGTTGGCAAAATATCTCAAAGCGCGTTCCATATTCGCTATAAAGCCTGGAACACCGTCCGGGTTTTCTCGCTGGGCATGAACCATCAGCATAATGAATGCCTCTCGGAGCAAGACTAAATGAAAAAGAACTTCGTAGCTCCCAGTAAATAAACTTTGGTTGTCATATGAAGCCATTAATCTACTCGTTGGTAGAACGTCGCTCCAATAGGCATCCCAGATGGCAAAATCAATGACAGGATGGTTGCCCGAACAATCCTGCATATCAATAATACCGCTGATCTGATCTCCTTCTACCAGTATATGCTTCTGCCCTAAATCGCCATGCACTAATACAGGTGTATTGAACTGGTACAATGCGCAATGCTTGTCCAACAATTCCAGGCCTACGGTGATGCTTTTTGCAGGTATATGCCATTTCTCTGCTGCTTCATACAACTCATCTTGCCGTTCATTCGGCATCAACATGATTTCTGCAAAGGAAGTCTGTTCGCCTTTTCCGTCTGGTTGGAGATAGCCAAAGCCATCTACTTTCACACTATGTAGTTTGCCTAGCACCTCGCCTATCTGATTAATAGCGTTGTTCAGATCACTGTTTAATCCATGTTTGAGAAGGATATCAAGTGGGACACCTGGTAATTTTTCTTCAATGCAGAATGTTACAGTAGAATTGTCATATGAAGTTTGCTCAATGAGCAGCACTTGAGGGGTTGGCACTCCCACTTGACGAGCAGCATCCAGCGCCCAGCGTTCCCCCTCAAAGCGGTGATGAGTTTTATGCGAAATTCTAACAATGAACTGCTGGTTCCTGGTGGTGGTGACATCGTAGACTTCGTTGTCTATACCCGCAATTACGCGCTTCGCCTGAGTAATTATGCCACCTGTTGCCTTCCGCACGTACTCATTTATCAAGCCGGGCGGTGTATTCCATGTACTGTGCCTTGCTTGTAGCCAATTTCCAGGAGTAGTATTGTCTGCCATTTATTTAGGATTGTTCGCCTGTTCTTCTAACAATCTCCCCATCTGCGTAAGCAGTTCCACCGTATTCGCATGCCCTGTCTCTCCGCTCAGTTCCCGGTAGATGCTGGCGACATTGACGGCGATGCGTTCACCATCCGTCCAGGTAGCGTACTTATCCAGGGGAATATCTCTTGCCGCCTCGGCTGCTGGCATTCCTGCTTCATAGCGTTTGCGGGCCTCGTCGTAGATATACTCTAAGTAGCCTTTGACTTCGGCTACGCCTTTTTTATCGGTCAGGGGGCCGTGTCCAGGCACGATGGTTTCGACATCCATTGCCAGAATGCGGTCGCAGGCGCGCAGCCAGTTGCGCGTTGGCCCGGCCCACATGATGGGGTGGCCGCCGATGAAGAGGATATCGCCTGTGAAAACGGCGCGGTCGCCAGGGACATAGACCAGCGTGTCGCCGAGCGTATGCGCCGGGCCAACTTCGATCAGGCGCACCTCTTTATTGCCTACCTTTAATGTCTTTTCGCCCTCGAAGGTCTCGTTGGGCGGCGTGAGCGTGATGTTATGGAAATCGAACGCGCTGAAGGCATGTTTCATAAAGACGCCAAGCGGACCAAGCGAAGAGGCGTTATCGAGCAATTGCACGAACATTTCAGGCTTGATACCTGCCACCATCTCCTCTGCTGCCTGGCGTGAGGCGATGATCTTCGCGCCTGAAACAAGCTGATTGCCATAGCAGTGATCGCCGTTGGCATGCGTATTGACCACCATATCGATGTGGGACGACGCGGGAACCGCTTTCCGCATGGTATCGAGCATATCCTGCGTCAGCTTTAAGTCGAACAGCGTATCGACAAGCAGCGTTGCCTCGCCATCGACAATCAGTCCGGCGTTGCTCCAGCCCCAGGTGCCATCTGGCTGCAAATAGGCATAGAGGGAGTTGCCAAGATCGTGCAGCCCTTTCGTGTATTGCCAGCGCGTCATATAATCCTCATGTTGGTAGCATTATTTCTTGTTCCTAATGAATTCTATGCTTTAAGCGGCGATAATTGCAAGTCTCGCTCGCCATGCGTAGGGACAGGGGGATGAGGGGATGTGGTGTGGGGGCCTTGTGCCTGTCCCTGGGTGGGGTGGGAAAATGCTGGATTGTCGAACGTGTTTTCGTTCCACCACCTGGGGGACAGGCACAAGGCCCCCGCATCCCAACCGCCCCGCCCCCTGTCCCTACGAATAGCGAGGCGGGTTGCAGCGCGAGAAAAAATAGCCAAAAAGTGTGTCTCGAATCGAGGCGAGCGGACGTAATGAATACTAGTGGGATGAAAGAAGTAGCCAGACTGATGAGCAAGTTGGGGGTATTATGCTTGAGCAGGGTCTTATTGCCGGGCGTTATCGCCTGTTACAATTTATTCGGCGTGGGGGCATGTCCGAGGTCTATCGCGCTCGCGATGAGCAGACGGGCCGGGATGTAGCGATCAAACTGGTGAGCATCGAAAAAGAGGAGTGCGCGAAGCGGTTGCAGCGCGAAATAAAGATGATGAGCCGCCTGCGCCATCCGCATATTTTGCCTATCCTCGATTTTGGCAGCTATGAGGACTATTATTTTCTTGTCACTCCTTATATGAAGCGCGGTAATCTGCGCGAGCGGCTCTCTCGCGGTGCTTTGACGCTTGAAGAGGTCGGCAGCATTCTGGAGCAGGTGGCAAGCGCGCTGCATTTCGCGCATAAGCATGGTATCTTGCATCGTGATATCAAACCTTCCAATATTTTGCTGGATGATGATACAAACGTGCATATCTACCTGTGCGATTTTGGGCTGGCGAAACTGCTTGGAGAGGGCAGCGATATTACGCAGACGGGCTGCCTGGTGGGCACACCGGAATATATGGCTCCTGAATTGGCCTACAAGCCCGAGAGCGTGAGCAGCGAAGTCTATGCCCTGGGTGTGTTGTTATACCAGATGCTGACCGGACGCCTGCCTTTTACCGGTGGCACGCCGCTTTCGATCTATTGGAAACATATACGCGAATATGCTGTGCCCCCATCGATACATAATCCTGTTATACCGCCAGTGGTGGAGGCTGTGGTATTACGCGCGCTTGAGAAAGACCCCGCGAAGCGTTTCAGGAATGTCGAGCTAATGGCACAGGCGTATACGGGCGCGCTGCGATCTATGGAGGCGGGTCAGGAAGAGGATGTTTCAAGGCAAATTACCCTGCCGCCTGCCCAGGTAACGTTACATAAGACGACTCGCCCATTGGTGGAAACGCAATCTCGTTCGTGGATGTATCAAGCCGGGCATGTTGCCCGTATGGGGCTGGTTGGTGTTGCGGCGGCGGCGCTCTTTGCTGCCCCACTGACGTTGGGTTTTGCGTTGGCGCATCACGAGCTGCCAAACAATCCAATTTTTGCCAGCGCGCCCTTTTTTGGCTCTCCGGTGCAGGTGAGCAATCAGCCGCATACTCCTACTCCATCACCTACTGCAACTCCTACTCCACCAGCGAAATCAGCCAAAAACCGACCTTATATTAAAGTGAATAAGCCACCTGTTAAGGTTGATGAGGAGCCTTCTCCCTCGTCTCAAGGTCGGCATGGACATGGGCATGGGCATAAAGGCAAGCATGGAGGCGACGATTAAGAGAAGCAAGCAATGCAGGCAGGTTGACATTCAGCGTATCGAGGCATATACTGCCTGTACTGTTTGATTCAGGCGCAGCGTCTGGCAAACGGGTACACCTGCACGATGCGAGGAAGTAACGGTATGCCTGGATTAGAAGGAACTCGATTAGGCAGATATCTCCTGGTACGCCGCCTGGGCAAGGGGGGTATGTCGGAGGTGTACCTTGCCAAAGATGAACTTATGCAACGCGACGTGGCCGTCAAGGTGGTTAGCAGCGCGCATGCTGATTATATCGAACGCTTTCGCCGCGAAGCTTCAGCCATTGGCAACCTGCAGCACGATCATATTCTTCCTGCCTATGACTTCGGCGAGCAAACTCCCTGGCACTATCTGGTTATGCCCTACATCGATTACTGCACGCTGGCGGATAAGCTGAAAGAGCAGGGGCCGCTTTCCCTGGAGGAGGCGGGAGAACTGTTGCAGCAGATCGCGGGAGCCTTGCAATTCGCGCACGATCACGGCGTTATTCATCGCGATATCAAACCCTCGAATATTTTGTTACGGGATGACCACTATGCCTATCTGGCAGATTTCGGACTCGCCAAATCGATGGAGGGTACGAGCAAGGTCACGCAGACCGGCGTGCTGCTGGGTACGCCCGAATATATGGCCCCCGAACTTGCTGATGGCCCTGCCGGTACTGGGAGCGATATCTACGCGCTTGGCATCCTGCTCTATCAGATGCTTACAGGTCGGACGCCTTTTAGCGGCGATTCGGCGCTTGCTATTTATTTGAAGCAGATGCGCGAGCAGCCTCTTCCCCCTTCGCGCTTCAATCCGGCTATTCCACCCTCGGTTGATCGCGTCATCCTGCGCGCCCTGGAAAAAGACCCGCGCCGCCGCTATTCTTCGGCTTCACAACTGGCGCAGGCCTATTTGAGAGCGTTGGAGGAAAAAGATGCGCCAGCTTTTTCTGAGAGCGCGGTCAGCCCCACGCCCGTTCTCTTTGAGCCAGTAGAGAGCCTGGATGGCTCAATGCCTCATACGCCAGATTTTTTAGGTCCCACTGTGCAACAGGTTCCCGCTCAACCGACGGCTAATGCGTATGATATGCCGCCCGAAGCGGTTCCTGCTAATCCCGTTGTGCTGCCTGGTTATCAGCCTGGAACGCAATACGCTCGCAGCGGCCCGGGTGCCGTTCGAGCGCGCAGGACTTCCCGTCCTATCAGCGCCCCTATACCCCGCCGTGTACCTGCCCGGCGCACAAGTCGTAGTTCGACAGTTGGCATATCGTTCCTGATTGGCCTGGTGGTGCTGCTTGTCATTGGAGCCGTCTTTTACATTTTCTATAGCGGTTATAACGCGCATCGTTCTACGACACCGGGAGTCACCAGCACTGTTCCCGGCGGGGCTACCTCTTCGGCTAGCGCTACGGGCACTGCTCAGACGTCAGCTACTGCTCAACAGTCTGGGCAGGCGACAGTTACAGCGATTACCAGCGCTTCGCCGCTCTTGAGAGACCCTTTGAGCGGCAACACCCGCAATCGCTGGCCCAATGATGGTACAGCCTGTGCCTTCACGGGTGGGGCCTATCATGTGCTGGTGAGCAAGTCCAATTTTCTCCAGCCCTGCACCTCTCCCACACTCACTTATGGCAATGTCGCCATTCAGGTCGATGTCACGCTGAATCAAGGCAGTGACGCAGGTGTGCTTTTCCGCGTGAATGGCCTCGAACAATTCTACGATTTTGAGATCACCAGCCAGGGAGAGTTCTACTTCCGGCGGCACGATCTGGGCGGCGGCTCTAACTATACCTTTCTCATTCCGCGCACCGCCAGCAGCGCCATCGCGAACGGTTCAAAAAATACCCTGTTCATTCTCGCCAACGGCTCTAACTTCGCCTTCTACATCAATGGTACTTTTGCCGGGCAGGCGCAGGATAGCACGTATGCCAGCGGTCAGCTTGGCTTTGTGGCCGGAACCTTGACCACTGATAGCAGCGCTGATGCCAGCTTCTCCAATCTGGTGGTGTATCCGGTCTCGTGACAAATTCTCCAAAACCTCTAACAAAATCGTCACATAAGCGCAGGTTTCTGTAGATTTCCTATTGTCAGCTTGTTAAAGCTGCGCTAGAATATGCCAGGAAGACCCGTTACTTATGAAGGCCAGGGCGACCACAAGGGTCGCCCCTACAATGTCACTTCTGGTAGGGGCGACCCTTGCGGTCGCCCTGGCCTCAGATCTTGTAGATAAGGAACTCTCATGTCATTGAATACAACAGGTACGATTTCTACAGGTTTGAGCCGCTTTATGGCGGCCTGCCGTCACGAGCAGCCGGATGCTACTCCGGTCTGGTTTATGCGCCAGGCGGGGCGCTGCCTTGCCGAATACCGCGAACTGCGCAAACGCTATGATATTTTAACAATGGCGAAAACGCCCGAACTGTGCGCGCAGGTTACACTGATGCCTGTGCAGCAGCTTGGCGTTGATGGCGCGGTACTCTACGCCGATATCATGCTGCCTCTACAGGGCATGGGTGTCTCGCTTGAGATTCAACCCGAGATAGGCCCCATTATTCATCACCCGATTCGCTCGATGCAAGATGTTGAGCGTTTGCAGGTGCGCGATGCCTGGGAAGCGACTCCCTATGTGATGGAAGCTATTAAACTGGTGCGCCGCGAACTGGATGGCAAACAGGCTGTAATTGGCTTTTCTGGCGCGCCCTACACGCTGGCCTGCTATCTGATCGAAGGTCGCCCCTCGCGGGATTATGGCATCGCCAAGTCCGTCATGTATGGGCAGTCCGATATCTGGCATGCGTTGATGGAGAAGCTGACCCAGGTTACTATTCGCTACTTACGGGCGCAGATCGAGGCTGGCGTGGATGTGGTGCAGCTTTTCGATAGCTGGGTGGGCGCGCTCAGTCCCAGCGTCTATCGCCGCTACGTGCAGCCCTACTCGCGGCGCATCTTCGAGGCTATTCGCGAGACCGGAACGCCTGCCATTCACTTCGGCACAGGCGCGGCCAGCCTGCTTGAAGCCATGACTGAAGCGGGCGGCGATATCATCAGCGTTGACTGGCGCGTTGATCTAGACGAAGCCTGGGCGCGTATCGGCTTTGACAAGGGCATTCAGGGCAACCTCGACCCGACTTTGCTGCTCACTTCCTGGGAGACGATTCAAGAGGGGATGCGCGATGTATTGCGCCGCGCTGCCAGCCGTCCCGGCCACATCTTCAACCTGGGACATGGCGTCCTCGCGGATACCTCGCCCGATATGCTGCGTCGCCTTGTTGATGCCGTACATGAAGAAACGCGCAGGTAAGGAGCGCAGCTATGACCAATTCTACCCAACGTGTCGGCGTCATGCTCATGACCTACGGCTCGCCAGCCACGCTCGACGACGTTCCGGTCTATCTACAGAATGTGCGCGGCGGGCGCGCTCCCGACGAGGAATTAATACGCGAATTTCGTCGCCGCTACGAACTGATCGGCGGTTCCCCCCTGCTGCGCATCACT
This sequence comes from Ktedonobacteraceae bacterium, assembly GCA_035652815.1. Lineage (GTDB taxonomy): Bacteria > Chloroflexota > Ktedonobacteria > Ktedonobacterales > Ktedonobacteraceae > DASRDB01. The sequence continues at coordinate 29,297 of DASRDB010000011.1, forward strand.
CGCGAACAGGCGGCAGCCCTGCAGGAAGAGTTGAACCGCGAGCATCCAGATGGCCCTGAATTTCACGTGGTCGCGGGCATGCGTTTCGCCCCGCCCTTTATTGCTGATCTCGTCCCTGAAGTAGCCGAGGGAGCGCAACAACTGGTCGGCATCATCATGTCGCCGCAGTATTCGCCCATCATCATGAGCGGCTACGTCAAAACGCTGCAAGAGGCCGTTGCGAAGCTAAATCGTTCTGACCTCACCTTACGCATTGCCGAAGACTGGCACCTGCAACCCTACTTCTTGCAGGCCCTGGCAGAGCGCGTTCAGCAGGCATTAGACCGCTTCCCGCCGGATGTGCGCGACCGCGTTCCTGTGCTGCTCACCGCGCACAGCATGCCGAAGCGCGTGATCGAGAAGGAACCGGGCTACATCGATGATCTCAAAGAGACGGCGGCAAAGGTCGCGGAACTGGCTGGTCTATCACCCGAGCGCTGGATGTTCTGCTATCAGAGCGCGGGTCACACTCCTGAAGAATGGCTCAAGCCCGACTTCGCTGACCTGATGCCCGAACTGCGCGCCGCCGGACATACCCACGTCCTCATCGCCCCCGTCCAATTCCTGGCCGACCATCTCGAAATCCTCTACGATATCGAGATCGGCGCGCGCGAACAGGCCGAAGAAAACGGCATCCAGTTTGCGCGCACAGAGTCGCTGAATACCTCGCCTTTGTTTATAAAAGCATTGGCCGAGGTGGTGAAGGAGAAGATGTTAACATAAACGAAATGGGGGCGTCGCTGACGCCCCCATTTCGTTTATGTTAACATCTGTGCAATCGCCAGCAATTGCTGGTTGCTAAGCGGCCCGGCAATCTGAATGCCAACCCCGTTCTCAGTCCAGGTCAGCGTATTGGTGTTGCCTACAGAGGAAATGGTGCCATTTGTGCCGCGCACTTTGACGCTAGTACCGCTTGTTGGCAGGTTTGCAAGCGCTTTGCCCTCCGTGATTGAGAAGCTGGTATTGTCCTTATACTGGTAGTTGAGCGTGTAGACCTGATTGCCGGGCGCGCCCAAGGCATCTACCGAGAGCAACCGGTAATCGGTCTGGGACGCCGGAATGCTGAGCAGGTGATAGCCCGCCTGCTGCTCAGCCTGTTGTAGGGTCAGCGTGCCGGTTTCCGGTCCTTGCGTGGGGAACGGCTTGACGGTTACGCCCGGCGGCGGGGTGAACGTAAACAGCTTTTCGTCAATTGGCTGGTTCAGGGTAAGTTGAGGCGCGTCGAGTGTGATCTTGCCGAGGCCTTGAATATTGAGAATGACGCGCAGGGGCAGGTTTGTTGTTTTATCCAGAAAGACATCCCCGTCATAGTTGAAACGCTGTGGATTGGCTCCCGTCGATTGCCCTTTGGGCGTGATGTGTATATCGTAGGCGGCATGGCCATTGGCGCTGGCAGAGGAAGAAACCAGCGTGGCCTGGCTGTTCGTCAAGATCGATTGCACAATGCGAATAATCAGCAGACTTTGCCCCGCGCCAGAGCCTGAACCAGAAGTTGGCGTGCCGCTGCTTGATGTCGTCACCGGCCCGTTATAGACCACCTGCCTTGAGGGAATATATTCCCAGACCTGCTTCCCATCCGTGACAGTCGTTTCTCCGGAGGGAAATTGAGAGATGGTCGAGTCCAGCACAACAGTACGATTTTTGTCCGGCTGCTCGTTCCATACCTCGGTCTTAAGCGTGCCATTGATAGTAGGCCCGGCAATGGCGATATTGAAGATGGCGTACATGGTGCGCGCCGAAGTGAGGGCTTTGCTGGCTTTAGCAAGCAGTTGCTGACCTTCTCCAGGTGTAGGTGTAGGTGGCGGCGTCGGCTTCGACGGAGTTGTCGAACTACCGCCGCAGGCCGCCATGAGCAACGCCAGCAGGGCAAGGGCAGCTATTGTTATCTTTAAGCGATGTATATGCATGGATGGCTCCTTGTGTTTCAGCTTGTTTCAAAGAACCCTTGTATTTTACAACATGCCTGTCGCCCGATGTCATCCTGAGCGCCCCTCAGATGTCATCCCGAGCGCAGCGAAGGATCTGCGTTCCCCGACGATTCGTGTGCCCATGCCAGAGATCCTTCGCTGCGCTCAGGATGACATACGCTCAGGGGATAGATACTCAGGATGACAGGTGAGCGGGGATTTTTCATGGCAATGTTATTGTGCGGTAACATTGAAAGTCGCGGTCGCGGATGGTTTGCCGGGTTGGGAAATTGTCACCTGCACCTGCCAGGGGCCGCTCATTACAAATTGCACCTGGGCAACATAGGTGCCATCATGTTGTGACTGTGCCTGGACCGTTTCGGTGCCCATATCCATGGCGGTCATGTTGCTGGCGAGGGAGACCTGGGCGTTGTTGACGGGCTGGCCGCTTGACTTCATCTTAACGGTGATGGTGAGCGTAGCTGGCTTTGTGGTGGGGGGCGGGTTAGGACTGACTTCTAAAGTCACAGTATAGGGGCCTGCCTGCGCCGTTTGCGTTTGCGGCGTGGGTGTGCGCGGGAAGGTTTCGGTGACAATGGTGGCAAGCCAGGTCATGAGGACGAGGAAGGCGATGCCGAGCGCGATAACGAGTAGTCCTCGTCTCATGATGGTTTGGGGGCTGGCACGCGCACGTATATTTTGCCGTCGGAGTCAACGCGCGTCTCCAGACGCGGCAGGGGTTGGAGATAGCGAATATAGCCCGCGTTGTTATCCGCCTTCCCGTATTCGGTGAAGACGCCTCCGTGACAGGGGCAATGGTACCTGCGGTCGCTGCTGTTCCATTGCACGATGCAGCCCATGTGCGTGCAGGCGGCGGACATGGCAATAATCTTCCCTTTATCCGGGTCGCCTCCATCCCCATCGTCGCGTATCAGGTAGCCAACCAGCGAGGATGTTTCAAAGCGTACAGCCTGGTCGCCGAGTTGAGCCACTGTGATGTTTACATCATGCCAGACAGCCGGAGCGTTTGCTGGCACCAACGGTTCTGCCCAACTATTCGCCGCAACAGGTTGTTTAGACTCCTCGACGATATGATCGATTCCGGCACCGATGGCAAGTGAAGCGGCAGCGGCTGCAGCGCCACCTGCCAGCAAGGCGCGGCGCGAGACACGCGGTCGCTTTGTCCCAAAGGGCCATATCCGTTTTTTAGAAGGCTGTTGTAGCTCCTGTTCTAGCCGGGCCTGTAAATCCGCTACAAATTCAGGACGTGGAGTCGCTTCCTCCGGCGAGGCAGAACGAAAGAGCGCGGCCATGCGATAGATGCGCGCCTTCTCCGGTGTCAGCTCCTCCGGCGGATGAGCCACACGCCCGGCCTGAAGCTCCTCAATAAAGTGTTCCAGCTCCAGATAATCTTCAAATCGTTCCTGGTCTTCGCCTGACATACCTGCTACCTTTCGCCTCTTTCAAACGCCCTCTCACGTCCGAAAAGAAGGCCTGTACGTGCAAGGGGTGTATAACCCGCGCTCCTTTATTATTATCTTCCCATAATAACATGTTCAAGCTCTGCCGCTCGTTTCAATGCCCGGAACTGCAAAACTTTGACATTTGCCTCGCTCAGATTCATGCGCTGCGCCGTTTCCTTAATGGACAGGCTGAGCAAAAAACGGCACTGTAACACTTCCCGGTAATGTTCGGGAAGCGCCTGCAAAATACGCTGCACGCGCTCGGTCGGCAGCACGCTCATCATCATCTGCTCTTCCTCTACCGGCCCCTCCCAGCCTGCTTCCAATAGCTCGTCGAGCGAACTGGTAGGGACGCGATAGTAGGCCCGCCAGTAGTCCGCGATGGTGGTATGCGCAACCTGAAATAACCACTTCTGCATGCTCTGCGGCCCGCGCCTGGTATCCATACCGCGCACAGCTTTGATAAATATTTGCGACGTCAGGTCCTCGGCCTCTTCACGATTCCCCACTTTACTATAGACGTAGCGATATATAAGGCCGACGTTCTCCTGGTAAAACGTCTGAAACTCCTGCACGTTGGCTCCTCCCGGGGACCCATTTCCGGTCGTCCCCGAGGTTGTTTGCCGCACCTGTTGCTCTTCTATGCTGGCAAGATGTGTTCTCGCTTGTTTGCCGCGCAGCGTACCCACCATAGACTCCTGCTTTTTTAGGGTTGAAAATACAGCCCCGTACATTGCCGCTGTCCTTTCCCGAATAACAAGCAAGCCGATGCATAGAAAAGACAGTTACCTGGCAAGAATTACTACGTCGATAGGTTACGCTGCTCTTTTTTTATCATGTCATGCTGAGCGCAGCGAAGCATCTCGTGTACCGGACGATTCGCGCGTCGAGGCCGGAGATGCTTCGCTGCGCTCAGCATGACATACATAAAAGACGGGAAGTGCCAGGGGTTATTATAGCGGGTTGGTGTATTTATTGCTAGTAGGCACACGAAGAATAGTTACTTGACTCTTCAATTTATATATGATATATATTAAATACTACACAAGGAAACAGGCTCTATTTGGGGGAATAAGAGCAACAAACGATACAACTTCTTATTCTCAGGCCGTTTTCAGGTGTTTTAGTGCCAATCTTTGCCATACCGTGAAATGCGAACTGATCTCATGAGGAAGCAGGGTCTATCTGGGGATTCTATGCTTCCTGGATAAGGAGAGACATCATGAGATAACGCTTCATTGCGCCCTTTTTCCTGCCAATTTGATTCAAAAGCGTATTTTTATGCCAAAAATCACATGACGCTTTCGTCGAGCTGCCAACCTTCCAAAAGCGTCATGGTGTGGACGTATCCACATGGTCTTCAGTATACCATGTGCGTTACGTCCTGTGAAGAAAGGACGTATTCACACATGCCATCTTGTCCCTTGAATTCGCCTGTTTCCCGCGTTCTGGGCAGGCGTCCGGTGTGGCCTGCGCCTTTCTCAGCAAGGCGTATGTTGGCTATAGCATTTTTGATCGGCCTTGTTCTGTTTACAAGCTTGATTGCGCCCTGGCCTGTTTTAGCAGCCAGCAGGATGGCGGACGGGAATCCGAACCCTGTCATTACTCCGCCTTCCTGGTTGAAGCCACAACAACCTTCGCCAGCAAAGACCATTTTCCCCTATCACTATGTCAAACCCGATCCCAATTATCGCTATGTTCCGGTAGCCCGTAGCTGGCCCGTTACTATGACGCCCGCCATCCTGCAATTGACGGGAAGTGCGCTGCATTTTGTGAGCAATGACCAGCGCCTGGAAGTGAATGTTCCGGCTGGGACGCTGGACAGCACCACACTGCAAACGGCGGGTGGCAGCGTAACACTCAAGATCACGCAGTTGTTGCCCGGCTCGGGTGGTCTGCGCAATGAGCATATTTTCTTTGGGACCTACCAGTTGGAATTACTTACCAAGAGTGGGTCTCCTGTCACTGATCTGGTTTTATTGCATCCCATTACTCTGACCTATCACCTGTTGCCCAGTCAGGCAGCATTGGTGTGGGCAGGACAAAAAGTGTATGCTATCCTGCGCGGTGGAGACGCTTCGACATTACTTCCTGGAACAAAGCCTACCGTGTCTGCTCAGAGCGAGCCAGCAACCGATAGCAAATTGCTGTTTACTTCTCCCGATTCCACGGGACTGAACTGGAGCGTCAACAGCGATTTGACGATTGGCTCTGATCCCGCCCATCCCTTAGCGGTGACACCAAGTACCGTCACCTTCGGAACCCAGGCTCCGCAGGCTTTGTGGGGCATGCCACAGGACTCGCAGGTTGATCTCAATTCTGGTGGCCTGATTTATAACTATCCGTTGGCCCTTCCCCCTGGTACGGGTGGCCTTACGCCTGCATTGAAGCTGACCTATTCGAGCGGTTCTGTCGATGAAAGCCATAATTTGCAGGCAGGCGCGCCCTGGGTTGGCGAAGGCTGGAACCTTTCGATGGGATCGATTAGCTGGAGCCAGGAGAATGTGACGCCGGGCGGTACCAACCATATTGAGAACGTCTGGAACTTCAACGACCCCAATGGCATCAGTGGTCAGCTTATTCCGCCGAATCTCAATGTTTCGACCACCGTTCCTTACAATCCGCCACTTTCTAATCTGGGAACCAATACCGTCTGGCATACCTCACCAGACAATCACGCGAAAATTATCGAGGTTCAAGCGATCAATAATAATTACCCCTGTTTTCGTGCCTACTATCCCAATGGCATCATGGAAGAGTTTGGGTGTAATGACTCCATTGGTTCTGACCAGAGCTTCAAGGATAGCTCAGGTAACTGGCGTCGCTATCGCTGGGACCTGGATTTAATTGTTGACCGCTTTGGCAACCAGATTCACTTCAACTACCAGCGCATATGGGACCCCAGCCACTCCTGGATTCAAGACGCCGTTTTGTCCGATATTGAGTATGATGATCCCAATTGCCACCAGCAGACTGCCTGTACTACGTGGAATCCGCAAGTCAAGATTTACTTTGATGCCAGCACCAGCTTAACAGCACCTGCTCGGGTTGGTCAAACAACCGGTTCCGCTGTGATAACCCGCTTGATCTTTCCGGCTCCGGCGGATTACCTGTCCCAGAAGCACTCAACTCTTATGTGCTGAACGATGTCAGGGTACAGGTGCAGGGAAATACCTTGCGTGAATATGTGTTCTCATACACGCAAAGTAAACCTCAAACGATTACCGACCCGCTCTCAGGACAGCAGGAGAGCATTTCCGGCTACCTGAACCTGAATCGCATACAGGTAGAAGGTGTTGGTGGCCAATCGCTCAACGCTCCGGTCATCAATCTCACCTATAGCCTGAATAACCTGCATTACTTCGATTTATGGAAGTATGCCACGCCAACTAATAACTGTAGCCCCGATTCCTGGGCACCAAAAGATGGCAACGGCGCGTGCTATCTCTGGCAGCGTAGCTATAACACGTACTTCCTGACCAACATCGATAATGGTGAGGGCTGGAACGAAACGATTACCTGGACTGAGGGTCACAACAACACGCATGGCGTGGATAGCGGGGCTATCGATGAACCCGCAACCTGCAATACTATTCGCAACTCCACTAACCGTTGTGGTAAGGCCGATGACAAAAACTGGAGTCACTATATGGTGACCCAGCGACAGGCCACCTCTAATGGCGAAACATCCACCTGGGGCTATAAATACTGGCTTCAAACGGGCCTGCCCATTAACTACGTCGGCTCAGTATGTGATGAATGTGGACAGGGCTTTACCTGGGGCAATCAGAACGATAACGACTTTGCCGATTACTACAATGGACAGTTCGAGAGCTACTTCCGTGTGCAGATTAATGAGCCTGATGGCACCTACCAGGCGCATATCTTTGCTACGACGACTGGCTAGGGCCTGGCTGAAAGCGGCATTACTTGCTACATTTCATCCTGTCAGGTAGCTCCCTACTTTACCAATCAGGGAAGCTTACTGGCAACGGCGCTGGCTGGTAAGGAGCTGACCGAGTACTATTTCAGTGCCAATGTAACCAATCCATTGGTTGTCCATCATTATTACCTACACGGTCTACTACTACGATGGCACCAACGGTCACGAGGAGATCAAGAGCCTGCCCTACGCTATCTCCACGCCGTCGGGCTATGTCTCACCTGACCTGACCGAAGCGCGCTCCGTCACCAAGTACGACGCGGTTGGTCGCTCCGAGGGCAGCGTGACCTATAGCGATGCCACCACCATTGTGCTTAGCACAACCCTGAACTACACGGTCGCGCAGGGCGTTCCCGGTTTCAGCAGCGAAAGCAGCAACGCCTATGGGCAGACCATTACCCTGGATGCCTACAATCACCAGTCGATCAGTTATACTGACGCCCTGGGTCGCTTGCGCTTCTCCCAGGTGTTCAGTGGTACGGCCAGCCCTTACAGCGTCGTGCGTACTGTGGAAGATAGCTACGATGTCCTGGGCGATACCACGCAGGCGCAGACATTTGATAGCAGCGCAACCCTCAAGGCCGGCTACACCGCAACCTTCGACGCCCTCAAGCGTCGCACAGGTTTCAACGACTCCGACCTGGGGTCATGCGCGAATAGTCCTTTGCCTCCTGGCTGCTCCAGTAGCTCGGATACGGCGTGGCATTTCAGCTATGACAACGATAGCAACCTGCTCAGCCAGACCGACCCGCGCAGCCAGGGCATCTATATCAGCTACGATAACCTGGATCGCCCCCTGTGCCGCAACAGCCAGAGCAATCCCTGTAGCAACCATCCCTACGCGGTCTACTTCTACGATAGCTATAACAACAATAGCAATTCGAGCCAGACCTTCCCGTCGGGTTGTGTTGCGCCGGGCGGCTCCTATGCCTCTGACCCGGTTGGGCATACAACTGCCGAAGCCTTCAGCAACAGCACGGCCAGCGGCTGGCGCTGTTATGGTTACGATGCTCGCGGTCAACTCAACCAGAGCATGCTTTCAGTAACGGTCGATAGCACGACTACGACGCAGCAGGTCAACTTCAGCTACAACGATGGCGGCGAGATGACCGGGCTGGTCTATCCCGATGGGGAAACCATCACCTCGCAGTATGATGTCAACGGCTACCTGCTCTCCGCCTACTTTGGCACCCCTGGCAGCAGCGACCCGGTGAACTTCCTGGTTGGGCAGGTCAGCTATAACAGCAATGGTCTGGTGAGCGGGCTGTCGCTCGGCGGGTCTGCTGCTAAGAACAGCACGCCAACGCCTGTTTTCACCACCAGCTATACCTACGATGGCATCCAGCGTCCGCAATCCAGCAGCGTCAGCGTAAGCGGCAACACTATCTGGAGCGAGGGCCTGACCTACGACAACATCGGCAATGTCCTGCAAATTGCCACCACCGTTCCCAAGCTCGGCGGCGGCACGCAGACCGATAACCAGTCCTTCTGCTATGATGCCTTGAGCCGCCTGGTCTGGGCAGGCAACACTGGCACGCCAACCGGGGCGATCACTGTGGCAACGCGCCCAACGGAACCACGCTGACGACCTACCAGCAGACCTTCGGCTACGACGACCTGGACCGCCTGACGCACGGGCAATCGGGCAACGTCACCTATGGCTCAGGCAACCACATCCATGCCGTGACCAACCTGAGCGCGTTCCCCAACCAGTACGCCAGCTACGACGACATGGGCAACATGACCTGCCGCAACGTGGACACCAGCTCGTCCCACACCTGCGCAGGCAGCACCCCCACCGGCGCGAGCCTGACCTACGACAACGAGGGCCGTCTTGCCACCTGGACCGCTCCCAGCGGAACCAGCGCCACGGACAGCTTCCTTTACGACAACGAGGGCAACCGGGTTCTACAGCGTACCAACGATAGCAACGGCATCACTGATACCCTCACCTTCGACGGCTGGACCGAAACCGTCCTGCATGGGGGCAACACCGCCACCACCAAGTACTATCAAACCGCCGGGCATCGCGTGGCCCTCAAAACCAGCAACACGCTGTACTACCTGGTGACCGACCACCTGGGCGGCACCGCCCTCGTCCTCAAGAGCGATGCCAGCCTGCAAGCCACCCAACTCTACGCCCCCTATGGAGCGGTGCGGTATAATCAGGGAACCGTGCCGACGACCTACAACTTCACGGGGCAACGGTTGGATGGAGAAACAGGCTTGCTGTACTTCCATGCCCGCTATTATGATGCGCAAGCAGGCGTGTTTACGGCAGCCGATAGCGTGCAGGGCAATCCGCAGGGCATGAGTCCGTATGCCTATGTGGCGGGTAATCCTGAGACGGCGACTGATCCGACGGGTCAGTATATGGCGACCCCAATCCCGCTTTCGCAGCCCGGAGGAGCGATTGGCCATTCCGTTCCTGGCAGCGGCATCGTGACCTCAATCATCAATGATGGAGGCGGCAACGTCTGGTCATTGGATGGGCATTTTTCGCGTGGCCCCAATGGCCTGTCCGTCAACACCTACAGCTTTGCTCAGGAACAGCAAAATGGCGGCTACAACCCGGATACCGACCCCAATAACAGCCCCTGGGCCAAGTTTGCGAAGACCATCGGACTGGATCAACTCCAACAAGCCTGGAATGATCCTCACGCCACCTTCTGGAGCCGCATGGGAGCGATTGGCAATTTCGCGCTCACCAACCTCAACAACGCTTTCCAACTGGCGATGATCCTGGGTGGCGGGCCAGAGGGAGAGGAGTTTGCGGCGGCTGAGGAAGAGGGCAGTGCGCTGCTAAGAGGATTGGAAGAAGGTGGGTCAAATGTAGAAAAGACGTATAGTGCAGAGGGAGACCCAGCTTTACGTGCATTAAGAAGACCCGCTTTTGATGATATGAAGACGAACGGAGTAGAGGTAAATGGGCAAACCTATAAGCTTAGTGAACATGCTTATAGAAGCTTGTTCAAGTCAGGAAGAAAGGATATTATGCCAGATGATATTATCGATGCATTAGCAAATGATCCGCAACCTGCCGATCCAGGAAGTGTACGATATGTCAATCCTGCTACAGGAACTCGGGTATTTGTGAATGTCCTCACAAATCTGATTACTGGAATATGGCCGGGCGATTTTCTAGAATGAGGGAATTGGATGATTAAGTGTAGAGGACTGCACACCCTGGAAACATCCATCCTCGCAACGTATGACCAGGAAGTCCAGGCTTATAACATTATCACAGGCATAATGTCGGATAGTTGTAGGCCCTATGAAGTAGTCCCAGATCATATAATGATGTGGGTCAATGAAGAGGGATTTTTAGGGGAGGTAGAATGCTTGCAACCAGTTCTGGTTACGGCACCGCCATGCAGAATGAGGGAAGAGGCTGTTCGACGAGAGGGCTTTCCTCAGTTGGAAATACTGGCTCGGAACCGTTTCTATATGGTGCAGCACAGTGAAGACGGATTTGTGATCTGGATTGACGAGGAGCGGGTGATTGACACGGTAGTGGTATATAAAACGCTGCAGTTTCTGCTCTCAGAACAGGAGGTGGTAGGGATAGCTGCTCAACAGGCAATGCCGGAGCAAGAAGCTGCTACTCAAGGACTCTTGTAAAGAAGGAGGAAATCAAGCTAGTGGCAGCCGAGCAGAGGGTGAGCTGGCGTAATGTTCCTAATATATGCCTCTGCTTGGCTACCAACTAAAGGGGATTGGAAGAAGGCTGTGGCGCGCTCAGCTTTGATCCCTCGACCCTGGTGGCAACGGCGCATGGTGAGCAGGCGATAGGCACCTTGCACGTAGGCGACAAGGTGTGGGCGTACAATCCCAAGACGCACCGCATGGAACTCGAGCCGATCTTGCACGTGTGGATCAACCATGACAACGACCTGGTAGACCTCACCCTGACGGTTACCAAAACCGACGCGCATGGTAAACACGCGCACCAGACCAGCGAGGTCATCCACACCAATCAAAAGCACCCCTTCCTGACGAAGGAAAAGGGCTTCCTGCCTGTCGGACAGATTACGCTGGGCATGCATGTGCTGGAAGCCGATGGGCAGTACGGGGTGGTGACAGGTTGGAAAGTGGTTCCTGGCGCGAAGGCGATGTATAATCTGGAAGTGGCGCAGGACCACACCTTCACGGTGGGGGTTGGGCAGTGGGTGGTGCATAATTGTAGTTTGCCGACCGGACCCTCTGGTGTGCGTTCTTTGATACATGATAACCCTGCCTTAATCAGAGAGGCTGAAAGAATGGGAGGTAATCAGGTTTTCAGTTTGGATAGAAGCGGAAAGCTGGGAGCCAGGAAGTTGGGTTCCGAATGATGCGAATAGCGATGTAGTTGTGACCTGGGAAGATGGCCGACGTTGGGTGGCTACCTTTTTCTCGTACAACCATATCCAGACCCTGGTTGCCAAGAATAGAGCGACCGGAGAATGCCTTGCCGGAACTTACTTTTGGGCAAGTGATATGATTTTAGTGGATGAGATTAGCCGCCAACGTATTGAGGAAGTGATACACGATCTTATTGCCTCAGATGAGTTTGAGCAAGTATTTCGCGCCATTTAGGAGAAAGATGGAAGCGAGAAAGTTATGTGGCGTAAATTGATTCAATCTCTCGAACCACAGGCAACGTTTTTTCCAGGAGCAACGCCATCTGAATTAACAGCCTTGGAAAAGGAAATAGGCATTTCTCTCCCAGAGGAATTGCAAGAGATGCTGCAAGAGTCAAATGGTGTTTTTGGAGCGTATGGATTGCGGTTAATCTGGTCGATAGAGGATATAAGACGCACTCATCGAGCTATGCGTGAAGGCCCTTTTGTCACAGACTACATGTCGTTCGAAAACCTGCTCTTTTTTGCGGATGCTGGCAATGGAGATCAATTCGCCTTCTGCATGGTGCCACGTTCTCTCCGGCGGCCTGATATCTTTGTCTGGAACCATGAAAATGATAGTCGGACCTGGGTGGCTCCTTCTCTCAAGTTGTATCTGGAATGGTGGCTCAGTGGAAAATTGAGTATTTAAAGAGGACGTCTAAACAAAAAACTGGTTAGCACAGCGAGACGAGGAATAGTACTGGTTGGTTACTCAAGAAGAAGCCTCTCGACAGGCTTGGAGAGATGATTGAGGTGGATGTGATGGGAAAAAGGTGGTGGTTATTGGCACAGGGACCTATCTTACCCTGAAAAACGGAATGCAATCATAAAAGTTCAGAAAATGATGCGACTTTTGTAGGGACACGATTCATCGCGTCCACCCGGTTGAAGCGACACGAGGGGCAGGACGCGATGAATCGCGTCCCTACAAATTTATCCCCCATGAATTTCTGATCATTCATATTGATTATATGCCTGAACCGCAACCTTACCCCACCCCCAAATCCCCCAGCACCTTCCCCTGCACCTTCATCGCTTCCTGCCTCAGTCGTGCAAACGGCTCTACGCCCATGTTTTGTTCGAGCGAGGCGAGGAAGCTGGCTAGCGAACTGAGTGTGGCATCGCGGGCGGCGACCCGTAGTTGCAGGGCGTAGATCAGCAGGGCGAGGGCTTCGGGCAGGCGTTTTTGTTCGTAGAGTAACATACCCATTGAGGTCAGAATCTGGCCCTGGCTTTGCTTGTCTTCGTTCTGAAGGGCGAGTTGCAGGGCCTGCAAATAGTTCATCAGCGCGACGGCGTAGTTTTTTTCGGCAAGGGCAAGCTGGCCCAGGCTGTGCAGCAGGGTGCATTCGACTTCCGGATCGGGCTGCTGCTGGTTGAGTTGCTGCGCCTGCTCGTAGTTGGCCTTTGCGCGGCGCAGGTCGCCCATGCTCGAAAAAATTTCGCCCTGGCTAATCAGCGCCATCTTCTGCCCGTGAATGTCGTGTAGTTCGCGTTGGATGGCGAAGGCGCGGGCGTAGCAGGCCTCGCTTTGCGCATAGTCTGCCAGACGACCGTAGAGCATGCCTAGCTGGCTGAAAATCATACCTTCGTCGTAGCGGGAGACCTTGCCTTTCGGAGGGGCCATATCGCTGTAGAGCCGGATGAGCGTGTTCCAGGCTCCCCAGCGCAGCAGGCTTTCGTGCAGGCCCTCGCCAAAGAGCATATCGCAGGCCTCTTGCCAGTGCCAGCCCAGACACAGATGCGCAATCACGGCCAGCATAGGCTCGACATCCTGCATGCTGGCGCGTGCCTCTCGCGGCGGGCAGGTCTGCTGCGCCACCCGCGTATAGTAGCTGGCGACTCGCATATGTCCGGCGGCCAGGGCGATTTCCCGTGCCTCGGAACTCACGTTCATCGCGTTTGGTTCGTTTGTTACGCCGAGCGCAAGCTTTCCACTCGGATGCCGGTCGTTGCCATCAATGTAATGTTCAAGAAAATACTGACGTAATAGCGCGTGCAGGCTGTATTGCGGCTGGCTGCCTGTGTATTCTTGCGGCAACAATTGCACCAGCGAAAGGCGCGCAAGAGTTTGCAGTTCGCGTTCAAAGGCGAGCGTGTCTACCGTCGTGCCATCTCCCGTCGTGGCCGTGATGATGCCATCAAGCGGAACAGGTTCGCTGAACAGGCAGAGGGCGCGCAGGATGGCACGTTGAATCGGGTTGAGGAACGTAGAGATGGCGTGAATGATGTTGAGCGTCACATCTCCATTCCATAAGGGCAGGCAGTCCGGCGAGTTCAACAGGTAGCTGAGCGAATAGCCGCTTAACGAGGAGAGCGCGACGAAGAGAACGAGCGCGTAGGCGTGTCCGGCGCAGCGCTGCCAGACCAGCGAAAGTTCCTGCGGCGATCCCGAAATGCCCCGTTGTTGCAGGAGCGCCACACCCTCAGGAAGACTCACCCGCGAGACGAGGTACGAGCGTGTGCGCGCTCCTTCCTGCGCCTGATAGGGAGAGCGAATGCTGGTCAGGATAACGCGGCTGGCCCCCAGGTCGTGCTGGAGCATCATCAAAAACTGCATGATAGCACCACGTCCCGCTAATCCCTCTAACTTTTCCGAATCGAGCAGTTCCTCAAATTGATCCAGCACGATCAATGCTCCACCTTGAGGACGCCGCAGCGCTTCATACAACACGGCGATTTGCTGCTCCGGCTTGAGCAGGTAGAACTCGTTGCGGTTGATCGGCAACAGGCCGAGGGCTGAGATAGAGGCCAGGAGCGCCGAGAGACAGTCGGGTAGGGTCGCGTTCGGTCCCAATGTCAGCCAGGCAAAATACTGCCAGGGCGACTTGCCTGTTGTCGCGACAGCCTGAAGCTGCCGGTAGACAAGCGCGGCCAGGGTCGATTTTCCGGCCCCAGGATCGCCTGCTATGACCAGAGTGCTGGTTTGCGCGTCTGCCAGCATGCGCAGCGCGGTATGCACCTCGTCAGCGCGTTGTAAAATCGCCCGCGCATCGATAGGCGGAGGAACCAGGGCATGAACGCTCAATCTTGAGATACAACTGCGCAGGTTCTGCTGCGCGGCAGGTTGACTATGTAAAGTTTGCTGCATACGTTTTTAGAAATCCATTTCCACCCAACAAAAATAGGCATGCCTTTTCCGCTTTGAAATATGTAACAGGAGTTGCGGTCCGGCTTGTGAGTGGAGTATACCATACCTTTTCTGCCCGTCGTGTTCTGATGTGTTTTGAGACATCATGCTGTAGCCGAAATGTGCTAATATAGACGTGTTAGGAGGAAGCGTAGATGCTGCGTTTGATTTATATGGGTACGCCCCAGTTCGCCGTACCCGCGCTGGAAGCTTTAATTGAACATCGCGCCCCCGGTCGGTTGCTGCCGGAGGGGTATGAAATCGTAACGGTGATTACGAGACCGGATAAACCTGTTGGACGCGGCAAAGAAATCGTCTATTCGCCCGTCAAACAGGCCGCCCTTGCCCATAATATTCCCGTCTGGCAGCCCGGCTCCTTTAAGAAGCCAGAAAATGCTGAAGCCCTGGGCGCGCTGGCTGCTGATCTCTATGTCGTGGCCGCCTTCGGGCAAATCCTGCCCCAGAACGTCCTCAATCAGCCGCGCTACGGTAGCCTCAATATTCATGCCTCGCTTTTGCCGAAGTATCGCGGCGTCTCTCCCATCTCAGAGGCGATTTTGCAGGGCGAGCGCGAGACAGGCGTAACCATTATGCTGATGGATGCAGGTATCGACACCGGCCCTCTGCTCTTGCAAAAAAGTATCCCTATTATGGATGACGATACCACTGGCAGCCTTACCGCGAAGCTAGCCGACCTGGGCGCGCAGGCCTTACTCGAGGCGCTGCCCGGCTGGATTGCTGGAACCATTACGCCGCAGCCACAGGGCGAATCCCCGACGCCCTATACACATATGCTGCGCAAAGAGGATGGCGCGATAAATTGGCATGCACCTGCTGAAGTACTCTGGCGTCAGGTGCGCGCCTATTCTCCCTGGCCCGGCGCATATACTTCGTGGCGCGGCAAGCTGCTCAAAATTGTGGAGGCCCATCCCGACATGGCGAGTTCGGATGCGCGTCCGGGTGTGGTACTGGT
The DNA here is from genome assembly GCA_035652815.1 of Ktedonobacteraceae bacterium. GTDB lineage: Bacteria > Chloroflexota > Ktedonobacteria > Ktedonobacterales > Ktedonobacteraceae > DASRDB01. Next base: position 45,134 of record DASRDB010000011.1, read on the forward strand.
TCGGAAAGCCCGGGGCCAGCAGCAACTGGCTGCAGGCACAGGAGAGGGCCTGCTGGTCATCGAGCGCCTGCAATTAGAGGGCAAAAAAGCACTCAGCGCCGACGAATTTTTGCGGGGCTATCCACAGATCGCGGGTGAGGTACTGGGGTAATATAATAAAAGAAAAAGCCGCTTCCAAAGCCAGGGACCGCGAGGGTCGCCCCTACAAACGATTCTGGTAGGGGCGACCCTCGCGGTCGCCCTGGTTGTGCTGGTCGCCCTGATAAACAGACGATAGTTGGTGGAACCGATTACTGGCGAACCGTTGACTTGGGGCGGCTGACCAGCGCGGCGATAATGCCGACGACGGCCAGGCAGAAGAAGGCGATAGCATGCTTAAGGTGCATGTTGGAATCGGCAATAATGTGAGGCACATTTGGAACCAGGAAAAACACGCCCAATGCCAGACCAATAATCGCCACTACGATGCCGCCAAAAAAGAGACCGGGATTCTTCATAATGTTTTCAAACCTTTCTTTTCTGGATGGAAGCGAACTTTGCTGGTCGCCCCATCGGGATTTTTTACGCAAAAGTGATTATGAGCCGATCAATAATGAATAGGGTCGCTAACCCCGACTATTATACCAGACTCCAGAAACTCTTCAATTTTCTAGCCATTCTGGTTGGGCTTCTCTGTCCTTCTATCTAGACGAACGACGCGCAAAAAAGCCACCGCGAAGGATGAGAAGTTTGCCTTCCGGTGGCTGCGCTGCCATGCGATCGGACTACTTAACGGCCACTTTGCTGCCGGAGCGGGTCATGAACATGCCAACCACACCCGCGATGAGCAGGACTACGCCGACGCCCAGACCTGCATACGCGCGGGCGGGATGATGGCCACCGGCCAGGAAATAGATACCGGCAGCGAGAGCGATGACGCCAATTGCGATAACCGCATAAAAGATGACAGGATTCTTCATTGGAACTTCTACCTACCTCTTCTAGGGGCAACCATATCCGGTTGCCGGATAAATATTTGAATATTGCCCCGGCCTTTCCGAGGCGCTTCTATTGTACCAAACGAATGAGGTAACTTAAGCTACATATATGGTGAGCAAATAGCCATTTTGGGTATTTTTGCGGAGAGCGTTTTACGGAGATTGTTAACGAAAGCCACCCGCAAGGGATAGCTCTACAATAGCATCCGGCATGTAGAGCCATCCCTTGCGGGTGGCTTTCGTTCTCGTCCGGCTTTCGTTCCCTGCATTGATTGCAAGAACAAGAACTTCGCCCTTTATTATCTATCCAATATGCGCACGAAACACTGTAAACAACAAAACCAGCGAGATCAGCCCCGCCGCCCAGCAATAGTACGCAAATGGATTAAGGCGGCCTGTCTCGAAGTATTTCATCAGGAATTTAGTGCTGAGGAAGGCCGCCACACCGGAGAGGATGACGCCTATGAAGACGTATAGCAGTGTTTGCTGGGACTGTCCGAATAGCTGCGGGATTTCCAGCGCACCGGCCAGGAAAATGAGTGGGGTGCCCAGCAGGAAAGAGAAACGCGCTGCGTCCTCGTGACTGAGACGCACACCCAGCCCGGCTACCATCGTGATACCCGAACGCGAGATACCTGGAATAAGGGCCAATGATTGAGCGATGCCCACGACCAGCGCCTCTTTCCACGACAGCGACGAGAGCGGGCGGAAGCTCGCCTCACGCTGCTTGGGGCCTGCAAATTGCTCTTTTGCCTCTGCTGCCCGTCGCATGCGCTCACCCGCGAATAGGATCGAGCCATTCACTGCCAGGAAGGCAGCAGCAATGACCGGGGAGCCGAATAATTGTTTAAGGGGCGTCTCCAACAACAGGCCAATGAGTCCGGCAGGCACGACGCCAATAATGATGAGGAAGCTGACCCACTCGTCAGTTCCTGTGCGCACTTCTCCCTCTTTAATGCTTTTCAACAGCGTCAGGATGACCTGGAGCCAGTCGCGCCAGAAGTAGAGAACCAGGGCGATACTGGTGCCGAGATGCAGCGCGACGATGATCGGTAGAAAGCAGCTCTGCCCGCCACAACTGGTATCGGTGGCGAGATTGATATTCCAGCCGAAGAGGCCGGGTAGAATGACAGTATGCCCCAGGCTGCTGATGGGAAACAATTCGGTTACGCCCTGGAGCAGCGCCAGAAAAATGGTTTGCCAGATCGTAAGATGCATAGGTGTATACTCTCTCGTCCTCTCTTACTGCCCTAAGTATTGCTTTTCATCCGCCTGGAATTGGGCGTATGTTTTTTCATACACATTATGCCCATCTTTTTTCGACAGGAAGAAGTAATAATCGGTTTTCGCGGGTGATGCAGCCGCCATCAGGCTGGCGAGGCCTGGGCTGCATATCGGCGTCGGCGGAAGACCCTTGTGCGTGTAGGTATTCCAGGGGCTATCGGGCGCGATGTTTTTTCCGCTATCCTGAAGCGGCGTCCAGTAGTTCGCGGTGTTCTGCTGCGAATCGCGCGCGTACTGCACCGTCGGGTCGGCATCCAGCAAGCCCACTGTTTCATCGTTTGGCCGGTAGATGCGGTTCCAGTAAACGCTGGCGACCTTCGGGCGGTCATCATCGAACAGAGCTTCGCGCTGCACGATAGATGCCAGCGTAACTACCTGGTAGAGCGACATCGAGTTTTGTTTCGCCAGCGAGTCCAGGTGGTTTTGCTGCACCTTGTCGTTGAACTCGGTCAGCATCATGTTTACCACATCGCGGGCCGTAGCATCGACCGGTACCAGATAGGTATCTGGGAACAGCAGGCCTTCCATGCCACTACCAGCAGGAATAGATTTCAAAATCGGATATTTTCCGGCGTCGGGGAACTGGTCAGGATGTTTCGTGTATTTCAAGAAATCCTGCTCGTTGAATTTCGTGAGAGGCGGATAGCCGTCATTGTGCGCGAACTTATGGGCGATCTGCTCGATACGCCAGCCTTCCAGTACCGTCACCGGAATTTCGTCCGGCTGTCCGTGTAACAAGGTAGAGATGATCTGGTCAATCGTCATGCTGGGGTTGAGGTTGTACGCGCCAGCCTGTAATTGCGTATCCAATCCCTTGATGCGTGCCCAGATGCGAAAAGCCAGCGCATTGCGGATAAGGCCCTTTTGTTGCAGTTGATCGGCGATCTGCGCGGTCGATTCACCGCTCTGGATCACGAAAGGAACGGTCTGACCCTGCGTGGAGACGGGTTGAAAGACGTCGGTGACGGTATTCCAGGCGAGGTAGACACCACCAAAGATGAGTATGCCTAGCAGGAGTATGGATATGATAGCGGCGCGTGAACCTCGTTTTTTCATAAAGTCCTATCCCTCTTCTCGGAAGCATGCGCGTCCAGGTATTCCTGGAGAAAAACCGCTGCGGCCATCGCGTCGATCTCCTGCCCCTTTTTCCTCCTCCGTGGCTGATGCCCATGAGACGATGATGCGCGCCTCCGACCTGTATTGCCAGCCTGTTTGCCCTCCATATCGCGCTCCCGCAGGAGCCGCTGCGCCTCCACTGTGGAAAGGCGCTCATCCCAGAAGGTGATGGGAAGGGTGACATGCTGTTTCAGCCGTTCAGCAAAAGCGAGAATACGTTCGCCCTGGGCATGAATCTGCCCATCCAGGCTGATAGGCAGGCCAATGACAAGACCCTCGGCCTCCGTCTCCTCGATCAGACGCGCAATCGCCTCCCAGGTCTGTTCCTCGTTCCGCGTGACGCGCAGGATGGTATAGGGCGAGGCCAGCATACCGGTGGCGTCGCTTACTGCCACGCCAATCCTGACCTCTCCAACATCCAGCGCCATCAATCGTGCCATCGTGTTTTCTCCATGCCCAATATTCCCTATTCTATAGCATTCTAACGAAGGAGTCGTTGTTTGTCTAGCAGAGATAGGAAGAAGAGTTTGGAGGCGTCAATTTTTTGCAGAGAGAATCCCCGAAGCTACCCGCATAATAGGCCGGGTGGCTTTCGTTCCCCCACGCCTGTTGCAAAAAATTGGCCTACATCCTATCATTTCTTAAGAATATTTTTATCCATAAAGGAGAGCATGAAATGAGCGAACCCCAGATTTTAGCGGGCGCGGAACCCTTTTTTGCCGAAAAAGGCCGCGTGGGCGTGCTTGTCTCGCATGGTTATACTGGCAATCCTCAAAGTATGCGCTATCTGGCGGAAGGCCTGGCGAATGCCGGGTACACCGTTGCCCTGCCGCGTCTGAAAGGGCATGGCACCACGCCTGCCGATATGGCGGCCAGCACCGCCAGCGACTGGATCGCCGACCTGGAAAAAGCCTGCCAGTGGCTGGAACAGCGCTGTGACACGCTATTTATGACCGGGCTTTCAATGGGCGGCACACTTACGCTGTTTATGGCCGGACAGTTTCCCGAGCGCTTCAAAGGTATTATGCCTATCAACGCTGCCCTTTTTGTCAACAATCCCGCGTTGGCCTCGCTGGCCTATATGTCTCCCGCGCCTGCCGAAGTGCCGGGCGTCGGCAATGATGTCAAGGCGGAGGGCGTAACCGAACTGGCCTATCCGGTTGTGCCCGTTCCAACTGTGAAGGAACTGTATGCCCTCATGAAGGTGGCGGACGAAATGCTCCCGCGCATCTCCTGCCCGGCCTTGATCTTCGTCTCGCGGGATGACCACGTGGTACCACCATCCAACGCCGAATACATCTACCGGAAGTTGCCCCACCCGGATAAACAGCTTATCTGGCTCGAAAATTCTTATCACGTGGCAACGCTGGACAACGACAAAGACTTTATTTTACGTAAAATTGATGATTTTATTCGCTCTCATCTGCAATAGAGAGCCGACGGTTACGCGCCGTTTGTTTCACCTGGAAAGTAGCTATGCCATGCGCTTGCTCGACGCGACCATTACGAGTACTAGTGAGATAGCTCCCGGCATGCACCTCATCGAGATGCACGCGCCTTCGCTTGCTCACGCGACCCAACCTGGACAGTATTGCATGGTGCGCTGCTGCGATGCGCAGGCAAGCGATCCGCTGTTGCGCCGCCCATTCTTTATATATGCAACCGGGCGGCGTTCCGGTCTCTGTTCGCTGCTGATCTCTGTGCGCGGGCGCGGCAGTTCCTGGCTTGCTAAACAGTCGCGGGGCGCGATACTCGATATTCTTGGTCCGCTGGGTCACGGTTGGACGATCTCTCCTACTGCGCGCAACCTTTTGCTGGTCAGCGAGGGAAATATTGTGAGCGCACTGACCCTGCTGGCCCAGGTGGCGAGCGAGCAGGATATAAATGTGACGCTCATCAGTCGTTTCGCTGCGGGTGATACTCCCTTTCCTCCAACGCTGCTTCCCCCCGAGGTCGAATACTTGATGGTAAGTGATGAGCGGGATTTTTTTAACTCGGTGAGCAGCCACCTGCCCTGGGCGGACGCTGTGTATTGCGCGGTTGCGCGTGAAACGATAGGCAAGCTGTACGCGGCGCACGAACGCCTGCGGCGCAAGCATTTCGCCCAGGCGATTATGCTGCGCCCGCTGGTATGTGGAAATGGCGTATGCCTGACGTGCAGTGTGGAGACGGCAACCGGCCCGAAACTGGTCTGCACTGAAGGGCCGGTTTTCTACTTCGAGGAACTCGCCTGACATTAAAAAACCTCTCGATGTCCTCCTGAGCGCAGCGAAGGAGGACATCGAGAGACAGGTAGGTAATGGCGTGACGCTAGATTTGCAGCAGGTGTTCCAGCGCCTGCAACTCCACGAGTTTAGGGGGCAGTGGGCAGAAGCGCTGCGGAATAATGAAATTGGTCTGCGCGTCCAGCAGGTTCAGGAAGGCGCGCAAAATCAATGGATCGAAGCTGGTTCCAGAACCCTGTAAAAGGCGCTCCCTTGCTATATCCAGCGAAAGCGGCTCTTTATAGGGTCGTTGCGAGGTCAGCACATCGAACACATCCGCAATAGTTAGAATGCGCGCGCTGAGCGGTATCTCTTCCCCTTTCAGACCGGTCGGATAGCCGCGCCCGTCCCAGGCCTCGTGATGATACAGCACCGTCTCCACGTAGAAAGGGTGAACGTCACAGCCGATAAGAATACGCGCGCCTATGATGGGATGGCGTTCCATGAGCCGCCGCTCCTCATCTGACAATTTATCTGATTTGAGCAATATATCATTGCCGATCCAGGTCTTGCCCAGATCGTGTACCAGTCCTGCCAGCGCGAGGTCCCGCGCATCGCGGCGGCTCCATCCCAGGTAGCGAGCCAGGCGGTAAGCATACGTTGCTACCCGCCGTGAGTGATCGTAGGTGACAACATCTCGCTCGCGAATGCTGTTGGCAAAGGAGAGCAGGACGCGCCGGTTTTCTTTTTCCTGATCAATTTTCACTGGTTTCCCCTATCTTCTTCGACAACATCTCCCCACAAATGTCCGCAACGCCATTGTTGTGCTTCACTGTCGTACTACACATTGTCCTTATTCCAAAAACTGGGTATGATATCTACACTACAAGAGGATAATCGTGCTTAACCTGCTCATTGGAATTTATATTGGGTATAAGCTAGCATAACAAGTTCCTTTTTACGGGTCAATTATTCAGGACTTCTGGATTTCAAACATCCCCTATAGGGATAATGCTGTAGGGACGCGATTGATCGCGTCCTGCCCTCCCGAATCGATGTGAGGGACAGGACGCGATGATGAATGTTGACAAAAGAACGAATCCCCCGTTCTTTTGTCAACATTCATCATCGCGTCCCTACAAATATCTATGAAATTCTAGCGCTTTCTATTAGATATACAATCGGGCGATCCGAATCTGCTCAGTTTAAGCTCATCCTGGTACTTTTGGATAGACCTGTTTAATCCTCTCTACGTCTTCGCCAGCTACCAAATAGTCCTTTTTTCTTTACTACACATTCTGTATCAGCTTTGTTTGTGATAGACTCCTTTTAAGAAGAGTAGGTGGAAGTTATCATCGAAGTGGAACAGGCTATGGAAGAAACAAGCGTATCTGAACAACAAGAGCAGGAAAATACTATTATTACCATTGTGCTGACGGCTGACAATCATCTTGGTTTTGGCGGGCAGCACCCACGCAGGCGCAGGCAGCGTCGCGAGCAACTACGCCGCGCTTTTCAGAAGGCGACCGATTTTGCGATTGGGCAGAGGGTTGATTTTTTTATTCAAGTTGGCGACCTGTTTGATACCACCCATCCTCAGGAAGAGGATCGCAGCTTTGTCGCGGCCCGCCTCGCCCAGTTGAAGCAGGCGGGTATTCGCGCCTTTGCTCTTGGCGGTGTTCATGATACACCCACTGAAGTTCAGGCCGGAAAAGGAGAGACGCTTTCGGCTCCGCAGATGAGCTATGCTCGCCTGGGCGCGCTGCATTACTTCCCGCCGTGCGCTGAGCAGCCTTTGCAGCCGGTGATGGCGCAGGTGCGCGGAGTGCAGGTTGGTCTTTGTGGTGTTGGCGTGGTCGCGGGCCAGCAGGGCGATCCTCTCGCTTCTCTGCAAGTGGATGGCGAAATCGAGCGAGCGGCAATTCCCCTGTTGCTGTTGCATGCTCCCATCGAGGGTTTGACGACCGGTTCGACCCTCCTGGATATGCAGGCGCAGGTCAGCCAGGTGAGCATCGCGGCGCAGAGATTTTTCCGCTATATCCTGGCCGGTTATCATCACAGCTACCAGCATCTCACGGTTGGGCGAACCGAGGTGATTGTGGCGGGGGCTACGCAGCATGTCGATTTCAACGATGCACCGCCCGGCTTTGTCTTCCTGGGTATCGCGCCCGATGGACTGCGTTGGTGCCGCCATATCGAGGTAGATGGGCCGGTAGTCTCGCGTGTTGTTGTCCAGGTAGCCGACCTGTGGCCCGAGGAACAGGCCGCATCACCTACCGCGAAAATTCTCGAGCAATTGAAGCCGACCTGCACGCCGGACAGCATCGTTCAGTTGCGCCTGGAAGGCGCGCTGACCCGCGAACGCTATCACCAGCTTGACCTGAACCAGGTGCAGCGCTTTGGCGAGGAGCATGCCTTTAGCTTCCATATCGATGATAGCGCATTGATGTTTCTTGCCGGCGGAGAAGATGGGGCTTCGTCTCCTGCCAGTTCCGCGCTTCCCTCGTTTGAGGAGCGTCTGTCGCCTCGTGAAGAATTGATCGCCCTGGCGGACGAATGGATTGCTGCCGCGCAGGATGAGCAGGAGCAGAAAGCATTGCAGGCTACCAAAGAAGAACTGCTGGCAGCCCTTTGGAACATGTAGAGAGACCTGTGGAGCAGAACCATGATCATCTTTAAACATCTGAAGGTTGAACATTTTCGGGCTATACGTGAAGTAGATATGCATTTTCCGCAGCGGGGCGCGATCCTTCTTCACGGTCCCAATGAAGCCGGAAAATCTACCCTCTTCGAGAGCATCTATTTCGCGCTCTATGGTGCGCCCCTATCCGCCGGTACATCTCTCGATGATCTGATTCGCTATGGGGAGGCGCGGGCCAGTGTAACGCTTACTCTCTCTATCGGGGCCACCGAACTTGAAATCGAGCGCGTCATCGAACGCGAACAGGGCCAGCGCGTTACGTTACATGTACGCCGTCTGGGTATGCCTGAAGAAAAGCCCGCCACCGATCTTGCTGCCGCCAACAAGCGTATCGTTGCCGAATTGGGACGCCTGGATGGCGAGACGCTGCGCGAATCCTGCCTGATCGAGCAGAAAGGTCTCAACCGCCTCGAGCAGCTTAACGGACAGGAACGAGAACACGTTGTCCAGAACCTGCTCGGACTCGACAAACTTACCCGCCTGGCCGAACAGTTTAAGCTGACTGAGGGCGATGAGCAAGCCTTGCAGGAAGCTTCAGAGCGTTTGAAACTTGCCGAAATCCAGGCGCGCATTCCCGAGCTGAGCAGCAAACTGGGCGAACTGGAAGTGGCCCTCGATGCCGTCGGCGTTTCCGAAGATCTTGATTACATCAGCCTGCAGGAGGCCGATATTGCTGAACAGGAACTCTCGCTTGAGCAGGTTGAAGCGCGCCGCCGGGAGTTGAAAAATCGCCAGCAGCGTATCGCGCAACTACGCAAGGCGCGCAACGTTTTAGAGGAGATCATCTCAGCTTACGATGCTATTGCCGATGCGCAACGCGAACTGCCTGAGCTTGAACGCCAGCTTGCCGCGCTGGATCGCCGCGAACGGGAAGAGCTTCCCTCGCTTGAGCAGCGCGTCCGCGAACTCACCGACCTGACTCGCTCCTTTGGCACTCTGGAACGTATGGCTTCCGACCTGCTGGCTGCTGTTGATACGATTAAAGAGCTGGAACAGGAACTGAAGCAGCAGGAGCATCTCAAGGAAACGCTGGCCGATCTCGATCAGCAGCTTGAACATACACAAAGCCTGCTTGAAGAAGCCAGAGTGGCGCAGCACGAACTGGAGGAGCAACGCCGGACAACGCGCCCGCAATTGGAAGCGCGCCGCCAACGCCTGCAAGCTCTTGCCGGTAAGCTGCGGGCGCTGCGGCAGGCGGAAGACGACCTGGCGGGCAAAGCGGTACAGCGCGAGGCGGCTCAGCAGAATATTGCCAGCATTGAAAAAGTGCGCAAAGAGCTTCAGGAGACGGAACTGAAACTGGCGGCGGTCGAAAAAGAGGCCCAGCGGACGCAGCAGCAGGCCGATGGACTCGAAATACGCTGGCGGCAACTCAGTGTCCGCCGCCAGCTTGAGGAATGGCTGCGCCTGAAAAACCTCACGCGGGGTATCGTTGAGGCCGAGCAGCAGTTACAATTTGCTCGCCAGCAACAGGAGCGCCTGCGTCTTGCTGCCGACGAGGCTAAGAAGACGGCTTTTGTGCAGCTTGTCACCATCGCCGCCGCCGCCGTTGTTGTGGTACTGGCAGGCGGCGGCGCGCTGGTTGCAGCCATCAACCAGTCGATGTTCTTTGCCGTAATCGCCGGATTTATCGCGCTTGGCGTGGGTATCTTCGGCTGGATGCGCTATCAGAACTATAACCAGACTCGCGAGAGGGCGCAGCAGGCAGAACGGGATGCGAATGAAGCGGTCAGCAATGTAAGCGCTATGGTAGCCGCTCGCGAGAACGCGCGCCGCATGGCCGAACAGCACCAGGATGACCTGACGCGCGTTGAAAACGAAATACGCGGGCTTGGTGGCACCGTTCCTCGTTCTATGGAAGAGGGCCAGTACCTGCTCCAACAATTGAATAGCCAGGATGGCAGCATCGGCGAAGTCCACCAGCAGATGAGCGAGGCGCGTGACAGGGCTAATGCCATACGCAACCAGGTGAATGCCGCCAAGGAGAGCATCACCTCACTGCGCAAGGAAAAGGCGCGGCTGCTGGAACTGGAGAAACAGAATGGTTGGGACACGGTAGAGGAGAGCATACATGACTTCGAGCAGGCTATAGACCAGTTGCAGCACGAGATCAGCGCCGCCGCCGGACAGGAGGGACTGCCCATACCCGTTTTTGTGCCGGGCAAAAGAGCGCCGCAGGCTGAGTTACAGGACCACGTCGAAGAGTTAATTAAAACGACGGAGCGTGAAATCGCCGAACTTGATGGCAAGGTTTCGGTATTGCCCGACCTCAACGCGAAAGTGCAGGTACATCAGGAAGCGCTGGATGTGCTGCTGGCCCGCAAGAAATCTATTGAGGAACGTCAGCGACAATTCCAGCAGAATAATCCCCTGCAAAAGATCGAGCGCGCCCGCGAGCAGCAAATAGCCCTGCGTGACGCGCTGCGCTCGTTGCAGGATTCCCTGCGCCAGCGCGTGCAGCCGCTTGGCGTCTCATTCGGTCAGACCGCCATCAGCGCCGCCGAAATGGCCGCCCGCAAGCAGTTAGACGCGCTCCACATCGCCCTGGATCGCAAGCCGCAGCTACAGGAACGCCAGTCCTCGCTCTCGGCGCTGCTTCAGGAGCGTCAAGAGGCGCTTTCCGATTACTACCGTCAGTTGGCGAAGTTTAGTAGCTCGCTCGGCAGTTGGATCGTTCCGCTCAATCCTTTCGCGGATGCACTTTATGCCCTGCGTGATCGCTGCGACCGCGAGATTGAGGAGGCCAATGAAAGCGGCATACAGCGCGAGCTTGAGCAGTTGGCGATACAGGAAGGGGCTTCTCGCGCCAAGATAGAACTTTGTCGCCACGAGATCGAGGAGACACAGGAGCGCATCGCCGCCATGCTGGCCCAGCGCGGGCGTCCGCCTGCCAGACGCTTCACCTTCCCGGAAATCGCCGCCGTCTGGCCGCTCATCGGCAATTACTCCGCTCAGGATCGCTCGCGCCTCGAAGAGGAGATCGTCGCGGTCGAGCAGGAACTGCGTGAGCTTGAGCAGCAAGATCTGGCGCTGAGCGAGCAACTGGGCGTTGGTGGAACGACACTCGATGTCGAGCAGGCTCGTAAGCGCATGGAGCAGCAGGACCGCAGGTACCAGACCAGGAAGCGCGCCGGTCTGCTGATCCAGACCGCTCTCGAGCGCCTGCAGCGCAAGATGATTCCACGCACAGAGTACTACATGCAACATTTGCTTTCGCTGCTGACGCATGGGCGCTATCGCGACGTGCAACTTTCTACACAGCCAGAAGAGGGCACACTGAGCGGTGGAGCTTTACAGGTGAAGCTCTGGGAACCGGCGGCAGGTTCCTATATTCCCCTGTCGGCTCTTTCCGGCGGGCTGGCCGATCAGGTCTCGCTGTCGCTGCGTCTGGCGTTTGCCATCGCGGCGCTTCCACGCGAGTTGAACGCCGCGCCCGGCTTCCTGCTGCTGGATGAACCGCTCAGCCTTGCCAGTGGCGAACGGCTGCGCAACCTGGTTGAGCTTGTCAATTCCGAGACGCTTGCCCAGCACTTCGAGCAGGTGCTGTTCGTCTCGCAGAGCGTTGATGCCAGCGCTTTCCCCTATCACCTTTATATAGAGGGAGGCGTAGTTGTGGAAAGCAACCTGCCCGTAGAGCCGCTTGCCTTACCCATGACACCACTGCCCGAGCCAATGGACAAGGAGAACGCGGTGGAGTCAACCCCCGTTGCCCTGGAAACTATTTAATGATAGGCAAACGGAAGACAGACAGCCGGAGGGCAGGTAGGCGAGCGGAAGCCACCCGCAAGGGGATGGCTCTACACTCCACTGAATGTGTAGAGCCATCCCCTTGCGGGTGGCTTCCTTCAGTTAAGAGGCACAAATAAGCGGTACAAAAGTACTGCTTTATGTCACTTTCTCCTTCCTCATTGATTTTCTTCTATAGAGCGAGTTTTATGAACGTTGACAAAATATTGGATCATCCTGTAGGGACGCGCTTCATCGCGTCCACCTCAGCCAGGGATACACACTGAGGCGAGCTGGACGCGATGAAGCGCGTCCCTACAAAATTCATGAAACACGCTGAATAACTCTGAAATATTGACGATTAGGCTTCTTAAGCTACAATAGTTGCAGTTTATGTAATAGTGCCTGACTGTCATTCTGACCGGTTTATCGTTATCGTATTTTGTCAATTGTAGAAGGATGTGTATATGCGAAGAGTATTAACTGCCCGCATCCTCGGGGCTTTGCTACTCGTCGTCCTATCCTCGGTTGGCCTGTTTGTCTTCGGGCCACTCGGCGGTATTTTCCACGGATCGGTTCGTGCCGCGCGCGCGTCCTCGCTGCCCTTCCACCAGTACGCGGATGGGCCGTATACCGTTTCGGGGAATAAGATTATAGGCGCGGATGGCAAACAGTATCTTTTTCATGGGGTTGGTCGCGATGGCCTCGAGTTCGAGTGTACGGGCGACCCATACTTTGACGCGGGCCACCTTGCTTTTATCGGACCCGGCAATAATACTGCTGGCTTTAACTGGTTTGGCAATACAGTACGTATTCCACTGTCTGAGGGCTTCTGGCTGCATGGCAATCCCTCTCAGGGGTGTAGTGCCGCCCAATATCAATCGCTGGTAAGTCAGGTTGTTAATACAGTTACCAATACTCTGCATTTAAATGCGATTCTTGATTTGATGTGGGATGACGCTGGAGGGCAGGTTGCTGGCGCTGGTGCCGGTTTTATGCTTCCTGATAACGATAGCGTGACTTTCTGGAGCCAGGCTGCTGGAGCCTATAAGTCAAATAGTAATGTGCTGTTTGAGCTGTATAACGAGCCACATCCTCAGTTCCCCAATGCACAGACGAACTGGTCTTGCTGGCAAAATGGCTGCCAGGTTTCTGACAATACGACAGCGCCGCCCAGTACCTATACCTATAACGGCGTTGGTATGCAGAGTCTTGTGAATGCCGTTCGCGCAACGGGCGCGAGAAATCTGGTACTGGTTGCCGGTGTGGACTGGGGCTTTGATCTAAGCCAGGTTTCTACCTATCGTATTAACGACAGCGCCGGGAACCTGGTCTGGGATACGCATCCCTATCCGTATGTTGAGAAGATGCCCAGTTACTGGGATGCCGCCTTTGGCAACCTGAGCGCTTCTGCTCCCGTCTTCTCGGCTGAAAACGGTGAATATGACTGCGGCACCAGCTACATGAGTCAGCTTCTTGACTACTTTGATGCTCATTCAATCAGCTATACATCCTGGGCCTGGTATGTCTCGGGCGCGCCTCCCTGCGGCTATCCGCAGTTGATTAGCAACTACCAGGGCACGCCTGCCTCCTCGATGGCGGTGCTGATCTACCAGCGCCTTCTGAGCTACGCGGGCGCGACACCTCAGCCAGTGCCTTCGCCCACTCCGAACCTGCCTCCTGGTCCGGTGAGCATGAACTGGTACTTTGCCGAGGGTCATATTGGACAGAGCTTCCAGGAGTATCTGACCATCGATAATCCCGACCCGGTTAATAAGTGTAATGTCAATATCACTTACCTGCTGAGCAGTGGCGCTCCTGTCACCCGCTCCATCGTGGTGAACCAGAGTACCCGCGCTACCGAGAACGTCAACGGCGACCTCGGTGTGCCGTCGAACTCTTCGGTTGCCAAAGATGTTTCGACGATTGTGCAGGTGACGAACGGCTCAAGCTGTAAGGGTGTAGTCGCCGAGCGCCCGATGTACTTCTCGAACGTCTTCGGCGTCTCCAGCGGCCATGATACGCTTGGCGCGACCCATCTCGGTCAGAGCTTCTACTTTGCCGACATGGCGAGCATGAGCGGCTTCCGCGATTTCATCACCATCTTAAATCCGCCCGGTGGGCAGCCTGCGCACATCACCGTCACTTACTATGGTGGTGGCAATGTGCTTGGCACCGACACGGCAACGGTTGCTCCGGGTACACGCGGCACCATTACACCGCATGTCACGCAGCACTCGGCGGCCTTCGTCTCCTCTGACCAGCCAGTCATGGTGGAGCGCCCCGCCTACTTCGCAGGCTTCAATGGCGGCAGCGCTGGCTCTGTTACCGGCGCAGTAACGATGGTTGGCGCGCCGCAACTTGGCAATGACTGGCTCTTTGCCGAAGGCTATACCGGCGGCGGCTTCCAGGAAAACTTCGTCATTGCGAATCTGGATACGTCGGCCAACGCGACGGCCAACGTCACGATTACCCTTGAGTTCAGCAATGGCTCTACGGGTACTTACAATGTGAGTGTGCCAACGAAGAGCATCACTGTCTGGAATGTCAATGCTGTCGCGCCCAACCAGAATGTCTCGGCTGAGATCAAATCGAGTGGGGCGAATATCGTGGTCGAGCGTCAGATGTTCTTCCACTATAACCATCCCGGCAATGGCCGTGACTTGCAGGCGCAGGGCGGTACCGATGTCGTCGGACAGGCTGGCCCCTCTGCTCACAGCAGCTACAGCTTTGCCGAAGGTTATACCAACGGCGGCTACGACGAGTGGCTGACCATCCAGAACCCAACCTCCTCCGGTGAAACGGTCTGGGTAACGCTGGTCAACGGCCAGGGACGTTCAGCTTCCTTCGCGGTAGGAGTGGTGGCGCATTCTCGCGCAACGGTTGATATCGTGCGCGCTGTCATGCAGTACTTCTGCGCTCCCGGCGCGCCAGCCGCCTGCTGGGAAGTTTCCATGACGGCGCAGACCACCGACGGCACCACCTTTGTTGCCGAACGCCCGATGTACTTCAATGCCTCCGGTTCGCAGGGCGGCACCGATGTCATCGGCTACGTGGGTGGCTAAACTCAGCTTGCGCACGCTTTAAATTTAGGGCGACGGTTGCAAATAACCAGGGCGACCGCAAGGATCGCCCCTACACGTATGGTAGGGGCGATCCTTGCGGTCGCCCTGGACTTTAATCCGTCCTGGACTTTAACCTATCCTGTTTTCTAGTGCCCATTGTTTTGCTACAACTGTTGCACAAACTACTCTTGCGGCCTGTCGCTTGCTGGTTGTACAATAAAAGCTACCCCATCAACATAGGTTGTCGTGAGCTACGAAAGGAGAAACGTCTGCCGATGGGCACGACACAGCTAGCTGCGACCCTCTTTCAATTACAGCAGCTTGATCTCGAACTCGACCGCCTCATTGCTGAACAACAGGCCTTGACGACCGCTCTCCAGGGAAACGCGGTCATCAGGAAGTTGCGTGCCGAATCCCGTATTGCCGAACAACAACTGCAAGCCGGTTTGCAAGCGCAAAAAGAAGCCGAATGGACACTTGATGAGTTGAATAATCGCCTGCGCACACTGGAACAACGCCTGTACAATGGGACTGTGAGTAATCCCAAAGAACTCTATGCCATGCAGCAGGAAGCGCAGCACCTGCGAGCGCAGCAGAGCCGCCAGGAAGAGATGACCCTGGAGATGATGGATGCCACGGAAGCGCTGCAAGAGCATGCTCGTCAAAGAAGTGATGCCTTACGCCGCGCCGAGGAAGAGTGGGAACGTGGCAGTGCCAGCAGCATCGCCCGGCGCGATGAGCTTGAACAGAAGCGCGAAGAACTGCAAGAGAAGCGCGCTCGTTTTACTGCCGACCTCGATCCCGAACTGCTCAAGCGTTATGAATCGCTGCGGCGTACCAAGCAGGGCCGGGCCATTTCGAGAGTCGAACAGAACTCCTGCCAATGGTGTCGGGTGCTGCTGACTCCCAGCGAACTGCAACGTGTCCGCACCAGCAATACACTGCAAACCTGTAGCAACTGCGGGCGCATCTTGTATTATGATCGCCAATAGTTGCTTCTCAAGCTGCGTTTTGTTACAATGGAGCTACTATATAGTAGGGGCAAATATGGTTTCCCCTCGCCGTAGCAGGCGGCGTAAAATGCACCTGCATGGACGGGCGGTTACTTGAAAGGTACGGAAGCAGCCTGTGTCAAAAGTGTTTGCAATCGCTAATCAAAAAGGTGGAGTTGGAAAAACAACAACAGCTATTAATCTAGCATCTTATCTGGCAGCAGCAGGCCGCAAGGTTTTGCTCGTCGATATGGACCCACAATCCAATACGACCAGTGGTATCGGGGTCAATAAAAAACTGCGCGATCACACGCTGTATGATTTGCTTGTGCAGGAAGATGACGAGATCAGTATCTTTGATGTGATTGTTCCCACCGCCCGTCGCGAACTTGTCGTTGCTCCCTGTACGATTGATCTCGCAGCCGCTGAAGTCGAACTGGTTGGGGCAATTGCCCGTGAGACACGTCTGCGGCAGGTGTTGGAGCCGATTCGCCCGCGCTGCGATTATATCATCATCGACTGCCCGCCCTCTCTGGGCCTGCTCACCGTAAATGCGCTGGTTGCCGCTGATGGCCTGATTATTCCGATCCAGTGCGAGTACCTTGCCCTTGAAGGCCTCACTCACCTGCTCAATACTATCCAGATCATCAAAAGTAAGCTCAATCCCAACCTGTATATCTTTGGCGTGCTTTTGAACATGTTTGATCCGCGCACACGCCTTGCAGGTGAAATCGTGCGCGAGGTGCGCAATCATTTCCCGAACGAAGTGTTTCAGACCATCATCAACCGCAATGTCCGCCTGAGTGAAGCGCCCAGCTTTGGGCAGGCCATTATGGACTATGACCCGCACTCCCCTGGCGCGCTTGCCTATCGCTCCCTGGCGGAGGAGGTGTTGGCTCGTGGCTAAACAGAAATTCGGCTTAGGTCGCGGACTCAACGCCCTCATCTCCGGCGCGTCTGATGTTCTCCCGCCCTCGCAGCCGAGCCGTGTGGACGAGGAGAACATTCGCGAAGTGCCTATCGACAGCATTATTCCCAATCCCCGCCAGCCGCGCCGCATTTTTCGCGAGGACGACCCCCGTTTGCTAGAACTCAGTTCCTCGATCAAGCAATATGGCCTGCTACAACCCCTGGTGGTCACGCGCCTGAATCCCGAAAGCAAAGAAAAATCTGCGGATGACTGGTTTGCCGACGAATCAGACAACGCCTCGCCTGCTCCCGCCTCGTCGAACTCCTATCAATTCCAGCTTATCGCAGGAGAGCGACGCTGGCGAGCATCGCGCCTCGCCGGATTGACAAAGGTGCCGGTGGTCATCAAAGAGGTTACGCCGCAGGAAATGTTGGAACTGGCCCTCATCGAAAATATCCAGCGCGCAGATCTCAACCCCATCGAAGAGGCCCTCGCCTATCAGTCCCTCATTGAAGAATTTGGTCTGACGCAGGAGCAGGTGGCGCGGCAGGTCAGCAAAGATCGAACGACCATCACCAACTCCCTGCGCCTGCTACAACTCGCGCCTAAAGTCCGTGAAGCCCTTATCAGCCAGCTTGAAAACTTTACGGAAGGTCACGCCCGGGCCCTGATCGGTATTACCCGCGAGGAAGACCAGATCGCGGCCATGAACAAGATCATCGCCCTCAAGCTGAATGTGAGGCAGGCCGAGGAACTGGCGGCCCGTATCAAAGCCGCCGAACGCGCCGATGCTGCCGCTCAGGAAGTGCTTGCCTCTTCGCAGCGCCGCCCACCCGACATTGAAGACCTTGAAGCCCAGTTCCGCAACGCCCTCATGGTCAAGGTCGATTTGAAGCGCAACGCCAGGGGGAAGGGTACACTAGTCCTACACTTCAATAACCAGGATGAGCTTGAACGTTTATATAGCCGACTGGTAAAAAACGAAGAGTAACCCCCGCATCGGGAAGGAAGACAGAACATAATGGCCACCGTAGAAAATCCTTTTGACAAAGCGCGCAAGAAAATGGTCGCGGCGCGCATCGAATTCATGAGCCAGTTGGCAAAATTCAGCAATGGCGAACTGACGCGCCAGCCCGCCAGCAGCGAATGGTCTCCACTACAGCTCGCCTATCATCTCTATATCGCTGATGGCCTCGCGCTCGAACAGATGAAGCGCGTCCAGGAAGAGGACAACCCGCTGATTACCGCGACCGAGGAAGAGACGCCCCGTCTCACTCGCGAAGCCGAGCCGCCGACCTCGCTTGACTCGGTAATGGCTGGTATGGCCGCCCGCCGTGAAGAGATATTTGAGTATCTTTCCTCTTTGCCTGAAGAGGCCTGGGAACGCCCGTTTCGCCATCCCAACTGGGGCCAGCTCAAGTTCTACCAACTGGTGAACATCTTGCCCCAACACGATAAGCAGCACGCCGCGCAACTGGCCGAAATCAAGGAAAACGGCTAAAGACGCATCACCGCATGTCCCGAAAAAAGACTTCTCTCGCTTGTCAGGTAAAAGACGTTTTCGCCTGTCATCCTGAGCGCAGCGAAGGATGACATGTAGAGGCAGGTTGGTCATGACAGGCCGAAGCGCGTGATATAATGACCTCGGAGTTAACCACACTCGACTCGGTGTAAAGACCGGAAGCCACCCGCAAGAGGCTGGCTCTACAGGCCGGTTTATATTGTAGAGCCAGCCTCTTGCGGGTGGCTTCCGGTCCCTCTCTGCAACAAGAGGAGTATGTCTATGGTTCAAAGCACAGAAGAGACGCGCATCGAACGCGATTCGATGGGAGAGATGCGCGTTCCCGCTAACGCATATTATGGCGCGAGTACGCAGCGCGCCGTGTTGAATTTTCCGATCAGCGATCTTCGCTTCCCGCGTCAGTTCATCCGCGCCCTGGGACAGATCAAACAATCCGCCGCCCAGGTCAATTCTGACCTCGGCCTGATTGATCCCCAGATTGCGCAAGCTATCATGCAGGCCGCGCAGGAAGTGATTGATGGCAAGTTTGATGACCAGTTCGTGGTCGATATTTTTCAGACGGGTTCTGGCACCTCGACCAACATGAACGCCAACGAGGTGATCGCTAACCGCGCCAGCGAATTGCTCGGCGGTTCGCGTGGTTCGCGCAAGGTACACCCCAACGACCACGTCAACTTCGGCCAGTCCTCGAACGATGTCATTCCGACCGCCATTCATCTTTCAGCCCTGCTCAGCATCGAGCAAGACCTGATTCCCGCGCTACAAGGCTTGCAAAAGGCGTTGGAAGAGAAGGCCGAGGAGTTCATGCCTATCGTGAAGACGGGCCGCACGCATTTGCAGGACGCGACCCCCATTCGCCTGGGCCAGGAATTTCAGGGCTACGCGGGACAGATTGAGCGCGGCATCGCTCGCATGCGTCACGCTCAAAACGAACTTTCCGAGGTTGCGCTTGGCGGCACAGCCGTTGGCACAGGCGTCAATACGCATCCTGAGTTTTCGCGCCGCGTCTGCGAACGTCTCTCGCAGTTGAACAATATCACAGTACGCGAGACCAGCAATCACTTCCAGGCCCAGAACACGCTTGACAATATTGTGGAAGCCAGCGGCTCGCTGAATACGCTGGCGGTGAGCCTGATGAAGATTGCCAACGATATTCGCTGGCTTGGCTCTGGCCCTCGCGCCGGTATCGGTGAAATCGATTTGCCTGCGGTACAGCCCGGCAGTTCGATCATGCCCGGCAAGGTCAATCCAGTCATCGCCGAATCGGTCTGTATGGTATGCGCTCAGGTGATGGGCAACCATACCACCGTTACCATCGCGGGCCAATCCGGCAACTTCGAGATCAACGTCATGATGCCCGTCGCGGCCTACAACCTGCTGCAATCGATCTCGCTGCTCGCCGCCTCTGCCCGCAACTTCACTGAGCAATGTATCAAGGGCATCAAAGCCACCAGCAAAGGCCCGGAGATGGTCGAAAAAGGCCTTGCAATTTGCACCTCGCTGGCCCCCATCATCGGCTACGATGCCGCCGCCAACATCTCCAAAGAGGCCTATCGCACCGGCAAAACCATCCGCGAGGTAGCCCGCGAAAAGACCAACCTTTCCGAAGAGGAGTTGGATCGCATCCTTGACCCGTCCAATATGACGAAGCCTGGATTAGAGGGTGGGCCTGCCGGAGGCTAAATGTAAAAAACTGTCATCTCAGCCGAATAGAAACTGGAAGCCACCCGCAAGGGGATGGCTTCCAGTCGCTTTGGTTAGCAGGTGGCTTCCGTGTTCTCCCCCAGCGTTTATTTTTTACATCCAGATGCGCCAGCGATTGGGCGCATCAACTCCTGATGTATCCGAAAGGTCTGCGTAATTAGGCCAGATGCTGGCATTCGGTTCCAGGGCTTTCAGAGCGATGGCGATTGCTCCTGACCATGTTTCCTCAATGGAAAGGGCTTGCATCTCTTCTTTGGTAAAAAAACGGGCATCGTCAATTTCATCCAGGTTAGGCTTGAGGTCGCTGACTGGCGAAAGCAGCTTCGCGAGGAACATGAAAAAGTAGTTGTGTTCTCCATCATCCATGACCCACAGGCGCACGCCCGCCAGCCCGGTGATCTCAACTTGCAGGCCGGTTTCCTCAAGTGTTTCACGCGCCGCCGCCACGTCCGGCAACTCTCCCACGTTCACACGCCCGGCTGGCAACAAATAACGGCCTCTGGTCACACCCCGTATATTGCGCACCAGCAGCACGCGATTCTCATGCACCACAATCGCCCCCGCTCCTATGCTCAAAGGACGGCGAGGTCGGGGTGATTCAAAAGAGAGGTCTGCCTGCGTCATAACAAGATTCTCCCTGATATAAATTTCTGTAGGGACGTGATGTTGAAGTTTGAAGATCATATTCGGCCATGCCTGGTACATGTCATCCTGAGCGCAGCGAAGGATCTCTTTGCCTGGCGATTCGTGCGTCGAGGCCGCAGAGCCTTCGCTGCGCTCAGGATGACATGTTAGGATTGCCGATTCTGGTTGTGAAAGCGCATCATTGCATCCCCACATTTCATTCCTAAACGGTTTTTACCTGCGTCATGTCTTCCAGCCCGTTTAACAGCGCGTCTATGTCCTCAATAGTATTGTAGAAATGGGGAGAGACGCGCACTACGGTATCGCGAGACGTGATGAAAATGTTGCGCTCTTCCAGCCGCTCTACAACCTGCTCCGGCGTTATTTCAGGATGCTCAGGATGCATCTGGAAGCAGACGATGCTTGAGCGTTCGTTTGCCCCGCGTGGCGATACAACGGGAAAACCGAGGCGTTCCAGTCCATTGATAGCATACTGTGTAAGTCCAAGCGCCCGCGCTTCGACAGCTTTCATGCCGCCATCAATGCTCTCGAAGACGCCGAGCGAGGCATCCAGGCCGACGATTGCCATGCGATTCGGCGTGCTGTGTTCAAAACGCGCCGCCCCCTGTTTCAAGGGCTGGTCATAGTTGAAGAAGTCAAACGGGTTCGAGACGCTGAACCAGCCGCGTTGCGCGATATGCAATTGTTCGAGCAGGTTATCCGCGACATAGAGAATGCCCGTTGTTTGCGGGCTGAGCAGCCATTTATGCGAGGCCGCCGCCAGGAAATCTACGCCGAGGCTTTGCACATTGATATCCAATACGCCCAGCGCCTGAATGGCATCGATACCGCAGAGGATGCCATGTTCGTGACAATAGCGAGCGATGGCGGCGATATCATTGCGAAAGCCTGTTGAGAATTCTACCAGGCTCAGGCTGACCAGCCGCGTTCGCTCGTCGATCAGAGCCAGCACGTCTTCAAGCTGAATGCGATGGTCGCGCATCTGCACCAGCCGCACCTCAACGCCGTGTTCGTGCAGGTTGAGCCAGGGATAGACATTGCTGGGAAACTCGCAGGCGGCTGTCACTATGTTATCGCCAGCCTGCCAGTGCAGGCCGGACGCAATATGAGTTAAGCCATCACCTGTGCTGGCGGTCATGGCGATTTGATCCGGTCTAGCGGAGATTAATTGCGCCATCCGGCGATGCGCACCCTGCTCGTAGATGCTCCATTGTTCGTAGTGAATATTACCAAAGTCGCTGGTATCAGAGATATAGTCATGCATGACGCGAGCCGTTGGCCGGGGCAGCGCGCCATTGGCCGCGTGATTCAAATAGATACAATGTTGCGTCACCGGAAAAAAGAGGTTGCGTAGTTCCTGGGCATCTTCGTCTTCTGGCAAAAATTCATGTTCCCCTTCCTCGACGAGCAGCAGCGATTGCAGCATCTCATCCAGATCGGGCATGTCTTTTACAAAATCGGTCATAATGCGAGTACTCCTCTAAAATAGTCCTGTCCAGTATAGCATATGCCATCCGAATGATCTTTTGCCACGCATTTCTCGTACAGTTGGCAGAAATACGCCCTGATCTATTCTATGAGAAGGAGAGGAAGGATTCATGGCTACTCATTCAACCACCGCTTCCGCGAACATGGCTTCCGCGAGCGCATTTGAGCGTTTCGCAGGCCTGAGCGCGATACTTGCAGGTGCTGGCAGCCTGCTCTATGCAATCTCGTTCATTGTCCTGAAAAGCGCGGGCCTGAGCGCGCTCTTTCTGATGCTTGGCGGTCTACTTACTATTCCGGTACTTACCGGCTTATATGCGCGTGTGCGCGAGGTTGAACCCGGCTTTGCCATGCTGGCCCTGCTGTTGGGCATCGCAGGCGCGCTTGGCACATTGCTACACGGCGGCTACGATCTCGCCAATGTCCTCAATCCCCCGGCGGTCAATTTCAACCTCGCCAATCTGCCCAGTTCGGTTGATCCACGCGGCCTGCTCGCTTTTGGCATAACTGGTCTGGGCGTACTCGCTTTCGCCTGGCTGCTTGGCAAAAGCGGCCTCGCTCGCGGCCTAAGCTACCTCGGCTACCTGCTGGCCGTTTTGTTGATCGTGCTGTACCTGGGACGATTGATCATTCTTGATCCGAAGAATCCGCTGATCGCGGTGGTGGCACTGGTGAGCGGGTTTGTGGTGAATCCAGTGTGGTATGTGTGGTTGGGTACGGTGTTGTGGAGAGGGCGCGGCAGCTACAAAAATAATGCCACCCATTAATTTTCCAGGCTCTCCACTTGAGAGAAAATTTCACCCAGCCTCTGACTGATGGCCCCTTCGACTACGGCTCCAATGTTTGAAGGAGCCGTAGTCAGCCCGATAACAGTGACGGAGCAATAGATGAACATATCGATGCGATAGGTTTTTGTGGTCGCTGAATATTCAATCTTGACATTATCCAGCAATGCCAGGAAGGGGAGGCTATTTAGCGCTGTTCGGCATAAATCGGCGACAAACTGCTCATTCTCCCCTATATTATCCGGGCAAAGTTCGCTGAAACGGTCAGGACCTAGAAATGTAAGCCAGATGATCTCCATATCATGCCTCTCTTTTTCATGCAGAAACATGTAACCATAGCAGACTGAATACGCGATCTTCTCTTGTTTATTTACTGGAAATGTGGCGAGCTTTCACCGTCTTCTCTGGCCAGTGAAACTTCTCCCTTAAGGCCTTTTGAGCCAACGTCTTCTGTGTGCGCATGCTCTGCAGTTTTTTACAGTCACGCGGCCATGTAATATCCTCAATACTTATTCCGTACTTGCTGAACATCTCAGCCAGAGGGAACAATGGCCCCGCTTCATCTTTCAGAACACACACCATAACGTACATCTGGCCATATGGCAGATGCGCGACAGCTGCTACAATTTCGTCAATTTGTTCCCGGAGATCAAATTCAATGGCCGGATCGCGCAGGCCAAATTGTACGGAGGGTTGGGTTTGCTCTAGATACAATTCGGTGTCGTACTCGGCTGGAGGAGAAAAGTGACGCCGCCGCTTATAACTGCGGCGGCGAAGTTCGTCAATAGTAGTGGTGCGCCCGATAGAGGCAAGATAGGCTGAGGGAGAGCGTTTAATTGAGGATGGGTCAATCGAAAGAGCTTTGACCCAGCTATTCTGCTGGCTCTCTTCCACTATCTCACTGCGTTCTTGAGAAGAGAGAGAATGACTCTTCAAAAGCCATGAAGTCGCGGCTTTGAAGAAAATAGCTTGAGAGGCTTGAATATCCTCTACTAGAGAGGAAACCTGGTTTTCTCCTCTCTCATTCTCCCTGGTCTGGAACTCTTCCGTTCCCAGAGATGATCTAATTGTTTCCATCTGCGTGTCTCCTTGAAAGGTAGCAAGCAACTTACATGATTTCTACTGCGCATCTGTACTACTACGTCTTTCTAGCTTTTCAACTGATTACCGTTACCAATTATTTCCAGAAATCACCCTATTTATGGTTGGATGATGAGTAAATTATATACTGTAAGTTACCAGAAATTCAAGGTTTTCATACCAGAGAATTAATTAGAAATTCCTTAGAAAAACGAACAGGGAATATGCAATGGGAAAGCCTGATGTATTTAGGGATAAAAGACTGGTGCTAGAAAAAATACTTACTTCGGCAGGTTCTTCTGGTAATAGCATTTCCAAAGAGACAAATTTTGTGATAAATTTTTGATAAGAAATACTTTTCTTTTCAAAATATCTATGCTATACTGCCGTATGTTACTAGAAAAGATACTAAACAAACGATACTAGTAGCGGTTTCTCAAGTTTGTGAAAATTGTCCTTTTACATACGTATTATGGAAGTAGAAAACCTGAAGTATCAACGTAAAGAAATTGTATCCGGTAAGTAATAGGAGCAAATTTCTAGAAAACTTATGAGTGAATTCTCAGAAACTCTCGAGACATTTCGCAAAAAAAAGGGCTATTCTAAAAAGGAGCTTGCTTACTATGCGGAGCTTGCAGAGAGCTATGTCAGTCATTTAACTTTAGGTACTCGTAAGAATCCTTCTTTAGAAGTTGTTACTAAATTGGCAGATGCCTTGCAACTTAACGATGAAGAGAAAAAAGCAC
Organism: Ktedonobacteraceae bacterium; assembly: GCA_035652815.1. Taxonomy (GTDB): domain Bacteria; phylum Chloroflexota; class Ktedonobacteria; order Ktedonobacterales; family Ktedonobacteraceae; genus DASRDB01. The sequence continues at coordinate 70,076 of DASRDB010000011.1, forward strand.
TGTTCGAGGCTGCTGAACTTCCATATCCACCCCCCTCGCTGCCAGCCGTTCCTGTTACTCCAGTTCTGCCAGTACTCTCTAAGACAAAAGAGGATGATTGGGGCGATGTGCCTCGTCTACAAGCTTTCTTTGGACGCGAAAAGCAACTAGAAGAGCTAGATCACTGGATATTAAAAGAGAATTGCCAGCTATTAGTGGTCTCGGGATCAGGCGGCATTGGTAAGACTATGCTAACGGTCAGGCTGGCGCGTGATATCGATGAACAATTCGAGCATGTTTTCTGGCGCTCTCTAAAAGACGCTCCTGGTTTTGAACATATCCTCAATGACTGCCTTTCGTTGCTCTCTCGTCATAAACCGATTGAGCCTGGCTGGAGTGTGGAGGATCGCATTCGTAAGCTTCTTGATTGCATGAAAGAAAAGCGCTGTCTCTTGATCCTTGACAACATGGAATCGATTTTGCAAGAGAAAGGGCATGCAGGCGAGTATCGTGAAGGCTATGAAGAATATGGGAGACTGCTCGATGCAATTGGCAGCGTCTCGCATAAAAGTTGTCTGATTGTCACCACCCGCGAAGTTCCCAAAGAGGTTGCTCGTCTTCAGGGGAAAACTGGGCCTGTGCGCATCTATCCGCTTTCAGGATTAGAGCTGGAGGATGGATTGAAAATTCTCGCGGATAAAGGCTTAGACTGGGAAACACAGCGCGAAGATGCGGAAAAGCTGTTCGAGTTATACAGCGGCAATCCTCTGGCCTTACAGGTCGCGGCTGTCTTTATTGATGAAGCTCTGGCAGGGAATATCTCGACGTTTCTTACCAGTAGCGTTCCCATTTTTGAAGATATCCACGACGTGTTAAAGCAGCAATTTGAGCGCCTGACTGAGCTGGAGCAGCACGTAATGTACTGGCTGGCAATTGAGCGTGAAGCTGTAACGCTTCCCACTCTCCAGCAAGATTTTCCCACTCCTTATACAGTAATGGAACTTGCTACTGCTTTACAATCGTTGCGCCGCCGTTCTCTGATTGAGATTCGAGAGCAAGTGAAGGGATATTCGTTGCAGGAAGTGATCCAGACGTTTATCACCCAGCGAATGATTGATCAGGTGGTGAAAGAACTCCAGGAAAGCTCCTTCTGTTTGCTTGAGAGTCACGCGCTCCTTAAAGCGCAGGCCAAGGATTACCTGCGTGATGCCCAAAGGTTGTATGTTCTTGATCCCATTGCCCGGGCGTTGCTTGAGAGGTATGGCCGTGAGGAGTGTGAGACTCACCTGCGCAAGCTCCTGCTCAAGTTGCATGATGAGCCTGCTTCTCAAGGCTATGGCGGGGCCAACCTGCTGCACCTGTTTCTTCATCTCAAATTTGACCTGAGCGATTGTGACTTTTCTGGCCTCTACATCCGGCAAGCCTACCTGCAAGGAGTCGCGCTCCACGATGTGAATTTTGCCTACGCGCACTTTGAGGATTGCTCGTTTACAGATACTTTCAGGAGTATTCTCTCCCTGGCCTATAGTCCCGATCCTGACAATCGCTGGCTGGCTGCGGGAACAGAGAATGGGGATATTCGCCTGTGGGAAGCTGCCAGTGGCTCTCCTGTACGCACGTACAAAGGACATACGGCGCGGGTGCGTGCCATCGCCTTTGACCCTTCCGGCAACTGGATGGTGAGCGGTAGTGAGGATACAACCGTTCGTTTATGGAGCGTGGACACCGATCAATGTGTGCATGTGATGCAAGGTCATGAGGATCGCGTGCGAACTGTTGCCATGAGTCCTGATGGCGGGGTTGCTGCCAGTGGCGGCGATGACGGTTCTATTCGTTTGTGGGATCTCAATACAGGCGCTTGCTTGCGAGAACTGGAGGGGCATAGCCCCGTCAGGACGGTGGTTTTCAACAGGCAGGGGGATCTGCTGGCAAGTGGAGATGAGGATGGCTATATCCGGCTTTGGAATGCGCAAGTGGGCGACTGTCTCAAGACACTTCCCCGCCAGTCTGGAGAGGTTCACTCGGTCAACTTCAATCACGTTGGCGACTTACTGGTCAGTGGGGGCCAGGACGCTATAATTCGCCTGTGGGATGTCTCTTCTGGAATGCTGCTCAAGAGCCTATCAAAGGAACATGAGAACCAGATACGCTCGGTGGTGTTCAATGCCGATGGTACGCTGCTGGTCAGTAGCAGTGATGATCAGACCATTCGTCTGTGGGATGTTTCCTCGGGGCAATATCTGAGAATCTTTCAAGGCCACAAACATCGTGTCTATACAGCCGTGTTTAACCAATCAGGTCAAACCATTGTCAGCGGCAGCGAAGATCAGACGGTGCGCTTCTGGGAGGTTGCCTCGGGTCGCTGCTTTAAAATCCTTCAAGGCTACGTGAACCAGGTGCGCGCAGTTGCCTTCAGCCCCAGAGGCGACCTGCTGGTGAGCGGCGGCGATGACGACCTGTTACGCCTCTGGGAAATGCCTTCAGGCCGCTACCTGCGCGAACTGCGTGGACACGACAACGGCGTGCGGGCCATGGCTTTTCATCCTGATGGGGACTACATTGCCAGCGCGAGCGATGATCGCACAGTACGTTTATGGCATGTCAAAAGCGGTCGATGTATTCGAGAACTGCGCGAACATAATGACCGGGTGCGAACGGTAGCCTTCAACCGGGATGGTAAATGGCTTGCCAGCGCAGGTGAAGATGGGTTGGTGCGTGTCTGGATAACGCTGACTGGTCAGCGTTTGTGGGTTTTCGAGGGACACCGCGATTGGGTCAGGACTGTGGCTTTCCATCCGCTGCAACCGCTTCTTGCCAGCGGGAGCGAAGATGGCGAAATACGCTTCTGGCATCTGGAGACAGGTGCCTGCCTTCAAGTTCTGCAGAGCCACACCAACGGGGTGCGTTCCGTAGTTTTCCATCCTTCGGGTTCGCTGTTCGCCAGCAGCAGCGACGATAAGACCATTCGCCTGTGGCAAAGACAAAGCGAGACGGATTCCTGGGAACCGCTCACCGTCCTGGAAAGGAGCAATCGTTGGATTTTGTCGCTGGCTTTCAGTCCTGATGGGAAGCTGCTTGCTCGTGGGGGCGAAGATCATCTGGTGCGCATCTGGAAGCTGGAGACACGCCAGTGTCTCCAGGAATTGACAGGCCATACGCACCGCATCTATGGGGTCGCCTTCCATCCAGATGGGCGTATGCTTGCCAGCGCCAGCCTCGATGGTACAGTCAGGGTGTGGAACGTGGAAACAGGAAATTGCCTTCACATTCTCCAGGTTAGAAAGCCCTATGAAGGCATGAACATCGCTGGCGCGCGGGGTTTGCGGGAAGAGCAGCGAACAGTCCTTCGCGCTTTAGGAGCAATTGAAAATGAATAACTACCTTTTTAAAATAGATTAATCGTTTGGGGGAACGTATGACGAATGGGTCAACTCTGGAGAGTGACACGTCGCTCTCCGAACTTCTCTTCGCGTCAGGCATAACCTTTATCACGGGGGTCCCTGACTCTGCTTTCCGCGCTTTCATTGCTGAACTTGAATGCTCTGAAATGAATCGAAGGTATGTGCCTGCAACGCGAGAAGACAATGCTATCGCCCTCGCTGTGGGGGCCTCTTTGGCCGGAGAACATCCACTGGTCTTTATGGAAAGTTCCGGTATTGGGAATGCTATCGATGCGCTGACCAGCCTGGCTTCTGTCTATAGCATTCCTCTGGTTCTCTTCATTGCCTGGGCAGGATATCGAGGCCGTGATCTGCCTCACCATAATGCCATTGGAGAACCTCTTTCCTTGCTCCTCGAGTCGCTGCGCATACCCATGCTTGAGGTCGGGCTGAAAGAGTCTTTGGAAACCATTGCCTCTACCATTCAAGAAGCAAAGCGGCGCGCGAATAAAGAACGTCAGCCCATTGCTGTGCTTGGTATTCCAAAGGAGCTAGATGATGAAGAGAGATGAAATACTGAGTAGCATAGCTGCTACAGCCAGGCAACATAATGCTATTCTTTTTGTTGGCAATGCTATGAATGCCCGCGCAATGTATACGCTTGCTGACCGGGATGACTGTTTTTACATGGTTGGTTCTATGGGGCTGTGTCCCACCATTGCCGCCGGATTTTCTCACTGCGCGCAAGTGCCTGTCATTGCTATTGAGGGGGATGGCAATGCTTTAATGGGATTAAGCGGCTTTCCGGTCGCCTCTAACGCGGCGAAAAGCCCTTTTGTCCATATCGTGCTTGATAATGGCATGTACGAATCAACCGGGTGGCAGCAAAATCTGTCTCCTCGGGTAGACTTTGTGCAATTGGCTCTAGGAGTGGGTTATGATTGTGCTTATCATCCTGATGACCTCGAATCCTTTGCCTCACTCCTACAGACAGCCTTGCAAAGCACGCGCCGGACGTTCATGTGCGTCTCTACCGAGCCAGATGTGACGCATCCCAGAATAGCTCATCACCCGCGATTTATCGCGCAGCGCTTCCGTGAAGCAATTGCTTCGCGTTTACATTCGTAGCCTCGAGGACTAAGATGAAGAGAGAAAGCAATGGCTATCTCGCCGGTATTCGTGCTGCAGGACGCTACGCTTTAGGGGTAGGCGTTCATAATGCCATAACGGCCAGCCTGGTAGAGCAAGCAGGCTATCAAGTCCTCTGGCTGAGCAGTTTAGAAGTATCCGCCTCTAAAATGCTGCCAGATGCGAATGTCATTACGCTGAGCGAAATGGGACAGGTATTACGAGAGATCACGAGCGCTACAAGACTTCCCGTACTTGTTGATGCCGACAATGGCTATGGAAGTGATGAGACGGCCAGGCGGGCTGCGCAGGAATTTCAAGCCGCCGGAGCCACAGCTATGTGTATAGAAGATAATGCCTTTCCCAAAAGAGGCTCTTTTTATGCAAATGTAGACCGGCACCTGGAAGACATAGATACATTTTGTCGTCGTATCCGCAAGGTGCGTCAAAGCGTTGGCAACCAATTGGAGATCATAGCGCGCACTGAGGGGCTGATTGCAGGCATCGGTGTGCGAGACACGATTCGCCGGGCCTATGCCTATAGAGAAGCCGGAGCAGATGCATTATTCATACAAACCAACGCGGCCACACAAGAAGCATTTATGGAAGTCCTTTCTGAGGTAAGGGAGCTTGCTCCCATTGTCATTACTCCCACTTCTCTGCCCGCTTTCTCAGCTCCCCAATTGCACGCGGCTGGAGCTGATATTATCATTTATTCCAACGTCATCATTCGCTCGATCCTTAAAACTGTTAGCGATGCATTATCTCAGCTAAAGCGAGAGCAGCGTTTAGGAGCAGTGCAAGGGCAAATGGCACCTCTGGGAGAACTTTTCGACGTGACCCGCGCTTATGAATGGCTTGATTTGCCTGAACAGGCATCCCAACAGGAACATTCGAACACAAGAGAAACTGAACACCTCACAGAACTCCAAATTGAGCTGTAAATGTCAATTGGTGATAAAATGAACAGAGGTGTAATCGGCATAGCATTTGATTAACTCTAAAATATAAAGAGGTGGAGGCAATCCATGAACAGTAGCAAAGCAATCATATCACGCATCTCATTAGCCGATTTAACCTGCGCTATGAGCAATACACGAGGCTTACGTTCTTTGAGCGAAGAAATAAAAATAGTACAGGAAGGATGGGCCAAGGTAGGAAGTGTTGTTGTGTGTCAGGTCATGGCGGTTGGCGCTCATGAGAAAGTAGAAAGCTGGACGGGCAGGTACATCCGTCTTCAAGCTGGCGATCTCATTATGGGCGTTATAGGGAATCGTTACTCAACGATATCCATGTATGGAGGCGTACCCCCGGAAGGCATTCAATTGCCGAGGGAGGAACCGGTTGACTTGCTTTCGGCTGGTGGTTTGATCGGTGAGTGCATTTCTTATCCATCCTATCGAGGCAGTCCGACGAAACTTCTCATTCTAGGTCTTGCTTCTTCTAAAGGAGAACTATTAGAAATTCATCCTCATATCATGGCCAGACATCTTGATATATCCTGTCCATTAATTCTGATAGCGGGTACATCTGCCAATGTAGGCAAGACAAAATTTGCTGCCAAACTTACGCATTATCTCTCACGCACTAGAAGAAAACAGGTTGCGGCAACCAAGCTGGCTGGCGCGGGAAACTATGATGACATACTCAATCTACACGAGGCGGGAGCAAAAGACTTTCTCGATTTTGTTGATGCTGGGTTAGTCAGTACCTATGGGTATGAGGGAGAGACGGTGGTGAGCGTTGCCAAAGGGATTCTGAACCGTCTGGCAGGTAAGCAGCCTGAAGTAATCATTGCGGAGCTTGGCGGGGACATAGTTGGGGCTAATATTCCTGCTATTCTGGCTGATAGCGAGATTCGCGAGGCAACCAGCGCTATTATTCTGGTTCCGTCTGACATCATGGCAGCAGAAGGGGCCTTACATCACCTCAAAGACTTTGGAAGCAAGGTCTACATAAGCCAGCCCATAAAAAATCCTGCGACCAGCCAGGTAAGAGCGTATGATATCATAGGTCGGCGTCTCTATAACTGTGAAGAGATGAAAGATCTCGAAGACCTGGTAGAGGATATTCTTCCACAATCTAACATCAGTTATCGGTCTTTGCGTACAGAAAAATCTGCTCAATCGTTAAGCAGTTTTTAAAAGGATAAGCGAGAAACGCCGGGATGGATACCAATTCGCAACCGCCTCTGATTATTGAGGAAACGGTCGAATACAGTGGGGTTATCTTCGATGTTTTGAGACGTAAGATAAGAATTGGCGGGCAACCCGTCGAGCGCGAGCTGATTCGACGCCGGGATGGGGTTGCCATTGTACCGGTTGATCGGCAGCATAACGTCTTGCTCATCAAAGAATATAGTCCTGGCTCTAACTCGTTTTTATATACCCTTCCCGGCGGCCATATCGAAGCGGGCGAGTCGCCAGAAGTTGCGGCGAGGCGAGAATTACGCGAAGAAACCGGGCATAGCGCGCGAGAAATGATCAAGCTGCGCTATGCCTATTCTCACCCCGCTATTTCAACGCGAAAGTCGTATACCTTCCTTGCCTATGACCTCACTTTAGACAATCCTCAAGCTGAGCTAGAAGAATTTATTGAACTGCATGTTCTACCTCTCGAAGAGGCCATCCGGCTTGTCTACCAGGATTTTGTGTCCGACATGAGTACAATCGGTAATCTTCTGATGGCTCGCGACAGGTTAAGGGAGATCGGCTGATTTCCGTTCTCTCGCTCGTTAAAGAGAATAAGAATAGGAGAGGCATACCTTTTTGGTCATGCGCGGCATAAACTATGCTATAATTGCTGCGAATGGCAACCTGTTTCTGTGGAGGGGAATGCGATGTACATCGGGAAGATCGTCAAGTCCGATTCGCACATCAATTATGTCTGTCAGATTTATGGTCCGCGTGAGGTGGAGCAGGAGCCAGCCCCCGCGGACTACGCTTTTGGTCGCTTCGTGCGTATCGCGATACGCTCCGAACAGCCCGATAATCCTGACGCGAAGATCATCTATGCCCTGGGCAAAAGTACCGAGCCGCAGACCTACGCGGTAGGCGTGATCTACGATACCATCCTGCTCAATCCGGCCTTTGGTTCTCTAGGGCCGCGTCTCTCGAATGAGACCCAGGTAGAACTCTTTTCGCCCGATTATATTTCTGAGAAGGCTGTACTGATCTACGTAATGGTTTTAGGCATGATGGAGCAGCGCATGCTCCAGCCGGGACAGACGGAAATTCTTTCAGTGATGCATGGCGTTCCCCTGCTCTCCCTGGAACTGGGCAGCGAGATCGAGACGATGGATGACGAGGAAGTGCGTGCCTTCCATTATTTCAGCGACACGCACGCCCCGGAACGCAAGTCCTATTTACACATGGGCTATCTTCCGCACATCATTGCTCAGCGCAACAGCCTGCTGCCGATGGTGACGCTGCAAATTATCGACCAGTTGGAGCGCCTGTTTCCTGAAAATCTTTCGCTATTATCCATCGTCAAACGCAATTTCGCCTGGCGGCTCAAAGTAGAAACCACTGGCTAGAGAGGCTACATTCAATGCTTGATCCAACAACTGCGCCCGCTACCAGCGCGCCTCGCCGCTTCAAACCGGTCGGTATCACCAAAGGGCCGGGCGAAAGCACTCACGAATATACCTTCGTCTCGCGAGACGACGAGCAGGAACTCAAAAACGGCGAGTACGTCTACTACGAGTTATCCGACCAGGAAAACCCGAATGCTCCCTCGCGCCGCGTGCTTGGTCGCATCATCAAGCGCGTACCCTTGAAACTCTACCCGGACACCTTCCTGGCTGAGCCGGAAATCGCGCCCTCGCAGGTCGCCGCAATGGTCGGCTATGATTCGCGGGCGAACGAACTCTTCGAGCTACACGTCGCCATCATGGGCTATTATGATGCACCCACCGCCTCGTTCATCAATCCCTGGATACCACCACAGTCGGGTAAGCAGATTTTCCTGGCCGATGACGAGATGCTGTCGGGCATCTTGAGCCGCAAACGGCGCGGCGAGCCAGGCTCGGCAACTGTCGGCTCGTTGCTCACGCGCAAGCCGGACGCTGTACCTATAGTCCTCTCCGTAAAGGACGTGGTGAGTACGCATCTAGCCATCATTGCCAGCACAGGGGCGGGTAAAAGTTATCTCGCCAGCGTGGTGATCGAAGAACTGATGCAGCCCTATAATAAGGCCTGCGTTCTCATCATTGACCCACATGGCGAATACAGCACGCTCGAACAGATACCCAACTATCCGCAGTTCACCTTGCCAGCCGAAGGAAGAAGGCCAGCCTATTCGCCAACCATCCGTGTCTATAAGCCGGAACAGGTCAAGGTGCGTATCTCATCGCTCGATATGGGCGATATGCGCCACCTGCTGCCTGAGATGACCGAGAAGCAGCAGCACCTGCTGAGTCGCGGTTTGCGCAGGGTAAGAGAACAGAAAAAAGGCACACCCTGGAGCGCGCACGACCTGATTAACGCCATCAAATCCGTCTCCAAGCAAAAAGGCGACGAGGACAGCGAGGGCGCGGACGACTCCAGCACCGTCCATGCCCTGACCTGGCGTATCGAGCAGCGTTTCGTCGATAACTTCACCTTTGACGACATGCAGCATCTCGATCTCCCAGAGATTTTCAAGCCAGGACAATGCACCGTGCTGCCACTTAACGAGATTGACGAGCGCGACCAGCAGGTTGTAGTGGCGACTCTATTGCGCCGCCTGTACAAAGCGCGCATGGATACCGAGCGGGGCAAAGTCCACTCCGGTGAATTTTACCTGCCCTATCCGGTCTTTGTCCTGATCGAAGAAGCCCATCACTTCGCGCCAGGGGGAGCGGAAGTCGTCTCCACCGCTATTCTCAAACAAGTATTGGCCGAGGGCCGCAAATTTGGTATCGGCGTCGGTTTAATCAGTCAGCGACCCGGCAAACTGGATGCCGACGTGCTGAGCCAGTGCCAGACCCAATGTATCATGCGTATTGTCAACGAGATCGACCAGAAGAGCGTAGCGGCGGCCATCGAGGGTGTCGGTCGAGACCTGCTTGATAACCTGCCAGCCCTTTCCAAAGGCCAGGTCATTATCGCGGGCGCGGCGGTCAATACGCCCGTTATCTGTCGCGTAGGCACGCGCATCACTCCGCATGGCGGTGAAAGCAAGGACGCGCCGGATATGTGGCAGCAATACTTCAGCCCGGAATCCCAGGAGAGCCGCAAACGCCATGAAGCGCCTCTCAACGGCAACCGGGGCTTTAATCTTTTGCGATGAGTATCATGAATAACCCTACAAAGCCGAAAATACAGGTAGTGCAGCGCCGGATTCCCAACCGCACCGCGCTTTATATATTGATGCTGCTCGCTCTTTTAGCCTGGGCGGCAGTGCTGCTCTATACGCGCTTTGTGCCGCCGGACAATGTGCTGTCCTTCGTCACCTTCTTCGTGCTGTTCGGCGTGGCCCTCACCTGCACGCTTTCACCGCTTGCCTATTTCATAGGTCGGCGCTTTGTGCCTCTCCGCCTCTATCGCCCTACGGTACGCAAAGCCCTACGTCAGAGCGCGCTCCTCTCCCTCTGGGTCGTCTTCAACCTGCTGTTGCGCGCCCTGCATAGCTGGAGCATCTTCACCATGATTATCAGCCTGGGAATAGTGGGAGTGGTCGAGTTTTTATTGCTGGCTCGCAATTAAAGAGAGAGATGAGGCATCAAGCATATTTTTGTGCCTCATCTCTCTCTTTAGCTGCCTGCCAGAATAGGTTAATGTGTAGGCGTTTCTTTCAAAATGCGGCGAGCGGCTGTAAGGTTGGGCGCAGTCGAGATTTGTATCATGAGGTCTTTCAGGTCTGTCACTTCTTGAAGTTGTGCCATTCGCTGCTGTGCTTTCTCTGTAAGAGAGGGAAATCGTCTGCCCACAATTTCCATAATGGAACTGCGCAAGAGGTCTAGCATCTCTTGTCTGGCCTGATTTCTCTCCAGTGTTCGTTCAAGCGCCACTTTCTGTTGGATATAGGGATCAGAGTCGAGCAAGCTGTCGTAGTATTGCATGTGTTCCTCCACGATTTGTTTGTCTTTATTAGACAACGATTTGGACCGGCGTAAGATGGTTCGGAACCGTACCAGGTGGTTTCCGAGTTTTGGCATTGTGTAATGCTGTTTCATTTCTTCGATGGCCTGCAAAAGAAGTTGCGCATTGGCTCCTTTCATAGCAGGCAAGAGCGCGTACATTGGTACCACATGATCGCGAATAAATTCCTGTGCGTCCAACTTCCACAAGGGCAAAACTTTGTACTTAAGTTCGAGAAGGACTTCATCTACACTCCATTCTTGAAAAGGCGGTTCAGGTATTTTTGTCTCAAAAGGATACATTATCATCGAAATGACAGGTTTGCGATGCTTGTCAAACAGACCCACATGGTACTTGAGCATACGTATAGGCATCTCTTCGTCTGAACCTGTTTGCAGTTCCATATTCAGAACATGCGGAATGCCTTTGTACTTGATATTGTACACTAAATCGGCCTTCAAAGTGGATCTATCGATCTCGATATTTTGTTCGCTCACATATTGCGAACCGGGGAGCAATCTGGGCAGTACCTCTGCTACTTCGTCTCCCAATAAAGATTTCAAGGCGCTGTCATACATTTGCGGTTCGGTCATACAATGTCCTTAGAAAATAAGATGTGGAGCATTTTTTGTTGCTCCGCTTATAATAATGCAGCACTGGATCGGAAAAGCGGAAACGTTTTTATGCGAATTTTGATAATTCGTCCCGGAGCCATCGGTGATACCCTGCTCACCCTGCCAGTTATTCAGGCTTTGCGCCAACATCATGCTAATCCACATATCACTTTCATAGGCAATGCTGCTGTTTTGCCTTTAATGCTTGCTTCTGGCATGGTGGAAGAGGTATCTGACTACCAAAGTTTGCAATGGAGCGAACTGTTTTCAAGCAGGGGCATTCAACATCCCGGCACGCGAGCAATGATTGCACAGGCAAACCTCGTCATTTGCTGGCTGCGCGATCCTGATGGCATTGTAGAGCGCAACCTGTATAATGCGGGAGCAGGGCGCGTGATTGTTGCGCCGGGAAGACCAGCAACAAGCGACCGTACTCATATTGTGCAATATCTGGCGCAAACGATAGGCTTGCAAGCTAGCGAAGCAAATTTTGTGTTGCGCTTGCCTGATGCTCCCCAGCATGTACAACAAACGATAGCTATTCATCCTGGCAGCGGCGGTGCGCAAAAGTGTTGGCCTTCAGCGCGTTTTGTTGCGGTGATCCAACATTTTCTAGGAAAAGGGCAGCGTGTTCTCCTACTCGGCGGGCCTGCTGATAGGGAACGGCTTCAGTTAATCCTTGATGCTTTGCCTGAAGGAGCGGAACAACTGGAAATCATGCAGGATGCGTCCCTGATGAACGTGGCGTATGCTCTGCTGAAATGCAAATGCTATCTCGGCAATGATTCGGGCATTACGCATCTGGCGGCTTTGTTGGGGGTACCAACGCTGGCCCTTTTTGGCGCGAGTGACCCGGCGGTGTGGCATCCTGTTGGTAAGGCTGTAAAGGTTATTGCTGCCCGGAGTTTGGAAGATATCAGTATTTATACCGTAATAGAGACGCTGAAGGCGTTTACTCATGTGTAGGGCCGAATATGTCGTGTTGTTGGTGGCCGGGTGAAATCGCGCGATGCCAACCAATGTAGGGGGGCGATATATCTGACCCTACTTATTACCTATACAATTGAACACAAGATCGAACATTATGTATAATGCTCCTCGAAGAGAAGTTACTGGCGCGTTCATCTTTTTAAAGAGGAGGAAGTAGTATGCTATCTGAACCGCAGACAGAGGATAATTCAATCCCGTCTGGGAAGCTGGTCTTACCGCCACCTCCCACACAGGATGTGCCTACGTCCACTGGACAGTTTAGGACACCCATACATCCAGGTTTGCTTATTCGCCAGTCGGAGCCGCCCGCGCCTCGGGGTCTGATGCCAAAAATCTCCTATTACTGGCGCAAAGATCCCGCCTACAAGGTATTCTTTCTTTCTATCGCTCTTGCTGTTATTGCCGCAATATTCTTTGTTTCGCTTGCAGGTGCTGCCCTGTCAGGAAAGCTCTTATTCGGCACTACAGCCTCGACCAATGTGCCAGCCTATCCAGCGCCAAAGGGAACGGTTGATTTACAGCCGACCTTTTCTACGCCCAATGGCGGTCAGGGCAGCAATCAGAGTAGCCAGCCGCCAGCCGTTCCTACACCGGTGACACAGAACACGCCTACCGGCAATCCTTCGCCGCAGCCGACCTCTTCATCAGGCAATCTTAGCATCCAAATTGTCAATTATCCCCAGTCGGTACGCAATTTCAGCTATGCGAGCGTCGTTGTCTCAACCAACCAGCCCGGCATCACGGTTACGCTGGTCATACGGTATAATGTCCAGCCGGGCCGCGCCTCTTCGCCTGTGCAGGTGACTGATGGCAATGGTAATGCAACGCTTTCCTGGCTGGTCGCGGTCTTCGCCTTTGGTCGCAAGAACGCCCAGGCCACTGTCTATGCCGTTGCTTCCGATCAGAACGGGAATACGGTTGCCTCTTCACCTGTGACCATTCAAATTACTGGCAATGGACAGGGTGGTTGATGGAGAACGAATGATTAGGGACCAGGGCGACCGCGAGGGTCGCCCCTACGATCATGGATATGGTAGGGGCGACCCTCGCGGTCGCCCTGGTTTTAACTGTGCTGGCGTGACATCGCCTATGAAATAGGCGTATAATCTCCATATTAACTTCTCATTTGTGCCCGTTGTAAGGATTGGTTATGACGCAAACCGATGAAATTCTCCAGGTGCAGGAGGCCGCTCGCGCTGTTCGTTCCAATGTCAGTCAGGTGATGGTGGGTAAAGAGGAGGTCATCGATTTGTTGATGGTGGCCTTGCTCTGTGAGGGTCATGTTCTTTTCGAGGATGTGCCGGGCATTGGCAAAACCACCCTGGCGAAATCGCTCGCGAAATCGCTCGGCTGCTCGTTTCAGCGCATTCAATTTACTCCCGATTTGCTGCCTTCGGATATTACCGGTATTACATTCTATAATCAGAAAAAAGGCGAATTCGAGTTTCGTCCAGGCCCGTTGCTGGCTCAGGTAGTGCTGGCCGACGAGATTAACCGCGCCACGCCGCGCACGCAATCGGCCTTGCTTGAAGCGATGGAGGAGCGCCAGATCAGCGTCGAGCGCGAAACCATCGTTCTGCCCCGTCCCTTTATCGTGCTTGCCACTCAGAACCCGATTGAATTGGAAGGCACTTTTCCTTTGCCAGAAGCCCAATTAGATCGTTTTCTGATGCGCCTGCGATTGGATTATCCCAGCCATACAGAGGAGCGGCTGATTTTACAGCGTTTCAAAGAAGCCCAGCCACTGCAAGAATTGAAGCCGGTGCTTGCGGCTGAGCGGCTGCAAACACTGCAAGCGCGTGTACGCCGCGTGCGTGTCGAACCGGCGTTGGAGAATTATATCGTCGAACTGGTACGCGCCACACGCTCGCATAGCGGTGTGGAACTCGGCGTCAGTCCGCGTGGTACACTGGCGCTCTATCGCGCTTCGCAGGCATACGCCGCCGTTCATGGGCGGGCATATGTGATACCTGATGATGTCAAACGAGTAGCGCGTCCGGTGCTTTCACATCGCATGATCGCCACCAGCCAGACACGCCTGCATGGGCAACTGATGGAGCAAATCATTGAAGATGTGTTGCACACTGTTGCGGTGCCGGTGGAAACATGAGCCGACAGTGGTATTATGTTGCCATAGCTATTATCTTTATCAGCCTGCTGATTCGCCAGCCTCTGCTGTTCCTGGTCGGCCTGCTGGTGTTGCTGATCTTGCTGGCGACCGCTATCTGGATCAGGTATTGCCTGCACGATTTGCGCTACACCCGTGAATTCAGTCAGCAGCGCGCCCTCTTTGGCGAAGAGATCACGCTTTCAATCTCGCTCGAAAATGCCAAAATGTTGCCTCTGCCCTGGGTGGAGATCGAGGATACTGTGCCGCGTTCGCTGCGCTTTTCAGGGCGCAACCTGCGCGTCAATATGAGCACCAATTCAGTGCTTTTAGAAAGCCTTTTTAGCCTGCGCTGGTACGAGCGCGTGACCCGGCGTTATACCGTCCAATGTCTTGCGCGTGGTGTGCATACCTTTGGCCCAACGCGCCTGCGCAGCGGGGATGTGTTTGGCTTTCAAACGCGCGAGGAATCGCTGTCAAACCGCCAATTCCTGCTTGTCTATCCAATGGTTGTGCCCTTGACCAGCTTCGGGCTACCGGCGCGCCATCCCTTTGGCGATCAACGCACTCCACGTCGCCTGCTGGAAGACCCCTCGCGTGTAGTGGGCGTGCGCGATTACGCCTACGGCGATGAACTGCGCCGCATTCACTGGAAGGCAACGGCGCGTGCCATGCAGCTTCAGAGCAAGGTGTACCAGCCCACGACCACCTATACGCTGGTGCTGTTTCTCAACGTGCTTGCCAATATCGACATCTATTACGGCATTCATCCCGAGTGGCAGGAACTGGCGATTTGCGCCGCCGCTTCGGTTGCCAACTGGGCCATAGATCAGGGTTTTGCCGTCGGTCTATATGCCAATACTCGCATGTACATGCCTGAGTTGAGTATGAAGACATCCAGTGGGCACGAAGAGGACGAGGATGAGGCGGGAAAGGTCGATGCCATCATCGCCGACCAGTTGAAGCGGCGGCGCATTCATCTCCCGCCCGCCAGCAATGAGGAGCAGCGCAAGCGCATTATGGAGGTGCTGGCGCGCATTCATGCCTACTTCGGCAGCTCTATCGAGGAACTTTTGCAACGCGAGCGCACGCGCCTGCCCGCCGGTTCAACAGTTGTCCTGGTTACCAGCACCATCAGCGATCAACTGCTCGATTCGTTAGCGCGTATGCGGCAGTCGGGCCATACCGTAGCCATCCTGTTCATAGGTGATACGCCTGCGCCCAAACTTCCTACTATACCCGTATATCATATTGGAGGCGAGGATACCTGGAAGCAGTTGCTTGCCCAATACGCTACCGAACGCGGTATCGAACAACCCGAAAGTGGAGAGCAGGCGGTGGAACGCCTGTTGATTCCCGCTGGTTTTCGCCTGTAGGAATGCTATGATGAACTTTGCTAAAATAGCAGGGGGTTCTCACCCCCTGTCATCCTTCGCGCAGCGAAGGATGACAGGGTTGGATATTTCCTCTTTATTTAGCAAAATCCATCATTATTGAGGAACGATATATGCACGAAGGGGCAAACGAGGAAACAAACAGCGATGACCTTGAGGTAGAAATTTCCGATCTACCAGACCCACATCAACAAGAGCCGCGCGGGCATCAATTGATGGTACGTCTGGAAATGTCTCCTGTTTTGCGCAGGCGCTTAGGGAATACTGCTCTTGCCACCTGTTCGCTGCTGCTCGTCTGCCTGGTTGTCTTTGGCGTGTTTCCTGATCTCAGCAGTCGGCTGTCCGGCCTGTTTGTGCCGCCTGCCAGTACGCCACCTGCAACTATTGGCTCACAGAACGAAACGCAGGGGTTCAGTCTGAAGAAGGTACTCTTCTGGCGTATCAGCACTCCGCCTTCCGTTCCGCTTAATGGCACTTTAGAAGCTGTTCCCCAGACCTGCCGTCGCTACACATCCTTACAGAATTTTGATGCTCCGGCTTATCCTGCGGGCGTTGGTGGTTCGCCGCTATGGGTGACAGGCTTTTCGGGACCGCGTGCGCTGCTCGATCATTTTGTGCGTGCCACGCCCCCTCGCTTTGGCTGGTATGAACGCCTTACGCTCGTCATGGCAACCAACTATGCCAGCCCGATCACCCTGCGCGGCGGGACGATTGGCACAAGCGCCCCGCTCTGGTTCGGCGTCTATCCCCACAATCTGGGTTTGATTACCTATATTGTGGTCAATCCCGCTGATCTGAACGCATCTAATCACTTTAGCGAAGATCAGTCGTGGACCGGTTTGCCTATCGCGCTCTATATTGCGCATGCCGGTTGCTATTATCTACAGGCAAACTGGGCTGGGGGAAGCTGGATAGCATTTTTCGCGGCAGGAAAATAACATTTGAAGGCGGATTTTCCTTGACTTTTGGCCGCCAAAATGGCACAAAAAGAGGCACCCAATTTGGGTGCCTCTTTTTGTGCCATTTTGGGTGCGTTGAGGGCTTATGCCAAAGCTCTCTGACGCGGCTGGTAGCGGGTCTGCGAAACCAGGACGAGCAGAATAACGGCCACACCCGCGATGATGTGAGGCAGCCAGACATTTGGCGCTTTATTGATGAAACCGAACAGGAACGGCGAGAGAGCCAGGAAGGCCGAGGCCACGAAGTCAAACACCAGGTGCGCCCACATGGGGATAAACTTCACGCCAGGAATGCCGAGTTCGTAATTGGTCAGCAGGCTGTAGAGAATAAGGCCGACGCCCAACACCATTGGAATAATCACGGCGGCCCCGCCTACGCTGTAGAAGCCAAAGATGAACGGGGCAGCAATAAGAGCGATGCCGCCGATATAGTCAAAGTAGGCATGCACTCCAGTTGGAATAAAGCGAATAGCTTTCATTGCGAGTAACCCTTTCCGCTGAATCATTCAGCACACAATTTCAGTTCATTCTCGATTGCTCAAGCGCCTGGATAGTGATTTCTTTGCGCTTGTCGCCATATGTACGGGATATACTGAAATGTGGATTACTTCCTCACTCAAAGCTCATCTGTAACGCCTACCTGTATACCATTATGAAAAAACTGAGGACAAGGAGCTATAGCAAGCGCAATGCCGCCGTCGAACTATCCGGAGCGTCAGAACCGTTTAAACTGGCTGGCGGAGTTGTACCGCGCCTATGCTGCCGAGCTTCAGCGCTCTATCTACAGCAGAGTGGGCGACCTCGCTCTGGCTGAGGATTTGACCAGTACGGTCTTTCTCAAGGCGCTGCGCTGGCTTAGCGAGGATCAGCCTCCTGAAAGCGCGCGTGGCTGGCTCTATGCAACTGCTCGCACGACCATTGCTGATTATTGGCAGGGACAGAGCCAGTACGAGATGCATTCGCTTAGCGATCTTGAGATGCAGTTTTTGGCGAGCGAGAGCGCGCAATACTTGGATCAGCAGGCTGAGGCGCGAGCGCACCATCTGCTTAGCCTGTTGCCGGAACGCGACCGCACCATTTTGACGCTGCGCTACCTTCAGGGGTATAGCGCCTCCGAGATCGCCGAGGTGCTGGGAACAAGCGCGAGCCATATTCGTGTGCTACAGTTGCGGGCATTGAGGCGTGCCGCTCAATTAGAGATCAGGGAGAGGAAAAGTATGCAGGAATCAGCATTTGACTCATTTGCCGGATTTATGACACCGGAGAGCCGCCGGGTACTCGATCTGGCCCGCGAAGAGATGCTCAATTTAAAGCAGTGGTGGATTGGCACCGAACACCTGCTCTGGGGGCTGGCGAGCGAGGGCAGTCTTGCCTCGTTTCTTACGCCGCTGGGTATCACGCATGAGCGCATTCACACTGGCATCGTGTTCATCTTTGAACGGCATGCATCACAGGGTACGCCAGTTCCTGAGCACCCATTCGTTCCAGACGCGACAACCGACCCGCTCAACTTACTTACTCCCCGCGCCAAACAGGTGATCATTCTGGCAGGCGAGGAGGCGAAGAACCAGGGCGAGAAGAGCATCCGTCCCACCCATCTCCTGCTCGGCCTGATGAACGAAGGCGAGGGGATCGGCGCGGGCCTCCTGCGTTCGCTCGGTATCAGCCTTTTGCAGGTACGCACTGTGCTGACTCCTCCCGCCGCTACTCAGACCTGTGCCTTCTGCGGGCGTAGCGGCTCTCAGGTGGCGCGTTTCTTCCCATCAGAGGTCGGCATCTCTGAGAGCCATAGCCCCGGCGTTTTCATCTGTGATCAGTGCGTGCGGCGTTTCTATGCCATGCTTGAGAACGTTTAGGGGCTTTCTCGACTCGGTAAAACCCCTAAGCGTTATTATGTGTAATAGAATCGTCTGCGTCGAGCCAAAGGGTGCGCATCTCAGCGCAATCCTCCAGCAGCTCAGCGAGAGCGCCTTCGGCTTCGACGTGGCCTTCCTTCAATACGATGATGTGGTCAGCACGTTGTAGGGCAGCGCGGCGGTGGGAGACAGCCAGGCATGTCACCGTCTCGTTGGCAAACAGGCGCTCCCACAACACTCGCTCCGTCTCGACATCCAGCGCACTGGATAGATCATCGATCACCAGCAGCTCGGCGTTACGCACGAGCATGCGCGCCGTCGCTGCGCGCTGCACCTGGCCGCCTGAAAGTTTGACACCACGTGTACCTATCGGTGTCTCCAGCCCCGCCTCCAACCTCTGCACGTCTTGTTCCAGGACAGCACCCCATACAGCGTTGGACAGGGCCGTAGGGTCGTCGGGAAGCCCCAGCAAAATGTTCTGCTTGAGCGTCTCGCTGAACAGGCGTGGAACCTGCGCTATGTATGCGGCGCGTGGTGGCACAAAAAAGGAAGCAGTGTCGTCTATGACGTCATCGTTCCACCTGATTTCGCCCTTCTCCCTGGGGAGCAAGCCTAGCAGAGCCTGCAGGAGGGTAGTCTTGCCGCTCCCTGTGCGTCCCGTCACTATCGTCAGGCTGCCGCGTGGCAGGCGCAAATCGACATTAACGATACCTCGCCCCGACTGTGGATGACGGTAGGTCAGGCCCCGCGCTTCCACCTGGATCAAGCGATTATTCGTGCTGCGCGCTGGAGGCGGCACGCTGGGGAGGGGGCCGCGCAGGTGGAGCGGAGTGTGCGTTACCAATTCGGCAGGTGAAGCATTTTCCATCAGGACGCCCATGCGCTCGAAAGCGACACCGGTCTGTCGGTAGACGGTCAGGAACTCGCCAAGCCCAGTCGTAAAGTCGGCGATGAAGCCGAGGTAGGAGACAAACAGGGCAAAGTCGCCCACTGTCAGGCTGCCAGCACGTAGGAGGTTCCCGGCCAGCAGCATAATTAGCCCCGTACCTACACTCACTGTGTTGGCCGTGATGGCTTTCAGCACCTGCGTCACTAGCCGGTCTGCCAACATGGCTTTTCGGCGCTGCTCGTTTAGCCGTTGAAAGCGCGCCACGATTCGCTCTTCGGCACCAGCAGCCTGTACCGTTTGCACCGCCGCCAGGATATCGCCGATGGCTCCCGTGACCTGGCTGGTCGCCTGACTGCTGGCTGCACGATGGCGGTTCAGGGCGGTACTCGCCCGCTGCGCTATTGCCACCACAATCACAAGCGGCAGGACGGCAGCCAACGTCACGCTGACATTGATATGCAGGAGTACCAGGAACGCTCCCACCGCGAGCAAGCCCTGACCTGTAATTTCGTCAGACCAATCCACAGCGTCCTCACCCTGATAGGCATCGTCGCGAAAGCGGCTGATGACTTCGCCTATGGTATATGGCAGAGCATAGGCCCCCGGTCGCTTCAGGACATGCTGCAGCAGATTGCGGCGCAGCAGCCCGCTCATCGTGAAGCGAAGGATAATTTCGACAAAGCCAGCCGTGAGCCAGATGACCACACGGCTTACGGCGAGTACCACCAGCAGCACAATCAGTCCTGTCGTGCCCGGGGGCAGGTGCGCCTGCCCGGTCAGCGTATCGAAGAAGGCGCGGGCGATCTGCCCGGCCAGGAGGAACGTCAGACTGAAGGTAGCCCACAAGACCGCGTGGAGCAGGTAGAGCCAGGGCTTGTAGCGTGCCATTTTCAACAGATAGCGCCATGTTGGGTATGATTTCATAGGCAAACCTCCGAAGCTTCGACCCGCAACAACTCAGCAAAGCGCGAGGTGGGGTCAGCGGCGAGGGCAAGTCGCGACCCGTACTCCCGCACCTGCCCATCTTCCAGCACAAGAATATCGTCTGCGTAGGAGAGCGTAGCCAGTCGATGCGCAACGAGAATGCCTGTACGACCCGCTAGCAGTTGACCCAGCGCAGTATGCACCAGCCGGTCGGTAGCCGGGTCAAGGCGCGATGATGGCTCGTCCAGGATCACCAGATCGGGATTGCGCAGCAAGATACGGGCGCAGGCGAGTACCTGTGCCTGTCCGGCTGAGAGTCCAACGCCACCTGAACCCAGCAGTGTATCCAGTCCCTTCGGCAATTTCCGCAGCCAATCAGTAAGACCTACGCTATCCAGCACAGCATTGATGCGCTCGTCTGGTACACTATCGTCAAAGAGAGTCAGGTTATCGCGCACGCTGGCATGGAAGATTTGTACTTCCTGCGTGACAAGGCCAATGCGAGCGCGTATTTCCGCGAGGTGCATCTCTCGCAGGTCTATGCCTCCCAGGCGGACTATACCGGCTAATGGATCGTAGAAGCGCAGGAGAAGTCGCGTCAGGGTAGTCTTCCCGCTGCCTGTACGTCCCACTATACCCAACACGCGGCCCGGCGATAGCGACAGACTGACGTTGTCCAGGACAGGCGCATCCTCAGTGTAACCGAACGAGACATCATCCAGTTCAACCAACAGCTGTCCTGGTGGCAGCGCAATGCCGGGGCCATCGACCACACGTGGCATTGTACTCAGAAGTGCCTGGATGCGCGAGATGCTGGCGTCGGCCTGCTGGAAGTCCTGCACTTCGTTGCGGATCTGCTCGGTCGGCTGGCGGAGCATCTCAGTGGCCTGAAAGATCAGATAGACTGTGCCGATGGTCAGCACTCCCGCTTTAAAGAGCATGGCACTCAAGGCCAGGGCGAACGCCGTGCCAAGCGCGAATAGCCCCAGGCTGGTGGCACCGAGACTATAGCCCCACATCTGCGCCTTGCGCGTCACAGCAAGCCATAATCGCATCACCTCGGCGCAGCGGCGTAGCACAAAGGCGACAGCCCCGCTCGACCGGATATCCTCAAGGCCAGCCAGGTATTCGCCCAGGAAGCCGTAGAAATGGGCATTAGCCTGGCGATCTGCGGCGAAGGCCGGTGTGGCGATGGCACGGATGCGCAGCATGACAACAAGGGCCAGCACGACAAAGGCACTCATTAAGAGACCCACCCGCCAGTCCACAGAATAAAGCAGTCCCAGGACTCCCAGCAGCAAGAGGGTGTTGCCGAGTACATAAACTACGAACCGTGAAAAGAAGCGGGCCAGGGTGGCTACATCACCATCCACCCACTCTATCAACTCGCCCGGCGTATGCGCGGTGTGGAACGAGGCATCCAACTGCAGCAAGTGAGCGAGAAGGTCTACCCGCAGGGCATTTGTGGCCGCCCAGCTTACCTGTTCGGCCACATAGGTTTCGGCGACAGCCAGCCCCTGTGCCGCCAGAGCCAGGCCCATCGCGATTCCCGCGAGAACGATGAGGTCGCTCATATTTTCACCAGAGGTAGCCTGGTCGATGAATCGGCTCGCTACGAGTGGTGTCCCCACCTGCACGCAGATGGTACTGCACAATATCACAGCTAACAGACCCATTTTCAGCCAGTGAGGCCGCAGATAGTGGGCCAACAGACGCCAGTAACGTTTCAATTGAAGGGACATAAAGGTATATTTGCTTCCTTTGCTCTGCTCAATAGGCATAAAAAAGAACCCACGATGAGGTATAGGTAGTGGAGAGCGGTGATGCTGGACAGAAGACCATATGCTGCTGCGGACAATGAGCAGGCAGGCAAAAGTAGTCCTGTGAGGCGAAGTGGGCTGGTTATGAAGAGCGAGAAAGAAGCCTACAGAAGAGGGTGATACCTACTCTATAGTCTATCTAAGGAAGAATATGGTCGCATTACTGAAAGCGGGACCATAGCGATGACTCGCGTGAAAACGACCATGTTTAGTTGTGACACAGCTCACTTCGGTAGCAACACCTTGGCTGTGGTTGAGGGCATGATGGATGTACCTCCTAAAAACGAACTAGAAGAATAATAACTGGTGCTTGCTTGAAAGTCAAGGCTTGGAAAAACCACGAGTGGGCATTACATTTGTACAGAGAGATCACGAAAGCCACCCTCGCGCTTCTGCTCCCCCACGCTGACCGCAAAAAATAGACGCCCTCCTGTTTTCGTGATAGTTTGTGTTAAGAGTGGCTACTCCCAGGAGGTAGCTCATGATCGAAATTGTAGTAGAACGTCTGGTAGGGTTCCCTGAAGGCGATTACGTCATGGACCACATCTTCTGGGGCTTCCTTGTCGATCAGGATGCGCGCAATAAAGTCTGCGATCGTTTCCATTTCTGCTTCGTGCATACCCAGGCGGGTAATTTCAATGGTGCCGATACGGAGGCCACCTGGACGGTCCCAATCGGCAGGTTGATCGCCCGGAATGAGGTTTTTATTCGTGATAATATTGGCGCGTGCCAGGCGCTGAGCCACCTCTAATCCGCCACCAAACTCGCGGACGTTGGCAATCACTTGATGGGTCATTGTATAGCCCTTGTGTGCCCCTAGTATGGGAATACCGCGATGAGCCAGGGCGGCTCCTAGCGCCTGCGCATTGCGGACGATTTGTGCCATATAGACCCGCCCATACGCAATCATTTCGGCTGCCGAGACAGCCAGGGCGGCTACACGGCTAACCTGATGTGTTGCAGCCAGGACAGGAAAAATGGCATGGGTGAGCGGTTCTGTCAGATGTGGATCATTCCAGATTATGATGCCGCTTTGGGGACCACTAAAGGTTTTCCCGGCAGATCCAGTCAACACTGCCGCTCCTTCCCGTAAAGGGTCCTGGAACTGACCACCGGCGACCAATCCCAATTGATGCGCGCCATCAAAGAAAACAGAGCCACCCCACTCGGCAACAATTTCCTGCATTGCCTGGATAGGGAACGGAAATAGCGTCATCGAAGCGCCTAATGCCACAAGTTTCGGGCGTACCAGCGGTGCTACCTTGCGGAAAAGGTCTAGATCGACTTCTAGCTCGACAGGATCAAAGGGAATATCGACAATGTTTAGTCCGCGTACTCCTGCCGGCCCGTCAACACGGTTGCTGGAATGCCCTCCCACTGGCTGGGGAATGCTCATAATCACATCGCCAGGTTCGGTCAGTGCGGTGTAGACGGCCATGTTCCCAATCATACTTGCCACAAGGCGATGATCTGCATAGTTGGCACGAAAGGCTTTTTTCAGCAATTCAACGCAGAGAGCCTCAATTTCGTCGATATATTTGGTACCGGCAAACCAACGATTGACCGCGCCGATATGACCCTCAGCCGCGCGTGTCCCCACTTCAGCCGAGAGGAGCGCTCGAACCGTTGGGCTGGTTGGTGCTTCGGGGGCGAGCAGATTGAGACAGCGTTTCCCACGCCATTCTGCATTGCGCGCAACCGCTGCAAGGACGGCTTCTTGCATCTCGCGTGGCGATTGGCAAGCATCCAGTAAAGCTCTTGTCTGAGCAAGGATGTGTGGATCGTGAATTTCTGTTTGCGCGGTTGCCTGTTGTGTACCGTCCATAGGATATCTCCTTTACGAAGGATGGGAAAACGACTTGACAATCAATTGCCCTAAACTCAGCCAGTTCTGCTTTTCTGGTGGCTTTCGGGGTTTGTCTGCAAAAACGTGACGCCTATCCGAAACCATTACGTATACGGAATCCAATCTTCTGCCCGAGGAAGTTCGGGAAGATCTTTTCGCTCTTGCTCATTAGATTTGGCGGGTGAAGGTTCATCGCCGGGGCGAAGGCGCAGTAATGCCTCTACTTCGCTTTTTTTGTAGAGACGCTGCCGCTTGATGCCCTGCTTGTAGCTTTTTAAGATTCCCCGGCTGACGTAGGCATATAGCGTGGACATCTTTACGCCAAGCAAACGGCTGGCCTCGTCTCCATCCAGGTATTTTTCACCGTCAAGTTCGATCATCTCTGTCTTCTCCAGTGCGCCATTACCAACCTGCCTTCAGATGTCATCCTGAGCGCAGCAAAGGATCTCTCGCTTGTCATGGCGAGCCAGTGGGGTCACAGATTCTTCGCTGCGCTCAGGATGACATGCGATAGGGTCTTTTTCATGGTGTCTGTGTCCACGTTCCTATCCCAATAATAGGGATAAACCCCTTGTTTTGTCAACACTTTTGCTGTTCAATCAATATAAATCAAATTTTATATAGTCATATCAATAACCATTGACTTTCGTATAAATTCATGGTAATACTGAAGTATATCAGTCTTGTATTACAAAGCACAGCAACGATATATGCTTGCTAAGGCAAAGGAGCAAAAACGATGACACAGCAGACAGTCAGCGAACCGCGCAATCGCGGCGGACTGGAAGGCGTAATTGCGGCCAGTACGGCTTTAAGTAAGGTTGAGGGGACTGAGGGGCGTTTGATTTATCGCGGCTACAATATTCATGATCTTGCGCGCAACGCTTCCTTCGAGGAGGTGGCCTACCTGCTCTGGTTAGGACACCTGCCCACGAAGACAGAACTCGTAGACCTGAAAGTACGCATGCTCGAAAACCGTTCTCTATCCAAAGACGTCGAGCAAGTGTTGCGTACCCTGCCTAAGAACGCCGAGCCGATGGATGTATTGCGCACAGCCGTTTCAGCGTGGGGCGCGTCAAGCATTACGGGACAGCCGACACTCGAACAGGCTATTGCTCTGACGGCCCAGATTCCCGTTTTCCTGGCGGCCTTTCATCGCATTCGCAACGGGTTGGAGCCGCTGGAATCGCATCCAGAACTCGATCAGGCTGGCAATTATCTCTACCTGCTGACGGGGCAGATACCTTCGGAAGAACATGTCAAGGCGCTGAATGCCTACCTTGTCATGCTGGCGGATCACGGCATGAACGCTTCGACCTTCACTGCCCGCATTGTGGCGAGTACCGGCTCCGATATCGCCTCGGCAGTTGTCGCCGCGATTGGCGCGTTGAAAGGGCCGTTACACGGCGGCGCGCCCTCAAAGGTGCAGGATATGTTGAAGGCCATTGGCACACAGGAACGGGCCGAAAGCTGGATTCGCGAGGCTCTGGCGCGTGGCGAGCGTCTGATGGGCTTTGGCCATCGTGTCTATAAGACTGAAGACCCGCGAGCCGAGGAACTGCGCGAGATGGCGCGCATTGCCGACCCAGAGCAATTCGCCCTGGCGCGCCGCGTTGAGGAACTGGCGCTGGCTATTCTCGAAGAGCAGAAACCGGGCCGCCGCCTCTATACCAACGTCGAATTTTATTCCGCTGTCGTATTGGCCTCGGTCGGTCTTCCCAGCGATCTGTTCACGCCCACCTTTGCTAGCAGCCGCACAGTCGGCTGGACGGCGCATATCCTGGAGCAGGTGGTCAATAACCGCCTCATTCGCCCTGAATCCGCCTATACCGGACCAACTGAAGCAACATTCGTGCCGATAGACCAGCGTTAACCTACCAAAGGAATGTATAATGTAGGGACGCGATTGATCGCGTCCTGCCTCTTGTGCGTGTTCATACAGGCAGGACGCGATCAATCGCGTCCCTACAACAAACAACGCTTTACAGAAAGGATTTGCCATGTCCAACGAGGCACAGAATATTGTATTGACAGAGCGGCGCGGCGCGATATTTATCGTGACGATCAATCGACCGGAGGTGAGAAACGCCATTGATGGGCCAACGGCAGCGGCATTAGTCCAGGCCTTTCACGCCTTTGATAGTGACGAGTCGCTGGCGGTTGCTGTGCTGACGGGGAGCGAGGGTAATTTCTGTTCAGGTTTTGATCTAAAAGCTTTCGCTGAAGGGACGAGGATGTTGCGCGTGACCGAAGATGGAGATGGGCCGCTTGGTATCACACGAATGCTGCTCTCCAAGCCGGTTATTGCTGCCGTTGAGGGCTACGCGGTTGCCGGAGGCTTCGAGGTTGCGCTGTGGTGCGACCTGCGCGTGGCGGCTGAAAATGCTGTCTTCGGGGTCTTTAACCGTCGCTGGGGCGTGCCGCTTGTGGATGGTGGCACCATTCGCCTGCCGCGTCTGATTGGACAAAGCCACGCGCTTGATCTTATTCTCACCGGGCGTGGCGTATTCGGGCAGGAAGCATTGATGATGGGTCTGGCGAATCGTCTCACAAAGCCGGGAGAGGCATTGACTACAGCGCTGGCTCTCGCGGAAGACCTCGCTCGTTTTCCGCAACAGTGTTTGCGGTCTGACCGTTTGTCTGCCTATGAGCAATGGTCTCTTTCATGGCCGGAAGCATTCGCCAATGAGGCGCGCCGGGGGCTGGATGTTATTAATTCTGGCGAGTCTGTTGAAGGGGCGCGTCGTTTCGCTGCCGGGCGCGGGCGGCATGGCAGCACAGGCGATATTTAGGCTGCTTTTTCCTTTTGGGATTATCTTTCGGGAGCATTTTTTCATGGCACTACAGGAACCTTATCCCTCAAAATGGCAATTGTTTCGCATCTGGGCAGGCATCGGTTTGCAATCCTTTGGCGGAGGAGCATCGACAACCTTTCTCATTCAACGCACCTTTATCGAGAAGCATAAATGGATGACGATGGAGGAGTTCGCCTATCTCTGGAATCTGTGCATTCTCACACCGGGCATCAACCTCGTTGCATTAACAGTATTGATTGGGCGCAAGCTGGGTGGTGTGTGGGGCATCGTGCTTTCCCTCTGTGGAATGCTGCTACCCAGCGCCGCTATTACCTGCCTGCTGACCGCCGGTTTTCTTTCGGTTGAGAAGTTGCCTGCGGTACAGGCCGTTCTGCGGGGGGTGGTTCCGGCAACGGGTGGCATTATGCTGCTGGTCGCTTTCAACTTCGTCCGCCCGCTCATTGCCCGCAGCTACAAAGTAGGGATGCTCTACCTGCTTGCGGATGCAGTAGTGATACTTGCCTGTGCATTAGCGGTAATCCTGCTGAAGGTGCCGGTCGCGGTGGTCGTTATCGGCGCGGTTGTGCTGGGTGCGCTTTTCTTCTCGCCGCGCCAGGTTGCTCCTTCGCTTGGACAAGAGGGGGCAAAGGGCAATGATTAATCCCCTGGTATATTTCCTGCTGTTCTTCAAAGCCTCGCTTTTCTCATCAGGCGGCTTCAGCAATCTGCCAAGTCTGCATCAAGATTTGATTGCGAATGGCTGGGCAACCGAGGCCGACTTTGGGCAATCAATCGCTATCGGTCAGATCAGCCCAGGACCGAATGGTTTATGGGTTATCAGTATGGGTTATCTGACCTATGGTGTTCTCGGTGCGTCTCTGGCACTGATTGCGATTACACTACCGGCGCTGCTGGTGCTGGCTATTTCGGCGGGATATAAGCGCATCGAACGCCACGCCTGGGTGCAGGGCGCAATGCATGGCGTCTCACTGGCTGTTGTTGGCCTGCTGCTTACCGTCGTCTGGACGATCCTGCGCCAACCAGGTGTAGACTGGAAAGGCTTGCTTATCGCGGCAGGCGCTTTCGGGCTGGCCCTGAGCCGTCGAGTAAATCTGCTGGTTATTCTAGCGCTGGCGGGGGTGGTGGGATATTTTTTGTATCGCTGATGGGGCAGTTCGGAAGCCACCCGCAAGGGGATAGCTCTACAGGACGTTGCATATGGTAGAGCCATCCCCTTGCGGGTGGCTTCCGAACTGCCTCTCTGTGCTTCCGGCTCCCCCTATACGCTTCCGGCTCTCATCAGCTTACCCCTTGACTTTTTCATTTTTCTCGATTACAATCTAACCAGTTGGTTAGAAAATTAAGTGGTTAGTTAGAAAGGAGCAAGTGACGAGATGTCCGAACCTGGAAGTAGCAGACGTGGGAGAACGCATGACGCGGAAGGAGCGAAGGAAGCAATTCTCAACGCGGCGGAGGAGGTGTTCGCGGAACATGGTTTCGATGGGGCGCGTATCGATGCCATCGCGGCGAAGGCGGGTTACAACAAGAGCCTGATCTTCCAGTACTTTGGCGATAAGCTCAACCTGTATGCTGAGATAACGAAGCGAGCAGACCGCGAAATGGCTGAACTTCAAGGCAATCTCCTTACTCCACTGCTTGAGGATGAGGCGATAACTTCTGATCGGGGCAAATTTAAGGCTTTGCTGGAAACGATTGCTGGGACGCTTTTCGATTACCTGGCAGCCCGTCCGCGCCTGATCCGCCTGATAAATTGGGAGCAGGCCGAGGACTGGCAGACATATAAAAAGATCTTCTCGCAATTCGATACAGAAGATGCAGACCGCTTCGAGGCGATCTTTAGCAAGGCGCACAGGGCCGGATTGCTGCGTTCCGATTTTCCGGGATTGATACAAACGACAGTGATCTTGCAAATCTGTCTTTCGTATCTGGCCTATATTCCACTCTACGAGCTGGTGCTGCCAGGAGAGGATTTTTCTTCTCGGCCCGCTTTACAGCGAGCGCGAGCGTACCTCATTGACTTTATCGTTGCCGGGATGATGACTGAATCCGACAAGGAGACTTAATTTTTTCCTTCATGAATGTTGACAACATGCTGGGTATATTCGCCCCCTGTCATCCTGGATATTCCCTCTTTCATTGTCAATGTTCATGAGTGAAAAGGAGGATATTATGAAACTGACATACAGGTGGCAGGCCACGCTGGTTATCGCGGTGGGCCTGCTGATGGCGATCCTCGATAACACGATTGTGAGCGTGGTGCTGCCGCAGATGGCGGCGGCTTTCCATACCAGCTATCAGACGATTACCTGGGTGGCTACCGGCTACTTCCTGGCAACGGCTGCGATAATCCCGATTGTGGGTTATCTCAGCGACCACCTGGGTACGAGAACCGTTTTCCTTATGGCGCTGGCACTCTTTACGCTGGGTTCCGCGCTCTGCGCCTTCGCGCCCAACGAACAGTTTTTGATTGCGTTCCGCGTGTTTCAGGGCATCGGCGGCGGGGCATTGCTGCCAGTGGCAATGGCAATCATCTTCCGTCTCTTTGAGCCAACGGAGCGGGCGGGGGCCATTTCACTGCTGATGATACCTCTGCTGCTGGGGCCTGCCTTTGGTCCGACGCTCGGCGGCTACCTTGCCACCAACTTTAGCTGGAACGCCATCTTTACCATCAATCTACCGATTGGCGTAGTAGCCTTGATTTTGACCGCCCTCGTCCTGCGCGGCAACGCTGCCGAACGCGAGGCCAACGCTGATATTGAGCCGGGCACGCAGGGCTTCGATTTCTTTGGGCTGCTGCTTTCGATGGCCGGCTTTACGGCGCTGGTCTATGGCATCAACCAGGCGGGCGCAAATGGTTGGGGCGATTCCACCGTTATCAGCTTCATGGTGGCTGGCGGTGTGCTGCTCCTGATTTGTCTTCTCGTCGAAACGCGCGTCAAGGACCCGGTTATTGACTTCGGCCTGTTCCGCAATTACACGTTTACGATTGCGAACATTGTGCAGTGGGTGACAACAGGGATCTTCTTTGGCAGCCTGTTCCTTCTGCCCTTCTTTTTTGAGAATGTAGAGGGCCTGTCATCGCTGACTACTGGCGAGATTGTGATTTCGCAGGGGCTGGCAATGGCAGTCGGGCTGGCGATTAGCGGCAAGCTCTATAACAAAGTTGGCCCGCGCATCCTGGCCGTACTCGGCTGTATTATCACTGTCGTTTCACTGATTGGGTTCATACATCTGGATGTGAATACGACCGGAGGAGAGTTACAGGTATGGCTGATCCTGCGCGGCATTGGTCTGGGACTGGTTGGTCAACCTGTGCAGACGCTGGCGGTTTCGGTAGTCAGCAAGAGGCAGATGGCGCGAGCTTCTTCGTTGATTAGCTCGACCAAAGTGGTTGCGGGTGCGGTGGGGGTGGCTATTCTCACAACTTACCTGGCACAGCAAACCACCAATCACGCCAGAGATATTGCCGCCGGACTGATGACACGCCCGCTTAGCGGGGTAGCAGCTACCTGCGCGCAACAGGTAGGCCAGCACGTCCAGGCTCTTCAGACCTGTATCGGTCAGCACGCCCTCACGATGGGCTTGAACGATACCTTCCTGTTTTCACTGATCGGCTGTGTGGTCTGCACAGTGCTGGCGCTCTTCCTGGGCCGCGATCCCGCTCTAGAGGCGGCTAAAAAGGCCAAAGAGCGCGGTGAAAAGGTTGAGGATGAGAAGTCGGTTGCCGTATTGGGCGAGTAGATCTGCTCATCCATTTTCGCAATCGATATAGCGTAGGGACAGGGGGATGTGGAGTGGTGGGAGTGGGCCTCGTATCCCCCTGTCCCTACGCACCGTAAAACGGATGAACTCTTGCTGAACGTTAAAGAAATCTTCTCTGTTGCTGAAGCGGCCAGTCAGCATATCCAGGTACGGCCCGTCTGATACGCGGATAGCGAATGACGCTGAACGGGGAGGTAACGCCTGTCCGTTTAATCACGATTTCCGCGATCATAATGATGATGATGGAAGCAACAAGGAGTATCACAACCTGGATAATATCAGAATGGAGAACCTGGGTCATCGAGCGTAAAAAGTAATAATAAACAAACGGAGGGAGACGCACTCCTGGCGGGAAGTTCATATAATAGGCTGATTGTTTGCCAATGGTAATTGACGACACGAAGGATAAGGTTGCCAGGTCCAGGATGGCTGCTAACCAGAGATATTGCCATTTAGAACGTTTTGCTAGAAAAAGAGCGCGGAACAAGGCGGCGCTTTCGACAAGCAGCACAATACAACAAAGGGTGGTAATCAACATCCAGGGCAAAAAATCTGTTGGATGAGCATATTGTGGAAGCATATTTTTCCTCTTGCTTTAAATAGATGGCGACACTGCTGGATATACAACGGTGGCGATGGGAAGAAAGTTCCCATTCGTTGGGGGAGCCGGAAGCCACCCGCGAGGGAATGGCTCTACAATAGGAATGCGCTTGTAGAGCTATCCCCTCGCGGGTGACTTCCGGCTCCCATGCGCTGGTTGTGAAAGATTGACGCATACCCAATGTTCTGCTTGACCTTGACATTTGCATGTGCATCTAATACAACTAGAGATGGGATGCGAAAACGCTTGCATCCTTATCTACGGAAATGGTTCCGGGTCCGGGTGCGATGCAGCGCGTCTTATTTGAACTACCTGCGAAGATGCGATACATCGACCCCCACATACACTCTCACAAATTTGTGTAAGGAGAATGGTTATGGCTTTTGAACTACCACCTTTGCCGTATGACTACAATGCTTTGGAGCCATACATCGACACGCAGACCATGCAACTGCACCACGACAAGCACCATGCAGCCTATGTCAACAACCTGAACGCGGCGGTGCAGGGAACCAATTTCGCGAACATGGATGTGGATGAGCTGCTCCGCCACATCAATGACGTGCCGGAGAACATCCGCACCGCCGTCCGCAACAATGGCGGCGGCCATTCCAACCACTCGATGTTCTGGAAGATCATGAAGGAACATGGTGGCGGGCAGCCGAGCGGTGACCTGGCGAAAGCCATTCAGGACACCTTCGGCTCCTTTGACCAGTTCAAGGCCGCCTTTAACGATGCTGGCGCTAAACGCTTTGGCTCTGGCTGGGTCTGGCTGGTCCTCGATAACAACGGCAAGCTCTCCATCACCTCTACCGCGAACCAGGACAGCCCCTTGATGGAAGGCCTCTTCCCCGTCATGGGCAATGACGTCTGGGAGCATGCCTACTACCTGAAGTATCAGAACCGCCGCCCAGAGTACCTCTCCAACTGGTGGAACGTCGTCAACTGGGACGAGGTTGCGCGCCGCTACGACCAGGGCCGCAGCGGCAAGTAAACCCTCCATAAAGCAACAAAAAAGCTGAGTCGGTCGGACTCAGCTTTTTTGTTGCTTTAGCGTACCCACGCCTCTCTGCGTTCCCACTCGCAGCTATCAATACTTTCCATACTATTCACTCCCCACCGCATAGCCGCCAGGTCAAACAGAATCAACGCTACAAGAAGCAGGAAGAAGATTATCATAATAAACCCCTTTCATTGGCGGCAACCCCTTCAAGGATTGTCAACAGATGTTTTTCTTGACTTTCATTGTACATGGTAACTGTGTTAAAATGAATGGAAAAGCAAAAGTATTGCGCGGCTTTACTTATCTTTTTAAGGAGAAAATGGCATATGACTTTAGAAAACGAAAAGCTGCTGGATGAGACCGGCTGGCGCATTTTGCAGGAGTTACAGGAGAATGCCCGGCTCTCCTTCAGTGAGTTGGGACAGCGCGTGGGGCTTTCATCGCCAGCCGTAGCGGAGCGCGTGCGCAGGCTGGAAGACGCGGGCATTATTACGGGCTACCGGGCAGAGATCAATCTCGCGAAGATCGGCTATCCCATGCCTGCCATTATTCGCATGAGTACGCAAGGCGATATGTGTTCACGTTTTGCCAGCTTCGCGAAAGACATCCCTGAAATTCAGGCCTGCTACCGGGTAACGGGAACCGACTCGTATATCATGCGCGTGGTCGTTTCCTCGGTTGAACACCTCGAATCGCTCATCGATCTCCTGGAGAAATACGGCACCATCACTACCTCGATGGTCCTGTCTACGCCGGTCAGCAGGCGCAACGTTGGCGAATTGTTAGAGCGCGAAATGGCCTCGTGAATCTTGTAGGGATGCGATTTTGCACTTTGATAAAAGAGCAGGGAATCCTCGCTCCCTGTCATCCTGAGCGCAGCGAAGGATGACAGGGGCTGCACTCAGGATGACATGAATGAGATGAGCGATGCTGGTTGTCACCCTTCATCATCATATCCCTACGGGAAAAAGGCCGTCAGGCATTGCCGAAAATGAAACCTGCGGCAATCACCAGCAGACCGCCGCCAACCACCTGTCCAATCGAGACCAGCCAGTTGGTGCCAAAGAAGCGGTGACGAATGGCGGCTATAATCGCCAGTTCAATCGCAACCACTACGTAGGCGACGATGAGTGCGACGTGAATATTTGCAATCAAGAAGGGCAGCGTGTGTCCCGCGCCTCCTAAAAACGTCATGAAGCCGGTAATCGCGCCCCTTGCAACAGGATTGCCGCGCCCGGTCAGCTTGCCATCGTCCGAAAGCGCCTCCGAAAAGGCCATGCTGATGCCTGCGCCGGTTGCCGCCGCCATACCCACCAGGAAAGCGTCAATAGCGCGATGCGTGGCGAAGGCCGCCGCGAAGATGGGGGCCAATGTGGAGACCGAGCCATCCATCAAGCCCGCGAGTCCCGGCTGCACCACCTGCAACAGGAAGCGATTCGAGGATTCTTTGCCCTCCGCTAATGTCGGAAAGTTGCGATCAGAACTACGCGCCAATCCAGGCAGACCGAACAACATAAAAAATTTCGCCAGTGCCGATCTATTTCCTTGTGTTCTCTTTTCAGCCATGTGTAAAGCCTCTCGTGTTTTTCGGTTCCTCAACCCCGTGGACGAGTTTTGCCACTATACAGTATATAACTATCTTACGTTTGACAGATATTTCTCGGTCGAGGAACGTGTGATTGAGTGGGCGAGCCGGAAGCCCCCGCAGAGAGGGTACGGAAGCCCTGCACAAATGTAACTCCCGATCCGATTCTATCGCTTGCCTTCGAGGCGCATCTATGCTATAGTTGTTCTCAACAAACCTATAAAAAACGGTAGTGATGGGGAGAGAGAGAGAGCGCATTCAGGCGTTTCAGAGAGCGGCATAGATGCTGGAAGTGCCGCCGCCAGCGTTTCTTCTGTGACACCCCGGAGCCATGCGGTGAGCCTCCGGTTTCTTTGCCGGGTGATGTAGCCGCATTCGGGACGCGCCCGTTATCGCGTGGCGGTTTACTCGTTTTTGAAAGAGTTGAGCCGACTGAGGCCCTGTACGTCGTACAGAGCAAAAGGTGGTGGCACCACGATAGGCCCGCGCATGTGCATAGATTCGGCCCTCGTCCTCCTGTTGGGACGAGGGTTTTTTGTTGCGCGAAAACGCGGGAGAAAGGAACGCGATATGGATAGCGACGACGACGATAAGGACAATGATAGCGAGGAAGGTATCTAATCTGGATATGGAACAGGGCGGCCTGCCGGATGCGCTTCCTCACCGCCCATGGCAGGCCGCTTAGCTGTTCTGTATATGGAAAGGAGCTTTGCTTTGCAAACGCTAGAACGTATTCGTACCCTTGAAGTCGCGACACACGCTGGAGAGCGCGTGCGGGTCGCGGGCTGGCTGCACTCGTTGCGCTCGATGGGTGGCATTCATTTCCTGGTTATTCGCGATGGCTGGGGCCTCGTGCAGGCTGTAGCCGAAAGCGAGGCCGAACTTGCCCCCTTAATGTCCATTTCGGCGGGACTCGAAAGCGTAATCTCCATCGAGGGAGAGGTTGTGCAGATGCCCCAGGCACCGGGTGGCATTGAATTGCACAACTTACAAATCGAGGTGATTGCGCCTGTGACAATGGCTCCGGTTGTACCTCTCAACAAGCCGAAGTTGAGCGTGAACATTACCACGTTACTCGACCATGCCGTTGTCACCAACCGCCATCCGGCCCGGCGCGCCATGCTGCGGCTTGCGGCTGGCGCCATGACGGCTTTTCGTGAAATCCTGCTGGCAAGAGGTTTTACCGAAATTCAGACGCCTAAAATCGTGGCAGCAGCAACCGAGAGCGGGGCCAATGTCTTCCGGCTGGACTACTTTGGACACCCGGCCTTCCTGGCCCAGAGTCCGCAGTTCTACAAGCAGATGATGGTAGGCGTCTTCGAGCGCGTTTTTGAGGTGGCCCCGGTCTTTCGCGCTGAGCCGCATGACACCACGCGCCACCTGAACGAGTACGTCAGCCTGGACGTCGAGATGGGCTTTATCGAGAACCATTTCACGATTATGGCCCTATTGCGCGATATCGTGGCCCACATTATGGCCTCGCTGAACGAGCATTACGCGGCTGAATTAAAATTGCTGCGCGTTGAACTGCCGCAGGTGGCAGAAGAAATTCCGCATATTCATTTTGCCGAGGCGCAGGAATACATCTACCGTCGTTATGGCGTAGATGTGCGAGGCGAACCAGACCTGTCGCCGCAGGACGAGCGCTGGCTTGGCGAATGGGCACGGCGGGAGTTCGGGAGCGATTTTCTCTTCGTCACGGGCTATCCCATGCGCAAGCGGCCATTTTATACCCATCCCGACCCGGCGCGGCCCGAGTTCTCCAACTCGTTCGACCTGCTTTTCCGGGGCACCGAGATGGTGACGGGCGGCCAGCGCCTGCACCGCTACGAGGACTACCTGGCCGCTCTTGAAAAGGCTCAACTGCTGCGTGAGCCATTCGAGAGCTACCTGGAAGCCTTCAAATATGGCATGCCTCCACATGGCGGCTTCGGCCTCGGCCTGGAACGCCTGCTGATGCAATTGACGGGCGCGCCAAACGTGCGACTCGCGGCCACATTTCCACGCGACCTGAACCGTTTGACGCCGTAGATTGACGAAGGGGGCCAGTTATTAACGAGGATGATTAAGTAGCGAGGAATGCTCTGCCCTGCCATCCTGAGTACCCATGTCATTCTGAGTACCTATGTCATTCTGAACGCCTATGTCATCCTGAGCGGAGCGAAGGATCTCCGGTCTGGGCGCGCGAATCGGCGGCGACCGAGATCCTTCGCTCCGCTCAGGATGACAGGACTGGAGAGGCTGTGTTTCCTGGTCAACATTCATCAAGAACCAGCCTCCTTGTTTCAATAAAGGCCGCGTGATATGATCTAGGCCACAAGGAATTTGTAGGATGCGATGATGAATGTGTAAAATTTTGTAGGGACGCGCTTCAGCGCGTCCGGCCTGTCATCTCGATTCAGCGTGTCGTCGGGGCAGCAGGACGCGCTGAAGCGCGTCCCTACAAACATATGCTGTGTTTTGTATGCGCGAGGTAATGGGCATGGATTCCCCTCCCGAGGAGCCGCAGGTAAAGAAAAATCGGCAGGGCCTTATGAGTGGGGCGCAATGGCTAAAGGAGCATGTGCTTGCTGCGCCTGATAGCGCCATTACCAGCCTGGGCGAATTTTTACTGCCCGCTCTGTTAGGCGCAATGGAGTCTTGCTGGATTGCGGCGGTCTTAATTGGTCTGGCGGGTACAGGCTTTCTTGGGTTGCACGTGCCCTTGATTCCCATTTGGGGGCTTTTCCTCTACCTGGTTGGCTCGCAGGCGCTTTTGTATTACCTGGAATTGCGAACAACAGGCAAGGCCGCGCCCGGTAAAGAGGAAAGCGAAACTACAGTAGATGCGCGCCTGTTTTTTGTGCTGACAGGAGTGATGTGCCTTTTGCTCGTCTGGCTACAGATATACAGTTCGACGGCGTTTTTGCTTAATCCCCGTTGGGTTGGCTCGCTTATAAGCGATATCCTGTTCCTAAATATCCACTTTTACCAGATACTCGGCATTATCGTCTTCTCGTTCTTTTTGTGCTGGCGCGGCCTTCAGCTTGCCAGCCGCAGAATCGAACCATCATCTGTCTTTCGCGTGTTATGCATTGGACTTGGCGTGATAATTGCCGTGATTCTACTGCGCGCCGAGCTTGAAAGCGCGGGAGCCGTATTTCATGATGACATATTTTTGCTGCTGCTCATACCGGTCTTTTTGTTGTTGGCCCTGGCGGCGCACGCGCTGGCGCGTATCGCTTTCGTTCGCAGGACGCACCCTATAGGTCTGCAGGGCAGCGTGATTGCGCAGGAGCGAGCTGTTATTGGGGTCATCGGTTCGATTGGTATTGTTTTGCTGCTGCTGAGTCTTGTTGTAGGTTTATTTGCCAGCCCCGCCTTTCTGAGAGATGTTTTGCACGCGCTCACGCCTATATTTGCAGGAATTGGAGTTGCCTACAACTGGCTGGTGGGAGTTCTTGCCGCTATCATCACTATTCTTGGGACGCCGATTTACTGGCTGCTCTCGCTTTTCACCCATCTCTTCCCGCCAAAGGCATCTTCTTCGCAGTCCAATACCACGCGCAATCAACCTCATCCAAAATTGCCATCCAATTCCACAACTCCGCTTTTCCTGATTGCAATCATCAAAATCGTGCTGCCTGTTTTGATAGTATCACTCGTTGTCTATCTTGCCTGGCGTTCTATGAAAAGACGGCGCAAAGTCCGCGCACGTGTGCGCCCTCATAGCGGAGATATACACGAAAGCCTTTTCTCCTGGTCGCTCTTCTGGACGCAGTTAAAGGCCTTACTGGCAGCCCTTTTAGGACGTTTCTTCCGCCGCAAAGAGGAGAATATCGCCGGACAAGTGGCAGTCGAACCAATTGTTGGTTCGCCTGCCATGCGCACCATTCGTGAGATATACCGCGCCTTCCTGAAGAAAGCCGCCTCGCGTGGCTATGCGCGCAGGAAATACGAGACCCCCGAGGAGTTTCGCCAGCGCCTCGATGAGAAAGTACCTGTAGTTGAACCGCAATTAGCGAGCATAACCGAGGCGTATACGATTACACGCTATAGTGGGGATAATCTGGATGAGGATGAGGTGGAGAAGGTCAAAGGGGTGTGGGGAGAATTGGAGCGTAAGTGGGTATAAATGATAATTTGCTTTCTCAAGAGGTGAGCAAGTTAGATAGGTTTGTATTGCTGAGTTAGAACAGCATAAATTCTTTGACTGATCTTTTAAGAAACTGATATACTAATTTAGGAATATTGGAAGAGAGGGTATCAGGGAGCTTTCTTTGATGAAAATAACTTTTCATAACCTGGGCGCACTTAAAGAGGCTGAAATCGACCAAAGACCGCTAACCGTTTTTGTCGGCCCCAACAATGCTGGAAAAACCTGGGCCGCCTATGCTATTGCTGGTATTTTTGGTCCCTGGGGCTATACAACATACTCTCATGCTTATGTACAGGGTGAATTACAAGAAACCTACCCGACTTTAGATAATTTTGTTGAGCAGGTCATAAAAACAGGTAGTGGAACCTTTGATCTGGTTCAGTTTACAACCGATTATGCAGAAAAATATTTCAATAGCGTTGCTCATTTTGTTCAGGCATGGATGGCTGAGTATATGAGTACCGATTTAGTCTCATTTGAAAATCTGGACGTATCAATCGATTTATCAACTGACAAAGCAAACATTATAAAGCAGATCATAAATTTTTCCACAAGTGGCGCTATTTCAGGCGCAAAAGACAAAACCGAACTTACTTACCGTAAAGCACGGGGAAAAAAAGAATTTTTAGCTTATAATTCTTTTCAGAATATTTCTTCCGATGAAATGACTTTTGAAGAACAAAGCATAGAGCCACTTCCTCCAGAAATCCAGAAAGAATTTCTAATCAAGGCGGTTCTGCGTCTACTTCATAGGTCTGTCTATCCTTTTGTGCGTATTTTTCCTACTGAAAGAACAACTTTTATTGCTCATCCTTATCAAATTATTAAAATCGAACAAAAGGAAGAGGCAGATCAAAATCAAGCTTTACAGCAGAGAAAATATAAGAGCATTCTTGGTCCGCTTGGCTATTTTTTTGCCATGATGCAGAGTACTTATGAAATTGAGACTTCAGACAGGATACAGAGAGCGAGAGAAGCCAGGAACAATCAAAAGATCAGGGAGTATATAGCTCTTGCCGACCTTCTAGAAGAAATTCTAGGCGGTAAAGTACAGTACTCAGGCCCATCTTTAATATCTCAACCGATACAATATCCAGCACAAGATGTAATGTTCCAACCAATAGAAGGTGGTAAGCTTGAAATCTCCATTGCATCTTCAATGGTAAAGGAGCTTTCCCCGCTGTTATTTTACCTGCGTTATCTCGCGAAGCCGGGCGAGTTAATCATTATAGATGAGCCTGAGATGAACCTTCATCCTGAAGCGCAGGTTAAGATAATAGAGTTTCTTGCGTTGTTGGTGAATGCAGGTTTATATGTTCTTATCACCACTCATAGCCCCTATATCGTGGATCATCTTACGAATCTCATAAAAGCAAGCGAGGTTGAAGATAAAGAACGTGTTCGGGATCAATTCTTTTTGAAACGTACTGATGCTTTCATCTCTAAAGAGAAGGTCATGGTCTATCTGTTTGAGCAAGGTCAGGCGCAAAAAGCAATAGACGAAGAAGGTGTCATAGAACTGAATTCTTTTGGTAAGATATCCGACCGCATTTCGGAGATTTATTTTACCCTCTAATAAATAAGATAAAAACGTGGTTAGGAGTGAGTAGATAGATGTCTTCTAAGCCTCTTCATGCCTTTCTTGTCACCCGTCTGCACGATTGCCTTGAATCAGGTACAAGCGCAAGCGAAAAGGGATTAAAAGTTAGCACAGAGAAACTTGCGGGGGAAACAATTCTCTTCTTTCACACCGATTGTAACGAAGGACGGCACTGCTTACAGATAACAGATCAAAAAATATAAAGGTCTGTGATTATATTATTTACTACTCAAAAGAGATCAAACAGAGCGAAATTGTTTGTTTTTTAGAATTGAAAGGCACAAATCTAGAAGATGCGGCAAAACAAGTCACTGAAACGCATAAGCATTTAAAAATAATACTGAGTACAGAAATCTCCAGTGAGCATTATGAGAAGATCACGTGGAGAATTTGTATTTGTTTGCGAAGCCATGCTCCGAGTGTTAATCAGCGTATTCGCGAAGAGTTAAAACGTCAATATGGCAGCGAAAATGTTGAGATTAAGCATGGAGTTCCACGCCATAATATAGGCCCATTTTTGCGACGAGAACCGGATAAGTAAGCCTGTTAAGTGCTAATAATGCCCTATCATATTTCTCAATGTGTCTGAACTTAATCGAACACTTGCCCCGCCACCACTTTATATCTATGCGCCTTCTCCAATATCTCCTCTGGAAAGCCTGAAAAATCTGTCGTCGTCATCAGCACTTGCTCGTGTTCGAGAACCATGCGCAGGACGTAGCCGCGCCGGGCGATGTCGAGTTCGCTGAAGACGTCGTCGAGGAGCAGCAGAGGTTCCTGGCCGGTGCTGTCGCGCATGTAGGCGAGTTCGGCCAGTTTGGTGGAGAGGGCGGCTGTGCGCTGCTGGCCTCGCGAGCCGTAGGTGAGCATGTTGACGTCGTTGACCAGGAATTCCAGGTCGTCGCGGTGGGGGCCGAGCAGGCAGACGCCCTGGTAGATTTCTTTGCGGCGCGCCTCTTTGAGTTGCAGGCGGAAGCCTTCGAGGGCTTCGAGCGTGTTCCAGTTGGGGTCGAAATAGAAGGACGGGCGATAGGCGATCTGCAAGCGTTCTCGCCCGCCGCTGATGGTGTCCTGCAGGCGGTCTACGTGCTGGTTGAGGGCCTGCACCATGCGCTGGCGCTCGAAGACGATGATGTTGGCCCATTCGGTGAGCCTGTCGTCGAGATAGTCGAGCATGCGCGGGTCTTCCTGGTTTTCGCGGATGCGTTTTAGGAGGGCGGAGCGTTGCGTGACGACTTTGCGATACTTCTGTAAGGCGATGCAGTACTGGGGTCGCACCTGGCAGAGGGCACGATCCAGGAAACGCCGCCGGTCCTCGGGTGCGCCATCAACCAGGCGCAAATCGGCGGGGGCAAAGAGGACGACCGTTACCTGCCCTACGAGATCTGCCGCTTTTTTGGGCACACCGTTGATTTTGATGCGCTTGCGCTGCCCGTTGGCCTGGGGAATGGCGGGAGATGTGCCGTTGCTGCTTGCTGGCAGAGGATCGATAATGACGATCTCGATTTTTACTTCGTCCTCGCTTCGCTCGACGCGGGCGTTGACGCGGGCAATGTGGTCTGGCGCATCCCAATTGACGACTTCGCGGTCGGATGTAGCATGAAAAGAATTGGATGTGGCGAGCATAGCCACAGCCTCAAGTAAATTTGTCTTGCCCTGCGCGTTCTCTCCATGAAAGAGGTACAGGCCGCGCCCCAGGGTAAGCGAAAGCTGCGAAAAATTGCGAAAGTCGTGCAACGAGAGGTGAGAAAGGTACATGTATCTCTAGATGTTTGAAGGGACACCCTAAACCCCGGCGGGGAGCGGCAAGCCCCCCGCGTTTTCATGCATATTAACGATTGATATGCATGGGCATGATGACATACGTATAGTTATCCGAGCCGACCGGGCGAATGACGCCGGGCTTGGTTGCGGCTGTTGCCTCGACGGCCACTTCCGGTGTGCCGATGACCGCCAGCACGTCGGCCAGGTATTTGACGTTAAAGATGATCTGCAATTCGGGACCATCTACAGCGGCATTGATGGTGCTGGTGTTATCGCCCAGGTCTTCGGCGGTCGCCTCGACGATCAGCGCGCCCGGCTCCAGGCCATCGTTCCCGCCCTGCACAATCTTCAGGCGGGTGATGTTGGAGCTATCGCGAGCAAAGAGCGAGGCCGATTTGATGGCGGCGGCAAACTCTTTGGTTTCGACCACGGCCCGCGTCCCATATTCTTTCGGAATGATCTGGCGAAAGTTGGGGAACGAACCTTCGATCAGGCGCGAAACCAGGTCCAGGTTAGGCGTGTGGAACAGCACCTGGCTGCGGTTGGGCGTGACAATCATCTCTACGGTTCCATCGCCCGGCAGGATGCGCGACAGTTCGACCAGGGTGCGCGCCGGAATAAGGATGTCGCCGCGTGGGTGATCGTCGCCGGGCAACTCTGCCTCACGGACGGCCAGCCGGAAGGCATCGGCGGCGGCGAAGGTGATCTTCTCGTCGCTGACCTGCACCAGCACGCCGGTCAGAACGGGGCGCGAGTCGTCGTCGGCAGCAGCGAAGGCCACCTGGTCGATAATCTCTTTGAGCTGCGCGGCATCAAGCTGTACCGGTGGCTCTCCACCCTCGGCGCTGGGAATCAAGGGGAACTCGGAAGCGTCCAGGCCTTTGATATTGGCGCTGCTGCGCTGCCCTTTCACGCTCATCAGGTTCGTCTCTTCCGCAACCGAAATATCAACTGAACCCTGGGAGAGCGTGCCTACGAAGTCGGTGAGCAATTTCGCGGGAACGGTTGTGGTTCCCTCTTCTTCAATCTGCGCGTCCACCCAGCAGTTGATGCCAATCTCCAGGTTGGTTGCCGAAAGCTTCAGGCGGCCATGATCGGTTGCCAGCAAAATATTGGATAAGATCGGAAGCGTGCTGCGGCTGGATACCGCATGGCTTACCGCCGAAAGCCCCCGGCTCAGGTCTTGCTGCTTACATGTAATTTTCACAGTGATCGTCCTCCAAAACACACCAGACATTAAAGGTCACGTTCAGTATACAGGATTTCCGAGAAACTGTAAACCAGGTTAAAAACGCCTTCGAGTGGCTTCTTGCCTTATTTCATCACATATAGTGTTTTAACCGGAAGAGTACAGTCGTGCTACCTATATTATAGAACTGCCACCAGCATTTTTTTCTGGATTTGTATCATCCCCACCTTACTATTCTCCGCGACTATCCTCAATGTGGTGATTTTTGATAATGAACTTTGATGAAATACTCGCCCCCTGTCATCCTGAACGCAGCGCGCCCCTGTCATCCTGAACGCAGCGCGCCCCTGTCATCCTGAGCGCAGCGAAGGATCTCCGGCCTCGGCGCGCGAATCGTCGGGCCACTAAAGATCCTTCGCTGCGCTCAGGATGACAGGCCTGGAGATCGCTCTTTATTTATCAAAATTCATTATCCAAAAAATGATAGCCAAAAGATAGGTTTCTGAAATGGTAGAAGCGCATTTTTTGTCGCACTATTAAAACGAGGGAATTATACATAGCGAATCGTGAGGTGTAGCTATGAAATGCGATGTAGCTCAGCCGCGCCGCCACGAGCAGTCACCGGCTGGTACCAGCGACTGTTCGCTGGTGAGGGGGAACACAGTTGAGCTGCATCCCCCTTTATTAAGCGGCTGTGAGACGGGGCCTTATGACCAGGACGAGGAGTACCCGGAAGAACGTGTTACGGTGAATACTGTTCTGCGGAAACGCTTTGCCCTACTCGGGATCATCCGGGAAGCCACAGAGTCCTGAACATCTATCTTTTGCAGGCTTACCTATTATCTTGTTGGCCTCCTCGATACTTTGCAGCAGGTTGGCGTACTCCTCACGCGCAGCTATCACATCTGGATGCGCAGGCCCCAGACTTTTCTCCCTGATAGCCAGAGTACGGCGGTAGAAGATCCAGGCTTTGGTATATTTTCCTTGCGCCGTGTAGATCTGTCCAAGGCTGTTCAGACAGTTGGCGATAGCCGGGTGATGAGAGCCAAAGGCCCGTTCTCGGATGGCAAGTGATCTGTGTAGATAAGGCTCCGCCAGTTCGTATTTGCCCTGATCGACATAGAGTTTTGCCATATTGTTCAACAGGGTCCCGGTATGTGGATGCTCTGGCCCCAGCGCCTGTTCAAGTCGATTCAAGGCCTTCTGCATAAGTGGTTCGGCCAGTTCGTATTTGCCCTGGTAACGATATTGCATCGCGAGATTGTTGAGGCTGCGCGCCACATGTGGATGGTTGGAATCCAGCACTTGCTTGAGAATGCAATGCGAACGATGCAGCAGCATTTCGGCCTCTTCGTACTTTTTCTGCGCGTTGTAGAGAACGGCAAGTTCATTAATGCTTTCCGCCACATCGGCGTGTATCAGGCCAAATGCCTGCTCGCGAATGGCAAGGGCGCGTAAAAGGAGCGGCTCCGCCTGCTCATACCGGGCAAGCGTCCTATAGATGCAGGCCAGCCAGGTAAGGCTGCTGACAAGCGCCGGGTGGTCTGGGCCAAGCAGTTGCTCGCGAATGGCAAGGGCCTGGGTGAGCGACGATTCCGCTTCCTGGTATTTCCCTTGCTCAAAGAGGAGAATGCCCAGGTCATTCAACACGGCTGCCGTTTCGAGGTGGTTCTCACCAAAAAGCTGCGTCCGCAGAGCGAGACTCTGCTTGAGGTATGGTTCTGCCTCCGTATATTCTCCGCGTTCATGCAGATAATATTCCCCAATCAGGTGCAGTAACCGGGCCGCTTCAGGAAAGGCGAAATGGTATTGCTGGATCAATTCGGCGCAGGTCTGGGCGTGGGGCAGGTACATCTGGCAACGCGGGCATGTGTTGAAATCAATGTCTGGAAACGCGGCGTTAACGACACGCACAGCACGTTCTGCCCATTGACGCCGCGTCTCTGGCTCCATAATATCCTTTAATACTACC
Source organism: Ktedonobacteraceae bacterium (assembly GCA_035652815.1). Lineage (GTDB taxonomy): Bacteria > Chloroflexota > Ktedonobacteria > Ktedonobacterales > Ktedonobacteraceae > DASRDB01. The sequence goes on from DASRDB010000011.1 coordinate 114,454, forward strand.
TGAACCAGCCGGTGCATTGTCAGGGTGCGGGTTCTGCAATTGCGCCGGAGCAATGAATACTGGCGCAGTTCATACAGCATATCGTTCAGGAGCAATTGATTGTTTTCAATAGCCTGCAAGGCGAGACCTGCCTGCGCTGCCCCCGCCATAAGCATTTCCTCGGGAATGGAGTCGGGATAGAGGAATGCGCAGAGGCGCAACAGGTCGGCGGCGCGAACTTCGGAGCGTTCCACCTGCTCGAAAGAGAGCGACCAGGTGGCGGCCACAGACCTCGGATAATCCACCTGGCTGAAATTCCCGCGCCTTTGTAACAGCGCTTCGCGGCGCGTCTGATAAAGCTGAAGATAGTCGGCCAGATTGCAGTCATGTTCTTCGATGTAAGCTGCCGCCTGGTCGAGTGCCAGGGGCAGACCATCCAGCACCGTGTACATGGCCTCCGCGTCTCGCCGGTCAGCCTCAGGGGCATCCTCCAGGGCCAGCGAATCATCAAGCAGTTTCGAGCGACGAAGTAAGAAAAGAACTCCTTCCTCGCGGTCTAACTTTTCCAATTCGATATTCTTAATATTTGGCCCTATAGCCTGCGAGCGCGTTGTAATGAGGATGTTCCCGTCGCCAAGCGCAGGAAGGAACGTGTAGACATGCTGGACGTTATCGGCGTTGTCAAGAATGAGTAGCCAGGATGGATGGACGCGGAGCCAGTGCTTTACGGCATCAACAACGCGGTTCTGATCGGTTTCATCCTTTTGCGGCAGGCCCAGCAGGTCGGTAAACGCGACGAAGTCAGAGATGAGCGATTTGTCGGAGTCGGCCCTGGCCCAGAGAACTGCTTTGTACTCGGAGGCATGACGATAGGCATATTCAATTGCGACCTGTGTTTTGCCGATGCCGCCCAATCCGCTGATCGCGTATATCCTGGGTTGTGTAGTATGTTTCCGTGAGGTGAACGCACTATGGAGACGTTCCAGGGTATCCTCGCGCCCGGTGAAATACAGGTTGCGCAGGTGTGGCACATTCCAGATCGGCGGCAGCTCCTCATCTGTGTCTTCTTCTCCAGGCTTTTCTTGAGCATCACCTTGCGGAAAAAAGATTTCGATCTTTTCCCCGAAGATCTCGCGCAACTTACCCCAATGATAAAGCCGTGGCTGCACTTTCTCATGCTCCCAGCGGTTGATAGTTAAAACGGTCGTTTCCAGCCTTTCCGCCAGGTCTTCCTGCGTGAGGTGCATCCGTTTCCTCTGGTTGCGCAACCATTGTCCGAAGCCGCGTTTATTTATGCTAATCACAGCCATAAACCGATCCTTTCTAGACCGGGAAACAGATCAACATGCTACTCACTCGAATCTATAGAATCCTCTACCTATTTCACTGAAAAGGAGAAAATAGAGTTTCTAATAAAAAAATCCAACCGGTCTCAATTCTTTGAAAACTACAGACCGGTTGGATTTTTTCTGACTTTTATCTAAATAGAATCATTGTCTTCTCCCAGCAGAGGCGGGGCTTTATACAGCTTTGTCGGCGTTTCGGAGAAGTGCATGGGCGAGCCAGCCAGCTTGATTTTGCCCGCTTTCGGATGCTCGCATTCCCACACGTAGCCGCGCGCCTGGATGTGCGGATCACTGAAGGCCTGGCTGACGGTATTGATCGCGCCACAGGGAATGCCTGCTGCTCGCAATTCGGGCAGCCATTCCTCGGTGGTACGCTGCAAAAATGCTTCCTGTAAAGTAGGCACGAGTTCAGCGCGATTGCGCACGCGCTGCGGATTGGTGGCAAAGCGTGGATCGCTCGCCAGGTCTTCACGTCCCAACAATTTGCATAGCGATTGATACAGGCGGTCGTTGCCGCAGGAGACGACAATATGCCCGTTGCGAGTGCGGAAGGCCTGATAGGGCACGATATTGGGATGGCCATTGCCGTAGCGCTGCGCCTCTTCGCCGGAGATCAAATAGTTTGAGGCCACGTTGCTGAGCAGCGACATGGTGGTTTCAATGAGCGCGATATCGATGTATTGACCTTTGCCTGTGCGGTCGCGCACGCGCAAGGCGGCGAGGATGGCCATTGCGCCAAACATGCCCGCCGAGACATCCCCCACCGGAGAGCCAACGCGCTGCGGCTCGCCATCAACCTCGCCCGTTACCGCCATGATGCCGGATTCGGCCTGCGCCACAAAGTCATATCCAGGGCGTGAAGCATATGGCCCTGTCTGTCCATAACCACTGATCGAGCAATAGATCAGGCCAGGATTGAGTTCTCGCAGGGATTGGTAATCGAAACCGTGACGCGCCAGCGTGCCAGGGCGGAAGTTCTCAACCAGCACGGTCGCCGTCTTTACCAGTTCGAGCAGGCGTTGTTTCCCCTCGGGCTGCGTGAAATCAAGGGTGATGCTGTACTTGTTGCGATTTAGTCCCAGGTAGTAGGCGGCTTCTCCGGCGGCGTAAGGCGGCCCAAAATAACGTGTATCATCTCCTTTGCCCGGCTGCTCTATTTTAATGACCTTCGCGCCCAGATCGCCCAGAATCATCGTGCAATAGGGACCTGCAAGCACACGGGAAAGATCAACGACAACGACATCCGAAAGAACGGCGTCCATAGTACCTCCTTGAGTGTAGACTTCGCTAGCCTACTATATCACAGGATTTGATAGCAGGCGCAGGGAGCTACTTTGCCTGTCATGCTGAGCGCAGCGAAGCATCCGCGTGTGGCCGACAGTAGATGCTTCGCTGCGCTCAGCATGACAGTCTGATATGGAGATATGAGGAGAACATCATCGTTATATTTTTTCGCTGCGAAAAGCGCATTTTTGGGATAAAATAAAAACAAACAAACGAGAAGTAAAACACCAGGGAGAGCAAGCTATGTTCTGTTCGCATTGTGGCATGCACGTGCAGGATGGCGACCATTTCTGTAACAACTGTGGTGCCCCGCTTCAGCAAGAGGGGGGCGTGATGCAGGCACCATATCCGCCTATGCCGGGTACGCCGCCCTCCGTACCTCAGGTTGCTCCACAGGGCAGGAGACGCGCAGCCAATAAGCCGAAAGACCCGTACAAAGACCAGATTGCCCAATTGCGTTTGCAACTGCGCCAGCTTAAATTGCAATTGCGCCAGCTCAATAACCAGATCAGCGGCACACGCTCGAACTACTTCGAGTTCGACTCCTTTATGCAGCGTGGCCCTCTTCATAATATTGGCCGCATGGTCGAAGGCGCGCAACTCTTTGGCCCCTACCAGCAACGCAAACAACTGCGCGACCAGATCATGCAGCTCGAACAACAGCTACTTTCTCTCGAACAGGCCCAGGCGCAATGGAAGCTGGAACAGCAGAATTCCTAAGCCAGGGAGCGCAAGTGTGGAGAGACAGGAAGCCGGAAGTGTGGCTTCCTGTCAATTTTTCTGACTTTCGTTCTCCTCTGCTTTCGACCTCATGTCCCCTACACTTGACAATCCCCGCAATCATTGCTATCATAGCGCTGCTACCAGTAAAGGGACGCGGCGTTTCGCGTCCTCTTTTGCGTGTCCACGAGATAAATTTGCGTGGCAAGGCATCCCCACATAATAGGGGAACCCCTCCGCATGTGTTGGTAGAATTTGACTCTCATATAAATCTTTTCCAGGTGAGATATTTGGAACTGTGTAGAAGGCGCTCCACCCATGCCTTCCACGTATCCAGTAGAGTCGAGTGCGGAGGTGGGAAAGGAGTAAGTAAAGAATGTTTGCAGTAATCAAAAGTGGTGGAAGACAGTACAAGGTGTCCGTGGGCCAGCGTATCGAAGTCAACCGGCTCCCCGTTGAAGAGGGCGAGCAGGTGCGCTTCGAGGAAGTGCTGCTGATCTCCGATGCCGATAATACGATGGTTGGCACGCCCCTGCTGGAGAACGCGATGGTACTCGCTACCGCCGAGAGACAGGGCCGCGGTCCAAAATTGATTGTCTTCAAGTACAAATCCAAGAAACGCTATCGTCATAAACGCGGCCATCGCCAGGAATTGACTTTCCTGACCATTGATGACATTGTGGCCGATGGCAAAAGCCTGGTGACGGGCGAGGCTCCCAGGTTCCGCGAAGCGGGCGCTCCATCAGAGGAGGAGATCGAGGAAACTCCCCAGACGGATGAAATGGTTCCGGTCGATGAAGAGACCGAGGAGACCACACCAGCTGAAGGTGAGACTCGAACCTCTCGCCGCCGCCGCGTCCGTCAGACAGAGGAAACCGAAGAAGGCGAAGGAGAGGAATAACTCATGGCGCATAAAAAAGGTGTAGGTAGCTCGCGCAACGGGCGCGACAGCAATCCTAAGATGCTTGGCGCGAAGCGCTTTGATGGGCAGTTTGTCACGGCTGGCAGCATCATCGTTCGCCAGCGCGGCACCAAATTCAAGCCCGGCGTCAACGTTGGTCTCGGTCGCGATCACACACTCTACGCGCTGATCGATGGCTACGTCAAATTCGGCCATCACTCGCGCACGCAGCGCAATGTCAACGTGTTCACCGAGTTCCCAGGCCGCCCCTCGCTGGTGGCCGAACGGGAGATGGTGATTATCGCCGAAGCATAATAGACTCTTTGGTGTCAAGGGCATTATGTCCAGTCCAGGGCGACCGCGAGGGTCGCCCCTACTATGAAGGGATGGTAGGGGCGACCCTCGCGGTCGCCCTGGTTTTATGTGCCAAAAGCAGCCCAGAGAAAAAGCCCCTGCGACTCGATATCGCAGGGGCTTTTTCTCTGGCACCCATCGAGGGGGGAAATGGGTGCATCTGCTGCGGGTGCCTTATTGTCCCTGGCCTGTTGCGGCGGGACAGGTGATGTTCAGCTTATGATTGTTGCGATCCCAGGCAAAGGTGCAGGTTTGCCCATTGATGGTGGTGGTGCCTGTGCAGCCGACCAGCACATTCCCATTGATCGAGCAATCAAAAGGCGTAAAGATGGTGTTGCCGTTGATGGTGGCGTCGATAGCCACGCCCGCGCCATCGGTTTTCACCTGGACCGGATCGGGCTGGCCGAGCAACTGCTTGCAGTTTAGCCCATTTTCGTAGGTGTTGACGAAGCGCTGCGCGAGAAAGGTGAACAGCGTGTTAGCTGCTGCTGGATCGGGTGATGGCTGCGTTTTGGTAAAGCGGGCATCGAGCATCATGCGCTGTGGAGCGATGGCAAGCAAGTTCTGGCAGTAGGTGCGCGTATTTGCTGAGGCCTGCGCGCTGGCACGCGGCTGATCCACACCGGAGCGATAGGTGTTGACTTTCTGGATGTTCATCTGGTTGTTCACCAGTACCATCGGATCGCCAGCCGGAACAAGCGCGACCGGGGCGGCCTGGCGGGCGGCTGCCATCAATTCGTTGAGAGGCAGGGCGGTGGTCATTTGACCGGGATTGGCGAGGTCGGGAGCCATCCAGGGTGTGCAGCCAAGCGCGTTATCCAGGGCAATAGCCAGCAGGCGGTTATCGCTGCCGTTGGCCGTCGTCTGAGCATTCTGAGCCTGTAAGGCTGTGGCATTGGCGGCAGTATTCTGCGCCACCTGTCCATTACCGGTAATCAGATAGGTGGTGGTGACGTTGTCGCTCTGATCCTGGTCAACCACTGAGAAGTCACGGACGGTTGGGCATGGCAGTCCATCTTTTGCTTTGCCCAATGCCGGAGGAGTCAGTTTTCCGGCCTGAATAGCCTGGTTGGCGGCGGCGAAGAAGGCCGGGGCGTTGCAGTAGGCAAACTGCCCGAAAATAGTACCGTTCGAGCCGTTGACACATTTGCCTGCTTGCAAGCTGTTATTCGTTCCCTGAAGCGTTAAATTATTGCCATTGAAGCCGAACCAGATACCGACAACCGCGCCCTGCGGAATGTTGGGCACAACCGGCTTCATAGCTGGCTGCGTTCCCTGATCGATGACCAGCGGGTTGTAAATACCAATGGTACCCGCGTTCGGGTCAATAACGGCGGCCTGCACAAAGGCCGCCTGATTTGCGTTGGCTTCATTGCAAGGACCATTAGCGGGATTGGTCGCTACCAGTTGATACGGTGTGGCTAAGCCCTGAGCCGTCAGTGGATTGGCAGGCACAATCAGCGTGCAATCCATGTTTACTGCTGCTGCATGCGTACCAATATGGGGCAGGATAAATACCACCGCTCCAATCAAGCCTACCACCACCGATACCACCACTCCTACCAGCATCAACGGTGAGAAGCGCCTGCGCCTTGAACGAGAGACGAATCGTTTTGACTGTCGCATAAATGTCTCTTCTCCTCGAAAGTATTTTTATGAGGGGTGTTGCCCTCTTCTCATAAGGTTGGACGCCCTGAAGCGCGTCCCTACTAGAAAGCAGGACATAAGGATGCCCGGCTGACCACTTCTGTGGGAGCATTAAACGTTTCGGATGAGCTACTATTGACTTATCGCGGGCTGCCACACCCCTCAACGTTTGCGTTGAAAACAGCCGCTTAAGTGTTTATGTGTTGCTTTCCAGTCCTCGCAATCAACTTCTACCTGAAGTGTGTTGATCTACTTTGGAACTGGGTGAATATTCTTAACTCTGGTTGGGATATTACCACAGCTACATGGGCATATTTGCATAGGGAAGTGTTTTTTAGTATCAAAGTACCAAAAATTGGTTAAGGTTTCTTAACATGAACCTGCGCGCTGTACGGTATCTTTCCGCTCACAAGCTGCTCCTGCCCGCAGGCATGACATATGAGGATAGCTCCTCCTACCCGTCTCAGGGAGGCGAGAACCGCGTCGAGCGCGGTGTAGGGTATGTAGAGCCGTGTTTTACAGAGGACGCAATCTACTTCCATATCAACGACGTCGTTAGCGTGCGGATACTGCCAGGCCTTCTGGTTAGCTCTCAAGTCTTTACGGCGTTTTGCCATGCTTTTCTCTCCTGCGCGTCCAGGTCAGGCGCGCTTGATGGCGAGCCGCTTGCCAGGGTGAATGAGAAACAACTTCCCTCGCCGTCCCGACCTGTGCTTTCTACCCAGATCGTTCCTCCCATCGCCTCTGCCAGTTGCTTGCAGATCGCCAGGCCAAGTCCGCTTCCAGGCTGCGCACTCGCCACCGCGCCTGGTAGTCGTGTAAACCGTTCAAACACCCGGGCCTGGTATTCGGGCGGGATACCGGGTCCCTCATCTCGGACGCGCACGCAGACCATACCGGCCTGCCCGTCTGGCTGATCGGCTGCGCTCAAGCAAGACGCGCTTACTGTAATAGCCGTCCCCGAGGGCGTATACTTGCAGGCATTGGTCAGGAGATTGCGCATAATCTGGCGCACGCAGCGCGGATCTGCATGCACCTGTAAGGAATCGTCAATGTCTAGTTTAATGGGATGATTTTGCAGCAGACGCGAGTCGCAGTGGGCCAGCGCTGTATGAACCTCGTGGCGCAAAGAAAAGACACTCGTGTGAAGCGACTGCTGCATTGTGGATGCCTGTAGCATCTCTTTGGTGGCCTGAATTAAATTTAGCAGTTCATCACATCCACTGCGGGCCAGCGCGATGAAGCGGGCCTGTGTTGCCGCGTCAAGATTGTTCCCATACGTTTCTAACAGTTCCAGGTAGCCATCAGTCTGCGTCAAGGAAGCGGGCAATTCATGGTTGAGGTCTTGCAGCGCCTGGTCTTTCCATTGATTCAGCGCGTGTTCTCGCTCGTAGACTTGCTGAAGACGTTCAACATGCTTCCGTTCAGCCAGCAACGAGCGCATCGCAACGTTCAGCGCGCTCACTCCCAGGCACACGAGCAGCCCATACAACTCTACCGCCAGGAAGAGAGCCAGCCAGGGAGAATGCCAGGTCACACCACCCGGAACCAGTTCATAATTCGCTGCCGTGAGGCAGGCGAGACAGAGCAGGCCTCCGCGCCATCCAAAAAGCCAGGATGCGCATACCAGCGCCAGCGCCGAGCCGAAATAGCTGATAGGAAACGTCAGCCCGAACAATTCCGGTAGCCCCATGCTCACAACAGAGACGACTAGAACGAGTACCAGGCGTTTTCTGGCCGAAAGGCTCAGCAGCCGCATGAATAATGTTGACCCGCTGTACATACGCGCTCCTTTGCTTTGTGGCTTGACACACTGCAAGCGAACACGATCAATCAAGTCCCTGTTCTAAAGGATATGCTATGGAAAAATACTCTTCCTGATACTTTCCCTGCCGATAAGCAAGTGGATGATACTTTTGCAGCCACAACTCTACGTAACCAATATGCACCTGCCGCGCCTCCAGACCAGCAGCGAACGCCTGTATCCGCTCGATTGCCTGGGGGGTCTCGCTTTCCTCTTCACACTGGGTCTCGATTTCGAGGAAATCCCCCAACCCTTCTACATGATCTACGCACACCACCATGTTCTCATAGTGATATTCGGCCCTCTGATTCTCGATGCGCGCCAGTTCAATCAGGCTGTTCTTGTCCAGCCCGCCGTCAATGGTGTCGGCTGCCTGCCAGCGGGGCAAAAATTCGGCGAACAGCTTATTCATTTCCGCTATCTGCTCCGGTCCCGCAGCCAGGGAGAAAGTTCGCTCCGTACAAAAGAGGTGTGCGGGCGCGGCCTGTTCATTGAACTTGAATTCCAGGCGCTGCTGATTTCTCACCCGCACAAAGACCGCCTGACCAAGCAGATCAAATGAAGGAGTATCATAGTAGACGTCCGAGTTGTGCAGGCAACGGGCGCACGTTCTCAGGTTCCTTTCCAGGCGGGCGCGAGAATCAGGAGTGATGGCAAACTTCAGCTCGACTTCAATCATTCCGTCACCACCCTCTGTTGCACCAGCGTCATTACATCGGCGGAAGACTCAAAAGCGCGTCCTCCGCACCGTTCGATCATCGCAACCAGCCGGTGGAAACGATCGATATCTTCGTAGCGCTTCCAGGTAGGTTCGTGCGCCGACCAGGAGACTGTAACCGCCTGGCTGGGAACCCTCTCAAGCGTTTCGCGTGGGATGAAACGCGCGAATTGCCCGCGTCTATCGACGTAAAGCGGCCCCACCACAAAACCCTCACTTCCAGCCTGCACACCTTCTATCACGACGCGCTCGTATTCCTCGTCAGAAATATGAGGCAAGATAGGACGTAGAGCGATAAATACAGGAATGCCGATTTCTGTCAGATTGGTCACTGTGCGTATACGCTCGGCGGCTGAAGGCGTATGTGGTTCTACAACGGCAGCAGAATCCCAGCAACTGAGAGATACCAGCGCGCTTAACACGGCCCCTCTTCCATCCATATAGCTACGAATATCCTGAAGAGCGGCAAGAGTAGAACCTTCAATGAGTCCTTTCGTGCTAAAATTTATATGCTTGCCAAGCAGGGCTAAGCGGCGGAGCATCGCCAATCCTCGTTCGGGCCGCGCAAACGGGTCGCCGTCATAGCCGAACTGGATCGTCTCGAACGAAGCCTGTTGGGCAAATGTGCGGAAATGAGTAAGTATCTCTTCCATATCGACACGCGCCAGACCGACTTCTCCGCCTCGCGTGTAGCAATAGCGACAGCCAAAGGGGCAGGGTTCTCCTACTGGAACAAGCACACGCTTCTTCTCTACCTTGAACAAGATTCGCCTGTCCATTGTATTCCTCCATTTGTCAAGAGTTTGACTACGAAGCGTGTTCGACTACTGATATATAAATCAAGAACAAATATTGTCGTGTGCTTCGCCGCTAACATAGGATTTAAAACGTCATAAAAATAAGTATATGGAAACAAATGTTGAAGTCAACACAATTAGGAATTTTTCTGTAAATTGTAGCATTTGTTAGTGAACTGCCTTATTTGAGAAACTTGCTACTACATTGCGCATTTTCTTATGGCTGTCTCAATAACAAGGAATACAGACGGCATGGTAGAAATTGCTTTATCTAGAACGAGGCGATAATTTTGGCCGGGATAATTGATGTGTGGGGCGTTTTCTGGTTGAGGAGAACACGCGGTTCTTCTAATGTACTTTTACAACATACGAGGGAGTACTTCCCCTGTCATCCTGAGCGCAGCGAAGGATCTGCGTCCCCCGACGATTCGCGCGCCAACGCCGGAGATCCTTCGCTGCGCTCAGGATGACATGTTTGGAGAGACCCGCCTAAATTGTCAACATTCATTAGAAGAGTATTCCTAATGGTAGGGTATAACCTGTTATTCTACGCAGCAAAACGACTTCCTGGAATCCCGCTGTCGATCTGAGCGAGAGAACCGGAAGCCGTTCAACTTTGTAGTCCTGCTGGCGATGGCGCTTTCAGTCTGCCTCCAGGAGTTGGGAGGCGGTTATATGGTCGGTGACCAGGATATTCGCGAGACCAGCCTTGAGTGCAGCGCGAATGGCGGGGACATAGGAAGGGCCTCCACCTGCGACCATAATTGCCTGTGCGCCTTCGGCGATCCTCTGCTTGAGCATGGGGATCGGAAACCCGGTGAGATGAAAGGGTGGGGGATCTAAGAGCTGATTGATGCATCTTCCTTCCGAGTCGAAAACCCAATGGTTGATATCGACTGCCGGGCGGTAGGCCTCGAAGGCATCCATAGCATCGCGTGAGAGAATCCCTCTCATCACAACCTCATCGTTTGTATGAGGTGTCCATACTCCGAACATGTAAACGTTGGCTTGCTCAGAAAGAAGGATGGGTTCTCGCGTGATCTTGAGACTGAGGTTCAGGTTCCTGAGCGCCTCTGGAGGCATATTAGGATTATGGGGCATAAGCGCCGGAATGCAATACCATACATGCGATGCGCCATAAGCTCTCGCGATGTCATATGCGACCAGATTGGCGTCGCCAGGGGTGGTACGCGCCTCCACGAACCCGATCATGGAGACCACCTGTAAATCGGGGAGCGGCCTGCCAGGGTTCAAGTGGGAGACAACGTTTCTCATAAACGTTCTTCCCCCGGAGACAGCGAGTACTTCTGTATCGGGAAGTATCTGATCAAGATATTCAGCGGCAGCCGCCGCGATTTCCCTGATAACATCCTCCTGCACCGTTTCGGAATTGACCTCGCTGGGATTGCGGCCCGCCACGAGTACTACATCGTCCAGGCCAAGCCCTCTACGGGCATCACGGGCCAGTTTTCTCAGGTAGCCTTCCCTCAGATCTGGCACGATCATCATTCGCACAATGCCCCGATCCTTTGCTTTCTGGAGGGCTTTGCTCACAAACTGGCGGGAAAATGATACCTGCTCTGCAATCGTCTCCTGTGAAAGGCCATCTTCATAATACATGTACGCGATCTTCCGCAGGAATTGATCATCGGCCAGTGCGTTAGCCTCTGTTGTGAACGATGGCATGTTTTCCAGTCCTTCCGATCACCCAAATCTTGCATGCGTTGTTTTTTTGATACTATACGGTATTTCTCTATAAAGCGCAAGTATAGTAACAAATCCGCTCAATGAGAACCTTCCAGAACATTGACGCGCAAATGTCACCTTTGCCGGGAAGAACAATCGCTTGCGCCAATGAAGCGGTAAAACAACTGGATGCTACTAAATAGATGAATTCTTAATGGGTGATTTGGAATGTCTTTGTTGAGGGATCGGAAGCCAGCCGCACCGTGAGGAACCGGAAGCCAGCCGCAAGGGGATGGCTCTACAACGGTCGCAAAGTGTAGAGCCGTCCCCTTGCGGCTGGCTTCCGGTTCCTCACCGCTTCCCCTACCATTCGACAAGCAGGCGGGTAAATCCACGCTGCCTGAGAATGGGGGCGTGCTTTAGCGTTTGACCTGGCACCAGGCGCAAGGTGGGCAATCGCCTGGTGAGCGTCTCCAGGGCGATCTGACCCTGCTTTCGCGCCAGGAAGGCCCCGACACAGAAGTGAATGCCGTGTCCAAACGCAAGATGATGATTGGGAGAACGTTGCATATCGAACTGGTCTGCATGCGGGAACTGCCGCTCGTCGCGGTTAGCCGATCCGTAGACCACCATGAGCAATGTATTTGCCGGAAATGTGATACCTCCAACTGTCGCTTCGCGGGTGGTCGTGCGGAAGAATGCGGGTACCGGCGAATCGTAGCGCAGTATCTCTTCGATGGCCTGCGGAATGCCTTCCGCGTGCGCGCATAGGGCATTCCACCGTTCAGGCTGCTCCAACAAGATAAATAGCCCGTTCCCCAGGAGCTGAGTTGTGGTCTCGTGGCCCGCGATGACGAGGCTGATGAGTGTGTTGACGAGTTGGACATCATCAAATGGCTGTTCGCCCGGAGGAGTTTCGAGCAGGTCGCTGATCAGGTCCTGCCGGGGAGACCTTCTTCGCTCATTGATAAGCTGGATAAAGTAGTGCTGCTCCTGCACGAGGGCGCGAGCATACTCCACCTGCAGTTCCTCAGGGAGGGGGGAGTTGACGAGCATAGAGGTGCAATCGCTCAGTTTCTTGGTTGCAGCCATGTCCTCTTTGGGGACTCCGATCAGGTGGAGCGCCACCTCCAGAGGGAGCGGATAGCAGAACTGCGAGATGATATCGGCCTGGTGATCCTTTTCAAAGGAATCTACCAGGGATGTCACGACATCCTGGATGAAAGGTTCCAACGCCTTAATGCGTCTGGGCACAAATGCTTTGGCCACAGCATTGCGGAACCGGGTATGGACTGCTCCATCACTGTCAACCACATTGGTCACGAACGGGTACCCTTTGCTCAACTCCGCAAACACCGCCGGAGTAAATCTTACTACGGGACGTAGCGCATCCCGTGATGAAAAAACCTCTGGCTGATTCAAGATCGAGAGGATGTCATCGTATCTGGTCACAACCCAGGCCTGCATTTCATCGCTGTAAAAGATGGGTTCTTCGCTGCGCGCACGCGCATAGAAAGGATATGGGTTTTCCAGTTGCTCGCCGCTCAGGGGATGGTAGAGCGCTCCAAGTGAGCCGCTGCTTTCGTTTTGGGACATGCTGGCCTTCCTTTTCTATTCCTGTTTCCTGTCGCTCGCAGACCGGTCCACATTGGGGATCGATTTGCAGTCAAACTGATCAAATATTACGCTCATTATAGCACAGATGCCGTATTTTCTCGTTTTTCTGTGAAAAGGGAGAGTGCAGTAGGGGGACGGGAAGCCACCCGCAGGGGGATGTCTCTACGTTACGGCTGGCTTCCCGTCCCCCTACTACACGCGGGTGTCTTCCGTTCTCCTACCCCGACTGCAAAAAATTGGCGCTCACCTTGGGACTACATCAGCTTTCTTAACACATCTTTTCCAACCAGTGGAACGCTTGATGAGATATACTAAGAGGGGTGAGTTCCATCCAACCAGTTGAAGTGTATTTTGTGAAAGGATATAGAGTGCATGCGAGCAATTGTCAGTGTGGCAAATCGTGACGGAGTGGTAGACCTGGCGCGGGCATTGGAGGAGCGAGGCGTCACGATTTTCTCAACCAGTGGTACGGCGGGCGCATTAAGAGAGGCGGGCATTGAGGCGCAGCAGGTGAGCGACCTGACCGGTTTTCCAGAAATTCTCGGGGGACGTGTCAAGACGCTGCACCCGGCTATTTTCGGCGGTATTCTGGCCCGGCGCGATAATCCGGCCCATATGCAGGAGTTAGAGGCGCAGCAACTCGCGCCCATCGATATAGTTGCCGTCAATCTCTATCCCTTTGCCGAAACCATTGCGAAGGCCGATACCACGCTGGACGAGGCATTGGAGCAGATCGATATCGGCGGCGTTTCCCTACTGCGCGCCGCCGCCAAGAATTTCGCTGATGTGCTGGTGCTGGTGCGGCCGGAGGATTATGAGCCTGTGCTGCGCGAATGGAAGGAGCAGGGCGAGGTGAGTTTTGCCACGCGCCGCCGCCTGGCCGCCATCGCTTTTCAGCACACCGCCAGTTATGATAGCGCCATTGCCGCGTATTTACGAACGCAATCCGCCGAACCGGATTATTTCCCTGAAAACTTGACGCTTTCGTTGAAGCGTGTGCAGAAGTTGCGCTACGGTGAGAATCCGCACCAGCAGGCTGCATTCTATAGCTGGAGCAGCGCGCCGCAGCATGAAAAAGGCATCGCGAGCGCGGAGTTACTGCATGGCAAAGAGCTTTCCTATAATAACCTGCTCGACCTGGATGCCGCGCTGGCCGCCGCGAACAGCTTCACCGCGCCGACCATCGTGATTGTTAAGCATACCAACCCCTGTGGTGTGGCCTGCGACGATTCGCTGGTGGAGGCCTATAAAAAGGCGCACGCAGGCGATCCCATCTCCGCCTTTGGCGGCATCATTGGCTGCAACCGGCCCCTGGATGGCGCGACCGCGCATGAGATAAGCCAGCTATTCTACGAGTGCATTATCGCGCCTGAATTTACGCCCGAGGCTTTGCAGATATTAACCGCTAAAAAGAACCTGCGCCTGCTGGCAACACACCGCCCGATTGTGCCGCAGTCATCGAATGCACGCATCGACGAAGGAAACCAGTTGGATGTGAGGAGCATCAGCGGCGGGCTACTGGTGCAGACACCGGATACCATGAACGAGCAGAATATTGCCTACCGCGTCGTCACTGAGCGCGTGCCAACGCTGGAAGAGGTGACGGACCTGATGTTTGCCTGGAAAGTGGTCAAGCATGTCAAGTCCAACGCCATTGTGCTTGCCCACAAACTGGCTGTGGTTGGCGTTGGAGCGGGACAGATGAACCGCGTGGCGAGTGTGCAGCTTGCGGTGGAGAAAGCCGCCGAGCGAGCGCGAGGAGCAGTAATGGCTTCCGATGCCTACTTCCCGTTCTCCGACGGCGTCGAGGCCGCCGCGAAGGCTGGCGTCACAGCCATCATTCAGCCAGGTGGCTCCATTCGCGATGAAGAGAGCATTCGCATGGCGAACAAATACGCCATCGCCATGATCTTTACGGGCCAGCGTCACTTCCGCCATTAGCTTTTGCGCAAAGAAAAAGCCGCGTGAATTTGCTCCACGCGGCTTTTTCTGTTGCCTGCTTATATCGTGATTTCATCTGAGAAGAAACGCACCCAGAGGACGCACACTGCCAGGCCACCAATCAGCGCGAAGAAGCCGACCGCGCCATCATATTCGACGCCAGCCGCCGCCTGCGCTTCGGTTCCCTGCAAGGGCTGAAAGGGGTAGAAGATCATCAGTGCCAGCCAGGCCATAGTGAGAGATACCGTCCAGCTTAGCTTTGTCGCCTCGGGACTTGAGCGATAGAGCAGATTATAGAAGAAGATAATGAGCAGGCCGAGTATGATCACCGTAAATTTGAAATTGAAGGTGATTCCGCCGCCAAAGTCAATGACCAGCGTGGGCCGGATAAATAGGAAGCAGCAGATCCAGAGAACGGTCAGGATGATGCCGCCGATAATCTTGCGCACTCCGTTGTTCACGTTATGAACGTCCTTTCTTCAAGGCATAAATCCATGACAGATAACCTGTGGTGTCTGTTTGTATGTATTGTAGTCCTGGAAAGCAAAGAAATCAACTCCGCGCGTAACCTTTTTCCGTCTTTCTGTTACTATTCCCATAGAGAAATTTCTCAACACAGGGAAGAATGGAACAACAGATGGATGCCGCGCTGGTTGCCCAGGCGCGCAGAGGCAACCGCGAGGCCTTTGGAAAACTGATCGAACGCTACGCGACGATGGTGAAGCGCATCGCGCTGCGGCTGGTCGGGAGGCAGGAGATTGCACCCGAACTCGCGCGGGAGGCTTTTGTGCAAGCCTATCTCTCGCTCGACTCGCTGCGCAATGGCGTGAGCTTCAAAAACTGGCTCTATGGGATCACCTTGAATGTGTGCCGCAACTACCTGCGTGACTCGCGGATAGAGGTCTTCTCGCTGGAGCGCATCGAGGAAGATGGCCATTCGTGTTTTGCTCTCGATGAAGGCTCTGATCCGCTGAGCGTATTGGAAGAACACGAGGCGCGGCAGGCCATTTTGCGAGCAATAGATGGTCTTTCAGCGAAGGACCGTGAGGTAACGCTGCTTTTCTACTATCAACAGTACAGCCTGGAAGAGATTGCCGCTCTGTTGCATATTTCGGTAGGAACCGTAAAAGGCCGCCTTTATCGAGCCAGAAGACAGCTACGCCAATCGCTCTCGTTTATGCGTGATGAGCTGCCAGAAGCGTTGGCGCGAGAAAGAAGGAAGAAGAAAGCAATGCTACCCGTTACCATTGATTCGGTCCGGCACCATTCCGCAACCCAACAATACGTGATTGTTTTAAAGGAGGAGACCGGACAACTACTCTACATCTGGGTCGCCAAACCCGAAGCCTCCGTCATCGCTGGAGCATTAAACGATGTGCCGACGCCGCGCCCAATGACCGCCCAATTGATGGTCAACCTGCTGCAAGCCACAGGCATCCAGCTTGAAGAGGTGCGCATCGAAAGTCTCAAAGATGAGGTATTTTATGCCGTCCTCAAGATACGCAACGGCGAAAAGGTGCAGGAACTGGATGCGCGTCCCAGCGATGCTCTCTCGCTGGCGGTCATGTTGAAATGCCCTGTCTACGTCGCGGAAGAGGTTATGGAGCGCTGCCTGCAAAATAACATCCTCGAAAAATGGGGCCTATCCGAATTCCAGGTGTTAGACCGCGAGACCCTTTTACAGGAACAGCAGGAGCGCTCTGCACGATTGCAGCAGGTCATCGCCTCCCTGGGAGAGATAGAGGCCCAGAAGCATAAAAGCCAGCAACAACAGGCCGCCCAGGAGATGATTGAACGCTGGAAGGAAGAGCGAGGTAGGTCATAAAAACGAGCGGAAATGGTGAGTGATGAACTTTGACGAAGAAAGAGGGACTATTCATCATGTCATCCTGAGCGCAGCGAAGAATCTCCGGTCGCTGGCACGCACTTCACGTCATCACGGAGATCCTTCGCTGCGCTCAGGATGACAGGGGAGCAGCATTCCTCGGTTTTACGACTGAGAGTAATAGGCGACGGCGAAGCGCGCCGCCCAGAGCGCGTTATTGACCAGTAACGCTTTATTGGCCTCGACGCTTTCTCCCTGCGTCACCTTTGCCACGTGAGCAAGCAGGAAAGGCGTGGTTGCGGAGCCGCGAATGCCCTGTTTTTTCGCCAGTTGCAGCGCCTCTTCAGTGGCGGCTTCGAGCGGCCCTGGCTCCATTGCGTGTGTTTCTGGAATGGGACAGGTGACGACCAGACCTTTCAGGCCGCATTCCCATTGTACGCGGGCGATGGCGGCCAGCGTTGTCACCTCGTCTACGCGATGCTGCAACGCCCTGCCACTGGAACGCGCATAAAAGGCCGGGAACTCGCCAGTCTGCCAGCCGATGACGGGTACGCCCTGTGTTTCCAGGTATTCCAGCGTCAAATCCAGGTCAAGGATCGACTTGGCCCCGGCGCATACTACCAGCACGGGCGAGCGGCTCAACTCGGTCAGGTCGGCGGAGATATCCATGCTTGTTTCAGCCCCCCGGTGGACGCCACCAATACCGCCTGTAGCGAAGAAATGAATGCCTGCCATGCTGGCGCAGAGCATCGTTCCCGCGACGGTGGTTGCGCCTAATCGCTTTGTGGCAAGGGCGGCAGCCAGGTCGCGCCTGCTCACCTTCAAAACGTGTTCGGCGGTTCCCAGTTGCTCGATCTCGCTTGAGGATAGCCCGATGATGATTTTTCCATCGAAAAGGCCAATAGTGGCAGGAAAGGCTCCCTCTGCTCGAATGGTCGCTTCCATCGCCCTCGCCACCTCGATATTGGCCGGATAGGGAAGGCCATGCGCGATAACCGTCGATTCGAGGGCGACCACGGGACGCTTTTCCTCTAAAGCAGTTTGTACCTCGTCTGAAAGCCGGAGATAGGATAGGTGTTGTTGCATTGTACCTCGTTATGGTTGGAAATAGGGATTTGGTGATACTGTATCATGTATTGGGCTTTGCATGGAAGACGTTACAATTTTGAACACTCTTCCAAAGCCGACAGAATAACCGGAATATCCCGTTCGCTCGTAGACCAGTTTGAAAAGGCCGCTCGAATCGCCGGTTTGCCGTCAAAGGTCGTGGGTGTCAGCAAGGCTCTCCCGTCTTCCTTCAGGGCTTCGAGAAAACGATTGCGCCGCTCGACATCTGCCCCACGTAGCGCGAAGCAGACGATATTCAGCCGGACCGGGGCCAGCAACTCAAAGTGGGGAGATTGCTCAATGCCCTCTCCCAGTTGTTGCGCCAGGGAGCAGCAGCGGGCGACCATTTCGCGATAACCTGCTTTGCCGTAGGCCATCAGGGTCATCCAGGCGGGTAGAGCGCGAAAACGGCGCGAATCTTCCGGCGTGCGGTTTGACAGGTCAGGCGCGTTATCTCCCAGGTAGGCCGCGCTGATTTTGAAGACCTGCTGGTTCAAGCGTAAGTGGCGTGTAAAGACAAAGCCCGAATCATACGGCACGTTGAGCCACTTATGCCCATCAGCCGTAATCGAATCGGCGGCCTCTAATCCACGCAGCAGGTGTGCATGAGCAGGGTCGCAGGCCGCGAACAGGCCGAATGCTCCATCAACATGCAGCCACGCGCCGTACTGCTGGCACAATGTGGCAACGGATTCCAGGTCGTCGAAATCGCCTGTATTCACTTCGCCCGCGCTGGCTATCACAATGGCAGGCGCGCCGTTAAGTTTTGCCAGTCTTTCTTCTAAAGCATGTGGGTCAACAGCCATTCTCCCTGGCAGGCGCGGAATATATTCCACAACCTTTCTCCCTATGCCCAGCATCGATAAGGCCTTTATCGCGCTGGCATGCGGCGAACCGCCAAGTAAGGGAACGGGCGGCAGTTGCCATAGCCCCTCTTCTGATATATCGATACCCAGTCGCTCTCCTGCCCATTGACGCGCCGTTCCCAGGGCCACAAAATTTGCCATCGTCGCGCCTGTTACAAAGGCTCCTTCAAAGGTGTCAGGAAGGCCAAAGAGTTCGCGTAGCAAGCCCAATGTTTCTCGTTCAACTGTCATCGCGATAGAGTCGCCATCAACTGCCAGATTTTGATCGTATGCGGAAACCAGCCAATCCCCTACTACCGCCGCCGGAGTGCTGCCGCCTGTTACAAAGCCCAGGTAACGCGGCCCGGCAGAAGCCGAAAGCAAGTCCTCATATTTTTGGCGAAACGCTGCTATTGCTCCCTCTGCACCCATACCCTCTTCCGGTAATGTATCGTGCGGAAGCGTTTGAAGATTGCGCCCAACAGGTCGGGTAGCGAGGCTTTCCAAAAACTCACAGGCGGAATTTCGCGCCGTTTCAAGAATTTGCTGTAGATGCTCGTGGTCGTATTGCATGCTCATATCGTTTGCTCCTTGCTTGCCAGTAAGATGCATATTGTTGAATATAAACAAGAAATTGGGGAAAAGATAGGGCCATCACACTTATACTGGTTGGGCCAATTTGGTAGTCATCCGCAACCAGGGCGGCGCAAGCGCCCTCCCCGCCCCACACGGCCTCTCCCGCCCCTACACCCAGGTGCTATCTTTTGCACACGCAAACCCTCGCATCATCCTTCAAAAAATGGGATAAACAACAATGTGAACCTTTTTCCCCAACCTTGCTACTAACAGGGTGTGGAACGAAATCTATGTTCCGCATTTTCATGAGCAAAATCTATGAAAGGATGAGCAGAAACAATTTATGGTTGAAAGAGTAATAACGATGCCAGAACGCAATGCTGCTTCATCTCCCGGCGGCGAAACTGTTGTAAATATTCGCAATCTTACCAAACAATATGGGCAGCGACTTGCTGTCAATAACCTGAGCCTTGAGGTGCAGCGCGGCGAGATTATGGGCTTTCTCGGCCCCAACGGCGCGGGCAAGACGACCACTATCCGTATGATGCTGGGTCTGATCGCGGCCACTTCAGGCAGCGTCGAGATTCTGGGCAAGGATATCGTGACACACCGGGCGCAGATTCTGCCGCGTGTGGGGGCGCTGGTAGAAACGCCCGCGCTCTATCTCTACATGTCGGGGCGCGATAACCTGAAGGCGGTCGGCGATGCGCTGGGCGGCGTTCCGAAAGCGCGTATCGATGCCGTGTTGGAAATGGTTGGCCTGCAAAATAGGCAGAAAGACCGTGTGAAAACCTATTCGCTTGGTATGAAACAGCGCCTGGGCGTAGCGATGGCGCTGCTGCAAGACCCTGACGTGCTGGTACTCGACGAACCCGCCAATGGGCTTGACCCCGCCGGTATCGTAGAGATGCGCGACCTGATGCATCGCCTCTCTGCCGAGGGCAAGACCGTTTTCATCTCCAGCCACCTGCTGAGCGAGGTACAGCAAATCTGCACGCGCGTTGCCATCATTAATCTCGGCAAGCTTGTCACCGTTTCCAGCATCGGCGAACTGACGCAGTCACATGGCGAATTTAGCGTGACGCTTGATCGCCCACAGGAGGCGCTGGCGTTAGTGCAGTCGCAGCCCTGGGGCAAGAACGCGCGGCTGGATGCCAATGGCGCGTTGATTACCACTGCTCCCAATAATCGCGGGCGCGAGCTGAACCTGTTCCTGGTCAAGGCAGGTTTTGCCCCTGATACGCTTACGCAGGCTACTCAAGACCTTGAAGAAGTTTTCTTGCGCCTCACCAATGGCGGCGCGGGAGGTGTACAATAATGAGCGCAGTTATCACAACCCCTACCACCGAACAGATGCAGGTACATAAGGCAACCCCCAGTTTCTTCGGGCTGGTGCGCGGCGAATTTTTCAAACTCTCGCGCCAGTGGACGACCTGGATTCTGTTTGTGCTGCTGCTCGGCACGTTTGTCCTGCCTATCATCGTTGAGGCCACCGGGGCCGACATAAAAGACCGCATTAACGCGGACGCGCTGCACTTTTACTATAACCAGTTGGGTATTACCATGTCGATCCTGCGCGTCTTCAGCGGCATCTTCCTACTGATTGTGACAGCGCGAGTCATCGGACTGGAATACCAGCTTGGCACCATTCGCGTCCTGCTCTCGCGTGGCGTCGGTCGCCTGCAACTGCTTTTCGCCAAACTGCTGACCGTTGTGCTGGTCGCCCTGGCAATCATCGCGCTTGGCATTCTGATTAACTACCTGCTGACTATTCTCATGGTCTCCGCCATCATAGGCAACCTCGATTCATTGAGCAAGCTGACCTCACAGTTCTGGTCGGATGCCTGGGTCTATGTCTGGTACACCCTCTTGAATGCAGGAGTCAGCATTCTGCTGGCGACTGCGGCAGCCGTTGTTGGCCGTTCGCTCTCCTTCGGACTGAGCGCGGCGCTGGTCTTTTTCCCCATCGACAACTTCGGCACGCTCATCATGAATCTGGCCTTTCGTATCACCCATAGCGACTTCTGGCTAAGCATCACAGCCTACTTCCTGGGACCGAACCTGAACGTAATGCCCACTGTACTCACTTCAGGCCGCGTTGATTCAATAGGGGCAACGCCGTTATACCTGGTTGATCCTCAAACGAATCAGGCACATGGCATCCTGGTTGATGGCACGCAAACCCTGGTTGTGGCTGCTGTATATGCTGCCATTTTCGCGATAGCGGCTATATGGTTGACGTGGAAACGGGATGTTAAAGAGTAAGAATGAACAGAAAAATGGTTCCTGACCGCCCTGGTCAGGAACCATTTTTCTGTTCATTAAATCAACCCTCGATACTGATTAGTAATCGGCAACCGCCTATCACGCCCAAAAGCCCTGGTTGTGATCTTCACGCCAGGAGGGGCCTGCCTTCGCTTGTATTCGCTGGTATCCACTAATCGCATGACGCGCTCGATGGTTTTGCGGTCGAAACCCATTGCCAGCATCTCCTCGAAGCTGCGATCTTCCTCGACGTAGGCTTTCAGGATGGGGTCGAGGATGTCGTAGGGCGGCAGGCTGTCGGTGTCCTGCTGGCCCGGCCTCAATTCGGCGGAGGGCGGCTTCTCGATGACCGACCGGGGGATGACCGGTTTCTCGCTCAGAGAGTTGCGATAGCGGGCCAGTTCGTAGACCAGCGTTTTCAACACGTCCTTGATTACGGCGAAGCCGCCCGCCATATCGCCGTAGAGCGTGCTATAGCCCGTCGCCATCTCGGATTTGTTGCCCGTTGTCAGCACCAGGGAACCCCCTTTGTTGGAGATTGCCATGAGGATGTTGCCGCGAATACGAGCCTGCAGGTTCTCGGCTGCCAGTCCAGGGTCGCCTTCGCCGAAAGCGGGTTGCAGCATTTTGAGCGAGGTGCGGAAGGTTTCTTCGATGGGGATGGTGAGCATCTGTATGCCCAGGTTGCCGGCGAGTTCCTGCGCGTCGGTGCGGCTGCCTTCGGATGAATAGCCAGACGGCATCGAGACGCCCAGCACGTTTTCTGGCCCCAGCGCGTCTACGGCGATAGCGGCAACCAGCGAGGAGTCGATGCCGCCCGAGAGGCCGATGACGACCTGCTTGAAATTGTTTTTGCGCACGTAATCGCCCGTACACAGCACCAGCGCCGAGTAAATCTCTTGCAGGCGACTCATCTTCGGCTCAATTCGCTGCTTCGCTCCCAGCACGACATGCGATTCTTCCATCGCAGGCGACATGGTGGGTCTGCGCGTGATATCGATAACCGGTACGTCTTCGTCATGCACGTGCAGGCGTTCCTGGCGGCGGCGCGGGTCGTGCAGCCGTGTGCGGAACACCGAGGCCGTGTCGAGGTCAACGGTCAGCATGTCCTCTGCGAACTCTTTGCCGCGCGCGATCAGCATTCCCTGCTCGTTGAAGACCATACTGCCGCCATCGAAGACCAGTTCATCCTGTCCGCCGACGAGGTTGAGATAGGCCACAATCACACCGTTGTCCGCCGCCCGCGTTGCCAGCATTTCCTGGCGGAAAATCCCTTTCTCGGCATAATAGGGCGAGCCGTTAATGTTGATAATCACCTCGGCCCCCGCGTGCGCCTGCATGGTCATTGGCCCGGTCGGATACCAGACATCCTCACAGATATTGATGCCGACATGCACGCCATTAATCAGAAAGATGGGGGCCTTGCGGCCCGCCTGGAAGTAGCGATTCTCGTCGAAGACGCCGTAGTTGGGCAGGTAATGTTTATGATATCTCCCATAAAGCTTTCCCTCGTAAACGACTGCCGCCGCGTTATAAATATCATGGTCGCGATCCACAAAGCCGATCACCGAAACCAGCTCCGGTAGTTCCCGGCTTGCCTCGATCAACTCTTCAAGCTTGCGCAAATTGGCATCCACAAAGCCCGGTTTGAGTAGCAAATCTTCCGGCGGGTAGCCCGTCAGTGCCAGTTCGGGAAAAGCGACTAGATGCGCCCCTGCGGCATGGGCCTCGCGCATGGCGGCCAGGATTCTTTGCGCGTTGCGTTCCAGTTGCCCAACGGTCACGTTTACCTGTGCAAGCGCAACGCGAAGCGGTATGATATTCATCAGTACATTCCTTTCTGCTTCCAGGGAGTTTCTTTACACATGGATATACAACTTTATATCATACACGTTGTCCCGTTTATTCTGATTGTCTATTTCGCCTTTGTTCTCTTCATGCATCCAGCCGGGAAAGTGGTGCTGGCCTCGATCATTGGCGGGCTGCTCATGGCGGTTATCAACATGCTGGGCGATCTCGCCGCTTATTATGCCGCCATATGGCATTATACCGCCAGCGGACTGGTTTTGCACCTGCCACTGCCTTTCTACCTCACGCAATGGCTCATCTACGGCGGTCTGGCTTATCTGCTGATCTGGCGTCTGTGGGGCGGACGCTGGCGCGGCCTCGCTATTTTCATCCTGGTCGGCACGCCCCTGATCGGCTTTGGCCGCGACCTGCTCAATACGCTGGTCACGCACTCCAGCTTTCTGGATTGGAATAGCCCACTCGCCGGGCCGTTAGATTTCTTGCTGTGGGTGATTATGTTTTACGCCGGATATGCACTGTTTAGAAGGCTTGCTCCTGAACCCGAGAAGGCGGAAGAATAAAGACTACGATGGCAATTTCGCCTGCCGCATGATTTGCTGCGCGATACTCTGCTCATAGGATGTCGCCTTCGGAAATTCCGTAAAGGTGCGTTGCGCGGCAACATCCAGCGTCAGCAACACGCCGAAGCGGTAGAGGCAGTGGAAAAGCGGTTTGGGATTGGCAACAGGAGTTTCGCTGTTTCCCTGCGCTGGCGTGGCCTCAAGCAGGCAACCTGCCGCGCCATTGCTGCCGGA
The DNA here is from genome assembly GCA_035652815.1 of Ktedonobacteraceae bacterium. GTDB lineage: Bacteria > Chloroflexota > Ktedonobacteria > Ktedonobacterales > Ktedonobacteraceae > DASRDB01. Next base: position 138,469 of record DASRDB010000011.1, read on the forward strand.
TGTTCCCGTCCAGAAGACAGACTGAGTTGAAGCATTTGTGGGAATGTTTGTTCCTATGTATTGATTGTTATTGGCGAAGTTGACGGCGGGTATGCAGTAAGGGCTGGAGCCTACGAAACTCTCCGCATTCGGACCGGGCCGGGTTGATACATGCCATTGCGCACCATCCCAGGTGATATAGAGCGGCATCAAAAATTCATTACCGAGATTATCTGCCTCATCTGGCTGGTTATCTGCTATGACCTGACCGCTTTGAGTGGTATATGTCCAACTTACATTGATCACTCCCATGACGTCCCAACTTGTGCTTGATGAAATGGACGATGATGTGTCTAATGAACAAAATATATGGCAGTCCTGCCCATTGAAGGAGCAGCTATTTACCCCCATATACACTTCGCCCTGGCAGGTCTTGTTTGAGGCCTGATTAGTGTCTAGTTGAAAATGCATGGTGGCTTTCAGTGGCGCAGTTGCTGTAGCAATGTACTGGTTGTTTGCGCTCGAGAGGCTGGCGTAGTATTCACCTGGTTGCACTGTATCGCTGGCAGTCAGCGCGTCCAGGGCTGTTTGTGCCGCTTTGACCAGCGCATCGTGTTGTGCGGCGGGTAGATTCGTCATTGAGGCCGAGAATGTAATCACGTAGGCATGTAGCCCGGCGTATTGGCCCTTTTGAACCTGCACCGGATCATTTGCCAGGCAGTTCTCTTCATTGACAGATGGCGGCACAATCAGCGTGCAGTGCTGCGTGACAAATGGAGCGGCGTTCCAGGCAATATCATGCGTACCTGCTGATAATGCCAGTGGCGCGTCTGCAGCCGGGTCGGCAGGTAGATGCTTTTGTGCGTGCCCATCGATGGCGATAGTTCCCCAGCCGGGCGATGTTTGCACGTAGAAGAGGTTGCTGCCGGGAACGAGGGTCGGTGTGGGAGTAGGGGAGAAAACCCTGGCACCCGATAGTGTATGAGAAAGAAAGAGGCCGCCGACGATAATTACTATCAGGGCTAAGAAAATGCCTGTGATAATCCAGGGACGCCGCGAGTGCCTGGGCGGCTCCTGGTCCTCGTCATCATGAAAATAGTCATCTAAATAATTTAGCCTGTCATCATCTAATTCATCGCTCATCGGCGTTTCTCCGCTGCATCATTTGCCACGAAAAAGCCCCGCTCGCCTGTCATCCTGAGCGCAGCGAAGGATCTCCGTTGCCCAGTAGGATCGCATGCCCACACAGGAGATCCTTCGCTGCGCTCAGGATGACATCGGAAGGCAGATTTTAATGGCAAGCTGTTTATTGGAACAGACGCTAATGAGCGACATGTATTGCATGTCGGGGCATGAAGACGTTTTATTTCTCTACAAACGCCACCAATCGGCAGAAGGCCGCCTCACCGCCGTTGAACTTCCAGGGGAAGCAGCCGATCCAGACGCGCTGATCCAGCACCTCGTCAATCATGCCGCCCGCGTTCTCTACGTGGAAGACGCCGTAAGGGAACATGTCGTAGTGCATGAGTTGCAGGTCGTCATCGGGCCAGATTTCTTCGAGCGGCCTGCCGAGATGCTGCGCGCATTTCGCAGCGAGGTCGGGGCGCACTTTGCGAATGACCGTGTTCATGGGGTGGTCCATTGAACCGGCATCGATGGCAAACCAGGAAATCTTGCGTTCCAGCACCCAGTTGACGAACTCGCGGATGGGGCCAGGGTGTTTGATGAAGTAGCGCGTCTCATCGGGCTGGCTTTCGCCGTACCAGTTGCTCGGATAATATTTGTGATAGCCGGTATGCACCACCACGATATCGCCTGGCTGAATACGCAGGCCCGTCTTGCGCTCCCAGTCCTCAAAGTGCTTCGAGGTATAAATATCGTAGTCGCCGATGCCCATTGCCTCCAGGTCTACCACCACGCCCGGCCCCACCAGCTTATCCAGTGGAATGCTGCCGATATCCTGCCCATTGGTGATAAAGTGCAGCGGCGCGTCCAGGTGCGTTCCTACATGCAGGGTCGATGAAATATGCTGGCCGCCCACTTTGTCAAAGGCCACGCGCTTGATCCATTTGATTGTCGGCCCCTCGTAGGTAGCGAAGCCGGGCGTGTGTATGTCCCAGTTCTGGGACAGGTCAAGCACACGCATATTACTAAGATCGAGCATTAAAATGTTTCCTCCTTGTAAAATAAATAGGGATAGAGGCGCGATGTTGAATGTTGACAAAAGAATGGAGAATTCTCTTGTAGGGACGCGATGAATCGCGTCCACCCCGGCACATTGGTACACACGACAGACGAGGTGGACGCGATGAATCGCGTCCCTACATATTTATTAACATTCATCATTGCGCCTCTATCCACGAACAAACCTGTACAAGAAAATTGTATCACTTCCCCTGATTCTCGACTGCCGAGAAGATGATCTGGTCGATCAATTGCTCGACGGGTGCGCGATCATCGGTAAAGTAGGGTGTGCGATCCTTCTCTTCACGGATGTTGCCATATTGAGTGCTTTCCTGCGCCACCGCTTGCAGCAGCGAATTGTTTAAGAGGCTGGTATTTGCCACAAAGTTTCCCAGTTTCGTTGGCGCATTGGTGCCAATAATCAGGCTGTTGGTGAAACGAGCCGTATCGATGATGTAGACGTTGGGAAACACCGAATGCATGGTCTCAGCCAGTGCCGAAACCAGCCGGAAGTCGCTCCCGGTACGCCCCGCGTTGATGACCGTCACTCCTGTTGGCGTGAGGTGAGCGCGCACCTCGGAGAAAAATTCCTGCGTCGTCAACTGGAATGGCACGTAGGGCTGCTGGTAGGCGTCGATGGCGATTACATCATATTTGTTGCTGGTGGTATTCAGCCAGTAGCGCCCATCCTGCACAATCACATGCAGGTTTGGCTCGTTCATGTGAAAATACTGGCGCGCCAGTTCAACAATTGTTCCATCCAGTTCCACGCCATCAATTGGTATCGGGCCGTAAGCCTCCGTGAAATCCCGCACTGCCGTTCCCGCGCCCAGGCCGATAACCGCGACATGCTTCACCATGTTCTGTGTAAAGGGCGGATTGTTGAAATAGGGCGCGATCATGAAATAGTCCCAGGGGCCGCCGGTCAGGATATGCGTGGGACTGTAGATGGAGTGGATGCCGACCCCTTCGTTCAAAATCAACTGTGTCTCGTCTCCCACCTGTACGACCTGGATGTAGTTGTAGACCGACTCCCGCTCAGTAATCAGCGTCCCGCCGCCGTTGCTGCCAAACGCCGGTTTAATCGGCCCCTGCATGGTGAAAATCGATAAGGCCATTGGTATCAACAGCAGGAGCGAAAGCAGCCGCTTATTCACACCGCGCTTGCGTCCACCTGGAAAATTCGCGCGCGAGCTTGCCAGCCCGATCACCGAGACGATCAGCAGCGCAACCGCGAAAGTGAAAAATGTCTTATAAGTTCCTATATTGGGAATGAGCCAGAGAACGGGCAGGAATGTCCCCAGAATGCTTCCCGCCGTCGAGATAGCATACAGTTGTCCGGCGGTGCTGCCCGATTTTCCCACCTGCTCGATACGCAGCCGGATAGCAAACGGCGAGACGCATCCAAGCAGGATCATCGGCAGCGCAAACAGCAGGATTACCGAGACGAGCGAGCCGTAAAAAACGCCTACCGAGTAGGTCGCGAACGAACTCTGCGACCAGTGCAGAATGGGCCGCGAAAGGAAAGGAATGAGGCTGATTAAAAAGGCTGCTATGGTGGTCATGCCGTATAACGTGGCGGGATACGGATAGCGGTCCGCCAGTCGCCCGCCGATGTAGTAGCCGAGCGTCAAATAGAGCAGGATCAGGCCAATCAAATTTGCCCAGACAAACAGCGATGTGCCAAAGTAGGGAGCCAGCAGGCGCGAGGCCGAGAGTTCAACCGCGAGCGAGCAGGCCCCCGCCACAAAAACCAGTACGATCAGCAGCCACCCCTGAAAGTTGCGTCCAGCCGCAGGCGTCACCACATCCTGCTGCTGAACCTTTGCCTCCTGGGGATTGGAACTGGTGGTAGACATAGAACAACTCGCTTTCTATTTCTTCCGCGTGGATGCGCTTTTTGGTGTATGTGCAAGCAGTATAGCACCTGGAAAACTAATTGGGTAGGGATTGAAGTAGCTAGAGTGACCTTGAGATTAGGGCCAGGGCGACCGCAAGGGTACGCCCCTACAATACCCATCAATTGTAGGGCGTACCCTTGCGGTCGCCCTGGCCCTGCTGGTGTTACCCTTCGTCAGGATATGTCCACAAAATCTTACCATCGTGTATTCGTATCGCTGTCAAAGCGCCTATAACCGAGCGTGCAAAAAGCAGGCTTCCGGTCTCCTGGAGTTCGATCAATGCCGTAGGAGAGGCATAAGTCCAGGCAAGTTGGCCATTTAAAGCGTTCAAGGCTTCAACGGTGTGGTCATCTTTTTCCAGGTAGATGACGCCGTTGCTGTATCTTGGCTGTGAAAACGATGCGTTGGGTACAGGATGCGACCAGACTTCGCTGCCATTGGTCGTCATTAATGCGTAGAGCTTGCTCGTTCCAACATTGGAACCCATATAGATGTAGATGATACCGTTTACAAGCGCAGGCGTAAAGTATGGAGCAAGGTCAGGTGAGGTAAATTGTTTTTTCCACAGCAAGCGACCATCGGTTGTATCGAGCGCAATCAGGGAACTATTAAACAGATAAATATACACTATGCCATCCTGAACGAGTAAAGGAAAACCTTCATTGTTGACTTTATATGTCCAGAGTACTGATCCGTTTGTGCCAGAAAGCGCAAGCAAGCTTTTATTTGCGCTCATGACGTAGACCTTGCCAGAGTCTATAAACGGGATACCCTGACTGCTGCCCTTTGGACGCTGCCACAGCAGGGAGCCATCCCTTGTACTGCGGGCCTGGACCATGCCATCCACTGAGTAGATATAGATAATACCAGCTTCAACTTGAGGCTTCCAGAGAATGCCCTGCTGGGATGGGTCATATGGAAGTTTGTAGTGATAAATAGCGCTGCCATCGCTGGTTCGCAGCAGATAAATCTGATGGTCGCTTTTCAATACTACTGCGACCCCATTCGTAGCAGTGAAAAACAGGTCAAGCGGCAGATTTTGGCCGGAGACAAAGTACCATAGTTGTTTCCCGTCGCTGGGGCGCAGCGCATAGACGGAGCCATCATGAGTGCCAATGTAGATGATGTCATCTATCGCTTCTATGGTAAGAGAGCCAAGGGGTGGCAGCGGCTGACTCCATAAAATTTTTCCGTTACGCAGGTTCAGGGCCTGCACCAGGTCGTAGCTCTGCCCGCTCAATACATAATAAAGGGCCTGAGACGTCACAACCAGGCGATATACAGGCGATGACACAAAGTGTTCCCACAATAGAGCGCCATCAGAGCCGCGCAAAGCAAGAATGTTGCCGTCAATAGTGTCAACATAGGCTATGCCATTGCCAAAAGTCGCTGTGAGAACCCCGGGAATTGCGTTCTGCTTCGATTGCGAGGGAGCGTTTTGCGTGTTGCGAGCTGCTATCACAATTGGAAGCACTACCAGTAAGACGCCAAGCAAGCAAAGCAGCGCAGGCACGCCCCAACGCACAGCACGCGGCAAAGGCTTCCAACGTTCTTGAAACGCCTGCGATGCGCGAGCAAAACCTCTAGCAAGTTTGTCTTCCGGCAAGCCAAGATCGGTAATTTCTACTTCATTGTCGTTTGGCGCTTGTGGGTTGTGTTCTACTTCTGGCTCACTCATTGATTCTTATGGGTGCGCTAAATCATACCCTCTCCTTATTGTAGCACCAGAAGTACAGATCACACTTTGTTCTGCTCGATAGCTGCTCGCGCCAGTCGCTTTTGCGCGAACGCTTCCAATTTTTTTAGTTCTTTACGATACAACCTGGGATTATACCAGGGCACCATCAGTCGCTCCACCAGACCTTGAAAGCCAGGGGTTGGCTTCATGCTTGTAGTAATCTTCACATGAGCTTTCTGCCCGTTTTCTACAGGCGTCACGGTAAAAGTGGTTGCTGTTGCATTGACCGAATCAATATCCTGCTCGACCAGCACCCGGCCTGGCTCCGGTTCGCTTACCTGCTGGTAAAAGCTCTTTTCCACACCCATCACTTTCATTTTAAAGCGAATTTTGGTTCCCGCACCGTAGCCGCCCTCTACAGGATGCAGATCATAAAAAGCGTCTGGCACAATATACGGATGTCCATTGCGATAATCGGCGATTGCGGTATATACATCTTCCGGTTTTGCATTCAACACAGCTTCGGCCTTCACAAAAATCTGGCTCATCATGCTTTTCCTTGTTTGCTCATGCTCCATGAAAGGAGACCATTTTCATACGCTTTTCAATATGCTTTTTTACTATATGACTTCAAGTCATATCCATAACAATAATAACGTAGTATAATGAATATGTCAAGAGCTAATATGTCTTCAAATCATATATAACAGAGGAAAATAGATGGAACGACCTGAAGCCTATCCAATAACCTATGGTATTCTCGGCTTGCTGGCTTTCTGGGGGCCAATGTCCGGCTACGATATCAAGCGCATGTTCGACCATACGCTATCGGCCATGTGGGGAGCGGCGCACAGCCAGATTTATAAAGAACTACGCCGCATGCAAGACCTGGGCTGGGTTGATATGCGTCGCGAGGAACAAGAGTCGCGGCCCGACCGCAAAGTTTATTCGATTACGGAAAAAGGCCGCGAAGCCCTGCGCGAATGGCATGCGCAACCCCCAGAAGTCTTTCAAATACGCGACGAACTGCTGCTCAAAGTCCTTTTTGGCTCGTTCGCTTCACCTGAGGACCTTGCTCAAAACCTGCGCGCCGCTATTGCCAACCACGAGATGCGTCTGCAACAGTATCGCCAGATCTCGCACTATCTTCCAATCCAGGGGTCACTTCCAGCAGCTAACAAGCGCCCGAATCCCTACGCGATGGAAAGCGAGGAAGACCCTTACTTTGGCCTGATTACCCATTTCGCCATCGAATTCGAGAAGACCTACCTGCGCTGGCTCTATGAAGCTCTGGAATATGTTGAAGCGCAGGGGTATAATGAGCGGACTGAAGAAGAAAAGCATTGAGAAATCACATGGAAAAACCGCCAGCACTTGATCCCGCGCTTGTCCAGGAATTTGTTGCCAACGCGCATGGTAATGCGGATCGCGTCCTCGAACTGTTGGAGCAGGAGCCTATGCTTGTTAACGCCGCCTGGGATTGGGGCGGGGGAGATTGGGAGACTGGCCTGGGAGCTGCCGCTCATATGGGCAGAAAAGATATCGCACAGATGCTTCTCGAAAGGGGAGCCAGGATGGATATCTTCGCGGCAGCCATGCTAGGGCATGTAGAAATCGTGCAGGCTATTCTCAAAGCCTATCCCGCCGCTCGTCATCTGCGCGGCCCACACGGCATTCCGCTGCTCGATCACGCCAAAGCTGGCGGTCAGGAAGCGGCTGGCGTCGTGGAATTGCTGCAAATGGTTGAAATGGTGTGATAGAGGATTAGATCAAAAGCACGCATCCACGTTGTTCAAGTTGCTGTAGCGATTTGGGCAACGTGGCTAATTTATTCCAGCGTAAATCCAATTTTTCGAGTTTGGGCAGGTCTCCAATACAAGCGGGAAGAAACCTCAACCTATTTCCTCTCAAATCGAGATGCGTTAAAGCTGCAAGTTGACCCAAAGATTCGGGTAGGACCGTCAGATTATTATTACGCAAATCCAGATGTGTAAGATGTGCCAGCTTACCAGTAGATGTTGGAAGCATACTCAGTCTATTGTCAGATAACCGCAACTCTTTGAGGCTTGCCAGATTACCGATAGATGTAGGAAGTGATACCAACCTGTTCTTCATGATATGCAATTCTTGCAGATTCACAAGGTTGCCAAGTGACTCAGGAAGCGTAGTCAAGGCATTGTTGTATAGCCGAAGCTCTTGAAGATTGGTAAGCTGCCCGATATTTTCAGGCAGAGCCGTCAGTTGATTATCGGTGAGATTGAGGTAACGCAAGTTTTTCAGATTCTCAAAGAGTGATGGTGAGATATCTGTCAAATGGTTGTTGCTGATATAAAGAAAGTAAGTAAGCTTGCTCAGCTTGCCTAATGACTCAGGAATAGCAGTCAACTGGTTATGGGCTATATCCAATGTATGAAGCTGTCTCAGATCACCAATACCTTCTGATAAAAATGAAAGCTGGTTTTCGGCAATATTTAGTAGTTGAAGGCCCGTTAAGTGCCAGAACGCTTCAGGAAGCGAACGTAACTGATTTTTCCCCAGGCTAATTTCTCTAAGCGCCCTTAAACGGCTGATTCCTTGGGGTACTGAAACCAATCTATTGCCATAGGCATTCAACGTTTTAAGGGCTGTGAACCGGTCGATATTCTCAGGAAGCGCAACCAACTGATTTCTATCAGCGTGAATTTCTGTAAGCTGAGACAGGTTTGCAAGCCATGTTGGAAGAAATGTTAAGTGATTGTCATCCACATACAGCTTTTGAAGGCATTTCAGATTGCTGAGCCAATCGGGCAGAGATGCCAATTTATTGCCTGTCACATCTAATAATCGTAGTTCGGTCAATTGCTCGATTGCTTCTGGTAGCGAGTCCAGGGCGCAATAGCGAAGCGACAATGCCAATACGGCATCGTTCTCAATAGAACACCCTATATTGTTCGCATAAAAATCCTCTATGTCATAAATAGGGAAATTTTTGTCTTCAGGGAAGGCACTCTTATCTTTGAGAAAACGCTCCAGGCGTTTAAGTATGCTTATCTCGTTCATTGATATGGCTTTCTTGATGTTATGTATTGCTGCTATTCTAACATGAAAGCCCCTTTCCAGATCAATCTAAGAGCAATAGCGGTTAATTGTCTTTGTAATAGATGGGTAATCAGTACCCCTTTTTTTGATTTTCCGGCTGTTTTCGCTAGCTGTTCTGTACAATGGTCAATAGAAATACGCTGAGAAATCTGTTGATACATTGTGCGGGCAATTGAGGTGCGTCATGCTTGAGCGTCGCTCGTATGTCATTATTGGGAATGGTATCGCCGGAATCACCGCTGCTGAGACCTTGCGGGCGGAGAATCCACTCGCGGAGATTACGCTGGTTGCGGACAATGCCGAGCCGGTCTATTATCGTCCTGTCCTCAAAGACTTCCTGGCAGGAAGAGTTGGTCAGGAGTCGCTTTACATGCGCCCGCGTACTTTCTACGCTGACAACAATGTGCGTTTTTTGCTTGACCGCGCCGTTGGCATCCATACTGGTTCGCATATCGTGCAGCTTCAGAGCGGGCGGCGCGTCGGTTATGATCGATTGTTGCTGGCGGCGGGCGCGCGATCTCGTCGTCTCTCCTGTCCAGGAGCCAACCTTCCGAATGTTGTAGTTTTACGCACCATCATTGACTATCAAAACATCCTCAATGTTCTCAAAATGCCCCGCCGCGTGGTGATTTGTGGCAGCGGTCCCTTAGCCCTCGAAACCGCCGAAGTCCTGCACGCGTCTGGTCATTCAGTAACTCATCTGCTGCGTAAGCCTCGCCTGTGGCAGCAGGTGCTGGATCGCACCGCTTCAGAACTGATTGTACGCCAGGAGCAGCGCGAAGGCATCGATGTGCGCGTCGGAGAAGAGATCGTCGAGATTGTTGGGGATAACAGGCAACTGGTGGGTGTTATCACAAATCGCGGCTCGCGTATCCTGTGCGACCTCGTTATCATGGCTATTGGCATCGAGCCTGTTACCGGCTTTATCAAAGAGAGCGGCATTGCCTGCGGTTTGGGCGTAAGAGTCGATGAGTACATGCATACCAGCGTGCCCGATGTCTACGCGGCAGGCGATATTACGGAGATGATCAATCCTCTGACGGGCGCGCCCATTTACGCGGGTCAATGGTATTCAGCCTTACAACAAGGGCGGGCCGCCGCATATAGCATGCTGGGTATGTTGGGCGCTAACCAGCTTTTGCGCGCCAACGAAAGCAAAGCCACCGCCAGCAAAAGAGCCTATTTACACCCGATCATTAAGGCGCGTATCTTCGGCTTCGATCTTGCAGCGGTCGGTTTGACTAATCCACCGGCGAACAATGATCCCGGTTGCCAGCAGATCACGGCTGATACACGTACCCATATCTACAGTAAAGCCTTGCTCAAAAATGGCGTCCTCGTCGGCATGCTCTCACTGGATGGCGATAGGGATATCGTGGCCTTTAAACGGGCCGTTGACCACGCAGTTAACGTAACACCTGTGGCCTCGCGACTCTTCCAGACTGATTTCAAGTTCAACAACTGGCTTGACGCTCAGAAAGTGCCGACTCCCGTTCTCGCGGTTAGCAAGGCGCGCGAACAGAACGAACAGATGCAGCAGACGCAACCGCGCATGCTCAAAAGCCAGTTTGTCGGCGTCTCGCCATCGCTACCAGATCCGGGGGAGGGCAGTGGACAGGTCATTCGCATGCGCGCCAACGGCGACCCCTATACCATGCCCATCGTTGCTCTCAATACACTTACCCAGGCACGAGAAGAAACTAAACCTTTTCCATCTCATGTTACTGTGTCAAAAGAGCCTGTAACATCTGGTGAGGCTTACCTTGTGCCCATGCTTTCACCCGAAATAATTGACGTTCTTCAGAAACATCCTGCCGCTGCTCGCTACCATCTGAGCCTCACACAGGAGCCTGAAAACCTCCTTCCCTCGCTCTTGCGCAACTGGACAGGCACGCCGTTGAGTCAATCGGAAGTAACATATATCGGACGCGAGCCAGAAGTGCAGGTGCTTGTCAATCACAACTCCATCTCCCGTCGCCATGCTCAGATAACCTATCACAACGGAAAATATTTCCTGCGCGATCTCGACAGCAAAAACGGCACCTACGTCAATGACATCCAGCTCGATCCCTCTGAAACATATATTCTCAAGCCCGGCGATCAGGTGCGTATCGGGAAAATTATTACCTATCGGTTCCAGACGCATCTGGTGTAGGGACGCGCTGATGCATTTTGACAAAATAACAAGGAATTTTCACCCCCTGTCATCTTGAGCGAAGCGAAGGATCTGCTGCATGGGCATGCGATGCGTCCAGCGACGAGATCCTTCGCTTCGCTCAAGATGACAGGGCTGGGCCTTCCCCTCTTTCCTGGTCAATGTTCCTCAGCGCGTCCCTACAGACAAACTGCCATAGGCGTGATATACTTTCCCCTGGAAACCAATCCCGACGCAAAATGGAGACCTTTTAGCATGCAGCACCCCAATCAACCAGCCGAGAAGATAGCGCAGTCAACTAATGGGCAAACGAGTTTACCTTATTCATCCTCTTCTTCCCGTACCAATCGCCGCTTGATTGGAATTGTTGCGCTTGTCCTGCTGCTGGTGGTTGTTGGGACGCTTGGCGCGCTTGCTCTGGCGCGCAATACAGGTAAAAGTAGCCCTGCTCAAATAAATATCGCTTCCCTTACAGCCAATGCTATTGGCACTGTAGGATTTAGCGATGATTCCTCAGGGAAGGGACATAATGACGTTATTACTGTTGCCGTCAATGGTATGCTCGCCGCCCCGGCTGGCTATCATTATGATGCATGGCTTATAGACAGCAGCAGTAGCTCATTCGTGGGACTTGGAACGCTGAAACTAGCTAACGGCTCATACACACTGAAGTATACACAGACTGGCACAAATCTGCTTGGAGTAGGAAACAAAGTCGAGGTGACGCTGGAACAGGGCAAGGCGCTTCATCCGGCGAAGCAGGTCTTGCTTTCAGATACGTTTCCTTCGGGGGCGTTTGTCTATGTCAGGCACCTGCTTGTCAGCTATAGCAGCACTCCTGGACAAAAGGGACTGCTAGTAGGCTTATTTGAGCAGGCGCATACCCTCTTGAATGCCTCGCAGCTACTCCGTACCGCGCAGAATGCAGATGAGACACGCTGTATCGCTCAGGATATTTTGAATATCCTTGAAGGTCAGCATGGCGCGGATTATAGGGCGCTTTCCTGCAATATAAATAGTTCGGCAACAGGTAATGATTTTGGTCTGCTCGGTTCTAATGGATATATCGCGCTCTCGCAATCTCAGGTATCCCTTGCCGCCTCGCAACCGGATGCGACCGCTAGCATGCGGGCCCACGAAAAGCACGTCTCCATCGCGCTTCAGGACATGCAAAACTGGCTCCCCACCATTCAACAGGATGCCCTTTCCCTGCTCAGTAATCCTGCCGGTAGCGCGAGGATTGCTGAAATTGTGAAACTGGCCGATTATGATTTTCACGGTGTTGACCTCAATCATGATGGCTCCATCGATTACGTTCCTGGCGAAGCGGGGGCTACAATTGCTTACGTGCATTGCCAGTATATGGTGGCGATGGAGCTAACTCCTTAGTTGGATAGAACTTTCCCGGTACTAATAAAGAGCGATTAGCTTGACCCTTATTCTGAACATTGCTATAGTGATGAGAGAAACAGGCGCTAGTCTCATAGTGAAAATGAACAAATGTACCAGCGTGTTATAATACTCTACAGAGAACCTGTTTCTCAAAAGTAAAGTAGAGGAATCGTATGAGCGATGTCGGTCAGGATTGGCAAATACGCCTCTTCGAGAATGATTGTCTCGATGTTTTACGTTGGCTTCCTTCTGAATGTGTTGATTTGATCGTTACTTCGCCACCTTATGCTGACCAACGAAAGCATACCTATGGCGGTGTTCACCCTGATAAATACGTTGAATGGTTTCTGCCTATCGCTGCTGAATTAAAGAGAGTGTTGAAGCAGAAAGGCTCTTTCATATTGAATATTAAAGAGCGTGTTGTGGATGGAGAGCGTCATACCTACGTGTTGGAGCTTATCCTGGCGCTGCGCAAGCAAGGCTGGCTCTGGACGGAAGAATATATCTGGCATAAACGAAATAGCTATCCTGGTAAATGGCCTAATCGCTTCCGTGATGCCTGGGAACGCTGCCTGCACTTTACAAAGGATAAGCATTTTGCCATGTACCAGGACGCGGTGCGCGTTCCAATGGGAGATTGGAGCCAATCGCGCCTGCGCAACCTGAGTGAAACTGATCGGCGGCGTGATAATTCGAGGGTACAGAGCGGCTTTGGCAAAAAGATTGAAAACTGGGTAGGACGCGACATGGCCTATCCTGATAATGTTTTGCATCTGGCAACCGAATGCAGCAATCAAGGCCATAGCGCTACTTTTCCCGTTGAATTGCCCTCATGGTTTATTAAGCTATTAACCCAGCCTGGCGATGTCGTCCTTGATCCATTCTTAGGCTCAGGCACAACGGCGGTAGCCGCCAAACAATTAGATCGACGTTGCATTGGCATAGAAATTAATCCTGAATATGTGCGGCTCGCTCACGAGCGTTTAGCTGAGGTACAACGCCCTATATCGCTATTTCATCTGCTTAATTCAGAAGAGACTATTGCTAAACAAACTCAGCAGGCAAGCTCTGTCTCTCTATTTAAAGAGGATACGAATACAGAAGAAGGTAACAAGGCTTATGAATCCTTCGGAACTTGAAGAGGTGATACGGCAAAGTTTAGATGAGTTTTATAGAAGACGTATAAAAAAATTGTCTGAGCTGAAATTAAGAAGTGTGCTACGTAAAAAGAACCCCTACCTCTTCCGAGCAGTAGGGGTTAAAGATGCGTATGAAATCGTAGATGAGCTGCTGCGGGCCTACATGTCGTCATCAGATGAAACAATCTTTGGTGATGCATTTTTTGAACCAATTGCTAAGCTGTGTAGCGGTGGAACGGTTGCGCCCAGCGAAGGTGTAGATGTTGCTGTTGAGACCGATACAGTATACAAAGCGATTGCTGTAAAGTCTGGGCCGAATATATTTAACGCCAGTCAGGCTAAACGGCAAGATCAGGAATTTAAAACGCTTCGAAGTCGGCTTTTAAAACTGCACAAGCAATTCGATGCTCTACTTGGTCATGGATATGGCCGTAAGTATTCTGACCCTACAGATAACCGCATATATCGTATTCGCTCCGGTCAGGCATTCTGGGAAGAGTTGACCGGGGACCCCGATTTTTACATCAAACTGATTGATCTGATGCGCGATTATCCCAAGAGGCACCGGGACGAATTTGAGGAAGAGTGGGCAAAGGCGCGTACAAGATTTATACAGGATTTTCTTAACAACTTTGGCAATCCTGATGGCAGTATCAACTGGGAAAGATTGCTGCGTTATAACAGCGGTAAAGAACCTGTTCCCTGGATAAGCAAAGTGGTACCAGCAGCTTACGAGGAAGAGCAGGATAATGAAGAGAATATGGAAGATGATGAGGTGGTAGAAGAATAGCTAGCATATATCCTCTCGAATTTGACCTCTAATTCCCTCAACTTGCTGAAGCTTTTTGCTTTTTTCTTTCGTGCATAGAAAGTGTAGATGCCCAATACACAAATAAGTGCTTAAAAGGGCATCTATACTATGGGACAACTTTTCACTCAAATACGATGTGGAGGTTACTATGCAGAATGTTACTCGTGCGCGGCCTTTAGGGATCACTATTATCGCTGTGATCCTGGCCATTCAGGGTATTCTCGGCATTATCGCTGGCATTATGCTTCTTTCTGCCGGCGCTGGTGTGGGCACGCTAGGAGTCATTACCCTTATTCTTGGCGTGCTGTACCTGGTTCTCGCGTATGGTCTGTGGACGCTCAAGACCTGGGCCTACTGGGGAACCATCATCCTGGAGATACTGGCATTGTTGAACGGTATCCTGGGACTTGGTATGCACAGCTTCGCGACTGGCATCTTTAGCCTCATATTCGCGATCGTCGTGCTGATTTACATGTTCGCCGACCGCAATGTGCGAGCCGCGTTCCGTACTTGATGTCGGTAGCGGGTCTGTCTGCCATTCAGAGAGCAGAGGGAATGGGCGGCACCCCATTCCCTCTGCTCGTTTGTGTTTACGAAACTCTGGTCTCTGTTTTTTGCTCCTCGATCTTTTCCTCGAGGGGACGTGTTACCTGTTGCTCGTGGGCCTTGCGAATTTCGTTTTCGAAGATGTGCCTGAGAATGGCTACCGTACAGGCGTAGGTGCAGTCCATGCCAAAGTAGGAGAGGCTGCCGGCACCGAGGTTCTTGCCGCGTGTGTAGGGTGTATCCGATGCGTAGTGCAGGATGCCGAGTTCGTAGGGCAGGCGGGCGAAATTGATGTTTTCGCCGACGGGATAGCGCGTCAGGTACTGATCCTCGTAAACCGCATTGAGGTAGGGACCGCTTTCCATCTCCACGACGGTATAGTTGGCGCGATAGTAGAAATCCAGGTACTGGCGGTTTTGTAGGAAAGTTCCCTTGCCGGAAACTGCTTTCTGGTTGTCCAGCACCGAGCCATAGATCAGGTAGGGCTGCACGTCCTGGGCGGTGAAGCAGTTATCGAGCCAGTAGGTATTCATACTATGCTCGTCAAGCACCACGTTGGAGATCATCACGTCGCCAATGCTGCCGTTGAGCGTGGCGGCTTTGCCGAGGATGTAGATGCCGCGCATGTTGGTGAGGTTTTCCATGATCTCGCGCATCATGCGATAGGCCGCCATACCGAGTGGGTAATCGATGTTGAGAATGATGGCCTTGCTCTTGGCGAGCAGGTCCATGCCGGACATACGGGCGCGTGGATCAATATCGGTCGGGTGCAGTTTCGCCAGTTCGAAGATCTGAGCATCGATTTCGAGGCCATGACGGGCATTGATGTACCAGATGCCCCGCTCCTGTTCCTCTTGTGGACGAATGCGTTTAAAGGCTTGCCCGTCTGGCGTTTTCATCCACTCGCGGGCGACGAAGTAGAGGAAGTTTTGCCAGTTTCCCGGCACAAGGCCCTGTTGCAGCTTGCGGCACTCTTCGGAGAGGTATGGATCAACGCCGCTCAAGGCGAACTCTGTCAATTCGTTGTCACGGCGCAAGAGCGAGCCAGACATGAGATTGACAAGGCTGTGCGTGTTGCTGGAGACGAAGTAGACGGGGCGATCTTGCAGGCCGAGCGTGTTGAGCAGCTTCTCAACGGGTGCCCACCACTGGCGGGTGGCGCGGACGTATCCCACGTGCGAGCCGCCCAGGAAGCGCAGCAAAAAGCTTTTACGCTGCTTGCCGATAATCCGCAAATTATCCCATAGTCTGTCTCCCCAGATCACTTCCAAACGCGCCCAGTCGTTGGGAGCGATATGCAGCCGTTCGCGCAGGACTTTGCGAATTTCGGCGAAGACGGGCGATGATCTATCCATGCGCGTCTCAAGCAACTGTATGGTGGTGGGGTCGGCATTGAGCAGGTAGTACATCTTGTTCCATTCGATCTGGAACGCGACCAGAATGGGGATGATGTCATCGGTATCGCTGACGCTGGCGACATAGGCGGCCAGCGTGTGCTTGCCATCATAAAACCATTTACGCCTGCGCGCCGAGGCTGTAACAGCCTCCCATTCCTCTACGGGATAGCCCTGCTGTACAAAGACGTTCTCGGCCTGTCCAAGCAGCACCAGATTGCAGTAGAGAATTGATGAGGGCAGGCGCAAAACGCTGTAGATGAAAGCTGACATGTCGGGATAGGGCGAGCGGGCATCGGGGTGCAGGCTCGAATCGATATTATAGTGGGCCTGTACCAGCGCCTTCAGGCTGATCTCGCCGGAACTCCGCAGCAAGGTGTTATAGGTGCGGATGTACATTTCGACTTCGCGCTTTCCAGCTTCAGGGCGCGGGTAATCATCGTTCCAGGCCTGATTTACTTCATAAGGATTGGTTTCATTTCTTTCACTTCTGTCCATAGCGCGTTCCTCATCTGGTATGTCCTGTTCCTGGCGCTGACCATCGAAAGGGTTGGAATGATGGTTGTTTGGTTCTGGAGTTCTATTTTTCCGTGGCATAAATGTATTGTGTTTCCTCCTGGAATGTCTTTCCCTTTTAATATTTCTGCTTATTATACTCGCTAGATGGTCAATTCTGGTAGAGGAAGATACTGAGCGGAAAAGTCGTTTCGCAGGCGTATGTATTGCTACAAGAAAGATGCTACGAAAAGATTAAACAGAACGTTTCTAATGTAAGAGGTGTTACTAAAACGCTGGGCTTCCCCATACCTGGCGTTTCCCCCTAGTAACGCCTCTTTTTTAGCTGCCACCAGAGCGTATCCTCGTTGCCAGGTATTCTTTGCGCATCATTCCCGCTCTGCATGCTTGTCCGTTGTCGCCATTCACAGCGTAACGTTTCCTCTTGTAACAGTTGATAGATTATCTCATCATAATCTTCGAGCGTCCATTGTCCGAAATTGCTGAGAAGCAGTTGCTGGCGCAGGTCGGGCCAGCGGCGGGAGTTCTGTGCCCTTCCAAGTTGTAATACCCGCTCCTTCATTTCCTGCCACCCGGCGGCGCGCCGCTCGCGCAATTGCTGGTAGAACCACTCTTCGTTCAAGAGTCCTTTATGGCTTTGTTCCTCAAGGCGACGGCGGCGCAGACAGACGGCATCGTTCATATAATTCAGGCTGTCCTGACGCCGCGTGGCAAAGATGAGGCTATAGGGAACATCGATGATGGTGGCAGGGCCAATCAACATCGGAAAGGCGATACGCTGCACTGAGAGGAAGTGCGGTTTCATAGAGTCGATAAGAAGTGAGAAGAATTGTTCAACGGCCTCGTCCCTGTTCTCGGCCTCTTTCTTGAGCAGGTTTTTCCATCTATCGCTTTTGAGTAGAGCGGTAAAGGCGCTGGCTCCGGCAGGTGTGCCCAACGCTGGGAGCAGGCGGTTAGCAACCTCTGTATGGGAGATGAACAGGCAGAGTTCGGTTGGCCCGGTGCGCTGGTAGAGCGGCAAGAAGCTATCGGCAGGCAAGAACGGCACATCTGCTTGCCGCGAACCAGTGGCGAAAGGATTGAGAACGAAGATGGACGCAGATTGCTCAAGCGATGCGAGTAGCTGGGGGGCTACTTCAGGCCAGCTTCCAGGCACAATGGCGCTTTCCTTTGGCAGGACAAAGCCTGCTTTTCGTTTATCATTCGCCAGCAGGATTCCTTGCAGGGTGATGGGCTTGCTCTCGCTTGAGAGTTCTCCGGCAAGTTTTACGATGGGTTGGAGAACAGTTGGAAGCGCGCGCTCTTGCTTGCGGTTTGTGGCCTTCGGTGATAAAACGGTTTCCTCCTGTTGAGAGTCTATGAGACTATCAAAGATGGATGGATGGCTGTTTCCGTTCTGGTTTTCTAGCGAGGGTCTGGGCGCTTTGACGGAGCGAAGGTGGCCGAGGGCGTCGATCCAGAAGCAACGCCTGAAAATGCGCGTGGCGGCGAGCGAGCGGCAGTAGGGGACAGCGTATTCCATAAGCAACCAGGCACGCAGCGAGGACAATACTTCATCCTCAGTGGGACCGCGACGAGAAGTCTTGCTCGTCTTCCCCATAGCTTCACTGGCTGTTTCAAGGTTGTGCGCCCATAAATCGTGCATAGTGGCTTTATTGTACCATAGTTGCCCAAAATGTAGGGACGTGATGCTGAACGTTGATTAACTCGTGAGGGAATCCTCTCCCCATGTCATCCTGAGCGCAGCGAAGGAGCTCCGTTCCCCGACGATTCGCACACCGACGCCAGAGATCCTTCGCTGCGCTCAGGATGACAGGCCTGGGCCTTACCTCTTGCTTTGTCAACATTCATCATCGCGTCCAGCTTCTCATGGCGGTTCACGTAGCTGGACGCGATGAAGCGCGTCCCTACAACCTCTTTTATCTTATCACCTCCTGCTTGTGCTGTGGAACGGCAAATTGTCCCAGGCATTGACAATGGTTTGCTATGGCATACAATGAGGAGCGTTGACGATGTAACATGTTTGCCAGTAAACGGGGGAGCAGAACTATGAGCAGCGCGATTCCGGGAATACATCATGTGACGGTGATTTGCGATGATCCGCAGGAGAATATTGATTTCTTTAGCGGCGTGATGGGGCTGCGGGTGGTGAAGCAGACGGTCAATTTTGATATGCCGGACACTTATCACCTTTATTATGGAGATGAGCAGGGAACTCCAGGTACAATTCTGACCTATTTTTCCTGGCCGGGTGTGCGGAGAGGGCGCAAGGGAACGGGACAGATTGGCTCGGTGGCTTTTGCCATTCCCAGAGATTCTATAGATTTCTGGCGCGATTATTTGAAGCGGCATAAGCTGGATGTCTTTGAGCCGAAGCCGCGCTTCGAGGAGAGGGTGCTGACCTTCAATTCGCCTGATGGGCTGACGGTAGAACTGGTGACGCAGGCGGGAGTGGAGCGATTCGAGGGTTGGAAAGATGGGCCGATTCCGGTTGAATATGCGCTGCGCGGCTTTCATAGCGTCACATTGCTGGAACGCAGCGTAGAAAGAACGGCGGATTTGCTGTCTGGCGTGATGGGCTTCGAGCAGCTTGAGAGCCAGGGAAACCGGACGCGCTTTAGTACGGGAGCCGACGGGCGCGCAATGCTGGTGGATGTGCTGGAATGGCCGGATATGCCGGGCGGCAGGATTGCGGTTGGCTCGGTGCATCACGTGGCATGGCGCACGCCCTCGGATGAAGAGGAACTGGCGTGGCGCGAGAAGCTGGAACAGGCGGGATACGATGTAACGCCAGTCCGCGACCGCGAATACTTCCACTCGATCTACTGGAACGAACCGGGTGGCATCCTGTTTGAGATTGCCACTGACCCGCCGGGCTTTACCATCGACGAACCGCTGACACAATTGGGAACGCATTTGAAGTTACCTCCCTGGCTGGAAGAGAGTCGGTCTGTATTAGAGAAGGCCTTGCCGACCTTGCATATCCCCACCTTCAAATAAGAGGGAATAAGCAGGCCTGTCATCCTGAGCGCAGCGAAGGATCTGTTGACCGGGCGATTTGTGTGTCGAGACCGGAGATCCTGAGCGCAGCGAAGGATGACAGATAAGCGTTATGCTCAGGATGACGGATAAGCGCGGCGCTCAGGAGACAGACATTCGCTGCACTCAGGATGACAGACAAGGGTGAAGATGTGTTAGAAATTTGTTAGAGATTCGCAAATTTCTTGTTAAAGGACTTGACAAATTTCGTAAGGTGATATATCTTCTTGAGTAGAAAAACAAGTGAGACTCAATGGCGAGGCTCACTTGAATGGTATGTCAAAAAAGTGAGCAATGTATCAAAAGGAGGTGCATAGAATGACATCGATGATGCGCTATGATCCTTTCCGCGAGGTACTGAGCTTGCGCGATGCGATGAATGAACTGTTTACCCAGAGCTTTGTGCGGCCAGGCTGGCTATTTGGTAGCAACACCACTCCGGTTGCTCCGGTGAACATCTACGAGACCGAGCGCGGCTATCAGATGTATGTGCTGCTGCCGGGCGTCAAACCGGAGGATGTGGAGTTGAGCGTGGAGCAGAACACGCTGACGATTCGTGGTCAAGTGCATCCGTTCGTGGAGCAGGACAAACAGGTGAAGTGGATTGCTCAGGAGATTGGTCAGGGCACTTTCGAGCGCATGATTACCTTCCCCAAAGCGATTGATCCTGACAAGATCGAGACCAGCTACGAGTACGGCGTCCTGAGCCTCTGGGTACCGATTAGCGAGGCCAGCCTGCCGAAGAAGATTGCGATCAAAAGCGGTACGCTCAACGGCCACGCGCCAGAGAAACTGACCGTTGAGGCTGGCACTCGCTAGTTCGAGCCATAGTTGTCGTCCGACTTTGTTTAAGTGGGAGCAGGTCACGTTGGTGGCCTGCTCCTTTTTATTTGGCATGGCTCAACCTTCTCACCGCCTCCACAATCAACCTGTGTTCCACCGCTTTCAGCCGTTCGTGCAGGCTTTCTTCTGTATCCCCAGGTTCAATGGAAACCTCTTCGCGGCAGATGACGGGGCCTGCGTCTACTTCGGGAGTGACGTAGTGGACGCTGCTGCCTGTGATTTTAACGCCTGCATCGAGGGCTTGTTTGACGGCGTGAAGGCCGCGAAAGACGGGGATTTGGGTGCCGTTACTGGTAGTGTAGGTGCTGCCGGTACCATCATCGGGGAGCAGAGCGGGATGAATGTTGATGACGCGGTTGGGGAAGTGCGCGAGGAAATCGGCGCTGAGGATGCGCATCCACCCGGCGAGGACGATCAGGTCTACCTGGAATTCGCTGAGAAGGTGGCGAAGGCGGTTTTCGCTCTCGGCGCGGTTTTGCCAGGGGAGAAAGCGCGTTGGAATGCCGGAATTTTGGGCGCGCACCAGGCCATAGGCGTCTGGCTGGTTACTGACGACGAGGGTGATTTGAACGCCAGGGAGTTCCTGGCGTTCAATGGCGTCAATCAGGGATTGCAGGTTGGTGCCGGAGCCAGAGATGAGGACGCCGAGACGGTAGGGCGGCTCGTCTGAGGCTTCGGACGCCTGCTTCGGTTTGCGCGAAATGCGCCACTCGTAAGATTGAGGCTGCTCGTTGCTCAAAGCTGTTGTACCTCTGAATCGGCCTGGGCCAGTTCGCTGACGAGGCGCTGTTTGTAGTCCTGGAGTCGGCTCTGCAATTGGGTATCGGAAAGAGCCAGGATTTTGGCGGCGAGTAGGGCGGCTCCTTCTGGCTCAAGAATGGTGGGAGAGGCGATGCCAGATGGCAGGCGCAAAGATGAGAGTATATCCATGCCGCCGAAACGGTCGCTGTAGGGCGGGCAGGCGATGACGGGGAAGCGCGTGTTGGCATCGATGACCGCCGAAAGGGCGTTGGAGCGCCCGGCAATGGTGATGTAGACAAGCGGCTCCTGTCGATTTTCGTATTCCTCCAGGATTTCCAGAAGGCGGCGTGTGGCCTTGTGAGCAGAGCAGACGCGCATTTCGTAGCTGATCTCCAGCGCCTTCAAGGTTTTGGCGACGGATTGAGCGTGCGAAAGGTCGCCTTTGCTGCCCATGAGAATGACGATTTGTGATGGCATGAATGTTATCCTCCTTTGTTGTTTTTATGTAGGGGCGTGGGCTTGCCCCGCCCTCGTCCCTATACGAACCAATGGTATTCTTTGCGGTAAGGACGAGGGCGGGGCAAGCCCACGCCCCTACGGGTTTACGATAATTTGATAGTTGAGGGACGAGGGCGGGGCAAGCCCACGCCCCTACGGGTTTACGATAATTTGATAGTTGAGGGACGAGGGCGGGGCAAGCCCACGCCCCTACAGGGTACGTAAGCCGCGATGGGCGATGTCGTGCCGATAGTGCATGCCCTCAAATGAGATGTGTTTGGTGGCCTCGTAGGCTCTGGCAAGGGCTTCTTGGAGGGTTGGGCCGCGAGCCGCGATGCTGAGGACGCGACCTCCGGCGGTGACAAGCTGGCCGTCTTTGAGGGCGGTTCCGGCGTGGAAGACCTGGACATCTGGGAGACGGCTGGCTTCCTGGATGCCGGAAATGGGCAGGCCGGTGCGGTATTTGCCGGGGTACCCGCCGGAAGCGAGGGTGATGCTGACAGCGTAGCCCGGTTTCCAGAGCGTGCTGCGTTTGACGGGCATGATTTCGGCAAAGTTTAAGACATTGAGCAGGTCTTCGCGCATGAGGAGCATGAGGGCCTGGGTTTCCGGGTCGCCGAAGCGGGTATTGTGTTCCAGCACCATTGGGCCGCGCTCGGTGAGCATGATGTTGGAATAGAGGACGCCGGAGAAATCGATGCCACGGGCTTTCATGGCGGAAAGGGTGGCGGCGACTATTTCGCGGAAGATGCGCTGTTCTGTGTCCGTGTCTACAAAAGGGAGAGGGGTGTACGCGCCCATGCCGCCAGTATTGAGGCCTTCATCATGGTCGAGGGCGCGCTTGTGATCCTGGGTGAGGGTCAGGGGCAGGTAGTGGGTGCCTTTGCAGACGACGGTTGAGCCGATTTCATCGCCTTGCAGGTAATCTTCGATCACCACTACGTCGCCTGCCGCGCCAAAGACGCGCTCGATCATCATTTGATGGATGGCATCGCGGGCGGTTTCCATGTCGAGCGCGACAATCGCGCCTTTTCCGGCGGCGTTGCCATCGGCCTTCACGACGACAGGCGCTCCGTGTTCTTCGAGATAGGCAAGGGCGGCTTTGGCATCGGTAAAGGTGCGATGCTGCGCGGTGGGAATGCCTGCTTCGGTCATCAATTGTTTGGCGAAGGCTTTGCTGGCTTCAAGGGCTGCTCCTGCCGCGTTGGGGCCGAAGATGGGCAGGCCGCGCTCGCGGAAGAGGTTGCCAATGCCGAGAGTAAGTGGGGCTTCAGGGCCAACGACTGTGAGGTCTATTGCGTTGCGTTCAGCGAAATCCGCGAGTTGGGTTAAGGCGGTAGCTTCGATGGGAACGCATTCGGCGTAGGCGGCCATGCCAGGATTGCCCGGGGCGGCGTAGAGTTTGCTGACCTGCGGACTCTGAGCCAGTTTCCAGACCAGGGCGTGTTCGCGCGCGCCGGAGCCGATAACGAGAACGCGCATTATCTCACCTCTTCCGTCGCTGCCTGCATGTCATCCTGAGCGGAGCGAAGGGTCTCTCGTTCACTTTGTCGAGCCAGTGAGGGCTTGAGATCCTTCGCTGCGCTCAGGATGACATTTGGAGGCGGGTTTATGATATCTGGTGGCAGGTTTGTAATGGTTTGCGGGGCGATGTTCCGCGCCTGCGCCGGGTTAAAGGGCCAGCCTGCTGTGTCCATGCAGCCGTAGCAGAAGTTACTGTGAAGTACCGCTCTGGCTTCGGTCTCGCTCAGGGTGCATGTCTCGGTGACAGAGGCGAGGGCGCAACCCAGGCCGGGGAGGCTGAGGTAGCCGAGGCTATCGACGCCAATATAATTGGCGATTTCATCGACGGTGCGTCCGGCGGCGATCAGTTCCTGCTCCTGAGGGATGTCGATGCCGAAGTAGCAGGGATGGCGCAGCGGGGGCGAACTGGAGCGCAGGTGAATCTCCTTTACTTCCTGGTGGCGCAGTGCCGCGACAAGGCGTTTCATAGTGTTGCCGCGCACGATGGAATCATCCACGATGACCAGCCGTTTGCCCGCGATTTTGGGTTTGACCATGTTGAATTTGAGGTCTACTTCAAGCTGGCGCAGGCGCTGGTCGGGCTTGATGAAGGTGCGGTCGCTGTAGCGGTTTTTGATGATGGCCTGACCGTAGGGGATACCGGAAGCGGCAGAGTAGCCGAGCGCGGCGGGAATGGACGAGTCAGGCACGGGAACAACGAGGTCGGCCTGTACGGGATGCTCCTTCGCCAGTTCGCGGCCCAACGCCTCGCGGACGTTGTAGACGTACCTGTCACTCAGCTTGCTGGTGGCGTCGGAGAAGTAGATGTATTCGAAGACACAGAGGGAATGGCGTGATTTGCGAGCCAGGATTTCGGTGCGCATGCCCTGCTCGTCGATGGTGATGAGTTCGCCGGGAGCGACTTCACGCAGGATGTCAGCGCCAATGCGGTCAAAGGCGCAGGATTCAGAGGCTACAATCCAGTGTTCGCCGATGCGACCCAGGCAGAGCGGGCGCATCCCCCAGGGGTCGCGCATGGCGTAGAGCTTGCCTTCGGCCAGGATAACGAGACTGTACGCGCCATGCAAGAGAGGGAGCGTAGCCTGCATGCGCTCGCGCAAGGTGGGACCTTCGGCATGGAAGAGCAGGAGAGCAATGGCTTCGCTGTCGGTGGTGGATTGCAGGTATTCCTGGGGGAGTTGAGCGCGCAAGGCTTCGCCATTCACGAGGTTGCCATTGTGGGCGACCGCGATGGTTTCGGAACGACCGCGCCACGCGCCGACGACAAAGGGGCCTGCATTCTCGACGCAGCTTGAGCCGGTAGTTGAGTAGCGGACGTGACCGATGCCGCAATGGGTTTCAGGTAAGCCTGTACCTGTATCGGAAAAGACCTCACGGACTTTGCCCATGCGAATACGGCTGACGATGTTGCCATCGGCAGTGTAGACGGCCATGCCCGCGCTCTCCTGGCCGCGATGTTGCAAGGCGGTCAGGGCGAGCGTGAGGTAGCCGCGCACGTCGATTGGCTCGCCACTGGGACGCGCGTAAATGCCTACGACTCCGCAGGCGTCATGTAGTCTCTCCATGCTCTTCTCCTGGCTCCTTTTTGTGTTACAAACATCCGGTTGGAATCCGGTTCCCGTCTCTCCGCGTAGGGACAGGGGGCTGGGGGGCGGCGGAGTGGGGGCCTGGTGCCTGTCCCTGGGCGGGGTGGTGGAGTAAAAACGCCATTTGACCACCCACGCGCCTTTTCCCCAGCCCCACCCCGGACAGGCACCAGGCCCCATCCGCCCAACCACACCGCCCCCTGTCCCTACGCGCGTTATCAACCATTAAACGTTCCTGCGCCGGTCCGTTTCCCGATGGGTTAAATTTTTAGTTTTCCGGTGAGGTCGGCGACCAGAGCGTAGCGGTCGGCGACGGTTTGCAGGTCGGCGGGGGTGACTTCTTTCAGGTTGCGGTAGATTTGTTTGTCGAGCATGCGGTTTTTGTCGCCGCCGGGCCAGAGCCGCCAGCTATCGTTGTCGATGACGTCGGCTACGAGCAGGTGGCCTTCGGGGTCGCGGCCAAATTCGATTTTGAGATCGACGAGCGTGACATCGACCGAGGCCCAGGCGCGTTCAAGGGTCTCGAAGACGCGGATGCCCTGCTGCGCCATCCAGGCGATTTCTTCGCGGGTGGCAAGGTTCATTTGAATGATGTCGTCTTCCCAGATTTGCGGATCGTGGCGGGCGTCGTCCTTGAGGAAGGTTTCGACCAGGACAGGCTCGAAGCGGGTGCCTTCGCTGACTTCGGGATGGCGTTTGAGATAGGAGCCGGTGGCGATGCGGCGCATGACCTGTTCGACGGGCAGCATTTTGCAGCGGCGCACCAGCAGGGTGGTGTCGTTGATCTGCTCTACGAAGTGGGTGTCGATGTCTTCCTGGTTGAGCAGGCGGAAGACGTTGGCGGTGGTGATGGTACTCCAGCGGCCTTTGCCTGTGAGTTCGTTGCGGCGCGCGCCATCGCCTGCTGTGATCTGATCTTTGCTGACCATGTAGGCCAGGGCGGGATCATCGGGGTAAGCGTAGATCAGCTTGGTTTTGCCCTCGGCGAGCAAGGGACCGAATTGCGGCGTGTTCGGGTTGTTTATCATGTTTGTTTTCCTTTCTGTTGTTATCCCCAGGATTTCTTCCTGAAGACGCCAGTATGAATTTTTACGCAATAATCGGAATTTCTGTAGGGACGCGATTCATCGCGTCCGGCTGTTCGCGCTGATGCACACAGGTGGACGCGATGAATCGCGTCCCTACAGACATCCGCCGTATTATTTTTTCAATGTTCACGCGGGTGCCTCTACCAATCGATGGGCAGAGTGGCCCAAAGAAATAAGGTTATGTGAGCAAGACGCCGTTGCCCTCCTGTAAATGTCCAATAGGAAGCAGTTCCGGTAGGAGAGAACGGGCGCGGTCAGCGGATGCGGGTGCGAGGACCAGCACCATGCCGATGCCCATGTTGAAGGCGCGGTACACTTCGTCTCGCGCCACGTTGCCCAGGCGTTGGATGAGCGCGAAAAGCGGCGGCACCTGCCAGGAACTGGTTTCGATGACCGCCTGTATCCCTGACGGGAGAATGCGCGAGATGTTGCCCTCGAAGCCGCCGCCCGTGATGTGGGCGAGGCCCTTGAGGGGAATGTCCGCCTGCTCGCGCAACGCCTGGATTTCTGGCAAGTAGCAGCGATGCGGACGAAGCAGGGCATCAATGAGCGGCTCGCCGAGTTCTGGAAAAACGGTGTCCAGGGCGTAGTTTGCGAAGACGCGGCGGGCCAGCGAATAGCCGTTGGTGTGCAGACCGCTGGATGGCAGGCCAAGCAAAATATCACCGGGACGCATGGTTTCGGGACGCGGAATATTGGCGGTGTTCACGATGCCGACGATGGTTCCGGCGAGATCGAATGCGCCGGGGAGATAGACGTCCGGCATTTCGGCGGTTTCGCCACCTAAGAGGGCGCAACCCGCATTCTGGCAGGCTCCGGCGACGCTGCGCACGATGGCGGCGGCGGCTTCCGGTTCCAGCTTGCCCATTGCGAGATAGTCCATGAAGAAAAGCGGTTTTGCGCCTGATGTGAGCAGGTCATTGACGGAAT
Organism: Ktedonobacteraceae bacterium; assembly: GCA_035652815.1. Lineage (GTDB taxonomy): Bacteria > Chloroflexota > Ktedonobacteria > Ktedonobacterales > Ktedonobacteraceae > DASRDB01. The sequence goes on from DASRDB010000011.1 coordinate 165,491, forward strand.
GGTTTACGAGATCGAAGCCAATGGTATCGTAACGCCTTGCTTGAGAGGCGAGCAGGGTTTTAGTGCCGACGCCATCGGTCGAAGCAACCAGGGCGGGATGATCTATTTCGGATAGGTTTTTCAGGCTGTAGACGCCCGCGAACGCGCCCATACCTGCCAGGACTTCGGGGCCTTGCGTGGCGCGAACGGCCTGTTGCATGAGGGATTTGGCGGTATCGGCGGCGGCGATGTTGACGCCACTGGCTGCGTAGGATGTGGATGTTTGGCGCGCTAAGAAAGATTGGGCGTAGTGAAATGCGTTCTGGAAGAGCAGCAGACCATCGCCTTTGTCGTCGGAGCCGCGCCTCTGTGGATGTTGCAGGGCATGTACATAGCGTTCGGGATGGGGCATGAGGCCAAAGACGTTGCCTTGCGGGTTGCAGACGCCCGCGATGTTGGCAATTGAGCCGTTGGGATTGGCGGGATAGGGTATGTCCGCGAAAAGGGCAGAAATGGTGGTCTCGTATTCAGTATAGACCATTTCTCTCCCTGACGCGATTTGGAATTGGGGATCGTTTTGCCCCGCCGCCCCACCCCAGGGACAAGCACCAGGCCCCTTCCCCGCATCCCCCGACCCCTTGTCCCTACGCACGAGAGAGCTGTAGACCAGGGGGATTTGCTGGTTAGCCTGGAGTTGTTGCAGCAGGTCGGGTTGGGCAAGGACAAACTGGCCTTCACCATGAGCAACTGGGAGTTCGATAGTTGTATCGAGTCCTTGCGTAAAGATGCAGGCGCTGGGGAGCGGAGCGAGACGCACCCAGCGACATTCAAATTGTGCAGAGGCGTTGATGGTTAGAGACGCGGCGGACTTAGAAGTATTTTTATCAAGCATGCCGGGGAGCAATCCGGCGCGGACGAGAACCTGGAAGCCGTTGCAGATGCCGAGGACGAGGCGGCCTTCGTCGATGAATTGATGTAACTGGTCGGAAAGATGAATGACCAGATTTTTGGCGAGCAGGGTGCCTGCGCCGAGGTCATCGCCGTAGGAGAAGCCGCCGGGGATGACCAGCAAGGTATAGTCGAGCAGGCGCTGCGGATCGCGAACGAGAGCATTGATGTGCAGCAGGTCGGTCGCGAAACCAGCAAGGTGACAGGCGTGGGCTGTTTCGCGATCACAGTTGATACCGGGAGCGCGCAAGACGAGGGCGCGTGGAAGCTGGGTTGAGGCGGTCATGCGCTTGCTCCTTTCCACGCGGCCTGTAGTTGCTCTATAGAGAGATCAATCAAGAGTTTGTCTCCGTCGCGAATTTGCAGGCGGGAGTTGTCTGTCACCCTGCCGATATAGGCGAAATGCCAGATTTTGCGTTCGTGCAGGAAGGTTTCAAAGGTTGCGCGTTGATCTGGCTCGATTTCGAGCAGGAAGCGTGATGGTGACTCGCTGAAGAGCAGGGCGGTGGCAAGCTGCTCAGGCGGTAACTCCATCTCGTCGGCTGGAATATGACTGATGTTGATGGACATGCCGAGCAGGCCCGCGAGCGACATTTCGGCGGCGGCAACCGCGAGGCCGCCTTCTGAGAGATCGTGACAGGAAGCGACCATTCCAGCGCGGATGGCGTAGCCAAGAGACTGCATGGTTGAGCGAGCGCTGGGAATATCGACACGCGGGACAGAGGTTGGGAAGGGGAGTTTGCCCAGGATTTCGGCGAAGTGAGAGCCTGCCAGTTCGTTATGGGTGATGCCCAGGATGTAGAGCAGGTTGCCAGCTTCTTTGAGCGACATGTCGATAGTGTGCGAGGCATTCTCAATGACGCTTACCGCCGAGATGAGCAGGGTTGGAATGACGGGAAGACGCTGGCCCTCCTGGGAGCGGTATTCGTTGTTGAGGCTGTCTTTGCCGGAGATGAAAGGTGTGCCGAAGCCAAGCGAGGCGTCATGGCAGCCTTGAACGGCGCGGACAAGCATGCCAAGTTGTGCGGAGTCGTTGGGATTGCCCCAGCAAAAGTTATCGAGGATGGCGGCGTGATCGATGTCGCCACCAACGGCGGTCAGATTCCGTAAGGCTTCATCAACGGCGTTGAGCGCCATTTCATAGGGATCGATAGCGCCGTAGAGCGGGTTGATACCGTTGGAGAGGACGATGCCTGCCCTGGTTGGCTCCTCAAGGATGGGTTGCAAAACGGCAGCATCACCAGGGCCGTTGCCAGAGCGGCCAACGAGCGGTTTGAGGATGGTTGCGCCCTGTACCTCGTGGTCGTAGCGGCGCACGACGGATTCTTTTGAGGCTATGGTTGGATGGCTGAGTAGACGTAATAAGGTCTGAGAATAATCCAGCGTTTCCTTTTCGGATGAGGTACTGGAAGGAATGTGAATTGATGGCCGGGTCCAGAGTGCGCTCAGCGCACGGTTGGGCCTGCCCGAATGGAGAAAGTCCATAGAGAGATCGGCGACAGTCTGGCCGTTGTAGGTGACGACGAGACGATGAGTATTGGTGAAAGCGCCGAGCAGCGAGGCTTCGACCTCTTCGATGGCACAGATTTCTAGTAGCTCATCCAGGTGTTCGGGCGGTACGGCGAGTACCATGCGCTCCTGGGCTTCGGAGAGCCAGATTTCCCAGGGTTGAAGGCCCTGGTATTTCAAGGGGGCTTTTTCGAGTTCGACATGCGCGCCAGTTTCGGCAGCCATTTCACCGATAGCTGAGGAGAAGCCGCCCGCGCCGCAATCGGTGATGGCGTGGTAAAGCTGGCGGTCACGTGCTTGCAAGATGACATCGGTGACTTTCTTTTCGGTGATGGGCGCGCCGATCTGCACCGCGCTGCCTGCCTGGGCGTTGATCTCGCTGCTCATCTCGCCAGATGAGAAGGTCGCGCCGTGAATGCCATCGCGTCCAGTGCGCCCGCCAAGCACAACGATCAGGTCGCCGGGTTGCGCTTGATGAGGATGGCTGCCATGTGGCAGGATACCGAGACAGCCGCAGAAGACGAGCGGGTTATAGATATAGCCTTCATTATAGAGAATCGCGCCGTTGACGGTGGGTATGCCCATTTTGTTGCCGTAGTCGCGCACGCCGTTTACGACGCCGCTTGCGATACGACGCGGGGGAAGAACGCCTTCCGGCAGCGTATCGGCTGGCGTATCGAGCGGGCCAAAGCAGAGGACATCGGTACAGGCGATGGGCTGCGCGGAGACACCCAGCACGTCGCGAATGACGCCGCCAACGCCCGTATTCGCGCCGCCAAATGGTTCAATGGCCGAGGGGTGATTATGGGTTTCGACCTTGAAGGCGAGATCATGAGTGTCCGTGAAACGGATGATACCAGCGTTATCGCTGAAAGCCGAGACGACCCAGGGGCGATTCAGTTCGCGGGTGGCGCTCATGATGTAGTGTTTGAGCAGGCCAGGAATGGTTTCGCGCTTCAAAACGTTGCCTTCGCTATCAAGTTCGCGGTAATGAATGGTGGCGCGAAATGTTTTATGCGAGCAGTGTTCGGACCACGTTTGAGCCAGGGTTTCCAGTTCAACATCGGTTGGTTCGCGGCCCAATTCACGGTAGTATCGCTGAATGGTTTGCATTTCGTCGAGATTGAGGGCAAGCAGACCCTGTTTGCTAAGGGTCAAGAGTTGGTCGTCGTTCATTGACGAGATGGGAATGGGGTGGACGCGATGAATCGCGTCCACCCCATTCGTTGACGCGCCAGGAATGGTTGTAGGGACGCGATTCATCGCGTCCACCCCCGTATCGGCATCAATCCGGTCGGATGTGGTAGGGGTCGATGGGCCGGACGCGATGAATCGCGTCCCTACAGGGGTGTTGGTCGTCGTATCCGATTCGTGCAAAATATAGTGTTGGATGACGGGGTTGTAGAGGAGCGATTCGGTGATGATTTGTACCTGTTGTTCTGAAAGGCGTTTGTCCAGGAAGTAGCGATGGGCGGTTGCGATATGTTGCAGGCCGGAGATGCCGAGCATGTTCGCGCCTGTGAGGATGCTTTCGGCGAGGGTATCGGTGACGCCGGGATGGAAATAGACATCAACGATGTGAGAGGTTTGTGCCGATTGTGCCAGTTGTGCCATGCTATTTTCCGAAAAGGTGGCTGATTGAGTAACGGGGTCGATGAGGAGATTGGATGTGAGAAGATCGATTTGCTGTGGGGATAGGTCGCCTGTAAGGAGATAGACTTGCGCGGTGCGGATGTGTAAGGGCTGCTCCTTGTTTCTGGCTAAGATAGGTAACTGTAGTATTTCGCGAGCTACTTGCTGAGCCAGCACATCGTACCGCTCGGAGGTCGCTCGCACCTCGATAGCGTAAGTGGTCACGTTCCTTTTCCTGACGAGTTAAAGCGATCAATCAGTTATTCCATTGAATGGAACAGAAGTATTGTATCACGTAGGTTTGGGGGATGGCAAATGGGATTGTGGTGGTTGTGTTGGCATTCTTTTGCAGAAAGAGTTCCCCTTACATCCATACGTAATCGAAGCAGATCAATTTGAGGTCTGCGCGTTGAATGGCGGTTTTGTTGGTGGGGGATGGGGCGATAGGCGTTGGTTCCTCCTGGGATAGGGATTGAATAGTGGAAAGCAGTTGGGAGATGTCGCCGTTGGCGGTAAAGGTATCGTAGGCTTTGCGCAGGGTTTTGATGTAGACGTTGGGTTGGGGCTGCGTAAGCTGCTGGATGGCGGAGATGACCTCTTTGCGATTGAGGGCGGGATTGTGAATGTAGCCGCGCAGGGTGGTGGCGATGGTTTGTTGAATGGGATCGAGCAGGCGGGGGGCCTCTTCGCGGGCCAGTTGCTCGGTAGAGGATTGGAGAATGGCGGAGATGACTTTTTCTTGCAGGGCAAAGATATCGACCTCATGTGAGGCGGGAACGACGCGGGGGGTATCGGGCTGGCACTGGATCAGGTTGGTGATGACGTAGCGATTCTCCTCGATCTTGCCGCCGCGCCAATCTTCGGAGAGATCGATGTAACGCCAGAAATGCTGGCGAGGGGAGTTGCCGCGCCCGGCGTTTTTCTGGGCGGTAAAGTAGAAGAAGACGCCCTTCGCGCCCTGGCGGGTGAGACCGCTGTGAATGCCGTCGGGCAGGCTTTCGAGCATGGCACGCATGTCGCTGTCGAGCAGGTTTTTGAGATGCTGCAACATGAATTCGCTGCTGACCAGTTCCACGAATTGCTCCTGCTCCTCGACCACCTTGCCATCCTCGGCCTCGATGCGGCGAAGGGTGTTGAAGTTCTGGGGATGGACGATTTCGCCGAGGACGCTGGCATCGAGAAGGCCGTTGCGGTCGATGTCGGCGATTTTTTGGGAGAGGCTTTCGACAAGGCCGAGCAGCTTTTCCAGGCCGTCGTCGGGGAACATGTTGAGAACCCAGAGGGTGTCGAAGCTGGTGCCGATGCGGTCGATGCGCCCGGCACGCTGCACCATGCGGGTAGGATTCCAGTGCAGGTCGTAGTTTATCAGGACGCCGCAGTCTTGCAGGTTCTGGCCCTCGGAAAGCACATCGGTCGAGATGAGAATGTCGATTTCGTTTTCCTGCAGGTCGGGACGGTTGTTAGCGCGGGGCGCGAATTGGGCAACGATGCGAGCGCGTTCCTTCGCGTCAGCGCCGCTATCCATGAGGCGAATATGGGGGTTTCCGGCTTCGTCTCGCCATTGCGCGGCGGGGTCGCTGCTGCATAGCTGACGATAGAGGTAACGGGCAGTGTCCTTGTAGTAGGTGAAGATCAGCACCTTCTGGCCCTTGAGTTCGCCCGCGAGCAGGTCTTGAAGCTTCTGGAGCTTGGTGTCGGCGGCGGGAGAAATGGTTTCGATGGCGTGCCAGATGCGGCGCAGGGCTTCCACGTCGCGGCGCAGATCGTTGTGCAGGCGTTTGAGGTCGTAGCGCGAAGCGTCAAGCGTGGGAAGCGTATCGATATACTCGCGGGCCTCCTGGCGGGCGTCGAGTTGTTCGGAGAGCGAGCCGGGGGTTGCGTCGTCTTCCTCGTCTTCGCGGGCCAGGAAACGCATGGCGCGCTGGAAACTGGCGCTGTTGAGAACCTTGCCTTCGAGGATGTAGCTTTCAAAGGTTTCCAGGAATTCGAGGGCGCGGCGCACGCTGATGCGGAAAGCATCGATGCTGCTCTCGAAGCGTTTGAGGTAGCGGCTTTTGAAGATTCCGACCAGGGCTTCTTCGCGGCCCTCCTCGAAAACATCGTGTTCGATGTCCTGCTTTTTGTAGGTTTCGAGGCGATAGGGGGCGAGCTTGAGACCTTCGACACGCTGCACGATGGCGTCGTAGATGCCGCCGTAGGTTGCTTCGAGGTTGTAGCGAATGGTCTTCAGGCGGCGTTCGGGCCAGCGCAGGGGCTGGCCTTTGATGGTGGCGTTGGGATAAGCGGCCTTGATGAAGGGGCGGGTGCGACGGATGACGACCTCTTCGAGCAGATTGAAGAGGGCGATGCCGCTTTCCTGCTGCTGGTTGGCGCGGCGGGCGGCCTGAAAGTAGCGCAGCAGGTCGCCGATGCCAGCAGCCGCGAAGTAGCCCCGGTCGCCGCCCGTGAAGAGGTTGACCTGGTGATAGAGATCGAAGACGGTGTTGTTAATGGGCGTGGCGGTGAGCAGGATCAACTTTTTGCGCTCGCCGCTGACGCTGCCCCGGCGGTTATTGGCGGCCAGGATGCGCTCCAGATTTTCGTAGCGTTGAGCGTTACGATTGCGGAAATTGTGGCTCTCATCAACGAGAATGATATCGGCGTCGAGCAGGCCGCCTGTGTCGAATTCGTCGCGCCCCAGCATTTCCTGAGTGACGATACGGGCCATGATTCCGGCGTTGTAGAGTTCGTCCTGCCACATTTTTTGCAGGGCGGCGGGACAGATGACAAGGGCCTTGTAGCGCAGGTGATAGGCGAAGTCTTCGAGGAGCTTTTTGCCGATCCAGGTTTTGCCGAGGCCCACGCTGTCGGCGATCATCACGCCGTCATAACGGGCAAGGATGCGGCGGGCTTTTTTCACGGCGTCTTCCTGGAACTCGCTCAACTCGACGGCGGAGCGGGTGGCGGCGGAATCGGGCTGGCTGTCGAGGTCGTCGCGGAAGTATTCGAAGATGGCCTTCATGTAGACCTGGTAGGGAGTGTAGGCCTTGCGCCCGAATTTGGAGGCGTCGAGCAGGTCGATCAGTTCGTCTTTGAAGTCGCGGGCGTCTTCCCACTGGCGTTCGTACCATTCTGAGAGGGAGGAGATGGCGAGGATGCCGGGGAGATTGGCGGCCAGAACCCGCCCGCTCTCGTCCAGCAGAGACAATTGCTTGCGTTCCTGGCTTTCGAGCAGCCCTTTGAGATGTTCCGGGCTGGTCTCTTCGGGCAAGAGGTTGGCGCGATGGGCAAGGTTGAGTTCTTTGTTGAAGAGCAGGCCGGGGCGGGTGAAGTTGGAGGAGCCAACGATAGCGGCAATGGGATTGAGGCGAGCGAAGCTGTTGATGTAGAACAGGTAGCACTTGGCATGCAGGAAGCCCTTCGTATAGAGGCGCACCTGTACATTGGGGCGGCGCAGGAAGGCGATCAGGTCTTCGACGAGGCGCAGGGTCTGTTCGTTGAAGTTTTCGCCCGCGAGGTCGCGGATCAGTCCCCTGACGGGCTTCGCGCCGATTTCGCGCAGGCCGAGATCAGAACCGGCCTCCGGTTCGTCACCGAGCAGCAGGCGAAAACTTCCCAGGTCGTTGAGGCCCTGGCGCAAAAGCTGCCAGCCGCCAATATTGAAGTAGGCGGTGGCGATGTCGAGCGCGTAGCCTTTGTGATCGGCAAGAAGCGCGTTAAGGATGTCTGCCATTTTGTGCTGCTGGTTATCGATGACGAATGGGATGTGCATGGTTGGTGTCCTGTTGTTTATTGAAATTGTACTTTCGATGAGAAAAAATTTTAGGCTGATTCAAGATCGAATAAACGGCGAAGCCAGGCTATTAATTTTTGGGCGTGTAGTGCATCGGCTTTCAAGTAACGTTTGGTGATAGCCTGTCCCATAGGTTTTCCTGGTTCCTCCTGCCAGGCAAGCCAGGTATGAATATTCGCTTTCGCCGTTTGTGTTTCAGGAAAACGCCGATCAGTTACAATGACTTGCTGTACAACGTTTTGCGCTATCGGCCATAACATATCGTTTTCTGGGATCAACATACTGATAAAGTCTTCTATCATCCCAGATAAGGTGTTATCAGGCATAAGCCAGATGCCTACTGTAGGACGATTCGTCTGCCCGATTATGGTGCCGTCAGGAGCGGGTTGAGGTGGTACAGTAGTATAACCCGCTTCAATCAGTCTTTGGCGCAAGGAGAGCCAGCAATGTGAGATGTCGGTATCGGCATCAACAATAACAGCGAGACGAGTTTCTGCCCGGCGCATTAGCTCGACCTCAAGTCCCTCTAAAAGATTATTGATACCCTGCTTATTTTCAACAGTTATGTAAGGTTCTAAATTGTAATAGATCAGTAGGTGGCGAACTACTTCCACATCATCACGGCCTTCAACCAGTACATAGTTGAGTCTATCTTCTTTGATAATACTGTTATTCAAAGTTAGCGTACCTCAATATGGTCTCGCGTGGCGATCCCTAACTTTCTTTCATCGAATAAGGTAGGCACAATTTTGCCTTTTATGTTTTCCAGGCGGATAAGCAATGCACCGTCTTGCGTGTCTTCCTGGGCGGCTTTTTGGAACGCTTCAATGCAGTCCCAACTATGGGTGGTTGCGAATACCTGAGTATTCAGACGGCGGGCAAGCTGGAAGATGAGCCGCCAAACGTCTGGTTGAACAGTGTAGTAGAGACCATTTTCGAACTCATCAATGAGCAACAAACCATTTCTGGCGTTTACAAGAGCGAGGACGATACCGAATAATCGCTGCATACCATCCCCAAGGCTACGAAGCGGAAGAGGTTCTTCTATATTGTTAATCTTCACAATAGGAATACGGCCTGAGCCTGATAGGGGGTCGCCTACAAAGCCGATGGCTTCTGTACCAGGGGCGATTAGTTGTAAAGCTGCTCGTATTTCTTGCTCCAGTGAAGTGAGAGCTATGTTATCCCACAAACCTCCTATGAGTCTTCTACTCAGTCCATTAGACGAAATTGATATGCAGGGGATTCCTTTTAGTTCTGTCAAGGGTAAGCGAGGGTAAGTAGATGAGTGTATAGAAAAGTTGACTAATTGTTGCTGACCCAGGTGAATAGAAAGACGCGGCCCCTGGTCATCAACTGTATTAAGAAAATCAAAACCTCCTATGGTGAGGGTGAGAGTTTTGTTTGGGTCGTTAACAGGCCCAATACGAACCGTTTCAAGAAGATTCGTGATTTCCTTACGTCCGAAGAAGATGTATTTCAAACCAGGGAGAATATCCTGGAAATCGATAGCGCTGAGGTTGTTCAAATTGGCTACCTGTTTCTCATCACGGGCTTCTAAAAGCTCCAAAATGAACTTTGGCGAGCCATTTCGGGCATAGAGTTGTATTGCTTCGAGCAGGCTGGTTTTGCCGACGTTGTTTTTACCGACGATCAGGTTAACGCGGTTGAGATGGTCAATCTGTAGGTGTTCGAAGGCACGAAATCTGCTGATTTCAAGTGATGGTAGAATCAGGTTGCTCATCGCAAATCCTCTCTGGTGTTATTGATACTCCTGCTCGTCCGAATGGCTCTGTTCCTGTATTGTATCATTGCGTGGTTGAGTCTATTGTTGTATCGTGGCTAGCTTAACGGAACTGGCGGGGAACGTCAAGAGATTGTGGTGGTTGTGTCAGCATTTTTTCGCAATGTGGATATGCTGCCCTATCCCAACCCTCGTAAGAAAGAGGCGTTTGCAGTAAGCAAGCAAACGTTGTTTATAGTATAAGAGATGGAAGGGGAAAATACAAGTGTTTCAGAAGGATGTTATGCTGCGTCTACGAGTCAAGGAGGTTATGGAAGCAAAAGGTTTGACAATGACACGCCTGTCGAGACTCGCGGATGTGAATTACAAGACTATTGTGGGGATAGTAAGAGACCCGTATAGGGAAGTGGAGTATAAGACGCTGTATAAAATCGCGAAGGCGTTGGGGGTTGAGGTGGGGGAGTTAATTGAAGAGGTGGGGGAGGAATGAGGAATTTTTTGATGGATGATATTATGGAGATGCGATTTATGGTGTTCCCATATAGGGGATTGGTTGTGTTCAGAGTATTTTGTTGGATTTGATGCAAGAGAAGAGCAATGAATAATTTAAATGATACTATCTCGCGGGTTCAAGCTTTACTGACCTTGAAAGAGGGATGGAATGGCTATGATGCGCTACCTCCTGATCCAGATGCTATTCAGCATGCTGCGAAGTGGATAAGAGGATTGTATTTGGAGGTGTCAAATATAGATCATGCGTGGATAGAGCCAAATGTGATTGCAGATGCAGAGGGGAACGTTGTTTTTGAGTGGTGGCATGGTAAAAAGAAGCTAACTGTTTATGTTGGAAGAGAGAGCGCAGAATATGTACAGGTATGGGGAACCGATATCTATTCTGAGATGGCCGAGGGTGATGTAGAGTCTGCCAGTATACAGCAGAAGCTCTGGTTATGGTTGGTAAGTTAATGTGAACGAGGCCGGACATGATCGATCACGCCGACCCCATATAAAATCCTCTTATTCAGAAAAAGCGAAGAAGACCTTTTCAAGGACAAACTAGCTTAACAAAGGGAAGGAAGATGGAGCAACATAGGTACACTGTTGTTGCTCATAGCGAATCTGATAGACGAAAGAAGCTGTATCAGATGGTTCCTGATAGCGGACTTCTTCATGAGGCAAGGATAATTCTGCTTGCTCCATGTTTGAACCGATATTTACGACGATGTGGCCGAATGGAACCACCTGGGCATTCACATGTATAGTCATGCTGATTCCTCCTTCTTTTGAGATTATACCATATTCTCTTGCTGATTTTCCCAACTGGCATTATAGCCGCGAACCTCGATACCTACAATTGGTGATTGGCGAACTATTTCTTGTTGCACCTGCAATGAGACCAACTGAGTAACCTGGGCTAGAATTTGTTGGAGTTGGTTCTGTGCAGCAGGAGTTAGTTGATTGGGATCATAGCCTGGTGGTAGCGAGAGATTCAGGTTGATATTAATTTGCGGGTTTGAAGGTATTTGCCTCTTCCTCTGAAAAAGCAAGGTGGCCTGCAAGAGATCTAGCCGTTCTGTACTCTCGATAACACTCAGGGGAATCCGCTGCTTTACCTGCTCTTGATTCTGCTGCTCTAAAAATGCTTCCGGGTCAATGGGTTCATTGAGTGAGAGTAGTTCTTCGTATTCTCTGTAGAGTTCCCAGATGAGCCTTTCAAGGTTATTATCCGGTTTTTCTATTGGAAGTCCGAGTTCAGCAGCTTCTCTCCGGCCTATCGCATGCCCGTGGGAGTACATCTTTTCTGTCAACGTATCAATAATGGTATTTATTCTGCTCTCCTCGATTTTTTCCCTGTGTGAAGCCAATAGCTTTCTTGCGACGAGGCGAATATGAGAATATTGCCGGTTCACACTGCCTAAAGTTAAGGGAGTAAGGTGTTCGGCAAGCTGGGAAACGATTTGAGCAATGGCAGTTTGATCACTGAGGTGGGCTTTTTCCCTCATGAATGAAAGGTAGGATATGACATCCTCTACACTTATTTCGGAGGGAGGCAAGGCGGCTTCACCGATAGCGGATTTTACAAGCGTGGGATCAATAGGACCGAGTTCTGCCTTTTTACCCATCACAATATTATCTGCGCCCAACGAGATCATAGTAGTGGCGCTGTAAGCTTTGTATGGAATCAATACACAGAACTCATCATAAAATTCGCGAATCATAGTTACAATGCGCCAGGGAACGCTTACATTGCCTCCCCGGCTGTAGAGAAACAAATCAAGTCTTCCTTTTGGTGAGGCATTTTCTGCGAGTGCTAAAAGATGTTCATACAGAGGGCGGATAGCATCTTCACCTATTGCACTTTGCGCACCGTGTCTATCTCCAGTTACATAAACCAACACATGCGAATCTCTAGATTCTTGAATGTGGCGAATAAGTTGAAGCCGATTTTCCCTGCTCACTAACTATGTATCCTCCTGTAAAGTGGCTGGTCTTCAACATGAAGACTCGGATTTGCGTTATTCTACGGGAAGACAGGCTTCTTATCAAGCGGAACAGGTTTAATGAAACTTTTGTACTATAATCTTTGCTCGCCTGTTATCCCTTTCCCTCCACCACCCCAATCTCCTCCTCCGTCAACCCATACAACCTGTACACCACCGCATCAATCAATCTATCTGTTTTAGCCAACCTTTCTTTAAGCGGCAAAATCTGGGCGAGGCTGGCTTCGTAGGTTGTCTGGATGCGGTCGAGCAGGGGCGTGTCGCTCAGGCTGATGGCGAGGCGGGATTTGTTTTTGCGCAGGATGTCGAGCAGGTCGGCGGGGGGAAGGGCGGGTTCGCCTTTCTGGTAGTCGCCGGGGTAGTCGGAGAGGCGGGCTTTGCCGGTCAGGGAGTCGATGCCGGAGCGGCCCTCTTTATCGGGCAGGATTTTCAGGGTGGCGGCAAGCCAGGAAAGAAACTCGCGCTGTAAGGCCCGCTTCTCTTTGTTGAGGCGAATCATCTCTTCGGCCAGGAAGGCGAGCAGGTCATGGACGACATCCGATTGCTCCGGCTGCTGCGCGAGGTGATGCTCGACGAAGCCGAGGACGCACTGCTGGTCGTCCTTCTCCAGGCAGTACTGGTAGAGGTTTTTCGCCTTTTCGAGATAGTAGGCGCGCTGGTCGGGGGAGAGGGTGAAGTTGATGCGACGGATGGGGATTTGCCTGACATATTGATCAAAGAAACGTAAATACCCCCCTCTTATAGAAGAGGAAATAGTTCGAAAAAAGAATTCTATCAAAGTTGAGTTGAGTAGTGCAGCTAGATACACTTGATTTGAGTTAACCGGTATAAAATATGTAGTATTTACGCTGTATGTTCCTGAAGTATCAAAGGCGAATTTGCAATTTTTAGCTATATCTGGATAAATGATTTTGGGCATTTCAAAATCGGCATAGTAATCACAATGCCGAAGCTCCCACCAGTAATTACCTTTATCCCAACGTTTCTCAAGTTTCATTTGATACTGCTGTAGGTGCTTGTAAATTGCAGGATACTTGTTTATCGGAACTCCTATGTATGTCCAAATTAAGTATCTATCCTGATAATCTAATACATATTTACGGATGTCTTCGCCCACAACAAACGGCTTGATAATCTCTGCACTTATTGAATCTTCAGCTATCAGTTTGTTACGGGTTGTATCGTCAATGATAAAAGCTTCATTAAAACCAGTGAGGATACCTCGTCTAATCTTACCTTTAACATAATCTGCAAGAAGAACGCTTTTTGCTTTAAGCTTATCTAATATTCCTTGTTCTGAGGTAGCTGCCAATGACCAGTTAGTTCCAATGAAAGCATTTTCGGGCATTTGACGAGAAACAAATTGGATTGATTGGAGAAGATTCTCAAAATTAAGAGAGTCTATCAAAGCATATGTTATAGGTGTTCCATTACGCAGAGCAATGCTTGACAATATGATTATTGGATATGTAGTGGCATCGCCAAAAACGGGTAAATCACCGAAATCAATGAGTTTTTCGAGCTTTATTTTGTCGATGAGGAACGAACGTAGGGCAGCGCCGTAATTGGCGCGCATGAATTTGTTGGCGGTAATCATGCCGAAGCGGCCTTGAGGATGGAGCAGGGTATGGCCGCGCTCGATGAAATAGGTATAGAGGTCGGCGATGCTGTTGAAGACGGTGTACATTTCTTTGAAGGCTACTTTATCGTCTCCAAGTCCTTCCTGGCGCACGTAGGGCGGGTTGCCTACCACTGCATCAAAGCCCCCATTATTCTTTCTCTGTTTCTCATCGAAGAAGACTTCGGGGAATTCGAGTTCCCAGTGGAAGAAGCGTTTGGACGCGGCGAGGGTGAGGGCGGATTCGATGGCCTGCCGGTCGGCGGGGTTGGCTTTGCTGAGGTCGTGGGCGACGATGGCTCCGGCGTAGAGGCGGGTTTTGTGTTTCGCGCCTTTGTTGCCGAAGTATTCGCTGAGATAGACGTCGAGCAGGCGTTTGAAGGGGGCGAGGGCGTCGTAGGCTCCTTTGTAGGCCTGGCGCGAGGCGGCGACCTCCTGGGCGGTGACGTCGGAGAGGTCGCTGACGCGGCGCATAAGCTGGGTAGCGTCGAGCAGGTAGGAGAACTGGCTGCCCCAGAGGTCATGGCTGAGGGCGTCCTGCACCTCCTGGACGCTGCCGCCGATGAGGGAGTTGCCGCACTTCATATGGTGGTCGAGGAAGGAGAGGGGCGCGCCCAGGGTGAAGCAGTCGAGCCAGAGGCTGACTTTGGCGAGTTCGACGGCCATCGGGTTGAGATCGACGCCGTAGATGCAGCTTTTGAGGACGTGACGCTTGAGCAGGTTCATGTCGGTGAGCTTGCTCATATCGATGCTGATGCCCTGGCTTTCCATCGCTTGCGAGATTTCGCGGCGCGTGAGGGCGAGTTCGTAGACGACGGGGTTCCAGCGAAAGGCGGTGAGGAAATCGGCCATGCGGTCGGTGATGTAGTCCACGGCCTCGACCAGGAAGTGGCCGCTGCCCATGGCGGGGTCGAGGACTTTGAGGTCGAAAAAGGCTTTGTTGAGGGTGTCCCTGTAGTGCAGGTAGGTCTCGTTTTCGGCGCTGTCGCCAGAGGAGAGCAAATGCTGTTTTTTGAGGGCATCCTCTTTGTCGCGCTTGCTGCGCAGGAGCTTTTCGGCCTCGCGGAAGAGCGGGCGCAGGGCTTCGAGTTTTTCAGCGAGGACGGGGCCGACGGTGTTGGCGACGATGTACTGGACGATGTAGTCGGGGGTGTAGTAGCTGCCGGTGGCTTTGCGCTCGCGGCGGTCGTTTTCGAGGTAGACCGCGCCGCGCGGCAGGGTTTTGTCCCGCGCATCCTTGCCGCGACCATCCTTGAGAATGGGGAGTTTCTTTTGCAGGGCCTCGCGGTAGGGCAGGATCTCCTCGGTCTTTTTGCCCTTGACGATAGCCATTTCTTCGGGGGCGATGCGCAGGCGAAATTCGAGCAGACCTTCGTAGATGCTGCCAAGCTGGCGCACGCCGAGGCTTTTGTAGTCGATGGCGACCAGTTCGTGGGTTTTTTCATCGATGTCACGCGCCATGAGATCGAGGCCGAGGGCAAGCTCGCGGTCGGGTATTTTGTGCGCGGCGAGGAAACGGGCGACATTGGCTTCGGGCGAGGTATCGGCGGGATCGGGCGCGGTAACGAAGAGGCCGCCGTTGTAGACAGGGACATTTAGGGACGCATCGCCCTTATCGACGGCATGGAAGAGTTCCTGCAGGCGGTCATAGAAGGTCGTGCTGAGGTCGTTATAGGCGGCGCGAATACGCTGCGGAGCCTCGTCCTCGATTTTTCCGGCCTTCGCGGCGATTTCGCGTTTGAGCTTTTCCAGGCTTTTTTCGTAGTAGCCGCGCTGCTCGCGGACGGGGAGCAGGTCGCGGCTCTCGGCATAGAGCAGGAAGAGCAGGCGATAGAGGAAGGTGAGGGTGCCGTTGAAGTAGGGTTCGAGCAGGCGATTGCGCTCCTCTGCGGGCAGGTCTTCCAGGCCAGCCGGAAGTTGTGAAGTGCGGCGGGCATGGATGATGAAGCCGCGCGCGAAGTGGGGGAAGATATCCTCGAAGACGCGCTTTTTGAGGCGGTCGCCCAGCTTGCGGGCGTAGCTTTCGCTCTCGCTGACCAGCATGTCCAGGAAGCAGAGCGAACGCTGCTCGCCATCTACGGTGCGCGGAGCGGGAACGAAGGCGGCGGCGCGGAAGAGCAACCAGAAGTAATGAAAGCCTTCTTCGATGGTGGCGGCAGGCAGGGCGAGGGTTTCTTCCAGGTCGATTTCGTAGTAGTTGGTGGCGCGGCTATGAGCGCGGGCGGAATAGAGACGCCAGATTTTGCCGTTGGTGACGATAGCCCAGTTAGCCTGGCCGGAATCGAGAAGACGCACGACGAGCGCGCCGGGGTTTTCGTCGGGATGCTCGATGTCGCGCTGGTCGTCCTTGCCGTCAAGGTTGCGGTTCCAGGTATAGGCAAGGCAGAGGGCAAGCGGCTCGTTTTGCTGTTCAGGAGAGTAGAGCAGGTAGTCGGCGGCGTTCTCAGCGTTTGCAGGTGAGAAGGTGAAGCCAAGCGCGGTCAGCGTTGGTTCTAGCAGTTGTGAGCGAACGACGGATTCGGGCTTGTTCGTGCAGGTTTCGCGGGCGTCATCGTAGAGGGTGCGGAGCTGGCGAAAGGCGCGGGTCATGGCTGATGCGCCGGTGAGGTCGTTCCATTCGGCGGATTCGCGCAGGCGCGTGGTGAGATAGTAGTCGGAGAAGAGCGCGCGGTTGTTGAAGAATTGCTCGCTCCACCCGGCGGTATCATAGGCGCTGAGCAGTTTTTCAAACTGGGCGAAGGTATCGCTTTCGGTATAGCTGAAACGGCGCAGGACGCGCAGGGAAACCGGGTCGGGCTGGCGGCGCTGGACGGTGAGGATGCGCGGGCGCACACCAACCTGGCGAGGAAGGCCGGGGGCAAGAGGTTCCTGGGTTTTACCGGGCTGCGCGCTGTAGCGTTCGACCAGCACGAAGTCGAGGCGTTCGTAGTCATCGGTGAGGACGAGCAGGTAGTCGCCGGGACGGTTGCGGAAGGAACGGACGATGCTCTGTGTGGCGGCCATCGTGACGGATTTCAACTCGAAGAGATAGACTTCGAGCAGGCCGGCGTCCTGGCTGGCGAGGCGTTCGATATGGGTGATGACGTGTTTCAGGTTGTCGAGGCTCATGGCAGAGACGCTCTGGAGAAGGCGTTCGTTGGTGTCATAGTGGAGATGGGCGAAAAAGGCGGCGAGTGCATCCCGGTTGGAAAGCTGCTGGATGTCTTCACGGGAGAGTTCGTAATCTGCTTCGAGCATGCGCTACAACCTGCAATTCTAGCATAAATTTTGATGTGTAGGGACGCGCTGATGGATTTGGTAAACATTCATCATCACGTCCCTGTAGCCTGGGATAACTGGAATGCAAGCCTATCATTTGATGGGGGAACGTGTCAAGACCCGAATGCATTCCCCGCCGGAAGGTCAATTACATAGTTGCGCGGATTTTGGGGGTCAATACAGCAAGGGCAACCAGGATACTGATAATTACGATTGTAAGGGTGTTCATCGTTTATGCTCCGCGCTTAACGTCCTGTAACTAAAGTCGCAGCGAGATATACTTGCTTTCGTGTATGTTATAGATCGGACCTGTATAGAAGACGAACGAAAAGAGGAGATTTTCACTGTGAATGAGAAAAAAGAAGGAACAGAGAGCAGTTTGAAGGTTTTTGATGTGCCAGGAATAGCACAGTTTCCTGAAGAGGGGCCGTTTGTGCAGGTGCTATCGGATACGGGATATGCTCGCGTGGTGCTGTTTGGCTTTAAGGCGGGGCAGCAGTTGAGGGAGCATCATACGTCAAGCCCGATTCTGGTGCAGGCGGTACGGGGGAAGATTGTGTTTACGGCGGCTGGCAAGCAGGTCGAGATGCGGGATGGTATGCTGGTGACGGTGGAGGCGCAGGTGCGGCATAGTCTTGTGGCGGAGACGGACGCGGTGGTGCTGGTGACGATGACGCCGAGTCCTTCATTTCATAGCTTGCAGAAGGAACTGTTTAAAGAATAAAAGAGGGAATATCCAACAATGTCATCCTGAGCGCAGCGAAGGATCTCTCTGGGCGCTGGTACACGACTCGTAGGGGAACGGAGATCCTTCGCTGCGCTCAGGATGACAGGGGGCCAGTATCCCTCTGTCCCCGACACAATTTGGAATCGGATACCGTTTTGCCCCATCGCCCCGCACCACGGACAGGCACGAGGCTCCCGCACTACATCCCCACATCCCCCTGTCCCTACGCAGAATGGACGCCAGGTATGAAGCCGGTCATTGCAGCACATCGCGTTTGATAAACAGATAGGTTGAGACGGCTGCTAATATTGCGCCCCAGATGAGGACGACGATGAGCGATTGGCCTGTACCGACGGTGACGCAGGCTTTCGTCATGGGGGTACAGGCGATGACGCCGTCGAGCTGGTCGAGGCCGCGTGCCAGGAAGGCAGGTAGGGTGTTGGCGTAGAAGGCGTTGAGATTGGGGGTGAAGAGGAGGTTGACAAGCTGGTTGCCGAGAGGGGTGTGCAGGGATTTGCCGAGGACGGGCAGAATCTGGGCGGCGATGTCCTCGCCGATGAGGTAGGCGAAGGCGGCGGCGATGCCAAAGGCGGCAGAGCGGGTGATGATGCTCAGCGTGGCACCAAACAGCAGGCAGAAAAGGAAGTTTTCTAGCGTGCCGATGCACAGCAGGAAGATGGTGGACAGGGTTGAGCCGTCCAGGTTGAGCAGCGTTGGGGCCGGGCGATGGAAGATGAGCAGGAAGTTGACGAGCAGCATGCTCATCAACAGGCTGGCGAGAACCAGGGCGAGGCAGGCAATCGCAAGGGCGAGGTATTTGGCGACGAGGTAGGAAGCGCGGTTGACGCCCCGGCTGAGGACGAGCCGTATCGCGCCGGTGCTGAATTCGCCTCCGAATGCGAGGCCGCCGAGGGCGGCGGTAATGAATTCTCCAGCGCGGCGACCGAGGGTCATGGGCTGACCGATAGCGTCTTTGAGGGCGTTGGGGCCACCGAGCAGATGTCCGGCGCTGAAGCCGTCGCCCGATTTGAGGGCATAGAAGACCAGTACGCACCAGGCCAGGAAGACGAAGAAGAGGTCGGTTATCAACAGGCCCCAGACGAGGCGACGTTTGCGCAGCTTAAAGAGTTCATTGCGCGTCAGCTCCCAGAGGTTGGATGTTCTGGTGTTTGATATGGATGGTGCTGGCTCCAGGGTGGCTGACGAGGGCCAATCGGCGAGGTTCCAGGGTGTCTGGCTCATAGTCCGACCTCCTTTTCGGTGAGACGTAGAAAGATGTGTTCGAGGTCTTCTTCGCTGCGTTTGACGCTCTCCGGCCAGATGCCGTTACGAGCGAGGAACTGTATCAGGTCGCGCCCGCGCATGGTGGGGGCGTTGAGAATGACGACGCCGTTTTCGACGTTGAGCGAGCGGACGATGGGAATATTGGCGAGCAGGTGGGCGACACGCTGCGGGTTGTCTACCTCTATCTCCCAACGGCTGGTGGAACGGAGCAGTTCATCCACCTCGCCCACGCCTATCAGTTGGCCGCCGCGCACAATGCCGATGCGCGTACAGACCTGGCGCACCTCGGCGAGGATATGACTGGAGACAAAAACGGTTTTGCCCTGCTGCGCGAGTTTGCGAATGAGTTCGCGCATTTCGACGATACCGGCGGGGTCGAGTCCGTTGCCCGGCTCGTCAAGAATAATCAGTTCGGGGTTGGTGAGCAGGGCCGCGCCTACGCCCAGACGCTGGCGCATACCGAGCGAGTAGGTTGAGTAGCGGTCTTTGCCGCGTTCGCCCAGGCCAACGATGGCAAGTACTTGATCGACGCGCTTTTCGGATACGCTGCCTGTATAGCCGCCAACGGCAATCAGGTTATCGCGCCCGCTCAGGTAGGATTGGAAAGAGGGCTGCTCGATCAGCGCGCCGACGCGAGGCAGGAGCTTGCCAGGATGTTGCGTCAGGGACTCGCCGAATAAACGGACCTCGCCGCTGGTTGGTTTGATGAGATTGAGCAGCATGCGGATGGTGGTGGTTTTGCCCGCGCCGTTGGGACCGAGGAAGCCGAAGACTTCGCCGCGCCGGACTTCCAGGTTCAGGCCATTGACGGCCAGCCGCTCTCCGTAGGCTTTGGTCAGGCCGATAGTTTGCAAGATAACCTCTTTAGGGAGTGGTGCTGGCTTTGGGCCGCGTCGCTCTCCATGCATAGCTTGAGGCAGGTCTTGAGTACCGGGATGGAACATTGTACGTGCCTTTCTTCTTTAGAATGGGTGAATAAAAAATAGGCGATGCCTACTACTCTCATAAGTAATAGACATCGCCATGCCTGTGAGAAAAACGCGAGCGGGACTATTGTGCTAAAGCTTAGTTGTTACTGTCTTCCCCAATCAGGCAGTTCTTAGCTTCCTCGATATTGTTGGCAAGGCTGATCTTGACGATGAGGCTATCAAGCTCTTTGGGATCATCAATAACCATGCTCTGTCCGCGTGCCAACCGTGCCAATTTCGGGAAACGAGCTGCCACAACATGTTGGAGCGTTTGACGAAGAGCTTCTACTCCCGCCTCTTTTTTGCCTTCTTTGCGTCCTCTTTCGAGACCTTCGAGTAGGCCCTCTTTTTTAATATGCTGGTACGCGGGTGTTTCACGCAACAGGTCGTACATTTCTCCAAACCTCCGAGCTAGCCACTCTTGATCGGCTTGAATAGATGGCCTCGCTTTCGCTGTCTTCGCTATCCAGTTCAGGCGAGACGACAGAAACGAAAGTTGCTTCTGGTAGTAGCCAGGCTACGAAGTCCTCCGGCACAATTTTAAACAGCCGCTTCAAACTCCTGTCCCACGGCTTGGCCACGCTCTACAATCTCCTATCGCGTAATAAAAGTGTAACATAGCGGAAAAGACGTTGTCGAGGGAAATTGCCATGTGTCTTTTCAACCTGCTGTATATGAATGAACTTTGACAAGGAAAGAGGGAATATACCAGGGATGTCATCCTGAGCGCAGCGAAGAATCTCCGGTCTCGATATGCGATTCGGCTGGGTGACGCAGATTCTTCGCTGCGCTCAGGATGACATGGGGTGAGTATCTCTCACTCCTTTGGCAAAGTTCATAAATATAATAGAAGAGTTAACAATGAAGATCATAGCAGGTGTAGTTGAGGCGGTAAATAGGAATTATTTGCCTCGTAGCTTGCTTCACATAGGGTTTGAGGACAGTTGACATCTATCTTTTTGCCGGAAACGTTATGTTAAGAAAGAATAGAATCAGGAGAGAGTTTTCGTTAGTGACAATGAGGAGTATTGCTGATGTGCGGACGATTTACGCTGAAAATTGATGTTGGAGCTATTGCGAAGAAGTTTGGGGCGGAGCCGACGATCCATACGGCACCGCGTTATAATATCGCGCCGACGCAGAATGTGGTTTCGGTGTTGCGCAATGGGAGCAATCATCTCGATGAGTTGCGCTGGGGCTTGATTCCGGCCTGGGCGAAGGATGAGAGTATTGGCTCGAAGATGATTAATGCGCGGGCGGAGACATTGGCAGAGAAGCCGAGTTTCAAGAGGTTGCTGCTCTCGCGCAGGTGCCTGATTGTGGCGGATGGCTTCTATGAGTGGAAGCAGGAACATGGGTATAAGACGCCGATGTATATTACTATGAAGGATGGGGAGCCGTTTGCCTTCGCGGGTTTGTGGGATAGCTGGAAGAATCCTGATGGGGAGACAATTCGCACATGCACTATTATCACCACGAAGCCGAACGAGGTGGTTGAGCCGATTCATGACCGTATGCCTGCGATTATGAGGCCGGATATGTATGATGCGTGGCTGGATACGTCGGTGAAGGATGTGGATTTGTTGGAGCATTTATTGGGGCCGTATCCGGCGCAGGAGATGACGGCAAGGGCGGTTTCGCGGCTGGTGAATGATCCGAGACGTGAGGGGGCGGAGTTACTTGCATAAAAAATGCCGTCCGGTCGCCAACCGGACGGCATTTTTTATGCAAGTATTTTCAATGCCCTTGTTCCCACGCCCAATCCGCGAATGGCCTCGATGGTTTCGGGGGCGTTGCGAACGAATTCGGAGCGCACGGGCAGGCGGGATTGAAATTCTTCGACGGTGATGTCGTCGAGGAAACGCTCTCCGGCGTTGTCGAGCATGACGCGGGGGAGCAGGACGAGGTCGCCGAGGTTGTCGTTTGCTTCGAGGGTGGCAAGCACGTCCTGGCCGCAGAGCAGACCGGCAACGGTGACTTCGGGGCCAAAGAAGCGGTTGATGACGGGTAGAACCTGCACCTCTAGACCCTGTACTTTATGCAAATCCTCGGCAAATTGCTCGATGATAGGGCGGGCCATTGCGCTGGTGACGAGGGTGACGCGGCGCGGCTCCGCCAGTTTTGTTGGCAGGCGGCGTTTGCCTTTGTTCCATTGTTCGATCAGGTAGCGGGTCATGCCGACACCGTTTTCGATCTGGGCGTAGGAGCCGTAGTGCTGCGAGGGCGGGAAATCGCGGCCTGTCAGGTAGTACCACTCGTCGGAGAGGTAGACGAAGGGGTAGCCGTCGGGATTTTCGGCCTCGAAGCGGCGCTGGTAGACTTCAACCTGGTCGATGATGGCTTCGGCTTCTTCGCGGGTGTAGTGACGCAGGGGCGGCAGTTCGCCCATTTTGATCATGTTGTTGTATTTGGTGAGGCCAACCGGAACGACCGAGATGGACTCGACGATGGGTTGGAGTTCGGTTAAGTCCTGGATGCTGCGGTCAAGCTGCGGGCCGTCGTTGATGGTTGGGCAGAGGACAAGCTGGGTGTGACAGGTGATGCCCATTGTGCCCAGACGTTGAATTTGCTCGAGAATTTCGCCTGCGCGGGGGCCGTCAACCATTTTGCGGCGCAATTCAGGATCGGTGGTATGCACCGAGACGTAGAGAGGCGTCAGCTTCTGCTCGTCGAGCCTCTGCCAGTCCTGCTCTTTGAGGTTGGTCAGGGTGATGAAGTTGCCGAAGAGGAACGAGTAACGATAGTCGTCGTCTTTGATGTAGAGCGTGGAGCGCATGCCGTGTGGCAGGCCGGGCTGGGCCGCGAAACGCTCCGGCAAACCTTTGATGAAGCAGAAGACGCATTTATTGGCGCACTGGCGAATAAAGGGCGCAGGCTCCTCGCCGAAGAGGACGCCCAGGTTCTCATCGTATGCTTTCGAGATATGTGTCGTATGTAGTTGTTGCTGGCGCTCAAATTCGAGCGTCAATTCTTCATCGGCGACATAGAAACGATAGTCAACCAGATCGCGAATCAGGTGTCCATTGATGGTGCGAATTAAATCTCCAGGCTGCAGACCGGCTTTATCGGCAGGACTCTCAGGCACAACCTCACGCACCCACCCGTAGAGTTTTGGCATTGGTATAGTTCCTTAAAGCAAAGAAGGGTTGCGATAACCGTATGAATATATCCAGAGAATTATAACCTTTTAAGCGGGGGGCGTCAAATTTTATGACAATAGTTTACCGGAGTGGGAGAGCTGGGCGAGGAGAGAGCCAGGGCGACCGCAAGGGTCGCCCCTACTATATCACGTTGCATTTGTTGCGCGTTTTCACCATAGTAGGGGCGACCCTTGCGGTCGCCCTGGCTCTCCATGCGTCCCGGCTTGTTTTGGCATGATATAACGACGAAAATTAAAATACGAAGCGAACGAGAATGGCGATGACGATAATCAGGACGATGAGCGCGACCGCGCCAAGCAAGAAATAGAGGTTGCGGCGGCCAAGCTGGATATTGGTGCTGGGGCCGCGAGTCACGACGGTCTTTTTGACCTCTTCGCGACGTTTTTCGCGCTTTTCTTTGCGTTTCTGCATGACATTGGGTGCGGGTTCGCTGTAGGGACCGGTACCCATTTGCTGCATGCGGCGGCGCATCTCGCGGTTGTACATTTCGGGCCGCTCTTGCATTTGCTGGCCTTCGGGAATGATCTTGGGTTGGGTGGATTTCGCGCCAGGGACGGCGGTGCCACCGATGGTTGGCCTGCGGTTTTTGCCGCTCGACTTTCCTTTAGAAGCGCCAGAGCCGCCTGGTTTGCTGCTTGAGGCGGGTTGTGCGGCGGGTGGGTTGTTTTTGTTCGAGGCGTTGCTGTCGCCTGAATTTCCTGGGTTATTTATCTTAGGCATGTGCGTTTCCCCTTTGGTGAAGATTAGACGGCGTTGGGTACATCACAGAAGAACGTTTCTACGCCAAACTGGGCGCTCAGGAGTTCTCCCAGCGCCTGCACACCGATTTTTTCTGAATTGTAGTGGCCTGCTGCAATGAAGTTGACGCCTTCTTCGCGGGCGTAGCTTTCGGTTGGCTCGCCAACTTCGCCCGTGAGAAAGGTATCGCAGCCCTGGGCGATAGCTTCAAGGAGATAGCCTTCGCCTCCGCCAGTGATGACGCCCAGGCGATGGACGGTTTGTGGGCCGTAAGCATAGAGGCGGGGTGTGGAACTGGCAATTTGTCCAACCTGTTCAACGAGGTCGGAGAGCGTGATACCCTGGGAAGCGATGCCCGTTGCGCCGATGGCTTTGCCGCGCGCTATACCCAGGTTGACGCCCTCGACCTCGAAGCCCAGGCGTTGCAGCCACAAGACGTTGTTGCCGACTTCGGGATGGGCGTCGAGCGGCAGGTGATAGGCGAGCAGGGTGATGTCGTGGTCAAAGAGCAGCTTGAGGCGGGCCTTCATCATGCTGCCGATTTCACGCGGCATGTTCTCCCAGAACAGGCCGTGATGGACGAGTAACATACCGGCCCTGCCTTCAGCAGCGAGGCGGAAGCATTCCAGGTTTGCGCTCACGCCGATAGCGACACGCTGGACTTCGGGGCGACCGATGACCTGCATGCCGTTGGGGCCGTAATCCTTGAATTTGTCGATTTGCAGGTACTCGTTTAGATACTGGACGATCTCATCTCGCATGCTGCTCATTGGAATTTCCCTCTCTACTTTCCAGAAATGCCCTGGCGATTTCGGCGGCTTTTTGCTTGTCGTCGGGTGAGAGAACGCCGTCGATGACAAGCCCTAAAAGATGTTCTTTGACGGGGCGCAGCCAGGGACCGGGGCCTCGTCCAAAGAGTTCCATCAGTTCGTTGCCATCCAGCGGACTCTTGATGGGTACGCGCTCGGCCTCTTCTTTCAGGCGGCGGCAGCGTTCCTCTAATTCGGAGACTCGGGCGGCGGCGCGTGAGACCTTGTCGGAGCGGTAGCTGGTGATGTCGGCGCGTGAAAGGTCGAGCAGGTCGGCCAGATCGGGGCCGCTTTCGAGCATGAGACGGCGCACCGCTCCATCCGTCCAGTCGGATGTATAGGCGTTGGCGCGCATATGCAAACGCACTATACGCGAGACGCTTTCAATAAAATCGCGGTCAAAGTGCAGGCGCTTCAAGATTTCCCGCGCCATGTGCGCGCCAACATCTTCATGGCCGAAGAAATGCACCTTGCCCTCTTCGACAGTGCGCGTGCGCGGCTTGGCGATGTCGTGCAGCAGAGCGCTCCAACGTGTCACCAGCCGGGGCGAGGAGTTCTCTACCACGCGCAGCACGTGGGCGTAGACATCTTTGGTGCGGAAGGTGCGCTGCGGCTGCTGGCTGACGCCCTTGAGTTCCAGCACTTCCGGGACAATGTACTGCATCAGGCCGAGTTCCACCAGCAGGTTGAGGCCACGCGACGGATGGTCGGAGAGGAGCAGTTTGTTCATTTCGTCGCGAATGCGCTCGCGTGAGATCTTCTGAAGCTTGGACGCCTGGCGAATAATCGAACGGCGCGTTTCGGACTCGATAGAGAAATCAAGCTGCGCGGCGAAACGGACGGCCCGCAGCAGGCGCAGGGGGTCTTCATCGAAACGCTTGTCGGGTTCGTTGCCGACGGCGCGGATGATACGAGCTTCGAGGTCCTGTCGCCCGCCGAAGAGGTCGATGATTTCGCCAGTGAGGGGGTGGCGAGCGAGGGCGTTGATCGTGAAGTCGCGGCGCAGCAGGTCATCTTCCAGCCGCGTGCCGAAGCAGACCTCTGGTTTGCGTGATTCGGGATTATATTGCTCACTGCGGAAGGTGGTTATTTCGATGATGTCGCTGCCATAATGCAGGCGCACGGTGCCGAAACGCTCACCGACCAGCACCATCGTCGTAGGGTGCGTTGGCGCGACGATGCGCTTGATTTCGTCGGGTGTAGCGTCGGTAGCCAGGTCAGCGTCGTTCGATTGTTCGCGGTGGAGCAGAACATCACGCACCGTCCCTCCCACCATATAGAGTTGTTTATGCTGCGCGTGAAAAGCTTCCGCCAGCGTGATGATAATATCTAACATAATGAGCAGAACATACCCATCTCATAGTCTTCATGTAATGGGACTATTGTAACATGGTTGGGGAGGGTTGGCTAGGAGGGGGTAGTGGTTGGTTGGATGAGCTTATCATAACATAGAAACAGTCCAATGACTATTCCTCTAGTAGTATTTCTTCTGCTGCTTGATGAGCGAGACCGTTAGTGTACAGCCCAGGTATCATCCCTTGCTCGCGTTGCTTGATAGTCACTTGCCCATCCGCTTAAAACTCCCCAAAAACCACTTGACAGTACGGTTTATAATTACAACAAGTTCTAGAACAAATTTTCAAAATGCTGGCAAGGAGGATATCGTCATGGCGAATGTACAGGCTCGAAGGCGCACCCAGACGACAGACATCGATCTTGATGTTGAGGATGAAGATCAGTATTATGTCACGAAACCGCGTTCGAGTGCGCGGCGATATAGTCCTCCTCCGCAGGATGATGCGCTGGATGACGATTTTTTGCCGGAAGGCGTGGTAATCCAGCGGCGGCGTTCGCTGGCGACACCGGTACCGGGTGGGAGTAGTGTTGCGCCGAGGACAATAACCTCTGAGTTGGATAGCGGGCGGCGGGTGCGGCGTTTTCCTGTGATGGCTCTCCTGTTTGGCATGGTGGTGATGGCGTTGCTGGTGGTGGGTATCAGCGCGTTTGGCTCGTGGTGGAAGATACACCAGGATGACGCGACGTATGGCAGGCCGCGCACCTACCAGGTGGACGCGATAGTTGGGCATAACGATGGGCCAGGCCATCCCTCGCATTTTATCTTTATGAATCTAAACCGGCATGTGGTGATTATTGAGTTGCCGGGCGGCGATTCGACGAAGGCGCGTATTTACAGCGGCCCTACGCTTTTTGGTGATGGGCAGGATTTAACACCCGTGACGGGCGAATTTCGCGATGTCAATAGTGATGGAAAGCCGGATATGATCGTGCATATTCTGGATCAGCAGATCGTGTTTCTCAACGATGGGAAGGAGTTTGTGCCGCAATCGATAGGGGGAAAGTGACGCTACGGGTAATTGGAAGCACGCCTGAATAAACGCAAGCAAAAAAAAGCCTGAAGGAACGTACCCCTTCAGGCTTCATACCTCCACCACGTAACATCCCCGAAAGAAACGACAACAGCTCAAAACTGCTTCACAACCACCTTTCCCACTTACCGCCACCTATCCCCCAGGATGAATGATTCCTTCCCACTTCGCATCATGCCAATAGTTGTAAAATCCCCCTACAACGTATTGTCGTTTTACGTTTTCTGTCTCTTTTGTGATTACGTGTTGTACTATACCATGCTCAACTGACAATCTAGTGAAAAGCACTGCCTATCAAATGAATGTATTTTCATGATTGGAGTTTAAGTCCTCTATTCAAACATTACAGTTTGTTCATGGTTTGCCAATCTCGCGTAAAGCGTTCAATGGCCTCTTCCGTGAGGGGGTCGCTGAGCATATCGAGCAGGGTTTCTGGTGCGACAGTGAGATCGTGCGCGCCAGCGAGGAGAGCGCGGGTGGCTTCGTCAACGGTTTTAATGCTCGCGGCGAGGATGCGCGTTGGGAAGTTGTGGTTGTGCAGGAGGTCGGCCATTTCGGCTATGCGCTCGCTGGCATCGATGCCGGAACGTTCCAGGCGACCGAAGTAGGGGATGATAAAGTCTGCCGAAATGAGGGCGGCGCTGTAGGCCTGCGTAACCGATGTGACGGCGGTGAAGGCGATGCGATGGCCCTGCTGCTTTAAGCGACGAGCGACGCGCATGCCGGTATGCGTCATGGGGATTTTAGGGATGACCTGGTTCGGGTTGGCCTGGATATAGGCCAGAGCCTGCGCGTGCATTTCTTCTTCTGAAGTTGCTCCCGGCTGCATGAAAATATCGCCTCGAAGCTGTTGTAATAGCCGACTTAATATGTCCTCGGGGGTGAGGTTCTGGCTGCGTTGGCGGGCTGCCAGCAGGATAGAGGGGTTGGTGGTGACGCCTGCGACCGGTACCGTTGCGGCGACGTTCATGATATCATCTAGATACGCACTATCGATGTAAAGGGCCATAGTATGAACCATCCTTCTTTGTTCAATCAAACTGTACAACTTGCGCTGAGTGATGCTGTGCTGGTGTTGAACTCCGCCTCTGACCCGTTTGTGATACATGCCGCGCAAAGTACCAGTGGCGGGAAACTGCTGCTGGCCGAGGATAATATCGCCGCCTTGCAGATGGCGCAACAGGCATTTGAGCAGGCGCGTATTCCCTTGACCGCTTCCATACGACACATACCCTTTCATGAGTATACCGTACACGAGCCACCCGCGACCATGAACGTAGCCGTGATGAACCTGCTCTACCAGCCCTCGAACGCCTGGATGCACTATGGTTTGCAGGTCGCGGCCTATGCTCTAAAGCCCGGCGGAAGACTGTACGTACAGGGAGCAAAGACACGTGGGATACTCACTATAGCGAAGCGCATGGAAGCGTTATTTGGCAATGTCGAGACGCTGGAGATACACAAAGGCGAGCGCGTTGTTTGTTCGCGGGTTGGAGAGCGACCTGTTGCGCTTGATGGAGAGCCGCTTCAAACGCTCCAGCCCTTCGCGGAAGGCAAGCTGGACGAGGGTACGCGGCTGCTTTTAGAGACGCTGGAAGTGCGAGCAACGGATGTAGCGCTGGATATTGGATGTGGCGCGGGCTATCTTGGCATGCATATCGCGCTTCGCGCGACGAAGGGGCAGGTGACAATGGTTGATGCCAGTCTCGCTGCGGTAGATCTAACAAGGAGAAAAGTTGAGGAAAGCGGCCTGGAAAACGTGCAGGTGCTGGCAAGCAATGGCGTCCAGGCGATGGCCTCGCAACGCTTTGATTTAGTGGTGACAAATCCCCCATTTCATATGGGCGGCGTCCAGACATTGGAGATAGGGGAACAGTTCATTCGTGGGGCAGCGCAAGTGCTACGCCCTCGCGGACGTTTCTATCTGGTAGCCAACCGCTTTTTAAAGTACGAGCCAACTATGAGAAGCTGCTTTAAGACGATGGAAGAGGTGGCGCGGAATACGAGTTTTAAGGTGTTGAGAGGGACGATGGTGTAGGCGTAATTTGCCCGCGATGTGGGGAACCAGGGCGACCGCGAGGGTCGCCCCTACGATCATGGATATGGTAGGGGCGACCCTCGCGGTCGTCCTGGAACCCTCGACAGCCCGCTTTTCCCTATGTTAAACTTTAAGAAGAATAGAACATGTAGGGGTAGGGCATGGCGAAAGATTGGGATTCGAGCCTGAAGTTATTGGTGAGTAACAGTCCGGAAGATTTTGCGACCTGGGTATTTGAGGGGGCGAAGTTTCAGGAGAAACTTTCAACGGAGTTTACGGGCCAGAAGTTGGAAGCGGACGCCTTATTGGATATCCTGCTGGATGGGCAAGAGGTTCTTTTACAAATTGAATTCCAGGCAGAGCATGATCCAATAATGGGCGAACGCTTGCTAGAGTATAGTTTGCGAGCCAAGCGCGAACATAAACGGCCCGTGTACTCATGCGTGATTTATCTGCGGAATCGGAGTGATGTTCCTGATCCGCCGTTGCAATGGAATTTCCTGGGGCGAACGTACCTTGAGTTCCATTACCTGGTGATTGAACTGCGGAAGCTGAAGCCAGATGATCTGAGGCAATCAGGCAAACCAGGGTTGTTGCCCTTGATGATCCTGACCAACCAACGGCGGAGCGAACCGCGAGGTCGCGGAAGAAATCTTCACCTCACTTGAGGCAGCAGGGAAAGCGGAATTATTACCGATTGCTTTTACGTTGATCTCTTTAGCATTTGGTAAGGGAAATGTTACCGAGCAAGAATGGCTCGAAAGGAGCTTTAAAATGCATGACATTTTAAAAGAAACGCCCATTTACGAATATATGGTGAAAGAAGCGCGTGAAGAGGCTTTGAAACAAGGGCGAGAAGAAGGATTGCAGCAAGCACTGCAATTGTTGCGAATAAGGGTATTGGATGCGATCGCAGAGAAATTTCCTGATATAGCGGGTGAGGCCTGGAAACGGTTGAAAGAGGTCAGAGATATGGATACGTTGCTACAGATCCATGTGAAGGTAAGTGTGGCTCAGAATAAGGAAGAGGTTTTGCAGGTCTTTCCAGTGGAGTAGAAGATGGGGTTGTCCTGTTGCACCCTTACATGAGCGTTAGTAGAGGGACTTACCAGGTATTAGCTGCCTGGTTCCCCTGTTGCTCCTGGCAGTCCACTTTCCGCTATATTCCATGTTAGGAAGAATTAAAAATGTAGTGGTAGCCTTAGATGAGGATGGGGGTGGGGTAAAAGAAATATTGCTGAGCAAAAATGGCTCAAAAGGGACTTTAAGATGTCTGACATTCTCAAAGACACGCCGATTTATGAGGTTATGGTGAAAGAAGCCTATGAGGCAGCTTTCAAACAGGGGCGAGCAGAAGGGCGCAAGCAGGCGCTGCAGGTGTTACAACTGTATATGCAAATAAGCGCCCTGGACGTTATTGTAGAGAAATTCCCTGATATAGCAGGTGAGGCGTGGAAACGGTTGAGAGAGGTGAAGGATATGGTGACCTTGCGGCATATCATAGTGAAGGTAGCTGTAGCTCAGAGTAAGGAAGAGGTTTTGCAGGTTCTTCCTGAGCGAGATGGGAAGAAAGAAGATTAATTGAGTAGAAGTTGCGGTTGTCCTATTGCGCCCTTACGTGAGCGGTGGTAGGGGCGCGATTTTTTATTGATGGTATCTGGCCTGGTTTGTCTATTTTAAGGAGTTGGTATGTCCTCTGAGGTTCCGGTTCGGGCGCGTCGTCATACGGTTTCGTGGTTGCTGTTGATTCTGGCGAACGTGTTGTGGGCGTGTAGTTATGTGTCGGCCAAGTTCGCGCTGCATGATACGTCGGTGAATTTGATGAATGCGCTGCGCATGGTAATTTCTGCGATAGTCTTGTTACCACTTTTAATAGCCATGCGCAAGGACTTGAACCTGACGCGGAGGGAGTTGCCGCAATTAGCAGTGCTGGCGATTGTGGGCTTTGTGATTAATAAAATCCTGGAATATGGGGGATTGGCGCTGACGACGGCCTCGGATGTGGCACTGCTGATTTCGAGCGAGTCGATTTTTACGGCGGCGCTGTCGTGGATATTATTGCGCGAAAAGGTGCGTCCTTTGACGATTGTGGCGCTGCTGCTTGGTTTATTCGGAGTGTATTTGATTGTCGAGCGGAGCCTTATTCCGAATATTCCGGCGGGCGGGGGCGCGCTGCGTATCGCGGGCGACTTGATGGTTGTGCTGGCGCTGGTTTTTGAGTCATACTATACAGTACGGGGCAAGGCGCTGTTAGTGAAGCACCCGCCGTTGTTGATTACGGCTGTGGCGATTGTGGGCAGCACGATTTTCTGGATACCGCTGGCGAGCATTGATATTTTGCGCGGCGGCTGGCACCCGTTGGGCTTGACGGCATGGCTGGGCATATTGTGGCTGGCGGTCATGTCTACGGTGATTGCCTACCTGGCATGGTTTAAGGGACTGGCGAAGGTTGATGGCTCGGCGGCGGCCTCGGCGCTGTTTATCCAGCCGCTTTTGGGAACGGCGCTGGCGATTGTGCTGCTGCGCGAGCAATTGCTGCCAACGACCATCATAGGCGGTATCTTAATTATTGTGAGCGTGTATTTTCTATCGAGGCAATAGGCATGAGTATCCTGCTGTATTTGAACGGAACAATTTATACGATGGACGCGGCGCAACCACGCGCCCAGGCGATGGCGATAGATAGCACAAGCGGGCGCATTATAGCAGTGGGGGATAATGACGAGGTGCGGCGCGTGGGAGATCGACACGCTGAGATCATTGACCTGCGCGGGAAGACAGTGCTGCCCGGCTTTATCGACGCGCATATTCATCTTATCTACGCCGCCTATCGCTCGTATTATATCGACGCAACCGGCTGCAAGAGCGAGGACGAGGTAGCGGAACTGGTGCGCCAGCGAGCGGAGCAGACGCCCGCCGGACAGTGGATTCAAGGCGGCCAATGGGACAAGAACCTCTGGCCGGGACAGCATTTTCCTACAAAGGCCTCGCTTGATGCCGCCGCGCCACAGCATCCCGTCGTTTTATGGAGCAAAGATGGGCATACGGTATGGGTCAATTCGCTGGCCTTGCAACGGGCGGGTATCTCGAAAGAGACGCCTGACCCCGCAAATGGAGCTATCTTGCGCGATAGTGATGGCGAACCCACGGGCATGCTGGAGGAGCAGGAAGCAACCGAACTGGTATTTCGGGTGGTTGATCGCCATGATCCGATATTGACGCGCCACTTAGTAGAAGAGAAGATACGCGAATTGCAGCGTAGTGGTATCACCACAATTCACGATATCGAGGATGACGAGGCCTTTAGCCTGTTCCAGCAGTTGCGAGACGAAGGCACGTTGGGCGTGCGGGTGCAGATGATCCTGCCGAGAAAGATGCTGCCCCAATTGCGGGCGATAGGGCTACGGGCTGGTTTTGGCGATGATATGCTGCGACTGGGCGGGATCAAGATTTTTGCCGATGGTACGCTGGGTTCCCAGACGGCGGCGATGCTGGATGGGTTCGAGGGCAACCCTGAGAACAAGGGCATTCTCGCCATACCGGAGCAGGAGATGAACGAGGCGGTGCGTACCGCGACAGAGTTGGGACTGAGCATTGCCATACACGCCATTGGAGATCGAGCAGCGCGGGTGGCTCTCAATTCGATTGAACTGGCGCAACGACAAAGGGCTGATTCCAGGCAGAAGCCGGGACGCTTGCGTTACAGGTTGGAACATGTGCAATTGATCGCGCCGGAAGACCTGGAACGCATGAAGCGGATGGGCGTGATTGCCTCGGTACAGCCGTTCCACGCGGTAGCAGACCGGGATATTGCCGAGCGATATTGGGGTAAGCGCCATCGCCGGGCGTATGCTTATCGCACGATGCAGGAGATGGGTATTCCCCTGGCGCTTGGCTCGGACGCGCCAGTCGAGACGTTCGACCCGCTGCGTATTCTTTACGCCGCTACCATGCGTAATGATACTGAGACGAGGCAACGACCGCCCTGGCTGCCCGACCAGGCTTTGCCCGTTGCGCAAGCCCTGTGGGATTACACGCTTGGCGCGGCCTACGCCGGAGCCGAGGAAGACCAGAAAGGCTCGCTCATTGTTGGCAAGCTGGGCGACGCGGTAGTATTGCGCGAAGATATCCTGGGCGTGCCACAGGAGAAAATGGCGGAGAATGGCGTGCAGGCGACGATTCTGGGGGGGAAGGTAGTGCATGGGGAAGTGTGAATTTGTAGGGACGTGATTTATCGCGTCCACCTGGCATGGTTGCGCACTACAAGCCGGACGCGATAAATCACGTCCCTACAAAACACATCGGTATTCTTTTTTCGGAATAGTCAGGAAGAAGAACAATTACCATGACCATCCTACAAGGAATTATTTTATTTATTGCGGCGGCTCTGGGTGGGGCTTTGAATTCAGTTGCCGGGGGTGGGAGTTTTATCACGTTTCCAAGCCTGGTGTTTGTGGGGGTGCTGCCGGTGCAGGCGAATGCGACCAGTACGGTAGCGTTGTGGCCGGGTTCGGTGGCGAGCGTGGGCGCGTATCGCAAAGAGATATTGTTGCAGCGGCGCGTGGTGCTGCTCGTCCTGGGAATTATTGGGCTGGTGGGGGGAATAGCTGGCGCGGAACTGCTGGTACATACATCACAGGCAACATTTGTGATATTGATTCCCTATTTGATGTTGCTGGCAACGGTGTTGTTTGCTTTTAGCAAGCCTATTACGACTTTTATACGGGGCATGAGCAAACGCACGCCAGTGATGGAGCATACGCCTGTATCCAGGCGCTCCCTGTTCATCGTCTCTGTAATACTGCTGATTATTGCGGTCTACGGCGGCTATTTCGGCGGGGGCATTGGCATCATGATCCTGGCTTCGCTGGGCGTGATGGGGATGGAGAATATCCATGAGATGAACGGGCTGAAGACCTTTCTCCAGACCTGCATTAATGGGGCGGCGGTAGTGACGTTTATCATTCTTGGCGCGGTGGCGTGGCTAGAGGTGCTGGTGATGATTGTGGGCGCGATTGTGGGCGGGTTTGGGGGCGCGTACTTTGCGCGGAAAGTTGATGCGCGCCTGATTCGCGGGTTTGTGATTGTAGTTGGCACGAGTATGACAATCTATTTCTTCTTACGCAGCATAGGAATACTATGAAACAGCAAGAGATACCGAATACGAAAGAACAGAATAAGGCTGCTACAAGCGTAGTTGAGAGGGAAGGTCAGGCGACAGCGGCAGTTAGCATACAGACGAATAAGTGGGCGGTGATGGCTATTCTCGCCATTGGCATATTCATGGCGACGCTTGACTCGTCCATCGTCAATATCAGCCTGCCGACGATTGCGCGCTACTTTGGTGTGCCATTAAATGGGGCTATCGAATGGGTTATTATTGCCTATTTGCTGGTGATCGCGGGGGTATTGCTGACAACTGGGCGGCTTGCGGATATGATCGGGCGCAAACCTATCTGGGTAGCGGGTTTGATTATCTTTACAGGGGGATCGGCGATTTGTGGCGCGTCCGTTGCATTGTGGATGTTGATCGCGGCGCGCGCCTTGCAGGGGTTGGGCGGCGCGTTAATTATGGCGGTTAGCCCGGCGATGCTGACAGGCGCGTTTCCTGCCAGCGAGCGCGGGCGAGCATTGGGGCTGAACGCGGTAATTGTGGCGCTGGGCGTGAGTGTGGGGCCGACGTTGGGCGGTATCATTACCGAGAATTTTACATGGCGCTGGATTTTCTATGTGAACGTGCCGATTGGCATTATTGGTATTGTGTTGTCGTTGCGCGTTCTCAAGGAGCAGGTGCGTAGTGGAAAGAGCCGCTTTGATCCGGCGGGCGCGATTCTGCTGGCAATCGGGCTGATCGCGCTGACGATGGGGCTGTCATTTGGGCAGGAATGGGGCTGGAATTCTCCTCTTTTAATTGGTACACTTGTGGTTAGCGTGGTGGCTCTGGTGGCGTTATACGTTGTGGAGCATCGCGTGTCCGATCCTGTGATCGATTTTTCGATGTTGCGCGACCGCGTGTTTCTCTCGGCGAATGTGAGTCTGGTTTTAAACTTCCTGGCACTGTTCGCGGTGAGTTTTATGCTGCCGTTCTACCTGGAAGAGTTGCGCGGCTTCACTACCGAGCAGTCAGGTTTGCTGCTGACGCCGTTACCGCTAACGATTGCCGTGATTGCGCCATTCAGTGGGGCATTGGCAGACCGGATTGGTTCGCGCTGGCTGGCGGCGAGCGGATTATTGATTGCCTGTATCGGGCTGGTGTTTATCAGCCAGTTGAACGCACAAAGTTCCGTTTTCGATATCGTCTGGCGGCTGGTCTTAACGGGCGCGGGACAGGCAATGTTCCAGTCACCCAATAACAGCGCATTGATGGGAGCAGCGCCACGTGGACGACAGGGCGTGGCTTCCGGCTTTTTAGCAACCGGGCGCGTGGTTGGACAAAGCATCAGCGTGGCATTGGCGGGCGCGATCTTCGCCAGTCTGGGTGGAGCAACGGCTGGTCGCATATTGGTATCGGCGCAACATAAATTGCCGCCGGGACAGATGGCCGCGTTGCAACAGACCTTTACCAGCAGCTTCCACGCGGCGTTCCTGGTATGCGCAGGGATCGCGGCCATAGGTGTAATAACTTCGCTGGTGCGAGGCAAAGAACGTTAGAGCGAGCGAAGATGAATCGTACAGATCGCCTGTTAGCCATTGTGCTTGAATTGCAGGGCAGGGGAAGCCAGCGCGCCGAGGATTTAGCGGCAACTTTTGAGACAAGCAAGCGCACAATTTATCGCGATATCCAGGCGCTGTGTGAAGCAGGTGTGCCTGTCATTTCGACTCCTGGACGCGGCTATGCGCTGATGAAAGGCTATTTTCTGCCGCCCCTCAGCTTCACAACCGATGAGGCGACGATGCTGCTGCTCGGGAGCGATTTCATGGCGCAAAACTTCGACGCACAATATCGCGAGGCGGCGCAATCGGCCAGCCGCAAGATCGAGGGCGTGCTGCCTGAGAAACTACGCGAGGAAGTGCATTATCTCCAGCACAACATTCGCTTTATTGCCCCTTCGCCCGATACCCCTGCCAATGCGCGCCGTATTTCACTGGTGCAACAACTACGCCGCGCCATTATTTCGCGCAACACCGTCCGTTTCAGCTATCATGCGCGTCATAGTGGCGATGGCGAACCAACGATCCGCGAAGCTGACCCCTATGGTTTAATCCATTTCCCCAGCGGCTGGCACCTTGTGGCATATTGTCATCTACGGCAAGGCATGCGCAACTTCCGGCTCGACCGTATCGACAACCTGGAATTGTTGCTCAAAACGTTTACTCGCCCGGCGAAATATGTGATGCGCGAAGATAGAGAGAACAATGCGCGCCAGATGGCGATACGAGTGCTGTTTGATAAGGAGATAGCCCGTTGGGTGCATGAGATGCGCTCGTTCTACATCGTCTGCGAAGAGGAGACGCCTGAAGGATTGCTGGTGACGCTTCAGGTGCGCCAGGAAAGCGAAGTGCTGCAATGGTTACTCGGCTGGGGAAAACATGTAAAGGTGTTGGAACCGGAGTCGCTGCGCAAGAGGATAGTGGAGGAGGCCGAGGAGATGTTGAGGAAGAATAGTTAGCCATAGAAAAGACCCGTTCGCCTGTCATCCTGAGCGCAGCGAAGGATCTCTGTTCCCCAACGATCCGGGTGTCGAGGCCGGAGATCCTTCGCTGCGCTCAGGATGACATCTGGAGATAGGTTTGGAACGGCACGCTACTGACATACCATTGTCACACCTGCCTGCTATACTAACTGTGAACAAAGAAGGTCTTCAGTAAGCAGGAGGAAAGACATGGCAACAGTCACAAAAGATCAGCAGGCAGTCTTAAAGGAATTACGACAAATTCCAGGGGTGGGCAAATCTATTGCAATGGATTTGTGGAATCTGGGCTTCCGCTCGGTTGATGAGTTGAAAGGGCAAGACCCGGAGGAGTTGTATGTGCGGTTGTGTGCGCTACAGCAGGCACAGATTGATCGCTGTATGCTCTATGTGTTTCGTTGCGCGGTGTATTATGCCTCTGAGGAGCAGCACGATCCTGAGTTGTTGAAGTGGTGGAATTGGAAAGATAAGTAAAAATGGTAAAAAATGCTGGTGATGCAGTCCCTGCATCACCAGCATTTTTTACCATTAAAGAATCAGCATCGCGTCCCCAAAGCTGAAGAATCTGTAGCGTTCGCGGATGGCTTCTTGATAGGCTTTTTCCATCAAAGCTTTTCCGGTGAAGGCGCTGACGAGGAGCAGCAGGGTTGAGCGCGGCAGGTGAAAGTTGGTTATCATGGCATCGACGACCTGGTAGCGGTAGCCGGGGGTGATGTAGAGGCGGGTCGAGCCGGAATAGGGTTTGATCTGGCCATTGTAGATGCTGGCGACACTCTCGAGAGTACGCACAGCGGTGGTGCCGACGGCTACGACGCGGCCACCAGAGGCGCGAGTTTCATTGATAAGGTCGGCAGTTTCCGCGTCGAGGTGAATTTCTTCGCTGTGCATTTTGTGTTCGCGGTAGTCCTCAACTTCGACGGGCCGGAAGGTATCGAGGCCGACATGCAGAGTGACGAAGCCGATACGGACGCCTTTTGCTCGCAGTTCGTCGAGCAGGCGCGGCGTGAAGTGCAGTCCGGCGGTGGGCGCGGCTGCCGAGCCGGTGATGCGAGCGTAGACGGTCTGGTAGCGTTCCGGGTCTTGTAGCGGTTCATGAATATAGGGCGGCAGGGGCATTTTGCCGATTTTGTCGATTAACTCCTGGACCGTAGGAGTATTACTCTGCGTGTCTAGCGGCTCGACAGAAAAGCGGATGATGCGCCCGCCAGCTTCGGTGCGCTGCGAGATTTCGCCATGCAGGAGCGCGCCTGTGGCCTCATCTCCGAAAACCAGTTGCGCGCCCTCACGCAGGCGGCGACCAGGGCGTACCAGGGTTTCCCAGTGATCGGGGCCGAGGTCGGCGCGTTGCGAGAGGAGCAGAACTTCGACGGCTCCGCCTGTACCGGGGCGTCGACCGAGCAGGCGAGCCGGAATAACGCGGCTCTGGTTGGCGATGAGCAGGTCGCCGGGGCGCAGGTAGTCGCCAATATCGCGAAAGTGCCGATGCTCTATCGTGCCGGTTGCGCGTTGCAGGACAAGCAGGCGCGATGAGTCACGCGGCTCAACAGGCGTCTGCGCGATGAGTTCCTGCGGTAGATGATAATCAAAATCGCTGATGCGAGTTGTTTCTGTCATGGATATATCTGGTTCCACGTGTTTGTTTCCTTCTAGTGTTTCAGGGCGCT
Organism: Ktedonobacteraceae bacterium; assembly: GCA_035652815.1. Taxonomy (GTDB): domain Bacteria; phylum Chloroflexota; class Ktedonobacteria; order Ktedonobacterales; family Ktedonobacteraceae; genus DASRDB01. The sequence goes on from DASRDB010000011.1 coordinate 203,859, forward strand.
AACAATGTACATGGCTCTTTTGAGATTGTCAAGGCGTGTTGGAAGGCCGGAAGAGGTGTCTTCCGGCCCATTTGATGATGGGTGCCTTGTATGGCGGGTGTCTTCCGGTATTTCCAATGGGATAAAAAATCTGTAAAGATTCCTTGAGCTTACCCTGTTTACAACAATGGCACACTATGTTACACTTCGAGAGAGGTTGGGAAACGGGTTGATTTCTTAACGTTTGGGTTATTTGACAAGGAGGGTGTTCTATGGCTGGCTGGCAGGAAGAACTGGCCGATCTGCTACGTGAGCTAGGGGTCACGCAGGAAGAACCCAAGACTCACCTCCGACCCGCAGGCAAGCTGATACGCCGCGATACACGGCACCGGTCATGCTCCCACGAAGAAGCCGCGGACGCCGTTATTTTCGAGCATATTTCCTCTTCTGACGTAGACGACGATACAGTTCCCTATTCGAGAGATATCGAAGCTATGCGCCGGGAAGTCGATTCAATCGTGAATCAGGTGATTCAATTGATGCAGCGCGGCGAACTTGATGCTTCCCTCAAAGAAGATGTGATGGTGGTTTTACGCGCTCTCCGCAGGCGCGCAACTGTCACTCGCCAGGCAGCCGAAGGCGACGAGGCCTATTTAGAATCCGTCGCCGCCATGCTTCATTTCTGTCGCCTCGTCTTACGATTAAGCGAAACAGCCATCGAGGACGAATTATAGTCCTTGCCAGAAATAGACGCTAAACGCGCAATACTCGTGGAATCCAAGCCGTTGATAGACATGTAGACCCATTTCTGTCGATTGGAGTGTGCCAATGCGGTAGCCGCGTTCGCGTGCCTGCAGTAAGGGAAACAGGGTCAAGGCGCTTCCTATACCCCGTTTGCGTACTTCTGGCAGCGTTGCCACATTATAGATGCCTGCTACTCCTCCGCCGAGAAACAGGAGCGAGGTGGCTATGGGTTGGTTGTTTAGTCTGCCAAGATAGAAATGAGCGGCGGGATTGTCTTTAAAGCCATGCCTTGAGAGGATGCTCAGCAGGAGCGTCAAGGCTTCTTCCGGCAATTCGGAGCCTGCTATCATAACGCGCAGCCATGTCTGAAGCGCTGCTTCATCTCTCACTTGCTCAATGCTAAGTCCTGGCGGCAAGGGCTGTTCCTGCAGGTCATGTAAATTCACGGCCATGCCAGGAGCCTGATCGCTAAGTTCCCAACCATGCACTTGCAAGTAACTTCCGAGTTCATGTGGCTGAGTCGATGGCCCAATTAACCACGCCATCGGTAGATGTAATGCTACCAGTTGTTTGATTTTCTTAGACAGCGTTTTCTCTAATTCGTTCCCGGTAAAGTTGGCCCTCATAATCCCGTTGCCCAGTTGAAAGGGTAGGCCGGAAGTAAACCAGAGCAATTCTGGTTCATCATGGATAGTTGCATCAAGTAGTTGCCCGAAGAGTGTCCAGCCTTCGTAAATGTTGTTTTCCATCGCGGTAAGTAAGGCGGGAGTTGAGAGGTCTTTTAAGATGGTAGGCATGGTTTGTTATCCTCTTTCATGTATTGCTCGGATTTTACTTCCAGAAAGAGATGGTAGCATGAGATGCTGTATTTGTCAAATTAAATTTATATATAGATGTTATAGTAAATGATGTTACACATTTTTATAGTAGAAAATGGCGAAAAAATGAGGGTATAGAGGAGCTACTGAAGTGCGGTTCCGTTTCTAGAAAAGGAGGATCGTTTATGCGCGCAATATTGTATTCCATTGATAAAGAACTCCCGGCAGGAAAGCTTAGCATCGTACCTCGTCCACGTGGAGGTGATTGGCTGATCGATGAGATTAAAGCCCTACATGAAGCGGGTGTTGATGTGTTTGTTTCTTTGCTTACCCCGCTTGAAGTGAGCGAATTTGATCTTGCAGAAGAGGCGACGCTTTGCTCTCAACAGGGAATGCTTTATTTTTCCTTTCCAATCCCCGATCAGAGCGTTCCTGCGTTTGCTGAGCCGACGTTTGCTTTTCTGGAGCAGTTAAAATCGTTTCTCATGGAAGGGAAGCATATTGCCTTTCATTGTCGGCAGGGACTTGGTAGGTCTGCTTTGATGGCAGCCGCCCTGCTGGTGCTTAGCGGTTTTGAACCTGAAGAGGCTTTTACTTTGTTGAGCAGGGTCAGAGGATACAGGGTACCTGAAACTGAAAAACAAAAGGAGTGGACATTAGCTTTTTTTCAACACACGTTCAAGAAATGAATAATCCTGTAGGGACGTGATTTATCGCGTCCAGCTTCTCGCGCCGATTCACAAGCTTGGACGCGATAAATCACGTCCCTACAGGAGATTGATTCCTTATTTGCCATTTATATCCTCTTATCAGGGCTATCCGGTATCAGTACTTTCTGAACGCATTCTAACCAGTCATCCCAGGCTGCGGGATCACCTGAACTTCCGTCAGCCCAGATTTCCATGCTGAGGTCTCCGAGAAGCGCACCAACATCATCGGAGTTTGTTTGCTGGTAGTAGTTTTCCAGGAAGAGTATCATTGCATCATATGCCTGCCGGATGGTCAATTTTTCCATTGCTTGTTCTCTCCTACTGGTGAGGCGTACTCACTTTTCTCAGCCATTATTGTAAATGATTATTGTCCTGGATTAAAGCTAATGGATGCTTTTAATGAAAGCCCCAAGACTCGAATTTTAGAGCAAAAAGTGGCTTTATTCTCTCCTTGACACTTCTCCAACCAAACTGACATACTAATACGTGTATTAGATATTGGCAACCAGCTTGCAGGGCGTCTTTTTGTGTGTTTTGGAGTGGGTGATGGAAGGGCGGGTTTGTCTGGGTGCCCGGCAGGTGGAGCAGATATACGTAAACGCAGTGTTGTGAAGGGAGTACATGCAATGGCGACAGATCAGAAAAGTGTGGAGAGCCAGCAGGCGCGCTGGTTGCGTCTCGCGCTTATGACGTACACGATAGTGGCACCAATTATTCGTTCGTTCGCGCAGCGCGCGGTAAAGGCGCAGGAAGAGGGGGAAGAGGATCGGGAGATAGAGATAGAGATTGTGGATGAGGACGATGGTTCTCAGCCTGCCTCGGTTGCTATGCGGGAGCGATTGGCGGGGCTGACACAGCAGAGCCGCGACCTGGTGGCTGAGCAAGTGGCAAATTTGCGCTCGCAGTCACGGAATTTGCAGAAGCAATCGGCGCGGCTCCAGAAGGCGCTGCGCAAGGAGATGAAGCAGCGCCGCAAACTGGCGAAGCAACTACGCAAGGCGGGCGTCTCGTGGAGCCAGGATTTGCTGAAGCGCGGAGAGGAACTGGCGGAAGAGTTGATCGAGCGCAGCGAAAAGACGACGCAGGAACTCAGCGAGCGCAGCAGCAAACTGGCGCGCAAGCTGGCGAAACAGAGCAGCAAGGTAGCTCAGGACCTCGCCGAGCGCGGAAGCGATGTGATCGAGGAGATTACCGGGCGCGGCGAAGACCTGGCGCAGGAGCTGACGAAGCGCGGCAACAAGATGACACGCGAACTTCAGAAGCGCGGTCGCAAGGCCTCGAAAAACCTGGTTGAACGCGGCCAGCAGCTTGTTCCTTCTAAGCAGAAGCAGAAGTTCAACATCTGGCCTTTCGTGGGCTTTGGCGTTGGTCTGGTGGTTGCCGGTGTTGTTACGTATCGTTTTGTGCGCAATCGCCTGGAGCAGCAGCAGATGCTGGAAGAGGAAGATACGATTATCGAAATTCCTTTGAATGGCAATGTTGCTGGCAATGTGGAACGCCCGGCAGGCGAGATTCGCCGTCTCGACCATGAAGGCCCGGCGGTTGCTACGCTTGAGACCGTGACGGTGCAGAGCGGGGCGCGTCCTGAAGGGGCTGCTTATGTGGGCGTACTCAGCACGAAGCATTACTATCCAGTTGATAAGACGCTGGATGCCACCGACCTGGTGTACTTCCCCTCGGAGGAAGAGGCCAGGGCGCAGGGCTTTACGGCTGCCGAATAAAGGCTGTAGGGACGCGATTCATCGCGTCCACCTTGCTGGATCATATGGCAATGAAGTTGCATGCCGAGGTGGACGCGATGAATCGCGTCCCTACATTTGCCGGATTATCGCGTTGGCCGGATGAATGCGCATGCCGGGGTGGACGCGCTGAAGCGCGTCCCTACATTTGCCGGATTGTTTGTGGACAGAAATTATCGCGTCCCTATTTTTTCTCTTCGTACCACTCGCTGATGATACCGCGATCGACGAGGTAGCGCAGGAATTCCAGGCGTTGCTGTGTGGTAGGGGTGGAAGAAGATATTTCGATGGGTTCAGTCCTGGCTTCGATCACTACTTCACGTGGCGGCGTTATGGGTGGTGGAAGTAATGGAGTCTCGGGTGGTTCATCCATCATAGAGAATGACGCCGGTGAGAGATCCTGGGGAAATTCTTCCATCGTGGAAAGGCGGGGGGTTATGCTTGCCTGTGGCGCAACCCGACCTGAAGCAGGTAATGAGCCGCCTTCCTGGGAAGCTCCCGGGAGAAACGAACTGGGAACATGCGAATATTCGACCGGCGCAGTCTGCTTCCTGGACCACCAGGGAAACAGTTTTGCAAAGAAGTTTTTGATAGCTTGCGTGATCATGTTGTTCTGGCCTTCTAACTAGCAATCACGCCAACACGTAGCTCCGGCAGCGTAAATAACCGGGGCTACTACATCAGAGTAATGAACTTTGATGTATATAGAAACATAGTAGCACAATAAAGGAAAGTCGTCAAACAACTTTTTTTCTTACTTATTATACGTAACCGGGCGAGGTAATAGTTACCTTGCATTTTTGTGATGGGCGTGCCATAATCAAGGAGGTTTCGCGAGGAACCAGGTGCAAAATCCGCGATTCAAGGTAAATCAAAACGGACACTTTTTTGCTAGTGATCCCTGTGTTTTTGGATGTTGGAAGATTTCTGAAACGAAAAGAAAGGCACGTGTCGGCATGCAGGAAGATGTTCTTGGAACCCGCCGTACCGCTATCCCTGAGAAATTAGTAACGTGTTCCCGGTGTAATAAAGTTGTTCGCCTGCGAGATGCTCGTCTGGTTCAAAGCGACGTGCTTTCGGGTACCATTTCCGAGTACGAATACATCTGCCGGGAGTGTGATAAGGCGCTCGCAGAGGGAGAAAAAGACATTATAGAGTAGCGTTTTCTCTTTGAAGAAAGTAGTTGTGGCAAAAGGCGCGAGCGTTCACAGGGATGTACTTGTTCCTTTTGCCTTTTTCTTTCTCTGTCATACGTATCTAATAGTAGATACCCGAGGTACATTGACAATGCGCATGCGCTATCGTTACGTCACCTATCGATATATCGATGGGTCACAGCAGCAATTGGAGCGTCATTACCGACAACTGGTACAGGACGCTCTTCGCCAGAGCCAGCAGTCGATTCTCCAGCGTTCCGTGACCTGGCGACCGCTCGCCGATATTCACGAGTCCGCTGATATGATTGCTGTGAAGATCGAGCTGGCTGGCATGAAAGAAGAAGATATCGAGGTGACGCTGTATCAGGATGCGTTGATCGTGAGCGGTGTGCGCTACGACGATCACGAGCATGATGCGAACCTCTACTATCATGAAGCACAGATTCGCTATGGCCCTTTCCGTGTCGAGGTGTTCATTCCCACACCCATAGATCGTGATGCGGTCGAAGCTCGATACGAAAATGGTTTTCTCTGGGTCAAGCTGCCCAAGCTGGTGGAGTAAAGCCAGAGGCCAGAACGGGGATGGTAGTTTAGAAAAATAAAGAAGGCTTTATGGAGAACGATTTTGTACAGCAAGAACCGTCAAACGAAAGCCAGGTAGAAGGACAGGCTCCCGAGACAGAAACTCGGGAAGAACATACATTGGATGAAGCGCCCACTTCTGTTGAGCCACCGCCTGAGAGCGAGGAGGATCGGGCTCCAGCTGTGGAGCTGGAGCCGGAAGTTCGCCCGCGCCGCCGCAACGGCGATGAGGAAGAAGATGGACTGAACATTCCTGATGTTGTGCCTGTGCTTCCCCTGCGCGATACGGTGGTCTATCCATTTGCGGTGCAGCCGCTTGGTGTTGGACAGGAACGCTCGATTCGGCTGATCGATGATGTGATGCGCGGCAACCGGCTGGTGGTGCTGGTGGCGCAGAAATCCGCCGATATGGAGCAGGCGGGGCCGAACGACATTTTTAAAATAGGTACGGTTTCGCGCATTGCGCGCATGATTCGTATGCCCGATGGCACCATTCAGATCATCGTGCAGGGTCTTGAGCGTGTGGATATTGGCGAATTCACGCAGGAGAAGCCCTATCTTGCCGCGCATGTCACGCCGCGACCGGATATACAGGAAACGGATGATGAGACAGAGGCCATCAAGCGCAATGTGGTTGGTTACTTCCAACGGCTGGTGGCCCTGGTGCAGAACGTGCGCGAAGAGGTCGCGGCGGCAACGCTGAATATGGAGGAGCCGCGCCAGGTGGCCTATGTTATCGCCACCTTCGTGCAGATGGATCTGGAACTGCGGCAGCGCATTCTCGAACTCGACTCGGTGCGCGCCAAGCTGGAAGAGTTGAGCCGCTATCTCGCGCACGAACTGGAGATCTTTGAACTGGGCCGCAAGATTCAGAACAGCGCCCAGGAAGAGATGAACAAGATGCAGCGGGAATACCTGCTGCGCGAGCAGTTGAAGGCTATCCAGCGCGAACTGGGCGAGGAGAGCGAAGAGCAGGCGACCATCAACGAACTGCGGCGTAAGATCGATGAGGCGAAAATGCCCGAGGAGGCATTAAGGGAAGCCAATCGCGAACTCTCGCGGCTTGAGAAGCTACCCTCGGTCTCGCCAGAGTACAGTATTATCCGCACCTACCTGGAGCTGTTGACCAGCCTGCCCTGGAGCAAGAGTACGGGCGGGCAGATCGATGTGGCGCGGGCGCGGCAGGTGCTTGACCAGGATCACTACGATCTCGAAAAGATCAAAGACCGCATTCTGGAATACCTGGCGGTGCGTCGTCTGAAGGAGGAGCGGCAGGCATCTGAGATACAGCACAGCCACGAACTTGACCAGGTTGAGGGCGGCATCGAGACTGAGAACATTCGCCCAACGCAGCCTCTGGCCTCTCAGGAGGCGCTGAGAGCGGTCAATCGTGAGCCTATCCTGTGCTTCGTTGGACCGCCGGGGGTTGGCAAGACCTCGCTAGGGCAATCTATCGCAAGAGCGTTAGGCCGCAAATTTGCGCGTATGTCGCTGGGCGGCATTCGCGACGAGGCTGAGATTCGTGGACATCGCCGCACGTATATTGGAGCTATGCCGGGACGCATCATCCAGACGCTGCGGCGCGTGGAGACCAACGACCCGGTGATTATGCTGGACGAGGTAGACAAGGTCGGGGCTGACTGGCGAGGCGACCCGTCGTCGGCGCTGCTCGAAGTACTTGACCCGGAGCAGAACTACAACTTCCGCGATAACTACCTGGACCTGCCTTTCGATCTCTCGAAGGTGATGTTCATCGCGACCGCCAACGCGCTGGAGCCGATACCCGCGCCGCTGCGCGACCGCATGGAAATCCTGGAACTCTCTGGTTACACGGAAGAACAAAAGCTGCATATTGCGCGCCAGTACCTGCTGCCGAAGCAGTTGGAGGCCAACGGCCTGAAGCCGGAGGAACTGGTTGTCGATGACGAGGTGCTGCGCCGCATTGCTCGCGACTATACCCGCGAGGCGGGCGTGCGCAACCTGGAGCGCGAGATTGGTTCGCTCTGCCGCAAGGTTGCCAGGCAGATTGCCGAGGGCCGAGAGGCTCCGATTACGGTAACGGTTGACCAGCTACCGGATTACCTGGGCCGCCAGCGTTTCTTTGCCGAGGCTGCCGAACGTATCGACCGGCCTGGAATTGCGACCGGATTGACCTGGACGCCGGTTGGTGGCGAGATCATCTTCATCGAGGCGGCTGCCATGCCGGGCAGGGAAAGCCAGTTGATTCTGACGGGCCAGCTTGGCGACGTGATGAAAGAGTCGGCCCAGGCTGCGCTCAGCTATGTGCGCTCCAACGCCGAGATGCTGGGTCTGCCTGCCAATGTGTTTGAGAATCAGCAGATACACATTCACGTTCCGGCAGGGGCAATTCCGAAGGATGGGCCTTCGGCAGGCGTGACGATGACGACGGTGCTGGTCTCGCTGGCAAGCGGGCGCAAGGTACGCTCCGATGTCGCCATGACGGGTGAAATCACGCTGCGCGGCAAGGTGATGCCGATTGGAGGCGTCAAGGAGAAGGTGCTGGCGGCATACCGTTCGGGTATTCACACGGTCATCCTGCCGAAACGGAACGAGCCTGATCTGCTTGAAGACCTGCCCAAAGAACTGCGCGACCAGATGGAGTTCGTCTTTGTCACCGATATTCCGCAGGTGCTGGAGACCGCTATCGAAGGTTTCCACGTCAAGAGCGAAAAGGTGAAAAACGCGGAGAACGGCCATCAACGCGCCAAGAAACGCAAGGTGGAGAAGGCTGCCGCGAAGGCGTAGGATATTCCATGAAGAGGCCCGTGTTGAACAACCCGCAGTTGTTCAACACGGGCCTCTTCATGGAAGAAGTACTGGAAAAGATGCTTGACGAAAATGGGCCAGTATGCTATCCTAAGCACACATTCGTGATGGGCTGCTAGCTCAATGGCAGAGCAAGCGACTCTTAAAGTGCGCCGCTGTGTTCTACTTATCCTTGCTGCGTAGCGCAGCACTACTGAAACCGGAGTAGTTAAGGCACCACCTGACCGGAACCCGAAAGGGCGAAGGGACAGTAGCATGGTTGGAAAAGTACGATGAGGGAGAAACTGCTATCCCGGCAAGTCGTGCAGCCAGGCCATATATGGTGAGGATGGGTTTTCCGAACCTGAGACGAGTTGGCACTGCATGATGCCCATGTCCTGGCAGGAACTGGACATGTTCCGGTTTAGCGATAGATAAGAGGATCGCTAAAGGTTTCACCGGAAAACGCTCATTTTAGATGAGAAAATCGTCGAAAAGGCACCTACGTATGGACCAGGATAGGTAGGGAACTGCGGGATCATCTACAAGGCGAGAGCCTCATGATGACGGAGTATCCATAGTACTCAAATGACCGGCGTAATGGCCGGTACACGGGGAAGGGGTACAGGCGGAAAACGTTCGTGTTTATCCGCTGGAGAGCCGGATGCGTTGAAAGGCGCACGTCCGGTTCGGGAGGGGGTAGTTGGAAACGTGTCGAAAGACAACGCGCTGGCTATCTGCTTCACTCGCTAGGTTCAGAGTTCGAGTCTCTGGCAGCCCACTTTTGAACACGCTTCATATTTGAAGCGTGTTTTTTGTTGCCTGGTTCTCCTCACTTTCTTAGTCAGAGTTCATTTTCTCTCAAAGTACTTTTTTCCTTGCTCGGTCGCATAAAACTTGCAATTTGGAAAATTCTCGGGTATCATATAAACAAGTCTTTATAAAAAGATTTGTTTATATATTCGTCTGGACATGGCATGAATGATTGGCGCGAACTGAAAATTGTCTTGAAGGCGCTGGGGGACATGGCTCGCTTGACGATTGTGTATCACCTGGTACACGAGCAAGAGATTACCGTGACGGCCCTGACAGAATTACTTGGCATCAGCCAGCCGCTTGTTTCCTGGCACCTGCGCAAGTTGCGCAAGGCAGGTATTATTCAGACGCGGCGCGTGGGACGGCAGGTATATTGTTCCTTAAATGCGGAGCGTATCGCTTTTTGTATTGACCGCCTGGAACAGTTGCTTGATCCATCTACTGTCCTGGAGGCGCTTCCCAGCGGCCCGGCCCTTATGGAGGCCGAACTGAGTTTGGAGGATTAGGAGGCGATGGAGGGTGGATGTCTCCTGTCCATAAAGATGAGTTTTGCAAGATTTTATCACCTGTTAAACTCGTCATTTAACACACCTATGCTAATGTGTATGAGAGAGCAAAGAGAATCTCTCGTGTGCATTGGGGGAATAAAAAGAAATCCACAGTAGGAAGAGCATGATTAGGAAAGACAACAGAGCGATCATTACGGGTGAAAAAGCCAGCGCAGGTACAGCAATGTTACATCGAAGACAGCAGATGTCCCGGCACGAGGCGTATTCAGCAGGCAAGCTGGGGCGGGCTGATCTGCATATGCACAGCACGTATAGCGATGGCACAGCAACTATTCAGGAGATTCTGCATTACGTCCAGCATCATACGGATCTGGATGTGATTGCGCTCACCGACCATGATGTAATTGATGGTTCGTTGCGGGCGCGAGATATGTGGGCCAGGGGCAACTATCGCTTTGACTTTATCGTCGGTGAAGAGGTGAGTACGAAGGAAGGCCACATGCTCGCGCTTTTCATCGAGAAGCATATTCCGCCGCGCTTAAGTATGGAGCGCAGCATTGAGCTTGTTCACGAGCAGGGTGGGTTGGCGGTTGTGGCGCATCCCATGAATCGCATCTTTCGTCATAGCTGCCAGCGTTCGGTGCTGGATCGCATCTTTCGCAGCAAAGATGTCTGGCTGGATGGTATTGAGACGTGGAACGCCAGTTTTTGCGGCATCTACGCGAACCGGGTGGCGATGAGCGTCAACCGGCGGGTGTATGGCTGGGCTGAGCTTGGCAATAGCGACGCCCATATTCTCAGTTCTATTGGTAGTGGCTGCACGTGGTTCGAGGGCAGCACCGCCCAGGAAATCCGGGCGTGTATTGAGTCCGGCCTGACCGCTCCTGGTGGCAGGCTCTGGACGATGCATGATTACCTGCGCCTGGCGGGGCATCATATTAACAAACGCGCGCCAATCGCGCGGCAGCATATTGCGTAGGGGTGATTGTAGGGCCGCGCTCCCTGTCATCCTGAGCGCAGCGAAGGATCTCAGGTCTGGATACACGATTCTGCTGGGTGACGGAGATTCTTCGCGGCGCTCAGGATGACAGGGGCGAGATGATCGGCTCTGGTTGTTACAAATCATCATCGCGGCCCTACAGAAGAAATGGCTAGTCCGATTAGTTCAAATATGGTACAATAGGCTTATGATTAGCAGACGCATACAGCAACGGGTGAGGCAGTTCGTCACCTGGATTATGCGACCGCTGGCACGACTGGGTATTACTCCCAATACCTTAACTTTGATCGGTTTGTTGCTCAGTGGTGTTACTGCTGCGGTCATTGCACAGGGGAATCTCCTTGTGGGTGGTTTGCTGGTGCTGTTTGCTGGAATCTTTGACATGTTTGATGGTGCGTTAGCCCGCGCCCGGAATGCCGCCTCAGTGTTTGGCGCATTCTTTGACTCAACGCTTGACCGGTACTCGGAGAGTATCATTCTATTTGGACTGCTCTGTTATACGTTACGAACGCCACAGATGCAAGATCGCCTCTGGCCATTTCCGTCCGAGCAGTCCTGGATGATTGTGCTGATTTTTATCGCAGTTGTCGGCTCACTGATGGTGAGTTACGCAAAAGCGCGCGCCGAGGGATTGGGGTTAGAGTGTAGAACCGGGCTACTGGCCCGCCCTGAACGTGTCGTAATCCTGGCTATCGGGTTGCTTACCGGCATGACGATCTGGGCCTTGTTATTGCTGGCGGTCTTTTCAAATGTGACCTCTATCGAACGTATTGTGTACGTCTGGCGGGTCACAAAACAGTCGGCACAACGGGCGCAAGATTTTTCAACTGATGGACATATCAGGCCGGAAGAGGTGAGCAATTCGGTAGCGATTGGCACAACTGAAGGGAGAGAACCTTCAGCGCATACTGTACCTACCAGCGTTCCGCCATTCGGTGGTGGCGTACATCAAGAGTGAAGAGGGTCAATGGTGGGATTAGACGGACCGGGTCGTAGATGTAGTTAATAAATAGCCTGTCCGAGAATAAGAAGGTAGGGGCGGATTGTTGATTCTGCCCGCAGGCAACGCGGATCGGAAACGAAGAGAGAACGGGTTTCATGCAAGCACAGTTATTCCAGCAGAACTCGTTGCGTTTCTCGAACACCCGTTGCTACAAGTGATACCACTGGCGCTTGTGTGGCGATTCGCCTGAACCGGTTACAATAGAATATTCTCTTATGGCACGCACCTGCGCTCCGGTCCCTTGAACTGAGACTGGAGATCTTAGTGACAACACAACACATTACACCGGAGAATAACGACAATCAAACGACTGTCGCAGAGGAATCGTCTGCTCTACATTCTCCCAGTTTGCCGGGTGAGACGGAAGTTCCGGTTGCTGCCCAGGCAGAAGATACTCAGGAAGCGCCTGCTTCCGAGTTCACAACAACCGGGTCAGAGGTGGAAGAAAACGCCGTTCGTCCTTTCACCGATTTTATCGAGGAGTTCCAACAAACGGAGCAGCGCCCTGCATCACTTACAGAAGAGTCCCAGGACACGGACTTTCGCCTTTCAACCAGCCCATCAGAGGTGCTGGATTCTGCTTCCACTATTGAGGAACATCTCGCGAGTGGAGAGAGCCTTTCAGAAACAGCATCCGAAAATGAGAGTTCAACTCTTGCCGGGGCGGCAGAGCCAGTTGCTGAAGTACCCGAAACTGTAGAGGCAGCTGTTCCAGTAGAAAGCGCTCCTGTTGAAACTGTCATGGCGGCGGAGGAACCTGCTACAACTGAGACGGAGCAAAGCGAACCCGTTGTAGCTCAAGAAGCGGTAGAAGCCCCACAGAGCGAACCGGTTGCAGGGCAAGAAACTGAAGCCAGGCAGGGTGAACCTGTTTCTACAGAAGAAGCTCCCAAAGCGGCGCAAAGCGAGCCTGCTGCTCCCGCGCCTGCTCCACAGGCAGAACGACCTGTTTCGCCACTGCTGCGTCCATCCACGCGGGTGCGCGTGCCCCGGCATATGCGTCATCGCGAGGAGCGGGCGCAGGCGAAGCGAGACGAGGCAGCGGCAGCAGCCGCTCCTGTTGAAAAATCCGAGCAGCCCATTTCTCCTCCGCTTGTAGAGGAGGCCCAGGCACCGGTGGCGCAGACGAGCCAGCCTGTCGAGGCCGCGCCTGCTCCAACCACTACGGATACGTTTTCTACACAAACACCCCAGGCTGGCGCGGAGACGACGCCGGCTCCCACTGTTGAGGAGCAGCCAAAGCCGCCGCGCCGCTATCGCTTTGATCGGCCTGCCGCAAGCACGGCCAATACACTGAGTGCGACAGGCAGCACCACCAGCCCGGCAAGCGCATCTGCTATGCCTGTGGTGTCCAGTTCTCAGGCACCAGCATTTAATGCGGCCCGCGCGGAAAGCGCGCCGGTAGTTGAGCGAGAAGTGGCACCTTCACCCGCGAAGTCGCCGACTACGCCACAGGAAACATTCAGGCAGAGCGCGCAACCAGCGGCGGAGCCGGAAAGCGTGAAGACATCCGGCGAGCAGCGTAAGCATAACAGCTTCGAGCGCGAGAAGGAGCAGCCTACGGCGGTTGCGCCAGCAGTCGAGGAAATAGCCGCGAGCAAGCAGCAGGAGGAAACGACGCAAACTGAACCGGCTGTTGAAGATTTGCCGCCACTGGAATATTCAGAATTGCAGGCCGCGTCTTCACGTCGCCGCCGTCGCCGCCGTTCCACTAATGGGACAACTCCAGCGGCGAATGGCAATGGCACGCCGGCGCAAAAATCGGCTCAATCAGAGCAGCCAACCGTTACCACTTCGCCTGCTACGCCGAAGAACAGTACACCTGCGGCCAACGCCGGGCACTATGCCTTGCTCTCTGGAACAACTGTCAACCAGTTGAATCATGGCAATGAAGCAGGTGGCCCATTCATGGGACCAGAACCGTCGCCTGCGCGTGGCAGCGTTATGTCTACACCGACGCCTTCGCGCACCTCTCGCGCCGCTCGTAACGAGGTGCAGCGCGTGGCTTCTCCGGCTTCACCTGTGTATCCCACGCCTTCGCGTCCAGGCGAACTGGTGATTCCGCAGTCGGCAATTAACCAGTTGTCGAACGCGATTACGCAGGCTATTCAGACGCAGACGGACCGCATGGTGGCTGAACTGCGACGGACGAGCCAGGGGCCGACCAACGTGTCGGTATCGCTGCCGCCGTTCCCCTCGAACGAGCGCGTGGGCGTATTCGTCGATGTTGCCAACCTGCTGTACTCGGCGCGCACGCTGCGTATGACCATCGATTTCGGTAAGCTGCTCGATTTCCTGCGCGGCAACCGCCGATTGGTGCGGGCGCATGCCTATTGCCCAACCAGCCCGCAGCCCGGCGAGGATCAGATGTTCCTGCAGGCTGTCAAAGGTCTTGGCTATCGCATCACGACGAAGAACTACAAGACCTTCTCGAGCGGAGCGAAAAAGGCCGACCTCGACCTTGATCTCTGTATGGACGTGGTGCGCCTCGTTGATGGCAAAGCCGTTGACTGCGTTGTGCTGGTGAGCGGCGACAGCGATTTCATGCCTATGCTCGACTACTGCTCGGATCACGGTGTGCGCGTCGAAGTCGCCGCCTTTGACGAGTCGATGTCGGCAACGCTGCGCCAGAGCTGCGACCTCTTCATCAACCTTTCGATGCTCGATGAGATTCGGGTGTAGAAAGTAGTGGTTGAAAACACAGAAAAACCAGGGCGAGCCGCCCTGGTTTTTCTGTGTTTTCAACCACTATGCAGATTTGCTATCCTCGCGGGGTTCATCAAAGGGATAGGTAATACCCTTTGCGAAATCTTCGATTGCGGTCTGTATCCAGGCTTCGTAGCGTAAGGCTGGAATGGAAAGCTGTTTGAGTAATTGAAGTAACTCATCCCCTGGCAGATATTCTTTTGCCTGAAGGAACAGCCTGCCCAGGCGGGTCATGAGCCAGGCAACATAATCATCAGAAACGGGCGTGGCCTTTTTGCTCGCTGTTGCATCACTCAGGCCGAGCGCCTGCTGTAGCTGGGCATATTTTTCAGTGATCGCAGTATGTAATCGTTCGTAGATTGGTTCGCTCAACGTGATTCCCCATCCTTTTAGTTCAGGAACGCTGTTTGAGGTAGCACTACCAATAGACATAGTAGAGATTGCAAGAAATTATACCAGAAGAAACCACAAAAGATAAACTCCTCTATTCAGAATGTCCACAGTTTTGCATTGCGATAGATGGCCTCAGTAGGCCCGTTCATGTCTTCTGCAATCATCCCAATATAGCCTTTGCCATAAGTACTATCGGTGATGTTTGCGATATTGGTATGGTTCACGTAGAAAGAGAGCGAACTGCCGTTAGCGACGACGGCAATGGTATTTGTTGCGCTATGCCCTGGCTGAATGGCAGCCGAGGACTTGCTCAACAGGGTAGTGGTTGAGGTATTCAGGTCGAGATAGAGGTTGTAGGAGCCATCCTGGCAGACCTCAAAGGTATAGTCCTTGCTGCTGTTGATGTCACTGCGAAAGATGATTCCGCCGCAGTCACCGCGCGCAATATGCATTTGTACCTCGAAGGCGAAGCTGGCGGGTTGAACCTGGCTCAAGCAGGAGTTGATGTTTTGCTGCAATTGCAGGACATGATAGCCGTCACTGCCGAACTGGCAGGCGCTGCCACTGGCATCGGTTGGATAGTTGTCCCAGCCGTAGCCGCGTGAATTGTTTGTCAGAGGATCGTTCATCGTCATAGTCCCATTATGCGGCGGGTAGGGATTGGGGTTGGCAGCGCTGGTCGTGGCAGTGAGATTGGGGGTAGGAGTGGGTGATGGAGTGGTATGGACGATAGGAGTCGTTTTTCCCTGTGTAGGAGTTGCCGTTAATAAAGGGTGTTGGACAGTTTTTGAGTTGAGAAGTGGCAATGCGAAGATGCCTGCGCCCGCCAGGATTATCAGAAGAGCAGCGGTAATGAACCACAAGCCTTTTTTCTGTGAGCGCCGGGGAGCGGATGGAACGCTGACAGGAATGGCGCGCTCTGCTGGAGTTACGGGAGAGGGATCGGATACTACAACAGCACTTGCATCGCTTACGGGCGCAGGGTTAGAAATCACCCTGGTACTGGCGTCACTGATAGAAATCGGTTCGGGCTGCTTTATGGTGCTTGCGTCAGAGATGGGGTTCGCTTCTGGTTTTACGAGGGTGCTTGCATCGCTGATCTGAACTGGTGTGCTTGCTTCTGAATGTGAAGAATGTAGCAGGGCCGTTTCTACCAGGTTGCTTTCGCCAGGAGTAAGGGGAAGGGCTTCGGTCTCCTGAATAGAAAGAGTGAGGCGCAGTAATGCCTGTTTTTCCTGAGAGGAAGGGTCTGATGGACTATCGACCAGTAAGACCTGTCCGTCCTGCGCATTGGGAGGGATAGAGACGCTGATCCGGCGGCCTCCAGGGAGTGCCAGGGTGCGAGAGGTTCCTCTTTGCGCCTCTTCCTTGCTGATGGCAAGCGTGGCGCGTAAATCTATTGTGGGCGTCTCTCCCACAGATGTGTTCTGTAATGCCTGACACAGGGCTTGAGCAAATGCGGTGATTGATGAGAAACGCTCTTCGGGGCGCTTTGCCAGGGTGCGCAAGATGACCTGGTCAATAGTTGAAGAGAGGCGGGGATTTTGCGTGCTGGGAGCTGGTGGAGGCGTGTGTATGTGCTGGTACATCAACTGTAGGGGCGTACCGGTAAAGGGTGTGCGTCCCGTGAGCAATTCATAGACCATGATGGCAAGCGCGTATTGATCGCTGGCGGGTACGGCTTCGCCATTCCACTGTTCTGGAGCCATGTATTTAGGGGTGCCACGGATGCCCTGGCTGTTGCTGGTGGTTGCTGTACTGATTTTCGCTACGCCGAAGTCGGCCAGCAAAATATCTAACCTCTGCGCGCTTCCTGTGTTGTCTGTCGCGCTGCGAATGAGGAAGTTGGATGGCTTGACATCTTGATGAATGACGTTGTGATTGTGGGCATACTGGAGTGCGTCGGCAGCCTGTTGAACAATGGAGATCAGTTCCTGTGGAGAGAACGCAGCGGCGTGGTCGTGTTGCTCTATCCATTGCAAGAGAGAGCCTTCGGAGCGATACGGCATCACCAGGAAAGCGAGACTCGCTCCCTGCACTCGTTCCTCACCATAGTCGAAAAGCGGCAGGATGTGTGGGTGATCTAGTTGAGCAACGGCCCGCGCCTCGCGCAAGAAGAGACGGATGCCCTCCGAATCAGATGCGCGCTCAGCCGAAGAGGGGGTATCGATGCGAAGCACTTTGATAGCTACCTGCCTGCGAATAGTGGGATCTTCGGCAAGGTAGACCTCGCCCATACCCCCGCTGCCAATCAGACGCAGCAGGTGATAGCGGCCAATTTGCGCTCCTTCAAGTAGCATTTTTCTCTTCCACCTCTCTCGTCAAAATGTATTGTTGCGCGATTAGAACAATGGAATTGCCGTGAGTATATCACAATATTGCAGAGTAATGCTGTGGATATGGTAAAAACGATCAAAAAGAGGTTTTTTAGCGCTTACGCTTTCCTTTTTTTCAGAGAGTTACAGGGTGGCAGAATGGCTGTCGAATGAGAAGTGAGAGCAGGGCCGGAACATGTGAGAAAAAAGCCCTTCATTACGTATGTATGCATAGCAGATATTCTGTACACAGCTGATATTCCATATAGCGGAATATCGTTCCAGGCCGGTTAGTTGTTCATGTATACTGAATGAAATGGAGCTTGCAATTGAAGACCACCCCAAGTCGTATTTGTGGGTGGTTTTGGCATTCCATGCATGAAGAAGCTTGCGCTATCCGGCTAAGTGTTGTATTTGTTTGTTCGGAGAGAGAAGAAAGGAAGCGTAGATGCGAAAGAAAAGCGGTCTTACCCGCCTCGCAGCATTCCTGACAGTATTTACGCTGCTGCTCACTGCATGTGGCAGCACGACCGGCGGTGGGGGCGGCAACACACCCACTACTGGAGGAAACACCCCGACCTCGAATATCAAGGTCGCCCTGGTGACGGACATTGGCGGCTTGAATGACCGGGGCTTCAACCAGTTGGCCTATACGGGCTACAAAAAAGCTGAACAGCAGTATGGGTTCAAGGAACAGGTTATCCAGACGCAGTCGCAGAACGACTACATCAAGAACCTTACCCTGGCGGCTCAGAGCGCCAACCTGGTAATCGCTGTTGGCTTCTTGATGCAGGCTCCCCTTGACCAGATTGCCAAGCAATTTACCAATGTAAAATTTGCCATCGTTGATGGCTGCGCGCAGCCTGCCAACGCCAACAACTGCGATACGCTGCCGAATGTTACTCCGCTGTTCTTTAAAGAGCAGGAAGCTGGTTGCCTGGTCGGCGCGATTGCCGGTCAGATGGAGAAGGATGGCAAGTCGAAGATTCCGAAGCTGCTGGGTGCCAGCTCGATTGGCGCGGTTGGCGGTATCGCGGTTCCGGCGGTGGTGCGCTACATCGCGGGCTACAAGTTTTGCGCGAAGAAGGTTGATCCAAACGTCAAAGTGTACGTGAACTACTCCAATGACTTCACGAATACGGCGTTGTGTAAAGACGCGGCGCTTTCCCAGATCAACCAGCACCAGGTGGACATCGTTTTCCAGGTGGCCGGTGGCTGTGGTATTGGCGCTCTCGATGCGGCGAATAGCAAGGGCGTCTTTGGTATCGGCGTGGATGCCGACCAGGGCTACCTCTATCCGAGCGTGATTACCAGCGCCTTGAAGCGTGTAGATACAGCAGTCTTCGATATCATCGATCTGACTGAGAAAGGCCAGTACACCAATAACGTGCCGAAGTTCGACCTTGCGCACGATGGTGTTGGCTACGGGACGCCAAGCAAGGATGTTCCACAGGATGCGATTCAGACTGCGATGAGCCTTGAGGATCAAATCAAGTCTGGTAGCCTTGTTCCACCTGAGGCTATCCCCAATCCCAATACACCGTAACTGGATAGGATGTTGAGCGGATAGCGGCAGGCCCATGTCATTTCATGGCATGGGCCTGTTTTGTAGGGATGCGATGATGAATGTTGACATGTTTGTAGGGACGCGCTTCATCGCGTCCACCTCGGTGTATTGTTCTATATGATAGGCGAGGTGGACGCGATGAAGCGCGTCCCTACAAAGGTCTCCCACATTCTTTCGTCACCATTCCTCATCGCGTCCAGCCTTGTATGCGGATTCATATGTGGTGGACGCGATGAAGCGCGTCCCTACTTGTATGGCATATATACCCATGTTATGATAAGGAAAACGTAGGGGCGTGGGCTTGCCCCGCCCTTCTCCTTCGACAACACTGAATATCATCATCGAGAATGGAAACGTAGGGGCGTGGGCTTGCCCCGCCCTAAATTCACCACGATGATACTTGGCTGTCTCCTGAAAGAAAAGAGAGGGCGGGGCAAGCCCACGCCCCTACAGAAGGAAGGTGTCACAGTGGCTATGCCGACGGTGCAAAGGAGCGAGACTGAGAAGGGTCCGCCTCCTTCCTCAAAGTTCCTGATAGGGGTGCGCAGACTTGGAAGCGCAATTAGCCGCCCGGTACTTGCCGTGATTCTGGCAATTATTGCTGGTGGCATTGTTATCATGATTACCTCATCAGGTTCGTTGGGAGATCGTTTTTCAAATGCTATTGGCGCTTATCAGGCGCTCTATTCGGGTTCCTTTGGTTCATTACAAAGCTTTGCTTTTACGCTGGTCAATGTTACTCCGCTTATTTTTGCCGGTATTTCTGTCGCTATTGCTTTCCGGGCGGGCCTTTTCAATATTGGTGCTGAGGGACAGCTTGCCGTTGGGGCGGTAGCCGCGTACCTGGTTGGCTTTAAGGCACCCACGATGCCTGGATGGGTGCTTGTTCCGTTGATGGTGCTTGCCAGTATGCTGGCGGGTGCCGTCTGGGGTGGCATTGTCGGCGCGCTTAAGGCCTGGCGAGGGGCGCACGAGGTCGTCACGACCATTATGCTCAACTGGATCGCCTTTTTTGTGGCCGACTACCTGATTACCGGGCCGCTTAAATCCCCTGATCTCGCCGACGCCACCGCGCCTGTCCCTGTGCAAACGCAATTGCCACAAATTGCCGTGTTGTACAACCATACGTTGGGCACATTCCTGCCAGCGATAGACAGTCCAACGCAGTATCTTGTCGATATCAGTTTTATTCTGGCGTTGATAGCGCTGGTGGTTTACTGGTTTATTATGAAGCGCACGACTTTCGGCTACGAGGTGCGGGTGATTGGACAGAACCCCCAGGCCGCGCGTTATGCCGGTATTCCGGTCAAGAAAAATATTTTCGCGGTCATGGCAATTGCGGGGGCTTTTGCTGGTCTGGCCGGTTCGCTGCGTTTGATGGGTCAACCCCCTTACCAGTTGATTGGGTCCACTTTCCGGCTCGACTCGGTGGGTTTTGATGCTATCGGTGTGGCGCTGCTGGGTCATATGACTTCGATTGGTATTCTGTTTGGTGCGCTGCTCTTTGGCGGTCTGCGGCAGGGAGCGGGCCTGATGCAGTTGCAGGCAGGCATTCCAGGCGATCTGGTGTTCATCATTCAAGCGCTTGTCCTCTTCAGCATTGCCGCGGAGTTCTTGCCTGTAATCCGGCGCAATATGCCGAGGTGGCTCTTGTTCAGCCGCAAACCTGCCCTGGTTGGAGCTAGCGGCCTGACGGTGGTTGATTTGCCGCAGGAGGAGAACGGAAAGAAAGATAGCGTGCCGCCAGGAGAGAGTATGGGACTTGATGCAGGCGATTCAGCTAACTCGCCAAAGGAGGGATAATCGTGTTTTTTGCAGTTTTGCTGCGGGTGCTTGGCTCTGCGGACCTCTGGCAGGCAACCCTCCAGTTTGGCGCGTTGCTGCTCTTGCCAGCGCTGGGCGGCGTTATTTCTGAACGCAGCGGTGTTGTCAATATCGCGATGGAAGGAATGATGCTGACCGGAGCGTATGCTGGTGCGATCATCGCGCTCTCAACACACAGCGTGATTGTTGCCTTGCTGGGTGCCGTTATTGCCGGTGCCCTGATGGCGCTCATTCACGCTATCGTCTCCATTCATTTCAAGGCCGACCAGATTGTGAGTGGCATTGCCATCAACGTCGCGGCGCTCGGCCTGACGAACTATTTGAATATTGTGCAAACGAACGCGCAGGGCATACCATCGCTGCCCGGGCCATTGCGCCTGCCCACGTTTCCCTGGGGACCGCTGGCGCAGATTCCCTTTATCGGGCCGGTGTTGTTTCAGCAGAACGTGATTTTCTATGTTGCTCTGTTGATCCTGATTGGCATCCAGTTCCTGCTTTTCCGCACGAATATCGGCCTGCGCATTCGTGCGGTGGGCGAACATCCACAGGCTGCCGATACCGCCGGTATCAATGTGCGGCTGATTCGTTACTGCTGCGTGATTGCCAGTGGCGTACTCTCAGGGCTGGCAGGCGCGTTCCTTTCGCTGGGCATTGCCGGTATCTTCAACCCGAATATGACGGCGGGCGCGGGCTTTATTGCTCTGGCGGCGATGATCTTTGGCAAGTACACGCCGCTTGGCACAGGCCTGGCTTGTATCATCTTTGGCCTGGGAGAAGCGCTGGCTGTGCGAATGCAGGACAGCGGCGTCTCACCTTACCTGCTCAGCACCATTCCGTATATTCTCACCTTGATCGCGCTGGTCGGCCTGGTTGGGCGAACGGTCGCGCCTGCTGCCGATGGCATCCCGTATGAGCCGGGTTCAGAATAGGAGGAGAGACAGTATGCAAGAACAGACAGCTACAACGCTCGTGGAAGAGCCTTCTGTTCCGCTCGCGGTAGAGATGCGCGATATCACCAAAACCTGGCCCGGCGTGGTTGCTGACGATCATGTAAACCTGCGCGTGCGCAAAGGCGAGATACACGCGCTGGTTGGCGAGAACGGCGCGGGAAAAAGCACGTTGATGAACATTCTCTACGGGCTGATCCAGCCTGATAGCGGCGAAATCTACATCAACGGCAAACTCGCGCACATTCACGGCCCGCGTGAAGCCATCCGTCTGGGCATTGGCATGGTTCACCAGCATTTCATGCTCATTCCGCCGCTTACGGTGACGGAAAACATTGTGCTGGGACACGAGCCTGGGAATGTGGCCTCGGTCTACGATATCAAAAAGGCTCGTGAGGCGGTGGTCAAACTAAGCCAGCAATATGGCTTGCCAATTGACCCGGATGCGCGTGTCGAAAAGCTTTCCGTAGGTATGCAGCAGCGCGTCGAGATTCTCAAAGTCTTGTATCGGGCCGCCGATATTCTGATTATGGACGAGCCAACGGCGGTATTGCGCCCGCAGGAGGTGGACGAACTCTTCGGCGTCATTCGCGGACTGGTGGCGCAGGGCAAAACCGTGATCTTCATTACGCACAAGCTGCGTGAGGTGCTGGAGCTTTCGGATAATGTCACGGTGCTGCGGCGCGGCAAAAACGTGGGCACGCTGGTGACGAAGGAAACAAATCAGGCCGAAATTGCGCGGATGATGGTGGGTCGCGAGGTGCTGCTGCGTGTCAACAAGACCCCTGCCAGACCGGGGCCGGTGGTGCTGCATGTCGAAGACCTGCACGCGGATTCTGATCGCGGCCTGGAAGCGTTACACGGCGTAAGCTTCGAGGTGCGCGCCGGTGAAATACTCGGTATCGCTGGCGTCGAAGGGAACGGCCAATCCGAGCTGATCCAGGCGCTTACCGGTATGCGGAAAATCACCGGAGGCAAAGTTACCCTGACGAGGGTGAAAGACGGAGAGCCAGGGCAGACATACGATTTGACGAGTATGGATGCGCGCCAGGAACGTTTAATTGGCCTTGCGCATATTCCAGAGGACCGGCGTGGCAGTGGCCTTGTGCTGACCGATACATTGGAGGATAACGCCATACTGGGTCGCCAGCGCTGGCCGCGCTTTTCGTGGCGGCATATTGTGCTACTGCTGCGCAACATCGCTAACTGGACGAAAAGGCTGGTCAGCGATTTTGATGTACGCACCTCGTCTATCGAGGCCACCGCTCGTTCGCTTTCAGGCGGCAACCAGCAGAAGTTGATTATTGCGCGTGAGTTCGCCTCTGATCCTGTGGCGCTGATTGCCGCGCAGCCTACACGTGGCGTCGATATCGGCGCTATCGAGTTCATTCATCGCCGCCTGATCGAACTGCGGGACTCGGGGAAAGCGGTATTGCTCGTCTCAGCCGAACTGGACGAGATTCGCTCGCTTTCTGATCGTATCGCGGTCATGTATGAGGGCAACATCGTCGATATTGTCTCGCCGGATGCCACCGAGGAAGAACTTGGTATCATGATGACCGGCGGGCATGTGAAACACTAAACAAACAAAAAGGAGCCTGACACGCATCCAGGCTCCTTTTTGTTTGTTTGTTTAAACCACTTTGAAGGCCGCACCCAATACATAGGTAATGACCGCCTCAACGCCGCCAACGATGGTCATTTCCATGCCGCTCTTGAACCAGGAACGCCCGGTTACAAGCGTCTTGGCCGCGCCGACCGCGAAATGCGCGACGAGGCTGATGATGGCGGCGACGATGATGGCGGCGATGCCCGACATAAAGAAAAATGGAATGATCGGGATGAACGCGCCCAGTCCGGTAGAAATGGAGGCGGAGGCTGCCGCAACCCAGGGATTGGGGAAACTGTCTTCAGAAAGGCCCAACTCTTCGTGCGCCAGCGTGCTGAGGAACTGCTCTGGCTTTTGTGAGAGGCGGTCGGCAAGCACCTGCGACTCTTCCTCGGTAAAGCCTTTTAGCTGGTAGAAGAGGGCGAGTTCTTCTTTCTCCTCTTCGGGGTCTTCCTCGATCTCCCGCCGCTCGCGGTTGATCTCCGCTTGATAGACTTCGCGCTCGCTTTTGGTTGCCAGGAAAGCGCCGGAACCCATCGAGAGCGCGCTGGCCAGCATACCCGCCAGTCCGCTAATCAAAACGAGGTTGCTTGCCGCGCCTCCGGTATATCCCGCCACGCCGCTCACAATGCCGAAGACCGCGCCCAGCCCGTCGTTTGCGCCGTAGATGGCATCACCGAGCCAGCCGCCGCCGCGCTTGTGCCAGCGTTCGCGGCGCAGCATCACGTCGAGCATGCCCTGTGGCCCGATGGGACCGACGATCTCGCGAATGATGCGCCCGTGGCTTTCCTCTTCCTTGCGTACTTCGCGCAGCATAGCCTGGGCTTCGGTATCATTGATGCTGTTGGCCTGCGCCTCATAGCGAGCGATATCTTTGTCCTCTTCGTTCTCTAGCTGGCGCAGGGCCGCTTCGGTGCCCAGTTGACGGCGCATCCATCCCTGAAGGCGCATGCCGAGCGTGCGTTTCTCGGTAGGGGGTGGCTCACCGAGTTCGGCCAGCTTGCGTTCCCACTTCTGGGCGTGATTGCGTTCCGCGTCGGCCATTTTTTGCAGCACTTTGCGCCTTGCCGGGTCGCGTTCGCGTTGCGCAAGGTCGCTATAGGTGCGGACCCCCTCCATTTCGCGCTGCCAGTTCTGTTGCAGAGCGGCGACCAGTTCGCGGCGGGTCGCGCCGTCCAGAGGCTGGCTGCTTTGAACGGGAGCCATGCTATCCCCATTAGCGGACGTGGAATCTATAATCGGGTCTTTCTTTTGTTCGGCACTCATGATTTGTCTCTCTCCTGACAGGACGCGCAGCGTCCATAAATTCGAACTTCGTGCGATGACAACTTCAAGCCGGTTGTGCGCGCTGCCTCTAGCAACGACTCCTCAGATAGGGCAATGTCGAGCGGCACGTCCAACAATGCTCCGCAGGCAGTGCAGATGGCGTGGTCATGCCGGTTGGTATTCGCGTCATAGCGCACTCCCTCGAAGCCTTCCAGTTCGCGTATCAGGCCAGACTCGGCCAACGAATGCAGGATTCGGTAGACGGTAGCGAGACCAATTCTGGGCTTACTCTGGCGTACCGCTTCGTAGACATCCATCGCGGTAGGATGGCTATACGTGCCGCGCAAGTATTCGAGTACGGCACGCGCATTGGTGTTCAGTATTTGTTCCATGATATTAGGGTGTACTAATAATGATAATCATTCTCATTTTGCTATGGATAGTGTATGACATGGGGATGGAGGATGTCAAGGAATAACAGACTTCTAGATGTCTGTCAATTTTTGGGGTTTGGTGGGGGGAACAGAAGACACCCGCGAGGGAATGTCTCTATCCTGCAAATACGCTGTAGAGACATTCCCTCGCGGGTACTTCCAGGTCTTTCGGCTTAAGTTACGGATAGGAAAGGACGCAGCCGCCAGCCCCGCTGTTGAAGGCATTGCTCCAGAGCGACTGGACAGGGAAAGTTGCGCCGTTGAGTGAGACATCGGCTGCCGCACCCTGGCCCGAACTGATCCAGGCACACTTGTCACCGTTCTCGTTGCCACTGCCATCAAGCCAGCCAGTGCTGGGGAAGATATCGGTTTCGGTCTCGGCGAACTCATGGCCTCCGACAATAGTGATGCCATCGGTCAGACCAGCAGAACCCGAGTTTACGAAATTGGCTCCGCAACTGGCTCCAGCATCGGTGATGTAGGGCATATTGGTATAGGCAATGTTGCCGTAGCTCGAACTCGTCGAGCTGTGCCAGGCGCAGTATTGAGTCCCGAATCCGCTCGCGTTGTTGCCGGTCGCCGTATTGATGACATACTGGACGGTGGTATTGGAAGCAGCGGTCGTATTGCCGAAGTGTGCGGCAGCCCTGATCGCTTCGTTAGCGAGCTGTGACTGGGTGGGTTTGGAGGGGGCCGCAGAGGCATTATCATACCAGACCCCGGCTAGCACGCCTGGGGGATTGGAGGCAGGAGTGCCTGCGCCATTGCAATAGACGGTGCCACTGGCGACGCCTTCACAATACTGGGTCACGGAATTGTTCCAACTGGAACCGCCAACATGGTTGAAGAAATTTTGCTGAATGGCCGCCTCGCCGGAGGGGTCGTTGTTGTTCCACTGGGAACCCCAGTAGACTAAATAGACTTTGTCTCCTCCTGTTTCGACGCCGACCCCATTCGTGCCGCCATGGTAGCTCAGATTCGAGCCGCCGCCACAATTATGGTGACAGGCTTTTTTGATTTTCATCATATGGATGGGGCGGAGAACGGCTGTGTTGGCGCTAGCAGTGCCAACGAAACTGGACAGGGTAAGTGCTACGGAGATGGCTACAACTAACATGAAGACAGTAATCGAAAGGGATCGTCTCATTCCGGCATTTCTCCTTCGTGCGTGTGTTTGCCGATTTCGCGGAACCCCAGTGTCCCGATGTAATAATTTTACACTGATTTTTTTCAGTTTTGAAGTGAACAATAAAATAAAAAAGGGTATCACATCACCCATGCATTGATGTCCGTTGCATGAGCAATAAAAAAGGCCAGCAGTGATAGAATGCTGGCCTCGAATACGGTGGCCCAGGTAGGGTAAGCATAATAGTGAAGTTGACCGGTCATGTAGATGGTGTTGTAGCGCTGAGCGGCGGGAAATAGCGCCAGCCAGGCAATAAGAAAGGTGGCAGAGGCTGAGAAAAGACCAGCCACGAGCCTCTTCTTGATAAGCAGCGAGATAGCGAGTACAGTGAAGGCGTTGATGGTAGCGCCTATTACGGCGGGAAGAAAGAGTATACCTGCAAAGCCTACTAAGCCATAGTTCAGAGCCAGGATATAGTTGAAAGATTCAAGCAGCCTGAAGGTCTGGATAATGACAGCAGTGATGTTCAGGGCAAGCCAGCATAGAAACATGCCCATGATAACAGCATAGCTGTAAAGCATAGTTCGACAAGAGGGCCGCATGAAAAACCGCCTTTCTGGAAAAAAAGCTGAACTACCAGACGATCTTTCGGAAAATATTGCCCTCAGTTGTCTTGACGGATATTTATGCTCCTTCTATAAATGTTGATTACCTGCTGCCTGGATGCTTGCGGAATATGATGATAAATGTTCAAAAATTGACCCGGCCATCTGTAGGGACGCGCTGATGCACTTTGACAATTAAAGGGGGGGATATGCGCGCCCCCTGTCATCCTGAGCGAAGCGAAGGATCTCTGGGCGCGGCGCACGCTCCTGCCCGGCGACGGAGATCCTTCGCTTCGCTCAGGATGACAGACCTGGATATTCCCTGTTTTTTTGTCAAAATCCATCAGCGCGTCCCTACATACCGGCAATGTAGTACTGAACTTTGGGTAGCTGAGCGACCTGCCGATACGCCAGTGAAACGAGCGCGGCTATGCGCGTTCGCTCGCGTTCGTCTGTAGGACGGCTGTATTGTGGATCGGCAAGATGTACACCTGCTTCCTGAAATGCCTGTTTCAAGTCAGGATGCATTTTGTTCGCAGTCTCCATACTTGCCATCTCAATCAGAAAGGCATGCCGTCGTTTGTCTGGAAATTGCTCCAGGTCCTCAGCAAGGCTTGTCCATAGTCCGATGTAAAACAGGCGGTCGTCCACCAGGCCGATGTAGTCTATGCTGCTTTCCTCTAAATCGGCCTCGTATGAGGTATCGCTTAGTTGGGAGAACAACACAATCCTTTTATCTTTGCGGATCTCATCGATGAAACAATGAAACGTGCAGGTTTTGCTTAAACTATCAAGAGAGCGAACATTGGACAAATTCTTCCGTTTGGCCCGGTCCAGACGATTGAGAGTATGCAATATCCCATCGCTGGCAATATCCTGGGCCTTGTCTTCTTCCTGTCCGCGCCACAAGCCACTATTATAGACCAGTTTACGGGCAAAACGGTTGAGTTTCTGAAGTTGAGCGAGCCAGTCAAAGTTGTCCTGGCTTAAAGGGGTACCATTTGGGGATACCATGTGTAGCTCCTTTTCTGCTATCCGTTTAAGAAGTGAAAGAAGTACGTAGCTTTTCTACGAGAGACAACTTCCAGGACTCTGTTAACGACTGTTTCAGCTATGTTTTCAGGAGCTACTTTTGCAAAGGTACGAGAAAACTGGTGTCAACAAGAACGATAACAGCATTAACTTCTATATGCTGAGTATAAATCATAGAAAAACCAAAAGTCAAGATAAACAGCTAAGAAAAACTTCATGAAAATTTTTGATAAATTTATGTTCTGAAGTTTTTCACTGGAAAATAGATAGGTAAAGAGAAATTCACAAAAATAAGGCTATTTGAACGATGCGTTTTACATTACTGAACATTTTTCTTATATTAAGTAATAACGTTGTTTTGCCAGCCAGATAAAAATAGAGAAGCGCTCAAAGGAAGGAAAGATATTCCAAATTGTATCAGTGTATTTCTATATGCAGGTTGACAATTTTCGTAGATCACTTTAAAATACATCTCTGTAAGTCATCATAAAATGAAGTTTTTCTCAGAGAGCATACTTTGTTCATACATTTACTCTGAAAAATGTTGTACAGGTGATGGATATTCTTGAATAAATATAGTGAGAGCCTTTAGCAAGAAGGAGCAAAAGGTGAACAGGCGGCAGGGTTCCGAAGAAAAAGATATCCAGCGCATACGAGAATATCTTGCCAACCCTGAAGTGCAGGAACGCATTTTGGCGAGCATGCAAGATGTGTGGGACAAAGCCGCTGTCACCACGAGAGTGGCGGCAACTATTTTTGATCTGGGTGAGCAACGGCTGCGCGATTGGGAGAACCGGGGATTTTTGCAGGGTAGACGAACCGCGAATGTTGCCTCGCAAAAAGGAATAACTGGCAGGTCGCATCGTCAATTTACATTTAATGAGTTAACGAAATTAGCAATTCTCAAAGAGCTGGTCGATGTAGGCGATTTTAATTTTGGAAGCATACCCCACAATGTTGAAGAAATCTGGAATGAGGTCACTGCCACTCAGGAAAAGCAACCCGCGCCTGCCAACATTCCTGCTGATGCCTTTGCTCCTATTAACCAGCGCATTGACACTGCGCGCACGAAATTGCTCTGGCGTTTTTTTGCGACGCAGGCATTGCGCTTTGCGCTCTTGCTCTTAGCTGAAGATATGCCGGGAGAGGCGGTAGGACTGGTGTTTCCGTTAGGGAAAGAGTTCAGAAAAATCGTTATTCAAAAAGTGGATGATCTGCCCTTGCTCGGTGAATCGCTGGTAGGCTGGCTGACCCGCAGTCGCTCGATGCATGCGCTGCTAACCCCCAGACCTTCCTTTGAAGTACCGTTGGATTTTCGCCTTTTGCCTCTCGTCGCTATGCGCAATGACGAGCCAACAGAGGAATTGCCTGAAGAGAATATGTATGTAATCATTCCTCGCAGGTCTAAAAAGCTTACACTGTCTGCTGAAACAATCCAGACGATTCGCGCGCTTTTGCGACCATTGTGTAGCCATGCAGAGGAGATACGGAACTGCTTTGGGCCGAATATGTATGATGTGCTTGATCCGGCTCCTGACATTACGCAGAGCGAAATCTACCCTGATCTCATTCTTAATGGGCTGGCTGATATTATTGTTGAGCTAGGTGGAAAAGTGGGAGAGGAGAATCGCTGGCGTTTCTGTTGTATCTTACTACCGAAGGATAGTTCGCTGCCCCTTTACCAGCGTAGTCTGACGGTGCAGGCGCAAAGCAGGTTCTCGCCGCATAAAATAGGCTTTGCCAGTGTTTCTCCAGGAGTGGATGATAACAGTCTGAGCTTGCGCGCTTATCAAAGCGGGCAGATCAGCTATCGCGATGAAGTTCCACCTGATAGCTCAGCAGTTGCTTTTCGTGATATTGAGCATCCGATAAACTCGGCTATTGCGGTTCCGGTTGGAAGTGAGAGTGGAATACCGACCGCTGTACTATATGTCACCTCACAATATGAAGCCCAGTTTTCTTCACCTCTAGATCGGCGCTTACTACGCCTGATTAGTCGCATGGTCGATGAACTGATAAAGATATATGAGGTGCGCCGAAGCGAAGCTCAGAATCTTATCAATCTAATGCGCTTTCCTGATGTTGCTGATGCATTTCTTGGCAAATTCCCCTCCGAAGGTGACTTCGTCCGCGATCTCGATGCTATTCTGACAGCATATAAGGCCTCGCGGGAGGAACACTCTATTGGTTTGATTGGCATTGATGTGGATCATGTGGGAAAACTCGCGCTCAAATATGGTGATCTGGCAGTAAGAAATCTCTGTGAAGCCATCGGCCAGCGAATTCAAGGTGAATTAGCATCGACTTTCAGGAAATATCCTGATTGTAAGCTCTATCACATGTATGCCGATCGTTTTTACCTCATTATCCAGAAAATTTCTTATGATGAGGTTATTCAAAAAGCCAGGCTGCTCAAAAAAAGCCTTGATGAGACCTATAGACTCAGCATTTTTTCTCCTACAGATGGTCAACCACCGGTTGCCGACACGCTACAAAAGTTGGAGATTACTGTTCGGTTAGCTATTAGCTACTACGAAAATAAAAAAACGTTTGATGAACTATTCGAGCTTTACCTGAATGACACAGCCGTCTACAATGTGCGCGAAATGATCGAGAAATCGCTTGACACAGAACTGAAAAAAGGCATGGCGGAGGGAGGTGACAACATCAGGGCTTATATTCCAGACACTCGTATTTATCAGAAGATAAGTAACGAGTAAAAAGGCGTTCATTTTGAACGTGCAACTAAAAGGCAACTTTCTTTCAGGCGCTTCGTCTAGCGTTGGTGTTCAGGCTCCATTTCAAACAGGAATTGGAGCCGGATTATTTTTATAGATTAAACCTCTTCCTTGCTTAAGCATATTAAAACGAACGTTAGTTAAGTAGCAAGGGCGGAGGAAGAAAAGAGGATCAGGGTATGTTGGTCAAGAGGGTTTTCTTTTTTGGTAGGACCGGAAGCGGCAAATCAACGTCTGTACGCTTTCTTAAGGAGATAGCAGAGCAAGCAGGATGGGCTGTTGAATCGTTCAATGATTACCCCATTCTGCGGCGTAAGTTCCTGAATGATAAGGAACACAAGCAGTTTCGTCCTACCGATCATGGCGGCTTTGAGGTGCTGGATTTTTCGGTGTATGAAGAGTCCTTACGCGAATTAAACGACGAGCTTTTGCAGTTCCATCCTACAGAGGACAAAACCCTCATTACTGTGGAGTTCAGCAGCAATAATTACCGGGATACGTTGGAATTATTTGATTCCCAGCTTTTACAGGAAGCCCACCTTATTTTTTTGGCCGCCGATCTGTGTACTTGTCTGAACAGAGTCTGGCAACGCGCTAAGAGTCCAGAGACCGCCGATGACTACTATGTGGACGATATAGTGCTGCTCTCGCACTATCCGAGTCCCTATATACCATCATCAATCGATGGAAATAGGGTCACACTCCTTCATAATATGGAGTCGAAAGAGGAGCTTTGGGAACGGATTAAAACGCTGGCCGAGGAATTGCTGGTTGAAAACGTTCTTGAACCTGTTGGCGTGTGAAACTCCCCTCGCTCCTGACGTAATTCTTTAATGAGCTCTGACAAATACAGAGTGGATACCCAGACATGTCATCCTGAGCGCAGCGAAGGATCTCCGTTGCCCGACGAGGCGTGAGGCGCGCCCGCAGATCCTTCGCTGCGCTCAGGATGACAGGGGGCGAATAGGCTTCCGTATGTTGTAAAAGTTCATAAAAGCCTGCAATACTTTCCCCTTCAGTGCGTCAGATAGAGCGAGCGAGAGAATACGTCAGTGCAGGGCGAAGATTCCATGGATATTGGGAGCGATGTGGGAGTTCCCATCGCGGGGAGCCAGCTTTCGATCTGGCCCCTACCGGCGCGGCAAGAGAAGAAGACGAAGGCACAGGCGCAGACCATCAAGATCGGCAATGTGACGATTGCTTTTGATGAGCTGTATTCGCAGTATTATGCGCGTGTGCTGGCTTACCTGCGCTTTCGTGTCGGCTCAAATGAGGTGGCGGAGGAACTGGTTTCGCAGGTGTTCGAGCGCGCCATTACGCATATTGGCGACCTGCAATCGGCGGCGGCTCTCGGAGCCTGGCTCTTCCGCATCGCTCGCAACTGCGCCACGGACTATTTCCGGCGGCAACGCCCCGCGACATCTCTGGAAACGCTCGCCGATAGTTGCCATCCCTGCGATGCTTCACCGGAAGAGGTGGTTGTGGCGCGAGAGGAACGAATGACGTTACTGGCTCATCTCAATCGTCTTTCGGAGCGCGAACGTGAAGTGATAGGGCTGAAGTTTGTGGCATGTCTCCAGAATCGTGAAATTGCGCGCGTGCTGAACATGCCGGAGGGAACGGTTGGTTCGCTGCTATACCGCGCCCTGGCCCGCCTGCGCAACGCTCTGCATGACGAAGGAGGACGGATAGATACATGAACGACGAGTTGCCGGAGAGCGAGCATAGCTGGCTGGATCGCCTGGATGCCATCGTCGAGGGACAGCAAGCGCCAGCGCCGGAGGATGACGAACTACTGCATCTCGCCGGTAAACTGGCCGCTACCTTCGCTCCTTTGCGCGAACTGGATGCTCCGGCACGTACACGTAAGCAGCGCCTGGGCACAAAACTACGGGCGCAACTGGCAGCCTCGCAGGCATCGAGAGCCAGGCGCTGGCTTTTTCGGCCTCTGATGGTCGCTGCCGCCATCCTGCTCTTCCTGCTGCTCGGCCCAGGCCTCATTTTTGAAATCAGCCCGCTCGGCCAGAGCTTGAATCATAGCAACCGTACTGTTGTCGGCTGGCAGATGAATGACCTGCCTTCGGTTGACCAGTACAATATGGTTTCACCGCCAACGTTCCCTAAAAACCAGCCGCTCTTGTTGCCAACCGGCCTGGGACCAAACGCCTATATTGTCGCCTTGAATGGCAATAGTTACGGCAGTAGCACGCCCATACTTTCCTATCTGGTCTACACCCAGCACGCCATTATCTACGAATCGCCCTCAAATCCCATTCCCCCGCAAGCGTTCCAGGACTCCTCGTATCAAGTTGTCACCTTCAACGACCAGCAGGGCTTTATTTCGAGCACAGGCGATGGGCAGACACGCCTGGAATGGTATCAGGACGGCCTGCTCTGCGATATAGTGAGCAATATATTGACGGTGAATCAGATGGTTGAACTGGCGGGATCATTGAAATTGACGAATCTTTGATTCTTGATTGGTTCCAGGGCGACCGCCAGGGTCGCCCCTACCAGAACCATTCATGTAGGGGCGACCCTGGCGGTCGCCCTGGAACCAGCACCCACCAATTGGTGGAACCTTCTTGATTTACATGTCTTGCATTTTATTAGAAATATGATAAGCTTTATGCAGTAATCCCATCTACAGTCGAAACATGCAGTTGAAAAAGTAAAAAACGAATAGGACGAAGACTATGGATTACCGCTCATATCAGGTAGCCCTCTCTCCAGACCTCGGCATCACCCCCGAAGAATTCGCGGAAGCATGGAACGAAGCCCAGCGAGACCCCGAAATCGGCAACGCCCAACTCGTCGAATCAAAAGGCACAAATTTTATCGAGCCTGTCCTGACAACCATCCTGGTTGGCCTCGCGATCAATGTTGGCAGCAGCGCTATCTACGACCTCATCAAATACGCCGTCGAGAAAGCCCGTGAAAAGAAGGCGCAACAGGCAGCAGCCACTCCCCCAGCACACAAACATACCCATATCGAGGAAAAGAAAAAGCCCGATGGTTCCTTGATATTGGTGGTGGATATAGACGAATAGGGACAGGGGGCTGAGGCGTGGTGGTGCGGGGGCCTCGTGCCTGTCCGGGGTGGGGTGGGGAAAATGCGCCTGGGTGGTCGAACAACGTTTGCCCCGCCACCCCGCCCCAGGGACAGGCACGAGGCCCCCACCCATCTGCCGCCCATCCCCCTGTCCCTACGCACAAGGAGGACATTCTGCATATCCAAGAGGTGTTAGAGAGAAAGACGGATGGCGTGCCGCCCCCATTTTCATAGGAGAATCAGGTTATGGCGCAGGTGATACGCATACAGGAACGAGCCGAGGCAGAAGGCGGGTTTCAGGCGGTGGTGAGTTTTAATCACAGACATGAATATGCGGTTAGGGTTCGAGAGCCTTATACTGAAAAAGAAGAGCAGGAACTCGAGTGGTATTTTGAGCAGTACCTGCGCTTTCCTTTTACGGACCGGGTGAGAGCAAGAGAAACGGCGAAGAGTATTGAGCGATATGGTGAGGCGCTTTTCCAGCAGGTATTTGGGGAGAAGCAGGTCTTTACGAAATACCACGAAGTGCTTAAGAAGGGGTTGAGTAAGGCACAGATCGAGATTGCAGGATCGCCGCGCTTTCATGCTCTGCATTGGGAGGCTTTGAAAGACCCTGATTTGCCCTTCCCATTGGCGTTGCAGGCGACATTGGTACGGCAAAACTTGCAGCCGACGAAGGGGGAAATAGAGCTGCGGTCGTTGCCGACAATAAACCTGCTGGTGGTAGTGGCTCGCTCCTCGCGCAGGAATGACGTGGGGTATCGCACCATCTCGCGCCCTCTGGTCGAGTCGTTGCGACAGGCGAAGGTTCCGGTGCAGGTAGATATCCTGCGGCCTGCCACGTACCGGATGCTGGCTCAACACCTGAAGGAGATGACGGAACGGTACGGTGAGGGCTATTACCATGTCGTTCACTTCGATATGCATGGCTCCGTTTTTACCTATAAACAGTACGAGCAGGTACAGAAGGGAGAGCAGCAGGAGACGAGCCGCTACGTCTATAACGCGCGCTATGGACGGCCTGACATTGCCCCCTACGAGGGGGTTAAAGCCTTTCTGGCCTTCGAGAGCGAGGGACAGGGGGATATCGACCTCGTGGAAGCCTCGGAGCTTGCCAGGGTGCTGATGACCTACAAGGTTCCAATCACCATTCTCAATGCCTGTCAATCCGGCAAGCAGGTGGGGGCGAGCGAAAGCAGCCTTGCCAGCCACTTAGTACAGGCAGGCGTGCAACTGGTGCTGGCGATGCGCTATTCGATCACGGTCAGCGCCGCCGAACTGTTGATGAAAACGCTCTATCCCCAGCTTTTTGCCGGAGATGACCTCTCGGTCGCCATTCGCTATGCGCGAACCGAACTCTACAACGCAAAGGCCCGCCGCGCCTACTTCGATCAACTGATCGACCTGGAAGACTGGCTGCTGCCCGTTGTTTACCAGAACCAGCAGATCACATCGAGGCCGCGTAAGTTCACGCAAAACAAGCGTGTGGCATGGTTGGAGCGCAAGGCCCAGGAAGAGCGCTATACGCCGCCCGAGCCGCAATATGGCTTCGTTGGGCGCGATCTGGACATCCTGCATATCGAAAAACGCCTGCTGACAAGACGCAATCTGCTGCTGCTTCGTGGCAATGGAGGAGCAGGCAAAACCACGCTCTTGAGGCATCTCGCTGCATGGTGGCGCGTCACGGGGTTAGTAGATCACGTCTTCTACTTTGGCTATGATGAGAAAGCCTGGACGCTGCAACAAATTCTGCATACTATCGCTCAGGACATCTACGGCCCACGCTACTTTACAGATTTCCAGCCGCTCTCAGAAAAAGCGCAACAGGCCATGCTTATTCGGGAGTTACGAGCCAATAATCACCTGCTGATCCTGGACAACCTGGAATCGATCACCGGAGCAGCATTTGCCGTCCAGCACACGCTGCCACCGAAGGAACAGCAGGCGCTACGCGGTTTCCTGGGGAGTCTGAGTATCGCCAACCTATCACTCACCACCCCTGCCAGAAATTGCACATTTGTCCTGCTCGGCTCGCGGGGCGGCGAAGACTGGCTGGCAAAAGGCACCTTCGAGCAGAACATCTACGACCTGCCCGGCCTCGATCCCGAAGCCGCCACTACCCTGGCGGAGCGTATCCTTCATACATATGAGGTGACACACTATCGCGAAGACGATTATTTGCGCAAGCTGCTCAAATTGCTGGACGGCTTCCCTCTGGCAATGGAGGTGATACTGCCCAATCTCAAGCAGCAAACGCCCATGCAGATACTGGAGGCGTTGCAAGCAGGCGATGTGAAACTGGACATCAAGGAGGATGAGCTACAGGGAGAGGGCATCTTCATGCAGAAGACGAGAAGTCTGGTGAAGTGCGTTGAATACTCCTATAATCAGCTTTCTTTGGAAGCACAGCAATTGTTGCTCTGCCTTGCGCCCTTTACCTCAGTGGTCTGGGAAAATAAGCTCGAACACTATATTAGATCATTGGAACAACAACCAGCCCTGGCGCATTTGTCGTTTGAACGTTGGTCGGATGTGCTTCGTGAAGCAAAGAATTGGGGGCTGCTCAGTACGCATACGCTTCCTTTTTTTCTGTCTGTGCAACCAATTTTTCCCTATTTTTTAAGGAGACATTTAAATGAACCGGAACAGACGGGGGTGCGAGAGGCAATAAAGAAGGCGTTTCGGCAGTATTATGATGTAATAGGCGATTTGCTAAAGGATTTGCTCGTGTCGAAAGATCCGCAGGAATCGAGAGCGGGGCGGGCAATAGCAGGGCTGGAATATGAAAATCTGATGACGGCATTAGAGTATGCGCTGAAGGAGCAGGTTTCGATTTACTACCTGTATTTTACATTGTCTCGCTACCTGGAGGCCATGCAAGATCACCAGCGTGGCCTTGAGTTGGGACAGGAGGTTTTGCCTCAACTCGAAGCCTATCCTACGGAAAAGCTGACAACGCAATTGCGCTCTGAATTCGCTATGGTCATTGAAGATATCGCTAAACGGCAACTGGCTCTGAAACAATATCAAGATGCTGAAGCGTCCTATCAACAAGCGTTAGATCTCCTAAATGGACTTCAGCGATTCGACAGGCAACGTGCTGGACATTTGATTGCTGAGGTTTATCACCAGTTGGCGACAATGGCAATGGAGCAGGGCAAGTGGGAGGAAGCGGAGAGGTACTACCAGCAGGTATTAGCCATCTATACAGAGTTCAACGAACTTCATAGACCGGCTGGTACCTATCATGGATTGGGTGTGCTGGCCGAGCAGCAGGGCAAGTGGGAGGAGGCCGAGCGGTATTACCAGCAAGCCTTAGCCATCTTTAAAGCAGACAATGACCGTCATGGAGAGGCAGACACCTATCATGGATTGGGTGTGCTGGCCGAGCAGCAGGGCAAGTGGGAGGAGGCCGAACAGTACTACCGGCAAGCCCTGGACATATACCTTGAGTATCACGATCGCTATAGGCAAGCGGATACTTATCACGGATTGGGAATGGTGGACGGACAGCAGGACAAATGGGAGGAGGCGAAGAGATGTCTCCAGCGAGCGCTAGCCATTTATATAGAGTACGAGGATCTTCATAAACAAGCAGATACCTATCATCCATTAGGAGCGTTAGCCCAGAAGCAAGGCCAATGGGAGGAGGCGGAAGGATATCTCCAGCGAGCGTTAGCCATCAGAAAGCAGTTCAACGACCCGAAGGTAGCAGAAACCTATGGCCAGTTGGGATTGCTGGCTCTAGAGCAGGGCAAGTGGGAGGAGGCGCTGAAGTATTACCAGCAAGCCCTGGCAATTTATATTGACTGTAATGATCGGCTTAGCCAGGCAGAAGTCTATCTCCAGATGGGCATCATGGCCCGAGAGTACGACAAGTGGGAAGAAGCTGAGCGGTATTACCAGCAAGCGTTAGCTATTTATACCGACTCTGATGACCGTCTTAGTCAGGCAGACATCTGTCATCTGATGGGGATCGTGGCCCAGGAGCAGGGCAAGTGGGAAGAGGCCGAGCGGTACTACCAGCGATCTCTAGCCATTTATATAGAGTGCGATAACAGCGCTGGGCAGGCTGGCATCTATGATGGTTTGGGGGCGCTGGCTATGGAACAGGATAAAGGGGAGGAGGCTGAGAGATATCTCCAGCGAGCGTTAATCTTTTATAGGGAGTGCGGTAATGGCTCTGGGCAGGCTCACATCTATGACGGATTGGGGGGGCTGGCTATGGAGCAAGATAAATGGGAGGAGGCCGAGAATTACCTCCAGCGAGCTTTGGAGATCAAGATAGAAAATAACAATCGTTTCGAGCAGGCTACGACCTATCACGAGTTGGGGAATGTAGCAGCAGTGCAGGGCAGGTGGAGAGAGGCTCGGACATATTTCCTCAAGGCACTCACTCTCGATTTAGAGTATAGGAATATGGATAGTGGAGCGATTACTTTCCGCAGTCTTGCCCGCCTCTGGAACGCCAGCAATGACGTAAGCTTGCCTGTGACTGTAGCAGGCATGGTGGGTATCAGCGTAGAGGAAATCGAAAAAGCCTTTCACCAGATTTTAGAGGAAAACCAGCATGGAAACAATCCGAATACGTGAGCTTGCCGAGGATGGGGACGGGTGGAGGGCGGTGGTGAGTTTTAATAATGGGGTGGAGTATGCAGTGAGGGTGCGTGATCCTTTTCAGGAGGAGGATGAGCGGCGGCTGGAATGGTATTTTGAGGAGTATCCGGGGTTTCCCTTTACGAAGGCGGTGAGGGTTCGGAAGGCGGCGGAGAGCATTACGACGTATGGGGAGGAGCTTTTCAGGCAGGTGTTTGTCGAGAATGCGAAGGTGATTTTTCCTTATAAATCGGTGGAGCAGCAGGGGTTGTCGAATGTGCAGATCGAGATCGCGGGGCCGAGACGGTTTCAGGCGCTGCATTGGGAGGCGCTGAAGGACCCGGATGCGCCGCTGCCGCTGGGGTTGCAGGCGGCGATTGTGCGGAAGAATCTGGAGCCGCCGCCGCTGATGGCGGATGTGAAGCCCTCGCCTACGATCAATTTGCTGGTGGTGACGGCCCGGCCTTCGGGTGCGCAGGACGTGGAGTATCGCACGATTTCGCGGCCACTGGTGGAGGCGTTGAGTTCGAAGAACGTGCCGCTGAAGATCGATATTTTGCGGCCTGGAACGTATAAGGCGCTTGAGCATGCCCTGCAATCGGTACGCGAGGGCTATTATCATGTCGCGCATTTTGATATGCATGGCGCGGTACGCAGTTTTTCGGAACTGGAAAAGGCGCGGTTGGAGCAGCAGCAAAAGGGCTGGCCGCGCTATCAATTCGAGGGGCGCTATGGTCGGCCAAATATTAGCGAGTACGAGGGCCAGCGAGCATTTTTGTTGTTCGAGGGGGAGAAGGATAACTCGATTGACCTGGTGGAGGCGCGAGAACTGGCGAATCTGCTGCTCAGCCGCCAGGTTCCAATCGTGCTGCTGAACGCCTGCCAGTCGGGGAAGCAGGTGGGCGATAGGGAGACCAGCCTGGGCAACGCGCTGATGCTGGCGGGTGTGCGGCTGGCGCTGGCAATGGGCTATTCCGTCAATGTGCGAGCGGCGCAACTGCTGATGAGTACGCTGTACGAGCAACTGTTTGCCAGCGATGAACTGGTTGTGGCTATGCGCGCCGCCCGCCGGGAACTGTATAACGACAAGACGCGCGACGGCTATATGGGCTATCCTATCGAACTGGAGGACTGGATGCTGCCCGTCGTCTACTCGAACGCGCCTGTGCGTTTTCAGCGTATCGATTTCCCGACGGTGCAGGAACGGGCTGAGTATTACGAGCGCAAGGCCAGGGAACAGGAGTACGCGGGTTCGGAGCCGCAGTATGGCTTCGTGGGCAGAGACCTGGACGTGCTGCAGATCGAGAAGCGGCTGCTGGCGAAACGCAATGTGCTGCTGGTGCGCGGCATGGGCGGAGCAGGCAAGACCACGCTCTTGAAGCACCTGGGCGCGTGGTGGGCGGCGACCGGCTTCGTCGGGCAGGTCTTCTATTATGGCTACGACGAAAAAGCCTGGACCTGCCAGCAAATTATGGTCGATATCGCGCAAAAACTCTACGGCCCGCAATTCTACACAAATTTCCAGCCGCTTCCGCCAAAGGCCCAGGCGGCGATGCTGGCGGATACATTGCGCTCCCAACGGCACCTGCTGATCCTGGACAACCTGGAATCGATCACGGGTTCGCAACTCGCCATCCAGCATACCCTGCCGCCGGAGGAACGGGAGGCGTTGCGCAGCTTCCTGGCGAAACTCAGCATCTCTTACCAGTCATCCACCAACCCACCAAAGCATTGCACGCTCGTCCTGCTCGGCTCGCGTGGCGGCGAGGACTGGCTGGCGAAAGGCACCTTCGAGCAGAACGTGCATGATTTACGCGGCCTGGATGAACAGGCGGCCTCGCTGCTGGTAAACCGCATCCTGGAGCGATACGGGGCCACGAAGTACCGCGAGGGCGAGCATGTGGAAAGTTTTCGCAAGCTCATCAAAGTGCTGGACGGCTATCCGCTGGCCCTGGAAGTGGTGCTGGCAAATCTCCGCCAGCAGACGCCTGAGCAGATACTTGAAGCCTTGCAAGCTGGCGATGTACGCCTGGATATCGAACCGAGCGATGAGAAGAAAAACCTGTTTGAAGAGAAGACGCGCAGCATCCTACGCTGTATCGAATACTCCTTCAGCAATCTTTCGCCGGAAGCGCAGCAGTTGTTGTTGTGTCTCGCGCCGTTTACCTCAGTGATCTGGCAGTCGTATATCGATGAGTATACCGGATTCTTGCGCAAGCAGCCCGTTCTCTCGTCGCTCCCATTTGAAAACTGGCCGAAGGTGCTGGCAGAAGCCAAGAACTGGGGTCTGCTCAGCCCGCATGAAAGCCCCGGCTTCCTGAAATTGCAGCCGATCTTTCCCTATTTTTTGCGCAGCCGTTTGAACGAACCGGAGCGGGGAGAGATGCGCGGGGCGATAGAGACGGCGTTCCGGCAGTATTATGACCTGGTTGGCTCGACCCTCTGCATGCTATTTGCCGCTAAAGAGGCGGAGAGGCGCATAGGTGGGCAAATAGTAGCGGGGCTGGAATATGAAAATCTGTCTACGGCGTTGAGACTTGCTCTAGAGGCCAGAACTCATGTTGAAAACCTTTACTTTGCCCTTGCGCGCTATCTCGACAGTCAGCAGGATATACAGCGCGGCTTCGAGTTGGGCGTAAGCGTGCTTCAGAGCTTAGAAACCTATCCGCCAGATGTATTAGAGGGACCGTTGGGATTAGAGGTCGCCGAAATTATGGGCGATGTAGCAACAAAGTACTTTGAACTCAAGAACTACGACGGGGCGAAAAGGGTCTATTCAAGGCTGTTAGAACATGTAAGCTCGTTAGAGAAGACACAAAAGGGCCTCAACTTGAAGGCGGGAACCTATCACCAGTTGGGGCGCGTTGCCGAGGAGCAGCAGGAGTGGCAGGAGGCGAAACAAAACTACCAGCAGGCTATTGAGGTCTTCCAGGAAAACAATGATCGCTATGCGCAGGGCGACCTGCATCATCAACTGGGTATTGTGGCGCAGAAACAGCAGCATTGGCAGGAGGCGGACAACTATTACCAGCAAGCCTTAAAGATATATGACGAGTTCAATGATCGTCGCTCGCAAGGCAGTACCTATCACCAGTTGGGCATGCTGTACGCGGCACATGGAAACTGGAAGGCGGCCACAGTTTATTACAACCAGGCTATACAGATCAAGGGCGAATACCAGGATTGGCATTCGTTGGCAAACACCTATAACCAGGTGGGCATCATGTGCAGGCAGCAGCAACGGTGGAAGGACGCGGAGGATTTCTACCAACGGGCCTTGCAAATCTACATCGATTACAACGACCGCTTCAATCAGGCCAGAATATACAACCAGCTAGGCAATGTTGCCGCGTTGCAAAAGGACTGGGAGGAAGCCGAGAATTATTTCCTCAACGCGCTGAACATCTTTAAGGACTACCCAGAAGACCCAGGCATGAACATCGCTCTAGTTAATTTGCGTTCGATATGGATAGAAACGGGCAATGATGGCGTGCTGGAAGATGTGGCGGGGGTGTTGCAAATTGGCGTGGAGGATGTGAAAAAACGGATGTTGGAAATTAAAATGTAGGGACGCGCTTCATCGCGTCCTGCCCTGGATGTGCGATCAGACCTGCAGGACGCGATGAAGCGCGTCCCTACATTCCTGACACGTTTTGGGCAAGCCGCGAAGCGGCGTGTAGGGGCGTAGGGACAGGGGGATGAGAGGTGTGGAGCGGGGGCCTCGTGCCTGTCCCTGGGGTGGTGGGGAAAATGCGGGTCGACCACCGGCGCGCGTTTTCCCCCCACCACCCGGACAAGCACGAGGCCCCCGCCGCCCATCCACCCCTTGTCCCTACGCATACCCCGAACCGCAAGGAGAGAGCTACATTTCCCGATCATCTTTTGAACGTTCATCATCGCGTCCCTACAACCCGTTTGAGGATTCTACCGATTGCCACAAACCGGGGCCAACGCCGTTACCGCCCTGTGGGGCGTCGAGGCCGAGGTGCTTGTAGGCGAAGCGGGTGGCGATGCGGCCTCGCGGGGTGCGGGCGATGAAGCCGAGTTGCAGCAGGTAGGGTTCGTAGACGTCCTCGATGGTTTCGGGGTCTTCGCTGGTGCTGGCGGCCAGGGTGTCGAGTCCGACGGGGCCGCCATCGAACTTGTGAATGATGGTGAGCAGCAGGTCGCGGTCGGTCTGGTCGAGGCCGATGTGGTCGATTTCCAGGGCGTCGAGGGCGGCCTTCGCGACGTCTTTAGTGATGACGCCGTTGGCTTTGACCTGGGCGTAGTCGCGCACGCGCTTGAGCAGGCGGTTGACGATACGGGGCGTGCCACGCGCCCGG
Organism: Ktedonobacteraceae bacterium; assembly: GCA_035652815.1. GTDB lineage: Bacteria > Chloroflexota > Ktedonobacteria > Ktedonobacterales > Ktedonobacteraceae > DASRDB01. The sequence continues at coordinate 246,217 of DASRDB010000011.1, forward strand.
CTGGCAATTTCGACGATGCCTTCAGGTTCTGCCGGAACTTTGAGGATGCGAGCGGAACGAGTCAGGATATCGGTCAGGGCGGGAATGTCGTAGTATTCCATGCGGTAAATCGCGCCGAAACGGTCGCGCAGGGGCGCGGTGAGCGAGCCGACGCGGGTGGTCGCGCCTACTACCGTAAAGGGCGGCAGGGAGAGACGCAGGGAACGGGCGCTGGGGCCTTTGCCGATCACCACGTCAAGGGCGAAATCTTCCATCGCCGAGTACAGGCGCTCCTCGACGGCGCGGGCGAGGCGGTGAATCTCATCGATGAAGAGGACTTCGCCTGGCTGCAGCGAGGTGAGGATGGAGGCCAGATCGCCTGCGTGTTCGATGGCCGGGCCGGAGGTGGTGCGCAGGTTGACGCCCATCTCTACGGCGATGATGTTACAGAGCGTGGTTTTGCCCAGTCCCGGCGGGCCATAGAGCAGCACATGATCGACGGACTCGTTGCGGCGGCGCGCAGCTTCCAACAGGATGCTCAGGTTCTCCTTGATCTTCTCCTGACCAATATATTCTGCCAATTTACGAGGCCGCAAACTGGTTTCAATGGCCTGCTCTTCTTCAGTCATCTTCGGTGAGACGAGCCGGTCGCTCATGATGTTCTCCTGTACAAGTATGAAACTGTTGTTCTATATTTTCCTGTAGACATTATACACCAGTTGATGGTTGTTGGCTATACCCTTTGTTGGACGTATGAATGATTGGAGATAAAGACCTTTATATACCTTGACAAGTATATACATTACGGGGTATACTAAGAAAGTGGAACTTGTGTTCAAAATCATTGCGGAGCGGAACCGCGAACGGAACAAAGGAGAAAGTAATGAAAATCAAACTGACCAGCGTATACGTGGATGACCAGGACAAGGCCCTGCGTTTCTATACGGAGGTACTCGGCTTTGTCAAAAAGACCGATGTTCGTCAGGGTCCGTATCGCTGGCTGACGGTGGCCTCGCCAGAGGAGCCTGATGGCACTCAGTTGCAACTGGCGCTGAACGACAACCCGGCAGCCAGAGCGTATCAGCAGGCGCTCTTTCAACAGGGGCAACCTGCAGCTATGTTCTACACTGGCGATATCAGGAGTGACTACGAGCGGATTCAGGCCCACGGCGGAGAGTTCACGATGCCGCCTACCGATGTGACAGGCTCGACTATTGCAATGCTGAACGACACCTGCGGCAACCTCATTCAGCTTACCCAACTGAAACATTATTAAGGGCGGCCTTTAGCAGGATTGCAGCCTGGTGGGCGCTGACGGTAGCTGCTTGAACGGCGGTGTCTGTCAGCGCTCCCGGTATGCTGCCATCGTGTGGGGTATACTAAGAGCGTGGAATCTGTGTTCGACATCATTGCGGAGCCAAACCGTCGCGCGATCTTGAGCCTGCTGGCCGCGTCACCGCAGTCAGTTGGAGAGATCGCGCAGCAGCTTCGTCTGCCGCAGCCGACCGTGTCAAAGCACCTGCGCGTGCTGCGCGAGGCTGGTTTTGTGGAATCGACGGTGGATGCCCAGCGCCGTCTCTACCGGCTGAGACCTGAACCGCTTCAAGAGGTGGATGCCTGGCTGGCTCCGTTCCGCCGGTTCTGGTCGGCTCATGTGGATGCTCTCGAACGCCACCTCGACCGCATGGATCAAGCAACAGAACGAAATGGAAGACAAGGAGAAGATACGTGACCAGTCGCGAGCAGTACGCACCGGGTTCCGCCAGTGGGGCGCGGGTACAAAAGGACGGTGAGAAATGGACGCTCATTCTCGTTAGAGAACTGCGCCACTCGCCGGAAAAAGTCTGGCAGGCGCTCACCGAGCCTGCGCATCTGCGCGAGTGGGCACCTTTCGATGCCGATAGGAACCTGGGTGTGGCTGGAACTACGGTGAAACTCACTACGGTGGGAGCGCCCACGCCGCAGGTTTCCGAAACGAGAGTGAAGCGAGCCGACGCTCCCAGAGTGCTTGAATACAACTGGGGTGGCCAGGATATCCGCTGGGAACTCGAAGCCTATGATGGTGGCACGCGCCTGACCCTGTGGCATAACATCGAACGCCCTTTCATTACAATGGGCGCTGCCGGGTGGCACATTTGTTTCGATGTGCTGGATTCACTGCTCAACGGAACTCCCATCGGGCGCATCGTTGGGCGTGAGGCGATGAAGTTTGGCTGGCAACGGCTCAAAGCGGAGTATGCCAGGCAATTCGGTATTGAAACCCCCAAAGAGAATGTTAGATAGGGGTGTCGGCCAATTTTTGCATCCGGCGTGGTGGGCCGGAAGACACCCGCAAGGGGATGTCTCTACACGCCAAACGAAGCTGTAGAGACATCTCCTTGCGGGTGTCTTCTGGAACCTTTCCCCGCAAAAATCTGATGTCACCCGTTAAATAGGAAAAAGAGCAGATAATGGATCAAGAATATATAATCATACGCGGCGCGCGTGAAAACAATCTGAAAAATGTATCGTTACGCATTCCGAAGCGCAAAATCACCATCTTTACCGGAGTATCGGGATCGGGAAAATCGTCTATCGTTTTCGATACCATTGCCTCTGAAGCGCGCCGCCAGTTGAACGAGACCTTCAGCACGTTCGTTCGTAACTTCCTGCCACGCTACGCTCAACCGGACGCCGATGCCATTGAAAACTTGAGCATGGCCATTGTTGTCGATCAGAAACATCTTGGCGGCGGCTCCCACTCTACGGTTGGGACGATTACCGACATCTATTCGGTGTTACGGCTGCTGTACTCGCGTGTTGGGCAGCCGTTTGTGGGCTATTCCAATGCCTTTTCGTTTAATGACCCGCAGGGCATGTGTCCAGAGTGCAATGGCCTGGGCCGCAAAATTGGCGTCGATCTTGACAAGTTTCTTGACACATCTAAATCGCTCAACGAGGGGGCTATCCTGTACCCGGAATATGCCGTGGAGAGCTGGGGATGGAACATCCTCACCCAGTCGGGGCTGTTCGATAACGATAAAAAGCTGGCCGACTACAGCGACGAAGAGATGAATCTGCTCCTGCATAGCAAACCTTACAAAGTCAAGATGAATTTCGGCGGCAAACCTGTCAACCTGACCTTTGAAGGCATTGTCGATAAGTTCAGCCGCAAGTACATCACGGGCGACGTGAAAACCTACTCCGAGCGCACGCAGGAAGCGGTAGCGCCCTACATGACGTTTGGGCCATGCACCCTTTGTAAAGGCGCGCGTCTCAGCCAGGCGGCACTCAGTTGCAAGATTCATGGGTACAACATTGCTCAACTGGCGGCGATGGAAGTTGACGAACTGATCGAGGTCATCAGAGAGATGCGAGACCCTGTCGCTGCGCCAATGGTCAACTCTTTGATCGAGCGGCTCCAGCATATGATCGATATTGGGCTGGAATACCTCAGTCTCAACCGCGAAACCGATACGCTGTCGGGTGGCGAGTCGCAGCGCATCAAGATGGTCAAACACCTGGGCAGCAGCCTTGTGGATGTCCTGTACATCTTTGACGAGCCGAGCATAGGAATGCACCCGCGTGACGTGCATCGCCTGAATGAACTGCTGCAAAAGCTGCGGGATAAAGGCAACAGCGTGATTGTGGTTGAACATGATCCCGACGTCATCAAAGTTGCCGATCACGTGGTTGATGTCGGGCCATTCGCCGGAACTCGTGGCGGAACTATCGTCTTCGAGGGCAGTTACGAGGAGCTGCTGCACGCCGATACCCTGACGGGCCGCTACATGAAGCAATCGATGCCTCTCAAATCCAGTTTTCGCGCCCCGAAGGGCAAGCTGTCCATTACCAACGCCAGGGCCAATAACCTGCAGAACGTCAGCGTCGATATACCAACAGGCGTCCTGACTGTGGTTACGGGTGTAGCCGGGTCTGGCAAAAGCTCGCTCATCCACCAGACCTTTCTACGACAGCACCCCGACGCGATTGTGATTGACCAGTCGCCGGTTGGCATTTCCAGTCGCTCGAATCCCGCCACGTATACGGGAATCATGGACGAGGTGCGCAAGACGTTTGCCAGAGTCAACAAGGTGAGTCCGTCCCTGTTCAGTTTCAACTCGAAAGGCGCTTGCGAAAATTGTCAGGGACTGGGCGTCGTTTACGTTGACCTCTCGTACATGGACGAGGTCAAAATGCCGTGTGAAATATGCGGCGGCAAGCGTTTCAAGGACGAAGTGCTGGCTTACAAATTCTCCGGCAAATCGATCTCCGATGTCTTGAACATGTCCGTTCGTGAGGCTCTGGATTTTTTTGATGCCAAAGAAGTGGCGAAAGATGTCATGCGCAAATTGCAAGCTTTGAGCGATGTTGGACTTGACTATTTGACACTTGGTCAGCCATTGAGTACGCTATCGGGCGGCGAATGCCAGCGCATCAAGCTCGCCAGTGAACTGCACAAAAAGGGCAGTGTGTATGTGATGGACGAGCCGACTACCGGGCTGCACATGTCAGATATCAGCCATCTACTCGCGATCATCAACCGGCTGGTGGATGCCGGAAATACGGTGATTGTCATCGAACACAACCTGGCGATTATCAAGAACGCCGATTGGATCATCGACATGGGTCCCGAAGGCGGCAACAAGGGCGGTAGAGTAATGTTCGAGGGCACGCCGCAGCAATTGCTAGATTGCGAACAATCGCTGACAGGCGCGTACCTGCGCAATGAGGTGTTGGAGCGAATTTGAATATTCGTTTGCCAGAGCCATTTCCAGGTTCCACCAACTAACGGGTGTCAAAGCCAGGGCGACCGCAAGGGTCGCCCCTACATTCGTGTGCTGGTAGGGGCGACCCTTGCGGTCACCCTGTTACCCCATAGTTGGTGGAACCCATTTCTATCTGGCGCTTGCTGCTAGAGGGAAAAACGGCTTTTTTTATCCTTTTAGAAGCCACTATGTGTCCGGCCATGAAATCATCACAGGCAGGCCAATAAAGTGTTCATGATAAATGGTTGTTCTACAGTCTGAAAGGAGAACATGAACATGGCTGAAAAGAAGAACACGAAAAGTACAAAGAAAGAGAAGAAAAATAAGCCCCTGGCGGGCGTGGGTGACAAAGAAGAGCGCATGTATGAGCATATCAAGGAGAGTGCCGAAAAGAGCGGGCGCTATGGAGATCGCGCTGAAGAGGTGGCGGCGCGAACGGTGATGAAGCACCATAGGGAAGAGGGGCATAAGAAGGGGCAATAATACTGCTTGCATAGGAGCCAGCTTCCCTTTACAATGAAGATGTGCCGGAAATGGCACAGGTAGAGAGAGGAAAGAGGGAAGAAGGTTTCTATGTCGCGCATACCACCTGTTGAGGGTGTTCAGTTGCCGCCGGATGAAGAGCTGGCGTTTTCTACGATGGGAATACTCTTTCGCACGATGGCGCACCGGCCTGAGTTGATGGAGCGGACGATACAACTACTGCAAACGGCGATGAGGAGCGGGACGGTCGAGCCGAAGCTGAAAGAATTGCTGGCGGTTAGAGTCTCGCAGGTCAATCATTGCGTCTATTGAATGGCGGCGCATACTGCTTTGGCAAAGCAGTTGGGGGTGACGGAAGAGTTGCTGGACGCGCTCTACCATATCGATACGCACCGGCACCTGTTCACGGAGCGCGAACAGGTGGCGCTGCATTTTGCTGAGGTGATGACCACCAGCGCGCGCGAGGTGAGCGAGGCGTTGTGGGATGAACTACAGGCCCATTTCGATGACGGCGAGATCGTGGAGATCGCGACAGTCGTTGGCCTGTTCAACTTTTTTAATCGCTACGCGGACGCGCTCCAACTCAATCCGCCGACAACGAGGAAATAACAATGGCAAGCAGCGAGGAAAAACTCAAAGGGTTGTTGAACGACCTGCGCGAACTTTCAGGTTATCTACATACACAGGGCGAGAAGAAACTGGCCCTATCAAAACGTTTTGAGGAGAATGCGCAGAAGGATCCGTCCAATAGAGAGTTTGATTTAAACCAGGCAAAGATGCTGGATTATCAACACTACATCTGGCATGAAATAGGGAACTTGGTCGATAAATTGTTGAAAAAATATGAATAGAAAGTATACAGAAAGCGTGGGACGTTGATGACTGTGACTAAGATGGTGGAGGTTCTCATCCCATGTCATCCTGAGCGCAGCGAAGGATCTCGGTGACGAGCGAGATCGTGTGTCGAGGACGGAGATCCTTCGCTGCGCTCAGGATGACATGCTGGAAATGTCCTCGTTCTTTGTTAAAAGTCATCAACGTCCCACGCTTTGTGGGCTTTACTGCTGGCCGGAGCGGACTTTGCTATACATGCTGCCCAGTTCATTTTTGGTGCGAGAATAGACCTCGCGGCCCTGACTGAGGGCATCGGTGGCGCGGGCGCGGATGTCATCCGGCAGAGTAGCGGAGCGGGCGCGCAGCATATTGCCCTGCTCGGCGAGTTGGGCGCGGGTGGTTTCTCCGGGTTGGGGAGCCAGGATCAGGCCAGCGGCGACGCCCAGTCCAAATCCGACGAGTAAGCCTAGCACGAACTTCATGGTTGTCCTTCTCCTTTCGTACATGGTTTCCTGTTGACGGTGCGACACGAAAATGACCGGAAGGGAATGTTTCCGGCCAATACCTACACGAAGAAAGCGACCGGTAAGCTTCACCGAACCGGTTCGTTCACGACCTCTTCAACGAGGTCGAGCAGATCAGGTAGTTCAAAAGGCTTCTGAATGAGGCGCACGCGCTGGTAGTAATCGGGATGGTCCGTGATGAGCCTGTTGACTTCCTCGGCCTCGAGGACGGCGGCGGTGTAGACAATCACCGGAACCTCTGCGGTCGAGGGGTCAGACTTTAATTGTCTCAGCACGTCTTTCCCAGAAATATCGCCCAACTTGAGATCGAGAATAAGTAAGTCGGGCTGCTGCGCCTTCACCTGGGTGAACGCGCTTTTCCCATCCTGCAAAATAGAGACCTGGTACTGCTCGTCCTCCAGGACGCGACGCATCAGGTGCAGCAGTTCACTTTTATCATCGACGATAAGTATCTGTTTTCCCATGAACTCTTGACACCTCTACCCATAGGCTGCTCTGGCCTGGGAGAAAGCGCTCCCTTCCTGTGATTAGTACCTCTGGTTTATACCGTAGGGGTGCGTATCGCCTGTATGGCAACGATGCATTGATGTACACACTCCTACCTATCTGCAAAAAAACCGGGCATTTGAGAAGCCACCTGTCGGTATACGGTAGTGTATCACGTTATGGTTCAGGTGGCAAGTTCAAATTTGGCAAGCATGGGCTTTCTTTCATTACGAAATGCCGCTCAATATGGTTTCAAGCAAACAGAAAAAGTGGGGAAAGCCTCTTGACGGCAATGGTATACTAGTCGCGTACATGAGTCAGTAGAACACCTCTCAAAAAAGAAAGCCTTTCTACCAAACATGTATGACCGCGTAGCTCAGTGGTAGAATTCTGAGCTTGCTGAATGGCAATATTTCAGGTCTTGCGGGTGTAACTCAGCGGTAGAGTACCGACCTTTTAAGTCGAGAGCCGTGGGTTCGATTCCCACCACCCGCACTTATAACTCATAATCAGCAGCCATCTTTACCCCCCACTGGTTGCTATTTTTTGGAGCAACTAATCGTAGTTTCATCTCTGTCTTCCCTACATGGCTGATTGGAACTAAATATGCCTTATCGGTGTCGGGGGAGTATACAGCAAAGTAGTCTACCTGTCCATGATAATCCTGACGCCCATGTGAGGTTCTTCCCGCTTTTGTATGATATGTAAGGCTAGCCACCGCAAAACGAAGCGTATTCCCATCCGATTCAAGCCATGCAGTTTTACATTGTACGCGCCAAAATTGCCCGTCAGCATCTTCGATTACTAGATCATATCGGGTATTATCCCCATAAGGAGTAAGAATGTTATAGCCAGCTTCCAGGAGTCTGTAGATAATAATGGCCTGACTCCGTTCACCTAATGCCTTTTTATTTCTTTTTGGCCCGAACAATCCCATTACTCGTTCCCTTTCCCTTCGCTTGTTGATATGGACAATATCTGTCGATCCTCAATTAATGCCTCGATCCAGCCTGCACAATAGCCAGCATTAAACAAATCTGTACCGTGTGTATCAAGCATGTTCTGCATCAAGAAGTGGTACACATTAATGTTGGCCAGTACTTTGCCTTCATATTCAAAGTAGTACCTCAAATAGCCGCTACAAATACCATCCGTAAAATCGTTGTTAGTTCTTTCAACCAATTTCGTTCGCACTACGGTTTGATGGGCCTGGGGTTGCTCTGAAATAGTCATTTGGGCCTTACTTTCATAACCGAAATCGAGATAAAACAACCGTATACAACCATTATATACGGTAAGTTAGTAAAAAGCAACCGTATATAACCATTATTGACGCAAACAAAGCATTTATGCTACAATTCGTCCATTGATAAACGTAGGAGTAGAGCCACCATGCAGGATAGTGACGACACTTTATATACAACCGAAGAGGTAGCTGAGAAGTTGAAAATTACCCCTAAGACGGTACGTGAATATATTCAGCGTGGAGAATTAGAAGCAATTGATATGGGTCAAGGATATCGCATCTATAAGCGTGACCTGGACGCATTTCTTGAAAGTCGTCGCCGGAGACGAACAGAGCGGAGAAAGTTAAAAGAGAAATAGTTTTTCCCCGCTGTACATTCTTCTCTTGTTTATTCTTGCCGTTCTATTCCCCCTTTATGCAAACTCGCCATTAAATAGATGTGCTTGAGTTATACCGCCTGAGAGGCTTTTTGCGTGTTATTTTTGTGGTAACTATTACTAATGGCGCGCTGGAAGATACCCATCTGGTTATCCTGCGTCCTCTAACACATAGAAACCTCTATTTTTGAAGGAGTGAGTAGCGTGACAGTGGATAAATCTACCGTGAAGAATGAGTATGCGTTTCTTTTGCCGTACCAGTTTGTGCGGTTGACGACGTTTCGTAAGAGTGGCGTGGGTGTGCCGACGACGGTTTGGTTCGCGCCTGATGGGGATAAGCTGTATGTGACGACGGGCAAGCAGGCGGGGAAGATCAAGCGCATTCGCAATAATGGCAAGGTATTGTTGCAGCCGTGTGATGCGCGGGGCAATGTGTTGGATGAGCGCGAGGTGGTGGCGATGGCACGCGAACTGCCGGAAGAAGAATATTACAAGGCGAAACAGGCCTTGCGTAGGAAATATGGGGCGATGTTTGACGAAGTGGTGGCGAAAACGCCTATCCAGGTTGGCAGGACGTATATCGAAATCTGGTTTGCATGATACTTTTTGCGTCCTTTCCCTTGTGGTAATTCGTGCTATATCGTAGTTGAGGCCTTTTCAGAAGAGAGGCCAGTTGCGTAAAGGGAGGATACGTTATGGCACAAGAAGAGAACAAGGAATTGCGCCCGATGGTGGGTGTCTCTGTCCTGATTATGAATGGGGACCGCATTTTGTTGGAGCGGCGCAGCAAGAACCCGATGGAGGGCGCGTGGAAAGCGCCCGGCGGGCATATGGAGTATGGCGAGAACCCTGAGGACACGGCGCTGCGTGAGGTGCAGGAAGAACTGGGTGTGGAAATCAGCGATCTCCAGTTCCGCGCTATTACCAATGATGTGTTTGAAGCAGATAAGAAGCATTACATCACGATCTGGATGCAGGCCAAGTATGTGTCGGGGGAGCCGAAGGTGAAAGCGCCCTACGAGGAGACCGAGGTGGGGTGGTTCCAGTGGCACGCGCTGCCGGAGCAACTGTACCTGCCGTTCCAGCACCTGCTTGAAGGCAAGACCTATCCGCCGCAGACGACCGAGCATAAGATTGGCGGTGCCATCGAGACCACGCCAGTCTTGCCGGGCGCGAAATCTGAGGCGCTGTCTGAGGCAACGCCGGAATAGCCTGTATTGCTGCGTCACCACTATCCTTCCTGGGACGTGTAGATACTGAAGACAGTTGAACATGTTGTTTCTAGAAAGGTGTGAATATGACGCAAAATACTTCTAATTCTATGGGTCAGGTTGAGATGCAGCAGTGCGCCCAGGATTGCCTCACCTGTAGCAGTGTTTGTAGCGAGGCGGCGAAGAGCCAGGGCGCAAATTCAGAGATGGCTTCGATGTTGCAGGATTGCGCGGAACTTTGCCAGGTGACGGCGCATTTCTTGCAGCATAATTCGCAGTTAAGCGGCTATGTTTGCCAGGCCTGTGCGAGAGTCTGCGACCATTGCGCCAATATGTGCGAGCAGGCTGGCAATAGCGATTGCGCCAATGCTTGCCGCAATGCTGCCTGGTCCTGCGGGCAGATGGCGAAGATGGTGGCGTAATCAACACCAAAAGAAAAAGGGACGTTCCATTGGATTGTCCCTTTTTCTTTTGGTGTATTTTTAAGCGCAATCTTCGTCGGGCAGCAGGCCTTGACGGAAGGCGAAGATGGCGGCCTGGGTGCGGTCGCGAATATTTAGCTTCTGGAAGATGATGGAGAGGTAGTTTTTGACCGTTTTCTCGGAATAGGCCAGTTTGTCGGCAATCTCCTTGTTGCTCAAGCCGGTTGCCACGTAACGAAGTAACTCGATCTCTTTTTCAGTCAGAGCGGTCAGTGACGAGCCGAGTGGGTGTAGTTCTGAGAGGCGGCGATATTCGTTGACCAGCGCGCCGGTCAGTTCGGGTTCGATAAGGACGCCGCCCGCGTGGACGGTGCGAATGGCCTGCACCAGTTCGCGCGATGAAACGCTTTTGAGCAGGTAGCCTTTCGCGCCGTTGCGAATGGCCTGCAAGACCTGTTCCTGTTTGCGCGCGACGGTGAGCATGATAACGGCGATGTCTGGGAACTCGTTGGTGATCTGGCGCGTAATGGCGAGGCCATCGACGCCGGGCAGGCTGATGTCCATGAGAACGACGTCAGGAAGCAGTTTGCGCACTTTGTGCAGGGCTTCATAGCCGTGGGTGGCTTCCGCGATTACGTGGAGATCTTCTTCCAGTTCGAGCAACTGGCGTATGCCCTCGCGCATCAAGCCATGATCGTCTACGAGCAAGATGCTGATGACGCCTGTTTCTGGCTGCTCATCCTGGGAAAGATGCCTGTCATCTTGACCCTCGAGGACTCCTGTAAGCGTCTTTTTATGGTAACCTGTTGCTGTATCTATAGCTATACTATGAGAAGATAGCGGAGTGGTTTGCATGGTGTGCCTCCAGCCAGAGCGTTCCGGCTTTGTCAAGTAACTAATGGATGTGATTTAATGAAAATGTATACAAGCTATTCTTAGTATGAGCAAGCAAGCGAAGTAATACATCACCCTGATGGGGGATTTTTTTTGTAGCTCAGCGTTTTTTCAGATGAACAAACAAAGGAACAATGGGGATAAAGGAGAGCAACTTTGACTATGCAGACAACAACGGGAGATATGTCACAAGTATTATTAAGCGTCTATACAGAGGTAGAGCGTCGTTTTCAGCAGGTAAATGATCCCGCGCATGGTTGGGAACACGTGCGGCGTGTCTACTCGCTCGCGGAATACCTGGCGGAGCGCGAGGGCGCTAATCGCTTTATTGTGGGCATGGCAGCGCTGATGCACGATATTGGGCGGTTGGAACATGATGAAGCGGCGCATCACGCCGATCTTTCGGTAAAGAGCGCGGCGCAATTGATGAACGAATACGGCCTCGCGCCGGAGATACAGGATGCCGTGTTACATGCCATTGAGGCGCACAGCTTCAGCAGAAATATCGAGCCGCGCACCATCGAGGCGCGAGTGGTGCGGGATGCCGACCGCCTGGATGGTCTGGGAGCAATTGGTATTATGCGCTGGGCAATTACAGGAACGATCCGGCGCACGCCTGAGACGTTGTCCTATAATCCCACCGACCCTTTCGCGCAGCAACACACGCCTGATGATAAGCGCTATATGCTCGACCATTTTTATAGCAAACTCTTGAAATTGGAAGATAGCATGTCCACAGAGACAGGGCGCAAACTGGCCCGGCAGCGGACGGCTTTTATGCGGTTGTACCTGGACGAGTTTAAGAGGGAGTTGGAGATTCAGGCGCAATAGAAAAACGTTTCTCGCGTCTTGATAGGTAAGTACTGCCAAACGAGCCTGAGTTAATCTCTATGGATGTGAGGTAGGTTTGTATGTCTCTGACAAGAGAAGCGGGAGGCGCTGCGCCAGAAAAACGTCCCGAAACGTCCGCAAAACGTTCCCAGGCGTCCCGGCGACCATCTAAGCCGGGACTGCGCTCGATGGTGAAGCTGGCTCGATGGCGAACGCGGCAGGTCTGGCGCTTGCTGCTGGTGCTGGGTATTGGTATGACTCTCGCGGTAATGCTCGTCTGTTCGATGCCGCTCTATTCGGACGTGTCGATGACCGCGGGAATACGCAGTGTGCTTGGCAATTCTTTCCAGAATAGAGATATCATTGTGCAGAGCATTACCGAGCAAATCTCTGGGAAGATTGTAGATCAGGCAACGAAGCAAATCGACGCGGATTTCCAGAGCAGGCTGGAGCCGTATCTCACGCCTCTAGAATTCTCTGTCGAGACCGCTACCTTTACTATTTTAGGCAATCAGCCCAATCCCAAGTGCAGTGGTAACGAGACGGGGCCGATCTATGACACATGCAACCAGATTCAGATGATTGGGGCGTCGATGGCGCAGGCGCAATCTCATCTGACGTTGCTGGCAGGGCGCTTGCCGAGGACGGATAGCTCGGATATCGAGATTGCGCTTACCTCCGAGAGCGCGGAAAAGTTGAACGCGACGGTCGGCTCGGTTTTTTCTATTCATGTGGGTTTTAGCCAGATAGGTGTCAGAAGTGTGGTCAAAACGTTTCACCTGCGCCTTGTAGGGATTTTCCAGCTGAACCGGCAGGATGATCCGTACTGGCATGGCAACACCTATTTGAGCGCCGATCGAGGGATTACTCCTGGCTTTGTCTTCACGGCGCTGGCCTCAAATGACGGCGTGATTTCGGCGTATGATAAGGTTTTTTCTAGGCCGGACCTGTCGGGCACTACTATGGACTTTCCGGCAGCGTATCTCTGGTACTATCCGCTTAATCCGCAGCGTATCGATGTTGACCACCTGGACAGCGTGCTGAATGGCATCAACGCGGTGCAGGTTGATACGTCTAACAACCCTTATCTTTCTCAAACGCCGTATCTTGAGAAAACCACGACCTATTTGCCGAGTACGATTTTGCAGCGCTATCATGACCGCCTCGGCGTGGCGCGCATTCCGGTGACGAGCCTGCTGATCTTTGTGCTGGCGCTGGTTTTATTCTTTGTCAGCATGATGGCCGATTTCCTGGTGGACCGCCAGACAGACGCAATCTCTGTGTTAAGAAGTCGAGGGGCGAGCAAATCGCAAATATTCGGCGCGTTTACGGTGCAAAGTATAGCGCTGGGGATAATGGCGTTCGTTGCGGGGCCGTTGCTGGCGATAGTGGTGGTTTACTTTGTGGGGCAGCGCTTGCTTCCAGGCGGCGACCAGAATGCGCTTTCGATTATCGCCAGCAATCCGCTCGGTGTGGCGTTGAACCTTGCCATCTACGCGCTAATTACGGTGATTGTCAGCGTGCTGGCAATGGTGGGGTCGATTTATCGCGCTTTGCAGGTGGATGTGCTGGCGCTGCGGCGCGAGGCGGCTCGTTCAACGCGCAAACCGCTCTGGCAGCGTCTCAACCTGGATATCGTAGCGATTATTATTGCGCTGGTCGGCTTTCTTATTACGAACTACGTGGCCAATTCGGGCCTGCTTGACCCACAGCTACGACTGATCTTGCTTTCTCCTTTGACTTTATTGGGAACTGTGTTCTTGCTCATCGCCTGTTTGCTGGTGTTCCTACGCATCTTCCAATTGTTGTTACGCCTGGGCGCATGGATTGCTACACGCGGGCGCGGCTCCGCTTCTATGCTGGCGCTGGCGCAGATGGCGCGCAGCCCGCGTCAATCGCTGCGCATGACGCTGCTGTTTTCGCTGGCGACGGCGTTTGTCATCTTTACGATGATTTATTCGGCTTCGCAGGCGCAGCGCATTCCGCAGGTGGCGGCGTACCAGGCGGGCGCGGATTTTAGTGGCACGCCTGAAAATACAAGTATAGACTCGGTAGCGCTGGACTCGACTACGACGGCCTACCGCGCTATTCCAGGAGTGGTTTCGGCCTCTATGGGGTATAAAGGGACGGCCATTGGCGGCGGCAATATTATCGCGCTGACGATTGGCGTGATCGCGGTCGATGCGAATAATTTCGCGCAGACAGCCGATTGGAGCGAGCAGGATTCGACACAATCGCTCTCCTCGCTGATGGCGCAGTTGCGAGCGGCGCGTTCGCGATCGGTTGCCGCGAACAGGGTACCGGCGCTGGTAGACGAAAATACCTGGAATGCCCTGCACCTGTCGCCCGGAGCGGTCTTTGTGCTGAATTTCTCGCCCTATGGAGATTTGACGATGGTGGCGGTAGCGGAGGTACAGCATATTCCTACTTCCAACAATGCGAACGAGGGCGAGGACCTGCCGGATGGCAATGTGCTGGTGGATTATCGCACCCTGGCTCCTGTCTATATCAACAATTTTGCGTATGAGGGTGTCGGGATGCCTTTGAACTACGTCTGGTTGAAGACACGCGATGATCCTGCTTCGCTTGGCAGCGTGCGCAAGACGCTGGGCGGGGGCTGCTGCCTGGAATTGTCGCGGCTCTACGACCGGCGGGATATCATCAACTCGCTGCAAAACGACCCGCTCTATGTTGATCTGCTCGGCGTGCTGGGGATTGGCGCGAGCATGGCCCTCTTGCTGGCGCTGGCCGGGAACCTGATAGCATCGTGGCTGAGCGCCCGCAGTCGTTTGACCAGCTTCGCGGTACTGAGGGCGCTTGGCGCGTCGTCTAAACAGCTTGCCAGCATACTGACCTGGGAGCAGAGTATCATTTATCTGACCTCGCTGCTGCTCGGGCTGCTGTTCGGGGCGATTCTGTCGCTGCTGGCGCTGCCCGCGCTGGTGTTTACCAATGCTGGCTCCAGTGGCACGCAGAGCAACGTCACCAGCAGCTCGTTTTTCGTTGCGCAGACGGTACCGCCGGTGCAGATTGTGATACCGCCCGCGCTGCTGCTTGTGCTGGCGATACTGATTGTCATTTGTGTGGCAGCATTGACGCTGATGGTGCGGGTCGTTTCGCGGCCCTCGATCAGTCAGACTTTGCGCTTGAATGAAGATTAAGGGAGGGGTCATGGCGCAGCCGTTGGTGATATGTGATAATCTGGTAAAAATATATAAAGTGGCGGACCTGGAGGTGGTGGCGCTGCAGGGGCTGGACCTGGAGGTGATGCCGGGCGAGTTTATGGCAATTGTCGGCGCGTCCGGCTCAGGCAAAAGCACATTGCTCAATATTTTGAGTGGGTTAGACCTGCCGAGCGCGGGAAAGTGCTTTGTTGGCAGGTACAACCTGACTCGTTTGAGCGAGGCGCAGCGCATCCATTATAAGCGCTTTGTTGTGGGGCATGTCTGGCAGCAAAGCGGGCGCAACCTGCTGCCGGAATTGACGATACAGGATAATGTCGAACTGCCCCAGGTGCTGGGTGGACTGGATGCGAGAAAGCGGGCGCGGAGAGCGCGTAAATTGCTGGAAGTGGTAGGTTTAAAGGGGATGGAGCATAAACATCCCTACCAGCTTTCGGGCGGCGAGCAGCAGAGGGCCGCTATTGCTGTAGCCCTTGCCAACCAGCCAGGATTGTTGCTGGGAGATGAGCCGACGGGCGAACTGGATTCGGGAACGGCCAGCGAGATCATGAACCTGCTGCGCGACCTGAACCGCAAGTTTGGCCTGACGATTATTATCGTGACGCATGACGTGGCGATTGCGGCGGTGGTTGATCGCACCATCGCCATACGGGATGGCAGAACAAGCACAGAGACGGTGCGCCGCGATGAGCCACTTGAGGCGGTAAGCGAACACGTGCTGGAACGCAGCGCTGTGATCGGCCTTTCAAGCAAGACGCATCGCGAGTCGGTATTGATCGACCGCGTGGGCCGCTTGCAGCTACCAAAGGAGGCCCTGGAGAGCATTCCTTTCCAGGGCCGCGCCGAAGTGCGTATCGTGAACGATCACGTGGAATTATGGCCAATTCGTATCGAGACGAACGGCTCCAATGATTCGCAAGATGTGGAGCAGGTGGATAAACACACAGAGGTGAAGTAATGCAGGAAACAGCCGTACAGACGATTGCCGAAGCGCGTGGGGTGACGCGCGATTTCCGGGCCGGAAGCAATGTAGTGCATGCCTTGCGCGGCATTGATTTAAGCATTGCGCCGGGGGAGTTTGTGGCGCTGCGCGGGCGTTCCGGCTCCGGCAAAACGACGCTGCTGAATATTCTGATCGGGTTGGATAATCCCACAAGCGGGCAGGTATTTATTCTGGGGCATGACCTGGCTACCCTGGATGAGGCAGCGCGGGCCAAACTGCGCCGTGAAAGCATCGGCATGATGTTCCAGAACGCGCACCTCTTCCCATCCTTAACAGCGAAAGAGAACGTTGAGCTGCCCCTACGGCTGGCAAAGGTAGACCCTGCGCGGCGCGATAGCCTTGCTCGTGAAGCTCTGGAACGGGTAGGATTGGGGCCGCGTATGCATCATCGCGGCCTGGAACTCTCGGGCGGCGAGCAGCAGCGCGTCTCGCTGGCTCGCGCCCTGGTGCATTCCCCGCGCTTCATCGTCGCTGACGAGCCAACCGGCAACCTGGACTCGATCACGGGCCGCGCCATCGCCAAACTCCTGCGCGAGACCGCTCATAATTCGCAAATCGGCCTGCTCGTTGCCACGCACGACCCGACGATTGTGGAAGCGGCGGATAGAGTGGTGCAGATTTCGGATGGTAGGATCATTGAATAAATCAATGCGTTACAGCATCCCTTCCAACTCATTTTTGGGGTCGCGCATCATCAATTCTGGAACGGCCTTGCGCGGGTCGCGGCCCTCGAAGAGGACGGTGCTGAGTTGTTCGGTGATGGGCATTTCGACGTTGTAGCGCCGGGCGAGTTGCAGGGCGGCTTTGGTGGTGTAGACACCTTCGGCAACGCTATGGGTAGAGGAAAGAATATCGTCGAGTTTTTCGCCTGCGGCAAGACGCTGACCGAGTTGGTGGTTGCGGCTGAGCGGGCTGGAGCAGGTGGCGATGAGGTCGCCAATGCCTGCGAGGCCAACGAAGGTGAGTGGGTGCGCGCCAGCCGCAATGCCGAGCCGGGCGATCTCCGCGATGGCGCGGGTGATGAAGGCGGCTTTAGCGTTCTCGCCGTAGTTCATGCCATCGTTGAAGCCAGCGCCTATGGCGATGATGTTTTTCAGCGAACCACCCAGTTCTACCCCGACTACGTCGTTTGAGGTATAGATACGGAAGCGCGGGGTGTTGATGATGTCACGCGCGTAGATAGCTATTTCCTCGTCATCAGCTGCTATCACGGCGGCGGTTGGTTTGCCCTCGGCAACTTCTCGCGAAATGTTGGGGCCGCTCAGAGCGGCGATACGCCTACCCAGGTCTGGTATCTCTTCCTGAATCACCTCGGTCATGCGTTTAAGGCTGTGCAATTCGATGCCTTTGCTGCAACTGACGCAGATAGTTTGCGGGTCAAGATACGGAGCAAGCAGGCGCGCATTTTCACGTGTGCGCTGGGATGGTGTGACGAGCAGCAGGAGATGTTTGTCTCGTGTTGCTGCCGCAATATCGGATGTGACTTGCAGAGGGTCGGGAAAAGGAAAGCCGGGCAGGAACATGCTGTTTTCGCGCCTTTGCTGCATTTCGGCGGCGCGTTCGGGCCGGTGTTCCCACAGGGTTGTGTCTACGCCTTTATGTGCCAGCAGCAGCGCCAGTGTGGTTCCCCAGGCACCGCTGCCGATTACGCCAACAGATACCATATTGCTCTCCAACTACCTGTTTTGTTCTTACTCATTGTAGCAGGTGGGAGAGTTGGCGGCAATAAGGGCTAGTAATCTTCCGCCGGGCTTTTATGATAGCTCTGCGGTTTTACGGGTTCATCCTGATAAACGGATGGCTTCAGGATGCCGATGTAGGGGAGATTGCGATAACGCTGGGCGTAGTCCAGGCCGTAGCCGACGACGAAGCGGTCGGGAATCTGGAAGCCCGTGTAGTCTGGCGTGACGGGTTTGATACGCTCGCGGCCCTTATCGAGCAGGGTGCAGACGCGCAGGCTGAGCGGTCTGCGCTGGCGCAGGACGTCCATGAGATAGTGCAGGGTTTGCCCGCTATCTACGATGTCTTCGACGATCAGGACATGCTTGCGGTCGATGGGGCCTTCCAGGTCTTTGAGAATGCGCACGATGCCGCTGGACTCGGTACTGTTGCCGTAGCTGGAAACGGCCATGTAGTCGATCTCTAGCGGTAGTTCGATGGCGCGCGCGAGATCGGCAATGAACGGGACAGCGCCCTTTAGCGTGCCGAGCAATAAGAGATTCTTGTCTTCATAATCAGCCGTAATACGTTTGCCTAATTCAAGAGTTTTTTCCTGAATCTCCTCGCTGGTGATCAAAATTTCCTGGATGTCATCGTGCATATTGTACATGTCCACCTCTGCTGAGAAAAAAGGTTACGAGCGCGCTGGCTCTATAGAAAGACGAACGATGCGGCGTGTCTGTGAAGTGAGTTTTGCTCGCTCATCGATGCAAACTCCCGCCAGCCAGAGGCAATGAGTGTCGGAAAAGAAGAGGGGGAGCGTGTCCCGCTCACCACGTGGAATATGGGCATCCACCAGAATATCCTGCACTTTTTTCTCGTGCCTCATGCCCAACGGTTGCATACGATCACCGGGACGCCGTACACGGACTCGCAATAGAGAGCCAGCCACCTGAGCATTTATATATACAACATAACGACTGGGTGGAAGCAATCGCCACACATCTTGCCAATTTCCATGTTGCAATGCCTCTATGACCTGTTGTTCTATATCGGATGGCAGGTATTCGGCCTTTGCGCGCCAGGGCGTGCCCGGAATATCCACCTCGCCAGGGATAGATAATGAATTGTAGGGATGCGCTTCATCGCGTCCTGTATCCCCCGAAACATTGCCAGGGATAGATAATGAATGGTAGGGACGCGATTCATCGCGTCCTGCGCCCCCCGATTCATCATAATAGGTGTTTGTGGCGGACGAGGTGGACGCGATGAAGCGCGTCCCTACATTGGATGAATCGCGGCCTGTGGCAGGTGGGGTGGACGCGATGAAGCGCGTCCCTACAGGTGGCGCAGGTTGTGAGACGCGGCGCAAGGTCAATGTCGAATAGACACGGGAGGCGCGCAGGCCGGAAGGCAAATGTAGTGTATGTTCTTCCTGCGTAGCAGGGCGATGCAATAGTTCGTCGAGCAGGGCATAATGGCGTAGTTCGAGCGGCGATTGTCCATTACAAAGTTGAGCAGCAACACTGCGCAGGAGATGGTGCTGCAGGCTTTCGTGCAGGTTTAAGAGTGCGGGTATACTCAAGGTGATGATATCGTCTTGTTCGGAGAGGATGACGGCCGGCCAGCATGCATCAAC
Source organism: Ktedonobacteraceae bacterium (assembly GCA_035652815.1). Classification (GTDB taxonomy): domain Bacteria; phylum Chloroflexota; class Ktedonobacteria; order Ktedonobacterales; family Ktedonobacteraceae; genus DASRDB01. The sequence continues at coordinate 265,735 of DASRDB010000011.1, forward strand.
CTGTGTTTCGATATAGTCCAGGTCCGATAAAAGCACGTTGGCATTACGGAGCAGGGTTGCGCGCAGGCCGGGATTGATCGATTCGAGCAAGGGGAGAAGCTGGTGGCGTATGCGATTGCGGGTAAAGCGTGGGTCGCTGTTGCTCAGGTCTTCAAGCGGGGTGATGGCGTGTTGCCGGCAATAACTGACGGTCTGCGCGTGAGTGATCTCCAGCAAGGGACGAATGATGTCCTGCTGGCGGGGCTGCATGCCGACAAGACCGGCCAGACCACTGCCGCGCAGGAAGTGCAGCAGCAGCGTTTCTATCTGGTCGTCGGCGTGATGGGCGACTGCGATAGATCGGCCTTGAGCCACCTGGCGCAGGAAACGATAACGGGCTGTGCGGGCGGCATCTTCAAGCGAGCGATGTTCGGCATGAGCGAGGGCCGGTACATCGATGGAGCCAACGGTGATGGGAATGTTCCAGGACTCGACGAGCGCGGCGACTGCGGCGGCTTCCTGGTCGCTGGTTGCACTGCGTAGCTGGTGATTGAGGTGCGCGGCGGAGAGTTGGACATCAGGGTAGCGTTTCCCAGGGCCGCAAAGGCAGTTCAGCACGTGCAGCAGGCAGAGCGAATCGGCACCGCCCGAAACGGCAACGAGTACGCTGCCGCTTGCAGGAAGAAGGCGATGTTTTTCAATAAATGCCGTGATCTCGGTTGTGATGTCTGGCGTGTTCATGGCTTATATGATACTATATATAGTCGATGGAAGAGAACAGGCCTTATTTTGAGTGTGAGGTACTGATTGGCAGTTAAGGAAGAGTGTAGGGAATACAGAGAAGATGGCAATTCGCAAAATTCATACAATTGAGGAACCGGTATTACGGCAGAAGGCCAAGAAGGTGCATCGCTTTGACCCATCGATGCAGAAGCTGGTCGAGGATATGTTTGAGACGATGCACGCGGCCAATGGGGTAGGGCTGGCCGCACCGCAGATTGGCCTCTCGATTCGCGTCTTTGTGGCGGAGTTCGAGGACCGCAAGGTGGCGATGTTTAACCCCGAGATCGTCAAGGCGGAGGGTGAGGCGCTCGGCACTGAGGGCTGCCTGAGCATTCCCGGCTACATCGGCGAGAACATCAGGCGCGCTACTAAAATTCAGGTGAAGGGTCAGGATGCTCGAGGCAAGCCGATAAAGGTGAATGCCGAGGACTGGTTTGCACGCATTCTGCAACATGAAATCGATCACCTGGACGGTATCCTGTTCCTCGACCGGCTTGACCGGCCAGAGGATTTGAAGGAAGTGACCGAGGAAGAATACGAAGAGGCTGAAGCTCAGGCTGTGGTAGAGTAAACAAACACAAAAACGGGGATGCGCTAACCCACGCATCCCCGTTTTTTGTGTGCCAGACTATTTCTGCTGGCGGCGTACCATAGGCAGTTTTTGTTTGCCGAGTGCTTTCTCGCAGCCGGGGCAGACGTAGAAGCCCTCTTCCTCGCGATATTGCACTTCGTGTACTTGAAAGTACAGGTAGCAGATGCCGCAGCGTCTGCTGTCCTGCTGGCTGGCAACCTGTCGATCCTGCGCGAATAGCTCACGCAGCGAGGCGATCAGGTTGTCGAAGTCGGACGCACTACTGTAACTTTTTGACGATGGAATGACCGGTAATATTCCGGTTGGATTGTTTGCGCGCATCTCACGGCGACTTTGATAGGTGTTATTATTAGCAGGTTCGTTCTCCGAGCCTGCCGGATAGTTATGATTTGTAGCCACTACGATTGCCCCCTGCCATAGTATATACACTCGCACAGAGGCGAGAGATTGGATTAATGCTTCATTTATTATAGCATGTTGAGAACATTCGCGAAAGACACATGCTGCATAGGTGGGCCAGAAGACAGGCGTTGCATAGAGGGAACGGAAGACCCCCGCAAGGGGATGTCTCTACAGCTTCGTTGGATTTGTAGAGACATCCCCTTGCGGGGGTCTTCTGGCCAACCTACTGACCAGGATGCTACTTCGTGTCGAAAGCTTTGGGGGCATAACACTTTGCATCGACGAGAAAATCCTGATAGGTGCTGTTATCGAAAAAGGTACTGGTTGGAATAACGCCTGCAAATCTGTTCATATTGAGCATAGCGAGCAGTGGAAAGGTCACTTCAATGACAGGGATATGTTGCCGGATGCCATCCTGGATTTTGTAACCTACAACGGCGGGATTACGCAGCAGCAAGCCCTTCACCTGCCGATCGGGTTGATAGAAGCGGGTGCCGTAGGCGTGGTTGCCCTTATATGTTCCTTCACCCATCCCCTGAATATTATCCCAGGGAGTGTAGACACGGAAGCCAACTCCATGATAGGTGACGCCGCCTGTTGAAGTGACAAGCCTTGTCCCCCGAAAGGCTAAGCCTACCAGGACACCTATTAAGAGCAAGATGAAAGCGCCAACAATTAAGACGATACGGGTGGCCGTATCAATTTGGGGAGCCGTGAAAAGCGGGATAAGAATTACTATACTCAAGATGAGACCCAGGGCAACCGTATAGAGTGGTATCAGACGCCATATGCCTACGGGACGATATTCTTTTGTGGACAGGTTTGAGATTGCTTCAGCGTTCACAAGATAGCTCCTTTTACTTGAAATACCAGGAGTAGCTTTTGTTCACCTGGCTTGCTCCTTAATGGAGGCTTTAAAAAGGAGACGTGAGCAAACGCGGGTTTTTTGGTGCTGATTTATGTGTGTCGCTTGTTTTTTAAAGGAAGACCGCGTTGCCAGTTTTCAGCAATGCATCGTTTGAGTGTAGGGAGAACTACACTAGCCCGGGGAAAAAGTCCTTCTTTATCTGATCCAGCTCTACGCCCAAATTTCTCAAGTAGTATTCACACGCTCTCACCATGCCGAGGGAACCGGAGAGATAAAATGTTCTCTGGCGATAGTCTGGAACGGCGGTGGCGATCATGTCTGCATCTATTCTGCCGCGAAAGCCGGGCCAGTTGCCGGGAATAGCTTTCGTATCGGTTAGCGTGCAATAGACTTTGATGCCGAGTTTTGTCTGCGCTTCGGAAAGAATATCTTTATAGGCAATTTCATCGAGTGTTCGGTTTGCATAGAGAAGAACGATGTCGCGGTACTGGTTCGTGTCGATGAGATATTTTAACATGCTTCTGAAAGGCGTGATGCCGATGCCGCCAGCGATGAAGACCAGTTTTTGCCGGGGGTCTGGTGGAAGCGTGAAGTCTCCGGCAATCTGGCCTGCCAGGATTTTTGAGCGGTTATCTATACGATACAGGGCTTGCTTGAAGGTGCTGCTTTTGGGGTAAAAGCGTACTCCCAGGTGTAGTTCGTTCTCGGTTGGCGATGAGGCGATGGTAAAATAGCGGCGATTGCCCCGGCTATCCGGTTTGGCGTGAGCGAGCGTTACTTCCAGATACTGACCCGGTACGAAGGCGAGTTTGTGCGAAGGTTGGAAGGCGAAATCCATCATGCTAAACGCGATTTTCTTTTTTCGCTTCAGCTTCAGGATCACTTTGTGCTTCGGACTGACGGCGTAGGAATAAAGGTTGCCAACGACCAGCGCCAGTTCAGGAGTGGAATAGATAGATCCAACATGTATCTGGGGAACGAAAAAGATGCCCACAATGCCAGCATAGATATACCGCAGTTTTTGCGTGGGCGGCGCGGTCAGCGGCTCAGTGAACATGATGGTGGCAAAGAAAAAGAGCGGTGACATTATCACCAATTGCTGCAACTCTTTAAGCAGAGGAAGCCCTTGTAGGAGACTGACGACGCAAACGGTGAATAACGAGGTCATTAAAAAGAACGTGAGTATCTCGCCCTGGCGCAGCTTGCGTATAACCAGCAGACCACCCAGGAGTATGACCGGCAGCATACTGGCGGTTCCCACCCACCAGCTCGCGGATTCGCCGAGGGCAAACGACGTAATGACGATTGCTACAGCGGCGGGATTGAAGATATGTTTGTTGTAGAGCGAGAGAACATATTTGGATGAGATTGCGAGTATGGTGGCCCAGCCGAGAAACAGGAAATCGTTAGAAGTGGCAATGGGACTGATAATCAGCGCCAGGATGAGCGCGGTGATGTAGGTAGATTCTATGTTGGTTGGTACGGCTAGAATGTACGCGATGAGCGTATTGGTTGCCCAGCACATGAGAACGAGAAACGCGGTTGAGAGCAGCAGCGCCCCTGGCGAGAAAGGAAGCAGCCCGAAATATGACAGCACCGCCGCGCATGCGATGTAGATGATCAGGATATAGAGTACCAGGCGGTACATGGTGATGCGGTCAAGGAAATCGTCAATGCGTGCTATCATCTTGAACGACGTGCCTTTCAAAACCGGTGGTAAATGTTGCGCAAGCGGAAGCATCGATCATATAGCCCTCAAACCCTGGCAACTGTTCGATGAAAAAGATGCCCTCTTTTCCCATCGCGAAGGCGGCGGTTGCGAAGCGATCTGCTTCATAGATATCGGGGCCGATGACAGTCAGACTCATGATATCGCGTAGCGGAGTGCGCGGACGATGGGGATTGTAGATGTGCTGCCCGCGAATGGCAGTGCCAGACGTGGCAACGCCTCTATCCGTGAGTTGCAGCACCTTCACGATTTCGTCGCGATTGAACGGGTTGCGGATGCCCACACGCCAGGGCTTGCCATCTTTGTATCCAGCCATCTGAATGTCGCCACCAGCATCGATGTAAAAATTGCGCCATCCGGCATCTTTCAAGAGCTTCGCCGCCTGCAGGATGGCCCAGCCTTTGACGATGCCCGAGGGATCGAGCTTGCCTTTGTGGCGGATATTGAAATAACCATTCGTTTCCTGTCTGGTCTGTTCGCTCAAGGTGAGGATGGTTTTCATGTCCTCGCTATACTCAGCTTCGGCAAGTTCACCCCGGTTGATTTTCGATATCTCACTGTGTTCCTTATAGGTGCTGAAGGTTTCGTCAACTGTACGAAAATAGGCGAAGACCTGCTCTATACCGGCTTCCGTAACGCCTGGATCGACTATTTCGACGGTAATGGGCATACCCATCAGCAACTGTAGTTGTTTCATGCCTGTGCCTGCGAAAGCGCGTCTGAAAGCGACTGAATGAAGGCATCGCTGGTATCGGTGGCTCCAGTCACGATAGCCACGTTGGCACTTTGTGCCTGGATGGCCTCGCTAACAAGCTGCGGGTCCGCGATGCTATTGATTTCGATGGAGCGGCTGCGATCATTGGGATACTGCAAAAATTTCACATCGGTAATTTTTCCGTTTTGAATGATCGCTTCGACCTGCACCAAGCCCCATTGCGCATCGGCAACGCTACCTGTATATGTTCCGTCTTTATATTTGGAGCCTGATGTCTGGGTCGCGTGCGGAGTTGGCGTTGCGCCTGTCGGCACTTGTGTGGGAGTTGTCGAACTTGCTGTAGAGCGCGTTCCCGCCACAGGAGTGGGTACGACAGCAACGGGTGCTGAATGAGCATGTAGGATGCTATAGAAAACGAAAACAGCCAGAATGACGGCTGAAACAATAGCTTTTCTCATTGCCGGGATATCCTTAAACCTGGGTCTTGCTCCATTTGCCATATGCGAATCATGTTATGATTCGCAAACTTGCCATTGAGTATAGCAAAAAAACGTTAAAAAAGTGTGAGAAAAGAGTAAAGAAACTTTTGAAGTCGCCAGAGGCGTATGCTATAGCGCTCCTATAACATTGAACGCAAGAAATGGATAGTCTATGTATCCTTTCGTATGTTACTCTTCAGGCTGGGAATTGTACTTCAAGTGTTGGCAAAAGAAGGAGAGTAACATATGCAACGGCCAATTCGCTTTGGCGTTCTGTGTGAAGAGATGGGAACCCGTGAGGACTGGTTCGCAAAGGTGCGGCGTGTGGAGGAGCTTGGATATACGACGCTGTTGTTGCGCGACCATTTTGTCGCGGGACCTTTTGGCGATCAATTCGCGCCTCTGTCCGCTTTAACGGCGGCAGCGATGATTACAACTCGATTGCGCGTTGGCAGTATGGTGTTTGATAACGATTATCGTCACCCGGTGCTGCTGGGGAAGGAAGTGGCTACCCTGGATGTGCTTTCGGGTGGACGATTCGACTTTGGATTGGGAGCAGGTTGGATGGGCAGCGAATATGAGCAGGCAGGGCTGCCATTCGATACGCCAGGGATACGTGTTGAGCGTTTCGAGGAGGCTTTACATATCTTCAAGGGCCTCTTTGCTGATGCGCCTTTGACCTTTCATGGGAAGCACTATACCATCAACGACATACAGAGCTTTCCTAAACCTCTCCAGCGACCACATCCACCAATTCTGATCGGCGCGGGTGGAAAGCGCATGTTAGCCATTGCCGGGCGCGAGGCAGATATTGTGGGCATTCTGGCTGGCCCATTGAATGCCGGACTTCCAACGGTAAATGATCCTGCTGATTATACGGCAAAGAGTTACGCGCAGAAAATCGCCTGGCTGCGCGAAGCAGCAGGTGAACGCTTCGCACAGCTTGAGTTGAGTGTCATAACCAGTCCCGTCTTTACGAACAATCGTCATCAGGGAGCAGAACGGGTCGCGCAAACACGCGGTTGGAACGGCATATCTACCGAAGAGATTTTGGAGATGCCATCGATCTTTGTAGGCACAGTAGAACAGGTTGCGGAGCAGATGCTTGAAAGGCGCGAGCGCTTTGGGATTTCGTATTATATGATCTCAGATCGCTTGATGGAGACTTGTGCGCCCTTTGTGGAACGGCTATCTGGTAGGTAGATAAGCTGTGTCTGTCCCATCCAATATTGTGTGCCAGGGCGCGCGTAAAAAAGGCCAGGGCGACCGCAAGGGATCGCCCCTACCATACAATGATACATCTTCTTATCAATCATACATCTATAGTAGGGGCGATCCCTTGCGGTCGCCCTGGCTTCAGCACCCGAGAGTTGGTGGGGCCAATGAGATGTGTTCTTTTGCCTTCTTTGGCTCTTTTATGGTATACATATGTGTATGAATTACTCATAAAGTGTGTATCAACTCACTAAAATCAACACCTTAATTGCTTGACAATAAAGCGTTTTTTAAGTACACTTGATAGTAACGTCTATATAGTAAAGGCTTTTGTTAGTCTTGGATACAGGTGTATTGTAGCTCCTCAAGGTGAGCATAGGTTCATCCAGGGATGATTGTCATGATGAGAGATATTAAGACCATTGTTCTCAGAGGAGGCATATCATGCAATGGCAAGTGAAGCCTGAAGCATCTCCTGCAATCCCAGAGCCAACAGAAGCCGAAGTAGCCATGTCGGAGGGGCAGAAAATGTCATCTAAATCACAAGAGAAGAAAATTCGTGTTCAATTTGAGTTTGCTCCAGAAGCGCTTGCCCGGCTTGATGCATTGAAGGAAGTTACTGATGCGCCAACACGTGCCGAAACAGTGCGAAGTGCCTTGCGCTTTTATGAGTGGCTTGTGAATGAAGCAAAACGGGACTATATGATTGCAACTATAAACGAACAGGGCAAGATTGTTTCTCAGTTCCCCGCTCGGCTTCTTATGCGATAATATGACTACCCTATGTAAGGTAGTATTGTCATGGAACTACAGCAACACGAGCCGACTGTTGGAGAGCAGTACGGAAAGTTGAAGAAATATGCCGCTATCAAGACACGCCTGATATGCGGAGGCCTTATTGGCATTGGATTGGTTATTCTATCAGCGTTCATTTCAGCAGGTGTATTCAAATCATTGCCAGGTACGCCAGCCGCGAAAGCCCCTGTTGAGGTAAATGTTCCCGATTGGCCTGCGATTTTTTCTATCATAGCCTTTGCTATAGCACTTCCGCTTCTATCAGCACTTGTACTCATTACTTTTGAGGAAACTTCTCGAAAGTATGTAACAGTGAAAGATATGCTGGGTCTGAGGATAGTTTATTGGGCTGGTACTCTTCTTGCGCTTATCGGCATTGTGTTTGCCTTCTGGCATATATGGTTTGTTGCAGGGATACTTGCTGGAGTGAGTATACTTATTGGGACGCTTATCTACACTACATACAGTTCGAGGCTTACGCGCTTAGATAATCAGCTCAAAACGCAGTGGAACATTGAGAACCTGCGCTCTGAAGGTAATGAGTTGCTGTAACCCTCATAACAGAAGCTTAGACACCGATAAGCTTAATCCCACTCCTGCTCAGGTGATTCCCAGGGTTCGAGTGTTCCACCCTCAATCTTATCTCCTTGAGGGTCCAGGGTTCGTACTCGCTCTACAAACTCTTTGATAATCCTGCTAAAGACTTGCTGTACTCTGCTCGCATCTGTCCGGTGTCGCTCATCGACTGGCGGCCAATCCTCAAGCGCTCCACCGTCTTCAACACTGCTACTCATCGGCACAAGCCTCCTTCTCTATTGGTACTACGAGGAAGCATCTACAGCACATTGAGTAAAGAAGCAGAAAGAAATTATGATAAGGATTAGATTAGCCAACTACTTACAATAACGTATTTTCTATACAAATATTAACACATAAAGCAAGAAAGTGAAATTGTAATTTGTTATTTTCGGTTTAAAATGTGTGAATCCTGGTTACTTTTTCACATCAAGCGTTGTCTTCTTGTCAGCAGACTGTTCCTGACTCTTTGTATCGGCTGCCGGAAACGCCAGCGTCACGGTTGTTCCCTCATTCAGCACGCTGCTAATAGAGATGGTGCCGCCCTGCGCCTCCGTGAGTTCTTTGGCGATGGCGAGGCCCAGTCCGCTTCCGCCGCTCTGGCGTGGTTGGCGGGCGCGTGAGGGGTCGGCGCGATAGAAACGTTCGAATACGTGCGGAAGGGCTTCTGGGGGAATGCCTCGACCGCTATCTTGGATCACAATTTCGACCTTATTCTGCGGTGTTTGTGAGGCGCGCAGTTCGATATGGCCGCCCTCGGGAGTAAATTTGAGGGCGTTCTCCATGATATTGAGCAGGACTTGCTTGAGCCGGTCTTTATCGGCGCATATGAGGGGTAGCTCTGGCTCGATTTTGCAGGTAAGCTCCTGATCCTGTGCGAGGTATTTGGCCTGTTCGTAGACGGCTTCTACTACAGGGCCGACCTGCGTGTATTCCTCACTTAAGGAGAGTTTGCCTTCATCCAGGCGCGATAGCACCAGCAAGTCTTCGACGAGGCGGCGCATGCGCTTCACTTCGCCGTACATGCCGCGCACAAGACGGTGTACGGCTTCGGCATCGCCCTGGTCTGCGCCGATCAGCAGCATTTCCAGGCTGCCGCTCATGGCGGTTAATGGCGTGCGCAGTTCGTGCGAGGCGTCGGCTACGAACTGCTTTTGACGGTGGAAGGCATCTTCGAGTCGGGCCACCATGCTATTGAAGGAGACAGCGAGTTGACCAATTTCATCTTTGGTGAGTGGCGGGTTGATGCGCTCGGAGAGGTCTCCCCTGGCAATACGGCGGGTTGTGCGCTCGATCTCAACCAGGGGGCGCAGTGCAACGCCGACCAGTGGAAAAGTCACCGCTGCCGCGAGCAGAATGGTGACGAGTACACCGAGCGCGAGCAGCAGGCGGAGAGTTATCAAAAAATTATCAATCGGCGCGGTCGGCGTGCTTACTTGCAAGATGCCGACGGTATAGCCATTGCTGACCAACGGGATCAGCACGACAATCTGGCGAGCGCCATGCGCATCACGCGCCAGCACATAGGCTGAGCCATTCTGGTTGTGGGCGAGCGTTTGTTGCACCGTTATAGGGGAGAGGGTGACGGCGCTGGCGGTAAAGGGGAACGTGCTGGGCGGGATGAGGACGGAACCGTCCGGTGTAAGGATGGCGGCATTGGTATTGGGACCGGCAAGGTGGCGCGCGAGTTCCGCCGCATTAGTCTGAAAGTTCGCTGGCGGCGGGCCTACCGGTGGCTCTGAGAAGCGGGACAGGTTAAATCCGCGCCCCTTGATGCCTGTCTCAGCAAGATGCGCTTCGTTATGCAAAACATCGACTTCATTTCCCAGCAGCGATTGTTCCGCCAGCAGTGATACTACCACGCTCAGCACAACCAGCAGGAGCGTCAGCACCGCTAGTGAGATGAGCGTGAGACGCCAGCGAATCGGTATGTTTCTGAGTTGGCGAAAATGGATACGTTTCCACATAAATGTGCCTCACCCGCGCAGCGAATAGCCGATGCCGCGCACCGTTTGAATCAACTGCGGGGGATTGTCGTGCAATTTTTCACGCAGGTGGCGAATATAGACCTCGATGATGTTGTCATCGCCTTCGTAATCGTAGCCCCAGACACGCGCCAGAATGACTTCACGCGAGAGAACCTGGCGCGGGTGCATCAAAAGCAGTTCTAACAGGTCAAATTCTCGCGGGGTCAGCTCTATCTCCTCGTTATTGCGCGTCACCACCCGCGTGCCCCTATCCAGGGTAATATTGTGAAAAGAAAGCACGTCTCCGGTAGTGATACCAAAGCGGCGTAGCAGTGCGCGAGTGCGCGCCATCAGTTCTTTAAAAGTAAAGGGCTTGGTGACGTAATCGTCCGCGCCCATGTTCAGGCCAGTAACCAGGTCGTCTACTTCATCTTTCGCGGTGAGCATGATGATCGGTACGTTCATTGTGCGCCGGATACGACGGGTTACTTCCAGGCCGTCCATCCCTGGCAGCATGATATCAAGAATAATGATGTTCGGATGATGCTCCAGCGTCCGGTTGATTGCCTCGGGTCCGGTAGTTGCCGTCAGCACGCGGAAGCCCTCGTATGAGAACCCCATGCGTAAAAACTCGATAATTTGTGGTTCATCATCGACGATCAATACCGTCAGGTCTGGATCGTTAGACGCGCTTCCTGTAGACATTCTCCCTGGTTCCTCTGCCAGCACAGTTCTAGCATCATTGAAACACACATTGCTGAAAAAACGCTGAATTGATGCCTCATTATATCAGACGTTTCCTCGCTCCTGACGGATTCAGCATTTTTTCAGCAAGGTTGGCCGTTTTTTCAGCAAGGTCTGCCACAATACTAGCGAAAGGTTGATGCAGGTGGTTGTAGGGACGCGCTTCATCGCGTCCTGCCCGATCACAGCGCATCACAGGCGGGCAGGACGCGATGAAGCGCGTCCCTACAACCGCCTGTTGTGCATGCCGATGGAACGAGGTGGACGCGATGAAGCGCGTCCCTACAACCGCCTGTTGTACATGCCGATGGAACGGGGTGGACGCGATGAAGCGCGTCCCTACAACCAAATTCATCATAGCCAATAAATCTCTCATTTCAGGAGAAGCCTTATGGATACAACTATCTATTCCGGCACAAGTACATCCATCTCTTTTAATCGTGCTATCGCAGAGAGGCTGGATAGACTACCGGTCAGCCGCGAAACGCTGCGGATTATGTTGCTGGCGGGTATTGCCTGGCTGGTGGAGTCCTATGATATTGGTATTATAGGTAACGTCCTGCCATCGCTCACCAAACAATTCTCGTTGAATGCGTTTACAGTTGGTCTGCTGGCGATTGCCTCAACGTTGGGTATTGTTGTCGCTGTTATTCCATCAGGAATGATTGCCGACCGCATTGGGCGCAAGAAGATGCTCGTTGTCGGTACAGCCTGGTATGCAGCCTTTTCTTTTTTATGCGGGCTTGCCACCACGCCTGCCATGCTTATAGCTCTGCGTTTTATCTCCGGCCTGGGCATGGGCGCGATCTTCCCCATTCCTTATGCAATGGCGGCTGAATATATGCCGCGCCACTTCCGGGGAGCGATGACGAGCATCCTTGACTCGTTTCTCTCGCTGGGTTACTTCATCGCGCCGCTGGCCGCTTTCGCGCTCATTCCGCAGGTGTCAGGAGATATGGGATGGCGCTACCTGTTCTTCCTGGGTGGTCTTCCCTTGCTCTATGTTCCCGTCTTGATGCGCTGGATGCCCGAGTCTGCGCGCTGGTTGCAAGCCACCGGACATGAACGCGAGGCGGATTCCATCGTACAGCGTATCGAACGGCGCATCGAGCAGCGAACCGGCAGGCCGCTCCCGCAGCCACAGATTGAAGCGAGCGAGAGGGTTGTAAGTGAAAAGTCTTCAGTGCGAGCGGTGTTCAGCAAGGGATACCTGAAGCGCACGATCATGATGTGGATTTCTTTCTCGTGCATCCTGTTTATGTTCTACGCCATCCAGACCTACACGCCGACGGTGTTGCTCAAGGAAGGCAATACGCTTGGAACCTCGTTCCTGCTGACTTCGATTATCGTCCTGGCCTCTATACCTGGAAAATATGCAGCCGCGTATGCGCTTGAGCGTTTTGGACGTAAGTTTACCCTGATCTGGTTCGCGGCTATTGCGGCAATTAGCGCGGTTATCTTCGGGCTGGTGCATGATCCGGTGCTGGCGGTAGCATTTGGCGTGATTATGTCGTTCTTTGGCATCGGCGTTGACCCGGCCATCAAGATTTACGGCGCGGAGCAGTATCCAACACGCATGCGCGAAACGGGCATCGGCTTCTTCGAGGGTGTGGGACGATTCTTCGGTGGAGCGCTAGCCCCGTTCATTATGTCCTTTATCCTGACATATAGTGGTATTGCAGGCTCTTATGTCTTCGTTGCGATCCTGGCTGTTGGCGGGCTGGCTGCTGTAGCCTTGCTGGGCAGCGAAACACGCGGCCAGGCTATCGAACAGGTCTCTGAAATACAGGAAAGAGCAGCGTAAAAATGAGTGAAATAGAGCAAAAATTGGTAGCATGGGCGGAAATTCAACCCGGTAAACCCTTTATTATCGAGGCGGAAAGTGGCAGACAGCTTACATATAGTCAGACTCTTGCCAGTGTTCAGGCGGCGCGGAAAATGCTCGGAGATACGCCTAAAAAGGTATTCCTCTCGCTCTCTAACGGACTTGAAAACGCTGTTCTCTGGCTGGCGGCTCTGACTGGGGGGCATCTGCTTATGCCCCTGCCGCCCACAGTTTCAGAAGCTGAGTGTACCCGCGCAAAGCATATGTTTCAGCCGGATGTGCTGGTGGTCGAGCAGGCGGAAGACGCGCAAAAATTCTCTGCGCCCGCCGCACTTGTGATAACGCAGCATGATTGTGCAGCGTTCATGCAGAAGCAGGTGCCATCTACTGAACTGGCAGGAGCGAAAGAGGGCCGCGTCTGCTTCATGACTTCGGGAACAACAGGCCACCCCAAGGGTGTCATCCTGACGACGAGCCAGATCGCATGGACGGCGGATCATATTCGCACTTCGCACCGCCTTACTTCCAGTGATCGCGGCCTGACAGTTCTCCCGTTTTCCCATGTCAATGCGCCGGTGGTCAGCCTCTGCTCGTCGTTGCTGGCTGGCAGCACAGTGGTGATTGCCCGCCGCTTCAGCCGCAGTCGCTTCTGGTCGTGGATTGAGGCGTATGACATTACGTGGGCCAGCATTGTGCCGACGATAGTGGCAATGCTGCTCAGCACCGAGCGGCCAGCATTTTTGCCTGGAACATTGCGCTTCGTGCGTACCGCGTCTGCGCCCTTGCCCGTCGCACACATGCAGTCCTTCGAGGCGAAGTTTGGCGTGCCGGTCATTGAAACCTATGGATTGTCGGAAGCGGCCAGTCAGGTTGCGGCGAATCCTGTCCCGCCAGGAAGACACAAGGCGGGGTCGGTTGGTCTGCCAACAGGCGTGTGTATGCGTATCTGCCGCCCGCGCATGGATACAATAGATGATGAGTTGCATGATGTTGTGCCGGGTACGCCTGGCGAGATCTGTATTAAAGGGCCGAGCGTCATTCATGCCTATGTCGGCGGACAGGGGCAGGAAGCCTTTAAAGATGGCTGGTTTCGCACAGGAGACCTGGGCTACCAGGATAGCGACGGCTACCTGTATATCACGGGCCGGGTGCGCGATGTCATTATCCGAGGCGGCGAGAACATTGCGCCGCGAGAAGTAGAGGAGACGCTGCTGCGGCATCCCGCTGTGCAGGAGGTAGCGGTGGTTGGGCTTCCTGATCCCATTTATGGCGAACAGGTCGCGGCCTTCGTCGTAGCGCACGCGGGTTGGAGTGAGGCGGAAGTGGTAGAGAGCCTGCGCGAGTTCGCGACACAAAACCTCAGTTCGTATAAAGTGCCTGCCGAGATAGTCGTAGTTGACGCGCTGCCGAAAAACGGGACAGGCAAGGTAGAACGCCGCCTCTTGCGAGAATTTAATTTCCAGAAGGTCGCAGTGGGAGGAAGATAGGTATTATGGCAATTCAATATGCGCCCGAAAAGACTATTGAGCAACCAGTAAAACAGAATGGGCGCGCAAAACGCGCCCACCTCTACGAGTTAGACCCCTTGCGAGCCGTGACAGCTCTGTGCGTCATTGGTGTTCACGCCGTCGCGCTATCGGTGTTTATCAATCATTCGGTATGGGGCGTGCTGGTACAAAACGCGGTGGTGGTGGCGCTGCACTACACGCGGGAAATATTCATGTTCGTCTCGGCCTTCGCGCTGACCTATGTCTACTTTGGCAAACCATTCCAGACGGGACAATTTTATAAAAAGCGGGCCATCGGAGTACTCATTCCTTATTGTATCTGGAGCGCGCTCTACGTTCTGGTATTCCAGCCGGGGCTTTCTCCTGGCGCATTTCTTCGCACTACAGCCATCGATATCCTGAACGGCAGCGCATCATATCAGCTTTACTTTATTCTGATCTCAATCGAGTTTTACCTGGTGTTTCCCCTCTTCATGAAATTTATGAAGCTGGTGGCTCCTCATCCCTGGAAAACGCTGGCGATCAGCTTCGCGCTGCAAGTCGTTCTGATGTACCTTGATTTCCAGTACCTGCAACAGGGTACGCTCAACTCGTCCGGTTTCTGGCACTTCGTGAATCAATATCAGGCGAGCTTTTTCCTCACCTACCAGTTCTACTTTGTGCTGGGCGGGCTGGCGGCAATCTACATGGAGCAGGTACGGGCGTTTTTGCTGCGGCATGGCTGGCTGGTAGTGGCCTGCTTCGCGGTTGCGCTGCTCGGATTGTGGACGTACTTTTACATACAGGTTCAATACCAGCGCGTGCCTCTTGGATTTGCCACATCGGTGTTGCAGCCGGACATGGTCTTTTTCAGTCTGGCCGTGATCGTGATGTTCTCATGGCTGGCGGCTAAGTGGGCAAGGCGCGTAGATGCGGCGGGACATCCGAGGGGCTATCGCTTCTGGCGAACATTGTCTGATGCCTCGTTTGGCGTCTACCTCGTGCATGTAATGATCCTGGAGCCACTGCTGCATACATGGCTGCCCACGCTGCCGGTTGGCTGGCCTGTGGCGCTGCGCGTCTTCCTGGTCTGGTTCCTGACTGCCAGCGCGTCGATGATCTTCTCGATTGCGCTGATGAACATACCAGTCGCCAGTCGCCTCGTCGGGCGCAAAAAGGCGTCGCCACGCCTTGAGATGGGAACCAGGGCGCAAAAAGGTGTCGCCACGCCTTGAGATGGGAACCAGGGCGCAAAAAGGCGTCGCCACGCCTTGAGATGGGAACCAGGGCGACCGCAAGGGTCGCCCCTACCAGAACAGGGATGTAGGGGCGACCCTTGCGGTCGCCCTGGTCCAATCGCGGTCGCTCTGGCTTTAGCCATTGGTAGTTGATAGAACTTAGATGAAATAGTTGTGTTGTGAAAGGCATATGTTGGGGTGAAGTTTTCTCGTCGTCGATTTCTGCTGATTGTCAATAGTATAGCTGTAGCCGCGCTGCTGGTGCTAGTTGTTGGAAGCGGTTTGCCTGTTTCTGCTAACAAGGAACAACCGGTTCTTACTCGAAAGCCTGCTGCGGGAGCAAATGCCTTTGTGAGGCGCGTGTTTACGAACGGACAGGGGCAATCACTGGCGTACTACCTGTACGTTCCCTATGATTATTCGCCTGAGAGGTCGTATCCGCTTGTGCTTGTCCTGCATGGCGGTGGCGAACATAGCAAGCCGAACTGGACAGCAGCGCAGAATAGGGCGGTCATCCTGGATAAAAATTATGTTCAGGTGTGGGAGCCGGGTTATGCCGTTTCCTATAATCCGCAGGTGCAGCAGCACTGGCCCGCGTTTGTCGTCGTCCCACAGCTTCCCCAGGGGCAGCAGTGGGTGAATGTGTCGGTTCATGGTGGATCATATAGGCAGCCAGCGCAGCCAGCGACCGCGCTACTGCTGACGAAAGAATTGCTGGCTGCGCTGCAAAAGCAATACTCGGGGATCGATGCTAACCGGCTCTATATTACGGGCATCTCGCTGGGTGGCTATGGTGTATGGGACGCTATCGAACGCTGGCCCGACTACTTCGCGGCGGCCATTCCTATTGCTGGCGCGGGCGATCCCTCGAAAGCGGCTGTCCTGGTACATCTCCCCATCTGGGCGTTTCAAGGCTCCAAAGATCAGATTGTGCCGATCTCCGGCTCACGCAATATGATCGCTGCCATTCGAGCGGCTGGCGGCCATCCACTCTACACCGAGTATCCTGGCGCTGCTCACGAAGTATGGCCTTTTACTTTCTCAACGACGGGCAATGCGCGGCAGAATACGCCGGGGGTGCTGGCATGGTTGTTTGCGCAGCATAAGTAATAGAGGGACGGGCGAGCATTTCTTTGAGTTTTCCTCTTCCTTGATGTTCACAACTCGTAGTAGTATATTTGTGGTATGACAAATATCCTTACCATGCTCTCAGTCTCTCACGTCGTGCAAGGAATTATCGTCGGCGGCGTGCTGGCGTTTCTCACAGCAAATATCATTATGAACGCGGTGGTGAAAGCCATGACCACGACCGTCAACGGGTGGAGTACCACCACCAGATGCGGCCAGCCTGGGAATGGCATCCTCATCCGGGCCGCATGCGCCAGAGCGCTGCCCGCCACCAATGTAGTGCAAGAGGCGGCGTACTGGACGACGATTGTTGACAGCGTGGGGCGGCGGCTCTCCGGCCAGCACGATTACGTCCTGCATTTTCCTGCCGGACAGCTCCCGCCGAACGATGCCTTCTGGTCGCTGACCATGACTGATGTTGTCGGGTACATGGTGAGGAACCCCATCGATCGCTACAGCGTCGGCAGTCGCTCCGGCCTGGTGCCGAACGCCGATGGCTCAATCGACATTTATATACAGAGGATGGCTCCTGCAGGGCACGAGTCCAACTGGCTGCCTGCACCGGCAGGCTACTTCAAGCTGATGCTGCGCGCGTATCTGCCTGGCCGTGCTGTCCTCGATGGCGAGTACCACGTGCCGCCAGTCAAGAGAGTACCATGAGATGAACAGGCTTATTCTGAAATACAAATATCCCATTACGTTCGCCATCCTGGCAGTCCTCGCATGGGTCGTCTACAGGTATTTCTCTATGGGGGGGAGCCAGCTCATTACGTTCGTCGTTGTGGCGGTCATCGTATGGGGAATCGGCACGTGCGTTTTCCTGTATTTTTGGCCGTCTATCACGTACAGTGCCTTCAAAAGAGCGGTCGTGCGGCATGGGCCTGGCGGCGACCCAATCCCCGTCAATACGCTGTACGCGGTGCCCACTCGCGCTTCGCCCTCGGCGTCAAACGCCAGCTTATTAGCAACCGGGACCGACGATTTGCTCTACATCGGCGGCGTACTCGACCTTTCCAAAGGTCCGCAAGTTTTGCACGTGCCGGATATGGCGGGTCGGTACTACAGCGTGCAGTTCACTGATCCGTCGGACGGCGCTAATTTTGCCTACGTCGGCAAACGCACTACGGGAACCGGGGCTGGCGATTACCTCATAAGCGGCCCCGGCTGGAAAGGAGCTGTGCCGCAGAACATGACACAGATTGCTTCGCCGCACAATTCGGTGTTCGTTATAGGTCGTGTCTTTGTCGAGAGCGACCGTGATCTCCCGACCTCCTACGGGCTTGCGAAGCAGATACAGCTCACATCTTTCCAGGCGTAACCGTTGTTCCTGCCATTACCGGATTTTGCGCTGAAGGAAGCGGGTGCGCCAGGAAAAAGTACCAGATGACCTGGGAAGCAGTGTACTGGCCCGGCCCGTTTCCTAACCGCAGGCTAATCAGGATATGGGGCCAGCGATGGTCTTCGCCGCGTATCCGGTAGCCGATGACGATCGCATTGCCCTGGCAATGTGCCCATTGCTGGCCGGTGGCGTTCTGGCTGCGATAGAACGTGGATGCATCTTGTGCACAGCCGTCGCGAGCGGCCCATTGTTCGAGCCAGAACGTGATGGGCGGCTCTCTGCGCACGGGATTGCCAGTATATGGCACTAAAGGATCGGCGGTGCCGTGAAATTCCAGGATAGGCACTGGTCGCGATGGATGACAGCCGCCGGGAACGGGGGGGTAGGAGCCGGAGACCGGCGCGAAAGCGGCGATGCGCCCGGAGAGTTCGCATGCCAGCAAATTGGTCATCCCGCCGCCGTTGGAAAAGCCGGTCGCGAATATCCGCAGCGAATCAATGCAGAGGGTGGCCTGGAGATGGTTTAGCAGGTCGCTTACGAAGAGTACGTCGTTCGTTTGGGGGCGACCTGTAAGTCCCGTATCCCATCCGGTATGTCCGTCAGGGCCGGTGTCTCCCCAGGGATAGGCCACAATAAATTTATGTTCGCGAGCCAGCGTTGTGAAGCCGCTTACACGCTCCTGGAGATGTGGGCTGCTGCCATGCCCATGAAAATTCAGCACAAGCGGGTAGCGGGTAGTCTCGCGATAGCCCGGCGGCAGGTAGAGCAGGTACGAGCGCATCATGCCGCCGGAGTATATATATTCGACCTTGCTAATTCCTGACCCCACTGGCGCTGGCTTTCCACATCCTGAACTCTTGATGGGCGTTGTGGTAATATGCCCACCTGTTACAGGCATTGAAAGCGTGGTGAACGTGGCAGGATGCGAGGCGCAACCCGTCAGGAAAAGCAGGCATGCCAGGAGCAGAATGATGCCTTTGTAATGGTAGTTGTTCATGCAGTGTGACCGGGATACCTTCGTTTAGGAATACGTGGATTATGCTGTAGGGACGCGCTTCATCGCGTCCACCCCACCTATTGTACGTACCGATGCACCGGGTGGACGCGATGAAGCGCGTCCCTACAGCATACCCATCATTTTCTAAATAATCATTGCGCATGATATTATACGTTATCCAGACCAGAATGTTCTCATTTGTCTGTTTTCGATAGCCGAAAAGTAGGCCACCCTACCTGGCGACCGCGCAAAATGTTAAGCGAAAAGCAGACCGCTCGATTCCCCGCAGTATGTTCAAAGCATGATATATTGCTCCACGGAAGTCTTTTGCCTGTTTATTTGACAGGGGACATTTCCCCTGTCCGACACGATAAAAAGGAGACCAGGGTATTTACGGATGAGGAACGAGGCGCAATGAAGGAGCGCGCCCAGGAGCTGAAAGCGGAAAAGGCAGACGGAGAAAGCGCTGTCCTCGCGAAGCTCGCCGAGATGCCTGCATCAGATCGCGCCCTCGGCGAGCGACTTCATGAGATCATCAAAGCCAGTGCGCCGGTCCTCTCACCGAAGCTCTGGTACGGGATGCCTGCTTATGCTAAGGACGGCAAGGTCGTCTGCTTCTTCCAACCCGCGAACAAGTTCAAGACGAGGTACGCGACGTTGGGCTTCAACGACAGCGCGAACCTCGACGAAGGCGCTCTGTGGCCGGTCGCCTTTGCGCTGACGGAGTTGACTGCTGCTGAAGAGGCCAGGATCGGTGAACTTGTGAAGAAAGCGGTGAGCTGAGGGCGGCGCAAGCGCCCACCCCCCGCATCCACACAGCCCCCGCCCCTACACACGTAGCAAGCGCCCACCCCCATCATCTACCACAGCCCCCGCCCCTACACACGTAGGCCTAGTACGTTGGCGAGGCGGAGAATTTCTGATCCGGTGTTAGTGTCGCGGTTGAGGATGACAGTTTCGGCGGCCTGGCGGAGCAGGAGCAGGGCCTGAGGGGTGTTCAGGTCGTTGTTCATGGCGGCGATAAACTGGTCGTGCAAAAGCCTATTTTCGCCCTGGGGCTGTTCTCCGACGAACTCGCGTACCTGCTGGAAGAGGTCTACGGTCTCGGTGGCGAATTGCAGGTCTTCGGGGGAGCATTCCCAGGGATAGCGATACTGGTGGTTTTGCAGGGTAATGCGAATGGCATCGGGCGTGTAGGTTTTGAGCAGGTCGCTGACGAGCGTGAGGTTGCCGAGCGATTTGCTCATTTTTTCGCCGCCCTGGTAGACCATGCCGGTGTGCATCCAGAAGCGCGAGAAGGGTACTTTGCCCGTGAAGTGTTCGGACTGGGCGATCTCGCAGGTGTGGTGCGGGAAAGCCAGATCAGCGCCGCCGCCGTGTATATCAAGCTGCGGGCCGAGATATTTCATGGACATAGCGCTGCATTCGATGTGCCAGCCGGGGCGACCAGGACCCCAGGGGCTGTCCCAGGCGGGTTCGCCGGGAGCCTGGGCCTGCCAGAGGACGAAGTCGAGCGGGTCGCGTTTGCGCGGATCGTCGGGGAAGTTGCCGCGCTCATTGGCGATGGTGAGCATGGATTGATAGTCGTTAAGGCCGATGGCGCGGGCCAGAATGCCGAAGTCCGGGTCTTGCCGCACGCTGTAGTAGACGCTGCCCTCATTGACATAGGCATAGCCACGCGTTACCAGGGTCTGGATGATTTCAAGCATGGCGGGGATTTCTTCGGTGGCGCGGGCATAGACGGTGGGGCGACGCACGTTAAGCGCGTCCATATCGCGCAGGAAACGTTCGGTTTCACGCCTGCCCAGTTCGTCCCAACTGAGGCCGACTTCGCGCGATTTGCGCAAGATATCGTCGTCGATGTCGGTCACGTTCTGCACATAGTCTATCTTATAGCCAAGAAACTCCAGATAGCGCATCAGGGTGTCGAAAGAGACGTAGGTGAAGGCGTGACCGAGGTGCGTGGTGTCGTAGGGCGTGACGCCGCAGACGTAGATACGCACAATGTTGTCTTCAAGTGGCACGAAATCTTCCAGGGACTGGGTCAGCGTGTTGAACAGTTTCATTGCTTGGACTCTCCTAGACCGAATAGACGAATGGCATTGGCGGTTGTGACTTCAGCAATCTCTTCAAAAGTCATACCGCGTATTTCAGCCAGTTTGCGGGCGGTGTATTGAACGAAAAGTGGCTCGTTGCGTTTAGCGCGGATGGGCTGCGGCACCAGGTAGGGGCTGTCCGTTTCAACCAGGATGCGGTCGAGCGGGGCCATCTTTGCGACCTCTGGCAGTTCGTTGCCAGAACGGGTGAGCGGCCCGGCGAAGGAGAGCAGAAAGCCCTCGAATTCCAGGCATTCCTCAGCCTGGGCAACGGTGCCGGAGAAGCAGTGAAAGACGCCACGCAGCCCCTTGCCATGAGCGCGCAGCAACTCGATCACGTCATCATGCGAGTCGCGCACGTGAATGATGCAGGGCAGATTGCATGCTCTAGCGAGGTCGAGATGAGCGCAAAAAACGGCTCGCTGCACATCACGGGGCGAGAGCATGCGAAAATAATCCAGGCCGAACTCGCCGATGGCTACTACCTCGGGTTCGCGGGCCATTTCGCGGTAATGCTGCCCTACCTCGTCGCTATAGGTAGTGGCATCATGCGGGTGCGTGCCGACGCCAGCGAAGACCATGGCGGGATGTTCCTTCGCCAGTTGCAAGGCGTGCTGGCTGGAAGGCAGGTCGCAGCCGGGATCAACAATGCGCGTTATGCCACCCTCGTAAGCGGCACGAATAACCGCCTCGCGATCAGCATTGAAACGAGGCGTATCGATGTGGGCATGACTATCGACGAGCAAAAGAATCTATCCTTTCCTGGGTTTCAGGGAATATCTCCTCTCGGAGCGGCGACCCCGCTAAGAATCGCCCTTACAAAAGTATAGTCTCAGGAATAAAGGGATGTCAAATGAGGGGAGAAGCCTGTTTGACAGGTTGTGTTATGCTTTCTAACGAAGGTGCCAATTCTACGCAACGTTCTCGTGTATCCCTTGTGTGCCTTATAACGAATGCCGAGGAGAGATGCGTATGATCCACAAGTTCTCGTTAACTTCCAGGCGTTTTACCAGTACAGGTATTCTTTTTTCGTTTCTGCTCCTGTTCGCGCTGATTGTTTCAGGCTATGAAACGGCTGCGAAGGCGGCTGCTCCTGCTGTGACGAGCGCGAAAGTGGCGTTGCCTGCCCCTGTGCCATGTCCCAAATGCTGGCATCCAGCTTTGAATACAAGCTGGCAGTGGCAGTTGAATGGAACGGTCGATCAGTCGTTTAACGCGGCGATGTACGATATCGACATGTTTGATAATGCCGCGAGCGTAGTGCAGCAGTTGCACGCGGCGGGGCGCGTGGTGATCTGCTATATCGACGCGGGAACCTGGGAGAACTGGCGGCCTGATGCCAATCAATTCCCGGCCTCGGTGAAAGGCAAACCGAATGGCTGGCCGGGCGAGCGATGGCTAGATATTCGTCAACTTTCTATTCTAGAGCCAATTATGCAGGCGCGCATTCAACTCTGCCAGTCCAAAGGCTTTGATGGGGTAGAGTTTGATAACGTTGATGGCTATACCAATAACACAGGTTTCCCGCTGACCTACAACGATCAACTGGCCTATAATACCTGGCTGGCGAATGAGACGCACTCTATGAACCTCTCGGTGGCCTTGAAGAACGACCTTGACCAGGTGAATGACCTGCTTCCCTACTTTGACTGGGCGCTAGATGAGCAGTGCTTCCAGTATACCGAGTGCAATAAGCTGTTGCCTTTTATCCAGAATGGCAAGGCCGTGATGGAGGTCGAATATAACCTGAATCCGGCGAACTTCTGTCCTAAGGCTAACGCGCTGAACTTCAATTCGCTGAAGAAACATCTGAGTTTGAACTCCTGGCGTGTGGCTTGCAGGTAGTGTAAGCAAGAGGAACAGAGGTATGATGAAGTTGGATAAATAAAGAGGAATATCCAACCCTGTCATCCTGAGCGCAGCCCCTGTCATCCTGAGCGCAGCGAAGGATCTGCGGCGTCGGCACACGATTCGTCGGGGGACGCAGATCCTGAGCGCAGCGAAGGATGACATGAGGGAAGAATCTCTTGTTCTTTTGTTAAGCCTCTCAAGCAAGAAAGGATTTCGTATGCAACAGGAAACACGTTCGACTGGAACATCTCCTGCATCGATGCGAGAACGCATCGGTTTATCTCTCGTTGCTCGCGATGCATCTGACGTCATCGACCAGATTATCGAGGCCGAGCGGGCTGGGCTGAGCCAGATATGGCTTTCGCAAGGCGGTTCGGGCGGCGCGGATTCGCTGACTGTGGTGGCGATGGCGGCGGCACGTACTGAGCGGATTCGCCTGGGAACGGCTATTGTGCCTACCTATC
This sequence comes from Ktedonobacteraceae bacterium, assembly GCA_035652815.1. GTDB lineage: Bacteria > Chloroflexota > Ktedonobacteria > Ktedonobacterales > Ktedonobacteraceae > DASRDB01. The sequence goes on from DASRDB010000011.1 coordinate 289,004, forward strand.
CACGCCATCCGATTGTGATGGAGCAGCAGGCGCTGGCCATTAATGATGTTGCGCCCGGTCGCCTGCGTCTCGGCATTGGGCCGAGCCATCGCCCGATCATTGAAGGCTTGTATGGTTTATCTCAGACTGCTCCATTGGCACACCTGCGCGAATATATGACGGTGTTACGCTGCCTGCTCAGTGAGGGCAACGTTGAGTATTCAGGCAGGTTCTTTCATGTCAAGGCACAATCACGCATAGCATCGATTCCGCTTTTGATCTCCGCTCTGGGGACGAAAGCTTTTCATCTGGCGGGCGAAATCTCTGATGGCGCGCTTTCGTGGGTATGTCCTGTGCCGTATCTATTGAATAAGGCTCTGCCTGCCTTGCAAGCTGGAGCGCAAGAAGCTTCACGACCGGCTCCCCCGCTTGTTGCGCATGTAGTAGTAGCGCTCTCTACCGATGAAGCGGCGGTGCAGGCACAGGCTCAACAGTTCCTGCGCCGCTACTCACAGATGCCTTTTTATGTCCATATGTTTGAAGAGGCCGGGCTGCCCGTCTCACCTGATGGTTCAGGCCTGCATGCGTTGGCGAAGGCGCTGGTGATTTCCGGCGACGAGGCAACTGTGCGAGAGCAGTTGATTGGGCTGTTGAACGATGGGCTGGACGAATTGATGGTTCACCCATTGCCGGGGATGCATCAAGGGGAGGCAAGAGAGCGGCTGGTGCAGGTGCTGGCGTCTATTGGATGAATGCTACAGCTATTACGAAACAAGGGAAATGAGTTCGCGCGAACTCATTTCCCTTGTTTCGTAATAGCTACTATTGCCCGTTCGGAATGCCTGTATTCGCGTTTGTTTTAGGCACTTCCTTGATTGTGATATGCCCGGCCTGGAAGGGCAAGATGGGTATGAACGAGGGGAAGACATCGATTTTGATGTCCTGGGGGAGGATGCCCGTCGGGCCGGTTTCGCCGTTAGCGATGGCATTTTTGGCCTGGTCGATTGATTTGCCGGTCAGTTTGCTCGTATCGACGTTCGAGAGCAGCGGGATGGTGCTGCCGGAAGCGTTTACCGTCAGCGAGAGGGATTGTCCATCAGCAGAGGGATGGGCAACCACCTTTGAGATCTTGACAGGAAGTTGCGTTGCCAGAATAGAAGCCGGGTGCTGCTTGAGGGCCGCCGCGTTGAGCTGAGCGGCGGCGGTGTTCTGGATGGCGGTTTGGCGCACCACCAGGACCGAGATGTGGGCAGTCAACTTGCCTGTAAAGGTGGGGTTGCTGAGCGCTGTGTTTGGCGCTGGCAAGCCGCTTATTTGTTCTTCTGGCAATGGTTTGCTGCTATCCAGCACATCCGGGAAGACTTTGCCATTGACGTCGCCTTTATGTACAACCTGGTTGAGCCAGGTGCGCACATCGTTCTGTAAGTCTTTATGCAGCTTGCCGGTCAGGTTTGCAATATCCTGGGAGGTCGCGGCGACGACGCTGGCCGCGCCACCACCAGAAGTCGCATCAGGGTTGGTGATGCTCAGGTTCACGGAGGATTTTGAAACATTATTGTACTGGGCAATTTTTGTCAGGCTATCGGGCGGAATAACCGTGATTGTGTTCGGACCAACATTGCCATTGCCGCCGGGCTGCGTGGCCTGAACAGGAATAGGCAGGCTGCTTGATGGTTGTAAAACGGCGTTAGCCATCGTCTGGAATGTGACCGCGTTAGCTCCGCTCGTCATAATCGGCGTGAAAGTAGGAATGGTCAGCTGCTGGGAGCCGTTGTTGGTAAAGACGACAGTGCCAGTGGCGTAAGAATTGCCCTGGTTCGTCTTACCGGTCGCGGTTCCCTGATCGGAAACGCTAAAATTCTTCTGAAGTACCTCGGCGGGTACGCTATTCGGGACGCGCTTCACTGAACTGGTGGAGGCGTTCAGCGTAAAGGCCGGAGGGCTAAAGGGTTTGGCCTGTACAGCGATGGTGATGGTGGCCGATGTGCCAAAGTAGAACAGGCTCCCTGCGATCAAAAACAGGAGCAACAGGCAGAAGACTGCGATCAGGCCGCCTCGTCCGTTCCGGCGTGGTGTGGCGCTGGCCCTACTCGGCGCTGGCGCGGCGGCTGGACGAGCAGGAGCGACAGGTTTGCGTGTTGCCTGTGGATTCCTGGTTGAGCCAATGCGTGAAGGCGGAAGCGCGCCGCTTTTACGCGCATTTCCTCGCGGCACCTGCGCGCCGCGAGTTCCTTTGTTTGCAGGCGAAAGTACACCTGAGGGCCGCTGTGGAGGAGGGGGCGGAAGTTGAAGTGTATCCCTATCCTCAACGGGCATCAGGGTGTCTTCGTCGTCGAGATCACCGGCAGGTGACTGGCTCCGTAGAACGCCGCTGCGACTGGCGCGCGGTTTTGCTCCGTAAATGCGCGGCTGTTCCACATCCTGGTCGTCGTCAAAATCATCCGACCAGGGACGCGGGGATGGCTCTGGGGGCAGGAGAATATCATCCTGATCGCCCAGGTCCTCGACCTCGTGCTGGTGAATGTCGGTGGGATAGTCTGTGATATCGGGAACGCCATCGTCCAGCTCTGCCATATAGGGACCTGATGGCTGGCTAGCGCGCTGCTCTGGCATTTCAGCAGTGTGTATATCTTCCATATGCGCGAAAGGATCATCGCGTAGCCGGGATGGAGGCGGCACGGGACTGGAGGGTGGCAAGGATTTGAACGTTTCATCCTCTTCAGGCGGCGCAACTGCTGGCATTTCACCACTTTGCGCGGCTTCACGTATCTGTTTGGCCATTTCCACGTCATGCAGAAAGGGGTCGGGTTCGTCTTCATCTTCCAGGTGCGGCGCTAAAGGGCTGGCTGATGGCGGGGAGGAAGGATGAACACGAAATTCGAAGGGCATATCGTAAGGATCGGATTCCACTTCGTATGTAGGTGGCGGCGCGTTGTTTGGTTCTGGCCGCAAGGTTTCCATCTCCTCTTCGACAGAGGGCATGACATTCTGGATGGGCGGCTGCTTTTTGTTTGTAGCAGGCGTGCCCTGCGTCTTTGGCGCGGATTTTTGCCGGGTGGGACGAGATTCTACCGCGCTTCTACTGCCCATGCGGGCGCGGGCCGTGGAACGAGAGCCTTGAGGAGTGCGGCTGGGACGACTGCCCAGGCGCGATTTGCCAGAGACGGGAGATTCCTGCGATTCGGCGATTTTGAAGCCCGCAGCCTTGGCGACGGCCCTCACCTGGCGGTCAGCGCTGATGACCAGCACGTCCTTACCCATTTCACGCGCGCGGGCATGCAGCAGTCGCCAGCCCACGTGACTGCGGAGTTGGGTTTGCGCGGGAACCACCAGTACGACATGGCGCGCCTGGCTCTCTGCCAATCGCTCTCGAACCCGAGTCAACTCATCTGACGGGTCAAGATAAATGATTTCCTCATCTGGCATACGCCCTCTTCCCCCCTGTCATAACGGTTATCTTATCCTGGCATTCACCTGCCGCAAGTATCGCATGCGCGGCGAATTTAAATATGCATGTTATGAATAACCCGGTACAGCGCTCTCTCCAAAACGCTGTTTTCGTTTTGTAGTTCGATTGCCTGAAAAGCCAGGGCCATTGGTGTGATATCCTGAGCATTTTTCAAGAAATGGTTTGGGTCTTCTATGGAAGTCACCATGCCTGGTTGAATGGTTTCGATGATCGGGTCGCGTGAAAATGGTAGGCGCTCTTTCCAGGGAAAGGTTTCTAGCTTTTCTTGTAAATCGGGCAGGCTGGAACCGCCGCCAACGAGATAGATGGCGGGTGGAAGTAGCTCGCCCTTTGAGAGTTCGTCAATGAGCAGTTCAATGCTGTCCATCCAGGTCTGGACTTCCGGCGCGAAAATGGCGCGCAGTTCATCGCGTTCGGCCCCTTTGACCGCGCCGCTGCTGTAATGTATTTTCAGCTTTTCAGCTTCTTTGATGCCGAGGCCCTTGCCTGCCGCGAGACGGCGGGTAAAAGTGCGCCCGCCCAGCGCGAACATGCGTGTCTCTTCGATGCCGCCCTGGCGCACAAGCGCAATATCGGTGGTGCCGCCGCCAATATCAATGAAAATCGCGCCGCTATCAGAACCAGCATTTGCGCTTAAGCAGCGAGCGAGCGCGTATGGCTCGGCCACGATGGTGACAAGCGTGAGATCAAGCCCCTGAGCGACGGTTTCAAGCGCGCCCAGTTGCATGAGGGGCGCGAAGGCGCTGAACAGGGTCAGGTCGAAGTGCCGACCGCGAAAACCGATGGGATTGGTGACCTGCTGGCCGTCGATACGCACGTTGATAACGGCAGCGTTGGTCAGGCGGACCTCGATATTTGGATAGCCCGTCTCCTGCGCGATACGCTCTTTGGCGCTTTTGAGAAGTTTTGCCTGCGCGTTGGCGATCATGCTTTCGAGTTCTTCCGGCGTGATGGGATTGGTCGGCTTGCTGCGCGTGCGGGAAACGGTGATCGAACTGCCTTTGACCAGTTCACCGGCGATGCCGATCACGGTCGAAGGCGCGACAACACCACCCGCCGCCTGTTCGGCGCGGATCAGGGCTTCGTTGCAGTTGGCAATGACGCCAGGGATGTCGGTGACGATACCATCAGACATGTGGCTATAGCTCTGCTGGTGGCGTCCCACACCTAACACTACGCCAACATCATCTTGCACTTCGATAATGATGGCTTTGGCGTAGGCCGTACCGATATCGAGCGCCGTGAACAGTTGTCGCGAATCGTCCGCCGGACCCTGGGAGTAATCCCCGAAGCCGGTCTCGCTGTCGAAGTAATTCCCGTTTCGTGATTGTCGACCCAGGATGAGTTCACGAAAACGCTGGAAAGGATTTGCCATGTATATATTCCTGATCTATGTTGATCGCCAAGTCCTTTGTTGCGCGTTCAATACGTTATAGCACAAATGCTGTATCAATGCAAAGGCCAGAGCGGCCCGAAATACCTTCGGGCCTTCGATGACATACATTGTACCTAATAGATTATAACGTGTCAGCGACCAATCGTGGTACTAAATCGAGGGCGGCTCCGAGTTCTGCCTTATTTTTGCCGCCGCCCTGTGCGGATTCGGGTCTGCCGCCGCCTTTGCCGCCGAGACGCTGGCCGACGGCTCCGGCGATTTTGCCCGCGTGCAGGCCGCGTTTCGTCAGTTCGGGCGAGACGCTGACCTGCAGACCTACCCGTTCGGGGTAGTTACCGGCCAGCACGACCACGCCGGGTTTGCCGAGTTTATACAGCACCATGTCGCCCATCTCGCGCAGGAGTTTGTCGTCCGGCACTTCGGCAACGGCCGCCACGACCGGTACACCCTTGACTTCCCGCGCTGATTGCGCGAGCGTTTCTGACTGGCGCTGCGCCGTTTCGCGTTGATATTGCGCAATCTGGCGGCGCATGGCGGCCAGTTCCGAAGTGAGTTGTTCAACGCGGCTTTCCAGTTGATCGGGCTGGGTCTGCAACCTGGCGCTGAGCGAGTCAACCAGGGCGCTGCGTTTGCGCAGGTAGATCTCCGCGCCGCGCCCGGTCAGAGCCTCGATGCGGCGGATACCGGCGGAGATGCTGGTCTCCTGGATGGTGATGTAGATGCCGATCTGGCCCGTCGAGGCGCAGTGAGTGCCGCCGCACAATTCGATGCTGCTGCCCATCGAGACCACGCGGACGTTTTCATCGTACTTTTCGCCGAAAAGCGCCATTGCTCCGGTCTGTAATGCCTGCTGCAAAGGCATGATGTTAGTATGAACGGGTAAATCGGCCCGAATCCACCGATTAATTTGCTCGTCGAGCTGCGCGAGTTCAGAAGCAGTGAGCGGGCGCGGGCAGGTGAAGTCGAAGCGCAGGCGTTCCGGTTCAACCAGTGAGCCGCGTTGTTCTGTCTGTGGGCCAAGCAGGTCGCGCAGGGCTTTGTGCAGCAGGTGGGTAGCGCTGTGATTGCGCATTGTATCCTCGCGGCGCAAACTGTTCACGCTGGCCTGCACTGTATCCCCGACGCGCATGTAGCCCTCGCTGATTTGACCATAATGGACGATCAGACCTTTGATGGGTTTCTGCGTATCGCGCACCGTGAAGACGCCCATCTGGCCCGTCAGTTCGCCCTGGTCGCCGATCTGGCCACCGCTTTCGGCGTAGAAAGGCGTGGCATCCAGGATTACCTGCGCCGATTGAGGCGCGCTGATCTCTTCGACCTCGACGCCATCGACTACCAGCGCGACGACCTTGCCGCTGCCGATAACGCCCTGGTAGCCGGTAAACTCGGTCGGCCCGACGCGCTGGAGAATGGCGGTCAGGGTATCCTCGTCCTGGCCGCGCTCGAAGGTGGCATAAGCGCGGCTGCGCTCCTGCTGGCGCTGCATAGCCTGCTCGAAGCCCGCGATATCGACGGTGTAGCCATGCTCGGCGGCGACTTCCTGCGTCAGTTCAAGCGGGAAGCCGTGTGAGTCGTAGAGTTTGAAGGCCTCTTCGCCGGGAATGACGGTCTTGCCTGTGCGCTGCAAGTCTTCCAGCAGGTTGTTGAGCAGGTTCATGCCGGTATTGAGCGTCTGGCTGAATTTCTTCTCTTCCAGGCTCAATATCTCGACGATGCGGTCGCGCTGCAGGCCAAGTTCGACATAGTGCGACTTCATCAGGTTGATGACGGTATCGGCGGCCTCTGAGAGGAATGGCTTATCGAGGCCGAGCAGCTTGCCATGCCGGACGGCGCGGCGCAGCACACGGCGGAAGATATAGCCGCGTCCTTCGTTGCTGGGCAGCACGCCATCGGCGGCCAGGAAGACCAGGGCGCGCCCGTGATCGGCGATGACGCGCAGGGATGTATCCGTCTTTGGATTATCGCCATAGCGTGTGTTGGCGAGCGCGGCGAACCTATCGATGATGGGACGGAAGAGGTCGGTATCGAAGACCGATTCCTTGCCTTGCAGCACCATCGAGAGGCGTTCCAGGCCCATGCCGGTATCGATGTTCTTTTTGGGCAACGGCGTGCGCGTGCCATCCACGTCCTGGTAGTACTGCATGAAGACGAGGTTCCAGATTTCAAGGAAGCGTTCGCACTCGCAGCCCGGCTTGCAATCGGCACGTCCGCAGCCATGTTCTTCGCCGCGATCATAGTAGATTTCGGAGTCGGGGCCGCAAGGGCCGGACGCGCCGGGAGGCCCCCACCAGTTCTCTTCCAGGCGCACGATGGCATCATCTGGATAGCCCGCGATCTCGCTCCACAAGCGCGGGGCCTCGTCGTCATCAGGATGAACGGTCGGGTGCAGGAGATTGGCGGGCAGGCCGAAGACCTGGGTGAGCAGTTCCCAGGCGAAAGCAATCGCCTCGCGCTTGAAGTAATCACCGACCGAGAAATTGCCAAGCATCTCGAAGAAGGTCAATGAGCGCTCGTTGCCGACCTTGTCGATATCAGTGGTGCGGAAGCACTTTTGCGATGAGGTCAGGCGCAAAGCGGGAGGTGTCTCGCGTCCCAAAAAGTATGGTATCATCTGCTGCATACCCGCCGTCGTCAGCAGCACAGTCGGGTCATTGCGCGGAACCAGCGACGAACTGGGCACCTTCAAATGGCCCTTGCTGGCAAAGAAATCCAGAAAACGCTCTCGTATCTGGGTACTGGTCAATTTCAACTCTACGGACACGGTATTCTCCCTATCTCTGTGGACATTTTTTCCTGAAGCATGCAAAATATGATGACATTCATCCTTACGCGACATGACAACGCAGAACCGCACTATGCAGGCCCCATTATATCAAAGGTGGGGAAGGCTCGCAATGGCCCTGTCATAGCGCCAATCGTTCTTTATTATAAGGTTGACAAAAGAAGAGGGAATATGAGACCTGTCATCCTGAGCGCAGCGAAGGATCTCCGGTCTGGGCGCGCGATTCGGCTGGGGAACGCAGATCCTTCGCTGCACTCAGGATGGAGAATTCTCTGGTAGTTCAGAGAGTTTCATTATAAAAAGCCTATTGAGGAAAAATATGACTTTAAAGATTACGCTTCCGCGCAGATCACTGCTGGTCTTATGCGGCCCGGCGGGTTCCGGCAAAAGCACCTTCGCGGCGCAGCGTTTTATCCCGACCAGCATTGTATCATCGGATTATTGCCGCGCTATGATCTGCGACGACGAGACCAACCAGCAGGTGAACCGCGATACCTTTGACCTCTTCTACTATATTATTCGTAAACGCCTCTTCCTGGGCCACTTCACGGTGGCGGACAGCACAGCTTTGCAGTCGGAAGCGCGGCGCAAACTGCGCGACCTCTCGCGCCAGTTTGGCTACCTCGGCTGCCTGCTCATCTTCAACATTCCGGCGGAGATCTGCCTCGAACGCGACCGCATGCGCCAGCGCATGGTTGGAGAGTCGGTCGTGGCCTATCATCAGAGCCTGCTGAAACGCACGCGGCTGGAAGCGCCCTTTGAGGGCTGGGAGCAAATCCACGTGCTGGGCGAACAGGACATGGACGCCGAGGTTGAGATTCTGCCGTAAGCAGGTTGAGTTTTTTGGGGTGGGTATGGTAAAGTAAAGATGTGTCAAAGTGTGTCATGCATGCTTATAAATACAGGGGAGATATTTCTGTAGGGACGCGATTGATCGCGTCCACCCGCCCTGGATGCACGTTGAGGCCACGTGGACGCGATCAATCGCGTCCCTACAGAAATACCCCATTATTTTTCAACATTCGTAACATGTTTGGACACAGACGAGCGGCAACATTAAGGATACACGAAAATCTCAACAGAAAACGTTTATTATGATGGGGTAGTTGTATCATCTAGTACATGTGCTAGAGGGAGCAGAACAATGGGCCGTCGTCAAAAAGTGCAGCGCAATGCTTTTTATAATGAACTGACCGAGCCGATGCTTCCATCCTTTACCGCGCCCATCCCCCGTTACCTGCTGCCGCGTGAGACACGTTTTCAGAGAGCGCGGCGAGGCATTGGCAGTTTCTTTGCCGCTATTCTTAACACACTGCGGCATTTGCTGACATTGGCGTTAGTGCTGCTCCTGTTGTTGCTCTTTGCGCGTTTCCTGCTCAACACCTCGCAGGTTGATTTCGGGCAATTCTCCTACTGGATAACCTACCTGAGTACGCCCCTGGTCGCACCATTTGGAAAGTACCTGCCTTCGCTCGTGGTAGCTCACTATGTAATTGAACTGGCGGCGCTGGTTGCTATGTTCGTGTATCTGGTGGCGATTGTGCTGGTGCGGAAGGTGTTGAAGTGGATGGTGCGCAGGTAATGCTATAATCTTCTTAAAATCTCCTGGAGGTATGTGACGCTTATGTCTTCTCCGGTGTGCTAAAGGCAACGTCAGTTATAGCGTGATTTTCACGATAGGCCGGGCATCTACGATGCTGTAGGCCTTGTCTGACTGTTCCCTTTTCTTGATGCGAAAGCGGTTACGCTTCGCGTCGAGCATAGCACACATAAAGGACGAAGATGAGTTCACTTTCCAAACAAGAGCAGCTCCGTTCATTGATAGATGAGCAGCAGGAGCGCATGCGCCAGACGTTTCCTGCTCAAAGAGATCTCGCTGTCGTTGCTCTTATACGCGCCAGAGATTGGCGCTACCTCGCGTTGCATAATACCTTGCATACTCCTGCCTGGAATGCTCCCTCGCCTATCTTCTACCTGTGTACTTCAGGCTGGCAGAAGGCGCTGCAGCTATGTTATAGCGCTGCAACTGCGTCCTTTCAGGTTGCTTCTGGCATAACTGATAGTTCATTGGATGCGTGGGCCGAGCAAGTTTTGCAGGAGTGTGATCGGCTGGCAGCAGGCGAGCAGGTGCTGGCGTATTGTGAGACGGGCTTTATGAGGATGCAACAGGGCGGGCAACGAGATTGCTTTGCCTGGATAGCCAGCAAGCACATGCCGACAGAATGGAGAGAGCGCGAAGACCTTGCATGGTGGGCCAATGCGCTTGTTCAAACTCACACGTCAGAGATACGGGAACTGGCGGCAGAAAATGCCTCTATCCAGCAGCAGCTTGTCACATTTGCCAGGGAGTGGCGGGCAGATACGAACATTTATAGCACAACGCGAGCGATTGATGACTATTATCATCGCCTGGGAATGCTGTGGGTCAGGTGCATGGCCTGCCACTTGCAGTATCCTGCTGAGACGGTGATTGGTGGCTGCGCGATTGAACTGTATCGCAAGGTGCTGGCTGTCCTTATCGGCTGGGCTTTGAAGCATCTCGATCTGTGTCGCATCTTTGTCGCGCAGCAGCCTTCATTTACTCTGAGAGCTTTGTTGGCTCCTGTACATGCTGCTGATGCGCTGATCGAGGCGCTATCTGAAACACCTGGTGTTGAACGCACTGCCATTGGGCGTGTTGTTGATGCGTTCTGCCTGGATCAGAAAAATGTCTCCTGGCACTGTTCTGTAGCGGGTGTGCCTGCGCCGCCGTTGGTGCGCCTGAATGACCGGCGGCTTGTCTGGTCGTTAGCAGGGCTGCTGGGCGAACCGTTTCTTTTTCTCACGCGCGAACTGAAGCGGCGGGATTCCTACGAGTACCATACGGCGTCTCACTCGCATGAAGAAGTTTTCCGGCAAGACCTGTATGCCCTGTTCTCGGATAAGCGCTTTGTGAAAAGCGCTGGCAGTGTCGTGCTTAAAGGCGTGCAGGGCGACCTGACAACGGATGTTGACGCGCTCATTTTTGATCGCAAGACGGGAGCGCTGGCCCTGTTTGAACTCAAGTCACAAGACCCCTTTGCCTATTCGCGTCAGGAGCGGATACGGCAGCGAGACTACTTTCAGAGAGCAGGCAAACAGGTGCTGGCCTGTGTGCAATGGCTGAACCGCAATGGAGCTAACGCCTTGCTGACGCGCCTGGACTTCAAGCAGGTGAAGCGCTTGAAGGTACAGAAAACCTACATTTTTGTGCTAGGACGCTACCTCGCGCATTTTTTTGATGGGCCAGAGTTTGATCGCCGGGCCGCGTGGGGAACATGGCCGCAGGTGTTGCGATTGGTGAATGGCGCATCTTTCGGGCCAGAAGATGCGAATCCCATTTTGTCGTTATACAACAAGCTGTTGAAGGATACCCCGCTTGCTCCTGTCAGTCCTATGGTTGAGGTGCAGGAGATACCGATAGGAGAGAGCCATGTGTATGTTTATCCTGATTTTCAGACCTATAAACGTGGTGTTGGAGAGATGGGAGGAGTGGAGTAGAAGGTAAAGCATTTCGTTCGTTTCCTACGCCCTCTAAGACACCCTTTGTGTCTTCCCTAAAAGGGCCAGGGAAAGAGGGTGTGCGTCTTTCTTTAAAGAGGTTTAGACCATAAGCGATGACCGTTAGAGGCATCGTATGCGGTGAGGAACAGGTGGAAAGAGGGTTTCTGGCCCGCGCTATTACTCTCTACCTCGGTCAGGACATAGATTACCCCGTTACTGACAGACAGGACTTCGCCTGCCCAACCGTTCCTGTCTATTCTACTGTGCCAGCGGAGAACACCGTCTGTCGCATTGAGCGCAAAGAGGTTCGTTGTCACCGACGTGTGTTGGCCGACTGAACCGGGGCCAGGCTTATCGGTCTGAATGTACAGGGTTTGATTGTCTATGGCGAATGCGAGGGAATCAGAGGGGCCAAACGATTTTTGCCAGAGAAGCGAGCCACTATTTCCATTGAAGGCATAGACAGAGCCATCTTGAGTGCCCACGTACACTATTTGATTGAGTACCTCTGGTCCGATGGAAAAGCCGGTAAACCTGTCTGTCACCCACTGTTTTATCCCTGTTCTGGCATCAAATGCGTACAGGTAGCTGTACTGGGGAGAGCCGCCGATAAAAGTATGGATATCATTCGTGATGGCGTAGAGTGTTCCATTATTATAGGCAAGCTTGCCCGCTACAACCTGACTCGGGTCGAGAGTGGTTGCCCAGCGTTTTGAGCCGCTTGCTGCATCGAGCGCGTAGACCTCGTTTTGTATCGTTCCGTAGACTACTCCGTTTTCTACTGCCCAGACAGTCGGCTCTGTCGTGAAAAAGCAATTGTAGTTTTTCTGCCCGGCCTCCCCAACACACTTTACAGCGTTGAGGTGGGTATTGTACGTCCAGCGTCTGTTGCCAGTGGCAGCGTCGAGCGCATACACTTTGCCCGTCCGGGCGGCGACAAAGACCAGCCCATTCGCTACAATTGGCTGCGTGGTGAAACCGAGATCAAACCTGGCCGTAAAAACGCCGCCTGGAGGTGAAGGCTGCGGTATTTGAGCGGTAATCAGTCCTGTATCCAGGGGGGAACGCCATACCTGCGAGCCATCGCTTGCCCGTAATGCGTAGATGATCGGAACCTGAGCATGTTCTGGTCCCTGGCTCATGCTGAAGTAGATCAGGCCGTTGCTTACCGTTATCTCCCCGCCTGTATAGCCTGCTGACGGAAAGGACTTAGACCAGACAATGACTCCTTGCTTGAGGTCAATTTTGTAGATGGTATCACCTATGAGGGTATAGGCAAGCGAGGAATTGGCAGGGTTTCCGCCGGGATGCGTCGTTCCTTCTCTGTTTGAACGCGCCAGGTTCAAGACAAGGGTTAAACTGCTCACCAGGATTGCAAGGAATACAACGGCGGCGATCATGCTCAGGCGGGAATGGTGCCTCAGTCTTCTGGCTCTGTTATGAGCTCGATCCGCGCGTTTACGTCGCTCTCCCCAGATAGGTACGCTCTGATCGGGGGTAGGCACAAGCTCGTCATCAGGGACAGGAAGCGCCTGTTCTTTCTGTTGTAAACGTTCTCCTACACGCGCTAGAGAAGCGGCATCTGCCTCCTCCTGGTAGAGGAGACGAAGTTGTTGAACAAGCTCTCCACTCGACCGCGCAGGCCAGGGGAGTTGGGGTGAGTGAAGGGAAGAGGAGAAGCGTTCGATCTGCTCATCCACTTGATCGGGTGTAAAGTATTCGTTATATTCTGGCATCACGGTCTTTTCCTCCCAGTTGTTTCTCGTAGGCATCTCGTAACAGGTTCAGCGTGCGCGAAAGTATGATGCGCACCGCCCTCTCACTTTTCCCGATTCTGGAGGCGATCTCGGCACACCGCAATTCCTCGGCGAAGCGCAGGCGCAGCACCTCTTGTTGCAGCGGTGACAGGTTCTTCAGGTATGCGCGCAACCAGGTGCCTTTCTCCTCCTGGAGAAGCAGGGACTCCGGGGCCAGTTCTTCATCCTCGTAGACAGGCTCGCCCACGCGCTCCAGAGCGACACTTGGATGGCGCAGTGAGTGCCGGTAGAGATCGACGACCTTATTGTGAGCCACCCGACGTAACCAGGCCAGTTGCGCGCTCTCATCCTGGGCAGGAAAGCGAGGATGCTGCATGGCTGCTAAAAAGACTTCAAGCAGCACATCCTCAGCATCTTCGCGTGAGAGATGGAACCCTCGTAAATACACAAAAATAGCCTTGCCGAAACGCTGATAAAGTTGGGCAGCAGACGAATAGTCGAGTGTGCCAGGCGTTTCAGATTGCATGCATCCTTTCCCTCCATAAGCGTGAACATATCACTAATGTATCGTCGAAAGCACAAAAATGTTTCAGAAAATCCCCCATCCCTTCCCTTGCTTTTTCCAAATTACTAGCGTATTCTAAGGACTTCATTATGCATAAAAGGAGATTAAGGAATGATTATCGTGACGACCGAAGGGATTGCCCAGCATCGCATTGTGGAAACCAAAGGACAGGTCTTTGGTGTGGTGGTGCGCAGCCGGGGTCTGGGAGGCAACATCATGGCGGGCCTGCGCTCACTCGCAGGCGGAGAGATCAAGGAATATACTTCGCTGCTGGAAGATGCTCGCCGCCACGCGATTGACCGGATGGTGCAAAACGCTACGGCTATGGGGGCGAACGCGGTGGTGCGGATGCAGTTTGATTCCTCAGAAATTGGCAGCACAATGAGTGAAATTGTAGCCTATGGTACCGCAGTGGTGATCGCGCCGGAAGGGTAGTGACCGGGATGTTGCGGTGGGCAATTCTTGGCTATGGCCTGCTCTACATAATTGGCGCGGCTGTGTTGCTGTTCATAGTTCATGCCACACTCTGGCTGGCCGTGTATCTGGCGGTGAATGGCATTATCCTGCTGAGCGCTCTACTCTTTGAGCGCAAACGATATCGCACGCAGGTGGATCGAACCCAGGGACTCTGGCGACCCACCGGCGAACGATTCGTTGATCCAACCACCGGACAGCTCATGGAAGTATTCTACAACAGCGTAACCGGGGAGCGCGATTATCGAGAGGTGAGCAGGCAAACGAAGGCATCTGACGGATAGAAGTCGTAGAAGACACCCCTCAAGCCTGACCCTTTTTTGAGGAGGCGCGAAGCGCCGCCGGGTGAAGGTAGGGGCGGGAGCGGGGTGTTGTGGCGGGGAGGGCGCTTGCGCCGCCCTGGGGTGGAGGGTGGCAAAACGCCTCTCCCTGCTCGCTGTGTTCCCCGCCCGACCCCAGGGCGGCGCAAGCGCCCTCCCCTCTCCGCGCCGCCACCCCCGCCCCTACGCACCCGGAGCCACCCCCGCCCCTACGCACCCGGAGCCGCTTCGCCGCTCCCTCAAAAAAAGGGTCAGGGAAAGAGACTCCACCTGCATTATAGCCTTGACAGGTACACAAAAATAATTATACTTACTTTAAGACCATTTGGTCTTAAAATTTTGATTACAAAAAAGACCAGTTGGTCTGAAGAATGGGCAGAGCAATGGGGAAGATTTGTTTATTGCGCTGCTGGCGCGTTATGCAAGGAGGCAAGAGAGATGCTGAAGACGTGCTTGAGAAGTTCGGAGCCGTTTGATAGGGCTGATAGTTCGCGTGTAAAAGGGTATCGAACGCCAATGGGTGAGTTGTTTTTGCGAACCTGTTGCTCGTCTGCGTTTGTAGAGAAGTTGGAGGCGGACGAGGGGTTGCGGGCTTTTGCGCGGCTGCCGGAGCGGGAATACGAGTTGTTGCTGGGGATTGCGGGGCGGGGGGATAGTATGCTGGCACTGGCGTATACGGAGACGGGGAAGATTGTGGGGCAGGTGACGCTCGCGCCGTTGAGCGATTGGTGGAAAGGTTTGAGTCCGGCATATGAGGTGGCGGTTGAGGTGAGTTCGGGCTGGCGACAGATGGGGATTGCGCACGCGCTGCTTTCGCAGGCTCTTGCGTTTGAGAACGTAGAAGAGTATCTTATTGTTGGCTGCGGATTTTCCTGGCATTGGGATTATGAGGGATTGGGCTTATCACGCTTTGAGTACCGGGAGTTGATTGCGCGGTTATTCGCAGCGCATGGTTTTGCCGAGTATTTGACCTCTGAGCCGAATATTCGGATGGACCCGGCCAACATTCTCGTGGCGCGTCTGGGAAGCCAGCTTGAGAGCAAACAGATTCACCAGTTTTTCACGCGCTTGCTGTCATCTGAGACGCTGCCGGGATTATAGAAAGGAACACAACGAGATGGGTAAGGGCGAACAGACACGCGAACGTATCCTGGCCCGATCCGCTCAACTCTTTAACCGGCAGGGATACGCGGGCGCGTCCCTGTCTGATATCATGCGCGAAACGGGACTGGAAAAAGGTGGCATCTATAATCATTTCGCCAGTAAAGAGCAGCTTGCGCTCGAAGCGTTTGATTACGCCTATAAGCAGGTGCAGCAGCGAGTTCGTGCCGCGCTGGAAGGCAAGCGCAACGCAATTGACCGCCTGAACACCATGATCTCAGTGTTTGAAAGCTTGATTGAAGACCCCCTTGTTCCCGGCGGCTGCCCCATTTTGAATACTGCCATCGAGGCGGACGACTCCAATGAGCCGTTGCGAGATCGCGCCCGCAGCGCAATGGACAACCTGCGCTCCACTCTTCGCCGCATCGTGCAGAGAGGTATCGAACGCAAGGAGATTCGCCCCGATGTAGACGCCGACGAGGTGGCCTCGATTATGATTGCCTCGCTCGAAGGCGCGGTGATGTTGAGCAACCTTTATAAGGATGCCGCACATATAAGGCGAGCGGGCAAATATATGCGCGGCTATGTGGATACGTTAAGACGGTTGCATGATTAGGAATACCTTTATAAACATGATATTGTTCTGTAGGGACGTGATTCATCGCGTCCGGCCCCGGATGCGCGTATGGGCCAGCAGGACGCGATGAATCACGTCCCTACAGAACACCTGATTCTTTTGTAAATGTTCATCATCGCGTTCACCTCGTAAAGGCACACAGAAGGCCGGTTTGACGAGGTGGACGCGATGAATCGCGTCCCTACAGAATTTCCGTCCTGCACAAAAATACCATTCATTCGCCTCACAGGTAGCCAGAGACTATCGTTAAACGTGTATATATATAAGCAAGAGGTATTGGCGCAAGCGTATACTTGTGTTTAAGAATAGCGGAAAGGTGCCTGTAAACGTCGTTTTTGTGGGCAAAAGGCTTGACAAACTCAACCTTGTTCATAATAATCGATATTATACATTTTTCCACAAGCTGTGCTGGAAGGATTTTTTCTATGGAGACGTATGGATCGCATCTTTACCCCGGTCGGCTATTTGTGGTCGAAGGGGTGGATGGTTCGGGAAAAAGTACGCAGGTCGCTCTGTTGCGCCAATGGTTGATTAGCGAGGGGTACGCGGTTTTCTTTAGCGAGTGGAACTCCTCGCCCCTGGTGAAGAAGACGACCAGCCGGGGTAAGAAAAAACAATTGCTTTCACCCACTACCTTTAGCCTCATTCATGCCACCGATTTCGCGGACCGCACCGAACACGACATCATTCCCCCGCTCAAGGCTGGCGCAATTGTGCTGGCCGACCGCTACATCTATACCGCCTTCGCTCGTGATGTGGCGCGCAACGTAGACCGCCAGTGGGTGCGCGAGTTGTATAAATTCGCTGTCAAGCCATCGATTGCCTTCTATTATCGCGTGCCCCTGGAAGTAGCGCTGAGCCGCATTCTGACCGGACGCAACGAATTGAAATATTATGAAGCAGGCATGGATTTGGGCCTGAGCAATGATCCATACGAAAGCTATAAGTTGTTCCAGCAGCGCATTGTGTGCGAATACGAATCGATGATTGACGAGTTTGGGCTGACGGTTATGGATGCTACTTTGCCGATACCGGATCAGCAGCGCCGCATGCGTGAGATCATCAAGCCATATCTCAAGGGCGTGCGCCGTATGCGCTCCTCGGCGAAGGAGTCGGCCTGGGCAGGCATTTCGCGTGATCTGCGTCCATCACAGGTATAGCGGTGTGAGAGGAAGGCGAGCATGACTGAACTGGCTTTTTATGGCATTGACGCTATTCATCTCAAGCAACACGGCGAAGTGCTGCCGGGCCGCCTGATCGTGATCGAGGGAACGGATGGTGTGGGCCGTTCGACGCAACTGCACCTGCTGCGCCCCTGGCTGGAGAGCAGTGGCTACGCGGTGGTGGATACGGAGATGACGCGCTCAGAACTGGCGGGCGCTGGCCTGAAGCAGGCCAAAGAGGGACATACGCTCGGCCCGATCACTCTCAATCTCTTCTACGCGACCGATTTTGTAGACCGCTTCGAGAACCAGATTTTGCCGGCCCTGCGCGCCGGATTTATCGTGCTGACCGACCGCTATATCTATTCATTGATGGCGCGGGCGATTGTGCGCGGCGTAGACCCGCACTGGATTCGCTCCATTTACGGCCTCGCGCTCATTCCCGACGCGATTTTCTATCTGAAAATTGGCCTGGAAGATTTGATCCCGCGTGTCTTGCAGCGCGGCGGCTTCGATTATTGGGAGTCGGGCATGGATATGCGGCTGGGCGGCGACCTCTTCGAGAGCTTCGTGAACTATCAGACGCTCCTGCTCGAACAATTTAATTTGATGTCAAAGGAGTACGGCTTTCAGGAGATCGACGCCAGCCTGCCCGTCGAGCAGCTTTCGGAGCAGTTGAAGCAGCGCATTTTGCCGTTGTTGCCTAATGGATAATACATGCAACCATGTCATCCTGAGCGGAGCGAAGGATCTCGCGTTGGCCGGACGATTCGCGCATTGAGACCGCAGATCCTTCGCTGCGCTCAGGATGACATAGGGAAACGTCCTCTGTTCATTTTATCCGACCGATTGGGCTTCCTCAACGATGTAGCCCGCCGCCCGCAGACGTTGCAAGAGTTCTTCGCATTGGGCGCGGTCGCGTGTTTCGAGAGTCAGTGTCTCTTCGCGTTCCATGATGGGCAGGCGGCTGGAGATGCGCTGGTGGCGCACGTCGATGACATTGATACGCATATCGGAGATGATGTGAAGCAGGCGCATCAACTCGCCGGGGCGGTCGGTCAGGCGCGTGTGGATGACGAAGTAGCGTCCGGCGGCGGCCAGGCCATGCTCAATGAAGCGTCCAACGAGGTTGATGTCGATGTTGCCGCCAGTAAGAGGCACCAGTACCTTTTTTCCAGGCAGGCGAATGACGCCACTCAATAAAGCGGCTACCCCTGCGGCTCCCGCACCCTCTACCAGCATTTTGCATCGCTCCATCAGGAACAGCACCGCGCTGATGATGGCTTCATCGTTGACCAGCACCACGTCATCGACCAGCCGTTGAATGATGGAGAAGGTCAGTTCGCCGGGACGTTTGACGGCGATACCATCGGCAATCGTGGTGATGGCAGGCAATGTTTGTAGCTGTCCCGTGTCGAGCGCGGAACGGCAACTGGGCGCGCCCTGGGCCTGCACGCCGATGATGGTGATATCGGGACGCAGGGCGCGAGCGGCGATAGCGATACCCGCGATCAACCCGCCGCCGCCAATCGGCACAACCAGCGCGTCGGCATCGGGCAGGTCGCTGAGCATTTCCAGGCCAAGCGTACCCTGTCCGGCGATAACATCGGGGTCGTCAAAGGCATGAATGAAGGTCGCGCCAGACTCGGCCTGTAGTTCCAGGCAATGCGCGTAGGCGTCGTCATAGGTGAAGCCATGCAGGACGACCTGCGCGCCGTAGCCCTGGGTCGCCATCACCTTCGCCAGGGGCGCGGTCTCCGGCATCACAATAGTACAAGGAATATGCGCGAGGGCAGCCGCGATGGCGACCCCCTGCGCGTGATTGCCCGCCGAGGCTGCGATGACGCCGCACCGCATCTCCTCATCTTGCAGCCGCGAAAGTTTGTAGCCCGCTCCACGCACCTTAAAGGAGCCGCCGCGCTGCATATTTTCCGCTTTCAAATAGATGTGCGCGCCCGTCAATTCCTGCAAGGTGCGAGATGGCGCGAGTGGCGTATGGTGCAGGCGCGGCTTGAGGAGTTTATGCGCTTCCCAGATATCGGCAATGGTGACGGTATTGTTGGCAGGATGGACAGTAGAAAAGCTGGTAGTAGTATTGGCGGCAGTTTCAGTAGTGCCGGTAGTAGTATCTTCAACAGAGCGCATGACGCAGTACGATTCCTTTCAGTGCAACATTGAACCGCACCACGTTCATTGTGGTTAAGTAGCAGAATAATATTGGAAGAATTATAACATAGGGCTTCAAGGCCTTAAAACCTCTAACCTTTGCCTGATCTCGGCAATCGCCTGTGGAGTATCCCTGAACTGTACCGCGTGCATTCCCAACGCCTGCGCCACAGCGACATACCGCGCTTCATCATCAATGAAGAGCGCCTCTTCGGGCTGGACTCCCAGGCGGTCGAGCGCGATGCGAAAGATTTCCGGCTGCGGCTTATGATAGCGTTCTTCAGACGAGATAATGATCAGATCAACGTCTCGTTCAAGGTGAAATGCTTCCGTGATCCATGCTCGCACCTCAGAGGATGCGTTGCTTAAGATGGCAATCTTACAGTGCGGGCGCAGCGAGCGAAAAAACGCCAGCAGTTCGGTATTCAGGCTAAAAATGGAACAGTGTATATCGACGAGCATTGACCAGTTTTCAGGAGATTCGCCGATACTTCGGGCGACATCACGCCACAACTGCTCGCCCGTCGCGCGGCCCGCCACCGCTTCACGAAAATACAGTGAGTGCAACATCGCCTGTAACAGGCCACCCTCGGCCAGCTTCATGCGCCGCTCGTATGCGCGGCAGCGGGTCAGATCTCTCCTAATTAAAAGAACATCGAAGAGGTCGGAAAACACAGCGCGAATGGTCATCACTATCTCCAAACTTAGGCCTCAGCCCTCATAGCACGATGAATTCAGTACATATTCAAGAGTACCCAGATTCACCGCGCCTTGCAAGTTTTTAACTTGTCCGCATACCTCAAGCAGTCTTCGCGGCTGCTGTCTGTTTTTCCCGCGCAAAATTCTGGGCTTATCGCGGGTGGCAGCGATGGCACTCCCATAGTGTCCCGGAAAAAAGCTTGCATAAAGCAGCTCCTCGTGCTACCCTAGAAACACAAGCAGTCAGAGAGGCTGGAGGCCATTACTTGCGACCCCTCTACTGAATGAAAGTTACAACAGAGAGATTGTTGAAAGAAAAGGAGGAAGATGGAAACGATGACACCAAAGCACCTGGGACCGGGTGAGGGGTACATCGTCCACCTTTTAGGAGAGCCTCGCACTTTCAAAGTAACGCCAGCCGAAAATGGAGGCAGGTATCTCCAATTCGAAACGTCAACCGCTCCTGGAACCGGAGCCCCGGCGCATCTTCATCATGAAGAGGACGAGGCTTTTTACGTCCTTGCAGGTCAGTACGAGTTCCTCGTTGGAGAGGAGCGCTTCGTTGCAACGGCTGGGGCGTTCGCTTTCGTCCCGCGCGGCATTGTCCACGCCTTCACTAATACCGGCAAAGAGGTGGCGCGCATGCTCATTACGGTGACGCCAGGAACACAACATGAGGGACTCTTTCGAGAAGCTAGCGAACTCGCTGAACGACTCGGAAAGCAGCCAGAGCCGTCACAGCTTCTGTCGTTAGCTTTGAAGTACGGTTGGGAAATGGTGTAGGAGACTGATCAAGGTTGAGGGTAACAAGGTGAATCCGTATAACAATAAAGGCAGCAAGAGACCCAGGCGGCGAAATTAAGTAGTTCGGCCTGGGTTTTTGCCCGGGGTAACTGCTTTTTTAAGATATGCCAGGTATTGCTAACCCGCTCCCTGGATATTGGAGTAGCGATTAGCGTGTTCGGAGTCGAGCGCGGCCACCAGGTCGTGGAAGGCTTTGACCAGGAAATGATTGCGGATGCGATAGTAAATGGCGTTGCCTTCCCGGCGATAGGTGAGCAGGCCTAAGTCGGTAAGTTGTTTGAGATGGCCGGAGGTGGTGGCGGGAGATAGACCGAGTTCTTTGGCGATATCGGTGGAGCGCCGTTCATAGGTGGTTCCGGTAGGCCCTTTCGATGGCTCGGCCAGCAGTTCCAGGATTTGCCTGCGGCTCGATTCGCACATGGTGGACAGGAAGTCATCAACGAACTTGTCTATTTCTGGCGGGCGGCGCGTCGGCTGTTCATCGCCGATTTCCGGTGGGATGGGTTCCTGAAATACGTTTTTGTCGAACATACATGAGTCCCTCCTTCCAGGGGAAACACAACCAAAAACACATTACACATGCACAACTATAAGTCTGTATGCTTGTTGGGTATTGACCCTCTCTCTGCTAATTATACGGTAGTGGTTAACCTTCCGTTTCAGGTTGAAAACTTCCCCTGTCATGGCATGCTATGAAAAAGCCCCTCTGGTATGTCATCCTGAGCGCAGCGAAGGATCTGCGGTCTGGGCGCGCGATTCGACTGGGGAACGGAGATCCTTCGCTGCGCTCAGGATGACAGGGGAAGGCAGGGATGTCATGGTATGGCATAAGAAAAGGGGTGGTCTGTACGACCACCCCTTCGTTGTTTGGGTTTAGCTGTGAGTGCGGAAGATTTTGACGCGGCGGTTGGGTTCCTTGCCCCGGCTGCGCGAGGCGAGGTTGTAGCGCGTCGCCATCTGGTGTTGCAGGCGGCGGATGTAGGCGTTGGCCGGGGGGAGTTCCGCCGTCGTCAGGCCGTTATTTAAGACCTGGTGAATGGCGTCCTCGGTCTCCAGGAGAACTTTGAGGGTGGGGTCATCCATCCCTTTACCATTCCCTGTGGGCCGCTCTGTATCGTCCGACTCGTCATCTTCGGGCATTTCCATTGGAATGTCGAAGATGCGGGCCAGGGCGTGCTGCATCTGCGCCACCGTGTTGTTCTTCAAGATGATAATCATCTTGCGGTCGTCTTCGGCCTGCTGGATGCGTTCTGACTGACGACGATAGTAGTTTTTGATCGTGATGACCGCATCGGCATCCTGCTGCGTGCGGGCGATGATGACGGGCACGCGCAGTTGGCGAGCGGACTCCTCAAGCCGATCGCGGCTGACGCCGAACGGGTAGACACGCAGCGTTTTGCGGATAGGCAACTCTTCAGGCGCGCCCTCAGCCTGGTAGATGCCTTCCTGGGGTACCACTTTGTTGATCGGCATCAGGCTTGGCGCTTGCAGGCTGATATCGCTGGGCGCTGTGCCGGTAGGAGCAAGCGCCCTTACCTGCACAGGTGGCGGGGGAGACGCAAACTGCCCCCGGTTGCCGCCGTTGTTCCCGCGCCCGCTACTCGACATGCGGCGCATCGAGTTCCAGTCGTTGTCGGAGCGGGCGTGGCGCGACTCGCGAAGCTGCGTGCCGAAGCCCTCGACGCCCCAGGTCGGCACTTCCATGCCGCCTGTGGTGATGCGACGAGCGGAGACGCGGCCCGTTTCCAGGTCGCGGGTGCGCTCCTCGGCGACGACGGCCTGACCGCGCAGGATGCTGTCAACCGTATCGGCGACATCGCGATGCACGATGACTTCCTGCCAGCTTTGCTGCTCGACCACTACGTCGAAGGTTGGCGGCGCTTTACGCTCGAGAATACTCTTTTGCGTGTGGCGACGCCGGGCCTCTTCGTCGCCCAGGGTGACGGTTTGAATGCCGCCCACCAGGTCGGAGAGGGTCGGGTTGACCAGCAGGTTGTCCAGCGAGTTACCGTGCGCGGTTGCTACAAGCTGCACGCCGCGTTCGGCGATGGTGCGAGCGGCGGCGGCTTCCAGTTCGGTGCCGATTTCGTCGATGACGATGACCTGTGGCATGTGGTTCTCCACTGCCTCGATCATTACGGCGTGCTGTTCAGAAGTGCGAGCGACCTGCATGCGGCGCGCGCGACCGATGCCGGGGTGCGGAATGTCTCCATCACCAGCGATTTCATTAGAGGTATCCACCACAACCACACGTTTATTGGCTTCGTCCGCGAGGACGCGAGCTATTTCACGCAACAGGGTGGTTTTACCCACACCTGGGCGACCAAGTATCAGGATTGATTGGCCCTGCTCAACGATGTCGCGGATCAGGGCAATGCTGCCGAGAACCGCTCGCCCGATGCGACAGGTCAGCCCCACCACTTTTCCCTTGCGATTACGGAGGGCGCTAATGCGGTGAAGCGTGCGCTCAATGCCGGCGCGGTTGTCATCGCCAAATTCACCGATACGCTCGACGACATATTCGAGGTCGGCGTAGGTTACTGGCGAATTGCTCAGGATCACCTCCCCATCCGGGAATCGGCCCTCGGGTAGGCGACCGAGGTCCATCACGATCTCCAGCAGTTCACTTCGGTTGTCCAGCCGATTGACCGCTTCCTGGATGGCTGGCGGCAAAGCATCCAGCAAGGCATCCAGATCGTCAGTGATCATGTGTTGCATAGGCTATTCTATCACCTCATTGTATGGCGTGAGTTGACCGTCCCCAGGCCTTTCATGCCATAAACTACTCGTTGTTCCAGGGCGGGGACTGCGCGTGGATTGGGAGCGAGAAGCGCGATGTGCCGGACAAGTAAGGCTTTGATCGTGGTCTGCTCGAATCCACTGGAACGCAGAGCGTGAATAACGGAAGATTCGTACTCCCTGACATGGCAATAGATGGGGCGCACGCTTCCTTCCATCAGCCGTTGTGTGCCGAAGCGCACAAGCGGTTCGGCCAGTTCGGCATGTTCGGGATGAACCATGAGCGAGAGCTGGTGGGGTGCCGAGCCATGTCCTCGACAGAGCCGTAACCAGGCTCCTAAACGAACGCCAACATCGCAGACATACGTTTCGTTCCCTCCAGAGAGAAGGGGCAACGGACGGAGCGAGCCGACGTAGAGTTTAGCAAATTCATCGCTGTTGTCAAGCATTTCCGCCATCTGCACGCGCTGCGGAGTTACTGCGCGATAGAGCTGGTGCAGGCCCCATGCGTAGTGACGACTCCAGCGCCGCAGCGTGGGCGGGTTATAGTCGCCTTGAATTGACCCGGGTTGGAACACATAGGTCAACTGGCGAGCATATCGTTGAAATCCAGTTTTCTGGAATAAATCCAGTTCTGGAATATCATCTTCGACTTTCGCGAAAATACGGAGAATGCCGTGGTTGCCCGCGTTTTCCAGCATGTATTCGAGCAGCGCAAAAAGCACTTCGTCGCTGGAGACGTCGCGGTTCGCCATCGAGGCTAAATATGAAATATCCCACGTGAGGCGTGATGGACGCTCGCGCACCTGTGCGAACCCCAGAATATGCCAGTGGTCCTCGCAAATCCAGGTGCGAGCGGCAGGATGGACGGGGAAGATATTCCTCAGGATGGGCGGAAGTGAGACAGTCTTCTCTACTGGCTCGGGCCAGCATACAAAGTTGGCAAATTCGTGCTGTCTGCTACGGGCGCGCCGATCAATTGAGTAGATGATTCCCGGCAAGTCTACGTATAGAACCGGTCGTATCATCCATTGCTCCTGCGCCGTAGGGGCGAGGTCTGCAAGGAGCCTACCCCTTGACGCTCTCTACTATGCGAAGAAAGTAGTGATGGAAACGCAGGTCTCTTTGGCCGTTGGTCTGCGCTACCTCCGGGTGAAATGCTGTACCGAGCAGGTGTCCTTCGCGGACGGCGACGATTGTTCCATCGTCGAGCGTTGCCAGCACCTCCACTTCGGGGCCAACCCATTCAATGGATGGGCCGCGAATGAAGACTGCGTGGAATGGCGCTTCTCCTAAGGCTGGTACAGAGAGATCAGTCTCAAAACTTTCCCGCTGACTGCCAAACGTATTGCGACGAACGCGAATGTGCATCGACGCCAGTAACGGCTGCCCTGCCAGCGCGTTGTCGGTCTCATTCGCCAGTAAAATCAGTCCTGCGCATGTTCCCCAGACGGGGAACCCTTCCCGAATCTTCTGTTGCAGCGGCTCCTGCAAGCCGTACAACACCATCAGTTTACCAATGGTGGTACTTTCGCCACCTGGTAATATTATACCATCTAAACCTTCCAAATGTTTAGGGAGTTTGACGGCAATTCCCTCAACTCCCAGCTCCGCCAGCGTTTTCAGATGCGCCTCAAAATCACCCTGTAATGCTAAGACGCCAATACGAAGCTTTTTTTGTTCGTCTGTTTCTATCATAATATACGCCTGGAGTTACCTGAAAGTTGTCACGAAATTTGCAATTTGTGGATGACACCCTATGAATAATAACGCGGATGGTCTGTAGGGACGCGCTTCATCGCGTCCACCTGATCGATACGCGCACGATGGCCGAACCTGTGAGCCGCCTGCGCCATGTCATCCTGAGCGCAGCGAAGGATCTGCGGCCTCGACCCACGGAGCGTCGGGGAACGGAGATCCTTCGCTGCGCTCGGGATGACATTAACCCCGATATTACCACCCGCGCCGGGCCATCTGTTCGGTTTCCGGCAATTGATCCAGGTTAATACCTACCATCGGCTCGCCGAGGTTTCTCGATACCTCGGCGATAATCTCCGGGTCTTCGTAGTGGGTGACGGCCTGGACAATCGCTTTGGCGCGCTTTAATGGGTCGCCGGACTTGAAGATGCCGGAGCCGACGAAGACGCCTTCCGCGCCGAGCCGCATCATGAGCGCGGCGTCAGCCGGGGTTGCGCAGCCGCCAGCCGAGAACATGACGACGGGTAGTTTGCCAAGCTGGGCTACCTCGCGCACCAGTTCGTAGGGTGCGCCAAGATTTTTAGCCTCGGTCATCAACTCTTCTTCCGGTAAAATCTGCAAGCGGCGAATGCCATCGGTGATGGCGCGCAGGTGACGCACGGCCTCAACGATGTTGCCGGTACCGGCCTCGCCTTTGCTGCGGATCATGGCCGCGCCCTCGCCGATACGCCGCAGCGCCTCGCCAAGATCACGCGCCCCGCAGACAAACGGCACTTTGAAGAGGTGCTTGTTGACGTGATAATGCTCATCGGCGGGCGTCAAGACCTCGGACTCGTCTATGCAGTCTACGCCAATGGCCTGTAGAATCTCGGCCTCAACGAAATGACCGATGCGGCATTTTGCCATTACGGGAATGGTGACGGCCTCTTTGATGCGAATGATCAGTTCGGGGTCGCTCATGCGCGCAACGCCACCGTTGGCGCGAATATCGGCTGGCACGCGCTCAAGCGCCATGACTGCCGAGGCTCCGGCCTCTTCAGCGATGCGCGCCTGGTCGGCGTTGACGACATCACAGATGACGCCGCCTTTCAGCATCTCTGGAAAATTACGTTTTACCTGTATGGTTCCTGTCTGCTTTTGCATGACCGGTAATCTCCTACAATTAGATACGATACACAAGCTTTACCTTCATCTTATCATATGGGATGAGGCGGCTGCTACAGCCAAGTAAGTACACCTGCACCAGCCATGCGGAACAAAAATACGTGTGTTTTTATGCAAGGCGGTATCGAGGTTTGTAGCATCTAGAGATAAGGTTTTTTATCGTTCATTTATTTATAACAAGCGTTGGGGAATGGGTATTCCCATAAATGTAGGGACGCGCTTATGAACTTTGACAAAATACGAGGGAATACTCCCCCCTGTCATCCTGAGCGCAGCGAAGGAGCTGCGGCCCCTGACGATTCGTGTGTCGAGGCTGGAGATCCTTCGCTGCGCTCAGGATGACAGACCTGGATATTCCCTCTTTATTCGTAAAAATCCATAATCGCGTCCTGCCCTGGCCTGTGATGGGGTGAGATCAGGCAGGACGCGCTGAAGCGCATCCCTACAGGTGATTGTGCAGACGTGATGGCTATGCTGCCTGATTGCAGGTCTGTTCAGCGGGATGGCGCAGGTCGATTTTGACCATGCAAACCAGGTTGAAGTGGTGCTCGAGGGCGACGGCAATGGCGTCTTCGATAGTTAGCAGTATGCGCTCTTCGCTATTCAGTTCTGAGGGCCGGTGGACTTCGCCGATCTGCACATGAATGATTGCTTCGTATGGCATGTACCTGCTCCTTTCGCGAGGGAGTTGTTTTTCTTGCCAGCCGCTCCGGCTGTTCACTGGATATAACCTCTGGTTAAAAAGGATAGTTGCAAAAACCATTCATGTATGGCTGGCCCCTTATGGAATCAATCGGCGCAGTTTCGCGCGAGTATAGGCCGCGATGGTAAAGCTGTCGGTAATCTGTCCATCGCCGATCAGCTTTTCAAATTGCGCGAGAGGGGTAGGGACGGGTTCGGCAATGCCGCGCAGTTCGTCGATGCCCTCGTAGGATGCAACATCGGCGTAGAACAACTCGACGACATCGGCGAGCATGCCGCTATCAGGATGAACGCGACCAAGCGGGACGAGGCGAGAAATGGTGGCCCCGATCTCTTCTCCGGCTTCTTTGAGGGCGCTTTGCTCTATGGCAAGGCCTTTTGTGCCGAAGCCACGCGGTACTTCGAGGCTCCAGGTGCGCAGAGCATGGCGAAAATGGCGTATGAGCAGCACCTGTTGCTGGTGGAGAGGTAAGATGGCGACGGAGTGGCCGCGCTCCAACTGAGTAGTGCAGCGAATGTAGGTTCCTGTGGAATTATCGGGATAGCGCACAGCATCGCGCAGGATGAGTAAAAAGGGGTCCTGATAGGCAATGCCGACCTCTCCCCAGGAAGCGGGATAGCCTTTTTGCGTGAGCCAGGCCTGCATCTCGGCCTCTGCCTCACGAATTTCCTGTTCGTCTAACAGAAGGCTATATCCACTGTCCGGGGGATTGTCGAAAAGTTCTGGATGTGCCTGGCGAAGGGCAGAGTAATCTTCTAGCTTGCCCATAGCTGAAATGCTCCTCTCGATTATCCTTACTCAAAAAGAGTTACGCCACATGGCAAAGTATCCTGGCGGACAAAAAAAAGTTGCAAAAGGTACCCCTCTTTAAGCATTCGCTTCCTGGGGTAAGTTGTACGTTGCCGTTTGTTCCTGGGGGCCAAAGAATTCCTGCGCTTTCAGGACTTCGGCAAGTTTGCGAATCAAGGCTTCTGCTTGTTCGCGAGCATCGGGCATACGTCCTTTGTGGACTTCGATGCTTGAGGCGAGTCGGGCGCGGGATGGACCTGCTTGAGCATCCGTGAAGGTGAGGCGAATATCGCATATGGTATCCTGGCGTGTGCCACGCATGCGCATCTCGTCTAGAAATTGTCTGGTGAACGCTTTGAGTTCGGTCTCACTGTGCGCCGGAATGTTACTGCTAATGCCATGCTGGCTCCATGTGAACCACAGTTCTTTACCGCCGAGATGAATGTTGACGCGCGTGGCAGGTGTCCAGGGTAAGACGAGTCTGCCGGCATGTTGCAGGTTACGCTCAGCGATCAGGCGAGTCATGCGTTGGGCAAGTTGAACATAGCTGAGGGATACTTCGTTGGCCAGTGTGCCAAATTGAAGAGGGTTACGGAGTAATTCCTGCATCGCTTTGTTGTAACGTTGCCATTCATCCGTCTTACGCAGCTCTAAAATATCAGGCAGGCTCAGCAGGCCCATCGAGCGAATATACAGACCTTCAAGGTTCTGTTGTATTAATTGAAAAGTTTCTCTCTTGAGCATGTTTATAAGCTGCCCGGCAGTGATGGTGTTTCTGCTTTTCAGCACGCTTTCCCATTCTTGCAAGACAAGGCGAGTTGGGGAGTCAATGGGGGTGAGTAAGTGACCGCCCAGCGCATCTGCCAGATTGCTGTTGTAGGCGAGATCAAGCAGTTGTTTGATGACTCCGGCGAATGGTTTGCTTCCATCATACTGTCTGAGCGTGGGATTGCCTTCAGTGATGAATTGCTGATATAAAAAGGTGCGTACCACGTGCCGACCTTCTGTACGCCGGTATTTTCTACTTGCGTCGGCCATTTCCTCGAGTTGGGCCAGGAAAGCAGCTTCTTGTTTGGGATCAATGCCCAGATCGATCAAGAACTTTTTCACGTCTCGCGCTTCGGCGGTCAATACGAATTCATGGAAGCGATAGCCGAGCTGGTTTATAGCTTCCTCTTGATTGGCCTGGTTGTCCCATGAGAAACGCAGACACTGTGCTTCTGCTTCCTGAATCACCTGTCGCCAGGCGTTAAAACCCTCGTGATGTGCTTTAATCCAGTCGGAACTCTCATCAGGACTGGTTTCGGTGAACAGGAACGGGATAATCACGCCCTTTTCGAGTAGTTGTTTGAAGGCTTCACGCCCGGCATGGCCGGGCAAAAAGTCACGGTACAGGACAGGATTATTGTAGATGAAGACGCGATTGATAATCAGTTTTTCGCTGGTGATAAGCGAGCGCATATATTCAGTGCGCACGAGATACTCGAGGTAACGCTGCGCTTCCTGAAAAGAGATTTTGCCGCTTAGCAGAGCATGAAGGAGCTTACGCGGAATCCACTGGTCATCAAAGGCCTGAGCAACAACGGGAGCGGCATTCTCAAGATCGGGCGGCTCCAACTTTTTGAATTGGACATTGCCACTTGTGCCTTTTTTCTCCACTTCGGTCAAGGGTGGACGATCCGGCTCTGTTGTAAGTACTGTGCCGCCGGAATTGTCTGACGAGCCATTTCCCGATTCTCTGTCCTCGGTAGTAAAGTTTTCTGGCTCCTCGTCTTCGTCCTCAGTATCATCCACAATACCGGAAAAGCGTAAGGCTGTTTCGGTGACGATCCTGTTTA
Organism: Ktedonobacteraceae bacterium; assembly: GCA_035652815.1. Classification (GTDB taxonomy): domain Bacteria; phylum Chloroflexota; class Ktedonobacteria; order Ktedonobacterales; family Ktedonobacteraceae; genus DASRDB01. The sequence goes on from DASRDB010000011.1 coordinate 318,769, forward strand.
GTGCATAGGCCGCAGCTTTGGCGACCACCTCGGATTCATCATTCGTGTGGTCTTCGAGGGCTTCGAGGATGGCGCGGTCCTGTTGTTTTGCCATTGCCAATGCGGCAGCTTCGCGCACCTGCCATTCGGGGTCGTCCAGTGCTGTTTCGAGGACTTGGATGGGCGTCCGTTCGCCACATTCGCCGAGCGCGGAAATGATGGCGGCGCGTGTGTCTTCCTCTAGTTCGCTGTAGAAATGGCCTTCGAGCGTTTCAATCGCTGTAGCGGAAAGTTGCGGGCCAAGATCACCCAAAGCCTGGGCAGCCGCAGTGCGCACATCATCTTCAGAAGTGTCTAGCATCTGAAGTAAAGTTTGCTCAGCGCCTGTCGCTTCCAGTTTTCCCAGGGCGCGAGCGGCGGCGGCCCGGACTTCAGCAGAGGAGTCGTGTTGAAGACGTTCTACCAGCAAGGTAATATCGCTTTCTTCACCATGTTGTCCTAGAAGAAAAGCGGCTCTGGCACGAATTTCCCAGTCGTTATCGTGTAGCGCTTTACGAATAATATCGAGTGAAGCATTGTTCGGAAGTCGTGTTTCCCCCAGGCCGAACTGAGCGTGAATGCGTGAGAGGATAGAGGCAGAAGAGGAGAGTTCCCCCGTCTGGCGAGTAGTATGCTGATCAATTTGAAGTTCCTCGTGTTCCATATCTCTACCTCGTTTCACTACTGGCCTGGAGATGTTTATAAACGATGCCCACACCCCTATGCAATCGTTTGCGGACTTCCTCTTCAGTGGTGTTGGTGAATTGTGCAATCAGATCAAAGGCTTTTTGTTCAAAGAAATGTAACATCACAGGAATTTTACAGGTTTTTGGTAACATGTCGATGTGCCTTCGTATTTCCTTTTCGTGTGCAGGTATGTTTTCCATCAGCTTCATATATTTATGGAGCATCTCAAGTCCGCGATAAACCCAGGATTTTACGGTGTTTTCGCTCTCATGCAGTTCTGCTGCTATTTCGTGATGCTCTTTTTCCTGGATATAATAAAAATATACGGCAACGCGATAGCGTTCTGGAAGCGTATCAATGGCTGTATGAACAGCGTTTCTTTCCTCTTTCTGCGCGATAAGCGCTTCTGGCTGATTTTTTTCATCTTCCGGCATCTTATCCAGGAGCGGAGTATTTTCCTCTGTATCGAAGGTTAACGTCGTTTGTTCATGCGTCTGAATCTCTGCCCGGCTGCCGCTAAATTCGCGCAGAACATTTCTCGCGATTGTGTAGAGCCAGGGGCGAAGGTAGTTTGACAGAGCTTCCACCTCTTTTTTATCCCGTCGATTATTCAAGGCTTTATAGGCTCGAATGAATGTCCGTTGCACACACTCATCGACATCGGTATCATCTTGCGGGCGTCCAAGTTGTTTAGCGAGCCGTCCGCGAATAATCGGTTCATACGTGTGATACAGCTTATCGAAACCTGCCTGGGGGTCTACTACAAATTCGCGCAGAATTTGATCGTCAGACCAGGACGCTTTACTATCTTCTACCTTCATTACGAGCATCCTCTCATTGTAGCCATGTCAATTATGCTTAAGAACATAATCATTCCGGGCAGCAAAAGGTTACATGGCCCGGTCAGCAAAGATCGACAAGGTCTACGGTAAGAGTAGCACATTTTTTAAATTATTGTAATACTTAAGTCATGTGAACTCCTCTTGTGTGGTATCTACTTTAAATAAGATGTACCCGGCTTTTGAGAATCAGCTCTCTTTTCGAGAGTCAGCGCGCAGATATCATATGCAATGATCTAGTTTTTTCTCAAAAAGTTGCAAAAAAGGGGGTCAAATTTTTTGCAACCCACAAAGGAAGTTGTTTATGTCAGCAAATTCAAGCTGAGTTTGAGGGCGATATCGACGCGGTTGAGTTCTTCGCTGGTGATGGAGCCGCGTTTGCGCAGCAGGCGGGATTTTTCGATGGTCATGACTTGCTCGCATTTGACGTCGGTGTAATCGGTCAGGCCGTTTTCGGGGGTGGGTGCGATGCGCACGTGCAGGGGCAACTCGCGCTCGGTGCGGCTCATCGAGGCGACAATAGTTAAGGGATAAGAGGGAGATGCGTTACCCCGGTCATTTTGAATGATTAAAGCAGGGCGTGTACCCTGTTGCTCCGCGCCTCGACCGGGAGACCAGTTTACATCCCAAATTTCACCGCGCCTGGGGCTGGGTAAGCCAGGCGGTGAGGTCTGTTGGAAATCTTTTTGTTGGGCGTTGGGCGGAGTGGATGCCTTCGCCTCACTACTCATACTCTACGCAACCATACCTTCTTGTCCGGCATTAAAAAAGAAGCGCGCGTCTTCTAAAGTTTCTGGAAGGGAACCAAGATAGGCGTAGGCTTCATCGAGGGAATTGCTGAGGGTGGAGAGTTCGCGTTCGCGTTTCTGAATGATGGCTGCTCGTACCTGTTCGTAATTATCCTGACGCATTAGCTCCATAATCATTTCTACCACGTCTCCTAGCGAGGAATCTAGCTCAACTGCGAGAGCCTTCAGCTCTTTATGTTGTGTTGAGGGGATTTGTATTGATTTGCGGACGAGGTTCTCATGACGATAAAAATCAGGCTGCACAACTGCCATGAATTGCCTCCTGTAACTAACGCAAAACCTTACATCTCTTCTTATTGTAAACGGACACTTCTAAAAAGTCAATAAATATAATTTTGGAAAATCGGAAAAATGTAAATTCGGGTTTCGTTTTCAGGGGAGGGTCCAGATTTGCATCGTGCCATCATCGCTGGCTGAGGCGATATGGCGGCTATCAGGTGCCCAGGCAATGCCCTCGACTTCGGCGTGATGACCATGATAGACGTAGACAGATTGGCCTGTGTTGGCCGACCAGACCTGGACGGTGGTATCTACGCCACCAGTGGCGATGTATTGGCCGTTGCGGGACCAGTCGAGGGCGACGACGAAGCCGGAATGACCGGTGTAGGTGACGAAGTGCGTGCCATTGGTGGCTCCCCAGACCTGGGCGGTGCTATCATCGCTGGCCGAGGCGATGCGGGCGCTATCCTGCGACCATGCCAGGGCCAGCACCTCGTTTGAATGGCCGTTGTAGGTGTAAATCGGAGTGCCGTTGGCGGCCTGCCAGACCTGGGCGGTATGGTCGCCACTGCCGGAGACGATGAGGTTGCCATCCGGCGACCAGGAGACGGCGTTAATCCAATGGGCATGGCCTGTATAGGAGAAAAGCTGTGTGCCGCCGTTGACATCCCAGACGATGGCGGTTTTGTCCGCGCTGCCAGAGACCAGTTTGGTGCTATCGGGCGACCAGGAAACCCCGTTGACTTTGCCTGTGTGGCCGCTGAGCGTATGGAGCAGGACGCGGTTGTTGACATCCCAAATCTGGATGTTGCTGTCTTCCTGGGCGGTGGCGATGCGCGTCCCGTCTGGCGACCAGGCTACATGATAAATGCGAGTATTGCCGGTATCCATCGTGAAATAGACGGCCCCGGTGGTAGGATTGATAATCTGGATAAGCGAGCCTTCTCCCGCGCCAGCCAGACGACTGCCGGTTGTGTCCCAGGTGACGGTGTACATATTTGATGGCCCGTGATAGGTGACAGGTATATTGCCGGGTGGCGTCGTCGCGGTGGGCTGCGGCTGGCTGGTTGCAGTCGGTGATGGCGCGCTGGTCGCGGTAGGCTGCGGATTTGGCGCGGTTGTGGGTGTAGGGCTGAGCGCGGGCGACGAGTTGTGTGAGAGCGCGAACCAGGTTGCGCCTCCGCCGCCAAGCGCTGCCAGAGCAGCCAGTCCTGCCAGGAGAAAACGACGCGATACTTTGCGCGATGGCTGGGCTTCGCCGTTGGGAGCAACGATTGTGACATCAGGTATTGATGGGGGTGTTTCAAGAGGGGCATGGGAAGCTCCTGGCACGACCGGAGGCGGCGGGGCATAGAGTACGTGGGGTGGCAGAGAGACGGGGCCGCTCTGTTGTGATACTGCGACGGTAGACGGCGTGGTTAAGACGGTTGCTTCCGCGTCCGATGCGAGGGAGACAACCGGCAGATCGGGGATGCTGTGGCGGGCCACAATGGGGCCGCAGGCCTGAGCAAGGGCGTTGGCAAAGGCATCGACGCGCGCGAAACGCTGCTCCGGGTTTTTCGCCAGCACAATCTGCAAGACCTCTTCAAGCGCGGCTGGCAGGTGGGGATGCCTTGCGCGCACCGATGGCGGCTCCGCGAAGATATGCTGCGAAGCGACTTCCGCGAAAGAACCCTGGAATGGGCAGTAGCCTGTGAGCCATTCGTAGACGATGACGCCGAGCGAATATTGGTCGCTGGCCGGGCGCGCTCTGCCCTGTATCTGCTCGGGAGCCATATAGGAAATGGTGCCGGAGATATCCTGTGTTGGCATGGAGCGCGAGGTTTGTGAGATGGTAGCGATGCCGAAGTCGCTGAGCAAGACTTCATCGTGCGCGCCCAGCAGCATGTTTTCCGGTTTGATATCGCGATGAATAAATCTCTGATCGTGGGCGTATTGCAGCGCGCTGGCGATTTGCTGGACGTAGGAGACGATGAGCGTGAGCGGCAGGGGAATGCCCCGGGCGTGTCGCTGGCGAAGCGTGCCGTTGGGAGCGTACTCCATGACCAGGAATGGAGTGGTATCGGCCATGCCAAAGTCGAGGATGCGCACGATATGGGGATGCACCAGGTGAGCAATGGTTTGCGCCTCGGTCAGGAAATGGTTCACCATGTCGGCGGTCAATTGCGCGTGCAGGATTTTAATAGCGGCCTGCGTTTTGAGATAGAGATGCTCTCCCAGGTACACGTCAGCAAAGCCGCCGCTCCCCAGCAGGCGCAGGAGACGATAATTCCCCAATTGTTGTCCCGCTCGATCAGTCATGGCGAATTTCCCCCTGATATGACAACGGTATCCCAGACCCTACTATAGTATAGATGGAAGTCTTGTATTCTACAAGAGGTGTTGGTATTGGGCTGCTACGGTGGGTCATTCTATTGTTGGGGAGCCGCTTCGCCGCTCCTCAAAAAGTGTCAGGGAGAGAGCAACCCACCCAGGGACAGGCACCAGGCCCTCACCGCCCATGTCCACATCCCCCTGTCCCTACGACCCGGGAGCCGCGAAGCGGCTCCTTTCAAAAATATGCCAGTCGCCCGACCCGGGGACAGGCACGACAGAAGCCGCTTAACAGACGCCGTCAGCGCCGGGGGGAACGCCCTGGCAGACTTCATTTCTGGTGAGAAATCCATCGGCGATGACGGTCGATTTAATATTGGTCGCATCCACCATCACGGGTTGGTCGAGAATAGAGGGGATGAGGCCGCCGTCGTAGCTGGACGTCGTTGCGCCGTGTGTCAGGAGCTTCGTATCTGTTCCCTCGTAGATCGCATGCACAAGCGCGCCGGTTGACCTGGCTTCCTGGGCGATGGGCTTGTAAACCGTCATGCTTTGATAACCAAGCAGGATGGCGTTGATACCGGCGGCTGTGGCATCCTGCCCGGTCACGAGAACTTTTCCGGCCAGATTGGCTACCTTCAGCGCGTTGATTACGCCGCCAGCCATCGCGTCGTTTGCCACATAGGCGATTTGAATGTCATTGTTCTGGTTGGCAAGGGTTGTTTCTGCTTCGGATTGAGCAATGTTATTGTCCCAGTTCGCGGTGAAGGTTTCATAGATATTGTTCAAGGCTCCACTGCTGAACAGGGGATCAAGCGCCATATGCGCTCCCTCGCTGAAGAGAAGCGCGTTGTTGTCGGTTTGCGAGCCGTTGATCATCATGATCTTCACCGGTCTGCCTCTCGTTGTGTAGTCAAGATAGTGTTCGGCGATGTATTGCCCTTGCAACTGGCCGACTTTGACATTGTCGAAAGAAACGTAGTAGTTCAGGTCCCTTGACTGGATCAGGCGGTCATATGCGATTACCGGCACGTTCTGCGCTTTGGCTTTCGCGACAATTGCTGCTGCGGCCACGCTGTCATGAGCGCCCACGATCAGGATACAATCGCCATTTGCCAGGTCGGTTTCGGCCTGTTGAAGCTGGAGCGTAGAATTGCCCTGCGCATTGTTATAATCGATATGCACACCTGGGATAGCTGCCGAAACTGCCTGGACGAGCAGGGGATGATCTTTGTTCTCCCAGCGTGTCGAAGAATTGGTCTCGGGAAGCAGGATGCCTACTTTTGTGCATCCCTTGCCTCCATTGGCGGCATATGGCCCGGCAGTGGTGCCAGTACCAGTGTCGCAGGCTGCCAGCAAAAAGGCGAAGAGAACCAGGGAGCCGGTCAGGATAAAGCGCATCCAATAGCGCTGATGAATGTAGGATGACATCTATTTTTTCCCCTTTTTCACACGTTATGCCCCAACCACCCGGCGCAGTTGTGCGATAACTTCTTCCAGTTGCGCGGCGGCCTCAGAAGCAGAAGTAGCCCCCTCTACCAGTTGATCGGCCACCTGATTGGTGACCTGCATGGCCGTAGAGAAACCTAGACAGTTGCGCTCCTCTTGAATAGAGGCCTTCTTGATATAGTTCGCGGCTGAGATAACCTCGCGTAAATATTGTTGCCGCCTGCCGGAATCAAGCCTTTCCCAATTTTGGGAAAGATACTGTACCATTTCGTTCAGTTTATCTGAGGCGACAACGGTGGCCTTTGCGAAGTACTGCACCGATTCCAGGCCGGTCTGCGCCGACTCCGCGATCCACTTTTGTTCCTGGGCCCTGGCCTGCTCGCGCTCTGAAAAGATCTTCAGCATCTGGCTGCTTTTTGTGAGTGAAGTAACGGAACGCAGGATCGGGCGTGTCATATTGCGCCCGATTAGCAGACCGACCAGGGCGGCCAGCAGCGTAATTACCGCAGCGATAATCAATAGAGAGATATCCTGCTGGCTGGCCGCGCCGGTGATGGTACTGACTGGCCTGAGGACAACGTATGTCCAGGGAACAACCTGGCAGCTTACCTGATAGGCCTGAAACGCCTGTGTCTGTTCTACAGGCGTGAATTGATACGATGCCTCGCTGACCTGTCGCTGACTGGCAAGCGTTGGATCAAAGTCCCGCGTATTGTTCACTGCGCCACCGCCGTAGAGATTTTCGCTTTGTATCTGTTGCTGGAACTGGGGCGAGAGCGGCGCAGAGGCCTTAAAGAGGATGGCAGGCAAGGTGGTCAGGGTCGAATCGACGTTTGTGTATGCAATGCGCACGCCATGTCCATCGAGGATCATCGCGTAGCTCCCTGTCGCCGCGTTTGTCTCGTTATTCACTGCTGTCCAGACCTCATTGAGCAGAAGTGTTGCGCGGGCGATGCCTGCCACCGTTCCCCGAGCGGATGGAATGGATGTATAAATATCGACATACGCCATGTTGAGGTTTGGATTAAAGTACACATCTGAGATGACCGTCTTGTTTGGACGCTGCAATTGCGCCAAAATTTCCGGCGGAATAGCAAAATTTCCGCGCTTCGCAGGATTGGTGGGATAGGAAAGCAGGATGTTCTCGTGCGTATCAAATAAGGTCCAATTGTTATAGTTCGCGTCCAGGCTGTACCCGAGTTGTAATTCCTTCCTGGCCTCATTGGCATAATTGGGATTCCCGGCGAGGAATTGTTGGATGGCGTAGAAATGTCCCAGGGCCTCCTGATCTTCTTCGCGGGCAATGAACAGTGAGTCGATGGCTTGCACATGAGACTGAGCATCCTGCTTCATCTCAGTGATGGCCTGGTTGGTTAAGGTCGGGCGTAGGATCGCTTCACTGCTGAAAATGGTAATGAGCAGGGGCAGTATTACCGCAGCAATCAGCAGGGCGGAGATACGCATGGTAAGAGAAAAACCCTTACGCGAAAGTGGCGGGTATGCGGAACCCGGCATAGCAAACTCCTTCTTTTTGAAGAACGTAGTACTCATTGTTGGATGAGGCCTGCCTGCTTTAAATCGTCGAGCAAGACCTGCACTTCATCAGGGCTGCGCGCCATTAAACGCGCCAGCACTGTCAGACTCCTTTGACCATTGATAAGCAATAACAGGCGTCTATGTATGCGCGACAGGCGAGTGGTTTCAGGGCGGCTAATCGCCGTCTCGCCCGCCTGGGAAAGCCTGGGAAAGGGCGAGTGAATGGCGTTTTTAGAGGCAGGGGGGCCGGAAAGCAGAGGTCTGCTGCTATGGTTCGAAGCAGGTGACCCGGAGGGCAGCGTAGCATTACTTGTGTGAATAAAAGAAAAACGACAACTTCCCCAGGTTTGCAGGTAATTGAAGGCAGTCACGCCGCTATAAGGACCGGCGCGAGCGTCAACAGCTCTGCCGTTCACAAATACAATATATCCCTCTTCGATGGTCTGTCCCGCGTTGCGCTCAACGGTGAGCGTTCCACTACGATATCCAAGTTGCAGGATTTGAATGATGTTCGCGAGACTATCGGTCTGTGTTTCGCGTTGCGGCTGCATAGATTTTTCCCGGTCGCCAGCGACCCAAGCACATACATAAAGGCGGTGTCATTCCAGGTAGTGGATGTACAATTGATGAATGTCCCCTTCCAATCGAAACCATTCCTTCACGCCATTTTTGTCACCACCCTATGGGGTGGTCATTGGAGAAGCAGTCCCTCACCGACCGGTGAGGGACTGCAAGCCGACAGTGAAATGTGTTATTCTTTTCACTTAAACGAACATTGTTCTCTTCTCGATAAGACCCACATTCCAGACCCGGGACAATGGAAAACGCCTGCTTATCTATCTGGATAGCGTTCCGTCCGGGTCTACCTTTGATCCAACTATTCTGATGGGATAAGTCATCGCCCTGTTTGGATGTTACAGGCCTGCTTCTCTCTGAGAGTAGAATCAACCGGTATCGACACACAAGGGACACACTATTTTTTTATGCAAGAATCATGCCAAAAAGTGTGCTATACAATAAATATTTCCATCAAAAAGTGTGCTATTGATAATTCCACCAAAAAGTGCGCTTCGATTTTTTCATCAGGCCTGTATGGCTCTGTGAATGCTTATCCGTATCTTTTACATAGCACACTTTTGTAGAGGTTACACACTTTGGACTGTGTTGTTTTCTTTAGGGGTATTTGTCACATTTTTGCGGTCGGTGGGTGGCTTCCGTTCCCCCAAGCTGTTTGCAAACAATTTGACACTCACTCCTGTCTCTAACATGTGTTTGACCAGCTATCAACAGCAGTGCTATACTTGCACGTGTTGGGCTGTCGAGGAAAGTAGCACTTTTTGTATCCCCTGCTTCGCTCTGTTTTGAGCATGAGATGGCTTCTTATGCCAATCAATATAGAGAAAGGAACCTGTTATGGTAGATTTGCGTGTCCAAAAGCTGGCGAAGGTGCTGGTGCAGTACTCGCTGCGTCTTCAGCCAGGAGATAAATTGCAGATCGTCAGCGCTGATGTTGCGGCTCCGTTGATTCGAGAAGTCTATCGAGAAGCTGTGCGGGCGGGGGCGTATCCTGAAACACATATCATTATTGATGGCCTGGAAGAAATCTTGCTGAAAGAGGGCAATGACGAGCAGTTAGCCTATTTTTCGGACCTGTACAAGTTGTCGAATGAGTATTATGATGCTTCGCTCGTCATCTGGGCGCAGTGGAATACAAAAAGCTTGAGTGGTGTCAAGCCTGAACGTATGGCGTTACGAGGTGCGGCGCGCGCCCCCTTACTCAAACGTTCGCTTGAACGAATAGCAGTGGGTGAATTGCGCTGGTGTGGGACGCTCTACCCGACCCACTCGAGCGCGCAAGAAGCTGGCATGTCGCTGAGCGACTACGAGGATTTTGTGTATGGGGTGGGCATGCTCGATCTGGATGATCCGATTGCAGCCTGGAAGAAAGTCTACGAGGAGCAGCAGCGGATCGTCGATTTTCTGGATCAGCACGATGAAATTCATATCGTGGCTCCCGGCACAGACATTACCTATCGCGTGGGCGGCAGGAAGTGGATCAATTGCGCGGGTACGGAGAATTTTCCTGATGGCGAGGTCTTCAGCGGGCCGATTGAGAACTCGGTCAATGGCACTGTGCTGTTCAGCTATCCGGCGATCTACGATGGCAACGAGGTCGCGGATGTGCGCCTGACCTTCAAGGATGGCAAGGTGGTCGAGAGTTCAGCCAGCCGGGGCCTGTCATTCTTGAATGGCATGCTGGATATGGACGCGGGTTCGCGCTACGTGGGCGAGGTCGCCTTCGGGCTGAACTACAACATTAAAGGCTTCTCGAAGGACACTCTATTCGATGAGAAGATCGGCGGCACCATGCACATGGCGCTCGGCGCATCGCTGCCCGAGACAGGCGGCGTGAACGAGTCCGGCCTGCACTGGGACATGGTGTGCGACCTGCGCGAGGGTAAGGTATACGCCGATGGAAAGCTGTGTTACGAGAACGGGCGCTTTATCATTTAAGCGCCCTTATTTATTAAGGAAGGAGCCACATTATGACTGTGGCAGCGCAGCAAGGATTCGCCGAGGTCAATAGGACACGGCTGTACTACGAGGTCGCGGGAAGTGGGCATCCACTGGTGTTGATTCACGGCGGCTTAATGGATAACACGATGTGGGATGAGCAATTCGCGGCCTTCGCGCAGTGCTATCGCACCATTCGCTACGATATACGCGCCTTTGGACAATCTGATTTACCAACGGGCAGCGAACCATATTCGATGTACGAAGACCTCCATGCCCTGTTGAAATTTCTGGGTGTTGAGAAGACCTATATGCTGGGTCTTTCAATGGGTGGCTCAATCGCCATCGATTTCACACTGGCGCATCCCGAGATGGTGGACGCGCTGGTACTGGTTGGCCCTGGCTTGAATGGCTATGATTTTACACCCGGAGATATGGCACCGCTTTTCGAGGAGGAAGAGGCAGCTTACGAGCGCGGCGACTTTGAGCAGGCCAGTGAGCTTGAAAACCGTATCTGGGTGGACGGCAGGGGGCGTACACCTGAGCAGGTGAATCCGGCTGTACGCAAGCATGTCTACGACATGAATTTGCATAACTACCAGCGCATGGCAGGCAAAGACTTGCCCGAGCCGCAGAAGCTGGAGCCACTTGCTAACACACGCCTGGGAGAAATTCGCGTTCCTACGCTCATCATCGTCGGAGATCGGGATGTGCAGGCCATCCAGGATATTGTGGATATCCTGGCAAAAGAGATTCCTGGCGCGCAAAAGGTCGTGATGCGTGACACGGCGCACGTGCCAAATATGGAGAAGCCAGACGAGTTTAACCGTATTGTGCTGGATTTTCTCCAATCTCTGTAGGGACGCGATGATGATCTTTTACAAATAAAGGGAGAATACCCAGGCATGTCATCCTGAGCGCAGCGAAGAATCTCCGGTGGGGCGCACGCTCCTGCCCCGCGACCGAGATTCTTCGCTGCGCTCAGGATGACATGGGGTGAGCATTCCCTGGTATGTTGTAAAAATGCATCATCGCGTCCCTACATGGTTTCCGCCGCCTTCTCCATATCGGGTATGGTGGCGATGCGCGAGTATAAGGCCCAGAAACCTTGCGTGTCGCCGTAACGATCAATAATGGGTTGGATATCATTGGGTGTCATCGGCTGTCCCTGATTGTAGATTTTTTCGGCGGCTTTGAGTAGTTCCTTGTCGATGGATGAGACGCCCTCCATGCGCCCGAGACCGCGAACCAGGATGAAGTGCAGCGACCACTCGCCGATGCCGCGAATGGATTTGAGGGCCGCCGCTACCTCGTCGTAGTTGCCGCTGCGCAGCCAGTGTTCATCGACTTCGAGGAAGTAGTGAATTACCGCTTGTAGATAGTCCACTTTGCGCGTGTTGCGTACCACTGTTGCCAGTTCGGTCGGGTCTACTGCCGCCAGTTGCTGCGGTTCGGGAAAAGCGCAATAGGTTTCCCCGTTGATGGTGATGCTTGTTCCCCAACGTTCAACCAGTGCAAGCTTGATTTGGTGCGCGATGGGCAGGGGAATGCGCTGGCAGAGAACGGCCCAACAGGTAATCTCAAATGGGGTCAGGAATTTTGGCTGGTGCAGGCCATACAGGCGTGAAATGATCAGCGCGAATTGTGGGTCTGCCTGTCCAATGCTGTAGAATGGCGCGAGATCGTCATCCAGGCTCAGAAAGAAGCGTATGCGGTCGCGCATGGCTTCGTGTGCGTCCTCGTCCAACGGCTGCTCAGAGTAGAGGGTGTAGCTCAGGGCTGGCTGATCAATGGTTCCGCTATTGCGCAGCTCGAAGGCTACAGCGCGACCGTTGAGCGTTACGGCTTTGGTGAGGGAGAGATTGTCGATGGCCTGCTCTCCTGCTGTGGGGCTGAAGGCATCCAGAAAGCCGAGCGATTTGGCAAAATCAAAGGGTGGGCGCGGTACGAGCGTGCCTGTAATGGTGGAAAGAGTAGTGGTTGGCTGCATGGCTGTGTTCTCCTTCTGGCTGTACTATTCATTCTCGGAAAAGCGTTCTTTCCTTCATCTGAGGGAAGTATAACCTGGGGTTGTGACAACAGTATGTCAGCAGCGAAACGAATATTTTTTGCACAAAAAAACAAAAGCCAGTCATATAGCGACCGGAAGCCACCCGCAAGGGGATGGCTCTATAATACGAAGAGGCCTGTAGAGCCATCCCCTTGCGGGTGGCTTCCGGTCACGTATACGGAAATGAATTTTTTGCATCACAGTATCACTTGTGTTATCATTCCCCTGATTAGCGCAGCTGTTTATTTCTAGAAGGAGACAAGAGGGTGGCTGCACGCATTCTCGTGGTTAATGACACGCAAGAAATATTGGAGTTGTTCCGGGCGTTGCTGGAAGGCGAGGGATACGAGGTAATCTTGTCGGGCTTTCCCTTTCAAGACGTCAGCGATATTGAAAAGATTGCGCCAGACCTGATCATTTTAGATTTTGTTTTCGGCGATCAGAAAAGCGGGTGGCAGATGTTGCAGATGCTCAAGATGCAGCGCTCAACTGCCACCATCCCTGTGATTGTTTGCACTGCCGCGCTCGCGATGGTGCGCGAACAAGAGGGCTACCTGGTTTCTCAAGGGGTTCATGTAGTCTATAAACCATTCGATATCGATCACTTGCTGAAAAATGTGCAGGAACTGCTCGGCATGCACGAACACGCCTCGTTTATCGCTGAGGATGAGGATAGGAAAAAGAAAAAACGATAATTGGGCCGCTTGGGCTGGCTCGCCTCGGGAATACTCAGGCGACAAGGAGAGAGAAAGATATGAAAAAAGTGGCGTTCGGTTTCGTAGTGGCATTGATGGTAGCATTATTTTCTACAGGAGTGGCTGCTGCTCAAGGGCAATATACTTCAGGCTCGACGGGTGTTGATGTTAGCTGGCCGAATTGCAATGCCAGCATTCCCAGCGGCGCAACTTTTGGAATTGTAGGGGTGACGGATGGGCAGGGTTACTCAACCAATCCATGTATAGCGAAAGAGGCCAGTCATTTTAAGAACCTGAGTTTATACGTCAATACAGGCTGGTATGATAAGTCGAGCCACATTAATCCTTCATACCCTAAAGTGTGCGCAGCAGGAGACAATAACTGCCTTGCCTATAATTACGGCTATAATGCAGGCATCTACGCGCTCAATGCGGCACAGAGCGCGGGTGTTTCCAGCGCGACCTGGTGGCTGGACGTGGAAACCAGCAATACCTGGAATAGCAACGTTGCGCAGAATCAGAACAGCTTGCAGGGCGAGTATGACGCTCTGGCAGCTAATAGTGTTACAACCATCGGCGTGTATAGCACGACAGCGCAGTGGCAAACTATTACGGGCGGCTGGCAAAACAACTGGCCTTCGTGGGGCGCAACAACCTGGACAACCGCTAAACAGGCAATGACCTATTGTACTGGACACCAGTTCACAGGGGGGCCGAGTTATTTGATGCAGTACCTGCCGAAAAATTCAAAGGTGGATTGGGATGTAGCTTGTTGATTTTGCTCTCGTCCAAAATTATGTAAAATAACACATTTTTCCTCTTGAAAATGAGATAGCAATATGTTATATTTAGTTTATTGCTGAATGCTATATTCTGGATGCTGAAGAATAGCAAAAGAGAGAAAAAGCCATGATTGGTAATGGGAAACGGCGTTTCTATCGCTTTAGTCTGGCATCAACAATCTGTTTTCTGTGCGCTTTAGCTTTGTATGATGTGCAAGCGTTGGCTTCTCAGGACGCTATTATTCCAGCAGTAGATGTGTTCATGATATTCGGTGTCGGCCTCTTTTTAAAAGGGTTCGAGTCCCTATGCTATCAGGATGAATATGATCGCTTTGAGCAGGTGTATCCATGCGAACATTATGCGCGCCTGTTCTATGGAGTCGGCTTTAGCGTGCTTTTCACAACCGGTTTCCTTCTTCTATGGACCATGATAATGGGCGCGGCCAATTTACAGGAACAGGGAGTGCTTGGCTTTGGGTTGTTGGTAGTGGGGGGATGCCTGGCTATTGGAAGGTCAAGCCAGAGTGTTTGAGAGAAAGAAGATTGGGAAAGATGGGCGACAAGGGACTCGAACCCCTGACCTACTGCGTGTAAAGCAGCCGCTCTAACCAACTGAGCTAGTCGCCCCTGAATAACGATGTATAGGGCTGGATGTGTTTTGTGCTAAGGAGAAGTGGATGCCCTCGAGTGGACTCGAACCACCACGCCCATACGGGCACAGGCCCTCAACCTGCTGCGTATACCATTCCGCCACGAGGGCAATTCGTCTAACGAATTACGGGAACTATTTTATACCTCTCCTTGTGATTTGTCAACGCTTTTGCGGATTTATTTTTGGCGCACGATGACGGTACTACGCGCCGTATAAACAGGCTGCTGCTCGCTATCGATACCCACTGTTTCCAGGACAAGAAAGGTCATGGGGCCGTTTTTGCCGGAGCGCTCGCGGATGCTTTCTATGCGCACGACGCAGCTTACCTTTTCGCCGATACGCAGTGGGCGGGCGTAGGTGTATTGCTGCTCGCCGTGAATGAGTTGCATTTTGGAGCCGTCGAGTTCGAGGCCGGGAACACGCACGCGGAAGGTGGTTGGGAAGGTCACGGGGGCGTATTCTATGGGCTGGCCGCTCTCAAGGGCGGGGTCTTCGGTGGCCTCCATGAATTTTTGGACGGCTTCGCGTGTCACCTCGAAGGTTTCGGGTTCGGAGCTTTTGCCAATCAGGCTGCTATCGAGAGTCATAGTGTGTTCCTCCTTGAGCGCAAATTGCGGTGTGGTTAGAGTTTAGCGGTCAGGTAGCCGAGGCGTTCGAGGGCCATGTAGGCGGGGCCAATCTGGCTCATGACGCAGAAGGTGCCATCGTGAATCATGCGTAGCAGTTCGGCGGGTGTCACCAGGCGAGTTTCGATGACTTCGACGGGATCGACTTTGGGTGTGCCTGTTTTGCGCACGTTGTGGGCCAGGTACCACCACACTTCGGTACGGGCACCCGTCGGATTGGCGTAGAAGTGGCCGAGCGGCTCGATCTGGTCGGGATCGATGCTGTAGCCGGTCTCTTCCATCAGTTCGCGGTGCGCTGTATTGAGAGGGTTGTCCTCGTCTGGATCGATGCCGCCCGCCGGAAATTCCACGACCTCCAGGCCGATGCCGTGTTTATATTGATAGTTGACGAGGAAACGCCCGTCTTCGGTGATGGGAACGACACCGACCCAGCCGCGATTTTCGATGATGTAGTATTCGGAGATGATGGGGCCGCCCGGTACTTCCACTTCCTCGCAGCGCACTTTGAGATAGGGGCTGTCAATGATTTGCCGGTACGAGCGTGTGATCCAGGGATGATTGTCTGGCATGATGATTCCTTACTACAGGTTGTTCCAGGTTGGTTTGCGTTTTTCCAGGAAGGCGCGGAGACCTTCGGGCGCGTCTTTGGTTACCATAGTCTCTTTGAGATAGAGCGCGTTGATGCGTTGCAAGGCTTCCAGGCGCGTACCCTGTTCGCTTGCGCCGAGGCGGACACTGGCTTTGGCTATCTGGAGCGCAATCGCGCTTTTTTCGCGCAGCATGTGAAGAATGCGCTCCATTTCGCGGTCGAGATTGGCGGTCTGAGTTGACCAGGTGATGTAGCCGAGGCGAGCGGCATAGGAGCCTTTCAGCGTCTCGGTTTCATTCTCTCCAGTGGAAAGGGTTAGCGTGGCCTCATCGGCGGTTAAGGTCATGTCGGCGGCGGAGAGCAGCTTGCAGGCGTCGGGAGCAAGCGTATCACGGATGACGGCCAGCACAGGTTGCGTGATAATATAAATGGCCTTCGTCGCTTTCTCGATCTCTGCTGGCGAAGGGGTTGCGCCTGCGCTATAGGACACGCGCAGTTGCCGGAAATCGAGGACGACTGCTTTGATGCCTCGCGCTGTACTCAAGGTGGCGCAGGCTGCAACCAGTTCAAGAAGCATGTGCGTGTCCGGGCTGGTCGAAAGGACAATGCGCACAGTTTCGGCCTCGGAGACGACGCGCAGGGTGTGATACGCTTGCTGCATACGCTACTGCTCTCTCAGTTTGAAACGTTGAATCTTGCCCGTCGCGGTCTTGGGCAGTTCTGGTACGAAGTTGATCCAGCGCGGATATTTAAACGGGACGAGCCGCTGCTTGACGAAGGTTTTGAGTTCGTCTGCCAGCGCGGGAGACGCTTCGTAGCCCTGTTGAAGCACCACGTAGGCGCGCGGTTTGATTAACCCATCGGCATCCTTATCGCCAACAACGGCGCATTCCAGGACAGCAGAATGGGCAATCAGCGCGGACTCGACTTCGACGGGCGAGACCCATTGGCCGCTTACCTTTAGCATATCATCGGAGCGCCCGCAATACCAGAAATAGCCATCGGCATCCTGATAGTACTTGTCGCCGGTATGTATCCAGTGGCCGTTCATGGTGTCTTTGGTTTTCTCATGCTTGTTCCAGTAGTAGGCCGCGATACTGTCGCCGCGAATGAGCAGGTTGCCAATCTCGCCCTGTGGAACCGCATGCCCGTTTTCATCCGTAATCAACGCCTCATAGCCAGGAACCAGCTTCCCTGTGCTGCCGGGTCGAATCTCGCCTGGGCGGTTGCTAATAAAGATGTGCAGGATTTCGGTGCTGCCGATACCATCAAGAATATCGACATGAAATTTATCCTGCCAGCGGCGCAGGATATCGGCGGGCAGCGCTTCACCGGCGGAGACGCAGACGCGCACCGAGGAGAAGTCGAAACGTTTCTCAGCATCGGGCAGGGCCAGCATACCGGCATAGAGCGTTGGCACGCCAAAGAAGATGGTCGGGTGATACTGCTGCACCACCTGGAACATGTCAGCCGCGACCGGGCGACCAGGATAGTGTACGGCACTCGCGCCAACGCCAAAGGGGAAATAGAGGTTGTTGCCAAGTCCATAGGCAAAGAAGAGTTTGGCGGCGGAGAAGGTGATGTCATCCTCGCGAATGCCGAGAATGGGTTTAGCGTAGCATTCGGTGCAAAAGGTCATATCGTGATGCAAATGCACACAGCCCTTTGGGAAACCTGTGCTGCCGGAACTGTAGAGCCAGAAGGCGCTATCATCCTTGCTGGTCTCGGCGGCTTCAAGCGTGGAAGAGGCTTTTTGCGCCCATTGTTCAAAGTCATGAATGTTGGCCTTCTCGCCACTCTGCTCCAGTCCAACCACGATGGTATGCCGCAGGTATTTGAGTTGTGAGAGGATAGGCTGCATCTGTTGCCAGATGGGCGCGGAAATGATCATCACGCGGGCGCGGCTATCGTTGAGCATGTAGACATAATCTTCGGGCCGCAAATTAGTATTGATCGGAATGGGAACCGCGCCGATTTTCATGCTGCCAAAGAAGGCGGCGGCGAATTCCGGCGAGTCGAGCAGCAGCAGTGCTACGCGCTGCTCCATGTCAAGTCCCAGGTCAAGCAGGCCATTGCCTACCCGATTCGCCAGTTCGGCAATCTGGGCATAGGTGAAGTTCTTGCCTTCGTAGTAAATAGCGGTCTTGTTCCCGCGCCCTTCCTGCACATTGCGATCAAGGAAGGCGGTCGCGGCATTAAACTGTTCAGGTACCGTGACTTTTGGAATGGTCAACATAAGATATACCTCTTTTCTGCCGGGACGCTAGCATCTCTCCGTTCCCACTGCCTTATTTTATATCATAACTGAGGTGTATGAGAAACTGGTTTTTGGGGGAGGTGGAAGAAAGGAGATTATATGTGCTTTGCCAAATAACGAGCAGACAATAATATATTAAGGTTAGTTACATTCAGTGGTAATCCTACGTCACATTAATTGAAGGAACCATTGATTAGGTTACTGATAATTACCACTTACAGACGTTTATTAAAAGAATAAGTTATAGATAGCTTGTCTCTTGACGAACCTGATATGATGAGATTTTTGGATTACAGGTGAAATGCTTCGCGTTTTTGAGAACTGACATGCTAGTAGGGAAAGAGCGAGTAAGATGCCAAAGCTGTATTTCAAGGGTAAGAATCTTATTCAGAATTATTATTTAACTGTAAAGTATCATGAACTCATACCTGATGAGGCTGCAAGTCTAACCGGTAAGGTTAGCCTGGATGATAATTTGATAATTCATGGCGATAATATGGTTGCCCTCAAAGCCCTACAACCAAATTATGGTGGGCGGGTGAAATGTATTTATATTGATCCTCCCTATAATACAGGTAATGAGAATTGGCGTTACAATGATAATGTGAATAGTGAGATGATGCGTCACTGGCTTAAAGAAAATAAGCCTGTCGATCACGAAGATCTGATACGACACGATAAATGGCTCTGTATGATGATGCCTCGCTTACAGCTTCTACGTAGGTTGCTTCGAGATGATGGAGTAATTTTTGTCAGCATTGATGATAATGAGGTTCATCATCTACGCATGCTAATGGATGAAGTATTTTCTGAGGATAACTATATAGCTACGTTTACCTGGAAAAGAAGAGCCTCATCTGCTTTAGCGCAAAGTATGGTTTCCGTTGATCATGAATACGTTGTTGCTTATCATAACGGAGCCTTTGAGCGTTTTCTAGGCACAAAAAAGGATGCTAGAGCTTACTCTAATCCAGATAATGATCCTAATGGCCCCTGGACTCTGGGTGATTTAACTGTAGGGATGACGAAAGAACAGCGTCCGAATCAATATTATGACTTGATTGATCCAAAAACTGGGATTCGGTATCCAGCTAATCCCAAAAGAGTCTGGGCTTTTGTCCCTGAAAGTATGGAGCGGGAAATAGCGGCAGGACGTGTTGTCTTTCCTGATAATCCTATGTCTCGTCCCATGTATAAGCGTTATTTGAAAAATCTTAAAACTGATATTAATCCAATTTCGACCTGGATACGGGAAGCATCAGAAGCCAAAAAAACAAAAGAGGAAGCTGGTGTTGGAGAAGTAATCTCTCTCTATTCTGGATTAAATTCGGAGGGTACAAGACTACTCCAAACGATCTTCGAGGAAGAGGCCTTTCCTTATCCTAAGCCTCTTTCTTTGGTCAAACAATTAATAGGTCAGGTCGCAAAGGATGATGATATAGTCCTTGATTCGTTTGCAGGGTCGGGAACAACGGCACAAGCAGTTTTAGAACTTAATGCTGAATATGGAGGAAACCGCCGTTTTATTTTGATCGAAACGGAGGATTATGCGGAACGTTTGACCGCAGAAAGGGTACGTAGGCTCATCCAGGGCATTCCAGGGGGAAAAGATGATTCTTCTATGAAAAAATTAAATGGTACTTTTAGTTTTTTCCGTTTGGGTAAAGAGCTTGATCTAGCTAGTATTTTATCGGGCGAATCGATGCCCTCCTATATTGAGCTTGCTCGTTATTTATTTTATACAGCAACGGGAAAGTATTTTGATCCATCTAAAGTCAGGGAGGATGAGTATTATATAGGGGAAACTGATGAGTATGCTCTTTTTCTATTGTATAAGCCAGATGTGGAATATCTAAAGAAGACCGCACTCACACTGGATTTAGTGAAATCACTTCCGCAAGTTGAAGGTAAAACTCGTCTTGTTTTCGCTCCCAGCAAATTCTTGGATAATGACTATTTAGAGTTGTACAACGTAAAGTTTGTCCAGTTGCCTTTTGAGGTTTTTCGTTATCAAGTTTAGAGGCTTTGTAAGGTCGAATATAAATGGAACTAAAAGAGTATCAACAGCAAGCACTAAATCGTTTAAAAGAATATTTAGATGCATTGGAAGCTGCCTCTATAACAAAGTTACGTCTACAGCAAGAGCATATAGATGTTCATTTTGACGTGTTCGAGCAGGCATGGTTAAAGGCGACAGGTAAAAAAGATTACAAGGTGCGTAAAAATGGTCTTGGTGAGCCTGTTCCTCAAGTTTGTTTTAAAGTTCCAACGGGTGGTGGCAAGACGCTTTTAGCTACTAAAGCTATAGATTTGATTAAAACCCACTATCTCAAAAGGTCTAGTACCTTAGTTTTGTGGATAGTTCCTTCTGAAGCAATTTATAGGCAAACACTCTCTGCTCTTCGAAACCGAGAACATCCATATAGACAAATCCTGGATAAGACAAGTGGCGGTCGAACTCTCATTTTGGAGAAGACAGACCGATTTACCCCGACTCAATTACAAGAACACCTGATTGTAATGCTGCTTATGCTGCCTTCTGCTAGTAGGCGGAATAAGGAAACGCTCAGGATGTTTCAAGATACAAGTGGATTTGAAGATTTCTTTCCGCCAGAAGATGATGTGTTAGCGAATAAAAATCTTGTAGCTCGTGTTCCGAACTTAACATATTATGGAGATATGGGCGGTGCAATCATTACTAGCCTGGGAAATACGCTGAGGCTTCTCAAACCAATTATGATTATCGATGAAGGTCATAAAACTTACAGCAACGTTTCACAGGATACTATACGTTCTTTCAATCCCACCTTTATACTTGAGTTATCTGCTACTCCTACAGAAGCGAGTAATGTGTTATATGTTGTGACTGGTCGTGATTTAAATAGAGAAAATATGATAAAACTCGATCTCAATGTTATTAACCTTCCTAGTTTAGATTGGAAAGATACTTTAACGGCTGCAATTAAAAAGCTAAATACTTTACAAGAGAAAGCTGATGAATATCGGTTTAATGGCGGTAGGTATATCCGTCCAATTTGCTTAATCCAGGTAGAGCGGACAGGTAGAGATCAACGTGGTGGAAATTTTATTCACGCAGAAGAGGCAAAAATAGAATTAATTAAGAGAGGTATAGACCCAAGTAGTATAGCTATTAAAAGTAGTGAGAATGATGGTTTAGAGAACGTTGACCTCATGTCAGAGGATTGTCCTATCCGCTTTATTATTACCAGGCAAGCCTTACAGGAGGGATGGGATTGTCCTTTTGCTTATATACTCACGGTTTTAACTAATCCCAGTTCTCAAACTGCTATTACTCAGCTCGTTGGAAGAGTTTTACGCCAGCCTTATGCTAAAAAAACACGTATTAAAGAACTAGATGAAAGCTATGTGTTCTGTTTTAAGCGAAAAGCTCGTGATTTATTAGAAGCAATTAGACGTGGCTTTGATGAAGAAGGATTAAGTGATCTTTCACATCGCGCATTTATTTATGAGGAAGATACTTCTGAAGTGGAAGTTCCAATGCGTCCCGAATTTCAAAAATTTGCTGGGAAAATCTATCTTCCTCGTTTTGTTTTTAAAGAAGGTGATGAGATTCGATTATTAAGTTATGAGATGGATATACTTAGCCGTGTTGATTGGAGTAAGGTAAATGTTGCTGATTTAGTTTCAGTACCTGGGTTTTTTCCTCAGCAAATTACTATATCAAAAGTAAACGTGGCTGAGAGGGTTGAAATTGTTACAGAAGTTGCAGGTGAGACGCAAGATGTCAAATTGCATATTGATCCTACCTTTGTTGCGCTTCAAATAAGTGATATTGTGTCCAATCCCTGGATGGCTTATCAGATTGCTAAACGTACATTAGATGTAATGATAGCGCAACATGGTTATGAGGCAGTGGCAACTGATTTAGGGCTAATTATTAACGCTCTCAAGATTCGTTTGATGCGTGAACGTGACGAGCAATGCCGCGCTATTTTCCATGACCTGGTTCAAAAAAATACTATCCTTTTTCTGCTCGATATTGGATTTGGCTATATTTTGCCTAACAGCATTAAAGTGAGAAGCACAAGTCGCCATTTGGTTCGAGACAATAATACACCACTTCAAACAAGCTTGTTTGAAGTGGTGCCTGAAGAAGACCTAAACCCTGATGAGCAGGAAGTTGCGGTTTACCTGGATAAACAAGAACAGTTCATTTTATGGTGGGATCGTAATTTTGCCAGAGTTGAATATTTCGTACAGGGCTGGGAAAAAGAGCGTATTTATCCTGATTTCCTCATTGGAAGGCGTGATCCAAATAAGGAAGGGGAATACGATAAGATCCTAGTATTAGAAACAAAAGGGCGTCATTTAGAGAATCCAGAAACTGAATACAAGAGAAGTGTCTTCCAGCTTTGTAATGAGTTAGCGAAAGAATGGGATACTGAGTTAGAAGATGCTCGTGATAATAAACATGTAGAATTTCACCTAGTATTTCATGATGAAGCAAAAAGCAAGATCAACGCTGTAATTCAGCAGCCATAAGTAATTTTTATTATTTTCCATCCTTTGTCAGACTTTAATTAAAGAAATCAAATTAAGCGAAGAATATAAAGACTCTTTACGCTAAAAAGGCTGATGCCGCCTATCAGGACAGCATCGTTACTCCTTCTACACATGGTAGACAAGCTATATTTTATATAGGCTACTCCGAAAGGTTATATCATGTCAAGGACTGTACAATTGACTACACAACCTCTATATAATCTTGTAGAATACGAAGCTCTTGATATATCGAGTCTGAGAGTTCTTGTTCATGTTTTTGGAGCCAGATCAACTCATCTACAAGCGATTTGCAATAGTTGCTTATTGCAATTTTTTTTGTAGCCCCAAGTTCGTATATATTTGATATGCTGCTGATAGCAACATAACCATCATTTGTGGGCGTAATCTCAACTAAAAATGGGCGTTTTACAATGACGTTAATGTTTGAGCCAGGAAAACGAGTTATAAGGTGCTGCTCTTCCGACATAAGTTCTCAGCCCCGGTTATTTTTAAAAAACGATGCTTTTACAAGTTTATGATACTATATAACGCATTTGATAGATCAAGATAAAGCTAACCTTATTGCCCACTTCTCACCACACAATACATCAAAAACTCCCGATTCCCCTCTCTGCCATATATCGGCGAATCCGTTACCCCCCGTACCTCAAACGGCGTATGTTCCGGTATCCATTTCTGCAAATCTTCTAACACGCGAGCATGCACAGCAGGATCAGTAATAATCCCCGCGCCCCGGTCGGCTTCGGCTTTGCCTGCCTCGAATTGGGGTTTGACGAGGGCGACAATCCAGGCGGTTGGTTTGAGCAGTGTAACAAGCGGGGGGAGGACGAGGCGTAGGGAGATGAACGAGACATCGATCACGGCGCAATCGATGGGTTCGGGGAGGCTGGTGACATTTCGGATGTTGGTTGATTCCATGACGACGACACGGGGGTCATTGCGTAGTTTCCAGGCGAGTTGACCCTTGCCTACGTCGAGGGCGTAGACTCGTTTCGCGCCGCGTTGCAGGAGGACGTCAGTGAAGCCGCCGGTTGATGCGCCGACGTCTAGGGCCACCAGTCCGGTTGGGTCTAAGTGAAAGGTATCGAGGGCTTTTTCGAGTTTGAGGCCACCCCGGCTGACATATTTGAGTTCGTCAGCGGCTCCGGCGATGCGACACTCGGCGTCGAGCGATATCTGCATGCCAGGTTTGTCGGCTAGCGCATCGCCGATATAGACCTGACCGGCCATGATGAGGGCGCGGGCGCGTTCCCGGCTGGGCGCGAGTCCGCGCCGGACAAGCGCGACGTCCAGGCGCTCTTTGTGTGCCGCCATGTCTACATATCCTTGTAGTAGTAGACCAGTGCGCCTGCGCCGATCAGGCCGGTATGGATGCCAAGACGCGCCAGTTCGATACGCACTGACTGGCGGGGAATCTCCATTGCGCGTTCCTGGACGATACGCAGGACTGGCTCCATCAGCATTGGCCCCATCTGGGTGACGCCGCCGCCAAGCACGATCAGTTCTGGATTGAAGATGTGAATGAGGTTGACGAGACCTGCGCCTAACGCCTCACCCGCCCTTGTGATGATTTCGCGAGCCAGGGGAATGTTTGCCTCTGCTGCGCGAGCGACGGTGCGCGCATTTACACGCAACGGCTCGGCTGGTGTATCCAGTTCATCGGGCGCGGATAGCGGTTTGGTGTTCAGGTCTTGCGGCTGAGGTAGTGCGGAGCGGTCAGGCACATTGGCGGGATGTTCAAGCATGGTGCTGGCGAAGGCGAGCAGTTCCGCGCCCTGTCCCGCCTCGATGGCTTCATTGGCCATGCGAGCGATGGCGGTGCCGGAGGCCAGGTATTCCAGGCAACCGTAGCTCCCGCAATTGCAGCGCGGGCCATGCCAGTCGATAGACATATGACCGATTTCGGCGGCTGTGCCATTCACTCCTTCCAGGATTTTGCCGTTCAGAATGATACCGCCACCGATACCTGTGCTGACGGTCAGGTAAATCATGTCCTTGCTGCCCTGACCTGCGCCGAACATGTATTCGCCGAGTCCCGCCGCATTGGCATCGTTTTCGACATGGATAGGGAGGGAATAGTGTTGCTGAAAGAGGTCGCGCAGGGGAACGCCAATCCAACCAGGAAGATTCGGCGGGTTATACACGATGCCAGTCCGGTAATCAAGCGGCCCCGGTGTAGCGACGCCAATGCCTGCCAGCGAGTCGAGGCGCACATGAGCCTCTGCCAGCGCCTTATCGATCAAATCGAAGACGCGGGGAAGCACATTATCCGGCGTTGGATTAACTCCGGTCGCCTGGACAACACGGGAGTGCAGCTTTGTGCCCTGCAAAACACCCGCTCGTAGCTGGGTGCCGCCGATATCTACCGCGAGAACTGGCGGCAGGTTTTGTGTGTTCTGCTCTTCATTCATACATTTTTCCTGGTTGTTATTTTGCGTCTGCCTGTCTGGCGCATTGTGATAATACTGTATTTCTCTCCTCGCAACAAGAGGGAACTTTTTTCAGGCCGTACTATTGGCGCAATCTACTGGAAATGTGCGAAAAGAGGTGATATAGTAACCCGTGGGCTGACAACGCCCCGAAAGCGTACTCGCTTGATAGACATATCTATACAGGTGGATGATGAATTTGGCGCAAGCGAGTAGGATAGTTACAGAAGAGTTTTGTAGACCTGTCGTAGGGGTGCGATGATTGTTGATAAATAAAGAAGGTGGATGGTTGTAGGGACGCGATTGATCGCGTCCACCCGGCGCATTGTTACGCACGTTGGGCGGGGTGGACGCGATCAATCGCGTCCCTACAACAAACGAATCATCGCGTCCAGCTTCGGGTGAACATTAAGGAGAGTTGTGAAAGTGGGATTTGCACGAAAGCTATTGACAACCGGCCTCGTGGTGGGAGGCACAGTCGGCGCGCTTGCCCTGGTGAATAAGTGGACTGAGAACCAGGCGGGCGAAGTTGATACCGTTTTGAAAGGCGAAGAGCGCCGCTATCCCTGGAAATATGGGGATGTATTTTACATGGTGAAGGGCAGCCGCGACGCCAAACCGCTCCTGCTCATTCATGGCTTTGGCCCCGGCGCTTCATCGTATGAGTGGCGCAAGAACGTGGACGCGCTTTCTGAACAGTTCCGCGTTTATACGCTTGATCTGCTGGGCTTCGGCCTCTCTGATCGGCCAGCGATTGACTACACGCCGGAGACCTTTGCCGACCTGATCGGCGACTTTATCAAGGAAGTCATCAACAAGCCGACGGTGGTGGTGGCGCATGGCCTGAGCGGCGCGTATGTGATCTCCAACGCCTATCGCCGCCCCAACCTGTACGAGCGCATCATCCTCGTTTCTCCCCCAACAAGCATGCTTGAGGAAGTTACGTCCAGCCCCGTCAATAACATTTTGAAGCTGGCGCTGCGCACTCCGGTGATTGGCCAGTTTGTGTACAATGTGTTGACCTCGCGCCGCGCCATCGAGGGCTACTATGATCGCCAGGGCTATCACAACCCCGGCCTGATTACCGATGAACTGGTAGAGTACATCTTCAGCAGCGCGCACCAGCCCAACAGCCGCTACGCCGCCGCTTCGTTCCTCGCTAATGGCCTTGTGATGGACGTCTACGAGCCGCTGGCCCGCCTGCAGACCCCTGTGCTTGCCATCTGGGGCCGCGAAGGCGCAATCAACGCCACCGAAGCCACTGAGTCCTTCAAGCGCGTCAACCCACGCATCGAGACCCGCATCCTCGACAACAGCAGCCAGCAGTTGCAGGATGAGCAGGCCACCAGGTTCAACAACCTCGTCCGCGAAGTTGCAGGCGCAACGGTAGCTGGATAAGGAAACGTTTTTGAAAAGAAGAGTGCTGGCGTAGTTCTTGCCAGCACTCTTCTTTTCATTTTTCAGGAAGCCGCTTAATTTCAGTTTGCCTGAGAATAATCAGTTCTTCTGGTCGCTTTTACTGATGGTCAAAAGAAGCCTCTCCGCATCTTGCTCTGTTGGTGCCACGCTGATTTTCACCGTCACCCAGCGCAGAATTTCTGGATCGTCCGAAAGCTCAGCTTGCTTTTTCGCAAGCGGGTAGAGAGAATAGAAACGTTCTAGAACAATCGCTCGGAGTGTCTGGCGTTGTGCGCGCAATGCTCCTTCTTTTTTGCCTTCTTCCAATATTTCCTGATAGACGGGCGAATCTCTTAA
The DNA here is from genome assembly GCA_035652815.1 of Ktedonobacteraceae bacterium. GTDB lineage: Bacteria > Chloroflexota > Ktedonobacteria > Ktedonobacterales > Ktedonobacteraceae > DASRDB01. Next base: position 345,533 of record DASRDB010000011.1, read on the forward strand.
AAAATGACCTGTCACTCGGAACCTCCTTTTGAGTCAGGGCAGATCATGCTGCATCACTTACGCGGCTAGCGTGTAGCCAACCGATAATTTTTATAATAATTTCTAAGATAAAAGAACTCGCTTGTTAAGCAAGAACCAAATATATTAGAAGCTAAGCAGCCGAGGATACCTGGCCACTATTATATACAGTTTCATTGATTCTACTATTTCGTAGGGTAACTATACCAGCGGCAATGCATTAAGAACCAAAAAGACATTTAAGTGTTTATAATTTTACATATTATAAACACTTAAATGATTATTTGCTTTATATTTTTATCTAAAAATCACTAAGTGAGAACATAATAAAATAAGTTTTTAATAGATAGAAGTGAAAGGCTTGACAAGTCTTTTTTGGAGTATATACTTATAATAAGCCAATTACCTCTCTCACATGCCACACTGAAAGAGGGAGTAGATAGTGTTCTCCTGATACATGAAGTTGCATATTGCAGGAGATTAATTGATATATAAAAGTGGGAGGACATCCAAAGAGAAAAAGGGGTATTTCAAATCAAAAACAACGGCCATTGATACATTTTTGTTGTGACCGAAGGCTTGCTTACAGGTTTATAGGTGTCAATAAATGTTAAGAAGGGATGTTATATATGCAGAAAAAAGTCATCATTGCTGAATCTCGGGAAGCATTTCGTAAGGGGCTTAATGCTATCTTTACTGAGGAGCCGAACGCTGAAGTATTCGAGGTATCAACAAGCGAGGAGCTTTTTTCTCTGTTGAGAGAAGATTCTTTTGATCTCACTGTGATCCATGAGTCGCTAATTACGGACCTGTCCTTATTTTTTCAAACGAATGTTGCTATTCTAACAACGGTGCCAAATTTCAGAATGCTCTTTCTTGCTCGCTCTTGTAGAGTACTGGCATATCTTAAAGAAGATGTACCGGGTTGCCTCCTTCGGTCGCTGTTACATCTTCCTCCGGGAACATTTCTCAACGATTCGGTAGTAGCTACCTGGATATCGGAATACCTCGCTAATCATGTTCTTTTTGCCATTGATAAAACGATTCTTACTCCACGTGAACGTGAGGTATTCCATCTCCTTTTGAAGGGGAACAAGAATACTGTTATAGCTAAGCAATTAAAAATGTCGGAATCGACGCTTAAAACTCACGTGAAACACATATATGAGAAGCTTCGCATGAACCATCGTCTAATCCATCTCTTTTCCTATGTGAAAGAAGCTGAGGAAGAGTTAACAGACTACATTTTTGAGGATATACGGTCAAGAGAAGGAGATACTCCGAAAACGGGTTAAATCTTTTGAAAAAGGTCTGGAGTTATGTGATGTGGTACTGATTACGAAGGAAAAGGATTTATAGAGATTTCCTTGTTCCGATTTACTGTCTAATCTGATATGCAAGCGATCTTGTAGGATTAAAGATTCAAACTATGTCCTTTTCTCAGAACAATTGCGTATTTCTGAGCCGATACCATATGAACTTGTCGTTAGGCTATATGCATCAAGTCAGCCGCAAGACCATCTGGATGATTTTACAGAACAACGAACTCAAACCCAGGCGCAAAGATCGAGGTTCACTACTCTAGGACGGAGAAGATTGTCCTGGTGCTTGAAATAAATAATCTATCTTGCTTTGATACCTCATTTACTGCTTAGCATATGTAAATCCAAGATGTTGTGCAACTGCGATAAGTGAGCTACCTGATGGAGTCTGTTGAGCGCCGGGAACGAGGTGAATGACAATCTCTTTATAAGTTGACTCTATTGTAAGTTGCTTTTGTACTGCTATTCGTGCTGCAAGTCCTTGTAACGCATCATGACAGAGAGCTAAACTAGCGCCTCGTTGCAAAAGTGCTTGTATACTAGTGTCTTGATACAAGCTGTTTGGATCATCTGGGCTAAGCTTTCCATTATCAACAGTTTGTCGACTATATAATGGATTGCCATCCGTACTAACTCCCCCAATTTGGTCGAAAATAGTATCTAAGCGGTATTTTATCCATATGTTATCATTAAGTCCATAAATTACTGTATTGCTCCTGAGGCAAATTACAGGATATAAAGATTTTTTATACGTGAACTGAAAAGCATTCATAGCATTTTTAATGGCTGCACAACCCGAATTAATTTGATCAAGAGTTACAAAATCCCATATTTGCTTTACATCAGCAGATTTGGCAAGGAAATCTTGATTGAAACCAGTGGGACTTAGGTATGATTGTTTATTCTCCTCTAGAAAAGATGGTTGATCATTTGTCAGTGGGGGATTAGTTTGTAAATCAAGAGCTTTTATCACTGACGCTCCGCCTAAAAAGCTAACTATGCCTGTTCCTCCTAGTCCAAGTAATTGACGGCGATTTGAGAAAAAATGTTTGGACATTTTCCGCTCCTCCTTAGTTTGCTTGTTTTCGCCAGTACCTCATACCATTACAAGTCTGCATGTCATCCTTTACTCCGCTCAGATGGCATGCGAGAGGGCCTTTTCATGGAATGTCATGCTGAGCGAAGCGAAGCAGCTGGCCTATAGAGCCAGGGATGCTTCGCTTCGCTCAGCATGCTATTTGAGAGATTCCTTAATGCTTCTTACTTGTGCTGGATTAATTACTCTCCTTCCTTTAACAGGATATGTTCCCGGTCCTTCATGAATATAAACTATCCGTACAATAGCATCTTTGCCTCCATGTTCAGCTTGGTATTTCTCCAAATGCGATGCAAGACTGCCATCAGGCAGTTCAAGAATTGCCTCACATGTTACACACTTTTGCGTGGCAGGTTTTGACCATCGGCTTTTTAACCAGGTGCTGATGTACTCAAAACCATTCCCTTCCGTATCTCCTTCCTCAATCTCGAATCTATGGATAACATCTTCTCGTTGAGGATGAGACTTTAATACAATTGGATAGGTATTCATTGGAGTACTCCTTTCATACTTACTAATAGAAACCGTCTGATGCCTACCAAGGCTAGAGCCACAAACACCTTTAAATTTGTACCAGGTTCTATCCTTTTACATCAGTACCAAATTAATTTCATCTACGTCAGGATTTAACTCCTGAATTGATGTAGTAGGTGCATGATGTAGTCTAGCATATGATAGAACATTTGTCGCGTTGTTTACTTGTGGACGATGCTTTTTATATTCTTGCCCATCAGCGCAAGACTTTAACTTGCAATTTTGCAACTAAGGACAGCCAGTAGAGCAATCATGTTCGCCGGATTGATAAGTCCTACTTGCACAGCCTGCGCTTCGGTCACAGCAATATGTCTCACAAGTTGTGTATACTGGAACTACCTCGCCTTCATGACCGTTACAGTCGTAGTGTGTCCAGCAGTCTGATCCTGGCATGCCAGCAGAATCACAGGCGCAAGCTACTCCTGACGGACAGTTTCCGCGTTGATATGCAAAGGCTTGCAATGGTATGTTCCACAGGGTGCTTATTCCTATGAAAGTCGCAATTCCCCATTTAATGAAGGCGCGCCTCTTTATTCCTGTTGCTGCTGAAGTACTTCCATCACAACTTCGGCTCCCAATACTATGCCTGTTAAGGATGAAAGGAAGCGATCGATTGCGAATAATATGTATTCCTGCAAGTATACACATAAATAAAGCGGTCTCTATCAAAAATAACAATATAGGTGAAATGAATCTACTCATGCCACCTAGGATTATCACAGTCCATACCGCTCCTACTAATAAGCAATTGCGGAACAAGGCTTTCTCTATTGTAAGCCCTCGATTGTTCACACCAGAACATCCGCAGTTCTGTATATTAAGATGAGCTTTGATACGCGCTCGAAGCAGGACGCTACTAAATAACAATAGTAATACGCTGATTGTTATGCCTATCAAGAGAGGGAAAACATTGAAAAGGAAGAGCAATCCTAGCATTAATTCAAATAAAGATAGAACCAATGCTACAGGATTACTAAGGCTATCTGGAATTAGACGATGACTTCGTATAACCTCTGCAAAATGAGAAAGGTTTTGTAGTTTACTGCAAGAGTAAACGATAAGAACGGCAGCGACAAAGGTTCGTAAGCAAAATGGAAGCCAGATCAAGAGAACCATGTTATATTTCCTTTCTTTCGAAAACAGCATGCAGGCATTAAGGCTCCACCAAATGATGTCATTTTTCCAGTTATACCGGTCTAATAAGGACAGGATGGCCTTGTTGAGGAGCCTGCAAACAGCAAGCAGGGCTTGCTCACTTAACAAAGTAGAGGGGATGTGATGAAAAGAAGTATTTTAGTTCCCTTATGAAAGGAGCCAAGGGCTTTTGATGGTACTTGGATTTTCACACATCCTGCTCCGGCTAATTATCGTACTCGGCAATCAACTGTATTTTCCTTATTCCAAATATACTTATTTACATGGACATGGTCAATCGCCTAAAAGAAGCTTTAAAGGGATGATCTGTATCTATCCTAGAAGGTGAGGTATAAGGCATTTTTACTTTGATATGAGCAGACTGGCAAACTCTTTGCCCTCGAAAAGCCGATACTCTCTTGTTGACCCCTGTGTTATGCTAACTGTCATTTAGCATCTGTGTTCTCATCCGCTTTTGTTATGTTAACACTAAAAGGTCTCCTTGCCTGGCACAGCCAGAGATGAGCAATCCATTTTTCTGCAAAACTACTTGTCGGCACGTATCATTTTCCTGATGTGGAGGTGTTGGTGTGCCAGCCAGAGGTATCAGTTGCGTCACGGACAGCTTTAGAACGCGGCAATTTCCCCCGTCCTTAGCAATCCAGTACGTATCGTTTCGTGTTTCATGATGTTCGAAATATTTGAGTTTTAGGCTCATGGAAGAACAAGAGGAAAAGGCTTTAACAAAACATTGCATCTCTTTCAATGCTTTAGTACCCTCAAAAGCTTTTACTGCTGTCGGTAGCTGCATCACAGTAATCTCACCGCATGGAGTAAGATGAGATGGCGTAGCTGGAGAAGCTTGTTGTGTAATCTCTCCACTGCTACATCCAAAGAGTAACAATGTTATAGGCAAGGCGACAAGGAAAAAGAGGAGGTGTAAAGTTACACGATGAACCATAAATCTCTCTCCAAATATGTTTGTCTATCACGGTTGGATAGGATTACAGAATTCCTCTTAATTATGACGCTTGCTTGCATTAAAAAGTTCCATAAGCTGGTTGATTGTAGGGATATGATTGATCTCGTTTATCTGGCTTGAATCCGCGCGAGAATCTGGATGTGATCAATTACATCCCTACAGAAAAAATCGCTAACGTCGCAAATTCCCCAACAACGCCCGCGCAATAACAATCCTCTGTATCTGGTTGGTTCCCTCAAAGATCTGCGAGACCTTTATATCGCGCATGTAGCGTTCGACGGGGTAGTCGCGGACGTAGCCTGCGCCGCCGAGAATCTGGACGGCGTTGGTGGTGATTTCCATTGCGCTGTCGGTGGCGAAGCATTTGGCCATTGAGGCGTACATGCCGGAGTTCTGGCCTTTGTCGAGTTTGCAGGCGGCTTCGTAGACGAGCAGGCGTGAGGCTTCGATTTTCATTGCCATGTCCGCCAGCAGAAATTGAATGGCCTGGAACGCGCCGATACGCTGGCCGAATTGCTCGCGCTCCTGGGCATAGCGACAGGCGACATCGAAAGCGGCCTGGGCCACGCCAACCGCGACCGCGCCGATGTTGATGCGCCCGCCATCGAGCGAATTGAGCGCAATTTTGAAGCCCTGACCTTCTTCACCGATGCGGTTCTCAATGGGGATGGCGCATTGCTCGAAGAGCAGTTCGCGGGTGGGTGAGGAGTGCAGGCCCATCTTGCGCTCCTTTTTGCCGAAGGAGAAGCCGGGCGTGCCTTTTTCGACGACAAAGCAGGAGACGCCGCCGGAGCCTGTGCCGGGTGTGGTTCGGGCCATCAAGAGGTAAATATCGGCCTCACCGCCGTTCGTCACCCACATTTTAGAGCCATTGAGAATATAGGAGTCGCCTTTGCGTTCGGCGCGGCATTGCAAGCTGCCAGCATCAGAACCTGATCCTGCCTCGCTCAGTGAGAACGCGCCGAGCAACTTGCCGGATGCCAGAGCGCGCACCCAACGCTGGCGCTGTTGCTCGTTGCCAAAGCGGGCAATGGAGCCTGTCACCATATTATGTACAGAAAGGCCGACCGCCGTTGCCATCTCACCGCGCGCCAGTTCCTCGTAGACGATTGCGCCAGCAAGGCGACTGAGGGCGCTGCCGCCGTATTCTTCGGGCGTGGTCATGCCCATCAGACCGAGTTCGGCCATCTGAGAATAGATTTCGCGGGGGAAATATTCGTTCTCATCCCAGGCTTCGGCTTTGGGAGCGATTTCTTGTTCGGTAAAGCGACGCACCATGTCGCGAATATCTGATAACTCATCATCGAGATCAAAATTCATGGATTGCTCCTCTTCAAGGATTGGCTTATCTTCATTGAATTGCTTATAAATATGTTATAGTGGTAGCACATATCTAGCAGCAATCGCAAGAGGAAAACGATGAGCCGATTGACACTCCTCGGGACGGGCACGTGTCAGATTGAACATGAGCGGCGAGCATCAAGTGTTCTGGTCGAATTGGATGGGTTTCTGATCCTGTTCGACTGTGGGCATGGCGTGCTGCAACGGCTGCTTGAAGCTGGCATCCAGCATAACATGCTCGATCATATTGTGGTTTCACATTTTCATCCCGATCACGTCTCCGACCTGATTCCTTTTTTGCAGGCGGGCGCGTGGTCGCAGCGTGACCCGCGCACTTCAGATGTGCATATTTATGGACCTGCCGGATTGCAGCATTTCATCAATGGTCTGCTCACGCTATTTACACCGTCAAGTTTTATGCAACCCGGCTACAACATCCACGTGCATGAGATTCCTACGCCCCTCTTTTCTATCGGCCCCTACTTTTTCGATTTTGTCAGCCTGCCGCCAGCCGGAAATCATGGCTTGCGCTTCACCTGGAACGGCAGGCATTACGCCATCACGGGCGACTCACATTTTCACGAGCGAGAGGTTGATTTTCTGAGTGGGGTTGACCTGGCAATTATCGACGCAGGACATTTGCAGGATGAGGAGATTGTGCAACTGGCGGCACGTTCGCAGGCGAAACAGATTATCTGCTCGCACCTGTACCGTGAGTTGGACGAGCATACATTGCAGGAACAGGCGAAGGACGCGGGATACACGGGAACAATTCTGGTTGGCTGCGATTTGATGACTTTTGTATTGTAACCACATCTGTCATCCTGAGCGCCGCGAAGGATCTGCATGCCAGGTGAATCGCGTGCCACTCCCGGATATCCTTCGCGGCGCTCAGGATGACGGGGGGCGCAGCGAGGGATGACATGGGGCGCATATTTCCCCGCATTTTGGTGACATTCATATTGCAACAGGGATTATTTCGGTTCCCAGATTTGTACGGTGTGGTCAACGCTGCCTGATGCAACCAGTTTGCCATCCGGCGACCAGGCGAGCGAGGTAATGTAGCCGCTATGGCCGCGATAAGTGTGAGCGGTATGGCGCGTCATGATATCCCAGACCTGCACCATTTTATCGTTTCCACCGGAAAGAACATAGCGATTATCAGGCGACCATGCGACAGCGTTGAGGCCAGAAGTGCTGCTGCGATGAATGAAGTACTTTTTGCCCGTCAGGCTATCCCACACCTGGAGCGTTTTATCTGAACTGACCGAGGCAAGGCGCAACCCGTTGGGAGACCACGCTACAGCATGGACACGCCCGGTATGGCCTTTATAAGTAAATTGCGAGCGCGAGGGGTTCAGCAGCAGAGTGAAAAAGCCGCTTTTAGCTTTGAATGGCGACCAGACCTGCACCGTTTTATCATCTGCGCCCGAAGCGATGCGTTTGCCGTCAGGAGACCATGCCAGGGTATAAACGCTGTCAGTATGCCCCTGATAGCTATAGAGGATTGTCCCATTCGCGGCTTCCCAGACCTGGATGATTTTGTCCTCGCCACCCGAAGCGATACGCAGGCTATCAGGTGACCATGCCAGGGTGTTGACGGGCAGGTTATGCCCGCGATAAGTGTAGAGCGCGTTACCTGTTGTTGCATCCCAGACCTGTATAGTGCCATCATTGCCTGCTGAAGCGATGCGTGTACTATCGGGCGACCATGCCAGCGCCAGCACGCGGTCCCAATGCCCGCGATACTGTAAGATGTTGTTTCCCGTAGTGGCATCCCAGATACGCACCGTCTTGTCATAGCTTGCTGAAGCAAGCTGCGCAGCTTTTGGCGACCAGGCAATAGCTGTGACGCGACTGGTATGACCGCTACAGACTGCGCGTGTATTACTCTGCCGCTGAATCTGTGGTTTGTTAGAGCGGCTTGTGCGCTGTAATTTGGGCATGGTCGGCGGCTGGTAAGATGGGGGGATGGAAGCGATGCCTGTTGGCAAAGTACCCTGCGGAAGTGGATGTGTATTGCTCACTAACAACTGGGTGCTGATATGCTGCAACTCTTGCTTGATGATGGAGACGCTGGCCGGGCGCTTGTTGAGATCCATATCTACCATCTGCATGATAAGTTGTTGCAGGCGCACAAGCGCGGGTTGTTGCGGCTGGCCGGAGAGTTTCAACGGCGCGAAACGAAAAGGCGATTCTGAGGGGTCATCGCCTGAGAGAAGCTGGTGCAGCGTTGCGCCGAGGGCGTAGATATCAGCGCGTTGCGTGGTCTGTGATTTGCCGTATTGTTCCGGCGCGGCATAGCCTGTTGAGCCGAGCGCGGCGGTATCTTTGGCCTGCCCCGGTTTAAAGTGGCGAGCGATACCGAAATCGATCAGGTAGATATGACCTGAAGCGGTCAGCATGATATTAGCGGGCTTGAGGTCGCGGAAGATGATGGGCGGCTGGCGATTGTGCAAATATTCAAGAACGTTGCAGATTTGCAGGCCAATCTCCAGCGTTTTCTCGACGGAGAGCTTCTTCCCAGGCTGCTTTTCCAGGAAATCCTCAAGCGTCTCGCCCTCGATGAAGTCCATTACGAGGTACCAGCGCCCCATGTCCATAAACTGTTCGTAGATGCGCGGCAGATTGGGATGGGTTAGTCCGGCAAGCAAAAGGGCTTCGCGTTTAAAAGACGCGGTAGCCTCAACAAGTTCCTGCGAACTGAGATTGCTCTGGCTCATCTCCTTGATGGCAACAAGGCGATTGCCAAACTGGATATCCATTGCGCGATAGACGGCTCCGAAGCCGCCCTTGCCGATTTGCCCCAGAATGCGATAGCGTTGTTTGAGCAGCAGATTGGTGGAGAGCAGTCCGGTACTGGTGGTGGTAGATTTGCCGCTTGAAGCGTGTAATGGCTGACCGCAAGCATAGCAGAAGGAAGCCTGCGGGCGATTGGCCGCGCCACAATTATCGCAATAGAACGGAGAAGAGATCATGCTAACTGCCTGCCACATCTACGGTATCGTGGCTGCATGGTAGCATAGGTTAGAACATACGTCAAGTTCGGCCAACCTATCCCATAGTCCTATAGATACCTCAAAAAAGGACGGTTTTCCGTCTATTGTGAAGAGCATAATGCTATAATATGCTTATCCGAGAGAGCGGACATGCATTTTGGCGTACACTGACTTAGAGGGGGCGTTCATGTCGAAAAGAATCCTGGTTATGGATGATGACCCGACCATTGCTGACCTGCTGCGGGAGGCATTGGCCGACGAAGGCTACGAAACATTTATGACAACTCAGAGCCTGCGTTTTTATGACGCAGTGCGCGAACATAAACCTGATCTGATCTTGCTGGACTTGATGATGCAGTACCTGGATGGGCGCGACGAACTCAAGCTGATGGAGTTGGGTGACTTCCATATTCCGGTCATCGTCGTGACGGCTTACCTGGACGCGAAGGAGGAGGAAGAGGAGTTCCGTAAGGCTGGCGTCGTGCATATCGTCTACAAGCCGTTTGACCTGGATAAGCTGGTTGAACTGGTGAAGGAGACCATTGGCGGGCCGGAGGGATCGCGGGTATGAGCGCAAGCGTCTACGTGGCCCTGGATGCGATGGGAGGCGATAAAGCTCCCGGCGAAACGGTCGCGGGCGCGGTGCAGGCTGCTCGTGAATATGGCATCGGCGTCTACCTGGTAGGCCGCGAGAATGCTATCAAAGCCGAACTGGCGAAGCACAACACACAGAGTCTCGACCTGCCCATTGTGCATACGGACGAGATCATTCCGATGGATGAGCATGACCCGGCAACGGCGGCGCGACGCAAGAAAAATTCCTCGATGTCACGGGCGGTGCAGTTGGTCAAAGAGGGAACGGCGGTAGGAGCGGTTTCGGCAGGTAATAGCGGCGCGATGATGGCCGTCTCGCTGTTCACGCTTGGCAGATTGAAAGGTGTTGACCGTCCCGCGCTCGGCGGCATCTTCCCTACAAAGAACCAGCCCAGCCTGGTGATTGATATGGGAGCCAATACCGATTGCAAACCGGAATATTTGCGCCAGTTTGCCCTGATGGGCGCGATCTATATGGAGCGCATTTTCGGCGTGCAATCGCCTCGCGTGGCCTTGCTCTCCAACGGCGAGGAAGAGGGCAAGGGCAACGAGCAGGTGGTACAGGCCTATGCCTTGTTGAAAGAGAGCGCGCAAATGCTCGGCATCAACTTCATCGGCAACGTCGAGGGGCGCGATATACCGGCAGGCAATGCCGACGTAGTGGTCTGCGATGGCTTTGTGGGCAACGTGGTATTAAAGCTCAGCGAGGGGCTGGCGGAATCGCTCATTGATCTCATTCGCGAGCAGATGACAAGCACGCTGGTGAGCAAACTGGCTGCGGCGGTACTGCGTCCTGGTTTGCGCAAGGTATTCCGCCGCCTCGATTATGCTGAATATGGCGGTGTGCCCCTGCTCGGCGTAAACGGCTCCGCGATCATCTCGCATGGTCGCTCCAATGCAAAGGCGATTAAAAACGCATTGCGCGTAGCGCGACAGACAGCCGAGACGAACGTGGCGGGGGCAATCGCTGAGGGACTGGCGAAGCTCGGCAGCGAAGCGAAGAATATTTAGAATAAGAAAACATCAATGCCTGTACAGCGAGCGGCCACTCGCTGTACAGGCATTGATGTTTTCTTATTCTGATTTACCGACCTCTTCTCCCTGTTCGTCTTTGTGGCTTAGCTCCATCAGGATGTTGTTGGTGGTCTCGCGGAGCCGCCGGTTGGCTTCTTCCAGATCAAGAACGGACTGGATGAAGCGTTTGTATATGTAGCGAAACATGAGGAACATGATGATAAGGGTTGCGGCCCACCAGATGGCTTCCACCACCATCGTTACGACAAACGGGATTTGCTGACCGAATGGAGAGAGGGAAAAGGTTGATTGCACCACGATCCAGCCAAGTAGCGCGACAAGCTGAACCGTTACGAAATACCAGATACGCTTTGCCTGTTGCTGAATAACAGTTTGCGCTGCCATAATGACGTACCCTCCTTTGACGAACTCCAAACCTTTCCAAATGGTTCCCACCATATATTAAACACATAAAAAATAAATAGGCAAGAGTAATTGTTACTTTTCATAGAGAAAAGGGAAATAGTTGTATTTGTACAATGTCCCTGTTTTCTTTTTGCTGCCTGGCCATAAAGAAAATCTTAAACTGGATAGCTCTAAAAAATCAGGCAAATAGTGTATAATAGAATTACTTCTTGAGAGGGCTTCTCAGGCCCTTTTCTGAAGAAAGAATTGTACAGGGTGGGTTGTATGCCGACGCAAGAGGAACGGTTAGACACTGTGGAATTTAACCTTCGTCAGTTCAGGACAGAAACCGTGAAAGTGTACCAGGACATGGCCTTTGAAATGACGATGGTAAAAGGGCTGACAGAAGATGCTGTAAAGCGAATTGCATCGCTCCAGACGCAGTTAGAGCAGCGTTTTGTGCGTATAGATACACGTATGGATGCAATGGACGCCCATCTAGGAAATATGCATACTCGCTTAACTCAGATGGACGCCCGTTTCAACCAGATGAATTTACGCCTGGATCAGATGGATATTCGCTTCAATCAGATGGACGGGCGTCTCAATCAATTGGATACGCGGCTCGAACGGGTGGAAACACGACTAGATCACATGGATACGCGACTTGAGCGAGTGGAAAATATGCTTGCTCAAATTCTTGCGCGCTTGCCGGAAAACCCCTGAAAGGTAGGAAATGAATCCCTGCTTCTTGCTTACTTGATGAGATTATAGTGTATAATAGAATTACTTCTTGAAAGGGCTTCTCAGGCCCTTCTTTGAAGCAAGAAATGTAAGAGGTGGGGGAGTTATGCCGACACAGGAAGAGAGACTGACTGTGCTAGAACAATCGTTTGCAACATTCCAGAGGGAAACAGGGAAAGCGATACGTGAATTAAATGAGAACGCTACCATTTCGCTCGGTTTGCTGCACGCATTATCACAAGAAAGCAAACAGGCAGCATTTCGCGCAGAGTTGATGAAATTGCGCCTGGATCTCCTGGAAACTAAGTTTGATGAGCATACGAGGATACTAAACGAGCATACGGCGTTGCTGAATGAGCATACGGCGTTATTGAATGAGCATACAGCGTTATTGAATGAGCATACGAGAGTCCTGAATGAGCATACGGTGCGGTTTGACCGTTTAGAGGCGATGCTCACTCAAGTTCTCGCACGTTTGCCAGAAAAACCCTGATTTATTGCCATTTAAAAGTGGTAGGCCAACGAATACCCTGGTTCATGAGACTAGATCAGTGAACCGGGGTATTTTGTTATGCCTGATTTTTCTGCTTTGGATGGTCAGTGAAATTGTAACGAAAAAACAGCATGTTGTGTCGTCTGTAGGGTAAGTAGGAGATAGACGAAGGAATGGCTAAGAGAAGAGCAATGAGCTATAAAAATAAGGGGTCCAAATCTCGAATTACCTTTTCCATCTGGTTCATGACTGCGTTATGTGGAATTGCTTGTCTCTTTTTTGTGATACTGATGCTGCATGAACTGAGTTTCATGAACAACAGCATAACGACGCAGGGCAGTATTCTAGATGAAGGAACAACCGGTGGGAGGAATTCGACCGCATACGTCGTGGTACAATTCTGGGATGCGCAAGGTACGAGTTGGACTGAAACGGTCTATGAAAGTGATGGCGGCTTTTCCTCCCATTTCCACGATCCTGTGGGGCAAACAATTCCCCTGCGGTATACTCCTAACGACCCGGGCAGCATTGAGATCGATGGGATGAGTGCAGGCAGAATTCAATTGTACCTGGGAGAAAGCGCCTGGACCGGAGTAGTTTCTCTTGCTTTGGGCATATGGGGTGTCCTTCGCATGGCTCGTAAACCGCGCTCGAAACAGGCGAGCGCGGCAACCTCCTCGACATAACTCTGTAGAGCCTGCCGATCTGGCTTTAGGTATGTGTCGCGTATCAGGCGTCATTATGATTGTCGTCAATGTTTTCTTCACAATTGGCTTTGTCGTCTTGCTCATTCAGAGGTGAGTTGATAAAAGAAGGCAAATATCTCGATTCACATTTTAAGGTATGCTGAACAAGGGCACATGCTGCTATTTTGAGACTAAAATCGTTTATCCTCGTTTGCAACTGCGAATGGCTGTTCGTTAATTTAAATTGCCTCTCCTAATCCCGTAACTAGATCGATTTGTGCTATGCTTTCCCACTCATTAATATATTTCAATTGTATGAGCATTATTTGAAACAGCATATTTTTGAAATCTCAACCTTTTCTTAACCTCATCGTAACCTACTTAACACCGCTTATAACGTAAAGTATGTATATACAGGATAAAGTACTTATGCCAGCTTTATCTTCGATTTATTCCTTTTAGTAGTAAGTGAGGTAGGGAAAGATGTCACAGTTTACGCCATTCCAACCTGGACAATCTCCACAACCAGGAACAACCGATACTCAAGGACAACCAGTGCCACCACAGCAGCCTACAAATTTTTCACAAATGCCACAAGCCCCTAAACAGCGTCGGCGAATCAAAAAACGGTGGATCGTTCTAAGCGTGATAGTAATTATTATTGCTATCGCTGCAGCAGCAGGTGGATCAAAAACACCGTCTGACAGTACCACAACCCCCACTACCCAAGCAACACAACCAGCAACGCAATCGGCAACACAACCGGGAACACAATCACAGACACCTAAGAGCCAGCCGACAACAAAAACAGCCACTTATCCGCAGTTTGGCGATGGAACCTATGTAGTAGGCAAGGACATTCAGCCCGGTACTTACCGTACACGTACAGGTTCATCTGGCTGCTACTTTGCTCGTCTTAAAGGATTTGGTGGTTCGGTTAGCGACATTATTGCTAATGAAAATACGGATGCACCTGCTATAGTTACGATAGCCCCCTCAGATAAAGGGTTTGAGTCGACCAATTGCGGAACCTGGACACAGGATTTGTCTGCAATCACGACCAGTAAAACCTCATTCGATGATGGTATGTATATTGTGGGAACAGATATACTGCTAGGAACTTACAAAAGTAGTGGTCAAACTGGTTGCTACTACGCGCGGCTTCGTGGTTTTGGCGGTACACTCGATGATATTATTGCCAATGACAATACAGATACTTCTGCAATTGTAACGATCTCCGCTTCAGATAAGGGGTTTGAGTCAACCAATTGCGGAACCTGGACGAAAATATAATCACTTTTGGCAAAAGTAATGTCTCAGTTCAATAGATAGAGCTGAGGCATTACTTTTTTAACCGAAAACCTCTTACTTTGGCTTAGAACGACTTAAATCTGTAAACCCTCACGCCTGTTCCCACGCCCCCAATTTCACATATCCCTTGAGCAAATCGCGGGCGATGATGAAGTGCTGGATTTCGTCGGTGCCTTCGTAGATGCGGGTGACGCGGAGGTCGCGGTACCAGCGTTCGATGGGCATTTCTTTGGTGTAGCCCATGCCGCCGTGAATTTGCATAACGCGGTCAACTACGCGGTTTGCCATGTTGGAGCCGAAGAGTTTTGCCATGCTGGCCTCGTGACGGTTGTCCATGCCCTGGTCAACTTTCCAGGCAGCGTGGAGAGCGAGCCAGCGCGTGGCCTGAATCTCTACCGCCGAGTCGGCAATCATCCATTGGATGGCCTGGCGGTCGGCGATGGGCTGACCGAAGGTGACGCGCTGTTTGGCGTAGTCGATAGCCATTGAGAGCAGGCGCTCGGCGGTGCCGACGCAGCGCGAGGCGATGACCCAGCGGCCCTGGCCAATCCATTGCATACCCAGCCGAAAGCCCTGCCCTACCTCGCCCAGCACGTGATCTTCTGGGACGCGCACATTCTCGAAGAAGAGTTCGGCGGGCGACCAGCCACCCATCGTTGGAACCGGACGCGAGGTCCAGCCCATCTCACGGTCTACCAGGAAGCAGGTGACGCCTCCGTTCTGGGGTGGTTTCGAGCGATCGGTTACGGCGAAGACCATCGCGAAATCGGCCTCGTTGCCGCCCGTGATGAAGACTTTTTGCCCGTTGATAACCCAGTGGTCGCCATCTTTGACGGCGGTGGTGCGAATGGCAGAGGGATCGGAACCAGCGCCCGGCTCGGTCAGGGCAAAGCAGGAATGGCGTGTGCCCTCGATGGTGGGGATAAGATATTCTTTTTTCTGCTGCTCATTGCCATGATACAGGATGTTATCGGCGTTGCCGCCGAAGTTGAAAGGAACGAGCGTGCGGCCAAGTTCCATCCAGATCAGGGCGGTCATGACTGCTCCCAGGTTCGCCCCACCATATTCCTCGGGCGTGTTGATGCCCCAGAAGCCCATCTCTTTCGCTCTGGCCTGCAGTTCGCGATACTTTTCAGGCTCGATGCCGGTGGGATATTTGCCTTCGTTTTCCAACACCTCGTGTTCGAGGGGCATAAGTTCACGGTCTACGAAACGCCGGACGGTCTGCTGAATCATTTTCTGTTCGTCGCTGAGCGAGAAATCCATTCGCGTTCCCTTTCTGTGTGGCTAAGACGCGCAAAGTTTGTATAGAGCAATTGTAGCACAGCAATCAGAGGGAATGGTGGTATGAAGCTATCTTTCTATTTGTTCCTCTTGCTTCTCGTCCTCTGAGTTGGACAATGCGCTCAGCCATCGTCGAATCTTGGAAACTTCATAATAGCTGATAGGTTCTAAGATGCTCAGGCTCTCCTGACCCTGCCGGAGCGCCTCGTCGGTTTTTCGCTGGCCCTGGGCAACACGGGCCAGGCCGAAGAGGGCAAGACCTATGTACTCTGGGAAGCCCTGGGCAAGCTCCAGCATCTGCTGAAAGGCGGTTGAAGCCTCGTCGTATTGCTGTTGCTTCAGGTGTAGCTCTCCCCATTCACGCATGATGCCGCAGCGCTGCCAGCTATGTTCTATCTGGCTGGCAACTTCGAGCGCCTCTCGCAGGTAGGTTTCCGCCTCAGTATAATTTCCCTGCTCACGCGCTGCCCAGCCCAGGTGTTCTAGCAGAGGTGCAAGCCTTTTCGGATTGGCAAGCTGGCGCGCAACGATTAATCCTTCTTGTAGATAGGCCTGAGCCTGGGCGAAGTTTCCTTGCTCCAGTTCTATCGCGCCCAGGTTTGAGAACAATACAGCGATTCCTTCGCGGTATCCAATCTGGTGCGATACTTCCAGCGCTTTCTGCCAGTATGTTATGCAGAGAGGGAAGTCTCCCCGCAGCATGGCTACCTGCCCGAGATTGAGCAGCAGCTTGGCGGTCTGGTCGCGGTCGCCAACCCGTTGGGCCAGCGTCAGACCTTCCTGCAGGTAGCCTTCCGCCCGGCTATAGTTTCCAAGGTCGGTCGTGACAGCGCCGAGGATAGTAAGGATGGTGCTGGTGAGCCGGTCATCTCCAATCTGGCGCGCAAGGGTGAGACTTTCCTGCAAGGTGGCTTCTGCCTGCGTGTAATTTCCTCGATAAGTCAGCACGCTGCCGAGCGCTCGTAGCAAGAGACTGATCTGCCTCGTACTGGCGCTCTCACGCGCCAGGTTCAGCCCTTCCTGCAAGTACACCTGTGCCTGCGCATAATCTCCCCGGTTTTGCGCCAGTCTGCCAAGGTGATACAGCGAGGTTGCCAGGGCTGCTGAGTCCTGTAACGTTGTGGCGATTTGCCGGGCCTGCTTGAGATAGGGTTCGGCCTGAGCGTAGAGTCCGCGAGTTTCCAGAAAGTACGCGAAGGCATTCACACCTCGCAAGAAATCGGCGTGCCTGTTCAGTTCGAGGGCGGCTTGCAGGGCGGCCACAATATTGCTGTTTTCCAGTTCCAGTTCCTCGTAGTCCTGCTCGTGTGCCTCAAGCCAGTCCGCGAAATAGGCAGCCAGTCTTTCAGCAGGCGCGGTTTCTGTCAGGTGAATGCGGGCATAATCCGCGATGATCTGGTGAAGCGTGTAGCGACCCTCTCCCGCACCTACCAGCAAACCCACGTCGGTCAGGGTATCCAATACCTCTACAGGCTGATCGATGACCGCCAGCGCGGCCTCTTCTGAGAATGTATTCGGTTTGGCGGGAAAGACGGAAAGCGCCCGCAATGCGGTACGAGCCTGCTCATCTAGCCATTGGTCGCTGACGGTAATCACCGTTTCTAGTGAGACAGGCTTGTCCAGTGGCAGCGAGGGAGAATGTTCCAGGGGCGCTTGCGGCTGACTGAGCCGCAGACGTTCTTCGACCTGTTGCAGTCGTCGCAAGGCGGCTTGCAAGCGCCGGGTTTGTCCACTATAGGCCTGAATCTGGAGATATTTGCCTATCAGTGTGAGGGCGAGCGGCAGGCCACCCACTGAGCGTACCAGGGCGCGGGCCATCTCTGGCTCGCTTGTGACGGCCTGTGGAGCGTATCGTTCGAGCAGGATCAGCGCCTCTTCCTCGCTCAGTTCGCGCACCAGCATGGCATCTTTTCCAGCAAAATAGACGGCCAGGTGTGGAAAGCGCGTTGTGACCAGGTAAGCGCAATGGGGGCCACCAATCTTGAAGGCCAGCGCCTCCTCGATTTTCCAGGCATCGTCAATGACCAGCAGCATAGTGCGCATACCGATAGCGCTTCGTAAGGCCTGCGTCCACGCCTCAATGCTGGTCAGCTTGACCATTTCAGATGCCGCCAGACCCAGGACCGTTCCCCAGCGACCGAGCAGCGCCTGCACATTCGGCTGGGGACCGAGGCCTGTCCAGAGTATGCCGTCGCGAAAATGTTCCTGGACTTTCGGGTCGTTTGCCAGGGCTACAGCCAGGGTGGTTTTGCCGACACCGGGCAGGCCATTAAGCGCGGTCAGCACCAGGCTGTTGCCACCACACAGGTGTTGTTTGAGATCGGCCAAGATGTCGTCGCGACCCACAAGCCGGGCTGTATCGATGGTTGGAGTGGGGATGGCGGGATCGAGTACCTGTGTTGCCACTGTTGGTGCATCCTGGGTCTGTCGTACTTCAGGCGATTTTCCATCCTCTGGCAGCAGCCCGAGTTCTTTCGCGTTCATGCCGAAAAGGGTGCATAACTTCTGTCGATAGTAGGGGCTGGGAGAAGCTGTGCCACGCTCCCAACGACTGAGGTAGTAGTGGTCGGCCCCGATTTGATCGGCGATGTATTTCTGCGACCATCCACGCAGCTCTCGCGCTTCTCGCAAGCGCTGGTTAGCAATGGTGGCTTTTTTCATCGGAAAATACCCTTTCCTGGCGCGCCGAATCTGCTCAGCTCTTTGTTGTGCTATTGTAGCAGATTTGCTATTCGCACGAAAATACTATGGTTGCTCGAGGTATCAGGCAGTCAAAACAATTGAAAGGTGCATACCCGCTTGATAGTGTCCGCGCATCTGGCAGGCCATTTCGAGTCTGCCGATAACTGAGGTTGGGAAAGTGAAGTTGACGGTATGTGTTGTGCCTGGATCAATCGGTTCGACCTCGATCAGCGTGCGTTTATATTGCTGGTCGGGTGAAAGCGGCGTACCGTCAGGGTTGTCGGGCATGATAATCAGCTCGTGAGTATCGTGTCCGCGATTCTTGATGATGAGAAAGTAATGTTTGCCTGCCTGGAAAGTGGTAATCGAGGAAACGATTTTAAACTCGGACAGGTAGATATAGACCGGTATAGAGCCTGCAATCGGCGTTTGCTCAAAGGTATTTTCGGTTGGGATGGCCGGAGAAGGAGTCGGCTGAGCAGTGCTGTTCGCGGCAGAGGCGCAGGAAGCAACAATTCCCAGCGCAAGCGCCAGCACGATGAACTTGCTGATGAGCAGTGAAAAGATCGAACGTTGTTTCTCAGGATGTTGCACCGGAAAACCCTTTCAGCGCGTAATAGCGATCGGCGAATAGTGTGCTGGAAACCAGTATATCATAAAGAGTCAGTTACACCTTCAGAAAAATGGCGATCAGAATGCCAAGCGCAAGAACCGCGCTAAGTTGCAGATGTAACTGAGAGGTTCTTTTGATGCCGATGGCGTAAGCTTTGCGGTCGGTGGCGAACAGCACCGAACGCACATTGCTGAAGGCCAGGGGAAAGGTGATCCAGGCGAGCAGGCTGGCGAGAGGCAGCAGGTGGACGAGCGCGAAAATGGTGATCGCTACGTAACTGCCGAGCAGCAAAAAGGCGTGAAAGCGTTTGCCGAAGGTGGTGCCAAAGCGGACAGGCAGCGTGCGTTTGTTGACGGCGAGATCGTCCTGGTAGTCGCGCATGTTATTCATGTTGAGAATGGCGGTGACGACGAAGCCAACCGGCACGCTGGCGGCGAAGGCCGACCATGACCAGCGCGGAATCTGCACGTAGTAGGCTCCCCAGGTCATCAGTAAGCCCATCGCCAGGTAGACCAGGATATCACCAAGCCCGCGCGTGGCGAACTTGAACGGCTTTGCGCTATAGAAGTAGGCGATAGCCATGCCGGTTAGTCCGAAAAGCAGAATGACAGGACCAACCGTGAAGATCAGAATAATGCCGAAGATGGCAGCCAGCAGGAAGCTGATAAGCCCGCCTGCAAAGACCTGCCTCGCGCTCATCTCATTGCGATAGATGACCGTTGACGAGCCTAAATGGTTGGGATGGTCCAGGTCGTAGGCGTAATCAAAGTATTCATTGAAGTAGTTCGCGCCAATTTGCAGGAACAGCGATGAAAATAACGCCGCCAGGAAATTGAGCGGGCGAAAGGTGCCGCTATACGCCGCCAGCGCCGTTCCCACCAGGATGGGGCTAATGGAGGCGGTCAGAGAAAAGGGCCGGGCCGTCTTCACCCAGACTTTCCAGGAGGAAGACGGCCTTTTTTCTATGGTTAAGGGTTGGTTGTTCATCATGTTGGGTCGCTCTACACAAAATGCATTCTCTGGTTAATGAAACCTTTGTAGGGACACGCTTCATCGCGTCCACCCGCCTGCCATGTATAGTGATGCTCCGAGGTGGACGCGATGAAGCGCGTTCCTACAGAAAAACGGATAAAAATCTATTATTAAGCATACAATGCTTGAGCCAGTAGTGCAAATGTTGGTATGGTCTGCTTACCAACCTGCCTCCAAATGTCATCCTGAGCGCAGCGAAGGATCTCGCGTGTGCCGTGTCGAGCCTGTGGCGGCCTGAGATTCTGAGCGCAGCGAAGGATGACAGGCGAGAAGCTCTTTTTCATGGCTAGACGTTGACGCTATTACGAGGACGATGTGATGGGTTTGTCCGGGTACGGTGCTGTTGCCTGTGCTTATACTGTGAAAGGTCAACATGCAAGTACGCGGCGAGATGGCAGAGTGCGGGTGAGAGGGACGCCTTCAACAGTTGCCTGGCTTTTTTGTCTGTGGGCCATAGGGCAACCGGCTCGATGCGACGCCTTTTGAGTGTGGCAATATATTGTGGATTATTGCCAATGCGCTCATAGAGAAAACAACGAGCGGCCTGCTGTTGTTGAGGATGAAGTTTGAGCAGCCCCTCAGCCAGCTCTTCCGCGAAATCTTCCAGGCCCTCTTTTTGCTCGTATTCTTCAGCGGGATCATTCATGCCTTCGCTATGAGCAATAGCAAGTTGGCTCTCTTCGAGGATATTCCAACCCTCGCTGGTGGCATGTATCTGCTGCACGCGGCGTTTGTTATAACGCGCAAAATCGATGCAGTGACGGCGAATCATCTGGTGAAGATAGGAGCGTGGCTTCTCAATATGTTCTGTACTGAGTTTCGCCCAGAATTGCCTGGTTACTTCTAAAGCAATATCCTCGCGATCAGGCTCCAGCAGACCTGGTTCAAGGAGCTTGACCTGGGCGAGGATATAAAAGAAATTGTAATGCTCCTGCAATGCCTCGACAGAAGCATCACAGGTGTCTTCGTCATACGGGGCCGCGTCAATGTGGAAAATGGCTCCAATGCCTGTTTCTGAACCCTGATGTTCTTGAAGAGGTTCATCAGGATCAGAGGAGGAACCAGAGCTGGAAAGCTGTTTCATATGTTCCTCTCTTTTCTTTGTCTTAATAAAGACATCGACATATCTCTATTGTACGTAGAAAAAGAGGAGAAGTCAACTGTATATCAAAGAAAACGTCGAGAAGTGGACAATTTGCACAAGATTAAGGACAAGACTGGACAATTTTTCGGACAAAGGGATTTTCTTGATGTCTTTTTTAGAATAAGTAATTGCTATTCGTATGTCTTCATGTTATACTCAAAAAAGATACTGTACCTGTAAACAAAGCACCTTTTCAAGGGGGTGAATAATGAGCGATATCCAGGATTCTCTCTCTATCGAGCGGCTCCTTGAAAAAGTTTCCTCTTATGTTGATACCTTTGATGCAAAGCTGGTGCTTTCGCAGGCCTTTGAAATTGCGGCGAGAGCGCATGCTGGATATACACGTATCGATGGGCAGCCCTATCTCAGTCATCCTCTGGCAGTAGCTGAAATGCTGGCTGACTGGCAGGCATCGCTTCCTGTCCTTGCTACTGCTCTCTTGCATGATCTTTTTAGTCCCGAATATTCCCAGGCTTACACTGCTCAGGAAATCTATCTTCAGGAGGTACGCCGCCGTCTCGGGGAAGACATAGGGAACTTATTAGAGACAATGGCACGTCTGAATAGCTCTATGCGACACCTGGAGGCTGGCGATTTTTATAGCAGGGTCGATAACGACGACTTCTGGGAGAGCATCAGCTATTATTTACAGCAAAATCGTGATACGGTCATTATCAAGATTGCTGATCGCACTCACAATTTAATGACCTCTTCCGCTCTGACACCTCATTATAGGGAGCGAGCGGCAGACATTGGTCTGAATTTGCTGGTGCCGTTGCTCGAGCGGCTTGGTATGGGACAAGTGAGAAGGGAGGTCGAGGACATTTGCTTTGCGCTGAAAAACGGCGAGCAATATCAGGATTTGAGAGAACGGTGCAATAATCCCGTGTGGCAGCAGGAGATAGCTGCGCTGGTAGATGATTTGCAAAAAAAGCTTGCTCCGTCCTTACCTGACAGTACAATGTTCTGGCGACCGGCTTCCCTCTATTCTATCTGGCAAGACCTCAAAACGACTAAACTGGCGCAGAACGAAAAACCACATGTACGGATGGGCGAGGCTGGACTGTTTGTCATTATCGTCGGTGAGGAGCGCCTGGACTGTTATTCCGCGCTCGGGCTACTGCACACGTTTTGTCTGCCTATCGAGGGGCACGTGCGCGATTTGATTGCCAACCGGCAAAAGAACGGCTATCAATCTTTACATACCCTGGTGAAGCATCCTTCGGGTAAATTTTTACAGGTTGCTATTCGCACGCGCGCAATGGATATGGTTGCTGAATATGGTATTACCGCTTGCTGGCGTGGCATCGCGGAAGATTTTCTTCCGCGCTTGCCAGAGCATCGAACCTCGATGGAGGGTACGATTCAGGTCTTTACGCCGAAAGGTGAGGCCCGCACGCTTCCAGCGGGAGCCACACCGATTGATTTTGCCTATCATATTCATTCGGGTGTAGGCAATCATTGTGTTGATGCACTGGTGAACGGCTCGCGCGTTGACCTGTACCATCCTTTGCAGAATGGCGACCAGGTGGAGATTATTTCCGGTGGTTCGGGAAGCAGTCCAAAGTACGATTGGTTGCAGCATGTGAAAACACCCCAGGCGCTCAGCCGCATCCGGCACTGGCTCAGTTTTAATCGTAGAGAAGACATGTTGAAGATCGGCAGGGCATTGTTGGATCAGGAGTTAAGCGCCCTGGCTCTGGATTCACATGATGTTCAGGTGACGCAATTGCTCAATAAGATCGCTGAGCGAGAACACCTGAAGGACCTCGATGAATTGCTCGTATCGATTGGGGTAGGACGGCATAAACCGGCGAAAATCGTAGCTAGCTTGAAATCGTTACGGCTAAAATCGGTACGTTCTCCGGGCGCTATCGACCTGCGAACCAGCATCCATGTACTTGCGCCTGAACTTGCGGAAATGCCGCGCATACTCGCACAATGCTGCGCGCCGGTGACAGCGGATGAAATTGTAGGCTACCGGCGCAGCGATAATGTGCTGGTTATTCACCGGCATGATTGCCCGCAACTTGAGGGACGACAGGGGTTGGTACAGGTGAAGTGGAACAGGACAAATGTGGAGGGGAACTATACTATCTATGTGGAGGCGGTGAATCGGCCTGGACTGGCGAGTGAGATCAGCACGCTTGTAGCTCTTTCAGGAATTGATATGCAGGAATTTCATGCCAGACGCAGACCAGATGGCGTTATGGCGGAGATTTATATTGTCTTAAGCGGTACCACAAGCGGACAGCGAGATCGCATTCAAAAGGCGCTGGAAGATGCGCACCATGTCACGCGCGTGGATATGATTCATCCAGGTATGCTCACTCCTGGTGGTCCTATATCTGAAGCGCCTGTCCTAAAACATCTGCCGAATCCCTACAGCCCTGGTATCGCCATTGGTTCGCGTTTTTATGGACGCGAGACGGAAATTGAGCGTATCGTCAATTTGCTGCATAGCGAGCAGCAGGGAACGGCTATTCTACTCTGGGGCCAGAGGCGTATTGGTAAAACCTCTATTATGCTGCGGCTGCGTGAGAAGGCAGTAAGCGCCTTTTTACCTGTCTATCTTGATTTGCAGGGATTGCGAGATGGCAACACTGTCCACTTCCTGTATCGCCTGATGATGGGCCTTTCGCAGGTACTCAAAGAACGTATAACCGATTTGCCACGAGAAATTACTGTACCGGCATACAACCGTTTGCGAAAAGACCCGCTTGGGCAGTTTGATATGTTTATGGACCTGATTCGGGATGCCGCGAAGCAGTATCCTTTTGTCATTATGCTGGATGAATTTCAATGCCTCAACACGCTACGCGAGGAAGGAGTCAGCCGCAGCGCAATTTTTAATCGCCTGCGCAGTCATTCACAACACGGACAGGGCATCCACCTGATCCTGAGCGGCGGTGGATTGCTCAGCCAGTTACGTTATGAGACAGATGTCACTTCGCTGTTCAATATCGCTCATTCCGAGAAACTCGGCTGTCTGACAGAGTTGGCAGTGCATCATCTGATTAAAGATGGCTTATCACAGGTGGGAATAGTCACCGAACCGACGATGAACCTGCTATACCAGCTTACTGCCGGGCATCCATACTATCTCCAGTTGCTCTGTTCGATGTTGTACGATCATTTTCAGGGTAAAAAAGGTGTCATTACCGCTCATATAGTACGCCAACTGGTATTCGAGTGGATTCAGAACGCGGATGCCAGTCGCTTTCAACACCTGTGGGAGGGACATGACGCGGTGTCGGCTCAGCGAAACCGGCTGATCCTGAGCGCGATTGCTGATCTTGATGCCTACCATCATGAAATCGAATTCAGCCGGTTGGGAAATGTGCTGTATCCGGTGATGTCAGAGCAGGAACTGGCCCTGTCATTAGGAGACTTGACCGAGTTGGGGGTACTCATACATACGCACGCGGGCTACACAATCACGGTTGATTTGTTTACGCGCTGGTTGCGCCAGCATTGCCCGCTTGATAGATTGCTTAAGGAGGCTCCACGAGTATGATCTCGTTCTCGTTACAGCCGGATAACCCTTTTACCCGGCTGCCTTTTTGGGGAAGGCGCAAAGAATTAGCCACGCTTTATGGTCGATTAACGAGCGATCCACCGCAGTGTACTCCGCTCATTGGCGAAGCCACTTTCGGTAAATCTGCGCTCTTACGCTACTTGAGCGATCCTGATAATGCCATAACGCCTGAAGATGCAGAATTGAAAAGTCGGTTTGTTTTTGCGTATCTTGATTGCGCGAGCTATGCCGACCAGGGCGGAAATGAGAATTATGCCTCGGCCCGTTTCTGGTGGGATCTCTACCATGCTCTATGGAAAAAGCTGAATACCAAAGACAAATGCCCGCCGCTTGAGGAGCCGGAATGGAATGCCCTGGAAGAAGATACCGATTTTCAAATCCGCTTAGCGTTAGAGGAGTTACTAAGCGAGCGGTCAGAACGGGTTATCTTTGTCCTGGATAACTTTGAGGCTGTAGCCCGTATGCCCATTCGTGCCAGCGAATGGCTGCGTTCCTTAGCGTTGTCTTCGTGCGCCTATGTGATTGCCAGCAGGCATCTTCTCTATTTACTGTATCATTCTACAAACTGGAACAGTCCATCCCCGTTATGGAATCTGTTCTCCGACCCAATTTATATTGCTCTGATGTCAGAAGATGAGGTGAGGAGTTTTCTTGCGCAGGCAAAAGAACAGGCTAAAGCGCGTGGAAGCGCCTGGGGACAGGAGGATATTGACTTTGTCAGGAGATGTGCGGGACGCCACCCGGAGTTGCTGCGTATTGCCTGCGCCTACCTCTTTGAGCAGCGCCTCTATCAGAAAGGCTCCAGTCGCAGCGAGTTCGATGAGGAAGCTTTGGAATATAGCATTTACAAGGCGTC
The DNA here is from genome assembly GCA_035652815.1 of Ktedonobacteraceae bacterium. Classification (GTDB taxonomy): domain Bacteria; phylum Chloroflexota; class Ktedonobacteria; order Ktedonobacterales; family Ktedonobacteraceae; genus DASRDB01. The sequence goes on from DASRDB010000011.1 coordinate 371,355, forward strand.
GGGGCGTGTATGCAGTCAGCTTTGGAAAGGGCTGGCTGATCCAGCGTTAAGCGGCTTGCCCGGCAGCCAGCATGACTCGCGTGGAGCATCACAAGAACTCTCTTTCTATCAAAAGGGATTGCTCAATGTGGCGCAAGGTTTGCCTGCTGAAAGCCGTGTTCTTTTTGATCTGGCGCAATACGGTTTAATCGAGCAGGTTGGCGGAGAATGGAGCGTTTTCTCAGAGATCATGCGTCAATTTGTTCTGGAACAGGCGCGGATGGCTGTGCGTGCTGAGCCGAATGTAGAAAAGCTACCCGCTTCAGATGGTAATACGCCTGTAAAGGGCCTGCCCAACCTCAGCTATCGCGAGAGACAGGTATATGACTACCTCAAGGCGCGGGCCGGAGCAGTATGCGCCCGGGAAGAGATAAAAAGGGCCATCTGGGGAGAGAATGAGGAGCCAACGAATAGCGCCCTGCAAAAAATCATCGAGCGCATTCGCGAGAAAATCGAGCCTGACCCTGAAAACCCGCGCTACCTGCTGGCTGTCAGGGGGCAGGGATATATGCTGCGGGAGTAGCCCGGGCCTTGTCATCCTGAGCGCAGCGAAGGATGACATCAACACCTTGCCTACTCTGGTTGTTCACCTTCATCATGCGTCCCTACAATTTTCTGAACATTCTCTCAAGCCGCCTGTAAAAGCGGCTGCCGCAATTGCAAAGCCAGGTGCCTTTGCGCCACATTGAGCAGGCGCAGGCCGAGTTCGGGCAGGTTGTCGTAGACGATGCTGATCGCGGCTCCCACGATGGCTTTTTCGATGCGGTAGTAGGCCAGAACCGTTCTGGCGGCTTCATTATCCTGATTTGTCAGTTCCAGATAGTAGTCAACAAGCGAGTCGGCCAGCCAGGGGTTGGTGCGTGTTTCTATATCGACAGCCAGCATGGCGAAGTCACTCAGTGTATCGATATTGCAGTACGTTGGATTAAAATCGATTGCGTCCAGTAGTTTGACGCGGTCGCATGGAAAATTGCCCTCGTCGGGAGGTAAAATCCAGAGGTTAAGGGCCTTGATATCTCCATGACAGTTGCGAATAGCTTTTTCTCGTAGTCGCTGCTCAAAAAATGCCGCGCTGCGGCATTGTGAAAAGACTTCAAGCAGTCCACTATGCAACCTGAGAATACTTTCTTGTAGATAAGAATATTGATCTGAAGCCAGGATCAGGTGCAGTAATTCAAGATTATGCCATAATTTGTCTTCCAGTTGTCGCGGACTACCCCAATAGGGATTTTCTGGAATATCATCGGGCAACTCTAACCGCTCATGCACTTCCGCGAGATAGCTGGTGAGCATGCAGAGATCATCATACAGGGTCATGCCATACTGATTCAGCAAATTGTCCAGCCTTTGCTCGTCTGGCAAGCGTTTCATAATTAAGGCATATTCAGCATTAAGGCCGCTCTCAAGTATTTCGTGTGTTGGATTCTCTAAAATGTCTCCGGTAAGAATATACTGTCCATCTTTCCAATCACATACAAGAGCTAATCCTTTATAGCTATCCGGTGTGAACATCCTGTTTTTTTGTAACGCCTCAAGCTGGCACTGTCGTCGTTTGTCAGGAGTTGAGAGATCATAGCGCGTATCGCGATAGTCGCGTAAGATTTTTAGCACGTAGGGTTCATTGGAGAAATTATGAGCAAATACAATCCAGGCGCTTTCTGAATGAAACTGTTTTTCGATGAAATAGTAATGCTCTTGCCTGCCGGAAAGAGCAAGCGGTCCCGTTGTACGCTCTTGTACTTTAACAGCATCCATGTTCGCACTACAAATATCGAACATACGAAACTTGCCTCTACAACATTATTGAATAATCGCATCTATTATATGCCTGTACATGTAGGGACGCGATTGATCGCGTCCTGCCTGTTGCTGCGCCGGGCAACCAGACGAGGCGGACGCGATGATGAATTTTTACAATGAAAGGGAGTATAGTGGCCTCATGTCATCCTGAGCGCAGCGAAGGATCTGCGTCCCCCGACGATGCGCGTGCCGAGGCCCCAGATCCTTCGCTGCGCTCAGGATGACATGGGGTGAGTATCCCCCCGTATTTTGTAAAAGTTCATCATCGCGTCCCTACATGGCACGAAAAACTATTTTATATGGATTGCACTATAGCACTCATCATGTTAAACGAATACGATATAGAACTATTGGGGGGTGCATTTTCCCGAAAGTACCAGGGTCTATCTTCAGGCCAATTGCCTGCATTCCGATATAATTGGCTCTATGAACCTTCGTTTTTATCTGTTACTATCCTTTGTATAGTACTGTCTCCTGATCTGAGTAGAAAATGACCACGATGAAAGAACACGCATCACTCTCTCCTGAAGCGCAGACCGTATTTGAGCAGGCGAAAAGTGTGCCTGGAACCCGAGAAACGTCTTTAGAGGACAGAATTCGTACTGTGCTGGCCCTGTTCGCGCTCTATATCATCTGGGGTTCGACCTACCTGGCTATTCGTATAGCCGTACAGGGCATTCCACCGTTATTGATGGCGGGCATTCGCTTCCTGCTCGCGGGTGGGCTGCTGTACCTGTTCTTGCGCTTGCGAGGCGTGCCTGCTCCTACGCGCAGGCAGTGGGGGGGGTCAGCATGTGTAGGGGCGCTGCTGCTTGGCGGTGGTATGGGTGGTGTGGCCTTCGCTGAGCAATGGGTTTCCTCGAGTCTGGCCGCGCTGTGTATCGCGACTTCGCCACTGTGGATTTCGCTGTTTATGGGCTTGTGGGGGCGCTGGCCTGTGCGTAACGAGTGGCTTGGCCTGGCAGTCGGCTTCATCGGCGTGATCCTGCTGAACGTGGGGAGTAGCCTCTGGGCCAATCCTTTGGCGGCTTGCATCCTGCTGCTTTCCCCTGTCTGCTGGTCGTTTGGCTCGGCCTGGAGCTATCGTCTCTCGTTGCCTTCGGGGTTGATGGGGAGCGCGGCGGAGATGCTTACGGGCGGCGCGCTCTTAACCATCGTTGGACTGCTTTTTGGCGAGCGGTTGAGTGGGCATTTTACGTCATCTTCACTGCTGGCCGTTGCGTACCTGATTGTCTTTGGCTCGCTGGTTGCTTTCTCTGCCTATGGTTTTCTTTTGCGAAAAGTGCGTCCGGCGCTTGCTACCAGCTATGCCTATATCAATCCACTGGTGGCTGTCTGCCTGGGCGTATTGTTCGCTGGTGAGCATATTACGCTGCTGACGGTGGTGGCGATGGTGGTTATTCTGGCTGGTGTTGTGCTGGTCTCGTTGGGAAGGGAACGGGTGAAGACGGAATAGGATTCCCGCAGGCAACAAAACCGGAAGGCAAGCAAGAAATATGCCACGTTACTGCCGCCCGGTTGGTTACAATGTTTCTGAGGGGTGCGATGCTGATTGTTCATAACCACGACGGGCATGGGTTTGATGTCATCCTGAGCGCAGCGAAGGATCTCCGTCGCCCAGCCGAATTGCATACCAGGACCAGAGATCCTTCGCTGCGCTCAGGATGACATGAGTGCGGCTCAGGATGACATGAGTGCGGCAAAGGATGACAGGGCAGCATATCGATGATAAAAGGTTGTTTAAACCGGCATCTCCGCTGACACCTCACGGGAGAACTGTTCGTTGTAGAGGCGGGCGTAGAGGCCGTTTTGGGCCATCAGTTCCTCGTGCGTGCCGCGTTCGACGATCTCACCTTTATTCACCACCAGGATGAGGTCGGCGGCCAGGATGGTTGAGAGGCGGTGGGCAATCGCCAGAGTTGTGCGATTTTTCATCAAAGGTTCCAGCGCGGCCTGGATGAGACGTTCTGAGTGCGTATCGAGCGCGCTGGTAGCTTCGTCCAGGATGAGGATGCGCGGATTCTTGAGAATGACGCGGGCAATAGCGATACGCTGTTTCTCGCCGCCGGAGAGCTTGTAGCCGCGCTCTCCCACAATGGTATCGTAGCCGTCGTCCAGTTCCATGATGCGGTCGTGGATGGCTGCGGCTTTGGCTGCGGCGATCATTTCTTCCTCGGTCGCGTCCTGCCGGGCGTAGAGCAGGTTTTCACGGATAGAGGCGTGGAAGAGGTAGGTTTCCTGCGTCACTACACCGATGATATCGCTCAGGGAGTCGAGCGCGATATCTTTGACGTTGTGCCCATCGATCTTCACGGCTCCATTGTCCACATCGTACAGGCGCGGAACGAGGTAGGTGATGGTTGTTTTGCCTGCGCCGCTAGGACCGACCAGGGCCGCTAGCTGGCCCGGTTTAATGGTAAACGAGACGTGATTGAGCGTGTTGCGGCGCTCGATTTCCTGCTCGGCGGCAGTGGCGATGGCGGATGGTGATACCGCGCGTTTCTCTTTAATGCCGTTGCCGTTCTCGTCAAGGTCGGTCAGGCCGAGTGTTTCGGCGGCCTCGTCTGGCTTGTAGGTGAAGGTCACATCATCGAAGGTGATTTCGCCGCGCACCTTGTCTGGGTTCAAATGGAGCGCGTTCGGAGCATCCTGAATTTCAATGGGCATGTCCAGGTACTCGAAGATGCGATCAAAGAGAGCCAGTGCGCCCTGAATATCGACCTGGATGCTGAGCAACTGGCCGATTGGGAAGAACAGGCGGCTTTGCAGCGTCGTGAAGGCTACGATACCACCAAGACTGATACCTGCATGCAATGGATTGTGAATGATTTGCAGACCCGCCACAAGGTACACAATTGCCGGGGTTATCGAGAAAAATGTACCTATAAACATGAAGAACCAGCGACCAATCATCTGCTGGCGTACTTCCAGGTCGGTTAAACGCTGGTTTTCTTCCTCAAACTGCTGCTGGGCGTATTTCTGTCGTCCAAAGGTTTTGGTGAGCAGGATGCCGCTTACGGAGAGGGTTTCCTGCATCATGGCGGTGAGTGCAGCCAGGCTTTGCTGCGTTTCTTTGCTGGTAACGCGCCGCACGTTGCCAACTTTGTAAGTGATCCACAGGAAAAGCGGCAGCAGGCCAAGCGAGATCACCGTCAGCAATGGGCTGATGAACAGCATGGCGATGATGGTACTCAGCGCCGTTGAAATGTTCGAGACGATGCTGGTCGCAGTATTTGTCACCACTGCCTGTACGCCGCCTACATCGTTGGAAAGGCGCGATTGAATCTCGCCTGTGCGCGTCGAGGTAAAAAAGCGTAGCGACATGCTTTGGAGATGCGCGTAGAGTTTATTGCGAAAGTCGCGCATTACACGCTGACCGATAACGTTATTGAGGTAGGTTTGTCCAACGCCGATGATGCCGGTGACAATCGGCATGATGAACATGATGCTAACGAAGATCACCAGCAAGGTCAGGTTGCGCTTGCCGATAGCATCATCGAAGATGAACTGTATCATAAAGGGGTTCACGAGGCCCAGAACAGTAGTGAGGATGATCGCGAGGAGAACCAGCACCACCTGCGCTTTGTAGGGACTGAACGCTTGCATGACGCGCCGCACTGTGCGTGAGTCAGTCTTGCGCCCTCTTTTGCGCTGTTCTTCCAGGATATCTTCCATGCCCCCGCCCATCACGCGGCCCCGGTAGCCACCCCTGCCATGCATTGCCATAAAATGTATGCTCCTGATGAATATATATTTTAGGATAGTATAAAGAAAGTTTTGCGGTTTTTCACTGGTCGAGCGAACGGTTTTCTCCTGTCGATTCGGACAGGCAGAGCCGGTGAATCAGGCCAGCCAGCATCGCGCCCCTTGTAGGCAGCGAGTCGATGCGCAAAAACTCGCGGTTGAGATCATGCATGCCGCCGCCGATTGGTCCCAGGCTGTCCAACGTCGGAACGCCCGCCTCGACCAGCAGGTTCGCATCCGACAGCCCGCCTTTTCCTTCACCTACGACAGCAATGCCCAGGTCGCTGCCTTCCTGCTGCGCCGCCTCAACCAGGCGCAAAATATGGGGAGTCGCAACATAGGGCTGACGCCCTCTTGTGCGAATCAGGCGGCTATGCGTGTCAGGGATGCTATGTCCTGCCGCGATCTGCTCAAGTGCGTTAAAGGCAAGATTGAGGCTGCGCTCGTCAAACGCTCGAACAGAGATGTGGCAGCGAGCGGAATCGGGTACGACGTTAAGCAGTTCGCTGCTACTGATGCGCGTAATATTAAAGGTGATCCCCGGAAACATACTGTTCAGGTGATGAACGGCGATCATTTTGTGCGCCAGTTCGATCACTGCCGAGCGCCCTTTGTGCGGTTCCGCGCCTGAATGTGCAGGTATGCCTGTGATCTCCAGAATGTACTTGTCCGCGCCTTTACGCGCTTTTGTGATAAATTCCAGCGAACGCGATGGCTCCAGGACTAAACCTATATCCGCCTCGCGGGCTAACTCTCGTAACAGGGGGCTGCTGCCAGGAGAACCTACTTCCTCATCATTATTAAACACCATCGTAAGCGTTCCGTATTCCTCAAAACCCACTTCCTGTAAAGCTTTGAGGGTGTAGAGTCCCATCAACGCGCCGGATTTCATGTCGATCACACCCGGACCATAAGCCAGACCTTCGCTGATGTAGAATGGGCGGCGCTGCGCGGCTCCTGCAGGATAGACGGTATCAATATGCCCAACCAGCAGCAGCCGGAGTTTTCCCCTACCTTCGCGTCGAATGACCAGGTTATTACCAAAGTTGTCGGTTGGGTACTGGCGTGTTGTATAGCCAATCGCGCCAGCCCATTGCTCAAGCAAGGTGATGATTTTGTTAACGCCCTCTACCTGTCCCGTACCTGAGTCGATATTGATAAGCAGTTGGAGACGTTCCAGCAGTTCAGATTGATAGGTCTGGATGATTGGGAGATAGCACTGAGCGTACATAGCAACATGATCCTTCTGCGATTTCAAGTTCCTTCCCTTTTATATACAATACGTCGCTTGACTGTTGAAGGACAAGCAAGGTGCCGATAGAGAGTGAATGACAGAAATAGAGAGGAGCGCAATATGATAGAAATGACTCCTTCACAGCCCCTATGGAAAGTGGAAGTTGAGTGGTCTCCTCGTGTGGTGTATATACGGGTGGCTGTAGCAGACCTGGACTCGCCGCAGCTTCCTTTCGCCGTGTTTCAAACCGATCCCCTGGAGAGCTTCCGCCAAAGATTGGCGCAGCAGGACGGGAAGGCCCAGAGTATACAGCAATTATGGGACGAACCGTTCACGACACTTAAGCGGGAACAACAGTATTTTGTGATAGGATGGAGCGCGGTGCCGGGCGCTTCGAGTAGAATAGCAGCGGAGGCAGGACTTTCGTTTGGCATCGCCAATCCTGGGCCTGAGTATGCAAGGTGGATTACAACGAAAGCTCTACACAGGCGCGGCGAACTGGTGGCATGGTGCGAGCGTGTGAATATGCGTGGCATGCAGGAAGAGATGCTTGAAGTAGTGTTTTCGGAGGAGAGCATGATTCGCCTGGAAAGTGAGTCTGCTTTCACAAAGAAATAGGGTGGAGAGATGAAAAACATCTCTCCGCCGGATGTTAGCGCATATAGCGCGGACGAGCCAGGCTGATGCCTGCAAGCAGGCCGAGTATGAAGACGATCAGCAGGATGATGATCAACGTCTGAAGATCAATGAACACCGTCTGTCTCCTTTCTGCCGCGACGTTCCCGCTTTTCTGCCGTTTCAAGCATTTCCCGCAGTTCATTGGCGAGACGCCTGTACCCGTAGCTGGCAAGCGACGAAATGCTTGCGCGTTCCCGGTCGCTGGCTTGTTGCAGGGAGTAGCGATACTCCCGCAGGTACATACCCTGATCTATAAAGGCCAGTTCCAACTGGGTAGGTTCACCGTCAAATGCGCCGTCCTTCTCTAATTTATCTGCCACATGTATTAAGAGAGCCAGGCGCGTTTTGGGTGCAAAGCCGTCAACAATCCGAGCCATCTTTCCGAAAAGCCAGCTTTTGTAAAGCTGATCGTGAACAACTTCCACGAAGTCCACCGCTTCACCAGCGAAACCATGCTCGGTTTCCAGGTAAAACTCGAGACGTTGCAGGCGCTGATCCTTGCGACGACGGTCCTGGAAGTAGTTTCGAGCAATGGTAATGCTCAGGCTTTTCAAGGAGACGACCTCTATTCCTTTAGCGGAGGCAGTCAACATGTATTCAAAGGTACGATTAACGGCTACCAGAACAATATCCCAGGCGATATCCATCTCCTGGCCAACCCAGGAGTTAATATCTGCGGCGTAGGTCCAATGCAATACGGCTGACAGCAAAAAGGCGTACAGGCTATTCCAGACCAGCTCAGAATTGGGAGGTTTGCTCTCCGCTTCTGTGGAGTAACTAACGGTTTTCATCTGGCGTCTCCTTTTGAGATATACAGGGAAGCTCTGCTGTTACTAGCTGGACTACAAAATCTACGCACTGGAAACGTTTACTTATAAAAGTTGACGAAAGTCCGAATAAATTGTAATTTTTCTAAGATATTAGAAAGTGTTATTAGAAATGTTGATAGCAATTATAATATGAAATTTGCGAATTGTCAAGGTTATGGAGATAAATTAAGTGAAAATTCTTAGAATTGTTAGATAACATTTGAATTATATTATAGATAAGTATGCGGTTAAGTTAGGTTTTTTACTAAAAAACTCTATAAACGGCAAGGATATGAAATTAAATGCTGAATTAATCTCTTGTAATATTCAGATATATTGACGTAAAATGTTTGTGAAAATAAAAATGAAGCTACGATTTAGTCTTTAACATTTATTGGGTAAGAATAGTAAGAAAGCAGATGAGGAAGAAAAGCAGGTTTTTTAAGGGTATGTTAGAAAAATTGCCTGATCTTTGTGGCGGATAGAATAGGAAAATCGTCCTGTTAAGCAGGAGAAGTTTGTGGTTGAGCCGTCTTTCTAAGAAAGAGAAGTCGGAAAGTTTCCTGAAAAGGGTTGAATGAAGAGAATTGATAGAAAGATATATCTTTTTTCAGAAAAATGAGATATAATTTGCAGTGTATATGAGAAAGTATAGAATTGGTTAAAACAAAAAAGCTCAGGTAGCTAAGGTTTTCTGAATTATAAATGCTTGTTATTGTAGGATATGTGAAACGAGGTAAGAGCGGTTGAATCGTCCGGCAATTACTCTCCTCTTCTCCAGGGATTGGCGTTGCATTGATAGGAGCGCGATATGAAAGAACTGAATGTAGAGAGCATTCGCAAACATCTCCAGGACAAAGAGGTGCAGGAGCGTGTTTTGAGGCGCATGCGTGAAGCGCGTTCCAGGGCTACTGTCACGATCAGCCGGGCTGCCAGTCTTTTTGGATTCAGCGAGAGCCAGCTTCGAGAATGGGAAAAGCGCGGTTTGCTGCAAGCTGACCGGACCTTGCAGCCGCAAGACGGACGAGGACATCGCCAATATTCACCGGAAGATCTGGATAAGCTCGCGCTTATTCGTGAATTAATTGATCAGGATTATGGGCCGAGCGAAATTCCTTCTTACGTTGACGAGATCTGGAGGCAGATTGTAGGCAATCAGCAAGAGCAGCCTGTCATCACTTATGATATGGAGGTTCGGCAGGCTCAGGAGCAGGCTCGTATTCCGATTGATCGCAGGGTAGAGCTAGCAGAAGCAGAAAATTTTTGGCGCTACTTTGTCTCGCAGGTGTTGCGGCTCTCGTTGCTGCTCATTTGCGAAGATGTGCCAGATACTATCGCCGGATTGATCGTTCCTTTACAAGAAGATGTTGATACCAGTACCATTAACGAGCCGAAAGACCTATATAAGGTTGGCTCCTGCTTAATAGGCTGGCTGGGGCTAAATAAGACATTTTATACGTTTATTGACGCTGCCCCTACTTTTGACTTCCCAAGCGATTTTCGGATTATGCATCTGCCTTTCCATATCGCTTCCTGCCATCCCTTGCTGATTATCCAAAGGAAAGCAAAAACACCATTTTTTTCCACTATTGTTGGAGAAACGATTCAACGGCTTTTGCAAGTGGTTCTGGCCTATAAAAGTGACTGGAACTCGTGTTTTGATCGGGGAATGCGTGACTGGGTGTATCAGGTCACTGATTTTGATAGCAGTCCAAGTGTAATAGATGTGGTACTCAATGGTCTGGCTGATATGACGGTGGAACTGGGCGGAAAAACCGCTGATGGCAAGAATCGCTGGCATTTCTGTGATGTGTTTTTACCGCAGGATTCCACCTTATTGATGCAGCAGCATACGCTCGAGGTGCGCGCTAACAGTAAAGATGCGCCTATTCGCGCCGGGTTTGTCACCCTTTCCTCAAGGCTTCCCGGGTTGACATTTCGGGCGTACTTGAGCGGCCAGGTCATATACAGGCCGGAGATTACGCCTGATGACCCTATACTCGCCTATCATGATTTGGAGAAATCAACGCGCTCTGCAATAGCTATTCCAATAAGAGGCAGAGAGGGAATGGCTATCGGAGCCCTCTATGTTGCTGCTGAGGAAAAAGGCGCTTTCTCTCTGTTAGATCAGACGGCTTTACGATTAATGACCCGGATGATAGAGGAACTGCTTTCAACCTATCAATCTCGCTGGCAGGTTGCAGGGAAATTAGCGAATATCATTGCTTATCCTCAAACTGTTGACCTCGCGTTTCGCGAATTTCTTTCTGAGGGCGATTTTATCAACGACCTTGAGAGATTATTGTCTGAAGTGCAGGAGCAATACCCAGAAGTACGGAGTAGAATAACCGATCCTGCTCTCTGGCAAGAGCCAGGAAAAGTCCTTTCTATTATAGCTATTGACATAGATAATCAGAGAAATCGTTCCATCAAATACGGCGAGCGAATCGCGAGGAATCTCAGCCGGGAAGTGGGCATGAAGATTCGCAGCCAGTTAGGATTGATAACTGATCCAGCACTGAGACGACTGTATCATGTGAGTGCCGACCGCTACTATTTGCTCCTGAAAGGGGTTCCTCTGGATGAAGCAGTAAATAGGGCTGCGGCTTTTCATAAGCTTCTTAGCGGAGAGTATCGTATTGATGCCATGCAAATCACTACTGGCAGGCTGGTTTCTCGTGAAGGGTTGATGGAGCTGCCGGATGTGACTGTCAGAATGGGGGTCATGCCTTATCCCTATATCAAGCTGAAAGAAGTTATGCAAAGATATGCCCCGGAAAAAGCTGTAAATGAGATGAGAACACTTATCATCAATAGCATCAATATCTCGCTTGATCTGGGCCAAAGTAAGGGTGGTAACTGCATTATGGTCTGGTTTCCACAGATCTGGAATCATGAACTCTGGTCACCTTCTGATGGTATTGAGAGTGTATAAAGTAAGAAAGCATGGAATGGACGAGTTACTACTACATTTTTTATCCGTTTTACATGTAAAGTTCCATGTTATCTTTTATTAAATGCGTCTGTAGATGGGTTGGTTGCAGACCTTTTCTGACGCTGTAAACTGGAGATAGCAGAGGAAGGGGGAGAGAAGCTTATGAAATTGTTTATATTGGGGCTACCAGGAAGTGGGAAGTCAGCGGTAGCTCGTTATCTTCAAGCGTATCTGGCATCATTCGGCCTGTCAACTGTTCGGTTTAACGACTACGGTATTTTGTATCAAATGTACCAGCATGATAGAGATGGGCTGTTTCAACATGCTGAGCCTGGGGGATTTGATGTGGTTAACATTGTTGCTTTTGATCTTGCCCTCAGGAGGCTGGAAGAACTTATTAAAACCTATCAGGAGCAGGCGCAGCACGAATTCATCATTATCGAATTCTCACGCAATGATTATAAGCGAGCATTGAGCCAGTTCAGTTCGGCATTTCTGGAAGACGCCTGTTTCCTCTATCTTGGCACCAGCGTAAAGGAATGCCAGCAGCGTATAGCGAAACGAGCCATAACAAAGGACTATCCGGCAGACGATTACCCTATATCTGAGTACATTTTTGACAAGTATTATGACAGGGATGACGGCAATCAACTGCTTCCTTTCCTGAAAAACGAGCTTGGCATAGATGAACAACGCATACGCATCTTTGAGAATGCAGGCACGATAGAAGAACTTTATCAGGTAGTGAAAGATTTTACGCAGCAAATCATAGAGGTTCGCGTTCCTGCTTTAATGCGTTAAGTATTTTTATCGTGTGATGCCTGGTTTTAAAAAGAGATAGCTAACAAGGCAAGTCCTTGACGCTATCTCTTTTTAAGAGAAACCCCGTATTCTTTCCGCTTATACATTGTTTTCTCAAAACCTACCCCTTTTTCCTATTTCCTTGTGTACAGATGTATTTTATGTTACAACATTTCATTATAATTTATTTTGTTTTAAAGATGATGAAAGTGTATCTATTTTATAGCAGAAAGAGCAGCAAGGAGAAGCTAGATGTCTGTAAAAATCTTTGTATTGGGACGTCCGGGTAGTGGTAAATCTCACGTAGCTCAATTCATTCGTGATCGTGCTATAAGCATGGGGTGGACTGTTGAATATATTTATGATTATAAATGGTTGCAAGCTCTGTTTTTAGAGGAGATACGGCTGAATATTCCAGAAGAGAGCAGAGCATTTCGTGCTAAAGGACCCGAGGGGCGCTCTGGTTTTGATGTGGTAGACTTTTCGGTACTCAATCTCGTGTTACAGCAGATAGCAAACGAGATACGGAGGCAAGAGAGGGAAGCGCCATTGCCGAAAAAGCTCTTTGTCATTGAATTTGCGCGCAAGAGCTATCTGCGCGCTCTACAGTTCTTCGGTCAAGACCTTCTTCAGGATGCCCATTTGCTCTATTTGCAAGCGGATTTTGAGACATGTAAAGCGCGTATACATCAGCGTATCGGCGGGGGATCAGAATTAGATCATTATGTTTCTGACAATATTATGGAGAGCTATTACAAAACAGATGATTGGGGAGACGAACTACTAAGGGAATACCTGAGCCGATTGCAAAAAGCAGGGATACGAGTGCAGACAAAGGAAACAGATAATTCAGGCTCAAATCTGGAGATCAATAAAGAAATTGGAGCAACTACTGAACAGGCGCTGTCTCAGGAGACCGAGCCAATCTCTGTTGTCGTCCAGAAAGCTCCTCAACCCAAATTAGAAAATTCGTAATGCTCTGTATTGTATGAGTGTGGTAGACTACAACAAAGCGAACTTTTTAGTTTAAGGAACTCGAAACCTTGTCCACCGCTATCCCTTTTGAAAAACTCACACCTATTCATCCGAAGCGCCGCATTACCTTAGAGATTGGAACTACCCCAATCGCGCCGCGTTTGATGGATTTGTTTGTGCCGCTTGGCTTTGGGCAGCGAGCGCTGGTCGTTGCGCCGCCGAAGGCCGGAAAAACCACTATTTTGCGCCAGATTGCGGCCTCAATTCAGCAGAATTTCCCGGATGTTCAGCTTTTCCTCTGCCTGGTAGATGAGCGACCGGAGGAAGTCACTGAGTGGCGTATGGAGGTGCAGGGGCCGAATGTGAAGGTCTATGCCTCTAGCTTCGATCAACAACTGGCGAAACATGGACGCATTGTCGAGCAGGCTCTCAATGATGCGAAAAGGCTGGTTGAGCGCCGGAAAGATGTGATTATTTTGCTTGACTCGCTCACGAGACTGGCGCGGGCGCATAATTTGAGCAGCGATATGTGGAGTGGGCCGCGTAATGGTCGAGGCGGCTTTGGCAGCCGGACGCTTTCAGGCGGTATCGATGCCCGCGCTTTAGAGGTTGGTCGGCGCGTCTTTGGCGCGGCTCGCGCACTGGAAGAGGGCGGCAGTTTGACGATTGCGGCAAGTTGCCTGGTTGAAACCGGAAGTCGGCTTGACGAAGTGGTGTACGAGGAGTTTAAGGGAACGGGTAATCTGGAGATTCGGCTTTCACGAGAACTGGCCGACCGCCGTATTTTTCCGGCTATCGATCCCGGCGCTTCCAGCACGCGGCAGGAGGAACGCTTGCTTTCCGCTGAGGAACTGCGGGCCATGTCGATTCTGCGGCGTAAGCTGGCCGATGTTCCCAGGCGAGATGGCACCGAACAACTAATTCGGCTCTTCGAGAAGACAAAATCGAACGCCCAACTGGTCGAGATTGTGCTGAAACAGGGATAGGTGTCAGGTTTGTGCAGAAAGGCCCCTCAGGTTGGAAGGCTGGAAACCAGCCGCAAAATAACCCGGAAGACACCCGCAAAATGACCCGGAAGACACCCGCAAGGGGATGTCTCTACACCTTGATTTCGTTGTAGAGACATCCCCTTGCGGGTGTCTTCCGGGTTATAGTGGAAAGGAAGCATTACGCCGTTTTCTGCTGGAAGCGGAAGAGCCTTGTCGCGATAAAGAAGCAGATCAGGCCGTAGACGATCAGGCCAATGATATCAGGTACTACCTGAGTGAAGCCTTTGCCGAGCAGCATGACGCCGTTCAGACCTTCCATAGCCCAGGCGGTGATGCCGAGTTTGGCGATCTGCTGCATCCAGGTTGGCTCCAGGAAGAGCGGCCACCACGCGCCACCGATGGCGGAGGTAATCAGGACGACCAGCGTGACTATCGGGTTAAGCTGGCGGCGCGTCTTCACAAGTGAGACGAGCAGGATGCCGAGTCCGGTGGTCGCGAAGCTGGTGCAGATCAATAGAGCAATCAGTGCGGGCCAGGAGCCGATATCCAGATGGAAGGCGAAGTAGCCGATGGCGAAGAGTACGGCCAACTGGAGGATAGTCAGCAGAAACTGCGCGAGCAGCTTTCCGCCAAGCAGGGCGTATTTATTCACTGGAGCAATCAACAGGCGGCGGAAGGTGCCGTCTTCTTTCTCTTGCAGGATGGTGCCAGCTACCGCGTTGATGCTGAAGAGCGCGAAGAAGATGGCATAACCCGGCACAATCTGATCAAAGGTGTTGATCTTGGGGGCTTGCCCGGCGGTCAATGCCTGCACTGCCGATGAGCCGCCGTTGACGCTGGCCTGTCCCACCGTACCTGCAATCGTTTGCGCTTGAATGGTATTTGGCGCGCAGTGATTGCCTGGCTGGTTGCAGACGCTATAGACCTGCCCTACGGCTGTGCTTCCGGCGATTTGCGAGGTGAGAACGTTCGTTACGATGCCCTGCACAATGGTCGGTCGCGTATCGTTGCTGCTCGGCAGCGAATAGACCTGCACGAGATTCTGGGGCAGTTTGCCGCTCTGGGCAGTCGCAATCAGCGTGTTGGTTGCTCCGGCGGGAATGACTACTCCCGCGTTGACATTGCTGTCGTTTGCCACCTCATCTTTGACCTTGTTGGGGTCGCTGTACTCTTTGACGGTGATCTTGAGCTTGTCGGTATTGACGTGTAATGCCTGGACAATGGCTTTACCGACGTAGCCGTTATCCTGGTTGCTGACTGCAACCGTGATGTCGATCTCAGTAGAGCCGCTGCCGAAGAGGTTGCCGAAAGCGAAGCCGATCACTGTGATCAGCACTAGCGGCATGAGCAGCAGGAAGAAGAGCGATCCTTTATCTTTAAGCGTCTGTAACAGGTCTTTTTTCGCGATATACCAGATTGTTTTCATGGCTGTCTATCTCCTCTATGATGGAGTTTTACGATCAAATCCGGTAAGCTCTGTATGTCATGCTGAGCGAAGCGAAGCATCTACGATGGCGATGCACGAATAGCTTAGCAAAGAGATGCTTCGCTTCGTTCAGCATGACAGGTTGGGATTGCCGTTTAGTCGCGTAAAGTTTTGCCGGTAAGCTGAATAAAGAGTTCTTGCAGGCCGTGTGGGCGTTGTACCTCGCGTGTCTTGTCGCGCAGGGCCAGGAGTTGTTCGAGCGTACCCATAGCGATGATCTGGCCCTCATCCATAATGGCGATATGGTTGCAGAGCCGCTCTGCCTCTTCCATGTAGTGGGTGGTGTAGAGGATGGTTGTTCCCTGGTCGCGCAGTTTTTCGATGGTGTCAAAGATGTTCTCGCGCGATTGCGGGTCAACGCCTACCGTTGGCTCGTCCATCAACAGGATATGCGGTTGGTGGATGAGCGCAATTGCCATGTTGAGGCGACGCTGCATGCCGCCCGAGAAGTTCTTCACGGGTTCTTTGCGCCGGTCATACAGATCGACGAAGCGTAGCACTTCCTCGGAGCGCTCTTTGCGTTCTTTCGACGAAAGCCCGTAAATCTCGCCGAAAAATTCCAGGTTTTCCAGCGAGTTGAGGTCTTTATACAGGGCGATTTCTTGCGGCACAACGCCAAGCAATCGTTTGGCCTTCATAGGCTCTTTGGTGATGGAATGACCCTCGATCACTACATCGCCCGAAGTTGGCTCCAGGTAGCCGCACATCATGTTGATGGTCGTGCTTTTCCCCGCGCCGTTCGGGCCGAGCAGGCCAAAGATTTCACCTTTGCCGATGGTGAAGGAAACGCCTTTCACCGCCTCGTGCTTGCCAAAGGTCTTGACCAGGTTATTTACCTCGATTATCACTGGACGGCCATCTTGAGGAAGATGAATGGCATCGCTTCTTACTCGTGAGACGGTTGATTCCTGCATAATTTTTCTCCTTTTATGATTGAGTTTTTACACTAAAAAGAAAGGCGCATATCGTTTTGAGAACAGGATAAACTGTTCGTTTGTGTTACTAGTGGAAGTATAGCGGAGCCAGCCGTTGCGAGGGAGTCCAAAAAGGCACGTTTGGCCATGTGACGAAAGTCATGGTGCTATAGGTCAACAGGAACAGGCGGCTCCATATGATATACTACAGCGACACAAGCAAACAGTAGAGCAGAGATGGAGAGTTAATCATGCGCTGTCCATATTGCAAGGGCGTCAATGCCGATAACGCCCCATTTTGCGTATATTGCGGGCGTGATCTTCGACCGACCTATACACAATCACGTCTTACAGGCACACAAGGCAGGCCGACAGTAACGCCACCCCCTGTACAGCCTGCGCGATCTCAAGCGCAGCCCACAACCGCGCGTGTAAGGAATCCACAGCCACAAAGTCCGGTTGTTGCTCCAGTAATAACGGCACCGCCTGCGCCGGAGCCACCCGCGCCGTTCCCGCCGCGCACGATGGAGCAATTGAGGGCTTTGGAGAAAGGCGCGCTTGATTATCGAGTGCTTGATAGCTCGGTAAGCGATGGCCGCAAAAAGATTGTGCGGATTGTCTTTTCAAAGGCCGCACCCTGGCAGCAGGTGGCAACGCTGCTGAAAGCTTTCAGGGAGCAGCAGGAGAGCCGCTTCGAGCGCATTCTCATTCAGGGCATATTTGACCCGAACACCAGTATCTACGCCTATACCAATGGCCAGCTTTGTTTTGATCGCAACGTGCGGCTGGGCGCTACAACCAACAACCGCTATCAAATCGAAACTGGCTCCGGCCTGGAAAGCGATTCTGTGCGTATTATCTTGAACGAGTAGGGGAGCAACGTACATGCAGATAGTGGAACTCATTCGCAAAAAACGCGATGGTGGCACGCTGAGTACAGAAGAAATCGTCTGGTTAATTCAGGAATACACCCGGGAGCATATCCCCGATTACCAGATGTCCGCCCTGATGATGGCGATTTTCTGGCGAGGCATGGATGCGCGAGAAACCAGCGATTTGACGCTGGCGATGGCGCGTTCGGGCGAGCAACTGCATGTACGCGATGTCATTTCTCCTGTAGTGGACAAGCATAGCACGGGCGGCGTAGGCGACAAGGTGACGCTGGCAGTGGCCCCACTTGTCGCCGCGTGTGGTGTAGCGGTAGGCAAGATGACCGGGCGCGGATTGGGTCACACTGGCGGCACTGTTGATAAGCTGGAGTCGATTCGCGGCTTCCGAGTAACCCTGTCACGCGATGAGTTTCTTCGCATCCTCAAAGAGCATCACATTGTACTCGCCGGGCAATCAAACGACCTCGCGCCTGCCGATGGCAAAATGTATGCTTTGCGCGACGTGACAGGCACAATTGAAAGCATCCCGTTGATAGCATCCAGCATCATGAGCAAAAAGTTAGCGATCGGCGCGTCCCATCTGCTGCTCGATGTAAAGATCGGCTCCGGCGCGTTCATGAAAAACGTGGAGCAGGCCCGAGCGTTAGCGCAGGCAATGGTAGATATCGGTCGCCTTGCTGGATTGCACACAGTCGCCGCGATTACCTCGATGGAGCAACCCCTGGGCAGGGCTGTAGGCAACGCGCTAGAAATGGCCGAAGCGATCTCTATTTTGCATGGCAACGGTCCGCAAGACGTCTCCGACCTGTGCTTTCACGAAGCGGCTGAATTGCTGGTAATGACGGGCGCGGCCCCTACCATGTCCGAGGCAGAGCAAAGGGTAGAGCAGGCTATTACTTCGGGGGCTGCGGTCGCGAAACTGGCGGAAGTGATCGCTGCGCAAGGCGGAGACGCGCAACAGATAGAACACCCTGAACTACTTCCCGCCGCTCCATATAAAACAATGCTGGTGGCTCCCAGAAGCGGCTACATCGCATCCATCAACGCCGAGGGAGTAGGTCTTGCCAGCATGAAGCTAGGCGCGGGCCGCTTCAAAAAAGGCGAGTCTATTGATCACCGCACCGGCTTTATTCTTCAGGCCAAAATCGGCGCTTCCCTCAAAGAAGGCGATCCACTGATAGAAATTCATGCCCGGAATGAAGCAGAGGCCGAATCGATCAAAGAGGAACTGCTGGCCTGCTACGCTTGGAGCGATGCTCCAGTTACGGCAGGGCCGCTGGTGTTGGATACGATTCGACCGTAGCCAATGAAAAAGATTATTGCGCGTTGGGTTTAACAGCAGCTAAAATGGCCTGCTCAGCTTCTTGAGCAGATTTTGCCAGGCTCATTTTTACAATCAAACGATGCAATACGTCTTCGTCATTAAGCGTTTGTACTTGACTAAGCGTTTCCTGACCGATTTCAGGAAAACGCTCATCAGTTATATCGACAAGAATCTTACGCAGTTTTTGCAACTCGTGTTGTAAGCCCTGTTGCAAACCCTGTTGCAAACCCTGTTGCAAACCCTGTTGCCGACCTTTAGCAAGTCCTTTTTCCACCATTTCCTGGTAGAACCAGGATTCTTCGAGGATATCTTCAAGCATAGTAGCCCTCTCTTCTAACCAGTTACGGTCATCTGGTTTTGTCAGTACAAGCGCCGCGAAAGCAAATCCTAACGCCAGTAATTCATTCTTATCAGCGCTATCCAGACTGGTAATCATATCTTCAACTAATTCACGCTTTGCTGTTCCTCTAGTTAAAGGCAATAAGGGAAGTAGTCCTGATACGTCAGCCTGCTTGAATACCTCTGCAGGTAGCTCCCACAACTTGACGGTTCTGTAATTGAAATGATGCGCTACGTCATTGTCAGGTAACACTATCTCATAAGGAGATTCTACAATTTTTCTGTCACGTTTCAAGTAGATGACAAAAGAGCAAACTGGAAGCCCAGTATTGATAGATGTCTGAGCGTTGTACTCCCAGACCCTTCTACCCATGTTGTTATCGCTGCGTCGTTGAAATTCAACGTGCAGGATCACCTTTTGCCCATTCCAGAGAATATTATACAATAAGTCTGCTTCAATAGTACGGCTTTGTAACTGGGGATTGAGTTCAGACTCATATTGCGCTCCGGGAAGCAGTAAAGATACTAAATGCTGGCGGTTAGTGCCTACCAGCTTCTTCATCAAGAAATCCCATTGTTTCGACATACGCCGCAAGCTCCCCACCCTGAGATGGAGCCATTATAGCAGAGTTAGAGGAAGCTGTCGATGATTTTTTGCAGCAATAATTAGAACATTCAGGTATAGGAACTCAATTAAGCGTCAACTCCAAAAAATCAGCCGTCGTCTCCTGCGGTGTGCTTGCTCCACGTTCAAGATAAATATGGCCCTGATTGTCACAGGCGGCGGCCCCCAGTAAGGAGCCACCGTTGATGATGGGTGGGAGTGGTTGCCAGGACAGGTTATGTACATCCATACGCCATGTCTGGTTAAGAGTTGCATTATGTTGCGGGTCGAAACCGCCAATAATCACCAGAGAATTTTGCCCGTTCATGCAGCTTGCGGCCCCGCTCAAGGGTATGGGCGTATTAGAGGATGTCACCATCCAGGTATTTTGAAAGGTGTCGTAGCGGTAGATATGCCGGGTTGGCTGGCTCTGTCCGGCGTCGCGGGAGCCGCCGATGAGGAGAATGCCGCCCTGATTGTCGTTTGCCAGTACGACATAACCCAGGCCGACGGGGAGCGAGGTAAGGATGTGCCACTGGCCCGTTGAGATATCGAAGCGGTACCAGCCAGTGCCTGCCAGGGTATGTGAATTGCCAGGGATAGTGAAACCTTCGCTGATGTAGAGGTGTCCCGCGTGGTCGGCGATCATGCTGCTGCCGAAGCCGATGAGGATTTGTGCAGGTAATAGTATCTTTGTCAGGTGGCCGTTTTCTGGTTGGTACATATAGAGGGCGCGGACAATGGCCTGGATGTCAGAGGAGTAGCCGCCTGTGAAGAAGATATGGTTGTGTTCATCGACAGCCGCCGCATTGTTGCCCATGATGGGGAAGTTCGCGCTGGTCAGTGTGTCCCAATGGGCGGTGGCAAGGTCATAGCGGAAAAGCCCCCGGCTATATTGCGGCTGAGCCTTTACGCCGCGAAAACCACCGCTGACATAGATGTAGGCATGTCCATTTATGACTATATACGAAGCTGTATTGTCGGCTTCGGGCGAGGGCAACGAAGGCAGCGTTTGCCAGGTGCTTTGTGGCGTCGGCTGCTGCTTGACAACCTGGGTTTTTGGCAGGGAAACTATAGGCTTAGCATGCGGCAGGAAGTGGTTGTAGGCCACCGCCGAAGTGAGCGCCAAAGAGAGCAGCAGTGTAATCGCGAAAATGACCTGAAGAACGCGCCGGAATGTTTTCGGGCGGGCTGCTGTATGTGGTTGCACTGGCTCTTCTGTTGCAGGCGGGGACGGCAGTTCACTGCGTGGGGGCGATGAAAGGATGCCGCCGGATGAAGCGCGTATCTTTAAGCTTTCATCGATGGAAGCGAGTTGAATAGCCAGGGCTTCCTGTTCAAGTTGTTCGCGCTGCTCCTTTTGTAGATGCTCGCGCTGGTGCAGGCGCTGCGCTCGATGGCTTGTCGTCTGCGATTTGCGTTTTTGCTGCTGCATACGAGGCAGAACATACGTTGGTGAGGCTGAGAGCAGGCGCTGCCCATTTTGCGCCTCTGTAAGCTGCTCCTCGTCGGCCAGCAACATGTGGCGGCGATACGCGCGCTGCTCCTCGATGGCGCGAGCGCGCTCTAAGGCCTGGAAAAAGGTATGGGCTGTTTGAAAGCGATACATTGGCTCAGGACGGGTAGCGACGGTGACAAGGCCGCTGAGGGCAGGAGAAAGCGCAGGATTGATCTGGTGCAGCGCATCCAGATTGCCGCCGCGATTGCTGGTGCGCGCTGGTCGCTGCCCGCTCACCATTTCGTGTAAAATGACGCCCAGGCTGTAGAGGTCGGAGCGGCCATCTGTCTGCCCGCTCCCCTCGTACTGTTCGGGCGAGGCATAGCCAGGGGAGCCGAAATCGGTTGTATCATTGACCTGGCCCTCTTTGAAGTAGCGAGCGATGCCGAAATCTATGAGCATCAGGCGGCCCTCGGGCGTCAGAATGATATTCGAGGGCTTGAGGTCGCGAAAGATGACCGGTGGCGTCTGGCGGTGCAGGTAGTCCAGCACGTCGCAAATCTGCATGGCATAGTTGAGCGCTTCCAGGGCCGGTAGCGGCGCGTACTGGTGAATATAGCTGGCAAGCGTCGGGCCTGGCACGTACTCCATCACCAGGTACCAGAAGCCATCCTCGAAGAAATAGTCATAGAGCGTCGGAATGGCCGGATGTTGCAGGCGCGCCAGCAGCAGGGCCTCGCGCAAAAAACGGTCGGTATAGGGGCCACCGCTGCCAGGAAAATCGTTGTCCTGCGTTTCCTGAAACGGCGTATTTGGCGCGATCTGTTTATTATGTAAGAGGTTATCTAGCTCGGCTATGACGCTCTCCGGTAGCGGTCTATCCGCCTGTGCCTGCTTAATGGCTACTGGCACATCCAATGTGCGATGCGAGGCCAGATAGACCATGCCCATACCACCTCGCCCAATGACCGCCTCTATCGCATATTCTCCCTGATGAAGCGTCTGGCCGATGAGCGCATCCTGAATTGAAGTCTGGGGTTTTCCTTGCATCCCTTTCATCCCTTCCAACTTATCCCTTTTATCCTTACTAGTCATTATAATCACAATCACTAGCAAACAAGCGATGTTATGGGGGAACGGGAAGCCAGCCGCAAGGGGATGACTCTACAATAGGACGCGGCGTGTAGAGCCATCCCCTTGCGGCTGGCTTCCCGTCCTCCCATGTAAAAATGTGATGTGGCTACGCCTTGACAAAGAAGATAACAATACGTTATCATTGTTATAGCAATAAGCTATATCGTCTCTTTGATATAAAGAGGCAGGTAATAGATACAGTCTCAACAACGGTCATCTGGTAGAGTAAAGGAGCAACGAACATGGCAAAAGGTAAGAAGAAACAGAACCCAATAATCAATGCCCTGGTAGTTGGTGGGCTTGCGACATTAGTTGGGTTAGCCATTCGCGAGCAATTGCAAAGGCCGCCAGAAGAGCGGACCTGGCATGGGAAGCTCTATGGCATTCCCTACGATTTTCGCTGGCCGACTATTGAGCGTATTCGTGATGCGTTCTGGAACAAGAATACGGCGCGTGTACTGGTTCCGCAGGCTTTCGGCATGGGCTGGACAATCAACTTTTACCCGTTGATTAACCCGCCAACGGTTGAGCAGGCGCGGGAAACTGCCGCCGTCAAATAAGATGAAAACGCCTTTACTTAATGGAGAAGCCCTGATTTCCAGGCTTCTCCAACAGCATTGGCATTTGCGTACCACCGCTATTCGCCACATCCCAATAGGAGATTCGGCTCATTCTTATAGTCTGGAAACCAGTGCAGGGGCTAAATATTACTTGAAGCTGGTTGACCGGCGTTCAAAGGTTGGGCAAAGAATAGCCGCGCATATGGCTTTCTCTTTGCCGCTACAGCAGCTTGTTGCTGAAAGCCAGCTATCAGAAGTGACCGCGCCGCGTCCAATTCCAACCCTTGAGGGCGCATTAAGCGTTTCGCATAATACGTTTCTCCTGGCATTATATGAATTCGTCGAGGGAGAGACGCTTGCCGGTGCTTATCCTATGTCACCTGAGCTTGTAAAGCGAATTGCTAGCGCGTTGGCTGCTTTGCATACTATTGAGATTCCTGAGCGGCAAAAATCTCCCCAGGATAGTCTGACCGCGCCATTTGAGGCCGATTTGCTGGCGAATCTGGCATCGCTCGAATTCATTTTTGCTCAAGATGCTCCCTATTTGCAACGATTGCGCACCCTGGTCTGGCCTCGAAGGGAACAGATTAAGGAATTTCTTCAGGAGAGCCAGGAATACGCAAACAAAACCCTGAGCCTTTCCTCGCCGCATGTTGTCTGTCATGGCGATGCCTGGGGCGGCAATATGATTCTTTCACCTGATGGTCGGCTGGCGTTGCTGGATTGGGAGTCGGCTGTGCTTGCGCCACGCGAACGCGATGCGTTTGGCTACATGGGTTTTATTGGCCCTGATTTTGCTGTGTTTGATGCGGGGTATCGCATGGTTCACCAGGGGCCGTTGCGCTGGCATCCCGAACTGCTGGCATATTATGCCTATCGTCTCCAACTGCGGAATTTGGCGCAATGGCTGCATAATCTATTGTACGAATCGCTCAACGAGGTGCAGCGCGCAAACGACCTGGAGATGATTGAGCATCATTGTCTTGATAGGTTGGAAAGCGTGAGACGGGCGGCTAAAAGGATTTTCGAGTTTTTGCGTGAAGGGGAAAAGGGCCGGAAGGTATAGGAAAAAAGACCGAAAGGCACCCGCAAGGGGATGCCTCTATAATAAATCATCCTTTTGTAGAGGCATCCCCTTGCGGGTGCCTTTCGTCTCTCCAACTATGCCTTCTCCCCACCTATGTTTTCTCCCCCATAGTGATATACACTTCCCATCTATGGCTGCGCACCCGCTCGGAGCGGCGTTTCAAGTCGTTTTGCTCCAGGGGGATGTGCTGGCCAAACCAGGCGTTGGTTATTTCTTCGGTGATGCAACCTGTTTTGGGGTCTTCTTTTCCGCGAACGCGCTCTTTACGGGAGCCGAAGAGGGCTGAGGGGCCATAGACAAACATCTGTAGGATCAGCAGCAGTGGTTGGAAAAAGCCGGTGGGGAGTAGATTCGCTCCTTCGATGACGATGAGGCGACCGCCGGGACGGAGTACCCGCGCCACTTCCGCAATGGTATCCGAGTCATAGATGTATTCAGATGGGAAGGTGCTGACGACGGTATCGAAAGAGTTATCAGAGAAGGGCAGGTGCTGCGCGGTACCGAGGATGACGCTGATTTTGTCTGCCACTTTCTGGCGACGAAGTGTTTCACGGGTGGCGGCTACCATTGCTGGAGATGCGTCGATACCCTGGCAGTCGTATCCTTCGGCGCTCATATCGGCAAGCAAATCACCCAGGCCGCAGCCGAGTTCGAGGACGTCGTGACCCTTCAGACGAGAGAGTACGAGGCGTTGCCAGACGCGCCATTGCCCCGCGAAGGGGACGGTGCTGGCGAAGCGGTACAGGTATTTGTTTTTATACAGCGTTTCAAACAGGTATTTGCGAAAGCGTGGCGTCACGATTAGCTTGCCTTTACAAAGATATCGAGCAGGTCGCTCAGGTGTTCGATAATCAGATCGGGCTGGATTTCGCCGCGCAGGTAGCGTTCGAGATAGTCGCGGCTGCGGTCTTGCGCCAGCATAAAGTCGTCGTCGGTCCGATGCAGGCCGGGCGGCGGACTCTGTTCTGTCGTCTCCTCAGGCTGGATCTCTGGTCCGAGGGCATTGGGGTCGGAAATATGGATATTGCTTGTCGCGGGTTTTTGAGAAGAGATACGCGCAAGTATCTCCGGCTTGGGTTTCCAGATGGCGAAGATGCCGAGCGCCTGCGCGCCCAGCACATCGGCACTGAGCGAGTCGCCTACCATCACTGCTTCTTCTGGTGAGACCTGTCTTGCCTTGAGGGTGTGCTGGAAGATGGCAGGATTCGGTTTGCGGACTCCCAGATCGCCTGATACGGCCATTAAGTCGGGTGGAAAATATTGATCCAGACCAAGTACACAGAGATCTTCTTGAAATGGCTGCCCGCCCCAGATGCGGTTTGTCACGACACCGAGCAGGTAGCCACGCCGTTGCAATTCGCGCAAGGTCGAATGGGTATCAGGAAAGAGGGAACGCGATTCAGGAATGCGAATGCGCAGAGCCTCAAAAATGGTAGCG
Source organism: Ktedonobacteraceae bacterium (assembly GCA_035652815.1). Lineage (GTDB taxonomy): Bacteria > Chloroflexota > Ktedonobacteria > Ktedonobacterales > Ktedonobacteraceae > DASRDB01. The sequence goes on from DASRDB010000011.1 coordinate 396,573, forward strand.
CCGAGTTCCCGGTCAATCATGGGAATGCCGAGGTCGGTAAGCGTATCGATGACGGCACCCGGCCCATCCGGCTCGATGTTTGGATTGCGGAGAATGCGGGCGCGAATATGCCTATCAATGGTCTGGCGGACTCGCTGTCCCAGCACGAAATCGTCAAGCATGGGCAAAAGGTCTGATTGGATATGTTTGCGCAGGAGTTCGATAGCCCGGTGATTGGCAATAGCTTCCTGCTGCGCCCACGTTTGCGTATCCCCACGCGACCACAGTGTATCGCCCAGGTCGAAGAGAATGCAGCGGCGACCTGCAAGAGCATTTCCAGGCAAAAGCCTACTCCCGAATGAGTGTTGCAACATATGTTTTCTATGGAGAAGATTGTAGGGACGCGATGCATCGCGTCCCTCCCGCCTGTTGTGCATGTCCCGCCGGGGTGGACGCGATGCATCGCGTCCCTACAAAACATTGCCGTCGTACAGCCGTTTACAGGTTGACTTCCTCTTTCGAGAGAATTTCATCGACCAGGCCGTATTCAACGGACTGCTGGGCGTTGAGGAAGTAGTTGCGGTCGGCGTCCTGCTGGATGCGCTCGCGGGTCTGGCCTGTATGGCGAGCCAGGATGTCATAGATGCTGTTGCGCAGGCGCAGGATTTCGCGAGCGGTGATTTCGATATCAGCCGCCTGACCTTCCGCGCCGCCGAGGGGCTGGTGAATCAATACGGTCGAGTTGGGCAGGCAGTAGCGTTTGCCTTTTTCGCCAGCCGCCAGCAGCACCGCGCCCATGCTCATCGCCATGCCAACGCAGACGGTCGAGACATCGGGCTTAAGCCACTGCATGGTGTCGTAGATGGCAAGGCCAGCATAGATCACACCGCCGGGCGAGTTGATATACAGGTTGATGTCTTTGGTCGCGTCCTCACTCTGAAGGTAGAGCAACTGTGCCACAACCAGGTTGGCGACGGTATCATCGATGGGCGTGCCAATGAAAATGATGCGCTCCTTCAACAGGCGCGAGAAAATGTCCATTCCACGCTCACCACGAGGCGTCGACTCAATGATGTAGGGGACGGTAAGCCCCCGGGGTTCCATGATTTCACGGGTTTCTTTGATCCATTTTGGATCTTTGGGATTGAACAGACTACCCATCTTTGCTCCTTTGAATATCCGTAACGATCTGTCTCTTTGCGAGTGTATGAGACACTATCGGTGAAACCTGAATGTGCAGAGGAAACCAGTTACGGGACTTCCTATCATCTCACATGAAATTGTAGACTTCCTGTACCTTATTCCAGGCAGGCTAGTTTCCATCAAGTGGATGATTCTTCACGAACAATCGTGTACCTTATGATAGCACCTACATTTGACAAACGCAAGCAATCAGAAGCTATATTTAGCACTCGCTGATAAAGTTTGCTAATTACTCGCGACGTGGATTGCGAAGGCGATAATCTCCCGTTCCCTCGAAGTTAATGGTGGTCACCAGACTGGTATCCATCATGCGCGAGCGCACCCGCTCCTCGATACCCTGCAAGCCGAGATTGTTGGTGGTAATGATGGTTGGAAAGCGCGAGTTGTAGCGATAATTGAGTAGCTGGAACAGCTTTTCATTGGCCCAGGGCGAACTCTGCTGCGCGCCGAGATCATCGAGAACCAGCAGGGCGGCCTCGCGCATTTTATGGAAAAGCTGATCGTATACCTCGGTCGAGTTCGGCGCGTAGGTGGCGCGCAGGTGATCGAGCAGATCGCTGACGGTACTGAACAGCACAAGACAGCCACGTGAGAGAGCCTTGTTAGCGATGGCCGCCGCCAGATGGGTTTTGCCGCAGCCGACCTTGCCGATCATAACCAGCCAGCCCTGCGGATCATCAGCGTATTCCTGCGCGATGAGGTACGCCTCTTGCACAGGACGAGAGACGTTAGGCCGGAAGTTTTCAAAGGTCTTGTCACGTAGATCGCCCAGGTTGGAGAGTTCTTGCAGTTGCTGCCGCCGGCGATTTTTGCGCTCAACCTCTTTACATTCGCAGGCAATGGGTTTGCCGAAATTGGGATGGCCATAGGGAACATCGGCGCGCAAATAGCCCGCGCCCTTGCAAATTGGGCAGATCGCCGATGACGGATTATAGGGAGCCGGAATCAAGCCAACTTGCTGCTCGCGTATCATGGACTGGCGAGGCTGGCGGTTCGGTTCGCGAATAAGATGCTGGTCGTTCTGGCTCAAATGCGCAAGCGCCTGCGCCCTGTTGAGGGGCTGCGTGACGCGATGCGAGCGATAGATTTCTGGCGCTGGTTGTACCTGTGGCTGCGGCGCGGGCAGGCGCACCTCGCGAGTAGCCTGTCGATCCACAGGCGGGCGAACGAGGGGCAGGCGCGTCTCCGGTTCAGGCTGCGAGTGCAACTGGCGTGTCACTTGCGGACGGTTGCTCCTGCCATAGGTTTGCGCAATGCGCATGGCTCCCCGGCTCACAGGCGGAGCAGTACGCATAGGCATCTCTGGCCCAATATTTTCGGGCGGCAGGTCGTTGTCAAGCACATCGTCTTCCCAATCGCCGAAGCGCATATTAGCGGTATCATCTTCCCAATTATCCTGGACATCGGCATGATCGGGGTGATAGCTATCTCCCTGGTAGGCAGGCATGTTCCTCGAATTTGGCCAGGTAGATTCGCGTGGCGCAGTTGGCCGATGAGCCGCGCTACTTTGCAGACGCGACTGTGGAAAGGAAGCGCGAGTAGGATGCGCGCCGGTCTGTTCTGGGCGTGGACGTGGGGCCAGCCTATGCTCCGGGGGCGCGTATTTTCCCAGGTGGGCGGTTTGTTCCGGTGGCGTGTAGCGAGTCGGCCTTGTAACCGGACGGTTCCGCTGTTCGGGCATATCTTGTTGTGCTTCGTGTTCTCGCTGGCGCTGTAGCGCACGTGCCATGATCTCATTCAGGCGTTCCATACTTGCCTGCCTTCCGTTTCCCAGCGCCGTAAGATGGCGCGGATATATTTCCAATTTCGCTTATTATATTGCACTGCCAGGCGAAATGCCTCCTCGATCCACTCCGCCGGATACTGGGCGGCGGCATCTTTGAGGTCATCCGCGATCAATGGAGAAAGGAGACCGATATTTTGTTCGTATAAGACAAAGATATTAGGACGTTCAATTTGTACCTGTATATGTGCTGCCTCGTGATTTGAGGCGTAGGCGGACGAACCCGCCGGAATAGCTACCGCGTTTTCCTGTGCCACCTGCTCCTCAAGGCTGAGCATGCTGGCCGGAACAACTTCACCTCCTTGTAATTCACGTACAACCTTGCGGCTTCGTGCCGTGTTAAAGAAATACCAGCCTGTGATCTCTTCCTGCTCGCCGTCCTCGCTCAATAATTTCAGATAAATGCGTAAGATAGTGCCGCGAGCAACAGCCTGTTCCAGGCCGCGAGAAATGCGCTCCTCCGGTGGGCGCGGGTCGCCTTTGCGTTTCATGCTTTGCAACAACACCCTGTCGGCCAGCAATTCGCGTTCGCTGACACAGCGTGGGTCGCCTCGTTTCTGTGCGAGCAGCCAGAAGAGATGCAGCGTCACCTTGAGTTCCGCCATATCTTCTATCTCCGGCAGCAGTACCGTGAAGAATGCTTCCGGTACCGGCACATAGGGATTTTTCCCTGATGGAAATCCGGTAAAGAGTGTCATAGCATCGCATCCGTTTAATTATTCTTCTGGTACCTGGTTGACTTCCAGGTCGCGGAACCGCGTCTGACTGGCCTGGAAGTATAGACTTATATCCCCAAGAGGTCCATTTCTGTGTTTCGCCACAATAATATCGGCAATATTCTTTTTTTCCGAGTCAGGATTATAGACGTCGTCCCTATAAATAAACATAACGATGTCTGCGTCCTGCTCTATACTGTTATGGACGATCATATCCCCCGCCACAAAATTATGCAGCCCCTCGACCGTCAGATCATAGACGTCTGCTTCCCCGTCTGGTTCTATGGACGTGATTTCGTCCCAATAGACATCCCCTGTAGGGACGCGATTCATCGCGTCCTGCCGATCATGTACAATTACCTGGGTGGACGTGATGAATTGTGTCCCTACATAATCGCGGTCTATCTGGTTAACATCCACCTGTGTGTTATACAGCGATGGGGTGGACGCGATGAATCGCGTCCCTACAGCATTCCCAATCGTGTCCTGCGTCGATGGGGTGGACGCGATGAATCGCGTCCCTACATTTTCGCCCCAGGGTAGGGCAATTCTGGTATTTGGCGATAGATTGTCCAGTCGTTCCCAACCCCGAATCGTCAAGAATTTATGATTCGCCGTTGCGCGTATAGTTCTCCCCAGGCGGGTAGTCATTTTAAATACAGGTTTGTGACCTGTTGCGAAGGCGTGAGTGACTTCGCGTGGTTCCAGTTTCCAGGTTTCTGTATTTAAGGCTAGCACCTTAAAGCCAGATTGCCCTACGAGTTGTTCTATAGGCTTGTAATTGCCTGACGTGGGCAAATAGACAAGCGTATCACCTGTTAAGCAGCCACTTTCGCGCAGGTCTGACAGTTGAGGTACCTTTGATTGCCTGCTCTCAACAGCACGCGACAATTGCGCTAACGCAAGGATAGGCACATTCAGTTCTCTTGCCAGTCCTTTGAGGCTGCGGCTGATTTCGGAGATCTCCTGGACGCGGTTCTCGTTGCGCCTGCCGCCGATGGTGGCCTGCATGAGTTGCAGGTAGTCCACGATAATCATATCGACGCCTTGCTCGGCTTGCAGGCGGCGTGCTTTGCTGCGCATCTCGGTGGTTGAGATACCGGCGGTGTCGTCGATCCAGATATTGGCTTCGGCGAGCGTGTCCATCGCGTAGACGATGCGGTCCCACTCGTCGTCTTCGATCCAACCTGTGCGGAGCCGCTGCTGGTCGATAGAGGCGTCCATTGAAAGCAGGCGCTGCACCAGTTGCTCCTTGCTCATTTCCAGGCTGAAGATGGCGATGGAGCGTTGGAACTTAACGGCGGCGTTGTGTGCAAGGCTTAAGGCCAGGGACGTTTTACCAACACCAGGCCTCGCAGCTAAAATAAGCAAATCCGATTTTTGCAAGCCACCCGTGAGCCTGTCGAGATCAGTAAAACCCGTTGGGACGCCGATGATGGAGCCGCGCCGCTCGTGAAGTTGTTCGAGTTTGTCGCGGTATTCGTCGAGAATGTCGCTGATGTGCGAGAAGTCGGCGCGGGCGTGGCGCTGGCTGATTGAGAAGATCAGTTGTTCAGCTTTTTCTAGCGCGGCGTCGGAGTCGTCGGATTCGTAGGCGACGGCTGCAATCTGTCCGGCGGCGTGAATGAGGCGGCGCAGGATGGCCTTGCGCTCGACGATGCGACCATAATATTCGATATTGCCGCTGGTTGGAACCTGGTTGATGAGCGAGGTGATATAGGCGGGGCCGCCTACCTCTTCCAGTTTGTTGCGCCGCTCCAGTTCGTCGCAAATGGTGATGAAGTCGGCGGGCTGGCGCTGTTCAAAGAGGTGGAGAATGACCTCGTAGATGGTGCGATGCGCGTCGCGATAGAAGTCATCGGGATGCAGGAAATCGGATACCTGCACGATGGCTTCCGGGTCGATGATGATACTACCCAGGACGCCGCACTCGGCCTCTATGTTTTGCGGTAAAAGTTTCTCCACCGTTTCCCTCTAGAAAATTTGCTCTCTTAGGCGGATTATAGCACATAAGTTCGATTTTTTGCGCCCGATTCTGCCTGGAGAAAGGGACAAAAAACCGCTTAAAATTCGATCTCTCTTTTGGGTGCCTCACTAGTGTAGCGAATATTTTGGCGTAAATCAATTGGCGTTTATGGATGAGCCATGTGGATATGTGGATATCTGCTACCCCGTTTTGAGAAGAAATGAGGCTGCTTACATGACATAATATGAGTTTTCCCCGACTTATCCACCAGTTTTCTACAGTTATCCCTACTTATCCCCAGAGTTATCCACAAGCTTATCCACAGGGAAAGCCTAAAAATTCCGAAATATGGATGAAATTTCTATAGTTGGGAATAACCATTTTGGGTAGTAATCTGTCAATCTTTGTGATGCTCCCCTTGCTGTCATCCTGAGCGAAGCATCCCATAAAAAAAGACCCGCTCGCATGTCATCCTGAGCGAAGCGAAGGATCTCTGGCCGCCACTGGTTCGACACGGTCGGGAGAGATCCTTCGCTTCGCTCAGGATGACATCTGGAGGCAGGGTTGGAATGGTATGACAGGTAAAGGGCCATTTGCTGATAGAGGTAAGGACTTCCGGCACTATGATGTAGAACAATTGTGACGAAGGTAGAGTTTGAAAGTATTTGTATGAAAGTTGAGAGGATTGAGGGAGATGCCAGGAGATAACCAGCCGCCCGCGCTGCAGCGAGAGATGTTTAACCGCCCGCCGCGCATCTGGCCTTCGTTCCCTCAAGGAAAGGTGACGATACCCGCCCCACCGGCCCGCGAAGCGTTACCCCCTAAACCACCGGCTGTCACCATCGTCTTGCCGCTGGTTATGGTCGCGCTGTACGTGGGTATCTCACTGCTTACATTTCACGGGCAGATGCAACAACTGGTGTTTGTGCTGCCAATGGTGCTGTTTAGCATAATGACCCCTGCGGCTACCATATTGACGACGCGCCAGAAGATACGCCAGGTGAAACGGCAGTGGAAGCAGGGCGATAAAAAGTATCGCGCGCTTTTGAAAACCCTGCGTCTTCAGCTTGAGGAGAAAGCCGACGAGCAACGACGGGTAGCATTGCTGAAGGACCCGGACAATACCGAGTTAGAGACGTACATTCAGGAACGTACCCACCTGTGGGAACGACGGCCTGACGACCCGGACTTCCTGTCGGTGCGCGTGGGGCGAGGTGCGGCTCCATTTCTTATCGAAATCCAGGCCCCCGAACTGGAAATTACTCATCCCATGCTCCCCGAACTGGAGAAGTTCCGCGCTGAGTTTGCAATGGTGAAGGATATACCATGCAGTGTGTCGCTGCCAAAGGTAAAGTCGATGGGTATTACAGGGCCGCGCCAGATTGTGGCCGACTTTACACGCGGTTTTCTTTGCCAGATTGCCACGCTGCACTCTCCCGAGGATGTGCGCATCATTGGCCTGTTTCCCGCCAGGCAGAAGCAGGATTGGGAGTGGTTGCGCGATTTGCCGCATACACTGCCCTGGAAGCAGACGAAGGGCAACAAAATGGAACGACTCTTCGCGGCAGGCCAGGACGAGGCTGATTTGCTCCTGAACGTGCTGTTGGAAGAGTTGAGCCAGCGTGCCATACGTGGCACTGAGGCTGACCCGGCTGCTATACCCGTTATGAACAATGGCGCGCAGGAGATGCCCCTGCCTCATCTTGTGGTGATTGTGCATGATTATATCGAGGCGCGCAAGCATCCCGCGCTCAGTCATGCGTTCAAACTGGGCGAGCAGCTTGGCGTCTCCGTCATTTACCTGGTGGCGCAGGAGCAGGCAATACCGGGCGAGTGCCGGGGCATAATCCGCATTCTCGACTCGGAGCATTTAAGCTATGCCGCTGCCGGGTATGCTGGAGATACACTCACGGATGTGCGCTCTGATATTATGGAACTGGCGATGGCAGTACGCATAGCACGAGCAATGTCACACTTACAAGTCGCGGTAGAGGGCGAGGATGCTGTTGATATTCCCACCAATGTGCGCCTGTTAGACCTGCTGGATATCGCCTATGCCGATCAGGTAAATATCGAACAATGGTGGAGTGCGCCGCCCTTTGGACGATTGCGCATTCCTATAGGCGTGGGCCTGAATGGGACCATCTGGATCGATTTTAACGATAACGCGCATGGCCCGCATGGTATTATCGCGGGTACGACTGGCGCGGGCAAAAGCGAACTGCTGAGTTCCTTGATTGTTGGTTTAGCGATGACGCATCATCCTCACCTCGTCAATTTCGTGCTGGTGGATTTCAAAGGCGGTGCGGCCTTTAAACCCTTTGAGAAAATTCCGCACACCGTAGGGATGGTGAGCGATCTAAGCGGTCGCCTGACTGAACGTGCTCTACACGCGCTCAAGAGCGAACTGCGGCGGCGCGAGCATATTCTGAGCGAGGCCAACGCCAAGAAGATTGCGCAATATCAGGCCATGCGTATGCAGAATCCCTCGGCCTTTCCGCCCCTGCCCAATCTCTTTATCATCATTGACGAATTCGCGGAACTGGCGAAGGAGCACCCTACCTTTATGGATGGTGTAGTGAGCGTGGTGCAGAAGGGCCGCAGCCTGGGCGTACACCTGGTCCTGGCCACACAGAAGCCGACCGGTTCGGTCAATCCTAATATCTGGTCGAACCTCAAGTTCCGTATCTGCCTGCGCGTGGCCTCGGTGCAGGACAGCCGCGATATGCTGGGACGTTCTGAGGCGGCGCTGCTGCCGAGCGGCATTCCTGGCCGCGCCTACTTCCAGATCGGCTCCGAGGTCTTTGAGTTGTTCCAGAGCGCGCGTATCTCTCAGAAGGCGCGTGTTTCAAACGAGGCCATTATTCTAGAGAAGCAGGCTGCTGTCGGCGCGGAAGAGGTGACAGACCAGAAAGTCTTGATGGATTTGATCGAGCCGTACACGGAAACGATAGGCCGTGAATTGTTCCGGCCCTGGCCTGATCCCTTACCTGCGCGATTGAGCCTGGAAGATCTTTATCGCAGGCATGATATGCCGTCGCGCTTGAATGATGGAAACCCGGCGACGACACCCACTTATGGCTGGCTGAACTTTCCGGTAGGGCTGGTTGATTTGCCGGTGGAACAAAAGCAGGAGCCGTTGTTCCTTGATTTGCCTCGCCAGGGCGGGCATATTCTGGTTGCGGGCGCGTCCGGCTCGGGGAAAAGTACTTTCTTACGCGCTTGCGTGCTTGCGCTTGCCCAGACACACACGCCAGCGCAACTGAATATGTACCTGGTAGACTACGGCGGTCAGGCTCTGCGCGTCTTTGAAAAGTTGCCTCACGTTGGCGGTATCTTCGGAGAGTCCGACGAGGAGCATATTCGACGCCTGCTGCGCAAACTGCAAAGCATCATCGAGGAACGCAAAACGCTCTTTCGGACGTACCAGATCGATGATTTTCTAGCCTTTCAGCGCCGTCGTCTAGAGAATAATGCTTTGCCGGACTTACCAGCAGTAGTGCTGGTGATCGACAAATTTATCGAGTTCAAGCAGGCGCACGATAAAGATATGGACTTGTTGCTCTCCATAGCGCGCTTCGGACGTAACTATGGCGTTTTCCTGATCTTGAGCGCCGATAGGCCCGTCTCCGTCCCATCACAATTGATGAGCCTGATTGATCTACGTATCGGCCTGCGATTGGTGGAACTGACCGACTCATTGATCCTGCTTGGCAAAAACGACGCGGCGCATCTTGACCCTGCCCTGCCAGGGCGTGGCTATCGACGCGGCCAGACGCTGGACGAAGTGCATTTCGCGCTGCCAACGTCGGGCGAAGATGACGATGAGCAGACACAGTTGCTGGCGCGGCAGGTTGCGCAAATGGCTCACGAGGCTGAGGGAGCTTTGGCACCCCCAATTGAATTGCTTCCTGATTATGTGCGCATCGATGATTTTCTGGTTGAGGCAGCCTTCAGCAGTCCCGCCGCGCAGCGTTCGCGTTCGATTCGCCTGCAAATTGGCATTGAGGATTTGTCGTTGCAGCCGATAGCCCTGGAACTCAATAGCGATATTCCGCACGCGCTTGTGGCGGGTGGCCCGGGCAGTGGCAGGACAGGCGTATTGCAAACCTGCCTGATGGTGCTGGCAAATACGCCTGCATATGAGACGACAAAGGTGGTCATGATTGATTTCCGGCGCACTTCGCGCCCGCTGCGCAAACTGCCCAACATGTGGTTATACGCCAGCAGCGAGGAGCGCCTGAGTGAGGCTATCGACGCGCTGAAAAAGGAACTGCGCGAGCGTATGACTCACCTGCGCGAAGCACTGGAAAAGCAGGAAGATGACGACGAACCGGTGGGGTTGGATTTTAGGCCGCTTCTGTTGATGATTGACGATTACGATCAACTGAATGCCCTGATGAAAAACCCGATCAACGACCTGAAAGAGTTCTTGCTGCAATCCCGTGATTTAGGTTTGCATACCCTGGTTGCCGGTATGCCCGGTGATCTCAACCGCTCTGACCCGTTGCTGACGCAAGTACGCGCAGGCCGCGCGGGTATCATACTGGGTGGTGACCCCGCCGATCAGGCTGTCCTGGGTGTGCGCATGGCAGATTTGCCGCCAGGAAGAGGCTACCTTGTGCGCCGCCACCAGCGCAACCTCGTACAATTTGCCTATCTGCCGCCAGAGTCAATACCAGCGCGGGTAAAAGGGCTGGTACAGGCCGCGAAAGAGAAGAAGCTACCGCCTGCTCCCAAACATAGCTGTCCCTGGTGTCCCAAAGAAAAACCTGAGCCAGACGAGCCAACGCCTGATGAGGTACGCAAGCTTGCGGGCGTCTCGTAGGGGCGGGGGGCTGGGTGGATGGGGGTGGGGGCGCTTGCGCCGCCCCGGGGCAGGGTGGTGGGGTAACAACGGTTCGTCATTGCCAAAAGTGCCAGGGAAAGAGGATAAGGTGGTGGGAGAATGCTGGTTCTCCGCCAACCCCACCCCAGGGCGGCGCAAGCGCCCTCCCCACTCCACCACACCTCTCCCGCCCCTACAAACGAGAACATACTAAGGAGTGTGGGTCTATGGTCTGGAAATTAAATAGAGAACGAGTACAGAAGGCTGCCGACCGACTGCTCGCGCTTGTGCAGGTTCAAGAGCCGCCTGTGATTATTGAACAGATCGCGCAGCGTAGAGGAGTGGAAGTGCGTTGTGTGGCTTATGAGCATAGCCTGTCTGGTCTGCTGCTATGGGAGCATGGCAGTCCCGTGATTGGCGTTAATGCCTTGCATACAAAAATACGCCAGCGTTTCGCGATTGCGCACGAACTGGCGCATCTGGAATTGCGACATTTCACAGGCATTCACATAGATCGCATGTTTCCTGTCACACTATTGGAAGAGGCGGCAACCAGACAGGTAAATCCACTGGATATCGAGGCCAGTGCGGTCGCTATTGAGGTATTGATGCCAGTTGATATGTTGCGAAGTGATTTGAAAGGTAAGTTGATTGACTATCTTGATGAGAAGCTGGCGAAAGAGCTTGCAGACCGCTATCAGGTGGGGGAACAGACAATGCTGTTGCGCTTGATGCAAGCGGGGTTTATTAGCTGGGAAAGTCCGTTGGGTGTGTGAAAAAGGTGTTAGTCAGGGGAAGACATTCGCAAAAAGTGGGGGAGCCGGAAGACATCCGCAAGGAATGTCTCTACAAGTCGATTGGAATACTGTAGAGACATCTCTTGCGGATGTCTTCCGGCCCTTCCTTGATAAGATGTCGATGATGAAAGATCGATTTTAAAACACGAGATGCTACTTGACCCGCGCTCGATAGAGGTTTATTATAGCACAGAAAATTGGTACTTATTGGCCTCCTATTCTAGCCATCGTGTCGAGCAAGGAATGACAGGAGAAAAAAGTCTATTTTGCGATATTGGCTGGGGGCCTGGTGCATTTATATGTCTAGAATACCTACAAAGGAGTGGTTGTAGAACCCCATGCCAAAGACAACAAAACGTGCTGCAACAAAACGGGCGGCGAGAGTAGCGAAGGCGCACGCGACGCAACTGCCGAAGCTAGAGGTCAAGCAAGCGCCCAGAAAAGCGCCGGGATACAAACCACCTGCTCGTGGTCTGGCTCGCTATCCCTGGTTAATTGGTCTGACGCTACTGGTGATTGCCGTCAGCGTCTATGGAATGTACTTTTACCAGGTCGGCCCATTCGCCAGGCCTGTGAAGCCGGTTGTGGTTTCTCCTACCCCTGATTTACGCTATCAAAGTCCTTCTCCCTGTCTCAACATTGTGAAGAACTTGATTGATACTGCACCGGCTCCAGGCGCTGCCGAAATCGCCAAGATTCCTCACTACTATCCGAAGCCGCCGAAGATGATTATCAATACGCACAAGTTCTATTGCGCGGGCGTCAATACGACTAAAGGCTTCTTTGTGATAGAACTTTTGCCGCAATACGCGCCCATAACGGTCAATAACTTCGTCTTCCTGGCGCAAAATCACTTCTATGATGGCCTGACCTTCCATCGCCTCGTGCCGGATTTCATCATTCAGGGCGGTGATCCAAAGGGGAATGGCACAGGCGGCCCAGGATATAAATTCCAGGATGAGCCGGTACGTGGCAACTACATGAAGGGCTGGGTGGCAATGGCAAATTCTGGCCCCAACACGAACGGCAGCCAGTTCTTCATCTGCTTGCAAGATGATACCACGCGCTTGCAGAAATTGTATAATCTGTTTGGACATGTCGTGTTCGGCATGGACGTCGTTCAGAAGTTGCAGGCACCAAATCCCGACGATCCCAAGACCAAAAATATTAAGCCAGACGTCATGACTCACGTAATTATACAGGTGGCACCATAAACACCTGTCACCCGTGATAAGGATGTCGTAGACAAAAAAAGGGCGACCACATAAGGTCGCCCGTTCAATTGAAAGGGGATACTTATGCCAGGAAAACAGTACAATTCGCCGCCGCCAATGCGGATAGACCCAAACCGCACCTATACTGCGCATATTCGCACCAACAAGGGCGACATTGACATCCAGCTTAATCCCAAAGAAGCCCCGGTAACAGTGAACAACTTTGTTTCACTGGCCCAGGATGGCTTCTACAATGGTCTGACCTTCCATCGCGTCGTGCCCGGCTTCGTCATTCAGGGCGGAGACCCGGTTGGCAACGGCACAGGTGGCCCTGGCTACCAGTTCCAGGATGAGCCAGTCCGCCGCCAGTACAGGGCCGGAACAGTGGCGATGGCAAATGCTGGCCCCAACACCAACGGCAGCCAGTTCTTTATTTGCCTTGAGGACCAGCCCCGTCTCCCCCCCAACTACACCATCTTCGGCGATGTAATCACCGGCATGGATGTCGTGCGCAGCATTCGCGTGGGGGATGTGATGCAGTCTGTGACGATTGAGTAGGAAAATGGTGGACTACCAGGCTTTGCAGTAGTGTTGACCGGAAGGCACCCACAAGGGGATGCCTCTACAGGTAAAACGGGTTGTAGGGGCATCCCCTTGTGGGTGCCTTCCAGCTATTCTTCCTGCGCTTTCCATTCAATCGAAAAAGTTTTTGCCCATGCCAGCAGCAATTCATCCCCCATATACTTTCCCACCACCTGCAACCCCATTGGCAATCCATTTTCCGCCCGTTCCATCGGCAACGAGATAGCTGGCATGCCCGCGTATGTCCACGGCAAATTCAGAAGCGTGCTACCTGTCGCTGAGAGTCCTTTAGGGGCTGGGCCAGGAGCGGCAGGACTGACCCATAAATCAATGCCGCTTTCATCCATAGCCGCTTCCAATTTAGTTCGCAATTGCAAGCGACCAGCGCGAGAAGATTCAAGTTCTCCTTGCGAGATACTTTGTCCCTCGCGAATGGCAGCCACCGTTTTTGGCCTATAAAGGGCTTCGTATTGCGCGAACCAGTCTGCATGTACCTGCGCCAATTCGGCAAAGGCCATGCGAGTATGCTGGCGATTGATCGTTTCGATATCTTCAAACATCCGCACCCGCTTAATCGTATAACCAGCTTTTTCAAGTTGCGCCAGTTGTTGTTGGAAAATGGCCTGTCCCTCTGGTGTGGCCTGCTCTAAATAGGGGCCTTCTGGAACGCCGAGGACTGGCAATCTCTCTGGCCTGGGAACAATTTGCCAGTTATCGCAAAGTAGCGATGCCACAAGTTCCATCCCCTCAACATCTTGTGTGAAAATGCCGACCGTATCGACCGATTTGGAGAAGAGGATCAGGCCATCGGTGGGGATGCGCCCGTAACTGGGTTTGAAGCCGACGATGCCGCAGAAGGATGCGGGGCGAATGGTGGAGCCGATAGTTTGCGTGCCGAGGGCCAGGGAGCAAAAACCTGCGGCAACGGCGGCGGCTGAGCCACTGCTTGAGCCGCCCGGCGTGTGTTCGAGATGGTGGGGGTTGCGCGTGGGGCCGGGTTCGGCCCAGGCAAATTCGGTTGTCACCGTTTTGCCGAGGATGAGTACACCTGCATTGCGCAGGCGGGTGACGCATGTGGCTTCGGGGCCGGTAAAAAGTTCAGGGGGAAGCTGCGAACCGGCGTGGGTAGGGAAGCCATCCACGCGGAAAACGTCTTTAATGCCTGTGAGAACGCCGTAGAGCGGGGGGCGATTGCCCGGCTCCGGCCATTGTTGCTGCAATGCTGTAGCTTCATTGTGCAGGCGCTGGCGACGGTCTGGCTCGGGTAAAAGGGCCTGGAGTTGTGGTTCCAGGGCGTCAATGCGGTCGCAGGTTTCGTCGATGTAGCGTTGCAGGTCAAGCTCTCCGCTGCGTAGGGCGGACACGATGGGCGCGAGTGGAGCGGGATGAATGAACATAGCTGGCTATTCCTCGTTTACGAGTCATCTATTTGTATCGTGTAAAAGATGTACACAGTATATGACAAATCTGTAGGGATGCGATTCATCGCGTCCCCCGGATAGAAAGTGGAGCAGGCAAGAAGTATGAACGCGATAGATATGGTGAAAACAATGATGACCGCACTGCAATCGGGCGATATGGAACTGGCGGCCAATACGATGAGCGACGATTTTGTGCTGCGCGGTTGGAGTCCGGCTGAATTGAACAAAGGCGAGATGCTGGCGATGCAGAGCGAGTTGTTGAGCGCGATGCCGGACTTTTCCTATCACCTGCGCGACCTTGAGGAGCAGGACTCGCTGGTGACGGGGTTGATGCGCGTGACGGGAACGAATACGGGCGATTTGTCGCTGCCCATGTTTGGCATCCCGCTCATTCAGGCGACGGCTGTTTCTATCGAACTGCCGCAGGTGCGGACGGAATTTATTGTGCAGGATGGTAAGGTGAAGGAGATGATGGTTGAGGCGGTTCCAGGCGGCGGGCTGGCCGGGCTGCTCCAGCAGATTGGCGGAGAACTGCCGGTGCTGCCAAGACTGGATAATAGCGATATCCGGCGCATGGATAAGATGGACGAGGCCAATATCGACTCGCGTTAGGCCTCGTAGCCGGTATAGAATGGATGCCTGCGGGTAGCTACCCACGCGCCTAGAAAACCAACCAGCCCACCGATAATTGCCAGCAGCAACAGAATAACGATTGCTGCGACGATGCCGCCGCCAATACCGACCGGGCCACCACTACCGAATCCGGTGTTGATGGTATCGGGATAGCCGGGGAACTGGTGAATGATGTAGCCCAGTACCTGGGTGACGATGCTGGCAACAAAGCCGGTGACGAAGCCCATTTTGCGGTCTACTGCCACACGGCCCGTTACCACACCTGCGATGAAGTAGATCAGCAGGTCGATAAAGGAAGTCAGGCAGAAGATGCCGACGATGGCCGAGGCAATGCTGAGCGGCAGGCTATTCGGTTTACTGGCATACGATGCAGCTTGATGATAGAGCGCGGAATTAGCCAGCACGAAGACGATCCACTGGATGGCGGCCAGAAAACCGGCAATCAGGCCGACCAGCAGCGCCCTTTGTATATAACCAGGTGGCAGTTGAGGTGTAACCGGCGCTTCGCGTTGATGTACCGGGCCACCACGACCGCGACGGCGGGGTATCGGTGATGCTGGCTGCGGGCCGGGATCATCGAATTCATCATCGTATGGGTCGTTTCGCCCGGCGCGTTGTGACTGGTGCCGGGGATATTGTGCATCTGGGTCTTGCATGTATATGTTCCTCAGTGTTTGCCTGGACTATTTGGTATCTTGTTGAAAACCGACGCGTAAGTATTGATGAATTGCCAGTTATTGAGCGGCCAGTATATCATGACCGCCTTGCCAATTATATAACTTTTAGGAACAAATCCCCACTCGCGCGAATCGTCGCTGAACTGCCGGTTGTCGCCCAGTACGAAGTACTGGTCAGGTGGCACGACAATCTTGCTGCCAATCGGGTTGGCGGGCACTTTGACGTAAGGTTCCTGCAAGGTGACGCCATTCACAGAAACGGTGGTGAGGGTCAGCGTGATGACATCGCCTGGAAGGCCAATCACCCGCTTGATGAGATCTTTGTTGGTATCGACGGGCCAGTGGAAGACAATCACGTCGCCGCGCTCGGGCGGGTGGAAGAGATAGGCCAGCTTGTTTACCAGAACATATTCGTTATTTTGCAGGCCGGGCTGCATGCTGGTGCCCTGAACCTGGTAGTTTTGCACTGTCAGGTGAATGACCAGGAAGATGATAAGCGTCAGGGCTATCGTTTCAATGATTTCCCGCGCCAGGTGTGAACGTTTCAATCTAAACCTCTTTATGTATGAATGGCGGCGTAGACCGATGGATAGGTGTTAATCAGTTCCAGGTTACTCACCGGCCAGTAGACCGCGACCGCCTTGCCGATGATATAGCTTCTATCGAGCGGCCCCCAGGTGCGCGAATCGAGACTGTTATCCCTATGGTCGCCCATAACAAAGAACTGATTCGGTCCCAACTTCCATATATTGCTACCAAAATTGAACGGTACACTGATATATGGTTCGTGTAGAGTCTGCCCATCAACGATCACGCTAGTACTTGTGGTTTGAACAGTATCTCCCGGCAGACCGATGACCCGTTTGATAAAGTCTTTGCTGGTATCCAACGGGTAGTGAAAGACGATCACGTCGCCACGCTGCGGCCCCTGAAAGAGATAGGACAGCTTATCTACCAGCACAAACTCATCTGTATGTAGTCCTGGCTCCATGCTGGCTCCATCCACGCGAAAACTCTGTACAGCGAAGCGGATCACCAGAAAAACGAGCAGCGTCAAGGCAATCGTCTCGATCACTTCACGGATGAGGCGAGTATGTTTTTCAGACAACGGTGTCATCCCTCACACTAAAGGTTCCTTTCCTTTGCACATTATAGTCAGATGCATGCATGGGAACAAGAGCAGTTTTTGCCTGAAGTCAACCAAATTGGCTATTGATGGTAGAGATTGTGCCGATTGCTTGTGGAAGAGGATAGATGAACTGTTACAACCACGACCGGCAAGGAGGGTAATGTCATCCTGAGCGCAGCGAAGGATCTCGTGTGCCGAGCGATTCGTGCGTCGAGGCCGGAGATCCTGAGCGCAGCGAAGAATGACAGGGGCGAGATGGTCGATTATGAAGGCAGAACATCATCATCAACTTCGTTTCATTGCGCATGTATGCTGAAAATGGAGGAGGTATGTTGGGTTTATTGCATTACAGGCATGCGTTACGATATTTCACGATTTCACTGCTGTTATTGATGTTGCTGGCCCTGTTACTGTGGCCGTTTCGCAGTGGAATACAAGCGCGGAGCGCGAACGCTTCACCAAAACTGACAACAATTGGCGACTGGAGCCAGCATAATTTCGATTTGATCTATACAATGGCCTTTAGCAGCGCGCAGCAGCAAGATGGGCCATTAGTGGCCTATCGAGCATCTGGCACTGATTTACGCTCGGCGGTTGCTGTAGCTGCCGTAGCCCGCTCTGGTTTGCCGCAAACGCCTGTATTTTTTCCTTCGCCCGATGGACGTTATCTCGCGCTGCTGAATCCGCTGCATATGGGCTATGGTTCAGATGTGAAAGGCGCGAGTCTAAGTATTCTGCCGACTGATGGCAGCAAACTTACGCATATTTCCACTGCGAGTGCTTTTCCTGGCAGTCTGCTGCTGGCGCAAGACGTTTCGTCGATGGACTCGGTTGTCTGGTCTGCTGATAGTTCCTCGCTGTACTATCATACTGGCGCTGCTGGCATGGAATTATTGCAGGCAAGCGGTTCGAGTAAGCGCCAGCAAGTGACGCTTAGCGGCTATGATGAGATACACCGCGTGGATCTTCAAGGACATGATGTTACGCTCCTAAGCCAGTCTGAGGATGGTAGTTCTTTCCGTTTGCTCGGCCTTGATCGCTCCGGCGCGCTGCTGCTGACAGTGGCTCAACCTGGGAAGCCGGTGGAAATCGTGCGTCTCAATGCGAACGCGGGCATGAGGGCCAGTCCCAGGCTTACTTCGGTGGTCTTGACGCTGCCGCCCGATATTTTGCCTGGGAATGCTCTACGCGTGGGAAGCGATGGCGAGTCTGTCGAGTGCGAGCGCGTGACGCAGTGGAATCCCTTACGCTACGATATTGTGCGTATCGGCTTCGCAAATCGGGCTGTTACGCATGTCGCGCCGCTCTTTGATACCGCGCGTTATGGACGCGCTTTGATGCCGTTAGCCCGCTCAAATGATGGGCAGGTGCTGGTGATGTCGCGAGTGGAGAGTTTACGCGGTGATCTCGCGGCACAGGGTATTCCTGGCGTTCCGGCACAGGAATCGCTGGTTGTGGCGAATGGGCGAACGGGAGCATTGCAGTCCTTGCTGTTGCCCCCTGGCGGACAGCTGGTGCAGGTCTTCTGGGCACCGCACCTGGCTTCTCGCCAGATTCATGCCTTACCGCAGAATATATTGGCAGAGTTAATGGCCTTCCATAAACGACAGGGCCAGGGCTTGAATGCGAGCGTCTTCCAGCAGGATGAGTGGATGCTGGAAGGACACAACGGACGTCTTGTGGATGCTCCAACATTACCGCAGATGTGTTATGGCAACTGTTCCTCGTTTAATGGCGCTCCGCATGTCTCGGCGGCCATTTTGCATGGCGTAGCCTATACAGAGAGCAACTGGCACCAGTTCAACGCGCCCGGCTACCAGGTCAACGGCGAGGCAATCGGCTCTCCGGTTGAGAGCTTTGATGGCGGCTGGGGCGAGTTCCAGCAGACATGGGGTATGCCGCCGCAGTGCAACGGGCAGCATAACTGTCGCGGTGACGCTTACCGCATTCAACACGATCAGAGCTACAATATTGGCGCTGGCATTCAGGCGCTGATTAATGCCTGGAATAACACGGCGGGCGTCTCATCGCAGAGTGACCCCAACGACCCCTTTAAGGCCAATCACTGGTTTTTCGCGGTCTGGGCCTACAATGGGGCGTATGGCAACAATCCCAACGACGTGCCTTCTTCGCAGTATGGAAACTGGTATCCAGGCGCGCCGTTTCGCTCGATCTATGAAGAGTATGTCTGGTATTTCGCGGCGCACCCGCAGTATTATAGCAATGGCTGGACGGATAACTATGTTCCCAGCCTGGGACCGGGACTGTTGCCGCCGCAGTCCGATTTTGCCAACACCTCGGATAGCTTTGTGGCCTGCGCCACCTGCACCATTCCCGATTGGACGGCGGGCAGCTATGACCGCGAATGGGTAGGCTATGGCGCACCGAATGTGACGGTAGCCAGCAATTTCACATCAATGTATAGCCAGCTCGGTGGAGAAAACGTGCTGGGATTGCCGCGTGATAATGGCGGCGGCGCGGCTGTTCATCGCTGGGGCAACGGCTGGACGCAGGATTTCGGCGGCGGTTCTGATTTGCCGGGCGCGCTTATGCTGGCCGATAGCGCGACAGGCGCTTACTGGGTGCATGGCGGCGTGTGGACGCAATACCTGTTCGCCGATCATGGCGCGACGGGCTGTCATGGCTACCCAACCTCGAATCTCGTGCCTTATACCAATTCGGGGTTGGGCAGCGACAGCTATTATCGCCAGACCTTTCAGACGGGTTTCATAGTATGGGACGCAACCACAGGGATGATTGCAGCCGACGTCTGTTCCTGACCTGGCGTGTCACCACTGGCGAATAATCAAATGGCCCTGCGCAACGGCGTTCACGATATCGGCGCGGCTGACGATACCTACCAGCCTGCCTTCAGAGACGACGGGCACGCGCTTGATCTTGCGCTCGGTCAGCAGGGCCGCGATTTCACCGACGGGCGTATCCTCGCTCACGGTGATGATCTCGCAGCTCATGATATCAGCAACACGCAGCCCCTCGCGGTTGACCTTGCTGATGATATCCGCTTCCGTGACCATACCAATAATTCTGCCGCTACCATCAAGAACGGGAAGACCACTAATACGCTTTTCGGAAAGGAGTTGCGCAGCTTCCTGCGCGCTGGCTTCAGGACGAATGGTGCATACCTTGCGGGTCATAATGTCGCTTGCAATCATGGCACACTCCTTCGGGCGCTCGTGACAGGCTAGCAAAGCGAGCAATATTGCTCATCTAATACATAGATGATAACATAAAAATGGAGAGAAAGGGGTGGTTTTGGGGGCGTTTCCTGCCTTAATGATCGCTTTCTTTATCATGGGGAATATTTTCATGCTTTCATATTAATTCAGGTGAGCTTTGTGTCTTCTCAGCTTTTCTTGAGCCATCAACATTGCGACTCGAACCATTTTTTGTGCTGCGTCCATCATAAAGGTTAACTGTTCCTGGTCGCTGATAATATAGAGCGTTTCACCACCTGTAGTTTTGGGAATAGGGGGAACATATAAAAGATAGGGGTCTTTTTCGGCAGGATTCTCCAGGATTTCTAGTAAAACATGCATGCTGTCTTGTTCTACAAGGATTGAAGAGGTTTGAGTATATCCACTTTTTTCTGCCCAGGCCCGCCAATCAGGTTGTATCTCGGTTATTCTTGGTTCCGGCTGTTTATCATATCGCTCGATGTTTAACATTAAACGTCCTTATCCTTCTGTAGGGACGCGATTCATCGCGTCCTGCTGCCTCACCGCTCACAACAGGCCAGGTGGACGCGATGAATCGCGTCCCTACAATTGCCGCATTATTTTCTTAACAAATCTCCAAGCTTTTTTACTCTGGTTTCGTGGGGCCAGCTTGATAACATATCTCTGTATATGTTGCACACTTCATTATAGCGTAAACTGCTTCCTGATTGTTTCGCTGCTGGAGCTGCAATTTCAAATGCATCACAGGTCGCTTGCAAATCGCCAAGCATATAGAAGGTAGCTACACGACGATTTAGAAATTCGACTCCAAGTGGGTGCCCAGGATTCGCTTTTTCGAACTGATTTAATGTATTTAAGGCGGCTTTGGGGTGTTTCAAATGCAGATGCGTCATTATTTCATAGTTGGCGAGCCATATGTTATTTATAGGGACGTAAGAATGATTAGGGTCATGCTCTGGTTGTTCTGGAAAGGTATCTTTTGTCAAACCCAGAAAATAATCGGCCTCTTTCTTATGAATAAGATGAGCCTGAGATTCAGCCATTACCAGGTAGAACCATCCTTGTAAAAGAGGGGAAGCACCCGGCACGTATTGCACCGCTTTTTCATGAATAGATACTTGTTGAACTGGATTATTGAGATGAAAGTAGGTGTGTGCTTCGCGCACCAAAGAGGCGAGCAGTAGATTGGAGTCTTGCGCCAGTTGCGCATAGACAAAGGATTGGCGGGTGGCGACAAGCGCCTGCCCAAAGTTTTGCTGTTGCAGGTTGAGCAGCCAGATCAATTGATACGAGCGCGAGATAATACTCGCCAATGTTTTTTGATGCCTGGATGATTGTTCTACAAGGGGAAGCAAGGGAGCAAGGAAAGCGGGAAGAAATTGTTCGAGCAATAAATGCTCGCCTGCAAAGTAGAGTTGCCAACAATAGGTAATTGTTGTATTTGCCCTGGATACTGTTTCCTCATCAAGTGCTGTAACGTAGGGATATGAAGCCAGAAGTGAAGTATATTGAGGAAGCAATCCACCTGCTGCCAATTCTAAAGCACCCTGAACCAGAATACGGCGTAGCTTATCCAAATCTATCTCTCCTTGCTCAATGTTTCTATCTTCTTTCTGGGTTTGGTGAGGCATATCAATAAAGCCCAGTTCTCCGGCGCTTTTCCCAAAAAGCTGGCAAAGTAGCGTTTGATGATGCCTGTTCGGTTTGTGTTCGCCGTTTTCCCAACGGTTTACTACCTGTTCCGTGGTTTGAAGATAATCTGCCAGCTTTTGTTGTGACCAGCCTCGCAATTCACGCTCACACCGTAGTAGTTTATTAGGCTGTTTTATTTTCTTTCCCATTGCTTGCTACCTCTTGCCACTTTTGAATCAACCTGTACAACTCTATCAACAGCATATCACCGCCTTTTAGAAGCGGCAAGCTTTTAACAAGCCTATGACATTCTTTTGCTAATGATCTACAGGTATATTTAAAAGCGCAGATGAGCAAAGAAAAGGAGAACCATCACCTATGCAAAAAAACCAGAGTAGCATAGCGGCATTTCGGCAACGGCAGCTTTTAGAGGAAGAGGCGACCAGGCGCGCTTTGTATGGATTTGCCATTGTCGCAAATCATGAAAGTATTACGGCTCGAATGGAGACAAGCGCGGAGCGCCTTCTGAGATTGATTAAAGAGGGGAAGCATGAAGAGGTGGAAGCCATCATGAATCAGCCAATGTGGGAAACAGAGCAGTCCGAAGTCGCTGTGATGCTAGACAAAGCCCTTTTACAGGTGGGAACTATCATACAATATCGTTTGCGCCCCGAACAAAACCCTGTAAACCCTGCCAGAATATGGCGCGGGAAGATTCTTCGCGCCACGTCCAATGAGCCGCGTATGCTCGACCATGTTCAGGTAGAACTTCTTGATGCGGGATATGAAGGGGAGCGGGAAATTGTCTATCCTCAGCAGATAGTGGCTATTGAATAAGCCCTATAACATCTTTTGCTCCAATATTTCTTTGTAAATTTTTCCTAGTCGATCAGCATACTGTC
This sequence comes from Ktedonobacteraceae bacterium, assembly GCA_035652815.1. Lineage (GTDB taxonomy): Bacteria > Chloroflexota > Ktedonobacteria > Ktedonobacterales > Ktedonobacteraceae > DASRDB01. The sequence goes on from DASRDB010000011.1 coordinate 419,232, forward strand.
CCCAACCCGTCTCCGCATTCAATGCCTCAATGTCCCGCTCCGTCAGATGATAATCAAGCTGTCGAGCTTCAAGCATGGCCCGGGCCAACGACTCGTGGCTGTTGGGCTCGTAATAGCTGGTAGCGCGAGGTGGGAGCATGCCGGAGAAACGGGGCAGGCGCGGCGCGACGATTACGCGGCCATAGGAGAGCGCGAGCATTGCCAGTTCTAACATGCCTGCGGTACGGATGGCGAAATGGGGTAGGACGAGGGCGTCAACGGCTCCCATGTAGAGGGCGATATCTTCCTCGGTTAGTTCTGCGGAGTGCAGGTGAATGTTGGGGTTGATGGCGGCCAGTTTGAGGATGCGCGAGGAGAACTCTTTTTCTCCTGGCCTGCCTACCAGCAGCAACTGCAAGGGGCCATCCGGCGGCAGAGGAGAGATGCCTGAAGAGGGGCCGCTTTTGCGGAATTGTTCAACGGCTTTGTGAAAGGATTCGAGCAAATAGATCAGTTCGCGCTCGGTATGGTGCGAGGCGAGGCAAAGGAAGGCGAAACCAGCGACGGGCGGAAAGGCGAGCCGTTTTCGGGCCTTGTCACGCTGTACGGGCGGCAGAATAGCGCCGTAGAAGCCGGGATGGGGCAGGCAGCGCAGGCGGCGGCGCAGCTTTTTGTCGGGATAGAGTTGTTCCGGCTGGCGCGTGTAGCTGATGATGATGTGACTGCGCGCCATCAGGTTGCGCTCGATGGCGCGGCGGGCGAGATAGCGCAGGCCCTGGGTGCTTTGCCACCAGCCGCCTGCATCGATGGTGACGATGCGCACGCCCAGGCGATGAGCAAGCCATAGCCGGAACCACAGCCTTTGTCGCTGGCGATGTGAGAGGTCGAGCGCGCCGGGACGGTAGAAGTGCAGGATGCCGATGGCCTTGCCCTGGTATGCGCGATGCCGCCAGAGCCAGGAGAGCGGAATATCCGGGTCGCCCGGCGTGCAGTAAATATCTTGCAGCGATTGCACCAGCAGATCGGCGGTCGGGTCGGGCTTATCCGAGCGAACAAGGAGAACAGATGGCTCGGTGATATTGGCGGGCGCGTGTTCGAGAAACGAGAGGCGTTGTTGCACGCGGCCCCAGATGCGCGCCTGTTCCATCGCGGCTTCCATGCGCTCGCTGGTCGGGCGGTCCGCCATGCTCAGGAGCGGGCGGTGAATCAGGCCGAGAAAGAGCAGCGAGCGTATATCGCTATAGAGGGCGCGGATGGTCGCTGTTGTGTTCTGTCGCTTTTCGTCGCGATATTGAGACAGCACTTCTGAACGGCCTTGCCAGTAGGCCCGCCCGGTAAAGAACTCGCGTTTGAGGCGAGTGGCCGGAATGCAATGAAAGACCTGCGCGGATGGTTCATACCACAGGCGATATCCTTCGGCGCGCAGGCGATGACAAAGATGTTGTATTTCGGTGCTGGCCGGAAGATCGCGCCGCTTGCTTAAAAAGGGCGAAAAGTAGCCGGTGGTGCGCAGGGCCGCGATTTTGACCGAGAAACAACTGCTGCTGAAACTGATCGGGGCTGGTAACTCCATGCGCTCCTTTGAGGGCGAAAAGTAGCCGAGTAGTTCGAGCATATCATCGGTGAGCCAGTAGGGACGCGCGGCTTCCCAGCGCATCTCAACCTTGCCGCCGATAGCGTCGGCCCCGGTTTCATCGTAGGCCTGCAAAAGCCGTTCCAGGAAGTAAGGGTCTGCCACAGTATCGTCATCGAGGAAGACCGCGATTTCGCCCGAGGCGGCCAATAGGCCGGTGTTGCGCGCATAGGCCAGGCCGTTCTGCGGCTCGGAAAGGCATTGTACCTTCCAGACTTCGTCGTTGTTGCGCGGCTCGTGCCTTCCAGCGCTGACATAGTGGCGCACAGCGTTTAAGGTGCCATCGCTTGAGCCGTTGTCGATAACCAGTATCTCGAAGTCGGCGTATGAAAGCGTCTGGCGGCGCAGGCTCGCCAGGGCATTCAAGACGAGGTTACAACGGTTGTAGGTGCAGAGAATGACGCTCAAGCGCGGCCCGCTTCCCTTTTGCAGGAGGGCAGGTTCGCCTTTGCTTAGACGTGTCACCATGCGCGTTTTTTGCCGGGAGGTCATACGGGTTTCTTCCTATAGTACAGGTAATTTCGACAGAGAACGATAGAACCAGAGGCCGAGACGGCCTGGGCGATTGCGCAGGCCAGCGCGAATCCATTCAGGCCCCATATGTGCGTAAAAGGCAGGATAAGCGCCAGTTTGAGCAAAGCCGAGACGATGCCGAGCCAGGCCTGAGCGCGTTTGCGTTCCGCGTTAGCAAGGAGCGTCAGGCTGATGCTTGCGACGCTTCCCAGCGCGGCAGATGCAAGCAGGAGGCGCAGTGGCGTCACCATCGGCAGATAGCTCGCGCCGAAGCAAATGGTGATTATAGTAGGGCAGAGATAGATACCGAGCGCGCAGAGCGGCATCGCCATAAGAGCCGTGTAGCGCGTGTTCCTGCGCCATGCGTCAATCGCGTTGAGATAATGCATACCTGGAACGTAGCGCAAGAGCAATGGCAAGATGCAGGACGAGAGCAGCGCCGGAAAGAGCAGCAGCACGCGGGTGCTGATAAGGGAAGCCAGCGCGAAGTAGCCGAGGTCCGCGCCTTTGCCCAGGAACAGCACAAGCAGGAGTTCGCGCCAGACAATGGCATCCAGGAGAAAGAGCGGCAGCGAGTTGCGCCCGCCCTGCGTCAGCCGTTCGCGCAGCCACCTGCTCGGTTCCTGCGCCTCTTTCAATGGCAGCAGGCGGGCGATACAGAGCATGGCGAAGGCAAGCAGGAGAATATCCGCCGATGCTCGCGTTACCAGTAGCAGACTTAAGCGGGTAAATCCGGCAAATGTATACTGCATGCAAAGCAAAACCAGCAGCAGCATAATGGCCGCGCCCAACAATTGAATATCCCCGAGCAGATCAAAACGGCGCAGCCCGCGCAGTGTAATGCTGGCGACCCCGCTCAGCAGCAGAGGCGGCGCTGATAACCCCGCCAGCAGCAGCAACGAGAGAGAAAGCCCGCTCACCTTCACAAGCAAAAGAACGAGCAGCAGGTAAACCAGGCAATAGAGCAGAATTTTGCGATATTGCTGCTGTAGCACAAAGTAGAATAAACCCGCCGAGGTAGGCGCATTCTGGCGCGCCTGTATATCCGCGAGCGCCTGGTTGGCCCTGGCCGACATGCCCAGTCCGATAGCCGGAACCGCTGCCGTAGCAAGCCACAGCGCAAAGGCATAGCTGCCAAATTCAACCGGCCCCAACGAACGGGCAATCAGGACAGTCGAGAATAAACTCAGCAGCGCCGAGCAGGCTGAGGCGCTTAGACGCCAGATTCCAGGGCGCAAAACAGCATGTGTGTTGGCTCGTTGTAGCAACATTTTTCCTCTTCCCTTCCACCATCCACTACCTCTAGAATGCGCTCGAAATCGCAGGCAAGTAATCCTGATGTACTCTTAATAGTCGCCGTCAGGGATTGACCACTATCTGGCTCCCGAGAACACAAAAAGACACTGCAATCGGGTACATCCGCCGGATCAGGAATCAGAGGTAAGCTCCAGCGCGAAGTTCTTTTCTCTGGTACATTCGTAGGGACAGGGGGATGTGGGGATGAGGAGCGGGGGCCTTGTGCCTGTCCCGGTGGGGTGGTGAGGATGGCAAGGTTTGATGAGAACGAACGGTGGTTTTCCCCGCCGCCCCGCCCGGGACAGGCACAAGGCCCCCGCTCCTCATCCACCCCGCCCCCTGTCCCTACGCAAGGAAATGACGGAGTTTTTATTTCCCGCATTATGTCTGTATCTCGTTTATTCACCACCCAACCACCTCACTTTTAACTTACATGCCATTATGCCATTGACTGGCGAATATGCAGTGATAAGCGGGTTGTAAGTTTGTGTACATGTGCCGCAAATGCGTTAAGAATTGAATTTCGAGAATGTACGTTATTTCTTTACTGGAAAAGACGTTTCTTTACCTGATCTTAACCGCGTTATCAGCCGGTTGTTAAGTGTGGCGGGTATGCTATATATGTCCGAAAAGTTGTGGCAGAAGTGGAGGATGTGGGGTTGAGCGGACAGAATTCCCCGTTAACGATTTCTGGACAGGTGTCCCTGGTCTATATTCAGGTTCCAGGGGTATTATCTGCCATTTTATTGCGTGTCGCCCGGCGTATACGCAAGCAAGTGCGTTCCCGCGATACGGTCTTGTTGCTAGAAGATGGCTGCGCGCTAGTTTTACCTGCGACATCGATGCCCGGTGCTGAAGCGGTGGCGCGGCGCGTTTCGATGCTGCTTGTCGATGTGGAGACACATGTACAGGTGTTGTATGGAGCAGCGGCCCTGGAAATGCTCAGGCGTTTGCAGGCGCAGGGAGCAAAGGTGCTGGAGCCTGATGAATGCTCCGAAGCTCAGACGGAAGAATGTATTGCTAAAAGGATAGCGCAGGTTGGCTTAAAGAAAGCTGCTTTCTCAGAACCTTGGACAGAGCCGATGCAGGCTATGCCTTATCTGGCCTTTTTATCGCATTATCCCTCGCGCCGCCTGTTGCATTTGTTTCCCTATGAACTGGCATGTCGCTACTCCTGCATACCAATCGGTGCGGAGCGCGATATGCTGACGCTGGGTACGGCGCGCTGGTTCGAGCAGGAGATTATTGCCCGTTTTTCGGAAGCGACCGGGCGGGGCATTTTTCAGGTACGCTGTGAGTTGAGTTTGATCGAGGATGTGCTGCGCTACTGGGAAAGCCTGTTAAGCGCGCAGGAGGTACGAGGGACGCCGGAAAGACGTTCTTCGCTGGTGGAGGAAGTATGACGTGCATTGTGATGTTGGGGATTGGAGGGATGGATGCCGATCTCCTGCGTGTGTACGGACCGTCGCTGCCGAATTTGCGGCGCATGATGCTGCATTCGCCATTTCTGGAAATGCAGTCCTGTTTTCCACCGGAGCCAGCGCCCGCCTGGGTCAGCATCTATACCGGTCAGCATCCCGCCAATCACGGCATTATCGAGCGTGTCGATTATCTTGTGGAGAATAAAGGACAGACCGGAAATCAGGAGCAGAACCGGAAGCCACCCATCGAGCAGGGGTGGCTTCCGGAAAATTCTCATAGGTGGCTTTCGTCCCCCAACGCAAATATGAAGTTAACCCATGAAGAGACGTTCTGGGAACGCGCCAGCAAAGCGGGAAAGCGCGTCTGCATCGTCAACCCGTTTCCTTTGTATGAGCCGCAGCCGGTCAATGGTGTGATGCTCACGCTTTCCAACGATGAGGAGCAGGGGGCGCTGATCCTGCCGCCAGATGCCACACCCTCTGACGGATTTCCGCCCCTGCTGGATAACATCGTTATTTCAAAGGAGCGCCAGCTTGAGGAGTTTTGTTGTACATTGCATACTCGCACTGCACAGCAGGCTGCTGCTGCGCTTGAACTCTTTTGTCGCGAACCCTGGGACCTCTTCTTTGCGCAGTTTGACGCGCTCGATCTGGTGCAACATGTTCTCTGGCGTTACAGCGACCCTAATGACCCGGCCTATCCTGGTCGCAACGAATATGCCAGCCGTATCCTGGATTTCTATCGCCTTTTTGACGAGACACTGGGCCGTTTTCGCGCCTGCATGTCAGAAGATGCTGTGCTGGTGGTGATCAGCGGTCATGGACATGGGCGGCGCTGTCTGTATCACCTGAATCTCAATGAGTGGCTGCGCGAACAGGGCTGGCTGGTTCCACGCACATATAACTCGCTGCGCCTGTTCAAGCGACGTTCTCTCACGGAGCGGACAAAGAATTCATCGCTTGAATTGCGGGCCTATTTGCAGTCGCACGCATATATTTCGCGGTCGGTGCGCTCTAAGCCGAATCGTAAGCTGCTGCGCCGTTCTACGCATACTATTGACACGGCAGCTTCACAGGCGCAAGTTGTGGAACTGGCAGGAACAAGCCCCTTCGGCGGCATCGAATTGCGGCGCGATCTGCGGGATTACGAACCCGTTCGAGATACTATTCTGCGCGGCCTGAAGCAATTGAGCGTTAGAGGGGTGCCCGTTGTGAGTTGGGCAAAAAGGCGTGAGGATGTGTACCAGGGACGTTTTATCGAACGCTATCCCGACATTTTGTTTGAACTGCGCGGCGACTTTGGCGTGTCGAGCAGCCTTTACGTGCCACCTGTCACTACTGATACCCTGCATTCCATGCTTTCGGCTGGACACACCCGGTGCGGCGTCTTCATGCTCGAACAACTGCCCGCCCAATTCGATATTCTGGATGGCATCCAGGAGCCAACGGTGATGGATGTGGCCCCGACCATTCTGGAATTATTGGGCGTACCGTTTGAGACTGGAGATGGCAAATCGCTGGCGCAAAGAAGACGGGTGAGGCAATTGATCTGATAACGAGACGCAATGATGAATTTTCACAAAGAAGGAAGGAATCTCCAGGGATGTCATCCTGAGCGCAGCGAAGAATCTGCGGTGTCTCCTACCGATTGATGCGTCGAGGCCGCAGATTCTTCGCTGCGCTCAGGATGACATGCAGTGTCTTTCCTGGTATTTCATCAAAGTTCATTATGCTCAGGCCTCAATTGTTTAAAGCCCGCCGTAAATTCGCGAGTGCGGCCTGGGCGCGTTTTTTCAGTGTGTTTTGTGAGATATCGAGTTCGCGGGCCATCTCAGGCAGGGTCATGCCGTTATAGTAGTGCATGGCGATGACCGCTTGCTGCTTGGATGGTAGTTGTTGAATGGCGTCGGCCAGGTCCCAGTCGCCTTCGATACGGGCGTTGTGCTGGTCGGCGGCGCTGGCGGCTAACTCGGTGCGATATTCCAGCATGCGCTGCTGCACATAGGCCGAGGTGCGGGCCTGCCGCCGTTTAAAGCTGATGCACTGGTTGACGACGATACGCATGAGCCAGGGACGCAAGGCTCCCGAACTGCGCAGGCTCGACAGATGTTGCCAGGCCTGAACCAGCGCATCCTGCACCGCATCTTCCGCGATATCGCGATCTCCAACGATCAAACAGGCGGTACGCAGCATCAGTGTATTGTACATCTGGACGATCTCGCTGAACGCTTCCCCGTCTCCCTGCAGGGCACGTTCAACCAGTTGATTTTGCTCGTCTTGCTCGTTTTCAACTTCGGAAACAGGAGATGAATCTAAAACAATATCTACTTCTTCAGAAGTGACAGGTGCTTGCTTACTGATGAGGGCAACCATCGCGCTCTCCCTTTGAACACTATCTACGATTTCAACGCTACATAAAAGATAGCGGAGATAGCGGGCAAAGTAAGGTGAGCGGACTCATGATTTTAAGAATGAGCGTGAAAGGGGCTTGTAGGGACGCGATTCATCGCGTCCACCTCGCCTGTCGTACCAACCGATGCCCCGAGGTGGACGCGATGAATCGCGTCCCTACAGAACAATATGTCATTCCAGAATTTCTTCCTTCTCCTGCTCCTGCACAAAGACGGCCTCTACCTGGGTCTGTTCGGCTGGTTCGTCGTTGGTGGGGAACTGTTCGGGGTGGGTTTCGCGCCAGTTTTGCCAGATGGCAGCCAGCAAGGCCTGGAGCAGTCCGGCGATGGGGGCGGCCAGCAGCGCGCCCCAGACGCCGAAGAGTTCGGCTCCGGCGATCAGGGCGACCAGGGATAGGGCGGGATGCAGTCCAACAGCCTTGCCGACGATACGCGGGCCGACGATATCGCCCTCGAAGATGTGGACGATGACGAAGTAGACCAGCACACCGAGGGCGATCAGCCAGCCTTTGGTGAGCGCGATCAGGACGCAGAGCGCGCCCGAGGTGAGCGTGCCCAGGACGGGGATGAATTCCAGTACAAAGGCCAGCACGCCGAGCAGGACCGCATAGGGCAGTTGGAAGATAGTCATGCCGATGCCAACCAGGAAGCCGATCAGGATTGAGAGCGTCAACTGGCCGCGAATATAACCGCCAATGACGCGCTCGAAGGTGTTGATTAAGAATTGGGCGCGCTCGCGTTGCTCAAGGGGCACGTTGGTATGTATCCATTTTTTGAAGCGGCTGCCCTCGATGAGCAGGTAGATGCTCAAGACGGCAACGATGATGATATCAAGCACAAAATCGAAGACGCCGGTAATCAATGGCACGACGCCGCCCGTGATGCCCTGCGCCTGGTTGATAATTTGATTGCCAAAGCCATCGATCTGGCTTTGCGTGATGCCGAAGCGATTGAGCGTTTTCACCAGGGGCGCGATATGCTGGCTGCCACTCGGGGTGAGCAGGTAGCGCACGTTGTCCGCCAGCAAGCTTACCTCATTGATGGTGGTATTGATGACGAAGAAGAGCAGCAGACTGATGGTGCCCAGTATTCCGATGTAGACGATGATGATTGCCAGGATGCGCGGCATGAAGCGTTCCAGCAATCTGACGGCGGGTAGGAGCGCGTAGGCCAGCAGTGAGGCCACAACCACGACCAGCAATGTCCGAACCACGTAGCTGACCGCCCAGAGTACGACCAGGCCAAGCGCAATCCAGGCCAGAATAGCAATAGGAATATCGCGCCTCTGCGTCCACTTCGAGACAGACTCGGGAGAAACATTGACACGAAATTTGTTGAGGCTATTTTTATCTAAAGGCATGGTTTTCTCGTTTTTGCAGAGCGGTTAGCATTTCAGCATTACACTGACCGTAGTATCACCACTACTATTATACGAAAGCTTTGAAGAAAAGTTTTGGCTAAATATCTTCTCTGTTGAAAATAAACGCTGATAGGCAAAAAAATTAGGAGAGGCACCAGTGCCTCTCCCTGGCTGGGGTGCAGGGATTCGAACCCCAATTGGCCGATCCAGAGTCGGCAGTCCTACCGTTGAACGACACCCCAATGTTTTCTGTGTGATTTATATTACCGTAACAATTGCGAATTGTCAAGCGGATTTTTTGGTTGTTTTCTCTGGAGCAGCTTGCCGCATTCCCACAGGAGACGAAAGACACCTCTCGCGCCTGCCATGCTGAGCGCAGCTCAGCATGGCAGGCGCGAGAGGAAGTTTCCCCTGTTTAATACTTAGTCAGCGAGCGCCTCAGCGCGTTTTTCGCCTGCCTGGATGACCTGGCGACGTTTGAAGCCGAACCAGTAGATGGCCCCCACCACGAATAGGACGATCAGTGAGAATTCAAAGATGGGCATGCCACCGAGTATGGGAACGTTGGCCCAGGATGTGAAGGCCGAACCCATCGGCGGATTGGTGTAGACGTTGCGCAACCCGCCGAACCAGAGGAAGTTAATCAGCATCAGGCCGCCATAGATCAGGGCCAGAATGTTGACCAGCATGCCCCAACGGCCCAGGCTGAATGGAGCCGCGACACGCGGCCAGCCTCTGAAGCGCGCCCGAAGTGAGGCGATATTGTTCAAGAAGTAGGACAGGTAGATCATGCCCGTTGCGCCTGTCACCAGCACGCCGATGCCCTGGCTATAGAGGAACGGCAGCGCGGAAAGTACGGCAACCGCAACGCCTGCCCAGAGCGGCGTGTGGAAGGTGGGATTGACGCTGCCCCACACTTTGCCGAAGGGGAGACGACCATCGCGGCCCATCGAGAACATCAGGCGAATGGTCGCCGATTGAATGGCAAGCGTACAGACGCAGACCGCAATCAGCACGACAAAGAGGTAAATGTCGCCCCAGGTGGTGCCAAGCGCGTCCTGGATAATGGCGGGAAGCGCCTGCGTGTAGTTCGCGCCACTGGCGATGTTCTCGATGTTGTTCAGATTCTTGATCGAGAGAATGGTGCCGCCCAGGAAGAGCAGGCCGGCGATCATCGAGAGGCCGACCGCCCAGAGGACACCGCGAGGAGCGTTACGCTGCGGGTCGCGAGTTTCTTCTCCAAGCGTTCCTGCCGTGTCGAACCCGTAAATGACAAACAGGGACATAAACATGGCGGCGGCAAAGTAGCCAAAATAGCTGTCGCCGAAGCCGGGCGTCCATTCGCCTGTCACTCCCAGAGACTTGCCTAATGATTGTGCCGAGACGGGCGAACCCTGGAAGAGGAAACTAAACGACTGGTGGTTGAAGAAGATCAGCAGCACCAGCGCAAAGCCGAACATACCGATGATCTCAGCCGCAACGCCCAGATTGTTGATGATGGAGACCAGCCGCACTCCTGCCACATTGATGATTGTGCCGATGACGATAGAGAGCAGAGCGATGAAGACCGCGCTGTTCATGCCTAGAATGGTCGCGGGAATGCCGGGGAAGATTGCCAGAAGCGGAATGGGGATGGTGAACGCCACTGCCGTAATCGTCAGAATACCGGCGAAAAAGTAGAACCAGCCCGTAAACCAGCCGAGCGTATGCCCCGAGAGCCGCTTGCTCCATTGATAAATCGAGCCTGCGATGGGGAAATGCGAGGAGAGTTCGGCGAAGTTCAGCGCGACGATGAACTGGCCGATAGCGACGATGGGCCACGTCCAGAAGAAAGCGGGGCCGCCAGCTAAAATACCTAAATAAAAAAGCGAAAAGGTGCCGGTAGATACCGAGATGTAGGAGAAAGCTACCGCGAAGTTGGAGAGGAAACCAAGTGTGCGCTTCAGTTCCTGCTTATAGCCCAGCTTTTGCAGTAATTCCTCGTCCCTCTGTTCCTGGGATACATTGGTCTCTGCCATGCGCAAACACCTCCTTGAAGTGAGGAACACTTCCTATGTGCGACGCCAGAACGTTCCGCTCGCCGCTCCCGTGTTACGGAAGAACGAACAGAAGAGGAAGAAGGCTTCTTCCAGGTTGTAGATTTACGAAATTCGCAGCAAATTGCACTGTTTTTCTCTTGATCTTACAATAGATCGAAATGAATACAATAAAATCGTGCCAAATACTGCGAAAAACTCCGAAATCTGCAACGCTGATGATAGTAGAGTTTACCATAATTTATGGGTAAATAGCAATGAAGCAAAAAAAGGCTTCCACCTGTCATCCTGAGCGCAGCGAAGGATCTCTGGTGCGGGCGCGCGATCTGGCTGGGCGACCGAGATCCTTCGCTGCGCTCAGGATGACACGAAGGATGCGAGGGATGACACGAAGGATGCGAGGGATGACAGGCGGGCGGGTCTTTTTCATGGCATGCAAACCGTTTTAAAAATTGCCATTTTCGCTTTTTCCAGCATACAATAGTTTTAGACATTTCTTCTCGGTTTTCCAGGGAGTGGGATTGTACCCGCTTCCCTCTCTATTTTTGACAGTTGAAAGGAATGTGTGAACGATGAGAAGTAAGATCACCGTCGTAGGAGCAGGTTTTGTCGGCAGTACGCTGGTGCAACGCCTGGCGGAGCGCGACTATGCCGACGTGGTAATGTACGATATTGTGCCGAACATGCCCCAGGGTAAGGCTCTCGATATGCTTGAGGCGGGGCCGGTGCTGGGCTACGACTCGCTGGTAATTGGCACCAACGATTATGCTGATACCGAGAATTCGGATATTGTGGTTATCACTTCCGGTTTTCCGCGCAAGCCTGGCATGTCACGCGACGACCTGGTTAAAAAGAATCAGGAGATTGTCTCGCAGGTGACGCAGGAAGTGGTGAAGCATTCGCCCAACTGCATCATTATCGTCGTCACGAATCCACTGGATGCGATGGCGCAATTGGCCCACCACGTGAGTGGCTTCCCGCGCAACCGCGTAGTGGGCATGGCCGGAGTGCTGGATACGGCCCGTTTCCGCACCTTCATCGCTCAGGAGTTGAATGTCTCGGTACGCGATGTGCAGGCCTACGTGCTTGGTGGGCATGGGGATACGATGGTGCCCCTGGCGCGCATGTGTACGGTGGCGGGCGTACCGATCAGCCAGTTGTTGCCGCAGGAGCGCATCGAGCAAATTGTACAAAGGACGCGCGATGGGGGGGCTGAAATCGTCAAGTTGCTCGGCACAGGCAGCGCGTACTTCGCGCCTTCGGCTTCGGTCTTGCAGATGGTTGACTCGATCCTGCTCGACAAAAAGATGATTATGCCATGCGCGGTCTACCTGCAAGGCGAATATGGCATCAACGGCCTCTTCGTGGGCGTACCCGCCAAGCTTGGCGCGCAGGGCGTGGAAGAAGTTGTCCAGATCGAATTGGACGAGAACGAGCGCAACCAGTTACAGAAATCGGCTGACGCTGTGCGCGAACTGGTAAAGGTGATGGGGATTTAATCGACGATTCGATTTGTGTAGGGACGCGATGATGAAATTTTACAAAGAAACAGGGAATATCCAGGGCTGTCATCCTGAGCGCCGCGAAGGATCTCCGGTCTCGACACACGAATCGCCAGGGGACACAGATCCTTCGCGGCGCTCAGGATGACAGGGGGCAAAAAGACCCCCTATTTTGTAAAACATCATGATCGCGTCCACCTCGGCGCATCGGCACACGCGACAGGCGGGGTGGACACGATTCATCGCGTCCCTACAGATTTCCCGCGATGGTGACGATAAATTCGCCTTTGAGTTTGGATTGCTCGCGTACCCATGTGAGAAGGTTGCTAATGGTTCCGCGTTCGACGTGTTCGAACAGCTTTGTCAGGTCGTTGCTGAGCGTGGCCTCTCTATCGCCCAGGATGGCCAGCGCGTCCTCAAGGAAGGCTTCCAGGCGGTAGGGGCTTTCGTAGAAGATGAGCGTGTGGGGAGACTCTTTATCGATTTCGAGGAAGCGGCGGCGCGGCCCGGGCTTGCGGGGCGGGAAACCGCGAAAGGTGAAGGAATGGACGGGCAGGCCGGATAGCACAACGGCCATCACGAAGGCGGCGGGACCGGGAATCATGGTGACTTCGATATTGGCCTGAATGGCGCGCCGGACCAGCGTGAAGCCGGGATCGGAGATGCCGGGCGTACCTGCGTTCGTCACTACCGCGACCGATTTTCCCTCTTTTAACAAGTATTCGATGTGCTGTCCTGCGCGCTCCTCGTTATGTTCGTGAAAAGCAATCTGCGGCTTTGATATCTCAAAGTGCTTGAGCAAGAGGCCCGTTTTGCGTGTGTCTTCGCTCGCGATATAATCAACGCTGCGCAGGGTCTCCAATGCGCGCAGCGTGATATCATTCAAATTTCCTATAGGCGTTGCAACAAGGTAGAGCAATGCTTAACTCCCCTTTTTAGCAGTGCTGCGCAATTGTGCCAGCCGTTCCTGCACTTCTGGCCTTTTCACTTTTAATGTATGGGTGCGTGGGAAGTCGGTATCGGGCCAGATGGTGTAGCTGCGAATCTGCTGGTGTGGGGCGAGTTGTCGATTGACCTGCTGAATGGCCGTTTTGGCCTGCGATGGGTCGTCCATCAGCAACACCGCGTGTACGACCGGTCCTGAATCCTCTTCCATCAGCCCTACTACCACCGCGTCTTTGATGAGTGGATTGGTGAGCAGGATGTTTTCGATATCTTCGGGAAAGACGTTGAGGCCATTCGCCAGCACGATCAGGTTTTTCTTGCGTCCTTTCAAATAGAGGTTGCCGTGTTTGTCCTGCGTGCCGAGGTCGCCGGTATGATACCAGCCATCTTGAAACGCGGCGGCTGTAGCTTCTGGACTTTGCCAGTAGCCCTTTGCCACGTTAGGCCCCTTGACAAGAAGCTCGCCATCGGGCGCGATCTTTACTTCAACGCCGGGCAGCGGTTTGCCAATGCTATCGAAGATATGCTCGTGATAGGGCGTCACCGAGACAACAGGCGAGCATTCGGTCGCGCCATAGCCCTGCATGACCCTTATGCCCATGTTCTCCCAGCGCTCAGCCAGTTTGGGCGGTAGATACGCGCCGCCACTGATGAAGAAACGAAAATGGCCGCCGAAACGCTTATGCACCTGACCAAAGAGAGGACGCCGCAGCCCAAAAGGTAGTTTCGAGGCGATGCGATGCAGCAGCTCCCATTGTTTCTCCTTTTTCTGCGCTCGCACCTGTCGCTCAATGCCGTTCATGAAAAGCTGGAGCGCCTGGGGAACAAGCACCATAACGGTGACATTCTGAGTAGCGAGCAGCTTCAAGAGTGTGTCTGGCGAAAGCGTGCGGGCATACACGATACTGGCTCCAGCGCTTAAAATCGCAATTTCGATAGTAAGTTCAAACATGTGGCTTAAGGGCAGGATCGAGAGGGCGCGATCATCCGGGCGAATATCCACCACTTTTAACGCCGCAAGCGCATTGCTGCTGATGTTTTTATGGGTCAGCATTACCCCTTTGGGCAAGCCTGTTGTACCGGAGGTGAAGACAAGCTCAGCGAGGTCATCTTCATCGGTATCTGGTACTTGTGTCGCTAAAAATGCAGCTTGCGGCAATGCATCAATATCTATAAAAGGCAGAGTAGTTGGCGCAAGCGAATCAAATTGTTTGCGAGTGGTGATAATATATTTTGAATCGGTTATACTTATTAAGCGATTGATGAAGTCCGGCTTTGAATTGACATCGATGGGAACGACTACGCCCCCAATTTGTAGAATGCCCAGAAATGAAATCATCCAGTCGATACGGCTCGCGCTCCATAGTAGAATGCGGTCTCCTTTTTGCAAGGACTGCTCTTGTAAATATCCAGCGAAGCCACGCACCTTCTGTTGAAGCTCGCTATATGTGAGTGAAGTCATTTCACTATCATTGCGAGGTTCGAGAAGCGCTGTTCGGGTGGAGAAGCGCTCGCATGCTGTCTGAAATAAATCGTTGATCGTTTCCATTTGCCCTCTCCTTCAGAGACGAAATTTGGGCCAGTTCTATTCTGAACACTCATTATAGAAGACGAGAAGCCATTTGACCAGTGTTCAATCTGGTTAACATGCGTTAAACTTTTTAGGAAGTTAGTACTAGTTGCTTGCTTTAGTGAGATGATTTCGATTGTGTTTGCAATATATTTATTGAAAGAGAAGTATCAGGGAACAATAAATTTGCACTGATAAGCAGATGCAAAGTTTGTTGTACCTTCCACATCTGAGTAAAAGGAGTTTTTCAAGGGGAATATTCATTTTTACATGAAAAATTGGGGGAAAATATAACTTTTTTATGAATGTTAGTGACATGTTCATAAAATATTTTATTGATTTGTATGCATGTATATCTTTTGTTTTTTACAGATGAAGTGATTATATTTCTAGAAGAACCTTGTTGACATATTGAAAAGACTATGGTAGTATATAGTTTATAAGGGGAGGTATCACGTGTGAATGTATTAAATACTGGTGAATATGGAGCATGTAGAAACAACGGATTGTTCAGAAGAATAATCCGTTACCATGCATTTTTTCAGAAATTCTCAGTGTTTAATTCTTCCAAAGATACTCCCGAATAGAATCCCCCCTATTCTAGAAAGGAAACAACCGTATGGCGAATACCGACACAATCAATGTTGGTCGAGCAGTCGCTGCGAGAGTGGGTGCCAATATCCGGGAGGTGCGCACCAGACTCAACCTGACACAGGCGCAGTTGGCTGCTCCAGAATTTTCTATATCCTACATCTCCGCGATCGAGCGGGGAAAAATCCGTCCCTCCCTCAAGGCATTGTCGATACTTGCTCGAAGATTGGACGTGCCGTTAACATTTTTACTCGAAGGTTCACCTGCCGGGGCTGCTGAAGCCAGGGCAGTGGGATATTCACCCGCGGACTCGGGTCCTGACCTGCGAGTGGATGTAGAGCTGTTAGAGGCAAATGTCTTGATCCTGCAACACAGGTACGATGAAGCGAACGAGCTGCTGGCTCCCTTGCAGCCTGATCGCATTACAACCGACCAGGCGTACAAACTTTTCCTGTTGCGCGGGCAAATCCACCTGGGTTTGCACCAGTACCAGGAAGCGGTAGTCGATCTGCGTGCCGCTGTTTCTCAGGGCGAAGGTCTAAACGACGTAGAGTACACCGAGAGGGCGAGAAATCTGCTGGGTAAAGCGTATTATCAATTGTACAACTATACGTTGGCAATGGAAAACCACCAGCGCTGCTATAGCGCTATTGTGAACCAGCAAATCTCAGATCCGATTTTTGCGCTTGACGTGTATGCTAATCTCGCGAACGATTATTTTCGTCACGGTGAATTAGAAAAAGCTGTCGAATTCTATCATAAAGCGTTAGAAACGATGGCTGATCTACGTAGAGACAGTAAGGGCTATGCTCAGAGGTATCTTGAAATAGGGGAGCATTATAAGTCAATCGGCAAGATTTCGCTGGCCCGCGATTATGTCATGAGAAGCCTGGCTATCTATGACATGCGGGACGAACAACGACTTGTCGGATTGACGCACCAGTGGTTGGGCAAGACCCTTGAGAAGCAGGGGAATCTTGACGAGGCCGAGCGTGAGTATCGCGAAGCGATTGCACTTGAGGAAGAACTTGAGGACGAGGTTGCAGCCTCCCAGTGCCATACCAGTCTAGCCGAACTCTTGCTGAAGCGGCAGGATACAACCGGAGCCGAAAAAGAGGCCCAGGCTGCTCTTGAGGCTGCTCAGAAGAGCAACGATGCACAGGCCCAGGGGCAGGCTCTTATCGCTCTTGCTCAAATCCGGCACGACGCGAAGGATTATGAGAATGCTGACCGCCTCTTTGAGCAGGCGCTTGAGCTGCTTGAAGGTTCCAATTCGCACGAGCTGGCAGGGCTGGCGTATTCTCGCTATGCCAATCTGCTTGAGCAGCGCGGAGAGGTACAACGCAGCCTTGCAGCCTTTAAGAAGGCGTACAAACATCAGCTTCAAGGAAATCGGGGGGAGCTAGAATAAGGAAAGAAGCTCTCTTTCCTCTGGAAAAAGGGAAGGCGTGAAAGGATGCAACAGTTCTTTCACGCCTTTTTTTCTGTGTTTTACATAAAAAATGTAGGGGCGTGTGCTTGCCCCTGGTGGTGACCGTCAATTTTTTGCAGGGAGAGTTGCCGGAAGCCACGCTGAATGCAAACATGTGACGCTCACCCTGCCCTACAGGAAGGTTATGCAGTGGGAGCATTCTATGCTACAATAAAAACACTGTTCGTTTATGTTTCAAAAGAGCTTCTTCAGAGGAGTGTCGTTCATGCCATTTACGGCACGTGATTTACGGTATCATCTGGAAGAAAACTATGCTTCACTCTGTATCTATTTGCAGCAACGGGCGCAGCGATATTTGGGCCAGCTTGCTTATGATGCATTCGAGGTTGACCAGGTCGTAGGGCATGTCATTGAACAGTTGACGCGGCTGGGTTTGCTTGGGGCCGGAGATAAGACTCCCCTGACGGAACTGGACAGGCTGAGTCCGGCGCAGTTTTATGCATTCCTCAATAGAAGCGCGCGTAACAAGGCGATTGACCGTCTGCGTAAGCATCGCGTGCCCACGAATACGCTGGCGGAACTTGAACGACAGGGAGAGGCCGAAGATGAAAACAACCCGTTAGATACTGTTGTCGAGTCGCTGTGGGGTAACATACCCTTTCCCACTCCCGAAGAGACTGCGCTGGCGGTTGCTTCTCATGAACATCTCCGTAATTTGCTCAAGCGCTGTATCGAATCCTTGCGAGCTGCTCCCCGGCAGTTACAGGCTGTGCTGCGCGAACTCGAAGAGATGGGTGCGCAAGACCTGCTGCATGTGATTGAACAGGAGCTTGGCGTCACTGAGGAGCCGCTTGAGCATGCGAGCCAGCATAAAGATCACGCGCATAAGAAATTGCGCCATTGTCTCCAGCAGAGCAGTACAAATTTGGCAGTGATGCTCGCTTTACGTTTGTCAGAGTATGAACCGATTTCTAACGGTGAGGCGATTATTGAAATTCAGGTCCTGGCGCGGAACAATTTGAGTGAAAAAGAGGTGCGAATGGGCCTGAAACATCTGGACACTGAAGGCTTACTGAGCTGGCATGGTGAAGACACAGTGCGTCTTTCACCGGCGCAGCGCAAGCGACTTGCGCGCTATTACGAAGAAGGCGAGTAGGCTTGAGAGTCAGGAGGAACATACATGGACAAACAGCATTTTTTTGAGGGCACACCTGATCCTCGCAATGCATCGCTTGCGCAATGGCTGCAAGAGCTACTGGCGCAGCCGCCACAGCCGCCCAGGCCGGAACGCACATCGATTGTGGAAACAAGCGGCGCATTAAAAGAGGAGTATCACCCCAGGTTTTATACGCAACTGCCGGATTTTGCTGCCGCGTTGTTAGCGAATGATCCCGATGTGATGGTGCGCTACGCGCCGCTGCTCTATCACTTGCTCGGGTGTAGAGCCTGTCATAGCGCCTATCTTGAGATCTATGATGCCCTGTGGGCGGCACGCGCGAGCGGTGATACTTCCCCTTTCCCTGACATCGGGCAGCATAAACTGGCCGCGACCCCTTCGCGCATGCTGGTCTATCTCTGCCAGCTTTTGATTAGTCAGGCGCGGGCGGTTCTCGTGCAAAGCCGACACGAACATACCGATAATGATGAGCTGGCTCGTTCTTTGCTGAGGCAGGCCATGCAGATGAGCGCGCATATTATGCAGGGAACGCAGCGGCAACGGGCTTTGCGCGATCTTGTCGAGGTTGCGGTCCTGGCCCAGGGAGCATCAGCCGGACAGCAGGATGCTCAAGCGCAGAGCTACAGCGCGCAGGTGGTTGATGCTGCCGGTTCGCGGCGCGGCAAAGTTCTACGCAGGGCCGATATGCTGGAACGGCCCGCCGAAGACGTGTTTCTCGAATTGCAGTCGGGGGCGCTGAAAGGCAGAATTGTGCAGCGCGGGGAGATGTTGGAATTGCAACTGGACGGGCTGAATGCAAGCTGGCGGGGGCATCATGTGCTTGTTCGTGTGCCGCTTGGATCGTTATTGGAGCCGGTGCGCTGGCTGGGGGGCAATCCCTGGGCTATTCGCAGCCAGTCGCCTGTTGATGAACATGGCTCCCTGAAGACACCGATTGGATATACCGACTTGCATTTAAGCGATCCTGAAGACTATAACCTGCTGGAAGCCATGTTCAAGAAGCTAGATCTGCGTCCTGCTGAATAAAGGGCTATTGAGGTGGGCGTTTTTCGGCGTTACGACGGCTCTCCACGGCCTTTTTCAAGTAGTTGATAGCCTTAAGGACATCGCCGCGTTCCTCAAGACGCTGTGCATAGAATACCTGGCGTTCGGAAAGTTCTTCGTTGGCTCCCAGGCGTTCCAGAATGGCCAGACCCTCTTCAAAAAAGCGGTCTCCATCCGCGTATTGCTGCTGAGTATAGGCCATCTGACCGCGCAGGATCAGCGCATCAGCAGCGACGAGAGAGCCGCTTCCAGGTGGCAAAAGGTTATGGGCCTGTTCAATATGGCTGTGTGCTTCGTCCAGGTTGCTGTTGCTCAGGAACAATTCTCCGAGATGGGCGTGCAGGCTGGCAAGTGTGAGCGAGTCCTGCTGGTTTACGGGCAGCGAGAGGGCATTTTCAAGAAAGTGCCGGGCTTCTTCCTGGTTCTTTTCCAGCAGAATTCGCCCCAGGTAGTGGTATACTTCGCTTCGCCTGCTTTGAGCGTTCTGCGTATTGAGCAAGTGCAGGCATTTGTTGTTATAGAAAACGGCCAGCGGAAAATCCGCTATCTGTGAGAACTGCTGACCTGTATTCCAGTAGGACTCAACACACAAAGCATCTGTAAGATTATCAAAACATGAGAGGGATTGCGCAAACAGGTCCAGAGCTTCGTCGTATTTTTCCAGAGCGTCAGCGTCTTTACCCAGCCCGAAGTGGACCCGCGCCAGAAAGAGGTTGTCTTCCGACTGCTGCTGTTTCAGCAGTTCGAGGCAATGACGATGATATTCCTGACCCTGTACATAGTGATGCATTAGGGTATGGACCTCACCCAGCAGGTGCAGGATACGAGGATAGAGGGGATTGTTGCCGTCCCGGGCAAGCAGCACGGCCTCAGAAAGCACATTCTCGGCTTCCTGAAGGCGATCTGCCCCGATATAGGCCTGTCCTAGCACATAACGAATGAAAATAAGCTGCTTCACAGACAAATCTTCGGCAAGCAGTTCCCCCAGTTGCTCAATCGCCTGCTCGTACAACCCCTGCCGGAGAGCTACCTGAGCTTGTAATAGCTGCCATTCAGTCTCTTCAATCTCGCCGGTCAGACTCTCAAAGCCTGAGACGCCGTTTTTGCCTTTTTGAGGCTGTGAGGCAAGCAGATCTTTGGAGGAAAGACCCAGACGACCCGCAAAAATCTCGAGGGCGCGCAGTGAGGGATGAATCTGGCCTCGTTCTATTGCGGAAATATAGCTTACAGAGAAATCAGGTCCTGCTAGCTGGCTTTGCGTATATTTTTTCGCCAATCGGGCTTCTCGTAGTTTCGCTCCAACAGATTTTCCTATCTGTTGATGGGAGGCATCAGATGGCATAGGTATATGCTCCTGTGGGAAAAATTTACATGTAAGAAAATCAATAAATAAATAAACTGATCTTCGTATCTATTGTAAAATATGCTCATGTATTCTGTCAATATCTAGACGATGTATGATGCGCAAAGATACTTTTATATTCCTCTTGTGTATAAAAGGTAGTACCGTCGGGGTAGTCGAGGGAAGGTGAAAAATAAGCGTGCTATAATTTGCTCAGAAAATACTATGTTCTGTAGGGGCGTGGGCTTGCCCCGCCCTCGTTCCCCCGTATACTCGGAGTGACGTAGGGGCGCGGGCGGGGCAAGCCCACGCCCCTACGGGATGAGGTATGTATATTGATGAAGAGTTCTTTATTAAAACATTCAAGTGTGGTATGGGGAATACTGGCGGGAACTTTTTTCGTTTTGTTTGCGCTGTATTCTTATCTGGTATACAAAGATCACTTTGTTATTTCGACCCTACAACTGCAACAGCAGCTTGTGCAGCGGCCTTTGACGGGTTTTGATTGTATTTTGAGGCAGTGGCGGCGTCTGGGTGAGGTTCCGGCCAGCCTGGTTATTCTGCCTGGCCTATGCGTCTTGTGCTGGTTGTTGGGCTATCGCAAGCGGGTGGCGCTGGTTTTGCTACTTTTATTAGGAATAGGAGTAGGAGTGGAATATGTGGGGAAGCAGGTGATAGCGCAGCCGGTACCTGATGCTTTGCAGCGCGGCCTGGATACGCTTGGCTGCCCGCAGGATATTCACCAGTCGAGAGTAAATCATCTCGAACTGATGCTGGGACTGTGGTGGGAGGCTCCCCCACCGACGCAATGGCAAATGCAATTGAAGGAGATTGGAGCGACGGTTTCTCTTTACGATAGCAGCGCCTTTAACGATTATGGCTATCCAAGCGGACACGCGATACGCTGGCTGCTGATCGGTCTTGTGGCCTGCTGGCTGTTCTGGAGGCAGGTGAGGCAGCGCCCGTTGCGCTGGCTGCTGATGTTGATCGCGGTGCTGGTAGCCTTTGGTGGAGGGTTCGCCCAATTTTACATAGGCGCGCACCTGTTTACCGATATGATCGGCGGCTACCTGATGGGATTGAGTCTGGCCTGCTGCGCCATCGCTTTTTTAAGCACGAATGAAGGGCGCAGCCGTTTTACCCGTCGTGACCAATGCTCCTTGTCAATCGATAGGAACAGTGATACACTCGTGAAAACATTGGGAACAGATCTAGTAGAGTCAGGATAGAACAGTGAATATTAGCGCAAGTATACGAAGGCTGACCATCCTCTTCGTGGTGCTTTTCATCGCGGTAAGTGGAGGTCTCGTCTACTGGCAGGTGGTGGTGGCGCAACAGGTCACCAGCAACAATTATAGCGCGCTTCAACGCCGCTGCCTGGCTGATACGACGCCCAAACGCGGGCGCATCTTTGATCGTAATGGCGTTTTGCTGGCGGATTCGCAGCCTGTTGCCGCCAATAATCCAAACGGCGGCATTCTCTGTGTATACCAGCGCCACTACTATTATCCATCGATGGCGAACATCATCGGTTATTATGTTAGCCCGCTGTTCTGCTCGATCAGCCCCTATTGTTCTTCGGGCATCGAGAAGCAGTTCGATGACTACCTGAGCGGGCGCAATGGTATCACCGGTTTGAATAATACTGTCAATAATCTGCTGCACGTACCGCCCCAGGGCGATGACATCTACCTGACCATCGATATCCGCATGCAGAATATCGTCTACAACGATTTTGATATCGAAACGCCGCGCAACGGACCAAACGATGATTCGGTCTTCCAGACCTACAAAGGCTCGGTTATCGTTACAGACCCGAAGACGGGAGAGATTCTGGCGATGGTGAGTCGTTCCGCCCCCAATGGGCAGGAGTACGACCCGAACCGCATTGCTTCCGGCGACCAGAATTACCTCAACCAGTTGCTCAAAGACCCCAACCAGCCCTTGATAGACCGCGCGATTGACACCTGTTATGTGCCCGGTTCTACCTATAAGACGATGACCCTTGCCGCTGCGCTTGACTCGCAGACGTTTAACCTGGACGATAAGCTGTTTTATAACGATAAAAACCCCAATCATATGCAGGCGATAGGACCGGTAACGATTGGTTCTGGCAATGACTCGGAGGTCTTTGGCCCGGTTGGGAACAATATTCAGGGCTACACGACGCAATTTCCGGTCAACCTGCGTTATGGATATTCGCATTCTGATAACATCATTTTCGCCCAGGTTGGCGCGAAGGTGGGCGTCGATACCTGGCTCAAATACAACTCCGCCTTCTACGTGGGGCGGCAGATACCGTTTGATTTGCCGGTGCGCGTCAGCACAGTAACGCCCCAGTCCGGGCAAAATCTCTGTTCGTATACGCCGCCCGCGCAGACACCGCTGGACGTTAAGCAGTTGGCGGAGAATGCCTTTGGACAGGGTGTGGACTTCGTGACGCCGATGCAGATGTCGCTGCTCAATAGTACAGTTGCCAATAATGGTCACATGATGCGTCCGACCCTGATCTCGAAAATTGTCGATCCCAACGGCACCGTTTTGCAGTCGTTCACGGCGCAGGAGCTGGGCACGCCCATTTCGGAGCAGACGGCGGTGCAGGTGCGCGATGCTATGTACGGTGTGGTCGCCTGCGGTTCCGGCTCCCTGATCCGCGTGCAATTGAGCTATCCATACTCCAAATGGTCGGTGATCGGCAAAACTGGAACAGGCCAGGTGCCGCAGACCAATCCAAACCAGATCACGCCTGCCGAATCCTGGTTTATTACGCAAGCGCCCTACCAGTTCCAATCGGGTCAGATACCCACTCTGGCTATCACGGCGATGAAGGAAAACGGGGGTGAAGGTGCCTACGCCAACGGCCCCATGCTGCGCGACCTCTACCAGGCTTTCTTCACGCAGATATATAAGAATGTGCCGCAGCCGCCCGCGCCGCCTACCAATTTCTGCTTCACTACAGGGTTATTGCAATAAGGAGACAAAAAGCCAGCCTGGCGAATGTGAGAGGACGGAAAGCACCCGCAAGGGGATGCCTCTACAAGCGGCTTCATATTGTAGAGGCATCCCCTTGCGGGTGCTTTCCGTCCTCTCACACAAGCTTATCCCGTAACCGCTTTTACCCGTTCATATGGCATAATAGTAGGGATGGGTTATAGCAGTGCGAGAATCTTTCTTGCCCTGATGGGACGCGCATGAAGCAGTTCAAGCGGAAAATTGAGAGTATTTATGGCGAAGATGAGCAGCGAGTATTGATTCCCTCGCAGCGGATTCGCCAGTTTTTCCTGGCTCCGGTGGCCCGGCTGTTATCGCATCTGGGAATCACTCCCGATATGCTCTCGTTTGCCTCGGTTGCGTTTGGCATCGGATTCTGTTTGCTGGCCCCATTTCAGTTTACGACGGCTTTCTGGCTGCTGGTCTGCTCGGTCATCTGCGATGGACTGGATGGAGTAGAGGCGCGGCTGAAAGGCGCGAGTACACCCCGAGGCTCGTTTACTGACGTGTGCTGTGATGCGGCTGTTGTGGCCTTTAGCGTGGCGGGTATGGCCTGGAAAGGCAGCATTTATCCGGCACTGGCGATCCTGTTTGTCTATGTCTATACTACGCTGGTGATGTTTTTGATGCTGCACCAGATGCTCCAGGTCTCCTCACGCTGGATTATTCGTCCCAGTCGCATGGTGCTTTACATTGCCATCGGCGTCTATTTCTTTTTCCATATTGATGTGTTGAACGCGCTGCTGTTTGTATATCTGCTGGCGCTGCCAATTCTGGTGGTGAGCTTCTGGCGCTTGCGCAACACGCTTTAGGAGCGCTGTTCTTGCTGGATGGCCTGCCAGCAGGTCGCGCAATACCCTGTTGCGACAAGATCGAGCGTCAGATTATGAAAACCATATTGTTCCTGTAATTGCTCGTTCAGGTTGCCGAGCAGCGTTTCATCGAGGTGAAGGATGGCGCGGCAGCGTTTGCAGACGAGGTGGTGATGCCCCTGTCCTTCGCCTGCCGGTTCGTAGTGCGGTTGCTCGCCTGGAAGATGGTTTTCGCGCACCAGCCCCAGTTCGCAGAGTAGGTCGAGCGTGCGGTAGATGGTCGAGAGGCTTACATAAGGGTTGCGCTGCTGCACTCGTTCCGCGATCTGGTCGATGCTCAGGTGTTCGCCCGCCTCTTGAATGACGCTGAGTATCATATGCCGCTGCGGTGTCAGGCGATACCCGCGTTTGCGCAGCAACTCGTTGCCGCTGTTGCTATGTTTATACATCCAGGCTCCACAGAAATGTAGGAATGACTTTGACATATCCTAACATTGCTTTTGTTAACCGTCAATGTGAGCGAATTGCGCGTTGATTCTCCTTAGAAATTCGCTACAATACATGTACGGGGTGTAACCTCTGAAAGGACATATATAATGGTTCGTTGGGAGCATCGCTACTTGCTGGGCACCATGGTCTTTACCGTTGCCGGTGACGTTGTGCGTGATTTTGACGATGAATTTGAGGCGTGGAGCTGGTTAGAGCAGGAGGGCTGGGGGTTGGTGGCAATCGAGCCGCCCGATCCAGTCAAACCCGGCGCGTGTAAGTACTACTTCAAAAGGCAGAATCTACAAGCCTCTACGACGAGCCGCGCCACAACCGGCCACGCGCTTCCTGCCTACGAGCAGAGAGGAAGGCGCTGACATGGCAGACTTCTGGCGTTCAGAACTTGATCCCGAACGGGTGATGCGCCTGCCAGTTACGCACTGGCAGGAGAACACGCCCGGGCAGCGCGAAGAGTTGCTGACGGTCGAGGAGCCCTTTGAGATCCGGCTGAACGGCCAGAGCCTGGCGATGATTATGCGCACGCCGGGAAATGATGTTGAACTCGCGCTCGGCTTTCTGCTCTCCGAAGGAATTATTCGTGGCTATCAGGATATAGACGCGATAGAGATTGCTACGGATGAAGATGGGCTGCCCCTGCCAAACGTGGTAAATGTTTCTCTGAAGACAGAGGCGACAAGTTCTCCGGCGAGCAGCGCGCCGTTTCAGCGTCATTTCGCGGTATCGGCAAGCTGCGGCCTGTGCGGTAAGAACAGCATTAGCGACCTGCTGTTCTCCGCGCCGCCGCTTGAGCCGGATCAGATACATGTTTCGGCCTCGACCATCTACAAACTGCCTACCCTGCTGCGCTCTCGCCAGGATGTCTTCGAGCATACGGGCGGGCTGCACGCTGCCGGACTGTTTACGACAGAGGGCGAACTGGCGCTGCTGCGCGAGGATGTAGGTCGCCATAATGCCGTCGATAAACTGGTCGGGCATGGCCTGCTGCATGGACAATTTCCTTTTACCACCTCTATACTGATGGTGAGCGGGCGCACATCCTTTGAAATTCTCCAGAAAGCGCTGCTCGCTCGTATTCCCTGCGTGGTCGCCATCTCCGCGCCTTCGAGTATGGCGGTCGAACTGGCCGAACGGGGGGGGATAACGCTCATTGGCTTTTTGCGCTCTCGCTCGATGAACGTGTATACGCATCCTGAGCGGATTGTGCGTTAGCACTTTGTCCCTCGTTTCTTGACCCACCTTCGCTTTTCCCCTATACTAGCCATGTCTTTTTTCTAGTTTTCTATGAAAGCACAACCATTATTACTGTTATGCGAAACGATACGATTGCTGCAATTGCTACACCGCCGGGGTATGGCGGCATCGGCGTGGTGCGCGTGAGCGGCCCGGATGCCTTTGGGGTGGTCTTGCCCCTGGTGCGCCGTCCGGGGGGCGAGAATGGAACGCCGCCGTCGCACATGCTTACTTACGCGCATATTGTGGTTCCTGGCAGCCTGGAAGTTCTGGATGAAGTGCTGGTAGCCTTTATGAGCGCCCCACGCACTTATACACGCGAGGACGTGGTGGAGATTCAAGGTCATGGCGGGCCTCTGGTTCTCTCGCGTATTTTGCGCGAGGTGCTGGCCCAGGGGGCGCGTATGGCCAATCCTGGCGAGTTTACCCTGCGCGCTTTTCTTAATGGGCGGCTTGACCTGGCGCAGGCCGAGGCCGTAATGGATTTGATTCGCGCTGAGACCGAGGCCGGTCAGCGCCTTGCTTTACAGCAGTTGCGTGGGCGCATCTCGGCGCAGGTACAGGAGGCAAGACACCAACTGCTCGGCGTTATTGCGCGTATCGAGGCGAGCATCGATTTTCCAGAGGAAGATGTGCCAACTCCGCAAGCCGACGAACTGAGGCCGTCGATTCAGATAGCCCAAAACAAGATCGAGGATATGCTGGCGGGTGCCGAACAGGGCCGCCTGTACCGCACCGGCCTGCGCACCGCGATTATCGGCAGACCAAATGTTGGCAAGTCGAGCCTGTTGAATGCCTTGCTCGGCACCGAACGGGCGATTGTGACACCCATTGCCGGTACAACTCGTGATACGGTTGAGGAGGCCGCCAACGTGCGCGGTATCCCTCTGCATCTGATTGATACGGCTGGCATTACGCCGACCAGCGACCCGGTGGAGCGTATCGGCGTCGAGCGCAGCCGCGCCGCCGCCGAAAGCGCCGATGTTGTGCTGCTGGTGTTTGATGGTTCAGAGCCGCTGAGTAGCCAGGATTTGCAGGTGAGCGAGGAACTGCGCGCAATGGGCTTTGGCGAAGATCAGCAGTTGGACAAGCAGGCAAAGAGGCCGGTCATTCTGGTGCTGAATAAGGCCGACCGGCCACGCCAGCTTGAGGTGGAGCGTTTGCAGCAGCTCTGGCCCGAGTCGCCCTGCGTGGTGACATCTATCTTGACGGGTGAGGGACTGCCTGCGCTTGAAGAGGCTATCGCGAATCTGGTGCTGGCTGGCAAAACTGTGGGCAGCGAAAGCGCGTTGATTACCAGCGCCCGCCACCAGGAAGCATTGCGGCGCGCGCTTGAACACACCCAGGCAGCGCTGGCTCCCTTGCAGGCGGGTCTGCCGCTCGATTTCGTGTCAATCGACCTGCGCGCCGCTTACGATGCGCTGGGTGAAGTGACCGGCGAGACGGCGAGCGATGACCTGCTGGATAGGATATTTAGCGAATTCTGCATCGGGAAGTGACTGTTTACCTGCCGGGTAATGCTTCGTTATACAATAGAGGAATACGTCCTCACTGAACTATTTTTTCTTTTATAGAGGTATTGCGCGTTGAGGGGAGAAAATGTTGCCATTAAATAAAATGAATGGAAATGTCTTGAAAAGAAGTGTTCTCATTGCTGGTCTTCTTGTGTTGATTGCCAGCATAATTGTCGTTTTCTTTGCCTACCAAATTGCGAATGCATCGCATAGGACAGCAACAGCAACACCTACAGCTCATCCCACGATGGCTCCAACTCTGGTACCTACTCCAACCAATACTCCTACAACGCAACCTTTGACGCCGACGCCTACCTTAATGCCGACGGTCAATCCGGCCAGCGTTCTCGGCATCGATTCTTCGCCGGGCAGGTATTTTAACGGTATTTACTGGATTCGCCTGAGCTATCCGAGCTGCGGTTTTGGCGATTTGAATGGGCAGCATCTCAAGACGACCATGCGAAATTATCATAACATGGGCCTGCACGTGCTGCTCACGGTTTGCCAGCCAGCCAGTTCTGGCTCGCGTCTGTTTGACCCGACTATCTTTTCGGATCTGGCCCAGAGTAGCGCGGATGCCATTCAGTGTGGCAATGAACAAATGAAACAGAACGCGCTTACGACCTATGTTGCTCCGGCTGATTTTGCGCGCTTCTATGATATGTGCGAGCGCGCAGTTCATGCTGTTCAGCCCAATACGCCAGTCCTGATGGGTTCGCTCGATCCGAAGGTGGGCGGAGTCGATTACGGCGGGTTGTATTACCAGGAAGGCTACCTCAACCAGATGCAGTACGCCATGAATACGCAGGTACACCCTGGCGGCAACTGGTCCTGGCGCTCGCATGCCATCGGCTTGATTGATAGCTGGCACAACGGGTATCCCAGCCAGAGCGTCAATAGCCTGTACGCGCTTTTCCTCTTCTGGGCGCAGCAATTCGGCGTGAGTCTGGATGGCGGTCAGCTTGGGCAGCATCTGTGGGTCATCGAGGGAACGGGCTGTTTCAAAGGCTGTGGCATCGACCCCTATAGCTCCTATCAGGTCGCGGTGTCGCACGTGCTGACACTTATTACAGATGCGCGAACGGCTGTCAGCTACAAGGTGCCTTTTTTCTACTTCAACGACCGCGATTTCATCCAGGATGGGCTTTACTGGCCGATTGGTATCTTAGACACGACAGGCCATCCCAAACCCATTCGCCAGGATTTGCCAATGGGTGCCCGCGTGCTGGATATGTCCTGCCCCGGTGGCCAGGTCCGCGTGCAGGATCAGGAACAGTTGCTGGCGAAGATCTATCAAGGATGCGCCCTGCCGGGGAACTACCAGGCGATCATTGTTTCTTAACAAAAATGTAGGGACGCGATTGATCGCGTCCACCTCGTCGGCGATGCGTACCGATGCGCCGGGGTGGACGCGATCAATCGCGTCCCTACATTTTTACAAAGGCATCAACAAAAAGCGTTCGCGTTCTCGGGCAATCTGGTTGAGTTGTGCGATCAACTGGCGCAATGGCCGACTGCCTTCGCTGTTCCAGCCCTCGGGTGTGAGTTGTGAGACATACGAATAAATCTGCTCGCTGGTGCGTACCAGGTTGAGATCAAAGGTCAGCAATTGCCAGAGCAGCGTTTGCTCCTGACGAAAACGCCACCACGTGCGGTCATTTGTGGGAACCGACATCCCGCGAATGCGTGTTTCAACATCCGAGAGCGCCTGCTGTACCGCTTCAATCTCGCGCACCTGCGCCAACGCTTCCTGCGGTGGGTCGGGATTTGCCCGCGTGAGGGGCGGAATGAAACGGCGCGAGTATTCGCCGCGCAGGGTTGCCAGCATGTCAATAGCCTGTGAGAGATGATAGCTCGCTCGTTCCCGCACAAGGATATCATCGGCCCGGGCCTGATTGACCGAGTTGTAGAAGTTATATCCGTAGCCGGTCAGCAGCAATTGAAGTTGTTGGATGACCGGATTGTTCGAAGGCTGCGAACTCATCGTTGATCTCCCCTCTTTGTTACAGGAGCGTTCACGGAAGCCACCCGCAAGGGGATGGCTCTACAGGCCGATTGCTATGGTAGAGCCATCCCCTTGCGGGTGGCTTCCGTTCCCCTATGCGGTTGCGAAAACATGGCATTTCCTTATCTGGCTCCTAACGTGTCGCCGGAGCAGGAGCAGATGGTATGGTCGTATAGCGGTCGGCGCTGGTCGTGGCCTGCACGCCGCTGATCTGGAATGGCTGCCCAATGGCCATATTGGGAGCCGAGACCACGCCGCGTTCCGCCATCAACATAGCCGTATAGTACCGTACCGCGTCAAGTTCGCTCAGTCCAAACGCTTTCAGGGAAATAAGCGCTTTCATGCGCTCGTCTCGCGGGAAGACCAACACCTTTACTGTGTCCAGGGAGATGCCATATCCCGCCAGGAATTGCTGCAAGTGCTGGAAGACGATCTGCGAAAGGTCGTGAATCTTTTCATTCACCGCTTCAAGGGGCGTGATCTGGACAAGCTGGTTCACGGCCTGCTCGATCACCGGACCCGCGTATGCATTAATGTCCTGCGTACTCAGCACATGGCCGCGATAAGGCATGTGTTGCACCAGCCGTACCGCGTTTTCGCGCGTCTCCACATGGATGTAGTAGTCTACGTTGTAGACCATCTCGGCCATTTCGCGAGAGAGGGCCATGCCGTTAGTTTTGAGTACCAGTTTGGCGCGGTTGATATAAATCGCCTCGTACTGCCAGGGACTTTGCCCACCGTAAAATGCCTGCTGAATCGAACCGAATAATGGGCGGTCGGGCGTTTGTACGGTGTACTGACCTGTCTCATACACATTGAGAATTGCGCCCCGCGATTTCAGGACGCAGAAATGGTTGCTCTCGACGGTGAGCAGGGAGCCGTTCATGATGTTGTTGTCGGGGTAATGATAGAGCATTACCTCGGGTCCCATGACCTCCTCACCATTTGGCCCCAGGGTAGAAACGACGTTGCGTATACCGGTCATTATAGCCTCCTTTGGCTCTCGTTGAAATTCAGGTAGCGGAAAGACACTACTAGGTGACAACTCCCCGCGCCTTTAGGCGGGGCTTCTCAGGAAACGCTGCACCCCTCGGTGTACGTTGACTCCTGAAGGCCATGCCCTGGCCTTGCAGCTTCGAGGATATTCTGAGCGGCATTGACATCCCGGTCAGTGATATAGCCGCAGAAAGGACACATGTGAGTACGAACCGACAGACTTTTCTGGACCATCTCGCCACACTGGTGACACTTCTGCGAGGTGAAGCGCGGGTTGACTCGTATGACCTGGTGACCAGCTCTTGCAGCCTTGTCTTCCAGGATCTCGAGAAACGCGCCCCAACTAGCATCCAGGATCGACTTTGCTAGGGAATGGTTTTGCACCATGTTGAGAATCGAGAGCTTCTCAACAGCAATCACCTGATAGTGTTCCGCATACCGCTTGGCCGTTTTATAGTGATAGTCACGTCGTTGCCGCGCAATCTTGAGATGGGTTTGCGCTGTGCTACGGGCGGCTTTCCGGCGACGGTGACTGCCTTTCTTGCGCCTCAACGTCTTCTGCGAAGTGCGATAGAAGCGGGGGTTCTCAACCGTGTTCCCTTCACTATCCGTCAAGAACGATTTGAGGCCAACATCAATACCGATAGCAGGATGAGTGCAAGTGAGGGGAGAATGTTCGGGCTGCACGTGGGTCTCACACACGATCAATGCATACCAATGGCCGTCAGCCCGATGAACAAGATGGACGGTCTTAGGAGTTCCCTCGATGGGACGGTGCAGCTTGATTTTGAGCGCTTTCCCGATCTTCGCAGGGACGTGCAAGTGTTTGTTATCTGCATCCAGCCAGACATCACGGCTGGTTCCATATTGGCGCAGTTGGATAGAATGCCAGCGATTGGGCGGCTTGAAGCGAGGGAACCCGACATCAGCGAGACCCAACTCTTTCGCCGCAAGAAACCGTTTGAGTGCTTTGGAGAGTCGGTCAGCAAGCATCTGCACAGTCGTAGCTGGCACAGATTCACCGCCCCGCCCTTTGAAAGCGGCGGTCAAATCGTACTTCGAGGGGAAGGTCCCCTTTTGCTCATACTGTACCTTGATCGTCTCAAGCATCTCATTGTACAGGAGGCGAGACTCCTTCAAGCACTGTATGAGCAAGCGAGCTTGTTCCTGATTCGGATACAGTCGAAACTCAAACGTTCTCATCTCCTAATTCTACAGATGAGGGAAACGTGTGTCAAGTACGAGGGAAGGTGCCGCTAGGCGGTGTGGCCATTCTCCCACCTGGCTCAAGCCAGTGGCCCTCTGGCCGCAATTTGGTAGAACGAACGAAACGGAAATTAATCCAACACGAATTTTGTCTAAATAATGAAGGCTTCTCGCCCATGTCCTGCCATTACTAACCTGCCTCTAGATGACATCCTGGGTATGTCCTCCTCTTTTATCAAAAAAATCATTAAAGCCACCCAAAAATGCAAAATTTGAATTTTATAAATTTGTAAAAATTTTCCCAAAAACCTATTGACAACGGATAGGGGCTATGGCATAATACCGTTGTCGCTGAAACGACGAGTAATGCTTCTGAAGAGCAGACCTCAAAGGTTTTTCCTAAAAGAACAGAACCCAGGTTACTCGTTCCCAGAAATGGGATCAAGGCTCTGGCGTTCTTTACTTGTCTCTAAAAGCGGCTCAGAAACGCAATGTTTCTCGAATGTACCTTGCCAATTGAAAAGTGGAAAGCAGAACAGGCTGTGGTAAGCGAGCAAGCTTTTGTGCGTACATGACGCAACCCTGTCAATCAACAATGAGCCTTGTCCTACGGGTGTAGGATGAGGCAATCTGCGAACCAGCCAAAGAATACACAGTAACAACGAGACAGTGAAGAGCTTTGGCCTGGATCGCTCAACACACAGCGGATGCTTCACCCTCTGAGGGAGGGTGAACACATAGATCTACTGGATGGCGAGTTTGATCCTGGCTCAGGACAAACGCTGGCGGCGTGCCTAACACATGCAAGTCGCACGTCCTCGTGGGGTTCGCTCCACGAGGGAGTG
Organism: Ktedonobacteraceae bacterium; assembly: GCA_035652815.1. Lineage (GTDB taxonomy): Bacteria > Chloroflexota > Ktedonobacteria > Ktedonobacterales > Ktedonobacteraceae > DASRDB01. The sequence continues at coordinate 451,590 of DASRDB010000011.1, forward strand.
GCGGACGGGTGAGGAACACATGGGTGACCTA
>DASRDB010000012.1:0-398876 GCA_035652815.1 Ktedonobacteraceae bacterium
CACTAAAGCAGTTGCCGCCCGCTCTGGCGGGCGGCAACTGTGGGGAGCGAGCCGCCGCGCGGCGGCTCGCTCCCCACAGTTGGATGATTAGATGAGGCAACGAATGCGCGAGAGTAAGATTTTTACGTGAGGCAACACGGCTCTTTTAGAAGGAATTCTGATCCTGGCTAGAAATCCATGCCAATTTTCCTCAATGACTGTAATATATCCCTTCACAATGCAAGAACAAATGTGAAGCAAGTCATGGACATGTTTGGAATAGAATGAGACATAGAACAGCGCTATTTTAATATCTATCTTATCCTTGCTGGGAAAAAGCACCTGAAAGCATCTGCAATAAATCCAGGAAGCCACCCACAAGGGGATAGCTCTATCATATGGAGCAGCCTGTAGAGCCATCTCTTTGCGGGTGGCTTCCTGGGTCTCCCCGACACAAGGGGCTTTCAGTCTCCCCAACACAAGCGGCTCCCGGTTCATTTTATGCTGCCTTCGCGTCTCGCTCCAGACCCAGCAAATCTGAGCGAATATTTGTGAAATGCTCGCGCAGCGCAGCCGCCTGCACTCGCTCGCCTTCGATACGCAGCCAGATACGCCGTTGGGGGAAATAGAAAGTGACGCACAGGCTTAAGATCAAGAAAATCGAGGTCGGCCAGACCAGGGGTCCGCCCGCGTCTTTGGTGACAAGCAGGACGGTTGCCTCGCTGGCGCTGTTTACCGTCACCGTCAATTGTTTATCCAGGCTCTGCCGTGTTTGACCAACGGCAAGTCGTTGCAGAAATTTCAACTGCTCCTGCGATGTGCCGGGAACGCCGATGCTGACCAGGAAAACTGGATTTTTCACCTGTCCCAGTTGCAGTGAGGTGAGATGCGGGAAAAGTACGCTCATCGTCAAATTGGAGTCCGCGATTGCAATGCCTTCCGCGTAATCGACGACATGGCTCGCGTCCAATGTCGCCGTATGATCCAGCACAATCGCCTGACTGCACACGAGGCAGCCCTGCGCATCGCTTACCGTCAGCGTTACCGAGGGGATCAGCGACGACTGGTGAAAGACGACGCCATTATAGGAGAGGGGATCGTTGACGCGCAGGTGATCGCTATGCGCCACCAGCACGCCATCCTGGTACACGCTCAGGTCGGTCACGTAGTCGGTTGGCAGGCCAGTTTTCGGGTCGAAGATAGCCTTAAATGAGTTGACGCGGAAACTGATGTTATGCGGCGTGCCGCGTGGATAAACAACCGCGCTCTGCCCGGCTGGCAAGGCCTGATCGAAGGTAAACCCGGCCAGGTTGTCGCTCAGCGCGACCAGCGGCGCGGGCAAGAAACGGCGTGCCGGGCTGTCTGGCGCAAAGCCATGCCACTGCGAAATCATGCCCGCAAACAACAGCGTGACCAGCGCGGCATGAAACACAAAGGTGGAGAGCGTAGCCCACGAATTTTTGTTGGCGTACAGGTAGGTGACGCTCTTTCCCTTGCCCTCTTGCCCTTGCGAATTTACGATGACGGATCGAACGCGGTAATGGCGCTTGCGCAAAGCCTCGCTCGTCCAGGCAACCGCATCGGGATGCTCAAATGTCGAGCGTTCAAGCGCGTTCGAATAAAATTTGTCGCTGCGCCGGATGACCGGGTGGCGAAAGTTCTGCCAGATGGCGGGCGCGCGATTGAGCGTGCAGACCACGATACTGAGCGCGAGGATGGTCAGCACCAGGAAAAAATACCAGCTTGAGAAGACCTTAAAAAATTGCAGCCAGTCAAAGATAGGAGTCAGCGACCCATAACGAGGCAAAGCGTTCTGCTGCACCCAGGCGGCATAAGCGGCGGGATCGCTCAAGACCTCGCCGGGTGCCTGAATAAAGTAAATGCCGATGAAGCAGATGACGACAATGCAGACAATCAACAGAATGGCGGTACGCACCGAACTGAGCCAACCCCAGGCGGCATCTACCGGATGGCGCGCCACATAGCGCAGCCGCGAGACAAAGCGCTGACCAGGGGAAAGGGTATTTTTCTTGAACTTTTTCGCCCGTCTGGCCTGCTGCTCCCAGGGCCGCGCCGTTTTGATCGGGCGTTTCGTTTGCGTTGGCATGCTATTTTACGGGCGAAAATCGCCCTACTTCTCTTTCCATGATGAAGGACACATCCATTTAGACACATCATATGATAGAGCATAGAGAGGCTTCTGGCAAGGTTGTTGTTTTTTGTATGGACGCGACGAGGAACATGGACAAAGAAAGGGAGAAGACCCAGGCCTGTCATCCTGAGCGCAGCGAAGGATCTGAGTCCTCCAACGATGCGCGTGTCGAGACCGCAGATCCTTCGCTGCGCTCAGGATGACAGGGGACACGTATCCCCCCTTACATTGTAAAAGTTCATCATCGCGTCCTGCCCGATCACGGCGCACCACAGGCGGCAGGACGCGATGAATCGCGTCCCTACAAAAGACGGTGCCACGTTATGGAGTAGGCGATGTTGTCGGCGTTGGCGTCTTCGCGGGAAGCATAATCATAATGGTGCCCGCCGTTATAGTTGTCGCCCGGTGGTTGCAGGTACCCTGCGCGGTAACGCGGACGCGGTCTCCAACCGCGATATCGGTAAAGGACGCGCTTTGGCCGCGCTTCGTATAGGTTGTCTGGTCGTTCACCTCAACGGTGACGGTCTTTTTCCCTTTATTTTCGCTCACTATAAAGGATTGTCCATTGGAGTTCACGGACTGCACAATACCCGCCACACAGGCCGGATTTGTCGTTTTCGTGGGAGAAGTGGTGACAGTGGGCGTGCTTGCGGAAGCTGCCGGGGCAGAATTGGCATTCGATAGAGAAACAAACAAAGCTATGCCCAGACCACCTATTATCACCACCAGCACAGCAACGATAATAATCAACACTCGTCTCGTAATAAACATCTCACCTCTCCTTATAAACAGATGTATTCGCGTTTATTCTAGTATGTCCGGCCTCATACGTCAGCCAAATAGGAGGTATGACTCAGGACTTTCCAACCATTTTATTTTCAATAGTAGAGCAATTTCCTCAAGAAAGACTCAAGAAAGGTTCTAGAGATGTTCAATGTAGAGACATCCCCTCGCGGGTGTCTTCCTATTCGCCGCCTCATGACTCTGGAGATGCTCAACATACCGCTATGTACCATCAAATTGACCGTCAGAGACAGGCGTGATACACTGCATGGGCATATATTGACAACAGGCTACGCGAGGAGGGTCACATGTGGACTTCTACTCTTGAATTAAGCCCCCGGCGGGTATTGCTGACGCAGCTCCTGGGCCGCTTCTGGCGAGGAGCGTATTTCTCCTCGTTCGCGCCGCTCCAGGTACAAAATGTGCCGCGCCAGCCGCTACCTGAAAGCAATTGGGTGCGGGTGCGCAACCGCCTGGCGGGCATCTGCGGCAGTGACCTTCACCTGGTCTATGCCGATGGTGATTTTCGTATCGCGCCCGCCGCTTTACCAGGGCAGACTCATTCATATCCCGGTCATGAAGTGGTCGGCGAGGTCATCGAGGTGGGCGAAGATGTCCAGCACCTGCGCGCAGGAGATCGCGTTACGCTGCAATACGGGCCAAACTGCATCACCAGTGACTTGCATCCTTTCTGCCGCGCCTGCGCCTCGGGCAATTACCAGTTGTGCGAGCGGAGCCACATGCAACAGGAGGAACCGATCGGCGGCGGGTGGAGCGAGGAAATGCTGCTCCACGAGCAACAACTCTTCCGCGTGCCTGATGCGCTCACCGACGAGCAGGCCGTGTTGCTTGAGCCAACAGCAGTGGCGCTTCATGCGGTGTTGCGCCGCCTGCCCCAGCCGGGAGAGCAGGTATTGATTATTGGAGCGGGAACAATTGGCCTGCTGATCTTACAGGTGATTCGCGTCCTTGCCCCGCAGGCGCGCGTGCATGTTATGGCGCGCCATGCCTTCCAGATCGAACAGGCAACACGCCTGGGCGCGGAGCAGATTCTTTATCCCCAGGATACCTACAATGCCGTTGTGCGCGCTACAGGTGCCCGGCTCTACAAAGGAATGTTCGGCAACAAAATGCTGCTCGGCGGCTACGACCTGATCTTTGATACGATTGGCACAAGTCGAACACTACAAGACTCGCTGCGCTGGACACGCGCCGGAGGAACGATTGTACTGGTCGGTGTCCATTTGCATCCCATGAAAATCGACCTCACACCCACCTGGTTCCAGGAGGTGAGCATTCTTGGCTCAACCGCTTCCGGCACCGAGTACTGGCCCATCGGCACAACCGAACGCCGCTCTACTTTTGAGGTGGCAGCCCGGTTGATCGAACAGGGACTGCTCCATCCCGAAAAGTTGATTACGCACCGCTTCGCGCTGACCGACTTCCGCGAGGCCCTGCAAACCGCCGCCGGAAAATCGCAGACCCGCGCCATCAAAGTCGTGTTTGATTACTCCCTGCTCCCGGCTACCGTTGTGCCAAATGTGCGCGCCGCCGGTCGCCAGCGCCGTTCTGGAGCAACTTCGGCGGTCTTGCCTGTTCCTGTGGAAGAGGAGGGATCGGATAGTGGCGAGTGGGAAGCCGCGGGCGAACCCGTTGGTCAGACATGGTCAAAGCAGGTGCAGCCCCTACCCACTCTTGCAGAGGAGCCACTAGAAGACGATGAGGCTACCGTCGTCGTCAAAACGCCCAGGTACTTCCAAAGCGCTAAAGCCCAGCAGCCGCCGGAAAGCGTAGCGACACCAGATGTCCAGAGCGATGCAATGATGCCTTTGAGCATGGATTTTCCGCAGCATGCCGCGCCAGCCTCTCCGGTAGAGGTTCCAGACGCAGCCCCAGAACATGCAGGAAGCCAGATCTCACCTGTCATTTCACCTGTCGAGACTCCTTTTGAAGAAGAGGCCGTAGAAGAGGTCATGCCGCACAAACCCCAGGAGAAAACAGAGGTTACTTACAGCGAACCGCAGGCCTTTGAGGAAGTTCAGACGTTCAACAACGAGCCATACACCGAATTTTACGATACGCGGCAAAACATGGACGTTACTCCTTCCGACTCGACTTTTTATGAGTATCAGGAAGAAGCTCCGGCCAGCGAACCTGATGCCTTTTATGAGTTTCAGGATGAAATGCCCTACGAAACGCAAGAGCAGCCTATCGAAAGTGAGGCCGAATTTTCTTACAATGAATACGCCGTAGAGGACGATGTGCCAGTAAGCGCTTTCTCTAATGAACAATCTGAAGATATTCTTGCAGACGAGGATACTTCAGAAACATCCCGGGAGACAGACCAGTCGGCTTCCGATGAAGATACGAACGAGGCTCCCGAAGCAACAGAAAGCGACGTTTCATCAACAGGTGAAACCGAGGCTGAAACGCTCAACCAGCTCGATATGGCCAATCCTCAAGCGGCAGAGGCCAGCGCGATCCAGCCTGTAACGCTCAATGAGGAAGATGCTCAAGAGGAAGCCCCAGAAATGGAGCAGCCTCAAGCGGAAGACGGAACGTCCGAGCCGGAGCAAACCGAGAAGGACAAAACGATCAAAGTAGTAACACACAGACCGCGTTCGCGTAAAAAGGCTTCGGGGCGTAAAAACTCGCGCTAGCGTGGTAATGTGTCAACCCCGCGCCTGTCATGCTTCGCTGCGCTCAGCATGACAGGCGCGGGGAGGGCTTTGTCGCCAGTGCTGGCGCAACAAAAGGCGAATCTTAAACGTTACAAGAGTAGTAGCTGCAACGTATAATGGATGTGAAGCAAGTAGACGGGGCGACCAGTTATGGTCGCCCTCTATATCTGCATGCTGGGGGAGCTACATTTCCTGGGTTGCGTTGTAAAAGCGAGAACGCATAAAACGTTATATCTTTATCAACTTTTTCTTGCCTATTATTTTTATGAGAGAGCAGTTTCAGGAGCGCGTATGACTACTTCACAGAATAAATCATTCGATTCATCGCTACCTTCTTCAGCGCCTGCTAATGGGACAGGTCGCCCTATGCCAGCGCAGCAATACACACAGGCCAAAGCTTCTACCTCTCCTGTACAGGCAGTAACAAATAGCCGCCCGCGTCAGGAGCAAGCGCCATTGCCAGCACAGGCCCAACCTGTTCGCAGGAAACGACTGCGTATGCCCGTTCTGATAGGCCTGTTCTTGCTGATGTTACTGGTCGGCGTGGGTAGCATTCTGGCCTCGGGTTTCCTCAATAATAGCTCAGGGAGCGGGGCAACTGGAAGCGGTACTGTATCGGGCGAAACGCCCAATGGCGCATTCATACGACTCCCCCTGAATTCCTCGCAGGTCAATGCCATCATGCACCTGACCGGCTATATGAAGTACAAAGCGCTGGCGAGCCTCTATGTCGAGCGGATGACCCTGGATGAAGAGTTGGGGCAACTCATTATGGTTGAGTACAGTGATGGCTGTCTCAGCGCGAGTGGAGTCTGCCCTGGCGTCTCCAGCTACTACGAACCTGATATCGACTATATGATTCACAACCTGCATGCTGGCGGCGTCATCATGTACGAGTTCCAGATGCAGAACTTCAACCAGACTAAACACGATATCGAACTCATGCAGCAGCGCGCTCAAATTCCCCTGCTCATCTCAACCGACGAAGAGGGCGGCCCCTACGTGCATCGCCTGTCACATATCTTCGGCTATCGCATGTCCGCTACCGACATCTACAATACGCACAATCCCAATGTAGCCACGCAGCAGGGGCTGAAAGCCGCGCACGACCTGTTGTCGCTCGGCATCAACGAAAATCTGGCCCCTGACGTTGATATCAACCTGGTGAACGGCTACGATATGGTGACGCGCACCTTCGGCAATGATGCGCCATCTGTGATCGAGTACGCGGGCGCATATTTGCAGGCCCTTCAAGGCGCGGGCGTTGTCGGCTGCATCAAGCATTTTCCCGGTCTGGGCGCGGCAGTGCCGGATGCTCATGCTACCCTTCCCGTTGTGAACCGCACACGCGATCAGATTTTTTCTACTGAACTCGCGCCCTTTAAGGCTTTCATCCAGTCGCCCAATAGCCTGCTCAATCCTGGCATGATTATGCCGACTGACGTGTTGATGCCTGCCATCGACCCGGTTTATCCTGCCGAACTCTCGCACATCTTCATGACCGATATCCTGCGCAAGCAGTTCGGCTACGATGGTGTGGTGCTGACCGACGCCCTGTACATGCGCGGCATCACGGAGAAGTGGGACATGAACACTGCGGCGGTGATGGCGCTCAACGCGGGTAACGATATGCTGCTCGGCCCCACCGGTGTAGATCAGATGGAATCCATGATCCAGACCCTCAAAGCGGCCTTACAAAACGGTACGCTGGCGAAGTCGCGAGTTGACGAGGCCGCGACACGCATTATCGCTCTGAAGATGGAATACCACCTGATGCCAGCTATTCCTCCACAGGATTAAGAGGAGCAGCAGAGACGATGCGTATCGTAGAGGAACACCCATCCGAGGAAACAATCGAACATCCCTTTACGAAACCCGCGCCTGCTTCCAGGCGCACCAGGCAGGGCCGCCCACTCCTGTTCTTGCTGCCACTGCTGGCCCTGCTTGTCGTAGTCAGTGGAGACCTTGCGCTCCAGGCATCCAGCCATGTGACGGTACACCGGCAGATCCGCCCTCTGGTGATAAACGGGCCGTTCATCGATACGCCGCTGGATGGAGAGCAGATAAACAAACTGCGCCAGCTGCAAACGTACATGCAATACAAGCAACTGGCACGCCAGTACGCCGCGCGTATGACGCTCGATGAAAAGCTCGGCCAGTTGTTCATGGTGCAATTCAGCAATGGCTGCTTTAGCGGTATCAGCAATTGCCCTGATGCCATATCCTATTACTCGTCCGACCTGGAATATATGATTACGAAGCTCCACGCGGGCGGGGTCATCATGTACGCCTTCCAGATGCAAAACTTCAAGCAGACCAAAAATGATATCGAACAGATGCAGAAGCACGCCTCCATTCCGCTCATCATCGCAACTGATGAAGAGGGCGGTTTCGTTGAGCGCGTGCAAAACATCTTCGGCCATCATCCCGGCGCTCTGGAAATCTACAAGACGGGCAATGTGAGCGGGGCAACCAATTTAGGCAACCTCATCGCGCACAACCTGCAATCGCTCGGCATCAACACCGACCTCGCGCCCGATGTAGATGTGCAACTGGTCGATGGCCCCGACCAGTACCTGCGCACCTGGGGCTACACTCCCCAATCGGTCATTACCTACGGCGGCGCGTACCTGCGCGCTGTGCAGGGCGATGGCGAAATTGCCTGCCTCAAGCACTGGCCTGGCCTCGGTGCGGCCACTACCGACGCACACTTCAGCCTGCCCGTCGTCAAACGCACCGCAGACCAGATTTATTCTGTTGAACTGGCGACGTTCCAACATTTCATCCAGTCCAAAAATCCGCTCGAAAATCCTGGAATGATTATGTCAACTGACGTCTTGATGCCCGCCATTGATCCCACCTATCCAGGCGAACTCTCGCATACCTTTATGACCGACATCCTGCGCAAGCAGTTCGGCTACGATGGTGTCGCGATTACCGATGCGCTCTGGATGGCCGGTATCGCTAAGAAATGGAATCTGGAGCAGGCGGCGGTGCTGGCCTTGAATGCCGGAAACGACATGCTGCTTGGCGCAATCGGCTCCTATCAGATGGAAAGCATGATTAACGCGCTCAAGGCCGCGCTGGCAAACGGCACCCTGTCTATGGACCGCGTTAACGAGGCCGTGACTCGCATCATCACACTGAAGATGCAGTATCATTTGATCCCGATGCCGATCATCTTTCCACATAGCTAGAATACCGGTCATGCCTGCACAATAGTAATGCCAGCCGCCCGGTATGGGGCCAGCACCTCCCTGGAAACGGAGCGCTCAGTCACCAGGTGGGTCAGGTCGCTCAATGGTCCAACGATGTACGGCGCAGCCGTACCCAGCTTTTCACCAGATGTTACGGCGATCACTTCAGCCGAACTTGCGATCATGGCGCGCTTCACATACGCTTCCTCAAGATCAAAGGTGCTGATGCCGACCTCGGGATGCAGGCTGCCGATACCGAGAAAGCAGATATCGGCCCGTATGTCGCGATAGGCCTCGACGGTTGCCGCGCCGACGGTCACGCGCTCGTGCTTGTAGAGTTTTCCACCGATTACAATGACCTCAATCGTAGGGTGTTCTGCCAGGGCCAGGGCTACCGGTGGACTGTGCGTAATCACGGTGCCGCGCAGGTCGGGCGAAAGATGTTTTGCCACCTGTAGAGACGTGGTTCCTCCACCCAGAATAATTACCTGATCCTGGCGAATGAGGCTCACTGCGGCCTGGGCAATGGCTGCCTTGACCTGGGGAGCCTGCTGCTGGCGCTCGGTGAAACTGGCGCTGGCTGGAGAGCGAGGAAGCGCGCCTCCATGCACCCGCAGCAACTCGCCCGCCGCAGCCAGTTCATTGAGGTCACGGCGAATAGTATCTTCTGAAACGTGCAGAACCTTGCTGAGTTCTGAGGAAAGAACCTTGCCCTCACGCTGCAAGGTTTGCAGGATCGAACGGCGTCGTTCAGCAGTCAGCATTGCGTTTTTCTCCGTGAAAATACTTGATATACCTTGACATTGCATGAATATCTGTGATAGTATCTGGTTAGTGCAGTATATTGCACGTTTATGCGTATTGTCAAGGATTCATTAACAGACGTTTAACAAGCAATTTTCCATAAAGTGAGGAATTAACATGTTTCGACAGATTACGATACATCCACCGCTTCCCTGTGTCTATCACGGCTGTGATGGGCAGGCATCAGTCGCCATTACGTATGAGGTTTCTGAACGAGAATGGCGCATGGTCCCCATGTGCGAACGCCATCGGGTCTCCATCCCAGAAAGGAATGAGAGACTGAGTGACGTTTCACCTCATGCAGCGTATACTGATACCAGGTAAATATGACTGAAAGGAGAGAGGACATGGATGGAATCAAACATGTCTTAACCGATATGGATGGAGTCATCGTGCAAGGCAATACGCTGCTCCCCGGAGCAGCAGAGTTTATACAGCGCTTACGTGCCAGGGATATTCCTTTCCTGATTTTGACTAATAACTCGCGTTTCACTCCGCGCGACCTGCAAGTGCGGTTGTCCTATATGGGATTGGACGTTCCTTCAGAAGCCATTTTCACTTCCGCGTTGGCGACGGCACAGTTCCTGCACGATCAACATCCAGAAGGGCGAGCCTTCGTCATTGGAGAGTCAGGGCTGACGACAGCCCTGCACGATATCGGCTACGTTATTACCGACACGGAACCGGATTACGTGGTGCTGGGAGAGACGACCGCATATAGCTTTCAACACATCACGCAGGCGATTCGCTTGATTATGGCTGGAGCGCGTTTCATCGCCACCAATCCTGATGAGATGGGGCCGGGTGAAGGGGGTATCGTTCCGGCCACCGGAGCCGTTGCGGCATTGATAAGCACAGCCAGTGGCGTCAAGCCCTACATCATCGGCAAGCCAAATCCGCTGATGATGCGCACCGCCCTGCGAACGCTCAATGCCCATTCCGAGGATTCGGTGATGATCGGTGATCGCATGGATACCGATATTATTGCGGGAATAGAGAGCGGCCTGCGCACCATCCTGGTGCTTTCAGGAGTTACCAGGCGCGAGCAAATCGAACGCTTCCCGTACCGTCCTACGTGGATAAAGGAGTCCGTTGCGGAAATTGAGCTATAAGACTGGTGAGGTGATGGTGTCCAAGAAATACCCCACCTTTTTGAAGGTGTATGTCATTCCTGTAGTATTGTTCAACCTGGCTATAGGTGGCTGGGATGCCATTGCTACGCACATCTCAGCACCTCTATTGACTGATCTCGGGTACGCGGTCATTGTGACAGTGAGTCTGTACCTCTACCTGCTGTACCTGGATCGTTACATCTGACACTTTTGCTTTCTGGCAAGAAATGAGCTTCCCTTGCCTTGAGTATTTCCAGGAGAAATGCTCAAGGCAACATCTAAAAATGTTCTCTCAATTCAACAAACGAGTTGAGGAGCAGATGAAAGCTATCCCCGTGTTCGTGTATATCCTGGTTTTCCAGGTGCCACGTATGTTGATGTGGAATGAAAACCGTATGCAGTCCGGCCTTGCGCGCCGGATTGATATCTGATTTGGGCGAATTGCCTATCATCCAGGTCTTCCCGGCATCCAACTCAAGTTCGCTTACCAGCCGCTCGTAGGTCTCGACATCCTTCTCCGGCACAATGATGGTATGCCGGAAGTAGATATCCAGACCTGAGTTCTCGATCTTGAGCTGCTGCTCGTCCTGGTTCCCTTTGGTCAGCAGGATCAGGTCATGGCGAGGCGCGAGATAGTCAAGCGTCTCCGCGACCCCTGGAATGACCTGCATGGGATGGTGCAAGATTTGCTCACCCAGTGAATGAACGTATTGCAAATCTTCCTCGCTCACATGCCGCTCAGCAAGCTGGCGATAGGTCTCCTGCAAGCTGCGGGCGAAGTTGGCTGAGCCGTAACCCTGCGCGACCTCGATTTCATCCAGCACGTTGCGCACCTCGCGAGGTGACAAAGTGGAATGATTCAGAAACTCGATAAAGGCTTCGATGGCGCGCTCGAAGAAGATGTTATTCTCCCAGAGCGTGTCATCTCCATCAATCAGCAAGTGTTGTCCAGTATAACGCATAATCCTATTTTCTTCTTTCCTCGACATCCTTTTGCGAACGAGCGCGGAAATACATCCGTATCGCTGTTCCCTTGAAGTCAAAGGCGGCGCGCAACTGGTTCTCCAGGTAGCGTTCGTAGGAGAAGTGCAGCGCTTCCGGGTCGTTCACAAAGAAAACGAAGGTCGGCGGATTCACCTGTGTCTGCGTGACATAATAAATCTTTAAGGTCTTGCCGCGATTGAGCGTCGGGTTATGCCTGCGTACTGCTTCCCGCACAACCTCGTTGAGCTTCGAGGTCGGAATGCGCAGGAAGCGTATATCCGAGATGCTGACCGCCGTTTCCAGCAGCGACTTGACATGATAGCCCGTTTTGGCCGAAGCAAAGACGATGGGCGCGTAGGGAATAAACTTCAGCCCTTCCTGCACAACGCGGCGATAGGCATCAGCGCTTTCGATCTCTTCGTCGGGATGCGGCGGCCTGCCCTCGCGAGCGGCCCGGCGCTGTTCCTGGGCGAGATCCCATTTATTGACTACCACAATCACGCCTTTAGCGCGTTCGTGTATCTCTCCGGCAATATGCGTGTCCTGGGCCGCCAAACCCTCGCTGGCATCGATAACGAGAATGGCAACATCCGCGCGTTCAATAGCGCGAATCGAGCGCAGCACGCTATATTGCTCGATGCCATGACTGATACGTCCTCTGCGGCGAATACCAGCCGTATCGATCAAAATGATCTTGCGCCCCTCAAATTCTACCTCAGTATCGATAGCATCGCGGGTCGTACCTGGCACATCGCTCACAATGGCACGCTGGGAACCCAGGATAGCATTGAGCAACGAGGATTTGCCGACGTTCGGACGCCCCACGATGGCGATACGTGGAATATCCTCTTCCTCTTCCTCGCTCTGCTCCGGCTCCGGCGGCAGTTCCTCGACGATGCGGTCCAGCAAATCGCCCGTACCCGTTCCCTGCGTAGACGAGATATCAATAGGATCGCCCAGTCCAAGCGCGTAAAATTCAACGGCATCCTGGCGCAGCTTCGCGTTATCCGCTTTGTTCGCCGCCAGGATCACGGGCTTCTTCGCGCGCCGCAGCAGATCAGCGACTTCTTCATCGGCGGCAGTAATACCGGCGCGAGCATCGACCATAAAGACGATCACGTCGGCCTCTTCAATAGCTAATTCGGCCTGCGCCCGCACGTGCTTCATAATATCGCCCGGCTGCCCTGTCAGGCCAACCTGCCCAACGGGGATATCCCCGCTCATTTCAAGGCCGCCCGTATCAATCAGCGTAAATTCGCGCCCATTCCAATCGGTATCGCCATACAGGCGGTCGCGTGTCGTCCCTGGCAAATCTTCCACGACCGCGACCCGCTCGCCAATCATGCGATTAAAAAATGTAGATTTTCCGACATTCGGTCGCCCCACAATGGCGACAAGTGGTTTCATAATATAGCCCCTCTACCCTTTCCGCAAAAAGGCGGCACCCATGATAGGGTGCCTGCTCGTCAGGTTTTTCTTATTGGTTGTTATTATAACATAGACTGGAAACTATACTATAATCAAATGAACCTGATCTTTTCAAAACAGTCAGAGAAGACGATGGTTGCGAATCCACAGTATCCCGATTTGCGTGGCATCTATGACGGAAGAGGCTTTCGAGCAGATGATTAGCGTTGAAAGTCCATATCGCTATGAACTCATTGATGGGATTATAAACGATATGACGGGTTCATCACCCGAGCATAGCGTCATTGCCTCTAATATTGAGATACTGCTGCGCCAGCAACCTGGTAATAGCGGCCTTTCTCCCCGACACTTTTGGGGGGATACTGTTTCGCCCCACCACCCCGCCCCGGGACAGGCACCAGGCCCCCACTCCACCGCCCCACATCCCCCTGTCCATACGCCCCAGGAGCCGCTTCGCCGCTCCCCGCAAAAATGTGTCAGGGAGAGAGGCCCCACCACCCGCAACAGGCATAGTAAAGTCCCAAAAGTGCCAGAAAAGACGCTTGACTCTCCAGTTACGGGAGATGTTACAGTTCCTCTAGAAGCAAACACACCTGAAAGAAAGAGGAACTACCATGCAGATGATCTCCTATTCTGGCAATGGCGACTATTGTTACGCGAACAGTTTGTATATGAGCCTGCTCGCGGCGGGCGCGAAGGCGGGCGAAGTTCCCACTCCAGGCTTTCTTGAATGCCTGACCACGCTTCCATTTGGCAAGATGTACCTGCGGCTGGACGAGGGGCCGCTGGTCTTCTTCAGCAGTTCAGAGGCTAATCCTGATCTCGGTTTGACGCTTGCGGTGCAATCGCTCGGCTGGGAATGTGAGGAAACGCGCGGCGGGTCGGCAGAGGAAGCCCTGGTGCGGCTGCGTAAAGCGGTACAGGATGCGCCCGTGCTGGCTGGTCCGCTTGATATGGGCTACCTGACCTACAGTCCCTTTCACCGGGAACTCGCGGGCGGCGATCACTTTGTGCTTGTCCTTGCCGTTGAAGAAGATTGCGTCATTATGCATGATCCCATGAAGTATCCCTATGCCTCGCTGCCTCTCTCGGAGTTTCTTGAAGCATGGCGCGCGGACCGCGTTGGTTATCGCAGCGCGCCTTATACTATGCGCTCCCATTTCCGGCAGGTTGAAGCTCGCACACGGCAGGAGATGATTGCGCGTGCGCTTCCCACCATTCGCCACAATCTATCGGTGAGCCTGCAAGGGCCGGTGGTCTATAACGGGGTGGCCGCGCTCTCCTGTTTGATAGATGACCTGAGAGCGGATGAGAAACCATCTTCAGTCCTGGAAAGCCTGGCAACGTTCGTCTTCCCGCTTGCCGCCCGCCGCTCGTTGGATGCCGCGTTCTTCCTGCGGGAAGCGGGTCTGCCGGATGCCGCCCAATGCATGCAGCGACAGGCGATGCTGGCAGGTAAGGCGCAGTACCTCGCGGCGCATGAGCAATGGCAAAGCGTGGCTGCTATAATGGAGCAACTGGCAGAGGAAGAACAGAAGCTGCTTGCATCCCTGGAGCATAGTGCATGATTCGGATTGGCGATTTCTCGAAGCTGAGCCAGGTTTCGATCAAGACCCTGCGCTACTACGATGAGCTGGGCCTGCTCAAACCCGTGCATGTCGATGAGTTTACGGGCTACCGCTACTACTCAGTGAGCCAGTTGCCCAGGCTCAATCGCATCCTGGCGCTCAAAGACCTGGGCCTTTCGCTCGAACAGGTTGCCCAGGTCTTGAACGAGGATGTTTCGCCCGAACAACTGCGCGGCATGTTGCGCCTTCAGCAGGCCAGATTGCAACAACACATCACAGAGGAGCAGGCGCGGCTGGCGCGAGTCGAGGCCCGCCTGCAAGAGATTACCAGGGAGCATACCATGCCAGACTACGATGTCATCCTCAAACAGGTCGAACCGCAACTGGTGGTGAGCGTTCGCGATACGCTACCTAGCTATCCCGCCGTCGGTCGCCTTTTTGGTGTGCTTGAAAGGTACCTTGCTCGCGTTGGAGCTTATAGTCCCGACCTGATTGGTGCCGCCATCTGGCATGATGACGATTACAAGACGCAAGATATCGATGGCGAAGCGGTCATCTATCTCAAGCAGCCTGTTCCCGAAAGCGGGCGCGTCAAAGTCTACATGCTGCCCGCCGCCACAATGGCAAGCGTCATTCACAAGGGCGCGTACAATCGCTTTCACCAGGCATACGAAGCCATCATGCGCTGGATCGAGGCCAACGGCTATTCCATTGTTGGCCCCAACCGCGAGATTTACCTGTATTGCCTCGAACCTGTGCGCCAGGACGACGAAACCTATGTGACGGAGATTCAGTTTCCGGTGGCGAAAATGTAGGGATGGATGATGATTAGTAACGACCAGGATCAGCATCCTGGCATGTCATGCTTCGCTGCGCTCAGCATGACATGGAGAGAGTCGCCTCTTTTTTAAGAGAAAGGCATTAATTACCAGAACAATTCTGTGACAGAGCGGCCATCGTGGATACGGCTGATGGCTCCGGCGAAGAGTTCGGCGACGGAAAGTACGGTCATATTGGGCAGGCGTTTGCTTTCCGGTAGGGGGATAGAGTCGGTAATGACGATTTCTTTGATGGGGGCGGCCCGCAGGCGTTCGATGGCCGGGCCGGAGAAGATGCCGTGTGTGGCGCAGCAGTAGATGTCGAGCGCGCCCTGCTCATGCACTACGCGCACTGCCTGGGTAAGCGAACCGGCGGTATCGATCTCGTCATCGACAATCAGGGCATGCGTGCCTTTGACATTGCCGATAATGCCCATCGCCTCGGCAATGCTATTATTGCCATGACGGCGCTTTTCGACGATGGCAAGCGGAGCATTGAGCCGGTCGGCCAGCTTGCGCGCCTTTTTAGCAAAGCCCTCGTCCGCCGAGACAACGGTAAAGTTATCCATGCCCTTCTCAGTGAAGTAACGCGCCTGGATAATCTGTGCCGTCAGTTCATCGACAGGAATATTGAAGAAACCTTGAATCTGCCCCGCGTGCATATCCATCGTGAGAACGCGATGCGCTCCGGCAACGGTGATGCAATCAGCTATCAGGCGAGCCGTGATAGGCACACGCGGCTGGTCTTTTTTGTCGGTGCGTCCGTAGGCATAGTAGGGAATAACGGCGGTAATGCGGGCAGCAGAAGCGCGTTTGAGGGCATCGATCATGATGAGCAATTCCATGATGGAGCGATTGACGGGGAAACTGAACGGCTGAATTACGAACACGTCGCGTCCGCGCACGTTATCGTTGATCTTGACAAAAATATTTTCGTTGCTGAATTGAAAAACATCCGCGTCTCCCAGAGGGATGCGCAGATGTTTGCAGATGGCCGCCGCTAAGGGACGATTCGCGTTGCCGGTAAAGACGCTCAGATCTTCCATTTCGTAGGTTCGCTCCTCCTGGATGCCTTGAGTATATCATATGCGGTATATTTATGTAAACCGCGAGCGTTTGGCTGCATTTTGCCATTGTCGAAAGAGCAGCAGCGCCAGCAGCAATCCAACCCCTATTGACAGAGCGGTGAGTCTCCTGCGGTACACCTCCATCATCTTCGTGACAGGGAAACTGGCCCGATCATTGAGGCAGGGAAATGGTTTGTCCGTAGGAACTTCCACACCAAGAAAGGCACACAACGGCTCCCAGCCTTCTTTCACCTCATAGACAAGCAATCTCTCTGCCGGGATTCGTTGTTTGACGTTTTCGATGTGCTGGGTGAAGAAAGCAATGGCTTGCTGTTTGTCTTCAACTCTTACGCCTATCGTCCTGTTCCACATCGGAGAATTCATGATGCGGCTGGCCGTGCGCATACCAGGGGAAAGGGCGGCTAGCATGAAGAAAAGCCGGGAGATGACAGGGGATTGAGCGGCCTTGATGCGTGTGTAAAAGATAGTGTTGCTGGCGCTCTCGTACCAACTTTCAGGGTCGCGAACGGTCAGGATAAATTTTGCCTGCGGATAAGCGTGCATGAGTTGTTCGTAGAAGGAGCAAGTCGGCCAATCTACGGCAGCCCGATATCCTGCAAAAATATCGGCCCATTCGATTGCTTCCCCTCTGCTGGCGGCTTCCCAAAGTGGGAGATGCTCCGGTGTCTTGAGCAGTTCGGACATATGATAGCAAGGGCCAAACCCCAGTTCTTCCAGAGCGAACTTCAAAGAAAGCGTTCCCGTTCGTCCGAAGCCTGCCCCGATCACCTTCAATCCGCCCTTTGCAGCCGGTTTCGTTTGTTTTGCCGGTAACTCTTCCATAGCCCGTTCCTTTTTTCTTGCCCGCAGCATGTTTGCTTTTTTACTCTATATCGTACCACGCATTATTTCCACTTGCTGAGATTGCTAAATAAAGAGGGAATATGCAGGCCTGTCATCCTGAGCGCAGCGAAGGATCTCCGTCATCCAGCACGATTGCGCGTTTACACCGGAGATCCTTCGCTGCGCTCAGGATGACAGGGTGCGAGTATCCCCCGCTATCTTAGCAAAATCCATCAGATGGCCTCCTCAGCCAGCGCATCCAGCCGCTTCCCCAACTCGCCAGCCTGCTCAGCCTTCTGAAAGGCTTCTTTGACGACATTAGATAGTGGAAGAGGGGTTTGATAGCCAACCATATACCCACTCCAACGGCGGGATGGAAAGAGGAGCGGAGCAGCAGCCGTCGGATTCACTTCATCGGAGACCAGCCAGAAGGAATTGCCTACGACCAGGACAGGCATAATTCCCTTGCGCACAAGCTGCACCTGTTGGCGAAAGAATTGTGCCTGTCCGCCTCCGATCAGTTGCGCCCACCAGTCAGGTCTTCCCCAGCCGCCAGCCTCTTGCTCCCTTCCAACGAGATCTATACCGAGTTGCGCGAGCCGGGTAATGGCGGAAAAGGCATTGTTTCGCGCCTCGACATGGCGGTAACGCTGGGAGTTGGTATGCAGGCGTTCGGCTGCCTGCCACAAACGTGCCGCCCAGGTTTGTAGAAGTGGATAAGATTCCTGCCAGTACCAGCCCTCAGAGATCTGCGTATGATAACCGATTTCCTGGCAGCAGGCAACCTGTGGTGTACTTCTCCAGGGCTGCTCAAGCAACATTCCTGGCAGTTGTTTGCCATTGAAGACTGAGCCAGCCGCTTCGGCATGAACGCGCCAGATGCCGGGTCGCGCTCCATCATAGGCTCGCCCATTCACCGAATGCTGCGCGCCTCCGCCACCCAACTGGACACGCAACGCGGCTTGAAGCGACAGGCTCAGGTGGGTATATTTGTGCAGATAGCGCCCCCGCTGTTCCACCCGGTTGAGCGGTCGCATCCACGCCATATCTCGCATATATTCCCACAACGGAATGGGGTTCCCCTCGCGATCACATAACGTTCCCGCATTCCCTGCCGAGGCGCGAAAGGCCGCCAATGGGCCATCACGTGTCAGGTCGCTCAATAGCTGGCGCGCAACCTGCTCTGATGCATCAGCTAGCGAGCGCTCCAGAACCTGCTCCAGGTAACTGACCGTCGCTAGCAGGCTATGCATGTTAGCAAGCTTCCAGTCCCACCCGGCATGTTCAGGAAAGAGCAGGACAAGCTGGCGCGTTTGTCGCGGTCCGCTCTCTTTGGGCAAAAACAAGATACGCGCCGCCCTATCCAGCTTATCTACCCCGGCATGGGAGAGGATAGACCAGCGATTGCGAGCCGCCTCAAACCAGGAAATACTCTGTGAAAAGCGGCTGGCTGGCATCACCCAAAAACGTTCCAGGCCCGTTTCCCACAAAAAGGCCAGCAATCCTTCAGGACTCTCCAAAGCATTCAAAGGCACCAGAAGCGTACGCCATATTGGCTTCCCCTGCACTGTATCAACGAAAAGAAGCTCGTCATCGCTCAAGACGCCGACGGACAGCACAGGATTAAGCGGGGAAGCGACCAGAGCTTCTTCTCGCATACAATATGTTCCTCATCCAGGCACAAAGCATCGCTACAAATTTCTTGCCAGGAAAAAGACCCTCTCTCCTGTCATCCTGAGCGGAGCGAAGGATCTGCGTTCCCAGACGATCCGTGTGCAGACGCCGGAGATCCTTCGCTCCGCTCAGGATGACATCTGGAGACAGGTTTGGAATGGCAAACCGTTATCGAGCTATTCTGATGGATGGGGGGAAAAGTGGAAAATCATAGTAAAATAATGATATCCATGCTCAGCATCATTATCCCTGTCCAACGAGTGAAGCGAATGGAACCTGGTTTGAGCCTATAGACCGCAAAAGGTGTACCCAACTGATGAGCCTGGATGATTTGGTAATCTTCAACTGAAAGATCGCCTGGAATAACCTGTGACATAGCTAAAATTCTTTTTTGTCTTTACAAAACAATTGCTTTCTAGAACATGAAAAAATCGTGCGAAATACCTATTTACCTTGCTTGTTTAAGAGCGACAAGATACGTTAGATAAATGGGAAGTTCTTCTCGATATGCGACAACAGAAAAAAAGTGTTCTGGCAATTCGCCCCTTGTAGATTAGCAATACTCAAATCAGCGCCCTCAAAGTCTGCTCCATTCAGGTTAGCTCCCTAAGATCAGCCTCATAAAGACTGGCATCCATCAAGCATGCTCCATTCAGGTTAGCTCCCCTAAGATCAGCCTCATTCAAATTCGCTTCCATCAGGTTAGCCCCTCGTAAATCCACACCGCGCAAATCTGCACCCTCGAGTTTTGCATAGCTGAGATCAACCGAATTGAGATCTAAGCGAAAATAGCCATGCTCGCGTAACACCTGTCTTTGCGCATTCCAAACGCTTGTTCCTTGTTAAAGAAGAGCTAAAAGATCACGTTTGCTCGGCCAGTTGCTCATACTAAAACACAGAAGCCTTTCTTATGCGAACAAAATTGCTCTATCTGCTGTAAAATCTTTTTCGGACCAGCAATAATCGCAATGTCTCCATTCAGCTGGGCAATAATCCGTCCTTTTTGAGCTGGGGAACGTCCAGCAAAGGTGAGTGTAATGATCGGCTGTCCCTGTCGGGTGCGGCCCGTCTGTTTCTGCTCAACCAGATCATATCCTAGACGAGCCAGCGCCACTATCAATGTGGCAAAAAATTCCTTCGTGTCTTCGACAGGGAGGTTAAGTATTCCACGTATACTACACCAGGCATAAAACAAGCCCAGGCCGACACCATAAAATATGGTCTGAAAGAGCAACAAATCGATAGGCGGTCTTCGAATAAGAAACAGGGCAATGCCAAACGAGACTCCATAAAATACCGCCGACGTAAAAAAGACGGACAAGAATTGCTTTCGTTTCATCTTTCACTACCCGGCAATTTTGTTTATTCTTCAGAGAGCTATTTCTTTCTCCATAGAACCTGTTCGGAAGGAGAACAATAGATTGATTCAGAATCACATTGCTTCTCATCAATACAAACGAACGTTGCTTGCTTTGATATCAATTTTCCCCTAATCACCAGTCCTGCCTATATATCCTGCCATCATTGGGCAGCAAAGCCTGTGCTCCGTTTCTTTCTATAGAGATACTGCAAGCAAGAGGAAATACATGAAAACGCTTCATTGCCCCAGGTGTGAGAAACCGTTTGACCCCGTCCTTCCCAGGTGTCCCCAATGTGGCTTGAAAACATGCAAAGCCTTTTCAGCAAGGCACGGGTGTTTACTGGCCCTCCTGCTCAATCTGCTCATCGTGACGTTGTTTGTGCTGTTGTTCGGGCTATGGAAAAAGCAAGGACTTACCCTCTCCACCTGGTTTTATCAAGCAGATGGATGCGGGTTCGTAGCCATGATCGTCTGCCTGCTCACTCCTGGCATCTTTCTTTACCGGGTCTATCGCATGCTCTGGCTACGATTCAATGGTCTGGTAGGGACAGGAACCGTCGTCGCTCATCGCCTGAAACACATGCGAAGAAGGCGCTCCCTTGAAGTAGCCGTTGTACAATTCCTCCCCGATATTGCACATCCTCGCGTGTGTGAGGTAGAGTCTGGTCTCTGGTCAAGTGTCGCGCCGGAACAGAGCAAAGTCAGCGTTCTCTACGACCCCTATCATCCCGATACCTGTGCGCAAGTCGGCATGCCCTGGGGGGATCTCGTGTTCTGTTGCTTTATGAGCCTGTCCTTTCTCGGCCTTTCGGTTCTCCTCGTGTGGGCCATGTTTAGTACTTGAGATAGTTCTCTCAGCGAAGATCAAGAAAGACAAAATTTTCAAGAATCGTTTCCATTCATGTCTCCCCCTCATGCCTGCTCTCCACATCATCACCGATACTTGATGGCGGCAACGCTGTCTCCTGCTTCCCCCACAACAACCTGAAGTTGGCTTTGATTTGTGGCCCAGCCCAGCTATCTAGTACATATCGCACCATGATGTAAATAAACAGGCCAATCTCCACAATGCAAAAAAGTAATGAAATGAATGGAGGCACTTGCCACCACATCACCAATACAATGAGACCCAATACCCATACAATCATCCAGACAAACAAGAAAAGAGACCATTTCATCGAACGTAAAACTGACCTGAAGGCTCCTCGTCGAACATTCAGTTCGTCATGCTGCTGATGCTTCATAGTATGCCTCCATCTTTCACAATGTTCAGAACGAAGATAGATTGATTAGCTCAATAAGCGTTAGGCAAAACTATTTTCGGACAAGCATAGATCAACTGTATCTGTCCTGGCTCTAGGATTTATTTCGACATAGTAAACATGCCACCAAGAAATATATCAGTAGTGGCCTGTTTCAGTACAACCAAAAGTGAAGCCTCTTTCAGTGTCTCCAGCAGTTCCTGGTGTTAGACAACCACTTGCAACCTTTCTAGAACTTAACTAATACCAGGAACTGCTGGAGCTTACGCAAAAGCCAATATTCTTGGCCCGCACTTACATCTACACGTTACTACGGAAATGACTTGCATATGATCTACATGATCACGTCAGCCACCTTTCCTTTGACTCAGCCCCACTCTATCAGCATATACCAGGTTCTGAATGATAATCTTGTACACATATAGTGTACGCTTGCTGATCTGAATAGGTGTCAACGTTTGCTATTTGCCCATCCCAATAGGCTATATTCATCAGCTTGGGAGCAAGTACGGTTCCAGCACTAGAAACAGAACCGGCGATCAGCTGAAAGATTGCAGCCACAATCAGTGGACGTGCCTTCTGAACGACCCACTGTCCCATTTCATTCAGTACAGGCTGCACTGGGTTAAAAATGCTCAAGAGACCTCCAATCGTGTCTATTACGTTGGCTACCCACTTCAAGCTTGTGAGAATATCTACTATAATTGTAGGCATCTTGAAAACACCTAACGCTCCCAAGTCACCGACTAATGCTGCCCCGCGAGACAAGGCGCTTAACAATTCCATTGTGAATCCCTTCCAATCTTGCGCTATCCCATGCGCTATTGCCGCTATGATGTCTCCTGCTAAAGCAACCCCATCTCCGATAGCGGTCGCAACATTGTTCCAGAAGGTTTTCTGTTTATTAAGATAATCCTGAATCAGTTGTCTATCACGATCACCACAAGCTTTATCACAACCGCTAGACGGTGATGCTCCACTATTCGGATGACTACTTCTAGCAACTGACTTAGGATTACCCTGTCCTGCTGGATGAGCATTCGGCCCTTGCCCAGGACGCCACCCATTGACAAAGCCGGGCCCTGTATACGGTGTCCCATCCTTGACTGGATGAGACGGAGTCGAAACCTGATACGCTTCACCATCCTGCATATAGTACGGCGCACCCGGTATATACGTCTGTCCTCCTGGCCCAGCAAGGTATTGTCCCGTCGGATCAGTGAACGTCTCAGGATTGCCCGCCACATACGCATAGGGGTTCATCCCCTGCGCATTACCCTGCTTGCTATCTGCCGACAGGAACACCCCTGCCACCGGGTCATAATAGCGCGCATTATAGTAATCCAGCCCCGTCGGGTCAGCATACTGTCCCGTATAGCCCTTGGCAGTTCCCATCGTCCCTTTGAGGTACCTCTGGTTACCATAAGGGCCGTAGACTTGATTACCTAACACAGCGGCGCTATTAGGCGTATCACTGAAACTGGCCAGCACGCTACCGAGGGCATCGGTCAGGAAGAACTGGGTCACCATTGTGCTGGTTCCGGTCAGTTCCCCGATCAGGTGGCCAGAGTGGAGGAAGAGGCGCTACTACTGGCGCGGCTCGTGATAGTGCGACAGGCCCCACCTCACGGGTCAATCTGCCTCTTATGCCGTAAACCTGAACGACTGGAGCATCGGCGCAAAATACAACTTTACGGCTTGAGTGAACCTGGGAGCTAGCGCATCATAGATGATCGAGTAGGTAACTGTTCCCGAAGACTGGGTTGGATTGGCGGCAAGAGAAACCGCCTCAATCAATGCCCGCTTCCTATATCCATAAACCCAGCCAATAGCAGCCCGTTGACTCCAACGCTGCCCGGCAAGCAGAATCGTGAGAGGGAGATGGACAGGCTGGCGATCACGGAGGGCAATCAGCCCATGCTCAGCTACGCTATCAACTGAGATACTCGCTTCAGGATTAAACCACGAGTGAATCGCCATACTATAGTCCCCAGCGGGATCGAAAAAGAGAACCCACTCAGCAGTGATTTCTTTCTTCGTCCATCCTGCAGGATAGCGAATCGTATACCAAGATGTGCTGTACATTTTCATCGCCTCTACAGGAACATGCGGTGTGGGGGGAGCAAGAGAACTGCTAGATCCTACTCCATTACAAGCCACTAGAACGAGGGTTGCAACTAAGGCAAGCAAATAAAACAACAGACGCCCAGTCATCTGCTTTGGTAAGGCTTTCATGGCTTGAGACTGTCTCTCCAATCCTCTCACTTCATGAAAAAAGGAACAATACAGGTCATAATGCTACTAAATACATTGAAAACCAGCCCTGCCCTGATCACCCATATTGTGCTTTTGTCAAAACGTTCCTCCGCCTCCACAAGTGACTTCGGCGCGATTTTGAACAATACCAGATATATTCCAGCGGCAAGAATAAACACCCATCTCATCCCAAAGAATACGCCTTCTTGCGCATGCTGCGGTTGAATCGCAATGTATTGAATCAGCAGAGATTCAATGAACAGGGTATACATGGCGACCTGGCGATACAATCGGTTACGGGTCTCCGCTGGAATGTTTTCTAGAAAGTCATCAAAAGAGGTTTTCCACCTCATCATAAAATAAACAAGCCTCTCTTTATTCATACCACCTGCCTGGAAGCAGAAAAATACCTGCCTGCTTTACCTGCATGTTGTTTCTCATCAATACAAATGAACGCTGCTTGCTTTAATATCAATTCTTCTATAAACACCGCTCTTGCCCATAAAACCTACCATCATGGGGCTGCAAATGGGGTTCACTCCATGTTCCTCTACTACATCCTTTGCTGCTTCAAGAAACCGAACAAACGAAATAATTCAACAGCATTTAGCACGAGAATTATCGCTTGTAAGGGAAAAAAGATGGCATAAAACCACCAGGGAAAGCGATAGCCCAAAACCACAGAGTAGATGAATGCAGCAAGCAGCACGAAAAATCCCGTACTGAGGACAACTATATTCACGATACGCTTACGTACCTGTTGACGAGTCCTGATGCTTCCAGGTGAAAATGGACCTCCAGTAGATGCTTCGCCTATGCATCGTTGTCTCACTTCCACAGGCATCCTGGGTAGTTGAGCAACGTCTGGAAGAGGCTCACCTACTTCTCCAATGAGTGCGATGGGAGTTCCTACCTGCACGGTTTCTCCTTCTGAAACAAAAATAGCACGGACAACGCCGGAGGCTGGGGATTCGATCTCCATATTCACCTTATCGGTTTCAAGGTAGGCTAACACCTCCCCTTGCCGAATCGCTTCACCTACTAACCTCACCCAACACACTATCTTGCCTTCCTTTACGAACTCACCCAGATGAGGTATTTCGACTGTTTGCATAAATATATCTCCCTAAAAAGATCGATGATAGCCCCATGTTGATTTAACCAATCTTGACCTAAGAAATGACCTGCCAGTACCGATTGTCCTGCTATAAAAATTACTATAAGGATGATGGGATTTTGATACCATCATCCTTCCGTCTTATACTTCAAACCCTTCTTCCTCTCCGGTATTCTATTTCCAAGCCAAGCTCTCTGGCTCTTCTGGTGAGCAGTCGAACCCGGTCATATTGTTGAGCTGTCCAAAGGAGCAAAATGGGATTAACCAGGAGAAGGACAAAGAGGAACCAAAGAAAGAGTCCTTTCAGCAATACAATCAAGAGTGCAAAGACGGCGTTGAGCAGTACTATATAGATCAGCGTGATACGCCAACGGGCAGCAGGGTGTCTCAGTCTAGTATATTCTGTATAGACCTCATCCACAGAATAATTCGGTATCGTCTTGCGTTGATACAAAAGTGTTGCTACTGACAAAAGTAGGACACCTAGAAAAAAGATACCAAGCAGGATAAAATACAAGAGGCCGAAAAGGCCACCTGCGAACAGATCATGTAACACATCCATAGCGTTAGCAAAGATCAAGCAAGGGTAAATCTGTACGTACACGAATAGATGCCGCAAAACTTTCAACGTTCGCTCATCGTCTGCTTGCTCGTCTGGCATGACAGCTCATGTGCTTGAATACAAAGCCAAAACCGTTTTTTCAATGCTCATTGAAGCGACCGTTTGAAGTGCAGAATGGCAAAAGTCACGGTTTCTCCTGGATAAGCTACATCTACCAATTCCCAGCCCTGTTGCCCCATTTGATTGCAAAACTCGTTGACAGAAGCATAGATTGCTGATTTTTTCCAGTCCTGCTGTTCTTGCTCATTGATTTGCCAAAGCCGCCATCCCTTATCCCTCAATAAACCAGTCGCAACCAAATGGACACTGTGATATTCCCAGCGTTGCACTTCAGTCATTGCCTCTCGTTTGCGTCATTTTGAAGAGTTGTCATGTCTGGCTTGATACTAAGTAATAGGACATGGATCAGTCCTACGGTAGCTGCTACTTCACAGAAGAGCAGCATTACGAGAATCAATGCTGCAAAGAGATCGACGATAGCCCCAGGTTGACTTAACCAACCTTGACTAAAGAAATGGCCTGCAAGCACTGTTTGTCCCGCTAGAAAGATTGTTATCAGGATGATGGGATTCTGATTCCAGCGGAGAAGTTCCCTTTCCCGGTTTGCTTGTCGCAATCGTTTTACCCCTCCCATGCGAAAAAACAGCATCCACAATATTGCACAGAGTATCAGGTAGATTTGCACGATCTGGAATAACAAATGGATGTGTTGCATCAACAGAAACATACTAACGATCACTATACAAAAAAACAGAATGATAAAATACCAAATACTCTCTTTTAGGGACACGAATAAATCCTCCTTCTATGTTGTTGGGGGCTTAGCCGTAAATAAAAAGCGATGCTACCAACTTACCCCGGTGAAATTGGTCTCACATCTGTGTGACGACTAATATTGGAAAGCAATCCTATGATACTTTAAAGCTCACCGTTTGTCATCTTTGTCAATTAGTCGTTCGTCTTTCCATCCATTCAGATACTTAACAACCTACCTTCCATTCTGGGATATGTCCTTAAGGCAATCCTGAACTTTGAAGTTCGTTACCGATACAGCATCTCTATTGTGCCTGTTTTACTATCTCATCAAGCTGATCAGGCCCTGGCTCACCTGTGGATGGACTGCAGTCATAGACTTCACCACATAGTGAGCCAGCTTAGGGTATGGCATCAAAAACATACAAGTAGGGCCAAAGATCCCATACCCTTATTGATCACACATAGTTGCCTGGAAACTAACCTACCGCGTTGCTCATCTTATGACCAACCTTTCTGATGACCTTTCTAATCCCGATGTCTGCAACGACCACAGAGTAAAAAATGCTACCACCACGATGTATTCCAGCCTGCAGAAGGATCGTGGTTTGCAGCATAGGAATTGTACTCACTAATGTCGCTGCCAAGTTGCAGTCCATCTTGTACAAGAGTTACTGAAGTACTCACAGTCGTCAGTATTCCCATGATTGTAGAGGTAGCAGGACCCACGTACTTGGTAAAATCTACAGACTTTCCCGAAAACATCTGACCAACAGCATTAAAGAGCCGTGCTACTTGTAATGAGGATTTGACACCGCCCAATTCCTTTATCGCCTGAAATCCCTTTCCCATACTTGCAAGGCTCAACAAATCAGAACCTATTTCGAGAATGTCTGCGACAATATCAAGAACTGGGTTATGTTCGTTAAAATTGTCTGCGATGCCTCTAAAACCTTCTATAATGTTGTGAATGAATCCAAGACCCACACTTGCAACAAAATTAGCCAGGAATGATGCTGCCCCATCAGTGCTTGCATCTGCTCCTAAAAATGCTGCTACAAGTGTTCCAAGTGCCGCACTATTTCCCAGTATGCCTACAACCCCTTTTCCGATTTGCCACCAGTCTTTGACACCTCCGCACACTGTGAAACACCAGGGCTGTTTATTCGTTTGTTTTCGACCAGGAGGCGACGATGATGTTGGCTGATTGCTACTTCCCCCACTACTTTTAGTCGGTTGAGTGCTTGGCCCTTGTCCAGGATGGCCCCCATTTTGAGTACCAGGATCATGAAAGGGCGGCGGATTTGGAACCCGATACTTCTGACCTCCCTGCATATAGTACGGCGCACCCGGTATATAGGTCTGTCCTCCTGGTCCAGCCACATACTGCCCACTCGGATCAGTGAACGTCTCAGGATTGCCCGCCACATAGGCATAGGGATTCATGCCCTCTGCATTGCCCTGCTTGCTATCCGCCGACACAAACACCCCTGCCACCGGGTCATAATACCGCGCGTTATAGTAATCCAGCCCCGTCGGGTCAGCATACTGCCCGGTATAGCCTTTGGCGGTTCCCATCGAGCCTTTGAGATAGCGTTGGTTGCCGTAAGGGCCATAGACCTGGTTGCCTAACACCGTCGCGCTATTAGGCGTATCACTGAAACTCGCCAGCACGCTGCCGAGGGCGTCGGTGAGGAAGAACTGCGTCACCATGCTGCTGGTTCCGGTCAGTTCCCCGATCAGGTGGCCGCCCAGGGAGTAGTAATAGGTGTTGCCGGTGTTGGTGCCAGTGGCGCTGTAAGTATGTTCCTCCACACCGAAGGCATAGGTGGTCAAGCTGGTGCCACTACTGGTGATGGTGCGGCTCAGAACGCGATTGCCGGAGGCGTCGTAGGCGTACCAGGCCTGGCTCGTGCTACCAGCGTTCCAGACGACCAGGTGGTCGAGCGTGTCAAAGCTGAGGCTAGCCGATATGCTACCGGTGTTACGGCTGGTCGCGTTGCCCCAGGCATCGTAGCCGGTCGCGTAGTCGGCGGTCTTGCTCGTGTAGTTGGAGCAGTTTGCGCCGCTGGAGAGCGGGTAGAGGCCGACCAACTGGTGCGGTTTGTTCGTGTTGCAGTAGAGGTACTGCTCCTGCGTGCTGCCTCCGTTGAGCGGCCCTTGCCAGAGCTGGCCCAGGTGCGTGTAGACAAAGCTGCTGCTGTAGGTCGCGCCGCTCAGGCTATTGGACAGCGTACCGTTACCACAGGTGCCATTGCCTGCGGATGGCTGGGTGCCGGAGTTGCCTGCCCACACCAGCCGGTTCTGCTCGTCATAGCAGAAGTTCTGCGTCTCGCTGCCGCCGGAGCCGCTTTGCCCTGGAATGGCGGCATGGGTGGTACTGACGCTAATCACGTTACCGACCGGGTCATAGGTGCGGCTCGTGCTGAAGAGCGTGCCGGATGAGCCGCTGCCGCTCTGCCAGCTTGCGGTGCTGCCTGCCGGGCGCAGGTCCTTATCATAGGTGAAATTGTCATCCGCCAGGGGAGTGCCGCTGGTCGTCTGGAAATTAATGTCACTGATTTGATCCTGCGGGTTATAGGCCAGCGTGGCCAGATTCGCGCTGCCAGAGCCAGTGTTGTTCAGCCCGGTCAGCGTTCCCGTTGCCGAATCATACACCTCGCCAATTGTGTAACCAGTCACTCCGCCGACCGTTGTTTTCAGCATCGTCGGCTGGCCTGCGTCGTTGTAAGAGGTCGCCTCTTGATAGAGCGGCAGGGATGTGGTGAGGCCCCAGCCAGAGGGAACGGCAATCTGCAACGTCGCGGTGACGAGTTGGCCGCGCTGATCGTGTTGGAACTGCTCGGTGACGGTACTCTTATTGGTATAGGTGGTGTCGTAATAGGTCGTCGCCACGCTCTGGGTCAGTTGTCCGACAGGAAAATCGGTTGTCCCCTGCGTTCCCAGCTTGCTCGTATCATAGGTGTTCTGCACCAGGGGATGGCTACCACTGCTACAGTTCCCGGAACCATCAGTGGTGGGATTGGCGTCCTGGATACAGCCGGGGCGTCCCAGCAGGTCATAGCTGACGCCGAGTGTGCGACTGCCGGAGACATCCACCAGGACGCGGCCGTCTGCATCATAGCCGTAGGTGTGCAGGCCGCGATCCGGGTCATTCAGGCTCGTCATCCGGCCCATATCGTCATAGCCGATGGTCGTGGTGACAGACGTGATGGTCTGACCCGACTGCGGCGCGAGGTCGGTGACCACAATCGAGGTCGGTTTATCCAGCGCGTTATACTGGGTGCTAACCTGCATGTTGGGTGTAAGCGTGCCGCCATTGACCCCGCTATAGGTCTGCACGTAGCGCGTGCGGCCCAGCGCATCGCTGAAGCTGACCTGCACATGATTATTGGCATCAACGAAGGTGGTGGTGAGGTAGGTCTGGCTATCGCCGTTGGCACTGCCTAAGCTATAGCTGGTATGCGTCTGGTAGGAATAGGCATCGTTTGTGCTGATAACAGGGCCTAACGGGTCAAGGTACTTTGCCGTTCCGTAAGGTGTGGCTCCGGTATCATCGGTGGCTCCGTTGGGGTCAAGCCAGGTCGTCCTGCTGTTGACCACAAACGGAAAGCTGGTATATACCGAATGCGTCTGGTCATAATAGACCGTGAAGGTGACGATGGTATGCGAGCCGTCCGGTCCTGGCGTGAGCGTTTCGACTGCCCGGCCCTGGCTATCGTAAAAGGTCCGTGTCACCGCGCCGCTGTAAAGCGAGGAGTTGGTATCGATCTCCAGGCAGGGATAGACGCTGCTATCGCTACAGTTCGACGTCAGCGTGGACTGGCTGGTGTAGCTGCCCGATTCGTTGGGCAGTTTCACCTGTACCGTTTTATTGCCGCTTCCATCATAGCTGTAGCTCATGGTGGTCACTTGCCCATTGACATCGGTGCTGCTGATGGGCAGTTGTCCCTGGGTGGCATCATAGGCCGTGCTGGTATGCTGTCCCAGCACATTCCAGGTGTCCGTGGTGAGCGAACTGACCGGGTCGTACTTATGGCAAACGGTGTAATGGCTGCTGCTCCAGGAACTGGTCGGGAAAATGGTCGGCGCGGTGGACAGCGTACACCCGGCGCTGCTGTACAGGCTGGGATTGGCCGCCGCGAAGCCATCGACCGAGGCTACCAGGTCGCCGTAGTTATCATAGCCATTATAGGTCTTGATTGTCGTGGTACTCTGATGGCTGCAATCGCTGTAGGAGACGACGGTCGTCGGCCAGCCCGCAGCGGGTTGTGGGACGCCATTTCCCACGCCCTCGTCATAGGTAATATCCTGGCAGGCCCACATATGGCCCTGGCTATCGACGATATCGCTGTGCGCAACCGTATGCGCCTGGTAGTAGAAGTAGATGCTGCTCGAACTGTTGCTCGTATAATACGTCCAGTGTTTAGTGAGCGTCGGGATGTTGGACCCGCTAATCACCTCCTGTTGCACATTATGGTAGCTGCCATGCGCCGGACTCTGGTGATAATCACCCAGCCCGCTGCTCGTCGAGTAGTCGTCATAGGTGTAGTCGCTCTCGACCCAGGGCGCGTTGTTGTTAGGGCTGCCCGTTTGTTCATAGCTGGTGGTGCGCTGGTTCAAGAGGACGACTTCGCAGGGCCGGTACATGGTGGAAGGATAGGTACTGGTGCTGGCACAAGATGCCGCAGTGCTAGTTTGCTGTCCCTTGGGTTGCTGACCACCATAGAAGTAGGTCGTCGCGCGATCAGTTTGGTCGCATCAACATTTTTCCCCTGATACACATCTTCTTCTAACAATTGCCCCGCCAGGTAATTTCTGGGGTCGCTTGCCGGGCTATCCCAGCCCCAGGTTGCAGCATAATTCTGTACCGTCAGATCACCCGAAGGGCTGGTAATCAGGACGGTGCCAAAGCCGCGGAACTCGCCATGATAGTAGCTCTGCCAGTCGAGGCCGCTATTGGGAATCCAGCCAAAGCCGACGCAATCGCTATCGTTCATGGAGTCAGCGGGACACGTGCCTTGCGTCTTCGTGAGCCAGTAATCATAACTCACTGTGTCAGGAGCCGCATTCGAATTACTGCTGTCCTGGCCTACATAGGTAATCTGCGTCACCACCTGCTCCGTCCACATCTTGTCATCCATGGGATAAAACGAGGTGCCGGACTGGCAGGTATTCCAATCGCAGTAGAGCGGGTCATAGCGATTATCGCCATTGCTATAGGGCGTGCCGTGGCTGTTATTGTAGGCCGTATGGTAGGTGATGCTGCTCGCGCCTACTCCGGTGCTATGGTCATGATAGCTCGTCAAATACTGCCAGCTATTCTCCATGTGGTAGTTGTTCTGACTGCTATCATCGTACTTATTCGTCCTGCCGCCGCTATACCCGAAGGTCACGCCGGGAAGCGCATGGCCGGTGCCGTTCTGATAGACGGTCGGGGTAATGCTGGTGAGCAGATGATTGCCAGCGCAGTAGGCCGAAGACAGGGTGGTATCGGCGCTGGGGCAATTGCCAAAGGCCGTATCCTGGTAGGTGAAGCTGTAGCTATAATCCAGATGGGTGTTGCTTGAGTTATCGCCCGTGTAAATCTTGACGGTCTGCAAGGAGAGCGTACTCATCACATCGGGATCAACCATACCACCGGAGCGATCAATCGGATCGTCGCATCGTTGATTCTGAGGTGGATGCGCTGGCAAATTACAGCTTGATTCGTAGGTATTGGTATACTGCGTCACATATTGGATGTGGCTATTGGGATCGGTATAGTTGGAGGGACCATTGTAGAAAAAGTCGATGGTGCCAATGCGAGCGGTGCCGTTGCCATAGGTAATCTGCTTGAGGGCCGAATCGCGCACCCAGGTATACTGGCTGTTGCTCTCGAAATCCTGCACGTAGGAGGCCGTCAGGTTGCGGCCATTGGTGCCCGGCCCCTCGTTGGCAGGCACCATTTTGTCGAGGTCAAATTCGTAGTTGACCCGGTTACCCGAAGAATCAATGTAGTATTGCAGCGAATCGCTGGTGCAGCCGAATTCGTAGTAGTTGCTGCTGGTATCGACGACCCGGAAACAGGGCTGCCCAAAACTGGACGTGATCTTGGTGATTTGTAAATAGGAGAGATGCTCCGTTGCAAAGTTGTTGCCAGTGGTATCAGGAATCAGGCGATCATTGACATTATCGATGCCACTGATGGAGTACCAGACACTGCCATCGGGATATTGCTCCGCGCTGATGGCTCCAAGCGTCAACGCCCAGCCCTCGCCAACATTATTGGCAGGGGTGGTAGGCGTTTTTCGTCCGTTGGTGGCGGCGCTGGAATAGACGACGGCCAGATTCGGAGCGGTTCCTGGAGGGCCGGGGGGAACCACGAGCGGATAGCTGTAGGAAAGCTGCCCACCATTGCCTTGCACCTCGGCAACGTTCGGCTTCGGGGGATTCTGAATGGGATTGCTTCCCGAACCCAGCACGAAGGGAGTGCCAGTGAAGGTAGTAGTTTGTGCTGTAAGGGTACTGGCTCTGGCGTCGTTCTGCATAGGAACCACATAGCTGGCAAAGGACTGTTTTGCGGCAGCCGCCGCAGACTCCAGGTCAGGCCAGATCACATACAGGTGGCCAGGATTGAGGCTCAGATTGCTCAGTTCTTTGGCGCGATAGTGATAGACCAGCGTAATAGGACTGCGGAGATGAACCCCTTGCAGCACCTGTCCCTGTCCATCGGTGATCTGTAGTTGGAACTCTCCGAGATCGCTGGTGGCAGCGGAAAAATGGCCGCGCAGTTGGGTAAGAGTGAGCGTCAGCGTTCCCTGGGGAGCCACGCCCTTCGCAGTCGTCGCTTTGGAGAGATCAAAGGCTCCGGCGGGAACCAGCACCTCCAGCCGCATTCCCTGCGAATCGCCCGCAACCAGGTGCAGAGAAGTGCTGGTCGCTGCTGCGGTTAACGGCTGGCTGACTGCTTTGATCTTTGCCGGTTCGGCGCTGGGAGGAAACGCGGGGTTTCCCTTTCCCTGAGAAAGGTTTTTCCAGAACCGCGCGGTGTAATCGCGTTGAGGCAGGACATGTAACCCATCAAAGGCGTGATAAGGATGTCCCTGTTGCAGGAATTGCCGGAGGGTGAAACCAGGGCGGTTTGTCGTCGCTGCATTAGCAGGGAGAACGAACGAGGCTGCGCTCCAGCCGCCGATAAAAGCCGAAAGAAGGAAATTTATCAGGAAGTGTAATGAAAAATACTGTCTCCAGTTCCAACGAGAATGGGAACGGAGAGGGCGAATATGTGGCGGTTCGCCAGGAAATAATCGTGTGTCGCGTGTCGTCACCAGTTCATAACCTTTCGTTAAGAGGGTACTTACAACAGAAACCAGATAACGAATGGAGCGACTGATGGATAGTTGGCAGTGAAGAAGCCTTTCCCCATACAATGGCTCAGTTCAAGCATACCGAAATCTCAGCGATTTGTGATAGGGAAAGCGACGTAAAGTTTTACCGGAAAAACCCCCATTGAGTCTACGTAAATTACGTATATTCGTTGGGGGTTTTTCCGGCAGAAGAACAATGAAGAGTTATTCCCTTTCTAGAGAAGGAAGTATTGTCACTTGCGGGTCCAGATCCTCGACGGGTGAATAGAGTCGTAATACAAAAGCCGCAAGAATACCTCATGCAGGGAATGAACGCCCAGCGCATTATAAATACTCTCTCGATACTTGTGGACGGTACGGAGAGACAAATGCAACTTCTCCGCAATAGCCTCTGGCGTATAGTTCTGGCACATGAATGCCAGAACTTCACGCTCACGCTTTTTCAGGTTCCGGGTCAACCTGTAGGGTGTGAGTGGATAATGGCTCTGGAAATAGGTTGTCACCTCAAGGGTGTACAATATCAGACCGCAATATCTTGCCAGCGCAACTGCGACCCCCATATCAAGTACAAGTGAATCTGTTAAAACAAGATAGCCATAACCATAGCCATTGAACTCGATCGGGAGAAAATACGCTCCTGGCTCAGGACGCAGTGGCATCCAAATAATACGGGCCTGGTCGGATAGTAGACACGCAATCTCCTGGATAACGCTTTTAATGGTACTCGACCGCGATGTCTGGATGCGGTTAAGCAGGTGATTTGCGCGCAGAAATAGTTCTCGGTAATCTATCTCCTCTCCTGAAAAAACGTGAGAATTGGAACGAAAAGATGGGTCATCGGGTAAAGAATCAGATAAGGGTTTCTGCCTGCTCCGGCGGTGTCGCATGTAAAACGGCTCCTGACTTTAGTGGCACGTCTTCAACCGCTTAGATTTGTCGCCCCCAACGCAACAAAACGGGCTTGAGAAGTAGCAAGCGGTCTTATCAAAAGTATAATAACTAGAATATATATTTGTCAAGAACAGTAGGAAAAGAAATAATAGATGGTGTACTGTTTTACATAAAATAAGGGACGATAGAAGATAGCGGAAGCCACCCGCGAGGGGATGGCTCTACAATATGAACTAGCTTGTAGAGCCATCCCCTTGCGGGTGGCTTCCGGTCGATCTCTGCAAAAAAGATTTGTTGCCTACTCCGCTTCTTCCTCCGATGGATTAGTTATCATCAACTGGAAGAAGCGTCTCAAGGCGTAGAAGATGAGGTAGTAGATGAGCGCGGCGATGAGCGTGGAGAACTCGAAGGCCTGATTGGTGTGGATGGATGGCGATCTCACGATACCGGCGAACGGGAAGAGCAGAATATCGGTCAGGCTATAGAGAAATTCGGCGAAGAGATTATATGGGTCGGCCCCGATCAGCTTCAGCAGGAAGCGCAGGAGCAGCATGACCTCCAGCACCATCAGGAACCAGAGAATGTAGTCGTTGATCTTGCCGATGATAAAGCGGAGCGTCTCCGCCTTGTTATGGTGTATCTCAGCAACCTCAGCTTCGTGTTCCGCTGCTATGAAAGCGGGATCGACGGCTGGAGTATGCGCTGGCTGTACCAGGGGGGGTCTGGGCTGCAGGTCCTCAATAGCATAGGGATCGTTGACTTTTGAGCTAACAGTTTCATCGGAATACGGATTATTATACATTACTGCCCTCCTCCATGAATGGCCTGCCTGAACACACGCGCATGAGTTAATACATGCCTTAAACGATTATAACATGAGATTCCCCTTATGCGCTACGTCGCACTAACAAAACCACGTCTCCTGCTCGCGCAAGAACGCGAAACTGGCGTGATAAGCCGTTCAATGCGCTCAATGCCTGCGCTCGATTCGCAAACGTCGGGCTGGCAAGATCTACTACCACATACTGCACCGTCTGATTGCAGGAGCGGTCCAGGCAGACCGAGGGGAAAACGGCCAGCAACCGGCGCTCGCTCAGGTGCGGGTTGAGGTCATCGCTGGCGGAAACCGAGGCATCCGGCGGAATCAGCGAAAGCAGACGCACAATTTGCGCTTCGCGAGGGCCAGGGTCGTGGTCCGCCCAGAACGAGTTGAGGTCCGGGCGCGCAATCCAGAAGTTCAGGCCAAACATCAGCGTAATCCAGGCAAACATCAGCCACTGCAAGCGGAACACGGACAGCGAACATGCGATTGGCCGCACCCTCTCGCTAAAACGCTGCCACTGTGCCTTCCACCACGCGGGGAAAGTCAGGCGAAGCAATCGATCGCCAAGTGAGCGCAGGCGCGGAAGCCACACGCTTTTAAGGCTGGCAAGGCGTTTTTGCATCACCAGGGGAAGCTGCATTTTGCCATTCATTGAATGGGTGTTTTCGACCACCTCATCTACATACACAGGCACTTCACCTCGCCAGCCCTGCCAGATCAACAGCAGGCGGCGCGTGCCGTGAATGGCAGCGATCATTACAAAGGGAATAATGGCAGCGTTGTAGTGATAGACGCCGCTATACAGCAAAGGGTCAGTACTCAGGAGATTCACCGCCAGGCTCGGCAGCGTCGGCAACAGCCATTCGGGCGCAAGCAGAGCTAAAAATCCTGTGCTGCGTAACAAACTTGCCAGATAGTAAAGACGGTCGAGAGTAAAATAGAGCGTAAAGAGGAGCCAGGGATGCAGGATAATATTGATAATGGCTTCCTGCGGTGAGCTTCCCAACGCCTCGTAGCGATACCAGTAGTTGTTGGCCTGCAAACCAGGATAGAAATGCGGGATGATAACCTTAAAAGCAAGCAGGCTCCACAATGCGCCGCCGATCAATAATGTCAGGCCGAGGCGCGGCAGCTTATATTTCCACATTACCAGGATACCGAACATGGCGATTGCTAGAGGGATGTCTTCTTTACATGAGGCGGCCAGCACACAGGCTATCAAGAACCAGACGTAGCGGCGATAGGTGAGCGCGAGAACAGCGTACAGCAGTAGAGGCGTGGCAAGAGAGACAGGATGAAAATCGAAGATGTTCAGGCCAAGCACGGCAGGCGAAAGCAGATAGCCCGTCGCCATCAAGGGCGCAAGCAGGGGCCACTCGGGAATGAACTTGCGCGTCAAGAGGAAAACGGGCAGCGAGCCAGAAGCCAGCGCGAGCGTCTGGAACACCAGCAAGATGCGCGGATCGGCATGAAAGAGATAGAGCAGCGAAAGCGGCAGGATAATCGGCTCAAAGTGAATTGCAAGGCGCGTGGGCGGCCCGTACCAGTCAATGGCCTGATTGGTAAACTGAAAGAGCCGCCCATGAAGCGTATTCCAGATCACCTGATCCATATTGCCGAGGTCGAACGCAGTGGCGCGAAACGTGTCGTAGCGCAGGATAGACTGGTGACTCATCTCCAAACTATAGACAAGGGTGACAATGATCAACAGCGCCCAGGACATCCATTGCTGGGTGCGAAAATCAAATCGTTTCGACCACGAAATGCGCTTAAGTTGCATGCGTTCGCTGCTCTATCCTCTTTAAATATGGATAATATACATGTAAATGCCGATGCCCACCAGCAGCATGAAGCTGTAGACGATGACCGGCTCCGGCCATGTTCCCGTGCGAAAACGCCAGTGCGGATTCGGCGGAAAACCGTAGCGTTTATGGCTGGGCCAGAACAACGGCACGCCGCCCTCGGTCAAAGCATCAGCCGCGATATGCAGGATACAGCCGATCAATACCGCGACCAGCACCAGGTTTGAGCCGCCGATAAATTGCGCCGGAACCGTAAAACCGCGCTGCGCCAGCAGGTAGATCACCAGTTGTTGCAGCCCAACCGCCAGCACCGAGCCGACAACCAATCCCAGAATACTATGAAATACTGTGCGATGACCCGCGACATGCTGGATTTCTTTGCTGACCCAGCCAAGTTTCCTTCCCATTGAACTACGAGCATTATCAATGTCTGGTAACAACGCGCCGAAACCCACAAAAAAGTAATAAACCGCTTTTTTCACCAGCAATGTCAGGGGAACCGCGGTTGCCAGTGTAAGCGGAGAACCCGTAACATGAAACAGGCTATCGACAACGATACCACCCGTTAAACCTACCAATAGATGAGATTTGCCAAGCATGAATAAACGCACTCCTTCAAAACCAGGATACTTGTGCGCCACATTTTAGAGGTTTCTAGAACAAATGGCAAGCTATCAACAACATGTCCCCAGATGCCATCCTTCGCTGCGCTCAGGATCTCCCTTCCCCAACGATCCATGTGCCGAGACCGGAGATCCTTCGCTGCGCTCAGGATGACAGGCGAGCGGGTCTATTTCATGGCACGTTATCATTCATCCGGCAGGAGAACAAAAATCGCCCCATCCTCGATTTTGACAGGATAGGTCATAATATCCTGGCGAGCGGGGCCGCGCAGAACCTTTCCGGTGCGGACATCGAATTGCGCGCCATGCCAGGGACAGGTCAATATTTCGCCATCCAATTCGCCTTCGCTCAAGGGGCCGCTGATATGCGTGCAGTTGTCTTGAAAGGCGCATACCTGGCCTTCCACCTTCGCGAGGCAAAGCGGCTCGCCATCCGCCTCGACCGCCAGCAACTCTCCATCTTCCAGATCATTCACACTCGCAACTTTTATGAAATCGGTCATATACCCCTTATACCCCTTTGCCCTGCACGGGAAGTATCGCGCCTGTCACCCCGTCGCTGGCAGAGGAAACGAGGAAAATCGCGGCCTCGGCAATCTGTTCAATGCTGACCCATCTTGTCCTCAAGTCTTCCTCAGATGGCTTCATGGACTCGATATTGGATTGGGTAATGATGAGTCCTGGGCCAAGCCCATTTACATAAATACCAGCGTTCTTGCCTTCTTTCGCGAAGGTTCGTGTGAGGGCATCTACCCCTGCTTTTGCTGCGTTATATGCCGCCATGTTAGGGCCTGCGCTCTGAACACCCCCGGCGCGGCTGAAATTGAGGATTTTCCCTCTGCCCTGGCGCTGCATGATGGGCCATACTGCTCGAATGCAAAGAAAGGTGGTGCGCAAATTATTGTTCAATTCGGCATCCCAATCGGCCACGCTCAATTCGTGAGATGGGCCATATTTGGTGAGGCCGCCCGCCAGGTTAATCAGGATGTCGATGCGCCCGTAGTGCTTCACGGTTTCCTGGACAAGGGTATTCGCGCCCTCTTCGGTTGTCAGGTCGGCGGGAATGCCTATGACGGTCGCGCCCTGCTTTCGTAGTTCCTCTGCTCGCGCCTGCACGCGCTCGGCGCTGCGCGAACTGATGGCAAGCTTCGCCCCTTCGCGGGCAAAAATAGAAGCGAGGCCGAAACCCGCCTGCCCGGCATGGCTCACGCCGGTAATAATAGCTACCTGATCCTGCAAGCGCATTTACTCTTCCTCATCTTCGTCTTCACGAGGCTTCTCCAGTCCCGCCAGCGCAAGGCTGCGATGCAGGACACGCAGCGACAAAAAGGCGCACTTCATACGAGCCGGGCTGATGGGGATGCCTAGCGCTTCAAGCACGTCGTCCTTGCCAAGCTGTATCACATCTTCAACCGGACGCCCCTCGATCATCTCAGACAGCATCGAGGCTGAAGCCTGGCTGATAGCGCAGCCCCGCCCTTGAAAGCGCACCGCCGTGACCTTATCCCCTTCGATCTGCAAATCAATGGCTAGCTGGTCGCCGCAGAGCG
Organism: Ktedonobacteraceae bacterium; assembly: GCA_035652815.1. Classification (GTDB taxonomy): domain Bacteria; phylum Chloroflexota; class Ktedonobacteria; order Ktedonobacterales; family Ktedonobacteraceae; genus DASRDB01. The sequence goes on from DASRDB010000012.1 coordinate 39,499, forward strand.
GGTTGGAGTCCTCAGCGTGGGCGTCGGGATGCTCCAGTCTGCCATAGTTGCGCGGATTGCGATAGTGATCCAGGATATATTCGCGATAATCCATTGACATAGGCATTTGCCCTCATCACTTCCGTAGGGACAGGGGGATGAGAGGTGGTGGGGTGGGGGCCTTGTGCCTGTCCTGGCCGGGGCGCTGATGAGAATGGTTTCTCGCTGCCCCGGCCAGGACAGGCACAAGGCCCCCACATCTCCACACCACATCCCCCTGTCCCTACATGTAACATTCCGTTATAGGTTGAATATGTTCAGAGCTTTATGTAAGCCCTCTACAAGCGTGTCGATATCCTCTGGTATGGTATAGACATAGAAACTGGCGCGAGCGGTGGCCGTCAAACCGAAACGCTCCATCAACGGTTGCGCACAGTGATGCCCGGCGCGAATGGCAACCCCGACTTCCTGGTCGAGAATCGAAGCCAGGTCGTGCGGGTGAATATCGCCCAGGGTAAAGGAGATAACGCCGCCGCGATGCGCCGCGTCCGGGCCATAAACGCTCAGGCCAGGAACAGTTTGAAGGCGTTCCATCGCGTAGGCTGTGATTTCTTCTTCGTGTTTGCGCACGTTCTCCATGCCAAGCGCGTTGAGATAGTCGATGGCGGCTCCGAGGCCGATGGCTTCAGCGATAGCGGGTGTGCCAGCCTCGAACTTCCAGGGCAGATCATTCCAGGTGGATTCGCGCAGGCCAACTGTGCGAATCATGTCGCCGCCGCCCATAAAGGGGGGCATTTCTTCTAATAGCGCACGTTTGCCGTATAACACACCAACACCCGTCGGACCAAGCATCTTATGCGCGCTGAAGCAGATAAAATCAGCATCCAGGTCTTGCGCGTCAACGGGCAGATGGGGAACGCTCTGCGCCGCGTCCAGCAGCACAATTGCGCCCACTTCATGCGCCTTCTCGATCATCTCTTTGGCTGGATTGATGGTGCCAAGCACGTTGGACATGTGCGTAAAGGCGACCAGCTTCGGCTTTTGTTGCAATAGCTGTTCGTAGATATCCAGGCGCAGTTGCCCATCATCCGTGACTGGCACAAACTCGAGTCGCGCTCCCTTGCGCTTTGCGAGAAGCTGCCAGGGAACCAGGTTGCTATGATGCTCCAGTTCTGTCAGCACGATCAGGTCGCCTGCTGAGATGTTTGCGTCGCCCCAACTATAGGCCACCAGATTGATGCTCTCGGTGGTATTGCGCGTGAAAATGATCTGCTTGCTCTGCTTGACGTGCAGGAAACGCGCCACCTTCACGCGGGCCTTTTCCATGCGGGCCGTCGCCTCTTCGCTGATCTCGTACACGCCGCGATGCACGTTGGCATGCGTCGTCTCATAATAGGCGCTCATGGCCTCGATCACCGCGTTGGGCTTCTGCGAACTGGCCGTGCTATCGAGATAGACCAGCGGCTTGCCATGTACCTGTCGCGCCAGGATGGGAAAATCCTTGCGTATCTCCGCGACGTCAAACGTCCCTTCTTTTAATGTAGGGACGCGTTTCATCGCGTCCTGCTCCTCTACCCGATTCATCGCGTCCTGCCTCTTTATCTATTCGTTACGGGAACGCGATGATAAATGTTCATAAAACAACGCGGGAAACGTTCTGTAGGGACGCGATTCATCGCGTCCTGCATCCCCTGCATGTACCAATTCAGGGTAAAAGGACGCGATGAATCGCGTCCCTACAGAATACCAAATCGTTTTGCGAACATTCATCATCGCTTCCCTACAGATTCTAATATTCAGTCAGCCGGATCTCCTCGTCGTCGCGGTTGCCATCGAGCGAGACGGCGTATTCGTCCACGCCCTCGATCTCCCAGGTTTCCTGGGCATCGACCCAGGTGTCGGCCTCGGTCTCGTATGCGCCGCGCATGCGACGGACGATACTGCGGCGCAGGCGCGCGCGCAGGTTTTCGAGCGGAATGCGCTGCAAGACTGGCTCGAAGAAGCCCTGCACGATGATGCGCTCGGCCTCTTCGCGAGGAATACCGCGCACCATCAGGTAGAAAAGCTGCTCCTCGTCGATCTTGCCCGTAGTCGCGCCATGACTTGCGCTGACTTCGTTCGCGCCGATCTCCAGGCCGGGAATCGACTCGGCGCGGCACTTATCGCTCAGCAGCAGGGTATGATCCGAGAGGAAGGATGCCGTCTGCTGGGCTTTCGGTCGCACGCGAATCATACCATCGAACTCGACGCGGGACTCATCGGTCAGCACGCCTTTCACCAGCGTCTCGGCGTTGGTGGCGATGGCGGCATGGTCAGAAAGCGTGTTGATCGAGTAACGCTGGTCGTGGTCGGTGAAGAAGACGCCGACCAGTTCGCCCGCGCTGCCGTTGCCAAGCAGGCCAACGCCAATATTGGAGAGCATGGCGCGGCTGCCAAGATCGGCCATCACCCAGGTCGTGCTGCCATCCTTCTCATGTACCGCGTTCCTGTTGGTGATTGTCCACACATTCTGCCCCAGGTCTTGCAAGTTGCTGAATTCGACATGCGCCGCGTTCTTTGTATACACCTCGATCACGCTATTCAGTAGCGAGGGTGTATCGCTCTCGAAGGCCGAGTTGTGTTCCTCGACGTAGCGCACGCTGCTCTCGTCGTCTGCGATAATCAGCGTATGCGCGAAGGTCGCCGAGCCGGGCGCGTCCAGCCAGACCTGTCCAAGAATGGGGTCTTCGACGATCACGCCCTTTGGTATATAAAGGAAGATGCCGCCACTCCAGAAGGCTGCGTGCAAGGCGGTGTACTTCGAGCTATCCACCGGGACGCAGCTTGTCATGAAATGCTGCTGTACCAGTTCGGGATACTCACGAACGGCGGTATCCAGGTCGGTCAAAACGACGCCCTGGCTTTTCAGTTCCTCGTCAAGTTCGATTTTGACCACCGAGGCGTTGCGCTGCATAATCAATCCTGCGCGCTGGTCTACCAGGGCTTCCTGCAGCGATTGCTCAATAGCGGCAGGCAGTGCGCCGTTGCTCTCGGCAGGGACATAGGGATTAAGGTCAGAGAACTTGAAGTTGGCGAACATGCGCCGCGTGCCGAGGTCGCCCCGCCGACCAAGTGGGGCGGGAGTTTTTTCGTAAATCTCCCAGGCCTCAAGGCGTTTCTGAAGCATCCATTCGGGTTCGCCCTTGCTGCGGGAGAGTTGCTCCACCGCCTCGCGGGTGAATCCGGTTACGAGTGTGTTAGCCATTGACCGTCACCTCGTCCTCTTCACTCTTTGGGCGCAGCCACTCGTAGCCCTTCTCCTCAAGTTCGAGCGCGAGTTCGGGGCCGCCAGAGCGCACGATGCGGCCATCGTACATCACATGCACGAAGTCCGGCTTGATGTAGTTGAGCATGCGCTGGTAGTGCGTAATCAGCAGGATGCCCAGGTTGGGGCCGCGCAGCGCGTTGACGCTCTCGGACACAATCTTGAGCGCGTCGATGTCCAGGCCGGAGTCCGTCTCGTCCATCAGGGCGATTTCCGGCTCAAGCAGGGCCATCTGAAGAATCTCGGCGCGTTTCTTCTCGCCGCCGGAGAAGCCATCGTTGATGGAGCGGTTGATAAAGCTGTTGTCCACCTTGAGCAGGCGCATCTTTTCCTGGAGCAGCTTGCGGAACTCGGCGGGTGGAATGCTCTTGCGCTTCGTCGCCTTGCCAGAAGGATTCTCGCCCTCTTCAAGCGGCTTGTTGCCTTCGCGAATGGCTTCAAGCGAGCGGCGCAGGAAGTTGGCGACGCTCACGCCAGGGATGGACATGGGATACTGGAACGCGAGGAAGAGACGCATGCGGGCGCGGCGATCAGGCGAATACTCAAGAATATTCTCGCCCTTGAACCAGATTTCGCCTTCCGTCACTTCATATTTGGGGTTGCCCATAATAACGTTTGCCAGGGTGCTTTTACCGGAGCCGTTCGGCCCCATCAGCGCATGTACTTCGCCCTGTTTTACCACCAGGTCAACGCCACGTAGAATTGGTTTGCCTTCAATATTGGCATGCAAATTTTTAATAATCAACTCTGAACCCATACGAAAAAACTCCGTCCTCCTAATTATTGTCCGCGGCAGCGTGTGCCACACGAATGTCTGAAAGTGAGATGAATTGAGCGGGGTTGTCAGGAACGCTCACCAGTTCGGCGAGGGTCATCGTATCGATGGTGCGAGCAACCGCGTCGCGTACTTTCGCCCATAAATACTGTATCCGGCACGTGCCGATGAAGCCGCAAATCTCGGTCATCTCGCCTTCGGTCGCGCAAATCATGGGGGCAATCGGGCCTTCCAGCACGCGCAAAACCTCGCCCATCGTAATCTCTTCCGGGCTGCGACTTAGCCGGTAGCCGCCATGCGCGCCGCGTGTGCTGACGACCAGGGGCGGCTCCGCCTCGCGCAATAGCTTGACCAGTTGCTCAAGATAGGCCAGGGGCAGCATCTCCTCCTGGGCAATATCCGCCAGCGAACGAGGGCGTTCACCATAATGACGAGCCAGATTGACCATGATCCGCACGCCATATTCGCCCTTTGTAGACACTTGTAGCCACATGGCCTTCTCCTCCTCGCCTTCAAAGTGCTGCTCGCGCCTTCCCTCTTCACAAAAGGTCAGGCCGCGCAAGATTATTCCGACCTTTTCACTAGGATATATTTTAGCACTCGAAGGGAGTGGGCGTCAACTAACGCTTCCTGCCCACCACAATCTGCCGCGTTCCCCTGCCAAAGGGCTTCCAATCATACCCGCCATAAATGGCTTCGATAGCAAAACCTGTCGCCAGGAACAACAACTGGAGTTCGCGTGGGAAGAAGATATGCATATCGAGTTTGGTGAGGTAACGCTCATGCTCACCCGTTTCAAAAAACTTTTCGTGCGTCCACAATAGATGCTCTAGTTGCTCAATGGGGTCATATTTGCGGCTGGTATAGAGCAGCATCGTAAACTCATCGGGAGACTCGATTTCATCTTCCAGGTAGATATGCGAAGGTCGGTTCAGCGCGTCACTGAGATAATCAATATCCGGTAAAAAGACATCCACGACAAAACGCCCGCCGGGAGCCAGATGATCGAAAGTGTTCTTGAACGCGCCCAACTGCTGCTCTATTTCATACAGATGGCAGATAGAATTAAAAGGAAGAAAGATCAGATCAAACTGTCCTTTATGCTCAAGCTGGTAATCGCTCATATCGCCTTCGTGCAGCGTCACGCGCTCCTGCGCGCTTTCCGGCTCGCGCGCCAGCTTGCGTCGATAGGCGGCCAGCATCTCCTGCGAGATATCCAACCCCTCAAGCAGGAAATCGCCTGGGCTGCGCAACAATTCCAGGCCAATGCGCCCACTGCCACAGGCAAGTTCCAGCACGCGCTGCGGCGTGTAGCGCATCACCAGTTCGCACCAGAACGGCACATCCTGCTCAGATTGACTGGCATACTCAAGATCATAGTCATTGGCACGCTCATAATATTCCCCCATAGCATAGGGCATAAGACATCACCTCACCTTACGAGAAAGCTAAAAAAGCGGCTTTCAAAAAAGTTTTATAGCGGAGAGATACCGGAGAAAGCACATCCTGTATCATGTGCGGTAGAGCTTAACACAAGTTTGCATGAGTGTGCAAGATTGAACGTCGCGTTTTGCAGAGAGAGTTCCCGGAAGCCACCCGTCCCCCCCATGCTGGGTGCATAAAAATTGACGGACACCCTCTTCCGTTCCCCAGGCTATATAGCGAGGCTCGACTATGATATACTTCCAGAACAAAGTAAGAAAAAGACATACAGGATATAACCCATGCCCTACCTCTCCATCTCACAGGCCGCTAACGACCTGCGTTCCGGCCTGACAACATCAACTGAATTAGTGGAAGACGCTTTGCAGCGTATCGACGCGCTTGATAGCGAGATTCGCGCCTTTGTGACCGTCATGCGAGAGCAGGCTTATGAGGACGCGGAAAAGGCTGAGCGAGAAATGCGGACAGGCCTGTTTCGTAGTCCGCTGCATGGCATTCCTATCGCCATAAAAGATATTATCGCCGTGAAGGGCGTGCGTATGACGGCAGGCTCAAAAGTGCTGGCAAACTATGTGGCAACCGAGGACGCGGCGGTCGTCGAACAACTACGCCGCGCCGGAGCCATTCTCATCGGCAAGACCAATACGCACGAGTTCGCCTATGGCACCTACACGCCGCCCACGCGCAATCCCTGGGATACGGCTCGCGTTCCTGGCGGTTCAAGCGGCGGCTCGGCTGCGGCAGTGATAGCGGATATGTGTCTCGGCGCGATCGGCACCGATACGGGCGGCTCGATTCGCATTCCAGCATCTCTCTGTGGCGCGACGGGCTTGAAGCCAACTTATGGGCGAGTCAGTTGCTTTGGCGTCATTCCTTTAAGCTGGTCGCTCGATCACGTGGGGCCGCTGGCGAGAAGCGCCGAAGATTGCGCGCTCATTTTTGATATTATCGCTCGCTATGACCCACGCGACCCCAATAGCGTCTCCGGTCCGCCTGCTCAGGCCAGCGCGTCTTTGATTGGCGGCGCGGAAGGACAGAGCTTGCTCTCATTACAAGGAATCCGGCTGGGTGTGGCAAAGGACGAGTTTGTTGACCCGCTGAATCCCGAAGTACGAGCAGCGTGGCGGGCAGCCCTGCGCGTGTTGCAAGAAGAGGGCGCGGAACTGGTCGAAATAAACTTGCCACAGCCAACAATGGAGATGTACCGGACTATTCAACGACCAGAAGCGGCGCTGACGCATATAGAAAGAGGCTGGTTCCCACAGCAAGTTCATGAATATACAGAACTGACACGGCAGAGCTTGCAAAGAGGTCTACAGATAACGGCGGTTGAATATTTGAGGATGCAGCAGCAACGGCGCGTCTATTCGAGTACGATACGCGCAAACATGCAGAACGTCCATGCTGTCGTCCTGCCCACCACGCCCATACCTGCCTTTCCGGTAGAACAAATCGATCAGGAAATAGATATTGATGGCATCCCTGAAATCACTGGCGGCGCGCTCCTGCGCCTGACTCGCGCCTTTAATCTGACGGGACTGCCCGCCCTTTCACTGCCATGTGGCTTTACCTCTGAAGGTCTGCCGATTGGCCTGCAAATCGCGGGCAAGCCTTTCGAGGAGTCGATGATCCTGCGCATTGCCCACGCCTACCAACAATTGACCGACTGGCACCGGAGAGAGATAGATACAACAGCATGAAAAGCGTTTTACACCTGCCACATGGCGACCTGCGCCTGCCCAACTTTTTGCCGGACGCCACGCTCGGCGTAGTGCGCAACGTCGATAGCAGCGACCTGGAGCAGTGCGGCATCGAAGCCCTGGTTATGAATACCTTTCACCTCATGCAGCGACCCGGTTCGTCAACTATCAACGCATTGGGTGGGCTGCATAAGATGTGTGGCTGGCAGCACCCCATCACAACGGACTCCGGCGGTTTTCAGGCCTACTCGCTCATCCGACAGAACGCGAAGTATGGCTATATGAATGACAAGGGTATCACCTTTCAGCCGGAGAATTCAGACCGCAAGTTTCATCTTACGCCGGAAAAAAGTATTCAGTTGCAGGTGAGTTATGGCGCGGATATCGTGGTCTGCCTGGATGATTGCACGCATGTCGATGACCCATTCGAGACGCAACAGGAATCGGTGCAACGTACTATCGCATGGGCGAAACGGTGCAAGGAAGAATTTCTGCGGCTCATGAAGCAAAAACGGCTGGCAGCAGAGCAACAACCACTGCTCTTTGGAGTGATTCAAGGCGGGGGCTTTCTTGAACTACGCAAGCAGTGCGCGGATGCTCTGCGAGAAATCGGCTTTGATGGCTACGGCTTCGGCGGTTGGCCGCTCGATAACAAGGGGAATCTACTGACCGAGATTGTGCAATATACCCGCGAACTGGTGCGCGAATGGCCAATGCACGCGCTGGGCGTTGGACATCCCGCTAATGTGGTCGCTTGCACTCGCATGGGCTATGAACTCTTCGACAGCGCCATGCCCACACGGGACGCCCGGCACTTTCGCTTATATGCCTTTACAAAAGCAGAAGGTTTGCCCGCGCCCGGCTCGGACGAACGCTGGTTTCACTATGTTTACGTCAATGACGACAAGGCAATCAAGAATACGGGGCCGATCTCGCCGTATTGTGATTGCCTCTGTTGTCGCAGGTATTCGGTGGCCTACCTGCATCATCTCTACAAAATTGACGACAGCCTCTTTCTACGGCTCGCCACCATGCATAATTTGCGCTTCATGGCACAACTCATGGAGCGTCTGAGAGCAGAACAGCATGCAGCAATTGGACAAACTTCTTGAAGCCATACAGACCAGCAGCAAATACCGGCATATCGATATAGACTTGATTCGCGCCATCGGCACAAGCGAACTGGAGAAACGTCGCACTCTCAAAGAGGCTATCAAGGCCACCAAAAACAAACTACACCAGGTCGGGGGAGCCTACCAGGAAGAGGGCGTTCGCTATGATGTCTGGCTGGCAGCCTTACAGCAGGCCGCGCAAACAGGCGATCAAGAGCAATTGAAGGTCGCCTGTAAGGACATCATGCACCATCATGCCTCGACACGCGAAAGATTATCCTTCCTGGAAGAGTTCTATAACACGATCTTTGGGCAGCTTGGCCCTGTTTCTTCAATTATGGACATTGCCTGCGGTCTCAATCCCCTGTCCATTCCCTGGATGCCGCTTACAGGACAAACCAGCTATTTCGCCTACGACATCTACCAGGACATGATGGATTTTCTCAGTGCCGCATGGCCGTATCCTGACATACAAGGACATGCTGAGACCCGCGACGTTTTACAATATCCACCTACGCAAGAAGTAGACGTTGCCTTACTGCTTAAGGCCATTCCTTGCCTGGAACAACTAGACAAAGCCGCGACACGAAACTTGCTGGAAAGCATCTCTGCTAAAAACCTGGTTGTTTCGTTTCCGGCAAAGAGCCTGGGCGGGCGTAATAAAGGAATGGTGACATATTACGAGTCTCACTTCGTGGAATCTTTAGTGGGGGAAAACACAGCTATCGAACGCTACATCTTTCCAACGGAACTGGTCTTTATCGTGAAACGCTGAATATCTCTTTGTAATGAACAGGAACCATCACATTCAGGCCATGTCATTCAGAATACCGTCATGTCATGCTGAGCGCAGCGAAGCATCTCTTTGCCCGCCGATTCGCGCATCGAGACCGGAGATGCTTCGCTGCGCTCAGCATGACATGACGCAGATACAGTAAAGAATGATAGGTGTAGATTGAATAAAGAAAGGCCGGGGCTTTCTCTATGCACGATATTATAGAACAGGCACAGGATAAGGTTTTTCTCCGTTCTATTGTGGAAAATAATTATCGCCTGCCAGCAGATATTGATGCGCATGCTTTTGCTAAGGCGTTGCTTGATAACCTGGGTACACTGGATGCCGAATTGCGCGACGAACTGCTCTATTTGATCCTCGCGCATGCCTTCATAGATGACGAGAATGCGCAACGATTTTCAACTGCGCAGGTAGAAGACGTTTTGCTGACCAGTATTGACGAGCAGCACCTTTTTTATGGCATTGGTGAAACCGAGACGGATTCCGTTTTCATGCGCAGTTTCTCAAATCTCATCGTTGCAGCCATCCTCTTTGCTGATAGGAAACAGCAGCGTCTTTCTGAGCAGGTTGTGCGACAGCTACAGGAAGCTTTGCTGCATTATACTCGCGAGGAGCGCGACTGGCGAGGATATGTACAAGGAAAGGGCTGGGCGCACGCGGCAGCCCACCTCGCTGATACGCTTGATGAAATCGCGCAATCCCGTTATGCAACGACAGCAGACCGCGAAGCCGTTTTAGAGGCTCTAGCACATCTCGCAAAATTGCCTGTGCCACTGAGCTACGAAGAAGACGAACGGCTGGCTTTCGGGGCCTATGGCATTATCGCTCGCCAGCAGCAAGCAGAACCATTTGTAAAAAACTGGCTGCATGCGTTTATCGTAGTGAGAGAGGAAACTGTACCGGGCGGAACGGAAGCCGACGTGGCAAGCTGGGTAAGCGCGGCCAACGCCAAAAATTTCTTGCGCAGCCTCTACTTCCGCCTGCTATGGAGCAGTAAAGCAGCCTTCCTGCTGGAGCCAATACTGAACATATTGAAAAAGTTGGACCCGCTTCCGTCCGATTGGGCGGCGAACGCGGAATAGCATGGATGCATGTCACGTTTTTGTAGAGACATCTCCTTGCGAGTGTCTTTCGTTCTCTACGCCAGTTGCAACAAGTGACGCCAACGAGTAATAGCCTATCAAAACATGACATCTATTGGCAAATGATGTAATATAGCAGGAAAGCGGGCTTTCTCAATGTTGGGGAAACGAAACATAGCCGTAAGGACAGGACAGGGTATGAACAACGATTTGATCGGGCGTAACATGAAGGGCCGTTACAGGCTGATTGATGAGCGCGGGAACGGCAACTTTGGCACGGTCTATATCGCGCGGGATTTGCTCACGAACTACGTCTATGCCGCCAAAGTCCTGAACCTGGATTATGCCTTCGACGCCGAACTGCTAGAGCGCTTCAAACGCGAGGCCTATATCCTGCAAAGCCTGAACGATCCGCATATCGTGCGCCTGGTTGACTACGGCAACGATGAAGCGATCTATTTCATCATTATGCATCATGTAGATGGGCAAAACCTCAAATGGTACGTCACTACTTATGGACCGATGGAATTGCCTCGCGCCATCAACTATATTCTCCAGGCCGCGAAGGGGCTGGATGCCGCCTTCAAAAAAGGCGTTGTGCATCGCGATATCAAGCCGCAGAACCTGCTTGTCTCCAACAAGGGTGTGGTTAAGATCGCGGACTTCGGCCTCTCGCGCAGTGCGGATGCGCCAACCATCACCTCATCGGATAAGTTCATGGGTACGGCGTACTACAGCGCGCCCGAACAGGTCGAAAGCGGGCATACTGCCGATATCCGCGCCGATTTATATTCGCTGGCGGTCGTCTTCTTTGAAATTCTGGCAGGTCATCCACCCTATACTGGCGGGACGGTGGTAGAAATCATCCTCAAACATCGCGATGATCCCATCCCTTCGATTCGCCGCTTCCGTCCCGATCTGCCACCGGAAGTAGATATATTTTTTCAAAGGGCGCTTGCCAAATCGCCCTACTCGCGCTTCCAGACGCCGCGTGAGTTTATAGAGGCGCTTGAAGAGCTTGACCAGCGCCTGCGCGGCCCCGCTGTACGACAACCAGAAGCGCGTTTGACTGTGCTGACAACTGGACAGACGTTCAATCTCGTTGGAGAGGTTCTCGTCGTTGGCCGCGAAGACCCCAAGCGCGAGTTTCGCCCCGACATCCAGATTGATGATCAGACGTTTACGGTCGGTCGCCAGCATGCGCGCCTGATTCATCGCCAGGGAGCCTGGCTGCTCGAAGACAACAAATCGCGCAATAAAACGCGTCTCAACGGGGAAATACTTGCGCCATACGAAGCGCGTCCCTTAAAAGACGGTGATATCCTGATGTTTGGCAGAATCGAGGCCCGTTTCGAGTTGCGCTAAGAGTGGGAACGGAAGCCACCCGCAAGGGGATGGCTCTACAATATGCAACGGCCTGTAGAGCCATCCCTTTGCGGGTGGCTTCCGTCTCTCTCTGTTTCCTGGAAAGCTACCTACAAAAATGTGTCACCTGAAAGCAAGCGAATTCTTTATTGACAAATCCGCGTGCAATCGAGTATGCTCTAGATAAGACCTGGAAACGTTCGTTAAATTCTGGCATGGCCAGTTAAAGGAGGTGCAAGTATGGGTAACTATTCGGCCCCTGTGCTTCATTGCACCTCGTCTACCCGTCGCGAGGGTTACGGGTCGCCTCGCCAGGAACTGCATAGAATCGATCTCAAATAACCTGGCAGCAAGGCAAAAGTACACCTTCCCTCCGCACGGTAGACGATACGCTCGAAAACCGTGTTTTTTAATGCTCCTGGAGGGAACGTATTGATTAAGGAACCACAAACGGAGTTTCTAACCGGCGTCGTCTTAAGCGGCGCGCATGGCATCTATGATGTGCATACTGATATCGGCATTTTACGCTGCACCTTACGTGGCAAACTCAAGAAAGCCTTTGCCCGCGCGCAAGCAGAGCAGGCGGCAGGCAAAGGACGCCCACAATCAAACAAACAACTCAAACTTCCGAAATCGCTGCGAGAAGCCGAGCAGGTGACTCAGCTAACCCGCCTCGCTGTTGGCGACTACGTGCGAGTGCGCCGCCTGGACGAAAAAAACGGTCTCATTGAAGAGATTCTTCCCCGACAGAGCGCCCTTACGCGCAAAGACGCCGCATCAACGGAAAAACGCGCCATTCAACAGACCATGCTCGCCAACCTCGACCAGGTGGCGCTGGTTTTCGCCGTTGCCCAACCTGAGCCACATTTCGGCATGCTCGACCGCTACCTCGCCATCTGTGAATCGGCCCAGATACCACCCATCATCTGCCTGAACAAAGCCGATCTGCCCCACGAACCCTACGTGGACGAGGCCGCGCAGCTCTACAGCAGCCTCGGCTACAAAGTCATCTGGACAAGCGCCAAAACTGGACAGGGTATCGATATCTTGCGCGAACAACTGAAAGCACATACCACGCTCTTCACTGGCCCTTCAGGCGTCGGCAAATCCTCGCTCGTCAATGCCATAGAGCCAGGCATGGCAATCAAAACAGGCATGGTAAGCGACGCCACAGGCAAAGGCAGACATACTACGACTGGCTCGAAGCTCTATCCCCTGTCTAGCGGCGGCTGGCTGGCCGACTCCGCAGGCATTCGCGCCCTCGCCACCTGGGACATCGCCCCCGAAGAACTTGCTGACTGCTTCGTCGAATTCCACCCCTACCTGGGCGACTGCGAGTACAACGACTGCGAACACCTGGAAGAAGAAGGCTGCGCCATACGCCAGGCCGTAGAGGAAGGCAAGATCAACGAGCGGCGCTATAGGAGTTATGTGAGAATGGTGACGGGGGAGGAGAGATAAGAGAAAATTCATGAACAGACATGAAATTGATCGCTACCTGGCTATGCTAGGTCAGGAATTAGCTAACACAGGACGAACGGGAAAGATCTTGCTCGTTGGCGGCGCTGTTATGGTTCTCATAGTGGGAAACCGGGGTTCAACTCGAGATATTGACGCCTCTTTTGAACGCGAGGCGAGCGCAATTCGGGCTGCTGTCAGCAAAATTGCTCATGAAGAAGGATTGCCACCTGATTGGCTTAATGATGGCGCAAAAGGATTTCTCTATTCGTCACCTCCTATCAGCTTGTGGAAGCAATATCCTGGTCTAGAAGTTTATCTACCATCATTGGACTATCTGCTTGCGATGAAGCTGGTTGCTGGCCGACCATCAGATATTGCTGATGCAAAAGCATTGGTGAGATACTTAGGATTATCCGACTCCCAACAAGTACTGGATATTCTTCAACGTTACATTCCTCCCCGCTACTTAACTGCACGTGTCCAATATACGGTTGAAGAGCTGTTTGACGAGAGTTGAGGTAAATATATGACAAGCTATCATTGGCATCGTTTCAGCGTGGCTGAAGCTTTTGAACGCATACAACAAGGAGAAAACCCCTGGGTGGCCTTTGGTGACTTTCTAGACGACTGGCACAGGTCTCAACCAGAGGATCGAAGCGCACTTGTTCAGCAGGCACCAGGAGAAGCAAGGACTGAAGATGAGCAACGTTGGGCTGCACTTTTTGCCGCAACAGTAGAAATGTTATGTACAAAGGAACAACTTCCTATCCCTGGATGGGTTACATCCCCTCGATACTACTTACAAGAGCCTTGGTATCCTGAAGCCAGGACAGCTAATTTGCGTCGTCTTCAGGAAGAAACTACTCCTGAAACTTTCAAGCGGCACAACGTCTTTAGCGGCGATCGTATCCTTGAGCGGGTCTAAGGAAATAAGAAATGTATCAGGAACTTCTGTATTAAATAGAAAAGCAGAATCTCCTACCCTCCCACCACCTCCACAAGCGCCCTCACCACCTCCTCATCTTGCTCCTTCAATACCGTCCTCGGGTCGAGCAGCAGCATATCCCGCGAGATACGGGCAATTACCGGAGTTGGCCTTGTTCTCAGGCGTTTCGCCAGTTCGTCGAGCGGTACAGGCATACGGGCAGCATCCAGGGCAAGCAGGGTGGTAGGCAGAGTTTCGCCTGGCAGGGAGCCGCCGCCGACGGTTGACTCGCCGCGTTGTGTGCGCGCTGGAATGCCGCGCTGTTGCAAGGAAGCGGCCCAGCTTGCGGCGCGGCCAGCGATTTTTGCAGGAGAAAGGGCAATCATGCGCCAGATGGGAATGTGCGTTTCGGCTTCCTGCCTTTGATAATGGCGCAAAGTGGCCTCAAGAGCGGCCAGGGTCATTTTGTCGATTCTGACGGCGCGCATCAAGGGGTGCCGGGCAATACGCTTGAGGACTTCGGCTTTGCCTACCAGAATACCTGCCTGTGGGCCGCCGAGCAGCTTATCTCCTGAGAAACACACGACATCGGCCCCGGCGGCAAGGCTTTCCTGTGGCATCGGCTCGTGGGCAAGGCCGTAGCGTTCGCTGGGGAGCAGGCAACCGCTGCCCAGGTCATCCATGAGCAACAGGTTATGCTGGTGCGCCAGTTCTGCTAACGATTGCAGAGGCGTGGATTCGGTGAAACCCAGGATATGAAAGTTGCTTGGATGCACTCTGAGCAATAGCGCAGTACGTTCGCTTAGGGCAGCTCGATAGTCATCGATGCGCGTGCGGTTGGTTGTGCCGACCTCAACAAGCTGGCAACCGCTCTGGCGCATCACATCGGGAACGCGAAAGCCGCCGCCGATCTCGACAAGCTGGCCGCGTGAAATAATGACCTCGCGTCCCGACGCAAGCGTACTGAGGGCGAGTAATACAGCGGCGGCGTTGTTGTTCGTCACTAAAGCCGCCTCGGCTCCCGTCAGTTCCTTTAGGAGTTCCGCAACGTGCGTATGGCGGGAGCCGCGCTCACCTTCTTCCAGGTCGTACTCCAGGTTGGAGTAGCCACCTGCCACACGTTGTACAGCCTCAAGCGCAGCCTGGCTGAGGGGAGCGCGTCCAAGATTGGTATTGATAATTACGCCTGTCGCGTTGATAACCGGGCGCAGGGCTGGCTGTTGCTCTCGCGCCAAAAGCTGCTCAGCTTCGTTCAACAGGGATTCGTAAGGTGGACAGGTTGCGCCTTGCCGGATAGCATTGCGCGCCTGAGTCAGGGTAGCGCGCAATGCGCGCAAGGTAAGAGGGCGTGAATAGCGTTGGATAAGCTGCTGGCCTGCAAGGGATTGCAGCAATTCATCGACAGAGGGTAGGAGACGTAGTTGATCCTGTTCGATGCTCACAGGTTTCTTTCCTCCCTCTCTAGTGCAGGGAATAAAACATGGTAATGGCGAGACTGTTAGCGATTTTGCCCATGATAGCGCGCAGATCGCCATCGTTCAGACGGCAGATGGCATACTGATCGGCCAGTAGAGTGCGCAAGACGGGGTACATCAGTTCCGTCTTGACGAGGCTATCGGTGTCAAGCAGCGGATAGTCGCGTTTCAACAGCAGGTGATGATAGGGACGCAGTTTGCCGCGATAGGAAGTAAGGGCTACCACGTTAACGGCTCCAGCATGGCGACAGAAGGGATCGCCGGAGACAACCAGGGCGGGATGCCAGTCGAGAATGCGCTTTTCCTCGATACCCGGAGGCAATGCAGGGTATCCAAAGTTCACCCAGTACACCATACCGAACTGCACGGGTGTGTTGTACGTCAGCGCATCCGGTGGTAGTTCTGGTGGATGAGGCATTGCTCTCTACAAATCTACAATCTCTATGTATTTACGAACGAGCGAACGCGACTGATGAAGCGTATACCGGAAGCTCACTGGATTCAAGTTGCCCGTGGAAACAAGCGCAGGCAAGTGACCAGGAGCGCTCGACCAGTCCTAAGCGCTCTTCACGTTCTTCCTGGCTTTCCTCTTGTAGGGCAGCACTTATGAGTTCCATCTCGCGCTGGTACTGTTCGCTTAACAGGGAAGAACGACTGAAGTCACAATTCATTGCCATAAGAAACCTCTTTGTTCCAAAGATTAATTGCCTGAATACGCCATGAAAAAGCGTTACACCACGAGGCAGGGGATCGTTTATTTTTTCTCTGACGAAGTGATTATACCAGCATTTTTTCGCTCATGCAAGGCTTTTTCTTATCAGTTTATAGCTGGGATTATGTATCCGGGAAAAAGACCATATATTCCATTAATCTTCGTTATCTGGTAGCACCTCGATTAGTTCTGAAACATCAACTTTCAACGCTCTTGCAATCTTTTCAAGGGTACTTACCGTCACATCTTTCATCTCATTATCCCAGATAGCTCGTATTGTATTGTAATTCACGTCTGCCATGCGACTGAGCCTGGACATATTGATTTTCTTAGCTTCTGCAATTTCACGGATCTTTAAGCGTACCATCAGTGCTACCTCAATATTATTAACTGCATTCTACCATTGAATTATAAGCCTGTCTATGTTACTATTCTATTAGTGCTAGTACTAATTAGATGGTATTAGCTAGGTAGTATTTCAGCAGAAGGAAAGAGGCGCATGCCATGCTAGAACAAGTCGGCTCCCAAGCTAAGACACCTACAAAGCCTGCGAGATGCGTAGCGCGAACCAGTAAGGATTTTGTCAACGGCGTGTGTAGCGGCTACCTGGAATACTACTTCACGTATCAGGACAAAGCATTGAGCGATCAGGATGTGTATGCGTTCCTCGTACAAAATCTGCTGGATGCGCAGGGAACGGATGTGTTCAACGCGGGGTACTGCACAGGCTGGATCGAGGCGTTATTGGAAGACAGGGAAGTATTGCAATAAGCGGGGGTAAATAGCATGGGTTTATTCGGACCAAAAAGGCATCCTAAAAGGGTTGGACAACAGACCGAAGCTGCCATTATAAGCAGACTTCTTGAGGTTGGTTACAACGTGCTTGTTCCTTACCTGGGGGAGAACCTGCGTTATGATCTGGTCATAGAGGATGCCGATAGACAGTTTTGGCGCGTGCAGTGTAAGACTGCTTGGATGGATAAGGAGCAAGATTGTATCGTGTTTAAAACAGCTAGTAGCTATTATCATCATAGGAAAGACGGAACAACTTGGGGAAAGAAGGCATACCAGGGAGAAATCGATTACTTCGCAGTCTAGTGCCCAGAGACACGTAACATATACTTCATTCCAATCAGCCAGGCTACGACCAACCAAATGAAACTCCGACTGAATCCCACGCGCAACAATCAGGAGAAGTATGTGCATTGGGCGAAGGATTATGAACTGTAATAAAAAAAAGCCGGTGGTCGGAATCGAACCGACGACAAGTGCTTTACAAGAGCACTGCTCTACCCCTGAGCTACACCGGCTAGCATGGCTTGACACTTGAGAGTATACCATAAGTGTCAAGCCAGACTCTTCTTTTATCACACCTGCGTGGCAGTGAAATCCAGCGTAATCACCACCTTATTTTGCGCAATGGCGATATTGGCCAGATTGGGCGGCTGCATGCCGAAATCGGTCATGTAAATCGTGCTGGTTGCGGTGCCCGTCACGGTATTTCCTGAGACCTTGCCCTGCACGTCAAAAGTTTCTTTGTTGGTGGTGCCATGCAGCGTCAGGTTGCCGATAAGCTGGAAATGAATGGTCTGCCCGTCGGTGTAACTTGAGGGAAGGCCTTGCGCGCTGACAGAGACGAAGGTGGCGTAGGGATACGTGTCGGTCTGTAACGTATTCATCTGAATATAGTGATCGCGGCGGTCGGAGTCGCTTTGCAGGGTGCGCAGGTCAACTTTGACGTTGAGTGCTGCGATGAGCGGCGAGGGGCTGGTTCGTATTTGAAAGGTTCCCTGGACGGAATGCGTCCTGCCGATGGCGTCGTTATTCGGCTTGTTCTCAAAGATCAGGTTTTCGTAGACGCTATAGGATGCGGTAGACTGCGCGGAAACGATTTGAAAGGTGCGCAGTCCAGGGGTATTGGTTGGAATGGATGTGGGTGTCACCTTGATCGCTCCCGGAGGGGTATGCGATTGATTGACGGTGCTGGCGAAGTGCGCAGCGTAGACCATACCGGCGGCAACAACGATAAGAATGACAAGGGCAATCCCGCCCAGCCAGATAAAACGCTTTCTCATGTGGCTCCTCCAATAAAATCGCAAAAAATTCCCCACCTGATATCCTTTTCAGGCGAATACAGAGATGCTGATAACGTAGAAAAAGGTCTTTACATGGTTTGCTGAGGCAAAGAGGGCATACTTCCGGGCGTCCTTTCCTCGATATCGAATTTTGTTTCTTGAGCCAGGGGCAAGACAAGCCTCACCGTTGTACCCTGATCGGGTTCGCTGGAGATGGTCAGCGTGCCATTATGCGCCTGAGCTATGCCACGCGCAATGGAGAAGCCTAGCCCCGTTCCACCCGACTCACGCGAACGAGCTTTATCTACGCGATAGAAACGCTCGCCCAGGTGCTGTAAATGCTCAGAAGCTATGCCGATGCCCGTGTCGCGCACCTCCAAAATGGCCTGATCCTTCTGCGAGGCTGTATAGATGGTGATCTTGCCGCCAGAACGATTGTATTTAATGGCATTATCGAGCAGGGCCATTAGCACCTCTTGCAACAACACAGGGTCGCCAATCACAGTCGGGTCGCCATTCGTTTCTACCAGCACAGTAATGCCGCGTTGTTCGGCCAGCGCGGAGATACGCCGCGCTCCTTCTTGAGCCAGCGTACTCAGATCGATAACTTCATGTTCGCGGTGCATGCTTCCCGCGTCGAGGCGAGCAAGTGTGAGCAAATTGGTTGCCAGGCGCGACATGTGATTTGTCTCGGTGACGATATCCTCCAGGAGTTCGGCATCCTCTGCGTCAAGGTGTTTGCGACCTCGCAGCAGCACCTCTGCATCAGCGCGCAACAACGTGAGGGGCGTGCGCAGTTCGTGTGAGGCATCAGCGATAAAACGCTGCTGGTTGGCCCAGGCCAGCCGCGCTGGTTGCAGCGCGCGATTCGACAGGAATAGCCCTCCTACTGCTGCGAAAAGTAGTGCCCCGCCGCCAATAGTTAGCAACAACACGAGCAGGGAAGACAAAGCATTTTCTTGTGCCTGAATAGGTTCGCCAGCCATCACCACACCCATATAGCCCTGGCCAGAAAGTGCGGGAACCGGAATTGCATAACGATAAACATCTGTGCCGCCTACATTTACGATATCACCGGTTGGCTGCCCTGATTGCAATACCGTTTTCGCCAGATTGTTGGTCAAAAATGCTGAGGGTAGTTGCGCGGTACTCGTATTCTGTATCAAAGAGCCATCCGAATTGAAGCAAGCAATTATTTCTGGTCGAAAAGGCCCGGTTGGGGCAGATGGTGGTCCACCGGGTCCCCCCTGATTAGAGAAATTTGAACAGGCGTCATCCTGCGAGTTTAGAAGCCATTGGTTCAGATGCTCACCAGCGTGCCCCGCGGTGCTGTCCTCTACTGGACCGAGAAGAAAATGCTGCGCTCCAAAATACAGGGTGAAGCTAAACAGCACCAGCACTGCAGCCAGCACGCCGCAGTACCAGAGCGTCAGGCGCACGCGCAATCCATGAAACATGGCCGCTCCCGCCTCTTGCGAGAAAGAGTTTTGCCCAGGATGCCAAAAGCGGAATCTTCGCCAGTTCATGTCTTTCCTTCCTCGTCCTATGCCTCGATCTTATAGCCCACGCCGCGCACCGTCTTAATTAATGGACGCGAAAAACCCTGATCGACCTTATCGCGCAGGTAATGAATGTAAATATCGACCACGTTAGAGAGCGCTTCCAGGTCGTAGCGCCACACGGCGTCGGTAATCTGCGTACGCGAGAGTACCTGCCCTGGATGGCGCATCAAATATTCCAATAAGGCGAATTCTTTGGCTGTCAATTCGATGACCCGCCCGCCGCGTCTCGCCTCGTGCTTCACCAGATCAAGGGTCAAATCGCCTACCGAGAGTTGCACGTTTTCATCGAAACGCCGGTCGCGACGCCGCAGCAAGGCATTGATACGCGCCAATAATTCTTCCATCGCGAACGGCTTGGTCAGGTAGTCGTCTGCGCCCACATTCAGGCCCTTCACCCGGTCTTCAACTGCGCCACGCGCTGTAAGCATTAATACCGGAGTCATGATTCGTTCGGCGCGCATCTGGCGGCAGATCTCAATTCCATCTATTCCCGGCAGCATAAGATCGAGAATCACCACGTCGTAGGTATCGCTCAACGCCAGATCAAGGCCAGTATGTCCATCATAGGCGAGATCAACCGTGTGGCGCTCTTCCAGTAACACGCGCCGCAGCAGGTGCGCAAGGCGCTGCTCATCTTCTACCACAAGAATATGCATGCTTCTCTCCCTTTACGCTTTGACCTCAAGGCCAGTCGTCAATTCACCCTCTATTTTACTCCAATCGGTGCGTTGAACAGTAATATGCATTTTCCTATGCTCATCCTGTTGCCGCGCCTCCTCGATCAACGTACCGAGCGCCTCCTGTACCCGGCGAACAATCAGCTTATGAAGTTCATCTTCGGTTAACTGTTTTGCCATTGAGACCGCTCCTTTCGAGGATGAATGGTATAAAACCGGTTGTAGGGGCGCGATGATGCATTCTGACAAAATATGAAGGAATCCTCGCTCCATGTCATCCTGAGCGCAGCGAAGGATCTCCAATGGGGCGCACAATCCTGTCCGGCGACACAGATTCTTCGCTGCGCTCAGGATGACAGCCCACATAGACCCTCTTGCTTTGTCAAAATGCATCATCGCGTCCCTACAACCCCTGACAATCCTATCTATAATGTACCTATCCTTCATTGGAATTTCATGAGAAATGTATAAGAGCTTTCTCACGATTCCATTTTTTCCCGCGATCTTTCAGCAAATGTCCAGAAGCGCATACAGGCGAAGGAGAGAATGGTGCCAACGGCGACGGCCAGCAGTTTCGAGGCATTGCCCCAGACCGTGATATTGCTAATCACGGGCTGTAAGAGCTTTCCGGCCAGCCAGATCAGAGCATTGCTGTACGCGATCTCTAGCAGCAAGGTGATAACAAAGCGCATCACTTCCCGGCGCGTTGTCCTATGTGTGTGGCGAAACGTCCAGTATTTGTTCAGGAAAAAGCTGCTGAGCGCGCCACTTGCATAGGTCAGGGAATTGTAGATCACCAGCAACTGCACGTTGTTGGTAGGGAAACGCCAGAGCAGGACGTTCAGCATGCCGATGTCGATCAGCGTATTTACGCCGCCAACCAGGCAGTAGCGGAGAAACTGCCGCAACAATCTCCACCACACCTGGAAGCGATGCTCGTGAGCGTTCTCTTCACCCGGAAGCACTGTTGCCGGTCGCTCTTTCTTTTCTATCACGACCTGCTCCTCGTTACACGTCTGAGTTCCCTATCACTTTCGCGAACAGTTTCATCAAGCCACTGCTCGCGTAGTTGCGCAGCCGGAATACTGCCAGCGCGATTTTGGGCAGGTCGAGCGCGGAACCCGTGACGAGGTAGCGGCTCTCCCAGCAGGGATGAAATTTCTGCTTGAAGCGAAAGAGGCTGCTGCGGTTCTCTAACAGGTGCAGGCGATTCAGCACGAAGCTGATCAGGCGGCGCTCGGCAGAGGTCATTTCCTGGTCCGTATCGCTCAGCGCCACCATGCCCAGACTGAGGACACTCGCCCCCTGAGAGCGAAAACGTTCGAGCGCGCTTACAAGCAGGAGTTCCATCACACAAGGCGGCGCGTTCGGCACGCGGCGCATCAGGTCGAGCGTGCAGCCCCACCCTGCGCCTTGTTCGCCATTCTCCTCTCCAAATTTAGCGGCATAAAGAGGCGTAAAGGTGACAAAGGCGCAGGCTTTGCCGGTGTTGGTCAAAGCGACTCCTGTCACATAACGCGGCCCGGCGGTTGTCACAGCCTCGGCCCGCTGCGCAGTCTCAATCAGCTCTTCCAGTTTGCCCATAGTAAAACCCGTTTCAGCCGATTGCTGTTTGTGTGCCAACCACGCGCTCGAGATGTCTTCGAGTTGCTGCATCACCGCCACAGGTGGCACCCCTTCATACCATGCAATGCGCACCCCCTCACGTTCGGCGCGGCGGCAACTCGTGCGCACATTCGCCATCGCCGAGCCAGCGAGCGTAAAGGTCTGGGGATCAATCATCGCCTCCTCGCCGATCTTGAATACGCGCATTTGAAAGGCACGATAGACCGGCAGGTAGCCGGGCGACGCTTGATAGAACGCCACGCGCCAGCGATGGTGAGCGCAGAAGTTCAGAAAACTGCGCGTCACCTCTTCGCGCATCTCAGGCGCGCAGACCGGGTCGCCAGGTGCTACCGCTACATTCCCCATCAGCCGGTAATTCACCAATCCCCTGCCATCTGCTGTCAAGAAATGCCTGTTTTCGGGAGACAAACCGAAGAACGCCAGTGTATTGCTTCCATAGGTGCGAATCAATTCCGCCGCCTGCTCAAAGGCAGCTTTCGTTTGGGCAGCTTCTCTTGTCATTTGCATGTTCAACATTCCATTTTCTAAAGCAGGCTCAATGTGTAGTGGCGCAATCATAGAGTTGGGCTGCACGCTCCGGGCCAAAGCCACCAGTGCCACCAGCCCCCGTCGAGGGCGATTGCCACTGGCTCGATGGCACGAGCGTGCAGTGCTGCGTCACCCAACTGGTAAGGGCGCTTTGCTGCCCAAAGCCGCCCTGCCGCAAACCATTCCTGAACTGCGGCGGAATGCGGTCAAGCACCTGCGGCGGAATTTGCCGTATGTTGAAAGAGTTGACAAGGAAGTAGCGCACCGTTCCATTGGCGATCAACGAAGCTAGCTGTGAGGTTGTCAGAATGGGATCGCTGCCGGAGAAACCGCCAAGCGCCATCACAGGCTTATTGGTCGCCAGAATGATTGAATCGGCCTCATTCGAGCTGGCAACGGCAACCAGGAATTTCGTGTTGCCCTGGTGAGCCAGCAGGAAGCGAATCAGGGCCGTCTGGCTGGCAGCATTTCCATTGCGCCCGCTGGCGAAGTTTCCGCCGTCGTTCGCGACCGGCCCGGCCACCAGCGTATCCGCCTGCTTGCTCTGTAGAATAGGCAGAGCAGCCCACACCGTCGGTGCGATAAACAGGGCCAGAATGCCGATGCTCAACGCCGGTAACAGGAAGCGCATGGGTGGAGCGCTCACGTGCAGCAGCGGCGCAACTCGCGTTCCCACCAGCGCGATGACTGCCACAATCCCCAGCACCGCCAGCAGCGGAATCATCCACTGGCCCCAGGTGGGATAATAGGAGAGGATATAGACCTGCTCAGCAATGGTAGCAAGCAGCGCGAGCGGCAACAACCAGCCACGCCATCCCGTACTACGGAAGTCCTTCCACATTATCACCAGCCCAATGCCAAAGAGCGCGGCAATCGCGGGAGCCATTTCGGTCATGTAGTACTGGTGGAAGAAGCTCGCCACGCTGAAGAAGATGCCCATCGTCAGCAGCCACATGCCCCATATGAGCAGCGATTGCTGCTGGCGGTCGTCCTTAAAGCGCGGACGCCTCTGCCATGCAAGCGCAACCGCACCTGAAATAGCCAGCGGCAAGAGCCATGCAATCTGGCCCGCCAGAGGCTGCGTAAAGAGACGCAACGGCCCGGGGGTGCCAGTATCGAAGAGTCCGCCCAGACCGGCAGGGCCTCCTGTCTGCTGCCTGTTTCCTCCATTGGTTGGACCGCCATTACCAGGAAAGCCTGGATTTCCGGGGGGAGTATTGCCAGAGGGGTTGGGAGCATTCGCAGGTGTATTTGCGCGCGTTCCACCGCCAAAAAGTCCACCTCCAAAGCGCCCTAAGAGACGTTCGATGCCGTTATAGCCAAAGGCAAGGCTGATCTCCGAGTTATCTTGCGTCGAGTCAACATATGGTCGTTGCGAGGCCGGAGTAAGGTCTACCGCGACCGCCCACGAGAGTGAGACGACCAGCAGTACCAGCGCGGCCAGAGCGAGATGTCCAATACGCTTCCAGATACTCTCAGGCGCAGAGAGCAGGTAGAGCAGACCGAAAGCCGGAACAACCAGGTAGGCCTCCAGCATCTTGATGTTGAAGCCAACGCCAACAATCACGGCACTCAGCAACAGCCAGCGCAGCCGCCCGGTTTCGGCAGCGCGCATTACAGCCCACGCTCCCAATAACAGCGTCAAAGCGAGGGTACTGTCAATCGTTTCGTTGCGGTTGGTGAGAATGCTGATCGGACTCAAAGCCAGGGCCAGCGCGGCAAGCAGACCCGCAACTATTCCGAAGTGCCGCTTGACGAGATGATAGAGCAGCAACACCGCCAGCACTCCACAGAGTGCCTGTGGCAGCAGGATGCTGAAAGGCGTGAAGCCGAAGATTTTCGCGCTTGCCACCTGCAACCAGAAGCCAACCGGCGGCTTGTCAATCGTCACAAAGCCGCCCGGATCATAGGATGCGTAGAAAAAATTGTGAAAGCTGTCCATCATGCTTCGGACAGCCGGTGGATAGTACGAGCCGAAGCCATTCTGGCCCAACTGGTAGAAGTTCATAAGAATGGAGATGAGGGTAATTCCTGCTAATGCCAGGCGATACCAGGGCAGGAAACGTCTTACCCCTCCGGTCTCGGGTACATCTTTTGGCGTATCCTCTGGCATAGCTGCTACGATATCAGCCATGTATGTCTCTCCTCATATTTTTTATGTTCATGGGTGAAAAAGCACGCATGCTGCCCGCGCTCTATTCCGGGTCAGAGCAATCTTCTCACCAACTCTAGCGTAGGCGCATTTCATTAAGGTTTCATTGAAAAAAGATGAGAATTTTCCAATAATTCACCTTATGCTATTCCGAGGGGGAGCCGAAAGCCACCCGCAAGGGGCTGGCTCTACAGGCTGATCCGTATGGTAGAACTCCCTTGCGGGTGGCTTTCGGCTCTCATATAGTAGATTCTCATGCTTGCTGTTCCCCTCATCTCCAGCTACACTACATACATAGCTTTAGACTGAGGGATGACGCTTGCGGAAGGTACATCACCTGACAACATTAGCGCGACACATGGCGCAGGTTGCTCAAGCTCTGCGAGAACAGGTGCTGCATGCTTTCGAGACCTCTACCGCTTCCGCCTCTCTTCAAGAACTCTACGATATATATCATGCCACCTTCAGCCATGATCTCCAGGAATTTGCCGATACATTTGGCCAGGCACTTGCCTCCAGCCTTTTGCACATTTCACAGCATCAAAGACAATCTGCGCGTTCGCATCCCCCCCACGCCATACTAAACCCATCTCACCCATTTCTGAGCAGGCTATTTGCCATTCTCCTACAACAACCCATCAACGATGACATGTTGAACTTCTATACGCAGCAATTTATGAAACTGGCGCGACAGCTTGATGGACATACCCTATCAGAAGATGACTTGCTGCATTTCTACGAGGCATTTTTAGCGGCCTATCATCCACAGGAGCGGGAGAAGCGAGGTGTTTATTATACGCCCAGGCCTGTCGTCTCATACATGGTTCGCTCAATCGATGATCTCTTGCGCTCGGCTTTCGCCTGTCCTGATGGGCTGGCAAGCCGCGAGGGGAAGCTTCCTATGCTGCTTGATCCCGCCTGCGGCACCGGCATATTTTTACAAGAAGTTGTGTACTTCCTTTATGAAATCTATCGCCAGCAAGACAAAGTTGATTTCCTGCCTGAACACCTGCAAACGGTCTTCTTGCTCCGTATGCGCGGCATTGAACTGCTTCCGGTGCCCTACCTGCTTGCCCAGCTACAATTTGAAAGCTATCTCGCCTCGCTCCTGCCTGAACGTATTCGCTGGAAAATGCCTTTCTTCCACGGCGATGTGCTGGCTGATCCTTCAGCTTTAGAGGACATCTTTGAGCAATCGGCCATACCTGTTATCCTGGGCAATCCCCCCTATGCCGGGCATTCCCCCAACAAGCAGGAATGGTTGACGGAACTGCTGGAAACCTACAAAGAGGGCTGTCCAGAACTGAAGAAACCGGCGCAGGCGAAGTGGCTGAGCGATGACTACGTTAAATTCCTGCGCCTTGCTCAGCAGCAGATCGACCGGGCGGGACAGGGCATCCTCGCCTTCGTCACCAGCCATAGCTACCTGGATAATCCGACCTTTCGCGGTATGCGCCGCAGCCTCTCGCGCAGCTTCAACGACATCTACATCCTCGACCTGCATGGCAACAATAAAAAGCTGGAAGCCGCCCCAGATGCCAGGGACGAGAATATCTTCTCCATTCAACAGGGTATAGCCATCAGCCTCTTTGTAAAATATCCGCAGGCTGGCACGACTTGCACCGTCCATCACGTACACCTCTGGGGAACGATAGAGCAAAAGCTGGCATGGCTATCAACACACTCGCTCCACAATACCGCCTGGGAAGGCTTGCCGCTCTCCACGCCCACCTATTTTTTTGCACCCCAGGAGACACGTTACCAGGATGAGTACGAGGCTGGCTGGCGCATTCCCGACATCTTTTGCCTCAATGGCAGTCCCGCGCCTGGCATCATCACCTGCCACGATGATTTCGCCATCTCGTGGACACGCGAAGAGGCCAGCGAGAAAGTCCAGTTCCTGCTCTCCACACAGAGCGAGGACGAGGCCAGACAACTGTTCCGGCTCTGCTCGCAGGAACAATGGCAGTACGAACGCGCCCTGCAGGAACTAAGTAAAGGAAACTGGCGGCAAGCGCTCACTCCCATCCTCTACCGACCTTTCGATGTTCGCTGGACAGTCTTTAATCGGCACGTCGCCGTACACCTGCGCGAACGAGTCACTCGCCATATGCGCGCAGGAGAAAACATCGCCCTGGCTATCGGCAAGGCCGGACAGGTTATTTCTCAAGCCCCCTGGGACATCGCCTTCTGCGCGCGCTTAGTGACCGAATTCAACCTCTTCCGGCGCGGCGGCAACAACCTCTTCCCGCTCTACCTGTACACCAAAAACACGCGCAAAGCAAACCTCTCCCTGCTCTTTATGCGCACTGTTACAGCACGCCTGCAATGGAACTGGCTAGATGCCGGACATGGCGACCTTGAACAGACCATAGGCCCGGAAGACCTTTTCGCCTATATCTACGCGCTGCTCTACTCCCCCGCCTATCGCGAGCGCTACGCCCCCTTCCTCAAACGCGACTTTCCTCGCGTACCGCTCACCTCAAATCAAAACCTTTTTCGCTCATTGTGTGTATCAGGCAAGCAGCTAGTGAAACTACATATGATGGAGCAAATACCTGCAACTGACGTAGATTATCCCGTTGCAGGAGAAAACAACGTAGAGTTTGTGCGCTACGTTCCCTCTGAAACGGACAAAACAACGGGTGCGGTCTGGATAAATTCCCGCCAATATTTCGAGCCCGTTTCTCATACGGCCTGGATGTTTCATATTGGGGGCTATCAAGTTTGCCGGAAGTGGCTCAAGGACCGCAAGGGCAGGGTTTTGAGTGAAGAGGAGATTGTTCGATATAAGCAGTTGGTGGCGATTATTGGGGAAACGGTGCGGTTGATGGGAGAGATTGATAAGGCTATTCAGGACAATGGGGGATGGCCTATATGAACATCGATAAAATAATACGGCACGTTTCTGTAGGGACGCGATTCATCGCGTCCTCCATGTGCATCGGCGCGAGAAGCAGGACGCGATGAATCGCGTCCCTACAGAAACGTGATTATTTCGCAAAAATTCATTAAAAACATCCAGTTTTAGAAATTACATTTGAGGACTGATACCAAGCTTGCGCGCTATCTCTACATCCGTAACAGGATACACGCTTTCTAATGGCGTAACCAGTTGCGCATAATTCCCGCTAACAGCGTACTCGCGCTGCTCCTGCACAAAATTCGAGATGTCCTCGATCTCGATAATCCACTTCCGAGCAAAGCGAGCAAGTATCTCTCCTCGCAAGCCAAGCTGGATAGCGCGGCGTTCGAGTTTCGCCCCTGAAGGGTCGTGATCGGGGTCCCATTGCAGGCGTACCTGTGATGTTTCAACGACATGCTTCCAGCTTGCCTCGCTGCCATAGACCTCAGCAACGTAGGTTGAATGAACAGCTTCTTCAAGGATAGTATCAAAGGCAGAGCGTTGAAGACGAATAGCCAGCGTAACCTCCTGGCCCTCTTTTGTTCCCCAGCCATTGCGGTACATCATCCACAAAAAATTCGGCTTGATCCAGCTCATCCGGCTAAAACTGAACTCGCCTCCAAAGTAACCATGACGAGCCGCAAAATGACCGATGGATGGACGATACGCCTGATAGACAATAACAGATGAGTCGTCATATTGCGCGAGGATGTGGTTGCCTCGCTGGGGCCAGTGGGCGTTTTGAGCAAGATAGGATTCGGTGAGAATGGTCATAATTCCTCTGTAGATTCAGCCGACTTTATAAAATCCCCTGGCTCTACCACATCAACAATACCAGCATACACCTCTGCCTCTGTCTCTGTACCGAGATCCGGTTCAACAATATAACGGAGAGGTAACTCACGCCCTCTTATATCCCGAGGAGCCGTTATCCAAATAATGGTTCCTGAGCGTATCCCACCTTCGGCAGGTGTGTAGCTGATTTTTTCACCCCGCTTGTGCTTGCTATCCAACGCTTCAGGGCCATATATGGTAGCCAGATCTTCCTCATTCCCCTCACTCACATGGACATTCATCATCTCGCTTCCCTGTGAGGCAGCCAGAATTGCATGTTTATGGGCCGTCAGAAAGTTCAGTAAGCCAAGGGTTCCCCCTGCTACCAGCATGATCCCATGCCTTTCACCGCCATCAATAATCCAGAGCGTCCCATCCTCGTCTAGTTCAAGTCTGATGCGCCCTGCTTCTAATGTCCTCTTTCCTAACATAAAAATCTCCTCTTGTTTATTCTAATCTTTCTCTGAAGAAAGAACCTTTACCCTATCGGTAATCCTCTATCTACAAACAAATACATGCTTCCGTTTTGGGTGTATGCCTTACTTACTAATGTAAGGCATACACCCAAAAATTATCTCCTCTCTATCACGGCTCGTCAAAATTAACCGTAATACAACCAAAGAGTTCCACTAGAAGCATGCCACCAGACCTGCAAATCTGCATTTGCTCCATTCAACTTCGCCGCTTCGGATAAACCATAGCTCCAAGTGTCGAGGTTGAAGTTACAATAACCAAGGCATGGCCGATTTTCAGCTACAATGCTGACGATATAGTTCTCACCTGGAACAGCTTTGTTCAATAGCCACTGATTTGCATAGCGATACGCTTGAGCTTCTGCATGCAGGGGGCCCGGGTCAGTTCCTATAGTTGCCATATCACCTCCTACCAAATTACCATTACCATCCAATATCACAACACCTCCTACCGTAGGTATCTTCTTTCCTTTCCCTCCAAAGAGGGAATTTTGCTTTGCTCCAGCTCTTGCTGCTAAGTCACGCACCGGTTTCGGGGCAGGATTATCTGCTTCTGGTGTCGCTTTTTCTGATGCAGGTTGTGCTGCTTCATTTGAAGCAGCCGCAATCCCTCCATCTGCCACACCTTCCAGATTCTTATCCCGGTCGCCCTCTCCCGAGGAATCGGAGGCCTCATTGTGACAGACATACGGCCCTGTCGCAAGACAGGCAGGCGTTTCGGTATCGACCCGTGATAGCTGAGGGCGGGCACCTGGAAGCAGGCACCAAACATGCACATCGTGGTTTGTGCTGGGGTCGCCATTTGAATGCTGCCGGTTCGCAGCCGCGCCCAGGCACTACAACCCAGTTGCGAACACGTATCCTGGCTCATCGAAGGTCCACTCGTCGCACCGGGCTGATAGCCACTGATGGATGGCCCCCCAAAGCCTCCCACCACCGAGGGCGCAACAGGCGGGCCATAATTCGTCCAGGCATTGGGATTCGTCCCATAGGTGACCGGCGAGGTCCAGCCATCGCCTCCCGCCCCACAAGGCCCCAGGCGGTGGTGAAGATGGCAGGCGCGGTGGAAAGCGTACAGCCCTTGCCCGAATAGAGCGAGGAGTTCGCCGCGCCCAGGCCGTCCACGCTGGCCGCCACGTTGCCCAGATTGTCGTAACCGGTGTAGGTCGTGACTTTGGGCGAGCCACGCGGACTGGTGCAGTTGGCGCTCGTGTAGAGCTTGACGGTGGTGGGCCAGCCTGCCGCCGGAAGCGAGTTGCCGCTGTTCTCATCGTAGGTGATGTCGGTACACTGCCAGCTGTGCCCACTGGCGTCATCCAGTTCGCTGTGGGTGGGCTTGTTGACCGTGTAATAGGTCCACGAGGGCGAACCGGAGGTCGTCTGGTCGTTGGGCGTGTAACTCCATTGCTCAGTGAGGGGATAGAGCGAGACGGGCAGCAGGTTGGTGCCGGAAATGGTCTGCTGGGTCAGATTATGATAGACTCCTGAGCCTTTCAGCCCGCCGCTCGTGGTGTAGTCGTCGTAGGTGTAACTGGTGGTCAGCGAGGGCGGACTGGAATTGTTCGTGAGTTCGTAGTCGCTGGTCTGGGTGGAGAGCAGCACCACCTCACAAGCCGGGAAAGTGCCCGAGGTCGAGCGACAGGCATTCGAGTTATTGGCGTAGGTGTCCGTGGTACGGGCCAGCAAGTTGGCAGCAGTGTAGCTATTGCCACTGTATTGTTCTTGCTGATAGAGCGTGCCGCCCTCGTAGTTCTGATAGTCCGACCAGGGGGTATACCAGCCCTCCGAAGTGTAGTAATACCCGACCGACAGATTGCCTGCCGGGCTGGTGGTCCAGACCTGGGCAAAGCCCTCGTACGAAGAGATGCCGCTCAAAAACCGATTAGAGCAAACGCCAGGGAAAAGCGCCTATTCAAACCAGCATAGTCAGGCCCCTACACCCACTGCTGCTTCGTCGCCAATACTGCCGCCTGCGTTCTATCCTTGACCTGCATCTTTTGCAAAATATGGTGGACGTGTGATTTGACGGTTTCGACGCTCACACAGAGTTTTTCGGCGATGTCGCGGTTGGTTGCGCCCACGGAGAGCAGGCGTAGCACTTCGCGCTCGCGTTCGGTGAAAAGCGGATCCTGGGCCGCCAGGGGAAAACGAGCCGAAATTGTTGTTCCCTGCTCTGGTTTGCTGGCAATAGTGATTCTGCCGCCTGCTTGCTCGATGCGGACCTGCATACTGCGCAGGCCAAGCATCCTGCCCTGCTCCCTTGTCGAGAGGGCTTGCTGGCGAACCTGTTCGACATCAAAGCCTATGCCGTTGTCGCTTACCTCGGCGACCAGCAGGCCGGGCAAGGTTTGTAGCCGTATCGACACCTGCGTTGCCTGGGCGTGCTTGCGAATATTGTGAAGAGCTTCCTGCACAAAGCGATAGGTCGGCGCTTCCAACGAAGGCGGCCATTGCCTGGTACGTTCAAGCTGCGCATCGATGCGCAGGTGCGGCATGCTGGCGCTAAATTCATCTAGCAGGGAGCGCAAGGCCTGCTCGAACTGCTGGTTTTCTAACTGTGGTGGCAGCAGCGAGGCTATTCCCCGCCGCAACTCGTTCAGGCTCTCGAAAAGTGTCTGTTGAGCGCGGCCTATTTCACGCAGCGCAGCTTCCGGCTGCTGTGCGAAAACGCGCTGCACAAATTCGAGCTTATGCATGGCGTGAGCAATTTTTTGCGCTACGCCATCATGCAGATCACGCGCAATACGGCTCCGCTCGCGATCAAGCATCGCCTGTTGCTCTGCCGAATGCTGTTCGCGCAAACGCAACACCAGAGCCGCGATACGAGACAGATACGCCACTCCTTGCTGAAGCTCAGGCGAAATTTCTTCTCTACCGGGTACGGCAAGCGCAATAGCTCCAATCAGTCGCCCGGCATAGCATAATGGAAAGAGCAGCACGCCCACATATGGCGACCAGTTTAGCACGCGCATCTCGCCATCCAACAACTCCTCTTGTAAAAATTGCAAGCTATCATTCACCATCGATAAATATGAAGTGATATCGCTCAGTGTCGCGCTAAGGGCAAACCGTCGCTGCGCTGGAAAATAGAACCACAGACCTCCACTACGTGCCTGCAATACGGTTGCCAGATAAGCCAATATATCGCGCTGTATATCGCCATCCCGCAACGCCAGCTCAAACAAATCCATACTTGCCTGCATAATTTCATCCGTAGGGACAGGGGGATGCGGGGCGGCTGGGTGGGGGCCTCGTGCCTGTCCCCGTGTGGTGGTGGGGTCGGCATCATGTGGCACACCCGACCCATGTTTTTCTCCCAACCCCTCCCCGGACAGGCACGAGGCCCCCCCATCCCATTCGCCCCACCCCCTGTCCCTACGCATAATTGTAGAGACATCCCCTTGTGGGTGCCTTCTCTTTTCTACACCATCCCCCGTGAGATACGAGCCAAGCAGCGAAACGCAGACCGCTACATCGCCCTCATTCAAATCCTGGGGCTCTTTCTCCGTCAAAAAATGGTCAAAGCAGAGAACCAGCAGGCCCTTGCTTATCTCCTGCCCTGAACGCAGCGGGATAAACAGCATCTCTCCATCGCGCCATGCTGGAAGGCCTTCGAGCGGCAAACTATCAGACTTATTCTGTTTATTGACGACGGAGGAAATACCTTTTGTATGCAGAATGCTGGCAAATCGCTCATCAATAGAGAGCGTCCGCGCTACTTTGGGTGTGACAGGACCGGAACGCGCCAGCAATTGTAACGTTTGACTTTCCTGGTTGACCGCATAGAGCAGAGCCAGGCGCGCGCGTGCCAGTTTACGAAGATAATGCAATAAAAGCTGCCTGCCCCGCATGATCGATGACTCAGCTTGCAGGCGCGCAATCAAGGATAAAAGGCTATGGGACGTACTCACGATTTTCCCCCATCCAGTGCATATTGTGTATCTCTACTGCTTCCAGCATACAGGAGCGAAAAATAGGAGGAAGGCTCTCCCGTCCTGCTACCATGCCGGATGGGGGAATCAACCCGGTAGATAGCATACGTAGAGAGCCTCTATCGAAGTGGAGGGAGAACACAGGCTGGGAAAACACCTGTGCGGGGAAAAACTATGGGGGGATGACACTACAGGGGACTGGAGGCTGGCGAGGGCGGTTGCCAGGCGCTCCGCATACCGCTCGGTTGCTTTGATAGCATACATTATGTAAACCGGAAAGTCAAGCTAAGTCAGCATTACTTAAGTACTAATTTTCTATTTTAAATATTGTCCCTTTGAATCAGGATAAAATTGGCATTGTGTAGGGACGCGATTCATCGCGTCCTGCCTATTATGCGCGTTTAATGAGGCAGGACGCGATGAATCGCGTCCCTACAAAAAAGACGCAGGCCACTTTTTAAAGCCTGCGTCCCTCAATGTTGTATTTTAATGGTGCGCGAGGGATGCCTGAGGTGTCTCCTGGCTTTGAGCAATCGCTTCGACTGAGGTAAGCGATTTGAAGGCAGCATCGGTCAGCGTTTTATTTGTTTCGGGATCAAAAATCACGTCGTCGCGTTTGCAATAGTAGAGGCGTCGCCAGTTATCCATCGCCTGATCATAGGCCGGAAGAAACTTTTGTGTCTGCTGATCGCCGCGCAGCACACGGAGAAAGGCGATCAAAGAAAGAACCAGCGCCACCACAATAGCGGCAATGGTAAGCACAACCTGCAACACCTGTATGGGGCCGGGCCAGCTACCATAGCCATTGGTACCGCTCAGAACCAGAATAAAAAACACGCCAAAAGCCACCAGCACAAAACCAACAGTGATATAGCCCATCATGCCTACATGCGCTACCGGCATAACTGGAGGGGCCAATCGGCCTACCCCGGTCTCATATGCAACCGGCACTTTCCTGACCTGGTCCGACTGGTGACAGACCGGACACAGTACTTGCTGTACTGAAGTCGATGCCATATACCAAACAACCTCCTTGCTCATCTATGCACGAGCTAGAAATATGATATCAGCAAAAGCATACCACGTCACGCCTTATTCGACAATGTTAGAGTTCGTTTTGCCAGGCAAGGGTCGTTCCGAAGGCACCCGCAAGTGGATACCTTCTCTCCACTCCGCTTACGGCAAAAAGATGATGAGCATATAAATATATCTCTCATTTAATTATTATAAAGAGGATTTTCACCTTTGCGCAAAAATTCGTTTTGCTGTTGCCATACTGCTGTCACAGCGATGCTGCATACTTGCAGTGTAAGCAAAAAGCTTACTATGTACAATCAAAACGCGCGTAAAGGAGCTTTTACCATGCTGCAACAACTTGATTTCGTGATGCTCTACGCTACCAATTTCGAAGAGGCCGTGAACTTCTACACCCAAAAGCTTGACATGGAGATCGATGACCAGGCCCCCGGCTTCGTCCAGTTCAAACGCTACGACGATAAAGGCGCGGTCTTCGCTCTGACAGCCCAGGGCGACGGCACCCCCGTTCACAATGCCGAACTCTGGTGGCTGGTAGACAATGCCGACGCCACTCACGACGACCTCGTAGCTAAAGGGATCGAGATTGCGGAGCCACTGCAAGACCAGCCCTTCGGGCGCACCTTCGCCATCAAAGACCCGGCTGGCAATACTCTCTATATGATGCAACTCCGCAAATAACGATTTCTGTCAATTTTTTGCACCCCGCATGGGTCCCGGAAGACACCCGCAAGGGGATGTCTTCCGGGACCTCTCCCCACCAAAATCTGACGCTCACCCATATTCGCCCACCAACTTGACCGCCCCCGCCTTACAATGCTATCCTGCAAGCATCATAAGCAAATAGGCACTTCTGCAGACGAGCATAAAATTCACCTCTGCGAGCAGACAATCATACAAAGGACGAGGCATGACAACAACTATCACCATTCTGGGGCTTGGGCCGGGACGTTGGGAGGACGTGACTCTGCGCGCTCGCGCCTGCCTGGAACGGGCCGAGCGCGAATCTATACCGGTCTACTTTCGCACGCTGATTCACCCTACCCTGGAGCCACTGCGGGAGGCGCTTCCAGGGCTTGCTATAGAATCCTTCGACAGCTATTACGAGGAATCAAGTGACTTCAGCACCCTCTACCGCCGCATTGCGGAGCAGGTATGTGCCCTGGCTGAGCAGCAATCCATTATCTATGTAGTACCAGGGCACCCGCTCATCGGTGAATCCACGGTGCAACTGGTGCTGCAACTGGCGCGCGAGAAAGGGTTGAAGACCGAGATTATCGCTGGCCTGTCCTTTATCGAACCGGTCTGCGAAGCGGTAGAGCTTGACCCTTTGACATCTGGCCTGCAAATACTGGATGCTACCGAGCTAGCGGCATTGGATGAAAGCGAACTGGCAGGGAAAATCATTCCCACGCAGCCCTTAATGGTGGCACAGGTCTATAATCGCCGCCTGGCAAGCGACCTCAAACTGGCTCTGGGCGAGTTCTATCCAGATGAATGGCCTGTTAAGCTGGTGCGCGCCGCAGGTGTGGGAAGCGAGCAGGGCATTGTCGAAATGCCCCTGTACGAACTTGACCGCAACACGCTGGCGAATCATCTTAGCACGCTCTACGTGCCGCCTGTCGATGAACTGACTGCTCTACGCCTGCCCGAGACGCTGCGCTACGTCACCTATCGCCTGCGCCGCGAACCCGATGGCTGCCCCTGGGACCGGCAACAAACCCATGCCTCGCTGGTGCATTACGTCATTGAGGAAACCTACGAAGTGGTCGAGGCCATCGAAGAAAACGACATGGAGAAGCTGGCCGATGAACTTGGCGATTTGCTGCTCCAGGTCTACCTGCACGCCGAGGTTGCGCGCCAGGAAGGCGATTTTGCCATCGGCGACGTTTTCGAGCATGTCAACGCCAAGCTGATTCGCCGCCATCCCCATGTTTTCGGCGATGTCCAGGTCAGCGGTGCGGGACAGGTGATGCAGAACTGGGAAGAGATCAAACGCCAGGAACGCATTGCCGCCGGAAAAGATGTGCAGCGTGAAAGCGTCCTCGACGGCGTTCCCCAGGCTGCACCCGCCCTCATGATCGCCCAGGAATATCAGAAACGGGCGGGCAAAACAGGCTTCGACTACCACAGCGTTGAGCGCATCCTGGAAAAGATGCGCGAAGAGTTGCAAGAACTACAGGAAGCGACCACGCCCGAACACCAGCGCGAAGAAATGGGCGACTTGCTCTTCATGGTTGCGAGATTGGCCCGCCAACTGGATATTGACGCAGAAGAAGCCTTGCGTCAGGCAAATCGGAAGTTTCGGAAGCGCTTTCAGGAGATGGAGAGAAAAATCCGTATGCTAGGACGGCCATTTGAATCGTATTCATCAGAAGAGTGGATGAATCTATGGAAGAGCGTAAAGACTAATGGGGCGTAGCTCTCTTTGTTACGTTTACTAAATTAGGACGCTTAGCAAATGAAAATGAAATAGTAGAGTTGTCTTGATCGATTGTACTCGGGTCGGTAAAAGTGCTATACTTTGGCAAATAGCTGCCCCTGGGGAGGTCGCGGTATGTTATGCAAGTACAAAATTTATTGCAGTACACGTCATCAGTAGATGACATTGAAGAACAATTGCATGCGCTGGTTGAGACGAGATATATCAAAACGCATACACCTCTTGTTTTTGAAGCATTAGGGTTCATTCAGCGTCTCTATCATGGTAAACTTCGTGACAATAGTGTTCCCTATATTCTACACCCTCTCCGGGTAGCATTGATGCTAGGGCAATACGAGGAGAGAACCGGTACTAAATTATTGATTGCAGCATTACTACATGATACAATCAAGGACGGCGACCTGGAAGATGCAGAGATCGAGCAACGATTTGGTCACTTTGTAGCAAAGCTCGTTACAAAGGTGGCCAGATATACATCCAACACTGGCGATACCTCTTCAACTGACTGGGATGAAATTCTGCTCGAGAGTCATGAAATACGCGCGCTAAAAGTTTTTGAAGAACTCGACAATGTAATGTATTGGCGTATTCTTCCTGTGAACCATGCTTTACGGAACAATATTCCTTTCTGGCTGGAGGATGTACGAACAAAATACCTGCCTCTAGCCCACGCAACCAATATGCAGGCATACGAACTGATGCATCAGGAGTACACATATTATGTCAAACATGGCTACGCCCACCATTAGCCAGTTACCATCTGATATCAAGAGAAGACTTCGCCGTAAGGGAGATTTTTTTCTTTGCCCCGATGATATCGTATGCCCTAAAGTGGCTTATATTGGCGAAAACGTCTATTATCGCTTTATGAATTTTGTGTATCTCCCCCAGCCGCCTGATAGCTTAAGCATCGAAAAAGTGGTCGAATTATGTGATCTTCGTTTAGACCTTATGGGCAAATTGGTAAATACGGATATCAACAAACATATTGTTGCTCAGGCAGCTAACGTCGTTAAAGCTCATTCGGCAAAACCACTTTCTGGTTTGCGCGTCCTCGATTTTGGATGTGGCTCCGGTTTTTCGTCTCTATTATTGAAAGAGGAGTTGCCTGGCATACGGATCACGGGAGTTGACATAAGCAAAAAAGCCGTAAAGCACGCTCGTAAAGCAGGATTGACCGTCGAACGTACTTATCCTGATAAGGCGTTACCTTTTGATAACGCGAGTTTTGACTACATCTTTGCCATTTTCGTCATGCATTTTAACGTCGGAGTTTCTACTCTTGAAGAGTTAAAACGTATACTGCATCCATCGGGCAAATTTGTGTTTAATGTGTACCGGCGCGATGTCGAGGGCGTTTTAGAACAGCTCGACGAAGTGGGTTTTCATATAGATGAGGTCATGTCAGTTGAAGGAGCCAATGGAACGACAACTAACCATGTTATCGTAAGTTGTGCATCTTTCACTCCTGACTTTGTTTCGTAATATGATGATGTAGTCCGGTTGCTTCGCCTTAACAGGATGTGTGCATGAGGCAACAATTCATTTCGGTATGCAAATACTTGCATCGTTTTCTCCCAGCCTGTTTTCTTATCTTCCTGTGTGTACTCGTTTCCTGGATACTTGTTACTCCTCGTCCAGTAATAGCACAAGATCATCCCTCGCTTCTCACGGCAGTATCACCAACGCCTTCGGGAGTCTCCCCAACCCCGGATGTACAATTGCAGCAACTCTATACGGTTGCACAAAATGATATTACGGTAGCGAACGCCTTCGTCACGTTTGCCGGAGTTGTTTTAAGCATCGCAGCCGTAGTACTGGCAGCAGCAGGCCTATTTGAATTTCTAGGCAGGCGTCAACTGAATACGCGCTTCCAACAGATTAGCCACCTGGAACGACAACTTGACAAGCACATTCAACAGGTTGCAGACCTCGAACAGCAGGTCAAAAAGCAGATTGACAACCATACCCAGCAAGTTGCCCATCTTGAGGAGCGATTTGAAAAGCAGGTCGAACAATTGCAACTACGAACTGACTACGAAACACGCCTGTTTAATGAGCGATTGGCGGCCCTTGACCACCAGTTTGATGCCAAAAGCCAGAATTTCATGGAAGCGTCCTATAACTTCAATATGGGGAAAGTTGCCTATCAAGCAGGAGACGACGAGCTTGCTATCGAATATTTTCAAGAAGCTTTAAAATTCCAGCCGACTAATCCCCGCATTCTGGAAAGAATAGGCAGGTCTTATAGCAACCTTAATGATATGCCTCGCGCTATCAGCTGCCTGGAAGAGGCCTTGAAAATCGACGAAGATTATATCCCCGCCTTACGGAGTCTTGCGCTTTGCTATCGTTATACTGACCCGCAACGGGCTATCGAATGCCTCAAACATGCTGTGAAAGTAAAGCCAGATGGGTTTGAGGCAATGGATTTTCTTGGCCTCATCTATCGCGACCAGGGACTTATCGATGAGGCTATTAAGTCTCATGAGGAAGCATTTAAACATCAAAAACGCCCTGAAACCGAGTTCTATTTGAGTATTCTTTACGCCATGAAAGGTGATAAGAAACGCGCGAAGGCCAGAGCATTATCGGCAGAGAGCGACCTTGATAGTCCGGAACATGATAAGCGTATACGTCCCGTCTGGAAACTTTTAATTCAGGCCGCCTATCCGATTTTAGATGGTGATAAAGAAAGAGCCGTCCAATTTATTCAAATGACGACTCAATACATCACGACACATCGCATCCATGAAGCGCTGAAAGGGCATATTGTTTTTCTTCTCGAAGCCAGCGATCATAGCGATTGGCTTCCTGAGTTTATGCAGCATATTCGTTTGCAGACAAAGTAGCAGCTTCATCCACATTGACTACTTCCGCGCAGAATGGTACAGTAGTATCGAGATTCTATAAAGAAGACTAACGATGAGGAACGAGTTACTGGCGTGGTTTGCGCGGGAGGGGCTGCTGCTTCAGAGCATCACCACTGCGACGGATGACCCGGACGACGAAATCAAAGTGACGGTCAAAGCACCCATTATTGCTCTGAGCAAGGCTCATGACGATTTCCGCGAGTGTCCCGACCCGGTGCTGTTTGGCTATCCCGAGGATTGCCTGGAATACATGACGCTGAGCGACTTTCACTCGTTCGTTTATCAATGGTTCGAGCGAGCGGTGAGCGCGGGCATGGGACGCTGTTTCGTCTGTAATAAAGTGCTGGACAACAGCGCGGAAAAGCCCTGGGATGCCGTATTCGTCACCAACGAGTGGCATTGCTGGCTGCTGGTGCATTACGACTGCAAACGCTATCTCAGCCGCGACTTGAAGGGGCGCAATCCCTTCGAGGTGGCGGCCCGCCCGCCGGAATTTTTTGATTTACGCCTGGCATAACTGCCCCGGAAACCCAACTCACCACGATTTTGCGAGGAAACAATGGATAAAAACCAGGTTGCGCAGGCGCTGGAAGAAGTCGCCAGCCTGCTTGAACTGAAAGAGGATAGCAATCCCTTCGAGGCGCGCGCCTATGAGAACGCTGCCCGAGCCGTCAGTGCGTTGGATGGCGATATCGAACAAATGGTGCGCGAGGGCAGGCTGAAAGGCGTGCCAGGGCTGGGCGCTACCACCATCAAGCGCATCGAGGAACTGGTCAACACCGGACATATGGCTCTGCTCGATGAATTGCTGGCGACTACTCCGGCGATTAAGTTGGAGATGCGGCGCATTCCCGGCGTGGGGCCGAAGAAGATCAACGCCATCTACAACGCGCTGCACATCAACAGCATTGAGGAGTTGGAGCAGGCCTGTAAAGAGGACAAAGTGGCGAAGCTGCCCGGCTTCGGCAAAAAGACGCAGGATAAAATCTTGCAGGGTCTCGCCTTCCTGGCGCAACACTCGGGCCGTTTCCTCTACCCGGTCGCCGAGCAAGAGGCCGAGCGCATTCGAGCTGTACTGGCGCAGATACCGGAGATAGTGCGCCTGCAGATCGCGGGCAGCCTGCGCCGAAAACGCGAGACTATCGGCGATATCGATATGGTCGCCAGTGTGGCCGATGACGCCAGCAGCGACGTGCGGCGCAAGATCATGGATATCTTCACCAGCCAGCCCTCGGTCGAGGCGATTACAGGCAAGGGCGAGACGAAATCGAGCGTGGTGCTGAAAAGCGGCATCAACATGGACCTGCGCGTGGTCAACGACAGCCAGTTCCCCTACACGCTGCACCACTTTAGCGGCTCGAAGGAGCATCATATCCCACTCCGCCGCCGCGCCCTCAGCATGGGCATGACCATTAACGATTACGGCCTGTTTCGCGGCAAGGAACCGAACCTGGAACTGGTGCCATGCAAGGACGAGGCAGATATCTACGCCGCGCTTGGCATGGACTACATCGAACCCGAACTGCGCGAGGATATGGGCGAGATCGAAGCCGCCATAGAACACAAGCTGCCCAGATTGGTGCAGTTGAGCGACCTGCGGGGTATCCTGCACGCTCACTCCACCTGGAGCGACGGGCAAAACACCATTCGCGAAATGGCGGAAGCCTGCATTGCGCGTGGCTACCAGTATCTCGGCATCACCGATCATAGCAAGGTTGCGGCTTACGCGGGTGGCTTAAACGAGGACGCCCTTCTCCACCAGCGCGAGGAAATCGACCGCCTCAACGAGGAGTTTGCCGGGCGTATTCACATCCTGCATGGAACCGAGTGCGACATCCTGCGCGATGGCGCGCTCGACTTTTCCGACGAGGCGCTGGCTCGCCTGGATTTCGTGGTGGCTTCGATTCACAGCCAGTTTAACCTCTCGCGTGAGGAGCAGACGCAGCGCATGATTCGCGCCATCTCCAATCCCTTCGTGGATATTATTGGACATCCGACCGGACGGCTCCTGCTCAGCCGCGAGGGCTACGATATTGATATCGAGGCGGTCATTGACGCGGCGTCGCAACATGGCACGTGTATCGAGATCAATGCTCATCCATCGCGCTTCGATCTGGATTGGCGTTTTTTGCACCGCGCTCGTGATAAGGGTATAAAGATTCCAATTGACCCGGATGCTCATAGTATTGATGGGCTTGACGTGATACGGTATGGTATAGGTATCGCTCGCAAGGGGTGGCTGCGCCCCAGTGATGTGCTGAACACGCTGACAACAGACGAACTCCTGGCGTTCTTTAAGGCGCGCCGGGAAAAGTATATACATGCATAGCAAGGTAGAAAGGAAGTAGATACACATGGCAGAACTGACAGAACTGGTAGTAAGCAAACGCGAAGTATTGGGGAAAAAGGCCAAACGCCTGCGCAAGGCAGGACTCATTCCCGGCAATATTTTTGGACACCGCCAGGACCCGGTGGCAGTGCAGGTGGACGAGGTAGCGTTCGATACACTGCGCCGCCAGCATAAAACGACCGGCATTATGTCGCTGCGCCTGGACGGGTCGGATACGGAAACCGCGCTAGTGCGCCACATTCAGCGCGACCCGCGCACGAACAAAATCGTGCATATCGACTTTTTCCGCGTCAGCCTGACCGAGCGCATCACGGTCAGGATTCCGCTGCACGTTACGGGTGAGGCTCCCGCCGTGAAGAACGAGGGCGGCGTGTTGCTCCATCTCGTGGACGCGCTCGAAGTCGAGTGTACTGCGCAGGACATCGTCGATCACCTGGATGTCGATGTCTCGTCCCTGGATCACATCGATGACACCATTCACGCCAAAGACGTCGCGTTACCCGCGAACTACACGCTGCTAACCGACCCGGACGAGCCGGTCGTCAAGGTTGGCGCGACCCGCGCCGAGGTGGCTGAGGAAGAGGCTGCTGCTGAAGAGACTCCAGCCGCGCCTGCTCCTGAAGCCGCAGCCGGAGAGAACGCTGAAGGCTAGGCGAGAGGTTGCATGATCCGCCAGTGTCAAGCCTTGACACTGGCGGATCGAAACCCTTAGAAATGAGCGATTGCTATGCGGATCATGATCGTTTCGGACCAGTATCCACCAATGGTGGGAGGGGTGCCCCGAGTAACGCAGGAGCTGGCGAGACGACTGGCTGATCGCGGACACCAGGTATCGGTAATCGCGCCCAGCTATGGCGCTCGCGACGTCTACCGCGTCGAGAACAAGGTACGCATCTATCGCTTCTCATCCTTTGAGTGGCCGACCTACGGGGAGTTGCGCATTCCCATGCTCCCCATTCTCCCTTTCCGGCGTTTGCTGAAGCAACTCGATCCCGACATCATTCATATTCACTCGCCCGTCGTGCTGGGCAACATTGCGCAAATCGTAGCGGGCGGCCTGCGCAAACCCGTCATCGCCACCAATCACTATCTGCCAATCAACATGAGCCGTTCGCTCACCTCAGACCCACTCTTTGGCAAGCCCTTTATGAACGTCTCCTACACTTACCTGGTGCATTTCTGCAATCGCTGCGAGTATGTCACTGCGCCCACGATGACGGCGCTCAACCTGCTCTATGAACATGGCCTGCGTTCCCCGGCCCGCGCCATCTCAAACGGCATCGACTTGCAAGAGTTTACGCCGGGCGAGCCAGACCCCGAAGTCCGGCGCAGGCTTAACCTGCCGACCGACCGGCCCATCATTCTTTCGGTAAACCGCCTGAGCCAGGAAAAACGCATCGATGTTCTGATTGACGCCGCCGCGAAAATGCAGCAGTCGGCGCAGATCGCCATTGCCAGCACCGGCCCGCAGGAAGCGGAGTTACGGGCGCAGGTGGAAACGCTTGGCCTGCAAGACCGCGTGACCTTCTTAGGCTTCGTCAGCGATGACGACCTTGTCTCGCTGTTCCGCCTCTCGCATATCTTCGGCATTCCCTCTGAGGCCGATTTACAAAGTCTTGCCACGATGGAGGCGATGGCCTGCGGGCTGCCCGTCGTAGCCGCCGACGCCTATGCCCTGCCCGAACTCGTGCATCACGAGGAGAACGGTTTCCTTTTCACACCGGGCAATAGCGAGGAAATGGCCCGCTATCTGGACACCCTGGTAGAAAATCCAATCCTGCGTAAGGAGATGGGCGCTAAAAGCCTTGAGATCATCGCTCCCCACAATATCGAGCGCGTCCTTGACGAATGGGAAGCGCTCTATCGCCGCCTCTCCACTGAGTTTATCGAGGCAAAAGAGCGCAAGCTGCGTATGCGCCTCATTCGCAAAGCCTCGGCCTTTATGTCGCCCCGCGCTCCCCGCTATAAACGCGGGCGCGATAGCTCGCCGAATTATCCCCCGGGCTGGCAAGAAAAAACGGCTGAACAATAAGGATAATGACAACTTTTCTGCCGAACTTGCGTTTCCAATCATTCAAGCGACCCACAGGTTGCAGATAAACATGATAGAAAAGGCGATGAAAAAAAAGAGCGAACCCGTGAAATACCATCGATGGAAGCGCCTGCTTTTCTTTCCCCAGACTGCGGCAATAACGAAAATTGGGAAGAGAATCAGTAAATAACGCGGCTGTGAAAGCAAAGGGCTGAGGTCTTCCAG
This sequence comes from Ktedonobacteraceae bacterium, assembly GCA_035652815.1. Taxonomy (GTDB): domain Bacteria; phylum Chloroflexota; class Ktedonobacteria; order Ktedonobacterales; family Ktedonobacteraceae; genus DASRDB01. The sequence goes on from DASRDB010000012.1 coordinate 83,350, forward strand.
GGGAAAACTCAACGAGAACGTAGCTATACTTGCCGCAAAAAGACGATAGTGAAGTGGAATCCATTTCCATCCAAAACCCAGCACCAGCAGCGAGAACAGCGTAAACAGAAAAGAGTTCAGGTGTTCCAGCAGGTAAATCCATGACGGAGCAGCGACGAATCCTCGAACTATCAGGTAAGCAGTCGTCCAGGGAAAGCTGAAGTGCCGATTCCAATCATTTTTTTCGGCCACGCTGAAGACGAAGGCGTTCCCTTTGGTAAAGTAGAGATAAAGAAGATAGATGATTACTCCTAGAGGAATCAGCGCTATCGGAATCAAGGCGTTCAATTTTGCGCGCCAGGCATGCTTCGTTTGTTCAGAGGATATCCAGAAGCGCTGCGCATACACTACAAGATAAGGGACAGCCAGAAAAACGCCAGACGAACGAGTTAGAGCCGCGAGAAATCCGAGCAAACCCGCGAACCACCAGTCTCGCGGTTGGCCGCGCTGCAACACGAGAAAACAGGCAATGCACAGTAGCATAAACAACGACTCGGTGTAGCCTGCGAAGAAAAACAGCCCGTAAGGAGCAAAGGCCATGTAGTAGAGGGCGCGGCGGGCGATAACTGCATCGTAATGGTCTAAAAGAAGCTTGGAGAGCAAGACAAGCGCACAGTAAAAACAAAGGTTGGCGAGCAGTAGCCCGGCAGCATAGTAAGAGCCAGGGAATATTCCACCCAGCAGGAGACCAACAGGGCGTTGCAGCAAGGGCCAGAGCGGAAAGAACGCCGTATTCAATGTATCTGCATACCCCTGGGCGGAAATGGCGACAAAGTGCGGCACATCCCAGCGATACCAGGAGAAAAAGAATGCGCTCAGGCTGGCAGGATTATCTCCATATGGGATGACCTGATACGGTGTATGGAGCATCGCGCTCTGGTTTCTAAAAAAAGGTAGCAACGCTTGTAGAGAAAACATGGTGAGAACGCTTACCACCAGGAGCAATAAGCGGCTGAGGAGAAAAACCCGCCCGGCCTCTTTATAGGCCGTCTTCCATTGCTGCATGGACGTTCGCCCTGAACTACTCATCCCATTTTGCATCCGCTTATTTAATCTCTCCCATCAGTGTAGCAAAGAAAGCAGTTTGGAGACAAGAAGATAGCCAGATAACCCTACATCGAGTGACTGCCATTTTTTTGCGGTCAGTATGAAGGTGCCTTTCAATAATACATACGTCCTGAAACGTGAAAATTACAACTTTTTCACGAACTAACACTTATATTGACGCCTGCTGATATTTCCCCTATACTCAGCCTTACAGGCGGAACAGCCTGTTTATTTTTTTATCTTTAGCCAGGAATTATTCCCGGCATGAGAAAGGGGTTCAGACGTGTTGCCATCAGGCGAAGAGACACCTACCCCCATGTCAACATCAGAGGCGGGCCGCAAAGGGGGAAAAACGGTTCGCGACCGCTATGGCGAAGACTACTTTCGCCGTATCGGCAAGCTGGGAGGCACCAGAGTCAAACAACTTCGCGGCAGCGAATATTACCGCGCAATTGCGCGTAAAGGCGGCATGAAAAGCATGAGCAAGTATGGCCCTGAACATTTCGCGGCAATGGGCAAAAAGGGTGGCCAGACTACCAAACAACGCCAGGACCCCGATTTCTATAGCCGCATCGGCAAAATGGGCGGTGCTGCACGCCGCAAAAAAGCTGAATGAAATATCATACAGATGGAGTTCTAGCACTGAGTGGACTCAAGCCAGGGCATCCTGGCTTGAGTCCACTCAGTGCTAGAACTCCATCTATTATCCCCTTGACAAACCTCTCTTCTCTATGCTAAATTTTTAGCATGCTAAATATTTTTAGCACGTTCTAACAAACCAGTACAAGGAAAGAACCTTAATGGACAACCTGAGCGAGATAGACCAGGAGATACCCGTTTTGCCGGAAGATGTGCCGGTAGAAATGCCGGAATTGCCCCTGAGACGGCTCATCTCTACGATGCAACAGTTCAAGGCGATTAGCGACCCGGTGCGTTCGCGTATTCTGGGTATTATTCAGAGCCAGCCAGCGACCGCCAGGCAGATAGCGGATAGATTGGGAGCAACGCCGGGCGCGATAGGCCATCACCTGCATGTGCTTGAGGACGCCGGATTGGCAAAGGTCGTGGCGCGGCGGTTGGTGCGCGGCATCGTAGCGAATTACTATACGCGCACCGCCAAAATCTTCCAGTATGAACTACCGGAGGATGTACGAGGCGACAATCTTGCTAACCTTGAGATTATGTCGAAGGCATACAGGGAGCTGTGTGAGTCGCATGAGGCTTATAAACATGATTCTTACAGGTTCGATGCCTTTCCACATGCTCGCCTTTCACCTGAACGAGCAAAGTACTTCTCCGAGCGGCTCGAAGACCTGCTCGAGGAAATTCTGCGCGAGCCGCCCGATCCACACGGCAAGGTGTATAGCATTTTTATGGCTATGTTTCTGTCACCACCTTATATGCAAGGACAGGAGACGTCCGAATAGCAGCAAAGGAGTCCCATATGGCAGCGCAAACGAGCGAGACGAAGACAACCTTTCGCGGACTGAGCGGAGACTTCTGGAAGTACTGGACAGGGCAAACCATCTCTAACCTGGGCAGTTCGGTAACGCTGTTCGCGCTGCCACTGCTGGTCTATCAACTCACCGGCTCGGCCATCAATCTGGGCATCACGGGCGCGGCTGAATTTCTGCCTTACCTGCTGTTTGGCCTTGTGCTTGGCGCATGGATGGACCGCGTCAATCGCAAGCGCATGATGATTCTAACCGATGTTGCCCGCGCCGCCATCATCGCCACCATCCCACTCAGCGCGGGCTTTCACATACTGAGCGTCTGGTTGATTTATGCTGTCGGCTTCATTCACTCCACCCTCACCATCTGCTTTGAAGCCGGGCAGTTCGCCGCCATCCCCAGCCTTGTAAAGCAGGACGACCTGGTGACGGCCAACGGGCGCATTCAGGCAAGTTATTCCGCCGCCAGCGTTGTTGGGCCGCTCTTAGCAGGCCTATTAGTAGCAAAAATCCCTCTGGCAATGCTCCTGTTCATAGATGCATCCTCTTTCCTGGTCTCCGCCTTCTCGCTGGTTCTGATTCGCCGCAGTTTCAACGCAAAAAAAGACGAAAAACGCGAAGCGACCACCATCTTTCGCGATGTCGTCGAGGGTTTGCGCTACGTGCTGAGCCACCCGGTATTGCGCAACATTTCACTGATGATGTCGATGGTCAATTTCGTAGCCTCGACCACTTACGCGCAGCTTGTCCTCTTCGCCAAAGAGCGCTTAGCGGCCAATAACACCGAGGTAAGCTTGCTTTTCTCGTTTGGCAGCCTGGGGGTCGTTATTATGGGTTTGCTGGCCGGTCTCTTACGCAAGCGCTGGTCGTTCAGCAAAGTGGCATTGGGAGCCTTGATGACCGAAGGATTGCTCACCATCGTCTTCTCGTTCATGCGCTGGTACTGGGCGGCGGCCTTGCTCTGGATGCTTATGAGCGGCCTCGGTATTCTCTTCAACATCAATACGGGCAGTTTGAGGCAGGCCATTGTTCCCAATCACCTGCTTGGCCGAGTCATTACTATTGCCGGAGTGCTGGCGTGGTCTGCGATCCCGCTCGGCAGCCTGCTCGGCGGCTTTGCCATCGCCTGGACGCACAATGTCGCTCTCGTCTATGGCATTATAGGCGCGCTGACTTTCCTTATTCCGTTCTCGTTCTCGTTTACGCCGCTCGGGCATGCCGAGAAGTATATTCCGGCAAAAACGGAGGAAGCTGAAGAAAGCTTGGCGCATTCTGAATGATGTGATACAGTGCCAGGGGAGAAGGCACCCATCAGGAGGAATCGCATCATGACCTACCTGCTCGCCGGAATTGATACTGGCGGAACGTTCACCGATATCGTTGTGTTTGAGGATGGCCGCCTGCGCGTCCACAAAGTACTCTCTACGCCACGCGACCCATCACAGGCCATTCTTCAAGGGCTACGCGAGTCAAACGCGCTGGAGCAACTCTCGGTACTCGTTCACGGCTCGACCGTTGCAACCAACGCCGTACTCGAACGTAAGGGCGTGCTGACGGGCCTGATTACAACGGCAGGCTTTCGCGACGTGCTTGAGATCGGGCGGCAGACGCGCCCCAAACTCTACGATTTGCGCGTTGAGAAGGTTCCCCCACTCGTTCCACGTTCGCGCCGCGTTGAGGTGGTGGAACGCCTCAACGAGCGCGGCGAAGTGCTGATTCCGCTTGATGAGGACTCTGTACAAAAGGCTTTGCAGGCATTACGCGAGGCCAATGTCGAAGCAATCGCCATCTCGCTCCTGTTTAGCTTTGCCAATCCAGAACATGAGCGGCGGGTTGCGGAAGCCGCTCGCGCTCTGGATGTCTACGTCTCGGCCTCTTATCAGGTGCTGCCTGAATTCCGCGAGTATGAGCGCACCAGCACGCTCGTACTCAATGCCTACGTCGGCCCGCTCATTGACCGCTATCTGGCCCGCCTAGAAGAGGCTTTACCCGAAGAAACAGTGCTGCGCATCATGCAGTCCAACGGCGGCTCCATTTCGAGTACGATGGCGCGGCGGGAGGCGGCGCGCACATTGCTTTCTGGCCCGGCTGCAGGCACAGTGGGGGCGGCCTTTGTCGCTCGGGCTTCCAATATTTCGCAGATCATCGCTCTCGATATCGGCGGCACCTCTACCGATGTGTCGCTGGTAGATGGAGACATTACCGAAACGACCGATGGTAAAATCGGCGGCTATCCTACGAAACTGCCCATGATCGATATTCACACGGTTGGCGCGGGCGGCGGCAGCATCGCCTGGTTTGATATGGGTGGCGCGCTGCGCGTCGGGCCTGTCTCGGCGGGCGCAGACCCTGGCCCGGCGGCATATGGACGCGGCGGCAGCGAGGCAACCGTCACCGACGCTCACGTAGTGCTTGGACGCCTGCTTCCCGATGCCTTTCTCGGCGGCACAATGCAGCTCGATAGAGAACGCGCCTTTGCGGCGGTCTCTCGCATTGCCGAACGCCTGAATACCTCTGCTGAAGAAGCCGCGCTGGGCATCATCCGTATTCTCAATGCCAATATGGAGGCCGCCATTCGAGTCATCTCCGTTGAGCGCGGCCTGGACCCCCGCTATTTTACGCTGGTCGCCTTCGGAGGGGCAGGGCCGTTACATGCCTGCGAACTCGCGGCGGCGCTGCGCATTCCGCGCGTACTCGTTCCGGCCACTCCTGGCGTCCTCTCTGCGCTCGGCATGCTGGTTGCCGATACACTTAAGGACTATGTGTACACCGTCATGGCTCCTATGGAGGAGGCCCAGGATATTATTATCTCTACCCTCGCAACATTAGAGGAACAGGGACGCCATGACCTTGCCCAGGAAGGTATCGCCTCAGAAAATATCGTCATTGAACGCTATCTTGACCTGCGCTACGTTGGCCAATCCTACGAACTGACCATTCCTTATGAAAATGATGGCGAACAGGCAGCGCAACGCTTTCATGCCACACACGAACGCCGCTTCGGCTATAGCGACCCCAATGAGCGCATGCAGGTGGTCAATGTGCGCATCAAAGCGCGAGGCATCTCAACTCCACCTGCATTGGAACGGCAAGAGATTGTAGAGGGAGCAACAGTGGAGCCAGCTATGAAGCGCAAAGTCATTTTCGCCGGAACCGATGGACCTACCAGCCTTGAGACGCCAATTTATGAACGGACTGCCCTTCATGCAGGCGCAACCATTGCAGGGCCAGCCATTATTACGCAATATGACACGACGACTGTTGTTCCCCCGGCGTGGACAGGGCGTGTTGATGCAATTGGCAATCTCATCATTGAACAAACAAAATAATGGTGGATTACGCGATGAGGAAATGTTACCAAAAAAGATGACCTCTCCAGGCATGTCATCCTGAGCGCAGCGAAGGATCTCCAGCCTCGACGCGCGAATCTCCTGGCTAACAGATCCTTCGCTGCGCTCAGGATGACACGGGGCGAGTTTCCCCCTGTTTTGTAACACTTCATCATCGCGTCCCTACAGAAAATATACGCGCTTATTAGCAGGCAAAAGAAAGGACACATTCATGGTAGACCCGATCAGCCTGGAAATCTTTCGCAGCGCTCTGACTGCGATTGCCGAGGAGATGGGAGTGGTGCTGATGCGCAGCAGCTATTCGCCAAATATCAAGGAACGTAGAGATTTCTCCTGCGCTCTCTTTGACGCGCAGGGGCGGCTGATTGCCCAGGCCGCGCATATTCCGGTACACCTGGGTTCCATGCCGGACTCCGTAGCACAGGCCCTTGCCACTTTCGATCATTTCGCGCCGGGCGATATCATTGCCTTGAATGACCCATATATGGGCGGGACGCACCTGCCTGATATTACGCTGATCGCGCCCATCTTCATAGAGAGTGAGGATCAGCCCAGGTTGATCGGCTTTGCCGCAAATCGTGCCCATCATGCCGATGTCGGCGGTATGTCGCCCGGCTCCATGCCGCTCGCTACCGAGGTCTACCAGGAAGGCGTAATCATTCCCCCCTTGAAGCTCTGGGAAGGCGGAGAACCCAATCGCCCTCTACTCGCGCTGCTGTTGCGCAATGTACGCACACCCGACGAGCGACGAGGAGACCTGACGGCACAGGTTGCCGCCAATCGCACAGGAGCGCGCCGTTTGCAAGAAATGGTTGAACGCTGGGGCCTTGCCGCGCTTGAGGAACATATTGATGCCCTGATTGCCTATGCCGCCCGGATTGCGCGGGCTACCATCGAAGCGATTCCTGATGGCAGCTATTCATTTACCGATTACATGGATGATGATGGCATTGACTCATCACACATCCCCATTAGCGTAACAGTGACGATACGCGGCTCTGAATTGACGGTTGATTTCTCCGGCAGTTCGCCGCAGGTGCGCGGCAACATCAACACGGTTCTCTCCGTCGCTAAGTCTGCTACCTATTACGTTGTGCGCTGCCTGATGCCGGATGACGCGCCTATGAATTCTGGCACATTCGCGCCTGTCACCGTCTTAGCTCCAGAGGGAACGGTAATTAACGCCCGCCCGCCAGCAGCCGTAGCGCAGGGCAATGTGGAGACATCACAGCGCATTACCGATGCCATCTTTGGAGCCTTCGCCCAGGCTTTGCCGGATGTTGTTCCAGCCGCCAGCCAGGGAACTATGAATAATATTACCGCCGGAGGCATTGACCCGCGCACAGCACAGCCCTTCGCCTACTACGAAACAATGGGCGGCGGCATGGGAGCGCGGCCAGGACTCGATGGGCTTTCGGGAGTGCATACGCATATGAGCAACACTCTGAACACCCCTATCGAAGCCCTTGAATATGCCTATCCCATGCGCATCACGCGCTACCAACTGCGCGATGGCTCAGGCGGCGAAGGAGCCTCTCACGGTGGAAACGGTCTGCTGCGCGAAATCGCTTTCGAGGTGCCAACCGATGTCACCTTGCTTACCGAAAGACGCAGCCTGCCGCCCTATGGGCTTCAGGGCGGTGCGCCCGGCAAGTGTGGAGAGAATAGACTGTATCATGAAGGAGAAGAAAAGTTGCTCCCCGGCAAAGTGCATTTCCGCGCTCTGCCGGGGGATCGCTTGAGTATCGCTTCTCCCGGCGGGGGCGGTTGGGGCGAACCGTAGTAGTGTGTCATGCTGAGCGCAGCGAAGCATCCGTGCGTGTCTGACAGTGGATGCTTCGCTGCGCTCAGCATGACAGCCAAAGTAGCCCGTGAAGCATGCAGATGCTTCGCTGCGCTCAGCATGACAATCGGGGTGGCTAAACGAAAATTCGCTCTACGCCTTGCGCGGCTGATAGGTGAGCATCACAGTTCCAGTCCTGGTCGGTTTTGCAGAGAGCAGGTTCAATATCTTCAGGCTATCTCCGTCTTTGAAGAGACGTTTTCCACTGCCAACAACCACAGGATGAACCAGGAGAATCAGTTCATCCACCAGGCCCTGTTCCAGCAGCGAGTGGACGAGGGTTGGACTTCCGGCAGTACCGATGTTCTTTCCTGGTTGCTGCTTCAATTGGGTGATTTCCTCGACGAGGTCTCCCTTCATCAGCGTCGAGTTTTGCCACTCTTCGACATTATCCAGGGTAGTCGAGAAGACGTATTTGGGTGTGGAGTTAATAAAGCTGGCAAAGGGTTCATCCGTAGCAGTGGGCCAGTAGGAAGCCCACTCCTGATAGGTCACGCGCCCCAGCAGAACGGCGTCCTGGGAGTTCAGTTGCTCCATCATAGCCTGTCCCATATCCTCATCGAAGTGTTCTTGCCATTTATCGGGCGACTCCACAACTCCATCTAGGCTAATAAACAAAGCAGCAATGACTTTTCTCATACTTACTACTCCTTTGATGCTGATCTCTTACAGAAACATTTAGTATAGGAATAGTATGCCTCAAGGAAAAGGCGTTGTCTTGTACAAAAACGAAAGCTGCTCTGGTCGGCTGTGATGAAACAATTGAGCAGGGGTTTGTCCAATAAAGCGGGTGAGCGAGCGGGTCAGATGTGGTTGATCGTAATACCCGGCCTGCTCAATGGTGTCCAGTATCGAGACGCCTTGCTGTAAGAGGAGGGTGGCATAGCGGGCGCGTTCGATTTGCCGGGCAATGCTCTGCGTGATTCCGGTTGCCTGCAAAAAGCGGTACTGAATTGCGCGCAGGGTAAGGTCTTTGGGCTGCCCTTGTAAAGCAGCCTCGACGACGGGATCATGAAGGAGCAGCCCCTTCCGCGCCAGCCGCTCGATGAAGATGTCGGCATTCTCATAATCAGGAAATTGCCAGACGGAGCCGTCCAGCCAGAAAGAGTTGCGCGAAGCGGTCGGCAAGTCCACTCCGCCATCCACTAACCTGCTGGGAGGAAGATGCGGCAGAAACGTACCCAGCTTCAACAGGATGCCCAGCCACTCTCCCTCTGGAGGAATATTCCCTGCCGGAGTGGCTCTGGTCTCTGGCCCCCGCAGCGTCATAGTGACCCTGCCCTGGAGTCTGCTCACCACAAGTTCACAGTGGTTCACAGCAATCGAGAGAAACGGCTTAGCGCCCTCACTATGACTACGCCAGACCCGCTCGACAAAAGGCGAGTCCGACGCTCTTTCTTCATCAATGATAAGCATGCCTGTCCTTCCGTTAGATAAGGACTCTTCAGAGAATAGAACGCATGTTCACTCATCAATTATAATGGATTCGGAAACCCAATACAAGAGGAAAGCCTTAGCCGAGCGGGCGTCAGATTTTGGCGAAAGAGGGACGGAAGGAAGAGGGACGGGAAGCCACCCGCAAGGGGATGGCTCTACAGGCCCATTCGTATTGTAGAGCCATCCCCTTGCGGGTGGCTTCCCGTCCCTACAAATCGCGCACCACCGCCGCTATATCTTCATAAACATGATCGGGTTTGATAGTGGATGCCTCTAATTGTTTGCGTGATGTATTGCCAGAGAGGACAAGCAGGGTATGGGTTCTCGCGTTTTTACCGGCCAGAATATCGACGGTGATGCTGTCGCCGACCATGACGGTTTCGTCCGGCTGGCTGCCGAGTTTTTTCATGGCCTCTTGCAGCAACATGGGTTCCGGTTTACCGACGACTTCAGGGGAGACGCCGCTGCTGGCTTCAACGGCGGCTGCCAGCGCGCCACAGCCGGGGATGAAGCCGCCTTGAATGGGCAAAAGTGGATCGCGATTGACGGTGATAAAGATGGCTCCGTTACGTACCGCGTTCATGGCGGAGTTCAATACAGCGTAATCAAAATCGCGGTCGAGGCCGACCAGCACCGCGTCCGCTTGCTGTGCGTCTCTGGCTGCTACCTTTAATCCGGCTTGCTGCACCAGTTCGATGATGGGCTGCTCTCCTACCACGTACACTGTGCCGCCTGGAACGCGATGGGCAATATTCTGTACCGCCGCCTGCCCGGCAGTGAGCAGGTGCGCGGCGTCGGTAGCAATGCCGAGTTTGTTGAGCTTGGCAAGCACCTGTTCGCCTGTGGCAAAAGAGTTGTTGGTGAGAAAGAGGTATTTTTTATGGTTGCGCTCCAGCCAGTCGATGAACTCCTTCGCGCCGGGGAGCAGTTCGTTTCCACGGTAAATGACACCATCCAGGTCGATCAGGTAGGTGGTATATGGCAGCATAAAACGGTATGGTCTCCTCGTTAAGGATGAGCTAGATTGCGCTGCGCAAGCCTATTCACGCAGCAATTGTTCGCGTATGGCGACGATTTCGCGGCGCAGGGCGGGATTGATATTGACGGCGCGGTCGATCTTTTCGCAGGCATGCAACACGGTGCTGTGGTCGCGCCCGCCGAAAAGCTGGCCGATTTCGAGCAGCGAGGCCTGAGTCTCCTGGCGCATCAAGTACATGGCGATCTGGCGCGGCATGACGATATGTTTGTCGCGCTGCTTGCTGCACATGGTGTCGAGGGAGACGTGATAGTAGTCCGCTACCGCCTGGGCAATCTGCTTGATGCTCAGCCGCGATTCGCGCGCGTCGTTGCCGAGCGAGGACATCGCGGCCCGCGCCACATCCATCGTCAGTTCGGCCTGGTGCAGGTGCTGGTAGGCCATCAGGCGATTGAGGCTGCCTTCCAGCTCGCGGATGTTGGTCTGAATGCGGCTGGCGATATAGGCAATGATCTCGTCGGGAATGGGATAGTGCAGCGCATCGGCCTTGACGCGCAGGATAGCCATACGCGTTTCCAGGTCAGGCGGCTGGATATCGGCGATCAGGCCCCACTCGAAGCGCGAACGCAGGCGCTCTTCCAGGCTGACGATGGCCTTTGGCGGGCGGTCGCTGCAGATCACAATCTGCTTGCTCATCTCGTAGAGGCTGTTAAAGGTATGGAAAAATTCCTCCTCGGTTGACTCTTTGCCCGCGATAAATTGAATATCGTCCACCAGCAGGATATCAACCGAACGATATTTGGCGCGAAACTCTTCCGTGGTGCGATAGCGAATAGCGTTGATGATCTCGTTAGTGAACTGTTCCGAGGAGACATACAGCACCGTCAGACCCGCTTCGATTCCCTTGTGACCGATGGCGTGGAGCAGATGCGTCTTGCCCAGGCCCACGCCACCATAGAGAAACAGGGGATTATAGGATTCGCCGGGAGCCTCTGCCACCGCCAACGACGCGGCATGCGCCAGCCGGTTGCTATTGCCGACAATAAAGGCATCGAAGGTGTAGCGCGGGTTGAGGCGATTATGCATCATGATATTGGCGCGCTGCTCATTGTCCCATTCCTCGGTCAGGCGGTCATAGGCGCTTGCTCCATCATAGGCCGGGTCGCCATCATACGGCTCCTGCGGCATGGATGAGCGTGGTGGAATATCGTAGTAAGCGAAATCGTGTGATGGCGTGTAACGCGAGGTACGTTGCTCGGACCTGGATGTAAAGCTTTCGTCCAGGTTGTTTGTCACCACAATCGCCACCGTTTGCGCTGTCACCTCGGCCAGCACATCCTCAATCAGACGCCGCCAGCGTGTATTGATAACATCGCGGGCAAGGGCGCTTGGCACCTGCAAGGTGAAGTAGAGCGCTTCCTCGTCCTGCGTGTTGAGAGAAGCGGCATCGATATCATCGGCGCTCACTGCGGCCTGCGTGAGATTGGCGGCGTGCAGCCAGGTCTTGCACACGGCATCGATTGGCGCGGTCTCAAGACGTTCAAGCGCGGCCTGCCAGATCACGGTGGTATTTGCTGTATTCGCCATATTCATAGTTCGGCTCCCGTCTAATATGCTAAGCGACGACTTCGATCAGGCGCTAGCCTTCGACGAGAGCAATACATTCGATCTCGACCAGCGCTTTGCGCGGCAGTTCCGCGACGGCAACGGTCGAGCGAGCAGGTTTCACTGCTCCATTAAAGTAGGTGGCATAGACAGCGTTCATGGCCTGAAAATCGCTCATATTGGCGAGAAAAACGGTTGTTTTGATGACGCTGGCAAGAGAAGAGTTCGCGGCAGCCAGCACAGCCTGCAGGTTTTGCAGGACGCGATGGGTCTGCGCCTGCACATCACCGCCTACCATTTCGCCGGTCTGTGGATCGAGCGCAATCTGGCCTGAGGTATGCACAAAAGAGCCAACGCGAACGGCCTGGCTATAAGGGCCAATCGCTCCAGGCGCGGAAGAGGTACGAATCTCGCTATGTTCCATAGTTCTTTCCCTGAACAGATAATTCCTGATGCTTAAATAAAGAATAATTACGGTCGATAGAGTGGTGGATGAAACTGCCCGCCACCGTCGGCGGTATAAGCGCGCGAAGGAGAAATGGGCGTGGTACTATTCGCTCGCGCCTGCGCCTGCAACTCGCGGGCGCATTGCCGCAGCGCCTGCTGCATTTCCGCCGCCGAAGCAAAGCGATCCCCCGGTTCCTTCTCCAGCGCCCGGTTGATGATCTGTTCGAGCGCAGGCGGCACATTGGGATTAAACTGGTGCAGCGGAGGCGGATAGGTCGAGGCGTGCTGCATGGCAATCGAGACAGCCGTTGGGCCGACAAAAGGTGGACGTCCCGCCACCATCTCGAACATCACCACGCCAAGCGAATAAAGATCAGAGGAGGCGGTCAGCGTTTCGCCACGCGCCTGCTCCGGTGAAAGATAATCGGCGGTGCCGAGGACGATGCCACTGTTCGTCAATCCGGCATCTTCTGCCACGCGCACAATGCCAAAGTCGGTGAGTTTGACCAGGAAAGCTGTGCTGCCCAGCGGCCCTCCTACCCCTGGACCACTCAGTCCGCTAGAAGCCAGCATGATATTCTGTGGTTTGATATCGCGATGAATAAAGCCGCGAGCGTGTGCCACCTGTAATACGGAGCAGACCTGGGCCGCAATCTCCAGCGTCTCGTATGCATGCAGGTGCCGACGCTGGGCAATCAACTGTTTGAGCGTTGGGCCATGAATGTATTCCATCACAAGGAAATACTGCCCATACTCTTCTATAAAATCGTAGATCGTCACCGCGTTGGGATGCGCCAGCGCTGCGGCTGCGCGCGCCTCGCGGCGAAAACGCTCCACGGCACGTAAGTCATTTTTATCGAGCGAGCGCAGCACCTTGATAGCCACCTGCCGTTCAACGCGGTGATCCCAGGTTTTAAAAACACTCGCCATGCCGCCGGTCGCGATATGTTCGCGTATCTCGTATCGCCCGGCAATCAGGGTGCCTTCTAGCTGAGTCAATGCCGTACCTCAATAACCACGAAAGTATCTGTGTACACAGCACCCGAAAAGATGCCACTATTCATATTAACGGCTAGTATACCATCAATGTGTGGAGGCGTCCATAAGCGAAGAAACCTTTCCGCGCATAGTACTATGCGAACAAATCTGTAGGGACGCGCTTCATCGCGTCCACCCACCTGTGGAGCGCCCTCACACGGGTGGGTGGACGCGATGAAGCGCGTCCCTACAAAAACCGCAACATACAAAATCATGCAGTCCAGGCCGGACGGGAATCGCCATCAATGCCGCCGGTCGTTAATTGTTGGGGATTGCCCTGCACACTATACGCGCCGGTCTGGGCGTTATGCGTGACGTTGACAAGCCAGAGATCAAATTCGCCATTGTTGTAGGCGATGTAGGCGATCTGCTTGCCATCGGGCGACCAGACGGGCTGGCTGATGTACTGCCCGCTCAGAAGGTGCGAGGAGTGCTGATAAGGAACCAGGGCCTGTTTCGCAGTGGTCGGGTCGTTCGGGTTGGTGGTGACGCCCTCCGGAACGCCCATCACATACAAACCCATCGAGGTTGCGGACTCACGCCGGATATAGGCAATGGCGTTGCCATCAGGAGAGAAGGCGGGTTGGAGATTCTGATCTTTTTCGGGAGTAACCGCGACAGCGGGATCATATCCAGCGCCGGGATAGCCTGGATAATATTTTCCTGGATGATTGGCGATCTCGTTGGGGTTCTCCATGAAAATCTGGATCACCTGCTGCGTCTTGGTGGCCGCGTCATACGAATAATGAGTAAACGCGATCTGATCGGGATGGCCTGGACGATACATCGCATCGCGGTCGCCGCCATCTCCCCAGCTTGCCAGCGCGACCAACTGTGGGTTTGCCGGGTTGTTAATGGGAATCGAGAACACCTGCAAATCCAGGAAGTAGGCATCACTGAAAGGAGAACCCAGGTTGGCCCAGTAGAAATTTTTCTGCAAATCGCTCAAGAAAAGGATATGGCTGCTGTCGGGCGACCAGGAGGGCTGAACGAACCAGTGAAAGGTATTATGCTCAAAGCCGCTATCGTTCACAAATTGCCCATTGCCATCGAGCAGGCGGATACCTTTGCCGCCGCTAGCAGGCATGTAGGCAATGTTGGAGTAGTTCTTGTAACGTACTACAAAAGCGATCCATTTGCCGTCGGGAGAAACCGCCGGGTCGTGAATATCGCCATCTTTCAGCAACTCCTGCTGCGTATTATTGCCGTTGAGTACCCAGAGGTTATGGTCAATAGTCAGGTAGATTTTGCCCTTGAACAGGTTCTGGGCTATATTGACCGAGTTGCCGTTGGAATTTGTGGTAATCTGCTTTCCGCTCTGCCCGCCGCCGCCGAAGCAGCCCTGAACGCTCAAAGCCACGAGCACGAGCGAGCAAAAAGTAAACCAGAGCTTATATTTCTGTCGTTTCATGGTCGTTGTCCTGCCACCATAGTCATACTTGCATCGCTTCAGGCGTTCCAAATACTACACCGAACATCAGATCGAGCAGGCTGTGGAAGCCAAACATGTTATCGCCGCCGCCAAGCAGGCTCAAGGCGCTGCTGCTCGCGAAAGCGCTTATTCCCGCGTTGCTGCTTGTGGCAGCTGTGTCAGGCGCGGGCGGGCCTGCAACGGCCAGGTTTGTATTACTGTTACTGGCCGCAATGTTACACTGCGCCTTGTTGCCGAGGCCAAACATCTGCGCGATAACCGGCACAATCTGGTCGCAGTGCGGGAAGACGACATCTTTCTGCGTGCCACCCGCTGTCACCGTACCGGACGTGGAATATGGCGGGCCTAAAATGACGCGCTGAATCTTATTGGGGTCGAGACCTCGAGCAAAATTCATCAGCTTGAGTACATCGGGCAACTGCATATCTGTTTTCACATATCCGTCAAGGTCTTTCGCAATATCCGACAGTTTCCCGATAATATCAGGATTATTGAGCTTCGTTTTCAACGCGCTCAACACCTGCTGCTGGCGAGCAGAGCGGCCAAAATCGCCAACGAGGTCGGCATGACGCGAGCGCACGTACTCGAGCGCTTCGATACCGGAGAGATGCTGCGGGCCGGGCGCGATATAGAGTCGCTTGTAGGCATACAGGTCACCCGTATTATTGCCCACGTCGTCGGGATAGGTGTCATCAGTGATGGGGTGCAGCACGTCTACATCCACGCCCCCCACCGTATCGATCACCTTCACAAAACCATTCAGGCCAACCCAGGCATAATAGTTGATAGGAATGCCGAAGTCCTGGAAAATGGTCAGGCGGCTCAAGGCCACACCCTGCAACAAACCGCCGTTATCCATACCATGCGCGAAGGCCTCGTCCAGCTTACCCAGGCCATATCCTGGAATGTTGATCCAGAAGTCACGGGGAATTGAAAGCATACCAACCTGTTTGGTGGCCGGGTCGATGGTGATAATAATATCCGTCTGCGCCAGATAGGTATGGCTGCCATCCGCGTTGGTAAACTTCTCGTCTGTGTCGCTGCCGAGCAAGAGGATATTGATGCGCGGGCCGCTCAAAATGTCGCCAGTACGTCCGGCATTGGGGTCTTCATCACCCTTGAGACGACCCGCCTGTTGATTGGTAATATCACCAATGGGCCTGGCAAAATTCATCTGATAGTAAGCAAAGCCAGCGCCGCCAAGCAAGAGCATAAACAGCAGGAAGCCAATAACTACCCGCGCCCAGATGGGTACACGGCGTTTTTTCCTGCGCTTTCCCCCTCGTCCACCGTTTTCCGGCGGCTGCGGAGGGCCAAATATTGGCGGGCCGCCTGCTCCGGGCCTCGGAGGATAGCCCATCGGTGGGGGCAATGTACCCGTCGACGGCATGGTTCCCATACCTGGCATCCCAAATGGATTGCCCATCGGCGGCAATGGCTGTGATGGCGGAGCCTGCATTGGTGGAAGCGGCTGCGAGAGAGGGGCCGGCATCGGTGGTAGAGGCTGCGATGGCGGGGCCTGCACCTGCGGGGCCATCATAGCTGGAAAGGAAGCCATTTGCGGACCCGGGTTCCTGGTAGGGAATGGGCCAATGCCAGGATCATGGGGAGAGAAAGGAGCAGCGGGAGACATCGGAGCAACTGAGGGCATGCCGGTCTGTGAATTGAAACCGGGTCCACCAAAGCCAGGATTGGTTACCGGATAGCCAGCCTGCCCACCTTGCTCATAGGTAGACGGGGCAGAAAAGCCAGTCGTTCCAGGTTGCCAGGCGACCTGTGGCGGTTGTTGCATCGGTTGTGGCGGCTGCAACGACGGGCCACCGGCCTGCCAGTTCAAGGTCGCATTTGATACCGGTCCGGCGCTCTGGATCATCTGCCCAGGCTGCGGTTGTTGAAAGTACGAGTCATCGCTGTTTACTCCCCAGCCATTGGCATTGCCAGCCGGGTGATTCGTTCCCTGATTATTATTACCCGTCAGTGTAGGAATTCTTACAAATTGCGATTTCAATGCTTTTTTACCTGCTTCCTGATGATCTGATCCTTTGATACCATAGTGCGAGTTTATACCTCATCCGCTCCGCTCCCTTATCGCCTACTACCCACCCCAGGTCTCTCTCTCAAGGCATCCTCACCAGTACAAGGATAGAGAAAGATAACATATGAGCTTTTCATCAGGTAATAACGAGTCAAGCAAGGGAAACTTCACTTCAGGCCGCGAAATGCTTCAGATTTACCCAGGAAGTACCGGTATATCTACCTGTGTATGCAAAAATCTTAACCAGATGTTTGCCGGAAGATTACCCTGTTCTAACACACCTTAACGACCAGCTAATAAGCTGGTGTTACTGTTTCCTATAGATAGATATAGAAACGATGTGAAAGCTTGAGCAGCCACCTGCTCTTTAAAAAAGGTTCTATTAACTATGGGGGATGAAGCCAGGGCGACCGCAAGGGTCGCCCTGGCCCCCGGCAACTGGTGGAACCCATAAGAAACAGCATTTATGAGAGTTGCCATTATTACCGAAAACTTCCTCCCCAAGCTGGATGGCGTTACGAGAACGCTGGCAAGATTATTAGAACACTTACAGCAGCGCAAACACGAGGCCATTCTGCTAGGCCCGGCAAGCAGTATAGAACAGTATGCCGGGGCTGAAATCGTAGGGACAGCAGGCATTCCCCTGCCCTTTTATCCAGAACTCAAATTCAACTTCTTTCGCCCGCTTTTTATTCGCCGCCTCAAGGAGTTCCGGCCCGACATTGTGCATCTCATCGATCCGGTGGTGCTGGGCGCGGCGGGACTGGCGGCGGCACGCTTTCTGAATATTCCCGTCGTCTCCTCGTATCATACCAACCTGGCGGCCTACTGCAGGCATTTCGGCTTTCCCATTTTCACGCGCCCCATGTGGATCTATAACCGCTTCATCCACAACCAGTGCGAGCTTACTTTCTGTCCCTCTCCTTCTACCGCCGCTATGCTGCGCGAACAGGGCTTTGAGCATCTGCGCATCTGGCCGCGCGGTGTCGATACCACACTCTTCTCGCCCGAACGGCGCAGCGCGGCAACCCGCGCAGGCTGGTTACAAGGCAATAAAGCAGAGAAAATATTACTGCTCTACGTGGGACGCATTTCCTGGGAGAAAAACCTGGGCCTGCTCACTCGGGCATATCGAGCGATGGATACACGACATTGTCACCTGGTAATCATAGGAGATGGACCAGCGCTCAAGGAAATCCAGGTGGAACTGGCAGGGCTGCCGGTAACATTCACCGGCTACCTGCAAGGCGAGGAACTGGCGCGGGCCTACGCCTCCGCTGATATCTTTGCCTTTCCCTCAACCTCAGAGACCTTTGGACAGGTTGTGCTGGAAGCGATGGCCTCTGGTTTGCCTGTTGTGGGCGTCCACTCAGAGGGCGTCTGCGACCTGGTTCGCGATGGTCAGACGGGTTTCCTCTCTTATGCTCCGAACAAAGACGACATGGTAATAAGTTACCAGATGCGACTGGAATACCTTATTCATTCTAAACAAGCGCGCCAGGACATGGGGGAAGCCGCGCACCTCTACGCCTGCTCGCGTTCCTGGAGTGAGGCGATGGAATGCCTGATGCGCGGCTACGCCGAAGTCCTTACGCGCCAGTACGCACCAGCCGCAGCATAAAGCAAAGCTAGCGCCGGTGCGCCTTCTCCTCCTGCCTGCCCTGCAAGAACGAGAGGATCAGCGAGCCGGTCAGCACAGCAAGCAGCACAATCTCCATCGTGCTAAAGGTTCTTTTCTTCTGCATCTATTTCCTGCCTTTCAAAATCGAACGAATGTAAATGTCTACTTTCAACTAGCGAATCCAGAGTTCTCTGCCGCCGCCATAATTATGCAGCAAATGAAAGTGTTGCGCAACCCAGGCATGAAAACCTGCCACCTGCGGTAAGGAAAAACGACCGGAGAAGAAGAGAACCGCGTGTACCTGCGGCTGCGAGGCCACATCCTCAAGTTGCTGCAACGTCACATATCCAGTTTCAATACGCACCATCGAGGTATCGACCAGCGAAGGCGGCGTGTTGCGCCCGGCCAGTCCCGCGATAAATTGCTGATCGGTAATCACCCACTGCTCCGGCCTGATGGCCTTTTGCAGGTCGGATGCAACCCGCTCCTCTAACTGGGTGAAGCCACTCGCGCCGTTCGCCTGCGCATTTCGGTAATAAGCCCTGTCCTGGCGCGCATCCATTACGGCAGTTACCAGTAGCAACACAATCGCCAGTAAACTGAGATAGGTAAATAGGCGCGATACGCCTTCTGCCGAAAACAGCCTTTTATAGTCCAGCGGCGCAGCAATGCCCATCACTGCCAGCCCTATCAATGGGGGGCTGAGCGCGATCAAATGATGCGGAAAGAGCGGTGCCTGCCGCCAGAGCAGGTAGGTAGTCACCAGCAACCAGCCAAGCAGGGGCAATACACGCCAATCGCGCCGCAGCAGGGCTACAAGTGTGCCATAGAGCGCTGTGAGACCCAACAAAGAGAATAATACGGGGCGCAGAATAGTTGTATTATTAGTCCGCGTGCCGCTAAAGACTGCTCCTGCGTCGTTATGAAACGTCAGGACGCCCTGTATCAATTGCGGCAACGAACCAATAAAGGGCAATACAAAGAGCGCAAGTGTGACGACGAAGGCCAGAATACCCGCGACGAGCGAGAAATAGGCTACCCGCTCCTTGCACGTGACTGCCCTGTAGATATGGGCCAGCAGCAAAAGCACAACCGGCACAAGCAGCGTCACGCCAAGCAGCTTGCATAAAATGCTGAGTGAGGCAGGCACACCAGTAAGGATTGCCAGCAAGAGGCCGCGCCTGCCATAAGGGTACATAAACCAGTAATACGCCAGTCCTACCGCCAGCAGCGAAAAGGCCGCCGAAGAAACTTCGGCCTGGATAGTCTGCGACTGCGCGAGATACAGCGGATCGACCACCACGAGCAAGAGGGCCGCAAGCGCGCCTATTCGCCCGCTTAAGGCCCTGCCAAGCAGGAACGCGCCAGGAAGACCGACCAGCGAGATCAGGGCAATGCTCAGGCGCGCCGACCAGAGCGTGCCGCCAAAGAGTACATAAGCGGGGAAAGTCAGCAGCAAAAAAGCCGGGGGTTGCGAATAGAAAATACTTCCGTAGAGCGGATATCCGGCACTCATTGCGCGCAGTGATGACCAGTACACGCCCTCGTCGTAGCCATCTCGATCAAAAGGCAGGCCAAGCTGGTACAGGCGCATACCTATCGCCACTATGACAAGCAAAATCACTCCACTCCAGAAGAGCAACGTCTGCCACCGCTGGTAACGACTCTCTTCGGCCTGAACCACCTCTACTGCTTTTCCCGTGATACTGGTTGACATAATATCCACTCTTCACTACGAAAAACATGAAACATCCCGCCAGGTGTCCGTCACGTTTGTACATTCGGTGGGTGAAACCGGAAGACACCCGCAAGGAAATGTCTCTACCCCGAAAGCGCGCTGTAGAGCCATCCTCTTGCGGGTGTCTTCCGGTCTCTCTCTGCACAAACGTAACCCGCTCACCCATCCCGATGGTCGCATCTTGTGGCCATCGGGATGTTCTCTAAACTGCTGCGTTTAGCCACCCATGAAGAACTGAGGATCATCATTATTGAATAATTCGACGCTGTTCAAGGAAGTCATGTTGCTTGCGCCTCCGGTCGGCGGCAATGCATCAACAATTTTAGGTGAGCCATTGCTGTTGCCATTGGTAGAGTCATCGACAAGCGCGTGACCGTTGGTACGGTGGCCGTTGCCATTTGCAAGCACTTTGAAATCCTCGAGTACGAGTCGATTGACGCGCCTTGCATCGGCCTCTTTAACAATCTCCTCGATTTCTTCCGCTACCAGTTCGTCGCGCTCAATCAAAGCTTCCGCTACCCCGATTACCGCTTCGCGATGCTCCTGCAACAGGTTTTTGACCGCCTTAAACTGGGAATTGAGTACAGCTTCAACGCGCTCCTTCGGCACGTTATTACGCTCAAAAGCGATTCCCGCGCCTGTCATTGAGACATAGGAGTACAGCGTCCCATCCATACCATATGCGCCAACATATCCCGCTGCGGCTTGCGTAGCCATCGCAAGATCGGCAACAGCTCCCATCTGTTCCACATCCAGGAAGAGCGATTCGCAGGCACGGGCAGCCAGCATCACCTGGATGTCCGCGAGCAGATCTTCCTTGCTCTTGGTGCGAATCGTTTCCTTCGGCCTCGGCTGCATAAATCCAGCCGCGCCCTCGACATCGCTGCGCGGATGAATGGTGACATACGCGGGGAACTCACGTTCCATCAGATAGTATTGCGCAATCGCGTGTCCAGCTTCGTGATAGGCCAGGCGTCTGCGGTCAACCGGGGTTAGCTCGCCCAACTGGCGCAGACCGAACTCGTGGACATTCTGCGCCTCTACAATATCCTTGTAGGAGACGCTATCCCGCCCATCAAAGTGGGCGATGATGGCCGCTTCGTTGATAACGTGTTTGATCGCAACTGGCGTATAACCCTGCCCAGTATTGGGGTCAATGAAACGGGCTACCAGAGCCGATATAGAGATGTTCGGCTGGTGCTTCACCTTATCCAGGTAATACTCGATCACCTCACCGCGATGCCTATCGGTTGGCGGGGCAACATGGATTTTGCGGTCAAAACGACCGGGGCGCAGGAGCGCGGCATCGAGCGTCTCTGGAATATTCGTTGCGCCAATAGTCAAAACGGGCTGCGTCTGTACCCTACTATGATAGAGGCCAATGACGCGCAAAACCTTCTTGAACCAGCCGGTTTCAACATTTGGCGGGTCCATCTGCATCAGCAGTTCATTCAAACCACCTGTGCCGCCGCCAAACATACCAAAGGCTCCGCCACCTATACCCATATTCGTGCGCGAATTGGCACGCGAGGCTCCAATGGCGTCAATTTCATCCATGAAGATCACGCACCCGCCATATTCACGAGCGAGGCGGCGCGCTTTATTGTAGAGGCGTTTAATCATCAGCACGTCCATGCCGACGAACATCGCTTTGAAGCTGGCAGCGCTGGCATAAGCGAAGGGCACTCCCGCCTCTGTACTGATACATTGAGCAAGGTAGCTTTTGCCGGTGCCAGGAGGGCCTGAAAGCAGGAGACCGCGCACCGGCTGACCACCCATTTCCTGGAACTCTTTGACCCCGCGCAGCAGCTCTACAATTCGCCTGGCCGATTCCAGTACCTCGGGATTGCCTTTATAGTCATCAAATCCCACGCCAGTTTCGCCGGGCATTACCCAGTAGAGGCGCGGGCGGCCCAGGAACCAGAACAGGGCCACAAACTGGATCATGATGAATATGACGGCAAACAGGAGCTGGAACACATAGAAAAAGAGACTGGTAGGAGAGGGCGGACTTAGCTGCGGTACTACACTGGTAAAGACATACCAGATGAGCAGTCCTGCCAGCAACACCCAGAACCAGCGCCGTTTAATGAAACGCCCAAACTGGTCCATGCCAGTATCAATTGATCTATCCAGGTCTTGCGGTTTCTTTTTAAGAGTTTCTTCTGACACGATGCTGTATCCCTTCTGTTCGCGGAAGCAGGTCTCCCCTGAACTATGTTAAGGACGGGCGGAAATCTACGATACTGACGCTTAAAAGGATGCCCCCCTGCTGATCTATAGTGACAAAGTGGAAGATGATATATCCACTGACCGCGCCCCCTGGACCGTTAGCAGAGAGATCAACCTCAACGAAGCTATCTATGGTGGTGTCTGACTCCTGGTACGCCTTCAACACATTAATGGATTTCCAGGTCAAATGTCCCTGCGTCTCGCTCAATTGAGAAACAAGTTGCTGGGGATTAGGCGGCTGCGACATATTCTTATCAAGAAGGGAAAGGGCAACAACATTGCCATCTTTCAGGGCATACAGCCAGTTTCTTACCTGATCGCCCCCGCCATTAGTACCATTGACATGGAAGTTGAACTGGTCGCTGCCTATGCCAAAGGGCCATTGACCCGTCTCGTAATAGGTGACGGCGGTTGCGCTGCCCAGGATCAACAGCAGCATGAGCAGGGTGACAAGTTTATGATTGCGCATGCCGCGCAGAAGATAATACAACCCTTTGAAAATAGGACGCAGTAGGGATTTGACAAACAGGGCTGCCGGCGTCTCTCCTGCCCGCCGGACCGGCGTAGAGCGAACCTTCTTCGGCTCCTGCTCGGGCTGGGGAAATATGGGCGGTGGTGAAGTTGGTGAAGGACTGATCATACGGTCTCGTCTTTCTTCGGTCGCTTATCGGTTCCTCGTCAGCTAACGACATTTATTACGCATTACCATACACTACTCTACGGCTTTTGGCAAGTATGTTTCTCAGAAAGAGGGGATGACAGGAGCGGATCCCCCCGGTATGTGGTAAACATTCATGACATGTGACGCGCCCCCCAATAATGCATCCCCTGACAGCGTTTGATATAATGAACTTACGTGTCGATGTTACTGGAAAAGGCGGAGCAGTGCTATGGATACAAATAGACCAGTAGGAGCCAGTGGTACTCCTTATATATGGTTGCGATATAGCAAACAATTTACCTCTGAGGATGGCCGGACGCATACGATTGAGATAGGGATACCTGTGCCTCTCGGCGCAAGCGTCGAGGAGCGCGCCCGGCTGATTCGGGAGGCCGAGGCTGGCATGGAACAACTGGCGCAGAGCGTCGAGGGCCGCGCAGCGCAGATGCTGCAACAAGGTCGCTCTATGGAACCAGTACCGGCACCTGTAAAACCCCAGCCTACTCAACCCATGCCTGCTCCTGTCCAGGTTCCTACACGCGAGACGCCTAAACCTGCTCCGGTGGAGGAGCGGCGCACAGCCGCGCAGCCAGCCCGCGCCACCACCGGTATTCAGATGCCTGTCACACCCACTTCGAGCGCGGGGGCGGGTGGGAGAATGAAACCAGCCGAATTTATTCAGGCGATTCGCGAGCGCTGGAATATGAATCCCAAGCAGGCTATGGAGGTTCTCGGCATCGACGCAAAGCAGTTCAACAGTTTGAATTATAGAGACGCTTTTCGGAAGCTGGAAATTGCTATCGAGGGCGGCGGGCTTCCAGAAACAGCAGGCCCAGGCGATAGCGGCGCTGCACCCGCCTCAGATGGTGATAACGGCAAAGAAGGCTCATCCGCCAGCGCAGAGCCAGCATCTCCCGCGACACCTGTATCATCTACGGCTTCAACCAGTACAAACCGTCCCTCGCGCACAAATACTTCGCGGGAAAAGATGGAGGCGACCAACAACGCCTCTCTTTCAGCTGCTCTGCCAGAGCGAAAACGAGGCGCAACTCCCGTCGCTCCAACAGGTAGGGCAGTATTGCGTGAGACACCACCGGAAGTTGACCTGGTCGGGCCGCCTAATATCCCCGTCTATCCGCTTTCTGATGGAACGCCGCGTCCACCATCCGGCGCATTGAAATTCGATGAAGAGATCGAGGAAAGCGAGGAGCCTGAAGAAATCGAGGTTCCCGAAGAGGACAACGGCCTCAATATCCGGTTACGCGCCCAGGCGAACATGAAAATCGATGAACTGAAAGAGATAAAAGGGAATACACAGGTCAGTCCGGGACGCCTGCCTGTTCTTCATAATCTGGTGGTCTCCCAAATCGGCGAGACGCGCCTGCACCAGTTGATCCAGAAACTCTGGGGCGTGACTTCCGAGAAAAAGCTGCGCCTCGATCAGGCCGAAGCGCTGATCTCCTGGGCCAAAGAAGACTACTTCGAGGACGAGGTGAAAGCCGTTCTTGCAGCCCTCGACGAGCAGGAATAAAGGAGAATACGGCATGCGCGTAGTCACAGGTTCCGCGAAGGGACGCAAACTCAAAGCGCCAAAGACAAGCGGCACGCGGCCCATCATCGACCGAGTGAAAACTGCCCTTTTCGATATTCTCTCAACGCGCGTGGAAGACGCTCGCTTCCTTGATCTCTTCGCCGGAACAGGCGGCGTCGGCATTGAGGCCCTCAGTCGAGGCGCGGCACATGCCACCTTCATCGAGATGAACTACAGCGTCATGAAGCTGATCCGCGAGAACCTGAAAACCACGGGCTTCAGCGAGCAGGCCGAGGTGCTGCATACCGACGCCTTCAAATTTCTCTCGGCTCACGCGCAGGCGAATGAAGAAGGAAAAGTCGCCCGCGAATACGATATTCTCTACGTCGCGCCGCCGCAGTATCACGAAATGGCGGCAAAGGCGCTCGCCATGCTCGATACCTCGCCGCTCGTGGCAAAGGGCGGACTGGTGATCGTGCAAATCTATCCCAAAGAACGACCCGGCGTGGCAGCCGTTCCGCTGACGCGCCTGAAATTGACGGATGAACGCAAATACGGCAGCACACTGCTAATGTTCTATGAAAATCCGTAGATTGGTGCCAATCGAGCATATTTTGTAGGGACGCGATTCATCGCGTCCTGCCTGTGGAGCGTGTTCAGATCAGGTGGACGCGATTCATCGCGTCCCTACAAAAGACAACGTACAATCCATGAAAGGAACTTACATCTATGTCGATACAGCTACAGAAACCTGATTACATCATCGTTTACGTGAGCGACATGGAGCGCTCAGTCGCGTTCTATCGCAACGTGCTGGGCCTGCCGCTCAAATTCACCTCGCCCGGCTGGACGGAATTCGCCACCGGCACAACCACGCTGGCCCTGCACCGGACGGGGGCGGAGAAGCTGCCCCCGCATCATGGACGCCCGCCTGCAGGGCAGGCGCATATCGGCTTCATCGTCGATGACATCCAGGCGACCTACGAAGCCTTGAAGGCGCAGGACGTCTTTTTCTCGCTGCCACCCGAAAAACAGGTCTCCGGCGTCACCCTGGCCGTCCTGCACGATCCAGACGGACTCGGCATCACCATCCAGCAACGCGCATAAACGAGGGAACCATGCTAAACAGAACGGGAAATTCACGCTTTGCCTTCTTAGATGCGGGTGAGACCGCCCGCCGACTCGGCATCGACCGCGTAACGCTCGATAGCTGGGTGCGCGAGGGCCGTCTGAAGGCCTATCGCGGCGTCGGCAAAGATTCGTTCTTCCGCACAGGCGATGTCGAGGCCCTTTACGCGGAACTGCATCCAAGCGCCGAACAGGCCGAAGCCATCGCCGCTGACGAACGCGAAAGCGCCGGTGAAACGCCAACCCCAGCGCGCAAAAAGCAAGACCCGCAGATGCGCGTCTACCTGCGCCTGCAAGCCGACGCCAAATGGTACGATATCTCCGAAGACGATATCCGCGAGTGGTTCAAACAACTTGCCCCCGATGGCTACGAGCGCAACAAACGCAACGCGCAACATACGATCAAGAAGCTTCAGTTTTTAGTGAGCCTCATAGAAGAGGCGCAGAAGCGGGTCTAAAAAAGATGAGCGAGCAGGAAGCGGAAGTGCCGCCCGGCACTTCCGCTTCCTGCTCGCTCATCTTTTTTAGACTTTTAGCTTATCCGGCAAACACCACAGCACATCACACACCGAACTGACGATAAAATCGGCTCCGCGCTGTTTGTAAACCTCTACTTCGTGAGGATAGACAAGCATAGCCATGAGGATTTCGGGGTCGCTGGCTTTTTTGATGGCGCGGTAATTTTTGACCACATCCAGGTCGTCTCCCGTGTCACCTATGTAGAGGCCGCCACCAATGCCGCCGGGAATGCCTTCGATTGCGAGTTGTAGAGCGCGTGGGTCGGGTTTGGGAGCGAGATCGGCAGAGATGACTACATCCCACCATTTTTCGCCAACGTATGCTTCCATCATCTCTAAAGCGATATCGACCTCAGGTCCGACTCGTCCGGTGATAATGCCGAGATTGCGGATGCCAGCCTCGCGTAGTTGGCGAAAGAAGTCGGGCGGAAAGTACATCTCTTCGTTATGCACAAAGCCGAAGAAATCGGGCAGGTAGCGCGGCTCGCGGCCAAAACGCCTGCGCATCTCGTCCGCGCCCCAGTAAAATTCATGATAGATGTCGCCAATGACCCCATAGTCTAGCTGGGCCGAGGCTGGCATGACCTCGCGCACCCATTCAAGGCCGCCGTGTCCTTCCAGGTTAGCCTGGCGGGAGAGCGCGGCCCATTCCTCGATGCTGCGCTCGGCCAGTGGCGTGCCTTTCCACTCGCGCAGGCGGGCTGTGCAGAGGGTCGCCAGCAGGTAACACATATCCCAGTCGTTATTGTAGCCCCCTGCCTGTTTGAAGGCGATGACATCATCGTGTGTCAGCAGCGTTTTCCCCTCGCGCTGTCCCCAATCAAGTCCGTGTATGACTCCTACGACATATTCTGCTGTCGCAATATCAGTAGCATGGAACGAATCGATGGTTTTGATAAGCACACCATCCACGTCAAAGAAAATGGTATCAAAAGGAGTTGGAAATTGCAGGTCCGGCCGCTTCCAGATTACCGGGGTCTCCATGAAGGCCCTTTCACTATGTTATAGCAATGGCAAGTATGCCTCTGTTGAACGATAAAGAAAGAGGGCGCGGAAGGAGCGCCCATACAAATTATAACATACCTCTACCATTCAGTATCACCGCCTGCTCCCTTTCCTTGTCTTCAGGAAAAATAGTATAATGAAAAAAGGAAGCTATCCTTCATTACAAGACTGTGCCTGGATCAAAGGAGCGTATTGCCATCGGACAAATCTTGCATATCAACATACCAACGCCCACAGGCCACCTGGAAGGCATTCTGAAGCCCGAGGAAGATGATGTTATACCGACCTGGGCCGCAATCGTCTGCCATCCCCACCCGCTCTATGGTGGCACGATGCATAACAAAGTCGTTTTTAAGGTCGCGCAGGCGCTGCAGGCGCTAGGTATGCCCGCACTGCGCTTCAATTTTCGCGGCGTTGGGCACAGCACTGGCAGCTATGACGAAGGACGCGGAGAGCAGGATGATGCTCGCTACGCGCTTGAATTTTTAAGTCGTCGCTATCCAGGATTGCCGGTTATCATGGCTGGCTTCTCCTTTGGCTCTGCTGTTGCCCTGCGCGTGGCTGCCGTTGATGATCGCGTGCAGGCCATGATTGGTCTCGGCGTTCCTGCGCGCATGCTAAATGGCTATTTTCTAGAAGGGTGCCACAAACCCAAGCTCATTATTCAGGGCACCGAAGACGAACTCGCTCCCTACGATCTGGCCGCCCAATGGTTTGAACAGGTGCCAGCACCCAAAGTCATGATGGCTGTGCAGGGTGCAGATCATTTCTTCCAGGGTCGCCTCGAAGAGGTACAGGCGATTATCACCTCTTTTGTGCGCAAATTAATGGACTAACGGACAACTTCCCACACCTTCTTTGCCTTACCGGTACCATTTGCTTTTCTATCAAGTCATCAAAAGAGCAGCATCGCCTCTGTAAAGTAGCTACCTGTCACGATTTGCCTTCAGACCACGTATTATGAATGCTTTGGAATTCTTGCCAGATGCTCATCGATGAGTAACGATGTGATAGGGGTGTCACACCGTGTGCATCCATCTACATTGAAATGCTCACATTTCTTTCCAATAGCGTTTTCATCAACCAGTGGTACCTTACACGAGGTGAAAGGATTTTTCTTCACCAAACATTTACAGGCTTTACCAGTAGTAGCGATGTAGAGGATGATATACATGCATGATGCAAAAATACAGGACGCTTTTGAAGAGTTACCTGTATCTTCCGAACGAACCTTTCCCCCAACACCATTTCCCCAGGACCATATTCATTGTGTGATAAACGATCTGCCAGATGCTGTGCAAGCGGTTTACGCACTGCGCGAGGCAGGTTTCGCGCCTCAAGCTATTCATCTGATGTCCTGTAGGGATTATATCGCCGCAGTGCAGCAAAAGTATCGCCAACAAAGCTGGCTTGTAAGAATTTTCAAGCGTTTCCTTGCCTTACTTGACGAAGGCTTTGAATATGGGTATCTGAAAGAAGCATATCAGGGACATCACATTCTCGCGGTACGCCTCACGCAATCTAAGCAGATAGAACAGGTGCGAGACCTGCTCATTTCCCATTCCGCTCATCTCATTAAATACGTTGATACCTGGACGGTTGCCTATCTCTCCCCCACTCCCGAACATTTCCAGCCAGCTCCACATCAACCAGTTTCGCCTTACTGTAGGGGCGTGGGCTTGCCCCGCCCTGAAAAACGCGAATAAACATCATCAGGTACAAAAATAGTGCGGCTATTAATGAATTGTTACGCTCAAAATCAGTGAGCATCCGCCACGCATGTCATTCTGAGCGCAGCGAAGAATCCTGGTGGCCTCGACGCAGATTCTTCGCTGCGCTCAGAATGACATGCAGAGGGCTGCTCCGATTGCCGACCTACAAAAAAAGATTGCCCCTACCAGCGAAGTTCAGGCGTCAAATAGATGAAGCGTCTGCGCATAGAAAACGTGATTGATTATAGACGTTCAAAAGTATTTGATGTGTGAACCATCTCATACACAAGGAACAGAGTAGGAGCAAGATCATGTCCATCGCAACCCACACAAAAACAACCATAGAGCAAACAATGTCCAATCCGCCGCGCTGGCGCTGGTATCATGGCGTTCTCTTTTACGTCATCATCCAGGCGCTCACCTTCGGCCTCTCCGGTTTGACTAGCATTATAAGCGGCAACAGAGGCAAAGATTTGTCAGAAACCATCTTCGGCGATGTCTCGTACTTCAAGCGCCTGAATCAATCGATCATTACGCCGCCATCCTGGGCCTTCGGCCCCGCCTGGACAATCAACAATATCTCGGTCATTATAGGGACATGGCGCGTGCTGAACATGTCCAAAGACATGCCGGGACGCAACAGCTTTCTCGCCCTGCAAGGCGCGTCCTGGCTCAACTACATCGTCTTCAACGCCGCCTACTTCAGCCTGCGCTCCCCCATCAACGCCTTCGTCCTGACGCTGAGCATGTTCCTGCTGACCATCGCCAGTGGCTTCGTCGCCCTCTTCCGCCTCAAAGACACCTGGGTTGCCCTCTCGCTGGCCACCCTCTTCATCTGGCTTCTCATCGCGCTCACGGCAGCCACATTCCAGGCCGCCTGGAACCATGATGATTTCTATGATGTGGGACCGTTTGTGAAGGTGAATAAGAGGTTGATGAAATAACCGCGGGTCTGTAGGGACGTGATTGATCGCGTCCACCTCGGCCTGGGATGCATTGTGATCGGGCTGGACGCGATCAATCACGTCCCTACAGACCTATTCCCAATGTTGGAAAAGTAGGCAGACTGGAATTCTTCTAAAAAAGTACCCGCTTGCTCTCCTCGCTATCTCTCGTAGCAGGCACGCTTCCCACCATCGCGCATCCCCCAACACACTCTTTTCCACCCATTGACACAGCAGTCCCAAGCAATTGTTGCGCCTTAGCCCGCGTCAAAATCTTATAATGCAGCTTCATTTCCAGGATACGCTGCACTGAAGCATCGATTTGAGCCATAGAAATCTGGCCACTCGTTACAGACTGTTTCAGGCCCGTGAGCATCATTACGGTATCCTGCAAGCCTCGAGGGCCAAGCAGCAGGTCGGTGCCAGCCTTTACGGCGAGGACAGCGGCCTGGGCAAGGTTGTACGTATTGCTGATGCCGCCCATCCAGAGTGTATCGCTGATGATGACACCGTTAAAATGCATCTGGTCGCGCAAAATGCCTGTCACTACGTTGGGGGAGAGCGAGGTTGGCAGGTTGGGGTCAAGCTGCGGATTCAGGATGTGCGTCACCATCACCATCGGCACGATGCCCTCGTCAATCATCGTGCGATAGGGAACGAAGTCCACGGCGTTCAGCGTGGCAAGGCTGCGATCCATATGCGGCAGTGAGTAATGCGGGTCGATACTGGCGCTGCCCAGGCCTGGAAAATGCTTGAGGCAGCCGACCACACCGCCATCGGTGAGTCCTTTCAAATAGGCGCGACCCATATTGGTGACAAGTGTGGGATCAGAGCCGAAGGTGCGGTCTGGCAGGCCAGGATTATTGGGATTGGTCAGCACATCCACAATTGGCATGAAATTGACGTTCAACCCCAGTCCGGTGAGGTCTTGCGCGGCATGAAGTCCCGCCTGATAGGCGACGTTGGGGTCGTGGGTCGCGCCGATTTGCGCTTCAGATGGACGTTCACCTGTGATGCGCCGCAATTCGTTCACCACGCCACCTTCGTAGTCGGTCGTGACGAAAAGCGGCAGCCTGGCCTGACCCTGCATACCTGAAATGAGCGAGACAAGCTGCGGACGGGTCTGCGCATTGCCGTTCTTGTTCTCGATCAACACGCCGCTGATATGGTTGCCCTGGATCATTTGAATCAAATCGCTGTTGAGGGTCGAGCCGTAAAATTCGACAATGACCATCTGCCCAAGCTTTTCATCCAGCGTCATATGCTGGACAAGCGCCTGGGCATAGTCGCTATCGCTCATCGGCGTGGGAGAGACGGCGTTGGTGACAATGGTTGGCGTGTAATTGCTGATGATGGTTGGCGTAGCGTTATTCCCCGAAACACCTGAGAATAACGATGCACAGCCGCTTAGAATCAGCAGCAGGCAAGCAAGTATACATATGAAAGAGAGACTAGAAGATGGAAAGGCCGGAAGCCACCCGCAAGGGGATGGCTCTACAAGCCGTGTCTTATTGTAGAGCCATCCCCTTGCGGGTGGCTTCCGGCTCCTCCACGTGATCGGGTGGCTTCCGGTCTGTTTACGCAGGTGTCTTCCGGTTTCTCCCATGTCTTCCGTTCTCCCCCATGCCAATCACATATAATACACAGACTTCTACAAACACTATTATGCGGTGCGAATTTGCGCCGCCTCTTCCAGGTTCAACGCCTTAATGGCGTTCTGGCGCAGGATAAATTTCTGCACCTTGCCACTGGCGGTTAAAGGATAAGCCTCGACAAACTGGAAGTAGCGCGGGGTTTTCTGGTGGCTGATCTGGCCCTTGCAATAGTTACGCAATTCCTCTTCGGTCAGTTGCTCGCCCTGTTGCGGAATGACAACGGCCAGTAGTTCCTCGCCAAAGAATTTATCGGGCACGCCCACAACCTGTACGTCGGCCACCTTTGGATGGCGAATCAAGAACTCCTCGACCTCGCGTGGGAAGATGTTTTCGCCGCCGCGAATGACCATGTCTTTCAGCCGCCCCACGATGTTGACGTAGCCCTGCGCATTCATGGTCGCAAGATCGCCGGAATGCAGCCAGCCCTCGCTATCGATGGCCTCGGCGGTCTTCTCGGGCATGTTGTAGTACCCGGCCATCACCAGGTAGCCCCGGCAGCACAATTCGCCGCGCTCTCCACACGGCACTGCTTTGCCCGTCGCTGGATCAATAATTTTCACCTCACCATGCGGCATCGGCACGCCAACCGTCGCCGATTTGAGTTCAAACGAATCGTCGGGCTTCGTCAGGGTTATCGCGGCGCTGGCCTCGGTCTGTCCGAAGACAATCGCTACATCCGCCCCCACGCGCTCCTTGACCTGCTCCATGAGATAGACCGGCACCGGTGAGCCGCCACTTACGACGCTGCGCAGCGATGAGAGATCGTATTTGGAAAATTCGGGATGCTGCATCATCGCCAGCAGCATAGTGGGCACGCCGCCGAGACGGCTGCAATGCTCGCTGCTGATTACTTGCAGCATTTTGAGCGGGTCGAAAGCAATCAGGGGATGTAGAGTTGTGCCGGTTCCCAGCGCGGCGAGAATGCCCAGCACGCAGCCGCCAGCATGAAAGAAAGGCATGGCGGTACAGATATGCTCTCCCGACTGCACGCCCCAACGCAGCGCAAAGATGCGTCCGTTATTCAGGATGGCGCGCTGTGTCTGAATGGCCCCTTTAGGAAAGCCGGTCGTTCCCGAGGTATAGAGTATCTGCGCAGGGTCTCCCGGCTGCACAAACGCCTGCCGCTCGCGCAGTTGCTCCATGCTCATCTGCTCGCCCGCCGCCACCAACTCGCGGAACAAGGCCGGTCGCCAGCCGTTTTGCTCTCCCGAAGGGGGAGCGCCAAGCAGGTTCACATAGCGCAGCTTCGGCAGGATGTCGCTGCTCACTTCGCCATTTTGCTGTCCCGGCGTCACTCTTGAAAGAACTGTTGCCAGGCAATCGTGATCGCGCACCTTCGCCATGAAGAACAGCGCGGCCACATCGCCCTGCTTCAAAATATACTCAACCTCTTGAGCGCGCAGCACAGGATTGATCGTCACCAGCACCAATCCAGCTTTGGATGCAGCCAGCTCTAATAGAGGCCATTCCGGCAGGTTAATGGCCCAGACCGCGATATGCTCGCCTTTCTGCAGGCCAAGCGCCATCAGCCCACGCGCGACCGCGTTTACCCGGTCGCGGTACTCGCGATACGTCCAGCGTATGTCGAGCGCACCACCAAACTCGGGATAGCACGAGTAGACAAGCGCCTCCTGATCGGGAATCGCTTCCGCCTGCTCATCTAAGAAATTGCCCGCCGTTGTTTCGAGGAGAGAAATACCAGCATCTTCCGCCTGCCAGTACGACAGACCGTCGTTGGTCATGCCCATGAGTGCCTCCTTTACCTCGCTGCACTTGACGAGGTTACATAAAAGGGCCAGCAACATTGTGCTTAAGCATACTCCCTGAAGAGATTGCTTGCAAGTATCCCGGTTTTGAAATCGTATTATCCAGCAGGGCAACCAGTAGTAAAGAAGGTGGGACAGGTTTTTTAACCAAAACTCGGCACATCCCTTTTCGCGAACGGGTGCGTATCGGGCGGGCGATCCACTACAGCGACAGTGCAGCGCGAAATGCAAATCAGCTTTTCGTTTTCATCGGTGATGCGAATATCCCACACGTGCGTGGTGCGGCCTTTATGGACAGGCGTGGCAACGGCGGTAAGCCGCCCCTCGCGCTTGGGTCGCAGGTGATTGGCGTTGATCTCCAGGCCAAAGGCCATCTGCTTTGATGCGTCAATATTCAAAACGGTGCCGAGCGAGGCAACCGATTCGGCCAGCGTCACCGAAATGCCACCATGCAGGTAGCCGACCTGCTGGCGATGGTTCGGCCCGATAGGCATGGTCGCGACCACGCGGTCTTTTTCGGCCTCGATCAGCTGAATATCCAGGACATCCCATACTGATCCCTCGCGCGTGCTATTGATGCGTTCAATGATTTCTTCGCTGGAAAGCT
The DNA here is from genome assembly GCA_035652815.1 of Ktedonobacteraceae bacterium. GTDB lineage: Bacteria > Chloroflexota > Ktedonobacteria > Ktedonobacterales > Ktedonobacteraceae > DASRDB01. Next base: position 117,168 of record DASRDB010000012.1, read on the forward strand.
CCATCTGCTTGTGTACCCTCTCAGAAATAGACGTCCAATTATATGCTTGCTCTATTATAGCGCAAACCCACGCTAGCCCAAACCACGCGAAATCCAGGGCGACCGCGAGGGTCGCCCCTACTATATATCAGCACCATATTTGCAGTAATACATCTATAGTAGGGGCGACCCTCGCGGTCGCCCTGGTACTGGTACATGGGGCATCCTGAATCAAACCTTGACAAGCCATTGCTCTAAACCAGATACTATCTTAGAGCAATGACCAGTCGTTAAGGAGTTGCACATGTTCGACAAAAGCAAGATCGGCCAGAGCTTCCCCCCGTTCACCATCGAGGTCGAGCGCGGCAAAATCCGCGAACTCGCGCAGGCCATCGGTGATGACAACCCTATTTACCAGAGCAAAGAAGCCGCTCAGGCCGCCGGATATCCCGATGTTCCGATTTATCCAACCACGCCAACCACTTTCACCTTCTGGGGCAACCGCGAGATGGTTGCTCAACTGGTCAGTGTGGGAATCAACGTCATGCGTGTTCTGCATGGTGAGGAAGAGTACGAGTACCTTGCGCCCATCTATCCAGGGGATATCCTGACAGGCGTAATGACTATCGCCGATGGCAAAACGCGCCAGGGGCAGGCAGGCTCGATGGATATCATCACAACGGAGACCGACTATACCAATCAGCATGGCAGGCCAGTATTGAAGGCGCGTACCATGATGATTGTTCGCGAATAGGAGAGATGGCAATGACAACCAATACTTCCGCTCCGACTGTGCGCTATTTTGAGGATGTGCAGATAGGAGATACGCTTCCCACGCTCGAAAAACCGCCCATCACCCATCTGCAACTGGTGCGCTACGCCGGAGCCTCGGGCGATTTCAATCCTCTGCATACCGACCCCAAGATTGGCGAAATGGTCGGAACTGGCGGCATCATTGCGCATGGCATGCTGATTATGGGCTTTCTCGGCCAGTTGCTCAGTGATTACGTTGGGCCAACTGCTTTGCGCAAGTTCGGTGTGCGCTTCAAAGGCATGACACGCCTGGATGAGGTTATCACCTGCACAGGAACAATTACCGAAAAATACGAGGCCGATGGCGAGGCGCGCATCGCGGGAAAAATCCAGGCGACGGGCGCGAATGGTGACGTAAAGGCAACCGGCACCTTCGTCGCGGCCCTTCCCCATCGTCAATAAGTGAAAAATAGAAAGGTTTTTGCTATGGGCATGATAGATGGCAAAGTCGCTATTATCACCGGCTCCGGGCGCGGCATCGGCGCGGCCACCGCGAAACTGCTCGCCTCTGAAGGAGCGCGGGTGGTCATTAGCGACCTCGATCCGGCTCCCGCCGAAGAAACCGCCGCCGCGATTCGCAATGCTGGCGGCGAGGCAGTGGTAATCGCTGGCGATGTCACCAACGCTGATTTCCCCAAACAACTTATTCAGGGCACGCTCGACTCGTTTGGCGGCCTCGACATCATTGTCAATAACGCGGGCTATACCTGGGATGCCGTTATTCAGAACATGAGCGATAAGCAGTGGTATGCCATGCTCGAAGTGCATCTCACCGCGCCGTTCCGCATCCTGCGCGAGGCTTCGCACTTCATCCGCGAGGCCGCGAAAAAAGAGGCCGCCGCGCATGGCAGGGCCAATCCGCGCAAAGTGATCAATGTCTCCTCGGTTTCAGGCGTCTACGGCAACGCCGGACAGGTCAACTATTCGGCTGGCAAGGCAGGCATTACCGGTGTCACTAAAACGCTGGCAAAGGAATGGGGACGCTACAATGTGCAGGTCAACTGCGTCTGCTACGGCTTCATTGAAACGCGCCTGACCGCCTCTAAAGAAAGCGCCGAGAAAATCCAGCGCGAGGGCGAAGAGGTCGCGCTTGGCGTTCCTGACCAGATGCGCCAGATGGCTCCCCTGCTCATCCCGCTCGGACGCCCCGGCACGCCAGAGGAGGCCGCCGGACCTGTTCTCTTCCTGGCCTCGCCGCTCTCCAACTATGTCTCCGGCATTGTATTAGAAGTTACCGGGGGCCGGGCGGTGTAAACCCAGTTTTGTAGGTACACGCTAAAGAGAAGATGTGCAGGCATGTCATCCTGAGCGCAGCGAAGGATCTGCGGTCTCGACGCGCAAATCGTCCGGCATACGAGATCCTTCGCTGCGCTCAGGATGACAAGGGGCCAGGATCACCGTTCTTTTAGCAAAAGTCATCACCGTGTTCTACACAAACCGCATCATTTTATGAACGTTTATCATTGTCCCAACATAAGAGGTGAGAGCGATGTTGAATTCCCAGCAACGACAATCCCTGGCAGCCCTGTTACCGAGAGGGCAGGTTTTTACCGACCGCACCTCGCTGCTCACCTATGAAGTTGATGCCGGGCTGGATCGCGGTTTGCCTGATGGCGTGGTCTTTCCAAGCACTACAGAAGACGTGGCGCGTATTGTGCAATGGGCGGCAAAGCATGGCGTGCCCTTGATCGGGCGGGGCGCGGGCACCGGCCTCTCCGGTGGCGCGGTAGCCGAGCGGGGCGGGCTGATTGTCGAATTCTCACACATGACCCGCGTGCGCGAGGTTGATGTGCAGGGACGCGAGGCCATAGCCGAACCGGGCCTCATCAACCTGCATCTCGACGAGCGGGTCAAGACCAACGATCTCTATTTCCCGCCTGATCCCGCCAGCCAGCGCGCCTCGACCATCGGCGGCAATGTCGCCGAAAACTCCGGCGGGCCGCACTGCTTCAAGTATGGTGTCACCACCAATTATGTGATCGGCATGGAAGTGGTGCTGGCCGATGGCAGAATTGCGCGTGTAGGAGGCCCTGCTTTCGATTATCCCGAGTATGATCTTTGCGGCCTGATTACGGGCAGCGAAGGCATGCTGGCCCTGATGACGGCGATTACGGTGCGACTCGTGCGCAATCCTCCAGGTGTCAAAACGATGCTGGCCGTTTTCGACTCGGTTGAGCAGGCGGGTAGCGCGGTCTCGGCAGTCATCGCCGCCGGACTGGTTCCGGCCACGATGGAGATGATGGACCAGAAGATCATTCGCATCGTCGAGGCTTATGTGCATGGCGGTCTGCCTGTAAACGCGGAAGCGATTCTCATTGTCGAGGTCGATGGCTACCCCGTGAGCCTGGATGCGCAGATAGAGGAGATCGCGGCTATTCTCCAGGCACAAGGCGGCTACGACCTGCGTATTGCGCGCAACGATGAGGAGCGCAATCAAATCTGGTTTGCGCGTAAAAGTGCTGCCGGGGCCGTTGCGCGCCTGGCTCCCGCTCAATATACGGTCGATGTCACGGTACCGCGCAGCCGCCTGACTGAGACGCTGATCGAGGTGAACGCGGTCTGCGAGCGCCATCAACTGCGTGTCGGCTACGTCTTTCACGCTGGAGATGGCAACCTGCACCCGTTGATTCTCATTCCCGAGCCACAGAACAAAGAACTGATGCAGCGCGTTCATGCCGCCGGACGCGAAACCGTTGAAATTGCGGTGCGCAAGGGCGGCAGTCTGAGCGGCGAACACGGCGTTGGCATCGAGAAACGCGCCTTCATGCCTCTCATGTTCAACGACGCCGAAATGTCCGCCATGCTCGACATCAAACACGCCTTTGACCCGCGCAACTTGTTCAACCCCGGCAAAATCTTTCCCGCGCCCAGTGCCGCTCCATCTTCCAATGGGCAGACAATCGACCAGCCAGTACCCGGCAAGCATTTCGCGCCTGCCAACGCTCAGGATGCCGCGCAAGGAATGCTCGCTCTCGCCCGCGAAGGCCGGCGCGTTCGTATCAGGGAAAGCACCGATGTGGAAAATATAAAAGGCGAGACGACCGGGGAGGCAGCCACCGGAAATGCTGCAAACCCCAGGGCGACCGCGAGGGTCGCCCCTACCATAAACGAATATGGTAGGGGCGACCCTCGCGGTCGCCCTGGTTCTGCTCCGTCTGAAACCATTCTTACCACTACCAACCTGCATGGCATTATCAGCTACGCGCCCGACGACCTGTACATCACGGTAGGCTCAGGAACTCCGCTTGCAGAGATTCAATCCTACCTGGGAAATGAAAAGAAATTTGTGCCCCTGGCTTCTCCCTGGCAGGAGCGAACGATTGGCGCACTGGTTGCGGCCAATGAGAACGCGCCCTTGCGGATGCGCTACGGCGCGATACGTGACCTTGTGCTATGCGCCACTGTTGCCCTCGCTGATGGACGAGTGATTCGCGTTGGACGCCCGGTTATTAAAAACGTGGCGGGCTTCGACGTGGTGAAGGTCTTCACGGGTTCGCGTGGCACGCTGGGCCTGCTGACCGAAATCACGCTCAAAACTGCGGCGCAGCCACGTTTGCGGCGCACCCTCTGCGTGCCCGTCTCCGACCTCCGTCACGGGCTGATCTGGGCGCGGCAGCTCTACCCGCGCTCCCTGGTCGCTTCTGCCATCCTGCTCTGCCATCTCAGCGCCATCCCTGGCGTTCCAGACAGCCGCTATGCGCTGGTCTACACGGCAGAAGGCATTGCCGAGGATGTAGAGGCCGAGCTTACCCTGGTGCGCGAATATCTGGAGCAGGCAGGCGCGCCAGAGCCAATCGAGCAGGACACTATCTCGGGTACAGATATCTGGGCCGATACGCTGAGTCAGGCCCGCGCTTCCATTCACACCCGCACCGGCCTACCTGTTCGCGACCTGCCAGTCTATATACAAGACTCCGCTCCGATCTTGAATGAGCATACCTTCATTGCGGACTTTGGCAGCGGCTTCCTCTATACGGCTATACCAGCTAACGAGAACGCCCGCACAACCATAGAGCAACTGCGCCAACCTGCCCTGGCGTTGCAGGGATACTGCATCATCACACATCAGCCGGAAATATGGCAGGAAGACATCGATCGTTGGGGATATACGCCGGATGCGCTGGATGTGATGCGACGTTTGAAAGAACGGTGGGACCCACAGGGAATATTGCCAGGGTTAGTGCAAAATAATGCGGAAATGGTTGTGTAGGGACGCGATGAAGCGCGTTCACCCCGTCGGCGCATCGGGACACATCAATGGCGGGGTGGACGCGATGAAGCGCGTCCCTACACCTTCACATCCTTTTTCTTCAAAAAGTACCCTATCGCGAGGCCCAACAAGACAATCATCACGCTCAAGCCAAGCCACATGAACAGGAGGAATTCTTTGGCATCTGACTGTCCATACTGGTAGCTAGCAGTCGTGCCGATAAACTGGTCCCCCGTGTTGTTCAACAGGCCAACGGATGTGCCCAACGCGGCCATCGCCCAGCGAACGGCGAAAAGCATGCCGAGCGGTTGGAGAAAGCCGCTCTTGAAGGGAAAGATCGTTCCGGCAAAAATTACCTGGGGAATCAGGATCAAGGGGATGATACTGACGGCCCGGTCATTGTTTGGGGCAACCGCCGAGACGAGCAGGCCAACCATCAGGCCCGCCAGCGAGGTCAGGGCGAGGGTGATATAGACTTCCATTACCGGGGGGAAGATGATGCCCTGGTGCAGCGGCTCCACAGCGTTCACCACAAGCACCAGCACCGCGCTTTGCAGCAGGCACAAAATCCCCAGCACGACAATCTTCGAGAACATGTAGGGCAGGATGCCCAGGTTGACTGTACGCTCGCGCCGGTAGATGGGCAGTTCTTTGACAATCTCGCGCGCGCCATTGATGCAGCCAAACATGACGGCGGCAAAGGCCATCACGAACAGGACGCGCTGCCCATCGCCATTGTGATAGGGGCTTGAGACATTATTATACTCAAACAGGCCTGCCACCGTAACGTACTTGAGAATGAGGATCAGGATGCAGGCGATGATGGGCGCTTGCAGCAACAGGATCAGCAGGTTGCCGGTATCATTGCGCAGCAGCTCGATATAGCGTTGGGAAAGCAATGAGAATTGCTTCCAGGGGTCGCCGCGCTTGACAGGCTTCAGGACATTGGGCTGCTGCAAGACTCCGGTACGCATAATGTTGCCTTCCCTGAGCGGCTGAGCAACATACTTCTGATAGTCCGCCGAGTTCTTAAATTTCTGCTCGGCTTTTGCTGGCGCGTCAGGATTGGCTTTGGTTGGCTCGAGTTCGGCATAGATTTCAGCGAAGTCAGCCTTACCGAAAAAGGCTTTGGCTTCGTCCGGCGGCCCATAATAGACGAGGCGACCGCCAGAGGCCAGGAAACAGACGTAATCGCAGGCGTTGATGTTGTTAGTGGCGTGCGTCACCAGCACGATGGTATGGCCCTTGTCCGCGAGTTTGCGCAGCAGGAACATCATCTTGCGGTCCAGCCCTGGATCAAGGCCGGAAGTAGGCTCATCCAGGAAAAAGATGCTGGGCTTGGCGAGCAGTTCGAGGGCAATCGAGACGCGCTTGCGCTGCCCACCGGAGAGCTTATGCACAAGCAGGTTGCGCCGTTCTTCCATGTCCACATCCACCAGCACCTCGTCTATGCGCTGCTTAATTTGCTCTTCCGTAAAATCTTCCGGCAGGCGCATTTTGGCGGCATAGTAGAGGGCGCGCTCGACGGTGAGATCGCGATGCACGATATCATCCTGGGGCACGTAGCCCAACTGCGTGCTGAAGGCGGCGAGCGAGCGGTAATAATCCTGGCCGTTATAGAAAACTTTGCCATCGTGCGCGGGTCGCAGGCCGTTGAGCGCATCCATCAACGTCGATTTGCCCGCGCCGGAGCCGCCGACCAGCGCGACAAACTTGCGCGGCGGAATGACCAGCGAAATATCATTGAGCAGGATCACGCCGTTATTGCCCGTTTTCTTGAGGCCAACAGCGTCGATGCGGATACCCTGGCTCTCGTCAAACTGCCGCAGTTCTGTGCCTGTAAACGTCAGCCTGTACGGGCCAATGCGTATCTCGTCTCCAACATTGAGCAGGACATTGCTTATCCGCTTCGTATTGACGTAGACATGGTTGGTGCTGTTCAGGTCAACTAGCTGGTAGGTATTACCCACCCGCTCCAGGCGCGCGTGATGCGCAGATACCTGCGGATGTTTCAGAACCACCATATTATCTGGGTGCCGCCCGATGGTAATCACCGGAGCCTGCAAGGGAATGGGCTGCATCTCCTGTAACACTTCCTGCGGGCGGCCACTGCCATCGTTATAGGTCAGGGTGACAAGCGTGCCGTTTTCATCGCCAATACGAAAAATATCGCCTCGCGCCAGGGCTTTGCGGAACTGTTCATCCCCCTGAATATGCCGCCCTTGATAGAGCAGGCCATTGAGCGTGCGCCCGCCCCTGGCGTTAGGATGTGGGTGTATCAAGACCAGGTCGTTGCCCTGGCGCACAATCTGCGCGTGAAAGGCGGAAACAATTGGCTCTGAAATAACAATATCGTTGTGCGGGTCTCGTCCAATCGAGATCACAGGTTTCGTGAGTGGCGTCACCGATCGGTCTTTTGAAATATTTCTGCTGACCTCTAAGCCTGGCGTCCCTGCTGGCACTCCGGGCGAAGAAGAATTTGGGTCTGGAGCGCGTATCGTACCCGTCATTTGAGCGGGAGGGAGATATCCACTGGGCGGCGGTGGATACGGCGTAGGCTGGAGTGGTTGGGATGGCTGCGCGGGAGGCATATACCTGAGCGGCTGGGATGGCTGCACCTGGGGAGGAACAGGCTGCGCTCCCTGCGACACAACCACCAGTTGGCAGGAGGTTGAGCGTCCTAACGCAATCGTATCGTTTGGCCGGACTATACTCTGCGTCACATCCTGCTGGTTCACCTTTAGAATATTCTGGGGCGCAAGCTTCTCGATCCAATACTGGCCGTTGTTCTGAACGAGTCGCGCATGATTGCGAGAAACAGTCGGGTCTTTCAGCACAATATCGTTAACGGGGTCGCGTCCAATCGTAATAATGGTGCCGTTAAGCGGAAAAGTGCTGCCTACCTGCTCCCCTGTGACTACTCGTAAGGCAAAACGAGGCTGGTTTGATGGTACTCCGTTCACGCGCATGCTCCCACATGTACAAAAACACCTATCGGTCGAGAACAAAGGCAATCTCGTAGAGAGCATTATAGTGTAGCATTGGTTGGAGATCAAGTATGCCAGAAATATATTGATATAAAATAAACTTTTTTGCTATTTTCTTATTTGAAAAATGACTCTCAATAAAAATACGAGTAATACATCATTGTCAAAAGAGCCAGAACATATTATGATAAACGTCGATTTGAAATTGAGATGGTAGGAGACAGTTAAATGCTTACACAGCGCGTTCAGCTTCCCTCACTTGAAGTAACGAACAACTGGGATACTTCTAGCAATTCTTATACGCTCTCCAAATCTGTCACCTATATTGGTCATGATCCTCATGACGATATCTTCATTGATGCAGGCTTTGTCTCGAGGTCGCATTTAAAAATAGATCGTGTGGGAGATCAGTTTTTCCTTCATCATCCAGGCAGGGGCCGCACGACTAACGGCCTTATGTATCAAGAGAGGTATATTCAGGGAACCGAAACCTTCCGTAAGCTGCTGGCCCATGGCGATATATTTCGCATTGGCGACGAACGGGGAAAGCATATCAGCATTCGCTTTGACGATGGCAGCGAGCAGGATGTTCAAGCCGATGTTCAAGAAATTCGCCTGACTGCGGCACAAGTTTCTATTGGCAGATTTCCCGATAATACTGTCGTGCTAGATCATCCACAGGTATCAGCACATCATGCCCGCCTGGTTAAAGCGCAGGGAACGTATCGTATCGAAGACCTGCACAGCACCAATCATGTCTATATCAATGGGCAGGCGGTGACGCATCATCTCCTGCAACTCAAGGACGAAATTCGTATCGGGCCGTACAAATTTATTTTCTTCCCCGAAAGACTGCTTCAAGTGAATGAAAGTCGCGGGATACAGATAGAAGCGCGCAACCTGGTGAGATACGGCAATAAGCAATCTGTTCTCCTGCAGGATATTTCGCTGCTCATTCCACCGCGCAAGTTTGTCGCGCTTCTGGGTGGCTCGGGCGCAGGCAAATCGACGTTGATGAAAGCGCTCAATGGCTATAATCCTGCAAACAAAGGAAGCGTACTTTATAATGGGGAAGATTACTACAAATCGCTCTCAGCCTTCAGCACCCATCTGGGCTACGTACCCCAGGATGACATCGTCCACCGTGATCTGACCGTCGAGCGCGCCCTCTACTATGCCGCCAAAATGCGCCTGCCAAAAGACCTGACGCATCCTGAAATTATGCAGCGCGTCGATGAGGTTTTGAAAGAGGTTGAAATTTTCGAGCGGCGCAACCTGCCCATTAATAAGCTTTCAGGCGGGCAGCGCAAGCGCGTCTCCATTGCCCTTGAGCTACTCGCCAGGCCCAGCGTCTTTTTCCTGGACGAACCCACGTCTGGCCTTGATCCCGGTCTCGATTATAAAATGATGCACTTATTGCGCAAGCTCGCCGATCAGGGACATACCGTCGTCCTGGTGACGCATGCGATCAATAATATCAACCTTTGTGATTATGTCTGTTTCCTCGCTCCTGGCGGCTACCTGGCCTACTTTGGACCTCCACAAGGGGCCTGTCAATACTTTAACCGCACAGATTTTGGCGAAATATACACTCTGCTGGAGCCAACCGAACAGGATAAAGGTATACCAAAAAAGGCGGGAGAGGACTTTAAACGCTTTTTGCAAAACAGCGGAAACGCGCAGCCCACATCTGTACCTACGGTACCACTCAGGCGGAAAAATAAAAGGAAGCACCCCAAACGCAGCTTCTGGCGACAATTGGGGCTGCTCACACAACGCTACTTTGAACTGCTTTTCAATGACCGTAGTAATCTACGCATCCTGGTCGCTCAGGCTCCCATCATAGGCTTCATCTTGATGTTCCTTATTCTAGGGGTCGGTTCCAGCGGCTTCGATCCCAACAAGATTATTCAATGTCCCACCACAGCTCAGGTAATCACGGCGACAGGATTGCCAGACCTGCCGACGCTCTCCAATCCGCCCGTCTCAAAAAGCTGTGCGAAACTCGAACATTTTCTCACCGCCAATCCGCGTGGAAAAGCATATGCGACCTCCAGAGGAGGAGTAAATGCGGCATTACAGGACTTCATCGTTCCTGGCCCCGGTGACGCGCCTACTATCCTGTTCATTATTGCCTTCGCGGCGGTTATGTTCGGCAGTATCAATGCCGCGCGTGAGATCGTCAAAGAACTGCCAATCTACGAACGCGAGCGGGCCGTTAGTCTCGGTATTCCGCCCTACATCTTCTCAAAGATCACGGTACTCGGTATTTTTTGTTTGCTACAAAGCGCCTTTCTGGTTGGTCTTATTGACATCGTAGACCCTTTCCAGCACAGCATCCTGCTCTATCCCCCGCTTGAAGTCTATATCACAGTCGCGCTCACTTCGCTCACCGGTTTAATGGCTGGCCTTACCATCTCCTCGCTCGTAAACAACACAGACCGCGCCATGAGCTTCATTCCCATTATCCTTTTGCCGCAGGTCGTTTTCGCAGGTACATTGTTCCCCCTGACCAATTCGGTCATGCAGACCGTCGGGTTCTTCTTTCCCATGCGCTGGGCCATGCTTGCTCTGGGTTCAACGGTTGGCCTGCATAGCGATAAAATTAATGGCGATGAAATCTATGGAAGCGAACCAACCTTCCATAGCACCCTTTTCTCTACCTACAGCCACACGCAGGCCGTCCATTACCTGCTTCTCTCCTGGGCAGTTCTCGGCGGCTTCATTGTCGTTCTCACCCTTGTGTTAAGTTGGAATCTGAAGCGAAAAGACAGGCATAAATAGAGAGGCCAGCTTATTTGATAATCCACAGGTAAATCATGCCGTCCTCGTCGCCAGATACCAACTTTTTCCCATCGGGGGCCCAGGCAACGGTACAGACAGGGGCCGCATGCTCCCGGTAAACATACGTCGTTTTGCGCGTGCTGATCTCCCAGATCACGACGAGCTTATCACGGTCTGCCGCCGCAAGAAAGCGTTCATCAGGAGACCATGCAAGGCTGGTCACGCCCTTGTTGTGTTCCAACAAATCTATCAATCGCACTTGATTCGCATCCCAGAGGTGTACGGTTCTGTTAGCGGCTGCCGCCAGATAATTGCCATGTGGCGACCATGCAACGGCGCATACTTCGCCCGAATGCCCTGTGTAGCGGCGTACCTGCGTGCCGGAAAACGCTTCCCAGACCTGCATGGTCTTATCTTTTGAGCCGGAAGCGATGTACTGTCCGCCGGGAGACCACGCTAACGCGCTGATCCAGCCATCATGTTCCCGGTAGATGCTGGATACATCTCCTGTGCGCGCATTCCAGACATGAACCTTCCCCTGCTCATCTCCCGTTGCCAGATAATTGCCATCAGGCGACCAGGCCAAGGTACACGATAACGAGAGATCTTCCACTTCATGCCCGGAGTACACCAGCGATCGTTGCCCATTCGCGGAATCCCAGACATGCACCACCTGCCGGTTATCCATCGAAGCTACGCGCGTATCGTTGGGAGACCAGGCCACCACCTGAACTCCTTTGCGATGCCCGCGATATTCGTATAGCATCGACTGCTGAGCCACATCCCACAGCCTGACTGAGCGATCATCAGAGGCAGAAATCAGGTACTGGCTATCTGGCGACCAGCCTACGGCGTTTACTCCCCGCCCATGCCCTTTGAAATCCTGGAGCGTTGCTTCTGAACGAAAGGCTACTTGCGGCCTCGCAACTCGTATTGTCTGCCCAGATGAATTGGTTCCAACGGCATTTCCCCCAGAAGCAAACAAGACAATCGTCGGCGTTCCACCGGAAACCCCGCCCTGCGTTCCCGACTGCCCCCCTGAATGTCCACTGCTCGCAGGCTGCCAGCCAATAGCCTGCGCCAGAGCGTCAGCAAATGCACTGACCGTAGGATAGCGTTGCGAGGGATCTTTCGCTAATGCCTTCAACACCGCCTGCTCCACCTCTGCTGCAATCGTTGGCACTTTCGAGCGCAAAGAGGGTTGCGGGCCATTGCGCTGCCGGTTCATGATTTCGGTAACAGAGCCATCATAGGGATACTCATTGGTCAGCAACTCATACACCACTACCGCCAGCGAATATTGATCGCTGGCCTGGCAAGGATGGCGTTGTAAATGCTCCAGTGCCATATAGTCAGGCGTACCGAAAAGGCTTTTAATGTGCGCACCCTGGACGGCAGCAATACCAAAATCACTGAGCAACGCCTTATTTTTGCCGTCCAACAAAATATTTTCTGGCTTAATATCCCGATGAAGCAGGCCTTTCTGATGAACATAATCCAATGCTTCAGCAATCTGCTGTATAAATGGCAAAATGTCCCTCAGCTCGTTTGTTTTTCCTTGAAGCTGCGCCAGAGTGCCATTTTCCGCGTAGTCCATCACCAGATAGGGTGGCTGTACCCCACCGACTGGCACAGCAAAATCCAGCACACGAATAATATGGGGATGCCCCAGATTGACAAGCATCCTTGCCTCTATTCGAAACTGATCAATTTCAGTGCTACTTAAATTTGTCGTCAATACCTTGATGGCAGCCTGGCTACCTAATTCCTTATGCTCACCCAGGTAGACATCTGCGAATCCACCTCCACCTAATTTTCGCTTCAGAAGGTATTGCCCAAATTGCTGACCGGTATAATCTGTCATTTGCTTTCCTTCTTCCTAAACTATTGCTTTTTTTCAAGGTTATGTTATATTATATATCGCGATAGCCCATCAGATTAAAGATAAGTTGGCCTATATAATTAAATCTACTGATCTTGTACAACAGTAGCTGCGGGGGAAGATGTATAATGAATTTAGCAGATTATGACAAAAAGCACAATACTCATCTGGAACATCAGGTAAATAGCCTGCGGCTTCAAGCTAAACTATTAAAGGCTTTTGATGGTGAACAGCGGTTAGCTCTGGTGGCGGAGAATTTTGAGAATCTTTCGGTAGAACAGGCATATACTCTTCTTAATCCTTTGTTGTTCCGTCAAGAGGTGGAAGAAGCGCAGGCATTTAAGAAAAGAGCTGCGTTCTTCCATTTCGGGCGTACCATTTTAGGATTGGCTCCGCTGATTGTTACCTGGGCCTCTATCTCCTGGGCAGTAATGGAATATGGTCATTATGTTGATACTCACCCTAAGGGTACCATTCCCAACTTTCTCCAGTTATGGCAGCAAGGACTGCCGGGAGATGGCCTGACCTTCTTCCTGACGGGAGTTATCGATGTCTGTTTACTTGTTTTATTCCTTTTCTTCTCTGTTTTTTCGGTGAGGCAGGAATATAGCGCGCGAAAAGCCTCTGAGAGCTTTGCGATTAGTCTGAAAAATACAGTCAACGACCTGGTGAAGGTGGTAGCTGAGCATGGCATTAATGGCGTTACCTCGGATACCGAAATTGAACGCATCATGCGCTTCGTCAAGATGGCTATTAATGAATCCACCCAGGACCTTCAGGATGTTATCACTGAGGTCAAAGATGCTATGCTCAAATCGCACCAGCAGCTTGAAGATATGTTTACGAACCAGATAACACCTTTGCTGACCACATTTAATAACAGTATGCAGAGCTTTAGCGGCGATTTGACCAAATTAAGCAATCGGGTAAAAGATATTGCTTCTGCAAGTAGCTCTATGGCAACCTCCTCCCAGACGATGGCCCAGAGCGCCTCCGATCTGGCAAGCAATGTACAGGCGCAAACAACCATTTCAAAGGATATCGACACGCATATCACAGCCTTAAACACCACCGAACAAAACCTGTCGCGTGAAATCCAGCAAGTAGGAACGAGCATGAACGGCGCAGCTTCCAATGTGGCAGGGGCTGCCAATGATATGAAAACTGCGGCGCAAGGCGTACAGCAGGTTGGACAGCAGCTCATCCACATCGACGCGAACATGGTCAGCGCCCTGGCAAATCAGATTAGAACGATCATACATGAATCGAATACCGTTGCTACCAATCTGAACGCGACAAATAGCAACCTGCAAACCACCATCCAGGAACTACAGACACTGGTTAAAGCGATAAAGGTTAAGAGACGGAAAAAATTCCTGTTTTTCTAGCTGTAAAGACATGTAGTCGTACTGAAAAATAGAATTTGCTCGAGTGAAGAAATATGTTTGGGACGAAACGGCGCATAAAAGATGATAGAGGATCGTTTGCTGGATCAATTGGCTGGCTTTTTGCTGACATGCTGCTTGTGCTGACAATCCTGTTTCTCGCGTCGAACACTTTTATACAGACACATGCAACAACACATGCACAGGCGAAACCGTCGCCTGTAGTAACGCCAAAGGTGACGCCAACCAGTGTGCCTCACCTGGAGCTAAAATACCATCGTGTCGTCATCAGCGTTGACTCAAATGGCCTGCTGAACAACAATCCCAATGCCAGCAATGATGTCATACGCCAGGTCAAGGGGCAGGGGTTCCTGCGAGGGCGGCGTGTGGGACTGATTATCGTGTATGGCGGCGCGCCGGGCGTCAACCAGATAGGACAGGCTGAAACAATCGCCAATAAAGTTTATGGCATCCTGCTCAATTTAGGCAGGCATGACCCAACCTTTGCCAATACCTCTCGTTATGACCCCCTCTACGTTCTGGGGGGCAACGTCAATTCGGTCTCCATAGATATCTTCTTGTTCGCGCGTTAAAATGTGTAGGGACGCGATTGATCGCGTCCACCTCGTCTGGCGCGCGTGTCGAGGTGCCGAGGTGGACGCGATCAATCGCGTCCCTACAGGAAAATCCCCATTCTTTTGTAAACATTCATACCATGGAACAGGGTAATCTCCTACCTTTCCGAGACGTTTAGCTGTTCCATCACCTCTCTCATCCATTTCTCCCCAAATCGCACCTTGCCATACAACAACAGATTCGGCTCGCCTGTTGCGGAGATATTGCCGTGATGCTGTGTAATGAAGTTGCGCAGGCTTTCAGCCGAGACGCGCAATAGTTCCAATTGCTTGATCTCGTCTTCTTCTGGCTCTCTCTTTTTTACCTCTTCCAGGGCAATATGCAGGCGGGTTAGAAAGCAGAGTTCAGCGTGGGGGGTTGC
This sequence comes from Ktedonobacteraceae bacterium, assembly GCA_035652815.1. Lineage (GTDB taxonomy): Bacteria > Chloroflexota > Ktedonobacteria > Ktedonobacterales > Ktedonobacteraceae > DASRDB01. Next base: position 132,205 of record DASRDB010000012.1, read on the forward strand.
GAGGTCGTAGACGGCTCCCAGACAGTATTGCTCCTTAATATCTTCTTGTTGAATGCCGGTTTCTTCGCGGATTTCGCGGCAGATTGCGCCAAAGGGGTCTGGTTGCCCGTTGGCGAGGTTATCGCGGTCGCGCTCGAAGAAGCCGCCGATGACGTGGTAGCGGCCTACGTAGACGTCTACGCCCTGGCGCTTGTCGAGCAGGATGTAGTCGTCGCTGGTCTCTACGACGGAACAGATGGAGAGCGCGTTGCCTAATTCCTGGCGGTCTTTGCCCTGAAAAAATTCGGGCACTCTTGTGGTGACATATTCTTTGTAGCCTGTATCGCCCAGGACAAGGTATAGCTTGCCATCTGCTCCCGATTCGGCGCGAATGAAGCGATAGAGCGGCGCATCGTAAAGGGGAATGCCTTTTTCATGTGCTATGGCTAATTTCTGTTCCCAGAGGGTATCCATCCAGCGCCGGATATCGGGAGTGGTGGGCATGCGCAAGGATGGGTCGTAGGTGATAGCCAGTTGATCCGGACGGTAAAGGCCCTGGGCTACAATTTCAAATTCAAGCACGATTTTCTCATTCCCATTCGATAGTGGCGGGGGGCTTCGAGGTGATGTCGTAGACGACGCGGTTGACGCCGGGAACCTCGTTGACGATGCGGTGCGAGATGCGGGCCAGCAGGTCGTAGGGGAGACGCGCCCAATCGGCTGTCATAAAGTCTCCGGTGGTGACGGCGCGCACCGCTACCATGTTGGCGTAGGTGCGGCCATCGCCCATCACGCCCACGCTTTGCACAGGGGTCAAAACCGCGAAGGCCTGACCGAGTTCGCGATAGATTCCGGCACGGCGAATCTCGTCGATAACGATGGCATCGGCGGCGCGCAGGGTCTCCAGCTTCTGCTCATCTACCGCCCCGATAATGCGGATGGCGAGGCCCGGGCCGGGGAAAGGATGCCGCCAGACCCACTCTTCCGGCAGGCCAAGCGCGAGACCAATTTCGCGCACCTCGTCCTTGAACAGCATACGCAGCGGCTCGACCAGCTTCAGGGCCATCTCTTCCGGCAGGCCACCGACGTTGTGATGGGTCTTGATGCGCGTGGCGGTGGCGGCGGTATCGTGGCTGGTGCTTTCGATCACGTCGGGATAGAGCGTGCCCTGGGTTAAGAAGGTGATGGGGCCGCCCTGCTCTTCAAGCCGCTCGGCCTCTTCCTCGAAGACGCGAATGAACTCTTCGCCGATGATGCGCCGCTTGCGTTCGGGATCGACGACACCCGCGAGGCGGTCGAGGAAACGCCTGCGAGCATCGACGACGACCAGGGGAATATGCAGGTGTTCGCTGAAGGTATCCACTACCTGTTCGCGCTCGCCAGCCCGCAGGCAGCCGGTATCTACAAACACGCAGGTCAGTTGGTCTCCTACCGCTTTATGAACAAGTAGAGCGGCTACCGCCGAATCGACGCCGCCGGAGAGGCCGCAGATGACGCGCTCCTGGCCCACGCGCTGACGAATGTTCTCAATTGCTTCCTCGATGGCTGAGCGCGTAGTCCAGGTCGGCTCGCAGCCGCAGATGCGATAGAGGAAGTTGGCGAGCATTTCTTTGCCCTGCGGCGTGTGCGACACTTCGGGATGGAATTGCAGGCCAACCAGTCCCTGCGCGTTCGCCATCGCCGTAACTGGATTACTCTCGGTGCAGGCCAGCACTTTGAATCCGGGGGGTAAGTGGTCTACGCTGTCGCCGTGACTCATCCAGACGGGAACGCGCACAGGCGCGGCATTGCGCAGGGCATCTAAGGTGCTGGTTTGAGCAGGGGTCGCTCCTATGCCCTCGAAGATGCGGAAGGAGAGGCTGTCGTACATTGCCTCGGGCAAAATCTCCAGCGTGGCCGGGCCGTATTCGCGGCGACCATGCGCGGGTTCGACGTGACCACCCAGTTGATAAGCCAGCAACTGCATGCCGTAGCAGATACCCAGGACGGGCAGGCCGCTCTCTAGAATAGCCGGGTCGCAGGACGGAGCCTGCTCGTCGTAGACGCTGGAAGGGCCGCCGGAAAGAATAAAGCCCTTGATCTCCAGATCGTTGCGCTGGCGCAAGGCGGCCAGAGTTGTGTTTGCTGGCAAGAGTTCGCTATATACGCGCAACTCGCGAATGCGCCGCGTAATCAACCGGCTATATTGAGAACCGAAGTCCAGAACTATAATGGCCTGCCGTCGTTCCTGGGTAGACATGCTGCTCCTCTCTTGATCGATTACAAATTAGCCACGCGGGCCGCCTGCCACGTAAATAATCTGCCCATTTACGAAGCCTGCCTCTTCCGAACACAGGAAGCAGATCACGTTGGCAACGTCACGAGGCTGTCCAACGCGCCGCACAGGGATGTTCTTTGAGGCGTTGGCGATGACGTCATCGGGGTTCAGGCCCTGGCGGCGAGCGGTGGCGCGGGTCATCTCGGTATCGATGAAGCCCGGGGCTACGGCGTTGGCGGTGATGCCGAACGGGCCAAGCTCGATAGCCAGCGTGCGCGTAAAGCCCTGCAAACCGGCCTTTGCTGCGGAATAATTGGCCTGCCCGCGATTGCCCAGGGCTGAGGACGAGGAGAGCGAGACGATGCGGCCGTACCGCTGCTCCACCATGTATTTCTGGGCGGCGCGGCTGCACAGGAACGCGCCCTTGAGATGCACGTTTATCACGGTTTCCCAGTCTTCATCGCTCATCTTGAAGAGCAGGTTATCGCGAACGACGCCCGCGTTGTTGACCAGGATATCCAGGCGGCCAAACTGGCTGGCGGTCTTGTCGATGGCGCTCTGCACCATGTCTTTATCCGCCACGTTGCACTGTACTACCAGCGCTTCCGAGCCAAGCTGTGAAATCTCTTTGGAGACCTGCTCGCATCCTTCAAGGTCAAGGTCTGCCAGAGCCACACGCGCGCCCTCTTCGGCCATGCGCAGCGCAGTTGCCGCGCCAATGCCGCGGGCCGCTCCGGTTACAAAGGCAACTCGTCCGTCAAGTCGTCCCATGAAATACGCTCCTTCAAAAAATAAACTGTTCAGGACCTCTGTGGCAGTATATCACATTAACGGGTCGCTTCCAGGCACAGCACTCCTTGCGGCCCAACTTCGGCGCTGTGTCGCACTCCAGCAGGCAGGATCATGCAATCGCCGGGCGAGAGATCGATGTTGCGCTCGCTCTCGGGTTTATCAGGCAACACGAAGCGAATCGAGCCGCGCACGCAATACAGCACCTTTTCGTAGGTGTGACTATGCACAGCATACGTGTCAAATGGCGCATTCGACCAGGAATAGGGCGCAAGACCCTGTTCCTGCATGCGCCTGCGCAGGTCGGATTCTTGTGGCGAGGTGTTTTCCTGCCAGCGAATGATTTGCATTGACATGTATCTCCTTTCATTTTTTGTAGGGACGTGATGATGAACTTTCACAAGATCGGTAACATGTCATCCTGAGCGCAGCGAAGGATCTCCGGCCCTGACACACGACTCGGCTCGGCGAGCGAGAGATCCTTCGCTGCGCTCAGGATGACAGGTCTGGTTGTACCCTTATCATTGACGCGATAAATCACGTTCCTACAGATAAAAACTCGCGGATTTCCTGTTCGGCCTTTGTGATGTCCATGCCGTCTAGCCAGAGAATACGCGGGTCTTTGCGGAACCAGGTCAGTTGGCGGCGTGTGAAATCGTGGATGGCGTATTTCAGGCGCTGCACCATCTCGGCTTCGCTGGCGTATTCGCCGCGCAGGTAGCGACTGATGTAGCGATATTCCAGGCCGAGACTGTCCAGGCGTTCGTGAGAGATGCCCTGGGCAAGCAGGTTGCGCACTTCCTGTACCATGCCCTGGCGCATGCGCTCGTCTACACGGGCGTCGATGCGCTCATATAATACCGCACGCGGCCAGTAGATACCAAGCAGCAGACTGCGATAGAGCGGGTGAGCAATGCCGCGCTGCTCCGAAAATGGTTTACCGGAGACGAGGCAGACTTCCAGGGCGCGAATGACGCGGCGCGGATTGTTGCGGTCGATGGTGGCCGCGCTTCGCGGGTCCAACTCCTCTAGCTGCGCCAGTAGTTTGGGAAGCGGGCGGGCTTCCAGCTGCGCCCGTAACTCTGGCTGCGGCGGAATGTGCGGAATGTCCAGGTGGTCTACGACGGCCTGGATATAGTGGGGCGAGCCGCCGACCAGAAAGGGCAGTTTGTCACGCGCCAGGATATCGTTAATGGCGGCGATGGCCTGCTGCTGAAACTGGGAGACGGTGTAGACCTCTCGCGGGTCGGCTACATTGAGCAGGTGATGTGGCACCTGGGCCTGCTCCTCGGGCGTCACTTTGGCGGTGCCGATATCCAGGCCGCGATAGACCTGGCGTGAGTCGGCGGAGACAATCTCGCCCGAGAAATGTTCCGCCAGGACAATGCCCATGCTGCTTTTGCCCGAGGCGGTTGGCCCAAGCACGACAATCAGGGGTGGTAATGATGCATTCATCATGGAACGTTAGGACTCTGGGCGCGTTGTTGCAGCAGGCGGCGGACGCGCAGCACCAGAGCCACGCCAATACCCGCGCCAAACAGCGCGCCGAAAGGAGCAAAGCAGCCGTAGGAGAAGCCGCTGGTCAAGGTATAGCCGATACTTCCGCAGACTATTACCGCCAGCGTATAGGCCAGCCAGCTTGCGCGTGTGAACAGCCAGAAGACGCCGCGCAGAATGGCTTCGCTTACCCTGGTGGATGTTCCCGCCGTTGCCCCTGCTGCGGTGAAAAGCAGTAGAACAAACAATTGCAGGGGCGGATTCGCCAGGTTGAGATTCTGCCAGATAACCTGGATCAGGCCCAGTACAAGCAGCGAAACGAGCAATCCAGTAATGATGCGATTGAGCGTATCGCGATTGCTCCAGTGGCTGCGCCAGTTCACCAGCACCGCGCCCAGGGTAGAAAAGAGCAGCATGCCGATCAGGATTAAGATGAACCAGGGAGTGGTCAAGACAGGTGTATGCGCCAGAGGCGGCAGGTGCGCAAGGAACAGGTAGAAAAACGCGCCCAGCATGAAAGCGGCGGTGAAGGTCATAGCGAAGCCGAGCCACCTGTCCTGGCGTTGTGAAGTCTGCACGCGCTGCCAGCCACCCTGTCCCGGGGGTCCGTATTTCTCCTTGAATTCATCGTAGCGCGCATTAGTGAAAGGCTGGTTGGCGGTGATGGTTGTTCCGGTTTGCGAGGCGGTTGGCGAGGCCATCGTCATGCGCGAGCCGTTTGCCGATACGATAGTTGAACCGGTGGCAACGAGGTCATCATCTTCGTCATCATCCAGCGCGGGCATGCCAGTCGGATTGCCTGCCGGGCGCGCTGGCATAGTGTTGGTCACAAAACCCAGCACGTCCACCTCGACCTTAACCGAGATCTCGCGCTCGCTCTCATCCGGTTGAACAATGATGGTGCCGGTATAGTGGGTTGACCCGCGCAGGCGCGTGGTATCTACACGCACGCGCACAGGAGTACTTAGACCGTCAAAGTGGGTCTGATCGAGGATAATCCAGCTCTCTACGGCTTTAATGGAGCCGCTTACCAGCGCGCCCTTCACGCCTGAGATGGTAAGCAGCATGGGAGCGGACAAACCGGGATAAACCTCGCCAAAATCAATGGCACGCGGGCGCACCACAATGGCTCCGGCGTCTGGACTGGTGCGGCCCGCCCGGCTAGCGCGCGAACCAGGGATAGTCAGGCGTGAGCCTGAGCCGTTCTGGCCTGCGGCTGTTTGCGTGACGGTCGCCGTGCCAGTACGTATATGCGCGCTTGGCCCCATAACCGCTTGTAAGAACTTATTCACGCCCAGGGTGGGATCGCCGATGGTGTTGCGAAGACGGCGTGCTGTTCGCGAAAGGTCAGATTCGCCAATCTCCTGCAGCCAGGCCTCGATCTCGCCCGAGAAGAGATAATCGGCGGCTTCCTCGGGATAGCGAGCGCACAAATCGGCAAGTTCCTCAGGCGTGGTGGCCTCACCGCCGTTTTCAAAGCGGAACGTGCCTACGCCAAGCAAAGCGCGTTTGAACACTTCGACGCTCTGGTAGCGGTCATCCGGGTTCAAAGCTGTGGCTTTCTCAAGGGCGCGGGCAACTGGCGGCGAGATTTGTGGATAATTCTTATGTACGTTGGTGAGACCGAAGCCACTCTCGGATATCGAGCAGGTCATCAATTGAAACAGGGTCATGGCCAGGGAGTAGATATCCGAGCGTTCGTCGGTTTGCGCGCTGCCGTATTGCTCGGGGGGTGCGTATCCTGGCGTACCGAGCAACTGCGTGTCCTGCGAACCAGTGCTTCTAAAGAGGCGCGCAATGCCGAAGTCGATCAGCTTGATGCGCCCGTTGCGCGCCAGCATGATATTGCCGGGCTTCAGATCGCGGAAGATAACGGGCGGCTGCTGACTGTGCAAATATTCCAGCACGTCACACAACTGACGCGCCCAGCTCAGCACGCGCCGTTCAGAGAACGGGCCATTATTGCGATCAAGCAGTTCCTCGAGCGTATTGCCATCGATGAATTCCATCACCAGGTAATGGCGGAAATCCTCGGTGAAAAAATCGGTAAAGGCAGGCAGGTTGGGATGATTCAGGCGCGAAAGGATGCGGGCTTCGGCCAGGAAATTTTGCACCGCCTGCTGTTTCTCATCCGGCGTGACGGTAGAAAGGCTCATCTCTTTAATGGCACAGAGCGTTCCCTTTTTCGTATCCCGCGCCTGGTAAACAGCAGCCATGCCGCCCTGCCCAATCGCGCGCATAATGACGTAGCGGCGATGTAACAGGGTGCGAGGATTAAGATGTCCGGTCTGGGTATTTAATTTGTCGCTGTCATTCTGTGGGCTAATGATCGTTGCTCCCCAAAATTTCAGATACCATTGCCTCCCAGTATAGCACACTGCCAATGGGAGATACTACCCATAATAAACGCAAAATCGAGGTGAACATCACATGCTCATGGTACAATCGTTACGAATATATGTCGCGCAAGGTTGCGAATTTCACCTTTCCATCTAATAAGACGTTAGACAAGGCTCATTAATATCACTTCTCTTTATGAACTTGAACAACCAGAATCAGGAATCCCAACCAGTCATGCTTCGCTGCGCTCAGCGAAGCATGACTGGTGAACTATAATAAAGAGACGTTGCGCAACGTTGATTCTGGAAAAAGCTGGTAGGGATGGCACCAAAACATGAAGCATGTTCATTTGAATAAACATTTCACCTCCGCGAAACTATTCCAATTGCTGGCGCTGAGTTCGGTAATCGTCCTGTTGGGAGTGGCTGCGGCCCTGCTCTTGCCGGGGAATCCGCGCCTGGATTCTCATGCTTCGCGGGTCATGCGCTCGGATATGAGTATTGTTGGGCCGCCCTCCCTACCTGCCGCGACCGTCGATGCAATCTTTGCCCGTATCGGCAGTCCCATGCAGGGTACAGGCAAAGTGATTGAAACGGCTTCGCGGCAAAACAACATCGATGATGCCTTCGCGCTGGCCGTCTGGTATACCGAGACCAACGATGGCCTTACTGGCGTTGGCCTCAGCTATCACAATCCGGGCGGCGTGCGCGGCAGCGTTGGCTATCCGTCTGGCGGGGGCGGCTACACCATTTATCCCAGCTACGCGGCGGCGGCGAGCTACTGGTTCCAGATGATGCGCAGCGTCTACGTCGCTCGCGGCATGACTACCGTTTACAGCCTTGCGCATATTTATGTGGGCACCTCCTCTTCTGGCTTATGGGCAGGCAAAGTCATTACTTTGATGGAGCGTTATCATGGCGAGGCTCCTCCACCAACGCCATCGCCTATGAAGACAGCTACGCCCGTTCCCAGCCCGGTCAAGCCACACCAGCAGATTATCAACGCCATAAAACAGCGTTCTTCAACAGGACAGGCACAAGATTCTCACGCCGCTACGCAGCAATCGGTGGGTGGAGCAGGACAGGCACAAGGCCCCCACACCGCCACTACGCAGCCCCCTGTCCCTACGCAGGGGGGGCTTGAACTGGTTGTCACCTGCTTTGCGCTGTTGCTTGCGCTTGCCATTTTTCTCTGGGCGCGCTACGCATTCGCAATCGACGTGGGGGGAATGGAAGACACTATCTGGCATCTTCGGCCCGAAGCCACCCGCAAGGGGATGTCTCTACAGCGAGAACGGATGGTAGAGACATTCCCCTTGCGGGTGGCTTCGGAGCAGCCCCCACCAAATTATGATGCGGCTGCGTGGCAATGGGGCAACCAGCCGCAGACAGATGCCCTTTACTTTCCGATTGCGCCTGCGGCTTATCAAGTAGTGGAGCCTCAGACGGATGCGATGACACGGCCTGCTACACCTTTGCGCGTTCCGCAATCCATCGCGTTACCTGCTTTACCAGCCCCGGCTCAGGCGGCTTCTGATAGCGGGCAAATAGCGTATGGCGGTCGGCTGCGGCGCACAGTGCTGCTTCCTTCGCGGCAAACTGCTCCGGCGGGCAATACGCCATTACCTGTGACAGGGGGAGAGCGACCGGCTGGTCTGCTTTCGCGCTATGGAAAAATACCACAGGAAGAGGGGCCATTTATAGGGCAATAAGCCCTTGCTTTTTGACGGGTTGCTCCTTACCATTAGATATATCACCCTCATTGTTCTATACGCAGGCAGGTTATCCTCATTTTTCCCTGCCTGCCGTTTCTACCTACGCGGTAGAGAAGGAGCAACGTCTTATGGAAAGAGAAACCGTTTCTCCCGTTCCAGAGCAGACGACGCTGCAACGCAACGCCATTGGTCTTCCTGGGGTCTTATTCCAATCTATCACCACGATGGCACCCGCGTCTGCTGTTTCGTTTAGCCTGGGAGCCGCCATTCCATTTGCTGGCGGCGCGTTACCGCTTGCCGTCCTCATCGCGCTTATCGTCTGTTCCTTGATCGCCCTGAATATCGGCTCGCTGGCGAGATACCTGCCCTCGGCGGGCGGCTATTTCACCTTTGTCAGTCGCGGGCTGGGATCGCAGGCCGGTTGGATGACAGGCTGGTTATTCAGCCTGACCTACCTGCTGATCGTGCCATTACAATTGCTGGTGCTGGGGCCGGTCGCCGACCAGTTTGCGAACCAGTACCTGCATCTCTCGTTCGGTCCGAACGGCTGGGCGGTGTGGGCCATGATCTTCGCGGTCATTGTCTTTGTTCTCACCTACTTCGGCATCAAAATCTCGGCGGACGCGGGAGTTATCCTCGGAACCATCGAGATCGCGGTCTTTGTGATCCTCTCACTCTGGCTCATCATCACGGCTGGCAGTAATAATACAGCCGCGACCTTCAATCCGTCCTCCAGTCTGGAAAGCGGTTCGGTTCTGGGGCCATTTCAGGGCGTGCTGCATGGCATGATCTTCGCCTTCCTGGCCTTCGCGGGTTTCGAGTCCTCGGCCCCGCTTGCGGAAGAGGCGCATGATCCCCGCAGCACTGTGCCACGTGCCATTCTGCTGGCAACAATTGTAATCGGCGTCTTCTACGTGTTCTGTTCGTATGCCGGAGTCGTGGGCTGGGGCATCAACAAACTTGGTTCTTACGCGAGCAACCCGAATCCCTGGGGAGTGCTGGCGACAAAGGTATGGGGCTTCTGGGCACTGATCGCCATTCTCGCCATTCTTAATAGCGCGCTGGCGAACGCGAACGCAGGCGTAAACGCGGCCTCGCGTGTTCTCTACGCGATGGCACGCACAGGAACCTATCCGAGGCCCTTAGCGCACTTGAGCAGTCGCTTCCGCACGCCCTCCATCGCTATCATCTTCACCATGATTGTTGGGGTGGTCTTCACGCTCTGGCCCGGCTTCGTCTTCCAACCCTCGAACGCTTTCGGTCTGGAAGGAACGATCATCACCATTTTGATCCTGGTGGTCTACATGGCAACCTGCCTTTCGGTGCCGTTCTTCTACCTGCGCGAGCATCGCGAGGAGTTCAATGTGTTCCGCCACATTCTCTTACCGGCGGTGCCTTTTATCGTGCTGATCTTCCCCATCCTGGCGCAGTTCATTCCCGCGCCCTCATATCCCCTGAACCTGGCAGGCCCCATCTGCGCGGCCTGGTTCGTGCTGGGCCTGATCGTGGTTGCCTTCCTCAGCATACGCGCTCCCGAGGCGCTGGCAAGGAGCAATAAAATATATATTGAGGAAGAGTGATATCTTTCGGGTGGACATCACATTGATGTCCACCTGTGGAGAGTTACTCGAAACCAGGTGGCTTCCGGTTCCCTTTGTGCCAGTTGTGCCATCATTTTTGCATTTTTTAAGGGAGTTTTTCTTCCGAGGAAGAAGAGGGCAACCGAGCAGTGTAATTATTGTAACCGATGAAAAGGATTTTTGCAAGCTGATTTTTGTTGCTTTATTGTTCACATTCCTATCTCTATTATGTCAAATGTGAAGTTATTTTCACAAACCCTAAAAAGTAATTGACCTTGGGGTTTTTATAGTGTATGCTCCTTCTTAAAAACAGTATAACTGAGTACAAAAGCGGAGAGAATTGATGGCATCTCACGTTTATACAACTGCTGAGGTTGTGAGTGCGACAGGCTTCTCTCAAAAGCAACTGGATTATTGGGCTTCGACAGGCTTGCTTGTGCCTGGCGTGCAGCAATCGCACGGAGCGGGAACCCGCAGATTGTACTCTGTAGATGACTTAGTACAACTACAATTCATTCGCCATCTCAAAAACTATGGATGGTCAACACGCAAAATTGGGCAGGCAGTAAGAACGCTACGAGAGGTAATGAACGTATCTGATCCGCTTAAATATGCGATTTTGGTGAATGGAAAAAATATGCTCATTGCCCTCTGCAAAACAAAGGACCTCGTTTCTGAGTACATTATAAATGGCATCGTTCGCTTTCTTGATGCAAATTGGAAGTACGCGCAAGCTGTAAACGATGCAGGAATTCTAGGATATGTTCTGTATGGTGAGGTGGCACAGATTGTAGAGGCAATTAATCAGGAGATGTTAGCTATTCCCCAACGTCCTGAATCATCAACAAAAGATGTTCGAAGATTGCAAGCTTTACAAGCGGCTAGAAAGTTGTCTTCCTCTGATCAGCTCAAGCTTTGCAACCCAGCCCCCGTCAATAATTTCATCTTCTACGAATCCCACCACTGCCGCCACTTCTGTAATCAAGATATTCGCCTGTATCACTTCTTTCTCACTTTGCTGCATAATCGTAGGGATCGTTATCAGGCTTTTCTGCACACCTGAGCCGTCTCAGAAGGAGAGGTAGGCTAAGACAAAATGCATGTCAAATCAACCCGTTGAGGTTGATTTGACATGCATTTTGTCTCAACCCAGGTGAATCGCATTCCTACACGAATATGCCATTTGCGGGTTTTAGCGAGCGCTTTGATAGTTGGAAACGACCTGTTCTCTGCCTCTTCGATAGCGGACATCGGGCAACAACACGGCGAAGAACAGGACGATCAGGCCGAAGACACGAATGATATCTCCTACGCGGTCGAGGGTATCATTGGGGGTAAAGTACTTCGGTAGGATGATAAAGTAGCCAAAGGAAAGCGCGAGGAAAGCAAGCGCCATTAATAAGCTGAAGCGAGTTTCCATCTTTACGAACGAGCAGGCGTAGTAGTAGAAGATGATATGACAGATCAACCCTCGCGACCCGCTAAGAAAGGTTTTGGTAAAGGTGGGTGAGGGAAACTCCGGCGGCAGAACCGGCGAAAGGAACATCAGGGCGAGAAGCAGCACTGAAATGACCAGTTGCCAACGCATCAGATTACGCAAATACGCCTCCGAAGCATTGATGAAGCTGAGCAGGATAAAGATAAAGCTGACCGTCTGCCCTATGTAGTTGAACCAGTCAACATTGAGCGAGATACTCGTAACATTATCTCCGGCGAAGCCCGCTATTGCCGTCAATGAGATGATGCCCATCGCGATAGCCAGAATGCCAATGCGACGGCTGCGAGCCTGGAAGTAGAGATAGAATGCTCGGAGCGATATGAAAAGCGAGACAAAAAATAGCGTCAGCGAAAGTAGATTCGGGACAAAATTTTGGTCCATAGTACCTTACTCCTCGTTCATAGGGTTCAAAACAGCTCGAAAAACAGCGAGCTTTCGACAGGTTGGCCGCCTGGTTCATACAGGTGGATACGCTCCTGTTTCAGCAAAATCTTCAGCACCACTATTGCTTCCTGCACATCAATATGCACGTGTTCGCAGATTTCCTTTACGGTTCTGCTATCATTAACTGCTGCATAGAAGCGACGTGCCCGCTTATCCGAAATGATGGCTGCGCCGGACAGTGGATTGCTTGATGTTAATAGAGCGCTATCTTCATTGCGCTTGGGAATGAGTTCATAGACACTCAAAGGGTCCTGCTGCTGAATAGGGACATTTTTCAATGCTGGTAGGCGTCCAGAGGTCGTGCTGGCAGGGGCTAAAAGAAAGCGGTTTTCCGATATTGACGTTGCCTGTCCAAGAATAAGATCAATAGCTGACAGCGTATCGCGTGTAGGAGGCTGCCGGAAATAGAGCAGTACGGCTACTCTTAAAGGCATGGCAATGGCATTACTGTTCGTGGACGGCAAGAGCATGTTGCTACGCATAAATGAGCAGGTGCAGTAATAGACTCCAAAACGCGCCAGCATGTTTGCTTGATAGGAAGCAAACAGTTTTTCCACCTGCCAGGACATAGAATCATATGTCCCGCTCAGAAATCGCTGGATGGTTGCCGCAACCTGGTCGTTCACCACAAATTGAATGGGCAATGCCGGATCCTGGCTTATATTGGCGCGTAGCTCAACCGATGTCTGTCCCATCCGGTCGGCGGATTGTACCCAAAATTGGGCCACCCTGGCTTGAAAAGAATGCACAAACTCGTTCGCGAGCCACTGAAATAGCTCATCAATATGGCTCATGTATGCGGCAGTCCTATATAACTGCGCCGTAATGACGAGTTGGCGTCTACCCCTATTTAACGGCGTAGCGTCATGACCTGCCCCATAATCATCCATCACCACTGCTCCTCAGTAGGGAATTCCAGATTCTATACAGTTTCGCTCTCTATCTTATCCTGATGTACTTGCTTCCTTACAACCGCATGTCTATCAATAGCTATATCCACAAACAATCGGCTTCGTTTGCTAATAAGCACGATATCAGCTTAATTGCGCATTCGTCCAAAGCTAAAACCTTTCCGACTTACGCAATTGGATCCGTATAATAGCAGGTCTTTTGAGAGCAATACCGTCCAGGTTAAAATGTTGCGCGTAAACAAGAGCTTTCTTCTTACATCCCCCTCTGTAAGAGGATATCACTATATCCCTATTCGTCAAGCAAATAACTTTGAAATAGTAATATCTACCTATACGAAACAAAAAAACTTATCTGTTCTTAGCCCGTCCAATACCTTTTATATACATTATTACCAAAATTACCTAGATAGATTGCCGGATTTCTATGCCTATGTTATAAAAAGCAGGTGGGGGTCATAAACCATATTTTGTTTGTAGTCATGGAATTCTAAGGAGTGTGTAATGCACAAACCACCTATCCCCAAACGTAAGTGGATTCTTAGTGCCGTTCTTTTTGTTGTATTTGCTGCCAGCCTGGTTGTGGGTCTGGGCCTCAAAAACGCTCATGCCGACCAGGGGAACTCCGTACCAGCCAGATATGCCTTCGTCGTTATTCTCGATGGCGGGCATCCAGAGTTGTACAATGCCACCAATGCCCCTTTTCTGACCAGTCTGAAAGCGCAGGGGGCCAGCTACTCCAATGCCCAGGCGCAGGTACCCGCCGATTCGATTACCAATATTATGGGCCTCTTCACCGGAACTGATGCTTCACATCATGGGTTTCCCTATGAGACGTTCTGGGATCGCCAGTATAACCACCTGATCGAGCTGGACGAAACTCCGGTTCTGCCCCCGCAGATCACGCAAGATCGTGATGTTGGTCGCGCCTGCACGCTGTTCCAGGCAGCAAAGGCTGCTCATCTGACGACGGCCTTTATCTCGAAATATCCGGCGTATGACGTCCTGGACGGGCCAAGCAACTGCTCTGTCTATGGCGGAGTAGGCGTGGATAATCTGCAAACCCCCACCTTCGCCGACTTCCAGGGTACCCCACAGCAGTACGACCAGATGAATTTCGACACGGTGCGCGCCGAGATCAACTCGGGTCCTAACCGCCCGAACGTCTTTGGTCTGTACGCCGTAGCCCCCAATTCCATCATGAAACAGTATGGCATCAACTCGCCGCAGGTAGCACAAACCATCCAGTTTGAGGATAGCCAGATTGCCCAGACGGTGGCGCTGCTCAAGCAGGTGGGCATCTACAATCAGACCGAGATTACTATCGTCAACGATCATGGGAATACCGCGCTGACGGAGGCCATTCCCGATCACGGGCCGGGCAGTATCGATCAGTATCTGAATGATAATGGCATTCCTACCGTTCAGACCACGACTGACCGCGTGGCCCTGGTCTACCTGAAGAATCCTTTCCAGGCGCAGGCGGCCATCAATCTGCTCAGCACACCTGCGAATATGGCGCAGTTCGGTATCCAGGCGATTACCCCTGCTTCGGATCTGGGAGCCTATATGGTGACACCCGCGTACCGCACGCCTGACTTTATCGTCTGGCCGACCGATGGCTCAAATGGCACCCAGGCAGTCGTTTACGATACTCCGCCTCTCAGCAAGCTGGCCGAACATGGCGGACGTGGCGCAGCCGATCAAAACGTGATGATCATTATGGAAGGTCCTGGCGTTCAGGCCGGATATACAACCAACAATCATGTCTGGCTTATGCAGGTCGGGACAACCATCGCTCACGATATGTGCCTGAACCTGGCAAACGCGACCTACCCGGCGCTCCCCGGAACCAGCGCTGACAATAACAACTGTCAAAACTAAAGAGCAAGCTGATTATCAGAGGAAGCATTTCAGAGTTGAATCTGAAATGCTTCCTCTTAATTTTGTGTACCCCGTTTTCTCACCGCCATATTCAAAGCAAACGGCCAGCGCCACACCTCGAGGATGAGCAGGTTGAAGAGCAAGACCACGATAGCGAAGGAGATGGGCGGCACGCCATGATCGACGAAGATGCCGCGCAGGGCCATTGCCACAGGCCAGGATGCCAGCCAGGAAAGAGCGGTGCGAATTGCCATCGCTTTTGGCGAATCGAACAGAGACCGGCGAAACGCGCCCACAAAAGGGGAGACGATAAACCAGCCCGCCATGAAAGGGAGCGCGGTCAACACGATATGCGGAACCGCTGCCAGTCCGCCGGGTTCGCCATGCGTGCGCGTGCCAAGCGTGGCGAAAATCAGGAAGCAGAGCGCGTCTCCGATCACCAGCATAATCACCGATTGGCGATATGACCAGGGCTTAGATGATGCGAATTGCCTCTTATTGCCCTCGTTCGCGGCGCTCGCGGTATTTTCAAGAGATAGTTTTCGTTCTCGCGCCCGATTCCGCGCGGTTGATTTTGGCATTGTCGCCGTCTCCTCTATGCTTGCTGCTTTTCGCGCTGCTCGCGCACGAGTTCTTCAACAGCGGCGAGTTCGGTGCGCACGCCGCGCAGGCGCAGCATAACCACACCGAGATAGGCAAACAGGCCAGCCCAGATGACAATGTAGGCGGCAACAAGATAACCAAAGCCTTGCATCTATTTCCTCTTTCTTTTCCTATGTAGGAACGCGATTATGAACATTGACAATTAAAAGGGAATAATCCTGTAGGGACGCGATTGATCGCGTCCTGCTGGCCCACACGCGCATCCGGGCAGGACGCGATCAATCGCGTCCCTACAGGGGAATATCCGTTTCAAGTTCGGCACGCAGGCGCTGAGCAAGCGTTTGCATGCGCTGTAACTGGTAAATCTGGATCATCAAAAAACTAAAAAGCAGGGTAAACGAGGTCAATGAGATCATCAGCGTCAGCACAACCGAGGGCGGTAAGGCATCCTGTACGCCTACTTGCAGGGTGGGATGCAGTGTGCGCCACCAGTTGACGGACTCGTAGATGATGGGCACGTCGATGACGCCGAGAATGGCAAGCACCGCGCCTGCTCTCGCGCTGGCATGAGTGCGGCCCATGTAGCTGCGCAGCATCAGGTAGGCGATGTAGATGAACCACAGGATCAGGGTGGTAGTCAGGCGAGCATCCCATGTCCACCACGTTCCCCAGGTGGTCTTGCCCCAGATGGAGCCGCTTATGAGAGCCAGCGTGATAAAGACCGCGCCGAGTTCTGCCGAGGCCCGGGCCGCGAAATCCCAACGCTCATCCTTTTTAATCAGGTAGCCGATGCCAGCCGCAGCCGTGATAACCAGGCCAAGCATGCCCAGCCAGGCGCTCGGCACGTGAAAATAGAAGATGCGCTGCGGTTCTCCCTGCACAGAGTCCTCGGGCGCGTACAGGAAGATCATCCAGATTGAGACCAGCATGCCGATTAAAGACAGGATGCCGAGTACCAGCGAGGCCATCGGAAAGCGCGCAGGGGTTCGCTTCGTGTCGATGACGGGCTGTTCGGCCCTGTTGGTTTGATTTATTATTGCCATACGATTGCTCCTTGTAAAACCAGGTGAGAGGCCAACCGCCTCTCCCTGTCATCCTGAGCGCAGCGAAGGATCTCCATCCCCGCTGAATCGTGTGCAACCGCCTGAGATCCTTCGCTGCGCTCAGGATGACATGCCTGGTTGTTCACGTTCATCATCGCGTCCCTACAGGATTATTCCTCTATTACAAATTCAAACATGAGCATGGATGCGCTCAGGAAAATAACGTCAAAGGCGGCGATGAGACCGAGCCAGGGCGGTTCATTGAACGATGGGGCCATCAGGGAACCTGTGGCGCGCACCGCTCCAATCACCACCGGGACAATCAAAGGAAAGACTAAAAGCGGTAATAATAGCTCACGGGCCGAGGTCGCGGCGGCCATTGCCGAGAATAAGGTGCCGATGGCGGCGATGCCGATGGTGCCAAGCAGCACGATGGGCAAAAACGCGCCAAAGAGCGGGATGTTGAACAGCGCCGCGAATACCGGCAGCGCGACCAGTTCTACGACGCCAATAAAGAGCAGGTTGCCGAGCAGTTTCGCCAGGTAAATGGCCTTACGATCTACCGGGCAGAGCAGCAGGCGATCCATTGAGCCGCGCTCGCGTTCGGCAGCGATGGTGCGACCTAATCCTAGCAGGCTGGCGAAAACGAAGGCCACCCATAACGCGCCCGGCGCAATCGCGGCCTTGTTGTCGGCGCGCAGGTCGAAGGCGAAATTGAAGATCACCAGCACGAGCAGGGCAAACATGCCCATACCCATCCAGGTTTGCCGACTGCGCAGTTCGCAGCGAATATCTTTCCATAGGATTGCCAGCACTTGCGAGAAAAAGATCATGGCACCGCCTCCAGGTATTTGCGGTAGACCTCGCTCATGCTTCCGGCCTCCAACACGCTTGAGGCCTGCGTATAGACCACGCGCCCCCGGCTTAACAGAGCAATGCAATCGCTCATGTGTGCAGCCCGTTCCAGGTTATGCGTTGTAAAAAGCGTGGTGCCGCCGCAGCCGAGGTGTTCATCCAGCAGTTCCTCTAGGAGGACGATACCAGCTTCATCCAGGCCACTATCCGGCTCATCGAGGAGCAGCAGGCGGGGCGAGTGGAGCAGGGCGCGGGCCAGCGAGAGCCGCTGCGCCTGACCGCGAGAAAGCGCGTTGGCTCGTTCATTGGCCTTTTTCGCGAGTCCAACACGTTCGAGCATAAATTGAGCGCGCTCCTTGACCGCCGTAATGGCATACATACGACCGAAAAAGATGAGGTTTTCCAGGGCGGTCAATTCCTCGTACAGGTAGGGCGTGTGGGAGACAAAGCCGACCTGCAGCCGCGCCTGCTGTGCATCATGCGCGAGGTCGAGCCGACCGATACGCACCTTGCCCGCGCCCGGCTTTGTGAGGCCTGCCAGTATTCGCAGCAGAGTGGTCTTGCCCGCGCCATTCGCGCCCAGCAAGGCCATGCGCTGTCCGGCTTCCAGCGTGAGATTGACGCCGCGCAGAACGGGCTTGAGTCCGTAGCTTTTCTTTAATCCTGTTATCTCCAGATATGGAGAGATCACGATTGTTGCTCCCTTATTCGATAACGCTTGTGTTGGTGCCTGCATAGCCAGGATTTTTGCCCTTCCACCTGGCCCCAGGGCGGCGCAAGCGCCCCCACCCATCCCTTCATCCGCCCCCGCCCCTACGGTTTTTTGGACGCGGTTGGTTTTTTGGGCGGTTGCGTTTCCATAAGATGGCGCAGTTGGGCTTTGAGTTTGGCCCGGCGCTCGGTATATTCCACTTTCTTTATTTTACCAGTTTCGTAGGACTTATCCAGAGCCAGCAATTCTTGCAGCAGTTGCTCCTGCTCCTGTGGCTCCCCGGCGGCAGTTTTTGTTTTTGGCTTGCCTGACTGGATGGGGGCTTTGACAGTTTCTCTGGCTTTGCGGGCTGGTCGTTTGCGCCTGGCGGCTCTGCGGCGGCGCTGCATGCGCAGGTAGATGAACCAGGTGACGACGATAACGACGATCATGAAAACGATAATGGCGATGATCCAGGGTGTATTCTGGCTTGTTGGGGCCGAGGCAGGGGTGTTCTGCGCGGCAGGCAGGCCGTCAAGCTCGGCATGCACTTGCGTTCCGGCTACCAGTTTTTGCGCCTCAAGCACCTGGAAGCTGCGCTGGTTGACGTTGCGCGTGCCTTTTGATTGCAGAGTGCCGGAAGTGGCATGATAATCGAGCGGCACCAGCAGGGAGAAATCGACCGTCGGGTAGACCGCCGTGTAGCTCAGGTCATAATGCGTGCCTGTGTAGGGTACCTGGAATGAAAAGGCGAACTGCGAGGTTCCGGGCGTGATCGCCGCGTCGCTGGCGAAGCCGGGGTCTACCTGGATGACATGGTAGCCGTTAAAGCCCGCGCTCAACGAGAGGTTGCGCGCGCCGGGTGGCAGGGCAAAGCGCAGGGCGTTGGGCTTATGCCCATTTGCTGACAGCGTACCGACATAGGTGGTCAGACCGAGATTCTCGAAAAAGAAGTTTTCGGAGATGGTCAGCAGGCCGTTTTTGGCATCGACTTTATCGACGAGCGCGTTTGCCTGCACAATGGCGATATTGCTGGTATCGGGCGAGGCCTCGAAGACCTGCAAATCGACGCGCTGGGCGGGTTTGCTGCTCAGGTCTATGAGGTCGGTGAAATATTGCGCGCCCTGATAGCTGGTGTAGAGGACATAGGCGGTGCCTTTGCTCGTATCCAGGCCGTCGAACGAATAGTTGCCCTGGGCGTCAGTCTTCACAGTGGTCAGATCGCGCCCGCTATTGTCTTGCGCGATTTGCAAGGTGACGCTCTGCCCGGCAACGGGAGCGTTACGCTTCGTGCCATCCTGCAATTGTCCGTAGATGCGCCCGCTGTTAGATAGAGTATGCGCGGATGCTGTGAAGGGGAAGAGGCCAATCATGCCAACGAACATACAGATGAGGGCAAAAACCGTTGCAATTATCCCTACAAGGCCGCTCTTTTGGGTGTGTATCTCACGCATTCCCTTCATCCTGTTCATCCATTATCGTTGCTTGCTCTTCGTGGGCCGGTTCGCTCGTTTTCTCTTTCATCTGGCGCAATTGCTCTTCGATCAGGGCATCAAGTTCCTGTTCATGCGCCCGGCGTGCTTTCATGGCCAGAAAGGCCCGGCGCATGTAACGCTCGCGCAGCGAACGATAGTCGCTTTCTTCCAGGTTGCCAAGCTGGTAGTCTAGTTCGACCTCGCGCAGGGCGGCGCTGGCTGTTTGCTCGCCCTCGGCAACACCCGTTGCCTGCGCAAGAGCGGCTGTCTCCTCTGCCACTTCCAGGGGTGGGCGATGATAGAGAGGATAGAGGACAAAGACCAGCGCGGCCAGACCAAGCAGGGTAGTGACAAGTATTTGCAGCAGCATCAACTCGCCTCCTTTTTGCGGCGCGCAAAGATCGGGTCATCGGCTGCCAGTTCCTGCTCAAGTTGCGCCCGGTACTCAGCGAAATCGGCATCATCGATCTCACTCGTTTCCTTTGTACTTATTGTGGGCTGTGCTATGGCAATAGCAGCGCTCCTTTGCCAGTTACGCAACACGAAAAAGAGTAGAACGAGGCCGCCAAGCAAGATGGCCCCAGGGATAAGCCACGCGACCAGCGCGAAGCCCTGCTTTGGGGGCAACCAGAGAATACGGTCGCCGTAGCGAGCCTGGAAAAACTGGATAATCTGCTGTTCTGACTTGCCCTCCTGCAACTGTTCGCGAATAATCATACGCGCCTGCTGCGAGAACTGGGAAGGCGAGTCGGCAACCGATTCGCCCTGGCAGACGAGGCAGCGCAATTGCGAACCAATATCTTGAACACGTTGATCGAGCGTTTCCTGCGCTGGATTGGTGAGCAGCACGTAGGACCAGATCGCGCCTAGAATTGCCAGTACGGCTATAAAGAGGTGAAGGTAGCGATATTTTTTCATAAGATCGCCTCCTCCGCCGTTTTATCTGGCTCGTCGGTTGCCTCACCTGCGTTATTCGCCCCATCTGTAGGCGTTTGTTCGGTGGGGGGGACGAGGGCGGCGCTAGCGCCCTCCCCCCTCTCCACGTCCTCTCCCGCCCCTACTGCTACACGGCGGGGTTTCCTGCGGCGGTCGGGCCACCAGCAGATGATGCCGCCGAAGAGCATGAAGACGCCGCCAATCCAGAGCAGCGGGACGAGCGGATTGATGAAGACACGAATAGTGGCCTGGGAAGGGCCGTTCCAGTTGTCCAGGAAGACGTACATGTCGGTCAGGCCGTAGGTGTCGATGGGAATCAGGCTGGCGGGTTCGTTGTCGAAGTGCGTAAAGAACTGGCGGCCAGGGTAGATATAGCGCAGCAATTGACCATCCTGCCAGACCTGCACCTGCGCGGTGATGACCTCAACATCGGGATAGTGTTCGTCGATGTTGCCAAAATAGACCAGTTTGTAACCCGCGATATTCATTTCCTGTCCCGGCTTGAGTGTAGCATCGGTTTGCAACTGGAAGAAATGGGAGCCGATAATGCCGATTGCCAGCAGGACGAAGCCGAGATGCACGATGTAGCCGCCGTAACGCTGGCGATAGCGATTGACGAGTGTAAACAGGGCCACAAGGTACATTTCGCCGTGTTTGTGGCGCACGCGCACGCCGCGCCAGATTTCGTAGAGAATCGCGCCGCCCGTGAAGGCAGAGACCGCAAAAGCCACATTCGCCAGTGGGTTACGGATGCCAGCCAGGGGCAAAATCGCGGCACAGAGCGCGGCTGCCAGGGCTGGAATGCCCATATTGCGCAGCAGCGAACGGCTGGATGTGCGCCGCCATGCCAGCAGAGGGCCAATGCCCATCGCCAGAATTAAGACCAGGAAAATCGGCCCCGTTACCTGATTGTAGAATGGCGGACCAACGGTTAGCTCCTGGTGGCTCACGGCCTGCGAGATGAGCGGGAAAAGCGTGCCCCACAGAATGGCGAAGGCCGCGCCAATCAGCAGGAAGTTATTGAGCAGGAAACTGGCCTCGCGAGAGAGGACGGAGTCAAACTCCTGCTCGGGGCGCAGCTTCGGCAGGCGGAAAAAGAAGAGGCCCAGGCTGAAAAGGACGATAATGGCCAGGAAGGCCAGGAAAAAGCCGCCAATGGCAGAATAAGCGAAAGAGTGAACAGAAGAAATCAGGCCGCTGCGCACCTCAAAGGTGCCGAAGATCGAGAGGGCGAACGAGACGATGACCAGCGAAAGGTTCCAGACTTTGAGCATGCCGCGCCGTTCCTGCACCATTGTAGAGTGCAAGAAGGCTGTCGCGGTCAGCCAGGGCAGGAGCGCGCTGTTCTCTACCGGGTCCCAGCCCCAGTAGCCGCCCCAACCAAGCACGTGATAGGCCCACCACGCGCCGAGGATCAACCCCACTGTTTGAATCGTCCAGGCGGCCAGCGTCCAGCGACGGATGGAGCGCAGCCAGCCGCTATCGAGTTTGCCTGTGACCATCGCAGCGACTGCGAAGGCGTATGGCACCGAAAAGCTCATGAAGCCCATCAACAACATCGGCGGATGAACGAGCATGCCAGGGTCCATGAGCAAGGGATTGAGGCCGACGCCATCGGGCGGCACGAACGGCAGGCGCGCAAAAGGATTGGAGACGGTGACTAGCATGAGGACGAAAAATAGCTCGATGGCCATCAGAGTTGCCGTGACATATGGCACCAGGGCGGCAGGAGCGCGGCGCGAAGTGAAAATGAAGATGGCGGAAAAGATTGAAAGCATCATGGCCCAGTAGAGCAGCGACCCCTGCTGACCGCCATAGAACGCAGCGGCGGTGAAGTACCAGGGCATGGAGAGGTTCGACTGCTGGGCAACGTAGTTGACGCCAAAGTCATGAATGAGAAACGAGATTACCAGGCAGGTCGAGGCCAGCACGAGAAAGCCTGTCACCGCCACCGCGCCACGTTTCGCGCTCGAAACCAGCGCACTGCTGCCGCGAACTGCGCCGATAATGGCTATAAGAATGGTATAGGTGGCAAAGCCTGCCGCCAACAGAAGCGAAATAAAGCCAAGATCTGAAAAATACACGTTATTGCGTCCCTGGTGTCGCAGACTGGAACTTCGAGGGGCATTTCGCCAGCAGTGTAGTGGCCTGGAATGGCCCCTGCCCGGTGTAGTGGCCTTCCACGACAACCGTGATGCCGGGTCGGAAAATATCCGGCACGATGCCGCTATAGACAACCTCAAGCGATTGCCCGCCGTCCGCGATCACAAAGCGAATTTGTTGTTGCGCGTCATTGCGCACAACAGTACCCGGCTGCACCACGCCCGCCACACGCACGGATTGCGAGGCACAGGTGGAACAGTGCTTCAATTCGGAAACCGTCATATAATAAACGGCGTTAGTCTGCGTATTGGCAAAGACGAGGTAGGCCACCGCGCCAAGAATGGCAAGCCCCGCCAGCAAAAAGCTCACCGGCACATGCCGCCTGCGCTTTTTTGGAAGCGGCTGCTCCTCTTCCTGCACAATATTCAATGTGGTCTGCAAGGTCTACCTCCAGAAATACAAAGGTCTTCGTCTATCATGCTGAGCGCAGCGAAGCATCTCCGGCCTCGACATGCGAATCGCTCGGCAAACAGATGCTTCGCTGCGCTCAGCATGACAGGCGAACTTTGCCGATCTTACATGTCAAAAATCATCATCGCATCCCTACATATATTGTATCAATTAGGCGCTACAGTTGCCTCAAACAGGCCGTTGAGCAGTGCGCCCAACAAAAAGACCAGGATGCCGAGCGCGAGCATCAACTGCGGCGCGGCCTTTGAAAGGCGAGTGGTGCGCTTCGCCAGCCGCCGGATGTTGCTCTGTCCCAGGTATAAAGCCAGGACAAACATGGCGAGGGCGGCGATGATCTTCAGCCCCAGCGTCACTAAGTATGGCCAGCCGAGGCGCGTGGTGGTCAGGCGATCAAAGACCAGAAACGCGCCGCTCAGCAGCAGCACGCCCATGCAGATATTTACAAGCTGCCGGAAAAGCGCGGCTAGCTGGGCAGCGATGGCCGGAGCCGGACCGCCCTTGCGCAGAGCAGGCAGGGCCACCAGCAGGTAAAAAATGCTGCCCCCTACCCAGGCAGACGCCGCAATCGTATGTGCCGCTCGCACAAGTACGCGAATTTCTAACATTCGATATTTCCAGAGTGACAAATGCCAGGCGATGGATGCCAGGGCCAGGAATGCCAGGGCGACCGCCAGGGTCGCCCCTACCAACATGGGCATCGTAGGGGCGACCCTGGCGGTCGCCCTGGCATCCGTCATCCTGGTTTTGGTCGCGCAGGCTGGAGCCCTCTACATAATCAATTTCAGGTTACTTTGCAGGGTGGTAGGGGTCAATTCCTGGGCCACCCGGCTGACAATGATGCCTTGTCGATTGACAAAGAGAGTTTCAGGAGTGCCTGTGATGCCATAATTAACGGCTACATCGCCCTTCGCATCCAGCACGTTGGGATAAGTGATGCCGTATTGCTTCAAGAAACCCAGGCCATCGCTTCTGGTATCTTCATAGTCGATGCCGATAAAGACCACGCCCTTCGTCTGGGCCTGCTTCCATTGCGTCTGCAAAAGCGGGGCTTCGGCGATACAGGGCGCGCAGGTTGATGACCAGAAATTGATTACCATCGGCTTGCCCTTGAAATCCACCAGGGAAAGTTGCCCGTTACTGTGCGAACTTAATAGCGACAGCGTAAAGTTCGGGGCGGCATGCCCAATCAATGGGTCGCTGTTCTGGCCCACAAGTTGCGCGGGCGTCAATAGCTGCGTCCAGAGAAAGATGAGCAGCCCGACATTGATGGCGCTAACGATACTAAAAATAATGATGCTGCGCTTGCGTTTAGTTGTTGTAGGCGCTGGCGGAGGGCCGGAATTCACCTCGCCAGTGGCAGTCTCCACTTGTTGCACTTTCATAGCTTTGAAATATTAACTCTCCATGCTCTTTTGTACAGGATTGCCACCAGACGAATTATTGTGCGCGTGCCTGATACGTAGCTTGCAGCCTCTCGGGCACACCTTACAGTCGCCTGAACAACCCATCATACAAAGAAACGAGTATCTATGTGGTATGGCAACGATTGGATGGATAGATGCTCGTTTCTTCCTATTAGCTGAAGAGTGAGGGCAAAGTTTCTATAGATACTATGTTCCGGTGAGGGAATTGGATCTGGACGAGCATCCATAAGCAGGTAAAGACAGGGCCGTATAAAAGCTCTAGAATATGATATACTGGTGCCAGAAATAGATGAGAAGGGGGATCATCGTTTCAGTATGGCAGGAATATGGGATACGATCATGAAACGGCTGGTCAAGCGGTATGCGCAGCATTACGTCTCCTGGCTGGCCCCAGATGCAACCTTTGTCCAGGCGTTGGATGGCGAACTACAACATTAGTCTCTTTATGCTGATGCTTTGATGGAAGTCACGCGCGGGGGAAGACGCGGCCTGATCCATCTCGAGTTTCAGAGCTACGAAGATGTGGACATGGCGACTCGGTTACTGTACTATAACGTGCTTGCTGAGCGTCAGTATGGACTGCCAGTGTACTCGTATGTTATATACTTACGTAGAAAGGGTCAAGTAGCGCAGTCACCCTTAGAGCGTCGCTTTATTGATGAGCGCATTGTTCATCACTTTTATTTTCGGGCAATTAAGCTGTGGGAAGCGCCAGCGGAGTGGCTGCTTCAAACGGGATGGCTAGGAATATTCCCGCTAGTGATACTGGCGCATGGCGGTAAGCGTTTGGACGTCGTCCAGCAGACCATCGATCGATTGGCGGCAGAACAAGAGTACGATCTGCTGGCGATGACGAAATGCTAGGAGGGCTGGTTTTCAAAGAAGGTTCAGATTATGAGGCGTTCAAAAGGAGGTTTAAGATGTTTCAGGATATCCTGAGTGAGTCGCCTATCTACCAGGAAATCTTTGGGGAAGGCGAAGAGAAAGGACGCCGCGAAGGTCTGCGAGAGGGGGCCTTGCAGGCGCAAGCAGAAATGCTGCTTAACATCGTGAAGTTACGCTTTCCTGAATTGCAGGAATTGGCGAAGCAACAGGCGGATACGATCAAAGACGTGAGCGTCTTATCGGCGATCAATCTGAACCTGGTCATGGCACAGACGACCGAAGAAGCTAGACACGTATTGCTTGGCGCGAATAAGAATGGAACGTCTCATTAAAGCGAAACAGTCCGGCGGGGGGTGTTTGGTTTGTGGTGGACGAGCGGCGTTTTCGTAGGGCGTACAGGGACAGGCACGAGGCCCCACACCACCGCGCCGCAGCCCCCTGTCCCTACGGAAGGGCGGGGCCGGGTGGCCCCGCTTTTTTATTTGTGGGATTTGGATGTGCTTTTGTGTTCTTTGTCTTTGCTCGCGCTCTTATGCTCCGATTTGTGAGAGCTGCCATGTTCTTTGCTTTCGGCGGTTTCGCGGCTGACGAGTTTGAAGAAACGGCTCTGCTCGCCGCCGGATGTTTCGTCCTGGTAGAGGAAAGCTAGATGCTTTTCGTCGAATTTTTGGAACCATTCGTCCCAGGAGATTTCTACGAGCGAGCCTTTGCCGCTGTAGCCGGGGAAGTCGATGCGCAGGACGCCCGGCTCGCCGCCGCTTTCGGTGCGTTCGACGGTGGCGGGTTTGCCGCCGCGCTCTTCGGCCCATTTGCGAATGACGTCATGATCTGTGGTGGTCTTTGATGACCCTGACATACAACACCTCCTGTTATGGTGGGAGCATCCTTCGCGGGTGTCTCCTTCTTTGTTTTCCGGTGGCATCATGTGGGATGCCTCTACGTAGGTACGAATCAACTATAGGAACAAGTTTCAATTCGCCTGAATCTGCTTCCGAAGCAGGACGCGATGAAGCGCGTTCCTACATTAACAAGCACAATAACGGGCGACCAGCTAATAACTGGTCGCCCGGTCCCTCCCAATCGATAACTCACTTCCCGCTTAGTGGGTTGTGATCTTGCTTTCGGAGAACAGTTGCACCATGCCCTGGTTAAAGGCAGGCAGGTCCTGCGGACTGCGGCTGCTTACCCAGTTTCTATCGCGCACCATCTCCTGGTCCACCCAGTTACCGCCAGCGTTGCGGATGTCGTCCTGGATGGTGTAGTAGCTCGTCATGGTGCGGCCTTTTACGAGGTCGGACGAAACGAGCAGCCAGGGGCCATGGCAGATTACCGCGATAGGCTTACCACTTGAGTTGATGCGTTTGACGAATTCGCGCGCCTTCGGCTCCATTCTCAACTTATCAGCGTTGAGCGCGCCGCCGGGCAGCAGCACCCCGTCAAAGTCGTCAGGATTGGCCTGATCGAGCGTCATATCGACGTTGAAGCTATCGGCCTTGACGTCGTGATTCATGCCCTGCACCTGACCGGATTTGGGGGCAATGATCATTGTCTTAGCTCCAGCCTGCTCTAACGCTTTCTTCGGCTCGGTCAGTTCCGCCTGTTCAAAATCGTCCGTTACCAGAATGGCAACGCGCATTCCACTCAATGTATTTCCTTGCATTCTGTTTCCTCCTTCACTACATACATTACTTACAGTATGCTGGAACATAACAGATTCCAGCCTGTTTTCCTTTGAACCTCATCCTTTATTACTGGGAATAAGGATGAGCATTTATCGATCTTTCGGGATACATAGGTTACACGTAACAGGAAGCCAGATGGAGACTCTGCTGTAAACTCTGGAAGCCCCCTGGAACAACAGGCCTGAAGACACCCGCAAGGGGATGGCTCTACAGGCCGAGGCAGGGTGTAGAGCCATCCCCTTGCGGGTGTCTTCAGGCCGCTTCACCCACGCTCGCAGATACTAATCCTGGCTATTTTAAGATTTGTCATTCCAGCCGCCCATTGTCGTAGCCCCTTCCTGCATGGGGTCAAAGAGGTTGCCAGGCGTAGCTGGGAAAGGTTGATCCTGAAGATGCGACTTATCGACCTGGTGGGCAAACATGCCTTTTCAAAGCACAATACATTACAAACTGCACGCATGGTACGAATAAGGAGTAGTAAAGGTGGCAAGAAGATTACAGCGCGCTCACATGAATTTTTATGAAGTAAGGGGGATTCTCTGTAGGAACGCGATGATGGATGTTGACAAAGCAAGAGGGAAGACCCAGGCCTGTCATCCTGAGCGCCGCGAAGGAGCTCTGGCATCGGTGTGCGAATCGTCGGGGAACGGAGATCCTTCGCGGCGCTCAGGATGACGGGGGGGCACTAGACCCCCATATGTTGTCAACATCCATCATCGCGTCCACCCTGGTCTGGCCCCCCTGCGCATCCGGGGCAGGACGCGATCAAGCGCGTCCCTACAGAAATATCAGGCGAACCTACCCGGCCTCCGTCATGACAGGTTGCGGCTCTACCCTGCTGCCAAGTGTCCACCACAATAGGGCGACCATCACAATCAGCAGGCCGATGGCGGTCAGGGCGAGTTGCAGCAA
The DNA here is from genome assembly GCA_035652815.1 of Ktedonobacteraceae bacterium. Lineage (GTDB taxonomy): Bacteria > Chloroflexota > Ktedonobacteria > Ktedonobacterales > Ktedonobacteraceae > DASRDB01. The sequence continues at coordinate 160,175 of DASRDB010000012.1, forward strand.
CAGGCCGATGAAGGCCAGCAGCAGGCCAGCCGCCGTTACCATAGGCCAGATAGTTGGTGTGGGACATGATGTGGGGGCAGGCGCGACCTGGGAACGAAGCGCGGCGCTAGTTGCCAGCGCGTGTTTCACATCCAGGTAGAGGGCGCGGGCATCAAATGGTTTGGTCAGGCAGGCAACAGGGATAGGGGAAGGGATGGAATCAGGGCCGTATTCCCAGGCCAACAACACGAGAGGTAGGCGAGCAAGCAGGGGATGAGCCTGCACCAGGGTAAGCAACGTCGAATCTCTTCCTGCCTCACCATCGATATCGAGGATGACTACTTCTGGATGCTGCTTTTCAAGCCCATGCGCGTTGAGAAGAGAACTCGCTTCGATTACCCGCATACCCTGACCTTGCAGGCCGAGCGCAATCATACGTCGCAAGAACTTATCCTGCTCAATAAGAAGAATGGTATGCTGGAATGATCGCTGCATGGTCTACTCAAACTCCTTTGGCTTGAGGGCAGGACGCGATGAATCGCGTCCCTACAGAATGGTCTACTCAAACTCCTTTGGCTTGAGAGCAGGACGCGATGAATCGCGTCCCTACAGATAGGTAAAACACGCTCTTGTATCTCTCTTAGCATACTTAGCCCACATTACGGTTACTTATATAGAGGCGGCTTGTACCTTACAGGGGCCTGAACGCCATTGAATAACACGGAAGCCACCCTGGTTGGAGCCGAAAGCCACCTGCAAGGGGATGGCTCTACAATAGGAAGCCAGCTGTAGGGTCATCCCCTTGCGAGTGGCTTCCCGCTCCCTACGCGACAATCATGGTCCAATTTGCCAGACCTGAATATCGCCTGCGACTGAGGCGATGCGCTGTCCATCGGGCGACCAGGCGAGGGCACCCACAGTGCTGCTGTGGCCGCGATAGGTGAAGATATGCTTCGCGGTGGCGGAATACCAGACCTGTACGGTGCTATCCCAGGAGCCAGAGGCAATACGCCTGCCATCGGGCGACCAGGCTACTACCTGCGCGCCGCGTGTTTGGCCGAGATAGACCGAGAAGTAGCTGCCGGTGGTGGCGTACCAGACGCGCACAGTTCCGTCCTCTGCGCCTGAAGCAAGGCGCGTTCCGTCGGGCGACCACGCGACTGACCAGACGCGGCGAGTGTGCTGCCGGTAGGTAAGCAAAGTCTCGCCCGTCGAAGCGCTCCAGACCTGCACTGTGTCGTCAAAACTGGCAGAGGCGATGCGCGTTCCATCGGGCGACCACGCAACTGCATCCACTGTCTGGTCATGTCCATGATAGGTCAGCTGTCGTGTGCCTGTAGCGGCGTCCCAGATTTGCGCGGTGTCATCGCTGCCTGTAGAGACGAGGCGCTTGCTGTCAGGCGACCAGGCCAGGGCCAACACAAGATCGCTATGGCCAGTATAGGTCAGCAGGTGTTTACCGTTCCTGGCATCCCAGACCTGCACAGTCTTATCCCAGGAAGCCGAAGCGAGCTTCGTACCATCCGGCGACCATGCTAAGGCCCATACGATAGCAGTATGACCGTGTAGAGAAAATTGTATTGCGCCGGTCGCAGCATTGCGCACCTGAATGGTGCCATCTCCAGTTCCTGTAGCAATATGCCTGCCATCAGGCGACCAGGCGATACCAAAGAAAGATGCTTGATTGCTGTAGGTATGAAACAGAGTCCCTACCTTCGGATGTGAAAACGGTGACGGCAGGGAAGCAGTTGACGTAGAACAGGCCAATAACAGTAGAACACATATCATTGCGGCAAGAGAGCAAAATAAAGGCTGGCGTTTCATCCCGATCTTCCATGCTTTTTCAAGGCAGAACGATGAAGATACAAATTGTAGGGACGCGATGCACAGAATTTTGATGAAATAGCGGGGGATATGCTCTATGTCATCCTGAGCGCAGCGAAGGATCTGTTGGTCAGGCGATCTGCGCGTCGAGGCTGGAGATCCTTCGCTGCGCTCAGGATGACATGGCAGGTTTCCCCTCTTTATTTATCAACCTTCATCACGGCGTCCCTACAACATGCAAATTCCCTACGAGACGATATTACATTCTATTACGCACAGTATACGAGAAGGAGTTACAGTTTTGCCAGTTTATAGCCGACATCTGGCACAGTGAGAATATAGCGTGGATGGCGCGAATCGGCCTCGATTTTGCGGCGCAGGCGGCTGATGTAGACCCAGATGAAATCGACTTCGCGATTGTACTCGGCTCCCCAGACGCGCTCGAGCAGGAGTTCGTGGGTCATCACGCGACCGGCGTTCTGGGCCAGCACGCTGAGCAATTTGTATTCGGTGCGGCTCAATTGCACCTGGCGGCCACTGACAAAGACCTGGTGCTGGGCAAAGTCGATCAGCAGGTCGCCCGAGGTGAAAATTGTCTCGCCCGGGGATAGTTCACCATGAGATGGCCGGCGGCGCAGCAGCACGCGGACGCGAGCAAGCAGTTCCTTCATATTGAAAGGCTTGGCTACAAAATCGTCAGCCCCCAGGTCGAGGTAGCGCAGGCGTTCATCTTCATCGTCCTCATCACAGAGCATCAGGATGGGCAGGGAAGAGAACTCGCGCAGGCGGTGCAAAAGCTGGCTCCCGCTCATGTCTCTGGCATCGCTCGCCAGCAGGATCAGGTCTGGCTCCTCCAGGTCAAGCTGGCGCAGGCATTGGGAGGCACTGGAAACAGGCTGCACGCGGTACTGGGCCTCTTCGAGATTGGCGCGCACATAGCGCATAATACGCGCATCACCCTCCACAACCATAACTTTCGGACGCGGACTACTGCGTAAAGGCCCAGTGCGAGGTGTAGATAGCGGTCCACTCACGGCAGTGAGTGGGTGCTGGCGTGAAACGGGTTCGGGTGATAGCCGTTCCTGAGCGGTTTTGGCAAGCGGCAGAGTGAAATAGAAGGTCGCGCCGCGTCCGATGCCGGGCGAATCGGCCCAGATGCGTCCACCATGCGCCGCGATGATGGCGCGGGAGACAGCCAGACCCAGGCCATTGCCGGTGGGACGCTCCTCGCCCTGCTGCACGCGATAAAAGCGGTCAAAAATGCGCTCGACGTTTTCGGGGGCAATGCCGACGCCTGAATCGGTGACGCTCAGGCGGGCCTCTGTCTCGTTTACCTCCAGGGCTACCTTAACGGTGCTGCCTGCCGGAGAATACAACACGGCGTTATTGAGCAGGTGATTGCAGACCTGCTCGATACGCAGCGTATCACAATACACGAGCGGCGGCTCATCAGGCAGGCGCAGGATAAAGGTATGGCGAGGAGCATTGGTGCGCCAGCGTTCAACCAGGCGGATCAGCAGTTCGCCCAGGCGCACTTCCGCGAAACGCAATTGCTGCACACCCGCGTCGAGTCGCCAGACGTCGAGCAGGGTGTTGAGAATATCGTGCAGGCGGTCGGCCTGCGAATCGATCATCTGCAACATCTCGCGCTGCATGGCGATATCCCAATAGGCAGCATTGCCAAGCAGCGTGGTGGCGCAGCCTTTAATAATGGCAAGGGGCGTTTTCAATTCGTGGGCGGCCATTGCCAGCGTTTCATGGCGCTCAGCAGCCGCGCCGCGTTCCAGGGTGATGTCGTCGAGCAGCACGCCACGCCCCAGGAAGTTGCCCGGGTTATCATGCAGGGGAAAACTCTGGACGCGCAGCCAGCGTACCGCCGCGTCCGCCAGCGCGAGTTCGGTAGACTGCTCAACTTCAGGATGCAGCCAGATACGATTTAGCTCTGCCTGCGCGATATCCGGCTGTGCCGCCAGGGCAAGCAGTTGTTGTCGTATATCGACATCCGGCCCCTGAATACTCAGCAGGCGTTCCGCGCTGGGATTGGAATACGCGATATGCTCGGCGGGATCAAGCAGGATCAGCCCACTGCGCATGTTTGATGCCACCCCTGCCAGCAGGGTAAACGCGCCCTCGCCCCGGGTGTTTGCCTCAAATTCCTCGTGTGGGTGCTTTAACAAGAAGAAATACCTTCCTTTGCCAGCTTCGCTTGTTCATGCTACTGATATTCTAGCAAAACGGTCAAGGTTAAAAGAGAACAGAAGAGAGTGGTCAAGGCCGCGCGGCCTTGACCACTCTCTTCTGTTCTCTTAAATGGAAAAATCAATGACCAGCGATATAGGCGAGCATGACGATGATGAAGAGATGGACGACCATGGCGATGCCGAAGCCCCAGGCCATGACGAGAATCCAGCCGCGATCACTCATCGGGCGGCGGGTGTGGGCGTAAATATAAGGAGAGCGTTCCGAGGCGACGATGCCCATAGCAATGCGCAGGCGCAGGGGCGAGCGCACAGGCGAGCGGCGCATCTCTACCAGCAGTGCCTCGTGGCAGCGTTTGCACAGCGTCCACGTCTGGCGCGGTTCAGGCACACCTACCGGCTCCATAAGGTGGGTGGGATGCATCCAGGTGCGGCGCGTGCAGATCGAACAGCGAATGACCTGCCTTTTCTTGCGGCCTTTCGGCGATGGTCCCTGCTCGCTGGCAGCGACGGGATCGCGTATGATGTCTTTCACGTCTCGCTGTCCTTTCTGTCAATCCGGCAGAACGTTACACAATCCATGCCTCTTCATAGAATTGTATCATATTTTTGTGATGGTTTTGTGATATGAAGAGGATCATGAGCAGGGAAACGGGTAATTCATGAGGAACGCTGTACAAAAAATTCGTTCAGGAAGCAATTCCTATCGCTTCCTGAACGAGAAACACGTTAGCTGTGAAACACGCCGAGCAGCGGCAGCAGGTAGACAAGGCTAAAGACCACTATCCACACGCCGTCAACGAAGTGCCAGTACATTTCGGCAGCCTGCACCGCGAAGTGCTTTTTGGCGCTGAAATCGCCACGCAGCGAACGCAGCAGGACGATAATCAAGAAAAGCGCGCCAACGGTGACGTGCAGGCCGTGAAAGCCGGTCAGCGTGAAGAATGACGAGCCAAAGACTGAAGCCTGTGGCGTAAAGTGCTGACCAAAGAGACCCGAATATTCATAAATCTGGCCGCCCAGGAACCAGAGACCCATGATAATGGTCAGAAGCAGGAAGCCCTGCATCCTGCCGCGATTGCCCTTTGCGATGGCAGCACCCGCGATACGCGCAGGAACACTACTGCCGAGCAGGATCACGGTATTAATCAAAGGGAAGACCAGTTCTGTAGGTAGCTGCCAATTTCCATTACGAATTTCCAGGTAGAGATAGGCGGCGATGAGATTGGCGAAAATCAGCGCCTCCGAGGCAATGAAGAAGATCATGCCCCACCATTCGAGGCTGCGCCCCTGCTGCTCGCCATGCGCCTCTGCTTCCCGGATCTGTTCGCCGTGAGAAACACTCATAAGTCAACTCCCTGGTATATAGAGACAGACGCAACATGCAGCGTCTACATAGATAGTTATTTTGTCGAAGAGGGGCGCTCCAGGCCCCAGCCAATGACTGCGACTACGACCAGCAGCAGGCCAATGACCAGGAGAATGGGATGAATCACAACTCCCATGAGCGCGATAGCCAGAGCCAGGGCCAGCACAAAAGGCCAGTAACTCTTTTTCTCGGCAAATACGGCCTCATCGATAGCCCTGGGCTTTCTTACCGGTCGCTTGCGCTGTCCTGCTTCCTCAGACACTCGTTTCCTCTTTCGTAGGGATATACCAATGAATAATTCAAAATTTTCTGTAGGGACGCGCTTCATCGCGTCCTGCCTCTCGCCCCGATGCGCCGGGGGGGACGCGATGAAGCGCGTCCCTACAGACTACCAATTCGTTAATGTGTCGCGGTCTTCCAGTCGGCAATCTCCGGGTTCTTCTTATCGTAGAACGGGCGGCGACTGCGCACAATGGGAATAACGTCGAAGTTATAGGGTTTCGGCGGCGAAGTGGTATCCCATTCCAGGGTAAAGGCATCCCAGGGATCGTCGCCAGCCTTTTCGCCACTGCGCATCGTGATGACGAAGTTCCATAGGAAGACCATGATCGATACGGCAATGGTAAAAGCGCCGATAGTCGCCAGCAGATTCAGCTCGTTCCAGCCGAGATCGGCGGGATAGGTATAGTAGCGGCGCGGCATGCCGAGCAGGCCCAGAATATGCATGGGGAAGAAGGTCAGGTTGACGCCGATCAGCATCAACCAGAACTGCACCTGCCCCAGGCGCTCGTTCAAAAGGCGTCCGGTCATCTTCGGGAACCAGTAGAAGATGCCGCCGAAAACGGCGAAGACGGTGCCACCAAAGAGGACGTAATGCAGGTGCGCGATGACGAAGTAGGTATCCGTTACCTGGTAGTCGAACGGCACTACAGCCAGCGCCACACCATTCAAGCCACCGATCAGGAACATGGCGATAAAGCCAACCGCGAAGAGCATCGGCACTTTGAAGCTCACCTTACCGCCGTAGATGGTGGCAATCCAGTTGAAGATCTTCACCGCCGTTGGAATAGCGATGAGGGTTGTGCTGGTGGCAAAGAAAGCCTGGGCGACCAGGGGCAGGCCAACAGCGAACATATGGTGCGCCCACACAGTGAAACTCAGGAAGCCAATCGCCACGCCCGACCATGCTACAAAAGTGTAGCCGAAGATGGGCTTGCGCGAGAAGACCGGCAAGATCTCTGAGATCATACCGAAGGCCGGAAGGATCAGGATGTATACCTCTGGATGGCCGAAAGACCAGAACAGGTGCTGCCAGAGCAGCGGATCACCGCCTGCCTGCGCCTGATAGAAGTGCGTGCCGAGATGGCGGTCGAGCAGCATGAGGACAGCGGCAGCCGTCAGGCTGGGCAGCGCGAAGAGCAGCAGGAAGGCTGTTATCAGGGTCATCCAGGTGAACAACGGCATGCGGTTGATAGTCATGCCGGGAGCGCGCAGCTTCAGGATGGTGACAACGAAATTGAGCGAACCGGCAATGGATGAAATTCCGAGCATCAAGACGCCGAGGCCCCAGAAGTCGGTATTCATACCCGGGGTGCAGACCACGGCGTTGGTGCCGCATTCCTTCGTCAATTCGTTGAGCGGCGCGTAGTTGAACCAACCGGCGTTGGGGGCCGCGCCGAACAGGAAGCTACTGGTCAGGAACAGGCCGCCGAAGAGGACGACCCAGTAGCCAAAGGCGTTCATGCGCGGGAAAGCCATGTCGCGCGCGCCAATCATCAGCGGCACCACATAGTTACCAAAGCCGGTCAGCATCGGCATGACAAACAGGAAGATCATGGTCGTGCCATGCATGGTAAAGACCTGGTTGTAGATTTCAGGCGTCAGGACTTTCCCATCTGGCACTGCCAGTTGTGTGCGGACGAGTAATGCCTCTACCCCGCCCACCAGGAAGAAGAAAAAGGCGGTGACGATGTACATGATACCGAGCTTTTTATGGTCGGTGGTCATGATCCACTCGCCGATATATGTTTCGCTGAAGCGCTTGCGACGGACAAGCGTTACTCCTTCAACGACTGTACGGGTTGCCATGGGCAATTCCTCCGAACTAGTTGGGGCCTGATGTCTCACGTCCACCGGCAGAACGCTCCGTTGCACGCAAACTGTGACTCAATGCGTTCCGCTGGCGGACGGGATAGACGCGCCCGCTCATCTACTGTAGACTCTCCAGGTACGCTACCAATTCTGCGATTTCAGTATCCGAAAGCTGGCGGATATTCATATCGTTACCGGGCTTGACCCCTTGCGGGTCGTGCAACCACTGGTACAACGCGCAGCCGCTCTCATTCTGTATGATTGGCTTGCCATCGCTACCAGTCGTGACAACACAGGTGGCCGGGTCCCAGGCCAGCACGCCACCCGCGATCAGGTGGCGACTGCCAAAGTGTGTCAGGTTGGGTCCAACCAATCCAGTGGAGCTACCACCACCTAGCTGCGAGGTGAAATGATAGTAGTCGGAGAGGTTGACGCCGACAATGCCGTGACAACCGCTGCAACCGCCGGAGCCTTTGAAGAGCGCCAGACCAGCCTGCGCGGCAGAACTGTTCGGGTTTTGCGCGGCAGCCTGCTCGTTATGCACCCAGTTGTTGTAGCCATCCACTGTGTCTACAATGAGGTTGAAGCTCATATGCGCGTGCTGCAGGCCGCAATACTCGGTGCAGAGACCACGATATGTTCCAGTCTGGGTGGCGCTGAACACCTTATCATTAAGGTGTCCGGGCACAACGTCGGTTTTGCCAAATACCTGGGGAACCCAGAAGCTGTGAATGACATTGTTCGAAACCAGCGTAGTGTGGACGACTGTGTTCACTGGAATATGCAACTCATCGGCAGTGACAATACCTTCGTTCAGGTAGTCAAACTCCCACCACCACTGGTGACCAACCACTCGTACCTCGATGGTGCGGCCCTGACCTGAGATATTGCCCAGATTGAACATGGTATAAATGGTACCGACAAGTACCGCGAAGAGAAACAGCGAAGGCGCAACCGTCCAGATGATTTCAATGGTATTATTGCCATGAATCTGGCGTGGAGTCGGCGAGTTTGGACGCTCACGGAAGCGCACAATCGAGTAGATAAGCACACCCTCGACCGCCACAAAGACGATGGTAGCCACAATCAGGATGAACCAGAAAAGACCCGCCTCTTTATCGGCCACCGGACCAACCGGAGCCAGCATATTGGGAGTTTTCTGATCGCACGCGGCAAGAAGAATCGAGGATAGTAGCATCGCTGAGAAAATGGTCGCCCAGCGCTTTACCCCGCTTTTTTTAGGCATCCTCACTTCTCACTTTCCTAATAAAATAGTATTTCGACGGTGGACACCAGCATTGTACCTGCCTGTTCCAGCGCCGCTCCGGGCCAGGGCGAGCGCAAGGGTCGCCCCTACAACACCAGTTGCCTCAGCCTGTAAGCGGCAGCGGAATTTACTTGTTCCAGCGCCGAGATAAATAAGACACTCTTTGCATAATATGAAAGTAGTGTAGGTATTTGCCCTGACAGGCAACTTGCGGTTTTCCACCACCGCCTTACAACCGCCTGAACAGGGCCTTCCGGCTGTGTTAAGCACAATGCAACAATCCACCCGGAGATGGCTTCTTTAATGTAATGTAACAGGTTTGGATGGGGGAGTGCAATAGTCTTTTGCTACGGAAACACCTCAGATGAGGTATGATATGGAAAATACACATCAGGCAAACTACAAAGGAGCATCCACATGGGTATGATACATGGCGGCTGGCTGGTCGCCAAGATTTTGAAACGCGAGGGAGTCGAGGTAGTTTTTACGCTGAGCGGCGGGCATATCGCGGGTATTTATGATGGCTGCGTGCGCGAGGGCATTCGGGTGGTGGATACGCGGCACGAGCAGGCGGCGGTACATGCTGCCGAGGGCTGGGCGAAATGCACGCGCAAACCAGGGGTGGCGCTGCTGACGGCTGGCCCTGGCGTGACCGATGGTGTGACGGGCGTTGCCAATGCCTATCTCGCCAATAGTCCGGTGCTGGTGATTGGCGGCGCGGCCCCGCTTGGTCTGTGGGATCGTGGCGCGCTGCAGGAAATGAACCAGATCGACCTGCTGCGGCCTATTACGAAATGGGCGCGCACTGTACACGAAACGGCGCGGTTGGGCGAGTATACCGCCGCAGCGTTCCGTCAGATGTTGAGCGGCAAACCCGGGCCGGTCTTCCTGGAAATGCCGATGGATGTGCTGAACAACTTTGCGGATACGGAGACGTTGTTCGATCCGGGTGCGCCCGAAAAGTATCGTTACGAAGGGCGTACCGCGCCCGATCCTGAAATGGTGGCTCGAGCCGCCGCTATTTTAGAGAAGGCGCAGAGGCCGGTTATCATGGCTGGAACGGCGGTCTGGTGGTGCGATGCCGCCGAACAGTTGCGCGCCCTGGCGGAACGAATTAACGCGCCGGTTTATTTGAATGGAGCCGGGCGCGGTTGCCTGCCGCCAACACATCCGTTGTTCTTTAGCGCCTCGCGGCGTAAAGCGTTGGAAGGTTCGGATATGATTCTTGCCATTGGCACGCGCATGGATTTCCGGCTCAATCACGGTCAGCCGCCGCTTATTCCGGCTGAGGCAAAGGTGATCTGGCTTGATCTGACGCCCGAGGATATAGGCGTCAATCGCGGCGCGGATGTCGGGCTGGCAGGCGATGTCGGCCTGAGCATGAGCCAGCTTACCGAGGCGACAAAGCAGCTTCCGGCAGGGGAGTGGCTTACTTATATTCGCGAACAGGAGAAGAAGGCTCAGGAACGCGATGAGGCGGCGATGAACTCTGACGCGGTTCCCATTCATCCTATGCGCTTCTGCCGCGAGATACGCGACTTTATCGACGAGAATACAACGGTGGTGGGCGATGGGGGCGATATCGTGAGCTATGCCGGGCGCGTCATCAACGTGTACAAACCTGGTTACTGGCTTGATCCTGGCCCGATGGGCTGTCTTGGCACAGGCACAGGATTCGCGATGGCGGCGCAACTGGCTCGCCCAGGACAGAAGGTCTTGATTGTGAATGGCGATGGCGCGTTTGGCCTGAACGGCATGGAGTTTGAAAGCATGGCGCGCCATAATCTGCCCGTCGTCTCGATCATCGGCAACGATGGCGCGTGGGGGCAGATCAAGCATCCACAGCGTATGATTGTCGGGCATACGACGGCAGCCGAACTGCGACCCGGCATTCGCTACGACAAAATGGTCGAGGCTCTGGGCGGCTACGGCGAACTGGTCGAGCGACCGGAAGACATTCGCTCTGCGCTCGAGCGCGCCTTCGCATCCGGCCTGCCCGCCTGTGTCAATGTGCTGCTAGACCCTGAGAAACCGTATAGCCGCTCGACTAATGTTGCAGTTTGATTATCGTCTTGTAGGGACGATAAAATCCGTATACATTTAGCATAAATAAAGGAAGGTATCATGTTAAACCTGACCCCAGACGAATTGTTGACCACGACACGCTCGGTACGTAAACGGCTGGATTTTTCGCGGCCTGTGGAGCCGGAGCTGATTCGTGAATGCCTGGAAATCGCGGTGCAGGCCCCAACGGGCGGCAACCGGCAGCACTGGCATTTTGTGGTTGTGACGGATAGCCAGCAGAGACAGGCGCTTGGCGATATTTATCGCAAAGGCTGGGCGCTCTATCTTCAGCAGCAGAGTGCGAACGCGGCTGCGGCAGCAAGCGCCCGTCAACGCATGGCACCGGAACACATCGCCACCCTGGGTAGAGTCCTCGACTCGGCAAACTACCTGGCTGAACATATGCACGAGGTGCCGGTGATGGTCATTCCCTGTGGGTATGGGCGCGTTGATGGCGCGTCTTCCACTGAGCAAGCAGGTTATTGGGGTTCAATTTTCCCTGCCACATGGAGCTTCATGCTGGCGGCGCGCGCTCGCGGCCTCGGCACCTGCTGGACAAGCGTTCACCTGCTCTACGAAAAAGAGGCCGCCGAAGTCCTGGGCATCCCTTATGACCGCATCACGCAGGGCGCGCTTATTCCCGTCGCTCATACCATCGGCGAAAATTTCAAGCCCGCGCCGAGGATTCCTTTAGATGATATTGTGCATTGGGATAGATGGTAATTAAGCACATCAATGAAAGAGCGGGGCAGGCGCGCCTACCCCGCTCTTTCATTGATGTTTTTGATCTACCCTGACAAACATTGACAAACATACTGCTAGTTCGTTACACTTTCAAATGGGAGGAGTAGCTATGCTATAGGGGTACGCTATGAGAGCGATGCGCTGCCTTAACTGCGGGGAACCGCTGCCTGGGAATGCCAACTACTGTGCGGAGTGTGGCACGTCCCTGCTTGATGACGAATCTCCCACCGTCCAACGAGATCCAAACGCCACCATTCGCATCAACCGCTCGGGCAAGCGTCCGTCACAGTTCAAATTCCCTCACTTCCTTGCCTCTGGTGGCAGCGATCCAGATGCAACGCAGCGGCTTACACGACCAAAGCCGGGAACCCAGGTACACATCCTTCTTTCTCCCGAGGAAGCAAACAAGCAAACACCCCAATTATGGGAAGACCAGGATTGGCTTGATGAGCCTGATTTTGAGGAGTTGATACGCCGGGAAACGTGGCAGAAAGTCGTTACACGCAAACAGCCGCTGGTTCCTGCGGGGCCTGTTCCACCCACGCCGCCTCTTACGCCTGTTCCTTTACGGAAGAGGCCATTTACCTTCTTGAAAAGAACTAGAGGAGCAGCTAAGACATCACCCACAAAAACCAGAGACTTTTCCCTGGGAATAGCCAGTTGGGTATTCATCCTCGGGCTGATTTTCCTTTTGCTGGGAGGAGCATTTGGGGTGTATGTCTCACTGGGACGGGGTACTCAGAAGCTGGAAGCGTCCTCGAATCTGCTGGCGCTTCAGGTGACTCCTTCCAGCATCGCGGTTGGCGGCATTATTACGCTGCGCGGCACGCATTTTAGCCCGCGCGCGCATATTGGTCTGAGCCGTGATAGCAGCATTCCTGTTAATGATACCGCCGGGATGAATATCCTTATGGCGGACAGCAACGGCTCTTTCGAAGATACCGTAGTCATTGATCAGACATGGCAGGATGGCCCGCATACCATTCACGCAGAAGATGCGCTCCTGCATAAAATTGCCAGTTTTACGGTGGTAGTGTCCGGTAATAGCCTGTCGCTCAAACCTTCGCACCTGCTGCTTTCGAGCAATTCTCTCGATCTCGGCTCCGGCGATCAAGCTACAAATAGCTTGCAAGAACTGATGCTTTCCAACGCGGGAGGAGGCCAGATTTCCTGGCAGGCAACCTCAACACAGCCCTGGTTGCTGGTCAGCCCTTCCAGCGGCACTTTTGCCAGTGGACAACGCATGCAGGTAGCAGTTGCCTGCGACCGCTCTAACCTGCCGATTGGAGCATATAAGGCCAGCATTATCTTTACGTCGAACGCCGGACAGGCCACACTTCCGGTCAAGATGAGCGTTACCCCGCTACAGCCGGGACACGAAGCTGTATTGCAATTGACTCCTGCTGTTCTTTCGTTTACAGCCAGCGATGGCAGCGCTAACCCGCCCGCGCAGGTCGTCACAGTGAGTAATCCGGGCGTGCTGCCCTTACATTGGAGTGCGACAGCAAGTACCTCTGATGGCAACAACTGGCTATCCCTGGGTCCGCAATCCGGCAACGTAGCAAAGGGGAGCAGCCAGGCCGTCAGCATCTCTGTCAATTCAAGCATGCTCCTGCCAGGTACCTACAACGGCTGGATTACCTTTAACAGCGATGGCACTATACCCACACGGAATATTCCGCAGGCTATTTATGTCAGTTTAACCATTGCGCCACAATGTTCGCTCTCGGTCTCGCCGGGCGCACTGACTTTTACTGCTGCCTACCTGCAGCCCGGCCCTGCGGCAAAAGCAATCAGTGTCACGGCCAGTGGAAAATGCTCAGCGCCGCTTGCCTGGACGGTGGCATCGACCACCAGCAATGGCGGTCAATGGTTGAGCATCAACAGCGCGAGAGGCAATACGCCAGCCTCGCCTTCGGTGAAAGTCAATACAACCGGCCTGGCTCCTGGTACCTACAACGGCAGTCTCGTCTTCAACGCAACGACGGGCACGCAGTCCGTACCTGTCACCCTGACTATAGGGCAGCCGACCGCGCCTGTGATGTCGAGCAATCCCGCGCAGATCAGCTTGAGTGCTATTCTGGGTCAGACCAGCCCTGCTTCTCAGACGATCACCATCGCTAACAACGGTGTGGGAACACTGCAATGGAGCGCGAAAGCTGCAACAGGAGTTGGTGGAGCATGGTTAGCCATCTCGCCCTCTTCAGGCGCGCTAAACGGGCATCAATCAGCGACGGCGACTGTTACAGCGACACTGGTAAGCTCGCTCATCGCGGGGACATATAGCGGCACGATCACCCTGAGCGGTATTGATGGGAACGGCAAAACAGTTATGGGCAGCCCGCAAAACATTCCCGTCACCTTTACGGTGCAATCGCCCTGCGCCATCTCGACGCCATCGCCAGCCCTGACTTTCCAGGCCGTATCGGGTCAGACTGCTCCACCAACACAGACAGCAGCAATTAGCGCGGCTGGAGCCTGCGCGCATACGTTGAACTGGAGCGCTTCCGTCGCTCCGGGCAATGGGTGGTTGACGGTTTCACCAACAAGCGGCACCGTCAGCTTAACCGCAGCGTCAAAAACCGCTGTGGGCATTAATACCAGCGGTTTGCAAGCAGGCAGCTATAGCGGCTCTATTGTCGTGACAGCGACAGATAGCGTGACCAATCAGCAGGTCGGCGCGCCACAAAAAATTGTCATCTCGCTGACTGTGCAGCCGCCCTGCACGTTGCAGGCTCCTTCTGTTAAAAGTGAGACCTTCTCAAGCGAAGCGGGGCAGAATCCAGGAACACAGACATTCACAATTGGCATTATAGGAAATTGCAGCGGCAACGTGACGATTACGCCAACGACAAGCGGTGCGTGGCTTTCGGTGTCTCCGGCGTCGGCAAATGTGTCAAGCGGGGGTTCGGCTACCTTTACCGTCAGCGTCAACACGAGTGGATTAGCAGCGAATTCATATTCAGGCTCTATCTCGCTGGCGGCAGTCAACAACGGCATTACCATCACAGGCAGTCCGCAAACGGTGAGCGTGACGCTCACCGTAGTGAGCGCACCTGCATTGACAACCAATCCGTCTTCGCTCTCGTTTAACCTCGCAACCGGCATAGCCTCGCAGCAAATCACGATAGACAATAGCGGGGGCGGGCCGCTTAACTGGTCTGCCGCTCTGGATTCCTCTGCCCCCAGCTTTGTCTCGATTTCATCGGCAAGCAGTGGCAACGGGCTTCAGGGGGGTAGCGCAGCCTCGATCACGATCACGGTGAATGCGACAGGCCTGCAGGGCGGCTCAAATTATTCGACCATTGTAACCATCAGTGGGGTCGATCCAGCGACGGGACAGGCGGTTAATGGCAGCCCGGCTATTATTCCAATTACTATTACCATTGCCGCGCCGTCGATGCACCTGGATCAAACCAGCCTGACATTCAATACGACCGTCGGAACCAATCCAGCCTCACAAAGCATCACCATCACCAATACGGGCGGCGGTACCTTAAGCTGGAGCGTCAGCCCACCTGGCGCATCCTGGCTCTCTGTGACGCCCAACTCTGGCAATGCCGACTCAGGAGGAGGCTCTACCGCGACCTTTAGCGTGGACGTGACAGGGCTGACAGCAGGCACCTATACAGCAACCGTTACTTTTACGCCATCAGGCGGTGGAGGACCGCAAACGGTTACGGTGACACTCACGGTTAATTAAAACAGGGGCGTGGTTCGCGCGAACCACGCCCCTGTTTACATTTAGCCTGCGTTAAACACCATCTCTACCGACCGGATGAATCATGTGGTCTATGCTCATCCAGATGCTTTTAGTGGGGCGATAAAAGATGATGGGGAGCAGCACTGGCAGCGTAACCCCCAGAACGATGAGGTAGGGGATCGGCACTACCTGGCTTGCCGCAAGCGGTACGGCAATCGCGGTAATTAATAGTTCGCTCACGACAAGATTAACCGCCATCGCTCCTGTATAGTAACCCGGTTCGCGCTCATACACAAAGCCGCACACGGGACAACGCTCATATGTCTTAAAAAAGCCAGCAAAGATCTTGCCCCTGCCGCACACAGGACAACGCTGGCGCAAGCCTCTATTTAACAATAACCAGATATATCTACCCGTTGTCATAGGATATCCTTGCCTTTCTCCTTCCCTCACATTATATCAGATTCCGGACAATTTCTGCCCGGTTGCTGTGCCGGGTGTGGCATAATAGAAAATGAGGTTTAGTTGCAGGGAGGCGATGATGAATGTTGATGAAAGAACGGGGGAGACGTTTCCTGTCATCCTGAGCGCAGCGAAGGATCTGCATGCCGAGCTGAATCGCGTGTCATGACCGGAGATCCTTCGCTGCGCTCAGGATAACATTACCACCTTGCCGGTCCTGGTTGTTGAAGTTCATCATCGCGCCCCTACATTAGATACGGAGCAACTCTCATTGAAGATAGACAATCAATTAACGGCTGTTCTGGCTCAACGACCGCTGGGCCTGATTTTTGATATTGACGGCACCCTCAGTCCCATCGCGCCCACTCCCGAGGAGGCGCGTCTCTACCCTGGCGTGGCCGGGTTGCTGGAACAGGTCAGCCACTGCGAAAAGGTGCATGTTGCGATCATGACGGGGCGCGAGATCGAGGATGGGGCAAAAATGGTCAACGTCGAGGGCCTGACCTACATAGGCACGCATGGCCTGGAATGGTCGGATGGACTGCCCTGGCGACATCCGGTGCAACTTGCGGCAGGCGCGCTGGACCATGTCGCGCCGGGTAAATACCTGCTTGACCTGGTGGAGACGCATCTTGAGAGGTTCCCCGGTGTGATTGTGCAACGCAAGCGGGTGGGGGGTTCCATTCACTACCGGCTCGCGCCTGATAAGGCGGCAACACGCGAGAGGCTGCTGGCGCTTCTGGAGGAACCGGCCCGGCAAGTTCATATGAATCTGTTCGAGGGTAAACTCATTGTCGAGGTGCGCGCCCCTCTGGCGGTAGATAAGGGACAGGCGCTGCGCGCTTTCGCGGAGCGGTTTGCTACGCGCGGCCTCGTCTTCGCAGGTGATGACCGGACCGACCTGGATGCCATCCGAGCAATGCAGGAATTACGCCAACAAGGGATATCCGCATTCTCCATCGTCGTGCAACACGCCGATACGTTACCGGAATTGCTTGAACAGGGGGATATGGTCGTTGAGGGTGTGCCAGAAATGGCGGATTTGCTGAAGAAGATGGTTGGGATGTTGTGAAAGGCATACAATAAGGTGAATATAATGCGGATTATCCTGTAGGGATGCGATGCCGAATGTTGGCAAAGAAAGGGGGTCTATCCAGGTATGCCATCCTGAGCGCAGCGAAGGATCTCCGTCTCCCGGTAGGAATTGTACACCAGGACTGGAGATCCTTCGCTGCGCTCAGGATGACAACAACCCATTGCCGATCCTGGTTATAACATTTAAGTATCGTGTCCCTACAGAACGATTTTTATCCCGCCGACCCCACAAGCACTTTGGTAAAAAGTTCCTGCGCGGACACGCGAGCGGGCAGGCGGTCCAACAAATCGTTGATATCGCCGATCTGGCGCTGCAACCAGGCATTCAAGTCCTGGGTAGTGACGATCTGCTTCGCGAGGGCTGCCTTAACGCGGCGTTCATCTTCAGGCATGGTAAGCGCTGTATACAAAGCCTCGGCGGTTTCGGTAATGTCGGTGGGCGTTACCGGAATCGAGGCTTTGCCCAGTTGTTGGAACGCTCCGGCAGTGCGGGAAAGAACCAGCAACCCATTGCGTTTGTTGACCACCGGGCCTTCTTTCGCTACAAGGTTCATGCCATCGATGATGGGATTGACCAGCAGCGCGTCGTAGTGCTGCATCGCAGCCAGCGCCTGAGTGCGGTCATTTTCAAAAAAAGCGTGGATGGGCTGCCAATCCCGGGTTCCATAATGCCGGTTGATATCTTCGATGATCTTCATTACCTCTGCATTATAGCGTTTGTATTCCGACAATCCCTGCCGACATGGCACCAGGAAGGCTAAAAACTTGACTTTGCCATGCAGTTCTGGATGCTTATCGAGCAGCAATGCATAGGCCTGGAAGCCGCGTAGAATGTTCTTGGTCGGCTCAACGCGATCCACGCGCATTATCGTCTTTTCTCCAAACAACGGGAGAATCTTCTTCAGGGCTGTCTTGCCAGCGCGGCTCTGCGCAATGCGCTGTTCCTCTGTCACGGAAATGGAAATGGGATAAGCGCGAATCTGCGTGCGATGTCCCTGCCACCAGACGGCACTCTCCTCAAAATCAACCACTGCGCCATCCAGCATAGTTCGCGCACCCTCCAGGAAATTGCGCGCATCACGTTCGGTCTGGAAACCAATGATGTCATTCCCTACCAGGCCGCGATAAATGGCCTGTGCGATATTACCTGGCAAAAACTGCCAGCAGCGAACGTCTGGCCAGGGAATGTGAATGAACTGCTGCATGATAATGGTTGGGTGTTGCTGGCGAATTAACGCCGGGGCAAGGTACAAATGATAGTCATGCAGCATCACAATCGGAATGCCCTCACCGCGATCAATCTCGGCGTTGACCGCGTCGGCAAGCGCCTGATTCGCCACACAATAGCCATTCTTCCAGGCATCCTGAATCTTCTGAGCGGTAGAAATGTCCTCCGTTGGATCATACATGTAATGCTGTATAAACCAGAGTAACTGGTTGCTGATCTGCTCGTAGTGTTTGCGATACGCCATCTTCGGAATAGACACGTAACGAAGCAGCATCTTCTGACCTTTAAGTGGAGAGCGAATAACACCGTTATTATGCTGCTCTGCCTCGCGCGCGGCTACACGATCACCATCGGTCATGGCCATAGCGACCCAGGTCACTTCCATACGGCTCGCGGAGTCTATCAAAGCCGTCACCACACCTCCAGAACCGCGACGGCTCTTCAGCGTCCCATCCTGGCTATGATAAAACTCAACGGGACCACGATTGGTAGCAATGATGAGACGCTGAGCATGAATCGGCTGCTGCGATTTCTCATCTTGCGTCCTCACTACTGTAACCATAGGTTTATCCTTTCTATCAGCACAGGCCACTTTACCCTGGATAATCACCAGGAAGTTTTGTCCAAACATACTGACAACGGGTCAGGACCGTATTCGGGGCGTGCGCTTTCGCGCGTTTTCTCTCCCGGAAATCTGATAGTATGGACTGGCACAAGATTAGACAACAGTGTACATAGTGATACACATTTTGTTCCCTCTGTATAGTACCATATTTTGGAGAGGATGTGGGCATAATCTCCTGGTTCGTTTTTACTATGAGAAAATAACTACACCTTGCTAGCTCTCAGTAGTAGTAATGCATATGGTACTGAAAGGGTTCTGCTTATGATACGTATTGACAACCGCTCTTGGAGACAACTTCGTCCCGTGAAGATGACAGTGGACTATCTGGACTTCGCCGAAGGCTCGGTTCTCATTGAGGCTGGGAAGACGCGCGTGCTGTGTGCCGCCAGCATCGAGGAGAAAGTTCCCCCATTTCTGGAGGGCAAAGGCCAGGGGTGGGTGACAGCCGAGTATAATATGTTGCCTCGCGCAACGCATACGCGCACGTCACGCGAACGCGATGGGCGTGTCAGTGGGCGCACACAGGAAATCCAACGCCTCATTGGTCGTTCGCTGCGGGCGGCGGTAGATATGATGCAGCTTGGACCGCGCACCATCACCCTGGATTGCGATGTGCTGCAAGCTGATGGAGGAACACGAACGGCCTCGATTACAGGCGCATATGTGGCACTGTATCGCGCCTGCTCGCGCCTGGTTTCACAGGGTATAATGGCAGTACACCCGGTAAAAACGGCGGTGGCAGCCGTCAGCGTCGGCATTGTGAATGGCGAAACGCTGCTCGACCTTTGCTACGAGGAAGACTCGCATGCCGAGGTCGATTTCAATGTGGTAATGACCGCGCAACACGAGTTTATTGAAGTACAGGGTACCGGCGAGGGAGGCGTGTTCAGCCGCGCAAAGATGGATGAATTGACGCAGCTTGCCGAGCAGGGCATTACCGAACTGTTGGAGATACAAAAACGGTTTGTGTAGGCAAAGGTGGGGGAACGAAAGACACCTCGATTATCATCCGAAAGACACCCTGTAGTAGGTGTCTTCCTGGTCGGTTTTGTTTGCGGGTGTCTTCGGCCCCTTTGCACTGTGTAGGCAGTACTTTGGTACTGTCCATTCCTATAATGGTCTGACCGGTACGTTTTCAATAAGTAGTTGCATGGAACATCTTTATGTGCCACGATAGTCCATGTCTACCCGAATGGTTGCGAAACTTGCTGATATCAGAGAGGCGTGCTAGAATCCCTCCCTGGATAACACTGAGATAGAGTCGGCATGCCGGAGGTGCGGCAATGCCGGGAGGAGCGCGATTTGAAAGTAAACAGTAAATGGTTCTGGCGCATCCTGGATTTTATTAATCCGCTGCGTGACCCCAGCCTGACCGTTGCAGCCGTATTGACCTTTATAGAAGAGGCTGGGCAACACGATGCCTGGTACTGGATTATTGTCGTTGCGCTCGTGAACTGGCTGGCGGTGCGCGGCATCGTCTGGCTGATTGTCAATTTCACTTTTGCCAGCACCTTTCTACTGCGCCGCCTCTGGTGGGCCATCCGGCACCCACGCCTGGCGTGGCGCATTCTGGATGCTATCGGCCACGAGGAAATCATCATCGGTGGTTTCCCCTCGCTTTCGGAAGGAATGCTCCTGCCTGATGGCACACAGATCTTAAGCCTAAGCCCGTCCCTCGCCACCAGTGGTATTCAGGTGATCGGTGAGCTACCGGCGGGAACTGAACTGCCTATGTTAAACGGGCAGGTGGCCCTGAATAGCTCTGGCATTACGGGCATTCTGCCCAATATGTCCGGCGCGACCAACCAGCCAACTATGCAGATGCCGGTTGGTTTTCCGCAGATTGGTGGCGATGGCTTTAACGGCCAGCAAACGACAGGCAACTTACAACAGGCCTTCTCGCAGCGACCCTCGGAAGAGGAAGAACGTCTGCGCCAGCAACTCAATACAGTTGTACGCCTGCTCGACGACTGGATACAGTTCACGGAAGAGAAATGGCGCACCGTCAGCGATAGCCAGCTTGGCTGGAAACCTCTGCGCGGCAGGTGGAGCAACTGGGACGACATCTTCCAGGATGTCTACGCCGCCCGCACATCCGATCCGATGGCTCAGGCAGCGCAGGCCGCAGGTGAAGCAACGGCCCGCCGCTTCGATTTCTCCAAAGAAAAAGGTTCCGCCGCCTCCGCCGTCGCCTGCTTCCTGCGCGACATGCTCACGCTCCGCCAGGGCATTGAGATGTCCCAACTCTCGCCCAGCAGTGAAAACGAGACGCCGAGCTTGCAACCTGCGGTGCAGCCGACGCGGCCATTTACGAGTCCTTCGGGTTCTTTGAGAGGCACAGCAGGCGGCTCTGGTTTAAGGAACTCGTTGATCAGGCGTCCGTCGCCGATTTATGTGGATGCGGATGCGAATCAGTGATCATAGGGGTTAAAAGGATGAGGCACCTACCTGTGCAGGGTGAACGCAAAGCAACACGAAAGACACCCGCGAGGGGTGCCTCTACACCTTGATGGACTTGTAGAGGCACCCCTCGCGAGTGTCTTTCGTGTTTTTTTATGTCTTTCATTCTCCTCAGCACAGAGGCTTCATCATTTTAAACAGCCAGACTTGCCCCTTCCTGTTTCGTACTTGAGGAGTGGCACTTCCCTAATAGCCAGACGGCGTCGGGGTACTTTGCGGGGTGCCCTGCTGTTGCAGAGTGGGAGTGGCAACAAACCACTTACCGAACAGGCCCTCGCCATTGGTCTGACCAGGAGCGGTATCTTTGGAGTACGTATAGAGCAGATGCCCATTATACTCGACCTGGTTGCCATTCGCATTTGTCATCAGGCTTAACGTACCTGGGAGGGTGGATGCGCTGGTGGGCGATCCGCTGCCTGTGAAGAGCAGTGGCGGCCAGATTCCTGCACAGGAACCGGTACAGGCGGCCTTTGTGGCTGTATCAGACGTAAAGTAGTACAGGGTCATGCCCTGGGCATTGGTGAGAATGGTTTCGGAGCTTCCTTTCACCGTCGCCTGGGCAGTCTTCACAACAGATGGCACACTGGTAGGAGCGGTAGTAGGAGCAGTGGTGGGAGTCGTTCCGTTGCTACTTGTGCTGCTCGAACTGGAATTCCCGCAGCCCACGATGAGCAAGGTAACAAACAGTATACCTGAGAACCGAAGGAGATATTTGCGGAATAGCATGGATGATACCTTCTTTCTTTCGTCTCGAACGGAAACCGATTGTCGGCATCATTACATACGCAAGGGGGTTACGATCATTCTTTCGGCAAGCCATTATCAACCTGCCTCCCGATGTCATCCTGAGCGCAGCGAAGGATCTTCGGCCCCCCATTCGCTCGACCCGGCGCGAGATCCTTCGCTGCGCTCAGGATGACAGGCGAGAGGGGCTTTTTCATGGCTTGCCGTGAAGACCGTACAGAGTATTTTCATAACAGGAGGCTGGTTTATGACTGTTTGAAAGGCTTTGGAACGGAGCCAGAGGTTTGTGGTAGTATATGCGCAGAGGATTGTAACTAATGGAGGTTATTTCTATGCCTAATCATCTCGGTGAGATTACGACGACTATCGAGGACGTGGTAGCGCGCGAAATTCTCGACTCACGTGGCAATCCCACCGTTGAAGTAGAAGTTATTTTGATTAGCGGAGATCGGGGAGTGGCGGCGGTTCCCTCGGGCGCGTCTACAGGGGCGCATGAAGCGGTGGAACTGCGCGACAACGATAAGAACCGCTATGGCGGTAAGGGCGTTCTCACAGCGGTCAATAATGTTAATGAGACCATCAGTGAGACGATTGTGGGGCTTGAGGCGACCGAGCAGGCGACGATTGACGCGATGATGATTGAACTGGATGGGACGCCGAATAAAGGCGCGCTGGGCGCGAATGCGATTCTGGGGGTTTCCCTGGCGGTGGCAAAAGCGGCGGCCAACGCGCTTCAGCAGCCGCTCTATCGCTATCTGGGGGGCGTCTCGGCCCGCACGCTTCCCGTCCCCATGATGAATATTTTGAACGGCGGCAAGCATGCTGAGAACTCGACCGATATGCAGGAATTCATGATTCTGCCCGTTGGCGCGCCCACCTTCCGCGAAGCCCTGCGCATGGGAGCGGAGGTCTATCAGGCTCTGAAAAAAGTCCTGCATGACCGCAAGCTGAATACGAATGTTGGCGATGAAGGCGGCTTTGCGCCCTCGCTTGGTTCTAACCGTGAGGCGTTAGAGGTCATCGTCTCGGCAATCGAGAAGGCGGGCTACAAGCCGGGCGAAGATATTTTCCTGGGCATGGACCCTGCTGCCAGCGAATTTTACGAAAACGGGAAATATGTGCTGGCCCGCGAGGGGCGCACGCTGACGGCTAAAGAGATGGTCGATCTGTACGAGCAGTGGATTGGCGAGTATCCAATCATCACCATCGAAGACGGTCTGGCCGAAGATGACTGGGACGGGTGGGCAGAGTTGACGCGGCGGCTGGGCAACCGCATACAGCTTGTAGGCGATGACCTGTTTGTCACCAATACCAGCCGCCTCAAACGGGGGATCGAGCAGGGGGTTGCTAATTCGATCCTCATCAAGCTCAATCAGATTGGCACATTGACGGAGACACTGGAAGCTATTGAGATGGCGAAACGGGCTGCATATACTGCCGTTGTCTCACATCGCTCCGGCGAGACCGAGGATACGACGATTGCTGATCTGGTGGTGGCGACCAATGCCGGACAGATCAAGACTGGCGCGCCTGCTCGCAGCGAGCGTGTCGCCAAGTATAATCGCCTGCTGGTGATAGAAGATGAACTGGGCGAGAGCGCGGCCCACTATGCTGGATTTAGCGCCTTCTATAATGTTCCCGCGCTCTATGCCCGCTCTAAATAATACGTGCAAAAAGAGGTTGTATGGTTACGCAGAGTTCACAGACGCCGACGAACGCGCCAGAGCGTCACTCGACACATGTTATTCACTACAATCTGAGCTATATTGTGCAGGGGGCCGAACACGGCACCGATGGAGCCTTTGTGCTGCTGCATGATATTCTGGGCGGCGCTTTCATCTGGGAGGGTATTCTTTCACAGCTTGCCACCACTGGCCGGGCCGTCTATGCCATCGATATGCTGGGCTACGGCGAATCCGATCATCCCTGGCCCTCGGACACTTCGATCTGGGGGCAGGCCGATTGCATCTCCTTCCTGCTCAATCACCTCAACCTGACTAATATCATTCTAGTCGGCTTTGGCGTGGGCGGCGGAGTCGCGCAGGTGCTGGCCACACGTCTCGCCCCTGGCCGTGTGGCAGCGCTAGTGCTGATTAACAGCATTGCTTACGAGTATACCTACGCACCCAACTGGCCCTTGCCGGAGATGCATAAGCAGCAGGACCCCGATGCGCCGAAACATATCTCGGTGGAAGACATGCTCAAGCAGTTGCGCGAGACCATGCCCAACGCGACCCAGTATCCAGATAAACTTCAGGACTCGATGAATCAGTACATGGACGAGTGGAATAGCCACCTGGGCAAAGAAATGCTTTTCCAGCACATTCGCCTGCTGCTGCCCAACTACAGCAATTCCGTCTCGTCCGATCTGCGTGTTATGGGCAAACCCACGCTGATTATCTGGTCGGAAAAAGACATGCAGTTTCCGCTCAAACTGGCGCAGCGCCTGCACCGCGAAATTCCTGAATCGCGGCTGGTCATCGTTCCCGACGCCGGACATATGATTCTGTTCGATGCGGCAGACAAGGTAGCGAGCGCGCTGACTGATTTTGTGGGCAACTTGTAATTAACCAACAAAAAATGCGCGGTGGTCGTAACCACCGCACATTTTTTGTTGGTTATAAACGCCTACGAAGCCAGTTTCACGCTCTTTCCATCGAAGGTCTTTTTCTTGTTCTTACGCTTAGCTGTAGCCTTTTCCAGGGTCTGCTGCTCCTGGCTGTATGCTTCGGAGCAGCGATTGTATTCTTCTGCTAACAGGATGTAGGTATCGTACATCTGCTCGAGGACTTCGAGCGGCTCGTCCTGCTGTTCTGCCATGACCAGGTCATGCCATTGTTGCTGCATGCGCTGCTCGGCATGCTGGAGTTCTGTCAAAGTCATTGTTTATTACCCCCAGTGCATTTCCACTTGACCGTTTCGGATTCGATGTGTATACTTTCCCTCCACGGGGGTAGGAGCCTTGTTCCTGTTACGACCCGCTTGAGGGTACTGCACTAGTCAGCTTCCCCGCTCGCCCTGCCCCGGTGATTATGACGCTTTACTACGACTCTGTCTCTGCTCATTGTACTCGTGGCTGAGCTGCGTAATCAGTTCTTTCGCAGCCAGGTAGGTGAGGGTGTCGGGATGCTCCGGCTCCGGCTTGCCAAGATGCTGACACAACTTCCGCAAACTGCTCAACTGCTGCTCGGTCGCGGGCGTACTCGCGTCCGCGCTGCCGTTGCTGCCGTTGGTCTTACCATTTCCGTTAGTCGCCGCTGTTGTGACGGGGCGAGCGGCAGCTACCGGCTTGCGGCTTGCGCCGTTACTCTCAACGGGGGCTGGAGCAGGGGCGCGATCTACGGGAGCATCTACGATGCGATGCTGTTCGTCAAGTTCAGGAGCAAACTGGGTGCCATAGCCAATTTTCGCAAGCGCTCGACCAGTTGCGCCGGTATCGGCTTTTTCGATGTAGTCATCGAAATCGACCGCGCATTCGGACTTGACCGCTTCACCGACTTTGCCTTTGCCGTCCTCAACACGCACATGGAAGTAGGCCCAGCCACGCGCCTTCTTCAGCACCTTCTCGCTGCGGCGAGTGTCGTTGTTCCACTGATAGACTTCGCGCTCAACTTCACGATCAGGGTCGATGATCTTCTCAACGATGGTGATTTTCCCCTCTGGACACTGTTCGTTGAACCAGACAAGCCGCCATTGTACCGGCAGATAGTCGGCGGAGCCACCCCGATTCTTAATCTGCATCAAATGGTCGTTCGGGTTAAAAGAGCGAGTCGGCTGCTCCTCACGACCTGTACCATTTTGTTTTCCGCTCATGAATTGTTCCTCTTTCTCACTCTTCTAGAAACTTTGTTCTAGAACATTATACAAGTCTTGACATATTCTGTCAAGTTGGGCTATAGAGATATTCTTTTTGAGGGGAAAAGAGGTGGTAATAAGGATGCTTTGGTTTTTAACGGAACCATTCCCTCGCCTTCCACGTCTTCTTTTGCAAGAACCTTTCAGGGGTGTGCTATGCGAGGAAAAATCGTTCTTAGCGGGAAGGATATCGGTTATCTACTGCTGCTGGCCGGGATGCTTTTATTAATAGGGCGTGCCTGCGTCTTTGTCCTGTCGCTCTATCATCCACCTCCGCCGCCTCCGCCACAACCATCTTTTACCTCGGTCAGCGTTGAAAACGAGATTGCGTATTTCCAGGGCGGTGATGGCATCTACGCCTTGCGGGTAAGCGATGGCAAGCAGGTCTGGCATGTCAAGAAAAATCTCTTCGGGCAGATTGTCGTCGATAACGGCGTTGTCTACGCGGCGGAACTCAATACGCTTTACGCTCTGCATGCAAGTGATGGTAAACAACTCTGGCAAAGCGCTATCATCGAATATGCTTACGCTCAGCCGCCACAGGTTATTAACGGGCTGGTCTATGTTTACAATGGCGAAACATTGTATGTCCTTCATGCTGCTAATGGCTCTCTCGCATGGAAAACTGATATTCAGTCACCCGCCTCATTTCAGGTAGTTAACGGCGTCTTCTACTACAGTGAGACAAGTGGCCTGAATTCTCAGCAGGTGGATATACTCTACGCCTTACGTGCCAGTGATGGACATCAGATATGGTCATTCACTACGCCGCCGCCGGTATGTGTCCTGTTGGGCTTCACTATCGTGAGTGATGTATTCTATACCAATACCACCTGCCAGGATCATTCTGGAAGAATCTACGCCTTCCAGGCAAGCAACGGCAGGCAGATCTGGAATACAGCCTTAGAAGGTGATATCAGCGTCGCGGATGGAAATGTATACGTCTACCCATCGCTTGCAGTGAATACATCAGACAATCTTACCTATGCTTTGAACGCCAGCGACGGCCAAAAACGCTGGCAATTCGCGGGAGATCAGTCACAAGAAGCCTACGCCCCCAAAATCCTGGCACCGGGCAATGGCAAGGTATATGAAATTCTGGAGAACCGTATCTATGCCCTTCGAGCGAGTGATGGTCAAACACTATGGAGCATTGTGGGTGGGTACAATGATAAAACTCGAGAGGCGGAGTCGTTCTATAGCCTTACCTTTTCAGAGGTAGACAATAACATATTCTATTACCGGAGTACATTCAGCAAGCCTGTTACTGGTACTCCTTTTACGCGCCTGCATGCGCTGGATGCCACTACCGGCAAACAGCTCTGGCTCTTTCAACAAAGCGTGGCACAATCGCGGTGGGACAAGGTGAGCATCGATACAAAATCTATCTTCATTACTGCCAGTGATACACAATCGCTGACCAAAATTTACGTGCTGCAAACAGATACTGGCAAACAGGCTGGCTCTGTGCAGTTAAAGGTCCGGGCCAAAGATATCCTTATTACGGATAACTACATCTTCATTGACCTGGTTGTAGGTGATACCACCTTCAGCTACTATCTCTTCGCCACGCAGCCTACGAAAGATGGGGGCAAGCAATTGTGGAGCTTTATGGCTTAGTGTAAAATCGACCGAAAGCCACCAGGAGCTTCCTGCTTCTCTCTACACCAGGGAATACTTTTCCCCTACCGCTTGTTATATACTATTACTCAATGAGTGAGTATATCCGGCAAGAGGTGGTAGGAAATCGCTATGAGCAGCACGAATATTTATAATGAGATTCAGTCATCATTAAAGCATGGGCAGCGCGTAGCCGTTGCGACGGTTGTGAAAACAATAGGCGCTACCACATGTGGCGTAGGCACAAAGATGCTGATACGGGCCGATGGTAGCACCAGTGGCACCTTTTCCAGCGCGAAAGTAGACGCGCAGGCGGCACAGGAAGCAATGCAATCTTTGCGCGATGGCGAGTCACGCCTGATACATGTTCATCTTGAGCCAGATCAGGCCGTTGGCAGTTGCGGCGGAACCCTGGAACTATTCATCGAAGTGCTTCATCCAGAGCCTCGCTTGATAATTGCTGGTGCGGGTTATGTCGCTCAAGCGCTGGCGAGGCTGGTTTCATATCTTGATTTCCGCATTGTGGTCGTTGATGATCGACGCGACCTCGCTGATCCTCATTCTTTCGGCGAAAAAGTGCAGCTCACGTTCGGCGATATTCCCCAGACCATTCACGAGCTTGAACCGGACGAGGCAAGCTGGATTGTAATTGTCACACGCGGACATAATCTCGATAAGGATGCGCTAAGGGCTGCCCTGGAAACACACGCTCGTTACGTCGGCATGATTGGTAGCCCGGGCAAAATCAAGAATATCTTCCGCCACCTGCTCGAAGAAGGCATTTCGCGCGAACAACTGGAAAGGGTGCATACTCCTATTGGTCTCGATCTTGGCGCGGAGACGCCTGATGAGATCGCGCTGAGCATCGCTGCTGAGATGGTTATGTTACGGCATAACGCGAGCGGCAGGCCGCTTAAGACGATGCATAATTTTGTAGAAGATGCATTGGAAGCAGTCAGCAGGCATTGATTCTATTTATACCTGAACATAAAGCCATTCGGAAAATAGTTTGGTTTTTGTAGGGACGCGATTGATCGCGTCCCTACATTGTTTAGGCCAATCCCAGTAGACGTTTTGCTTCCTCAAGGGGTATTGTTTCGCCATTCTCTATAGCCCTGAACCCCTCGCGAATAGCCTGCATAAGTTCCTCGTCTTGCAAAATTTCAAGTGTTTCTAGTAGAGATTCAAGTTCCTGATTCCTATCTTCCAGGTAGTCAAACATTATCTTTTTACTCCCTTTATAAATCTCACAGTAACAGTTCCTAACAAACAATACACAATCGCCATAACGAAAATGACCTGGTAGCCCAGTATCGGGTTGCCGCTATTGTTGAAATGGTCGATGATGGGGCCGCCGATGACGGGGGCGATGACCTGGGGGAGCGAGAGGGAGATGTTCCAGACGCCCATGTCGCGAGCGTAGTGTTTGGCCGAGGGCAGCACGTCAGCCACCAGCGCCCAGTCTACGCTTTGATAGGCTCCGTAAGCGATGCCGAAGATGGCTCCTGCCAGCAGCACGATGAGCAGCGAGTGGAAGATGACGAAGACGAAGCCGACCAGCGCCATGAAGAAGCCGGAGATATAGACAAGGCGTTTGCGTCCGAAGCGGTCCGAGAGCCAGCCTGCGGCAAAGGCGCTTACGAGGCTGGTGAGCGAGACAATAATTACGAAGTTGCGGGATTGGGCTTCCGGGTCGGGAACTCCTACGGCATCGCGCATGTAGTATTGGAAGTAGGTCTGGATGGTGTAGATGCCGAGCATCATGACCAGGCGCGTTGCCAGCACCCAGGCGAAATCGGGGTCGCGGCGCGGGTGAAAATCGAACAGGCGCAGCAGGCCAACGGTGGCAATCAATTCCAGTATCAATTCCTGTGCGTCGCTGCTGATGTGCAGTCCCGGCCCCTGTATGGAATTCCAGAGCGTCATCAAAAGCCATGCCAGGGCCGTAACAACCACCGTTCCTAAAACGTTCAGTATTGTAGAGCGCGAAAAGCGTTTGTACCAGGGAACTCGTTGTTGCCCGGTGGGCTGAAGCAGCGTGCCTTTGTCTTGATACACCGAGAAAACGGTTATCAGCATCAGGCCCAGCAACACGGCTATGATGGTGCCGTAGGCAATCCAGAGGCCGCGTGTGTAGTCAGGCATGGGCAAATTGCTAACGACGAAGAGGCTGGCAACGGTGACGCCTGCGACGGTTCCGGCAATGGAAAGAAGTCCCATCACGCCTGAAGCCAATCCACGTTGCTCTTCCGGCACAATATCGGGCAGCAGGGCGTGAAAGGGAGCTTGAGCGGCATTGCTGGAGAACTGGACGAGAATATAGGCGATGGCCAGCGAGACGATATCACGTGAGGCAGCCATCCAGGCCAGGGCAGCAATATTGACAAGCGTGCCAACGAAGATATAGGGGCGACGGCGACCCCAGTTTGCCAGCCAGCCGCGTGTTCTGTCGCTGAGCGTGCCAAAGAGCGGGTTGGCAAACAGCGAGACGAAGGCTCCCGGCACCAGCACAAAGGCCAGGGCAACGCCTTTATCGGCATTGCCGACAATCTTGTAAACCTGGCTGGGAAGAATGATAATAGCAAGTGCGGCCCAGTGAAAGTTGAGGGCAAGCCAGAAGATGCTGATGGATAAAATGTGTGTCCAACGGATTTTTGGAAGAGCAGGAACAGCGGAGTGCGCAGCTATCGTTCCCGCGTCTTCATGTTCCATCATTGCCACAAGGCACCTCTCCGTCTATACTTCTTTTTCCTTAAACGTGTATTTAAGGACAAATTGACCAGGAAGGATTTTCTATGGCTGGCAAACGTGCTTTTATTATACGAATTTTTGTACCGCTTTGTCTCGTATTGCTCACATCCTGTAGTAGTTCGCCCCCAACTTCTACTGCAACACCGACACCAACGCATGTAGTAAATAGACCAACGCCCGTACTTTCCCCGTCGCCAACCAGCACGCCTAATAAAACCCCTACCCATTACACGGAAAAAGTACTCTACTCCGGCAGGCTCAGGCCGGATGATATGGCGTTTGATAAGCAAGGTAATATACTCTTCAGCGACTTTTATCATGGCACCATCAGTCGCATCAACTCTGATGGCTCGGTCAGCCTGGTTATCAGCGGCATCGCGGGACCCGAGGGAATTGTTGTGCTTTCAGATGGCACGATGATTATTGCTGAGCAGCGCACAAATCGTATTCTCGCGCTTGCTCCTGGGTCGAAATCGCTGAGTGTGCTGCGCGTTCTTCCCGGCGTTCCAAGTGGCGCGTCCTGCAAGGATGGCGTTGATGGTATCGCTTTTGACCCGTTCAATAAGACGCTGATTATTCCCGATAGTCCTACGGGCGCGGTCTACAGTTTGAGTCTTGATGGTAACACTATGAAGTTGCTCAATTCGAATATTGTGCGCCCGGTTGGAGCGGCAGTCGATAGCCAGGGCAACATCTACGTGGCGGATGAATGCGGTGGGGCAGTGGACCGCATCACGCCGGATGGCAAAATGACAAAGCTGGGCGGCTTCGGCATGCCGGACGATGTGGCCTTCGATTCGGCGGGCAATATGCTGGTGACTGATCTGAAGACAACTATTCACGCGCTTGTGAGAGTACTGAATGGTAGCGGCAAGCATCAGACGCTAGCGAGCAAAGGGTTCATTGAACCCCAGGGACTGCTGGTCGATAAAAATGATAACATATACGTATCGGACGACTACGCAGATAAAATAGTGGAGTTTTTACCGGCATGAGTAAACTCACTTCCATGAGAGAGGCCATTCAGCGATACGTGCCTGATGGCTCCTCGGTTGCGCTCAGCCTGGCGTTGGAGCCGCTTATTCCTTTTGCGGCAGGTCATGAGATCATCCGTCAGGGCAAGCAAAACCTATCGCTCATCGGCCCCATCTCCGATATGCTCTTTGACCAGCTTATCGGTGCTGGCTGCGTCTCTAAGATTATCGCGGCCTGGGTCGGCAACGTCAGCGAAGGGCTGGCGCATTGTTATCGCCGCGCCATTGAGCATTCCATTCCGCGCCCGCTCGTTACCGAGGAACACAGCAACTTCAGCATCAGCCTTGCTTTATTCGCGGCCAGCATTGGTTCGCCTTTTATTCCCACGCGCACGCTGCTTGGAAGCGACCTTCCCAGGCAGAATCCAGCATTACGGATTGAGCCATCACCTATAGACGGAACTCCATTGCTGTTCGTACCCGCCGTTACACCGGACGTGGCGATTATTCACGTGCAGCGCAGCGACGAGGACGGCAACGCGCATATCTGGGGCAATGTCGGCATCAGCGAAGAGGCTATGCTGGCGGCACGCAATGTTATTTTGGTTGCTGAAGAGATCGTGCCACGCGAGATAATTGTCAGCGACCCCAATCGCGTTCTCGGCCCCTCGTTCAAAGTGTGCGCCGTTGTGCATGAACCCTGGGGCGCGTATCCTTCCGCTGTGCAGGGTTATTACAACCGCGACCACGCCGCTTATGGGGAATATCACAAGCAAACACGCAGCCTGGAGGGCTATCAACGCTGGCTTGAGGAATGGGTGCTGAACGTCCCGAATCGCGCCGCGTATCTCGAAAAAGTGGGAGAAGCACGCTTGAAGGCGCTGGGAGTCAAAGAACATCGCTATGCCGCGCCCGTTGATTACGGGTATTAAGGGGAGTAAGGCCGTTATGGAATATACAGCAAGAGAACTGATGGTTGTCTGCGCCGCCCGCCAGATACGCGATGGCGAAAACGTCTTCGTCGGTATGCGCCTGCCCCTCATCGCCTTCGCGCTGGCAAAACGCACGCACGCGCCCAATTGCGTCGGACTTTTCGAGGCTGGTTTATTGCGCGATACGCCCTCGAAAGAACTGCTCTATACAATGGGTGACGCGCCAAACATTACAGGGGCGCTGTGGGCTACAAGCACTTTGAATATTATGCGACCGCTTGCGGCAGGCAATGCTCATCTCGGCTTCATCGGCGGCGCGGAAGTTGACCGCTACGGCAATCTCAATACCTCGCTGATTGGCGACTGGAAGCATCCCAAAGTGCGCCTGCCGGGCAGCGGCGGCGGAGCAGATATCGCCTCATTCGCGCAGCGCCTCGCCATCATCATGCAACACGACCCACACCGGCTGCGCGAAAAAGTTGATTATGTGACCAGCCCTGGCTATGGTTATCCCGATGAGCATGGGCCAGCAGGGGAAGCCTGGAGAAAACGGGTTGGCTTACCAAGAGGCGGCCCTGCTGCCCTTATTACAACGCTGGCCGTGTTTACGTTTGATAAAGAAAGCGGAGAGGCGTTGCTACAATCCTATCATCCCGGCACCAGCATAGAGCAGGTACAGGAGCAAACAGGCTGGAAATTGAGATTGGCCGAGGATTGTAGAGAGACGGTGCCGCCGACGGAAGATGAGTTGAAGGTGATTCGGGAGTATGATCCGCAGGGGGTGTGGACAAGTTAGTTTAGTGAAAAGGGATGAAGGACTAACTGTAACGTCCTCATCCCTTTTTCATTGCTTGATTTAGTATAATTGCTATCTGCTGATAAAACTTCCTCACATTCACTCGTTCAGGCAAACCCGCTACCTGCCCATCGCCTAATTCCATAATCATCCAATTGCCATCTTTTCGTTGGGCCACGTCCATTGTAAAAAAGCGGCTTTGGACGTGTTTGGCAATCTCGTTAAAACGCTTCACGGGCGGTTTATCGGCCTCTTTGTAATCGTCTTCGTCCCAGTAGGGGGCTGAGGCAATTAGCTTGCCATCGAGATAGAACAGGCGGTATTCAGTGGTCAGGGGCATGTTGCTGGCCGGGTGAAAGCCAAGCGGCTCAAATTCGACGAACTCGCGAAATACCAGGCCTTCGTTGAGATCATCGCCCTGCAATTTCAGAAAGTTGCTGACAACTCGTTCTACTGCTTGCCTATCGGCAGCCGAAGGAATAAAGCATGCTTCTGTCCATTCGTGCTTGCGTGATTTCACATAATCTTTCAAAATCACGGGCTTGTTATCAAAGGGGCGCAAGAGTTCCATAATGGCGTCGATTGATACCTCTCCATTGACCTTCATCCATACCGATCTGGGAGTATGGCCTTCTATTACTGGATAGGACTCAGGGAAATAATGGCAATGCCTGTACGCTGCAGGAGTGTTGATAAGCAGGATATTGCGTTCTGCCAGCCCGTGATATAGTTGCTCATAAACATCCGGCTTCATCATCCAGCCGCGATAGATAGCTGTTTCGGCTTCATCAGCAGGCGTTACACGGCGCAAGGAGCGAGCAATGTCGCCTTCATCGACTAACGCCTCGAAGTTGATAACCGATAGATCAAAATTGACCTTAACGGCAGCTTCGACCTCCTGTTCATACATGAAGTCAGGGAGCAGGTTATTGAGCGGTGAAGCGCAAAAGATGACTCTCATAGATCAACCCCCTCGCTTGCCTCGTTTTCCCCTCGGCCCCGACCCATAATCCCCAAAAGGATCATCCCGCTCCCTTACAGCTTGCCGGAAACCTGCCTCTTTTGCGCGCGAGACAAAGTCGCGGCCTTCCTGGGTATGCCTGGCTATACCGTCGAAGAGGATGCCGAGGGAGCGGCTTGAGGCGAAGCCCATGTTTTCTACGGTTTGATTGCAGAGCAGTTTGAGCATGATAAGCTGGTTGAGAGGAACCTGGGCCATGCGACGGGCGAAGTTCATGGCGTGTTCTTGTAGTTGTTCTTCGGGTACAGTTTCGAGAATCAGGCCGATGCGCGCTGCTTCGCGGGCGGGTATTTCGTCGCCTGTGAGCAGGTAGCGTTTGGCTTTTTCCAGGCCCATACGGTAGACCCACATGGCGGTAGTTGGCGTTCCCCAGACTCGCGAGGGCGGGTAGCCAAATGAGGCATTTTCGGCGGCGATAATGATATCGGCGCACAATACCATATCAGTACCCCCGGCGATGCACCAGCCCTGTACGGCGGCGATGGTGGGCTTAGAGGCATACCAGAGTTTCATGTACACATCTACGAAACGTTTCATCATCTGCATATCGGCTACCGAGTCCCACACGCGCTCGCTGTTCTCCTCTTGCGCCTGAGCCTCAGTAGACCAGTCGAGTCCATAACCCGCGCAGAAAGCAGGACCGTCGGCGCGCAGGAGTATCACGCGCACATGTGGGTCTGCATCGGCCTCGTCGATAGCAGCAGCCAGTTCATCGCGCAAGGTTGGGGTGATGGTGTTGTATTCTTCAGGGCGGCAGAGAATGGTTGAGCGCACGCCAGCCTCGGTTTCGGTGCGTACAGCGGGGGATGTTGGCATATAAGGTCTCCTCGTTTCTTATTTGATGGATTCTTACTTACCTCGACATTGTATCCTTAGCAGGCTGCATTCCTCAATATTTTAAGCACAGGATGGGTGAGCATAACATTTGTGCAACAAGACCACAGAAGCCATCTATAGCGGAAGCCACCCATAAACAGGGGAACAGAAAGCCACCCGCAAGGGGATGGCTCTACACACCGCGTCATATTGTAGAGCCATCCCCTTGCGGGTGGCTTTCTGTTCCCCTCCCCCGATATGACGAACCCTTGTGCGGGACAATCTGAGCAAATATTTAGCTCATCTTGAGCTATCCTTGAGCTTTGCCCGCTACAATTGCACAGTGTAAGGGGGCAAGCGGCGCAGTCCTGGAAAGCTAACCTATACGTAGACATCTCGCTTCAGCCGCAAGCCCCACATGTTTCGCGCGATCTCACCCTATATAACAACAACGAAGTGAAGGAGACAGGTATGAATCGATTGACACGAGCGCGCAGGTGGATGGCGATGCCACTGGTGATAGGCTCTCTGGTGGCAGCTATCGCGCTTTCTTCCTGTGGGCATCCGGCAAATGCCGCCAATCCGAGCAAGCCTACAAGCGTTCCCTCGACAACTCAGCAGGCTCAACCTACGCATTCCAACAGCGTTAACGGTACCGATCAGCAAATTCAAAGTATCCTGCACCAGCTTGATGGCGCGCAGAACGATGTGAAAAACAGCGATTCGGCGGCTAATCAGGATGGCGGAAACTAATATCACACTATTTTGAAATTTGGGAAGGAACTCGTACGATGAAGAAACTTGTAGCAGCAATTTCTCGTATTCCACAACGTTTTACCGCTATTGGCGCGCTTTGCATCATCGCGCTTGGCCTCTTGATACCCTCTACAGCTTTCGCAGCGAGCGCGGCGGACAAGTGTGGCGCAAACGATACGTCATGCTGGATCAATCTCGGCAATTCCTTGATCGGGAAAAGGCAGGCTGACCTTACAAAGCTCAATAACCGGGTCAATGACCGCCTGAACGATCATCTCATCACCAACGATCAGGCCAGTGTTTTGCAATCTGATATTGCCACGAACCAGAACGGGCTTTCCGCGCTGCAAACAAAGCTTGATGCTGAGACCAGCGCGTCGGCTGCTAAGCAGGATGTCGCCAACATCTTCTTGCAATTCCGTATTTACGCGGTCGTGCTTCCGCGTGATTATCGCAGGCTTTACTATGATGTTGCCGTTAATGTCGATGCGAAAATGCGCGGCGTCAGCCAGTCGGTCGAAGAGGCCATCGAGAAAGCGCCTGCTAGCGAACAGCAGCAACTAAACGCACTTTACAATGATTACAAGTCGCAACTTTCGACGGCAGAGGGACAATTTGACCAGGCGGCAGCCGATTTCCCCGCGCTCACCCCGTCCAACTTCAACTACAATCGCTCCTCTTATGAAAGCACGTTGAGCAATCTCAAGAGCGCCTTAAAGACCATTCACACGGCCCTGCATCAGGCGGGAAGTGATCTACATCAGATCGCGCAAATTCTCAAGGATAAATAATTCTCCTGCCTTCTACAAGAAGAACAGGGTATCCGCGTATGGATGCCCTGTTCTTCTTGCTAATTGCTAGATAAGCTGTTCAGGATCGATGCCTAATGAGCGCAGTTTCTCAGCCAAAAGCATAGCCCGTTGCGCTTCTGCTTCAGCCTGAGTTAGGCGTGGGTTTCCCTGTGCATCATACAGGCGCAGCATATCGTTTTGCGGTACCAGCAGGCTTTGCAACTGTTCGCTCCACAGACTGCCATTTGGACGTGGGACCATTTCTTGCATCTGGCCAGTTTCGGCATCAAGCTGCCATCCGAACAGTCGCCGCCCTGTTTTGCGGTCAAATGTGCGTTCGTTGGGATCATAGTAGAAGTATTCAAGGACACCCATACGCGCATATTTGAGCGGCTTATCCTCAAGGTCATTGCGCCAGGTTTCATCGGAAGCAATCTCGAAAACTACCTGTGGAGCAGGCCCGGTGACGCCTACACGCCAGCTACGTAGGTAGCGGAACGGCGTTCCCTTGATTACTGCAATATCTGGAGCAAGCGGGTATTCCATGAAATTAGCGGTCTGGTAGAAATTGAGATTGGCAAAAATGGCGCAGACCTGACCATGAAACAGCCATCTCAGCACTTGAACAAGATAATCAATCAAATCACGATGTAGAGAACTCTCCCCCATCAAATCCTCTCTCGTGGGATGCGAGTCGTAGTAGTACGCTACCTCGTTTTCAATGTGTTTTGCCATTCGTGCCTATTCCCCCTTTTGAATATGCGAGTCGCTGCTCCATTCCGTCTCTTATCCCACCCGTTCATTAAGGCGCGTCCCTGGCGGGACGCGCCTTCACTTGTATGATACCATAGGACTTTGCAGGCAACAAGCGTTTATTGCTCTAAAAATCGCTCAATCCTGCTGCGTATTCCTTCGGGGGTTAATCCCAGGTGGGCATCATGTTCTTCCGGCTCGCCGTAGTGGTTCAGGACGCGATATGGTACGCCTATGGTTTCTACGCGGATGAGACGGGATTGCAGGGCATGGCAGATGTCTCGCACTAATGCGCCTTCGTAGTATGGCTCGACCAGCACAATGTTGCTGCTTGCGCTGGCGGCGCGAAGCGTTTCGCCGTCGAATGGGGCGAGTGTGGTGCAATAGAGTACAGTTACATCCATGCCTTCTACGGCGGCCAGGGTGCGGCCAAGCATGGGGCCAACCGCGATGACGGCTGCTTCATTGCCTTGTTTTACGACTTCCAGCTTGCCGAAGCGGACGGGCGAATTGAAAGGATTGGCGCTTTCGCTGAGGCGATAGTAGGTGTTCGCTCCATTGGCGTAGGATGCGCGAAAGAGGATATCAAATTCTTGCGCGGTTCCTGGGACTACTACCTGCATTCCTGGTAGCGTGTGCATAAGGGCTACGTCTCCAGGACCGTGATGAGTCATGCCCTCTACGCTGTAATCGTAGGATGCGCCTGTGCTGATGAACTTGCCGCTGAGTTGTTGGTAGACAAAATCGTCCTTGATCTGCTCAAATGGACGTTCGACGAGGAACGGGGCGAAGGAGTGCATGACGGGGATGAAGCCTTCGAGGGCAAAGCCTGCTCCTACGCTGATTAGAGTTTGTTCCATAATGCCCAGGTTTATCACGCGCCTGGCTATGTGAGGGTTGTCTTTGCTAAAGAGGCTATTACTGATCGCGGCAAGCAGTACCACCAGTCGCTCATCTTGCTTCGCGAGGTCTTCCAGCGTTTTTACCATTTGTTGTCGCATGTTCATTACTTTCTTTCCCCCTACTTGTGAATTAAGGCGACAACAGCCGTTGGACGGGCTTCATCTTGATAAGTGAGCGCCGCGTATATCTGCTCGTGGTCGCGTCCATTGACGGTTGTAGCATGCCAGCCGAAAGCCGCGAATTTCTCCGCGATATCTCCGAGGTCTGGCGCGCTGGTGAAATTGTTGATGACGATGGTGGTGAGATTGTTTAATTTGCGGCTTCCGGCGAGCAGGATGGACTCCCAGATGCTGCCCTCGTTGCATTCACCGTCGCCGATTAAGGCGAAGACACGGCGGTCGTTTTCTTTGAGTTGCAAAGCCATCGCCATACCTATCGCCATCGGCAGGCCGTGTCCAAGTGAGCCAGTAGAAGTTTCGGCTCCTGGCACCTTGTTACGGTCCGGGTGAGCGCCCAGGATGCTATCCCATTGCATAAAGGTCTTTAATTCCTCTTTGGGGAAAAAGCCTTTATGGGCAAGCACAGCGTAGAAGGCTTCCGGGCCGTGTCCCTTGCTCAGCACGAAACGATCTCGCTGCTCCATGCGAGGATTCTTTGGGTCGTAGCGCATTACGCGGTCGTACAGCACCCATAATACGTCGAGTGTGGAATTGGAACTTTCATCATGTTTCTCATCACCTGTCATGTAGGTGATGAGGTGTTTTACCTGTTCAAAATCCCCGGTCATTATTTTCTGCTCCTGATAGCTTTTTCATATTCGGAACCTGGCTTGCGTGGGAAGATAGCTATTTGTCCTCTAGCCGGAAATATGTTCCGCTTCCCGCGATTACCAGGCTCGTTACAAGCTTACGCTAATCTTTGTTTGAAAACAATGAACCGAGGTGCAGTTGTGGCCTGTTCTATTGGACAGGGTTTTGCGGGAAAAATGAGGAAAAGGGATGATGGTTGTTAATTTCTGTAGGGACGCGATTGATCGCGTCCTGCTCGATCACCCCGCTATAAGCCGAGGCAGGACGCGATCAATCGCGTCCCTACAGAATGCCGAATCATTCTCTAAATGTTCATCATTGCATCCCTACAAGTTAGTGATGCAACAGTTGTCCGATCTTGCTACGCACACGCGGCAGGACGTCTTTGGCGTAGCTTTCGATGAAGGTACGCTGGTCGGGGAGCGCGGAATGGAAGACCAGGTGATCGAAACCCAGGTCGATGTACTGCTGGATGAACTTGACGTGGTCGTCCGGGTTGGATGAGACACAGGCCATCTTCTTGATGGTGTCCATTCCTACCGACTCGCCGTTCTCCTGAGACATCTTTGGCGTGTAAATCTTCTGATCGAATAGCGCCGGGATGAAGGTGCCAGCCCAGTATTTCTTCTGTGCCTCAAGGGCTTTATCGAGGTTCTGGGTGTATTCGACATTCAATTCGATGATCTTGGGCAGCTTGTCGGGGTCTTTTCCGGCCTGCTTCGCGGCGTCGGAGAAGTTCTTCAAAATTTGTTTGTAGATGTCAGGCTGTTTGCCACCTACAGTAAAGAGGCCATCACCATATTTACCTGCGAAGGTGGCGCTGTCAGGCACCAGGGCAGAAATGTAGATCGGAATGGGTGAGGCGGGCGGCGTGAAGAGTTTGGCCTTGCGCGTCTGATAGTAGCGACCCTCATAGGTCACTTCCTCGCCGCTTAGCAGAGTGCGAATGAGATCAATGGCCTCGGCCAATCGCTCCTGGCGTTCCACGTATTCAGGCCACATGCC
Source organism: Ktedonobacteraceae bacterium (assembly GCA_035652815.1). Taxonomy (GTDB): domain Bacteria; phylum Chloroflexota; class Ktedonobacteria; order Ktedonobacterales; family Ktedonobacteraceae; genus DASRDB01. Next base: position 199,810 of record DASRDB010000012.1, read on the forward strand.
GGTTGCGGCGTATTCGTTCAAGGCTTCGCCGGTGCCAACGCCCAGGTAGACACGATTGGGAGCGTAGCATGAAACTGTGGCTACCGCCTGAGCGATAATCGAGGGGTGGTAACGCAAAATGGGGCAGGTTACGCCTGTACCCAGGTGAATATTCTTTGTCTGCACTGCTACCGCGCCGAGCCATGTCCAGCTAAAACAGGCCTGCCCGGCTTCGCTCCACGGGTTAAAATGGTCGCTGACATCCAGAAAATCATAGCCTGCCTGGTCGGCGGCTACGGCATACTGCGTCAATTCGACGGGCGGAAATTGTTCCGGGCCAGCTTTCCAGCCAAGTTTTACCATTGCAAAGTCCTTTCTATCTCACTTCTTGCCTTCTATACAGTTTCTTCTCCTATGCGCAACGCAACAAGACTCCTGAGAGTTTTGTATTGGGGTGAGGCATAGGAGATACACTATCCACACATACAATGCGTATCAAAAAGCAAGATAGTTTCAGGCTGCTAAATGGATACCTTTAAGGCAGCTCTAACCAGCCGGATCTCATCATACGAATATTCATCCCCCAGGACTTCTTTGATAGGCTTAAGCCGCTCGTCACCGACTTCGCGGATGACATCCTCAATTTTTTGAAAGCGTTCGGCTGGAACTATTCTTTCGATATTTAACCGCTCGCCAGCTTCAAGCAGTTCGGTGATGTGACTGAGGACAGTGCTACGGGCCATACCTCGTTTCTCGGCTATCTCCTCTATAGTCAGTCCTTGTACGTAGAAAGCGCGAGTGATTTGAGATGAAGGCGTGATGCTGGCGCGAGGAGCGACTTCACGTTTTTCGGTGGGTTCCGGTTTGGGAGCCTGGGGAAGTTCGATGCCCATTTTCAGGCCGCGCTGCTCGCAGAAGAGGGCGATTTCTTCGGTGAACGGCATGAAATACAGACTGAGTTTGCTGCTGCCAACGCCAGGGATGCGAGCGAATTGTTCCTGGGTCTGGGGGCGTAGCTTTGCCATTGCGCGCAGGCTGGTATCAGGGAAGATGACGTAGGGCGCGACTCCCTGGGCATCAGCGATGCGCTTACGCAGCTTACGCAGGTGATCGAAGAGTTCTCCTGTGCCTGGCTCGTCGGGAATAAGATCGATGGGGCTTATCCTGCCTACAGCCTTCTGCTCTTTTTCGGGTTTCGCGGGCGCGACTTTTACTGGTGTGGGGATCTCCACTGTGCGCTGCTTGCGAATTACTTCGATTGAAAGGGCGTTGAGACGAGGGACGGAATAGCCATCATTCGTCATATCTAACAGTCCCTGGTGAATCAAGGCGCGGCCAATGCGCATCCATTCATCTACACTCAACTCTTTACCGTAGCCGTAGATGGGTAGCAGGTCATGTTGCGAATCACGTATTTTTTGCGTATTCGCGCCGCGCAGGACGTCTATAACATGGCGCAGGCCGAAACGCTGCTGGGTCTTGCCGATGGTGAACAACAGTTTGATAGCTTCTTTCGTGCGGTCTTCCAGCACCATTTCGCGATGGCAGTTATCGCAATTGTCACATGTTTCTTGTAGCTGCTCACCAAAGTAGGCCAGGAGTACTTTGCGGCGGCATTCTGTCGTCTCGCAATAGGCCGCTATCTGCTGCAATTGCTGGCGAGCTATCATTTGTTCCTGCTCATCGACCTTCTGATCGATGAGGAATCCGAGTTTGACGCGGTCGCCGGGATTGTAGAAAACAATACATTTGGCGGGCAGGCCATCTCGTCCGGCGCGGCCTGATTCCTGGTAGTAGCCCTCGAGGTTGCGCGGCATGTCATAGTGAATGACGGCGCGCACATCTGGTTTGCCAATGCCCATACCAAAGGCGATGGTCGCCACCAGCACAGAGACATCATCGCGGATAAACTTCTCCTGATTTTCGGTGCGCTGCTCGCTGGTCATTCCTGCATGATAGGGCTGCGCGGAGATGCCATTTTGCTGCAAAACCAGGCTCAGATTCTCAACCGACTTGCGGCTAAAACAGTAGATAATGACGGATTGTCCATCCAATTCGCGCAGTAAATTGATGAGTTCTTTCGTTGTGTTCTTACCTGAGCTTTTCTCACGGACTTCATAACGCAGGTTGGGACGGTTGAAGCTGGCGATATGTACGTGTGGGTCGCGCAGGCGTAGCTGGGTAAGAATATCTTCACGCACACGCTCAGTGGCGGTGGCGGTAAGCGCCATCATAGGCACCTGTGGATAGCGCGAGCGCACCAATCCCAGTTGGCGATACTCCGGTCGAAAATCATGGCCCCATTCGCTTACACAATGTGCTTCGTCAACAGCAATCAACGATAGGCCAACGTTGTTCTCTACTTCATCAAGCAGGAACAAAAAGTTGCCTGTCACCAACCGTTCGGGGGCTACATAGAGCAACTTTACTTTGCCATTGGCCGCGTCTCGTTCGCGCCTTGCTCTCTCTTCAGCAGTAAGCGAACTATTGACGAAAGTGGCGGCGATGCCATTGGCGCGCAATCTATCAACCTGATCATGCATCAAGGCGATCAGAGGTGAAATGACGATGGTTAATCCCGGCAATAACAGGGCGGGCAATTGATAGGTTAAAGACTTGCCGCCGCCTGTTGGCATTAATACAAAGGTGTCGCGCCCGGATAGTACATGTTCAATGATTTCCTGTTGTCCCGGTCGAAAACTTTCGTGGCCAAATTGTTCTTTCAGCGCCTTCTGCATCTGTTCTCGCTGTCCCAAAACTCTTTCCTCCCGACATTGTGCCAGATACTATACCATAGAAAGAGGCATTCGTCTTCATTATTTAGAACAGAAATTTGTGGGTTTTTCCCCTTGACTTTTCATATCTTTTCGATATATATTTATTATATCGAAAAGATATAGTTCGTTTCTGACGAAGAATGAGAAAAGAACAAGGAAATCTCCTCCATGCAGGCGGGAACTACTGGAAATAGCGGGCGTAAATCTGTCATTTACGAACTTTTTATTCTGGGCGAGCTAATGGATGGCCCACACTATGGCTACTTGTTGCGCGATATTCTGGGTAGGTTGCTGGGGCCGTTTCGCAACATTAGCTGGGGCGTGCTTTACCCACTTATTCGCCAGTTAGAACAGGAGGGATTGATCGCGCTGGAAGAAAGTGAGCTGGAAGAAAAAGGATCGGGCAGCAAACAGAGCAAAGCCTATCATATCACTGACGCGGGACGCCACCGCTTTATGGCCTTGATGCTCGATAAAGGTGAATTTACCGCCGACTATCCTGAACTCTTCGTAGTAAAGCTGAATAATCTCCAGCATTTGACGCCGACTCAACAATTGACTGTGCTTCAGCACTACCAGGAGTATCTTGAGATGGAAAAGGTGACGCTCCTGCGAGGTCAACAAAAAATTCTTGAGCGAGTCATTGGTGTGCCAGAAGAACAGCAGCCGCATGTCCTGGAGGTAATCGATTTCCGCGTAAACAAGGTTCAGGCTCAACTTGACTGGCTGCATCGCAAGATCGCCAGCATGCTTCAGCCATAAGCCAACACCGCTTTCAGGCTATATTCTATAAAACAGCCTCACTCTTTTTGAACAAAGCTAAAGATATATTTTGTCTTTTACCGTCAAGCGTATGTCCGTATGTCAATATAAAGGAGTATATACCATGAACGAAACACGAACTTCTTCTCGCTTTCTGCGCCGGCCTTTATCGTCTACCGCAAAACTTACAATCGGTGTGTTCCTGGTAAATGCGCTTCTCTGTGGCATCTTTGGCTTGCTGCTTGGGCTTCCAGATGGACTGGCTTTGTTGAGCGTCACGGCGGTACTGGTGATTTGTAGCGGCCTGATGCTGCCTGGCCTGCGTTGGGCTTCCTTACTGGGAGCCGCGTTTTGCGGATTTTTCATTATTCCCATGCTGACCAGAACGCCTTTTCCGGTCTATCATCTGACGCATCCAAAACCAGAATTTCTGGCCTTTGTGTTGGACGTGCTGATATTGGCGCTGTTCTTGATGGGTCTGATAGCGGGGCTGGCTACTACAGTGCAAAATTATCGCGGGAGTGATACACATATGCCACGCTGGCTTTATACTACTGTGATGCTTATGGTGGGCATAGTTGTAGGAGCAATTCTCATCGCAGGAATCGCCGAGCCGGTTGTCAGCGCCAATACGCCGCTCCCATCAGGAGTACCGGCGGTGCATATGGGTCTCAGTACCTTCGGACAATCGACCGTCACCATCTCTAAAGGCTCAAAACTGCTGCTGATCGATGACGGAAGCTACTTTCACATCCTGGCTAACGGCTCATGGGAGAACGGTTCGCCTCATACCGTACAGGAAAGCGGCGCACCCACAGTCAACAATGTTCAGGTTACAGGCGGCAGCATTGAAATCGGTCCGTTCAACACTGCTGGAACTTACCACATTTATTGCACAGTGCATCAGGGTATGATGCTGACTATTATTGTCCAATAGCGTGACTCTTGCAGAGGTAAATAGGTGACCATGAGAAATCACCTATTTACCTTATTTTTCGATATGGAACTCTTCCCGCTCAACTTCCGTCATCAAAATTGGAGGTTGAGAAATCATGCGCAATATAAGGATGATCGGTTTTCTTTCAGCACTCGCCTTTTGCCTGATAGCGTGCGGGACGAACCAGTCCCCGAACAACACGGGTGGCCCATCAAATACGCCCAATACAACGCCAAATGGTACCACACCTTCGCCAACAACGAATAAGCCTTCCGGCACTCCCACACCTGGACAGGTCACACTCACATTGGATAAATCGCATTATGCGACGAATGAGACGATAAAAGTTACGATTTTAAATAGCCTCTCGAAGACGATCTATACCACAGATCACCAGACAAGCTGTACGATGCTCCAACTGCAAATCCAGATCAACGGCAACTGGCTCCCCTATGGTCGCTGTTATAGCATGCGGCCTACGCGCATCGTGCAGCTTTCGCCCGGTTCTCAAACGTTGCAATTGCTTCCGCCATCTTCAAATACGCCGAAACCGGTGGCGAGTGTAAGCTGGCCGGCTGGCACGTACCGCGTTGTTTTTGTGTATAATATGGGGCCAAACGAGGGGAGCGTTCGTGGGGCTATGGCACAATCGGAACCATTTAGTATTGGCTAGCTGAAGCTCCAGATATGAGAAAAATAGAACATTTGGCTTATAAATCATTGCCAGATGGCGTTTTACTGTGTACAATTGCTTTGAGAGCTGAGAAAACTTTTTGAAAGATGACAACTATGATTACTTCGCAAAGGGTATGTAATGCGTCTCCATTTTTAAAATGGGCAGGTGGTAAAACTCAGCTTCTTCCAGTCATTCTACAACATGTTCCTTTCCATTTTGATACCTACATTGAGCCATTTCTTGGCGGTGGCGCGCTTTTTTTCGAGTTGCAGCCCAGGAAGGCGGTGCTAGCCGATTCCAATGCAGAGCTTATCAATTGTTATACTATGGTACGCGATAGAGTGGAAGATATCATCGCGGAACTAAGTAGCTATTCATATTCAGAAGAGTTCTATTACGAGCTTCGCTCTCAGGAGCCACAAGACCCTATTCTTCGCGCTGCGCGTTTGATCTATCTCAACAGGACATGCTACAACGGATTGTACCGTGTCAATAAAAAGGGGCAGTTTAATGTTCCCTTTGGGAAGTATCACAATCCGGTTATTTGTGATACGGAACGATTGCGAGCAGCTAGCGCGGCTTTACAACACGCAGAACTGTATTGCTCCGACTATCGAGAAGCGTTACGCAACTTTGCTAAGCCTGGAGACTTTATCTACATTGACCCACCCTATCACCCTGTCTCTCAATATTCCGATTTTAAACGCTATACGGCGGAATTCTTTTATGAAGAGGATCAACTTACGCTAGCCCAAAAAGTGAAAGAACTCGCTGAGCAAGGAAGCTATGTGCTGGTCAGCAACTCTTATTGTGACTTTATCCTGAATATCTACCGGGACTTTCAGATTATCGAAGTGTCAGCTAAACGCAATATCAATAAAGACCCACAAAAACGTGGCGATGTGAAAGAGGTACTGGTTGTATGCGGACATTATTCTTCACTCCACCAAACTACCCGCCAACTCGCTTTATGGGAAGCAAGCAGGGAATCCTACCTTACATCTGGGATGCAGTAAAACATCTGCCTTTCACTACCGTATTGGATGCTTTTAGTGGTAGCGGGTGCGTTGGTTACATGTTCAAAACGCAGGGAAAAGCAGTTATTTCTAACGATTTCTTGAAATATTCATATCACCTGGCAAATGCGCTGATCGCCAATTCCACAGAAACGCTTTCCGAGGATGATAGAGCGATGCTGCTGGCAGAAAACCCGGCGCGGCAAAACTTTATTCAAGAAACCTTTGGCAACATCTATTTTGACGATACGGATAATCTTTTCCTGGAGAACACTATCGCCAATATCCAGCAATTGAGTTCACCCTTTAAACAATCTCTAGCCTTATCAGCCCTCAATCGAGCCTGCATCAAACGTCGTCCGCGTGGGGTTTTTACTTATGTAGGTCATCGCTACGACGATGGGCGCAAAGATTTACGCCTCTCCTTACAACAGCAGTTTCTTCAAGCTATTGACATATTGAATGAGGCAGTATTTGACAACGGGCAACAAAATCTGGCTCTTAATCAGGATGTCTTCAGTCTGGATGTTACTCCTGATCTGGTGTATTTAGACCCGCCGTATTACACGCCGCTTTCCGATAATGACTATCTGCGTCGCTACCATTTTGTAGAGGGTCTAAGTTGCTACTGGCAGGGAGTGGAAATTTTGCATCATACAAAAACAAAAAAGCTCCGCAAATATTATACCCCTTTCGACTCATGTATCGAAGTTTATGGCGGGTTTGAACGACTCCTCAAGAAGTTCTCTCAAAGTATACTGGTCGTTTCCTACTCCTCAAATTCTTTACCTACCCGTGATGAACTGACAGAGATGCTGAAAGCGCTGAAAAAGAATGTGTTTGTGCATATTATTCCGCATAAATATTCCTTCGGAACGCATGCTCATAAAGTAGGCAACCAGAACAATACTGTGCAGGAATATTTGTTTGTGGCCTATTAATTCCATTTGTAAGGATGTAGTAAGTGAAAACCTGGAATATCGGCAATACAACTGTGCGCAATCCCTACCGCTTGAGGGAAGCTCTCCAACTCTTTGAGAGAACAATGAGCGGGCGGCCTTTCAAAAGGCCTGAGCAACAGGAGTTTCTTAACGAGTTAGTTCAAGCTGGCCTCGTCGATTCTAGCCGTTCAGCCGAGGGAGATGATGGCGGACGGAAGTTTGCCAGCGCATTTAAGCAACTGGGGTTTACAACAGACTGGTCACGGGGAAACTCCTGGAGTTTAACTCCTGTAGGAATCAAGCTTATCGAACATCCAGAACTAGAGGAATTGATTTTCCTGCGGCAACTGGTGAAATATCAAATACCATCTCCACTTGAAAGCGGAAGTAAAGTCGAGGGCTTTTATGTGCGGCCATTTCGTCTCTTGCTGCGTTTTCTCAAAAGAGCGCGTGAAGAGAATCTTATAGGTCTCACCAAATTTGAAATAGCGCTCTATGTTATTAATGTCCTGGATGAGAATAATACACAGGCGTTTGAAGACGCGATATCAAACATCAAACGCTTCCGAACTGAGTATGAGGCACTTACAGGCAAAGTCAATAAAAACAAACTTGTAAATCAGAAGTTGCAGGAAGTAGCTGTGCAGGTATCTTTAAAGCCTGGCTCACTGCTTGATTATGCTGATAGCAACGGCAGATATGCTCTTATAACAGGCCTATTAACGGTACATGGAAATAAACTTGCACTGTCGGAAGCACGCTTGCCAATCATTGAAGCGATTTTGTCTGATGGTACATCGCTCGTTCCTGAAAACGAGTATCTTACTTTCTTTATTGTTTGAGCAATGGCTGCTTGAAGATAGCAATAATTAAGCCAGAATTTGCCTACCCAACCACCTTTATATAAATCTCCATCACTATCTTTTTTGCCTCTTCCTCGCCGACATGCTGCTCCAGGTCTTCCTGGTATTTGCCCAGGGTTTTGTATTTCTGCTCGATGATATCGTGGGATGAGACAACGGCATAGCCGTATAAGGCCTGCCGCATGGCCTCGCATTCCAGTTCGATCTGCTGACGCAGCCTTGCAACCTCGCTCATGATCTTGCTCCTTCTCTATTTAACCTTTGTGATGGATACCATCTAAATACACATAGTATATTACATACCACTTTAATGGGATTGTGTCAAGAGGAAGGGTTTAGTATCATGCGTGCATCAACAAACGAGAGGCAAACAGACATGAGACGCTTGCGCGTGAAAGAGGTAGCACAGGCCAAAGGCTTTACGATGTCGCGTTTGCAGAGGGCCGCAGACATCAATCTCAAAACGATGCAGGCTATCTGGCACAATCCGCAGCACGATGCATCACTCAAAACGCTGGATAAAATAGCGAAGGCGCTCGGCGTACCAATTACCGAGTTATTGGAGGATGTGCCGGAGGAGCCGCCCGGCGCAAAGCCGAAGAAGGTAGCCGAGGATAGCCGCGACTATCCTACGGATAAACGTAGCTAGCATATTGTTCATAGAAACACCGAAAGCCACCCGCAAAGGGCTGGCTCTACAAGCGCCTTCGTATTGTAGAGCCAGCCCCTTGCGGGTGGCTTTCGGTCGCCCTATATTTGGGGTCGCTATATAAAGAAATGCTTACGCCGTCCCGAACGTCAATCCCAACTGCTTCAGCCATTTGCGATAGGCGATGGCGGTGCGGTCGGAGCGTAAATGCAGTTCGGCCTGCAAGTCGAGGGGCAATAGTTCAGGACGTTGCGATTCCACAATTGGCACATCCTGCCACGTAATCATGTCCTCGAACTCGCGCACCTGCTCATCGGGAATAGCATCGTAGTCTCGCGCTACGTATGTCCAGGCAATTGAGGTGCGCTCGGCGACCGGCGTTACAGTAAAATACATGGCGAACCTGGGACCACCTGAAGACTTGATAAAATAGGCGGTGAGCGGGCGCAAGACTTGATAGGTGTAGGTGACGGACGCGCCCTGGCCTGTGCCATCAGGATCGGGCTGCCAGACGGTAATATCTCTGGCTATCACTCCATCTGGCGAGATTTCAGCCTGGTAATCGTTCACCTCGGGATGTTCTGGGTCGCCCAGGTAGCCGGTATGCACAAAAGGAAAGTGCGTCACATCTAGAAAATTTTCGATGGCGCGCGGCCCACTGGCATTATAGGTATACGGGCCGCAATGAACCTTGTGGAAGCTCTTATCGCCCCACTGCGGAAATTCAGGGATGTCGCGCTCTGGATTGCCGAGCGTGACCCAGACCCAATTATACTTCACCTGCGCCCGGTAGACTTTAGTATGTGCGGTAGCTGGTGGCTTCTGGTTTGGATGCGCGGGGAAACGAATGCATTGTCCCTCTTCATTGTATGTCCAGCCGTGATAGGGACAGATCAGGCAATCGTTTTCGATCTTGCCCAGAGAGAGCCGAGTGCCGCGATGCAGGCATAAATCGCGCCAGGCATGCACCGTTTCACCCACGCGCCACAGCACCAGGTCTTCCTCTAAGAGCCGTACAGCCATTGGCTTGCCTTCCTGCAAATCCGGCGCATATGCCACTACATGCCAGTCATTCAGCAGCACAGGGTCTTGGAGCATGGTTGTTCCTTTCAATTTTGGACGCCTTTTTACACAAAAGTATATCACCTTTACCAGCCTGGAAATTGGCGTGAGGAACGAAAGACGCCCGCAAAGGGAACGAAAGACATTCATATATGCAAGAGAGACCGGAAGACATCCTCTTGCGGATGTCTTCCGGTCTCTCTTGCATATATGAATGTCTTTCGTTCCCTTTGCACAAACACAACTACTATTTTTGACTAGCCCATTACCACTATGTTTCATCATATTTCAACATATGTCAGTTTATCTATGGTAGACTTGACGGAGTTGACTCCGCCATTTCGCGGAGCCATTTTTTTGTGCGATTAGCGCGGCTTTGCCGCCTGGAAAGTGCGTAATGAAAGGATTTCGAACAACCTGGAAGCAGGTTTTCTCGCGTAAAATCGTTGTTAGTCTTGCAATTCTTGGTATTTTAGTGGTGGTTGGAGTGGGAAGGCTGGTATTACAGTCGCATCAGTTAGCAGGCTCTACAAGTTGCTCATTATCTATGCAGGAGAACTGCTATACGACCAGCAGCATCCAGGCAGTGCAACCGGCGTATATTCATAGCCAGGATGGAATCCAGCCAACTGCTACCAACTCCCGTACCATTACAAAGGCAGCGGGTGGCTATCCCACGCCTACACCGACGCCTCGTCCTAAACCAACCATGCAGCCAACGCCCAGGCCGACCACTCCTGCGCCAACCACACCAACCCCTGCACCTGGGGGTTCATCGGTTTCGGCCATGATCCAACAGGTCTTTGGGCCATATTCTTCAAGCGCGTTACATGTAGCTGAATGCGAGTCAGGGTTGCGAGCGGACGCCTATAATCCTACCTCGATTGGTGGAAGCCACGCGGAAGGCGTCTTCCAGATTTTGTATCCCAGCACGTGGAATACTACTTCTGAAGCAAGTTATTCGCCTTATAACGCGATGGCAAATATCCGCGCCGCCTACGAAATTTTCTCGCGTGATGGCTATAACTGGCACGAATGGTCATGCGCTCCTTAATCTACAGGTGATAAGATGCGTAATCAGGAAAAGGGTTTTACCAGTGTGTCCTGCCTGTCAAGCTGAGCGCAGCGAAGCATCTGCGGGTGGCTGCTCAGAGATGCTTCGCTGCGCTCAGCTTGACAGGGTTAGGATTGCTGACAGGCTACTACGCATCTATAAGGAGATGACATGGAACATCGCACCCTGGGGAAATCGGGCCTGGAGGTTCCCGTTGTGGGTATGGGAACCTGGAAAACGTTTGATGTGCGCGGTAAAGCTGCCGAGACGAACGCCCGTGTGATTGTTGACACGGCTTTGCACGCGGGCGCAAACTTCCTCGACTCTTCACCGATGTACGGCGAGGCGGAGCGCGTGCTGGGACAGACGTTACAGGGGAGGCGCGAGCAGGCAATTGTCGCAACGAAAGTCTGGACGCCCTCAAACCGTGAAGGGCAGGAGCAGGCGCGGCGAGCATTGCAATTCTTTGGCGGCTACATCGATCTCTACCAGGTTCACAACCTCGTTAACTGGCGCGAACATCTGGCAATGCTGGAACGGTTGCGCGACGAGGGAAAAGTACGGGCCATTGGAGCGACCCATTATAGCGCGTCCGCCTTTCCAGAATTGCGGCAGGTGATGCAAACGGGACGTATCACCGCTATCCAGATTCCCTATAACCCGCTAGAGCGTGACGTAGAAAAGGATATTTTGCCTCTGGCGGCTGATCTGGGTCTTGGCGTGGTCGTCATGCGCCCTTTTGCCGAGGGGGCTTTGATGCGTCACGTGCCTTCGACGTCTCAACTGGCTGCGCTCCAATCGTTCGGCGTTACTACCTGGGGTCAGGCGCTGCTTAAATGGATTTTGAGCGATCCGCGCTGCCACGTCACCATTCCGGCCACTTCGCACCCGCAACGCATGGCCGAAAACGCGGCTGCTGGCAACCCACCCTGGTTCGGGCCGGACGAGAGGGAGTATGTGAGCAAATTGGCGCGAGGATAAGGAATAACACGACATCGGTCGATAAGCCGGAAGCCACCCGCAAGGGGATGGCTCTACAATATGAATGGGCCTGTAGAGGCACCCTTGCGGGTGGCTTCCGGTGCCGCGATGTGACCAGGTGGCTTCCGGTGGTTTTCTGCCTTTGGGATTATTTCTCGCCGTTGTGTTTCCTTAAACAGGTTCGTTATCCCCAGGTTCTGCCGAGCCATAGGGGCGAAGCGGTGGCCTCGCGTTAATTTCGCCGAAGCGGGTGGTGGCGTCGTAGGCTCCATTGCGACGCAAAATCTGGAGCGCGCCAGCATAGCCGCTTTGCGATTTGACGGTGACGATGGTGCGGCCTGCTTCCAGTTCCTTCTGATAAAATTCGGCTTCGTTCTGAGGTATACCCAGGTTGACTAACGCGCTGATAACGCCACCGGCAGCAGCACCCACAGCCGCACCACCCAATGCAGCCGCGAGAATGCCACCAGCTAGAGCGGGGCCTAAGCCAGGGATCAACAAGGCCGCGACGGCACCCAGCAAGCCACCGATCAAACCACCCTCGATGGCGCTGTTGGCGATGAAGGTTCCGGTATCTTCGGTCGGGCCGGTGGTGCTGGCGCGTGTCAAATAGCCGATTTCGTCCTCGCTGTAGCCAGCCGCCCGTAGTTCCTCGATTGCTCGCCGGGCTGCTGTCGGGCCTTCAAAAACCCCGACAGCTACCGTGCCTTGTGTCATACCCATAGTCGTACTCCTCTTGTTCTAAGTCTTTGCTATGTACAGGTACGTTAGCGCAACAAAAACGTGTCGCTAGTGAGTTTCCAGCAAACGTACAATCGCCTCGCTCAACGCGGCGGGCCGGATATGATTGAACCAATCTTTGTCACCCGCATTATACGCCACTTTTGAGAAACCGGGGCGGAAACGCTGCTGCTCCTGGCGACCCCGGCCTAAAATGCGCGCGCGGCCTGGATAGCCGTAAAAAGCGGGATTGGTGCCGCCAAAAAGCGTGATAATACCCGCCCGATTCTCCAACTTGACCTGTCCTTCGTCTTGCGGCCTGACCCGCTTTTGAGCAACCGCGAGATGCACCACGCCAGTATCTCCACTTACAAACACATCTACCATGCTCAGCAAAGCGGCGGTCTCAAGCAAGCTCAATCCTGGTTTCGCAGGCAGGGTAAACAGGCGATCAGCAAAGTTCTTTCCTAATTCCTGTTGTAATCGATGCGAGGCTTCTGTATCCGTATAGCTCGGCAGGATGCATACCACGAGTTCGGGACAACGCTCCATAGCCCCGGCAATTCCCTTAGCCAGCAATGAAGTGGTAGGGCGCGTTACCAGGGTCGCTGAATCCGGCGCGACCATGAGTATCCGGCACTGTCTCTTTGGCACACCTGCCTGCTCTTTTATCGTCTCTATAATCACTCGCGCCTTCTCAATCTCAGCCACGCTCAGGTACAACGTGGGAATATCGATCAGGCATGCATCATCTTCATGTATGCTAAAGTAGCCGTTGACAATCTGGCGCACCATTTTCCGCAAGGAGCGATCTTCACCTTTATACGGCCAGAACAGTTTACGGGCCAATTGCCACATATTGGGATACATAATGCGCGCGTGCAGGCGATAAAAGAGGGCCGGGGCCGCGATGCTGGGAAACACCGCTTGATAATGCCGGTTGCGCAAGAAACGTAGCGCAGGGCGGGCTTTCCTCTCAGGCCAGAAAAACCTGTACCAGGTCAAGGGAGACGGGGAGGCACAGAAAGCCAGCGAGGTCGAAATGATGCGATTGACACGCGGATCATAGCGAAAAATTTCCTCTTGCCGCTCATTGCACAGCACATCAATGCAACCAAAGGCGGCTGGATCATCCTGCACAAGCTGGTCAATGACGCTAAGACCAACCGCTATAGCATCACCTATGCCAGAATCAATCGTTATGAGATAGCGCGGCGTATCAGCCGTTTTTCCGGTATGGGGAGCCAGCACGCGAAAAGCATCACCCACAAAACAAGGCATGTCCTGCTTCTCACGCGGCTGCACGACAACATTTAACGGAATATCCATTCTCTTCTCCATAAAAAAGCCACGAGCAGAAAATGAGAGAAAAACATATCCCCCGTTTAAGGCGACAGTAGGGCAGCTATAACGAAGACCCCTTTGTTTTGTACACGCAAAGCGAACTCTCTGTGATACTCTGCCGCTTCCCTTGACAAATGACCTGCGGTCATTTATAATTGACCCATAGTCATTTACGAGACGGAGTACAAAATGACACACTCAAGTATCCGGCGACGGGCGATACGCGATGAGCAGAAAGAGGAACGCAGGCAAGCTATTCTCGATACGGCGTGGCAGCTTTTGCAAAGCAAGGGATATGAAGCCCTGACAATGGCCGATGTAGCAAATACACTGGGACTGGCGAAAGGCACAGTCTATCTCTACTTTCAGACAAAAGAGGCGCTCTTCCTCGCGCTCGTTGAGCAGCAACTTACGGACCTATTCAGCGAATTTGACGCTGCACTACTTGAACGATCCGGTGCAACAAGCATTGCGGGCGTAATAAACGCTATTTGTGAGGCGCTTGAAAAAAGGCCTGGATTGGCGCGGCTGCTTGCCATCCTGCATACCATTCTCGAACAGAACATCAGTCTCGCAGAGGCAACGCGCTTCAAATACTTCCTCAAGCAGCATTTTGAGAAAACGGGTGCATTGCTTGAACAGTGTCTTCCATTTCTTAAAGTGGGTGAGGGCGCGCATTTGTTGTTGCAGTGTCACGCGCTGGTAATCGGCATCTGGCAGCTCGCCGACCCCGCACCTGTTGTTCAAGAGGCGCTGCAACAGGCGGATTTGCAGGTGTTTAAGATCGATTTCGCGCACGAATTTTCACAGACTTTGCAGGCGTTGTTATACGGATTGGAATATCAGGCACAAAAGGAGCAAAGATCATGAAATACTTTGTCACAGGGGCAACTGGATTCGTCGGCAGTCATGTTGTTCGCCAGCTTGTCGCGGCAGGTCATTCGGTAAATGTCAGCGTGCGTAATCCGGCGAAAGCGAAAGAGCTTGCTGATATGGGTGTCTTGGTCTATCAGGGGGATGTCACCGATAAAGAAAGCATGCGCGAGGCGATGACGGGCGTGGATGGCGTTTTTCATATCGCGGGTTGGTACAAAATTGGTGTGCGCGATAAAAGCGAGGGCGCGAAGATCAACATTGAGGGAACGCGCAACGTGCTTGAACTGATGCGCGAACTGGGCATTCCGAAGGGCGTCTACACCAGCACGCTTGCCGTGAATTCTGATACTCACGGCAAGCTCGTCGATGAATCCTACCATTTTCATGGTCGCCACATCAGCGAATACGACCGCACTAAATGGGTTGCCCATTACGAAGTTGCCGACCCAATGATTGCTCAAGGTTTGCCCCTGGTGATCGTTATGCCCGGCCTTATCTATGGCCCAGGTGATACCAGCAGCGTGCGTACCACCTTTCTACAATATCTCCAGCGCAAGCTGCCCTTGCTTCCCAAGAAAACCGCTTTCTCCTGGGCGCACGTGGATGACATCACTCGCGGGCACATTCTCGCGATGGAAAAAGGCACTCCCGGAGAAAGTTACATCATCGCTGGCCCCACATATACGCTGATCGAGGGCATGCAGATGGCCGAAAAAATCACGGGCATTCCAGCTCCACGCCTGCATGCCGGTCCTGGCATGATGAAAGTTATGGCGGCCATGATGGCTCCTATCGAGAAAATTGTGCCTGTACCGGAGCAATATAGTTCTGAGTATCTCAGGGTTAGCGCGGGCGTTACGTATATTGGCAATAATGCGAAGGCGCGGCGAGAGTTGGGATATGATCCACGTCCGCTAGAGGTGGGGTTGAAGGAGACGTTGGAGCATGAGATGAAGCTGTTAGGGATGAGATAAAGCGAAAAAACGGCGGAAAAAGGGGTAGCATGTAATCGGTTGCATGCTATCCCTTTTTCCGCCGTTTTTTCGCTTTAGGTTCTGGTTTTCTCCTCGGCCCATACACTCGTTCCGCCATTGCCTCAACCGTCTCCATGACTTCTTTCAAGACGGGCTTTTGTTTAAAAAAGATAACCTCGCTGGCGGCGTCCTGGAAATCTTCTTCTGTGACTTTGAGGCCGGAATAGACGAGCAGCAAGAGATGGGAGCAGTTGGCGGCGCGCACCTTTTCGACTTTCCGGCGCAAGTATTCGGGATGCCAGAAGCCTACCAGTTCGATGAGGATGCGGCGACTTTCGTCTCGCTCGTCAACTAGCAGGAAGTCGGGGATCATGACGGTATCACCGAGGGGCAGCACTTCGCTTTCGCGGGAGAGCCGCCAGTGACGCCGTTTGCCGCCCATTTTTTCCTCGAACTCGGCGGCGAAATCGGCTTCCAGACGGCTATCGAAGAGGTCGCTCTGTTTGAAATGGGATTGCAGGGAAGAGGTGTGGTCGAGTCGATACGCGGCTGTGGTTCCGAGCATGGGCGGGTGTACGGTGGCAAACATGCGCCAGCCTTCGCAGTTCAGTAAGGCGGGGAGAAACGCAGCGAACTGACGACCGTAGCGCGTGGTGGCATGCACAAAGGGCGAGATCGGGCCATCCAGATCAACGAGGTAGCCGCCGTCTTTGAGGGGCTGCACCCAGAACATCAGGCGAAAGAATTTGAGATATTTCCAGAGATCTTTATAGCCGCCGTGTACCTCTATGCGCACATGGCTGGCCCAGTAGAGAACGCCACGCGCCAGTTCCAGATTGTAGCGAGCAATCAATTTTTGTGGAGTCCATCCAGGCCCAGGATCGCTGAGCAGGTAGGTGGCGGGGCGATCGGCGAAGAGGCTCTTTTCCAATACTTCGGTTGCAACGCCGAGTTCGCCTGCCACACGGTTCACTACCTCATCTCGTGCCTGCTTTTGAAAGAGGTAAGGAGCGGAGACCACCGGGCCATAAGCAAAGAGTCGTTCTCGGAGCTGTGTTGGGGGAAGCGGCGTTTCGAGGGGCGTAAAGGTGGCCGCATCGGTGAGAACTTTTGCCAGTCCTCGCACGACAACATAGTCCATGCGCTCGCCAATGTAGCGGTCTAGCAGCCGTTCCCAGCTTGCGAAGGGTTCGCTGGTTTGCTGGCGAAATAAGGCGACCAGATCGCTGGCCGTTTGGAGCCAATGGGGATCATGTTCGTCCAGCATGTCTAGAACGAGGTCGGTGCCGCGCAGGCGCACACGCGGTCGCACAAGTTCAGCCGTCAGCACGGTTGCGCTCCTGTCTACGTCTTCGCTGCGCCTTGCCCTCTTCAATAGTTTTGCGCGCTATTACCTCAAATAATACGGCCTGTTTGTTCTCTACTTTGCGCAGCACCCTGCCCAGGCGTTGGATATATTCACGCGCTCCCGATGTGCCACCAAGTACGATAGCGACCTTTGCTTCAGGCACATCGACGCC
Source organism: Ktedonobacteraceae bacterium (assembly GCA_035652815.1). GTDB lineage: Bacteria > Chloroflexota > Ktedonobacteria > Ktedonobacterales > Ktedonobacteraceae > DASRDB01. Next base: position 216,941 of record DASRDB010000012.1, read on the forward strand.
CTCGTTTAAGACGCGCGAGGTGACAATCACACGATAGAGGCCGTTTTGAAAGCCTTCAAGGATATGCTTGCGCTCGGCGGTGTGCGTCTCATGGGTGATGGCGGGAACAAGATGACGCGAGGCGATTTCGTAGACCATCGAGTTCTGTTCAGTGAAAATTAAGACGCGCTCGGAAAAGTATTCGCGCAGCAGGGAGTCGAGTGCGGTAAATTTCCCTTCGCAGCTTGCGAGTAGCTGTAAGAGGCGTTGTCGGGCAAGGAGAGCGCGGCGGGCCTGGTCATTGCTGGCCGAGAGGCGCATCAGTTCCATCAACCACTTCGGACCATATTTGCGCGGCAACTGGCGGGAGCGCACAAAGTCGATATAGATGGCGTAGTCGGCGTCGTATTGTTCACGCTCTTCAGGGGTCAGGTCGATGCGCATGCGCTCGGTGCGATATTGCGCCAATTGTTGCCCGACCAGTTCTTCGATGCGCCGTGTGTAGACAATCGGGCCGATCAACTCATCGACACGCCAACGGCCATTGATCTGCTCGTGTTCCTCTGGATAGGTCGCGGTCAGGCCCAGGCGAAAGGGTGCGGGAGCCATCAGCGCGGCCTCGCCCCAGGCTGGCGCGGGGAGATGATGCACCTCGTCGAAAATAATGAGCTTGAAGGTGTTGCCAGCATCGGCGATCAAATCGCCCGCCGAGTGATAGGTGGTGACAGTCAAGGGCAATACCTTTTTCTCGCCACCGTAATAGACGCCGACATCACAGCCAAAGGCATTGACCAGCCGGGCATACCACTGGTGCAGCAGGTCAATGGTGGGCGCAACCACAACCGTCGAACGCTCAACACGGCAAATAGCCTGGATGGCGACAAAGGTTTTGCCTGCTCCAGTTGGCAGTACAATACTGCCGCGTCTTCCGGCCTGCTCCCAGGCTTTGAGGGCTTCTACCTGGTAGTCGTGCGGCTCGCGGGACTCCTGCATGTTGAGATGGAGCGTCTGCCAGCGCGGCACGCTATCGCGCACCTGCTCTTCCTGCAAGTACGGCTGAATGCTGCCGTAATGGTAGCCCTCGCAGCGCCAGCGCTCCTTAATCAGCTTAAACGGCGCGGGTGGTCGCTCCTCTGCGTCTACATCGCGCAGAACGAGCGTGCCGCCCTGGTAGTAGACTGATTTGCTCATGGGAGTATAGTAGCAGAAATTTGTTCTAATTGCTACAGTTCGTGTTACCCAAACGCTACCTGCAAATCAATCAGTCCCCTCAACGAATAATTCGGACGGAACATCGGCGGGTCGCCTACCATATGAATATTGGGCAGGCGGCGCAGGATCGTCTCGAAGGCTACCTGGCTTTCCAGGCGGGCGAGGGCGGCTCCGATACAGTAATGGATGCCGTGACCAAAGCCCAATGTACGCGTTGGATTGCGGTGAATGTCCAGGCGTTCGGGGTCGGGGAACTTTTCCGGGTCGCGGTTGGCAGCGCCGACGAGCAGGTAGATGCTGTTGTTTTCGGGAATGGTGACGCCGCGAATCGTGACTTCCTGTGTAGTACGGCGGGCGAGGGTGTGAACTGGACTGACATAGCGCAGGAGTTCTTCTACCGCGCCGGGAATCAGCCCTGGGTTGGCTCGGAGTTCTTCCATCTGATCGGGGTTTTGCATCAGGTAGTACATGCCGACGGCGATCAGGTTGGCGGTGGTTTCATGTCCGGCGAAGAGCAGGAAGTTGGTGGCGATGACGATCTCGTCTTCGCTGAGCATATCGCCGTTTTCTTCGGCATGCACCATCTTGGTGAGCAGATCAGGGCCGGGATGCTGGCGACGTTCGGCAATCAGGCTCTTGAGATAGGCTTTGACATCGGCGAAGACACCTGCTAAGCGCGGCCAGACCTGCGGGCCACTAAAGAGGATTGTTGCGACAAATTCGTTGATGGCCTCAGAACTGGCGCGAATATAGGGGCGACCACTTCTCGGAATGCTCAACAAATCCAGGATCACATTTGAGGGCAGTGGATAGGCGAGGTCGGCTACGAGGTCCATTCTGCCCTCAGATAGCTTCTGATCGATGAGTTCATCTACCAGCTTCTGTACGGTTGGCCGGAATGACTCAATCATGCGTGGGGTAAAGGTCTTCTGCATCAGGGTACGCTGGCGGGTATGGTTTGGCGGGTCCATGCCTTGCAGATTATAGGCTAAGAAAGGAATGATCTGGCGTAGTGAGTCTATTTCCTCGTTTATCCCCATTTCCATGAGCCGCTCAGGCACATTCGTCCAGATATCGGAGGAAAAGCGGCGGTGATCGCTAAAGGCCATATGCACATCATCATACTTCGAGAGCATGTAGCAGCCGAACATATCGTTCCAGCGCACAGGATCATGCTCTCTCAAATACGCATACACGGGATACGGGTTTTGAATGGTGGCAAAGAAATTATCCAGTTCCAGGGTGGTATCCTCGATCATCGCGTTTCCTCCATGTTGATTTCCTGGCCGACTTTTTCACACAAGAAGAGTATATGCTGAGTTGTGATGTAGCGCAAGGGAAAGATGGAACTTGTTTTTCCTCTCTTGACAAAGATTAAAAACGTTGTATATTTTGTATTAGAAAGATATACAGTATATCCAGGAGGTATTACATGATCTGGCAAAAGCTTCGTAAAGTAGGCAATAGCTATGTGGTCACTATTCCGAAGGAAGAAGTGGAGCGCCAGCACCTGCAAGAGGGACAGTTACTATCCATTGAGATTCGGCCCGCAGAAATACGTCCAATGATACAGCAGGACCTCAAGGAAGCTTTTGAGGAAAGTTGGCAACAATATGAGCAAACGTATCGTTACCTCGCTGAAAATTAAAGAGAAACGATCGGAATGAGCGAGATACGGTATCTGAGCATAGCGGATGTGTTGGCATTACATCAGATAATGATGGAAAAGTTTGGACAAGGGCCAGCGCCTCTTCGTAATGAGGGTCTCCTGGAAGCCGCTATTATGCGCCCTCGTACAGCCGCATACTACGATGAGGCCGATATTGTCCGTCAAGCTACCTTGTTATTAGTAGGAATATCACAGGCCCAGGCATTTCTTGATGGCAATAAACGCATCGCTTTCGCAGCGTGTGATGTGTTCTTACGTATTAACGGGCTGGTCATCATTGCCGACCCTCTTGAAATCGCCCTACAGGTAGAGGCAATAGCTACGCGAACAGACAGCTTAAACGAAGCAACCGCCCGCGTAGAAATGTGGTTGCGGTCACACGTTCATCCTAAAACCTCTTAAAGCCATATAAAACCAACCGGTAGCTATTACTATATTGTTCAGTCAAATATGAGCAGTATCACCTCTTCAATATCCAGCAGCGCATACCATCCCCCGAAAAACAGATGTGTCATCGTCTATCAGATAGCCTGATTTTTTGTAGAGGGTGTGAGAAATTTGGGCTTGTAGATTCTTCTGAAAAGCACGGAGAGAAACTATGCGAAAAAATGGTATGCTCGTGTCTATTGCTGGTCTTGTCATGATGCTTCTGATTACAGCATGTTCAGGGGTGGGCAGCGGTAATCCTGGACCATCCACGCCGGGCACAACAGCTACAGCAACATCGGGGACATCGACAACGCCGGGTACAACATCTTCATCACCAACTCCTGGTTCATCCCCAGTCGCTTTTAAACCTGGAGGCATCTCCTTCATCGGGCCGGTAAAGGCTATCAGCAACACCAGCCTGACTATGAGCGCGCCCAACGGGAAGACGTACACGCTGGCAATTACCGCTCAGACCGATCGCTCCGCTTATGGAGGGCAACTGCCAACAGTGGGAACCTCTGTCGATATGGACTCAACCGTTAACCCTGATGGAAGCTTTACGGCTGCCATCTTAAAGCCAGCGCGGGCAGGTGACCCGGATATGAACGTGGTTGCGTATACCGGCGTCACCACCAGCGCAGTTGGCCCCGATCATGTTATTCACTTCACCGTTGGAACCACAAGCTATACCTATACTATCCCCTCGACGGCAGTCCTGACAGACTTTGGTGGCAATCCCCAGGCCATCGCCATCAATACGTCGGTCAAGGTCAAAGTGCAGTATCCGGCTAATACGGTTGTCAGCGTCGGAAACGCCAGCGGCACTGGAAGCGGTAGTTAAACCAGACAACATCTCGAGCAAGCTTCGCACTCAGGTCTTGAGCTTGCTCGAGAACACTGCATTCAGGTCTATCCGAACTCTGGAATAATGCCCATTTTTTGCATCATACCCAGGTCGTCGCTGTTGCCCCAGTGTTCCACGATTTTGCCGTTGGCAACTCGGAAGATGTTGATGCCAGTGGTGCTGCCGCTTTTGCCTGTTGGCGGAATGCCCATGAACTCACCATTGAAGGTGCCGGAGGCGGTAAAACGCTCCACAACCTTGTCGCCTTCGACGATGACATCTTCGGCGGTGGATTGGATATCCGGGAAGGCTTTGCGGAAGATGCTCGCCCATATCCTGACGCCCTCGCGGCCAGGAGGCAGTCCTGGAGGAGCGCCATGAGAAACAAAGTTCTCGTCAACGATTTCGTCAATGACATCGAGGCTCTGGTCGGCGTTCCACAACTCAGCCCAGCGACGTCCCAGATTTCTGTTTTCTTCAATCGACGACATGGAAATGTTCTCCTATCTTAGATACAATTGGTTTGCGAACAAGACTGGCAACCAGTTGTTGCCCTGGATCACTTTTACTCAATTTCTGTAGCAAAGGCTATCACCTCACTACCCTGGCGTACTGGCTCTGCTGTAAGCAGCAAATGGTTCCCGGACGGGTCGCTCAAGAGGTAGGATTGCCCGTACTGCTTTACAGGTATGCCTGCTGTCTGGGCGTGTGCCGCCAGTTGCGTCACCTCTTCCTGCTCCGGTAAAGACAGGGTGAAGAAATGCAGGCCGAGCGAGTTGGCAGGCGGGATAGCGGTACGGCTTGACCAGACATTGCAGCCGATATGATGATGGTAGCCACCGGCGGCAAAGAAAGCGGCTCCATCGATACCTGTGATGCTTTCCGCAAGGCCCAGCACTCCCTGATAAAAGACGGCGCTTTGCGCAAGGTCAGCAACCTCAATGTGAACATGGCCGACGCGGGTGAACGCGGGTAGGCCTTGCCACTTGCTGTCTGCTTCCTCAAGCTCTGCCAGCAGGCTCTCGGCAGACAGGTTAATACCTGGGCCGCTGGCTTCCAGACGTCCATTTTGCCAGGGCCAGGCGCTGCGCGGGCGGTCCCGGTAGAGTTCGATGCCATTGCCCTCGGGATCGGCGAGGTAAATCGCCTCGCTGATAAGGTGATCGCTCATCTCACGGATGGGATAGCCAAGCGCGAGCAGGTGGTGTAAAGCGCAGGCCAGATCGACGCGGCTCGGGAGCAGCAGGGCAAAGTGATAGAGTCCGGCGCTGTTTTCTGGACGCGGACTCGCTCCAGGTCGCTCGGTCAGCAGCAGCAATGGATATTCTCCCCCCAGCACAACGCTATTCTTGCTGCGCGCGAGGGTTGCGCAACCCAACACCTGCTCGTAAAAGCGAAGCGAACGCTCCAGGTCGGCCACAATCAGCGAGACGACGCCCATTTGCATGCCTGCGTGTATGGTATACACTTGTTCCTGCCGTCCTTGCTGCTTCATGATCTTCTCTCTCTCTGTATCCGTACTTCCTATTGGGGAAGCAGGACACCCAGTTGTGAGAGCATGCCCGTCACACCAGCATCAGGGCGCGCATCGGTAACGAGGGATTGCAGCTTCCCATTCTTGATCGTATAGGTATGAACCTCTTCAGGCAGAGCAATTTTCTTGCCGGTCGCGGGAATGGGCGGCAGGCCGGGAAGGGCAAGCGTGCCGGTATGCGTGCCTGTGATATGCGAATAGGCGACAATCGTATCACCGTTCTCCTCGTAACGCGAAACATTGAAGGCGAAATCTGGCATAGCTTCGAGCAGGACATGCATGAAACCGATAAATTCGGCCTTGCCCAGTGGCTGCGGCGTGGGGCCTGTCATAACGAAATCGTCGGCCACGATGGGAGCGAGCGTATCGGCGTCGTTGTTTTCCCAGGCCTTCATGCCCTTTTGCAGCAGTTCGAGATTGGACATCTGGTTGTTCCCTTTCATTGTTACAGTCGCGCCTTGTACTTCAAGCATACTTGCGCTAAAATGACTTGCAGTTGTGCGACTCCTCGTCGCCTTGCTGAGAGAAAGAATACAGGAAGAGCGTGGTAAAAACGTGAGCAAAAGCGTGAGCGGTGCATGGGCAAGTTGCAGATAAGGGTGTTCGGTACTCCCGAAGTGCGCCACGAAGGGCAGATCGTCAAATTCAGATCGCGCAAAGTGCTGGCGCTTTTGCTCTATCTTGCCGTTGAGGGACATAAGGCTGCTCGCGAGAAGATCAGCGCCATGCTCTGGCCTGAAAGCGATGAGGCAGCGGGCCGCTCTACCCTGCGCCGCGCCCTCGCCGATTTACGCACCGCATTGGATGAAAGCTCCAACCATACACACCTGGTTGTTGAACGCGATATGCTGGCTTTTGCTTTTGCGCCTGGGGATGAAGTGGATATGCGGAGGCTTGATGAGATGTTTGATCCATTACGCCGCCCTCTGCCATCTCTAGAGCAGACAACCGCCAGACAGGCCCTTTTGAGCCAGTTAGAGCAAGCCGAACAACTACTGCGGGGCGACTTCCTGGAAAGCTTTACACTCGATGATGCGCCTGACTTTGAGCAGTGGGCCAGCCAGCATCGTACAGTGTGGCAACGACGCGCCAGCCTGATTTATGAACGATTGGCGCAGTTGCAGGAAGAACAGGGCGATATAGCAGGCGCAATCGAAACAACGGGACGCTGGCTGATACGCGACCCCTTACAGGAATCGGCCTATCAACGCCTCATGCTGCTCTACCTCACTGCAGGAAACTACAGGGCCGCCCTCAGTGCCTACGAGGAGTGCCGTAGAACATTGGCAGAAGAGTTGCGTACCCGTCCATTACCGGAGACACAGGCTCTAGTGGAACGCATCCGGCGTGAGGCAAACGCTGCAGCGGAAGGCGAACAGTCAGGAATACTCGCTGCATCGGCTGCACGAGAGATAAGCGAATCAGGTGTTGCACCATCGACTTCCACAGCTTTGACTATTCCCGTTGTTGGCCGCGCTCATGAACACGCGCTGCTGGTTGATGTTTATCGAACGGTACAGCATAGGCAGACAAAGGTAGTGATTCTGACCGGAGAGGCGGGTATTGGTAAGACGCAGCTTACGCGCAACTTTCTGGCCTGGGCGTCGGCACACGGCGCGGATGTATTGCAGGCGAGAGCTTTTGAGACGGGAGGTCGTTTGCCCTACCAGCCGTTGATTGAAAGCTTTCGCCCGCGTCTGGAACGTGAAAACGCGCCGGATGACCTGCTCAGCGATACCTGGCTGACCGAACTGGCACGCCTTTTCCCCGAATTACGCGACCGCTATCCCGATCTTCCTGCTGTCACTGGAGATGAAATGACGGCGCGGGCAAGGCTCTATGAAGCGCTTACACGCCTGGGGCTGGCTTTAGCGGAGAAAAGGCCAGTCATTCTCTTTCTGGATGACCTGCATTGGGCCGACACTGCTACGCTTGATGTTTTGTATTACGCGGCCCGGCGCTGGCAGGAAAGTTCCGCACCCTTGTTGTTGCTGCTCAGCCTGCGCAGCGAAAACCTTGCCAGGACAAATAATTTGGCCGAGTGGATAACAGGACTGGAACGCGATGTACAGGCTATCCGTCTTTCTCTTGAGGCGCTGACGCTCGAAGAAACCTTGCAATTACTAAAGTCGCTGGCCCTTGATAGCGGGCAACAAGAGCAGGTTGAGGCATTTGGGCGCTGGCTTTTTGCTGAGACACAGGGGCAACCGCTCTACATCACGGAAACGCTGAAAGCGTTGCTTGAACACGGCATACTCACGCGCATTCCGCAAGCCGATAATCGCTGGCGTATCGATTTTCGTGCCGTTGACAAGAACGCGCTGCGCCGAATTCTGCCGCCCGGGGTGCGTGAGGTAATTCGCGTCCGGCTCAACCAGCTAACGCCGGATGCTTTCGCGCTGCTCGTAGCTGGCGCGGTGCTGGGGCGCAATGCTTCTTTTGAACAACTCTGCCAGGTAGCGGGACTGAGCGAACAGGCGGGATTGGACGCGCTCGACGGGGCGTTGCGGTTGCGCTTCTTGCGTGATGGTGAAGAAGCTCAGCTTCCTCATATTGGCATTTCAAACAGCACCTATTTCTTTACCCATGATAAAGTGCGCGATGTCGTCTATTCTGAAGCGGGCGAGGCGCGACGGCGCGTCTTTCATCGTCGCGCTCTTGAAGGACTGAGTGAGGCTCCTGCCGGGGAACGCGGACAACACGCCCTGGCAGCCGGATTATACAACGAGGCATGCAGGTTATACGTTCAGGCGGGCGATAATGCCTTGCAGATATTCGCGATAAACGATGCTATTGCATTCTACGAGTCGGCTCTAAGGCTGCTGGCGCAACTACAAGAGACTGCATCACTTGCGCAACAATTGTACAGTCAGTTGGGACGAACATATGAACTGGCGAGTAGATCGCAAGACGCGGAGCGCATTTACCAGGAGATGCTGAACTATGCTCAACAGAACCAGCTTACAGCAATGGAGTGTATTGCGCTGAGTCGCATGGCAATATTGGCAGTTCAATTTCACCTGGATTTTGAGCAGGCCAACGCGCTCTTACAACAAGCCTTACGCAAGGCTGAAGAGGTCAATGATAGGGCGTTGATCGCTGATCTGGAATGGCACCTGGCCCAGGTAGGATTTTACGATTTCGCTGCGCCAACGATTGTGGAACACAGCCAGCGCGCATTGAAGATAGCGCGGGAACTGGATGCGCGGGAACTGATGGCGCGTTGTCTGAATGCTCTCTCCTACGGCAAAAAGCAAAGCGGCCATTTGCGCGAGGCGGAGGAGTATGCACAAGAGAGTTTGCAGCTTTATCAAACATTGGGCAATCGGGCAATGGAAGTTGATTGTATGTGCGTGGTCGCGGATATTCTGCTCAATCGAGGCCATGTCGAAGAGGCTTTCACGCTATCCCAAAATGCCTACGAACTGGCGGTGAAAATCGGCAATGCATGGAGCCAGGTTAATGCGATGTATCATCTGGCCTTTGTGGCGTTGGAACGAGGCGCATATGAGGAAGCGTTGAATCTGGCGCAGCGGTGTGTAGCGATTACCGAAGAATTCAAGCTGCACGCGCTTCAGGTTAATGGTTATATCCTGCTCGGTATTGCCCAACGTAAGCTTCAGAACATTGAGGAAGCGTGCGCCACTCATCTTCGCGCTGTGGAACTGGGTCAAGACATGGCATCGCCCGCTCTGATCGCGACAGCCGCAGGTGAGTTATGTGCCGATTACGCCCTGCTGGATCGCTGGGAAGATGCCGCTGCCTGCGCGCTACAGGAGGTCAATGGCAAATCAGACCTCTTTGTGCTGGTCTTCGGCCTGAGTCGCTGGTACGTGACTGAGGTTCTTATACGAGCAGGTCATGTGGAGTTGGCGGCGCAAGACCTTGAGCATTGGAAGGCGCGGCTAGAAGAGAGTACGCGCCATCATATTCCATATTTGCGTGCTGTAGCGGCACTGGCGCTTGCGCAGGGGGAAAAAGAGCGGGCCAGGGCGGCTTTACAGGAAGCCGCCGAGTTGACCCGGAGATTGGGTTTAAGGAGAGAAGAGGAAGCGATTGAATCTAGCCTTTCAGTCCTGTCATAGCGATACCTTGCGTGAAGTAGCGCTGGAGCAGTAAGAAGACAATCACAATCGGCGTAACGACGACCACAGCGCCCGCCAGTAGCAGGCCGTAATCGGTTCCATGCTGACCGATGGCGAAAGTTGCGAGCGCGACCGGCAAGTTGTAGCTCTGGTCATTGGTAAGCACAATCAGGGGCCAGATGAAGTCGTTCCATGAAGCAAGGAATGTCAGGATAGTGAGGGTGGCGAGAGCCGGGCCGCTAAGTGGCAGCACCAGCCGCCAGTAGATGTAAAATTCACTCGCGCCATCCACGCGGGCCGCGTCGAGCAGTTCGTCGGGTATATCACGCATGAACTGCCTCATCAGGAAGACGCCCAGCGCGCCCGCCGATTCCGGCAGAATGACCGCCGTGAGCGTGTTGACCAGTTGCAGCTTGCTCATCAGCACAAACAGGGGAACGAGGGTGACGGTGCTTGGCACCATAAGCGTTGCCAGCACGAGCAGGAAAAGGGCGTTTCTCCCCTTGAATTTGAGCTTGGCAAGCGCATAGCCGAGCATTGAACAGAACAGCAGGTTTAAAATGGTGATAGAAACAGCCAGGATCACCGAGTTCATAAAGTACTGTGGAAAATTGAGCTGCGTGAAAAGCTTGCTGTAGTTGTCCAGCGTCGGCGCTACAGGGAACCAGGTCGGCGGAAGCTGGGCCAGTTCAGCCTGCCCCTTGAAAGAGTCCAGTACCATCCAGATGAAAGGCCCAACCATGATAATTAGCCCCAGCGTGAGGAGGACATATATCCACCAACTTCCAGCCCTTCTCCGGCGGTGCCCCCCTTGTTCCGGCACAGTATCCGGCAGTGGTCTGGCTATAATCTGTTCAGGAGATGCGGTTTGCGACATTTTGTCATCCTCCTTGTATCAAGTCTGGGGGCGCAGCAGGCGAAACTGCACAAGCGTCAGTATCACAATGGCAAGAAACAGGACATAGGCCATCGCGCTGGCATACCCTTGATTGAAGAAGTCGAACCCCTGCTGAATCAGGTATTGCGAGATGGTGAGCGTGCGGTTGAGCGGCCCTCCCTGCGTCATGACATATGGCTCCTGGAAGACTTGCAGAAAGCCAATGCTGGTGATGACGGTGACGAAAAGCAGTACCGGTCGCATCATGGGGATTGTCACATAGCGAAAGCGCGCAAAAGCGCCAGCGCCATCGATATGCGCGGCCTCATACAATGTCGGGTCTACACCTTGCAGACCGGCCAGCAGGATAACCATCGCATAGCCAACATTGCGCCAGATCACCACGAATATGACTGAAGGCAGGGCCAATGATGGGTCGCCGAGCCAGTTTGGGCCATGCAGCCCGACCAGGCGTAGCAGATTATCAACAAGGCCCGCGTCGGGGTCGAGCAGGAACCGCCACACAACAGCGATAGCTACGATACTGGTGACAACCGGCAGGTAATAGCCAACACGGAAAATGGCCCGTACATAGCGTACTCCCCGGTTTACTCCTATCGCGATCAGCAGCGCCAGCCCCACATTCAACGGCACACCGATAACCACAACAATAATGGTGTTAAGGGCCGCCGTGAGAAATAGCTGATCGTGCGCCAGCCGCCCGTAGTTCTGCAAACCTATAAAATGCAAATTAAAAGGGTCTTGCAGGTTGGCAATACCGAAATCTGTGAAACTGAGGATCAGGGAGGCGATAATAGGGAAGGCCATAAATACCACGAATATGACCACCCAGGGAGTCGCGAAGAGCCATCCCGCCAGATTATGACGCCGCACGTCGGATGGAGGCGGAGCTTTGCGCGCCGCCTCCGTTGCTGGAGTTATGGTATTCGTGATGCTACTCATTGCCCGCTCCCGATAGACGAGGCCTTCTGCTGCATATCCTGTGCCGCTTGCTGCGGTGAGGACTTGCCCAGGCAGGTTTGTTGCAAATCGTTGTCGATGACGTTAGCGATCTGCTCCCAGTTGGTTATCGTCGGCGGTGCCTGAGTGTTGCTCAACTGCGTGTGGAAGACCTGGAGATTCTTATCACTGGCAAGCGTTCCACTGTTCCAGGCGGCCTGTACGGCAGGCAGGTCTCCAACAATGCTGTACCAGCGGGCCTGAACGCTGGGATCGATCAGGTACTGGACAAACTTCCAGGCTGCATCACGATTCGGGCTGTTTTTGAAGACCACCAGGTCGCTGCCGCCAATGAATGAGGTGTTCGTCATTTTCCCGGGCACCGGGGCTACTGCCCACTTTCCATCCATAGCAGCCCCACCATTCTGCTTAATCAGCCCCATTTCCCAGGGACCGGAGATGAACATGGGCAGCGTACCCTGGATGAAGCCCTGCGAAACGTCAAAGCCGGGTGGCTCCGTCGTCGGGGTAAGTCCCTCTTTAAAGAAGGTCTGGTAGAACGACAGCGCGTCCACTACTTGAGGGCTGTTAAAATTAAACGAGCCGTTATTGTACACGCGCCCGCCATCCTGCCATACAAGGGGCAGGAATTCTTCCCAGTCGTTCGACTGTAGCGAAATGCCGTATTTGGCCCCGCCTTTTTGCTGCATGGCGCGGGCATCCGCCAGCAACTCATCCCAGGTCTTCGGTGGGCTGGTAATGCCTGCTTTCTGAGCGATATCGGTGCGATAGTACAGCACGCGGGTATCAACATACCAGGGTACGCCATAGGCTGTGCCATTCGAGACAACCGTACTCCACGCGCTCGAGAAAAACTGGCTTGAGCTGATTGAGCTGGGAGGAGTATCAAGCGCGCCGGTTTTCGCGAACTCGGCCATCCAGGTCGTGCCCATCTCAGCAACATCGGGCGTCTGCTTGCCTGCTACGGCAGTGAGTAATTTGGCATGCGCATCGCTCCAGGGAATGGACTGCACATTGATATGAATCCCTGGATTCTGTTGCGTAAAGCTGGTAGCCAGCGTCTTGAGGTTATCTCCTTCCGCGCCCATCGCCCACACCGTCAGGTTAGCGGAATTCGCGTTCCCTCCTCCTCCGCCACCGCCACCACAGGCCGCCAGCGCCGACATCAACAACGCCAGTAGAGCTACAAGGACAACATGCTTCTTTACCATCTCGAACCTCCTTGTCCGAACAGTGAGTCTTTTCTATAACAACTCTTCTACTCGACATCCAGTCATAAGGATGTGCTTTATGCTAAAAAGCTAGAAAGCATCATTAATTGTGTCCTGAACAGGTATTTGTATTGATGAGGCATAATTCACTCTTTCTTGTATCACGGTGTGCTTATCTGTTTTGATACATGCCATAATAGAATGCAGATTGACAAAATACATGATAGGGCTGGATAGACCCTCTTTAAAAAATGTCAAAGTTCATAAGGGAATTACCTGTATTCTCCCTTGTATGCGATCTACGTATAGAGCGTAGTCGCTTGTTAAGCTTCAAGGAGCTGCTGTGGTTGTCATGCTGAGTGCAGCGAAGCATCCGTTGTCGGCCACACGTAGATGCTTCGCTGCGCTCAGCATGACAGCCAGCTTAACGAAGTTTGACAGGCAAGTAGTCGTTTTTGCAGTAGCGTTTCCAAAACAAAAAAGGATGTAATTGGCATGGAAACATTTGAGGCAATTCGCACAGTGTTAGCGGTACGCAGTTTTAAAGATGCACCTGTTTCTAATGATATTGTGCGGGAAATTGTTGAGGCGGCGCATTTGACGGCGAGTAGTCAGAATGGGCAGCCGTGGCATTTTATTGTGGTGCGGAACATCGCAAGCCGCTGAGCGAGGTGGCGTACAGCGAACAATGGGGAAACCTTTCGCGTAAAGCTCTCTCCATTGTTCGCGTAGATATGAGGTAGACTGTCTCAGTCAAGCAGGTCTTTTCCCAGTTGATAGGCGAGGTCAATGGCCTGTTCAACGGTGAAGCGTCGGCCTTCTTCCCAGGCGGCTTCGTAGGCTGGCTCGTCTACCTCGGAGCGGATCTGCTGGCGAATCATCTGTGCCAGCGGGTTGTTGCGCGTCCAGGGATTGAGGCCGATGGCGTCCATTAAGCCATCGGCTGCGCCTTGTATTCTGGCGGATTGCAGGCTGGCTGTAGCGGGGTCTGGTTCGCGGCGCAGGCCGATGGCGAGGCTGAGCAGGCACATGCCCGTGGTCATGTACTGTTTGTGGCCCAGGCTGTAGCACATCTTCATGCTTTTCAATAGACAGCGAATGGCCTCGTCACAATTGCCCTGCACAAGGGAGAGACCGCCCTGATCTTTCAAGACATCGGCGAGGGCGCTGGTGTCGTTTATGCGCCTAAAAAGTTCGCGGCTCTGAGCGTAATACTCCAACATCTTTTCAAAATCATAGGTGAAGCCCGCGGTCGCGCCCAGGTAGACAAAGAGTTGGCCGCGCAGCCAGGTGTCCTCTACTCCCGCCAGAACGTCCATTGCTTCGCAGTAGATCTGCTTCGCCCTTTCATATTCGCCTGAAGCATGGCAGGCCCACCCATAATGAAGCAGCGCGGTCGCTAATCCGCTCGGGTCGTCCAGTTGCCGCCAGATGGCGATGCTTGCTTCAGCCAGTTCTATTGCTCGCGGCTGGTCATTTTGCAGGCAGGTGAGGCGTGAGTATTCGCTCAATGCTTTGGCTCGCGCCGCAAGCAGAGTTTCTCCAGCATCTTCTGGAAGCGGTATTTCCAGAACGGCTCCCAGCCAGTAACGCGCTTCGGTCAGGTGGCCCTGCCACTCCCAGTAGTGCCTGAGGGAAGAAGCCATGCGCAGGCATAACTCTAGCGCCTGCAAACTATCATTGGAAACGTCTTGAGAGCAAAATGTTTTGCTTCCCGCCACCAGAACACGTTCATTCGCCGCTTGCAGAGGAAAGCGGCAAAAGACACTCAGGCGCTTTCCCTCTTTCGCTTGTGAAAGCGCCCATTCCAGGGCGGAGCGGAAATTATCGCGGTCGGCTTCTACTTTTGATAGCCACTCAAGCTGCTGTGGCCCCCTCAAACCTTGCTCGGCGGCTTCTGCTTCTTGTAAATAATAACAGGCATGCCAGTCGCGCAGCAGTTCATGTTCTCCCCGCCCGGCCAGTTGCTCAAGCGCGTACTCACGCAGGGTTTCTAGCATGCTGAAACGAGCTTCCCCACGAGCTACAGGCATGCTTACCAGCAAACTATTGTCCACCAGCTCCTCCAGTATATCTACCGGGGAGCTAAAGGTAGTAGCATGCTTCGAGTCCAGGGTCTTGAACATAGCTTCCACCGCTTCGAGTGCCCAGCTTCCAGTAAATATTCCCAGGCGGCGAAACCAGGCCTGGGCGACAGGTGAAAGCAAGTCGTAGCTCCAGGCGATGGTGTTGCGTAAGGTTTGCTGCCTATCTGATAGATTGCTCGCGCCCCGGGTCAGCATAGGCAGTCGGGCCTGGGCCAGTCGCTCTAATAGCTTTTCAGGAGAGAGTATTTTCATGCGTGCAGCCGCGAGTTCCAGAGCCAGGGGCAGGCCATCAACCCTGGCGCAGACCTGGGCGATAGTTAGCGCGTCTTTGCTGGTCAATTCAAAGTTCGGCTCCATTGCGCGGGCGCGCTCAACGAAGAGTTGGACGGCGGCAGAGCGCGAAATTTCGCCCACCTCTTGCGTGCTGAAAAGGTCGGGAACATCCAGAGGAGACACGCTAAATTTATGTTCACCAGTCAGGCGCAATACCGAGCGGCTGGTGGTCAGCACTTTGAGGC
Source organism: Ktedonobacteraceae bacterium (assembly GCA_035652815.1). Taxonomy (GTDB): domain Bacteria; phylum Chloroflexota; class Ktedonobacteria; order Ktedonobacterales; family Ktedonobacteraceae; genus DASRDB01. The sequence goes on from DASRDB010000012.1 coordinate 232,367, forward strand.
CGGGAACCTTTTCCAGCAATTCAGCCACGAGAGGGGCAGCTTCTGCTATCTGCTCAAAATTGTCGAGTACCAACAACAATTGCCTGTCCTTGAGATAATTGATGAGGCATTGAAGCGCGGGTACGTCCGGGGTAGATTGAATATTTAAGGCTTCCATAATGCTTATCGGCACCAGCGCGGGATCGCGCTGTCCAGCCAGGGAGACAAACCATGCGCCCTGGGCAAATGTATGAATCAGCTTCCCTGCTACGTGCTGAGCAAGGCGCGTTTTACCCACGCCGCCCGGGCCAACCAGCGTCACAAGACGCACCTCATCGCTCTTGAACAAACGTTGGAGCCGTTTCTCCTCCCATTCCCGACCAATGAGCCGCGTGAGTGGCACAGGAAGATTGTGCAGGTGCGTGTAGGTGGGAAAGCTGGAACTGCTGAAAGGCTGGGCGCGTTTCACAGTCTGAGCGCTAAGTGATAGTGAGTTCCATTCGTCTTCGCTAAAGATCGTTCGCCCGACCTGGACCAGTTCGAGCAGTTGCAGGGCCTCGTCCTGTGTAGTGATGACCTGCCAGTCCGCTAACGTGGAGATAATAGTTTTGATCTCGCGATGAGTCAGATGGGAGTTCCCCGTACCATTTAGTTTACGGCTGAGTACCTTTGGGTGCAAACCCATTGCTTCAGCCAGTTCCATCTGCGTGTATCCGCTGCTGCGCAGGGAACGTTGTACCTGCTGGCTAAATGTTTCCAACGCATTACGTAACTCATTACTCACGTTTGCTCCTCCGGTCCAAAGACAAATAGATAGCGAGTAGATTTTGGGTTACCGGAAACCAGAACAAGGAGAACCTTTTCAAGTATACTCAAAGCAGAGCAGCAAATCAATAAAAAAGGGGGGAATTCGCAATGTGCAAGCTAGAAATGCATATGCAATGTTATGACAGGTTTTTTGAAGTTTTACCGACCGAGGTAGAAAGCGCTGAAATCGCTGTAGAAGAGGGAGTAGGGCAGGTTCTACTTGATTTATTTGGCGGGGGAATGGTAGATGATGTGACGGTTGATTTTTCATCGAACCTGCGCATGGGCCTGCGCTACTGTTCTATTTCCATATCCGCACAGTGCTTATGCCAGGGCTTCGTCCTTTTTCCAGACACAAAAGAGCATATGAAGCTTGAAGTGGAAAAAAGCATACGTTGCCTGCTAAAAGAACTATTCGGCTCGGTACATATGGGAAGCGTCCGCCTCATACCTTCTTCGTGCGATGAGGACAGTCAATCCGGTTTCTTTAACGGCAAACAAAGGTATTATCACTGAGCATTGAGGTAGAGAGAGTAGGGACTGTGTTGAATGCATTGAACGAGCGGCAGAGTGTGATCATTAACCTGCCGGTTAAGGATGTTTTTGCTTATGTGTGCGACTTTGCCAATCTGATCGACTGGACAGGCTGCACAATCGCAGTCAGAAAAACTTCTCTGGGGGAGATGCAGGTAGGCTCAACGATACGGAACACTATCCGTTTTTTGGGAAGATGGATGGATATTACGTTCGAGATTGTTGAGTTTGAGCCAGCTCGCTGCCTGACCCTCAAAAGCCTTTCTGGCATATCACCCTGTCTCTTCTCCTACCAGTTCGAGCCGCTTGGAGACGGAGTGACCCATGTGAGCCTGGAAATGGTCTTGCATATTACCTGCGGAATGTTGGGATTATCAGAAGCCGCGCTCGCCAATGTGACATGCCGACAAATACTGCACGACCTGCTGACCTTAAAGGATTTGCTGGAAGCTGGCGTCGTAACAGAACGAAGCAAGATCTGAAGGAGTATCAGAAATGCTGTATAGCCCTATCAGTATGACGGTAAGGAGGCCCACAATGACCGTTCTGGCTGAAATAGTTGGCTCCGTTGCTCAGGAAAAGGCTATACAGCAAGCTGTAGAAGCTTTCTGCAAAGCAGCCGACGGGGAGCTTATTGGCCGCCGGGTTAACGAAAAAATCCGGCTTATAGTCCGTCTCCCACAAATGGTAGATATCAGCAAAAATCGCTCCCCTCTCAATCAGGCACTCAATAAGAGCATCATCGAGTCGTTTCAGTATAGAAACGGCGACCTGGTGCAAATCACCTTTGAACATCCGGTAAACCTTCAAGAGCAAATGGAGACGTTTCCCCTACGCCCCCACGAGATCTGGTTTCTGGCCCTCGACAATCCATACCAGGTCTATGTCTGCTTGAGCAAACCTCTCATGCTGGCAAAACAATCAGCATGGCTGCTGGTTCATCCGGTAAAATGGGCCTATGTGTGATGTAGGGATGGGATGATGAATGTTGACAATTTAGGGGGATATATCCAGGCATGTCATCCTTCGCTGCGCTCAGGATGACAGGGACGATCATTTCGCCCCTGGTCGTTTACCTTCATCATCCCATCCCTATAGAGAGGCAAAAGGTTTACGCCTGCTCGACATCGGGGGAAGTGGATGTCCCGGTGCCTTCACTGGTGCTGCCAGGAGTTGGCTGGCCCTGGGACGAACCGCCATAGATCATGTCGGAGAGTTCCTTGTGCGAGCGTTCGAGAAAGGCACGAAGCTGGTTGAGGCGCTCCTTGTTCTCGAAAGCCCCACGAGCGGCGATCATGAAGAGGCGACCAACTTCCATGGCCTGAGCGCGCAGGGCAAGAATCTCATCGGGAATGCCCCAGCCACGTCCCGGGCCAAAGCCGAAGAATCCGAATCCGCGCCCAAAGGGTCCGCGCCAGCCATGACCGTGATGATGGTGGTGATGATGTCCATGACCGAAAGGCCCTCGCGGGCCGGGTCCTTCACCCTGCATCCAGGGAGGCGTCCAACCCTGCCAGTTTGCCTGCTGCACCTCGGGATCGTTGCCAGAGGTTTCATCAAAATGGTTGAACATGCTGTCTTTGCTCCTTTCAGCAAATGAAAATGTTCCTGCGATATATCGCTTTCACCCGTGTAAACATTGCGATATATCTCTTGCTGTTTTCATTTACGATATATCGTATTGAAAGTTGCAAAAATGCGAGGTGATATCCAGAAATGTCATGCCATGAAAAAAATCCCTCTCTCATGTCATCCTGAGCGCAGCGAAGGATCTGCGGCCTTTCGGCACACGCATCGTCGGGCAACCGAGATCCTTCGCTGCGCTCAGGATGACATGGGGTGCGTATCTCCCATATGTTGTCAAAGGTCATACGAAGAGGGGTATCATGTGCAGGCGGTCAACCAGTTTTTGCATCTCTTCGTCCGTTGGACCGGGTGAATCCGGCTGGAAGCGGCTGGCTGCATCGAGTACTTTAGGGAGCAGGTGTATATCGCCTACGGTGTTCAGGAAAATGCCGGGCCGCTTCAACACCCAGTGTACCGCCATGTCGATATCCTGCTGGTTTTCCAGTGGTTCATACCAGGTGTCGCGGGTGTGTTTGCGCCCCAGCCAGGGCTGGTAGGCGATGGACTTGATGGTTTGTACGGCAACGTTACGCTGCTGGCAGGTCGCAAGCAGGGCATTGAAGTTTTCGGCGTAGTAGGGGTTCTGCATGGTGAGATAGTTATAGGGGAGCAGCACCGCGTCAAAGTCGAAGCGTTCCAGGCTGCGGCGGTGTGCGGCGGCAATCTGCAAGCCATGGCCGGTGACGCCGATAGTCTTAATTAACCCCTGCTGTTTGGCCTCGATGGCGGCATCAAGCGCGCCGCCGGGACTCAGGGCGATATCCCATTCAATGGGGTCGGCGAGACTATGCAACTGCCACAGGTCAACATAATCGACGCGCATGCGTTCCAGGGAACGATGCAATTCCTCTTTCGCTTCCCGGGCTGTGCGAGCATCAGCTTTGGTTGCCAGATAAAATTGAGAGCGATAGCGGGCCAGCCAGGGAGCGATGCGCAATTCGGCATCTCCATAACTTGATGCCACGTCAATATGGTTGACGCCAAATTGCAGCAACAGCTCCAATGTGCGGTCGGCCTCTTCCTGGCTGACATTGCTGAGGGCGGCGGCTCCAAAGATGGTGCGTGTACTCATATGTCCGGTACGGCCAAACGATTGTGTCATTATTGGCATTTCTCTACTCCTGTGTTTATACCTGGGTACGTTCGATAGACTCACTTTCAGATTATAGCTTTTTCTTTCCATATCCATAAAAAATTTATGTAGTTGGAGTGAGCGTCATATTTTTACAGGGAGAGTTGTCGGAAGACACCCACGTTTGTTGCAAAAAATTGATGGACACCCATGTAGTTGTTTCCTGTCACTATTCCAGTTGAAAAATGATATACTCGAGAGGAAGGTCAGTTCTGGTCGTTGCCGCGATTTGAACAGGAATTTTCTGCTTTCTAAACGCGCTACGACCTGGTTCGCTCGAATAGATAGGAGAGTAGCCATGACGCAGGAACGACCAGATACGGAGATCATCTTCGACCCTCGCACCTACGCGCAGGGTGTTCCCCACGAGGTTTTTGACCGCCTTCGCAAGCAAAGCCCGGTTGTGTGGGTCGAGGAAAAGCCAGTGCTTAACTGGCCTGCAGGGCCGGGATACTGGGCTGTACTGCGCTACACCGATGTCAAGCAGGTGCTGCGCGACTCTACGCGCTTCTCTTCTCATCTGGGCGGTACGCAAATTCGCGACCCGCGCACGACGCAAGACCTCGCTTATGTGCAGCAAATGATGCTCAACATGGATCCACCAGATCATACTCGCCTGCGTCGGCTGCTTGCTAAGGCTTTCACCCCGCGAGCAACTGCAGCGCTGGAGGCAACAATTCGAGAGCGTGCCCGGCGTATCATCGCCAATGTGGCGGAGCGCGGCGAGGGTGATTTCGTGCATGACATCGGGTCAGAACTACCGCTGCTGACGCTGGCCGAGGTTATGGGCGTGCCTGAAAGCGACCGGGCGCTGCTCCACGATTGGGCCAACCGGGTGATCGGATACCTGGACGAAGACTATGCCGACAGCGATACGCTGGATAAAACTGTAGCAACGCCGATGGCTCTGAAAGCGCACGCAGTACGACCGCGTCCCGATGCACAGGGGCGCATGCCCGACCCTCGCACGCGTGATGGACTCATTGACCTCTACACGTATGCTCATGAACTGGCGGCCTACAAGCGCCGCCATCCTGGCGAAGATGTGATGTCTATTCTGCTTCAGGCTGAAGACGAGGGCGGCAAAATCACCACGGCTGAGTTTGAGAACATGTTCTTTCTTTTTTCTGTTGCTGGCAATGAGACGACGCGCAATGGTATTCCAGGCGGCATGTACTGTCTATTGCAGCATCCTGACGAGTACCGGCGCTTGCTCGCGGACCGCTCCCTGCTGCCTTCCGCAGTGGAAGAGATGCTGCGTTACTGGCCGCCAGTGCTACATTTCCGGCGCACTGCTACGCGCGATTGTGAATTGAGCGGCCAGCACATCCAGGCCGGTCAGAAAGTGGTCGTCTATCATGTGTCCGCCAACCGCGACCCTGACGTTTTCCCCGATCCACATCGCTTCGATATAGGACGTTCTCCGAACGAGCATTTGAGCTTCGGCAGTGGCGTACATGCCTGTCTGGGCGCTCCGTTGGCTAGAGCGCAGATGCGCGCCATCTTCAGCGAAATTCTTGACCAACTGGACGAACTGGAACTTGCCGGGCCACCTGTACGCCTGGTCTCAAATTTTCAGCAGGGCCTCAAACGATTACCTGTGCGCTGGAAAAGGCGTACTCGTCCTCGCCTCGACAGAACCTTCGCTTAAAAAGTGACCTGTTGCCTGACTGCTCAGAATAATATGTGCTGCTCCCTTGCGAAAAGCCCTACCGGGAATAAGGCAGACACACAAACATGTTTTTTCTTTTAGAAAGCCTTCCTCCTTGCCTATCTTCTTCCAGAAAAGGAAACGTAGCGAGGAAAGCAATATGCCAAGAACATCATTTCAAGGGAGTAAATGCAAACCATGAGTCAAGTCAGTCGGATAGGGTACAACCAGCGAGTTATTGAGGAATTTCGTGCAAATGGGGGACATGTGGAAGGATGGGCACCTTTAATTCTACTTACTTCTAAAGGAGCCAAATCGGGCCAACCGCGTGTTCATCCATTGATGGCGGTTCCTTATGGGGAAAATTATATTGCGGTGGCCTCAAAAGGTGGCGCGCCTGAAAACCCTCAGTGGTACTACAACCTGGTAGCTCATCCCGATGCTACGGTCGAGAATGGCAAGGAAACGTTTCCGGTAAGAGCGAGATTGCTGAGCGGCGAGGAGCGAGAACGGGCCTTTGCGCGAGCGGTGGAAGTGTTTCCTAACTATGCCGAATATCAAAAGAAAACAACCCGCCAGATTCCGGTGTTTCTGCTTGAACGCCGCAAATAACTAAACGGGATGTCTCATAAGCAAGGGCGTCTTCGGAACTCCGAAGACGCCCTTGTGCTACAAAAAAGTCTTCGGTCTAACAACTCTGTTCAAATGGACAGCCCATTTCCAATATAAAAATGCTATCCTTTAACCGGAAAGAGAGGTGTAGCATGAAAAAATTATACATTGCGACAAACGAGGCGCTCGCCATTGCGCGCGAGCAGGAGGGGAAATGGCTTGTGAATCCGGAGCTTACCGGCCTGACTACCCAATGTCTGGCTGTTGATCCACAGCATCCAGAAGAGGTGTATTGTGGCACCTTTGGGCAGGGTTTGTGGCGCAGTGGCGACGCGGGAAAAACATGGGAAAACGTAGGAGCAGGCGTCATTGGCGAGCAGGTCATGGCGGTTGCGATCAGTCCATTAGAACGCTCCAATGGGCGAAGCGTGGTTTACGTGGGAACAGAACCAAGCGCCATTTTCCGTTCCGAGGATGGCGGAACAAGCTGGCGTGATCTGGCAACACTGCGTCAGTTGCCCTCTGCTCCAGGCTGGAGTTTTCCACCCCGGCCATATACCAGTCATGTACGCTGGATAACGCCTGATCCACTACAGCCAGGACGCATCTATGCAGCCATTGAAGCAGGCGCGCTTATTCGCAGCATGGATGGCGGTGAAACCTGGGAAGATCGCAAACCCGACGGCCCCTATGATACGCATACCTTAGCCATGCATAAGCTTGCGCCCAATCGCCTCTATTCCGCTGCCGGAGATGGCTTTATGCGCCCTGGCAATGGCTTCGTGCAGAGCGACGACGGGGGAGATAGCTGGTACCGGCCCGATGACGGTCTGCGCCATCATTACCTCTGGAGTGTTGCGGTTGATCCCGCCGCCCCGGACACGCTTGTCATATCCGCCGCGAACGGCCCGCAGCAAGCGCATAATCCCATGAGCGCGGCATCGGCAGTGTACCGCCGCAGCCATAACAGCCCCTGGCAACAGGTGAAAGCCGGGCTGCCTGAGGAAAAGGGATTGCTGGCGTTTGTGCTGACTTCCAACCCAGCCGAGCCGGGCGTCTTTTACGCGGGCAGCAACAAAGGCATTTTCCGTTCGGCTGATGCTGGCGTGAGTTGGGAAGAGTTGTCTATTTCCTGGCCCGACAACTTTCGGATGGGGCGTGTCCACGCGCTAGTCGTTGTAGAAGACTAGAGTCCAGCCTTTGTTTGAGAAATAAAGGGGTCTTATCCAGCAATGTCATCCTGAGCGCAGCGAAGGATCTCCGTGATTGGCATGCGATTCGTCCGGCACACGAGATCCTTCGCTGCGCTCAGGATGACAGGGGGCGATTATTCCCCTCGTAGTATTGTAAAAATTTATGCATACGGACGGGCCGAGAGCGAATAGAGTTCCCACGCAATGCCGTCCGGGTCATAGAAGCTGATGTACTTGTCATGGGTCTCGGGATCTTCCTCAACCCCGTTATTGCGCACGCCTGCCGCGTCTAATTCCCGCGCCATCTCTTCCAGCATGTTCGGCTCCTCTACGACGAGGGCGAGATGATCCAGGCCGACGCGAAACGGATCAAACTGATCATAGATTGAAACAGGCGAATCGGACCCATAGAGCGCCACCAGCGTTCCGTACATATTCACCAGCACCGCGCCATCTATTTCCCGAATCAACTCGGCTCCGAGCGTATCAACGTAGAAGCGTTTGGCCCGCGCTATATCGGTAACTCTCAAGCCAAGATGGCTCAGGCCTTTCGCGCGCAACTTCATGATGGTTTCCTTTCATTCTATAGCAGACCAGTTCAGTCTATCACACGCATACTTATTGCTCAAATTCAAGCACGTACCGGATAAAGCCAGTGCTACTTTCCCCAGGGGAAAGTTCCAGCAGATGAGCCTCTTCCATCAGCCCTTGCTGGTGCAGGTTGACGGCATCGGTCGAGCAAGTCTGGTTTTCAAGACAGAAAAATGGCGCTTCGGTCGGCGTATAGATCACCATATGCGTGAAATCGCCTGAGGTGATTAGATGCAGTTTCATGGCCTGCTGCCGGTATTCGATCAAGGCGCTTTCATTTTTACGCATACCGGTGTAGACATGATCGAGTTTCAAGTGACCGACCGGTACGGGGGCGCGCAGGTCAAACATGGCATACATGATGCCCTCGAGTTTCAAAAGCCTGCCGGTGGGCAATAACTCATCATCGGCTTCCATCACATAATTCGTGGGGATGCGTACAAGCGTATTCTCCTTGCCGGAAAGGAGCGCGAAATAAGGGTGCAGGGCAAAGCCAAAGGGCATCTGCTTCGCCCCTTTGTTCTGTACGTTGTAAGTAACTGTCACGCTATTTTTGGTCAGCGTATAGGTCAATGAAAGCCTGCTCTCAAAGGGATATCCTTCATAGAAAGGGCTTTCTGGCCCAAAATCAATGCAGGTGGTGACGCTCGCGGAATCCTGGTCGGCAAGCGGCTGCTCGTGCTGCCAGGGCCTATCGAACACGAGGCCATGAATTAGCACATCATTCCCTTGAGGTCGCTTCAAGCCCTCGAGGGAGTAAGACTGACCCTGGTAAGTATATCTTTTATCTCTCATCCGATTGGGAAACGGCCAGAGGACAAAATTACCCGTAAAATCTTTTCGCTTGAGCAAAGCAGGTTCGCAGTAGATGATGTCATGCTCTCCAACTCGGAAGCGGAACAGATTGCTGCCGAGATCGGGGGCAACGCTGACCTCGATATTTCTGGCGGGATTTGCTCTATCCTGGTAAAAAAGCGAAATAACGGTTGAGTCTAGCTCAGCGTCAAAGGCTATTTGTGTGGCATAGTGACTGTTGTTTGTCGCGTTGCTTTCATTTCTTTCTTCAGTACTCAATTGCGTAGCTCATTTCTACTTTTGTAGCGCATGCTGTTGCCAGCAATGCGTAAAGGATTCTTCATAGCATTTAAGCAGGCATTCCAGCTTCAATCCAGCGGCGAAACAGCGCCACCTGCTCCTCTGGCCACTCGCCATCGCAGGGCATCGAGCCATCCATCAGCCGCTCGAGGATATCCTCAGCATGCGTCCGTACATCCTCGTACTTCCAGAGGTCGAACGCGAAATCCATTGATTCGCGATCGATTTCTCGGAATAGGGGCTGAATATCTTGTGCGAAGCCAGGCACGCTCTCCCCGGTTGCCATGTTATTGCTCCTTTTTCTCTGCTGATGAATATTTTCTGTAGGGACGCGCTGATGGATGTTGATAAAATAAGAGGGGATATCGTTGTAGGGACGCGCTTGATCGCGTCTACTCGGCCTGCCAGATGCCTTGACCAGGCAGGACGTGATCAAGCGCATCCCTACAAGACCCCATTTCTTTGTAAAAACCCATAAGCGCGTCCCTACACAAGCCTTTCTTCTCTTCAGTTTCCTCAGTTGGAGAATACAACATGGTTGCGAAGACAGCAACCATGCCGAAAGCGCGAGGATGGTGCCTCAACATGGTTGTGCTATCATACGGTAAATTGTTCACAATCGCCATTATCACATTGAAGAAAAAACTGAGCCGAAAAGCTTGTCACAAACCTCTGCTTGCAGCGATAACTAAAGTGACATTCCTTGTAGCGCAGGGAGGTAGGGAGCGAGCATGCAGCAGCAAAAACGAGGCAACGGGCAGGATCACTTTACAGGACATACGCTATTTGAGCGCTATGGTCAGAGTATCTTCTCGTACATACGCCTGCATGTTGCCTCGCGAGAGGACGCTGAAGACCTTACTCTGGAGGTCTTTACGGCGGCGCTGGAGCATGGTGATCTCGTGGGCCTGTCGCCCGAAGCGCAACTGGCCTGGCTGCGGCGCGTCGCTCATAATAAGCTGATCGATACGTATCGTCGCCAGGCGCGCCGCCCTGCTGTCAGCCTGGATGCGGCAATGGATGCGCTCTATGAGGATGAGGAGCAGGCACCGGAGCAGGTTGCGATACGGCGCGAAGAATTAGCCCGGCTGCGTGAGGCGATTGGGAAGCTCTCCCCCCTGCAACAACAGATTCTGCAATTGCGCTACGGTCAGGGGATGCGTTTTGCTGAAATCGCGGTGCTGCTTGATAAACGGGAAGATGCAGTGCGACAGATGCTCTCGCGCACGCTTACCCTTTTAGGAACCATTTATAGTTCACGGTGAGAAGGAAGAAACAGCATGAGCATGAACGACGAGTTTGCTCCCGAAGAATTGAGCGAGCAGAACGAACAACTTATGCGGGATCTTCATCATCTTTACGACTCTCGTGCTGAAGATGCTCAATCTCTGGCGCGCATACAACAACGTTTGTCCAAAAACTCTGCAATGCCTTTAAATGGAAAAACTTCTTTTTATGAAACTTCTTCAATTCCCAGGGAGCCGCTTTTGCGCCCGGGAGAAAAAGGAAATGCTATGCAATCTATCAGTCCCAGAACCTCTAGCGGTAAGGTATGGCGAAGCCGTCTTAGCACCCTTGCTGCTGTCTTGCTTGTCGCGCTGCTCGTTGGTTCGCTGGTTTTCGTTTTGAATCGTTCGCATCAACCAGGTACAGGTGGTCCGCCTAAAAATGGTCAGCCGACAAATGTAGTGCCGTTGACCCCCACCAGCAAGCCTGCATCTACAGCGACAGCGACACAAAATACGGTCGCGTTCCAGGTGACAGCTATTGATATGGCGGTCAGTCCGTCCTCGATTGCGGGAATGGCCTGTGGCAGCAATCTCACCGTTACCTTTACGGCCACCTTCCATGTCCCGGCACATAGTCCTGGCGGCACTGTACAGTTTACCTACACGGTCAATAATGGGCGAAGCAGCACGCCTGCCAGCATAAAATTTGCGCCAGGAGAAACTACGAAAACCTACACCTTTACCTCATCAGGCACGCTCTCGCCCGATAACGTCTTTCCAGGAAATGGCGGCGTGATGACGAGCAGTCCCAATACCGTCACCTCGGCCCTGGTCAAGCCTACTGGCACCTGCACCCAGGCAGCATTTAAGGTGACAGGGGTTGATTTGACCGTCAGTCCATCCACGATTGCAGGGATGGCCTGCAATAGCTCGATCACATTTACATATACCGCTACCTTCCATGTCGCGCCAGGCAGTCCCGGCGGCACCATTCAATTCATGTGGACAGCCAATAATGGTCGCTCCAGCACAAACGCGAGCATCAGTTTTGCCCCCAATCAGACGACCAAAACTTATACCTTTACCGTCTCGGGAGTACTGTATCCTGACCATACTTTCCCTGGGATAGCCGAGGTTATTACTAGCAGCCCGAACGCGGTCAATTCGCCACAGGTGAAGCCACAGGGCGCGTGCCAGTAACAATCATTGAAAGGACTATGCCATGAAACTCAGAAGCTACTTGAAATCCTTCCTGATCCTGTGTTTCCTTCCGGTATTGTTTGTTCATGCCGGTACTACTAATGCTGCTCCCTTTAGCTGCGGTGGTTGGAGCGTTATACCGAGCGCTAACCCTGGCACGCCTGATGGTCTTACGGCAGTGGCAGCCGTTTCCGCCACCGATGTCTGGGCGGTGGGCGGTTCTGGCAGCCAGAGAGGCAGCGGGCAACCCGTGATCGAGCAGTGGAACGGCACGCAATGGAATGCCGTCAGCCCCGCGAGCACCACCGCGCTTTACAGCATCCTTTACAGTGTGGCAGCAGTCTCGGCCAATAACATCTGGGCGGTGGGATGGCAGGGCATTAACGGTGTCGCCTATACGCTGATCGAACACTGGAACGGCACACAGTGGAGCATCGTGAAAAGCCCCAATCCAACCTCGGCTGGCAACGAGCTTTTCAGCGTGGCAGCCATCTCGGCTAACGACGTCTGGGCGACCGGGTACATCCAAAAGACTACATCAACCGGTACGAGTGAGCAGACGCTGGTCGAGCATTGGAATGGCAAACAGTGGAGCGTGGTCAGCAGCCCCAGTCCTGGCTCGCAAGCCGATAATCTTACGGCAGTGGCAGCCGTTTCCGCCACCGATGTCTGGGCGGTGGGGTTCTATGCGAATAATAACGGGGTCTGGAAGACGCTGACCGAACACTGGAACGGCAAGCAATGGAAAATTGTCAGCAGCCCCAGCCCAGGCTCGCAAATTAACTACCTTGCCAGTGTCGCAACCATCTCGGCAAACAATGCCTGGGCTGTGGGCTATGCAGATAAGCAGACGCTCATTGAACACTGGAACGGCAAGCAATGGAGTATCGTGAAAGGCCCCGGTCCTGGACCGGTCAGCAATAGCCTTCTCAGTGTAACGGTTGTCTCGGCCAGTGATATCTGGGCAGTGGGATACTACCAGAGCAGCGACTACATGGATCATACGCTGACCGAACACTGGAACGGCAAAGGATGGGCCGTTGTGAAAAGCCCCAGCCCAGGGATGGTTAGCACCCAACTCGAGGGAGTAGCCGCGATTTCAGCCCACGATGTCTGGGTAGTGGGTCACGTTGATAGCACTACCTTGACCGAACATTATTGTTGAGGTTGGTGGTAGGCAGGTAGTAGATGCTACCTGCCTGCTGTGATTTCTCAGCCTGACATTTTTGGGAAGCGATACCGTTTTGCCCGGCCCCATCCCAGGACAGGCACGAGGCCCCCGCCCATCACCCCGCATCCCCCTGTCCCTACGCCCCAGGAGCCGCTTCGCCTCACATTAGAATCGGAGCCATTGCTGGCATTTTACTCCCCACCCTATTGCTCAACTATGTGGCATAATGGGGCAGGTATATTCCCAAAACATGCATAGATACTCTTAGCAAGGGAATAAGCGCAGAATCGAGGTGAGGCCTATGACCCAGGAAAGACAGGAGACTCGTGAAGAAGAGGTTGCTCGCGTTCGGAGTTATCTGGCGAGCCAGGCAATGCACCGCACGCCAGGGCAACTGGTTGAAACGCTGCGCGAGGCACATCGCCAGTTTTTAGCAGCACTTGCCAGCGTTCCTGACGACGCCTTTTCTACCGTTCCAAAAGAGGGGGAATGGAGCGCAGCCGATGTGCTGGCGCACGTTCGTCGCATCGCAGCCTTCGACGAACGCTCTATCTGTGGTGTGCTTGAACGAGGAGAGCAGCCGCCGAATGTGAATGACGTACTTGAGCAGGCTCCAATGCATGCTTCGCGAGAGCAATTGCTGACAGATATCGAGGCGCTGCGCGAGCGCTTAGTCGCTGTTGTCCTTCAGGCGGACCCGCAGGCACACCTGGACATAGTGTGGGGACACAACGAGTTTGGCAACATGAACTGGCGTGAGTGGCTGCTGTTCGCACGCGTGCATACGCTCGACCACGCTCGTCAGTTGCAGGCAATCGCGGCTGCGCTGGCATCGACGCCGCAACCATCACAGGAGTGAAAAGCAGATGAAGCTGGCAATACACTTCGGTGTCTCTACCTATACCTCTTCAAGCGAGGACTGGGCTTCGGCGGTGGCTTATGCTGTCGAGGCCGAGCGCTTAGGAGTAGATTCGGCCTGGACCGCCGAAACGTGGGGCTATGATGGGGCAACGCCTCTGGCCTATCTGGCGGCAAAGACGAGCAAGATACGGCTCGGGACTGGCATTTTGCAGGTGGGTACGCGCACTCCAGCGCTGACAGCCATGACCGCAATGGCGCTGGCCTCCCTCTCGGGAGATCGCTTTCGACTCGGGTTGGGCGTCAGCGGGCCACAGGTGATCGAGGGATGGCATGGTATACGTTTCGCCCAGCCACTTCAGCGTTTGCGAGAAACCGTTGAGATTGTGCGAAAAGTTACACGCGGCGAACGACTCATCTACGAGGGGAAAATATACCATGTGCCTTTACCGGGCGGTGAGGGCAAAGCTTTGGTTCCGAATGTCCCGGCGAGACCGAACCTGCCCATATATCTGGCAACACTTGGCCCCAAAAGCCTGGAACTTACCGGCGAGCTAGCTGATGGCTGGCTTGGTACTTCTTTCATCCCTGAACATGCCTCCCTATTTTTCGATCCCATCGCCGCCGGGGCTGAGCGCACAGGTCGCACTATCGCCGACCTCGATTTGCAGGTAGCTGCCGGAGTGGTGGCGTTTTCTGATGATGTTGAACGTCTCATCGCTCCCCGGAAGCCGGGTCTCGCCTTTACATTGGGGGCAATGGGATCGCGCCAGCACAATTTTTATAATGATGTCTTTCAGCGTGCCGGATACACGGATATCGCGCTTGAAGTGCAAGATCTCTGGTTCAAGAAACAGCGCGAGGCGGCGGCGGAGCGCATCCCAGACGAGCTGGTTCTCAAGACCAACCTCATCGGAACGGAAGAGATGGTGCGCGAACGTCTCCGCGTTCATAAGCACGCGGGAGTAAATACGCTCATGGTGAACCCCGAGGGGCAGACGCTGGATGAGCGAGTGGCGACATTGGCGCGGCTGATGGAACTTGTGGACGAGGTTAATGGTGAGGCGTGAAATTGCCGTTTTAAAGATACACTATATCGCGTGTGAAGCTCATCTGGTACTCTCCTGACTGGCAGAATTCCGGGTCATCGGTTCAGAGGTAACGGGCGTTGGCACCGTTGCGGGTTGTACGCGGCGGCTTTCGCGCACGACCGAACAGAAGATCGCAATCAGGCAAATGACGGCGGAGGCAATGAAGGCATGGCTCATCGCATCGGTGAAAGCATTGGCAATTGCGGACGGCAGATGGCCGACGGTGCCGAGGAATACGGCGTTGACGAGATTCGGGGGCATCGAGGCGGCAGCAACGCTCAAAGCTACCGCGAAGCTGCATACCATGCCCACGTTGCGCATCGTATTCAAGGTTGCCGAGGCTACACCCAGCCGATTACGTGGTGCCGAACCCATCGTGGCGCTGGTATTGGGAGACCAGAAGAAAGAGCCGCCGAGCCCCATCAGGCACAACGCCAGAGCCAGGAGCAGGTAAGGAGTGTTCGGGGTCAGGAACGCCAATACGATCAGCGCGGCGATCTGCAAGATGAGTCCGACGGTTGCCGGAGTTGTGCCCTTCAAACGATCATGGTCAGCCCAACGCCCACCGATGGGGCCGATCAGTGAAGTGAGTACAGGCAAGGGCAGGATCAAGAAAGCGGCGGTCAACGGGCTGTAGCCTCGCACTCCCTGCAAATAGAAGATAATCAGGAAATTGACCGCGAAGATAGCAAGCGACTGGAACGTCGCCGCCAGGACGGAAAAGGCGTAACGGCGATTAGCGAAGAGGCGCAGGTCGAGCATAGGATAGGCCGCGTGCCGTTCCCAGAAGGTAAAACAGGCAAAGGCGAGAAACGCTGTAATCAGGCAAAACAGCACGAAAGGAGAACGCCAACCGGAGCCGATACTGCTCATCAGGCCGAGCAGGAGCGCAACCAGGCCGATGCAGAAAAGCAGAGCGCCGAGTACATCAAAGCGCTCGCCACGCGGGTTAGGAGCGATATCGTGCAAAAGTAGATAGGCGGCAAGTGTAGCGATGATGCCAATAGGCAGATTGATCAGAAATATCCAGCGCCAGCTTGAAGCAGCAAGAATAAACCCGCCCAGAACCGGTCCCAGGACGCTGCCCGCGCCCCAGGTAATGGCGTTGACGCCCATCGCCTGCCCACGCTGCTCGTCAGGAAAGACCTCGGTGATAATCGCCATCGAATTCGCGGTGAGCATAGCCCCACCTATGCCCTGGAGAACCCGCGAGGCAATCAGAAAAGAATCATTGGGGGCTATGCCGCACAACACCGAGCCGATAGTAAAGATCACAAAGCCTAAGTTATAGAGCCGAACCCGGCCAAACATATCGGCCATGCGCCCAAAGCTGAGTTGCAAGACCGTGCTGACGATCAGATACCCCAGGATAATCCAGGTCATGCGCACGAGGTCAGAATGCAGGTCTTGTAACATATTCGGGAGCGCCAGGACGACAATGGTGGAGTCAAGCGCAGCCATGAACGAGCCAATGGTGGTAACAGAGAGAGCTACCCACTTGTAGGCAGGCTTTTTCATGTAGAGGATTCCCTTCCAGTCAACGATGCTTCCTCTATATCATAGCATGTCTGTGACTAATCGCGTTACTATTATTTTTCATCAAACGTGAAAACAGGGAAGACTGTAGCCTGGAAAGGGGTTTATTGATGGCAAGCGGCTTGTGTGGAATGTAGGGACAGGGGGCCTCGTGCCTCTCCCTGGGCTGGGTGGTGGGGCAAAGCGTATTCGATCACCCTGGGCGCTTTCCCCAACCCCACCCTGGACAGGCACGAGGCCCCCACTCCACACCCCACAGCCCCCTGTCCCTACGCTCATCTCCTCTCAAAAGAGGAGAGAGAGGTTCTTACTCCACCGTCACCGACTTCGCCAGATTCCTCGGCTGATCGACATTACATCCTCGTGCTACCGCCGTATGGTAGGCGAAGAGTTGCAGGGGGATAATTGCCAGGATGGGGCTGAAGGCTTCCAGCGTTTCCGGCACGTATAGCACGTCGTCGGCGTGACGCTTGATATTGTCGTCACCTTCGGTGGCGACGGCGATGACGCGGGCGTCACGCGCTCGGACTTCCTGCATGTTGCTTACCACTTTCTCGTAGACGCGCGAGGTGGTGGCAACAGCAATCAGAGGGGTGTCGGGATCGAGCAGGGCGATGGAGCCATGCTTGAGTTCTCCGGCGGGCAGGCCCTCGGCATGAATGTAGGAGATTTCCTTCAGCTTCAAGGCTCCCTCTAGCGCGGTGGGATAGCCGACGCCGCGACCGATGAACATCATGCTGCTGCAACGCGCCATCTGCTTTGCAAGCGGAGCGATAAGGTCATCGGGACTGTCCGCCGCTTCGAGGATGCGCTGTACCTTGTTGGGAAGTAGCTCCAATGCTTGTAGCAACCTTTGGAGTTCCTGCTCCGGCATGCGCTGGTGTAGCTGGGCAAGGTAGAGTCCCAGCAGGTACAGTACCGCGACCGAGGAGACAAAGGTTTTTGTGGCGACCACACAGATCTCGGGTCCGGCTTGCAGGTACAACACGGCGTCCGCGAGGCGCGTAATGGCACTCGCGACCACGTTGGTAATGGCGATAACAGGCGCGCCCTGCTCGCGAGCTTGCCGGATGCCGACCAGCGTGTCTGCCGTTTCGCCGGATTGCGTTACTGCAATGCAGAGCGTGTTTGGGCCAACGATGGGGTCAGCATAGCGAAACTCGGCAGCCGTCACCACTTCGACAGGGAGACGCGCCCATTGCTCGATCACGTATTTGGCGACGAGGCCAGCGTTGTAGGAAGTGCCGCAGGCCACGATTACCACGCGCTCAATTGCATCGAGCAGGCCTTGCTGGCGCATCGAGTCGAGTTCGGAAAGGTGCAGTTTGCCATCACGTATGCGACCAGTGAGGCAGCGGCGCAGAGCTTCGGGCTGCTCGTGCATCTCCTTGAGCATGAAGTGGGGGTAGCCGCCCTTTTCGGCAGCCTCTGCGTCCCACTCGATGGTGAGCGGTTCGCGCTGGCTGGGGGAACCGTCCAGCTTTGTGATTTTTACGCCTTCGGGACGCAGGACAGCAATCTCGCCCTCGTCTAGAATCAGTACGCGGCGCGTGTGCTTGAGGATAGCAGGAATGTCCGAAGCAAGGAACTGCTCCCCTTCGCCTACGCCTACGATCAGAGGACCACCGCCCAGGCGCGCGCCGATCAGCAGATCAGGCTGCTCTGAACTCAAAACGGCGATGGCATAGGCTCCTCGAACCTGCTGTAGAGCCATACGAACCGCCTTTTCAAGGTCGTGATTGGCCTCGCCGAAGTAGGCACGTTCAATCAGGTGCGAGAGAACCTCGGTATCCGTTTCAGAAAGGAATCTATGCCCGGCCTGCTCAAGCTCGGAGCGCAGTTCAGCATAGTTTTCGATGATACCGTTATGCACAACGGTGATGACGCCTGTGCAGTCGGGATGGGGATGCGCGTTGGTGTCGTTGGGGCGTCCATGCGTGGCCCAGCGCGTATGGCCGATGCCCAGTGAGCCTTCATGCGGGCGCGAACCATTCTGCACAGTCTCCACCAGGTTAGCGATCTTGCCTGCCCGGCGGCGTAATTCGAGGTTTCCAGTTGAGGTCAGTACAGCGATACCTGCGGAGTCATATCCGCGATACTCAAGTTTCGTCAGTCCTTCAAGCAATATGGAAGTAACATCGGTGCCATTTGGCCCGACGTAGCCAATAATCCCGCACATGGAGTCGGGGTATCCTTTCTTTTTTTGTAGTGACCTGAATATGTTTCCCCAATCTGATGTAGGGACGCGATGAATCGCGTCCACCTGGTCTACATCTACATCGGAGGCAGGACGCGATGAATCGCGTCCCTACATATGGGCAGAACGCTACAACATCACCGGCAGCCTTTTGTCCAGCCGTTACCGCCTGGTTTTGTAGGCTACCTTGCCAGGGGAGTGATGATACCCTGGAGGCTCCCCGCTGACTTTCCGAACAGCCTCCTCCTCGTCAACCGGCGCTTCCTCCTCTAGCCCGGTCCATGCGCTACTATCCGCGACAATCAACCTTATATGGAGAGTATACCATATAAGTGCCGGATTGCTAAATCCTGTGGGAATGAAGGGGTGGACATCAGATTTTTATAGAACAGGGCCATGATATAATATTGCGGTATGGAACGATAGTATTCCGGAGAGGCAGGTGATTCCCCTGGCGACTAATCCAGAGAGGCGGCGTTATAGCCTGGAGCAGTACTTGACGCTGCTGCGAAACAATGAGCAACGACTTGAGTACGATCACGGTGAAATCTATGCGCTGGCGGGCAGCAGCGCTAATCATGCCGCGATCTCTGCCAATATGTGGCGGGCTTTAGACGATGCATTGGGAGAAGATAGCGATTGTCGTGCTTACATGGTTGATCGTGTTGTCCGGCTTACACCTGATGTGCTGGTGATGCCGGATGTGGTGGTGACATGCGATAAGACCGATCAGGACGATGCGTTTTTTCTGGACTCACCCCGCATTGTTGTAGAGGTGCTTTCAAAAAGTACAGAAGCCAGGGATCGAACCTATAAGCTGCTGCGTTACCAGGCGAAACAAAGCATTGCAGAGATTGTGTTTATCAGCCAGTATGTGCAACATGTTGAGGTGATTACTCGCACTCCCTCCGGTTGGGAATACCGTGAGTATGGACATGAAGACAGCTTTTCTCTCGCGAGCTTGAATATCACCATACAGGTATCTGCTATCTACCGCCGCTTATCCATTCCGCTTGAAAAACGCACGCTTATACCTCTTGAGATGATTGAAGGAGCGGATGAAGAGGAAGATAGCTAGAAGCAAAAGGGAACATAGCGAAACTATGCCCCCTGGTATGAAATGCGATAAATCATGCCCCCTTTATCATCGCTGACGTAGAGCGCGCCATCAGGGCCAACTACAAGGCCTACGGGTCGGCCTGTAGCGTTGCCATTGTTGTTCAGCCAGCCGGTAATGAAATCCTGTACGGGGCCGCTCACATTGCCTGAACTATTGAGCGGGATGAAGACGACTTTGTAGCCGGTGGGAACGGTGCGGTTCCAGGAGCCATGAAAGGCAACGAACAGACCGTGATAGAGGTCGGGAAATGGCCCGGCATCGTAGAAGGCAAGACCGAGAGGGGCCGAGTGCGCCTGCATCTTTACTAATGGCTGCACAACGCCGTTGCAAGCGCCTGGACTTCCGAACTGCGGATCGACGATGTCGCCTGCATGGCAACGCGGCCAGCCGTAATCGCCGCCATCCTGCAAGGCGTAGACCGTTTCCGGCGGTGAATTGTCTCCCAGGTAATCGCGCCCATTATTTGTCACCCAGATCTGGTTGTTCAAGGGATTGATTGCCATGCCCACCGCGTTGCGCAGGCCTTTCGCGTAGAGGCGTCCGCCGCTTCCATCGAGGTTGTAGACCCAGATGGCGGCGCGGTGCGGGTCTGTTTCGTTGCACACATTGCAGGTCGAGCCAATCGAGACGTAAAGCTTACCATCAGGCCCGATCAGAACGGTGCGCGTGTTGTGCTGCCCGTCTGCTGGCAGGTTCGGCACAATCACCTTGCGGCTCAAGACTTTGTAATCAGGGGCAGGCCCCAATGTAAAGCGCGTTACCTGTGTCTGCTCGCCCACGTAGAGCGCGCCCTGGTAGAAGACAAGGCTGGTTGGATCGTTTAGCCCGCTAATGACCACCTTTTTGCTGGTGGCGGCCCCCGTTTGATTGGAGTCAGGCAGAGCAACGATGCTGCCTGTACCGCGTTCGGCGACAAAGAGGGTGCCATCGGGGTTGAAGGCGATAAAGCGCGGTGAAGAGAGACCTTTATAAAATATGCTCGCCGTAAAACCTTGAGGCACGTGGAGAGGAGCGACTCCCGGCTGTCCACCTGCCACGTGATGCGGCGAAAACAAACTCACGATTTCATCCTGTAACGTATAAGCAAACCCGCTCAGCACAACCGCTGTTATTAGCACCGCGATCAGGATATTCAGCCGATTCCTGGCCCACCAGCCTTTAGGCGGTTGCTGTTCCTGCGGGATTGTCTCCTGTTGTGTATCTTCCATGATTATATTTTTCCTTCTAGATAGCTATTGGTAATGTAGTACAGGGAGAGGCATTTTGCAATGAGATGGCCTCGGGGAGAGGACTCATTATAGTAAATTTCGTGGTTTGAGTGCGTGGTAATAAGAAGTTGGTGAGAGACATTATCTGTTACAATGAGACGTAGTATATATGTAGGCATGGCGTGTGCAAAAGGTTCCTGAGATTATGAAAATGACATGGTTGCGCGCAAAATCTCCTTTCTGGTCGGGATTTATAGCGGGCCTGGGGGCTGGTATCATTGCTTCCGGCGTGATGCTCTTGCTGAGCATTTACTGGCAGGGCGTCTCGCTGCCGGAGGTCTTCGGGTCGGTGTTTACGGCCCTGATGCCGCCGCCGCTGTTTGATTACCTGCACCAGACGATTGGCGCGGACGCGAAACATATCCTGTTCTATGGCATTCTCGTTGGGCAGTGCCTTGTTTTTGGCGTGTGCGGCGGAATTTTTAACCAGCGCGTGAACGCGGTTGGGGATGCTTTGCGGCTACGGCAGGGCCTGCTGCTGGCGCTGATCTTATGGCTCGTTGCCGGTTTGATTTTGTTGCCTTTGACGGGCGCGGGCTTTTTTGGCGCGGCGCTCTCGTCCGGGCTGCTGGCCGGGCTGCTCAGCCTGGCAGTGGTGGGACTGGTGTTTGGAATGCTTTTCGTGCTGATTTATAACTGGATGCGGGCGGCTCCGATCAAAGAGGAGCCGAAAATACAGAAACGCGAGCGCCTTTTGAAGGAACAGGCAGATGGACGATATACGCGGCGCGCATTGATCAGGGATGGCGCGTTGGTGATTGGAGCAGCGGCAGTGGGGTTGTTCCTTTGGAACTTTATCGTCAATGGCGCGCCTTCAGTCAAGGTGCCGGTCTCGCGATTTTTTAAGAACTATAAGAAGAAAATTGTGCCGCCACCTGTGCCGAACTATGGGCCGATTGCGCCCGCGCCGTTTCTCTCTCCCGAGATCACCTCGAACGACCAGTTTTACCAGGTCTCGAAAAACCTGTCCGCCGATCCCACTGTCAATGCTTCAGGCTGGACGCTGACCGTTGATGGGCAGGTTGAGCATCCCTTTACCTTGAACTACCAGGAAGCTCTCGCGCAACCTATGAAGCAGCAATACGAGTCGCTTATGTGTATCAGTAACGAGGTGGGCGGGCCGTATATGAGCAATGCGCTATGGGAGGGTATTCCACTAGGCGATTTGCTGCAACGGGCGGGCGTGAAGCCGGGGGCGACAAAGGTGGTTTTTCACGCGGCTGATGATTACGCGGACAGCATTCACCTCTCGAAGGCGCTTGAGCCGACGACATTGATCGCGTTTCGTATGAACGGCGCAGCGCTGCCGCAGGAACACGGTTTTCCGGCGCGCATGCTGGTTCCGGGTATTTATGGTATGAAACATTGCAAGTGGCTGGCACACATCGAGGTGGTCAATTACGATTTTCAGGGCTACTGGCAGCAGCGTGGTTGGAGTGATGAAGCGCCAGTGCGCATGACCTCGCGCATCGATACGCCGCTGGATGGCTCGACAATCAAGGCGCATCGCGTGACGTATATCGCGGGCGTGGCCTTCTCGGGGAATAAGGGAATTAGCGAAGTGGATGTCAGTACGGATAGCGGCACCACCTGGGAACGCGCCGTCCTTAAGCAGCCTCTTTCCAATCTCACCTGGGTTCTCTGGGAGTACGCCTGGACGCCCCCGAAGACAGGTAGTTACATTATTAGCGTGCGCGCTATTGATCTGGAAGGCAACGTACAGGACCCCACAGAAGAACCACCTGTACCAAATGGGTCATCGGGATACCATAGTATTTCCATAAATGCCTCATAAAACGTTTTTCATTCAGGGGATTGCATTTTTGGATATAGACGAGTTTTGCGACATTGCGAAAATTGCAAAAAAAGTTGTCCAGTTTTTCTGCTCCTTATGGATTATGATAGTGAACGCACAATACGACTATGGAAAGGCCGTTGGGGGATGGCCAAATGGCGATGGATGATTCGGTGGTAAAGCGTCTACGTGCGAAGGATGCACAGGCCTTTCGTTCTTTGATCGAGCGGTTACAACAACCTGTTACCGGTTATTTGCACCGTCTCGTGGGGGATCGGGAGGTAGCGCTTGATCTTACGCAGGATACATTTTTACAGGTGTACAAAGAGATCGGCAACACAAGGGAGGATCTTGCCCTTGATGCCTGGATCTATCGTATTGCTACGAATTTTGGCCTGCGTTATCTCAATCGCAAACGCTTGAAGCAGTTCATCCGGCTCGAAAATCGCGAAGCCTTTGACGAAAGCCTGGCAGTGGCTGGGCCGGAAGATCAAAGCGAGACGCGCATTCTCGTTCATCAGACCCTGGCAAAAATGAATCCAAAAGACGCGGTTGTGCTTCATCTCTACTTTGGTAATAATTTTACTTATGATGAAATAGCGCAAATTGTTGGTACGAGTTCGGAGGCTGTGAGGAAGCGGGTCACTCGTGGTGTGGAGAAATTTCGCTCGCTCTATGGCACAAAACCTGCCGCGCAGGCAGACAAGGTGGGAGCGTTTGTTACAGCCAGAAGAGACGGTAGATAGCTTATGGCAGGGAATACCAGGTGGTCAAGGGATGAGGGTGATAAGAAACACCCGGAGCAAGACGAAATATTTGCCTTTATTCGTGGAGAATTGGGCGATACGTCGGCCATCCAAAAACATATAAAGGAGTGTTCTGATTGCCAGCATACCTGCCAGTTACTCTATGAGGGCAGTCAAAAGCTCAATGTGTTAGGGGTGACAGCAGCGTATCTGCGTTACCCGGAGCGATCACCTGCTCAGATCTTTGACAATATAGTAAAAACGGTACGAGAAGAGGAGCAGCGAAGCCAACGGGCGATTTTTAGCAGATCGCCCGGCAAACGGGCTTTCGTTTTGCATCCTGTCTATATAGTGTTGGCGGCCTTATTGGTATCGTTACTTGCCACGGGCGCGGTCTGGGCGTTTTTCTCGGGCAATATCAATGTCAGCAATGGACCCAAAGATGGGTCTCCGTCCCAGCAAACGGTGACAGCCGAGCCTACTTTACCGAGCCAGGGCATAACACCAACAGCGACCGTCGCACCATCGGGAACGGGAACAACGACAGCGGCAACACCGGCCAGCAGTCCGACTGCCAACCCATCGCCGACTGCGAGCCCGTCGCCAATTGCAACGTCGCCAGCAGGCAAGCCATACGTACAGGATTGCTCGACGCCGCAAGACCAGGCGGCCTATAGCATGAGTATCTGCGGCCAGGGCTTCACGCCGGGGGATCGCGTCGTACTCTTTATTATCATGCCGGGTGGCAAAAATCCTGGCCTACAAATGGTTCAGGTAGATGCAAGCGGACAATTTAAGTATAGCCTGGTGATAGGTAATAATTGCAGGACACTGCCGATTTATATCTATGCGCAGGATACAACAAATTCAAAGGAGCATTCATTGAACCTGCTGGTCATTAAAAGCCTGGCATGGTGTGCCGGTTCATCTCCGGGAACACAGGGGCCGACCAGGGGGAGATAAGGGTGGGCGCAGAAAGTATGGGGTTGCGCGTTTAATTCAAAGACGGTACTGTCGTTTGATTTCAGGCCAGGTGTGGAAGGGAGTTAGTAATGCAAAGACAATGTGCCTGGTGCTTAAGGCTGATGAACAACGCTGGGGAGCGAACTTCATCATTGCCGGTACCCAAAATTTACGATGCGACTCATGGCATGTGCAAGGAATGTGGAGCGCTCTGGTTGCAGGAGGCGCAGCGCGAAACGGATAAACAACCTGTACTTTCGACTGTAGCAAACACAGCAGATATCACGTATTATTGTTAGCAGGAAAAATTACCTCTCACCATTTGGCGGCGTTTATCGCCGCCAAGGGGGTCGGGTCGGGCTTCTGGCGCGAGTAATTCTCCGCCGGGGCTGGCTGTATTTCTTTCCCCCCAGAAATGCGGCCAACGACCCGGCCCTTCTTGTTCGTAGGGACGCAACATGTCATTCTTCGCTGCGCTCAGAATCTGCGTTCTCGCACGCGAACCACTCGGTCACAGAGATTCCTCGCTGCGCTCAGAATGACATGAGCGAGGTCAGTATGACAGAGGCGAGGTTTTGGTTAAGAACGTTCATCGTCGCGTCCTTTCAAAAATTCCAACATCAAGCGGTTCACCTCATCCGGTTGTTCCTGTTGCACCCAATGACCGCTATTGTAAATGTATTCCACGCGAATGTCGTCTACCCATCGGTGCAGGCCTTTCGTCAGGCGGATATCGAGCGCGATATCATGCACGCCCCAGATGAGCAGAGTTGGAACGTTCACGCGGTTGTTGGCCTCTTTCGCGGTGCGCGGCAGGCGGCGGAAAAGCTGGCGATAGTAGTTGAGGGCGGCGGTCATCGTGCCGGGCGTACTCATAGCCTGCTGGTATTTAGCGGTCTCGCTGCGCGGGAAACGGTCTTTTTGAACGGCGGCCCCGCGCAACATGCGGCCAATTTCGTTGGCATTGTTACGCCGCAGGACATATTCAGGCAGCCAGGGCAATTGGAAGAAAAAGATGTACCAGCTTTTACGCAACTGGCGAAGCGCGCGCAGTTCGCGCATCATCGCGCCCGGATGCGGCGCGTTCAGCACAATCAGGCGTTCGGTCATCTCGGGATAGCGAATGGCGAAGGCCCATGCGAGTACGCCGCCCCAGTCATGTCCGACGATAACGGCTTTCTCGCGGCCAAGCCCCGTAATCAGATCGGCGATATCACGAATCAAGGTTGACACGTCGTAGCCTGTGTGTGGCTTATCGGTCATGTTGTAGCCGCGCAGGTCGGGCGCGACCACTTTGAAGCCATGCTCGGCCAGGAAAGGTATCTGGTAGCGCCAGGAGTACCAGAACTCAGGAAAGCCATGCAGCAACACTACTAGCGGCCCTTCGCCTTGTGTGACATAGTGCATGCGGATACCGTTGGTCAAAGTATATTCGTGCTGCCAGGTATCAGATTCGATCAAGTGTTTTCCCCCCATGTCATAATATAGGGCCATCAAACATGTCATGCTGAGCGCAGCGAAGCATCTCCGGTTGCCCGGCATACGAGATGCTTCGCTGCGCTCAGCATGACAGGGGACCGATTGGCCCCAACGGGTTATTCAACGCTGCGGTCATTGTAGATGATGGCGCGTTTGACCTGTTCGATCAGGTCGGTGACGTGGATGCCACGCGGGCAGGCGTCGGCACAGTTGAAGATGGTACGGCAGCGCCACACGCCATCACGCTGGCCGAGAATGGCGAGGCGTTCGGCGGCCCCCTGGTCGCGGCTGTCGAATATGAAGCGGTGAGCGTTCACAATCGAGGCCGGGCCGACCCAGTCGGGATTGCCCCAGACCGAGGGACACGAACCGGTACACGCGCCGCACAGAATGCACTTCGTGCCTTCGTCGTAGCGGGCACGCTCCTCGGGACTTTGCAGGCGTTCGGTGCCAGGGTCAGAGTCATGGGTGATGAGGTAGGGCTTAACCGCTTTGTACTTCTCAAAGAAAGGGTCCATGTCTACCACCAGGTCTTTGATGACCGGGTAGCCGAGCATTGGCTCGATGGTGACTTTTTCGCCCACGTCGCGGATCAGCACCTTGCAGGCCAGGCGGTTACGCCCGTTGATACGCATGGCGTCAGAGCCGCAGACGCCATGCGCGCACGAACGGCGATAGGTCAGCGTTCCGTCCATCGTCCATTTGACGACGTTCAAGGCGTCCAGCAGGCGGTCGATGGGATCCATGTCCACGCGGAACTCGTCCCAGTACGGCTTGCTGTCCTTGTCTGGATCGAAGCGCTTGATACGCATCAAGATGTTCATGAAAGTGTCTCCTTAGTATTTCCGCTCCTTGGGCTTGAAAATCGGGTCATCTATGAGAATCACGTCTTTGTAATCCAGTTTGACGTCGTGGGCTTTCTTCCCTTTATAGGCCAGGGTATGTTTGAGCCAGTTGGCATCATCGCGGTTGGGATAGTCGAGGCGATAGTGCGCGCCGCGACTTTCGGTGCGAGCAAGCGCGCCATGGATGGTGGCTTCAGAGCAATCGAGCAGGAAACCGAGTTCGATAGCCTCGACCAGTTCGGTGTTGAAGGTCTTGCCTTTGTCCTGCAACTGCACGCGCATGTATGCTTCCTGCAAACCGTCGACCATATCGAGAGAGTGGCGCAGGCCGCGATCGTCGCGCTCGACAAAGACATTGGCATCCATCTCGTTTTGCAGGGTAGTACGCACGCGAGCTGCCGATTCGCCGCCCGTCGAGGTGAGCAGGCGGTCAACCAGCTCGCGAGAGAAAGCTTCTGGTTCGGGTGGCAGCGGGACGTGGCTGTTATTCTCGGAAAGAAACTTCGCCATGTGTTTGCCAGCTCGACGGCCAAACACAATCAGGTCCACCAGCGAGTTGGTACCGAGACGATTGGCTCCGTGTACGGAGACGCAAGCGACCTCGCCAGCCGCGTAGAAGCCGGGCAGAGGCGTCCACTGTGGGTCGATGACGACGCGGCCATCGATATCGGTAGGAATGCCGCCCATCGCGTAGTGCGCGGTCGGTTGAATGGGCACCGGTTCGTTGATCGGTTCGACGCCCAGGTAGTTACGGGCGAAGTCGGTGATGTCTGGCAGCTTCTCGTTGATAACCTTTGCTCCCAGGTGACGCAGGTCGAGGTAGACATAGTCCTTGCCATCGACGCCATTGCCTTTGTGAATTTCCTGGAGAATGCAGCGCGAGACGATGTCGCGGGGTGCGAGGTCTTTGAGAGTGGGCATGTACTCCGCCATGAAGTACTCGCCTTTGCCGTTGAGCAGCTTCGCGCCTTCGCCACGAGCGCCCTCGCTCAGCAGCACGCCAACTTTATACAGGCCGGTGGGGTGGAACTGGTACATCTCCATGTCTTCCAGTGGAATGCCGCGACGATAGGCAATCGCCATCCCGTCGCCTGTGCAGGCAAAGGCGTTGCTGGTGACTTTCCAGGCGCGTCCATAGCCGCCGGTGGCGAACATGACGGCCTTCGCGTGGAAGGTATGAATCTCGCCTGTGCGAATCTGCAATGCGACTACACCACAGGCTTGACCTTCATTAATGAGCAGGTCGAGGACGAGGTATTCATTGAAGAAACGCACCTCGTTTTTGATGGCCTGCTGATACATGGTTTGCAGCAGCATATGGCCGGTGCGGTCGGCGGCGTAGCAGGAGCGGCGGACGGGGCCTTCGCCGTAGTTGCGGGTATGGCCGCCGAAGCGGCGCTGGTCGATGCGCCCGTCATCTGTGCGGTTGAAGGGCAGGCCGCGATGCTCAAGCTCGTAGATGGCGTCGATGGCGTCGCGGGCAAGAATCTCGGCTGCTGGCTGGTCTACCAGGTAGTCGCCGCCCTTGACGGTATCGTACATGTGCCATTTCCAGTGATCTTCTTCCTGGTTGCCAAGCGCGGCGGCGACACCGCCCTGGGCCGCGCCAGTGTGCGAGCGTGTCGGATAGACTTTGGTTAGAACGGCCACGCTGGCGTTCGGCAGTTGCATAGCTGCCATCAGGCCAGCACCGCCCGATCCGACAATCACCACATCAAATTTATAGTACATAGCGGTCCTCGATCCTAGTGATTCAGGATGCAGTGGGGGCCGACGTTTGCCCCGTGAAAAATAATCAAGGTTATTGTGCCTAACAAGAAGAAGGCCAGCGTCAGCAGGCCGACGGTCGATTGCAGCGCCAGCCGCCAGCCGCGTGTGCGTACATAGTCATCGATGACCACGCGCAGGCCGTTCATGCCATGCAACAGGGCCAATGTCAGCAGCAGCCAGTCATAGAGCCGCCAGAATGGATTTTCGTAGCGAATCGAGATCAGTTGGTAGCTGGTGCAGGCTACATCGGTCGTGACATGGTTCAAAATCAGGTGAATGATGGCAAGAAAAATAAGCCCGATGCCCGAGATGCGGAAGAAATACCACGAAAAGGTTTCAAAACCGCCACCTGCCGGGCGAGGCCCATATCCAGTTGATACGCGCATTACGGTGTACTCCTCTACGAGTCTGGGCGGGGCAGAGCCACGCGCCCCTACGATTTACATACCACTGGCCGTATTGCCCGTTGGCAGGCCAAAAATCGGGCCAATAACGTAATAGGCCATAGGAAGGAAGCAGAGAATGGTGACGATCATGACAATGGCAAACATACTTCTCTGGTAACGCGCCCCCTTTGGCCAGAAGTCGATGAGCATGATGCGCACGCCGTTAAAGGCATGGTAGAGGACGCCCGCAATCAGGCCCAGCGAAACGATGCGCACGATGACGGTGCCAAAGAGCGCAATGCCTTCATTGTAGACATTGGGGCCGAAGTTGAGCAGCGAGATGTCCACGATATGGACAAGCAAAAATAAGAGAATTCCCAGTCCTGACACGCGATGAAGGAGCCAGGACCACATACCCGACTGTCCTTTGTACATACTTCCCTCGATACTTCCTGAATTCATTCGGAATGCACGCGCTTCCGAACGTTGGAATGGGGTGGGAGACGGGGCAGAGAAGACGGGAGTATCCAGAACGAGATACTCATGGGCCTATACTCAAGGGGCCTCCGCTCTCACCTGGAATAAAGAAAAGCAGGCGATGCAGGGTATCATAGTGATGCCCCTTAGCCCAGGTTGAAGTGGACGCTTCAGGTACCGTAACCTGCTGGCATCATACATAATACTCGCATACTATTGGTTTCAACGCGGCATTGCACCCCATTGTGCCTGCTCCTGTTCGATTGGACGTTGTATGCTTATTATACTCCACTATGCGAGGGTGGCGCAAACCGTCGGAATGTTCTGTAGGGGCGTGGGCTTGCCCCGCCCTCGTCCACCATACCGAACGTATTGTTCCTTCACATGATCTATCATCGTGTGGGGACGAGGGCGGGGCAAGCCCACGCCCCTACACATTCTCGTTTGCGTCGGTTATAATTTTAAGCAGGCTTGTTTTAAAAGAACGGAGCTACTTTTTGTTACACACCGCCGTCATTCGCAAGATGCTGGTTGATGGGAGCCAGTGGGCTAGCTGGTATGGGTACCATCTGCCGGTCAGCGAAGATTTTTTTGTGATCTGGACGCCTGCCGGTTCTGAGATGCGCTGGAGGCCGCGCCAGTGGGTTTCAGAGAAGCATCAAATGAGCTATTTCTGGCGCGACGAATGGTATACCATTCATATTGGATATGATACGCAAACGGGCAATTTTTTAAGCGCGTATTGTGATGTGGTGCTGCCGGATTCAAACTATACGAACACAGCAGAAGAGATGATCTATACCGACCTCTACATTGATGTGGTGGTGACTGCGGATGGCAGCGTCTACACGAAAGACCAGGAAGTCTTTGATCGAGCAGCCCGGCATTATCCTATTGTAGAGGAATCGCGCCAGCAAGCCTTTGAGACGCTGGACTGGCTAGAGGAACACGCGAAACACTGGACAGGCCCGTTCACGGTCATCCCTCACTACCTGCCACGCGACGATTGGGAGAAGCTTAGCCCCGAAGAAATACGAGCGGCTTTTCGGCTGGCAGAATAAGTAGCAGAGCAATAAGACCTGGAAGCCACCCGCAAGGGGATGGCTCTACAAGCGGTCTTGTACTGTAGAGCCATCCCCTTGCGGGTGGCTTCCAGGTAATTATATTTTTTTTAGTATAAATGGCATGAGAGGATGCCTGTGAAAATGCTATCCGAAGCTTTAAAAGCGCAACTCACTCAACACGGCATTACCGCTACCGACGAAGTTTCATTACGCGAAGCCCTGGAAGAACACGCGGAAACATATACACTGATTAAACTGGCACCCTGGCCAGCGCGGCGCTGGAAATGCCGCTACCGGCTGCTTATGCGCGAGAAAATGTACGACGCGCAGAGCGCGACTGAAGCCTACGCGCTTGGACTGCTGGCATCGCTAGGGGATTCTGCGACATCTTCCGAACACAATAACCATTTCTAAAAAGATGTTCCCAACCTGCCTGCTAACACGTTAATGTAAATAGAGACTCTTACCGGTTTCGAGGATCGCGTATACTGGCAACAGGGCGGTCCGTGAACATTGAACATCTGAAGAAGGAGCATGACTATGCAGCGCACTATGTGCAAAGGGAAGATTCACCGCGCCACAGTCACCCAGGCGAATTTGAACTATGTGGGCAGCATTACTATCGATGCCGACCTCATGGAAGCAGCCGATATCTACCCTTACGAGAGGGTACAGGTGGTGAACTGTAACAACGGCGCTCGCCTGGAGACTTACACCATTCCTGGCGCTCGCGGTTCCGGTGTGATCTGCCTGAACGGGGCTGCTGCCCGCCTTACCGCTGAAGGCGACATTGTCATTATCATCAGTTACGCTCAGTACGACGAGCAAGAGATTCGTACCTTAGAGCCGCACATCGTCTTCGTCGATGCCGCCAATCATATCGTCGAAACGAAACAGGTGCCGCTCATCGAGATGTTACCCGAAAACGCACTCATCGAAGCCGGAATATAATATAACCGACTTCGCAGTAGTAACTTCCCAACGGGAAGCATTCATTCAGCCAGAACGGTTGGATGAATTACTGCTGAACCTCTTTCTACCAAACGTTCGTCAGGCCAGCTTCCCCTCGCATAGATGCTCTCAATTCTTCAGATTACGCGCTTGTTTGCCAATCATCCCGTATTTCTTCGGTGGGTGGAAACCAGGGCGGAACGGCGATGAGCAGGCGCTTGCTGAGCGCGTTGACGTAGGGTTCGTACATTTCGCGATAGTGTTTGAGTTTGGTTTCGGCCTCTTCTCCACCTCTCACGGCCATACCGACTTTTGCCAGGATGGCGCGCATTCTCTCGAATTCACCGGACTGCAGGCGATTGGCTTTGCAGGTACGATACGGGACATCGAAGACCTGGCCCAGGTCTACTATCGCGTGCCTTGCCATCGCGAATGTCAGCTTGGCCTGGTGAATAGGCACGTCATCGATGCCGACCAGCACGAGGGCGCAGGCATCCAGGATCATCGTCAGGGCGGCCAGCCAGGACTGGTTGTCGTGCTGCGAGCGGAAGTAGGCCAGCGATGGATACGAGAGGTGGCTTTCCAGCAGTTCTGCCGACCAGCGTTCCCATTCGTATAACAACTGGTTGAGCGATTCGATGTTATGATCTTCACCATTGAGATGTCCATGCCTGCGCAAGAGTTCAACGGCTGTAGGCGGCGAACCGGCGCGGGCATCGAGCAGGGAGATGTTGACTTCGCGGCGCGAAAAGGCCTGATAGAGGACGGGCAGGTAGCCAATCACCATCGCCAGCACGCCAAAGCCCGTTCCTACCTCTATCACCGTGATTGCCCTGGCAATGCCGGATTGTGGCACCACATCACCAAGACCGAGTGTTAAGAGGGTGGTGCCACTCATATAGAGGTCAGTGCCGAAGCTCGGTTTGCCCCCTGGCACCGATATCTGGGAGCCAAAGGCCTGTTGCAGGAGCGCAAAACCGAAGATCAATCCAACCAGCCAGATCAGCAGTAGAAAAATTAGAGCCAGTGGCCCGTAAAAGGCCAGGAAGTTCTCGCGCCGCATAGGATTTTTGATATGCTCCGCGCGAGCCGCCCAGGGGATCCAGGTGAAGCGATAGATGATGGTTGCGAGACGCAGAGGTCTTACTACCCTGCGCGGCAGGATAATTACCTCAAAAGTATCCAGCAAAACGCTAAAAATGAGCAGGAGCGCCACGATACCTTCCAGTATGGGCAACCCCGTATTTTCAAGAAAAGTCCACATGATGTTTGTTGTTCCCAAATCCTTATGACATTGTTTAGACAAGATATTATAGAATCTTTTCGCCAGTGTTATAATAGCCCCATGAAAATCACCGCTATCGAACCGCAGGCTAATAATCCCGAGCGGGTCAACATCTACGTTGATGGGCATTTTCTGCTGGGCGCGAATGCCACGATCGTGATGCAGTTGGGTTTGCATGTTGACGAGGAAGTGTTTCCCGAGCAACTGGAACAACTGCGCAACGACGAGGCCGAACAGCAGGCAGTTGATCGCGCACTGAACTACCTTTCGTTTCGACCGCGCAGCCGCGAGGAGGTGCGCCGCTACCTGCGCCGCAAAGAGACGCCGCCTGAGATCATCGAGGCCGCGCTTGCCCGGCTAGACCGGCTCGACTTTGTCAATGATCGCTCCTTTGCCGAGTTCTGGATCGAGAACCGCGAGCAGTTTAGTCCACGTGGGGCGCGAGCCATCAAAAGCGAACTGCGTATGAAAGGCGTGGAGCGCGAGGTGGTCGATGAGCTGGTCGATGACGAGCAGGACGAAGAACGCGCCCTACGGGCCGGGCGCAAAAAGGCTTTCTCGCTCGCCCAACTGCCCAATATGGACTATGCAACCTTCCGCAACCGCCTCGGTTCCTTCCTGCAACGACGCGGCTTCGG
Source organism: Ktedonobacteraceae bacterium (assembly GCA_035652815.1). Classification (GTDB taxonomy): domain Bacteria; phylum Chloroflexota; class Ktedonobacteria; order Ktedonobacterales; family Ktedonobacteraceae; genus DASRDB01. The sequence goes on from DASRDB010000012.1 coordinate 265,656, forward strand.
CTACGAAGTGACGTCGCGCACCGTTCGGGCGCTCTGGAAAGAACTTGCTCCCGAAAAGGATGAAGAGGAGTAGATTAACCAGGGCGGGATGGGAGGATGAGAGGACGAGTAGATTAACCAGGGCGGGATGGGAGGCCAGGGCGACCGCGAGGGTCGCCCCTACCATCCCGCTCTGGCTTCCACCGCCCCAATCGTTTACGCGCTCATTCCTGCTCGAAAAGAATCGTTCGTTGTTCCCTGTGGCTCTGGAACGCCGCTTCAATTACCCGGATGGTATCTCGTGCCTCTTGTGCTGTCACCGGGGGAAGTTTTCCCTGTGTGATCGCCTCGACTATATCCTGGTAAAAGGCTTCATAGTGACCCGGAAGCGTTTCGACCTTCCCGTGAATAGTAAGCTGGCCCGCGCTGGTGATCAGATGGCCGTATTGGTCTACTCGATCCTGGCCCCAATCGGGATCGCCGGGGCGCTTTCCCGCCTTGAGTGCATCTTCCTGCGAATCGAGGCCATATTTGAGAAAGCTGCCCATAGTTCCGTGTACTTGAAAATGGGGGCCAGGTTCGCGCACAAGTGAACCCGCATGCAGGATGGCACGCAGGCCGCCAGGATAGCCCAGCACCAGGTGAAAGTAGTCATCGGCCTGCGCGTTCGGTCGCTGCGCCTGCAGATCAGCCCAGAGGGATCGCGGGAAGCCGAACAGGGTAAGTGCCTGATCGATGAGGTGCGCTCCCAGGTCGTAAAGCGTGCCCGAACCCGGCACCTGCTGTTCTCGCCAGCGATTCTTTACAACCGGGCGGTAGCGGTCATAGTGTACTTCGTAGGTGCTTATCTCACCGAGCAGACCACCGCTTATCAGGTGACGCACCGTCAGGAAGTCGTTATCCCACCTGCGGTTGTGAAAAACGCTCAAGACGACCTGCTGCTGCTGAGCAAGGGCGATTAATTCATCGGTCTGGGCCGTGGAAATGACAAAGGGTTTGTCCACGACCACGTGTTTTCCGGCTTCAAGGGCGCGTTTTGCCAGGGTATAGTGGCTCTCATTGGGGGTCGCTATAACGATGAGCTGTATCTCGTTATTTTCGAGCAGCGCATCAAGCGTGGGTAAGACAGGCATATCAGGGTAATCGCGATGCACCTTTTCAGGTGAAGATGAGACGATGGCCGAGAGTGTGAGGCCATCGACGCTTTTGATCAACGGGGCATGAAATACCGAGCCTGCCATGCCGTATCCAATCAGACCAACTGAAATAGTCATGTGATGTTCCTCAAAAAAGACTTGAAAATTTGGAATCCGCGTATATAATTAACTTAGAGCAGAAAAAATTCACCCACCTTAGCCTCGTTCAGGGTGGGCTACGCTTCGCCCCTGCTTAAGCATACCGGCGTTCTTCAGCAGGGGTGAGAAAAGCGCGGCCCACCCTTTTTATGCGCTTAGTTCCCATTGCCATCGCCTGACGTCGAGGTTGGCGAGGGGGATGGAGAGGGTGTCGGCCCGTTGCCTGAACCGGGCGACGGTGTAAAGGTTGGTGTCGGCACAGCGGTGAGCTGCAAGGTCGGCAGCGAGGTCGGGTTCATAGGTATTAAGTGAATCTGGTTGATGTTGTCCGGCATTGTGTCGCTGTTGCCCGAAGTGAAAAGAATCTTCACGCTCTGCGGGTCTATGTCGGGTTGTTGCAGCAAGAAATTGCGCGCATCAGCCACCGACTTGCCTTTCAGTCCGTTTTTAATGGCCTGCAAATCGTCCTGCGTGAACTGGTAGACGACAACAACTCCTACCGCGATCTTGATAATGACCGTCTTGCTATCCGGGCTGATGCTTTGCGCAGCAGGCTCGCCAATGACTTCTGTGGCAGGTTGCAGAACATAATTTTTCCCCAGGGCCTGTGCCTGCTGGCTCAAGACCTGGCGGGCGAGCGTCTTCGCATCAGAGGGAAGGTAGTAGGCTATACTGCCATTTTCGGTCAGGGTGACGGTGACGTTATCCGCGCGCGATCCGACCGGCGGGTCCGCCTGAGGCGAATTTTCCTGTATAATAGGCCCGCCTATCGCAGTTCCGCCAAGCGCTTTGACTCTGGACAGCAAATCCTGGCTGATGCTGGCATCCAGACCGGGTTTGATCTGTGTGGCCAGATTATCTACATCGTCCTGGCTTACGACTTTCTGACAGAAGAAAAGCACACAATTTGTCTGTCCCGTTGCCGGTCCGCTTGCGCTGTCAGACCGGTTGATCTGCACATTCCGCACAGGAATCGTGTGAGTTGCGAGGTTGCTGGACTGCCTTGTGGGATCACCTGTCAGCGTCAAAACCTCGTTAATGGTCTGCACCCGAGGGCCAATGTTGACGCTTACAGAGATAGCAGAGACGACGGCCATTTGATAGCCATAGTAGGCAACCGCGATGATGGACAGCAATATTACGGCGATGGATGCATAAAGCAAGGGCATGAGCGATTTTTTGCGGCGTGGTTTTGGCGGAACGGGCGGACGACTTCCCCGGGTCGGCGATGGTCCATATTTGCCAGGTTCAAAAGAAGTCGTTGGCGCTCCATAATCATCGCGGCTGAAGCTGCTGTGCGGCGCAGGCTGCGGAAGGACCGAAATATTGCCGGTATCCGCAAGCGAAACCTGAACCTGCGGTAACTCTTCCTCAGGCAATTTAGCGGTTTGCGCGGGAGAAGCATTGGCAGGCACGAACTGCTGCGCGGCCTGGCGTGTTATCACTACCTGATAAGCGCGCTCGAAGTTTTTGTATACTTCATCAGCGGTAGCGAAACGGTCTTCAGGGCGCGGCGCGATGCAGTGCCGAATGACATATTCGATAGGCGGCGGCAGAGGAGCCAACTGGTCGCCCATCGGCAATTCACCGGTAAGCATCTGGTACAGGATTACGCCCAGGGAAAAGATGTCATTGCTGGGAGCCGAGATGCCGTTGAGCCGTTCGGGTGCCATGTAGGCAATCGTGCCCACTTCGCTGCCCGCCGTTGTCAACTGTGGGCTGGCAACCTGTCCCTGCAAGGTAGCGATACCGAAATCGATCAGACGGACATAGACCTGCCCGTCTTCTTCATCCAGCAAGATGTTGGTTGGCTTGAGGTCGCGATGAATAACGCTGCGCCGATGAATATAGGCGACCGCCTGCACCAGGGGCAGAAATAACGAATGGGCTTCCTCTAAGGAAAGCGGACCGCTCTGCAAGCGTTTCGCCAGCGTGCCGCCTTCGATATAGGGCGTGACCAGGAAAAGACGGCCCTGATCCTCGCCAAATTCAAACAGGGGAAGAATATGCTCGTGTTTGAGGTGCGCGCTTACCTCGGCTTCGCGCAAGAAACGGGCGCGAGCTGTGAGATCATGCACGAGGTCGGAGCGAATAATTTTGATCGCGACGGGTCGCCCGAACGCAGTACGCTGGTGCGCCAGGTATACCTCGCCCATGCCGCCCACGTCGATACGGCGCACAAGATCATAGTTCCCGAAGCGCTGCTTATCCTGCATTACCGGGCCAGATTGCTCTCTCATTCACTGCGCACTTTCGATGTGTGGTTAGAAGAGCTATTGCTCCACAATCATATAGACGTTCAAAAGTTCAGATTCGTCAAATTTGGGATGTTAATGAGACATAATGATATATTTTGATAGAGAATTCTCTTCGCGTGCAGTATAGCATTATCTCAGTTGGTATAGCAAGGGGGATGATGTAAAGGGAATGGGCGTCAGATTTTTGCGTGGAGGTGCAGAAGAAAGCCTCTGTGCTGTCCAACGCCTACCTTGCCAGCGCTACCTTTTCCACTTTCGTCGATGGGGCTTGTCTCCTCAAACGACCGGTCATATACAGGAAGAAAGCCAGGATCAGTATGGCTTCGATAATCAGCGCCAGTTCGTAGTAATCGAGCGTGACGGGGCCAATGGTGAGTTGCAGGTTGGCAAAGAATTGCCCGAGCTGGCCGGGCAACAAGGCCAGTCCCCAGCTTCCGTTCCAGATGGCGTGCTGCGCAATGGCGTAGAGCCAGCAACCGACCGCTTTCAACGTGTGTTGATTGCCGGGGTGCGAGAGATAGTACCAGCCGAGCGCGACCATCGCCGCGCCGAAGCCATGCAGCAGGCCTGTGCCCGTCCGCGAGAGAGCCGTTGCCATCCAATTCTGATAACCGAAGGCGATATAGCCGCTCGTTTCAATGAGGTCAAAGCCAATACCGCAGGCCAGCCCGAGCGCAAAAGCCTCGATAGCGCTGCGCACACGGCCAATGAGGATGATTACCGCGAGCGGCTTCACCATCTCTTCAACAAGCGGGGCAACTATGGCAAGCGTAACTAACAGGATGCCGTAGGTGTTGGGATTTGTGCAGGAGGGATCATTCGGATTGGACAGGCAGAGATTGGCTGCCACGCCTGTACCTCGCGCCAGGGCTGAAATCAACGCGAGTTCTAATACCGCCGCCAGCACAATCGCCAGCGTTCCCCCACTAATAAGAGCTACGATGAAGCGCCGCCAGCTTGTCGGCCAGCGTTTTTCTTCCCGCGTGCGCAGTCGGCGCTCGCCTAACGCCAGGATTGCCAGGGCAGGAGTCAGCCCGGATAATAAAATGAGCGTCGTATCTAGAGGGGGATTGGAGATGGCCTGCCCCTGTGAGTACAGCACAAAGGCAATCGCTATCACCGCCGCGTAGAGAATCACAAAAATCCAGAATGGCGGCAGGTAGATATGCCTGGACGGGCGATTCATAAAAACCGAACGGATGCTGTGATACAGTCCGGCAATACCGCCTATGATGCCAAAGAGCGCGAACGCTGTGAATAACACTTCAGCCCCAAAGAGTTCATATTGCGGCAACAGGCTCTGATTGGGGATTGAGGGAAGAATTAAGGTTATAAACATAGAGAATAGCCCTGCCAGCAGCGCGAGAATTGAGCCGATGAAGGTGGTGATACCTACGCCTAACAGGTAGCCATCGCGTTTCGGTACGGGAGGGTGAACCGGATAGGGATAACCAGGATAGGGTGCGTATCCCGGATGTGCTGAATAACCCGGGTAGCCGGGATAATAGCCCGGATACGGTGCCTGCCCGGGAGGCGGATATCCTGGATAATAAGGTGGTGCTGGACGAGGCGGCGCGTAAAGTGGCCCCGATACATGTTCCCGGAAGGGAGCCTGCGGATCGACTCCTGGCGGATACGCAGGTTGTCCGGTTGCCTGCTGCTGCGTTTCACTTCCTGGCACTATCCAGGGACCCCAGAGTTCGGAGGTAGGCTTACCGCGTTTCTCCTGCTCGTCCGGCTCAATATTATCTGAACTCACGTGCTTTTTGCTCTTTCCCCAGCGTTAAAGTATTTTTCTTTAATCGCGATTTAATCCTAATTATAGTACGTTCCGGCACGAAAAATTTAGACAGATAAGAAATTACCTGGACCATTCGCGAATGGTCCAGGTAATTTCTTATCTGTCTACTACTTCGACCTGCACCGACCCCCATCTGCCGAGGATTTCTTCCAGTTTGTGATGGACATCCTGGGAGTAGTGCATGGTGTTGACGCCGGGCGCGAGGCGCACTTCCCATTCGCCGTTGGCAACGAAAAGTTCGTAGTGGTCGCGGCCCGGCTGATCGCGGATGCAGTTCCAGATGTCTTGCACGCGAATACGGTCATCGGAGACCGATTTTTCGTCGGAACCGCTGAGTTGCAGCTTGATCCAGACCTGGTATTGCTTGCGGTTCATCTCCTCTTCGACGGCGTGTACCGGCTCGACTTTCTGGCAGAGGATGCCTGGTTCGTCGCGGCGCACCTGGACTTCGCCATGCACAATGACGACAGTATCCTCGACCCACAATTCGGCGGTTTCTTCGTAGGTGCGAGGGAAGACGGTAACGCTGATGGTACCGAACATATCTTCAAGCTGCACGACGCACATCATGTCGCCTTTTTTAGTCGTGATGCGTCGCGCCTCGCGAATAGTGCCGCCAATGACGACTTTCTGGCGGTCGCTCTCTTCGGTAATGTGCGCGGTCGTGTGTGTGGTGCGCTCCTTCAAGAGGTCGCTGATGTAAGCAAGCGGGTGGCGCGTGATATAGACGCCGATCAGTTCCTTCTCCCATTGTAGCAGTTGCTTGCGGGAAATCTCTTCGGCGTCGGTCTTGAGAGCGAACTCGAAGGCGCTTTCAGTAGTTTCGATCTCGCCAAAGAGGCTCATCAGGCCCTGCTCCTGGGAAGCGCGCTGGTTCTTGCCCCACTTCATAGCGATATCGACCGAAGCGAGCAGGTGATGGCGCTTGCCGTTGCCCAGACAGTCCATCGCGCCCGCCTTAATGAGCGTTTCAATAGCGCTTTTGCCCACGTATTTAGGATCGACGCGGGTGCAGAAATCGGCCAGATTTTTGAAGGGGCCGCCCTCATTGCGGGCGCGCACGATTTCGCTGATTGGTCCTTCACCGATGCCTTTGATGGCAAGCAGGCCGAAACGCACCGCGCCGCCTTCGACGGTGAAGCCCCGGTCGCTCTTGTTGACATCGGGACCCAGCACTTCGACGCCCATACGCTTGCATTCGGCGATGGCGTTGGCGATCTTTTTGGCGTCTGAGGCCTCGGTGGTCATGGTCGCGGCCATAAACTCCGCCGTATAGTTGGCCTTGAGATAGGCGGTGTAGAAGGCGACGACGGCGTAACTGGCGGCGTGGGCCTTGTTGAAACCGTAGCCACCAAAAGGCATAATCAACGTGAAAAGCTGTTCAGCGACCTCGCGTTTGACGCCGTTTTTGACACAGCCCTCAATGAAATCCTGCTTGTAGCCCTCGACCTCGTCCATCTTCTTCTTACTGAGGGCTTTACGGAACTTGTTGGCCTTGCCCCACGAGAAGTTCGCCAGACCCACGACGATGAACAGCACCTGGTCCTGGTATACGATGACGCCATAAGATTCGGCCAGCCATTCCTCAAGGCGCGGGTCGAGATACTGTACTTTTTTGCGCCCATGCTTGGCGTCGATGAAGTCGGGAATGCTGTCCATCGGGCCGGGGCGGTAGAGCGCGATCATGGCCATAATATCTTCGATGCAGGTCGGCTTAAGCTGCTTGATGTACTCGGTCATCTTCGGACCTTCCAACTGGAAGATACCGGTTGTCTCACCGCTTGCCAGCAGGTCGAAGGCTTTCTGGCGTTTCGCGTTCTGCTCGTCATCCCCCGGCACTGGATCGAGCGGCACCTTTTCCAGGATCACCTCTTCCCCACGCGACTGCTGAATATATTTGAGCGTGTTATCCAGAATGGTGAGGTTGGAGAGGCCCAGGAAGTCAAACTTGATGAGGCCAAGTTCTTCCAGGTGCATCTGCTCGTACTGGGTGATGCGACCTTTGCTCGGGTCTTTGGGGTCGCGCAGTTGCAGCGGCACAAAATGCTCTAACGGCTCGTTGGCGATAATGACGCCTGCCGCGTGAACGCCGGTTGTACGAACCGAGCCTTCCAGCTTCAAGGCCTGGTCGATGATATCTTTGGCGACCGGGTTCTCGTTGTATAGGTCTGAAAGTTCCTTGACGCTATCGAGCGAGCCTTGCAATGTCACCTTTGGCCCGGTGGGAATGAGGCGCGTAATGCGGTCGCCCATGTCATGTTCGCCCATAACACGCGCCACGTCTTTCACCGATGCTTTGGCCGCCATCGTATTGAACGTCACCATCTGGGCAACGCAATCTTCGCCGTATTTGCGCGCCACGTATTCGATCACTTCCTCACGGCGGTCATCGGGGAAGTCCATATCAATATCAGGCATGTCGGCGCGTTCGGGGTTGAAAAACCTTTCAAACGGCAGTTGATAGCGCAACGGGTCAACATTGGTGATGCCGAGCGTATAGGCCATCAGGCTGCCTGCCGCCGAACCTCGGGCGGAACAACGGATGCCATGCGAACGCGCATAATTGACGAAATCCCACTCGATCAGGAAGTAGGGGATAAAGCCTTTCTGGCCGATAATCGAAATCTCGTAGTCAAGCTGCTTCTGAATCTGCTCGGTCATCTCGCCAAAGCGTTCCTGCACGCCCTGACGGCACAAGGCCCACAAAAATTCTTCCTGAGAACGATATTGCGGTGGAATATCGAAGTTTGGTAGTTGCGCTTTATAGGCCAGGGGATCGACGCTGCACTGCTCGGCAATACGCACACTGTTGATAAGGGCATCTGGCAATTCTGGAAAGAGACGAGCCATCTCTTCCGGGCTTTTCAGGTAGTACTCGTGGCTGTCGAACTTCATACGTTTGGGCGTACTCAACTGCTTGCCCGTCTGCACGCAGAGCAGCACATCATGCGAGGCAGCATCATCAGCATCGATATAGTGCAAGTCGTTGGTTGCTACCATCTCGATCTGCAAGTCTTTGTGCATGCGATAGAGCAACTGGTTCAACTGTCCCTGCGGCGAGGGCTGCCCATCATCGAAGGTGCCGTGATGCTCCTGAATTTCGAGGTAAAAATTCTGCGGCCCGAAGACATCCTGGTACCAGCGCGCCATCTTATAGGCCGCTTCCTCTTGCTCCTTGAGCAGCATCTTAGGGATTTCGCCCGAGAGACAGGAAGAGGTGACAATCAGTCCTTCGGAATATTTCTCCAAAACCTTTTTGTCGATGCGCGGGCGCAGGTGCCAGCCCTGGGTATTGGCGATGGTGGTCAGCTTCAGCAGGTTATAGTAGCCGGTGTTATTCTTTGCCAAAAGCAGCAGGTGATGATAGTCGTCGCTGAAGCGTTTGGAATGATCGTGCATATCCTCGGTCAGATACGCCTCGATACCGATAATAGGATTGACTCCCTCAGCCCTGCACGCCTTGTAAAATTCGATGGCTCCATACATCGCACCATGATCCGTGATGGCAACATGCTGCATGCCCAGAGCCTTCGCCTGCTTCACCAGCTTCTTAATCCGGCTAAAACCATCCAGCAAAGAGTATTCTGTATGGACATGCAAATGCGCGAAATCCGTCCCCATAAAGCCTTCTCCCATTGAAAATATGTGCTATCGTTACAAGTATACTAGACCAGATGTTCTGAATACAAGCCATTTATGCGCTCTCAGATATCTTCCAATGAATAGAACGAACCAGTTTGGGAAAAACATCGATGGGTTTTAGAGATAGGAGCTACCTTTGGAAATGTGGATAAACCTGTGGACAAATGTTCTAATTTGTGGATAACTTTCTTAAGGGAACAATTGGAGCCAGGGTCACGAATTCCAGGGCTATGTGAACCAACCAGGGCGACCGCGAGAGTCGCCCCTACCGAAACAGAATAGTAGGGGCGACTCTCGCGGTCGCCCTGGTTGGTAAGGCTTTTTCGCCTTCCCTTATTGCTATTTAATGAGAAGTCCCATTCCTACCCGCGCTCAGCAGCGCCTGCCTGGCCTCTTCGGTCGTCTGCGCTATGACCAGGTTCAGGTTGATCGCCGATAAGAGGCTCACATCTTTGATCGTATCCACCTGTTGCTTTGCCAGTTCCTGCAATTCGGGGAAGCGCAATTTCACAATGTTGAGCAGCATTTCTGCTTGGGCTTGCAAGGCTCCTTCTTGCCGCCCTTTCTCTTCGCCCTCTCCAAAGATTTCCTGGTAGATAGGAGACTCACTGAGTAGATCCTGGAACATTCTAAACCTCCTTTTGAAGGCTTCATAGTCTGGACTTCCTTTGGTAAAAAGCAGCCCTCCTAAAATTTCCATCATCGCCAGCAGATCGTATTCTTGTTCTGCCGCCAGTTGATCGATGGTCTGCTGGACGATGTTAAGTTGCTTCCCTTCCTGCGCCAGCACCACTAAGGGCAACACCCCTAACCAGCCTGTTTGAAGCAAAAGCTGCGCTGGCACTTCCCACAACTTGATCGTTTGAAAGTAAAAGAGATGAACCACCCGCTCATCAATAAAGCGTCGCTCTAACGGTGACTGCGCTACTTTGCCTTTTCTACGTAAGTATATAACATACGAGTAGACCGGGAGTTCATACTGCTGCTCAGCCAGCATGTTATAGCGCAGTAAGCGTGCCGCCATGTCCGCATCTTCATAACTTTGAAACTCAATATGAATCAGACCACGTCTTCCACGTCTCTGAACCTCCATCAAAGCATCAGCATAAAGAGTCTGCTGTTGTAGCTCGCCATCGAGCGCCTGGATAAACTCGGCTTCTGGTGCCAGCCAGGAGACATAATGCTGCGCATACCGCTTGACCAGCCGCTTCATGATCGTATCCCATACACCTGCCATTGCAAAACGATGATCCCCCCTCTTCATCCTTTTCTTGCGCAAGTGTACCATATTCTAGAGCTTTTATGAACTTTGATAAAAGAACTGGGACTTCTCACCTTTTGTCATCCGGAGCGCAGCGAAGCATCTCTACGTGCCGGGCGAATCGAGTGTTCCTACCGGAGATGCTTCGCTGCGCTCCGGATGACAATCCTGGATAGGCCCCTTTCTTGCTCAAACATCATAATAGCTCTGTAGCCTGATTTTTAGACTGGACAATCCTCTGATGGACTGCTACGATAAGGCATATCTTTGTTGACGTGGAAAGGATGCGCTTATATGACAGAAACAGCGGTCGAGAGCTATATCTCTGAGCATGAGAACCAGTTTTTGGAAGATTTGAAGGGGTGGCTGCGTATTCCGAGCATCAGCACGCTGCCGGAACATAAAGGCGATATCCAGCGGGCCGCCGAATATGCCGCCGGGCAATTGAAACGCATTGGCTTCGAGCAGGTGCAGGTTATTCCGACGCAGGGACACCCGCTAGTGTATGGCGAATGGCTGAAAGCGCCGGGGAAGCCGACGGTGCTGGTCTATGGACATTATGACGTGCAGCCTGTTGATCCGGTAGAGCTGTGGGAGTCGCCGCCGTTCGAGCCGACGATTCGCGGGGATAATCTGTATTGTCGCGGGGCCTGCGACGACAAGGGGCAGACGATGCTCGTCTTCAAGGCCCTGGAGTCGTTGATGGCGGTCAATGGCGCGCTTCCGGTGAATGTGCGCGTGCTGATTGAAGGCGAGGAAGAGGCTGGCGGCGAGTCTATTGAAGATTACGTGCGCACCTATCCTGAGCGGCTGAAGTGCGATGTCGCTTTCATCTGCGATACACATATGCCATCGAAGGAGCTTCCGGCGCTGGTCTCCGGTCTGCGCGGCATCGTGTACACGGAGATCGAGGTGAAAGGCGCGAAACGTGATCTGCATTCGGGTTCCTACGGCGGTGTGGCTCCCAATCCACTGCACACGCTGGCGATCATCATTGCCGGATTGAAGGATGCCGAGGGACACATTCATATTCCTGGCCTGTATGACAAGCTTCGCCCGGCACCCGAGGTTGAGAAGAAGTTCTGGCGCGAGGACCCATTGCACATGAACGAGGCCTTGCTTGAAGAGATGGGCGTCAGTGAGTTTACCGGAGAGGCTGAATATCCGCCACTGGAGCGCATCGGGGCGCGGCCAACGCTGGAAGTTCATGGCATCATTGGCGGCTTCACAGGCGAGGGAGCCAAGACGGTTATTCCGGCCTTCGCGAAGGCTAAGGTGAGTTTGCGCCTGCCTGCTGATATCACTTCGGACGAGGCGTTTAAGCTGCTTGAGAAGCGCGTGCAGGAACTGGCACCCAAAGGCGTTGAGGTTCGCGTGCATAAGATTCATGGCGGCGAAGCGGTGATTGTGCCGATTGATGCGCCAGCTATGCAGGCGGCGGCAGAGGCGCTTAAGGAAACGTATAGCCGCGAGCCGATTTACATGCGCGAAGGCGGCTCTATTCCTATCGCGGCGCTGTTCTACAACCTGCTGGGCGTTCCGGTGGTCATGATGGGCTTCGGCCTGCCCGATGACAACCTGCACGCACCCAACGAGAAGTACTCGCTCTCGCAATTCTACAAGGGTATGCGCACCGTTGCCAGGTTCTTTGAAAAACTTGGTCAATAAACAAAAAGGGAAGAAGGAAGACACCCGCAAGGGATGTCTTTACTCCCCGTTGTGCTTGTAAAGACATCCCTTGCGGGTGTCTTCCTTCTTCTCCATCAATCAAAGTGCTTATTTTTATTTTAAACCGCGTTCATCGGCAATCTGTGTGAGGCGGTTGCGGACTTCCCAGAGTTCGGGGTAGAACATGTCCTGGAGCGTGCGGGCCAGCAGTTCCATCGGGGTTCCACCTGTGCCAATGGAGCCGGGGCCGATCTGGCGTTGGGCCAGTTTGAAGTGCTGGTAGCGGAAAATCTGGAAGATTTCATCGTAATCGGTCAGAGCCTCGGCGAAGGCCAGCAGCAGGGGATAGCGGTCGCCATGTATGTAGACATCTTCCAGCGTCACCTGCTCGCGCTTGAGGACATCCTGGAAATCGTCCCACAGCAGGGGCGAGAGCATCATCAGCGCATGAAAGCCAGGGGAATCGGTGCCCGCGCCATCACCAAGTTTACCGCGAAAGCCGTGAAAATCCCAGGGCGACATGGTTTCAAGCATGCGCATGTTTTGCAGCATCAGGTGCTGGATTTGAATGACACGCCGCATCAAGCGACCTGCTTCGAGCAGGTCGTTTTTTTGCAGCAGCGAGCGAACGGTGCGCAACTCGAAGGCCGCTTCCTTCCACCACAGTTCAAAGACCTGGTGAACGACCTGAAATTGCAGTTCGTCATGGTGCGTTAGCTGGTCTTCCGGCGTTTGCAGCGAGAGCAATTCCTCGGTGCGCAAATATTTTTCATAGGTACTCTGTCCCGGTTCGTGCTTCGCGCGATGCATCGTCATATGCTTTGCCATAACCCCTCTCCTCCTTCTCTGGATGAGGCAAGGAAACAACGTCGTCTCATATATAAAGATATCATATTCTTTCTCTTATGGTAGCTGCACCAGCACTACTGCCAGAATCACCAGCCCCAACCCGAATACCTTCGCCAAAGTCAGGCTCTCGCCGACAAAGAAATAGGAGAGAATAAGTGTGATGCCGGGAATGACAAAATCGCTGTAGGCGGTGCGAATCGCGCCGATGCGTCGAATGAGCCAGAAGGTCAGGAAAAAGCTGATGCAGCTACAGAATATAGCGAGATAGAGCAAGGCTCCCCAGGTGATTGCTGTTGGCGCAAAGGGATAGCCACGCTCAAAGAGCAAGCTCATCGCGAGGAGAAAGACGCCGCAGTAAAAGAGCTGCCACGTGGTCATGACCATGACAGGCACATTGGGGCCATTGCGCTTCGCCATGCGGATGCCAAAGCCGTAGATGCTCGCAGAAGCCAGCACAGCAATTTCCCAGATGAGAGCAGTACCCTTACTGGCAAAATTCAAGGCGCTTCCCGGCAAAAAGGGCAGGCGGTCCATCAGCACCGTCACTACGCCTGACAGCCCAACAAGCAGGCTCACCAGAAGTTTCCAGCCACGCACTTCCCCGGCGTCGCGCATGGCAAACAGGGCGGTGAAAATAGGGGTGGTTGACCACATAATGGTGAGGACGCCAACGGGAGCGTAGGGTGTCGCGGCGAAAAAGATGCTGCTGGGGATGCCAACCATGAAAAGTGCGATCAGAAATACGCGCCAGTGTTCGCCCGCCTTCATGCGTAACTTTTTGCCCTGCGCGAGAATGACTATAGCCATCAGCATAAAAGCAAGGCTAAAGCGCATTCCTGATAGGAGCAGTGGCGGCGCGTGCTGCACACCAATCCTGGCGGCAACAGGGAATGAACCCCAGATCAGCACCATAATAACATAGTTGAGGATGATGACGAGAACACTTTTGCGCTGTGAAACTTCCATGCCAGAACCTTATATGCCCAGAAAATGCTACATTTTGTTTGTAGGGACGCGATGATGGATGTTGACACAATATGGGGGTCTAGTGCCCCCTGTCATCCTGAGCGCAGCGAAGAATCTCCGTTCCCCGACGATTCGCACACCGACGCCAGAGCTCCTTCGCGGCGCTCAGGATGACATTGCTGGGTAGACCCTCTTTTTTGTCAACATTCATCATCGCGTCCCGCCTGTTGAATCGGCATGGCAGACGAGACGCGATGAAGCGCGTCCCTACAGAAAATTGCGGTTGTGTGAGAGGACGACGTTACAGCCTCCGTAGTTAAGAGTATACAACAAGTGGAGGGGAAGGTCGGAAGACACCCGCAAGGGGTGTCTTCCGGGAATATAATGCTTCCCTGAAGTTTTGCCACTTGCGTTGAGAGAGCGAGAAGTTTATTATAGGCAGAGCGGACGGGTTATTCTCTGAATAGTTTGGAGTAGTTATGGCTTCGCTGGCATATATTTATATCAACATAGACCCGGTCATCTTGAATATTGGCCCAATAGCGCTGCGCTGGTATGGCCTGATGTATGTGATCGGCATCGTGATAGCGTTGTGGGCTATTCGCTGGTATACGGCGCGCAAGGGCATCAAACCGGATATGGTCTACAGGTTGCTCTGGTGGTGCGTCGTGGCGGGCCTGATCGGCGGTCGTCTCTATTTCGTAGTACAGCAGCCCAATTTCGTCTCGTACTACCTGGCCCATCCTGAGCATATCCTGGCGACCTGGGAAGGCGGTATGGCTTTCTTTGGGGCGATCTTCCTGGTAGTTCCTATCCTGTTCTGGCGCGCCTGGGCTGAGCGCATCAATCCACTGGTTGCGCTTGACGCGGGTGGGCTTTTTGCCGCCACCGGACAGATATTTGGGCGCATTGGCAACATCATCAATGGCGATATCGTGGGCTATCGCAGCACGCTGCCCTGGGCGACCATTTACCAGAACAAACACAGCTTTTTCTGCATGAATCTGCCGGACCCCAGCCAGTGCGGCAGCGTGGCTACTGCTGTGCAGCCTGCCGCCGCCTACGAACTGCTCTCCAATATCGTGCTGCTCATCATTCTCTTCGCGCTTGCTCGCCGTCTGCGCCGACCAGGGATGCTTATCCTGGCCTACCTCTATGGCTACGTCATCACCCAATTCCTGCTCTTTTTCGTGCGCGATAATGTCATCGTCAGCTTCCTGGGACTCAACTGGGGACTGAAGCAGGCACAGTGGACGTCGCTGGTCGTCTTTATCGTCTTGCTGCCCATCACCTACCTGGTCTATCGCTACTCTAAACCTGTGCCAGAGGGAGCTGTGGCGGCTACGTATGGTATTCGCCAGAAACCGGGCAAGCCAGCCGGGACTTCAGATACCATAGATAGCGTGGATACCGTAGAGGTGTCCCAATCGACGGCTCAGGAAAAAGTGCTGGTTGCGCCAAAGGCACCCGAACAGGTTGTACAAGCCGACAAAGCATCACCTGCTGAAGGTGACACCCTGGAACCCGTTGAGGCAAACGAAGATGTGGAAGAAGACGAGGACGATGCAGATACCGAACCTAAATTGCCTGCGGTCAAAGCGAAGAAACGGGAGCAGGAAACAGAGGAAAATGGGTTGTAGGGACGCGCTTCATCGCGTCCACCCCGGCGGCAATGCATACCTATGCCTCCCTGGACGCGATGAAGCGCGTCTCTACAGACGTCGGATAATCAAAGATGATAAAGCATCCGGCGATGCATGACCGAGATTAGCGTATCGGCCAGGGTCAGAAATACCTCGAATTGGGCGGCCTGCTGCTCTAGCGGCAGGCCTTCTTCTTGCCAGCGCGGACGCACGTGTTGTTCCAATGCCGCGATTTCGCTGCGCACAAGCTGGCGCAACTGGAAACGAATGAGGGCGGGTAGGGCAAGCGGCAGGCCCAGGCGTTCCAGGCGCTGGTAGAGTTCGAGCAGCAGCACATCATCCCCGCTGTACAATAGCTCACCATCTTTCTCAACCGGAAAGAGCAGGCCCTGCTCGGTCAATTCGTGGATGCGCTCAAGGGGAACATTGGTTTTGCTTTGTAGGGCTTCTTTGCTTAAAGAAGCTTCCTCGTTCCCATTGAGCGGTCGCAAGAGCCGCCGCTTGAGGGCAAGGTTCATTTCTACCTCGCCCTCTTGAGCGCGAATCTCCAGCATTTGCTTGATGGTCTCCAATGGTAGATGCTGTTTTTCCTTCAACTCTTTGATGGTCGAAAGAACGGCCAGGTGTTCATCGTCATAATAAGCGACACGGCCCCGCATATGTGGAGGCGGTAACAGGCCTTGCGTATTATAAAAACGGATCGTGCGGCTTGGAATGCCTGATCGATGCGCCAGTTCATCAATGTTATACACGCTACAAAGCTCCTGTATCATCTGCTATGTATCGCTTGCATTGTAACATAGAAACTGTCATATGCATAGAACCAGGAATGGGGAACAGAAGCCGTCCCCAAAACATCAGCCGGAAGCCACCCGCAAGGGGCTGGCTCTACAAGCAGCGTCCTATTGTAGAGCCAGCCCCTTGCGGGTGGCTTCCGGTCGATAATACTCAATCACAGACTATTGTATAGAAGTCGTTATTTCTACCTATATTCCGGCGTTATACAAACTGGAAACCCCTTACTCTTTAGAACAAGAAAGGGAGCTGAACGAGATGATTGATGGACCAATGGTAGTCGCGCAGGCGCAACACGGCCAGGTTCCTCCATACTGGCAGGTCTTTCGCGGAAAGCGGTCTCATTTCTATAACCAGGCTATTGCCGGGCTGATTGTGCTGTTGATTGCAGCAGGGCTGGCCTTTTACCTGTATGCCAATCCTAATATCGCAATTGTTCCCGGCTATTCGAGTGGTGGAGACCTTGCTCCCGACAGCTTCAACCTGTACAGGATGGGTGACTATGTCTTTGTCGCGGTTCTGGCTGCCCTCGGCATTTTCTACTTGATAAAGAGCCTGGTTGAAAGCGATCGTGCCACTTCGCAGATGCTGGTGTTGATGCCGCAGGGCTTTGTCATCCACAAGAAAACCAGTGAGGCTTATGTATTCAGCGCTTACAGTTCAATCAAGGCGGTGAATAATCGTGGCTCCATTAACCTGCAACTGTATCCGGTCAATAGCAAGAAAGCAACGCGGGTTACGCTTGACGGTCGCTTCGGCAACCCCCGGCAGCTAGCACAGTTGATTATCCAGCGTTTCCAGGCCTCTAAGCAGCCACCTGCTGGTGTCCCACCACAGCAGCAACAAATGGTTGGTACTCCACCGCCGCAGTGGAATCAGCCCAGATAGAGAGGCCGGAGCTATTCCTTGTTCTGGTAGATGATGCTCTGTAGGATGCGATCAATCTGCCTTTTTTCCTGAGCTTCACTATACTGCAAGCGCGTAAGAAGATAGTTTTGCACCAGATGCAGGTATTCATTCTCTAGCACAAGGGTTTCCCGGCACAAATCACGCAGGTACTCCCGATCTTCTTGACGGTCGGGGAGCGCATATCCCCAGGCTCCTTTGCAAAGGTCGTTAATGGTTGCTACAAGTTGCACGCGCTGGTCATGGGGAAGATATTGCTTGCAGAGACGAATACTCTGGCTCTTTTGTCCGGCATGGCGTCTGGTTTCTATAGCCAGGAGAAATGTTGCGATCCAGGCGGTAAGGCCGACAAGCACGCGCGTCCCGCGAGGAGCGCCTGGCCGGGCAGGCACCGCGTCATAGCCGTAGAACTCTGCTGCCGGGTCTGGGTAGTTGAGCGGGAAGGTAAGTGGTGTCGTCAATGGGTAGGTAAGGCTCACTTTCTGGCGTGGAATACCGATATGAAATATGCCCGACTCGATGACATCAAGGACGTAACGCGAGAACGGAATAGAGGGAAGCTCATTCCGCAGGTCATCGCCATAGATTAACACAGAAGCCTCACGGATCAGGGCATTTAAAAAGCTGGTCTGTTGCCCATATCGCCCGGACTGGTCTAGCAGGTCATCTTCGGAATGGGCATGCGCGTCAACCTGGAACGGGCTGCTGTTCTGGCATTCGACAAGAAGACGTTGAAAGCTGGCCGTCTCATCTTCAGTGATGATTCCGCGAAAGATGACGAAAAGATCAACATCGCTAGAATTGGGAGATGCATCGTGACCGACGGCTGTACCATCGCTGTAGCTGCCACCGAGATAATAGGCACGAATGCGCTCAGGAAAAGATTGCTCGAAGCGAGTGATGAAACGACGCAAAAGGGCATCTAGAAGCTGGTTTCCGGTGGTTGCATGCAATGCTGGCTCCATTAACCATACTCCTTTATCGGGCATCAGCCGCGTATGTTATACACCAATTGGCTCCAATAGACGCCGCAAAGTACCAATCAAGACTTCATCGATGACTGGTTTGGTGAGGTAGTCATGCGCGCCGAGAGCGAAGGCGCGCTCTTTATGTTTATCGGAAAAGCGCGAGGTCAGCATGATAATTTTCATGTCCGGTCTGGTGGGACGGGCCGAGAGGACGTGCAGCAGGTCGAAGCCGTTCATGTTAGGCATTTCTATATCGAGCAGCAGGGCGTCAGGGGCTTCATCCCATAGACGCTCCAGCGCTTCCAGACCATCATGCGCCTTTTTGACCTGGTAGCCATGATAGCTCAAGGTCTGACTGATGGCTTCACGGATGAAGATGGAGTCATCAACGATCATCACGGTAGGTTGTCTATGCTCTTCTACGGCAGGCTGAAGAACTTCCGGCAGCTCGCCTGTATTCTGGCACCTTTTCACATACTGCTTGATGAGTTCTGGCAATGACAGAACCAGTAGAACGTTTCCTTTGCCGTCAATAGCCATGCCAGGAATGCCGGGACGCCGGAGATAGTTGGGAGAGGGACGCATCACAATCTCTATCTGCCCGATCACCTCGTCAACCTGCACAGCCAGTTGGGGTTCATAGTCCGCATTTCTCTCAAGCAGCAGGATTGGTCGATCCTTGCCCGACCGGATTTCGGGAAAATTCAGCAGGAGGGTTAATGAATAAAGCGTATCATACTGGCCAGGTTCGGCGTAATCGATGCGACGAACCTGCGAAAATGGGATGATAAGCTGCTGCTCGCCCGCCCGCACCAGCAGTCCCTGCACCACGCCTTTCGAGCGAGGCACACGTAAAAAGAGGGTAATACCGCCCTCCTCATTGCGCTGCAGCGAAACAGAGAGAGAGGCATACTTGAGAGCGGAGTGCAGCACATCGACCAGGCCTCCCGCCACCGGCAAGGAGAAACCGAATTCAAGCGTCACTTCACTACCAGGCGTCCTCGCGTGGAGCCAGATACGATATGATGAGTCATCCTTGCTCGAAGCCGCCTGTACGCCCTCGGCGAAATTCTCGCGCACCAGTTGGGATAGCGGCTCCGCCAGCACGTCCAATATCTCCTGATCCAGTTCTATCTCCTCACCTGAAAACTCGAACTGGACTTCGCGCTTCAAACGTGTGGCGAGCAGTGTGACTGCTGCCTGTAGTCGTTCGATCAAACGACGGCATGGCATGTTGCGGAGAGCAAGGGCATCGCCGCGCGCGAGGCTGGCCTTCGCCATATGCTGCGCGATCACTGCTTCGAGGCGCGCGAAGGCCTGCTGAAGTTTTGAGGTCGCGGTGGAGACGTCCGCGATGGCCTCGCTTAAGCTATGCGCCAGCAAATTTGTTTCGGTATAGCGGTCAATCTCCATTTCATCCCAGAGCGCATCTTCAGCCGAGGGCATCATGGGGGCTGTAGCGCGCTCTTTTGGGGCGTAGTCGCGTCCCTTGCGCCTGGCCGCGTCGCGCAGGATTCGCTCGACCAGAGAAGAAGGCGGTCGCTCTAGCTGCACATCCTGCGAGTGGAAAGCATTATTGCCGGAGTAGGATAGCATTGAAAACAGCGTCTCAAGGCGGCGCAGGCGAGCCTGGGCCGCCTGTAGCTCCTGAAGCGCTGCCGCGACCTGCTTTTGCGCATCTTCCAATGGTGCCTGTTGCTCCACCAGTTGTTCGGTATGCAGCAGCAGGTGGTCAAGGCGAGTCCTATCAAAAGGATGCATTATGGTGAGGTTTTTTTCAGGGAAAATTGTCTCGTCTTGCGCTTCAGCGGGCTGCTCATCGCTGGTCGGCTTTTGCTCCTCGTCGCTTTTCGCGGCGGGAATTTCTTCCTGTGCCTGCACACCGAGGGCTTCCAGGTCTTTTTCCAGGTCGAGCAGGGGCGCGATACTCTCCTGTTCCTTTTCAACCACGCTCTCAAGCGTAAGTTCCAGGGCATGGACGCCCTGTACCAGCGCCATCAGACCGGTCATGTATGGAATATGGCCGACCTTCACCCGTTTGGCAATGGCCTCGATATGATGGGCAATGGTTGCCATAGAATCGCAGCCAATCGCTAAGGCAGCGCCCCGCAGTTTATGCGCCCGGCGTTGCAAAGTAAACAGGCCGGGAGAATCAATACTATCATCCTGCTCCATCTGACGCAGGGCCTCGCGCATCGTGCCGATATCCTCGTCGGCTTCTCCGGCGAAGATCAGCAGCATGTCCTCCTCTTCGTCTCCGATCTCTGGCTTCACCGCTTCGGGCAGCTGAGTGGTAGAAGTATCTTTCGGCGCGAAATCCTCCATCTCATGAAAGGCGCGCAGCACTTCCAGGTCTTCAGGTGAAAGTTTGCTGTGATCAAAAGGAAAAGGATCAGGCATATTCGGCACCCGCTTCTATCTGCTGCATCGCGTCCACCAGCAGAAGAGGAATATCCAGAATGAGCGAGTTCTCGTGTTTGCCGCGCACAACCTCTGTCTGGGCTTCAGGATTGTGTACGGGCAAAGCCATTGTTGGGCCAATATTCGCCACCAGCAAGCCAAGCGTAATATCTTCACAGGTGACGATCAGCAACATGGAACTGCCAGCAGGCTCATCATCATTATCGAAAACGTAGCGTTCGAGATGAATAACGGCAACCGGCTCGCCACGCCAGGCGACGACTCCGGCCATCCAGGATGGAACCTGTGGCAGGCGAGCAATAAGCTGAGGCGGGGGAAGAACTTCCTGGATAAAGGAAAGCGCGATCAGGCAGGTACCCAGGCGCAGGTCGCACTCGAGGTATTGTTCGGTAGAGGCATTGTGGAGAGCAGGAATTTTGGAACTCGCGCTTGCCTGCGCGCGCGCATAGTTCCAAAATTCCTCGTCCGTCATCTGTTGAAGGCGTTGGGCCGGAAGATCATCCAGAAAAGGCATAGCTTATGAATACGTCGGCGCACCCAGGTAGGAGTGAACGACGGATAATATTTGCTGGGTCTTGAACGGCTTGGTGATATAGTCTCTCGCGCCCGCAAGTCGGCCTTTGAGGCGGTCTATCACGCCATCGCGCTTGGAGAGCATCACGATGACGGTGTTGCCGAATTGCTGTTTGGTTCTAAGGTGGCGCGCCACTTCATAGCCGTCCATCTTAGGTAGCTCGATATCGAGTATAACAAGGTCTGGTATAGAGTGACGTTGTTCACGTAAAGCACGCAAGGCTTCGATACCATCTGCGTAGCTTACGGATGGAATTCCTTCGCGCCTCAGGCTGGTTTCTATGATCTTCCGAACCGTAAGGGAGTCGTCTATGATCATTACCAGTTTACTCATAACGTACATCCTCTTTCTCTTTCCACACTACCAACTTTATCCCAATAAAATCTGGCACGCGTCCTGTGTGCCAGTACAACCACAAGAATCCTCATGACTTTCCCCACTCATAAGAAATCCTGTTTCAGATACCAATGGATAATTGGGTTTCGTAAGAAACCGGGCAGGTCCTGTATTTTGTGGCACAACCGGCACTTACAACACCAGTGCAAAATATCGAACCTAAAGATAATAGTACCATACGGATAGGCAAAGTGCAACATTTTGGCATAAAAATGCAGTGAAAAATCGTAAACAAAGTATTACATTTTTATAAACGTTTTTAAACCAGGTCCGTTTATCCCCCTGCTAGCGGCAGAGTGAAAGTAAATGTGCTGCCTTCGCCCAGCGTGCTTTCGGCCTTAATAGAGCCCCCATGTGCCTCTACCACGTGGCGGGCAATTGCCAGACCCAGACCACTGCCGCCGCTGCCACCCGGGCCAATGAAATCGGATTTTGAGCGGGCGCGGTTGACTTTATAAAAGCGCTCAAAGATACGCGGCAAATCTTCCGGCGGAATGCCTGCTCCCGTATCTTGCACGAAAAAAGCCTGCTTGCGTTCACCCGGCAGCGCGTAGGTTCCGATGACTACCACACCGCCCGAGGGAGTAAACTTGATGGCATTGTGTACCAGGTTTACCAGTACGCGCACAATTTGCCGGACATCGGCGGCAGCGCGGTTCTCTCCCTGCTCAATCTGCGTGCGTAAGGAGACGCGCTGGCGCTGGGCAAGGGGCAGCATACGCGCCATTACCTCACGCACCAGGTGTTCCGCGACTACCGGCTCCGTGTTCATGGACACCTGTCCCGACTCGATGCGCGAAAGATCGAGAATTTCGGACACCAGCGAGGTGAGGTGTTGAATCTCGTTTTCAATGCGTTCCACAAAGGACTGTGCCTTCTCCGGATCGGTATCAATAGCCTCCTCCAGCGTTTCAGCGAGCAGGCGCACTGATGCAAGGGGGGTACGCAGCTCGTGCGAAATATTGGCGATAAAATCGCGCCGCGCCCTCTCAAGCCGCTTCAACTCCGTCAGGTCCTCTATAGCAAGCACGTAGTACTGCGAAGTGGAAGCAGCCATGTCCTGCTCATCCTGCAGCGTCTTTTTCCTGGCTGTTCGCCTGCCGCGCCCACTCTGCTTAAACGGCGTAACCGATACTCTCCACACCACACTCGAATCGCTTTTGGTATATTCCTCGCTATGAGCCTCGCCCGATTCGATACACCTGTGTATACATTGAAGCAAGGCCTCATCCTGCACAAATTCATCCAGCTTTTTTCCTTGCAGCGACTCCACACTCCCCAGCAGGCGACGCGCCGAGGCGTTATGAAAAAAGATCGCCAGTTTCCCGTCCACAATCAATACCGGCCAGGGAGCGGCCTCCAATAACTGGTGAAAAAAGTGTTCGTAATCGATTTGCATAGATATTTCTATCTCTCCGAACCTGGGTCTGGCAACGCCTTCTACAGCTATGCCTTCACATGTGATTATAATACATTGTCTGCATAAGAACAGTTACAGGGGCTGCGTTTAAACAGCGGCATGTCCACTTATCCTCAAAGCTATGCGTATAGTATAAAGAAGTGGCTTCATTTCTGAGTTGAAGGAGCAATCAATAGTTGAAGCACTTTTCTTGTCCAGCTATTGAGAATGTCCTCAGCCCCTGTTCCTCGCTCATCAATTTCCAACAAAGGACTCGAAATTGACCTTGACTAAAAAAAGCCAACCGCTATAGTTCTCACATGTTAAGCGATTCGACTCGCCAAAGAAAGTTGCTAAGCACCCGAAGATACTTTGGGGTTTCCTCGAGATGCGGCATATGTGCGCTTTGCTCGAAGATGGCTAGTTCTGAGTGAGGAAGCAAGCTCTGATACCAGGCGGTCGTTTCTGGTGCAGCCTCATCGTATCGACCACACGTGAGCAGAGTAGGAATATCAACGGTATCCAGGTAAGGGATGGCATCGTAATGCAGAAGATTGCCAGTCATGAAAAACTCTGAAGGCCCCCACATCGTCTGATATACCTCAGTACCTTCACCCGCCAGCGTTCGCTCCAACAACTCAGGCCAGGGATTGAGCCGACAAAGATACTGTCGATAAAAGACCATTGCCGCTTGTTGATACTCTTCTGAGTCGGTGGTGCCATTGTTTTCATGCTGCTTCAAAATCATCTGCACATCATCAGGGAGATTGTTTCGATACTGTTCCATATCCTGAAGCCAGCGTGGAATGGAAAGGGCAGGGCTAGCCAGGATGAGACTGCGCAAACCAGGAGGACGAGTCAGCGCATAATCAATCGCTAACATACTTCCCCAGGAATGACCGAAGAGGTGAACTTGCTCCAACTTGAGGGCCTGTCTGATCTGTTCCAATTCTTCGACAAAGCGTTGTCGCTGCCAGAGTGAGGGATCATCTGGCCGCTCCGACTTGCCACAGCCAAGCTGGTCATAGAAAATGACCGGGCGATCATGTGCTAAGCCTTCCAGTGGCTCCAGGTAATCATGAGGCGTTCCTGGACCACCATGCAGCGTAAGGAGAGGAACGCCTTTTCCAGCACGAACCACCCGATACCAGATCTGACCACCTGGAACAGCAATATAGCCTTCTTGTCTGTCGTCTCCTTGCTTCGGCATCGTTACTCCTTGTTTTGCTGGCTGATAGTTGTTCCTCGTTCTTTGAGACAGTCCTGATAGGCCGTAATTAGTTTAGACGGATTGGGCTGCAAGGGATCGAGTTCAAAAGCTCTTGTTCCAAGATCATACCTCGGCGCAAAAAACAGGTGTTTGATCAGACTCCATCCTTCATCGCTTTCCGCATAGGCATAAACTTTCGCAATTTTGATTTTTGGGTACTGTTCACACCAATAGTTGAGAATACTATTCATCAACGTTCTGAGATATGAGTGGCGTTCCGGCTTAATGACGGCAGCATTGACATAGACGGTGTAGGTGTGGTTTTCCTCATAGGGCAGGATATGCTGAGGACGAATATCGCGTTCATGCATCTCACGCCGTAGCAATTTGAAAATGGTGTCCTCGTGCATGGGGATCATTGTGATATAGCCCCACATGTCTTTTCGATCTTGCTCATTGTAGAGGACACGGCACATATAGGGATTCTTTTTCCACCATTGATGCGTGATCAACAGATCAACCGCTTCGTCAATCCCAAACACTTCATAGTCGAGCGCAAGCAAATAAGGGAGATCTCCTGCCTGGACCCAATCGGTTTTGCCTTGCTCTTCTTGCTTGGTTTGAATGGCCTGTACGCGCTGTTTGCGTTTGTGTCGGTAGTATTCGACAATTTTGCGAATATCTTCGACATGGTAGAGCGTTTTGCGTTGGGTGCCTTCGGGAACATATTTTCTGATCTTGCCTTCTCTGGCGTGGCGATAGAAGGTATTTTCAGAGAGGCCTACTTCCGCATAGAGTTTGAGTCCTTGCTCGGCGGTTATCATCTCTTCTTTCATGGTAGAACTTTCTGACGCAACTGGTAAAGAGTAGTGTTAGTTATTGTAACAGCTAAGCTTGCCTGCAAGCAAAAAGTAGGAAAACGATACTTGACAAACCCGAATGATGTTAGTTAAAATACTAACATGTTAGTTGTTGACGGACAGATGATAGTTAATGATAGTTATTTGTTCGTCAATACCATGTTGCTTCTGGTGCAATGTGTCGTCTTTGTAGGATGCAAGTACCTTGTCGAAAATGCTGGCATGGTAATTGGGCTACCATACCAGCGTTGAGAACCAGTTCTGTTGTACCGCCCTGGCTCTCTCCTGTAGTATACATGGTGAGTCCAGGCATTCCTGTGGAGGAAGCTTTATGGCTCATGCTTCATCGTCTGACGACGAGTATGTCGTCCTTCCGGTCATCCCTAACGAGGATGAGATTAGCCACTCCGTCATGTCTCCGTTTTGTAGTGATCCCACCTGTCCCTGTCACGAAGACCCTGAGTTGATTGCAGAAGTAGCCACCCAGGTCGAGGAGGGTTTGCTCACGCCTGCTGAAGCGACACGGCTCGTTGCAGGCGAGCAGCTTTAGCACACATGGAAGAAGATATCATGCAGACCACTCGTACCTCTCCGACTTCACCTTCCCATGCAGCTATGCCGGGGGCAGAGGCCCCTTGGATGCCGATTGATGCGCTCATGGAGTTGTGGAGTGCCTACGGGCGTAGCGCTGAAAGCGTCCCTGCCCTCAAAGCGACCAGCGCCGCTTTTGCTGCCCTGGCAGCTGAACGCGAAGCCTTGCGCTCGGCGAGTTCACTGGCCGAGCGGGTGCAAGGGGAACAGGAGCGCGGTGTTCCCCCACTACTGCAACAGCCTGAGCAATATCCCTGTCATGCCCTGGCGCGTCAGCCACTGATTGAGGCTTTAATCACTGCTATGCAGCAGTGGTACGAGGCCGCGCTGCTGCTGGCCGATGCCAGGCAGGTCTCGGCGGCTGGCCCCCGTGATCTCGATTACGCGACCTTCATCGGCTATACATTCCAGCAACGGGCGCGGGTGGGGGCCATTGTCCAGGCCTTACTGGTTGAGCAGGTGGTCCCCTATCAGGCCTTGCTGGCCGAGACCGCACCACACCGGCCTGTGACCAACGAAGCCACCCTGCAAACGGAAGGAGTGGTACAATCATGAGTCGAGAGCCGCAACCGATTTTGCCCCCGGTGAGCCGCCGGGCCAGTCTCTCGCCCCAGGAACGGGCCGCCCGTGTTCGCGCCACCGAAGACGTGACCACGACGGTTCCCCGCTCGCGCCACACCGGAGCCTATGCGAGGCAGGTCCCACCCGATGAGGACCTGGAACCATAGGACTACGATCTGGCGGTGCCACAACGGATGTCCACCTCCGCCCGGCGCTACCAGCCCGTCCCGGAAACCCGTGTGCTACCCCAGACGCGCTGGCGACGCTTCCATCGGCTGGTGTACGTCGGGCTGGCGCTGTTCCTGATGTTAGGCGGCTGGTTGCTGCTCTCGCAGGCCGGAACGTGGTGGCAGCACACCTGGGATGATTGGCATTACGGCACTCCGCGTACCTTTCAGGTCGATGCGGTGGTGGGGCATAACCATGACGATGCGGCGCATCCCTGCCACTTCCTGGCCCTCAACCTGCACCGCCACGTGCTGGTGATCGAACTCCCCGCCGGGGATGCCAGCAAGGCGATCATCTACATTGGCCCCACCCTGGTCGGCGATGGACAGGACAGCCTGCCCGTCACACTCAGTTTCCAGGACACACGCGGGAGCGGCAGGCTCGACCTGGTGCTGCACCTGGGCGACCAGCAAGTCATTTTTCTCAACGACGGCACCAAGTTTGTCACTCCCAGTCATTTCTAGCCACAAGCGGCCTCGTTCGTGAGGCCGCTTCCCTCAGACGAGGTGAAGGATGAAAGACGAACACAAGGGAATACTTTCGGCGGAGAGCCAACCGCTCTCACAGGACCAGGACGAAGACGATCTGGAGCGCATCTTCCAGCGAGCGGTGAGCGAGATCGATACGCTGCCCTTATGCCCACCCAAACGGCGGTTTCGGGTGTGCTGGTCGGATGTCCTCAGCAGCACGCTGGTCAGCGTCATGCTGCTGGGCAGCTTCGCAGGCGTTATCTGGTCGGCGCTCACCTATCCCGTGATTACCGTTGGGGTGCTACCTGCCACCAAAACCATGACCATTACCGTTCCCCTCACCATCCCGACCGAGCGACTTGCTCCCCGGACGCTCACAGAAACGCTCAGCGCGGCCACCATAGGCAAAGGCTTTCAAGCGGCGCAGGCGGCCAGGGGGATGCTTACCTTCTACAACGGGGAGTTTACTTCCCAGGTCATCGCGGCTGGCACCACCTTTCCCACCACAAGCGGTATCTCGGTCGTAACCGAGGCATCTGTGACCCTTCCAGCAGCCAATCCGCCGAGCCTGGGCATGGCAACGGTAGCCGCCCATGCCACCAACACCGGGCCGCAAGGCAACATTCCGGCGTATGCGCTCAATGCTCCCTGTTGCCATGCGGCGATCAAAGTCGTCAATCTGCATCCCTTTACAGGCGGGCAAACCGACCGGCGCTTTCCAGCAGTGGCCCAACAGGATGTAGATCACCTGACCCAACACCTGCAAGCGATCCTGACGGAACGCATGCCTGCCGCCTTTCCGGTAGGAGCAGGTGAAGCTGTCGTGCCATTCACCTGCACATTTGTCGCCACGCCCAATCCCCCCGTCGGAACTGAGGCCAGCAGCGTCACCGTGACCGCACAGCAAACGTGCGCCGGGTTGCGCTATCAGGTAACAGACCTGAAACGGGCCGCGACCCAGGCGTTCCGCGTAGAGACGCAACCCAGCAAGAGCTACGACCTGCGGGGTCTTGAGCAGGTGACGCCAACGAGTGTGGTTCCGTTCACCGCTACCATCACGGGGACCTGGGTGTTTCACCTGGACACGGGCTACGAACGATTTTTAGCCGAGCAAATCGCGGGGGATAGCCCTGCGCAAGCCAGAGCCTACCTCTTACAAACCGGGGTGATTGCGGCGGTCTCGCTCGACCAACCCTTGCCCAAAGCCCCCGACTACATTCGTTTTACTATCCTCAAAGGCGTTGGAGACGTGCCAGCGCCGAGCGCATCCCAGGAGCGGGGCCATGTTGCTGTGTAAAAAAATCAAAATTGAAGTGAGCCAGCAAGACGCCGAAGCCCTGGAGTTCATGCAGGGCAAGTGTCGCGGGCTGTACAACTGGTGGGTGATGAAGCTGCGCGCAGGCGAACGTTGGAGCTTCAAACGGGCCAAGCAGTCACTACGGGAGAGCAAACAATACGACCCTGAATTACGCTACGTCTACGGCAAGCTGTTAGCCGAAGTGTACTTCCGGCTCGACAAGGCCATGCACGCCTTTTTCCGGCGGCTGGAAGCGGGCGAGAAACCAGGCTTTCCCCGTGTCAAACCGCGCCACCAGTTCTTTACCCTGTGCTATCCGGCGATGTACCTGGAAGTGCAAGGCAAGACCATCATCCTGCCAACGGGTGGAGGTGGGAATTGGGGGCCAAAACGCTACCCCAACATTGTAGCGCGGCTGACCGAGGAGCCACCAGCCCACTTCCGCGAGGTGGCTGTCTCACGGGATGCGTGCGGCAACTACTACTGCTCTTTCGTCTACGATGATGCGCAACAGGACGGATCTGAAACACCGCAGGCAAAGATGAAACGCAAGCTTCGCCCGCCACCATCTCGACGAAGAGAAGGTGTGGTGGCCTTTGACCTGGGGATCAAAACGCTAGCAACGGGGGTCAACGACCAGGGCCGCTTTTATTATATCGGCGGCTTCAAGGGCTATCGCTGGTACAACAAGCAACTGGACAAGATTCGTTCCAAACGAGACAAATGCAAGAAAAAATCCCGCCGCTATCTCTATCTCTCACGGGTCTACAAGCGTGTCTCGGAAAAGGAACGGCGCAAGCAGCAGGACTGTTTGCATAAAGCCTCGCACCTGATCGCGCACCGACTGGCTGAAAGGGCTGTGGTGATTGGCGATCTCTCCCAACGGCAGATGGTTCTCAAGAAGCAAGAACACGAAACGGCCAAAGAGCGGCGCAAGCGACAGATTCGCAACCGCCTGGTGTATAATGATTGGGGTCTTTACCGTTTTGTGCAGATGCTCGAATATAAGTGCTTACGCAGTGGGAAAACACTGCATGTTATTAGTGAACGCGATACGACGAAAACCTGTCACAGGTGTGGGTGCAAGCAAGCCATGCCTCTGTGGCAACGGACGTATTGCTGCCAGAACTGTGGGCTGGTGATGGATCGTGATGAAAATAGCGCGCTCAACATCTACCAGCGGTTCCTTGCCCGGCTGGGGCCACACACGTCAGCAATCTGACGTGCGGTGTGCTGCACGGAAGTGCAGGAATTGAACATCAGTGAGTGGACGTGTTCACCATCACTGACCAATGTGTTGAACACATTTCAATACATTTAGAAAGGCAGAACATCGCATGGCAGAACAAAGTCAAAACCAGAAAGATCAGCAGGAGCAGGGAGAGCAGGGAGAGCAGGATAGGGGATTGGTGAGCCGCATCGGGCCTGTTGAGATCGATTGGCCTCGCTCAATTGGCTATTATGGAGGAATAGCGCTGGCTACCAGCCTGGAATTGATCCAGCCGCCACTCGCCATCTTTATTGCCGCCGTTCCTCTGTTCAAGATGCTCAACAGCCCTAAAGCTTCGCTGCCCAGGCGTTTCGTGGCGCAGTTGCTCGATGGCGCGGCCAAACCTGTAGGCGGCAGCGCAGAAGCAACCGTTCGCCTGAAAAGCGAGCCACCGCAGCGAAAGCTGTCGATAATGGAAGAGGCCCGCCAGATGGCGAATAAATCGCGCGGGCAAAAGGCATTGGAGAAGCCAGGTACACGGTAGATGTAGGGACGCGCTTGATCGCGTCCACCTCCGCATGTGCTGCGTGCCGATGCGCCTGAGTGGACGCGATCAAGCGCGTCCCTACAGGGTATCCCCCATTCTTTTGTCAAAATTCATTACCGCGTCCCTACAGGAATGTACCTTGATTATTCCTGCCTCATATCCTGCCACGCGGCTTCACTGCTTGCGAGCATACTGCCGATAATAAATAACCGCCGCCTGAAAATCACGCGGCACTTTCACAAAAGAGG
This sequence comes from Ktedonobacteraceae bacterium, assembly GCA_035652815.1. GTDB lineage: Bacteria > Chloroflexota > Ktedonobacteria > Ktedonobacterales > Ktedonobacteraceae > DASRDB01. Next base: position 295,699 of record DASRDB010000012.1, read on the forward strand.
CAACACTTACTTCTTCCCATACACCTGACATATTGATGCGCCTCCATATTATACCCAGTCGCTTCACTTTTGCTGCTCTAATAGGAGAATTTAGCTATACTGATGGTGAAATAGCTTTAGAAGAGGTTTTACGGCAATAGAGGAGCCAGCATGATTGATTGTGATGAGGTAGAGATACCAGAATAGGCATTTGTGAGAGAGATGTAATATGCCTATGTTACGCTTGGCCTAAGATGAGGCGGAATCATGCGAAGATGGTTCGCCTGCAAACACTGTATTTGTACCACCCACGATAACCACTCTTGCGGGCAGGGCAAACGCAACATTTCGCCATCCTGTTGCATGAGGTGCACAGGTGACGGGAAAGGGACAGAGAAGAACATGAAAGCTTTAATTATCTACGACTCAGTCTATGGGAATACTGAGAAGATCGCCAGAGCAATTGGTGATGGCTTGCCAGGCGAAGTGAAAGTTGAGAGCATAGGTGAAGCGAATCCGTCGGAACTCCCTACATTTGACCTGCTCATTGTTGGTTCACCTGTGCATGGTGGGAGACCGACTCCCCAACTCGAGACATTTTTAAAGGAGTTGCCGGATGACGCTCTTAAAGGGGTGAAAGTAGCCGCCTTCGATACAAGATTTGAGGCGGAAGATCAGGGTTTCGCGCTGCGGGTATTGATGAGCGTCATTCGCTATGCTGCGGAACGGCTCGCAAAAGACCTGGAGAAAAAAGGCGGCGAACTTATAGCGGAACCCGAAGGCTTCATCGTCGAGAACAAAGAAGGACCCTTGAAACAGGGAGAGCTTGAGCGAGCAAGTCAGTGGGCAAAAGGGATGGTCGTCGTATCCTCCCAGGTTTGATGTAATAAACGGAGGATAGCATTCACTGTATCAAGAGAGGCCTTTCAGATAGAGGACGTTTTGTTGCTCGTTCATGATAAGAAGCTTATGAACGTTGCCAAAAGAGCGGGGGCTTCTGTCCCTGTCATGCTGATAAACCCTCTTTCTTTAGCAAAATTCATAAGCTTCTTATCACGAACGAACAGGAAACGGCCTGGAACCTGGCGGTTATCTTTGTTCCCTAAACCAATGCTGAACCTTCATACGAAGATCATCCTTTTCTGCTCATAGCGAGTTTTTCGCCATCCATTCGCCCCCGATGGATGCGGGAAACCGATCAGACAGCGTTCTGTCGGCAGCACGCCCTTATTTATTAACAATTGCATGACTGCTGTCACGCTGTCTCCAATCGGCAAAGCTTGCCGTCGCTTTCACCTTCCGTAACACCTCAAATGAAGACAAGCCAATTCTCAGACCATCCCTCGCGACACGATAAGCAAGCTCCATCTGCGTCCAACCAGGGGTTATACCTACGATCATGACTTTCGCAGCCGGGTTCACTACCTCAAATGGAATGTAGTAAATAGTGATACGGCCTGCTTGTTCAACAAGAAATTGGGAGGTAAGCAGGTCTGAAGGTGAAAGGGGAATGTGAGTGGGGAGAGCGGCGATTTTGGAGGAGTAGTGGTAGAAGAGAGTAGTGTGGAGAAGTTGGAGCATGTGAGCCTCAGTTGTTTGTCTGTTTTGCTCAGGAACACATGCTGCTGTTGATAGTCCATTGTGCGACGACACTGGAAGCAGCAATGAAAGATAGTTCAAATGTACAGAAAGAGTCAGGCACTACAAAAGCAGTTTGGGTCTCTATAGATTGACCGGGATTTACCGCAAAAGATTGTCCAGGATCGGAAGCCTGATCCTCTGTATAATGTTGACCAGACCCATCCTGAAGATCAAATAAATTTCCACTAAGGGATTGAGGGGCAGAAGATATATTTGCAAACGAAGCATCAATTATAAGAAAATGATGACCTTGAGTATCACTAACTGTGTAGTTATTGTAGGTAAGAGTATCATACGTGCGATTAAGAATGACATTCCATATAGGATCAGGTGCTGGCGTCGTAGATACAGGGGTCGAGGTGATACCACTACTCGGGGTGACAGTAGAGCCAGGATTATTATTGGTGTTGGGATGAACGTAGCTAAAGTAAGTAATGATTACGCCGATAATAGTGGCAATAGAAGCTATTCCACCTACATATATAACCCATTTAGGAGTTTCATTCGAGCCAGAAGCCATAGCCTTCCTCCTTATAGAGCAGTCCACATCGAACTATGGGTTATTATAAACATTATATATCAAGATTTAACTCATGTAAAGTACGGTTTTGATCTAAAACAATATTTGCTTTATCACCTTCATTGCTTGATTAACATCTACAATTGTAATTCTATACACTAAAAAGCCCAGGAACTGTATTCCTGGGCTGGTTGGCTCCTCGACCTGAATTCGACCTGGGACCCACCGGCTGTTAACCGGTGGGTCGGAGAAATATCAGTCAATTGATAAGCTAAAATTTTTATACGAAGTTACTTTTACTTGTCCTGATCCTGCGGCTGAGAGAGTTCGAGAGCGATAAAGGTCACGTTATCCCAGGCGTTATGGATGCCTATGAACAGGAGCAGCAGTGCTGCGGCTGCGATGAAGAACAGTACCAGGGATGGCTGGTCTGGGAGCAGAATCGCAGCGACGAAGAAGGTAGTGTAGGAGACCAGGGGCAAGATCGTATGAAACAGCCAGTCTTCCAGCACCGGTTGATAGCCTTTCTGGCGGCGCATCCGTCGGAGTATAATGAGGACGTAGCTTGCTCCTACAAGCCCCGTCAGGCCTAGCAGCAGACCAGCCGTCCAGAGCGCCTGCCAGGGTGCGCTGAGAATTGCGGCAACCAGCAGCGCAGCACAAAAATGCCACACATTGGGCGTGTTGAAGGTCGCAAATGCCTCACTCGGCGACGACGCACGCATTCGCACCCCTGTGATCAAGGTTACGACCACGAACATTAAGCCTGTCAGGGTCGCCGCAGCGGTGCCGGTGAGGATATAAAAGTTTTGCCATACGACAAGTGGAGACAGCGCAGCCTCTTGCATGATGAAGCCTCCTTCGAGTTCAATGAAAACGTCGTGAGAATATAACTGGAGAGAGAGCTAAAGCCACTTCAGGTCTCATTGCGGCGCAATAAGAAACCAGCCCAGGAATGCTCTTCCTGGGCTGGTTAGCTCCTCGACCAGGATTCGAACCTGGAACCCATCGGTTAACAGCCGATTGCTCTACCGTTGAGCTATCGAGGAATATTGCTCACTGTCCTCTTAGGACGATTGCAGTATACACCATCCTTTAGCGATTCGTCAATACTTTTTTCCAGAAATTTTGTCTGGGGCCGGGTTTTCGTTTCGCCGGAGCTGTGACTTCCCCTATGAGATATGACCAAAGTAATAGTGCCTGCCCTATGCCTATTGTCGCAAGCAAAATCTATCCTTTAGCAGATACATTGAGACTCATCTTGATGTATGCTTTTCCCAGAACGAAAGAGAACGGTTCCAACAGAAAGAAGTTTGGAAGATAAAAACCATAAGAAAGGTTTTAAAAATGTATACCATGACTACCAAACCATTGAATAACGCTTCGACTACGACAAATACAATGAATTTCCGCAGCACTATACGCAATATCGTTCCCAGTATTCTGATTAACGCGGTTGTGCCACTGGTTATCTTACAGGTGCTGACGCCGCACTTTCCGAATGGGAGCATCTGGCCACTGGCGATTGCGGGACTGTTTCCGGCATTGGGTACGGTGGTTGGCATCATTCGTACTCGTCATGTTGATTTTCTGGGCACGATTGTGCTGGGTGGGATCGTGGTGAGCATTGCGGTGGCTTTCGTCTCGGGCGATCAAAAGTTGCTGCTGGTGCGCGAGTCGGCGGTGACTGGCGCTTTTGGTGTGGCCTGCCTGGTCTCGCTGCTCTTCCCCAGGCCGATCATGTTCTACTTCGGCAGGTACTTTGCGACTGGCAACAATCCTGAGAAGGTGGCGTGGTATAACAGCCTGTGGCAGTATCCATACTTCCGTTACGTGAACCGCGTCATTAACATCGTCTGGGCGCTGGCTTACCTGCTCGAATTCGCGGTGCGCGTGGTGATGATCTATACGCTGCCAGTAGCGGCGGTGCTGGCGGTTTCGCCAGTTATCATCGGGGTTATCACTGTTGCCACTATTGCCTGGACAATGGCTTACTCACGACACGCCGGACGACGGGGCGCTGAGATGCAGAAACGGGCGGCGCTTCAGCAATAGGAAAACAAAAATGAAGGCCGGGGATATGTACTCCGGCCTTCATTTTTGTTTGTTTTAGACGTGTAACACATTGATCAGCCAGAGGGCAACCAGTAAGAAGATGCTCAGACTGATAACGGCGATGATGGGGTCGAGTAATGGGGCGCTGACGAAGCTGCCACGCAGGCGCAGGCGCTGAAAGAGCTTGGGCAGCATGAGGCCGCAGAAGGCGGCGATCAAAAGGCTGAAGCCGAGTCCCAGGCCGATGGCGATGCCGAGCAGCCAGGAATGGAAAAGCAACCAGGTAAGCAGCCCGACGAGGATACTTGCCAGCAGGCCACCGATAGTTCCCAGGCGCAGTTCGCGGTAGATGCCCTGCCAGAAATCGGTGCCATGCATGGTACGTAGCTGCCAGCCAGCAACGCCGAGGGCCTGCGAACCGACGCTGCCGCTCGTCAGCAGCAGCATGGGCAGCAGGCAGACAATGCCACTTAACGCTACGGGCGAACGCAGACCGGCCATCAGACCGGAAGTTGGAATGTGCGCCGTGTTGCTGGTGATCGCGCCGCCGACCAACTGGTAGAGAACCAGGGCCAGGATGAAGCCTGCCAGCACGTTGACGCCGAGCCAGCTAACGCGACTCATGGCAGCTTTGAGCGAGAAATGCTCCTCTTCCTCGAACTCCTCGACGCTGGCCCCGGCGATTTCGGAAAAGTCCTCTACCTGCTCCTCGTGAATGACATCGATGACGTCGTCCACTGTGACCAGCCCGACGAGATGGTTTTCCTCGTCCACAACCGGTACGCCGAGCAGGTCATATTTGGCGATGATGCGCGCCACTTCCTCCTGGTCGGTATCGGTTTTGACCGAGATGACGTCGGGGTCCATCAGCGTTTTCAACTGTGCGGATGGTTCGGCTACCACAAGCTGGCGCAGCGAGACCACACCTACCAGCCGCTTCTCGTCATCGACGGTGTAGAGGTAGTAGATCATCTCCATGTGCGTAGAGTGCTGGCGCAGGTAGGCCAGGGCTTGCTCGACGGTCATGTCCTCATCGAGCGAAAGCACCTCGGTGGTCATGATGCCGCCAGCTGTCTCAGGACTGTAGCGTAGTAGTTCGCGGATAGGTTGCGACTCGTTGGCGGGCATCAGGTTGAGCAGACGCTCGGCTTCTTCCTGTGGCATCTCGGCGAGGATATCCGCTGCGTCGTCCGGGGCCAGACGTTCCAGCATATCCGAGGCGCGCTCCGGGTCGAGTTCGCTCAGAATTTCGGATTGGCGCGGCGCTTCCACCTCGTTCAGCACATCGGCAGCGGTCTCCATATCCATGCGTTCGAGCATGGCTCCAGCCTCTTCGGCATCCAACTGCTCAAGAATGTCGGCGAGATCGGCGGGGCGCAGATCGGCCAGCCTGGTATGGCTGACATTCAACTGCACCTGCGGCACCACGCCGGAGGCTCCAACGGTTGCGCCTGCCATCGCAGGGGCAAGCTGGCTGGTGCCAACGCGAACCACCTGAATCGGCTCCACATAGTTCCAGGTAATAGTGCGCTCAGAAAGATGAACCGGTAATACCCTGCTCAACAACTCGACCGGTGTTAAAATGCCCAGTCGCCGCAATAATCCACTCAGGCTAATATCCGCTCCAATTAAGCGGGCCGTATGCTTAATTTGCGCCAGCTTTAAATCATTGACCTTAACAACACGAAAACCCTGCGTATCAACAATTTGCTTATCGAGAAGATCGCGCTTTAATAACAACTCATCAGAATCCGGCGTATAGCTTGCGATTTGTGATTGCTTTACGGTCAAATGTACCTCTGACTCCTCCAGGCTGTGTACCTGGGACCAGGGAATGATCATTTCCTGAGTGCTTAGAGTAGAGGGAGTAACAACAATCGCTGTTACAACGGGAAACGTCTCGTGAAGGGTGACATAGATGTCCTTCAGCGCGCCGATGCGACGTCCCTCGATATCGTAAACGCTTTGACGCAAGAGTGTGCTTAAAAAAATCAATGGAATCACCGCCTTTCTCACACAGGTTAAAACCAACCAGACATATCCACACTTCTGTGGATATGTGGAAAAATGCCCTGTTGCTGTAACTACGGTTACGGAGTAAAACGTAGTACAGGAAAATGCACAGCATAGCATCCAGTTCAAAAAGATGCGCGCTTGAGGTGCATTCTCTGCAACAGGTGTTCGTAAAAAAGGGGACAGCTTAACGGGAAGAAGAAATCCCTACAAGCATTGCTGGCTGGTGAGAAAGTCCTTACTCGACATCCACAGGGGATATACAGGCTCATCAAGTAAGGCAACGGCGGGGAATACCGGAAGAGGTATGTCGGCTACACGTTAGATCCGCGAGCTTAGCCGGACGCGAAATCAATCTACATGTATGTACCCAGTTACCACACTCGATGAGAAGCAGGACTGTCCCACGAGCAGGCACGCGAAAATCACACGCCTACTATGACCAGGGCCAGCGTCCATGTCCCTCACCTCCTTTGCCCATCAAATTGCTGCCTTCACCAGAGGGCGACGTTTCCGTGACGTCTACAAACCAGGTCTGGTGTGCTTTGGCAATCGTGGGTTATGACACAAATTTTTCTACTACTGGGAGTATAGCACGCCAGGCGGGCTTTGGGCAAGGGTGATAGTGTATGTAGTACAATTGGTATATACGTATATCCCATTGATTTTTCCCCCCACCCCTGCTACAGTAAGCCCATCACTTTCAACAGGCGCAAAAAAAGATGCTCGATATTACTCCCAGTAAGGATAACAATATTGTCTATCCAGTTTCTTCCAGGCTCTCCCCTATTATCAAATGGGCTGGCGGTAAGGAACAGGAACTGAAACATATTTTGCCGCTTATTCCTGCTTCGTTCCGGCATTATTATGAACCGTTTGTTGGTGGTGGCGCTGTATATTTTTCTATTCAGGCGGACCGCAAGTTTATTAACGACAGGTCGCAGGAACTTTACAATTTATATACGGTAGTGGCGCAGCAGGATTGCACATTTTTTGCGACGTTGGAAACGTTGCTGAAGGGGTGGCAATGGATCAGTGGAATTGTGGATGAAAACGCGGGCTTTCTTGTTACGCTATATAAGATTTATTCAGGGGATGGATATACAACTTGCGAATTTGAGCAAAAGCTAGGAGATTTCATTCAACAATACGCGGGCGAATTTAGCAATATGTTTGAGGAGATTGTACCGGAGCGAGCAGCGAACTTTTTGAGCGAGATACAAAGGAATTTGTTGAGCAAGACGCGCCGCATGAAAATGCTGGAAGAGCGGAAGTGGAAGTTGCCAGAGCAGGATGTGCTGGCGAACCTGGAATGTGCTTTGAAGAGCGCGTTTTATATGCATCTGCGCTACCTGTATAATCATACGGCGCAGCTTGCGTTAGCGCAGGGGATGGCAGCGGCTATTTTCTATTTCGTGCGCGAGAATGCGTATGCCTCGATGTTTCGCTATAACAGCCAGGGGGCGTTCAATGTGCCGTATGGGGGTATCTCCTATAATCGCAAGGATATGGGGCGCAAGATCGATTATTTGCGCTCGCCTGCGTTGCGCCGACACCTGGAAGATACGGTGATCGAGCAGATGGATTTCGAGGAGTTTTTGGGGAAATATGAGCCTGAAGAGGATGATTTTCTCTTCTTAGACCCGCCTTATGACAGCGAGTTCAATACCTATACGCAGAATACGTTTGATATGCGCGATCAGGAGCGGCTTGCTGATTACTTGCGCCATCGCTGCCGGGCGAAATTTCTGCTGGTTATAAAGTATACACCTGCTATTTACGCGCTCTACAACCATCCAGAGCTTTTTATTCGCAGCTTCGATAAGAGGTATATGGTGAGTTTTCAAGACCGCAATAATCGGGAAGCGGAACACCTGGTTATTACGAATTATAAAATTGATTAAATGGCTTGTAACCATAAAAAACAAAGGAAGCCATCCCCTTGCGGGTGGCTTCCTCATTTACCACTAATGCTCGTTTATCAATTCTATAAAGGTTCTACTTTTATCAGTACGTCGCCTTTTTGAACCACCTCGCCGTTGACGGCGACCATTTCTTTGACTCTTCCGGAGACTTCGGATTGAATTTCGTTGAAGACTTTCATGGCCTCGATCAAGGCAACCACCTGGCCGACAGAAATGATGCTGCCTTCAGTGACGAAAGGCGGCGAGGTCGGAGAAGGCGATGAGTAATAGACGCCCGTAAGCGGGGCGGTTACAGCCAGGCTGCGATCTTCTTTTGCCACGTGGGCCGGGATGTTGGGAACAACCTGCAAGCCCGGCGCGGCCATTGTGACCTGTTGCGTAGGGACCGAGACCATCATCATATCGGGCCGCCGCCGGATGATGATATGCGTTCCGGCCTCGGTCAGTTCCAGTTCGCCAACTGTACTCCCTTCAAGGACCTGGATCAAGTCTTCGACGCGCTTGATCCAGGATGTTTCTTGCTCTTCTTTGTCCATTGCTACAAACCTACTTATTCTTCGTATCGTTTGAAAATGAGGCAGGTGTTATGCCCGCCAAAGCCCATCGAGTTCGACATGGCTATGTTAATGTTGGCGCGCTGCGCCTCGTTCGGTACATAGTTCAGGTCGCACTCGGGATCGGGATGATGCAGGTTGATGGTCGGCGGAACGATGCCCGTTTGAATGGCAAGTATCGAGATCGCTGCCTCGACCGCTCCAGCAGCGCCGAGGGTATGCCCGGTCATGGACTTGGTTGAACTAATCAACAGTTTGTAGGCATGTTCGCCAAAGACGGTCTTGATGGCCTGCGTCTCGGTACGGTCGTTATAGGGCGTCGAGGTGCCGTGTGCGTTGATGTAGTCCACCTGATCGGGCTGGATTCCGGCTTTTTGTATGGCGCGGCGCATAGCTCGAACAAGGCCAGCACCACCTGGGGCCGGTTCGGTCACATGATGCGCGTCTCCGGTCGAGGCGTAGCCAATCAGTTCGGCGAGAATTTTTGCGCCTCGCGTCTTCGCAAATTCGAGATCCTCTAAGATCAGTATAGCAGCGCCCTCGCCCATCACAAAGCCATCACGGGTGGCATCAAAGGGGCGGCTCGCGCCCTGTGGGTCATCGTTGCGGCGCGAGAGGGCGTGCATGTTATCAAAAGCGGCCATCGCGATAGGCGTGATGGCTTTTTCCGCACCACCTGCGATCATGGCCTTTGCATCGCCGCGCCTGATGGTCTCCCAGGCCTCCCCGACAGTATTGCCGCTTGTGGCACAGGCTGAGACGGCTGCCCAGTTCGGCCCTTTGGCTCCGGTTATGATGGAGACGAGGCCGGGCGCGCCATCCACGATCATCATATTAATAAAGAATGGGCTGATGCGGTCGGGGCCTTTTTCATAAAGGGTGCGGAACTGATCGTGCAGTGTAACCAGGCCGCCGATGCCGCTGCCAATATAGACACCAACATCGCCCGCGTTCTCGTCGGTAATCTGCAGGCCTGACTGGGCAATGGCCTGCTTAGTGGTAGCAATGGCAAGTTGCTCGTAGGGGTCTGAGCGGCGTACTTCCTTGCGGTCCATATAGGGCGATGGATCGAAGTTCTTAATTTGCGCGCCGAAATGGACGCGGAACTGGCTCAAATCGTAGCCCTCTATCTCTGACACGCCAGATTTGCCCTGGCACAGCGCCTCCCACGTCGAGGCAACGTCGTTCCCTAACGATGTAACCATGCCTAAACCGGTGACAACAACACGAGTCATTCACGCACCTCCTGGTTAAATACCTAAAGCTACTGCTTCCTCTTGCAGGAAACGGGTATATGTATCTCCACGAATAAAACCTTCATGCTGGAGCAGGCGCTTGTGGAAAGGAATGGTCGTTTCTACGCCTTCGATGACATACTCGTCCAACGCCCGCAACATACGAGCAATAGCCGCCTCGCGAGTCTCCGCCCACACCACCAGCTTTGACAGGAGCGAGTCGTAGTGCGGGGGAATGCTATAGCCCGCGTAGAGATGACTGTCAACGCGCACACCGGGGCCTCCGGGCGGCAGGTATTTTTCCACCACGCCCGTCTGCGGACGAAAATCGTTGTCCGCGTCCTCGGCGGTAATGCGGCATTCGATGGCATGGCCCCGGAACTGGATGCGGTCCTGTTCAAATTGCAGGGGCATCCCTGCCGCGATGCGAATCTGCTCCTTCACCAGGTCAATGCTCGTCACCATCTCGGTCACGGGATGCTCGACCTGCAGGCGCGTATTCATCTCCATAAAATAATAGCGATTCTGCTCATCAACAAGAAATTCCAGCGTTCCGGCGTTGGTATAGCCGATCTTCTCAACGGCTCGCACGGCTTTCAAGCCTATCTCCTGGCATAGTTCGCGCGGCAGAAGCGGGCTGGGAGATTCTTCCAATACCTTCTGATGGCGGCGCTGTACGGAGCAGTTACGCTCGCCCAGGTGAACGCCATGTCCAAAATTATCCACCAGCACCTGGATTTCAACGTGCCGCGCTCGTTCCAGGTAACGTTCTATATATAAGCCGTCATCACGGAAAGCCTCGCGCACCTCGTTCTGAGCAGTGGTAAAGACGCGCTCAAATTCATCGGGCCGCTTGACAAGGCGAATGCCGCGCCCGCCACCGCCCGCCGCAGCTTTGAGCATCAAAGGGAAACCGATTTTACGCGCGGCCTCGCGTCCCTCATCCAGCGTGCGCAAAACCGAGGTTCCGGGCAGCATGGGCAACCCCATTTCTTTCATCGTCTCGCGTGCAGCCACCTTATCGCCCATAATCGCCATCACCGGGGCGGGGGGGCCAATAAAGGTGATGCGGGCATCAGCGCAGATCTCGGCGAAAGCGGTGTTTTCCGAGAGAAAGCCATAGCCGGGATGAATGGCATCAGCGCCAGTAATCATTGCCGCACTGATGATATTAGGAATATTTAAATAGCTTTTGCTGCTTGCCGCCGGACCAATACAAATATGCTCATCCGCCTCGCGCACAGGCAGGGAATTACGGTCAGCTTCTGAATGGGCGATTACGCTGCGAATTCCCATTTCTTTACACGCCCGGATAACTCGCAGCGCGATTTCGCCCCGGTTGGCAATCAATATCTTCCGAAACATACTACAGAGCCTCTCGCTCGCTGTCTATTGCACCGCGCAAGGCTCATGAATTCGCCCTACACCGATGCTCTGGCTATTATATCACGCAGGCGAGTGACTCCGGTAGGGGCGGGAGAGGTGGGGATGTGGGGATGGGGCGCTTGCGCCGCCCGGGCAGCCTGGGAAGTAATGATACGTGTTTTCCCCCAATGCCACCCGAGGGCGGCGCAAGCGCCCTCCCCGCTCCGCATCACCTCTCCCGCCCCTACAATGCTCCTAGTGCGTTTTCTCGTAATAGTATGAGAAATTGCCTGGATACACTCTGACCTGCCCATCCTCTTCGATGGCAACAATCTTATCGACGATTTTGTCGAGGAAGTAGCGGTCGTGCGAGACCGTGAGAATCGTGCCATCGAACTCTTCCAGGGCGGCCTCCAATACTTCCATCGAGGCAATATCCAGGTTGTTGGTTGGCTCGTCGAGGAGTAGGAAGTTGGCGTTGGTCAGCACCAGCTTCGCCAGTTGCAGACGACTTTTTTCGCCGCCACTCAGCCGACGAATGGGCGTGCGCATATCGGCGTAGGAGAAGAGCAGGCCGCTTAAGAAAGCAACGGCTTGCGGTTCGCTCATGGCCTTGATGCGCCGTATATAGTCGAGTGGCGTGCTGTCGAAGGGCAGTGTCTCCTGTTCCTGGGCATAGTAGCCCACGATGACGCTGGCCCCGATTTTGACGGTGCCGCTATCAGCAGGCAGCATGTCCATCATGGTTTTGAGCAGGGTGGTCTTGCCGCTGCCGTTGGCTCCGACAATGCCAACACGCTCGCCATAAAGAACGGTCAGGTCAAAGGGATGGAAGAGGGTATAGCCGTTGATGGATTTGCTCAGTCCTTGAACTTCCAGCACCTTTTTGCCACTGCGCCCGGCATCAAGGTTGACCTTGATTTTGTCGCGAACCAGGATAGGCTTGCCTACCGCGTCTCGCTTTATGCGCTCGATTCGTTTGAGTGTATCTTCGGCCTTTGTGGCAAATTTATCGTTCAGTTTTGACCAGCCTTGATATTGCCTCCACACACCTTCAAGGCGCTTGATTTCACCTTGTTGAAGCGCGTAAAGTTCCTGCTGCTTCTGAAGGCGGCGCTGCCGCTCCTCGAAGTAGTAGCTGTAGTTGCCCGCATAGGAAGAAATCCTGCCGTCCTCAAGTTCATAAATCTTCTTGACGACGCGGTCGAGCAGGTGGCGGTCATGTGAGATGATTAAGACGGTGCCGGGATAGCTGGCGATGTATTGCTCAAGCCAGGCCTTCGCTTCAAGATCGAGATGGTTGTCAGGCTCGTCGAGGAGCAATAGGTCCGGCGTGCGCAACAGGATACGGGCAAGGTTGACTAATTTTTTCTCGCCGCCGCTCAGAGAGCCGACTTCAACATCGTACCAGGCCGGGCCAAAACCGAGGCCTTGCAGCACTTCCTCTACGCGGTGTTCCATTGTGTAGCCACCCAGCACCTCGAAACGTTCCTGGGCATGACCATACTCTTCAAGCACGCGGCTCATCTCTTCCTCGTTCTCGTAGACTTCGGGGTCGGCCATGCGCGCTTCCAATGCTGAGAGCAGTTCGGGGAGCGCGACCAGTTCCTGGGTTGCCTCGGAGACCGCTTCAAAGACGGTTTTGTGGCTCTGTTCTGGATCGGCCTCCTGCCCAAGATAGCCAATCGTCAGGTTGCGCCGCCGCGAGATGCTGCCGCTGCTCGGCTCCTCGAGACCGACCAGCAGTTTGAACAGTGTGGATTTGCCGCCGCCGTTTTCGCCGACCAGCCCGATACGCTCGCCCTCTTGAATCTCCAGGTCAACTTCACGAAAAATGGGATTGCCCCCGTAGTCTTTGCTTACTTTAGAAAAAGTCACCAGCAACATGTTTTTTCTCCTTTTATTTTGCTTTTCTCAAATGTGTTAATAGCAATGTGCCGCCGAAGACGACGATACTGCCGAGCGCGAGCGCGAGCAGCGTCCAGAGGTAGACTGTGCTATAGGCGACCTGCATGATGCCGAGACCAAACAGGGGAAACAGCACGATCATGGCCGCGCTAAAGAGACCGGTTTGCAGCGAAAAGATGGTCGCGCGCTGCGCCTCTGGACAATGTTCATTGATGTAAGTGCTGGTTGCCGGTGCCAGCACAGCTACCGAGGCCTGAAACAGGATCAGGTAGCCGAAGAGGTCAACGGCAGGCCAGGGCAGGCTCATGCAGAACAACCCGGCAATCTCCACCAGCACAAAGGTCGGCACCAGCCAGCGCGAGGGCAGGACGCGCATGATATAGGGCGCTATCGCCGTGAATAAAAAGTTGGTCAGCGTACTGAGGGCGATGGTCAGACCAATCAGCGAGAGCGATAGGCCCAGCCCATGCAGGTAGAGCTGGTAGTAAAAGTAGATGGTCTGCCAGCAACTTTCAGCCAGCGCATCGATGAGCAGCCAGTTAAGCAATGTGGGCTTTTGCCATACAGCGCGCAAGCCGCGACCAAAATGGACGAGTGGATGCGGCCGCTCCTCGTGTTCGGCGATACCTCGCTGTTCGGGAATAAAGAGCAGGGGTATGATGCCCAACAACGTGGCAATACCCGCACACAAAAAAGGCAGGATGACCAGGATATTTCCGAGGAAGCCGCCGCTAGCAGTTCCCACAATTTCGCCAACCAGGCCGAGCAGGAACATGCGGCTGACCAGTTTGCTGTAGCGGCCCGCCTGGTTGGTCGGCTCAGCATGTCCTGCGATGGTCCACAGGATAGCTTCTTGCGAGCCGCCGCGAAAGGCATAGGAAAAGCCGGATAGCACAAAACTGAGCGTAATGAGCGGCACAGATGGCACCAGAAAGAGAAAGCTGCTGATTGCGTTGGTGATACAACATAAAATCAGGCTTTTGCGGCGGCCAACCAGGTCGGCAAAGATGCCGGTGGGCACTTCGGCGACAAATTTGGCGATATGAAAGATGGTCTCGAACAGACCTATCATAAGCGGACTAAAACCATGCGAGGCCAGGTAGATGACCCAGATCGCGGACGTAAACAGCGTGTTGGTGGCAATATCGAAGGCATAAAATGCTCGCAGCCAGCGCCGCCAGGGCGCAACAGGCCGATTTGCAGAAGTTGTTAAGGAAGTATCCAGTAACGTATTGTTCATAATACTCGGGTTCTCCGGGAATAACAGCGTTTAAAAACGCAAACAGAACGTAGGGAAGCAAAAGAGCAGAGGGAACCCGAACACGGAGATTGGGCGGAACAAAACGGAAGAGTGAAGCGGAAACAGCAGGAGATGCTAGCACATGCTCTGAGAGTGGCTCCTATCGTGAATCAAATACCGATTCACGGAGCAGGAATCCCTCTCCAGCAATTGCTACCAGCACTACTTTCCGCCGCATAAGCACCAGTGCCAGGCTCCAGCTTATGCGGCCAGATCATGTGTAATGTGTTTATAAGGATAATGGTGGGTGATTTCGTTGTTCATACGTAGATAGTAACATGGAAAATGGTTGAGTGTCAATTGTTTCACGTGAAACAATTTGTTTGTCGAGTAGGATAACTGGAAGGCCCCCGCAAGGGGATGCCTCTACAATTTGGCGCGGCTTGTAGAGGCATCCCCTTGCGGGGCCTTCCGTCTTCCATACTGGTTGAAATAATTGACGCGGCCTGTGAAACACTTCATTTTCAGATCATCCTGCCTATGTTATAATCCATTCACAATTCTTCGACATAACTTTTTGAAGAGTTTTTATCGATTCGTTTAGCGCTGAAAGAACAGGGATATGAATAGTCTGCCCCGCTTATGTATGCGTATAGATGATGACACGGATTTGCGCCTCTATGAAGAACGCCATGCCGAGGAAGTGGCCGAGGTGATCGATGAGAACCGGAGCTACCTGCGAGAATGGCTGCCGTGGGTGGATGACTCCCAGACAGTGGAAGACAGCCGCGATTTTATTCGCGGTTCGCTGCGCCAGTTTGCCAGTAGCGAGGGATTTCAACTGGGCATCTGGTATAAAGGAAACCTGGTTGGGGGTATCGGCTATCATCCCATTGATTGGGCCGACCGCAAGGTCGAAATTGGGTACTGGCTTGCTCGTTCGGCGCAGGGGAAAGGTATCGTCACACGGGCCTGCGAATTGCTCATCACGTATGCTTTTCAGGAATTGGGGCTGCACAAAGTAGAGATTCACTGCGCGACGGGCAATACACGCAGCAGGGCTATTCCTGAAAGGTTGGGCTTTAAGCAAGAAGGCATCATTCGCGACGGAGAATGGCTCTACGATCACTATGTTGACCTGGTTATCTATGGCCTATTAGAAAACGAATGGAAGAGGTAGTACCCTATAATAAAAACATTGCCGATCCTGGTTGTTCGCCTTCATTATGGGAAAAAATGGGCTGGTTCAAGCGTCTCTATTAAGAGCAGGGATTGGTTCTCTACAGTTGACCAGCGTTCTACAATGTGACACGTTGAATAGCATATTTGTGGTAAGGGTCATATCGATTAGAGATAATATGAGGTATAATGCCTCTAAAATGGGTTGTGTTTTTAACAAATATCTACGCATCACTCGCCAGGGAGCAAAATAGAGCGATGTTACATATCATCCATACAAAAAAAATTTCTTTGAAAGCGTTCCGCATTGCTTTTGTGATGGGGATGATCTTTCTCTTCAGCCTGGGCATGATCGCCACCACTCCGGCGGCCTTTGCCGATGGCCCGGGCGGCAACGTCGGCGACCCTGTTGTGCGGGCGGTTGATATTGCTCAACCTGCTGTTGTCCGCATTTTAACCGGCACCAATGCGCAATTGACGGTCCATTTTTCCAATGGGCAGGATGCGACTTTTCCACAAAATAGCAACGGTTATCCGATCACACTTTCAGGTACAGGCGCTTTCATTAGCGCGCATGGAGATATATTGACTGCCGATCATGTCGTAAATCCACCACGCGCAGACCTGGATCAATTTCTGTATCAGACGGCAGCGCCTGATGTGGCTAATTACATGAACCAGGTCTTGAAGGCCAACCCGCAGGTCTCTGCCGACCAGGTGTACCAGGCACTACTAAGTGGGCAGCTTGGTTCTACCTCGCAATACAGTACCTTCCAGAGCGATGTTTTCTTGAGTACAGCTTTCAGCGGCCCGATTAACGCGCCGAATTTTCAGAGCATTCCGCGCACTCAGTATGCTCCGGTTGATCGTATCGAGAAGGAAAGCTCTTTTAATCAGGATGATGTGGCCATCATTCACGTCAGTGGTATGGACGATATGCCTATGTTGCAACTAGGCGATTCTTCGGGCGTGCAGGTGCAGGATCAACTGACGATTATTGGTTTTCCTGGCAACGGTGATGTGAGTATGGCTCCCACCAACCTTTTAACATCTTCGGTCAATATCGTAACGGTCAGTTCCATCAAAACCACTGATGCTGGCGCGCCTGTGATTCAGGTGGGGGGCAATGTAGAACATGGAGATAGCGGCGGTCCGGCTCTGGATAGCCAGGGAAATGTGGTGGGCATTGTAAGCTTTGGCGCGGCAGGCCCCGGCAATACGAGCTTCCTGCAAGCAAGCAACAGCGCCCGCAAGCTTGTACAGGCACTGGGTCTGGATACCACACCCGGACGCTTCCAGAAACTATGGTCGCAGGCCTTTAACGACTATGCAGCTAAAACGCCCGGACACTGGCATAAAGCTGTGCAGGAGTTCCAGGAGCTTCAGAACCAGTACCCACTTTTTAAAGCAGTGCAGCCTTTCTTGCATTATGCACAAACGCAGGCCAGCACCGAAAAGACGACCAGTACACCACCTACCAATACGCCAGGTCCTTCAACTGCCGGTTCCAATAATACCTGGCTGCTAATCGGTGGAGCGGCAGTGGTACTGCTGGTGCTATTGCTCTTTGGAGCCGTTATGCTGCGTCGCCGCTCACAACCAGCAGTGGCTCAGCGGCCATCTTCCTATGTTGGGCAACCACCTGTTGGACAAATACCACGCGCTGAACCGATCACACCGCCAGGACAGCATGTAGTTGTTCCGCCCCCACAACGGCCCTACTCACCGCCTATGGGGCAGGATCTATCGGCATTCGGAGCACCATCAACGCCACCTTCCTGGCCACGCAGCTCGACAATGCCGTCTAACAGCCAGGCAGGTCCGCCTCATCCTACCAATGCAATGGTTCCCTGGCCATGCGGGCACATGAATCGCCCCTACGCTCGCTTCTGTAGCGTTTGCGGCGAACCAGCACCTCAACAGCCGACGGTGCGCAGGTTTGAACAGTGAACAAAAATAATGCAGGGACGCGAGGATGAAGTTTGACAACATACGCAGGTACATTCACCTCATGTCATCCTTCGCTGCGCTCAGGATGACATGATGGATATTCACTATTTATTCATCAAAGTTCATCCTCGCGTCCCTACAGGATTACGCGCCCATGATGTTATATCCGGCGTCTACAAAGAGAATTTCGCCGGTGATGGAGCGGGCCAGGGAACTACACAGGAAGAGAGCGGCATCGCCAACATCGCTTTGTTCGATATTGCGGCGTAGGGGAGAGGCATTTTCGACATGGCCGCGAAAAGTGGTGAAACCGGAGACACCACGCGCAGCCAGCGTGTTGAGCGGCCCTGCCGAGATGGCATTGACGCGAATATTAAATTCGCCAAGTTCGTAGGCCAGATAGCGCACGCTGCATTCGAGGGCGGCTTTCGCAACGGCCATCACGTTGTACTTTGGCATGACACGCTCGCTTGCCATATAGGTCAGAGTGAGAATGCTGCCGCCACCGTTAGCCTGCATCAAGGGCATGGCGCGGCGAGACATGGCGACCAGTGAGTAGGCGCTGATATCCAGGGCGGTCTGGAAGCCCTGGCGCGTGGTCTGATAAAAGGGATTTTCCAGTTCCTGCTGTGGGGCGAAGGCGACTGAATGGATTAATATATCCAGTTTCCCGCCAAAATGTTCGCCTGCCTGTGCGAAAGCTGTGTCAAGCTGCTCGTCGTTCTGCACGTCGCAAACAAAGGTGGGCGTGCCGGGAATCTTTTCCGCCAGGTCCTTCACATACTTTTCCATGCGATCCTGGTAGGCAAAAGCCAGCTTCGCCCCCTCCTTCGCCAGCGCCTGAGCAATGGCCCAGCCAATTGAGCGGTGATTGGCGATTCCGAAAATAAAGGCGTTCTTTCCTTCGAGCAAGGGCATATCTTTTTACTCCTCTCGCTATGTAAGCTGCTTAATTATACGACAGGCCAGCCAGTCATCAACGCTCAATGGGATAGCGGCGCATCATCCAGCCGTTCATGCCGTTTGCCAGGTTGTAGACCTTCTTTAAACCGGTCAAAAGAGCTATTTCGGAAGCCGCCGCGCTGCGCTGACCAGACGCACAGACAAAAATGACCTCTTCACTCTCCGGTATGTTCAGTTCCTGTAACGCCTTGCCAAATGCATAAATGCCGTTCAGTGGTACCAGGGTGGCTCCCTCGATATGCCCCCGGTTCCACTCTTCGGGCTGGCGCACATCGATCACGCGCGTTCCAGCATCGATCATTTGCTTTGCCTCATCGGTGCCAATCGTTTCGTAAGGAAACTGCTCCTCGTCGTCCATTGTTTACTCCTTCTCTTTATGCTCCATATCGTATTGCTCCAGCCAGAGCTTCCCGTAGGTGGTAGGGCGAATGACATATTCGTCCCCAACCATGCTCATGGTAAGCAATCCCTGATCTTCCATGTCGCGGTAATCATCAGTGATCAGAAAATAGCGTGATACCAGGCGTGTTAGATCACTTTCAGGCAATTGCTTCCAGATCAGCAATTCACGCATTATAGCCGCGTATTTGGGACTGCTATCATCTATCGCTCTCATGAGCGCCTTCCTAAAATCTAAAGAATGGGATAGACCTGACCACAGTGTATCAAATAGCATTACTAGAGGGCAAGGATTTTCCAATTTCCCCCTCGACGCCGCTTGCTCTTTGTGTTATAACTGGTTTGCAAATATCTGTCGCGAGGAAGGGGCTTTTTATGATGCCAGAGCAGGAAGCAGATGCGGGCCAATCAAAAGTGCAGGCTAGCACCGTTATTCGCAATATTGGACAACTCGTTACCGTTGCTCAACAGCCGATACAGGGGACAAGCGGGCAGTTACAGGTTATTTCAGATGCTGCTATTGCCGTCCATAAGGGGGTTATCACCTGGATAGGGCCAGATGATGATGCTGAACCTTTGTTCCAACATGATACAGGAAGACGAGCGGACGGTATTACTATCGTTGATGCGCAGCGAGCAGTTGTCACTCCTGGACTGGTAGACTCGCACACGCACCTGGTTTTCGCGGGAAACCGCGTCGAGGAATTTCATCTTCGTCGCAGTGGCGTAAGCTATGGGGATTTGCTGGCACAGGGACGTGGCATCCTCACAACCATGAAAGCTACCCGCGAGACCGATACGCAAACACTTACAAATATGGCGCTGGCGCATCTTGATGTAATGCGCCAGCATGGCACGACCACCGTTGAAGTGAAAACCGGTTATGGACTGGATAAAATCACGGAAGAAACCTGCCTGCGCATCATCAATAGCCTGAACTCGTTAGAAACAACGCCCACCTATAAACATAGCCGGGTGCGCGTTGTTCCCACCTTCCTTGGAGCGCATAGCATTCCGCCCGAATATCGCGATAACCGCAAAGGTTATGTAGACCTGATCGTTGAGGACATGCTGCCTTCGTTTGTCGGTCTGGCCCGTTTCTGTGATGTGTTTTGCGAGGCCGAGGCTTTCAGCGTGGAAGAAAGCTATCGCATACTCACACGCGCCAAAGAACTGGGCTACCTGTTGAAAATTCATGCAGACCAGTTGAGCGCATCTGGTGGGGCGCGATTGGCGGCGGAACTCGGCGCGGTTTCCGCCGATCATCTCGACTTCGCCGCCGACTCAGAACTTGATGCCATGCGCGATGCAGGGGTTGTAGCTACCCTGCTTCCAGGCTGCTCATATACATTGCGCGCGCCCTATCCTTCTGCGCGTCGCCTGCTGGATCATGGGTTACATGTTGCACTGGCTAGCGACTTCAATCCTGGCACGTCCTATTGCGAAAATCTGCAAATGATTCTTGGCCTGGCTATGTCCCTGATGGGCATGACACTGGAAGAGGCGCTGACAGCCATTACCATTAATGGAGCAAGAGCGCTGGCCCTGCAAGATTCAATCGGCAGCATTGAAGTTGGAAAGCGCTGCGAATTGACGATGTGGGCGATCTCTGATTACCGTGAGATTGGGTATCATTTCGGGGTCAACCTTGTGCAATCAGTACTCGTGCTTTCGTGATTTCTTAGCTGATTTTTGTTGAGCTAATGTTTCACGTGAAACATATATCTGTAACAATTTTATGAATTTTTACAACATCCAGGGAAGAATACTTGTCCCCTGTCATCCTTCGCTGCGCTCAGGATGACAGGGGTGGGATATTCCCTTTTTTAATAATTAAAGTTCATCAACATGTTTCACGTGAAACATTTCTTTTATCAAGAGGAATTGTTTCATGAGGCAAGCAGCAGAAAGCATAAACCAGCAGGTGTTAGATATGCTGATGGTTCTGCGAGATGAACAATTTCGCCCCAAAGCATGGCTGAGCTTTTTCGTCTTATCCTGGAAGATGGCGCGGCAGACAGCTAATCAGCATCCTCCCCTGAAACGTTCCTGGTTACACACCTCTATCTTTCTAATCCTGCTGGCTTTGATGATCCTCTTGCTGGTTTTTTCCTTCGAGGGGCCAGAAACAGGCATTCGTCTACTCCCTGTCTTTATCTTCTGCGTTGGCTGGCAAATCTGCGATCTCTACTGGCATCTTGGCCTGAATCATCCACTGTTCAGTAACAGGCTTTTTTTGTCTGTAGGAGTTGCCAATACGCTTACGTTGATACGGGGTGTTGGCGCTTCATTTTTGCTTGCAAGACTGGCGAGTGGACTGGCAACATCTACTGCTCTGGTGTTGCCAGTCTTTCTTTGCGCAATAGCCAGCGACATACTGGATGGGCAGATAGCGCGTAGCACAAAGACACAAAGCAAACTTGGGCAAATTCTAGATGGCGAAGCTGATCTATTTCTATTTCTGGCGATTACGCTAATCCTGGTGCAACATGCCATGCTCCCGTCCTGGTTTATTCTGGTAGTGCTGTTTCGTTTTTTCCTGCCTATGATAGCGGCCATCATCAGTTATTTTGCGCTGACTTGCCCGGTGCGTTTCGGTTCAACACGAATTGGAAAATACGCTGGCATTGTTCAGAGCCTTTACTACTGCGTGCTGTTAGCGCCGCCACCATTTACGATTCTTGGCCGCTCCTTGAATGTTCCTCTAATGGTGCTTACTTTCATGCTGCTGGTTGTCGCTCCATTTGCGCAGTTTTGGGCCAATTTACGTTCAGAGCAATAAACATTTACGCTCGAGCATTTCATCTGATACAATTTTCGCAAAGGCACTGTAGCCAGAAAGGATGAGCTTCTCCGATGAAGATAGAACACGAATTTCCAACCAGTATTACACTCAACGGCCAGGCACTTACGCCAGTGGAAGTACTCGCCGTTGCTCGTCATAATGCCCGGGTAACGTTAGGGAGCGAGTCGCTTGCGCGCATCGCTGCTGCACGCGCCGTCATCACCACGCTTGCCGATGAGGGACAGAAAGTGTATGGAGTGACGACTGGCTTTGGGCATCTCAGCCGGGTGCGCATTCCACACGACCAACTGACAAACTTGCAGCATAACCTGTTGCGCAGCCATGCCGCCGGAGTGGGAGAACCGTTAAGCGAAGAGGTTGCGCGTGCTGTGATGTTTTTGCTGGCGGCAAGCCTGGCGCGTGGCAATTCGGGTGTGCGGCCCGAGGTGGTGCAGCAAATTGTTGATCTGTTGAATGCCCGCGTTTACCCGATTATTCCTTCGCGTGGTTCGGTAGGAGCCAGTGGTGATCTCGCGCCGCTCGCTCATTTTGGTTTGTTGCTGATTGGTGAGGGAGAGGCAATCATTGAGGGGCAGCGTTATAGCGGTCAGGAAGGTTTAAAGCGCGTGGGCATGACGCCAATTTCGTTACAGGCGAAAGAGGGGCTGGCGCTTATCAACGGCACGCACTTGATGGAAGCGGTGGCAATCCTGGCGCTGTACGATGCGCAAGTGCTATTACGCGCCGCCGAAGTTGCGTGCGCGATGAGCATCGAGGGACTGATGGGCAGCCATGTGCCGCTGGATGCGCGCATTCATAATCGTAGAGGACAGATAGGTCAGATAGCCAGCGCGCAACGCCTGCGCCAGCTCGTACAGCAGAGCGAAATTGTGGTCAGTCATGCGGATTGTCCTCGCGTGCAGGACCCATACACTCTACGTTGCGCTCCCCAGGTTTTTGGTGCGGTACGCGATGCGCTGGACTATTGCTCGCAAATTTTCGAGCGCGAACTGGGCGCAGTGACAGACAACCCACTGATTTTTCCCGACGAGGGTGATGTCTTGAGTGGCGGCAATTTTCACGGCCAACCGCTTGCCTTAGCGTTAGATGTACTGGCAATCGCGCTTGCCCAACTGGCAGGTTTCTCCGAACGGCGCATTTTCAACCTGCTCGGCCCCCATGATTGGGAAGATGATGGCGCGCCATTGTTCCTGACGCCTAATCCAGGCATCAATTCTGGCTTCATGATCGCGCAATATGTGGCCGCCTCACTTGTCAATGAAATAAAAATACTTGCGCATCCCGCCAGCATCGATTCTATTCCCACGTCGGCCAACATGGAAGATTTCAATAGCATGGGAGCTACCAGCGCGCACAAAGTACGTCGTATCTTAGAGGAAACGCAGCAGATTGTCGCCATTGAATTTCTATGCGCGGCGCAATTGCTCGAGTTCCGCAAGCCTCTCAAACCTGGACTTGGAGCAGAGCAGGCGTATAATATCGTGCGCAATGTTGTACCGGCGCTCGATCATGATCGCGTCCTTGCCCCAGATATTGTTTCAGTCGCTCAGTTAATTAAAGAGGGAGCGTTTGAAGAGATATTCTGAGGCAAATGTTTCACGTGAAACATCGAGAAATCTGGGGTTGTAATTGAAAAATGTTTCACGTGAAACATTATCAAAGTATCCCCAGAAGCATGTTTCACGTGAAACATATGGCCCTTAGAAAAAGGCTATAATGATGTTTCACGTGAAACGTCTTTTGATTTTTCCTGAGCCATATGCTACACTTCTTTATGATACCAGTCAATGTTGATTGGCAAGGCTTCTGACAGGACGCGCAATGTAGAGCGTACAGGAAAGGAAGTACAACGGTGGTAATTCACGGCATTTCTGTCGAAGATTCACTTCATAGCTCCTCATATTCAAATCAACATACCTTTGTAAAACAACTCCGGCGAGAACTGGTCGAGCGCTATCGTCCCATCATCCAGCAGGGTCCTGGCCCTACTCGCGTGATGGCGCGCATGGTGGCGGAACTGGAATCCATCTGTCGCGAACACCATATTGATGACGAAGTTATACAGGCCGAAATCGTTAACCGGACAATTGGCGATGTCAACTTGCGCCTCGTTACAGAATGCGAGGGCGAACCGGGTGGCCCAGGAGACTATCGCATGCTGGCCGATGAGCTTGGGGTGGCGCTTCCGGGCGAACAGCTACATGGTTATACTGCTACCGGAGAAACGTACCTCTGGTTGCGAGAGCAGATGCAGGTATATGAAAGTGAGTTGCTTGCGCAACGCTACGACCCCCGTATCTATGACATCTATGGTATCGGCAATCCTTTACTGAGAAGCTGGCTGGCCGAAGAGATGCGACAGTGGGGATTGCCAGCACAAAAAGAGCAGGTTTTTCTCGGTATGGGTTCGATGGACTGTATCAATAAAGTCTTACAAGGCTTCTGCATGTACTTTAAAGACAAAAGCAGTGAGGCTCCTGGCATTCTGTTCCCCGAACCCGGTTTCAATGTACCTGAATGGCAGGCGCGTTCCTATGGCTACAACCTGCATCGCTTTCATACCTGTCCCGAGGATAACTTCAAACTGCGCGGCTCGCAATTAGAGGAGATACTTGAACAGGCTCCCGACATCCGGCTCATCTACCTGACAGTCACCAATAACCCCACCACTTTCGCTTATACAGCAGACGAATTGAACGAACTCTTCGTGGTTCTGCGCAAACATTGGGAGCGGGGACGAGATATCTTCCTGATCGCTGATCTCGCTTATATCGGCACTGCTTCCCGGCATGAAGACCAGCCGCGTATGGCCGCTTTCGCGATGCCCGATGTTCTCGCGCATACCATTTTCCTCAGCAGCTTCTCCAAATCCTTTTCATTGACTGGCGAGCGGCTGGGTTGGGTGACAATTGGAGATGCTGAACTCGCGCCATCATTGAATCCTGGCTGGACAAATTCGAGCGCTTCACTTCCCGGCGAATGGCAACTGCGCTTCATGGCCTACTATCGCCTGATTCAATCTCGTCCCTGGCTGCTGGAAAAACTCCAGTCTCTCTACCGATTGCGGCGTAAACGGCTCATCGCGCAACTGGAGCATTTAAATCGAGACCAGCGTGTCTTCCGGCAAATTCACCTGGGAGATGATGCCACCGTCTACAACTGGAGCCAGCTAGAGCAGGGAGAGGATGCTTTCTCGCTCTTTGAGAAAACGGGGATTGCCGGAGTGCCAGGGTCGGGCTTTGGCTATAGCGATGACTACATACGGTTCTCCATTGGCGTAATTCCTGTCCCGGTTATGCGGGACTGAGACAGGCTTGTGATAAAGAACCTTGCTAAACCAGGGGCCTAGATGCTACTCTTTAAGAGGATGCAATATAGGCGAGAAGTGGCGACTGCCCAATTTTTTTGCGGAATGTTTCACGTGAAACAAAAGCGCCACTTCTTTCAGTAGCATGTACTGTGTAGCAACGTTTGCTTTCGCATGACCACAAAAAGGAGAACATATTTCGATGGCAACACGTGTAGGTATCAACGGTTTCGGGCGTATCGGTCGGCAGTCTTTGAAAGCGATTCTCGAGCGCTATCCACGCGAACTTGAAGTTGTCGCGGTAAACGATTTGACCGATACAAAAACAAATGCTCACCTGCTGAAATACGACTCAACCTATGGCCGTTTCCCCGGCGAGGTCGAGGCTACCGCCGACTCGCTGATCGTCAATGGACACACCGTCAAAGTGCTTGCGCAGCGCGACCCGGCGCAGATTCCCTGGGGCGATCTCGGCGTAGATATCGTTATCGAATCGACCGGCCTGTTCACGGATGCCGAGAAGGCGGCGGCTCACCTGCGCGGCGGCGCGAAAAAGGTCATCATTTCCGCTCCCGCAAAGGGTGAAGACCTGACAATGGTGCTGGGCGTCAATGACTATATGTACGATCCGGCCAAACACAACATTATCTCCAACGCTTCCTGCACTACGAACTGCCTTGCTCCCGCCGCGAAGGTTATCAATGATACCTTTGGCATTGAGCGCGGTATGATGAACACCATCCACTCCTACACCAACGACCAGCGCATCCTGGACCAGGTTCACAAAGACCTGCGCCGCGCTCGTTCGGCTGGCGTGAACATCATTCCGACATCTACCGGCGCGGCTCGCGCTCTGGCTCTCGTTATTCCCGAACTGAAGGGTCGCTTCGACGGCATGTCGCTGCGCGTTCCCACCGTCACCGTCTCGATTGTTGACTTTGTCGCGATTGTGCGCAAAGAGACCAGCAAGGATGAGGTGAATGGGGCGCTCAAGCAAGCAGCGGCAGGGCAGCTCAACGGTATCCTCGAATATACTGAAGAGCCGCTGGTCTCGACCGATTTCCGTGGCGATTCCCATTCCTCGATCATCGATGGCCTTTCGACGATGGTGCTTGGCGGCAACATGGTCAAGGTGCTGGCATGGTACGACAACGAGTGGGGTTACTCCTGCCGCGTGGCCGACCTGACACATTTCATCGCGCAGAAAGGGTTCTAGCCCGTCGCCTACATCTTCAAATCAACAACGGTTCTGTAATACGAAGTAACGGGCGACCCTTGGAGGTCGCCCGTATATTGAGTGACAGGAAAATGTTATGAAC
This sequence comes from Ktedonobacteraceae bacterium, assembly GCA_035652815.1. Taxonomy (GTDB): domain Bacteria; phylum Chloroflexota; class Ktedonobacteria; order Ktedonobacterales; family Ktedonobacteraceae; genus DASRDB01. The sequence continues at coordinate 322,057 of DASRDB010000012.1, forward strand.
AAAAAAACTGTTCGCGATATCGACGTCAACGGAAAGCGCGTCTTGATGCGTGTGGATTTCAACGTGCCGCTCGACGCCAACCGCCAGATCACCGATGATACACGCATTCGTGCCGCCATTCCTACCATCCAATATTTGCTCGATCACGGAGCGGCGGTCATTCTCATGTCGCATCTCGGTCGCCCAAAGGGACAGGTTGTCGAGACAATGCGCCTGACTCCTGTTGCGCACCATCTCAGCGCGTTGCTGGTTCGCCCGGTCGAAATTGCCATCGACTGCGTAGGCCCGGCGGTCAAGGCAAAAGCGCAGGCCTTGAGGCCTGGAGAGGTGTTGCTTCTGGAAAACCTGCGCTTCCATCCACAGGAAGAAAAGAACGATCCCGAGTTTGCGCGCCAGCTTGCCTCGTTGGGCGATATCTATGTTGACGATGCTTTCGGCTCTGCCCACCGCGCTCATGCCTCAACTGAAGGCGTGACACACTACCTGCCTGGCGTTGCTGGCTTCCTGATGGAGAAGGAACTGAACTTCCTGGGTTCCGCGCTGGAAAATCCACAGCGTCCCTTTGCCGCTATTGTCGGTGGCGCAAAGGTCTCCGACAAAATTCGCGTCCTTTCGCGCCTGATTAGTATGGTTGACATCTTGCTGATCGGCGGCGGCATGGCGAACACGTTCCTGAAAGCCGAGGGCTATGAAATCGGTGACTCGCTTTTTGAAGAGGACGCTGTAAGTCTTGCCCAACAACTTATGGAGCAGGCGCGGCAGCGCAACATCACCTTCATTTTGCCTGTCGATGTTGTGGTTGCCAACGCTTTCTCAAACGATGCCGAACACAAGGTGGTTGCCGCAAACGAGGTGCAGCCGGGCTGGCGTATTATGGATATCGGCCCGCGAACCATCGAGGAATTTCGCAACGCGCTGGCCAATGCCAAAACCATCGTCTGGAATGGCACGCTTGGCGTCGCGGAGATGCCCAATTTTGCGCGAGGCACTGACGCGATCATCGAGATTCTGGCCGAACGCACGCAGGCCGGAGCTACCACCATCATCGGCGGCGGCGACTCGGCGGCGGCAGTCGATGCGGCGGGAGCAGGCGAGAAAATGTCGCATGTCTCGACCGGCGGGGGAGCCTCGCTCGAATTCCTGGAAGGCCGTGTTCTGCCCGGCGTTGCAGCACTACAGGATAAAGAGTCATGACCACACCATCGCGTACCGCCATCATTGCTGGCAACTGGAAGATGCATTTTGGTCCTCATCACGCGGCCCAGTTTACTGCTGAGATTCTGCCCGAACTGGGTTCGCTGGTGAAATCCTATCCGCATATCCTTTCCATACTCTGCCCGCCCTCTATCTCGCTTTCGGCGGTGCATAACGTTCTCGAGACGCTGCACTTTCCACGCATCGAACTGGGTGCGCAGAATATGTACTACGAGGAAAAGGGGGCTTATACCGGCGAAATCTCTCCCTCGATGGTGCATGAACTCTGCACCACCGTCATTCTCGGTCACTCTGAGCGCCGGGGTTACTTCGGCGAAACGGATGAACTGGTCAATAAAAAAGCGCAGGCGGCTTTTAAACATGGCCTGCGTCCCATCATCTGTATCGGAGAAAACGACGACCAACACGAGGCCGGACAAACGGAAGAAGTGATTCGCTACCAGGTGCAGCACAGCTTCGCCAACTTTCCGGCTGAACACACCCGCGAAGTAGTTATCGCTTACGAACCCATCTGGGCCATCGGCACCGGAAAAGCGGCAACCGCCGAAGGGGCCGGAAAGGTGATCCATACCATTCGCGAACTCTATGGACAGATGTATGGGAAAGAGGCTGCCTCTACCATTCGTATTCTTTACGGCGGCAGCGTCACCTCAGCCAACATCACCGAGTTTGTAGAGCATCCAGATATCGATGGCGCGCTCGTCGGGGGAGCCAGCATCAAGCCTGATTTCGTGGAAATCGTGCGCAAGACAATTAAAACCATGAAAAAACAGTAGATATGTAACAATAGAAATGTTACATATCTACTGAAGCAGCAAGGGTGGCGTATAGGAAAACGTTACTCTTGCTGTTCTTGCATTTCCTTCATGCTCTTTAAACCTGCATCCCAGTGCAGAACCATACGCAGCACATCGTGTAAATGCTCTGCCGTATGCTGATAGGTTTTGGTTACAACCCATTTGAGCGTTTTATCACCCCAGACAGTTTGCTGCACCTGCTGCCACATCTCCTCTTTTGTTTTTTGCAACAAGACAATTTGCTCCGCTCGCACCATACGAAAATCTGAAAGCAGTTTTTCGATATGCTTATCTTGCAGAGCCTCCCAGGCTTCACCCTCGTTGTAGTCTTCATAGTTAAGGGTTGAGGGTTCACCCATCCATACTTTCATCATGGGCAGAGCCACATTCTGCTCGTAGTACAGCAGGTGAAAGACGTGCCGGGCGGCAGGCCATTCCTCGGGATGGGCAGGCGGTGAAACAAATAGCCGATCTTGAGGCAACTCACCAATAGCCCAGATAAAGCCCTCGGCACTGGCATTTAACTGGTCGCTAAACCATAGAGAGAGATCCATGTATGCTATCCTTTCGGATGTATCTTTATTACTTCCTTGTACTAATATAGCAAAAGCTCTCGCTGCTCTAACCAGTATCCGGCGAGGAAAGCTAATACTACGATGTACAGCACGATTCCAGCAAATCCGAGCAGGCTTATGGCTGGTAATGTGCCATTGATGCTTACAAGGTAGCAGGTTGCGATAGGAGCAAGAGGAATACGCACAATGCTTAACACACTCAGGACAGCATCAGGTAGTTGGAAGATTGGGCTGATTGAGAATAGCACCAGCGCGACCCAGGCGAGGAAAACCATGCGTTTGCGGCGCGTGCCAATGGGTGAGGAAAGTACTACTGTCACCGATGAGGCAAGTATGGTTACTGGCAACAGGCCAATAGCCCCTATCAGCATATTGTCGACGGTAGGGTTGAGCAAGCGATGGGTAAGTAACACCAGGATCATAAAAAAGAGAAAGATGGGGATGCGCAATATGCCTGTTGCCAGCATCAAGCCCCGGCTATAGGCAGAGCGTGAAGTCAATCTGGATAGCACTATATAAGTACGGGCGCTGGTCGATTGTCTGACCATGATGGCTGTTCCCAGGATGGCAATCGCGCTGAGGTCCCAGATCGAAGTGCCGTAGAAATAGGCTACGTTCTCCATGAACGGGAAGAACAGGGCGGCAAAAAAGACCAGTACCAGCACAAATTCTCCCCACATCCAGCCACTACGAAAGTAACTGTCTAACAGTAACCTTGCTACGGTAACAGTAGGACTGTAAAACATGTTGCTTAAAAATGAGGTTTGCGGCCTTGAGTCTTCGACTTGCTGCATATTATCTCTCCTTTTACGCGCCTGCCCGCACTCGTGTTACTTCGGCTTCGGGTCGAGTTGTCTGAATGAAAACGTCCTCAAGCGTCCGGCTCATGGGTTGAAGTGAATGAATGGGTACGCCGGCATTGACCAACGCCGCGAGTACTTCCTGCTGAGCCGAAGCGGGGATGCGCAGCACATGTTCCTGCATTTCGCTGACATGCTGCTGAATGTCTAATTGCCGTGTAACTTCCTCTGCAATCTGGCCGTCCTGCAACACGATTTCTACCACCTGCTGGCCCTGCACCAGTTCGGTTACCGCGCCCTGTTTTATGAGACGTCCCGCTTGCAAGATGCCTACGGTATCACAAAGCATTTCTACCTCTGCCAGATAATGCGAGCAAATCAGCAATGTTTTCCCCTGCTTGCGCAACTCTCCGATAATCTGGCGAACCTTCCATTGGCTGTAGGGGTCAAGCCCATTGGTCGGCTCGTCAAGAACCAGCAGGCGCGGATTGTTGAGCAGAGTTTGTGCAATCATAAGACGCTGCAACATGCCCTTTGAATAGGTCGAGAGTTTTTCGTCTGCTGCCGCTCCCAGGTCTACCTGCTCAAGTACAGAGGAGACGCGCTGTCGCTTCGCCGCGCCCCGCAGACCCGATAGCTCCGCCATGTAGGTGAGATAACGCCTTCCAGAAAAACGCAGTTCGACATATGGCCGCTCATGCAGGTAGCCAAGATGGGAGTGTGCCCGCCGCACCTCTTTTTCTCCCAACACATGTAACTGGCCCGCCGTCGGAAAAATGAAGCCCATCACCAGGCGAACGAGCGTGGATTTGCCCGCGCCGTTCTCGCCCATCAGCCCAAAGCTCATACCTTCTTCTATGGTCAATGTGACATCATCCAACGCTTTCACGCCGTTTTGATATATTTTTGTCAAGCCTGTACAGCTTATGATTGCATCTGAACTCACAAATTTGCTCCTATAGGCATACGTTCACCTGACATAATTGGCTCAACTGTTTGTTAGTATAACATGCTTGACATGCAGGAGAAGGTCGGTACACTTGTATAGTGAGAAGAAAGTTGTCAGCCGGGGAGAGAACCAATGATTGATGCACTAAAAGAAATCTTTGACGAAGTAGCCCGGCTACCTGAAGAAGATCAACTATATTTTGCCGAATTGATACAGCAGGAGCTAGCCGCCGAGAAACGATGGCAAACTCTTTTTCATGATCCTCGCTCTGAGCAAGCCCTGGGAAAATTGGTAGCCGAAGCATTAACAGAAGATGAGGCAGGAGAAACTGAGGTCATTCGTGGAAAAACCTTTCTATCATAAAGTCAAAGCCTTTCAATCCTGTTCATCTTCTTTATGGTAAAAGAGTTCATCCAGCAGATGGATACCCCTCGTTTGCAACTTTCCCAAACAGATGGGGCGAAAACCTGCCACCTCAAACGTTCCTTCCCCGTCTAACTCTTCATAGGAAAAGATGCTTTGCAATTTGAGCGTGTCTCCCTCAAATCCTTGCACTTCGGCGATATTCATAACTTTACGTGAACCGCCATCCAGCCTGGCCACGTAGACCATCAGGTCTATAGCGTGGGCAAGTTGTGTGCGAATAATGGATATGGGCAGCTTTAATTCACTGACCAGCCAGAGCATTTCGAGGCGGTCAAGACAATCGGTTGCGCTATTAGAGTACATGGTCAGGAGTGAGCCATCATAGCCGGTGAGGATGGACTGTAACAAATCAACGGTTTCGTTTCCCCGGCATTCGTCTACTACAATACGTTGGGGGCGCATACGTAAGGCATGAGCAATCAGGCGCTGCACTGTCTCCTGTTCCTGGCTGGGGCCACCTTCGTTCTGGAAGGCTTCAAGGGCAATCACTTGCTTCTGCCTTAGTTGCAGTTCAGCCACATCTTCAATGGTGACGATGCGCTCGTCGTCGGGTATGCAGTTTGCGAGAGCGTTTAATAGCGTTGTCCGGCCTGATCGAATGCCGCCACAGATGACGATGTTCAGCCTGCCCTGCACGCTTGCCCGTAAAAATTCGGCCATTTCCTGAGAGAGCATGCCGGTAGCGACAAGATCGGATAGTTCTCGCGTGGCTTTTCTGCGCTTGCGGATCGTAATTGTGGGGCCTTTCACTGTGCCTGGCGGCAGGACGATATTGGCGAATGAGCCATCAGGCAGCTTGACATCTGCGATGGGGCCATGCATGGGGCAACCAGCCATACGTAAGATGTTCTTCACTATCCGCGTGAGATGCGCTTCATCCTCAAAGAGAGGACGAACTTCCTGCATATCTCCATCTCGCTCGATATGCAGCAGGCGCGCACCAACCGCCATGATCTCACTTACCCGCTCGTCCTGCATGAATACCGTGAGCGGCCCATAGCCAAGCGTTTCATTAATCACCGCGCCGATTACCCGCTCTGCTTCATACAGGTCCGCAATATGCCCGGCAAGCAAAGGTTCAGCGCGCAGGATATCGAGGCAGCGACTGCGCACCAGTTCGGGAGTTGGAGCATCGCATCCTGGGATACTACTATCCGGCAATTCTTTCCAGATACGTTCGCTCAATCGTAAAACAGTGGGCCAGAGCCGGTGTCCGGGGAGTATATGCTCGACCGTTTCAGGCATGGACACGGGCTTTTTTTGCGGCCTTTTCGCGCCATATGTTGCTTGCTCGCCCCGCTTCTCAAGCGATTTCTCAGATAGTACGTTGCGGGGGAAATCCGGCTTTTTGCGACTCTGAGGCAATGTGTCATTTAGCCAGGAATCATCCTCTGCACTCGTTTGCACAGGCACGAGGTCTTCCATGAGTTCAGGCATCAGTTTGAGGGGTCTGGTCAATTCGTCCGCCAGCCGCTCGCGTATCTGCCGCTCCGGCCTTTCAATTTCTGCTAGTGAGGGTAAACGCTGATGACGCATGGTACGCATAACGCGGCGCGTTCCCATACGCGGTCGCAAACTTCTTGCCGCTAATCCATTTCCATAATTCGGCTGCTCAAGTACCATAGACGTATCTCCAACCACCACAGGTGTTTATAACTGTATCTCACTTCCAGTATAAACACCTCGGTGAAAATGGAGAGCGATAATCAAATCTCGTCCTTAAGCCAGTTACGTTCCTCTTCTGTCAATGGAAGATGTTCCGCTGCTATCTGCACAACGCGCAATACCTGTTCGACAATTGCCCGGTGTTCAGGCCCCATCAATGGTCTGGCAAACATGTAGGTTTCACGATACAGGTGGAGTGAGGCAATGCCACGCGCTCTGAGTAGTGCAATAGCTTCTGGACCTGGTTGTAAACCTGTTGCGATACGATGATAGAGAGTCCAGGGAGATTTCAATCCCACCGCCTCTTGAACCTGCTGATAGTAGGTGCTGTCACTGGTAATCAGGATTTTGTGGCAGAGGGCTGTAAGCAGGGTCAGTTCCGACACCAGTCTTGAAGTTACAAGGGCGAGACCCGGCAGGTTTTCCTGCTGAAATTCGCGCAATACCTTTTGCGCATCCTCAGCTTTCAACATCATCCATAGGCTGACATTTGCATTCAAGGCGCCCTGGATATCTTCCCAGCGAAAGGCATCGATCTCGGCAAGTAAAGCTGCTACCGAACCATCTTTGTCTAACAAAAGACGGTGTTTGCCACTGGCGAAAAGGATAGCTGCCTGCGGTCGCTTCAACATCTCGCGTATCTCAGCTACCGAGGTCATTTTGATACTGATAAGCTTATCCTGACGATACATAAAGCGCTTGGGTGGCGGTCTGACTCCTTCACGATAGAAGCAGGCCAGATCAACATCGCTATATTCAGTAGCTGTTCCACGCGCATAACTTCCACCCAGCGTTATCCCAACGATATCCTGGGAATTGAGTTCTTGCACCAGTTCGCGTAAAAATTCTTCGGATAGAGTGGTTGCCTGCTGTTTTTGAATTTCGGCCATAGGGAATGTTCCTTTGGATTTTACATTCGAGAGACTTTTTTACGATATACTATGACCAACCTATCTTCCGATGTCATGATGATGGTCTGCTTTAAGCTGTTCAAGAATGCTATCGGGGTCATAGAGGGGCTGGTTGATCTGGGTCTCAGCACAATACATGTAGCTGTGAAAGCCATAGGCGGGCTGCTGCCAGTAATCAGAGCGAATAATGCCCTTATTGCAGTCATCGAGAGTCGCGGAGACAAAGCCTATGTTGTGATAGAGAAAATCTACTCGCTGGCCCTGGATAGTGAGCCACGCGCCGCCATTGACCCAGGGTCCCCCACCTCCTAAATCCGTGACAACGGGATCAGGCGTATCATTCAGGCTGTTGACAAGAGAACGAATATGGGCAATATCCAGGGGCTGTTGTTCGAAATAGTAGAGGCCAATATCAATATCAGAGTCAGGCCGCGCTGAACCACTGGCATATGAACCACCCAGGACGATTGCTCTTAGACCAGAAACTTGCTTTAATTGCGCAACAAGTTGTTGCAGCAATACCTCGTGATTGTTAATGTTGGGCCTCCTAGCGGGGCTAATTCAATTCCTTCCAATAATAATAGACGGTCTCGCCAGGCGGACAGTTCTCCAATGTGCCATACAGTTTGTATCCCAGCTTCTCATAAAATTGGGGAGCTTGATAGTCAGAGGTGGCAAGACGAGCATACTGGCAGCCTCGTTGGCGCGCTTCCTGTTCTGCACGTTCCATAAGCTGGCGGCCTATGCCTTTATGGCGCAGACCTTCATCGACCCACATCACGCTGATCTCAAGCCACATAGGAATGCTGTGTGTTCTTCCTACTAATCCCCCAAGAATAGTTCCCGCTCGATCTAGTATATAGATGTGTAACGGAAGCGGCTCATGCTGCTCGACAGGAAGCGCGGTACTATGGGCCAGGTTAAAGGCGACAAGCTGGTTGGTAATATAATCTTCCCGCTGCTCGTTTACAGTATGATCGAATATGTACGGCTCCTGGTCTTCTTCTGTCATGAGGCGCTCTCCTATACGGTTGATAGCACAACCATATTTTACACCTCTCTCCTCCGGTCGGCAATCAGTATCCTTCCTTTTGTGTAAGACCTACCCCTTTAGGAAAAACTCACTTACTGCCCTGGCAACCTCCTGCGGAGCCTTCTTGTCGATTCCAAAGTGGTCGAGCTTCGGACACTCCTTTGTTTCAGAGTGCGGGAGGACCGTTGCAAGCTGCTTCATCGATATATCTACCCATTTACTGTCGCTTTTCCCACCATACATAAGCAGGACATCAGCGGGTATCTCCCGGTAGTTTTCATAACTGCTATCAAGTCGGGCCACTTCCTGATGCTCGCGCAAAGTTTGCGCGAGCAGACTAAACATTAGCTTGCGCTCGCGAGATCTGAGAAAGAGCGGAACCAGCAGCTTCATGAGCCAGGGGGGCGTGTTGCGGGCGCGTTCAGGGCCGAGACCGAGTGTGAACTCTACAAAGGCATCGAGGTATTTCTTCTCGGCGAGCTTCTTTTCATAGCTGGGCATCCAGTTCATGGGAATGGAACCACCAATAGATACGCCCGGTTCGTAGACCGCTATTTTTCTAAACGCCGGGTTGTTGCGCGCAACTTCCAGGGCTACCAGCCCACCGAAGCTGTGACCAACGAGCAACGACGCGCCAGTTTTGCTCTGCAATGCCAACACATCTTCACACTCTTTGACAATACTGTAATCAGCGCCTTGTGGACTGCTCAGACCTCGCCCGCGGCGTTCGATAATGTGGACAGTAAAATGCTCAGCGAGCGAGCGCCCGAAGGCAGCGTAACCTGCCGCTACAGAAAGTGCGCCAGGGATAACAATAACTGCAGGCCCGCTTCCCATGCCGAGATAGCTAATCTGCGCTCCATCACGGGAAAGGACGGACTGGGTGGTGTCTTCGGCTGTACGCGTGTGAGTGGTGGTCATCATTTCTCCTTTTTCATTTTCATCATCAGAGCCTGGTGTAACCGTTCGGCCTGTTCGCGGAAGTGGTCAGCATCCACGCCTGCCATGTCCATCAACTGGTCAAAATGTGAGTCCAGAACCTTTCTCCCTTGCGCGACCACTTCGCCCCCTTTGGGGGTGATGGACACGAGACGCTTACGAGCATGCTCGGGGCTTTTCACTACCTCGATGTAGCCGTCTTTGGCAAGCTCCACAAGCATGGTGCTGACAGCCGGATCGCTATAGCCCAGCGCAACTGCCAGCTCATGTTGCGTAACGGTGCCACTGTGTTGCAGCACCGTCAGGAAAAGAAACCGCCTGTATGAGATGCCTACATGCTCCTGTAGCAGTTGCTCGGCTGCACGGTCGAGTTCAAACATCAGTCTGCCTAAAAGATAGGCAACAGAGTTCTCCATTACAATATGAACCTCTTTAATATTAACTAGTTAATATTAAAGAGGTTAACATAGATTGGTGAAAAATGCAAGGCTTTTAAGGAGTTTTTTTGAGGAGAGTGGAAGTTTATGTGCTTCTCCTGATTTCGACCTGCCCATTCCTCACACGCACCTCATATTTTGGCGCGGGAACCGTTGCCGGGCCGGTCAACACACGTCCATCACGCATGCAGAAGCGGGAGCCATGCCAGGGACATTGCACTACATCTCCCTCGAGCGTTCCTTCGTCTAGCGGGCCGCCAGCGTGAGAACAGGTCGCGGAGATAGCGTAATACTGCTGGCCCTGGCGCATCAAGACGACTGGCACACCTGAAGCGATGACGCGATAGAGTTTCTGCTCCTCGATCTGGTCAGCAGGCATTACCGCTTCAAACTGATCATTTGCGGCTTCCCAGGCGGTATGATTGACGTTTGTGCCTTTGACAAATACCATGTCGCCGCCGAGATACCCGGCGTAGGTCATGCAGAGCGCGCCAATAAACCCGATGGTTGCTGCAAGAATGCTGTCACCCGCTCCCTGATTAAGGCGCAGGATCAGCGAGACGATGTAGAGAACCAGCGCAAGGGAGTTGAACAGCGCGTGATTGAGGCCAACGCGGCGTTCTGCTCCATAGCTGTCGCTCCAATCGGCAAAGCCGGTGATTGCTGCTCCGATTGCGCCGAGAATGCCCACACTGACCGTCACTTCTGCTGCGCGGGCAGCCCATGATAAATTGATTGGGGAGATAAGCCAGAGGATATCGAAGAGGGCCGTTAAGAGCCACGCGCCAATGGGGATATCGGTCAGCACAGGATGAAGAGGATGGCCGAACCACGTTCCATGAAGCAAGCTTTTAAAGCGTCTGGGCGGCTTGCGATTCGCTCCGATCAGCACCTGGATACCATGCTGGAGCTTATCGCTCACACGTTCCGCAAAAGGCTGTGATGTCTCTGGCGCTGTCGTTTCGCTGGCCGCGAGAGCCGTGATAGCATTTCCTGAACAACCACATTCTGTACACATGAGAACCTGCTCCTTTCGGATAAATAAGTCCGTTTTCATTGTTTACTGTTTCTATACCATATTAATTCCATAAAGTCAATATTTTATTTGACTTACTTGACAACAAAGCGACTATCCTGTAAACTTTCTACAGAGGAGGATTATGTCTAAGCTACCCTGGAATCAGCGCTTTTTTGGCAGCACGCGCGGGCGCATTTTGACGCTGTTGCGCCGTTCCAATCGCACAGTAGAGGAACTGGCGCAGGCATTGGAATTGACGGATAATGCTATTCGCGCTCATTTAGCAACGCTTGAGCGGGATGGGCTTGTTGTGCAGCATGGCCTGCGTCGAGGCGGGGGCAAGCCGTCCTACGTCTATGAACTCTCTCCCGAAGCGGAGTATCTTTTCCCTAAATCATACGGCCAGGTCCTCAATGAACTATTGAGCGTGCTTCATGAGCGGATGAGCGTGGATGAACTGGAGGACGCGCTGCGGGCAGCAGGTCGGCGCATCGCCTCGCGCTGGAGCATTCCACAGGAGGATTTGCAGCTACGCCTGCAGGCTGCCGTTGAAGTTCTCAATGAACTTGGTGGAATGGCTGAACTTGAAGAGGAACACGGACATTACTGTATTTCGGGTTATAGTTGTCCGCTCGCCTCGGTTGTGCCGGATCACCCGGAGGCCTGCCATCTTGCGGAGGCTTTATTGACTGAACTGGTTGGAGTGCCTATCAAAGAAGAATGCCAGCAGGGCGAGCATCCTCGCTGCCGGTTTGTTCTACCGTGACACGATTCTAGAGGCCGACTCGCCTGCATAAAAATTGCAGAGAAAAAGCTCTTGAAACCAACTCATCCTATCAGCTATATTGTATGCATGCGAACTAAATTTGGGAGAGGGATAGAAGATGGAACCCGTTGAAAGTCCTAACTGGCTCATTTCTGCTTGCATTCATCTATGTTAATCTATACAGTGATGGCATGTCGTGAAAAAGGCTCTCTCACATGTCATCCTGAGCGCAGCGAAGGATCTGCGGCCTCAGCACACGAATCGCGGGGGAACAGAGGTCCTTCGCTGCGCTCAGGTTTCATCGAGCATCAGAGCAAAATAACGCGCCAGATTCCATTAGTGGCGCTCTACCGCAAGGAAGATTAAAGACTGGAACTTTATGCCTGAAAGCAATGCGAAAAGATCGATAACCAATATGGGGCAGCGCGTTCTGACGCCGCGAGAACTGAACAGAACATTGCTTGCACGTCAGATGTTGCTGGAACGCGCAAATATCTCTATTCTTGAAGCTATCGAGCGGCTGGTTGGCCTTCAAGCGCAGACACCAAACGCGCCCTATATTGGCCTGTGGACGCGACTGGCAATATTCCAGCGCAATGACCTCGTTCAACTTCTAGAACAGCACAAGGTGGTTCGCGCCACGCTTATGCGCTCGACCCTGCACCTGGTGACGGCAAAAGATTATCTACTCCTGCGACCTGCGCTCCAACCGGCCCTCACTCGCGCTCTTTACGCCTTTTTCGGCAAAGCAGGTAGAGAGATCGAGATCGAGCCGCTTGTCTCTGCCGCCCGCGCCTACATTGAGGAGAAACCGCGCACCTTTACAGAAATACGCGCTCACTTAACAGAACTCAACCCGGATACTGACCCCGCGCTTATGGCCTACGTGGTGCGAACGCATCTCCCACTGGTGCAGATACCGCCCGGCGGCGCGTGGAACTTCGCAGGCAGTCCAGCCCACGATCTCGCTGAAAGATGGCTTGGTCAACCACTGGCAACTCCAGAGGAAGGCTTTCGCTATCTTGTTTTCCACTATCTCGCCGCCTTCGGCCCTGCTACGGTACGCGACATTCAAGCATGGTCGGGTCTAACTGGCCTGCGTAACGCTCTTGAGGAACTGCGCCCAGGACTTTGTACCTTCCGCGATGAGCAGGGCAACGAGTTGTTTGATTTGCCGGATATGCCTTTGCCTTCCGCAAATACGACTGCTCCAGTGCGCTTTCTCCCCGAATTTGATAACCTGATTCTTTCTCATGCCGAACGCGGGCGCGTGGTCGTAGATAAGTATCGCTCCTCGATTTTCCTTTCCGCTGGTCGCGTCCGCGCCACATTTCTCGTTGATGGCTTCACTGCCGGGACCTGGAAAATCGAGCGGACGGGCAAAAATGCAAAACTGCTGATCGAGCCATTTGAAACACTTTCTAACAAAGTGTGTGATGAACTAGTTGAAGAGGGAAAGCAACTTTTGCGTTTCGTCGAGGATGATGCAGAGAAGTTTGAAGTCCAGTTTGCCAATAAGTAAGAAAGAACTGTTATGTCACTCTCACACCGGGCATTGCTTCGCCTGCACGTAGAAGCTGTATGGGGCGTCCGACTACCGCCCATAGACCAGGATGAAGTTGAACTTTTGCCGGAGAGCGCGTCTCCAACCTGGAAACTCTGTGTGGCACAAATGGATCAGGATAGAGTGTATATATGGCGACCAGACATTGACGCAGCAGAGCGTGAAGCATTGCGCTCCCAGGTAGATGAGGCGCTGGACTTTCCGCCGCTCAGGTTCTCTCTGCCGGGCATCAGCCGCGAATTTGCCCATTATCTTGCTGCTGAGCCTGCCATGAACTTTTCTACGGCCCGGAGCATAGCGCGTCAAGTTACAGAGCAAGACCGAGAAATCCTTGAAGCTTTCCAGGCACAGAGCGGCGATGACTGCCTTCATCCTGAAAAGTTTCCGCTTATCGGAGTCGTCATTGATGGGCGTTTAGTAAGTCTCGCCCATAGTTCCCGGCGCACAAGTGAGGCCTGCGAGCTGGGTATAGACACGCTGCCGGAAGCGCGCCGTAAAGGTTATGCGCTGGCAGCAACAATTGTATGGACACGGGCAATATTGCAAGAAGAACTTGTACCCCTATACAGCGCCCTTGCGGAGAATAATGCTTCACTTCGTTTAGCCGAAAGGGCGGGTTATCGAATTTTTGCGCGGGTCGCAACATTTGAAAAGGACAATACTTAAAAGAAACTTCTGAAATTTCTCGTAGATTCTGTCGATTCGGCAACCTCCCATTCGTCGTTTTACTGAAAAAGGGAAAATTGACCGTCCTTTTTCGATATTGTCGCTCGATGAAAGGAACATATCAGATGCGTTACTTACTGCTGATTTACGGGAATGAGGCGGCCCAGGCACAGCGCAGCCAGGAACAACTGGCTACCGAGTTTCAGGCTTACGACGAATACACGAAAGCACTGGCGGAAAGCGGGGCATTGGAAAGTGGCAACGCGCTCCAACCAACTAATACGGCGACAACTGTGCGGGTTCGCGATGGCAAAACGCTGACTACTGACGGCCCCTTTGCCGAGACGAAAGAGCAGCTTGGCGGTTATTACCTTGTCAATTGCAAAGACCTTGACGAGGCGATTTCCTGGGCGTCTAAAATTCCCGGCGCGGCAATTGGCTCCATCGAGGTTCGCCCGGTCATGGAATTTTAAAGACAGCATGAACACATCGCAGCAGGTGATATCCGAGACATTTGCTCGCGAGGCGGGGCGCATCCTTGCGGCGCTCATCGGCACAGTGAGAGATTTCGAGCTGGCCGAGGATGCGCTGCAAGACGCCCTGTTGATGGCGCTTGAACGCTGGCCTGTTGATGGCGCGCCGCGCAATCCAGGTGCCTGGCTTCTGACAACGGCCCGCCATAAGGCCATTGACCGCCTGCGACGTGAAAGCACGCTGGCGCGCAAACAGGCCTTGCTTCAGAGACTGCTTGAGCAAGAGGAGCAGAGAGGAGTAGAGGACATGGACGATGCTTCGATTCCCGATGAACGCCTCAAGCTCATCTTCACCTGCTGCCATCCCGCCCTGGCCTTAGAAGCCCGTATTGCCCTGACACTGCACACGTTGGGCGGCCTATCGACTCCTGAAATAGCTAGCGCCTTCCTCGTCCCACTTCCCACAATGGCGCAGCGTCTTGTCAGAGCCAAACGCAAGATTCGCGACGCAGGCATTCCCTATCGCGTACCAGCGGCCCCGGTGCTGGGAGAACGGGTCGAGGCCGTTTTCTCCATCCTCTACCTCATCTTCAACGAGGGATATACCGCCACATCCGGCAGCGACTTGATACGCCGCGACCTCTGTGACGAAGCCATCCGATTGACCCGCATTCTGATCTCGCTGCTTAACCAGCAGAGCCTGCATAGCGAGGTTCCTGAAGCGATGGGACTGCTCGCGCTTATGCTCCTGCACGACTCCCGGCGTGAAGCGCGTGCCGGTTCAGAAGGCGCACTGATCCTGTTAGAAGACCAGGACCGCTCGCTTTGGAATGCGAATAAAATACGCGAAGGTTTGCGGATACTCGATTGTGCGCTGCATATGAAGCAACCAGGACCTTACCAGGTTCAGGCTGCCATCAGCGCCTTACACGCGCAGGCAAATCAGGCAGAAGATACGGACTGGCCGCAAATTGCCGCCCTCTACAATATCCTGATGAGCATGGTGCCTTCGCCCGTTGTTGAACTGAACCGCGCCGTTGCTATTGCGATGGCGGATGGTCCTTTGCAGGGTCTCGCGCTGTTAAACCGGCCAGGGCTGGAAAAAGACCTGCATGACTACTACCTGTTTCATGCCGCCCGCGCCGACCTGCTACGAAGGTCGGGGCGAATGTCTGATGCGCGGGAAGCTTATACAGTGGCGCTTCATCTTTGCCAGAATGAACGTGAGCGGGCTTTTCTGCAACGACGCATCGATACGACTGAGACATAACTTGGCTTTTCATCCTGCTTTGCATCTCACTTTGCCCCACAATTATAAAATTTTATGACATTGATATAGAACTGAGCATGAAAGGATGTTTGTATGGAAGCCAAAAACACGCCTATTAGCCCACGCATTACCGCATTGCAGGACGCGCTGACATCAGGAAATGCTGCTGCGCTTGAGGCGTTCTGGCAGGAAATTATCGAACATGGCACACCTCTGATTGAGGCCATTGAACGGGATGAAAAGCATTACCTGGTGACATTTCTTTGGCGCGACCAGGGAGAAACGCGCAATGTGGTGGTCTATGGTGGACCCACAGGATTAGATTCCCCGGCACTCAACCAGATGACACGCTTGCTTGATACCGATCTTTGGTACAAGACGTACCGGGTCCAATCGAATTTGCGTGGCGTATACTCCTTCTCTTTGAATGTTCCTTTGATAGAAACAGATGAGAGCCATAACAATGCCCCTCGTTTCCTGCGTGATCCCCTCAATCCGTTGGTGTCTCATCAGGTGGAAGAGCCTTCCGAAACAGAGCTGGTGCTGTCTCTCCTCGAACTACCTGACGCTCCCGCCCAGCCCTGGATTGTACCTCAACCCGGCGTGAAACCAGGGCGACTCGATATTCATCACCTGCGCAGCCAGATACTCAACAATGAGCGCCGGGTCTGGGTTTACACACCTGCCAGTTATACCACTGGCGGCGAGCCAGATGGTCTCTTACTCTTGTTTGATGGGTTTTTCTACACGCATCATATTCCTGGCAAAACCATTCTCGACAATTTAGTGCAGGCAGGCAAGATTCCACCCCTGGTAGCGGTCATGCTCGATAACCCGGATCAGGAGACACGCAATCGCGAACTGACCTGCCATCTTCCTTTCGTGGACTTTATCACCCAGGAACTTTTGCCCTGGCTTCATGAGCGGTACCACGTAACCAATGATCCCGCTCAGAGTATTGTTGGAGGTTCTAGCTACGGAGGATTAGCCGCCGCTTTTGTTGGCTTAAAAGCTTCAGCCAGCTTTGGAAATGTGCTTTCACAGTCTGGCTCTTTCTGGTGGGACAAAGACGGAGAAGAGGACATTCCGCAAGAGTGGATCACGCAACAGTTTTTCTCCAGCCCTCGCTTACCGCTGCGTTTCTACCTCGAGGTCGGCTTGAAAGAGGATTGGAAATGGCTTCACATGGTTACCTGTCACCGCCATCTCCGCGATGTGCTGCTCCTCAAAGGCTACGAGGTTCACTATTCAGAGTTCAATGGCTACCACCACTTCGTAAGTTGGCGCGGCTCATTGGCGGACGGATTGATGGCGCTGGTTGGCAAAAAGCACGACTGAATCGAACAGGTCTGTATCAGAATCTATAGACTTTCTGATACAGACCAATTTTTTGCGCGATAGCGACTTCCAATCAATAAAAAAAGGATGGCGCTACCTTTCGTACCAGGTAACAATCATAGCCCGGCCCAGCGTATGGCTGAAGAGATTGAAGCCCAGGAAGGCCGGTGTAGCATCCTTGCTCAGCCCCAATGACTCAACGTCAACTGCATGCACAACGATATAGTAGTGATGTTTTCCATGACCAGGAGGAGGCGCTGCGCCCACATAACCAAACTGCCCGGCATCGTTGCGAAGCTGGAATGCGCCTTGAGGAAGCCCGGAGCCTTGCTCGTCGCCAGCCCCACTGGGAAGTTCAGTCACGCTGGCAGGAATATCCACGACCGCCCAATGCCAGAAGCCGCTGGCTGTAGGCGCTTCCGGGTCATAAATAGTCACGACAAAACTCTTTGTTTCTGCTGGAAAACCGCGCCATGACAATTGTGGCGAAATATCCTGACCGCCCGCGCCAAAGACTCCACTGACCTGGGGCTGGGGCATTTTCTCCCCATCCTGCACATCACTGCTTGTTACCTCGAATGAGGGAACTTTGGGCAAGTCCTCATATGGGTTGTAACTCATATGGTAGTCTCCTTTCTACACGTTTGGAGTGAACCAATCCGTAGATATTTTATCTTATTTTGCGTTCAGTTGGTAGTAAAGCAGCTTCTAAAGCCGCGCTTTCGGAAGCGTGTAAGAACTAACAATATGTTCGACCTGCCTGACGTGCTGCCGTTCATGCGTAGCCAACCACCGCGCATAGAACAGCACCGTCCGTTCGAGAACCTTTCCCGCCCCTGTAACAGTCGCCGTGCGTGACCAGCCTTCGGGCGGCAACGGTTCCAGGAAGGCCAACAACTCGGCACGTTGTGAGGTAAAAGCGCGCAACGAGGGCCGGAATTCCAGTTCGGGATAGTCCGTCTGTTTGATCCAGGTAAGAGGATTAATAGCCCGTATCGTCGGCCTGTCCTCTTTGATAATCGTCCTGATGCAGTTACCCCAGACATCGGCACATGAACGGAGATGGGCAAGCACGTCATTGGCGGACCACTGATCAGGATTGGGTGCAGTATGCAATTGAGTTGGTGCCAGACCATCAGTAAGTGTGGCAAGGCGCGTGGGCGTTGCTGCAAGCAAAGTGAGAATCTGCTCAGGCGTGAGCAATGTTTTGCCGGGCATGTAACATCATCCTTTCGCACAGGCAAGGGACACGCATTGATTTCCAACCCGGTGTTGCGCGTCAATTTCTGCTTTTCTTCCATCTTAGCATAGAAAGCGGCGAAAAGATGTCCTATTTCTTACAGGGTTGCCTGATAACCGTTTTCAACTTCTCAGGAGCAGATTTTCGGGGATCACCGAGATAGATTTCGTGGTGTTTTCCTGACAAGTTATAGCCCTGTTCCTTGATAAAGCTATGTACTTTCTCAATCGTGGGCTTTTCCGCCGCATAGAGGCCGATATGCATAATCTGGGCCGCTAAGCCTTCGGAAAAGCGTTCCAGGCGAATTTTGCTGAGGGCGGGAGATGGCTTCTTCTGCTCCACCTGCTTCAAGGCTTCTTGAAAATGCTCCAAAGTGACAATATCCGGCTGCATAATCATCATGGTCCACAGCCAATCATTCTTCTTATCCACGCTAAATGCGCGCATGTCCTCTACCCACCAGAGGCCTTCAAGCGGCATCACCGGATAGTCAATGCCCAGTTCCTTTCTGATCAGAAACTTAAGGGTGTAAGCCATGCTGTACAAAGCGCTGACGGCATCTGAATATTTCTGTGCCGTGTTGGGATCGCCCATGCCATCTATCATCAGAAATTGCATCTCAGGAACATCTACCAGCACAACCCCTTTCGTCGAAGGATTATAAAGGTGCTTGAGGTCTTTTTTCAGGTCGAGTACTTTCAGCTCTGGTTTGTTTGCTGTTGTCTTGTGCATTGTTTTTCCTCCTCTGCATGATTAGCTCTATCACCACTATATAGGCTCCTGTAGCTGGAGAGTCAAGCAGGTAGAATAGAAGCCACCGAGAACAAGAAAACTACCGAAAACAAACGAGAGACACCCGCAAGGGGTGTCTCTACAGCCGGAATGGAACTTGTAGAGACACCCCTTGCGGGTGTCTTTTTTGTTTCTCCGAAGGCTTCGAGAATTTCTCCACGCCAAAAACAAAAAACGGGACGAACCAATTGGTTCGTCCCAAAACGTCCTACAAATCTTAATCCAGGTAGTCTTTCAGCTTGCGGCTGCGGCTTGGGTGGCGCAGTTTGCGCAGCGCCTTCGCCTCGATTTGACGGATACGCTCGCGGGTGACGTGGAATTCCTTGCCGACCTCTTCGAGCGTGCGACTGCGGCCATCGTCCAGGCCGAAGCGCAGTTGCAGTACCTTGCGCTCGCGCTCGGTCAGGCTGTCCAGCACATCTTCGACCTGCTCTTTGAGCAGTTGATGGCTGGCGGCATCCGCCGGAGCCAGCGCCGTGTGATCTTCGATGAAGTCGCCCAGGTGGCTGTCGTCTTCCTCGCCAATCGGCGTCTCAAGGCTGACAGGTTCCTGGCTGACCTTGATGATCTCGCGCACCTTCTCCGGGCTGATCTCCATCTGCTCGGCGATCTCCTCAGACGTGGGTTCGCGGCCCAGGTCTTGCAGCAGGCGGCGGCTGATGCGGATCAGACGGTTGATGGTCTCAACCATGTGAACCGGAATGCGGATCGTGCGCGCCTGATCGGCGATGGCACGAGTAATGGCCTGGCGAATCCACCACGTCGCATACGTGCTGAACTTATAGCCCTTCGTGTAATCGAACTTCTCGACCGCGCGAATCAGGCCGATATTGCCCTCCTGGATCAGGTCCAGCAGGCTCATGCCGCGACCAATGTACTTTTTCGCCACGCTCACTACGAGGCGCAGGTTGGCCTCGGTCAGGCGGCGCTGGGCCTCCTCACCATCTTCGATGATGCGGTAGTCACGCTGCAACACCGGCTTCAACAGTTCGGCTCTGCCGCGCTCCATGCGCTTCGCAAGGCGTACCTCTTCCTCAGCCGTGAGCAGGGGCACGCGCCCGATCTCGCGCAGGTACATGCGAACGGGATCGTCCAGGCTGCTCTCCAGGTCGGCAACAACCAGGCCGAGGCCTTCGTTCAAATCATCCCACTTTTCATGAGCCATGACTTCGACATCCACCACGTCCTCGGGTCCTGGCTCCCAGTCAACCGGTGGCTCCTTGCTTGGATCCAGCGCATCCATAGCTTCTTCATCCTGTAACTTAAACAGGTCATACGTCTCAGGCGCTTCAACAGGAGTCACAAAGCTACCTCCTGGAGCAGCATGCGCATGACCGGCGATCGCGCTAAGACCGAAAACCGCGTCCTTCTCATCCAGCATGGAGTCATCGAACGGCTCCACAACAAACATATCACTCAATGGTTCCGTGTTCATACGATCGGATTTAACAAATTCAAGCACTTCTTCTTCATTCACCATTCTGGCATCCCCCTTCAGAAAACAGGTGTCGGATAAATCGAATATAAATGATAACTCCTGTCTCCTGGTCCAAATTCTTTCTCACGCTGCCGGTGTGCTATTGGAACACCATCACATGAAAAAGCATCAATGAATAAATTGATGATTCCCTAAAACTCCTTACGACCAACCTATCCCTGTAAACGCATTGCCGTGTTGATAGTTCGCAATCGCCGGTGGATATCCAGCAATTGCTGCTGGTACTGCTGTACGGCTTCAGCATTCCCAGCCTCACTTGCCTCACGGACAAGATATTGGATTTCCGTATTCAATTGTAATAAGCGTGCCCGCTTGAGCCGGGTTGCGCACTGGACTGCTGCTTTTTCCAGTCCTGCTCCTTCTAATGGTGGTCCCAACTCAATGCTCTTGCGCGCTCGCTCTAAGGTTGCCAGCAGCGCAGAAGGCACAACCTGTTCTAAGGATTGAAATAAGGGGGAAGATCCACGTTGATGTATCGAGTTGAAAATGCGGTACAACTCTCGCGTGTCTGTCCCTGCAAAGTCACCATCGTTTATTATACCACAAACATGCGTACTTAGCTCGGGATTCGTCAAGAGTAGCCCAATCAGGTAGTCCTCCCATTTTACCCTATCCAACCTGTTCCTGTCAAGTCCAAATGTTCTTACATCGTGTGGCTCCGCCGCCTGCCTGGTCGAACCAGTATTTCCCGCTCCATCACCCCGCCCATTGTCTCTCTTGCTCTCCGCTTCTCCCTCAAGGTAACGTTGACTGCTTCGTTCCGTGAAGTGCGCCGTGATGCCGGACTTCTGCCCGCGCAACAGGCGTTGTAGCTCCATATTCAGGCTGCGCTCGTCCATACTGATCATTTTCGCCAGCTTCTGAATATAGGCATCGCGCCGGATGCGGTCGCTGATGGCCCCGATGACCGGCAACAGGCGTTTGGCCGCCTCGGCCTTGTCTCGCGGCTGCTTCAAATTCAATCCGGCGGTGCGCGCCTCAAAGAAGTAATCGATCAGCGGCACCGGATGCTGCACCTTGTCTCGCCAGGCCTCGACATCGCGCCGGATGAATTCGTCCGGGTCCTCTCCGGGCGGCAGTTGCAGAACGTTGATCTCCGCGTCAACCTGCTCCTCCAACCGGATCATGCCGCGTGGCTCGGAGTACCTGCCCTTCTCGCGGTCGCCAGACTTCCTGCTCTCTCCTGCGGATAGCGGCACCGGAACCAGCGTGCGATCAAAGCCTTTCAGGGCTTCCTCGATGCCGTGTTCGGTGGCTGCCATGCCTGCGGCGTCCGGGTCTAGGGCCAGCGTTACCTGTTTGGTCAGTTTCTTCAGTTGTGCAATGTGCTTCTCGGTGATGGCGCTGCCTATACAGGCAACAGTCTGTTTCGTTCCATACTGGTGAGCAATGACGGCGTCAACATATCCTTCTACAATAACAACCTGACCGGCCTGTTTTATTGCATCTCGGGCCATGTCGAGCGCGTACAACACCGTGTTTTTCTCAAACAACGGTGTCTGCGGTGAGTTCAGGTACTTCGGTTGACCATCCCCCAACGCTCGCCCACCAAATCCGATCACCCGGCCCCGCATATCCCGGATGGGGAAAATGATCCGGTGCCGGAAGTAATCGTAGATGCCACCACCATCTTTCCCCACCTCACTCGTCGCTTTACCCAGGTCCCGCTCTCTCGCCAGTCCACCTCTCACCAATTCACGCTCGCTATAACCACGCGCCAGCAGGTACTTGCTTAAGCCGTCCCACTGCTCGGGAGCATAGCCAATACCGAATGCCACCACCGTTTCTGTCGTAATGCCCCGGCTCTGTAAGTAGGCCCGCGCCTCTGCGGCCTCCTTTGAACGAAGCAGCATCTGGTGAAACCAGAGCAGCGCGTCCTCGTTGAGCTTGCGCAGCCGCTCCCGCTCGGCGTGTAACGCCCGCTCTTCCTCCGGGTCCCGCCCGCCGGGTTCCTCTACCGAAACACCAGCCTTTTCGGCCAGATAGAGCAAAGCGTCCCGGAATTCCAGCCCCTGGTACTTCTCAACGAAGGTGAAGACATCGCCGCCTTCATTGCAGCCAAAGCAGTGCCAGCTCTGTGAATCGGCAAAGACATGAAACGATGGCGTGCGCTCGTTATGAAACGGGCAAAGGCCTCGATACGACTTCCCTGATTTCTGTAAAGCGACCACCAGGCCTATCTCTTCAACCACGTCTATCTTTGCTTTGATAGTCTCGATCACCGATGTCATGTCGCCAGATCCTTGTGTATAAACGTGGTGGATAAGCTTCTCTCACACCTGATATAACGAGTAATTTTGCGGAAAGTCGCGCCGCATTAACCAAAAGTACAATATTCACATTTTTTGATGGGATGTAGAGACATCCCTCGCGGATGTCTTTCCGCTTTTTCCCTACATCGGGGCCTTCCCTCTTTTCTTTATATTCCGTTTGATACTACGAACATGCATTCAATTTAGATACGTTTTCATATCACAGACGCATCACAGCCAAAAATTTGTACCAGGTTTTCCTGATCGAAAAGTTATTTCCTTATCTATCCGAGAAGAGACAAACGAAAGATACAGGTAGGCCTGATGAAAGACACCAATAGAGCTAGCCGAAAGACACCCGCAAGGGGATGTCTCTACCATTCAAATCCCCTTTTTCCTGGTCGAAAAGTTATCCACATTTCCACAGTCCCTATATTACTATTATTCTTTTTTATAAAAAAATATAAGTAATTACCGTAGCAGTAATAGGGGATGTGGATAAGCGGATAACTTTTCTTCGATGTTTTTGGCAATCCTTCTCAAATGGCCTGAGAAGCGGCTTTAAAGCCTGTGGATAACTTATCCACAGGCTTTTTTTATGCGGATAAGTTGGGGATAAAGTGGGATAAACAGTGGATAAGTTGCTGGGTTTTGGGGATAACTTATCCCCGCCTGAGAAGCCTGTGGATAACTTATCCACAGGTAATGGGGATAACTTATATTACTTATCCCCAGTCCAGAAAAGCTGTGGATAACTTGTCCACAGCCCGTGTGGATAAGTGCCTGTCTGCTCGAATGCTATGTGGAAAGTGTGGATAACTTATCCACAGTGATTGTTAATAAGTTTTTTGTTGGAACCCGCCTGTTAAACGATGTGGATAACTTTGGCGAAGAGAGAGAAAGAAGCTGGAGAAGAAAACGACGTTGGAGCGACTTATACACATTTCTAAACACTTGTCCACATTTTTGCCCGATTTATCCACGTCTCAATAAATTTTCATGAACGTTTTCATGAAAATTTATTCATGAAAAGATGAACGAAAATTCATCAACAGAAAGGCCATGTGGATAATGTGGATAAGTTATCCACAGCCAATGTGGAAAAGCGCCTGCCCGATCGGTTGTCTTGTGGATAATGTGGATAAGTTATCCACAGCCAATGTGGAAAAGTATCTACCTGGTCGATTGCTATGTGGAAAGTGTGGAAAACTTATCCACAAGTAATGTGGAAAACTTATTACCGGCTGTTTGTTGTGTGGATAATGTGGATAAGTTATCCACAGCCAATGTGGAAAAGTATCTACCTGGTCGATTGCTATGTGGAAAGTGTGGAAAACTTATCCACAGCCTTTGTGGATAACTCGAAGAGGCTTAAAAAGCGCTGTGAATAATGTGGAAAACTTATCCACAGCCTTTGTGGATAACTCAAAAAGGGCCAAAAATAAAAAGTTATCCACAATTAATGTGGATAACTAAGTGGAAAAATGTGCAAAACTTTCAGGAATGTGTTTATACTGGTAAAGCTCGTTCGGGAAAACGGACTCCCAGGTGCGCCACCAGTTTATACACTCGTAAAAGTTCGCCAATACTGATTGCTGAAGCAAATTCGTTATGCGCCTGTTGTGGTGTGTCGCCATCATAGACGCTGGCAATTATGCCCAGCATATCGACAAGTAGTTGCTCGCGGAATGGGTTCAGTAATTGCAGGCCCTTTCGCCAGGTATTTTCGCGTTCGTTCGATCCCTCCACACGTATCAGCGCGTCAACATATGGCCCCAGCAGCCAGGGCCAGGCGCTTCCCTGATGCAATGCATGCTGCTGATCTTCTATGCGTTCCTTTATATGGCCCACATATTCGTCTGCATCCGGCGAGAGCGTGCGCAATCCGAAAGGTGTCAGCAGGTGTTTTGTCACCACCTGGAAGACGGGACGCCAGTATTGCTCATCCAGCACCGGATAGCGCAGCGACAGCGCGAACAATTGATTGGGCCGGATGTGCGTATCCGGTTTCCCGGAACTATCAATTACATCATACAGGTAGCCACCAAACGAGTACCAGAAGCGCTCGTTAAAGCTTTGACGGCATGCCTCGCCTGCTTCGCGATATGCATGGTGAGATTGGGGAATGCGCCCATTGTTATAGAGGTGCTGCGACCATTCGTGCATCAGCGAAAGCGCATTGTACCAGAGCGCGTTGACCTCGACTGCTTTACCTACACGGGGCGTAACTGGCGCGTCCTGAACACAAGCATTCATCCAGGTCATCGCCTTGCTGGCCTGTCCAGCGTAGAGCAGGCCATCTTCCGGGTCTACATGGATACCGCATAATGTTCCCTGTGTGTATCGTTCGATACTTTCCGCCAGTCGCTCGTAGAGATCGTCCAGCAGTTCGTAGTCTCGCGTGGCGCGCAGGTAGGAATCGAGCGCGTAGAAGTACCAGAGCGTAGTATCTGCGCTGCTGTAGTCTTCTTCTCGCAGGGGATGCTCTTTGTCCGGCATTCGATCTGGCAGCAGACCCTGCTTAAAGTAACGGGCCAGTGTACTTAAAATGCCCCTGGCTTCAGGGTAGCGTCTTGCGGCCAGCAAAATGCCGGGCAGCGCGATCAGCATGTCCCGCGTGGACTCATGGAGCGAATAAAAGCCGGAGAACAGTGTCGAAACGTGCCGGTTTTCAGGCAGGAAAGAAGGTCTGTTTTTCTCCTCGGACAAAACGCGGCTGCGCACAAAGCGATCTCCTGCCTGCATCAGCAAACGCAGGAATTCCTCACCTGATGGAGCAGAATCGCGCGTTCCATTAAAAGGCAGGACGGGGTGAGTATGCACTGCCTCGCCGCTTTCCCCGAAGTAGCGCTGCGATTGCAGCAGGCTGCGCTGGTAGTTGACCGCCTCTTCATAATTATAGGTCAGTTGGCGCGTTTGAAACACCTGCCCTGAGAGGTCTTCGGCAGTGACAATCAGGGTCAGCACAGCCTCTTCTCCTGGCCAGAGCCGCGTGCGGAAGACGCCCGGCAGATAGAGGTCATCGGTTGGCGCTTTCCCCGCTTCTCGGTCGTGGCGACGCAGAAATTTCCAGTACCAGACGCCGGTTGGCAAAAAGGTTGTCTGGCTCTCGCGATGTCCAACCGCGAAGATATGGTAGGGGTGCGCTCCATCGCGGGCGCGAATAGTACACCCGGCGACGCTCTGTCCGCTTTCCTCGATAGTATGCGTCTCTAGCGAGAAATTCCAGTCATGACTGCCGTATTGGGGCTGGTCAAATGGCCGGTAAGCGGCGAAAGGCAGCAGCGTAAGAGACAGCACGCGCTGCGAAGCATCGGGATATTCGCGATAGCGCGTCAGTCCCTTGTAAGAAGTCCTGCTCGCTCCACCCCATGATGCATTACCATGATAAGCTTCCTCGGGCGACGTTGTGCGCAAAACGCGATACTGGATATAGGTTGTGTGCCTGCCCTTTGGCATCCAGATACGTTTCTCCAGCATGATGCCGTCGATGCCGCCCAGGTGATAGGTAAAGACCGGAAACCCCTCTTCCAGTCGGAACGATTCGAGGTGAACAAAACCCGCCGGATTGAGTACTCCGTCGCGGTATTCGTTCGTGCCCAGATAATATGTGCGCTGATCGAAAATAATCTCTTCATCTATTTTTGCCAGCAGCAGGTGTGGCTTATCTCGCTCGATGGGCGCGACAAGCAATCCATGCTGCATGCGAGTCAGCGTACCCGCGATTGTGCCAGCCGCATAGCCGCCCTGCCCATTCGTCATCAGCCATTCACGGGTGATCGTTTCATTCAAATCACGACAAACATTCCGGTCAAAAAGAATGGCCATACATCCCTCTCAATGAACACACGCTTCATTGCGCTTCAGAAAACACAAAATGACCTTCCCACGTTCCTTTAGAAAAAGGCGTTCCTAAAAAATCCTTCGCTCTTTCTACTACTTTAGTGTATCATAAGCTACCCGTAGAGTGAGCATTTTTTACACGAATTTCTTGCAATGTTTCCAAAATTTTAACGTTGTGAGAATTTTGTGAGGCACTAACGTGATACTTGTGTTAGCGGTAATGTATGTACTATCAGGAATGTTCGCACTGAGCAGGAGCATCAGAAAGATACTGCTCCCCAAAGCGTTTGATGGCCTCCATAATATCCACAAGCGCCATGCCTTTTTCGGTGAGGCTGTATTCGACACGTGGGGGAATTTCAGGGTAAGCCTGCCGCTTCACAAAGCCGGTCTCTTCGAGCATCTTTAAGCGCTGTGAAACGGTGCGAGGACTGACATTGCCCAGCGCCTCTAGCAGTTCGCCGAAGCGTTTTTTGCCCTGCAAAAGCGTATAGACCAGTATCAGCGTCGAGACATCGCCGAGCAGGCGCATAGCCCGGCCAAGCGGTTGTGTTGCGCAGGTTTCGGGTGATTCAGTTGTGTGCATTTTTTCAAGCTCACTCATAGTGTTAAGTATACAATATTTTCAAAAGAATAACAATACCCTTGACAATAGTTGCTTTTCATAATATAATTACTTACATAAAGTAAGAATAAGAGGGAACGTAAGATATACGGTTCCCCAAAGCAAAAAAGTATTTTCAATGGAGGAAATACCATGACAACTCAAAGTCAAAGCACGACCACTACTCGCAGCGTCTGGAAGCTGGACCCTGCCCATACCCTGGTTGAATTCTCGGCCAAGCACATGATGTTTACAACGGTGAAGGGCCATTTTAAGAAGGTCGATGGCACTATCGTTCTCGACGAGGCCAACCCCGCTAATTCCTCGGTGCAAGTCGAGATCGATGCATCGACGCTCTATACCGGCGTAGACTATCGCGACAATCACCTGAAGTCCGCCGACTTCCTGGAAGTTGAGAAATATCCGGTTATCACCTTCAAAAGCACCCGTGTCGAGCCGGAAGGCAATGATCGCGCGAAGGTGATCGGAGACCTGACCATTCATGGCGTCACCCGCGAAGTGGTGCTGGATACCGAACTGACCGGGCGCGGCAAACCCCCCATGCCGGGCGCTCCCGAGACAGTCGGCTTCGAAGCTCGCGCGCAGATCAACCGCAAAGACTTCGGCCTGAACTGGAACGTTGCGCTTGAGACTGGCGGTGTGCTGGTCAGTGACACGATCAAGATCGAGATCGCGGCAGAAGCGCATCTCCAGTCCTGACTCGGCGCGCTTCGCTGACGATATTCATCGCATTACTTTTTCGAGCGCCAGTTTAATCGCGCCAAGCAATTGCCTGTGGGTGCCCACATAGCGGCCCCATGGGCATTCTTTTGTTGACTCCCCAATTTGCCAGATGTAGTATAGTTGTCCATCATCATCGATATCGGTTTGAATGATGATGGGGGTGGAAAGGGTGGCAAGCAGCCTCAGCAGGGTTTGCTCAGGGATACCGCACGAGGGGTCGCAATTGTCCTCGTGTCGTTGTGCGTCATCAGCGATAACCTTCCCCGGGCACACGATATCAGGCTGCTCATTCGCGCCCTCGTGCTGGATGACATAGCGCAGCGACTGGCCTTGAGTGGGAGCGCAGGTCCAGATGATAGTGCCTGTGCGCACCTGGCCCTCTATTGAGTAACGCACAAGATCGCTTATTTCATGTTCAGTAAAGTGAGCGGCCTGTCCCCACTTGGCTTCCAGACGGTTGTATTGTGCGTCCATGTTTTCCTCCCGCACTGCGCAAAACATTGTTCCACCTCAAAGGCCTCGTCTGAGGTGACTTTTTATTTTACTGTTGTACGGGATAAACGCTGAGGTAGATCATAATTACGAGTTGTCTTGTATTTTTCTCTCACATGTCAGCTACAAAAATATGATGCACAGACTATTCAGTCAGGGCGCTTGATGTTAGCTTTTCCACATGGGTGATAATCGCCTGCGCGGCCTCGATCGGTGAGAGATTTGTTACATCCAATTCAAGGCACTTTGGATGCTCAATACGCAGCAGTTTGTACTTGCGGATTTTTTTGCGCGTTTTGTCAGCGACAATTTCCTTGAGACGCAATGCTCGCTCAGGAGAGGTAACACGACGACATAATTCTTCCAGTTCGCAGCGCAGGATCACTGGCACGAACAGCGCATTGCGTTTTGTCGCCAGGATTTCTACATCCTCATACCAGCGACGATCAACCGGGCTTCCATCATAGAGCTGGTTGGTGAAGATAAAGCTGGTCTCCGGCTTGCTCAATTCCGCGATTGTGTCCAGGACGATACGGCGTATGCCCTCTATCTTTTGCCATACACCTGTTGGCAAAGGCGTTTTTCCATCAGCGCCAACCACACTGAATACTGGATTATTGATAAGATGATTATCAACCAGCACCGCGCCCGTAAGCGCGGCTATTTCTTTGGCAATGGTATATTTGCCAGTGCCAGCAAAACCGATCAGGTACAAAATCGTGTTTTTCATGATCTATAGCTTTCACGTGTCTGATTAGAGGAAAGGTGCAGGGTAAAATCTTGCCAGGTAGTGGTTCCAGGGAAGACTTCCATATCCTTGCGATTACTTCAAACTTTGATCAGATGCAGTACGTTTGTCAGCAACTCTGCTATCCCATGATAGGTGATGATAAGCAAGGCAAGCGGCACAAGGCTCACATGCACGTAGCGCCAGGCGCGAAAGATGCTGCATGCACGCTTCTGCTTTCGTAGAGACTGTGTTAGACGAGCATGCTCCCTCAGGGTTGCGTAAGCATAGCGAAAATCCACCTGCTCGTCCGGTGCAAGTTCAGGTATCTTGCTGAAGTACTTTCCCCCTTTTTCTAGAGCAAGGGTACAATATTCCTTGAAGGGCTGGGACTTTCCTGCGCTGCAACGTTCAACAATAGATTCCAACTCGTTGAGGCGACCTGTAATGGCCTTTGCGATGCCAACTCCATTCTTGCTGGCATCCTGGGCAATAATCCGGGCCTGCCACTTATCGAGGAGGCGACCAACAATACCACTGAACGCAATGAAGATGAGCGCGTAAAGGGAGGGCATACCCCAGTAGTGGGCGGTGAAGCAATTTTCTTGACCAGCGCAATCCCAGTGGAGAATGAAGCTGAAGCTGGCGTGCAGCAGGGCAAGCAATACTGAGGCGATGCCCAATGCCATATGCATCCACACCCAATTTTGTGCTTTCCACGGCAAGTTCCGCATGAATCGAGTGCGCAATGAGTAGGCTGCAGCCGCTAAAGTCATGATATAAGACATAACGCCGACGCGGAATATCCTATCGAACCAGGGTCCTGTGAACACAGGGGCCTTAAAAACTACTCCGTACAGGACGTAAAAGATGATGCAGTAAACGGCAGCGAATAAGAACCAGTAGAATGCTGCTTTTGAAGTAGGCGTATGTCGCCGCCGGGTTTTCAACACGGGTGAACTGGTATGAACCGCCATCTCATTCTCCTCATTTATTGTGTGCGGTGCAAAAGGATTTCTTCTGTTGAGCCAAAAAATTGGGCAGGTTGGACACGGAAGGCGGCACCGGTAGGACAGGCCTGCACACATGCCTGGTTGTTGTATCCCACGCACAGATCACACTTGATCGCCAGCTTCTTGCGCATTTCGCCAGGGGCATCGAGCGGCTGCTCGCCATCCAGCGGCCCAGGAATGGCCCTGTTGCCGGGCAATAATTGTTTGCCCCGCTCTTTGCCCGCGCCTTTAGTAAAGAATTGCGTAAACCTTTCCCAGGTAGAGCGCTCCTGAGCTTCCTCAGCAAGGGAGACAATCGAAATGTTATCATAGGGACAGCGTTCAGCACAGATGCCACAACCGATACAGCTTTCGGTAATGTAGACCTCACCACCCGGCATGCGGGCAATACCGGCCCGACTGCACAGCATGCACACCGGGTCCTGGCACTGGCGACAGGAGGTAGCAATGCTGATGTTGCCAACGATCATGCCCTTACGATTCATGCGCGAGCGCCCATGCCGCCGCTCGCAGGCTTCCTCACACTTATTGCATTGGACGCACTTATCCAGGTCAATGACCAGCACTTCTGTGCCTTCAACGACGCCATTACCAACCAGCGCTCGCAGCTCGGCACGCGCTTCAGCATCCGCAAATGATGTGGAGGAGGCGGTACGTAAGAAGTCCATCGGACCAATAAAACTCTGAGCCGCCTCTGCCGATGCGCGATACGTGCGCAGGCGTGTGATAAATCGCTGGTTGACTTCAGGGTAGCGAGCGAGAATAGTACGTGTCACCTCGTGTGGAATCACAGCTACCTGAACGCGGTTAATGGCAGTAACGGTAACCGCCTCGCCATCACCGAGCAGGTCAAGTCCGCCTGCGAAGTAGTCTCCTCTTTGACGGTAGGCAATGATGCGCTCATCGCTTTTATTGCGACCGGTGCCCATCATGGTTTGACGTGCCACTTTCACAAAGCCTTCCATTATAATGTGCAGCGCCTCGCGCATCGGCTGGCCTGCATCGCTTTCAGTGAAGAGCTGCTCGCCGCGAGCATAGTCTTTGAACTGTATCTTACTGGCAAGCCAGCGTAGATCATGATCTACAACCCCCTGGAAAATGGCCATGCTCTTCAAAACGGTTTCGATAGAGCGTTCATTGTTCAGGCGCGTGAAGTAGCTGCGCACTGCGGGAACGATCTCCATCATGCGTTGTATGACTTGCTCCGGCACGTCCAGAACCACCGAGGCGGTCTGAGCGCGTGCGGTTGCGTTGCGCTGCTGGCCACTGAGCATACCGCGTTCACCCATAAACTCGCCCCGGCGCACGATAGCGAGCGGCAAATCTTCCCCCTGCGTCCCGGTAGAGGAGATGAGAAAGCGCCCCTCCAGAACAAGCAGAATATTGCGCCCATATTCGCCCTCGTGTAGTGCCACCGCTCCGGGCATAAACGTTAAAATCTTTGAGTTGGCGATAAAGTGCAACAGGTAGTTGTCCGGCACCTGTTGCGGGTCATTGAACATCGGCTGTTCACGCAGGCGGCTCAGCAGCAATGGTACATTCCAGCCGGGAGGCAGGTAATTCAGCACTCGACTCATATCCACTGTGCCATTCCATGATATGCCCAGGCGCTGCTTGAGTGAGAGCATGAGCAGGTCGCGATGGTTATTGACAGGGCAGACCGGAACGCATGAGCCGCACATCACACATTGATCGGTAAATTTTGCTACGTGAGGTGCGATCTCATCGGAGATCGTAGCAAGATTGAGGTCGGCAATGTTGACCATTGAAGACAAAGGTACCGGGCATGCTCTCATACAGCGGTCGCAGCCAATACACATATCTATTTCAAATTGCACCTCGTCCTCAGTCAGGGGAACAAGACCGGTACGATGTTCAATGCCCACCACAAGGGGCTGTTTTGGAGAGCGAATTTGCATACTACCTTCCTATAGTGGTATTCCACACCTGGGGCAGAAACGCGCCATACGGTTGCTTTTAGCGCCGCACCTGGGACAATCTTTGGATAAGGGAGGTATGGTTGCCTCTTGTTTATCAAGAGTCTGTCCTACCGGATTTATACGATCACTCCAATCTACAAAGTAGAGCGAAACGTTCCCTATTGTGATCGTGTCGCCGTCGGAGAGCCGGTAAGGACTGCTGATCCGGGTGTGGTTGACCTGGATGCCGTTGCTACTGGCCAGATCATGTACATAGAAGCCATCCATGTCAGCAACGATCTCGGCATGTTTTCGTGAAACGGACATATCGGCAAGAACAATCTGGCTTCCCTTGTCGCGTCCAAGCACATAACGTTTTCCCTGTTCCAGTAAAAACGTCTCGGGTTTTCCTGGCAGCAAAGCAATGAGCGTAGGCGTGTTTTTTGGAACAGCAATACTGGGGATAGCCCCTGTCCCTATGGGTTGGGTAGGTGCAAGAGGTTCTTCCGGTCCTGGTTTGCGCAGAAGGACAGAAGTTGATCCATCGACTTGCCGTATTTGAGCAGAACTACTTCCCACACCGGCGTAAGCAACTTTTTTGACAGCCACAGCTTCTTTTCTACTGACTCCCAAAATAGGTCCCGGCACGCCCTGCCTGTCGAGCCATTCACTGAACTTGAAATCAGGGGCGAAGAGGCGTGAAGCGACAGGAGAGAGATCCACAGCGGCGTCAACGGCGCGCTTGAAGGTAAGCACATGTTTGCGATCTCCTAACGCAAGCATGCCAACGGCTATACCGTCTTTAAGAACAGCCTTCTGATAGGTGCGCGCCAGTGGGTCGGCGACGATTTCTTGGTAGCCTTTCCCGTTCTGGGGCACATTCGTGATGCCAACAGAGGCGAAGTCAAGCCCATACATGAAAGTAGCATTATAAAAGTTGCCGAAGCGGAGTTGCTGCCTGGCATCCAGGAGGTCGAGCATGCTATAAGCAGCGGCGCGAGCCTGTTGTATCGATGGGTACCACTGTCCAGGCAGGCGCGTTCGGCCTGTTAGCGGATCAGTAGTCTCAATCAGGTCGCCCGCCGCGTAGATATCGGGCACATTTGTGCGCATGGCAGCATCAACTTTTACGCCGCGCCCGCAAGCGATACCGGCGCTTTGAACAAAGTCGATGTTCGGCTCGATACCGATGCCAAGTAAGACCATTTCACAGGGGATATGCGCTCCGGTTGTGGTAATGACGCCGCTCACCTGGCCATTGCGGCCCACAATTTCAAGCACTTCCTGCTCGTAACGGATATCAACGCCATCATGTTTCTCCTGCTGAAGCACAAGGTCAGAGGCGGTAGCGTCAAGCACATCTGACCAGAGAGCGCGGCGGTGAAGCAGGTGAGTCACCTGAAAGCCGCGATGGCGGAGCGTTTCGATAGACTCCAGAGCCAGAGTACCACCGCCAACTACCACAACGCGACGCACAGAATTGAGGCGCTGCAGGACCTTTTGATAGTCGGCAACAGTACGCAAGCTGCTGACTCCTGTCAAATCACTTCCTGAACAGGTAAGCGTCCTGGAGCGTGCCCCATGGGCCAGTAATAGCCGGGAATAACCTATCGTCTTTCCACTACGCAACTGCACGCAGTGCCGCCCTACCTGTATCCCTACGACTCTGTCATGCAAGAAACCTATACGGCGATTCTGATAAAAGCTGATCGGCCTGGCCCACAGCTTGTCCTCTCGTATCTTCCCTCCGAGGTAATCCTTCAACGCGGGACGATAGTAGACAGGAAAAGGATCATCAGCCACGACGGTGATCTCTGCCGCAGCGTCTTCGTTGCGTAAGACTTCTGCGGCTGTCACGCCAGCGATGCCATTGCCAATAATGAGGTAGGACTGTCTCTCCGCCATCTTGCCTCTCTCTACCGGGATCTAAAGCTGTTTGCCCTGGGAATGTTGCTCTTAAAAAAACTTCCCAGGTTTGCTACAAGCAGTTCATTCTTCAGACGCTGGGAGTAAGAGTTTTTCAGTACTGATTGAGCAGAAATGCTGATCTAAGCAGGCAATGGCATTGCCATGAAAAAGTCCTGCTCGCCTGTCATCCTGAGCGCAGCGAAGGATCTGGCGTGCCGAACGATGCGTGTGTCGAGGCCGCAGATCCTTCGCTGCGCTCAGGATGACAGGTGGGGCAGGTGTGTAATGGCATACGAAAAGCGGCGCTGGTATGGCCTTTACAACTGTTCGCTATCCAGCCAGATAGTGACAGGACCCGAATTCACCAGTTCGACCTGCATAGAGGCACCAAAGACGCCGCCCGCGACTTTTAAGCCATGCGCAGCAATGGCCTCTTGAAAACGCTCCACAAGTGGCTGAGCGAGAGACGGGGGCGCAGCATCAGTAAAGCTGGGGCGGCGTCCCTTGCGGACATCTGCGTAGAGAGTGAATTGTGAGACGACTAAGGCTTCTCCCCCGATATCCAGCAGCGAGCGGTTCATTTTGCTCGCTTCATCCTCGAAGATGCGCAAATAGACAATCTTTTCGGCCAGCGTTTTGGCCTGGGCCTCGCTATCTCCATGCCCGACACCGAGCAGGATGAGCAGCCCAGGACCAATCTCGCCCACGATTTCGTTTTCGACGGTGACGCTTGCGCGGCTGACGCGCTGTAGTAACGCTCTCATTATCTCGTCCTACAACTTTGTGTTTCCTCAAAGTGTAGCACCGGCAAAGGAGTAAAGACAATGGGAGATCAGTGATTATTGAAGAATTCAATCAGCACGGGAGCAAGAGAATCATTTGAGAGCTATCAATATGCGCTCAAAAAGGTCACTCCATGGTCGTGCAGGTACAGTAAGAGCGCCCACACGTTCAGCTTCGCGGTGGAGCCATTGTCCGTAGAGCCAACTCACCTGCGCACGCTTTTCTTGCAGACCGTGTTCGGGTTCACGCTGTAAAAAATTGTGACGGAATTGTTCTTCACTTTCTTCATACAGGAAGAGCATTCGGATCTGGCTCTGGATCGAGCTTTCTGCAAAAGAAGTGGCGAGCGTGGGGAGGATGAAATCCCCTTCCAAAACAAGAGGCGCTCGGCTCTCAATGTGATTGGCAATCACTGCTTCCAAAGCAGGGGCCATCACCTGGCCAACTGCGATGGTAAGTTTGACAATCTCCTCTGCTGGCAGGTTTCTAGCTTCGGGATGGGTACGCCAATAGTGTAAAACGGGCTGCTCTGCAGGAGTGGTCATGCGTTCGAGGATCACCTGGAAATCGTCAACTTCCGTGATACCAATCTTGAAGTGATGAGCCAACCGGTAACTGACACTGGTTTTCCCAACTCCAGAAGGGCCTCCGAGCAAAAGAACCTGCCATGAACGGTAGGGAATGTCATTGTCCAACAGGCCTGATTTCCTTCTATTTTGATGAGTGCAAGGAAACTGTACCACATCACGAGTGAGAAAGGCAATGGGATCTCTTCCTGAAAGACCTTCTGTGTCCCTTTTCCCATGGCTTTTCGCTCAGGCTCCTTGTTCAGCCCTGGCCTCCTCTGCGGGGATTCTCTCGGCAAAGAGAAGAAGGTTTCTAAAGGGATCGCACACGAAAAACTCTTTTAGCCCCCATGGCCTGGCCTCCAGGGGGGACTGAACGGCATGGGTTGGCAGATACTGTTGATACAGCTCCTCGATATTGGTCACACCAATCCAGCACACGGAGCGGCCTTTCGGAGGGTCTGGCGAGTAATTCAGGTGCAAATCGATTCCGTCTCGGGAGACGATAGCGAATGTCTCGTCCCTGTACGTGGTTTGAAAGCCGAGGCGTCCATAGAAGGCCAGCGCCTGCTCCATGTCCTGACAGACAAAGCGGGGGGCAATCGAGACGAAGGTAGGTCGGTTCATCGGTGACATAGGCTGGTTTTCCTTTTTTCAGGGTTTTGGAAACGACGTCTGCACCGCCACTGCAATCGCAATCGAGAACTCTTTCAGGTCGGCAATGCTGACGTCAAAGGCGCTGAGTCCGAGCAGTTCAGCGCGGCGTCTGGCGTTGCCATGCAGGGTGACGGTGGGGCGACCGCTGCGCAGTTGGACGACTTCCATTTCACGCCACGCAACACCATGCAAGCCCGTTCCCAGAGCTTTGCTGATGGCCTCTTTGGCAGCGAAACGGCCCGCGAGGCGCGTATCCTTGCCGCGACATTGCAGGACTTCGCGTTCGGTGTACACGCGCTTCAGGAAGCGCTCGCCGTGTCGCTCGTAGACCTTGCGCACGCGCTCCACCTCGATGATGTCGATGCCGACTGCCACATTGACCCCTTCCGGTGTGCGCAAAGGGGCGGGAAGTCCCGCGATGCCCGCCGGGCCAAACAGCCAATCAGGTATTGGCACGTCCGGGCGGCGTACCAGCGGCGTGAAGATCAAAGGCGTATCGTCATCCATTGCTGTTTCCTTTGGTTTCTGTAGGGATGCAATTATGAATTTTTGTCTATCCAAACATGTCATCCTGAGCGCAGCGAAGGATCTCGTGCGCCAACCGACCCATGTGCCAGCGCGCACGAGATCCTTCGCTGCGCTCAGGATGACAGGGCTACCTTTGCCATTCTTTTATTTTCCTTCTGCCTCACCAGGCAGTGTCTGCGTGGTGGTGCTGTCACCTGCGGGTAGCACGGACGGAGCCGGGCCGGTACCACGACCCATGCCGCGATAGATGAAGCCGAGGCGGTTCATTTCACCCACTTCGTAGATGTTGCGCCCGTCGATCAGGACGGGGCGGCGCATCAGGCTGCGAATCTGCATCATGTCCAACGATTTGAATTCGTTCCACTCGGTGACGATAACCAGCGCATCGACGCCTTCTGCGACCTCGTAGGGGTCCTGGCAGAAATGCACCTGCTCCATGCGCACGCCCTCGCGCTCCAGGGCTTCGCGTCCGGTTTGCATGGCGACGGGGTCGTAGACCTGCACCTCGGCTCCCTGGCTTGTCACCCAGCGAATGATATCGATGGATGCCGCCTCGCGCATGTCGTCGGTATTCGGCTTGAATGCCAGACCTAGAATGCCAATGGTCGTGCCGCGCAGCGAACCAAGAATCGAGGTCAGCTTATTGACCACCAGGCGACGCTGGTCGTGGTTGATCTCCATCACAGCGCGCAGCAATTGCGGGTGCAGGCCTGCTTCGTCGGCCATGTAGGTCAGGGCGCGGACGTCCTTCGGAAAGCAGGAACCCCCGAACCCGAGGCCAGCATCCAGGAAGGCGCGCCCGATGCGTTTGTCATAGCCCATGCCTGCCGCGACCTCTTTCACGTCCGCTCCCAGCCGCTCGCAGATTTGCGCGATCTCGTTGATGAACGAAATCTTGGTGGCGAGGAAGGCGTTCGAGGCATACTTAATCATCTCTGCCGTGTAGAGGTCGGTAATGACGATGGGCGCGCGCAGGGGCAGATAGAGCGTGGCGACTTTGCGCGCTGCCTCTTCATCAGACGAACCCAGCACCACGCGGTCGGGACTCTGGAAATCCTGGATGGCCGAGCCTTCGCGCAGGAACTCAGGGTTGGAGACGACGGCGAAGGGCACATCCGGGCGGCGCAGGTTCTTGCGCACGATGCGCGTCACCACGTCGCCACTGCCGACGGGAACCGTACTCTTGTTGATAATGATGGCGTAGTGGTCAAGTTCCTCGGCGATGCTGCGGGCCGCGCTCTCCACGTAGCGCATATCGGCTCCGCCCTGGTTGTTGCTGGTGGGAGTGTTGACGGCGATAAAAATAAAATCGGCGTTGTCCAGGCCTTCGCTGTAGCTGGTTGTGAAGTGCAGGCGACCGGCACGCACGTTGCGCTTCACCATTTCTTCCAGTCCTGGTTCGTAAATCGGCAGGATGCCCTCGTGTAAGCGGTCAATTTTCTCTTTTACAATATCCACGCAGGTAACGCGGTTGCCCATATCGGCGAAACAGGTGCCAGTCACCAGGCCCACGTACCCTGTACCTATAACACAAATGGTTGCCAATATACTGCTCCTCTACATACATACCTGTTTGTCCCGGCGCTTTGCTATTATGGGACGAGTACAGGAAGATGTCACATATCTACTGATACAAACGGATTTTCATATTTTTCTTCACCGATAGTGGTGGGAGAGCCATGTCCAGGGAAGACGACGAGGTCTTCATCCAGCATGTAGAGCTTATCGCGAATAGACTGTACTATCTGGTCATGGTCGCCGCCCTCGAAATCAGTGCGCCCGATGCTGCGCTGGAAAAGCGTATCGCCGCTAAAGATGCAATACGGCTCGCTGACGAAGCACACCCCGCCGGGCGTATGTCCAGGCGTATGCAGCACGCGCAGGCTCAACGTGCCAAAAGAAAGCACATCCCCTTCCTGTAAAAGGATGTCAGGTTTGCGCTGGACAAGTGGGGCCTTGCGGCGATACATGCGGGCGGTATGTTCATCAGTATACATCGGCATATCGGCGGGATGAATAGCCAGCGGCACCGGATAAACCGCGCTGACCTCATCGATAGCCCCTATATGATCGATATGCCCATGCGTATTCAAAATATATTTGGGAACCAGCTTCAACTCAGCGATCTGCTGTAAAATTCGCTCCGCCTCGTCCCCCGGGTCAATAATCACGGCCTCAAGCGTCTCCGGGCAGGCATACAGGTAACAATTCTCCTGAAAAATCCCCACCGTAACGCAGGCCACCAGCGGCTTCTTCTCTTCGGTTTCAACCATCTACACTATTCGTCCTCTCGTCTTCCCTGGAATGTGGCATATTGAGATACATTATACCATGAGGGGGGAGAGGTGAGGGTTTGGAGGTATTATGGTATGTTTTGTTAACTTGTTCCACCACAGTCTTCTATAATGTTCTTTAACAGGGCAATGGTTTCTTTGTCTTTTATGCCAGGATACATAGTAATTGCTCCAAAACGGAATTCGGACCGGTACTCTGGATGAAATAGTCTAGCGGGCATTTTCAAATTTTTCCAATTTGCATCAGTATTATAGATGTCAGGTGTTATCAGGTAAGCTCCTGTAACAATCCTTTTGATACTGTCATCATCTCTACGGACTAATGCATCTCTATACATGTGTATGGAAGAAAGAGCATCGTTTAACCCAGCTTCAACTCTATATTTTGCATCAAGCACTATTAGAATTTCTTGCTTATTATCACTGGCAGTATTCTCCTGGGCGGTGGTTTCAATAGCAAAATCAGGACGCATGTACCGGCTATAGGTGCCTCGTCCATCTCGCTCTATCCAGAATTCTTTGTATGTTCTTTGGAAACAAAGCTTTATTTCCTTCCCAAAATCGAAGCATACCTGATTGGGAGAAATCACTATTGTCCGCTTATCCATAGTAAATATGGCATCTGATGAGAAAGAGGCTTCTGGAAACATTATAGAAATGGCTCTTGCAAGCCGCAGGAATGTCCAGACTTCGTAAAGATCGTAGGTTCTTGCCAGGGGAACTTGAAGAAAATCTCCTACAATATTTGCAATACCTCGTTGAAAATCATTGTATATTGATAAAAATTGGCCGTAAACAGGAATACGCTGGTAAATTTGTGTGGCATATACTGGCTGTCTTACATCCTGTACCTCTGCAAATAGAGGTAATTCTAAAAGTAAGTTAAGACGTCTCGACATATTACGACATCGTAATGCCCATTTTTTTCGTTGGCCGGATAATTCTTTATCTTCTGTTTGTCCTTTTGCGAGGAGATCAGCGATTGCTGAAAGCCATGATGCCCATGATTTGATAGCAGCTTTCATATCCCTATGTTCACGGATATCCAGTCCCAGAGTTTTATGGGCTTTATATATTTTTTCGGGTACCATACCCTTGAGTGCTTCAGGCAAACGCTTTTGTACTTCTGGGCCTTGAATGATTTTTCCCCTGGAAAACGATTTGATCAATTCGGGAGGGGTAAGCTGAGTGACTTTATGGAAAGGTATTGTTTCCATAGTAGCGCGTAAAATACGTACAGGACTTTTATCAATAGCACGAATCGTTGTCTCGAGCTTATCTATTTGTGATCTGAGGAATTCAAGACAGGCAATAGAAGGCAGGTAAGTGCCGCTTCCTCTCGCGACACCAAATTTATAGCTGGAAAGAGACAGGAGCACGAATGTATCATTCAGTATTTGCCGTATCATCGTATCAAAC
The DNA here is from genome assembly GCA_035652815.1 of Ktedonobacteraceae bacterium. Lineage (GTDB taxonomy): Bacteria > Chloroflexota > Ktedonobacteria > Ktedonobacterales > Ktedonobacteraceae > DASRDB01. Next base: position 362,178 of record DASRDB010000012.1, read on the forward strand.
TGATCACGGGTGAGTTTCCTTCGGTCTGGGTCTGTCACCAACACTTTGCGTATAGCGTTTCTGGGTTGGTCAAGTTGAATGAGTATTTCAACTTCTCCTGCATGAAATTCTATATTCCATTCCCATTGGACGCGAACAGGAGTATCCAGGATATCGCGTTTTAACCTGAGATCATCAATGAATAACTGCGCCTTGAGAGGATCAGGTGGATTCCTGAGTTCAAAGATATATGTTCTATTTTCCTCAATTGTTCCTGGTTTACATACACAATCCCCCGGCCATATAGTGCATATTTCTCGCATCGAGGCAGAGGGATCAAGCAACACTATCACTGGTTCGTCCATCTTACTATCTCAAATACTGGAATGATCCAAATTCATCTAACTGCTGCTTCAGGTCTTCTACAATGTTACGGCTTTGAGAGTATGGTTGCAGCATTCTCGTTAGCTTTTCTAGAAGTCCTCGTTGGTTTTCTCCACCTTTCAGCTTTACAAGGACTTTTTGGGCAATCTGACTATCAATAGCTATCTCTGGTTGCATTACTCCAGTTGCCTTCACGAAGGCATAATAACGAATAAACTCTTCTATCATACGGTAGCCGAAGCCCAACTTGTGAGGTAAAAGAAGGTTGTCAAGTTGTATAAGAATAGATGAACAATCATCTATCGCAGGCTTAAGTTCTGTATAGCGTGATGCGAGATTTTCTAAAAAGCCTGTAATGTCAACCACCGACATATCAATAATGTTTGCTCTATCTAAAATCTTATCGCTCAATGGTTGTGTAGACTCATCAATATTGATGGTTCCTGAAATAAACAGATTTGATGGAAGTCTGATCTCGGAAGGCACCTGCTCTCCACTACTACCATCAAGAGGAACTGAATTTGAATGAAGATGTAAGGGCATTCTGGATTCCATTGCGCTCAGGGCATCAGCAAAATAGAATTCAGCACGTGCTATATTCATCTCGTCTATACAGACAAAGACGGGGGTATCCTTGTAAGCAGTGGCGATAAGTATAGCCTGTAAAAAAGGCGTCACTACATATTTCCCGCTTATGATATCATGATATCCTATCAAACCTGTTGGATCTGTCCAGTCAGGCCGAACTGAACACATAAAGAAAAAGGGGTCTTCTGCTCTGTCATTTTCTATGCCATGTGTGGCGAAAGCATAAAAGCGGACGAGGCTGGTTTTTCCAGTTCCCGATAGACCTGTAAGAATGACAAAATGTTTATGTTCGAGATGATTTAAAGCTACATGATAACGCTCAAGCAGACCGCCAGCGAAGTATCCACCAAGCTTTTGCACGCTTGATGCTATATCGGACAATGAAATCGTATTGGGCATGCGTCTCATCAAAGGAGAAATGCTCAACTCATCGGGCCAGGGCTGAAGCTCTTCTACTTTGTCCCTTCCAACCAGACTAACAAAGTATCCTATAAAGTCACGTACAAGAAGGTTTCTCTTTGCTGACGGTGCTGGCGGATAGACAGAAAAGAAAAGCTTATCCACTTCTACGGCGGGGTCGAGACCTGTTCTATCATCTGGAAAGCGATCCCAAAAGCCGCTATTTCTCATATAGATTTTGCCGTCTTCTGCGAGATAAATAGCAACTGTGTTATTGCGGTCTCTGTACTTTATATCACCGATAGCATCAGTACTACTATCATCAGAAGGCAATGTTCCGTATTCATATTCCCCTGCTTCACCTGCCATTTGAGTAGTATCATCTAGAGATTCTTCCTTGGGAACAGATTTTTCTAGCATTGACTCTTGCCTGGGTAGCTTTTTAGAACTGCTCTGTCGTCCTGTATATTTTTCTGGTTGTTCTTTTAAAATTAAGCCCAGTCGCTTCATTTTTAAAAGACGCTGGAGGAATTTCTCACAATCATGTTCTATCACTACTGCAAAAAAGATCTCATCAGCAGGAGGAAAACGGATAACAGAAGCCAGGATTACACCATTTGGGACAGTAGACCAGCTATCAAAATTTCCTGCTCCGATTTGTAAAGCACCTTCTATCAGGATGGCTCTATTTGATACTCCGAACAATCTGGTTAATTTCCAATTACCATCGGCTCCCACCTTTTTTTGTACAGCTTCAACAAATAAATTTTGTCTTTTATCGAAGTCCATTGTAACTCTCCTTAAAGCGACTACCTTTGTCGCTAATAGCATTTTTTGCCTTTATTACACAAGTTAACTCTTTTCCTTTAGATGAAGATACCTTAAAGCGTTAAAAAATGCCAGTTTTTACAGGGTAGTTACCCCTGTTTTGCTACTGTAGAGGCAGTATTTTTGTACAGGGCATTCTGAACATAGCGGTGGCTTCGATTTTGTACATATCAAAGCTGCAAGGTCCAACAAGGCAAAGTTATAGATACGAGGTTGCCCGGCATCTACGAGGGAAGCAATTAAGCTCCGAAATAAAGAGTTTCTTCTGGAAGAATCCTTTATTTCCAGATTGAAGACTCGGCCAATGACCCGAACTGTATTTGTGTCCACAATAGGATCGGGCAGATTCCAGGCAAAACATCTTACAGCACTGGCAACATAATCACTTACTCCTGGTAATGAGAGCAACTGCTGTTTTTCTTGAGCTATCTGACCACCGAATTGCTCATTGATTTGTTTAACCATATCCATGATGAGATCAATGCGCCATCGGAGACCTAAAGAATAGAGTACATCATGTAATTCTTCTCGGGTTGCTTGTGAAAGACTCTGAATGTCAGGATACCTCTGGATAAATTGCTCATATATTGGAGCTACTTGAGGTGCTTGAGTGCGATGCAACATTATCTCTGCTACTAAGATATGATAGGGATTTATGGTATAGCGCCAGGGGAAAGAGCGAAAATGTTTTTGTCCCCAGGATATCAAGTCTTTACGAAAAGATACAGCATCAACAATATGGTTATGAGCTTCCACTATTTCCATCTAATTAAAAACTCTTCTGTATACTTCCCTTTTAAATAAAGGTATTTATGCACTTAGAAATATTTATTCCTCTTCTAATTGCTTTTCTATCTTCAACGTGATAGCGGGACCAAAATGCAAAATACGAGGGTAGCAGGAAATGCTATCTACGGTAATTTCTGATGGTAATCCCTCAAATGCCTGTATTATATTATTTGCCCATTCTCCAACATTTTCTGCAATACGTAATTGGGCTGTCTCTTCCTTAATATCAAACACTCGATAAATATCGTATCTCTCAGGACCTTCTTTCATTCTGAGTAGTTCACTGAGTGAAATATGTAAAGTTCTTTCAAATTCCCCTTGGGTCGATTTAACATCAATCAGGATAGGAGTCATATCACTCAAGCTAATCCTAAAGTCATAGGAACTGATTGCATTTTTGTCCGATATCCATTCAAAATTGTGTATACTCCCATCGGCTTTGAGCATAAGCAAGTAATCATTCACATATTGTTCACCTTGAAGACCAACAAAATCAGCGCTTTCTTTGGCCTTCTGAAGTTCGGCACGAGACATTTTTCTACTATAGGACCGTGAAGTTAGTTTTGCTCTCCCTTGATTACCACCCAGGGCAATGTCTTCTATATCAGGGTTTAATAGATCAGTATCGAGAGCAAAGCCATAAATAGGATGCTCTGATTTTGGGTTGACCTCATTTATTATTTTGTCCAATTGTGTAGCTGATAATGCCAGCATGCTTTTATCACCTAAAAGCTGGTCAAGAGCCGACTGAAGTTTTGTATCTTCTGGAACAGATGCTGCTATAAACAATAACTTTAGTGAAACAGGAACAATTTCTCCACTGAAATCAAAAATGGCAAGATCATTAACTGTCAGCGCATTAAATCGCTCGGGACTATCTTCTGGATTCTCTACAATTTCCCCATTTAGTCTCCAGTTCTTAGCGCCGAGTGTTTTAACAATCTTTCTCTGTAGATTGTATTCGCCTTCCAAACCGGGACCGTAAATAAAGATATCTACAGGAAATCTATCCTGTAATGCCGGATTCCTCAATCCTGGATAAAGAGCTTCAATGAAGATATCTGCATTCAGGTTGATCGCTTTCTGTTTACTTGAGGGGTTATTTCTATACTGCCACCCAAAAAAGGTTAAATCAGAAGCTGTTAAACGCTTGATAGCTAATTTTCGTGGCATCTTTCATTTCCTCGAATAGAGTTCATCATTTTTGTGGCAAGGGCCAGAGCGAGCAATGGAGGAACAGCGTTTCCAATCTGTCTGAAAGCAGGATTCATGGTTCCACAGAATTCAAAGCCATCTGGAAAGGACTGAAGGCGTGCTGCCTCTCGAACAGATATTGTTCGTGCTTGCGTGCTATCGTAATGGATGTGAGAATAGCTATCTTTGCCAAGATGAGCCATTAAGGTTCTGGCTGGTTGGTCTGGCTCCATTTTTCGCCACTTATTAGGAAACTTGGTTGCATCATAGGGAGGAACAATTTTTTTTCTTAAATCCTCATATTCGTGCGTGCCGGGCTGTAAAGTAACCCCTTGAGTAGCGAGTTGAGCCAGTTTTTCCTTAAATAAGTTTAGAGCATGTTGATAGGCTTCGGGATATTGATCTCCAGGATTCATGCGACGAAAAATATCGTAATCTCGCGGTAAAGAACGTATGACATGGTCGGTTACCCCTTCATGGTTTTCGAATCCAGGCCAGTTTCTCATCAAAACAGCATAAGGGGAGACAGGCATATTCTCAGGATAAGGAATTCTTTGATTGAGTCGCCTTATGCCACGCTTCAGCTTTCCTTCCAAATGCTCAGTAATTCGAGGTAAATCTTGCAGTGCTTCTTGAGCGGTAACAGCATATGGAAGTTTAGGGGATGTTGCTGGAGCCGGAGTGTAAAAACCGATACTAAATAAATTTCCGTTGAATAAACCTCCCCCTAGTGATTTTAGTGCAACCTGCCTGGAGCCTTCATAGCCCTTTGGAAGCTCTACCCAATGAGTAGGTGATGGAAACTCTACTTCAGTTTCAAGTTCTTTCGCATATGCCATGAGAAACATTCGCTCCCTCATCTGGGGAACTCCATAAAAAGCGGCATTAAGAAGGGTATAACGACATACGTAACCCATTTCAGTAAGCACTTCGCACATTTCATGTGCTATATTATGCCCGCCATAATTCAATACATCTGGCACATTTTCCATAAGAAGCGCGAGGGGTTGAAATTTTCTTACATAAGCGAGATATCTCAGGTAAAGATTACCTCTAGCATCCTGCTTAAACGCTTCTGGATGATCTGCTACCTCTCGCAATTTAGCTCGTCCGACCCTTGCAAATGCCTGACAGGGAGGACCGCCTATAATCACGTCTATGCTGGATGCTACATCAGTACCTATTTCAAGCTCAGTAACTAATTGTTCTGGTTCTATTTTAGTAATATCACGGGCGTGAGCATGAAGTTTCTGTAAGTAACTGGAGTGTTTGTAAAAATTTAGTGCATGAGATTTGGCAGCAACAGGGTCTAATTCTACAGCACCTGCAATTTCAAATCCAGCCGCTTGAAACCCTAATGATAGTCCGCCACATCCGGCAAATAAATCAAGGACGCGAAGAGTTTCACCCCTCTTCATTCTATATACCTTTTTGATTCGGGCATCTTCAGGGATAATGTTTGTTACCTGATCCTCTCCCGCAAGCAGGCCTGGCTCTATGCTTACCATTTTTCCATCCCACTTAAATATAGCTGGCTACTTAGGATAGCCCAGAAGCCTTCTTATTGTAAGGAAGTCTTATTCATAGAACGGATTTAAGGTAGTGTTTGATAACATACAAGTATATTATATTTGATACCTACCTGACCAATACATTGCAGATTATACTTACAAAGCCATAATTCTCAAAGCATTCAAACTTAAGTAAGAAAGCTTGTCAAAGACCGGATGTAGTTTCTAGTCGGCTATTATGACTCTTCATTTTATTCCCAAAACAATGCAAAACTCTTCTCATACGCTTTTTGTATTAGAGCAGGAAGCCTATGAGAAGAGTTAACTACGAGAACAGGATCTATCGTTTTTCTATTCCCCCACCTTCTCCCCCCATACCGTCACATACGTCCACAGCCCGCAGAAGTTTTCGGCCTGCATTTCGGCTTGCATCTGCTGGTAGAGCTGGTCGTGTTCTTGTTCGGAGATGCCGGTGGATTTGAGGTGGAAAGGTTTGACCAGGTCGAAGACGTAGATGAAGTTGCGCAGGTAGCCCTCGAATTCAGGCGTTCCGTTGGAGATGTCCAGCACGTGTCCCCGGTGTTGAACATTCTTGAAGCCTGCCTGGCGCAGTAGTGATTTGAGCATGGGCGTAATGCCGATATGTTCCCCATCGACAGAAAAGGTGCGATGAGTGTTGTGAAAGCCCTCTGCCGAGGTACGCCAGAGCTTGTTGAGCGCGGGAGACGTGGTTACAGGCATTTCTAGCTCTGTGAGACGGACTATTCCATGGGGGCGCAAAATACGCCTGCATTCGGCAAGCAGCCCTGGCCATTCGTTAGGAGCCATGACGCCGAAGAGTGTGCGTTCGTTGACCAGATCGAAGGAGTCATCCTCAAAGGGAAGTGGCTGCTTTACATCCGCGACGGTGAAACTGACATTGTCATAGCCGCGTGAAACGACCTGAGCTTTCGCGAACTGAATCATCGAACGACTGATATCCGCGCCTGTTACCTGAATTTCAGGATGCTGACGCGCCACTTCGAGTGCCCAGCCGCCGGGACCGCAGGCCAGATCGAGGATATCTTTGATCCCGGAGAGGTCAGGACGTTCAGGAAGCGTTCCTCCCATAGCATGATTGATAATTTTATCGAAATTGAGCAGCCATGTCATCGTCTCGCTGCTCTCGGTATCGGCTACAAAGCGCACTTTTTCTTCGGGGGTATCGGATGACGATGTAGACATGCAAAACTCCTCCTGTTAGAGTACATGGCTCGCAGTTACATATGATCGGCAACGCGCATATCGAGCAATTCAGCTTCAAGCGCAGTCCATACGATTTGCTCTGCTTCATTTGATGTGAGCAGGCGATTTCCCCGCAGCGCCTCTCGCAGCGTATCCGATACCTTCTGACGGAAGCGCTGGAAAAGCGGCTGTTGTATTTCCAGGGAAGGCATTACGCCGAGTTCAATATCCTGGTAGGTATAGAACTCATCTGAGCGGAATGCCAGGGTTAACAATTCCGTGTATTGTTCGACGATTTTTTGCCGGAAGGGCAGAAAATACTCCGGTTGCGTGCTTGAGACAATTAAACATCCCGCGAAACGACCAGCCAGGTGGATGGGGCTGGCTATGGCGCTCTCTTCCCACTTCTCCCAGCGAATAGGTATAAAGCTCTCTTCCTCCCGGCTCTGAACTGCAATCAGGTGTCCGGTGGAAATAGCATAGCCCGCCAGGGATTCGATGCCCAGGAATAACGGCTCTCGATCAAGATACGTATTCCAGGGGGAAGTGCCGCGCCCGGTACTCTGGCGCAGACTGCGTACTTTGCGCTGGGGACCTGAAGGCGGCATGCAATAGGCGATGGTGAGAGCCATGCCCAGACCGTCGGGATCGAGTTGACCGAGCGCCAACTGTAAGATCAAATCGGCCAGGTACCAGGAACGCTGGCTTTCCTGCACGTTGACATGCATGTTAAGGATACGCCTGTAGATCTCGGCTGGAATTTGCTCAGGCTCGTCCCCGGTCGCTGGTATGTCGAAAGCTGGATATTCCTCGCGGATGAGCCGGGTAAGGGTCTCGCGGTGCGCGGGAAGGGCCTTGAAGAGACGGCGCAGGTTTTCCTGGCGCGGATTCGTCTCGCCTGTCACCCAGCGCGAGAGCGTGACGGGATTGACGCCCAACTCGTTGGCAATACGTTGTTTTTCCCGCCCGTCCGCGATGATGTTTTCGAGAAACTTACGCCAGGTGTTCTCTTTCATCTCCTGCATTTCCTCTTTTTGTACGCAGGTTATGCGGTATTTATCTTCAGCAGCATAGCATGTATATAGAAGAGTTGTCAAATTGGAATTCGTTCCATCCAGATGTCCATCAATTTTTTGCAACCAGCATGGGTGTCTTCCGTCCCCCATACAGGTGAATCCCCATATGGGATGCAAAAATGTGACATCCGCTCTTGATTCCCTAAAACGGCACCGGCATGCTCGTCACGTAATAAATCGGGTCTTGCTGCTGCATATTTTGCTTCAGTTGCAGGAAGGCGGTAGTGGGCGAGTAGCCGTAGCCGTTGAAGATGGAGCCGCAATTGACTCTTGGGTCGGTTGGAGATGCGGGTTGACCTGCGACACATGCTTCGGTCATGATGCCGAGGAAGCGCATATGAGGGTCGTTTTGTTGGAGGCGTACCCAATCCCAGAGGGTGCCGCGATCATAGATTTCCGGCAGTGAGACATCGTAGGGCGCTTGCCACGCGATGTAGTAGCGATCAGCGTCCGTCCAGGGCTGCTCGGGCTGGCCGGTATCGGGATCAACCAGGGGAGTGCCCTGGCGCATGTCGCCGAAGTCAACCAGGGGCACCTTATAGGCGTCATGCGCGTTGAAGCCATCCACGAACATGCGGGTGCGGTCGGCTCCGTCCCAGGTGGTTTCCGCGTCGTAGGCTCCCCAGACCTGCATTTGCTGGTCAAAGCCCTGGTTGTGTATCCAGGTGTTCAGGTTGTTTACCATCTCGGCCCACAGAACGCCCACCTCGGTAATGCTGCATGATGGCCCGTTGTAGGCGCATTGGTGATGATTGCTCAGGCCGAGGGCGAGCTTAATGCGGCAGTTCGGAGAAACCCCGCGCCAGCTTTCCAGGTAACGTTGCGCTGCGGCTGCGATATTGCCATCAGACCAGAACAGGTTGGTATTCACGCTGTAGGTGCCATAGACGCCGTTCGATGTATGTGGCTCGCCAAAATCGAGCAGGACGAAACTGGCATAATGACTATTGTTGCATTGATTGCTGCTCAACGTCCATTGCACATCGTGCTGCGCCAGCGTTTGCATATCTGTCATTGCTGTATTGGGAGAGGTCTCAACGTACCAGGAACGCGAATAGGTGGGCCCTGAGGCCTTCACTTCCGCGACAGCGAGCGGCTTGGGGGCGCTGGTCGTAGTCTCATTCATAACCTGATTCTGAAGGGCTATCAATAAAGCCCCGCCCCATTGTGTTGCATCCCATGTATGAGCGTAGACGAAGAGAACGAGCGCCAGTGGCAGCAGCACGATGATGCGCGCAATTGGGGAAAGCTGCTTCCAACGAGGACGCGGATCATCGTGAAAATTCCGTCCTGGTGAAGGGTGCTTCAGATATGGACGCGGATCATTATACAGTTTTCGCGCAGGTGAAATAGCTCTCCGGCGAGGTTGCTGGTTATTGTATAGATTTTGTCCTGGCGGAAGGTCTCTTGAAAGGCTTCTGCGGCGAGGTTGCTGCTCGTTGTACTCATCCTGTTCTGAGATAAGGCTTCTGCGGCGAGGACGCTGCTCGTTATACGAATCCTGTTCTGAAATAAGACTTCTGCGACGAGGACGCTGCTCGTTACACGAATCCTGTTCAGGGATAAGGTCTCTCTGGCGAGATTGCTGATCTTTGTACAGGCTTGGTCCCACTATAAGACTTCTGCGACGAGGACGCTGCTCGTTATACGAATCCTGTTCAGGTGAAAGGTTTCTCCGGCGAGGAGGCTGATCGTTACGCGGACTCCGATACTGCTCTCGTATCACTGCCCAGGTATCCTTTCGTAGAAGACAGCTTGAAATAATGCAATGCCTTATGACACGTTCTGAAATACAGTTGTCATAATATCACAGCCGTTCTCGCTGCGCCAGAGAAAATCTGGATAAGTAGGCCAAAAGTACCTACGTATCGTCAATTCAAAAAATCAAATGGCTGCTGCTTTTGTCGCTCTTGCAATTGGCTTTGCAGGTATGCCAGTTTGTCGGGATTGAGGATGTTGCGCAATCCTACGATGCCATTATCAGAAATATCGAGTACCGCTGCCCAGTTGAGTTGCGACCCGCTCCAGGATAAAAGCGCGGGGGAGCCATTGACTTCATCCATAAAGAGCCGGTTGTCGTCCGGCACTTTGCGCATGAGCGTGATGCACAGCTTTGCAACGGTCTCCTGACCTGAAATTGGAAACAGGGCCGCGCGAACCTTTCCGCCACCATCCGCCCAGACGGTCGCATCACGGGCGAGGAGGTTCTTCAAGGTTTCGAGATTTCCAGATCGGCATGCTGCAACAAAAGATGCCGCGAGCTGACGCTGCTTTTCTGGCTTGACAGGAACGCGCTGGCGTTTCTCGGCGAGATGACTTTTCGCTCGATGGAAAAGCTGGCGGCAATTGGCCGGACTTTTTTGCAGCATGCGAGCGATTTCCTCAAAGGGGTAGTCAAACACCTCGTGCAGGAGAAAAACAGCGCGTTCGGGAGGCGTTAACGTTTCTAACAGCACAAGAAAGGCCATCGAGATCGATTCTTGTCGCTCAATATTTGCTTCCACTGACTCTGCATCTGACGTAAGTATAGGCTCAGGAAGCCAGATTCCAACATATTCTTCTCGTTGAACGCGAGCCGATTTGAGATAGTTGAGACTGAGATTGACAACAATCGTCGTCAGATAGGATTTGGGCGAATCAATGGAGGTATTCGCGGCCTGCTGGTAACGCAGAAACGCATCCTGAACGATATCTTCAGCCTGGCTCGCGCTCCCGGTCATCCGGTAGGCAATGGAGAATAGCAGCGGGCGATATGTTTGAAAAGCCTGCAACGCGCTCTGCAAAAAAAGTCTCCTTATTAGGAACTTGAACAACCTGGATCAGCAATTCCAACCTGTCATCCTGAGCGCTGCGAAGGATCTGGGTACCGGACGAATCGCGCATCGAGGCCGCAGATCCTTCGCTGCGCTCAGGATGACAGACAAGGTATTCCTCATCTTAGTTTACTGCAAGTCAATTCATTAAGACAAATTTGGAAAAGCTGTCACATTTTCATAGGCTCACTTGTCCCCTGATTAGAAGCGATGAGAGAGATCTCAAAGCTGAAGAATTTTCGAAGTAAATAAAAAGGAGAAGATAACTATGAACATTTTTCTGACAGGCGCGACAGGTGTACTTGGAAAAGCAACCCTACCCTTACTCTTAGCAGCCGGTCATAAGGTCTATGCTCTCAGTCGTTCGGAGAGCAATGCCACAATCATTCGACAAATGGGTGCGGAACCCATCACGGTCGATCTGTTCGATTCTCAGGCGCTTGCTAAAGTTCTGAAGGAGACAAAAGCAGAGGCCGTTATACATCTGGCGACCAAAATTCCGCCTACAACGCGCGCGGGAAAGCTTGCCTCGTGGCAAGAAAATGATCATATCCGGCGAGATGGGACACGCGCCCTGGTCGATGCGGCCTTAACTACCGGAGTGCAAACGCTGATTTATCCCAGCTACTACTTTGTCTATCCTGACAGTGGCGACCGCTGGATTGACGCGGAGTCCACTCCGCCGCAACCGCATCCCATCGTGCAGTCCACTCTCGATGCCGAAGCAGAAGTGGCCCGGTTCACGAAAGCGCAGCGCCGTGGCATTGTCCTGCGTATGGGCAGCTTCTATGGGCCACAGGTACCATCAGCAATGGAACAATATCGTATGGCGCAAAAAGGCTTTGCGATGATGCCTGGCCGGGGAGAGGCTTACCTGTGTTCCATCTGGATAGAGGACGCCGCCCGCGCTATTGTGATCGCCCTCGTAGAGGCTCCAGCAGGCATCTACGATATTGTGGACGACGAGCCGCTTACACGTGATGCCTTTGCGACCACTCTGGCACAGAGTGTCGGAAAACGCCGCCTGTTCCGCATCCCTAATGGGATTCTGATGCTTCTAGTGGGTGCCCTGAGAGGGGTAGCAACCCGCAGCCAGCGTGTCTCCAATCGCCGCTTTAAGGAACTGACCAGTTGGAGGCCGACCGTACCCAACATGCAAAAAGGGTGGTCTATGATTAAATGATCGGGCTTTTGTAGGGATGCGATAATGAATTTTCACAACAAAAACCAGTAAGCTTGTCCCATGTCATCCTGAGCGCAGCGAAGGATCTCTGCCGCCACTCTCTACGTGAATCGTGCCAGAGGTCCTTCGCTGCGCTCAGGATGACAGAGTAGAGAATCTCCTCACAGAAGCAACAGGTTTATGACACAATATAAGGAAGCCATACAAGGAGGATGCTGTGTCATATGCTGCGACATATACTCGCCGGAAGCCGTTATTTAATTCTTTTAGCGGTGATTGGTACCTTTCTAGCCTCGGTGGCAGATTTACTTTATGGTATTGTGACGGTGATAGTTACCATCGTAGATGAGCTTACACATGGAGGGTTCAACGTAGAGAGGAGCAAGCATTTTTCGCTTGTGTTTATCGAGATCATTGATTTTTTTCTGCTCGGCACAGTTCTTTATATTATCGCGCTAGGCCTGTATGAGCTGTTTATCGATGAGAATCTGCCTACGCCTACATGGCTTACAGTTGCCAACCTGGATGATCTGAAGTCAATGCTTATCGGCGTAATCATTGTGCTGATGGCGGTCACGTTTTTGGGCGAGGTTGTGTCCTGGGATGGCACCCCGAATATCCTTGCACCAGGCTTTGCAACCGGGCTGGTCTTGTTCGCGCTCGGCTACATTCGCAGCATTGACAGAAATAAACATGCTGCTGACGAAAAGGAAACCACCAAAGAAGACAACGAAGAATAAGAAGCTAAACTATTGAAATCCACGCTCCATTATGATATAGTACTTATGTTCTAAATCTCGAGAACAAAAAATGTTGAAGCCATCGTTCATTACTCACAGTGATAAGAGACGAGAGGCCATAAAAAAATTAAGGAAATACCGCTTTTGTGGCTTCTATGGGAATAAAATCGTTCAGAAGAGTGTTAACCTTTTTGAGTGGTAGTTGAAAAATTTTGCAGGATGATTTATTATAAGCAATAGAGGCATCCTGTATTGTTGACTTGCAGTTTTTGGCACAGAGGGAATGGCGAATGAGTAAAAGCGGCTCCGAAAGAAGGGGATACAGACGAAGTCCAGGGCGTGTTTACGAAAATGATTATAATCCCCTCAAAACAAGTCAGAGCCTGGGGAATAGTCAACAGGGCAGATATCCTGACAGCGAACCACTTAGATATAGAGATACATCCGCGCTCAGTGAAGGACGCAGCAGCGGGCCGCTTAGTCCCAGACCAGATGCCCGGCGTACCCGTCAGCTACTGAGGCAGCAGATCATCGCCAGCAAGACAAAAAACGGCGTTCTGGATGCTGACACAGGAAAAATGGACCCTGAGATCGAAGACCGCTATGCCCTCATTGAAGAACAGCAGGATTTTGACGAGCAGGAGCTGGAAGATAGCGTCTCCTACAGCAATCGACCGGGCAGAGTATATGGCGCGCCATCGCGGCAGTCGCGTTCGGTTCATCACATGCGCCCAGCGTATGATCTTCCCCCTGAAGAAGATGAGGTTGTCGAAGGACCTCTCTACGATGATGACCTCGAATATATGGACCCTGATCTTGGCTATGACGAGGATGAAGACGATCCGCTTGCTCCCCGGCTGGTAGCGGCACCCCCGCGCAGCCGTCGCCTGGACGAAGATTATCCGCCGGAAGTGGTTCCTCGCGGAAGGCGGCGCAGTGAGCCGCTCTATGATGATCCCCACGATGATCCTTATCTTGAAGCAGAGCGACGGGAGCGGCAAGCCAGAGACAAGAAACGCGCCATGTCGAGGCGCAAACTGCTGGCTGGAGCAATTGTTGTCGGTGGTGGCGCAGTGGCAGCCTACGAACTGGTGCCAAAGCTTCCACATGCCCTGGAAACGGCTGGCACGAACATCGAACACCAGATCGCGGATGCTTTTAACAAGGGTTTTGCCGCCGGTGGCGAGGCCGTTCGCAAGGAGATCATCAATGGCCTGGATACGCTCGAAGGTGTCTCGTTGGAGGGAGCCATTGGCGCGGCCAAGCTTACCAGGGTTGCCTATGATGTCTTTGTCTCTCCTATTGTAACGCTTGCTGCCACTATCGCGGATGATTTTCTCTCGGCTCTGCTCAATGCGTTAATTACCGGGCGTAAATGGCTGGCGCAGATCAATGCCGACAACGCTACACTGCTGGCCCTGACCAACATCCTGCAAAGCTGGGTGAACCAGGCGCATACTATGCCCAAGAAACTCCAGACCATCACAGAAACCGATCTGGATGGCGCGGTAGCTTACCTGAAATCTTTGCAGAATAAGATTCAAGAGGAGCAGGCGAAGCTGAATGGAGCGTCATCTACTCCAACTCCTAAACCTACATCAACTCCTAAGCATTAAGATGGAAAAGCACTGCTAGTTGTTAACCCGAAGGCACCCGCAAGGGGATGCCTTTACAATTGGTGTAGAGGCATCCCCTTGCGGGTGCCTTCCGTGTTCTCGACACAACCCATCATGCCTGTCATGCTGAGCGCAGCGAAGCATGACAGGTTCTCCAATATCTTCTTCTTTCTTTTTGTTTTTCCGGGTTTTTACTCCTAGCCAACTCTTGACTAACTGCACTGCTAAATTTATCATGTGTAATTAAGGAATGGATACCTCGTCAAAAATTCAGCTACTAGACGTCCTCTGAAATAGCATCAATTTCATAAGGCGGTAAGGAGGTGTTGCACTACACAGTTGATTGTTGGTTAGACCGTTACTTGCTCATGTATAGAAATGGATGTCTCTGAGTTTGACTCAAAGCTGAGGTCTGGCTTGAGTTTTTTTGTTCATTCAGGAGGTTGAACTACATGGCGACAACTGCTGAAAGCAGCGGCGGCGAAGTTCTACGGTCAGAGCGTATCGCGGGTGGTATTTTGCCCAAAGTACTCAACTCGTTCGATATGGTAGCTATTTTTGTTGCAATCGTTCTTTTTATCAGTAATGCTGGTGTAATGGCCTCTGGGGCCGGGCCATCGGCATATGTCTACTGGATTCTTGGGTTTATTACCTTCCTTATTCCTGGTGCGATTGTCACCGGGCAGCTTGGTCTGATGTTCCCAGGCGAGGGATCTATTTATGTCTGGACTACAAAGGCCTTCGGCTCCTTCATGGGCTTTTTCGCGGGCTTTTGCGCCTGGTGGCCAGGTGTGCTGGTCATGATTGCTACTGGTGATGCTGTGGTCTCCCTGATCCAACAGTTGAACAGTAACTTCTTAACCCAGCCCTGGCAGCAAGGTCTGGTCATCATTCTGGTGATTGCTTTTTCGTTCCTGCTCTCCATTCTGCGTTTCCGTGTGACGCAGAACTTTGTCAACATTGTCTTCCTGGCTTATGGTGGGGCTATCCTGCTCGTGGGTCTGGCGGGTCTGATCGCTCTGCTAAGCGGAAACGCGGCAAAGGTTGATTATGCGCCTCATAACTGGCTGCCTACTCTGGGAACGGCCACTTTCTACAGCACCGTGATCCTGGCCCTGCTTGGCATTGAAGTACCATTGAATATGGGCGTCGAGGTACGTGAAGTGCGGGCCATTACACGCTACCTGCTCTGGGGTTCGGTCGTTGTTATGGCGGCCTACCTGCTTGGCACATTCGGCGTAATGGTAGCTGTGCCGGTTGCCGATCAGGGTAGCCCGGCAGCAGTAGCCGAGGCGGTGCAAAAAGCGTTTGGTGGAGCAGGTCCAATTCTTGGCACGATTGTAGACCTGATCTTCATCGGCTTCTTTATTTTCAACACTGCCGTATACAATTACTCGTTTGGACGCTTACTCTTCGTTTCGGGCATTGATCGTCGCTTGCCGACGGTCATGAGCAAGGTGAATCGCAACAAAGTGCCGTGGGTGGCCGTACTGGTGCAGAGCATCATCTCGGCGTTCTTTACGATTGTTGCTTTTGTCCTGGCTCCGCTTTTCATCCCGACGAAAAACGCGAACGACCTTTCAACGGTCATCTATGACATTCTCCAGGCCTCAGTCACCGTAATCTGGTGCGTGTCAATGGTGATCCTGTTTGTGGATGTGATTATCATCCGCTCGAAATATCGCGAGACCTTCTCGCGTATTCAACTGGCCCCGGACTGGGTGTTCTACCTGTGCGCGGTTATTGGCGCTGTTGCTACAGCTTATGGGGTCTTTGTCACCTTTACCAATCCCTGGACAGTGTCAATTACCACCATTACACTCAGTACCCTTTCATGGGATCTCTGGATCGGTGGTATCGGTGTGATCTCCTTGATTGTAGGTGCGCTGCTCTACTTCATTGGTCAGGCAACCATCAGGCACAATGTAAGCGATGAAGAGATCATTGCCGAAGTCACTGGCGGCGCTGCTGGTGGAGAGTAAAGGATAAGTATTACTCAGAGGACACGGAAGACACGCGCGAGAGGAACGGGGATACAGAAGACACCCCTCGTGGGTGTCTTCTGTATCCCCCACTCGCTTCCGGTTCTCTTAATGGGCTTCTTTCCATTCCTCTATACTCGGCCATTACACCCCTGCCTCCAGATGTCATCCTGAGCGCAGCGAAGGATATCGCGCTTGCCGGGGCGAGCCAATTGGGCCGCAGATCCTTCGCTGCGCTCAGGATGACATACAAAGGGGTCTTTTTCATGGCATGCTCAGGATGACATACAAAGGGGTCTTTTTCATGGCATGCATGCTATTGTTGACTTGTCTAACATGATTAAAGTTGATACAGTATGAGAAAGCGGCTATTGTTGTAGGGAAGAGTCACGTCTATGTCAACTGTACCAGAGCATTCTCGCCAGGATTTTGATGCGGATAAAACGCTCCAGATAGATAACGTACTCGCTCCGCATGTGCATTGGAGCGAGATAGAGGAAACGAAGCATTTTGTCCAGTTTTATGAAACCGATGATTTTCTCATCGATTCGTTGAGCGGATATATTAGCACCGGGCTGAGCAGGGGTGATGCCTGTATTGTGCTGGCTACTGACTCCCACAGGCAGGGCCTTGAGGAGCGCCTGGGAGCGCGAGGCTTCGATCTTGCTTCCCTGGATGGACAATATATATTCCTGGATGCGGCTGAAACGCTCTCACACTTGATGGTTGACGGTTCGCCAGATGCAAGTTACTTCACCGGCGTGGTTGGCAATACCATTGAGCGTGTCGCACATGGTAAGCGCCCTATACGTATCTTTGGAGAACTGGTCTCGCTGCTCTGCGTGGATGGCAACCGGACCGCAGCCATTCGCCTGGAAGAACTCTGGAATGAATTGCGCCACAAGCAGCCCTTTTCACTCTTCTGCGCCTACTGGATGCCCAGTTTTAATGGACAGGCGTATCGCGAGCAGTTTCGTGAGATTTGCAAGCAGCATGCGCACGTGATCCCTTCCGAAAGTTATACAGCGCTTCATGATGTAGATGAGCGCCTGCGGGCTATTTCCCTATTGCAACAGCAGGCAATCTCTTTGCGCGAACTGGAAAAGCGCGAAGATGCCTTCATCAGTATGGCTTCTCACGAACTGAGAACTCCTGTTACCAGCCTCAAAGGCTTTACTCAAATTCTGCAAAGACGGCTGAAGCACCAGGCAGACCCGCAGTCTCTGTTTTTCCTGGAACGAATGAACGCGCAACTCAACAGGTTAACAAACCTTATCAGCGACCTGCTCGACGTGTCTAAAATAGAGGCGGGAATCCTGGAGTTACACCAAGCAAACGTAGACTGTGATGAGCTTGTGCGCGAGACTGTAGAGGCTGTACAGGCAAATTGCGCGACACATCGTCTCGATATAGAGGGGAAGACAGAGGCCCAGGTGTATGCAGACCGGGACCGCCTGGAACAGGTGCTGATGAACCTGCTGACCAACGCTATCAAATATTCTCCTGAAGCGGATAGCATTCTTATTCGCCTGCGCAAAGTGCAGGGACAGGTAGAGGTAGCCATCCAGGATTTTGGCATAGGCATACCAGAAGAACATCAGGAACGAGTCTTTGAGCGTTTCTACCAGGTAAGCGGCCCCGAACAAAATACCTATCCAGGTCTTGGCATCGGCTTATACATTGCGCGCACTCTTATAGAGCGACACGGTGGATGCCTCTGGCTGAAAAGCCGCCAGGGAGCAGGCAGCACGTTCTATTTTACGCTGCCGATTCACATGTAGGGACGCGATCAATCGCGTCCCTACATTTTTTATTACCTATACGATGCAGGAGCGGCGTCGATTGACCCCGTCTCTTCCAGGATGGCGCGTAGCTGGCGCGCATCAAGCGTTTCGTGTTTGCGCAGTTCCTGGGCGATGCGGTCTAGCGCGGCGCGGTGGTCTGTCAGCAGTTGTACAGCGCGGTCATAGGCTCGTTTGACGATGCGATTGACTTCCTGGTCGATGACCGTCGCGGTTTTCTCGCTGTACTCTCGCGAACCAGTTGCCAGGGCAGTGCCTGCAAACGGGTCTTCGCGTTCGCTGAATGAGATGGGACCAAGCCGTTCGCTCATGCCCCAACGCGCCACCATCTGCCGCGCAATGGCTGTCACGCGCTGCAGGTCGTTCTCCGCGCCGGTGGTGATGCGCCCGATGGCGACCTGTTCGGCGGCGCGCCCGCCGAGGGCCGTAACCAGTTGCGACTCCAGGTAGTCCTGCGAGTAGTTGTAGCGATCATCCAGCGGCGTGTATTGCGTGACGCCCAACGCCTGCCCGCGAGGCACAATTGTCACCTTTGTGACCGGATCAACGTTTTCAGTGAGCAGGCCTGTGAGCGCGTGTCCGCCCTCGTGATAGGCGACGACGTTCAAATCCTCGTCGCTCAAGATGAGCGGGCGTTCCGCGCCGAGCAGGATTTTGTCGAGCGCTTCCTCGAAGCAGCGCTGGTTTACGGCATTCAGGTTGCGCCGGGCGGCCAGCAGAGCAGCCTCGTTCACCAGGTTCGCCAGGTCGGCTCCTACCATGCCGGGTGTGCCACGCGCCAGGGCGGTAAGGTCAACATCCGGCGCGAGAGGGACGTTGCGCGTGTGAATCTTCAGGATGGCGAGGCGACCATTCCAGTCGGGGCGTTCGACCGTTACGCGGCGGTCGAAGCGACCGGGACGCAGCAGCGCTTTATCGAGACCATCAGGACGGTTGGTAGCGGCGATAACGACGACGGCCTGTCGCGCATCAAAGCCGTCCATTTCGACCAGCAACTGGTTCAAAGTTTGTTCGCGCTCATCGTTGCTGTTGATGCTCGCGCCGCGCTGGCGACCGACGGCATCAATTTCGTCGATGAAAATGATGCTGGGAGCCGCTTTCTTGGCCTGATCGAACAGGTCGCGCACGCGGCTGGCACCGACGCCGACCAGCACTTCAACAAACTCTGAGCCACTCATCGAGAAGAAAGGCACGCCTGCTTCGCCTGCTACAGCACGCGCCAGCAATGTCTTACCGGTTCCAGGAGGGCCAACCAGCAGCACACCACGCGGAATTTTGCCGCCCAGCTTCTGGAATTTCTGCGGTGTGCGCAGGAATTCGACCACTTCTACCAGATCATTCTTGGCTTCGTCCACGCCCGCCACGTCGGCAAAGGTCGTGCTGGGCCGGTCTTCCAGCACCAGCTTGGCGCGGCTCTTGCCGAAACTGAAGATGTTTTGCTGGCCCTGCGTGGCCCGGCGCGCAATCAGGAAGAAAATGCCGATCACCAGTAGCCAGGGTACAAAGGTAGTTAGAATGGTTAAGAGCAGGCTGTTATCCTGCACCTGCTTTGCTGTATAGTTGACATGATACTGGTTCAACAGCTTTGTCAGGTTCGGATCACCATTGGGCAGCTGCGTGAAGTGGAAACTGGTGCCCGTTTTGACATTGCCGTTGATATCAGTGATAGTAGTAGATTGTTTGAAATCGCCGTAAGCATCCTGCCCCTGGAAGGTGACATCCTTGATATTACCGGCCTGTACCTGCTGGTAAAAGGTGCTATAGGGGATTTCAATCGCGTTCGGATTGGAACTGGTGCCCGAACCCTGCGTGAAAAATTGAATCAGGTACCAGCCGAGCAGCACTACGCCGACCAGGATCAGGGCGCGCATGAGCAGCGATGACCCGGTATTGCGAGGCGGCCCGCTCCCGTTATTGCCGTTCCCCCCATTGTTCAAATTCGGGCGTTGAGGAGGTGTCGGCCCTTCATTGGGGTTGCGCTGGTACATATATATAGCCTGAGCATCCATCGATTCAGACCCGCTTTCTTCATCGAAGACCTGTTTGAGCAGTCTTCATGCTGGTTTTTCTATGGTTAGTAAGGATAATAACTTTTTTCTGCTACACTCGCAAGTGTTATTGTTTGTAGGAGCGTGGGCAGCACATTTTTGCAGAGATTTCCCGGAAGCCATCGCGAGAGTTTCTGGAAGCCACCCGCAAGGGGCTGGCTCTACCATAGGAAGCCGCCTGTAGAGCCAGCCCCTTGCGGGTGGCTTCCGGTTCCCCAATGCTGCTACAAACAGACTGGCGGGTGGCTTCCGGTTTCCCAATGCCCCTACAAACAGGTACGTAATCATTACGTTCTAGATTACCGAAAGTTGCTGACTTTTAGCACTCATATTTTGTGATTGCTAATATATTATATCCCCTGTAACCCGTTATGAACAGGAATTTGTAGTATAATTCGGACTGTCTAATAATATTACGAAATTCGAGGTAAAACAGTGCAGCATCGTTACGCACTATTGGTAGGCGTAGATAGTTATGTTGATAAAGCGCATTTTCCTCCTTTGCGCTTTGCTCAGGCGGACGCCGAGGCTCTTTACCAGTTATTGATCGATCCCGAGCGCGGCGGCTGGTGGGCGGAAGATGTGGTCTATCTGGCAGGCGAGGCGGCGACCCGAGACGAGATCGAGAGCCAGTTGCGCGAATTATGTTTGGTGCGAGCGCAGTCGGATGACCTTGTGCTGATCTATTTCGCCGGGTATGCGATGATCGATCCTGCCACGCAGGACGGCTATCTTGTGCTGAGTGCGACGATGGCAGAACGTCCTGCGACTGGCCTGCACGTGCCAACGCTGGTCGATCACTACCTGTATGGCTCGAAGGCCGCGAATATCCTTACCATTCTCGATATCGCACACGCCGGGCCATCCTGGAAGCATCATAAAAGACCGGAAGATGCGGCACTGCTTTTCGGTGAGTCGCTGGCCGATCTGCCGGGAAATAAGGGGCGCGTAATCCTGACATCGCATCGCCCAGGCGAGTTGTCGCGGCAGCAGCTTGAGCAGGGACATGGCGTTTTCATGTCGCATGTGATCGATGGCCTGGAAGGCGAGGCGGCCAATCCACGCACAGGGCGCGTAACCCTCGGCACGCTCTACGATTATCTGGATGAGAAGATGGAGTGGGACGAGCCGGAATACCCGCAGAAGTTTGGCAAAGAGTACGGCTCGATGACGCTCATCGAGTGGGCCGAGTGGAAAACTGCTACCGCGCCGCTTCTGTCTGGGAAGGAGCGCCGGGTTGTGGGTGTAGAGATAATGCCGCTGCACATTCTGACCGGTCATCGCGGACATGTCGATGATGTAGTGTTCTCGCCAGATGGAGCGCGCATCGCCTCGTGTGGAGAAGATATGACGGTGCGGGTCTGGGCGACCAGCGATGGGCGGCTGGTGCATACGCTCACCGGACACGAGGGCGCAGTGATGGGTGTGGACTACTCGGCTGATGGCCGACTGATTGCCTCGTGTTCAGAGGATAAAACGGTGCGACTCTGGAGCGCTGAGAGTGGGGAGCCTGTCCGTGTGCTGGCAGGCCACAGCAGTGCGGTGTGGACAGTAGCTTTTTCGCTCGATAATAAGATGCTTGCTTCCTGCTCCAACGATGAAACGGTTAGAATCTGGAATCCAGAAACAGGCGTGATGCTGCATATATTGCAGAGCCATCACAACGTCGTCGTGGGCGTCGATTTCTCCTATGATAGTCGTTTCCTGGCTTCCTGCTCCTTTGATAAGAGCATATGCATCTGGGATGCGCAGAGCGGCGTGTTGCAGCAGCGCCTGCGCTATACCGATATCGTGTACGGTGTGGCATGGTCTCCAAAAGGAAACCTGCTCGCCTCTTGCTCTGCCGATGGCTCGATCTGCCTGTGGGATATCTCCAATGGGCAGATCATGCAGACCCTCACAGGCCATGAAGGAGCCGTCTGGACGGTCGATTTCTCAGCGGATGGCCGTTTGCTGGTTTCCGGCTCAGAAGATGGCTCGATGAAGCTCTGGGATGTCTTGCAGGGCCGCGAAGTGCAATCGATCAGTCATCGCATCGAGATCTACGGCGTCGTTTTTGGCGCGCATGGCCTGCTGGCGAACAGCGCCGAAGATGGAGCAGTGCGCGTCTGGCAAACCGAGGTGATCGAGGGCTGAGTTGTCCATGCAGGAGGCCCCTGGCAGGCAGAATAAGAGCAAGCGAAAAATGCTTGACAAGCCGCAAAGTCTGTAGTATGATAATGAAGCCGACGCGGGGTGGAGCAGTGGTTAGCTCGTTGGGCTCATAACCCAAAGGTCGGAGGTTCGAATCCTCCCCCCGCTATTCGATACCAGTCGGCAAAGCACACTTGACGCGGGATAGAGCAGTGGTTAGCTCGTCGGGCTCATAACCCGGAGGTCGCAGGTTCGAATCCTGTTCCCGCTACTTATTGACATGTATTCATGTCAATGGTATAGTAATTGTATGGCGGCGTAGCTCAGTTGGTAGAGCATCGGACTCATAAGCCGAGCGTCACAGGTTCGATCCCTGTCGCCGCTATTTTTATTTATAGCTCATAGTCCTTCGCCCACCTGACTCCTTTTTCCTGATTGTTCTTTGGTTGTGTAAGACGTAGACGCATTGTATCCCCTGTAGCTTGATCGGCTGGAATAAGGTAAGTCTTGTGCTGTTCATGGCTATATACTGCAAAATAATCTATTTGCCCAGTGTACTTAGCTCTACTATATTGCACTTTCCCATTGATGGAACGTGACCGGAGCGAAGTTGTTGCGAACTTTATATACCCATTATCACCCCTTTTTTCCATCCACGCCGTTTTACATTGTACGCGCCAGAATTTGCCCTCGGCATCCTCAATCACCAGGTCATAACGGGAACTATCCCCGTAAGGAGTAAGAATGGTGTATCCCACTTCCAGCAACCGCGCAATGATATAGGCCTGGCTTCGTTCTCCTAACTGTTTCTTTGTGGACGCAGAAATATTCATTTTTTTACCTCAATTGAATATAATTTATGGATTGCAAGAGTATAAACTGTTTTTAGAAGCTCATCAAGACTTTATTTGACAAAAAAGGATGAGTGGTAAAAAATCTCATAGCCGTTTTTATGAAAACAGCCATGAGCTGACTAATGAGAGGCTTTTCTATTCCTTATGCCTTCTTCTATTTTGCCCCCGTTTTCAGCACGCACCCCGTTATCATTTGCCTGTTCCCATTCGCAAAGGTATATTGCACGTGCAGCAAACCTTTTGTATCCGCTTGTGTAGAGGGAAACACACTTTCCAAGCTCGCACTAGAATAGAGCAGGCTTATACTCAGGATATGTCCCTGTCCATCGATATCCAGTTCCTGACTGAGATAACGCGCATCTATGGGCAGGAACAAGGCGCAGGTTGCCTCGGCAGAGGTGGCGTCCCAGGGCGTATGAGGTGGCGCGGAAACCGAAATCCGGTAAACGGGCGAATCTGTTTGCTTGTTCCCGTTTGTATTGCTCTGGATGAGCAGGTAGTCAAGGTTCGAATCTTTGTAACGTTGAAAGGCGTAGATGCCGGACGCGGGATTGCTGTGGTTGTCTGGCATGCCAAATTTCTGAATAAACGCGCTCACCTGGCCGCCCAGAATGGCTGTTGGTGGTGTTAGAATGGGTGTTGGTTGTGTGGGAATCGATACGTTGGTGTTCTGTACCTGTGAGTCGGCCAGGTGGCGGCTATCACCCTGGAAGCCGCAGCCGCTCAGCAGGAATAGCCCGAATAGCGAGGCCAGCAGGTAAAAATAGGTGCGTCGTTGCAGGTGCTTCATAAAAACCTCTTCCATCTTCCTCACGTCTTCAAAAAGATACGTTCAAATCGCTGTATCTAGTATGAAAAATTGCTTCGCAAAAACAAAATGGTAGTACTTTTAGCAAACCGTCCTAGAGAAGCGAAGGATAGATAAGTTTTCCATCCTGCACTTGAAGAAAGGCCGTCAACTCGTGAGGCTTCGCGGTTTTGCGGTTCATAATGTGCAGCACCTGCCAGCCCTGGACGGTGAGGGCATCGGCAATGAGCGAGCGATGGCAGCGCCAGGGAACGGCCTCGGCGCACAGAATCGCCACTCGTTTCTTTTCAGCCAGCTTTTTCAGTTCGTCCAATCCCTCTTCAAAGGCTGGCGTAGACATGTAGTCGGCATAGCCGCGAAACGAGGTGTTTTGCCAGCCGGTATTGGGCGAATCTTTTGCCGGGTGGCGCAACCCCCCAAGCTGTTTGAGATGTGTATAGGCAATACCGGCCTCTCTTAATGAAGCAGCAAGGGCATCCGAGGAAAATTGGGGATTGCGCCGCGATTTTGGAACGGTGCGCACATCCGCCACTTCCTCGATGCCATGTGTCCGCAAAAGCTCGATCAATTCCTCGATGGAGCGCGTCGAATGTCCGATTGTGTAGAGCGTGTGCATATTTGTATTATAGGACACACTATTTGTAGGGACGCGATTGATCGCGTCCACCCCGTCCGACGTGCGTGCCGAGGTAGCGGAGTGGACGCGATCAATCGCGTCCCTACAAAACCTGGAACAATTTATGCTACAGGCGCAGCATCTGGCGCGGGTGAAGGTACTTCCTCTTCGCGCTCGGCCTTTGGACGACCGGGGAGCGTGAAGGCCAGGAAGATGGTGGCAACGGCCAGCCAGAAGGTCACGAGGTAGGCATCGTTCAGTCCGGCGTTGAAGTTGTGCTGGAAGATGGAGCCATGCGGATTGAAGATCTGGCCGATCAACTGACCCATCGCGGCTTTCGCTGCCGAAGCCGCCGGGACACCATGCTGCTGTAGCGCCTGCACCAGTTGGAGAAATTGCTTTCCCAGGCTGGTTGATGGATTGTGAATATCGCTGACGGCTGCATTCTGGTAGCTGGTGAACTGGTTGGTGAAGATGGTGCCGAGCATGGCGATACCGAAAGACTGGAAGACGTTGCGCGTAGCGTTGAGCAGCGAACTGGCGCGCGGCAACTGCATAGGTTTCAGGCCGGTCAGAGCCGTTGTAAGCGTGGTTTGCAGCACGCAGCCGAGCGCGACACCGCGAATAGCCACGATCCACATCACATCGATATAGGGCGTATCAACCGTCAAATGGGCCAGTTCCCAGGTGTTGATGGCGAGCAGGATGCTGCCGAAAGCAATCAACCAGCGCCCGCCGACTTTGTTATAGAGCGCGCCCGCCAGTGGTGTCACAATGCCTGCCGAGATGGCAAGAGGCAGCACAAGCAAACCTGCCTCGAGCGGCGTGCGACCGCGCAGGGTTTGCAGGTAAATGGGCAATAAGAATTCGGCTCCGAAGAGCGCGATAGAACTGACCCAACCGACTATATTGGCAAAAGCATAGGTGCGGCGCAGGAAGAGACGCAGATCAAGCAGAGGCTCCTTGACGCGCAACTCGACGATGACGAAGGCGATGAAGGCAGCGATACCTACGCCAAGCAGGATCAGAATGCGCTGTGATGTCCAGCCATCACTACCACCGCGCTGGATGGCATACAACAGTGTGCCGAAGCTGATTGTGGAAAGCAGGACGCCGGGGATGTCCAGGCGCGCAGCAGTGCCGCGCCGCGACTCGCGAAGCCAGAAACTGCCAAGCAGGATACCCGCAATACCTACAGGAATATTAATGAAAAAGATGTAGCGCCAGTCCAGGTATTGCACAAAGTAGCCGCCAAGCACAGGCCCACTGGCAGGAGCAACGATCAAGGGAATACCGTAGAGACCAAAGGCCACACCACGCTCCTTTTCAGCGAAAGCTCCAAACAGCAGCGAGATGCCGAGCGGTCCCAACATGCCGCCGCCAAGCCCTTGCAAAGCGCGGAAGGCCACCAGGAAAGGCAGCGAAGGCGAGAAGGCGCACAGAATCGACCCCGCGACAAACAGGCCAAGCGAAACGAGGTAGACGCGCTTGATGCCGAACCGTTCCGAGAACCAACCTGCCAGAGGGGTCACAATACCCAGCGCCAGCACATAGGCCGTCAGAATGCCGTCTACCTGGTCTACCTTCGCGTTGAACACGCGCTGAAAGGTTGGTATAGCCACATTCACGGCAGTGGAGTCCAGAATCACCATGAATGTGCCAAATACCACTGAGATCAGCACTTTCCATTTATAATTCGGGTCGGAACTGGTTGCCGTACTCCGCGTATTTTCAGTCGTATTTGCTGCCATCATTAACCTCCTCAGAATTATTGCTCTTCCTTATCACTTGATAAATGAAGAGCAAAAAACGGGTAATTTTATCAGTGTTTTCTGCTTATTCGGCAGGCCTGGCTAAGCCATGAAAGATAATTTGTGTCACCAGCGAGACCAGTTCGCCATCATTTAATTGCATAAATTCGCGATGACCACGCGGGAGCAGGGTGGAGATCATGCTGATAAAGAGAAAGGCGGCTATGCTGGGATCGCTGCCCTGCTGTTTGCTATTTCGTAACTCTCCACTAAGCTGTCCCTCTTGAAAGAGTGAGGCAATGGGCGCGATAATGCTTTCCTGGAAGGCCTTGCTCAAGGTCATCCTGGCTTCCGGCGAGAGTTCGTGTCGAATATCATGCAGCATCAAGGTATGATCGTGCTGCGTGCTGCTCAGCAGGTAAAGAGCAACACGACGCAATCGCTCCTCAAGCGTGTCACTCCGCCGCGCGATGCGCTCTAACGCCACCTGCGTTTTGCTCAGTTCTTCCAGTGCCATCGCCACATATAGCTCCTGCTTATCTTTGAAGTGGTGATAGAGCGCGGGCTGAGTCAGACCGCAGGCATCCGCTATTTGCCGTGTAGAAATAGCTCTATAACCATATTCCATGAATAACTGCTGCGCTACGCGCAAGATGGTGCGCCGCGTTTCCTCTGCCTCTTCCTGGGCATGCTGTTTGCGCTGCTTGCTAACCATATTGCTTTCTCCTTATCAATTGATAAGTATAATATGAAAAAATTAGAAAGGTCAAGAGGACATCACAAAACGGGTGAGCGTTAGACTTTTGCGGGGAGAGGGAACGGAAGACATCCCCTTGCGGATGTCTTCCGTTCCCTCTCCTGGGATGTCAGGAAAATCAATGTGACATGCGGTTATAGACAGCCAACCAGTTAGTAGCAATTTCCACCTGGGCCTCCTGAAGCGACATTGCGCCAGAGCAAACCTGGTCATGCAGGTAGTTCTCAACCTGGTCTTTCTGGTGGAAGCCAGGAGTGGGAGAGGCCGCTTCCGGCCACAGGTTAGAGATATCGTTAGAACCACCTAACTCCAGGCTAACCAGGTGATCTACCTCGTACTCTCCTGCCGAATGATGATAGATGCCATATTCCGCGTATACCTGATTTTTTTCGCTGGTCGGCACGTTGCGTACTGAGCGAGAATAGCCCGGCTGGCAGATCTGATCCTTTGTAACATTGGGAAAGATATCGCCGGGTGTGCATTCAGGGTCTTGCAGTGCGCCCCGGGCCGTACAGCCGGATGTTTTGGTCTGTACGCCCCAGTGCGGCGTACCTGTAGTGGGGGTGGGCGTGATACCCGTTCCGGTTCCAGGCCCCGAAACATTGATGGTGCAGCTTGCCACGAGCAGACACAGTAAGGTCAGAAAAAGCGCGGGCAAAACGGTAAAGCGCGAACCGGTGCCTGAATGAAGAGAGAAAAGACGACGATGCATGGAGCGTTCCTCCTTGTGTTGTCACGACGCAGTATATATATCATTACTCAGACTGCAAAACAAGCCACGTCGAGTCAAAATGTTTTGCCTGCAAGTTCTGGCTCGTAATCCAGTAGTAGAGCATACCGGTATCCCCCCAGCGCATGTTGGCCTGCTCATCCGAGTCCACCTGGAGCAGGAGCAACCAGTCATTAGCGGTCTTTAAAAGGTCCTGGGCGCGTGGGTCGCTGCTATCGGTGATACCATGCGAGACAAGCTGGCACTGCGAACGCATATCGTCCTGAATGGTATCGGCAAAGCCCAGCATACGGTTATGCGGCTCAGCCATTTCCTGCTGGGAATAGAGCGTCGAGAGCAGCTTTTCATACTGCTGCTGTTCTGCCTGCGTCCAATCAAAGTGCGAAATATCAAGCTCCGGCTGCTGAGACACCGTAATCTCGCTGGCAAAACGAATCGAACATGCATGAAAACGACTACTCGCCGGAAGCGCATTCGGAGCAGTTGCGCGGCTCAGCTTGTTCTGAACATTATCCGAGAAAAGAACAGACCAGCCGCCCTTATCCGAAGGCTGATCGCCATAAGTCTGCTGCTTCGCATCATAGAAAAACCACAGCATCCCACTCGCAGGCAACAATTTCTGCGTATCATAAGGATGCGTCTCATCCAGCCGAATCTGTGCAATAAACGATTGTGGCACGCCCTGCCACTCCGGCCATGCCGTTCCAGCAGGCAGATCAGGCAATCCCCCCAACTTCGATGCTCCCACCTGCAAAGTCTGCTCATCCACCGCAGTTGTATGAAGACGAATAGAGTTCCGCACGAGATAATCGATATCCTTTGTCACCCGCGCCAGTCCCGCCCCAACCAGCGCCACCTGGAACGTAGCTTTGTCTAAAGGCATAGTAGCTAGCCCTCCTGCATGTACAAAATATTGCGCCCTCGCCCTTACTAAAGAGAACGAGCAAGCGTGCGCGTTTCACCGAAGTGCGCTTTGATTGGAAGTATAGGTGGGGGTGGGGGGAAAAGGCAAGTCAACAAGGGAATGGATGGGTGAGGGAGAGAGAGTTGCTCAAGGAAGCATGTAGCAGAAGATACACAAGAATGAGATGGAATAAGAGCGGTATGGTTCGCTACTTCCCCCTTGAGCGAATGCGTTCTGTTAGTTTAGCATCAGCGAACAGCAGGAATTAATCTGACTGCTTAACTTTTGCTGGCTGCTGTTCTATTTTTCTGTGCCTACGACAGAATTTTACGAACTCCTTAACTTCACTTTTGGAACGGAGATGAATGAGTACTGGTTCGGGCGATTTTCTGTGAAAAAGCTCTGCAAAAGTAGAAAAATCCTTTCTAACCTTTCTCATAGGAAAAGGAAATCCCTCCATAGGTAATGCCCATATTGACGTTGTCATCAGAGCGAATGCTAAACTGGGAACAAAACTCGTGATTTCTCCCAACGTTCCATCGGGGAAAGTTGAATTCTCCAGGTCTTCGGGTGCCTTGCCTGTAAAATACGTGATTTTTCGAACCAGGTCTTTTCTGTCTTTTTCAGGAAATGTCCAGAAGACCTTTTTGATATAACGCCAGTTCAGCCGATCCTTGCATTCGGAAGGAAAATCTGGAAGCGACCAACCGAAATAAAAGAGAAAGAGTCTGACGAAGTGCCTTTTAATTACTCGAGAAAGGCAGAGCCAACGAGACATATCTAGAAAAATAATGGTATCAGCCTCTCTCAGGCGGATATCGGATGTGTTTAGATATGTCCCGTCGATGATCCATTTTTTCACGGTTTGAAGAATGTGTTGCTGGAACTTTATCCAGTCTTCTTGAGGTATTCCCTCCCAGCCCTGCTGCCAGAAGTACCAATCTAGGTGAACAACCTCAATCTTGAGGATATCACCGAGTTGTCGCGCAAGCGTTGATTTACCTGCGCCGGGCGACCCGACAATGGCGATTTTCATACATACGACCTCCCATTCATTAAGTGTTGAAATAGCGTTGCCTGATTGATGACCAAGAGCCAGTTACTAAAGGAAGATTATTTCTTGTGCCTTGCTCTGGTGGTCATAGCGCGTTGTTCAAATGCACGCGCCTCGTGTTCTCGCCTGGTTTTGCGAAGGAGATGAGCATACTGCTCCAGGCTGGCGGCTAGATCACGATGTTCGGAGCCAGGAGCTTCTTCCCGGATATTGAGCGCGTTTAGCAACAATGGCTCAGCTTCTTCATACCTTTGCATATCAATATAAAGTTGAGCCAGGTTACTGCTGGTATTGGCTGTATAAGGATGCTGAGAACCCAGAGCATTTATGCGAATAGCGAGTGCTTCCTTATACAAAGCCTCTGCTTGGCTATACTCACGTAAAGCGTGATGAATTTTTGCCAGATTCTCCAGATTGTAAGCCACATAAGGATGATCCGGCCCGAGCGTTTCTTTGCGAATTTCTAAAGACCGTTCGATTAAAGGTTTTGCCTCCTGATAATTGCCTTGAGCCATGTATAGTTCACTCAGACCGCTTAGTATGAGAGCTACGCGAGGATGTTTACTACCTGGCGTATTCTCGCAGATAGCCATAGCCCGGTTGTAATATGCTTCGGCTTCTGGATATTTTCTAAGCGCCTGGTAGAGTCTGGCTATATTTCTAAGCGTATCTGCTGTATCAGGATGATTAGCGGCTAACTTCTGCTCCTGGATGCTCAAAGCCTGCTCGCTAAGGTCTATTGCCTCGGAATACTTTCCTTGAGAATGGTAAAGCTTTGCCAGTCCAACCAGGTTTCGGGCCGTATCCGGGTGATCAACACCGAGAACGTTTTCCCGGATTTCAAGAGCTTGTCGGTAATACAATTCTGCCTTGTCAAATTGTGCCTGTGCCCGGTATAAGCGTGCCAGGTTATTCAGAACCTCGGCGATGTGAGGATGTTCTTTACCATAGGCATTGAGAAAGATATTGTGCGAACTCCAGTACAATTGTTCGGCATCCGAATACCAGCCCATACGGCGGTACACTAACGCTAAGTCATTAAGGGTATGAGCTACGTCAGGATGTTCATCACCAAGTATTTTTTGCTGGATACTTAACGCCTGCTTGTACAGTTCTTCTGCTGGCTTATAGTATCCCATCGTGCTATTTAATTCGGCTAGATGGGCTAGACTGGCTGCAACTTCACGGTTTTCCGTCGTAAAGACTTTCTGGCGAATATCCAGGGCCTGACGGTAAAGTTTTTCGGCCTCGGAATATTTACCTAAAGCATAGTAGAGTTGCCCCAGGTGGTCGAGGCTGGCTGCGGTTCCAGGTTCTTGCAATCCTAAAGTGCGCTGGCGAATATCACGGCCCTGCTCCAATAGCGGCCTGGCTTGTAGATATTTACCTTGAGCCAGATATAAGAGGCCAAGTTCACTTACCGTAATGGCTGTCTCAGGCTTATCTGATAACTGAAGCTGCTCTTGTATAGAAAGGGCAGATTGTAAAAGCTCTTCAGCAAGCGCATATTGGGCATGCTCAATCAGATAATGGCTGGCTCTTGTGAACAGATCAGCCGCTTCTGAAATGACAACTTCCAGTTGTTTGATAGAAGCCATGCCTGCTTGAACGTGGGGAATGTAACGTTGGCATTTAGACCATGTTTCTGGATCGACTTCAGGAAAGACTTGATTAAGCACGCGAATAACATACTCTGCCCATATCCGTTGTTCGTTCTCAGGCAGACTGTCTTTGAGTACTACCTGTACGAGACGATGGGTACTCAGTACTTGCTCGTCAGGTATGCGGCGTATAAGCGAATAACGCATCAACAGTTGAATAGCTTCGTTGAATTGAAATGGATCACTTATTTCTGACAAAGAGGTCGCATCAAGTGCGGATACGCCGAGAATAATCATTTCCTCGGGAATAGCTTCAGGATCGAAAAAAGCCAGTAAACGAAGTAAATCGGCTGCTATAGGGTTTTGTCGCATGATTTGCTCGAACGAGAGCGACAATGTGGCAGCAACCGACTCGGGATGATCTGTGGGAAGGATTCCGCGTCTCTGTAAAAGTTCTTTATGCCGGGATTGATAAAGATCAAGATACCCTTTTAAGCCGCAGCGTGTCTCCTCAATGTATGCTCCTGCCTGATCAATAGCAAGTGGAAGTCCATCTGTTGCTTCAACGATTTCGTGAGCAAGCGCAAGCTCTTCTTTTGTTAGCTCGCGCGTGGCTGTATTGTCAGAATTGAGAATCCTGATGCGGCGCATAAGAAATAGTACTCCCTCTTCCCTCTCCATCTTTTCCACTTCTATAGTTTGAGCAATTGACCCAAGAGCGTGTTGTCTTGTTGTGATAAGAATACTGCCTTCTCCCAGTCTTGGAAGAAAGCCTTCAACAAGCTGAGGATCATCAACATTATCAAAAATCAGTAACCAGTTCTTATTAAGCGCGAACCAACGTTTGACCACATTAACAACGATGAGTTGATCCTGGTCTTTTTCTGTTAGATCTAGCAGCGCTGCTAGCATAAAGAAATCAGCGACTAGCGAATCGTAAGTTGAAGCATTTACCCATAGGACAGCCTGGTAATTATCTCGATAGCGGTAAGCATATTCTACTGCCACCTGCGTTTTGCCAATGCCACCAAGTCCACTAATTGCCTGTGTTTGGGTTAAGGCTGCCATTTTATTGGTGTTAAGTATAGTATACAGTTGATGTAATAATACTTCTCGTCCCGTAAAGAAAGGGTTGCGTCTGTAAGGAACGTTCCAGTGCCTGGTACCTGTTTGCTGCTCAGTTGAAGAGGTTGTGGGAATTTCAATGGTTTGCTTTTTTTCTTCGCTTTTCACAAACCCTAATTCTTCGAGGGTTTTCCCAAATTGTTTTGCGAGCGACTGCCTATAATAAGGCCCAGGAGTGGTAGAGCCTTTTTCCCAACGGCTGATATTTACTTGTGTGGTGCCGATTTTGTCAGCCAGTTCTTCCTGGGACCAGCCACGCTTTTCGCGTTCAAGTCGAATCCGGCTACCTATCTCCTTCGATACTCTTTTCGTATCAGGAGGTTCCTCTGTTTTCATCTTACATTTCCCGGGATACTACTCTCATTCCCACAATAAAAGGCGCATTTTCCAGAGTGAACATTTGAAAATGGACTTGTTACTTCTTGTGTATAGAAATGATATGAACATGATATATAAGATAGCCTGTATATTATAAGAGTGACATGAATTAGTCAATAGGATGAGACGTCAATTTTATTAACAACAGGAAAAAAGCCGTTGGAACGACTACCTCGAAGAAGTGTTGGTATAAGATAGTATCCGCTTAGTATAAGACGATGAGAAGACGTAAAACGTAAAAGTATATTAAGGTGGCAAAACTTTTTGGTGATAGCCAACGTATATTGGTACTGATGAGAAGGAGGACAACTGCTATGAAAGGAAAAACGAGAGGGCCATCTAGAATGTCAGACCTTGATTTGTTCTCTTTTCCTCATGTGGTAGACGACTTAACTCGTCTCTTCAAGGAAGGTTGGCAGCCGGAACCAGAGGAGTTCGCACGTTTGGAAAATCATATTGCTACCTGTACTCTATGTCTGGAGAATCTTAGCATATTGTTACTTGCGAATAAAGGTACTCAAGAACAGGCAATTCTTAACCAGTTAAAGGAAATACTTCATGGAAAGCGGTTACTGGAAGACCTGAGCGGTTATGCAGATACACTGGAGCGATTAGGGAGACGGGCAGCCAGGAAAGAATATCCCAGGTTTGCTGAACATGTGAAGCTTTGCAAGGTCTGCCAGAAAGAAGTAGAAATTACACGAAAACTTATTCGTGAGGCAGACAAGGATGGATTACTTGTACCGGCAGAAGAAGCTAGTCGCCGCTAGTAACATTGGTTATGGCCCTCTTCTACTCGTTTTCTTGCTCCTTAAGATATTGCCGAAGACGACGAATATAATAGTGGGCAACGGGAGGAGGTATGCCTAGTTCCCTAGCTGCTTCCTCGCAGGCTTTTTCCTCGAAAAGTACCAGTTCCACAAGCGCCTTGTTTTGTTCTGGATTTTTGTGTGTTTTGATATATTTCTTAATATTATCCATTATCTCGCGAACTTTTTCATCAGAAAGGTGAACATTTTCCGGAGTTAACCGGGTGTCAGCTACCCTAGTTTCAGCTTGATTTTCTTTCTCTCCGTCTTTGGAGGAAGATTGGCCAAGAAGTTGAAGTGATAAGTCATTGTTCTTTCGTTTACGAATAACATCGATTGAGGCATGGCGAGCTATTTTAGCCAGCCAGTGTATTAGCTTGCCCTCAAATTTGAAGTCTGATAACTTTCTGTGGATCTTGATCATAGTGATCTGGACAACGTCTTCTTTTTCTTCTCGAGAAAGCGAAATTTGCTGGACTACTCTTCGTATGAATTCGTAGCATTTCTCCCAGTGAGGAGAGTCAGGATGGGCGAGCATTTCTTCGACCACTGGTCTATCGTCTGGTCCTGGCCATTCCTCTTGTTGCATGCTTATGTCCTTTCTCTATTTTTGACTTCATTGGCAATACTGAACTCGTTACATAGAGAAAACCTCTTACTGGACTATATAGTTGCAGGGTATGGCTAATCAATGCCATTATAAACAGGCAATTTTAGAGAATAGAAGAGTCATTTTTATGCTTTTATATTACTTTTATAGACGAGTAATAGCTTTCACTTTAAAATAGTGGCAAAATATATTTTCCATTTTGCCTCGACGAATATACAGAGCATGATATATAGGAATTTATCACTTACAATTTCTATGACGTTCCACTGAATGGAATTGTTTAAAAGAAAGATGTGGCATTTAATATGGTGTATTTCCCCCCCGAGCGAGAGGCCCCGAGGCACAGCACCTCTCGCTCTCCTGACGAGCATACTTTTAAGTACGTCGTCCTGACGAGGCGTGAAAGACAGGCGAGTAATTCCTGCCTCGCACGAATGTGAGAGAAGTATGTAGAGGTCGAGTAGAGGACGCTGAATCATCTGCTTATGGGCATCCTCTTCTGCCGGGCAGCGCATTTTGACGCGCCAATATCCAGACATGTACCCTCTATCTTTTGGGAAAATCTTCTGATAGTAATGTAACCGCTTGATGTTAAGGTCATATTATTGCTCGCTTAAATCTTGATTGGCTTTCTCCGTTCACTCGCTCTTTGCCTGTTCCTTGACTCTGCTTCCTCATACCTTTTATACTCACTCTATGAATAATGAGAACGCCATACCGGAACCAATAAAGCACGTAAGTGAGAAGCAGATAAGGGCAGGGCGCGGTCAACTCATCCAGAGGCTGACCGCCGCGCTGGTCGGCCTGCTGGCGGGTGCGTTTTTCCTTTTTTTGGGTATTCCGCTGGTTGCTTTGCTGGTGAGGGAACCACCTGCGACACTGTGGGCAGCGTTACAACAGCCGGATGCGTTTTCGGCGCTGCAATTGAGCGTGGTGACCACCACGATCAGTACCATCCTGACAGTCCTTTTTGGCTTACCTGTTGCGTATGTGCTGGCTCGCACGCGGGTGCCAGGACGCGCTTTCCTGGAAACGCTTGTGACCATGCCCACAGTTCTGCCGCCAGTGGTGGCTGGAGTGGCATTGCTCATCGCCTTTGGTAGGGTTGGCTTGATCGGTAGATACCTGGCACCGTTTGGCATTGAATTGCCTTTTACAACGGTAGCAGTGGTGATGGCGCAGATGTTTGTGTCCGCGCCATTCTTTGTCAATACGACACGGGCAGGGTTGGAGCAACTGGATAGGCGTTATGAGCAGGCGGCGTATACATTGCGCGCCTCGCCGTTCTATACCTTCCGGCGCGTCGTTTTGCCCCTGATTCGACCCGCTTTGTTGAGTGGCGCGGGTCTGGCATGGGCGCGGGCATTGGGAGAATTGGGCGCGACCATCACCTTCGCCGGAAGCTTTCCAGGTATCACCGAGACTATGCCTATCGCGGTGTACACTGCTGCCGAGGCGGATATAGAGACGGCGGTTGCTCTATCGGTCGTCTTGATGGCTGTCTCGTTCGCTATTCTGCTCGGGCTGCGTTTAGGTTCGAGGCGGTCTGGCTTTTCGGTGAAAAGTTGAGCCTGCCATAAGCCCAAAAAATGCTTGACATGGCGCAAAGCGTTGATTATAATGGTCTGGTCGATCACGCAGGAGATGCAGTGTTTATGCTCCTTGTGAGAGGCGCAATGGGTGGCGAGTTACTCCCCGGTCAGGCTTTCGCTCCATGAGTACTAGAGACTTGTGCCAGTAGAGAAAGCATGTTAGTATAAGGACCGGAGCAGTTTCTCATCCTGGGCAGTTACCAAAGTGGCCAAATGGGGCTGACTGTAAATCAGCTGGCTGTCGCCTTCGGGGGTTCGAATCCCTCACTGCCCACCCAGAATTCCTGCCCGTGTGGCGCAGCGGTAGCGCACAGTCTTGGTAAGACTGGGGTCATGGGTTCGATTCCCATCACGGGCTCCCGTGGTATCTGATGATGTCTATCCTGTCCCGGTTGTCCTGCCTGTTCGATTGGGCAGGATATCCCCAGGGACGATGAGTTTGCCGGTACTAAACGCAAGCACACATCTTCACGAGTATCCACGCAGGAAGTACAAATAGCTCTCACTGCCGTCTCCTGAACAGATCAGATCGTCGCTTCCGTCCTTGTCTCTCAAGCAGCCAGAGGAGAACGGGAGAAGCGTCAATGCAGGCGATCAGAGGTCAGTGGACGGCTGCTGCATGTCTATAGGCTTAATTATCTTTCTGATCGCACAGAGTTGTTAGGAGGAGCCATAAAGGTATGGCAAAGAAGAAATTTGAGCGAACGAAGCCCCATGTGAACGTGGGGACGATCGGGCACATCGACCACGGCAAGACGACCTTGACGGCGGCGATCACCAAAGTGCTGGCCAAAGCCAACCAGGCCAACAAGTACATCGCC
>DASRDB010000013.1:0-54749 GCA_035652815.1 Ktedonobacteraceae bacterium
TCGCGAGTGCGGACGAAGCCGAACAACGCTTCGGCGTAGTCGATATGCCTGGGACTATGTAGAGCAGGGTCGACCAGATCAAATGGTGAATGCTCGTAGGGCAGGCGGAACATTTGCGCCCGACCGATAAACGTCAGTTTCCCGTTTTCACGCAGGAAGAAAATTGGGTCACCAGGAACTGCCGGTGCTTTCCCAAGCATTCCGTCGCGCTCACGGTAATCAGAAGCTGGTTGATTGATTGGAAATGCATCTTCCTGCCACTGAGTTAGTTGATCATCATCGTGGAAGCGGTTGATGATATCATCCGCGACAGTTATTTCTTCAGCATTATCCTCGGGTAGTAAGAAGATAAATTCCTTCCTCTTGTGCGGCACGCTTCCTGTAATTACTAAGCGTCCCTCGGTCATCCCACTACGTTTCTGGTAACTCAACTTTTGAACGAGAGGTGGCCTGTCAGCCGCACTCGTCCTGACTGGAAGCCTGACCCAAACAGGAGCATATTGGCGCGGCTGCCCTTGCCAACATGGTAACTGATTCGGTGGGGTACCGTTGTAAATAGGATTGCCAATTGTGGAGCGCCTCACACGCGCCATTGAACATACTCTGATGGAGTATGTATCGCCGCGGCGCACGAGGAACCCTGTTTCGATGTGATTAACCATCCTATCACGATAGTATTCTCCAATTGCAGTATTGTCCACCGTGCGGAAGAATAACTGTTTCTCGCTGACCCACTGCATCTTGCTATAGCTGGCGATTTCGAGTACAGAGCGCAGCATGCCGCGCAGGCTGCTGCCGGGAATTACCGGACTGGTTTCATCGCCGGTATGGAAGAAGGCGGGATTGTCCTTTACTTCCTTCTCCTCCTGGCGCGGCAAATCTGTTGCTGCGATAGGGCCGCGAATGTAGAGGGGCGAGACCGTCGTCAGCGTCACATCGAAGTAGCCGCTGTGGCAGTCGGGTTCGGGGTCGTACCTGTCATGATCCGGCAATTCGCTCGCATCGGGAACGTCAGGAATGATCTTCTCCGGCAGCGGCACAAAATTATAAGGCGCACTGGCGATTCGATCCCGTCTGGTGGGGTTTTGGTGTTCGGGCCAGGGCTTGAAAATGGTCATACGTTGCTCTCCTTCAGTGCTAGCAGGTCAACAAGTCGGCTGGTATGTACACGCGTGAAACCATGTTTATCTTCCTGCCAGTAGTGGTGAACCTTGAGACGCAAGGGATGCCATCGCTCGTCGCCACCGCCCGGCAAGCTTAGTTCGAGAGGGACAGAGTGAAAGAGTCCCTGTGCTCCCTCACTCATCAGGGTGAAGCCATGCTTGAGAGGGTTTGCCTTTGTACCCAGTAAGACCTGCTGCTCTTCAAAACCACTGTTCCAGCCGATGGTAGCGTCCGCCAGTTGTTTCTCAGCGATCAGCCGGGCAGCCCACTCGCCGTCCTCGTCGCGCCAGACGAGTAGCTCGCCGACAGGTGCGAAGACGCGAGCCGTCAGAAGCGTCTCTACCCGCAAAGGTGGCGAGTGTTGCGGCGCTACGTCGTGTGAGGTAATCAACTCCTCATCGTCGAATCGGCCCCATATCACGCCATCACTGGCATGGGCGAGCAGGTAGGTCAGTTTCAGGTCATAGGCGCGCATCTGGCTGGACAGCCATTTGATCGCATCGTCTGCAAAGCCGTTCATCTCCACAGCCGTGTATATTTTGCATGTTGCCGTCGTGTCGATCTTTTTCCGCATCATGGTTTGCTCCCGACTAGATGTGTATGTAGTTCCATGACGTACTGTTCCAGTTCCCCAGGATTCCCTTGCTCCACCTTCAGGCCATTTACTCCATTTGCGATTAGCGCCCAGCTCCGCTCCTGCCCGTTCTGGTACACCAGCTCGCAGCTTTTGCCGCGCAGACGACCACGACCAACAGCAATCTCACCCCCAAGCGGCAGATCACCTGTCCAGAGGTCTTTCAAGAGCAGAAGCAGCAGGCCAATCTCATATGCTCGCGGGTTTTCAAGTTGCAGTTCCATCATGACCACCGATTGCGCCCCGCCGAGCAGAGGCTGCTCGTTGAACAGGGCCCCGTCGCGCGTGCCGCCGGTAAAGCGATCGATGCTCACCCGGTTTTGTACAAGCATGCTTCCGACATCGCTCACGCTCACCACCTGCTCGTAGACGTGCACGCGGCTGCCAGCAGGCTTTTTATCGATCTCCATATCGGCTCCGAACATGCCGTCAATCAATTCGCGAGCTTTCTTTTCACCTGCGTCGGTGGGCGGCACAAGCAGGCGAGCTATCTTGAATGCCCTGGCGCGCAACGCACCGGCGAGGCTGGTGCCGGGTAAGACGGGACGGCGTTCGCGTTTGTCGACTAGGGATGACGCCGGTCGCCAGGAATGCAGATGCATGGTATCAGGTCGCACAATTTCGGCATCGTTCGCGTTCGCCTGTTCGATGTCCGGCCCACTGCCGGAGCGAATGAGCAGCGAGCCATCCAGAGAGAATTTGGCTTCGAGGTGGAATGAGCGCCGCCGATCAGTTATCAATTCGCCAACACCGAACGCCTGCGCAATATCTGTAACGGTGGGGACA
Organism: Ktedonobacteraceae bacterium; assembly: GCA_035652815.1. Taxonomy (GTDB): domain Bacteria; phylum Chloroflexota; class Ktedonobacteria; order Ktedonobacterales; family Ktedonobacteraceae; genus DASRDB01. The sequence goes on from DASRDB010000013.1 coordinate 2,585, forward strand.
TGTAACGCCTGAGCGCCATTCTCAATCCAGTCAAGCAACTGCGGGATTTTTGTCAGGTCGTATTCTTTGATGCGCCATTCTGCTACGCTCACCTGCCCATAGCCGCGCCGCTTGCGTGCGCCGATGGTGATGCTGCCATCCTTGAAACCGGTGAGCGCCGTAGCCAGCGCCCGCTTCAGCTCGGACGCAGTATCGCGCTCGCGCACAATCAGTTCGAAACGTAGAGGAAATATTGTACCTGCCTCCCACATTTCAATACTGAACAAGGCATCCTCGGCGCTGGTGCGGCTCTTTCCCGCGAGGCGCACGCCATCGCGCAACTCAATGGCGGCATCCTTTCCGCGCGCGTCCTCGACAATCAGCGGACTCTGTTCACCATATTTATAGCCCTTGTTGCTGCCGAAAAGAAGAATACTGGCCGATGCGGGCGATTTTGCACTGGTATCTCCCGGTATACCGATTTTCGCGCGAAAGCCGTGTTCGCGCTCCCGCAAATAGCCGCGTAAGGCACCGGCGATTGAGGCGCCAGTCAGCAGGGGAGTCTTGCCGTCCAGCGGATCGGTCAGCAGGGGCATATCGACCAGGTCATCACCGTCGCCATTGCCGAGGTGGGCGGGAGTTTTCAGGACGAGATCGCCCTCGACTACGATGCGCCCCACGATTTTGCGCGAGACATCGCCGGACCACGAAGCTCTGAGCATGGCTAGTTCTCCTTTCGCTGTTGTTTGGCCGCGTGGGCCAGCAGAAGATCTATGAGCCGCAGGACGTATTCCAGGCGCAGGCCGTTGTTTATCTCTGCATTCACGTCGCCTATTCTGATCTCAATGCTGCTTATACGCAGCAAATTTTTCCATTCAGTGTCGTCCATCGTCCACACGCCCTCACTATCACACGTGAGCCGACGTTCCAGCCAGCGGAGCAGGGGGACGCCATCGATGGTGCAGTGTTCAAACTGGCGGCGGGAAATGCTTCTGGCTTGAAGGTCCTTGATAAACTGATATATCTTTCTGACATCTGGCTTCTCGCGGCGGACCTCCTCAAGCACAACGCTGCGCAGGCGCGAAATCTGCGCGTTCGATGGCGGATTCACGATCTTTATCTCATTGGCCCTTACCAGCAGCGCCTCGTCCAGGCGCTGCCTGAGCATGCGATCGACCATCAGTTTTGCCAGTGTGCGTACCTCCTGGCCCCTCTCGTCTTTTTCGCGGAGGGTAAAGTCAGCCAGGCCAGGACTCTTTTCCGTATTGTCCACCGCCAGCTTTTCCACACGTTGCTGGTTGAAGGCAATGCGGCCAAATCCTTCGGCCCGGCGCTCGCCAATGCCGCGTATCTCCAGTTTATCCAGCAGCGTGGGATCACAGTCTTCAGGGGTTTGAAAGACCAGCACGCTGCCCATGCATACCGCAAGCGCCTGTGGCAGCGGCAGGCCCCAGGTACGGTTGAAACCGCCGATTACCTCGGTCTTGAGAAAGGCATCTTCGAGTACCAGATCCACCTGCAAATGCCTGCTCAACACCCTGCACAAAAGGTCAGGATCAACGGCAAACTGGCCTTTCTCGTCGCGCAGCAGGACATCACTATGCAGCGTGACAATCAATTTGCCCTCCGGCGGCTCCTCCTCGTCCTCCATGTTGCGCCGACGCGCAGCACCGCCGGGCAGGTAGCTCAGCTCGGCCCGCCCGTAGCCGCCACTGCGCGAACCGCCGAGCGTCACCTGTCCTCCAATGAGGGACCGCAAAATCGGTTCGTCGGCATCATTGTCGCAGATGATGGCCGCCTGGAATGTCTGCCCGGCGGCCAGCGCATCGTAGCGATACACAGCGCCGGGGATTTCGTCCTTCTCCAGCAGTTTGACAGGATTCCCACCTGGCTGAGCATCACTCGCAGGGACAAGCTCCGGCATAGCACGACCAAAGCGTGCGGTGCGCTGGGTATGGACGGCGATATTACGCGCCGGGCGAATTAAGCGCACAGAGTTGCCAGTCTGCGTGTAGAATGGTGCCGAAACGGATTGCCATTGCCGCTCGTCATCCTGTGCCTCGACAGCAAGATCGAAGAGGGCGAAGTCGAAAATAGTGTCTTCCTCACGCTTGACTTGCTGCCAGGAGGCGGGTACGGGCAGGCCAGGACGCTCGTAAGCATCCAGGGGATAGCCATTGAGATAGCGCGTGGTGCCATTGAGGAAAAGACGCCCCAGTGTTTCAGCACTCGTATCAGCCGACTCCGATCTGAGATACTTATTGATCAAAACGCCGCGCAACACGCTGCCCGGCAGGTAATCGAATGACACCCCGCTGTTGGGGTCGCCTTGCAGAGAAGTGACCAGCGTCGGCTCCAACAAGCGAATACTATAATGAATAACTTTCATCCCTGCCCTCCTGCACACGTTGCCTGAAGTGTTCGAAGTACTGCCCGGTGATATCGTGCCCCTGCTCATCTAGCAAGCGCAGGCACAACCGGCCCCGTCCGCGATTGCGACCTATGCCGCCGCGCCGCACGCTCAGCGTGCAGGCTGCCAGCAAGGCCAGGTCGTCTGTTCCCGGGTCGCTGGCGAAATCGAGCCAGGCGTGGAAGCTGGTCTGGCGCAGCACGACGCGCATCGAACGCAAACTCCCCTTCTCCGGTGCGGCGCTTGTTTCGTCGATGGCGGTCTGGCGGCGAATCGCGGTTAATGACTCAAGCATAGCGGCTGGCCTGAGCTGCTCGCGCTCTATCCCATAGCGTACGGCCTCGCGCAACTGTTCAGATAAGAGCGCCGGGCCAACGTGCAGCAGGGCCGCGCTCTCCACATCGCTACCGGGCCGACCAAAGAGCCGCCCGGCTGATTCCTCAAGCGCAGAGATTACGGGCGCGGACAAACCAGCCGCCTGCAGGGCAAATAACAGGTTGGCGCATTCTTCTACCAGCAGACCTTTCAGCGTGCGTCCGCGCACGAACGGCAGCCCTGTTGCCGTGTCGTATTCTACCTCCTCGTCCACCAGCCCCGCCACACCTTCACCACGCCCGAACGTGGCATCGCTTTCAAGACGCAGGCTCATTTGCAGGCGTTGCATCAGCCTCTCCTTCCAGTGGTATGAACCAGTCTACTAACTCGATGGCATCGAAGTAGCCGCAGTAGGAACCCTGCCAGCCGCTTAACGGCCACTCATCCATACCAGGCAATACCGGTGGCAAAGACTGTCCGTTATTGAACGTCGCGATGAAATGCTTCACCGCATCAGTCCCCTCACGCAGGGAATCGCGCAACGCCTTGATCTTGTTACGCCGTCCTACCCATTTCTCCCCCTGGAAAGCGTCGATCCCTGCTGCAACCACCGACCATGCACGTTGTGAGTGCTTCGGGTTGGCCTTCAGGGTGACAGGGCGCAACGCCAGGTCGCCCGCCCTCACCTTATATTCGCGGTTGCGAATCTCCTTAATTGAACCACCCAGACCGCTCAAGGCGAAATGCCAGTCGAGACAGGAGCCAGCAATCCTCTCGTCTTTGCAATAGGCTTTGGCCGCTTTGCTCAACTCCTCGGCCAGTTCATAGGCGCGGGCAAAGGGGTAATGGCTCTTGACGATGGCAACTCCGGCGCAGGCCGTCAGGCCACTGCCATCTTCCCCCAGCTTTGCGGCAGCAGTACGGTTCTCAAACTCCTGCAAGTACATTGTAGCCAGCGACAGACCCAGGCGCCCATCGCAGACAAAGGTCACATCATCACCACCGAAGACGATAGGCCGGAAGGGAAGATAGTAGCCGTCCTTTTCGCTCTTCACCAGGTCGATCTGGATCAACAGTTCCTTGTTTGGCTTATGAATAATGGATGTGCCACCGCCTTCAGCTATAGCCGTCTCGAGGCTGTCGAGTACCGTTTTGAGGGCCTGCTGCGCGGCCTGCGCCAGGTTGAGCGAGAAACGTCTCAAGGCCAGCACAAGATCGCGGTTCTGCTCTTTCTTTCTATGCCGGTTGCAGATCTCATGAATGCGCTGGCCCACACCGTTGCCATCCGCATGTACAATGGCAATATGGCTGTATTCGCCCGGCGTAGCCCCCATATCGTCGAAATCGGCGGGGTACCGGTATCCTTCTGGTCGCCCGATTACCTGTTGCAACCGGTCGTCGGCCAGACTTGTGCCACTTTCCTGCGGCCAGGCAACAGCCACCTTCGCCAGAATCTCATCGGAAGCCAGATAATGGGGTTCGCCTCCGATACCCGGAACCAGGTCGGTGGCCGGTAAGCCGGTCGACCTGCAAGCCGCCGTCACGCTCAGTCCGAGCAGAGGAGCCGAGCGGGCATGCGTTCTCTTCTGCACATCCAGCAGGTGAAAGACCGCATTGCGCTTATCACGAAGCGCCTCCTCGTACCAGTTCATCTGCAGCCCGGCAATCGCCAGTTGGAGACCTGGAGCCTCCAGCAAAACGTGCTGCGATAGCCTGGTAGTAAACTGCCTCGCAAGTTCCTTTGCCCTTTCATCATCACCGCCGAACAACACGACGAAATTGCCCCCACCTGCATACAACACCTCGGCATCCAGATTACCATGCTCGATCCAGACACCGTCTATCAGCGTATTGCCGGGTCCAATATTATTCCTGGGCGCGACCTGTCGCACCGCGCCGAACGCCCAGTCCCCGGTCGCGGCGCCGACAAGATAGGATGCGCCAACGTTCTCGCGCAGGCGGTTACTGCCGAAAATATATGGCTGTATCTGCATCGTATCCACAACGACGAGCCACATGTTCAACCCTCCTTACTCTGCTGGCGGACCCAATCCGCAATAGAGCCGGTGAGGTTCGCGAGACACTCACGACCGAAAACTCGTATGCGACCCTCCGGGTTGATATCGCGGCGCATCTCTTCCTGCAATTTGTCGGCCTCTTGCTGCCCCATCGCGCATACCAGAGCAACACAGGCCTCGTCGCCGCCCATCTGCCGCGCCCGTACGTATGCCTCGAACAGTTTTTGCTTCACAAGTTCTCTGCCCCCTCTCTTTCTGGCGCTCTCGGTAGTGCATGAAAAGGCAAATAGCTGGTAGCCGCGCATCGCGACAACATCAAACTGGAATTCTGTGCCCTCTGCCTTGAGTTTGAGATCCATACAGCATTCTCTGAGATGCAACTCCCGGGCGCAATCTTGCAGCGCAGAGAGTACAGCAGACTCCAGCCAGGTTCCACTCAACCACCGGCAGAAAGCTTCTTCATCCCTGAAGTGATTTGCTCCTGTCCCTGCTGTCAGGTTGAGTTTCGCGGCGTCGCCCTGCGCAAGCTCATTACTCATGGTTGTCCTGAAAGCGGGCAGATTGGGCCAGGATATCTCCATATTCCGCAACTTTGTCTTGCTTTTCCACTGAGCATCAAATCCTGCCTGTTTTACCTCAACCTGTTCCACTAACTCGTTCCCTGCCTGGAACACCCAGAAAGGAGGGTCAATAGGACGTGGTTCCCTGGCGCTGCGGAAGAGGCTCTCATGAAGCCAATCAGTCCATATCTCGGCATCAGTCTCACTACTATGAATGGAGACCAGGGCTGCCGCGCTCTTCGGCAGCACAGGTGCCGCAACAGGCGAACCTTTTCTTAGCTCCCAGCCATGCAAGGTGAGCAGGTCACGGATGTCGATTTCAACAGCCAGGCTGACGGGGATAGCGGGCCAGCCATCGACCTGCTCAAAGCGCATTTGCAGCGTGCGCGCATCAAGATAGCTGAAAACGGCCTTCCTCTCGTGCCGGTTGGCCCATTGCTTCAGTGTGCGGTAAGCATGCACCGCCATCACTTTGGTGCCGCCTGTATAGTTGAGACCCACGCGAGCTGGATGCGCGGGGTTTGTTCTGGCATGGTCGCGTTCGTATTGCTCGATCGCCTCAGATACTTTTTCCTCAACTGAGACCGCGTCCGACTCTTTCACTTCTTTGAGACTAATATCGACATTCTGAAACCACTTTCCCAATCTCTCAGCGAGAGGGAAACTGTCCCTGGAGTAAATGAGGGTAATCTTACCACCTGGCGCGGCAAGCAATTTGCCGGCCACCGCATCTGGCAGCGGGTTGGAGCCGACGAGCAGCAAAAGGTGGTCAACCTTGTATTCGCTAAGCTCGCTCATTTTTGAACCTCAAGCATTTCTCTATGAAAAGGCAGTGCAGTGCTTCGGGGTAAGGAAAGGATTTTTGATGACTCCGCTTCCATGTGTTCTCTGCTTTCTCTTTCTATCACCCCAAGCCCATTTTTCAGAATGATTTGTACTAGCATCTGGTATCTATAATGAGATTTCTAGTGCGGCTATTCTACCTGAAAATACTGCCCAGATCAAGAGAGAAAAGGCTGAATATTGTTCATGCTTAAGGTAAAGAAGATTGTCCTCGCCCAGCGACTGCTTGACCACTTCGCTGTCGTGCTAGTGTTAGTACTCGTATGACCAAGGCTTAATCAGGCAAACCAAACAGGTACTTGAGGCCTGGCTCTAGCCCTTGCTCCCAGGTAGCCCAGTTATGTCCGCTCGGCAACTCTTCGTAGCTATGAGGGTACCCTTTATCTGCCAGTGCGGCAGCAAATCGACGATTGGGTGCGAGTAGCCACTCGATCTGTCCTGTCTGGGCATAAAAGCGCAATGGTTTCCGTGGCGTTTCAGCGAACTGTTCTGTGAACCACTCAGGATCATGATATTCGTCTCCACCTCCTGGACGAGCGGTATAACACCCAGACTGGCTTCCGACTTTCGTGAACAAATGTGGATGTTTCCATGCTAGCCAGGCGGAGACGAGACCTCCCAGAGAAGCCCCCCAGAGGGCTCTCTCCGAGGTTTCACCGTAGCGGTGCTCAACCTCGGGCAGGACTTCCTCGAGCAAGAATGCTTCATAGCGCTCATTGAACCAGTACTCTGAGTGGCGGTCTTCTGGCTCTATCATGACCAGACGCACTGGTTGGACTGCTCTTTGCTCTAACAGCGCTTCAGCAACTTCGGGGAAGCGTAATTTCCGGTAGAAAGCCTCTCCGTCGTGTACATAGATCGTTGCTGAGGGAAACGATGGGGGTTCATACACGTAATATCTCCGCTGACCCGCAAAGACTCTCGAATCCACCGTGTGGTCATACACGCTTCCACGAAAGGCCTGTGGTCGTGGAGGCATCTTAAAGCAGTTGTGCGGGAGGGTGATCGAGCGGTGATAATCGTACCACGGGTTTTTGGGTATCTGAGGATTCGTCGGATCTGTCAATGGACATTGCTTAGCGTCCAGAAACGCATACTCTATATACGCGCCCCGGGGAAATTCGATGGTTACCGGTTCCGGAATAGGTAAAGGTCTCTCATCCCAATCAGTAAAATCGCCGATCAGGTACGCAGCACCTCTTGGGGGTAGAAATGTGACGAATCGATCATGAATTTCAACCATTCTCTGGAAACCTCCACATACATGCATCCCAGGTGCTTCTTCCCGACTTGTTTGAGACGCATCCCGCTTTCACAAACGTATATCACCAAAATTATAGCATTAAATACTCCCAGCTATCTTGACCTATTTTCATCGAGTCGTTTTACTTCACATAACAACTGTTTCGCTTCCTCCAAAGCAGTCACATAACAGAAAGGAGGGCCATCACATGTTGCATCGCGTAGAGCAGCCTCAGCGAGGCTCCTCATTCCTCGCCAATTGCCATTCTCGCATTCCAGTCGGGCGAGAAGATTGTAGATATCAGCTCTCAACACGCGAAAATCTGAACGATTGGTGATGACTAGCGCTTCTGTGGCGCATTCCTTCGCCCGCTGTTTCTCGCCCCTGGCATGATGTAACCGAGCCCAGGCCAGCAAGAGATCCGCCTCATAATCTACCATATCAATGCGGCGACAGCGATGAAGGGCCTCTCTCAAATGCAATTCTGCCTCCCAAAGGAACGCAGCGGCTCGCGGCTCGTCTTCCTGGTAAGCCATATGAACTGATGCCAGACCAAGCAGCCATTCAGCTCGGATGACGTCTCTTTCGTAATGTCCTATATCCGCCAGTTCACGAGCGCGCTGCGCAGCTTCCAATGCATCGGGAATTTTTCGGGCAAGGATACTACAGAGGGAACGATAAGCCCAGACGGCACCCTCGGATGCTCGTGCATTTAACTCTTTAAAGAGTGACAATGCCGCATCCAGGTGCCGGAAAGCAGCCTCAAACATGCCCTGGTAGGCCCGTAGCAAGGCAAAATATTGGTGAGCCTTTGCTTCGTTGAATGCATCATGGATGTCGCGGCACAGGAGTATGCTCTCCTGTAAACTCTGCTCCGAAGCTGTAAGCCTTCCAAGCATCTCCTGCTGAACCGCGAGATTCCACAGCGCTGTCGCAAGGCTTTCTTTATCGTCACGCTCCTGATCAATCTGAATCGATGCCTCAAGGAGTTGTATAGTACGTTGGGGATAACCAGAGGCGCTATAGGCGTTTGCCAGTGCATCAAGCAACCAGGACTGCCAGCTTCTTTCGAGTTGTGGCAGGGAAGTCTCGTCGCCCTCAAAAAAACCCTGAAGAAGCTCGATGATGGTCTGATAGGCTCCCAGCCGGTGGTACAGTAGGCTGGCCAGATGATTATAGTAGATTCCCAGAACCCTTTTGAACTGCTTCGCACGGATCATATGATGGCAGAGTTCGATGATTGCCGCAATATCTTCTAAGCTCTCCACCTGAGGAAGACTATCTGATGCCGACCCCACGGACAGTGTTCGAATTTTCTTGGCAGTATCCGGCAGGTCCTCCAGGAGGCCTTTTCCGCTCATCTGGAAATACTCGGCTAAACGGACGTGAACCGCCTCCCTCTGCGGAAGCCTGGCATACGCGTATTGGCGGACGACCGGATGCAGATCGTAGCATTGTCGCTCTCGATCAAAGAAGAGCAAACCTCGCTCCACCAGTTCGCGCAGCGCGGCCTTCAACTCTTTCTCAACCCCAAAGGGGCTTACCGCTTTCGCCGTCTCAAAATCCACCACTGACCGAGAGGCAGCTAAGTGACTCAGTAGTTGCTGAAGCGATGGCCGTAAGGCATCATAGGCCTGGGCCAGGATGTGATGTTCGCGCTGTATCATCTCTGGAACGAGGCTGTTCTCGGCAGCTACGGCGATATCTCCTGGCCGAGCCGGGTCATGCACGACCAGTCCAGCTAGGAGGCGCAAAGCCAGGGGATGGTTGCCATAAGGAGCGCAGACGGTGTGGATTTCGGCCCGCGTCCCACGTACTCCCTGAGCCTGGAGGAAAGCCAGGACATCTTCAGGATCCAAGACACTCAATTCCTCACGTCGGCATCCCGCCAGGCTGTCTAGTTCGCGAGGCAAAAGTCGGGTTGTGAGCAGAACCCTGCTGAGGAGGGGACTGGCAGCAAGCCAGCGCAGGAAATTCCCTTCATGAGGGTCGATACAGACGCGAAAGTTCCCTTGAGCGTCCTCACGTACACTATCGCCTTGATAAGCAGAAACGGCACTGGCGTAAGCCCTCAACTCACGCTCGAAGCCATCCAATATCAGCAGAAAGTAGTGACGTTGGAGCAAGGCTATCAGGGCCTGAATCTTTTCATAAGTAGACATGCTCCTGGGGTCCAGGGACCCGCTACTCATGTACATCAAAGCCCGATTGAGGAAGGTAGCAAAGGAGGCTTCGGGCTCATAGAAGGACCACCACAGCACGCCCTGCGGGTAAACTCTTTTGGACAATTGGCAGATGGAAACTTCTCTCGATGGTTCGGTCATACCGGGTAAGGGCACGCCCAACACGTCGTGCTGCAGCCAGGTCCACACCAATGAAGATTTGCCCATTCCACCCAGAGCTATAAGAGCTAAAACTGGTCGTTTGTCCTTTGTTAACCATTCCGTGAGCATTCGTCGTTCATGGATACGGCCGGTGAAGTTTTCCTGCAAGGGGTAGGGATGAGCAAAGTAAGGTTGAGGGGGAAGAGGCATATCACTTGGGCGGGAAGCACTCCTGGGGACTAAGTCCTCTATCGAACAGCCAATCAACCCGGCAAGGGCCTCCAGATATTCTCTTGGCATCGCTGTTCGTCCGGTAAGGTAGTCGCGCATGGTGCGATCGGGAATATGCAGTTCAGCAGTAATTTCACGGACCTTATATCCAGCGGCCTGGATACAGGTCTTGATTCGATTTGGGTACCTGGGAGTGGCGCTTGTCATAACTCTTATGCCAGCAAAGCTGCCGTTTTTCTGCCAGTTCTTCGCCGCTTTTCGGGCTGTTTTCAGGCCGCTATTCAGTATAATGCGGATAGAACGGCATGCCGTTGATAACGGCTGGATCAATCGCACTACTGGAGACACTACCACGTCTGTTCAGGTCTGATTTCGCCGAGGACTTCTATATTGTAACTATGCCAATTAGGAGAGAATAGATGCTTGTTTATAGTCAGTCAATCTGGTTATTCTTGCTTATCCTCCTGCCTGCCTGTGTAGCGTCGACGCAAGAACTCTTCGTAGTCTTCTCTTTTGACCCTGTACGTGCGCCGCAGTTGCACCGCAGGAAGTTCCCGTTCCCGGATCCAGATACGCACTGTTTCAGGATGCACGCCCAACTCTTCGGCTATTTCTTCGACCGTCAACCACTGTTTTGGCATAAATTCTCTCCCCTGGTGCCATTTGTGGGTAGTGAGACCACACTTTTTCATATTATAGAGTCTAGTATTGCTTGCGTCAATTGCTATATCAATCTTATGATTTGCATTAACTTGACAACATGGTAATAATTGGGTAATATTGTACCAAATGGCATAAATTGATCAGCAAACCTGAGCTTGTAAAGCATACGGTAGTTCTGTTTTACTGGCTCACTGTGAGAGTCGGTGGGCCAGACCAAGATATCGTCTTCGTACGGACGTCCTCGTCGTGCAGGTAGTTGTAGTGCGGTTTCTTGTAGTGCGGTGTTTCCTGAAGGCGGAGAGGGCGTGCTTACAGCTTCCCACGGCCAGACACGTCCCCTCCTCCTCTGTCACCAGTAGTTGTTAAGGCTCCTGGCTGATGGTTAGTGTATCACATCTGTTTCAGGTCTGATACCTTTTCCGTGCCTGCCATTCGCCAGGGGTCAGTCAAACCGATGTTTCGCATGCGTTCGGGGAGATTGATCTGGGCGATCACCTCATCTTTCTCCTTTGGTCTTGAACCATGTTGATTCATCACACAAGGAGGCCCTCTCTATGGCAACACAAACTCAATCAAAGGGCTACAAGCCTTTTGAGGCCGATTCGGACTCGGTCCATCATCCCCCCTGGTTCGCCTATTCGCTCGCCGGTATCGGTGTCCTGTGCGGCATTGCAGCGAATCTCTGGCAGGTGTTCACCTCGGTGGTCGCCTTTTTCAACATGTTCGTGCAGGGTGCCGTGTACAAAAACATGGACACGCACGCACAGGGCAACGCCACAGCAGGCGCGCTCGCCGTCAGCATCGGGATGGCCGTCGCCTTTCAACTGGGTGTCATGTTCTTCGTGTTTCGTGTCCACAGAGAGTACAAAGAGCAGAAAGTCAAGGTGGGCGATAACCTGCAGGCCGTGAAGACGACCGCCGTACAGATGGTCGCTCATCACCGGCTCCTGCTCGCCTGGTCGCTGCTCTCCTTTATCGCCGATACTGTTGGCGACTTCACCTTTATTAACCTGCTGTCCAACGACCCATTCATGCTGCTCGGCTATACTCTGTCCCTGTACGCAGTCAGCACGATTATTCTCTCGGCCTCCCTGGAACGCCACTGGGCCGCGAAGATCGCGTTGGAGAACTGGCGGGCGTTCAAAGCCTACACCCGGCTCATGCAATTGAAAGTCCAGGCGGCCCAGGCAAAGCAGGAGGGCAAATAAGATGAAAGAAGTACTGGATCGCTGGAAAGAGGGACTGGGTGTTCTTGCCTACTTCGGCTTTCTGGCGTACTTCACGCCCAGAGCCGAGGCTGCTGGATGGGGCTACCGGGGTCTGCTGTTCTGTGTCATGGTGGGCGCGCTACTCGTCTTCCTGCTCTACATCGTGGTGAAGTACATTGCTGAGTATATCAGCGACCACCGTGAGGAGGTGAACTCCTTCCGCGAGTACATGGGTATTGGAGCACATCCGGAGCAGATCAGCCTCGCCGCGATTGGCACAGTTGACGACCACACCGCCGATGAGATCGACGCCATGCTGGCCACCAACCCCTATGCCAGCGCTGAGGTCATCGACAACGACAAATATACGCGCCTGCTGCCAACCGTCGGTGCAGATGATGATTACCTGTCCTCCAGGCAGGGTTCCTGCTTAACAGACGAAGCGAGTGGCGAAGAGGAAGACCTTGACCAGGCAGCCATCATCGGTGAGAACCCGCGCCGCCGTCTCCTCCTGGCCGACAATTTCCAGCCTGATGCAAACGACCCACTCGCCACCGGCGTGTTCGTCGTCGGTATTCCAGGATCGGGCAAGACCGTCGCGCTGGCTCTGTTCCTGGAGCAGTACATCAAGCGATTTCATCTGCCCGCGGTGGTCTTCGACCTCGTTGGCGACTTGAAAAGCATCGCTGAAGACGGGCGGATTTGCCCTCGCGGCCTGGTCGCCACGCCGGGCGCGCTGCCCAGTATGGCTCAGGTCGTCAGGTATCGCATGCAGGTGATCGTGGACTTACAGCAATGTCGACGTCCTGGCGAGGCGTTTCTCAACTATGAGCTGGCCGGTCGGCTCATCGCACAGACCCTCAAGGACCTCATGAACGCCCAATCGGCCATCGATCCCGACCTTCGCCTGCCCTGTCTGGTCGGCCTGGATGAAACGCATATCTGGGCCCCCCAGAATCCCCCGTCCTATCTGTCGCCGGTGACAGCCAAAGACCTGCTGGATACGCTCACCGTCGTCGCAACGACCGGCCGCAAGTACGGCGTGGTGCCTCTGTTCGCCGCGCAGCGCATCCCCAAAGTCCACAAGGATATTATCGCTGGCTGCGAGACGCGCCTGCTGGGCAAGGCGGATCTCGATAACGATATCAAGCGCTACCGTGAGTATGTAAGCCCCGAGGTCATTTCCGACCAGGGAATCCGCCAGCTTTCCAGAGGGCGCATGGTGGTGTGTATGAACGGCAAGCAACTCATCGTCCAGTTCTACCAGCGAGAAAGCCGCCACATCAGCCATACGCCAGGTATCACGCAGGCCCTCGACCAGTTTGCAGGCAAGATCCCCCCTGAATTGCTCGCATCCTTCAGCCGTCCGATTGAAACGGTATCACCTGCGTCTCACACACAATCCCCCGGGCTGCGTCCCGTCACCTGCACAACTACCTCTCCCACAGGAGGCTTCACGAGAGCCATCCCTGCGGAGCTGCGCCGAGCGCGAGAATTGTACCGGCCAGGCATGTCCCATCGAGATCTCGCCCGGGCTATGGGTATTGACTCCAGGACGGCCATCGAACTCATGCGGCAACTCAAGACGCGCAGGCTCATCGGCGGGAGACAGTCGGAGCAGGCGTCGCTCGCGAGGGAAAACAGCACGGCGACGCCACAACCGCCCGAGATGGCCGCAATCACCGTTCTGCCGGTGCGTAGCGAGCAAAAACCGCATCCCACACTCAAGGACGCGATTACCTGCTGGAACGAGCTGGTCGAGGCCGGGCAGAACCCCAGCAGGAACAACTTACAGCAGGCACTCCTGTCCAAAGGCTTTGACTGCAAAGAGAACTGGGCACGCAAATTCTATGAAGATATCAAAGACATGTTGAAAGAGCAGCCGAAAGCGTCGGTAGGCGGGTAGGTAGGCAGGTGGGTGCAGGCAGGCCCTAGCGGGATACCTTGAGCGCGAAAGCAGCATCACCTACTCACCCACCTACCCACCTGACCACCCACCAACCGGAAAAGTGAGGATTCAATGACGGCACAACGACACTGGTACAACGATAAAGAACTCTTCCTGCATGGCCTGGCGCGCAGCAACTACGTGACGGCCATCACCGACTGGTTTATGGGCCTCGCCGGCAAACTCACCGAGCTGGTACTCTACGGCACGATCCTGTACTCCTGCGCACAGCTCTACCCCGGTGTAGACTTACCCACAGGCGTTTCCCTGGCTGTGTTCCTCATCCAGATGGGCGCCCTTGATATTGGCGGACTCAGCCTGGCCAAGCTCGCCAGGCAAGCCAGAGAAGACGGCAACACCGATGGCGCGAGGCAGGCCGAGGCGCTCTCACGGTGGCTCATCGGCATCATGCTGACCGGCGTCGTCACCGTCGGCGTTGAGCATGTGGTTTCCATCCCCCCACAGGCCCAAACCGCCGTTGAAATTGTCCTGGTCGTGGCCCGCTCTATCTGCTCCGTCCTGTATGGCCGTGTCGTGCATCTGCTCAAAGGTGAGGCTACACGGGTCCAGCGCATCCCGGCAGTCGATGTCATGCAGCATCTGCAGGCCTGTACCGAGCAGTTTCAGCGTATTGAGCAGTGCTTCACAGACTTTCACCAGCAGCAGGTGTTTCAACTGCAGAACATTGAAACAGGCTTTCAGGAACTGCTGCATGAAAGTCTTGCACCGATCGTTGCCACCCTTCAGTTTCATGGTGAAACACTTTCACTGTTGCCCACCTTCAACGAGCAGCTCGACCAGATCGGTGCCGTTGCTGAGTACCAGCTCCGCATCACCGAGGAAGTGACGCGGGTGAAAGCCACGCTGGAGCGCATTGGCACCGGTCCCCACATGGCAACAAACCAGTTAGCGGGGCCAATGCGCCAGGCCCGCGTCAAGCCCTTGCTCCAACTTGCTCCGGGTGGGTCTGAACGCAAACCCACCGGGGAGTTCGACAAGGCACAATTCGTCTACACGTGCCTGCGAGAAGACCGCGACATGAAAATCGCAGACATTCAGCAGAGAGCTGCTGAAAGAGGGCAAACCATTTCAGTCGGAAGTGTCAGCCAGTACAGGAAAGCTTTTTTTGAAAGCCTGAAAGTGGCTGAAAGTGAACGTCCCATTGAAACTGAAGCTGTCGCCGTGGGCCAGTAACTGAAAGCCGGAGTGAACATGAAAGCAGCATTAGCCTATGCCAGGTTTGCTAGACCACAGCAAACAAATTACTCGTCTGGCTCTTTGTCTCGTTCTGCTTACCAGAGCTGACGTACTTGGTATTTTGGTGGGGCAATGCTGAGACAACCGGAAGGAGGTTCTTGCTATATACGTGAGATCGTGATCATTGATGGTCAAAAGCTGACTCCTGCTTATGCTCACCTGCTCATGACGATGATTCGAGCAGGATGAGATAGGGAATTACCCATTCAGCAGCGTCAACATCGCCGAAAAATCTTCCACAACTGGAAGAAAAATCTGGCACTAGCCTACCATTATTGGGCTCGTCTAACCGGTACACTTGCTTGTGAGAAAGGGAGGCATCCCTGGAGATTAAAAGTACCGATAATTTTGCCGCACTACATCCAGGAAAACCTTCCGAGAATCGGAAGGAAAATCTTCGTAAATTGGAAGATTTTCCTGGATTGGCACATCTAGTGTAGAGCCAGAATGGATGTTACGCTTTTCTTGAAAGGCGACCTGTGTCTTAAAGAGAACGTAGTGTCGCCTGTTGTGGAAATTGAAGCGGCCTTTAGCATAAGCAGGAGCCAGAAGATGTTACCTGAAGATTACTACGAGCGAGCCTGTAAACTGTTCTGCAGGATACTTCACAGATTGGAGAAGTTAGAAAATGGCGAAAATCATAACAACGGCGAAACCGACAGAGGTGATCTTAACACCCTCATGGAAGGTAGACCTTCCGATCACATCTCTCGTGCAAATCTACCCGCGCGTCAGCACGCCAGAGCAAAAAAAGAACGTATCGGCCGAAATGCAGGTAGATAAGAAATTTGCCCTTGCGTGTGGCTGGCCTGAAGAACTTATCATTGTAGACGATCGAGACCTGGGCTTATCTGGCCAGCTCCGAATGGAAGACCGCCCTGCCTTTAATGAGATGAACTGAAAAATAGCGAACGGACAGGTAAAGATAGTAGTAGCAGCCCAAGTAGACAGGCTATTTCGTGACCGGTGGGGCGCAGAGTATGCGAAGTTCATGGAGATCTGCTACACCTACGGGGTGAAGGTTATTACCCTCAACCATACTCGTACCGCAATAGACTTCATTTACGACTTCTCCATATCCTGGCACGTTGACCAATTTAGGCGTAAGTGTGAAGAGGCATGGAAATACATAGAGGGCCATGTCTATAGAATGCTAGGGGCTAGAGAGGAAGCTGCAAAAGCGGGAAGGTGGACGGGTCATAATATGCCAATTGGCTATATGCCTGACTTGAGGGAGCGAGTAGACGGAAAGAGAAATCCTCATTACAAAAGGTGGGTAAGCTATCAGCCACACCTGGAGAGGCTGGATTGGGCCTACAAACGCTACAGGCAGTTAGGAGGAGGGCTCCATGACTTGTTCAGAGAGATACACCGGCAAAAAGACTTCTTTCCTCCCTTTGAAGACTGGGTACCCGATCTCGTACTCACGCATTGCCGGCTGCTCATGGCTCTATTCGATGACAGGGAAGAGGTAAGTATAGATGAACTGCGCGGCACAGCATTTACTGTGCAATCTCCTACCGGACTCAGAAGTATCCTGATGAACCCCTTCAATGGCGGTATGCTTGTCTATAAGGGAGTGCTGCTTAACTCAGAAGACCACGAGCTTGCTACCGATTTAGGAACATTCTTATATACCTTTAACCGTTTGTCCCCAACGAATCTGGATGGTACGCCAAACCCATACCTGGAAGAGAAGAAGAAGGTATACGCAAAGCGGTTTGAGTCAAAGATGATTGCTGCTCTCTACGGCAAGATTGAGGCAGCCTACCCTAAATACAAAGTCTATTTGCGCGATGCGCCCACCAACGATGAGAATAGGAGAAAGGCCAATCCGCTGCCGGAGGAAGTGAGGAAATACTACGCATTCTATGATTACGGTGAGCCGCTGAGGCACCTGAGGTACTTAGTGGCTGTCTGCGAAATCGACGGCTGCTTCCTCAAGCATTTCGTTCATGTCTTACAAGATGCCGACGAGTTTGAAGATTATCTCGAACATGAGCAACGGGAATTACAACAGAGACAGACGGATCTGGAGCAAATTGAGCGTGATATAAACGCAACGAAAGCAGCGATGCGGCGTATTGAGGAGCAAGCGGAGAACGGGGAACTGACAAACGCTGCCCTTGCCAGGAAAGCCAACGAGAGCTATAGCCTGTTGGAGCAAGAGCTGGCACGGCTGGAGGGGAGAAAGGTAATGATACACTCCACGACCACGAGGGCGGAGCGCAGAGTGGGGTACAAAGAGCTAATGAAGAGGGCGGGAGACCGCTGGAGCGAGGTGGTGCAGCCGGAAGACTTACCAGAGATGATAGATACCTTTGTCGAGAAAGTAGTATGGGCAATCCTTTCTCCACATTTCTACACCCTGACTGTCCACTGGCGTGACCCTGAATGGGGAGTAGACGAGCTGCTGTGCTTCCGCGAACTCCATCCCACAATTCAGTGGACGAAGGAAGAGGATGCAATACTACAAGAGAGGTATCCCACTGCTACAGCGGGCGAACTGATCACACTTTTCCCAGAGAGGACACCGCTTGGCATACGGAAAAGGGCGAGAAGACTGGGAATCGCCTGCGAAGTCGTCAAGGACTGGGAGGGTTACAGAAGCGACCCCGCACGTTGGACTGCAAGATGGGAGAACCGGTGGACGAAAGAAGAAGATGCAATACTGGTCGAGAAGTACCCTACGGGTACGGCGGATGAACTGCTCCAGCTCCTGCCGGGCAGAACATCCCGGTCTATGTCCAATAGAGCAATAAGGCTCCATCTCAAGTCGGAAGTCACGAAGAACTGGAGAACCTTCAGGAGGAATTGCGAAGGTATTCTTACCCCTGCAGATCGCGAAGTCATGGAGAAGTATGGTATAACTGAGGAAGAACTGCGCATACCGGGTGTAAAATTGCTGCGATGTTCAAAAGCACCGTCGCCGATAAAAGCAGCCTGGATCTGGCTCCCATTGTGATCGATGAAATTCGCGTGCAGGGTTCGCGCTGCGGCCCCTTTGAACCCGCTCTGCGCGCATTGAGCCAGAAACGTATAGATATCTCTCCATTGATTAGCACTCGCTATACGCTTGACGAGGGAATAGAGGCTTTCAGGTATGCTCAGCAAAAAGGCGTGTTGAAAGTGCTGGTGCGAATGTAGAAGCGCGTCGTACTAAAAACTTGCGTTCGTTTTCCTCAAGGTGTATACTAATCGCCGAATTAGCAAGAATGGTGGAAGACGAGTTTATCCGCTTCCCCCCACGAGGAGCGTTCTGGAATGAAAGTCATACTCTTACAAGATGTGGATAATTTAGGGAAAGTTGGCGATGTGAAAGAGGTCGCCAATGGTTATGCCCGCAACTATCTATTACCGAAACGATTGGCCGCCGCAGCCACTCCTGCTCTGCTGGCGAATCAGAAGCAGCGCATTGCCGCCGAGCAGCGCCGCCGCGAGAAGGAAGCCGAGGAGAATCGCCAGTTGGCCGAGCGCCTGGGCGCGGTTACTCTGACCTTTAAAGCGCGTGTTGGCAGGCAGGGACGGCTCTACGGCTCGATCACCAGCCAGGACATCGCGGCAGGACTGCGTGAGATGGAAGATATCACTATTGATCGCCGCCTGATCGAACTTCCCAACCCGATTCGCGAGCTTGGCACGTTCTCTGTACCCATCAGGATCGCCTCACAGCTCCAACCAAAAATCACGGTGCGCGTGATCGATGAAGCTGCGCCCGAGGAAAGCGGTGAAGCCGCAGAGAGCAGCCTGCCCGTAGAGGAAACGGCGACAGCAGAATAAGCTAGCTAGATAAGGCCCGCGTCCCGGCAACGGGCCTGTCCTTTTTGATAGGGGATGCTAATGCCGCGCTGGCTTTACTATCTACTCGTAATGGCCGTTGTTGCGCCCCTCATCGAATTGATCTGGGGTTCCCAGCAAGAAACGGCTATTTTTGTTTGTGCCTGTCTTGCCCTGATTCCGCTTGCCGGACTGATTGGCCGCGCAACCGAAGACCTGGAATACTATGTAGGCCCGATTGCCGGTGGCTTGCTCAACGCCACCTTTGGCAACGCGCCCGAGATTATTATTGGCATTTTTGCGCTGCAAAACGGCCTGATCTCCGTCGTGAAGGCTTCGATTACGGGTTCGATTACCAGCAATGCCCTGCTGGTGCTTGGGAGTTCGCTCGCGGTTGGTGGCTGGCGTTGGGGCAAGCAATACTTTAATGCGCGTGATGCCGGTCAGTATTCAGCGATGATGGTGCTGGCCGTCGCCGGGCTGCTTATTCCCACCGCAGGCTCGTCAATTATTCATGACGCCGGACGCATGCAGTCGGTCAGCGTGGCGATTTCCGTTGTCCTGTTAGTGGTTTATGCCCTGTATCTCGCCTTGCACGTTTTTCATGTTCGTTCCGAGCGACGTAGTGGAAAACGTAAGGACAGGACGACAAAGCTTCCCCAGGAGCCGCCCGAGCAAGATGAAGGAGAAGTGTCTCCGGTAACGGGCGGACTTGACCCGCGCAAAACTGAAACAGTCGAGCAGCCGCCCAATCCCTGGATAGCGGGTCTGCTGCTGCTTGTCGCCACGATAGGCACCGCGTGGAACAGCGAATTACTGGTAGGCGCAATCGAGCCAGTGACCCGCCAGATCGGCTGGTCGCCCGTTTTCATCGGCCTGGTGATTATTCCTATTGTTGGCAACGCCGCCGAGCATTCCAGCGCAATCTACATTGCTCTACGCGACCGCGTCGATTTAAGCATGGCTATCGCGGCAGGTTCGTCGATTCAGGTCGCGACTTTTGTTGCCCCCGTACTTGTGCTGGTCAGCCTGTTTTTCACCAGCCACCTTGATCTTGTTTTCCTACCCCTGGAGCTGATCGTTCTCAGCCTTGCTACCATCCTTTTCGCCTTCGTCAGCCTCGATGGCGAAACCACATGGCTCGCCGGAGTGCAGCTCGTGGCGATCTACGTGATGGCCTGTATCGTTTTCTTCTTCGTGCCCGGTTAAAAAATAAAAAAGGAAGTAATATTACATGACAGCAATGGAAAATGCGAAAGGTGTTCTCCAAAAGATCAACAGCATCAGCTTTATCCAGGTAACAGATGACAACGGAAAAACGAAGCTATTCATACCCGCGTGGAGCGTTGCCCTGGCTATTGTTCTTTTCATCCTCGTTCGCAGAAAGCGAACTCGTCTGTAGGGGCGGGAGTGGGGATGCGGCGGGGGGAGGGCGCTTGCGCCGCCCTGGGGTGGGGCGGTGGGGACAACTCTAGCAATAATCCATATTTCAAAACAAACAAGGGGGGAACCATTAATGAAATACAACCCAAAAATACATCATCGCCGTTCTATTCGCCTCAAAGGTTATGACTACAGCCAACCAGGTGCTTATTTTGTCACCACCTGCCTGGATGGATACGACCCATATTTTGAAATTCAGGAAATACGCGGCATCATGGAGGATAGCTGGAAATCACTACCCGAGCGTTTCCCAACCATATCATTAGATGAATTTGTGATTATGCCCGATCATATCCATTTTATCGTCTGGTTAAGTCCCACAAAAAATGATCGTCCCCCCTTAGACCGCATCGTCGGTGCCTATAAATCTTTGACTGCCAGGGCCGCTTTGAAACACCTGAGACAATCAGGAATACCCTGTGGAAAGGTATTCTGGCAGCGAGACTATTACGAGCATGTGGTTCGCAATGAAGCCGAATTGCGAGAAATAAGAACTTATATCCTCAACAACCCTATCAAAGCCGAATTAATAAGAACCTACTACCAGGAGTAAATGTAGGGGCGGGAGAGGGGCTGTGGTGGGGGGAGGGCGCTTGCGCCGCCCTGGGGCCGGGTGGGGCAAAGCCAGGGTCGATGTCATCCCAATGAATAAATTTAAAAAAGGCGGGTGTGGAGTCAGGGAGAGTTTTCGTCGTTGAGGCGCGTTTTCCCCTACCCGACCCCGGGGCGGCGCAAGCGCCCTCCCCCCGCCTCATCCCCTCTCCCGCCCCTACAGGATGACCCGCTGCGCTTAAGCGCGACGGCAGCGTTCCATTGCCAGGGGAAGTTTTGGTAGCAGGTCAGGGGCGAGCAGGCCTGCGGGGCCGATCTCGGCGCTGACCAGTTCACCGGCCAGGGCGTGCAGGTAGACGCCTGCGCTTGCCGCGTCGTAGGGCGCGACTTTTTGGGCCAGCAGGCCGGTAATCACGCCCGCCAGCACATCGCCTGTTCCGGCTGTTGCCAGGACGGGGTTGGCGAGCCAGTTGATGCGCGTCCGCCCGTCTGGGTGCGCGATAATGGTGCAGGCTCCTTTCAGCACCAGTGTTACCTGCCATTCTTGCGCTTTCTGCCGCGCCAATGGCAGCCGGTCAATGTTGCCACCGGATACTTTCGCGCCACCGATTAAGCGGCCCATTTCGCCAGGATGGGGTGTAATCACCGTTCCTGTCGGCAGGAGCGTCCACCAGTGTTCCAGCGCCGAGAGGTTGTTTAAGCCGTCGGCATCGACCACGAGGTGCGGGCGTTGATCTTCCGGCTGGGAGCGCAGGTATTCCAGGACTTGCAGGATGACCTCGCGGGTTTGTGGCGATTGACCGAGGCCCGGTCCGATCAAAAGCGAGCGGTAGCCTTCAAGATGGCTGATGAGCGCTTTCGATTGATCGAAGCTCGCGGCTTCCTGTTCCGGCAAAAGGGCAAAGGTTGTCTCGTGCATGGCGCTGGCGTAGATGGGCAGCATACGTTCTGTTACCGCCAGCGTCACCAGTCCCGCGCCGATTCGTCCCGCCGCGCTGCCTGCCAGAAAGGCCGAGCCTGGATAGGGCGGGGAGCCGCAGAACAGCATCACCTTCCCATATGTGCCCTTGTTACTTTCCAGCGGTCGGGCGGGCAAAAGGCCTTTTACCAGTTTGTTGGTCAGCATTTCTGTCCGCAGGCCGCTTTCCAGGTCTCGCGGCAGCCCGATATCCCCTACATGCAGTTCTCCAACATAATTGCGGCCCGGGAAAAAGAAAAAGCCCTGCTTTGGACAGGCCAGAGTGATGGTCATATCGGCGGCGATGGTTCCCGGATCGACCTCGCCGGTATCCGCATTGAGGCCGGTGGGCAGGTCAACCGCGATGATGCGCAGCGAATCCCGGCGCTCGCGCTCCTGTTTCACACGCGCAAGCAGATTGCGCATGCTATCGGGCAGCGGGCGCGAGCGACCGGTACCCAGCAAGGCATCGAGAACATACCCCGCGCGCTGGATGATTTCCTCCAGCCTGCTCACGGTGTTCGCTTCGGCTACATCCTCTCCATGCACTGTCAGGCGCTGTTCTTTCCAGGAATACAGGCTTACCTGTCCGCCCCATTTTTCCAGGTAGCGACCCATGACCTTCCCATCGCCGCCATTATTGCCGGGGCCGACCAGGATCAGAAACTCTGCTTCGCTTGCCGAACGCTGCGGGCGCACGTGCTGCATTAAAATCTCGGCGGCGCTCCTCCCCGCGTTCTCCATCAATATAGAGGAATTCAACCCATATTCTTTATCTGCTCGCGCTTCCAATTCGCGCATTTCATCGACGGTGACAATATGCATGCTCTTCTCTCCTGCTTATTTGTTATGAGAAGTGTTCTTGTTTCCATTG
This sequence comes from Ktedonobacteraceae bacterium, assembly GCA_035652815.1. GTDB lineage: Bacteria > Chloroflexota > Ktedonobacteria > Ktedonobacterales > Ktedonobacteraceae > DASRDB01. The sequence continues at coordinate 25,188 of DASRDB010000013.1, forward strand.
TAATATGTAGCAAAGGCCTGTGAAAAGAGCATGTAACCCTCTTGCGGAAATATAGAGGGAAAAACAGATTTTTCTGCAATTTTCATGACTTTTGGTTGACTTCTAGATACCTCGCGAGGTATCTTTTATAGACGGGAATATTGCAGAAAGAATCGGTGCCAGAAGAAAACGAAGTATACTAGAGATATCATTCGGGATGTAGAACTATGCCAAACACATGGCGCGAATTGCTTGGTGAAATTATTAAAGACCCGGGAGAGCGTGCGCGGCTGGCTGAAGCGCTGGATATAAACCCTGTGACCATCAATCGCTGGGTACAGGGCAACTTCAGACCTCGTCCAAAGCACCTGTATGCGCTGGTGGAAGCGCTTCCTGATTATCGACAAGAGTTCATGACATTAATCGCCCAGGAATTTGGTAGAACGTTTCTCGACTTTTTTAACGAGCAGGTGAGTGATATCGAAGCGGAGATTCCATCGAACTTTTATAGTCGAATTTTTAGCGCCTACACAGCTACTCCTCGCTCACTGCGTTCAATAACCATACTTACCTTGATATTGCAGCAGATGCTCAGCCATCTTGATCCGAGCAGAAAAGGTATGGCGATTACCGTTGTGCGCTGTGTTAAGCCCGTACCTGGGCGCAAGGTGCGTACCTTACATGAGGTTTTGGGGCGCGGCAATCCTCCCTGGCCCAGTCATATCGAAAGCCAGCCTTTGCTACTCGGCGCGATTTCGCTGGTTGGCTCGGCGGTAAGTTCGCTTCGCCTGGTAGCGAACCAGAATCTCAAAGAGGATAATTCTTTCCATCCCTCTTTGCGGATGCCAGGAGAGATGAGTGGAGTTGCCTGCCCATTCGTGAAAGAAAATTGTGTAGCCGGAGCAGTGCTGGTTGTCAGCACTCAGCCTGATTATTTCCCACCCCCTGTTCAAGAAATTGTGCAAAATTACGCAAACGCTATGACGCTGGCCTTTGAGGCGGATGAATTTTATCCTCAGGCAAATATTGAACTTGCTCTATTGCCGCCGCCCCAGGTACAGGCTGTTTTTTTCGCCGATTTCCAAAAGCACGTGCGCAAAATTTTGTCCGATGCTATGTCCGATGGTTATGCTCTGACCCGCGATCAGGCCGAGGAACTGGTCTGGCACGAACTTGAGGATGCCCTGATCGCTGAGAATATTCGCCTGCTGGCGCAACAGTGATATACTCCTGATATGAAACTTGCGCTTAAGATTACACCGCAACGCAGCACTCAGTATGCCAACATGACCGAGAGACTGGCGATCCCTGAGTTGCTTGCCAGTCCGCTTGGTCCCACTATTCAGCGCGTTGAACAGGTCAAACTGGCCGGGCAGGCATATGTGCTGGTCGAACTGGCTGATACGCTTCCGGCTTGCTGGCTCGAAATTCTGGCGCGGCTGGGAGCGACCAGCGAAGCATACGAGTATTTTGAACACCTGGGAAATATGCCCGGCCCCTTTTTGCGCCCGTTGGAGCGCCCATTTACGCCATTCGTGCCTCTCGAAATGTCGGAGACGCGCCGTTACAAGGGCAAGACCAATGAATTGTTCACCCATGTGCTGCTCAATGTCGCGATTTTCGCGGGAGCCTATAGCGAACAGTTTACAGGTCGCCTGCGCGTGCTTGATCCTCTTGCTGGCGGGGGAACAACCCTCTTTCTCGCGCTTGCCTGCGGCTATGATGCGTTTGGCATCGAGCATGAGCGACAGGACGTCGAGACCACCGAGGTGTTTATCCGGCAATATTTCAACAGCGAGCATATCCCTTACAAAGAGGTTGACGAACGCGGTCGGCGCGCCGGTCGGCGTTACCAGTTCGAGGTTGGTCCGAAAAAAGATACGCGCTGGCTGGTGCTGGTGCATGGAGATACCGTTCAGGCGCAACAACACCTGCAAGAGGTTCCCGGCGGCCCGCGCATGCATGCGATTGTGGCCGATCTGCCCTATGGCATTCAACATTTTGGCGAGATAGAAGGTCTGCTTACCAGTGCGCTTCCGGCCTGGAAACGCCTGCTGCTGCCGGGTGGCACGATTGCCCTCGCCTGGAATGCGACCCGTATCGAGCGGGACGAGATGGTCGCCTTTTTCTCGCGTCAGGCCGACTTACACGTCCGAAACGAGCCGCCCTATACAGAATTTTCGCACGCTGTTGACCGTGTCATCAAGCGGCGTGACATTCTGATAGCTGTCAAAGATTAATGTAGGAGTTCCTTGACCATCACCACCGACGAATACAAGCTTCCTCCCGCGTTATTGGTCGCGTACAGGGCTATAATGCCGTCTTGCAGGCCAGTTTTGAAGGTGGATGTGTAGCTGACGCTTGTCGAGAAGCTGGTTGCGCCATTGCCTGCCGCTCCCGTCGCGCTGGCGTGGCCGATATCGCTGAGTGTGTGATCCAGGACGATAATTCTGCCGATTTTACCCTCGAAGGCGTTGCCTGTCCCGCTAACCGTTACCGGGCTGCTGAGGATATCGCGACTTTTGGGCGTGTCGATTGATAAACCATTGGCTGTTACAGTTACGATTTCCCAGATACCGCCGTTGGTATTGCCTTCAAGGCGCTGCATCGTAAGCTGAATTGTTCCCCCGCCCGCATCGTTGTTTTTGACGCTGACGACCGCGCTGCCATCACCTTTCCCTCCGCCGCTGACCACCGTTGTTGTCACATTGCTCGACCACTTGAGCAGGTGCGGGTCAGTGACGAAGTGCGTCGCCACACCGGCGGGATCAAGCTTCCAGCCATTCTGCCCCTGGTTGACCTGCGCCTGATCCTGCTCGGCCTGATAGCGTGTCAGGTCGGGAAAGAAAGCGGGAAATGAAACGGGCGCAAAGCTACCTGTATTAAATTCGCGGAAGAGATCGGGCACCTGCGCCGCGTTGCTCTTACCTCTATTGATGCTGGATGCCTGATCGACCTCAGCGGTAATAAGCGTATTGTACAGGCTGATTTTCGCGTCACCCTTGTACAGGCTTTGTAACTTGAAGAGTTGAGTGGGATTGGGACTCTCGATGTTATCGTAGACGTACACGTCGAGCAGCGCGCCCGTACCCTGATAGCGCACCGTCACCAGCGCCTGCAAGGTGGGTTTCCCCGTCAGATAGCCACAGGCCACTTTTTCGACCTTAGAGACATTGACCTGGGTAGGAATAATGGGGTCCCAGTGGGCCGGGTCTTGTACCAATGCCGGGCAGGGCTGCGGCCCTAGCTTGACGCCAGGAGCGGTGCCTGGCATAGTTGGTTGCGCAGAACCGGCGGTGTTTTTCGGCGTGGGCGTTGCCGTACTGGTATTTCCGCCACTGCATGACGCGCAAAATAGAAATAACGCCAGCAGGAAGATGCTAGCCCGCAGGCGTCGAGAATGCAGAATAGGTGCGCCAGTCATGTGCGAATGTTCCCTCGAATAGCCAACCTTCGCTATCTGACACGGATAATTTCCGGGCTGGCGTGGACGCGCAACCAGTGAGCTGTCTCCGGCTCGGTTCCCTTCAGATATTAATGGATGAGCGTGCTGAGCAAAGACACAGCGGAGAAGAGTATCACAAAGACAATCGTGATGTTGAAAATCAGCTTTTCAACGCCGCGCCGCGTCTTGAATACCGCGCCTGAGCTGCTGCCGAAGGCGCTGCCCAGCCCTGCGCCGCGTACCTGGAGCAGGATAAAAATGATTACCGCGATGCTCAGAATAATCTGCACAACACGAATCGCGGGAAGCCATTGAGTCAATTTAGTCCTCCATATATTTCAGGCGCTTGAGCCTGAAAAAGAATAATCGCTCTTTACAGTGAGCGATTATACCATATCTCTTTGTTTCCGTCGAGACATTATAACGCTTGAGCCGCTACTTTCATCTCTCGCTTCACCCGGTGCGCCTGTTCGTGGCACGCCGGACACAACACTACATAGTTATACGGCGCGTAGCGTTCAAGATAGTTGCGTGAGAAATGGACAGTATGAAGCTGTAAAGCGTCTTCCTTTTTGCCGCATTGCGGGCAAATATGCCCTACCTGCTCGCTCAGCGAGCGTTTCAGGTGCCGCATCTGCGTGATGTGAATGGCGTCCAGGCTGACATGAAAGAGCAGCCCGGCCAGAATTAACAACAAGACGCGCGAGCGCAGGCGAATCCCCAGGAACAACAAAAGTCCCAGTACCCAGGGCTGATGAAACAACTTTTGGTGTGGAACCTGTGGGGGGTCTGCCTGTCCAAAATAACGCACTGCCGCACGCAAACTGAGCGTGCGATGCGTCACCGCGTGCCAGAGGTAATGGTCTACATCGATTAGCACGCTTGAAAGGAGTGGAATCCAGGTATCTTTCTTTAACCAGGGCAGCGCAATGACCGCCGCCGTCGAAGACAATTTGATGTGATCCTGTATGCGCATAAAAACCCTTCTACCTTCAGGAAATTAGCACCATACCACGTTCTTTTTTAGTAGTAGAAAGTAGGCTGTCATGCTGAGCGCAGCGAAGCATCCGAGGTTGGCCTCATGCAGATGCTTCGCTGCGCTCAGCATGACAGTCAGGATAGCTTCACCAGGTTTGACAGACGACTGTGGTATGTTGCCGAAAGTATAAAGTGTCGGGGAACGGCGGTCAAGTATGACAAACAGGCTATCAGTATTTCACAACTTTATTCTTGTATTCACAACCACTTCTTAACCCAATGTTCATGTTGACCATAACATCTCAATGGTATTCTTCTCCTACCAACTTAGCTATCCATGAACGAGCAAGTTATATTTGCTCATGTATATACGTCAAATTGAATATCACCGATACCAATGGTCGCATTTCTTGATACTCTGGAAGCTTGTAGGGGGATAGCGAAAGAACTACAATTTCAGCAAGAAAGTAAAGACCAGCAGCAGCAAAGAAAAGCTGATTAAAAAATATAAAATTCATTCGGGGCGATAGATTACTATCCCCACTTATGATATTTCCATCTCGAAAAGGAGATGCCCGCATGGCAACAGATATGGCAAATGATCTACAGGTAAGTACTGCTAGCGTCCACGAAGAGCAGGGGGGAGATAGGATTGGATGCAGTATAGGTATTATGGCCTATAATGAAGAAGCCAATATAGCTCGCACCATTCACGCTGTTCTTGCACAAAATGGTCCTTCCATTTACATTAACGAGGTGATCGTTGTTGCCAGCGGCTGCACAGACCGCACCGTTCCTATCGTTTCAGAACTGGCATTGCAAGAGCCTCGGGTGCGCCTGTTTGTTCAGGAAAAGCGCGAGGGAAAAGCCTCGGCCATCAACCTGTTCCTTAAGCAGGCCGTTAGCCCGGTGGTGGTACTGATCGGCGCTGATGTGATCCCCGAGGAAGCGGCGATTGAAAACCTGTGCGCGCCTTTCAAGGATGTGAGTATCGGTATGGTAGGTGGTCGCCCGGTTCCGGTCAACGACCCCAATACTTTCATGGGCCATGCCGTTCACCTGCTCTGGCGTCTGCATGACCGCGTTGCCCGTATTCATCCCAAACTGGGTGAAGTGATTGCCTTCCGCAACGTGATCTCCGGTATTCCAACCGATAGCGCGGTAGACGAAATCTCGATCCAGGCCCTGATTTCCCAGCTTGGCTACAAGTTGATCTACCGGCCTGATTGCGTCGTCTATAACAAAGGGCCGGTAACAGTTCGCGACTTCCTGAAGCAGCGCCGCAGAATTTACGCTGGCCACCTCAAGGTCTTGAAACAGCAGAACTATGAGGCTTCGACCATGAAGGTCAGCCCCATCTTCCGCCAGTTGATTGCCTGCCGCCATTTCGCGTTGAGTACGCCCAGGCAGGCGATGTGGACGTTTGGCGCGATGACCCTTGAAGGTTATGCTCGTGTGCAGGGCTACATGGACTACCGTCGCAAGCGCGAGCATCACATCTGGCAGGCTGTCGCCTCGACCAAAGACCTCGAAGAGGGCCAGCGCAAGATGCGCCGCATCTGCAACGCGCAGAGCGTCATCGTCTTCCGCCTCATCCTCGAAGGCGCGAAAAACAACGACGTGCAGCGCGAGCGCGAAGACCGCGAGGCCACCGAGGCCGCCCGCAAGCTGCTGCCCTACCTCAAGACGCGCATTCGCAAAGAAGACAAGCTCTCGATCAATGGCCCCGGTATCATGACCGCCGTGATTCGCGCCGAGCAACACGGAGCGCACCTCGTCGCCGAGCGCATCAAAGCCGCCGTCGCGTCCACAACGGTGCGCGTGGGCACTCGCGGGCGCGAAGTCAAGGTCAGCGTGGCCTATAGCTCTCTCACCTTTGCCTCAAAGGCTTCCAACGGTAGCATGACCGTGAGCGGTCCCTTGATTGACGAGGCCATGCTTGCGGCGCTGGCGGCTAACCCGCATGAATAAGAAGCATCTGCTTGTAGCGATATGATGAGGAACGTTTACGACCACTACTGGAAAAGGGTTTGTTTACGTCATTTCTCCACCATGTCATCCTGAGCGCAGCGAAGGATCTCTGGCCCGGACGCACGATTCTGCATCGGCAACGGAGATCCTTCACTGCGCTCAGGATGACATGATCGTGTCTCTATGGGAACCCCGATTATTTAGTAAGAATTCATGTGCTTGCCTGGTCCCAAAAATCAATACTGCCAGGTTTTTTGTGGAATAAACCAGGCATACTTTTGGGTTGTACTCTTGTAGAACACATATCCTTATGGTACAATAACTGTCGGGCGAGGACAGCAGGTCCCCGCCCGTACTTATTGAGAAAAGCGATTTCTGTATACAAATGGAAATATCATGGTTGGGCCACGCATGTTTCTTACTGCGTGGCAAAAGCGCAAGCCTGATTACTGATCCCTTTTCTCCTCAGCTAGACCCGCAAGGGGAACCGCTTAAGCTGGGCAAGGTCTCTGCCCCTATCGTCACCATCAGTCATAACCATGCCGGGCATAACTATGCCGAGGGCGTGAATGGGAAACCTCGTGTGGTGCGCGGGCCGGGCGAGTACGAGATCAGTGATGTCTTAATTACCGGCGTCGCGTCCTATCACGACAATAAACGCGGCGCGGAACTCGGGCGAAATACGATTTACGTTATTCACATGGATGACCTTGTTATCTGCCATCTGGGCGACCTGGGCCACGCGCTGCAAGAAGAACAGTTGGAAGAGGTCGCTGACGCGGATGTGCTGCTGATTCCTATCGGCGGGCAGCATACCCTTAACGCAGCGCAGGCGGCGGAAGTTATCAGCCAGGTCGAACCCCGTATCGTGATCCCTATGCATTATCGCCCCTCGACGGGCGAAACTCCTGGTCCACTGGCTACCTTTTGCCGTGAGATGGGCATTGAGACGATACAACCACAGCCAAAACTGGTCATCTCTCGTAGTTCTTTACCTGCAGAAACGCAGGTGATTATTCTCTCGTATCGCGGCTAGGAGGTCCTATGTCTAAATTCATTTTTGTAACGGGTGGTGTGGCATCATCAGTTGGCAAGGGTATTACCGTCGCCTCGCTTGGGCGTCTGCTCAAGAATCGCGGCGTCTCGGTTTCGCTCATGAAGCTCGACCCCTATATCAACGTTGATCCAGGCACGATGTCCCCGTACCAGCATGGAGAAGTTTTTGTCACCGACGATGGCGCGGAGACCGATCTTGACCTGGGACACTACGAGCGTTTCACCGATGAACCCGCTTACCAGGCAAACAATGTAACGACTGGACAGGTCTATGCTGCTGTTATCGGCAAGGAGCGGCGCGGCGAGTATCTCGGCGGCACCATTCAGGTCATTCCGCACATCACCAACGAGATCAAAGACCGCATCCACAATGTGGCGCGCCATTCGGATGCCGATGTGGTGATCGTCGAGGTTGGCGGCACCGTTGGCGATATCGAGGGCGAGCCGTTCCTGGAAGCCATTCGCCAGATGCGCAAGGATGTAGGCCGCCGCGATGTCCTCTACCTGCACGTCACCTTGCTCCCCTATCTCATGGCTACCAAAGAGTTGAAGACCAAACCCACCCAGCACAGCGTCAAAGAGCTGCTGCGCGTCGGCATTCAACCGGATGTCATCCTCTGCCGCTCGGACTATCCCCTCAGTGACGAATTGCGCGAGAAAATCGCGCTTTTCTGTAATATCGAGGAGCGCGCAGTTGTTCCCCTGCTCACCACCGATACCATCTACGAGGTGCCGCTGATCCTGGAAGAGGCCGGGCTGGGCGAATACCTCGTCGAAGAGTTGGGCCTGCCGAAGCACGAACCGCAGATGCAGGAATGGCGCGAACTGGTGGCGACCATCAAACGCCCGCGCCCCGAAATCGTCATCGGGCTGGTCGGCAAATATGTCGAACTGCATGATGCCTATCTCTCGGTAGCCGAGGCCCTGCGCCATGCCGGTTGGCATCACGATGTTGATGTGCGCATCAAGTGGATCAACTCCGAGGCCCTGGAGAAGATGGGCGAGCGGTATACCGAATTGTTAGAGGATGTTGCCGGAATCGTTGTGCCGGGCGGCTTCGGCCATCGTGGCATCGAAGGCAAAGTCAAGGCGGCCAATTATGCGCGTAAACATGGCATTCCCTATCTCGGCCTCTGTCTCGGTTTGCAGGTGGCGGTCATCGAATTTGCCCGTAACGTGCTGGGTATGAAAGATGCCAACAGCACTGAATTCGATCCCCAGACGCCGTATCCGGTCATCGATTTGATGAACAACCAGCGCCAGGTGGCAGAGAAAGGTGGTACAATGCGTCTGGGTAACTGGGTGTGCTGCCTGACTCCTGGCACGAAGGCGCAGCAGGCATACGGCGAACCCATCGTGTTTGAGCGCCATCGCCATCGCTACGAGTTCAACAACGAGTTTCGCAAGCGCATGGAGTCGCGAGGCATGGTCGTGAGCGGTCGCTCGGCGGATAACAGCCTGGTGGAGATCATTGAACTGAAGGATCATCCCTGGTACGTGGCCTCGCAGTTCCATCCAGAGTTTAAGAGCCGCCCGACCCGCCCGCATCCGTTATTCCGCGATTTTATTGGCGCGTGTTTGCAGGTGCAAGACGAAAAACAGCAGGAAGCATACGAAGCCTTCGAGCGCGAAGCCATCGGAGCTTCGATGGAATTGGCCGAGCATGCTCCTGCCCATGTGGTATCCGAGAAGTCGGATGCGCATAAAGAGAAATAACAATGTTTTACTTGAGCCAACTGCTCGGCACGCCTGTGGAAGACCTCCAGGGTGAGCGAGTAGGCAAAGTGATCGATGTTGTTGTTCCGGCGGGGGAGCCAGCCGTTGCTCCCTCTGCCCTTTCCACATCAACTTCAACTGCTGCTTCCTTTCCGGCTACTTTTCTGATTATCGAAGGGCTGGCGGATGAGCCGACTCCTGTTCCCATCACAGATGTAGAGCGGCATGGTAATGCCTTTCGCCTTCGTCTTCCAGTTGAACAGCTCCTTGCTCAGAACCCTCAACTTCCTGGCGACACGATATGCCTTGCCCAGGATGTGCTTGATAAGCAGGTTATTGACCTTGAACACAAAAAGGCGGTGCGTGTCAATGATCTCTACTTGAGCGATGACTGGCGCGTGCTGGGGGTTGATAATACCACGTTCGGCCTCATGCGGCGTCTTGTTCCCGCTCGCCTGCTTGGCGGGAAAGGCAAACAGCCATCTTCCAGCCTCATCCCCTGGAATGAGATCGAAGTGATCGGTTCGCAAACGCCTGTAACGGAAGAAGAGGCTGAACCCCCTGTACAACCCCATATCAGTAAGCCGCTGCGTGCGCAAAGCGGCCAGTTGGCTGAACTTCGTCCCGCCGATATCGCCGATATCGTTCACCAGCTTACCCCCGGACAGGGAGCGCGCCTGCTCGAAGGTCTTGATAACGAAACCGCCGCCGATGCTCTCGAGGAGATCGATACCGACCGCCAGAGCCACATCCTGGAAAATATCGACCTTGAGCGCGCCGCCGACATCCTGGATGCAATGGGGCCAGACGAAGCCGCCGACCTGCTGGCGCGCCTTCCAGAGGAGCGCGCCGAACAGTTGTTGCGCCTGATGCAGCCAGAAGAATCCGAGGACGTGCAGGAACTTCTGGAGTACGGCGAAGATACCGCCGGTGGCCTGATGACTACCGATTATATCGCCCTTAATGCCAACAAGAGCGTTGCCGAAGCTCTGGAAGCTGTGCGCTTCAGTATTCGCGAGCAGGATATACGCACTACTTACATCTACTGCGTTCCCGACGAAACCCAGGACGAATGCAAACTGCTCGGTGTGGTCTCTCTCTGGGATATCCTGATAGCTGATCCTGCCGGGCGACTTGAGGACTTGATGAAAACCGACCTTATCACAGTCGAGCCAGATAGCGATCCGGAGGATGTTGCCGAGATCATGGCGAAATACAATCTGCTGGCCGTTCCTGTGGTCAACAGCGAAGGCATCCTCGAAGGCATTGTCACCGTCGATGACGCCCTCGATATCCTGTTACCCGAGGAACGCAAGCGCAAACCCCGCCGTATGTACTAGCCAGGGGCATGAAATGAACAAACCCGCCAGAGAGGCTTCTCTAGCGAGTTTGTTCATTTCATGCCCCTCTCAATATTTCTTACCTGTATATGCCCATTGCTTTCTGCGTCAGATTCAATGCGCGGAGATGAACATTGATGCTGCGTCCGAGGTAGTTGGCGATAGCCATCGCGATAAAGGCGTCATTGAGCAACTGGAAGTCCATATCCACGTGCGCGATGCGCAGTCCAATGTAGATCGCCACACGCAGCACCAATAGTGCTACCAGGATCAGGATATAGCTCCAACCGCCGCGCTGGTACAGGAAGCCCGAGTTCTGGTCGCGCCAGACGCGCACAACCTGTCCGCCTACAAATCCTGTGGCTATTCCGATGACCGATCCGACCAGCACCATCACGGCCATATTCCAGTCAGGTGTGTGACTGAAATTCACCAGAAAGTAGATGAAAGCGGCAGCGGGAAGCAGGAAGTCTCGCTGGCTGATAGGTTGCTGGCTGCACTGCTTGTAGATGAGATAGACAATTACGGCAACGACGATCAGGATGGTGGTAATCAGGCTAGTGTTCATGCTTTTGTTCTCCTTTTTTATGCTTCGGAATTGGTTTTCCGTGTTCTTGTTTTCATGTGAGAAGTATAGCCGTGAAACGAGCCTGACACATCCGACCACAGTTTGAATTCAGGTGGATATTTTGGGCAGATGAGACTCCACCTGTAGGTGGATGGCTCATAGGGTGGCTTCCGGTCCCCCATGCTATCCTCAAAAAGAGCAAGGTAGAAGAAGTTTTGTCCTTTTTTCTGTGGTATATTCCTCACTAAACGGAAAGAAAGAAGAGGCGAACACAATGATAGACAAAATCGAAGCGATAGTCTTGTTTGTTCAAGACCTGGCCGCGTGTACGGCGTTTTACCGGGACACGTTCAAGCTTAACTATCAAGGGAGCGATGCAGATTCTTCCAGTTTTCGCCTACAAGAGGGATTATACCTGATCTTACTCTCTCCATCTGGCACTGCTGACCTGCTAGGGATGCCATATAATGCTAAGATTGTGGGAGGCTCACATGGACTTGTAGCCGCGAGTGTTGCGGATGTCGATGCCGCCTATGAGGAACTTAAAGCGAAAGGTGTCACATTTGTTCGACCCCCAACAGACCAGCGCTGGGGGTTGCGCACAGCGCACTTTGCCGATCCTGAAGGCAATCAAACCCACCAGGGTCTTCGCCTTCGCCATTGGCCTCAGCCAGACCCGCCACCAGTTCTAACTATTCGCCTCGCCTCGCCACGCGACATGCATTGGCCGCGTTCTGTCTCAACTGATGGAACGCGGCGGTGTTCGAACTTTTACACTATAGCTCATCCTTGATCCCCAGGCTGACCTCCTGATGAGCTTATGTACCAGACTCATTCTACGCCAGCCCAAACTCCCTTGCCAGTACAATCGCGTGTGCCCGGTCTCGCGCCCCCAGCTTGGAGAAGATGTGATTGATGTGCGTCTTGACGGTGGCCTCGCTCACATAGAGTTCGGCGGCGATTTCGCTGTTGTTGCGCCCCTGGGCGATCAGCTTTAAAACGTCACGTTCGCGCTCAGTTAAACCCAGTTCATTCGCTTTGGAGGTTTTTGGCGCGCTGGCAGGTGAAGGAACCGCGTTTGCCATCCCTGCCAGCAACTGGGCGGCGCTGCTGGTTTGTAAAAGCGTCTGCCCGCGCGCTACAGTACGAACCGCCGCACATAACTCTTCGGCGCTGCTATCCTTGAGAATGTAACCGGACGCACCGGCGCGCAGGCCATCGATCACTGTTTCGGGCGTGTCGTAAGTGGTCAATAGCAGGACGCGCACCTGCGGCAGCGTCTTGTGAATGGCTTCAGTAGCTTCGATGCCGTCGCGCCTGGGCATACGAATATCCATCAACATAACATCCGGCTGGACTTCCTGCGCCACCTGGATAGCTGCCAGGCCATCGTCTGCCTCGCCCACGACTTCTATATCCGGGGCCGCTTCGAGAATAATGCGTAACCCCTCGCGCAGCAGGCGTTGATCGTCGGCCAGCGCAACACGAATCTTGCGTTCGTTCAAGGTGTTCCTCCGGTGTTTATTATTGGGCGAGCATTCCGTTTTTGTAAGGTGTTCCCGGAAGCCACCCGCAAGGGGATGGCTCTACATGCCGCGTCGTATTGTAGAGCCATCCCCTTGCGGGTGGCTTCCGGTTCCTTTGCTCGACGGGTAGCTTCCATTTTCCCCCCACGCGATCAGGTGGCTTCCGGTTTATTGACCGCTCATGTGGACCGGTAACCATAAAGATACTTCAAAGCCACCCTCATTCCCCGGTCCTGCCTGCATTGTGCCACCCAGCCCTTCCACACGCTCGCGCATGCCGCGCAGCCCTTGATGCGACCCCTCGCTTTTGCCTGCCTGTCCCTGCCCGTTGTCCTGCACGCGCAACTGCACTCTGTTTTCTTCCCAGCGCAGCATAATTTCTACCTGCTTTGCCGCGCCGTGACGGTGCGCGTTGGTCAGCGCCTCTTGCAGCGCAAATTGGAGCGTTTCTCGCGCCTTCTCTCCGAGCGGTTGCGCTTTGCCCTGCTCCTCAAATGTACAACGAATGCCGGTGCGCTCGTTGAAACGTTCAGCCTGCTGGTGTAGCTGTTTCCCCACATCTCCCTCGGTTGGTGCTGTCAGTGTCGTTTCGCGCAGCAAGCCCACTACCCTGCGGCTTTCGGCCAGGCTTTCTTTTAAGAGGGTAGCCATGTCGTCGAGTTTGGCCGCAGCTCGCTCCGGGTCCTGGCGCATCAGTTGGCGCGTGGCCTGTATTTGAACCGAAAGAATGGTCAGGGTATGCGCCAGTACGTCATGGATATCGCGGGCGATACGCGCTCGTTCGCGGGTGGTCGCCAGTTCCTCGGTGCGCGCCATCTCCGCCCGTAGCTGCTCCTGAGTGTGCTGCAATTCGATGACCAGCAGATCGCGATTCCGCCTTGAGAAGCCAATCCAGCAGAGGAAAAGGCAGATAAGCAGAGGTGAGAACAGGCCGAGAAGATTTCCGCTGTGTGCGCTGAAAAAGTACTGGAAGATGCCATTTGTGGCTGCCGTACCGATCATCCCGGCCAGAGCGAACGGCCATGCCCAGCGCAGAGGAAGCTGGTAAATTGCCAGCCCGCAAATACCGATCAGCCAGATGTTGCCCCAATCGCCCGGGAGCAGGATGTTAAGCAGCAGGCTGAGCAGCACTGCTGCGCTATTGTAAAGCAGCACGTGTGTGAAGCGGGCAGATCTACGCGCCAGTACGATGCAAAGCAGGCTTAGCAGGTACAGCGCTTCCGTAAGCAGTACAGTCAATAACGGACTTTGGGCGAGACTGCGCAGGATGAGAATGAACCAGACAATGGAGAGCGCGTCGATAGCAAGCTGTGTTCCCTGAATGAAGGTACGGGGCGCGGTGCCGATCACTCCAACACGTTCGAAAGGCTTTTGCGCCCCGTCGGCTGGCACAGTACCAAATAGCTTGAGGTTCGACGACGATATCATATCTGCCTGTTTCGTTTACGTCGTTATCAAATTCCGTAAAAATGGCCATAGGTGCGAACCGAGTCCAGCGCTTCCAGTCCATGCAGGATATCCTGGCAGACCTCGATCATGACCTGCGGCAGCCACTCTTCAGGGCGCGGATTATCGGCCACAACCTCTCTTGCTTCATCCTCTTCATCCTCGTCTTCTTCATCCGATAGAGGGCGTGGCGCAAAATGGGATGAGCGGTGATGAAATTGATCTTGAAGTTCGTTTAAGCCCTGCATCCCGTCGGGATGCCAGATGGGCAGTTCAACACGCTGCTGCAAAGTCAGTGCGTCGGCTTGCAGGCGGTTATCGGCGAGAACCATGTTAACGCCGGGCCGCGTTTCGGTCGTGCGACTGCTATGTTCGCTTGCGCGCAGGCGCAGCGTCTGTATGAGCGTGAGCAGCGTTGCTTCCGAGATGGTTGCGCCTGCCCCATTGAGCGGCGCGGTATACGACAGGTCGATGACCAGAGGTGGAATATCGCGAGTGTGCAGGTGCGGACATGGTTCGCCCGGTTCGTGAAAGAACTCGCAGATGCCCGTCGGTCCCTCTAACGAAAGCGCGGTATCCAGCGTACTCCAGGCAAAGGAAAAGGTGCAGGAACTGCGTTGCTCTGAATTTTCACAGGAGCCGGTATGGCAGGTACAGGCAAATTCGCGTTCGAGCGTCCGGGTGTTCGTCCAGTATTCGGGATGCGTGACAAGCCCTACGCTGGCCGCCGCTTTCAGGAAAAAGGCCGTTACATCTTCAAAGGTTAACATTTTTGTACAAAAACTCCTCGCCGTCCATCGACATACGGCTTGATGGCTTTCCTTCTACGGCGTGCTTCTATATTACCTGCGTGAGGGTGAGGTGTCAATATCAACCGGAGAAGATTTTGCGCCTGTTCGCTCTGCCAGGTACTGCTGCAAGCTCTCCTCGCCGCGTGGGCTGACCAGGAAGGTTACAAGGTCGCCGGGCTGAATGACCGTTCTGCCGCGTGGGAAAAGCAATTCACCCTCACGCCGGATAGAGACGACCAGGCATTCAGCAGGCAGGGCCGCCTCGCGTAGAGGTATGCCGACCAGCCGCATTCCTGGTTCTATCGTGGCCTCAACCATCACCGTCCCCTCAACCATGCCGCGCATGCGCCGTGACCCTTTCAGCAGAGTCTCGCGATAGATGCGGGCAATATCCGCCGCGTTGAGCAATCCTACAACGTATTTACCTTGATGTAGAGACTCGATATCAACGACAGGTGCCCAACTGACGCGATGGCTGGTCAACTGCTCAAGCGCCTCGTCCAGCGTCTCGTCCGGCTGCATCGCCAGCACCTCGCGATTCATAGCTTCCTGCACGTGGCGCTTATCGCGCTCATCGATGGGCACGCGCTGGATATCGGCCTGTGTCAGCACGCCAAGCAGGTTGCCCGAGGCATCGACAACCGGAGCGCCGCTTATGACACGCTCAGCAAGTATGGCCTCGGCCTGCGCAACCGTCATACCAGGCGAGAAATGAGGAAAATCGTGTATCATGGCCTGCCGTACCGCAAGCGTGGAGAGCAGCGGAAACGACATCTGCAAGCGGTGCGCGGGCGAGTCCGCTCGCGTATTGACCTGGCTCGTGTAGATGGTCGAGTTGCCGACGAGAATCGAGGAAATGCCTACGGCGATCATTGCCGGAGCGAGCAAGGAAAGGTTGCCGGTCATCTCCGCCACCATCAGCATTACCGCCAATGGCGCGTGGGCGATGCCTCCAAAGAGCGCCATCATCCCTACGATGACGAACGGTGTGGGATCAGAGGGCAGCCCCGGTAGGAAGCCGTAGCAGAGCCGCCACACACTCGCACCAAGCATACCCCCAATCACCATGCCGGGGCCAAAAATGCCACCCGAGCCGCCGGAGCCAATCGATAAGCCTGTCGTAAGTATCTTGGCGAAGGGCAGCACCAGCACCACCCATAACGGCAGGCTCAGTAATCCACTGCCCATGCTGACCTGCACCCAGCCATAACCCATACCAAGCGCTTGCGGCAAAACCAGCCCGATCAAACCGACCAGCAGCCCGCCAATGGCCGGTTTTAGCCAGTTTGGCAGCTTAACACGATGAAAGACATGCGTAATGCCGTAGAAGCCACGTGCATACAGCAGTCCCACAAAACCACAGATGATCCCTAAAACGACGTAGTAGAGCAGTTGCGGCGGTGAGGTGAAGGCCAGGTCGCTGCGTGTGGCGAAAATGGGACTCCAGCCAGACCACGCGCCGAAGACACTGTATCCAATGATCGAGGCGATCAAGGCCGGAATAATCGCTTCAATCTCCAGGTCGTGCAGGTACAGGATTTCCGCCGCCAGCACCGCACCACCCAGTGGAGCGCGGAAGATCGCGCCAATACCCGCGCCAATGCCTGTCGCCAGCGCAATGCGTCGATCCTGTATGTCCAGGTGCAGCAATCCTCCCAGCAGGGAACCAAAGCCCGCGCTGATCTGCGCCGCTGGCCCCTCGCGGCCCGCCGAGCCTCCCGTCCCGATAGTGATTGCTGAGGCCACCAGTTTGATGAGCGGAATACGCGCTCGTATGGCTTTCCCACGATGGAAGGCGCTGATCGCGGCGTCTGTGCCATGCCCTTCGGCTTCAGGAGCGAGCGTGAAGACGATGATACCGGAGACCAGACCGCCAGCCGCTGTTACCAGTGGCAATAGCCAGGGACGAGCCGCCGCCCAGATACTCATGATGCTTGCATGCCCTTCGCCTGCTGGATCAGGCGGTAAATAGCCGACCAGCCGCCCCAGAAATATGCTCGTCGAGAAATGAATGGCAGCGTAAAAGGCAATCGCGCCAAAGCCAGCTACAATGCCAATCAAGGCGCTGATAAATAACCATTTCAGCAGATAGCGCGGGCTTTCAAAGTTGCCTGTGCGCCGGATATGAAACAAACGGCGTAAGAATGCTACCGCTGCGGCAAGTATTCTCTTTCTCATGGCTCGCTCCTCTAATATTGGGTGGGCAGTCATCCAAAATCAACAAAAAAATAAATGATAAATAAATGATTAAGAAGGAGTTCCAAGTCCCTGCAAAATCAAGTTGGCGACGCTTTCCGCCTGCCGCGCAATCTCCGCTTCCGATTGTCCCAACACGCCTGCTGCAAGCACGTAGGACTCGGTCAGAGACAGCACCATCAGCGCCGTTGATTCTCTATTCACATTACGTATCTCACCACGTATATGCGCTTCCTCCAGCATCAGAGCAATGACCGCTATATAGTCACGCAACAGCCTGGTGGCCTCCTCTTTAAAGACACGGTTCACGCCATAGAGAGCGCTCATATAAACATTGAAGTAGTCGCGCTCCTCGTTTGCCAACTGCGCGAATGCCAGGAACAACCCTTTTAAACGCTGGTGAATGTTGCCGTCCCGCGCCAGTGCCGCTCGAATAGAGGAGAGCTGCACCTGTGCGATATGCCTCAGCATCGCCAGGAAAAGTTCTCGCTTATTCTCAAAATAGAGATAAATTGTTCCCTTGCCAATGCCCGCCAGTTCAGCTATCGTATTGATATTGGCCTGCTCGAAGCCCAGGCGAGCAAACTCTCCCGCTGCCTCGTGTATGATTCGCTGGCGTGTTGCCTCTCGTGTCTGTTCATCTACGATTTTTGGCATAATCTCTGCTTCCGATTTTTATTGGGCCATCGGTCATTAAAATTATAGCGCAAAAAGAGGGTGATGGTCAAGACTGCTCCTCCCTGTTCCAATGGCTTGACATAAAGCCGTTTCGTTGGCTATAATTATGTCGTACTACGACATAATGGAGCAGAACAATGACCACCGATCATGAAATGTCTCAACAGGAATTTCAGGCTCTGGCTGAGTTTCGCTACCAGTTGCGCCGCTTTCTGCATTTTAGCGAACAGGTGGCGCGGGCCGCTGGAATTGAGCCGCAGCAGCACCAGTTATTGCTTGCTATCAAGGGGCTGCCAGAAGGACGGACTGCCAGCGTGGGAGAACTGGCCGACCGCTTGCAGATACAACATCACAGCGCGGTTGAGCTGATTAATCGCACAGTCGAACGCGGCTTGATTGAGCGCAACCGCGATGAGAACGATCAGCGCCGCGTACTGATAAGCCTGACGCCCTTTGGTGATGAGATACTTAGCAAGTTATCGCTGCTCCATCGCATAGAACTGCGTACCACTGGTCCCGCGCTCGTCCAGGCGCTTTTGTCGTTGATGGACGATCACGGGAATTCTATAAAAAAGAGCGAGGAAAAGGAGTGAGGAGTGTGAATCCTTCGGTTTCAACAAGCCTCTGGCAAAGGATAGGTCAGAGTATCAGTAAGCTAGGCAATCATGAAGAACTGGGCAAGCTTGGCGATTTTACAACCACGCCGCGCACCGCATTGATATCGCTGTTTGCCATTTTCATCGGCGCGGCTGGCGCAGTCATTGCGCTGATTCTGCTCCGGTTAATTGGTTTGTTCACCAACCTGTTTTTCTTTCAACGCTGGCGATTTGATCTCGTCTCCCCTGCCGGAAATCACCTGGGTATCTTTGAAATTCTCGTGCCGGTGATCGGCGCGCTCATTATCGGCATTATGGCCCGCTATGGTTCCGAGCGTATTCGCGGGCATGGCATACCCGAAGCCATCGAGGCTATACTTATCAACGGCAGTAAAGTGGAGCCGAAGGTAGCCATCTTGAAGCCCCTCTCCTCGGCGATTTCAATTGGTTCCGGTGGCCCCTTTGGTGCGGAAGGCCCGATCATCATGACCGGCGGCGCGTTCGGCTCAATGATCGCGCAATTCTTTCATCTGACCAGCGTTGAACGCAAGACGCTGCTTGTTGCGGGAGCCGCCGCCGGTATGTCCGCTACCTTTGCCTCGCCAGTGGCCGCCGTCCTGCTGGCGGTTGAACTGCTCCTCTTCGAGTGGAAGCCGCGCAGCCTGATCCCCGTTGCTTTAGCCAGCGCGGCTGCCGCCATTATTCGCCGCTATATCATAGGCATGGGGCCGCTCTTTCCCACGCCGCCACATCCCGCCTTTATCGGTCCGGTAGGCATGTTGAGCTGCGTGCTGGTTGGTCTGCTGGCCGGCGCGCTTTCCTCACTGCTGACTGTGGCGGTATATGCCAGCGAGGATGCTTTCCGCAAGCTGCCCATTCACTGGATGTGGTGGCCTGCAATTGGTGGTCTGGTGATCGGGCTTGGCGGCCTGATCTATCCGCAGGCATTGGGTGTTGGCTATGATACCATCGGCGCGCTCTTGCAGGGCAAATTCACCCTGCAACTGATTGTGGGTGTCCTGTTTGTCAAATCCATCATCTGGTCGGTTTCGCTTGGCTCCGGCACCTCGGGCGGCGTGCTTGCGCCGTTGCTGATGATGGGTGGCGCGCTCGGTGGGCTTGAGTCGTTCTTCCTGCCCAACCTCGGTGCGGGTTTCTGGCCGCTCATTAGCATGGGCGCGATTCTCGGCGGCACGATGCGCTCGCCATTTACCGGCATCATCTTCGTGCTGGAATTGACGCACGATGTCAACGTCCTGCTGCCACTGCTGATCGCGGTCATGATCGCGCATGGCTTCACCGTCCTGTTCATGCGCCGTTCGATCTTGACCGAGAAGGTGAGCCGCCGGGGCTATCACCTCAGTCGCGAATATGCCATCGATCCTTTGGAGATCATCTTCGTGCGCGAGGCGATGCGCACCAACATCGCGGCCCTGCCCGATACCATTTCGCAGGCCGACCTGACAAAGATTTTGCACAGCAGGCGCGATGGCAGCCAGCTTCAACGGCTCTATCCTGTGCTGGATACCGAAGGCAATCTGAAAGGCGTGGTGACGCGCAACGACCTTATTCATCTGCAAAGCGGGCAGGTGAAAGCGCCCGATGGCTCCTGGGAGCAACCGGATGGCGCATCAGCCGTCGCTGTCGCTAATGGGAAAGCTGCTCCTGAAGCTTCCAGCCAGCAGCAAGCACAGGCAATGCCCCTGCAATTATTGCGCGTCAAACCTGTGGTGGCCTACCCTGATGAGCCGTTGCGCGCCGTCGTCTATCGCATGGCTGAGACCGGCTTTACTCGCTTCCCCGTCGTCGCCCGCGATAATCCGCGCAAATTGCTGGGCATGATCTCGCTCAACGACTTGCTCAAAGCTCGTGTGCGTAGCCTTGAAGAGGAACGCCGCCGCGAACGCATCCTGCGCCTGCGCCTGCTCTTCCCGTTCCAGAGCATCGAGAAGAACATCGACGTAGAAGAGGTTGAAGAGGAGGCTAAGAAAACGCCCGCTAAATAGCCTTTTTTCCTCCTCTTCCTCCAACCGAGCGAGAGCCCTGACAATCAATGTTGATTGTCAGGGCCTTTCTGCTGCTTAATTTTTCCACTTCAGACGAAATTATGCCGTATAATTTACTAAAGCCCTCAGTAGTGTACTTGCCGGATTGTTCGGAGCAATGCTGCCGAGAACACCGGCTTCAGTTTTTTAAAATGAGGTACGTGCATGACAGATATTCGCTTGCAGCGACTGGCGAAGGTGTTGGTTCATTATTCGATTGGTTTGCGCAAAGGTGATCGCTTTGCTATTCGCACCTTTCCGGCTGCCGCGCCCCTTGTTATGGAAGTGTTTCGTGAGGCATTACGAGCAGGTGCGCATCCCGAATTGTCTCTTTCGCTGCCCGGCCTGTCCGAGATCGTTTATAAGGAAGCCTCAGACGAGCAGTTGCTCTATATTCCCGAGGCGCAGCGGCTCATCTTTGAGGAATACGAAGCCATGCTGGTGATTCTGGCTCAGGAGAACACCAGAGACCTGAATGATGTGAACCCCGCGCGCCTTGCCGTCGCACAGCAGGCATATAGCCGCCTGCTGCAAAAAGAACTGGAACGCACACGGCCTGATGATCCCTATGGCCCCGGCTCGCTGCGCTGGAGCGGCGCGCTCTATCCCACCAATGCTTATGCGCAGGATGCGGAGATGTCGCTACGCGCCTTCGAGGATTTTGTGTATCGCGCCTGTTTCGCGGACGATGAAGACCCGGTGGCACGCTGGCAGGAATTGAGCAAACAGCAGGAACGGCTGGTGCAGTGGCTGAAGGGCAAGCATACGGTTCACCTGCGAGGCCAGGATACCGACCTGACCTTCTCTATCGAAGGCCGCACCTTCCTCAACGACGATGGGCACTACAATATGCCTGGGGGCGAATTCTTTACCGGCCCTGTCGAAGATACCGCCAACGGCTATATCCGCTACAGCTTCCCCGCCTCGTTCAATGGCCGTTCGGTTGAGGATGTGCGGCTGCGCTTCGAGAACGGCATAGTGGTCGAGGCTCGCGCTGCCAACGGCCAGGACTACCTGGACAAAATGTTGTCGCTGGACGAAGGGGCGCGTCGCCTGGGTGAATTCGCTTTTGGCAATAACCGCAACGTGGATCGCTGCACCAAAAACACCCTCTTCGATGAAAAAATGGGCGGTACGGTGCATCTTGCCCTGGGGGCCAGTATTCCCCAGACGGGCGGCGTCAATCATTCCGCCCTGCACTGGGATATGGTTTGCGACCTGCGTAGCGGCAGTGAGATTCGCGTTGACGGCGAACTTTTCTGCAAGGATGGTCAATTTGTCGTTTAGCGTAATAATTGCGCTATGAAAAGACCCTCTCGCCTGTCATCCTGAGCGCAGCGAAGGATCTCCCGCTGTCTCGACACGGCAAGTGGGAGATCCTTCGCTGCGCTCAGGATGACGTATGGAGGCAGGTTTGTAATAATGTGCCCATCAAAAACACCTGGCGCGGGCTTCTCCGGCCAGGTGTTTTTGAACGTCTTTAGTTAGAGCATCGGGCGTATCGACTTGATGGTATAGTTCGTGACCCCACCGGGCGTGGAGACGCTGACCGTCTCTCCCTCCTGGTGGCCTAGCAGCGCCTTGCCGACCGGTGATTGATCGGAGATCAGGCCGGACTTGGGATCGGCTTCAAAGGTATGCACGATCTTGAAGGTGCGGCGCGTTCCGGTGTCGCTTTCAACCTCCACCTGCATACCAATGCGCACCTCGGGCGGACCTGAGACATTATCATGCATATCCGGAGTCATGATTTCGGCCACCGCAAGCAGCCGCTCCAGTTCGAGAATTTCGCCCTCGACCTTCGCCTGCTCGTTCTTGGCATCCTCATACGCGCTGCTTTCGCTGATATCACCAGCTTCTTTTGCCTCGTGAATATAGTCAGCAATTTCTTTTCGTTTTACTGTGCGCAAATACTCGAGGCGCTCTTTCTTTTTAGCATAACCTTCGGGTGTTAAGCGATAGATGGTTGGCTCCGATTTGGCCGAAGTTGTATCGCTCTGTCCACCAATACTCATACTAGACTCCTCCCTCGTAGAAGGGATACTGAGGGGCTTCTGCCCCTGACCAGATGTTTCATTAAAGACATGCAGGTGATTATACGGTTTGAAAAGACTTCCGTCAAGTAATTACTGCGCTTTTTTTGGCAAATACGAAAAGTTTGGTTGAGACTGTGCCGTATTCACCTCTACTATACAGGAAGATTGGGGAAACCGGGCGGCAGATTCCCCATGCGATGAAGACTCGCCCCGCACACCGAACAGGTTCCTTGCACAGCCAGGCGACCATTTTTCATCGTTACCTGGCGCGGATTTAGCATAGGTGTCTTCCTCTTACAACGGACGCAATATGCTTCAATAACAGATGCACTGGTCACGTTTTCCTCCTCGCCGGAATTGGCTTCCTCGCTCTTGGTATGATTCTTTGTGTTTGTGCTTCCTTTCTCTGCATGTGGTTCCGCGATTTGCTCCGGTGCTGGCGAAACTTCCAGTTTTTTATTGCCCGCGTTCCATTGCTCAATCGTTTGAACAACGGCCTCGGGCCGTTCCTCCTGCACTGCTACTCTGGCGTTGCTCAGCAGCACCACGGAACTGTGTGGGGGTGCCCAGGATACATCGTTCTGATCATCGGCGAAACGCGCGGCATGCAGCGCTCGCGTTCCCCAGATAATCAAGGTTGGCTGCTGCACCTGTTCAATTTCTTCGGAGACGCTCTGAACCAGTTTGCCTGCCAGCAGCGCCATCGGCGCATGTTCCGCGCCAAACTGGTGCGTGGTCGCATAAAAATAGGAGCGTTCGGCCATTTCCTCTTCGCCGATTGCTGAAGAGTATTCGGGCCTGTTCGTTCGCAGGCGCGCCTGTATGCCTTTAGCCTCGACCAGTAAAGGATAGAGCAGCGTTTTCAGTGGTGTGGCCGCGAGCGTAGCTACAACGCGACCGCTTCGCCCCGGCAATACCTGTTCATCAAATAAGGCGACAGGTGAGAGCAATATCAGTCCCTGGCATAAAGAGGGCTGCTGCGCCGCGACAGCGACAGCGAAATTACAACTGAGTCGACTTGCTCCAATGATAGCCGACTTTTGTACTACTTGTGTAAGAAAATCCTCACAGAAAGACGTATATGTTTGAAAGGTATATTCCGCATTGGGGCGGTCTGACAGCCCAAAGCCGGGCAGATCAGGCACATAGACACGAAAATGCGTTGCCAGAGCTGCCGCGATCTTGCGCATCTCATAGCCGGAAGCGCCTATACCAGGGTTATGAAGCAGTAGAAGCGCCGGGGCATTTTCGTCTCCTGAGACCTTATAGAAGACGTAGCCGCGTTTCCATTTATAGAGATGGGCTTCTCCAGGAAGTGGGCTTTCCAATGGCTGCGGAGACTGTAAAATATGCCGCAACATGACAAACACAGAGAGCGCAATGGTACTGAAAACAGCGAAGCCCAATGTGCGAATAAGCGCGAGGACCGCCCGGGACAGGCGGCTCGAAACGTTTTTCATCTAAGTGGAACCTCCTCGTCTACATAGTATAACACAGGTTACTCAAACCGACTCTAAACGTCATGTACACTACATACATCTAACGTATCAGTACATGTAAATTAATCATAGGGAACTATATGCGAATTATACATAACCTGGATGAGATGATTGAGACAGCGCGTGGCTGGCTCTCCGGCGGCTCAGTTGGTTTTATCCCCACAATGGGCTATCTTCATGCAGGACATGTATCCTTAATACAGGCTGCCCGTCAGGAGTGTGAGATAACGGTTGTCAGTATTTTTGTCAATCCTCTCCAGTTTGGTCCTGACGAAAATCCTGGCGATTACCCGCGCAATTTTGCTCGTGATGTCCAGCTATTGGAGCAGGAACAGGTTGATGTGCTGTTTGCGCCCCGCCCCGATGAGATGTATCCACCCGATTTTGCTACCTATGTTCACTGCACCGCCCCTGTCGCGCAGCGTTTAGAGGGAGCTGTGCGTCCCGAACACGTGCAGGGATATGCCACCATCATCACCAAATTACTTCAAATCATTCGACCCGATATCGCCTATTTTGGTCAAAAGAACGCGCAGCATGTAGCCCTGGTGCGCCAGGTGGTGCTGGATTTAAATATCGATGTGCAATTGCGCGTGCTTCCTGCCCTCCGCGAAAGCGACGGTCTGGCCCTCAGCAGCCGCAATCACCTGCTTACCGCGAAGGAGCGCCGCGCCGCGCCTTTGCTCTATAAAGCCTTGCTCGCGGGAAAGGCCCTGCTCGATCAAGGTGAGCGCCAGCTATCGAAAATCGAGCAGGCCATGTCTGCCGTACTGGCGGCTTCGCCTCTTCTGCGCCTCGATTATGCGACCGCCTGCGACCCCGATACCTTCACCCATCCGGGCAATATCCTGCCCAACCCGCTCACCGATCTCCTGCTTGTGATAGCCGTTCGCGTTGGCCGCACCTTCCTGGTGGATAATCTGCTTTTGCGTGATGGCGTCTGGATGATGTGATATATGTTTAATCTTTCGACTTCTGTAGGGACGCGATTATGAACTTTTACCAAGAAACAGGGGATACTCACCCCCTGTCATCCTGAGCGCAGCGAAGGATCTGCGTCGCCCAGCCGGATCACATGCCCGGACGAGAGATCCTTCGCTGCGCTCAGGATGACATTACCAGCTTGTCGATTTCGCTCTTCAAGTTCATCATCACGTCTCTACAAACGTGTTATTCTCAGGAAAAAAACAATTCCCTAATCAAAAAACGGAGCAGAGACAAACAATGATTTTCGCCCTGATTGTCATGGGTTCGCGGCTGCGCAATAAGGTGATGGGACAGGTCCAATATACCTGTCCCATGTGCCGCCAGTACAGCTATCACGTCGTGACCCGCTCGCAATACTGGTTTACGGTCTACTTCCTACCTGTAATCCCTCTCAAGAAAACGTACATTTCGCGCTGCAATTTCTGCGGCTACGAACAGCGTGTAGACGAAAAGCAGGTGAGAGCGTGGTTTCCGTAGGGGCGTGGGCTTGCCCCGCCCTCGTTTCCACCCGAAAAATTGGTGTGGTGATATGGATGACGAGGGCGGGGCAAGCCCGCGCCCCTACACACCCGGAAAATTGGTATGGTGATATAAATGATGAGGGCGGGGCAAGCCCGCGCCCCTACACACCCGGAAAATTGGTATGGTGATATGGATGACGAGGGCGGGGCAAGCCCACGCCCCTACGGAATCACTGAAAAATCTTCATCGAGAGATAGCACAAAGCGGGCCATTAGCTCTGAGGTTGTCTCTATATCGGAGAGCGAAATGATTTCTGAGCCGGTATGCATGTAGCGCAGGGGAATATTCAGCAGTCCTGTCGCAACGCCGCCACGCGAGACTTGAAGATCATCGTTATCGGTTCCGGTATGGCTGCTTTGAATGTCGTACTGGAAAGGGATACCCGCCTCCTTTGCAACGTTCATCAGTCGCTGGTACACGGGGGCATTGACGAAACCGCCGATGGTGATGCCCGGCCCTCCGCCTAATTTCACGTCGCCGAGTCGAATCTTCGAGGTCTCGGGATGATCTGAGGTGAAGGTGACATCCACAGCAATGGCAATATCGGGATTGACACTGTAGGCGCTGGTCTGCACGCCGCGACTGCCTACCTCTTCCTGTACCGCGGAAACCAGGCACACGCTGGCCTTCAATTGATCGCGCCGCTCATGCAGCTTGCGTAGAGCTTCGATGATCGAAAACACTCCTGCTTTATCATCCAGTGCGCGGGAGACAACGAGGTCATGGCGCAGTGGTTCAAGCTCTACGGCGCGAGTCGCGGGCGTCCCTGGGGGCACCAGTTGCATCGCCTCCTCGCGGCTCGTTGCGCCAATATCGATCCACATATCCTCCAGCTTTGGCACTTTGCCGCGCTCGTCCGCAGGCATGAGATGCACTGCCTGGCTGCCGATCACGCCGAGAATTGGCCCTCCCGGCGCGTGGATGCGCACGCGGCTGCCGGGAAGGGTTGCGGGATCAAATCCGCCAATGGGTGTGAAATAGAGAAAGCCGTCCTCGTTGATGTAGCGAATTAAGAAGCCGAGTTCGTCGCAGTGTGCCGTGAGCATGACACGCGGCTTTCCCGAGGGATTCAAAGTAGCGAGAACATTGCCATGCACATCGGTGCGCACATCGTCGGCATATTGCTTGACCTCTTCTCGCACGACCCGCTGTGCCGCCTGCTCAAAGCCTGAGGGGCTGGGGCTGGCAATCAAACGCCGAAAAAACGCAATACGTGCTTCATCCATAAAAACAGGTACCTTTCTTACAGACAAGATGAAAATTGGCACCTGTATACGCTTCAATACAGGTGCCAATGCATAGGTTTTTTCAAGTAACTGTTCTAGCGAACGAATTGTTTCAACACTTCATCCACGCCAGGATGCATACGGTTGAGCCGCAGATCCTCAGACCCGCCTGGATCGGTCTGCACCAGCAAAATCCCCTGTTGAATACACATATTCAGCAGTTCGCGGGCTGATTCGCGTGTGAGACGGCCCCGGAAGCGATTCTTGGGATTCACCGGATCGCCAATAAAATTAGATACGCCGATAATGGTGCGCCATGACCAGTTGCGGTCTATATAATCCAGGAATTGCAAAAACTGGGGATCAAGCACATCAATCATCGGATAGGATGAGTATTGAGAAGGAGATGCCCCCTGGTTGGATGGCGTAATAGCAGGCATGCTGCCAGTATTACCAGTCATAGACATCTGGAAGGCAGCATCAGACCCTTGTGAGGCAGGTACTCCTCCAGGAATAAGAGGCACAAACTGGCTGGCACTACTTATAAGGTCTCGGCTGACGGTTCCTGGTATTCCAACAATTATCACAGTTTTGTTTAGACGTAACTTTAAACGAGCGCTGATGCGCGTGAAATCTTTATCGCCGGTCATCAAAACAAACGTAGAGATAGTGGGGCGGTCGAAAACGGTCTCGATAATATCCATCAGCATATTTAAGTCAACGGTACTCTGCACGACGGTGCTTTGTACGATTGTACTTGAGCCGCTCGCATTGACAGCGGGCATATGGCCGGTGTTGCCTGTATGCACAGCAGGCATCGAGGGATTGGTAGGATAACCTCCCAACGGACCAGTGGAGCTGCCAGCATTGAGCGAACCGGTGGGCGATTGACCATAGGAATATGGCTGGAATTGGCGCGCTGGCTCACGCTGCTGATAGTCCGAGATGTAGCTTTCGTCGGTAAATGGATCGTCCTCGGGGAGCAGTGGCTCTTCAGGCTCGGTTTCAGCGTTCTCCTGGGCGTTCTGGTACTGCTGCCAGTTGTTCCCCACGTTCTGCGGGTTGATGGCTGGAAGCGGCCCTGAATGTGTCAGCGAACCGGTCGGCCAGGGACGCTGGAATGAACCTGTTCCCTGCTCTGTCACCAGACCTGGCGAACCCAATCCTCCCGTTGGCGAACCGCCAGGGGGATAATGAATCGTTCCCACACGAATACGGTCGCGCTGTTTTGCAGGGCAATCGACCCGGTCGATCATTGCCGCCGTCAGGCTGCCTTTGAAAGGCTCTGGCTGGCGTGACCAATCCGCGTAAGCGCGGGCAACCATCACCGTACCATAGCGCCGCGCAACCGCGATCAGTTCCTGTGGATCAGGCTCGCGCCGCTGGATATTCAGCATACTGTATCGGATGTTTTCAAAATCGATGAATAAAGCTATTTCTTCGGGCACAATCTTCTCCTCTCATAAGGGAGAAACCGCGCAGGCCAAGATGTAAAATTGTTCAAGTACACGAATGCAATTGAAGTCTCCTGTAATGCCGCCCCTCCTGCTATCCCAGGAGACCAGCTCACAGGTTGATAAGTGTTCACTTGCTCGGCTTCTCTCGCATTCCCTATCAGGTATGAGCATATCATACTTTGAGGGCAAAGTCGAGAGGTCTGCGCTTTACTTTCCATAGTTGCTGTGATATATTTTCCAATAAGAAGAAATTTGGCAAGTTTGAGAATCTTTTATCCTGCTTGCCCCGACTAAATACTATGGAGTCAACAATCCGTTCCCTCGATACGCCTGTCGATAATACCGTTTGTCCCGTGGCTCGTACTGCGAAGATCATCAGCGGCAAATGGACACTGCTGATTATTCGCGACCTCGCTACTGGCGTCAAACGCTTCAATCAACTCGAACGCTCCCTGCAAGGCATCAGTCCTAAGACGCTCTCGGAGCGCTTGCGCACTCTTGAAGAAGAGGGTATTATTCTTCGTCAAACGTTTTCGGAAGTCCCACCCCGCGTCGAATACTCACTTACCGAGAAAGGCCGCGACCTGGTTGAGGTCGTTGAATGTATGCGTTGCTATGGACTGCACTGGTTATGTGATGCCAACCAGGATGAGGCTGGATTAGATAAGTAAATGATGACCGGGGTTGCTCCCCGGTCACCTCTGGTTCTCAAAGCGCCTGGCTGTCTGTTTAGCGAGAGAGGCCTACCAGTTCGCGCCGGTGATCAGCGAGGAAGCGATGGAGTGTTCCCTCGTTCTCTGTTGCCCTTTGCTCGTGGTGTTCTTCTACCTGACCCGCTGTTCGGCTCACCAGCTCATAGAGACTGGGAACATCGTAACGCAGTTGAACCTGAAGGTGGCCCTCACCATCAAAACCTTCAACGAAGAGACCATCCTCTTCCTCATGCATTGCGAAGCTTTTCACGCCTACCTGATCTAGCACCTGACCAACAGCGTACAGGATGCTCGCGTAACTGAACGTGGCCCGCATTGATCCCTCCCATGTTTTGGAGATAAACAAAAGTTGTACTTAACGTAGCGACCGCACTGTCGATTACATACAACACGGTTTGGCTTTACAGGGGTGTGGTATGTTTTTTTACACCACACCCGTAAAGTGTACCATACCCCTTCGAGAAACGTCAAGTTTCTTGTGTAAGAAAAATTTCACACCTTCATCACAACACATGGCCCTGGTACAATCGGGCTACTTCTCCTCTACAGCCCGAACTTCCGGGCAAAAAGGTGTTGACAACTACGAAAATTTATGGCATTATACCGAAGCGTTAAGCGAACAGCACTTTAAACAACCAAATACAAGAATAATTACTTCAATTTTGCCGAGGGCAGAAGCAAGAGATGACGCGCGAGGCGTGCCCATCGAGTCGATGGGTCACAAGCAGCGCAAAGTACGCGGTGGATGCCTTGGCGCTGAAGGCCGATGAAGGACGCGGAGACCGGCGAAA
>DASRDB010000014.1:0-274797 GCA_035652815.1 Ktedonobacteraceae bacterium
AGGTGAACCGGTGACAATAGCGAAGAGGGTCCACCCGTTCCCATCCCGAACACGGAAGTTAAGCTCTTCAGCTCCGATGATACTTGAGGGGCAGCCCTCCGGGAAAATAGGACGTCGCCGTTTCACCCGCTCACACGGGCGATTTTCTTTTTTGGTGTCGCCACAAAACCTACCCATACGTGATATACTAGTAATAAAAAGAAAGCTCGTTCTAATAGCTCGGCTATAACATACATACATGCGCCTCACTCAATGCGGCTCCTGACATACAGCGATGTGGGGAAAACATGTGATTTGTAGGAAAATGGGCTTAATTGTCAAGTGCATCACAGTAACCTGGATGCAAATATGTTATGCTACGAAAGTACAATAATGCGTTGGAATTCTGGTATTGCTTATAGCGCTCTGCATTAATGACAGATTAAGGTATATGTAACCAATGGACACTTCTATCCGTCTCTACAACTTGAACAGCGGATTGCGACCGGTGTTGGACACTGAAGCAGTAAGTCGTCCAACCATTCCTTTGCAAAGGGCTGAGGACAATCGCGAAGAGCTTGACATCGGCAGGGACGAAGTAGACGAGGATGAGCGAGTGACTGATGCCATCGCTTCGCAACCCCAGGCTGCTGAGGAACCGGTAGAGAAAGTAGATGTCGCGGACTTTGAAGCGATCTTTCTACGCTTTCAAGGGCCGATTACCAACTTCATCTACCATCTGATTGGCAACCGCGAACAGGCATATGACCTTACACAGGATGTATTCGTTAAGGCTTATAAGGCATTGTTAAATGGTACGGTCGTACAGCCTGGGGCATTATCGGCCTGGCTGTATCGAATCGCAGCCAATACGACGACCGATACGCTGCGGCGGCGGCGGCTCATCTCCTGGCTGCCTCTTTCCTTGTTCAATGAGGATCGCGGCATAGGAGCAGGAGTTGTCTCAGAGTCGGGTGGCTCGGCTTCGGAGAGCTTCAACACGAACAGCGACGAGAGCGATGGACGTGGTGGCAGTTCTCTCTACGAGCGAGGTGGGTATGATGGTGGGGTTTTTGAAAATCGTGTGGCCGACCGGGAAATTGTAGAGCGTATCTTTAAACAGTTGCCGCCCAAATACGCGGTCTGTCTCTGGCTCTATGAAAACGATGGCCTTTCCTGTGCGGAGATCGCCGCAGTGCTGAATATCAGCGCCTCGGCGGTGAAAATGCGCCTGATGCGAGCAAGAGAACGGTTTATTGCTTTGTACCAGCAAGAAGTGGGTGACAAGTGAACTGTGAGCAGGCGCGGTCTTTGTTGACCGCATATCGGGACCTTAAAGACGCAGATTTTGATACAACTGAACTGGATGTTCACCTGGAACGGTGCGCATCCTGCAGGGAGGAACTTGCTCGAGACAGCTTCATCAGCAAGTCTATTCGAGCGTTACCGGCGTTAGAGCCGCCTCCAGACATGTATGCGAAGCTCATGCGCTCGCTGGCAAAAGAACACACAGAGTTTATGCAGCGTTCGGCTCCTGGCACAGTTCCCACTCCAGAGTTTCTCAAACCCTATCTTCACCAGCACGCGCAAGCAGTACATTCCACAGATACATTCAGCGCCCTGTCTACCGCCGAAACCGGGCCGCTTCCCATCATTCATGCCCGGCGCAAAGGACGCCCGCGCAGGCAAATGAATCAGTTCGCGATTCTCGGTCTGGCGGCGGTCTTCCTGATGCTGCTGATGATGGGCGGCATTACCTCGCTGCTCATGGTGGCCCATAATAATTTGCAAAAGGTGCAGCAGCCACTGGCGGTCAACGAACCAATCGCGATTAGCCAGGTTAAGTATACGACCAATACGGACTATCAATATGTGACAAGCGCCATTGCTGATCGGCAGTACATCTACTACACCGCGTATGATAATCCGAATATGCCCTCCTGGATGCTGCTCGAAATGGACCGCCAGTCGCAGGTCAGCACGCCTTTGCTGATTACACCCAGCCAGGGACCGTTGATTGTGCTGGGAAGCACGTCAAACTCGCTTGTCTGGTTGCAATTTGATGCGCCAAAGCAGAAAACGCGCCGCAACCTGCCCAATGTGCCGCAGCATCCCTACGTGCAGTCCTGGAGCATTCGCTACCTGCCGCTCGGTCTGCCAACAACCAGCAGCATCGTCAGTCCAACCGTTATCTTGAAAGGGGTCTATGACCCTGATAGCGGGCCAAACTGGATTACGACACCGGTTCAGGGCATCTGGTTTACCCCGACCGGTCTGCTTATCACTGCCCTTGATAACAATGGCATTTCGCACCTGTGGAGCTATCCACTTGGGAATGTCAATAAACCCGCGCTTACGCAGATAGCAACAGCCCCGGCAGGCCATGTCCTGACCTCTCCCACTGCCAATAGCGATGGCACACAAATCTTCTGGTCAGAGGAGTGGGTTGCCAGTGACAGCAACCTGCGCAGCAATATCTGGGAACAACAGGAGATTAGCAAAGCTGTTCCGCGACCATCGCATGGACGCACAACGAATGCTGGCATGAAAGAGACCTCGACCGGGTTGTTCATCCAGAATGGAATGTCTTTCCATCCGCAGGTGGTAGATGATACGCTGTTCTACCTGAGTACTGATAATACCTCAGTGCAGAATACGACAAATGGGACGCCTTCAACAACGCAAGGAACGCTATCCATCATTCCACAAACCGATCCGAGTATCTACCAGCCCCCGCTGGATGCCTCTATTCATGGCTGGATAGAAATGCTACCTCTGGACAGCAATACAATGCAGCCAACAATCTTGAACACTAGCGGTTTAGCGACCTCATTGCAGGTGGGAACTGACTTTGTTCTCTGGCAAGGCGACAAAGGCTACCAGATGTATGATGTCGCGAATCAGAACAACGTCAACGTCGGCGACATTCTGAACCAGGCCAGTTTCCTATCCGTCAACGGCAACCAGGCAGTCTGGATTGTCAACGACACAACGACTACCGCGACCAGTACCCCTGGCACACCTGGGATCACTTTCCTGGCCTTTAACTGGCCGAAGTGATAGAATAGCGAAACAAGCATTTAGCAATGGAACGCGAGCCATTCTGGCTCGCGTTTCGACGTTTTGGAATGCTTTGTGCAGCACCAGGAACTAAGAATTGCCCCCCGTCTCACCCTCTTCATCCAGCACCTCCTGG
The DNA here is from genome assembly GCA_035652815.1 of Ktedonobacteraceae bacterium. Taxonomy (GTDB): domain Bacteria; phylum Chloroflexota; class Ktedonobacteria; order Ktedonobacterales; family Ktedonobacteraceae; genus DASRDB01. The sequence goes on from DASRDB010000014.1 coordinate 3,176, forward strand.
CTGACTTTGACCGCATCTAATCCCAACCGCTCCGCGAGTTTTGGATCAAGCTGGCTAAAATGCGACAGGATGTCGGTGTGCTGCTCCTCAAGACGCTTAACAATTTGCAAGATCAAGGTATCCTGATGGTCGAGATGCTCCATTATATGACGAATTTCTTCTTCGCCTTTACAATCGGTAATATAATCGTTTTGCGCGGTAAGCCTGTCTTTCTCGGCTTGCCTGTTTTGTGACATCATAATCAAAGGTGTCGCGAACGCGGCTTGTGCAGACATTGCCAAATTAAGGAGCACAAAAGGATAGATATCCCAATGGTAAAACCAACCAACCAGGTTGAGCGTGATCCACACAACCATAATCGTTGCTTGTGAGATAATAAAACTCCAGGACCCCATTTTCTCCGCAACCTTATCAGCAATGCGCTGCCCCATCGTCAATCGTTCATCGGCCACCTCATTAACATTAATCACGGGCGGATGGTCATGCTTGTAGCGGGGGAACTGGAAATGGACGCCGCCGAACCAGTGCTTGAAGGCATCAGTGTGAGTGTGAGTGTGTTGTGCAGGAGTGGCGGAAGAATTAATGCTGGTATCCATACGAATGCTCCTCTCAGAGAGTTAAACAGATTTCAGATAATTATACGCTCAGCTTACAAGTATTTCAGTGAAATTTTTCACATATAGAGAGGAATGGGCTACTTACTGCTTTACATAAGCGCGTAGTCCATTCCTCTCTATGCTAAGGAGAGCGTGAGAGAATATCAGCAGCCGAGGTGTTTGGCTATGACCATGCGCTGCACTTCGCTGGTGCCTTCGCCGATTTCGTTGATCTTGACACTGCGCCAGTAGCGGGAGACGGGGAATTCGTCCATGAAGCCGTAGCCTCCGTGTATCTGGACGGCCTGGTCGGCGGCGCGTTTGGCGGTTTCTGAGGCGAAGAGTTTCGCCATCGAGGCTTCAGCGGTGTAGGGTTTGCCCTGCATATGCAGCCAGGCGGCTTTATAGTACATCAGGCGAGCCAGCTCGATCTCGGTCGCCATATCGGCGAGTTTGAACTGGATGGCCTGGAATTTGCTGATCGGCTGTCCAAACTGCTTGCGTTCCTTCGCATATGCGAGGGCTTCATCCAGACAGGCCTGCGCCAGACCAACGGAAAGCGCCGCGATAGCAATACGCCCACCATCAAGAATCTGCATGAACTGCTTGAAGCCATCGCCGCGCTGGCCAAGCACGTTGCCTTCAGGCACCACGCAATCTTCAAAGCTGAGTGGACGAGTATCAGAGGCTTTCCAGGCCATCTTTTTATAGGCATTGCCGATAATATAGCCCGGTGTTCCCTTGGGGACGATGATATTCGAAATTTCTTTGCGTCCATCCGGGCGCATACCGGTCACAGTCGAGATTGTGACCCCACCCGTGATGTCGGTTCCGGCATTGGTGATAAAGCTCTTGGAGCCGTTGATGTGCCAGTAGCCATCACGCAATTCAGCGCGTGTTCGCGTGCCGGCCGAATCCGAGCCTGCTTCTGGTTCCGTGAGACCAAAGGCCCACAATCGCTCGCCGCTTGTCAGCATGGGCAGATACTGTTCCTTCTGCTCCTGCGAACCGAAGAGATAGAAAGGAGTGGTTCCCAGCGACGTGTGAGCCTCCATCGTGATGCCTATGGAGACATCGCCGCGAGAGATTTCTTCGATAGCGATACAGTAGGAGAGGAAGTCAGCACCTGCACCACCGTATTCTTCTGGAAAAGGAAGTCCCAGCAGGCCCAATTCGCCCATTTTGCGAACCAGATCATAGGGAAACTTCCCGGTGCGATCCATTTCTTCAGCGCGTGGTTTGATTTCTTGCTCCGCGAATTCGCGGCAGGTATCGCGAATCGCCAGTTGCTCCTCGTTGAGCGTAAAGTCCATTCGATCTACTCACTTTCTTGCGAGATTTCGAGTGTAAGCCAGATAGAACCTTGCCTCATTATTATACGTGGTTTTCGCCTGGAATTGTAGTTCGCAAAAAAAGAACCCGCGTTGGCCGACGAATATTGGCAAAAAAAGGATTGTGTAGGGACACGCTTCATCGCGTCCGGCCTCGGATGCGCGTTCATGCCAGGTGGACGCGATGAAGCGCGTCCCTACACAATCCCTGATTCATCATGCAAATGCAGGTTGTAGACGATCAAACGGATTAAACAGTCGCCTCATCGCTTGTATCAGCGCTGGCACCGACGCCGCGAGTCAGCATGGGCACCTTATCGAGCGCTTCCCAGGGAGCATCGATATCGGTGCGCCCAAAGTGGCCGAAGGCGGCGGTCGGCTGGTAGATCGGGCGGCGCAGGTTCAGGGTCTGAATGATAGCGGCGGGTCGCAGGTCAAAATGCTCGTTGATGAGGCGAATGATCTCCTCATCTGAGATTTTGCCTGTGCCAAAGGTATCGACGTAGAGCGAGAGCGGGCGGGCTACGCCAATGGCATAGGATACCTGCAATTCGAGTCGATCGGCCAGACCGGCGGCAACGATATTTTTCGCGATGTGGCGGGCGGCGTAGGCAGCCGAGCGGTCAACCTTTGTCGGGTCTTTGCCACTGAACGCGCCGCCGCCATGCCGGGCCATGCCGCCATAGGTATCGACGATGATCTTGCGCCCGGTCAGTCCCGCATCACCCATCGGGCCGCCTGTGACGAAACGCCCGGTAGGATTGACAAAGATGCGCGTGTCCTTATCGAGCAGGTGCGCAGGAATAACAGGTTTGATGATATGCTCGATCACGTCCTGGCGAATCTGTTCCTGATCGATATAATCGGCATGCTGCGTTGAGATTACAACCGTATCGACGCGCACCGGGCGGCCATATTCATACTGCACCGTTACCTGGCTCTTGCCGTCTGGACGCAGGTAGGACATGGGGCCAATGCCGCCCCAGGAGCGGCGGCGCACCTGCGAAAGCTGGCGCGTCAACTTATGGGCGAGGCTGATGGGCATGGGCATGTACTCAGGCGTTTCATTGCAGGCAAAACCAATCATCATGCCCTGGTCGCCAGCACCAACGCGCTCCAACTCATCATCGCTCAAAATTGCCACTCCACCCTTTGTCTCCAGCGAGTGGCTCACGCCCATATCGATATCGGGCGATTGCTTGCCGATAGAGGTGACAACTCCGCAGGTGCGATAGTCGAAGCCGTAATCGGCATTGATGTAGCCGACCTGCTCGATGGTTTTACGGACGATGGCAGGCATATCAATCCAGGCGGACGTGGTAATCTCGCCTGCGACGAGGACGAGACCGGTTGTGGTCGCCGTTTCGCAGGCTACACGCGCCATCGGGTCCTGCGCGAGAATCGCATCGAGGATGCCATCGGAGATCTGATCGCACAGCTTATCAGGATGGCCCTCTGTCACCGATTCGCTGGTGAAAAACGCTTTGGGCTGGCGCATAAAACTACTCATAGATCTGGTCTTTTTCTCCCTTCTTTTGGAAAACACGCTAATTATGAGCGGAGATGCGGGGTATAAAAAAACCCCTGAATTCAGGGGTTGAGAGTCACTTACTCGTTTCCCCCTCATCTTGCGGAATGCTCCGCCGGAATTGGCACCCTTCCTACCATGTGGCAAGTGGGTTGCCGGGCTTCATCGGGCCGTTTCCCTCCACCTCTCTTGATGAGAGCAGATTTCTGCTTCACGTATTCGGTTGTTGAAGTGCTATCCGCTTCCTGCCTGTAGTATACGCAGGAAGCGGATGGAAAGTCAAGGAAAATTCGGGGCTAGGTGCCTGATTCCCACGAATGCAGGTATTTGTCCTGTTCGGGGGTCAGGGTATCAATCTTGACACCCATTGCCTGGAGTTTAAGGTCCGCAATTTCACGATCAATCTCAACCGGCAGAGTGTAGACACGCGGCTGTAACTCTTTGGCGTGGGTCAGCATGTACTCGGAGCCGAGCGCCTGGTTGGCGAAGCTCATATCCATGACACTGGCGGGATGCCCTTCGGCAGCCGAGAGGTTGACGAGACGACCATCGGCCAGCAGGTAGACATGGCGACCATCGGCAAAGGTGTACTCATCGACGAAATCGCGCACAGTACGCTTGCCAGTGGAAAGCTTCTCCAGTTCGGGAATGTTGATCTCGTCGTTGAAGTGACCGGAGTTGGCGAGCAGCGCGCCGTCTTTCATGCGCTCGAGATGCTGGCGATCAATCACGTTGACATCACCGGTGACGGTCACGAAGATGTCGCCAAGCGCGGCGGCATCAATGCCCGGCATCACCTGGTAGCCATCCATGACCGCTTCCAGGGCGCGCACCGGATCAACTTCGCAGACGATCACATGCGCCCCCATGCCACGAGCGCGCGAGGCAACACCCCTACCGCACCAGCCATAGCCGAAGACAACCAGCGTGCGCCCGGCGAGCAATACGTTGGTGGTGCGAATAATGGCATCAATGGTACTCTGCCCGGTACCGTAGCGGTTATCGAAGAGGTGCTTGGTGTCCGAATCGTTGACCGCCAGCACCGGGAAGCGCAGCACGCCCTCTTTCTCCATACTGCGCAGGCGAATAACGCCCGTCGTGGTTTCTTCCATGCCGCCAATCACATTTCCAAGCAGCTCTGTGCGGCTGGTATGCAGCGTGGATACGAGATCACAGCCATCGTCCATTGTCATGTTGGGCTGATGATCGAGGGCGGCGTTGATATGGCGATAATAGGTCTGCTCGTCCTCGCCCTTGATGGCGTAGGTCGGAATGCCGTACTCGGCGACCAGCGCAGCGGCAACATCATCCTGCGTAGAAAGCGGATTCGAGGCACATAGCACCAGGTCGGCCCCACCAGCCTTCAGCGTGATGGCAAGATTGGCGGTTTCGGTCGTAATATGCAAGCAGCCCGACATACGCACGCCCTTGAGCGGCTGATCTTTGGCAAAACGCTCGCGAATCAGCCGCAAGACGGGCATGTCCCTGGCAGCCCATTCGATGCGCGCCTTGCCGCGTGGGGCAAGGGAAATATCGCGGACATCTCCTTTGGTGGAGGTCGTCATACTCAATCTATCCTTTCGTTCATGGAATTCAATATACGCCCATTCAGCATATCATCTTTTCAGGGTCTTTCACAAATGGGCACCCTCAAAGAAATGGATGGGACGAAAGACACCTTGATTGAGCGTGTAGAGACATCCCCTTGCGGGTGTCTTTCGTCCCTACACGCCGATTGCACAAAGGGGATGCATATCCTCATGTCCTGGCAGGCATCCACTGCGGTTCAAAATGCGAGCAGGCAACCAGGCTTTTGTAGCGGTCCTTGACATCCTGCATGGTCAGAGTGCGCAGGCGATCGATGCTGAACGCCTCGCAGGCGAAAGAGCCGATAATATTGCCATGCACTACGCCGCGCTTGATATCATCTACAGTATAACTGCCATCCGGTCGAGGTTCGACAGTAGAGAGATAGCCGAGAAAGCCGCCCGCGAAGGCATCTCCCGCCCCGGTCGGATCAATCACTTCCTCGAGAGGATAGGTCGGGGCGCTGAAATAGGTGCCATCCGCGCCAAAGAGCAGCGCGCCGTAGCTGCCCTGCTTCACAACGACGTATTTCAAGCCCATGTCGAGTAACTGGCGCACGCCGCTGATGATGCTGGCGCGTCCGGTATACTGGCGCACTTCCTCCTCGCTCATCAGCAGCACATCCACGCGCTTGATGACTTCCGTGAGCTGAGGGCGGGTGGTCATGATCCAGAGTTCCATCGTGTCCAGAACGGTCAGGCGAGCGTCAGATACCTGCTCAAGCACCTCTAACTGCAACGTTGGCTGAATATTGGCCAGGAAAAGCAACTCACTGCGGCGATACTCCTCTGGCACAGAGGGATGAAAATCGGCATAGACACCCAACTGCGTATCCAGCGTATCACGGGTATTCATATCCAGGTGATAGCGCCCGACCCAGCGGAACGTTCTTCCTTCCTGAATCTGCAAACCAGCGAGATTGATCGAACGCTTGCGCCAGAACTCAAGATGCTCCTGGGGGAAATCGCTACCTACGATAGCCACCAGGTTGACCTGATTGTACAGCGAGGCCGCCGTGACAAAATAGGATGCCGCTCCTCCCAGAATTTCTTCCGCCTTCGCGAAAGGAGTTTCAATGGTATCGAGCGCTACAGAACCAACAACCAGAATGGACATCCATCCTCCCTCGTAATAGCTACAGATCAGACAGGGGTCGAGTCGCTCAAGTACTCGATGACCCCGTCAAGAAAGGCCAAGGTATTACCAAATTTTTCCTGCGCCATGTTCCGCGCAGGAGAAGTATTCAATGATTGATAGAGATCAACGAAACGTTCTTCGATGTGACGTAAAATAGCAGCCAGAACCTCGCTATTGATGGCACGATTGGGGTAACGCGCGCCGAATTCAATCAAGGACGTTACGACGGCGAGACCGCTCAGGCGACCAAGCTTATCAGCATCATAGAGGATACGCCCCTCTAATGGGCCTGCTGCTCGCTGCTCGGCAGAAACCACTGAGGTATGCACCAGAATTGCCTGCTCAACACGCTGAATGCGCTCTTCCGGCACCTGTAAATCGCGTAACAATTGTACGGCCATCTCAGCCGATTTTACATGGTGATCCTGGTAGCCGAATTCTACTGTCGAAATGTTATGCAGGTAGGCGGCCAGCACCAGCGCCTCCAAATCCAGGTCGCTGGTATCTTCTCCGCTATTTTCCATCTCGATAGCCAGCATCTTACAGTTCGCGACAACAGCGCAAATATAGCGATAGCCTTCTCGCCCCAATACTTTTTCCGCGTATCCCGCGACCGCTTGCACAACATCCGTTTCCATCAACGATCAACCTTTTCGATAACGTGATATCCAGCGCAGAGGCTTCGCAGCGACTCTTCATAAGGTGGACGCGCAATTCCAGCCTCCGTTATTATAGCGGTTATATAGATATGAGGAGTAACATCAAAGGCCGGATTCGCTACCTGCACACCCGCCGGAGCTATAGGCATGCCGCGCACAGTAGTTACTTCCGCGGGATTACGCTGCTCAATGGGAATCTGATCGCCCGATGGCAGGTTTAAATCGATGGTAGAACGGGGAGCCACTACGTAAAAAGGAATGGAGTGAGCATGAGCCAGCACAGCAACGCCATAGGTGCCAATTTTATTCGCCGCGTCGCCGTTCGCCGCGATGCGGTCAGCGCCAACAAAGACAGCTTTAATGCCGCCATGACGCATGAAGTACGCGGCCATATTATCGGTAATCAGCGTGAGAGGAATGCCTTCCTGCTGTAGCTCCCAGGCCGTCAGGCGCGCCCCCTGCAAAACCGGTCGCGTCTCGTCAACAAAGACGTGGATATGCTTGCCGGACTCGTGCGCCACATACATAGGAGCAAGCGCCGTTCCCAGGCCAGCCGTTGCCAGCGAACCCGCGTTGCAGTGTGTCAGAAGCGCATCGCCATCGGCGATCAGTTCCGCGCCATAGCGTCCCATGCGCAAGCATGCCTCGAAATCCTCGTCGGCTATTGCCTGCGCCTCATGCAGAAGCTGGCCTGCCAGTTCAGGCCAGCTCTGGCCTTCTCGCATGGCCTTTTCAGCACGCCGGTTCATGCGTTCGATAGCCCAGAAAAGATTGACTGCCGTTGGACGAGTGCGCCGGAACAGCTCGCTGACCTGGGCCAGGTGTTCCTGCATTTCTGGAAGAGTGGGCGTTTGTTCTTGCAGCAAGCGATAGAGCGAGAGCGCGATACCAAAGGCAGCAGTAACCCCGATAGCGGGCGCGCCGCGCACCCTCAAGCTGGTGATTGCCTCGGCCACCTGCTCCTCGTGTCGCAAGGTCAGGTAGACCACCTCACCTGGAAGGCGCGTCTGATCGATCAGGCAGACAGCTTTTCCATACTCATCCTCGTGCCACCACACGGTACGCCTGTTGCGCAGGCGCTGTTCTACGGCCATATAGGGGGTTCTCTCCTTTTGTTTCCTGGGTAAAATAACCGCAATAATCGTACCATATAAGACGAAGCCTGGGCAAATACGGACTGAAAGGCCGTATTTGCCCAGGCTTCGTACAATTTCCCCCATTAGTACTAACTGTAGGGCTAGTGATTTCAGAGAATCGGACAAGTATGCTAACATGTTAACAACAAATCGTGCGAATACCGTTCTTATTCTTAATGTTACTGAAAGTGTTGATTGTCCGTTCCACTACACAGAAGGATACTAGCCTTATCCGCGTCGGCGAAATGGCAGCAGGCCACGCCGCCCGGAGATGCGCAACTATCACGTGCATGGAACGGGCATGTAGGTAGCTATAGCCATCGAAGGGACGTAGCGAATGGCCAGGGTGGAAACCACGGAATCTTCCTGGTCCTTTGACCAGATTTACGACGAATATAAAACTGCCATTTATAATTATATGTATCATCTGGTTGGGGATCGCGAGCAAGCAGACGACCTGACGCAGGATACATTTTTGAAGGCGTTTCGAGCGCTGCCAAAAATGGATTCCAACTTGAAGCTGTCGGCCTGGTTGTATCGGATCGCCACCAATACAGCATATGATGCCTTGCGACGCCGTAAGTTGATAGCCTGGCTTCCCTGGCAAGACCTCGACCACGAGCCGGCGGATGTTGAAAGTGCTGATCCTCAAGAAATTTATGGTACAACTGAACTGGTGCGCGCAGCATTGCGCCGTATGCCCCAACAATACCGGGCCGCGCTGCTGCTCTACACGCAGGAAGGCTTCTCCTATAGCGAGATCGCGAAAGCATTAAACATCGCGGAAAGCGGCGTCAAAATGTATCTGTCGCGGGCGCGCCAGTCGTTTAGAGAGCATTATAAAGCATTAGAACAGGGCGGAGGGAAAACGAAATGAACTGCGAGCAAGTCGAGGAACTGCTGAGTGCCTACCTTGACAATATGCTCGCACCCGATGAACGCCGGTTGGTCGCTGCACACCTGCACACCTGCAGGCATTGCAGCGATATCCTTACCGACTACCGGCGCTATGACTCGTTGCTCTCCCACTTGCCCAGAGTCAGCCCTGATCCAGCGCTCCGCAACTGTATCTTCACATCCCCCGAATTTCTCGAACTCACCGGAACCTTCGACGCGGGTACCCATGTTTCTCCGCACGATTGGACAGTACCGAGAATGCCTTCACGGGGAGCCAGCAAGGAAACCAGAACGCGCCCTAAACTGGTAGCGATACCGGGCGGACGCAGTACAGTCCCCACGCCTGCCGTTCAACCAACGCCCCGCACGCACTCGAGCCGGGGTTTGCGCGTGGTCTTCGCAACGATAGCGGCGGTATTGATCGCGGCTATCGCCATCGGCGGTCTGCTCAGCTTGAATGGTTTACTTCACCAGCAGCCAGCAACAGGCACAAATGGGATTACGCCCCCGGCGGGGCCGGGAGGCACACAGGCGCTCTCTGCTGGCATGCGCTTTGTTTTCCTGCGTGATGGAGCGCTCTGGAGTACGCAGGCCGATGGCAGTCGTACTCATCCCGAGCGGCTGACGCCACAAAACGTAACGGTGGCAGCAAACTGGACTGTCAGTCCGCCATTGCCTGGACGTTCGGCAGGCGATATGATCGCCTATATCGACCAGCAAAAGGCGCTTGTTCACACCTTGCGCAGCGATAGCCAGGAAGATACGGCCATCAAACAACCCTTATTAGGTCCTGGCGTCAACCCTGCCACCATCTGGGATACACAAACAGGCTCAACCATTTTGAATGGGTTGGCGTGGTCAAGCGATGGCACAACCCTGGCTTTCGTCGCCGCTCCCAATAATAGCGGACAAACAGGGCTGTATATCTACTCAACGGCAACCGGACAGGTGCAGCATGTAGCGCTTCCAATTACGGGCAGCGTCTCCCATCTCGTCTGGTCTCCTGATGGTGTGCGGCTGGCATTTGAAGTGACGAATAATGGCGCGGTTAGCATTCTAGATTACAACGCGCAAAATCATGGCGTGCTGACCATCGCGACCGGTATTGGCACGCAGACCAGCGCGGGCGATAGCGTATTGACACTTGATTGGTCGCCCCGACTGGACACACCCACCATTACGTGGAGCATCGGCGTCATTGGACATGTTCATAGCCTGTGGGAACGCCGTGTTGGTGTTGATAGCTCAGTTGGAGCCAGACAATTGTTAAGCGGCGACTTTGTGCAGGCGGTCTATAGTCGCAATGGGCATGATGGCGTGGGTAGCTGGCTGGTGGTCACTTCGCAAGCAGGCCGTGACGGCGACCTGTGGCGCATCGATCTGACGCCCGGCTCCACATTAGTACAGATGACGAGCGGCAAACAGGTAAGTTTTGTGCAGTGGTCGCCTGATGGCCAGCATATCGACTACCTCGATAATCTCTCGGGTGGGCTGGGTACGCTGCACGTCCTCAACGCCCAAACCGACTTCGATGCCTTGATTGCGTCCAACGTAGTCATTGAACCAGCACCGGCATGGTCATCGAACGGGCAGGAAATCGCGTTCAGCACCGGGACGCAGATCGGTATTGTTAACCTGCAGATAAGCAGTTCCGCGAGCTTCCTCAAGCTGAAAGGCGCGGCCTCGGCCATGATCTGGTCGCCTACTTCGTCCCACCAACTGGTTGTGGCCTTAAGCGATGACCAGCTCGGCATCTACCTTGTCGATACGGCGCAGAATACGGCCCAAAAAGTTGACCAGTCAGGCACAGATGGCCCGATTTTCTGGACAGAAATCCCCTGAGACAATTTTCTCCTATTAATCGAGAGAGCACTCACGCCATGTCATCCTTCGCTGCGCTCAGGATGACATGGCTGGATGTATCCCCTTTATTTCTCAAAATTCATTTGCCCCTTTTTTTCCGCTTGCATGGTCAAGGTAAAAATCCGATCTTCACACGAATTTCACATACATATAAGCTTTTTTCGCGGAATATTCACAGGTTGAGAGTACAGTAGATAGCACAGGTTTAACTGACCTGTATGGGAACGTGTGGTGTAAGTGGATTTTGGAGGCAGGGAAAAATGCCCACAGCGCAATCAGTCTTTACAGATCACCTATCACAGCTTTTACACGAGATCGCGTTACATCAACAGACAGGAATGTTACGACTTGAACACATTGGGGAGCGCGGCATCGAGCGGGGTGAAATCTACTTTGAGGCTGGTGAAACCATCCTCGCCCGCACTGAACGGGAAACGGGGAAAGCGGCCCTTATGCAGATGCTCAACTGGGGTAGTGGTTACTTCACTTTTTTTGAGGGGGTGCAATCGCCCTTCAGGCATGTAAGCATTTCCCAACAGGAGACCCGGCTATTGCCTATCCTGCGCGGCGAAAAGCATACGCCATCGACGCTTCCACGCATACCCAAAAGTACCGGCCCCCTGGCGCGAGTGGTGCAGGCCACACCCTTACCGCAGCCAGCGCGCGCACCGCTTAAGCAGGACGAACAACGCACGCTGCCTGGTCAGCACGCCATATTCCGCGCTTTACCAGGCGTCTGCAACGCGAAAACCTTACATGCGCTGAAACGACGAGAACGCATCGTTTTTCTGCTGCTTGATGGAAGGCGCACGCTGCACACCATAGCACAATTAACTCACCATTCCGAAGTCACGGTGGCCCGCATTCTGGTCGATCTCTTCCAGCGCGGTTATATCGAGTATATAAGGGGATAACCACAAAAACCTCCAGAAACCTCAGGCAATTTTCGGCAAAGTTAGAAAATTGCTCTCAAAAGTGATAACTATTTGGTGAGTTATACGTTATAATGTATAGGCCTGGGATGGAAGGCGGGATGTTCGTAAGCAAGCAGATCCACCTCGACGAGCAAGCTTGTAGCGGGCATCTGACTATCGTGCAACCTTTTCCCCATGGGGTTTGCACGCGCGCCACCTGGAGTCTCGCGGTGCGTTGAGCATTCGCGTGGTAGGGGGAGGACGAGCTGGCACCCCGTCCCCCCCTTACTTTTTGTCTATAAGGGATGGCATGCGATTTAAGGTAAGATCTCTGGGGGGCAAGTTAATAATCAGTGCGGCGCTAACGCTTTTGCTTTGTCTGCTCCTGTTTGTATCGCTATCGGCATATGTCTTGAAAGCACTCTACGAGCGCGAAGCAAAAAGTGACGCTACCGCACACCTGGCAACCGTCGAGAAGACCTATGAGACTACTACCAGCGCGCTTGTCCAGACGATGGCCCGAGAAGCCGGAAATTCACTGTTTATCTCGGCTGTTAAGCAACCCCCAACATCTTCACAGTATGACCAGGTTCTGATTACTTTGAACGCCGACATGGTCAATTACCGGCTGGCAGGTATAGCACTTATCTCGAACAATCATACAGTCGTCGCGCAGACAGGACAGCCTTTTTTCAGCAACGTGGTTCCCAGAGGAACAATGCCCCTGGTAGATCAGGGGCTGGCTGGAAAGACTGTGACGTCCTTGCAGGCCGCTCCCACTTCGCTCAACATCGATAGCAGCTGGAGTTTAAATTTTGCTGTGCCTATCAGGGATGGCGCAGGAAATCAGGAAGGCGTGCTGGTTGGAGAGAAAGGCATCAACAACTACTTTGCCGATGATCTTGCGCGCAACAGCGGTATTCGGGTAGCTCTCTGCGCAAATGCGCACCTGCTGGGAACCACCGTCCCAGGATTGCTTAATCAGGACATAACTACACACGCACTTTGCGCGCCTGGCACTCCCCACATCCTCAATGGAGGCGAACACTATCTTTCCCTGGCAAATCGAGTGAGTACGCCTTATTCAATAGCAGGCTCCCCACCGCTTGTGATCGTGGATATTGAACCGCTCTACACAGTAAATACGCACGTCGAACGGACTATTGGAGTATTGCTGGGCATAGGCATTTTTGTCATAGCCCTGGGTGTCTCTGTATATACCCTGATCGCCCGCAACTTTTTCATTCGTCCCTTACGCCGCTTACAGGCCCGCGTGGCAGCCTTGCTCTCAGACAAAGGGGCGGTGCAGGAAAGTCTGGATTCTCCGGCAAGAAAAGATGAACTCAGCATGCTGGATCGCTCGGTGAATCTCCTCTCCGAATCGCTCAACACGCAAGCGCTGGAGAGCCACGCCATCACCTCACAGATGAGCGATATGCTCACGATGAGCGATGTCCTTATTTCGACGCTCAACCTGGAGGATTTGCTCAGCGAAGTGGTTTCCCGCCTGGGAATGATGATGCGCGCAAAGCACGTCTCGCTTTTGCTCTACGGGCGTGAAATGCAGTCGCCCTGGGCGGTTGCGCAGTGGACGGACTCGCAACAGCCGAGCGGCCCTATTCCCGCCACTCCCTCTGGGAAACAGGGAGCGGTGATGGTACATACCGACCCGGCGGGGGATATCGCAATGATGGCGACTACAAAAATGGCTGCCATTCCAGCCTCGTCCACACGGGCTGCTCAAACTTCAAGCGGCAAGCGGCAGGCCATCCGTGTTCCAAAGCTCACTCCACCTGCCGATGCAATGGGTGCGCGCCGCTCGCGCATTCCCCGGCCAGCGCTGCGAGAACTGGACATGATGCTGGCGCGTATGGCGATGCAAAAACACAAGATCGTGTACGCCGAAGATATCGCGGCCATTTACGCTGAGCGCAAAGAGTCCTGGGCATATATGGCACTTGAGACAGGCTATCGTTCTGTCGTATCGGTTCCATTGCTCTTACAGGATCAGCCTATCGGAGCGGTCATGCTCTATGATGATGAAACGGGGCAGGTCACCGGACGCGATACTTTCTTATTGACGACAGCCGCCATTCAAGCCGCGATGGCGATTCAAAACGCGCTGCTTTTCGCCGAGGTCAAAGACAAAAACGCGGCCCTCGAACGCGCGAATCACTTGAAGTCACAATTTCTGGCAACCGTCACCCATGAATTACGTACTCCCTTGCACAGTATCATCAGCTATGGTTCGTTAATAGTAGAGGGGTACGTGGATGGCGAACTTACGCAGGAGCAGCAGGAACATATCCAGTTTATGATCCGGCGCGCCGAAGATCTCTCGCGGCTGGTTGATGACATGCTTGATCTTTCTAAGATCGAAGCGGATCGTCTGGAGGTCAAAGTAGAGCCACTGGCGCTCGAGCAAAGCCTGCGCGACGTGGTGAACGAGTTGAAGCAGATCGCCAGCAATAAAGGGCTGGCGCTGACACTGGAAATCGACGAGGATCTGCCAATGGTGCTGGCAGACAGCCACCGCATTCGTCAGGTCTTGATTAACCTCACCTCGAACGCGCTCAAATTTACGGAGCAGGGCGGCGTCACCATTCGCTGCACCCGGCTTGAGCGTTACGACATGCTGCGTATCTCGGTGACGGATACCGGAATAGGTATCTCTCCGGCGGCGCTCGGCTACATCTTTGAAGCATTCCGGCAGGCGGATGGCAGCACCACCCGGCGCTTCGGCGGCACTGGACTGGGATTGACGATTGCGCGAAAATTGATTGAGTTACAGGGGGGTGAGGTCGCGGTAGAAAGCACAGTGGGACAGGGTTCAACCTTCTCATTTACCTTGCCTATCGCCTCACCAGCGTTGGTACGAGCCAGCGCGACAACAGGGAAAAGACAGGAGCCACGCCAGTAACCTGGCGCGACAAAGGGAAATGGAGATGCAATCATCATCAGGGGCAACCTCGGGAACGCCCACTATTCTGATCGTTGAAAACGAAGTATCCAACCGTATATTGATCGAGCGCGTGCTATCCACACGTGGCTATCGCTGCATTTCCGCCTCGAATGGGCAGGAGGCGCTAAACCTGCTCGATAAGGAAAAGGTAGACCTTATCTTGACCGACCTCTCGATGCCTGTGCTGGACGGCTACCAGACGACCCAGCTCATCCGGGCGCGTCCAGGTATGGCCCAGGTGCCTATTGTGGCAGTCACCGCTTACGCGCTCAACGACGAGAGCGAAGCCGCCATGCGCATCGGCTGCACCGAATATTTGACCAAACCGTTTAAGCCGCGTCAACTATTAGAGGTGGTGGAAAGACTGTTACCGGCTCGCTAAATCTTACAAAAGTCACAAATTTTGGGGAAAATGTAGCACATTTCTTCAGAATTTGTTATCATTTGAACAACTATACATGATTGCCTGACCGGTCGCCATGCGCATGTGACCGGTCAATCTGTTTTGGCAAAAAAAGGGAAGAGTTATTGGCGGAGCGTTTTGTATGAAAATCACATGTATTACCCAGACGGTCAAAGATATCGCCTGCGACGCACTGGTAGTGGGTGTAGCTTATAAAAAAGCCGGGCAGCAGAAAAAACCGGTATTTTCTTCAGTGGCACAGCAGGTAGATAGTCTGCTGGAAGGGCTGCTTCAGGAAATCTATGCGGACGGAGAGTTCAAAGGCGAAGTTGGGGAACTGAATACCATCCACACCTTTGGCAAACTGGCGGCAAAACGAGTTATCGTGGTCGGGCTTGGTTCGGTGGATAAGCTGCATACGCGAGCGATACGCCGGGCTGTAGCAACGGCCGCCCGTCACGCGCAGCAGACCGGCGCGCAGACGCTTGCCCTGGCCTGCACGCTTGAAAATAGTGAGATCAATAAAGAGGAGCAGGTGCAGGCAGAGACCGAAGGCGCGTTGCTGGGCCTGTATACCTTTAGAAAATACCAGTCCAGCCATCTCAATGGGAACGGAAAACACGTGCAAGCCGTCTCGCTGCTGGTTGAAGATGAGCGAGACCCGGCTGTACAAGCAGCCATGCATAAGGGCATCACAATGGCCGAAGCGACGAATTTTGCGCGAGACCTGGTGAACGAGCCGCCCAATGTGCTGTCTCCTGCTGAACTGGCAAGCCGCGCCGTAACAGTGGCAAAACACTTTGGCCTCGAGTACGAGGTGCTGGAACGCGAGCAGATGCAAGAACTGGGTATGGGCGGCCTGCTCGCCGTCTCCTCAGGCAGCGCGCAGCCGCCTAAACTGGCCATCCTGCGCTATCGCGGCGCGCCAGCAGAGAGCAAAGAGCATATCGCACTGGTCGGCAAGGGCATCACCTTCGATACGGGCGGCATTTCCCTGAAGCCTGCCGAACGCATGCACGAGATGAAGGGCGACATGGCGGGAGCGGCGGCGGTAATTGGCGCGATGCAGGTGATTGGCGCGCTGCGCCCGGCTATCAATGTGACGGCATTGATTCCCACGACCGAAAATATGCCTGATGGCTCGTCATATCGTCCAGGAGATATCCTGCGTATCATGAACGGGAAAACGATTGAGATTGTGAATACCGATGCCGAAGGCAGGCTGATTCTCGCCGACGCGCTCTCCTATGCCGTGATAAAAGAGAAAGCAACCACGATTATCGACGTGGCAACGCTTACCGGTGGTATTGTGGTGGCGCTCGGTTCGGCTATGTCCGGCCTTTTCTGTAACGACGATGAACTCAGCCAGAAGATCATTGAAGCGGGACAGGTGGAGGGTGAGAAGTTCTGGCGCATGCCGCTCGACGATGACTACCTGGAGCAGATTCGCAGCGAGGTAGCGGATATTAAGCAGACCGGCGGGCGTTATGCTTCGTCCGTCACGGCGGCCAAAATCCTGGAACACTTCGTCGATTCTGCGCGCTGGGCGCACCTGGATATTGCCGGAACCGATTTTGTGGACAACAAACTTCCCTACCAGGAGAAAGGCGCAACTGGCTTCGCAACACGCACGCTAGCCGCCTTCGTTCTCCGGGAGGCAGAACAATAGAGGTAGCAGCAATGTTAACACATGAGACAACAAAAACACTTGAGTTTTCATACCAGGACGAGCGTATAGCCGAACTGCTGGAGCTGATCCATCCGCTCGAGGATATTCGCGCTCTGAGTTACCTGGCCGAATGGGATCAGAACACGCAGTTGCCTGATGGGGCAGGCGAGATACGCGGCCACCAGTTGGCGACCATTCAAGGCGTATTGCACGAGAGAAGCACCAACCCCCGCATCGGCACGTTGTTAGATGAATTGCGAGAGGTTGTGCAAGGCGAGCAGTATACTGACGCTGACCGCGCCCTGGTACGTGAAACTGGCCGCATGTACGATCACGCGACGAAGCTGCCGCGCTCGCTGGTTGAGGAGATGGCGCGTGTGCAGTCCGGCAGTTTCGAGGCCTGGAGACGTGCCCGCGAGAAGAACGACTTCGCCAGCTTCGCTCCCTGGCTGGCACGCACCGTCACCATTCAGCGCGAGGTAGCCGACCGCTTTGGTTATGCTGAGACGCGCTATGATGCCCTGCTTGACCTGTTTGAGCCGGGCATGACAGCCAGCAAGCTTGACAGCCTGTTCAAGCCGGTACGCGAGGTCAGCACAAAGCTGCTGCGCCGCATCGAGGAAAGCGGCCATACCATCGATGACTCGTGCCTGACAGATGATTTTGACCCGCAGAAGCAGCTTGAGTTGTCGCGCAAGGTACTGGAAAGCATGGGCTACGACTTCGTGCATGGAGCAACCGCCGTCTCGCCGCATCCTTTCACCACCAGCTTCGGCAGCCCGTTTGACGTGCGCCTGACGGTGCATCCTGATCCGCACTTCCTGCAGGCGGTCGTCATGGCGGCAATTCATGAAGGTGGGCACGCGCTATACGAACAGGGTAGCTCCCCAACACTGGTACGCACCCCTGTAGCGGGCGGTGCGTCGATGGGAACGCACGAATCGCAATCACGGTTGTGGGAAAATGCGATTGGGCGCTCAGAGTCCTTCTGGCGCGGTCAATATGCGCTGGTGCGCGAAGCCTTCCCCGATCACTTCGCCAACGTCGATGTCACCACGTTTGTACGCGCCCTGAACAAGGTGCAGCCAAGTCTAATTCGTATCGAAGCCGACGAAGTAACATACAACCTGCACATCATTGTGCGCTTCGAGCTGGAGCGGCAACTGGTCAACGGCAACGTTGACATCGAAAGCCTGCCCGGTATGTGGAATGCGAAGTATCGCGAGTACCTGGGCATCGAGCCGGACACCGACTCGCAGGGCATCTTGCAAGATATTCACTGGACAAGTGGTTTCGGCTACTTCCCATCCTACACCCTGGGCAATCTCTACGCCGCCCAGATTTACGCCACCCTGCGCAAAACCTTCCCAGACTTCGACGAGCGCCTCTCACGTGGCGACACGCTCTCCATCCTGAACTGGCTGCGCGAGCATATGTACGTCTACGGCTCCATCTACATGCCCGAAGACCTCATGCAGCGCGTCACCGGGGAGAAGCCGAATCCTGAGTACTTTGTACGCTACCTTACTGAGAAGTTTGAGAAGATTTACCATCTATAAGATGCACATAAGAAAGCAGGTTTGGAGATGGCTCCAAACCTGCTTTCTTATGTGCTATGATTATGCTCATGAAAATACATATTCGCTATTTTGCCTCGTTCCGCGAACTGACAGGGCGGAACGAAGAAATATTGGACACGTCGGAAGGTGCCAGCGTTGCCAAAGTGCGTGAATTGTTGCTAGAACGCTACCCCAATCTACAGGCGGTGATGGCGCGAGCAACGTGTGCCGTTAACCGGAAGTATGTGAGCGCGGAGACCGAACTGCACGAGGGCGACGAGATGGTGTTTATTCCACCGGTGGGTGGTGGATGTCCTTCTCAGGAGGAGCTGGTATGGAACCTCTGATTAAGATAACAAACGAACCCCTGAACCGCGACGAACTGGTTGCGGCTGTTTCGCATCCGAGTGTGGGAGGAATCGTGGTATTCGAGGGCGTGGTGCGCGATAATGCGCGGGGAAAGCAGGTGCGCTACCTCGAATATGACGTCTATCCTGAGATGGCGATTGAGCAGATACGGGCGATTGTGGTGGAGGCAGAACAGCGCTGGGGTGTTGAACGAGTCGCCATTGCCCATCGCGTGGGACGATTGGAGATTGGCGAGGCCAGCGTGATTATTGCCGTTGCTACGCCACACAGGGGCGAGGCTTTTGAGGCCTGCCGCTATATCATTGATACACTCAAGACAACGGTGCCCATCTGGAAAAAAGAGGTGGCGACCAATGGCGAGGAGTGGGTCGAGGGATAGGACATGCATTTGCGGTCGGTAGAAAATGCTGTCGCAGGGGTTACACATTGGCCGTGAATAAGCTATAATTGTAAAAAGGAGACAATGTTTTTCCCGGAGAAAGACGTTTTCAGGCCCTGCTTTCTCCAGGAGGTTGTGGATGAACTTATTCGAAAAACAGGCACGCCTCAATCAACTCTTCACGCAAAGTCCCGTCAATGCCGCTTACGTGGCAGGCTCGCTTTCAACTCGTACCTCGTTTGGGCATATCAGTGATGTCGATATCGCCATTCTGCTGATGGAGCAGATCAAATCGGATCAGTTCCTTGATTACCAGCTCTACTTTTTCAGCGAACTGGCCAAGCGGCTGGAGTCCGAGAATATCGACGTGGTGATCCTGAATCAGGCATCGCTGCTGCTCAAGCTGCACGTCATTAAATATGGGCAGATTCTGTTCAGCCGCGACGAGAAGCAGCGCGTGGCCTTCGAGACGAAGGCGGTGATGGACTACCTGGATTTCAAGAAGTTTGACGAGATTCAGAACCAGGCCCTCAGTCGCCGCCTGTACGGACAGATCTTGCCGGTCGATAAGGAATTGCTTGAGCGCTACCTCGCGCAGGTGCGCGAAGCGGTGACGATACTGGCCGATCTCGGTAAAACCAGCCGCGAAGAGTTCACGACTGATTTTCATGTCTACGGGCTGGCGGAACGCTACCTGCAAATCGCCATCGAAGCCTGCCTGCAAACCTGCGGCATTCTGGTCTCGGCGCTCGGTCTGCGCAGGCCCGAAGCCTATCACGAGCTGTTGAGCAGCGTGGCTTCTGAAAAGATCATTCCCCAACACCTGGCATACCGGCTGGAGGTGCTGACAAACCTGCGCGATGCCCTCATACACGATCCTGGCAAGCTGAACCGCGATATTCTCTACGATCACATACAATCGCGCCTGGGCGATTTCGAGGCATTTGCCCAGGCCGTCGAGGAAAGACTGGCGAAATAACAAAAGGAAGGTTCCCGGAAACCGCTTATAAAGGTAAATTCACGGAAGACACCCGCAAGGGGTGTCTTCCGGTTTCCACTTGTTCCCAGGTCTTTTGTTATTCCTCTGCGACCCTTAGAGCATTGGCCTGCTCCATTGCGGCGGCGGCATCGTCCAGGCGGCCCATATCCTGGTAAATCTGGGACAGCGTTTCGTAAGCCAGCACCAGCGAGGGGTCCATCGCGATAGCCTGCTGCGCGGCCTCGATGGCTTCATCGTAGCGATTGACCTCACGCAGGGTATCCGCGTAATCGTTGTAGTAATCGGCGTTGAGCGGATCGCTATCGATGGCGTTCTGGTAGTTTTCCAGGGCCTCATCGTAGCGGCCAAGCGCATCATAGGCGGTGGCAAGCTGGTAGTAGCCCTCGGCATCATCTCCGTACTGCTCCAACAACTCCTGGACGGTGCGAATGGCATCATCGTAGCGTTCCATCGAATTGTAGGTATCGGCGAGACCGGCGTAGGCAGCGGCGACATCGTCAGGCTGTAGTTCGGCGCGCGCGTTGATTAAATCCTGGTAGACGCGCATGGCATCATCGTAACGTTCGGCTTCCAGGTAGGTTTCAGCGAGGTTGAAACGAGCGGTGTAGCGCAGGGGATCAAGCTGCACAGACTGCTCGAAAGCCTGAATGGCAGCTTCGGTATTTCCCTGAGCGGAACGCCACGTGCCAAGATGTTCCCATGCTTCCGCATCATCGGGCGCGAGTTCCACAATACGCGAGTAGGCTTCGGCGGCCTGGGCTGGATCGCCCATTGCTTCATAGACCGAGGCCAGCGCATCGTAGCCGGTGCGCTCCTGAGGGTCAAGGCCGAGTATCTGGTTGGCAACCGAAAGGGCCTCGTCGTAGCGGCGCATATCGAGGTAGAGGTTGACCAGTTCGGCGTAGCGCGAGGTATCGCCGGGGTCTTCATCTACGCGGCGTTCCTGGTCCATAATGCGGCGCAACTGGTTGTTGACGCGCTCGCGCACATCGCGCAGGTTATCAGCCGCAACGGTGTTCTCAGGATTGAGAATGATCGCCTGCCGGTAGTTCTGAATAGCATCCTGGTAGAGATACTGGAGGCGATACGCATCACCAACGCTAAGGTAGAGTTCATCGTTGTCCGGGTCGAATTCGAGCGCCTGCTGGAAGGTTTCAAGAGCCTCTTCCTGCATGCCCAGTTCGCCATACAGGTTGCCCAGGTTGATGTAGGCATCGATCAACTGCGGATCAAGGTCGATAGCGCGGCGATACCCGGCAATCGCACTTTCGACATCGCCCAGGTATTGCTGCGCCAGCGCCAGGTTATAGCGGGCGCGAGCATCGGTGGGATTGGCGGCAACCGCGTGTTCAAAGGCGTCGGCTGCTGTTTCGTAGTCGCCTTCCTGGGCGGCGGCATTACCCTTATCTGTCCATTGCTGGGCCTCTAGATTCTCCTGGGGCGCGGATCCGTTTCCGTTCTGGCCGGAGGTATTCGGCCTATTCTGTGCATCATCCATACAAAATATATCTCCTCTATTTTTGCCCTGTTTTCGGTCTACAGGCGCTTCAAAGATGTGTCAAAGTCCCGAGCTAGTATAGCATGATTCGCCGTTTCCGTCCAAAATTGGCCTTATTTTCCAACGCGCAGGATCAGTTGGAAATCGTAGCGCCCCCCTGGAAAATAGTACTCCGCGTAGGCAATGGGCGAACCGGTCTGGTCAGAGGTCGTCGCGGTGAGACTTATACCAGGATGACCAGGGGATACTTGCAATAGTTCGGCCTCGCGCGCTGTAGCTCCATCAGCATTAAGCGTCTGCTCGACGATATAGGGAATGAGGCCTTCGGAGGCCATCAGGGCGTAGAGCGAACCATCGGCGACCTCTTTGGCGCGCTGGTAGACGGCAGTGGCGCGGGGATAGGGCAGATAGTCGATCTCATAGGCGATAAGCACACCATCGGCGGAGCGCAGGCGTTCGAACCGCACGACCTGCTCCTCGTCGCTCAGGTGTAGCAACTGGCGCACCATCTCGGTGCCGCGTGACAATTCGCTGTGCAGCAAGATGCCACCAGGACGCTTGCCACGACGCTGCAATTCGCTACTCAAACTCGTAATCTCCGTCACGTTTTGCTGCACGCGCGGTTCGCAGACAAACGTGCCCCTGCCATGCTGGCGATAGAGCAGTCCTTCGTTGACCAGCTCGCTCAAAGCCTGGCGGACGGTAGCGCGGCTCACCTGGTACTTTGATACAAGTTCCGGTTCTGATGGGATAGCGGTATGGGGCGCAAGATGGCCAGAACGAATCTGCTGCTTCAGCACTTCTTTTAATTGATAATAGAGCGGTAAAGGATTGGATCTTTCTAAAGTAGGCATACGGTCTCCCTTATGTCCAGACAACCACAGTTAAATATGAATGGAATACCAGTCGATAGAGAGAATATAACATAAAAGTCGCAAACAGTCGAGTGGATTCGACAGTATTTTTGCGGATTTCAAGAAAATTGCCGCCTGCTACACAAAAATACGTACCGGTAGGCAGGTTTGGAATGTTTTTCTTCTGTATCTGTCTACCAGTACGCAATTTTTATGCGGTTTATGCAGCGCCGGTGCGGGCAAGCACGCGATCAATGGTGCGCTTCAGGCCAGCCGGGTCAGCGCCAATTACGCGATCAACTTCTTTTCCATCCTTGAAGATGATCATGGTCGGGATAGCCTGCACGCCATAACGGCCAGGGGTACGCTCGTGCTGGTCGATGTCCATCTTCGCGAAGACCATCTTGCCATTGTACTCGTCGCTCAAGCGCTCGTAGATGGGAGCGATGGCGCGGCAAGGACCACACCAGGCAGCCCAGAAGTCTACGATGACGGGTTTATCGGAGCGCAAAACTTTGCTCTCAAAGTCCTGATCTCCAATGTGGATCAAATTGGCATGTGTATCCATTCTGCTTATCAACTCACTTTCGTTTCAGTGTGTGGACAAAAGTATTCTACTTGCGAAAACAAGCTCGCCTTCGTATTTATTCCTGCAATACATTATACAAAGGAAAAGAGAAAAAACAAAGGCAAGAGGGCGGCCTCGTGGTCGCCCTCTCTACTACATTGTCGCGATTGATTAGCGTCTGCCGCGATTGCCACCTTGAAGGATGGTCAGCAGCTCCAGGATGTAGAGAAACAGGTTCAGGACGGTGATAAAGAGCGAGACGGTGATGCCTATAGCATTCGGAAGCGTATCAGCCATATATTTGGCGCGCTGCACGTAGAACAGCACGTAGGCCGAGAAAATGCCAACGCCAGCCACAGAAATGATAAAGTACAGGAAGGGACTGTGGAAAAAGAAAGTGACCAGCCCCGCGACAATCAACAGGATTACGCCCATGAACAGGATGCCGCCGAGACGCGAGAAATCACGTTTGGTCGTCCAGGCATACGCGGCCAGACCAAGCGACGTGACTGCCGTGATGAGGAAGGCTTCGGCAAGAATATCAGGGTATGCTTGCAGGTAGATGTTAAGTAATGGCGAAAGACTCATGCCCTCCAAAAAGGTGAAGAGATAGAGCAGGAACAGGTTCAGTCCTGGCGTGTTGATGGCAAAATTCAGGATGAAGAGAACGAGCAGACCGCCGATAGCCACCACCCAGTAGCCTCCAAAACCGAGGCCGATAGCTCCACCTACAAATGCACCAATGAAGGCAAACAGGAAGGAGAAGGCCAGCAGGCCCATCACTTTACTGATGAGGCTGCCCGCCTGTTCGTTGGCATAAGGCAGGCCCTGGTACTGGTAGCGCGAGGCGAAGGCTCCGCGCCCGCCAAAGCCGCCGCGTCCACCAAAGGGACCATTCATTCTAGGATTAAACATATATGTCACCTCACTGTATAAGCGCTATCATATGACTACATGAAGCGAGACAGTTAGTCTTTTGCTTGCATCAATTATACGAAGGAGGGTACCTACAGGTTGTATATTTCCCTCACTATTGAGCTTATTTTTTAGAACGACGTCCCTTTGGGGGTTCTTCAGGTGGTTCTTCCCGGGTTGCAATCGAGGCAGGCGTATCTACGATGTTGGTGATCTCGCAGCGCGGATGGTTATTATCCGCGTGCCAGAAAAGAGAGCTTCCCGGTAGTTTAATCATGCGACCGCCACAGCGCGGGCAGCGCCGGACATCGGTTTCCTCTTGATCCTGCGCCATGATGCAAATTCCCCCGAAATACCTTGTGACCGAGGCTTACATGACACTCCAGACGCCGCAAATTTCGCAATACGCGATACCGATCTCGCCAAAGGTCCGACTGCGCGTATTCCAGCGTTCGTAGGCAATGGCTATCGAGCCACAGTTCCAGCAGCGGGCGCGACCGCCTGCGTGAGTCTCTTCAGCCAGGCGATGCAATAGCGCACTTCTGGCCTCATCCGCGCCGGTATAGCCCGGGTTATAGGCCAGGTGCAACAGGTTGCCAAGCGGCAGCGATATTTCGTGCGTAGGGGCCTGTGGCGCTGCACCGGTGGCGAAGGTCGCGGCGGGTTGTGGCGCGGGGGTCGGCGGCGGCTGCGGCGGACGGCGGAAGTATTCGCCACGCGCAGTTCGCCTGCCTCCCTCTATCTGTGAATTGTAGTCCTGGCGCTCGACACGGTCACCATTAGAGGACTGCGGCGGCGTGGCAACTACAGGTGGGACGGAAACCCCGTTGTTATACGCGGTTTCGTTGGTAGGAGCTGGCTCGGCAGGCTGGTCAGGAGCAGAATTCGGAGTCTCCTCAATGGGAGTCCCCTGCTCGGCTGCCATACTGGCGGCAGTTTCTTCGGTCTGCTCGGCGCTATGATTGTTGTTCTCCGGCTGCTCTGGTGGAGTCGCTTTTCGGCGGCGTGTAATTGGCATAGGGGGTTGCTCCCTCAAATAGTGTGTGAGTACAGTATTCGCGTAAAATTATAGCATACTGATCTATACAGAGATAGAGCGCTGAACGCGAAAGAGAACTGCGGAAGGCAGGCGAGGAAAGAAATCTTCCCACCTGCCACTATACCACATCATACGGAACGAAGATCAACCTTTGAAGAAATCGGCGTTGATCTTAATATACTGTTTCCATTCTTCAGGAACGGCGGACTCTTCAAAAATGGCTGTGACAGGGCAGGCGGGTTCGCACGCGCCGCAGTCGATGCACTCATCAGGATTGATATACAATTGCTCAGCCGTCTCGAAATCCTCTTCACTCTGTGTAGGATGAATGCAATCGACGGGGCAAACATCTACACAGGAAGCGTCCTTCACTCCGATACACGGCTGGGTGATTACATAGGTCATGTTGTAAATATCCTCCTCTTGGCCCTTTATGGACTAAGTATCTGAATGGCAAAGTGATAATTTCAGCCACGCTTAGTATAGTGGGTTGTGCTGGCAATGTCAATTGTACCAATGCTAATTGGCTCCCACGTTAAACCGGCTTAATCTGCAAATCTGAAAAGGCCACCTCTGTATCAGTTTCCTCGACGTAGAGGCCGATTTCGCCCGAAGAGAAGGCATGAGTAGTGCGATCGATATACGGCTGGCCTACGGAAACGCCGTTGACCTGGAAGGAAAAGATGTTTTTCTGAATGGTGATCGTAATGATGTTGCTCTGGCCGATAGCGGAATGGAGCGAGGAAACGGAGCCGTTGGCCAGCGCATGCCACTGACCATCATAGCGTAAGAACTCGAAAACGCCGCCACTCCAGGCGGAAAGCTCGAACAGATAGAAGTGAGACTGGTCGATTGCGGCGTGCAACACGACCCCATAATAATCTGCGCCATCACGGGAGCCGCGAACTTCGGAGGCCGTCACCGTCAGCCGCATGTCGGAGTATTCGTAGCTGCTGTAAAGGGCCAGCGCCGGTGCCTGCCGGGAGGTATTGTTGATGTAGTACCGTCCATCTTTAAAAAAGAGCGTACTGCTGGTAGGCCAGGCATCCTGATCGCCGGTCAGATGATCGATAATGGGTGTAGGCGTAATTCCGGTAACGGGCGGGCTTGTATGCGAACGGGCGGCAATATTCACAGCAATCGCGGTCGTAATGGAGCCAAACAATACCAGGACGAGCAGACCCACCAGCAGGAGAGAGCGAGTCAAACGAAAACGCGGCGCGGCCCCGGCAGGAAGCGGCTTCACCTGCACCACCGGTTTAAGCGCTTCGCGGTCGCCACTCTGGCCCTTTTGCAAGAGCTTGCGAAAACCATGTTTGCCTGAGTCGGAGCGAGCCGGGGCCTCGGTGACGGCCTTCGAGAAGGCTTTACTGAAAGCTCCCGCCGTCTGATAGCGATCATCCGGCCACTTGGCAAGCGCTTTCCCAAGCACGATGTCGATCTCGGGGGTGATATCAGCGCGTATCAGGCCGAGCGCGGGCGGGGTGTCGTGAACGTGCTGCAGGGCTATTGCGATAGATGACTCGGCCTGGAAAGGCGGTTTGCCCGCCAGGAGATAGAACAGCGTCACGCCGAGCGAGTAAATATCGGAACGGCCATCAAGCCGCTCGCCAAGCGCCTGTTCCGGCGAGATATAATCGGGTGTACCCATGAGGGCTTCGGATGATTTAGGGGATGAATGCGAGTGATCGGTCTGCATCATGCGCACAATACCGAAGTCAGTCAAATAGATATGCCCCTCGTTATCGAGCAAGAGGTTGGCGGGTTTGACGTCGCAGTGGACACAGTTGTGTTCGTGGGCGTAATCCAGGGCGGCGGCGATCTGTTGCAGGTAGTGGCAGGCCACGTCGAGCGGCAGCGGCCCGTGGCGTTTGACATACTCGGCCAGTGTGCCACCGGACATATAGGGCATGACGATGTAGGGCAGGCCATGATCTTCTCCATACGAATAGATGGAGAGGATGTTTGGATGACTCAGTTCGCTGGCGGCACGCGCCTCGCGCAGAAAGCGGCGATAGAAGCTTTTCTGCGTCTGCGTGTCCATCGTTGAACGCGGCAAAAACACTTTGACAGCAACTTTTTGAGTGGAATTGCGAGGCTGTGCCAGGAAGACGGCGCTGGAGCCACCATAGCCCAGCAGCTGTTCGAGGACACACTCCCCAATTTCCTTGCCGATGAGATGTTGCCCCCTGGTGGTGGACACCCGATACTCCTCTCATTTCCCCCAATGGGAAGTTGTGCCAGTCTAAGCCAGGTCTGGGATACAACGGACGAATCTCATACGAAAAATCCAGATTGATTGTACTCGAATAGAAGGGGGGTGTCAATGTATTTTTACACAAGTATCGAGGGAGCGGTGCGCTACGTATCATCAGCATAAAATAGAGGGTATACTTGTATCAAATGAATTCGTTCTTATTGGTATCCGTCATATTTTGCAATCGGCTCGTAGTCGAGGACGGAAGCCACCGTCGAGAGAAGAGCGGGAAGCCACCCGCAAGGGGCTGGCTCTACAATATGGAATAGCTTGTAGAGATATCCCCTTGCGGGTGGCTTCCCGCGGATTCCTGCAAAACAGCTTCCTGGGGTTCGTTCCCAGCAAAAACATGACGCCTACCCAGCTCACACATATGAGCTACAATCAATCGTCAAAGGAGTGCGCTAATGATCCCACCCTCTGTTCCCTCGTTCATTCAAGACCTGCTTGCTCAGATGACGCTCGAGGAAAAAGTCGCGATGCTGGCGGGCACAAACATGTGGTACACCGTTCCTGTTGAGCGATTGGGTATCCCTTCCTTGAAAATGACGGATGGGCCTAATGGAGCCAGGGGAGCCGGAAGCCTCACCGGAGGAGTAAAGACGACGGCTTTTCCGGCGGAGATCTCGCTGGCCTCGACCTGGAACATCGAGCTGGTGGAACGGGTTGGACAGGCGCTGGCAGACGAGGCCAGAATGAAAGGGGCGCAGGTGCTGCTGGCCCCCACCGTCAATATCCAGCGCTCGCCACTGGGTGGACGCAACTTTGAATGTTTCTCCGAAGACCCCTATCTCTCGGCCCGCCTGGCGGTGGCATACATCACGGGCCTGCAGCGCGAAGGCATCGGGGCCTCGATCAAGCACTACGTGTGTAATGACCAGGAGTTCGAGCGCTTCAGCCTCAGTTCCGAGGTGCGCGAACGGGCGCTGCGCGAAATCTATTTGCTGCCCTTCCAGGCTGCTGTGCGCGAGTGCCAGCCCTGGACGATCATGGCCGCCTATAACCTCGTCAACGGCGTTCCCGCCTCGGAAAGCCCGTACCTGCTGACTGAGATTCTGCGCGGCGAGTGGGGCTTTGATGGCGTGGTAATTTCGGACTGGTTTGAATCGGTCAAGAGTACTGCGGCATCCATCAATGCCGGGCTTGATCTGGAGATGCCGGTTCCGCGCTGGCGCGACGAGCAACTGCTTGAAGCGGTTAAGCAGGGTGAAGTATCCGAGACCACGATTGATACCAGCGTGCGCCGCCTGCTGCTGCTGTTGAACAAAGCAGGTCTCTTTGAGCATCCGCAATCTGGAGAGGAGCAGGCTATTGATCTGCCGGAGCGGCGGGCGCTGGTGCGTGAAGCGGCTGCTGAGGGGATTGTCCTGCTGAAGAATGAGCAACAGGCGCTGCCATTGGAGCCATCGGGGCTGACGAAGATTGCGGTGATTGGCCCCAATGCCAAAGTGGCGCTGACCACCGGCGGAGGCAGCGCCCAGGTCAACGCCCATTATGGCGTGACTCCTTTGGAAGGCATCGCGGCGAAGCTGGGCGACCAGGTTCGGGTGAGCTATGAAATCGGCTGCACCAACTACCGGCTGCTGCCATTACTCGATAGCCGCTTCGTGCTGGCCGGGACAGAGGGAAACGAGCATGGATTGGCCTTCGAATACTTCAATAACGACGATTTGAGCGGCGCTCCCATTTACCGCGAGATACAGACAATGACCGATATCATGTGGTTCAACCTTCCCGAGGGGGTTAACGGCGCGATGTTTTCGGCGCGGGCAAGCGGGCGCTTCACACCTGACGAGACAGGCCCCTACACCTTCTCGCTGGTCAGTGCGGGCCTCAGCCGCCTCTCCATAGATGGGCGCGAGATTATCGACAACTGGACGCAACAGACTTCCGGGACGGAATACTTCGGGTTCGGCAGTTCAGAAGTGAAGGCGGTTGTTCCTCTGGAAGCCGGACACGAGTACCTGCTGACGCTCGACTTCGCGAAAGCTGTTACCTCGATGCTGGCCGCTGTGCGCCTGGGAGTCTTGCCGCCGGTTCCAGCCAATGCCATCGAACGAGCGACAAAGCTGGCGGCGGCTTCAGACGTGGCCATTGTCTGCGTGGGCTTTGGCGGTCAATGGCAGAGCGAGGGGTTTGACCGGCCCGATATGGATTTGCCAGGTCAGCAAAATGAGCTGGTCGAGCAGGTGGCCGCAGCAAACCCGCGCACGATTGTCGTCCTGAACACTGGCTCGCCCATCACCATGCCCTGGCTTGACAGGGTTGCGGCGGTTCTGCAGGCCTGGTATCCTGGTCAGGAGTGTGGCAACGCCATTGCCGATGTCCTCTTCGGCGACGTGGTACCTTCTGGTAAACTGCCCCAGACCTTTCCAGTGCGCGTAGAGGATAATCCGGCCTACCTCAACTTTCCGGGCGAAAACGGCAAGGTTTACTACGGGGAAGGGCTATTCGTCGGCTATCGCTACTACGATAAAAAGCGGATCGCGCCGCTCTTTCCCTTTGGCTTTGGTCTCTCCTATACGACGTTCAGTTACAGTCCCTTGCATCTGAGCGCGCAGGAGATGGGTCCGCACGAGACTTTACAGGTGTCGCTAGATGTCACCAACACCGGGCAGCAAGCGGGCAAGGAAGTGGTACAGTTGTACGTGCGAGATCGGCAGGCCAGGCTCCAACGCCCCGAAAAAGAACTCAAGGGCTTCGCGAAGGTACAGCTTGAGCCGGGGGAGAGCAAGACGGTGACAATCCCTATCGGACGTGACGCGCTCGCTTATTATGATGATCGGGAACACCAATGGGTTGCCGAGGCCGGGGAATTTGATGTGTTGGTAGGTGCATCTTCACAGGATATACGGGCGACCGCAACATTTACGCTGAAGGAGTCTGGCAGTTGGCTGTGAGTGTGTTGTAGGGACGCGATTGATCGCGTCCTGCCTCTCGCGCCGATTCACACGGCAGGACGCGATCAATCGCGTCCCTACAACATTATCCCCATTCTTTTATCAACATCCATGAATGCGGCAGGACGCGATCAATCGCGTCCCTACAGTAACCTTTGTTAAATGACGAATTTCCCATCGCGCATGATTACACGGCCATCTACCTCGATGGTGCAGTTGCTGGGGATGACATCGACGTGGATTTTGGCAGACCAGTCGGCTCCGGTGAACTCGGGATAGGGGTTGCCGAAGGCGACGTGCAGGCCAGGCATCTTCTCGTCCTGCAAGAGGTTGCCGCTCAGCTTTGTGAGGCTGGTCAGCGTGCCGATGGCGAACTCGCCGACGCGATTGCCGTTGGGCGTCGAGAAGAGGTAATCGCGCACTTCTTTTGCGATGGCCTCATCCTTGCCAGTGACATCGGTGGCATAGCCATCTTTGATGGTGATGGTGAGCGGGTGCTTCAGGACGCCGTATTTTTCGGAGAAAAAGTCTCCCAGCACATCGCAGACGATCACGCCGTTGACGCTGGCGGGGGCGGTGAAGACTTCACCCTCGGGCAGATTACCCCACTTGCCCGCCTCGGTATAGCGACCATGACAGGGAATCCACTTCCAATCTTCGTGGAAGGTGGCGGTGACATCGCTGCCCTTCTCAGAGGTGACGTGAATGGTTCTGGCGTTGCGCACAAGATCATAGACCTGGTTGGTCAGGCTGAAGACCTCGTCGTAGTCGGCACACATACCCTCGGCCATCACTTCATCGTCAATGCCGATCATATGACCGTGTCGCACGCCCAGTTCCTTGACCAGGAACGGCAGCAAGGGAATACGGAACGCGATTTCGCCCGGTCTGGCGGTGGCTATATAAAAGCTGACCGTTGGTCGAGCCTGTAAAAGATCGTTGCGCAGCGCTTCGGGGAACGAGGTGAGCGGGCGCTCGCCATAGTGTTCAAGGAAGCGTACTGTCACATCGGCATGGCGCTCAAGCGCGGCGACCGCAACGCGGTGGGCAAGGTTCTCGCGCGCGAAGTCGGTAATAATGAAGACACGATCATTGCCGTTGACGCCCATACAACGAACGGCGTTCTCGGCACCATAGTTCAATCGCTCTTCAAAAGACATATTTTCGAGTTGTTGTTTTTCCCCTTTAGTGAGGACGCTACTTGTTTTGCCTGACATACGCATGTTCCTCGATTCCAGTTAGAATAATAGCTTGAGGATATATCCCTACCACAGCCATATTGAGTCTAATCGATATCAATTGAAACGTACCGTTTATGTAATGGTAACGGGAAGTCGCAGAGATTACTATGAGGGTGTTCACGCTCCCTTTGTCATCTTTTAGACACTTCCACTTCGTTCCGCTACCTATTTTATATAGACGTTGTTCCGTCCTATTTATGATAACGGTGAAGCAGAGCAATTTTATTCTATACAGGACTTTGCGCTCTGCTGTAGATGGCGAAGTGGAAATGAGGGATGCAACCGCAGGCCTCATCATCATACCCTCTATAAATACTACGTAGCAACGTTGCTTTGAGTTTTAAATCGGTCTGCTCGTTGGTTGGATGAGCTAAAGAGGGCGGCTTGGCTCTAGGAAGCGACCTCTCGTATCGGGTACACTGGAAGAAATCCTCTATTCGATAGTTCAGGTAGGAGTTAACGTCATGACAGAACAGGCAACAACAGGCTTATATCGTTCCATACACCAGCAGCCCGATGCGATTCGGGCGCTGCTACAGGATTGGGCAGGCCCGGAAGAGGCGGCTGAGCGGCTGGCGAAGGCGGGGCGCATCTTCCTGTCGGGTATCGGCACGAGCTATCACGCGGCTAATGTGGGAGAGTATTTGCTGCGCTACGCGGGCGCTGATGCATGGGCGGTGCGCTCGTTCGAGTTCGTGCATTATCCGAGGCCGTTACGTGCTGACGACGCGGTGATTGTGATTAGTCATCGCGGGAGCAAACTGCATGGCAATCTGGCGGTAGAGCGGGCAGTTTCGAGCGGCGTCTATACGCCTGGCATTACCGGGCGCAACTCGAAGATGCAGGGAGCCAGCCAGGTCATCCAGACGGTGGAGCAGGACCCGTCTTCGACGCATTCCATCAGCTACGTGACGGCGCTCACGCGGCTGGCACAGATTGCGGTACGGCTGGCCGAGCGCAATGGGAAAACTCAGGAGACGCGAAAACTGGAAGCAGGCCTGGAGCAACTGCCGGAACTGATAGAGGGCGTGCTGCGGCGCGAAAATGAGGTGCGCGAGATGGCGCAAGAAGCGGTGGCACATTCGCGGCGGCTCTATTATGTGGGCGCGGGGCCAAATGCCGTAACCGGACCCGAGGGGGCGCTAAAGGCAAAAGAAGCGGCGTATGTCACGGCGGAGGGCTTCGAGTTGGAGCAGGCCATTCACGGGCCGCAGGTAGCTTTCGAGACGGAGGATGTGCTGATTCCCATCAGCGTGCGGGGGGCGGCGCAGTCGCGCATGGCGGATCTAGTGCTGGCGTTGAGCGAGATCGGCTCGCGGGTCTGGCTGGTCGGTGATGCGCCATCGGAGGAGACTGCCGCGCTCTTTAACCGTGAAGGCTGGAGCCGTTTTTCGCTGGGCGATTATAGCGCGTTGCCCGAGGAGTTGACGCCGTTATTGACAGTGGTGCCGCTACAACTGCTAGCCGAGTTTTTGGCGGAGGCACGAGGCACCAATGCGGATAGCTTCCGGGCCGATCAGGAGGCATATAAGCGGGCGGGAACGCGCTTTAAACTTTAAGATGACGTATGACAGATGCCGGAGTGGTCGCGCGACCACTCCGGCATCTGTCATACGTCATCAGTATGCCAGAGAGCGCTTCTCCCCCTGGGTATGGTATACTCTAATATAAGGTGATATTTTTTGGTATAGAGAGCGATATCACCGGGGCGCGCCTTCTTCCGATCATCCGTAGCAGCAGAGAAGGAGTAGTATATGGCCGATACCTTCGGGATTCCTGAGCTTCTGGACTACCTGGCGCAGTTGGGGTTGCGGGTGGCGCGTGTGGATGAGGAAGAGGAGATGGTTGAGCTGGCCTTTCATAGCACGCAGGGGCAATGGCGGATGATTGTGGGCTTTCAGCAGCACGAGGATGCGAGACGCCTCTACTTTGTCGTGCCACACATCTTCGGTATCACGCAGCGCAAACGCATGGAATGCCTAGAAGCGCTGCTGGCGGTCAACTATCGCATTACGCTTGGAAAGTTCGGCATGGACCTGGAGGATGGCGAGGTGCGGTTGGAAGAGGCTGTGCCACTGGCAGAAGATAGCATCACATTTGAGCAATTTCAACTGGTCTTCGGTACGCTGGTACAGACGGTGGTGATGTATCACAGCCTGATTCCCCGTATTGTCTATGGCAATGCATCGGCCCTGGAAGCGGTGGAGGGATGCGAGCAGGAGTTTCAGCAAGAGGTCGCGAACCTGCAGGCGGAAAGCCACGAGACTTCACCTGACGAAGCAAAGCCTGTCGATGAGCCGGGCGGCGAACTGCCAGATCTCGACCCGAATGATATCCTGGCCGAGGTGACGCGCATGTTAGAGGAAAAGGAATAAGCGCGGTCAGAGCGGTTTTTTGCTTTCTGAATAGTGGCCGTTCTGTTTGGCGCGGGTGCGCAGGTCGGGATGCGAAAGGTCTTCTTCCTCTTCGTCGCTGGCACCAGGAAGGACTGGGGGTAGATCCTCGGCAGGATCGGGCGGAGCAGCGTGGCGGGCGTCCATTTTTACCCAGGCGGTGAGGGCTTCTTTGCGCATTTTTCTCTGACGGGTGTAACGCCGACTTATTTCTACAACAGCCCAGGCGAGGATGAGGGCGGATACAACAAAGGCGATATACTGCACAAGTTCCATTACACTACCAATACCTTTCATTACCCAACACGGCATCGAGCTTCTTCATTGTAACGAGGTAAGCGTGCAGCGTCAAGATGCATAAGGCAAAGGTCTGTCCTTTCCCCCACAGCGGTCGGGAGGGGGAGAGAGGGGGAGAGCACCCGACCGCTTACCAGAGGTTGTGTTTGGAGAGGGAGAGATAGAGGGTTGAGAGAGCTATTCAGTTTTGAACCTTTGTTCTACATGAGAAAGATTACCACGACCAGAGCGGTTTGTCAAGATTTTTTGGAACAAATTTTCTAGAACAAAACGTGGTACAATAGCAGGGATAAAGTGCCGCGAGGAATAGCACGTGGCGCTTTCTGCCTATTACCGAAAGAAAGTGAAGTGGAAAGCAACACATGGCAGATGTTCAACCACTAAATGGCATACGCTACAATGAAGAGAAGGTCGGCAACCTCTCTGAGGTGATAACGCCGCCTTATGATGTTATTTCTGACGAGGCGCAAAACCGCTACTATGAGCGCAACCCCTACAATATTATCCTGCTTGAGCTGGGCAAGGACGAGCCAGGAGATAACAGCCTGAATAATCGCTACACGCGAGCGGCGGCGACGTTTGCCGAGTGGCGGCTGCAACAGGTATTGCAACAGGATGCCGAGCCGTCTTATTACCTCTATCAGCAAGTTTTCCAGCAGGGAGAACAGATGTATGTGCGCACAAGCCTGCTGGCGCGCGTGAGATTGGAGCCGTGGAGCGCGCGCGTAGTGCTGCCTCACGAACATACGCTGGCAAAACCAAAGGATGATCGTTTAAAATTGCTGCGGGCCTGTGCGGCCAACCTCAGCCCGGTCATGAGCATGTATGACGATCCGCAGGGACATATTCGCAATATTCTGAATGCATACGCGCTGAATCCGCAGGTACAGATTACGGACGAGGTTGGGGAAGAACACCGGCTGCATCCCATTTCTGACCCGCAGCAGATCGCGCTTATCCAACATTTCTTCTCCGAGCGTCAGTTATATATCGCGGACGGGCATCATCGCTACGAAACGGCGTTGAACTACCGGGAAGAGGTGCGCGAGATGCGCAAGCAGTTGCACGAAGATGATGCGGTGAATTTCGTGCTGATGGCGCTGATTGACCTGGATGATCCCGGGCTGGTGGTGCTGCCGACGCATCGGCTGGTCTCCGGTTTGAGCGAAGAGGCCTTAGAGAACCTGAGCAGCCAGAGACTGGGACAGTACTTCACGATACGCGAGTTCCTGGTGGGAGATTATCCGGTCGAGGCGGCGCTGGCGATGCTGGCACAGGACGGGAACGGCGCGCCATCGTTTGTGGTTGCAACGCCAGAGCAGAGCTGGCTGGTCAGCATCAACGAGCAGGGGCGCGAGCGCATGAAGTCGAGCGGGCATTCTGAAGCCTGGAACGAGCTGGATGTGGCAGTGGCGCATACACTGGTGCTGGAAGACATCCTGGGAATACATCCAGAGGAGATCACGGCGGGGACCTATGCGCGCTACACGCGAGATGCTTCTGAGGCGATGCAGGCTCTGCAAAAGAGAGAGGCACAGGTGGCGCTGCTGTTACCACCCACACGTGTAAGGCAAATCTGCGAGGTGGCGAAGGCGGATGATCGCATGCCGCAGAAATCCACCTACTTTTACCCGAAGCTGATAACCGGACTGGTGCTAAATCCGTTATGGTGAGAAGGAGCGGGCGATGATTATTATTGTCGGAGCCGGATTGGCGGGATTGACCTGCGCGAAGGTGCTGGCGCAGGCGGGAGAGCGCGTGCTGGTGCTGGAAGCGGCAGACAACATCGGCGGGCGCGTGCGAACCGACATGCACGAGGATGGCTATCGCCTGGATCGCGGCTTTCAGGTGCTGTTTACAGCGTATCCGGCGGTAGATAGACATATCGACCTGGAGCGTTTGAAGCTGCGCAAATTCGAGCCGGGGGCGCTGCTGGCAAAGGATGGAGACCTGCGCGAGATCGCAGACCCCCTGCGCAATCCAGGGAGCATTCTGCGCAGCGCTCTGAACCCCCTGATCTCGCCCCTGGACAAGGCGCGGGTGCTGAGGCTGGCGCGAACGGCGCTGGGCCTGTCTACAGGAGAGATTTTCGCAGGAAAAGGGGAGCCGGACGGAGTAGACGTATCGACGGAGCAATTCCTGCGGCGGCAGGGCTTTGGCGAAGGCTTCATTGATCATTTTGCGCGACCTTTCTTTGGCGGGATTTTCCTGGATCGTTCGCTGGCGACCAGCGCCCGTATGTTCCAATTTATCTTCAAGATGCTGGCGACTGGCGATACTATTATTCCGGCGGAGGGCATGCAGCGCATTCCCGATCAACTGGCGGCGAGTTTGCCAAAGGGGTCTATTCGCTGCAAGGCGCGGGTGCAGGCGTTACTGAAAGAGGGCAATCGTGTACGGGGCGTGCGGCTGGCAGATGGGGAGACGCTGGAGGCCGACACGGTGGTGGTAGCGACCGACGCGCCTGCCGCCGAAAAGCTGACTGGCCTGTCGCTGCCCTCGAAGGCAGTGGGAAGTATTACCCTCTATTTCGCGGGAGATGAGCGGCTGTATAAGCAGCGCAAAATCGTGCTGAACGCCAACCCGGAAGGCCTCATTAACGAGGCGGTCTTGATGACCAACGTCGCGCCGACCTACGCGCCGCCGCACAAACACCTGCTCTCGGTGACGGTACTGGACGACGGAGAAAGGGACGATGAGCGCCTGGCCAGGCGCTGCATTCAAGAGTTAGGGCGCTGGTTCCTGGATGCCGATATGAGCCGTTGGAAGTTCCTGGCGGCCTATCGCATTCCCTTTTCGCAGTTCGCGCAACCGCCCGGCATTTATAATCGGCTGCCCGACAACCGAACAGAGGTTGAGGGCCTCTTCCTGGCAGGCGAATACACGAAGTCCAGCAGCATTCAAGGGGCCATGCATAGCGGCGAACACGCGGCACAGGCCATTTTGAAAGCACCTGTGGCGGTGGCGAGGTAAAACGGTGGGGGTCTCCTTTTTAATAAATTTTGACGAATAGGGAACATTTTCTGTAGGGACGCGATTCATCGCGTCCACCTCGGCCCATTGGAACGCACCACAGCCGAGGTGGACGCGATGAATCGCGTCCCTACAGGGTTATCCCCTATGTATTTGTTAACATTCATCACCGCGTCCAGCTTCGCCAATGCGCACTATAGGCGGGGGTGGACGCGATCAATCGCGTCCCTACCACACCTACGATTCGTCGTCGTCGCCAAAGAAGTCGAAAGGGAGGTCGCCAAAGGGGCCTCGTTCGATCGCTTCGGCCATAATGCGCAGCAGGCCGCTTTCGAGCGAGCGGTGCATCATGGCACGCACAAAAGGTTGTTCCTGCGCAGGAATGCCTGAGTCGGGGTGAAGGACTGCCGCGACTGCTCTGATGAGTTCGACATCCTTCGCGCGTTCGACAAGTTGAAAGAGGGCGGCCTGGCGGCGCAGGCGCGTTTCATAGAGCGAACGGGCGCGGTTATCGACAACGTTGGTGATGACCTCGCTTACAAAGGATTCCAGTTCTTGCTTGTAGTTTTCAGCCTTTGGACTGCCCTTGCGCTTGCGACCTCGTGAAGCGTTATCCATCAGGCCCTTGACCGAGATATAGTGATTGACGTAGGGGCGAATGCTCTCGAACGGGTCAAAGAACCAGGACGTGAACTCTTTGAGATGGTAAAGTTGATCGCCGCGCTGGGCAAGCTGCGCGGCCTGGGCATCTACGGGAAGCGGCTCCAGGATAGTTGGATAAGTATTGCTTTCATTGGACTCCGTTCCCTCGATGAAGGGACGCCAGATGGCATAAGCGACGGGTACTTTGTGCCGGGTGCGCTTGTTCAAGGCCCGAGCTTCCGCGATGAGGGAGCGGCAGTAGTCGAACGGCACTACAAAGCTGCCGAAGCCCTGGCTCTCCATGCCCTCGACCAGTTCAGACCAGCGATTGCGCTCCATTTCATCAGTGCCGTAGCAATCTTTGATGCCCCAATCGTCCTGGTAGAGAACGTTGACGCCTTTGAGCCGCCCATCGGGCCGCTCCCAGGAGATCATGACCATCTGCGCACCCGCGCCATCAACAAAACTTACACGCGATTCATACAGTGGGGGAGTCTCAAATTGAGCGGCCATCACCTCATCCTCGGTTCCAGGCGGTGACTGCATGGTCAGGCGGCCTAACGCGGTACGCGCCTGCTGCTTCAACTGGCGGTTGGAGCTATTGGCGAGCAGATAATTCAGGGCAGGGATGGAGTGCTGCGCGGCAATGGGGCCAAGCTGTTCAAGAGCCTCGATGACTGCCGATGTCACCTTTGTAGGCTGGTTTTCGAGCAGGGGAATCAACAGTTTGGCGGCACGCGGGTCCTGGCTCATACCCAGCCAGTTGATAAAGCCAAAGCGGCGCTCCGTCGGCATGCTCAGCACGTCTTCCAGGATCGATTCGACGCCCAATTCGCTCTGTCCCACGAGATCGAGCAGGCGAAGCTGCATCTGAAGCATAGCGGCTTCCGGGTCGTTGAGATATTCAATGATGCCATCATCGGCCATTTCGGAGCCGAGTTCCTTCAGGATGGGCACCAGGGAGAGTTTCGCCAGATCGCCTACGGTAGGGTCGGCCACCACATCTTCCAGTTCTTCCAGGTCATCCTCGGTAGCCAGTTCGGAAAGGATGAGAAGGGCCGTGCTGTGAGCATCTGAGTCGCTGCTGCGCAGGAGTTGCAAAACTTTTGTACGCGCGCCGACTTCCCATTCTTCGTCAAGCCGGTCGAGATAGTGGGAGAGGGTATCTTCATCAATGTCTTTACGGCGGCTCATAGCAAGCAAAATGCTGTCGATGCTTTCACGTGGGGAGCCTCTACGTCCTTTTGGCATACCCTATCTGCCTTTCAAAAAAATGTTGCATGTGAGTGCGTTATCTGGGATATTGTCGTGCGAAGACGGTTCTTTCGCATTGTACCACGATCCATGCGCGGCGTCCATGATTTGAGCTTTTAAAACCGGCCTTCATCCGTATAGAGGCGGCGCGGGCGAATGAACGTCGAAGCGGCAGGCACAATCACGTTATTGAGAGCTTCGGCAACCAGGGCGAGACTGATAAGGTAGTCATCGTGACCATCAACGGGATCAACGTAGAAATCGAGGGTTTCAGGGGCAGGCAGGCGATAGCGCGCAAGGCGAATCTGCCGCCAGCACTCCTCGTAGATGGCGCGGGGAGCGGATTGGCCTGCGTAGAGTTTGAGGCGGTGGCTGTTGATGAGGGCGAGCAGTTGATAGGCCAGGTGAGATTTGCTGGGGCGGGTGAAAGTGAATTGCGTCACCCGGTGAGGGCCAAGCTGGTGTTCGAGCAGGGAGGCAAGGCCAGCGCCCACGCCGGTAGAGTCGATGACTAGCGAGCGAATATTCCAGCGTTCAACCAGGGCGAGAGTTGCGGATAGCTGCTCAACCTGCGAGCGGCCAGTCCAGGCCTGTTGATGCACTACTTCGACGCAGGGCAGGTAAACATCGTTGTAGGTGACGCGACCAATGGTGATAACGGTGCTATCACGGCGTGAGGAGGTTGAGAACGCGGAAAGGCTCGATAAGGCTTTGGGGTCAGCGCGCTCCTCACCAGCTACATCCATACCCGCGATATACCAGCACTCGGGACGCGGCGTCATCTCCCAGGCATGGCTGCCCTGCAAAAGCGCCTGCTGTTCGGCCTTGAGGAAAGAGCCGTTATCGCTGACGGGGCGCAGGCAGTACTGGGTCTGAATGGCGATGTGATCTTCTCCTAGACGCGCAATCTCCTGCTCGACAAAGGCGCGATAGGATGGATTGATGGCCGCCAATGTACGCCAGTCGTATTCAAAGTGCGTGCGGATTCCTGTGCGCCGCTCCTGTTCAAGGTTGACAGCGCGCTGGCGAGCTAAAAGCGTGGTGTCGGACCAGGCGGTGCCGTAAAGAACGGTAGTAGAATTGGTACTCGATGCCATCGGGCGGAAGTCCCTATCGAACTTCTCAGGCGAGACATCCTGTGCTTCGTCGATTTCGAGCAGGATATCGGCGGTCGCGCCAACCACGTTGCTTTCAGGTGAAGCGGAATAGAACATCACACGCGGCCCGGCATGCGATTGTACAAGTAGTGGATCGGCGCGGGGAGCAAGGCCGACGATGTAGCCGTAGCTGGTCCAGACGCGCTCGCGTGTGAGTGCGTTATCGAGCAACGAGAGCAGGCGCAGGCGGCTAGTGAGAATCTGCGGCGTGAAGGTGGGCGCGGCCTTGACAATAGTGCCTTCCTGGCGGGTGAGCAACAGGTAGGCTTCGAGGACGGCGGAAAGCTGGTTCTTGCCAGACTGGCGCGAGAGCATGACGGTGAAGATACGTCCAAGCCCGCCTTCGATAGAGGCAAGGATGGCTTCCGCGATTTCACACTGGTAAGGGTACAGGGGCTTGCCGAGAACGTGCCGGGCAAAGCGAGCGATGGTAGAGGTCGGTTTCATGCGGCTCCGTCGAGAGGAAAGAGGCAGCAACTACGAGGACTTTTAGCGGTCGCCTGGTTAAATTATAACATATGGATGAGGGAAAAACAAGGGGAATGTTGCTCAGGGAGGTGGAGGTTCGGCGCGTAGGGACAGGGGGCGCGAGCGCCCCTACGACGTGGCATACAAACTAATCGTAACCGTTGGTGTATGGATGCGTGCAATCAGGTGGTAGTGGCTGTCCAGCCATTGCTGGGCGGCCTTGACCTTTGCTTCGGTGGCAGGGTCGGGGATGCGACCGGCGATGAAGAAGATACGCGGGTGATGCGCGGCAAAGGCGGCGAGTTTTTGTGGGTCAATGGCGGCATCGGGGCCGTCGTTGGGGTTGGCCATGCCAAAACGTTCCCAGGAAAAGAGGCCGGGTGTATCGGGTGGGAAGTGCGCGCCGCTCGGATAGGCGTCCAGGTAGTATTCGGTGGAGAGCTGGCATTCCATTGCGATGTAGCAGACAAGACCGTCGCCGGGCTGGTAGCGCTGTTCTAGCCAGGGAACGGCGGTATTCCAGTCCTCGACCTGGGCGCTCTGGTAATAGATAGGAACGTAGCGGAGCGCGATCAATAGCAGGCCGACGATGAGAGCAGCCTGTACTACGCGCCAGCGCAGGGCAGCGACAGCCATGCCGACCAGCAGGAACAGAGCCGGTAAAATGGTGACGAGATAGCGACTGGAAAAGAGGCGTATTGATCCCTGAGAGATAACAAAGCTGAGGAGAATGGGCACAAGCAGCCAGCAGAGCAGGGCGCAGGCAATGGGCAGGTACTGGTTCGACCGGCTGGAACTCGTCTCATCGCTGGCTTGATAGAAAATGATGCGCAGCAACAGTTGGGTTGAGCCTGGGAGGCGCGGCAGGAGCGCGACGCCAATGGCAAAGGCGCAGCAGAGAAAGAGCAGGAGCAGGTAGATTTTGCTGTCGGTAGTGATGGTCAGGAAAAGATGGTAGATATCGCTGAAATGCGGCACCGGCAGCCAGCCCGTTTTGGGGCCATGCAGGCTGACGAGCAGCATTGGAATAATCAAGACGCCGATAATGACGAGGCTGACGAGAAAGGCGCGCCAGGTGCGACGGGCGGCGGCCTGCCACGCATTGGGCAGGAAGTACAGGCAGGCGAAGGCGATGACCTGCGAGGCAAGTATCAAGGCGCTGAAAAGATGGTCATAGACGGCCAGTGTGCTGACGAGAATAAAGCAGGCCCACCAGCGTCGGGTATGCGTTTCGCGAGACAGGATGGCAAAGAGCGCGTACCACGCGATGCAGATAAGCAATAATTGCATGCTGTAGGCGCGGGTCTGCTGCGCGTAGGTCAGTTGCAGGAAATTGAGCGTGTAGAGTCCCGCCGCCAGAATGCCGCCAGCGAGACCGAGATAGCGGCGACCAAGCAGGAAGACCATCACCGAACTGAGTACAGCAAAGATGGCTGAAGGGAGACGGACGACAAATTCGGTCGGCAGCAGACCAAAGAGGCCGGTGAAGCCGAGCCAGAAATGCAGGAACAGGTAGTAGAGTTCCATGTTTGGCTCGGGTCCCCAGATGACGTGCCAGATGACCGGAAGCGGCTGCCGCGCCAGTTCAACGGAGAAGGCTTCGTCGAACCAGATGCTCGGATTGCCCAGGCGATACAGGTCAAAACCGAGGGCGACCGCAGCGACCAGCACACACCAGAGCCAGTTGGACGTGCCGAGACGCGCCAGCCAGGGCTTTACAGCATTTGGCTTGCTGGCAACCGAAGTCCGTGATGTTGAACGGCTTTGCTGGCCGGTTCGGCTTGATGTATCGCTTGTCTGTGCCATGAATGTATTTACGCTCCCAAATAAAGAGAACGTTCCGGTGAAAGCGCATGTAACAATTATAGGCAGTATAGCAGCGATAACTGTCATTTGGAATACTTTTCTTTGCCCGGTGTGCGTTAGATTTTTGCGGGGGGAGACGAGAAGGCACCCGCAAGGGGCTGGCTCTACAACGCTCCAGCCAGGCAGCCCTACCGCCCCCTGTCCCTACATTTAGTGGAAAGTTGCCTAAATATGGTTCTGGTTCACGCGAAATTGGCTTAGCACTGCGGTTCATTGAGTGAGAGCAGCTATCTATTGATTTTATGCATTTTGCTGCCCGTGTTTCTCACTGTTTATTCGTAGTGCGAAGAAAGGATGCAAATTCTGTGCGCATTCCAAGAACCAGTCGAAAGCTTCTATTCGTATTTCTCCTCATCGCGCTGATCGGGGTTGGGGCGCTGCTGGCATTGCCGAACGCGAAGGCGCAGGCCAGCCGCACCATTGGCGATACCCCGCGCTTTCTGCACCTGCATGGCAATACCGCTGTCCGGGCGATGTTGCAGCGTTCCGGCAGCACAATGGTGAACACCATTCCATATTGGAGTTCGCTGTTCGCTTACAACGGCAATCTTTATCCCTATCAGATGGTCGGGACTGATCCCTCGGCAGGGTCCGCGACCACCACCGTCCGCACTGTGATTATTCCCTTGAACCTGGTGTTCTCGGATGGGACAGCCTTTGATGGCACCTCGCGTGTTGACAAGACGGAAGACTCGCCCATCTTTGTGAACGCGCAATATACCAGCGGCTACACACAGTATGGGGATGCCATTCAGCGGGCTGAGTTCTGGAAGTATGTCTCTAATCAGAGCAGGAATTATCATGTGCGACTGCGCCATCCGCAAATTCTGCCCACGCAGACGATCAATGTACCGGCAGCTAATGGCTCGGTCGGCTCAAATCCGCATACAAAACAGCCCGAGGGATTGATTGATATCAACTGGTTTGATCCCCAGATTCAGGCGCTGATTACCAGCCTGCATATTGGCCCGAAAACGCTGCCGATCTTCCTGACCACCAATACCTTCCTCTATCAGGGCGACCCCAGCCAGTGCTGCATCATCGGCTATCACAGCGCCATTCCTGGCACCGATGCAAATGGACAAAGCGTTATTCAAACCTATATCTGGTCTACCTATAATGATCCTGGTATGTTCAGCGTTCCCATCGAGGATATCAACGCGCTCAGTCACGAGGTTTCCGAGTGGTTTAACGACCCCTTTACTGATAACGTTGTACCGAACTGGAGCGTCCCAAGCGAGCCACAGTACGGGTGCAGCAACTTCCTGGAGGTTGGCGATCCGGTCGTGGGTGTGAGCTTCACGGTCAATGGCTATCATCCACAGGACGAGGTATTCTACTCGTGGTTTGCGCGGCAGACGCCCTCAATTGGTATCAATGGCCAGTATACCTACCTGGGAACATTTACCGCGCCCGCGCCGAATTGCTGATAACCTTTTTGTAGGAACACAATGACGAACCTTCAAAAATAAATGGGGCATTTTCTTGTAGGGACGCGATTCATCGCGTCCAGCCTCTCACGCCGATTCACCGAGGCCGGACGCGATGAATCGCGTCCCTACAAAATGACATGTCTATTAAAAACGAAGCGCCCTTCCATTTGGAAGGGCGCTTGTATTGGGGTGAAGCCTGGAAAATCAGGCAAGGATCTCGAAGATGCGGTTGCCCCAGTTGGCGACCTGATCGCCGTTGCCAGGGATGTACTGGGTGGCGAGCCAGAAGTTGCCGGACGGGTCTACCTCACCGTTGGAATAGTCGCCCCAGCGTCCAACGCCGCCGAAGGCGGGAGTGTCGGTGAAGCCGTTATCAGGGGCGGCTCCGGCAGCAGCCAGATGCACAGCGGTGAACTGCTTCGCGGAAGCGCTCTTGGTGGCATAGGCGGCGCTCAGGAAGGTGCCGGGGCCACCGAGAGTGAAGACCATCGCCATCGTGCCGCTCTGGTTCTCATTGATGTGCGGGTAGAGCAGGTAGTTGCCCTGCGAGGAGACGTAGCCCTGCTCCAGGATCGACGTACTCGGGCTGACAATGTTTCCGGCCAGCTTCGGCGACACCTGGAACCAGGCTACGCCGCTGCGCTCGGCGGTATCACCGGGGATGGTGATAGCTGTATCCAGCGCGCCATCCAGGTGCCCGTTGATGTACTCCACTTCCTGCATGGCATCGAAGTCGTTGTTAATGATGCCGGTCGTGGCCTCACCGGTGAAACCGTTGAAGCCAGGAGGAGTGACAGCATTGGGCGGGAAGCCATAGGCCTCGCTGGTGATAACCGTCG
The DNA here is from genome assembly GCA_035652815.1 of Ktedonobacteraceae bacterium. Lineage (GTDB taxonomy): Bacteria > Chloroflexota > Ktedonobacteria > Ktedonobacterales > Ktedonobacteraceae > DASRDB01. The sequence continues at coordinate 47,759 of DASRDB010000014.1, forward strand.
AGGAGAGGGTGGGCAGACCAGTGCCGCTCGTCACCGACTGGCGGTTGGTCATGGCCCAGACGCCCAGGCGATTGTCAAAGGTGCTGTTGGGATCGAGCGAGTCCATGAAGAACTCGGCCGGGGCGGACGTGTACGAGATCGCGGGCTGCACGTGGTAGGTAATCACGCCAGCAATCGAGAGATTGCCGAAGTGAACCATGTTGGGTGCGGTGGCCAGGGACTCGAGCTGGGACTTGGAGACGGCGTAAATCTGCGCGCCGTTGTACTGCGGTCCCGCGATCGAGAACTCGTTGGTGCTGATATAGACGTTGTACTGGTCGATACCGAACTGCGGATAGTCCGGCAGGCAGGGGCAGCCGTTGTCAATGGCATCGGTGGTGTCGATGCGATAGACATACCAGGTGCCCAGCGGATTGCCGCTCGGATTCACCGCGATATCAACGTGCGAACTCGCCGTACCTGAGACCGAGCCATCGTCAAACTCGAAGATGGTGGCGAACCAGGTATGCGTCGAGGCGTCGAAATAGACACGCGGGTCGCTGGTGACGGTGCCGTTGGTGAAGGCAACCTGCTCCAGGAAGAAGTTGGTGGCGCTGACCGGCCCGGCAACAAGCGTACCGTTCGGCTTATAAACAGCGAGCGCGAGGTTGACGATGTTGATAACCAGACCATTGCCATACCCCAGGCCTTCATCGGGCGGCTCCAGACCAACGCCGCTGGCATTCAAATTCTGCGTGGAGTTGATGCCGTCGAAGTTGTGGGTCAGGCTCAAGCGAGTGGTGGGCAGGCCACCCGACGAGGGCGTAGCAGTCTTCGTAGTAGGGCCACCCGACCTGGGAAGTGGGCGCAACGGCATTGGGCGAACAGTGGGCTTCCCTGCGGTAGTGGCCGTCTTTTTGGCTGCCGCAGTCGCAATGCTGGTTGTGCCTGCAAAGGTAAGGTGGCCCCGAGTGCCTGTGTAGGTGCTGTATGCGGCGGCACGCGCGTGAGTGACATGGAAAAATCCTATTCCATACACGGCGAACCCGCCAATAAACATGGTCAGGGTGACAAGCGCCAGGATAATGCTCCCCCTTGAGCGGGAAAAGATGCGCATAAAATACCCCCTCTTTCACATAGAAAGAACACACTAATCAAAACATCCATTGTTTTGTTGATTTTCAGCCAGGACAGTGAGGTATTATAAGTGCTTCCCTGCCCGAGGGCATTGCCTACAAAGGTATAGATAGTCGGAAAAACGGACTTGCCTTCAACAAGGCATACTACTCCCAGGAAAAGGTGGCACTATTCCTTTCTGGATGAAAATCGAGTAAGGTAGAACGTGTGTTAATGTCCCCAGAAAAAACTAGAAGCCTGAGCTTCACCCCACACAAATTATAATCAGTCATTGACAAAATTTCAATAGTTCAATCTGACTATTCTGCTGAATTTTTATTAATTCACAATTCAAATACCGGCAGAGTTTATGGAAATGATAGAAAAACGTGTGATGAGAAGTTTTGTGAGGAAACACATGATTGATTCGATGAATCGCGTCCTTACAGATGCATATGCCGCATTTTTGCGAAAAATTGCAGGAAAAACATTTAAAAATTTCAGGTTGCAGGCAATTCAGGTTATGTCAGGGGCCACCCCCCATGTTCCTCAATCACCACGTCAATCTGCTCCATGAGCGTAATCGTTTCCTGCAAAGCAGCTACAATTTTGCGGTAATGCTGAATATCATCGTAGGTGAGTACGCGCCCCTTGCGGTCTTTGAGCCATTTTTGACAGACTTGATAGCCGCCGACGTGGAACTCCCAGACTTCGGCAGGCACGCCATCGAAGTATTGCTGTTTGTTGATGGTGACGCGGCCCAGCCCTGGCGTATCCCGCGATTCAAGAAATTCGACCTTCTCCACCCGATTATCGCCCGGCTCGGGAAAACGTACCGTCAGCCTGCCCGTCTTCTCCAGCAGGTGCAGGCTCACCAGTCGCTCGCCCAACGCACAGAGGGCGCGGAACAGCTCCACATTCGAGGTCAGCGGCAGGCGCGGGAAATCGATCTTGAGAAATTCAGCGTACCGTTCGCGATAGGTCGGCGCATGAAACACGGCATACATGTAATCAAAGATGTCCTCCGGCCCAAACGTCTGTTGCAGATCGCCCTTGCCATCGGGGATAAATTGCATATGCAGTTTTTCGCTGATGGCGGCGATGAAGGTTGGGGAGAGGTTGGGGCGGCGACCATTTTGTCCTGTTGGTAATTCAGGAGCGTCAAAGAGGGTTTTTTTGTTTGGGTCGGGGTAGAGGTAAAGAAGAAAAAGATAATTGTTTTCCTTCAAAGAGACTGTGTGGTTCTGAATAATGGAAGATGTGCATAAAACATGTTCCCAACCCCTGCCAATCTCGACATTCCGTGTAGTACTTAACCCTATATTTTTTCCTGCTACTATATGATACATGACTTCTTGGCGTGGACGATCTACTACATCTTCATGATGAAAATACATCCTTGTATCAAAAGGTCGATAAAGACATTGAGTGAAGAATTTTTCCCACTGATTGCTAGCTGTTAATTTTCTTCTTCTTGCACTCAATTTCCAGTCATGAGTATCTTCTAAGTCATATTTCTCAGCTATAACATCGTCTGCAATAGACAAGTTTCGGAAATCCTCTAGTCGTTTTTGTAGAGCAGATAGATCGAAATCAAAGACAAAATGATCTCTATGCGTTTTTACCCCTGTTGAGCTTATTGGAAAAATATTTGTAAGCTTCCATCCATCATGGTATTCGGCTTCGAATGAATTGTTCTGCGGTACAAAAAGATATAAAGGCGCTTGTGGTTTAAGAGTTATCCATTGGGTTGATGTAATATCGTTATCGGAAAGCCAGGAATATTTTCCTCCAATTCTATGATTTCCAGCTTTATCAGTTAACTCACGTATCCCCCACAGGTCTGCATGGTAAACTGTTCGTGATGAGTTTGTTGTATTCCTCTTTTTCACAAAGATACCTATAGCTACCCCTTGTTGGATATCAAATACATTCTCATCTTTAGAGCCATCAGGGGCTTTCTCTTTCTTTTTGCTATTCCCATGCAAATTCAACACATAAATATTATCAAAGCTTTGCATCAAGCTCTGGCGCATTCCCCGGAATGTGGGATTATCCAGATATCCGTGATTTGTAATAAAAGCCAGGATACCATAGCCTGTTTGCTCGATACGCCATTGAGCAAAACGAATAAATTTCACATAATCGTCATTCAAGTACTTAGGGTTGCGCTCGCCTAAAGGTTTGCCATCCACTTCAAAGTAATTGCCTGTTTTCTTGCCTGAGTGGATATCTTGTCCGCGCAGCAGGCCGTTGATCCATTCGCCTTTATTCGCAGAATGGCCGGAATACGGCGGATTGCCCAGCACGACCATGACGGGGTAGGTTTGTTTGACTTTGGCGGCTTCGTTGGCTTCGTCGGAGATGTAGCGACCGAACATGATTTCGGAGCGTTTGAGGGCTTCTTCGAGGGTGTTGGTGAGATAGATGCCCAGGCGTTCATCCTGGCCGAAGGTGTAGGACCAGGCGGCGCGTTCGGCTGGCGGCAGGTCCGCGCCTGTCAGTTGCATGCCGAGCTTGAGATGCGCCATCGCGTAGGGGGCCATGAGCAGTTCGAAGCCGAAGAGACGCGGCAGCAGGTGTTCGTGAACGTAGCCACGCCACATGCCAGCGTTGCCCATGTCGCGAAAACCGTCGCGAATGTGTTCGATGACGGAATAGAGGAAGGTGCCGGTGCCGCAGGCGGGATCGAGCAGCAGCACGCGGGGCGAGGTGACAGTATGCTGCTCGCCTTTGTCGTCGGTGGTGGTGTAGGTGACGGTCGAGGTATCGGCCAGCCCTTCGGGACAATCGAAATGGGTGCGCAGCAGAGCATCGACAGAGCGGACGATATAGGATACGACGGGTTCGGGCGTGTAGTAGACGCCGCGCAGTTCCTTGAGTCTGGGGTCGTACTGCGCCAGGAAGGTTTCGTAGAAATGCACGATGGGGTCTTCCTGGCGCGTGTGCTTGCCGAAGTCCGCCAGCACAGCTTCCATGTCGGTAACGGCCAGCAGTTGCGCGAGATCATCGACGAAGCCGGCAAATGGCTCGTCGTCAAGGTCGGGACCCGCGATGGTGCCAAAGAGCTTGCGCAGGAAGGGATTGGTGCGCGGTATCTCTTTGGCGGCATCCTCGCGCCGGAAGGGCTTTTTGCTTTTGTGATTGTAGCGGGCGGCGAAGAGGCCATAGGCGAGGGTCTGCGCGAACATGTCGGCAAACTCGGGCGCGTCCAGTTCGGGGAGCAAGACCTCTTTAAAGGCGCTGTAGAGGTCTTTCAACTGCTCGGACGCCTGTTTCTTTTCAAAGGCTTCGATGATGATATCGCGAATCATGTGCGCGAGACGGGCCATGCGCCGCGCCAGTTCAGGCGGCTTGCGTATCGGCTCGACATCAAATTCGAGGAAGCCTTGCAGGAGTTTCGCAACCTCTTCGGCTCTGGCGGCATCGAAGGGCAGCTTCTTATCAGTCTTCGGCGTGGAGAGGCTTGCGCTCAGGCGTTTCTCCTGGCGCGCGTACCAGCGAAAGTCGAGGTAGTTGGTCAGGACGAGGTTATCGAGGGCGTGCAGGTAGCGTTTCAATTGTTTGCCCTCGCGGGTCTTTGGTTCGCTGAGCCGGGCATCGCGCTCGATAGCATCCAGGCTGATATCGATATCCTTCGCTTCGACGTAGCCAATGGTGAGGCTGTTCCCGCCTGTGCTGCGCTCGATCACATAGTCGGGCGCGCCGCATGCAATACGCCGGGGTTCGTTAGTCGCGGAGACGCGGGGATCGAGGGTTTCTAACAGGTGTTGTAATTCGCCGCGATAGGTGTGTTCGGTGGCCTTTCCAGCCTTGAAATAGCTTTCGACGTTTGCCAGGTATCCGCGTAGTGCTGCGCTGGTGGTATCGTTCATGCCCTGCTCTGCTCGCCCTTCTAGCTCTCTTCTGTGCCGTGATGTCGTTCCGAGGTGGTGAGTCCTTAGTGTAGCGTATGGTGGAGATAATTACAAGCGTTGACAAGCAATCAAAAGAAGTTCGACGCTGAAAAACTTTCACTTCAGCGTCTTGATAGTAGCCCGGAATAAAGCGAATTGTTTCAGGATGTCGTCGGGAAAGGCGAGAAGGAGAGCTTTGTTTTATGCACCGCGCGGTCTACAAAATACTTATCATACTCGGGCTGTTCTTGTTGATGACAGCATGCTCGTCGACGAACGGGCCGGGAACAAATACGGGAAGTCCAACCAGTAATACACCAACCAGGACTGCCAGCATTACCCCGACTCGCAGTACCAATACGGGGTCTCCCACCATTACAGAGTTTGACCTGCCCGCAGCACTCAGTGTCCCCTATCAAATTACTGCCGGGCCGGATGGGAATGTGTGGTTCACAGAGCTGCGGGGCAATAAAATCGGGCGCATCAGTTCGAGCGGATCAATTAGCGAGTTTTCAGTGCCTACGACAGGAGGAGTGCCCGCCGGTATTACGTTGGGGCCGGACGGTAAGCTCTGGTTCACAGAGCTTTCAGGCAACAAGATTGGCCAGATCGATTCCAATGGCACGATCAACGAATTTGCTATTCCCACGCCCAACAGCCAGCCTCTCGGCATCACTCGCGGGCCTGACAATGCAGTGTGGTTCATCGAGAACACCGGCAACAAAATCGGGCGCATCACCACCAGTGGGGCTATTCGTGAGTTTGCCATCCCTACAGCAAATAGCAGGCCCTTTGGTATCACGCTGGGACCCGATGGCAATCTCTGGTTCACGGAGGTCGCCAGCAATAAGGTTGGGCGCATCAGTCCCAGCGGGGTCATTCGCGAGTTCTCCATTCCTACGGCTGGCAGTGAGCCTCAGAACATTACCCTGGGGCCTGACCACCAGCTCTGGTTCACGGAATTTCACAGCAATCAGATCGGGCGCATCAGCACTGCCGGTACTTTCAGCGAGTTCTCCATTCCTACGACTGGCAGCGCCCCTTTCGGCATCACAGCAGGCTCAGATGGCAATCTCTGGTTCACGGAGATTGTAGGCAACAAAATTGGGCGCATCAGCCCATCAGGCTCGATTAGTGAATTCGCAATTCCGACAGGAGCCAGCAAGCCGTATGGAATTGTTCAGGGCCAGGATAAGGCGCTCTGGTTCACAGAAGAACTGGGCAATAAAATCGGGCGTGTGACGATTCCTGGGTGATCGGCGCTCTATAACTTTTTCTCCATTCTATCGACCTGTGTACTCCGGCGCATACCGGCTCGTTCATAGAGCTGGTGTGCGCCGGTTACGTTGTGAGTATCAACATCCAGGATCACGGAGGTGATGCCACGTCGATAGTACTCAGCGAAAACGGTTTGTAGAAGGTGCAGGGCAATGCCACGCTTGCGCCAGGGGCGAAGGACGGCTACCTGGTTGATAAAGCCAGGGGGGTCAGAGTAGGTGCGGCAGATGACCGCGCCGACAATTCTATCGCCATCCTCCGCAATGTAAAGCATGGAGGGATCGAAGTGTGGATGCTCTAAAACGGCTTCCTGCCATTCCTCAAAGGGGCGGTAAGGATGGCCGCCGATATCGGCGAAGGCCTCTTGCACAACGGCGTGAATAGAGTACTCATCCTCGCCTGGAATGTACAGGCGAACATCGATGCCCTCTAGCGGCTGCGGTTCTGGCGGGGCTTCTTGCAGAACGATTTCCATGCGCCAGCTACTGGAAATGACGGTGTAACCCTCCTGCTGGAGTATTTTTGTCCAGGCCGGGCTAAAGCTCCATACAGAAATGGTAGCGGTTGCTCGTTGCTGGCGGGCGCGCTGCTCGGCAAAGCGCAGGAGGTGATGTTCAAGTCCTCGGCCCTGAAAAGCCGGGTGTACATAGGTTTGTGGGTCGAGCATAAAGTCGTCGTCATCATGGACCAGTCCCGTGTAACCGATGATCGCGCCATCTGGTGCGACGAGTACACGGGCATCGTTTTGCAGGTCAAATCCCTCTGCTTGCCACATGTCGAAAAGGTCTTCAAGGATGGTCTCAGCCTTGCCCCTTTCAGCAACCTCACAGGCAATAACACCATCGATGATGGCCTGTGCCTCATCCCTTACTGGTGGACGGAACATGAAATCGCCGGGAAGCTGGTCAGATGTTGTGGTCATAATATACCGCTCCTTCTTGCTTGTAAGTTCCTTAATGAGGGGAATAATTCTGTAGGGACGCGATGAATCGCGTCCTGCCTGGAGTGCGCGTCGATGCCGGTGGACGCGATGAATCGCGTCCCTACAGAATATGCCCTCCTAAGGTTGTCCGGTAAACAGAAAAAGGCCATGTAGCCTCACTCGTGATGCTGTACGGCCTGATATTTGAAAGGGAGGTTCGCGGATACATCAAAAAGGGCCGTGAGCTATACTCGTGAGGATGATGCGCCCACGGCCAACTTGCGCTACTTCAGGAATGGAAAAACTCAGCAATTACCTGAAAAAGGGCATAGCATGGCTATGGGCGACGGGGAATTCGAGTTCGGCCCAAACTTACCCAGTCGATGACCACACCAGGTCATGCTGTGTAAGCCCTTTGTCGTTGTCATACAATGACCCTCATAGCTGTTATTTACGGTCAACGTGCTTTTAGCACAGGAATAATAGTACTGGATTGAACCTGTAGAGACAACCCCTCGCTGATGTCTTCCGATTTTTTTCACACGTTCCACACCTGGACACGACTGAACACGACATCGGCTGGAGCCTGGTTCATATTGCCTCCAAACACTCCAATTTGACCGGCGTGGTAGCTACTGTCATTTGCACTGGTGATGTACTGCTCGTTGATGTACAGGTAGATGGTATTGCCACGCGCAATGACCGCAAGCGTGTTGACCTGGTTCAGGCCAGTCCTGATGAAGGAAGAGGTGCCTTTTTGTAACACGTAATCACGTGTTCCTGTGTTATCTACAGAGGTGACGAGCGTGTAATTCCCATAGCGGTCGATGAAGAAAGAATAATACTTCACCTGCGCACTATCGGCGCGGAACACCATCCCACCAAATTCCCCTTTGGCGATGGTCATCTGGACCTGGTAGGCAAAGTCGCTAAAGTTGGTCCCTTGAGCCATGCACAGCGAATAGGTATTCTGGGGATTCGCTTTTGCATGATAGGCTCCGCCAGTGAACCCACAGCTAGTCGTCCCATCCGACGAGGTACCCTCGGTCCAATTATTGGTATCGTTCTTCAATAAAGGATCATCGAGGACCGGAGTGCCTTGTGTGACCTGGCTATACATACTCTGCGGTGTCTGTGCAGTAGGCGTGGCTTGCGCTGCCTGGGAAGGAGTGGCCTGTACTGGCGCGGTAGGGGAAGCATGAGTTGCCGGTTGGCGCGTGGAAGAAGCCACTTTAAAAAAGTAGAACGCGCCACCTGCTGCCACGATGAGCAGCGCAAGGACGATCAGCAGCGCAATTATCATTGCTGACAGCCTGCGACGGCGGACAGCGGGTGGAGGAGGCGCTGTTGAAGAATTCGTGTAAGGGTCCGGGTGTGGATAAGGACTCTGCGGGGCTTCTCCAGATGGATAGGGATTCTGCGAGGACTCTCCATAGGAGGTGAAGACTGTCGGGTCAGACGGAGCTACCCCAGAAGAAGAAACATTAGAGGGCGTTACACTGCCACAGGTGGGACAATATGCTGCTCCGGCAGGTAGTTGCGTTCCACAAGTATCACACTGCATAGGAATGCCTCCTCATGCGCTTTCAACGCTCGTTTTCAACAAACTGCCGGATAAAGCCCTGAACTTTTTTATATTCGCTATCATATCATATTTTCACTTATTTTCTATCATTTTTACTCTTGCTAAATAGACTGCTATATATCCTGCCCACTCCTATACTAAAACCAGTACAGGACACGTCTGTGAGAACTCTTGAAATATTTGTTTGAAGGAGCAAAAAAACAATGGGCAATATTCATATCAATACCGATCTGCTGCGCCAGCTTGGGCAGCGTTTCCTCGAGAACTGCGAATATGCGCAGACCAGGATGGTCGCGGAACTGCGCGCAATGACGGCGCAGATCGAGGGTGACTGGCAAGGTGTGAGCCGCATGCATTACGATGAGCTGTTCAATCACTGGGTGCAGAGCGTGAACAGCCTGGTTACCTGGGGCGAGGATATCGGTCGCCATCTCAGCCAGACCGCCGATCAATTCGACAACGTTGATCGCTCGGCATAGCTGGTTTTATGGCTGTACAACATGAAATGAAGCTGTGGGTGCGCACCCACAGCTTCATTTCATGTTGTACAGCCATATTAGCTGGCTTCGGCGAGTTTATTGGCGAATTCCTCGTCAAACCAGATGCGATTCTGCGAGTCTACGCGCAGGCCATCATGGGCATGGCCGTTAGCGGTTGGGGCGGCATAGATGGAGAATGAACCGGTGGCTGTATCGGGGAAGGAGCCGAAGATATTCTGCAAGGAGTCGTCGAACCAGATCAGCCCGTTCTTATTGACGCTGATGCCGGAGGTATGCTCGCCGCAGTTCGAGCAGCTTACTGGATAGGCAAACTCCTTGACGCCGTTGTTCGTGCCAGGAACGGCCAGTTTCACCTGCAATTCGCCGATCATGCCGACGAAGCCCTCACTCCACCAGAGGTTGCCATTGGGATCGATGGTGATGAGGTGGGGCGTCAGGCCGCTGGGGGGATTGCTGCGAATCTTGTACTCTTTGATCGTGCCCTTCGTAAATTCGCCAATCTGCGCGACCGAGGAGTTGTTTTCAGTAAACCAGATGTTGTTGGCCGCGTCCACCACGATACCATAGGGCAGGCTATTGACAGCAGGCGTGGTATATTCCTGAAAGATATGTTTGAAAGGGCTGAAACGACCAATTTTATTGGTGTAGTGTTCCGTAAACCAGATGATGCCATTATGATCGATGGTCAGATCCCAGGGACCCGCGCCCGCCGTAGGAACCGCCCACTTAGAGAAAGCCTTTGTGGCGGGATTAAACATGCCAATGGAGTTGTTCATCGGCATGGCAAACCAGACGCGCCCCTTGCCATCGATGGCGAGGAAAAAGGCCTGCGCATAGCCGCTCGGCAAGTGGTACGTAGCGACCCAGCTTGAAGTCGAGGGATTGAACACAGCCAGCGCACCCGGATTGGAGTTGCCGCACTGGGGCGTCGGGTCGCAACTCGGAATAGCAACCCAGACGTTGCCGCTGGCGTCAAAGGCGGTTCCCCAGGGGTCCTGGCCGGTGGGTACGGTAAAATCACGCGCGGTGACGCCAGCGCGTTGCGCAAAAGCCGAATGCAGCGTGCCCATAAGCAGGGTACCGGCGAGGACAAGCATGCCACAGGTAAATAGAATGTTTTTAAATTTTCGCATAGCCTCTTTTTTCCTTCATTTTTTTTGTAGGGACAGGGGGTTGCTGTGTGGTGGAGTAGGGGCCTCGTGCCTGTCCCTGGTGCCGGATAGTGTTATTGACCTGGAACGAAACAACCGACCCGTTTTTCCCCAACGCCGCCCCAGGACAGGCACGAGGCCCCCACTCCACCACGCCCCGGCCCCCTGTCCCTACGATTGGATACGCCCCCGTCATGATTACGGGGGCGGGGAAAAGGGTTAGCCGGGCGTCCGGTTTACTGGGCAGTTGCCAGGAACGAGGTAAAGCGGACTACAGCGCCGTTCTGGGCCAGCATGCGCAGGCCGCAGTAGCCGGAAGAGAGGCTGCTATCGTTGACCGTCGCCATCCAGTTGGCAGGTTCGGACGTGCCGGTTTGCCAGACCTTCGCCGAGAGCGTGGTGCCGACAACGCTAAAGCGCAGCGTGTAGGATGTTCCAGCGGTGGCTTTAAATGGCACGGTGATGAGCGTAGTAGTGGTGCCATTCACCTTTTTCTGGATAACCAGGTTGGTGCCATCGATGTAGGCCTTGTACCAGTTATTGGTGTCTTTCCAGCGCAGGACAGCGCCGAAATTGGTGTTGTTGAACGAACTGATCGAGCCACTGAAGAGAACCTGGGCATTGGTAGCAACCGGGCCGAGTACGGCATTATAGCTGTTGCCGTTGCTGTTCACCTGTCCGGCATTGTTAGTGATGGAGAAGGAGCTGTTGGTAGCGGCTTCGCCACCCCAGGTCTGCCCATCAGAAGCCTTGCCCCAGTAGGTTTGATTGGCGCGCTGGAAGGTATCCTGTCCAAGCGTGGTGCCAGGAGTTGGTGAGGGCGTGGGAGACATCGTCGGCGACGGCGAGGGTGAGGGCGACGGGGTCATGCCCGGTGTTGGCGATTTGCCAGCCGTGGGTGAGGGCGTCACACCGCTCTGAATAGCTTCAGCCAGCTTGTTGGCGAATTCTTCAGTGAACCAGATGCGATTCTGCCCATCGACGTTCAGGCCATCATGCGGATGGCTATTCGAGGTGGGCGTGTTGTAGAAGGCAAAGGAGCCGGAACCGCCGAGGGGGAACGAACCAAAGACGCTCTGCAGCGAGTCATCGAACCAGACGTTGCCGCTATGGTCTACGGCAATACCGGAGGTATGCGTGCCACAGCTGCTGCAAGGAGGAGTGTAAGTATATTCAGTCACGCCGTTGGTGGTGCCCGGGACAGCCTGGCTTACGATGAGCCGACCAATGGTGGCGGTCCAACCTTCTGACCACCAGATATTGCCATTGGTGTCAACGGTAATCAGGTGCGGAGTCAAACCACTGGGGGGATTGGAACGAATCTTGTATTCTTTGATAGTGCCATTGGTATACTCGCCAATCTGAGCGACGGCGGAGTTATTTTCGGTAAACCAGACATTATTAGAGCCATCAACAACGATGCCATAGGGCTGGCTGTTGGCGGCAGGCGTCGTAAATTCATGGACGGTATGCGTAGATGGATCGAGATAACCAATTTTATTAGTATAGTGTTCAGTGAACCAGACTTTGCCATTGTGATCGATGGCGACGTCCCAGGGGCCAGAACCAGCGGTGGGAACGGCCCACTGCTGGAAGGTATGGTTCTGCGGGCTGAACATGCCAATCGAGTTGGACATGGGCATGGGGAACCAGAGATTGCCGCTGCCATCGAAGGCCAGGAAAAGCGGTTGCGCGTAACCAGATGGCAACTGGTAGCTCGCAATCCATGATGAAGCGGTAGGATTAAATTCTTCGATTTTTCCTGGAGGAGTTGAAGTGCTGCACGTGGGCGAGGGGTCGCAGCCGGGAACAGCCACCCAGACATTGCCCTGGCTGTCAAACGTGACGCCCCAGGGTTCCTGCCCGCCCGACAAATAGAAATCAGTCACCTTTGAAATAGCCCCGGCATTACTTGCGCGAGCATTGTTTCCTCCGCTCAACACAGCAAAGGCCATCAGTACGCTGGCGGTCAGCGTGGCAAATGAAATGAGACCCAGAATTATTCGTCTTTTATACATCCGCTTTCTCCAAACAAACATATATATTGTCCTTTCATTATGCTGGGTTTAGCCGCTGAACACCAGAACTAAGGTATCAGTTTTCTGCATCTTCTGGATATTTCTGACGCGATGCAGACAAAGCCCTTGTGCAATTTCAGGCATGAAAAGAGTCTTCACTCGAAGTGAACGGAGAATTTCGGCCAGTTTTGTATGCCCTCTCACCTGTCATCCTGAGCGCCGCGAAGGGGAAGAATCTCTCGCTTGCCGTATCGAGCCAGTGGGGGCCTGAGATCCTTCGCGGCGCTCAGGATGACATGGGGAGGCAGGTGTGTCATGGCTTGCTGCATGTTTATGAAGCGGTTTACTCAAGATAGGACCGCAATTTGTTTAAGAGGTTGGAAAGCTGGAAAGGCTTCGGCACCCAATCGATTGCCCCTTCAACCGCTTCTGGCCCGCGAATACGGCTATCCGCCGTCATGATAATCACGGGAATATGCTTATAGCGTTGCGAGCGAGCAAGATGGGCAGCCAGTTCGTAGCCCGAAAGTCCGGGCATCATGAGGTCAAGCAGGATCACCGAGGGCAGTTGTTCGTCTTCCAATGAATCCAGAAAAGAAAGCACCTTCAGGCTATCATGAAGACCAATGCCATAATACCCCTCAGTTTCAAGAAAAAACATCAGCACAGAAATAATGGCCTCGTCATCATCCACCACCAGTACATATGGTGAACCAGCAAAGGTTTCGACTGAAAGCGGGGAATCCATCAAGCCAAGCTTGATGGAAGACGTATCCACACCCGTAAACTGCATAAAGGTGCCTCCTACGACATCAACTTACAACATCTTTCTATGATATACCACTCCTCTTTTATTATAGTGACGCTACCAAAAATATTATTACTCCCTATTTCATGCTTTTGATGTTTTGTGATAAAACTTACGCTTCTCTTCTGTAGTGTTATGTCAAGCTTCAAGCAGCTACTTCGGCTGGCATGCAGAGCGCAGCGAAGCATCTGTGGCCTTGACACACGCATCGTTCGGCGCGCGAGATCCTGAGCGCAGCGAAGGATGACAGGCGGAAAGTGAAGGATGACAGGAGGGCGGGGCTTTTTCATGGCATGACAGCAACGATAACAGATTAATTGCGGGAGCGTTTGCGGACGAGGGCAGCTACGCCAAACAGGAGCAGCGAAAGGGTGTAGGAAAGGATAATCAGGTACACCAGCGGGTTGATGCCGGTGAAGGAGGCAGGCGGCTCCTGGTTGAGCGAGTTGCTCAAGGTGGAGTTGCTCGCCGCCGGGCTGACGGTTGGAGTGACGTTGTTATGGGAAGGTGTTGACGTCACCGTAGGAGTTGGGCTGCCTGTCCGTGTTGGCGACGGCGAGGGCGAGGGCGATGGAGTTTGCGTTGGTGAGGGTGAAGGCGAGGGCGACGGAGAAGGTGTCGGCGTCGCGGGTGTCTTGACGGGCGTAGGGTCCGAAACGGGCGTGCTGGTAGGCTGCGGAGCGGGCGTGTTTCCCTGGCCCGAGGAAGCCGAGGTCGGGGTCGCCTGCACGCCACTGCTGCCAAGCAGCACAACTGCTACGGCTGCAAGACGTTTTGTGGCAAGGTCACGCGCAATCAACTGGTGAGAGCCGGGAGTCCAGCTCTGTCCTGTGCCAAACCAGAGGGTGATATCGAACTGGCCTCGATCACCCGCGACCACCTCGGCAGGCGCTCCCTGCTGATTCAATAGAGGCAGCGAGCCATCGAGAGTAAAAGTAACGGTTCCATGTGCCGTGAAGCCCTGTCCATGGAGATGCAGGGCATGACCTGGCCTGACCATGCCATCGCCATACAGTGTAAGTTGCAGGCCGGGAGAAGAGGTAACGGTGCTTTGCTTCTGCTTGTTGCCATTGCCCGGGTTGGAGACGATGGGCGATTTTGTCACAAAGAGCCATTGAAAATGAAAGGCTGTCACCACGAGCAGCAGGCAGGTAAGAAAGAAGAGTAACACGGTTCCACCAAGCCAGAGCAGCGATTCGAGGCGACCAGGGCCGAGCAGCCACCAGCGCAGGTTATCTACCGGATGAAAAGGCTGCTTTGAGCGTATTTTTTTCTCGATGAGCAGTCTGGCTCGTGACGAATGCATGGCGCGTCCGGCCGTCCAGGAGGCGAGATCAGATTCTGTCGCGTGGGTGACAGGCAGCATTTGCTGGGTGGGTGCGGCATGAAACTGCGGCATGGTGTCGATCTTGTCGATATCGCGCACAGCGCCCGGCGCGGGAACCAGGGCCAGCGATGCAGGCAGCGCGGACTCATCCAGGCGCAAGGAAATGTGCCCCTCATTGCGCTCGCTTTCAGGCGCGGCTTCAGAGGTTTTCGGGGGCGTGGTATCCATTTCATCGATGCGCGGCAGGCGGCGCGTGGTTCTGGCAACCGGCGGCTGTGGCCGTGTTGGCGCGTCCGAGACAAAGAGAGAAAGAGCCGAAAGGCTGCCTGCCGCCTCGAAACCGGGTGACTCGTACTGCCGGACAGGAGGCGAAGCTGGCGAGAGCTGCGAAATTTGAACGGCGGGCTGTTGCGCAACCGGCTGTGGACGTCGCGCCGCCTGTTCGCGCTGCTGTGGAACCGGTGGCTGAGGTGTAGCAGGATTTCTGGGTTGGGTGCGTTTCTGCGAAGGCTGGCTCGCGCGCTGCTGCGCGCCTGAACGCTTCCCGGCCTGATTATAGTAGGCAGGATCAATCCAGACCGATGAGGAACCGGAGGCAGGAAGCGAATAGCCGCAGGCGTAACAGGTCGTCATACCCTGATAAAGCGGCTTAGAGCAAAGCGGACACTGATCGAGATGCCCAGTATCATTCAGCCAGGATTCAGTCTGCATAGATATATCTCTTCTTCGGCATAGTTCTTTCTTCCCAACCACAGTGGAAGTCATTGAAATAAACGGGGTTTTCGTGTAATTTACGGACATGCCTCGCGTTCCTCGTACTGGAAATGGCAGAGATGCGGAAAAATCCGCAGCATGTGAAAAAATTTCCAGGTGTGGGAGACGCGAATCGCGAGATACGCAATGTGCTGATTTCTGGCAAAGGGCTTCTAAAGCGAGGTTATGGAATACCTTGTAACAAAAAATGTCGAATCAGTACATTGGCACATATCTTGCAGTAATAGAGAGATAAGGGGGGAAACACCGGAAATTTTTTCGGGATGAGTTGCTGTTCCAGTAATTCATCGGATCAGGGTTGCCTATTTTCCCTCGGTTACCAGTGTGGTATGTGGATTAGAGGTAAAGGAGAAGGATTACTATGGTAGCCATCGCAAAAAGGGCATTGGAAGATGTGGAAGAGCGGAGCGAAAAAAGATTCTCTCGTTCAACCTACTTTTCAGAACCGGACATTCTTTTTGACGATGAAGATGATTACGTGGAGGAGGAAGAAACTTCAGATGATCGGAGTTCGGATAACGCTATCCGGCAGTACCTCGCAGAGATTGGGCGCTACCCCTTGCTGACAGCCGAGCAGGAAATGCGCCTGGCGAAAAGTGTGGTGGAGGGTGATATGGAGGCGCAGCGCCGCCTGGTCGAGGCCAACCTGCGGCTGGTGGTCAGCATTGCCAAACGCTACAACAATCACGGCATTGCCCTGCTTGATCTGGTGCAAGAAGGCAACCTGGGATTGATTCGCGCCGCGCAAAAATTCGATCCCTCGAAAGGCTTTCGCTTCAGCACCTACGCGACATGGTGGATTCGCCAGGCCATCAGCCGGGCGGTCGCCGAACACACCCGGGCCATTCACATCCCCGTACACGTGGTTGAGCTGATCTACAAGATCAAGCGCATTTCGCGCCAGCTTTACCAGGAATTGGGCCGCGAACCCGAGGTGGAGGAGATCGCCAAAGCGGCCAAACTGCCGAAGGAGCGTATCGTGGAACTACAAAGCATGGCCGAGACCCCCATTTCGCTCGACGCCCCGCTTGTCGATGACGAGCAGTACCATCTGGCGGATACCCTGGAAGATACCAGCGCGACTGCTCCCGCCGATATAGTGACGCACCAGGTCCTGCGCGAGCAGATCTCGAGCGCGCTCGAAGCCCTGAACGCCCGCGAGCGGCAAGTCATCGAACTGCGCTACGGCTTGCATGATGGGCATTGTCACACACTTGAAGAGTTGAGTTCGTTTTTCAAGCTGACCCGCGAACGCATCCGGCAGATCGAAGTGAAGGCGCTGCGCACACTGCGCCAGCCAATCCAGGTTCGCCTGCTGCGCGACTTCGCATAAAACAATCCCCAATGGGGTGTAGATAGGAGGGCAACCACAAGTCGAGTGGTTGCCCTTCATTATTTTTAGCTTGCCATTACAACCCTGCCTCCACGTGTCATCCTGAGCACAGCGAAGAATCTCTCACTTTGCCGTATCGAGCAAATGGAAGCATCAGATTCTTCGCTGCGCTCAGGATGACAAGCGAGAGGATTTTTTTTATAGCGAGTCATTCCTCCGGTTGAAATTCAACCGTCCCGCTTTTACCACCGCTTTTCAAGGCGATATAGGCCTGCTCGAGGGTAATGGTAGTATCGACGCCTTTGCACATGTCGTAGATGGTGAGCGCGGCCACCGTCGCGGCAGTCAGGGCTTCGACATCGACGCCAGTTTTATAGTGCGTGCGGGTGCGGGCCTCGATATAGATCAGACCTTGCGCGCTATCCAGGGCGAAATTGAGGTCGATATGCGTCATGGGCAGAGGGTGGCACAATGGAATCAATTGCGGCGTCTGCTTGGCCGCCAGGATGCCCGCGATTTTGGCAACCTCCAGCACGCTGCCTTTGGAGACCTGGTTGGTCTCGATCAGCCGCACCGTCTCGGGACGCATGCGCACCCTTGCTTTAGCGATGGCCTCGCGCCCCGTTTCTGCCCGCTCCGTGACATCAACCATGTGGATGTTGCCGCTCTCATCCAGGTGCGTCAGTTGTCGCGCTTCCTCTGGCATAACTTGTTGCCGCTCCTATTCAGTCTTAACGAATTTTGATTCTTTTGATTATATCATGGACGGATAAAAACCAATGAGCGTTCCGTAGGGGCGGGGGTGGGGCGGCGCGGGGGGAGGGCGCTTGCGCCGCCCTGGGGTCGGGCCGGGAAAACCCTTGCTGGAACATAACGTGGTTTTCCATATTGTCACACGGCGGGGGAACATGCCCCAGGGCGGCGCAAGCGCCCTCCACACTCCGCACCGCCTCTCCCGCCCCTACATGGCAATGGCGAGGGGTTTTCCATATTGCCACACGGCGGGGGAACATGCCCCAGGGCGGCGCAAGCGCCCTCCACACTCCGCACCGCCTCTCCCGCCCCTACATAGTAGGTGAGGCGATGGCGAGGGGTTCGGCCTGGCTTTGCTCATCCAACGCGGCGAGGAAGGCGTTGACCACTTCGGGGTCAAACTGGGTTCCAGAGCAGCGTTGCAATTCAGTTCGGGCGGCCTCTATCGGCATGGGCTTGCGATAGGGGCGCTGCGAGGTCATGGCATCGAACGCATCGACGACGGTGAGGATGCGCGCACCGAGAGGAATATCGGTTCCGGCAAGGCCATATGGATAGCCGGTGCCATCCCAGCGTTCATGGTGCGCAACGACCAGCGAGGCCAGGGCGCGGAAGGTTCCGCCAAGTTCTTCAAGAATGCGGCGGCCAATTTCGGGATGCTCCTTCATTACCGCCCACTCCTCGTCGGTCAGCGGGCCGGGCTTGTGCAGAATGGCGTCTGGAATGCCGATCTTGCCGATGTCATGCAGGATCGCGCCCAGGCGCAGCAGGTGCATCTCTTCCTCGGAAAGGGCTAGCTGCCTTCCTACCGAAAGGGCTAGTTGGACGAGGCGGTAAGCGTGTGTATAGGTGCTGAGGTCGCGAGCGGCAGCGGCGGCGGTCAAGGCCTGGATGCCAACGACTTCTCGGGTGTGATTCTCATTGAGAGACGCATACTCGTCTTCCACAACCTGCCCATCCCTCATCGAATGGCCGACATCCGCGATACAGACTCGATTGCGCCCGGCACGTTTTGCCGTGTACATGGCATGGTCGGCGGCCTCTATCAGCTCCTCGCGGGTAGAGCCATGCAACGAGTACACAGCCACACCAATGCTGCCACTGATGAAGATGGATGGAGGGTTGCCAGCCTCATCCTGTTCCAGAGTACAGGGTTCCGCGTTCAACGCCACCAGCAAGCGGTTAGCGGCCTGAGTTGCTCCCAGAAGATCCGCGCCGCTCAGGATCAGGGCAAATTCTTCGCCGCCGTAGCGGCCCACGAAGTCTTCCTGTCGAACGCAGGAGCGCAGGCGCTCGCCAACCTCGCGCAGGACGATATCACCGGCGCGATGCCCCCAGGTATCGTTGACGCGCTTGAAATGATCCAGATCGACAAACACGACGGCGCATGAGGAATCATTGCGGCGGCAGCGCGCAAGTTCTTCGTCAAGGCGGCTGATAACGGCGCGATGATTCGGCAGGCCGGTCACAGCGTCGGTGACAGCCGCCTGAGCCTGTTCGTGATAGAGGCGGTCGAGTTCGGCAAGCAGCACCTGCTGCTGGTCGTATGCCTCTTGCAACTGGCCGCGCAGCGTCACCTCGCGATCATTCAGGCGCTTTTGCTCGTGCAGCAGGGCATAGACACGCGGAAGTTCACTGCCAAGCAGGCCCGAGACGAAGGAGACGAGGGTAATGCCCGTTACCAGGATCGCCCAGTTGGTATCCGGAATCATGCCCGGCAGCCAGGAACTGGAGATAGTGGCCCAGATACCAATCAGCGAGGTCGCGACCCCCATGCATGACAATCCCAGCAAAACAAGGCGCTGCCAGCGAGGGACATCGGCGCGATTTTTCCGCGCTATGATGGTACGCAGGACAAAAACGAACAGCAGGATGCCCGAGAATACCCAGATCACGGTCGCCGACGCCTGCAAGATATTGTAGACTTCCAGCGCGAGAGCATCCGGCTTGATAAACGACCCGAACATAATGGGCACAATGAGCAGCGATATCAATGCAATAATCCCTGATAGGGATGACTGCGTGACGATACTGCGCGCCGGAACTTTCCAGCGGTTCAGCTTAGTCAGTCCAACAGGAATACGCCGCTCCTGCCCAATAATGACAAGCAGGCGCGAATAGAGCAGGATATAGGCAGTTGTCAGGAATAACTGGCTGATGGCGAGGATAACCGCAACTGTATCGCCAGCCTGCGCCCCGAAGACCCTCTGGACGGCGAGAATATTGGCGGACATCCCGCCCGCGCTTGCAGGCGGAACCACAACCATGACACCGAACGTACCCAGGACATAGCCTAGAAAGACAATCGCGCTTCCCCACCAGACATAGCTTGAAGCCCGCCGCGTGCCTTCCGCGCCACCGCGAATCTCGCCGCCCATAAACATAGGCACATCAACGCCGAGGTAGGCCAGAATCACCACGCCGTAGACCGCGAAGTTGCTGCTGGAAGGCAACCAGGCCGAAGGCGAATTTAGAGAAGTGGCAGGCGCGTGCCCGGTCGCGAGCCAGTAGACACCGGCGCATCCTATTAAGGCGAACACGCTGACATACAGCGAAGTCACTGCCAGCAGCACACGTTTGAGCCAGCGCAAAGGCAGGCAGGCGAGGCTGGTTGGTATTACCAGCAGCAGGATAATCGCGATACCCTGCTGGGCCGGGCTAATAAACCAGTTCGGAGCAAGGTATTGCATAAATATCAGGCAGCTTTGCATGATGGAAACAATGACCAGCACACCCGGCATCCAGGCGCAAAACGCTGAGAAAAAGCCCCAACGCTGGCCTAGCACCTGTACCGCCCATAGATACGGCGCTCCCTGGCCGGGATAGCGCCGCGCCAGCCAGCGCGTCACGTAAGCACACGGAATGAGAAAGGTTATCAGCCCAATGCCCCAGTAAATCATCGCTGAAGGTCCCGCGAATTGTACCGCGTTGTTATTGGCAACGAACAGCACAATCAGCACCAGCAACACCACAAGGTCAAACTTTCTCAGCACAGCAGGCAGAGACGTATTTTCATACGCAGCATTACCCTGCTGTTCTCTAGAGGTTCCAGTAAGCTCAGGAACGCTATTAGCACGAGCAGGGTTGGCTTGCAAGGTCGAATCGGCAATCATCATCTTCTCCAAAAATACTTCCCATGTACAATTCAGTACTTCATCGTCCTCTATCGGCTGAATTCTGGAAGAGATTAGAGCGAGCAGGCATAGATAGAAATTATTGGAAGTACCCCTTGACAAATCGGCAAGCAGGCGGTTATACTACCTATACAAGCAAGCTGCCTACTTTGCTTGCATCCTCACTGATCGTCCTCTACGTATCGCGTCCTCTCCCTTTTGCACCTCTTCAGGAGACATTTCCCTATGGAAAACGACCGTTCCCCCCAATTCCCGGCCCTGTCGAGCAGCGACCCCGAGCGAGACCTGCATTTGATGGGTATCGACCCCTCGGTAAGCTACTTCGATCTGAACCTGGCCGGAAGTGATCTGCCGGTTGCGCGCCCCGAGCAACTGGCGGACATGCAGACAGTTCGTCCAACCGGCGAGGTTCACGCGCCAACATTTAGCGGGCAGAATTACGCGGTTCCGCCCTTGAAGCCGTTTGACCTGAGCGAAATCGGGCTTGATGCCATCGCGCCTTTTGAGCCTGATCCGCAGTGCGGCGACCTGCTGGGCTTCTCTGAGCCTCTCGGCATTGAGATTCACGCAGCCACCAGCGACCCCCTGCAAGCCGATCTGCCCCAATTGAAGGATGACGCGCTGCCTGAAGACCTCAGCAGTGCTGGCGTTGAGTTGCTTGATCCTCTGCATCCGCTCCTGCAACATCCCGAAGTAGCTCTCGCGGTCTCCATGCAGGAGCGCCCGGCGGAACTCAGCCCGGCGGCGATGGACATACTGCATGAAGCGCCGACCTACGAGCAGTTGCCAGCCGGGCGTTACGACGACCTTTGGATGGCGCAGGCGGGCAATAACGCGGCTCGCGAACGCCATCTCGGCATGCTGATGCTCGGCCTGGATTCTGAGGAGAGCAGGTAATGACAATGCACACGCGCATGCAGGAGACGCTTCATGGGCACATCCGCGCCGATGCCACCCTGGACGAGCAGGGGCATGAAGTGCGCGTCACCGTGATTAAAGGCGGCAAGAGCGCCAACGGGTACTACTACAGTCCGACGGCGCTGCAACAAATCGCGGAACGTCTCGAAGGAGCCAGGGCCTACGCCGATCATGGACGCAACGAGGCCGATGCACAGACTCGCTCGGTACGAGACATGGTCGGCTTCTACAAAGAGGCGGCCTATATTCCGCCCGATGCCTCTGAACCCTCTGGCAGGGTCGATGCCACCCTGCACATCCTCGAAGCTGCCTCCTGGTTATGGTCGATGATCCAGGAGGCCTGTCTGCTTGGCAGGCCCGAACTCATCGGGCTATCAATCGATGTCTTCGGCACCTGGCAGCACTCAGAGACGCACAAAGCAAAGGATGTGACCGGCATTCTCTCCCTCAATTCGTGTGATATCGTCACACGCCCCAGCGCTGGAGGCGCGTTCCAGCGCATAATCCACTCGGATTCGGCAGTCGATGCTGCCGGGTCCCATTCTCTACCCCAACAAGGAGCAACTACCCCTATGGAAACCACGCTGAACGAACAGCAACCTGATCGCAGCGCGATCCAAGTGGCGCAATCTGCCTCCCCTGAGCAGAGCGCGCCGACCCACATTGCTGAAGCGCAGCAGGCCATGCTGAACGCCGCCCTGGAAGAAATCCGGCGCGAGAAGTGTTCCCTGCTGCTCGAACGCAGGCTGATGGAGGCGCAATTCCCCGCGCCCGTTCAACAGCAGGTGCGTCGCCAGTTCGAGGGGCGCATCTTCGAGGAAAGCGAACTGGAAAGCAGCCTGGGCAGCATGCGCGCCATGCTGGCCGAACTCGCCAACGCTGGCCTGATTAAGGGCAACGGCTATGAGAAGCCCCACGTCGGCCAGATGATTACCGAAGCGGAAAAGGTGCAGGCGGCTTTCGATAAGATGTTTGACCTGGACATCGATACGGCGCGCCTCGGCAATATTCGGGGCTTCAGCAGCATCCGCGAGGCCTATGCGCGTGTCACGGGCGATGCCAGCGTAGCCGGTTTCAGCGAACGTTCCACGCTGGGCGCGATCCAGATTTCGGAACACGCTCCGGTGACGCGCCTCCTGGAGGCCGATACAACCACCGCCTCGTTCTCCTACCTGCTCGGCACCAGCATGAACAAACGTCTTTTGAAAGACTACCAGGCGTGGCCCGCCGAATGGCAGCGATTCACCGTAATCACTCCTATTAAGGATTTCAAGCAGCAAACCAGGGTGCGCCTGGGCGCGTTCGGCTCGCTTTCGACTGTGGCAGAGGACACGGCCTATAGCACGATCAGCCTGACAGACACTGCCGCGACCTACGTGCCAGCCAAAAGAGGCAACATTGTAACGGTCTCTCGCGAAACCATCATCAATGACGACCTGATGGCGATCAAACAGATTCCGACCAAGCTGGCGGTTGCAGCGGCCTACACGCTGGCGGAATTCGTCTATGGCTTCCTCTCCGCGAACCCAAACATCTACGACGGCAACCCGCTTTTCACATCTGGAGCGCCGCACAACAACCTGGGAGCCGCCGCGCTCAGCACATCCGCCATGCAGGCAGGCGTCACCGCTATGCGCGAACAGACCAACTTCGCCGGAAAGCGCCTGGGCCTGCGCCCCAGCTACCTGATCGTGCCGCCCGAACTGGAGTTCACAGCAATGGTCGTAACCAGATCGGCTGGCGTCCCTGGTTCAAATAATAACGACATCAACCCGATGTTGGGCTACGTCACTCCCATCGTCAGCCCGCAGCTTACCAATACCTCGCAATGGTTTTTCGCCGCAGACCCGAAAGTGATCGATACCATCGAGATCGGCTTCGTCGGCGGACAGGTCAATCCGGCGCTGTTTATACAGGATATGCCGCTGTTTGGACTGAATTTTACACAGGACGCCATCTCTTAACCATTAGGAGCTTCAGGGAGCAATCCCTGTTGAAAAACCTCTCTGGAAACGGTGAAAGCCCCAACCGAAGAGTGGGTAACGCCGTGGCAAGCGCAGCAATGACGCTGAAGGCAGCCGTAACGACTAAGTGAGAGGCTCCTCTCAACGAAGAGAGGACTAAGCCATAGTCTGACCTCGGTAGGAATACCGAGAGGTTGGCAGAAATGTCCAATCCCGCTCGAAAGGGCGAGTAACAAAAGTGTATAAAGTGCGTCATGAATACGGCGGTTGTGTAGTCGATTATCGCGGGCTGTATCGCGGCATCTAAGCCTGAAAGGATAAGTACCATGTCAGGCTACGTCGGAAACGACGGCTCGCAGTTGGCCGGGGGCGTCAATCCCTCCGGCCAGGTGCAGGGCCTTTCGGTTGACGCGAGCGGCAAGCTGAACGTCAACGCCAGCGTGAGCAGCGGGCCGACCAACATCACGCAGGTCAACGGCACCGCTGTCAGCCATACCAACGGCCTGCCGGTGGGTGGGGATAACGGCACCAGCGTTGTTGTCCTTCCCCTTGAGGCGCTCAACAACCTCTTGAAGGCGAGCCTCTACGGCAAAAACGCCAATCCTGGGGATACGCCGCTCGCCGTCGATAGTAGCGGGAGGCTGCTGACCGCGAACTACATTGGCGGCTCGCCGGTTGGCACGAGCAATCCTTACCCCTCGGCGGACCAGATACGGCTCTGGTGCGCCAACGGGCAATGCTTCCGGGCCACAACCGGCAAACAGTCCGGGCCAGGGTCGGGCCTCGTCGGCATATCGCTGTTCAACCCGGCCACACAGACAACGAAGAGCATCTACATCTTCTCGATTCGCGTCCAATCGGCAGCCGCCGCCTTCCACCAGTTGCAGGCCACGACCAGCGATCCCGCGCTAACGGGCGTCACTCCCACTGTGACAAACCTCAAGGCCGGTGGTCCCGCTTCGGTCATTCCCGCCGCCAACATCACCGCGACCAATACGACCCGTACCGCCGATGGCACTACCATCGACACAGTCGCGGCCCCCGGCAACCAGTCCTTTGAACTCCTCACGCCGGGCACCGTCATCGTGCTGCCGCCGGGCGCGGCCAACGGAATCGAGGCGCTTGCCAATCTGTCCGGCACCAACAACTGGTCCATCACCCTCATGTGGGCCGAAGTGTAGTTCTCTGTTCTATTACCCTTCCATTTGTACCATCTATTCAGAAAGGAACGTTTCCATGTTAGATCTGGCTGAATTCACCTGGGGTCGTTACAACAGCAACCAGGTGGCCCCTGCTGGCAGCTACCTCAACCTGCGCACGCTCTGCATCTACCAGCAGACCTCCGACGGCAACGTGCCAGCCGATGGCACCTTCTTCCGCGTTGATCCATCGGGCACGCAGACCTTCGCCAATATCGCGGCAACCGTCAACAGCGTGCTTGGCACCTCCTACACGGCTGCCAGCTTCCACGTCTGTAGCGGCGGCGATGCCGCGCAGTCAGCAGGCCAGGCCGCCAACGACGCATAAAATGCGGGCGCAATCTCCCTCATTTATGCGCTGAAATAAGGGATGGGCGTATGAACTTTGATGAATAAAGAGGGGATATCCAGCAATGTCATCCTGAGCGCCGCGAAGAATCTCCGTCATCGCACGACCCACGTGCCAGCGCCCGGAGATTCTTCGCGGCGCTCAGGATGACATGAGGCGAGTATCTCCCGTATGTTGTCAAAGGTCATTAACCTATCCCCGAACCTTTGGAGAAGACATGTTAATCAAACGCGGTATTATTCAATCGTTTTCGCCCGCGACATATATGGCTTCGGTGCTGTTGTTTGAGGCGACCTCGTTCTTTCTGAGCGGGGTTCCGGTCTCGAATACAATTGATGGCACTTCGTGTCTGGCCGGGGCATTATGCGCGGTTCTCTTCTTTGATGAGCAGAATCCGCAGGACGCCGTCATTATCGCCACGTTCGCCAATGGCTCCTCGGGTCTGCCTGCGCCTCCGCCGGGGCGCGTGGTCTTTGTGACCGGCTACCGGCAGATCAACGCCATTAACATCGCCAGTGGAGCGCAGCAAACGTTTACGCTTACCGGCGGAGGAGGCATACCGAATGGCGCGCTTGGCGTAGTCTACAAGGCCTACTTCACAAGCGCAAGCGTGGGTTCGTGGATTACCCTGCTGCCACATGGTGCATCTGACCCAAATGCCTATCAGAGCATCGGCAATTTACAGGTGGCAAACCAGTATTGCAACGGCGGCGGCCTCATGCAGGTCGATGCCAACGGGCAAATCGACATCAAAGCCAACTCCGGGGCGTGCGTGGTAACGCTCTACACACATGGCTACATTGTGTAACTGCTTCAGAAAGGAGGTCGTCCTTGCTGCTCTCCGATATTGAAACGGCCGCGCGCCAGGACCTGTTTGATCCGCTCGGCGGCCCGGCACAACGCTGGCAAACCTCGGATATCGACCGCGCCATCGACAAGGCCGTTGACCGCTACTCGCAGTATTATCCCAATATCGTGTTTACGGACATGGCCGCACAGCCCTACCAGCGCACCTATCCCTATCCGACCTCATGGAATGCTGCCTATCCCGTCTGGTGGATCGAGCGCATCCTTTATCCATTGCAGGCCTATGGCAGCTACTTTGTACCACCACCCGCCGGAATGGTTGCCAGCGCGCAGGCAGGCGCGGGACTCGGTATTGGCGCTTACCAGTATGCTGTAACCTTTCTCGCGCAGGGCGGCGAAACCACGCCATCGCCACTCGCAAGCGTGACCACGTCGAGCGGCAATCAAAAAGTCAGCCTGACAAACGTTCCGCTCGGGCCAGCAACAACGGCCACGCCGGGAGTCGCCACCAATTCGGTCATCGGGCGCAATCTGTATCGCACGTCGGCCAATGGCGCGCAGTTGTTCCTGCTGGCAACCTTGCAGGATAACAGCACCACCAGCTTTGTCGATACCATACCGGATAGCTCGCTGGCAGGTAAGCCAACACCGCCAACCGTCAACACAAGCGGCGTGATGCTCTGGCCGCCATATGAGCGCGAATTTGCCGAGTACTCCAACTTTTTCGATAGCTCCGCCGCGCTGGCAGCCGGTGGAAATCTTGGCGCGCAGGGCAGCATCGGCAGCGATCTCAGTCCGCTCGGCTCAGTCTCGCCCAGCTTCACGCTCAAGCTCTCCAGCGCGGAACTGCCGCAGGACAATACGTTAGTGATGCGCATCTTCTACGCGACCAAACACCAGCTTGATGCCAATGGCTCAACCATTCCCGAGGCGCACCGCGATATTATCGTTCTCGGTGCGTCAGCCTACGCGATGGAAGCCTACCAGGTTCCCACCAACGACAACTTCGATTTTCAAGATGGCGCGTTACGAGACCGCGTTAACGACTCGATGATTCCGGCGGCCTGGCTGCAAGCCGCGCACGCGAAAATGCAGCAATTTGAAGCGCGCTTGCTTGAAATCAAAAATCAGCGCGATTTCGCGTCCTCGTCGCGCGCCCATTGGGGCGATATTCCCGCTCGCTGGCCGCGCCTGTAGCCTCACTCGAAAGGATTTTTCCGTGTTCAGTTTCCTCAGCATTCTCAACCTGATTGCGACACTCGCGCTGTTATTAGGGGGCGTACTGGCCTATCATCACGGCTTCACGCGCACCGTCAGCGAAGTACAGGAGCGCGTGATTCATGCCCTGCAAAGCGAAATCGGCTCGCTGCAAGACCGCATCGAGGCGCTCGAAAAAGAAAATACGCGCCTGAGTCACGTGATTACCACCATTCGCTCGGCCCTCAAAAAACGCGGCCTGCATGTCACCATCGATGGCGAGCTGGTCAGCATTCACGATCAGGCCGGGCAATTGACGCAGACGACGCGCATACATGGCAGCGGCAAAGCACGCGCCGAGGAGGAATAGTCATGCCCACCATCGGCCAGGACTGCGAGATTATCCTGGATGGCACTGGCTACTTTGTCAAGCCAGGAACCTATAAAATGCACCAGCCGCGCGTGCGCAAAGCTACTGTGCGCGCCGATGGCGGCGAATCCTACGTTGACCTCGGCCCCGGTAAGCGCGTCTGGAGCATGATCGTTCTCTGCCTCAACGACCTGCTCAAATATGACGGCACCTCGACCGGCCTGACAGGTCAGCAATATCGCGATGCTCTGCGCGCCAGCTACACCGGCTCGGTCGGCACCACGCTCCAGTTCATCGACCCCCTCAACGGAAGTCCCGTCGCCGTCCATTTCGATAGTTACATCGAAGTTGTCACAGACCTGCACATCCAGCAGGTCTCCCTGGCAACCGGCGGGTCTCCGGCGCTCTCCTACGAAGTTGCAATAGAGCTAATTGAGGCATGATGTAACAGATGGGTATATCCTGATGCGCGCTGCTATTCTTGTGCTAGTACCATTTACCCCCTTACTTGACGCCTGACCTCTTGCTTCTTTACACTCCTGGTAGGGGGAAGCAAGCATCTATCAGAGATACAAACTGCTACCTACAACATGCTATGAAGACCCGCTCGCCTGTCATCCTGAGCGCAGCAAAGGATCTGTGGCCGCGGCACACGACTCGTTGGGTACACGAGATACTTCGCTGCGCTCAGGATGACATTTGTAGGCAAGGATGACATCTGGAAGCAGGTTTGTAAATGCTGTCGCTTCCAAAAATGCACTGGCTTATGCGCTATATCCAATACTTTCTATGCTAAAAAATATAGCTCCACTACCTGGGAGCAGTTGGGAGATACCTTATGCTAAATGAACACAGGCCTTCACGTCTGAAAGCGCCTTTTTCACACAAGCAGCATGTTCAACGAGCATCCAAACCTGCTCGTCGCCTGTTTGTTCGCCTTGCTCGCTTCCACCTGTTCGCGGGTCTGCTTTCAATACTTATCGTGGTGTTCTCGCTCTGGTGTCTGATGATTTTCCAGAAACAACCACTCGCCCATGCGATGGCAATTTCAGCAAAAATCACCGTTACGATTACCATACCCGTGACCATTACGCCTTCCTCTACGACCGTCACCACCACGCCTACTTCCACTACAACGCCATCACCAACGACGACGGTGACGGTAACACCCACAACAACGGCGACGGTCACGCCTACTGCAACGAAAACTGTAACCGCAACACCCACGCCTAAACCGACGCAGCCCGGTACCACGCCGACAAGAACTGCTCCTCCTCCGGGCACCACGCCCTCAACCAACCAGTCCACGCCTACCATTTCAACATCGCCTGGCGTGGTGGCAACCGCTACAAACGGCACAACCAATCAACCTGGGCAAACGCCTGTCGCGGGCTTTACGCCAACCGTGACCAATGGCTCGGGCACTCCTTCCAGCCAGCAGGGGTCGGGCTTCTCACCGGCGATGCTCATGATTGGCCTTTCAGGTGTGATCTGTGTGGGCAGCCTGGTATTTCTCGGCGTCGTCCTCATTCGCAGGAAAATCATGCCGGCGGGTCTGGCGGAATTGCCACCTAGCGGAGCGCAGCCCTGGAAGCGGGCACAGACAAGCGATCTTGAAAGCCCGCAGTATGGGTTCTCAAACGGGAATACGGTAGCTTCGCCTTTCGCGCCCTCTTACGCTGACGGAAGCCAGATGGTCGGAAACGGCTTTGTGCAGCCAGAGCCATATAACCCGGATGGATTCGCCGATCCATATGAAAACATGCGCTTGATGGCGGCAGCCGGAATGCTATCACAGGCCGAGCCAGGCACGTTTACGCCTCCCGGCGAATATCAGGCAGGCATGGCACCGCCAACAACGCCTATGTATGATGTGCATACACCGCCATCAAGCTGGTCGGCCATTCCATCAACGCCCCAGCCCGGGTATCAACCTTTCGCGGCACCTCAACCTGTCGAACAGCAGGCGGCGGCTGGCTTCTCTGCCAACATGGCGGATTTAAACGACCCCTACGTGCAGCAAATGATTCGCCACTACAGCGATAAAAACAAAGTCGTACAGCCGCTGCTTATTGAAGAGGCAGACCTGCCACCGCCAGCGCAGCCTTGATTGGCGCGCAACGGAAATGCTGTAGGGACGCGATGAATGTTGACAAAGCAAGAGGGAATTTCCAGGCCTGTCACCCTTCGCTTCCCTCCTGTCATCCTGAGCGCAGCGAAGGATCTGCGTGCCGGGTGCGATTCGTCCGACGAGGCTGGAGATCCTTCGCTGCGCTCAGGATGACAGGGAGCAGCTCATCCGGTTCTTTCATAAACGTTCATGATCGCGTCCCTACAAATTCTGATGACGTGACAAATAGGCCATTGTTCGTATCCTTCGGGATAAGCGATATACAATAAGGAAAGAAATTTTTGTTCAGAAAACTGCGAGGAATACATGGTCATACAGGTACATGGCTTTGATTGGGAGACATACGAGGAACGGGTAATGCCCGCCTTCGCGCAATGGCTCATCGAGGGTGACAGCACATTTGCGCAGCAACTCTTCGAGGTGACACGCTGCGCCGAAGAGGAACGTTATTTGCCCGATCCTATGCAGCGTTTACGTGTATGGCCTCGCGCCCGCGCCTTTGTCGAAACCCTGCCACGCGGCCCCTATAGCAGGCGCGAATATCAGAAACTCTGCTCAGCGGGACACTTCACAGCGCTGAGCGATCGCTATGTCTACAAACACGCGCCGCAGCTCTACCAGAACTCCGACGCGCTGCGCGCCGTGTGGGGCGCTATCGTCGAAACCTTTTGCCTGCCCTGGGCGCAATCCCCCGGCCAACTGGCACACGAACTCGCCCAGGAAGAAACGACCTCCACACTCAACGAGCAGGAGGTACGCAATGAACTGGTCGCGCTGCTGGAACAGGTGGGACT
This sequence comes from Ktedonobacteraceae bacterium, assembly GCA_035652815.1. Lineage (GTDB taxonomy): Bacteria > Chloroflexota > Ktedonobacteria > Ktedonobacterales > Ktedonobacteraceae > DASRDB01. The sequence continues at coordinate 78,062 of DASRDB010000014.1, forward strand.
GAAAGAACTGGCGCAGGAAGTCAACGAGCAGCAAACTCATGTAGAGCGCAACACATGGCAACCCGATATCGATGATGAAACAGCCAGCGACAAGGAAGCGCATACTGGCAGACCTGAAGTTCTCAAGAGCAGTGAGTCGTTTGAAGAGGACGAGGATGAAAGCTTCCCAGGCGCGGCCCAGGGCGTCTCTATAGGACATCATCCCAACACTCTGCATATTCGCGGCTGGCTGGCTGGCATCTCTGTACGAGCTATGGTCTTCTTCGAGTACCTGGCCTGCGGACGGCGCTGCATGCCCTTCGGCTACGATGCTGGCGAACCATTTGGCATGTTCATCGGCTACCTCACACCTGACGAAGTGCGACAAATGGCCTCCTGCCTGCAAGATGTCACACCGCCCGAGGAGCTAGACGCGGTAGAAGATTACCTCAATTATCGCTACCAGTCGCCGGGAACGCCCGAATCGTTACGCTTGATCGACGAGGTGTTGCCCTCGCACGCGCCGGAACTGGTGAAAGCGATTCGCCTCGCCGCCCGGCAGGGGCTGGGCCTGATTTGTAGCGTCGATTAGACTCATTCATGGTTGCAGAAATACCAGGGGCAGCTTCCAGGGCGACCGCAAGGGTCGCCCCTACAACGGGTATCGTAGGGGCGACCCTTGCGGTCGCCCTGGAACTTCATTCCGCTTCCGCAACGCCATCGGATCTTGCGGTTCCATCCGACCTGGTTAAAACTGATCGCCCTGGAACTTCATTCCGCTTCAAGATTGCCCAATATAGCATCCAGCAGCGCCTGCTCGCCAGCCGAGGGGTTCGGCTCCGCGAATTTCTGGCGCGCCTGCAACAACCTCGCCATCAATTGTAGATGGCGGGTCGCGGCAAGCTCACGCTCGGCAGGCTTCATCTCATCTGGAACAATCGGCTGCAACAGCATTTTGACACGCTCCTCAAGCAGTTGCAGCCACGTGCTGATGCGCTCCACAGCGTCCTGCTGGCACTCCTGCTCTGTTATTGGTTTCTGCATAATGAATGTTCGCTCCTTAAATTAGCCTGGGATGCAGGACGCGATCATGATTTTTCATAATCAAAATCGGCAATGGTTGCTCTTCTGGCAACCACCTTTGACCTGTCATCCTGAGCGCAGCGAAGGATCTGCGGTCTCGACGCGCGCATCGCCGGGGAACAAAGATCCTTCGCTGCGCTCAGGATGACATGATACACATTACCAGCTTTGCTCATACAAATTCATCATCGCGTCCTAATTTCTATTGGGTTTTAGCGCATGCGGCGCAGTAAGACGCGCACATGACTGCCGCCGGGAACAATGCCCACCGGCAGCGCTTCAATGATCTCATATCTGGGGGCCGCCGCGACCGCAGAGGCAGTTGGCGTCGTCGTATCAGCCACATAGACCGCGCCCGTGAAGCTGGTTCCCAGGGGCGCGATCATCAACATATCGGCGGCGCGCTGCGGTGATTGACCGCTCGCATCATAAATCTGCGGATCAAGAATCTCCTCCGGGCGCATAATGACCGTCAGCGCCGAGTAGCTATACACGCCGCTCGACAGGTAGACCACCACCACGGTGCGCTGGCGACCGGCAAAAGTTTTGGCAACTACGTTGAGAATGTGCTGCGTTTTACGCGCGTCCAGGGGCATAGGGCAACTCCTTGAGAAAAGGTCTAGAACGGCTGCTCCTCAATGCCAGGGGGCAGGTTCAGGCGATGATGAGCAGGATGATGTGGTTTTGGCGCGTGTGGAGAATGCTTGCGCGCCAGGGCATGCCCGCGATGGCGAGCATGGGTATGAGAGGAAGAGAGAACTACAGGCGTCGAAGTGAATAGCGTCAAGTTTGCGCTCCAGTTATGCGCAGTAGCCAATCGGGCCTGCTGGTTTCGGGCTATATAGCTCATGAGGCTGGCTCCTTGTGAATACGCGCCCGTTCCGCGTTGATATCGACTTCCTCGCCCGCGAACTGGAACAGCATTCGCATGGCCGTTTCATCGCTGACCCAGCCCTGCGCCTTCGCGGCAGAGAGCGCGGAGACCAGCAATTGCGTGGCATAAGCGAGCGTCTGGTGATCCGCCACGTCGATTTCTGGAAACACAATATCATAGCCGGTATCGATTTCCTTGCCCAGGTGGCCCACTCGCTGCGCCTCTCGCAAGACTCGATCAAGGATGGTTCGCAGCATAGCCCGCATCACATGCTGGCGTCTCTGGAATTTCAACAGCGTCGGCAGGCCCATTTCAACGGCGGTGGCCCGGTTGCCGTTGTTACCATCACTTAGATAGTGTTCGGGAAGCTGAGCGCCAACTGCTATCATCAACTTCAAGGCCCTGCCATCCTCGGCAGCCTCGTTCGCATTGATCTCCGGCTTCACGGCGGTCCATTGCTCGGCCTCGTTATGAATAATCACCGTTCCAGGCTCAGGCGGATAGCTATACTCGGCCTTCTTGCGCTCAATCGTCTTCCTGTCCGCACCCGTCAGTTGCACATCCCACAAAAAGGCCCCTTTGTACTTGTTGATACGCACGCGGTCGGTCAACCAGTCCTTGTAGCGCCGCAGCCAGGGTAGCAGGGTAGCGAGATCACTCTTGCCGCGCTTGGCATTCGAGACCTTGTTGATGGTAAATTGCACCACCTCTTTCCCCGCCTGAAACCATTCACCCTCCAGATTGTGCTGCTCCTGCGGAGAAACCGGTGTAGGGTCGCCCGGCATACTGCCACTCGGACCAATCGGCCTGCGATGGAAACGTAATGGGGTCTCAATATCGTCAGGATCAGTCTCAATCTGGTCGATAATCGATGGGTCGATCTGGCGAATCTTGACCCGTCCATCGTAAGGGCTTACAAAAAAGCGAATGAACTGCTCGCCATATAACGAAAGCTCGGTGCAGAGCGCATAGACGCGCGTATCCATGTGGTTGTCAGGATCATTCCAGAAATCTTCCAGCACGCGCTGCACCTCCGGCTGCTGCGCCGCTACCACCACACCCTTTCCCAACACAAAACTGGTGGTGATCTCAATAATCGCAAAGGCCAGCGGGTTCGCGTTATACGCCTCGTAACACGAGTTATGCAATTCCAGATACGTACTGGGAATGACATCCTTCTGGTACCAGTTGTCGGAGAGACGACGCCAGTAATAGTCCTCTTCGCTCCCGGTCGCAAGCCGACCCCAATACCAATCTTCCTGGGTCGGCGAAGAGGCGCTATAGGTTGGATTAATCTGCTCTTGAATGAGCGTTTTGGTCTGTTCTTGAAGAAGTGTCGTGGCTTCTTGCTCCACAATCGGAAAAAGCCAGCGCAAAAAAGCTGGAAGCGGCATGCGAGGAAACTCCTTAGAGGACACACTAACGAGGCACAAAACGAGGCAATTCTCGTCGAGGAAGCGACCACCATATGCGGTCTTATTCAAGTATACTTATAAGCAAGCGAGCTGTCAAGGGCTTGAAGTAAGAAAAGTTCGTACCATATTTGTACAGAGGCGTCCAGAAGCGGCAACCGGAAGCCACCCGTTGATACAAGACACGAAAGCCACCCGTTGAGTAGGGCGACCGGAAGCCACCCGTTGATACAAGACACGAAAGCCACCCGCAAGGGGCTGGCTCTACAAGCGGTCGCATATTGTAGAGCCATCCCCTTCTAGTCGTCTACAGGAGTGTAAAGATCGCTGACTTTGACTTGCAGCACTCTTGCAATTTTCTCAAGTGTCACTACCTGTACGTCTCGTACTTCATCTGTCCATAAAGCGTTGACAGTAGCATAATTTAAATCGGCCAACCGCGATATTTTTGTGCGAGTAAACCCCTTCTGTGTCGCTATTTCTCTGATGTGAAGTCGCAATCTCATAAGAATATCAGACCTAGAACCTTACTTCTCCTGTTCTGGTTTTTCAGGAACATCCTCTATCAAATCACTTACTCCCACGTTTAGTACTTCCGCAATGCGTTCCAGAGTATCGAGACGAACGCGGTAACGAGGGTTGTTCCATATGCGGCGCACTGTGATAAGCGGCACATCCGCGCGTCTAGAAAGCGTAGATATATTGTAGCCTTGTGCCTGTGCTATTTCCTTCACTCTTAACCGATACATAGGTGGCCTGTTTAGCTTATTTAAGCGCGATTTTATCATGCTTGCCCCCTTGACGAATATCTCTCATATTCGTTATATCAAATTTGATATATCAAATTCTATCACACAAGAACGAACCAGACATGTGTTAGCGCCCGCCATTGTACATGCTTCGGTGGCTTACAGTAGTGTTTACGAAATACTTTTCTTTTATTGCAGGCAATCAAATAACAGTACCGACAAAAACAGAAGGAGAAACAGGATGGCGGAGACAAAAATACAACTCGAGGGATCAGATCTGTCTTTGATAAACTCTTCAATATTTTTGAGTCGATACGCAGCATGTTTCATGCATGGGATAAAACATGCCATATACGCTTTCTTGAAGAGATGTGTCGCCTCAAGGAAATAGAAAAGGAGCTAGCTGAACCTGGATATAGTGATGAGGAAGTAGATCATTTTATAAAGATCGTCTACGAGAGCGTGTTTCCGCTTCCTGAGCGAATGCAGTAGTCTCTTTTTTCAAGTCCTCACGACTTCCCCAGGCATTTTTGCCTGCTGTGCATTTAATATAGCTTGAGAGGCGAGAAAAGGCAGAGGAGATTTAGCAACAATGTTTAGATAAGGATTACAAGGCTTCTTCCTGCATCCAACGCTCTAACCAGGCTTCCAATGAATCGGCCAGAACCCATATTGCCCAATGGGTGGGGTGACGAGCGGGACCAATATGAAACACCCACCCCCGTTGAGTGTGCAAACCAATTTCGATTCCACATCCCCAATTACAAATGGGCAACAATTTCTCAGGCCAGCGACGCGCTGAGAACTCCAGTACGTAATGGGGGGTTCTGTTCCCAGCGGTTCCAGACCGTGTTGGAAAATGGGAAGAGAGTACTGCCCGAAAAGGGATACATATCAGTGATGGTTCCATGAACAGGTAGCCCTCCTACCACACCACGCAGTCCATAGCCCGGTCCAAAGCCTCCATTAGCAAGTTCAATGTACAAGGCGCGCAATGTAGCGGGAAGTGCAAAGCCAAGTTCCTTTTCTGCTGCCGCCAGTTGCTGTGGGGTCGCTGGCAAGCAAGCAAACCCCTCCCGTCGCGGGTCATCTGCGGCAACCCGCCTGCTCTCTTCCATCTGCGGACCATACCAGCCACGCTCCCGGCAGGTCTCACGAATACGCTCAATAAGGTTCATCGTTTCTCCTGATACGCCTCGTCTCCGGATGCCCAATAGTTGTATTGTAGTGAACTCTTGTTCCAAAGTCAAGCAAGCTATCCAACTCAAAGGCGCGTTTCTGGAGTGGCTTGTTCAGCATGAAAGTGCCAGCATGGTTGCCCATTTCCTCAATCAGGAACCAATCGTAGAGACTATGGTGTAGGCGTCCATACCGGGGTAGGCTGTTCCACAAAGGGGATATCTACAGTCTGAATGTCCCCAACATCATTCACAGGAGGCTGTGGACGTTTTCTGGGATCCCTGGCAAGAGGATAAAACTCCTGTGCCAGCTCCCATATCGTGAGAAAAACGTTGGCACTCCCCGCCTGACAACGTTGCTGGTCCTGCCAATTGCGCATCTGCCTTTGACATACTGGGCAAACATGGTACTGACTGAAAATGATGATGTCCACCCGGCTCGCTTTCGCCAAAATTCCATTGCGCCTGAGCTGTGCCAGCATCGGCAGGATGTAATTCTCATGCGTGAGACGTTCACTATGGAATGCGTTTATATCGTCTGGTGGGCCATCCCGCCCCTCATACATAGGCGATGGATAGACACTGGGAGCCGAGCCGTCGGAATATTCAAGTATAATGGCCCCATTTCCAAAATTGTGGTCGGTCGTCCGGTGGTTTTTACGCCATTGATAGGCCTCTTTGGCCAGATCAAGCGCATAGGGACTGGTATCAAAAGAAGTTCCTCCTGACCCAGATGGGCGTAACAAAGAGACCAGACCGATCACGAGCATAAGCAGAGTCAACCCTATTGCCAAACAGCCAGATAAGCTAACTCTTCGCCTTGTAGCGCTTTGCATAGTTTTTGTGCTTCTGTTTTCTCAGAACTCGTCAAATAGTAGCAGATCAAGTTTTTCAAGCGGGGGACAAAACGAGAACAGGTTGCTCACCCATCTCACCTGTCTAAACTCCAGTATAGTGCCATAAACCTATCTATTCAGATTTTTTCACGATACAGTATTTTTGGGGGATTTGAAGTAAAATGCATCCAAAATAACGTCTTCTTTCTCTGTCTCAGTCGGTTCCCGGGCTATGTGTTCTGCTTTAGCGGACCTTTTTTCACACATTCACCTACTCCCTTAGTGCCTACAGGAGAGGAACTGGCTCGCTATTGCACTACTGTACTGATCCTGGCGTGCAGCAGTTAAGGTCGCTGCTGATCATTCTGGCGGGCAACGAGCAGCAGAAGCGCAAGTATTTATCGAAGCTGGCAAGCGAGGAATGGCCACTCCACGACGCCTCCTAGTACTGATCAGGCCCGGTTTTTCAGTACAACCAACCATAGTGCCAGGCGAAGCTCTGGCAACCAGGAGGAAGGAAAACAGGCATTAACAAGGAGTGCAATGAAGAGGCCCATTCCACTGCCAGATTACTTCCGGCCCTTTCACGGATTCCCCAGGCCATTTAGCCCAGCCTTCACCCTCAATGACCAGAAAAGGAGCCAGCCAGTTTCAATTCCTCACGGATTCCCCAGGCCATTTAGCCGCTGGAATCTGACAAACAGGCGCTGCGCCGCCTGGCAGTTTCAATTCCTCACGGATTCCCCAGGCCATTTAGCCGCCGATATCATCCAGGGGATCTATCCCTTCAGCAGTGTTTCAATTCCTCACGGATTCCCCAGGCCATTTAGCCCGCAGATTGAACGGCTTGAGCGTGCCTACGTGTTCCAGAGTTTCAATTCCTCACGGATTCCCCAGGCCATTTAGCCGCCTCCCATTTCCGCCGCACTCTTCCCTGCGCATTTGGTTTCAATTCCTCACGGATTCCCCAGGCCATTTAGCCTGATAGCCCCCGAGCGATAAAGCCCGGAACCACCGGGTTTCAATTCCTCACGGATTCCCCAGGCCATTTAGCCGAAATTCACCGTTTCACGTGTTGCGCGTACTATCACTGTTTCAATTCCTCACGGATTCCCCAGGCCATTTAGCCGATCTGCAGATCGAATACCCCCGGCTCGCAGAGATTTTGTTTCAATTCCTCACGGATTCCCCAGGCCATTTAGCCGAGGGTGGGGGATACTCATTGGATGAATACAGATAAGTTTCAATTCCTCACGGATTCCCCAGGCCATTTAGCCAGACACACTGACCCGGCAAAAAAGGTTGACCCGGAAGTGTTTCAATTCCTCACGGATTCCCCAGGCCATTTAGCCTCTCAGCTTGGCTTGAGATTGATTATTCCGCTGGTGGAGTTTCAATTCCTCACGGATTCCCCAGGCCATTTAGCCTGGAAACACGTGGTGCTTTGGCGCGTTCAAAGACGGCGGTTTCAATTCCTCACGGATTCCCCAGGCCATTTAGCCTCTAACGGGCACGCCTGTCCAGGCCAGCGATATCGTGGTTTCAATTCCTCACGGATTCCCCAGGCCATTTAGCCGAGCAGTATGCGTACTGGTGGCTGCCGGAAAAGGACGTTTCAATTCCTCACGGATTCCCCAGGCCATTTAGCCTGTTGATTTGCGGCTGCATCGAGACCGTGAAACTCGCGGTTTCAATTCCTCACGGATTCCCCAGGCCATTTAGCCGGCCGCAAACCGATGGCAGTGGCAATCTGAATTATCAGGTTTCAATTCCTCACGGATTCCCCAGGCCATTTAGCCAATGGCGACTAATCTAACCCGATTTGAGGTGGTACTTCGTTTCAATTCCTCACGGATTCCCCAGGCCATTTAGCCGATACAGACCATGGACCGCATAAGTCTTGGCTTTCCCGTTTCAATTCCTCACGGATTCCCCAGGCCATTTAGCCCGATAAGTATTTTTTGTGTGACCCAAATGGGCTGTAGTTTCAATTCCTCACGGATTCCCCAGGCCATTTAGCCACCGCCTTGAGCAAGGCCTTTTGCAGGGGGAAGAAGTTTCAATTCCTCACGGATTCCCCAGGCCATTTAGCCAACTGTACACTGATGGGAACCAAATCAGTACCGATGGAAGTTTCAATTCCTCACGGATTCCCCAGGCCATTTAGCCAGAAAAAATCCGAGTTCCTGTAGTACACGCGCCTGCTCGTTTCAATTCCTCACGGATTCCCCAGGCCATTTAGCCTGTGTTCAAAAGATTGGGACGAGCGAAGATAGAAGTTTCAATTCCTCACGGATTCCCCAGGCCATTTAGCCGCGGCAGGCACAAATCGCAGGTTTCCAGCTGGCAGCAGTTTCAATTCCTCACGGATTCCCCAGGCCATTTAGCCGTTCGCGCCGCCTGATTGACGCGCTGTGTTACGGTCCAGTTTCAATTCCTCACGGATTCCCCAGGCCATTTAGCCATTATTTTACTACTCTTTTTCTTGGGGGGATTATGATAGTTTCAATTCCTCACGGATTCCCCAGGCCATTTAGCCATCCAGCCGCCTGCACGCTCGACACAGTAGTATCAGGGTTTCAATTCCTCACGGATTCCCCAGGCCATTTAGCCAGGTCCATTCTATGTATATCGTACATCGACCTGTCTGTTTCAATTCCTCACGGATTCCCCAGGCCATTTAGCCTAAAAGAAATTCGCAGCCAAAACTAGAAAACCCAGGTTTCAATTCCTCACGGATTCCCCAGGCCATTTAGCCACAAAGACGTTACATTTATCCTGAGCAATAACTTATGGTTTCAATTCCTCACGGATTCCCCAGGCCATTTAGCCGTGAAGCTTTGCCAAGGTATCAGAAAGTTTCAAAAAAGTTTCAATTCCTCACGGATTCCCCAGGCCATTTAGCCCTGGATTGTAGCATCCTGTTGCTCCTTTGATTTCAAGTTTCAATTCCTCACGGATTCCCCAGGCCATTTAGCCATGCGCAAGATTGCGCGTGGGCTGGCTGGCTGGTATCGTTTCAATTCCTCACGGATTCCCCAGGCCATTTAGCCATTGAGCAGCCCCTGAGAAATCAAGCCGATGTTGCTTGTTTCAATTCCTCACGGATTCCCCAGGCCATTTAGCCCAGGCGAAGACGCCTGTAACGGCAATAGTCGCGCCGTTTCAATTCCTCACGGATTCCCCAGGCCATTTAGCCCGGTACTCCTGCCGACGCCGCCTACGCTCGCGAGCGTTTCAATTCCTCACGGATTCCCCAGGCCATTTAGCCGAGGATGCTTCGTAGCATCTCTCACATAGACCACTGTTTCAATTCCTCACGGATTCCCCAGGCCATTTAGCCGATATCCCCGCCGTGTGGCCCGATTCCCCTTCGATTGTTTCAATTCCTCACGGATTCCCCAGGCCATTTAGCCTCAAACCGCACGGACTCCACCAGCGCCTGCGGCACCGGGTTTCAATTCCTCACGGATTCCCCAGGCCATTTAGCCGGAGCCGAACTGCTCCAAGAGCAGGCGATAGGCGGCCTCTGTTTCAATTCCTCACGGATTCCCCAGGCCATTTAGCCCGGCATCACGGCCTCACCGAGCAGCCTCTCATTCTCAGGTTTCAATTCCTCACGGATTCCCCAGGCCATTTAGCCAATGCAATGCAGGAGAACGCAATGCAGCAAAATAGACGAGTTTCAATTCCTCACGGATTCCCCAGGCCATTTAGCCCAGCCTGCCCTGGACGATGTTTGAAGAGTTGACGCTGGAGTTTCAATTCCTCACGGATTCCCCAGGCCATTTAGCCTTGAGGTACAGGCCGCGCCTGGCGGTGCTGTCCGCCAGGTTTCAATTCCTCACGGATTCCCCAGGCCATTTAGCCGTAGGAAACAACGTGCGCTTTCACTACTCCTGTGGGCAGTTTCAATTCCTCACGGATTCCCCAGGCCATTTAGCCACACATGTCTAAGGTTGGATACGGTTTCATCTCGCGTTTCAATTCCTCACGGATTCCCCAGGCCATTTAGCCACTTCCCCTTGCGTGTTGTTTTCTTGTGCTGCTTTTCGTTTCAATTCCTCACGGATTCCCCAGGCCATTTAGCCTGCTGTGCTTCTAATATAGCATGGAAGGCGCGATTATGCAAGCTTTTCCGAGAGGCGCGTTTTTGGGGGGACTTTTGGGAGGTTTTAGAGAGGGAGTTTTGGGGTCGATTGTGCATCGAGCGGCTTGTAGAGGGTTCCGAGAGGCGACGCTCAGCGAGGTCATCACTGCGCCTCTCGGAAGGATGAGCTTATATGACAAACAGCATTGCTTCGGCGGGGGGCGGACCGCCTATTGTTTCGACTTTCTCGACGCAGTTGGCGCAGAGGGGATAGAAGCGGATGCTGTCCTGGGTCTCGATCAGGTGTTGCGCCAGTTTTGTGCGCAGTTGCACCAGTTCCTTCCTGGTCAGGAAGCATTCGAACAGCGAGTATTGTGTCCATTTGCCAAAGCCGGTGAGAACCTGGTGAATTTTGGTGCGCCTGCGATCATCAGGGATATCATAGGCGATAACGTAGCAGGTTGTATCTTGCTGCGCACTGTTCCGCATCTATGCCCTCCTATTTGATAAGGAAAGGTGGGTACTCGTCGATCTCTCTGGTCAGGCGCTTGGCGAGGAGCCGGGCCTGCAATTCGATACAGCGGCGATAGGTGGTCTTGTAGCCAAAGATGGGATGCTGCACCTCCTGGTTCAAACGCTCTTCAAATTTGGTGAAGAAAACCTGCCGCTTCTCCTGTTTCAGGCGATAGGCTCCCAGCTCGACCAAAAAATCGTCGGGGGTCAGCATGCGGTTATTGAGCAGGGTTAACACGACCGAGTCTACAACGATGGGACGAAATTCCTCCATGATGTCGAGAGCCAGCGCTGGCCTGCCATAGAATGAACTATGCAGGTAGCCGACAAAATGATCAAAGCCAACCAGTTGTACCGCGCTCGCTACTTTCTGGGCCAGCAGAGAATATCCAAAACTCAAGAGGGCGTTGACCGGGTCTGTAGGGGGTCGCTTGACGCGGCCCTCGAAAGGCCAGAGCTGCTGGTCTGACAAAAATTTGCCAAAGCAGCGGAAGTAGGCCGCGCTCCCCGCGCCCTCTATGCCCAGAATAGTCTCCAATGGCGTTCCCTCGACACGTTGATCCCCACCGGCTAAGGGTTGAGACGGGCGGCTTTCATATACAGGAACTTTTTCCAGTTGTTGCAGCAAATCCGCCATCTGCTGCGTTGCATCACGCATGACCGGCTCGTCGCGGCGGCGCAGGTAGCGCAGGAGCAGAGTGCGCTGGTTTGACAGCTTGCCCATCACAAAACGCCGCGCCAGTTCGCAACGTTGCGCCATATCCGCATGCGCCCGGTACTGCGCCATTCGCAGCAGCGAATTTTTCGAGAAAGGCGGCGAGAGGCGGCCCTTAAATTTGCCAAAATGGCTTAAAAAGGTGATCTCCACATTGCGTTCCAGCAACAGGTGCAGGGCCGAGGCCGTCATCGTCACCTCGCCCATTACCACCACATCGTCAACTTTTACCAGTGGAATACGCTCCTTGCGCGCCGGAGTAAACGCAGCGCCATCCTTCTCGCGCTTCTCAGGAATGTGTACCAGCAAACAATCTTCGCCATCACGCCGCACATAGGCGCGATCTTCAGTCAGGTAAAGGGTTGGCATCGCCTCACACTCCTTCTTTCAAGCTTTCTCGACCTGCAACAAACGCACTTCGTCCGGCAGGCAAAGCGGCAACAGGCTACAATGGGGGCAGCGCGCAACAAGTCCACCCGAAAGCGGCGGTGGTATCGTCTCCTGCGAGGCAATCTGAAAGGCGCGAGCAATCGCCTCAAGTGTTCTTGCGCGCAGTTCGCTCGTGAACTGAACCCGCACTCTTCGTCGCGAACCGATGTAAAAAATGTAGCCGTAAGGAATAAGCACGCCTCGAGGTTGACGTTCTTCCAGGCAAAACGCCTGCGCGCAGAGTTGCACAGCATCATTGAGCCAGCCTGTCCGCTTGTCTGGCTTCCCATGTTTATATTCCACGGGAATGAGCAAGCCTTCCTGCTCCTCAACAACGTCGGCATAACCCGAGATGCGCAGTGACTCGCTACAGAGATACAGACGTGTAGTGGTTATCTCGCCCTCCGAGCCGGTACGAGTTCCTTCCGTATGTACCCGTTGATGCGCCAGCGCCCCTTCCAACACAAACTCATTGACCAGCATTTCACCCAGCACAAACTGATAATAAAAGCGACGGGGGCAATATTCCAGGGCATTGAGCGAGGAGATCGAGATGGTTTCCGGCCCGGAAAGAGAGGGAGCAAAAGCCATACATGTGCCTCCATGTTGTTTATGCAACCGGATCACCAAGGTATTGTCACATGATAATGATTGTTCACCACCAGAGTCGGTCATCTCGTCTCTGTCATCCTTCGCTGCGCTCAGGATGACAGGGTGCAGGGATGGCGTGACGAAAACCCTTAGCGATGATGGTCGTAAAAGTTCATTATCTGGGGAACATGCGGTTTGAACAGCCTGTACAGGCTGTTCAAACCGCAGTTTATTCAACCATGCGCAGTTTGCAGGGGGTGGGATCGATATTCATTAACAGTGGGCGGGCATAACTGCTGATGGATACCAGGGCCTGGCCAGGAGCCAGGTTAGGCAGCCGATTCCAGAGCGAGTCATCAATCACGCCAAGCGAGCGTTTGAGGCGGCCAATCACGTTGGCATCGCCGATTTTGTGCAGGATGTAGTTATTAATCAGGCCCAATACCTCATCGGGTAGATGCTGCGGCAATTGCGTAACGAAAGTCAGTCCCAACCAGCGCTTGCGACCGCGCCGGGCGATGCGCGCCACCTGCTGGTAGAGAACCGGCATCTGGCGAATGCGCTCTGCCGAAAGAAACTCGTGCGCCTCCTCGATAATAATCATCACACGGCGCTGGTCCTTCCCCTGCTTCTCTGCCTCCTGATAGTTCGCATTTTGCGCCTCCAGAAGCCCGCGCAAAAACTCAGCAATGACCAGGTTATTGACCTGCGGCGAATCGGTATCGCTCAGGTCGATAATGCTCACCCTGCCCGATTCCGTCAAGGCTCGATAATCGAGCGCCTGCGTACCCGGTGTATCGAAAATCTTCAAGCGCATCAGTTGCCTCAATTTGCCTTGCACCACGCGCCAGCTTGTTGGATGCGTAATCTGGTCGGGATTCTCCCGCTTAAAGATTTCTGACACTTTATCCCTGTTTTGTTGAAATTCTGGGCTTTGGAACCTGTAATCAGAGTTCACGAAATCCTCCGGCTTCTTTTCGCCAGCCGCTATTTCACCCAGCGCCTTCACCACATCGTACATGTGCCGGAGCTGCATGCGTGGATAGCCAGTCTCCATCTCATCCAGTTCGAGAGCCTGCTGATATTCTTCTTTATTGGAAGGGAAGATACGCAACGTCCAGAGCAGGCGTTTCGCGATATCATAGGCTTTCTGATAGCGCTGTTGTTGGGCTTCGTTCATGTCCAGCATGCCCATCAAGAGGTAGGGTGAGAGTCGCGAGAAGTGGAGCGAAAAGCTGTGCGCGCGTTCTTTGTCTGGACAGGTGGTTTCGCGCCCAACCAGGTGATAGACCGACACGTTTTCAACGCCCTGCGCCTCCTTCCCGCGTTTCTTCAAGGCCGCCAGCATGCTTTGATCCTGTGTAGGCTGGTAGATTTCTGTGTACTCGCCCTCGGTATCGATGACCACTGTGGCAACCCCGGAACACTGCAAGCCATGAATGAGCGAGGAGACGGTTGTTGATTTACCGCCGCCGGTCGTACCCAGGATGCCCACGTGCCGGGGCAGCACCGACTTCTTATCCGAGGGAATCCCGGCTGCAATGTCTTCGTAGCCGACCGGTATGCCAAGAGGAATATCCCCTTCCAGGCGCAGGACGTGTTTTGTTTCCTCCGGGCTGAGGACAAACGCCGGGCTGTTCGGCAGAGGCCGCAGGCGGGGCGGAATAATCACGCCATCCAGAGCTTCACCCAGCAGTTCCACCTGCACGCGCCCGTGATAGCGCGGCATAAAGATACCGCCGCGCACAGCAGTTGTAATCATGATCGGCGCGTCTCCCCGCAGCCCGTCAGGTTCGGCAAAAGGCCCTTTCACCACAATGCCCAGGTATTTGCGATCATCCTGCACGCTGTGAATGCGCATCAACGCCTGCGATGGGGCCTGGCCGATGCCATCCTTCGGCAGCAGCACCGTCACCGTATTATCCTCGCTGGATGGGAGATCAAACATGGTGCGGCCAATAGCGCCGTGGTATTCAGGCGGTTCGCTCAATTCACCCCCGGCCTCGGCAATGTCCTGGTCTATCTGCTCAAACACCTCTTTGGGCAAAGGCCGACTGAAATGCTGCGCACCATTGCCATCTCCATGTACGAACTCTGTCATCGTCTCCTCCTTCAATTCCTTGTCTCGCGCTCCCCCAGGTAGCGGAACGGCTCACCAGCACCGGCATACGCCTGTTGCACCATGCTGCGGAAAGTTTCGCCACCAAAGGTCGCTCGACAGACGGCATCGGCCAGGTCAATAAGCATGGGAAAGCCGCGATGTTCCTGAAGTACGCTGTCAGCCATCGCGATCAGCGCCGCCTCGCATGCGAACTCGCGATGAGCATAAAACAAACGCACCGGGGCCTGGGCAGAGGCTCGATACAGGCCAATCACAATTTGCGGTCCCAATTCCTCAACAAACTTCTGCGCCTCCTCCTTCAACCCTTTTCCCGAAGGAAGATTGCCTCGCGTGATATCGCGCATCGATTGCAGCGGCGTGGCGACCAGGGCGAACTCAAGCGGGTACAGCGCGTCACCAAGCGTTAACAACAGGCGGTCTGCCGGGGCGCTGGTGACAAACACCCATCGTTTGTGTTCAAGCAGCAATTTGCGCCACATGTTTATGCTGTAGCGCAGCAGGGGCATATCCCCGTTAATGGTTAACCCGCCGCCGGTCAGCAATTCATAGGGAACGGGATGCCCATGTCCCATTCGCCAGCGTGCCTGCGATTTTTCCAGCAAAACGGCCCGCTCAGCATATGCCATGATGCCGCGCTGGGTAAAATCACTCAGCTTATCGCGCGTGCTGCTGGCGTCAGTGCTATCCCGCTGCTTGCGCTTTTCAAGCAACTTCATAGCCTCCTCAACGGGGTCCGATCCGCCGACACGCAGGTCACGCCGGTAGAGGCGATGCACATAGGTTCCCTGGTCACCATGATAGGAGACCAGAGAAACGCCTATCTGAGCAATCGTCACGGGCAGGGAATCATGCACCATGCTCGTGCCATCGCACGCCTCAACGTTTCCATTGAAGAGCAGGCCGCGATGAATGCGCTCTAGCATGTGTACATCAACCTGGTAATTCCCCGCGCAATCCTTCGGCGCTTGCGGATGGCGGAAGGCGAGAGGAAACAGGTCGGAGCGGATTCGCTCGCGGATACGTCCCTCCTGTACCACGGCATTTGCCACTTCCTGTTCAAGCGCCTGGTACATGGCTGCCAGGTCTTCTCCCGTATGCCAGGTATCAAGATCGAGCGTCTTCTCAACCGCTTCACCGAAGGCCGCCTGAAACTCGTTCTCGCCCATCGCCAGGAGATTATCCAGGCGCTCATCATCCACCAGTGGCCTCTCGGGTGGTTGTTCCTGCTCCATGATTTGCTACTCCCGGCAACGTTCTCTCAGCAAAAATATACCCCTACAAAGTTATTCCTTCAACGGTCGCTAAATTTGACATCGATTTAACCACATCTTCCTATGCTTCGCCGTAAAGCCAATCACGAAAGGTTGGTTCGCCTAGCTGTTTCAAGATCAGGTCGGCATAGATATCAGCCTGTAATGGTGGCAAGCCATAGACCTCAATAAGCTGTTGCTGTAAAAATGCCAGCCGCCGTTTGAATCCTCGCGGGGCGGCAGATGAAGCCATCACATCGTATAAAGACGCGGCAGGAGCCAGTAACTCCAACGCCAGCCGATCGGCCCTGTTCTCAACATCAAGGATCGCGGTCGATGGCAACCCCTTATCAGGCCGTTCCATAAAATGGCTCATCACTCCCAGGGAGACGGTGCTGAGCGCGGCATGCAGGCGTTCATCCAGCGTCGGCGGTCGCTCCCCATCAAGTACCGCGAGAATGGATGGGCCAAGAATCTCCAGGGTGCGCTGGCGCGTTGCCTGGTAATCCAGGAGAAAATGGGCCAGTTCGTGGGCCAGGGTGAAACGCTGCTCCGCTTCGCTATCAAGCCGGTCAAAGAAAATCGCGCCCTTCCCTTTGTAGGCGATCAGGCAACCATGCAAACGGCGATCCTTCCCGCCAATGCGATGTGCCATGCGCACGCGCT
The DNA here is from genome assembly GCA_035652815.1 of Ktedonobacteraceae bacterium. Classification (GTDB taxonomy): domain Bacteria; phylum Chloroflexota; class Ktedonobacteria; order Ktedonobacterales; family Ktedonobacteraceae; genus DASRDB01. The sequence continues at coordinate 94,549 of DASRDB010000014.1, forward strand.
TGAGCCAGGCGCGCACATGATTCACGCGTAATTCCTCAATACAGCACAACTCAAGGGGCAATGCCAGCGTGATGGCCGCGTTCATGTTCCGGGGGAAGCCGGACGCTTCCCCCGCACGCGCCCAGAACTCCTGCGCTGCGTTCTCGATGAGGTAAGTAGTATCCATCGCGCTACTCGTCCTCGTCATCCTCGTCATAATCGCGGGCGGCGAGAAGCGTTGGCGATGCTCCCTCCGCGCTCTGTCCAAGCGCTTCCCGTGACTCAGCAGCCCGAATCACCATTGCCAGTTGCAGCATGTCGGCCTGGATATAACGCGCAATCCGCTCGACATCTTCGCGAAAATGTGTTGTTCGCGGTCGCCCGCACAGCGCGAGCCGGGGAATGGCCGCCACGTCGCACTTCAAGATGGCCGCCAGTTGCTCGTCATCCAGGCCCTCCTGCTCTTGATATAGATGTAGCGGGCCAGCCAGCAAACCAGGCCGTTCACGCGCAAGTTGCGCCAGACGATCCAGAGATGGTTGATAGTTGCTCATTGCGTTTCTCCTCCGTTAAGATAAAAATCGCCGGCGAATCTGGCGGCGCAATCGCTTCGCAATACGATATTTTACCTGTTGCACCTGTCCCTGCCGTTCATCATCTGATAGGCCATCCAGGCGTAACAGCCGGGCATATGGTTCGATGGAGCGCTCCCGGTTGATAATCAGTTCTACCATTTGTCGTTCTACGGAGTCAGGAAAGGTCTCGTCAATGAATTTCCAGATGTCATCAACGTTAAATCCCTCGTCGAACAGGTTCCAGACCTCCGCAAAGTCCTGCTCTTGAACAGAGAGATCAAAAAGCGACACCTGCCTGTTCATGATGCGACTTTCTCTCGCCTGGGCATTCTGATAGTCACGAAAAGCAGCCATTGCGAGATACCCATGCAGGCTCATGCGTTGAGGGTCATAACGCTGGGGCTGGTCGCGATAATCCAGGAGCGCCCGTCCTACCGCCTCTTCAACTAACGCCGGGTCAAGAGGGTGAGAGTATCCCGCCCGTTTGTACACGTCCTGTACTAATGGGGAATACAGTTGTTCGGCAAGCTGCGCAAAAGCAATCGGGTCGTCTCGCGCGCAAATGCGCTGGTGAAAAGCATATTCCTCTGCTGTAGCCTTCATGTCTTTTTGAAACTCCCTTGCTCGTTAACATTTTCTATGATATGTTCCCGCCGCAGAGCCAAAATCGGACATGTTCTTTTACAAACGCTTAAAAATCAGCACATACTCTTCCGGGTACACCTGCGTATCTGGGGTGGATGAGAAGCGTCCGGTTTTTTTATCGCGCGAACTTACCAGCACACGCACAGGTATCTTGCGCGCTATACTTCTCTCCAGAGCAAGCCCCAGGCCGCCTGCCATCTCACACAATGCTTCAACAGTCGGAATGGTGACACCCCGGCGATACGAATTGCCAACAATCAACACAAAATATTTGCCAGGGGCAATCACTCTCCGGCATTCACGCAGAACCTTGCGCATATCCTGAAAATAATACCGAAGCGCTCGCACTTCCTGCCTGATTCCCTGGGCAGTAGCTCCCTGCACAAGTGATGCCAGCTGCGTCAAAGCCGCGTCCGCAATGGACGAGCCGGTACTTTGAACACCGGCTTCTTCATGCCTATGAGCAAGCCCCTTTGAGCCAATCCAGCTTGTCTGCGCATAATCAGGCTCAATAATACCGAAGCGCTCAAACCACAGTTGCGTAAGCTGGTGTATCTCTTTATATTCATAGCAAATCGCATAAGGTGGGCTCGTTACCAGCAGATCAAGCGCGGCATCAGGCAGTGCCAGTGAACGAGCGTCATCCCAGTAAATACACCCCTTATCCGCAAGTTGATCCGGATCGATGCCGCGCTGCTGCACATCCTGCCAGTACAGCATATTGCGCTCGATCATACTATTAGCCTGCTTGCGAAATTCATCAACCGGATCGCCGAGTACTTTAGCAAGGTCCTTCTGCGCCTTCGTGCTTCCACTCAACCAGATGGAACAGCGTTTTAAAATATTGGAGAAGCCACAGAGAAAAAAAGGACGCAGCGCTTCCTCGCTTTGCCTCAAAATCAACTCCAGAATGGCAGTCAGACTTGCGCGATAGGCAGCGGGAAACCAGTAGTGCAAGCGTTCTTCATGTGTTGCCCGCGCAATATCTATAGCCTGGATAGCAGCTATCTCTTCCTCATACAGCCGTCGTCTTCCTATCACCTCCACATCATCAAGCTGCCGGTTGAGTCGCTGCCAGGCATCAGCCAACAAGGTAGGAGCGAGAGGAAAACATTTCGCCTGGCTGATACATAAAGCAACCTGACTGACATCGGAACCTACGAAGCGTCTGCCCAGTCGCAGCGCCTCAATGCCCGTGGTAGCCGAACCAAGAAACGGGTCTCCCACAAGTTCTCCAGGAGCGGAGAACTGCTCAATCACGCGCTGTACAAGCTGCGGAATAAATTTCGCCGGATAGCGATGATAGCCATGCGGCCCCCATAGGGTCTCTACCCGTTTCAAATGGGCAAACGACCAATCTTCCATCAATGACTTGCCCTCACTTCTCTCAAGCAATTTGGCCTGGTTCCCTGGTTAATGTCCCGGAGCGCTTTATAGCTTATGTTGTGAAGTGTACTCAAGCATAGCTGCTTTAGCAAGCCCCACCGTTCTCACCATCGCTTTCAGCCTCTCTCCATGTGCTATACTTTAGCAGACCTTTTTTCACAACATTCACCTACCTTTCTAGTGCATAAAGGAGCGTTACATGGCGGTAAATCATCTGTCCGAAGACGAACAGGCGATTATAGAAGTGATACGGGAGATCGCGAAGGAGAAGGTGGCTCCGCGCGCGGCGGAGATCGACCACACGGGCGAGTTTCCCTGGGATATGAAGGAGTTGCTGGCGCAACAGGAAATCCTGGCCATGCCCTTTCCCGTTGAGTATGGCGGCATCGGGTCGAGCGAACTGGCGATTGTGATGGCTATTGAGGAACTGTCTCGCTATTGCGCCACAACCGCGCTGATCCTGGCGGTGCAACAACTCGGTTCGCTGCCCATCATTCTGGCCGGAAACGAGCAGCAGAAACGCAAGTATTTACCGAAGCTGGCGAGCGGGGAATGGATGGCTGCCTTTGGCCTGACCGAGGCTGGCTCGGGTTCTGATGCCGCCGCCATGCAGACCTTCGCGGTGCGCAAGGGCGACAAATATATCCTCAATGGCTCCAAACGCTTCATCACCAATGGCGGCCTTGCCCAGGTGATGTCGGTCTTCGCGATTACCGATCAAACGGTGGGAACGCGCGGCATCACCGCCTTTATTATCGAGAAGGACTTCCCTGGCTTCTCCGTTGGACGGATCGAGGACAAGATGGGCATCAAAGGCTCACAAACGGCTGAACTGATCTTTACCGACTGTGAGGTTCCGGCAGAAAACATGCTCGGGCGCGAGGGCGACGGCTTCAAGATCGCCATGATGACGCTTGACCGCACCCGACCCGGTATCGGCGCGCAGGCGCTCGGCATTGCTCAGGGCGCGCTCGATCTGGCGGTCTCTTACTCCAAGCAGCGCAAGCAATTTGGCCGCCCCATCGCCGATAACCAGGGCATCCAGTTCATGCTGGCCGATATGGCGACGAAGGTCGAGGCGGCGCGCCTGCTCGTCTACAACGCTGCTGAAATGATCGACCTGGGTATCCGCGATTTCAGCAAGTACTCCTCGATGGCAAAGATGTACGCCTCCGATATCGCAATGGATGTCACCAACGATGCCATCCAGATACTCGGTGGCTATGGCTATATGAAGGAATATCCGGCGGAACGCATGATGCGCGATGCCAAAATCACCCAGATTTACGAGGGCACCAACCAGATTCAGCGGCTGGTGATTGCCCGTGACTTGTTGAAATGAGGAAATCGCTTGTGTGAAGACAGGGAGGCAGCAGATATATGCCTCCCTGTCTTCATCAGTACTCGGAAATGTGAGAGAATCTATGCCTTCATTCTCATTCGACTCGCTCGCCACCATCTATGACGCAACACGCGGCTATCCGCCCGGTGTAGATCAGCAGATCGCCAGGGATCTCCTCCAATTCGTTCAGGCCACGCCACAGACGCGCTTTCTCGAAGTGGGCATCGGCACAGGTCGCGTCAGCTTTCCGCTTGCCTCACAGGGACATGACGTGACCGGGGTAGATATTTCGCAGAAAATGGTCGAATTACTGATTGAGAAGCTGCGTTCATCCGGCTGGCAGGAGGAACAACAGCCCTGGGGCAGCCTGCCGGACGAGGATACATCGCGTCTGCGCCAGGTCATGCGCTTCCGGCAAAGCGAACCACCCGCCTTAATGCGGCTAGTGATATCAGACATGACGGAACTGCCTTTTCATGATAGTTCGTTCGATATAGTGCTGGCAGTGCATGTCTTTCACCTGGTCGAGAACTGGCAACAAGCTCTACGCGAGGTGCTGCGCGTGTTACATCCAGGAGGACTTTTCCTGCATTGCTGGGATGAGATACTCGATAGCGATAAATGGCCGGTAGGAGAGACCTGGGTAAAAATTATACACGAGATGGGCGGAAAAGTCCGGCCCGGAAATCGCCAATACCGGAGCCTTATAACAGAATGGCTGCGCGAACAGGGATTGCACCCGGAGATAATACCGCTCACAAGCTGGGAAATAATTCATACGCCGCGCCAGGCTGTAGAACATGTCACAAAGCGGCGCTGGTCAAGCACGCGCATGGTTCCCGACGACCTGTTCGAGACCTCCGTCCCACGCCTGGAAGCGTGGGCAAAGGACTATTTCGGCGACCAGATGGATGTTCCACAGCCAGGAATTCAGCAATTTGTAGTATGTAAGACCGAGGTACCATCTCATGCGTGAGATCACGATTTTCAGCGGCACCGCTCATCCCCAACTGGCACAGGAGGTCTGCGAGTGTTTGCAGGTGCCGCTCTGCAAAAGCACGATACGCCATTTCAGCAACGATTGCCTCTACGTGCAGTTGAACGCGAACTGCCGCGAAGGGGATGTCTTTCTTATCCAGCCCCTGGTGCCCCCCGTTCAGGAACATCTGGTAGAGTTGCTTTTCATGCTGGACGCCGCGAGAGGCGCATCGGCGGCCCGTACCACAGCCGTCATTCCTTACTATTCCTATGCCCGCTCGGATAAAAAGGACGCGCCGCGCATCTCCATCGCCGGGCGGCTGGTCGCTGACCTCTTGCAGACAGCAGGCGCGAACCGCGTGCTGACCATGACCCTGCATGCCGCGCAGGTGCATGGCTTTTTCAGCGTGCCAACCGACCACCTGAACGCGCTCAAAGTACTGGCGAACCACTTCCGCAATCGCGACCTGAGCAATACCGTCGTCGTCTCGCCCGACCTGGGCAACGCGAAATCGGCCTCGCACTTCGCTCGCCTGCTCAGATTGCCCGTCGCAGCAGGCAGCAAGCAGCGCCTGAGCGACGAAAACGTGGTGATCGAGGCCATAGTCGGAGATGTCGATGGCAAAAACGCCATTATCCTTGATGACGAAATCGCTAATGGCGGCACCATCATCGAAATCATCAAACGCCTGCGCGAGCGCAACGTGGGCAGGATGTCCGTGGTCTGCACGCATGGCCTCTTCACCGGCACCGCCATCGAACGCCTGAGCGAACAGCCGGACGTTGTGGAGATTGTGACGACCAATACTGTGCCCATTCCGCCGGAGAAACGGCTCCGCAACATGACTATTCTCTCGGTCGCCCCACTCTTCGCCGAAACCATCCGGCGCATTCACAATGGAGAGTCGGTCAGCAGCCTCTTCGCGGATACGATGTAAGGAAGCAAGGTTCATTCTAGCTAAGGGAGCCTGAAAGCCACCCGATGTAAGGGGGCTTTCATGTTTCCCCTACCCTATCTGAAGAGGCTTACAAATACGCCGCGATCGCATAGCGCTGATACGGGTACTCGCAGGGCGGCCCATCAGAGAGATCGAGCGTTCCCGCCGTGAGATCAAAGATGATCGAGGCGATGCTTTCGGACTGCTCAACAAACGACCCCTGTTTGTCGGGATGATGGCAGATTGTGTTGGGGGAGTTGGCATGGTCGGCAAACATGGCCTGAAGCCGCGCTTCGTTGATGCTGCCCTCTCCTACCATTGATTGCATGCGCGCATCACGGTCAAGCGATTCAGGATAGTCGCGAACATAGCGATCACCTGCGACAAGATGCCTGCCATGACAATGGTTCGCGTGAACCAGCACACCATTGCGTGTCCTCTCGACAGCATGCCCCATCGGCGTCGCCTCGACATCGGCTATCTCTCCTGCGTGATCGGCAAACAGGTGATTGCACGAGGTACAACGCTCTGTTTGCGCGATCACATTCAAAGCGTCATTGATACTGCTGGCTTCATCCAGAATATGGCGCAGGATGACATGCATCGGCACAGCAGGCCCGGCATAATCCTCGTCGGACAAAAGCAGGTTGATACACATCGCCAACCCCGCGCTATTGATACCTACTTTCCCCACAATCCCTGCTTCCGTGAGTGTCAGCACGTGCTGCCCCTTATTGCGCTGAACTGCCCACAAAACCAGCGAACCGGCCAGCGAGGGATGCCAGTCCCAGTTCTGTGCCAATCGCACGTGTCCATCAGCCGAGGCAGGCCCGCTCACTGCAACCGCCGTACATTCATGCCGGTTAGTAATGCCATACATCAGTTCGGTGCGCGCATTAACAGCGACTATCTCGCGCAAATCGCAGCCCGCCCCTTCCGCGATACCGCGCATCTCGTCCAATAATGAGGGAGCATAATCGGCAATCACTGGAAGAAAGCGTTCCGCCTGCGCCAGCACGCCCTTGTGCCGCAGGCCTGCCGCCGCCCTGAAGATCACCATATACGAACGAACCGTATGTAGCACATGCTCGCGGGCAGCACGCCCAAGATGCAGACCGCGCTCAAAAGGTGTGCCTTCGCTAATGATGAGGGGAATATGGCGATTCATTGCTGTTTCCTCGATGTTTCTGTATGGACGCGCTCACGAATGTTCGGAAAATGTTTCGATGTTCTGTAGGGACGCGATGATGAATGTTGACCAAGCAAGAGGGAAGACCCAGGCCTGTCATGCTGAGCGCAGCGAAGGATCTCCGGTCACGCCGCACGCCTCGCCGGAGAACCACGATCCTTCGCTGCGCTCAGCATGACAGGGGGCACTAGACCCCCATATGTTGTCAACATCCATCATCGCGTCCGGCCTGGGGTATGCGTTCATGGCAGGTGGACGCGATGAAGCGCGTCCCTACAAAAAATCAACGTTACCTTTTCTGTCCTCATTGTAACATATGGTAAGAAAGCGATAGCGAGGCCGTTAAAGGTGGTCTGTTTCTCCATTGACAAGCCATAGAAGCATTCTTACACTTCCATCTATATGAATAGCGTCGCAGTTTGCTGAGGGAATGGAAGACACCCCTGGCGGGTGTCTTCCATTCCCTCCTCGCAGGCAGTGAACGCCTGATGCATACCGCCGGGTTATTGTTTGTCCCACTATTTCTTCAAGGGGGAAGTTTACATGAAGAAAACCATCCTCTTCACTGCCACCATCGCGCTCCTGATCGGCCTCTTTAGCGGTTTCATGCTCGCCAATCTGCGCAACAGCCCCACCGCGAACGCCAACGGCACGCGCACCATACACGTCGTGGAGCATGCCATTACCGACACGGTACAGGAATTTCATCCCGGCACAATGTCAATTGGTGACATCCTCGGCTTCCACAATCCCGTCTACAACGCCGCCGATACCAGACAGGTCGGCACCGACAACGGGCAATGCACGCGCACGGTCGCTACCGGCAAAACCGAATGGGAATGCTTCTGGACGGTCATCCTGTCTGGCGGGCAGATCACGGTCGAAGGCCCCTATTATGACGACGGCACCGACACCACGCTGACCGTTACTGGCGGCACTGGCGTCTACCTCGGTGCAGAAGGCTCCATGCTGCTGCACGCGCGCGGCAATCCTGTCGGCTCGGAATACGATTTTATTTACACGCTGGTGGATTAGCAGAAAATGGTGGGGGTTAAGGAAGGGATATTCGGGCATGTCATCCTTCGCTTGCGCTCAGGATGACATGATGGATGTTACCTGTTTTTTTATCAGCGTTACGCCTCAATCGCCCTCGCCACGATCTCGGCGATATCTTCGATCTGCATTTTATCTTCGGCTTCGACACCCTTGATGCCGTCGTCGAACATGGTGATGCAGAAGGGACAGGCGGCAGCAAGAACTTCCGCGCCCGTATCAAGCGCCTCGTTCACGCGCGTCTGGTTGATACGTTTGCCCGTCTTCTCCTCCATCCAGGCGCGACCGCCACCGCCGCCGCAGCAGAAGCTCTTATTGCGGTGGCGGCGCATCTCCGTCACACCGTTGCTGTTGAGAACGGTCAGCACGCGGCGCGGCTCATCGTAGATGTCGTTGTAACGCCCAATGTAGCAGGGGTCGTGATAGGTCAGCTTGCGCTGGTCAAAGCCCTCCGGCAGCGTGATCTTCTCGTCCGCCAGCAGGCGATCAATGAAGACCGTGTGATGCACTACTTCGTAATCGCCGCCAAGCTGCGGGTACTCGTTCTTGATGGTATTGAAGCAGTGCGGGCAGGCCGTAATGATGGTGCGGTGCTTCAAGGCCGGGCCAGCCACGCCGTTGCCGCGCGCGTGACCGTTCATGGCATGCGCATCCTGTTGCTCGCGCACATTGAAGCCGTAGCCGTTGAGCGTTTCGATGTTCTGCTGCGCCATCATCTGCCACAGGTATTCGTTGCCGATACGCCGCGCCGGGTCGCCCGTACAGGACTCTTCGGGACCGAGAATGGCGAAATTGACCTTCGCGGCCTTCAGGATTTTGGCAACGGCAGTCGCGACCTTCTTATTGCGCTGGTCGAACGAACCCATGCAGCCAACCCAATACAGCACATCGGCATCTGGATTTTCAGACATAAGTGGCACGCCCAGACCTTCGGCCCACTCGGCGCGCTTGTCGTTGCTCATCTCCCAGGGGTTGGCGTTGCGCTCGATATTATTGAACAGCGGCGTCACCTCGACCGGGAAGTCGCTCTCCTCCATGACGAGGTAGCGGCGCATATCAACAATCGTGGGAACATGTTCGATGGAAACCGGGCAAATCTCCATACAGGCGCGACAACTGGTGCAGGACCACAATGCATCGGTGCTAATGATGCCGCCCACCATCTGCTGGTGATGGGCCTCTTTCTCGCGTGGCGTCTCGTCAGCGCGGACACCAGCGATACCAACCTTGCTCCACAGCGTATCCGTTCCCAGAATTTCACTACTCTGCACGAACAGGGCTTCCTTGACGCCCAGAATAATCTCCTTCGGGAAAAGCGGCTTGCCCGTGTTGGTGGCCGGACATACGGTATTACAACGCCCGCACTCTGTACAGGCATAGCCATCAAGCAGTTGCTTCCACGTGAACTGCTCCGGTTTGGAGACGCCGTAGTCCTCGCGCTCCTCCAGGTTTTCCATCAGGGGCAGCGCGCCCTTCGGCCCATGATTGCGGAAGAAGACGTTAAAGGGCGTGGCGAGCAGGTGCAGGTGCTTGGAGCGCGGCAGGTAGATCAGGAAGCCAAGCACGGTCAGAATGTGCGCCCACCAGAAGAAACGAAAGGCAGCGATATTCGACTCCGTACTGAACCCCGAGAACCAGGGACCAATCCAGCTTCCAATAGGTGTCCAGGCCGCTCCATGGCTGGCCGCGTACTCAAAGCCCTCGACCAGCGCCAGGGTGATGAGTACCAGCAAGATCAGGCCAAGAATAATATAGGCATCCCAGGGGCCATGCAGGAAGCTGCGCAATTGCCAGGGGCGGAAAAAGGCGCGGCGAATCGTGAAGACGATCAGAGCAAACAGGACTAGAATCACAAAGGCATCCAGAATGATCGCGAAAACAGGATTATCGCCGATCAGGGGAAGCGAGCCATTGAAGGCCCCAAGCATTAAATTGAGCAGGCCGAACTGGATAACAATAAAGCCCCAGAACGTAAAAAAGTGGGCAATACCAGGGATGGGGTCGCGCAACACGCCGCCCTGACCCAGCACGATCAAGAAGAACTCGCCAATGCGGTCTTCAATATGATCGGTGCGGTCTTGCGGTCGCGCCTTGACCAGCAGCGCAATCAACTTCCCTGCGCGCAGGCCAAACAGGACCAGCGCCGCCAGAAATACCACAACAAAGGCGGCTGTTCCGACCCATCCCCCCGTCGGTGAAATTACTGGGGGTGTCATAAATAGAAACCTCCGTTTCCAATTACCACTCTTCCAGGTGCAGCCCAGCAATCCATGTGAAATGATGGTCACGTGCAGCGAGCGTTAGCCCATACCGCATAGCAGTAGCAGCAATCCAAAGGTCATTTTCAGGACGCATCTGGCCTTTCATACGCTGTTCATGCTTAATATGTCCATAAACCCTGGCGGTTGCACTATCTACTGAAAGTACAGTAAGTAATTTGGCAAGCTGATCTACCTCAGCAAGACTTTTCTGCACATGTACCGAGTGTGCCGCTCCATAATATAGCTCGCCAAGCGCAACAGCAGATACATACAAAGCCTTTGCTTCAATTAAATGCTTTTGAATAGCTGCATCCTGTTTTAAGGAAAGGATAAGAACGCTTGAGTCTAGCAAATAACGCGAACTGCTAGTACTCATCAGGTTCGATCCTTTCGCAATCGCTTAATGCACGCTCCATCGCTTCTGCATCCTCCTGCGGAAGTGTCAAGCGCAGGAGAACCTTGCCAGGAGTCCCTGGTGGAAGTGTTGGCGTTGGTAAAGACTCAAGTGCTTGTTGCGTTTGCGCGAGCGCCTGAGCGTACTCAAGCACTCGCTGTTGATAGTCTGGCGAAAGTCGCTCGATAAGTACACGGATTTCTTCACCTGTGGTTGCCATGTGCGCCTCCTTAAAACCCGCTTCAAGCTAGCTCTCTGGCCTCATTATAGCATTCATGTCCATGCATTATCAGAACGACCGTTAGAGGCCAATGATCTTTGAAAAATAAAAGGGTCCCATCCGGTAATGTCATCCTGAGCGCAGCGAAGGATCTCCGTCGCCCAGCCGAATCGCACGTCCGGCACGCAGATCCTTCGCTGCGCTCAGGATGACAGGGGGCGAGTACTGCCCCATATGTTGTCAAAGATCATTACTCCTAATATTTTAATGAGCCTTACGCCGCTTCACCTCTTCAGTCAACTGGGGCAGGATGGTGATAACATCACCAATGACGCCCAGGTCGGCGACCGAGAAGATGGGGGCGTGTTCGTCTTTGTTGATGGCGATGATGTATTTGGAACCTTTCATACCCGCGAGGTGCTGGATGGCTCCGCTGATGCCGCAAGCGATGTAGAGCGTCGGCTTGACGGTCTTGCCTGTCTGACCAATCTGATAGCTGTAGGGCAGCCAGCCAGCATCTACGATAGCGCGGGTCGCGCCGGGTGCGCCGCCAAGCGCCTTCGCCAGTTCCTCTACAAGATGATAGTTCTCAGGCTTGCCGAGGCCGCGACCGCCGCTGACGATCACGCTGGCATCCTCAAGTTCGGGGCCTTCGCTCTGCACTTCGACGCGCTCAAGAATCTTGATGCTCTGCGACTCCGAGTTGAGCGAGGCGTTGATATTTTCCACCTCGGCGGTCTTGCCCTCGGTGCGCTGGACCGCGAAGGCTTTGGGGCGTGTCAGGACGATACCCGTACCCTGCGGCAGGGTAGCGGTGACAAGATTTTCGCCGCCCCAGGGAACCGTCACCTTCAGTTCGTCGCCGTCGAATTGCAGGTCGGTGGCGTCGGTGATAATACCCAGGTTGTTACGGGCAGCAAGGCGGGCGGCGATATCGCGCAAGTCGTAGGTTGTCGCGAACATCAACAGGCCGGGTTGTTGCTGCTGAAGCAACTGGCTGATCGTATCTACGGCGGGCAAAGTGAGGTAGGTATCATAGGCCGGGTCGGCATGCGCATAGACCTTCTCCGCGCCGTATTCGCCAAGCGTGGGAGCGACTTCGGCAGCGTTCGAGCCAAGTACAATCGCTTCGGCGCGTCCCAGTTGCGCTGCCTTGCCCAGCACCTCCAGCGAGGAACGAGCGGGCTGACCATTCTCCAGTTCGACCAGCACCCAGATTGTTTTTGCCATGTTCTTTCTCTCCTCCTAAAGCAACTGGTAACGCTGCAAGAAGTCAGCGATCACCTGCGCGGCATTGCCTTCATCTTTGACAATCTGCCCGGCGGCACGCGCTTCGACCTTGCCGATGGTCAGCACCCGCTCGCGAGCGCCAGCTTCGCCAACCTGCGAGGCATCAATCCCCAGGTCTTTCAGGGTAAGCTGCGTAAAGGGCTTTTTCTTCGCGCCCATAATGCCCTTCATGGTCGGGTAGATGGCCTCGAAGGAGCCGCTAGCGATGGTGACAACGGCGGGTACAGGCGCTTCAACCGTCTGGTAACCGGTCTGCGTCACGCGCTTGATAACAGCTTTCTGGCCCTCGACGCGAATCTCGCGGGCGAAGGTAAGCTGGGGCAGGCCGAGAAATTCGGCAATCGCGCCCGGCACCATGCCGGTATAGCCATCGGTACTCTCGGTGGAGCAGAAAATAAGATCGGGGTTTTCTTTCTTGAGAACGGCAGCCAGCACACGCGCCGTACTGAGCGCATCGGAACCGGCGAGCGCGGGGTCAGTCACCAGAATCGCGCTATCAACACCCATCGCCAGGGCGCGCCGCATCGCTTCCTGCGCGCTGGTGGGTCCCATGCTCACCGCGACCACCTGGCTATTGCCAATCGTGTCACGGAGTTTGATAGCGGCGGAAATAGTGCTTTCATCACCCGGATCAAGCACCAGCGAAACACCACTGCGCACCAGCCGTTTGGTGTTCGGATCAAGCTTGCTAACAACGGTGTTGGGGTCCGGGATCTGTTTGATACAGACGTAAATCTTCATCGATATGCCTCAACTTTATATGTACGAAACTCGGTATAAAGGTAGCCCATGCATATTCTTCGGCTATCTTATTGTACCTGCCGTAAAAAGCGAGTGTCAACGTTGCCAGCTAACGGCTGTAGGGGGTTCCAGTTAACAAACTGAATGGAAGGGGTTATATCGTGTGAGCTTGCGCAAGAATCTGCTGGGTAACGCTTTGTTCGTAAGGGCTGGCAGCAAGCAAAAACGGCCAGGAATGTTGCGCCGGGCTATCAACAGCGAGCAACACCCCGAAGCGATACAGGCATTCAGCTACTGGCTTCGCTGTTATCGTACCATTAGCCGCCTGCAAATACGCTTCCGCCACACATCCGGCGGCTGAATTGGTTCCCGACACATACTTCCACACGACCTGCTCATTGCTACCTGCAAAGGTAAGCAGTCGAGGCTCAATTCCCACTTCGTAGCGCGCAGCTTCACAGGCTGGATTGCCAATCACTGAACGGTCAATCGTCGCATCATGATAGATATCTACCTGCCAGTTGGAGCCATTCCAATGAATAGAAAACGCCATCAAGAATAACTGCATCTGAGGCGGATCAGATTGAAATTGGACAATAACCTTACCTGCCGCAGTGTAATAATCCCAGAAAGGGGCTATAGGAGCCAAAACAGTCCAATGACTTTCCGAAGTTTGCCCACTATTAGAATTAAAAAGGCACATACTAAAACAGCTTTGCCCCTCATTTGTGCAATTGGCAACATCGTCAATCAGTCCTGCCAAATCATCACAAGGCGTATTCGTTGTTCCTGCCTGGCTTTGCGGCGTATATTGAAAATGGAGTACTGCATGAACTGGCTCGGTTGCCAACTTTATAGTTGGGGGTGCATAAACACTACTTCCTGGCGTTTGTGGATTATCTACAAAGCGCTCACCCGGTTGGACCGTATCCGTTCCCTGCAACTGGTTGAGCCTCTGTTGTATAGCACTCATAAGGGCATTCTGATGTTCAGGAGCAAGGTCAGTCAACGACCTTAAAAAACTGATCAAGTAGGCAGTAATTTGATGTCCATTAGAGCCAGGAAAAGTTTGTGGCGAATTATCTCCCTCGCAACTATCTCCTTCAAAACGCACCGGAATATACAGCACGCAATGCTCCGGTGGAAACGGGTCTGCATGCCAGTCTACTTGATGAATGCCTATCGAAAGTGTAAGCGGCGCTAATCTTGAATCTGGGGTTGGCAGCGGCTTAAGCACATGTCCATCGACTGAGATTGTTCCCCAGGGGGGCGATTGGATAAAATAAAATTGATTGCTTCCCGCAGGCAAGGAGGGTGTCGGCGTAACGCCGGATACCCTGGCTCCCTGGGTAAGACGGGTGAACGTGAAGATGCATCCGCCAATTAACACAACTAGCAAAACTAAAATGCCAAGCAGAATGAAGGGCTTGATGGAACGTCGCCGTTCCAGCCCTTCGTCCTCGTCATCCTCTGGAAAGAACCAGTCTTCTCGTTCATCCATAACTGTTCATAAAACTTCTAGTATTTACTAGCAACTGCAACTAACAGCACAACCTGATCCACTATTCGTAGTACAGTTAGGTTCACAACCTGTTTGGTAAGTGTAAGTTATAAAGTAACTTCCATATCCTGCATGCGCGCAATTACCATTAAGTACACAACTAGTGACGTGGCAATTCCTGGGACACCATTGATAACAATCAGGTTCGGTAATCTGCGCATAGACCGGTGAGGAGACTCCTAGACCGAGGCCAGCAACAGCTATTCCGGCTGCTACCTGTTTCATCCACTGGAATAAGCCCCGACGCGAGCGAGATGTGGTTAACTCCGCAAGTTCCGATTTATTGTCCACCGTAGACTCCTTTCTGTGCTGAACCTTCTTAGGCACAACGAGACGCAACGTTTAGTCAAACACACCTATCAAGCCACTGTATGAGTAGGAAAAGCTCGTGCCATTAAGCTCTCCAGATGTTCGTTATCATTAAGTGGCCCTTTTGCCCGAATAAACCCTGCCTCATCTATGGCAAACACAAATGGTCTGACATTGACATGATAAGCAGCACCTACATCAAAATCGGGCGTTAGAATTGGTATCTGTGCATTATGCTCCAGAGCATAAGCACGATTCTTCTCAAAATCTAGACTACCAACTACAAGTACTGTTACACCTTGAACCTCTTCTAAGAACTTATTAAGCAATTGAACAGTTCCGGCACATGGAACACATCCAGGAGCAACAAAAGCCAAAATTCTTCGTTGTCCTTGTAGACTTTTTAGCTTAAATCTCCTTCCATATTGATCCCTTGCTTCAAATGAGGAGGCTTGCTCTCCTACCGCAAGCCCCCATTCTCCAGTAGAATTCTTCTGTGTGCTGGAAGCTACTTGCTGGCGCAATTCCCCTAAGCCGCGTAATAGGAGTACTAATAAGACTGTCTCAAAAAGCACCAATGCCCATAAAGCAATGATACTTACTATCCAAATTGTCGAAATAATGCACCCCTTTCATTTAGCCCGGCTTAAACTACAAAGAACGGCGTATTACTCGTATAAAGTTCAGCAAAACAAGAACACACGCTACTATGCCTACCAGCATAATGACTGGAACCGTAGTATTAAGCAAGTTATTACCCGACAAAGAAGAACCTTTGCTTAACGAAGCCATCGTAAGACTATCAGGGGGTGTACACAAAAGAAGAATAAAACAGAGTACTAATACACAGTTACGACCAACTAACCACCATGAAATTATATGATTGCCTATTATGCCCCCGCAATGACAGGAAAGGTCAGTGCGTCCTCGAAAAAGATTTATAATGATGGCAACACTAAACATGATAAAAGCTATGCCGCCAATGATTACTGCTACCTCAAATAAAAAGCTGCTGATTAACCCTAATCCTATTCCCACTTCAAGTATGGGAATACAGAATGACAATATCCTGGAAAACGCAAACCTGGTATCTAACGTTGGTGGCACTATCTGATAATCTCGAATACCTTGCTGAAGACGGCGACGGTGAGCAAATTTGCTCATGCTTGTGCTAAGACAAATAAGACCAAGCAATAAGCGAAGAAATAAATGGATGCTTGCACCCATTAGATCCATTGCTGTACTCCTGAGCTTCTTTATGCAGTCAAAAATAAATTAGCAAGCAATTAGCACTGAAAGTAAGTATAGATACCTGGAGACAAAAACACAATCTCCTTTTGTTGATTTTCTGTTGATACTCGTTCCTAAGAATATGAAATAGTATCTCTTGGCTTACTTTTTTCTTTCAGGCAGACGAAGATACTTTAATTGCTCTCTCGTAATATGTAATTTGCGTAAAATATGTAATACGTGAGATCGAACAGTTACTTGAAAAATACAGAGATGCTCTGCAATTTCCATATCTTCTAGACCTTCGACTAATAAATAAAGTACCTCTCGTTCACGGGAGGTAAGTTTATCGAGGCAAATTGGAGTTGTAAATGACTCTTCTTGAGCAACCCCTTGAATTAAAAGTGGTGCAATAACGGGATCAAGGATAAAAATTTTGGCTCTCATCTTGGCAATATAAGACACCGCAAATTCAAATAACTCTATCGAACTGGTGTCAAGAAAATATCCTACTCCTCCATGTTTGCAAACAGCTTGTAGCATCTCCATTTCAAATTTGTCAGCGAGTAAGATAAATGGCTTATTTGTCACAACTGTAAAATCTGAAAGAATGGATTTATGAACAAGTATAAGATCCAAAAAATGTGACAAAAGCAGTTTATGCAACGCCATTAATGTATTTGCATCATAAACATGGTCAACCCTCGGAATTTTTGAGATGCGAACTTTAAGTCTTAAACAAGCATCCTCTCTTGGCTCAGCTATTACAATCGACAATCCCATTTGCTCAACCTTTCCAATTTTTAGTCAAAAGGAAAAACCTTTAATCCTGGCACTGGAATACTTTATATATTATACAGATTTTAACAGAAGGATTCAAGCAAGAGATGTAAGATACAGCTTGCATCAAATCGCTTTCATACTATGAAAGTGCCATCTTGCCCTGCCATCTTCTCCACTGTTAAGTCTTCTCGATTTATGCCACACTCTTCACCCTCCATACGTGTAGTAGTTGAGTGTTCCACACAAGCAAAGGTTCAAGAGGAGAACATTTTTCATGAAAACACGACAATTTGGGAATACAGATATGCAGACAACTCCCATTGGGCTGGGAGCATGGGCGATTGGCGGCGGCGGTTGGGATGCTGGCTGGGGGCCACAGGACGATCAGGAATCGATTGCCACGATCAAGCGGGCGCTTGACCTGGGCATTAACTGGATTGATACGGCGGCGGTCTATGGACTTGGACATTCGGAAGAGATCGTAGGGAAAGCGATTCGCGGTAGGGATTGGCAACCCTACATCTTTACCAAGTGTTCGCTCGTCTGGGACGAACATCGCAAAGTTTCAAGTCGTTTGAAGGCCGATTCTGTCAAGCGCGAGGCCGAGGCCAGCCTGAAACGCCTGCGCGTAGACGTCATCGACCTGTACCAGATTCACTGGCCCAACCCTGACGAGGACATCGAAGAGGGCCTGGGCGCGATGGTGAAGCTGCAAGAAGAGGGCAAGATTCGCTACATCGGTGTCTCAAACTTCAATGTCGAACAGTTGCGCCGGGCGATGAAGGTTGCCCCGATCAGTTCGTTACAGCCACCTTATTCGCTCATTCACCGGGAAGCGGAGCAGGATGTACTGCCTTTCTGCGAGGAAAACAATATCGCCGTGATCGTCTATTCGCCAATGGCTTCAGGCTTGCTGACAGGCTCGATGACGAAGGAGCGCATAGAAAACCTGCCGGAAGATGACTGGCGCAAGCGCAACGAAGATTTCCAGGAGCCGCGCCTCTCTCGCCACCTGAAGCTGGCCGAAGTACTGAGCGAAATTGGCTTCATGCACAATCGCACTGCTGGCGAAGTGGCAGTCGCCTGGACGCTGCACAATCCGGCTGTCACCGGAGCCATCGTCGGGGCGCGCCGTCCCGAACAGATCGAAAACCTGGTCGGAGCCGCCGAGTTCCGCCTATCGGATTCTGAGATGGAAAAAATTCACGAGTTCCTGCAACAAAATCCGTAACAAGCGATAAAACAGCGTCCAGGTTATGCTCGATTTCGCGCCGACCTGGGCGCTGTTTCGTTATTACAGTAGGAACTCGAAAACCTGTTGTAAAGCGAGAACAGCCAGTTGGACATACAAACGCTAGCGGCATTGAAAGCCACAGCCGAATTTTTTGCGCAGCAGAGCCAGCAGATTTACCTGGTTGGCGGCTCGCTGCGCAACCTGCTCCTGCGCGAGAACTGCGATGATTGGGACGTTGTCAGTACGGGAGAGGCGCACAAGCTGGCAAAACAGCTTGCCAACAAACTAAGTGGGCATTACGTCTATATGCACGAAAAAGCCAGCCGCGTCGTCCTCAAGCGCGAAGGGCATGAGTTTCGTATGGATGTCTCACCCCTGCGCGGCCAGAACATCGAGGAAGACCTGCTCCAGCGCGATTTCACCGTCAACGCCCTCGCCGCTCCCCTGGCCAACGTTGTGCATTACCTGGAACATCTAGAAGAAAACGCGCAAACTCAGGGCAAAGAAGGTCTCGCGCCCATCGAAGGCCTGATTGACCCCAGCAACGGGCTACCAGATATTGCAGCCCGGCGGCTGTGCGTAGTGAATGACCTCGTTTTCCAGCATGAGCCACTTCGCATGATGCGCGCTGTCCGCCTGTCTACCAGCTATAACCTGCAACTTGACGACGAAACAAAACGCCTCATCCAACGCGATGCTGCCCTTCTGCCAACTGTCGCCGCCGAGCGCATTCACGACGAACTCTATGCCCTGCTCGACAAAGATGGCGCAACCGCCCGCCTGCGCAAACTCGACGAGGTAGGCCTGCTAACGGTAATCATGCCCGAATTTCTTCCCGCCAAAGGCATGCCGCAACCCTCGCCGCATTATTGGGACGTCTTTGAACATTCCCTGGAAACGGTCGGGGCATTGGAAACCATTGCCCATCTGTTCAATCCAACACCTGTAGACACAGAAAAACAATTTGACACATTGATTTCCGAAGATGTACCGGAGATTCAGAATATATTACAGGAGGCCGAACAACAGGGTATTTTTGCCTTCGAGGCCCTTACGGCACCGCGTATGAAGCTGGCGGCGCTGCTGCACGATATCGGCAAACCGGCCACCTTTTCGGTCGATGAAAACGGCGGTATTCATTTTTATAATCATCCCCAGGCCGGAGTGCCACTCGTGCAGCAGATTACGCGCCGCCTGAATACCAGCACGCAGGATCGACGCCTCGCGCAGCAGGTGGCGGCGCATCATATGCGACCCGGACAACTGGGACAACTGGATTTGGTGACGGAGCGGGCCATCCGGCGTTACTTTGTGGATCTCGGTCCAACGGGCATCTATGTCGCGCTGATCTCGCTGGCCGATCACCTGGCGACGCTGGGGCCTCAACCCTTAAGCGATGCCTGGAAAGGTCATCTCGCGGTGGTACGCCTGCTCTTAACGCGCTACGTGCGCGAACGCGAGCGCATCCTGCCGCCGGGCCTCGTCAGCCCGGAGGAGTTAATGCGCCGCCTGTCGCTGGAGCCGGGGCCGCGTGTCGGGCAATTGCTCGAATACCTTGCCGAGGCGCAGGCAGACGGAAAAATACATTCTAAGGAAGAGGCCATCTGGCTGGCGGAAGAATGGATTGCCACCTCGTAAGGCAATTCGCTTTTTCCTGTCCGGTATGTTAGAATAGATGTCCAGAGAGGGCGGTACATCCGTCACACTAACAGGCGGGAGAACAAACCACTGGCAGCGCCCAAATAGACATTCCATGTGGAAGAAGAAAGCGAAACGATGACGATTGCGATACTGTACCAGGGCCGCAAGCAGGACACGTCGGAAGTGGCCCTTCGCCTCGCCCGTATGTTGCAGCAGCAGGATTATACTGTCCGCAACATCGATATACGCGAAGAGGGTGAAGAAACGCCCGATAAAGCACTGAACGGCTGTGACCTGGTGATTGTGCTGGGTGGAGATGGCACGATTCTGCACGCGGCGCGGCTCTGCGCAATCAAAGACATTCCCATCGTAGGCGTCAATTATGGCCGCGTCGGCTTTCTGACCGAACTGGAACCGGATGAACTCGAATCTAATCTCCGCTACTATTTATATCGAGACCCCTCGGTCTGGGTAGATAAACGCACCATGCTCCATGCTGAACTCGACCAGGGTGGAAACTGCGAGGAATTTCTGGCGCTGAACGATATCGTGATTGCGCGTGGAACGTGGCCGCGTGTGGTGAAAATACAGATCACCATCGATGAGCATCCATATAGCACGACCCATGCCGACGGCATCATCATTTCCACCGCCACTGGCTCGACAGCCTATAACATGGCGGTTGGCGGGCCGTTGCTTCATCCACAGGTGCAAAGCAGCGTGATTACACCCATCGCGCCGCATCTGGCATCGGATCGCTCGTTGATCCTACAACCGGAAGCAAACGTCAAACTTCAAATATTTACCGGCTCGCAGAACGGGGTATTCTCGGCGGACGGGCAGATGAATCGAGAGATCATCGATGGCGCGACCGTCACCGTACACAAAAGCAAGTACGTGACAAAGTTTTTGCGCCGCCGACCCCCGACCTATTTTTACCAGGTTATTACTGCCAAGCTGAAAGGTGTTGACTCGTAATTTATTCCCGGCGAAGCGCAAGTGACGCCCGTTCGCCAGCCGCTCCCCATTCCGAGGAGCGCATGGGCAGACAAACCGAACAGGCCAGGAAAATTGGCACCAGGAATCAATATGTTACTCGAACTTCATATCAAAGATTTTGCCATAATCGACGATCTGCATCTCACTCTCCATCGCATGTTCAACGTCTTCACGGGCGAAACAGGCGCGGGCAAGTCCATCATCATCGACGCTGTGAACGCCCTGCTCGGCGGAAAAATCGGCGCGGAATACGTGCGCGCTGGCTGCAAGCAGGCGACGGTAGAGGGCATTTTTTCCATTGGCGCGCTGCCCCCCATTCGTTCCGATTGGGAAGAATTCGAGCCTGCCACCCACACCAGGGAACAATCTTCCAATGGCTCGCCTGGGCATAATGCTTATGGGAATGGCCAGGGCTTCACGCCGGACGCTGAAAGCGCCGACGCGGCTGTCGCCTTCGCTACGCTGCTCGATGAATACGGCATCACCCCTGAAGACGGACAGCTTATTCTCACCCGCGATATCTTTAGCTCGGGTCGCACCGTAGCCCGCATCAATGGTCGCACCGTTTCGCAACAGATTCTGCAACATGTGGCAAGCTGGCTGGTCGATATTCACGGACAGAGCGAGCATATGAGCCTGCTGCGCTCTGAGCAACATGTCAATTTCCTGGACCGCTACGCCGATACGCTTCCCCTGCGCAACCAGCTTGCCGCGAAGGTGACAGAGTGGCGCAACGCGCGCAAACAACTGCTCTCCCTGCGACAGAGCGAAAAAGACTCCGCTCGCCGCGCCGAATTCCTGCAATTTGAAATTGAAGAGATCGAGAAAGCCAAACTGCAGCCCGAGGAAGTCGAGGAACTTGAGGCCGAGCGCAAAGTCCTGAACAATGCCGAACGCTTGCGCGAACTCTGCACCTTCATCTATGGCTCGATCAAAGGCGGCGATATGGGCGCTGACGATTTCCAGCCCGCTCTCGACCTGCTACGTCCCGCCCTGCGCTCCATGAACGAACTTGTGCGGCTCGACAAAAGCCTGGAAGAATTGGAAACCAACTTTGCCGAGGCTATTTATCGTCTCGAAGACGTGGCTGCAACCATCAGCAGCTACGAAAGCGACATCGAAGACGACCCGCAGCGCCTGGCCGAAATTGAAGAACGCCTCGACCTCATCTCGCGGCTCAAGCGCAAATATGGCCCGACCATCGAGGACGTTCTGAAACGCGCCGATGAAGACCGCGCCGAGCTTGAAACCATCGTTCACCGCGATGAATTGATCGCCGAGCTGGAACAGCAGGATGGCGTGTTGCGACGCGAAATCGGACGTATCGCACAAGAACTCTCCGAGAAACGACGCGAGGCAGCGGGTCGTCTCGCCGCTGCGATGGAAGAACAACTCGACGACTTGAATATGAAACGGGCGCGCTTCTCCGTCGAGATCGAGCAGGTACCCGACGAAAACGGCGTGCCAGCCAGCATCTCCGGCCAGCCCGAACAATACTACGCCTGCGATACGACCGGCATTGACCGCGTGCAATTCTTGATCGCTCCCAACCCGGGCGAGCCATTTAAGCCGCTCACCAAAATCGCTTCGGGCGGCGAAACATCGCGCCTGATGCTGGCCCTGAAAACCATCCTCTCTGCTGCCGACGCCACGCCAACCCTGATCTTTGACGAAATCGACGCCGGTATCAGTGGCAAGAGCGGGCAGGTAGTGGGCGAAAAACTCTGGCAGTTGACGCTCAATCACCAGGTTATTTGTGTCACGCACCTGCCACAGATTGCAGCTTTTGCCGATACGCACTACAATGTGAATAAGCAGATCTTTGACGAGCGCACCGTCACCATCGTCAATGAACTGCGCCCCGAACAGCGCGTGCGTGAAATTGCGCACATTATGGGGGGCAGCGTCAGCGATGCCTCGATGAAGAGCGCGGAAGAAATGCTCGCTCGCTCGTATCTGTGGAAAGAGAGCTGGACGCGCCACAACCAGGGAGAGAGAAAGGAAATTCCCTCGTGAACGATAAAAAACTCTTAAGCACGATATTACTCTTTGCCGTATTTATTGGCTTTTTGTGGTGGGGCCTTGCCATGTTAATTCACCCGGACCCCACCGATGTTGGCGAAAGCATCGTGTTCGCGCTCATGCTGCTCGGCTGCGCGGGCTACGCACTCGTCTCCATCCTGATGCTGCCGCGCAAAAAGCAGCCCTGATTGCTCAAATCTCAATCGTAGGAGCCGTTCTATGCTTGATGAGTTACCGGCAACGGAGCCGGTTATCCGTATTGCTACGCCATCAGATATTGATATCATTAATGAACTTGACAGTTATAGCACGTCGCCTAACCGCAACATCCATCGCGAGATGGAAAAATATTTTGGCTCGGTAGACCCCTCGACACACGACCGCACGCTTATTTTCTTGCTTGAAATCGAGGGAAAAGCCGCCGCGAAGGCCGAACTGATGCTGCCCCCACGCGATAGCACCCTTTCAGTCGGCTACATCAAGCGCGTCGTTGTAAATCCCGAGTATCGGAAGATGGGTCTGGCGCGCAAACTCTTAGAGCATATTATTTCCTGGGCGCAAAACGAATACCCGCTGAGCGCTCTTGATCTGCATGTCTGGGAGCAAAACACTCCGGCCATTCGCCTCTACGAAGCGCTCGGCTTTCAACTTCAGCATCGCGAACTGTATTTCCGCCTGCTTCTCTGAAATCCATCCTTTTTGTTTCCTTCCTTCTTGTGACGTAGCCGCAATTCACTTCGTTCTTAAACTCAGACCCTGGTACCCTGCTCAAGGATGGAAGATTGTTCCTGGTCCTCTACTGGGGGAAATTTGATGAGAGGCAGGAGTTATGCGTGAGAAAACGAAGGTAGCTATACAGCCTGACATAAGGCAGACTACACAACCTGTTCAGCTACAAGAACCGAGATGGAAGCGGTGGATGCGTTACTTCTACACCGATGACGTTTCACCCGATAATTATCCCCTAGTTGACTTGCAGCGAAGGGCTGGCTGGTTCTGTCTCGCTTTTATTGCCCAGGCGCTCAACGAAATAGATCGCTCTCTTTACGTGGGCTATATTCCACTGCTCAAAACGTGGTCAGCCCTTATTCCTTTTGTTCTGATCCTGGTCAGTTTCTATGGCATGTGGATGGCTTTCCGTCCAACGAGCTTGAAACGCAAGGTAGAGCGCTCGCAAAAAAAAGACCCGAGCCGCTTGCAGCGTGTGATCCTGGTATGCGCTTTGCTGACGGCGATTGCGGGGAGCATCGAATTTGGCCGCTCGGTCGTTATGAGCTTCTTTCTGCCTCCCCAGTATACCAATGACGGCACTTCGCTCGATACCAATGCGGCTGTCTTGCTACTTGAAGGGCGCAATCCCTATAGCGATTCCAATATCCTGTCTGTGGTGCGCCGTTACCCCATTCTGCCCAACTGGACAACCCCGCTGCGAGTAGGTCAATTCGCCAATGAACGACTCTATCCAAGCGCCTCAGAGATGCGCAGCGTGTTGGACACCGATCTCAAAGCGGGTTCTGCTCCCGAGTTCGAGTCGAAGGTGAGCTACCCGGCACTCGCATTCCTGACACTCTTGCCTTTCGCCTGGCTGAATTTCCAGAATGTGCTGTCGTTTTACCTGTTCAGTTACCTGCTGCTCGTCTACATCGGCTGGAAGGTTGCGCGTCCTGAGCTTCGCCCCTGGGTGCTGCTCCTCTCGCTCACCAATGTCTCGATGTGGACCTCGGTGGTAGGCGGCAACCTGGACATCTTTTATACCCTGCTGATTGTGCTGGCATGGCTGATGCGCGATTCGCGCTCGTGGTCGGCCATTTTCCTGGGTCTCGCCCTGGCAAGCAAGCAAATCGCCTGGTTCTATATTCCCTTTTACGCGATCTTAATCATGCGGCAGTATTCCTTTAAAGAAGCTGTGCAGCGTTTAAGCGTCGCGGGCCTGGTCGCCCTGGCTATCAACCTGCCGTTCATCCTGTGGAATCCTCATGCATGGCTGGCCGGTGTTCTTGCTCCTGTTGCCGATCCTATGTTTCCTATGGGCGTCGGTCTGATTAGCTTCAGCGCTACGCCCTTGCAACTGACACTGCCATCCTTCGTCTATACAGGTCTCGAATTACTTACGCTGCTCGCCTGCCTCGCCTGGTACTGGCACATCTGTCAGAAGCGACCGGAAGCAGTGATGCTGCTGGCTGTGCTGCCACTCTTCTTCGCGTGGCGCAGCCTGCCTTCCTACTTCTACTGCTCGGCATTTCCCATGTTCATCCTTATGTCGTCAAGCCTGAACGTGAAATCCCGGCAGCAATCTCACAAGATGCTTTCTCGCCTCGGGCGTCTGCTCTTTGGCCCGAATGGAGAAACAGAGGGCGAGCTTTCTCCCGGTATGGGTGCGTGGGCAATGAGCCGCGTTCCTCAACTCTTGCCTGCTCCTGCGCAATCCAGCAGACGCTTCGATGGGAAACGGAACACTTCTCTGGCAGCAAGAGACTACCTCCCGGAGCTTCGCTCGTTTGCTTCATCGCCTCTGCTTGAATAGATCAAAAATATTGGTGTGGAAAAGGGTATGGAAGTATCCTGAAGCAAAGGAGCCGAAAGCCACCCGCAAGGGGATGGCTCTACAGGCCACGTCATATTGTAGAGCCATCCCCTTGCGGGTGGCTTTCGTGATGCGGGTGGCTTTCGGCTCCCCAAACAGGCATCTCTCTTTCACCTCCCTCGACTAAGCTTGCTCACCGTGATAAAATCGTGACAACATACAGGCACATGTGGCCAGAGGTAGACCCCAATTATAAGAAAAGAAGAAAACAACGATGGCATCAAAAAAAGAGAATCGCCCCGCCCTATCTTCGGAGAATGAAGCGCGGGTGCTTCATCTTGTGGAGCAGCGCCACGAGATAGCGCAAGCATTACGACAAAGTACCAGCCGCGCCCAGGCAGAAACAGCGCTGGCTGAAGTGAACCAATGCGACGAGACAACACAGCTTGCCTATTTGAAATCGCTGACAAAGCAGCATGACACAGACGCCGCCGATGTTCTGCTGGCAATTAACGAACTCAGCCCCAACAAAGCTGTGCGTAAAGAGGCCAAACGCGCTCTGATTCAACTGGCCGGAGCAAAGGTATACCCAGGCTGGACGCCGGAACCGGAAGCAGCCCCGGTCGGCGTTGGTGTGAGCGAGTATCCCCCGCGCTTCTGGAAAGGCTATGTTACGCAGATGCGCGAAGAGGGCGAAGTTGAACTGGTACTGTGCTGGGAGCAGGGCTTCGAGTACGGCGAGGCCCGTATGATGAGCTTTCTGCTCGATTTCTGGCAGGATGGCGTCAAAGACTTTTACGCCGAAACCGGCACCAAACGCCACATCGACTCGCATATCAACGACCTGATAAACTCTTTCTCTCGCAATACCAACGGCAGAGTCAAGACAACCGATTGCACGCTTGCCGAAGGCCGCCGCCTGCTCCTGGAAGCGCTTGAAGTCAACCAGTGGCGCAAGACCACGCCGCACAAGGATTATCGCAACCACGTCGGACAGGTACAGCAACTCGTGCTGAACGCGACCGACGTTGGTGAAGATCGCGGGCGCACCTTCATCCGTCCAGGCCTGGAACCCGACGAAGTGGCGGCGAACTTTATCGGCGGCTGGTCGCTCGGTGACTTCGGCCTCTGCTATGATCTGCTCACACCCGACAGTTCTCTTTTAGAAGGCCAATCACGCGACGAGTGGGTAGAGCAGCGCCGCAAATGGGCGAATGAAGCCCATCCCGCCCGCTTCGAGCCACGTATCATCCACGAACGCGAACAGAGTCAGCAGACGCTCTGGCTTCCTGGCTCCATTCGCAATGCCCCAGGCACCAGCCGCCGCGAAGTCGAAACCTGCTGGTCGCTTGAACTGACCGACACCCAACTGAGCGGAACACTGCCCGAAATGCCAATGGGTACCGCCGTATTGAAGGAAACCGGCAGGCACTGGTTCTGGACAAGCTACACCCTGGCACAGATCAAGGATGAATGGCGCATCACCCACATGACTGACGAGGGAGCCAACGCGCAGGGCCTGCCCATTGCCGACCTGCAGAAGCGCCTCAAAGAACACGAGGACGCCATCCAGCACATTCTTAAGAACGAAGACCCAAATGGCCCCAATGCCCAGCAGCATTACAGCGAACTGGTGCGCCGCAGCATTCAGTCGTTGCATTACATTGACGCCCTGCTGGTCAAGCTGCCCTTCGACAACGAACTCTACGAAAAGGCCGTTGGCCACGCCAATGGCCTCGCCTTTATGGAACGCGCCCTGGTCTATCTTCAGAAATGGCTGGCCCACATTCCTGAGAATGAACGCGCGCGGCGAGCCGCTATCTTGCAACAACTTGGTGCGGTCTACGCCAGCCTGGCCTCGCAATACGAGGAAATCGGCATGCAGGAGCGCGGCGACCAGTTTTTCAGCCTGGCTGAGGAGAGTATTGAGCAGGCGCTGCAGATCGATAATACTGTGCTTGGACATATCCTGCTGGCCGAATTGAACATGATGCAGGACAAGGTGGAGCAGGCAGAGAGCGAACTGAAACAGGCGCAGGACTTGCATCCTGAGCGTGAAGAAGAGGCTCAGATCGAGCATGACCTGGCTCAAATCGCGCTTGAGCGCGATCAACTCGACGAAGCGCAGCGCCACTTCGAGCGCGTTGCCGATTTGAACGCCCACTATACCAACCTCTGGTTCAATCTTGGGCATGTCCATCGCCTGCAAAACAACTATGCCGAGGCCACGCTCTTCTACCAGCGCGCCATCGAGGAAGACCCACGTAACATCGCAGCATTTTCCGAACTGGGAGCTATCTACCTCAGTCAGAACAACATGAAGGAAGCGCATGAAATCCTCGAGCGGGGACTCCGTATAAACCCGCAATCGGCTCACCTGCGCGCCATGCTGGCCGGTGTCTTCCTCGAAGAGGGCAAGCGGCGGCAGGCCGAAGCCATGCTGCAAGAGGCCGAGGCCATCAACCCCGACCTGGAAATCGTGCGTGCCGTTCGCTCGGCGCTTGAGTCAAGCAAGACAGGCAGGCGATGAACATACCGGTAGAAACCGCAACGATTACCTATCATCGCGTCACCCTGGGAGCCTTGACACACGAGGGGAACGCGCTCGCCGAAATCCTGTTAGAGGGCGAGCCGCGCACAGTAGCGGTTCCGGCTGGCTTGCCGGGAGAAGAGGTGACAATCGCCGTCGAAATTCCGCCCGTCATTCCGCCGAAGCGGCGCAAGCGGCATTGGAAACCGCGCCCACCGCGCATCTGGATCACGGAGATTTCGCGGCCCTCACCCCTGCGCATACAGGCTCCCTGCCCGGTTTTCGGAACCTGCGGCGGCTGCCAGCTACAACACATGCGCTATGATGCCCAACTCGAGTGGAAACGCGAGATCGTCAGGCAACTGCTACAGGAGATTGGCGGCTTTGAGAACCCACCGCTCCTGAATACAGTGCCCTGCGATATTCCCTGGCACTACCGCAATCACATGCGTTTCTCGGTCAATCGCGGTGGTCAGCCCGGCCTGACCGCTCGAGGCACCCATCGCGTCCTACCCCTGGTCGCCTGCCCCATCGCGCACGAGCAGATTAACCGCGTGCTTGGCATTCTCAGTACGGTTCCCAACGAACGCCCGCAGGTACTCATCCGCGCCGGAGCCTCTACGGAACAGGTGCTGATTCAGCCTGCCCCGCGACCCGAGGTGGCGCAACAACTGAGCGAGGCAGGCATCGACCTGCATACCGAGACGATGGAAGAACAGCTAGGCGGAAAGACGTTCCGCATTCGCCCCAGTTCGTTTTTCCAGACCAACACCGCCCAGGCCGAGAAAATGATGCAGATGGTTCTCGCGGGCCTGTTAGAAGAAAATCAGGATGCAGGCGCGCTCACAGTCATCGATGCCTACTGCGGCGTTGGCACCTTTGCCCGGATATTAGCCGAACACGTCGGCAAGGTTATCGCTATCGAGGAGTCGCCAAGCGCCATCAAGGACGCGCAATGGAACCTGCGCGAGGTCTCCAATGTCGAGATACTGAAAGGAAAAGTAGAGGATGTCCTGCCGACGCTGGCAATGCCCGTTGATGGACTTGTCATCGACCCGCCACGCGCAGGCTGCCAGCAATCTGTTCTCGAAACGCTGGTCAAACATCCTGCACAGCGCATCGTCTACGTCTCCTGCGACCCCTCGACGCTGGCTCGCGACCTGCATATCCTTTGCCATACCTATCCCGTGTATCGCCTGCGTTCGGTGCAGCCGCTGGACATGTTTCCACAAACCGCGCACATCGAATGCGTTTCGGTACTGGAATTGAAAAAAGAAAACAAGACTCCGAACTAACAAAAGCGATGACACCCGCAAGGGATGCCACTACACATTAACCTATATAAGAAGAGAAAACGACATATGACTTTCATGCCACCATTATTACTGGCTTCGGCCTCGCCGCGCCGCCGCCAGCTACTACGCCTGCCAGGCCTCGATTTTACGGTGACGACTTCATCGGCGGACGAGGACGAAATGGAGGGTA
Organism: Ktedonobacteraceae bacterium; assembly: GCA_035652815.1. Classification (GTDB taxonomy): domain Bacteria; phylum Chloroflexota; class Ktedonobacteria; order Ktedonobacterales; family Ktedonobacteraceae; genus DASRDB01. The sequence continues at coordinate 123,858 of DASRDB010000014.1, forward strand.
ATTATCGCGGCCCCATCGAAGGGCTGGCCGAATGGCTGGCAAAACATAAGGTTGGAGCCGCCTTGAGGCTGCCCGAAGCCGAGGACCGCATCGTAATCGGCGCGGACACTACCGTCCTTTTGCACAGCGAAACACTGGGCAAGCCACGTGACAAACAGCACGCCCGCCAACTGTTGCTCGCTCTCAGAGGTCGCTGGCACCACGTCGTCACAGGAGTAGCCGTGAGCGGCTATGTTGATGGCAAGCGCAAAATGGTCAGCGCAAGCTGTATCACGCCTGTGTTGATGCGCAACTACAGCGAAGAGGAAATCGCGGCCTATATTGCTACCGGCGACCCACTCGACAAGGCCGGAGCTTACGGCATCCAACACCCCTCTTTCCAGCCCACCGAGCGTATCGACGGCTGCTACCTGAATGTCGTAGGGCTGCCCATGTGCGTGCTGGTTGACCTGCTTGCCGAGTTCAACGTCTATCCTGGAAAGCAGGGCAACAACGTCGAGCAAGGCCCCTGTCCCTGGTCGGAGCGATGCCGGATTTAAGTGTGTCAGTACGAGGAAGATACGCCCCCAGCCCGACCGGAGACCTCCACCTGGGCAACCTGCGCACCGCCCTGCTCGCCTGGCTCTTTGCCAGATGCAAGAAGGGACAGTTTGTCCTGCGTGTCGAAGACCTGGATCGTCCTCGTGTGCGCCCTGGAGCAACCACTCGTATGCTCTCAGATCTGCGCTGGCTTGGCCTGAATTGGGACGAAGGCCCCGATATTGGCGGCCCATATGCACCCTACACACAAAGCGAGCGACAGGAAATCTACCAAACCTACCTGCGCAGGCTGATGGACGAAGGGCGGGTCTATCCCTGCTATTGCAGCCGCGCCGACATCGCCCGAGCCGCCAGCGCGCCCCATGGAGAGGAAGGGCCGCGCTATCCAGGCACCTGTCGCACCCTCACAGAAGCTCAACGCCGCCAACGCGAGGCAAGCGGTCGCCGCCCCTCGCTGCGCTTTCGCGTCGATGACGAGCGCGTAGTCGAGTTTACCGATCTCATCGCCGGAACACAAAAACAACATGTCCAGCACGCGGTAGGCGACTTCATCCTCTACCGCTCTGATGGCATCTTCGCCTATCAATTCGCGGTGGTGGTAGACGACGGCCTGATGCATATCAACCAGGTGGTGCGCGGTGCTGACCTGCTCTCCTCAACAGCGCGGCAGATTCTCCTGTTCGAGGCCCTGGGCTTTCCCGCTCCCACCTTCGCCCACGTCCCGCTTATGCTCGACACCGAAGGCAAACGCCTCTCAAAGCGCATCGAAAGCGCAGGACTACAACCACTCCGCGCCGCCAGAGCAACGCCCGAACAGGTCGTAGGGCAACTCGCCGCAGACTGCGGGCTGGTGGAAAAAGGAACGCATATCAGCGCGAGGGATTTAGATGAAATGTACGCGGGGAAATTTGATAGCTTGCTATCTGTCCTTAAAGGAACGCAAGGAATGTAGGGACGCGAGAATGAAGGTTGACTATCCTATCCGGCAATGCCTTTTCTGTCATGCTGAGCGCAGCGAAGCATCTCCGGTCTCGATACGTGAATAGCCCGGCACACGAGATGCTTCGCTGCGCTCAGCATGACAGGCTAACCTGGCCGATCTTACACGTCAAACTTCATCCTCGCGCCCCTACAAAATTAACTGTTATCCGAGTTCTCGCTACGCATCTTATTCAGTTGATCTTCATAAGTGCGCAGACGGGTTGAGGCCAATTCGTGGTCGAGTTGCGCTTTGGCGATCTTCATTTGCGCCCTTTGTACATCCCGCCGGGCCTGCTCGATCTTGAGCATCATCTTGGTCTGCCGCTTGATCTGCTTCCTGCGCTGCTTTTCTAACTGCTGCGGTGAAAGCGAAGGGACATTTTCGGTAAATGCTTGTGCCATGCTCTTCTCCTCCTGTTGTTACACAAACGCCCTTTGAGAAAGGACATACTCAAAAGAATAGGTCTATCCTACAACACGGGCAGCACGCACAATTAGCCTCAAAGGGGAGCGCGAGATAGACCTGGAAGACAGCTATGATATAATGCACAAGTATTCTGAAAAACAAACCACGAACATATAACATGGTGTTACAATGACCGATATTGTACTGCGTATCTTACTCTCTTTATTGATCGTCCTGGTTGCCCTGGGCATTGGTTTTCTCCTGCGCCGCCTGCTGGTGCGCCGCCTGAAAAAGACGGTTCTCGATAACTGGCTCATTCAGACGCTCGGCATCCTTGTCATCTTCCCGCCGCTCGTCATCGCCGTCGCGGCCTCGCCCATTATCATTGCCTGGAACATTAACCTCATCAATGATATCTGGGCAAAAATTACTCAGATCCTCCATATTCAAAACGGATCAGATCTTGTCCAAAACCTTTTCTGGACCGTCATCATCATTGCGCTGGGCATCGGCACAGCACGCACAGTTATGAAGCTGGTCATTGGGCGGCTAGGCGAGCAGCGCATCGATATCAATATCCGCACGCTCCTGGGACGCATTTTTTTCGCCCTGATCGTCACCATCGTGATCTTCTGGATTCTCTCGCTCTGGAACGTCTCGATTGGCATTCCGGTCGCGGTACTTGGCGGGCTTACTGTGGCTTTTACGGTCGCTATACAGGACATTCTCAAAGACCTGGTGGCCGGTCTGTACATTTTGTGGGAGCGCCCTTTTCACATTGGCGACCAGATCACCACCGCCACCTATACCGGCAAAGTAGAGAACGTTGAACTGCGCGCCACCAAACTGCGCTTGCTGAGCGGGGAAGAGATGACCATTCCAAACTCAATGGTCTTCGGCGGCATTGTCGTCAACAACACGCAGTACTACGAACGCCGGGCAAAGATTTTGCTCAACATGCCGCAAGAGGAATTTAAGCAGGATGAGACTCCCGCTCAAATACTCAAAGTCGTGCGCGAACAGGAAAACGTGCTGGTGAAACCGGAGCCTGCGGTGGGTGTCACAAACATTTCAGGTAGTTTCGGTGGCGCAACCGGTGGATCGAGCGGGTATACAAGTGGAGTCGTTACGCTCACGCTCTACTTCTGGATACCCAACGGGCAGCACTTCACCATCACCGAAGTGATGTGCGCCCTACATAAAGCGCTGCCAAACATGGATCTCACGGTTGCGGAATCCGGCGGAGATATGTAGCAATAGTCATCGCATGTTCCCTTCAGGAGAGAAGAATCGTTGGAGTATTATAGGTCGGAAATAAACAGGCGGCGTTCTGGCGTTCTGGGTGGTACCTTCGACCCGATTCATTTCGGGCATCTGGTGGTCGCGGAAGAGGTATACGCGGCGCTGGAACTGGACGAAATGGTGTTTGTACCAGCTGGAGTACCACCGCATAAGCCGGATAGAAAGATCACACCGGCGGAGCAGCGCCTGGCAATGGTTGAGTTGGCAATCGCCAGCAACCCGCATTTCCGCGTTTCGCGTGTGGACATCGACCGTCCTGGGCCATCCTATACCGTCGATACCCTGCGTCTCCTGCGCGAACAATGGGGCGAGCAGACGGATATCTATTTTGTGATCGGTTGGGATAGCCTGGAAGAATTGCTGACGTGGCACGACCCGGCAGGCATTCTCGCGCAACTGGCTCAGCTGGTTGCCGTTCAGCGACCGGGGCATACCGAACATGCAGGCTATCGAGACGCCCTGGAACAGCGATTGCCGGGCATCAAAGAACGCTTGCAGGTAGTGCGCGTGCCGCAGCTCGACATTTCCGCAACCGACCTGCGCCAGCGCGTGAAGCAAGGCCGACCGATCAAATACCAGTTGCCGGAAAGCGTTGAACAGTACATTGTAGAACATGGTTTGTACCGTGAATAATATAGAGGAACAGAAAGCGCATGCCAGTACAGTTTGATCTCGGAGATCATATTCGCTTACGCAAGCCGCATCCATGTGGCAGTTATGACTGGCTTGTAGTACGCCTGGGAGCCGATATTGGCTTGCGTTGTCTGAAATGCGGGCGGCGCGTGCTGTTGCCGCGTGCCGAAGTCGAGAGACGCACCAAACAAATTCTCTCGAAGGCAACCGATAGCAACGCACCGCCGTTTATCCAGTAATGGTTTGTTCTGTAGAGACGCGTTGATGATAAAAAGGGGATATCCAGGCATGTCATCCTGAGCGCAGCGAAGGATCTGTGGGCTGGGCGCACGAATCGGCTGGGCGACGGAGATCCTTCGCTGCGCTCAGGATGACATACTGGGAGTTTTCCTCGTATGTTGTTAAAATTCATCATCGCATCCATACAAAGGCGCAAAAGGCGAGGAGAGCAATTTATGGCAGCAGTCACCCAACAGGGCGGGTTTGTTACACTGCTCAGGAAAAGAAACTTCCTGTTGATCTGGCTTGCCCAACTCATCTCCATGACCATGCTCAACGCCTCGAACTATGCCCTGATCGTGCTTATCCAGGAGATTACCGGTTCTACCACGCTGATCGGCGTCGCTATCGTCTGCTTCAGCCTGCCTGCTGTGCTATTCGGCGCTCCGGCGGGCGTCTTCGTCGATCATCGCAACAAGCGGCGCGTGCTATTCTATAGTAACTGCCTGCGCGCCCTCGCCACGTTCGGTTTCGTCGCCTCGCTGCTGCTCAATCGAAGGGATTTGCTGGTGATTTACCTCATCACCTTCCTGATCTCTGGCATCGGTCAGTTTTTCACGCCAGCAGAGGGGTCGGCCATCCCCATGCTGGTCAGCGAATCTGAACTTCTACCCGCGCTCTCGCTGTTCAACGTCACCTTCATGCTCTCGCAGGCTCTAGGCTACATCCTCTTCGCGCCGATTATTCTGAGCTTCTTAAATCCATTTACGGTTCTGGGCGTGACGCTCCACCCGGTCGATGTCCTCTACATCATCATCGGCGTATTCTACCTGGTTTGTGCTGGCCTGATCGCCCTGATTCCGCCGTCGAACTTCAGAGAACGCCGGCGTCCAAAAGCGGAGAATCTGGGCGCGCAATCGTTGAGTGCCTTCCGAACGGTCTGGCATGAAATGCAACAGGGCTGGCGCTTCATTCGCCGCAATCCGGCGCTCTTTCTGCCGGTCGTCCAGCTCTCTTTCGCGGGCGTTTTGCTGCTGGTCATCGGCGAACTGGCAACGCCAGTCGTAACCAGACTCTTCCAACTTCCCGCGAAATCAATGGCTGTGGTGTTCGCGCCCGCCGGTATTGGCCTCGTAGTAGGCTCGGTCTTAATGCCCCGCATCCTCAAACATATCAGCAAATCGCGCGCCGTCTTTATCGGCTGTGTAAGCATGGCCTGCACGATTGTGCTGCTACCTCTGATCTCGCTGCTCTCTACCTTTTTAGGACATCACGGAGTCCACATCGAGGGCCTGGTGCTTGGCATTGCGCCCATCATTATGTTCGCAGCAGGCTTCGAGATTGGCTTCATCAACATCCCGTCGCAGACCGCCATGCAGGAACTGACACCAGACTGGATCAAAGGGCGTGTGCTTGCCCTGCAATTGATGCTCTACAGCGCCTGCTCGATCCCCATCATTCTCTGTGTTGGCGGCATCGCGGACGCCTTCGGCATCTCCAATGTCATCTACATTCTCGCCCTCAGCATCCTCGGCTTTGGTTTCTGGAGTAAATACTACGAACGCAAGCCGCACCGCTGGAGCCAGCAACCGCCGCCGACCGAAGCAGAAATTGAGCCAGAAAAAACTCCACAAGTCGAACCAAATAATGTAGAATCAATACAGCAATAACACCATGAACAAGCGTTTTGTTCTTAACGAGAGAAAAATAGAGGAGAGCAATGGACCCCACCCAGGCCGCAGCATTTAGCAAGTACCTACCCTGGCTCGAAATTGCGGGCGTCTTTGTGCTGTTTATCATCCTGCGCTTCAGCAGGCGCGAATTGCGCCGCCGCGTAGATGAAATTGGCTATCGCCTGATGCGCGAAAAGGGCCTGCTCATGTGGTTCTGGTTAAATGCGCCCGGCGTGATGGTGCATGAGTTGAGTCACGCGCTCATGGTGCTGCTCTTCTATCCTTTCGGCTTCCGCATCACCAGTATCACGCTCTTTCATATCAAACCGCAAGCACAACGAAACGCAGGCAGCCGTGTCATGAACCGTTCGGGTCGCTTCTCATTGCAACTGGGTGAAGTCCAATATGCTCGCCCCCAGGGAAAACTGATGAGTTATATCGGCGATGGCTTCAGTGGCATCGCTCCACTCATCGGTGGCACACTCATGTTCCTGCTGCTTTACTGGCTCGCCACAGGTTACGCGCTCTGGGACAATGTACACAGCGCGCACCTGCAACTCCTGCGCCCCGGCTGGCCAATCTGGGCTCCCATCATCGCCTCCTACTTCATCCTGACCATCACCTCAGAACTCTGGCCAAGCCGTCAGGACTGGCGAGGTGCGCGCTGGCTAGTCGGCGGCCTGCTCATCCTAACCATATTCCTTATAGCCCTGCTCTGGTATGTGCGCGTCCTCGTCTTCAACCATACCCTCCTGCTCGCCCTCGCCTCCATCGCGTTCTACATCGACTTCGCGCTCATCATCCTCGTCGCGCTCGATATCGTGTTTCTGGTCATTGCGGAAGTGTTCGTGCAGGTGTTGCGAAGGTAGGATAAACTTACCCTACTTTACGGCTCGAAAAATCCACTCTTCCCTCACGAGGCCGCACATCCTCACTCCCCAACCCAAACGAAACAATGTGCGTAGGCGTAATGCGCAGAATCTCGGGCGCGAAATGCTCCATGATCTCCTTTCCGCCCTCCGGCAGAGCCTCTACCGTCCCTCGCACTTCAATCATGCGCGGCTTCCAGGGCGGCGCAACATCATCCACTACAAAGGCCGCGCGCCCATGACGCATCGCATCACGATACTTCTTAGTAGAAGCTATGCGTATCCCGCCAATATCGATGCTATCATGCTCGGGATTATAGCGAAAGCTAACCGGCACCACATGCGGTTCGCCATTTTTGCCCACGGTCGCCAGCCTGCCAAGTCGCTGGCTCTGAAGATACGCGATCTCTTCAGAAGTAAATTTGCTCATTACTTGCTCTCCCTTATTGTTTATATTATCCGTTCTGCGGAACGGTATCACTTTTTTAGTATTTTATACTAACAATAAGTAAGTAGATACTGTACAAACGAACAGTTTTTTAAGTGGTGGGAGAGTGCTGAACAAGCTAATTGCTCCCAATTATCGTCCTGAATGAAAAACGCCACTACGGCAAATAGATCATTTCAGCATAGCAAGCAAATGCTGCCGCAGCCTTTCTAACGATTCCAACGTCTCCTCCCACTCCGAAGAAGCTGGCACCTTCTGTCGTACAAAGGCGCAAAACCCCGCTATCGCTTTGCCCAATGCCTGAATCTCAGCCGCCGTCAGGTTCAGGCGCACCTCAAGCGCCTGCGCTGGAATGCCCGTCATGCGCAGATAGAGCCTGCGCGCCAACGCCATCTCCTCATCCCGCTTGCGAGAAGGTGGCACCTTGCGAGGCAACAACGCCAGGTAACTCTGAAGGATGGCCCGTAAGGCTTGCAAATCATTGAGGCTCATGGGCAAGGTTGGGATATTCTCCTGATTCATTGACCGACTCCCCTTTCCACATCTGCCCATTGCTCCTTTTCGCTCGTTTCCTTCTCACACCAGTCGTCAGTATTGAGCAGTGCCTGTGCTTCGGCATGCCTGCCCTCTTCGATCAGGCGTAACACTCGCTCAGCTCCCCGCGTCATGCGTGCCGTAATCAATTCATGCCGCGCCGCCATTGCCAGCCCATACAACCCCCGGCGAGCCGCCTCCTCTTCCGCTGCAATCTGCTGCATCAGCCGGGCAACCTCGCTCTTCCCTGCCGTTTGCTCCATGTGTCAGTCCTTTCGTTTGAAAAGATACTTTTCTGTTTACGAAATCGAGCATAACAAATAGGATGTGAAATAGATGCAATGGGTCAGATATTGAACAAGAATTGAGCGGACAGAAGCGTGACAGCAACGGACAGGAACGTGACGGGATGCTCAGACGGCTTGAGCAGCCCAAACACTATGTTATAATGCAAAAGGTATCACCCAGGTAAGGCTTATCCAGGTTCTACGAACATTCAGAAATTAACGTGGGAATGTTCTTGTAGGGACGCGATTATGAATTTTTACAAAAGCAGGAAATGGGGGGGTTCATGTGCCTTGGTAGCCACCCTCTGCAAAACGCTCTTTGAACTGATTACGCTTGATGTTCTGACCATTTACCACGATCACATCACCAACACGGACACTTCGCTCATGAATAGGCACTTTTCTGGTTCGACGTTCCGGCGTTTCAGAGGACTGACTATCCGACATTCTGTCTCCCTTTGTCATGCAACCTCGTTCTGTATAGACTTTCTTTGGTTATTGTATCATGCATCTTGTGGAGTGATGTTTTTTATAACCCGCCTACCAATCAAACTTCTCAATCAAAAACGTCCGACTATAATGTAGTAAAATCGGCCCCCCATGCGGGCAAACGGCGGGCGCGGTCGTTTGCGCAAGGTTGGAAATCAGCGCAAGCTGTTCATTGCGGCCAAGCACCCGCCCCCGGCGCATTGCGGAGCGACAGGCCAGGCTAATCAACAAATGATCCTGCCAGTCATTACTGTCTTCAGCAGCCACACGCGCAAGTTCGGGGAGAGCGCTGACAAGTTGTTCATAGCCCTCGCTGCCCGGCACAGATCGCACCAGGAAGCTTCTCCCACCGAACCGCTCGCATTCGATACCCATACTGTGCAAGATTGGCAAACGCTGCTCCAATAACTCCGCCTCGTGCCGCTTCAGTTCGACAACCACAGGCTCTAGCAGCAAATGCGACTCGATCTCTTCATGCCCGCCATCTCCCTGCACACCCAGGTGAACACGGCGTAAATGCTCATAGATGACGCGCTCATGGGCGCGATGCTGGTCGATCAGGTACAGGCTGCCATCAGGCGCTTCCGCCAGGATTACTGCCTGCTGCAACTGCGCAAGTGGTTGCAGCGTTGCCAGCACTTCGGCTGAACCGGGATTGGCCTCTTCAGCATGATAGCCCTCGGCGGTCTCCGATACATGCAGGCCGCGACGATGCGGGCCAGGCAGGCGGCGCTGGTAAACAAGCGTCGGCCCAGGAAGTTGCAATGAATCAGGCAGGGCAGGACTGCGTTCAAGCACAGCCCGTATGGCTCGGGTGATCGCCTGCGCAACCTCGCCCTCGCGCACCAGCCTCACCTCGGTCTTTGAGGGATGAACGTTGGCATCCAGGTCTTGCGGCGGAAGCTCCAGGCGCAGAACCAGCAACGGGTGCTTCCCTACTGGTAGTAAACCACGATACCCTGACTCCAGCGCCTCATATAATGCGCGTGATTGCACCCACCTGCCATTAATAAAGAGCGTGACATGCTGTCGGTTGTTCTGAGCCAGGGCGCGATTGCCAACATATCCATGCAGGCGATAGGGCTGCTCTCCCTCTATCTCAATTTTCTGAGAAACCAGATTTAACATCTCCGAGTGTGGCAAATGATAGAGTTCGGCAAGCGTTCGCGCAAGGTCTCCGCTGCCACTGGTCTGAAGCATGATGCTTTCATCAATGGCAAGCTGAAAGCGCACATCTGGATAGCCGACGGCAAAACGGCGCATCAATTGGATAATATGCCCGTTTTCTGTGCGGCTCGAGCGAATGAACTTCAAACGCGCCGGAACGTTATAAAACAGGTCGCGCACCGTAATTGTCGTGCCATGCAGCCGCGCTTTGTAACCGCGCTGCGTCACCTCTCCACCGCGAAAAGTCAGAAAAGCGGCTGGCTGCTCCTCTCCGCTTTCCTCAGTTTCGATGGCGCGGCTCAAAATCGTCAATTCTGAGACAGCCCCGACACTCGCCAGTGCTTCGCCGCGAAAGCCAAGCGTATGCAGCCTACTCAGATCCTCAACGCTGCTGATTTTGCTGGTTGAATGTCGAGCCAGCGCCAGTTCCAATTCGTTTTCGGGAATGCCATAGCCATCATCGGTGACGCGAATCAGGCGCAGACCGCCGCCGCGAATCTCGACGCGAATATCCCGCGCCTGCGCGTCAAGCGCATTCTCCACCAGTTCCTTAACTACTGAAACCGGGCGTTCGATCACTTCCCCCGCCGCGATACGTTCGGCAACATCTGAGGGCAGGGGCAGAATGGGTGTGCGAGTGTAGGATACCGTCGTCATCGAGTTCTTCTTTTCTTCTGTAGCAAAAACAACAGGTTCAGCGCGTCAAGCGGCGTAATCGCGCACAGATCAATACTCTCCAGGTCAACATCCTGCTCCAACAATGCCAATGCAGCGCTGCGAGCCTCTTCGCTCTGCCATTCATAGTTGCGCGAGGGAGCGATGAAACGGGACTCTTCTATAGAGTAATGCCCGTTACTCTCGGCTACCATGCGCGCAAGATTGCCGTTCAGCAACTCACCTTTACCGTTCAACATTCCCTGCCCCTCTTTGGCGGCTTCCAACTGGCGTAACACTTCTTCCGCCCGCCTCACAATGCTGAGCGGCATACCTGCCAGCCGCGCCACATGCACGCCATAGCTGCGTCCGGTCGTGCCCGGCGTCACGCGATGCAGGAAGACAATCTCGCCCTGTTCGTCCTCGCTAATCGCCATTGTGTAAACGCGCAAATGCGCCAGTTCATCCGCCATCGCCGCCAGTTCGTGATAGTGGGTCGCGAAAAGGGTGCGCGCCTCGGTCACATTATGCAGGTGTTCAACAACCGCGCGCGCAATCGCCAACCCATCATACGTACTGGTGCCGCGCCCGATCTCGTCAAGGATAATCAGGCTGTGGCGCGTGGCGTGATGCAAGATGGTCGCCGTTTCCTCCATCTCGACCATGAAGGTGCTTTTGCCAGAGGCGATATCATCTTCGGCTCCAACACGAGTAAAGATGCGGTCAACCAGCCCCAGGCGGGCCTGTCTCGCCGGAACAAAACTACCGATCTGCGCCATCAGGCTAATCAAGGCCACTTGACGTAAATACGTTGATTTACCCGCCATATTGGGACCGGTCAGCAGCACAATGCGTCCATCCTCACTTGCTTCCAGGCGCGTATCATTAGGAATGAAGGTATCGCCATCCAACGTAGTTTCGACTACCGGATGTCTGCCTGCAACAATCTCGATTGCGCGGCTCTGTTCCAATTCAGGCCGCGTGTAGCCCTGGTGCGCTGCCACTTCCGCGAAACAGAGCAACACATCAATCTGGGCAAGCGCCGTAGCAGTAGCCATCAACTGTGGATAATAGACGCCCAACTGGCGCAGCACGTCGGCATAGATGCTGCGCTCCATCTCCTCGATGCGTTCTTCCGCGCTCAGAATACGCGCTTCGTGTTCCTTCAGTTCCGGCGTGATGAAGCGTTCGGCATTCGCCAGCGTCTGCTTGCGCATGTAATCACCGGGAACCAGATCTTTCTTGCTATGACCGACTTCAATATAATAGCCAAAGACCTTGTTGAAGCCAACGCGCAGGGTCTTGATGCCCGTCCGCTCGCGTTCCCGCGCTTCCAACGAGGCAATATACAGGCGCGAGTCGCGAATAGAGGCGATCAGTTCATCCAGTTCGGGATGAAAACCTGCCCTGATAAGTCGTCCATCTTCCTGCTGCTCCTCATCCTCTCCGGCACGCGCCAGCGCCTTATCGATCAACGCAATCACGGGCGGACAGGCATCCAGGCTTTCGGCAAGGTCGTTCAGTAGTTGCGCGTTGCAACCGCGCAGCAGAGTTTGAATCAGAGGTACTACTTGCAGGTACTCGCGCAGGGCTAGCACCTCACGAGCAACCGCCGTTCCCTGTCGCACCCGCCCGGCAATGCGCTCGATATCTCCCAGACGCTGCAACTGCATGGTAAAGCGGCTGCGCAAAGCCGGACTCTCATACAGTTCTTCTACGCTATCCAATCTCACCTTTAATTCAGCGAGATCAAGCAACGGCTGTGTCAAGGTACGCCGCAACTGGCGCGCTCCCATCGGCGTAATCGTGCGGTCAAGCACACCCAGTAAACTTCCCTGCGTCGTGCCGGTGCGCGCCCCCTGCAGGAGATCAAGGTTGCGCTGCGTATGAGCGTCCAATACCATATAGCTGGTCGTGCGATAGGAACGCAGGCCATTCAAGAGCGAGAGGAGCCGCCCGTTCATCTTCTCCAGATAGGCCACGATTGCCCCTGCCGCAGCAATAGCAGCAGTCACCTGCGCGCAGCCAAAGGCATCAAGCGATTGCACGCCAAACAGCCGTTGCAGGCGCGTTCGTGCCGCTTCCTGCTCAAAGAAATAGGGCGGGCAGTGCGTCAGCGTCATAGTCTCAGAGTGAAACTTGTAGGCATCCTTGCGCGTTCCCTCGATCAACAGGCATTCGGTGGGTGAGAGTCGTTGCAATTCGGCTTCCAGGGCCGCAGGCAGTTCCTCGGGCGCAAACCAGGTGACGCTAAATTCGCCGGTGCTGACATCTACACAGGCAAGCGCGGTCTGTGCGCGGCTAGAGGCGATGGCAACCAGATAGTTGTTCTGGCGCAGCGGCAACAAATTTGGTTCAGAAAGCGTTCCCGCCGTGAGAATGCGCGTCACAGCACGTTCGACAGGCCCTTTTCCAGTTATCTCCCCTACCTGTTCGCATATGGCAACTTTGTATCCATGCTCAATCAGCTTGCCAACATAGTTGTCCAGGGCATGCAGTGGAATACCAGCCAGGGGCACCTTCTCATTTTCACCATAGGAGCGGCTTGTCAGCACAATTTGCAGCACCTGTGAGGCGATAAAGGCATCCTCGTCAAACGTTTCGTAGAAATCCCCAACCTGGTACAACAGGACGCAATCCCGGTACTGGCTTTTCATTTGCAGATATTGTCTGCGGGCTGGCGTGGACATAGCACGTACTCTCTATTTTCTCGAAATATGCCTGTCGTAAATCGAACACCTGTACTTTATCCTATTCTCTTTCTCTTGTCAAAAGGTGGTACTTGCAGCATGCCGAAAATTACCGTTGACTTTCCGCCGGGCTTGCCCTATGCTAGCAAGCATTAAGTTGTAGTGCTTTTAAGAGCATAGAAAAGCGAAGGAACAGGATAGAATGGCGCAACCACGCAATGCAATGGAGGTACGCCCTGGCTACCGGGGCAGGGCCTTTACCTCAGATCTGAGCGGGCAGGAGTTCTGGCTGGTCGTTGACAAAGGTTTTCAGCCGATGGGCCTGGTCGTCGGCAATTGCATTTATTCGATGGGCGCAATCCGCAACTGGCTGGTCGGTATCAAAAGCAACTTCCAGGGCGAACTGCGCGAATACTCCGAATTGATGTATCAGGCGCGCGAACTGGCGCTGAGCCGCATGCAGTTCGAGGCCGACCAGCTTGGCGCGGACGGCGTTATCGGCGTTGATATCAATGTCGAATTTCTACACAACAACGAGTGGATGGAAGTCACGGCTATAGGAACTGCCATTCGCTGGGTCGGTAGCGGGCCGAATATGCCGCCAACCGGGCAGGGCCGCGTCACCATTCCCGCTGGATAATGGCACTGCCCTCTCTTATCTATTATCATTCTAATAAACATTAACCATCCCTGTCATCCTGAGCGCCGCGAAGGATCTCCGGTCGGGGCGCGCTCCTGCCGGGGCAACGGAGATCCTTCGCGGCGCTCAGGATGACAGAGTGGAGGGATGACGTAACCACGATCATTCCCAGTTTTGTTCCTGAAACTTCACTATGGGTTAATCGCTATGGTTTTTGATCTGGAACGGGCGCGCAACGAAACGCCCGGTTGTCATAATGTGCTGCATTTCAATAACGCCGGAGCATCGTTGATGCCGGAACGAGTGCTTGACGCCGTTATCAGCCACCTGGAACTTGAGGCGCAGATTGGCGGTTACGAGGCGGCGGACCAGGCCATCGATGATATCGAGCATACCTACGATGCAGTGGCCGCGCTCATCGGCTGCTCGCGTGATGAGGTTGCGCTGGTAGAAAATGCCACACGCGCCTGGGACATGGCTTTTTACGCCATTCCCTTCGCGCCCGGAGACCGCATCCTGACCGGCATGTCCGAATATGCCAGCAACTACATCGCCTTCCTGCAAATCGCCAAAAAGGCCGGCGCGGTTGTCGAAGCCATACCCAACGATGCACACGGCCAGATTTCAGTAGAGGCGCTGCGCAAGGCCATCGACGAGCGCGTAAAGCTGATCGCCGTAACACATGTGCCAACCAACGGCGGGCTGGTCAATCCAATCGCGGAGATCGGCAAGGTAGCGCGAGAGGCAGATATCCTCTACCTGGTTGATGCCTGCCAATCAGTGGGCCAGATGCCAATAGATGTGAAACAGATCGGCTGCGACATCCTCTCGGCAACGGGCCGCAAATACCTGCGCGGCCCTCGCGGCACAGGCTTCCTCTATGTCCGGCGCGGCATCCTCGAACAGCTTGAGCCGCCGCTCCTCGATCTGCACGCTGCGACATGGTTCGCCCCAGACCAATATGAAATACGCTCCGATGCGCGGCGTTTCGAGAACTGGGAGAGCAACATTGCTGGAAAAATCGGCTTAGGCATAGCGATAGATTACGCGCTAGAATGGGGCCTGGATGCCATCTGGCGGCGCGTCAAAACCCTTGCCTACCAGTTGCGCACCCACCTTAGCCCGATTCCCGGCGTCATTGTTCGCGATCGTGGCATCACCCAATGCGGCATTGTCACCTTTACCGTCGAGGATCAAGACCCGGACGATATCCGCAAAGCGCTCGCGCAATTCAATATCAACGTCTCGGTCACACGACGAGCCAGTACTTTGCTCGACATGGAGGTTCGCGGCCTGGAAAGCATGGTGCGCGCCTCGGTGCATTATTACAATTCCGAAGAAGAAATCGAACGCTTCTGCAAAACGCTGGCGTCACTCGTTGTTTGACGCCAGCCTGTCATAGAGATTCGGCACATGCTTCTCCATGATCCGTTCAGGATACACCGGGCGCGTAAAGCCAGTCTTCTCGTAGAGACTATGTGCATCTCGCGTCAGCAGCAGCCAACGGCGCAAGCCCTGTAGCTCCCTATGTTCCATCACCGCTTGCATCAGCCACTTGCTCAAACCCTGCCCACGATACTCCTCGAGAATAAAGACATCCCCAATATAGGCAAAGGTGGCATAATCGGTAATCACCCGCGCAAAACCAATCTGCCGCCCTTCCTTATACAACCCAAAATTGAGCGAATGCTCAAGCGACTTTTTCACAATCTCTACCGGTATCCCCGCCGCCCAATACGACCTGCTCAAAAAGCTATGAATAACCTCGACATTCAGAAGATTTCTATCAGTGCTGATTAGATACTCTCCGCGTCTCCATTCCTGAACTGCTTGCATTCAGCTATCTCCTCTTAAAAATGGTTATGTGGTAATTGTCGGGAAAAGAGCAGCAATTTTGCAACAGCCAAACAGGCAAAGAAAATCAGGCCATTTTACAGAAAAATAGTTCTGGCAAATTTCCTACTTGTATATTTGGTGACAAGTTGACAAAGCGACAAGAATACAGTATTCTTCTCTCTATCTAAGAGGCTAAGGAGTAACGGAATGGCATTACGGAAAGAAGCACTGAACGGGGATTATCCTGAAAGGAAGCATGCAATGAAACGCTCCCGAATTACGATTGATGTAAGTCCCGAATTACGGCAACGCATTAAGATGGCAGCAGCACAAAGTGGCACTTCTATCAATGATTATGTAGGAAAGATTCTTGAAGAACATGTTCCCCAGGTCGAAACTGCTTTTCAATCGCCTGGACATCCCGTCACCTATGAAGCGGTTGCTCGGTTGCGCCAACTACGTGAAAAAATTTTAGAAGAACACGGAGGAAAGCCTTTCGATGATATCAATGAAACCATATGGCAGATGCGCGAGGAGCGGTTACGGGAGTTAGAAGAGCGATGAAAAATACGGTTGTCGTTGATAGCAGTCTAGCTTTGAAATGGATATTTCAAGAGGCAGACTCTTTTCTTGCCGATGCTTTACTGAACGATTGGAGCCGAAAAGAAATCATTATTCTGGCTCCAACGCTTCTTATCTATGAGATTACCAATGCGCTCTACAAAAAACTTCGTAAGCGTGACATCAGCGCCCAAAGAGCGAGAGAAGCACTGAGGGAGATAGAACTCCTGGGCATCGCTTTTGACTTTACCACTCACTTTGAACTAAGTGTACGAGCAGTAGAACTATCCAACCAATACAGTTTGCCAGCGACATACGATGCCCACTTTTTAGCCCTGGCAGAACGCGAACAATGCGAATTATGGACCGCCGATACTCGTATGTGGAACAGTCTTCAAGGAGAGTTACCCTGGGTACGCAACCTCAACGATTATCGACCAGAAAAGTCCTGATTTGAATGATATAATGAAAGATAGCCAACCAAAGGGGAAGCAACATGTACCATTACCTCATCATCATTGAAAAAGGTGAGCATAATTATGGGGCCTATTCTCCTGATCTCCCTGGCTGTGTAGCAGTAGGAGACACAATAGAGGAAGTTGAAAAGAAGATGCAGGAAGCTATCGAAATGCATCTTGAGGGAATGAGAGAGGATCATGAGCAACTATCTGAATGAATTAGCCCGCCGCGTCCTGATTTTTGATGGAGCGATGGGTACTAATATACAACGCTACCAGCTTACGGCGGAAGATTATGGCGGGCAGTCTACCGAGGGCTGCAACGAATATCTTGTGCTGACCAGACCTTCCGTCATTGAAGAGATACATGCTGGCTTCCTGGAAGTTGGCTGCGATGTGCTGGAAACCGATTCGTTTACCGCCAGCCGCCTCAAACTGGATGAATATGGCCTCGGCAAGTACACGCATGAAATCAACCTGACCGCCGCCCGCCTCGCTCGTCGCCTCGCCGACCAGTTTAGCACGCCAGAACAGCCCCGTTTTGTTGCGGGTTCGATTGGCCCAACCGGCATGCTTCCATCCTCGGACGACCCACTGTTGAGCAATATCACCTACCGCCAACTGGTCGAGATATTCCGCGAGCAGGCGCGAGCTTTGTTAGAAGGCGGCGTTGACCTGCTCTTAATCGAAACCAGCCAGGATATGCTGGAAGTGCGCGCCGCCATTACCGGCATCCGTCAGGCGATGAAAGAGGCCGGACGTAACGTTCCTATTCAAGCCCAGGTTTCGCTCGACACAAGTGGCCGCATGCTGCTCGGCACCGATATCGGCGCGGTTATGACCACCCTGATCGGCATGCGCGTCGATGTAATTGGCCTCAACTGCTCTACCGGCCCCGAATACATGCGCGAGCCGGTACGCTTCCTGAGCGAAAATTGCCCACTGCCCATCTCAACCATTCCAAACGCGGGCATTCCCCTCAACGTCAACGGGCAGGCGGTCTATCCAATGGAGCCAGAGCCAATGGCGGAAGCCCTGCGCGAATTCATTACCGAGTTTGGTGTCAATGTCGTCGGTGGTTGCTGCGGCAGCAGTCACGAACACCTGCGCGCCATCGTGCAGGCATGTCGCAACGCGCCGCGCAAACCGCGCCCACTTGCCGACTCCAACTTCAGCCACAAAAACTTCGCGCAGATTTCGCACCCCTTCGTCTCAAGCGGCATTCGCTCCGTCTCCCTGCACCAGGACCCGCCGCCGCTCTTAGTCGGCGAGCGCGTCAACTCTCAGGGCAGCCGCAAAGCCAAACAGGCCCTGCTCAGCGATGATTACGACACGCTGCTCGGCATCGGGCGCGAGCAGGTCGAGGGCGGCGCGCACGTCCTGGATGTCTGTGTCGCCCTGACCGAGCGCACCGACGAAGCTCATCAGATGGCGAAAACGGTCAAGAAGCTGGCGATGGGCCTCGAATCCCCGCTCGTCATCGACTCCACCGAGCCGGATGTCATTCAGGCCGCGCTGGAAACCTATCCCGGACGCGCCGTTATCAACTCTATTAATATGGAAAACGGGCGACAGCGTATCGATGGCGTGCTGCCGCTTGCCCTCGAACATGGCTCCGTTGTGGTGGCCCTGACCATCGACGAGATCGGCATGGGCAAAACTACAGAACGCAAAGTCGAAATCGCGCACAAAATTTACGATATCTGCGTTGGCGAATACGGGCTGGCTCCCGACGCCTTGATCTTCGATACCCTTACTTTCCCGATTACCACCGGGCAGGAAGAACTGCAAACAGCAGGTATCGAGACCTTAGAGGCCATCCGACGCGTCAAGGCCGAACTGCCCGGCGTCCTCACCATCCTCGGCGTCAGCAATATCTCCTTTGGCTTGAAACCACACGCCCGCGCCGTTCTCAACAGCGTCTTCCTCTATCACGCTGTCAAGGCCGGGCTTGATCTCGCCATCGTCAATCCAACCCACATCACACCCTATGCAGAAATCGACGCCGAGCAGCGCCAGCTTGCCGAAGACCTGATTTATAACAAGCCCGATGCCCTGCCGCGCTACATCGCCTACTTCGAGGCGCACGAGCCACAGACTAGCGATAGCAACACGAAGGCCGACCCAACCGAGGGTATGAGCGTAGATGAGCGCATTCACTGGCAAATTTTGCATCGTCGCAAAGAAGGCATCGAAGCGCTCATCGAGCAGGCCATCGCGCAACGCATCACCGATTTGAATATCCCACAGGGTGAAGCCGCCGTTCAAGTTCTCAATAACGTCCTGCTACCAGCCATGAAGGACGTGGGAGACCGTTTTGGCGCGGGCGAACTGATTCTGCCCTTCGTGCTGCAATCAGCCGAGGTCATGAAACGCGCCGTCGCCTGCCTCGAACAGTTCCTGGAAAAGAAGGAAGGCTATACGAAAGGCAAAGTGGTGCTGGCAACCGTCTTTGGCGACGTGCATGATATCGGCAAAAACCTGGTCAATACCATTCTGACCAACAATGGCTATACCGTCTATGACCTCGGCAAGCAAGTTCCGCTCAATACGATTGTGGATAAGGCCATCGAGGTTAACGCGGACGCCATCGGCCTCTCTGCCTTGCTGGTCAGCACCTCGAAGCAGATGCCGCTCTGTGTGCAGGAACTCTACAAGCGCAAGCTCTCGTTTCCCGTCATCGTCGGCGGCGCGGCCATCAATCGCTCCTTTGGGCGGCGCATCCTCTTCGTTACTGAACAGGAAGGCCAGCCCGTACCCTACGATCCCGGCGTTTTCTACGCCCGCGATGCTTTCGAGGGCCTCGAAATCATGGATAACCTGACAGCTTCACCCGAAAAGCGCACCAGTTTTACCTGGCGCGTGAAAGAGGAAGCTTTGCGCGAACTCCAAAAGAAGGCGGGCGATGCAGGAAAACGTCCCGAAAGCAGCGAGACCAATGAGCAACCCTCGATAAGCATTCAACGCGACGTTCCTATACCCACCCCGCCTTTCTGGGGGCCAAGAGTCCTTGAACGCATCGGCCTCGAAGACGTGGCGAAATGCATGGATTTCAATACATTGTATCGCCTGCATTGGGGAGGCAAAGCGCATGGCGCAGAATTCACGCGCCTTGTTGAGCAGGAGTTTCGCCCGCGATTGGAGCGCATGCTGCTTGAGGCACGCCAGCAGCGCTACTTGCAGCCCAAAGTGATTTACGGCTACTTCCCCTGCCAGTCCAGCGGCAACGAACTGATCGTCTATGACCCGGAAGCATACCAGTCGGGAACGCTGCGCGAACTCACCCGCTTCAGATTTCCACGCCAGCACGAACGCGAACGCCTCTGCCTCGCCGATTACTTCGCGCCGGTTGAAAGCGGAAAAGTCGATGTGGTCGCCTTTCAGGTGGTGACAATGGGTCAGGTAGCAAGTCAGGCCGTCCAACGCTTACAGGAAGCCGGGAACTACTCTGAAGCCTACTTCCTGCATGGCCTGTCCGTTGAAATGGCCGAGGGATTGGCCGAATACACCAATCGTATTGTGCAAAAGGAACTCGGGCTGGATAATGCGCGCGGTCGCCGCTATAGCTGGGGCTATCCCGCCATTCCAGACCTGGAAGATCACGCCAAAGTGCTGCAACTGCTCCCGGCAAAGGAAACCATCGGCGTTGACCTGACCGAAGCCTACCAGTTTGACCCGGAGCAAACAACCGCCGCGATTGTCGTTCACCATCCACAGGCCGTTTACTTCTCAGTGAGAGAACAGGTCGCCGGGGCGGCAAGGCCATGACCCACCCCGGCGGCCCTCCCTATGTTGCTGTCGCTACCCTGGCTTCCCTCAGACGAGCCAGGGTAGCTTGCTACTCCTTTCTCTTGCGGCAATGACTCGTCAACTTTTCGAATCCGGCTTTTGAGGGGGAGGATCAGGTGGCGACTTCGGCGGCTCGTCCTCATCTCCATCTTCAGGAGTTGGAGGAAACACCTTATCCTCCCCGTCCCCTTCTCCCTCATCACTATCGTCATCCTCGTTTTCCTCCAGCCCATCATCATCTGTATCCGTTGGGCAGAAAGAACTGCCCTGGGCTGTCTCGCCGCCATCATCATCCTCTGGAGTTGTCCAACACATATTCTTCACTTCCTTTCTTTCTTTGATATCCAGAAGCCAATTCATTGTCAGCTTATTTTTATTAAAATATAGTTTCAACATTATTACTTCATAAAGAAGATAAAAAAGGTCCTCCTAATAATAAGTTACTATTGGTATATTAGCCTCTTTTATATAAGTAGACGTAACTCATTCCAAAATCTTAAAGTCCGTTTCATTAAAACACTCATTATCTTTAAAAACGCTCCCTTTATCCAACAGTCGATACGTATACTTGTGCAATTTATTATTAATATACTATTTTTGAGAATAATTTTCAACTTTGAACGACATTATCACTAAAATAAAAGGTTGAATATTTGCAAACTTCCTCTAACAAATAAGTCAGGAATCAGCTTCTTAGTTGCATTTCACAGCGGTTATGAAGAAAAGTGCTACTCCAATTGTCAATGCAATGAGCGTATGTTATAATGTATGCGATAACTTTGAGGAAAATATTCAAGTGGAGCGCGTTGTGAGGAAGGCCGATCACCTGCGACAAGCATATCGAATTTGCATCTGTCCTGGCGTTCGCAGAGGCAACCACCGGGTAGCTCAGCCCTCTGCGAACGTATAGGCGTGCATTGCTTTTTTCATCCATTCCCATAACAACTATCCCCTCTTTTTTTAGATTCATAAGGCAAAAACACCAACCCAGTTAACTTCTACTGCTTAGGTAGTGACTGTTATCTATGTTGAATTTCCTTTTTTATTGACTGTCCGCTAAATCTGCTATAACTTGTCTAAGAAACCCTTGACTTCCCTATGGTTTCATGGCATACTTTCCTAAGAACCAGAATACGTATTTGGGGTTATCCATGACAATTGAGGAGTACCGTGTGAAGCTAGGATGGTCTAAGGCGAAATTAGCTCGGGAAGCAGATATAGATGTGGGTACGTTGAATGATGCAATTACGGGCAAGCGTATTTACAAAGCAACTGCGAGCAAGATCGCAAGGGCAATCTCCGAGGGACTGGGATACGAGATCACATATCAAGACCTCGATGGAGTTAATACCTACGATTAGGCCATCTATGCACCCTTGAAAGGGGGTGATGCCAGAAACGCCCAGGCCAACAAAGCCCGAGCGTTCCCGTTTAGACCTTGTTTCAATGCTCTGTGTGTCCTGTCGTGAGTCGCCAAACTTCCCACAGGCCATACAGGAATTGCCAACCCTTTTGTACTGTTGTTGCACAGTGGCAGCAGAACGGCATTGCCTGTCGTTTTGCTGCCAGGATAGGCTCAGGTCTGTATAAATCATGCCACAAATGACCTGGGCTGTCAACAGAAGCGAGGTCCATGATGTTCAATTTGTGGGGAGATTTGGAAGATACTCCCTTACCACAACGAACCACTCGTCCTTTACCACAGCCAGCACATTCTCGTATTACCTCAACATCACTGGATTGTTTTTATTACGGACACACCTGGCAGCGGATTGGCCTGTCCGGTGAGAAACGCTGTACCGTGTGTGGAATCACTGGCTATTGTCCCGGTTGTACCCCGAACCCACCCATAGGCGCGCAACCGTTTTGTTGTTCGCAGCACACACAGCTACCAGCGTCACCGCAGGAGGGCCAATCATGATCGGTACTGCTCATCGCCACGCTGCCTGCTCGCCCATGCCAGGAGCAGAAGCGCCCTGGATGCCGCTCGACGCGCTTATGGAATTGTGGGCCGCTTACGGGCGCAGTGCTGAGAACGTCCCTGCCCTCAAAGCGACCAGTGCCGCTTTTGCCGCTCTGGCTGCCGAACGGGAAGCCTTGCGTACTGCCAGCGAACTTGCCGAGCGGGGGCGCGGCGAACTGGAACGAGGCGCTGCTCCTCTCAGGCAGCGTCCCGACCGGTATCCCTACCATGCCCTGGCGCGCCAGCCCCTGGTGGAAGCCTTGACCTGTGCCATGCAGCACTGGTACGAGGCCGCGCTGTTCTTAGCCGATGCTCGGCAGATGGCGGAGACCGGTCCCAACGATCTGGATTACGCCACGTTGATTGGCTACACCTTCCAACAACGGGCGCGGGTGGGCGCGATTGTCCAGGCGTTGCTGGGCGAGCAGGTCGCGCCCTATCAGACCTTGCTCGTGGAGACGTTCCCCCGCCCTGCTTCTGACCAGCATCTCACCTCTCATCAACAGACAGGGGGTGCAGCATGAGCCGATCCCCTGACCCGATCATCCCGCCCGTTGCCCGCCGCCGAAGCCTGTCGCCCGAGGAACAGATGCGCCAGACCCACGAGTGGCGCACGCCCCCGGTGGCCGAGCGTCCCAGTGGGCGACAGTCGAGGTTCCCGCGCTCCGACTTCTTCGAGGAAGAGGAAGAGGACTACGACGACCCGACGCCTCACAAACGACCCACCAGCACGATTGATCGCCGGTATCCGCTCGAAACACGTCGCCTGCCCCCAGAGCGGAATTATCGCTGGGTCCTGTGGGTTGGGATCGTGCTGTGCCTCATGGGCCTCGGCTGGATGGCCCTCTCGGTGCTTGGAGTCTGGTGGCAGGGCGTGCAGGAAAACCTGTCCTTTGGGATGCCGAGAACCTTTCAGACCGATCACTTCGTCGGACTAGGAGACTCGGAACAATACCCTGACCACTTTACGGCCATGAACTTGAATGGCTTAATCGTGGTGGTGCAGATCAATCCGACCAATCCTAAGGGTGATGCGATTTACTACATCACGCGCAACAACGATAGCACCACGCCTGTGACCCTCTCGTTTCGTGATGTGAACCATGATGGGCGACCAGATCTGCTCATCAAGGTGGGAGGCGACAGCAGTAGTTACACCATTGTGTTCATCAACAATGGCAAGCAGTTTGTCGGTCAGCCGTAAGGCAGGGGAAGCGGCAGGACTGCCGCTTCCCGTTCCCTTTTGTGGAGAGAGCTATGCAGATACAGGAGCAGAAACGTACACAGTCACCCACTTCTACCGACCAACTTCTATTCCACGAGGAATATTTTTCAGACGATCCAGAGGTGATTTTTCGCCGCGAGTATGCACGGCTCGATACCATGAAATTGAAACAACCACAAAAGGTCTCTTGGCCTCTGCTGTGGCTTGTTCTTCTAGCGTATGGATCATTCATCGCAGGGAGTATCGTTGGCATTTTGACGTATCCAACCGTCACCATTGCTCTTATTCCCATTTCAAAACAGGTACGCCTGACCACCTCTCTTTCGCTTCCAGTTCGCCAGTTGCCCCCAGTGACGCTAACCAAAACGGCCACTGCTCAGACCACTGGACACGGACATCAGGACGCCAAAACTGCATCTGGGAGATTGACGTTTTATAACGGGAGGCTTTCAGCTCAATATGTGCCGATAGGGACGGTGTTCACCGGGAATGACGGAATAAAGGTCGTCACAGACGAACCAGCCACCATACCAGCAGGAACCCCACCTGCCTATGGAGAACACACGATTCTTGCACACGCCATGCAGCCAGGAGCGGCAGGAAATATTCAAGCGGGAGATATACACTTGGTTCTTTCAAGTGACCTCCTGGTAAAAAACCTTGCAGCTTTTTCAGGCGGTCAGGATGAGCGCCACTTCCAGACGGTTGCACAGGCCGATCTAGATACCTTGACCATCCGTCTTCAGAATACCCTGAGTCAGCACATACCGCAAGCCTTTTCTCTCTCAACGACCGATACATTGTATGTTACCCACTGCCACTTCTCGAGCCAACCCGATCACCAGGTCGGAGAGGAAGCACAAACGGTAACTATCAGAGCGGTAGATACCTGTAGCGCAGTTGCCTATGATACCCAGGAGCTACAGCAAAAAATAGAGGCAATCTTTACCTCGACGCAGCCAGGAAAGCACTACCAGCTTCTCGGCCAAGTGTCCTCGAAGGTGCTTACCGTTACCCCATTCACCGTTCAAGTAAGCGGGACATGGGTCTACCTCTTATCAGAGGACTATGAGCAGTTCTTAGCGCAGAAAATAGCAGGAGAGATGCCGCAACAAGCACGAAAGTACCTGCTGAACGCGGGTTTGATCGTGGATGCGCATATACCCGCGCAACTTCCACGCGATCCACAGCATATTCATTTTGAAATTATCATAGGAGCAGGAGCATGAAGCAGGTTTGCATCTACCAGGAGATAAGCCCCCTCATCGATCAGGGGAAGAGGTAATGGCATGTTGCTCTGTAAGAAGATCAAAATCGAGGTGAGCCAGCAGGATACCGAAGCGTTAGAGTTCATGCAGGCCAAATGTCGCGCCCTCTATAACTGGTGGGTACTGAAGCTCCGGGCTGGAGAACGCTGGAACCTGGAACGAGCGAAAACGTCGTTGCAAGAGAGCAAGCAATACGATCCCGAGTTAGGTTATGTCTACGGTAAGCTCTTAGCGGAAGTCTACTTCCGGCTCGACAGAGCGATGCAAGCCTTTTTCCATCGCGTTGAGGCGGGAGAGAAACCAGGCTTTCCGCGCCTCAAGCCACGCCATCAGTTCTTTACCCTGTGCTATCCAGCAATGTACCTCCAAGTGCAAGGAAAGACGATCATCCTGCCGACAGGGGGTGGCGGCAAGTGGGGACTGAAACGCTATCCCAATATTCGAGCGCGATTGACCGAGGAGCCGCCAGCCCATTTTCGAGAGGTAGCGGTATCCAGGGACGCACGAGGAAACTACTACTGCTCCTTCGTATATAACGATACCGTACAGAAAGAAAATGATGAGCATCAGGCTGTGTCAAAGCGGAAACGGCGCAGGCAAAGACACATCCGAGACGAGGGCATTGTGGCCTTTGACCTGGGCATCAAAACCTTAGCAACAGGCGTCAACGACCAGGGCCGCTTCTATCATATCGGCGGGTTCAAGGGCTATCGCTGGTACAACAAGCAACTGGATAAGATTCGTTCCAAACGGGATAAGTGCAAGAAAAAATCCCGCCGCTATATCCATCTCTCGCAAGTCTACAAGCGAGTCTCGGAAAGGAAACGGCGCAAGCAGCAGGATTGCCTGCATAAAGCCTCGCACCTGATCGCGCACCGACTGGCTGAAAGGGCTGTGGTGATTGGCGATCTCTCCCAACGGCAGATGGTGATACCCAAACGCAATGGGGAGACCAAGAAAGAGCAGCGCAAGCGGCAGCTACGCAATCGCATGGTGTACAATGATTGGGGTCTCTACTGTTTTGTGCAAATGCTCAAATATAAGTGTTTGCATGTGGGGAAAACTTTGTGTATTATAGACGAACGCGATACCACGAAAACCTGTCACAGGTGCAAGTATAAACAAGTTATGCCTTTGTGGCAGAGGACATATCGTTGCCGGAACTGCGGACTGGTAATGGATCGCGATGAGAACAGCGCGCTCAATATCTACCAGCGGTTCCTTGCCCGGCTGGGGCCACACACGCCAGCAATCTGACGTGCGGTGTGCTGCATGGAAATGCAGTAATTAAAACATATATAAATGTTTTGAAAGGCAGATATATGCTCATGAGCAACATTTCGCAAAAACCTGTGTACCTGTACAACACGCTGTCACGCAGCAAAGAACTCTTTCAACCTCTCAACCCGCCCCACGTGGGTATCTATTCGTGCGGGCCGACCGTCTACAAGGACATTCACATCGGCAACTTCCGCACCTTCATCATGACGGACTGGATTCGCCGCATGCTCGAATATAACGGTTACGATGTCTACCTGGTGCGCAACATCACCGACGTGGGACACCTGCATGACGACGACGTTGCCGAGGGCGGCCAGGACAAACTGGAATCTGAGGCGCGCAAAACGGGCCGCTCCGCCTACGAAATCGCCGCCTATTATACCGAGCAATACATGCGCGACTCGGATGAATTGAACATCCTGCGCCCGCATGAGAGTCCAAAGGCCACCGATCACATTCCAGAAATGCAGGAAATGATCGAAAAGTTGCTCGAAAAAAGGCTGGCCTATACCGCCGATGGCAACGTCTATTACGACGTCAGCAGTTTCCCATATTATGGTGAACTTTCCGGCAATACCGTTGAAAACCTGCGAGCGGGAGCAAGCGGTCGCGTGCAGCTTGAAGTTGATGAAGAAAAGGACGCCCCCGAAGACTTCGCGCTGTGGAAAGAGGGTGAGCCAACCCGCCAGATGAACTGGCAAAGTCCCTGGGGCATTGGCTTCCCCGGCTGGCATATCGAATGTTCGGCAATGGCGACCAGATACCTGGGCGAGCAATTCGACATTCATACAGGGGCCGTTGACCTGATCTTTCCGCATCACGAGGACGAGATCGCGCAGAGCATGGGCGTAAGCGACAAACAGCCCGTGAAATACTGGGCGCATGGCGAATTCCTGAACTTCAACTATCGCAGGCCAGATGCCGCAGAGAATGAAGGCGAGATCATCAAGATGTCGCGCTCCAAAGGAAACGTGCTGCTGCTGCGCGACCTGAAAGAGGCTGGCATCGACCCGATGGCCTATCGCTACCTGCTGCTGACCGCGCACTACCGCTCGAAGCTGAACTTCACCAACGAATCGATCACCGCAGCCCAGAACGGTCTCAACAACCTGCGCGCCGACCTCGCGGAATTGCCGGTTGAGGAGCCAGCAGCAAGTGGCTGGTCTGAAGAGGCCCAGCGCGTGCGAGATGCCTTCCATACCGCGATCAATGACGATCTCGATCTGCCAACGGCTCTCAGCATCACCCGCGAGGTGCCGCGCAATCAGCGTATTGCACCCGCCGAGCGGCGCAGGCTGATCCTTGACTTCGACCGCGTCTTGGGACTGCGCCTGGACACCGTCGAGGCCAAACGCCCCAAAGTCCTCAGCGACGAGGTGCTGGCTCTCGTTCGCGAACGCGACGCCGCCCGCGCAGCCCGCAACTGGAAACGCTCTGACGAACTGCGCGCCCAACTCATCGCTATGGGCTTCGAAGTGCGTGACACACCTGAAGGAACAGAATTGGTATAAACGAGAGTTCCGAAGCCACCCGAGGTCGGGTGGCTTCCATTCCCCCCTGTCTTCCAGGACTCTCGCCGCAAAAATTTGACGAACTCTTGCTTGCTCTAAACTCTTGCCACATGGGCAACAATAAAGCTATACTAATGCCTGTATACAGACAGGCGTCACCTGGCGTCTATCCTCTAGAACGCTTTCAGCACATATCTACTCATGAGAAAGGCAGCATACAGTATGGCTTCCTGGTGGCAAAAAACATTGATGGGTGTAGCTGGCGTTGCCGGGCTGGCTGGTGGTGCATATTATTTCTTAACGCGCCGTCCTCTTCCAAAGATAAATGGAACATCGCGTCTGCAAGGGCTGCACGAGCCGGTTGAAGTGATTCGAGACCGCTACGGGGTCGCCCATATCTACGCGCAGAACGAAGACGATCTCTACTTTGCTCAGGGCTATGTTCATGCCCAGGAACGGCTCTGGCAGATGGAACTCAACCGCCGCATCGGCTCCGGCAGGCTCTCTGAAATCTTCGGTAAAGTTGCCATTGAGGCCGACAGGTTTGCGCGCCGCATTGGCATGCACCGCGCCTCCGCCGCAGCCGTGAACGAGTTGCCGGAGCATAGCCGCCGCATTCTTGAAGCCTATGCCCAGGGCGTCAATGCCTATATCAAGCAGGGAAAACTCCCGCTCGAATTTACTCTGCTGCGCTTTTCGCCAGATCCCTGGAAGGTCGCGGATAGCTTGCAGTGGTCGAAAATGATGGGTTGGAACCTGGGCGGCAACTGGGAAACTGAGATCATTCGCGCCCGCATCATCACCAAACTGGGAGCCGAACGCGCTGTAAAACTGGAAGCCGGATATGATCCCAAACATCCATTAATTGTTCCGCCGGGCGTCGAATACCGGGGCGTCAACCTGGGCATGCTGGAAGAGTACGAGCAACTGAAGCAATTGAGCGGCTTTGGTATACTCGGTGCCAGCAATAACTGGGTCGTTGATGGCACCATGACCACCACCGGCTCGCCTATTCTCTGTAACGACCCGCACTTAGGACAGGCCGCGCCCTCTATCTGGTACGAATGCCACCTCTCAGCCGGAGATATCGATGTCGTTGGCGCGAGCTTCCCCGGCACGCCCGGCATCGTCATCGGGCATAACCGCTACGTGGCCTGGGGCGTCACCAATGCTATCTCCGATGTCGAAGACCTGTATATCGAGAAGTTCAACTCCAATAATCCCAACCAGTACGAGTACATGGGCAAGTGGGAAGAGGCCCGGGTCTTCCGTGAAGAAATTCGCGTCAAGGGCGAGAAGGAGCCGATCATCGAAGAGGTGCGCGTCACACGACACGGCCCGATCATCACCAACTTCACCCTGCCAGCTAACAGCAGCAAAGCCAGCAGCAACGGCGCTTCCAGCGACGAACTGCCGCTAGCCCTGCGCTGGACCGGACTGGAAAAGCACACCATTGTCTCGGCCATCCAGCAGATGAACTATGCCACCAGCGCTGAAGAGTTACGCGAAGCCCTGCGCGATTGGGATCAGCCACCACAAAACGTGATCTATGCCGACGTGGCAGGCAACATTGGTTATGTCATGGCCGGAGCTATCCCCATTCGCGCCAAAGGCCGGGCGCTGCTCCCCGTTCCAGGCTGGATGGGCGAGTACGAATGGACAGGCTACATTCCCTTTGACGAACTCCCGCAGACGCTCAATCCCGAACAGCACTTCATTGTCACGGCCAACAACCGCGTGGTCGATGACAACTATCCCTACTACATCACCAACGAGTGGCTGAACGGCTACCGCGCCCAGCGCATTCGCGACCTGCTGACCAGCAAGGGCAAACTCGCGCTCTCAGACATGGCAACCATTCAATCCGACCAGTACTCCCTGCCCGCCGCTGAAATCGTGCCGCACATCCTGCAAATTGCGCCGCAAACTCCACAGGAAAAACAGGCGCTAGAGATACTGCGCACCTGGAATTTCGTCCTGGCTCCTGACAGCGCGGCAGCAGCCATCTACGCCCGCTTCCTCTATCGCTTAGAGTGCATCATCTTCGCCGCCATGCTCGGTGATGAAGAGACGCTGCTACAAAGCTACCTGGGCGTCGGCTCTACCATTCTCGCCCTGCAAAACGGCTACGCCAGCCGCAGCAAGCCTCTGCTCATTCGCATGCTGAACCAACGCGACGAAAGCTGGTTCGCCAATTCCGCCGTCGCCAACGGGCCGAAATCCTGGGATGCCGCGCTTACGTCCGCCTTCCATGCCGCTATCGAGGAATTGCGCGAACGCTTCGGAGACGACGTTTCGCGCTGGAAATACGGCGATATTCACCAGATGACCTACAGCCACCCATTAGGTATGATGAAACCGCTCGATCGGCTGTTTAATCGCGGTCCCTATCCCATCGGCGGCGATATCGATACGGTGAACATGGGCGCGACCCTACCCAACCAGCCCGAGACCGTCATCACCGTTCCCTCGTACCGCCAGATTGTCAATCTCGCCGACATGAAAGCCTCGCTCTCGGGTCACGCCCCCGGTCAATCAGGCCACCCAGCCAGCAAACACTACGACGATTTCATACAAATGTGGCTGCGCGTCGAACACCATCCCATGCTTTTTGACCGCGAAATGATCGAGGAAAACGCCGAGGGGAAGCTTTGCCTGAAACCCGCGAAATAATTGTATAGACGCGATGATGAAGATTGCTAAAATAGTGGGGGAGACTCGTCCCCTGTCATCCTGAGCGCAGCGAAGGATCTCCGGCCTCGACGCGCGAATCGCATGCCCACGCTGGAGATCCTTCGCTGCGCTCAGGATGACAGACAAGGCATGACCGAATTTGCTGGTACAAGTTTATCATCGCGTTCCTACATTGCGTCGATTATCAGCTTCAATGTTCAAAATCGCGGGCGGTTGACATCATCGAACTGATACCAGATGGCACTCGGTCTGTGTCCTCATCGACGGGCTTTTTGCGCGCTTTCTCGCGTTCAAGACGCTTCTCTTCCTGTTTCTCCTCGCGATGCCACTTGTAAGCGTAGACAGCCATTTCGCGAAAAGCGCGCAGGATCACAGACAGCTTGGCACCTGTTGCCCGCCCACCACGACGCGGCAGGTGGCGCACACCCACCTGAGTAAAGGTATAGCCAGCACGAGTAAACTTATAGAGGATTTCGGTATTAATCATGGCTCCGCGCGTCTCCAGCTTATGCTCGCGGAAGAAATCGGCGCGATACAGCTTGAAGGCGCAGTCAACATCGCGCACATAGACGCCAAAGACCATACCGACCAGAATTTTCCAGCCCCAGGCGTTCAGCTTGCGCATCCACGTGTCCTGCCGGTTGACGCGATAGCCCAGCACCGCATCGTATTCATGAATCAGCGGGAAAAAACGCTCCAGGTCGTGGATATCGAATTGTCCATCCGAATCCATAAAGAAGGCCAGGTCCTTTGTAACGGCCTCAAACCCGCTCACCAGGGCAGCCCCGTAGCCTTGATTAACCAGGTGATGGATGACGCGCAGGCGGGGATGAGCGGCAGCAATGGTATCGAGAATCAGGCCTGTGCGATCTTTACTGCCATCATTCACCACAATTAACTCGAAATCAATATTCCAGGCTGTCAGGGTATCGAGAACTTCGTGGACAGTGTTAGCGATGGCTTCCTCTTCGTTGTGCGCGGGCATAATGACTGAAAGGCTGCCAATGGCTGAAAAATCTCTCAAGGCTCTTTCCTAACTACGTACTCGCTTCAAGCAGCAGAGCGCCTCTTTTGCCTGCTTGCGCCCAACTACTCCTGTTGTTACAAACGAGAACCACAACGAAAAAGTTGCGGCGAAAATCTTCCTGGCTGGCCCTCAAACCTCGGCAGCGGGAGTACGCACTACACCATTGTATTTCCACTTATTATACCACAGCATTTGCATAGTGTTCTTCTCGCGTTCGAGTTAATGAGCCAAAACTCTCGCTTCTAAACGTTTTTGAATCGAGAAAACTTACTTGATGGCAAAGGAAATATACCCAGGGAAAGGAGAGAAAATATGGTACACCGTTCTCCTCGAAAAATTGCTCTTATTCTGGCAATCATCGCCCTGGCCCTTGTCTTGCTGGTCTTCTGCTTCTGCTCGGCTTCTTTTTATTTTTTGTGTCCTACATCTACTGATCGAACCTCATTCCGGCTTCCAACCAGCCTCTTGCAATGTCGGCGCATTGGGCAAACGGTGATCTTCGTAGTGGTCGATGGCGTCGATACGCAGCCAGAGGGAAATACGTTCGTCTTCAAAGGCCTTCACTGGTAAAACCTTTAAAACATCTTCAAAGACCGTCAGAATAGCCACAAATTTTTCTTCAACCGCTTCGCGCGTCCAGTCCTTATAGCGGGCAACCAGTTCCGCGTTAATTTTATCCATATCATTCTCAACGGCAACAGTATGACCGCTCATGATGCGATAGATGCGAAACATCGTGAGATCCCACCAGCCAAAGATATGTACAATTACATCCTGGAGGCGAGCAAAGCCTTGCTTCTGCGCATACCGGGCTTGCTCCTCTTCAGATAACTCTTTCAGCCATGAGAGGTAATGCTTCCATCCATACTCAAGAGCGGCTAAAAGCTCTTGGCGGCTGAATTGTTGCTTTTCTGTAGGCATCAAATTGTCTCCCACAAAAATGGTTCCTTCCCCAAAACATAGCTGATTTTTGTGAGAAAAACAATCCGAGACAAAGCGCGGGAAACAGGCATCAGACTTTGATATGGTATCGGGATGGATCATTTGGATCGAACAACACTTCCACCGTTTCTCCCTGCTTGATGGAAGGCCAGAATGCGCGTTGATCGCTTTTAAAGTTATAGACCTGCCCTGTTTGTGGGTCGGTCCATTGCGCATGCACATAGTAAACGTCGGACCATTGGGTCTCCCAAACTGTCTGTGTTGAGGGTGGAGCGTTCGGCAAAGTTGCTTGCTGTTGCATGCGCGCTACCTGGTGTGCCTCACGTCGCACCTCAACCTCTGTTACTGTTGCCATAACGCGCTTGCCATTCTGTTCCAGCCAGTTCACTTTTTGCTGCTGCATGAAAAAGCTAACGATTACCACCACTATAATCACAACAAAAAGGAGCATTATCAACGCGCTCATAGAGGTTATATCTCCCTGGTTTTCTATTACCAACTAAAGCATCCTTCTAGATAAACGCAGGCAGGACAAGAGCTTCAAATATAAATAAAAAAAGACGGCCAACTGTAGAGTATTGTTGACCGCCTTCTTCTAGTAGACAGGAAATGTTAGATCGAGAGCGTCCATTCGGTAAGGTCAGTGCCAGTAATATCTGCCTGGAACCCAAAGGTGAAGGTATGTTCTGAAGCAGGAACCTCGTAAACCAGTTGCCCTCGAAGAACACTTCCAGGTGTCACTGTTCCATCGGGTGGCTTTGTGAAGGTCGTTACAGTTTCAGTATAGGGCTGGCCCGTACTATCTTTGAGGGTAAACATCCCAGCGCTGGAGACCATTTGATCGCTCGACGAAGTATTTTTAACTGTAACATCTACCACAAGGTAAATGTTATTCCCTTTCGGTGATGAAAAATTGTTACCATGACTTGTTGTCACTTTATTCACAGTAACCGTCCAGGTATCATCTACTACCACAGGCTTGCCAATGGTGTTGGAAGAAGACTGTGTCGAGGTCGAGCCAGTTGAATTAGAAGATGATGTGCCGCTCTTCCCAGCCTGTGAAGCGGCAGCACCAATTACGATAATGGCAAGCACAATACCAACAATAAGCCAGAGGCGCTTTCTGGACTTTTGTTTAGGCGATTGCTGCGGATAAAAAGGCTGTTGCGGTGACGACTGTGCTTGCTTAGCATCACCATAGCCCGCCTGCGAAGATTGTTGTTGAGTGTCTGCCAAGTACTTTCCTCACTTTCCGCATAGAACTATATGTTCTACTCCCTACCCGTTTTTATAAAAGAGGTTTTATGTTTACCCTCACAACCCAGTATACTCAGCCTTACAATCGATATTCTTTAATCATAGTTTGAACTAACATCTACCAATAGATATTCGATGAAAATCATCACTATTTCTCAACCACTGTTCCTTCCAACGCCCTCTCAACCGCCTGCAACAACTCCAACCGTTTAAAAGGCTTGCTCAGAAATGCCAGCCCGCGTTTCTCCAACTCCTGGCGGGGAATCCAGTAGGCGCTAATCATGATAGCTGGAACATGCTTCAATGACTCCATTGCATGCAATTCATCATAGAGATCGAGGCCATTTGTGCGGGGCAGCATATAATCGAGCAGGAAGAGATCCGGCACGCGCGTTTTCACTGCTTCCAACACATCCTGCGCATCAGGAAAAAGCTGAACTTCGTAAGACGTTTCTAAGCGCAACACATACGCGATAAGTGTTGACACATGCTCGTTGTCCTCAA
The DNA here is from genome assembly GCA_035652815.1 of Ktedonobacteraceae bacterium. GTDB lineage: Bacteria > Chloroflexota > Ktedonobacteria > Ktedonobacterales > Ktedonobacteraceae > DASRDB01. Next base: position 157,706 of record DASRDB010000014.1, read on the forward strand.
CAACGAAAATGGTTTTATGGTCCTGTTTTGACTGGTCTTCCTCTGGCGACACTCCTACATTATTCAGCATCTGTCCATTTGCTCCATGTGTGTTTTTCTTGCTCTGATTCCAGTGTAACACGCTCAAAAAAGTAGTATATTGTAGGGGCTTGACAAAACGATAGCCAACTGTTATAGTTCAATATAGCAGATAGTTATGTGAGGAAATCATGAATCTGGCCGAAAAAATTAAGCACCTGCGCGAAGTTGAAGGCGAACTGCGCGGCCTGGGCAGGCCGATGACCCAGATGGAGGTCGTCAAAGCCATGCAGGAAGAAATGAACGAAACCTTGAGCCAGGCCTACCTGTCTCAATTAGAGAATGGCAAGCGGCTTCATCTGACCGCTACCAGTCGCGACCTGCTGGCCCGTTTTTTCAAGGTGCAGCCCGGCTACCTGGTAAGTGATCTTCCTGACTATAGCACCGATTTGCTGACCGATATTGAAAGTGAAACGGATCGCCTGAACACCTGGTTGATTGCCAGCGCGGAGGAATGGAGTGCCGAACCGCTCCTCGCGGAGTTTTTTGAACGCCTCGCCAGTAGCGAAGACCCCCGAGCCTATATCGAGTTGTTCAACAGGTTAGTGGATTTGCCGGTTGAGTCGGTAAAAAAGCTCGTCAATGCTCTTCTGCCCAAAAATAATGATGCAGCTTAGGTTGGAATTGTTGTAGGTCGTTGCGTCTATATATTCCGAAAGATATTTGCGATACGCAAGCTGAAGGAGCAAATGCATGATCCAGAGAACACCCCCCTGTTCTCACTATACACACAGGAGTCATTGGCAGCAAAGCCACTTTATACCGCAGCGCAACAGGTTGCTGCAACAGCATCCAGTTCTGGTGCCGGTATGCTTTTTCGCTGGCGCGCTATTACTGCTGGTACTCAGTTTCTTCGCCAGCTATTTCTTTCCTGTACTGGCGCTCACGGGTATAGCGCCTGGAACGTTGTGCTTCTTTCTGGCTATCGTATCCGGCATCGCTGGCATTCTTACCAGCATTATCGGCGTCATTGAGCGCTTTGATCGTTCTCGCTTACCTGCGCCTATGTACGCGCAGGTAAAGGAGGAAACACTACTATGACCGACCCACTTTCAATTCTGTTTATTGTGTGTTTCCTGGCTGGACTGGTCTTCTTTGTGGTCACAGCCATGCTGGGTCAGCTTGGACACGGCCTTTCGCATGGTGCTTCACACCACATGCCAGCCTTACCTCATGGCAACACACACATTGCCCACTCGACGCAAGCAGGGCACACATCTGCCGCCGATCACGGGCAACACAACACGCAGCAAGCGGCAAAGGCTGTCGCGCACGACTCGTCTCTGCTGCCATTCTTCAATCCGACCGCGCTTATGCTCTTCCTGATCGGCTTCGGGTTCTTTGGCTACCTGTTCCACAATATTGTGCAGCTAGCCCTCCCCTTGCTCTCGCTTCTGCTGGCTGCCATTGGCGGCATCGTCATCGCGGCGCTGGTTCTCTCGCTGATTACACGCATGTTCGGCGACAGCGAAGCCAACACCGAGCAGGATGTCTCTGATCGCACAGGTCTGCTGGGTAAAGTCAGCATCACCATTCAGGAAAACGGCATTGGCGAGATTCTCTACACCTCTCCCGGCGGCATGCGCAAAAGCGTTCCCGCCCGCAGTATCGATGGTCGCCGCATCGAGCGTGACCAGGAGGTGGTGGTCGTCAACTACCAGCATGGCGTTGCCCAAGTAGATACCTGGGAACACTTTATCAATGAGGAGGGCCACTATCCCGATAGCAATGTTGCTGACGAATTAGAAAAGTTACGCTCACTACTTAACGAGACCGGTAAATCAGAACCTATGGTTATACGCAATGACTCGCAAAAGGAGTAAAACTGTATGGACCCATTAGTACTCATTGGCATCCTGGTCGTAGCAATCGTGGTAGTGGTGATTCTCATCATCAACACCGTTGGGCGTTTGCTGCGCAAAGTTGGCCCCAACCAGGCCCTGATCGTCTATGGAGCAGGCGGAACACGCGTCATCACTGGCGGCTCGCATTTCGTCATTCCGCTCTACCAGCGAGCGCAGGAGTTCTCGCTCGAATTGATGTCCTTCGATGTTGCCCCCTCGCAGGACCTCTATACCACCCAGGGCGTAGCGGTCAACGTTGAGGCCGTCACACAGATCAAGGTGCGATCAGATCCTGAGAGTGTGAAAACAGCCGCCGAGCAGTTCCTGAGTAAAACCCAGGAAGAGCGCGAGAACCTGATTCGCCTGGTCATGGAAGGCCACCTGCGCGGTATCGTCGGCCAGCTTACCGTCGAAGACCTGGTGAAAGACCCCGAAAATGTAGGCGCGAAGATGCTCAAGACCGTCACCCCCGACATGGAAAAGATGGGCCTTGAAGTCATCTCCTTCACCATCAAAGACGTCCGCGACAAGAATGACTACATCTCGAACATGGGTCGCCCGCAGATAGCCCAGATTCGCAAGCAGGCCGATATCGCCGCTGCTCTGGCCGCTCGCGATACGCAGATTCAGCAGGCCAACGCCTCTCGTGAGGCCGCCGTCGCCAAAGCTCAGGCAGACCAGGAACGTGTGAAAGCCGAGGCCGAATCCATGGCTCTGCAGGCTGAATCACAGCGTAACCTCGCCTTGAAGAAAGCAGCCTTTGATGCCGAGGTCAAGAAACAGCAGGCGGCTGCCGACAAAGCTTATGACATCCAGGCCAACGTCACGCAGCAGCAGGTAGTGGCGGAAGCCGTGAGAGTCACCGAGGTTGAGAAGCAGGCCCAGATCAAAGTGCAGCAGGCGGAAATCCAGCGCCGCGAACTCGAACTGCAGGCGACCGTACAGAAGGCTGCCGAGGCCGAGCGCAGGCGTATCGAAACCGTCGCCGAAGCCGAACGCCAGCGCCTCATCCTGGAAGCGCAAGGTCAGGCTGATGCTGCCCGCGCTCGCGGTCTTGGTGAAGCCGAAGCCAATCGCGCTCGCGGTCTCGCCGAAGCCGAAGTCACACGCGCTCGCGGTCTCGCCGAAGCCGAAGTCATTCGCGCCAAAGGTGAAGCGGAAGCCGAGGCCATGAAAGTCAAAGCCGCCGCCTTCCACGAATACAACCAGGCCGCCGTACTGGACAAGCTGCTCACCGGCATGCCCGAAATTGTCCGCGCCATCGCCGAGCCACTCAGCAAGGTGGACAAAGTCACCATCGTCTCCACCGGCGGAGCCAACGGCAACAGCGGCATGGGAGCCAGCCGCATCACTGGCGACATCATGAACATGGTCGCGCAGGTACCGGCGCTCTTCGAGCTGCTCAGTGGCACGCGCATCAGCGATCTGATGAACCGCGTTCCCGCGTTGTCCGGTCAGGATGGCGCTAACAGCGCACCGAGCGCCAATGGAGCAAACGGTCTGGTAGACACGACTGCCGGAACCAATCCGTCAGCCAACGAAACCAGATAGCGTTGTTTCAATCGCAAACCGCGTTTTAAGGAAAACCTGGTACCCTTATAGGTACCAGGGCATCCTTTTAACTATGGCAACGTAGACACCACCATACTTTAAGGATAGGACGTGTATATTGTAGAAGCGTCCCTGCATGACGCTTCACATGGGTGGACGTAATGATGCATTTTTACCAATAAAGAGGAGAGATACATGCCTGTCATCCTTCGCTGCGCTCAGGATCTCGGTCGCCGAGCCGAATCGTGTGTCCGGCACGCAGATCCTTCGCTGCGCTCAGGATGACATGGGGCGAGAGTTCCCTGTTATTTTGTCAAGCTTCATCATCGCGCATCCACTATTGTACCGGGGAGAAAGAAATGAATTTGTTGGAACGGGTACTCACGCTTTTGCGGGCCAATCTGAACAGCATGATCGAAAAGTCAGATGACCCGGAGAAGGTGCTGCGCCAGCTTCAAATTGACATGCGCAACCAGTTGGTGCAGGTCAAGACGCAGGTCGCAACCGCCATCGCCGAGAGCCGCAAGCTGGAACGCCGCGTGCAGGAAAAGCAGGCCGAAGCGCAAATCTGGTATAAAAAGGCGGAACAGGCCCTCCAACAGCCGAACGAGTCAGCTGCACGTGACGCGCTCGCCCGGTACAACGATATTATGAAGCTCGCGCATCGCTACCAGCAGCAGCAGAAAGAGCAGGAACACATGGTTGCCACGCTGCGAGATGCTTTGCGGAGATTGGAGGCTAAAATCGCTGAAGTCGATACCACCATCGAACTGCTGGTAGCTCGCAGGCGCAACGCGCTTCTGCAACAGCGCGTCTTTGAAGCGCTAAGCAAGAGCGGCGGGGGCGCGAAGGAGAAAGAGCGAGCAGCCCGCGCTCAAGACGCAGTCATGGAGGCCGAGGCACGCGCACGCGCTATGGCTGACCTGCACAACTCCGATCTCGACGTTCAGCTTGACCAGCTTACCGACGAGCAGCGCATCGAGCAACAATTGCAGGAAATAAAAGCCCGCCAGCAGGAATCAACCGACCGCCCCCTGTTACAAAACGGCAACGGCAATCCCGCCTCGCTTATTCCACCACAACCTCAAAACAATGCCCCTGTGCGCAAGCGTCCAGGCGCAAAAACGCCCACACCCCAGCCCAGCGCTACATCCTCGCTGCCTCAAGAGCTTGACCTTGAAGCCCTCAAAAAGCTAATGGAACAATAGCGCGAAGAGGATGATGATGGCGAGGGCAATAAACATGCCCACAATAAATGAAAAACGGTTATTCTTTTTTTCCTCTTCGGTAAGCGGTTTTCTCTCGTAATTCATGATTTCTTTGTTATAATGCTCCGATAATAGCGCTTTCGACGTTCGACATGCCCCTCTGGCTCTCGCTCGGGTCAGTATCCTTTGTCGTGATAAGCACCTGAAAAACGGCTTTGTCACCGCCAGGAATACGCAGCAAAACATAGTGCGTACTGCTGCTAATGACGGTATCCTTATGACTTCCCCAGCTTCCTTGCCTGAGAAGGTGCATTGTACTTTGTAACAGCGTGCTAAAGTAGTTGCAGAGCTGGGCAATATCCACGTCATCCACCGCGACCTGCGCAATCGGCTGCCCATCCATGCTCACCACCGCCGTCGCCACAAAGCCGGGCAATGAGTAGCCCAACGTCTGCAAAGCGGCAACGAGCGCCGAGTAGTTGCGTTTGAACTGCCGCTGCGGCTGCAATGGGGCAGTTGTGCTGGTCCTTTCCTGCGATGTTCCCTCTGTAATTCTTGCAGCCGAACCATCCTTGTTGCGCGGCGGAGTTGAAGGTCGGCCCTCAGCATGCGCTGCCATACCCGTCTTCCCGTTGCTCTGTACATCATCCGTCTTGAGTGGCATTGATAGGCTCTGCAAGGTGCCAGTGGGCGGCACAACCGGCAGCGATTGACTGATGCCACCGCTCTGCGGCATCTGCCATTCAGGCGAACCATATTGAGAAGAAGGCGGCGCAACCGGCAGCGACTGCATTTCCTGCGACTGCCGTTTACGCATATCAGGCACTGCCCGCCACTCAGCAGACGACGGGCGAATAGCGGGAGTCGCAGGAACCTGGCCAATCCCATCGGGAGCAGAAGGGCGTAGTTGCTGTGTATCCGACTGCTCTGTCAGCCACGAGGGAAGATCAGGGCGCTGACCAACCGGTGTCTTGCGCACCGTTGACGGCATGATATTCGTTCCCGTTCCATTGCTTAGACTGAGCGGCCCCTCTGATGGAACTCTACGCGCCCCGCCCGGTTTCTGCGCTGCTGGCAGGCGAGTTGAATCTTGCCACCATTCCTTTGTCCCGGTTGATGGCGGCGAGGGCGTAACGGGGTCCTCGGTTCGCGCCTCATCTGCCACATACACAAAAGGACGATCATCCAGGTTCTCGGTCAGCAGGTTATCCAATGCAGGTTCGTTGCTCAGAGGACGTGTCGTCTGTCCATTGCTGACAGGGGAAGTGGCACGAACGACTTCCAGTTCCCCGCTCAATTGCTGGGCTGCGGCATATTTGGAACGATACTGGAGCGCCTGCATAATCAGGCGCGCAAGCGGCTGCGTGACATTAGGTGTCACCGCGTCATTCCAGGGCTGGTGCGTCACGGTGCCATTCTTGTAGGCTGCCAGCGCAAAGAAAGCCTCTTCGCCGCGTAACGCCCCATATTCAGCCCATACTAACTCACCTGTGCGGAACCCCAATAAACCCTGTGTCTCAAGGCCCGTTTGCACCACCATCGCAATACTCTTGCGGCTCATATTGATAATCTGGATCACATCCAGCAAATCAAACGAGTCCAGGCTGGCGGAAAATCCCGGTTGCTGCAACAGGCGTCGCAGTTCGCTCTTGAGCATTTGCAGATCGAGGGGTTTTTCCAGGTAGCTTGCAACTCCGGCTTCGAGTGCCTGCGCGCGTGATACCCCGCCATCAGGCGTCGCCAGCATGATGACTTGTACCTGGGGACGATAGGTTCGAATCCATTGCAACAAATCTAAGCCGCCGGTATCGGCTAGCTGCTGGTCGCTTATTACAACGGCATAGTCTTCCGTCCATAAAAGACGCATGGCCTCAGAACCACTCGCGACTCCCTGGACACGGTACCCGTCCTTTTGAAGCTGGCTGGCAATGTGCTGCTTCAACTTCTCGTCGTCTTCCACAACGAGGACACGCCACTCTTGAGCCATATCTATTTCCACCGGAATTTAACTTTTGTCCATGCAGAGTGTACCATGATAGCCCCACTCTGGCAAGACGGAAAGTACTGTTTGCTCTCTACCAGGTATTAAGAGCCAGGGCGACCGCAAGGGTACGCCCCTACAATGGCCTTTATTGTAGGGGCGTACCCTTGCGGTCGCCCTGGCATTCTTTCTCTACCACCCCGCTACGTTCTGCACAAGGCATTCTTTCTCTACCACCCCGCTACATTCTGCACAAAATGAAACTTCGTCGGCGTCACCCGCACCAATAGCTCCCCAGGAACGCCATTGCGTTTGCCATAGGCCTCGACCCATGTACCTGCCGCCAATCCGTGTTGCCCAATGCAAAAGTTCGTCCAGGTCATTATGTAGAGTGGCTATGCCCTCGACTGTACATAAGCAAAAGGCGGCCTCTCATCATCCACACAAATACAGACTCGTCCATCCCTGGCGATATTACGGCCTTTCACCGTTGTCTCCCCGGTCGTAAAAATCAGCGCATCCCCATCCAGATAAAACCAGACGGGCGCGACATGAGGTCGGCCATCGGCTCGCACCGCCGCCACCTGTGCGGTTCGGGCCACATCCAGGAGAAAAGCGCGACACTCAGGAGAAAATGATGGCATGATACATTCCTTTCTTTCCGCTCACAAGAAATTTTAAACCATTATCAAAAATGTCATCCTGAGCGCAGCGAAGGATCTCCGGTGCGGGTATGCGATTCGCGCGTCCAGACCGGAGATCCTTCGCTGCGCTCAGGATGACAGGCCTGGATAGCCTCTTTTTATTGGAAAATTTCATCATCGCATTCCTACAAACAAAATCGTCAACATTCATTATAATAACGGCCATCCGCAAAACATGCGATAATAGCAAGCAATGTAAAGGATTTATACCCCGTTCTATATTATTACTAGTAATGATCTTTAGAGCAGGAGCATGCAAATGCAGGATTCGCAAGAATATTGGAAGCAACTGGCGGGCGAAGAGGCCGTAAAATACATCGAAGATGGCATGGTAATCGGCATTGGTACAGGCACCACCGCCGCCTACATGGTGCGAGCATTGGCCCGGCGCATCCAGGAAGGGTTGCGCATTATCGGCGCGGTACCGACCTCTGAGGCTACAGCAGCTCTCGCCCGCAGCCTGGGCGTGCCGCTCACCGACCTGGACACTCATCCCGAACTTGATCTCGCGATAGACGGCGCGGACGAAATCGACCCACAACTTAACCTTATCAAAGGCGGCGGCGGCGCGCTGCTCCGTGAGAAAATTGTGGAAAGCGCCGCCCGCCGCTTCATCGTCATTGCAGACCGCACCAAGCTGGTGCAAAAACTGGGCCTGACGGTCCCTCTACCCGTAGAAACCGTTCCTTTCGCGGCCACACCCGTTCGTCGGCAACTTGAAAAATTGGGCGCGCGCGTTCAACTGCGCATGCACGATCAGCAGCCATTTCGCACCGATAATGGCAATATCATCCTCGACTGTTTCTTTGCCGACGGCATTAGCGATCCGCCGACCCTACAAACCAGCATTCGCAGCATCGTCGGCGTGGTAGAGACCGGCCTGTTTCTACACATGACCAAACGCGCCATCATCGGCGACGAACAGGGCGTGCAGGTGTTGCAATGAGCATAGGGGGAACGGAAGACACCCGCAAGGGGTGTCTTCCGTTCCCCCTCTGGCCCTTTATTGCGACTACACCCAGGCAATGATATACTTTGAGCAGCAAAAACCAGGGAATTCTAGCGAGGACAGGAGGCCAAGCGGATGCAGGTCATCACAACGGTTCGAGAGATGATGAGCATGCACGAGGGATGGTCGGCTACACCTGGACTGGGCTTTGTGCCAACGATGGGCTACCTGCATGAAGGCCACCTTTCGCTCGTGCGCCAGGCGCGACAGGAGAACAAGGTACTGGCAGCCAGCATTTTTGTCAATCCTACCCAGTTTGGGCCACATGAAGACCTCGCGACCTACCCACGCGACGTGCCACGCGACCTGCAATTGCTCGAAGAGGCAGGAGTCGATTTAGTCTTTCTCCCCAATACAGAAGATATCTACCCGCCCGGCTACGTCACCTACGTTGAACCAACCGGGCCACTCATGAATGAAGGAGAGGGAGCCAGCCGCCCCGGTCATTTTCGTGGCGTTGCCACCATCGTCCTCAAACTCTTCCAGATTGTGCGGCCCACGCTGGCCTATTTTGGACAGAAGGACGCCCAGCAGGTTGCCGTCATCTCGCATATGGTACGCGACCTGAACCTGCCCGTTCAGATACGTGTGCTGCCGACCATCCGTGAAGCTGACGGGCTGGCAATGAGCAGCCGCAATGCCTATCTGAAGGGAGCAGACCGCAAAGCAGCAGGCGTCCTCTATAGAGCCTTGCAGGCAGGACGCGCCGCTTTCGACACCTATCCAGGTGGCAACGTGGAGCGAGCGATACAGGCAATGACCGAAACAGTTCAAGCGGAGCCACTGGCACACCTGGACTACGCGCAGATTCGCGACCCGGAGAGTTTCTTACCTAAAGAAACACTTACCGCGCCCGCGCTCCTACTCATCGCCGCCCGCGTTGGCCCGGCGCGCCTGATTGATAATTTCCTGCTTCGAGCAGACGGGAGTTGGGACACAGGTGTCCTCGCCGTTTGATTCAATGGTACAGAGAAAGGAACTCGACAGCTATGCAGGATAAAGTAACAGTACCCGACATTGTGGCTCGCAAGGGCGGACCAAAAATTAAGATGGTGACGGCATACGACATGCCGATGGCTCGAATTGCTGATAGAGCAGGTGCGGATATCATCCTGGTAGGAGACACCCTCGCGCACGTCGTATTGGGCTATGAAGACACCCTTCCGGCAACCATCGATGTCATGATTCACCATATCTCGGCAGTGGCGCGCGCAAAACCTCGCGCCCTGATTGTCGGTGATATGCCCTGGCTCAGCTATCATCTCTCGGTAGAAGAAACCGTTCGCAATGCCGGGCGCTTGATACGTGAGGGCGGCGCGGATTGCGTGAAGCTGGAGGGTGGGCGCAAGCGCCTGCCGATGGTCGAGGCTATCCTTTCCGCCGAAATTCCCGTCATGGGCCATCTCGGGCTGACCCCGCAATCCATACACACAATGGGCGGCTACCGCGTGCAGGGCAGACAGGCCGAGGCGGCGCGCAACCTGCTCGAAGATGCCGAAGCGCTGGCGGCGGCTGGCGTCTTTTCTATAGTATTGGAAGGTGTCCCTGACATTCTCGCAGAGGAGATCACGCGGCGCATTCCAGTCCCCACTATCGGCATCGGCGCGGGCAAATATTGCGATGGGCAGGTGCTGGTTTTCCATGACGTGCTGGGCATGCACAATGACCGTCTGGCGAAATTCGTCCGGCAATACGCGCATCTCGCTGATACCGCAGTAGAGGCCCTGCAACACTTTTTCGAGGATGTGCAATCTGGGGGGTTCCCCAGCGATGCGGAAAGCTACCATATGAACGAGGAAGCCGCTCGCATCTTCCGTTCGCTGCTAGAAAAAGAGGAATAGTACAGCTTAAATGGGTAAAGTAGCTATGCCAGAGGGAATGAAAGGCACAACTTTATCTATTGACGCCTATCAATGGGGGTGGTATCGTTATCCCATCCTCAAGCTAATCCGATTTTCGTTCTTCCTGGATAGTGAGGCAAAACATACATGAGCGCACCCGTACCCACCTATCCACGCTACCGGGCGGCGGCAATTCAATTCGATCCGGCGCTGGGCGAGAAAGAGCAGAATATACAGGCGCTGCTCGGTCTGGCGAAGGAAGCCGCGCAGAACGGGGCAAAGCTGATCGTTCTCCCAGAGATGGCTACCACAGGATATTGCTGGATATCACGCGAAGAAGTCGCTCCTTACGTTGAACCTATCCCCGGCCCAACCACCGACCGCTTCTCCCAACTTGCCGCCACCTACGATTGTTACATCGCTGTCAGCTTTCCCGAGGTCGATCCCGCTACCTCGGTCTACTATAACAGTATGGTCTTGATCGGTCCGAAAGGGCTGGTCGGCACATACCGCAAAATACACTCGTACATCTCAGAGCCGCGCTGGGCGCGTGATGGCGACCTCGGCTTTCCCGTCTGGGATACGCCTCTTGGTCGGCTGGCTGGCATCATCTGCATGGATGCCGAATACTTCGAGTCAGCGCGCATTCCAGCCCTGCATGGCGCGGACGTACTCCTCTTCCCCACCAACTGGCTCGAAGAAAAGAGTCCCAGCAGCCGTTGGATGGCTCGCGCTTTTGAAAACGGCGTCTACTTCATCGCCGCCAATCGCGCCGGGTGCGAGCGCGGCGTGCAGTTCAGCGGCGGAAGCTGCATCCTCAATCCTGATGGCTCCATCCAATCGTATATCGATGATGGGCAGGGCATTGTCTACGGCGAAATCGACCTGGAACAGAGCCGCAAAAAACGTTGGGGATCATCCTGGCAGAATGAGGGAGATCGCCTTGCTGACCGCAGGCCGGAAGAATATATCACGCTTGTGCATAACACCTACCTCTGGGAGCCATTAAAGTACCACAGCCTGTACGATATGGGCGAACTCCCACCCGGCCAGCTTTCATGCGTCGGCTTTCTTCAGCTAGACCTGCACAACTTTCCACTTCGCGCCTCAAAAGAAACTGCCATCTACCACCTGACAGACCTGCTCCGCAGTACATTGCGCGACCTGGACCCGGCCCGTCCTGATGTGCTGGTGCTGCCAGAACTCTTGCTCCCCGGCCCTTTTCCCGAAGAGGAAAGTTCAATTGACCCGGTCGATTATATGCGAGAGGGTGCAATCTCAGTTCCAGGATCGGAGACGGATGCCCTGGCTGCCCTGGCTGCCGAATACCAGTTATCACTCATCCTCGGCATAGCGGAAAAAGCTGAGGATGGCAACTACTACAATACCGTCCTGTTGATCGACCCCGAAGGAGTCTACGGCAAGTACCGCAAGCTGCATCTGACGCGCAACGACCGCCGTTGGGCCAGCCCCGGCAACCTGGGTCTGCCCACCTTCGATACGCCCTGGGGCCGCATCGGGCTGACAACCGGCTACGACGTGCTGTTTCCAGAGACGGTGCGCGTGCTGGCAGGCAAGGGTGCTGATCTGGTATGCGCTCCGGCTTACCTCAACTTTCCTGATCCCATTGGGCTTGGCCCTTCGCGCATCAGCTACGGCTTCAAGGTCGCGCCGGACGACTACGACCCGACCCATTCGCTGCTCTGGCGCGTGCGCGCCACCGAACATCAGGTCTACCTCGCCCTGGCGAACTGGAATGGCAAAGCGGAAGGGCGCGCCGCCAACGGCTACAGCGGCATCTTCCCGCCTGCCAATGAAACCTATCCCTGGAAGGAAGTGCTGGCCGAGGAAGAGGAAGATATATTCCCTGCCACTCCCTCTATCACCATGATGACCATTGATACACGCGAGCAACGGAACGGTCGCCGTTCAACCACTCACCTTCGCTACGCCCCCGGCGAAATTAGCGGCTCGCTGACGGGAGAACTGGACTACAACGTGCGCGATACCATCCCCGGCAACGTGGTGCGCGGCAAACCGCTCTTACGCAAACGCATGCCTTACTGGTATCTCGACCTCGTCAGGAAGTCGCTTTGAGCGGGACAAATATTCACCCAAAGGAGTTTCGTTTTCAATGAGATTGCAGGACAAAGTAGCGCTGATTACCGGCTCTGCTGGCGGTATGGGCAAAGCCGCCGCCGAACTGTTCGCTCGTGAAGGCGCGAGCATTATCGTCACCGATATCCTCGCGGATGCAGGCGAGCAGACCGCGCAGGGCATTCGTGACGCGGGCGGCAAAGCCATCTTCGTCAAGGCCGATGTCTCTAACGAGGCAGAAGTAAAGAACCTGGTCGAGAAAGGCATCGAGGCCTTCGGACGCATCGATGTACTATACAACAATGCCGGAATCATGCCTCCCGACGACGCGGGTGTCACCGACCTGAACGAAGACGTCTGGGATCGCGTGCTGGACATCAACCTGAAAAGCGCCTTCCTCTGCACAAAGTACGTGGTGCCGCACATGATCTCGCAGGGCAAAGGCTCGATCATCAACGTCGCCTCGTTCGTCGCCCTGATGGGCTGCACCGTTCCGCAGGATGCCTACACTGCCTCAAAGGGCGGCATGCTTTCAATTACCAAATCCTTCGCGGTACAATACGGGCGTCACGGCATACGCTGCAACGCCATCTGCCCAGGACCGATTGAAACGCCCTTGCTGCGCCACCTGTGGACGAGCGAAGAGGCCCGCAACCTGCGCCTCAATCGCATACCACTAGGCCGCTTCGGCGCGCCAGATGATATTATTTATATGGCGCTCTATCTAGCGTCCGACGAGTCGTCCTGGACAACCGGCGCGTGGCTCGTTGTGGATGGCGGCATCTCATCAAACTATTTCTAGGCACATATATGGAAGCAAACGCTCTCTTTGACCGTTTTTCACAACGCCTGTCTGCGGCTGGTGGCGAAGCGCACTATGCCGCAGACCTCGCAGAGGCGGCAAACATTCTCGCCAACCATCCTGCGCTGGCCGAGAAACAGCTCGTCGTGCCGCCAGATTTCGCGCACAGCCAGCCCTGGGGCACAATCGTCCCATTGCTGCGCGACAAAGGCATCAATATCCGCGAGGCAGGTAGCCCTGCCAGTGTTGCCGATGCTCCCGCTGGCCTCTCCGGCGCGGAGCTGGCAATCGCCGAGACCGGCTCCGTCATGCTCGCCGATAACTCTTTAGAAGCGCGTGTCGTCAGCATGCTCACCCTGACTCACTTCGTTCTGGTACGTGCTGAAACACTTTATCCCATGCTCGACGAGGCGGGCCAGGCTTTACAGCGTCTCACAAAACCCGGCCCGGAGCAAAAACACTACATCTCGCTCGTCACCGGCCCCAGCCGCACCGCCGATATCGAGCGCACCCTGACCATTGGCGTGCAGGGGCCAAAGGCGTTATGTGTTATCATTGTTGCAGGACGTTCTTAATAATAGCCAGAAAGCATCGCCATGAGTATCGACAATCCCCCCCAGCAGAATGTCATTCTCGATGTTGACAATCCGACCAGCGAACACCAGCCCTTTAAAGAGCAACTGCAACAGGCCCTGGCGGACGAGCAGATGCACGCCGCGCTCGAACGCTTCGCCCCGTCCTGGCGCGCCTCTCGCAAGTCGGTATTCGAATACGAGGAGAGCGAGTACGGCCCCGAATACAGCTTTCCGCATATGCGTCACCAGCTACGGCAGGCCAAAGACTATGCCATCGAACACCAGGAAGAGATGGTTGCGCAATTCAAAAAAATGGCCGAGGCGGCAGGAGCTATTGTCTACGAAGCGCGCACAGCAGAAGACGCGAACCGCTATATCTACGAACTCTGCCAGCGCAAAGGCATCGAACTGGTTGTCAAATCCAAGACGATGGTGAGCGAGGAAACCGAACTTAATCACTACCTCGAAGCGCGCGGCATCAAGCCTGTGGAAACTGACCTGGGCGAATGGGTGGCCCAGCTTGCCCACGAACGCCCCTCACACATGGTCATGCCCATCATCCACAAAACGCGCCAGCAGGTAGGCGCTCTGCTATCAGAAGCCACCGGACGCCCAATTTCCCGTGAAGACGTCGCCGAGCAGGTAGCAGTTATCCGCGTTGAACATCGCAAGGCCTTCTTAACTGCCGGTATGGGTATCAGCGGAGCCAACGCGCTGATTGCTGAAAGCGGCACCGTCATGATGGTGACAAATGAGGGCAACGGGCGGCTCGTCACCTCTCTCCCGCCTGTACATGTGGTCATGGCAGGCTATGACAAACTCGTACCCACCTTTGCCGATGCCATTACTCAACTGCGCTTGCTTGCTCGCAGCGCGACCGCGCAGCCTATCACCAGCTATACCACCTTCCTCACTGGCCCGGCCACGCCCGGCAAAGAAATGCACATCGTGCTGGTCGATAACGGTCGCAGCGAGATGCGCGCCGACCCGCGCTTCAAAGAGGCCCTGCGCTGTATTCGCTGTGCAGCCTGCGCCAACATCTGCCCGCCCTACGCACAGGTTGGCGGTCACGCCTTCGGCTATATCTACAGCGGAGCCATTGGGCTGGTCGTTACTCCTTTCCATCACGGCCTCGACGCCGATGCAGGCCCGCAAAGCCTCTGCGTCAGTTGCAACGCCTGCGAAACCGTCTGTCCGGTGGAGATTCCCCTGCCCAGCCTGATCCTCGATGTGCGCAGCCGCGTCGTCCAAAAGAAAGGTCTGCCCTGGCTCAAAAAAGTCATTTTCGGCACAATGGCGCATCCCCGCGTCTTTGGGCTCTTCACGCGCCTCGCCAGCATCTTCCAGTTCCCCGTAACGGGCGGCAGCCGCTACGTCCGCACTCGCGCTTTCGGCGCATTGGGCAAACTTCCCTTTGTGCGTCCAGTAGCCCGGCTTGCCAGTTGGCGCAGCCTGCCAGCATTCGCCACCAGACCTCTACGCGACCGCGTAAAAACACAGCTTGCACTTCCCCCGCAAAAGACAGGCCAGACGCCATCTATGACCGTCTGCTACTTCGCGGGCTGCATGACCGACCGCCTCTATCCTGAAATGGGCGAGGCTGTGATAAAGGTGCTGCAAGCCTGTAATATCCGCGTCACCTACCCACAGCAACAAAACTGCTGCGGCCTGCCTGCCCTCAACTCCGGCGACCGCAAAGACGGCAGCATCATGGGCAAGCAGACCATTCGCACACTCGAACAGGCCCTGGAACAAAACGGGGCGGACTACATCCTCAGCGCCTCGACCAGTTGCGTCGTCACTCTCGTTCAAGACTATATGAAATTATTTGAAGACCTGGGCGAGCAGGAATGGTTAGAGAGAGCAAAGGCCATCGCCGCCAAAACCGTCGATTTCACCACCTTCCTGCACTCCGTCCTGCTGGCAAACGGCACCCAACTTCCCTTACGAGAGGATGGTGACAAGATCGAGGTCATCACCTATCACGACTCCTGCCAGTCCTGCAATTGTCTGGGCCTGCGCAAGGAAGCCCGCCATGTCATCCAGGACGTGCTAGGACTGGAACTGCGCGAGATGCCACAATCCGATGTCTGCTGCGGCTTCGGCGGCGCAACATCCATCGAACACGGCGACGTCGCGGAACGCCTGCTTCACAACAAGCTACGCAACGCCGAAAGCACCGGAGCAACAGTACTTGTAGCCGACAACCCCGGCTGCCTGATGCACCTGCGCGGTGGCGTAGATGCACAACGAAAGCATATGCGCGTGCTGCATCTCGCCCAACTGGTGGCAGAACGCCTGCAATAGAAAGAGTACGCATGCTAGAACCAATCGAGACAGAGCATCTGCGCCTGATACCGTTCACATTGGAGCTCATGCAAGCTGCTTTAACTGACAAAGACAGACTGGCACAAATGCTAGGAGTGTACGTCCCGGCTTCGTGGCCCGGAGAAGACTTAGCCGAGGCCCTGCCTTTCTTCATTCACATGACGGAGCAGCACCCCGAAGCGGGTATCTGGGACGGCCTGATTGTCCATAAAGCCGACCGCGTACTAATCGGCGATATGGGCTTCAAAGGCGGCCCGGATGAACATGGCATGGTGGAGATCGGCTACAGCATCGTTCCCGAATACCAGGGAAGCGGCTACGCCACCGAAATGGCCCGCGCCCTCATCGCCTGGGCTTTCTCCCGCCCCAATATCAAAGTCGTGACCGCTGAATGCTTCGATGATAATATTGGCTCGATCCGCGTACTGGAAAAAGTTGGCATGCGCCGATTGGAGCCAGAGGGAAATATGTTGAAGTGGGAGATACGTAGGATAGGAGTGTCTACTTCTGAACTGTTAGAGGATGTAACGGACAAATAGCAGAGGAAACTGTATTCTGCTGTTCTACCCCTTCACAAAACTCAAAATCATAAAAAACGGAAAATGATGGCCCTCTGGAATGAGCGTATCATTCCTGCGCTTAAAGGTTCCTTCAGGAGTAGGAACATCAACCAATCTCTGTAAATGCCATCCGGTGGCCAGAGAGGCATTCACGTATTCCTCTAGTGTGCGGTGATAGAAATGTACTTTCACGCCTGCCTCGCTCATACCTCGATACGAGAAAGCTTTCCCTGCATCCGCAAAGTAGTCGGTAATGTGGTTGCGTACCACGTAGGAATACGGGTTGTTCATAAACACAACCAGCCGTCCGCCTTGTCTGGTTACAGCCGCAAGCGTCTTCAAAAACTCCTGGTAATCATATACGTCATTCAAAACGAAGTAACTTGCCACCAGGTCGAAGTGTTCCTGATAACCCGGTAGGGGTTTGCAGAGATCAGCGACCTGATACGCAATCCCACCTTCCTGGTCTTTGCTGCGAGCAATTTCAATCAAACGAGGCGAAATGTCTATTCCTGTAACGTTCGCGCCTCGACGAGCAAGGAT
The DNA here is from genome assembly GCA_035652815.1 of Ktedonobacteraceae bacterium. Taxonomy (GTDB): domain Bacteria; phylum Chloroflexota; class Ktedonobacteria; order Ktedonobacterales; family Ktedonobacteraceae; genus DASRDB01. The sequence goes on from DASRDB010000014.1 coordinate 174,827, forward strand.
TCTCGACAGGTAGCCCTCTCCACATCCCGCATCCAGCACAGTTAAGCCCGAAACATCGCCAATCACATAAAGGAACAAGGGCATGAACGGGTCGCGCTCAATTCCGGCCACTTCCCCGCGCTTAGCTACCATATCCGCGTATTCAACGGCAAAATCATCGTAAGCATCTATTTTATTGCTCATGCTGATTTCCCTTCTCCTCAATAGGGGAATGCGGCGTTAACCCCTCCATTATCAAATCAAGGAGCAACGACGAAATCCGTTCCTGCGTCCACTCATGTTTAGCACGCATATGTACATATGTCCAGCAGACCGTGTTGAAAAGCACAGAGGCCATTTCAATCCGGTCAACCTTACGGATGGAGCCATCACCCATGCCATCTTCCAGCAGACGCGCAAGCGGTTCTGTAAAATGAGTGCGCGTAAGAATATGCGCCTCGTGAAAAATGGTATCAGTCGCCACTAACAGTGGCAAATGACGTTCTGCCACGCCGCACAACGCCTGAAGCGCGGCCACAAGGCGAGTCCAGCCATTTCCTTCAGCCGTTAAAATAGGCCACAAAGCGGCACGATAATCATTTGTCAGGCGGATTAACAGCCCCTCTATGATCTGTTCCAGGGTGATGCCCTGTCGCCAAAGTGTGACACGTGAAATTCCCGCCGCATTGGCGACCCGTTCCAGTGTCAAACCTTTCCACCCGACATCTTGCAGCGCAACTACCGCTGCGTCGAGCAGTGCTTCGTCTATCATCGCCTGCCTCTCGTTGGATGTCCGTCAATTGTTTGCAGAGAGCGGCACCGGAAGCCACCCGCAAGGGGATGGCTCTACCAGCCGCCGCATATGGTAGAGCCATCCCCTTGCGGGTGGCTTCCGGTTTCCCACACCGACCGCAAAAATATGACGGACACCCATCTCTTTTTTCTCTGGCGCTATTGTAACACATATGTTATACTAATGTAACATCACCGTTTCATTACGAGGAAGAATATTTCATGCGCATTCAACATCTCCTGGTTGATATCTCGCCCATGCGTGAGTCTGTTCCGTATCGCAGGCTGTTCTGGGGCCAACTCATCTCCATACTTGGCAGCCAGCTTACCGTCGTCGCGCTCCCGCTCCAGGTGTATTTGTTGACGCACTCCTCGCTTGCGGTAGGCCTTATCGGGCTTGTTCAGCTTGGGCCTGGGCTTGTCTTGACGCTCTATGGTGGAACAATCGCCGATGCGATTGACCGGCGGCGTATCCTGCTCATCACACAGTTTTTACAACTTGTCCTGACTGGCACACTGGCAATAGTCGCTATGCTGCCGCATCCCCCGCTCTGGCTCATCTATGTGCTGGCTGCGCTTTTAGCGGGCGTCTACGGTGTTGACGCGCCTGCGCGAGGAGCCATGACACGCAACCTCGTCCGACGCGAACTCTTCCCGGCTGCCGCTGCCCTCAATGCCCTGTTACGCCAGACGGGCGCAGTCGTTGGCCCTGCACTCGCTGGTCTCATCATCAGCTATTTTAACCTCTCGCTCGCCTACTGGCTAGATACAGCGACCTATGGGGCCGCGCTGCTTGCCGTCCTGCTCCTACCACCCCAGCTACCCGAAGGCGGCGGCACAAAGGCTGGCTTTGCCTCGCTCCTCGAAGGACTTCACTATTTGCGCGGCCAGCCAGTAGTGCAGGGCATCCTGCTCATCGATATCGTCGCGATGGTCTTCGGCATGCCTCGCGCCCTCTTTCCCGCGCTTGGCCTCACCGTCTTCGGCAGCGTCCGGGCGGTTGGACTGCTCTATGCAGCCCCGGCGGCAGGTGCGCTCATCGGCGCGTTAAGCTCCGGTTGGGTGGGACATATTCAGCAGGCCGGACGAGCAGTGCTGTTGATGGTTGGACTGTGGGGAATTGCGATTACGATGTTCGGTATCTGTCCCTGGCTACCTCTCGCCCTCTTCCTGCTGGCCTTCGCTGGGTGGGCCGATATCATCTCAGAGGTCTTGCGCAGTAGCATGCTGCAACTCTCCATACCCGATAGCCTGCGCGGGCGCATCACCGCCGTCTGGCTGGCACAAACCAACGGCTCCCCACGCCTGGGCGATGTCGAATCCGGCGTGGTGGCATCATTGACAAACGCCCAGTTCTCGGCAGCCTCTGGCGGCGTTGCCTGCGTCCTGGGCGTTCTTTTGCTGGCATGGCTATTGCCAGCCTTCCGCGATACGGAATTGAAGCAAGTCAATGCTTGATACATGAAGAAAAAGGGAAGCTTCACCCCCTGTCATCCTGAGCGCAGCGAAGGATCTGCGTCGCCCGACGATTCGCGTGTCGAGGCAGGAGATCCTTCGCTGCGCTCAGGATGACAGGGGGCGTGTATATGAAGAGGACGTTAGCTCGCCTGCCCCGGCGCTGGAATCGCGCCCAGTTGCTGCATCAGACCGAGGTTATCCGAAAAGTCCCACCATTCGGCAATCTTGCCATCAGCGATGCGGTACTCGTACATCCCTTTCACCGTTACCTGCCTGCCTGTAGGGGGAATGCCGATAAACTCACCCTTGTGCGTGCCGCGCCAGTATACCCTGGTCATCACCTTGTCTCCCTCGGCCACCATGTCCTCAACTGTGATGTGAAGATCAGGGAAGGCGCTGAGATAGCCGGATGCAATCTGCCGCAATGCCTCAACGCCCTGTACTGGGGGCAAACCAGCAATATGACCAACGAAATCGGTGGTATGAAACTGCTCTACCAGGTCGAGATTTCCCGTGTTAAAGAACTCATCGTAGCAACGCTGCACGGCAGCTTTGTTTGTTTCCTCTGACATAAAAGGTACTCCTTATTGTTGTGAATTTTCTCCGGCAACCATTACTTCAACAGGTATGCTGTTGACCGAAGATACTCAGCAGCACATATGGACTGCCATCAAACGGTAGCAATGGCATAATGCATCAAGTTTTCCTGCCGGTAGCCTCCCTCTGGCCTCTTGAAAGGCGCGAGAGAATTGATAACGGCCTGTTTGATAGTTTCTTCACCCGCGGCACGAATAGCGATCACTATCGGACCGGCAGAACTGATGGTTTTCCAGGCCATTTCCTCGTCAGGATACTCATAGGGGCATGACACGTCACCCTTTGCGCACACGGTCAGCCCTGCCTCTTCCATCAATGATTCGAGCTTGCCCGGCGCGGAAAGTGAGAATGGCCCCCTGGTTCCCGGCGGTGGTGGCGGAAGGCAGGCCATCGCCGCTTTGAGCGTTGTGACAACTTCGCAATCCTCCATCCTGCCCCATACCACCATCGCGACATACCCACCTGGTCTGACAACCCTTCTGGCTTCCCGCAGCGCACTGAGCGGATCGTCCGCGAACTGGAGAGAATTAAACCCGGTGGCTACATCAAATGAGGCATCGCTATACAGTAACTCTTCCATTTCTCCGCAGCGAAAATCGCCGTGAGGTACGCGCTCACGCGCAATGACGAGTTCGGCTTCGGATGCATCAAGCCCGCTGACACTGGCTCCCAGTTGAGCGGCAAGTTGCGCCAACATACCTGTTCCGCAGCCGATATCCAGCAAGCGTGTGCCTCTCCCCACGTTCGTCTTGTCCAGCACCACGTGGTAGATGGGCAAAGACATTTTTTCCATCAGGTCCGCCCAGTTGCGGGCTTGCGCTCCCCAGAGTTGACCCTGTGCCTGCGCTGATCCCATCGTTATTCCTCCTTCTGCATGGCTAAGTTTTTATTGCCTCATGTGAAAGGAGTATAGCTGGAACAGGGACTTTTGCCATTGTGGAATGTACCAATAAGCGGAGAAAATCAGTACGTATCTTTTTTTGAGAGGGTGAAAGGTCAGTACGTAACTAGCGGCTGGTGGACAGCCCTTTTTCAACAGCCCAGGCGGCGATTTGCGCTCGCGTGGTAAAGCCTAACTTCCCCAGGATATTGCTGACATGCGCCTCGGCTGTCCGTTCGCTCACCACCAGATCGGTCGCAATTTCCCGGTTGCTCTTTCCTTGAGCAACGAGTGCCGCCACCTCGCGTTCACGCGCGGAAAGGCCACCATATCTCTTACTGGTGAGCGTCTCTGGTGAAAGCGGCTTTTCTTGCGGGAACGAGGTCAGGGCTGTACTTAAAAAATGCTCTCGCAAAGTGGGTTCATCAATGGTGGCGGCCAATCGGGCAATAATATAGCGGGCCTCGCTCCACTCATGTTGCGCCTGCTCCTCGCGCTTGAGCAGGTGGTAGACCTGCCCCAATACACGCTGGATACGCCAGAGGATGGATGGGGCCTGACGTTGCTGCGCGCCCAGTTTGGCGTCCTCTAAGGTCTGGGCCGCTTCCTCAAGGCGTTTCAAAGCGAGGAGAGCTTCGCCTTTCATGGCAAGCAGGTGCGGGATGGACTGCTGCATATCACCGGGCGTTGAGATAAGCAATTGCTCCGCGATGGATAGTGCGACGGCAGGCTCTCCTTGCGCCAACGCCAGTTCTCCCCAGACCCGGGCCGCCTGCCGTTCAAAAAAGTTGCCAGGCTGCTGATCTCGTGGAAGGACAGTCTCCAGGGCTGCTTCGGCGCGAGGAAATGCCCGCTTGTGGATGTAAGCCAGCGCCAGATACGACGTCAGACTCTTGAGATGGATGGCAGAACCAAGCGCCTGCGCGCCTGCCACTCCAGCTTCCAGATAAGCAACTGCTCTGTCTGGATCAAGCAGCAAGAGATACAGGAATCCCAGCGCCCCGTTAGTGGCAGCAATCCATTCCCGGTGTTCAATGTTGCTGGCGATATGCAGCGCCTCCTGTGCATGGGCCAACGCCGGACCACATTCTCCGAAAGAGCTTAGCACGTACATGGCGACCATTTCGGCAAAGGCCCGCCCTGATTGCGAGTTCATCTGGCGCGCTAGCAGCAATGCTTCCTCGACATCTTGCAAGCACTCCTCGCGTGTTCTCAGCGCGCTATAGGTGACTTCAAGCGGCTCTGGAGATGAGTCCAAAGCTCGCATAGCAAGAATAGAACATAGACTTTGACGGTCGCCCAGGCTGCGGAATAGATCAATCGCTCGCCCATAAAAATCCCTCACCGCCCTGGCTGTGTCTCCCAGGAAAAAAAGAGCCATGCCAAGCATGTCGAGCGTTTCGGCCATACCGCGAGTATCAGTTTGCATTTCAAACAGAGGCAATGCCTCCTGATGCGCCTCAATCGCCTCCTGAATTCGTCCGGTATTGAGGAGCCAGTTGCCCAGACGGTTGAGACTCTGGGCGCGCAAGGCCGGATCAGCAAGCTTCTCTGCCAGCGCAAGCGCCTCATGAAACCATACACCTGCCTGTTCGTAATCGTGTCCAGTCCATAAAAAACCGAGAGCTATTATACACTCCCATTCCATCTTGCCATCATAAAACGCGCGAGCAGCATCAAGCGCGCGCTCATAATCCCCACGCGCCCGTTCAAAGTCACCGAGCGTTTCATAAGCCCGCCCTCGCGCAAGATAAAGGTGGGATGGCGGCGTCTGGGAAAGATGATGCGCAGCCTCTATAGCACGGGTGAAATGTTCGACGGCAGTCTGCTGAGCATAGAGCGTCAAAGCTTTTTCTCCCGCCTCTTGCGCATACGTCAGCGCCTGCTCCCACATTCCGGCCTCATAGCAATGCAAAGCCAGGTCTTCCAAATGCCTCTCTCGCATGGCCGGGGAAGGCACGCAAAGCCGCTCTAACGTCTGAGCAAGGATGCGATGCAAAGCTTGACGCTCTCGCAGTAACAACGCAGTAATAATCGCCTGCTGTGTCAGCGCGTGGCGAAAAGCAAACTGGTCGAGCGCCTCCTCAACTACCAGTTGAGCGGCCATCACCTCTTTCAGCAGAACCAGCAGATGAGTCTCATCGCACTGCATCACCTCTCGCAGCAAAGTGACATTGAAGCGCCGCCCGGCGACTGCTGCAAGGGTGACAAGCCGTCTGGCCTCCACGCTCAAGTACATCATCCGTTGCTGCACAGCTTCCTGAACGCTGCGCGGCAATGGCACTCGACCTGCCGTGAGCTTCCACCTCCCATCAACAGCAACCAGTTCTCCCGCGGATAAAAGTGATGTAAGGAGTTCTTCAACAAAGAAAGGGTTACCCTCGGAGCGCGCATACAACGTATCAAGCAGATCAGCATCAACTCGCTGCTTTGTACCCAGTATGGCTTGCAGCATCGTCGCAACCTCTGCGCGAGAAAGACGCTTAAGCGAGCATTCCAGCGCCAGGCGTTCCCGGTCAAGCTGGGCCAGCCAGCGCCTCAATCGAGGATGCACTTCCTCGCTGCGATAGGTGACAAGCAAGAGGAACGATACTTTCCGACAACGGCGCGCCAGATGTAAAAGTAAGCCCAGGCTAAGATCATCGCACCAGTGGATGTCCTCCACCACCAGAAGTACAGGTTGCCGAGCAGCTTGCTCCGACACAAAATGGGTTATAGCCGCAAAGAGCCGTCGCTTCTCCTCTACCGCGTCGACAGATGGTGGCGCGGGCAAAGTTCCGAGATCAGGAAACAAAAACTCTAGATCAGGCAACAACCGTATAAGTGTCGAGGCGACCGGGTACATGGGGCCTGGAAGTGAGGTCGAAGCTGAACGAGCAAAATACGCGCCAAAAAGGTTCAAAAGTGGTGCGTAGGGAGAGATGCTATCCGTCTGAAAACACTGACCCTCTATGAGAAAAAATCCAGAAGCAGTGGCCGTCGCTTTGACCTCAGCCATCAGTCGTGATTTGCCAATGCCCGCATCCCCAGAAATCAGAGCAACCTGTGCCTCTCCGCCTTGTACTCGCTCAACAAGCGAGCGAAGCGTAGCAAGTTCGCGTACACGTCCAATCACAACCGGGCAGGTGATTGGAGAAGAGGACCGCGCCTGCATTGTCCGCTATCCTTTCAAGAGGTTCGTCAACAGAAACACCCTTCCATCATGAGCCAGTGTAACAAACAGGCTTAAGAAATGCAAGAAGAAAACATCAAGCGAATATCAGCTTTTTACAAAAGCTGAAATGAATCAATCCTCAAGCACCACAAACTCATCTGGCTGGCTGCGAATATACTTCCCCATCCGCTCAAACGTTGCCGGAACCAGTTCATGAAACTGCTCATTGAGTCGGCTCATTAACGCAAAAAACGCCGGATCAGCCTCAAGCTCCCAGGGCTGAATATCACTTTGCTGTTGCCTTGCTTCAACTACACCCGTGATCTCTTGCAAAAGTTGCAGCATCGCCTCATCGCCGAAGTAACGTAACGCGCCCTGCGTGCCTCTCCACATCTTGTCCGAGGGAAAAATGGAAGAGACCCAGAAATACAGATCGCTCGCTGTCTTTCCCGCGTGGTCATGAAAGGCTCGAAACAGAAACAATGCCTGTTGCCCGGGAGTAAGTTGCGTCAAAACATGAGACTTTACCCTACTGATATCCGCGTGAAGATACTCAACAGTTGGTTCGATACAAGCATTGGCAAGCGCTGCATCATCTAATGAGTCGAAGGTTTGTCGCTTCATGGTTACAAGCATGATCTACCCCCTTTCTGCCTGCAATCAGACAAAAATGTGCGCGGAACAGATGCAAAGATGGGAGTTGGGAAACAAAAGGAGTGTAACATGCTGACAGTATACCATATAAACTTCTATTGTCCAGGCATCACAAAGCTGTACAACTGATAGCGAAAAGCTGTCCAGGCGCTATCCTGCGGGTCGCTGGTCGGAACAAAGGCAATTTTGATAGTGATCGAGGATTTTCCGGCGGTGAGCGAAGCTGGTAAGGGAAAATCCTCGTCGCGCCAGCAACGAGGATGCCCATCGATTCCCGCAGGTGCGGACGCACCCGCATCATACCAAGTCCCTACAAAATGACCATTGACGTAGACATTGGCACGTTGATTGGCAATGCAGTCGTCGAAGGTGCGGCGCAGGAATACACCTATGTTATGGGGAGCGAGCGCAAGCCGAAAAGTGGCGCTACCTGTCAGGCGAGTACCACTCATAGCCAGTAGTGGGCTGGAAACGGTGTACTGATAGGCGGCGCTCAGGGTATAGACCTGCTCCCCGGAAGCTTGATAGGCATGGCTGGAGAGACTGCCAGCATCAGCAGTCTGAATTTCATCAGTTTTTTGCGCGGTGACAGATGGCATGCCGTACCAGAGCATAAGAGCGCGATAGGGATGCGTGCTTTCGTCCGCGCCGCCATGCTCCCAGCGTATTATAAGATGACGATTGAAAGGAATACTATCGGCTATAAGAAAGCGGTAGAGTGAGGAGCCATCAATATCGCTGCCGGGCGGATTATTGATGCTGCTGGGCAGACCGCCGAGGGGCAAAGAGACCTGCTGGCCGCCATGCCAGTAGTCGCCGCCGAGACCCCATTCCTCTGTGCCAGTGACGGCTATTTGCGGCGTCTGGCTATCATCAAGATAGATGTGGGGGTCGCCTTCGAGTGTGTTGTCGGGCGCGGAAAAATTGATAACGGTGCCGACCAGTTTACCACTGCCACGCACATCAAGAAAGGTCATATCCTGTCCAGCTACCGGATGCTGAATGCTGGTGTAGGTGGCGTGGAATGTTCCCCACCACGAGGGCGGGTCGGGAAATGGCTCGTAGCGCATATTCCAGGAGATTGATGTGAGAGCTGTATTCGAGAGCAGGGTGATTCGGGCGTTACGCGAAAAGGGCATGGGCCAGTAGAGATTGAAGTTCAGTGAAGAGAAGTCACTGCTCTGTATGGTGGCGAGCAGACCAGCAACTAGAGGCCGACTCCGAGGCATATAAACGCCAGCGCCATCACCGTCCAGAAATTTAACGGGCGCGTCAACATCGGGCTGGCTCCGCTTGTCCCAGTAAATACGCAGGCGAGCATTGCCAAAGGCGACCATCTCATTTAGAGGCGCTGTGAATGAAAGGACGCGAATCTGGCTGGGGCCTGATAAGGTAGCGATGGTTGTTTCTCTGGCGGGCTGTAATGAGAGAGTGCCATTCTGAGCAGAAATATTTGTGGGGGCGATATCACTGCCAGCGCAACGCAACAAGGATAAGGCGTTCTGCGTTAATTGTGGGTCGTTCCAGGCGGGAAGCGGTGTGCCGTAGGGCAATTTGCGATAGAGGGCATAAAAATTGCCGTTGGCATACTGAGATGTCCAGGTGAGATGCTGCGAAAAGGGGATCGCGGTCGCGAGAATGCTGCTGCCCTGGCTTTCAGAGGGATTGAGGGAGAGCGGGTAGGGAAAGGCAGTTGCAGGAGCCATTGTTGGATTCGTTTGTCCAAGATTATCCGGCAGAATAGTTGTTCTGGGCATATTGTCAAGCGAGAGGTTCCAGGGCGCGCCGTACTGTTCCTGCATGCGCATGAAGGTGACAATGCCGGGGCCGGGCTGGTCGAAGAGAACATGCTCACCATCCGGCAGAGTACGCATTATTTGTACGTTGTCATGGTTGCTGCCGCCAGGGTCGGCAGTGGACTGGCCTTCTACACGGTCTCCCAGCTCAAGGTAAGAGAGTTTATCCCAATGACGGTAGGCGTCCAGGCCCAGATAGAGCGGTGGGGGCGTAGTAGCGTCAAGTGTACTGATTGAGTCAGATATTGTGTTGCAGGCAGAATTTGGCGATGGGGAGGCAGTATGCAGCAGGTTCGCGGCGAGAAGCATACTACCGAGCAGGAGAGCGATGAACGCAGCAACGAGCAAGATTCTGCGCTGTGGAGCAAAATAGACCGGCATTACAAAGGATAATCCTTTCGCGCAGGATTTGAACCCGCGATTACAATGAAACGTATAGGCATAGTCTACAACAAGAGGAGGGGACAGGTGGTGGATGCAACTCGCCTGAACATTGCTTATTTGACTGCTGAAGACCCACAAAGCAAATACGCCTGGTCAGGCACGACCTACTACATGGCGCATGCGCTAGAGAAATACTGTGGAGATGTGCATTTTCTGGGGCCGATTCTCTCGTTTGAAAGACGCTATATCGGTAGATTGATGCAGGAGATGTCGAGCCGTTTGCTCAAAAAGAACATCGCTTATGATCGGCTGTTGTTTGTAGCAAAAAAGCAGGCAAAGCTGGCGGCGCAAAAGCTAGAGCAAGGGCATTACGACGTGATTTTTTCGCCGATTGGGCCGCCGGAAGTGGCTTTTCTAGAGACGAACATCCCTATCGTGATAGCAACGGATGTCACGTTTGCTTTACAGCAAAACTATCATGCGCGCTACTCGAACCTGCTGCCCTTTTCCGCTCGCATGGGACAGCAGATTGAGGCAATGGCTTATGCGAAGGCCAGCGCGCTCATTTACCCGAGTCACTGGGCCGCTCGCTCGGCGGTAGAAGATTACGGGGTCGATGAGAAGAAAGTGCATGTGCTTCCGTTTGGAGCAAACCTCGACACGCTTCCCACCCGTCAAATAGCGTTGAAGCGGCACTGTGCGGGCAGGTGCAGGCTGCTCTTTATGGGGCTGGGCTGGGAGCGCAAAGGCGGTGATATCGCATTTGAAACGCTGTTGAAGCTTGAAAGCATGGGCATTGATACCGAGCTGATCGTCTGTGGCTGCACGCCTCCTAAATCGGTTCAACACCCGCGCCTGATCGTCATTCCATTTTTAAATAAGCATGACGAACAGCAAAATCGTGAGATACAGCGGCTCTATGCCACGTCTCACTTTTTACTGGTACCGACGCGCTGCGATTGTTTTCCCATCGTCTTCAACGAAGCAAACGCTTTTGGCCTGCCGGTAATTACGTCAAACACGGGCGGCGTTCCCGATGCGGTTCATGATGGCGAGAACGGCTATGTTCTGCCATTTGAGGCGCGGGGAGAAAGCTATGCCCGGCTCATAGCACAAATTTTTCAGGATGAGCAACGATACAAAGCGCTGGCAGCATCCAGTCGGGCCGTCTTCGAGCAACGGCACAACTGGGATGCGTGGGGCATAACCATGCGGGATATTTTGCAGCAGGTCGTTGCGCCAGTCTATGCCCACGTGTGAAAGTGAAGCATGGAGAAGTGTACATCAAAGGTTTGCGGTCGATGGGGGACGGAAGCCACCCTTGCCTGCCTTCCGGTTCTCTTGCGAGTGGCTTCCGTCCTTATGTTGGTTGCAAAAAATTTGACGCACACTCGTCACCGCGCAAGATGCTTCGCTGCGCTCAGCATGACAGGCGCGCGAAAGGCGTATAGTCGGCACTGGCCTCGGAATAGATTTCTACCAGCTGTTGCGTGATAGCTTGCCAGTTATGATGGCGTTCCACGTAGGCGCGAGCAGCTTGCGAAAGAGCCGCTCTACGAGCGGGATTGTTGAACAGATTCAGCGTCATCTCCACAAATTGGCGCAGCGTTTCAGCTACAAGTAGATCGCGCCCGGGTACGGCTTGCAAGGCTTCGGCAGCCTTTGGCGAAATGATGACAGGCGTTCCCAGGGCCATCGACTCCAATACCTTGTTTTGAATGCCGGTGGCATAGACCATTGGACAGAGCATGACTTCGGCGCGTGCGATGTACGGACGTAAATCATCGACATAGCCGGTTACTTCTACGCGGGGATGGCGGGCAAGGCGCTGTATCTCGGCAGGTGGAAAACTGCCGACGATAGTCAGAGTGGCCTTGGGCTGCTGCTGCCAGATGAGGGGCATGACCTGTTCGTAGAGATAGAGGACGGTCGCAACATTGGGATGATAGTTCATCTTGCCGGAGAAGACGAGATTGAAAGGCTTGCGCTCTACAGCTAACGGGCGAAAATAGTCGAGGTCAACGCCATTGGGGAGAACGGAAATATGCTCGTCGCGATTCTGTTCGCCAGTTTCCAGCATAGTCAGCATGGCCTGTCGGTCGCGTTCAGATGTCAAGAGGACACGCTGCGGCCTATGCAACAGGGCGGCCTCGGCATTGCGGATGCGTTCTTGTTCGAGCGAGGCGATGAAGCGCCAGGAACGGCTGCGCGCGGAGATGGCGGCCTGTTTATAGAGCAGGCTGATGCAATCAACGGCGTCCCAGACGAGCGGATATGATAACGCGAGTGGCGCAAGCGCAGCCATGCCGCGCAGGTGTTCTACGTGAATAACATCGAAGCGTTGCTGCGCACAAAGAGATTGCACAGTCCGCGTCAATCGCGGAGAGCGCGCATACGAGACGTGCATAGAATCGGCGCTGAGCAGTGTACGCCCGGCGCGGAGAGAGGCACGCCATTTTGATTCTTGCACTGTTATGACCTCAAGCGCCGGGTGTTCCTGGCGCAATTTTTGGCAATCGGCCATGTCATGCACAGAGCGGCAGAGCGCGAGGACGGTAACGTCATGGTCGCGCTGCAAGTGCTTTATGAAGCTGGCGCTGCGCACGCGAAAACAGGAAGGTGGATAGGGCGTGACGAAAAGTATACGCATACATTTCCCCTGGTCTATTGAGCAAAGATGTTTTCGTACAGATCGAGCAGGTTTTGCTGCTCTTTCTCCCAGTAAAATTCCTCGCGAGCGGCCTGTAGAGCGTTCTTGCGCATCTGGGCCAGCGCATCAGGATCGCGCAAGATAGCGTTGATGGCCTTGCCAATTGCTTCCGGTTCGAGCGCATTGACGATTTTTCCAACCTGCCGGGTATCGATAATTTCTGCTACAGCCACCAGCCGCGTGGATAGCACAGGGAGACCGACCATGAGAAATTCAAACAGCTTATTTGGCAGGCACATACGCACGTTCAGTGAGTATTCCGGCGAATAGAGCAGCAGGCCAACATCAGCAGAGGACGTCCAGATCAGCAGTTCGTCGTAGGGCGCGGAGGGAAGGATTTTGACGCGATTCGATACGCCCTCGCTGGCGATTAAGGCTTCCAGTTGCGCCTGGGTCTGATCTTTTGCCTTGCCCATAATGACAATCCCGATATCCGGCTCTAAGTATCTGGCCGCCTGCACCAGCCGATCAAGACCGCGATCCGCCTGAAGATAGCCCTGGTAGAGAGCAATGCGCGTTGAAGAGGGCAGGCCAAGATGTTCGCGCAGGCGGTTGCTGCGCTTCACAGGTGTATAGGGCAGGATATTGCGTACCACAGAGACCCTGGCGCGTGGATAGCGACGGGCTATTTCGCGAGCTATCGGCGGGGATACCGCGATAACCGCTGCGCAGCGCGGAAGCATGTGCTTCAAAAGTGGGGCCATTATCCTCTGAAGGAGCTTGCGACTCCCTCGAATCTCTTCCTTCGCAAGCGTCGAAAGAGGGAGTTCGTAAGAATCGAAAATGATGGGCTTGCGGCGCACTCTGGCAGCAATATAGCAGGCAGGCAGCGCGGGCAAATCAAGCGCGTGATAGACATCCGCAGGTGTGCGCACCAGTCGAGCCGCGCTGCGCAAAAACATCCAGGCAGCCCGCGCAAGCGCCCAGCGTTTGAAGCGCGTGGTCACAAACGAGCGCTGCACAGGCATATGCCGGACATGGATGCCATCTATATCTTCATGCGTAACGGGGTGGCCGCGATGAAGCGCGTCCCTACAGTCGGCTGGTTCGCTTTCAATATCAAGGACGGAAATATGCAGTCCAGCTTCATGTAAAGCGAGAGCGGCGCGTTTTGCCCGCACATCGTTACGGAAACTGCCGAGAACATGCATACATACATGAACCCGCGCAATCGGAATCTCACGTAGCTCAGGCTGGAAAGTAGGACGCTGGCTTTTTATTTGTAACATACAATACCTCTTTTATGAAATTTTTAATGAAGCGATTTTTTTCTTCCTGAAAACACAACAATCAAGAGCAGGCAGCCCCCGTAGAGCAACAACGCGCTTGCATGCAAGCAAATGCCGGGCAGTAACGCAGCACCTTGTAAAAGCGCGTCACTGCCAATGTAGAGAACGAGGCCCAGGAATAACGCAAGGCCAAAAAGACCCAGTTCAAAAGGAACGGGATAGAGTTTCTGATTCACGAAATAGGCGATAATGGCAAGCGCTATATAGGCAACGAGCGTCGCGAAAGCCGCTCCCATCGACCCGAACGAGGGGATCAGCGCCAGGTTGAGCGCGACGTTGATTATCGCGGCGGCGGTAATTGAAAGCGAAGTGATCCACGTCTTGCCCTGTAGTGCTACACCAATCGGCAGGATGACGTAGACGCCGGAGAAGAGGATGGAAAGGGCAATCACCGGAATCACCGGCCCGGCAACATGGTAGGCCGGTGGATAAACGAGATCGAGCAGCACGCGGCCCGCCAGTGAGAGACCATAAGCAACGAACAGCAGGAGCAAACTGAACCAGCGAAAGATGCGCGTGAAGATCGCCTTTGCCTGCGCCTTTTTCGCTATCGAATAGATTGTCACCCACCAGACCATAGAGAACGGAGTGATGACTACCGCCGAGAGAACACCGCCCAGACTATAAGCAACGGCATAACTCCCCACCTCTGATAAGGAGCCAAGACGACCGAGCAGGTAGCGGTCGATCAACTGCAAAACCCAGCCCGAAAGCAGGTTGATAACATGCGGCGCGCCAAAGGCGAGCAGTTCACGCGCTATGCTCATCCGAAAAACCAGACCTGCGCGTACAAGAATTACGGGCAGGGTACAACAGACCATAAAGGCATATCCGCAGGCACTGGCTAGTAGCGCGCCCATCATCCCCATATGCAGAAAAAGCACCAGGAGAACCGTAAAACCGGCGTTCAGGAGAAGATTAGCCAGGGATAAGTTCGTGTAGAGTAATGGATGATTTTCGGCGCGCAGCCAGACCAGGCCGGGTATCGAGAGGTTTTGCAGCAGCATAATCAGCGCAACAAACCTCATTGCGTCACCAAATGATGCATCCCCAAGCAACACAGCAGCCAGCCAGGGCGAGACACCAATCATGCCGAGTGCCACCAGAACTGTGATCCCAAGCAGCAAAAGGATAAGCGTTGAAAGGACTTCCTTGCGCTCACGAGGCGTTTCGTGATTGTAGACATACGAGCGAAAGAAGGCATCGCCCAGCCCAAGCTGAGTGACACCAATCATCAAAGCAATAAAGGTATTTACAATGACCAGCGCGCCATACGCTGAATACGATAAATAGCGCGTCAACAACGGCGTCATCAGCAACGAAAGCAGCGGAGAAGCCAGCGACGAGAGGGCATAGAGGCCGGAACTCTTCACAAGATGGCGCAGAATGCTTACATACCTCTGTGGTTCCGCGCTCGCACCTTTCTCAGGCCGCGTGGAGCCGGGAAGGACGGGTAAAATCCAGGTCGGCTGCTCGCTGATGCCGAAAGGATCAATAAACGTGGGAGACCTGGGAACCAGCGAGCGCACAGCCTGAATACCCTTGCGCGTCTCAAGCTGGTCTATGCTCACCCCCGGCAGCAGCATGGTAGGTAGCTGCTCGCAGTTAACAGCCGCCATTACTGCGGTGGGCAGCAGGTCTATCTCATCGCCGTACTTCTCCTGCTCGACGTGCTGCACCTCTGATAACTGAAGCGTAGGAGCAACTGGCCCGGTCTTCTTGCCGCCCTCAGAATGGGGTTTATGTAAAGGTATTACCATGATTACCGCTCGGCCTCCTGGCTGAGAGAATGCTGGTCTATCAGTTCGTGCAGTCTCGTCCAACCGGTCGCCCGTTCTAGCGTCCGGCGAAACATCTCGGGGCTATGATACGTGGCGATGTATTGCCGGGCAAGCTGTCCCATTTGCTGGCAAAGCTGCTCATTGTTCAGCAGTTGCGCGAGGGCGGCGCTGGTTGCTGCGACATCTCCAGCGGGAACCGCGAAGCCACGCCCCTCTGAGAGCAACAAAGCATTGGACAACGGCTCAGTCGAGGCGACCACAGCGCAGGCTGAGGCCATCGCTTCCAGAACTGCCATTGCGTAACATGCTCCCCGTGTGCTGGTATAAAGAAAAATATCGCTTATGCCCAGCAGCGCGATTACCTCTGACGACGAAAGCGTTCCCCATAGCTGGCAATATTGTCCAAAATTATGCCGGATGATATCCTGCTCCACCTGCTGGCGCAGCGGCCCATCGCCCGCGATGACCACGCGCACCCGCTCGCGCTGTACCTCTGTTAAGGTCGCAAGCGCCTGGCTAATGCTTTCGAGAGCGATATCCAACCCTTTTTCTGGCGCGAGCCTACAGGCAATGGCAATGACAAGCGCATCAACAGGCAATCCTTTTTCTCGACGCTGCGCGGCTCTCATCTCCTCGTCAAGCAGGGGGTGGCGATGTATATCGATCATGCTGCCGTAGCGCGTCACGCGATGAGGGGAAATGCCAAGCAATTGACAACCCTCGTCCACGCTATCGCCTGGAACGCCTGGAATGAGGTAGGCATCAATATAGCGCGAGGCAATACGCGCCAGGAGATAGCGCGAGGGCCAGTAGAAGGCCAGCAATTGCCGGGCCGCAAAGCGCACCGGCCAGGGCCAGGATTTTCCGGCAATCGCTCTCATGCGCTCCTGCTGGAGAATGTGTTTATTGCGCGGCGTGAACAGGCTGAGGTCGCCGTGATCGATACAGACGACGCACACACCAGTCAACTTGCCAGCGATACCGGCCAGCGCGCCCGAAAAGACGGCATCCTGCGGCAACACAACACGAAAATTCGCGTGATGGCGCATCAGCGCAACGAACTTGCGGATACCAGACAGTACATAGAGCCAGACAAAGGGAAAATACCAGGGCGTCATTCGGCGCGTGCCAAACTTGTGAATAATGTAGCGTTCCGCGCCCGGCCCCAGATATTGTGTGAGATATTCCACCTGCCAGCGCTCTCGCATGACCTCAACCATACCTTCGAGAACGGTGCCAACACCGCCAAAGGTAGGAAAATCCTGGATGGAGACGCAGACACGCTCGCGATCCCCTTTCTCCATCAAGGTTTTTGCAGCGCCCGGCAGATTGATGTAGCCAGTTGCCACGAAACCCAAGGCCACATGTAAAGAATGTTTGCATGCAGCAAAGCCACGCATAAGCCCATAACGCAAACGAGCGATCCGTTTGTTGAACAATTGCCGCCAGCGATGGGCATACTGCCTGCAAACCTCATCTGGAAGCGCATCCAACAAGGATACCATGAGCGCCAGTTCAGCAGGTGCAGCAAGACGGCGCGAGGCAAGATCAGCATAAACCCAGATGGGATGGCCTTTGCCGCGACCAGTTTCAAATTGTTCAAGCAAGCTATGTAATGTTTTGAGCGCGTGTTGGGCTAATTGTAGATACAGATTCACACCGTCGCAATTCGTAGGGACAGGGGGATGTGGGGTTGGGCGGTGGGGGCCTGGTGCCTGTCCCTGGGGCGGGGCGGCGGGGCAAAACGGTATCCGATTCCAAAATGTGTCGGGGAGAGACGTTTCCCCACCCCACCCCGGGACAGGCACCAGGCCCCCACTCCGCTCTCCACATCCCCCTGTCCCTACGCTCCCGAAAAGGGTGGGGGAGAGATAAACAACCTCGAACAACCCATGCAGCGCAAAAAGGCAACCAATCAGCGCATGGGATGCCGGGTAGATGCCTTTTTCCTCGAAGAAAATGCCATCATTGCCGATAGGGGCTAAAATGCCACCATCAAGAATATCGCGTTCAAATGTTAGCAGGACACGTCGGATGGACGCGATGATTGCGGCGTCCCGGCTGTAGGGACGCGATTCATCGCGTCCACCATCCCGTCCAATGATTTCGTCACGGGTGGACGCGATGAATCGCGTCCCTACAGAATCCTGTTGCGACATAATTTGATAGGCACGCAACAATACAGAAAGGCCGCACCCCTGAGCAATTGCTGAAAGATGAATCGGCGCGTTCGCATCTTCTTGAATAGGCCAGCCACCTGCATCGCCTGCAATACGTAATTCGTTTTTCAGCAGCCAATTGACCTGGGCGAGAAAACTTTCCAGGCAGCTTTCATCGCCCGTCTGGCAATAGCGATTCCACTGGGCAAGAGCGTAGCGAGCGATATCAACCGGAAAATAACACTGCATGTCTAGACGATAGGGTACTCCATTAGCATCAAACGCGCTATTCTCCAGTTGTAAAAACATTGACATATTAATGGGATATGCTGAAAGCATTTGCCGTTCTATGGTAGGGGCGACCCTTGCGGTCGCCCTGGACTGCTCTGCGGTCGCCCTGGACTGCTCGGCGGTCGCTCTGGACTGCTCGGCGGTCGCCCCGGAACAAGTCGCCGGAGAATTCCCAGGAAGATTTGCCATCGCTTACCGCTCCTTCCCTACGAGATTCTTGTTTGCCTTGCTGGGGTGCCTTTGGGCAAACCATTTAGTGAGAAGAGGAGAGGCGAGCGCGCCGAGGATGAGCCAGCCGAGCATGGCCAGAACAGGATTTGTCCAGGCGTTAATCGTCCAACTGTTGACGCTCAGGGTGATGATCGCCGCGATACCAGCGCCGATTACGGGCCGGTACTCATAATCGCTGCGCAGCCAGTTACGCATGGAGAGCCAGAGAGAGTAAACCAGCAGGGACATAAAAATAGCCAGAACGGGCAGACCGGCCATTGCACCCCATTCAAGATACGAATTGTGGGGATGCGCAAGCGGAAAATATTCTTGTGGCACGCGAAACGGGTCAGATAGCACCAGGTAGCTTTGATAGCCCAGCCCGATACCCGTCCACGGATAGACCGAGATGATACGCAGAGCGGTCAGCCAGGCTCCAACGCGCAGGGGAACTTCGTCCGGCTCCTGGGTGTGAACAAGCAGGCTGGCGATTTGCGCGGGGAAAAAGAGGATCAGCAGACCAACGGCGATAACGCACAGGATAGGCAGCAGCACGCGATAGTGCATTCGTCCAACAAAGACCAGCAGAGTTGCCACGCCGATGCTCAGGCTGACCCACGCCCCAATGCTATAGGTAAACATAATGGCAAGCACGATCAGGCACATCTCGCAGAGATAGACGGCTTTTCCCAGCAGCGAGCGACTGCTGACTAAGAGGCCAAAGGGCAGAAAGAACAGCATCCCCAGAAAAGTGCCATTCCAGTTGGGATCGATAAAAAAGGAGCCATAGCGATGCGCGTTGGTATTCCATATCTGGAAATTGGCGGTCTGCAACAATACCGCGTCATAGTGCGAGGTTCCCAAAATGGTAATGCCCAGAGTAGCCTGAATAATGGTATGTAGAGCAAACAACGCTCCCATCGCTCCGAGCCACTGAAACAAACGACGCAGACTACCACCATTTCGCGCCAGAAGTATACCAATCCAGAACATCAAAAGCGCACCCAGAATGTCGCTGGGATAATAGGTCGCAACATCATACAACACCCATGCTCCTTTGATGGCCGGGCTGATAGTCAGCAGGAGAAACAAAGCCCAGAGCCAGAGAGCCTTTGGGCCAATCCAGGGATGCTCAGACGAACGCGAGATATAGTAAAAGAGCAGCAAGATGATCGCCATAAGCGGCGCAACAATATGCAGGCCAATATAGAGATCGACATACAGGTGAACGGAGATCAGTATTGCCATCGCCAGTTCATCCTGTCGCAGCAGGCACACAATCACCATAAACAGGCCACCCGCGCAGGCCGCGCCATAAACAGGATTGATATAACCAAGCACACCGCCAACCAGCAGCGCGCCTATGATAACTATGAACTGAAATAAATAGGGACGCGCTACATGGTCTCCACCCCATATGAATAGGGATTTGTAGGGACGCGATGAATCGCGTCCGCCCGACCTGAATTGAAACATGTAGGGACGCGATTCATCGCGTCCACCACGCCACGGTCGAGATTTGTAGGGACGCGATGAATCGCGTCCACCATGCCTGGAACGTGATGACAGGCCGGACGCGATGAAGCGCATCCCTACATTACCGTCCAACGATTTGTTATTATTCCACATATTGCCCTTCCACCATACCATTCCACAATTTACGCAAAGACGCCATGAAGCGAGCCGCTACCTGAAACCGCATTCTGTAAAATGGCGGCAGGGCGAGTCTCGACCATCGCGAAAGTGGCCTCGCGTCCAACCAGTTTGCAGGCCCGTTCCATCCCCTTCGCCACGCCGGGCGGTCGTTTATGCATGCCATGCGCGTCTGAAGCCAGGCAGGAAACAAGTCCTTTCTTGAGCAAGGCTTCGGCGGCGCGGCGAATGGTGTTGCCTTGCATGCCGATGAGCGCACCCAGTGTCACCTGCGTCAGCACGCCCTGGCGCAATAGCGTGGCGAGCAACGGCGGGTCTTTCTGGAAGATGGTGTAGCGCTCTGGATGGGCAATCACAGGGATAACTCCGAATGCCTGCAACTCGAAAATCACCTGCTCGGTGGCGGGAACCCAACCGGTATTCCAGAGTTCCAGCAGTAGATAGCGACTACCCGCGAGCGTGCATACTCGTCCCATTTGAATATCTTCTACCAATCCTGGCTTAATAAGCACTTCGTGACCGGCAAAGACGCGCAAAGGGATGCCGGAACGATAGAGCGCCTGTTGCAGTTCGTAGACTCGGGCGACAATCTCCGCCGCTCCACGTCGCGGATACTGGTCGTTATAGTGTGGTGTCGCAATCACGGTATGAACGCGCTCTTGTACCAGCGAGCGAGCCAGTTCAAGCGATTCGTTTAGCGTGGCCGGGCCATCGTCCACTCCTGGTAAAATATGTAAATGCGTATCAATCATCCTGTTCTCCCCTTATCCCCCCAAAGCAATAGTGATATCTGTATCGGCAACGGTATCCAGTACAACCTGCCGCACAGGAGCAGTACTCGTCAAGCCAGATTCGCCGCTCGCTTTGCTGGTGAAAGCTACCTGCGCGTGTATATGCCAGCTTGTTCCGGCCTGATGCTGGATAAAATACCGGTAATGCCTGTCGCCCGGATGAATGACAGATGGTACCGTCCATGTGAAATGCAGTGTGCGAGTCTGACCGTAGACCAGCGTGAAAAAACCTGTCCATACTTCGCGGCCAAAGGCCTGCGAGGTACCATACGGCTCCCAGCCGCTCTGCGCTTGCAAAATGCTGCCGGGCGGAACATAAATACGCGCGTAATCTTTATAGAGCGCATGCCCATAGACATTCCCCTGCATTGTCCAGGCATACGTAAGCGTCAGGGAATGGTGGGCGTTTCCGCTCGCATCAATCGTCACGCTGTCAGTAAGCGAACTCATGATAAAGGAATTGGCCTTATCTCCCGCCACATTGGTATCCACTACGAAGAGGCTATCGCTGTCCGGAGCCTGAATTGCGCCATCCACGTGAAACGCATGCAAAAGCGACTCGGCGGGCTGCGCGTTGAAATAAACCTGAATATCCCTGGTTGTGATCGCATGAGCGAATAGATGCGCGAACGAGGCGAGAGCAGAGCCGGGAAGCTGTCGCAGGCGCGCCATAAAATGTTCCGCCAGCAACTCGGTAAAGCGCTTGCGCAGCGATGAATGCCCATCTGGCGAGGCAACGAAATCATTACCCTCGATGGCCGGGCCAAGCTGGTGATAATGAATGCGCTCGATCAGATTTTGCGGCCTCACCGTCTCCCCGTATTCAGGCAGGTAAATCGGCCCGGTAAGAGCCATTGCCTGCTGAATAATGGCAGGTGTAATGGCAATCACACCCTGTACGGCGACGGTGCCACCTTCGCGATGATAATTCAACTCGGCATATTGGGCCGCCGTCGGAAAATCGGCATCGAGGTTGGAGTCGCGCAGGCTCCAGCCATCGGTGCCAAGATAGGTATGGAACCAGCGATACTGCGGCGGAAACGGGATGCGATGACCAGAAAAATTAAAAGGCTTATCCAGCAAATCTACGTCGCTGACATGAACGGACTGCACGCGACCAGCAGCCAGAGTGAGAATGCCGATATTACCGATAAAGCCGCCCGTCGGTCGCAGCTCGCTCGAGTCTTGCAGTTCAAGCAAATAACTGGTCGGGGACTGAATTCCGAGCAGCGAAGGCAGCACAGGAAAAAGTTGCTCCGCGTCCTGCAGCCAGGCACGCACCTCGGGCAATTTTTGCTGAAACGAGGCAAAGAGCGTGCTGAGATGCGGCGAAAAACTGAGACCCGAGGGCTGCACCTGGTCTGCATTCGCAATCACGGCACCCAGCGCAATCTCAAGCTGCTGAAAATCGCGGGTGAGTCGGGTAAATTTCGCGCTGGTAAGGCCCTGCGAGCCAGAAGAACCTGTGCTGAGCGGGTTATGATAGGCGGAAATGACGATATCCAGCGCATCACAACCCACTAAGCCCGCCTGTGACGCATCGACAGCAAGCGAAGACAGGCGCAGGGCCGCACTCAGTCGGGAACCGTAGACAGGTATATCCTGCGCAATACCGGGAAAGCTGCTCAGCCCGCCGTTCAACTGTTCAAAGAGCGAAAGCGACTGCGTAAACTCCTGTTTCGCGTGGTTCACAATGACGGTATCGAACGGATTATGCGGCAGGCTCTCTATGAGGAGAGCGGCCTGCCGCAAATGATCCACGCCGGACTGCGCAAGCGACATGTAGGAGCGATAGCGCGCGTTCAGCTGCTGGTAGGCAAACAGCGATGCACCCGAACTGACAAGCACGATGAACAACGCGAGCAACAACCTGATGCCAGGGCGACCGCGAAGGATAGAGCGTCCATTTAATCCAGGGCGACCGCAAGGGCCGCCCCTACGTGGGCCGTTCTGGTAGGGGCGACCCTTGCGGTCGCCCTGGTCTTGACGGCCGCCCTGTCCCTCGGTCATTGAGGGAACCGGAGTCTTGCGCCAGATAGTCTTGCGCCGGATATACATACTAGGGCCGTCCTCCCCTGGTATGGTCTGCCATAAGGACGCTGCCCGCGCCGGAGGCGGGAACAGCTTCCACCTGCCGGTTGGCATCGTGCCCGTCCTCTTGACGATAGTAGTAGTAATAGGAGTAAGCTGAATCGCTGCGGCTGCGGCGCTGCTTGTTCACAATACAACCGAGAATGTTCGCGCCGACCTGGGCCAATTGTGTTTTGACCTGCGCCAGCGCTTTCCTGTTAGCGCGACTGATATCGATCACCACCAGCGTGCCATCGACCTTTGAGGCCAGAATATTGGCGTCGGAGATGCCGCGAATGGGCGGAGCGTCAAAGATCACCATTTCAATGCCGCACCCTTCGAGAATGCTGAAAAAGCGTTTCATGGCTTTGGAATCGAGCAGTTCGGACGGATTCGGGGGTAGAGGCCCCGATGGCATAACCCAGAGGTTCGGAATGCCAACATTGTGAACATAGGGTTCGAGCGAGAACTGCTGATGCGCGCCGGAGAGCAGCCCGGGCGTGCCAGGAGAAAGGAACTGCGCCCCTACCTGGCTCGCCGCACCCGGCATGCTGAGCGCCAGAACGGCATTGCTCAGCCCTTTTCTATCGGCAGACAGGTTGAAAATCTGGTGCTGCGTTGGCCTGCGCAGGTCGGCATCGATGAGCAGCGTGCTTTTGCCAGCCTTTGCCAGGAAAATCGCCAGGTTGGCAGCGATGGTACTTTTGCCATCGCCGGGCATGGCGCTGGTCAGCATTATCGTATGCAGAGGCTTGTCGAGGCTGGAGAAGCCAACGTTGGTGCGCAAGATGCGATAGGCTTCGACATTGGCATCACGTTCGTGCGGGTTGATGAGTGCTTTACGCTCCTTTTCGGCCTGCCGGGAACGCCAGACGGTTCCAAGCACCGACCAGCCAAAGAGGCGCGTCACATCCTCGGCGGTGCGAACACGAGTGTCCAGTTGCTCAAAGAGCAAAGCAAGCAGCAGGCCAAGAAAAAGGCCAGCAGCCAGTCCCGCGCCGGTATTCAACAGCACCACCGGGCGGACCGGGTGTGATTGCGGCTGCGCCATCTGGGCCAGGCGCAGGAAGTCACCGCTTTGCGCCTGCGATAGCTCAAGCTGCGCTAATAATGTCTGCCACTGATTGTAGTGCTGCTGCAAGGCATTCAGTTTGGCCTGCAGGACACTGATCTGCGATGGGCTTGCGCCGTTGGCCTGCAGGGCAGCGATACGATTCGCGATAGAATTCATCTGCTGCTGCGTTGAATCGAGATCCTGCTGAATCTGCTGCAAAGCGTGCTGGTTATCGGCCTGCACAACCTGCGCCTGCTGCTTAATCAGGGTAGTCGCGATATCATTGGCGAGGGCCGCCGCCCGGCTGGGACTTGGATCAAGCACCGTAATGGTAAACAACTGCGTGTTGAGCGTGGGCGCGGATGTCACCTCTTTGGAAAGGGTATCCACCGTCAGCCCTGGATAGTGCGAGGCCACTTCACGCAAAACGGACGTCCCTGTTGCTAGCTGCGACTCGGTCTGCACCAGTTGATCGCTCGCCAGCAGATTATTGTAATCGGCCTGGCTGCTGCTCGAACGAACCGAAACCTGCACTACTGCATCAGCCTGATACAGCGGCGTCATCAGTTTGCTGACAATAAAAGCTCCCAGGCCAGCAATCAGAAAACAACTCCCAATAAGCTTCCAATGCTTCAGAATGGTTGACCAGTAGTTTTCAAAGGTCATACTACACTACCCCCCACTTTCTACCTGACTTCCTTGAAAAAGGCGATATGTTTCTGTAGGGACGCGCTTCATCGCGTCCACCTGGCGCATCGACATGTACCCCAGGCCAGGGATGGGACGCGATGAAGCGCGTCCCTACAGATTACCTTCCGCGACAGAATAAGACCTCGATGACGGTCTTGAGTATGATAAAGATATCGAGCATCATGGACTGGTGCTTGATATAGTAGAGATCATATTGCAACTTGATGAAGGCGTCGTAGTCCGAACTGGCATACGGGTACTTCACCTGCGCCCAGCCCGTGAGACCCGGTCTCACGCTTAAACGACAATAATAAAAAGGAATGCTGCGCGACAGATGCTCCACGAAGATCTGGCGCTCGGGTCGAGGTCCAACCAGGGTCATTTCACCACGCAGGATGTTGATGACCTGCGGCAGCTCGTCAAAGTGTGTGGCGCGCATCAGACGACCAACGCGGGTGACACGTCTATCTCCCTGCGCGGCCCAGATGGCGCTGCCTACTTTTTCGGCGTCGGTACGCATGGAGCGGAACTTGAGAATATTGAACGGCTTGCCGCGATAGCCGATACGCTGCTGCTTATAAAAAATGGGGCCGGGCGAATCGAGATAAATGCATAAGGCAATAAGCGGCAACAACAGGAGCATGATAGTTGTGCCAACAAGGCCAAACGTGAGATCGAGCAGTTTGCGCCAGCAGAGATAAAATGGCGAAACCAGGGCTTCCGAGGGAAGCGAGCCGTACCATTGATCGCCAATATGCTCCACAGCGATTTTTCCGCTCATCTGTTCATAAACCAGTGCCATCGGCACAACTGAAATGCCGCGCTGCGCCGCCTCAATGGTTTCCTGAAAGAGCGACGGATTGACGTTATAATCCAGGGTCATGATGATGGTATCAATCAGGCCTCGCTCGATCAGATTGCGCAGGGCAACGCGGCAGCCGAGTACGGGCAGACCATCGACCTGCGCGGCGGCTTCAGGCTTTTCGCTGATGTAGCCCAATACGCTAATATTGGGGCGTTTCGTCTGCTTCAATTCCTTGACCAGCGTGCTACCGGCAGCATTGACACCGACGATGACCGCGCGCGGGGCAAATTGGGGCAGGCTCATGCAGAAAGCAAGGGCCACCCGCCATACAACGAATAGCGGAAGCGCCCAGACCAGGAAAACACTTTCCGCCTTGAACGCTGGAGCCAGTACTTTGTTCATGCCGAGCCAGGTCAGCACCGTCCAGGTAGCCACAGTCAAAAGCAGCGCGAGCGTAATGGCAAGCGCGCTCTTAAAGCGATTGGTGACAAAAATAAAGTCCTGCGCCCGGGTGATTGCCAGCGCCATACACCACGAAGCCAGGCCAAGACAGCCCCACGCCAGTTCCAGATTGCCCAGCCTCCGCGAGATCCAGCTTTCCATCAGACCCGCCTGGGTCGGAATGATAAAAAAAAGCGTGAAGGTAAGCGCCATCACAAAAACAAAAGCATCACCGACCAGCAAGGTGAGCCGCCACCATGCTTGCGATGGCCTGCGCCGGTAGGCCTTTTCCAATCCTGGCAGTTCAGGCGGCACATCCTCTACCAGCACAGTAGTATTACGCAAGAGCGAACCGTCTCCCTGGATTCCTTCTTGCTTGCGCGAATTTGAAAGAGGAATTCTGGGCAAACTAGCAGTATTCTGGAATTCCATGTAGTCTCTCCTCTACAACATACCGGGAACAATATTCTTCAGTATACATAGGCATAAGAATGATCTTTTTATAGGGCCTGTACAATGCGTTCCGCCGCGTCTCCTCTACCAAAGGGATTGTCGCGAACGGGGTCTGGCAAGGGCAAATGTATCGCCTGGAGAATGGCTTCCGGCTGGCTGCCAACCAGCGTATTCCAACCTGTTTCTACCGTTTCAACCCACTCGGTTTCCTCGCGCAGGGTGATGCAGGGAACCTGGAAGAAAAACGCCTGTTTCTGCACGCCGCCGGAGTCGGTGAGTATACGCAGGGCCGAGCGTTCAAGCGTCAGCATATCCAGGTAGCCGACCGGTTCAATCAAATGGATATGACGCTCCCAGGAGATATCATAATCGCGCAGACTTTTGCGGGTGCGCGGGTGTACCGGAAAAAGAACAGGAAACGGCAGCCGGTTGAGCGCAGAGACGATATTGCGCATGGCCTGCGGGTCATCCGTATTGCCTGCGCGATGCACTGTAACGAGAAAGTAACGTCCCGGCTCCACGCGCAGCGAGGAAAGCAGGCGTTCCGTCCTCTCTTCGAGCAAAGGCATTACCTGGAGTTGAATATCGTACATCACATCACCGACGACCTCTACGCCTCCTGCAATCCCCTCGTTCGCGACATTTTTACGCGCCGTTTCGGTAGGGCAGAAAAGGCGATCTGAGATATGATCGGTGACAACACGATTGATCTCCTCGGGCATCTCGCGGTTGAAACTGCGCAGACCCGCCTCGACATGCGCGAGAGGAATATGCAGTTTTGCCGCCGCCAGCGCAGCCGCGAGCGTGGAATTGGTATCGCCAAAGACGACCACCCAATCTGGCCGCTCATCAAGCAGCACCTGCTCGATAGCTTCGAGCATGCGCCCCGTCTGTGCGCCATGCGAACCGGAACCACAGCCAAGATGATAGTCCGGCTCCGGCAGGGCCAACTCCTGGAAGAACTGCTCAGACATGGCGAAATCATAGTGCTGGCCGGTATGAATCAGGCATTCATGATGCCGTTTGCGAAGCGCTCTGCTGACTGGCGCAAGCTGCACAAATTCAGGCCGCGCCCCCACTACTGTTGCTACATGCATAGTTTTTCCTCCCCTCCACCCTGTCATCCTGAGCGCAGCGAAGGATCTCCGGCCTCGACGCGCGAATCGCCTGGCTAACAGATCCTTCGCTGCGCTCAGGATGACAGGGGCGAGATGACCTGGCCTGGTTGTTAAAAATCATCATTGCACCTTAGAAAACACAGTTGAGCCTATATCCACAAAATTGCGTTGCCGTGTCGTTTCGACCAGTTTGCTGACTACACGCAGCACTGCAAGGCCATCCTCACCGGAAACGGTGGGTGCGCGGTCTTCTCGAATGGCGGCGATAACATCCTCGTATTCGAGGCGTAGCGGCTCGGCCTTCTGCACCTTGAGACGGGTCATCGTGCCCTCGCTGACACCTGTGAGCGAGCGCAGGGCATCCCAGGTCGTGCCTGTATAATCGTTTTCGTAGAAGTAGACATCCTGGGTCAGGTAGTTCACCAGGTACATGCCCTTTTCGCCGGTAATGCTGATCTCGCGCACCTTCGTGGGCGTCAGCCAGTTGACATCGAGGACGCCAGTCGCCTCGTTTGAGAAGCGCAGCAGGCCGAGCAGCAGATCCTCACAGGTGGCGTGCAGGATGCGCTGCGTCTCGGCATAAACATGCTCAATTTCGGCATCGGCAAGGTAGCGCATCACATCGATATCGTGCGGCGCAAGATCAAGCGTCACGCCAACATCCGAAATGCGCGAAGGGAATGGGCCCAGCCGCCGCGCATGCAGGTGAAAAACTTTGCCGAGTTTACCCGCGACCAGGCCCCGCTTCACCTCGGTGATAGCCGGATTAAACCGCTCGATATGCCCAACCGCGATCTTGACGCCGCGCAGCTCAGCGAGTTCGAGCAGCGAGATGGCCTCTTCCGGTGTGCTGGTAATCGGCTTTTCAATCAGCACGTGCATGCCCCGCTCCAGCACGTAGGCGGCAATCTCATAATGAATGCAGGTTGGGACAACGATAGATACCAGGTCCGGGAGAGTGATATCGAGCATGTGCCGGTAATCGCGAAAGCCCGGCACGTGAAAGCGGCTCATGGCCCATTTCAATGCGGCTTCGTGCGTTTCCGCCACGCCTACCAGTTGCGCCTGCTCCTCCGGCAATTCTCGCAATACGCGCAGGTGGTTCATGCCCATCGAACCCGCGCCAATGACAGCAATCCTTATCGACATAGAGCCAGCACCTCCTCGACAATCGTATCCAGGTCCTCGCGGCTCAAGGCAGGATGGACTGGCAGCGATAGCACCTGGCACGCGGCCTTTTCGGCCTCGGGAAGATAGGAAGGGATGGCAGGGGACGCGATGAATCGCGTCCCTACAGACCATTGTAATCCATCCTGTTCTACCAATTGCATCCCAGCCATACCACCTGTAGGGACGCGATTCATCGCGTCCTGCCTCGCATATCGCGGCGGTATAGCAAGGCGGTACAATTCAGGCGAGGCTTGATAATACGGCTGCGAATAAATCGTTTGCGGATAGTGGATGCCGGTGCCGATGCCTCGCTCCCGCAACTGGTTTGCCCAGGCATCGCGGTCGCAACCTTCGGGAACGCGGATGGTGTACTGGTGAAAGACATGGCGATATCCAGGCTTCACCACTGGAGTACGCACCGCGCCTGCCAATTTTTCGCTCAGGTAGGCGGCGTTAGAAATGCGGTCCGCGGTAAACTTTTCCAGCCTGTCAAGCTGCACCAGCCCTATAGCAGCCTGCAGATCGGTCATACGCAGGTTGAAGCCGAGGGCGATATGATGATAGCGGGACTGCTGGCCGTGATTGCGCAACAGGCGAACGCGCTCCGCGATATGGGTATCATTGGTTGTCACCATTCCGCCCTCGCCGGTGGTCATGTTCTTGGTCGGATAAAATGAGAAACAGCCGGTGCCGAAACTGCCAACTGGTTTGCCCTCAATGCTGGCTGCGTGCGCCTGGCAGGCATCTTCAATCAGAACGAGAAAATAGCGCTCTGCGATTTCGGCAAGACGCGCCATATCGCAGGGATTGCCATAGAGATGAACCGGCAGAATGGCGCGTGTGCGGGGTGTGATGGCGGCTTCAACCTGTTTGGGATCGAGATTGAAGGTCTCGGGGTCAATGTCCACAAACACGGGCGTCGCGCCGACCAGCAGGATTACATTGGCAGTCGCGGCGAAGCTGAACGGCGTGGTAATAACCTCGTCGCCATAACCGATATCGTGGGCAATCAGCGCCAGGTGCAGAGCAGCCGTTCCCGATGAAACTGCTATAGCCTCCTTCACCTGGCAAAGTTCCGCGAAACGGCGCTCAAAGGCGGCTACGCGCTCCCCCTGCGCAAGCTGTCCCGAGCGCAGCACATCTAGAACGGCAGCCTCTTCCTCCGGGCCGAAAAGAGGGCGCGCAACTGGAATCACCTGCATCTACATACCTCCTGACCCCACCACCATGTGACAATTTTGTTAATCTATTTCCCAGTATAGAAAGCTGTTCAATTGATGATTGCAAATGTAAAGAACAACATATTGATGAACTGGCCTCACAGGCTGCGTGGCACGTTTACTACCTCTCGCGCGAAAAAAACCTGTTCATAGTACCTCTCTGCTATTCGTGTAGTTAGCAGTGGGCAAGAAGTAAACGGTGCATAACCCATGAGGAGATAAACAATGCGAAAGAACTGGTTGACTAACCCCTGGACGCTGGCGGCGGCAGGAACAGGATTATTGTTTGTCGGCAAGCGGCTGCTTGAGCGACGTTTGAATATAGATGGCAAAGTTGTACTCATTTCGGGCGGTTCGCGAGGACTGGGGCTGGCGATGGCGGAAGAGTTTGGGCGGCGCGGAGCAAAACTCGTCTTGCTGGCCCGTGATGCGCAGGAATTGATGGACGCGCAGAAAATCCTGGCTGACGAGGGAATAGAGGCAATCACCATTCCCTGCGATATTACCGATGAGCGGCAGGTTCACGAGATGGTCGAGCAGGCACTCCGGCGCGTGGGACAGATCGATGTGCTGGTAAACAACGCGGGAATCATTACCGCTGGCCCTTTACAGACGCTCACGCGAGAAGATTTTGAATACGCTATGAACGATATCTTCTGGGGCACGCTCAATATGACAATGGCAGTGCTGCCCCACATGCAGGAGCGCAAGCAGGGGCGTATTGTAAACATTGCCTCGATAGGCGGCAAAGTGAGCGTGCCGCGCCTGCTGCCCTACTCCAGTGCCAAATTTGCGGTTGTTGGCTTCTCAGAAGGACTGCGGGCCGAGTTGCTGCGGCAGGGCATCCTGGTGACAACCATCGCTCCCGGACTGATGCGAACTGGCTCGACGGTGAATACGATCATGAAAGGTGCTGAACACGAGCAGGAATACACCTGGTTCACCCTGCTTGATACGCTGCCTTTCAGCTCGATCAGCGCGAAACGGGCAGCAAAGCAAATCGTCTCCGCGACCGAGCGAGGCAGCGCCGAAGTAATCATCAGCATTCAGGCGCAGGTGCTGGCGCGGCTACATGGCCTTCTGCCAGGCACCACAAGTGATCTCATGGCATTGATGAACCAACTTTTGCCGGGCAAGGATGATGCAAGCAAAGCTACCTATACCGGCAAAGAAAGCGAAACGCCTGTTACACAATCACCTATAACCACGCTTGGGCAGAAAGCAACGCAGCGTTATAACGAAGAAAAGGCTTAATACCAGACAAAATCATCAGGACCACAAACCGACCGGTTTGTGGTCCTGATGATTTTGTCTGGTATTTTTTCACAAAAAGCGGTACCGAGCGCGCGAATGCTTGACAATGCTCTGGCTCAACAGTAAACTCTGAGAGAATTCATAAAAGTTGGAGCATGGATGGTTACATCGCCCATTACCCAGGTTCAGGAACAGGCATCTGATAAGCCTCCTCTTCCTCGCTACGCACATTGTCCCTGGTGGAAACAGGCCGCGCATTACGTCGTCGATGGATGTCGCCTCTGTAGCCGCGATATACCAGGACTCCTGGTACTCGTGGGGCTATTCGTAATGCCGCCCCTGGCCGCCGCACTTGTTGGCAGCCAGCCCGGTCTTTTCGCTTACTGGCTAGCAACTGCGCTTCCCTGGATCACTATAACGCTAGGAAATATCGCGGCGGTGCTGGCTATCGAAGCCATCAGCGCCGGACAACAGGTGAGGTTGCTACCCATACTGTCCGCCTCGATTCGCTGGCTGCCACGCTACCTCTGGACAAACGCTATCACCACTTTGCTGTTCTGGGGCGTCTTCACGCCTTTACAATGGTTTATCGGGCAGCAGGCCAGCCAGTGGCACTGGTCGTGGCAATTAATTCCCGCGACACTTATTCCGACGGTCATCTTGCTGCTGCCGATGCTGTTCTGGCATGTGCGGCTGGTTTTCGGCACCTATGCAACCATCATAGATGATCAGCCGGGAATACGTTCGGTTATCACAAGTATTGGCATTGCGCATACACGTTGGAAAATGGTCGCGGCGGCCTTTGTCGGCTCAGTGCTGGTAGAAGCGCCAATCGCGGCCCCCATCTACTTTTTGATCTTGAAGAACGGCAATCCCCTGGAAGTTGAAGGCTTTACCTGGATGCTGGTGATGGCGATGCGTCCGCTGTTTATCGCCACCTTGCACCTGATTTACGAAGATTATCGACCCGTATTCGCCCTTCAGCAAACGAGAGGGCGACGTTTCTGGCTATAACTAGAATCACGCGAGATGAGCAAAACCAGTATCATTGAGGCACAAGAAACCCTGCTGCGCTCCCGCGATGGATTGTCGATCTTTGTCCGCGCCTGGATACCCGCAGCGCCGGAGCGAGTAGTGATCTGCATTCAAGGCTTAGGCGGACATGGCGGGTATTATAACGCGCTGGCAGATTACCTCGCGCCACATGGAACGGTGGTAGTAGCGCCCGACCTGCGCGGGCATGGGCGCTCCGAGGGCATACGTGGCGATATCGAAAGCTTTCACTATTACCTGGAAGACGTGGATGTCGCCGTTCGTTGGGGCAAAGCAACCTGGCCGGATGTGCCGCTCATCGTGCTGGGCGAGAGCATGGGTTCCTCGCTCGCCATCCAGTACTGCGCGCAACAACGGGGAACGCCGCTTGCCGGGCTGGCGCTGATCTCGCCCGTCCTGGGATCAGCCATCCAACCAAAGCTAAGTGAAGCCGCCAATTTCCTGCGTTCGCTGATGACCAATCCTCGACGACCAACGATGTCGGTTACAGGCAGGGAAGAACTCGGCTGCCGCGTGAGCGAGTTCAACGACCGTTTGCGGGCTGATCCATTGTTCGTGCGCCATGTCAGCGTGCGCTTTCTCATTCGCCTCTCCGGCTGGCTACGCCAATCGCGGAGCAAAGCCGAACAGGTTACGCTTCCTCTTCTGGTGCTACAGGGCGGCAAAGATTATGTAGCACACCGCCCCAGCACGCGCCTCTTCCTGCGCCGCGTTGCGACCAAACAACATCATGTTGTCACCTTCCCCGAAGCGTATCATTGTCTGCTGTATGATCCTGATACGCCAGAGGTGATGGGAGTGTTGAATGGGTGGTTGGAGAGAGTTTCAAGTATTCATGTAACAGATTAGTTATGTTGATGTACTACATGCCATTACAAACCGGCCAGATGTCATCCTGAGCGCAGCGAAGGAACTGCGGCCTCGGCATACGTATCGTCCGAGAATATATGTCCTTCGCTGCGCTCAGGATGACAGAGCGAAGCAGAGGATGGCAGGCGAGCAGATCTTGTTCATGGCAGGCGAGCAGATCTTGTTCATGGCATACTATTTGCTTAAGTCAATTTTTCTGCTATTTTAACGCTTTAAGTGTAAGCATCAAATTACAGACTTGCTATTGACGCAGTAAAAACAAAACAGGTATACTGCAAGCAAGAAATCCACTGTTTTGCTTCAGTTAAAGAAAGAGTTACGTATGCGCAGCCCTTTCAAGAAAGATATCCCTCTTCAGCAAAACTTTGTTGGCCGTACAGACCACATTCACTTTTTTGAAGATGCTATCCTTAAAGCAGAGAGACCCCAATACAATATTATTTCCATTTCAGGAGAAACAGGCGTCGGCAAGACAACTCTGCTTCGTCACTTCATAGATATAACTCGCTCCACCGATTTTAAAGATCACTGTTTAACCGCCCTTGTGAATGAAGATCAGATAACCCTTGCTGATACGATGGAGAAATTTGCCGAACAGCTCAAATTCGGAAGAGACTTTCAAAAGGCGCTGAATGAGTACAAAGAGATAGAATTACAACTGCAAGCTGAACACGAGAGCATAGGTAAATTATTGCTTGCAAGTGGTCTGAAGGTTGCTGGAGCAACTGCTCAAACCTTTCTTGGTCCATTTGGCGCATTAGGCAATACGGGAGCAACTATTGCCAGCGATTTCGTTTCAAAGCAGGGCCATCAAGCTCAGCTACTTCGAGATGCTGAACGCAGAAAGAATTCCGTCAAAAACCCGACCCATGCCTTTCTGAAGGAACTTAATGAACTGGCAACTACATTTGTCTACACATCTCCTCAAAAACAGCATCGACGCAAAATACTCCTCTTTTTTGATTCTTTTGAGCGGACGTCAAGCACGATAGAACCCTGGCAATGGCAATATATCCTGGAAGGCGATATTGCCATTGAGTCCAATATCATATTAATCATAGCTGGAAGGCAGGCGCTACAAGGTTCAAATCGAGAACACGATTGGGCGCGATACCATGATGAAATCAGAACAATACATCTCAAAAGTTTCAGCGAGGAAGAGACACGCACTTACCTCTTAAACCAGGGTATCACTGGCGCGGAGAGTACTGACCTGTGGAAACTCACCAGGGGGTTGCCCATTTATCTTTACCTTTTGACCCGCGACCCACATACAAGGATTAATCCAACGAAAAGTATCGCGGATAATATCTTGGGAACTGAACTAGACATCATAAAACGGCAGTTAGCCCTCAGCTCCGCTCTCTTTTCTCGACCGTTCAATCAGAGCGATGTAGAAGCCTTCGCTAATTTAGAAGAAAAATATAGGTATCTGCCTCAGGACAGAAATGAGCAGGTGGCGCTCTATCGTTGGCTGATTGAGCAGCATTTTGTCAACCACATAGATGGTGGGAGATACTCCTATACAGATGGGACAAAAAGGATATTAAGTGAAGAGCTTTACCGGAGTTCTCCCAATGAGTACTACGCGACTCGTAAAGCTCTCGCCGATCATTATCGGAAACAGCTTGAGCAGTTACAAGCCCAGAGAGGAAAGCAGGTATATAATGCAAACGAGTGGTTGGAACTGGCGAAGGCGCTCATCCACCAGTTATTTTTGTTGCCCGATCCAGCCTGCCATATTGAAGCCATTGAATGGGTACTTACCATCGATTACAAGGCGAAAAAGAGTAGGGATATTCTCGGCCTCTTGAACGAACTTGCGCAGGAACCACAGATCAAACATATACACCCGGACATTCAAGCGATCCTCGATCAGCTTATTCACTACCTCAACACTGATCCAGGAGATGCGGGATTCCTGGAAGCATCAAATTTTCTATTAGAAAAAGCTACAAAGGCTTCCTCGTTTTCACCTGAAGGCCTGGCCTTTCTTTATCGGGGACGCGGTTTAAACCACTTCCTCCTTTATGATGCCCAAAAAGCTTTACAAGACCTGAATCTTGCCATTCATCTCACACCTGACGAGGAAAGGTTATATGCAATACGAGGCGCTGCATATCTGCTGGCGAATCAACCTCAGCAAGCGCTTAAAGATATGGAGCGGGCGCTGAACTCTGAGTTCAAAGAAGGATGGATGTACACTATACATGGGTTTGCTGCAATAGTTACAGGCAATACGCAGCAGGCCTTTGAA
Organism: Ktedonobacteraceae bacterium; assembly: GCA_035652815.1. GTDB lineage: Bacteria > Chloroflexota > Ktedonobacteria > Ktedonobacterales > Ktedonobacteraceae > DASRDB01. Next base: position 209,860 of record DASRDB010000014.1, read on the forward strand.
GACTTGAAACAGGCTTTTGATCTCGCTCCTGACGAAAGCTGGAACTACTTTATACGCGGCCTTGCTTATATCACACGCATGGAATATAAACGAGCGCTTGACGATTTCAATAAGGGTATTGAGCTTGACCCACAAGACAGCCTTGTTTATATTTATCGTGGACTTACATTTGCTTCTCTAGGAAAGCCTGAACAAGCCCTTGAAGACTGCAATCGCGCGTTGGAACTCGCTTCTCAGCTTGATGAGACAGATCCACAGAAGTCAACAAATCGAGGGCTTGCTTATTTTGTAAGCGGCCTGACATGCGTCCAATTTAATAATTTTGAGCAAGGTGTTAAAGACCTGAGCGAGGCAATAAAGCTGCTTCCGAATGAAGCGCTGTTCTATGCAGTTTTAGGATGGGCCTACGCCAGATTAGGAGACCTCGAAAAAGCTTTTTACAATTGTGAAAAGGCTGTGGAGCTGACCCCTAAGTTAGCTTTCGCTTATTTTGCGCGAGGAATAGCGCAAACTGCATCCAATCAACCTGATAAGGCGCTCAAGGACCTGAATAAAGCTCTTGATCTCTATCCTCGTTTGATATTAGCTCTCCTAATTCGAGGAAGGATCTATCTAACTCGTTATGAATCAGAGGACGCCCGCAAGGATTTTGAACAAGTTCTACAACTACTTCCAAATAAAGAGGAAGCGCCGGGACTTATTGCTCAAGCCAAAGCAGGACTTGGACGAGTACATGCTTTACTACAAGATCAAGAACAGGCCCTCCGCTACTGTCTAGAGGCGATAGAATTAAGTCCGCAAGATACACAAGTGTACATTGATTGCAGCATTGCCTATCTCTCTTTCAATCAACCTGCTGAGGCTATCAAACTAGGTAACCGGGCCATCAAACTCAATCGAAAACTGACTGATGCTTATCTGCAGCGTGGTCTCGCTTACACAGGACTCGCTGCTCAGCAGCAAATGTCCAATGATTTCAGCTATCAGAAAAGTTACGAACAAGCAGAAAAGGATTACAGACGCGCCCTTAAAATACAGCCTCAGCAGCCTCAAGCTCACTTTGGGATGGGCTTACTCTATATGGCTCGTCAAAATTTTATACAGGCTATACAGGAATTTGATCTGGCTATCCAACTAGCTCCTGGATACGCTGAAGCTTTCCTGTCTCGCGGGAAGCTCAATTTTCTTCAGGCAAATTATCAGAAAGCTCTTGACGATTATAATCATGCAATCACGCTTGCACCCAAGTGGGCATATGCTTACTATGAACGTGGATTATTTTATTATCAACTTATGCAAGATTATGAAAAAGCGCTCTCCGATTTTAACAAGGCACTCAGCCTTGCTCCTAACTGGGCCGACGTTTATGTCCAGCGTGCTGCTATCAACCTTTCCCTCAACGACGCAGAACAAGTCATTAAAGATTGTACTTATGCTCTGGAGTTGAAGCCCGACTTAGCTAGTGCTTATTTTAATCGTGGGTGGGGTTACGGATATCTCAACCAATTTGAGGCGGCCATAAAGGATTTTGATCGTGCGATTAAATACGCTCCCGATATGCTAACTGCATACAATAGAAGAGGGCTGAGTTATTGTTCGCTTAATCAATTTGAGGAAGCTATAAAGGACTTCACTGAGGTTCTTAACAGGTTCTCTCAACAAATTGATACTATACGCGAATCAGACCCCGAAGAGCTTATAAAGAAAGGAAATATAATTCGGCTGCCAGATTCTGGCTCAGCACAAGAAGCTAAACCAATCATGAATCTTCACGCAGAAGTGCTTAATTCCATTTCAGAAGCTCTACACGAAAAGAGACTGGAAATATTTTCACCTGATTCTTTTTTTGCCTGGACCTTTCGTGGTATAGCTTACATGGAGCTTGGTAAGTACGAACAGGCTATTGAGGATTTCGGCAAGGTACTTGATGAGAGGTGGAAGTTCTTGTCTGTGAATGATTTCCTTCCCCTCGATGCAGAACATATCTGGCTCATGCGAGGCATCTGCCATCTATGGCTGAAAAAGATTGAGCAAGCAAAGGAAGATTTTAACGAATCAGAGAAGGCCAACCCTGAAAATATGGAGGCAAGCTTCCTGGTCAACTGGTTGGCAATGTACCAGGAGCCAATCACTAAGAGAGCCAGGCATTTAGAGAGAATAGTGAGAAACAGCCCGGATTCTTATGAAGGGTACATTTGCCAGGGCATAGTCCTGTACCTGCAAGGCAAAATAGACGAGGCGCTGCTTGAACAGAACAGGGCTATCGAGCTTGAACCGGATAAAGCGTTTGCTTACTTCTGGAAAGGATTGATCGCTATTTCTTTTCATCAAGCAGAAGGAATCGAAACCATCAAGAAAGCTTCAGAACTGAAACTACCCCCTGTATTACTCACGCCACTCAGATGGCTGGAAAAAGATATTTTAGAATCTTACAAAACTGATATGGAGGACCTGTTTAAGCAATTTGCATGAAACATTGTAAGCTCTGCTTACTGGCGCGACGATACCAACGGCATCACCTCATCCTCCTGGGGTGGTTCGTCCTGTTTGCGTTTCTTGCGTCTTGTGGCCCGCAGGCCAGTGATAATCGCGGCCAGGAAGCAGAACGAGGCGAGCATGTAGATGACGCTGCGAATGCCGATCAGGTCGGTGAGCGCGCCCATAAAGAGCATGACGGGGATTGCGCCGCCGTTGAACATGGCTTGATAGAGGGTCAGGACACGACCGCGCATGCTATCGGGGGTGCGTTCCTGAAACTGGGTCTGCGCGGGAACAACTATGAAATCCAGGTTCAGGCCAACGATGGCGGTAAGTATCGCTATGACCAGCAGAAACAGAGGCGCGGTTGACCAATGCGCGGGGTAGAGCGATTGGAACAGCGTCTGCGAGAGTGGTAACAGAACAAAGCCCAGACCTGTGACAACCATACCCATCACAATCGTGCGCGTCGAACCGAAGCGCTTGACCACAATGGGCACAAACAGCGAACCGGCCACCAGTCCAATACCGGCGGGCGCGAAAATTAATGAGGTATCTTTCGTGGGCAGTTGAAGCAAGCGCTGCACAAAAATGGTTGCCAGTTCGGCGATAGTGAGCATCACCAATCCGCCGAAGCAGGCCTGCCAGAGGGCATCGAACAGGGTGCTATCGCGGCTCACAAGCTTCCAGGTATCTACCAGTTCAGTGCGCATCACCTGCCAGTTGGCGAAAAGCTTCTTGACGTCTTCCATCGGCTCCTGCCCTTCAGCCTGTTTTTCTTGCTCAAGCAATTCCTGCTTGCGCTCGTATGGGAGCGTGGCAGTCAGGAGAGCCGCGAACAGGTAAAGGACAGTCATAATAACAAAAAGAATCTCGATGGGCGTGAACGGGAACTGATGCCCGCCAATGTTGAAAGTCAGCGAAGGCAACAGGTTCAAGGCCAGCGGGCCGAGCAGCAGCAGACCAAAGGCCTGGCTGATGTTCAGCGTCAGGTTATACAAAGAAAGCGCAGGCAGCAATTCCTCTTCATCAACAAGGCTTGGAATAATCGCGCCCTCGGCGGGACTGAAGAAGAGACCAACCAGCGAGAAGAAGAATGCCAGCAGGTACACCGAGTAAAGCTGGTGCGAATTGGCGACCAGCGCCAGCACAAACACGGCTGTGGCGACAGCACGAATGACATTGCTGATCCAGAGGACCTTGCGCCGGTCCATGCGGTCAACCAGCATACCGGCAGGGGCTGCCAGCAGCACAAGGGGCAGAGTAAGCGCGATAATCACCAGACCGACCATCGTGGCGGAATGGGTCGCGTCAGAGATTAAAACGATGAGCGCGTAGCTGGCGGTGAATTGCAGGCTGAGATAGATGATCTGGGCCAGCCAGAGACGCAACATGGCCGGGTGCCGTAAGACACGCAAGACGTCGAAAGCCTGTTTAAGTGAATCCACGCGCTTCCTTTCTAAGGGCCTGCTTTATATGTCAATTGGAATACCTGCCCAATACGGTCGAGAGATGCCTGGCTTCTCCCTTTATAGTAGATGTTGCACCCCTCATTGCCGCATCATACTACAAGTCCGAGTAGCAAGCAAGATATGTATTACATATCTCCTGTACAGGCATCTCTACTTCTGTAAGACGCCGCTACATCACATTTTTCGCGGTTGATGCAACATTACCCAAACATGCTACAAAATTATTATTGTGACGAACTACCGCTTTTCGTTTCCTGCTCAGCAGAAGGCGGATTATTCGATGATGTACTGCTACTACTACTGCTACTAGTGCGATTCTTCGTGGTTGCATTATCGCGGGTAGCGGGATCAATCATCGTTTTCTTCGACTTATCTGTGGATTGATTGCTCGACTGGTTCCCGGATTGATTGTTGGATGGGGCATTCTTCTGCTCGTTCGCCCCCGGCGTATCGCTGGTTGAAGGCTGTGAATTGGCCTGCTGCTGGTTGTCCATACACTTTTCTCCTCAATCGTATTCTATATCAACTACCCATCATTACAGGTACGAGTAATACAGGCTGTTGGTTACATTGGCACTTTTGTCTAAGCTCAGACGTTTCCTAAATAGAAGTCTGGCGAGAGAATGTCATGTACCCGATTGGACAGCCACGTACATCGAATACATGCCAGCCTTGATGGTAAAAGCTTCCCAGCACCGTCAGGCTGGGCTACTTTTCTACCTCTATTTTGCCTCTCGCCCAATGCGTAAGAACGAGGAACTTTAGATGACTGCGCGTATTTCTGTATTTCACCATCCAGATCAACCATCTCAACCTGTCATGCTGAGCGCAGCGAAGCATCTCTGGTCTGGGCGCACGATCCAGTCCGGCGACGAAGACCCTTCGCTGCGCTCAGCATGACAGGCTTGCATAGTCCCTCTTTATTTGTAAAAATTTATGTTATTTGGCAGAGTTCCCTTTTTTTGTAGAAAATCGTGTCTCAAGAGAAGGGAGGTTTAGAGACTATGCCAAAGAGACATCAACAGAGATACAGCAAGGAACAGGTCGGTCGCAACAATCCCAAAAAGAGTACCGAGATTACGAGCGGCCCATATAAAAAGCCTGAAACCTACGAGGAAGAGTATCGCGAACATAAAAACCCCGGCAAGCCCGCGCAGGATGAGAAAGTTCCACCCAGCTTCGATCCTACAGAGGGCAGAAGTCACAAGGCCGATTCACAGGCCATGATGGCGGAGGGCGAGCGGCGCAGTGGCAGCGACTCCGATGCAGACAAGCACCGCAAGGGCAGCAAACTGCACAAAAGCGCGCTGCGCGAACCGCCACCTCATCCCAATGAAACGGCACGTGAAGCGGAGTTTGATTACGACCTGAACCCCGACGAGTTCGCGGGCGAGAATCACGGCATGCAGGGACAGCAGCCCACGTACTGGGTGACAGCAGATCAGGTAAAGGAACTGCGCGACAGGCTGGCAGACCTGACCGATGACGAACTGCGCAACGTGGTCATCGTCCCGCTAGGCTTCCGCCTGGAACAGGGGGCGAAGTACATTGACCTGATGCACCTCGAACAGGGAGAATTTACGGCAACAGCAAGCATGGTTGCCGATGAAGGACATTACTATGTGCCGAAAAAAGAGATGGGCTATGTGTTGTGGAACCGACTCAACCAGGTGACAACTCCGGCAAGACTGGATGAGTCTTAATCGAAAACGAAATATACTGGACAAAAGGAAGTGGAGCGGCTTCCAACGCCATTGTTGGAAAACGACAACGAGTTAACGCTCGCTCCCTACCTCTTCTAAGCCACGGATGTCAGAACCGCCTGTTCGCTCATAATCTGCGCGAGCAGGCGCGTTTCATGTACGATGGTTCTCAACTGTTCGGGGGTGATGGACTGGCGACCGTCGCAGAGCGCGCTGTTGGGGTCGGGATGAACTTCTAGAATGAGGCCTTCTGCTCCGGCAGCGATAGCGGCACGCGACATGGTAGGTACCAGTTCGCGGCGTCCGGTGGCATGGCTGGGATCGACGATGACGGGAAGATGGGTCAATTCGTGTAGCAGGGGAACACAGGCAAGATCGAGCAGGTTGCGGGTGTGGGAGTCGAAGCTGCGGATACCGCGCTCGCAGAGGATGACGTTGGGATTGCCAGCGGCGACAATGTATTCGGCGGCCAGTAACCATTCGTCGATGGTAGAGGCGAGGCCGCGCTTGAGCATGACGGGTTTGCGGCGGCTATGGCGACCGGCGGCGAGCAACAAAGGGAAATTCTGCATGTTGCGGCTGCCGATCTGCAAGATGTCGGCGTATTCGGCCACCACTTCAACCATTTCAGGCTCCATGACTTCGGTAATGACTGGCAGACCCGTGACCTGGCGCGCCTCGGCTAAAAGCTTCAATCCCTCGACACCTAGCCCCTGGAACTGGTATGGTGAGGTGCGCGGCTTGAAGGCTCCGCCGCGCAAAATCTGCGCGCCTGCGGCTTTTACGGCAAGGGCAGTGGAAAGAAGTTGTTCCCGATTCTCAACGGCGCATGGCCCTGCAATGACGACGGGTGAACCATCGCCAATAATAACTTGTTTGCTCTGTCCGCCACCCACTACAACGCTGCTGCTTTCGCTTTTGAAGGCGCGGCTTACCAGTTGGTAAGGCGTTTTGAGCGGAATAATGCGTTCAACGGCGGAATGTTGGCATAAGGAATCGCCCATAGAGGCGTCTAATGAGTTGCCATCGAGTGTCAGGACGTCCTGTCCATGCAGGCTGGTGATGGTAATGGGACGCTGGCTACCCGTTGCCTTGCTGATAAGGGCCAGCAGTCCCTGGCGTTCTTCGCTCGTAGATGAGTTGCGCATGACGATAATCATAACCTGTGTTCCTTCCTCTTGTACAAAAGTTTTAGAGAAACAAAAAAGCAGAGGTTTTTTTCCTCTGCTCGTCCAGCATGCTGGTGGTTAATTTTTGCTCAGCCCAAAAGGCCCACCATCATGCTGGAGGGCTAAACCAATAATAAAAGCTATTCTGTTGCTTTATAAGCTCGCTGAGCATCCGATTAATTCCACCGTGATATGTCTGGCCGCATTAAGCGACCGTTTTTGTCTATTACTAGTATAACGGGACTATTCCAGGGCGTCAAGGGTTCGAGAGAAATAGCTATGCAATTTTCTCACCCGTCTAAGCGTCTATATTAGCGGACATGGGGACATGTACTTTGTGATAAAGGAGTTTTCCACATGGCAAGCCAGGAACCAGTAGACACCGGAGACTTTCTCGCATCCTTTAAGGCAGTTATGGACCAGGCATCCAGGCAGGCTCCACGACAGGAGCCAGTATTCCTACGGATGTTGCGTGACCATTTTGGCGCGGAACCGGCGAAATTGCCGACGATAAAAGAATCTTTTGAAAACGCAGACCATCCAAATGTTCATTCGGCGATTACAAGTCTGTTCGCAGGTGAGGAATGGCAGACAGAACTACACGGGTTTGTCGTACCAAATGAACATATGGGCATCAAGTTCACCAATCTGCTGACTTCGCAACACGGTTGGGAAACAAAAGAAGGGCCGGTGCAATATGTCAACATCTCCCTACATAACGACAGTGTTCTCACCTGCGTACAGGCAGGACTCTACCTTATCCGGCATGAAAACGAACCGCTGGCGCTGATGGTCTGCGGGCCGCTCAACTTTCATCCAAGCGTTGATGTAGGAGTCATGGCGCTCGAAATGACAAAGGCGGAAAAGCTGTTGGGCGATATTCGCATGCTGATGCGGGTTCATAATGTGTATCGCAGCCATGTTGTCTCACTGGCACTGGAAAATCACGCGCTCGATGTCCAATTCCACCATTTGCCAGCTATTGAACGCGACGATATCATCTTACCGCAAGGAGTGCTGGAGCGTGTTGAACGGCAGACCATTAAGTTCTCCCAACACCGTGAAAAGCTTAAAGCGGCAGGTCGCCATATTAAACGCGGCCTATTGCTCTATGGAGCGCCCGGTACGGGAAAAACGCTCACCGCTATGTACCTGGCAAAGCAGATGCCGGAACGCACAGTTATCCTAATGACAGGGCGCGCCATTGGTCTGCTTGAGAAATCATGCAGGATGGCGCGGTTATTGCAGCCCGCAACGGTCATCCTGGAAGATGTTGACCTGATCGCCGAGGAGCGCACAAATCAGCAGTTGGGTTGTAACGCGCTGCTCTTTGAACTCCTCAACCAGATGGATGGCCTCGCGGATGATGCCGATATCCTCTTCTTGCTCACCACGAACCGCCCCGATATCCTTGAGCCCGCACTGGCATCCCGTCCCGGACGCATCGACCAGGCGATTGAAATACCGTTGCCAGACCTCGATTGCCGCAGGAGGCTCTTTGAACTCTATGGCAAAGGTCTCAACCTGCGCCTGCAACACCTGCCGGAACTGGTGGATCAAACTGAGGGGGTAAGCGCGGCATTCATTCGCGAACTGATGCGCAAAGCGGCCCTCTTCGCGGCAGATGAAAGCGACGACATGCTTGTTGAAGACCGCCATATCGAAGAGGCCTTGCGCGAACTGGTCTTTGAAGGCGGCGAACTGACGAAGCGGCTGCTTGGGGCGACAAGAGCGTTTTCTTAAATGTTTGCACACACTTATCGAGCGGCGCTGTAACGAATGTTGACAACATATGGGGAGATACTGGTTCTCTGTCTTCCTGGGGATACTAGTTCTCTGTCTTCCTGGAGGTACTGTCCCTCTGTTATCCTGGGGATACTAGTTCTCTGTCTTCCTGGAGGTACTGCCCCTCTGTTATCCTGGGGATACTAGTTTTCTGTCATCCTGAGCGAAGCGAAGGATCTGCGGCGATGGCAGACGTCTCGTCCGGCACGCAGATCCTTCGCTTCGCTCAGGATGACATTACTGGATATCCCAATGACATTATTGGATATCCCGATGGCATTACTGGATATCCTCTCTATAGCTGCGACAACAGTTCATTCAGCCGATTGACGAATGAAGTTGGATTCTCCAGCATTTCGCCGCGACTGAGGACGGACTGGTCGAAGAGAATGTGCGCCCAGTCGCGAAATTTCTGCTCGTCGCGTTCGTTGCTCATTTTGACGAGAATGGGATGATGGGTGTTGATCTCCAGAATGGGCTTGCCAGAAGGCAGCTTCTGACCCATCGCTTTCAGCAGGCGTTCAAGGCTGGGGTCCATGTCGTACTCGTCAACGACCAGGCAGGCGGGCGAGGTGGTCAGGCGAGTGGAGACGCGCACGTCCTTGACCTGCTCGTTCAGGACCTCTTTCAGGCGTTTTACCAGTTCCTGCACTTCGCCGACTTCGGGCTGCTGCTCGTTCTGATCCTGCACAAGGTCGGGAATCTTGCTCAGGTCAACCTCGCCGCGTGAGATGGATTGCAGTTGCTTGCCCTCGAACTCGGTCAGTTCGGAGACCAGCAAGTGATCTACGGCATCCGAAAGCAGCAGCACCTCGACGCCCTTCTTTTTGAAGATTTCCAGCAAGGGGCTGTTGGCGGCAGCGGCATAGGTATCGGCGATCATGTAGTAGATTTTTTCCTGACCTTCGCGCATGCGGCTCACGTAGGTTTCCAGCGAGACGTTCTGGGTTTCGCCATCGGAATGCGTGGTGGCGAAGCGCAGGAGTTTGGCGAGCGTTTCGCGGTTGGCGTGATCTTCGGCGAGACCTTCTTTGAGGACGCGCCCGAACTCGTCCCAGAATTTCTGATACTTCTCCGGCTCCTTCGCGGCCATATCGGTCAGCAGACCCAGCACCTTTTTGACGGCGTTATTGCGAATGGTGTCGATCAGTCGGTTATGCTGCAATATTTCGCGGGAGACGTTGAGCGGCAAGTCGCTCGAATCGACAACTCCGCGCACGAAACGCAGGTAGCCGGGGATAAGCTGCTCAGCGTCGTCCATGATAAAAACGCGCCGGACGTAGAGCTTGACGCCGTGTCGCCGCTCGCGGTTCCATAGATCAAAGGGAGCCTTCGAGGGAATGTAGAGCAGCAGGATGTATTCTTGCGTGCCCTCCATACGGCTGTGGACGTAGGCCAGCGGGTCGTTGAAATCATGCGAAAGGGTGCGATAGAATTCGTTATACTCTTCCTCGGTGATCTCGCTGCGCGGGCGCGTCCAGAGGGCGGCGGCGCTATTGACGCGCTCCTCCTCGCCCGTGTCCTTGCCCTCGACCTGCATCATAATGGGTACGGAGATGTGGTCGGAGAACTTCTTGATGATCGAGCGCAGGCGATAGCCATTGAGCAACTCATCTTCGTCCGGGCGCAGGTGCAGCACGACTTCGGTGCCGCGAGAGTGCTTCTCAACGTTCTCAATCGAGTACTCGCCCTGCCCGTCGGACTCCCAGCGCACGCCTTCACTTGCAGGCGCGCCCGCCTTGCGCGTCGTCAGCGTCACTTTATCTGCAACGACAAAGGACGAGTAGAATCCAACGCCGAATTGACCGATGAGGTTGGCGTCTTTCTGCTGATCGCCGGTCAGCGAGGCAAGAAATTCGCGCGTTCCCGATCTGGCGATGGTGCCGATATTGGCAATCACCTCGTCGCGAGTCATGCCAATACCGTTATCGCTGACGGTAATGGTACGGGCGTCTTTATCATACGAAACGCGAATCTTGAACTCGGTATCATTTTCATAAAGAGCGGGATCAGAGAGCGCCGCGAAACGCAGGCGGTCGATAGCGTCCGAGGCGTTCGAGATAAGTTCGCGTAAAAAGACCTCCTTGTTGGAGTACAAGGAGTGAATCATCAGGTCAAGCAGTTGTTTGACTTCCGCCTGGAAGCCCATCGTCTCTTTATGTGTTTCCACTGCCATATTCAACATACTCCTTTGCTGCAAGAAACGATAGAAAAGAACGGCATCTGAGGCATATTCCAGTTATTTATAGTATCAAACTCGGCTAACAATTACAATAGCATTCTCAAGGGAAGAGTGCTAAATAGAAGAATATGTTAATATAATGAAATGAGCATAAAGATGTTCGCTTCACCGGGCTTGTATTGAAGAGCATCAAGTTGGAAAGGAATAATCTATTATGAGAAACAATCCCTGGAACACTCCCTGGGGCCAGTTCGTCAAAACAGGCGCTCCAGCAGGAGCTAATTATGCAATCAATAAGTACCGGGGATGCAGAAGAATATACGCTATATGGACAATAATAGTTGGGCTTCTTTTGGCTACAATAGGTTTATCCGTTCCAGGTTCTTCACTACTTGCTGCTGGTTTTTTCCTCATTTTGGGTTTACTTTTAATAATCGGGGGATTCAAGAACATAAAGGGATAATGGATATCACCATGCCAGAATGTACACTTCTACAATTAACCCCAGCCATGCAAAACCTGGCAAGTTCCGCAACTCTATCAATGAATGAAGCAGTGAAGGCGCGGAAAGCGGCCGGACGCAAGACGATTCATCTTGGTTTCGGCGAGGCATCGTTTCCACTACATCCCCTCTTGAAAGAGGCGTTGAGCAGGGCAGCTACGCATACTGGTTACGGACCACTACAGGGTATTCCCACGTTGCGAAAAGCTATCGCGAATTATCTTGAACGCACAAGGCAGATTGCGGCGGCTCCCGAATATGTGGCAGTTGCGCCAGGGAGCAAGCCCTTGCTCTATGCGCTAATGCAAATTCTAGATGGGGATGTGCTTTTGCCTATTCCCTCCTGGGTCAGCTATGCGCCACAGGCACGATTGGCCGGAAAACAAGTTTTTGGAGTAGAAAGCGACCCGGCGGATGCTCATACGCTGACGCGGGAAAGGCTTTCTAACACACTGGCCCAGGCCCGGCAGCAGGGAGCTAGCCCGCGCATCCTGGTGGTCAATACGCCGAGCAATCCGACAGGAGGCATGTTTAGCAGCCAGGACGCAGAGGCCATTGCCATGTGGTGTAAAGCAGAGGGCATAACGTTAATCTGCGACGAGATTTACGCGGAACTGGCGCATGGCTGGCGCGAGCATGTCTCGCCTGCGCGCTTCTATCCAGAGGGTAGTATTGTGACGGGTGGGCTTTCAAAGGCTTTTTCGGCTGGCGGTTGGCGGCTGGGATATGCTTCCCTACCCATTACAGATGATGGCAAACGCTTGATGACCGCTTTACGCGCGATGGCAAGCGAAATCTGGTCTTCAGCAACCACGCCAGTACAGGAAGCGGCTACGGTTGCCTATACATACCCACCTGAATTAGAGCGTTATGTACGCCGTTCAGCAACCATTCATGGATATGCTACAAATAGACTATATGAAAAGCTGGTAGACCTGAGAATAGATTGTCCGCAACCTGCGGGAGCATTTTATCTCTATCCCGATTTCTCGCCCTTGCGTACAAAACTACAAAAGCGGGGTATTACTACGAGCGAGGAACTGGCCCATCATTTATTAGAGGAATGGGATATTGCGACGCTGCCAGGGGTTGCGTTTGGCGATAGGCCCGATGCGTTGCGATTGCGATTGGCGACCAGCATGTTGTATGTGCCGGAGGATGTTGAGAGCGAGGAGGAAAAGGATGTTGTGTTATGGGAGTTGCTGGAACAGGCGGATAGGCTACCGGGCAATGGGAAAGATGAAGGGGTAGGATTGAAGTTGCCAGAGCTTGAACGGGTGCGGGAGCGGTTTGAGGGTTTTGTGAAATCATTTTGATGTATATCGAGAGGAGACCGGAAGGCACCCGCAAGGGGATGCCTTCCGGTCTCCCTGTACACGTGAAATGCCCAACATTATTGCGCCGCCTTATCAATCCTGGCAAATTCCTCTTCAGTGAGACGCCAGCCGATGGCTCCGGCATTTTCGGTGGCCTGACGGAGGTTTTTCGCACCTGGAATGGGGATAATAAGGTCGTCCTTTGTGAGCAGCCAGTTAAGGGCTACCTGGGCAATGGTTTTGCCGCGTTCCTGAGCGATGGATTCGAGCGTTTGCAGCAAGGGTTCGATTTTGCGCAGGCGGGCGGGACGGGACATCAGGCGGCGTACCGGAGATAGCGCGGCTTTGGGGATGTTGCCAGAGCGGTACTTGCCTGTCAAAAAGCCTTGTTCAAGGGGGCTGTAGGCGATCAGAGAGACGTTGAGTTCGCGGCAGGCATCTAGCACACCGTTCTTTTCGGGTTTGCGATGCAGCAGGCTGTAATGCACCTGGTTCGAGGCCAGGGAAATGCCGTGCCGGGCCAGGCGAGCATGTGCGCGGCGCATCAGCGAGGCGTTGTAGTTGCTCACGCCCACGGCGCGCACTTTGCCGGAACGCACAGCCCTGGCGAGCGCATCCATGAGACGCTGCTGGTTGATAAAGGTGTAGGGCCAGTGTATCTGGTAGAGGTCTATCGAGGAAACGCCCAGGCGTTCCAGGCTGGCATCGAGAGCATCGAGCAGCGTGGAGGCCGAAAATCTTGTCGGCAAGGGGGCGAATTTGGTGGCAATAATCGCGGGTCGGCCATCAGCGCGAATGCACTCACCAAGAATGCGCTCCGATTCTCCATTGCCATATATTTCGGCGGTATCGAAAAAGTTGAGTCCAGCATCCATGCAGGCTTTGAAGGCTGAGTTGACATCTTCACGAGTATAATTCTTGCCGTAACCCCAGAAGCCGGTATCGCCCCAACTCCAGGTGCCAATACCCATAGCCGGTACGACGATGCCTGTCGCGCCGAGTTGTCTTGAATCGAGTTGTAGCATATCTATCCTTATTTCTACTCATTTCATAATTCGCATGCCATGAAAAAGACTTTCTCGCCTGTCATCCTTCGTCTGCGGCCTCAACACACGAATCGTTCGGCGCGCGAGATCCTTCGCTCCGCTCAAGATGACAGGTTGAGGTAGGTTGGTAATGGCTTGCCATGAAAAAGACTTTCTCGCCTGTCATCCTGAGCGAAGCGAAGGATCTCGCGCTTGCCATGTCGAGACAATGGGAACCTCAGTTCCTTCGCTCCGCTCAGGATGACAGGTTGAGGTAGGTTGGTAATGGCTTGCTATATTGACGAATCATAGCATGCATCCTGGTAATTTTTCCAGGATAGAAACTGTTGAAATCACCGATGCGCTTTTTTGTACGGGAGCGTATAGTTGGGATACGGGTTCCAACCTTTTCAAGAGAGAAACAACTATGGAGCAGACAAACGGCACAACTACTTCTACCAATCCCCATAACGCTTCACTGTTGCGGCAATTATCTAACCAGATGGCCGACGCGGTCGAGAAGGTCACGCCTTCGGTCGTGCTTGTGCGTGGACGCGAACGGCAACCGGCAAGCGGGCTGGTCTACGCGCCGGGACTGGTATTGACCGCCGATCATGTTTTGGAGCGCGATGAGAATATTACGATTTCGACATCCAATGGGCAGACGCTAAGCGCGCAGCTTGTGGGGCGCGATAAGGCAAGCGACGTGGCAGTATTGCGCGTGGATGGCCTTGACGTACCAGCGATTACAGCCTCGCAGGAAAAGGCGCGGGTCGGACAACTGGTGATCGCGATTGGTCGAACGTCGGACGAGGGGCCAATGGCGAGTTCGGGCATCATCAGCATTCTCGGCGGGCCGATTCGCACCAGTAATGGCGTGCTGCTTGAGCGCTATATGCGGACGGATGCAATTCCCTATCCTGGCTTCTCGGGCGGCGCACTCATCGATACGCAGGGACAGGTTCTCGGCATGCTAACGACGGGGCTGGTGAACGGCCTGGCGCTGGCAATTCCTCTCGATATCGCGACACGCACCGCTAACACCCTGGCTCAGCAGGGACATATTGCGCGTGGCTACCTGGGTATCAGCAGCCAGTTGGTGCAGATTCCCGAGGCGCAACGGGGTGGAAAGACCCAGGAATACGGATTGCTCATCTTGAATGTCGATGAGAACAGCCCGGCGCAGCAGGCAGGTATTCTGCTTGGCGATATCCTGATTACGCTTGATGGGCATGCCATACGCGATGCCGAGGATTTGCAGGTGCTGCTGGCAGGAGAGCGCGTAGGCAAAACGGTGCCTATCGAGGTGATTCGTGGCAATACGCTTCATACCCTGCAAGTGACGATCCGGCAGCGACAATAAGGGAAGCAAGCAAATGACACAGTCAACGACATTTTCAACCTCGTCAGCGTTTCCAGATGTTTTCTCTGAGGCTCTGACAGCCATCTTCGAGCAGGCGCAACCCGCCATTGTGCAGGTGCGAACCGAGGGCAGAGGCGGCGGAACGGGTGTCATCTGGCATGAAGACGGGCGTATCATCACCAATCATCACGTTGTCGCCAGGGATGGCGCAAGGATTGAGGTGCTGCTTCCGGATGGCCGCTTGTTTGCGGCGAAGGTGCTGCATCGCAATCCCAGGCTCGACCTCGCGCTGCTGAAAATCGAGGGCGATTCGCTTAAGCGGCTGCGCTCGGGCGATTCGTCGAAGCTGCGCGTTGGCGAATGGGTCTTCGCGATTGGGCATCCCTGGGGGCAACGCTGGGTCGTCACGGCGGGCATCATGAGCATGATGCGTACCGCGAAGCTGGCCGATGACCTGAAGATGCAGTACATCCAGTCGGACGTGGAACTGGCTCCAGGCAATTCAGGCGGGCCATTGCTCAACGCGGACGGCGAGGTGGTCGGCATCAATGCCATGATCTTCGGCGGCGACCTCTCGGTAGCCATTCCCAGCAACGTGGTGAATAGCTGGCTGGCGGAACTACCTCAGAGGCGGGTAACGCTCGGCGTAGAAATCACGACGGTAGAATTGCCAGCCGCTTTTCGCATATCGGCTGGAATCGAGCAAAGGAGCGGCGTGCTGGTATGTGGTATCCGTAAAGAGCGACAGGCGAAATACCAGGACCTCTTCGTCGGGGATGTACTGCTCTTCACAGGCAATACTCCATTGCCTGATAATGGCGCGCTGCTGAACCTGCTGAGCAAGAGCGAGGAGCGAGAACGGCTGTCTGTCAAGGTGCTGCGCGGCGGTGAAGTGAAAGAATTAGAGATTGGCACCCTGCTGGTGGAACAGGCAGAGTGACCGCATCAAAAATGGAGAGTGATGCAGTTTTACAACATGGGGCGGACACTCGCCCCATGTCATCCTGAGCGCAGCGAAGGATCTGTGTGCCCCGGCGATTCGTGTGCGAGGCCGCAGATCCTTCGCTGCGCTCAGGATGACATGCCTGGATATCCTCGTTTTTGATTCAGGATGTTTAGCCGACCTTACGATAGCGAGCTTCTACGAAGGAGTAAATGCCGTAGGCGATCAGACCAAGCGCGACGATGCCGAGCAAGATCGGGCCAAAGGGTTGGCTCGCAAGTTCAGCCAGCGCGGAGTCAAGACCTTTCGCCTCACCTGGGTTGTGCTGTACAGCAGCGACAATCAGGAAGATGCCGACAATAGTGAAAACGACCGCCAGGGCGGCATAGCCGAAGCGGCCCGCGAAAACGGCTCCCTTTCGCATGCTTTCATTCAGGCCAGTCAGGCTGAGATGGCGTTTGAAATCGGCCTTGTATGCCTTTTTGTAAAACAGGTATCCGGCGATGCCAAGCACGACCAGGCCAACGATAACAACAAGCGCCACACCAAAGGGCAGGTGCAACAGGCGGGCCGTCCAGTCCTGCGTCGAACTGGTGGAACTTTTGCCAGCACTGCCGCTGCCAGCGACCAGTTGATAGGCTCCAAAGGCCAGAGCGCCGTAGGCTATACCGACTGCCGCATAACCGATACGAGCAATGATGCCTTTCGCGTCACGGCCTTCTCCCTCAGTATCGAAAATGGCCTGGATGATGCTCCACAGCGCGTAGCCAAAGAGGCCGATTGTAACGATAACGAGCAAGAATTTGCCGAACGGCTGGCCGCTGATGGTTGTCAGCGCGCCGCGCTGATCAGTCGTTGTACCGCCATGTCCGACAGCCAGCATGGCTGCCAGCCAGCCAATAATCACATAGACAACACCTTTGACCGCGTACCCCAGGCGTGCCAGCAGGGCCACCCATTTATTGGTCGCAGCACGACGGGCCGTTTGTTTCGCCTCCTGTACGTGCCTGGGTACCGTAGTATTTGATCTCACAGGAATGCTTTCCTTTCCGCGACTCTCGAGGAGAGCAGAGAGCCGCATACCTTGTACCCCCCCGCGATATCTCTCCTCACCTTCTCTGGTAACTCTGCTTCTAACACGCACAAAAGGAACAAAAAGCATACGAATAACAGAATGTGGAAAAGTTATTCCACGTAGCGATAACGCGCCTCAGCGAAGGAGTAGACCCCGTAGGCAACGAGGCCAAGCGCGACAAGACCAAGCAAAACAGGGCCAAATGGTTGTTGAAGTAATTCTTTCAGGGCGGCGTCAAGGCCTTTCGCATCCTGCGGATTGTGTTTCAATGCCGCCACAATCAGGAAGATGCCAATAATAGTGAAAACAATGCCCAGCGCGGCATAGCCGAACCTGCCGAGGAATATCACAGCCTTACGCATCCTGTCACTTAATTTGCCCAGGTGAAAACGACGCTGGAATTTGGCCGTCCAGGCGCGCGCAAACAGGTAGATCGCCACGCCGAGGATGACCACACCGATAAAGGTGACAATAGCCACCCCAAAGGGGAAATGCAGCAGGCGACCTGTCCAGTCCTGGGCCATCGTGGTTGTACTCTTCTCGTAATCCTCCGCACCCGATACCAGTTTGTACGCGCCAAAGGCGAGGATAAGATAGGCCAGACCCACAACGCCGTAGCCGATACGCGCAATAATGCCTTTGGCCTTGCTTCCCTCGTGTTCCTTGTCAAAAATGGCCTGCACAATGCTCCACAGTCCGAAAGCCAGCAGACCAATGGCGATCAATGCCAGCAATACGCGCCCGAACGGCCACTTAAAGATCACATCCAGCGCGCCTTTCTGGTCTGTCACCTCGCCGCCGTGTCCAATCGCCAGCGTCACAGCCAGGCCGCCAACCAGCAAGTAGACAACACCCTTTGTCGCATATCCCACTCGCGCCAGCCGTTTGAACCATTTGTTTTCGGTCGCCTCACGTGCCGTTTCCTGGGCCTGCTGTGCCGTTTGCTTGACGTCATGCAAACCATCTTCGAGCCCTTTACCAGATTTGGTTGAGTGCGTTTTCGCTGTATCTGAACTCACCAGATACCTCCTTTCGCGCCTTGTCATCGTTGACGGCGCTCTCCTTTTAGGATAAATTCCATTCAGGCCCCCTTTGCTTGCCTGAACAGTTGAAACTCTTGTTTGTTACACGTTTAATCCAGGCTTAATGCAGACTTCAGAAGACAAGCAACATGACCGGGTTGATAAACCGCAGCAAAATATGCCATGATGGAAACCAAAAGCAGCAAATTATCAGATTCACAAGGAGAGAACGCGGAATGAAAGCAGTGTTATGTAAAGCATATGGCCCACCCGATTCGCTGGTTGTCGAGGAGGTGGAGTCGCCAAAGGCTGCGAGAGGACAGGCGGTGGTGAGCGTCAAGGCGTGCGGCGTGAATTTTCCCGACACGCTGATTATTCAAGGCAAATACCAGTTTCGACCGCCGATGCCATTTTCGCCCGGAAGCGAGATCGCGGGAGTCGTGAAAGAGATCGGCGAGGGAGTGGAGCGCGTGAAGCCAGGGGATAAAGTGATAGTCTTTACGGGCTGGGGTGGCTTTGCCGAGGAAGTGGTAGTCGAGGCAGGGAAGTTGATTCCTATGCCGCCGGGACTGGATTTTGTGACCGCTTCGGCCTTTATTTTAACCTACGGCACGTCATATCATGCCTTGAAAGATCGGGCACAGTTGCGGGCAGGTGAAACGCTGCTGGTGCTGGGCGCGGCTGGCGGCGTGGGACTTGCGACCGTTGAAATCGGCAAACAGATGGGGGCGCGGGTTATTGCCGCCGCTTCGAGCGATGAAAAGCTGGAGGTCTGCCGGCAACATGGGGCCGACGAGGTCATCAACTACTCAAAAGAGGACTTCCGCGAGCGTATCAAACAACTCACTGATGGCAAAGGCGTTGACGTGGTCTATGACCCGGTTGGAGGGAACTACACGGAGCCAGCGCTGCGCAGCATGGCCTGGAAAGGGCGTTACCTGGTGGTCGGCTTCGCGGCAGGGGATATTCCACGCGTTCCGCTCAACCTGACGCTGCTCAAAGGCTGCTCTATCGTGGGCGTTTTCTGGGGCGCGTTTACCGAACGCGAACCGCAGCGCAACCAGCAGAACATCGCGGAATTACTGACCTGGCTGGCTCAAGGCAAGCTGAAACCGCTTATTTCGGCGACCTATCCACTGGAACAGGCAAGCAAGGCGCTGAACGATATGATGAACCGGAAGGTGACGGGGAAGGTGGTGCTGGTGCCTTAATGTAGGGACGCGATTCATCGCGTCCACCTCGGCCTGGGATGGGGGTTGAGCGGGCAGGACGCGATGAATCGCGTCCCTACAGTTGGGTTTTCATCAGGTTGCCTACGGTTTCCAGACCTGCACCGTCTGATCGAGGGAAGCGGAGGCAATCTGTTTGCCGTCGCCCGACCAGGAAAGGGAGCGCACATCGTCGGTATGACCGTTGTAGGTAAATTGCAGCGTACCATCAGCGGGATTCCAGACCTGCACCGTTTTATCGGCCCCGCCAGACGCGATGCGCTTGCTATCGGGCGACCAGCTCACCGCGTAGACGAAATCTGTGTGGCCGTGATAGACGAAGAGATGATCGCCATAAGCGCCATCAACCGCGTCCCATATCTGTACGGTCTGGTCATCTCCTGCAACGGCAAGCCGATTGCCATCAGGTGACCAGGAGATGGCCCAGAGCGGGCTGGCGTCGGGTTGATAGGTGTAGAGTACCTGCCCGTTCGAGACATTCCAGAGAATAACGGAACCGTCCGCGCTGGCGGAGGCGAGACGCAGCCCATCAGGCGACCAGGCGAGCGAGTAGACCGGGCCGCTATGCCCCGAGAAAACACGGCGATTGCCACCATCGGCGGCATCCCAGACATGCACGAGGAGGTCGCCACCTGCTGAGGCGAGGCGCTGCCCATCAGGCGACCAGGCGGTTGTCCAGACCCAGGAAGTATGGCCTTTATAAACATAGAATTGATCGCCGAAGCCTGCGTCCCAGACCTGCACAGTCTGGTCATAGCCGCAGGAGGCAATGCGTTGCCCGTTCGGAGACCAGGCGGCGCAATAGACCGAATCCTTATGACCATGATACACAACGCGGTTATTCCCATCGGCAGCATTCCAGACCTGCGCAGTCGTGTCACTGCTGGCCGACACAATACGTGGCTGGCCAGGTGCCCAGGCCGCCGACCAGACCCACATGGAATGCCCGCGAAACGTATACAGGGCCTGCGTGTTCGGTCCGCGAGCAGGTGGCGAATGCGAAGCACTCGATTGATGGGTCAGAATATAGGTGCCGAGGCCAGCCGCGCCAGCAACAGCCAGTCCGGCCAGACCTAGCAAGGCTGTTCTGCGAGAAATGCGCGCCGGAGGAATGAGTACCGAGGTAGATTTATCACCAGTCTTGACCGGGTGTTCATATAAAGATGAAGTTTCCGTCGGCATGGGTGTGGTAGCGAGGTCACGATTTTCGGGCGGCCGGGGAGCAAGGTCAACCTGGTTTCCTTCTACAGGTAACGGAGCCGAATCGGACGAGAGGGAACCTGAAACAGGTGAGGGGAAAATGAGCGGTCGGCTGCGTCCAGCGTTGAAATCGTTTGAAAGCTCCTCAGGAGAAGCCGTCTGGCGATAGGCTTCCTCAAGGGCAAGGGCGAAATCGAGTATGGAGGGATAGCGCTCCTTCGGGTCTTTCGCCAGGGCCTTCATAATCACCTTCTCCACCTCTTCGGGGAGAGTCGGCACTTTTTCACGCAAAGAAGGAGGGGGAACCATCGTATGCTTTACCGCGATTTCGGTAAACGAGCCGTGAAAGGGCCGGTCGCCGCAAATCCATTCATAGACAACGACGGCGAGCGCGTACTGGTCGCTGGCGGGAACAGCCTGGGATTGAATCTGCTCCGGGGCCATGTAGGCGACGGTACCCGCGATTTCCTGCATGCCCTGCGTACTTTCGTAACGCGAACTTTGTGAGATCAGGGCGATACCAAAATCGCTGATTAAGAGTTCGTTATGCCGACCAATCAGAATATTTTCAGGCTTGATATCGCGATGAATGACTTTCTGCTCGTGGGCATATTGCAGAGCGGTGGCAAGCTGCATGACATAATAGACAACCGGATTGAGGGGCAGGCGTGTGCCACGCGGATAGCGCTTACGCATCGTTCCATTGGGCGCGTAATCCACCACCAGGTAAGGAATATCGCCCTCGACGCCAAATTCAAGCACGCGCACGATATTCGGATGAGCAAGGCGGGCAACGGTGCGCGCTTCATTCAGAAACGGAGCAATATCCTCGCTTTCCAGACGCGTATGCAATACCTTTATCGCAGCCTGGGTATCGAGAAACACGTGCTGACCCAGGTAGACTTCGGCGAAGCCTCCCTGACCTAATAAGCGCACCAGCCGGTAGTTTCCAAGCTTCTGCCCTACATGGTCTGTCATGCACTGCTCCGAATCTAATTCATAGCTTATTTCTTCCAGGCTATTCTAGAGAATTGTACTGTGCGCGTCAAGCAACTAAACATGGAAAAGTGAGGAAGCCATCCGTCGAGCAGAGGAGCCGGAAGCCACCCGCACGGGGATGGCTCTCCAAGCCGGGGCATATGGTAGAGCCATCCCCGTGCGGGTGGCTTCCGGTCGCCCCACATGCTTTCGTTTCCATCACACTACCATTCACACCAATCTCATTATTCTTGCTCTTTTAGCGTGATAGTTTGATAATAGGGATGTATTTTCCATTCTAGAAACGATGGAGCGCAAGATGATCGAAACGAAGCTACCACGCGGATTGGAACGCCGCATAGAAGATGTCCGGCTCATCACGGGCAAGGGACATTATGTCGATGATGTGAGGTTACCAGAAGGGCGGCCTGCTGTCTTGCATATGGCGGTTACGCGCAGTCCATACGGACATGCGAACATTGATAACATCAATTTAGAGGCGGCGCGTGCTTTGCCGGGAGTAGTCGCGGCCTTTAGCGGGGCCGAACTGGTAAACGATTTACCTGCCATCGAGCCGATACCAATGCCTGTGCGCGATTTGAAGAAGCCGGTGCGCAAGCCACTGGCGGTAGGGAAGGCGCGATTTGTTGGCGACCCGGTAGCGGTGGCGCTGGCTGAAGACCCCTACACGGCACAGGATGCGCGGGATATGGTAGAGGTGGAGTACACGCCTCTGCCTGCCGTCACCGACCCGGAGGCCGCGCTGCAAGAGGGCGCGCCGCTCTTGTATGAAGAGTTTGGCACTAACATGGCGTTTCGCTCTCGAACGGGAGGCGGCGATATTCGGGCCGCGTTCGAGCAGGCAGATCAGACGGTGCGGCTGAGAGTGGTCAACCAGCGCGTTGCGCCTGCTTCGTTGGAAGGCCGGGCCTGCCTGTTTGACTATGACCCACAAAGCGGACAGTTCTCGGCCTGGGTATCCTCACAGGCTATCTACACGGCCAGGGAGACGCTGGCGCGCTACACGGGCGTACCTCGCGAGCGCATTCATGTGTATAACGCGGAAGTGGGCGGCGGCTTCGGCTCCAAAACCAATTTCGGAGGTGAAGAACTGATCGCGGCAGTGCTGGCTGTAAAGTTGGGCAGGCCTGTCAAGTGGGTCGAGAGCCGCAGCGAGAATCTGGCAGCACAGACGCATGGTCGCGGGCAGATTAACTACATCGAGGCAGCCTTCAAAAAGGACGGAACGCTGCTCGCCATTCGCGTACATACCATTGCCGACCTGGGCGCGTACCTGGCTGGCTCGACGATGCTGGTGCCAAACGGAACGCCATCGATGCTCAACGGGCCATACAAATTGCAAGCCGTACAGAGCCAGGTAGTGGGCGCATTTACTAACAAGACCCCTACGGCAGCGTATCGCGGGGCGGGCAGACCGGAGGCCACCTATATCCTTGAGCGAACAATGGATCGCATCGCCCATGTCCTGCATATGGACCCGGCGGAAGTGCGCAGGCGCAATCTGATCGAACCGGGTGCCTTCCCCTATAAAACGCCTGCCGGGCCGGAATACGATAGCGGCAACTATGCGGCGGCGCTCGATAAGGCGTTGGAACTGGCGGACTATGCCGGGTGGCGGGCAAAGCAGGAGGAACAGCGCAAGGCGAATAGCTCGCGTTTGATGGGTATCGGAGTCACCACCTTTGTCGAGGTTTCGGGTGGGGCTATCTCGCGCCCAGGCATGCCACGCGACTCTGCAACAGTGCGTATCCACCGCGACGGCACGCTTGAAGTGATGAGCGGCGTGGCAACCAATGGACAGGGACACTACACGGCTTTCGCTCAAATCGCGGCCCAGGTATTCGGCGTGCCGGGAAACCAGGTGAAAGTGCGCATGAATGACACGACGCTGCCAGCCTTCGGCATCGGCACCTTTGGCAGTCGCACTACCCAGATTTCTGGCAGCGTGGTCTATCTCGCTGCGGAGGCCGTGAAACAGAAGGCGCTGCAGGTTGCGGCGCGGCACCTGGAAGCGGCAGTAGATGACCTGGAACTGGCGGAGGGCAAAATCTGCGTGCGCGGCGTGCCTTCGCGTTCCGTCTCGCTCGGCGAACTGGCGCGCATGGTGGAGGAACAGCCCGACCTGATCGAGCGTGAAGCGCCCAATCCAGTCAACGGCGCGCCTATCGAAGGGCTGGCAGCATGGCGCGATTTCCTGCCCTCGAATGCGACCTATTCATCGGGCACGCATGTAGCGGTGGTCGAGGTCGATAGCGAGACGGGCGACGTACATATCTTGCGCTACGTAGTAGTTGATGACTGCGGGCGCGTCCTCAACCACTATCTGGCAGACGCGCAGGTACATGGAGCCTTGACACAGGGCATTGGCCAGGCGCTCTACGAGGAAGCGCTGTATGGCGAGGATGGGCAACTGCTCGCCAGCACGCTCATGGACTACACCATGCCAAATACCCTGCAAGTACCCACGTATATTACGGATATGGTCGAAACAGCCTCGCCAATCAACCCGTTAGGCGCGAAAGGCATAGGTGAAGGAGGCACCATTGGCGCGCCACCTACCATTGTGAATGCGGTGCTGGACGCGCTTTCACCACTCGGCATTTCGACCATCGACATGCCTCTGCGACCGCAAAAGGTGTGGGGGCTGATTCAAGCGGCGCATAATGGAACCTTGCAACAGCCTGACCCTGTGCCGCCGCCGGTATTCACTGAGGACAGCGAGGAGGAAGGCCAGGCTCCTACGATTACCATCTAGGCAGACCATCCTGACCTGCATAGATAAACGTTCAGAAAATAATTGGGCATTGTAGGGACGTGATTTATCGCGTCCCTACAAGCATATTCCTCAGCAATATGCACATGTTCCTGGCATTTCACATCGAATTTGTTCGATTTTCTTGCTTTGCTCAAAACGGATGAGGTATGCTCATGACCAGGATAGCGAGATACTCTGGGGTAAGGGTTGGTAGAAAAGGAGTGGTTTTCGTGGTGAAGCAACGAGTGAAGCAGCGACTTGGACAGTATCGCTTGCTCGAACAACTGGGACAGGGAGGGTTTTCCGAAGTCTACCTGGGAGAGCATATCTATCTGAAAACGCGGGCGGCGATCAAAATACTCAACATGCGGCTGGATAGTCATGAACTGGATAATTTCTTGCGCGAGGCGCGCACGCTTGCCAACCTGGATCATCCGCATATCGTGCGCGTGCTTGATTTCGGATTAGAGGAACATCTCCCCTATCTTGTTCTCGCTTTCGCGCCGCATGGCTCCATGCGCCAGCGCTATTCCGCCGGTTCAATTTTATCGCTCTCGCAAATCGTTCCCTATGCAAAAGATATCGCCAGCGCCTTACAATACGCGCACGAACATTCACTGGTACACGGAGATATTAAGCCCGAGAATATCTTGATCGGGCGCAACGAAGAACTGCTGCTGAGCGATTTCGGACTGGCTATCGTCAGCCGTCAGGCGCAGCAGACGCAAGAACATGAAATCAGCGGCACCGTTGCCTATATGGCTCCTGAGCAATTTCTGGGCAGGCCCCTTCCCGCCAGCGATCAGTACGGGTTGGGGCTGGTTGTGTACGAATGGCTCTGCGGAAACCGACCTTTCTCCGGTTCGCTGAGCGAAATCGCCATGCAACACCTGCATGTTCCACCGCCGCCACTGCGCGAGCGAATACCAGATATCCCGCCTGCCGTTGAAGCAGTGGTTATGAGGGCATTGGAAAAAGACCCCGAAGATCGCTTTGCCACGATTGCGCACTTCGCCCAGGCGCTTGAAGAAGCCTGGAAAGCGTCTTCCGGCCTTGAAATGGACGACAGGAATAGCGTTAGCGGGCAAGAATACACCGCAAAAACAGCCGTTTCTCACACTATGCCCCTCTGGCATATGCCTTTCCGCCGCAACCCTTGTTTTACGGGACGCGACCTGTTGCTGATGCAGATACACGAGCAACTTGCTGCCGGGCCGCTTGCCATTACCGGTCTGGGAGGCATCGGCAAGACGCAAACGGTTATCGAGTATGCCTATCGCTACCAATCCTCCTACACCGCCCTCTTCCTGATACGTGCCGGAACCTATGAAAGCATCATAGCGGATTTTGTGGCGCTGGCTGCCACGCTCCAGTTGCCGGAAAAGGCTGAGCAGGAGCAGCAGCAGACGATACTGGCGGTGAAACGCTGGCTGGCACTGCACAAAGGCTGGCTGCTGATTTTTGATAACGTAGAGGATTTCCGCATGGTCAGCGAGTTTATGCCTCCGACTAACACGGGACACATCCTGTTAACAACGCGCTCTCAAGCGACCGGGCCATTTGCAGAGCGGATCGAGTTGGAGAAAATGCCACTTGACGAGGGGGCGCTGTTGCTGCTGCGCAGAGCGAAGCGCGTGCCAATGGAAGCGAGCAAGGCCCAGGCATACGGGCCGGATTTCATCGAAGCGCGGGACATCTGCAAGCTGCTGGATGGCTTGCCGCTTGCCCTCGACCAGGCGGGGGCGTATATCGAGGAGACAGGCTGCACGCTGTACGATTACCTGCAACACTATCGCGAGCAGCGCAGCCGCCTGCTGACATGGCGCGGAACGCAGGTCGAATTGCATAGCGAACCGGTCAGCACGACGTTTTTTCTCTCGTTTGAAAAGGTCGAGCAAAGCAGCCCTCTGGCGGCAGATCTATTGCGGGCCTGCGCGTTCCTGCACCCTGATGAGATTCCAGAGGAACTGCTATTGCAGGGCGCGAGCGAGTTAGGGGAGCAGGTAGCAAGCATAACAGGCGAGGCAAGCGGCCTCGCTCTCGCGCTGTCCACCCTGCGCACCTACTCTCTGATGCGCCGTCATAGCGAGAAGAAAACCCTCTCACTACACCGGCTGGTACAAACGGTCATCATCGATAGCATGGACGCCGAAGCGCAGCAGCGCTGGGTGCGACGAGTCACGAAAGCTTTGCATAAAGTGTTTCCCGAGGCAAGCGATGTGACGAAATGGCCGCTCTGCGAAAGATATCTGCCGCAGGTGTATCACTGTCTGTACCATATTACTTCCCGGAGCCTGATCTTTCCAGAAGCAGCCAGTTTGTTCAATCGCGCCGGGTTATACGCATTGGAGCGAGCGGAGTATGGGCAAGCATCGCTCTTATTGCGACAGGCACTGGATATGCGCCTTGAACTGTATGGATACGAGCATCCTGACGTGCCAGAGAGCCTGAATGATCTCGCGAGCTGCTATCTGCTGCAAGGTGATTACGAGCAGGCGGAGGACTACTACCAGCAGGCGCTTGTCATCCAGGAGCGGCTACAAGGATTAATACATACTGACGTGGCAGTAGCGCTCAATAATCTGGGCATGCTCAACTACCAACTTGGCAGGTACTCGATAGCGGAAACATTGTTGAAGCGAGCTTTACATATCTGGGAACAACTGGGCATTACTGAACATAGCGACCTTGCGCGGACGCTCAATAACCTGGCGCTGCTCTATCATCGTAAGAAGCAGTATTCAGAAGCCGAAACGCTCTACCTGCGCGGCATTGCGATGTGGGAGCATTTGTACGGCGCGGTTCATCCTGACCATGCCGTAAACCTCAACAACCTGGCGCACCTGTATATGCAACAGCAAAAGGCGCAAGAGGCCGAGGCGCTTTTCAAGCGGGTGCTGGCGATTCGCGAGCAAACACTTGGGCCGGAGCATCCTGATATGGCGCGCAACCTGACCTTCCTGGCCCGCCTTTACATGCAGCAGTGGAGATACAACGAGGCGGAGTACCTGCTGAAAGAGGCTTTGCGCATTCGCCGCCATGCCTTTGGCCCCGACCATCCCGACGTAGCCTGCACGCTGCACGAACTCGCCACCTTCTATTTTCGGCGCGAACACCTTGCCGAGGCTGAAGAGCGCTATCAACAGGCCCTGCGCATCCAGGAGCAGGTATTCGGCCCCGACCACCCTCTCACGGCGCAATTGCTCAAGGAATACGCCATTTTGCTGATGAGCATGAAACGCAGGCAGGAAGCGAAGCAGTACGCGGCAAGGGAGAAGGAAATGAGACAAAGGCTCACGGAAATCGGCTTGTAGGGACGCGATTCATCGCGTCCACCCAGACGAGGGCGCATCGCAGGCCGTGGGGGACGCGCTTATGGATTTTTACAACATATGGGGATCTATTGCCCCCTGTCATCCTGAGCGCAGCGAAGGATCTTGGTCCCCCGGTGATGCGTGCGGCGCGACCGCAGCTCCTTCGCTGCGCTCAGGATGACCTGCCTGGGTATTCCCTCTTTCTTGGTCAACATTCATCATCGCGTCCCTACAAGAATTGTTCCCTCTTTATTTGTGAATATTCATCAGGGCATCCCTACAAACAACTGATTTCATGATGGCTATGGCAGATCGTCTACGATGCAGCAAATCGAGCCAATAATGCATTTCAAGGCTACCGGAGGATGATGAGCAGGATTAGCGGGTACACGCGGGAGCCAGAGAAGCGATAGCAATGCCAACGAAAAGATGACCAGCAGCCAGCTTTTGTACGCCTTTGGTATCATAGTACCTCCTCACAGGTAAAAGTCCACCTTGAAGCTGGAACCCTTCAACTTCCCAGCGCCCGGTGGACTTCTTTACATTGCTGAACAAACTTGCCTACAAGAGTAGGAGTCAGCTCTCTCCTTCTTATTCGGCAAGCTGAACAGATTGATGATGGTCAATTTATCCTATTCTGTACTTTCTTTTACCAGGAGATCATCCTTGTGCCTCTTGCACAAGGAATGCTTTGGAAACTAGTGAGCGAACCTGTGAGAAGACGGAAATCGCGCCTTGTTTCCCAGATGGTTTGTAAGTGTGAAAAGTTTTCATCGGGCTGCTGCATGAGACGGGCGAATTTTGCTAATTTAAACACGAAAAAAGAGGGAGGGAATGCAGGCGATTCTTAGCTGGCCTGCATTCCCTCTCTCTTCTAAAAAATATCCTTACTGCTCCTTCAAGTTACAGAGCAGTCCTTTGCCTGTCATGGGGACTAATGAAGGGGGAGTTGTTTTCTTCTCAGGCTGGGGTTCAGCCCCAAACATCAAAGAGTTGCCTGCATCTCCTCCCTCTTTTTAAGGATGTCCTTATGCATCCAACTTGTTGAGGACAAAATCGGCGAAGGCGCGAATATGGTGTTCGTTTGGCACATAGACGCCACCTTTCTGGTAGGCGCGCGAGGACATGCCGAGTTGGGTCATCTCGCAAACTTCCCAGTCCTGCTTGTTTACGATGTCGAAGAGTTCAACGGCGTCCATCGGGTCGAAGTCGGGTGCGGCGGCAACATCTCTATCGAATAGCCAGTCGCAGACGATACGGGAGCGATCTGGGGCAAGTGGCGTGACGGTATGCACAACTACGTGGTCGCCGAGCAGGTTGAATAACACGTTGGGGAGCAGCACTTCGCCGTAGTAGGCGCGCACCTGCTCGGGCAGCAGGTTTTTGAGCGGCGGACGGTTGGAGGTGCCTGTGATGGAAAAAGCTGTCGCCTTGTCTGAAAGGGTGGCCGCTTCGCCGCCGATGTAGGCTTTGCCAGAGCGGAAGCCTGGAAGCAGGTCGCAGAGTTCGGGATGCATGGGGCCACAGTGATAGCACTCCATGAAGTTTTCGATAATCAGCTTCCAGTTGGCTTTGACATCATAAGTAATCGACTTGCCAACGGTCAATTCACCCATGCCGTAACGCGCAAACGGCTCGTAGCTCCCAAAGCGCTCCAGGATAACAGGATTCACCTGCTCCGAGACGGGTGGTGGATTGTCTGAAAGATTGAGATAGATCAGGCCTTCCCACACCTCTAGCGCGACTGGGAGCAGGCCAAAGGCCATGCGGTCGAACTGCTCGTTATTCAGAATATTGGGTGCGCCAAGTAAACGACCATCCAGGCCATACGTCCAGGCATGATACTTGCATTGGATGGAGCCTTTGAGCTGGCCGGATTCGTTGGAGCAGAGACGCGCGCCCCGATGACGGCAGACATTGAGAAAGGCGTTGAGAAAGCCTTCGCGGTTGCGCACCACAATCACGCTTTCCCTGCCAACGTTCACAACCTGATACGCTCCTGGTTTGGGAATGGCCTCGGCTCGCCCAACACAGACCCACATAGTCGAGAAGATTTTTTCCAGTTCTTGCTCGTAAATAGCGGGATCATAGTAGTAACGGCCAGGAAGGGTAGACAAAAATAAGGGTTCGGAACGTACCACAGTCGTCATGTGTCTTAACCTCGAAGTGAATGAACCAGGGGACGTAAGGTCGCTTGTTATGTCTACAGTATAACTGATCTGTCGCCTCTTACACAAGTATTTTAACAAGGATGAGGTTGTATGCGCGGTTGAAGTCTCAACCGCGCATACAACCTCATCCTTGTTTATAGGAGAAGCGGAGATCAAAACCACGTTTGCGAAACTCTTCAGCAAATAGCGAGCCAGAAACAGCCAGTTCGACAGGAACACCGCCTCTGGGCGTCTGGCCTCGCGCAATGAAACCGGCCATGATAGCGGCGTGCCAGCCTGTCGTGCGTTCCATCGCCGTAAAACCTGTTGCCTCGTCGTAATAGTCAAAGAGGTCAACCGTGACTTCTTGCTCCTGACCATTTTTCAGGCCGCGAGCGATAATACGGACGATGACGAGGTCCTGATCGCCGGGGCGGGCACGAATCTGTGGCTCCAGGAGCGCATGTAACACGTGACGAGGGATGATCTGCTGCCCATCGACTTCGATAGGATTCAATCCAATCAGACCGGCATCATTGAAAGCTTTCCATTGGGCATAGTGGCCGGGCCAGCGCAGGGTTTTGTTTTGCAGCGTGCGCAACTTGCCCTCGAATGTCCAGGGCATGGTGCTGGTGCCACCTGCCGTTGTAAAGGCCTCAAGCTGCCCGAACGGCTCGGGGAAAGAGACGAGTTCGTATTCTTCAAAGCAGGGCATTTCGACCTGCTTCCAGTCGCGCAAAAAGAGGGTGGTACCGAAATATTCGTTGGTCAGGCCCTCGATATTGAAGGTGAGGATGTAGTTCCAGGGCGGCGTGGGATAGCGCGGAATGCCGCCATCGTACATGAGAACGTCACGCGGCTCGTCGAGCAGGGACATGGCGTAGGTGCAGAGCGAGGTGCCGAGGCCGGGAACCTGCCCGCAATCCGGCATAAGCGTGATACCCGCTTCCTTTGCCTCGCTATCGAAAGCCAGTTGCTGGCGCACCTGCTCAGTGTTGCCGCCAAAATCGCACATACTGGCTCCAGCGCGCAGGGCAACTCGTGTTAAACCCAGGTTGAAAAAATAGGGAACACCCGAGATAAAGACCTGGATGCCATTGCTCGTCAGCAGCGAAACCAGCGCATCCTCGTCCTGCACATTGACCTGGATAGGCTGCGCGACCGTTCGCCCAACCAGCTTGTTGACCCGCCCGGCGGTGCGTTGCGCCTGCGCTAGAGAGACATCAGCCATCAAAAGGAAATCCGCATCGCCAAAACGGGCAAGGTCATAGGCAGCGGCGGTTCCCTGCCTGCCGGAGCCGATGACCGCATAACGAAAACCCATGTGTATCTCCTGTGATAGACATTGCCTTGTTAGGAAAAACCCAACATTATGTTAATTAGTCTATCACATGGGATTCTTTCCCTGGAAATTGAGCGGGTCTTATGAACTTTAACAATATACGGAGGAAGACGCGCTTCCTGTCATCCTTCGCGGCGCTCAGGATGACAGGGGGAAGACAGCTTTGTAATAGCATGTGTTATATTGCAGTGAAATCAGTGCGATATGAAGCAGCAAGAAGCAAGGAGAAAGAGCGATGAATACAGACGCGATCAAGGCTCTTACATTTGATGTTTTCGGCACAGTGGTGGATTATCGCGGCACTATTATCCGCGAGGGAGAACGGCTCAACCGGACAAAAGGGCTTTCAGTGGATTGGGCGAAATTCGCCGACGAGTGGCGCGGTCGCTATCGTCCCTCAATGGAACGGGTGATGCGCGGAGAACTGCCCTGGACAAATCTGGACGGCCTGCACCGCATGTCGCTCGACGAGCTACTGCTGGAATTTCAGATCGCCGACCACTTCAACGAGCAAGAAAAGGATCATCTCAACCGGGTATGGCACCGGTTACAGCCCTGGCCTGATGCCATTCCAGGATTGACACACCTGCGCAAACGCTTCATCCTGGCAACCCTTTCAAACGGCAACGTGGCCCTGCTCACCAATATGGCAAAATATAGCGCCCTGCCCTGGGACTGCATTCTCTCAGCAGAATTAGCCCAGGCCTACAAGCCCGACTCGCGCGCCTATCAAATGGCGACTCGCCTGCTCAGTCTGCAAAGCCACGAGGTGATGATGGTCGCAGCGCACGAAGAGGATTTGCTGGCTGCGAAGGCGCAGGGATTGCAAACGGCCTTTGTGCCGCGCCCTCTAGAGCATGGGCGGGATTATAAGGAAAAGATTACATCGTACTCGTCGTTTGATATTGTAGCGAGCGATTTTATGGACCTGGCTGAGCAATTGGGAGTATGACGGGGTTGAACTTGTCTAACCCCGTCATACAGGTACAAATTCCTGGTATATTAGCGACCAGAGATAACAACGTTAATGCCATCAGGATCAGTCAATGTGGCAGGTTCCAAATCGGGGCGTTGAATCTCGTAAAAGTCGATGCCCGCCACGTCAGGCTCCACGGGCGGGACGTTGCGACCAGCCCAGACGTTGATACCGAGGTGGTGATGGTAGCCTTCCCATGAGAGGAAATTGGCGCTGTTGGCTAAACCGACCATCAAATTCATGCCCAACTTCTCGTAAAAGGCCCGGCTGCGCTCCAGATTGCCCACATTGAGATGCATATGACCCAGACGCGAATCGGCGGGGAATCCCTCGAAAGTATGTGCCTTTTTGAGCAGGGCGGCAGCGTTAAGGGGGAGCGTATCCATAACGATAGTGTTACCAGAAAACTGCCATGTTTCGCGGGGGCGATCAGCGTAGACCTCGATGCCGTTTCCCTCGACGTCGCTCAGGTAGAGCGCCTGGCTGACGAGGTGATCTGACGCGCCATCGATAGGAATATTCTGCTCAATGCAATGCTGAATGAAGGAGCCGAGCGCAGCATCATCCGGCAGCAGCAAAGCAAAATGATACAGGCCAGCACTACGTCTTGGACGCGGACGACCATTTTTCAAAGGGCGCAGGCTCAGTACTTCCTGTGTTCCGAAGCCGAGACCGACGCCCTCTTCCGGCCCATTGGCGCGTCCATCGCGCAGAATGGAAAGCCCCAGACGCTTGTAGTAATCTACCTCGCTGTCCAGGTCAAGGACACGCAAGCCAACGCGGCGCAGAGGCCAGGGCTGAGAGGTAGAAGATGATGAGGTTGTTTCGTTATTCAGTTGTATTTCCATGTTTTTTGCTCACTTGTTTACTAACTTTTAGATAGTTACTTTCTATATTATAGTATAGAAATGGGGATTTGTAAATGGGCATAGGTTATACAAGAGGCAATATTCTGCTATACTAGAGACAAGCAAACATCAGAGTACACATTATGGAGCTATCTATGCCGATAGACCACCGGGAAAGGGTAAAACATAGGCAGCGTTTTACGGTTTGCAGCATCTGCCAGCGCGAGATACCTCGGCCAGCGATTGTCACCTACGGCCTCATTTTCTGCCCAGAACATCAACGTGAGTTCAAATTGCGGCGAAAAGAGGGTGTCAGGACAGATGAATTGAGTACGCAATGGGGCGATACGCTTAAAAACTGGCGCGAGCGACCGCCGGAATTAGATGAGGAAGCGAAAACAAGATTTTTCACCACGCCATTCCTTTTTCGGGGCAAGGTAGAGGACTGGCTCGTTTTCGAGCGTTCCTATTACCAATTTGAGCTACCACGACGGAGCAGGTCAACAGCTACTATCCTGCGTAATCCCAGAAAAGACCCCTGGCGACTTTTCAAAAGGCAGAAATCATCTCCCCGGCGTTACCGGCTCTCTGATTTTCTGGGTGTTCATGCGCAAACGGGCGAGATACGGCGTTTTGTGGACGTAGCAAGCAATGAAGTGTGGGATGACTTGCGAGGCATTCATCCCGCGCCCGCACAGGCAGAACTCGCGCCGTATTGGGGCAGAAGAAAGCCCAGCGGGATACGCGAGCAAGTGCGCTCACAACTGAGACAACAGTTGCGTGGTGAGCGAGGGCATGTCCGAATTCGAGAACTGGTGCGCTCCTGCCATTTTCCTTTCTATGGACCGGTTGGAAATCCGCTCGGACTCGTCCTCACCTGTAGCCTCTCCTGGTTCTCGTCATATATCGATACCGTTTCAGGCGTTGGTTTTGTTTACTCGCGTGCCTCTCAACCAGATATAGCGATTGAACTTGAAGTATCTGATGCAAAAAGACCTGTTTATGCGCCTGTTGATAACGGTACTTCTGACTCCTTATACCTCGCCCTGGCGTGTGAGTTCTTTGAAAGAACGTATGAGGGTAGAGAGGAACAGGCAATGGTTGAGAACTTTACCACCTGGAAAGGCGAATTGACGATTGCAGGTAATCCCTTCACGGGCGAATTGTATTCCTGGTCGCAGCCAGATCAATTATCCTGGTTTTCCCTCTCTAATGAGCAGACAAGGCTTACAGGCAATGCGCATGGATTATCACAGGATGAAGTTTTGCACTGGCTTCAAGATTTACAGATTATTAACGAGCGGGATGAGATATTGAGCGTATATCAGCGTGAATTTGATGAGGATTGGCAGCGAAGATGGATTGGAGAGACGCAATGATGAATGTTACTAAAATCGTGGAGAATAGTCGCCCATGTCATCCTTCGCTGCGCTCAGGATGACATGTTTGAATTACCGGTCCTGGTTGTCAACGTTTATCATCGCGTCCACCCACGTGAATCGGCTCGACAGGCAGGAGGACGCGATGAATCGTGTCCCTACAAACCATACCCCGCACTTGCATACACCCCACTCGCTCCATTGAGATGAAACAGGGTACTCTCCTCAATGACTATAGGAATAGATGCATAGATTGCTATTCCCACTCCTTTGTTTGCGCCAACGTCACTGGATAGGTTGATGGTCATACGGGTATTGGCGGACAGGGTGTAGGTTTTAACGATGGGCGCGCCTTGAGACGAGTAGTAGACGACTTTCACCCGGGCCGCGCTCTGAGTTGGGTTGGCGATAGCGAGAGTTTGAGTATGGCCGCTCGTGGTATCACCCTGGGCTATGTACCAACTGTCGGCACTGCTGGTTGCTCCCATTACAGTGCTACTACCTGCGTTTGCGCCCGTGTAGAAGTCCTGGCGTTCGGCGATGATCGGAGCATTAGCGCTGATTACAGTGCCATGCAAGACTGAGTTGACCGCGCCGTTGACGTTGACTTCGATGCGGCTTTGTCCAGGGATGCCTACGCTCTGTGTAATGACCTGTCCAGAGGTGGTCAGGTAGTGAATTGAGGCCGTCACCCAGGCAGAAGAGGGGTTCGCCAGAATCAGGCGTTCGATAGCGCCGGAGGTGGTGTTTCCGCCTGCAAAGTACCAGGAGTTTTGTGGCGCAGTTGCCCCTACAACGGAACTGCCGCCGTGCATGGGGCTGATAACCAGGTATTCAGGGCGCTCGACCAGCACCGGAGTACTGGCTGTAACGACCAGGCCGAATTGCGCGTTCGGTATGGCGCTATTGAGTACGAACGTGGAGCGAGAGCGAGCCGGAACGGTGTAGACGCTGCTATGAGGAGTGGCAATGCTGCGGCTGCGTATGCTCATCAGGTACGTAACATGAAGTGTGGCGGACTGCGATGAGGGATTCATGACGGCCAGCAGTGTATTCCAGCCATAGGTGGTGTTGCCTTCGGCGAAGTACCACGTGCTGCTGAGTTGCGACGAGCCGAGGCTATCGGAGGCCGCCGTGAAGTTGCCTTTCTGGATGTACATGGTGCGCTCGGCCACGAAGGGCTGGCCACCTTGCACGATCATGCTGACGGTCTGGTTTGCGCCGACCTGCTGATTGATGTTCAGTATGATGCGAGACTGCGCGGCGATGGTGTAGCTGCGGGTCTGCGCTGGCGCGTTGGCGAACAGGTAGGTAATGGTGATCGTGTTGGAAGCCGCCGATGGATTGGTCAACGCCAGGTATTCGCTCGTTCCCGCACCTGTGTAGCCCTCCGCAAAGTAGTAGAGCTTTGGCAGATTGGGAGTGATATTGACGGTGACGGTGAGCGGCGTTGCGCCCTGCGAAGCAAACGAGACGCCCTGCTGCTGGCAGTCATAGACCAGCTTGTAGGTTCCCGCCAGGACGGGCGTATGCAGGGTGATGGGAACCGTGACGCTGCCGCCGGGAGGCACATCCGCCGGAAGCGCGGCAGGGCTACCAGAAATGAGTAGAGAGGGATCAACAGGCTTGCCGGAGCTATCAAGCCAGGTATAATTCAGCGTGACGGGCGCGTTACCGGAAGCGGGCCAGGTAAAAGCGCCTTTGTTCTGAACAGTGACATTCAGTTGCACTGTTGCCCCGGGGCTTAACGTCGCAGGTGTGGAATTGGGGGTAAAGGACTCCGCGTAGCGGGCAACGAGAACGCTGTCGTCTTTGACCTGCGCCCCATGTTTAGAAAAGTTGTCGCCGTTCTGCGTGAGATCCCAGCGCAGGGTATAGTTGCCGACCTGAGCGGGAACCGTGACGGGTACCGAGAGCGAGACCGAGGCATTGACCGCGACATTCTGAGGCAGCGAGACGGGATTTCCGCTTGCTACCACCTGTCCCTGCGTGTTCAGCCAGCTATAGACAACCTGTACAGCGTTAGAGCCAGAGGCGTTCCAGGCAAAGTTGCTGATGTTGGTAATCGAGAGATTGACGGTGGTAGTGCTGCCCGGCAGCATGGCCGAAGGTGTGCCATCGTTATTGATGCTGAAGCCGTAGGTATTGGACGAGGGCGGCGCTTGCAGAGCAACGGGAGCGAATTCGGCTCCATCGGCGGCGACCTGCGCGCCATCTTCGCCTGTGGCATTGCTCAGGACAACGCGCCCGCTCGTTCCAGCCTTGAAGTAATAGGTGCCAAGACTGATCCATTGCGAGCCGGTGTTCTCCCAGCCAAATGGCCCCTGGAACGAACCGATATGCGTTTCATCTACGTAGATGGTGTGACTGACCTGCGCGCCCGTCGTCGGGTCTACACTATAGACAGTATAGGGTGCCCAGCTACTACTGGCATGGTTGTCATCAACGAAGACGCCAACCTCATAATAACCATCAGATGGAATGGTGGGCTGCCAGGTAGCGGTTGCGGTAGCTGCGCCGCTTGTTGTTGCTGTCCAGTGAAGATTGCCACGAATATCTGTATTGCTGGTGGCAGTGTTCCAGTTGCCGGTGCTGCTCCAGCCCGATGTGCTATCATCTACCCAGGTCGCGCCGGGATAGATAGCGATGCCATTGGCGCTGAGTAGAGGAACGCTATAATTCGTACCGGGATTATCTACCCAGAGATAGTTGTCCGGCACGATGTTGGGATCAGGATAGTTGCCCGACCAGCCAAAGGGGTCGGTCGCGCTCCAACTGGGATAGTAGTAGGTTGCCATATGCAGGTGCGGGCCGGTGGATGAGCCGGTGGTGCCGCTCGTGCCCACCTGCCATTGCGTGCCAATCTGCTCGCCGTTATAGACAGTGATGGCGCTGAGGTGCCCGTAGGCCGTGACATAGCCGTTGCCATGATCGACCGCGACCCACATACCGAGCGAACTTTGATGGTTGAGCGGATTGTACCAGCCAGCGCGGATCACTGTTCCGGCGGCGACACTTAAGACCGGCTCGTACCAGAGGTTGAGGTCGTAGCCGTTGTGTCCATCGTAGCAATTAACGCCACCAACGCAGGAGCCTATAGCAACGTTTGTCCACTTCTGTCCATCGTAGCGCACAAAGGTACCGTCATTGACGTACCAGGGCTTATCGTGATCGACAAAGGAGACGGTGCGCTGCAAAATGGTTTTGCTGCCGTAGTACGGCCTGTGCATGAAAGGAACTGGCGCGCTGCTTTGACGGGCAGATAGCGTCCGCACCTGCTTCGCTGCTCCCTCTGTCGCTTGCCTTGTGGGTATTACAACGGCCTGCATAAGTAGACCGAGAGCGGCGCATAGCAGCGTTATGAGTAGATATAGACGTAAGCTTAGATACAGGCGTTTTTTCATAATCTTTCTGCTTTCCATTTCGCAATTATTTTCGTAGGGACAGGGGGATGTGGAGTAGCCGGGTGGGGGCCTCGTGCCTGTCCCTCTCGCGGGAAGGTAATGTAAATCCTCTCGTTTCCAACATATCAGCGCTTTTCCCCCAACCACCCTGGAACAGGCACGAGGCCCCCGCAGCCCAACTACACCACCCCCTGTCCCTACAGAGCGACGATGTGGGTCAGAGTAGCGGTGAGGGGGACGAGCAGGGCGTGGGATTGGCGGGAGCCGAGTTGAGCTGACCAGTAGCGGGGCATGCCGCCAAGCACGCGATTGAACGGGTTGAAGGCGGCGAAGGTGATGCTTTCGCTGCCGTTCGCGCTGAAAATCCAGGTTGGATAGGCGTTGATCTGCGCGCCAGTCTGGGCTGGCGTTGCTACAAGCCACGAGTGGGCGCTGGCAACATCCACTATGGCAATGGCGCTTTGCAATGACTGGGCATCAAGATTGGCCTGCCGATCTGTTGTGTTGATACGGGCGACAAAGGCGATGCTGCGACTATCGGGCGACCAGGAGAGTGTGAAACCATGCCCACCATCGGCTTCCGCGAGTTGGTGCTGGCGCGTGCCATCGCTGTTCATAACCCAGAGGCCAGCAGGCAAAAACGGCGAGGGGCCATCCGAAAGTTGCTCGTAGGCGATAGTACGACCGTCGGGCGACCAGGCAAACATGCCGGTAATCGATTGCACGCCTGCCGGAGTGCTGAAAAGATGTATCAGGCCGCTGCCATCGCTGCGCATTAGCCACGTATCGCTACCCATGCCGATGCCAGCCGAGGTCGAGTAGACGATGCGCGAGCCGTCGGGAGAGGGCGCGGCATCGACCAGGAAGGCTGAGGACATGTGGATGTCGATATTTGTATGCGCGCCCGTCGCCGCGTCTACAATCCACAGGCCGGGATTCCAGCCGACGCCATCGGTTGGCACGTTGGGGCCAAGCGGCAGCATGGGACGATACAAAAATGCATGACCAGACGCGCCGGGAAGCCAGTGCAGAAAATTTCCTAGCACATTTGCCGGAACCAGATTGAGTTTAAGGCTCTGCGTATCGAATATCCAGACCTGCTCACCGTGATCGCGCGTGCCATCAATTGCCAGATAGCGATAATCAGGCGAGAGCTGCATGAAGAAGACACCATCCGACTCAAGCTGACCGAAGCCATCACCAAATGTCGCTACAGGCTGCGGACTGCTAAGCGGCTGCCCGCTGCTCCCTTTGAGAGAACGCGCCAGGACAAAGCCGTTGGGCTGCTTGAGCGTGTAGTATAAATAGCGGCCTCCATCCACCGGATTGCTTTGCTTCGTCGCTGAATGCGCCTGAAGTATCCCACGATATGCCATAAAGCCTAACATGCCCACAAGGATGACCAGCACGACCGGAAGTATCGAAGCTGCCGGAATAAATAGGGCGCGCCGGTTTCCTCTTCGTTTTGCGCGGCGTTTTGACTGTCGCATGTATGTCTCCATTCCTTCTACTGTTTTCACACACTTCTAAGAGGTGCTATCGGCAGGTTGGGATAGGAATGAAGATATTGACTCTGAACCTTTTTTGTAGGGACGCGATGATCTACTTTTACAACATATGGGGGAGACTTGCCCCTGTCATCCTTCGCTGCGATCAGAATCTCTGTCGCCGGGCAGGCTCGTGCGCCCCCACCGAGATCCTTCGCTGCGCTCAGGATAACATATTGAATAGACGCTCTTTATTTGTAAACATTCATCATCGCGTCCCTACAAAAAGCGCAGAAGCTTTACATGAAAGATGGCAGCAGACGCCGCGCAACGCGCATAACCAGGGGATGATACGCATATTGATAATTGCCCAAAAAACGGACAATGCTGCCACCCCAGCCGCTTTTGAAGCGGTAGACACCGGCCATGGCCTCGTTTTCGTCGTCGGTAGCGGGAATGCCCCAGAAGTCGTAGCAGATTGCGCCCTCGCTTTTGGCCCAGCGAATGGCTTCCCATTGCAAAAGGTAGTTGGGCATGAGCTGGCGTAGTTCGTTGCTTGACGCGCCGTAGAGGTAAATGGCCTGTTTTGCCAGCAGACCCACGAAGATGCCAGCCAGCAGTTGGCCGTCTTTTTCGGCCAGAAAGAGGCGAGCCTGTCTCTGTGGGGCAAAAATACGCCAGACGCGCAGGTAGTAGTCTTTGGTATGGATGCCAAAGGCGTCGCGCTCGCTGGTGGTTTGCAGAATGCGATACCAGGAGCGGACATCGTCTTCAGAGGTCGCTGCACGTATATGTACGCCTTTGCGAGCGGCGAGGCGAACGTTGTAGCGCCATTTCTCCTTCATACGCGCCAGCAGCGTCTCCTCGTCGGGCGTAAGATCGAGCAGGATGGTGCGCAAGGGCTGAACGGCTCCGACCTGCGAGAAACCTGATTGCTTCATCCAGGCGGCGCACTGCAGGCCATCCGGCTCATCAACTGTATATGGTGCTTCCACCTGCAGGGCTATAGCTCCATGACGGCGCAAATAGGGATGAAGGAGCCTGAAAAAGGGAGCAGCGAGGGAAAGGTCATCCAGTACCGGCCCTTTGGGAATATACGCGAGGTGCCCTATGCCGGGAGGAAGAAATGCAACAGTGCGACGAAGTATTTGCGCTGCGGCAACCGGGCGATTCTGTTCGTTATCCCAGAGAAAGAGACGCAGAGGATGCCAGCCCGCGCCTGCTTTAAGCTCGCCCCAGCCCCAGCTTTGCAAAAGGTGGCCGCGTGGATGCGATGAGACAAAGGTATCCCAGGATTGCTGTGATGTAACTGGACGCAAGGTATAAGGTTGCCGCACGTAAAGCTTCACTCCAATCATACAAGCAATTGTTAGCTATGATAAAATACTACAAGATTAAACGAATGGGGATGGAGATAGGGCAGGTAATTTGGTACCACCCTTTCCACCTGAACAACGGGAGGCGACTTGTGAAAGTTGTTATTCTTGGATGCGGTCGCGTGGGTGCCACATTGGCAACGAACCTGGACCGTGAAGGACACTCGGTCTCGGTGATTGATACGAGCAGCGACGCATTTCAGCGCCTGAGTCCTGATTTTCGTGGCGAAACATATGTAGGCAACGGCGTTGACCAGGACGTACTTGTACGAGCAGGTATTCGAGAGGCAGATGCTTTTGCCGCCGTCACCAACGGCGATAATCGCAACATTATGGCGAGCCAGATAGCAAAAGAAATGTTTCATGTGAAAAAGGTTATTTGTAGGATCTACGACCCGATTCGCGAACAGACCTACCACGACCTGGGGCTTGAGACGATTTGCCCAACCATTATTGGAGCGCAGCATATCTTCGATGCAATAACTAACAAGCGACAGCAATAAAGGGGATTGAATATGTATATCATAGTTGGAGGCGGCGGCGATGTAGGCTACTACCTGACAAAAACGCTGCTCAGCCAGGGACACGAGGTGCTGCTCCTCGAGAAAAACTCAAGCCGCGTGGCAACCTTGAGTGAGGAACTGGGACCTGCCATTATTCGCGGTGATGCCTGCGAGGCGCGAACACTTGATGAGGTTGGGGCAAACCGCGCAGATGTCGTGATCGCCGTTACAGGTGACGATGAGGACAATCTGGTGATCTGCCAGGTCGCAAAAAAACGATACAAAGTCGGTCGCACCATTGCGCGTTTGAACAATCCGAAACATAGCGAGATTTTCCAGAAGCTAGGCATTGATATCACCGTCAGCCCGACAAAAGCGATTCTTTCATTGATTGAAGCAGAATTGCCAAGCTCGCGCTTCGTTCCTTTGATGACGCTGAAAAGCGCGGGTATCGAGATTATCGAGGTGCGTGTGCCAACCGAATCACCGGCAGTTGGCAGGATGCTGCGGGATCTCAATCTGCCTCGCACAGGGAACCTGGCATTGATTATTCGCGATGGGCAATTCATCACGCCAACGGCGGAAACCATCATTTATCCAAACGATGATGTGTTTGCCCTGGTCAACCGCGAGGGCGAGGAAGAACTGCGTAAAACATTTGGTACGGTAGCCTAGCCCTGCCTTCTACTAAGACTCCTGCTTTTCAGCACCTCGATCAGAGGAGGGACGAACCAGTTGGGGCTTCCCGGTCTCTAGCTTCGCCGGGAAGTCTTCATCTTCTGAAACAGGCATCATTACCTGGTTGGTGGCCTCTTCCTCCTGCAACGACTCCATAAAATCCGAGCGGCTGGCCCTTGCGCCACTTATCGGGTTCGGCGGTACGCGCTCGGCCTTCATTCGACGACGCAACCAGGGAGAACGCCTGCGCTTTGCCAGCAGCGTATCGGCGGGTTCGCCGCGCAGCGAACTATACAGGCTGGCAATCACCACCCAGGCTGCCGCCAGTACCGGCGTAGCTATCAGCGCACCGAAAGCTCCAAACAATTGCGCGCCCGCAATCAAGGCCAGGATAGAAGCTACCGGGTGCAGTCCTACCGCGTGTCCTACGATGCGAGGCCCCAGCACATTGCTCTCAACCACCTGAACTAGCACAAAGTAGCCTACAATTTCATAGGTGCGCGGGAATGGATCAGGGAGCAGCAGCGAGATGAGAATCGCTGGAATAGAGGCCAGCGCAGGGCCAACCATCGGAATGGTCTCGAAAAGGAACGCCAGTACAGCGATGATGAGCGAGAAATTTTTCAGGCCGAGGAAAAACGTGCCCATACCGGCCAGAAAGCCAATCAGAGCTGCCAGAGTCAGTTGGCCGCGAATGTAGTTGCCTACAACGCGATTGAGCGCATCCTCGAACAAAAGGACATGCGGCATAGCGCGTTTTGGCACAATAGAGAAAATGCTATCGCGAACTCGTTTGCCATCCACTGTCAGATAGAAACTTAACACCGTCACCAACAAGGCATTAATGATGATATCGGCTATAATGAGCATGACGCTGACAAGGTTTGAAGCAAGAGAAAGAGCAAAGGCGTTCGCCTGATCTGAAATGGTGCTAAGAGCCTTGCTAATTGCGGTCTGGGGAACGCCCTGTTTGATTAGCCACTGCTGAAATGTCGAGTAGGTATTAGGCAGGTTCTGCACATAGCCAGGCAGGTTGTTGGAAAAGTAGTTCACCTGTTGAATTAAGGACAGGAACAGGGCGTAGAAAAAACCACCAAGAATTGCCAGCACCACAATATAAACCGCGAGCGCCGCCAGACCGCGCGGTATGTACCGGTGTAAAAAGTCGACCGGCGGCGTAATCAGGAACGCGACAGCCATCGCGAGCAAGAGCAAGACGATGACATGCACAAAGATGCTCAAGACTGTAAAGGTCGCCCATAACAGGATAGCTATACAAATGGTGCAGATCAAAATATCACGCACTCGCGACCAGTTCACTCGCTCCATCTGGCTTTGCCTCGACTGTTTCAAGATGTACATGACCTACCTACCTATCTGTATTGTGACAGGTTTCATGCAAAATCACAAGTAGGAGCATCCTGCTGAGAAAAAAAACGTATTTCGTCCGGTAAATTCTGACAACAAACATCCTGGAACTTTTTACCGCTCTGCCACGTCCTTACAGTAGGGGACTAAACCAGGAAGTATAGTTAACTTCCAAAAGATACTTCGTCTAGTATAATAGGGCGTTCCCCAGTACTGTACTGCTGCCTGTTTTGGACAAACTCACTTCTTTTGCTATACTGCAAGCAGTATCTTACGCTCGGGAAACGTCGAAACATTTCATTAGAAGACCAGGCTGTATATAAAGCACGCCTCTAGAGGATATACTTATGGATCAATTTACATTATTTACACCTGTACAAATCTTACTGGCCTGGATGTTGCTAGGGTTGCTCTTCGCCTGGCTGGTTATTTTTACGATACTGGCAGTTCGCACGCCACCTGCGCATAAACAGCGCTGGGATGATATATCGACTCCGTCAGGGTCGTTTCCGGTTATGCGATTGTCTTCGATGAATTCCATATCCAGACCGCAACAACCAGGAACACTTGCTCCGGTAGGAGTACATATGAGCGCGGAGTCCGAGCAGGCGGAAAGTGAAAGTAGGCGTTAAAAATAGACAAAAAGAGAGACCGGTTGATTGCGCAGCAGCCGGTCTCTCTTTTTGTCAGGTATTGTTTTGCGGGACGAAGGTTCCGTTCTCGTTCAAGAACACGAAACGGCTGCCTTGAACAACGACGATCATATCCACTTTGCCATCCCCGTTTACATCCTGAAACTGCAGGGTGACAGGAGTGAGGTCCTGGTTAGGGCCAATCAAGATCGGGCCGGTGTAGATACGAGACTTCGCAGCGTTTCCACCCGGAATTTCAATAATCATTATGTGGCGGTTCAGATTGATGGCAATAAAATGGCTGGGATTGGCGGGCGAATCGTTATGCCCAACTACGTAATCCGTCTGAAAGGTGCGAGGACGCCCATAGCGCATGTCATCTTGCGTCACCTGCCACCAGTTGCCTACCGCGTTTACAACGAACCAGCCCAGGATCATAATAAAAATGCCCAACCCTACAAAGACTAACCAGTGGAAGCGCGGCCTCCTGTTGAGAGTGAGAAGGCCACTGGTACGCCGGACATCCTCCTCCTCGTCCCCATAGGTGGGACGCCCGCGATTTCCCTGCACAGCAGGAATACCGGTTTGGGTTGCAGTGCGGCGAGGGGGAATAGTGGTACGCATAGCTCCTGTTCCCTGCGCATCGGCATGACGGCGACCTGACTCTGAACGGACATCAGGGAGGGACTGGTAACGACGCGCGCTCGTTGGCATGCGGGGAGGCGCAACGCCGTCATCGTACTCTACCTCGTCAAGCATCACATCATCTGTGCGACGCTCGCTGTGGTCAGGCGCGCGCCTGACCTTTTGTGAAACGCGAGTGTTTTCCATAAATTCACCAA
Organism: Ktedonobacteraceae bacterium; assembly: GCA_035652815.1. Classification (GTDB taxonomy): domain Bacteria; phylum Chloroflexota; class Ktedonobacteria; order Ktedonobacterales; family Ktedonobacteraceae; genus DASRDB01. Next base: position 254,377 of record DASRDB010000014.1, read on the forward strand.
CTTCTTCCGGGTACTATACTGAGCGCGAATTACAACCCGTTTTAGATATTTTGTTCTAGTATAATCAGAATTAGAACAAATGTCAATGTTTTTTTATAACAAGGTTTCCACCAACTATTGGGTGCCAGGGCGACCGCCAGGGTCGCCCCTACGAGAACATATGGTAGGGGCGACCCTGGCGGTCGCCCTGGCTGTGGCACCCGAGAGTTGATGGAACCTATATCGAGAGATACACATCACGTTTTGCAGAGAGAATTCCCGAAGACACCTGTCAACAGCAAGTGTTCCCGAAAGACACCCGCAAGGGGATGTCTCCACAGCGAAAACACTGGTAGAGACATCCCCTTGCGGGTGTCTTTCGTGCCCCCAGGTCTCATGCCCTCGAGTCTCGTGCCCCCAGGTCTTATGTCCTCAGGTCAATTGCTAAAAATTGATGCGCACCCCTATAAGTGAGAGATATCAGCACTTTTGTTCTACAATTGCGCTCAGCTCAAAAAGATGCCTATACTTCTCTCTAGAAAACCACAACGCTCGTGAAAATGCGAACTATCGCGAATAGGAGAAAAGAGCTATGTTAAGAGCAATTACTCATGGGACAGTTATTGACGGACGGGGCGGCGAACCACGAACAGGCATGACAATTCTGCTTGATGGAGAGTATATTTCGGCGCTTGGCAAAGATGGGCGAATCAGCATTCCACGTGAGACCGAGGTGATTGACGCGGCAGGTCGCTTTATTTTGCCCGGTTTGATCGATTGTCACGTACACTTTTTGATGGAATATCCAGATATTATGCGGGCGCTGATAACGCAGCCCTCGCTGCGCCTGCTACAGGCCATTCCCCGCCTGAAAAAGACGCTTGAAGCGGGGGTAACAACAGTACGCGACGCGGGCGGCACGCCAGCCGGGGTAAAAATAGCGGTAGAAAGAGGCATCATTGAAGGACCGCGCATGCAGGTTGCTGTTTCCATCCTCTCGCAAACAGGCGGACATGGCGATGGCTACTTTCCTTGCTGCGTTGACATCGGCTTTTTTGGCATTCAACTGACCGATGTGCCGCGAGCAGTCGTTGATGGCATCGAAGAGGTGCGCAGGACTACACGCGAGATTTTGCGCGCCGGAGCAGATTGGATCAAACTGGCGACAAGTGGCGGCGTGCTTTCAGCATCCGACTCGCCGCGCTCCTCGCAACTGACGATCGAAGAAATTGCCACTGCCGTGTATGAAGCGGCGGCGCAGGATAAACGCTGTATGGCTCATGCTCAGGGAACGCAAGGCATCAAGAATGCGCTGATCGCAGGTGTGGCCTCTATCGAGCATGGTGTATACCTGACGGAAGAGTTGATCCACCTGATGCTTGAGCGCGAAGCCTATCTTGTGCCAACGCTTGTCGCCCCGCTTGCTGTAGTCGAATTTGCCAGAGAACATCCTGATATTCTTCCGCCTGTGATGGCCGAGAAGGCGCTATCCGTTGTCGATTCGCACCAGCGCAGTTTCCGCATGGCCGTCGAGGCAGGCGTCAAGATCGCAATGGGAACCGATTCAGGCGTCGGACGGCATGGCGAAAACGGGCGCGAATTGCAACTGATGGTCGAAAACGGTATGTCCCCGATGCAGGCAATCGTCGCCAGCACATCAAGCGCCGCGAAGCTGCTCTATCTGGATGACCGTCTTGGAACGCTAGAAGAAGGCAAGCTGGCGGATGTCATCCTCGTAGAAGGCAATGTGCTGGAGAATATTGGCCTGCTGGCCGACCCTGCCAATGTAAAGCTAGTTCTCAAAGGGGGCAATGTGGTAAAAAATATCCTCGATAGTTAAGGTAAGGGTAATGAAGTTTTATAAAGAGCGAGGGAATGTCCAGGCCTGTCATCCTGAGCGCCGCGAAGGATCTGCGTGCCGAACCAGATCATGGGCCGCGACCGCAGATCCTTCGCGGCGCTCAGGATGACATGGGGTGAGAATTTCCTGTTATGTTGTCAAAATTCATACCCACCAGAAAACTATATCCCGTTTTTTTACATGGAGATGGAGTACCAGCACCAAATGATCAAAGCACTGATCTTCGATTTTGATGGCCTCATTTTAGAGACCGAAATGCCACAATTTCAAGCATGGCAAGAGGTCTATTCACACTATGGAATAACGTTGACCCTCACGACATGGCTTCCTTTGCTTGGAACCGGGAGATCATCGCAGCCCTTTCATCCCCATGACCATTTAGAGGCTCAACTGGGACAGGCGCTTGATCGGGAAGAGATTCGTATCCGGCAAAAACAACGCTATGCTGAATTGCTTGAAACACAGGTGCTGCTCCCCGGCGTTGAAGCACTCGTTGCAGAGGCGAAACAACGACGCCTACAACTGGCAGTCGCGTCAAGCTCATCACGGCAATGGGTGACAGGTCATCTTGCCAGATACGGACTCGAAGCACACTTTGACTATATCGCCTGCGGCGATGAAGTGCCACGCACCAAGCCATTTCCAGATGTATATTGCGCTGCCCTGAAAAAACTTGGCATTTCAGGTCATCAAGCCATCGCGTTCGAAGATTCGCTCAATGGGGTGCAGGCAGCCAAACGAGCAGGGATTTACTGTGTCGCGGTTCCCAACCCTTTAATGCAACACCTGGTTTATGATCTGGCAGACCTGCAATTTGCTTCGCTTGCAGACGTCTCCTTAGACGATTTGCTTACATCCTTCTCAGATGAATGTTGATAAAATAATGGGGAATACTTTCCCTCTGTCATCCTGAGGGCCGTGAAGGATGACAGACAAGGCATTATAGGATTTGATCGTCGACGGTCATCAATGAGGTACTGTCCGGCACCTTTGGACGCTTAAGCAAGTTGACCAGCAGAACAGAACAGGCAATCGCTAAAGAGCCTGCTACGCTCTGCCACGTCAGGACCTCGCCGAGCAGGGTGATGCCGAGTACGACTGCCACTACCGGTTCGAAATAGATATAGACTGCGACCCGCGAGGCATCCAGCTTGCTCAAAGCCATGTTGTAGGCAAAGAAGGACACAACCGAGCAGATCAGCGCGAGGAAAAGGACAGCAAACCACTGCACAGGACTGAGCGAGAGTACGTCTTGCCAGCGATTCTGGGCGGGATCGAGCAGGGTAATGATTATCAGACCAATGGCTCCGGCGGACATAGTGCCACCGGTCAAAACTGCTGGCGGCAGGACTCGCAGCCAGCGCTTGCTGAGATGTGTGTAGAGCGCAAAGCAAAAGGCGTTACACAGCAGGCAGAGCGAGCCAAGCAGAAAGCCGGAGTGCAGCGAGATCGCGACCGGCTGCTGAAAAACGATGAGAATCACACCCACAAAGCCGAGCAGCAGAGCCGCGAGGAACGAGGGAACCAGCGTCACCTTTGTAAAAAGAGGTTCTAGCAGGGCGGTAAAAGTCGGGATGAGGCCAACCACCAGAATCGAGGCGATGCTGGCGCTTGTCTGCTGTACACCGATATACTGCATCCAGAAATAGGTTGAGAAGGCAAGCTGACCGAGCAGAGCCATCAAAAGCAGATCGCGTCCTGTAAGCTGCCTGCGAATAATTGCGCGAATAAGAGGTGGCAGGAAAAAGAGTGAGGCCAAACCGAAGCGCAGCGCAGCCAGCAGCGAGGGGCTGAGCGCAACCTGCGTCGAAGAAACCGGGTGCAGCAGATAACGAGCAGCCACAAATGACCCGCCCCAGTTAATGACCGCGAACCAGATGCCAGCATAAAGCAGAAAACGCGAACCGGTGGCACTGGTTGCCGCTGGTTGCTCAAGTGTCTTGCTCATAAAACAAGTATATTTGCCATAACTGGAATAAAGCAAGGGACAAATTGCTCAAATATGGGGCTGTCAATTTGGACATGTCGTTCGGGAAAGGGTTTGCAACCCACCAGCATCTTCCACGTATATATTCCGGGAGCAGAAAAAATACACTATATATTGGCTCCCCTCAACAGCAGAGAAAAAATAGAGTACATGTTAGTAGAAAAATGGAGATAAAGACATGTCAGGCAACCGAGGTTGTTTATTCAATACGTTGATGTTTCTGATAATCGTGTTTGTGCCGGTTTTGGGGCATATCATTGCTACCATCATGGTCTTCGAGGATGAACACTCGCCGGTCGGCACAGTGATGTGGCTGGCGCTCATCTGGCTGGTGCCGTTCCTGGGCAACTTCCTGTACTTGCTGTTTGGCCAGCGCCGCCGCCGCGTGATGTTTGGCCAGCCTTACTACCAGTACCAGCAGTATCGTTAAACCGCTACGAATGATGACCTTTGCTGAAATAGCGGGGGATTCTCACCATGTCATCCTGAGCGCAGCGAAGGATCTCTCGCACCGACGCGTAAATCGTCGGGGGACGGAGATCCTTCGCTGCGCTCAGGATGACATGCCTGGATAGACCCTCTATTTAGCTATGTTACAGGCCAGAAATATGGCAAATCCGGCGGGACGTTCCAATGAAACTGGCTGTAGTAGTGGTAATCTTTGCGCAGCAGGTTCGATTTGTGCGAATCGTGCAGGCGCGGGTCGCCCAGCCACCAGGGAAAGCGCAGTTCATCGCGAGAGATTTCGTAGAGACACATGTTGTTGCGAAAGCCGCGCCTTACCCATTCTGAAATCATGGTATTGACGTAGAGTTTCAAGGCCATTTCGTAGCCGCGCCACATCTTGACGGCTGGATGGTTAATCCAGGCTCCCTTGTAATCGGGAGGCTTCGCCAGGATGTTGAGAATCTGGTAGCCCTCTACACGCTGCTTGCCCAGGCGACGATAGTCCAGGATGGTAGCGACATCTTCAAAAGCCGGGTAGGGTAAAAACGTTTGCATAAGGGTTTTCCTACCCGCAAGCTAGGCGCTCAGCGCCCTGATGAGGTCGGGCAACAAGTTCTGCGCGTTGGGCGAACCGAGGCCGGTGACGGGGTCCCATCCCTGTACAGCAGGATAACCCGGCACAGTAGTTCCATTCACATCCTGGGTATTGTTGCCGACTGTGACGTCATGAAAGTCCTGGGCATACGTGCTTGACTTAAACAGTTTATACAGGCCCGGATTGATATAGCCGAGGGGATGCCCGGCCATCTGATTACCAATGGCGGCAATAGCTGCCCACAGCGGAGCCGCCGCGCTGGTTCCCCCGATGGACTGCCACTGGCCCTGGAAGTAGACGGCCATCGCGGTAGAGGGATCGGCATCGGCTGAGACATCGGGCACGCCACGCCGGTGATTCAACTGGCTCTGTACTGAGGCGGGGAGCGCCTGCTGGAACGCAGGCGTCGAGAAAAACGAACTGAAGCCGCCGCCACTGTGATCCCAGGCCGTTTCGGTGAATGTGCCGCTCAAATCGTTCCGCCTCAAACTGGTGCCGCCAACGCTCGTCACCCAGGGTTCATCTGTCGGAAAACTGGTGGTTGGCGTGGTCGAAAGTTTGGTCGCCTGCAAATCGGTGTAGTCGGTACTGCCGTTATCGCCGGAGGAGCCAAAGAAGGTGATGCCCTGCTGCGTGGTGGCCTGTTTAAAGAAGGCATCCCACTTCTGTATTTCCTGCTGCCCGGCGGCGTCTTTCAATGTCACCTCGGACGCACCCCAGCTCTGCGAAATGATGTTGCCGAGGTGATGACTGATGGCATATTGTTCCAGTTGGAGAAATTGGGGCAGGCCAATCGTGCCTTCGGTCTCAGAAACGGGGCTGGTCAGCACGACGATATTCGCGCCGGGAGCAAGGGCGTGGATGATCTGCACATCCAGTTCCGTTTCACCGGCCCAGCCAACCATATCGTTATTGGTCGGATCGAACTTCACTGTGCCAATAGGTGAAAGTTGCTGAATAGTAATGGGAGGCAGGCCAAACTGGCGATCAAAGACATCAATATCCGCCTGCAAGGTTGGACTGCCGAAAGAGACGATATCGACAACCGTCTGCCCTTTGCCGGTAAAGCCGCGCTGCATCAGCGACTCAACGCCATAGGCGACGCGCATCGAGCGAGGTGTTTGACAGTCCAGGGTATTGCCAACCACAGCAGGGCAGGTGAGTGGCGATGTATCTGTGATTGGCGAGGAAGCTGGCGTCGGTGTAAAAACCGGCGCAGTGGTTCTCGTTGCTCTGGCAGTGGGCGCGTCTGTAGGGGTAGCCGAACCTGGAAGGCCGAGGGTGCCGCAAGCGGCGACCAGGACAGCGAGCAGAGCTACCGCCAAAAATTGTCGAGCATAACGCATAGAATTGTATCGCTCCTTACTTTTCAGGACAGGGCCGCGATGAGATCGGGCAGCAGTTTTTCTGCGTTCGGCGAGCCGAGGCCGGTCACGGGGTCCCAGCCTGTAACTGCGGAATAGCCCTGCACAAGCACGCCATTCACGGTGTTACTATTATTACCAACGACGATATCATGAAAATCCTGGGCATAGTGAGCGGACTGCGCCACTTTATAGAGGCCAGGATTGATGTAGCCAAGCGCATGCCCGGCCATTTGATCGGCAATCGCCATGATCGCGGCCCACAGCGGTGTAGCGGCGCTGGTGCCGCCGATGGGCAGCCATTGTCCCGCGAAATAGTTCGCCATCGCGGTAGATGGGTTGGCGTCACCAGAAACGTCTGGCACGCCGCGCCGGTGGTTCAACTGGCTTTGTACAGCAGCAGGCAAGGACTGCTGGAAGGAAGGCGTCGGAAAAAACTGGCTGAAACCGCCGCCACTACCACTCCATGCCGTCTCCTGGAACATCGTTGCATTGCGGATCAGCGTTGTTCCCCCGACTCCCATGACATAGGGATCATCGGCGGGGAAATCGGTGGTGGGAGTAGTTGAAAGCTTCGTGGCCTGCAAATCGGCGTAGTCAGTCGCGCCATTGTCGCCAGAGCCGGAGAAAAAAGTGATACCCTGCTGCGTGGTCGCCTGTTTAAAGAAGGCGTCCCATTTCTGTATTTCCTGCTGCCCTGCGGCATCCTTGAGCGTAATTTCAGAGGCCGCCCAGCTTTGAGAGACGATGTTGCCAAGATGATGATCGACGGCATATTGCTCGAGTTGGAGAAATTGGGGCAGGCCAATCGTGCCTTCGGTCTCAGAGACAGGGCTGGTCAGCACGACGATATTCGCGCCGGGAGCGATGGCATGCACCATTTCAACATCAAGCGTCGTTTCCTCGGCCCAGCCCACCATATCTTTATTGTTTGAGTCAAATTTGACGGTGCCAAGCGGAGCCAACACCTGCACGCTGATCTGCGGCAGGTCGAATTGCGCATCAAAGGCGTTCAGGTCTTGCTGCAAAAGCGGGCTGCCGAACGAGTCGATAATCACCACCGTCTGCCCCTTGCCGGTAAACCCACGCTGCACCAGTGATTCGACCCCGTAAGCCAGGCGCATCGAATGAGGTGTCTGGCAATCGCGCACGCTGTTGAGCTCCGCCGGACAGGTGAGCGGCGAAGGGTCGCTTTGCATTGTTGAGGTAGGCGCAGGTTTGCGCGTCGGCGATGGGGTTGACGTAGTCCCGCCCGTACCGCTTCCGGTGGATGTGCTACAGGCCGCGAGAAAAAGGCAGAGCAAGAACGGCAAGAGCAGGCCGCGAACTCTCAACATGATGTTTTCTTTCTTCACAAGACATACATGAAACAACAGAAACGTTCCATTTTATTGTACCAGATACTCTTGTGATTTTCGCACTGTTGATGTAAGGTAGTCCAAACATACAGATGCTACGCAAAGAAAATTGAGGTCAAAGCGATGATACATCAACCAGCAGCCTATGAATATGATCCCGCCATACACATTTCTGATGCGGCACTTGTTCAAAAATTAGCAGAGGCGGCGCTGATCGGCAAGTGGTTTGTCTTCTTGCGCCAGGACTGGCTGGCGCGCTCAGGGATGGACACGCTGCTCTCGCTGGCTGGCATCGAGGGCGCGCAGCCTAAAGCCGCCATCCTGTTTCGCGGACAAAAAGAACTGACACTTCCTGGCGCGACCGTTGAGCCAACGCCATTGCCGCAGGCCGAACTGCTCTCGCTGACGAGCGATAAAATGCTCTATCGCGCCAATAAAGACACGGTGCGCCTGCTCATTGCCGCGCCGCAGAAGCCGGGGGCGACGTTGAAACTGCGCCTCGCACTCAACGGCAGCACATACGCGGACTATCCTCTTACGCTTGATCGCTTTGGCCTCTATCTGTGGGCCATGCAGGGACTGCCGGAAGGAGCATATGAAGCCTGGCTGCACGACACAGCCATGCCAGTCTGTCGTTTCGAGGTAGCGGAATATCGTCTCGCGCCTTTACAGGCCGAACTGCGCGACCAGCAATTGAGCGGGCAGGCGCTGCGCTACACCCTGCGCGTCACATCATTTGGACAGCCGTATAGCGGCCCTATCGAAGTCGAGTTGCAGGAGGGCAGACAGCGAATCGGGAAGCGAGAGAAGCTGACCTGCAACCGCGAAGGAGTATGCCGGGGAGTTGCGAAGCTCAGTGGAACAGGACCATTCACACTCAATCTCTTCGTGGGCGAGCGAACGGCAAGCGTGGCCTTGAAAGGCTCAGAGCAGGAGCGGCGCGAGGCGCTGGTCATCAGCGAACTGGGCGAGCTGCGAGTAGTGAGCCTGCTGCCAATGCCTCAATCCAATTATGTACGCGGCTTCTACATCACACGCGGCGGCAGCAATAACGAGCCGTTCCTGGTGCGGCGCGTGGTGGGCAGCGAAGTGGAGATCACGGCGCGGAGCGAGGTTGACCTGCTGCGCGTGGTGGTCGTCAATCCGGCAACAGGAGAATGCAGCGAACAGCTTTTCGAGGGACTGCAGGCCGGGCAGAATGTTCGCCTGCCCATTTCCTCGCCCTATGGCATTGTGCTGCTGGGCGCATTTCTGGATGACAAAGCCTGGGAAGGCTGGTGCGCGGTGCTGCGCCCATCCGACTTGCAGCTACAATGTGACACGCCCAAAGAGGCACGTCCTGGCTCGCGCATCAGCATCAAGATTAAAACAAATGCGGCAGAGCGCGTTGTGCCGATACATCTATTGATAAAAGACCAGCGCCTGATTGCCGCGAGCGACCCGCTAGTAGAACTGGCGGCCTGCATGAAGAAAAATCTGGAAGCCTGGAAGGCGCAATCACAAACAGGAGTAGTCGAGCGGCAACTCGCCCAGGTCGCGCCCTATATGATGCGCGCCCGGTTGATGGCCGCAACGCCCTTTATGGCAACTGCGGCACCAACTGCGGCTATAAGAAGTCCACAGGCATTACAATCAGCGCCGCTTCCACGCATGCTTAACGGCGGGCAGGGAGCGCCAGCTGAGCACACAAGTGAAGCAAGCAGCGAAAATTTGAGCCGGGTGCGCCTGCAATTCCTGGAAGTGATTTATAACGACATCGTAGAGGTGCAAGGAGAGCGCGAAATCGAGGTTCAATTAGGTGAAAGCATGACTCGCTACAGCATCGAGGCTTTTGCGCTCTCCCCTGAAACGCTGGACTGGCAGCGTGTGGAGACATACATCGAGGCAACGCAGCCGGTCTATGGCGAATTGACCGTCTCACCGTTTGTCTTCCCTGGCGACCCGGTAATGGGACGCCTCGACGTGGGCGCTGCTTCAGGGAGCGTGATCGCCGAGGTGCGGCACGATAATGAGATACTGCCCCTGTTCTCAGCAGATGGCAGCGAAGTTACACCTGGCTTGCCTTTGCCATCAGGCTCGACATTGCACTTTCCACTGCGTCCTGGAACGATTACAGCGATTGTGCGCGATGGACGCAAGGGCGGCGTGGATGTCAGCGAGCGCTATGTGACAGAACCCGGAAAATTACGCCATATCGCGCGCCATGTAAAGCTGCTCCTGCCAGGAGACGAGGTAACGCTGCAAGAACCGGGACGGCTCGCGCTGCGCTTGCTGCCAGGATTGGAGCGGCCCTTCACGTTCTTTGTCGAGGGCGCGGTACACTATCCTTTCGGCTGTGTCGAGCAGACCTCTATGAAGCTGCTGGCAATGCTCGCCGGGTACATTGTGTTTGTCGAAAAGCCCGAGGTGGCACGCGAGTACGAGGCAGCCCTACCCGTGTGGCATCAGAGGCTGAAGAAGATGTACCTGCCCGATGGCGGCTTCTGCCTCTACCCGCCAGATGAAGGCGGCGAGCGAAAGGCGGATACGCACTACGCGCCGCTTGCCGTAGAGCGTCTTTTGAGCCTACCCTCAGCAGAACAGGCAGGCATTACACAACCGGCCCTCAAAGACATGCTGGCAGATGTGAAAGCGATGGCCCAAAATGCGGCCCGCTACTATAAGATTGAGATACCGCCACGCAAGATTGTTGATTGCCAGGATGCCTATCAGACAATGACGCTCAGCAACGACGCGAGAGCGCGCAGGGAAGCGCTTATGTTTGCGCGGGAGCGGCTGCGAGAGCATGGCGAACAGACCTACGTGGATGTTACCGAAAAACAAACGGCCTACCAGTTGTTTGGGCAAATGGTCTCGCGCCGCACCGAAACCGCCTTTGCCGCCGCTACTTTGCTGGTTGCGGGTGATACAGCCGATTTGCCGCAAGCGCTGGCCGCCACCAATTACCTGACAGGCCAGTTGAACGAGCAGGGACGCCTCTACAGTACGGTGGATACGGCGGCCTGCCTCGCGCTGCTGATCGCCTTACGAAGCGCCGGAGTGGTCGCGGTAGGAGAAAAGGGTAGTGTCGAGTTAAACGGACAAGCGCGGACGCTCGCTGAGGCCTTGAACAGCAGCGAAAAGCTTGAAAAGGTGCGTTGTATTGAAGGAGTAGTCGCGGTCGAGATTACCTCAGAGGTGATCGAGTCGTGGAGCGCCTATAAAGGGCGAATTCCGCTCGAGGTGTACCTGGAACGCGAGGGGAAGGCGGGAGACCATTTCCGGGCCGGTGACGCGCTCGAACTGGTGCTGCGTGTGCCACGCTACGAACCAGGGCTGGTTGCGCATGTTTGCCTGCCTGACGTACTCTCGCGCATCGTTGGCGGCGGACAGGTCAAACAGTTCAGCCTGGATTTCTCCGGCAGGAATGAACTGCGCATTCCACTGGCGGCCACCGGCACAACCATCCTGCCAGAGCGGCTGCAAACAGGCAAAACGTCGCAGCACTGGGCGGTCATCGCGCGCAACATGTTCAAAGAGGAGCAGGTGGGAAATCCAGGGCTGCTGACCGTAATGGTAGAGTAGCAAGCAGAGTTGCCTGTGGTTAAGGTGGAGATTCGTTCAGTACCATCTTCCTACAGGCAAACACGCTCCATTGACTCAACGGGAAACAATCAGTAGATTGTTAATCAAAGCGTGAAAAACGCAAGGTATCGGAGCAAGATTGCCTGATGCCAGCAACCAGCGTAATTTTGGATCGGGGATTTGTATGTCGTCAATGAGTGATCGTCAACCTGGAAATCGAGAAGGCCTGCAGTTACCGGGAGTAATTCAGCAGCTATCGCCTGTGGAGCAGCTTCCCTTTCCTGACAGCCCGCTCGTACCAGGAAACGTAACACGTCGTCTCGGACCGGACAGTTCACCCGGTGTTTCTGATACACAAACTGGCCCTCAGCCTATTTCTACACCCGGAGAAACACGTCCACTGCAACTGATGCCGCTTTCTCCGCACACTACCCGCGTGCTGACCGACCTGCGACAAACAGGGGCATTGTCGAATCCACAGACGACCACAGCTCTGCGCCAGCCAGTTGTCATTCCAGGTACAGGAAAAAAGTCAGCGGGGCTGAAGCGTCCGCCAAAGGGACGACGCTGGGTGGTTCACCTCGCCGTGACCATGTTATTGGTCGTGATTACCCTGCTGACGGCGCTGACAGTAATTCCGCTGACAACAGGAAGCGGGCATGGCTTAGGCCCGCTCGGCATCTTCAGCAACCCGCTCTTCCATAGCGATGACAATGGCCTCAGCCTCTCAGCCCAGGCTACAGCAACGGCGGTTATTACTCACCAGGATGGTTACGATAATAGCGGCACGACCTACGGCGGCAATCCTGCTCCTGGCGGCGTCACGCCCGATCATTTCGCCTTCGGCCAATGTACCTACTGGGCGGACATGCGCTATCACCAGCTTACAGGCTACTGGGTTAACTGGTTCGGTAATGCATGGCAGTGGAAATATGGCGCGGCGGCGGCTGGCTGGATCGTTTCAACCACGCCGCATGTTCCCTCGATTATTGTGTTACAGCCCTTTGTGCAGGGCGCGGGCGCATATGGACATGTAGCAGTCGTCGAAAAGATCAATCCCGATGGCAGCGTCTACACAAGCAACTATAACTGGTACGCCAACGGCGGCTGGGACCGGCTCTCCTACTGGACATTTAATCCCGGGCCAGGCGTGACATTTATCTGGCATCCATAGTCTAATGAAAAGAAGGGAGTCAGGATGAGGCTATCCTGGCTCTCTGCTTTTTTATTATGACCCCCCTCAACGATCTCTTTAAGGGATATCTCGGCATCCATAATCTCACTCCTTTTGCTTTTCGGCAGAACTGAGAAAATCCTTATACCAACGGCATATGCTCAGTATGCTGCCTGTTGATCTCCTCGCGTGAGGAGCGGCGAGCCATCAGGTTGTTGATGGCTTCACCTATGCGGCGAATGCCTTCTTCAATATGTTCCTCTTTGGGATAGGCGTAGCTGAGGCGAAAATGCTGCTGCCCCCCGCCATCGACGTGAAATGGCTCGCCAATGACGAAGCCGACGCGGTACTGGGCGGCTTCGCGCAGCAGGGCGCGCGCGCGCAGGTCTTGCGGCAGGCGACACCAGAGATGGAAGCCGCCATTTGGAACGTTCACCCGCACCTCTCGCGGCCAGTAACGCCGAATGGCATCCAGGGTCAAATCGCGCTTGCGTTTGTAAGCCTGCCGGAGCATGACAAGATGATCGTCCAGCAGGTCGCGGCGCAGGATTTCAGAGACAGCCCACTGGCCCAGCGCCGTTGTATTCAGGTCAAACACCTGTTTGTGCAGGCTCAGCCGCTCGATCAATGGTTCCGGCGCGGCCAACCAGGCGACACGCAGGCCGGGAGCCAGCACTTTAGAATAGGTGCTGAGATAGAGAACCTGGTTATGATGGTCCAGAGCCTTGAGCGGCTGGAAAGGCTTCCCCTCGAAGTAGACTTCGCTGTACGGATCATCTTCCAGAATTGGCGTCTGGTAGCGGCGCGCAAGCAGGAGCAGGCGGCGACGGCGTTCGGGCGACATTACCGAACTGGTGGGGTTCTGGAACGTCGGCATGGTGTAGATCAGGCGCGGGCGATGACGCGCCAGGATGGATTCCAGCAGGTCAACTCGAATGCCTTCGCTATCGGTTGGTACGCCAATGACGCGCGCATTCAAGGCGCGGAACGTTTGAATGGCTCCCAGGTAGGTCGGCACCTCGACCACCACTTCGTCGCCTGGACTGAGCAGGAAACGCCCCACGAGGCCAATACCCTGCGTGGAACCCGAAAGAATAAGGATGTGTGAAGCATCTACCGAAGCTACACCTCGTCTCCGCATAGCGGCTGCGATGCCCTGCCGCAGGCTCTGTAATCCCTCGACAGGTGAATAGCCAAGCGCGTACTGGCGGGCAGCGAGCAACCCATCCGAGAAGATGGTATTAAGCATCTCGGCGGGCAGCAGGTCACTCGCAGGCGTGGCAGGAGCGAAGGAGATGATCTCGTTGCGCTCGCTCGCCGAGGTGAGTTCGTTCAACAGGCCAGCATCGGGTCCAAGTACCTCGCGCTCGCCCGGCGGCAGGCAGAGCAGCCAGGAAGCCTCTTCATTCTCATAATCGTCGATGCTGAAGCGGAACTGGTTGCGCCGGACAATCGTGCCCCGACCAACATGGCCCTCGATCAAACCCTCGCTCGCCAACTCATTATAAGCATTCATAATGGTGGTGCGATTGACGCCGAGAGTACTGGCAAGGGCGCGCTCAGTGGGAAGCCGCGTACCCTCGGCAAGCTCACCCGAAAGAATAGCCTCGCGCAATTTCTGGCATATCTGACGATATAAAGGCAGTCCACTGCTGCGATCAAGCGTTATCAATTGATCGATTTGCGCGGTAAATAATGGTCGTGGTTCGTATTGTGATACATATTGTCTCATGGCGTACTCCAGATTGGCCTGTACCAATGAACTCTATTCCACAAGTATAGCCAATCTCGCAGACTTGAGGCAAGGCGGATTGGCTGGTATGTGTATCAGCCAATCCGCCACATTATCACTCGTAATAGTCAGGGGCTTTCTTGAGCGTCTGCCACTGCTCGCCATCGTGACCAAAGACCACCAGGGCTACATGTTCGCGTTCGACCAATTCGAGCAGTTTGCGCGTGCTGGCGCGTAGCTGCTCCTCATTGTCATCCATCGGCCCCGCCTTGCGCTCAGGAGTAAAGAGGCGTTGTATAACTACCGCGTCGATGGCGAGGAGTACTGGCCCCGTCTGTGGCAGGTATACCAGCACCGATTGATGGCCGGGCGTATGTCCGCTGGTCTCTATCAGCTTCAGGCCGGCCAGTACTTCGGCGTCTCCATCTATCAGACGGTAGTGTAGGGCAGGATGATCCCAGTGGGCGCGAGCAGCCGCAAAACGGGGATGACCACCACGCGCCAGTTCATAGTGTGTACGTTGAACAATGCATTCGGCCTGCGGAAAGGCATCGTGATATCCAGCATGATCGACATCAAAATGGGTGCAGATCAGAATATCAATATCCTCGGGGCGCAAGTTCAAATCGGCAAGATGCTCGATCACATTTTTTTCATTTTCGGCTGGCGGCATGTTCCCTTGCGACCGGTAGTCAGGTGGAAGGCCGCTATCAATCAAAATGTTCTTCCCATCCGTGGTTTGCACCAGGTAGCACCCTGACGACATGGAAAGTTTCTGTCCGCTTGGCAACGGCAGAGTCGCTGTAGAAAGCTGCATGAGATAGAGTCGTCGCACGTTAATTTGAGACATGTTTGTTCATCCATCCTTTCCTGAAACAAATGGAGGACATCAGACGAGGGACTGTATACAAATGGAGTATAACAGCCTTTCTTATATGAAACTATGTACCGCGTTACAGACAAAAAACGATTTTTGTGCTATGGTTAGATCAGAGTAAGCAACATCTCCAGAGCCATTAACACGACAATCCTCACCTCTTTCCACACAAGGAGCTTAGTATGATAGACATTCAAAAACGTATCGATCAAATTCGCCACGATAGAGAACATGGCTCGCGCTGGCTGGTGCGCGAGACGATTTCGTTGCTGCATGATATCGCCAGCGATGGGCAACGTCCGGAGCAGGAACGTATGCGAATGCTGGAGAAGGCGGGGCGCGAACTGGCGCAGGCGCGTCCGGCGATGGCGGCCATTGCAGGAGCCGTCAGCCGGGTGGTATACGCGCAGGGCGGCATCGAGCAGAAGGCGCAGGCGGCGGCGCAGTTGCTGCGGGATTATGATACCAGCCTCGAGCGTATTACGAATTATGCCCGGCCATTATTAACTGGCACTTTGATGACGCACAGCCTTTCGGGAACAGTGCTTGAGGTGTTGAAGGCCTGCAAAGAGCAGATTGAGCGTATCATCGTTCTGGAGGGCAGGCCGCGCTACGAAGGGCGCGAAGTCGCGCAACAACTGAGCCAGAATGGGATTGCGGTCACGCTGATTACGGACGCCCAGGCCGACATTTTTCTGCCGCAATGCCAGGCAGTGCTTGTAGGGGCCGATAGCATTCTCGCCGATGGCAGCGTGCTGAACAAGGCAGGCACCGCGCTGGTTGCCTGGGCGGCGCGAGGACACGGCAAGGCTTTCTACGTGCTGAGTGAGACGCTGAAAATTTCACCACACCGGTGGACGGGCAACCTGGAACAACTTGAGGAGAAGGAGCCGGAAGAGGTCTTAGAGCAGGCTATACCAGGGGTGACGGCACGCAACTTTTACTTCGACCACACACTCGCTTCATTGATAACAACCATTCTCACAGAACAGGGACCATTAGATGTCGCACAGGTGCAGCATATCGCTTCCACGCTTAAAGCGGTAGTATAGTACCTTTTTCGGCTTTTTGGGAAAAGGGGCAAATTTCAGTATCATGACTATATCGATATGTTTTGGACATGTGGGAGATGAAGGGCTTTTGAATACATCATCGAATAATAGTCATGAAAGCACACCACCAGAGGGTGTGCAGCCAGAACAGGTAGAAAAAGAAGATTTGCTGGGGCCGGGGCTGCCAATTGTGCGAGCGAACACGCCGCGTCCGCTCTCCTTCACTACGGCGAAAAGGGCCTCAACAGATAGTAGCATCGTGCCGGATTTTCCGGTAGAAGCGCCTGTCGCGCCACCGCTACCGGAGGAGTTCGATGAGCCAACGCCAACGCCGGTGGCTGCAACCCCGCTGCCAGAAAAAGCCGAACCGGTTGCTCCACCAGAATTTATCTGGCTCTTTGAATACGGTCTCGAAATGGATGTCTCATATTTGAACAGCCCGGCGCGATTGCAAGGTTTGGCGCTGGAATATGGCTCCGCGATGCTCGATGGCTACACCCTGCGCAGTCTCGAATTGCAGCCGGGACACAGCGTTATCACTCTCGTGCCGGACCCGTTACAAGAGGTCTGGGGCACGCTCTACCGCATTCCGCGCCGCCTGACAGAGCAGGATAGCGGCGGGACAATCCTCCTGGAAAAGGTACACCCGCCTCATATCTACGAGGCCATTCCCGTGACTGTGCAGGAAGTACATCGTAAACGGCACATCGAATGCATCACCTATATTGCTTCAGAGGTGACACGTGCCGGGGCTGAGCAGGCGCTTTCTCTTTCTTTCCCGCTCGACGTTCGCTATGCGCGGCGACTGCTGAATTGCGCAAGACGCCAGAAGTTGCCTGAGAAATATATCGAGGAACTAGAAAAACTGGCGAAGGAACAGCAGCCTGCAATCAATACGGGACATGACGCTGCTTCTCAGAGGGTTGCTGAGCAGATGATTGCTGTGGCGCAGCCTACAATTCAAACGGAACAGAACACCGATCCACTACCCGTTTTGAAGGATAGCCAAATCGTGGCTAAACGGCAACCTGGACGCGAAATCCCGGTGCCCGAGCAGCAAACAAACAGAGGAATGCTGGTATTCGCGCTATACGTGCTGCTTGTGTTGTCAGCGATACCCGCGCTGGCTATGCTTTCAGTGTATGGGGTGTGGCAAGATGTGCTGGCAGCCCGTTTCCCACCGCCTGGGATACCGGTATATGTCCTGATGTATGGAGTTTTGGGAAGTTGTCTGAGTTGCCTGGCGCGGCTCAACAGACAGCGAACCCTACGTGTTCCCGGCTACGTTTTGGCAGCATGGTTCGCGCGTCCTTTCACCGGCGCGGTGCTGGCCGGACTGGCGTTTCTGGCCTTGAATAGTGGTTTGTTCGCCTTAAGTGTACTGCCCGAACAGCACTACGCACTTTACGCCCTTCTTGGTACGCTGGCAGGGTGCTGCGAGGGATGGCTGTTTATGCACAGGAAATAGCGAAAGCCAGGGTCGCCCTGGCTTCCAGGCGGCGTAGCAACCGCATATATGGTTGAGCTTGTTTATGCGAGGTGTAGTGTGTACAATGGATGGTGTATGACGCACTAAGTAAAGTGCGACTCCATTACCGGCTATTTCGAGGGTCATTCGCCACCCAGTTGGAGGAAAATCAATGCCAACCTACATTAGCCTGGTCAACCTCACCGAGCAAGGGATCAAGGAAGTCAAGAATGCTCCTGAACGCCTGCGCTACTTTGATGAAGCCGCGAAACAAGTTGGGGGACGGCTTGTTGGCTTCTATCTCGTTATGGGTCAGTACGATTACGTCGTGATTACCGAAGCTCCTGACGATCAGACGGCGGCTCGCCTTATTCTCGGAACCATCGCACAGGGTAGTGTGCGCACGCAAACCATGCGCGCCTTTCCACGCGAGGAATTTGAAACTATCGCCAGAACCTTCCAGTAGCTTTCACAAAAAGGGGCGACCAGATCACTGGTCGCCCATAGTCTTTTCCTAATACTCATCGGTGGGAAAGATGGCGCGTACCAGCCGCTCAGGGTCGTGGCGAGCCAGCCTGTCGCCTTCCAGATTCAGGTGATCGATATAGACATTCGGCACCATACGCATAAGCTGGGATCGATCTACCAGCACCGGTTCGCTGCGCTCCTCAGCGTACATCTCAAGCACATCAGGCGGAAATGGGCCGTCGTTGACAATCACGCGATCAACACGACAACCCAGGTAATGATGAATCTGCCTGACAAAATCCGAGGCCTTGTAGTCATCGGTCTCGCCATGCTTGGTCATCAGGTTACAAACATAGACCTTCTCCGCCTCAGATTCGCAGACGGCGCGTGACACATCCTTCACCAGTAAATTCGGCAGCAGGCTGGTGAAAAGATCACCAGGGCCGATGATGATGGTATCCGCCCGGCGAATGGCGCGAATAGCCTGCGCGCAGCCGGGAGCATCGGGCGGCTCCATCCGCAAGCGCTTAATGGGAGACAAGTCGCCCAGATTCTTCCGACCGCGAGTATCGATATCTGTCTCGCCGCAAATGCTGGTTCCATCTTCCAGATCAGCGCAAATCATCGTCTGAGTCAGCGTGACGGGCAGAACGCGGCCCGAGGTATTCAAAAGTTCCTGCGCGTCCTCGATAGCCAGCATAAGATCACCGTTGTTAATATCCTGCAATCCCTTGAGTATGAGATTGCCCAGACTGTGACCGCCTATACCCCTCATTCTTTCCGGGGTTTCACTCTCCTCCGTTTGCTCGAAACGATGCATAAAGACGTCACGCCACAATGCTCCATTCCTCGCTAAGGCCACCAATGACATACGTAGATCACCTAAGGGTAACTGTCGTTGAAATTCGTCCATCAGGCGGCGCGAGCTGCCGCCGCTATCCGACATGGTGACAATGGCACTGATGTTAAAGGGGTATTTCTTCAAATGCGAGAGGAGAGAAAAAGTTCCTGTGCCTCCTCCAATCGTTACTACACGGCGTCCTGCAAATCGGTCTCCAGTCCGGTAATGTTCTGGCACGCTGCTTCTCCTGTGGCTGATCTCAGGTTCGTCGCTCACACTACTTTTCCTTTACTACGTCGAACTTTTCTCTATACACGCGGGATGAGCCGCGCATTAATACAGGCAAAAGCCTCACTCTGTTGTCAGTCTATCACGGTTGGAGTATATCGACAAGCAAGCAGGGTGACTTGTGAGTGACTTCCGGGAACTCTCCCCTACCCCTTGACAAGAATACGATATATCGTTATACTTATCGATAGAATACGATATATCGTTAACGATAGAAAAAGGAGTTGAAAAAACCACATGTTTGGACCACGTTTTGCTTTTGGATTTGCGGGGCCAGAAGAAGAAGCCTGGACTTCTGCCCAGCACCATCATCGTCACTTTGGGCCTCATGGACACGAACACGCAGAAAGGGGCGAAGGCTGGACTCCTCCGTGGATGCGCCGGGAGCGGCCCGGCCCTGGCTCTTTCTGGTCGATGCGGCGAGGTCGCGGCCCCTTCGGTCCCCGCGGCCCTTTCGGCCAGGAGGGTCCATTTGGACCTGGTGGGCGCGAGCGTTTCTTTGGACGCGGCGATATGAAATATGCTCTGCTTGAGTTGGTGCAGGAGCGCCCCATGCATGGCTACGAGATGATTAAGGCCTTAGAGGCCAAATCCGGCGGGTTCTATTCGCCCAGCCCCGGCTCCATCTACCCCACACTCCAGATGTTAGAGGAGGGCGGTTACGTCATCTCTAACGAAGTCGAGGGAAAGAAGGTCTACACCATCACCGACGCCGGACGCGCCCTCCTAGCCGGGCGCAAGAGCAACGAAGAGCAGTTCGCAGGCCCACCATGGATGCGCGGACACGGCCATCACCGTCACCTGGAGATGGCCGCCCTGCGCACCGAGGCGGGGGAAGTCGCCCACCTGCTAGCCATCGCCGGACGCATGTCGATTTCCGACCCCGAGAAGCTGGCCCGCCTGCGCGCCATCATCCAGCAAGCACGCACCGACCTGAGCGCCATGATCTACGGCGAGGGTTCCGGCCAGAGTACCGGTGAACAGTCGGGTGAACCAACGGGTGACCAGGCGTAAAACAATACAGTAATTGCCTGGATAAACAGGAGGCAGAGGACATTTTCTCACAGATGTCCTCTGCCTCCTGTTTCATCAGGAACAAAGCGCGGTAACAATTTCTTGTTGTCACACCTTTTCCGTTCGCGCATCTTTGTGTAGAAACGCCAAGGAGGCAGTATGCAACAGCGGCCTTTCCTCAATCAACCTGAAACGGTGTGGTATGTAGTGGATCCCAAAAGTTGGACAGTACCACTTTCAAAACCGAGAGGGTATACTGTCAGACAAAGGAGATTCACATGAGCAAGCACAAGCATTACGATGCGGAGCTGAAGACGAAGGTGGTGTTGGAACTGCTCAAGGGGCAGAAAAC
>DASRDB010000015.1:0-151104 GCA_035652815.1 Ktedonobacteraceae bacterium
AAAGGTGCCCGCCAGTGTGCCCAGGAACAGCACCAGGATCGCGACAAACACGTTGGGGATGTAGGCCACCAGCGTGTTGAGGATGTTGCTCACCGTTGGCAGTCCCAGCGCGTCGGCAGCCGGGATCAGGAAGATCAGCAGTAGGAACCAGTACACGATCTTGCCTAGAACTCCTGCTGGATCAAGGCTGACACCCATACGCTGCTCAAAGCGCGACAGGCCGATACGGTTCGCCAGTCGGTCAAAGCCCACCTTGCGCAGCAGGAAGGTGACGGCTCTACTGACTACTGAGGCGACGATCAGCCCTACAATCAGGATCACTAAAAAGCCCACAATACGCGGGATGAAGGTCAAGATGAGCTTCACCGCGTCATTGAGTGCGTTGACAATGGAGACTCCTATGTTTTCCATGTAATCTCACTCCTTCGAGATTCAAATCTAGAAACTATGCCATTCCCAATAAGGGGTTCCTAGAAAAGGATAATCAAGGAAGGAATTAGATTACAAGTGAACAATATAACACTAAGATTCTTCTAATAAACTCTTAAGTTGTATTTAATTCTGCAAACGCTACAATTCCTCTATTTCACCCAGGTTTTGCATGGCCTGCCGACGCAGCGCCTGAAGACCCTCGCTGAAGCGCACAGGGTAGGGGGTCTCGACGGTCAGGGCGCGATACTGGCTGGGAAGACTCTGCAAATTTTGTTGCGCCAGCTCTCGGATCTCTGAAAGTGGAGGCAGGCTGCCGGGAATCATCTCGCCGTTGCGCATGACCGGTTTTAAAAGGCGATGGTAGTTATCGGGGCGTGGCTCCTGCGCGAGTTGAATGACGTCCTCTTGCCAGTCGGGATGGCGATAAATCTCTTTTTTGCCGGGCCAGGTAGACTTGGCACCCGCGATTTTCAACTTGGCGTGTTCGGTGCCGGTTTCATCGACGTACCAGACCTCCTTGTAGACCCCGCCCAATGCGCCACCTTCAATTCCGTGTTCAAGCGAACCCGCGCCAATACCGAGCGAGGTGCCAACGCCGAACGAATCGATAGCGGCTCCGGCTTTGAGAAGCGCATCTATTTTCCATTCGTCGAGGTCGCCACTGGCGAGAATGCGCACATGTTCTAGCCCGACTTTGTCCAACTGCTCGCGGACGTAGCGGCTGTCCGAGGCGATATCTCCACTGTCGAGGCGAACGGCAGCCAGGGTATGGCCGAGGGTTTCCTGGGAGCGCAAGGCAACTTCGATGGCGGTATGAATAGCGTTGCGCGTATTGTAGGTGTCGAGCAGCAGGGTGTAGCGGTTATAGGCATCAGCGATGGCCTCGAAAGCCTCTTGCTCGGTGGGGAAGAGTTCGATGAGCGCGTGCGGGACGGTGCCGGTGGCGGGCAGACGATAATCGTAGGCCGCGTTGAGCAATGAGGTGCTGGCGCAGCCACCGATGTAGGAGGCGCGAGCGACAGTGAGTGGTTCCTGGGCGCGACGGAAAGCGAATTCGGCTACTCTGCGCTTGCGCCCGTCTTGCTCGGCTGCATAGACGATGCGAGAGGCCTTCGTTGCAATCAGAGTAGCCAGGTTGATGGCCTGCAACAGTCCGGCCTCTAGCAGAATGACCTCGCGAAAAGGCGCGGTGACGCGCATGATGGGTTCATTGGGAAAGGCAATCGAACCCTCGGGCATGGCCAGAATTTCGCCAGTAAAGCGGAGATTTGCCAGTTCATCCAGGAAGGCCGTATCATAGTCGCGAATTTGCGCCAGGAAGCGTAAATCTTCCTCGGTGTAGTGAAAGGCCTGGACGAATTCCAGCGCATTCTCCAGACCGGCCACGAGGAGATATGCCCCTCCGAAAGGAGCGGTGCGTGTATACAAGTCAAAGGTTGTTAACCCGTTGCGTCCAGCTCTCCAGGAAACGAACGCGGAATCGGGGTGGTAAAGGTCGGTCATAAGCCCTGCTCGAATACGTGGTGCCCTGCGATGCATGCTACTTGCCTCTGTTTGTGTTTTTTTTGTACTTAGTGTACATATTACCATATGTAGGCAAGGGAACGAAAAGCGGTTTCTCAGGCAAGGCGTGGCGCGTAACAATTGACATGGCTGATCTTTTTATGATACGCTCTATTCCGTCACCACTCTGCACAACAGGGTAGAAGTAGCCGGGAGCGTTTGCATTCATCTGAATGCAACTGAACGGCGTACATTTGAATAGAGCGTACCCGAATCGTAGCATTGCATCATCAACGGAGTAGGTGAACATGTATGGTATCCCCTGTCTTTAGCGTAGACTGAAAGGAGAATTGCGGAAAACTCTTCACACACGCGGGGGTACAACAGATCATTTCTTCCCTCGCCTTCTTAAAAAACACATTCGTTCCTTGTGGGTGAATCGATGGAAGTGTCGCGTTTTGTTTCCCTCTTCTTTCCAATGGCGGAAAATTGTACGCGACGAAACCAAATGGAGGTACCAACTTGACGATGAAGCGCGAAATCACTGTCACTGTGAATGGGCAGCAACATCATTCACAGGTCGAACCGCGTATGTTGCTGGTACATTATTTACGAGAGGTGCTGGACCTTACCGGAACCCACATTGGCTGCGACACCTCACAATGTGGAGCATGCACAGTCCTGTTGAATGGAGAGTCGGTCAAGTCATGCACAGTGCTGGCTGTTCAGGCCGACGGTTGTGAAGTAACGACCATTGAGGGACTGGCTCCTGACGAGAGCAATCTCCATCCACTCCAGGAGGGTTTCTGGGAGAAACATGGCCTGCAATGCGGGTTCTGCACGCCAGGCATGATTATGGCTTCCTACCAACTGCTCAAAAACAACCCCAACCCGACCGAAGAAGAGATTCGCAAAGGTCTCGAAGGCAATATTTGCCGTTGTACAGGCTACCAAAATATTGTGCGCGCTGTGCAGTATGCCGCCGAGAAGATGCGAACCAGTACAGGCGCTACAGTAGGCGCGGGCGGCGAATAGGCGTTGCGAGGCTGCTCCTGTGTTTTCCGCCTGCAAAGCGCCACATAGGGGCAACATGCAGAACACATTTGCTACTTTCCGTAATGAGAAAGGATAGGCATACATATGGGTATTGCAGCTACTCTTGGCACGCCCATCAAGCGGCGTGAAGACCCTCGATTGATTACGGGTCAGGCGACCTACGTCGATGACATCAAGCTTCCCGGTATGCTTTACATGTCCGTACTTCGCAGCCCCTACGGACATGCTCGTATCAACAGCATCAACACCGAAGCTGCGCGCAATCTCCCTGGCGTGAAAGCCGTTTATACAGCAGAGGATATGAAAGGTGCGGTAGGCAATGTGGCTATCGCAGTTCCGTTGGGCCAGATTGCGCAGGGAATGGGAGTGCATGGGCCGCTTGCCGAGGGCAAGGTGCGCTTCTATGGTGATCCGGTAGCGGTGGTGATTGCGGAAGACCGCTACACGGCGCGTGATGCTCGCGATCTGATCGAGGTTGATTATGAGCCTCTGCCCGCAGTTGTGGACGTTGAGAAGGCGATGCAGCCGGATGCGCCGTTGTTGTATGAAGAGTTTGGTTCCAACGTCGCATTCAGCATGAGTCCGCCCACCGATGAGATTGACAAAGTCTTCCAGCAGACGCTGGCTGACGGCGGCGTAGTCGTCAAGCAGCGCCTGGTAAACCAGCGCGTCGCCCCTGTGCCAATGGAGACACGCGGCGTGGTCGCGGACTATCGCAAAGCGGGCAAGAGCCTGACGGTCTGGAGTTCTTCGCAAATTCCTCACCTGCTGCGTAATATCCTGGCCGCGCTGGTTGGTCTGCCACAGCACCAGGTGCGCGTGATTGTGCCCGAGGTCGGCGGCGGTTTCGGGTGCAAGCTCAATATTTATCCCGAAGAGATGGCCGCCTCGTTTGCTTCGATGCGACTCGGCCTGCCCGTCAAGTGGATCGAGGATCGCAGTGAGAATCTGGCGGCGACCATTCATGGCCGCGACCAGGTGGACTACATCGAGGTGGCGGCGACGAAAGAGGGAAAGATCACCGGGCTGAAAGTGCATGGCATCTCCGATCTGGGAGCATATTGCCAGATCTTCACGGACGTGATTATGATCGCGTTTGGCTTCCCGGTCTCCTGTGGAGCCTACGACATTCCTGCTGTGCATCTCAGCGCTGATATTGTGTTTACGAATAAAGCGCCCACCGATGCGTATCGCGGGGCTGGGCGACCTGAAGCGACGTATGTCGTAGAGCGCGCAATCGACCTGGTGGCCCGCGAAGTGGGTAAGGACCCGGCTGGGGTGCGGCGGCTCAACTTCATCAAGCCAGAGCAGTTCCCCTACAAATCTGCGGCGGGCGCGGTTTATGATACCGGCAACTATGAAGCCGCGCTGGACAAGGCTTTGCAGATCGCCAATTATCAACAGATGCGCGCTGAGCAGGCACAGAAGCGAGCCGAGGGCAAGCTGGTTGGCATTGGCGTCTCCTCATACATTGAAATTTGCGGCTTCGGGCCGAAGGGGTCTGCGCCGGTTGGCTTGTATGAAAGTGCCCGTATGCGCGTTGAGCAGAGCGGCACAGTCATGGTCTACACCGGAGCCTCGCCTCATGGACAGGGCGAAGAGACGACGTTTGCTCAGATTGTCGCCGACGAGTTCGGTATTCCTGTCGATAATGTGTTGATTATGCATGGCGACACCGACTCGACTCCCGAGGGGCGTGGCACGTATGGCAGCCGCACAACGGCGGTCGGTGGTTCGGCGGTTTTCACAGCAGCGCAGAGGCTCAAGGAGAAGATGAAGCAGATTGCCGCGCATATGCTGGAGGCAAGCCCATCGGATGTGACGCTGGAGGATGGCAATTTCTCGGTAGCTGGTTCGCCGCAGAAGGCGGTTTCCTTCGCTGAGGTGGCCGCAACGGCCAATCTTTCCAATACGCTGGCTCCTGGCATCGAGCCGGGCCTGGAGACGACGGTGTTCTGGGAGCCGGAAGCCTGCACCTTCCCCTTCGGCACGCACGTCTGCATGGTCGAGATCGACAAAGAGACAGGCAACGTGGAGATCAAGCGCTTCATCGCTGTTGATGACTGCGGCCGCCAGTTGAATCCGATGATCGTGGAGGGCCAGGTGCATGGTGGCATTGCCCAGGGTGTGGGGCAGGCTCTGGTCGAGGGTGTGGTCTATGGCGAAGATGGGCAGTTGCTGACGAGTACCCTCATGGATTATGCCATGCCGGTCGCGCCAGAATTACCTGATTTCGAGACCGATTCCACGGTTACACTGACAACGGTGAACCCACTTGGTGTGAAAGGCGTGGGCGAAGCTGGCACGATTGGCTCGACACCTGCCGTCGCGAATGCTGTCGCGGACGCGCTGGGTGTGGCCCATGTCGATATGCCCTTCACCTCAGAGAAGATCTGGAAGCTCATCCAACAGCAGCAATAAAAGCGAACTCTGCTATGCGCCGGATAGAACCCGGCGTGTAGCAGAGAATATTTGCTTGTTGCGATTGAAAGGAGATATTTGCATGTCTGTACCAGCAGAATTTGATTATCACGTTGCCAGTAGCGTAGATGAGGCTATCGCCCTCGCGCAGCAGTATGGAGATGACGCGAAATTTCTGGCCGGTGGACACAGTTTGATTCCAGCGATGAAGCTGCGCCTTGCTCAACCAGGACATCTGATTGACCTGGGGCGCGTGCAGGGCCTTTCTTATATACGTGAAGATGGTGATGCGGTCGCCATTGGCGCGATGACGACCTATGTCACCATTGAACGATCGGATCTGTTGAAGCGTTCGTTTACCGCGTTGCCGGAAGCGGTATCGTTAATTGGCGACCAGCAGGTGCGCAACCGAGGTACCATCGGTGGAAGCGTTGCGCATGCCGACCCGGCAGCCGATATGCCCGGTGTGGTGCTTGCGTTTAAGGCGGATATTCTGGCGCAGGGACCTGATGGCGTGCGTACTATCAAAGCGGATGATTTCTTCGTGGATCTTTTCCAGACCGCGCTTAATGCTGGAGAAATCATCACGGAGCTGCGCTTTGTCAGACCAACCGCCAGGACGGGCAGCGCGTATGAGAAGCTGGCAAACAAGGCTTCCCATTACGCGGTGGTGGGCTGCGCGGCGGTGATAACCCTGGGTGATGATGGCACCTGCAGCGCGGCGAGTGTCGTCATAACGGGCGCATCTGTCAAGCCGACGCGGGCCAGCGGAGTGGAGGCCGTCCTGGTTGGTAAAAAACTGGACGAGCCGACAATAGCTGGCGCTGCCGCTCACGCTGCCGATGGGCTGGAACTGCTCTCCGACATTCACGGTTCCAAAGAATATCGCGCTCAGATGGCCTCTGTGATGGCGCGTCGCGCTATCGCTCGCGCTCTTGAACGAGCATAAGGGGCAGGTTAATGATAAAGGCAAGCCAGAAGCTTGCCTTTATCATGTGTCTCGGTTTTTTTGACATAGCCGAAGTTGCTATTGGAAAGGGGGGCCTTGCTGCGTCATATTAAGGGATAGGGTTTTTGTAGCGCATATTGTAAAGCTGGGAAGCTCCTTTTGTCCGGGGGATCATATGGATGAATCTACTTTTATCCCTAAATTTGACCAACTGGTTGATCGCATCGCGCGAGAAGTCGCCTCGTTGCGCGAACCACAGAAGCAATGGGCAGACATTGCGCGGCTGGCAATTCAGGGCTTACCTCACGATGCGCAAAGCCTGGCGGCATTAGAGAACTACATCAACCAGGCCCGCTCACGGATTCGCAAAGATATTCTAATCGCCTCTGAGCATTTCACCGAAGAACAGCTTGAGCTTCTCCGCAAGCGGGCTGTGATGAGCAAGTATGCATGGAGAAATTATAAACGCAGCGAGCGTATTACGACGAAAAATGGTTTTCGTCTTCTGATTTATTGATATCTCTTGCCTGATAGTGATCCGGTAATGGGTGACGCCGCTTTTTGTGAAGTCGCAACTGCCACGATGAAGGCTTTTTCCCGGTGAAAGCCCTCATCGTGTTTTTGATCGTTTTTAGGGAGTTCGTTTGGTGCGACGGCGGAAAAACCATACAGGAAGTAGTCCGATGGTCAGGAATGTTGCCCCTGCAGGCAGAACTACCGCTTTAGTATTTCCCTGGCTGTTCGCGCAATCATTTGCGCCGCTTACGGCCTCTTGCAGCGGCGGCAAAACAGCCGTTTTCAGGTTCAGACACATCGTCGCGGCCAGCGTCGGAGCAAGCTGCATGGAGTAGACAGGATCATCACTTGTGACTCCCTGCCGGATGCCCGGACCGGAGACGAAAAGCGGGACGCGAATATCGCTCGCATTGAATCCGCCATGCTCAACGTGCTTGCCCAGGGGAGGACTGGTATAGACAACGGCGGGTGTTCCATTGAGGCCGATGGTAGGCTGGATGGCGAAATCCGGTGTGCGATAAGCAGGAGCAGCATGCAATTGACGCAGATTATCCTGCGTGAGGAAATAGCTGATGCCGAACTGTTTTTTCACTGACGCAGGGGAGAGCAAGCTAAGCGCAGCCGAAGTTTGGGCTGGATTTTTCAACCAGACCAGATAGACCTGGTCGGCGGTAGCCTGAACGACTGGAATATTGTGATCGTCCAGATATTGCTGGATACTGCCCGGGCCGCTATCAGGAATGGCTTTATTGACGGCAGTGTTGCCATGATCGGCAGTCACTACAATATCTGTCTGATCGTAAATACCGGCCTGTTTGAAGGCATCGATGGTCATTTGTATCTGCTGATCTTCAAAGCTGATCGTTTGTGCCACCTGTGGTGCATCGATACCATACTGTTTTTCGATGCTATTGGGAGCAACCGCGTAGATTACATACAGATTGGGGCGATTGGAACCCGAAAGGATATCTTTGCGCATCGCCTCAAAGTTCATTTGATCGTACTGCTGCGGTGTACCCTGGAAGTTAGCAAAAGTGGGGGTGCGCAGAATATCGATGCTGGGAGAGGGACCTAAACGTTGCGGTCCATTCTCGATGCTATAGGCTGGATATTTCGAGGTGAATTCTGTACGCAGACCACTTGCTTTTGCCGCCTGGAACAGTGTCTCGGCATTAACCAGATTGCCTGCGTTTGCCAGCGTAAAGCCAGGGGGTAGAATGGGCGTTTCGTCCAGCTCGATGACCTGGTTATAGAAACGGTCATAGAACGTTTCGTAGATCATGCCGGTTTGTGTAGGGAAAGTGCCGGTAAGATCAGCGGTAATGTCTGTGATAGAGTCGCCTGGAACGGCGGCTTGTGCATGTGTGAAGTGAGCGCCTGTCTGCCCAAGTCCGGTAATGGTGGGGGCATCCTGAGGCGTAATCATACTGGGCAAGACACCGTCAAGAAAGACAACCAGGGAATACCTGGCTCGACCACCATTCTCATGAGCCAATACTGAGGAATTCTGGTGCTTCAGGATGATCGGTGTCGCGAGCATAATCAGGAGGATGAGCAGAAATAACCCTACTGCTTGTAGAACCTTGTGCAGTGGATGGCTTCGCATGGGTGCAAATCTCCTTCTTAATTAGCATATCTGGCAGAGATACAAACAGGGTTGCACTAGAATAGGTAGGAGTGTGGTTGCAACCTTACAGGCATAGAGTAGTATACCATCAGCTCTTTCTCCATTGCAATACCGGTGGCTGGCTGTTTCATAGAAGGAACAAGAAAGAAAGCCACCTACTTTTGTTGTTGGAATCTGGTAATGCTATCTTTACCAGCGCATAGATAGTGTTTCCGCGAA
The DNA here is from genome assembly GCA_035652815.1 of Ktedonobacteraceae bacterium. GTDB lineage: Bacteria > Chloroflexota > Ktedonobacteria > Ktedonobacterales > Ktedonobacteraceae > DASRDB01. Next base: position 8,724 of record DASRDB010000015.1, read on the forward strand.
AAATAGGTATTTTTGCCGTCTAAAAAAGTGCATGAGCTATTGACAGCAAGACTTCCTACTGCTACTCTGCCATTGTGGGCTAAGAATACATGTATCGTCAGAGGATAGTGACAGATGGCTCAACAAATTGTTAATGCTGCTCCCTCACGGAAAGTGGGAGTAGGCCGTATTGGTTGGTGGCTGCTGATACTACTCAGTGCTGCTTTGATTGTTTTTCTTATTGTTTCAGAAATTAAGGCCTTTTCTTCGCCGATTCCGTTACATCGCTTACAACTGGTGAAAGATATTCCCCTGCCAGATGCATTACCCGACCCTCATCGCACGAGCCAGAATCCTTTCGCAGCGGGGCAGGCTGAGCGCTTTGATCACTTTGATTTTCAGTCGCTTGACCCGGCCACGCACCTGCTCTTTATTGTGCATACAGGGCCGAACCCGGATAAAGAGGCGGCCATCTTGCATAATCCGAACTTTGACGCAACTACGGATGGCAATATTGTGGTCTTTAATACTCAGCTTGGCAAGGTGGTTGGGCTTATCCCTGTGCCTCAGGCCGCAGGTGTGATCGTCGCTCCTGACCTCGGTAAGGTGTTTATTGGGGATGCTGCTGATGGTATAGTCTATATTGTGAGCGAACAAAGTCCTTTCAATATACTGGCAAAGATACGACTCGACCCATCGGATAGCCCTGACGCCATCGAATATGACCCGGTGGAGCACCGCATTTTTATCGCCGATCCAGGAGCGCCAATCAGTCCTGATGACGCGAATATAGCCCTGAAAAACCAGAATGTGGCAGTGATTGATGCGATTACCAACAAGCTGATTGGCAAGATTCAAATTGGTGTTCATAAGCCCTTTGGCGATGATGTTGGACATATTCAATTTGATCCGGTGACGCATCGCATCTATCTGGTGACTTTACCGTTGATTGACCAGAATTCGGGTGCGCAGCAGACACCGCCTTCTTTTCTCGCGGTCATTGACCCGATTTCACTCAAAATTCTTTCGGAAATTCGGCTGCCTGATGCGTGTCTTGCTCCTCACGGAGTAGTGATCGATGTGCAGCAGCGTGAAGCTTTCGTGGCCTGTGTCGATTCACAGAATCTGGTACGAGTTGATTTGAACACGATGAAGCCGTTTGCTGAAGCTCCGCTTCCGGTAGCGTTCAATCCTGATATTGTGCGCTTAGACCATACGTTGCATGTTCTTTTTATTGGCTGCGCGGGGGGCATTTCTGTCTTCGATGAGAGCGGGCGCCAGCTTAAGAAACTGGGCGATTACTTCCTGGGTGGCGGTAGTCATCATACGCTTGCTATGGATGAGGCGACGCAATTGATTTACCTGCCGCAGCCCTCGGTTGGCGGTAGACCTGTTTTGCGCGTTATCAAGTATGTGCCAAATGGAGTCTAGCTCAACTGAGATGGACTGTATACCAAAACGAGGCGAAACGCGGGCGCATTTTCCTGGTGATACGTCCTGCCAGTTACTCGCAATCAGGGCAGATTCATGATGGGCTGGCTTCCCTTCAAGCGCGTCTTGCCAGTTACATCGATATCTGGACAATAGCTCATTTGATCCCATAATAGGAGAGAGGATCGCTCAAGAAGAGTGGATCCTCTCTGTTTCTACGCGCTATGCCCACTAAAAGGTCTCATAGGTAAGAACTGCTCCCGGAGCGAGAACGATGCGGTCTCCAATCGAGATGGGTTGGCGATCGACGCGATTGCCCTTATAAGTAATGCCATTGAGGCTATCCGCGTCTTCAATTACCCACATACCGTTATCCCAGCGCATTCTGGCGTGCAGGCGCGAGACACGAGGAGATGGCACCTGGATATCGTTGGCTGAGAGACGGCCAATCGTCATGACAGGCTTATTGAGCGGAGTAACGCCGATATCCTTTCCATCGACTTCGATTTTCACGCGGGCGCGTTGTGGAAGCGGTCGTAATCCATCCCCATTGAAGCCAGGGGAACTATTACGAGCAGGTGTTGGTGGTATCGGAGGGGAACCTGGTTGCGATGGTGGCCCTCCTGGAAAGCTAGAAGGCTGGGGAACAGGAATGGGCCAGTTTTGCTGTCCTCCTGGAGCTGCGGCTGCGGCAGGACGCGCTCGCCAGAGATCGTCGCCTCCACCACCTACAGGCAGGGGAACAAAAGCAGAACGCAGGATAGACTGATCGCCTGCGACCCGCTCAGCGCTGTAACGGCTCTGTTCATCCAGCATGTGAGCGAATACGCCACCCATTCGCTTGAGTTCTTTATAGGTACCTTTTTCAACAATGCGCCCATCGCTTAGCACAATGATTTCATCCACGTTACCAAGCGTACTGAGGCGATGCGAGATGACGATGACAGTACGCCCAACAATGAGCGTGTCAAGGGCGCGCATCACTTCGGCCTCAGACTCAACATCGAGGGAGGCGGTTGGTTCGTCCAGGATAAGAATTGGGGCATCGCGCAGGATGGCGCGGGCAATGGCCATACGTTGGCGCTGTCCACCGGAGAGATTCTTACCCTGCTCGCGTATCAGTGTATTATAGCCATCCGGCTGTGCCATGATCGTTTCATGTATCTGCGCCTTTTTGGCGGCGTCGATAATCTCTGCTTCGCTGGCCCCAGGACGTCCTACTTCGATGTTTTCACGGAAAGTACCCTCGAAGAGGACGGAGTCTTGCAACACCATGCTGATATTCTGGCGTAGCACCGTGAGCGGAAAGTTGCGGTTGTCATTGCCATCGATTTTAACAGAGCCTTGCTGTATTTCATAAAAGCGAGGAATCAGCTTGACGAGAGTGGTTTTGCCTCCGCCGGATAGTCCGACCAGCGCCACTCTTTTCCCTGCTGCAATGTGCAAATTGATGCCCTTGAGAACGGGAGGACGTTCTGGAGAGTAACTGAAGTAAACATTTTCAAAGGTGATGTTACCCTGAAATTTGGTAGGTCCATGATAGGGAGCTGTTGTCTCAACCAGTTCTGGAGCCTGATCCAGCACTTCTTGAATGCGCTCAGCGCCTGCCGAGGCGGCGTTGGCGAGCGTGGTCAGCTTCGAGAGGTCGCGCAGTGGTTGATAGAGCAGCTTGAGGTAGAAGAGGTAAGAAACAATCAGGCCTGCGTCGATGGTACCGGCAGCAAGTTTGAATGGACCGGCTGAAAATGGGTTTCCTGCGGCAACATAACCTCCAACGCCGAGAACGGTAGCTGTACCAAGCGCAACGAGGATGGCAACAAGTGGTGTGAACTGTGCCTGGAGTTTTCCAGTGCGCAGGCCCGCCGAACGGTTCTCACCTACCCGACCACCAAAGCGCATATCTTCCCGTTCCTCGCGGGTGAAGACTTTAATCACGGTCAGCGCATTGATGTCTTCGGTGGCGACATCAGCTACTTGCGCGGCAGACTTCGCCTGCTTTTTGGCGGCAGCCTTGATCGTGCGCGTGTAGTAGAGGACGATGACGGCCATAGCAGGAACGATGGCAAGGGAAAGAACTGTATAGGGTACACTGTAAAACAGCATGATAGCGGCAACGCCTCCAATGGTCAGGAAACCAACCAGCAGATCAACCAGGCCATCGGTGACGAATTTTTCAATGTCGGCGATATTGCTGGTGATACGCTGTACCAGGTCGCCTTTTTTCTGCTTGCCATGCCAGTCCAGCGAGAGGCGTTGTAGATGTTCGAATAGTTGCTTGCGTAACCTTGAACTAAGCCCTTGAGCTATGTACGCGGCCAAAAAAAGGTCCACGTAGACCAGTATAGCGCTCAAAGTAGAGAAGATAACCAGCACAATTACTGAAAAAACGATGACGCCAATGACGCTATGGTGGGTGGTATCAGGTGTGATGAACGTCTGTGGCCTTGCCGGATCGGCTGGACAGGGTGAAGTAGGCGGCGGTACGGGCTGATGTCCACCAGGAGGCGGGTTGAGAGAAGGATCAAGCGTGGGAGTATCAAACCAATCGAGCAACCCAGGGTTGTTGTTCAGGCCGAGAAACGGAAAGGTACAGGCTGGATCATTTCCTGGATTCTGGGCTTTACTAGGAATCCATTTAAGCGGCTGAAGCGCAATGATATCCGAACTTACCTGGGCAAATGCGACCAGTATTGCAAGTAAGACCAGCACACGGTACCCCTGTAAGTTACGGTAGAGAAATTTGATCAAGAACATGGCTGCCTCCTCACCCAGAAGCATAGTAGTTATTATAAGGACGATACACTTGCTGATTTTTTTGCTCTAAGCTATCAGCAGATAGCAGGCCCCTGCGCACGAAAGACGTTTTTGAAAATAGCGTTGATGTGTGTCTATCAGTTAATGGCAGAGTATCAGGCAGAAGCAGAACTGTCAATAGATCAGAAGACATTTTTAGGCAGTAAAAATACTGAATACTATTTATTAATCTCTGCTATTTTGTTCGTAGCTATGTGTACTACGAAAAATGCTTTTCATTTTTACAGACCTCATCTGATTTGGGAATATTTCGTCATGACGCTCAAAAGCGGGGTGAAGATTTCTTAACGTGCAATAAGTACTTTTCTATCAGTCTATTTTATATCGCAGAATAGCTTTCTTTTGCCTGCTGTAATATTCTCATTGAGTCATCTGTATTCAGAACAATTCAACGTATTTCAGCGGATACCTCCGATACGGGATAAATTGTTACTGACATCATGAAATACAGATGAGAGGATGGCATTCTTTCAAAGTGAACGCCTCTCTTTGACTGGAGTTGTGCAAGTCTTGTCTATTAAAAAGGAGAAGCAGATGCAAAAAATGGTTCTTCCCAGTGGCTGGGACGATGATACTTTTCCTCCTGTTCCCAGCAGGAAGGCGCGGCGAAAAAAGGAACGGAAACTGATAGCTGTTATTGCAGGTGTTGTCTTGCTCGGCCTTGCAATTACGCTTGTATCTTCGCTGGTCTTCGCCAGGCTCAACGCGGCGCTGCTCAGCAATTCTTTGTACCATCGTTACCAGAATGGTCAGTCCGATTCGGGCAACCGGCCAGTTACAACCATTATGGGCCTGAATCGCATCTCTGTGGTGGGCAGTACGGCCTTTATTGTGGATGGTCATGGCAGAACGATTTCGGTTGATCCCAACCCCTATGGCGTGGCTATTGCACCTACCGGGATGCCGGGCATCCTCAAACCGGGCGATGTGGTGGTGACGAACTTTGGCGCGAATCAGACGGGAACCACGCTGGTTCGTTTCCCCGGCGGCAAAGGGCCTGGCCTGCTCTTTAATACTCAGGCGAACGCGGGTACAAAAGGACCGGCGTTCGAGGCGTTCAATGCGCTGACCGGTACGGACTGGGTGGCGAACTTCGCGGCGAACAATGTGCAGGTGTTCAAAACCGATGGCACAGTCCTGGCTACGATTACCAGCCCGCTTTTCAATAAACCCTGGGCGCAGGCAACCAATCATGGGCTACGCAATCCCATAGATGGCTCGGTAATTTCATTCTTCACCTCAAATACTGGTGACGCGACTATTGACCGCATCGACGTGATTCCGTCTAAAAACGGCACGATGTTCCGTGTCTTCCAGATTGGTCAATTGACGCAGGTGAATGGCGGGGCAAAGATCAACCTGACCTGGGTGCCATCGCTTCAGGTTGGCCGTCATCGCTTCACGGATGTGCTGATTGCTCTGGATATCGGCATGAACAGAGTCGTGATCTACCCTAACAGCACCACTATGAATACGACCAACACGCGCTCAACCTCCAAAGGGATCGCGGTCTTCCAGGGGAAGCCGCTGAACATGCCGGGTGGATTAACAATCAATCCCCTCAATGGCGACCTGCTGGTGGTCAACCTGAATGACAACAACCTGGTCGAACTGAACCTCACTCTGGGTAAGGCAGTAGGGACGCGCCTGCTCGACAATGTGCCGGTCGATGCACAATCGGGAAATGGTTCAGCGTTGTTCGGTGTGGCGGCGACACGCGATTCAAGGGGCAACCTGGAGGTATTCTTTACCGACGATAATATGAATACCCTGAATCTGCTGAGCATCTAACTGAAGAGAAGGGCTGGCTATGCAATCGCCAGCCCTTCTTTTTATTGGAAAGCCGCTCTCTTACTGAGAAGCAGGAGGAACGATAAGCGCTGTCAGCGAATAAGGGGGAAGCACTTGCAGGTAATCAGGCACTATCCCTGGTTCGCGTATTCTGCTGATCGAGGTGCTGTTCTCGCCGTAGAAGTAGGCGACAGGATTGGGCGCTGGCTTAAAACCCGTCCATGAAAGGGTCACGGCATAGGTTGTGCTGGGGTCTTTGTTGATGAACAATACGGCGATGCTGCCATCAGCCCGCTTCACGGCATAGACGGCAATCAGACTTTGATTGGACGAGGCACCAAGCATCTGATCGCCCGCGTCAGCAAATTTATGCAGCATTTGCAGGCCGTAGTACGTGGGGAATGGCGTGTCAGCAGGCGGTTCGCTCACTCCATTTGACGATTCGCCACTGGAGAGAACCCCATAATCCCCGTAGTCGGCTGTGCCATAGAGCGAGGGGCTATCGTTGGTTCCGGTCATGATGCTGTTGTGCAAGTCCCACCAATCGACATTAGTGACACCATTTTCGAGCCAGTTCATATAGTCATCGTCGAGAAAGAGGGCGTTGACCAGGCTGACGGTCTGCTTGCCAGGATTGTAGGATACAGAGTTGGTTTCTGTGACCATGATCTGTACGGCGCTGGCGTGCGAGCCGCAGTATTGATTGATCTTGGAGCGCAGAGTGGAGACCATGCTGGGAATACTGGGAGTGGAACTGACGCTAGTTGTTTCGCCGTTTTCGGGCGCTGAGAGCAAACCAGCATCGCTTTCACCGCCGGGACCCTGCGCGTACCAGTGCGCAACGACGAAGTCCACGGAAGAGCAGGCGATTGGCAATACGGTATCGTTCCAGGGCTGCGGCGAAGATGCGCTGGTCTGCCCGTCTGGCCAGTTACCCGGCGCGGTCAGGACGAGGCCGATCTTGATGGTGGGATCGACCGCTTTCATAGCCTGGCTGAAGGAGACGACGTTGTTGGCATAAGTTGCTGGCCCCAAACCATGCGTGTCGTATTCCCACGTGGCTCCGTAGGTACCGTTGCCATAGAGTTCGTTGCCGATCTCCCAATACTTGATGCCATAGTTATGCCCGGTGCTGCTGCCGCCGGGATAGGTTGGTATGGGGCCGTTATAGCCAGGACCACCTTTGTTCGCATATTGCACCCAGCCCGCGGCTTCTTGAGGCGTGCCCGAGCCATAATTGACTGTGATGATGGCCTGCGCTCCGGTCGCCTGAACGACACCCATGAAGGCGTCGAAGGTATCATTGGCATTGACCGTACCGCAGATCGAACAGGTTTCAGTGGTATTTGACTGCCAGTGGTAATAGTCCGAGGTCGAGCCGCCGGGATAACGCATGACCTTGACGCCGTCCTGGCGTAGCATTCCTGGAACGCTTGCATCGAGGAGGTGACTATCCCAGGCGGCTGTGTTGATGCCGAACGCAGTGCCTGGAATCGCGCCGAGAGAAGAACCAGCGTTAATGGTCGCCTGAGCTGCCGCAACATTTTGTGCCTGACGAGGTGAATATGCCGCCGCGCTGGAAGAGGTGGCGATTGTTCCCGCCAGTATTGCACCCAGTGCCAGTATGAGAGCGACCATGCGCCTGCTCCAATTTTTATGCAGGAGCGTATACCGTGATGTCATCGTACCTTTCTCCTTAACTTTGAAGCAATACAATAAATATCTGCTGTGGAAAAATGTTCTGAGCCGACACCTCCTTTCCTTGAGACAGCATGAAAATGACAGAAAAGTGAATTATGTTGCCAAATTTGGCAACAAGAGTACAAGACATAAGCACGACAGTACGTCATTATGTCAGTAGTAACAGGCTTGTTATTTAGTTGAAATGGCAGTTGTGTAAGCTATATTGAGTTTATGGTAAAAGTGGCACCACACGATTTACGCACTACGAGATGGGTCGGCAAGATGATATGCGAAGGTGTGATTTGCTCCTCAACAGGAGCAACCTGCCCTTTCTTTCGACGGTTAGAGTACACATCCCTTTGATTAATAAGCGTGAGCAAGAGTTGGGCGGCGTGGCGGCCCATCTCCTTGAAAGGATGATGGATGGTTGTGAGAGGAGGCTGTACATGTGCCGAGGGGGGAATGTCGTCAAAGCCAACTAAGGCGACATCTTCGGGAATACGAATGCCCTGTTCTTCGGCCGCCTGTAAGACGCCGTATGCCGTGAGGTCGTTGCTGGCAAAGATGGCGGTGGGAGGAGTATCCATCGCAAAGAATTGCCTTGCGCAGTGACGACCACCTTCACAGGTATAATCTCCTTGCAGCACCAGCGCGGGATCGACTTCCAGTCCTGCTTCATGTAGCGCCTGACAATATCCCTGATAGCGGTCGTGGGTACAGGGGATTTCGGGAAGTCCTAAAATACAACCGATGCGTCGATGTCCGAGGTCAAGCAAGTGACGCACAGCCGCAGAGGCTGCTGCTGCATTATCAATTCCTACCCAGGGAAGATTTGCGCGTGATGCGACATGGTTAATTAAGACCACCGGCAAGCCACGTTCATGTAGTTCTACCAGGTGCTGGGGGGATTGTGTATGTAAAAGCGCCAGGAGACCAACGGCCATGTTGGTAGCGAGCATACGGTCAATGATGAAACTGAAATCCTTCTCGGGAGAGGCGCTGTAGAGAATAATCTCGTATTGCGTATCTTCGATCACTGCCGCGACTCCCTGCAACACATCGGTCACAAGTTCCCAGGTCAGGGCAGGGACGAGCAGGCCAATGAGGGGGTTGTGCCCTTTTGCGAGGCCAGTGGCGGCGGCATTGGGCATGAAACCATGTTCCTGCATAACGTTAAGGATGCGCTCTCGTGTTGCGGCATCAACGTTGGAGTGCGCGTTTAGTACGCGAGAGACGGTTGATTTTGACACCCCGGCCAGACGCGCAATGTCGCGTATCGTCAACTTTTCGGTCATAAATGGACATCCCCAGGCTTCTTTATGACTCTCATTATGTAGTGGGACCGGTCCCGTTTCTGTTGTTAATAATATAGTGAAAATTTCTTGAAGTCAAGAGGTCTACTGCTTTTTTTCTTCGCCAGATAGATATTCATTTGCATCAAGGACATGGGTCCGTCGCATTACCTGAATTGGATGATGGGCATTGCTTGATATCGAATGTAAGAGGCGGGTTGGCTAACTGAGTAATATTGGCATAATAGCGATGGCTGCTACGGTCCAGATTGGGCGTAATAGGCTGGCTGTTCGCAGCCTCAGTTGTAATCAGAAACTTGATGCTAGCGGCATACAGGTTGGTATGCGGCGGGTCGCTGGAATAAATACCATGTATAGCGCCCTGGGAAATCTGCAGTTTCCAGTTTGGGATGAGCGAGGCCTCGCTGTTCGCTTTCTCCAGCCAGGCATAATAGGTGGTATTCGTGGGTGGGGGTGGAACGTTGGTGAGATCTATGCGTAACTGATCGAACGTATTGTGCGGTACACCCGCGCTGCTGAGAAAGGTAATCTGTCCTACAACACTATTTATGGGGCTGGGAGTAGGAGTTGAAGCCGTTCTGGAGAGCAGCGTGGGAAGCGCAACGAAGGCGCTTACACCAAGAAGTACAAATAGAATAGCGAAGGTGATGGCGAGGTAGAGGCTTCTTCTACTTTTTGGCTGTGCTGATAGTGCATTACTGCTCACAGGGGTAGTATAAGGAGCATAAGAGGGAGTGCCAGGTTGGGAGGGTAGGGGAGATTGTGAGAGCGGCGAAGCTACGACGGTTGGAGGATAGGAGATTTGCCCTGAAAGTGAGCGGGAGGGCTGAAGAGGATTGTATCGCTGTACCTCGCTGGCGGCTTTAGACGAGAGCAGGCTTGCGGGAACAGGCAGGTTGAATGCCTGTGCCATTTCTATCGTCATGGCAGTTGCGTTGGGATAACGGTCATCCGGTTTTTTAGCGATACTTTTTAGCACCACGTCGGAGAGCGCAGGATGAATATTGGGATTGATGAGGGCCGGGGGAGGAGGTTTTATATGCACATGCTGTGTCATGATGGCTAAAGGACTATCGCCCCGGAAGGGTGTGATGCCAGTCAGTATTTCGTACAGGACGATACCGAGCGAATAGAGGTCGGAGCGTTTGTCCAGTGTATCCCCTTCTGCCTGTTCGGGCGAGATATAGAGCGGTGTGCCGAGTAGAGCTTGAGTAACGGTAGAGGTGCTTGCACCCTGCAGGCGGGCGATGCCGAAGTCGGTAAGAATTGGCTCGCCTAACCGTTTATCGGCACTATCGGAGCGATCGAGCAGGATATTTGCGGGTTTGATGTCGCGATGGATCATGCCTTTATCGTGAGCGTAGTCGAGGGCGAGACTGATGGCAGTGAAGAGATAGAGGATATCTGCCGCCGGAGGAAAGAGTCCTCTACGGGAAGTGCTGCGAATGTAGTCTGAGAGAGTACCGCCCTCGATATAGTCCATCACCATGTACGCTTTGATGCTTGATCCCTCTACATCAGTAAGTTGAAAATCATGCACCTGCACGATATTTGGATGATGGAGAGATGCTACAAGCTGGGCTTCACGCATAAAGTGTGTGACAAAATCAGGGTTGGATTGGAGATCGGCATGCAGGAGTTTGATAGCCACGTACCGTTGGAGTTGCGTATCTCGCGCCTTCCAGACTTCGCCCATGCCACCTCGCCCCAGCCGGTCTATCAGTTCATATTTCCCCAGGTGTTGTGAAGCCATGTGAACCGTTGTTCCCTTCTACGAACTGCTGTTTAGATACTCTGTGGCAGAGTTGACGTAAACGACAAGGTTGCAAGCAATTGAATGTTGTAATGAGCTTGCAGAACGCCAGGGATCACCTGATCGGTCTGTGGATTAAGTTTCCCGATATAGGCGTAGGTGGCAAACGTTAACATGTTATCGAGCATGGTCAGCGTCGAGGGCTGCGCGAGTTGAGTGGCGTCCATCAAGACAAGCTGGCGAGCAAAGTTCCTCACCTGGTTCAGCCAGAGTCTGACGTTATCCAGGCTCTGTACAATCTTTACAGCCAGGCTGCGCATCTGCGATGTGGCATCAGGGGCACCCACAACCCCTTGTAAGTGAAGCTCCATATGATCCAGGTAGCCGGGAGGATTATTTGCCAGGTCTTCCTTGAGCTGCTGGGTTGGAGAGACGGAGAGCAGCCCGACGCGAGAGATGACAGGGTCAGCGGCCACAGTGCCGCCTGGCACATCAAGATGGACATTGGGCGAGCCGTCCAGGTAGTCCAGGATGCTCACAAACAGGTTATGTATCACCGTCGGGTCCGAGACCTGGGGATGGTAATCGTCCCGGGCGCTGATTGCCCATTCCAGCACTTTTTCTGTATTTCTAAAGAGCCAGACATCCAGACCGCCGGGCAAGCCCAGGACGCCCACCTTCGTCTCTTTATAGAAGAGGTGGCGTATGTGATCGAGCGCGCTCAAAGGTGGATTGCCGTAGGCCGTTTGAGGAAGCTCCGCGTAGTAGCGCCAGGTGCTGCGGTCCGCCGCCGGGCCTTTGGGCGTTCCGTTTGAAGACTCCTCTGTAATAAGCATTCGGCTTGTGAGCGAAAACAGGTTGTCATGATGCGCTGTTCCGGGATAAAAGAAGTTGATGTTCCCTTGAACAACGGGTAATTTTCCAATTAAAAGGGGCAGTGTAAATTGGGGCGGGGGCTGGAATGGCTCTTTTTCCGCCTGTGGGTGCCGGTCGCCGATTAACCAGGCATAATAGCTGTTGCCCTGCTGGGGATTGGGAATATGTTGCAGCCGGATAACTAACTCATCGGCAATGCCCTGTGCTGTGCCCTGATTGAACTGGCCGGTACTCAGAAAGAAAGCCTGACCTCCCGGTACAGCGGCAGGCTGAGGCTGAGTAGGATGATTAAAAAACACGAAGTAGGCACCGAGACTGGCACCAAGCAGCACGAGCAAGAGCAGGATGCTTATGCCTGCGTAGAGCCAGCGTCTTCGATTCCTCGGCGGTGGCGTAGATGTGGGAAGTGGGGGAGGCGTCGGGGGTGCGGGAGGACTTTGTATTGTCCCTGTCGATGAAGATCCTCCGATTCTATTTGCCTCAATGGTTGATTGCCATAAAAGCGGTGTTTGTGGTGCCGATTGACCCAACACAGGGGTTCCAGCGCCGGGTGGCAGTGATGGATTGCTGCCAACAACAGGTGAAGAAGAGGAGCTGGCGAATGAAGGGGTCGCGGAAGGAACTACTGGCGATCCTGTTTGAACAGGGTTGATATGGGTGGGCATGCTACTGAGACTTGGCGGATAGGAAGGCTGGCCCAGGATTTCTGGAGGCCGGATGTTTAATGATTCAGCGATGGCGGCGGTCATAGTGGTGGCGCGAGCGAAACGGGCGTTCGGGTCTTTTGCAAGCGCGGTCAATACGACCATCGAGAGCGCCGGTGGTATATTTGGATTGATCTGGATGGGAGGGGTCGGCTCGGCGTTGAGATGCTGCGCGAGTATAGCCATTGGGGATTCCCCACGGAACGGTGGTACACCTGTGAGTATTTCGTAGAGAATAACGCCCAGCGAGTAGATATCGCTGCGCTCGTTTCCTGCGTACCCGCGTGCCTGTTCAGGCGATGCGTACAGAGGCGTACCGGGCTGGCTCGCGGTCAGGCTGCCTGCCGTGACGCCAAGGAGCCTGGCAAGGCCGAAGTCGCTGAGAATAGGCTCTCCCATAGGGTTGCGGGCGGTGTTATTTTTATCAAGCAGAATATTCGCCGGTTTGATATCGCGGTGAATCATGCCCTTTTGATGGGCATAGTCAACGGCAAGGCTGATGGAGGTGAAGAGGTTAACAATCTCAGTTGGTGTGGGAATATTTCCCTTCGCGGAGGTCTGGGCGATATAGCCAGCCAGGGTTTGTCCCTCGATATAGGTCATGACCATGTAGGCAATAGGGTTGTCCGATTCGGAGGGTCGATATACCTGGAAGTCATGAATCTGCACAATGTTCGGGTGGCGCAGCGAGGCGATGATCTGTGCCTCGTGTAGGAAGCGCGTCATAAAGTTGGGGTCTGCCTGCAGATTGGCGTGCAGCAGTTTGATCGCGACATTGCGTTGCAGTTGTGTATCATATGCTTTCCAGACCTCTGCCATGCCACCCTGCCCCAGCCGTTGTTGCAACTCATATTTCCCTAATTGTCTCAACGGTTCTATACTCATTTTTGTATTCCCCTTTGATATTGCTGGTAAAACGTGCTTTCGCTATTAGATGGAGCAGGGCTGGTTCGATGTGCATTCCCTGACATCAAAGGTGGCGAGGCGCTGAATATCGTAGTGAATCTGTACCACACCGACTGAAACCTGAGCCTGAGGATTGACCTGACCAACGAAAGCATAATTCGCGTAGCTTGCTACAGAATCCAGCAGGCTGCGGCCGTTGTCTGAGAATAACTGTGTATTGTTCATAGCGAAGAGTTGCAGGACATTGTTGCGTATCGCGTTGAACCAGACAGTTACCTGGTTGATCTCCAGGTTAATTTGATTTGCGAGCGTTTTCTGTGCCGGACTTGTCTGTGGAAGTTGGGTTAGCTCGCGCAGGTGCTTGCCGATGTGATACAGGTAACCGGGCGGATTCTGCTTCTCAGGATCAAAGGTCAGCAAGCCGATTTTCGCGATGGTTGGATCGCTCAGCACACTTTGGACATTTTGCCCCGGCAGGTCTTGTTGGGCATAGGTGAGTCCATCGAGATAGTCGAGGATGCGAATAAGCTGTCGGTGTATCAGTCCTGAGTCCCTGTAGTTCCAGGCATCTCTGGCGCTGCCTGCCCATTCCAGAATCTTTTGTGTGTTTCGATAGAGCCAGATATCTAATCCTCCGGTAAGACCTGCCGCCTGAACCTTTGGGTCATTTGCCAGCAGGTGACGAATATGGTCGTAGACGCTGTAGGACGTTGGGTTGTGGGGATCGGGTCTAATTTGCGAGAACTCAGCATAGTAGCGATAGGTGGTAGGATCAAGCGAGGGATTGACTGGCGGCGGGCTGGTGTTTTCTTCAGTGATGAGAAGTCGGCTGTTGGTCGCCAGCAAGTTGGTGTGCTGAGAATCACCGGGAAACATAAGACTCGTTGAGCCATTTTTCAAGGTCAATGGGCCTAGTAAAATCGCGCTTGACGACAGGGTGATGTCGTTCAAGAGCCATGCGTAATAGCTCTTGCCGGACTGCGGCGGTGGGATATTGTCGAGTTTGATCTGAAGCTGGTCGGTTATACCCTGGGAGCTTTCTTGATTTGCGCTCAACAGCCCGCTACTGACGAAGAAGGCATGCCCTACAATTGTGGGTGCTGCCGAAGAGGAGGCGGGCTTCGAGAAAAAAGTGAAGTAGGCTGCCAACCCTGAGCCAATCAGTGCCAGAATGAGTAGTGCTGCCAGCACCATCCAGAGGCCTCGTCTTGAACGTCTTTGAGGTAACGGCATGGATGGCGGAGGAAGTTGTCCCATTGAACCGGTTGCCATACGTTGCGTTGGTTGCGCAGACGGAGCGGGCGTAAGCGGGTTTACAGGCGTGATTGCGGGTGAAGAAGGAGCGGGAAACGTCCCACTGCTTATACCAGGCTGGAAGGGAGTAAACCCAACAGGAGTCATGCCAGCACGTGGGGAAAACTGCCCGTCAGTGAGGACGGTAGGCGAATCGGTCTCCTCAGGTGAGCCTGGAAGCTGGTTTACATTTCCAGGGGTGATGACTGTCGAGTATTCTGCTGCCTCTTCACGTCCAAATTCGCGTGTGAGCGTTTCGATGAGAGAAGATACGGTAGGAAAACGCGCTGTGGGATCCTTGGCGAGACAACGCATGATGATCGCTGTAAGTGGAGGAGGCAGATTGGGATTAATCAGCGCAGGAGAAATGGGCGTAGCATTGAGATGCTGCATAATAATTGTGGCCGGATTGTTTCCCGTAAAAGGTGGAGTACCTGTGCAGATCTCATAAAGTATCGCGCCGAGCGAGTAGATATCGCTGCGCTCGTTTGGAGGGGAACCCATAATTTGTTCCGGTGAGGTGTAAAGCGGCGTACCGATGGACCAACCGCTGGTGCTGCCAGCAGTAGTGCCCAGCAGCTTGAGGATGCTGAAGTCAGAAACTTTTGGTTCGCCCATTGCATTACGCGAACTGCCGCGTTTGTCGAGCAGGATATTCGCCGGTTTCAGTTGTCCATGTATGACACCATGCTGATAGGCGTAGTCAAGCGCCTTGCCGATGGGAGTAAAAAGCTGTACGAGTTGAGCGGGAGAAAGGAATTTACCGGCGCGTGCTGTGGTGCGAATGTAGTCAACCAGCGTGCCTCCATCTACATATTCCATTACCAGGTAGGCGGTCGTCGCCCCAGATGCTGCTAGTTGTGGGATGGAGAAATCATAGAGTTGCACGATGTTGGGATGATGCAGGGACACGAGCGATTGCGCAACCTGCTGGAAGCGCGAGGCAAAATCGGGGTCTGCCTGTAATTGAGCGCGCAGGAGCTTGATGGCGACAAAACGATGAGAGCGATTGTCAAACGCCTTCCACACTTCAGTCAAACCGCTCTGGCCAAGTAGCTCCTGTAATTCATATTGGTCGAGGCGACCTGGTAATGTGTTCATGGTCACGTGCCCCTTTATTTATAAATGCAGCGATGAAGCAAGTCAGTATGCCTGTCGCGGGGGTTGAGGAGTAGAAAATCCCTGCTCCTGTCGGATAAACGATGACTAACCAGATTATTATAGGCTCAGGTAGATTTGTCAATAGGTGGAAACTATGAGAGTCAAGATATAAGGCGGCTTGAAATATGCTAAAAGGTCTTACAATGTAAGTGCAATTCTTCTGTTTTACCCCATGCATCCCGGTTGAACGGTTTCCCTATCGTCCAACCGGGATGCATGAAGCGGTCGCCGGAAGCGAGGTGTGAAGCTTCATGTTCACCGCTCGGGCTTGACCCAGATGCCGCGCTCGTGCATCAGGTCGATCTGCTTCTGGATGACCTTTTCCTTGTATTCGGCGTGTTTCATTGGTTCGCGGTCGAGATAGAGATTTTTGGGATAGATGGGCTGCTCATACAAAAGCTGGTAGAGTTCGGTGCGCAGGTCTTTCATCCAGTTGTCCCACTGGGCGCGGGCGCGATGGTCGCGTAGAGCCTCGATGTCGATGACGCCTGCCACATAGGTTGAGCCAGCGCCGTATTCCTGCCGTCCGACGATCTGCCCTTTATAGTTGATGATGAAGGAACGCCCGCCGAAAGTATCGATAGCGGTGTCGTCTTCGGGGAAGAGGTAGTAGGTACCCATGTTGGGGGCAATGATGTACATGTTGTTGTCGAGGGCACGTGCGCGACTCTGAATTTCAAATATCTCGTTGCCGGTGGCCGGATGGGGGTACGAGGCGCGATAGACGACTTCAGCGCCATTCATTGCCAGGGCGCGCGCGTTTTCGGGGTACGATCCCTCGTTTGCCATCATGATGCCCAGCCGCCCGATTTCAGTATCGACGACGGGCCAGAAGGCGTCCAGGTTTCTGCCATAGCGCTCAACCCACCAGTCATAGATATCGTGTGGGCAGACAGAATGTTCAACGGGAAAGAGCGGGGAGACTTTGTAGTGCTGGAGGATGACCTCGCCCTCGGGATTGAGAATGAAGCCGACATTAAAAAAGCGGTCTTTGATTTCGGGATGGCGCGCTTTGGCCTGCGCCATGATGAAGGCGTTATACTGGCGGGCGATTTTGCCCAGTTCATCCGTCTCCTCGCCTGGAATGTCAATCGCGCACTCACGCGCAAATTGCATATGATCGAGGTCAAGCACTTCGTCATTGAAGCCTTGCAGCGCGCCCTCTGGAAAGGCAATGAGGCGTACCGGAAGGTCGAGACTGGAGAGCCAGGAGGCGGCTTTCACCAGGTGAGAAAGGTGTTCGAGGTTGCGGCGAATGTCTGAACGAGTGCGAATGCCTCGCACAGTGGGGATGAGTCCAACGGCTGTGTAGGGCTTGATCATTGATTTGCTCCCTTCTTGAATTGCAGAAAACACACAAGCGATGGCACGATAGCTCTGTTATATCACATTCGCGGGCGAAACAAGCGAGAATTCCTCAGTATCCAAATTCTGGTTGGCGCGTTCTATAGATAAGACATACTTTTTTCCAATCTCTTGTCTAGAAATCAGGAATGTTATGCACGATATTCGTATTGAACGCTGGGCGCACACGCTCGTCCACTATTGTCTGCATGTAAAAGAGGGAGAAACGGTCGTTATTCGCGCTACGCAGCTAGCCAGCCCATTGGTGGAGGCAGTATATCGCGAGTTGCTGCATGTGGGAGCCTGTCCCGTCTCGTTGCTCGAAATGGAGAATCTTGATGAGCTGCTCTTGCGTGAGGGAAATGAGAAGCAGCTTGCGCGAAGTTATTCGGTGCTTGCGGCCCTGGCAGAACAGTTAGATGCGCAACTGGTGATCGGCTCAAAGAGCAACACGCGAGCGATGACCAATGTCGATTCGGCCCGCCTTGCTCAGCGCAGGCAGGCCTACGCCGAGGTATCGCGTGTGTTACGCAGGCGAGAGCAGGTCGGAAACTTCCGCTGGGCCTCTACGCTCTATCCCACGTCTGCTTATGCGCAGGACGCCGAGATGTCGCTGCGCGAGTTTGAAGAATTTGTCTTCGATGTTTGTTTCCTGAATGATCCAGAGCCGATTGAGCGCTGGCGAGAGGTTTCGGTGCAGCAGCAGCGCTATGTGAATTGGCTGGCCGGGCACAGGCGCGTGCGTATTCTGGGCGTAGGCACCGACCTGTCGCTTTCAATTGAAGGGCGGGTGTTTATCAATAGCGATGGCAAGCGCAACTTCCCAAGCGGCGAATTTTTTACCGGGCCGGTTGAACAGAGCGCGAATGGCGTTATCCAGTTTGATATTCCATCGACCTTTGAGGGGCATGGTATCGAGGGGGTGCGCCTGGTGTTCCGCGATGGCAGGGTTGTCGAGGCCAGCGCAAGGCAGGGACAGGTTTTTCTGGAGCAAATGCTGGAGATCGACGCGGGGGCACGCTATCTTGGTGAGTTTGCCTTTGGGAACAATTTCCGTATTACGCGGGGCATCAAAAATATCCTGTTCGACGAAAAGATAGGGGGAACGGTGCATCTAGCGCTGGGGAACAGCTATCCCGAGACGGGTGGCAAGAACCATTCGGCCCTGCACTGGGACATGATTTGCGACCTGCGTAAGTCGGGCGAGGTGTGGGTGGATGATGTGCTGTTTTTGAAGGATGGCAAGATTCTTCTCTAGTTGTAGCATTCTCAAGCGGGTCGTAAAAGGAACATGGTTCCAGCCCCCGTGGAGGGAAAGTATACCCATCGAATCCAAAAAGGTCAAGTGGAAATGCAGCAGATTCCATCAACTATTGGGTGTTCAAGCCAGGGCGACCCTCGCGGTCGCCCTGGCACACTATAATTGGTAGAACAACCCAATCTCAGGAGTTTCCAAGCCCTCTAAATAGTGATATGATGTGGTCGATTCGATATGAGGAGGGAATTATGGAGCTTTCGCTGAGACTTGATTTACTGGGAATGGTGGAGGTACGCTATCTGCGTACAAGAGAGCGCTACCGTGATTGGCCCCCATTTTTATTGTTTGCCGCTTCACGCCAGGCCCGAATCCTGGCCTATCTCAATAAGGAAGCCGCCGAGCAATTGCACCAACAGATACTGGTTGTTGAAGAAGCTTCTGGACTGGGTCTGGATGATGGCGAAGATGATGAGCTAGATGATGAAAATGATCTGGAGGAGTCGAACGAGACAGGCACTTCATCGCGCAAAGAACTGGAGAGCGAAACAGCCCCACTGTCACCGGCTTTTGCCCAGGCGCTTGAGCGTTTGAACGAACTTGCCCGCCAGCGTTTGCCGGATGGTGGAAGTAATATACAGCAAAATAGTGAAGAATTAGATCTGGATGTAGAGTTGGAGGGCGAGGAGGACGCCCTTGAACAATTGCAGGATGCCTTCGTGCAGATGATGGACGTGGTACGCGAACTGGCTGAGGAACTTTCGACCGACGCGCTGAAGTTGACCGGGCGTTTTCGCTGCGTGCGTACTGATATCTATTTTACGCAGGCGGAGCCTGAAAGTGATGGAGAAGACACGCCTGCGCGAGGTAGCGACGGCGGAGATAGCATGGTCGAACTCGACCTGATCTTACGCCTGTTTGAAGATGGCCGCAACAAGCCTGATGATTTGCCCGCCGTTGAACTAAGGCTCGATGTAGATGATTTTGAACGTCTGCATGAAACACTTGATGTGGCGTTGGAGCGTGAAAGACGGAGCCGCCGCAAACGCTAAAACCTCGTTTCCTACCTGCACTCTACTCTCTGTTCGAAAGGTTGTTTTTTTATGGCTATTGTTCACCAGGAATTTGACCCTGAGAAAGGCGTACTTTCCTATTATACCTATGAGGTTTTAACGCGCATTTTGCACGAGCTGGTCGAAGCCTATCCACACCTGGCAACCCTCGAATCGATTGGCAAAAGCTATGAAGGGCGCGAACTCTGGCTGGTCACACTGACAAATCAGGCGACCGGCCCTGCGCTTGAAAAGCCCGCTTACTGGATCGATGGCAATACGCATGCCGGAGAGGTGACAGGCTCGACGGTAGTGCTTTATACAATCTGGTCGTATTTGAAAAAGTATGGCTCTGATGAAAAAATTACCCATGTGTTAGACCGCTCGGCTATCTATCTCCTGCCCCGCCTGAGCGTTGATGGCGCGGAAAAGTTTTTGACCACGCCATACTATTTGCGCAGCAGCACCCGGCTGTATCCCTTTGAAGACGAGCGCGATGGCCTGTACCCGGAAGATATAGATGGAGACGGCTGGATACTCGATATGAGGATCAAAGACCCCAATGGGGCGTGGAAGCGTTCTGACAAAGATTCGCGTATTATGCGTCGGCGGGATATCGACGAAGAGGGTGGAGACTATTACCATGTGTTGCCGGAAGGGCTGATCCGCAACTACGATGGCTACCTGATTCCGCTTGCTCCGCCTCGTGAGGGGATGGATATCAATCGCAATTATCCTTACGAGTGGGCACCAGAAGGCGTTGAGCCGGGCGCGGGACCCTATCCGTTTTCTGAGCCGGAAACCAGGGCCGAGGCCGAGTTCTGGAGAACGCACCCGAATATTAATGGCATTTTGACTTATCATACCAGTGGTGGAGTCATTCTCCGGCCATATGGCACGCAGCCGGATGATAACATGCCGACTGATGATCTTGATGTGTATAAACTGATCGGTGAGATGGGCACGAAGATCACGGGCTATCCAAGCGTCTCGGTCTATCATGGCTTCCGCTATCATCCAAAGGAAATCATGCATGGCGCGATGGATGATTTCGGGTATGACCATCACGGCTGGTTCGGTTTCACAACCGAGTTATGGGATTTGCCGGGCGAGGCTGGCGTTGCGCCGCGTGACTTCATTCCCTGGATTCGCTGGCATCCTGAAGAAGACGACCTGAAGCTGATGAAATGGAACGACGAGGTGATGGGGGGCGAGGCCTTTGAGAACTGGCGACCTTTTGAACATCCCCAGCTTGGCCCGGTTGAAATTGGCGGCTGGAAAGCCAAGCTGTATGAATATAACGCGCCGCTTCAATATCTACCTGATATGTGTGAGAAGCACAGCCGTTTCACGCTGGCGCACGCTTCGCTCAATCCTTATCTGAGCCTGCGGAACGTGGTAGTAGAGCGGCAGGGCGAGGATGTCTTTCATGTATTGGCGGTGATAGAGAATAATAGCTTTCTGCCAACCTATACCAGCCAGAGGGCGCTTGAACGTAAGGATGTCCGCCCTATCGAAGTAGTCCTGCAATTACCTGATGACGTACATATAATTAGCGGCGAAAAACGACAGGAAGTGGGTCAACTCGAGGGACGTTCTAATAAAATCTGGAGCTGGTGGGCGAGTGCAACTCCGACCGATAACCGTTGCAAAGTTGAATGGGTACTTAAGGGGCAGGCAGGTTCGCAGGTGCAACTTACGGTCCTGTCACAACGAGCGGGAGTGATTCACCGAGAAATTACGTTGGAATAGGACGTGCCTTTCAATTTCCTGAAACGTGGAAAAAAGAGTTAAAAAGTACTAGTACTTGAACGTCTATAATGGTTGTTGAATCGAGGAAAATAGCCCTTCGAGCCTGTTGAGAAGTCAGATCAAAGGGGTTGTATTTTCGTGATAAGATAGGTGCTGTGTTACAGAAGCCAATTCGCTGGCAAGCCCGTGTTGTATACAGCGAAGGCACGGCGAATGGATGCATAAACACAGAGGTATCTATTATAGAGGATGGTGCAGTCGGTGAAAGTTACTCGGCTCTCGTTGGGAGGGCAACTGATTCTGAACGTTTTGTGGTTTGCCCTGAATGCGCAATCAGCGGCGTTGTTGCCCATTGTTATCCCAGCGCAGATTGTGTTGTTTATTTCTTCAACGCAGGTAGGAAGTGCTTCACAGGTCGCCTTTTTAAGCTGGTTGATGCTGGCGGCAGCGGCTATTACCCTCTTCATGCCGCCTATCATCGGGTCGCTCTCCGATCATACTCCGGGAAGTTGGGGGCGGAGGCGGCCCTATATTGTAATTGGCGGTCTGTTGTTGATTGCCAGTACGCCCCTACTGGTGAATGCAGGCAGTATAGCCATTTTCCTGGCCGGACTGGCGCTGCTGCTGGTTGGAAAAAACATCCTCACTCCGGCCTATCAGAGTCTGCTCCCCGATCGGGTGCCTGTCGAACAGCGCGGCGAATCGGCTGGGTATATTGGCGGCATGACAATCCTGGGAAATGTAGTAGGACTGGGCCTTGCGGCGTGGCTGCTCAGTGGTCTGAACCAGCACTCGCTCAATGCAAACTTAATTCGCACCAACGCAGGTATTTACTATCTAGTCACGGCGGTTCTGGTGTTGTTGGGCGTCCTGGTGACAGTCTTTGGCGTGCGGGAAGTTCCGCTTTTGACCGGCATAGCGAAGGAAGGAACGGCCAGTAAAAAGTCGTTTGGCCGATTGGTGCGCGAGCATTTACAGGGTTGGATTACTCCCTGGCACAATTTCAACTTCACCGTTGTTTTTCTCACACGCGCCTCGCTCATGCTGGGTCTCGCGCTGTTCATGACCTATATCGAGTACTACTTTGCCTCGGTACAGCACGTGGCGAATTTTGTGGTCGTGACGGGCATTGTCGCCATTCTCGCGCTCGGAGGTGCTGTAATAAGTGGTGTCATATCTGGCATCCTCTCAGACCGCATCAAGCGGCGCGCCCCGGTGGTCTGTGTGGCGACAATCTTCATGAGCCTGGCATCGTTCGCGTTTGTGATTTTTCCAAGTGGTCTGGTGGCCTGGCTCTGGCCCCTGGGCGTCCTCTTTGGTTTAGGGTATGGAGCGTTTTCAAGTGTTGATTGGGCACTCTCCATCGATGTGTTGCCCTGTCTGGAAAAGGCAGGAAAAGACCTGGGAGTATATAATGCCTCGGCTACTGTGCCGACCATCATGGCCCCGGTAGTTGGTGGTATGATAATCAATGCGTCAGCAGCCTTTGGACAGACGGCGCTTGGCTATCGTCTGGTCTTTGGCGCGGCGGCATTGTTTTTATTGCTTTCAGCCTTTGGCATACTCCTGGTAAAAGAGCAGCACAGAGGTAATATCACCAAAGAGGAACAAAAGGATGTCGCCTGATCTGAGAAATATCACGATTGAAGACCTCTACAAATTTAAGTTTGTCAGCCAGCCTCGTATATCTCCTGATGGGCAGCGCGTGGCGTTTGTGTTGACGACTATCGATGAGCGCAAGCATGAATACCGCTCGTCGATCTGGATGATACCGCGCGAGGGTGGCGAGGCTCAACGCCTGACATCTGGTCCGGCCAATGCGCATACTCCTGTCTGGTCGCCTGATGGACGCTGGTTGGCCTTTGTGTCTGACCGCGAAGGCGACATGACTGGTAAGAGCGAGAAAGATGCCAAAAAGCTGGGGAAGGGCAAGCAGCAGATCTGGTTATTGCCAACAGGCGGCGGCGAGGCCCATCAGTTGACCTTCATACAGCATGGAGCAGTGTATCCTGTCTGGTCGCCTGATAGTAAGCGGCTCATATTTTTGGCCCAGGTTGGGCCAGAAGATGAAGAGACCGAAGACGGCAAGCCGCTGCCCAAAGTGCGCGTCATTGATCGGCTCTGGTACAGGCTGGATGGTGTCGGCTTTATTCATGAGAAACGCACGCATCTGTTTGTGGTAGATGTAGCGGGTGGCGAACCGCAGCAACTCACCAATGGCGATTGGGATGATGGCGATCCAGCCTGGTCCCCCGATGGTTCGCGCATTGCTTTTGTCTCTAGCCGGGCCGAGGATCGATGGCGACTGCCATCTCCTGATGTCTATGTACTGGAACTGGCAAATGGAAAGGTCGGAGAGCCGAGATGCCTGACCGATGGCTCGCTTTCATGTAGCGCGCCTTCGTGGTCGAAAGATGGACAGGCTATTGCCTTTCTTGCCTCACTGAAATTGCGTTCGGGTGGTCATGTTGATATATATACGATACCGTCGAATGTGGAGCGCAGCAAAGCAACCTGCCTGACCTGGGACTTTGATGGCAGCTTCCAGGACTGGACAAACAGCGATGTTGGCGATGAGCATCTTTCGCCCGCCCCAACATGGTCAGCCGATGGAAAAACTATCTATGCCCTGGCATCATATCATGGCGCAACCCGTGTCTATTCTATTCCAGTGGGGGGTGCAGGCAAAGAGTTGCCAACGCTAACTCCTGGCAATATTCATGTGCGCGACTTCAGCGTTGACACGGCGGGGGACAGGATGGCCTTGTTGATTGCCAACCCGACCCAGTTGCAAGAGGTGTTTGTGCGCTCAACTGAGCCATCGGGCGAATTGAAGCGTGTGACCGGCTTCAACACCGATCTTTTGAGCGAAATGGCCCTTTCGACACCTGAATATATGCCGTATACAGGATATGAAGGCTGGCCAATAGATGGCTGGGTGATGAAGCCGCGAGATTTCGACTCTGCAAAGAAATACCCGTTGATTGTCGAGATTCACGGTGGCCCCGCGACGCAGTACGGCTACGGCTTTTTCCACGAGATGCAATTGCTTACGGCGGCAGGCTATGTTGTCCTGTACACCAATCCGCGTGGCAGCATCGGCTATGGACGTGACTTCTCCCTTGCAGTGCGCGGATCCTGGGGCGAAAAGGATTCGCTAGATATTCTGGCGGGTGTAGATGCGCTGGTGCAGAAGGGCTATATTGACGAATCGCGTATTGGCGTGACCGGCGGCAGCTATGGTGGTTTCATGACCAACTGGCTGGTTGGACATAGCGACCGCTTCAAGGCAGCAGTCACGCAGCGCAGCGTGGTCAATCTGGCTTCCGACTTCGGCTCATGTGACTTTGGCTGGACATTCGCGGATGATGAGCTTGATACCACCCCCTGGGATGACCTGGAACGCTACATGCGCATGTCACCTATTACCTACGTCAAGAACATCCATACGCCGCTTCTGATTTTGCATAGTGAACAAGACTTGCGCTGCAATATCGAGCAGGCCGAGCAACTCTTCGCCGCCCTGAAATATCTGGGGCGCGAAGTCCTTTTTGTGCGCTTTGAAGGGCAGAGTCACGGCCTCTCACGCGGCGGCCATCCTCATTCGCGCCTGGAACGCTTACGGCACATTCTCGGCTGGTTTGAGAAGTACCTGTAGAGAGAACAAAAAAGAAATCCATCGTTCACCCGCACCGAATGCAGGTGAACGATGGATTTCTTTTTTGTTCACCTTGACTTTCGATTATCGATAATCTATACTTTCTTCAGTGTTATGTAACCTTGTAGGTCACCGCTGATTCTGTTTCTTATTTGCTTCAAGGAGGAAGTCCTATGACGACCACAGGTGCGCAGGCCCTCGGTACTTTCTTTGGTGATGCAGAGTTCCCTATCGAGTGGAAAGAAGGCGAGCGGGAACTTTTCTGGATATACGACGACCTGCACATCCCCAATCCTGTTTCTCCGATGTTCTTTGATATTGGCGGCTGGTGGCTCACCTGCGACCACATGTTCCGCCGTTTCGGCACCCCTTTTGCCTGTGACTGGATCGCGAAAAATATCAATGGCTACGTGTATACGGCTGCTGTTCCCGCCGATTCATCGATTCATGCCGAGGCAACAGAGTACCAGAGCCGCTATGTTCCGCGTGTTCCGCGTGATCCATCCTATCCGGTAAAAATTGGTGCGTATATGGGCGCGGTTTTGCCGCACTACGCCGCGAACTTCCTGGATTGGTGGCGAGAGCGCCTGCGCCCGGAGATGGAGCGTAATTTTGCCTATCTCGACAATTACGACAAGGAACATGCAAGCCTGGTCGAGCTGGCTGTTTTGCTCGAGGATGCCATCGATATTCACGACCGCCACTGGAAGATTCACTGGATGCTGAACTTTGCCCAGTTCTCATCCACGCTCAATCTGAATGCGGTCATTCAAGAAGTGAAGGGACAGGTAGATCCCAGCTTGATGGGCCGTTTGCAAAGCTCGGTTGAAGATCGCAACTGGGACTCAATTGAGGCCTTGTGGCGGATCAAAGAAGAGATCAAGAGCGACCCGGAACTTACGCAGGCTTTCAAAGGCGAGACAGCCGGAGATGTCATGCGCAACTTGCAGGATTCTGAGCGAGGACGCCGTTTGATCGCTGAACGGATTGAGCCGTATCAGCAGGAATTTGGCTACAAATCAATCTGGTCGCACGAGTTTGCTTATCCTACCTGGAAGGAAAATCCATTACCGCTCATTGAAATGGTGCGCGGTTATCTGGAGACCGACTACGACTATCCCAAGACGATCAACGCCGTCAAGGAAGACCTCGACAAGGCTATTCACGAGCTGATGGATGATGTGCCAGCAGGTGAGGGCCGCAACAAGCTGCAAAATGCGCTCGACCTATCGTTGCGTATGAACCCGCTCACACCCGACCACCACTTTTACATTGATCAGGGAACGAATGCGCGGCTGCGGATTGTGCTGATTGCCATTGGCAAGAAGCTGGTTGAGGCGGGCGTGCTGGACGATCCTGAAGATGTGATGTTCCTGCGCTATAACGAACTGCGTGTGCTGATGGCGAATCCTGCCACGTTTGATGCTCGTACTCTTGCCTCCGAGAGGCGAGATGAACACGAAGAGGCTTATCGCATTCGCCCACGTGAATGGGTTGGTACAGCAACGCAGGTCGCTCTGGATTTCCCATACAACGCGCTATGGGGTTTTCCAGAGAAGTTTTACCGTGAACCACCGCAGAAAACGGGAGAGATCAAGGGACTTGCGGCTTCGCCCGGTGTGATCGAAGGGCCAGCGCGTCATGTCACCTCGCTTGATGAGTTCAACCAGGTCAAGGAAGGCGAAATTCTGGTCTGCCGGATGACCAATCCTGCCTGGGTTGTGCTGTTTACGAAGATTGTAGGGCTGGTGACTGACGCGGGTGGAGTCACCTCCCATCCCGCCGTCGTTTCCCGCGAGTTTAATATTCCAGCCGTCGTTGGCACATCCAATGCGACTGAGCGCATCAAAACGGGTGATCGTATCCGCGTCAATGGCTCTACCGGTGTCGTTGAGGTTCTGTCGTGAATTTAAACCGGACGGTCTTGCGCGACCAGGTGAGAGAGATTCTGCTCAAACGCATTCTTGATGGGGAGTACAAACCGGGCGACCGACTTGTGGAGATGCATATCGCACAGGAGTTTGAAATCAGCCAGGCTCCTGTGCGTGAGGCCTTGCGCGAACTGGAAGCGCTTGGCTTCGTTGAGTCGGAACCCTACCGGGGAACACGTGTGAGAGCCGTTACGAAGTCGGAACTGACAGAAATTTATCCTGTGCGGGCCGCGCTCGAGGAAGTTGCGGCCCGAGCGGCGGCGCAACGCCTCGAAAATGTCGAGGCCCTTGAGGCAGAACTGAGAGCAATGCACGCGGCTGCGAAAAAGGGCGACCTGTACGAGCAGGTGAAGCATGATGTCGAGTTTCATCGCCTCATTGTTGAAGCCTCAGGCAATCGAGTCTTGCAAGATATGTGGAGATCGTTGCGCATCGAGGCGCGCACTTTGATCAGTGTGCTGAAAATTGGTATAAGCGGAGACGAACTTGCTGAAATGCACCGGCCCGTCCTTGAAGCGCTTGCCGAGCGAGATGGGGAGAAGGCCGGTTTACTGATACGCAAACACGTTGAATACTTCGGCGAGTTGATTATGAAAGGAGATTCTGGTGACTCGTCTGGTTGATCTCTCAATGCCGGTACATCGCGATATGCTGACTTTCCCCCAAATTCAGCCACCGACAATGCTGATGTACGAGAGCTGGACTGAATTTGCCGAGCGCATTGGCGCAGCCGCGTATGGCGCGAAGTGGCTCACAGCCTCATATCTCTACATCGCGGGCGATCATGTTGGAACGCACTGCGATGCAGTCAAGCACATTCGCGGCCCTGAAGCGCCGGGTCCTGAAGGCATTCCCCTCGAGTATTGCTATTCTGACGGAGTCGTACTTGACTTTCGCCACAAGCCTTACGGTTCGCGCATCTTTGTAGAAGATATCGAGGAAGCGCTGAAGAAAATAGACTACACACTGAAGGAGCGCAATATCGTTCTTATTCAGACGGGCGCATCGGCTTACAATACTGAGAAACGCTATCTGACCGATCATTGCGGCATGACTGCTGAAGCCACCCGCTATCTGATCTCAAAGGGTGTGCGGATGATGGGCACCGATGCCGTGACGTTTGATCCGCCGGTCTGGGCCATGTTTGAGCAGAAGCATTTCTGGGAAGCGCACCTGGTCATGATGGACGAGGACTACTGGCACATCGAAAACCTGACCAACCTGGATCAACTCCCGCCGCATGGTTTCAAATTGTCTGTTTTTCCAATTAAGTGGGTTGGTATGACGGCTGCACCTGTACGAGCGGTGGGGATTATTGATGAGTAACAGCATACTCTGGTTTACAGAAGAGGCGTGCAAGGATGTTCGGCTTGCTGGTGGCAAGGGCGCGAGCCTCGCAAATATGACAGCGCGAGGTCTACCCGTTCCGCCTGGCTTTGTGATCCCTGCTTATGTACTTGAACAGTCGGTGGATGTTGAGCAACTGCGCGAACTGGCGCAGGCTCAAAATGCTGAAGCAGCGCAGGCCCTGGTGTGCCGGTCTCATCCCCCACGCGAAGCTATCATTTCCTGCTACGAACGTATAGGTGGGAAGGTAGCGGTTCGCTCATCTGCCTGTGCCGAGGACTCTGAAGCCGCGAGTTACGCGGGCCAGCAAGAAACCTACCTCAATGTTTCCGGTGGGGATGAGGTGTGCAGGCGCGTTGTCGATTGCTGGGCTTCATTCTTTAGTGAGCGGGCGCTGTTTTATCGGGCGCGGAAAGGTTCCCTGAACGATCTGCGGATGGCAGTGGTTGTGCAAAAGATGCTTGATCCGCTTAAATCTGGCGTCATGTTCACGGCTGATCCTGTCAGTCGGCGGCGTGACCGTATGGTTATCGAGTCGGTCTTCGGTTTAGGCGAGCAGGTTGTCTCTGGTGAAGTGACGCCTGACCATTATGTGGTAGACCGTGCCGGGAATATCAAGCGCGAACATATTGTGAACCAGCGCGTACTCGAACCAGAAGAGATACGCCAGCTTGTGGAGCTTGGGCGTAAATTGGAAGCGTATTTTGGCAAGCCCCAGGATATAGAGTGGGGTATGGAAAATGGAAACATTTACCTGTTGCAATCTCGACCTATCACAACCTTGTGAGCTAGAGAGAAGAACGCGATGAGTCGAACTGTTCCGCAATGGTTAGCTCCGAACTCACTTGAGGAGGCCCTGACTTTGCGCGCACAATATGGTGACGAAGCGACGGTGGTTGCTGGAGGAACCTTCATTGGCATCGTCATGAACCAGAAGATTATGCAGCCTCAAACCCTGCTCTCGCTCCGTAATGTCTCCGAACTCGCTTTCATTGAGGCAGGCCAGGATGAAGGCTCACCGCTGCGCATCGGAGCTATGACAACGCATCGAGCGGTGGAACGCTCTTCCCTTATTCGCCAGCATTGGCCTGTGCTTGCCTCTACGTTCGCGCTTGTGGCAAGCCCTCGCGTGCGCAACCAGGCGACCGTAGGAGGCGTGCTTGCCGACGCGGATTACGCTTCTGACCCACCTACATTGTTGCAAGCCCTCAATGCTACAGTGCTTGCTCGAAGCGAAAAGGGCGAGCGAGAGATTCCCGTAGAGCAACTGATTACGGGCTACTACGAGACCTCACTGCGACCTGATGAGCTGCTTGTCGAGGTACGCATTCCACGCAATCGAGAACGTGCCGTTTATCGTAAGTTCCGTTCGCGGTCAAGCGAAGACCGGCCATGCGTCGCGGTTGCTGCGGCGCGGGTTGATGGAAAGCTGCGGGTCGTAGTTGGCGCGGTAGCTGAGAAACCACAGTATTTTCCTGATATTTGCGCTCTGGCTGATGGCGAAACGACTGGCAACGCTCAAATGCTGGCGGCAGAGATTGGCCGACGGTACGCAGAGGCCATCGATCCCCTTTCAGATTCACGTGGTTCAGCCGAATATCGGAAGCGAATCATTGCTGTGGAGGTGCGGCGCGCCCTGGAGGAGATGCTATCATGAGTAATCCGCGTGTCACCGGAGCTATCCGCTATGCGCAGGATGTCGAGTTCGATGGCATGTTGTATGCGAGCATTCTTCGTTCGCCGTATCCACATGCGCGGGTGCTAAAAGTTGATGCCTCGGCTGTACCCAAATCGGTCGTTGTGCTGACGCTGGATGATATTCGTGAGCTTGGCAGCTATGGTTGTCAGATTAAGGATCAGACGGTACTGGCTATAGAGCGCGCGCGTTTTGTCGGCGACCCGGTAGCTGCCGTTGCCGCGCCTACAAAACGGGAGGCGGATGAGGCGCTCGACCTGATTGATGTGGAGTACGAGCCATTGCCGGGCGTGTTCGATGCTGTTGAAGCAGTGGCGGAAGGCGCTCCTCTTGTACACGAACATCATGCCATTTCGGACAACGACGCGGCCTACTTCGGCATACGACCCCAGGAAGGCACCAATATCTGCCATCGCTTTCGTATTCGGCATGGGAATATAGACGAGGGCTTTGAGCAGGCGGATGTAGTCGTTGAGGAAACATATCGAACGCCAAGCGCGCAACATGTTCCGATGGAGCCGCATGCTTCAGTAGCGCGTTGGGTAGATGATCGTCTCGAAGTCTGGACAGGCACGCAGACCCCCTTTAACTTGCGCATGGACCTGGCTGGCATTTTTTCCATCCCTGAGAGCCAGATTCGTGTTATTTCCCCACCGATGGGCGGTGCTTTTGGCGCGAAGACGTTTGTGCGTACCGAGGCGATTGCGGCCTGTCTTGCGCGTAAGGCGAATCGTCCGGTAAAAATCGTACTCAGCCGTTATGAGGAATGGCTGACACTGAACCGGCATCCAGCAACAATCCAGGTGAAGCTTGGGGCACAGGCTGATGGCACCCTGGTTGCGAAAAGGGTGGTTTGCTGGGTTGATACGGGTGCATATGCGGATTGCGGGCCGGGCGTGGCGCAAAAGATGGGCTATGCTGCGGTTGGGCCGTATCGCATTCCGCATGTCTGGGTCGATTCGCATTGCATCTACACGAATCTTCCACCAAACGGGGCTTATCGTGGGTATGGAGCGATGCAGGCGGTCTGGGCTTCAGAGCGTACTATGGATTTGCTCGCCGCAAAGTTGGGGATGGACCCGCTAGAAATCCGGCTTAAGAATGTGCTTGTGGATGGCGACCAATTTTGCACTGGTGAGGTTATGCACGATGTCCATTTTATTGAGTGCCTGCATGACATTGCGGAGAAGATTGGTTGGGCAGAAAATAAGCAGGGTAAGGGGCTGTGCGTGCTGATGAAAGGCATGCAGACGCCGAGTCGCGCCTCGATTGTGGTCGAGGCAAATGAGGATGGGAGCTATACCGTTTATTGCGCTACGGCTGAGATGGGGCAGGGCGCATGGCTTTCTATTCGGAAGATGGCGGCTGAACTGCTTGGCGTGGAAGTGGAGAAGGTGCATTATCCTGAGCCTGATACGGATATCATTCCCTATGATACACGCACCACCTCAAGTCGCTCGACCTACATGATGGGCCGGGCGCTTGTAGAGGCGGTGCGCGATCTGAAGAGGAAAGGCGAAATTGGCTACGGCGAGTGTGTCAATACAGGCGGCCTTGATCCCGATACCGGGCAGGGAGTTGCCTCGACCCACTGGCATCAAGGCGCTGCCGCAGCGGAGGTAAGTGTTGATGAAGAGACCGGGAAGTTTCAGGTACTCAAGCTTCATGCCGCCATTTATGCAGGGCATGTGGTGAATCGTCCCGGAGCGGAACTTCAAAATGAAGGTTCAATGATCATGGGCCTCGGCACAACACTTTTCGAGCAAATCACCTTTGAGGAGGGGCAGCCGACAAACGCCAACCTCTCGGATTACAATATTCCGGCGGCGGGTGATTTGCCCGAATCCTTTACGTCTGAGCTGCTTGAGCGCGAGGGAGCCGATGTGCATGGTCTGGGCGAAACTGCTCTGCCGCCGATACCACCCGCCATTGGCAATGCATTATACTCGCTTGGCATCCATCTAACCGACTTGCCTTTATCGGCTGAGGCAGTTTTACAGGCTATTGATGCGCGAGAACAGGCAAAGGGAGGTCGCTCGTGAACATTCACTTCAAGCTGAATGGGACTCCGACAGAAGTTGAAGCCGAGGCAGATGAAATGCTGCTTGAAGTACTCCGGCGCGAACTGAAGTTGAGGAGTGTGCGGGCAACCTGCGGCATTGGCATATGCGGAGCCTGTACGGTGCTGGTCAATGGGGAACTGATTTCAAGCTGCATTTTTCTAGCACCGCTTGCTGAGGGATGTGAAATCACGACGGTAGAGGGATTGGGTGGCGACCATCCTGTCCAACACGCCTTTGAGGAAGAGCATGCCTTCCAGTGCGGATATTGCACGCCGGGAATGATTTTGACAACGAAAAACTTCCTCGAAGAGAATCCGGCACCTTCGGATGAGGAAATCAAGGTCGCGCTTGGAGGAAATCTGTGTCGTTGTGGCTGCTATGTGAAGATCATTCGCGCTGTGAAAAGGGCAGCTAGAGAGGAACACGTGCAATGAAACTTGTGACATATGTTGCGAGCAATCAGGGGCCGCGTGTAGGCATGCTGGAGAACGGGAGAGTCGTTGATGTAGGCTTCGATGGCGATATGGTTGCCTTTATCGAAGCTGGAGCGCCGATTGGGAAACAAACGCCTGTTGATAATGCCCGCTTGCTTGCACCACTGCGGCCGCGCTCATTGCGGGACTTTCTCACCTTTGAGGGACATCTCCATAATGCTCTGACCCGGTTGGGGCGTCCCATCCCGCAGGAGTGGTACGAGGTTCCTGCTTACTATAAAGGCATGCCGGATACCGTTATCGGGCCAGATGAGGAGATTCCCTGGCCTTCCTACACGGATAGGCTTGACCACGAGCTTGAACTTGCTGCTATTATCGGGCGCAAGGGAAGGGATATTGCGAAAGCGGACGCCCTGAGCTATGTTTTTGGATATACGATCTGGAATGATGTATCGGCGCGTGATGTGCAGACTCGTGAATTGCCCATTGGGATGGGACCGGCAAAGGCGAAGGATTGGGACGGCTCAAATGTACTTGGCCCTTGCATTGTGACGGCTGATGAACTGGACCCATCTAATGTGGTCATGCGGGTGCGTGTCAATGGCGAAATGTGGGGTGAAGATACAACTGCGCATATGCATCATACGTTCGCCGACTTGATCTGGTATGCATCGCAGGCGCAAACCCTCTACCCAGGCGACGTTTTCGGCTCGGGTACGGCGGCTGGCGGGTCGGGTCTGGAACTGGACCGCCAGTTGAAAGAGGGGGATGTTGTAGAAATGGAGATCGAAGGCATCGGAATACTGCGTAATCGCATCGGAAAGAAAGGAGCTTAAATCGGTATGGCATACGTTGTAGCGGCAATCTGGACGGCAAAAGAGGGGCAGGAAGAGAAAATTCTGGAGATTATCAAGAAGATGACGCCTCTCTCCCGGCAGGAACCTGGATGTCTGTACTACCAGGCGCACCGTTCACCTGAAAATCCTCGCGTCTTTTTCCTGTATGAACAATATGTGGACGCGGCGGGATATGAAGCTCATATGGCAACTCCTCACTTTGAGCAGTATGTGAGGGGCGAGGCTATTCCCAACCTGGAGAGCCGCGAGCGCGCTTTCTATGAAACGATTGATGTATAAAGTCGTCGTGGATGTACTGAACTGTCCGAATCTTAGAGGCTACTTGCGAGAGAGGAGCGCAGAGAAATTGTCAAAAATTATAGACCTCAGTCCGCGTGTGCCACAAGGCTTCAAAGGGCCGCCATCAACGAACGTTGGCGTGCAGTTCGAGGTAAAAACGAAGCATGATAAAGGTGCTTACTGGCAATCGGGGCAGGTGTTTATGAGCCTGCATACAGGTTGCCATGTCGAGTCAGCTTTGCATTGCTTTGAAAATGGCGAAGCTATCGACCAGGTTTCGTTAGACCGGGTGATTGGTTCTGCCGTCATCCTTGATCTGACACCTGTGGAGGAGCGAGCTATCATAGATGTTGAGGGCCTGGAACGAGGACGAAAACGGTTGGAGGAGAGGGGCGAAGCAATTAAGGCGGGAGATATTCTTTTGCTGCGCACTGATTGGGCGCAGCGAGCGATAGGGACTCCTACCTATTTCCCACAGTCGCCTGGACTAACAGAGGCGGCGGCGCGCTGGTTAGTAGAGAAGCAGCCAAAGAGTATTGGTTGCGACTTTTTTGAGGAGCCTGCTGCTCGACAACCTGGCTGGACAGCGGATCAGTTTGTTGTTCACGAGACCATTCTGGGTGCGGGTATACCCTTAATCGAGGGGCTGGTGAACCTGAAAGACTTGCCGCCGCGCTGCCAGTTCTTTGCGCCGTTCTACCATTTTGCAGGTATTGATAGCGCGCCTGCTCGCGCCTTTGCCCTGGTCGAAGACAAATGAGTGCAGATGTATCGCTGTGGGTACATTGGGTTCGGCATGGAAAGATCGCCTCTCATCGCGGAGATACCCCTCTTACGAATGAGGGGCGAAGACAGGCAGAAGCGTTTGCGCAACGGCTGAGCAAGGAGCTTACCGAAGGCGAGCGCGTTTCTTTCCTGTACGCGCCCACACGTCGTACTCGCGAGACGGCTGAAACGATCTATAGCACGCTGAGAACCGTGTTTGAGCAAGAAGACTCCGGGCAAATCCAACTGCTTGCGCCTGTGGAACATTGGGCAGTACGCAATCCAGATATTTATGTTGCTGGAAGCCGCATTGAACTGGTAAGTACACCCGAGGCAGTAGCGGAGCAACTTCCAGAGGCTACCCTTAGCCCACTGGAATTGGCGAGCCTGCCCTTTTTGCATGGCTTCTGGAGCGCGCCGGACCGTATTGGTTACTGGGTAAACCATCCCAACCCGCCAGGAGAGGATGCGGACACTGTTGCTCGTCGTCTTTTAACGTTTGCTGTTAGTCTCCTGGACGTACAAAGTAAGCAGCCGAGGCGATGTATTTGCGTCACTCACTCGCCAGTGATGCGCGCTTTCTTGCGCCGCTATCTCACAGGTTGGGATATTGGAGAGCCTGAACACCTGGAAAGTGCCGATTTGCTCTTTGCTCCTGATAGAACGCTGACGATTCGTTTTCGGGATCAAACGAGGCGTGAGGCTGTCTGATTCGCTCTGACCTATGTGTTTTTAGCTGCCGTTTATATTTGCAACATACCGATCTTGTCGCTGCCAGCCTCAGTAAACCAGAAGGTGTTATTTTTGCCGATGACAATACCAAGCGGCAGGCTGTTGGTTGTTGGAATGCTGTAGTAAACGAAGCGGTGTGTAGCTGTGTCCAGACGGGCGATGACATTGATAGCGGGAATGGTGAGCCAGACCTGCCCGGCTGGCGTAATTGCAATTCCATATAGGCCACCGGTGTTGTCTCCATTGGGAGAGGGCGCGTAGTAGGTTGCGATGGTGCCTGTATCTGGATGAAGTTGTAGTAAGAGGCCAGCGTTGAAGCCTGTTGCCCAGATTGTTCCATCGGGGGCGCTGGCAATCTCCATGAGCGAATTTGACAGGTTCGGAACGGTAAATTGTCGTATCTGCCCATTTGATGGGTTTAACTCGCCGACAAAACTGCTGCTGGCGGTAGTGAACCAGATGTTCCCATGTGGATCAACCGCGATGCCGTAGGGATTGAACGACTGCTTGTTTTTTTGCGTGGGCAGTGGGAAATGCTGAATTGAGCCGTTGGAAGGATGCAATTCTCCAATTGCGCTGGCGTTCAGTTCCGTGAACCAGATGTTTCCCTGCTGATCGATGGCAAGATCGTTCGGTGCGCTGGGCAAGGTGAGCATTTTCCCAGGATTGGATGGATCAGGCGCGGTCGTTGTAGGAAGAGGGTAGACTTGAAATTGTCCTGTCGCTGGCATAAAGTGCCCGATATAATCCGCGTATTGTTCCGCGAACCAGATGGTATCATCGACTGCGACGGCCACCCCCATGATACCGAATTTGCCGTGTGGCGGAGAAAATTGCTGGAATTTGCCCGTAGCCGGGTCGAAGACGCCAAGCAAGTTACGATTCATCTCACCAAACCAGATGCGCCCCTTATGGTCAATGGCCGGTCTCATTAAGCCACTATTCGCTTGAGGCAAGGAATTTTCTTTGAATTTTCCTTTAGCCATAGAATATGGGAGTGGCCTGGGTTGAGGGCTGCTGGTGGGCGAATCGATAGGCCCAATGGGCGAGGTTGGCGTGAAGGCATCACCACAGGAGGAAAGCGCGATCAGTAAAAAGAGCAGCAGAAAGAGCAGCCGTTTCATGCGCTTATCCAACGAAGGTGCCAAGCAGGCCATCATCTATAAGCTGGGTGAGGCGCGCTTTCACCAGTGTGTTTTGCCAGTCTCTTTCGGGATTGGGCAAGCCTTCAAGTTCTACCCGCACGTAGTTATCGGTCAGGCCTTCCCAGCGCCCGTGTTTGACGGCTTCGATCAGGACATCGACCGTCTGACCCAAAAACTGTTCACGGAAGATACGGGCATGTGCGTCGTTCAGTTGCAGCAGGCGTTCGCTGCGAGCTTTCTTGATCTCGTCTTTGATCTGTCCCTTCATCCGAGCGGCTGCGGTACCCTGGCGCGGTGAGAAACGGAATACGTGCATTTTAGCGAAGTGGAGTTCTGTGGCAAGCGCGTAGGTCTGCTCGAAATCTTCATCGCTTTCGCCAGGGAAGCCTGTGATGATGTCGGTGCTGATGGCGATGCCTGGTACGAGTTGTTTGGCGGTCTGCACGATGGTTTTGTAACGCTGGCTGTTATAGCGGCGCGCCATACGACGCAATATGTAGTCTGAGCCGCTTTGCATGGGCAGGTGCAGGTGTCGGCACATGCGGGGGTTCTGCCAGTATTCTAGCCATTCCAGCCGGAAGTCCTCGGGTTCGAGGGATGAAACGCGAATACGTGGAATTTCGGTTTCTTGCAGCAGGGCATGAATTAAGTCGCCCAGGTCTTGCTGCTGGTTGCCTTCGGGGTGATAGTCTCCCAGGTGGATGCCTGTCAGCACGATTTCTTTGTACCCGGCGCGTACTTTGCGCTGAACGTGTTCCACTATCGAAGCGATGCTGCGACTGCGCGAGCCACCACGAACATATGGCACGATACAATAGGTACAGCGATTATCGCATCCATCCTGAACCTTCATCTGCACGCGGGTACGGGAATGCAGGCGGGCTGTGTCAGTTGGGTTGGAAACGATAGAGATGCGCGATGGATTATCGGGTTGCGGCTCCTCGTCGCCTCCAATGGCTGCATCACTGCCGATATGCTGACTATCGAGTGATATGACCGGCAACGAGCGCCCCTGGCTGGCGAGAGGCGGCATATCCTCTTGCACAGGTGCGATATCTTCCCTGATTTCTGCAGTCCATTTTTCCTGGATAGCTTCTATCAGCGAGTCTTTGCCACTGTTGCCGACGACAAGATCGACGCCGGGAAGGGCCGCAACGGCTCGCGGGTTGATTTCCGCGTAGCAGCCGGTGACGACCAGCAGGGCATTGGGGTGCCGCCTGCGCGCCTGCGAAATGGCATAGCGAGAACTGCGGTCGCCCAGGTGAGTGACGGTGCAGGTATTCACAATGTAGATATCGGCAATTTCCTCAAAGTCGCGTTGGATAAAGCCTGCCGCGCTCATTTGGTCGCTGATCGCCTCGCTATCGGCCTGATTGACTTTGCAACCGAGCGTGGCGACAGCAAAAGTTGCCTTCGCCGTATGTGTATCTGTCATGGTGTTTGTTCTTTAATATCATTATTTCGTTTGTGTGTTACATCTGGCCTGATTATAGCGTATTTTGGGGTTTCTGGCGACTACCTTTACGCTGTTTCAGTACTGGTGTCTGCTTGCTGGGGAGGCAGAGGAATGGATATGCGTGGCTGCATTGGAGTCTCAAGCAGGGTTTTTTGTACCAGGGGTAGGGCGAACCAGACATTGCCGAGGCCAAACAGCACGCCGGTAATTACACGCAATTCCCATGTGCTTTCGCGCCAGCCAAACATCTGGGTTGTCCCGTCAATTGCCATCGGCAGAATCAGCAGGAGCCAGAACCACCAGGGGATGCCTTTCATGCGTTTGCCGCTCAACACGAAGATCAGGCAACCAACGAACATCGAGCTATAGATGGAGAGGTTGCGGGCGCACATGCCAAGCTGATGGCCAAAGACGTAGAATGAATGCGCTGGAATCTGCGCGCAGACGGTGTGCAGGGCATAGAAGATCTGCTTGGACAGCCAGTCCAGACCGAGGTAGGAGAGGAAGGGCACGCTTATGGCGGCAAGCACAAGCAATCCGAGAGCAACGGTCAACATAGTTGCCCAATATTCGTAGATGAATTCGCCTATGCGATAGCCGAGAGTACTCAGCTTGCTTCTCCGGCCTGTATATTGTGTATAGGAAGGTTGTATTTGTTGCTGTACTGCCATAGTCTTCTTCTCTATTGCTCGCGTTCTCTATCGCAAATGAAAGGCCTTTGCCAGTTCGCGAAATTCGATCCGTCCTTCTAAGATGGTATCCGGGCCAACGAAAATTACCGGTATGCGATAACGATATTGTTCAAAGATTTTTGGATTGGCGCGAATATCGATTTCGGTCAGTTCATAGGAAGTCAGCGCGGCGATATCATCGAGCATATCGCGTGCCTCATCACAAAGATGACAGCCTGCCTTCGTATAAAACGTCACCTGTACAGGCGTGGTTTCCTTTGTTTTATTCACGAATGGTCTCCATGCGTATTGTTTCCTGAAGGTAATCATACCATATGTATGAAGATGGTGATAGAGTCAGGTTCGCTGTTTAGGGCATAAAAAATGAGGGGCGCGACCGGTCGCGCCCCTATTTCTTGCTTAACAGAATCGTGGTGGGGGTGGGCAGTACCAGGCCAGGGTGTGCGTGGTGTGAACGCCGCTGTGATGTTGCATCATGGGCATAGTAACCATGCGAGCGGACCAGCCAATGAGGCCAGCAAGCAGGGTGAGAGCGAGGATAATCAGGACGAACATTTTGCGCAGTGAGACCAGCATGAAGTACTCCTTCTCTTTTCACTTCGCGTCTTTGACGCGGAACTGTTTCTGGGAGGCTCAATTTGCGCCTCCGAAAAAACAGGTGCGAAAGCGGGAGCATAAACTTGCAATTTTTGGATGCAATTTTTTCATGTAGAAAAGTTTTGTGATTTATCCCTGCTTTTCGTCCATATTGATAGAAGCGGCAAGAATGGTAAAGAGTATTATATGTAAAAGCGATAATACGCTGTCGCATGATAGATAATGCATTGGATCGTTGAAAAGGGGGCCTTATGCTGGTGCGGAGTAGTAAGCTGAAGCAGCGGGTGCAACCAGTTGCCCAATGGGCTGTAGAGCAGTACGCGCGTGAGTTGCTTACTGTTGACGAGATGGTTAGCTTGCTTATGGACGAGTGGAAGCAGTACGAACTGGACGAGGAAGCACTTTCGCCAAAGCTACTCCGGCGGCTGGCGCAACGCATCTGTAGTCGTGTATTGCACGAAGCCTGTTATTCATCAGACTCTATCCGGCGCAACGCTGCTTTTGCCAATCTGACGCGCTACCTGGAGGCTTCGTTACGCCACTCTCCTTACGCGCAATTTTTGACAAGGCAGGCGGATGCCTGTTGTGATGTGCTGCAACAAACGCTCGAGGACCTCGATCAAACGCTTTTACAAAAGGTAGGACCTTCTGATCCTGCCGCCTTTTTGAAGTGGACGCTTACTATTTTGCTGCGCCACGCTTATGTTTTTGTACAGAAAGTGCAGCGGGAAAAAACGCTCGCGGCTGTTTCTATAGATGAACAGCCGGAAGTTATGAAAGAATATTTAGAGGATAATGGCGAGCATGACCCTGTCAGCCATGTATTGAGCCGGGAATTGCAACAGACACTGAAAAATGCTATTCTATCCCTGAGAAATCCGCGTTACCAGATGGTGCTGCTTGGCATCTATCTTGCGGGCATGGATGAACGAGAAATCGCGGAGTCTATGGGCGTACAGGTGCAGGATGTCTATCTGTGGCGGCATCGAGCGATAAAGGCGCTCCACAGCAATCGGGAACTGATCGAGACACTACAATCCTGGCTGCGGAGATGAACAGTGGTTGCTACTGATATGCGCAGGCTATATATTTCCGGGAAGGATATGCATGAGCTGCGAAGAGCTTCGGCACCTGTTAGGCGTTTTCTGGCGTGAGGAAGACAGAGATCTTGCTCTCAATCTGATCGCCACGCACGTCCGTTCGTGTCCAATTTGTTCTCGCGGCTTGCAGTATCGTGCAAAGGAATTGCTCGCAGATACACTGAGCTGCGAACAATGCCGTAACCTCTTTCCAACCTATTATGAAGCGACTCATCCAGAATTTCCCCTGGCAACGATGCCTGTCGAAGAGATGGCCGCCGTTGCGATTCACCTCGGCAACTGCGCTGCCTGTAAAGAGCAGTATGAAGTGCTTGTCCAACTCGCTCAATTAGAGGAAGGCGACAAGGAATAAAGCTCTATTCCTCATCGCGATGACGCGCTCGCTCGTGCTGCGTCAGGTACTTCTTGCGCAGGCGAATGTGTTCCGGCGTCACCTCGACCAGTTCATCGTTGTTGATGAAGTCCAGCGATTGTTCCAGGCTGAGCAGGACTGGTGGGGTCAGGCGTACCGAGATTTCTGCCGTAGATGAGCGAATATTGGTTTTCTGCTTTTCGCGACAGACGTTAACCACCAGGTCGGCTGGCCGCGAGTTCAGGCCAACGATCATACCTTCGTAAACCTGCGTGCCCGGCTCGATGAAGGTATCGCCACGCAACTGGGCGTTGCTCAGGCCATAAGTCATCGCCACACCAGTTTCTGAGGCGATCAAGGCTCCCATGCGGTGCGTGCCGATTTTGCCCAGCCAGGGTTCGTAGCCGATCAACATGCTGCTCATCGCCCCGTTGCCCCGCGTGAGGGTCAGGAAGGCGTTGCGGAAGCCGATCAAGCCGCGTGTGGGAATGCTGTATTCCAGGCGTATATTGCCCTGCCCGTCGTTGACCATGTTGGTCAACTGCGCTTTACGGGCTGCCAGCGTCTCGGTCAAGCTTCCTATATATTCGTCTCGGGTATCGATGACAAGCTGTTCGATAGGCTCAAGCGTTTCGCCATGCTCGCCCTGCTTGGTGATTACTTCGGGGCGTGAGACCTGAAATTCGTAGCCTTCGCGGCGCATAGCTTCGATCAACACAGAAAGGTGCAGTTCGCCCCGGCCAGAGACAATGAACTCGTCCGGCGTACTGCCATCTTCGACGCGCAGGCTCACGTTGGTTTCCAGTTCGCGATAGAGGCGGCTGCGCAACTGGCGCGAGGTGGTGAACTTGCCCTCTCTTCCCGCGAAGGGCGAGGTATTGACGCCAAAGGTCATCTTCAGGGTTGGCTCAGAGATGGCGATGGTTGGCAAAGCCTCGGGAGCTTCGACATCGGCGATGGTCTCGCCGATGTTGGCATTGGGAATACCAGTCAGGGCAACGATATCACCTGCCAGCGCCTCGGGAACTTCCACCCGCTGCAAGCCTTTATACGTTAATACAAGATTGATTTTCTGGCGCGAAATGACTCCGTCGCGGTTGATGTGGGCCACGAACGTGTTAGGCATGGCGCGACCACGCACAATGCGGCCAATAGCGTACTTACCTTTGTAGTCGTCGTAGTCAAGGGCGGCCACGAGTAACTGTAAGGGCGCATCGATGTCCACAACGGGGGCGGGAATCGTATTGACGATGGTCTCGAAAAGCGGCTCCAGGTCTTTGCGCTCATCTCCAGGTTCGTACATGGCAACGCCATCACGGCCAACGGCGTAGAGGACGGGGAAATCAAGCTGGTCGGCGCTGGTTGCCAGTTCCAGGAACAGGTCTTGTGTCCACTCCAGCACCTGGTCGATGCGGGCATCGCGGCGGTCAATTTTATTGATGACCACAATCGGTTTAAGGTGCAGTTCCAGCGCCTTTTGCAGGACGAAGCGGGTCTGGGGCATGGGGCCTTCAACGGCGTCGATGAGCAGGATGCAGCCATCGGCCATGTTGAGGACGCGCTCGACCTCGCCGCCGAAATCCGCGTGTCCCGGCGTGTCGATAATATTGATTTTGATGCCCCGGTAGCTAATCGCCGTATTTTTCGCCAGGATAGTGATGCCGCGCTCGCGTTCCTGGTCATAGGAATCCATAATCAGCTCACCCACCTGCTGATTTTCGCGAAAGATTTTGCTCTGTTTGAGCATGCCATCTACCAGCGTGGTTTTGCCATGATCGACGTGGGCGATAATTGCGACATTGCGTATATCTTCTCGTTTTACCAGGCGCTCTGTCTGGATCATATCGTTTACAACCTGCATAATAATTCTTGAATAACTCCCCGAAAACATAACAAAAACCGGACGGCAAAAGTCGCCCGGTGAAATTGTGGACTATTGACCGATATGTACTGCTACTATTGTACCCCTTAGCAGGCTTTACGTCAAGTTTTGTGCAGATGGGCTACACCGATGAGCAGCGTCAGACTCATCAATTGATCTCACAATCGATGCCTACGCGCTTTGACATTGCCTTGTTTTGAGCAGGCGTGTGAAGGCGAGCGCAATGACGGTCCCAGCAATCCAAAGGAGGCTCCAGAGAAACTGATCGTCTGGTGCGACTGCGAGTAATGCGCCCAGCACGAACCAGAGAGCGCTTGCTAGAAGGAAGGCCAGACCCAGAAGAAGGCGTTGCTTTTTCAAGGAAGCGTCTTCAGGCCAGAAAAAGCCTCGTATGGTATTCATCGCACGAATCCTTTCACTCTCTTTGTTTTCACTCATAAACCTCACCTTGATTATACGCAATCAGACGCAATATATCCAACACTGCGCTTTTGATTTAACCATGCGGCGTTTGATAGGTATAGAGGCCTGTTCCCTCGGTATTATTCAGCGCATTGTCGAGTGTGTAGCAGGCCGTAATCAACGAGAGGTGCGTGAAGGCCTGTGGATAGTTTCCCAGGGCTTCGCCAGTTGGGCCTATTTCTTCTGCATAGAGTCCCACGTGATTGCAGTAGGTCATGATCTTCTCTAGCATCAGGCGCGCTTCGTCCAGGCGGCCCGCTCTGGCGAGGGATTCGGCTAACCAGAAGCTACAGGGCGTGAAAGTGCCTTCGAGACTGCCCAGCCCATCGTCGGCGGCTTTCTTGGGATCGTAGCGATGCACCAGCGAGTCGCTTGTCAGCTCTTTTTGAATACGGTCAATAGTATCCAGCATACGCGGGTCTTTGGGGCCGGAAAACCTGGTTAGCACCATGAGCAGTGCGCTGGCGTCAACGGCATTGCTGCCGTAGTACTGCACATAGCTGTGTTCTTTCTCGCTCCATCCGTGTTGCATGACATCTTCGTACACGCTCGCGCTGGCATGCATCCAGTCCACCATTGGCGCGGGTAGTCCTCGATGACGGCTCAGTCGCAGGGCGCGATCAAAGGCGACCCAGCACATGACTCGCGAATGCACGAAATCTTTGGGACCCCCACGCACTTCCCAGATGCCTTCGTCCGGCTCCATCCAATGTTTGTTGAGCCATTCAAGCAGACGCCGCAGGTTTCGCCAGAGGTCGTAGGAAATGGCTTCATGACGATTGTAGATGTAGATCGCGTCCATCAATTCGCCGTAAATATCAAGCTGGCGCTGTTTGTACGCGCCGTTGCCAATACGCACAGGTTTGCTGCCCTTATACCCTTCAAGGTGATCGAGCGTGTATTCGGTTAATTTATGCTCTCCGTCGATACCATACATGGGCTGTAAGGTGCCGTTTTCTCCTAACTCATGACAGCGGGCGTCCAGCCAGCCCATGAATGCCTCGGCCTCTTGCAAAAAGCCTAAGGTGAGCAGGCTATAGAGAGTGAAGGAGGAGTCACGTAGCCACGTGTAGCGGTAATCCCAGTTGCGCGCACCGCCGATGGTCTCCGGCAGGCTGGTGGTTGGCGCGGCCACAATTGCGCCCGTCGGCTCATAGGTCAGCAGCTTTAGCACCAGCGCCGAACGCTGTACCATTTCGCGCCACCTGCCCTGATACTGGCATTGCGCGATCCAACCACGCCAGTAACGGATGGTATCCTGAAAGAGGGCTTCATATGCCCTGTTGGACAGTGGCTCAGGGGCCATATCGTGATCTTTCGCGCTTTCCAGAATGAAGTGGACGGATTCATTAGCGTGCAGCGTGAAGTGCGCCCGCACGCCGCCTTCGCCATCCTCTTCTAGCGGAACGGATGTTGCCAGCCCCAGACTGAGCGATTCGCTATGAAAAACGGCCCCTTTTTTGGACAGGCGAACTTCGTGCGAATCGCGAGCATAGTTGAAGGCTGGGCGGCATGTCATCTTAAGGGGCAGCGACCCGCGCACGACCTTCACGGAGCGAATAATATGATGCTGGTGCCTGGAACTGTCTCGCGACTTGATAGGCATAAAGTCCGTGATCTCGGCAACGCCATCGACGGTCAAAAAGCGCGTGATGAGGATGTTGGTTTCGGGCAGGTATAGTTGCCTGTGTCCCATACCTGGTGATTCGGGCGGCGCGATAGTGAAATGCCCGCCCTTTTTAACATCCAGGATTGCGCCGAAGACGCTGGGCGAATCAAAACGCGGAATGCAGCACCAGTCAATCGAGCCATTTTTGCCGACAAGGGCGACGGTGTGCAGGTCGCCAATGACGGCATAATCTTCGATGGGCAAATAGGGTGAGTGGGAATGTGGTGCTTCTTTCTTCTGGGTAGGTGGTTCCTGCTTTTCGAAGTTTTTGTGGTCAGCCATAGAAAAGTCTTCTTTCCAGTCTAGTT
This sequence comes from Ktedonobacteraceae bacterium, assembly GCA_035652815.1. Lineage (GTDB taxonomy): Bacteria > Chloroflexota > Ktedonobacteria > Ktedonobacterales > Ktedonobacteraceae > DASRDB01. The sequence continues at coordinate 53,256 of DASRDB010000015.1, forward strand.
GGGGAGTGTTGTATAAAGTAGGTACACTTACTTGAAATCACGTTTTGCGACGAACTTTCGGTGATACTACCATAAATAAGCAGGGAGCAATGATATGTCTATCCGTATTCTTGCCGTTGATGTCGGCACAGGCACACAGGATATTCTTTTCTTCGAGAGCGGCAAAACGATTGAGAATTGCCTGCAAATGATTATGCCCTCGCCTACCGTCATTGTGGCCGAGCGGATTAAACGCGCGACTGAGCGGGGGCAACCTGTTCTTTTGACTGGCGTAACAATGGGCGGCGGTCCCTGTCACTGGGCAGCACGTGATCACGCGCTGGCTGGCTATAAAGTCGCCGTAACTCCTGAAGCGGGGCGCACATTCGATGACGACCTGTCGATGGTCGAACAGATGGGCTTTGAGATACTGGACGAAGATCAGGCAGAGCAACGCAAAACACATCCTGAATGGCTGCACATTAAGATGCAAGACTTTGACGCGCAGGCCATCATCACTGCACTTAGGGCTTTCGATGTAGACCCGGCTGTGGATGGATTGGCGATTGCCGCCTTCGATCATGGTGCGGCTCCCCCAGGTGTAAGTGACCGCCGCTTTCGTTTTGACTTCATTGAAAGAACGGTACGCACTGCTCCGGTGCCAAGCGCGTTTGCTTATCCCGCCCAGGAGATACCTGCTGAATTGACACGCCTGCGCTCAATCACGAGCAGCGCAAAACGCTATCTCGAACGCTCCGGTTCAGCATCAGATTCCCCTATCTTATTAATGGATACAGGTTCGGCTGCAGCGCTAGGTGCGTTGGAAGACCCACTCGTGCGTAAGCAAACAGAATGCATCCTCTGTAATATTGGCAATTTCCATGCACTGGCCTTTCACCTGCTCAACGGCAAGATTGTTGGTCTCTTCGAGCATCACACGGGCGAAATTGATCGCGCACAGCTTGAGCAGATGCTGGTGAAGCTGGCGGATAGTACGCTGACCAACGACGAGGTGTTTAATACAAGTGGACATGGGGCGTTGATCCTGGAAAAAATCCAGCATAGTAATACGGGCAATGGGCATTTTCCATTTCTTGCTGTAACTGGGCCAAGACGCGAGAAATTACGTGGCTCCTCTCTGCATCCCTATGAGGCAACGCCACACGGAGATATGATGCTGGCAGGCTGCTTTGGCTTGTTAAGGGCTTTCGCTGATCGCTATCCAGAGATGGCTGCATTGATTGAGCCTTCGCTGTTGTCCTCTACATAAATCATGAATGTTTAGAAAATAATCAGGGTTTTGTAGAAACGCGTTTCATCGCGTTCACTCGGCCTGTGATGGATCGTAAGCGGGCAGGACGGGATGAAGCGCGTCCCTACAGTTAGTGAATATTCATCATCTATGCTTGATCTTGTGTAGCACGCTTTTGACCTTTTAGAATAGAGAGAGGCGGAAGTGTGCTACACCCTTTTTGGCATGCTTCTTGCACGATAGCAAGATGTGTTCACCAATTGTGAGTATGTTGCCCGAAGTGTGCTATAGGAGGAGCTTATACGGGAACTGCTCTCTATGGTGGGGTGCCAGAACACGTTTCATTCATCGCCCGGTTGCTTTTTTTTACCTGTAGTTTGTCATTGGAGACAAGACTGCCGAAAGGAGGAGCTTTGTATGCACATGGGTTCTCGTGTCAGGATGCGCACTCGTTTTGTTGTCTGTGTATTGGCGTCATTATTCATGTTTGCCGGATTTTCCGGTGCTGTACATGCCAGTGGAACCGCACCTGGAGGGCCGGGAGCTTCATCGGTCTGGACACCATCTAACAACACGATTATTGGTACGGCTGCTAACACCACAAGCGATGTCTGGTTTACCGGCTACAATGGTATCATTGGCGAGGTCTACTATCCCACCGCCGATATGCCAAATACGACTGATTTGCAGTTTCTGATTGGCGATAGCGGCCATACCTGGGTAGATGAGGAAAAAGTTGCTACGACCTCGCAGGCACAGCTTTACGATAATCACTCGCTGGCCTGGACGGTGACAAACACGGCGATCAACGGCAAGTATCGCATCACCAAAGTTATTTACACTGATCCATCCCGTAACTCGTTGATCCAGCAGGTGACTTTCACCGCGCTGACGGGCAATCTTTCAAACTATCTGCTCTATGTCCTCTACAATCCGACCATGCATGACGCGGGCAACAACAACAGCAGTTCGACACAGGTATATAACGGCACGACTATGCTTGTGACGACTGATTCGAGCGGCAATTATGCCAGCGCTCTGGCTGCTTCGTTCCCCTATGTCTCGGGTATGAGCAGTTCCGGCTTCGTCGGCGTCAATGATGGCTGGACGGATTTGAAGGGTTCGAGCAACTGCGGCAGTGGCACCTGCCCCGACTATACTATGAGCTATACGTACAGCCAGGCCAGTAACGGTAATACCGCGCAGACTGGCGAGATCGACCTTTCCAATGGCGGCAAGATCAATTTGAGTACGGCTACCTCTGTGACATTTAATCTTGTTCTCTCCTTTGGTCAGAATGGCAACGGTAATTCGGCGACGACGAATGCTGAGCAGACGCTGGCGGGCACGCTTGGCGATACTTCGAATATGCTCAGCACTTACGTATCGCAGTGGAACTCGTTTGATAACAGCCTCAAAGCGCCGCCCGCCGTTGGCAGCACGCAGGCCATTCAACAGGCGCGCCAGCAGGAGTATTATCTGGCGGCGAATGTGTTGAAGGCTTCGCTGGATAAGATATACGGCACGTTTGTAGCGGGGCTTGGGACTCCCTGGGGCGAATCGAATGGAGATAGCGACGCGGGCGGCTATCACCTCGTCTGGGAGCGCGATATGTACGAGTTTTCCAGCGCGTTAATCCTGGCTGGCGATACGGCTGATCCCTTACGGGCGCTGCATTGGGCTTTCAACTACCAGCAGCAATCCGATGGGCACTTCCCACAGAACAGCTATGTGACGGGTGCGCCCTACTGGACAGGCATCCAGGAGGATGAGCAGGCCTTTCCAATTGTGCTGGCCTGGAAGTTGGGCGTCACGGATAGCAGCGATTACACGAACCATATCCGGCCTGCCGCAAACTACATCATCACGCATGGCCCATCCACCGGCGAGGAACGTTGGGAGGAAAACGGCGGCTTCAGTCCCTCAACCATCGCTGCTGAGATTGCGGGGCTGCTCTGCGCTTCGGATATCGCGCGGGTCAATGGCGATACAGTCAACCAGAATCGTTACGCCAGCTATGCTGATTACTTCCAGCAGCTTGTAGCGAACTGGACGTTTACGACGAGTGGGCCACTGGGAAGTGGTTCCTACTTTGAGCGTATTGATGATAATGGCAATCCCAACGATGGGCATTCTATCACGCTTGGCAATGGCGGTGGGACGTATGACGAGCGCTCAGTCGTCGATGCTGGTTTTCTGGAACTGGTGCGCCAGGGCGATCTGCCTGCCAATTCACCATATGTCACGTTGTCGCTGCCGGTCATCGATTCGACTATCAGCCAGGTGGTCAACGGCAATCGCTACTGGTATCGCTACAATCACGATGGTTATGGCGAGCATGCCGATGGCTCTGACTATAATGGAACGGGAATCGGGCGGCTGTGGCCGATTTTCTCAGGAGAGCGCGGCATCTATACTATTGCATCAGGGAGCGGCGCGGATTCGTATCTGACGGCCATGACGGCTGCTGAGAATGGCTCCGGCATGATTCCTGAGCAGGTCTGGGATAACAGTGCGCCATCTGGCTATACGCCAGGGACACCAACCAAATCGATGAATCCGTTGAACTGGGCGATGGGCGAGTTTATTACGCTGCTTCTTTCGGCGAGTAGCAATACCATTGCCGATGTGCCATCGCTTACCTACAATCGTTATGTGAGCGGCGCGTATCAGCCTCATTCAGGTTGGACTGTTGATTACGACAGCAGCCAGCTTTATCAGGGCAAGGCACTGACCATTTACTATAATGGCTGGCTCGACTCGCACAGCAAGGTCTATCTGCACTGGGGCGAGAACAACTGGCAGAATATTGCTTCAGACAAGCCGATGGTCAAGCGCGCCGATGGCTTCTGGCAAACCACGATCAGCGTCCCCGTTGATGCTACCCAGCTCAACTTCGCCTTTAATGATGGCGCGGGGAACTGGGACAACAACGGCGGCGGCAACTGGAACGTTACCATCAACAGCAACGGTCCGATCTCGCCAGACCTCGCTACGCCGGTAATGAGCTTCCCTTATGTACCAGTACAAGGGCAGCAGGTCAAGATTCTTTACAATGGCTCGCTGGCATCAAGTGCAACAAGTATGACGCTGCATTGGGGCTACAACGGCTGGAATGGTACAACGGATGTGACCATGACGAAGCAGAGCGATGGCTCCTGGATGGGGGTAATCACGTTGCCGTCTTCTGCCGGTACCTTGAACATGGCGTTCTATAACCAGTCGGGTATGTGGGATAACAACGGGGGTAGCAATTATAATCTGCCTGTGACGCAGAGATAGAAAGACTGCTTCCCTGTTCTTCCGGGCTGTCCGTCCTCTAAGCGAGAGCGGACAGCTTTATTCTTCTTTTAACATATTTATGCCTTTGACTATAAATATCGCCTATTTTAAAGTATAATGTTTGATAAATATTTTAGATATTATTGTCTCTGGGGTGAAGGAGCGTTATCATGCAAAAGTGGGAATATTTATTGTTGGACACAGATGGAGGGAGAGATAAGTTACCACGCTTTCTGAATGGTATAGAGATCAGGAATTGGCGGCGGGGCCCTTCATTAGTAGAGTTTATTAACCAGCTTGGCGACCAGGGATGGGAACTTGTTTCCTGGCAACCTCACTATTATGGAGAATCTACGGTGGAAGTGAGAGTGGTGTTTAAACGGCCTAAACCCTAATATAGTACAACAAAGAAAACCAAAGCTTCTTTATGCCCTTCATAGTTATTCCCCCTATTACGAGAGTTGATCTATCCCGTTGGGCTATTCTTGTTTGTTCTTAGAACGTCGCAGTTGAATTGGTTTTTTGCGCTCGCGTTTGGGTGGCGTTTCTGTCGTTTTGGTAGAGGTTTTGTGGAGCTGGATGCGGGAGACTTTTTCTTTAATGAGCGAGATTTGCGAGTGAACGGCTTGCCGGGATTGTTGAAGTTTGCGGGCGATTTCGGATGGTCTTTCGCTGTTGAGGAGGTATCTACAAATGGTCTCTTGTTTCTCTGTCAGGTCGATTGCTGGATGTTCGAGAGCCGTTTTTGCCAGGTCTTCTAGTTCACCATATTTACTGCGTCGATAATCGTCGAGATCCTGGGGGGAAAAGAGCCAGCGGTCAACAACACGTATGCCAGGGATGCGCCCTGCTTCCACGAGATGCATGAAATGCCAGTAACTCAAATCTAACTGCCTGGCTGCCTCGTGCGTGGTAAGCATGCCATTCAGATGTTGCAAGTTATAATGCAGTTCATCGCTTCTGAGGGCCATGTTTGACGCCTTTCTACGGGTTGCCGTGTTATATTCAGATCGCCAGCAATGAGACATAACTAGTCATGGTGAGTATATCATAAAGGTGCGCTATTGACAAGAGCAGTAAGTTGAGGTTCTGTCAATTATTGGGCGCTCAATTCAAGGCGGGTATAAAATCCAGGACGACCGCGAGGTTGTCCTGGATTTTGGTTAGAAGGAACTGTTAGCGGCGTGTTGGAAACAATTGTGGAACTCGCAGGGCCAGACCCATGTCGCCACTAACCTTCAGCTTGCCGCTAAAGAAAGCGCTCTGGGGGTCGAGTTTGCCCTCGGCCATTTGCAGCCAGTCTTTGTCGCTCAGGTTGAAAGTGACATCAGGTTTTTCGACGCCGCCGGGAATATACTCGCAGGTGCCATTTGCAACTTTGAGCGCGTATTTCCCTGCCTGTTCGCCTGTGATGTTCCATTGGAAAGTTTTGTTCATACCTGCCGCGGCAGCGGGATTGAAAATTTGCGTCATGGTCTGGAAGGTTTCTTCAACCGTCATTGTTGTGTACTCCTTCTGATTTGATGCAGGAAATGTTCCTGCTGGCACTGCTAGTAGTATAGCACATTCCATATGGGGGAACGGAAGCCTCACGCAACGGGATGGCTTCCGTTCCCCATCTTGCGGGAGGCAAAAAACTGACGCGCACTCTTTACTTGTCTCGTCTGTGCTGCCATGATATGCTGAATATCAAAGCGAGGAACAAATCAGGAGAGCCTGTTATGAATACACAACAAGAATTGCTACGGAAGGTAAAAGTAGAGGGAGGAAACCTCAAGTTTAGCTCGGCGCACTTTATCACCTATGGCGGAAAGTGCGAGCGGCTGCATGGGCATAACTATGGGGTGCTGGTTGAGGCTGAGGGGAGCCTCAATGCCGATGGACTGATCTTTGACTTCACCATTTTGAAGCGTATTACCCGCGAGATCTGCCAGAGATTGAATCACCGCTTCCTGCTTCCGCTGCATAATCCGCATCTTGAGCTGAAAGAGTTGCCCGGTGAATGGGAGATACACTTTGGTGAGAAGCGTTATGTCTTTCCGCGAACCGATGTAGTCGAACTGCCCATCGATAACTCGACTGCCGAGCGGTTGGCCGAATATATTTGTGGCGAACTACGCAAGGAATTGACGGCTTACGATATATCCAACCTGTCTACATTGATGGTAGGAGTCGAGGAAGCTCCGACGCAGATGGCCTATTATCGCGTTTTGCTGCGCTAGCTGGCTTTCCTGCTATCCTCCTTTGCCTGCTGGGCCACGTGCTTCATCTGTTTGTGAAGTCGTTCGCGTCTTCCTCCGGGCGGTTGATTCTGCCGGTATACGGCTTTGTAGGCCTCGAAATCCCAGGTCGCGAAGAACTCTTCTGCGGCTTTTCTGCCATTCTGGTAGAGCCTGTCAGCTTCAGCCGCGCTTAAGTTGAATTGAGTCGCGGTGATGCCTTCTACTGGAATAGCGATGGTGCGGACAAAGGTGTGATCGTCCATGTAGAGGCGGTCATGGGCCGACATCATGGTATTTAGCAGTGCATGACCGATCTGGAGGATGTTGTCAGTTGGATTAACCGGCCATGGACAATTGGGCGTGGGTAGATTATCGACCAGCCGCAGCCCAAACGTGGGATGTTGTGGAATGCTCTTGACGTCGAACAGGGAGACGGGAAAGTTGCTGAGCAGTCCGCCGTCTACGATCAGGCAATTCCTGCCATCATGATGTTTTTGAAGAACAGGTATGAAGAAAAATGGAATGCTTGCGCTCATGCGTACTGCTCGTGCCACATCAAGCTCATCGGGGTCAAGATCGTATTTCAGGATATCCTGGGGAAGGCGTAACATGCATCCGGAACTGATGTCTGAGGCGATGACGGTCAAGCGGTAGCGAAAATTCGAGTCCTTCGGCTCGTGTGGGCGAATGACCAGGTGCTTGAACTTCTGGATGCCGCGGGCGCTCAACTTCTCGCGCAGAAATTCCTCGATGTAGTTGCCCCTGTGTATACCGCCCAATGTGAGCAGGTGATACATCTCTACCGGTAAAAAGCCATCCATACCCTGTTCCTGAGCAAAGCGGTTGAAATCCACTTCGTTCTTCATGATGCTGTACAGTTCCTGCCCGCTGTAATTGGCGGCAAGCAATGAGGCCACAAAAGCGCCTGCCGAGGTGCCTGCGATATTCACCCAGGAATATCCCTTTTCTTCGGCAACACAGAGTGCGCCAACATGTCCAATGCCGCGCACTCCTCCACCTTCCAAAACGATGTCTGCTTGTAATGGCAAACTGTCCTGTGTATAAGACACAGTTTTATCTCCTTTCCTTGTATGTCTTTTGCACTACAGGATGGAATATGTCCAACAGATGTACGTGAAGCTCTGAAATTTTTGGGTCATGTTCCAGGTGTACTAATCACTGATGTGAAGAGTTAAGTTTTGCCTCAAGTTCGGCGACTTTCGCGGCAAGGGCTTCCTTATCCATACGCACACGCAGCAGTTCCTGACCCACCCAGGCGATGAAGATGCCGCGCGCAGGTGTCCATTCCAGCACCGTCCAGTTGAAGATTTGCTGTGTGCCGCTGCCGAGGGCTGGATTTGAGTCTTCAAGTGGAGTGCGCCCCATTTCCTCTTGCAGAGGCACATTTTCGGGATGCCAGTTATGTGAGAGGACATATTCGCGAAAGCCGCGCACGACCTTATGTCCATTTGGCGCAGTGAGAGTTGTCCCATCATCGCGCCAGCCATCTGGTATCACAGGAATGAACGGTTCCTTTCGTGGATCGAAGTTAGCGGGTGGGCGAGGCAGCCAGGGCGGCACGACAACGGTAGCACTGATGAGTTGCATTTTCGCGGCATCATAGGCGCGGGGTCCAGGACGAAGCGTATGGGGATTGTACAGGTCGGTGACGTTGGCGGGGTCGCGCACCAGAAAATTGTTGTCGTGCCGGACGCCCGTGAGAACGATGATGTGATTGCCAGAGGGATGCCAGGGATAGGGAACTGCGCTGCCAAGCTCCAGATCGCGAAAACTACTTTCCTCGCCAGCCACGATGACCGGATAGCCCAGGTGCAGCCATGCGCGCAAAAGGTCGCGGTCGGTTCCGGTAGCCTGGAAATGCAGACCAATCTGTGTGAGGAGATCATACAGTTGCACGAGGTTCATGCCATCCATGTTGCGGATGGAGTTGTCGCCGTTGTATCTGGCGTACCATTGCTCGGCCTCGGCGATCATCTCTTGCAGTGTTTGAGAGGGTTTTTGACCTACAGGGGTCATGGATTTGACGATGGCGCAACAGAAGAAGCCGCAGGCAAATTGCGTGCGTCCTGGCTGAAACTGGTCAACATCCGCGAAGGTGGCGACTTCGCCGGTGGGGGTTAAGGTTAGCATGAGGAATGCCTCCAGATGTGGGGAGAATGGCTCATTTTCTTATGGAGAAAAGAGCGGGAGGAATTGTTTCGAGGTGGAATAGTGGAGAGGACCACCTGCTAGCAAATGCAGCACGCTTGCTTAAAAATAAGTATAATCTCTAAAATGCAAATTGTCTAGCGTTTTGGGATACATATTTTTTGTTTGTTGCAGGTGTGCAAAAATTAAACACATGTTATAATACGTTCGGATGAGCTTGATGAATGGCTCATTCCGCTTATAGAGCCAGAAAGCGATGTTCCATCAACTTTCATTAGGTTAAGAAGGGAAGCAGCATGTATAATGGAGGAACTGAGCCATTACAGGTAGAGATGCTTGCAGCGTCTCATGTCAGACCTTTCTGGTCAGGATTTCTGGACGCTGCTAAAAGTGGGGTATCGTCCCGTTGGAATGGTGATGGGAAGCTGCGTGTACCATGTTGCTCATCAGAGTCTGGGCCAGTGGTTGAAGCAGGTAGGCCAGAATGTAGAAATGGCGAACTATACCCAGGCGCTCTACGACGCCCGCGAACTGGCGATGGAACGCATGCAGGCCGAGGCGGGAAATCTTGCCGCCCAGGGCGTGGTCGGCATGGCCGTCAAGGAGCGGAGTCATGGTTGGGGTTCGCACGTCATCGAGTTTTTTGCTGTCGGCAACGCTGTTGTGCCGGTATCCGATGACCACAGAGTGCAGCCGCCTGCTCTCACGCTTTCTATGAATGATTAGTTTGTAGTGACGCGATGATGGATTTTTACCAAGAAAGAGAGGATATCCAGGCCTGTCATCCTGAGCGCAGCGAAGGATCTCGGTCACGAGCCGAATCCAACGTCGAGGCCGGAGATCCTTCGCTGCGCTCAGGATGACATAGGGCAAGCATTCCCTCATATTTTGTAAAAAATCATCATCGCGTCCGGCTTCTCGCGTCGATTCACAAGCCGGGCGTGATTCATCGCGTCACTACAAAAGCCGGATTGGCCTATTCGGTAATCAATTCTCTTCCAACAGCCTTTGCCACCTCGCCAATCTGTGGCATGAGATCCTGGAATTGCGCAATAGTCAGCGATTGCGCTCCGTCCTTCAAGGCCTCGTCGGGGTTAGGATGGACTTCGATCAGCAGGCCATCCGCTCCGGCGGCGACGGCAGCTAAAGACATCGCGGGAACGAGGTGGCGATGTCCCGTACCCTGGCTGGGGTCGGCGACGATGGGCAGGTGCGAAAGGCGTTTAATCACAGGAATGGCGCTAATATCCATCGTGTTGCGGGTGGCTTTTTCAAAGGTGCGGATACCGCGCTCACACAGGATCACGTTGGGGTTGCCCTGCGAAAGAATGTATTCAGCAGCCAGCAGCCATTCCTCGATGGTGGCGGACATGCCGCGTTTCAGCATGACAGGCTTCTCTGTGCGACCAACTTCATCTAGCAGGAAGTAGTTCTGCATGTTGCGCGTACCGATCTGGAGAATGTCGGCGTATTCGCAGACGAGTTCAACATCGGCGGGTGTCATCACTTCGGTAATCACGGCCATGCCGAATTCGTCTCGTGCCTTTGCCAGCAGCTTCAAGCCTTCCTCGCCCATGCCGCGAAAACCGTAGGGCGAGGTCGAGGGCTTAAAGGCTCCGCCGCGTAAAATGACGGCTCCCTCTTTGCGCACTGCTGCGGCGGTGGTCATCAACTGCTTTTCGCTTTCGACGGTGCATGGCCCCGCCATCATCACTACCTGGTGCCCGCCGATGCGCACCACGCCATCAGAGACGCAGGCGGCAGGCACCTCGACAATGGTATTGAGCGGATGAAATTCGCGGCTGGCAAGTTTATAGGGCTTGGAGACGCGAATGACCTGTTCCACTCCTGGCAGGCTTTCTAAGGCTTCACCGATAGAGGGATTAATACCGCCCGCCGTTGTGCGCGTGCCGGAAGGCCCGACTGCTCCCAGTACGCCAATGATTGTGCGCTCGACGCCTTCTGAAATGTGGCCGCTCAGGCCGTGATTTTTGAGGAAATTGAGGACATGTTCAATGGTTTCCGCGTCGGAATGCGGTTGCATAACGACAATCATGATAGGTTCTCCTTGTGTCAAACGAATTGCTGCTCACCGGCCCCCTTTGCCGCTTCGCTGGCGAATCGTGACACCATTGTCATGATTGCCGAAGGTCTCCGCGTTGCAATTACTGGTTTGTTTGAAAATCCGGGCGTAAATTCACAGCGTCGCGAATATAGACATGCCGGATTTCGGCGGCGCTACGTGTCGTGTTGACATGTAGCAGAATACGAATACACTTTTTCAGGCTGCCGGGAACGGGAATTTCGCGCGTGCAAATCAGCGCAACGTCATGCCAGCCCAGCATGCGTGCTGCCAGGGCAGGAAATTCTGCGTTAAGGTCGTCCGTCACCGTGAAGATCGCGCTTGCCACGTCCTCGGCCTGGATATCATTTTCACGAATGATCAATTCCAGTAGCTCTCGCGTGGCCGAAAGAATCTCTTCGCGCTCATTCCGTTCGACGGTCGTTGCTCCCCGGATGCCGCGACAGTACATGTCTAGCCCCCTGCAATGGATTACCTGAAATTCTGGTAGAGTTTTTCAGATAATTCAATTGTAAGGGATGTTGGCAAGTCTGCTTTTTATCAGTCTAATGAACTTTGCTAAAAGAGCAGCCCATTCTCGCCCAATGTCATCCTGAGCGCAGCGAAGGATTTCATGTGCCAGCGTGTGGAGATCCTTCGCTGCGCTCAGGATGACATCTCTGGATAGGACCCCTCTTTATTTGTCAAAGTTCATTAGGCCGCTTCGTTGCCTCCTTCATAGAAGTAATATATTGTTTCACCGCCTCTACCTGCTTCGCTTCAGGATAGGAATCGATCAGTTTCACCAATGCGCTGCCAACAACCGCGCCATCGGCATGTGCGATGACTTCTGCAACATGTTCAGGCGTAGATATGCCGAAGCCGACTGCGATTGGCAACTGTTGTTCTTTCGTATAGCCAGAGACTCTTTGTATAAACTCGGCAAGATGTGGAGGTAGGCTGCTCCTTGCACCGGTAACACCGCTCAAGGAGACACCGTAGAGAAAGCCCTTTGGTTCCTGGGCGGCCATTTTGACAATATAGGCAATACGCTCGTCGGGTGTTGTTGGTGGCACCAGGAAGATGAGTGCCAGCCCATGTTGCCGGGTGAGTTTTTGTAATGTTGTAGCCTCTTCGGGGGGTAGATCAGGTATAATCAGGCCACTGACGCCGCTTGCTGCTGCGTTTTCACAGAAGCGTTCCAGGCCGTAAGCCAGCAAAGGATTGTAGTAGCCCATCAGAATTAAGGGAACGGCGCTCCTGGCTGCTGCTACCTGTCCGGCTATTTCCAGGCAAGCTTGAAGGGTCATGCCCCGTCCCAATGCGAGATGTCCGGCATGCTGGATGGTTGCTCCATCGGCGAGCGGGTCGCTGAATGGCAGGCCGAGTTCAAGGATATCGGCTCCGCCACTGATGGCTGCCAGCATGAGTTGAATGCTTTGCTCGCGAGAAGGATATCCGCACATGAAATATGGAATGAGAACGCCTTGCCCTTTTTGTCTGGCTCGCTCGAAGGCCTGCGTAATTTTGGTGGCAGGTAACGTGTGTGAAATTGTTGATTGCATGCTGTCTCCCAGGGCTTGGTTCCGCGTTGCCGGAATGGCGGACGCGGTATGCTGCTTATACAATATATCCGTTGTGAAGTTACCGCCCGCATAGGTTCTTAACAGGTCTAGCAAATCACGCAGGGCTGCCTCGATATCCGAATGCGCACGCTCGTGATGTCCCTCGATAGTGATAATGGCGGTGTTTGTATCGAGCTGCGCCGCGCTCTGTTCGCTCTGCCGCCAGCACCAGCGACGGGCCATCACCAGTCCCGTTCCATCTGAGAAGACCACTTCGCCCGGATCGGGATGATCTACCTCGTCGCGTCCAAGCGTAGTGTAACGCTCCTTGCCACTTGCGACATGGACGGTCAGTGTACCTGTTATAGAGCGCATATCGAAGACCGCTGTTGGCAGCGCGTAGCGAATACTCACCAGATTGCCGATATCAACCAGCGTATTGATACTGGGAATATTGCCTTTTTTGGTCAGGCGGCGCAACAAGGCCTCGGCTGCGCTGCGATATTGTGTTGGCTCAATGCCAAATTCACGGAACGCGCTTCGCCACGCGGCCAACGAGGGTATCTGGCTGAGAGGCGTATTGCCGATGCGCTCAAGTACGGCGCGCTGTTCAGCCTGGAAAGCCTCTTGCAAGGCCTGTGGAGACGGCCCATTCTTCATCTGTTCCCCGTAAATCACTCCGCCTACTACGCTGGGGAAACGCTCCACAATCTCAGGCGCGTACTGGAAGATCACCATGTACTACTCCTTCAACGTCACATTCAAGGCTTTCGCCACCGTCAGCATATCTTTATCGCCGCGCCCAGAGAGGTTTAACACAATCAGCGTTCCCGGCACGATCTTTCCTTGCCGTCCCAAGTCGAGCAGGTAGCCAAGCGCGTGCGCAGGCTCAAGAGCGGGAATGATACCTTCTAATCGGCTGAGCGTTTGCAATCCAAGCAACGCACTGGCGTCGTTCGCTGAAACGTAAGTTGCCCGTCCGCTTTCTTTCAGGTAGCTATGCTCTGGCCCGACGCCCGGATAGTCCAGACCTGCTGAGATGCTTTGTGTATTCAGCACCTGCCCATCCTCATTTTGCAGTAGATAGCTGTAGGCTCCATGCAAGACGCCCGGCTTGCCAGCTACTAGCGTTGCAGCATGTTCGCCCGGCTTCAAGCCTGCTCCGCCTGCTTCCACGCCGATCAGTTGCACGTCTAAATCATTGGCGAAGGGATAGAACATGCCCATCGCGTTGCTGCCACCACCCACACAGGCCATCACGATATCCGGCAGGCGTCCTTCCTGCTCAAGGATTTGCTGGCGAGCCTCTTCACCAATCACGGTCTGGAAATCGCGCACAATACGCGGGTAGGGATGCGGCCCGACCACCGAGCCGATCAGGTAAAATGTTGTCTCAACGTTTGTCACCCAGTCGCGAATGGCTTCGTTGATGGCGTCTTTGAGCGTGCGGCTGCCGCTCGTTACGGCTCGAACCTCGGCTCCCAATAGCTTCATGCGAAAGACGTTGAGCGATTGGCGGGCAATATCTTCCTCGCCCATGTAGACAATGCATTCCAGGCCGAGCATTGCGCAGACCGTCGCGGTGGCCACGCCATGCTGACCCGCTCCCGTTTCAGCGATGATGCGCTGCTTGCCCATGCGCTTTGCCAGCAAGCCCTGCCCCAGCGCGTTATTGATCTTGTGCGCTCCCGTATGCGCAAGGTCTTCGCGTTTGAGATAAACTTTCACTCCCGGCGCTACTGCCTCTGAAAAGCGAGGACCGTAGTGAAGTGTAGTTGGTCTGCCAACAAAGCTACGTAGTAGAGACTGTAGTTCGTGCTGGAATGCGGGGTCGTTACAGGCCTCTACGTATGCCTCCTCCAACTCTTTGAGCGGCATCATCAGGCTTTCGGGGACGAATTTGCCGCCGAATGGGCCAAAGCGCCCTCGCTCGTCTGGATAGGCGTTGTGCTGGTAGGGTAGCGACTGTTGTTTTTCTATTGACTGCATGTTACTTTCCTGGCGTTTCTTATAAAGCTATAAAATTTCTCATCGTCTTTCTGTCGATTGGTCTCCACGCCACTGCTGACATCCAGGCCCCAGGGATGTACCTGCCGGATAGCATCAGCTACATTTTCCGGCGTCAATCCTCCCGCGAGCAGGATAGGATACTCCTGGGCAATTTGACGAGCAAGCGACCAATTGTGGGTTTCACCTGTGCCGCCCCATTGTGGCGTGGGAGTATCTAATAGCACTCTCCAACAGGTCTGCGCATATGCTCGAACAAGACCAGTATCATCCTGAGAGCGCAGGCGTAAGCCCTTGATGGCTCGTACATGAAGTTCCTGGCAAAATTCAGGTGGCTCATCTCCGTGTAGCTGCACCGCGTCCAGGCCGACCTCTTGAGCAAGGTCGCGAATGTAATGCAGTTCGCGGTTGACGAACACACCTACTATCTCGACCGGCACTCGTCCCTCGTATTCGTCTACGATGGTTGCTACAAGAGCTTTTGCCGCTGAAGGCGTAATATAGCGGTGGCTTGGTTCGTAGAAGACCAGCCCTATCATGTCCGCACCAGCCTCGATAGCGGTGCGCAAGTGATCGAGAGTACGGAGTCCGCAGATTTTTATATGGGTGCTAGAATTTGCGCCACGTAGCAATGCTTGCATCTTTTCAGGAATATCAGGCGAGACGACCAGCGATTCGCCAACCAGCATGGCCTGCGGTTCGTAGCGAGCAATGCGGCGGGCATCGGCTTCGTTGTGAATGCCGCTTTCAGCAACCACAACACGGTCAGGTGGTATCAAGGGTCGGAGTTCTCGCAACAGGTTGGGATACATCTGGAACGTTACCAGGTCGCGGCTATTCACGCCGATAATCTGCGCGCCTGCTGCGACCGCTCGCTGTGTTTCTTCAGCCGTATGCACTTCTATCAGACAATGCATGCCGAGTGATTGCGCAAGGCTTAACAGGGAACGTAATTGTGTATCATCGAGTAGGGCGCAAATGAGTAAGATAGCATCAGCGCCCCACGCACGCGCCTCGTAGACCTGGTAGGGGTCAAGGATAAAATCTTTGCGCAGGACGGGCAATTTTACCGCCTGCTTGATGGCTTTCAGGTATTCGGGTGAGCCGAGAAAAAAGTGTGGTTCGGTCAGGACCGAGATAGCTGCCGCGCCGTTTTGTTCGTAAAGACACGCTACCTCTACCGGGTCAAGGTGTGGCGCGAGTAGTCCTTTTGAGGGTGAGGCGCGTTTGACTTCAGCGATCAACTTGATGCCGTTTGAGCGTAGGGCAGCATAGAAGTCTCTTGGCTTAGACTGTGCCAGAGCCTGGTGCTGTATCACTTCTAGCGGAATTTCGCGTTTGCGCTGCTCAAGATCGCTTGTGGTTTGTTGAACGATGCGTTCTAAAAACATGGCTCACCTGGCAATCGCGGTCGAGCATTCGACGACATCTTCCAGCTTGCGCCGCGCCTTGCCTTCGCGGAGTAGAGAACGAGCCAGATTTACGCCCTCGCTTATCGTAGAAACGCGCTCGTTTGCCAACAAGGCCGCACCTGCGTTGAGGCAGAGCATATCTGATGCCGTACCGTTGACATTGCCGCTCAACAGATCGCGTAGGAGCGTTGCGTTGTATGCCGGGTCGCCGCCTTGAATAGCTTTGCTGTCGGAGATGCGTGTCAGGCCAACATCTTCAGGCGTGATGGTGTATTCGCGGAGTTCTTCGCCGCGCCGCACTTCACAGACACGGGTAGGAGCGGCCAGTGAGCATTCGTCGATGCCATCTTCGCCATGAATGATGAGGGCGTGTTTGCAGCCGAGGTGGAGCAGCACTTCGCCCATCTTGCGCAGGAGCGAACCATCAGCGACACCGAGCATCTGGTATTGTGTATGCGCCGGGTTGGTGAGCGGCCCCAGGATGTTGAATACGGTACGAATGCCAATTTCACGGCGTGTGGGGCCGACATGTTTCATGGCTGGATGATAGGCGGGGGCGAACATGAAGCCGAAACCGACCTCTTTGACGCAGCGAGCCACCTGCTCTGGCCCAAGATCGATACGCGCACCCAGGCTTTCGAGAACATCCGCGCTGCCACAACGGCTGGTTGCCGAGCGATTGCCATGCTTGGCGACATGCGCTCCTGCTGTTGCCGCGAGTATGCCCGCGCCTGTCGAAATGTTGAAGGTACCGGCGTTATCCCCGCCTGTGCCACAGGTATCGATGGCCGAAGAGGCTGTTTGCTCGTCCAGATGTACGCGCACAGCCTTATCTCGCATTACGCGAGCCAATCCGGCGATTTCTTCGACCGTTTCGCCGCCGGGTCGCAGGCGCAGCGCGGTAAGAAACGCGCCCATTTGAGCGGGTGTAGCCGTGCCTGTCATAATTTCTTCCATTACGGCTGCTGCCTCGCCCTCGTTCAGTGTGGCTCCGGCTGCCACGTGGATGATCGCCTCGCGTATCATCTCAAACTCCTTTTCCAGATACAAAATTGCGCAGTAAATCTTTTCCTATAGGGGTCAGAATGGACTCTGGATGAAATTGCACGCCCTGCACCGGATAGGTGCGATGGCGCAGGCCCATAATCAAACCGTCCGCCGTCTCGGCGGTGATCTCCAGTTCAGCCGGGAGAGTTGAGCGCTCAACGATGAGGCTGTGATAGCGATTGGCTTCAAATGGGTCGGGCAGGTCGCGAAAGACGCCCTGTCCCGTGTGATACATGCGAGAGGTCTTGCCATGCATTGGTTCGGGGGCGCGGATCACCTTACCGCCATACACCTGTCCAATGGCCTGATGTCCCAGGCAGACGCCTAACGTAGGGATTGTTTTGCCAAAGGTATCGATGACTGCGCAGGAGATTCCAGCTTCAGAGGGTGTACATGGCCCTGGCGAGATCACGATTTGTTCGGGCTGCATGGCCTCGATCTCGTCCAGCGTCACCTGGTCGTTGCGCCTCACGACTACCTCAACGTCCAATTCAGAGAGGTACTGGTACAGGTTATAGGTGAAGCTGTCGTAGTTATCGATTAACAGCAGCATAGCTTTTCTCCTGCGCTTTCTGTTCTCTGCTAGCCTGCGCCAGCGTCTCTGCTTCATCAAGGGCGCGCAATAAGGCGCGGGCTTTGTTCAGGCTCTCCTGATATTCCTCACTGGGAAGCGAATCGGCGACGATGCCTCCGCCTGCCTGAATGTAGGCCCGACCATCTTTCATGACCATAGTGCGTAAAGCGATAGCCGTGTCGAGATTGCCTGAGTGACTGAAATAGCCGACCGCTCCGGCATACACGCCGCGCTGCGTTCCTTCGAGTTCGCTGATGATCTCCATTGCGCGAATCTTCGGAGCGCCAGAGACGGTGCCTGCGGGAAAGCCAGCGCGTAGGGCATCATACGGTGTCAGGTCTGGTCGAAGCTGGCCCATGATATTGGAGACCAGGTGCATGACATGCGAGTAGCGTTCGATCTCCATAAATTGCGTTACCTGCACGCTTCCAGCCACGCTCACGCGCCCAACGTCATTGCGCCCAAGATCAACCAGCATCACGTGTTCGGCGCGCTCTTTGGGGTCTTGTTTCAACTCCTCGGCAAGCTGCTGATCGCTCTCCGGGTCATATCCGCGTCGTCTGGTTCCGGCGATGGGATGAATGGTCACTTCGCCATCCTCGACGCGCACAAGCAATTCGGGTGACGCGCCAATAATGTAGAAGTCTTCTAGATTCAGGAAAAACATGTAGGGCGATGGATTGATGGCTCGTAAGGCTCGGTAGACCGTGAACGGTGCTGCATTGACATGCCTGCTGAGACGTTGCGAGAGAACTACCTGGAAAATGTCGCCAGCGCGAATATATTCCTGCCCCTTGCGCACCATCTCCTCGAACTCTTCTCTCGTGCGGTTTGAACGAACCTGTAGCGTGTTTTCGTCATGTATTGGTTCGGGTTCTTCGGGAAGTATGGTCTGGCGGCGCAAGCGATTTCGCACATCATGTAGAATGCCCTGCACCCGCCCGTATTCGCTTTCCAGGTCAGGAGCATCCAGGTGTAGTAGCGTTATGATACGAACGCGATGTTTCAAGTGATCGAAGACCAGCACTGTCTCTGTGAAGGTGAAGACGGCCAATGGAAGCTTCAGTTCGTCCGTCTCTGGGACGGGCAGACGCTCAAAGCGAGCCACTGTTTCATAAGCGAGATAGCCGACCGCGCCGCCAAAGAAACGGGGTAGTTCATCATGTGTGCCGCCAGGGGCTGAAACAATGCGGTATTGCCCTAATTCGGCCTCGATAAAGGCTAGCGGGTCATGGCAAGTGATCTCCTCAGTATGAGAGTATACACCCAATTTTTTCTCTGCATCCTGGCGCATGTGATGCAGGGTGGCTTTGTCGCCACGTGAAGTCATCACAAGGTAGGGGTCAATACCGATGAACGAGTAGCGGGCGATACGCTCGCCTCCCTCTACACTCTCCAGCAAAAAGCTGTATGGCCCCCCTGCCGCTTTACAGTATGCTGACACAGGCGTTTCCATATCCGCGAGAATATCGGAACAGACGGGTACAAGCGCCTGGCGCGCATCACTGCGGCTGCTTTCGATCCCTCGCAGCTTTTTTATGGCGTCCAATGTCGGATAATGCATTATTTCCCCTACCTTTCAAGCGAGCGCATGGATACATCGCTCATCCATGCGCTCGCGAATCACGTTAACCCAGCCCAACCACGTCCTTGATATGCTGAAGGGTCGCGGTTGCGATGGGCCGCACTTGATCCGCACCCTCGTGAAGGATGCCCTCCAGAGTTGGCAGATCGTTCATCAAGTCGTGGTAACGCCTTTGGATTGGCTCCAACGTCTCCACCAGCCGGTCGGTGAGCGCGGCCTTGAACTCGCCATAGCCCTTTCCGGCGAACTCGGCTTCGATTTCCTGCTCCGATTGGCCCGTCAAAGACTGGTAAATGGTGAGCAGGTTGTAGATGCCGGGACGGTTGGGATCGAAGGTGACGAGCCGTTCCGAGTCCGTTGTTGCTCGCGCAATCTTCTTCTTGATGGTTCTGGGATCATCAAGCAGGTTGATGCGCGAAAGCGGGTTCGGGTCGCTCTTGCTCATCTTCTTCGTCGGGTCATCCAGCGACATGATGCGCGCGCCGACCTCGCGAATCTGCGCTTCAGGAATGGTGAATACCTGCTGCCCATAATGCGAGTTAAAACGCTGCGCCAGGTCGCGGGTAAACTCGACGTGCTGTCGCTGATCCTCGCCCACCGGCACGTAGTTGGTGTGGTAGAGCAAGATGTCGCAGGCCATCAAAACGGGATAGCAATAGATTCCGGTGCCGACCGTCTCCGGATTCTCGCCCGCTTTGGATTTGAACTGCGTCATGCGGTTCAGCCAACCCATCGGCGTGAAGCAGGTCATGATCCAACTGGCCTCGGCATGCTCATGCACGTGCGACTGGACGAACAGTTTGCAATAGCGCAAATCCAGTCCCGCCGCCAGGTAGATGGCCGCGAGTTGCCGCGTGCTGGTATGCAGTTCCTTCGGATCTATCGGCAGCGTGATCGCATGCAGATCAACGATGCAGAAGATGTTGTCAAACTGCGACTGGGTCTGCGTCCAGTTGCGCAAGGCCCCCAGGTAGTTGCCGAGGTGCAGGTTGCCCGTCGGCTGAATACCGGAAAACACGCGCTTTTTGACTGGAGGTTGCGCGCCCGACGGCTCTGGTTTTACCTCCCTGTTCATGTCAACTGCCATTGTTGTACCTCCTCTAAAAAAACCATAAAAAAACGCCTCTTGTCCTCACTGGGACGAGAAGCGTGTAGCTTTCGTGGTGCCACCCTCATTTCAGATCTATCTGCTCCTAATACATTTTGAGATAGATCCCTCTTTGTCGGATACGCTTAATCACAAGAAATGCGACCAGGGAATATCCTGTCCTGCATAACGGTGGACGTTCCGAACGGGTCCTACTGATTCTTTCACAAGGGAAAGAACGTTTGCCCATTTGCTCCCAGGCCCATTCTACGACTGCCTTCGTGCCGGTTTCCACCAGCCCGGCTCTCTGCAACGCCGGCGAACTCGTATACTTTTCCTGTTCGGCGCTTTGTAATGTTTTGTTGTTCTGCAAAAAGTATACAGGTGGTTTTGTGATCTGTCAAGTGTCATTTTTTCTAATTTTGCAATTTGCGTGGGGAAATGGAAGCATGGGGGAATGGCAGGGAGCCGGAAGTGCAGGATGAAGGGCCGGAAGCCACCCGCAAAGGGCTGGCTCTACACTATCATCCCGCTTGTAGAGCCAGCCCTTTGCGGGTGGCTTCCGGCTCATGTCTCGACGCGGGTGGCTTTCGGCCCTTCACCTTACAAATATTTTACAAATTACTGCGGCTTATTTGACAAAATCGCCCTATCATTATCTCTGGAATAGACTCCGAACGGTTGGATTATTCTGACCGCTGAAGAACAAGGAGAATTGAATGGAACACCATTTTGAACATTGGATGGGACCTGGCCCGGATTTTGGGTTTTCCCCATTGATGTTTCTTGGCAATATTCTCTGGCTTGTGTTGTTGGGCCTGCTGGCCTGGACACTCATTCGCTGGTTTATTTCAACGGTCGCGCCACACTACTTTGACCATCCAGATGGCCCGGCTTTCCTCCCGCCGATGGAACCACCTGCGTTGGAAATTCTGCGCCAGCGCTATGCGCGTGGCGAGATTGATGGCGAGACCTTTGATCAGATGCGAGAGCGAATCGAAGCTTCGTATCATCCCCCTCGCCAGGGATGAGCTTCTTGCCTGGGTGGAAGAGGCTCGGGATTATTTTCCGGGCCTCGTTTTTTTGTGAGATGGCCGAACATATTAGCGATATCTCGCCATCAACCACTCATCCTTTAGTTCTCCTTGAGAAATCACGCTCATCTTGCGGCATCCTTCAATCACAAAGCCAAGTCGCTCATATAATCTCCTGGCTCCTTCGTTTTCTGTAAGTACGGTTAGTTCAACTCTATGCAACATTAGCCATTGATCTGCCAGATCCAATAGCGCGCGTATTAGCTGTGTGCCAATGCCCTGTCCCTGGTATTCAGCAGCCACGTAGACAAAGAGACTGCCGCTATGTCGCAAACGGCCTGTCCCAACAGTTAATCCAGCCAGCCCAACAACCTGCGCCGCCTTTTCGGCAACCAGATAGTGATCATTTTCGCTTAAGTTTTGCAATGATTCAATGCGCTGCTCTAAGCGCATGCTTGGTAGCGCCATCGTTGTTTCGATGACTCCCTGCTGGCGTGCTATCGTCCAGAGCGCAGGAGCATCTTGAAGACTGACAGGACGAATGATGAGATCATTACTTGCTGGTGCCATATCTTTCTCCTTCTTGTTTAGCCTGGTCTATTCCTCCACTCTACCATTTTCAGCCACCTGGTTACTATTCGGAGTTTTTGGGGCTTTGCTTGACATGGTTATCTTCGTACCATACACTTTTCTATAACAGACAGGTTATAGCAGGCGATGATGGACTACTCAAAGTACGAAGCAGAAATCCTCGAAAAGTTGCGTCCGCTAGGGGAACCGGAGCGGGTGGCTTATGCGAAAAACGACAAGAAATCGCAACTGGAATTTTTAGCTATCAGGGTTCCCGTCATGCAAAAGGCTGTGCGAGAGGGGTTCTCATTCTATGATCGCTCGCCAGAAGAAATTCTTGCCATCTGGAATGCTATCTGGTTCTCATCAGCTTATTATGAGGTGATGAGCGCCGCGCTGATCTACTACGAGATGCAACTTCCTCGCATATCGCCTGCGCTCTGGCCTACCCTTTCGACATGGAGCCAGCGTGTAGAGAATTGGGCGCATTGTGATGGCCTTGCTCATATTTACTCGTACATGCTTGCTCAAGACTTCGATGAAGTTTATCCGGTGCTTCAAAAGTGGAATGACTCAGATAACCAGTGGTTGCGTCGCCTTTCATTGGTGAGTCTCATTCATTATTCAGGCAAGAAAGCCGTGTTTTTGCCGCTGGACAAGGTCTTGCCGATGCTGGCAAATTGCCTGTCAGATACACGCCCATATGTGCAAAAAGCTATTGGTTGGGTGTTGCGTGAAACTGCTTACGTCTACTATGATGAGATAGTGGCCTTCATTGAGTTACACCTTGGGAGTATGGGAAGCATCGCTTTTGCGGCAGCCACTGAACGCTTTCCACGGGAAAAACGCGCCGAATTGCTAGCCAGACGGAAAGCGCTGAGGCAACTGAAAACTCGAATGGAACGAAAAGCCATATGACACACCATCCAACTCAGATTCGAAGAGTGTATCCATCGGGGCCTCTACACGGCTCCATCAGACCACCCTCATCGAAGTATCATACGCTCCGCTACATTCTGGCGGCATTTCTGGCTTCCGGTACCTCGCTCGTCAACAATCCTGCACAGAGCGACGATACAAGCGTTTTGCTGAATGCCTGTCGCCAACTCGGCGCGTCATTGCGTTTTGATGATCCGCCGCTCAGGCCGGATGAGCCGTATACCCTTATCGTACAGGGAACAGGCGGACATATTCAATCACCCGCGAACGGTATGCTTGATGTTGGCAATGCAGGGGCCGTTTTGCGCCTACTGCTTGGAATTTGCGCCCTTTCTCCCGAGCCGATTACGCTGACCACGCCTTATCCACAGTCGCTGGGTAGACGCCCAAATGCCGATTTGTTGCAGGCTTTGAGGGAATTGGGGGCTGAAGTACACAGTCCCAACGAGGAAGGAACGCTTCCAATTCGGATTTCGCGGGGACAATTGCATGGTGGAAAGGTGCAGGTATCGGGCAAGAAAAGTTCGCAGTACATCAGTTCGCTGCTCTACCTTGCCCCTTTGCTCGATGAGGGGTTGGAGATCGAAATTGTCGATGCCTTGACTTCTGCCTCGTTTGTGGACTTGACGGTGGGAATACTTCATGAAGCAGGCATAACAGTTATCGAACAGGAACCACGTGGTTACTATGGTGTCCCGGGTAAGCAGCAATATCAGTCTCGTTCATACAATATTCCCGGTGATTATCCTTCTGCTGCCGCGCTACTGGCTGCTGTTGCGGTAGCGAAAGGTGAGGTGCGCATTACATTCCTGTCACCGCAAGATCGGGATGGAGAAGTGTTGTTAGAAGTCTTTTCTCATATGGGAGTGGATATCAGGCGTGATGGGCAAAAAGTTATTGCTCGTTGTGAGGGGCCATTGAAGGGCATTGCGCTAAATGGTAATTTGACCATCGATAGCGTGCCAGTGATTGCCGCCGCCGCCTGCTTTGCCACGGAGCCGAGTCGTATCTATAATGTTGCTAATCTGCGTCTCAAAGAAAGTGACCGCATTTATGACCTGGCAAAGGAGCTAGGAAAGCTAGGATGTCGTATCACGCCACATGAAGACGCGCTAGAAATTGAGCCGATGGGAGCGGAGGGTATGCATGGTGGTGTCTGCGTTGATGCGCATTCCGATCACCGGCTTATTCAGGCGCTGGCTATTGCCGGTCTTGGCAGCAAGCAACCTGTGACGATTGAACACGCGGAACATATCGCCAAGAGCTATCCAGATTTCTTTTCTGATCTGATGGCGCTTGGCGCGAGGATAGAGTGAAATGCAGCGCATATTTCTTACCGGCCTGCCCGGCTCTGGTAAATCCACTGTTGGCCGTCGAATTGCGGCGATGCTGGGCTGGCAATTTTTCGATACTGATGATCTGCTGGCGGAACGCGCTGGAATGCCTGTTGGGGAAGCGTTGGTAAATCTGGGCGAGGAGCGCTTCCGGCAGCTTGAAAATGAGATACTGAGAGAAGTTGCCAGCCGAGAGCGCGTTGTTGTGGCGACAGGAGGCGGTATCGTTATCTCGAAAGTGAATCGGGAATTGATGCGCGAACGGGGTATGCTGGTGTATTTGTCTGTTCCTGTAGATATTGCCTGGGAGCGTGTTACCCAGCACCAGCAAGAAAGCGGCGCACAAGCTTTCCGACCATTGATTGCGGGGCCAGATGGCAAGCAGCGTTTGCAGGAATTGTATAGGACACGGCAGGCGTGGTATGAAGAAGCTCCAATTCATATAGCCATAGATGAACGGAGTACTGAACAGGTTGCGCGAAAGCTTGTCGCATGTGCTATAAGTTATGGGTATGTTGCTTCTGCTAAAATTCCCCGTGAAATCATCACGCTCAAGCTGGGGAATATAACTTCAGAGGCTGTTGTGGAATGGGGAAATTTACCGCAGTTCGCGCAGATGCTGCGCTCGCTTGAAATGCAGGAGCGCGTATTTGTGGTCACTGATAGCCAGGTGGGGGAACTCTATGCGCAACTGGTCAAGAATTTGCTCGAAGAAGTTGGCTTTGCTCCACAAATTTTTACCGTTCCTGCAGGTGAGTCGAGTAAATCATTGCCGATTTTTGAGCAGATAGTGGACTGGCTGGTGGAGCAGAAGGCGGAACGCAAGGAAGCCATCATCGCGCTTGGTGGTGGCGTGGTTGGCGATCTGGCGGGTTTTGTTGCTGCGAGTTATCATCGCGGCGTCCCTTTGATTCAGGTGCCGACTACCTTATTAGCGCAGGTTGATTCTGCCATTGGCGGCAAGACGGGGATTAATCATCCACGAGGTAAAAACTTGATCGGGGCGTTTTACCAACCGCAATTGATCTACGCCGATCCTGCCTTTTTGCTGACCCTGCCTGAGCGTGTATATCTTGAGGGCTGGGCAGAAATCGTCAAGTATGGCGTGATTCTGGATGCTGAACTGTTTGATACGCTTGAGAGACGCACTGGCGATGTGCTGGCCCGCAATCCTGCTTTACTTTCGGATGTCATCGCTCGTTGTATTCGTATAAAGATGGACGTGGTGCAGCACGATGAACGCGAGGGCGGCCTGCGTGCCCTTTTGAACTACGGTCATACCTTTGGGCATGCGCTTGAGGCCATTACTGACTATGGGCGCTGGCTGCATGGCGAGGCTGTCTCTATTGGCATGCAGGTCGCGGCACACATCGCGGTGGCGCGTGGCCTGTTTTCTCGCGAGGCGGCGCAGCGACAGACACGATTGCTTTCGGCGCTGGGTCTGCCGGTTCGCTGCCCGGGCGTCAATATTGAGGCCATTCTAGAGGCGATGCAGCGTGATAAAAAGGTACAGGTGGGGCGCACACGCTGGATTTTGCCCGAGCGCATAGGTCATGCCTCGATTTACGGTGATGTTGAATCGGCTCTGGTACGTGAAGCCATTTTGGCGGTTTGCGGAAATACATAGGAGTAGACGTGAAGCAGGTAGGTTTAGTTGGTTTTCCCGTCGCACATTCGCGGTCTCCACAGATGCAGAATGCTGGTTTTCGCACGCTGGGAATCGACGCGCACTATGCCTTGTGGGAAACGCCACCGGAGAGCCTTGAAAAGCGCATCGCTTCGCTTCGTTCGCCAGAATTTCTCGGGGCGAACGTGACCATCCCTTACAAAGAACAGGTGGTGGCGCTGCTCGACGAGTGTGACCTGCAGGCAAGGCGTATTGGAGCGGTCAATACCATTGTTCATCGCTATGGGAGATTGATTGGTTATAATACGGATGCGCCCGGCTTGCTTCGTGCCCTTGCAGAATGCCCAGGCTATCCATTTCATAGTGCGGGAAAAAAGGTAGTCATTCTCGGTACGGGTGGCGCGGCTCGGGGTGCAGCGGTTGCGCTATTGGACGCGGGAGCGGCGAGCATTACTTTTCTTGGACGCAGCGTGGCAAATGTGCAGGCTCTCCGGCAGCATATATTAGCACTCTCTAGCGGGACAGTGGTTCAGGGGGCCATATTTCATAGTATCGAAGCTGATACGTTTTTGCGTGAAGCAGACCTGGTGGTGAATGCCACCTCGGTTGGCTTGAAAAGCGGGGATGATACTATACTTTTCGATGTATCGTTGTTACCTGCGGATGCGCTTGTAATGGATATGATCTTCAACGTAGAACGAACTGCCCTCTTGCAAGCTGCCCTGGAGCGCGGGTGCCGTATTTTAAATGGACTGCCAATGCTGCTCTATCAGGGAACGCTGGCTTTTGAATTATGGACCGGGCGAGACGCGCCGGTAGCAGTCATGCGCGAGGCATTGGGACTGCAATCAAGAATCAGGTAGGGTTATATGTTCAGGTTTCTAACTTCGGGTGAGTCACATGGTCCGGGATTGACGGCCATTATCGAGGGTCTTCCTGCCGGATTGCCTTTGAGTGCTGAGGATATCGATATCCATTTGCAGCGCAGGCAGGGCGGCTATGGGCGCGGCGGCAGGATGAAAATTGAACGCGACCGGGCCACCTTTCGTTCGGGCGTGCGTCATGGATATACGCTTGGCTCGCCAATCACGCTCGAAATCGAGAATCGCGACTGGCAAAACTGGCAGGTCAAGATGAGCGTGGCTCCCGTTGAGGAAGCGGTTGAGCCTGTGACGCTGGCTCGACCCGGACATGCGGATTTCGCGGGAACAATCAAATATGGACATGATGATATTCGCAACGTGATTGAACGTTCCAGCGCTCGTGAGACTGCCGCTCGCGTGGCTGTCGGGGCTGTGTGTCTTGCCTTTTTGCGCCAGTTTGGCATCGAAATTCATAGCCACGTGTTGACTATTGGCCCCATTGGAGATACAGGAGCTTTGTGCAGCGCCATCGGCACGCATTTTGATGAGGCATACTGGCAGCAGGTGGAACAATCTCCAGTGCGCTGCGGCAATGTGGAACTGACGCAACAGATGATCGCCTATATTCAGGACTCCAAGGCGCGAGCGGATACTTGCGGCGGTATTTTTGAGGTCGTTGCCACTGGTGTACCTGTCGGTCTCGGCAGTTATAGCCAGTGGGATCGCAGACTGAGCGCTCGTATCGCGATGGCGCTGATGAGCATTCCCTCGGTAAAGGGCGTAGAAATCGGCAATGGTTTCGAGGCTGCAGGGCTGCCCGGAACGCAGGTACACGATGTTATCCGGCGTGAAGAGCAAAAGGGCTGGTATCACCTGACTAATAACGCGGGCGGCATTGAGGGTGGCATAAGCAACGGGGAACCAATTGTAGCGCGGGTGGCCGTCAAACCAATCTCCACGCTGGCTCATCCCCTGCCGACGGTCGATATTCGCAAGGGTGAGAATGTCGAAGAAGGGCGCTATGAACGCAGCGATGTTTGCGTGGTTCCTGCTGCTGGAGTGGTTGGTGAAGCCATGCTTGCCATTGCGCTAACTGAGGCATGGTTGGAAAAGTTTGGTGGCGATAGTATGCGTGAAATTCTGGCAAATTTCATGGCTTACATAAAAAGCATTTGAGGGTTCTGTGAACATAAACAATAATTCCGCTTAAAAAACACCTGCCAGGTGTTTTTTAAGCGGAATTATTGTTTATGTTCACTAGCCAAACCTGCTCATCAATGACAGCACATTGTTTACGTAGCGCCAGTTGAAGATGCCCCGGTGAATAACGTTCCAGCCGCCTTCATTGTAGGCACTGACCACTTTTGGCAGGTAGCCATGAAAGTTGATCCACAACCAGCGCAGGTAAGTTGTGCCGAGCATGATGTTGTCCCATAGGTGGTAGGGGTCGCGGCGGATGCCGGTGCTGCTGTTGATGGACATGGCCGTGTAGGGCATCAATTGCATCACGCCGATGCCACCATCCCAGGCGATGACGTGCTGGTACCAGCCGCTCTCCTGCCAGGCGATGGCGAGAACAAGATTCACGGGAAGCCCGTTGATGCGAGCCGCCTGACGCAGTAACGCTGCTACTTGCGAGCGAGTTGACCATTGTAGGGCATCGTAGGCGTACCAGCGAACGACGCCGTTCGCCAGAAGGCCGCTTGAACTACGTCCACCGCCGGCATTACCGCCCTGTATGTGGTAAGGGATGCAGAGCCGTTGACCGACAAAGATCAGATTCACATTGCGAATGCCGTTCACTTGTGCTAGCGTCCAGTAACTGGTATGATATCTCCAGGAGATGGCGCTTAGGGTATCGCCTCGATGGACTGTATACCAGTTGCACCCGTTTCCAGGTCCTGGATTTGCCGCCTGTGCAGTGTGCTGGTTGTTCGAGATCAAAAAGGAACTGAATAACAGGGTAGCAGTAAAAACGAGTAAGACAAACTGCCTGGAATAACGCAGTTGCATATGGGAATACCACTTTCCTATTGTGCGTTCGTCCCTGGACATGGTTGCCTTTATAGCGTTTTCTGATTGAATTACCATGTGTATCTCCTCTCTGTTTCCACTATAGCGAGCAACCAAATAGACGATGATCGATGAAAGGTGCGTGGAAATATTCAGGCTCCGTTCAGCCAATTTTCAGCAAATATGCTTAGATTCATAGCAGATATGAAATAAATGGGGTTGTTGTGACGTCATACAAGTACACATCCCAGGTAGTATGCCCGTTTTCTCTTTTACAAGATGCTGTGGCGTGGTACACTACTTGAGAAGTGGACGAATTATATTGCTCAGTTATATAATCTGTTGGTGCCGTTGTATATCTTGTTTCCTGTAAGGGCAGGGTAGCACAAGTTCCAGGTTTGGACCTTTTGGAGAGAAGTAAAGTATGCAGTCAATTCAAGACCTCGCTACTGCCGTCCAGCGTGTGATTAGCAATGTAGAAAAAGTCATCGTCGGTAAAGCTGAACCGGTAGCCTTCAGCCTGATCGCCGTCATCTGTCGGGGGCATGTTCTGATTGAAGATGTGCCGGGTGTGGGTAAAACGGTTCTGACGAAGGCGATAGCGCGCTCTATCGGGTGTACCTTTAAACGCATTCAGTTTACGCCTGATCTTTTACCGAGCGATGTAACGGGTGTTTCCATCTATAATCAGAAGACAGGCAACTTTGAATTTCGGCCAGGGCCAATTATGGCGCAGATCGTGCTGGCCGATGAGGTGAACCGCGCCACTCCGAAAACACAGTCCGCTCTACTTGAGGCGATGGAAGAGAATCAGATCACCGTTGATGGTATCACGCATCGCCTGCCAGAGCCGTTCATGGTGATGGCAACGCAGAACCCGATTGAGTACGAAGGCACCTTTCCCCTGCCGGAGGCTCAGCTAGACCGCTTCATGATGAATATTAAGCTTGGCTATCCAAAGCAGGTTGATGAAATGAACATCCTGGATTCGCACCAGTTCCATCATCCCCTGGAAGACCTGACGCAGATTATGACCGCCGACGAGCTGGTGAATATTCAGCAGCAGGTACGCAGCATCCATGTTGATCCCTCAATTCGCGAGTATATCGTCGCTATCTCCAATGCCACGCGCAATCACGCCAATGTATACCTGGGAGCAAGCCCGCGTGGCTCGCTGGCGCTCTATCGTGGTTCGCAGGCCCTGGCTGCCATGCGCGGGCGAAATTATGTCATTCCTGACGATGTGAAGCTGCTGGCGAAACCGACGCTTGCTCACCGTATTATCGTCACTCCGGCGGCGCGCGTGCGCTCGATCACATCTTCGGCAGTGCTGGACGAGATATTACAGACCGTTCCTGTACCCGGTGCCTGGGTCGGTGGCGGAAGGGGGCGCTGATTTATGCGTCCGTGGCAGGCCATTCTCCTGGTTCTCGTGCTGGCATTCTTTGCTATCAGTAGCGGGTGGCATGTCCTCTACTTGCTTACCTATGTTCTGCTGACTCTGCTGATCCTGTCCTGGCTCTGGGCGCGTTACAGCCTGCGGAAGATGATTTTCCGGCGCACTGCCAGCAGCGGGCGCGTGCAGGTGGGAGAAATCTTTGAGGAGCGCCTGATGCTTGATAATGTCAGCGTGTTGCCGAAGTTGTGGGTGCAGATCGCTGATGGCTCAACGTTGCCTGGTCATCGCGCCGGATACGTCGCCAGCATGGGCGGGCGCAAACGTGCCACGTGGCGCGCGCGCACGCTCTGCAAACAGCGCGGGCGCTTCCAACTTGGCCCCGTCACCGCGACCAGCGGCGATCCCTTTGGCATGTTCAAGCGGCGCATTTTTCTTACCGAGCCGAAGGATTTGCTGGTCTTGCCGCGTGTCTATCCGATCAGCAACTTTGTGTTGTTTACGGGCGGCTTACCGGGAAGAGGACGCAGTTCGCGCCGCGCTTTGCATACCACCACTAATGCAACCACGATCCGTGAATATATGACAGGTGACGCGCTTAATCGCATACATTGGCGGTCAAGCGCGCATTATAATAAATTAATGGTGAAGGAATTTGACCTGGACCCTTCAGTTGATGTCTGGATCATTCTGGATTTGAACGAGGCAGTTCAGGCCGGTGAGGGCGAACATTCCACGGAAGAGTATGGTGTCACCATAGCGGCAACCATTGCCAACTACCTGTTACGGCAGGACGTATCTTTAGGTATGATTGTCACTGGCGAGCATCGTGAATTTCTCTCGCTCGATCGCGGCGACCGGCAGATTGAGCGCGTGCTGGAATTGCTCGCTGTAGTGAGGTCAGGATCAGGCCCTGATTTGAAAGAGGCGCTGGCGATGGAGGCCTTCCAGTTTGGCAGGAATACGATGGCAATTATCATCACTCCCTCGTCATCGCGTGATTGGCATGATGGCGTGCGCCATCTCCAGCGGCGAGGCGTGCAGGTTGCGGTGATCGGTCTGGATGCTGCCTCTTTTAATGATGCGCCAGAGGATGAAGATACACTTGCTTTTCTTGAAGGGGCAGGTGTGCCGGTTATACGAGTCAAACGCGATTCCTCCATTAGCGAGGCGCTTGAGAAAGAAGCTGAGACGGCTTATGCGCGTCGAAGATAGCCTTTGTGTATATCGCTCCTGTATGTTGCCAATGAGGGTTCAGGAGCGGTCCAGGAGGTAAAAGCTATGCAAAATGCCTCGATAGAACAATTATCCCGCATCATATCAGAGCCGCGCCCTGAGGGTGGCTCGGGTCAGAATAAGCGCCTGCACCCACGCAATCCGCTCTCGCAGATTCACCTGAGTCTTGCCGAGGGCTGGTTTTCGCTCTTCTTGCTCGCCGTAGTCGTTTATAGTACCATCTGGTGTGTTCAGGCGGCTGACTGGGTAGCCAACCTCAATGTTCTGACGCTGACGACGGCGCTCGGGCTGCTTGCAGGCGTTATTGCCGCCAAGCAGCGTCGTCTATCACGCTGGTTGGTGCATCCTCTGGCAGTGGTGTTGGGCATTTTGCTGGCTTTCTGGCAGACAGCGCAGGCTGATTATGCTGGTAATACCGCTCAATTTATGAACGGTATACACCAGTGGTTTATTCTCGCTCTGAATGGCGGTACCAGTACCGATGATTCCATCTTCCTGTTTTTAATCACCGGATTGAGTTTTTTACTTGCCTATGCCAGCGCCTGGCTGCTCTATCGCACGCGCAGCCCCTGGCTAATGATCCTTGCCAATGCTTTTGTTCTGTTAATTAACCTGAGCAATATACAGCCAGGCTATATCGTCTTCCTGGTGGTCTTCCTGGTTGCTTCCCTGCTACTGTTGCTGCGTTTTAACCTCTATGAATCCTCTATTCGCTGGCGTCGTTTAGGGCTTCGTTGCTCAGACGACCTGGGATGGGAATTCATGCAGGCTGGAGCGATTGTTTCGATTGGCATTCTCATCTTTGCCTGGCTGCTTCCCTCGGGCTATGTCAATGATGCTGCCTATCAGATCTGGAGCGTCGATAATAATCCCTGGGTGCAGATGGAGAATCTCTGGAACCGGCTGGTCTCCGTGAATGGGAGTTATAACGCGCTCAATCATGGCAACTTTACCAATACGCTGACACTCGGCGGCAATCCAAATTTGAGTGACGCGGTGGTTTTCAAGGTGAAGACCGATGATGGCACACAATACCTGGCATCCATAAGCTATGATACGTATACGGGACGGGACTGGACGAATGGGGCAACCGATGGCATTTCCAATGCTTCAGGAGCGCCCATTTATGATGGTTCGCAGGATTTGCGCTCTATACAGCAAACGATTACTGTGGTTAATCCACCCGGGGAAGACGCGCCTTACCTGTTTGGCGCGTCCCAAATCGCAACAGCCGATCAGAGCGCAAATATCGTGTATCGAAAGTCGGACGGCTCTGTTGTGGCCTGGCTGCGCACAAATGGTGCCTTGGCGGCGGGAGATCACTATACTGTTACATCGTATATCTCAGGGGCAGATATCAAAACGCTGGAGGGCATTCCACTTCCCGCGGATGCTCCCTCGTATACTCCTAATCCCTATAGTCCTGACGAATCGCCGCCGGTTGGTTACTACAGCCCTGCTATTCTCAAGAGCTACCTGCAACTACCTTCAGGGCTGGATGTTAACATTAAAAACCTCGCCCAGAGAATAACCGCGCCTTACAAGACCATGTATGACAAAGCTTCTGCTTTGGAAAATTACCTGCGCGAGAACTATACGTATAACATAAATGTAAAAGTGCCTTCCGGTGAAGAGCCTGTTTCCTGGTTTCTTTTCCGTGGTCGCCAGGGTTATTGCAATTACTTTGCGGCTGCTATGGCGATTATGGCGCGTGAAGTAGGCATTCCGGCGCGTGTGGTGGCAGGTTATACGAATGGCAAATACGACGCGAAAACGCATCAATGGGTGATTCGCGGCACAGACGCGCATGCCTGGACGCAGGTCTACTTTGCGGGTTTCGGCTGGGTGAACTTCGAGCCAACGGCTTCTTTCAGCACGTTTACACGACCTGTATCCAGCGCTAACAGCTCCAACACCGTCACTCCAGGTGGAACCAGTCTACCGGGCGGCAATGGTAAGCCCAAGCGCCCGATCTTGCCTGATCAGCCTGGAAATGGCCTGTCAAATGTGCCGAATACCGCGCCGGATACCGCTGCTCAGCTTCCCAGGGATATTGGCCTCTTCCTCTCTGGTCTGCTTGTGCTGCTAGTGCTGGGCGTAATAGTCTTTGCTCTGTGGTGGCGGCGTTTGTTCAAAGGATACGATTTGCCTGTTCAGATATTCGGGCGTGTTTCTTTACTCGCAAGCTGGGCGGGTATAACTATGCGTCGTTCGCAAACGCCCTATGAGTATGCCGGAGCGCTTGCAAAAGCGGCACCAGAGCAGGCCGTCACTATTGAGCGACTAGCGGATATTTATGTCCGCGATCGCTGGGCAGACCCGTCGAGCGAGATACATCCGAAGCGCTCGGGTGAAGTCGCGGAACTGCCCATATTATGGCAGGTACTCCAACCGCGCCTCTTCCTTTACGCGCTCAGGCATCCCTACTTTTTGCGAGGGATTCCAACCGCAATGAAGAAGTTAATGCCCATGCGCAGGCGCAAGAGACGCGACGAGTCCATCCAGGTTGATAGTAACTGGGTGGAATAGAAGGCTTTCGGTTTTCTGGAAAGGAGCATCTTTTTATGGATTTGTTACGTGAGACTGCGCCATTTCTGGTTGGTCTATTTCTGCCGCCCCTGGTTATGCTGGCGGTGCGCCCGAGCTGGACGGGGCAACTGAAGTTTGTAACCACCTTCCTGGCGGCACTAGTCCTGGGTATTTGCGCCAGCACCTTAGCCGGTGAGCTGGCGGCAGGCTTTCCAGATAACCTGATTGCCATACTCATCGATACCTCGCTTGTGTATCTCGGCTCGCAGGTGGCCTACAGGTTCTTCTGGAAGCCTGTGCTGGAGCCGCGCCTGTCGCAGCCGCCCGAACTGAGTCCCAGGCGAGTTCGCAAATAACCCCGGAGATTGTGGCGCGGAAATGTTTCCGCGTCACATTTTTCATGGACGAAAAAGACGAACTGCGAACGTCTTTATGAGTGACAAGGCATAAAAACGGCCTGCGCCAAGATAAAATAGGCCAAATAGGCCAGTTTCTAGCCTTGACAAACCGGCAGTAGATTCCGTATACTCGCAAGAGTAGAGATAAATCTTATCTCGGACTTATTGAACTTCCCAGGTAGAAAACCTGGCAATTCACTTTTGCGCAATCTTATGAAAGGAGATGGCAAGCATGGCTAATCCGATCTGCTTGTTTAACATGATCACCATGCCTACGATTCCAACTTGCTCTGGCCATGCTATGCCCATCGGCCTCCGGCAGCGCTACGTGGATCGCGGCATCCTTAACAGGACTTCTGCGCCCATTTTCGTCTTCGCCGACGGCCGCATTGTGCCCATCTCCAGGGGGTCTCCACCATTCTACGATTGAATAGGTGACAAAAGAAGAGATTTCCCCAACCGTGGGCACTGAAGTAGCAAACGAAAATTCAGTCCCACGGTTTTTTATTGTTCTCGTATTTTGTCAGGAAAGGAAGTTTGAACACATGTACGCAGAGCGCGTTAGAAACTGACGGGGGATGTCAGGAATTGCCAGGTATACTAGTTCTGTCGAAAGAAGAACGCTACGAAGCTCTGGCAGGCCTGATCATCGTTGGGGGATGACAGAAGAACAGGCCCTCACTGCCCGGTTGTACAGGTACACATCTGTTCTTATGAGCGATGTTTTTATGGAAGCAATGTTCTATGTTGACAATACCAACTGGGTATAAAGGAGAAAAGCATTCATGGCAGTTCATAATCTCGAAGTACCAAGCTTATCAGAAACTATCACTATCGATGCGACTAAAGATGCAGTGGTCATCGATGGTGTTTCAAAGATATTCCGAAAACCAAAGCCCCTGTTCTCTTTCTTGAGCAAGAAGCGCGAGCAGGAGGCGAAGCGCGAAGTGATTGCCGTCGATAACGTCTCGATGACCGTCAAACGGCGCGAGATCATGGGCATCCTGGGCGCGAACGGCTCTGGCAAATCGACGCTCATTCGTATGCTCTCGACGCTGCTCATTCCAGATACAGGGCAGATCAGCATCTTCGGCTATGATGTAGTGAAGGACGAGCGCATGGTGCAGCGGCTCATCAACCGTGTGAGCGTTGAGGCCTCGTTCTTCAAGAAGCTGTCGCCGATGGAGAACCTGATATATGCAGCCCGGCTGTACAATATGACAACGCTTGAGGCGCGGACAAAGATTCAGGATATTCTGACGCGCCTGGGTATTCCACAGGATCGTATCGGGCAGCCTCTTGAAAACATGTCTCGTGGCATGCAGCAGAAAGTAGCCATCGCCCGAGCGTTTCTCACCGCTCCGATTGTCCTGCTGCTGGACGAGCCGACGACAGGCCTTGATCCGCGCTCGAAGATCGACGTGCAGAACTTTGTCCAGGAGTTGCGCGAGGTTCACGATGCGACCATCTTGATTACCACGCACGACATGGACGAGGCCGAGGCCCTGTGTGATCGGGTCGCGATTATCGACCAGGGGCGTATCGTGGCGATGGGTAAGGTGGACGAACTCAAGCGAGCCGTTACGGAGCGCATGGAGCGCACCACCCCTGTCACGATGAACGAAGTATTCATGCACTATACCGTTGCTCACCTCATCACTGACGCCGATATCGAGCGCTACGGAAGCTGGGAAAAGGCTTTCGAAGCGTTTGAGGCGCAGAAAGAGGAAGAGAACGAATAAACGGGAGTTTCTACCCATGTCTTCAATGATGCATAGAGGGCGCGCATCCTACGCCTTCTTTGAACGAAACTGGAACCTGACCAAGCGATACTGGGCCTGGGAGCTTGTATGGCTTGTCTACAATATCGTGAACGCGATGAGCGTGACCTACATCGGAAAAAGCGCTCAGTTGATTACCGGCGTGAAGGGGATCGATATCGACCGCATGGTGCTGTACCTGCTGATCGGTACCTCGGTCTGGTCGTACCTCAGCGTGACCTTCGAGGGTGTCACCGACATGATTACCATCGAACGCTGGGAGGGAACTATCGAGCATACCTTCATGGCTCCCATCTCGCGCTTCACGCACCTGATTGGCAGTTGCTGGTACGCGATCGCGCATGGCCTGCTCTTCACCTTCATCCAGTTGCTGGTGGTGGGAGCATTCTTCCATCTCGATCTGAGCCACGCCAACTACCTGACGGCGGTCTTTATCCTGTTGATTGGCAGCATCTCGTTCGTTGGCTTCGGCATTGGCGCGTCCATTTTGCCTCTGCTGTTCACGGAGCGCGGTTCGCAGATGTCCTATATCGTGCGCGCCATCCTGCTGCTGATCTCGGGCGTCTACTACCCGATCTCGGTTCTGCCAGGTTGGATGCAGCCGCTGGCAAGCATTTCTCCGGCTACCTATGTGCTGAATGGGTTGCGTGCGGGTGTGATGAACGGGCAGGTGATCTGGTCAGCAGAGATCTGGAGCTACACCTGGCCGCTGTTAATCACCGGAATTGTTAGCGTTCCGCTTGGCATCTACATCTTCCGCATTGCTGAGCGCTATGCAAAACGAACCGGCAAACTCAAGAGAAACGGATAGCTTGCATGGATGGAGCAGAGGCGTTTGAGCAAGCATGAAGAAACGCTTCTGAAACGCGGCCTGCTCTATCCTGTAACCGAATAACGATAAAAAATAAGGAGAACTATAAAATGGCCCAGCAAGTGTTGACAGATTTTCAGGTGCGCCGACCAACGATGAGCGACCTGAATGCAGTATATAAAGTGCTTGAAACCTGTGATCTTGCCGATTTCGGCGCACCGGATATTACCCTGGATGACTTACGAAATGCCTGGCGATCTCCAAGCTATAGCCTGGAGGACAATGCCTGGGTGGTTACTACTTCAGATGGAGAGATCATAGCTTTTGCTGATGTGGAGGAGCTTGAACATGTGCGGAACTTTGCCTACGTGCGAGTGCTTCCCGGATATGCAGGCACGGGCATCTACGAGTACCTGTTGCAGCAGACCGAGCAGTGGGCAAGGCGGCAAATACCTCTGGCGAGACCTGATGCACGTGTCTCCATTACCAGTTGGATAGCTCCCCATAACGAAGCTGCCCGGCGTAGTTTGTTAGAGCAGGGCTTTCAGGAAATTCGTCGCCACTGGCGCATGGAGATCGAGTTTAACGAAGCTCCGCCCGCGCCGCAGTGGCCCGAGCATATCACGGTACGCACCTTTCAACGAGGGGAAGAACGACTGGTTTTTGATACCGACGAAGAGGCCTTTAAAGATCACTGGGGCCATCTTCCAATGGATTTTGAGCGCTGGAAGCATTGGACGGTCGAGCGCGAAAACTTTGATCCGACGCTCTGGTTCCTGGCCTTTGATGGCGACCGCATAGCTGGCATCTCATTGTGTAAGCGAGAACACGAATTTGGTTGGGTTGATACCCTGGGCGTCCTTCGTCCCTGGCGGCGTCAGGGCCTGGGTATGGCTCTCCTGCTGCACTCGTTCAATGAGTTTTACCGGCGCGGATGGCGCAAAGCAGGATTGGGAGTCGATTCACAGAATTTAACTGGCGCGACCCGGCTCTATGAACGAGCGGGTATGCACGTCGCACGTACATTTGTCACGTATGAGAAGGAGCTACGACCGGGCGTGGAGTTGAGTACGCAAACGGTTTCGGTCTAGAGCGGAGTGGAAGCGGCTATTCCTTCCCCTCCTTCTCAAAAAGCCCGTAGAATGGAGAACCTGGCAATGTCTGTTTCTTTGAAAAACCTGTCGGCACGTAGACCAACATTTGAAGATGAGGTAGCCATCTCTGAGTTAATCAGAGCGTGTGACATTGCTGAATACGGTATACAGGATAGCAGTGTGGATGACTTGAAGGCGATATTGCAAAAGGTTGGTTTTCACCTGGAGAGCGATGCCTGGGTCATCACAACCCATAAAGGGCAGATCGTTGGATTTGCCTGTGTCTGGCACCAGGATTACGAGGAGATTCACACCTTCGTCTGCGTGCATCCGCACTATCGCAAGCGCGGTATAGGTACGCTGCTGCTGCGGCTGGTAGAGCTGCGAGCCCGCGAAAAGATGCGCTGCGCCCGTGAGGACGCGCGAGTGATATTGAGAGCAATGGTGAGTGGCACCAACATCGAGGCGAGAAACCTGTTCGAGCGGGAAGGTTACACGACAGTACGCGAGTTCTGGCGGGTAGTGGTAACGCTCGATGGGTCCACCGATAGCGGCTTACCGGCTGGTAAGATGACCCTCGATCTCGATGTAGACTCGCGACGGTTGATCGGTACATCGCCGCTGTTCGACCGCGATGGCATCTACAGCATCCGGCAGTACTACACGTATGAGAAGGAGTTGCGTTCTGGAGCGATTCATCCCCAGATCGAAGATGAGCTTCAGCCGCTCTCCGCGTAGTTGTGGTTTCTTCTAAAGATGCTGGGAATATGTTCGTCAGAAAAAGATGGGCATATTCCCAGCATCTGCGAAGTACTATTTTGGACGGTGCTGGCGTTACTATCATTTTCTTTCTGCCGTTTGAAAGGATGTGGGTGAAGTCCTTATTTCAGGAACATGTATAACAGAGGAAAACTCGTATGGTATATGCAAGTATGCTGGCATCTGTAGCCTCCGGGGGCATACGTCTCGTTTATTTATTGTTGGTGATACTGGCAGTGCTGCTGCTGCTGGTAGGATGTGGTATTGCGGTGTATACGTTATACAATCTACGGAAAGATTCGCTTGCGCTCGTTTCCATGGAACAACTGGATAGCGAAAACCGGTAAACTATCGCGTCGAACGGTCATTCCACTGCTCGTTGGCACGTTGATTTTGCGCGCCAACGGGGGAGCCAGTTCGATTGTGCTGGGTCGTTTCCTCGCGCAACTTTCCCGAGAGCATGGCCATCCCATCTCCAATATCGATGTCGGCCTGATTTCTGCGGCCTTTTTCGTTGTAGAACTTTCCCTCGCGCCAGTTATGGGGGCGCTCAGCGATCGCTGGGGCAGGCGCTTTTTTCTGACGATCGGTCCGTTGTTTGGGCTTGTCCAGGTTGGTCTGCTTATTTTCACACCCTCGACGGACCCTTTGCCTTATTTACTCAGTCTGCAATTTTTGTCCGGTATCGCTTCGGCCATGCAGGTACCGGCGGTTCTTGGCTATCTTGCGGATTATACCAGGGACAATAACGCGCTTCGCATGCGCGTGATGAGCTTTTACGAACTGGTTACGAGTGG
Source organism: Ktedonobacteraceae bacterium (assembly GCA_035652815.1). Taxonomy (GTDB): domain Bacteria; phylum Chloroflexota; class Ktedonobacteria; order Ktedonobacterales; family Ktedonobacteraceae; genus DASRDB01. The sequence continues at coordinate 92,680 of DASRDB010000015.1, forward strand.
CGGATTGGCGGTAGGCGTTCTTCTAGGCGGTTTTGCCTGGGACCGCTTCGGGCGCAATACCTTCGCCCTGCTTGCGCTTGGTTATTTGATTGTCACTTTCTGTATGCTGCTGGTTCCTGCGGTGAGGCAGGTGATCGAGCGCGTGCGCTTGCGCGCCCTTGCTCAGCGCTACTGGCGTGTTCTGCGCACTCCTCGCCTGTTCATCTTCATACCCGCCTGGATCAGTATCAGCGCGCTGGTAGGTGTCTGGCTGAGTTCGCAGTTAACCTTCGTGCTTTCCTCGCGGCGTGACCCGCATCAACTTTTGATGGGCAGCATGAGCGGACACGGCGGAGGTGGACGTATCAGCCTTATTCTGGGGGCCTATGTGCTATTCTTTGGCCTCAGCCTGCTTTTCTGGGCTTTCTTTCTTAACCGCGCTCCCCGTCTGTTCTTGATGCTCGCCTCTATCACAGGCGTGTACCTGGCATGTATTGCCCTGGCCGGTCTCAATCACACGGGGGAGGATGCGCGGCCTTTGCAAATTATATGGCTCGCGCTGTTATTTGTCGGTGTTTTCGCGGAAACGAGTTTCGCGCCAGCCGCTCTGGCATACCTCGCTGATGTCTCTGAGGAGGCGGCCAGAGATCGCGGTTTGCTCATGGGCCTGTACTCCGTCTTTTTAGGCCTCGGCCAGCTACTCGGTAATGGGCTGGGAGGCGTTTTCGCCCAATACTGGGGCTTTGATGGCATGATCTACCTCACGGCTATCCTGGCCTTTGTGGCATTGGTCGCGCTCCTGGTACTCTTTCGCATGGAGAGAGGTTCCTCGCGTTTGGAATAAAACAGCAAATACCTGTTGTTTGTCAGAATATAATCACTTCTTTTTTCCTTCTTTGTACGCAAAATGGATAGGTAGATCTGCTATGACGAGAAAAGCAAAAATTATTGTCACTATTGCCCTGATGCTTGGTATGTCCCTGGCCGCGCTCGATACTACTATTGTAGGAACAGCGCTGCGTTCATATACATCTAATAACCTCTCCGTTAGTACCATCATCCCTCACCTCGTTTCTATCTGTGAAAAAGATTAAATCGTGGCATTCTTCACGCTTGGTATAGGCAAGTGACCAATATTCCTGACCGCTGAATTCACGCGCTTTGACTGCTCCTCGCATTTTGGCAATTGGCTCTATGCCTATGCCGTATTCTTCCAAAACTTGCACATCTTCACGTGTCATATACGCATCTAAACGGTGGGACGCTTTCGGGATAAATCGTCTCCCGCATTTGCGCAGGCCCATATTAGAGATAGCGGTTTGTGAAAACTTCGGCAACGCTGCCAACACTTCTTCAACTGGCGCATTCCGCTCCGCAAGGGCTTTCAGTGTTGCAATATCTTCAGCAAACCAGTGGTATTTATCCCCTTTGTTGAGCCAAATAATACCTCTATCACTCTGCCAGAAGTCCCATTGGACTTCAAAACTCCAGATGTGGTTGGAGCGTGGAGTGAGCAGAATCCCTTTACAAAAGACATTGACGACATCTCTAATTTTTGCAGGCGGCAAGCTATCCCAATTTTCTCGTAGCTGCTCTAATCGGCTTAACAGGTCAGGTAACGGGATATACTTTGATGGTTTGCTCAGTACTGCATTTAGACGGGTTATTTCCGCTTCCCGCTCTGCAACCTTCTCATACTTTTCCTGAATGGTTCGCGGTGACATTTTCGCCCGTATGACGGGATTTTCCAGATCGTCTAAGATTGCCCGTCGCTGGGTTTCAAGTCCGTCAATGGTTATTTGGATGTGTGCGCGTTTTTTAGCTTCTGCTTCGTATAAAGAACTTGCCGCTTGTGCATACTCATAACACTTATCATTGAGTAGCACACGGTAGGTAAAGACATCTTTGAACATGGTTTCAACTGTTGCTAAGGGGATAATATCCCGTCTGTTGGGATGCATACGATTTTCTGTCTCTTTCCAGGCATAACTGATTTCCCCATTATGAGGTGAAACTGAAACAATGCAACCTGGAAACGGACGAAGCAGCAATCCTTTCAATAGGGTATCGTAACGCTTCTTTTTTTGTTGGGAACGGATGCTCTCCTGTCGTCTGTCTAAAAGGTATTGCACCGTATCCCATATCTCCCTGGAAACAATCGCTTCATGATTGTGAGGGTATTCTTTACCACCTGTTTTCCATGTACCGATGTAAACAGGGTTGCGCAAGATATTCAGAAGGGTCTTATATGTTCCGATACGGTAACCGACTCCTGGAATTTTGATTAGCTCAATTCTGTTATTAAATAAGGGATCGTCGTACCAGGGAAAATGAACAGGTTCCTGTTCTAATTCATGCAAAAGCGCGAACGCATCTCCATCCAACTCAATCAGGCGTAAAAAGATTTTTTCCTTGACTGCATGCGCATGCTTGGGAAGCACTATGTATTTTTTGTAGGTGGGGCTGTGTTTGTTTCTATCTACAGTATATCCGATGTTAATAGCACGGCTATCGTACTTACCTGAATGGGCAGCAAAAGCACGCATAGGAATCAGTCGTTTGTTTAACTGTAAGTCGAGAGCCTGCCATGCTAATTTGCAGTCTTCTATGAACTTATCGTAATCTTCCGATATCCACATACTATAAATATAGTCGCTGGTGATAATGAGAATTTTCTTTTCGTAACATGCCTTCGCAAAACGGATAACATTCTCTAAAAGCTTGTCACGAAATAACCTGTCAACCAGAAACACATAGATTGCTTTAATGTAACCGCTTTGTATGTCTTCTAGCAATCTAGTGATGCCTACTCGCTCACCAAGACCTAATCTGCCACTATACGTAAAGTCTTCAAAGTATTCAATGATAAGCTCTTCATCCCAGCCGTACTGAGAAGCGAGTATTTTGCGTTGTTCTTCAATCTGATAATCTCTGCTCTCGGTCTTGTTCTCGAACTGGAATAAGGATGATTGTCGCCCATAGAGAGCGATAGGTTCGTTTACAGGAAATTTCACTGGTTCTGCTATCTGGTAGCCTGCTAACCGGTTTGGCATCGTAATCATGAGATTGCCTTCATCCAGTCTGTTTTTTGTGTGTTCGCTGTTCTGCATGTAAATTATCCTCTTCGTTTTCTCGTACTTCTGCTTTTTTTTAGTGTTCCTGGCAACTATGAGAGAACTTCCCAGAGTTCTTCAAAGTCGTCGATGTCAAATGCTTCTAACACCTCTTCAATGCTGCTATACTCCTGTTCCAGCACACCTACGCACGTATCGCGTATCAAGGCCGTCAGTATAACGGTAATGGTCTCACTGCCAGGGTCTTTCTTCACGCAACTGACCCGAACAATGGTATGACAGGTAAAAATAGCCTGTTTTCCCTGATCGATGAGGGTTCCTATCTCCTGGTAGCTATAAACGCGCTTCATGCTTCTGCTCCTATGAGGATTTCAAAGTGGATATGGCCTGGGTCTTCAGGTAGAGATGCTGGTATAGTTGCGTCTTTAATAAAGCCGGTGCTAAGTAAGTACTTCTTTGCTTGCTCTGGCGTTTTCCCTGCTATTTTCTGCGCTAAAAACTCCTCGTAGTCCTGTGAAAGTAGATACACCCATGTCCCCCTGATTTGAACCTGGAACGGTGCTACTCTAAGCACTTTTGAAGACACCTGGCCTATAAGCTGATAGTTAGCACCTGGGCGGGTCGAGGTAAAGGCTGCATCTATTTTCTTCTGTAGCTCCTGAGTATTATACGCAATACCGCTGCAGGTATACTTAGCTTGTATTGTTACTGTGCTAGCCTCTTGACCGATGCCATGATCGGCAATTGTAGCAAAGTGACAGTTCTGAGGAACAAGATTTTCATTTGGGCGCAAGGTAAAAGCACCGGGTATTTGCTGACTAAGAGTCGTTTTTAATGTTGAGATAAGGCTATCTACATCGGTTTGTGCAACCGTTTTGAAGTCCCGCTCATCTCTACCGCCTGTAAATTGACTGTTCTTGACTAATACCCCATTTGAGATAGTTGTATTTATATCACCATAAGAAATATTCCCTTTTTGTCCTGGCTTTATGGCATGTGCTGAGACGGTAGCGATAGAAAATTGTGGTGGCGCTGCTGGTAAAATAGTAACGGTTTCCTCTGTCACTACTTTTATACCGTCTGCTGCGGTGAAAACCGTTCCAGCATAGATCGTCTGAGATGTAAAGAGGCCGTTATAAAATGTGAGAATTCCTCTTGCCTCGGTAGCGTTCTGATGGCCGTGACCTGTGGTTTTTCCTGTAGCTTGCTTCGTCAAAGTAACTGGCTGCAACTGCCGAACAGACACAGATAGAGGCGTAGTGATTGTCACATGTTTAGAAAGAGGAACAATGGTGATTGTCACTGTTGGATAGGTGACAATTCCTAGAATTGCTCCTCCAACAAAAGAGAAAAACATCACAAGAACAAGCCATATTGCAGGCCAGCAAATTTCTTGTGGCTGGTGTAGTGGTATAGTATCGAGTTTGCTATACTCTCGCCTGAAAATAGTCTCAATGTCGTCTGAAAATTCGTCGTCGTCCTCTTGTTGCAAGTGGTTGGTATCTTGTACCTGCTGAGTAAGTTTCTGCTCCTGCTCGTCCTGTACTTGCATGGCTCTCTCCACAAAACAGAACGAGAAGCGGCATTGCTGCCGCTCCTCTTATGCCTGACCGACGAATTGCTTCCCATTATTGAGGAAGACGAGCGTATAACTGCTCGTCTCATCTCCCACTTTAATCAGCATGTCTATGCGCCCGTCATGGTTTACATCACGGAACGCCAAGGTGACAGGCGTGGTACTGTCGTTATTCCTGGCGACGTAGTAGATCGCATCATCTTTCGGGTTCGTTGGGTTGATTTGCACCACCACAATCAACCCATTCAAGTTCATCGCCGCGAAGTGATCTGGATAGGCCTGGCTGTCACCTAACCCAACAAACTGATCGGTTTGGAAGGTCCGAGGCATCCCATAGGTCCAGCCTTCTTGCATTCCATGCCACCACGCGCCAACAACTGACACGACCATCCACCCTAATGCGCCGATGAGAAGGACACACAGGATGAGCCAGATCAACCACCCAGCATGACGCTCTGGTAGTCGGCGCGTCTCTGGCGCATAGGTACGCCTCAGCGCGTTGGTTGGTCTTTTCGGTGGGGTTGAATCATCGTAGTCGTAGCCGTCCCTTTCTTCCATCAGGTCATCGTCTACCACAGGTGGAGGTGTCCGTTTGACCCGGCTGGCAGTGTACGGCGACTCGGCTGTAAACGTTCTCCCGTTCGTGCGTCTCGCGGCTAACTCCTCTTGGGTAGCCGTTCTGCGCCGGATAGGAGGGTCATAGCTGTAGGTCTGTTTGGGGTCTGGCTGTTGGTGTTGTTTTTGCATCGCTTCCCCCTTACAGCATCTTGCCCGCGACAAAGTCCGTGGCTTCCTCTGGTGTCAACAGACCGTCTTCCACAAATTGCGCGACCTGAGCGATGTTGTCAGCGTCTTCATGACATGGACACGATGCTTCAGGACAAAATGGATTTTCTAACGTATGGGGTAAATACTCCTCTTCCACAGGGACAACTATAGAGAAATTATCGGGGATCATGTGGTTTTCCCTCTCCTGGTCTTGACTATGGGGCTTCCACATGCGTTCAATGCGTATGGAAGCCCAAACTACCTGACAGGGTATGTGTGGTTTTCTCGCTGGCTCTCATGTTGCCGCATGGGAGCCAGAACAGTATCACCCTCTTTCTTTGATTTTCACTCTCACCAACCTTCTTGAACCTAATTATATATCATGCTTTGATATTTTTCAAGCTTTATTTCACCATATACCTTTATTCCGTACTGTTCATGATTGAATGGTGTGGAATAAAGCCAGTGTTGACCTATTATCACCAGGACACTATAATGGTTGCAAATATGGTAAGGAGCGTCTTTGCCTATGTCAAAACAACAAGATGAGCAAATGCTTACCGTGAAGCAAGTTGCTCAACGAATAAATGTCGATGAGGCGACAGTGCGCCGATGGATTCAAGCTGGTGAATTACGGGCGGTCAATATAGGTCGCATTCGTCCTGAATATCGTATTCGTCCTTCTGATCTCGATGAGTTTATTTCAAGCAGAGAAACAGATAGAGGCTGATTTCTTCCAGGTTCACAATACAAAAGGGCTGTTTATGCCCTTTTTTTGTTGGTATTTTTCTCTAGGGAGAGACAAGTAAGAGAAGCTTCTTACTTCAACCACTACAGTGCCCATCTATGGTAAACTTGCCGACCTGTACGGGCGCAAGCCGCTTTTCCTTTTCGGTACTGCTCTCTTCCTGCTTGGTTCGGCTGCCTGTGGCGCGGCGCAATCGATGGAACAACTCATCGTATTTCGCGCTATTCAGGGACTTGGTGCGGGCGCGGTGATGCCAATTGTGCTGACTATCATCGGCGATATCTTTGCGCTGGAGGAGCGTGCTCGCGTGCAGGGGCTCTTTAGTGGTGTATGGGGAGTATCGAGCATTATTGGTCCAGCTATTGGCGGCGTCATTGTTGACCATTTCACGTGGCGCTGGGTCTTTTATATTAACGTTCCCTTTGGTCTGCTCTCCGGCCTGCTGCTGATTTTCTTCTTTAAAGAGCAGGTTGAACACAAAAAACGCTCGATTGACTATGCTGGCACGCTGCTTTTGACGGGGGGTATTGTCGCGCTGCTTTTCGCCTTGCTTCAGGGAGGTGTATCCTGGGCATGGCTTTCTCTACCGAGTATAGGGCTTTTTGTGGCCTCTATCGTCCTGATTGTCCTGTTTGTAGCGCAGGAAAACCGAACGCTCGAACCTGTGCTGCCGCTAACCCTTTTCCGCAATCGGATCATCAGTGTTTCGAGCATTGGTGGTCTGGTTCTCGGCGTGATCCTCTTTGGAATTTCATCGTATGTCCCGCTCTTTGTGCAGGGTGTTGATGGTGGTACCGCGACGAACGCGGGTATTGTGCTGGTTCCGTTCCTGGTCGCCTGGCCCATAACTGCGACGCTCAGTGGTAAAATGATAATTCGCTATGGCTATCGTATTACTGCCCTTGCGGGAGCCATCCTTGCCGTAATTGGTACTGGCATGGTCACGCTTTTCAATGCTGGTACCAATCTTCCGTTTATCATCGTCTCCATGCTCTCTATAGGTGCCGGGCTTGGCTTGATGAGTACCGCCTTCATCATCTCTGTACAGAATGCAGTTCCCTGGAATTTGCGCGGCGTGGCGACGGCTTCGACGCAATTTGTGCGCACCATCGGTGGCACCCTCGGAGTTGCCCTCATGGGAACCATTCTCAACATCCAGATGGCAGTCAACTTTTCGCCGGTCTTCACTCGTTTTTCCGATGTCGTAGCCCGTCTGCCCAGGAACATCGCGCCTTCGAATGTATTGCTCACGCCATCGGTGCGCCAATCGCTGGCCGCCGATTTCCTGCAACAGCTCCAGGCCGCCCTTGCGCACAGTCTCCTCTGGGTCTACCTGCTCATCTTTGCCATCGCGGTCGCTGGTCTGGCTATGATGTTTTTCCTGCCTGGAGGAAAAGCGGATCAGTATACATATAAGGGTGAAAGTGAAACAGAGGAGATACCTGCAAATGTCGAGGAAATTACAACCTTTGGATAAACATCCAGCTTTTATTTTGCTCCATTCTCCTTTTGCCGCGCATAGCTGAAAGTGCCAAGCGCCTTCGCGATAGCCTGTCTTTCGCCGTTGACGATGTTGTAGACGGTGGCTTCCAGTACGGCTGTGGAACGGCCCTGGTGAAGGATGATGCCTTCCGCCAGCAGTTCTCCTGTGCGTACAGGCAGCATGAAATTGATCTTAGCTTCAACTGTGCCGAAGGGGGTGCCCTCTGGCAGTACTGAAAGCAGCGCCATCGACATGGCGCTGTCAGCCAGGGTGAAAATGACGCCGCCGTGTACAATCTGCTGTGGGTGCATCAGCCGCTCATCGACCGAGATGCTGACCCGGCCAACTCCGGATTCGGCGGCTTCAATTTTCATGCCAAGCAGGTGCAGGATGCCAAACTGGCTTTTATCCTGCATCCAGCGATCAATGGGCGCATTTGTCTGTTCGTGTTGTGTCACTGTTATCTCCTTCGCGCGATTCGATCAAGCTCGCGTTTCACATCGCGTTGGGCTATTGCCTCGCGCTTATCGTATAGTTTCTTACCGCGACACAGCCCTATTTCTACCTTTGCTCTGCCTCCCTTGAGATAGAGCTTAAGCGGTATGAGCGTCATCCCTTTCGCGGCCACCTTTGCTTGTAGCTGGTTGATCTCGCGTCGGTGCAGGAGCAGCTTGCGGTTGCGCATAGGCTCGTGGTTGTAGTAGGTACCATGTTCGTAGGCCGCGATATGGGCGTTTTCCAACCACATCTCGCCATTACGGATAATAGCATAGGAGCCGCGCAGGTTCACCTTGCCCTCACGAATCGACTTGATTTCGGTTCCCATCAAGGCAATACCCGCTTCGACTGTGCGCTCGACGAAGTAATCGTGATAGGCCTGGCGATTGACGGTAATCACCTTGATTGGCTCATTTTTGGGAGGCGATTTTTCTTGCTGGCTGTGCGCCGTTTGTTTCGCCATTGAAAAACTCCTTTTTATGGACGTCTATCTGTCGCTATTGACTATTCAAGTCCTGCGACAGGAACACTGCATGTGCTTGTGTTGCATGCAGGACGATGAGAAACCCTCACCGTTGGCCTGTCAACTGTAATGTACCCCCTGGCTTCTGCCTTGAAAGGCCTGTAGCTTGATAAGGAGATAGTCTGAACAGTTGTCGGCACGTTTATCATACAACACCTCGGCAAGCTCGTCGAGGGGAATGGTGTGCAGAGTGTTACCCTCACCAGAAGTGGTAAGCGTCAAGAGTTTGATGTACAGTATTGAATGAGGAAGAACGTAGCAGGGTGAAAGAGCTTCGTTCAGAGAAAGGTGCGCGCATGTTTTATCGTCTCGGCAGATTTGCTTTTCGTTTCCGGTGGTGGATTGTAGCAGGTTGGATGATTGTTATCCTGGCAGGATTACCCTTTGCTCCACAGGCAAGCAGCGTTTTGAAATCCGGTGGTTTCGTCAGCTCTGACATTGAATCGGAGCGAGCTGTCAATCTGCTGGCGCAAAAGCTGCATCTTGACCTTACGATTGTGCAGGTTATCTTTACCAGCCAGCGCTATACAGCCGATGACCCTCAATTTGTCCGAGAAGCGCAAGCCGCTTTAGCTAATGTGCGCACCATGCCGGAAGTTGCGGGCGTCGTCAGCTTCACGGATAACCCGCGTCAGATTTCGCTTGATCGACATGCCGCTTATGTCAATGTCTTATTGAAGCCAGACCCGGATAGCGCGCCAAAACTGCTGCCGGAACTTCAGCGCCGCTTGCAGGCCGTTCCCGATCTGAAAACCAGCATAGGTGGAGGGCCAGTCTTCTACGAAGATATCCAATCTGTGAGCGAGCGCGACCTGCGGCGGGCAGAAATGCTGGCTTTTCCTTTTGCTATTATCGCCCTGCTGCTCGTCTTTCGCTCGGTGGTGGCCGCCATTTTACCTGCGCTGGTTGGCGGTGGCGCGGTGGTCGTTTCGCTTGCGCTTGTCTTCGGCCTCGGCCATATCACCGACCTTTCCATCTTTGTCCTGAACATCACCACGCTTTTTGGCCTCGGCCTCGGCGTTGATTATTCGCTGTTCATGGTCAGCCGTTTCCGCGAGGAACTTGCGCATGGGCGGCCTGTGGAAGAGGCTGTGGCGCGAACGGTGGCAACAGCCGGGCGCGCCGTCACCTTCTCCGGTTTGACTGTCTCAATCGGGCTGATGGGCCTGATCCTTTTCCGCATCAACATGCTGCACTCGGTCGGCCTCGGAGGAGTCCTCGTAGTCCTGCTGGCGGTATTGGCCGCCATTACGCTGCTTCCGGCTGCTCTCGCGATTATTGGTACGCGCATTAATGCCTTTCCTGTGCGTCTCCCGAGGCGCAAGAAAAGCGCTGCGCAGAACTCTGCACCCGGTCGAAATGGTACGCATCATGGCTTCTGGTATCGCCTCTCTCACTTTGTCATGCGCTACCCGGTGCGCGTCTTTGTGCCGGTGCTGCTCTTTCTGATTGCGCTCGGTCTGCCCTTTTTGAGTGTGCGCTTTTCCGCGCCTGACGCCTCTATTCTTCCCCAGGACGTTCCCTCGCGCGCTGCCTATGACTTACTCAATAGCCGTTTCAACGCGCGTGAAACGACGCCGATCATCATAGCTGTGCAGACAACGGGTAATGTTCTGACGCCTCAGAATATTCGCAACCTCTATGCCTACGTGCGGCGTATTCAAGCCGATCCGCGTGTAGCCCGCGTGGATAGCATTGTCAGCGCCGACCCGCGTATCACGCTCGCGCAGTATGAACTACTCTACCAGCATCCCGAGCTGATTGCTGATCCCTACCTGGCAGCTTTTCTCAAGTCATCCGTATCAGGTAATGTCACCATGATTCAGGTTATCAGCAAGTACACTATGCTCGACCAGAACTCTATTGATCTGGTGCAGACCATCCGCAATACGAACCCTGGACATGGCATGACGATTCTTGTCGATGGAGGAACGGCTGGCAACATTGATTATGTGCAGTCGCTCTACACGGATTTTCCTATAGCCGTACTTGTAGTGGCAATTACAACCTATATTGTGCTGTTTCTCTTTTTCCGTTCGGTGGTGTTGCCTTTGAAAGCTATTTTGATGAATACGCTTTCTATTCTGGCGAGTTATGGTGCGCTGGTGGTCATTTTCCAGGATGGCTTTTTGCATCAAGTGCTTGGATTTACGCCACTTGGCTTTGTCGAGGCATCCAGTCCGATATTGCTATTCTGCTCGCTCTTTGGCCTGTCGATGGACTATGAAGTGTTTCTCCTCTCTCGCGTTCAGGAGGCTTTCTGGCAAACGGGCGATAATACGCAGGCTGTGGCTCTGGGTTTGCAGCGCAGCGGGGGAATCATTACCAGTGCGGCGGTGATTGTGATTGTAGTGAGCGCCTGTTTTGCTACCGCAGATATGATCCTGGTCAAAGCGCTTGGACTGGGTATGGCGCTTGCAGTGGCGCTCGATGCCAGCCTGGTGCGCGGCCTGCTGGTACCTTCCACTATGCGCCTGCTCGGCAACCTCAACTGGTGGCTGCCCTTTGTAGGTGTCCAGCGTCGTCCACCAGCTTTAGTTGAGGGCATAACTGAAACATACCCTGTGTCAGAAGATGCCGAAGCAATCGATCAGGATGCCAGCATTGGAGGGACAAGATGAGGAAACAGCTAATGCGGAAATTGCACAAACAATCTCTGTTCGCTCTCCTTGCTTTGCTGGCATGGCTACTTACATCATGTGCCTTCCCTGGTATGGCATCTACTTCTGCACAGTTGCCAATTGTAAGCGCATCGCCAACGCCTACCGTTTTGCCGCCGGTGCGTTTTCCGCAGGATGAGGCGGCGCATCGCGATCTGACCGAGTGGTGGTACTATACCGGGCATATGAATGCGGTCAGTCCTTCGGGCCAGCAGCATCATTATGGCTTCGAGCTGGTCTTCTTTCAGGTACTGCGAGGCGATTTTCCGCCCGTCTATGCGGCGCATTTTGCAATCAGCGATGTTACACGAGGCGAGTTCCACTTCGACCAGCGCCAGCAAACCGAACCGAACGCCATTATTCCAAATGGCACTTCAACACGTGGCATCGATGTCCATATCAATGACTGGTCTATCCAGGGCGTGAACGGGTTGGATACGCTATCCGCTTCAATGTCGAATTATCTTTTGCATGTGACCTTGCATGGCTTAAAGCCGCCTGTGCTGCATAATGGTAATGGCCTTATTACCTATGGGCTGGCCGGTTTTTCCTACTACTATTCGCGTACTCGCATGGCGCTGGCAGGTTCGCTGGTCGATCATGGGCAATCGCTCTCCGTCACTGGCGAGGCCTGGATGGACCACCAGTGGGGTAACTTCTTAACATTGGCAGGTGGCGGCTGGGATTGGTTTAGCATTCAACTGAACGACAATACCGAGATGATGCTGTATTTCATCCGCGATGCCTCTGGCCATGTCATATCAACCTATGTAAGTTATATTACGCCGGATGCCAAAGATATCCTGCTCCCGGCAAGCGCTCTTACGTCGCGTGTTCTGAGTACCTGGCATAGTCCGGCGACCGGCGCGACTTATCCCTCTGGCTGGCAGCTAGAAATAAACGATCCTCGAATACACGCCTCATTGCGTCTTATTCCCGAACTCAAGGATCAGGAGTTGCTCGCTTACTCATCGACGGGCAATAGCTATTGGGAGGGCGCGGTCTCGATTACCGGTCAGAGCGCTGGAGGTGCGGTTTCTGGTGAAGGCTACGTTGAATTGACGGGTTATGCGCGATAGCAGAGCTTACTTTTGGCTCTCTTCATTGACGAACCTCATCCCTTATATGGTATACTCTTCAGGTACCTTCAGGCTATTTTAAGCTAAAGAAGCTGAAAGCTGTTGATAAACAAGGTAACATTGTAATGCAATATGTGTTACAATGTGTAATTATGCTGTTGTGTTTATCATTTTGTGAAAGCGATATGAGGCATCACCACCAGATTGATAAATATCAACGCTGAACGGTGAGGGGAGTAGAACAAGATATGCAGACCAACATCCAGATACCCTCACCAGAAGAGTTTACGCTGATCGAACGTGTTGCGCGCATCGTCTCTAGTATGCGCGGAGCCAGACCCGATTATGCGCATCTCGCCGCAGAACTTGCGCCCGTTATTCCATTTGATGTCTTTGGCATCGTTCTACTCCGGCATGACCGCCAGGCTGTTCGCGTGAATGTATGCACGCGCGAAGAAGAGGGTTGGAAGGCACATTACCACCAGCATCCTCTCGCAGATTCCATGCTGGAACAGCTTCTTTTGCAGGGCACACCTGTTGACACGGAGCAGTTGCCTGATACAACCACGCCCGTCTCTCTCTACCTTGATTCTGTAACGGGGATGGTTGTGTGCAACTATCCGACCGGCCTGGATGGTTCACCTGCTGAAAGCGGGGATGCTCTTAGTGGTAATCCACAGCTTCATTCAACACTGATTGTCCCGCTTGCGGTTCGAGACCGGATACTGGGTTCCCTGGAACTGGGGAGTATTCGTTCAAAGGCATACGATGACGAGCGGGTGCAGCGGCTCATTGGGGTGGTGGCGCGTGTGCTGGCAGCGGCCATTGAAAGCGCTCAGGTCGGAGGCAGCGTCGAAATCCAGGATCGCCAGCGCCAGGAACTCAAGGAAGTGACGAGCGCCCTCACTTCCAAAATGGATCTTTCTATGATCCTGAAAAGAGTAGCGGTTGGCATCACCAATGCGTTGCATGTGGCCTCGGCGATTATCATCTATGATTCGCAAAAAAGTCGTTTGCGCCTGGAGGCGCAGCAAGGGATAGAGGCCGAACCGCTTCGGCACTTTATCTCGCAAAAAGGGGTATTGAGCAGCGGCTGTATAATTGGCTATTCCCTCAAACATCGCCAGCCTTGCATCTCGAACGATATCTTACAAGATGAGCGGTTCCCTGTGTGCCAGACATTCGCTGCTCAACATAACATGCGTTCGGTATTTTGCTATCCTCTTGTTGCAGATACCCAGGTCTTTGGCGTAATTCTTTTACTCTCGCCAGAGCCTGGAGGGTTCACCCCGCTCAAAGCTGATATTCTTTCGTTATTTGCCAGCCAGGCTACGATTGCCATTCGTACCAGTATGTTACTGGAAGCCGCTAGAAAGCGCCAGCGCTTTCAGAAGGCTCTGGAACAATTGGAAAAATCCAGCCACGTTTCTATACCAGAACAGGATGAACTGGCTTTGTTGAAGCGAGTGCAAGAGGAGACCGAGCAGACTTTTGGTATCAGTTTTAACAGCCTCTTGCGTTTCATTAGCGATCATCTTTTAGCTGGCAGCGAGCGGGATTGGCAATCCATCCTTCAGGCCCTTGATGAGCCATCGGTTATTGGTTTGCAAGGAGAACCCCCGCCTCTCATAGAGAATGCTTTGGTCGAGCCGAGAACGGGTTTCGTTGAAGATGGATCCGACCTGTTGATCCAAACGGCTGAGGCAGCGCTGAATCGTGCGGATTTTATTGATCATGTCGGAACAGCTTTTTCGCTGGACACGAGTGAGATATCTTCGCTTGATACGACGATTATCCCGCAATTTTACGAGCGTATGGCTCGCGATATGCAAGATTCCTGGTTTATCGTTGATCTACAGGGGCGTTGTATCTATTTGAATCCGGCAGCGAAAATCTTTTGCGGCACGCAATTGGATACGGCAGGTACCGTGAGTATGGTTTCTCAATTGCTGACGCCCAGAGCCGATCAGATTTTGCGCCATACACCGCCACTTACACTGTGCGATGCCTTAGCTGGAGTTGTTGCCCGCGCCCGCCAACCAGATGAAGTGCAGTCTTTTCTTGATGATTTTACTTCTGTCCAACAACCAGTAAGATCATCGTCTCTGGCAACTGCCGGACAGGAACAATCAGGAGCATCACGACCACAGACAGCGCCATTGTATACATTGCGCTGCGCTGTGGCGGCGGACCCCGTATCTGAAGGCGACCAGACTGCGACGCGGGAACACATGCATTCTTTGGGGCGCTCAGCTGGTCTGTCCTTTCCTGATAATGCGCCATCTGATCATTATTTTCAATTTATTCGTCATCCACTCTATAATGCTGATGGCCAACTCATCGCCAATGCTTTACAGGTGCATGATGTGACCGCTCAGGTTCGAGATGAGCGCAATAAATCAGTCTTGCTTTCTTCGGTTTCTCATGACCTGCGCACTCCATTGACTGCTATCAAGGCGGCGGTAAGTGGCCTCTTGCAACCTGGAGTCGAGTGGGATGATAAAACCTATCGCGAGATGCTTGAGGACATTGATGCGGAGGCAGATCACCTGCACCTGTTAATCAATTCGATGGTGGAAATGTCGCGAATTGAAATGGGAGCGCTTGTCCTCGAAAAAGAATGGTGCGATCTCGTTGAAATCGTACATAGCACGCTTTCACGCGCAGGGCGTGTCCTCGAAGATCACAAGCTTCACCTGGACTTTGAGCCGAATTTACCGCTGATTTACGTCGATTACTTGCAAATGAAGCGCGTCTTTCATAATTTGCTCGAAAATGCAGCGCGGCATAGTCCACCTGCTTCCGAAATTTTACTTACTGCGCACTCGACCGGAAGCAGCACAACACCTGGTAGGGGAGAAGAGGGAGGCTTTATTCGCGTACAGGTTATCGATCATGGAAGAGGAGTACCTGAGGAGGAGCGAGAGCGCATCTTTAAAACGTTTTACAGCCTGGACCCGCACAGGTCAGGGCTTGGTCTGGCTATTTGTCGCGGTATTATTGAAGCACATCATGGGCGTATCTGGGTAGAATCTGCTCCAGACGGGGGGGCCTGTTTTGTCTTTGTTTTACCTGTTTCCTCGTAGTTGCAGTACCCTCAAGTGGGTCTAAAAGGAACATAGCTCCTGCCCCCGTAGAGGGAAAGTATACACAGCGAATCCGAAAAGGTCAAGTGGAAATGCATTAAGGAGTGCTGGCTACATGAAAAACAGGGGTAAACGTATCCTTGTGGTTGACGATGACCCACCAATTCAACGCGCTCTACGGCGCAACTTACTCGTGAGTGGGTATGAGGTGCTGGTTGCAGATAACGGTAAAGAAGCTGTTGAAATCGCGCGTGAGCATCAGCCGGATCTCATCCTGCTTGATCTCTGGCTTCCAGGTGAAGTAGATGGACTTGAGGTGTGCGCCCAGGTAAGACAGTGGAGCCAGATACCGATTATTGTGGTCTCAGCCCGTACCGATGAGCAGCAAAAAGTGCAGGCGCTTGATCTGGGGGCGGATGATTATCTCACCAAGCCGTTTAGTAATGATGAATTGCTTGCCCGCATCCGCGCTTGCCTGCGGCGGGCTAATGCCAGCCAGGAGAGTGAACTTGCCCAGGAGCCGGAGGTGTTGAGTAGTATCGATGGCTACCTCTGCATCAATCTTGCTCGCCGACTGGTAACGGTAAGAAATAAGGATATTAAGCTGACGCCGACTGAATTTGAGCTGCTGCGCCAGTTGATGTTGCATGCTGGTAAAGTGCTTACCCATCGCTCCCTTTTGAAGGCTGTCTGGGGACCAGAGTATGGCGAAGAGGCCGATTACTTGCGCGTCTACATTCGACAGTTACGCCGGAAGATTGAGGAGAAGCCTGCCGAACCCCGGTACATTCTGACCGAGCCGGGGGTAGGGTATGTCTTCAATGTACAGGTGACAGCGCAGAGCGGTATACCCTTTTCTCCTAGTTCGGTAGAGGCATAAATCGGAAATAAGCAGCTTTTCAAAACCAATTTTTGAGATTTTTATACAATCTTAATGCATTTTAACTGGATTTTTATGCCTTTGACTTTTATTTTATCGTAAACTGCATGCGGTACAGTGTGGCTCAGACGAGGAAAACGATGAAGCAGCAGAAAATTGAAAAAAGAAGCATGTCAGAAACGGGAAGTTCGATGGGCCTTCCCGCTTCTGTTACATTGCCAAAAAAACGGCTGCGCGTTTTAATTGCCGGAGAAAGGAAGCTCCAGAGCCACTTCAATCAGATTCTTGCCGCGAATATTCGAAGTTGGGGATACGAGGCCGTCATCCTGTCCTGGTTGAACTTACCGCATGGTGGGGGTGTTCCAGTTGAAGGAGATGTGTTAATATATGACCTTGATGACTCGTTTTTCCCAGCGGTTGGGGAGGAAGAAGGTGGAAAATGGAGGAGTTTTTCATGGGAAAATGATTCAGATGAGCAGCCTGGGGTGCGGCTTGCGATTGTCTTGAGTACCCGGTCCATCTCGCGGGATATGCTGGAGCGGATGGGAGCGGTAGCCTTGCTGCATAAACCATTTGAAATGGAATTATTGCAGCGTTATTTAACAGTATTTCAAAAGCTCTTATATGATGAACCTGCCAGGCAGGAAGCGGAGCGGCGTGTGTTGCGCAGTGGACGTAAAGGTTCATCACGCTCGTCGTCATCTCGACAGGTGAGTAGACGATCTCGCATTCTGGTGGTTGATGATCATGTAGAGGTTGCTCGGTCGATCTGTCAATGTCTGGAATTTGAGGAGCAGTATGAGGTAAGGGTTGCAAATGACGGGTTACAGGCGCTTGAAGAGTGCTTGAGCTGGCAACCTCATTGTATCATTACCGACCTCATCATGCCCTGGATGAATGGATTTCAAGTCATGCGCTGCCTCAACGTTGGCGCTCCACGGAGTTTGCCGCAGGTAGTAGTGTTGAGTGCGTTGATGAAGCATGAATTTCCGCTCCAGCGCTCCTATTTGCGTGGAAGAGCGGTAGTCTACGTTGACAAACCATTTTCAATAGATCAATTGTTGCGTGCCGTAGCTCAGGTGCTGGCACAATCATAAAAGCGCTGCTTGTAGAACCTGCCGCAGGTCTTATGTTAGGGAATGTGTGGCATGTATACGCAGAAGGCTGTTTTCGGTAAAGAAGAGGGAATCATGGAGCCACAAGATCGCATAATGGATGGAGATTTGCAAACGCTCGGTCTCCAATCTATTCTCAAAATGCTTGCACTCAGTGGAAAGACAGGCACGCTCATTGTGCGTTCTGGGCCGGAAACACTTTCAATTAGCTTGCGTAAAGGTCAGATTGTAGCCCTGCGCGAGGAGGGAGTACCGCAACCTGATATTCTTGGCATGCTCTGTTTGATTAACAAGCTTGATCCGACGCGGGCACAGTACATACGAGAATCGTCCCAGGGAAATATGCAGGTTGCTCTGAGGATGCTTGTTGAGCGTGGCTGGATGAATCCTACCGAGGTGCAGCAGCGCCTGGAATTTGCCATCATGCAATCCATCAGCCACGCTTTGCGCTGGGTTGATGGCCGCTTCTCCTTTCATCGTCAAGTGATACAGCTTGAGAATGGCGTGCGCCCTCTGGATGTTGATAGCGTCCTGCTTGAAGCCCTTCGTCAGGCCGATGAATGGGAGGAGATGGGGGAGATGCTGCTGACGCGCACCACTGTTGCGCGCTGGTTGCCGGAAGTCAGCAAAGATGTGCGAAGCCTGGGCCTGAGCCAGGATCATATCGAGGTATTGTGTCTTGCGAATGGAGAAGTGCCTCTACAGGCGATGGCAATGGTTCTCATGCTTCCCGAAGCGCGTGTTGCGAAAATACTGCATCGTCTGATCGAATTGCGTTTGATCGAGGTCGTTGATACGGCTTTAGAGGCAGAATTGCAACAAAACCTCTCCAACATTATTATCATGTCTCAACATACTCTCGCCAAGCAGCGCCAGAATTCGACACCGGAAAAGCATCTTCTCGGCTTGATTAAAACCCTTACGCAGTGTATTAATGGCCTGTTGATTCATCATGGTACCTATGCCAAAAGCCTGCGCGGGCGTGGACAGGTACCATTTGGCGAGGTCGTGCGCTACCTTGAGAAACGTTTTGCCCATCCCTTGCAGTTGCTTTCTCGCCAGCAATATCCTATCCTGGATACCGTTTCTTTCGTCAATGGCCAGCTCGATTGCAGTGAGATAAGCAATCTTGATCAGCTTGTCAAAGGCGAGCAACTGGAAGAGTTTTATTGGGAAGCCGTGTTGGGGCTGACCGTCTTTCTGCGAACGGTGTTTGCGACACTGCTGAATGATGAGGTTGGCAATTCGCATACTGGGCGACAGCTCAATACGGCCTGGAAAGCGTTTCTCACGGAACTGGATCAGGAAATCCAGCAGTACCAGTTATATCGCGCTCATCAAAACGCACAACGTAACCGGAATAATGACACCACGAATTGGAATACCAGAAATATGATGTCCCAGAGTGAAGGCCATTCCCTCTGGTCGCCTGAAACGCAAAGGAGGTCCATGTAGATGATCGAACCAATTCCTACGGTACTGGTAGTGGATGACAGTCCTACTGTGCGTAAGATCGTTCAAATGACATTACAGCGCGAACACATTCGGGTGATTACTGCTGGCGATGGCCTGAGCGCCCTGACATCTGTCGCAGATGAAATGCCTGCCCTGATTTTGTTAGATATCCAGTTACCACGTATGGATGGGTACCATATTTGCCAGATAATTCGTAAAAACTTGCAGTTTCGTTCAATACCTATTATTATGCTCAGTGGGAAGGATGGTCTGTTTGATAAGATGCGGGGGCGGCTGGCAGGATCAACTGAATATTTAACGAAACCGTTTGACTCAGCCGAATTGATCCAGACCGTGAAGAAGCATCTTGTTGGCTGGCAACAGCGCGTGCCTCCACGCCATGAGGGAATGGGGATGCGAACTCGCCTACGGCGGCGCGGATAAATGGAAATCATCTGCGCCTGGCGGCAAAGCGAGCATTATTACCTCCTGCATGCTTATAGCCCATCTTTCCCATTGTCCAGGTGCAATGGTTTGCATCGTTTCAAAGGAAAGGTATACTGATATGCCAGGGCAGAAGGTTCTTGTAGTTGATGATAGTTGGACGGAGTTGACAATGATTGCAACTCCTTTACGGAACAGTGGTTTTGATGTCGTAACCGCCGTTGATGGCGACGAGGCAATGGAAAAGGTATTCCGAGAGCGGCCACAATGCATAGTTCTCGACGTGGTCTTGCCCAAGCAGAATGGTTTCCAAATCTGTCGCAGATTGAAGAGTCTTGATGCAAGCAAGCATATTCCAATTATCTTGTTGACAAATAAGAATACAGCATTGGATAAATCGTGGGGGTTGCGTCAAGGCGCGGATATGTACATGACAAAGCCATTTAATGAAGACGAACTGGTGAACAACGTTCGCCGTCTCATTTAGTTGTAGGAGCCTGGTGATGTTGCAACGAGATGCTGGAGCGCAGCCTCCTGGCACAATGCGACGCCAATCAATGGCCACTTCCCATCAGTCGATGGGAAGTGGCCAGGCAGATGTTCCGCGTGGATTGCCCGGAAATGTGCTGACTGCTCAAAACCTGGCTGATGCCACTGTTGTTGGCGATCACTATTTGATTTTTTCGTTGCTGGAGCAGGACCTTGCTATTAAGGCCGAGCATATCCAGGGGGTTGAGCGCCTGGCAGATGTGACACCGGTACCAAATGTGGCATCCTGGGTCAAGGGCGTCATTAATTTGCGCGGTTCGATTGCATCGGTGGTGGATTTACGTGTCTTTCTAGGGATGGAGCCACTTCCTCACAATCCCCGTACCCGGCTTTTGTCACTGGCCTATAACGAGATGGTTATTTGTTTTGTGGTTGATAGTGTGAGTGAAATGGTACCTATTTCTGCCTCGAGCATACTAAGTAATGTGCGTCACACGTTGATTCCATCCTGGTTGACGCCGTATGCCGAGGGAAGCGCTCTGGTGAATAGACGAAATGTGGTGATACTGGATGCAGCAAAATTGCTGTTTTCAGAGAAGATACAGCATTATTCTTGATTCATCGTGTAATTTTTTATGAACAGGACATCCGAAAGGGATGTCTTACTATTTACGCTGTTTCGCGCGAGAGGAGGCCCGGCGGATGAATGATACCGATAGAGGCGGAATGACCATTAGCTCCCTGTTGATGATGGGACTTGTGTTTTCCCTTGCCATTCCAGAAATTGCCATTTTTGCGCTAGGAGTTTTGCGAGGACCCCTGGATCAGACAGCTTTCACCATCGCTCTGGTGGTTTGTGTGCTGGTTGTGCTGGTGGGAGTGCTGGCGGTCTATTACTTTGTGCGGCGTCGCATTCAGGAGCGTTTTCTTGCTCTGGTTGAGGTGTGCCGGAATTTTGCCGGTGGAGACCGGGCTGTTCGCGCAACGGTTGTGGGCGATGATGAGTTTTCCATGCTTTGCCAGTCTTTAAATTCGCTGCTGGATAACCAGAGTTTCTCCTCCGGTGGTACTCCCTCTGCCGCTACTGGTGATGCTGCCGCCCTGCAAGCTCAGATCGAAAAACTCCTGCAAGAGGTCAGCGCCGTTGGTGATGGTGACCTGCGCGTGCAGGCCGAGGTGACGCCTGACACGCTGGGCGTTCTGGCCGACTCTTTCAACTACATGATTGAAGAGCTTGCCAAAGTGGTGGGTCGCGTGCAGGCCACAGCCGTTCAGGTTACAAATGCTACCCGCCGCGTGCTTGATCGTTCCGCCGAACTCGCTCAAGCTTCTGAAACACAGGTGAAGCAGATTCAACAGACCACCCAGGCTGTAGAGGCGCTGGCTATCTTCATTCAAAATGTAGCCCGCAACGCCCAGTTGAGCGCCGAGGCTGCTCAGGACGCCCTGCGTCATGCCAGCACTGGTCAGGAGGGTGTGCGTCAAACGATTGATGGCATGATGCGCATTCGTGAAAACGTACAGGAGACCGCGAAAAAGATTAAGCGCCTGGGCGAGCGTTCGAATGAAATCGGTGAAATCGTGCGTATCATTGAAGATATCGCCGATCAAACGAACCTGCTGGCCCTGAACGCCGCTATTCAGTCTGCGATGGCGGGTGAACATGGACGTGGTTTCGCCGTAGTGGCCGATGAAATCCGACTCCTGGCGGAACGTTCAACCGAGTCTACGAAGCGTATCGAAACCCTGGTCAAGAGTATTCAGGGCGATACCTTTGAAGCGGTGGTCGCTATGGAAGATAGCACCCAGGAAGTGGTGAAAGGGTCGCAGTTGGCCGATGATGCAGGACGCGCTCTGAACTCCATTTATTCTGCCGTAGAACGACAGGCGCAAATGATTGAAACTATTGCGCGCGCCGCTAACGAGCAGGTGCAGGTCTCTGAAAGCGTAGCGGTGGCGATGGGTGAGATTTCCGAGATTACGCGCCAGACTAACAACGGTATGCAGGAGTCCGCGATGAGCGTGAGCTATCTCGCTGAACTGGCGGATCAGCTCCGTACCTCGGTCTCGACCTTCCGCTTGCCGGAGCAGGCCAACGAAATGGTTGATGTCTTCCCGAGCATGCAGGGCGTGCCTGCCCTTCCTGGCGCTGATAACAACCAGTACTACCAGCAGGATATGGGCGCAAATAATAATGATTGGAACTCTGGCTTCTCATCGGATTTTCTTTCTTTACCCCAACCGCAAGAAATGGCAAATTCCGGGCCGCAGTTCGCGTTTAGTAATCAACAGGATTTTGTTCCTCAGGCCAGCTTTTCAAACGGCGGTCAGTTTGGTGAGCAGCAATTTGGTACCCAACCTGGTGGCTTTGAGCAACATTTTAGCGGTCAGCAATTTGGTGCCCAGCCTGGTGGCTTTGAGCAACATTTTAGCGGTCAGCAATTTGGCAGCCAGCCCGGGTTTGACCAGCACTTTAATGGTCAGCAATTTGGCAACCAACCGGCCAGTTTTGGTAATCCCGGTGGTCAATTTGACCAGTTTGCGTCCGATTTTGGCGGCTTTGATAGCCAGCAAAGCTTCAATGGGCAGCAGCACTTTGAACCGATGCGCGATAGTGGCTTTAACAACCCGCCAGTTGTTCCTAATGGACGCATGCCGCAGCAAAACGCTGGTCCGCAGCCTGGAACGTCGGCTGGTGGAATTCGACCGCGTATCAGACCACAAAATCCACAATCGTTTAATCAAGATCAGGTGCCCTTTCCGAACAACGGACATATGGGACAGTAGCAGTTCAGGTTTCCATCAAGTGAGGTGGCAGGCAATACTCTGGAACAGCACAAAAGGCAGGTACCTTTTCACGTTCCTTCCCGCGTAAGGAGAAAGTGTGGAAGGTACCTCGTGAGATGTGGAAGGGGTCTATCCTGCATTTCCTGATGGATAACTAGAATGAATGGGTGTGCGAAGTATGTCAAATACATTTGATAAACTCTCAGTCCTCGACTCGTTTATCGAAGAAGTCAATAGTTATTTGCCCGAAATCGAGGCAAACCTCGACAAGTTGGCGGAGACTCCTGGAGACACGGAGGCGCTGGAAGAGACGTATCGTCGCACACATACGATTGGTGGCTCCGCCTCAATGATGGATTTTCCAGGCCTTGCACATGTGGCGCAGGGCATGGAAGATATCCTGGGTGATGTGCTTGACAACCTCGCCACCCTTGATCCACCTACTATTGGCCTCCTGCGCCGCTCACTTGCGCGTTTGCATCGCCTCGTAGATGGCATTCAGCAAGGCATTGATGAAGAGGCCGTCATTGCTGAAGATGATGCTGATTATGTCCAGTATCGCACGTTGATGGAGTCAGCTAATCGCGGTAATAGTCAGCCACTGGAGCCAGTAGCAAATACAACAACACCGCTTGCGCAGGATATTGCGCTGCCCTCGCTTGATGAGATGCTTGCGTCATTCCGCACGCCCTCGGCAGGCGAAGATACGGCATGGCCGGAAGAACCCATACCTGCCTCAAATGAGCAATATGAGAGTGAGCAGCCTACTGCGCCACAGCCACCAGTTCAAGTTAGCCCTGAAGCTGTTCAACCGAGCGCATTGGAGATTTTGGCAGCAACCGCGCGCAATGTCGCTTCCCCAGAGACTCCAGAAGATGAGCCTGTAGAAGAGCAAAAGGCGACTTCTCCCGCTCCTCAGCCTGCCCAACACTCTATCACAGTGTATGAGGATGAGCAGGCAGCGTCCTTGCCTGTTCCGGCAACGCAGGTGGAAGGCGAGATATCCCTACCTCAGGCTTACGAGCAAGTGCAGCAAGATTCGCAGGTATTGGAAGAGCAGGCGGCCTCACTCAGACGTACACTTGCGCAGTTACGACAGGCGGCTTCGATCATAGCAGAGCAACGGGCTGAATTTAAGGGATTCCTCGACGGTTCCCGGGATGCTCTCGATCGCATGGAAGAGTGGGCCGGTAAAGCGATGGGGCTGAACCTGCGGAATAGTCCAGAACAGGTGCGACGCTTCCTGCCTCTTTCCGTGATGTGGGTGGTCAATAAAAAGCTCAAAAAGGTGCTGGAACTCCTTGCGCAGATGACTGAAGGTGTGGAGTCTACGGACGAGCAACTTCGGATCAATATTCAGCACTTGCATGCTTCCATTGAAGCGTGCGGGCAAGCTTTTGAACAACTTCAGACGACAGGCCAGCTTTTTACGCATGATCCTGGCTGGACTCCCTGGGAAATGCAGGTTGAGCGCGATGGAGATGCGTTGCGAGAACGAGTTACCTTTGAGCGGCGTGGTGATCCTGTAGCCTTGCGCGCCGAAATAGAAGCTGAGGTGCGCGAAGAACTGCGTCAGGAATATGAGAGCCGCTTTGATACTCTCGCGGCGCGCGCGGAGTTGGAGCAGCAAATTCGAAAAGAGGTACGCGAGGAATTCGAGGCCCGGCAACGCCTGCAAGAAAGTGTTATGGGCACTAACAGCCGCGAATCGCTGCAAGAGCTTGAGGCCCGCCTGCGTAGTGAGATCGAGATTGAAGTTCGACGCGAATTCCTCCAGCAGTTGACAGGTGAGGTCGATAATATTGATCGCACTCAGGCTACTTCTCTGGTTCAGGATGCCTTTATGACTCCGCCTGCACCTCCTTCAGGGATGCCGTTGTCAACTTCTTCGATTGCGCCAGTTGAACATCACGCTCCTCAGACTGTTTCGTCGTCGATGGCAACCGATTTTGGCGAGGAGGCTGCCGAAATATTCCGTCTGGAGGCCGAGGAGCATCTGCAAACTATCAGTATGAACGTAGCAGCGCTCGAGAAAGCGCCGATGGATCGCGAACCTATTCAGGGTATTCGGCGTGCTACTCATACCCTCAAGGGTGCGGCTGGCATGATGGGCTTCCGGGCGATTGCTGATCTCTGCCATATTTCTGAAGACTTGCTGGACAGCATTATGGAGGGATCGATCTCCATCTCTCCTTCCGTTCTCAGTATCATTCTCGATACTGCTGAGGCACTGGATTTGCTCATCAATGGTAAGGGCGCAGCTGGAGAAAGTGAAAGAGCCGTCCAATCTCTCCGCAAACGTTACACCGAGTTACTAGGTGAGCAATCGACACAGGCAAATGTTGTCGAAGAAGAGATTGAAGCTGAGATGGAGGAGCAGGAGTCCTCAGTACTGGAAGAGGTGGCTGTCACAAGCGTAATTGGCGGTGAACAGCAGGGTGCTGCCAGTGGTCTGGTTCAGCAGGCACGTAGCGATCTCAGCGTGCGTGTTCCTCTACAGAAGCTGGACGAACTGGTTAACCTCTTTGGCGAACTGCTTGTGAACCGGAGTATTCTGGAAGAACGTCTCCAGCGCTTGATGCGGCTTGTTGCTGATACCAGCGTCAGTAGTAATCGTTTGCGTGATGTTGGTACGAAGCTGGAAAGCCGGTTTGAAGCAGCAACCCTGCCGAGCGGGCGCTCAGTATCGGTTATGCCGGGTGAGGGCGACCAGAGCAGAAGTCATTCCGGTAATGGGAGGAATGCCCGCACTGAACCGGCTCACCTGGCTGAATTCGACGAACTGGAACTCGACCGCTATACAGAATTCCATATGCTTGCTCGTGGTCTGAGCGAAGGTATCTCCGACATGACCACGCTAAGCAATGAGATGGAGGCGCTCATTCGTGACTGTGAGGGCATTTTCAACCGCGAAAATCGCCTGAACACCACTTTCCAGGATCGATTGATGAAGGCGCGCCTGGTACCCATTTCGACGATGATTCCGCGCCTCTATCGTACAGCGCGCGCGGTGGCCCTCAAGCAGCACAAGGAATTTGAGTTCGTGGTGGAAGGCCAGGAGACCGAGGTTGATCGAACCGTGATTGAAGAGATCGCCGGGCCATTGCTGCACCTGATTCGTAATGCTGTGAACCATGCGATTGAAATGCCGGAAGTTCGCATCCAACGTGGGAAGCTTTCTGCAGGCCAGATCAAGCTTTCTGCCGCGTATGAAGGCAACCAGGTCGTCATTACTGTGCGCGATGATGGCACCGGTATCGATCCCGAGGCGGTGCGCAAGGCGGCGATAGCTCGCAACCTCATTCGCCCGGATCAGCAATTGACGGATAGCGATATTATCGAATTGCTTTTCCGTCCTGGTTTCTCGACAGCGGAGACGCTCAGCGAGGAAAGCGGGCGTGGTGTTGGTCTGGACGTGGTGCGTGATAGCGTTTCCCGCTTGCGAGGCACGCTTGAGGTGGAGACGACGCCAGGACAGGGAACCGCTTTCACCATGAAGTTCCCAACCAGCCTCGCGATTCAAAGTGCTATGATGGTGCAGGTAGGCGAGCAGCAATTTGCCATACCGACGGTTATGGTAGAGGCTATCGGTCGTCTGGATACCTTCAAACACACGAGCGTTGCCGGTCGTCCAGCTCTGCTTGTGCAGAATGAGACATATCCCATCACATCGCTTGGTCAGTTGTTGAACGTGCCAATGAATGCTCCAGAGGACAAAGCGCCTGTTCTGCTGGTACGCACGGACCGTCATCGTGTCGCCCTGGTGGTGGATGATATTCGCGGTAAGATGGACGTGGTGATGAAGAATCTCGGCCCGCACCTGCGGCACGTGCATGGAATTGCCGGTGGCACTGTTCTTGGTAACGGTCGCGTTGTCCTGATCCTGGAACTCGTCGAATTGCTGTCAATGCAAGGCAATGTTTCCATGCCAATCAGCATTCTTGGCTCGACCACCGTATCTGCTCCCAGGGAAAGCAAGCCGGTTCCAGCTCAGCAGTCCGAACTCGCTCGTGCCAGCATCTCGGCTCCGGTTGCCCCGCCGGAACGTCGAAGCTCGGTTATGGCGACCTCTACTCCACCGCGCCAGCCACAGGCAGCGCCACGCGGTAAGCATGTGCTGGTAGTGGATGATAGCCCAAGCGTGCGTCGTGTGGTGGGCAATATGCTCAAGCAAAATGGCTGGGAAGTGCAGCTTGCCCGAGATGGCGTCGAAGCGTTAGAGATGATCTCGCGTGAAACGCCTGCCGCCGTTCTGCTTGATATTGAGATGCCGCGCATGGATGGCTACGAACTGATGGCGACAGTGCGCGCTCAGGAGCAGTATCGGACGCTACCTCTGGTTGTTTTAACCTCGCGTGCAGCCGCCAAACACCAGCAGCGCGCCATGCAGATTGGCGCGAATGCCTACGTGGTCAAGCCCTATCAGGATGAGGAATTGCTCAACACCCTCAAGTCCCTTGTCTACGGAGCGACGGTGTAGAACCTACAGAAAGAAACTGGCTGCCTGTTATGAACATTTAAAAAAAGAGGCGATATCTCTGTAGGGACGTGATTCATCGCGTCCACCAGCCCAGAATCGGCATGAGAAGCTGGACGCGATGAATCACGTCCCTGCAGAATACCGAATCGTTTTATGTATGTTCATAATGTGTGGCCAGCATACCCTTTCACCACATCGCTGGAAAAGGAATGCTGTTGTGGGAGTCGAACGCCCTGTAACACGCTGGTATATCAAACGGCAGCAAATTCTCAATGAGATCGAGGCCCTGCAAGCAAAGCTCGATAAGCAGGCACAGGAGCCAGCAGCGACGAGCGGCGAGGCAGCGGGAACTCTGCATGAGCAGTTGCAGGATGCTCACGAGCGTTTGCGCCAGCTTGGCCCCTGTCCCAAGCCAATGATGGGCTAAGCGCTCATAGCATCTGTAATCAGTTGGCCCATTTCTGCGGTGCCGACCATCTTTTTCCCAGCCTGGCGCAGGTCTTCTGTGCGGTAGCCTTCTTCAATTACGCGCTCCACTGCTGCTTCGATAGCTTCTGCTTCACGATGTAAGCTAAAGGAATAACGCAGCATCAGGGCGGCAGTCAAAATCGCGGCAATGGGATTGGCAATGCCTTTTCCTGCAATATCTGGCGCTGAGCCGTGTATCGGTTCATACAGGCCGAAGCTGCCATATGAGGTTTTGCGCGTTCCCAAACTTGCCGATGGCAACATACCCATCGAACCGGCCAGCATAGATGCCTCATCGGTCAGAATATCGCCGAACATGTTTTCTGTGACGATCACATCGAAGCCCGTTGGCTTGCGCACCAACTGCATCGAGCAGGTATCGACCAGCAAATGCTCCAGCGTCACATCGCTATAATCGTTCGCCACGCGGTCAACAACCCGCCGCCATAAGCGCGAAGAACTCAGTACATTGGCCTTGTCAACGGATGTCACCTTTTTTCTTCGGCCTCTAGCCAGCTCGAATGCTGTGCGCGCTATTCGTTCAATCTCCTGCTCGGTATAGAAAAGTGTATCTACAGCCTCTAACCCGTTGGGGGTCTCGCGAATCTCGCTCGGCTTACCATAATACAGGCCACCCGTCAGTTCGCGCACCACCACCAGGTCTGTGCCTTCTAACACCTCCGGCTTAATTGTTGAGGCGTTCAGCAATGCGCGAAATGGTCTTACCGGGCGCAAATTCGCAAATAGCTCCAACTCTTTGCGCAGTCGGAATAGCGCCCGCTCAGGCTGCTTCTTAGCATTCGGCCCTTCGAAGCGCGCCACTCCGCCGACCGCGCCAAATAATACTGCGTCACTGCGCTGGCAAAGCTCCATCGTCGCATCAGAAATAGCATCACCCTCCGCGTCAATTGCGGCAACCCCTACCAGCGCTTTGTGCATCTCAAACGTATGCCCGAATAGCTGTCCAACACGCTGTAACACGCGAGTGGCCTGCTCGATTACTTCGGGACCGATGCCATCTCCTGGTAAGACTGCAATAGAAAATGTATCCACGATTGCTCCTCGTTTTTTTACAAAAATAACTGTCAAAATTATATCCAACCCCAATCAACTCCGTCAAAACCGCTAGCCACTTTTACGAGGAGCGTGACATATGACATGGATGCTTTTGCAGGAAACAAGTGAAAGAGAAAGTGAGTCCTTCTCACAAAATGCCTGTTACCTTGTGAGAAGGACTCACTTTCCATGCATATCGAGCTTAGGAGACCGTAAGACTGTCTTCTACAGGCACGAGAACTTTCTCCTCTGATAAGGAGGCGGTAGATACCTGCTCTTTTTGCTGAACTAATCGGCGTGTTCTGAGGGCAGGTGGGATGCGGTAGACATCGTGAGCAAGCCGGAGACGTTCAAGCGTCCAGATGAGATAGCCGGAGAAGTCAAATTGCCACCAGTGTAGTCCGTGAAACGCCGAACGCGGAAAGGCGTGGTGATTGTTATGCCAGCCCTCTCCGAAAGCCAGTAGCCCAACCATCCATTCATTGCGGCTCTGATCGTTCGTTTCAAACTCCCGCTTGCCAAAGGTATGACAGACGGAATTGACGCTCCAGGTGACATGGTGTGTCAGGAATATACGCACGAGTCCTCCCCACAGCAGGCCCGTCCAACCACCCAGCGCAAATGGGATAACCAGCGCGAGCAGCGACCAGAGAAAGAAAGTGCGACTGACAAAGACCACGATCGGGTCTTTTAGCAAATGACGACAATACACATTGGGGTCGATTTTCTCATCGAACAGCCAGCCGATGTGGGCGTGAAAAAAACCTTCGACAGGACTATGTGGGTCGCCCTCGCGATCAGCCTGTGCGTGATGTTTAATATGTGTTGCAGCCCATTCGAGCGCCGGTCCCTCAAGTGACATAGAACCGAGTATGAGCAGGACGAGTTTCACTACTGGATGGGGACGAAAGCTGCGATGCGTCAGCATGCGATGAAAGCCGACCGTGACGCCCAGCGCGACAAGCGAGTACATCACCGCTAGCAGTACGATATCTGACCAGTGAACGGCTCGTTGCCAAAGTAGCCCGAGAGCCAGAGCTGTAGCCAGTAACGGGACAATCACAACTACAAGGACAACAGCTTTATAGACCGAAAAGGGTTTCATGTAACCTCCATGTACATGTTCCACCGCAGATGGGGAACACTTGTTGGAGTAATAATTCAGCCCTTTTGTTTCACGACATTTGCTGAAAATAGGTGTGGTGGTGGATTTCAAAAAGGCCGGGAAGCTTTTAATATATTTTGCATTATCATCAAAAATAATGTATACTCAGTGCAGGAAAATGAAAAGGAATTGTAGTGCCAGAAACTTTTGTCAGAACTGCTAGCAGAGAAGCAAGTAAGGCTGTATGTAGGGAACTTCCCCGTCGAGGAAGAACAACAGTCTGAAAAGTAGCGCCCCCTCTAGTAGCATCCCCTGCTTATTCCTGAAATGTGTTTCACCCTGTTGTGATACTCCTCCCACATTCCTCTCATTTGAGGAAAGCGTATGGCGAGGATCGAATAGAAAGGAAAAGTCCCATGCCATCGCTTATTCTCCTGATCCTCGTTTTGTTGATCTTTGTGTGCGCTTTCGGGTATATGATTTATAGCGACTCAAAAAGACGCGCCAGAGAAAAGAGGCGCAACCAATACCATGACCGCGTCTAGCGCCGGGCGAGGTGTTCTAGTATCGTTCCTTCATTACGTTGCACCTGTGGCATACAGGCAGAAGAGGTGAGATATGCGACGGATACCAACAGGAGTTGTGGTTTGGAGCCTGAAACGGTACACGAAAGATCAGAACTTATGGGATCGCACCTGTTTTAGATGCAAGCAGAAGACCCCCGTTTTTGCATATGAACATCTTGATGATGCACAACGGCCCGTTTTTAGCTATCTTTGCGAGGAATGCGCGCAGAAGAAGTTGGCGGAATGGCTTCAGTGCGCCGATAGTCCCGATTATGTCCATCTTGGATATCAAACGGACTTTGATACCGCGACCGTTTTCTACGAACAAAAAAACGAGGGTGAGACTTTGCTGCTGACGCGCTGGAGCGTGGAGCAGCGGCGACGAAGGCTACAAATCAGCGAAGAAGCATAAAAAACCTTGCCACAACCACCGCAAATGACACAATGGCTGATAGCTCTTTCCTCTAAACCTATACTAAAGCCGCTTTAGTAGCCGCAGACCGCGCTTCGTCTATGGCACGCCCTCGCTCAACGTGCTATAATTAGGTAGGGTCAGGAGATGCGTGAACTAATCTCCTTTTCCCAATATTCCATTCTACACATTTACCGAGCAAGAGGTGCTGCTAAACCTGTTGCATGGAGTTTAGATTATGAGCAGCGAACAGAACGAAAATGGGAACGCGCCGGTTGTTGTACGACGCAAGCCTGTGCCAATTGCTATGGCAAAGGGGCCGTTCGAGTATACACCTGGCGACCAGGAATTGCCTGTGCAGTTGACCAGTCTGGTTGATATGCTGCAATGGGCGCAGAACTGGGCGCGTTCAAAATCTGTCTGGCCGCTTGGCTATGGCCTTGCCTGCTGCGCTATTGAAATGATGGCCAGCGCACAGGCGCATTATGACCTCTCACGTTTCGGTTCAGAGGTGTTCCGCTCCAGTCCGCGCCAGGCCGATTTGATGATCGTCGCTGGCACCGTCTCTGTCAAGATGGGGCCGCGACTGCGCCTGCTGTGGGAGCAAATGCCAGAGCCAAAATGGGTGCTGAGTATGGGCCAGTGCGCCAACTCTGGCGGCGAATTTTACGATAGCTATTACACGGTACAGGGCGTTGATACCATTGTCCCGGTCGATATCTATGTTCCAGGTTGCCCCCCACGCCCTGAAGCATTGATTGAAGGTATTCTCAAACTTCGCGAGAAGATTGCCAAGCAAGGTCTAAAAATACGTGGTGTGACCGAATAATTGAGAGGTGTATAGTTTATGCGTGGTATTCTCGAAGGCATGGGCCTGACCTTTAGCCACCTGTTTCGCCCGAAAGTCACGCGCTATTATCCCTATGAAAAGCCGAAGCTTCCGCCACGCAGTCGCGGCCTGATTCAACTGATTGCCGAGGAAGGCCTCAAAACTGAATATAACCTGAAGTGCGAAGCCTGCCTGCTTTGTGAAAAAGCTTGCCCCCCGCGTGCTATCACCATTGAATACGAGCCGATGCATCGTTGGAAGGAACGGCCCTGGTACGTGTCCTATATCCGCGAGGGCGCAGAGAAGTTTACTTCCCAAAAACTGCGTCCCGCCTCTGGCACGCCGAAAGCTGGCTATTACATGGCCCGCGTCTCTGAATACGCGACCGAGTATCACAACAAGCCGGTTGCGCCCTGCGTGTCGATGCCGGTCAAGGACTACCTGGAGCCAGAGATTGATCTGAGTAAGGTCGATGAACTGCTGGAAACGTGGCCGGAGGATGCTGGCGCGTTGCCAACACTTCTGGATGCAATCATGGACATCTACGGCTATCTGCCTTTGCAAGCAGCCAAGCGCGTCGTGCAGGTGCGCGGCGTTGACCTGAGCGATATCTTTGGTATCGCGACCATGAGTCCCAAATTCAAGCCCGCTCCGCCAGCGAAGGGTATGTTGCGTGACGATCAACCCGAACGCGGTCTCTCGCCCGCTACTCGTGGGGTGTATGGCAATATTAATCATGTGAGGCAGCCAAATGCCTGAGTTTGATGCTTCTTATCGTCTGATTCGAAAACGCGGCGAACCTGATATGCGTTCGCTCGATGCATATCGCCGCGCTGGCGGTTATTCCGCGCTACAAAAAGCTATCCGCGAGCTGGCTCCCGAGCAGATCATCCAGCAGGTGGGTGACGCGAAATTGCGTGGTCGTGGTGGGGCAGGTGTTCCTACCGCTGATAAGTGGCGTATTGTGCGCCGCCAGGATGACCCCATTCGGTACGTCATCTGTAACGCCTACGATGCCGACCCTCGTTCCTGGGGCGTGCGCACCCTGCTCGAACGCAATCCGCACCAGGTCATCGAGGGAATCGTGCTGGCGGCATATGCTGTAGGAGCTTCAGAGGCCTATCTTTTCACGCGCAGCTTTTTCGTCGAGGGCATTGCCTCGGTCGAGAAAGCGTTGCAGGAAGCAGTGGATGCCAACCTGGTCGGACGCGATATCTTAGGGACTGATTTTAGTTGTACTATCAATGTGCTTGGCGTTGACCTGGGCCTGATGGGCGGCGAAGAGACCGTCCAGATAGCTGTAATCAAAGGTCGGCGCGGCATGCCAGAACAGCGTCCTCCCTATCCTGCGCAATTTGGTCTCTGGGACAGGCCGACCGCTATTAACTCGGTTGAAACGCTTGCCAACGTTCCGGTGATTGTGCGTGATGGCCCGCAGGCTTTTGCCAGTGTAGGTACGGCTACGACAGGTGGCACCAAAGTGCTGACGGTCTACGATTATGTGCCTGACAGCGAGCCTCGTGTGGTAGAGGTTCCTTTTGGCGCGACCCTGCGCGGGATTTTGCGCCATGCGGGCTACAGCCGCGCAGAGGGTGAACTGCGTGCTATTGTTGTGGGTGGCGCGGAAGGCGGTGCTTTGCCAACTTCATTACTGGATACACCCTTTGACTTCGAGCCTCTGGCTGAAGCGGGGGCTATCGTTGGCTCCGGCATTATCGAACTGCTGCCCGCCAATACCTGCATGGTTTCCTGGTCTATGGAGCGCAGCCGCTATCTCAGCAAAGAATCCTGTGGTAAGTGCGTTCCCTGCCGTATCGGGATGAAGCGCATCACCGGTATTCTAGAGGGCATTATCAGCGACCTCGGCGTCAAAGCAGACATTGATATGCTTAACGAGTTTGCTAAATACGTGCCTGACGGTTCACTGTGCGGATTCGGTATCGAGGCGGTGAACGCCATCAAGACGGCCATTCGCTACTGGCCCGATCACTTTGAAAAGCATGTTGCGGAGCAGGAATGCCCCACTGGCACCTGTGTTCCAGTGCGAGCGCATCGTTTCGTAACGAAACATGTCTTACCATAGATGTTGTAGGGGCGCTGAAAGCGCGCCCTCATCTGGTTAGCGCGAGCAATCGCGTCCCTACAGAGAGGTAATATATGGCGATAACAATTCGAGAAAATCTCTCGCCCAGCAATCAGGACCCGCGGGCGGTCATGGTGAGGAACGATGTCGGTCAGCCCAGATTCACGCTCACCATCGACGGTAAGACTGTCACCGCCTACGAAAACCAGTCCATCCTGAGTGTGGCGGAGGATAATGGCATTACTGACATTCCCAATATGTGTAATGATGAGAAGTTAGAGCCGACAGCCGCCTGCCGTATGTGCCTTGTGCATATCGAAGGCGCTGACCGCCCGCTTCCATCCTGCACAACGCCAGCCCAGCCCGGCATGGTGGTAACCACGAAATCGGATGAGCTATTCCATATTCGCCGCACGAACCTGGAATTGCTGCTCTCCGACCATAATGCGTACTGTCAACCGCCGTGTCAGGTCGATTGCCCGACGCACATCGACATCCCCGGCTATCTGGAATTGATCGCAAAGGGATCGATGAAGGAAGCGGCGCGCCTGGTCAAGGAAGTGCTGCCTTTCCCCTATATTCTTGGCCTGACCTGCCCGGCTCCCTGCCAGAAGGCCTGCCGCCGCACGCTGGTTGAAGAAGAAATCGCTATCTGCCGCATGCATGGTCATGCTGCCGAGACCTGCCTGCTCGATCCGCCGCATCCCTATCCGAAAGACCCCGCGACCGGGAAGAAGATAGCTATCGTTGGCGCTGGCCCTGCTGGCCTGACCTGCGCTTACTATCTCACGCTCAAAGGACACTACTGCAAAGTGTTCGATATGCAGCCGCAGCCGGGGGGTATGTTGCGCTATGGTATTCCCGAGTATCGTCTGCCGAAGGACATGCTCGATCGCGAACTCAACCATGTCTTCGATCTGGGGGTAGACTTGCAGAGCAATGTCAAACTGGGCAGGGATTTCACCATCGATGACCTGTTTGCCCAGGGCTTCGATGCGGTCTATCTTGCGATTGGAGCCTGGACCAGTAACCCGCTGGATGCTCCCGGTGAAGATGCCGAGGGCGTGGTGAACGCTATCGCCTTCCTGGCCGAAAAGGTTGAAGGCAAGCCGGTGCCGGTGAAAGAGGGACGCGAAGTGGTCGTACTTGGTGGTGGATTTACGACCTTCGACTGCACGCGCACCTCGCTGCGCCTGGGAGCCAAAGTACACACGGGCTATCGCCGTTCCATCAAAGAGATGACGGCGACGATGGAAGAAATCGAGGATGCCGAGGCTGAGGGCACCGAGTTGATGTTCTACGTTCAGCAGACGAAGGTCATTGTCAAGGATGGCAAAGTCGCAGGCCTTGAATTCATTCGTAACAAGCTTGGCGAGCCGGATGCCAGCGGACGCCGCCGTCCGGTACCAATTCCAGGCTCTGAATTTACGATCAAGTGCGACGTCATTATCCCGGCGTTTGGTCAGAAGCCAGATACTTCGGTGTTAGACGAAAAGTCCGGCGTCAAGTGGACGAAGTGGAGTACCATTCAGACCAATCCGCACAATTTTATGACCGACCGCAAAGGCGTCTTTGCTGGCGGTGACGCGCAGATGGGCGCGAAAACCATCATTGAGTGCGTGGCGCAGGGTAAGCTGGCCGCCCGTTCTATCGATGCCTATCTCAATGGCGAAGACATGAACGATGTTGCCCATCGCCTGGAATTGGAAGAGCGCAAGCCTGACCTCTTCGACATTGTGCCCTACAAGCCAGTCGAGCCGAAGGTGAAGATGCCGATGTTGCCCTACGAGGAGCGCAAGCGTAACTTCCAACTGATCGAGCTTGGCTATCTCCAGGCGCAGGCCGAGCGTGAAGCCGCTCGCTGCTTGCAGTGTGCCTGCCCTGCAGCAGGACAGTGCGACCTGCAAAAGTACAGCATCGAGCATGGCCTTGCCGATAACCGCTTCCATGATGGTGAGCCGAGCGACTATCATGACTACAACCTTGATATGTCGCACAGCTTCATCCTGCGCGATCCCAACAAGTGCATCAACTGCACGCAGTGCGTGCGTGTTTGCCATGACGTGATCGGCCCGGACTGCTACGGTATGTTCGGTAAAGGCTTCGACACCATCGTCTCTACGCCGTTCAACGTCAGCCTGCATGATACCGACTGTGTCTCCTGCGGTGCCTGCGTGCAGGTCTGCCCAACGGGTTCGCTGATGATGGCTGAGCGTTACCTGAAGCGTTACGCCTTCGCGCTTGACCGCTGTATCTTCTGCGGCGATTGCGTAGAGGTTTGCCCTCACGGCGCGTTGGGTGAGACGCCGAACTTCGAGCTGTCGTTCTTCAACCGCTTCGGCCCGGACGTCACTCTCGAAAAGGGCGACCTGGCAGTTGCACCGAACTACCTGGTGCGCCAGCGTCTGCCGCGTGGTAAGAAGGACCTGCCCGTCATGAGTCCGTTGGTGCGCCCGCTGCCTGCGCGCGGCATTCGCGAATAGCTCATGAGGGGTGCCTGGAGTGGTCAGTACTGACTCCGGCAATATCCTTTTTAACAAGAGAAACAGGATGGAAACCACCAAAGCCATCCTGTTTCTTGTTTTATAAGTACTTAATGTAGTGAAACATGGAGATGTATTGCTTTCCAACAGTGAGAATAGTCTCCCATTGTGCCTCTGCGACCGTGATACAATGGAAGCAACGTAAATTCACGACACGAGGAGTCTCATGGCAAAATCGCGGGTTCTTCGCTTTCCTGAAGGGTTTCTCTGGGGTACGGCATCCTCTGCTTACCAGTGTGAAGGGGGCAATACAAATAATCAGTGGTATCGCTGGGAGCAGCAAGGACATATTCTGACAGGTGATCGCTGCGGCAGCGCCTCGAACTGGTGGGTTGAGGCGGAACGGGATTTTGCCCTGGCCGAACAAATGGAGAATAACGCGCTGCGCTTGAGCGTGGAGTGGAGCCGCCTTGAGCCAGAAGAGGGAAAATGGGATGACGCCGCTCTAGACCGCTATCGCGAGATGCTCTTGAATTTGCGACGCAGGCACCTCAAGCCAATGGTGACGCTGCATCACTTCACCGACCCGCTCTGGTTTGCTGACCGCGGCGGTTTTGAGAAGGTTGAGAATATTCGTTTCTTTGTGCGCTTTGTCACGTATGTAGTAGAGCGCCTGCGCGACCTCTGCGATTTCTGGCTCACGATCAACGAGCCGAACGTCTATGCATTCCTCGGTTACTTGCTTGGCAACTATCCGCCGGGAGAACACAATGTGGTGCGGGCGTTACAGGTCTTGCGCAATCTGATTCAGGCGCATGTTGAGGCCTTTTATACCATTCGCCGGATACAACCTGTCTCGCAAATTGGCTACTGTCTCGACTATCGCATTTTTGATCCTGCCAATCCGCTTTCGCTGCTTGATCGCAGCGCTGCCGGGCTTCAGGATACGTTTCACAACTGGGCCATCCTGCAGGCTTCCGAGACAGGCCATTTCCCTTTTCCGCTCAATTTGTTGCTGGCCCCCATTCCACGCGCTGCCGGAACACGCGATTATCATGGCGTCAACTATTATACCCGCGATATGGTGCGCTTTGACCCGTTCAAGTGGAATGAGGTCTTTGGACGCCGCTTCACCAAACCCGACAGCATGCGCAACGACCCCGGGCTTGAAGGATTTTTTGGTGAGATTTATCCCCTTGGTCTGTATCGTGTCTTGAAAGGCATCTACCAGCAGACACGTGGCAATAAGCCTATTTATGTCACAGAGAGTGGGTTCAGCGATATCCAGGATGATCGACGCCCTCGCGCTATCCTTGAACACCTGGCGCTGGTGCATCGCGCTATTAGCGAAGGGATACCTGTGCGCGGCTATTTCCACTGGACGCTGGTTGATAATTTTGAGTGGGCCGAAGGCTGGGGCGTGCGCTTTGGTCTGATTGAACTTGATCCCACAAGCCAGCGACGCATTCCGCGCAGCAGCGCCAGCATGTTCGGCGAGATCTGCCGGGCAAACGCCATCACTGAGAGCATTGTCGAGCGTTACGCGCCCGATGCAATGGAAAGCATTTTCGGCCAATCGCAAGCAGATACGTCCCGGCTTTCTGTGGAGCAGCGATAGGCTTATCCCTTGTTGCTCTCGTTCTCCTGGCGTACCGCTTGCAGAATGAGCCGGTCCGGGCAGTACTGCGGAAACTTGCGGGCGTAGCAGACCAGGCAGTAATCGCCGACCAGTTCGTCGTCATCGCCGGTACCGTAATAGGTGATGGTATGTGGCGCACAGGCATAATGTCCACACGGACGCAATTCTGCCTCGTCTCGATGAGGTAGCGCGTGCGGAAACTGTTCTATATAGCAGGTGTGTTCGCTCATGGTCGTTCGTTCTCTTGTCTTTCAGGTATTGTATGGCGCTTTAGGATGCCATTCATAGGGCATGATATCCCTCTCGTTAGAGGGTGTCAAGCCTCTCTAGAGCGCGCAGTAATCACGCTTGTCATCTTTCTTCAGGACGTGCTACACTCTTATTAGAAGTATATAAAGGCCATTCTCTGCATCGTTTTTCGATGTTCTTATTTTTTTGTTATGTGAGGTTGGTTGTATGCAAAAGCTGGTTTCCATTTCCGAAATGCAGAAGTTCTATTTCGGAGGCAAAATAATTTGCACTGATGGCGAAGGAGGTACCCTTACAGACCTGATTTTTGATCCCGCAACCCGGCGTCTCACTGCGCTTGGTGTGAAACAGGGTCGTTTTTTTGGCAAGACTGTCTATCTTCCCTTTGCCAAAGTAGTGAAGGCGTCCGGTGACGGTATCACGGTGGACATGAAGCGTGATGACGTTGCATCCGCTGAACATACGCCCCCTGGCGGTACTCAGCTTAGTGGTAAGAGTGAAGTGGTACGCACTGGCGGCAACAAAGGGAGCTTGCGCATGGTAGCTGTGCATCCTGATAGCGGCCAGCTTGCCTATGTTGTGGCGCGCAACCTTCAACAGGGGCAGGATACGCTTATTCGGAACGAATATGTCTCCGGTATCGCAGAGAATCAGATTACCCTCTCGCTTTCCGATGAATCCCTGAACAAGCTGCCACCATATCGGCCAGATGACGAGTTGCAGCAGGATGTGGAGAGCGTCCTGTTCGACCTGACACCCATGCATATCGATATGAAAGGCATTCGGGTCCGCGTACTGGATGGTGTTCTCTACCTCGATGGC
The DNA here is from genome assembly GCA_035652815.1 of Ktedonobacteraceae bacterium. Taxonomy (GTDB): domain Bacteria; phylum Chloroflexota; class Ktedonobacteria; order Ktedonobacterales; family Ktedonobacteraceae; genus DASRDB01. The sequence continues at coordinate 131,516 of DASRDB010000015.1, forward strand.
AACATTTCCAGTGCTTTGCGCGCTGATATTGCCCAGGATCAGGTGCTGGGGGTGCCAGGAATCCTGGAGATTAAAAACAACCTGGTGGCGGATGATCGCCTGGCAGCCGATCTGGCAATGGCGCTGGCGCAAGATCAGCGAACTCGTGAACTGCCGATTGGGGTGTATCCGCGCCTCGGGGTAGTGCGCTTAAGTGGCGCGGTACATAATGCCCAGCAAAAAGCGGCAGCGGAAGAGATAGTACGCAAATTTCCAGGGGTGCAGGGGGTGGAAAACTACCTGGTGATTGATCCAAAGGCCGAGATGCTGCATGTCATGGCTCCCCCCGAGGGCGGCGAGTCGGAAGACCTTGTCCCCGGAAAATATATCAGGCACACGCAATAGCCCATGCATAATAACGAACAGCCTGATCCTGTAGAGCAAAAGACGCTGGTATCGCCTGAAGTCGCTGTTGAAACTGAAGCTCGGCCACAGGAAGAACAGCTTGCAGGTGATGCAGCTTTAGATCATGGCGCGAAGGAAGCACCGTCTTCAAATGGAGAACCGGCTCCTGTTCGCTCCAGGCCGCGCCCTATGCCCACGCTGCGTCGTGAAATAGCCATCCAGGCCTTAAAAGAACTCTGGAGCGACTTGCAAATTGCCGATAGCGCGCCGCTCATTTTTGCCTCGCCCTTACAAAGACGGGTGCAGCTTGAACATCATCCCTTGCTGCTCAATCAGTTAATAGCGAAGGGCCGCCAGCGAAAAAAAGATGCTTATGGGTATCTCAAGAGTTGGGAACTGCTGGTGGCACCACCCTATGCTCCTGGCATCGCCGCAAATGGCGAAATCGGTACCTTGCTGAAATCTGATATGCTGCGTCCTGCTGACGTGGGTGATCGTGGTACGTTACCTGCCGCCCCCTATAGCTGGATTTGCTACATCTTTAAGAATGGCTGGAAGGCGCTCTCCGTCTATTTCTTTGACTCCGACAATGGCGAGTCATATACCTTAAATGCTGTGCCCTTTGGCCATCAAGATGAATGGATGGCCTTCCTGCAACACCTGACAGATGCGCATGATGCCATCTGGCGGCGCGAGCGCCGGGGCACCATCGATATTCTCGGCGGACCGGATGAAATGGCGAAAAATATCGAGCGGGCCTCATATGAAGATGTCGTATTGCCGTCTGAGACACTGGCGCAGATAACTGCCCAGCGCCACATGTTCGATGAAGAGGTGTTGAAGCGCTACGAGAAGCTGCATATACCGCGCCTGCGCAAGGTGTTAATCATTGGCCCATCGGGTACGGGCAAAACAACGCTGCTCAGAGCCGAGGGGGCCTACCATGCTAGTAGAGGGGGCATGGTTCTCTATGTGTATCCGATACCGCCAGGGCGCACGAACAGCCCTGCCCAGCTTCTTGTGCAGGCTCTACACTTTGCCGCAGAGAGTCAGCTACCAGCGCTGATTCTAGTTGAAGATATAGAGACCTTCATGACCAATCCGGTCGAATTGCAACTGCTTTTGCATGTGCTTGAAGGTGTGGGCGCGCCTGACAATCCGGCGGGTACGCTGTTACTTGCTACCAGCAGCGATCCTGAAAAAATTGACCAGCGTATCCGGGATCGCGCCGGGCGGATTGATGTCATTATTGAATTGGGGCTGGTGGAAGACATTGAGATGGCTACCCGCTTTCTCAAGCACTTTCTTGGAGAGATGTATCGCGAGGAAGAACACGCCGCCATTGCGCCCCTGCTCTTGCGCAATCCTGGTTCGCACCTGCGCGAGGTCTGCCTTGCCGGTATGATGCGCGCCGCCGAAATGGGCCGATCGGAGGTACTGGCCGAAGATTTGCGCTGGGCGCATGAGATGATCGTCAAGGGCCGTTCTGTGGTGGAGGAGGTCGAGCGCTACTATCCTTCTACCTCGCGCAAACGAGGTAGCTACTTCGGCCGCAGCCAGTAGTGGTACGCCTTTCCTTTGTACCGCTCGTTTCACTCGTAACGTGTTATAAACGAACCCCGCTGGTTCAAGTAGGGGCGTGGTAGTGTTCCTGGTGGAGAAGCAAGAAAGGAAAGGCGTACTATGACGAAGCACGATGACGAGCGGCAGCAGCGCAAAGACGAGCCGTACCATAAAATGGTTGGCCGAGAGAACTTCGGCAACGAGGTTGGCTCCGGAGTCCCAGACGAGACCAATACAACGGTTGGCGCTGGCAATACCGACAGTGGTACCATTCCTGAAGGTGTCGAAGCGAGCGGCTCCTCTGTTGGTGGTATCAATACCAGCAACAGCATTGTCAGCGGTGGTGGTACCGCTGGTGGCACAAATATTGGCCCTGGCGCTACCACCGATCGCGGTCGTATGAACACCGCGCCTGATCTGGCTCAGAACAGCGATCCCATCATGAGCATGGGACCACGCGCGGATGCTGAGGCGCATAATCCGCCGCCGAAACAACAGCAGACTGACAATGATACCGTTGTGACGGATGGCCAGATCGTACCCGACACCGACCAGTCAAAAGGGCCATCTCCGCTTTCGGAAAAGGAAGCCCACCGTATTACCCGTGGCGAGCGCACCTCGGTTGATGTGCCAGTACCTAACGATGTTGGGCACGAACGCTATTAGCAATACAGGCGAGAGGAATTGGAGGCTTACCCTGATCTTCTCGCCTGTACTGCTTCAGATTAGTCTGCGAGGGCCTGTTCAAGGTCTTGGAGAATATCTGAAATATCCTCGATACCAACTGAGAAGCGAATACAGCCCTCGGAAATACCAATTCCCTGTCGTTCTGCAGCGCTAAGGTTGCGATGAGAGGACATCGGTGGGTAGCTTACCTCGGAGTAGACATCGCCCAGGGTGGTTGCAGGCAGGCAGAGGCGCAGCCGATTCATGAAGCGAAAGGCGGCGTCTCGTGTCTGGTCTTTTAACTCAAATGCCAGCAAGCCGCCGTAATGCTCTTTTCTCAGCAAGTGGCCCGCGAGTTCGTGCTGGGGATGTTCCGGTAAACCGGGGTAGTGAACGCGGGCAACGGCCTGATGCTGTTGGAGATAACAGGCTACCTGTAAGGCATTGCGGCAGTGCCGTTCCATTCGCAGCGCCAGCGTTTTCAGCCCTCTCATGACGAGATAGGATTCGAAAGGACTCAACATCGCGCCCAGCATCGTCGCGTAGGAGCGCGCCGAATCCAGTTGCGAGCGTTTGGAGCAAATCAAGACACCTGCCGTACTATCACCATGTCCCGCAAGGTACTTGGTAGCGCTGTGTACCACCAGGTCGAAACCATGCTCTATTGGGCGCACCAGATAGGGTGTGGTAAAGGTACTATCGACGATAGTGATGGCTCCGACTTCCTGTGCCGCCGAACTGATCGCGTCCAGGTCTGTCAATTTAGTCAGTGGATTAGAAACCGTCTCAACATAAATCACGTCGGGTTGTTCACTACGAATAATGTTTCCAACTGCGGAATTGCAGAGATTTCGCAGCACAACCTCTACACCTAGAGGGGTGAACAAGGTGCGCAGCAAACCAATTGTTGGCCCGTAGAGGTCGGTTGCCGCCAGTATTTTTGTACCCGGGCCAAGTCCTGCTGTGAGCAGCGCCGCGTGAATAGCGGCCATGCCAGAGCCAAAGACTATTGCGCCGACACCCGCCTCGGCTTTGGCCAGGATGTCTTCAAGCGCCTCGGCATTCGGGTTGCCCTGCCGGGCATAGACGTAGGCAGATTCACCGGAAGGAGCATGCCCGTCAAAAGCATGGTCAAGCGCTTCGACATCTGAGTGCAGGTAGGTCGTCGAGGTATAAATAGGTTGAACCGTTGGAACTCCCGCTTTGCCAGCAACAGGAGGACGCCTGCTCCCGTGTACGAGGAACGTATCCAATGTCCACGAAGATTGATTACTATTCGTCAATTCGAACCTCCAAAGAATGTGCAAGAAGTGATCTTCCCAGGTCTCCTACCGTCAGGGAAGCGCAGGCATAGATACAGGGGAGCCATAATGGAACGCCAAGCATATCTGGATGCATGTAGGAGAAAACGCCCGCGTTCACCAGGATCATCTCTATCAAGGTGCCTGTGATAGCTGTCACGATGGAAAGGGCAATATTTTGCCAGCCGCGCCCCGCCAGGAACCAATAGTGCAGGTAAATGATCGCGAGCAAGCCCGTTTTTGTGAAAGTATCGAATGGTATGGCGCTGATGAGGTACATCAACAGCAGCCAGCTGAGCGCTGCGATACTATTCGCCAGGTGGCGCGAGCGATACTGGTGAAGCAGTGGATCAACCAGCCGGTGAGAGTAGCCAATCACTACAGCAGCCGCGCCAAACAACAGTGGAACCCACCAGGCCAGCCCAAACAAAACCGGGGCCGGATAGTGTTCTACTCTGCTATAGACATGGAAGGCATCCAGGCAGGTTCCGAACGCTGCCCCGAGCAGAAAGAGGAGCAGCCCACACCTGCTTTTTCTGAAGATGTGCAACATTCAATCATCCTTACGCCTTCATGGTGTACAGAGCTTGTTCAGATAGCGTAATGACTCCAGGAGTTCATCGATAGCGGGCAGCGTTGCCTCGCTGTTTGCAATCCATTGCTGGTACAGGGCGTTGTAGCGGTCGGCCAGCACAATGGCCGGTTTGCAGGTATGCTTCGTTGCGTCCCAGAGCGTATATTTACGAATGACCGAACCATCAGGGTTCGAGAGGAGCGCGAAAGGCAGTTGTAATGTCTCCTGAGCCTCTAGATTGACAATCACCGGGTCGGGTGAAACGGCCAGTATGGCACAATCCTCTTGGCGGAAGTCTCGATAGCGTTTGGCGAAAGCTCGCAGCAGGCCCCGGCTCTCGTTATCTGTAATCCCCTGTATGAAAAGCAGTATGAGATGTTCGCGCTGTTTATAGTCCCAGGGGCCATGCGGCATACCATCGGCTCCCGGCAGGTTAAAGGCCGGAATGATTTGCCCGCTATGCAGAAACGGCTCGTATATTTCTCCCGATTGTTGCGACGTTGACATGGATGCCTCTCTCTCATCGACGACCTTTTCACACAACTCCTTGTATAGAATTGTACATCATTCAGGATGGATGTTGCTTGTAAAACTGTTGACCGCCTTTTAGAGAAAGGGCTATGCGATCCTATGGCTTGCAATCAGAGTGAGACAGAACGCATAATTAAGGTGGATGATTTCTCCTGTACAGTGGTGTATGAAAGAGGAACATCCTGCCGGGTGAAATAGTTGGAGGATTACAATGGAAGGAAAGATGAAGGCGGCCCTCAAGGCTGAGGCAGCGCCTGGAGCAACGATTGCTCTGGTTGATATACCGAGGATTGGGCCTCGCGATGTACTGGTGAAGGTCAAAGCGGCCTCGATCTGCGGAACTGACGTGCATATCTACGATTGGGATGCCTGGGCTCAGAATCGCATGCAGGTGCCGCGTATCTTTGGGCATGAGTTCGCGGGAGAGGTGGTCGAGGTTGGGCGTGAGGTGACGCAGGTTGTCCCAGGGGATTTTGTCGCTGCCGAGACCCATATTACCTGCGGGCACTGTTATCAGTGCCGGACGGGTCAGGCGCATGTCTGCCGCAATGTGCAGATACTGGGCGTGGATCGCGATGGGGCCTTCGCGCAATATATTGCCATCCCCGAAAAAGTGGCCTGGAAGACAGGCAAAGAAATCGATCATAGCGTCGCCTCGATACAAGAACCCTTTGGAAATGCCGTTCACGCCACCTTTGCCGGAGAAATCGCTGATATGACGGTGGCAGTCTTTGGCTGCGGCCCCATCGGATTGTGGGCGGTTGGCCTTGCGCGAATCTCCGGCGCGAGTACCATTTTCGCCATCGAGCCGAATGCTAAACGCCTCGAAATTGCCCGCAACATGGGTGCAGACTACAAGCTCAATCCGCGCGAGCTTGACCCTGTTCACGAAATCCTGGATGTCACGGATGGGCTGGGCGTCGATGTGGTGCTGGAGATGTCTGGACATCCTACGGCCATTCGACAAGGCTTCAAAGCGTTGCGCAATGGTGGACGAGTCTCGCTGCTCGGCATTCCATCAAGCATGGTGGAACTCGACCTTGCTAACGATATCATCTTCAAGGGGGCGACTGTCCTCGGCATTTCTGGCCGCCGCATTTACGATACCTGGTATCGCACGCGCCGCGTACTCGAATCAGGTCAGCTTGACCTCAAGCAGGTGATTACTCATACCCTTCCTTTTGAGCAGATTTCTGAGGCTATCGAGATCATGAAGTCTGGCGACTGTGGAAAAATCATTCTGACATTCGATTGATGGGCGCAACCCCATTTATTTTCTACGAAAGAAGGAGTACATGGACAAGCTGCAAACCTTTTTGACCAACGAACTCAATGCATTACGGGAAAAGGGCGTATTTAGCCTGCCGCGTGAGTTGCAATCGGAACAGAAGGCAACCGTCACCATTGATGGCCGCGAAGTCATTACCCTTTCCTCGAATAACTATCTGGGCCTGACGGTGCATCCGCGCCTGCGAGAAGCCGCGGTTAAAGCGATCGAGGAATATGGCGTAGGTTCCGGCTCGGTGCGCACTATTGCGGGTACGATGACGCTGCACAACGAACTGGAACGCCGTCTGGCCCGCTTCAAGCATACCGAGGCCTCGCTGACCATTCAATCGGGCTATGCCACCAACCTGGGCGTCATTTCGGCGCTCATGCAGGAAGGGGATATGATTATCAGCGACGAATTGAACCATGCGAGTATCATCGATGGCATTCGTCTCTGTAAAGCGCCGCGTAAAATTTATCCCCATAAGGATATGGCGGGACTGCGTAAGGTCCTGGAAGAGTCGAAGGGCGCGAATAAGGTGATGGTCGTCACAGATGGCGTCTTCAGCATGGATGGCGATATCGCGCCTCTGCCCGAAATCGTCGAACTGGCCGAAGAATACAGCGCATTCGTGATGGTGGATGATGCGCATGCCAGCGGCGTGCTGGGGAAGAATGGACGCGGAACGGTCAACCACTTTGGCCTGGATGGCCGGGTCGCGCTGCAGATTGGCACGCTCTCGAAAGGTATTGGCGCGCTGGGCGGCTACGTTGCGTGCAGCCAGGATATGCGCGATTATCTGCTGCAACGGGCGCGCCCGGTGCTGTTCAGCACCTCTCATCCACCCTCTGTCGTCGCCACCTGCATCGCCGCGCTGGACCTGTTGGAGAACGACAATAGCCTGGTTGAGCGCCTGTGGGAGAACACGCATTTCTTCAAGCGCGGGCTGGAACAACTCGGCTTCAACACGGGCAAAAGCGAGACCCCGATTACTCCGGTGATTGTGGGCGAGGGCGCGCGTGCCATGCAATTGAGCCGCCGCCTGTTTGAAGAGGGAGTGTTTGCGCAGGGCATTGTCTATCCCACTGTTCCCGCCGATAAGTGCCGCGTGCGTACTATCGTGACGGCCATTCATACACGCGAGGAACTCTCAAAGGCGTTGGATGCTTTTGAGAAGGTGGGACGGGAACTGCACATCATTTAACTGTTGGCAAAATCATAGTTTCGATCACGGCAGCAACACCATCTTCGGCGTTGCTGCCGGTGACGTAGTTAGCAGCCTCTTTGACCTCTGAGTGCGCGTGACCCATTGCTACTCCCAGGCTCGCAAAACGCAGCATGCCGATATCGTTGTGATTATCACCGAAGGCCGCGATCTCCTCTGCTGAGATGCCCAGGTCTGCCGCGATGCGCCGCAGGGCTTTTTCTTTAGAAACATCGGGATGCAGGAACTCTATCAGGTCAAACGAGGATTGGGTGACATACAACTTTCCGGCGTACATCTCTTCTAGCATAGGGCGTCTGGCTCGAATAACCTCTTCTGTGCCAATACCAACCACTTTGATACAGGAAAGGGGGTAAAGCTGCTCGACGTTTTCGACCTGTACAGCGGGTGGAACGGGCGGCCGATACCACTCTTCGGAGCGAGGCGTGTTGCGATCAACATAGACGCGGTGAATGGTGTGGTAGGCGCGATAAAAGCCCTGCTCGCGCAGCACTTTCAAGGTAGGCAAGATATATTCGGTCGGCAAGGGCCGTTCGTAATAGATGTGTCCGTGAATGTTGGCGATCACTGCGCCATTTTCAATAATTTGCGGCCCATTAAGCGGTAGGTCTCCACAGGTATGTTGTAATACGGCCAGATTTTGTCCTGTGGCGATTACAATAATGATACCGACTTCAGCGGCACGCCGCAATGCTTCGCGAGCGCGTGAAGTAATAATTTTTTCTGGCCGGGGAGTAAGTAACGTTCCATCAAGGTCTATTGCCAGCAGGCGGTACACGTTTTTCTCCTGGTTATTTACTGTTTTTCTCAGTATAGCTATACCGGGCGGCTTTTCGCAAGGAAAGTTGTGGTTTCGCGACCTTGCCAAATGCATCGAATGCCTTTTATACTACATGCAAGTAGAGCTAACTGACCTGATAGATGAATGGCCCCCGGCTTGAAAGCAAAGAAAGGACGCTTGATGAAGGAGAAGATAAAAGGCTGGCTGGCGGGGTTGATCTACCGGGTAATTGTACTACTCACATTGGGACAAATTTCTCCACTACTGGGTGCAGGCATTATTATCGAACAGGATGGCAAAATATTATTGATTGACCGGGCCGATGGTTTAGGATATACCATTCCCGGTGGCATCGTGCGGCATAAAGAAACCGTTGAGCAGTGCGTGCTGCGTGAAACGCTTGAAGAGACGGGTTATTCAGTGAAGATCACCGGATTGGTTGGTGTCTACTCCTCTCCCAAACGTGATCCCCGCTTTCGCGCCATTGCCATTACTTACAGGGGACAGGTTTTGAGCGGCGAGCCGCATGGCTCCAGCGAAGGACAGCCCTGCTGGCGTACTCCTGAAGAAGTGTTGGGACATATGGCCTTTGATTGCGAACTGATGCTCAAGGATTATTTGAGCGACTCTATTCGGCTCTCTTGATATCGAGGAACAGACATATAGTACTTTTGGGTGCAGCTTGACCTTCCTTATTGATGTGTCTAAAATTACTAGACATAACAAATTAATCTTACAGAATAATGATTCGGGCTATTGTTGCGCTGGTAGATTATTTATCTCAAGAAGTAGTACCCCCTTTGACTAGAAGTGAGGTCTTCCGGGTTCTCTTCAGAGGAGCAGAAAAATTGAAGAATGTAAATGTACGTACACGGAATACCTACACACTTGTAGGAGGAATGGGCTTCCTGGCTTTTGTGATGTGGTTGGTGTTGGGGCTGCATGTAGGGGGAAATGCCATCGTGCAGATTGGCAAGTATTCACAGTTGCTGGGCGCGTTCATTGGGGGTACACTGGCGATTGTAGCAGTTAACAGTTCGCGCAGGCGAGGTGAGCAGATGGAACCCTGGTTGGGGCGCGAACAGCTTGCCTGGACATTGATTGGCGCTGGCTGCATTATGTGGGGCATTGGCGAGTGCTTCTGGCGCTATTTTCTTTCTCAGGGCTTACAGCCTTTCCCGTCACTGGCAGATATCGGTTACTCCAGTTTACCGCCTCTGGTCTTTCTGGGCCTGCTTCTACAGCCTAATTCCGGCACCACTCGCAAGCGTGTGCTTGTGCTGCTCGATAGCCTGATCTCTATGGGCGCGATTCTGGCTATAGCCTGGTTTTTGTTGTTGGGGTCATTGGCGCAGGCGTCGGCTGAGTCAGCGCTGGCGAAGTTTCTTGGCCTCTACTACCCCATTACCGACATGGCTCTGCTCAGTTGCATTTTATTTTTGCTGATGCGCAGTGAGGGACGTGTCTATCAGGCGACCGCGCGCCGGATCAGTCTGCTGGTGATGGGGGTGGGCCTCTGTGTATTTGCCGCTTCCGATTTCTTCTTTAATATTCTGAACAACGCGGGAACGTATGTCGATGGAACATGGGTAGACCTGGGCTGGCCGTATGGCATGATGATTATCGGGGTCGCGGCTTATTTACGCCGCTATCTACCCGGTACTTCCAGTGAGATCATCGAACAGCGCGTGCGCCAGCGCGCTGAACGTGTCAGTTTTGGACCGGCGCAGATAATCCCTTATGTTTTACTTGGCATTCTGTTTATTGCGCTGGCATATAATGTTCTCTCGAGCGACCCTGCCCAGGCAAGTATTCGACCGGTGCTGGTGTATGCTACACTGCTGGTGGTTGCGCTTGTGGTCTTCCGGCAAATTCTGACACAAATGGACAATGAGCGACTTGCGCGACGACAGGCAATCGCACTGGACCGTCTTGAGGTGGCGAATAATCGCATAGAGGAGCAGGCGAGGCAGATTGCGGAACGCAACGCGAACCTGGAAGAGGGTATCGCCCATTTAAAAGAAGTGCAGGCCCAGATAGCCAACGGCAATTTGAAGGCTCGCGCGCGCTTGAATAGTGGAGAATTGATGTCGCTTGCCGGAAGCCTGAACCTTATGGCTGATCGATGGATGCGCTTTGAACAATCAAACGTGCAGGGGCAGCGTATAAGCAAAGCTCTGGTCGATCTCTGTACTGCCCTTGAGCGATACCGGGCTGGAGCTCGCTTGATGATCCCGTCCTCATGTACTGAATTTCCAGAAATTCAACGGCTCCTTTATATTATGGGCGTGCGGCCTGCTGGAAATGCGCAACAACTGCCTTCGCAGCCGTTTCAGTCACCCCCAGTTACCCCCAGACAAGCGCCTGTAGCTCCTCGGCGCGCGGGAAGTGGATTTCCCTCAAGCCCCGGTCTGTTTCCACAGCTTCCCGATACAACCCCTGGCGGATTGAATGACGGCGAATTTAGAGGCCAGGGGAGGCGTTCGCAAAGCGGGCCTTTGACAGATAGGCTACGAGATGATGCTGCACGCCGCGAAGGGTGGAAATCCAGTTAGCGCTTTCTCTTGCGAAGTGGGTTGAGCGAATCGACTACGAATTTGCTGCCGATAATCAGCGAGGCAATGATGATGCTGAGGGAGAGTCTATTGGCAGCGCGGTTCAGGCTTTTAACTGCTTGATCTAACTGATCAATTTGAAGGCGAACGGTCAATTGATCGTTCGCCATTTTATTGAGGATAATCTCTGTGTGGCGGGGCGTGTGCTCGAACAGGTGCTTCATATCCAATAACCAGGCGAAGACGCGCCCTGGGGAGAGTTGGCCCATGACCCGCTTTTCCATGACTTGCAGCATATAATCGCGGATCACCTGCACCGGATCGAGTTCGGGAGAGAGAACGCGAATAGCTCCATCCAGGTTCAGCATGGCTTTGCCAAGCAGGGTCATTGCTGTGGGAACTGGCGTGTTATGGGCCTGGGCGAGCCGGGTGAGGTCGAGTAGTGCTGTGCCTATTGCCATTCGACTGCCGCTCATATCATGGTATCGGCTAACCAGGCCACAAACATCCTGCGTGAAAGCCCGGCGGTTCACATCCCTGGGAATTTCGATCATCTCCAGGTAGGTATCGGCGACTCGCTCACCCAGTCGTTCCGAGAAAGCCAGTAGGAGCAGAATAATACGATCCTTCTGATCGGCGTCAAAGCGTCCGACCATGCCGAAGTCCATCAGCGCTAATTTCCCATCGTCGGTGAGAAAAATATTTCCGGGATGCGGGTCGCAGTGAAAAACACCGTCGATCACGATCTGTTTGAGATAGGCAGAAAGCAGGTCTTTGGCGATGGCGCGTGAATCGAGGGCATCCAGTTCCTCCCGGCTAACTTTTGAGAGATGCCGCCCGTGTACAAAGCTGAGCGTGAGGACGCGCTGCGAGGTATAGTCGGTGTAAACGATAGGGGTCGTCAGGCGTGAGAAATCAGCGATTTGCTTCCCGATCAAACAGGTGCTATCTGCCTCCAGACGGAAATCAAGTTCCTGGCTCAAGCTGCGTTCTAATTCGCGCACAATCTGCTGGAAGCCATAGCGCGAGCCAAAGGAGGTAAATCTTGCAGCAAAATTCGCCAGCTCATGCAGTATTTCGAGATCGATCTCGATTCTCTGCCGTACTCCTGGGCGTTGCACCTTGACGGCTACTTCTGTGCCGTTATGAAGGACCGCCCGATGTACCTGAGCCATTGAAGCCGTAGCGAGCGGTTCGCAGTCGAACGATTGAAATAAATCGCGAAGCGGTGCGCCCAATTCCTTCTCGATGATGGCGATGATCTTTTGCCCGCTAACGGGGGTGACAGTATCTTGAAGACGTGCCAGAGCCTCGATGTAGCCGGGAGAAAGCAAGTCGGGCCTGGTACTCAGGAGCTGGCCTAATTTGATAAAGCAAGGGCCAAGTTCCTCCAGGGCAGAGGCGAGATTTTGGCTATGGTCGTCGTAGTCTTCATGTGCCTCAAGGAGATGATCGTTATCCTCTTCCTCATGACGGTGGCTCAAAATCAAACGCGCAAAGACATGATGGAGTTCGTACTTGCGCAAAACGTTGAAAATGTCAAAATATCGTTCGGGATGCCGGGAAAAGCGGCCTGTAAGCAGGTTGGCGATTGATCCATCTGCGTTCAGATGACTCTTCAGATTCGACATGATGTGGACGGTATACTATAGGGCAATGTATACCGCTTCCTCCTTCCCGCATATCAAATAAAAGGCTTTCGACTCTCATTTTCCCTTGAACGATAAACGTAAAAATGAGCGAATTAGATCACCAGGATAATGGTTTGCAAACGCCATACACTGTGATATAGTGCAGGTAGCAGAATTTGCCTGGATATTCAGCGAGGAGGACAGAAATGCCTATCTGCCCAATTTGTGATGATAGCGGTTTGCAAAATTCGGATTCGGAGCATCCCGAATTTTGTTATTGTTCAGCAGGCAAGCAGGCGCGTCGACAGTGGGAGGCCAGCCAGAAAGGTGGAGGCCAGGGAAAAAATGCGCCGAAACCCGCCAGCTTTATCGATATTGCTCATCTGGAGGAAGTCAACGCCAGCGTTGATGCGATGCGGGCCTCGCTGCTTGGCTCACTGAGTAGTGAAGCCAGTGCGCCCACTCGCCACCCGGCAGTGCAGCTTCTTTTCCAGGTTGCCCATGCGAATCATGAGGTGACAGTGGCGGAAGCAACGCAACTGTATGAACTGGCGAAAGCTTTGGAAACGTTCTTAGGAGGGCTGGCACCCATTGGACGCAATCTGAAGCGCTAAGTACTAGGAATATTGGGTAGTATGTATTGACACGCATGCATATTCTCATCTACTATACTCTGCGAGAGCATTCAGGTTTTCCCAGGACAGACGAGCTAACCCGAGGTATGTACCTCGGGGTTTGTTGTTAATCGATCAAATATTTTTTCAGGGACGTTGTTAGAGCCTAACAGCAGTTTGACCGGTGCAGGTAGGTATTTGCTGGTCATAGGGGCAAAGAGAGGGGTGCATTATGTTATGTCCGCGGTGCGGTAGTGAGTGGGACGCAAGTAAAGGTGCTTGTACCAATTGCGGTTTAACGCTGCGTACTACTCCCCAATCAGGTTCAACGATTCAATCCCCTAACGCAGCCTCTTCATCAAGAGGTTCGTTTACTTCGGCACGACCGACAGGAATGCAGCAGCAAGCAGAGTCTTTTCCGACTTTTGATCGTCAGCAGGCAAATGCGGCGACACCTCCACGGCCACAATCTGGAGGATTATCATCACAATTCCCCCCAGCGACGCCGCGCGCAGCGAATCCAGCTTCACCTATACCTCCAAGAGGGGCCAGTCGCGCCCCTCAAGTGCGGCCTGATAGCGCGAGGCCAGCATTTGAAAAGCCCGCTTTACGGAAAGTATCTCCGGCGCAGGAAATCAGCCCGGAGCAATCTGCATCTCAGGCGCTTCCAGGCACCGATTCGCTGGCTTTCAATGCTCGTGTGACACCTCCGCCTGTTTCGCAGCCAGGCTGGTCGGGAGTACAACAGGAAATACGGCAACCTACATCCCAGCCGCTTTCTTCACCACAAACTCCTCGCCCTGGCATGTTTTCTACCGGAACGACAACGCGCGGGAATAGCCAGCCGTTAAATGCCTCTGCTTCGCAATCCACTGCGCGGCCCACCTCTTCACCGCTCAGTAGTAATTCCGGCCAGACCGCTACCACTCGACCATTGCTGCCGGGTGTAATGTTGCGAGGTGGCCGCTACCGCTTACAGGAATTGCAGGAGCGACAAGACTGGCTAGGAGGTGTCTTTGAAGCAGTCTGGGTGGGCAGAGATGCACACCGGAATGCTTCACAGGTGATGATTACCGAGGTGGTTTTACCCGATAACACCTCAGTCATGACTCAATCGATTTTGCGCACTGCGACGATGTCGCTGGCCTCGGTGGGTCGGCACCCGCGCATTCCTGCTCTGTGGGATGCTTTTAGCGACCAGGGACGCAGCTTCTTTGTCTTTGAACCCATTGAAGGCGAATCACTCCTTACTCGAATGCGCCTCACCGGCAGACCCCTGTCGGAGCAGGAAGTTATCGAGTGCTGTTTGCAGATGACCGATGTGCTGGAATTGCTGGCGCAGCAAGCACCGCAAATGGTGCATGGATTGATCCGTCCTGAGCATATCATTATCGGACGCAATGGGCACTATTATCTCACGAACTTTTCGATTGTGCTGGCAGGAGGGGCAACCCAATTTATCACCGGAATGGAACGCTCACGTCTGTCGCCTTATACGGCTCCCGAGTTTGTGCGTGGCGTGGCAGATGTGCGTACCGACATGTACTCGTTGCTTGCAACGGCCTATCACTCTGTAACAGGCTCTGTTCCTTCCGGAATAAGTGGAAGCGTACCCCAGGCGCAACGTATCAACAGTAATATTTCCTCTGAATTCGACGCCATCCTTACCAAAGGGCTGCGTGCTGTAGCAAACCAGCGTTACCAGCGGCCTTCTGAACTACGCCAGGATCTGCTGGCGCTGCGTTCGGTGAGCGGATCGCTTGTGCCGGGCGTTGAGGCAAGTAGTCCTTATGCTGTTGAGACAGGCAGGACTTCTTCGGCGGTGAATGCTCCGAATGAGGATAACCTCCTGCAAGCGTTGCCCATTCGTATGGCGACGTCAGATGCTGACGAAGAGCGCGTCATGCTCTTACCCAGACCTGAAGAGTTGCCGCCCTTGAAACAGGGAAACGATACCTTCAGTGCAATGCTGTTATTGGGAACGGTGCTTGCTTGCCTGATTGTGATTGTCATTTTGAGCCAGGTGCTGGCCTGAGTAATCATTAAAAAAAAGGAGGAAGTAGAGTCTACTCCTCCTTTTTTTAATGATTACGGGTTACCACAAAGTCAATGAGCTCATCCAGTACCTGTCGGTTGGACGAGGCGGGAAAGTGATAGAGCGACTGCCTGGCTTTTTCGGCGTATTGAGAGGCATCGGTCATAGAGCGCGGAACGCCCACGCCATGTACAACCCAATCAACTATCGAGCGAATATCTTCTTCCGAGTGCATAGTGCCGTTCATCAGCTCTTGCACTTTTTGATAATGGCCATTCAGGGGTTGCTCTTGCAAGGCATAAATCAGGGGAAGTGTGACCATGCCCTGACGCAGGTCGTTACCTGCTGGTTTTCCTATAGTCGATTGATCTTCGGTATAGTCGAGGACGTCATCGATGATCTGGAAGGCGATACCAAGATTCATACCATACTCATAGAGCCATTCGATTTGCTCTGGAGTAGCCTCGCTTACTATCGCGCCACCTTTGCAGCAGGCAGCCATTAAACAGGCCGTTTTATGCTGGATTTTTTCATAATATTTTTCCAGAGTGAGGTCGATGCGGCCCGCGGTCATCATTTCCAGGATGGTGCCTTCACAGACGGTGGCGACGGTATCCGAAAAAAGGTGGTCGATGCGGTTGTCGTTGATATCGGCGATCAGCCCGGCGGTCTTGGCAAAGTAGTAGTCACCAAGCAGGATTGCGATGTTATTTCCCCACAAGGCATTGACGGTGGGGTTTCCCCGGCGTGTGAAGGCATTATCGACAATATCATCATGAATCAGGGTGGCCAGGTGAACCATTTCAAAGGCCACGCTGAGGGGCAAAAGCTTATCAAAATGGTACGAATTCAGCTTTCCTGAAAGCAGGGTAAGCGCAGTCCGAAGACGTTTGCCGGGTGAACTGAGGGCATGCATGGAAGCTGAGTTGAGAATATCCAGTCCAGAGGTAGCTCGTTCCTGGAAAGTGACATCAACTCGCTCCAGGTCATCCTGGATTCCGGCAAACAGGCGGCTCAATGTGGCCGTGTCATTCATAGGACACTCCATTTCAGGCATAGGGTACATGAAAAAGCGGACAGTACGCATTGTACGCCGCCTTTACTCAACACAGGTAGAATTTCTGTTGGCTCTCTTAACAGATTATAGCACGTGCTATCCATTAAACCGTACTATACATAAGACGTTTCATCCAGTTCCATCAGGTCTTCCTGGACGTATCCGGCAGTAAGCTGGAATTCTTCCAGTGCGTCCATTGCGGTGCGATATTCCTGCCAGGTAAGCCTGCGGTTCAAAATGGAATCATTGACCGCTTTCCAGGCGGGAAAATATTGATCCATCAGGCTGACAGGCGTATCGGGGCCGAGTTCTTCGGCGATCCAGCGCAGTACCTCGCGTGTACCGGAGATATCCTCTGGCATAACCAGGTGGCGAATCAGCAGGCCACGCCTCCCGATGCCGTTTTCATCTACCTGCAAGGGGCCAACCTGACGATGCATTTCGCGCAAGGTCATTTGATTGGCATCCACATAGCGCGGCATTTTTGAGGTGCGCAGGGCGTGTTTGTTATCCGAGTACTTGGCGTCCGGCAGGTAGATATCGACGACGCCATCCAACAACTTCAATGTTTCTAGATTTTCGTATCCGGCGCAGTTATAGACCAGTGGCAAGCGTAACCCTTTGCCGCACGCGATGACCAGCGCCGCCAGGATTTGAGGCACGAAATGGGTCGGTGTGACCAGATCGAGGTTATGGCACTGCTTTTTTTGCAGGTAAAGCATCATTTCTGCCAGCCGCTCGGGACCGACGCGATGGCCCAGACCGCCCTGGCTGAGCGAGAAGTTTTGACAGTAGGTACAACGTGCCTGGCAGTAGCCAAAGAAAATGGTTCCCGCGCCTCGCGTTCCGCTAATGGGTGGCTCCTCGCGACGGTGAATGTTCCAGGAAGCCACAATGGCCTCGGTGCCCGACCTGCATACCCCTGTCTTTCCCGCTATGCGGTTGCAATGACAGTTTTGCGGGCAAATGGTGCAGTTCGTCAAAATCTCCCAGGCAGCGGCGGCGCGTTCTGCCAGTTCCCCAGTTTCGTACAGGTTGAGATAGCCAGGGTACAACATGGGTGCTTTAGCCTCCAAAAGTAAGTAAACGCTTCGGTGTCTCGATGAGCATGATGTTGATCTCTTGTTGAGAGACGCCTGCATGTCGCAGACGCGGTACGATGTTGGTCAAAATGTGATCCCAGCCCCAACCTCCGTAGCGATGGAACTGCAAGCGCGTGCAGATATCATGCGCCAGGGTGATCTGCGAACCATATCCTTTGTCGAGCAGGGAGAGCATACATGCGATACGATCTGTATCACGTGGCTCTTGCGAGAAATCGCGATCGAAGTAGGTTTCTGAACCAAAGGTGTCGAACGAGAGTACTGCCCCTCTTTCCGCGATGCGGGCGTGCCACTCCGGTTCGATGAGTTCATCGCAGTGACTGATCGCCACACGCCTTAAATCGGCACCCTCTTCCTCGAGGATATCGAGGATGCGCAGGTGTTCATGTCCCCAGATCAAGGGGTGGACATTGATACTCGCTCCAGTTTTTTGTTGAACGCGAGCAGCTGCGCGAAGCTGGCGCTCCTCGAAAGGAAAAATGGGAGAACTGGTGCCTAATTCTCCCATCAAGCCAGCCTTTATGGTTGTGCCGTACATGCCTTCCTGGAGCCATGTTTGCAGGTCATCCTCGATTGCTTCGATACTGCGATCATGGAGCGATTCAGGCAATAGCGGTTGCCGGTAATAGCCACATCCGGCGACCACGTGTACTCCTGTTCCCTGCGAAAGCGTTTGCAGTGCCTGTGGGTCTGGATGAATGCCTACAGTGGTCATATCAATTAAGCTTTGCCCGCCTGCGGCCTGGTAATACTGCAACTCGCGCATACTCAGGTCCAGGTCATCGAGCAGGAGATTTACCTTTGAGTCATAGGGATTGCGCATCAAGGCCCCCCGGTTTACCAGGGTTGGTTCCTGGTTAACCAGGTAGGCGCGATTCGTTGGTGGTTCTTCCCAGAGACCACGCAAGTCGATGAGCAGATGTTCATGACCGAGCGTAATTCCTAATGCTTCCGGTGGTATATTTCCCAGAACAGTTCTGACATACATGGATCGCTAACCTGGGGCTTACTCTTCGCGCGTAGGCCACTTATAGCCACGCTGAGAAGGGCGCGTTACCGGCGGAGGTGGCTGCTTTTTACTGCGAGTTTTTTTCTCGCGTGGAGCCTTGCTCTCAGCGCGGTTCCCAGCTTTTTTCGAGGGCTTTGCAGGTTGTGTCTTCTTGTCCTCTCTTGAGGCGTGATAAGGTTCAGGCAGGTGCGGCAGCATTGTTTCGCTTTCTTGTTCGACCTCGTTCCAGAATGCTGCCTTTTCGCGCTGCTCTTTACGAGTTCCTTTCAGCACGCGACCATTTGGCAAGCGCGTGACGTGCCGCTCTGGCACCGGGGCGCGGTCCTCGTAATCGGTGAAGCGTTCATAATCGCCCTCGAAGTACTCGTCTTGCGGCTCATCTTGCCTATACGGTCTTCGTCGCTGGTTTTGCGGCCTGCTTTGCCAGCGTGGATTGCTCTTATCCGGGCCGCGATAACCCGCTTCATTGCCACGTCGCCGGGTATCTGAGCGCCCGCGAGCAGAACGGTAATTGCTTTGATCTGGCTCTGGGCGTCTGGATGTGCGTCCATATGATGCCTGCTCGCGTGGTTCTCTTCTTTCATATGATCTTCTGGTAGATCGAGCGTTATCATCACGCGAATAGCGCTCGTTGTCTCCATAAGAATTCCGGGAGTTTTCTCGCTCATCGGAGCGATGCCTGCTCTGGTAGCGATCTTCGCGACGGGCTGGATAGCGGTCATCGTTCCGGCGGGCAGGATGGCGATCGGATGGCGATCCTGCGCGCCTGTTATTGCGTGATGAGGAGCCTTGAGAGGAGCTGCGAGTGCGATAATCGGGGTGGTTCGGGCGCGCTCCATGTTCCCAGGCATGGTCTACAGTCTGGCGATTGAGACGAGGTTTTTCTGAGCGAGGCGGACGCCCGGCTCCAGATCTATTGGCGCGTGGCTGCTCGTCGTTACGCCATTGTTTATTGAACTTTCTGATCATGTGTCCTTTCCAAAATTGGCTATGTGGAGGTAGGTATTACGAGGTGGACGGATTGGCAAGGTCGTGTATTTTCCCGTCGGTCATTCCGCACTCGCTAGATGGACGCGCACTCTGTTTCTATCGGGAATTGACGAAGGTTGCGCCCTTTATGTATTATAGCACATTCTCCTTTCAATGGGCCGAATTGCCTCACCAAAAATCTTACTTTGGCAGATACGTTGCCTCATGAGAGAATCTTACCAGCCGCCTGATTCTTCAAGGGTCAGAGAGCTGGAAGGAAATGAGGTTATGATGAGTTTACAGAGCCGAAGAGAGCTGCTC
>DASRDB010000016.1:0-61366 GCA_035652815.1 Ktedonobacteraceae bacterium
GATGCCTCTTGAGGGCGTGGCCCAGGAATGGGCTGCCTTCGGAGCCGAAGCCGCCAGCAGCACCGCCTTTCTCATTGCCACTGGCGACGTCTTCTTAGCCCTCTCCTGGGAAACCAGCGCCCTGCGCCATCACCGCGAAGCAAAGGAGGGCAGCCCACGCCGCGCACCACGCGCCCTCTTGGCCTGCCTGGAAGGCTTGCATGAAGCCAGCCGCCATTGGAGCCGCGCCACCTACTGGCTCGGGCGTGAAGCGGCCACCTCGGCCCAGGTGCTGGCCGCGCAGACGCACCTGCTGACATACCTGGCCTCGGCCCAACAGCAGGAAAATCGTCTGGCCTGCCTGATCCGCGAAGTCGAGCGTGAAGTGCGCCGCCTGCCGCGCCCACCGCATCAGCAGCCGGAAGCGGAGGAGGTGCAGCCATGACCCGCTCTGATGCCCGTTCTTTCCACCAGCCGCCGCCGCGACACGCCGCACCTGCGCGCCGCCAGCCGGTGCAGGCTCCGGTGATCGACGACGAGGAGGAGATGTTCGACCTGTTCGAGGACGAAGACGAGCAAGAGGCGGCAACCACTGCTGAGCCGGAACCACTCGTGCTGAGTTACTGGAACAACCGCTTTGCCACCCGTCATACCGGAGAACTCCCACGCGCCGCCTCGTCCGCGCCCCAGACGGCTGCTCGCCCCCACACGCCGCGCCCGCGCCCGGTGCAAGAGGAGCAGGACGACGACCGACAAGCGCTCCCGGTCGCTCACCGCCCTGCCCGCCGCCGCCGCTCGGGTGTCCTGTACACCCTGGCGGGCATGCTCTCGATGGCGGGTCTCGTGGTCGGTCTCAACAGCCTGGGCGCGTGGTGGCAGGGGGTACAGGATGACTGGCACTACGGCATGCCGCGCACCTATCAGATGGATGCGGTGGTGGGCCATCATCACGACTCTGCTGCGCATCCGACGCACCTGATCGCCCTCAACCTGGACGGGCACGTCGAGGTGATCGAGCTTGCGGCGGGTGATCCCTCGGCGGCGCGGGTCTATCCTGGCCCCCTGCTCACCGGTCCCCACAAAGACGAGGTGGTGGTGACGCTTTCCATTGCCGACGTCGATCATGACGGGACGCCCGATCTCATTGTCCACGTGGGCGAGAGCGAGTTTGTCCTCTACAACAATGGGCATGATGACCAGTTTCATAGTACCCAGACGAGCAAGTAAGTCCTGCCTGCTGTCCTGGGGCCGTTCCCGGTCACGCGGGACAGCAGCATCCTGTGATGAGCAGAAGGAAAAGAAAGCTATGACGACCTATCACGTTCCTGATGACGAAGCGGCCCCGGTTCCTGGTCGGCACACCGGCCCACTGGCAACCGATACCGACCAGCAGCCTGACACACTCCCTCACAAGCGGCAGCGCCCGATTCTCTTTCCCCAGTTGCCGCCCTTACAGTTCGATGACCATGCCGTCTATCTCTCGCCAGAGGAAGAGGACGACGCGCTCTATCCGGCGATGCCGCTCGCGCCAGCACCGGAAGAGGACACACCTGTTCCCGAGGCAGGCACCACGCTGCCGGATGCGGAGCTCCCGGAGCCGCCACCGACCCCCTCTCACCTCTCACCAACCGGGGAGCCGACCCTGGCTCCTGCGCGTGGTTCCGTTCCGGTGCGACTCCTCTTGCTCATGAGCCTCCTGTGCCTGCTCACCCTGCTGGTCAGCCTCTTCCTGACGGTGGGTGCGCCCGAGGCCAGCGTGACGCTGCTGCCCGACAGTCGCCTGCTCTCGACGGCGCTGGTCGTCACAGCACGCCCGCATCCGCAGGGGCAGGACATTGCCGCCCGCCTGCTCACCGCCAGCAGTGCCACCAAGCAGGCCAGTGGGGCGACGACTGGACAGGGCTACCAACCCGCACGGGCAGCGCATGGCTGGCTGACCTTCTACAACGCTGCCCCCTACGCGCAGACGGTCGCGGCTGGAACCACGCTCACCGCAGCCGATGGCGTTGCGGTCGTCACCGAGCAGGCGGTACGCCTGCCAGCAGGCAATCCTCCCATCTTTGGCATTGCAGAGGTGGCGGCTCATGCGGCGACCACCGGCCCGCAGGGCAACATCCCCGCGCTCGACCTGAACGGGCTGTGCTGCCTGCCCGGCGTCTCGGTCAAGAATACCGCCGCCTTTGTGGGGGGACAGGCTGCCCGGCACTTTGCAACCGTCGCCCAGATCGATGTCGAGCGGCTGGCAAATCCGCTGCTCAGCACGCTCAGTCAACAGGCCCAGGTGGCTTTGTTGCAGCAGATGCGCTCCACCGAGCAACTGGCCGGACTGGTGCAGTGTCAGGCGCATATCGCGCCCACCCCTGCGGTCGGCAGTGAGGCCACCCACGTGACGGTGCAGGTCAGCGCGTCCTGTCAGGCCGAGGTGTATGACCAGCAGGCCGTCGAGCAGTACGCCCTCGGGCGACTGCAAGCGCAGGCGGCAGCACTTGGCCCGGGCTACCACCTGCTCGGCCCGCTGAACCTGATGGTGGCGCAAGAACTACGTGCCACGAGCAGCCCGGACGTCCTCACTTTGCTGGTGCGGGCCTCGGGACGCTGGAGCTATCAGGTGAGCGCGGCTGCTCTGGCACGCATGGCGCAGCAGATCGCCGGGCGCACGATTGGGGAGGCCACCCGGCGACTGCAAGGGCTGGCGCAGGGGCATCTTGCGCAGGTGCGTGTCCAGCTTGCGGGCTGGTGGTGGTGGCAGCCTACTACTTTGCCGACTGATGCCACCCGTATCCAGATGGTGGAGGTGACGGCATGAACCAGCGTCTGCTGATACCGACCGAGGGCCGCAGGCGGCATGCGGCCCCACGCTACCTGTACACGCTGGGCTATCACGAAGCCGGGTCGGTCACGCTGGTCGAAACGTTGGTCGCCCTTGATGTGACCCTGGTGGATATTCGCGAGTTTGCCATTTCCCAACGGGGTTGCTGGCAGGGCTGGTGGCTGGCTGAACGCTTTGGGCGGTACTACTGGCATGTGCCCGAGCTAGGCAACGTGTGGTATCAGCAGCCAGGGCATGCTCTGCGGCTGGCCAATCCGGAGCGCGGGCTGCCGTTGCTGCTGGCGCGACTTGCCGATGGCGAAGCGCTGGCCTTGATGTGCGGCTGTCCCCAGGTGGAACGCTGTCATCGCAAGCTGGTGGCTGACCTCGTGCAGGAGCGACTGCCCTGTGTGCAGGTCATCCATTTGCCCGTCACACCACGCTAGAAGGAGGGGGGTCATGGAGCCAACGCGCCTGCCAGTGCCCCAGCCATCTCGCCAGCCCGCGCCTGATCTGGTGCTGCTGCCGCTCTCGGCTCTGCTGCCCCCAGGGGAACAGGTGGTGCTGCATGAGCCATCGGGCATCCTCATCCATGTGGCCCTGGGGGTGGACGCGCACCGGGACCACCCGGTCTTGCACGTGCAGCAGTTGACGCCGAGCGAACTGACCGTGTTCCGGCCCCTGGTGGACAACGTGCCGGATTTTTGCCCCTATGAGGTGCTGCTGGCCCATTTCAGCTACAACCGGGTGACCGAGCAGGTCATCGAGCGCATGCGGCGGCGCTGGTATGCCGCGCAGGAGGAGGGCGTGGCCGACGTCGTGCTGCGCCCGGTGCGCAATGTGCTCTCCCGGGTGCGCCTCAAAGTGCAGGAGCTGGGCCTCGATATCGTCTCCCTGCTCGACCTGGGCTATCAACTGCTGCCGCTCACCCGTCGCCGCCGCAGTCGCGGGCCGCGCCACGAGCAGGACGAGCGCGAGGGAGAGGAGTAAGCTATGATTGAGCAAGGGGCAGGACAGGTGCGTCAGATTTTTACGGCCAAGCTCAAACTGCTGCCGACGCCGGAGCAACATCGCCTGCTCCGGCAGACGCAGGTAGCCTACCGCGACGCGCTCAATGCCGTGAGCGAGTATGCCTTCGCGCACGGCAAAACGAGCCACGCCCTTGCGCTGCATCGCGCCCTGTACGCCGAAGTGCGCGCCCGCTACCATCTGCCCTCGCAACTGGCCTGTAGCGCCATTCGGCAGGTGGCGGCGTCCTACAAAGGGTTGTGGACCAGGCTCAAAAAGAATCAAGAGCATCGGCGGCTGAAGCTCACCAAGAAACGCTTTAAGGGCCTGGATCAGCCCCCGAAGTATAGCGCGTCGACGGTGCAGTATACCTATGGACGCGACTACGACTTTCAAGGCGAGGGGCAGGTGAGCATGCGCACGCTTGCGGGGCGCATTGTCCTCCCCTACCAGGGCTATGACAAGCATGTGGCGCTGATCCGGCAGGGGGCCAATATTGGCGATGCGAAACTCTGGTATGATGCCTCTAAAAAGCAGTTGTACTTACTGGTCTCCTTCGAGATCGCGGTGGCAGAACCAACCTGTGAGCAACTGACCGAAGTGGTGGGCGTCGATGTCGGGATTCGCTATCTGGCGGTCACATCCACTACTACCGGGAAAGCCACCTTTTACCCAGGCAAACAGATACGGCACCGGGCCAATCATTACGCTCGGCTCCGCAAACGCTTGCAGCGCAAAGGCACTCGCGGCTCCAAACGGCGGCTCCGTCGTATCGGGCAGCGAGAGAGACGGTTGAAGTTGCAAGCCAATCACACCATCGCCACCCAGATCGTCAAAGAGCATCCCCATGCGCTTCTCGGCCTCGAACACCTGACGGGTATTCGCGAGCGCACGAAGCGGCGGAAACGACGGCGCAAGCAGCGCGGGAACGGCGCAAAGCCTGTGTCGCCAAAGGCAGGCAAAGCCAACCGGGTGTACTCGCAATGGTCCTTTGCTGAGTTGCACGCCCTCATCTCCTACAAGGCGCTCCTGGCAGGGTCGCGGGCGATCAAGGTGGATGCCAACTACACCTCGCAGACCTGCCCGCGCTGTGGCTACACAGCAGAGCAGAACCGCCCTGGCAAGGGCTTGCGCTTTGTCTGCCAGCAGTGCCATTACAGCCTGCATGCCGATCTGGTGGGGGCGAGGAATGTAACGCTAAGAACGCTCCTGGTCCGGCAGGACTGGATCAGGACGGGATGTTTGTCAATCGTCCCTGATGCCTCGGACCGCGAAGCCAAAGCGGAGCGCCTGCGAAGGTACTCCGGGTTGCGGTGGAGTCCAGAGGTAATAAAAAGCTTTCGGTCAGAGACCGGAGGTCGTTGACATCAAAAAAAGTGGTACCTGGCTCGTTCTAAACTTGAAATTTTGAAATAACGAATACTGTCCAGGGAATGTCTTATGTAAGAGCATATTGCTCTTCTCTAAGGTGAGATATTTCAATATGCATCACTATATATCTTTATCAAAAATAATGGTAAAGATGAGGTGAAGCGATAGAGTGTATAGTGTAAGCGCGTGTGCCACAGAAAAACATGGGGAGATGGAAGCACACGAAAATCGGGGAGAACAATTTGTTTTGTATTGTGTAATTAACCAGTGAAAGGTAGAAACACACTTGCGTCACAAGCTTTTGATGAAGGTGTTCGCCGCTTGTAGCGTCGTGATGGTAGCGGCGCTTGCGTTCGGTTTTATGGCGCTCTCGAATTCACGCGCGGCGTCAGTCAGCCCGACTATTGCAAAGAGCAAACCACTTTTTATTCATTTCTCGCACCAGTTCTCCGATAGCGCGCTAGCTACCACAGGCTTGCGCCATTGGACGTCTTCTTTCACCTACAAAGGGCAGAAGTACACCTACTCGATGGTTGGTACGAGTCCTGCGGCAGGTTCAAAGACGACGACTATTCCTGTCACCATTATTCCGCTCAAGCTGACGTTCTCGAATGGAACAGTATTTGATGGCTCAACGAAGGTGTCGAACACGACGGGTTCGCCGCTTTTCCAGAATGCGCCGTTTAGCAGTGGCACAACCCAGTATGGTGATGCCATCCAGCGTGCCGAGTTCTGGAAAACGGTTTCGGCGAAAAGCCCGAACTATCATGTAGTACTTGGCACGCCGACTATCGCTTCCACGATCAGCATGAGCATTCCCGCGTCTCATGGAGCAACGGCGAAGGACTCAAGCGGGAAGACGATTGGCATCATCGATATCAACTGGTTTGATCCCCAGTTGCAGACGTTGCTCTCGTCCTACTCTCCCACCATGCTCCCCATCTTCCTGTCTTACAACGTCTACCTGTCTTCCGGCGCACCCAGCCTCAGCAATTGCTGCATTGGCGGCTATCATAACGCTGTTACGAACAGCAAGGGCCTCCAGACCTATATCTGGACGGTGAATGCTGATCAGGGCGTGCAGGGTGGCTTTGGCGATGATGTTGGCGCGCTCAGCCACGAACTGGCCGAGTGGTACAACGATCCATTCACCAACAACGTTGTGCCGAACTGGCAGTCTCCCATCGCTCCTCAGTATGGTTGCAACAACCTGCTGGAAGTTGGCGATCCGCTGGTCGGAGTGAACTTCAGTGTTTCTGGCTTCAGTGGCTATCACCTGCAGGACGAGGCTTTCTTCTCCTGGTTCGCCCGCCAGACACCCTCAATCGGCATTAACGGGCTATATACCTATCTGGGTACCTTCAGCAAGCCCCCAGCCGTCTGCTAATACCTTATCGTTTCACAATGCTGGCCGGGTCTCGTGAGAGGCCCGGTTTTTTGTATGGCTGTCGGTGGCATTTTATGTTGGTTGAATGGCATCTGTCTCAGCAGGTGAATTTTCCTGAAACAGAGAACGTAATGCGCAACGTAATACAGATACCAGTACCCTGAGCAGATAAATGCAATGAAGCAAACAGAAAAGGGGCGGAAATGATAGAAGAACGTGAGTGCCGTGCCTGGTTGGACGCGCAGCGGGAACTTTTCGCCAATTCCTGGGATGAAACATTGGGTCGCCATCGCTCGCACTTTGCGTTTCGCGGCCTGACCAATGCTGGCTTTCGATTGAGTACCACTCTCCAAAGGATGGGCGACCCTTACGACAGGCTCGAAACCCATCTGGTCAAAAACTTCAGTAAATATGCCTACGATATGGTTGCTTCCGCCAGCCCGGGTCTGCTTCTGAGTCCCAATGGCAATAGCATGTGGAACTGGATCGTCATTGCCAGGCATTACGGGTTGCCGACCCGTTTGCTCGATTGGACGTACTCACCGTATGTGGCTCTGCACTTCGCCACTGAGGATGTGCAATTTGAGAAGCCGCCAGTTGATGGCGTGATCTGGTTTATCGAATACAAAAAAGCCCATACCTTGCTTTCTGAGAACCTGCAAGCAGTCCTCAGAGCGGAATATTTCGGATGTTTTCACCGTCGATATGCTGGCTCAGGTCGCGGTCGATTTAGACGCTTTGAACCAGTAAGGTAGTGAAGCTGACACATCGAAGGATTATGTGGTGTTCTTTGAGCCGCCCTCGCTGAACGAGCGCGGAATCAACCAGTTTCCCCTCCTTTCGATGATGTCCAGCCCCACGACCATGCTCGATGTCTGGCTTGAAGCGCATGCTGATCTCTGTTACAAAATTCTCATTCCGGCGAAGATCAAATGGGAAATCCGCGATAAGCTGGATCAGGCCAATATTAACGAACGCCTTCTCTATACAGGTCTGGATGGTCTATGTCGCTGGCTGAGAAGGTATTATGGTCCGCGCACCATATCCTCTTAGTTCAGGTGAGTACCATTCTTCAGGCCCCGCCTGGATACGCTACTGGTTGGCTGATTGACTTTTCGCTTTCCCTTTCCTCTCCAGTTCAGCCAGGTAGGCGGACATCGCGGCCTTATGTTCTGGCGAACGCAGGCAGTCCTCTTGCGCGTCAACCATTATGGAGAGCAGCGTTTCAGTATCCTGCTCGAAAGCGGTGTCGATCTGGCGCTTGGTATGTTTGAGCGCAGTAAAGGGAATAGCCAGCAACTCTTGAGCCATTGCCACCGCGTGTTCCTCCAGCTCATTTGATCGGCACACTTCGTCAATCACGCCAAGCTCGAGTCCCTCTTGAGCGGAAAAACGGCGTCCGAGCAGGCACAGGCGTTTAGCAGGACCAGCGCCAATCAGCCTTGCCAGCCTCATCGGGCCTAATGCTGCGACCAATCCCTCTTTGACCGCCGGAATGCTGAGAATGGCGTCTTCAGTGGCGATGCGCAAATCGCAGGCCAGGGCGACTTGCAGGCCTCCACCCAGGCAATAACCGTGAATGGCCGCTATGGTGATAGCGTCCAGACCAGCCAGCGTTATCACGCCTTTTTCCCAGGTGGCGAACCATGCGCGGGTCAGGTTGCCCTTTGCCAATTCTTTTGTGTCTAGTCCGCTACAAAAGGCCCGGCCTTCTCCACTGACAATGACGACGTGAATGTCGCTGTTCTGTGCCAGCTGTTCGGTAGCCGTCACCAGGTCCTTTACCCAGGGCCAGTTGGCAGCATTCAATGCCTCTGGTCGATTTAAACGCAGGCGTGCAAGTGGCCCATCCACTTCGACGCGCATTGTTTCCAGTTCTAAAGTTGCCATGCACAACTCCTACTTAGTGAATGTCATGCCGTCAATGATATTTCTTATAGGCAAAAGAATATGTAACTACCTGAAGTGGACGAAGCGTCTCAAAGCTGGCGCATATCAACTGTGCGCCGCAGTTTTCCACCCTCGCTTCGAGGTACGCTTCCAGGAGCCATCAGAGTCACTTTCATCGATAGGCCGAGCGTTCCCTTGAGGGTATTCTGGATGGTACTGCGCAGGCTTCTGATGCGCTGATCGACTTCGAGAACGTCTTCCGCGAGCGCTTCCTGGGCGATTTCGCGGAACAGGTCTTCCGCGAGTTCCACTTTCACTTCAACCTCGTCCAGCGTGCCTTCACGTGTGACGACGATTTGATAGTGCGGTACAACGCCGGATATACCCATCAGCACCTCCTCTACCTGTGTGGGATAGAGATTGACACCGCGAATGATGAGCATATCGTCGGAACGTCCGCGAATTCTACCCATACGCACGTGTGTCCTGCCACAGATGCATGGCTCGTGGTCAAGATAGGTGATGTCGTTCGTCCAGTAACGAAGAAGTGGCATTGCTTTCCGTGTCAGGTGTGAGGACGAGAACGCCTTCCTTGCCATCGGGAAGTGGCTCGCCGCTCGTTGGATCGACCACCTCTGGATAGAAGTGATCCTCCCAGATGTGGCTGCCCGAACGCGCTTCGATGCATTCCTGCGAAACGCCCGGGCCGATGATTTCGCTCAACCCATACAGATTGGTGGAGCGAACACCCAGACTAGCATCGACATTCTCGCGGATCGTCTCCGTCCACGGCTCTGCTCCCAGCAAAGCGTATTTCAGGCTGATCTCTTCAGGGGCGATGCCAAGCCGCTTAAATTCCTCTCCCAGCGTCTGCGCATAAGAGGGAGTGCAACTGATGATATCCGGCTGCAAATCCTGGATCAGCATGATCTGGCGTTGGGTCATGCCGCCTGAGACCGGAATCACCGTCAGGCCAAGCTTTTCTCCGCCATAGTGCAGGCCGAGGCCGCCGGTAAAGAGGCCGTAGCCGAAGGCATTGTGGAGCATCATACCGGGGCGCGTTCCGGCAGCCACGAACGAGCGCGCCATGACTTCAGAGAAGATTTCCAGGTCGTCGCGCGTATAGCATACAATGGTAGGTTTGCCGGTGGTTCCACTGCTGGCATGGATACGAATGGTCTGCTCGCGTGGCACTGCCAGCAGGCCGAAGGGATAATGGGCCTTCAGATCCTGCTTGCGCGTAAAGGGCAGCTTTGGCAGGTCTTCCACTGAGCGAATATCCCCAGGCCGTATGCCCTCCTGGTCAAGATGCTCCTTGTAGAAAGGAATATGCTCGTAGACGTAGCTCACCATGCGCCGGAGTTGCTCATCCTGAAGCCGCCGGAGTTTCTCTCGCGGCCAGGTTTCGATTTCGTTGTAATGCATAGCCGGATGCCTCCTGCTTCCTGTAGCTATGGCGTGATGGCAAGCACGCGCAGAGGGCTGCCCGAGCCGTTGACGATCTTAAGCGGCGCGGCGATAACGATTGCGCCAGTTGGTGGAAGCTGATCCAGGTTAATGAGGCTGGTTATGCCAAATTTTCCCGCTCCATGCATAAAAGTATGGCTGGGAAACGGTGGATCAAAACCGCCAGCCAGTCCGGCATCGGTACCAACTGTTTCGACGCCGACACCCAGAATATCGCGCTCCTTTGCTAGAAACGCCGAGCAGCTTGGATGAAAGCCGGGCGAATGCGAGGTTCCATCCGGGTGCAGACCAAGAAATTCCTCGCGACCCTTATGCTTGCTCCATCCTGTCCGTATCAGCAGCCACGCGCCTGAGGGCAGACGCCCATACTGGCTTTCCCATTGCTCTACTCGCTCGATAGTAAGCAGAAAATCAGGATTTTGCTCGACATCGGCGCTAACATCGATGACGCAGGCCGGGCCAATGAACCTGGATGGCGGAATAGTATCGGTGGCGTTGTTGGGCAGGTCTTTGCCCGTCACCCAGTGAATGGGGGCATCGAAATGCGTTCCCGTGTGTTCGCCCAGGTTCAGGACGTTCCAGTACCAGGCGGGGCCGCGCTCATCGTAGCGAGATATTTCGGTAAGGGTCAGGCCAGGTGAGGGAGCAAATATGGGGGGTAAATCGATCACCGGCGTGTCAGAGCCGAGCGGGGTCGTTAAATCAACGATCTTAAGCTGGCCTGACTGCAATTGCTCAATGAGTTGCGCAAGCACAGTTGTGTTGTCCATGCGGAACTTCCTTTCTAAGATCAGGCTTCTGCCTGTTTTTGTAACGCTTCCAGCGCTCGTTTGAACTGGAAGCGATTTTCGAGCAGTGGGAGATCCATGTGGAACGATTTAGGGCCAATGGCCTCGACTTTGGAGATAATAGTGGTGAGCGTGTTGCTGGCAAGCGCTGCCTGTACGCTTTCCCGCAGGCTCTCGAGCGTATTGGCTTCTCGCACCACAGGCACACCTGACGCTCGAGCGATACCCGCGAGATCGGTTCCGGTCGAGGTTGCTGTTGGGAAGCCGCCCACGGAAAGCAGACTTTCGTTGTCAAAGACGATGTGGAGCAGGTTGCCAGGTTTATAACGCGCCATCGTACTCAACGTGCCCAGGTTCATGAGCAGCGAGCCATCACCATCAAGCACGATCACTTTATGACGAGGTATAGCCAGCGCAATACCTAACCCCATCGAGGATGCGAGGCCCATCGCGTGTTCGAGATAGAAAAAGTTTGGGCGATGCCCGGCAGTGTAGAGTTCGGCGGCCACCGCGCCCATGATGGTGACGACGATGTGGTCTCGCAGGTCAGGATAAATAGTCTCGATAGCTTCGTAGCGGAGCATGGCCTATTCCTCCCACATCAATTCGCGAGTCAGTAATACAGCTACGGGGTGTAGAGAGGCATGAGACAGCGTCTGCGCGTCCTTGATGCGCCGCTGGGTTTCCTCCGGTTTAGTAAGATGAAAATAGGGAATGTTCAAAGCGCGTAGGAGTGATTCCGTCACCAGCCCGCCCTGAGTTTGCCAGGGGTCCTTTTCCCCCCAGTAGCCGCGATGCGTAATAATCATCAAAAGTGGTATCTTGTATAACAAGGCCAGTGAAACGATGGGGTTGATGGCGGCGAAGAACCCGTGATTTTGCATCAACAGGGCCGAATTCACGCCCGCCAGGTGCGCTCCCGCCGAAATACCGATGCCTTCCTCCTCTTTCGCCAGCCGCACGAGCGTCATCTCGGGGTCTTCTTCGGCCATGCGAATCAGGTGAACCAGCCACGTTTCGGGGAGAGCAGAGACGATTCGCACGTCGCACGCTTTGAGGGCTTCGTAGATCAACCTGGAGTTGTTGACAGAGACAGGCATAACTTTCTCCTGCTAGATAAAACAAAGAAAGTGCAACCAGTGCTGCTGAAGGTAGTATAGCACATCTATCTGTCAAACAAAGCTAATCAAATTTTAACACCTCCTTCATCAAGGTATCATCCTCCTCAGTTATACTTCTATTAGAATATTATCTGGTTACTTGCAATCATGAGACTATGATTGATTGCTTGACGTGTTCTACATAGAAGTTTTTCTGGAATGTTGATGAAGTGAGGGCATATGAAACGGGCTATTCGATGTATTCTGTTTGATCTGGGAAGCACGCTCTGGAAACGCAAAGATGAGCATGAATTGCAGGCTCGCGAAAAGGAATCGAATGCGCGGGCGGTAGCAGCTATGCGTGAATATGTTGGCCTTGATGAGTTTCCGTATATGGACTCCGCCATGCTTGGAACGCTCATCCGCAATGCCGTTGAACGGCAAATTCGCGCTCAATTGCGCCAGAATCCACTCATCGAGCCTGATTTCGCGCTGGCAACAATGGAAGCCCTGGGACAACTTGGCGTGCCGCATGTCCAGTGGAAGCTCGGGCGCGCAGTCTATGAAGCTTTGCGCATTCGCATTCCCGATTCGCGTGTCTTTTTCGATGATACCCTGCCGACACTGGATGCACTACAGGCGCGAGGGTATATGCTGGGTGTTGTCACCAATCGTCATTATGGTGGGAACATCTTCGTCCAAGATTTGCAGAAGATGGACCTTTTGAAGTACTTTGACCCGGCTAAACTGGCTGTATCGGCAGACCTCGGCATTCGCAAGCCCCACCCGCGTATCTACGTGCATGCACTCGAACGTATGGGCGTGATGCCGGAAGAGGCCGCGATGGTTGGCGATTCACTGAAAGCGGATATAGCTGGCGCGAAGAACCTGCACATGCTGGCGATCTGGAAGCCCAAATCTTCGCTGCGCTCAGAGGCGAAGGTGGCGGTAAGGCCAGCCGCCGATACCGCTTCATGGCAGCAAAAAGCGAACGAACAGGCTGATACCCGCGCCAATCTTGCTCCGAATCACCTCGAGTCAGAAGATGATTATTTGCTTGATTATGCTGCCCGTCGCGAGAACAAAGGCATCCAGTTGCCTCGCGAACATCTCAAACCGGATGCCACAGTCGAGAGATTGAGCGACCTGCTCTCCATCTTCAAATAGCAAGCCATGAAAAAGACCTTTTAGCCTGTCATCCTTCGCTGCGCTCAGCATGACAGGCGAGAGGCAAGTGAGCCAGGGCAAGTAGTACTCTCCTTTGTTTCCTATGAATCGCTCCACTTTTAGAAAAGTGTAGTATAGTGGTGGCAGAAAATACGAAAGTGGAGCAACTATGCCAAAAGAACTCAGCGCAAGCGTGCAAAAAGTCCAGCAAACCCTGAAGTCACTTGGTTTCCCTGGCGAGGTCGTCGTCTTTCCCGATTCGACGCGCACGGCTGTCGAGGCTGCGCAGGCCGTTGGCTGCCAGGTGGGCCAGATTGTGAAGTCCCTTGTCTTTAGAGGAAAAGAGACCCGCAAGCCTATCCTGGTGGAAGCAAGCGGCGCGAATCGCGTCAACGAGCGCCAACTGGCCCAACTGGTAAGCGAACCGATTGAGAAGGCCGACGCGGATTTCGTGCGGCAAGTGACGGGTTTTGCCGTTGGCGGCGTTCCCCCGGTTGGACACGCGCAGGAAATTACCACCTTTATTGATGCTGATCTGTTCCAGTATGAAATTATCTGGGCGGCAGCAGGAAGCCCTCACGCCGTATTTCGCCTGACTCCTGACGACCTGCAAAAGCTGACCGGCGGCTCAGTCGTCTCAATTTCCTGAGTCGAATTGGGTCAGGTTATTTCAATTTATGCGGAAATATGTTACCATAATGCCAACGTCTATTTTTGTTCTGCTTAAGGGGTAGATCAAGAAGGCATACATGCAGCATTTACTTGCCCTGCATGTATGCCTTTCTGCTGGTTTCTAATGTGAGGTGTAGGTTGCGATATACAGTATGGCAAGCTGCTGCATCTGGTCGGATATCTGTGCCACGCCTGTCTCCGCCGTTCCGGTCGCTGGATCGGTGCCACCGCTGAGTATGCGTGTGGCAAGTGAGTCCATGCCTGTACGCATTGCCAGCCCTGCCGGTTGTGTCAACTGCGCGTCGGTCATCATCACCAGTTTGAGCGCATCCGTGTGCAACTGATTGAGCAGGTTATTGGTTGTATTTAGCTCTGTGACAATCTGGGTAGCTAACTTCGACTGATCTGCTAATACACCCGGTGATTGGATGATGGCGTTCAGGTGATTATGAATGTGAGACAGGTAACCGGGTTGCGTGGGCGTCAACGAACAATTAAGCAGTGCAATGGCTGCGGTCTTGCTCAGGTTTGCGTCATCCGGCGTGTTGTCCGTTCCAGGAGCGGCTTTCTGCAGGTCGAGTTGAACGCACTTGATGCTATCAAGCATGTACAGAATATCGACCGCCTTGTGGCGAATATCGATTGCTCCACCATGATCTACCGCCTCACGCGCCCACTTCTGAACCTCTTCCACATTATTCAGGAACCAGTAGTTTAGACCACCCGACAGCCCCACCTGCTGGACTTCTGGATCAACCGCGAGCAAGTGGCGCACGTGGCAGAGGTCGCTGAGCTGATTCAGGGAGCTATTGCAATCGCGTGATGCTGGCATTTGCGGAATTTCCGCGTAGTAGCGCCACGTAGTTTTGTCCAGCGAATAGCTTTGTGGCGGCGGGCTGGTCGATTCCTCGGTGACAAGCACGCGGCTGTAGGTAGCGAGCAGGTTGTTATGTTGTGGATCCATGTAAGGTGTGGATAGTGATGCTGTTCCGCTGGCGATGCTCAGCGTTCCCAGGCTCAAGGCCGATGCTTCGCTTTGAATAGTGTCTGGCAAGAGCCAGGCGTAATAGCTTTTTCCAGCGGCAGGAGCAGGCACATTGCTCAGCCGAAGCTGGAATGTATCATTAATGCCTTGAGTGCTTGGGCCGGATGACTGCCCACTGCTCGAGAAAAAGCCCTGTCCTACAATTGTCGCTGCCTGAACCGGATTTTGTTGTTGATGGTTGTTGAAGAGAAAAAACGTCCCCAATACGGAGCCGACTACTACAAGGATGAGAAGAGCAATTAAGCCCATAAACAGGCCTCTATGCTGCCTGCGAGGTTCGGTAACGACTGCTGGTGGAACCGGAGTGGAAGCGACCTGGGCAGGAGTGGGTGGAGGTGTTACACCTGCTGCCCTGGATGGCCTGGGAGTAAGTGATGCCTCTTGTGGAGGGGCGGTTATAACCGTCGGAATATCGACCTGCTCGTCGGGTGGTTGCTCTTCTCTATGATCGTTCGTTGCTACCGGAGCCGACTGTATTTCTTTTCTCTCTGGTTTATAAACGGTGGCTTCGTTCATCGTATCGATAGATGCTACAGATTGCTCCAGTGCATTCTTCAAAGCGGTTTCCAGATCAGCAGCGTTCGTATAACGCTCTTGCGGGTCTTTCGCCAGACAGCATAAGATTACCGCTTCCAATTCTTCAGATAAAGCTGGATTGATGCTCCTGGGTGAAGGAGGCGGCGTCATAATGTGCTGGTGAATGATGGCAAAAGGACTTTCGCCCTGGAAGGGAGGCTGGCCTGTGCATGCTTCAAAAAGAGTGACGCCGAGCGAATAAATATCGCTGGCTTCGTTACTTGGCTGGCCTCTTGCCTGTTCCGGCGAGATATAGAGCGGCGTTCCGACCGAGGAACTGGTAAGCGTTCCGGTAGCCGACCCCATCATTTTGACGATGCCGAAATCGGAGAGAATAGGCTCCCCCATGAGATTGTGCGCCGTATTGTGCTTATCAAGCAAGATATTCGCCGGTTTAATGTCACGGTGAATAATGCCATGTTTGTGCGCGTATGCAATCGCTGAACAAATGGGCATAAAGAGATGCACAATCTCGCTTGTTGAAGGAAATTTGCGAACTGCGGAAGTTGAGCGAATATAATCGGCCAGGGTCTGTCCTTCTATGTAGTCCATGACCATATATGCTATCGATTCATCGGGATCCTCAGGAGAAGTGGCGGTATCAAAATCGTAGATGCGGATGATGTTAGAATGGCGAAGAGAGGCAACAGCGCGCGCTTCACGAATAAAACGAGGACCGAAGGTGGGATCGGTACGGAGATTTGCCTGCAGGTATTTGATAGCGACAAAGCGCTCTAATTGAGGATCAAAGGCTTTCCAGACCTCGGCCATTCCCCCTTTTCCTAACCGCTCGCGTAATTCGTATTTACCAAGCGTCCGCGGACTGTTGCTCATGAGCATATTCCCTTCTAAAACAAAAATGTTAAAATCTTCTGGAGCGAATCTCCTCTTCATCTGCCCGGAAGAGGAAAATGGGGTTAGCCTGCTTCATGCACGCATGAGGTAGCAATAATGGCTTTTATTATGGGTGAAGTACTAATAAAAGTCAAGGTATATAAAAACAATAAGCTGAGGTCATCTCCTGTCAAGTTCCATTGCCAATTCTTTTGCCAATTTCGCGCCCAACAATGCCGCCTATTACGGCCAATATGACACCTACACAGTTGAGCAGGAAGATCAGAACGGCAATAATGGTCTGGATGGTCGAGGAAGGAAGGGGATAATTTCCAGGTGCAGAGGAGTTTGCTGCGAGGGCAAAGATGGAGAAGAGAGCAACCGTGACGATGATGGCGCAGGTTAAACCGGTGATACAGCCTGCGCCTGCGCCAGCCAGGGAATGCTCTCGTACATAGGACACGCGCAGACCAGCGATAGCCGCGACCACCAGATACAGAATCAGGCCAGGTATAATCACTCCGCCGATTCCCAGGTGATCGGAACCCAGCACGATAAGTACGATTTGGAGAAACCCTAGCGGAATACCGAAGATCAGCCCTTGAAATATCTCCGGTCGCCTTGCGCGAAGTGCTTGCATGATGCCCTCCTTGTTTGCCGGTAAAACGACACAGATTGCTCTCGAAAAACCTGCTTCTGAAAGAACTGTTTCCCTTTACAGTTAAGACGCGATAGGCCACTGATGATTGAAGCTTAAGCCACAAGGCTGTTATGACTTGCCATGAAAAAGCTCCTCTCACCTGTCATCCTGAGCGCCGCGAAGGATCTCTCGCGCGGTGTTGAGCCAGTGGAGGCCGCAGATCCTTCGCGGCGCTCAGGATGACATCTGGAGGTAGGTTGGTAATAGCTTGCCAGTTGCTAATTTAGTGTAAAGACCTGGTGCAATAGTTCTCTTATTATTCGACAAAAACATGCTTCCTTGCAAGGTAATGTACAATGGAAGACACATTGAGAGCTTTGTGGAATATTGCTCCAAAGACAGCTCTGTGGAAGGATACGATACATGGAATGCCGGATTGGCTGTGGTGCCTGCTGTATTGCCCCATCGATTACCTCTCCTATTCCAGGAATGCCTGATGGCAAGCCTGCCGGTGTGCGTTGCATTCACCTGACGGCTGAGTATCGTTGTGCCCTCTTTGGTAAACCTGAGCGTCCTGTCTTTTGCAATGATTTTCGCGCCAGCCGGGAAGTGTGCGGCAGTTCGAGGCAGGAAGCTCTGGCAAGGCTCATATTGCTTGAACAAGTAACAAAATCATGAATCAAATTGCTTTTTGGCTGGGTTTTTCCCTTTTCTTTTATCACTTGAACATGTATACTGGAAACATTGTTGTTGGGTATCGAGAAAATTTATTTGAATGGCAATGGAATTGCCTGTATATCTAATTTATACCCGATCAGGAGCTTTTACATGGAAGTCGAAAAGCAGCTTACCGGTACAGTCGCGATCAGGTTTCTCAGTGGCCCGCTGGCCGAAAAGGCGATTCCGCTCCAAAAAACTGTCAATTTTATTGGACGTGATAGGCAAAATGATATTGTTGTCCTTGATCCGCGTATATCTAGACGCCATGCCTGTATTCGTTTTGAGAATAATGCATGGGTGATTGAAAACCTCTCGCAAAGTAGCTTTGTTGCTGTTGAGGGGCAGAAAATCTCTCGCGGCAAACTCCAGCACAATACGCAGGTTTCTCTTGGAGAAGGAATCAGCTTTATTTTTTTGGCTTCTGAAGCCGAGAAGACACAACTTGTTGCACCTGCCTCCAATCCATACATGACTATGCCTTCTGCTCCATCTACACTTCCAGTCGTGCCTCAATCGCTGCAAAATATGCCACGCGACCTCTCTCCGTCTGGCACAGTACTCGCGCCCTTGTCAAAGCAAGGACAGGCTACCTTAACGGTCAGCAGTAATATTCATAGCAACGTGCAGGTGTATGGGCTGAATAAAGATGCGCTCAGCGTAGGGCGAGATGCGCAGAACGATGTGGTTATCGATGAAAAGACGGTTTCTGCCCGGCATCTCTTGATTGTGCGCGAAGAGGACGAATTTTTTCTTGTTCATCCGCACCCTGGCCGTCAGAAGACCATGAACGGCCTCTGGTTCCAGGGTCAACGTATCGCGGGCGATCAACAGTTTCGTCACAGGCTGGCGGCTGGCGATATTTTTCGTATTGGAGACGAGCATGGAACGCTGATTACCCTCATCTATGATGATGGAACAGGCGTTTCTGCGGATGCTTTGCCGAAGATGCAGCCTATTCCTTTAACGGAGCAGCAACTTACCATTGGGCGCACACCAGATAATTTGGTGGTTCTCAATCATCCTCAGGTTTCGGCGCATCATGCGCTACTCACGAAAGTCGATGGCGGTTACCGGGTGATCGATAACAATAGCATGAACCATGTCTACGTCAACGGCGAGCAAGTTACCGACCAGCTCTTGCGCACAGGGGATGAGATACGCATCGGGCCATACCGGCTGACATATAATGGTACAGAACTGGTCCAGTATGACGAGAGCAATCATATTCGTATTGACGCCCTTCACTTGAAGAAGACAGGTAATAACAACGTAATCCTGCTCAATAATATTTCACTTGTCATTCCACCACGCAGCTTCGTGGCGCTTGTAGGAGGCTCAGGAGCCGGGAAGTCCACGTTGATGGATGCTTTGAATGGCCTGCGCCCCGCGCATGCGGGTACCGTACTTTACAATGGTGAGGACTACTATCATAACCTGGTCGCGTTTAAGACTCAGCTTGGCTATGTGCCGCAGGATGACATTGTGCATCGCGAACTCACAGTGGAGCGAGCATTGTATTATGCTGCCCGCCTGCGTCTCCCGGGTGATTTTACGAGCGAGCAGATTGCCTGGCGCATCGACGAAGTGCTGGAAGATGTGGAGATGAGCGAACGACGTCATCTACTGGTCAATAAGCTTTCCGGCGGCCAGCGCAAAAGAGTTTCCATCGCGCTTGAACTGCTGGCAAATCCGAGCGTCTTCTTCCTGGATGAACCCACCTCAGGCCTCGACCCCGGACTTGATCGTAAGATGATGGCTCTGTTACGTCGGCTCGCGGACCGGGGACGAACCATAATTCTGGTAACGCATGCTACCAATAACATCAATGCGTGCGATTATGTCTGTTTTCTCTCACAGGGCGGTCATCTCGCATACTTCGGGCCACCGAACGCGGCCAAAGCATATTTTGAGAAGACCGATTTCGCTGAAATCTATAGCGCACTCGAGCCGACCAGGGAGCAGCCGAATATTCCCGCCGAGGCCGAGCAGCGTTTTCTTGCCTCGCCTGACTATCAGCGCTATGTCGCGAAGCCTCTGGCGGATGGGCGGGAGCTTCAGGAGGAATTGCATCCAACAGGTAGCTTGCAGCAAACGGCCAGGAAAAAACGGGCGCAGGTGAAGAGGCGAAGCTGGCCCCAGTTCTTGCTACTCTCCACGCGCTACCTGGAGCTACTGAAAAATGATGTGGGCAACCTGCTCATCTTGCTGTTGCAAGCGCCTGTCATCGCTATTATGCTGGTATTGATGGTGCGCTTTGAGGTGGGGGCTGGCGTCTTCGATGCGAATAAACTGGTGCAATGCCAGACGCAGATTCTTACTGCTTCCGGCCCGCTTGCCCTGCCCCAGGCCCAGCAGACACAAACAATCGATTGCCAGCGCGTCCTCGATTTCCTGCATACGAATTCGGCAGGAATAGCATATGCCTCAAGTCAGGGTGGGGCGCTGCAGGCGTTGCAGAACTTTATTCTTCCCGGGCCGGGAGCCGATGCGCAAAAGGTGCTGTTTATTATGGCTTTTGCCACGGTCCTGTTTGGCTGCATCAATGGCGCGCGTGAAATCGTTAAAGAGGCTCCCATTTACCGGCGCGAACGGGCGGTCAACCTCGGCATTCTTCCCTATATGTTCTCCAAGATCGTCGTGCTTGGACTGCTCTGCCTGTTCCAGAGTGCTGTGCTGACGTTTGTGGTAGAACTGGGTGAACCTCTACAGCAGGGTATTTTCCTGTCACCCATTCTTGAGACTTATATAACCCTCGCGCTCACCTCAATCGCTGGTTTAATGATCGGCCTTGCCATCTCAGCGATTGCGCCGAATAATGATCGTGCCATCAGTTTTGTGCCGATCATTCTTCTTCCGCAGGTGATTTTTTCGGGCGCAATCATTCCACTCAAGGACTGGTTTACGCAGATTCTCGCTGTAGTTTTTCCAACACGTTGGGCAATGGCCGCGCTTGGCTCGTCGATTGGATTGCATGCCGATAAAGTTGGTGGCGATAAACTCTTTGGCAATGACTACACCTATCACAGTACGCTATTTTCCATCTACAGCAAGAGTGATGCCACGAATCGGCTGCTCCTCAGTTGGGGGATGCTGCTTGCTATCACGCTGGTGTTGATGGTGGTGATCGGCGTGTTTTTGAAGCGAAAAGATACCCAGGCGTAAAGAATCTGTTGCATTAGCAAACAAGCTGTTGTAGTATTGTTGAGGCTATAGGCGATTCGCGCGAAGCACCTGAAACAAGAGGAAAATCATGGCACTTGATGAACTGCAAAATGGACGCTATCGCAGTGTGCGCTTGCTCGGGCGTGGTGGAATGGGTGAAGTCTATTTGATGTTGGATACCCGTGTCAATCGACAGGTGGCGATTAAAGTTACTCGTACTGAGGGTACGCTTTATCCTGATATCGATACCGTTGCTGATGCTTCACGGCTATTTGAACGCGAGGCGAGAGCGATTGCTGCCCTGGATCACCCCAACATTCTGCCTCTCTACGACTTTGGAGAGGAAAATCGGGATGGGTCCACCATAACCTATATGGTGATGCCCTATTGTCCAGAGGGAACACTGGCCGAGTGGTTGAAGCAGCGACGTAATCAACTGCTTTCCCCTCAAGATATCGCATATGTAGTGGAACAGGCGGCAGAGGGTCTTGAGTATGCGCATGAGCATAACGTGATTCACCTGGATGTCAAACCATCGAATTTTCTGTTACGCAGCAACAAGAAAAATCCCCAGCGTCCGACGCTGCTGCTTGCGGATTTCGGTATTGCGCGCAATTTTACGACGGTCGCGCATTCCAGCCGTACCATACGCGGCACTCCAACTTCTATGGCTCCCGAGCAGTGGAGCAGCAATCCTGTAACCGCGACCGATCAATACGCGTTGGCCGTGATGGCATACGAACTCTTGACGGGGCGTCCGCCGTTCGTCGGTTCGATGGAGCAGTTGATGTACAAACATTTTGCTGCGCCACCGCCCGCGCCCAGTTCGTTTAATCCCCGCATTCCAGCGGGGCTTGATGCGGTCCTTTTGCGCGCCCTGTCTAAAAAACCGGAAGAACGTTATCCCTCGATCACTGCCTTTGCTGAAGCGTTTCAAGCAGCGGTACAGGGAATGCCTGAGAATGCCGCTCAGGGCAGCGATGTGTATACAACGCTAGCTATCAGCCAGGATGAAGCGAAGTCAGGCATCAGCCAGTTGATTACTTTGCCAGGGGGCAAGCAGGTGCAGGTACCTGTCCCGGCTGGCACGAAAGATGGCGAAGTGATTCGCGTCCCTGACGCGGGCAATGGAACAGCGCAGGATAAGAATGTCCTGGTCTCTGTATCGGTCAAACCAGGGAACGAAACGCCGCCTGCTCCAACCACTGATAGAAACACTCCTGTAATCTTGCCCAGTCAGCCAGAAATTGTTCCTCAAGCTTCTGCCCACGAACAACCTACTGTAGCAACAACGGATACTGGCGGAAAGATCGCCGGAAGCGTGTCTTATCAGGCTCTACGTCCAAAGAGATCTCCTATCCTACTGTTCAGCGGTATTGGTGTTGCTTCACTGGTCATCATCGCGCTTCTGGTATTTGGTTCCATTTACCTTTTCAGTAACCGACAGGCCAACATCAATCCGGTCAATGCGAATACGCTGAATCATGCTCAGACCGCGACAGCCGCTGCTCGTCGTGTCACACCTTCACCGACGATCACCCCTACGCAGGTACCTCGTAGTAACGTATACGTCGCCGCGAGTTACGGAGGCTCAATGACCGACCAGAACAACGGTCAAAGGACATCCATCACGGTATACATTGTGCAGACGCGCGGTTTTGCGCCCTTAACCGGCTCAGTCACGTTCAAATCGCCGCCGCAGGGCGTATACACGCTGCATGGCAGCGTCGATGACCAGGGCAACTTCTGGTTCTCCATCCGGTTGCCAAACAGTTCGACCCCGCTCCTCTATCAAGGTGTGGTACAACATCAGCCAAATGGTACGTATTTGCATGGCAATTACTGTAGCAGCAGTACGCAGCAATGCCTGGCCATAACCGGATACTTTACAGTTGGACCTGGATATTAACGGGCGGCTTGTTAGGGTTGGAGCATTGTCTGAAAAGGCAATGCTCCTTTGCTTATATTGCGAACGTGATAGAACAAGATAGACACTACATTCAGAAGAAGGAGTAAATGGTTAATGCAACACCCGACCAAGCAACAACTGCTTGATTCTCTTCAAGCAGACCTTGAGCGTTTCCGGCATCTGATCACTGTCCTGGATGATGTACAACAGCAGACGGAGATAACACCGCAGGGTTGGACGGTCAAAGATTTTATAGCTCACATGGCGCATTGGAAGTCCGCTACGTTAAAAGTGATTGTTGCCTATACGCACGACCAACCGCTGCCCCCTGTAACTCCCTCAGGTGATGAGGCCAACGCAGAAGCTCGAGAAGTAGATAAGGCGCTTTCCCTTCCAGAAGTGCGCAACTACTGGGAAGACACCCATATGCACTTTACACATGTCATTTCGGACCAGCTTGATGACAAACGGCTTTTAGCAGAGGTGCGCCCACCCTGGGACGAGGATACGGTAGAACCGCTTTGCTCGCAGATCGCTTCCATCTGCGAGCATGACGACGAACATTTGTCGTTGATCGAGCAATACTTCGAGATTGGCAAAGAAACCGAATAAGCACATCAAAAAGCAGGCCCTTATCAGCGATTGGTAAGGGCCTGCTTTTAAATCCTCTTTATCGCCTTTTTACTACCACATTGACTGCGCCCACCGGACGTAGCGCCAGATGATGTACCGGATCAGGAACGATGTTCTGGCCGGGAACCAGGGAAAAGCTGACGCGCTGTGCCATAGTAGCGAGCAACAGGTGCCCTTCCATCATGGCGAAGTGCAGACCGAGGCAGATGCGCGGCCCCGCGCCGAAAGGCAGGTACGCATATTTGGGCAACTGTTTCTCGCGTTCCGGCGTGAAGTGTTCGGGATCAAACTTCTCCGGCTTTGGAAAGTATTCCTCGCGCCTGTGCAGTGTGTAGGGCGCAATAAGAGCAACCCAGTTTTTCGGAACGAGGTAGCCATCGATTTCCACATCATGCAGCGCCCTGCGTGAGAAGGCGTAGGCAGGTGGATACAGACGCATAGTTTCCTTGAAGACTTGCAGGCAATAGGGCAGGCGCGCAAGGTCTTGATAGTTTGGCGTGCGTCCCTGTAAGACGCTATCGACTTCCTGCTGTACCCTCTGATAGTTTTCAGGATGCTGGCAAAGCAGGTACCAGGCCCAGGTAAGCGCGGTAGCAGTCGTTTCGTGACCTGCTCCAAAGAGGGTGAGGCATTCGGCCATCAACTGCTTCTCGCTCATTGGGTTGCCGTCCTCATCTTTTGCCTGAAGCAGGATGGAAAGAAAATCGTTGCGCTCAACAGGATTGCTGCGTCGCTCTGCGATGAACCGCTCAATGTAACTCCGCAGAACCTCGCCTGCTTTATGCGTGCGTCGATTGCGCGGCGTCGGCCAGCTATAGGGCGGGGGAAAGAGCGATGAGAGGGAGTGCGAAACATATGCCATTACCACGTTCATCGCTGCTCCCAGTTCGTCGGTGGCCGTAAAGACATCGGCGTCGAAGAGCGCTTTCCCGATAATGCTCATGGTAACGCTGGTCATTTGCTGGTTGATGTCGATGATAGCGCCATCTTGCCATGTCTGCTGAATTTGCTCGCCGTAGTGCCCCATGATTTCCGCGTAACTTGCTATATGACGCGGCTGAAACGGTGGAGACATCAACTTGCGCTGGCGGCGATGAAAATCACCTTCACTGCTGAAGACTCCATCTCCAATCGCCGGGCGGAAGGTATTGTGAATGGCCATGCCTTTGTCAAAGTCATAGGCATGCTCCACCAGAATGCTGTGGACATGCTCTGGTTTATTGAACATGATGCCCGGAAATGGCCCGAAGCGCAATCCTGTCACATCCCCTTCCCGAGCCAGGCGCATTAAGAATTCCAGGCGGTCTTTGTTAAAATCGGGCAGGTTTCCAATCAGAGGTCTGCCAGCTATAAAATGCAATTTTTTCTGTTCAGTGATCTTTTCTTTGACCTGTGTCGCCATGATGTATACCTCAATGAGCTAAAGCAATGCATTAATCTGTTACTACGTAGTTCTATCAACTACAAGCATTGTAGCATGCTGCTGTTGAGTAGTGTTCCAGCCAAAAGGAGGATTAGCTGGTGGAGATACTTCCAGCATCGGCTTATTAAGGAGTTACGCAAGGGCGAGCGTTTTGATTTGGGTAACTTTTCAGGATGAATGGAGAATACGCGGCCCTCGTTTCCCGGTGCATGTGGAAACGAGGGCCGCGTACAATTTACAGACCCGCGAGAAACTGCTTGCTACGGGACAATTTTGAAAACCCCGACTGCGCCTTTGCCAACGCTGGAGAACGAGTGCGTCACGAATGGGTACAATCCGGGGTCGGGAATGGTCAATTCAACGACCACGCCGCCGCCAGGGGGAACCGTCACCGTCTGATTGCCCACCATGTGGTTCGCGGGGTTTCCATCTACATAGGTATCGCTGAAGATAGCTCCGATAACGTGGAATGCCGAGAACAGGGTAGGGCCAGCATTCACAACGAAGATGCGT
The DNA here is from genome assembly GCA_035652815.1 of Ktedonobacteraceae bacterium. GTDB lineage: Bacteria > Chloroflexota > Ktedonobacteria > Ktedonobacterales > Ktedonobacteraceae > DASRDB01. The sequence goes on from DASRDB010000016.1 coordinate 25,094, forward strand.
ATGCGCTGACCTGCCTTTGCCACGATGGGAGAGGTCTTGTACTGGTTGACATAACCATTGAAGACCACGTAGTCAGGGTTGCCTGCATTTAGTTTGGTTGCATCAACGGAGTATGTTCCATCGGCATTTTGTGCGGTATAGAATTCGCTCTGTAGCAGCACAAATTCTTGAGCTGGTACCCAGCCCTGCGCCGGGTCTACAATGATCGCGCCATACATGCCGTTTGCCATATGGTAGATGGCGACGGGCGCGCCGCAGTGATACATGAACACGCCGGGGTAGTTGGCTTTCCAATCAAAGCTGAAGCTTTTACCGACCGGAACTTCCTGGTAGTTGACGTTCCATGGAGTTTGCGCTGCATGGAAGTCAATCGAGTGCGGCATCATGCCATCGTTGACCAGGGTGAAGTGAACCGTCTGCCCCTGCCGCACGCGGATAACGGGGCCTGGGACAGTGCCATTGAACGTCCAGGCATGATAGGCCACTCCTGGAGCAATCGAAATCAGCAATTCTTTCACGGTCAGCGTTACGTTGACTGTATTTCCTTGCGGTGTTGCAGGGGCTTTCGGATCATAGGTCTGGTGCGCGGGAACCGACGCCTGAGATGTGCTTGAACTTGTGCTGGAACCGCTATTGCTGGAACTACTGCTGTTGGTTGTACTACTGGTAGTGGCAGTCGGCGTTGATGCGCTTGTCGAATGCGCGCCGAGTTGCTGCGTAAAAAAGACACCGAGAACCAGCATGACCGCCAAGATGAAGGTAGCGATGGCCATAATAACCCAGTTAGGGAAAGCAGGCCGGTTCTCTGTTCGCACGATAGGCCGGGCTATTCTTGGATAGCTCGGAGATTGATAATTGATAGCTGTCCTCGCCTGTTTTTCAGCTTTACCAGGAAGTTCGCTGGGAGTTGTCCTGATGGCTTCTTCGGACTCGCTACGTGTTTCCGGGTCTATAACGGTACTCATAATCCCTCTCCTCTTCAAGGTGAACAGGTAGTGAAACTTTTCTCTGAGGTCAATAATAGCCCGGTATATTATGATCTGGTGCGACTTTTGTCACATCGAAGCGTGTTGCAGCATATTGAGATGCATTTGTGATGAAAGGGGGGGATGAGAAGCTAACTAGAGGCTAATACGCGCAGGCGGTCACGGTTTAAAACAATAGCCCGGCCCTGGCGCATCTCAATTGCGCCAGCCATCTCTAATTCTTTCAGGGAACGACCAACCACTTCGCGGGCGGTTCCCGCCAGAGCTGCCATTTCCTGCTGCGTAAATTGATGCGCGTGTCCCGCGTGCAGCGTATCCTGCTCGAGCAAGATTTTTGCAATGCGAGCAGTAACATGGCGCAGCGAAATGTCCTCTACCAGCATGACGAGGTGTCGCAATGCTCCTGCCAGGCTATTCACGACTGCTTCAGCGACCGCCGGATGGCTCCTGATAAGTTTGCGTAGCTCGGCGCGACCTATCATATAGACTACGCTGGCTTCAAGTGCAGCAGCGCTGGCGGGATTGGGGCCGCCGTCAAGCGCGGGCACATCATTAAAGGTGTACCCGGTTGAGATCAGGCGCAGTACCTGTTCCTTACCACTTGAAGAGAGTTTGAACACTTTGACCAGCCCGGAATGTACATAATACAAGGCTCCACCCGGGTCTCCCTCGTGTAGGATGATATCCCCCCGCTCGTAGTGACGTTCAATCGTCATTGCCGCGATGGGGGTCAGGTCTTCCATGCTGAGTGCGGCAAATAATGGTATGCGATGTAACGTTTTGGTATCGATAGGCATCATTTTCCCTTTCTATCCGAGAAAAAATCCCGCTGGAAGACCTCTCATTCCCAATGTAGCACCTGGGGAGTACCAGCAACTCAACCTTTTTTACGTTACCGATGCCAGCTCAAGCACTCGCTGTTTATACACGTTGTACTGTTTGGCATCGAAATGGCGCGTTCTGCGCCGGAACTCAAAGGTATAGCCGGGCCAGAGTGTGGTATTTTGCCCGCGCGCGTCAAGATACCAGCTTCTGCATCCCGATGCCCAGACGGTGCCCTTAGTACGGCGGCGCATCTCTGCGAGAAATGCTACTTGCGCTTCTGGACGCACATCCACTGCCCTCAGGTTTTGCCGTTCCATAACGCGCAGACAGTCCAGAATATAGTTGAGCTGGCTTTCGATCATATAGACCATCGAATTATGCCCGAGTCCGGTGTTTGGGCCGATCATGATAAAGAGGTTGGGGAAGCCCGAGACGGTAGTGCCGAGATAGGCGTGCGGGCCTTGCTGCCATTCGGTAGCCAGCGATTGCCCATCCCGTCCATGAACGCGCTCGGGCAGTTCGGCATCTGTGACGTGAAAGCCGGTGCCGCAAATAATGGTATCGACCTCGTATTCTTTGTCGTCTTCCGTCACAACGCTATTTGCCCGCACCTCGCGAATTCGATCCGTGACGACCTCGACATTCGGTTGGGTGAGCGACGGATAAAAGTCATCCGATAAGAGGATGCGCTTGCAGCCCAGCGTATAGTTCGGAGTGAGCTTTGCGCGCAGCACAGGGTCGGGTATTTGCCTTTCCAGGTAGCGGCGTCCCAGCTTCATGCCCTGCTCCATCAGGCCCGGTTGGTAGACCAGCCCCCGCGCAATCAACTCGTTGCGCCAGTAAATTCTGGCGCGTACAAGTCGTTGGGCAAGGGGCATTACGCGAAACAACTTGCGCTGCCACTCGGGAATCGGGTGATCCATGCGCGGCAGAATCCAGGGCGGCGTGCGCATGAACAGCGTGAGTTGCATGACTTTGGGCTGAATCTGCGGCACAAACTGCACTGCTGATGCCCCAGTGCCGATGACCGCGACTCGCTTGCCGGTGAGATCATAATCATGTTTCCATTGCGCCGAGTGGAATACGACGCCCTGAAAGTTTTCGAGGCCTGGAATGTTCGGCAGAGCCGGTTCGCTAAGCGGTCCGTTGCCCAGAACGAGAATGTTGGCGTGAAGCTTTCCCTGGGCAGTCGTAATATGCCAGCACTGCTCATCTTCATTCCATTTCGCATCCAGCATTTCGCTGTTCCAACAAATATGTGGGAGAATGCCGTAACGCCTCGCACAGTCCTGTAAATAATGCTGGATCTCGCTCTGTGGCGAAAACATGCGACTCCACTCCGGGTTAAGCGCGAAGGAAAAAGAATAAAGGTGCGAGGGAATGTCGCAGGCGCATCCTGGATAGGTATTGTCTCGCCACGTTCCGCCTACGTCCGCCGCCTTCTCTAGAATTACAAAATCTTCTCGTCCCTGCTGCTTGAGGCGAATTGCCATTCCGAGGCCCGCGAAGCCTGCTCCAACGATAGCGATATGGACATGAAGAATTTTTGCTCCATTGCTTGCGTCTTCATTGAGGGGTGAGAAGCCGTTCAAATGCGCTTTGCGCTTGCCGCCGATGGCGAAATCCAGGAACATGTTGATTCTCCCATGATGGCAGGTGCCTGTTTACTCCTTGATAAAGAGTATACCACAGCTAGCAGGCATAAGTTGACAAATCATGCCTGGATGATAATGCCAACTTTACGGAAGCCGCGCCCCACAGTGATTGCAGAAGCGTTTCCCAGGACGTACAGGTTGGCCGCATTGATCGCAGAAAAACGTTTCACTCTCCTGCGCTGCTGCTGTGCTGGATGCAGGAGCGGTGTACGTCGGCGTAGGCGAAGGCGGATTATACGTTGGAGTGGGCGTGGGTTGGGGCGGCTGGTAAGTCTGTTGCGGTGTGCCTGCGGAAGACGGGGTTGCGGATGAACCGGTCGTTGACTGTTGTGATCCCTGAGCTGTCTGTATGGTGTCCTGTAACGTTTTTACGGCTTTGATAGCTGCTCCACCGATGGCTCCCGCGATTTTGAGACCTTTAGCAATATCTTCCATGTTGCTTTTCATGCGCTGCGGGGGCGGGAGAAAGGTCGAATCCGATACTTTTTCAAAGATGTCACTGCCAATTTGAATGCCGTTTGCCAGCACCTGTCCCTGTTCTTGTGTCCCATCGTCAAACGAGAACTTCAGTTGATTTCCCTGAGCGCGATAGGTGCCTTCGCGGCGAATTTCGGGCGCGTTGGTATTCACTTGTTGCCCGCTTAAAAGCGACTTCGCCGCGTGTGTGAGGCGGCTGCGTTCCTGAACGACGAGCAAGCAGCGCCCATTCGCGTACAGCGTCAGGTGATCTATACGAGAGGTAAAGTATTCGAGGCCTACGCCGGAATGGTGAACGCATTCATATTGGCCGGTAAGAGATTTCATCGTTAGTAATCCTGCAAAATCGAGTCTGTACAAAGTTGTCTGCATATATTACGCTTGATGAGGCAAATGGTTTCAGACTTGCAATAAAGCGGGATAAAATATGTCATAATAGAGATGCGGCTTGACAGGACATCCAGGTTCAGATTATAGTGTTCCTATGAAAGAACAAATAGTTCCCTATACCGAACAAGACGAAACAGAATCAACGAACTCCACCCAGGGAGGGCATGCTCCAATGGTTGAGCGTGCCTTTCGCTTGCTTGATTTGCTGAGTGCCACTGAAGAAGGCTTGACGCTTTCAGAAATGGCGCGTTCGCTTCAGATGAGCAAGGGCAGCCTGCACAGCTTGCTCAAGACATTGGAGAAAAGCGGGGCGATAGAGCAGGTGGAGGAACGCCGATTTGTTTTAGGGCCGCGCATCTACGAACTTGCGCAGGCGTATATTCAGCGCACCGGGCTGCGACAACTGGCTTTACCTGCCATGCGCCGCCTTGCTACCAGTACAGGTGAGACAGTTTGCCTGGGCAGGGTAGAGTCGAAAGGCGTGCGCATCATCGAGTGCATTGTGGATGAAGGCGAGTCTCCTGCTTTTCATATAGCCGTTAGAAGAGGCATGCGTGTACCTCTGCTTGCTGGCGCATTAGGGCCTCTCGTCCTTTCAACATGGTTGCCAGCGGAGCGAGAATCCTATTTGCGGACTCATCAGTTAATACGATATACAGCTCATTCGATTACCGACCCGCGCCAGTTACTTGCACGAGCAGAGAAAGTGGCGCGTACAGGCATGAGCATCGATTGTGAGGAATACCTGGATGGGGTCAATGCGGTTGCCATACCCATCTTTGGTCCGGGCGGCATCCTGGCGGCCCTGCTCTGGATCGTCGGCTTTTCCTCGCGCTTTAAGGATGAAGCGCTTGCTCATGCTGCTGAGCAATTACGCATTGAAGCGGAAGCTCTTTCGCGCTCGCTTGGCGCGAAAGGATAGCTAGAAAGGTTCCGCAGAGGAGAGATAATGGAATCTCGTTATGATATTGGCATGCAGGTTCGCAAAGAGGTTCTCGGAAGCGAACATGTTGAGCGGGCGCTGGCGCGTACAACCGCTTTTGACGCGGATTTCCAGCGCTTCATCACTGAGACGGCCTGGGGTTCTGTCTGGGCGCGCCCGGATTTGGACCGGCGGACGAGAAGCCTGGTCACCATCGCGATTCTGGCGGCGTTAGGGCGTGAGGAACTGGCTCTGCACCTGCGCGCCAGTCGTAATATCGGCGTTGATCCGCGAGAGGTCGCAGAGGTGCTGATGCATGTTGCTGTCTATGCAGGCGTTCCTGCGGCCAATACCGCTTTTGCGGTAGCGAAAAGGGAGTTAGACCTGCCTGTGGATGCCTCATCTAACGAGGAGAAATAGGTCGAGGGAAATCAGGAGGGAAACATGAGCCAGCAAATCACGATTGGCGATATCATTCGTGGAGACCGCGAGGTTTTCCCACCCTATCTATATGAGGCGTATCAATCGACACGTCGTCGTTCCCCAACGCTTCCACTCATTGAAGTACCCTTAACGCTTTCGGAGTTGACCGGGCCAGGACTCGCTATTAGCGCCGTCACGCCCGAAGACGCTGACCTGACGCGCAATGCTGGAACTGGCGGCGAAGCTATTGGCCAGCGTATCATCGTCACCGGACGCGTGCTTGATGACCGGGGAAATCCCGTCCCAAACACGCTGCTGGAAATCTGGCAGGCTAATGCAGCCGGTCGTTATCTGCACAAGCGCGACCAATGGCCGGGGCCGCTCGATCCGAACTTCCTGGGCATGGGCCGCTGTTTGACCAACGAAGAGGGCGTCTATCGCTTTTTAACCATTCGCCCGGGCGCTTATCCCTGGAAAAACCACCCGAACGCCTGGCGACCCGCGCACATCCATTTCTCGCTGTTTGGCCCATCGATGCTCTCGCGGTTGGTGACGCAGATGTATTTCCCCGATGACCCCCTTCATGCGCTCGATCCCATCATGAACGCCGTTCCAACCGAGGCAGCCCGCAAGCGTCTGATTTCTAGTTATGACCATAACATCACCGAGCCGGAATGGGCGCTGGGCTATCACTGGGATATTGTGCTGCGCGGGCCGTATGCCACCCCATTTGAGACGTCAGGAGAGGCAAAATAATGACCACACTTCCTTTGACCGCTTCACAGACGGTCGGCCCATTTTTCGCGCCCGCGCTGTTGCGTGAAGACGCCCGCCGCCATGTGCTGGTTCAGCCGGAGACCGCAGGCGAGCGCATCCGTATCGAGGGGCGCGTTCTCGACGGGGACGGGATTCCTGTACCGGACGCAATGGTCGAAATCTGGCAGGCCAACGCGCATGGCCGCTATAATCATCCTGCTGATAAGGGGCCTGGCGAACTCGATCCGACCTTCATCGGATTTGGCCGCTCTGGCACCGACGAGAATGGCGTCTACTGGTTCGAGACCATCAAGCCTGGCGCGGTTCGTTTTGATGAGAAGCAGATGCAGGCCCCGCATATCTGCGTCACCATATTTTCACGTGGGTTGCTCAATCACCTCGTAACGCGCCTGTACTTCGAGGACGAGTCGGCTAACGACCAGGACCCGGTGCTGCAATTCGTGCCCGAAGACCGCCGCTCAACCCTCTTCGCTCGCCGCTCGACCCAGGGCGATAAGGTCATCTATCGATTTGATATTATCATGCAGGGCGCGGGCGAGACCGCGTTTTTCAACGTGTGATGGAGCATACGAGATGGCCGCTTTTCTTTCGCTCCATGATGCCATTGCCGAGTATGTACATGATGGTATGTCTGTAGCTCTGGAGGGCTTCACGCACCTGATCCCGTTCGCGGCGGGCCATGAGATTATTCGCCAGCGGAAGCGAGACTTGTGCCTGATACGCATGACGCCTGATCTCATCTACGATCAGCTTATCGGGATGGGCTGCGTCCGCAAGCTCATTTTTTCGTGGGGAGGCAATCCCGGCGTCGGAACATTGCACCGCCTGCGTGACGCGGTTGAGAATGGCTGGCCGCGCTCATTAGAGTTGGAGGAACACAGCCATGCCGCGATGGCGAACGCTTACGCGGCTGGCGCTTCCGGCCTGCCCTGCGCCATTTTTCGTGGCTATCAAGGCTCCGACCTTGTCGGCATCAATCCCAACATTCGCTTCATCGAGTGCCCTTTCACCGGAGAACGGCTGGCGGCTGTTCCCTCGCTGCGCCCTGACCTGACCATCATTCACGCGCAGCGAGCGGACCGCGCCGGAAATGTGCTGATTGAAGGGATCATCGGCGTGCAGAAGGAAGCCGCTCTCGCCGCGAAACAGGTGATTGTCACTGTGGAGGAGATTGTTGACGACCTGCGCGTACCCAGTCCAAACGCGACTGTGCTTCCGCAGTGGACGATTTCCGCAATTGTCGAAGCGCCGGGCGGCGCGCACCCATCGTATGCGCATGGCTATTACGGGCGCGATAACGCCTTTTACACCGCCTGGGATGGCATTGCGCGCAAGCGCGAAACGTTCCTTCAGTGGATAGAAGAGAACGTGCTTGCGGCCAGTAACACTTGAGGATATACCTATGGAATATACGACAGGGGAAATGATGGCGGTCGCGGCAGCGCGGGTACTGAAGAACGATGATGTCTGCTTCGTGGGTATTGGCGCGCCCTCGGTCGCCTGCAACCTCGCTCGCCTCACGCATGCTCCCGCTATCACCCTGATTTATGAATCCGGCACCATCGGGGCGAAGCCAGATGTATTGCCGCTCTCTATCGGTGATCCAGAGTTGAGCGAAACGGCGCTGACGACAGTCCCGGTGCCGGAGATGTTCAAGTACTGGCTGCAGGGGGGGCGTATCTCGGTTGGCTTCCTGGGCGGCGCGCAGCTTGATCGGTTCGGCAATATCAACTCGAGCGTCATCGGCAGCTATGAACATCCAAAGGTGCGGCTGCCGGGTGGTGGAGGCGCGCCCGAAATCGCAAGCCATTGTCAGCAGATCTACGTCGTCATGCGCCAGTCGCTGCGCAGCTTCGTTGAGCGCGTCGATTTCATTACCTCGTTCGGCTTTGGACGCGGTGGAGACGAGCGGAAGCGGCTGGGTATTTCCACACTTGGGCCAACACTCATTGTCACCGATCTCTGCTTGATGCGCCCTGATCCCCAGACGAAGGAACTCGTGGTGACGTCTATTCACCAGGGGGTGACCCGCGAGCAAATCGCGGCAAATACCGGTTGGCCGATTCGCTTCGCCGAACATGTAGAGCAGACACCGCCTCCTACCGAAAACGAGATTTCCGTCCTGCGTGACCTTCAGGCCCGAACAGCGCGCGCTCATAGCGCGAAGGCGGGTTCTCATGATTGATCCGGTAAATCTTTTGTTCAGCACGCCAGAGATGGCAGCAACCTTCTCTGCCGAAGCCCATGTGCGCGGTATGCTGGCTTTCGAGGCCGCGCTGGCGCGTGCTGAGGCCCGCACCGGAATCATTCCCGAGGATGCTGCAAACGCCATCGCCGCTTCATGTTCTGTCGAGCGAATCGACGTGTCTGCGCTGTATCAAGAGGCTGCGCTGGCTGGCACTCCAGCGATTCCACTCGTGGGTATGCTGACAAAACAGGTCGAAGGTGATGGTAAAAAGTACGTCCACTGGGGAGCAACCAGCCAGGATGCGATTGATACCGCCCTGATGCTGCAAATGCGGGATGGGCTTGACCTGCTCATAGAAGACCTGCTTGGAGTGTGTTCGGCATGTGCATCCCTGGCTGAGCGATACCGGCATACGCTTATGATAGGCAGAACGCTGCTGCAACAAGCGCTGCCGATCACGTTTGGTCTGAAAGCCGCGCAATGGCTTTCTCTCGCATCTCGACAGGTAGAAGCTCTCCATGAACGCAGGGAAAGGTCGCTGGCCGTTCAATTGGGTGGAGCAGTAGGCACACTTGCCGCTTTGGGGGAGAAAGGCCCACAGGTTGTCACCCTGCTCGCCGAAGAATTACAGCTTCCGGCCCCGAATCTACCCTGGCATACTGAGCGAGACCGCATTGCAGAAATTGCCTCGGCGCTGGGCATAGCAGTAGGCGCGATGGCGAAGATCGCGCAAGATATCGTGCTGCTCGCGCAAACCGAGGTCGATGAGGCGTCCGAGCGAAGCGCGTCTGGTAAAGGTGGCTCATCGGCGATGCCGCAGAAGCACAATCCTGTTGATGCAACCAGCGCTCTTGCGGCTGCGCGCTTAGCCCTCGGAGTTGTACCCGTAATCCTCTCTTCTATGATTCAGGAGCATGAGCGTTCCGTCGGAGCATGGCAGGCCGAATGGGCTGCTTTACCAGCATTATTCGGTTTCACGTCAGGAGCCGTCCATCGCGTGAGGGAGGCGCTAAGCGGCCTGGAAGTTGACCCTGAACGCATGAATGCAAATCTCCATCTGACCAAAGGACTGGTGATGGCCGAGTCGTTAACGATGGCGCTTGCTCCACATTTGGGACGGCCAGAGGCACAACGGCTTGTCAAGGACGTCTGCGACCAGACGCTCAAGTCACATGAAAATCTTTCCGATGCCGCTTTCGAGGATGAGCGCGTAAATTCGGTCCTTTCTCGAGAAGAGATCGACCGCTCCCTTGACCCGCAAAACTATTTAGGCAGTACAGACATATTTATTGATCGAGCGCTTGAGGCATATCGCGACATCCAGGCATCAAGAGGTGATGTATGAAGTATTTTGAGTCTGACGGAATACGCCTTGCATATCGAGTTGATGGGCCGGAAGATGCCCCGGCGCTTGTCATGCTCAATTCGCTTGGCACTGATATGCGGATGTGGAACCCTCAAGTTCCCTGGCTCGGTCACGAACTGCGCCTTGTTCGGTACGATTGTCGCGGACACGGCGCTTCAGATGCGCCTGAAGGGCCGTACACCATTGAGCAGCTTGGACGCGATCTTCTATCACTTCTCGACACCTTGCAGATCCAGCGGGCGCATATTTGCGGTCTCTCGCTTGGCGGAATGATTGCCCAATGGTTTGCCGCGAACTATCCTGAGCGAGTTGACCGCGTGGTCTTTGCCAATACTGGAGCGCGAATCGGGACAGTAGAAAGCTGGAACATACGCATTAATGCGGTCAAAGCAGACGGCATGCCAGCGATTCGAGATATGGTACTCGCTCGTTTTCTCGGCGCAGGTTTTCGTAAACAACATCCCGAGGTTGTGCAATGGGTAGGCGAGATGCTGGAATCGATTAATCCTGCGGGATATATAGGAGCCTGCGCCGCTGTGCGAGATGCTGACCTGCATGACCTCTTACCACAAATACATGCTCCATCACTTGTTATTGGCGGTGAGTTGGACGAGTCTACACCGCCTTCGCTGGTGCGTGAACTTCATGCAGCTCTCAATGGCAGCGAACTGATCATCTTTGATGAGGTAGCGCATCTATCGAACATTGAGCAGCCAGAGGCATTTACCAAAGCTGTTCTGACCTTTCTTGCCCGCACCTGATATACTTCTTTACTCATTCCTGACAGCTTTTACATCACTGAGATATGAACGATTTGGAAGGAGCATCAAATGAACATGCGCACGCAGGTTGGTATTATCGGGGCAGGCCCGGCAGGTTTAATGCTGTCACTGTTACTGGCGAGGGACGGCATTGACTCCGTTGTACTGGAAAGCCGGAGCAGAGAAGATGTCGAATCGACCATTCGCGCAGGCGTTCTTGAGCAGGGAACGGTCGATCTGATGAATGAACTGGGCCTCGGCGAGCGTATGAATCGTGTTGGCTTTGTTCATCACGGCATCGAACTGCGCTTTGATGGAGAGGGCCATCGCATAAACCTCTATGAACTGACCGGTGGTTGCGCCATCATGATTTACCCGCAGCATGAAGTATTGAAGGATTGCATCGCGGCTCGCCTCGCGCAGGGTGGCACCATTCTGTTTGGTGTCAAGGATGTCCAGTTGTTTGATATCACATCCTCTCAGCCGTTTATTCGCTTTACGCATGAGCAGGAGCAGGTAGAACTGCAATGCGATTTCATTGCGGGATGTGATGGTTCGCATGGCATCTCTTCACGGGCTATTCCAGAATCAGCTTTGCGCGTATATGCTCGCTCCTATCCCTTCGGCTGGCTGGGCATCTTGATGGAGGCTCCCCCATCGACGCATGAATTGATCTATGCCTATCATCAACGCGGATTTGCCCTCGTCAGCACGCGCTCGCCTGAACTCCAACGCATGTATATTCAATGCGACCCAAATGACGATATTAACAACTGGTCGGACGAGATGATCCTGGATGAGCTGCGGGCGCGACTCGAGACAAAGAACAACTGGCAATTGTTTACCGGACCGGTCATCCAGAAAAGCATTCTCGCCATGCGCAGCAGTGTTATCGAGCCAATGCAGTACGGCAGATTGTTTTTAGCCGGTGATGCTGCGCATATTGTGCCCCCGACCGGCGCAAAGGGGCTGAATCTGGCAGTTTCTGATGTTCGTCATCTCGCCCGCGCTCTTTCGGTATTTTATAAAGAGAACCGGGCGGACCAGCTAGAGGCGTATACCTCGAACTGCCTGCGTCGTGTCTGGCGAGCGGAACATTTTTCCTGGTGGATGACCTCCATGCTGCACCGCTTCCCCGAAGACGACCTGTTTCAAGAGCAGCTTCAAAGGGCGCAGCTCGCCTATACCGTTCGATCACGGGCCGCTTCAACCAGCCTTGCGGAAAATTACGCGGGTATGCCTTTTGATTGGTAGATGAAGCAATTTGATTCGCTTCCTGATCCGTGCTATATTCTAATGGAAGCGTACTCGCCAGGATTATTTATCAAGCGCTAAAGGGCCCACTGCTATGAGCAGACTTTGTATGACAGTACGTCACAACTTGCAGTGGAGACAGATTTTTCCCCTCCTGATACTCCTTTGTACCATCGTTTCGGCATGTAGTGTCACACCATTTGCAACGATCAGCAGCACATCTGGACCAATCACTCTACAGCTTTTTTATCACTCGGGTCAGGCATCCGAACGGGACGCGCTTAATGCCACGCTCCAGGCTTTCAATGACAGCCACCCGGATATACAGGTCGAGGCAGTCCAGTTGCCCGAAGGAAACTACCTCGACCAGATAGACATTGCGGCTATGTCGCATAGTCTTCCCTGCCTGCTCGACTTTGATGGGCCAACCTTGTATCGTTTTGCCTGGTCTGGCTACCTTATTCCGCTCGACAGGTATGTCTCCTCCCAGATGCTGGATGATTTTTTGCCCTCCATTCTCCAACAGGGTACCTACAACCATCACCTGTACAGCTTAGGGCAGTATGATTCGGGCCTCGGCTTTTATGCGAACAAGCGATATTTACGCGAAGCTGGTGTGCGTATTCCCACCATCGACTTCCCCTGGACTTTGAGTGAACTCAACAGTATACTGGCGAGGCTGAAACACATACCAGGTGTGCAGTATCCCCTGGATTTAAATTTGAACGGCGGGAACGAATGGCTTACCTATGGCTTCTCTCCCTTTGTCGAGTCCTTCGGCGGCGATCTGATTAATCGGAAGACCTACTTATCGGCTCAAGGAGTGCTCAACGGCCCCGATGCAGTTGCGGCGATGACATGGTTTCAAAACCTTTTCAAGCTAGGCTACAGCAATCCCTGGCCCGCCAGCGATACTGGTTTTACCTTTGGTCAGTCTGCCCTGGCCTGGGGTGGTCACTGGCTCTACGAGGGCTATCGTCAGGCGCTGGGCGACAACTTGCTTGTGCTACCTGCCCCTGATCTGGGTAAGGGAGCGAAGACCGGTATGGGTTCGTGGAGCTGGGGTATCACTTCCTCCTGCAAGTACCCTGATGCTGCCTGGCAGGTACTCAATTTCATCCTGTCGCCTTCCGAGATCGCGCGCATGACGGATGCTGATGGCGCGGTGCCTGCGCGTAAATCAGTCATTGCTCAGTCTTACCTGTATTCGCCAGGCGGTCCGCTTGATGTCTTCGCGATACAACTCCTCAACGGCATAGCCGAGCCGCGCCCGATTACTCCCGCCTATCCCACTATCACCTCAGCATTTGCGGTTGCAGCCACCAATATCATCGACGGTTTCAATGTGAAGAAAGAGTTGGACAAAGCGGTTCAAAAGATAGACCAGGACATCCAGGATAACGATGGGTATCCAACTGGATAGTAAGGGAACTATCTGGGCTTATCATTATTTCGTGAGCGGGATAATCTTTCTTGCTCCAGGCTCACACTAAAGATATGAGGAATGCCATGCATCTACCATTTCGCGCCACAACGAGTACCATTACTTCAACGAAAATACTGCGCTGGAAACGTAAGGAAACCTACCTTTCCTGGGCCTTTGTCTTACCTGCTCTGACCCTGCTGTCGATCTTCTTGATTATTCCTTTCTTGCTGGCAATCTACTTCTCGCTCACCAATCAGCGCCTGACGCCATATCCGCTACCTACATTTTTCGTTGGCCTGCGTAACTATACAAGGATGCTGACAGATGATACCCTACGTCAGGCCCTTTTCAACAACTCGCTCTTTGGCATTGTTGTTGTGCCCGTTGAGACCGGCCTCGCTCTTTTTCTTGCGCTTCTGTTGAACCAGAAGCTGCGCGGTATGGCCGTCTTCCGCACCATTTATTTTAGCCCGGTAGTCACTCCCCTGGCGGTTATTTCCGTGGTCTGGGCATTTCTCTACAATCCGGGCCAGGGACTGGTTAATGCCTTTCTTAAAACCATCAGCTTCGGTCATCTAGGACCCTATCCCTGGCTTGATGACGCTCACCTGGCTCTGCCTGCTATCATGTTATTATCGATCTGGCAGGGTGTTGGTCTCTATATGATTATTTACCTGGCAGGACTGCAAAACATTCCGCAGTCGCTCTATGAAGCAGCTCGAGTCGATGGGGCCGGTCGCTGGCATCAACTGCGATACATCACCCTGCCCCAACTACGTAACACCACATTTTTTGTGATGATTGCCACGACTGTCCAGGCCTTTAAACTCTATACACAGGTGGAAGTCATGACACAGGGAGGACCCGGTAACTCTACCGTGACGGTCGTATGGTATATGGTGAATCAGAGCATTCACCAGCTACATGTGGGCTATGCTTCAGCAATCGCGGTCGTTTTCTTTTTAATTGTCCTGATACGCATCATACCCATACTTCGCTACGTCGTCGCGGCTGAAAAAAGAGAGGTGTAATGTATGGAACTGACGACCGAGAAAGTAAGAACATCGACTCGAACACGTGAAAAAGTTGTATCTCTACCTGGATGGCCTTTCAGCCGCAAGCATGTTGGCCTCGCACTCAACTATCTGTTGATGAGCGTGCTGGCAATCTTTTTCCTGTTTCCCATCGTCTTTATGTTCGTCTCTTCGCTCAAGGCCGATGAGGATCAACTGTTGCAGGATGTAACTTCCCTGCGCGCTTTTATTCCCTACGGCAACATCTCGCTACAGAACTACAGTGATGTTTTCCAGCGCTTCCCTTTCAGCCTCTACCTGTTCAATTCCCTGTTCATTGTCACCTCTATTGTTGTACTGGGTCTTTTTGTCAATAGTCTGATTGCTTATGCGCTGGCTCGTATGTCTTTTCCCGGGCGCAAACTCGTTCTTATTTTGATCGTTGCGCTGGTGGTTATCCCATTTGAGTCGGTAGCAGTACCGCTCCTGCTGCTGGTCAACCAACTGCCCTGGTTCGATGGGGCGACAACCTGGATCAATAGCTACCAGGTACAAATTTTTCCTTTTATAGCAGATGCTTTCTCTATTTTCCTCTTCTACCAGTTCTTCATCGATATTCCGAAGGAGATCGAGGAGGCAGCTATCGTTGACGGGGCCAGTCGTTTACGCATCTACTGGCAAATGATCGTTCCGCTTTCGCGCTCAGTCTTTATCACGGTTGCCATCTGGCAATTTCTCGTCCATATCGGCGATTTCCTATGGCCTCTCATCGTAACACGCGGCGATACGTACCGACCTCTGATGGTCGGCATGCGTTTCTTCTTTGGCCAGGCCCCGCTCAACTGGGGTGACATTATGGCTTTCGCCAGCATGATTACTCTCCTCATGCTGGTCATCTACCTGCTTTTCCAGCGTTGGTTCCTGCGCTCGGTTGCCTCTGCCGGAATTACCGGGTGAAAATGGTCTCATCCTGGCTATTGGCAGCCAGGATGCAACCTGCGCTCAAAGTCGTTATACACGTTTGAGTGCCTCTGGGTTAGCCACCTTCGTTCGATCACCAGCGGTAAAGGCGAGCAGTTGATCGAAGGCAGCCTCGAACAGAACTTCGTAGTTGTCCTTTTCGACGTAGCCCAGGTGCGGTGTGCAGACCACGTTGTCCATATGCAGTAGTGGATGGTCCGT
Organism: Ktedonobacteraceae bacterium; assembly: GCA_035652815.1. Lineage (GTDB taxonomy): Bacteria > Chloroflexota > Ktedonobacteria > Ktedonobacterales > Ktedonobacteraceae > DASRDB01. The sequence continues at coordinate 40,739 of DASRDB010000016.1, forward strand.
GACCGGTTCGCTCTCGTACACATCGACCGCTGCATATCCCGGATGTCCGGCGCGCAGGGCCTCTTCCAGCTCCCCCGGTTTAACCAGTCCTGCTCGGCTGGTATTGACGAACAGGGCGGTCGGCTTCATCTTCGCAAGATCTGCCCCCGAGATAATGCCCCGCGTCTCCTCGTTTAGCACAAGATGCACACTCAGCACATCGGCGTCTCTAAATAGCACATCCTGGCTGGCTGCCACCTCGATGCCATCGGCCTGAGCGCGGGCGCGTGAGCCTTCTCGCCCCCATACCAGTACTCTCATTCCAAATGCTCGCCCGTAGGTAGCGACCAGGCTTCCGATGTGTCCATAGCCGAAAATGCCGAGCGTGCGCCCGTAGAGAGTACGCCCTAGCGTACTCTGCCAGTGACCCGCCTTCATTGAAGCGACCTCCTGGGGAATGAAGCGCATTGCAGCGAGGATCAATCCCCAGGTCAGCTCCGCTGTTGCATGGGAACTGCCCCCACCTGAGGGTGTCGCATAGACAACGGCGACACCATGGCGAGTACAGGCCGCCATATCGATGTGTGGAGCGCGTTTGCCGGTCTGGACAATGAGACGCAGATCCGGTAAACGAGCCAGCAGCGCATCGCTGATAGGGGTGCGCTCGCGAATGAGTACCACTGCCTCCACCCCCTGTAAGCGGGATGCCAGGACTTCCGGGTCACGCAGATGTTCGCGGATGATAACGACGTCCTGTCCATTGAGCTTCTGAAAGCAGTCGAGCGTGCGTATAGCGTCTTGATAGTCGTCGGGAATACCTATCTTCATGTATTCTCCTCTGAGATGTGCTGGTTCGGCGAGCCATAAAAAAGAGAATTTTCAGCTCCATTGTTCTCCTGATGAGTAATAATGATGGCGCAGCACATAACAGGCATTCCATTGCCAAGTTCCGGTGGAATGCTCACTCATTTGGTATAAATCAGGCAGAGGCGTATGGGAGTCGAACCCACCAGGAGCCGCGCTGAGCGACCCCCCAGCCGTTTTGAAGACGGTGAGACCCACCGGGGCCCCTACACCTCCATGTGTGCCTGTATTGTGCCATTCGCCCTTTCCGTTGTCAAGCCAGGTCGCGTATTTGTTCGACACTCACCTCTGTCAGGTCTTTTACCATCAGTTCTGCCGCTCGTAGCCCGGAGAGGTTGCGGTTGCCCGCTACGGCGATGCAGCGCATTCCGGCGGCATGAGCCGCCTGCACTCCGGCTACCGCGTCCTCGATCACGACACAGACGCCGGGGCTTTTGTGTAATTCCTCGGCTGCTTTGAGAAAGATGTCTGGCGCTGGCTTGCCTCTCGGCACCGATTCGCCGGAAACCAGCGCCGACAGATAATCACTCAAGTGTAAGAGTTCGCTGATTAACTCGATATTTTCTTTAGGAGTTGAGGTCGCCAAGGCCTGGGCAAAACCAGCTTCGTGTAATGCACGCATCAATTCCATCGAGCCTGGAAGGGGAGCGATTGTGTCTCGAACGTATTCGCGAAAGTAGGCTTCTTTCCGGTCTGCTAACGTCTGTATCTGTTGAGGTGGAAGTGATCCCCAGATAAGAGGAATGATGTCATCGTTGCGCTTGCCAAAGGTGGCCCAGAAATCCGCGTCGGTCAAAGTGATGCCTTCGTCTTTAGCCAGGCGTTGCCATGCTCGTCGATGCGCATCCGCGCTATCAATGATTACTCCGTCTAAGTCCCAGATGACCGCCTGAATAGTGTTTGCCATGAAGTGAAAGCTCCCATTTCTTTTTTTTTCCATCATAGCATACCGGTTTTTGTGTAGACGCTGCAATACTGGAATGATACACTAGATGTAGTTGTGTGCCGCTTGGACGCACATGAGATAGCCCCAGAAGGACAGAAGGTTGTGGGCAAGGAATCTTCCAGGACGCCTGATTATTGAGCGATTGAAGCAGTAGAGGAAGCTCTACTCGAAGACCTGGCTGTTTTAGTGCCTCTGCCTGCAGCCATTGTCCGGTGGTATGTGAGCAAGCACAGCAAAGAAAGGGAAAATTGCAATGAATCTGGTTAGTCCGGTTGTACGGCGCTGGATTGAAGATGCCAGGGAGAATCCAGAAGCATTTTGGAGCAGGGCGGCAGAACAACTGCCCTGGCTCCGTACATGGGATCGCGTCTTCGAATGGACCCCGCCCACTTTCCGCTGGTTCATCGGCGGGCAGACCAACCTTGCTTACAGTGCGCTCGACCATCATGTCAAGCGAGGCTGGGGTGGACATGCTGCCCTGGTGTATCTCAATGAACGTGGCGAGCGGCGAGTCTTCACATACGCACAGTTACTTCACGAGGTTGAGCGATTGGCAGCCGCCCTGCGTGGCATGGGCATTACGAAAGGCGACCGCATCACTATTTACATGCCGACCTGCCCTGAAGCCATCATGCTAATGCTGGCGGCTGTGCGCATTGGCGCGATTCACATTGTAGTCTTTGCAGGTTTTGGCGCGCAGGCACTGAGCGATCGTGTGCAGGCATCCGGCTCGCGCCTGCTCTTTACTGCCGATGTCACCTATCGCAAGGGCAAGAACACGGATCTCAAAGCGATTGTTGATGCCTCCCTGGAGATTGCTACCGGAAGTGTCGAACACGTGATCGTACTCAAACGCACTGACGAACCAACTCCGATGCAGCCGGGGCGTGATATTACCTGGCAAGACTTCCTCAACCATGCAGGCGGTCAGAGCGGTGATTATGTGCCGATGGAATCGAATGAGCCAGCCTACATCCTCGCGACATCCGGTACGACGGCCAAACCCAAGCTGGCCATTCACACTCACGGCGGCTACCAGGTACACATCTGTAGCATGGCCCAATGGGTCTTTGGCTTGAAGCCGACCGATGTCTGGTGGTCCACCTCCGACATTGGTTGGGTGGTCGGTCACAGTTATATAGTCTACGCCCCATTGATTCTGGGCGCGACCACGCTTGCCTTTGAAGGGGCGATGGATTACCCCGGTCCCGAACTCTTCTGGCAGGTCGTGGAAGAATTTGGCGTGACGAGCGTTTTTACCTCGCCCACCGCTGTGCGCCTGTTGATGAAGTATGGCGACGAACCGCCAACCAGGTACGATCATTCCTCACTCGAGCGCGTGTTCTGCGCGGGCGAGGTCTTGAACGCGCCCGCATGGGAATGGTTGCAGAAAACTGTGCTACATGACCGCGTGCCGGTGATTGACCACATGTGGCAGACGGAAACTGGTGGCCCGGTCTTTGGCAATCCCTACGGACTCGGCATGCTGCCGATCAAACCCGGTTCGGCCACCATTGCTCTGCCCGGTATCGAAGCAGAGGTCGTTTCCCCACTGGATGGGACGCCGGTAGGACCGAACGAAAAAGGCATCATGGTTCTCAAACGGCCTTTCCCCGGATTGACGCCCGGGCTGTGGGGTGAGCCTGAGCGCTACGGTAAGGACTATTGGCAGGTCTTGCCGGGGCTGTATTATACCGGTGACTCGGCCCAGATCGACGAAGATGGCTACGTGTGGTTCGCCGGACGTGCCGACGAGATTATCAAGATTGCGGGCCATCGCATCGGCACGATAGAGGTCGAGACAGCTTTCTTAAAGCATCCCGCAGTAGCAGAATCAGGGGTGATTGGTCGTCCCGATGAGCTGCGCGGTGAAGTGATTGCAGCATTTGTCGTAGTTAAGCAGGGGTATCAGCCCTCGGAGGAGTTGAAGAAAGAACTACTCAACACGGTGCGCAAGGAAATGGGTCCGGTGGTGGTCATTAGCGAGATCAATTTTGTGAGTACGCTGCCCAAGACACGCAGCGGCAAGATCATGCGGCGTGTCTTGCGCGCAGTCGCACTCGACCGCGACCCGGGTGATGTCTCCACTATTGAAGACGAGGGTTCGGTCGAAGAAGCCCGCCTGGCCTGGCACCAGTTGAAAACTGAAATGACTCCGTAAGAAAACCGGAAACTCGCTCCTTCAAGCGAGCGGGTGGGTCCAAAGAATATTGCTGTATTCGTTGAGGAGGCTCCAGAGGGAAAAGTGGGCCAGATGTTCGCTGTCTCCCCTGGGGCCGAATAGTACATATGCGCTCTTCTCATCTGCTGATAGCTCTGCTTGTGCTATAATCAGGTGGCTTTCTCCAATAAATGTTAACGAGCAAGATCAGCATGAGCCTGTCATGTTGAGCGCAGCGAAGCATCTGTGCGTGGCGAGAGCGATGCTTCGCTGCGCTCAACATGACAGGTCCGAATTTGATCGTTAATATTTATCCGGGTGCGATAAAACGCCTGGACTATGAGAGCCAACTTTATTTAAGTAGGAGAGGTGAATAATGAGCGGGCGCAAGTACTACAATGAAGAGATGGAGACCATGCCGAAAGAGAAGCTCAAAGCGTTGCAGCTAGAACGGCTTCAGGCGATGGTCGAACGCGCCTACAACCAGAACCAGTTTTATCGTAATCTCTATGACGAGGCCGGAGTCAGGCCCTCAGATATTCGTTCGTTGGAAGACATTCAGAAGCTGCCTTTCCTGGAAAAGAAGACTGTGCGCGCAGCATACCCCTACGGCATGGCCTTCAAGAAGCCGGGTGACGAAGGCGGGCTTGTAGAAGTCCATGCCACCAGTGGCACGACGGGCAAAAGCGTTCCCGTGTTCGCGACTAAAAAAGATATCGATTACTGGGCCGACCTCAACGCTCGTGAACTCTGGATGACCGGCCTGCGCCCGGGTGACATTTTGATGAACTGTTACGGCTATGGTCTGGCGACCGGCGGCTTTGGTTTCCACTATGGCGCGATGGCGATGGATGCGATGGCGATACCGATGGGGTCAGATGCGCGCCAGTATGATCGCATGATCGATTTCATCGTCGATTTTGGCGTCACGGCTATTTGTATGACGCCTTCTGTAGGTCTTTATGTAGGTGGCAAGGCACGCGAGCGGGGTATCGATTTCAAGGATACGAAGCTCAAGATAGGACTCTTTGGCGCTGAACCCTGGCCCTGGGAAACCCGCCTGAAGCTGGAAGAACTCTTCAACATCACCGCCTATGACGAGTTTGGCATGACCGAGTTTCTTGGCCCAGGCATGACCTGTGAATGCGAGGAGCGCAATGGCATGCACGCCTGGGCGGACGCCTTCCTGGTCGAGTGCATCGACCCCGAGACCGGCGAATGGGTTCCCGAAGGACAGGACGGCGAACTCGTCTGGACGTGGCTTACGGCTGATGGCACCTGCATGATTCGCTATCGCAGCCGCGATTTATCCCGAACATGGTGGGAGGAGCGCTGCTCTTGCGGACGCACTCATCCGAAGATCGCGGCCATTAAGGGACGCAGTGACGACGCCGTCTCTATTCGTGGCCTGATCGTTTTCCCGAGCCAGGTGGAAGCCGCGCTGGTGAAGTTTCCTGAAACCGGCGCAAACTTCCGTATCATTGTGGATAAGCGAGATGGGCTTGATACCTTTGACCTGAAGGTCGAGGTGAAGGATGCTTCGATTCTGAGTAACCCTGAGTACTGCCGCGCCTTGAGTTATGAAATGGCAACAGCAGTGAAGACCGTGACGGGTAACACGCCGAAGGTGGAGCTTGTGCCTGCTGATAGCCTGCCACGCGCCAGTGGCGGCGAATCCAAAACCGCCAGCGCCCGTGTAGAGGACCGGCGCAAAAAGTTCTGAAAGCTGTATCAGTTATGGTGCGGCCTCAACGTTGATTATGAAGCTTAAAGAATAAAGGAGGTATATTCCTGTATGTCATCCTGAGCGCAGCGAAGGATCTCCAGTTTGGGTGCACGATTCGCCCGGCACAGAGATCTTTCGCTGCACTCAGGATGACAGGTGGCGGGTCTCCTCCTGTATGTTGTCAAACTTCATAATCACTGTCAAGGCCACCGCTTTTGTCAATGAATCGTCCCTTGCATGGCAAGGATGATGGAGAGAGCGCCAATCCCATTATTTAGCATATGCAGCAGCATACCGGGCCAGATCGACTTCGTATGCCAGCGCACGAAGGCGAGCGCGAGGCCAATCACAAACAGGACTGCGAACGAACCGACATCTGCGTGCGCGACCCCGAAAAGCAGCGCGCTGAGCAGGATAGCTCCGCCAACCGGCATCCCTTTGCACAAACCAGGAAAAACGAAGCCCCGGAAAAAAATCTCTTCACAAAACGGGGCGATAAATACCGCCGCCAGCAGCGTTGCATAGGTTGTCAGTGGGGCCTGCTTACTGTGAGCCAGAATCACCTGGTCGTTCGTTTGTAGGTTAAGATGCAAAGCCGTGATTACATAGGAGTAGAGGAAATCTACCGCGAAGATGGCCAGGAGCAGGCCGATAATGATTCCGGCGGTATACCTGCTTGAGACTCGACGAAAGCCCAATGCGTTCCATGCCAGTTGTATATGGTTGCGTAGCCCTCTGAAGGCTCTGTTCGCAAAATAGAATGGCGCGATGAGGAATGCGCCTTCAATGATGGCTGAAAACACTAAGGTGATAATTGCGGCCATGAGATCGGCCTGAAAAGAAAGGGGAGTATTACCGGATGTTGTATTGCCTCCCAGGTTGTTGAGGGTGACAGCCAGGAGTAGCCAGGGAAACAACGTCAGAATAATGCCCAGGAAGGTCTGCCGGAGTGTCCAGGGAACAATATCGGAAGTTTCTATCGTATAATCTTTATCTGGTGGTCGTTCTAGCAAGGTAATTTCTCCAGAGTTGTAGTTGAAAGGAGTCTATCCATATCTTAGCATAAGAGCGGAATACATTTTGTTTCGACGACAAACTTTGCCTCGATTACCCGAGACGAATGGCCTGCTATATGGTATACTACCTGAAAACAAGATTTCTCAATCGCAGCTCTAACTCAATTTATTAGGAAGGATACTTTTTTGGCTGCTACACTCGAATCTCATCCAGCAGAAAATCCGAATTGGCGCAAGCATAAAAATGCCTGCCCTTTTTATCGCGAGCGCTGGTTCCCGTGTAATGATGTGGCGGCTGGTGAGCCTATGTACCAGGTGTTTTGTATGAAAGGCACTCCTCCCGTTACTCTTGAAGAACAGGATCGCTGTTTCCGTAGTAAAACGTGTTGTTGGCGTCTGGCGGAAAAGAAGAAGGAAAAGGAAGAAGCCTCAACGTCGGCGCATTAGTCTAGAAAGTCTCTCATTCCTGGTCTACGTTCAAATCCTTTCCTCGCGGCTTTGCTCTAATTCTCTCCGGCAAAACAACTGATATCCTTTCCTTCGTGTGCCTACATACCTGAGAAGCACAGAGAAAGAAGCCATCTCAACCTGCTGTTGCATTCCTTGCAGGCTGAGATGGCTTCTTTCTGCGTAACAACTGCTGTTAATAGGCAGCGACGAGTTGCGAAAGTTGCCGACAGGCCTTTTTCATTTCGAGCCGCACGCGCCCGCTATTTGAGTGAGGGCGAGTAGTGACAACGAGAATCATATCTCCGACCTCTGCAAACTGAATGGTCCCAGCCTGCGTTTCAATGAGAATGTGCTTTGCTTCTCCATGATTGGTTTGCGAGGCATAGGTTGCAATAGAGCCAAAGACTGCAGCAGACATCGCGCCCAGCATGTCCTCATCATCGCTCTGCAAGCCGCCTGAGACGATCAGTCCATCCTTACCGATGATTAACGCGCCAGTTATTTCATCCAGCTCGGTCAATCGTTGAAGTATTGTGTCCATCATCGACTCCTTTGTGAACTAATGACTGCCAGAACCCTTCGCGCGTTTTGCAATGGTCAGAGCCTTGTTATACGCCTCCATCGCCTGCAAGTACTCGCCCTGGCGCATGTAGGCATCACCCAGGACACGGTATCCGGCTGAATACCTGGGAGCTAGCTTTAATAAGGCGCGCACGTTGCTGATGACCTCTTCAAGTAACTCGGGGGCGTTGCGAATGATGATGCGGTACTCCTGCATCGCCTCATCATAATCTCCAACGAGTTGATGTTGATAGCCGCGAATCAGACGCTCTTTGGTACTCAGCGATTCTGGGGACCCTTTCCCACTGCGCTCAGTTGTGCGTCCTTTGCCCAGCAGATGCGAGAAATCCTTTTTTCCAGAACCCTGCATAGGCTGCAGGCGTACTGCTGGGCGTTTCATCGTCGTTTCCAGCTCGCTATCAAGCAAGGCATCGGATTGATAGGTAGGCACAAGGGTAGGCTCCTGCCTTTGAATGGGGGCCGATACTGTCTGCGAAACTGGTACCTGATGGTGTACAGGCTCGCTGACCGGTTTCGACTCTTCCACAGCCGGTACTGGGGGCGCTACCTGCGGCTGCTGTACTTCTGTCCACGCAGATGCTGTAACCGCGAATGCATCCAGGTTCAGAGCAGGCTGTCGCACCGGTTCGGGCTGAGCGAGTGGCTGTGTTGGTGGAACATAGGGTGGTATCTCGACAGGCTCTTGCGCTGTAATAGGCGCGATATGCGAATCAAAGGGTGTGCCTGTGCTTTCCAGGGTAGGGAATACTGTTGACAACGGGTCCTCTTGCGCAATACTTGAAAGCGTGCCGGGCTGTAATGGCACAAAGCCCTGTGCCATAAGGCTTTGCTCCAGGTATTCAAGCGTCGCAAGCTGTTCTGCTTCAGCGGAAGCTGTCTCCACCGGTTGCGGATTGATCCACTGCGTGAACTCCGGTTCCCGGGAGCTGGTTTCAACAGGGTTGTCCCATGAAGCATCATCATGAACAGTCGTTTCATCTTCCTGTGGGTGAAGAAACTGAGCAAAGGCGATTTCCTCAGAAGTGGCTTCAACCGACTGTTGATACGTCCACTTTGCGAAAGCTGGTTCCTCCTGTGATTGCGCTAATGGGGCAGCGTTTATCGTTGGAGAGGCAGCCATTTCCGGCCCGTTTCCTGGCTCGAGCGTCTCAGCACCAAGCGATTTGAGCCATTCTGGCCAGCCCATTTCAGAATCGTCGTCTGAGGAGAAGAAGAAAGATGGTTCCATTTCCTTCGCTTCTGGTTGTTCAGGTTCAGGGCTGGTTATCACATCTTCTTCCCAGGTCTTGTTCAATTCGGGACGTGAAGGCTCAGCTCTATTGTGGCCCAGGGCTGAAAGATTGCCGCTCGGTTGCTTGCCTTCGTTTCTTGTGAGCATTTCAAGCCAGGCAGGTGGGGATGCCAGTTGTTCTTGTTGTGAAGGCCCATTCCAGCTGGTATCTACTGTATCTGTAGCGCTTTCCAGGTTGGCTGGCGCTGGATTCTCTACTGGAGGGGCTAATGAAGCATCATCATGGAACCAGGGCTGCTGTTCCAGGATGGCCGGGTCCAAATTATCGTCGATCTCTTGCTCGGCGGCCCAGGTTTCAAAATCTGCCGCTCCGGGCGCTTGCACTTCATGGGTGCCATTGCCTGGTACTCCAACCTCTGGTTCCAGGTCAGGCGCGGACCAGGAAGTTGAAAATGAAGGCACATGTTCTTCCGGCTGCCGGGTGTCGCTGGGAGAAATCTGTGTGGTATCAAGCTCGCGCCAGCTCTCCATGTCATTCCAACCATAAACACGGTCTGTAGGGCCGATTGTGTTGAAAGTTGAGGTGTTTTCTGCTTCAATAGCGCGCTGCTGATGCGTGTCAATTGCATCGACACTGTGGCCATTGGCATGCGCAGCTTCAGGTACAATCACAGGCTCGCGTTTAATAAGAGCCAGAAAAGGATCATGAGGTTGACTGGCGGCAAGATCGCTGAAGAGTTCCTGCGCCATAACCATATCTGGGTCAAGCGCTTCTGCCCGTTCCAGGTAGTCTTGCGCCCGCTGCATGTTGTAAGGAGAGGTGACATGCGCCAGCAAGAGGAGCGCTTTGAGGCATTGCGGTACCTCATCTAGAATGCTGGTTGCCATTTGTTGCACCTGGTCGAAGTAGCCCTCGCGCCAGTAGGTTTCGAGAAGCCCCAGCCGCGCATCGAGCCGTTCAGGCGTGACGGTGAGAACCGCTTCCCACTCCTGGATTGCCTGTGTGAGGAGGTCGCCGCGCATGTACAGGCGGGCAAGTCCGGCGCGAGAAAGCATAAATTCTTGTTGACCAACACGCGCGCTCAGTTGATTAAATTCCTGGCGAATCTGGCTGTTGCCCCGGCTCAGTTCGTATGCTTGCTGGTAACAATCCAGCGCGGTATCAATATCGTTCTGACTTTCGCAGATCAGAGCGCGGTCGCAGTAGACGATCACGTTTTCGGGGTCGTTCACCAGAATCCAATCGAAGGTCTGTTGTGCTTCATCCAGGCGGCCTTGTGCGAGGTAGATCTCACCTAGCAGGCGTTGTATTTCAAGCGCCTCTGGAAAATAGGTGAGAAGCTGCTGGCAACTTGCCATAGCTTCATCTGTATGTCCGGCGCTGATGGCGTCTTCAATATTTTGAATGCGGTCTCGAAGAGTCGTTTGCTTCATTGTGTTCGATCTCCTGTCTCGTCTGAGGCTGTAGCGTTTTGTGAGCGATGGCTACAGGTCAGGCGTTTTAATCTCCGCCCTTAAGCAACTTCCCAAAATATACTGCATGTTGTGGGTCAAATGGGCCAATCAAGGCCAACCGCCGCCATTCGGGAGCGAAGCATTGCTGAGCTACGCGCTGAATATCATCTGGCGTAATGGCGTCAATTTGCTGTAAAACTTCATCAACATCAATGATTTTTCCGCGCAGGCATTCCTGCCCCCCAAGCCATGAAGCCACCTGCGCTGTGCCTTCCATACTCAATAAAGTGGTACCGCGCACATAGGCTTTAATGCGAGCGAGTTCATCTTGAGGTACAGGCTCGCGGCTGATGCGGGTCAGCTCGCTCATAATGGCCGAAATAGCCGCCTCTGCCTCGCTCGTATCCACGCCCGCGCTTACTACAAAATTTCCTGTTTCAGCATAACTATTAAAGTAACTGCCGATATCATAAGCCAGTCCCTTCTCCTCGCGAATCGTCTGGAAGAGACGAGAACTCATACCTTCACCTAAAATAGCATTAATGAGCGTAAATGTATAATAGTCGGGGGAAGAATAGGCTATGCCAAGAGTCCCAAGACAGAGATTTGCTTGCTCTGTCTCCTTTGAAACGATGGCGACGGGTGGAGCATCTGGTGGTGGAAGACTTTCTTTCCATACGCGATGCTCTCCAGGTTGCCAGTCCCCAAAAAGTCGCTCGACCTCTTCGATGACCTGCTCTGACGAAATATTGCCAGCAACACTGATGATCAACGAATTTGGCCGGTAGTACTCGTGCAGGTAATCGAGCATCTGCTGGCGGCTAATCACCTCGACGGTTTCCTCGAAGCCCGCGTCATCTCGTCCCAGTGGCAGATGAGGCCATGTGGTTTCGTCGATTAAAAGGCTGACCCATTCCTGTGGATCATCGCGAGTTGAACTCAGCTCTTCCAGAATAACGCTGCGCTCTTTTTCAATCTCAAGCGGATCAAAGAGCGGGTTGCGCACCATATCCGCGAAAACGCGCAGTACCGTAGAGACATGTTCGGCGGGAACACGAGCAGTATAGTTTGTCAACTCTTTGCCGGTGCTGCCGTTGAAGATGCCGCCCACGCCCTCGATTGCTTCTGAGATTCGACGGGCGGTGGGATAATGCTGCGATCCTTTAAAGAGCATATGCTCAATAAAATGCGATATTCCAGCCTCTGCGTCATCCTCGTAACGGGAACCCACTGTGAAATAGAACGCGATGCTGGCTGAGCGCATACCGGGCATCTCAGCCGTTAGCAAGCGCAAACCATTTCGTAGCGTTGTTCGCTTATACTGCATTGGAAAACTATACCTTCTCTATCCGCGCGGTTTGTATACCCCAACGACATCTCAACATCTGAACGGGTTGAGCATGGTGGATGAAGTTCCTACATCTTGCCATCAGCACAAAAAAACGCACTCACATCCCTCGGGAGGAGCTTCATATTATTATAGACGGTTTAAGCTGGCTAATCAATGGAATGGAGGGAAGACGATAGCCCATTTGGGTATGTCTTAGCTGGTCAGGTAGACATACATACGAAGAGAGGATATCCACTGCTTTGTCCTCTCTTCGTATGCCATGACCATCCCGCCTCGAGATGTCATCCTGAGCGCAGCGAAGGATCTCAGGCCCCCCCTCACTCAACAGGCTGGGCGCAAGATCCTTCGCTGCGCTCAGGATGCCTGTCGAGAGGGACTTTTTCATGGTATTTAGAACAGACCTACGTCATTCGCCAGATTACCCAGATCGCCAAGCATGCCGCCATCACCATCGCGTCTATCTTCATAGTCGTATCCACGATGATGCGGGTGTTCAATCTCGTGCAGGAGCATCTCACCACCGATCACAGCAGCCGCTCCCCCGAGCGCGCCGACCGCCATATTGCCGCCGCTTCCCTGCAAGAAACCGCCGAGGCCGCCGCCCTGCTGTCCTTGTTGTGGCATATTCGCAGGTACGGGAACGATTCCCGCGAGGCTGGTACGACAGCCTGGGCAATTGGTTGTCCCGACCGGAGACATCGCCATGCAAATGGGGCAGCGCAGCACCATTGGTTGTTGACCAAGCATTGGCTGCTGTTGATAACCCGCAGGCGGTTGTCCATACGCCTGCTGCGGATAGGGTTGTTGGTAAGCAGGCTGTTGTGGCGGGTACTGCGTGTTATACTGCGGCTGGCCATATTGCGGCGCATACGGCTGCAAGGGCTGACCATAACTTCCTGTCTGTGGATAGCCAGTCTGTGGAGCGGAGGGCGCAGTAGTATTAATCGGGCTGCCGCATCCGCCACAGAAATTCAATCCAGGGGCATTCTGTCGTCCGCACGTGTTGCAATACACGCCGCTGGTCGTCGCGGGTACAGGGGGTGGAGTTCCCGTTTGCATATTCTGTCCGCAATTGGTGCAGAATGCTGTGCTGAGCGGAACATCTGCGTGACAGGCCGGGCATTGACGAGTCAATGATTGAGATTGTACGGTGGGAATGGCTGTGTGCGCGTTGAGCGCTGAGCCGCAATGCATGCAGAAAGCAGCTCCAGGTTTTACAACGCCATTGCAGCGCGGACAGGTACTGGTTGAGGCTACTGGAGCAGCCGTTGGCTGTACAGGCGTACCACATTCTGGACAAAACTTCTTCCCGGTGACGTCCTTGCCGCAAGATGTACAGGTTGTCATGGGTTTCCACCCTCCTTATATAAAAGAAACTGCATAGGATTTGATAGATGTGCTTTTCATTGTATGGCTATGAGTGTAGCATAGTTTGCATGGCCTGTCCACAAAATAGCCTCGTTTTTGACGCCTTGCCCATTGAAGCAAACGAGAAAATGTGCTATAGTATAGACAAGAATAGTTGCATGAATGTACAGATATACAGTGAAAGTTAGTGCGGGCATGAGATCTTCAACGCTTGTGTCAGACAATGAACTGAAAAATAGTTTGAACCGCGAATGTTGCGTTCACCCAGAGCATGTGCAGCATGTGCGGCAGAACCTGCTAGAGAGCGAGCATGCCTCTGCCATCGCTGCTTTGTTTGCGATACTGGGCGATCCTACCCGTCTGCAGGTGGTATATGCGCTGCTGATGGCTCCAACAGGTGAACTATGTGTAGGCGATCTGGCGGCTGGGCTGGGGCGAGATGATACCACGATTTCACATCAATTGCGCGTGCTGAGAAACATGCGCATCGTAACGATGCGAAAAGTAGGGCGGGTGGTCTATTACCGCTTAATCGATAAGCATATTCGCCAGCTATTAGAAATTGGCATGGCGCATGTCAATGAGCGCTTTCCAGGCTATGCATCCGCATTGGAAGCGGAGGTGCGGCTGTGAGCTTTGGACACGAAGGACATAATCATACACATGGCATGGCAAAAAAGAGTTTGCGCTTAGCGTTTTTCCTGACCATTCTCATTCTGCTGGCCGAACTGGCCGGAGGCTTTCTGGCTAATTCGCTGGCGCTGCTTTCTGACGCGGGCCATGTCCTGACCGACATCTTCGCCCTCGGGCTGGCCTGGTTTGCCACTGTGCAGGCCGAGCGACCCGCCAACGCCCGTAAAACCTTTGGCTATCATCGGGTTGGCATTCTGGCCGCGCTCATCAATGCCGTTACGTTGATTGTCATTGCTATCGTGATTCTGTGGGAAGCTGTACAGCGTTTCCAGCATCCCGAGCCGGTACAGGCGGTGGTCATGTTTGGCGCAGCGGCAGTAGGCGTGCTTGTCAACCTGTTTATCGGCTTTGGCTTGCGGAGCGAGGGGCATAACTTGAATGTGCGTGCGGCCATGCTCCATGTCTTCGGCGATGTTGCCATCTCCATAGGCGTGATTGTAGCGGGCATTGTTATCCTTCTGACGAAATGGACGATCATCGACCCACTGCTGTCAGTTGGCGTCTCATTCCTGATTGCGTTTGGAGCCTGGCAGATTTTGAGCGAAACAACCAATATCCTGCTCGAAGCTGTGCCAAAGGGCATCTCCCTCTCAAACCTGGTAGACGATATGCGCGAGATTGATGGTATTCGCGATGTACACGATTTGCATGTCTGGAGCATTACCAATAATATGTACGCGCTCTCCTGCCATGCCCTGATCGATAACCTGCCGCCAAGCATTAGTTCTTCCATTCTGCGCTCGCTCAATACGATGCTCAACGACAAATACCATATCACTCACGCCACCATCCAGTTTGAATGCAACGATCATCGCAAGCTCTGCTGCACAGTTGATGGCCTCTATTGCCGCATGGAGGAATGCTGCGACCACGAAGCAGAGTCGATTGTGCTTGAAGCACTTCCGAAACGGCTTCCCAGCAGACACGAGGTTTCATCTTAATGGCCCAGCAGACGCCCTCTTTTTCGTCTGGCATATCGATTGAGAAAAAGGCTGTGCGGCTTGGGGTGTGGATAGAGATGGTTGCGCTGGCCTGGATGGGAATCGAGGCATCCATCGCGCTCCTCGCAGGCTTTTTCTCGCGCAGCATCGCGCTTGAAGGCTTTGGCATCGACAGCCTTATCGAAATCGTTGCCGGAGGCGTGCTGCTCTGGAGGTTGCTGATTGAGTACAGGGACTGTTCTGTTGAAGCCGTCGAGTCAGCAGAACGCCGGGCCGCCCTCATTACGGCTGTCGGGCTTTTTGGTCTGGCCCTGTACATCGTTATCAACTCGGCGATAGCATTACTTTTCCGCAGCCATCCACTTCTATCCTGGTGGGGCATTGGTCTCGCTCTTGCCGCGACAGTCATTATGCCTCTTCTCACCTGGGGCAAGCTGCGCGTGGCAAAGCGCATTTCGAGTACCGCCCTTCGCGCTGACGCGATGTGCAGCATTGTCTGTGCCTATATGTCGATTACGCTCCTGGTTGGTCTTTTGTTGAATGCCCTCTTTGGCTGGTGGTGGGCAGACTCGCTTGCCGCGCTGGTTCTGGTCTACTTTATCGTCCGCGAAGGGCTTGAGGCGTGGCATGAGGCTCGTAGCGGCGAGACGTGCAATTGTGTCGACGAGCAGTAGTTTTCTATAATCCCTTGTGAGTTTATCTCCTCCTCTTGACTTTACTCTGACTTCCTGTTAAAATTATGACTAATAAGTCATGGAAATACTTTGAGGTCATATATTGTTATAGTAGTCAGGAAATATGCTAGAAGTCATGTCTTTTGTACGAGGAGGTACAGGAATGCAAACAACAGGCGCTCATCGGTCCTTAAAAGAGAAACAGCGCCAGGAGCGTGAGGCCTTGATACTACAAGCGGCGGAGGATGTACTGGCGGAGAAAGGGTTTCATGAGACCTCAATTGATGAGATAGCGGCGCGAGTTGGCATTGCCAAAGGTACAGTATATCTGCATTTTTCGAGTAAAGAGGATCTGGTGCTGGCTATCTTTGAGCGCGAGATGCAGAAGCTGTTGCAGGCGGTCGAAACGACTGTGGCATCAGACCTGGATACTCGTAGCAAACTGAAAGCCATCTTTTACGCCGTTTATGACCCATGCTTCCGTTCTCGCAACGAGGGCCGTGTTCAAATCGCGCAAATGATCCATGATAGCGCTGATTTGCGGCGGTTGTTTTTTGAAAAGAAGGATACCAAGCGGGAACAGTGGGAAAAGATATCATCGCTCATCACGGGGGTGTTGGAGCAGGGCAAGGCGGAGGGCGAGTTGGATACCTCAATTCCTACACCCATTATGGTCAGCACATTTTTTAGCTTTTTATCGTCAAGAATGTATGAACGTTTGATACATGATGACCAGATAGCGCCCGAGGATATGGAAAAAAGTCTCTGGCGAATCTACTTCAAAGGTATTGTTGCAAAATAGGGGGATTGGATTAATGGAAGAAATGGTAAAAACGTCTGATGCCAGCAATTTGACATCAGGGCAAGTATATGAAGAGTACGAGCAACCTCGCTTCACAAAGCGCGAAACCATCCTGACAATGATCGGCGTCTTGATGGTGATGTTACTGGCATCGCTGGACCAGACGATTGTCTCGACAGCTATGCCGCGCGTCATCGCCGAGTTACAGGGCTTTGATCGCTATACCTGGGTTTCAACGGCGTACCTGCTCACCTCGACGGTGATGGTGCCTATTTATGGAAAGCTCTCCGACCTGTTCGGACGCAAGCCACTTTTCCTGTTCGGCATTGTAGTTTTCCTGATAGGTTCCGCGCTTTCCGGCGCTTCACAGTCAATGGACCAGTTGATCGCCTTCCGCGCGTTTCAGGGTATTGGCGCGGGCGCGTTGATGCCGATTGCGGTAGCCGTAGTAGGCGACCTGTTTACGCCCCGTGAGCGCGGCAAGTGGCAGGGTGTTACCGGCGCGGTCTGGGGCCTCTCGGCCATCGTTGGTCCCACGCTTGGCGGTTGGATCACTGAACATGTAACCTGGCGCTGGGCTTTCTATGTTAACCTGCCTGTGGGTGTCGCGGCGTTCCTTGTGCTGGTGTTCCTGATGCCGACGCTGCGCAGCAAGTCGAAAAACGTCTCGATTGACTATATTGGCGCGGCCCTGCTGGTGCTTGGTACGGTGCCCTTACTGCTTGGCTTTACCTGGGCCGGAACGCAGTATGACTGGCTCTCGTCGCAGATTATCGGCCTCTTCTCGTTCTCTGTTGTCGTCCTCGCCGGATTTGTCGTCTACGAGGCGTTTCTTGAGCGGCGCGGCGGCCAGCCAATCATTGAGCCGAGCCTGTTTAAGAAGGGCATCTTTACGGTCTCAACGATTGTGACGGTAATCTTTGGTATGGCACTCTTTGGCAGCATTTTCTTCATCCCGCTTTTTGTACAGGGCGTGGTGGGAACCTCGGCTACCAATAGCGGCCTGATCCTGACCCCACTGATGATGACCTCGATTGTCGGCAGTGTCATTTCTGGTCAACTGGTTTCGCGGCTGGGTAAGTACAAATGGATCGCCATTGTTGGTATGTTGATTAGCGTGGTAGGTACCTACCTGTTGTTCCGCCTGGATGTGAACTCGGGCAACACCGACGTGCTGATCGCCATGCTGGTACTCGGCCTGGGTATGGGATTTGGCATGTCGCTCTATACCTTGATTGTGCAGAATGCTTTGCCTGGGAAGATTGGACAGTCTACCTCGGCGCTGGTTTTCTTCCGTTCGATCGGTGGTACTATTGGTCTGGCGGCGATGGGGTCAATTATGACCTCGGCCTATCAGCCCGCTTTCCAGAACGCACTGCCAGCCACGATCAAGCGGCTTGCATCTGTGCAGCCTGCGGTCGCGAAGTTCCTGGGCCTGTTCAGCAATCCTGAAGTTTTGCTGCAACCGGATGTGAAGGCTCAACTGTTCGCCGGAGCGCAAAAACAGGGGCCGCAAGCTGTAGCCATGCTGAATCAGGTCATTGAAGCGGTCAAAGTTGGTCTGACACAGGGCATTCATAATGTCTTCATCTTGAGCCTGGTGCTGATGGTGCTGGGAACGATCACCGTGTTGTTCCTGAAGGAGATACCGCTGCGTGGTGGGAGCAGTCAGAAGCAGAGCGAAACTACTGGAACGGAAGAGCCTGAACTTGAAAGCAGCCTTGCTACAATGATCTAAGCAAGCACACAAAAAAAACGCTGTGAGTTCGCAGCGTTTTTTTGTGTGCTTTTCATCATACTCCGCTGTTACGCAGCTTATAGACTTTAATCGCGACCTGCAACGTCAGCCAGTTGCTTCGCTCTTGCAGATCAATGTCGCAGAGCGATTGCAGCCTTTCCAGGCGTTGGATGAGGGTGTTGCGATGCACGAACAGGCGATTCGAGGTTTTCGTAAGGTTTCCAGCACACTCAAGATACGTCTCAAGCGTATCCAGCAGGTCTGTACCCTTGCGCCGGTCGTAGTTGGCAATGTTGGCGACCTGATCCTGGTACATGTCGCGTAGATCATCCATGCGCGCAATTTTGTAGAGGTAGCGATAAACGCCGAGATCGTTGAAGTGCGTGACGCCGCCATCACGGTTGAGATTTTGCCCCATTTGTAGCGCTTCAGTCGCTTCGGCGAAGCCCCGGCGGTAGTCGCCGATTTGCTGGCATGGATTGCCAACTCCGATTGAGAGACTTATGCCGTGTTCAGTACGCATCTGACGCGCCAGGTCGCGCAGCCAGTTTTTCAAACGGGTGCCTGTCGGGTCCTTGCTCAGACAGATAAGACAGGTCAGCAGATTTTCACGCTCGTAGACAACTGAACCGGGATAATTATCTTGAATGCGCCGCCGCACCTGAGCAGTAATGCGCTTGTGCAAGGCCAGGCGGTCTTCTTCCGTTTGTACAGAGCTATCTGGTTTGTTGCTATTGGCGTGAGAATGTTCCTCGTCGTTGCCATTGTGCTGGTTCATATGCGTGATCTCGATCATGGCAACCGTATGTGGCCTTGATAAATCGCAGCCGATAAAGTTTGCGCGCTGGCGGAGCGCATCCTCGGAGTCATATGCGCCATACATGAGGTCATCAAAAAAGCCTTTGACGAGGTTTTTCTGTGCCAGCATATCAACCAGGTGACTGTTCTTGATGGCAACCGCTATCTGATTGGCGATGGTCGCAAGCAAGGTCTGATCTTCGCTCGTGTAGCGCCGCGCTTTATTCGAGTAGCAGTTGAGCAGACCAAGTTGTTCGGTGCCGGAGATGAGCGGTACCGAGAGCAGCGTCTTATAAAAGGAATCTTTCAAAGGATTCAGGCGTTCCATCGTTGGCAGTGTGGCATCTGCATTCTGTATGCTGAAGTCGCGCAGCTTTTCCCAGATATGCCGGTCAACATCAACCGATTGGAAATTGAGGGCGCGCTCATTTAAGGTCGGAAAGGATGCGCGAATAGTGAGCCGACCGCGTACCTGGTCGAGCAACATGATGACGCACAGGTCGGCTTCCATGATCTGTACGGTCAGGGTTGCCAGGGTGCGCAACATCTCATCAAGATAGAGACCGGAACTGATGGTCTGGCTCAGCACCGAAAGCGATGTCAGAATGTTCAGCTTTCTCTGCGTGTTTTCGTACAACTGGGCGTTCTCAATTGCACCAGCCACCAGTGTGGCCGTATTCATCACAAAGGTTTGATCTTGCTCGGTAAACTCATGCGGAGCGGCAGTATGTAATGTGATGATGCCGATGGGCCTGCGATCTTTGGTAATGATCGGGACAGTCATAAGGGACTGGAATTTTTCTTCCTCTAACTCTGGATAGTAGCGGAAACGGGGGTCATTCATTGCCCCTTCTTGAATGATGACGGGTTGAAGATGCATACCGACCCAGCCGGTGATGCCTTCCCCTAGAGCCAGCTCAATTTTTCCCACCAGGTGTTTGTATTGTTCGTTGGTGCTGGCAAGCACCAGCCGTTCTTTATCTTTGTAATACAGGTAGATGAAGGCCGCGTGACAGGAGATGGCGCGGGTAATAGTATCGACCAGGTGATGTAATACCTCATCAAGTTTCAGCGTTGAGCCAACCGTAGAAATAACTTCGTTTAACAGAGCGTTTTCACGTTTTTGTGTTTCAAGCGCATGTTGTAAGGCACTATTTTCCTTGCGCAGCTCTTCAATCTCATGTGTCGATGTATCGCTCGCTACTGGCTGATAGTGTTCCATTCCATCCGTAGATGAGACGATATGAGACGACATATACCCTCCCGTTAAGTGATAAATAGATGCCATCGCTTGAGATGTAGCGAGAAAAGTACCCTGACATCGATGTTTGTATAGATGATGTGTATATAGTCACCATTGTACATATTTTTATGAATAACGTCTAGAGTTACAACCCTGAATTTACCAAAGCATAATAATTGGCCCGAAAATTTACGAAAAACGTTGTTTCAGGCCCATTATTTCACTAAATTCGTAGCATATATGGCCTATGAACAATATCTATGGTCTTGCTAAAGCATGCTGTATGTGCAACTCCTATGTATGGTTTTACCACCACAGCAAGCCATGAAAAAGACCTGCTCGCCTGTCATCCTGAGCGCCGTGAAGAATCTCACGCGCTGAACGAGTCGTGTGTCGAGGCCGCAACTCCTTCGCTGCGCTCAGGATGACAGGTTTGTAATGACATTACTATTTTTTGATAGATAGTCTTGCCGTGTTGCCTCACGTAAAAATCTTACTCTCGCGCATTCGTTGCCTCATCTAATCATCCAACTGTGGGGAGCGAGCCGCCGCGCGGCGGCTCGCTCCCCACAGTTGCCGCCCGCCAGAGCGGGCGGCAACTGCTTTAGTG
>DASRDB010000017.1:0-164850 GCA_035652815.1 Ktedonobacteraceae bacterium
GTGAATGCCTTCACTCAATCCCAGGACTGCTCGTGGTGTGGTTGCAAGCGTTCGCATGGCGGAAATGATCGCCATTAGGGCGCGTTCTTTCTCGGTCATCTTTCCCTCATTTTTATGGGTGTAAAGCGGCCTTTACCGACGTTATTGTGTCATGGTGGAACCGACTACGCAAGGGCTATTTCGGCGCAATCTGGCAGGCATCCCAGCGTTCCACCAGGGTCCGAATCTGTGCGCGTTGTCCGTCGGTCAACTGCGCAGACTCGGCGAGTTGGTACAACAAAAAGCCTTTGATGGCTCCGACCGCCGCATAATACTGGGTCGGCGGCTCGTCCGTCGCGGCGATGCGCTCCAGGTCCGCGATGGTTTCGCTCAACGCAACATCAAGCATGGACACGTGCATCGTATTGCTCATATACGCTCTCCTCTTCATCTGCTATACTGGGACTATCTTCCTACGCTGGGGGTATTCATGAAAAACGCAACCGCTCGTGCTGAGCGTCCTACTATACATGCTGTTCCACCTGCACCCGAAAGCACCGATCCGGCGGCACTCAAACGCCGCTCCTACTATGCCACCGGCGATGACGACCAGGCCGTTTCCGAGATCCGCCGCAAGTTCGGTCTCTCGACCGATAGCGATGCGGTGCGCCTGGCGCTACGCCTGGTTGCCGGAGATGCGGTCAAATGGAGCATCATTCCGGGCAAAACGAAGAAGATCGTGGTGAAAGTGAAACTTCGGCAGTAATCACGATATCGTGATTACTGCCTCCCGCTGCTCTTAACGCTGGCGAGTGTCGTCCTGCTCACACGCGCAAGGCTCGCATTTGCACTGCCCGCACCGTCTATGATAGACGGTGCGGTGATAGGCATAGTCCGCCGGACTCATGTTTGCCCAAATCCACTGCCCGCAAGAACACTGGATTTGCCAATTGCGGCGCTCCTCGCCGTGGAACTCGCGCAGCGGATCGTACTCGGGGTGGATCGCCATTTTGCTCATTCTGCTTCCTCCTCGGGAAAATCGGGCAGGAATGGATCGCCCTGGCCGGCGGCACCTTCTGCCGGATCGACCACGGCAGCCAGGCTCTTATACAATCTGACCGGGCAGCGCTTTTCGACCACACGCCTGATATGGTCAAGATGGGGCTGCTCGTCATCAACGACCAGCAATACTTCGGCATTGAGCGTGCGCACCAGTGTATCCGCCATCCCGGCCTTCCAGACGATGGTTTTCACGTACTGGAAGGCCGAACTCTTCATGACCAGAAGTGTCTGGTCATCGTGCAGGCCTGCATTGAGCAATTGCAAGAGTGTGGCGTCTTCCATCGCAGTAGGCCGCGAGGTGAGGTAGACAATGCGAAAGCCCTCGCGGCGCAGGTTGACAATCGCCTCTTGCGCTCCAGGGACGAGGGTATCAAGCGTGCAGGCTGCTGGATCAAGCGCCACGCGCCAGTAAACCTCTACCGCCTGTTTTTCTGGATCAGCGCCAGAAAAGAGGGCATTGATCCGGTCATCATAAGAACGATTGTTGAGAAAATCCTCTTTGGCCTGCTCGGCCCGCCGAAATCGCGCAGTGGCATCAATCACTACGCCATCAAGATCAATGAGCGCCAGTTTGGTCATGGATATTTCCTTTCTCGCCTGGCTGAAGGAACCACTGCCAGGCGTCTACTAACGATTGCCATTGTTCCAGTGTCCACACCGTCGCGGTGCGCTGGCCTGGCCGCAGGGTGGCAATCACACGATAGCCCCAGTCTTTCTTGCCAGTTTTGCCCCACTTGTTCTGCTCGCAGCGGGCCGAGATCTGGCCCGGATACTCGCGTTCGATGGTGGCGACAAGCTGCTCGGCTTCTGTTCGATTCATACAAGCAGCCTCCGCAACTGTTGTCGGATGGAATTCGGTGCGCGAGGCGGCAGCCAGCAGACGAGGCAGCGAAATCCACGCGCCACTCTGGTCCAAATGACCGAGCCACACACCTCACACGGAGAGCCATGCAAACAGGCCTGATAGCTTTCTGGCAAGCGTTTGAGCAGGTCGATGCTGGCGAGCGTGCGCGCCCGCAGCTCCGGATCCTCAATTATTTTGGACATACCGGTTCCTCGCGCAGCGCAGCCTGAATCGAGGGCTGCGCAAGCTGATTCTCGTCATCCAGGACCTCGCAGATGTGACCAATCATCTCGGCAGAGAAATCGTCCTCGTTGAGGTCTAGCGCGCCAGGTACGGTCGTATGAAGCAGGATATCAAGACTCTCGGGAATTGGCTGGCCCAGGACCTGGTAATGATCCAGGACAGCGACCGTGAGATTAGTAAGCCTCCAGGTCTGGGGCGTCAAGGCGGGAGCGAGTGTTGCCGGCATTAGCACACCTCCTTTGCCACGGAGTGCAGGCCAGCTTCCCGCTCGACTTCTCCCTGATCCAGGAGCAGATTAGCGACTGCCCGAGGCGCGAGCAAGAGGCCAACCTCGGTCAGCTCGCGATCCACCTCATACACCGCGCAGGCCACGATCTGGCCCTCGCGGCGCGCCAGGAAGGTGAGTGATTCTCCATCGCTCACGGCCAATCTTTCCGTACAGCCGGTATTGTGAATGTCCGCGACCTGCACCTCATCAGGATGCTCAACCAGGACCGTCAGCACAAAATCCGGGTCCAGGTGAAACAGGTCGCAGGCAATCGTCACAATTGCGCCATTCCCAAGCACGTAATAGCGCAGGTAGACCTCAATCAGATGACTCATGTGTCGTTACCCTCTCTTTTTCCTGGGGATGCAGCCTCCAGGTCGATTCGGAGGCTGCTTGATGATTGGGGCTTCGCTGCGTTCCGCTGGCATTCAGGACAGGGCTGCTCGCGCCATTTTCTGACAAGCGATAGCGTCAGGCAATCCACGATGATCTGCCTGCTGTGTCCGCAGCTATGGTCGATTCGTATCGAATGAGTATAGTGGCGACGGGCAGGCATGGCTTACTCGTCTTCATCGCTTATGGGAGGCAATTCATCCTCCACCGCGCCCGTTTCGTCTGGCACAACAAGCGGAGCGTTCTCAGCCGTTGCTGGAGCCTCCACTTTGGCCTGCTGAACAACATCAGCCAGGAACAAGAGGAAAGCGTGTTTGGTACGCAAAAAGGCGTGTGACGACGGCCAAATCGTGTACTGCGCGAAGTGCGCTTGAAGCAGCTCGAACAGTGGGTCGTAAGCGATGGTAGAACTCGTGCGTTGGGTGGCAAAGGGAAAGCGCACGCCCTCAACATATTGCGCACCGAGTCCCACGAGGAACGCCTGGTCGAGTTGATCGGTGTCGGCGACGTCAATCAAAAAACTTTTGCCGGTCAGATTCTCGCCGTACTCTTCGTCATGGAAATACGGCGCTTTCCCGCGTGCCTTGCGCCATTCGTCGAAGCGCTGGCGCTGGTGATAGTTGAAGAACTGGTAGAAGTGTGTCAAGGCATAGCCAGGCGTGCCTTCCTCCTGGCGCTTGGTCGGCAGTTTAAACTGCTGTGGCATGGGGTTACCCTCTCTTTTCTAAAAACTCCCTTACTCTTCCACAAGTAAGGCGCGTCCACCGGCTCCAGGATTTCAAACCTGCAACCGGCAGCCGTGCATTACTTCCGGCTAGGAAACGTTTTTGCGCTGGGCTCGCCGCTCATTGTACTCGTGGCTGAGCTTGGTAATCAATTCCTTCGCCGCGAGGTAGGTAAGGGCCTCTGGCTGTTCCAGTTCGGGCTTGCCCAGGTGCTGGCAAAGCTTGCGGAGACTAGAGAGCTGCTGTTCCGTCGCCGGGGCGTCCTCAGCATGCTGGTTAGCTGCGGGCCGTCCATTGGTCGCAGCGCTGACAGGAGCGGCTGGTACTTTTGGCGGTTCGGCGGTAACCGGTTGGCGATCAACGGGCGCATCTACGATACGATGCTGCTCATCAAGCTCGGGGGCGAACTGGGTGCCATAGCCGAGGGCTGCGAGCGCGCGGCCAATCGCGCCAGTTTCAGCTTTCTCATAGTAGTCAGGAAAATCGACGGCCCTTTCGGATTTATGGCCGGTGGCGCGCCCGCCTTTACCGTCGGTCACGACCGCCCTGAACCGGGCAAAACCCTTTGCCTTCTTCACCACTTTTTCGGAGCGGCGGGTGTCATTGTTCCACTGGTAGGTCTCGACTTCAAATTCGCGATCTGGGTCGTATTCGAGTTCCTCGGTGTCGATGGTTCCTTGCGGGCACGCCAGCCGGAACCAGACCAGCCGCCACTGTACCGGCAGGTAGTCGGCAGAGCCACCACGGTTTTTAATCTGCATCAAATGGTCATTGGGGTTGAACGAGAGCTGCTCGCCCGATGATGTCTGTGTCATAATACCCTCTCTTGATTTCATCTTCGCCCGCGTGAGGCGCATCTACCAGCCGAGCGGTCCCGACTGGCAGAGGTGCATCAGTAAGCGTTACGCTGCATTCTTTTTGATCTGGTAAAGCTTCACGCGCTCTACTAGTCCAGCCGCAACGCGCTCATCCTTTGTGCTGGTGTGCCACACACCATCTATCTGTACAACGCGGTAGTAGTAGCCAGCGAACTTCAGGCTGGAAACGAAATAGCTGCCGTTATACTCGAAAATGTCCTGATCGCTGTTCCATTCAACGGTTTCGCGACGGACATGGGGAGCAACGCTGCGCTCGTAAATATGTGGCCGGTTGATGGCGGCGATAGTGCGACGACTAGACATAATGGATACCCTCTCTTGAACGTTTTTTGTACCTCTCGGGTACAAGTAAATAGTACCATATCTTCATACAATTGTCAAGAGAAATTGTATGAAGTTTTATGACTTTTTCAAAAATTGTCAGAAGTTCCTTGACTTTAATAAGATGAATATTGTACTCTATCTTCATACCGATGAAGGGAGGGATACAGACCTGGAACAAAAAATACTCAATACAAAGGGCGCTGCTGCCCGCTTAGGTTGTACCGAGAACTGGATTCATAAACTGGTATATTCGGGGCGACTAAAAGCCTATATGTATGATGAGACAGGAACACTCGTAGAACGGGAGCCTGGCACATCACGCCAAGGGCAGGGACTCTACTTCAATGAGGCAGATATTGTCGCATACCAGCAATTTCAGAGACGTGGTAAAGGGCGACCGGCTGGCAGCAAGAGCAGAAAACAGAGAGAGGGAAAACAGGAACACCAAGAAGCTGCATAGCCCCCTGGCTGGCACGTAGAAGTTACCAGGCCTCGCCGCGCCAGCCAACAAGCTATTCAGCATCAGTATATCATTTCTGAGGATAGCACCTTGACAACCGAAGAGTTCACGATTGCATCAGGGTAAGCGTACAGGACGCTGGCTCCAACTGCATAGCAATGTCACCCACATTGCTATGATAGTCGAAGAGGTTACTCACCGTATTGAACTGGCGCGCATCGGATGGTAAGAACTGCGAGCAATACTGCTTCGTCTGCTGGTTGCTCCAATTCGCCCCGCTCGTCACGAGAACGGCAGTCACCCTGCCTTGAGCATCAGCACGTGCATTGACCAGCGTTTGCTGGTCCTGATCGACGATCCAGGTGGGGCTGTTATCAACACCGGTGGTTGTGGGATTGCCGAATTTGCCGTAGAAATCGGACAATGGTCCGCCAATGGTCGGGGTGCCATGTGTTGGCTTGATCGTGTGGGTTGGTTGCGAAGTTGGCATGCTGGTGGGTTTCTCCTTCGTTGGAGTGGATATGGCCCGTGTCGGCTGTGTGGCCTGGGTGGTTGGCGTTATGGTCATATGGGTTGCCGCGATTACAATGAGGAGCAAGAACAGCGCGGCAAGCGCACCACAGCCGATTTGACAGCCACGAGGTAAGTGACGTTTGCGAGGGAAAGGTGCCATAAAAGTATTCCTCCTGAGTTAATGTGAATACAGTGGGCGCAGCTCGCCACCATGATGCGAACAAGCGCCTTGCACACCGCCAGATAATGAGTAATCGCCATCCTGGCATTCCACCACATAGCCCTGCCCGTTCCAGAAACTGGAGATACACGGGAAATAGTCACAAAAGGCCGAGGGTGGATTGTAGATGAGCGATCCGGGGCTGAAATTGTAACACCAGGGATTGTTGTTAACAGCCTGGCAGGAGGGCGTAGGCGTCGGTGGTGGCGAGGTTGGTTGAGGCCTGGGCGTTGGTGTTGGCCTCTGGGTAGGCGTCGGACTCGGAGCGTGGGTTGGTTTGGGCGTGGGCGTGATCGCTCGAGTGGGAACGACCCGAGTAGGTGAAGCAGCTCGCGTCGTCAGAACCTGGGCAACTTGCCCTGTTTGCGTTGGAGTCGGTGTGGGAAACGGGCTCTGCCCAGTGATTCCTTCGTAGATACCGGCATAAGTCCCGACTGCCGCAGCAGACCCACAAAACCCGCAGACTGGCAACAGGAGCAAGATACAGCCGATTTTGACCAGGAGGCGCTGGCGTTGCCACCAGCTTGTGAAGCGTTTCAAGCGTGAAGGTGGAGGTGCATACATACGATAATATCCCTTCTACATCCAGTTTCAATATTGCATCTTTTGTAATAACAGATGGATGAGTTGCTGTCAACGAATCCTGGCACCCGTCCCTGCTGAGGAAGCAAGAATGATACGAAGGTATCGAATGTCTGTTATCGAACGTTTGTACAGAACACTTGCTCTTGTAATTTTTGTTTCCATAAGGTATTATCAACTATATGAAACGTATGAACATTCTACACAAGTGAGCGACATGAACCTGATGACTGAATATACCGTCCTTGATGCGCGGGTAGAGCTGAACATCAACCAGCAGGCGCTAGCAAAAGAAGCGCATGTGGATCAGGCTACCATCAGCAATATAGAAAATGGTCGCGTTACCCGTGCGATAACCGCTCGCAAAGTCTGGCGGGCCATCAACAGGCTTCGCGAGCAGCAAGGGCTTCCGCCGCTCAAATTTGACGATATTTCCTGGAATCTTGCGTAGCCTTCTTGCTTTTGTTGTCTCTGGCGCACGCGCCTTTGACATAGATCAGGACCTTAACAACTGAAGACGGGTCACAATGAGAGGAAGAACCATGTTGCTATGGTTCGTTTTCCTGGGCCTGTTGTTCGCTGTATGGTGTGCAATCACTGCGCGCTACATGCACGTGTTCGTCCACCATCTTGAGGCAGAGCGGTCCCAGGAACAAGAAAAAGAGAGGGTAACAACAATGCAAGGCATAAAGCTTATGCCTCCACCAGAGCCACCAGAGCCACCGGCCAATGCGCCAAGCGTCAAGATATGCGTGGCTTGCTGGAAAAGCGATTATACGACAGATACACTCTGCTCGTATGATGGCGCACTGCTTCAGCCAGCAGAACATCTCCAACTCGCCTTCGAAGCAGGGCTGCTGGCAAAAGCCATTGAGGATGGCTCGCCGGTCTTTACCGACGAAGAGCGCAGCAGGCTGTTCTGGATAGCATTGCGTGGCAATCGCGAACTCGTTCAACTACGCAGTACGCAATGGGAAGGTGGAGAGACGGCATGATCGCGAAGGTGAATGGCCTCGTTGAGCAACAACGCAGGAAGCTGCGCCGGGCACGCCAGGTGTCCAACAGTCTGCAAGCCTCCTGGTGGCAGCGTTCGATGGGGGGAGGAGCATCGCTCCCTGGGTCAACACCGGTGGAGTATCTGGAAACAGTGCGTATGCCGACAGTAAACGTTCGACCAGGACCTGCACAACAGCCTGCTCCTCGCTCGCGTACCACTACCCCGCTGCCAGAAGCCTGGCCGGGTGGGCCTGCGCGGCCAGAGTTTTTGGATAGCGACAAAGACTTTGGCACTGTGGAGCTACCCGCAATTGAGCGCTACGATGTCAAGGTCCTGACCACACACGAACTGGTGCGTGAGGAAGTCAAACGCTTCCTCAGAGAACACCATCGTTCGCCGGATGTCGTCTTGCTCAGCCCGCTACGGCTGCTGAATGTGCCATCCAGGTGGTGGAACCGGTATCTGGTGGTCTTTGAAAACGGACAGCAAACGTTCGTCGCCTTGCGCGAGTTTCCAGGTCTGCGCGAGGATGAAGCGCGGGGTATGGTGGAACCCGCAGAGAATTTCTATCTGTGTATCACACAATCTTACAAAATTTTGCCCGATTTTTTACGCACCGATACTAGCAACGACCACCGTTGTGTTATCCACACCCCCCCGTTCATTGGCCTGCTCGATGAGACGTTGCACGCTTTCCTCGGGCGAATATTGCTCCACAATATCACCGATCTCTTCATCGCTCAGCAATTGCCATAGACCATCAGTACACAACAGGATGAGTTCGCCTTCCTGCACTTTTTCGGTAAAGGCATCCACCTCTACCTTCTCCAAACCGAGGCAGCGATAAATCTTGTTGCGCTCTGGATGCGCCCGGGCCTGCTCGTCGGTCAGCAATCCCGCCGTTACCTGGTCAGCCACCAGCGAATGATCCTTCGTTATCTGTCTGACCTGCCCATTTCTCACCACGTACACCCTGCTATCCCCCACATTTGCCGCGTACAATGTATCGCCTAGCACTACAGCAGCTACGCACGTCGTTCCCATCATCTTTTCTTTTGACGCGGCTGGCGATTTTGCTTTGTTTTCCTGGTAAATGCGCTCGTTGGCATACTCAATGGCCTGCTTTAATGCCGTCGCTGTATCCCTGCCGTCGTCCGCATAATAGGCCTCGCGGACAGCAGAGACTGCCAACTGGCTTGCCTGTTCACCTCCAGTATGCCCACCCAGCCCATCGGCCACTACAAACAATGCGCCTTTCTTCGATAACAAGTCAGAGTCTTGTGGCATATAGGAGAGGAAGCTATCCTCGTTCTCTGAACGCACACGACCTATATCGCTGCGCTCTCCAACACATATACTGAAAAGAGAAGTCATAACCTGTATCTTCCTTTCTTCAAAGCCGAATAAGCGCCTCCAACGGGCGAGGAACGCTCGCCAATGCTCAACCGATACGCTGAGGGTCAAATCGTACAGCGTAAGACTCCAGAGCCGTAATAGCCCTTGAGAGACTTGTTGGCGCACCGCTTCACGATAGCAGTCCCGAAATGTCTGGAGCATCTCGCGCTCCCATTCCTTGCGGAACTCTGTTGGATAACACTGCACCAACAATCTGTAAA
The DNA here is from genome assembly GCA_035652815.1 of Ktedonobacteraceae bacterium. GTDB lineage: Bacteria > Chloroflexota > Ktedonobacteria > Ktedonobacterales > Ktedonobacteraceae > DASRDB01. The sequence goes on from DASRDB010000017.1 coordinate 9,105, forward strand.
CCCGAAACGAAAAGGGTGCTGCCTCTTTCGCTGGAGTCATGCCTGGCCTCCTAGCATCTCAGGACCGCTCAGCACCTGCTTTTCACGGGCCAGCCGCACAACCTGTTCAAGCCGCTCCACCTCAGCGCGCACCACGCGCCGCCCAAAGCCGGTCAGACGATAGTAGCGCCTGCGCTCGTCATCCATTGCTGGATCAGGCCGTTCGCCGGACTCCTCGATCAAGCCATCGGCCATCATCCGCTTGATCGAACCATATAAGGTTCCCGGCCCCATACGTATTGTGCCTCCAGTGCGCGCCGCCACCTCCTGCATGATGCCATAGCCGTGTCGTTCGCCATCAACCAGGGCCAGCAGGATATGCAGAACCGCAGGAGTCAATGGCAGCAGAGATCGCGGATCTCGCTTTTCATCGCTCACATGTTTCTCCTTCAACTCAATAATCTTTCATGGTTAATTTACTATCGGTAGCTGATATAACTGTAACTGATATATCTGTCATTGTTATAGTACACGATTTTCCTGCAACTGTCAAGGTGGCTAAAAAATGCATAGAACGTTACCAATAGAAAGGCGCTCCGTCATAGGAAATAGACCACAGTAGGTAAGATGGGAAGGAATGCTCAAGTCTCCCACAAATATTCGGGAAAAGGGAAAGTAGCATATGGTCACATTGTTGATAATCGGGGGAATTATTTGTCTCCTGGCCGCATTCGTTGGTTCGCTGGTCGCATTACGGCTACAATATCGTTTTCTGACAGGCACGAAAGTTGAGCGAAAAGCCTGGGAGCAGGCCCAGGAAGGACACCAGAGGCAATGGGAAGAACAGCAGGAAAGACACCAGAGACAATGGGAAGAACAACAGGAAAAGCACATATACGCTGCTGAACAAAAGCTCGACGCGAAGGTCGAGCAGGTGCAGGAAGCCTGGAAAGCCTGGGAAAAGAAAGATGAGCAGCGTATCATTGGCTTGAACCTGGAATACGACCTCGCTCGCCTGCCCTACGTGGAAGATACTCCGGTGACGCAGGCTGATCTCGAAGCAGGCACCGATATTCCCGCCAACTGGCAACCGCCCTCCTTCTATCGTGCCGACCTGAAAGGACGCGACTTTTCCCGGCGCTACTTACGAGATACAAACCTGCGCGAGGCCAATCTGAGCGATGCAAACCTCTACATGGCTGACCTGCGTGGGGCATGTCTCGCTGGAGCCAATTTGCAAAACTCTAATCTCACAGGCGCAAATCTGCAAGGCGCAGACCTGCGGAGAGCCAACCTCTCCAGCGCAAACCTGCTCGTTGCAGACATTGAGGGAGCTATTTTCTACGAGGCCAATCTTTCTGGCACGCGCAATCTCAAAGCGGAACAACTCTACACCGCACACTATGACCATACTACCATCATTGATCCCAACATCGACCTCACCGTCCCACGTTTGAGAAGCATTCGCCTGAAACCTCTGCCCGTCCAGGAAACAGACAAGCCGACAGCATCTCGCCAGGCACATGCAGACGATGCTGCGTCAGATGAAACCAACGGCCCTCTTCTGTCAGAGCCATCTGAAGATTTCCATATTGAAACCCTTGATACAGCCAACCAAAATGGCTTGAAACGAGCGAAAGCCGGTTAATCGTTATGAAGGTTTACCAATATCCAGGAATATCATCCTGAGCGCAGCGAAGGACCTCCGTCGCCCAGTCGGTCGTACTCCTAGCTCACAGACCCTTTGCTGCGCTCAGGATGACAAGGAGCCTATTCACCTTTATTTCATCAATGTTCATCACGATTAACAACTACGTCATAAAACTTGCGTGCGTTACTCAACTCACTCGACATGACAGGATTCTTTGAAAGACCGGGGCTACTGACATATGGGAAGTAGCTCCAGTTCTTGTACTTCCCGAAAAAACACAATCATACGTTCTCGAGCAAGGGCAGCCATTGTGCTATACTACCAGCGAAGCAAAGCAGATAGCCAGAAATTCATACAATTTCAAAAAGAGAGGGTAACATTGTTATGGCAGAACAGGCATTGCCGCTGGCAGGCAAAATAGCATTAGTAACGGGAAGTAGTCAGGGTATTGGACGCGCAACCGCGCTACGCCTGGCACAATCCGGAGCGGATCTGGTCGTGAATTATCGCAGCAACGCTCAGGCGGCAGAAGAGGTAAAAGCCAGCATCGAAGCAATGGGCAGGCGCTGCGTCATGATACAGGCAGATGTCAGCCAGGAAGAAGATGTGACGCGCCTTTTCTCTGAAGCAAATGCCTCGCTTGGCCCCATCGCCATCCTTGTGAACAATGCGGGAACCACGCGAGATAAACTTATCCTGCAAATGTCGCTGAGCGATTTTGAATATGTTGTTGCCACCAACCTGCGCTCGGCATTTCTTTGCACACGAGCGGTGCTGCGCGGCATGATGAAAGCCCGTTGGGGCCGCATCGTCAATATCACCTCGCCGTCTGGACTCTTAGGAAATGCCGGGCAGGCCAACTACGCTGCCTCCAAAGCCGGTATCGTCGCGCTCACCATCAGCACTGCGCGCGAGATGGCAAGCCGCAACATCACCGCCAATGCCATTGCTCCCGGCTTTATTCCGACGGAACTCACATCAACACTTACCGAACAGCAGCGCAAATATATGCTGGATGTGACACCACTTGGACGCTTTGGCACTCCCGAAGAGATCGCAGCCGCCATCAACTTCCTTTGCTCTCCAGAAGCAAGCTACATCACGGGCCAGATTCTCTGCGTCGATGGTGGAATGGCAATGCACATCTAACCAGATTAGTGAAACTATTTTGGTGCAGTTCTTCTCTAAAGGGTAAACACCGGTTCAAGTAAGGAGACTGCACCAATGAGCCTTATAGAAACAAACGAGACGAACCAATTTACGTTCGAGGACTTTGCCTCGTACCCATTTTACGCAGAGATTAATCGCTCGCTCATGCGAAAAGCCCTTGCTCCGCTTGCAGGACGTCCCAAGAACGAACGATTGACCATCGTGGACATGGCATGCGGCACTGGAGCCGTCACGCGCCTGATCGCGGAAGAGATGCAGCGCCAGGGCCGTACTGCACATATTATTGGAGTTGACCCCTCCGCCGAAGCACTGCGCCGGGCAGAAAAAGGTACGCATGGCTATAACGTGGAGACAGATTTCTTTCAAGGGGAAACCGAAGATCTGCCCTCGCTTGTCAAACAAGCTGATGTCGCTTTCTTTTGCAACGCGATTCACTTGCTTCCCGATAAACTCTCCGCTTTTCGCCTCATCTCAAGTATTTTGAAGCCAGGAGGCATCTTTGCCTGTAATTCTGGCTTCTATCATGGAACTTACGTGGAAGGAACCGAGCGTTTCTATCGCTCCTGGACCAGCCAAGCTGTACGCTGGTTGCGCAAAGAGCATCCAGAAGTCCGCCTCTCCCGCGAAGCAAAAGCGATGGCTATGCAATGGCTTACTGCAGACGAATATATCGACCAGCTTAAACAGGCAGGATTCGCGCGCGTGGAAGTCAGCCAGGAACAAGGCAACATTTCGCTGGACGCCTGGCGCGATATCGGCCACTACTGGCTCTTCATCGAAGGCGCTCTCCCTGGTGTACCACTTCCACTAGGGGCAGAAGCGCTGGGCAAAGCCGTTTACCAGGTCGGTCAGGAGCTAGGCATCACCGAAACGCCGCGCAACTGGTTACAACTGATCGCTTACAAATCCGCGTAGCACTGGTGCAAGCTGACAATGTGCTACAATATAGATAGATGCGTTATGATCTATCTTCATCGTTGTCAAAGGCTACAAAGGAGCCTGTAGCATGGAATGGGCTATTGCTCTCGCGGCATTTCTGGCCTCGGCAGTCGAATTTGTCGAGGCATTTACTATAGTACTTGTAGTAGGCGTTACCATTAACTGGCGAAGTTCTCTGGTTGGAGCATTTGCCGCCGCCGCAACCCTCGTGGTCATCGTCGCGACCCTCGGTGTGGCGCTCGTGCAATGGGTGCCTATTGATTACCTTCGCCTGTTCGTCGGTATCATCCTGATTCTCTTCGGTCTGAAGTGGCTGAAAAAATCGATTCTACGCTATAGCGGACTCAAAGCCTTGCATGACGAAGAGGCCATCTTTGAAGAAACAATGGCTGAGATTCGCGCGCGTGGAGAGACGGTCGCCCCTCGCGTGCATCCATTCGGTGTAGCGCTCTCATATAAATCCGTGCTACTCGAGGGATTGGAAGTGGCCTTCATCGTCATCACCTTTGGTATCTCCAAAACGGCGGGGAGTAACGGCATTGCCTCCGCCGCCATCGGCGCGGCAGTAGCCGGAGTACTGGTCATACTTGCCGGGGCGCTTATCCGAGCGCCATTAACGAAAGTGCCAGAAAATACCCTGAAATTCATCGTCGGCATCATGCTTACCTCCTTCGGCACCTTCTGGACGGGCGAGGGATTTGGCTACTCATGGCCGCTTTCCGATGCCTTCATTCCTATTCTGGCAGCCATCTTTCTCCTGGCCTCCTTCATCTTCGTCACCTGGCTTAAATGGACGAAACAGCGACACCAGGCGACAGGTAGCGTCTCTGAAGCCGTTATGCCAACCTTAGAAGAGGAAAAGATTCAGCAATGAAAGTAATTCGGGCCATCTACAATTTCATCGTTGGCGATATGGTGATCCTGGTAGGTGTTCTTCTCACTGCCGTTATACTGGGCCTTATCAACTTCACCGGCTCACCACTGCGTTCGCTGACGGGCATCATCCTGGTCGTTGCCGTTCTCATTACTCTCCTGGTCACTTTATATGGTGAGTTGCGGGGCAGATTCTGATAGAACCGTTTCTATCTTACAATTGACGTGTTAGCACATAACTGCTATGATACACACGCCTGGGCACTACTTTCGCAGGAGGTACCATCATGCAGTTTGAAAACGCGGAAAACTGGCGTCAACTTCTCGGGATGATTATCAAAGATAATCGCCTTAAGCAGCGGATCATCGAGGAACTGGGCATACAGGGCATCACCTTGAACCGCTGGGTGAGCGGAGAAACAGACCCCCGTCCGCAAAACATCAAGCATTTACTGAACGTTCTTCCCGAATACCGGGAGACGCTTGGCGATCTGCTCAGTGATGAATACCCCGGCCTTGCTATCACTCCTCCTGAGAGTGCAACTGAAGACATACCCGCCGAGTTCTATGCGCGCGTTTTCGCGGCACGCGCCAATACCAAAGGACCATTGCGTCACTGGTCGATGACCAACCTGATTATTCAACAGGCCATTGGTCAGCTTGATCCAGATCGTCTCGGCATGGCGATTACAGTTGTACGCTGCATGCGTTCATCCCGCCATCCGAAAATCTATAGCCTGCGCGAAACGGTAGGATACGGCACACCTCCCTGGGTTGGCAACTTAGAGCAAAAAGGGATGTTCCTGGGAGCCGAGTCGCTGGCTGGCTATTCCGTGACAGCCCTTCGCCCTATCGAAAACAACGACATCCGCGACAAGCATAATCCGCTGCCCGCTCACCAGGTAGAGGGCGAATTGAGTGCCGCCGCGCATCCCATCATGTACTCAGGGCGGGTTGCAGGCTGTATGCTTGTTTCCAGCACCCAGCTTCACTACTTCCTCTCCCAATATCGTCTCTCACTGATTCACCAGTACGCCAACCTGCTAGCTCTGGCTTTTGATCCCGAGGATTTCTACGATCCCAGCGAGATTGAATTACAAATGATGCCTTCCCATACGATTCAAAAAGAGCATTTCGCAAACTTCCGTAACCGTGTGACTGCAATCATGGCAAAGGGTGGCATAACCAACGCTCAGGCCGAGCAGCAAGTCTGGGAAGAACTCGAAGAGGAACTGTTACGGATAGAAGCAACCGCGAAGTTGAAATAGCCCGTGCCTCTATGTACGATGATTTTACCTCGGAACAACTAAACCAGTACTGGATACAGACATGTATCGGCAACGGTACGCTGCAACTTCAGGATTCCGCGCTGCGCATGCAGTTTGCCTCTGCCCAGCAGGGTCAATATACGGATGCGCAGATCGATGATTATGGCGGGCGAAATCGAAAAGACTTCCCCTGGCGTCCACCACTGCGAATGGAAGTTCGCGCCCGTTCCTCACATCCCGTCGCTACGCTAGCCAGCTCGGCTGAAGAGGGCAATTACTTGCGCGGCACTGCAGGCTTCGGTTTCTGGAATTATCCCTTTTCACCACGCGGCGACATTCTTATGCTGCCGGAAGCCATCTGGTTTTTCTATGCCTCTCCTCCCTCAAATATGGCCCTTGTTCCTGGTATTCCTGGCTGGGGCTGGAAAGCGCAGTTCGTCCACAGTATGCGCCCCTGCGCGCTAGTATCTGCTTTGCCATTAGCTGTAACAACTGCTTACGGGCTTGTAACCGGAGAAACGCGCCCCGCCAGCCGCTGGATGCAGCGTGTGACGGGAGCGCGTGAAGCAATTCTGGATGTTGACATGACGGACTGGCATACCTATATGATCGACTGGCAAAAGCGCAAAGCCGATTTTTGGGTAGACGGGCAACTGGCGCTGCGCGTATTCCAGCCGCCCATCCGTCCGCTCGGCTTTGTTGCCTGGCTCGATAACCAGTTCGCCATTGTCACACCTCGCGGTAGATTTCGCTTCGGCACTGTCAACAGTGGCCCACAATGGTTCGAAATCGACAGCATACTTATTTCGCAGCAATAAAAGCACGCAACGGGTTATTTATCCGCTAAAGGCAAAATCTCATCGATGATGCCATACTCCAGAGCCTCCGTTGCGCTCATATAGAAATCGCGCTCGGTGTCACGCTTGATGCGCTCCAAAGGCTGGCCGGTATGTTGATGAATGATATCGTTCAACACATCGCGTGTATTGAGAATTTCACGCGCATGGATATCGATATCGGTCGCCTGCCCGCCCAGGCCGCCTTGAATCAGGGGCTGATGAATGTGGATGCGCGCATGAGGCAAAGTACGCCGCCGTCCGCGATCACCCGCCATCAGCAGAATGGTGCCGAAGCTGGCCGCGTAGCCAACGCAGGTGGTGCCAATCGGACAGGGAAGGTGCCGCATCGTGTCGTAGATCGCCAGTCCCGCCTGAACTGAGCCGCCAGGAGAACTGATGTACAGGTTGATCTCGCGCTCAGAACTCTCCGAGGCAAGGAAGAGTAGTTGCGCAACGATCAGGTTCGCCATCGTCTCCTCGACGGGGCCATTCACCATAATGATTCGTTCCCGCAAGAGGCGCGAATAAATGTCATAGGCGCGCTCGCCACGCCCGGTCGTTTCTATCACCGTCGGAACCAGGATACTGGATGCCATAATAATGTTTCCTTTCTTCATCACGTTGAACAATGTCAGGGCTTGCCGGTACGATACGGATATCCGAGTCAAACCGGCAAGCGGTTATTCACTTTTTTGCCGCACAAAGTAGTAATACACAAATCGTCCCTCGTCGGCATGCAACACGCCTACCAGCAACCACCCCTTATTGCCAAGTTCGTTGAGTTCCGCATCCTCCAATGGAGCCGCCTCGCGCGTGTCCACCCTCAAGGTATGGTATTCCCAACGCAACGGTAAGGCAGGCGTGTTATCATACACAATTGGCACAAAAGGAGAGGACTGAACATCATTTTGTCCAGATGTCATTCTCCACCGATGAAAGCCTAAAGAAATGGTCATAAAACAGGTTTCCTTTCTGTATATGAGGAACCAACGCTACAAGTTAAGCAACTTCAGAAGTTTCGCTTCCCGTGTCTTGAATATACCATGCTGAAAGTATAGAATAATAGAGAAAAGATATGCTTTAAGCATATTCCAGAGCGAAGATATGCCGAGAGCATAGGAAAGGACGGTTGTATGGACTTACAGGAGATTCTGGGACGAGTGATCCGGCGCGAACGGCAGGATCGACAAATGACCATCAAAGAACTGGGCGAAAAGGCTGGCCTCTCCGAAATCTACGTCGGAGAGATCGAACGAGGGCAGAAATATCCTTCATCAAAGGTGTTGGAAAGCATCGCCCAGGCCCTCGAACTGGATGTTGCCGACCTGCTCGAATTGATCGCAGAAGAAATACGCAGCGAACGCATGCCACAGTCCGTCAATGCAATCGGCTTCGTCTTGCCTGCCACACCCGGACAGCCACACCGCATCACTGTCAAGAAAATCGTCAATATGCTGCCCGAAGGTGAAATAGAAAGCCTGGCCCAATTCAGTGAGTTCCTACTCTCAAAACACCTGGGGCCACATTAACTTCACGCTTTGAACAAATGGAAGAGAGGGTTTCTGCTGCTCTCTTCCATTTGTTTCTCCTCAGTCATCGAGGGTATGCGAAGCCCACTGGTTTCCAGGCCCTTGATAGCTCGGTCCCTCGCCCCAGACTGCTTGCGTCTGACCGCTGCTATCTACCACCATTGAAAAGTAATCGCCATAGGGCAGCGCAAATCCCTTTGGCGTCAGATAGGGATAGCCAGGCACATAGGTAGAGATTTGTGTCACCGCGCTGAAATGCGCGCCTCTATCCGCGCTTTGCCGGTAAAAGACATTCCAGGCTCCGGTCCGCGTATCCATCCAACCAATGCGCACATCTCCCGACTGACTTCCGACGGCAATCGCGGGAAAACAATGTTCCACCCCGAAAGGCGCGTTCGAGATATCGACAGGAAGCGAGTAGGACTGACCATGATTGGTTGAGCGCGCAAAGTAGATACGCTCAGGCGTGTTGTTGATCCCATCCACATTTGTATTCCAGAGAACATAGATAGTATCGTCGCTGCCAATACGCAGAGCCATCTGCGAACTGAGATAATCGAAGCCACAGGGATTACAGGCGGGTGCTGCACCCACGCTCACTCCAATAATTGTGCGCGTCCAGGTCTGCCCTCCATCGCTTGACCTGGAGACCCAGAGCGTCACTGGCCCCTGTCCAGCCTTGCGATGCGCCTGATCGTAACTATCCCAGCTAATAAAAAAGTTCCCCTGCGAATCAATAGCCGCGCCAGCCGAAAGCGAGAGGCTAAACTGCTTGCTGGTTGGGAACACTTCGCGCGTACTCCAGGTATTCCCTCCATCTGTGCTGATCGAGGCCCAGGTATTAAAATTATCGTCGTAGGCAACCAGCACCGTTTTTCCGCGCACCGCCAGTTCGTCCTTATCCAGCCCCGGTGGCCGGTTCGTCACAATCTGGATAGAACTCCAGGTTTGCCCAAAATCGGTCGATTTCACAACGGCGATGAGCGAATTTGTGTATTGCAAGAAAGATGCCCAGACGGTGCGGCCATCGATGGGATCGACCATGATCTGCGGATCATACTGCCCTCCCTTTACCGGTCCCGGCGCAATAGGGCGTGGAGCAGACCAGGTATTCCCTCCATCATCTGAGCGCTGAAAGAGCAAATGGAGATCGCAGCCCGCGCATGTTTGACCGCCGCTCACGTCATAATGTTTATACAGCGCGTAAATATGCCCATAGCGATCAGCAGCCACAGATGGCTCCCAATCATCACCCGATGGAAAGCCAAGCCGGACCTGCTTGCTGAAATGTGGAGCATTCCCCAAAGAAGGAACAGCACCTTTCGCATATGTCGCAGTACCGTTTAAGCTGGCAAACAGCAGGACGATTAACAACAAACCAGGAATGACCGGGAGAAGAAAAGCGCGATGCAAAAGTTGAGGCCGGAGAGATCGAACATGCATAGATCAAGCCTCCCGAGCAAAAATAAGCAAACTTTCCTTACATGTGGCCCCAGAGGGAAAGTGATATGTGCTTATGTCAACAATACACTCTATAAAGAGACGTGTCAACTGGCCGAAATCCTGATACAACCTGGCCTTTACATGTCATCCTGAGTGCAGCGAAGCATCTCCAGTCTGGGCACAAGATGCTACTGGGTGACGCAGATCCTTCGCGGCGCTCAGGATGACAGACGAGAGGGCCTTTTACATAGTATACTGGCATAAAAAAAGCCTCATGGCACATCAGAACATGCCATGAGGCTTGCATTCATCTGTTTGTTTTTTTGAGCAGACCCATTCACGACCGGCTTTTAATAGAACCACCTGCGGCGGCGCGGACGACGGACATAGCCACCACGCCGGTAGTAGTGGCGCGAATAGTAACCGTAAGCATGCCGATACGCTAATGCGCTCCATATTGCTACCACGATGGCCGCGACAATAATCGACGTCAGAAGAGGCACGCCGTTGATCGTCGGCTCGTGCGCAATATGAATGCCCAATACGCCAACCACCAGAAAAATGGCGATAAACCCGATGATGATCGCACCTACCAGCCCAAATGGTGTGCGCCGCCGCGCCAATACCTCGCCCAGCACGCCTACAATAGCCGCGATAATTAACCAGATAATCAACGTCCCAAGTGTGATAACCATAGATTGTATGCTCCTCCTTCTGGTAACGCTCTCGTTACCATAAACTCATTCTTGTATAGAACACGTAATGCTAAGCTTATTTGAATACAGGCAACAGGGAGAAAACGGTAGAAAAAAAGGACTACCATCACTTTTGATGAGGTAGCCCTTTTTCCATGAAGAACAGGGTTAAGTTTTGTTCTTAGAAAGTAAACGAGTTGCCGAGTAAAGTACACTTCCTACAACCAGAAAAGCGGCTCCAAGCCCAAGCACCAACGGCAATGAAGCCTTCAGGGTAGGCTGTGGTGGAGCGGGAACAAGAGCCGCTTCCTCTGCTGTCCTGGCGTGCCTGCGAGCCAGTTCAAGTTTCAAGCTCTCCTCGCCTTTCCTCATGGCCCATTGGTGGTTGGCGGAAAAAAGTGGCTTCATAATAAAGGAAAAGTAGCGCAGGAGCGGCTTTTCGGCTGCAATCTTCCAGTCATAGGTAATATTCACCCAGGCTCCATCCTGCTCAAATGTCCAGATACCGCGCCCCTCAAAATCACCCCAGGCAACCAGGGTAAATCCAGTATTTCGCACCTCCGTCACGCGAAAACTCCAACGAAGTGTATAGGGCAACCAGCCTTTTGTATAGAGGCTGACCACGCGCCCCAGCCCGCGCTCATCACCCGGTTCAAGAATCTGCACATCCAGGTAGACCGAAGGCCACCAGCGTACCAGATCAGCCGCGTTCCCTATCACCTCCTCCACCTCTTTCACCGTTCCCTGAACACGCCAGTGCGTAATAAAATGATAATTGTTCGTTGCCAAAGGCTCACCTCTTCTCGCTGTTTTTCTGTAAATAGCAATACATATCGATCAGTACAGCAATAGTACGAGGCAATCTTTCATCTAGATTACAGTTTCCCATCCCGATCTGGCATGTCTAAACAAAGATATGCCCTTGCTGCTCAAGTGTTCGTTGCGCAGCCACACGATCTTTTTCTTTCAACAGCAGATAGTCCGTATCATAGGTCGAAATCGCAAAAATGGGTATACCTTCCTGCGTGAGTGGAGCCGTCAAAGAAGCAAGAATACCTGTCAGGCCAAAATCGAGTGGGCCATGCACCTGAAGCGCAATCCAACCCCGTTCGGCCCGAACATCTTCCGGGACGGTTGCATCCCTGCAAACTATACTTAACTCATCATGAGTATAGGTAATCGAGACAAATCCTCTCTGGTTCAAAGCCCAGCCAGGAATTTCCCAATCAGGGGAAAGGCGACATACAGCAAATACGCCCGGTAAAAACGATAGCTTCATAAATGTTCCTCCTCATCAATAGCTTGACATAGAACATATTTTCTAGTATAGTAGTGCCGTGGATGGCAACCACTATGCCTTTCTCGTTGGTTCTGATCGAAAAGAAGCGTATATATGCAAAAAATTATCACTCTCTCAGCCCGACTGCACTGCAATCAAACGCGCGCCTTCGAAATGTTCACCTCCAACCCCGCGCTTGAATCCTGGCTGGCGACTTACGCGGACGTAGAACCACGTGTAGGTGGCAAATATGAATTATACTGGAAAACAGAATCAGTGATCTTGTCCGAATGGTCCACCTCAACTTCATACTCCGAGTTAGCAGTTCCCGATATAAATAACGTCCATCAATCCAACAAGTCCGTTGTCTCACAAGAAAATTACACTACACGCGGTTGCCGTGTAACCGGTATAGAACCAGGAAAATACATTTCGTTTGAATGGAAAGGCCCATCCAGATTTCAACAAATTATGAATGTTGCTGACCCTTTAACACACATCATCGTCTGCTTCATCCCCTGTGACGAAGTACTTACCCCCTGTACTGACATCTTCCTGTTTCACACTGGCTGGGGTAGTTCTCCTCAATGGGTAGAAGCCAGGAAATACTTTGTGCGTGCCTGGACTACCGCTCTCGAAGAACTCGAAACACTCATCAACGGATAACGCCGCATCGACTTGACAACTTCCCGATCATGAGTCATTAATTCCTATGTGGGTCTATTCTTCTACTTTTATCCATCTTCGTAGTGCATATTCATATCCACGATATACCATGAAAAAGCCCCGCTCGCCTGTCATCCTGAGCGCAGCGCAGGATCTGCGGCCTCCAGTGGCTCAACCTGCTAGGCGCGATATCCTTCGCTGCGCTCGGGATGACATCTAGAGGCAGGCGTATCATTGTTCAGTTCCGCGCCAGTTTGTATATTCTTATGGCTATATGAAATACCAGAACGAAAGAAATGGAACCACCTCAACACCAAAGAACATATGGCCTTTTTTACCAGCGTTTTGAATATGAACGCACAGCATTCATGTCAAATCTTTCGGCCATTTCTTCCGATACCGATCGCGAACACTACGCGAATCTTGTCTTCACGCGGCTCCTGCTCCTCTACTTTCTCCAACGTCACAATCTGCTCCATAATAATCCCAGCTACCTATCAGATCATTTGCGTGCTTTTCAGCATCAAACAGGCAATTTCTACCAGGATTTTCTTATGCCGCTCTTTCACACTGCTTTAAGCGGTCAAGAGCAGCCTTCATCTGAGGTAACTCTTTTCGGCGCGCTGCCCAGACTGTTTAGCGAGATATTTCGCGAACAACATAATGAACAGGTTTACTCTTCTATTCAAATACCGGATGCTTTCTTCACACAGTTATTTCTCTTCTTCGATAGCTACCAGTGGCATATTGATGAAAATTGCCAGCAAGGGAAACAGGCAATTACCCCTTCAATTTTCGGTTTCCTATTCGAGCGGCGACAGAACCGGAGCCAATCAGGAACCTACAATACAGGCGAAGATATCGCTACATATATCACGCGTAACACCATCATTCCTCAACTGTTAAAGGCCGTTCAACGCCTCTTCCCTTCGCTCTTTCAAGCGGGCGGATTGGCTTGCAGATTGCTCCATAACGACCCGCTTCGATACATCTACCCTACGATGAAAAAGGGATGCGAGATACCTTTACCTGCGGAGATTGCCGGAGATACACAGACTGCATCCGGCAAGTGGAACCAACAAGCAGATTCGGCTTTTGCGCTGCCATCTGAGACCTGGCATGAAGTCATTGCGCGGCGCAAGCAGCTTAATCATTTATGCGAGCAGTTGCGTTCTACACCTGTTCAGGATATTAACACTCTGGTAATCTCTAACCTGGATATCACCCGTCTTCTCCTGGATATGCTCGAACAATGCCAGGACATCTCGTTGCTGAATAGCCTGTTGAAACAGCTTGAATCACTCTCTATTCTCGATCCCACGTGCGGGACAGGTGCATTTTTGCTGTCTGCGCTCGACTTACTACTACCTATCTATGAAGCCTGTCTTACCCGTCTGGATAAATTACAATCGCCGCCTTCCAATCCTACATTTCCTAGAAAAGTCCGTTCCGCTATCATCTCGGCAATTCTTTCAAACAATCTCTATGGTATAGACATTCAGGAAGAGGCCATTGAAATCTGTCGCCTTCGTCTCTTGCTCAAGCTCCTGACTCATATCGAACCCGGCGAACCAGTTTCTCTCTTGCCAGACCTCAGCCACAATATCCGCAGTGGAAACATTCTACTTGGGACAACAACTACTAATGATACAGATCAAACATCCACCTCTAACCAACGGCCCCCGGATAACGAGGTGTATCCACCCTCAAACAGCAATCTTTTCAAAGCTATCATGCAAAATGACGCTTTTGACATCGTCATCGGCAATCCGCCCTACATTGAATACGAACGAGTACAGCGCAACTATCAACTAACGGGATATCGTACTCTCTCCACCGGCAATCTGTGTGCCTTCATCCTGGAACGCTCGCTGGCTCTTTTAAAAGAGAGCGGGCATTGCGGCATGATTATGCCAGCATCAGTCACCTGCACAGATGGCTATCTCCCCCTTCAAGCACTCTTGCTTGAACAGTCCTGGCTCACCATTTCATCCTACAGCGATCAACGCGGCAAGCTCTTTACTATACCTCATCCGCGCCTCAATATCATCCTCTGTGAAAAAGGCGACCACTGCCATCGCGTATTTAGCACACCGTATATGAAACTCCAGCGCAAACAACGTCCTTTCATCTTCCAGCGATTAACCTACCTGGAAGTGACTAGCCACCTGCGGCCCGGCATCATTCCCCGTTATGGAGACACTCTAGAACTGGAAATCCACAACAAACTGTATGCTGAAGAACATGAACTTGGTCATTATCTGAGTGAAAAGGGGCAATATCCACTCTACTTCACTCGCAAACTAAGCTGGTACGTACAGGTGACGCCCTTTACTCCCCTCATCCTTGATAGGCAAGGGACGCAGCGCCTTCCATCCGAATTGAAGACGTTACGTTTTTCTGATGAGGAATATGCCTATATCGCCTTTGCAGCCCTCAATTCCAATCTCTTCTACTGGTTCCTCACGACTGGCAGTGATTGCCGCAACCTCAACATGCGCGAGGTACGCGGTTTTCCGCTCCACCTGGATAGATTTTCCACTATCAACTTGCAGCAAATTGTTAGCCTGGCACATGCGTTAGAAGATGATCTGCAAGCGCATTCTGAACAACGGGTGATGCATTTCAAAAACGCCGGACTGCTCACGCTCCAATGTCTGTTCCCTGCCCGTTCACGCTCGCTTATCGACGAGATTGACCGCGTTCTCGCGCAGCATTACGGGTTCTCATCCGAAGAATTGGATTTCCTGTTGCAGTATGATGGGAAGTTTCGCGAGCATCCTTTGGAGAGGAGAGTCAAAAAATCAGGTTGGGTATGAGCAAACGATATGCCCATACCCATAGATATGCTAGGCGTGATCCAGGCGGCGCAATTCAATTTGACCATCCCGCACGCGCACTGCAAAGGTGGGAGCGGCATATGCTGTGGGACCATTTACAATACTGCCATCGCTCATACGGAAGCACGAACCATGCCAGGGACAGGTCACTACACCATTTTCGTAGGTTCCCTCGTCTAACGGACCACCCATATGCGGGCAAGTTGCGCCAATCGCGTAGATGGTAGTGCCTTGTTTAAGTAGAACAGCAGGAATACCGGAAGCCTCTACCCGCGTAAGTTTGCCATCCACAAGTTCTTCCAGTCTCATGACAGGCACATAATCATCCGAGCCACCCTCAAAGGCAACGTGATTGACTCCGATACCCTTAGCGAAAGAAAGTTCGCCTCCCAGATAGGCCGAGAGCAATGTTACGGCATACCCTGCTGCTGAAGTAACTATTCCGGCCCTCCTCCGACCAGTCAAGCGCAATACTAGCGAGGCGATATTTGAAAGAAGAATGCCCGTATTCAGCAGGCCATGCATCGCCCCGACCCGGCGGTCTGTATCTATCTGGTCGCTCCAATCGGCCAGACCCGTTACCGCCGCGCCCGTCGCTCCAGCAATACCAAGTATCATGGAAATATCGGAGCCTTTCGCCACTCCTTCGTCTTCTGTTCCTAACCATGCCAGGTCTAACACCATTGTAGTAGTCCAGGCACCAATCGGAATATCCGTCAACACTGGATGCAGGGCATGTCCCAACCAGGTTCCGTTCAGCATGTCCTTCACCTTGCGATTAGGCTGTCCCGGTTGCCCAAACAGGTTTAACAGCCAGTTCTGCACCGGATTCGCCAGCTTATCCAGCCAGGTCTGGCTCTCGACGAACACGCCGATTACATGGCGCAGTGGGGGATTAGCTGGCGGCGTTTCAGTCCAGCTTTTCTGCTCTCCAGGCAGGGCTTCGATAGACATACGTTTCCTTCCTTTCCTTGATGAGATAGCAATTATTCGACAATCAACCAGCAGTAATCACAGGGTGGATTGAAGCCGATTACCGAAAACGGTACATCGGGCGAATGATGTTGCTCGATATAACGCAATACCGCCCCATTATGCGCATAAAAGCGCTTTGCACAACGAATCGCGCTTCTAAGCGAGCGAAAATGCACAGCCATCTCGCCATCCACAGGCAACAAGACATAACGAAAACCATGCTCGGCCAGCCAGTCGTAATCCTGTGGGCGAGGCCAGATAATGACGATCTTACAGCCAGGCCGTGTGACACGCTTCAGTTCGGCAAGTCCGGTCTCACCCCCCTGCTTAGAATCGGCAGTAAAGGCCGAGCAAGAGATAGTCAGATCAACACTATTATCTGGCAAAGGCAACGCGTCAAAGCGACCTTGAGTGGGCACAATTCGCTCATATTCCCCTTGTTGCTCTCGCTTCTTACGCAAAATGCGCAAAAGCCCGGGTGACGGCTCTACGGCATACACACGTTGCGCGCCATATTTCACGCACTCAAAGGAAGCCCGCCCGCTTCCCGCGCCAGCATCCAGTATCACTCCCCCTCGAATATCCGGCTCTAACTGCTCGAAGATCCCACAGTGCAGGCGCTCGCCCTCGGTCAATTCATCATAGAAGTCGGGCGTGAGCCAGTAAGTCAGCTCCCAAAAGAGATAATCCAGCACCTCTTTACGAGCAGCTTCTGTATTTCTATTCGGCTCCGGATTGCGCAAAACGTTCTCAAAAGCAGCTCGCTGTTCCTGTGGTAGCCGCTGGCGAATACGCTCCACCACCTTCGATGAAGCTCCGCGCAAACTTTCCGCCAGTTGCTCTATACTTAAGCCATTCTGGCATAGAATATGTTCCCAGGCCTCTTCATCAAAGACGCACAGGTCTTCAAGCGTGAAAGGATTTTCAAATTGCTCGGGTACATTATTCTCACGCGAGGCATGAGCAGGCCAGGGCGAACGTGCCATCCAGGCACATTGCAATCGCTCGTCTTTGTGGACAGGCTGCAAGTCGGTCGATTGTCTCGCCTGAAATGGGCCGGAGTTCATCATTCACCCCTCTGACACGTAGTCACATTGGGCACAAAGCCAGTTGGTACATTCTATCACTTCGGATAGTACCAGCCATACAGCGCAATGAGCAAGTGAACAATAAGACTTGCTCTATGAATTTATTCACAAAGCAATGGTGAATTTATGCGCTGTTTTCTGTTCCGCTCTATGATACACTTCACAAGGAAACAGACAGCAATCCTATAAAATGTTGGTATGGCTGCGTTTATGCGTTTATAAATCAGAACCTATCTCTATTCATTCATAAAAATGCGCCATGTTCATGCGAGGAACATATGTATACATGCAATTATTGTGGCTCTGCAATCCCCGATAATGCCAGTTTCTGCGGGCAATGCGGTCGTGTGGCGGGAAAAATTACAGATGGCATCACCCGCGAAATTGGTCCGCAGCATATCAACCCTATGGATGCGCCAACAAGTATCAGCAGCCAACCCTCGTGGTCTGAAGGCGATCTTAATGCAATCCCTGAAATGGCAACCGCACCTATTAGCGCCGTGACGGTTGAAGACGACGAGGAAGAGGAAAAACGTCGGCGCGCAGCATTACTCGGTTTTGGACTCGCCAGCCTGGATGTTCAAGCGCCTGTCAGCAATGCTCCGGCCATCTCGGGAACACCGCAGATAGGTGGCGTTCCCTCTGTACCGGGAACGCCTTCGTTGGGTGGCCCATCATCCATGCCTGGAACTCCCCATCTCGCCGGAGGCTCGCCAGGTAGTATATACAGCGCACCCCCCGATGTGCTGCCAGCGCATGGAACCCCTGCCCCTACGCCTCTACCTCATCCTCATACGCCCATTCCTGAACCTCATCCCCATCCGCAACCTCCACAACATCCCAGGCCAGGTGGCTGCACACCTACCATACTCATTATCGCAATCATCATTCCTATTCTTTTCATGTCCAGCATCATTACGCTTGGCCTGACCATTTTCGCGCCGACCCTTGCTTTAAGCGGCAGCAGCAGCGTCACATCAGGAGGTACGCTATCGATTCACGGTGCGCATTTCTTACCCGGCAGCAGCGTCACTCTCACATTAGATGGAAGCATACCCCTGTTTGCCTCATCTCATGGTTCCAGCAATTCGATAGCCCTTAAATCGTCCACAATAACTACCCAAAGCCTCTCTGTTGAGCAAATGATGCAGGTTCCACAATCCGGGAATGCTATTACGGTAAATGGTGACGGAACCTTTAACGTCAATATTCCTGTGAATCCCACCTGGGCGGCTGGAAAGCATACTATTCAGGCCAGTGAGTCCCTGACCCATCGCAGCGCGAGCCTGAGTTTTACCATCGCATCCCCTGGTACCACCCCAACAACAACGGTGTCACCTTCTCCCGGTTCGTCGGTGACGCCTTCTCCTGACCCATCACCCACCCCACCAACGGTGACACCGGGAACCACACCCTCCGCTCCATCAGCACAACCAGGATTGAGCTGCATTGTACCCTCTTCACCACTCACACTTGGCCCCGTGAGCGAAGGCTATCCACAGGGTGTATCGGCCCCCATCACTTTGTGTACCAATGGAACCGGCCCTGTCAATTGGAGCGCAAACTGGAATCAGGTGCCCTGGCTCCAGCTTGACCATACCTCGGGACAAATTACCGCGCCAGCGCAGTTCCAGGTGCATGTCACCGCTTCAGCCGCGCAATTGCAGCCCGGCACATACACCACCACCATCACCTTCAGCAGCACCTCAAACAGCGCCACTGAAGCCGTGAGCATCTCGTTTAAGGTGACAGCCGGATGCATGCAGGGCACTCCGAATACGCTGAACTTTACAGGGGTCGCCAGCACCAGTGATCCCGCCACGCAGACGGTCAGCCTTACCAACTGTGGCGCAGTCGGCATCTGGTCGGCAAGCGCGAAGACCAGCGATGGCACAAACTGGCTTTCAGTCAGCCCAACCAGCAATACATTAAATGGCGGCGCAACGGCTACTGTGATCGTTGGCGCGTCAAATATGCAGGCACAACTGGGACCCGGCACCTATTCCGGCACCGTCACCTTTACCATTGGCTCAGGTAGCTTTACCGCCAACGTCACCCTGACGGTGCAACCCGCGCCAACCATTTCGGTATCCCCCACCTCGCTGGTCGGCAATCAGAATTGCCAGACAACAAGGACTTCATACATCTGTACCGTCACCGTTACTAATACCTCACAAGTCGCGAGTGTCAATTGGAGCGTCAGTGTGAATGGACTCTCCGGTGTCACCTTCTCTGCATCCAGTGGAACATTAGGACCTGGGCAGGCAATCAATGTCCAGATCACCATTCCGAGCAGTAATTGTTCAACAAACGGGAGTTTTGTCTTTACAAGCCCCTCCAATAGTGCTACAGTAAACTGGATGTGTTACATTATTGGTTAATCTAGTAAAAAAGGAGCCTGAACGGATGGTACAGGACTCTCTGATCGGCCAACACCTGGGAGTCTATCTCATTCAGAGCAAACTGGGTGAAGGAGGCATGGCGCGTGTCTACAAAGCCTATCACTCACGCCTACGTAGAGATGTCGCCATCAAGATCATTCTCCCACAGATCGTCGATTCAGAGGGCTTCCGTTTGCGCTTCGAGCGAGAAGCACAGTTGATTGCCAGCCTGGATCATCCGAATATCGTCGCGGTCTATGATTTTGGCGATATTGGCAACATCACCTATCTCGTCATGCAATATGTAGGGGGCGGCACGCTTCGTGATCGACTGCGAGGTCAGCAGGTGCTTGAGCCACAACAGGCGACAAGATATGCCATTCAGATGGCAAAAGCGCTTCATCATGCCCATTTGCGTGGCATCGTCCATCGCGATGTGAAACCACAAAACATGCTCATCTCGACCACCGACCCCAACCATCTCCTGCTCTCAGACTTCGGCATCGCTAAACTCTTCGACGCTCGTATGGAACCAACGCTGGTCAGCACCGGGCCAATTTCTCCCATGAGCGGCGATTCGGGGCTTACGCGCGCCGATCAGATCGTCGGTACCGCCGATTACATGGCTCCAGAACAGGTCAACGCCAAACCAGTTGATGCGCGTACAGATGTCTATGCGCTTGGCGTCGTCTTGTTCCAGATGCTGACCGGCGAAACTCCTTTCCGTTCGACTACTATACAGGGACTGCTCTTTCAACACGTATATACGCCTCCACCGCCGCTTCACACAATTAACCCTTATGTCCCGGAAATCCTGGAGCAAATCGTCGCCAAAGCGCTGGCAAAAGCGCCGGAAGACCGCTTTCAGTCCGCAGAAGAAATGGCGCAGGCGCTTGAATTCGCCAACGCCCATTCCACACACCGGCTCTCTTCCTCGCTGCCTGGAACGCCTATCTCCTCGAACTATCCAGAGGGCGGTGCCCAAACGTCGCCTTCAATGAATCGCCAGGCATCCCTATATACTCAGCAATCCTCCGTTTCAGCACCAGGAGCGGCATCAGGCTACGGTTCGCAAGGTCAATCAGCTTTCAGCGCGACACCACCTTTCGGTGTGCCAGCACCCCAAACGCATCCCGGCATCACTTCTCCATCCGTGGCGCGCCCCACAAGAAAGTTCCCTCTCAGCTATCTCGCGCTTATTGTGCTGGCGGCTGTACTCATCATTGGTAGCCTTAAGATCATTCCGCTTTTTACCAGTTCTGGTGGCCCCACAACATCATCCACAGCAACCTCGTTTACCGACACGTTCCAGAATAATGATCACAACTGGCCGCAGGGCAGTCTCAACGGACTCACAGCAAGCATCAGCAACGGCAGCTACATGCTGCAAACTGACAGCAGCAACCAGACCTACTTTCCACATCCTGATGTTGGTACGCTTCCCAATAACTTCACCCTAACGGTCCAAATGCAGCAGCAAAGTGGAGCTGGCGCATTCTATGGACTCGCGTTCCGTTTCAGCCAGAATGGGAGCAACATTTCTTGTTATGCGTTTATTATCAACGCAGAAGGCAAATACCAACTCTTGAAGTATGATCCTGCTGCGCCCAACCAGTACCACACAATATGGTCCAATAATCAGAGCTGGCCTTCCATCCATGGTCTCAATCAATCCAACACCCTGCAGGCCGTCGTCTTTGGCAATACATTTTCCTTCAAAGTGAACGGGCAAGACATACCATTAGGAACCACTTCCACCAGCACAAGCTATACCGACAACAGCAACCCTTACACAGGTGGGCAACTTGCCCTTCTCATAAGCGGGCCAAATACCAGCTTTTTAGTGACATCTGTGCAATTGCAAGCACAATGAACGTTGGGCAGAGAAACGACTATAGTTATCTCCATCCCGCTGCTCTCTACAACGCGTGCATCTTTACTTGCGAGCATAAATCATATCAGCATATACTAAAGGCACAGTAAGAACCGCCTTATTTACTAGACAAGGTAATTATGCTCACCCTCAAACAACAACTACTAGACGCTGCCGAACTGCTGCGAGAGACGCGCAAAGCCGTAGCCCTCACAGGAGCAGGCATCAGCACCGAATCTGGCATTCCCGATTTTCGTAGTCCTGGCTCCGTCTGGTTGGCGGAGCCGCCCGTCAGCTATCCCGATTTCATCAGCAAGCCGGAAGCCCGTCAGAAATACTGGAAATCACGGCGCGCGCTTTCTCGACAGGTCATGGAGGCAAAGCCCAACGCCGCTCATTATGCTCTTACGGAATTAGAGCGGCGCGGGCACCTTACGGCTATCCTTACCCAAAACTTTGATGGCCTGCATCATGACGCGGGCAACTCGCCCGAAAACATCATCGAGTTACACGGCACAGGACGAGAAGCCGCCTGTACACTCTGCGGAACTCGTTCGTCAATGAAGGAACTGCAAGAGCGGATCGATGCAGGTGAAATTGACCCAACCTGTCCTGAATGCGGCGGCTATCTCAAATCGGCGACCATCCTCTTTGGGCAGCGCGTTCCCGAACCAGTACTAACACGAGCAAAGGAATATGCCAATACCTGCGATCTCTTCCTGGTCATCGGCTCATCGCTCAAAGTAACGCCAGCCGCAACCCTGCCACGCCTGGCACTCAAACGCGACGTCCCGCTCATTATCATCAACTTGCAGCCAACGTCTTTAGATGATTATGCCGATGTTGTCATTCACGCGAAGGCAGGAGAAGCCTTGCCTGCCATTGTCTCATGCTTAGACAAGCTGTAAAGGAAAACGCGGGCACTTAATCATGAAACTTCAACTCGCCTGCCTCTATTGGAACTGGCAGTCGATTCTCCCGAGGTGCCAGCGGGCATACCCAACGGATATTATATGCGCACGAGGGATTATAGGCGTAGTTGAAATTCAGCACAATGCGCTCCATACTGGCATAGCCAGGAGCAGGCAAGAAATCGCTGCCTTTGATCGTGTCAAACAGGTAGCGACCACCGCCATAGCTTTGCTCTGGACAGGTACTATCGCGAAACGGCAGGAACAGTCCACCGCCGTAGATATTAAGCCAGTACATTGTGAGTGATACAGGCTGTCCCTTGATAGTAAAGCGCAAACGGGCAACGCTTGTCATGGTCATTGACTCTTCCGCGCTCATGGCAACCATCAAAGTAGTCGGCTCGATGGCCGTATCTACCTGCGCTTCCACAGACAGGGCCGGATTATAGGGAAAGTAGCGCAGACCCTGAAACTGCTGGCGCTGCTCCTCGTCCAGAGCTGATTGGGGATGGTGTGCGAACAGGTCATTCCGCGCTGCGCGAAAACGCATGAGGATACGTTCGGCGTCCTCACCTGCTAGCAAAGCCCGATTGCGCTCACGATACATCTCCGCTACCCGGCAGCGATAGTCATAAAGGCTCAAAAAATCTGTCATTTTTCCCGCTCCTACTATAAGGTCTCTCTTACCATGCCATGACCAACCCGTCTCCACATGTCATCCTTCGCTGCGCTCAGGATCTCGCACCCCCCTGGCTCGACACGCCATGCGCGAGATCCTTCGCTACACTCAGGATAACAGGCGAGAGGGGCTTGTTCATGATATATTGTACCCGCTTCGTTTTCTGAGATATCATGGCTTAGACAACAACATACATCTCTTGACAGTGAAGTGAGAGGCAAGATTTCCCATGCAATCATCCAGTTCCATTATACCGGTACGCATTTCGTATGGCCCGGCATACCTGCAATTTGGAGAACTCTACCTGCCAGATACAAGTACGAGACAACCTCTTGTAACGATCATTCTCATTCATGGAGGCTACTGGCGAGCGCGCTATGATCTCACCTTGATGAATCGCCTTGGCGAAGACCTGGCGCGGCGCGGATATGCCGCCTGGAACATCGAATACCGGCGCGTGGGCAACGATGGCGGTGGCTGGCCAGGCACTTTTCTTGATGTCGCGCGCGCAGCAGACTACGTAAAAGTACTCGCGCCCAAATACAACCTCGATGTGCAAAGAGTGGTTCCTATTGGGCACTCAGCCGGGGGTCACCTCGCATTCTGGCTGGCAGCACGTAAACAATTACCGTCCGATAGTCCTCTCGGCGGCCTCATCCTTCCTGAAAACCAGGAGCATGAAAGCTCGGAACCACTCCCCCTGACTGGCGTCATCAGCCTCGCAGGCGTACTCGATCTCGAAATGGCCTGGAATCTACACCTCAGCAACGACGCGGTGGTGGAACTGCTTGGCGCAAGCTTCCCTGACGCGCCTGAACGTTACCGGCAGACATCGCCGCGCTCTTTGCTGCCACTGGGCCTGCCCCAGGTGCTGATTCATGGCACCAACGACATGAACGTTCCCATTGAAATCAGCCGCAACTACACCATTGCAGCGAAAGAACGACACGATCCTGTGACCTACATTGAACTGGAGAATACCGACCATTTTGATGTCATCGACCCACAATCAAAGGCGTGGGAAGCAACTATACAGGCACTGACAGAGATGCTCGCCAGACAAACAGGTAGCCCACAAGGGCAAATTTGTTGAAAAAATGGGTGATACGCGCTACCTTCCACAACCGTGAACTTCTGGAACAAGGATACAGGCGCAATCGTCTTAAGCACAGGCATGCTACCGAAATGCGCTTATTGTAGCAGAATAGAGGAAATGATACGTGTCATGTATGAGGTTGAAGGTTTTGAAGTGAAAATAATGTTGCGAAAGGTAGGGCGAATATTATGAACTTCCCGATACAGTTCGGCGTACCCCAGATAGTGCTGCTTCTTATCGCGCTGTGCGGCCTCTGGCTGTTTTTGCTGGCTATTGTAGACCTGCTCAAAATGGCGCGATTCGCCACGATGAGTGAAGAAGATAGGAAAGACTATTACTACCAGACTGGTCGCTTGCCAGGACACCGCATTCGTTGGAAACGCGGCATAGGCGGCATCATTCTGATGCTCTTCGCCGTCTCGCTGCTCTGGATGGCAGTCTTAATTCAGTCGTATATCGGCCTGACAGGAGAAATCAAAGTGGCACACGTGCATGCCACAAAGGTGACAAATCCGATCAACCCTAATATTCCTGAGATGAGCGTGGAATTGATCCTGTACGATAGTAACGGGCACCAGACCTCAGACAATACGTACATTCTCGCGGGCGACGAGTGGATGTTGCAAGGCGATATCATCAAAGTAGTCCCCTGGCTCAACATCTTTGGGCTGCACTCGGGTTATAAACTCACACGACTGGAAGGGCGGTTTGATGATATTAACCTGGAAAACACGGTGCGCCACACAGCCATAGCCCTCAACGGAGGTGACGACAACTTCTTCAAAACGATGCATGCCAACAGCTCATGGATCTCACCATTCATTGACGCAGCCTACGGAAACGCGGTTTTCCAGACACCCGGAAACTATGATGTTTTCGCCACACAGGATGCGTTGATCGCGCGCCAAACCAGTTAGCAAACCTGATAAAGCGCCCACCTTTCGACACAAATCTCCTGCTTTTTCGCAGGAGATTTTTTTATTCAGTAGACGCCAACAACAATGCAACTTTCCCTTTGTGGTGCCAACAAAGATGTATGACAGCATACTAGCTCTTCTGGCAGGGAACTATACAGCGCGCCAGATATGCACCGTTTTATCATCGCTTGCGGATGCCACCATCTTGCTATCAAGCGACCATTTGAGGGCGTTGATGCTTCCTGTGTGGTTGCCATAGGTGAAAAGCTGAGTTCCTTTTCCGGCATCCCAGACCTGCGCTTTTCCATCGCGCCCGCCTGAGACAATGCGCAGGCCATCTGGCGACCAGGATACAGCGTGTACCCGGTCCTCGTGCTTGTTGTATGTCAGCAACGTGGTGCCAGTCAAGGCGTTCCAGACCTGCACCGTTCTATCGTGGCTGGCTGAAGCAATACGCTGGCCGTTTGGCGACCACGCCAGCGACGAGACAACGCTTGCATGCTTATAAAAAATATTGATGTTTTTTCCGCTCATTGCTTCCCAGATATGCACAGCATCATCTGAACTCGTCGACGCAATTTGCCTGCCATCAGGAGACCATGCCACTGCCAATACTGGCCCGGTATGTCCCTTATAGGTCGCGATGATCTTCCAGCTACGAGTATCCCATACCTCAACCTTACGCTCACCTGTACCGGCGGCCAGCCGCGTGCCATCAGGCGACCAGGCCAGGGTATAGGCCGAAATATCGCTCTGCGCGGTCCAAAAACTTGTGTGCGGCGTCGTTGCAAAAAGTAACTTACCTGATGGCATACTCCATACCTGCATTGCGCCTCGCTCCTGCTTTTCAGCGTTGTACCCGGAGGCAATTCTCGCGCCCTCAGGCGACCAGGCAACGGCAAGCGTTTCTTTCTGTGCATCCGTATGCGCCAGCAGTAAAACACCTGTAGAAGCGTTCCATACTCGCACCGTTTTATCAGCGCTGGCTGATGCCACGTGACTGCCATCAGGAGACCACGAAAGATCGCGTACTGCGCCCGTATGGCCCTTGAAAATACAGAAAACGGTGCCAGCAGGCAGTTTCAAGTTGTTTGATGAAGAAATAGCTGCCATGCCGCGAATAGGAGGAAGGGGGCCTGTTCTGCTGGCGTCTTGAGCGGGAAAATTACGAGCAGGTAAAGGGCCGGAGGCATGATAGGGTGGAGTGTGTTGCGCGATCACGCGAGTTGTCGTTGCAGGAGGTGTAAAGGGTGAAGAGCGCAGTAGATTCTTACTGGTACCCAATACCTGACTGGTAATGCGCTGCAACTCTCGCCAGACCATCGCCATACTATCCGGTCGCCGCAGAGGATTTGTTTCCAGCATCCGCATAATGAGCATGCCAAGACCCGCCAGATTCGACTCGGGTGGGAATTCGAGCGGAGCAAATTGAAAAGGCTGCAGCGATGGATTCGTCCCGGTTAATAGCTGGTGCAGTGTTGCGCCCAGACTGTAAATATCCGCTCGTATAGTAATGTGCGGATTATCGTACTGCTCTGGAGCGGCATAGCCAGGAGAACCAAATGGCGTCGAATTCGGAGACCGAAGTTGCTGTGGATCGAGCAGCCGGGCCAGACCAAAATCAATCAAATAAATATGCCGGTAGGGCGTAATAATGACATTGGCGGGCTTGAGGTCGCGGAAAATAATGGGTGGATGGCAGTTATGCAAATAGCCAAGCACTTCGCACAACTGAATTCCAATGTGTAGCACTTCCTCTACCGGAAGCCGTCCTCCCCTGGCGCGCAGCAAATGGTCATCGAGCGTTTCGCCTTCAATATAGTCCATCACCAGATACCAGCGACCAGCCTCGGTGAAATGATCGTAGATACTTGGCAGGCTGGGATGCTTCAGACGCGCCAGCAGCATCGCTTCTCGCTTAAAGGCTTCCGTAGCCTGCGCCAATTCATGCACACTCAAACCGCCCCGGCTCATCTCCTTAATCGCTACCAATCGATTGCCGAATTGCCGATCCTCGGCTTTGTAGACCGCGCCGAAGCCTCCTGTGCCAAGAATATTCAAAATATGATAGCGTTGCTTGAGCAGCGTGTTTTGGGAAAGCGGACCACTACGCAGACCAACCGCCGACCTGGTGACAGGGGGAAGAGAACTACTTTGAGAGCTAAAAGGAGGATTGATCGGCCTGACTGGCCTGGCAGAATCGGCTTGCAATGGTTGGCCACATGCAAAGCAAAATGCAGACCCAAGCCGATTTGCTGTACCACAGCGCGTACAGTAAATTGTTGATGGCATCATCGCCCCGCTCCTTCCAGCGAACTCTTCAAACCGGGTTTTGCGTAGCTAGCTTTTCAATTTCCGATACCACCCGACGTAACTCCTTAACCAATGGTCCTCTGTCTTGTTCTGCAAACACCTTTACCAGCGAACGAAAATACCATAATGTTCCTTCCTTCCCACCATTGAATCGCTCCCATAAAGACTCCCCTACTTCACGGTAATCCGCGAGAATCGCCCGCGCATTATGGAGTTTATCCGCCATCGAGACCAGGCGTACCGAAGCTGGCGCATTGCGCATACGCTCAATATACGCCTCTTTCCGTTCCTGCCAGGGTGGCTTCGGCATCACATCAGTATCTGAGCATCCATCCACAATCGCTACCACCGCGTCGCCAAAGCGTTGCCGGATTTCCTCGCGTGTCGTCGCGCCTCCCTGATCCTCAATTGCATCATGCAACAAAGCCGCAATAGCCTCGTCTTCATTTCCGCCATTTTCCAGCACCAGACTGGTGACAGCCAGCAGGTGCGAAATATAAGGCACATCCGTTCCTTTGCGCAATTGATCTTTATGTAGTTGTGCCGCGTACACAAGGGCATCCTGGAACCGCGCGGTTAATTTCATGGTAACCTCAACTCGTGATGGGACTTGCGAGATTATAACACAAACTTCAAGATAATATGAGATTACCCATTCTCTTACCTCGCCTGCTCCAGGCGCTTCCCTGACAGTTTGCTATAATAACGATTCTCCTCAATAAAGATGGTATAATAAAAAAAACTGGCGAACTGTATAGTATTTTCGGGTAATTTTTCTCATGTTTCAACCTCGCTCTCGTATTTTAGAGCGGCAAAATACTGATCTGGAATTGCCACACCAACCTACCAACATTCCTCTGCTCATTTTTGCATCCTGTCTGACATCTGTAGTGGTAGCCGTCCATTACAGCAATTATGGGCCACTCATCCCCATGCTGCGCGCAGACCTGCATATTACGAGTGGGGAAGCGGGATTGCTTTCAACCCTGTTCTTTCTAGGACTCGCCGTCACCTATATTCCAGCAGGAGCGCTGATTGACCGCTTTGGGCCTCGTCCTGTCCTCATCGGCTCCAGCATTATACTGGTAATAGGAGCGGTGTTGTTACCGCTGTTCCCAAACATTATCTGGATTTTACTCTGTAGAGGTATCGCGGGCTGTGGAGCGGGAGGCACCTTTGTGGCAGGAGCAGGGGTTGCGGCAAGTCTGGGCCGCTATGCTCCTCTTGGCCAGGGTCTGTATGGTGGCTCTGTACAGATTGGCTCCGGTCTCGGCTTGCTGCTCACGCCACTGTTCTATGCCTGGTTTGGCTGGCGCGGGACTTTTCTGGTATGGGGCTTATTCGGCATCGCCTCAATCGTTGCCTGGTTATTCGTCAATGCTCGCCACACAGCCCATACACCTACAAAAGTGGATATCCGGGCCGGATGGCGCTCTCCGGCAGTCTGGACACTTGGCCTTTCACATACCGGAACCTTCGGCCTCGGCAACGCGGTAGCTGCCTGGCTTGCCGTCTATCTCGCCCATCAATACGGCCTTTCATTAGGTCTGGCCGCTACACTCGGTTCTGTCGCGCTGCTCACAGGCATGTTCTTTCGTCCTTTAGGCGGCGTCCTCATTGCAAAGCGCGTGATCGGCTCGATACCTCTTTTACGCCTGGGTACTATTCTTGGCGCGTTGGGTGTGGCTGCGCTTTCTCTTCCACTACATCTGCCCTTACTGGCCGCCCTCGGCATGGCCATGATCGCTATCGGCGCAACCATCCCTTATACTCCCGTCTTCAATGAAGCAGCGCATCTACGCGGCGTTGGAAAGGGTGTCGCGCAGGGACTTGTCAGCCTGATCTCGACGCCGACCGTGCTGCTCGGCCCACCGCTCATCGGCTTTCTTTTTGAACACACTGGAAGTATCACGCTGGCGTTCAGCTCTATTCTCCTCTTTTCCTGTGTCGCCATCACTGCCTCATTCTTAGCCGGGCCTGCCGTCAGGCGAGAAAGCGAGGAGTCAGCAATTTCCTGAAAATCCCTATTGACAAATACCTCGTAGCAGGGGTATTATAGAACCATGGGTGAAGCGAGGCGCATTCGTCTAGTGGCCTAGGACGCCGCCCTCTCAAGGCGGAGATCACGGGTTCGACTCCCGTATGCGCTATTAAAAGAGACAAGGGTTCAAAAGCTCTTGTCTCTTTTATATGTGAGGAAGGGATATTCCTGTTTGGACACTCTCCCGTTCTTTTGCTATGATTATTAAGAGGGTTCACTCAACAACTACGATGATCCCACTCCTGCACTGATAGGAGAAACACGCAGCAACGTCTTGAAAGGAACTTTTCATGTATAAAAAAGTATTTGTAGGTTTTCTCGCGCTTTGCTTGCTCGGCGTTTCATTTCTGGCCTGTGGCATCCACGATGCCTCCACCGCAAGCGGCCCAACTGTGCATATGAGCAATGCCAATTTCAACCCAACGACAATCACCATTCATAAAGGTGATACCCTGACCGTTATTGATGATGTATCTGTTCAACACACCTTCATCAATGGCGAATGGGTCAATGGCGTCGCAAAAAAGATGGCTGAAAACGGCGCGCCACAGGTTAACCTCACCTTTAATGGAGGTGACAGTAATTCCGTCGGGCCTTTCAACACGGCGGGAACCTTCCATTTCTACTGCTCAATCCATAGCGGCATGAATCTCACTGTAGTCGTGCAATAACGACATAGCTCCTGCAAGAAGCTCATACTCCTGTAAAGTCTTATTGCAGGAGTTTTTTTATGCATGCATACGTTGTTAAACATCTATTTCATCTATCTGCCGACTTTTATTTTCCTGAACCATAAAACAGCTTCACTTCATAGTACTTTTATGGCAGCAGCCAGCACAAACAAACCTGTTTAACGAAAGACCATGCTATACTGGGGCTGACATTTTAGGCAAAGATACTGATCTATCAAGAAACAGGTAATTAAAGGCGGATTTGACGGTATGCGGCTTTTCGGCTGGAAAAATAGAACAACATTCACGCTCCTCTTCAAATGCCTGGGAGTTCTCTCATTTCTAGGCATTTGCATCGCTGTTGTGGCTTGCGGTAATACCAATCAAGTTGCCCCAGGCACACCGGTAGCAACTATGACCATCAATCTGAACCAGTCCAACAGCTCGCCCACGCCTCCGCTCAAGGATTACTACTGCGGCGCGTGGGCAACCAACACTACACCCGCCTATGGCCCTAATAACACGGTGAATGTATACGCCAAGTTTACTCATACTCAAAACAACAATCCGGTTGGCGTTGGTGGAGCAACGGCAGTAGCCCATATCCTCTGGCCAGATGGCAGCGTTGATACTCAAACCGTGCAGACAACCAGCGATGGACTGGCGGTTTTTACCATCTTGATTCGCGCCTCGGCCCTCAATCATGAGGTGCTGATCCCGGTGACGTTTACTACGCCAGACGGGCAACACACCTGCACCACACCAGCAGCGTTCTTTGTCGCAGTCGTCGTCTCTCCTACTGCGACGCCTTCGCCATCACCTGGGCAAGGTGGTAATCAGGGTTCACCAACCGCTTCGCCATCACCCGGCGGCAACGGCGGACCTCCTGGAACACCCTCCGCTTCGCCAACAAAAAAACCTGGACATTGATCTTCCGCAACAGGTGCTGAAACGTTAGAAAGTTCTAGCGCCTGTTTGCTGGCAGCGCAACACCTGAGAAAATGGCAAGCAGCGACACTTTTTCCGTGATTTCTTGATCTAATAGGTAAAAAGATCAAGCGTGAGTGAGAAAGAGAGTTTCAGCAATGCCTGGTTCACATCGTCTGGTTGTTGGTATCACTACCGGTATGGGTCTCCTGGGTACAGCTACGGGTGCGGTCTTTATGCTGGCAAACTACTTCGTCGAACAGCTTTCCCGCCCTCATATGACCATCAGTCAGCAACTCTATTCATGGAAATTGCCTGAAACGAAGGAAGGGCCTCCTCCTGCACTTCGACGTTCTCTGCTTTTCCATTCCAACGATGGAACGCTCTTACGCGGTGAATTTCTGGCGCAACCGCGACCCGCTCCCACTGTCGTTATCTGTCATGGCTACCGGATCACTGCATCTTACTTAAGACCCGTTGCCTACCTGGAATATAGCTACGGTTACAATGTGCTGCTTTTTGATTTTCGTGGGCATGGCGAGAGCGAGAGCGTCATAACCAGTGGCGGCAATGCGGAAGTGCGCGATCTGCTGGCTGCTCTATCAGTAGCCCGGCAACAACCAGAAACCCTGGCAGACAACATCGTGATCCACGGTTTCTCGATGGGTGCTGCGGTTGCATTACTCACTCCACCACAGCCTGATGTTGTCGCCATCATCGCAGACAGTCCCTACGCTCGACTGGACGCTATTCTGCGCAATTTCGTCACCTGGCAACTGTTACATGACAGTAGTTCCTGGCATCCTGTGTTACACCCATTTCGCAATATTTTCCGACCCCTTTCCTGGGCAACCGTCTCCGCAAGTACTGTCGTCTTCCGCCTTCGTAATGGCTATGCACTGATTGCCCGTCCCGATACCAGTTTCAAACGTTGGCAAAAACGCGCTTTAGCTACTCCACAACATCCGCCCGTTTTGCTCATTCACGGAATGCAAGATGATCTGGTTCCCATCGCGCATGCCTATCGCATTGCTGAGCAGGCTAAGGCGCATCACATTCCGCTCGAGATGTACTTTGCTGAAGGCTCAAAGCACTGCGGGGCCTATGGAGATAATCCCGAACGCTACATTGAAGTGTTACAGTCATTTGTGTTAAAATATCTTAATAAAGGCAGTACAAGCACGCAAAGAGGCTAGCATGTCTCGCGCTACAAGAGCAAATATTCATACATGCCAATTTTTTCTGCAAAAACCTTGCAAAATTCGTCAGACCCATGCATAATTGCAGCAGGGAGAGTTTTTAATCACTACAAGTGCAATTTGTGCTTGCTTGCAGCACTGCGCTAAGCGAAGGAGCCTTCATGTTATCGCAAGACGATACGACCTATACCTCAACAGGAGCTACTGAACGTATTTCTCGTCATGTAAGTCGGCAGGAGATTCTTCAAGAGAAGCGCATGAGAAATACAGACTACCTGCCTGAAGTATCGGGAGAGGCATCCTCTGGCAGAATGAGCGTGCGACAGATCACCTATTTACGAGATGAAAACCGACGCTTACACAAAGAGCTGGAAATCCTCCAGCGCAGACTGGCTGAGCATCGCCAGACAGAAGCGCAGTTAGAAAAAGAACTCGAAGCGGCAAATAGCACGCGCCAGGCCGAGATTGAGCAATATCAGAGCAATATCCGCGACATGATGAGCGAACTCAATCAAAAGCAAGAGGCGCTAGCAGACCTGGAACGCCGCTACCAGGACCTCTACCACTCATTCCACGAAGCGGTCGAAGAAGAGGCCAATAAGATGGTGAAAGAGGCCGCGCAAACACTCGTCCTCTCACCTGAACATACTCCACCTATTTTGCACGATGTTATGAAGACGCTCG
Organism: Ktedonobacteraceae bacterium; assembly: GCA_035652815.1. Taxonomy (GTDB): domain Bacteria; phylum Chloroflexota; class Ktedonobacteria; order Ktedonobacterales; family Ktedonobacteraceae; genus DASRDB01. Next base: position 42,031 of record DASRDB010000017.1, read on the forward strand.
AGTTTCAGGTAAAACAGACTGAAGATAAACATGTAGCAGAGGTCATGGCACTGATGCGACAGGCCCAACGCAAAGCTGAATTACTCGAACAAGAACTGGCTCGCGAGCGCGAAAAAGTTGCCCAGGATCATCAAAACATCCTCGCCCTGCAAAATAGCATTCGCCAGCAGGCTCAGTTACGCTACAAGCTGATAGAGACACGCCTGCGTTCGCGCTTTACTATGGCGGTGACAATGCTTACCACCGTGTTATTGCTTGTGCTGCCGGTCATTCAATCGACCTTCTTCTATCTAAAGCTGCCGACGTTCTGGGCGCTCTTCGCGCCAGTCCTCATCTGTATGGTGATTGCTATGATCTGCGCGCGTTTCTGGTCTCACTCGGCCTACCACAAACCTCCCAAGCCTAAAGCCAAAGACGAAAAAAAGCCTTCAGATAAAGGCAAGAAATAAACAGCGATGACCCAGGACGTGGTACACCCGGGCATCGCTCCACGTGTGGCTAGCTGCGAAGTTTGTTCAAAACGCTCACGAGTTTACGATTCTGAGCTGCGGTAGGGCTTTCGAGATAGCCCTCAAATGCTGCCTGCTGAATGCCGGTACTCATGGTAGGATAGGCATGGATGGTATTATACAGGTCGTTCAGGGTCAGGTTGTTCTGCATCGCCAGCGTCATTTCTCCAAGCAATTCACCTGCCTGCGCCCCCACCATATGAACTCCGACAAGCTGGTCTTTTTTGCCCGCCACCACCAGTTTGATAAAACCCATCGTCTCGTCTTCGGTCTGGGCGCGATCGATTTCAGCCCAGGGAAACGTGACGACTCGCGCCTGTTTATGCTGCTTCACCGCCTCATCAAGCGTCAAACCAACCCGCGCAACCTCCGGCTCGGTGAAAATACACCAGGGCACAACACGATAGTTAACCTTTTTCTTGAATGGAACCAGGGCATTGCGTACCGCGATGCCTGCCTGGTACGCGGCAACGTGCGTAAATAGATAGCCCCCAATCACATCTCCGAGCGCGAATACATGTGGAGTCGAGGTCCGCAAAAAGTCATTCACCTCTATTCCCTTTGCACCATAAGAAATACCTGCCGCCTTCAGATCCAGCCCTTCGACATTTGGCCTGCGTCCAACCGCTACGAGAAGCTCATCAGCCTCGAAGGAAAGCAGCGCTTCACCCTTTTTCGCCGTCACCACCTTTTGCTTACCGGAACGCGAGGCCTTTACCACTCGCGCTCCCGTCACTACCTCGACACCCTCTGATCGCAAAACACCGGTGACAAACTCTGAGACGTCCGGGTCTTCGCGTGGCAGAATGCGCTCTGGCCCCTGGATAATCGTCACTTTCACTCCCAGGCGACTTAGAGCCTGTCCTAGCTCCACGCCGACCGGTCCGCCACCAACGCTTACCAGCGAAGCCGGTAGCTCCAGCAGGTTAAATACGCTTTCGTTCGTCAGGTAGCCTGTTTTCTCCAATCCTTCGATGTCTGGAATCGCCGGATGCGAACCTGTGGCAATAATAATCTTCCGGCAGCGTACAGGTTCCCCGTTCAAGTCTAACTCGTCTGCCGACTTGAACCTTACCTTACCAAATTTGGCAGTTACACCCTCGATATAGACTCGCTCGTTCTCAGCTACCCGTCTAATCACGCCTTGAATATACTCACTCACCCTCACCATATCTAGCTGGGAAAGGGCAGCCGTTACACCAAACTTCTCGGCTTCTTTCACCTTTTGAACGATTCTCGCCACGTGAATCAGACTTTTACTCGGCACGCAGCCGTAATGCAAACAGTCGCCACCCAGGCTCTCTTTATCTATCAACAGCACTCTGGCTCCCAAAGACGCAGCCACACGCGCCGCCGTCAATCCGCCCGATCCCCCGCCGATAATAGCGATATCAAATTGCTCCATAGCATCCTCTTTGATCTTCTCTTCAGGCTCAACAGGCGTATTCTAAAGGTTTCTGTGTTGAAATGCCAGTTGGCCCTACAATATTTCCGGTGCTTATTGTCGAGTTGCTTCATCTAAACCCCGGTTCTATCTCGTAATAGAAGCGAATCTGTGAAACTTTGTGTAATTTTGGAAGACGATACCCTGCACGAACACCCTGGTATACGTTATACTCTACAGGAAGCATATTCTTAAGATCAGGAGTGACTCTATGGTACAAAAAGTTCAGCTACAACCAGTTCAACCTCCGGAACTCAAACAGCACACTATCTGGCAGGATGGAAAAACCCCCGAACCCTGTGCCATCGTTATATTTGGCGCAACGGGTGACCTGACCCAGCGCAAGCTCTTGCCCACCCTCGCTCACCTGGCACACGACCATCCTCTACCACAGCCCTTCAGCATCGTTGCCTTCGCTCGTCGTCCCATGAACGACGAGCAATGGCGAGGTATGGCCATCGAATCGGTCAAGAAGTACCTGGAAGGCGAACACCTGGACGATAAATCTCTGCACGACTTCGCGCAAAGCCTGTTCTACTGTCAGGCAGATGTCGATGACCGGGCAGGCTATGAGAAACTTTCCGAACTGCTTGATCGCCTCGACGAAGAGAGGGGCACCTCTGGCAACCGCCTTTTTTATCTTGCCACCCCTCCAACGCTCGACTCGGAGATCATTCACCAGCTTGGCGGATCGGGTCTGGCGCATCCACCTCATCATAACCACGACGATGAGGAGGGCTGGACGCGCATCATCGTCGAGAAGCCTTTCGGGCGTGACCTGGCCTCAGCGCAAAAGCTCAATCGCGAACTCGGGCGAGTCTTCCGTGAGAACCAGATATACCGCATCGACCATTACATGGGTAAGGAAACCGTCCAGAACATTCTGGCGTTCCGCTTTGCCAATGGTATTTTCGAGCCGCTCTGGAACCAGAAGTATATCGACCACGTGCAAATACTCGTGGCCGAAAGTCTTGGTATCGGCACGCGCGCCGAATACTACGAGGAGTCAGGCGCGATTCGCGACATGGTGCAGAATCACATTATGCAGGTTCTCTGCCTGACAGCGATGGAACCGCCCGTAGCCTTCGATGCCGACGCCATCCGCGACGAAAAGGTCAAAGTGATGCGCGCCATTCCACTCTTTTCACCTGAGCGCGTCGCGAAAGATACGGTTCGCGGTCAATATACAGCAGGTGTGATCGATGGACAGGAGGTACCAGGCTACAAGCAAGAACAGGGCGTTGCTCCCAACTCGACCACAGAAACCTACGTCGCGCTCAAACTGTTTATCGAGAACTTCCGCTGGGCCGATGTGCCCTTCTACATTCGCACCGGAAAGCATTTACCCAAGCGTTCCACCGAGGTGACCATCCAGTTCAAGCGCGTGCCTCACCAGCTCTACACCCCGAGTGAAACAAAGGGACTCGTTCCCAATCGTCTAACGCTCCGCATTCAGCCCGATGAGGGTATCTCACTCAAGTTCGCGGCCAAAATACCTGGCGCTGCACAACACCTCAGCTCGGTCGATATGAACTTCTCGTACAGCACAGCCTTTGGCATTCAATCGCCAGAAGCTTATGAACGTCTGATAGCAGATGCCATGCTCGGAGACTCAACTCTCTTCATCCGCCGCGATGAGGTCGAGACCTCCTGGCGCATCATCGATAGCATCGTCAACGCCTGGAAAGAGATGCCACCAGACACGATTTATCCCTATCCCGCAGGCACCTGGGGACCAAAGGAGGCCGACGAGTTGATCGAACGCGATGGCCGCTCATGGGATAATCCGTAAAAGCTCAACAAGAAAAAATCGCGCCAGAAACCTCTGGCGCGATTTTTTCTTGTGAAATCAACTCAGACTGAGATAAAATACTAGAGGTATTCCAATAGCAAAATATCTGGCGCGCTCCTACTTTCGCAACCACTAACCTGCAAGATCAGCACAATTGCCGAGACTCTGAAAGCCCACGGATGATACAATACTACAAAAAGAGCATAAGTCACGCTTGGAAGTAGAAAGGCTATCTATGGCGCGTACCGTTACAGCCACCCAATCAACGCTGGCAAACGAGACTACCAGGCGAGCTGATAGAAGAGAACGCCTGCTGCGTCGCACAGGTGCCTGGATACTACTCTATCTGGGCTTGCAGGCTGAACTGGGCCTTGCCTGGGATAGAAACTGGCACGATTTGATCGGACGTGATCAGTTCTGGACGCTACCACACATGATGCTCTATGCAGGCGTGGGCGGGGCGGGACTGGTCGCGCTCTTAGTCGGCATCATCGATACTGTCCGCTATCACCGACGCGCCGCAGGCGTGGATGATTCCTCGACCATCACCTTTTTACACTTCTTCCATGCCCCACTTGGCTACATCCTGCTGGGTTTCGGCGCGCTGACCGACCTTGTGGCCGCGCCATTGGACAATTACTGGCACCTGCTCTATGGTATTGACGTAACGCTCTGGTCTCCTTTCCACATCATGGGCACCATCGGCGGCGCTCTCGAAGGACTCGGCATCATCTACATTTTTTCGTCAGAAATCGTCATCGAAAGGGAGTCGCCACAGCCACCTCGTCGCTGGTTAGGCTTCAGCACTCTTGAATGGGGAGTTCTGGCCCTGCTGGCCGCGTACATCAATCTGGCCATTCCCGCGCTTACGGCTTTTATCCCTATTTCCTTCGGCCCGATACAATTGCTCAGCTATCCCATTCCACTTGCGCTCACCGCCGGTTTCAGCCTCGTCAGCGCCGTTCAAATAACACGCAAGGCTGGCAGCGCTACCCTGACAGTTATGCTGCTCTTCATTGAAGCCTTCTATACCCAGGCATTCGTGCCGTTCGCTATCCGCACCAGCGTGAACGTGTTGCATCTCACCTATCGCTTTGTGGATCGCCGCCCGGTATTCAACTTTACACTAGCCTTGCTCCCCCTGCTTTTCCTCGTGATCGCGCTCGCCATCGATTGGCTTGTCTATAGGAAACAAAAAAGTGGTGCAAATTCCACTATTTTGCCGCCAATCTGGCAACTTATGCTGATTGTCACTATTCCCGCCCTCGTGCTTCCACCCTTGATTATGCAGACGGTCGAACGTATTCCGGCTTTCTCGCCGGTGCCTGCAGGAATGTTTGTCCTGGAGCCGCAATGGTTCGCGACGCTGCTTTCTGCGCCGCTCGTTCTCCTGTTTGGGACAATTGGCGTACTATTCGGCCTGTTCTTCGGTGACATCTGGTATATGAACCGGCAATGAAGTACTCTTAAGCAGCCCGCACGCTGATGGCGGTATAGCGGAGTTGGTGGAGAGCCCAGCCAGGTGTATATTTCTTCCATAAGCTATCCGCCTGACGGTAGGAAAGGTGGGCAATAACCACCGGCGCGCAAAGGACGCGTTGTCGAGAAAGTGTTCAAACGCCTTCCTCAGCGTCATTGCTGGTAAGGAACAGACATATCACAGGCACCCTCGGTCAGGGGCGATTCGCCGGTTGCTCTTGACTTACGACCTGCCTACGTATTACAATGATCATATCAGGATATACGTATATGATCTATCAAAGCAGAGGAACGATTCATGGAACAGGTCTTTGCAGGTGGTGACTCTCCTGCTATCGTGGTGCAGCGGGATATTCCCGGTGTGATGGGAGAAGAGCAAGTTCAGCTCTCTGCCAGCGATGCCGAACTCTATGCCCGCTTTTTTCAAGTGCTGAGTGACCCGACACGGGTGCGTTTGTTGCACCTGCTCCTCGAAGCACCGGAGACCGGGCGCACGGTTGGTGAACTGGTCGCAGCCATTGGCGCTCCTCAGGGGCGCGTCTCGACGCACCTGGGGTGCTTACGCTGGTGTGGCCTCGTGCAGCCGTACCGTGAGGGCAAATACGTCTACTACCGCATCACGGATCCCCGTGTGCGTGAGATACTGGTCCTTGGCGGGTCAATGATGCGGGACCATGCGGCTAGCATTGCCTCCTGCGGGGTGATCCGCTGAGCCAGATCGGCACCATGCCTCGTGCCTGTTCCCTGGAAGAAAGGGCGTTATAGTATGCATCTCAACCAGATGCACTCTCATCATATAAAGCGGACATCACGCTTACCTGCCGCGAAGTGGTGGAGGATGGCGACCATCGTGGTCGTGGGGTTGGCTGGACTCATCCACCTCTCGCTCATGCGCGAACACTTTGCAGAGCAGTTCGTCTACGGGCTGGTCTTCACCGCCCTGGCCATCTTTCAGCTCAATCTCGCGCTCCTGCTCGCCGTGCGGCCAGGACTCGCGGTCTACCGCGTGGGTATCTGGGGTAGTTGGTTGATCATACTTGTCTATGTCGTGACACGGCTCATCCCCTTACCTGGGGCGAGTGGCCCGGAGGAGGTGAATGTGCTGGGGATCGCCGCGACAAGCCTGGAAATTGCCGCTGTCGTGCTGCTGGCCGTCGCCCTGCCTGAGCCCGCAGCGTCCCGCAGGCCGCGCGGCGCGCCGCTGTGGTGGGGGCTAGCAGGGGCGATAGTTTTCTGGCATCTCTGGCTGATTTTGACAGGTATCGTGCAGTGGACGAGTACGGTTTACACCACACCGCTCACCTGGGTTGGCATAGACTCCTGGACTGCGCTCACACCGATCCTGGTGGGGGAGCCGCTGCTGCACGTCTGGCTGGCCGCGCCCTGGTGGAGCCTGCCCGCCGCGTTTGTACTCGCCATCCTGGTGGGTCTCAACCTGGGGTACTCTACCCGGCTGGTCTCCATCGGCTACGTCACTGCTCGAGGACGTCGGGCGAGGTTGCTGACACTACTGCCGGCAGGGCTGGCCGCCCCAGTGTGCTGTACAGCGAGTACGCCGTTGCTGGTACTGCTCGGGGTGCCGCTCTTTCTCGGGGTGATGGCCGCCCCTTTTGCCGCCCTGCTTTCCGCCGTGTTGCTCTCGCTGAGCCTGGTCGCGCTTAGCGTCCGGGGCGCTCGCGCCACCTGCACGCCTGGAGACCCCAGGGGAGTGGGAGCTTCCTGTGATGGAGGCTTCGAGAAGGAACGGGGCGACGCTGCCCTCGTCCCTGGAAACCATGCAGGAAGGAGGAGTATATGACCCCGCTCGTTGCAGGGGGTGAATGGTTCGTCATCCTGCCGATTCTGTGCTGCGGACTACCAGTGCTGCTGCTTCTCTTCTTTGGGAGACGTAGGGGTGGTGGACCACCAGACAGGCGTTGAGAGACGCAGGTGGTTTGATCGCGATGCTCGATGAAAACACACGCCTCGAGGAGTGTTTGGGTGCAGACCTCTTGGCACAGAGACTGCTGCCGAGGTGCTAGCATATCGTTCATTGATTGGAGAAACACACACGTATGATACAACGACGATTCTGGGTGCGTGGGGGTGGGAGTCCTCTTGCAGCACTCGCAGCCTTTTTGACCACGCTTTGCTGTTTAGGGTTCCCCGCCCTGGTCGGATTCCTGTCTGCCCTGGGAGCAGGTTTCTTGCTCAATGACCGCTATCTGGAGCCCCTCCTGGCCGGAACGCTCCTGTTGACGCTCCTGATCGCCGGACTCCATCTCCGCCGACATCATCAGCCTGGACCGCTTCTGCTCACAGTTGTTGCAGCCGGAACTGTGTTCTTTGCCATCTACGGCACGACCGTGCTTCCGCATGCTGAGGGGGGCGATCACATGGCTGACGGCATGGCTGCCACCCCCAGCTGGAGTCCCTATCTCGCCTATGGAGCGATCATCGTCCTGTTGACGGCGCAAGTCTGGGATCTCTGGCTCTTCCGCCGTTGCGTGCGGAGAGTCGCTGTCTCTTCTGCGCCTGCTTTCACAGACTCCGCTCCCGTCTTCTCAGAAACACGAAAGGAAGGTGTCTGATGCGTCGAATTGGTGGCGTTGTGCTGACCGTGACGGGCTTTCTCGCCTGTCCCTGTCATCTGATCATTACCCTGCCACTGCTGATCTCCCTGCTGGCCGGAACGGCCCTGGGCAGTTTTCTCAGCCACAATACTGGCCTGGTCTACACCGGGGCGGCCATCTACTTCGTGGTGGCGCTGGCGCTGGGGGCCTGGTTCTTGTTCGGCCCGGCGCGTGGGAAACGTGAGATGGATGCGGCCTGTCCCACCTGTGCGCCGGTCGCATCTGATGATCATCTACAGGAGTCGTCCGGCAAAGCGCACGACCTGCCTGCAACAAGGAGATAGGAGTGACGATGACCACATTACACGAACACTATGACCTGGTGATTCTGGGCAGCGGCTCGACGGCCTTTGCCGCGGCCCTGCACGCCGCTGAGCTTGGCAAGACCGCCGTGATGACCGAATTTCGCACAGTCGGAGGCACCTGCGCCAACCGGGGCTGCCTGCCCTCCAAGAACCTGATCGAGGCGGCGCGGCTGGTCTACGATGCCGCCCACCCACGCTATCCGGGCCTTACCCCGGTGCAGATGCCGGTCAACTGGGCAGCACTCGTCTCCCAGAAAGACGAGATCATTCAGGAGTACCGCGCCCACAAGTACGAGAGCCTGCTCGATGAGCCGGAGCGTATCCAGATCGTGTCCGGTCAGGTACGACTGCTCTCCGACCACGAAGTCGAGGTGCAAAGCGCCGATGGAGTGCGCCGCCTGATCGGCTCGCAGCTGCTCATCGCGACCGGCTCCGCACCGAGCATTCCTCATGTACCAGGCCTCTCGGAGGTGCCGTACCTCACTAGTGACCTGTTGAGTTCCGCCGATGACCCCTGGGGAACCGAACTGCGCGAACAACCCCGCTCCTTGCTCATCCTGGGCGGCGGCTACATCGCGCTGGAGCTGGGCCAGATGTTTGCCCGCTTTGGCACCCAGGTGACCCTCGTCACGCGCGGCAAAAGCATTCTCACCGGCTACGAGCCGGAAATCGCCGAGGCCCTCTCCGAGATACTCCAGGAGGAAGGGCTGCGCATCATCACCGGAGCGCAGGTGCGCGGGGTGGAACGCGCGGGAGAGGGAGTGGCCCTCTCGCTCCAGCTGCATGGCAGCCAGCAAACACTTTCGGCAGAAAAACTGCTGGTAGCCACCGGGCGACGCCCTAATACGCAAGAGATCGGCCTGGAGCAAGCGGGCGTGGAGCTCGACCCGGCGGGTGCCGTGCGCGTTGACCGCACCCTGCGCACCACCGTCCCCCATATCTGGGCCGCCGGTGACGTGATCGGACGCGAAACCGAGAGCCAGATGGCAACGCCGGTGGGAGCGCACGACGGCAAGATCGCCGCCCACAACGCCCTCTCCGGGGAGCAACCACGCGAGGTCGATCACCACGTTATCCCGCGCACCATCTTCACCGACCCCCAGGTCGCCGTCGTAGGCATGACCGATGAGGAGGCCGTGGCTGCCGGGATCGCATGCGACTGCAACACCATTCCCCTCTCAGTCGTACCGCGGGCCGGGGCTATCCGCGACACACGCGGTGTGATCAAGATGGTGCTAGACGGCCCGACGCGCCGGGTCGTCGGGGTCTCGATGCTCGGGGTGAATGCTGGAGAAGTGATCCACGAGGCGGCGATGGCGCTGCGCTTCGGGGCGACGACGGATGACTTCATCGACCTGATCCACGTCTACCCAACGATGGCTGAGGCGCTCAAGCTGGTTGCCCTCTCGTTCACCAAAGACGTGAACCGGCTCAGCTGCTGCGCCACCTGAGTTTACCCGGATGTTCAACCGATTATGGAGGCGTGCATTCCACGCCGATGAGCCGACCAGAGCGACATGGATGGGCAACGCGCTCATCCATGACCCAGAGGTACTGAAACAGCGGCAAGTCTTCTGATAAAATCAGGAGATCAAGCCAGGGAAACACAAAGGAAACAGACATGAGCCTATCAGAAACGAGTGTGGAGCACCTCGCCATCGCGATCGCGGACAGCAACTCCTGGGAGCGGATGGCGTACTTCCTTCCGCTCATGCGGCTGCTCTCGCGCGGCGATCCTGTCACCACAGAGCAACTGGCAACGGTCCTCGGGCGGCCCGAGGCGAGAGTTGCCGAGGCGCTGCACCAGTTTGAGGATGTCGTCTATGATGAGGAAGGCCGCATCGTGGGTGCAGGACTCTCCCTGCTGCCAACACCGTATCGATTTGAGATGCAGGGGCACGTCCTGTTCACCTGGTGCGCCCTCGATACCCTGTTTTTCCCGGTGTGGCTCGGACGTTCGGCACAGGTCTCCTCTGCCTGTCCTGCGTCCGGGACACCCATTCACCTGCGTGTTTCGCCAGAGCGTCTGGAGTACCTTGACCCTCCTTCGGGCGTGATGTCACTCCTCATTCAGGGTGGATTAGCGACCTGCTGCAATATCCGCGAAGCCTTTTGTAAGTATAGTCAGTTCTTCGCTTCACGAGAAGCCGCTGCGCACTGGCTCTCCCAGATGCCTTCAGCCCATCTGCTCCCCATCGAGGAGGCCTTCACACTTGGGCAAAAGCTCGCTCGGCTGACCATGCAGCGGCTCCAGGATGGGGAAAGGTGAGTGTGAGCGCCCGACAGAGAGGGACAACCAGGCCAGGCAGCACAAGTGAGGTGGCGCCCGAACCATCGTGGACAGGGATGCTGAAGAGCAGAACACTGAGCATGCGAGCGGCTGGCCCGCGCACCCACAGGGATGCGACACGAGGAAGCAGCCACAAGCCATCGGTGCAGACGATAAATAATTACGAGAAGGAAACAACTATGGCCCATTCATCACCACCCGCATCGCGCAAACGCTCTTAGGACGACGGGAGTCGGAACGCCCGCTCCGCAGCGCAAGCCAACTGCGTCGCGCGCAGGACGGCGTTTTCGGCACCGCAGACTGTTCTCACGCATTGCCGCGCTGGTCGTGACCCTCGCGCTCCTGGTCGGCATTATCGCGTTGGTGCGCGTAGCGAGCCTCAGCACCCCCGCGAGTAGTAATACTGCCACGAGTAACGGCGCTTCGACGGGACCATCGCAGAGTGCGCCGGACTTCACCTTGCCCCTGCTTTCAGGAGCGACCTTCCACCTCGCCAGCCAGCAAGGACACATGGTGGTGCTGTACTTTATGTCTCCCACCTGTGCCACCTGTGCTCAGGGCAGCCGCAACCTGGCACAGGCAGCGCTATCCGTCAAGACACAGGGGGCCGAGGTGCTGGCGATTGATGTCAACCCGGGTGACCGCCCCGCCGACCTCGAGGCTTTCGTCCAGTCGCTCGGTATCCCGGCCTCGGCCCCTGTTCAATGGGGCGTTGATCCCAATGACTAGATTGCCCGGGCCTACAATGTGCAGACGCTGGAAACCACGGTAATCATCGATACGCATGGGCAGGTGGCCTACCGCAGCGACGGCTCTATCCCGCCCGATCAACTGGCGCAGGTCGTGAGGAACCTGGCGTGATTCTGAGTATGATCGTGATGTGTGTGCTAACGTTTCTGTCCCAGGTGAGCGTTTCCGGACCCGCTGACGTGCCACTGGGCCTGGCGTTCGGCGCGGGCGTGCTGTCCACGCTCAACCCCTGCGGCTTCGCCTTGCTGCCCGCCTACGTCTCCTACGCAGTCGAGCAGCAGGTATCCGCCGCCTCCGCAAAGCCTCCGTCCGGCTGGCAGCACCTGCTGCGTGGAGGGTTACTGGGACTTCCGCTGGCGGCGGGTTTTCTGCTGATATTCCTCGTCGCCGGTGGCGCGCTCGCACTCGGTGGGCGCCTGCTGGTGCATCTGTTCCCCTGGCTTGCCGTACTGGTTGGTGCCGGGTTAGTACTCCTGGGGAGCTGGACGCTGTTCACCGGACGGGCACCGGAGATCCCGGGTCTCGGTGCAGTGGCGGCGAAGCTGGGTCCGCCGAGGCCCGGTGGGCGAGCCTCATCCGACCCACCAATGCAGGCACCGTCGCATGTGCTGCGGGCCGCATGGATCTTCGGGTTGGGATACGGCCTCTCCTCGCTGGGGTGTACGCTGCCCGTCTTCCTGCTCGTGGTGGGAACGGCGATCACCGCAGGTGGCGTGGGAAGCGCCGCGCTGGTGCTTTTGAGCTACGCGGCAGGCATGACCCTGGTGCTGCTGGCCGTGTCCCTGGCCGCGACCGAACTGTCCGACCTGCTGCGTTCTGCCGTCTTTCCGCTGTTGCGCTGGGTGCAGCCAGCTGCCTCGCTGTTCTTGATCGCAGCCGGCCTCTACATCGTGGTTTACCAGCTGCGTGCCGTGCTGTGGTAGGAGGCAGAGCATAGAGAGATACAGCAGATGCTGCTACGACACGTGCGACGCCATAATCCACTTCACACCCAACGCATCTCTCAGGGAACCTCCAGGGTGAAGCGGCTTGCGATGCTCACACCGCCTCTTTTCTAGAGAAAATTTAGTTTTGTTTCATACCATAGTAGATGAGGGAATAGCGATATTTGACAAAGCAGCCGCTACGACCGAGAGTAAGGGTGGAGAAGCCAAGAAGACCTCAATGGAACACAGGTGTCGTCTTCTTTCAAAGGATCGCTCAGAGCCGTTTCAATACCATGATAACTGCTCTGCTTTATGAACCTGGCTGGTAGCAGGAGAGACCCCGGCTGTCGCGGCCTGCCTGAGGGCTGTCCCTCTTCTTTCGTCTTATTAGAGAGGCACCACGTTCTTCGTGGCGCAAGGCGACTTTCGGAACAGGCCGCCTCATGACACCCTGTGCCTCTACTTGCAGCTTGCTTGCGATAATACCGGTCTCGCCAGAGTGGCAAGTCGGCCTGTAGAGCCATCGGGCTTCTCGTCAAACGGACTTTTGGTGGAACGAAACAGTGTACGATGAGTCAGGTATGTCATGAGTCGGTTTGGATGAAAACAAACAGGAGGAATGACTGTGACGACAACATCTGTTGATGAAATCGTTCTGGGAACCGGCGAAGCAGCGAGGAGGTCATCAATCTCTTCGCTCTCGCCATCCGCATGGGCCTGCCGACGAGTGATCTCAAAGGGAAGGTGTACACTCTTCTCAGACCCTACGGGGAAAGAAAAAATCTGAGCTGAGCCACACGCGTGAGGCCAATACTTAGCTAGCCTGGTTGCAAGAAATAGGAACGGGACGATACAAAACAGGACGTTCGGCAATGTAGCGTAAACGTCCTGTTTTGTATCGTCCGACCTTAGCTCAGCAACTGTTCCATCTGCGACAAATGCGACTCGAAGAGTTGCAGCGCCTGCCGAACTGGCTGGGGAGTTGTCATATCAACTCCAGCTTTCTTTAGCAGTTCAATGCTGTAATCGGATGAACCCGAGGAAAGGAACTTCAGGTAGCGATCAACTGCTGGTTTCCCCTCCTGCAAAATCTGCTGCACAAGGGCAATGGCGGCAGAGATACCTGTCGCATACTGGTAGACATAGAAGCTGCTGTAGAAGTGCGGGATGCGCGCCCATTCAATACCGATCAATTCATCCACAAAGGCCACGCCTCCGTAATATTTTTGATTGAGCGCGTAATACATCTCGCTCAACAGATCGGCTGTAAGCGGCTCCCCTGCCTCAGCCCGGCTGTGTATCTGCTGCTCGAATTCGGCAAACATGGTCTGCCGGAACAGCGTGCCGCGAATATCTTCCAATGAGTGATTGAGTATCGCCAGGCGCACCTCTTTATCACTGGTGTTCTTCAACAGGTACTCAGTCAACAATCCTTCGTTAAGCGTCGAGGCGACTTCGGCAACAAAAATCGTATAGTCGCCATACTGGTAAGGCTGATTATTACGTGTGAAGTAGGAATGCATGGAGTGCCCAAGTTCGTGCGCGAGCGTGTACATGCTGTCGCGTTTGTTCTGGAAATTCAGCAGAATGAACGGGCGCGTCTGGTAAGCGCCGCCGCTATAGGCTCCCCCACGTTTTCCCGGCGTCTCATACACATCGATCCAGCGTTGAGTAAAGGCGCTCTGTAAAATCTTGCCATAATCCTCGCCCAATGGCGCAAGCCCCGCCGCGATAATCTCCTGGGCCTGCTGATAGCTCACTTCGTCGGCGGTCTCTTTCACAATCGGCACATACAGGTCGTACATGTGCAGTTCGTCCAACTGGAGCATGCGCTTGCGCAGTTCAAGATAGCGATTGAGCAGCGGAATATGCTCGCTGACCGTCTGCACAAGATTATCGTAGACGCTGACCGGAATATTGTAGCGCGATAGAGCGCGTTCGCGGTTGGAAGCATAGCCGCGCTGGCGGGTATAGAATATATCTGATTTCACATGTGCCGAAAGCGTCGAGGCAATCGTATTGCGCTGTTTCAGGAATGTTTCATGCATGCCCTCGAAAGCCGCCTTGCGCACACTCCTATCTGTGCTGCGAATGTATACCAGGTAATTGCCTTTGGTAAGCTGCACCTCGTTGCCATTCTCATCATGAATCTGGGGTAATCTCAAATCGGCGTTATCGATCATAGAGAAGATCGAGTCCGGGCCTTCGGAAAGCTCTCCCACCGCGGCGAGAATAGCCTCAACTTCGGCGGATCGTACATGCGGGCGCTGCCGATTCATATCCTGCAACTGCTGTTTATAGAGTTGCAGACCGGGCGTTTCCTGTACATACTTATCAAGGGTTTCTTGTGGCAAAGCCAGGATTTCCGGCTCGATATATGAAATGGCCGTCGCGGTCGCGATATACAGTTGCATTGCCCGCTCGAACATGGCCTGGTACTTGCTATTGGTGGTGTCCTCGTCACGCCTCATTGAGGCATACACAAACAGCGTTTCCAGCTTCTCAAAAAACTCATCTCGCTTCTGGAGTACGTGTAAAAGGGTCCCTCCGCTTTGGGCAAGCGTACCCTTAAGCGATTCAAGTTCAGGCAACTGCTGTTGTAGCGAGGAATATGCGGCTTCCCAATCGCTATCGGTTCTAAAAATACTTTCCAGGTCCCAGGTATACTCCTTCGGAACCTCATTGCGTTTCGTATAGGTCTGCAATGCCAGATCTCCTTCGGTACGACATAAAAAAGTGTATAGTGGGCGCGTCATAGCACAAATGAGCGCCATCTGCATTGGAGGTGTACTCTCAAGTTCCCGTTAGATATTCTATCATGTGTTAGAAGAGAAGCATAGAAGCAAAAATGCCGGGGAGTTGCAGAGAAAACATATATTACAAAGAGGGGGCGCGGTTGAAATCTTTTTAACCGCGCCCCCTGACTTATTCAAAATCGAGCAGCAAATCTTCCCTATGTCCCCATTTATCCAGGAAGCGGTAGTAGTTGCGACGATTGAGACGATTGCGCTCTGCTTCGGAAAGCCGGTCATCCCCGACCTCAGGCGCGCATTGCACAGGCAAATCTGGCGTCACAACTGCCCGCTTACCGCAGTCGCGAATGGAGAAACTAAAATCGATATCCATGTAGTCTGGATAGCGATAGCGCTCATCAAACATGCCACAACGCTTTAACAGGTTGCGCCGGAAAGCCATGACCATCGCATCGATGACCTCGGCCTCTGGCTCACCGCTCTCCTCGAAATGGCGCATATCGCTGGTCACTAAACCATGCAGGCCGGTTACACCAATCTCACTATTAGCCAGCGTGTCCGCGAGCGGCCTGAAAAGATCGCCAACCAGTTCCACACGATTGTTTAGCACCAGAATATACCGTCCCTGGCTGCGCTTCAAAGCAAGATTGCGCGCCTCGGCCTGGCCAATCTTGCGCGTGAGCGAGACAAGATGAAGTCGAGGCTCGCCCGCGCGAAATGTACTGGCCCACGCATCGACCTCTTCCGAGACCGCATCATTGACCAGCACCACCTCTATCATATGCGCTCCGGCAAAACGGAAAACGCTTTCTATACAACGCCGCGTCTGCTCTAGCTCATCACCCGCCAGCACATTCACCGAAAATGTGCAGCTATCTGCCGCATCGAGCAGCGATGGTACCTGGCGTGTGGTGCCATACAGTGTGCCATCAATCTCAACACGCGGAAGGATAATGAGATGCGCGCCGCGTGGATTATCCTTTATGCCATAACCGGCCTCTTCAATGCGCCGTTTGAGTTCATCGGCACGATCATATTTTCCTTTCCGGCGGAGTTCATCACGTTCTTGCGAGAGAGCCAGGATTTCCGGGGGAATGTGAAAAGGAGTAGTAGGTCGTACAGTCATGGTTGCAATCCTTCTTTGCGGGGCACATGCCCCGTGACCGGGATGCGCCCGGCCATTTGTCAGGTGTCTACACTACGAAAAAACACCGCTACCAACCCATTGCGAGTCCATCACAGCGTGGGTCAGCAGCCCCCTCGAATATATAAGATGATTGGGAAGCCGGGTGTATGACAATCGCCTGAGCATGTCCCATACCGTCTCCCCATGAATCCTCTAACATAACCCGATGACCAAGCAGTTCCAGCAGCAAGGCAACACCGCCCGGGAAACGCCTTTCAAGCACCACCACCTCGCTTATAGAGCGATCATGATATTCATCCACTCCTGCCTGACCAGCTATAAACTCTTCACGGTGGCCCGCGAACGGCTGCAACATACGCCCGCTGCGCCAGCGCGGAGCTGCTATGGCCCGCTGTGGATTATATCCAAAATCAAGCATCGCTGAAAGTATCTGCACGTGTATCTGCGGCTGCGCATCGCCGCCCATCGTTCCCAGGGCCATGTAGGGCTGTCCGTTCTGCAAGACCATCGCGGGCGTGAGCGTATGCATCGTGCGCTTGCCCGGCAGCAAATAGTTCACATGTCGCGGGTCTAGCGAAAAGTACGAACCGCGATTGTGCAACATGACACCGGTATCACCACCAACCACACCACTGCCAAAGCCAAAGTAGAGACTCTGAATCAATGAAACCACGTTGCCCTGGTTATCAGCCGCGCACAGATACATGGTATCACCCTCTTGCTCCAGCCCAGCCTCTACTTTTACCATCGCTTTCTGCGGATTGATGCGCCTTCGCTGCTGCTCAGCATACTCTTTGCTGAGCAATCGCTCGACCGGCACATCGACAAAGGCCGGATCAGAGACGTAGCGGTCGCGGTCGGCAAAAGCCAGCTTCTTCGCCTCAAGCAGCAGGTGCAAATACTCTGCCGACTGGTAGCCAAGCGCCTTCAGGTCGTATCCCTCGAGAATATTCAGCATCTCAAGCGCGGCAATGCCTTGCGAGTTAGGCGGGAATTCATAAATCTCGTAACCGCGATAACTGGTTGAGATCGGCTCTACCCAATCCGAGTGGTGTTGTTGCAAATCCTCGATGCTCAACACACCGCCCTGGCGCTGCACATACTCACAAATTGTCCGGCCTATGGGGCCATTATAAAAAGCATCGCGTCCCTCTTTCGCCAGCGTAGCATACGTGCGAGCAAGATGCGGCTGGCGCAGCAGTTCTCCGGTGCGAGGAACCTGATTTCCAGGCAGATACACGCCTGCGCTGCTCTCCCAGCGTTTCAATACGGGTTCCGCCGCCTTCGACAGCCAGTTGTTCAACTTGGCGGTCACAGGCACACCCTGCTCCGCGTATTCAATAGCGGGAGCAAAAACCACTTCCGGTGGCAGCGTGCCGAATCGCTCAAGCGCGGCAAACCAGCCATCCACAGCTCCAGGGACGTTTATCGAGAGCGGCCCGCGCTCAGGTATCTTCTTCATGCCTTTCGCCGCGAACAGGTCGGGATGCATCCCCTGCGGAGCGCGCCCGCTTCCATTGAGCGCGTAAAGCTGCTGCGTTTTCGCGTCCCAGATCAGGAGAAAAATATCACCACCCGCAGAACAGGTCGATGGATAGACAACCGTCATCGTAATATTCGCGGCAATCGCCGCGTCTATGGCGTTTCCACCTTGCATCAGCATGCGCAATCCTGCTTGAGTGGCGAGATAATGAGCACAGGCTACCATGCCATGAGTTGCGTAGTTAGGTTGCTCGGAGAGCATAGCGGGAGACTCCGTTTTCTACGGTGAGGAAACCGTTCTTCTCATCGTTGTGCATTACTAGTATTATAGCACGAAATGCTTCTGCCCTATGCTCGAAGAGATCGGCTTTTAGGAACATTGGTTGACACCAAAAACTTTACCGGGGCCGTTAAAAGTCGCACCCGAGGGCTTGCTCATTTACCCGCGAAGCGCTACAATGCACCAGAAATCACTTATGAGGTACTCCATGTTTCGCAGACTAACTGCCATTGAAATCGCGGAAGGGGCACTGCTGGCGGATATCGGCATCATTTTTGGCCTGCTCGCCATTTATATGCCGGTGGGCAAAATCTTTTTTCACGTGATTACCCCGATTATTTTTACTATCATTGTCCTGCGGCGCGGCTTCTATGTGGGCTTCATGAGTATGTTCGTCTCGATGGTGATCGTCGGCCTTTTTAGCGGCCCTGGACGTATCTTCTATACACTGCTTGAATGCGGCGCTGGCCTGTTTCTCGGCCTGACTATGAAGCGCCACATGCGCCATATTCCACTGATTCTCCTGGGCGTTACCAGTGGCGCGTTGTGCTTCTATGCGCTACTCCTGCTCACCGATTTTCTCACAGGCATTCCCATCTCTGATTTAATAGACGGCCTGCATAAAAGCTACGACCAGCTTGTCTCACTGATGAATGTCCTCACCAACAACTTTGGACTGGGAACTATCTGGCATCAACAACTCTTTCCGGTCGTTGATGCACTTGCGAAGTTTTCATTTACCTACTGGTGGGCTGCCTTTTATTTTCTTAACTGGATATTTCTTCTCCCGGTGGTCATTGTCATCTACTATATGACAAACCTGTTTGTGCGTATGCTTGGCTATTCAGTTCGTCCCTTTCCCAGTGGCTTTCTCGAAAACCTGCAATACTGGCTGCTGCGCACCTTTGTTAAACTGATCCCGAAAAATAACAAACACTGGCTGGCACACGCGCTCCGGCGTGAAGTGCGTAGAATAGGTATCGCGAGGCAAAAATCAGAAGCATGAATGAAAAACCCTTAATAGATTTCCAGGAAGTCAGCTTTTCTTATCCTCCTTTGAGCAATAATCAATCAAATAGAGCGCCCATTCCGGTTTTGCAAGATATCTCGCTCTCGATTAAGCAGGGAGAATATCTCGCTCTACTGGGTCATAATGGCAGTGGCAAATCCACTCTCGCGCGCCTCTGTAATGCGCTGCTTGTTCCTGCTGGCGGGCACGTCTTCGTGACTGGCTACGATACTGCTGAACAGGCACACCAGCGCCCCATACGCGATATGATCGGCATGATCTTTCAAAACCCCGACAACCAGATCATCGCAACGGTCGTTGAAGACGATGTAGCCTGGGCCCTCACTATGCGTGGCCTGCCAGCTTCATTGATCCGCAAGCGCGTCGAAGAGGCCATGCAGGCCGTCAACATTTATCACCTGCGCGGCCTGCCCCCGCACAAGCTCTCAGGCGGGCAACGGCAGCGCCTCGCTATCGCTGGTATTCTCGCATTGCGCCCCCGCTGCATCATCGCTGACGAGGCGACTGCGCAGCTCGACCCGCTTTCGCGCCAGGAAATTATCGACCTACTTCATCACTTGAACCAGAACTATGGCCTGACCATCATACATGTCACCCACCTGCTGGAAGAAACAGTGCAGGCGCAGCGCATCGTCGTATTGGAGCAGGGCCGCATCGTCATAGATGGACGCCCGGCAGACATCTTCTCCAACCTTTCCCGTTTGCGCCAACTCAAACTGACGATACCCGAACCCATCGAACTTGCCGACCGCCTGCGCAAGACAGGTTTCTCCATTTCAAACGAAGCGCTCACAGTCGAAGCCATTGCGCGGGAGCTGAGCCAATGAGCGAGCCGATCATCAGCGCCCACAAGCTGACACATATCTATTCCAACAAGCATGGCGGAACGCTGCAAAAAGTCGCCCTTTCTGATGTCACGCTGGATATAGCGCGGGGGAGTTGCGCCGCCATCATCGGCATCACCGGCTCCGGTAAATCGACCCTGGTGCAGCATTTTAACGGCCTGCTGAAGCCAACCTCGGGAACCGTCATCGTCGATGGTATCGATATAGGCGCGAAAGGGGCCGACCTGCATACATTACGGCAGCGCATCGGCATGCTCTTCCAGTTTCCAGAGTCTCAACTCTTCGAGCGAACGATCTTCGCGGATGTCGCCTTTGGCCCGCGCCGCATGCAGCTCTCGCGTCGCGAGATTCGGGAGCGAGTGCTGCATGCTCTGGATATGGTCGGACTGCCACCTCACCAGTTCGCGCAGCGCAGCCCCTTTGATTTGAGTGGCGGTCAAAAGCGCCGCGTGGCCCTGGCTGGTGTCCTCGCCATGTCTCCCAAAGTGCTGATTCTCGATGAACCCACTGTAGGACTCGATGCCGAAGGTCGCGCTGAATTCTACTCCTATCTCAAACGCATTCAAGATGAAGGTGTCACCATCGTACTCGTCTCGCATGACATGGCCGAGGTTGCCACCCTGGCTGACCGTCTTTTTGTTCTGCATAACGGGCTGCTTGTGATGCAAGGCGAGCCGCGCTCCCTCTTCTCGCAAAGTGAGCGGCTTGGTCAATATGGCCTGGCAACGCCACCGCTCAGCGAACTGCTCTCGCTTTTACGAACCCATGGCATGGCAATACCTGCACATGCGTTCACCCTGGATGAAGCGTTTGCGGCCATTTCGAGCCTTCATAAACTCACAGAAAGAGGTGAGCGGCATGTTTGACGCGCTTCCGATCGGCACATATTATCCTGGAAATAGCCTGCTACATCGCTTGCAATCCAGGACAAAGCTCCTCGTCATATTCTGGCTCGCGATATTCTTCATTCTTGCCAATCACCATTTCTGGCACTTCGCGCCCTATATTCTGGCTGCTGGCCTGCTGGTAGTGAGTATTGCGCTTTCCCGCATCTCTCCACGTTTTTTGTGGAGACGTATGTGGCTGCTGATTGTCCTGGTTATCATCGGAGTGATCCCCACGCTCTTCTTTCCTACCGACCAGGGAGGTAAGGTATTAACCACCCTCGGACCATTTCCAGTATCCTTAAATGTCCTGCGCCTGAGCATTGTCGTTTACAGTGCATTGCTCCTCTGTCTCCTGTTCTCCCTCCATTTGCCATTCCAATCTATACAAACCCTCAGACGTAAGAGCTGGTTTCGCATCCTTCGCTTCATGCTCATCCTATTGGAAATAGTCGCGCTGATCTTTCTCTGGGTGACACGCAGGCAGCCCCTTCACGGCAACCTGCCGCTTGGGCCGCTGGTCATTACCTACGACGGTGTATGGATAGAAATCACGCTGTTCGTCGTTTTCCTGATCCTGTACACCTTCTCGCTGCTACTAACGCTGACTACCAGCCCTATCGCGCTCATTGAGGGGCTGACCATACTTCTGACACCATTACGCAAACTGAGACTACCGGTAGATGATTTCGCCCTGATGCTGCTCATCGCGCTGCGCTTCATCCCCACTTTGCTTGAAGAGGTTGAATTGCTGCTCAAAGCCCAAATGGCGCGTGGGGCCAGCTTTACACACGGCAGCCTGCGCGAACGCCTGCAAAGCCTGACCTCGCTCTTCCTTCCTTTCATCGAAGGCACGCTCCGGCGCGCTGCCGACCTGGCAACCGCTCTGGAAGCGCGTGGGTACGAGGTTGAGGAACATAAGACCTTCTTGCATGAAACGGGCTTTGGAATAGCTGATTATACCGTTATGATTGCTGTCGCGATAATTACGCTCGTGACGCTATTTATTTGAGGACAGGTCACTTACTACACAGCAAAAAAAGGCTTTTGTCTCAAAGAAACTGATTGTCAGAACGCAGCGATTATGATATGCTTGTCAAACGAAAACTAGTTAGCGTGCGGAATAAATAAAAATTGGGTAACGAAGGACAGCCTCCACAGGAAGGACAACAACAACAATCATATTATGGCTGGCAATACGACCAGGATGCTCCTGGACCGGTTGCGCAGCAGTCTCCGGTTGTCCCACAGGGACAACCGCCTTCCTATCCACCGCAGATGCCAGGTGGCCCTCCACCGGTACCACCTCAGCAGGCGCTCCCGCCGCAACAGGCTCCTCGTTTCCAGCAGCCGGTGCAGGACATGGGTACCTCGCTCGGCATTACGCAGGGGATGGAATTCCAATACTTCAACGCTCCCCAGCCATCGCAGCCACTCCCGGTATTGCGACAGCAGCGACTTCAGCAGTTGCGTGAGGAGCGCATGCGTCGCCAGCAGCGCCGTATGAAACCAGATATGAAAAGTTTGCTGGCTCACAGGAGTAAGCAGGCTTCAAATATTGCTGTTCCGCCCCAGGTTGGCCCGGCGCAAAGCTGGCATCCCAACCAGAATATTCCCGGGCCACAGGTGCCGCCAGAAATGTCGCCCCTCGTGGCTATTCCACCAGCTGAGATGTCACCCAGGAGGTCAGCAAACCTGCCACCTATTATGCCGCCAGGCCCGCCTGAGCCTCCTGCTACTGTGAACGAAGCTCTGCAACCTGCTTCTCAGGTATCGCAGGACACGGGCATGATTCAGAAGGCACGAATCGGCAGGGCGGCGCTTATTCTTACAGGCTCATTCATCGCCAGCCGCATTCTGGGTCTGCTGCGTACCTCCATGTTTGCCTATGTCTTTGGTACCTCGGCTACCTCTGACGCATTCTTGCAGGCATTTCTTGTGCCCGACCTCATCTTTAATATCGTGGCAGGAGGCGCGCTCAGTTCAGCATTTATTCCTGTATTTACTCATTACATGATTGGCGAGCGCGACGAGAAAACGGCCTGGCACGTGGCCAGTGCGGCATTGAACCTGGCTATTGCGATCATGATGGCGCTTGCCCTGCTCGCCATTATCCTGGCTCCCTGGATCGTGCCGCTCTATAACCCGGATGTGCATGATCCAAACGAGATCAACCTCATCATCTCGCTGTCGCGCATCATGTTCTTGCAATCCATCCTGCTGGGTGGAGGGGTCATCGTTACCTCCATCCTGAACGCCAAGCAGAACTTCTTGCAACCGGCCATCGGCACAGTCCTCTATAACGTCGGACTGATTGGTGGCCTTATTCCGGGCATTGTGCTGGTTGCCCATCGTACAGGCGTGAGCGAGACAACTGCTGTATATTTCGCAACCTGGGGCGTAGTCGCCGGAGCTTTTCTACAGGTAGTAGTGCAGGTACCTGCCCTCATCAAAACAGGCATGCGTTACACCTTCTCGCTTGATTATCATCATCCCGGCGTTATCCAAATTGGACGCCAGATGGTGCCGCGCATAATTAATGCTGCCATGCTCTACATCTCCATTTTTGTTGATCGCAGCCTGATCTTGCTTATTGCCGCCAGCATCGGCATTACCGCCACCAATGGCTACATCACACAGTACTATCAGGCGCTCCAGCTTGTGCTGCTTCCGCTTGGTATTTTCGGCATGGCTATATCGACGGCTGCCTTCCCCACAATGGCTGAAAATGTGACTCGTGGCCGTTTCGATCGCGTGCGTAACATTATTCAAGATACCCTGCGCACAATCCTGTTTATGTCCATCCCGTCGAGCATCGGCCTGATTGTTCTGGGGCTTCCCATTATCCAGGCCCTGCTGGAACATGGCGCATACAGCCTCCAGAGTGCGCAAAACACGGCTGTTCCTCTGGCTTTCTTCGCGCTTGGATTGGCGGGACTGGCAGCAGTCGAAATTCTGACGCGCTCCTTCTATGCCATGCGCGATAGCGTCACGCCCGTAATTATCAGCGTCGCCCAATTTATTCTCAAAATTGCCTTAAGCCTGCTGTTTATCCAAAGCGCGGTCTTTGGTATTCAGTGGGGCCTGGGCGCGCTGGCCTGCGCGACCTCCATCGCAGGATTATTGGAAGCAGGTGCGCTCCTTTGGATGCTTCAGCAGCGTATCGGTGGATTGGAATTGCGCATGCTGGGAACCTTCGCGGGAAAGGTTATGATGGCATCGCTAGTGATGGGCCTCGGCCTGCTGATTGTGCGTTTTCTCCTGGATATCATCATCAACACAACGAGCGCGCAAGCATTAGGTTTCGGAGGCACTATCGAGGCGTTCATCAAACTGCTTATAGAGCTGGCGGTAGGAGTCGTAGTTTACATTCGCACAACGCGCATTCTGGGCATCGAAGACTTCTGGAAACAGGGGCCAATCAAGCGCGTGCTGGAGAGATTTCGTCTCTCCTGGCTCTAGGCCCCTACCTCGCAACCTAACCCTTTGTTTTATCTTCCGCGTCCTCTCCTTTTTCGGCGTTATCAACGATATCGCCACTGCGGAAGAGGATGTTTTGCGCCGCTACCCGCCATTTAGGTGTGCGGCGCAGCAAGAATTCAAGGTCCATCGAAAAATGCAGGAATTCTTCCTCCTGCGCGTGCGCCATGATTTTCCGCGCATCCGGGTCCTTCTCCACCGCCAGACGCTGCTCATACCATCCTATCGCTTCGCATTCCTCCTGCAAGGAGGCAATGATGCGGGCGAAGGTACGTGTTTCCTCTGAAAGTTCATTTGCTGGCTCGTGATATTGCTGAAACCCCATCCGATTGTTTCCTTTCAATAAGCATAGATAAGCGGTATTCTCCAATAAAACTATAGAGCGTAATCGCGCGCCATTTCAAACACAGCCTTACGTATGAAGCTCTACAATATATGGGGAGACTCGCCCCCTGTCATCCTTCGCTGCGCTCAGGACGACAGCTTGAATAGACCCTCTTTCTTTGTAAAACTTCATAAAGAAGGCAACGAAAGCAGGGGCAAAGTAACAAGCTTGAACGATAAGAGTAATCATCGTTTCATGAAAAATTTCCAATGCTTTTCCAATTGAGCTTCAATGTACCAATGCTATCTTTGTTCATGTGAAGAGGAAAACCTCACAGAAAACAAAGAAACATTCAAAAGGAGAATTACAAGAAATGAATACTACCATGACACTTAATACAACGGCTGAAGGATTGGCTCTCACATCCACGCGGGCGCTTACCACAACTTCTTTTCCACGGAAATATGTCCATAGCGCATTTAACAATCGGCAAGATGCTTTGCAAGCAGTTGGGGCATTGCGCCAGGCTGGCTTCGACGGCCGAGATATATACCTGCTAAGCTACAGGGATTACGAGGACGCGCTCGGGCGGGGACAGGGCTTTTTCAGCTCCCTCACCTCGACCGATCTGGATGTCTACCTGGACGCAGCGCGTCGTGGCAACCTCATTCTCGCGATCCGGCTGGCAAACTATGGGCAGGTGGAGCAGGTACGCGATCTGCTCGCCCCTCATCGCGCTCACCTGGTGCGCTATGTCGATGCCTGGACGGTGGCGCATCTGCTGCCATAGGTAGACTGGCCCTTACTGCCTGTTACCCGGTATGTCCTTCATTCCAGGCACCTTGAACACCATTCGCACCGAGCCAAAATGAAGGACATCGCCATGCTGGAGCAATTCCGCCTTCAATGGAGTCAAGGTCAGCTCGCCCAGGCGAGTCTTGTTGCGACTCTTGAGATCTTCAATATAGAAAAAGGTCTTCTCGTAGCGAATACGCGCATGCTGGCGTGAAACGGTCATATTTGGATCAATAGGCGTGAGATCGATTTCAGGTCGCAGGCCACGCTTTGGGTCAACACGCCCCACGATCACGTATTTGTCCTTGATGGGAAAACGTCGCGGCTCCTCGCCTTCTTTCTCAAAATAGAGGTAGGCCAGTACACCTTCCTCCTGTGGGACGAGAGGAGCGCTCTTTGGAGGCTGCCGCCTTACCGTCTTCTCGCCATCGATGAGCGTATCGTGGAGCGTCAGGTCGTCCTCTTGCGGCAATGAGACCATTTCGGTAGTGTGACCGCCACCGGGAATGCCAGGAAGAGAACCTGCAGGAGGCGTGAAGGACGCCCCTGCTAACTGCCCTGATTTGACGAGGGGAACGGTCTCCAGAGCCTTTAAAAGCGCGGCAGCATTTGGGAAACGACGCGCAGGGTCTTTGGCGAGAGCCTGCTCTAGAAGCGCCTGTAAGACAGGAGGTGTATCATGCCGGAACTGCGCTATTAGTGGTAATGGGCTGGTACTCTGCATTACGCCTGTTTCGGCAGAGGTGCGACCCACAAATGGCACACGGCCAGTTATCATTTCAAATAGGACCAGGCCCAGTTGATAAACGTCTGTCCACGGGCCAATTGGGCCGTTCTGAATACACTCAGGAGCCACATAGCGCGGGTCAAGATAGGCAATGTCATCTATATATTGCCCAGGCGCAAAGCCAAGCTGGCGAAGCAATGTGCGTTGCCCAACATCATCGATCTGCACGCGGTCTGTCATCCCAATGATATCTACTGTCACCAGTTGCGGCCGTAAATCGGTATCGACAATCCCCTGTGTTTGCAAGGCTACCAACCCGCGAGCGAGCTGTTGCGCCAGATCTACCGCTCGCGACATATCAATATTGTCGTTGTCCATGACATAGCGCAGGGTGACACCGCGTGGGGGATCGGTCGCGATGTACACGCGATCATTCTCGATACCAAAGTCATACACATGAATCACATTCTGTGATTGCACCTGTCTTCGGCGTTCTAGTGGCTGAAGCAAACGCTGTGCCGCGTCATCGCCCATCATCGGAGGCAACTCTAATACGAGCAGTCCCACTACATCGCCCGTATTGCGATTGTAGCCGGTATAGCTGTTCACCAGCGGACTCGAAGCGATAAGCTGCCCTACCTGGTACACACCACCAATCAGACGAGGACTGCGCTGCGACATACGTGCTTGCCTCCTGTTCAGGAAGGAGTTTTCACTGGCAGAGCAGGTCCGGAAACCCTTTCAGTGAGCCTGTCCAATTGCCAGCCAGTGCTGAGAAGCATCTTGTTGATAGCTTACCACAACAAGCGCCTGCTGTCATCAATTATAAAGTTGCTGTTTAATAAAGTCCTTGATGAGTTGCCAGTCATCATTTCTTGGTAAGAGGATGTACTGACCACCAGCAGACGAATCCATCAGCACGTTATAGTTCGCCAGACCAAAGCGGTGCGCGTTATTCAAGTCCATCTTCAAAGCAAACTGGGCAAGGTCTGCCAGCGAGAGATTTGAATAGAGGGTACCCTTTAGCGCATCAAGTGCACCATACAGGCTGAACCAGGTGTGCCAGTCCTTCAATTTCGCCAGTGCCGACTTCATAATGAGTTGCTGGCGCGCCGAGCGCGCAAAATCTGTTCCCTCGGCTGGATTATCTGTGACGTAGCGCGCGCGAGCATATACGATGGCGGTTGCGCCATCCATATGCTGCATCCCCTTGTTGAAATGCACCGTAATCCAGCTTGCATTGATACTCGGATCATCATTCTTGGGATAGCGGGCAGTAAAGGCATCGGGCACATTCACATCCACACCGCCAATCGCATCGATAAACTTGCGAAATCCCGCGAAGTTAATGGTCATCCAGTATTTCACATCCAATCCCGTCACCAGCGACACCTTTTGCACAAGGGCATCACCGCCCGCGACCGGGTTCGCGTTGCTATTCGAAGCAAGCGTATAAATGGAATTAATCTTGGTATAGTTACCTGAGTTCGGCGGATATTGCACCCAGAGATCACGTGGTATTGAGATCAGCGTGGTATGATGGCTTTGTGGCAGTAAACTCATCAACACCAGCGAATCGGTCAGGTATGCTCCATCATGACCTGCCCCCCCATAGCCCATTATCAAAATGTTGACGCGGTCGCTCGTTCCCATGTAACTGGTTTGCGTACTTAAAGGCGACTGCGTAGAAATGGCCGAGCCAAAAGCCAGCACCTTCTGCAGGGTAGTAAACGCGAAACCGAGCAGAATAATCAGAAGCAAGAGTGCGCCGAGGCAACCTATCATACATCCTCGTCTGCGACCTGGCCTGCCAGGGCGTGTAGGGGAAGGCTGCGATGGGTCAGCGTTGCCGATTACGAGCGGGGGTTGCGCAGGATACGATTGCGGAACAGCAGGAGGAGGTGGCCCGGGCGAATAAGACGAGGGGCCATATCGCTGTTCATTGGCAGAAGACGCATAAGCACCTTGCGAGTTAGCTGGAGTTATAGGAGTATACTGGTACGGTCGGCGTGCCGATCGATTTGCTGGAGGCACTGGCGATTGGCTATTATCAACCTGCACCTCACTTCCATACACAGGTTGCGTTACGACTCGTCCGCATTTTCCGCAGAAACTGGCATCTTCGGGAAGGTCTGCTCCACAGAATTTACAATAGCGCATTGTGCATTTCCTCTATCATCTTCGTTTTTGTTGTATCATCCTCGTACCACCATCTGAAATTCGATGGCCCCTGCTCCACCAGATCAAATTAATCCATTGTCTGCATAAAAAAACATCCTGATATTCTACTATACAGAACGAATCAGGATGTTTGAAGTTTCAACAGCTACTGTAGTGGCTATTTTTTGCTCCAGTCGAGCATAGCGGTAGCATCCTTCCCATGTCTGGTGGCAACGATCTCCGCCATAATGGCTAACGCCATTTCCTCTGGCGAGGTAGCGCCGATATTAAGCCCGATTGGCCCATGAATGCGCCGCAATTGCTCATCAGTCAATCCCTGTTTCCTCAAGCGTTCGTCGCGCTCCTCTTTCGTCTTGCGGCTGCCAATCGCGCCTACGTAGCCCACATTGCGCGAGAGAACGACCTTCAGCGATGGCTCGTCGAACTTGGGATCATGCGTCAGCACCGCGACATACGTTGACGGATTCAGGTCCATCTGCTCCAACACTTCGTCCGGCCACGCGACGATAAGTTCGTCAGCATGCGGAAAGCGCTCGCGTGTGGCAAAAGCCGAGCGGGCATCAACCACCACGACCCGGTAATTGAGCGTTTTGGCGAAGGTCGTCAACGGAATGGCAATGTGTCCCGCGCCTATAATGAGCAGTGTAGGCGGCGGTGGAAAGCCCTCGATGAACACATCATAGGCCAGCGCCCCCGTTTCACTTTCAACCGTATAGGTGCGAGTGCGCGCATCCTCACTCCAGATGGCCTGCTCAGCATCGATAATTACCAGTTGCTCAAGCAGCGGATTTCCAAGCGTTCCCAGCGTGCTTTTATCAGGGAACACCAGCATCTTCGCGCCCACGTGGTCTTCTCCCCGCACCACTGTCGCCTGCGCAACACCCTTATTCTGCTCTAGCCGATCTCGTAACGTTTCAAACAGTCCGCTCATAAGCTCTTCTTTCACATGCTATTACAAACCTACCTTCAGGTGTCATCCTGAGCGCAGCGAAGGATCTCCGTCGCCTGGCAGGAGCGCGCCCCTGGACCGCAGATCCTTCGCTGCGCTCAGGATGACAGGCGAAAGGGTCTTTTTCATAGCATACTATTCGTGTACAGAAAAGTTGTGGCTACTGATCCAGCCGCTCCACAAAGACGTGGATGGTTCCACCGCAGGCCAGGCCGATCTTCTCGAAGTTCTCCTCTTCGCTGATTCCGAATTCCAGCATCTGCGGCTTACCCGACTTGATTACTTCCATAGCCGAATGCACGACGGCTGGCTCAACGCACCCACCGCTTACGGAACCGGCAATTTCGCCGCTTTCGCTTACCGCCAGCTTCGCCCCGGGTCTGCGTGGCGCAGAGCCGTACATAGTCACAACAGTTGCCACCGCTACCCGCTCGCCGCGTTCTCGCCAACGTTCAACATCAGGCAAAATATCTCTCATATTCTTCCCCTTTCAGGAATCCTAAGACTGAGTTTGCGGTTTGCTCCATGCAGCAACGGCTTTACGACGCGCCGCCGCATTGCGCACCGGACGACTATCATCAATGCTACCCAACAAATTGCCAAGTTCAATCAGGCTATCAAGGTTATGCGCCGGTAAAAAGTTATCGATAAACGGAAGCGCGGTCTTCATGCCAATCGTCAGTGGGCGATAATCCGGCGAGCCAAGCAGTGGATTTAGCCAGATCAGGCGATGACAGCTATGTTGCAGCCGGTCCATCTCCACTTCCAGCACTCCAGCTTCACCACGATCCCAGCCATCACTGATAATCAGTACCACCGCTCCTCTTCCCAGCACGCGCTTTGCCCAACGATGATTGAATTCGTGCAGCGCATCACCAATACGAGTGCCGCCCGACCAATCCTGCACTGATTTCGACACATCACGTACCGCGTCATCCACGTCGCGCTTCGCCAGTTGGCGCGTAATGCGCGTGAGCCGCGTGCCAAAAACGAACGCTTCGACGTTCAACAAACCATTCGAGATGGTATGAATAAAATGCAGCAGCAAGCGCGAATACAGGCTCATGGAGCCGCTAATGTCGCAGATAATGACCAGCGGGCGCGGCTTATATTTGATCTCGCGCCAGGTCAGTTCCAACAATTCCCCGCCATATTTCAGATTACGCCGCACGATACGCCGCATATCAGGATAGGAACCGCGCCGCAGAGGACGTTTCCTGCGCGTCGGGCGCATTCCCAATTGCCAGCGCATCTCGGCCATCAACTTTTTGGCCTCCTGCACCTCGTCCCACGTAAACGACTCGAAGTCCTTTTTTCGCAAGGCCTCTATCGCACTGTAAGCGGTTCCCTGCGGCGTGGCCGTATCATCGTCTTCCTGGTCGTCGTATTGCTCGCGCGCCCCTCGTTTGCGCTCGCTTTCGCGCATCTGAGCGCGCAGTTCTTTGCGCTGCTCCTGCGGCGTATTCATATGCTCAGCCAGCCGCTTCAGCTCGGATGGCGGCAGCCGCATATGTCTCTCATCCCGCTTCGCCGCTCCTGGCGCATCGGCCTTTTTCTTGCCTTGCTGGTCGCGAATATACCAGAAGTAAAAGAACATCTGGTTGAAAAGCGGCTCCTGCTCGTGCTTCGCCAGCAGGCTGCATTTCAGCGTATTATAGAAGTCCTCTTTATTGGTAATGTCGATATAGTTCAGTGTCTCAGCAAGATCAAGCATCTTGCGCGGCCCCACATCAATGCCCACTTCCCACAACAGGCGACCAAATTCGGTCAGGCGGAGCAACAGCCGCTCACCCCGCTCGATCTCGTGTGGTCGCAATGGTTCCAGAGCAAAGTAATCCCCATTTTCCTCGGCGCTCATCATGAGACTCCCTGGGCCTTCTTTATCATGCGCGTAAACTCGCTGCCACCCACTTTCAGCACATCGTCCTGATATTTGAGCAAGGCTCCCAGCGTATCACGCGCCGGTCCCTCCACCAGTTCCATCTGATTCAAGGCCAGCAGCGAGCTGATCCAATCGAGCGTCTCGGCAACGCCAGGCGCTTTGAACAGGTCTGCGCTGCGCAATTCACGTACAAAGGCGCACACTTGCCGCGCCAGGCGCTCCGGCACTCCGGGCAGGCGCGCCATGACGATAGAATACTCCTTTTCCAGCGAGGGAAAATCAATCCAGTAGTACAGGCAGCGACGGCGCAGCGCATCGTGTATCTCGCGGGTGCGGTTCGAGGTAATCACCACAATAGGCGTCTCACGTGCCTTGATCGTTCCAATCTCGGGGATGGTGATTTGAAAATCCGAGAGCAATTCGAGCAAGTAAGCCTCGAACTCCTCGTCACTGCGATCAAGCTCATCAATTAACAACACTGGAGCCTGCGTGTTCGACGGATCAATGGCCTGCAACAAAGGTCGCTGGATCAGATACTCCAGCCCAAAAATCTCCTTGATTTCTTCCTGCCGCTTCTCACCACCTGCCTCCATCATACGAATCTGAAGCATCTGTCTCGTATAGTTCCACTCGTACACGGCTGTGCTGACATCGATTCCTTCATAGCACTGCAAACGAATCAGCTTCGTCCCAAGTATAGCAGCAAGTACTTTGGCGATCTCAGTCTTCCCCACACCCGGCTCACCTTCCAACAACAGTGGCTTCCTTCTTTTTAGGGCCAGGAACACCGTCGTTGCCAGGCTCCGGTCGGCTATATAATTTTCGGCAAACATTGCCTTCTGTACATCTTCAATAGTATTGAATAATTCCTGGTCCAACGAGGGCCTCCAATAAAAAACTAGTGCCTTGCAGCACAGTAAATACGCTCATAGAAGTACTTTTATTCTATGCCATAGCGTAGAGAAATAGCAACCCGAGCCACACAGATCACCGGTTAATGTTCCTCTCAACCTATTACTAACATATAACAAAGCTTCACTTATTCCATAACTCATCGGCATAGTATCCTGCCGGTCTAATACGAATTAATTATAACAAAAGGGAATGTAGAAAATTCCTTGAAAGCATAATAAAAATATGGTACAGTTGGTTTGTAACTGGGGTTACGCAAGCAAGGCCCTGTGAGAATTGTCCTTTTATTGAAGGAGGTACCCCGTGGATTTTCGTTATTCGCTGGTCGGATTGCTCATTGGCTTTCTTGTAGGTCTCACAGGAATGGGTGGAGGCTCGCTGCTTGCACCTATCCTCATCCTCATCTTCCGGGTGCCTCCTGTCTGGGCAGTAGGTACTGATATCGCCTATTCTACTGTCACCAAAGCCGTTGGCTCGGTAGTGCATATCCGTCAGAAGAATGTCAATTTCAAGGTTGCCCTGTGGCTGGCTTGCGGCAGCGTTCCCGCGACTTTTCTTAGCGTCGGTCTTGTACAATTCATTCGCAAGCATTATGGGAACGCGGTCAATGGCGTCATCCTCCATGCCATCGGTCTCACCCTCATCCTCGTCGCAGTCCTGCTTGTGGTCAAACCCTACCTCATGCGGCGTATCGAACAACGCCGCCTTGCCACGCAAAAACAGGCTTTACTGGCCTCTGAAAATCCTGAACAAAAGGCAAAGCCCTCCCTGTGGGAGAGCCGCTATCGCCCACTGCTGACAATCCTGGTCGGCGCGTTTGTCGGTTTCCTGGTTGGCTTAACCTCAGTTGGCAGCGGCACGCTGATTATCGTCTCGATGGCCTTCCTCTTCCCGCGCCTGACAGCAAAGGAACTCGTGGGTACCGATATCTTCCAGGCTTTCATGCTCCTGGCGGCAGGCGCAATCGGCTACCTGATGGCAGGCACCATTAACTGGCCTATCGTTGGCCTCCTGCTCATCGGCTCGCTCCCTGGCGTCTTCCTGGGCAGTAAACTCAGCAAATTTATCCCGGAACCCTGGATGCGTCCAGTGCTAGCCTCCGTTCTGGTTATTTCCGGTTGGAAATTGATTTAAGCCCACTTCTCCCCTCAAACAAAAGCCCTGAATATCGTTGCTCAGGGCTTTTGTTATGTCCTTTTTTTGATCCCCGTATTCCTCTAATAAGCTCCATAGTATATAATGCAGAGAAAGCAGCCAATATAACTCCGCAAGCGCTTTTTCCGATTGAAGGAGAAAATATAGATGTCCATCGATACACAACACGGTTCCCCACAATTTCCAACCGTTGCCACCAGCGTGCAATCTACATCACAGGCGCAAATGGATGCAGCGCTACAAGCATTACAGGCCCACAAAGACGCCTGGGTGTCAGTCTCAATTGAGGAGCGCATCACGCTGCTCGAAAGACTTATGCGCGATTTTGCAGCCATTGCCCCTCGCTGGGTCTCCGCCAGCCTCAAGGCAAAAGGCATTGCGGAGGATTTCCCAACGGCCAGCGAAGAGTGGGTCGCGGGTGTCTTACCCGTCATGAAGAATCTGAACCAGTTACGGCAATCCTTGAAGGATACTCTGGCAGTGGGGCATCCCAAAATTCCGGGGTCGGTTACGACAAGGCCAGATGGGCAGGTCGTTGCGCAGGTCTTCCCACAGACGATCTACGACCGCATCTTTTTTACGGGTGTCACTGCCGAAATCTGGATGGAGCCTGGCGTCACGCCCGAAACGCTGCCACAAACGCAGGCCCTGGCATACCAGAACAAAAACCACCCGGGAAAGGTGGCTCTCGTGCTGGGTGCGGGCAATGTCGCCAGCATCGGGCCTATGGATATTCTCTACAAGCTTTTCGTAGAGGACCAGGTAGTTATCCTCAAGATGAACCCGGTCAACGCCTATCTCGGTCCTCTGCTCGAGGACGCTTTCCGCGCTCTTATCGACCTGGAGTTTTTGCGGGTGGTCTACGGGGGAGCAGCCGAGGGATCATATCTTTGTAATCATCCACAGGTGGACGAGATTCACATTACCGGCTCCGACAAAACATTTGATGCCATTGTCTTCGGTATGGGTGCGGCAGGCGCGCGTCGTAAAGCTAAACAACAGCCCATGCTGACCAAACGTATCACCGGCGAACTCGGCAACGTCAGTCCAGTAATTGTAGTGCCAGGCCCCTGGAGCGAACATGATCTCTCCTACCAGGCCGAACACCTCGCAACCATGCTCACAAATAACGCAGGCTTCAACTGCAACGCCACCCGCGTAATCATTCAGCAAGCAGGTTGGAATCTGCGCCAGCCGCTTATCGAACAACTGCGAGGCATTTTAGCGAAAGTACCACCGCGTAAGGCCTACTATCCCGGTGCAAAAGATCGCCAGCGCACCTTCGTCGCAGAGCATCCCGATGCCGAGCAGATAGGCAGCGCGACACCCGATCAACTTCCCTGGACACTGATCACCGATGTAAGTCCCCAACAAAAAGACGATA
The DNA here is from genome assembly GCA_035652815.1 of Ktedonobacteraceae bacterium. Classification (GTDB taxonomy): domain Bacteria; phylum Chloroflexota; class Ktedonobacteria; order Ktedonobacterales; family Ktedonobacteraceae; genus DASRDB01. Next base: position 76,349 of record DASRDB010000017.1, read on the forward strand.
TCTGCTTCACAACCGAAGCTTTCTGCAGCCTCTTCGCCGAGACCGCATTGAATGCCGCCAGCGTTCCTGAGTATATCGAACGTGCTGTAGAGTTTTGCAACCAGACCCTCTGGGGAACCCTTAACGCTACCATCCTGGTACATCCAAAGTCGTTAAAAGACCCCGCCATCTTTCAAGCGCTCGAAAAAGCTGTAGCTGATCTTCGCTATGGCACCATAGGCGTCAACTACTGGGCCGGTTCTGGCTTCGCGCTCGCCGTCACGACCTGGGGAGCCTTTCCGGGGCATGAAATCTACGATATCCAGTCGGGGAATGGCGTCGTCCACAACACCCTGATGTTCTCGAAGCCGCAAAAATCGGTGCTACGCGGGCCATTCCGCGCCACACCCACTCCACCCTGGTTTGTGCTACACGGCAAAGCCGGGCGCAAAATCTTTCCCAAGCTGGTCACGTTTGAGCTAGCGCCATCACCGTTAAAAGTACCGGCCATCCTGTGGGATGCCATCACCAATTAAAGCAGAATTTTGTATGAGTACTACACACCTATCCTTTTTCGTAGCTGCTATAATATGCAACGAGAATGTACAAGAGAGGAGCAAATGATGGAATGATTTCCTATCCTGAAATCCTGCTACGCCTGGTTATCGCGCTGCTACTCGGCACGATAGTGGGCTTCGAGCGTGAACGCAAAGAACACGGGGCAGGAATGAGAACCATCGCCCTGGTCACGGTTGGTGCCACACTTTTCACCATTATGTCGGCCTATGGTTTCATGAGCCTGCTCGAGCTTCCACATATTTCGCTCGATCCCACACGCATTGCTTCCTATATCATCGCGGGTATCGGTTTTCTCGGCGCAGGCACTATCTTTATGAGCCGTGATGGCGAAAAAGTGAGAGGATTGACTACTGCGGCCACCATCTGGGTTATGGCAGCAGTTGGTATGGCCTGCGGAGCAGGACTTTTGCTTGAATCTTTGACTGTCACTCTATTGGTATTGCTCACTCTCGTCGTCCTTCAATGGGTTGAGCGCATCATTTTACCTCGTTACACAACAGCACATCAACATATCGAAATTGTCACCTCGTCTGCATCTGAAGAAGTTATTGCCAAAATTTACGAAATCCTCACCCACAATGGAATCAACGTCGAAAAACTGCGTATCCACTCCAGCCAGGATGGTGATGTGATTGGCATCTCCTGCCACACACAGACCGCCTCCCACCTTGCAACAACGCTGGCCGAGCTAAATAAACTTTATGGCGTTAGCATGATAAACGCAACTCAGCATTCTGAATCCAGCAAGCAAACACTTAGTACAAAAAAGACAGATTAATTATTGTCTGTAGCATTCATTGGAGCGATGAGCGTATTATGAAACCATTTGAGAATACCTCCTCTGGGCGTAAGATGGCCCAGGATATTGATCGCAGCCAGGGCAGGACGATTGCCTATTCTCGCAGCACAACCAGCCGACTTATGGAGGTGCTGGACGCGAACGCACACGGCAATGTACATGGTGGCGTTATCATGCGAATGGTCGATGAGGCAGCCGCCATTGTCGCCATTAAGCATAGCCAGTCAAGCGTTGTGACGGCAAGAGTTGAGAGATTTGATTTCCTCGCCCCCGCCTATATTGGCAATGTCGTCACCATTCACTGTGAGATGAACTATGTGGGCCGCACCAGCATGGAGGTCGGCGTAAAGGTCCTGGCTGAAGACCTGATAACCGGCGAAGTACGCCATGTCGCCAGTAGTAATGTCATCTATGTGGCGCTAGATGAGCATCGCAAACCACGTCCTGTTCCTCCACTTATTGCTGGCAATGAGCAGGAGCGAACGATCATAGAGCGAGCGCGCGAGCGCCGGATGAAGCGCTTGAAAATAGAGGAAGAATTGAAGCAGGCAGATGCAAGCAGCGAATGACACACCAATTCGCTTCATCCCTCCCGCATCTCGAATCGCCCCCATCCCTGTCTCTTACTGAATGGGGGCAACAAGCTTTATGACGTAAACTTGAAGGAACTAAGCATCGGCTGGAAGTAGGCCGTCATCGCCGTCGCAAAGATTTGTTTTGCTGTACCATAAATGATGGTAAAGTTATTCGTTGAGGGTGAATTGGCCGGATGATTATCCGAGATCACAATAACCTCAATATCCACATTTTGACCATTCTGCGTAGTGCTACCCGAGACACCTTTTTGTACCCAGTTATCCCCTCCCACAGTCGTAGTAGCAGGCAAACTCACCGTTTGTGGATTGGTTAAACGGGACTTTACTCCGGTAATGCCCGCATTCGCAGAGGTATCGGGGCTGCTAACACCATTAGGATCAGGACTGACCACAATCGCAAAGGTATAAATTTTCGTGGGATCGGTAAATGTTACCGTTGTGCCACTCGTACTGACACTCCACCCCTGCGGATAGCTGATCGTGTAACCATTGCCCGTATAAGTAGTCAAAGTAGTTGTCGGCGAAGGTGGGGGCGTTGGTGTGGGGGTCGGAGCCTTCGTAGGTGTTGGTGTGGGGGTCGGTGAGGAACCGCCATTTCCACCACAAGCTACCAGCAGCCCAACCAGGATCAGACTGCTACCGATAAACAACAGGCGTTGTAGTGCGCTTCTAAGAGTAACGTGCATACTATCACTTCTCCAATCCATTGAATGCTGTCATGCTATGTTTTTCAATAGTGACCGCAAAACGATTATAACAAGCAGTATGGTAGAAAGCAAGCAATGCTTACAAAAAAAGCTTGCCAATGCCGAAAGTCCTCTATATCAGACACGGATAATACTGAAAAGTGGTAAACAAAAATAGGAGGCTCCAGGCGTCAGTATATCGCATAAGCATTTCTACCGAATTTAGTTATTTAAAGCTAAAAACACTTCCTCTTAAAAAGGATATCTGCTATAGTATCCTTAATCTCTATTTAATATCAATTCTATTCTATTAGGATTATACAATTTCTTAAACAACAGTATACAATGACATGCCCTGCTCTATCATGAAACAATGAACTTTACGGCTTGACCTGATAAGACGTTACGAAGGGGGTTATTGTCTTATCAACTCTATTCCTTTAGGAACAGCCTCACTTAAGAGACAGTGGTTAGGAGAAGAACATGTACTTTTGCTTTCTTATTGAAGAGCAATATCGCAACGAATATATGCCAGTAGCTGTAGCGCGTAAACTGAAGCAATGGGGGCATCAGGTCGATCTGCTTGAACCGCAAGCAACCATTACCTGTTTGTCAGATCTTTCAAGCACTCGCTATGACGCAATGATATTAAAGACCGTCTCAAATGGACCAGGCATCAGCTTGCTCGAAGCAGCCGAGGCAGCAGGTATCCCAACCATTAACAGCTCGCGCTCGATTCGGCTTGTGCGTGATAAAGCCGTCGCTACAACCCTGGCTTCTGCTCGCGGTATACCTATGCCACGTACTTACTTTGTGGCTCATCCTCAGCTACTGGCACAAATACCGCCAGATGCCTATCCGCTGGTGGTGAAACCAACCGACGGTAGTTCCTGCCGTGGCATTTACAAAATAAACCATCCCTCAGAGCTGGACGCTTTACAACTCATTGAAGCCGAATCGAGCTTCCTGTTGGCACAGCATTACGAGGAAAATGTCGGCTACGACATCAAGCTATACGTCATTGGCAAGGAGGTATTCGCAGTAGCCAAGCGTTCCCCTCTTCATCCTGAAGTCAAGGTCAATAAACAACTTATTGCTATCGATAGCACGCTGCGCGAACTTGCTTTACAGGTTGGCAGTTATTTCGGGCTGGACATCTATGGATTAGATATTGTTGAAACGATCGCTGGCCCACGTGTGGTAGACATTAACGACTTTCCAAGCTTTGGACAGGTGCCGCATGCAACTCAACGACTGGCAAACTATATCGTACATATAGCGCGCCGACGAGTTCAAAAGCGGTTGAGAAAAACCGAACCTATAGCGACTGCTGTTTAAACAGTTCTTGACTTTCTGTTGCAGCTTTCTATCAAAGTGATGTGTTGAGGAGAGAAGTCAGTGGTATTCCTCTGTAAATTTTTATATCGCAACCTCAAAGGGTATCGCCTGCTGGTGGTTCTGGCAATTCTGGTGACCGTCACCCAGGTCAGTTCTGACCTGCTGGCAGCCATGCCTTTGAAGTTTATTCCAAGCAAAATCAGCAATCCCGGCAATGATCCGGCCTGTACCTTTCCATTTTTGGATAATGTTCTCACATTTTTTGATACACCTGTGCTTGATCCCTCGCTGCGTCCAACAGCGCCAAATCAGCCACCCAACCAGCCACCACCCGCCCCGTGTCCGGCTAATCCTGGCGACCCGAACTCAGTACTACATCCTCGTATTACGCAGCACAGCGTAATAGGCGTGATCGTATTCTCACTACTAATGCTGGTCGTTTTCGGGCTAATAAGCGCATTTCTAGTCTACCTGGAATTGTACCTGGCAACCTATATCGCACAAAATCTCAGCGCGCGGCTGCGTGAGGATTTATTCGACCATCTACAGCGGCTCTCCCTGGACTGGCATGATAAACAGAAAAAAGGCGACCTGGTGCAGCGCGTGACAGGCAACATTGCGGATATCGAAAAGCTTGTCACCGATGGCCTGGTTGATCTGCTCGCTGGCATTCTGACCCTCATCGGCGTGGCGATCATCATGTTTTTCATCAGCAAAGAATACACCATTCTTTCGCTCGCCATAGCGCCTTTACTCTTCCTGATCGTCTCCACATATACTGCCGGAATCAAGGCAGCTGCCAGAAGGAAAGCAAAAGCCGCCGGTAAAATCGCCGACGTTGCTACCGAAGACATCAACGCGCTGACCGTTATACGCGCCTTCACCCTGGAAAAGCGCGAAATCAAACGTTTTGGCCTCAACGTGGGAACGTATCGCTCAGCCGGTTTGCGCGCCGGACGCCTGCAGGCGCAATTCACGCCCCTGGTTTCCGTCCTCGTCGTTTTTGGCACAGTGATTGTGATCGGCGTTGGCGGATATGTGGCAGCCGGATATGGCCTCAATCTGGGCTTCGTCAACCTCGGCGCTTCGACCATTGATGTAGGGACGTTGATCCTCTTCCTCACCTACCTCAAAATGCTTTACCAGCCCATGCGTGATCTTTCCAAGCTTACCACCCTTGCAAGTAACGCCACTTCGGGGGCTGAACGTATACAGGAAGTATTCGATCAAGCCCCCGAAGTCGCTGACACTACTCTCCCTTATACAGGCACACTTAAACTACACGGCGAAATTTCATTTGAAAACGTCGCATTCGGCTATACGAAAGAACGAGATGTGCTGAAGGGGATCAATCTGCGCATCCCCGCCGGTCGTAAAGTGGCCCTGGTGGGTTACTCAGGCAGTGGTAAAACGACCCTGGTCAAACTTATCCCCCGCTTCTATGAACTCGAGCATGGTGTCATTACCATTGATGGCGTTAAACATGCCGATTATCCACTGCACGTGCTGCGTCAAAACGTCAGTATGGTGCTGCAAGACTCCGTGTTATTCGAAGGCACCATCCGTGAAAATATCGAACTGGGTAGGCCTGGCGCAGCATTGGATGAGATCATGGAAGCTGCCAAAAAAGCACATATACACGAGACAATTTTGAAGCTCCCCGATGGATATGATACCTTTGTGCGAGAGCAAGGCAACAACTTCTCTGCGGGCCAGCGCCAGCGCCTCGCCATAGCACGCGCTATTCTGAGAGATGCTCCTATTCTCCTGCTTGACGAGCCGACGGCCAATCTGGATGTTGAAGCAGAAGCCGAGGTCATGCGCGCGCTTAGCTCGCTCATTGTTGGACGCACAGTACTCACTATCTCGCATCGCCTCAGCACGCTCGGTCAGGTCGATGAGATTTTAGTGATGAACGACGGACAAATTGTTGAGCGCGGTACGTATAAGCAACTCAAGAACAATAACGGTTTGTTCGCGCACCTGCTACAGGAGCAAACCCGCTATAGTGGCGAGAATGAGGAAGAAACGAACATCGTTCGCTCGGCCTATATGGCAACCGTACCCCATATGCCATCTGTACGCACCAGTACACGTTCTCGTATCCCTGCTCTGCCAACCTGGCCACTCATTCCAGCCATATCACCCAGGCCAGCCGCAGGCACGTTGCAAACAGAAATACCGAACACACCGGACACCATTTTCGCTGAGAGCAATGAATTTGAGATAAATGAAGATTCTACAGCCTGGCGTGACGTGACCATTTCGACACGTACTCTCCCGCGCAGAACTACACCCAATGCCCCTGTTCAAGCTCGCGTTTCCGTACTGATAAATGGTAAGCCTGCTGGAAAATACGCATTGAATAAACCGATCTTCACCATTGGTCGCTACCCAACGAGCGACATTTATATCCCTTCTCAGCGCGTTTCTCGTTTTCACGCCCTCATTCGCTGGCGCGGCGGTGCCTGGGTAATCGAGGACGTCGAGAGCCTGAATGGCCTGAGTAGCCAGGGGCTGCGTATCGACCAGCTTGCCCTCGTCGATGGCGACCGCATCTATATCGATGCCTCGATCATATTGCAGTACGAGGAACTTGCCCCCGCGGAAAAAGTCCCGGCGCTGCAGGTAAAGCAGGGATAGAGGAGTGTGGTTAAAATGAGCAGCTTTCCTCAAGCCCTGTGGCAACCGGGAACCATCAAAATAGAACGCAAAATGGTCTCCACATGGCTGTTTGGAATCGTCAGCATGGTCTTTCTACTTTCCATCCTATTCAGAATGAGCTGGCAGATAGGCCATCCAGCAGCAGCACACCTGCTGGTTTTGGAACAGGATATTCCTCTACCCGGTGCATTTCCCGATAAGTATCGTACCCCTCAACATCCTTTCGCGCCCGGAGTAGCAACCTTATTCGATCATTTCGATTTCCAGGCCCTGGACCCGCAAACACACCTGCTCTTCATAGCGCATTCAGGACCAGCGCCCGACCGTGAGGCATCGATCAACCCCAACTTCAACCCGGATACCGATTCGAAGTATGACGGGAATGTACTCGTGTTTGACACAGTACAAAAGAAAGTGGTTGGCCTGCTCAACATTCCGCAGGTGGCAGGGGTGGTAGTTGCCTCTGATCTTCACAAGGTCTATGCCGCCGATGCCAATGATAATATCATCTATGCCATCGATGAAAACACGCTGCATTATACACCTATCAAACTACAGGATAACGATAGCCCGGATGGCATAGAATATGATTCGCTCGACCATCTGGTCTTTGTCTCCGATCCAGGTACGCCTCCCACACCTGATTCAAATGTCGTTGAACGCAAGAACATGAACGAGACGGTCATCAACGCGCTGACCGACAAAGTTGTTACACGCATTCCACTCGGCATCGATGGTCAGTGGGGAGACGACGTCGGGCATGTGCGTTTTGACCCGGGACTGCATCGTATCTTCGTGGTGGTACAACAACTTGCGGATCCGAATAGTCCCAATCAGAACCTGCTTCCACCACCTGGAACCGCGCACCTGGTTGAGATCAACCCGCTCACACTCAAAATAGTGACACGCCTGACCTTACCCTACGGCTGTATCACGCCTCATGGTCTGGCAATCGATACTACACAACACATCGCCTTTATTGCTTGTGTCGATGCTGACCCACCCAGCCTGGTTCGCGTTGATTTGCAGTTGATGAAAAATATCCCGGAAGCTCCTTTTCCAGTACAACTCAAGCCAGATATTCTTGCTATGGACAGGCCGATGCATCTCCTCTACGTGGCGTGCGGTGCCGGAATAACGGTGTTTAAGATGGATGGTCGCTCCCTCATATGGTTAGCGAACTACAGCTTCGGCTTTAGCACCCATACAATCGCAGTCAACGAACAAACGCACGAGATTTACCTGCCCCTGGTGCGCGTAGGAAACCGGCCTGTGCTGCGCATAATGCAGTACAACCCAGATGGAGAAGGATAAAGCACAAAAAGCCTTACCAGCCCTCGCGATGGATATATTCTACATCTGCTTTACGCCCTCGCTTGAGTGATGGCGAAGGAATGTCTGGTGCTGAGTGGCCAATGGGAATAACGCCAACGGGAGTCACTTCATCAGGAATATTGAGGAGTTTGTGTAGTTCCTGAAGGCCTTCGGGCGGAAATCCTGCATAACCTGCCCCCAGGCCTTCATTAACGACACCCAGCAACAAAATCATAACGGCACAACCAATATCCATGTACCAGTAAGGAACAGGCCACTCGATTTCAGTACCATCTTCACGCAGCTTGTCAGGTTCCTGATAGCGGCGATGGTACGCGGCTTCGCTTGTGCATGGAATAAACAGGACGGGGGCCTCGGAGACGAACGGATGAAAGCCCCCTGCAACATACTCCTCTTCGCCACAAAGCCGGCCGATCTCTTTTTTTAGATCAGGTTGTGTGACAACGATGAATGATTGTCCTTGCGTAAATCCGGCGCTGGGCGCATGGCGCGTTAATTCGAGCAGACGGTCAATTACTTCGGGGGCTACAGGCTCAGAGGTGAAGTGACGTATCATACGCCGTTTACGCACAACCTCGGTGAATTCCACGATCTGCTCCTTCGCTCAATACGGCTATCAGCACACAAGCTTCCTGATCGCTTTCTCAAAAGACACAGGTCAAAGTCCCAGCGACTCGATTGCTTCCAGCACCTCTTGAGCATGTCCATCCGCCTTAACTTTAGGCCATACTTTACGCACAACACCATCTTTATCAATCAGAAAGGTCTCCCGGTTGACACCCATAAATTTCCTACCATACATATTCCGCTCTTTCCACACGCCATAAAGCTGCGATACAGTTGTATCAGTATCGGACAACAGTGGATAGGGCAGACCATATTTTTCGGCAAATTTTTGATGCGAAGGGATATCATCAGCGCTGATGCCCAGCACAATCACACCCTTTTTTTGCATCTCACGATTGGCATCACGGAACGAACACGCTTCAGCCGTACAGCCGGGCGTGTCGTCTTTTGGATAAAAATATAAAACAACCGGATGACCATGGAGTGAACTCAATTGAACCTTGCCGTCTTTCACCACATCTTCGCTCCCTACGGCGGGAAGCGTAAAATCAGGGGCAGGCTGCTGCTCCTTCACTTCGGTATTGCTCATATAACCTCTCCGTAAAGTGGTTTTCTTAGAAAACGTTCAGCCAAAGCGAACGTAGTTTAGTGTACCACAAGAAGAGGCTTAAAAGTACTATATACTCCTGGATGAGGCACACCAGGCTTCTGAGGCATGAGCTATCACGAAGAAAGCATGTCGGAGTTAAATGCGTGCTTTCTTCGTGATGAAGGATAGTAGACGTATTACACCTGTTGACCTGCAATGTTTACCAGCCACGACACGCCAAACTTATCAGTCAGCATGCCGAACGTATCGCCCCACATGGCCTTCTCAAGTGGCATGGTTATCGTCGCACCCTCAGAAAGCTTCTCGAAGTAACCCCTTAATTCGGCTTCGTTGTCACCGCTTAGCGACATGCTCATGTTCGTCCCAGGTTTATATTCCATACGGTCTGGCGTATCGGAAGCCATAATGGTAATACCATTACCGGCTTCAAGCTGGGCGTGCATGATCTTGTTGTCTTCGCTCGGGTCTTGGGACGCATGATAGTCCTTGAAGGTACTCATCGCCAGCTTGCCGCCAAAGACAGTGTGATAAAACTCCATAGCTTCGCGTGTGTTGTCCTTAAAATTGAGGTACGGGTTCAGTTTGGTTTGCATAGACCCTCCTGCTGTAGTTTTTGTGTTGTTGGAAGATACGCACTACCATACATTATACTTATCTAGAATAGCACAAAAGTTCTAATTTGTCGAGCTTTAGATATGCGAATCACCATAATGCATTACGAGATCCGCCTATCCATCCTGTTGATTTTCAAATAGCTTGCTTGCTATTACAATCCTGTCTCCCGATGTCATCCTGAGCGCAGCGAAGGATCTCTGGTGCGGGCATGCGATCCGGTTGGGCGCAAGAGATCCTTCGCTGCGCTCAGGATGACAGGCGAGAGTGACTTTTTCATGGCATGATATACTTACGAGAGAACCACTGTATTACATTGAGGTTGATCACAAAGAATATGCCAGATAAAAAGTCATTGACGACAATCGACGAATACATCAGCACCTTCCCGGCTGATATTCAAGACATTCTCCAAAAAGTGAGGCAGGCAATACATCACGCAGCCCCTGATGCGGTAGAGACCATCAGCTACAAGATACCAACCTTTGATCTCAACGGACACCATCTCGTCTCCTTCGCTGGTTGGAAGCATCATATTTCCATCTATCCAATACCTGCAGGTGATGCAGAGTTCCAGCAAAAATTCTTCCCCTATAAAAAAGCAAAAGGAACCCTCCAGTTCCCATTCGATAAACCGATTCCCTATGATCTCATAGAGCAAGTTGTCACATTCCTCATAAAGGAAAAATCGACAAAAGAAAAAGGGTAGCCGGATAGCTACCCTCGGGGAACCTACTTCAGAGCCAGCATGCGATCCAACGCTACTTTTGCCCAGTAGCGGATATCTTCATCCACCTTAACCTGGTTGATGACCTCTCCATCAAGCAAGGCCTCAAGTACCCAGGCCAGGTAAGCGGGATGGATACGATACATGGTGGAGCAGGGGCATACCACAGGATCAAGACAAAAAATTGTCTGTTCAGGATGCTCATTGGCAAGGCGATGTACCAGGTTGATCTCGGTTCCTACTCCCCAGATGCTTCCCGCCGGAGCCTTCTCAATCTGCTCGATAATATACTCGGTCGAACCATACAGGTCTGCCGCCTCCACAACCTCGCGGCGGCATTCAGGATGTACCAGAATTTTCACCCCTGGATATTCTGCCCGCGCTTTCTCAATCTGCTGCACATTGAAGCGCATGTGTGTCGTGCAATAGCCCTTCCAGAGAATGATGCGCGAGCATTCGATCTCCACGTCGGCGCTATCAGATGCCATTGGGTCACGTGGATTCCACACGTACATCTCAGTTTCAGGAATGCCATATTTGAGCGCTGTATTGCGGCCCAGATGTTCATCGGGGAAAAACAGGACCCGCTTCCCCTGCGTAAAGGCCCAGCGCATCACCGCAGGCGCATTTGACGAGGTACAAACCACTCCGCCATGCCGACCGCAAAACGCTTTGAGGTTCGCGGCTGAGTTCATGTAGGTGACAGGAATGATGCCCGCGTCCTCACCCAGGATATCTCCCAACATCTCCCAGCATTCCTCGACCTCGGCAATGTTTGCCATATCTGCCATCGAGCATCCTGCCGCCGGATTAGGCAAAATCACTTTCTGGTGCGGGCCGCTTAGAATATCCGCGCTTTCCGCCATGAAGTGGACGCCGCAGAAAACGATGTAGTTCGCTTCAGGACGAGCCGCCGCCAGTTGCGCCAGCTTAAATGAATCACCCCGGTAGTCTGCATATCGAATAATCTCGTCACGCTGGTAGTGGTGCCCTAGAATAACCAGTTGCTCGCCAAGCGCAGCTTTCGCCGCCGAGATGCGACGGTCGAGTTCTTCACCTGACATCTCTGCGTAGAACGCAGGAATGCTATCAACACGCTTTTCATGTCCATGCCGGGCGCGACCAACCGAATTCAACAGGGGCAAAACACGCTCTTCTTTGCTAGAGGCACAGGCTGATTGTAAAGGCATTTCTCTACTCCTTGCTAAGACAGGCTCAGCTACTCGGAAAATTCTAACGAGACATCAAAATTAGGCGCGGAATGTGTCAGGGCACCCAGCGAAATGAAATCAACACCTGTTGCCGCCACTGCCCTCAGCTTTTCAGGCTCAGTGCCGATATTGCCGGATGCTTCGATCAATACAGCAGGCGCGTTGCGTCGAATATATTCAACAGCCTGCCCCATTGCTTCTCTATCCATGTTGTCCAGCAGCACCACATCAGCGCCAGCCTCTACCGCCTCGCGCACTTCGGCAAGCGTTTCGCATTCGATCTCGATCTTCAGCAGGTGGGGAACAAAACGCCGCGCTGCGCGAATGGCCTGCGCTATCCCCCCGGCAGCTTTGATATGATTGTCCTTGATTAATACGCCATCGTTCAGCCCAAAGCGATGGTTCTGCCCGCCTCCTAATCGCACAGCCTCCTTCTCCAGGCGGCGCAACCCCGGCGTTGTTTTGCGCGTATCAAGAATGCGCGTTCCCGTTCCCGCAAGTGTTTGCACGCACCTGGATGTCAGGGTAGCAATACCGGAAAGACGTCCGAGAAAGTTCAGCGCCACTCGTTCCGCACTTAAAATGGAACGCGCCGGGCCGCTAATACGCGCCACTGCCTGTCCCGCGCACACCGTCTCACCATCTCTCACTAGCAACTGTACCTCAACTCGCGGGTCTAATTCCTGAAAAGCGGCGGCGGCTACCGCCAATCCAGCAATTACTCCATCCTGGCGGGTCAAAACGCTTGCCCGCGCAATCTCTTCTGCTGGCACAGTGCTAAACGTTGTAATATCTGCATCAGCTCCATCCTCTTCAAGAGCCAGACGCACGATATCTGTGTAGAAGCTATGCATGAATAATACTCTCCTTTGAGATTGCAGAACGCCATTTTAATGCTTCCTGCCCGGATAGTGCAGGTTGTAGAACATAATGGCATCCGGTCAAACGTTCATCGGTAAAAGCAAAATCGCGCCGCCAATGGCTTCCTCTACTTTCACAGCGCCGCAAGGCAGCAGCAATCACCAGATCTGCCACCTTGAGCATGTTTATCGTCTCCTGCCACACGGGATAAACAGCAACCTCATCGCGCTGAGACCTTTCACCTTTCACTATCCCATCTATCAATGCATTCAGCTTATCTTTGGCCTCGCTTAACCCCTGCTGATCGCGAGAAAGGGAAACATATTGCCACATAAGCTGGCGCAGTTCCTTTCGCGCTCGCCCAATCGTCGCTTCGTCAGGCTGAAGCCGCAGCAGTTGCTCATTGCGCTCGCTATCATTCAACACAGGCACAAACAACGGGTTACGTCCCGGCTTCACTCCCTCTTCAGATTCGCCATTCAGATGATCGGCCAGCCGTAGCCCAAACACCAGTCCTTCTAACAGCGAGTTACTGGCAAGCCGATTCGCGCCATGCACCCCGGTACAGGCAACTTCACCCACCGCGTACAAACCTGGCACAGAAGTACGACCATAGGTATCAGTCAGAACTCCACCCATACAGTAATGGGCGGCAGGCGCAACGGGCAACAAATCCCTCGCAAGATCAAGTCCATAACGGCGGCAGATGACTGAGATGTTCGGGAAGCGCTCATACATACGCTCTGCTGGAAGATGCCGCAAATCCAGATACTGGCAATCGGTTCCTTCCCGCAGCATCTCGCTGAGAATGGAGCGGGCAACGACATCGCGTGGTGCAAGTTCGGCCATCTCTGAGTAGCCCGGCATGAAACGCTCACCCGCATGATTGCGCAGGTAAGCCCCTTCTCCACGCACCGCCTCTGAGATCAGGTGGGAAGCGCCATCGACAACCAGCACCGTCGGGTGAAACTGCATGAATTCAAGATCGGTCAGCGCCGCTCCCACTCGCCACGCTAACGCCAATCCATCAGCCGTCGCCCCTGCCGGATTTGAGGTATGCAGCCACAGTCCCCCAGCACCGCCGTTTGCCAGGATCGTTGCACCCGCTCGAATGATGCATTGCTTCCCTTCTCGGTCTATCGCTTCTAACCCTGTGCAATTTCCATCCTCAACGAGTAGCTGAGATACATACGTTTCCTCGAAGAGCGTGATCAAGTCTCGCTGGCGTATCGCAGTAGTCAAAGCCCGTTCAATCTCGGCTCCGGTCGCATCGCCGCCAGCATGCAGCACGCGCCAGCGACTATGCGCGGCTTCGCGGCCAAGCAACAAGCCATCGCGCGTTGCATGTTCGTCGCTTCCAGGTCGCGCCCGGTCAAATTGCACACCCATCGAGATCAGCCAGCGAACAGCCTCGGGCGCGTTTTCCGTCAGAATACGTACCGCCGTTTCATCGCATAATCCTGCTCCGGCAGCAAGTGTATCCTGAGCGTGCAATTGCGGACTATCATCCTCTCCCAACGCCACCGTCAGCCCTCCCTGCGCATAGCGCGTATTACTTTCCCCCAACTGTCCCTTTGTAAAGAGAGCAACACGCACATGCGCGGGCAAACGTAACGCTACAGAAAGCCCCGCGATGCCCCCTCCAACAATGGCAACATCATAGGACTGGCGAGAAGCCATTTCCATTTCCTTTCATAGTGTACTCGATACACTATCAAAAGTGTTAAAAAAAACGCTTTGTCCGAAGACAAACAAAAATGGTGTTGAATGTACACTAACTCTTTGCCAACAAGTATACCTGAGAATTTCGCCAAAAACAAGGGAAAGAGGCAGGCAAACGAGCAATGATTATACAAAATTCTCTTCAAAACCCTGTCCTGCACGATACACGGTTGCTTTTCCACCTCGATAAAGCGTTACGGCACCCTGCCCATAGACGTTCCATCCTCTGATGCGTCCGGCCTCACCATCATCAATCATTCCCGTCCGTTCGTCGATACCCAGCAACACAACGTCAGGCAACAACTCACTCAAGCGCCCGGCCCAACGTTTTCCGAACGTATTATGATGCGGGAGAACGCAGGTATTCGGCACCAGCCCAAGACCTTCGACCACCCTTCCCTGGCCGGGATCATAGTAATACTGGCACATCACCATCGCCCCCGCGCTGCTTCCCGCGATCACCCCTCCTTGCTGATACGCCTCATACATGGCTTCCCAGACCGCGCTCCCTTTGAGTGTTTCCCCAAGATATCCGGTGAAGCCGCCGAGCATGTAGATCAAACGCGAACGTGACAAAATACCGGCCAACCGCGAGTCATTAGCAGAAGCCTTATCGATAATCGGCAGAGCCTCAACACGTGTAGCTCCCAGGCTCCGAAACCAGTTCACGCCATTTGTGCCAGCCCGCAAATGATTCCTATCGGGAGCGGCTGCCGTCGGAATGATGCTAATCAGCGCATCATTTCCACCCGCCAGAGCCATAGCGCGCCGGTCTGGCTCAGACATCTTCCCACCAAATTCAGCGCCGCCTTCTAATAACAGGTATCCGGCCATGGGCGTATCCTCCAAAATCTTCTTTGCTCGTGCATATTATGTATGATTACTCAATAAGTCCGCTACCCATGCCACAGCCTCTGGATACTCGTCACAATCCAATACAAACTCCTGCCCTCTCCCCACCGTTTTCAGCAAGACACCATCTTCCCGCAACGTCCACCACCCTCTATCCTCATGATAGGTAAGCGCCTGTTTACCCTCACCAGGATACATCCACTTCGGCATCCGCCAGTAACGCCGCGATACATATGGCTCCATCTCAGTCAGGCAAAGCGAGGGACAAAACCGCCGAAAAATGCCCGCTCCAGGCAGGGCTGTAACACATCCAGGGAGCCGCAAACTATCAGCCGCAATATAAATTGAATCGTAGTGATGCTGCTGGTCGCGTTGAGCATGGGAATGCTCTTGCGCCCATTGAGGAATACATTCCCTTTGCGTAAGCGGGATACGCCGCTCGATCTGAAGCCAACCAAACAACACATGCACGTCAGGAGCGTCAGGTATGTAGCAATAACGCCTATTGCGCAACATTACTCGCCGGAACCATCCATAGAACAAAAAAATATCGCCCTCGCCAACGCCTTGCTTCTGCAAATGGCCCTCCGCCGCACCCGCTTGACCAAAGACCGGCTTCCATCCAGCCTGCCGGGATACGCTGGGGGCATGCAAATCTGGATCAAGATGAACAGGCGCATCCGGTTGAATCTTCCCTCGCGTCAGGTCATGCACTACCTGCCCTAAAGCATGCTCACCGAAGCGTAGTTCCGAAAAGCGACGACACCCCACATATTCAGCTTGCTCAAGTATTGGCAACGAGCAAAACTCGCCTGACTCAAAAATAGGACTCGGCACTTTCCCCGTACCAGCAT
Organism: Ktedonobacteraceae bacterium; assembly: GCA_035652815.1. Lineage (GTDB taxonomy): Bacteria > Chloroflexota > Ktedonobacteria > Ktedonobacterales > Ktedonobacteraceae > DASRDB01. The sequence continues at coordinate 92,341 of DASRDB010000017.1, forward strand.
CAAAACCTTTGCGGCTGAAGATGATTTTCATCTATCCGTACAATTTCTTAAAATTATCCCTGCCGATTGCGATCAATCCCCCGTTTGAGCAACCCCAACAGAGCAATTGTGCCAAACCAGGCAGCAACCAGCACCCAGGAACGCTTTTCGCTCATATGATTCTTCCTTTCACTGTACAAATCAGAGTTCTACTAATCCAATCACTGCATGCATCGCAGCGCAACAACGCCTGATCCCCCACACTTATAGTAACACAAAATACCGCTCAACTTCCCCCGGTTATGATAATAGAACAACGCCTGCCTGTTTCTTGACCCATTTACCACTATTCCTCCACCGAAATATCACCTCTCGCTTGCTACACTTGCTGGTACAGAAAGACACGTTTTGAAATATCCCAATCCTTTTTTGGATTCATATGTGCCTTGTGCCTGTATCGAAGTATGTATATGTGTTCAGGAGAGACCATCGATGTCATTTAGCTTACTCGGTAAGAGCATGATGCTACTGGCGCTTGCCAGTTTTCTGCCAGGATGGTTTCTGTTCAATACAACGAGCGCCCAGGCAAATACCTGGTGGCCTACCAGTGGCCCGAAGCTCGCCGGATGCCAGATGTTCCCTACCGACAACATCTGGAATTACGATATCTCCAATCTTCCCGTTCACCCGAATTCTAGCAACTATATTGCAAGTATGGGAGTATCAGGGCAGTTGCACGCCGATTTTGGCGCGCCTGTTGCCGGTTACGCGCCTCCCGGCATCGGCTACGCTGTCGTGCCCGGCAACCAGCCAACTGTTCCGGTACAATTCATGTACGCGAGCCAAAGCGATCCTGGCCCTTATCCAATTCCGGCAAACGCGCCTATTGAAGGTGGTCCCAACGGGCAATTCGACCGCCATGTTCTTGTGGTTAATAGCGGTACATGCAAATTGTACGAATTATGGGATGCCTTCCCACAGCCAGGCGGAAGCTGGAAAGCAGGCAGTGGCGCGGTCTGGGATCTCAACTCAGATACCTTACGCCCGCTCTACTGGACATCAGCGGATGGAGCAGGCTTGCCTATCCTGCCGGGATTGGTACGCTATGACGAGGTTGCAGCAGGGGTCATCAACCACGCACTGCGCGTCGTAGCGAACACAACGCAGATGGCATTTCTCTGGCCTGCGCGGCACTTCGCCTCGAACAGTACCAATCCCAACCTGCCGCCGATGGGTCTGCGCCTGCGACTCAAAGCCAGCTTCGACATCTCCTCTTTTCCGAAGACCGTCCAGGTCATTCTCACCGCCTTGAAGCACTACGGCATGTTCGTTGCCGATAACCAGGGCGTCACGAGTTGGATCATCACAGGCGCTCCTGACCCGCGCTGGAACAACTTTGACCTGAACACGCTCGGGAAAGTTCACGGTTCGGACTTTGATGCCATCGATGAGTCCTTCTTGCAATCCTCTCCCAATTCTGCCCAGGTCAAAATGCGAGCCATTCCTCATCAACCAGTCAAACCGCCACCTACGAAGAGGTACTGCAAAGCCTACCAGTTTGATGAGAGCATAGATCGGCCTATCAGCTAGCCTCTTGCCCGCTCACTCCTGGCGGAACCATCACATCAACACCGTACTCGCCTTCCTCGGCCTTCATGAACTCGACGCCACGCGCCTCTTTACCTATGGCGGTAAAGATAATCACAGCGATAAACGCGCCAAGCGAGAAGAAGGCGAGTGCGGCGGCATAGTTCGGCGTTGTGCCGACGCGCAACCCCTCTGCCAGCAGCGCCTCAAGGAAGACGATCTGCGCGGCAAAGAGATTGCCAAGCTGGTAGGCAAATCCTGGAAATGTGCCGCGCACATCCGTCGGAGAAAGTTCATTCAAATGAACCGGGATCACGCCCCATGCACCCTGTACCATGAACTGGAGCAGAAACGCGCCTGCTGCAATCGAAACCAGCAGACCAATGCCTGGAAGACGAAGATAACCTGTCCATAACGGGATCATGAGAATGCCGAGAAGGCAGGCAATGATAATCGCCCGTCTGCGTCCCCAACGTTGGGAGTAGTAGCCAAATAGCGTACCGCCAATGATCGCGCCGATATTGGCAATAATCGTAATCGTGGATGTCGCGGAGACGCCCAGCTTCAACTGTGCCTGCAAGAATGTGGGCAGATTATCCTGCGTGCCATGCGAAAGGCTATTGAAGGCGGTCATCAACACAATCACGTATATAAACACCAACCAGTGGCTTTTAATGGCCCTGCCCATGCCCTGCCAGACATTGGTGCCTGTACGCCTGTGGATATCCTGCTGGTGTTCCCACACAGGCGACTCGCGCACACCCAGCCGGATATACACGACAAGCAAGGCCGGAAGCACGCCAATCACAAACATTCCCCGCCACCCAAAATTGGGGAAGAAGGTGAAAATGAGGTAGTAGACAATCGCCCCGATCAGGTAGCCGCAGGCATACCCCTGCTGAAGGATGCCTGAAAAAAGACCTCGAGACTCAGTAGGCAACGACTCCATCGCCAGCGACGAGCCAAGCCCCCATTCACCACCCATTGCCACACCAAACAGAGCGCGCAGCAACAAGAAAATGGCGTAGTTCGGAGAAAAAGCTGTCAGCAGTTCAAGAATCGAATAGCTGATGATGTCGATCATCAGCGGTGTACGCCTACCAAAGCGATCAGCCAGGATACCAAAGAGCAAAGCCCCCACAGGCCGCAGCATCAAGGTGAGCGAAATAGCGAAGGCGATGGCGGGTAAAGCAACCTTAAAATCATGGGCAATACGCAGCGTAACAAACGTCACCAGGAAAAAGTCAAAGGCATCCAGCGTCCAACCTAGAAAACTTGCCAGAAAGGTGTTGCGCTGTTCGCGGTTAAGCGAGCGCATCAAAGCAATGGCGCTCATACCTGTCTCCTCTCAACTACCAGTAACACTTCTTTGAACTACTACTGACGAGGACAACAACCAAAAGAGCAATGGATACCACTACCCACAATTTATACATTTATTACGTGATGCACCTATGGATAGGTTACATAGACGTGTATAGTTCAGGGCCACTGCTGGTCATGCTTCCAATAGTAGATGATTTGCTCCAGGCTCTTTCCCTTCGTCTCCGGTACCAGAAACCAGGTGAAAATGCCTCCTACTAACGCCAACGCCGCATATAGCCAGAATGTCCGCGGCTTACCTAAACCATGGATAAGCGTAAGGAAGGTCAGGCTCACCAGTAATGTCGCTCCCCAATTGACAAGCATTGCGATGCCTACACCGATACCACGCAACCGTGTTGGAAAAATTTCTGAACACATCAACGAGAAAATAGGCCCGATTCCCACTCCATATGCAAGGATATACACCAGCAGGCAGATCAGCACGATATAAGGCGCGTTTGTGGCTCCAATCAAAAAGACAACACCCATCACCACCAACGTCAGCAGCATGCCAGAAAAGCTGAAAAGCAGGAGCGGGCGTCGCCCCAGGCGATCAAGCAAAAACAACGCCAGGACGCAGGCAACCAGGCTGATAATGCTAACAAGGCCGGTTATCAAAACATCAAGCGAAGCAGATTTAAAGCCCGCCAGTTTGAAAATAGTCGGCGTGTAATAGCTGATGGCCGCGCTACCAACCGCCTGTTGAAACAGGCCCAATCCAACACCAACCAGTAGCGCAAGGCGCAAACCATCGACAAAAAACTCGCCTACCGAACCATGATCTCCTTGTAAGCGCAGCGTATGGCGTATCTCCTTCAATTCATGGTCAGGGTGCGTACCCTTAATCCGGTCAAGCTGCTGTTCCGCCGCCTGCCAGCGTCCCTTACTGCCCAGCCAGCGCGGTGACTCGGGTAAAAATACCATGCCTATAGTCAATACCACAGCCGGGATGCATTCAATCCAGAAAAAGGTTCTCCAACCGACGCTCAGCCGCGCAAGAAGTAAATAAATTCCATAGGCAGCCGGTATTGCAAGCGACAGGGCCAGCCGGTTAAATGTGACCAGCTTACCACGCTGCTTCGATGGAGCGATCTCTGAGATATAGACCGGGACGACCAGCGAACCGATACCAATGCTCACACCAACCAGCACACGAAAGACTAAAAACAACGCATAGTTGGGAGAAAGCGCCGTTAGTGCCGCTCCAAGCGCAAAAAGACATGCGACAAGAATGATGGTTTTTTTGCGCCCAAGCTTGTTGCTCAAAGCGCTGCCCACCACTGCCCCAATCATCCCGCCAAACAAGCTCGCGCTCACAGCCATCTCTTCCATGAAGGGCGTCATAGCGAAGTCTTTTCGTAAAAGCAGTTCGGTTCCAGATATCACGCCCGCATCATAGCCCATCAACCAGCCGCCAAGCGAGGCGATAATCGAAATAACATAGACAGAAAGCACGCGGACATGTTTCTCTGGCTGTTTGGCCTGCTCTTGCTCCTGCTGTTGTGGTAATGCCATGCAGTTCACCTGAGTAAAAGATATCCTGGTAATATCACGAAAATGACCCCCAGTCCCGCTAACAGCATGGTATGCTCCAGGCCAATCCAGATGGCAGCTCCGCTTATCAGTAATGCACCGAGTTGAGAAAAACCTGCCGCAATCAGCGTATACAGACTCATGATGCGCCCACGAATATCCGGCGGCGCAGCGGTCTGAAGCCAGCTATTCGCGACCATCATCGTCATGGTCGCCCCAGCGCCACAACAAAACAACAGGGGTAATGTCACTTGAAAGCCGGGCACACCTGCAAACAATGTCAGTGCTATGCCAAATTCTGCACAGCAGAGCAATAACAGAGGCTTTAAAGGCTGCGACGATCTCAAGGAAGCAAGGAATATCGCACCTACAAGCGACCCAAGCCCTGAAGCCGCTACCATCACCCCAAGTCCCTGCGCCCCAACACGCTGGACATCACGCGCAAAGGCCGGTAGCAGAAGCAAATAAGGCCTTCCCAGCAGGCTAACCGTTGCAGCAATTGTCAGCACCACGAGTATCATGCGAAGCTGATCCGGCGTTTTCAAGCGTCTTATTGCTCTCACATGGACTACTTTCGCGCCCGCATGCTCTCGATCCAGCACCAACCTTTTCTTGTCAATCAAGAGCAGCGCAATAACTACAACCAGGAAACTGAGTGCATTGAGGCTAAAACAGAGAGCAGCGCCTACGTGGACGAGCAGCAACCCCGCGATAGACGGACCAATGACCGCTGCTCCGTTGTACACGCTTGCATTGAGTGAGACTGCTTGCAACACCGCTTCACCTGGCACCAGATCACTCAAGAAAGCCTGGCGAGCAGGATTATCAACAGCAATAACGGTAGCCGCCAATCCAGCGATCAATAGTAAGCTCCAGAACGGCGGTCTTCCCAGCCACGCCAGCAAAGCCAGTAGAGTCGCCAGAAACATGGAAAGCGATTGCGTAACAAGCAGAAGCCTGAGCCTGAGAAAACGGTCGGCGAGTACCCCACCAATCAACGACAACACGGCTATAGGAACGAATTGAACAAGGCCGAGGAAGCCCAACGTCAGCGGAGACCCACCGATCTGTAGCACAAACCAGCCAAGCGCGACGTTCTGCATCCAGTTGCCAATGTTGGAAATGGCCTGGCCAAACCAGTACAGCCGGAAGTTACGCTCGCGCAAGGCTTGCATAGAGGTTCCTCGCCTAACGAAAATCCACCCGTTTGAACGCTTCAGCCGCCTCAAGTCCAACGGGCTTCCCTACCTCGGTAGCACGCTGGTACCAGTTGCGCTCAAGTTCCATAGCATCCGTGAACTGGCTTTTATGGGCAAGCCGAGAGTCTATCTTGCGAGGCAGCGTAGTTGCAATATCGACCCACGTATCAGGAACTTCCGTAGCAAACAACCATACCTCTGGCACAAGATGCGGTTGCAGCCCCTCCTCACGTATCTGTTCAACGAAGGTAAGAGGGTCGCGAGCGCAGGGAAAAAGCGCATCCAGGGTGGCTCGTCCAACCGCTCGATGATCGGGGTGCAGGCGATAGGGCGGTACTGGATCATGTGTAATAACCAGGTCTGGACGATGCAAACGTACCTGCCTCACCAGTTCGCGGCGCAAAGCCAGCGTTGGTTCAACTTCACTATCTGGCCAGCGCAAAAAGACCACATCCTCCACTCCCAACACATGGGCTGCCTCGATCTGTTCACCTTCACGAATACACGCCACTTCCTGCGGAGATTGTGCCGGGTCGCTTGTCCCTTTATCGCCAGAGGTACATAGGACATACACGACAGATCTGCCTGCATCCACAAAGCGGCAAACCGTACCCGCCGCCCATGACTCAATGTCGTCTGGATGAGCAACAATGACCAGCACACATTGGAACGGAGAAGATTCGATGTTCACAATTACTCTCTGCGTCATAACTACGCTCCGTTACGTTTCTATCCAAACCGTTTTTGTAATTGCTCATCCGTCATTGCATGCACATATCCTGCTCTGGCCTTCTCGACCTCCGGCAAATATTGCTCAGCCCAGGTGCGAATTGCCTGTATCGGCTCGGTCAACGTTTTTCCCAGTGGAGTCAATGAGTACTCAACCATCGGTGGCACAACCGGGTAGACAGTGCGCTGCACCAGGCCATCCTGCTCCAACGAGCGCAGCGTCTGCGTCAGCATCTTCTGCGAGATACCGCCGATCTCGCGCATCAACTGGCTATGCCTGCGCGTTCCACGGTCCAGCGCGATAATCACCAGCATCGTCCATTTGTCGGCAAGCAGGTTTAATACGCGCCGCGAGGGACAATTCACGTTTAGCACGTTGTAGGGCTGCGAATAAGTCGTAGGCATTCTCTTCTCCACAGAAGTTATAGGCACTTTTTGGTAAGTATAGCACTTTGCCGTGTCTACTTGTCAAAAAGAACTGGCATTTCTATACTTGAAGTCAGAAGAGTAAAGCCCTGCTAAGGCTCTTTCAAACAACCTGGAGGTTTTTTCATGAAAATCGCTGTTCTTGGCGCTGGTAATATCGGTGGCACGCTTGGCCGTAAGTGGAGTAAAGCAGGCCATTCCATCTCATTTGGCGTGAACGACCCGAATGGTAAGCACGCGCAGGAATTACGCGCCGAACTGGGAAACGCTGTTCAGATCGGTACTGTCGATGAAGCGCTGCAAAGCCAGCCGGACGTCGTCGTGCTGGCCGTACCGGGCGGAACAATGGATGCAGTCATCACCAAATATGCCAAACAACTTGACGGCAAGATCATCATCGATACAACAAATCGCATGGGTGGCGGTGGCCCTTTCAACAGCTTTGCCACGTTGAAAGAGTACACATCCAACGCGCCTATCTACCGCGCATTCAACACGCTCGGCTGGGAAAACTTTGCCGACCCGCTTTTCAATGGTGTACCCGCCGATCTCTTCTACTGCGGCCCAGATGGTGAGCCAGGTCGCTCAGTCGAGCAGCTCATCAGCGATATTGGCCTGCGCCCCGTTCGCCTGGGCGGCATCGATAAAGTTGACCAGGTTGACGCCTTTCTGCCCATCTGGTTTAGTCTCGCTGTCGAGCAGAAAAAAGGCAGGCATATCGCCTTCAAACTCTTAGAAAAGTAAAAACAGGCAAGCGTGGAAAGGCCTACACCGGCCCTTCCGCGCTCTGCTCAGGAAAATCAGCCAATCGCTGCTTGCGCACGTTGTTATGATACGGCAAGGTCAGCTCGAGATAGCCCTCGATGACCTGCTCGGCATATGGCCCAGGAGGCACTGTCGGCTCAAGCACTCTCCACGACCGCTCGCCCGGCTGGTCTGATGGCCTGTTCATAACCGTGACACCCATCCGATTCATCACCTCCATATTTCGCTGCGCCAGCTTCTGATGAGGCAGGTAGGCATACAGCATCGATTCCAGCTCCGCCAGTTGTTGCTCGATCTGCTCGGGGGCGAGCCCGCTCTGTTCGCAAATCTCCCGCACAGACGCGATCAATTCTTCCTCTGAGGGAGAAAATATACTGTCCAGCGCCAGCATCAAGTGAAAGCCACGATTGAGCATCACCCGCCTGCCATCGATAAGACGCCTCGCCAGCCCATCCTCCTTATGCTCGTGCAAGGCTAGATGTATCTGGTGCGTAATCTCTCCTAGCGGCAACATATCAAGCTTCTTCTGAAGAAAGTCAACTACGCTGGCCGTATCTCCCTCTTCCTGCCAGTTTTTGAGCAATTGCAGGCAGTACTTCCCCTCGTAGCGTTCTATGTTTCTATAGACACTGAGCAGCCGATCCTTACATTCACATACCCACAGCGAATGCAGATAGCGCACAATATCCGCTAATGGAAACGACGTAAATCGCTGCTGCCCATGCACCCTTTGCACAAATTGAAAACATTCCTCAAACACCGTCTGTAACTGGTCAAAAGCCGCCAGCTTCGCGTTCACCAGTTCTAATGAAGTATTCCGGGTAGCCATTCCTGCATCCCCTTTCAAGCAAGCGCAAACAATTCCTCTTCTCTACCCCCATTACGAACTGGCCCACCAAAGTGTTACCCTTTCTTTCTCAATGGCGTCCGCTCTATAAATGCCTGGATATGCTGTGCAAGCTCCTCGCCCTTGTCTTCCTGGAGAAAATGTCCGGCGTTAGAAATGACAATCTCAGGTTGATCCTTCGCCCCCGGTATCAACGCCCGGAAAAACCTGTCACCCCCGCGCGTAATCGGGTCTTTATCCGAAAACATCACCAGAGTTGGCTTCTCCCAGCTTGAAAGCACTTTGCGCGCCTGCCGCATCTCCGCCGCTCCTGGATCATCAGGATGAATGGGCACGAGCAACGGAAACGTCATCGCTCCCGCCTTATACGAAATATCAAGGAAAGGACTGTCATACGCTGCCAGTATTTCCGGCGTCAATTTTTCAGGTTGCGCCACACCATTTTGAATCACCCTGCTGATTGACATATCTTTGGAATTGACCGCGAATTCGCGCCAGCGCATGAAACCAGGACTCATCGGCACATCACCCGTTGGCAATCCTGTGTTCATGATAACCAGTCTTGCGAAGCGTTCAGGTATCTCGCTGGCAATGGTTAAGCCGAGCAGACCGCCCCAGTCCTGCACAACCAGTGTGACATCCCACAAATCTAAGGCCTCAATAAAGCCGACCAGCATATCGTGATGCATCTGAAAGGAGTATTCGTGACGCTCGGTAAATTTATCGGAGCGTCCAAAACCTATCATGTCCACCGCGATCACACGATTGCGTACCGCCAGTATTGGAATCATCTTGCGATACAAATACGACCATGAAGGCTCCCCATGCAGGCAGAAAACAACTTCTCCCTGGCCCTCGTCAACATAGTGCATGCGCAACCCGTGAATTTCAACATATTGCGGATCAAATGGAAAACCAGGCAAATTGGCAAATCGCTCTTCAGGCGTGCGTATAACCGGCATGGCAATTCCTTTCTTCCCTGTTGAGGGTAGGAAATTTCAAACAACTGCATTATGCCATCTGGCAACTCCGAAGAACAAATGGTAAGATTATCACAGCCATGCAAAAGGAACATACTACTATAGTAAAGAGAGTCAAGGCTATATGAAAAACGAAGCACAAGATAATCCTGGCGTGATCGCTCCACCACCGCTCATTTACCTGGTAGGACTTCTAGCTGGAGTGACTTTGCACAAAGCATTGCTTGCTCGTTTGCTTCCTTCCCTACCACGCCTGCCACGCCTGGCAGTCGGCAGCGCTCTGCTCGGTTTGGCGGGTACCATTGTCAACTTTGCTTTTCGTCTGATGATACAAAAGAAAACAAACGTTGATCCCCGTTTACCCGCCACAACGCTTGTCACAGAAGGCCCTTTTCGCTTCACTCGCAACCCGCTTTACCTCTCAATGACCCTTTTCTTTATTGGGCTGAGCATCCTTTTCGATGCGCTCGGAAGCCTGCTTGTACTGCCCTTTGTGCTATCCGTTATGCGGCGTGGCGTCATCGACCGCGAGGAACGTTACCTGGAGCGAAAGTTCGGCAAACAATACCTGCAATATAAAAGCAGAGTCAGGCGCTGGCTTTAACATGCTAGCCCTCTAAACCATCGCTCCATACTTAAGCAAGCGCTGGTCATTTTGCAGCGTTACATTCAGAATGCTAATGAACGCATCAAGTGGTTCGCCTCCGCTCACACGAATACGCTGCAACTGGTAGGGCGTCTGTGCGTCCTGTATCGTCCCATTGAATGAGAGCGGATCGAGGGTCGCCCCTACATAGCCATCAGCGAACAGGTCGCTAAGTACCATCTGTTGTTCAGCATAGGTATCATGATGGAACGGTTCTCCTGAAGGATAGCAGAAAAACTGCATCGGTTGCCCAAGCTGCTTTTCCAGCACCTCTTTCGACTGAAGTAATTCTGACTGCGTAGAGGTGTAAGCAGGAGGTTCACCGACATTGATATGATGAACCGTATGCGAACTGATTTGCATCCCTTCCCGCGCCAGGATGCGTATTTGCTCCCAGCTCATATATCGCCCACCGATCATGCCGGTAATAATATAAAAGACGCCTCGATAATGATGCGCGAGCAGGGCCGGGAAGGCATCGGTATACACATCCTCGTAGCCATCATCAAAGGTGAGCATCATAGGATGCGGCGGTAGTATCTTGCCATAGTACAATGCATCGAATAATTCCGTCTGGTTGATGCTGGTATACCCCTGTTTTTGTAGCCAATCCAACTGCGCGTTAAAATCGCTGGTCGTCACCGTCAGACTATAATCGAGGATGTTATGCGTCGCCTGGTTCGATACATGATGATACATAAATATTGGCACCAGTATTTTTGTCACCGGAGCCTTCGCGGGAACCAGAATGGGCGCGTCAAGATCGGCTGGGCCTGCTACCAGCACACGCCACTGTCCATGTTCTTCAACCAGCGCAAATATGCAGTTATGAAATAACCCCTGCTTAAGAGCTTCATCTGAAGGAGTGGTCAGCACGCCTGGGTCAGCATTCCCATCTAACGAAATAGTTCGCGAGGCAACAAGTGAGTACACATATGTCGTATCCGGGTCAAGCCAGTTGTAAAACATCTGGGCTGTACTTACTGCGTAACTTACAAAGCGTATTGAGCCAAACTTGGCCTGTTCAAAGTGGATGAAATCTTGCTCACTATGCCATAGCTGCTGCGCCTCTACCGAGAGCATAAACCACATTCTTCCCCATTGCTTGTGCATCATGGCATCCATAAAAGACGAGGTAGCACTATCTACCTGCAAGGGTGGCTTCATATGCGGATAGTTAGAAGCAAGTACCCGACCCTGCCTACCGAATTCAGTGGGCAGGTGAATAGCAAGTCCTCCTATTAACAGCGCCATTAAAAGCAGCGCATCGCACAGCAGCAGCCACTTTAATTTGGAATGACGCCTGCGACGTCGCACTTCTGGCCGCAGGCGCACTCCATGCCTCGCTGGCTGTTCTTCTGTATCCTGTTCTGCCGACCCGGCAAGATCAGAAGCAGGAACAGAGACATACTCGTGTGCATTCAAGGGCATAGGTACCGTTTGTTGCTGATCTAACTCAGCCTGTACAGATATTTTCTGCTCGTCCTGTTCGTTGCCCTGCTTTTCAGTTGAATGGACCTCCATCCCGTTTCCTTTCAGCAGCATTTTTTCTTCATGGTACGTATTTAAGCTACCTACAGTAGACGAACGGAATTTTCTGAAGAAATTGCTCAGTCTAGCCCTTATTGGTGCGGCGAAAATATTGGTTTTAAAGCGGGATAGAGTGCCCGATAGGTTGCATAGGCATGAGCATACTGCGCTTCGTTTTCACCGCGCGCCTCCGTTCGTTCCGCCACGCGCACCGTCGCCTCGCAGGCATCCTGAATAGAGGGATAGACGCCAGAGGCCACGCCCGCCAGCAGGGCCGCGCCAAAGGCAGGCCCTTCCTGCGCGTTCGTCGTGACAAGTTCCACCCCCAGCACATCAGCCAGGATTTGCCGCCAGATGGCGCTCTTCGCACCACCACCCGTTGCGCGAACCTGCTCAATCTCCAGGCCCTGCTCGCGTATTATGGCAAAGCAATCCTTCAAACTGAAGGCCACCCCCTCTAATACTGCCCGTACCAGATGTCTCCGGTCATGACTGGCAGTCAACCCTATCCAGCCTCCACGCGCATAAGCATCCAGATGCGGCGTGCGCTCGCCCTGCAGATAGGGCAAAAAGATCAGACCTTCACTCCCCGGTGGCACGCTTTCCACCTCCTTTGCCAGCAATTCATAAGCGTCAAGGCCTGTCCAGCGTTCCAGAGCGCGTTCTGGCAGGCCAATATTGTCGCGCACCCAGCGCAGCGAAAGTCCAGCCCCCTGAGTAACACCCATCAAATACCATGCTCCCGGTACAGCATGATTGAAGGTATGCACACGTGGCACCGGCCCAGAAAGATCTACTCGCGGTTGATCCGCGTATGTGAGGACTACTCCGCTCGTACCAATCGAAACCAGCGTCAGCCCGGGTCGCACCACACCGTTTCCCACCGCGCCGCAGGCATTGTCCGCCCCACCGCCCGCGACCGGAGTTCCGGCAGGTAAACCTGTCAATCGCTCAACCTCCCCGGTAATGCTACCGCATACCTGGTCAGAGGCAACCACAGGCGGCAATAGCGAACTATCAAAGCCGATAGCATCCAGTACCTCCTGTGACCACTCGCCGCGCTTCACATTTAGCAGGCAGGTACCCGCTGCATCTGAAATTTCCATTGCCATCTTTTCAGTGAGTAGGAAACGGATATAGTCCTTCGGCAACAGGATTTTTCTCGTCCGGGCAAAAATATCCGGTTCATTGTCACGCACCCACAAGGCCTTTGGTGCGGAAAAGCCGGGCAGCGCCGGATTGCTCACATACTCGATGAGACGAGTCGCACCTACCCGCTCAGTCATCCAACGGCACTGAGCATCGCTGCGCTGATCTGCCCAGATGATGCACGGTCGCAAAACTATGTTCTGTTCGTCGAGCAACACCACACCATGCATCTGCCCAGACAGCCCTACCCCACGCACATCCTGCGGAGCCACACCCAAACGCGCTGCACTACTAAGGCAGGTGCGAATGGCGGTAAGGGTCCCCTGCCACCACTCTTCGGGATTTTGTTCCGCCCAACCTGGAAACGGGTGATAAAGCGGATAATCGACAAACGCCCAGGAGATGACTTGACCATCCTCTGCCGCAAATAACGCAGCTTTCACACCCGATGTTCCAAGATCAATGCCGAGAAGTGCATCCATATTTCTGTCCCACCTTTTCTTCTGTCGGTAATGTGGTTCTCTAATTCGCCCGCTAAACGACTTATCCAGACTCAAATTAGCTCTTTAAAGCCGCATGGAGCGTTGTGTCGCAAAATCTGTATGCCATTACCGATGATTGTACGTCATGCAAGAGTACAAGCGCTACTTTGACTTCCCCTTTGAAGCGCTAAAAGCGAATAAAACGTGAGAATGACAGATCAATATCTGTGCTTGGAGGTACCCCACGTGATACACGTTCACGGAGTGATACTTGACGTCGATGGCACCCTGGTTGAGAGCAACGACGCGCATGCTCATTCCTGGGTGCAGGCCCTGGAAGCGTTTGGCTACAAGGTCGCCTTTGAAAAAGTACGCCCTCTCATTGGTATGGGGGGCGACAAAGTGTTGCCCGAGTTGATAGGAGTCTCAAAAGATAGTCACCTGGGCGAAGAGATCAGCCAGTTGCGCGAGAAAATCTTTAAAGAACAGTACCTGCCCCACCTGCGCGCCTTCCCGGGCGCGAAAGATTTGCTGAAAGAGATTCGCAAGCGCGGCCTCCAGCTGGCGATCGCCAGTTCAGCCAAACCGGACGAATTAAAAGCGTTACTGCAAATCGTCGGTGACTCGCACTTGATCGAAGAGGAAACTTCTTCTAAGGATGTACAGCGCTCGAAGCCCGACCCTGACGTAATGCACGTCACCCTCAAACGCATTGGTCTTCCCGCCAACGAGGTCATCATGATCGGCGACACTGCCTATGATATCGAATCGGCGAACAAAGTGCATATTGATACCATTGCCTTCAGGTGCGGTGGCTGGAAAGATAAAGACCTGGCAGGCGCAGTCGCCATTTATGATGGCCCCGCCGATCTTTTGGAGCATTATGATAGTTCGCCATTAGCGCGATAAGAGGTGTTTCTATGGAAAAAGTGATGTCTGTCCTGAAGTTGCTCATTCGCCACTATGTAGGACCTGGCGTTCTGGCGGGCCTCATTGCGACAGTCCCCATGACGGTTTTTATGCTGCTCGCCCAACGCTTCCTACCAGGACACCAACAATACGCCCTCCCGCCTGAGCGCATCACAACGAAGATCGCTAAACGTCTGGGCTTCGGCCATAAAATGGATAAGCCTAAACGAGTAGGGGCATCATTGCTGGCACATTTCGGTTACGGGGCCAACATGGGAGCAATGTACGTTCCTTTTACAAGATGGCTCCGTCTGCCCCCGGTCGCGAAAGGCGCTGTCTTTGGCTTGATCGTCTGGGCTGGCAGCTATTTCGGCCTCCTACCCGCCTTGAAATTGCCGGAACAGGCCCCTGAGCAACCAGCGCAGCGCAACCTGCTCATGATTGTCGCGCACCTGATCTGGGGTACGACTCTAGGTGCGACCGAAGACATTCTTGAACGTTCCCTCTAATCGAGAGCCCGTAGCACGCCATGAAACAGCCCCCCTCGCCTGTCATCCTGAGCGCAGCGAAGGTTCTGCGACCACCAACTGACTCCACATGGCACACGCGAGATCCCTCGCTGCGCTCAGGATGACATCTGGAGGTAGATGTGTAATAGCAAGCTACTGGCTCTGATCGGGCGTCTGCACTCCACCTCGTCCCGTGTAGCCTGCCTGCTGGCTCTCCTGCCAATCAGTACCAGACTCCGTACCAATCGGTTCCCGCTTTTCTCCAGGTCGCTCAGGCGGTTGATTCGCAGGTAGTGCTGCACTCGTCGACTGACCCGCATTTCCCGAAGGCGAAGCAACTGTCGCATCATGCGTCTGCTCCTGCTGCGAGCCAGTTCCGCCCATGATATTTTGCAATACCCGGTCACGGGTCGTGCCAGCAGCCTCTGCCGCCGCGTCAATATCCTTCAACGTAATATTCCGGCTATCTCCATGATCATTATCTGGTTCGCCGCAACCACAACTCAGGCACATAAGAATCCGTCCTCCTTCTGCTTTTTAAGCCGTTACATCAAACAGCTTCTAATGTATCTTATGGCAGCGCTTCAACATACACTATTTGCTAACTTCAGGTAGGGCGTTATAGAATATAGGGGCTTTCCTACCCGGTGCTGGCTCTCTTCAACAAAGATTGTTTGTCCTGTAGTCTGTTGCCTTAGAAAACAGGCACACAACAGCAGAAAAGAAAGGGCAGATCATGGCTAGTTCCGTTCCTATCACCGAATTCCGGCTCGACCTCAGCGAACTCTCCTACACCGGACAAGACCTGGTGCGTCCCGAGTCTGTTCTTGCCCAGTCTGACGGCACCCTCTGGGTTTCGGATGGGCGAGGCGGCATCACCCGTATTAACCCCGATGGTAGTCAGCAATTTCTGGGCGGCCTGGGAGGCGAACCAAATGGCCTCGCCATGATGGATGATGGCTCAATTCTGGTCGCCAATATTGGCGAGGGCATTGTGCAGCGTCTCTATCCGGATGGGCATAGCGAAGATTTCTTGACCGAGGTCGACGGCAAGCGCCTCACCTGCGCGAACTTCGTCTTCATCGATAGCAAAAATCGCGTCTGGATGGCCTTTTCCACCCGCGAACAGATCTGGTGGCCTGCGGCAGCGCATCCACGCCCAGATGGCTTTATCGTCCTGAAAGATGATCGAGGCGCTCGTATCGTTGCCGATGGTATTTATTTCACCAACGAGATACGGCTCGATGCGCAGGAAGAATACCTTTACGTTGCGGAAACCATGAAGGCCAGGATTTCGCGTTTCCGCGTCCAGCCGGATGGCAGCCTGACCGGCCAGGAAGTATTTGGCCCGGCAAGCCTGGGTATCGGCGGCTACGTCGATGGCTTTGCTTTCGACAGTGAGGGCAACATCTGGGTGACAACCGTCACGCGCAACGGCCTCGGCATCATCACTCGCGATGGCGACTATCATGTCGTCTTCGAAGACCCACGCGAAGACGTGCTGCAAGCCTTCGAGCAAAAAATCGCCGACGGAACCGCACAGCCAAACGACATGCTGATGGCGGCTGGCCCCACCCTCCAATTTCCAACCAGCCTCACTTTCGGCGGCCCCGATCTGCGCACCGTCTATATCGGCTCGCTCGGCATGAACCGCCTGCCCACTTTCCAATCACCTGTGCCCGGTCTACCCATGCATCACTGGAAATAAGATATCAACGCGATAAGGTATATTACGAGCATATACCTTATCGCGTTCCCCCTGCTTGATGCAGGTTCTTTGACCATTGACACATTACTTCGCCCTTACCATTTTCAACAATTGTCTGAAGCCAGGTCGCTGCCCGTACATCAAAACGCCGTAGCGATAAATGCGCGCCGAAAGCATGACACAGACAAAAATCGTCACAAGCAACAACACAATCGTCACAACTACCTCCCACCAGGCAACTGCACCCAGCGCAAGGCGTATCAGCATCACCATAGGCATCCAGAAAGGAATATACGAGAACACCTTTGTTGATGTCGCATTAGGATTAAATGCCCCCATGTAGACCGGCACAAAGCTCAAGATTAATATCAGTAAGGGAACCTGAATCGCGCTCTGCACCTCATCTTGCCGCTTAACCATTGCGCCCAATCCGGCAAACAGGGTCGCATACAGAAAGAAAGCCAGCAGAAAATAGACCAGAAAGAGGAGATAGAACGGCAGGGAAATGGCGATGAGATACTGACCAATCCCTCCCGCACTCGCTCCGAACAGCGCCGCCTGTATAGGAGTTTGCAGCAGTTGCGCGCCCACGCCAACTACTACCAGGCACACCATCTGTGAGAGTCCCGCCGCGCCAATGCCCAGGATCTTCCCGACCATTAATTGAAAAGGAGTCGCCGCGTTCACAAGAATTTCCATCACCCGGCTGCTTTTCTCTTCCGCGACTCCCTGCGCAACGATACCTGCATACCCCGTCACCGCATAGAAGAGCAGGTAAACTCCGACAAAGGCAAGGATAAAGTCTGCGGCGATTTCGCTACTTGGCTTCGTATTCTGGCTCTGCTGAGAATAGTCAACCGTCAAATCAGGGGGAGCAAACAAACGGCGTGTTTGCAGTAGTGTCAATCCCAGGCGATGCGCGTTGTCGAGCAAGTTAAGTTGTTGCGTCAGCGTCTGGATGGTAGACAGGTTGGAGTCGTTGCTCGGACTGCCATTGCTATAATACGTGAAGTGTAAGTCCTGGTTTGGTGAGCGATCTACTACTAGCAGCATATCCAATTTGCCAGCTTTGACCTGACTTTGCAAGCTGGCAGCCTCATTGGTAGTCGAGACACGCAAAGCAAAGGAAGGTGGACTGTTTGTATTCGTCCCATTCAGCGTAGTATTAATATAACTGGTCAACGCACTGTTATCCAGGCCTGCAACGGTTCCGGCGTGGTTCACCACGACTATACTGGTTTGTGAAGGGGAGCGCGAAGCGAAAAACTGCACTATTGTCGGGACAAAAGCGGCCAGAAACACAATCAGCAGCAGGATAATGCTGGCAATGAGAAAACTGCGCTGGGTCACGCGATTTTTGTACTCGCGCCCTATAATGAGACGAATATTGCGCCAGTTATTTGCTTTCGCTGCCTCGCCCCTACTGACGATAACGGCGTCATGCTCCTGTACTGGCTGCGCCTGTTCCTGCGTCTGAGCAGTTTTCTTTGCCATCGTTTCGCTCCTATTTTCTATGCCGACACCACAGATGGAGTATCGGGCGTCGAGCCGACCAGCTCAATGAAAATATCGGTCAGCGACGGCTCAACAATCTCGAAAAGGCTGATGATCCCGCCATGTTGCAGCGCCGCTTCCACAATCAGGTTAGGATTGAGACCCGCCTGGAACTGCATTTCAATATAGTCCTGTCGGCGTTTGATGACCTGCACTCCTTCCAGACTATCAAGAAAAGCAGCCTCAGGGTCGTTATCGAGCCTGAGATGCGCCAGATTGCGACCATGTTGCCGCTTGATATCGCGCACGCTCCCCTGCGCAACCGATTGTCCCTTATCGATAATCACAATGTCCTCGCACAGCTCCTCAACCTGCTCCAACTGGTGTGTGGAAAAGATGATCGTCTTGCCGCGCCGGTGCATCTCTAAAAACGCCTCTTTGAGAACACTGGCATTGACCGGATCGAGGCCACTAAATGGTTCGTCCATAATCAGGATGTCTGGATCATGCAGGATAGCAGCCAGGAACTGTACCTTTTGCTGGTTGCCTTTGGAGAGTTCTTCCACTTTTCTCCTGCGGTTCGCATTGATCTGAAAACGCTCAAGCCACTCATCCAGCGCTTTCCTGGCATCTTGCTTCGAGACACCATTCAGGCGCGCCAGAAACAGCAACTGCTCATCTACGCGCATTTTCGGATAGAGTCCGCGCTCTTCGGGCAGATAGCCCCATTTTCTGCGCGGCACCTGGCTAACATCACTGCCATTCCAGGTGATAGTGCCGTTATCAGGACGCAAAATATCCAGAATCATACGCATCGTGGTCGTTTTTCCCGCGCCATTTGCTCCCAGAAAGCCAAAAAGCGCCCCCTCCTCAACTTCCATAGAGAGGTCCTTAATTGCCTGTAACTGACCAAACCATTTATTGACATGCTCAACACGCAGACTCATAGCGTTCCCTTTCCAGCTTGAGAGAGAATGATTTAGAGAGGTATTGCATAAGATTTCCTTTCATATGTTTGCCTGGCTCACCCATTTTGTTTTTATTGCTATATGCTAATTACCTATATAACATATTGTTATCTCTTTGTCCAGGTAATATACAGGCTAAAACATTTTATTCGAGGATATTGTACCTATCTGGCCCATTTCAAAATGTTGAGGCAACGAGAAATACGCCTCATCATCAGGTCTCATACAGCTTGAACGAGGCTCATTACTCATCAAGATCGGCCCTTGAACCTCGCTATCCGCTCTTCTTCCTGATCCTTCTGGTTTCCAGGAAGCTTAAGTACTGGCAATTTGCCGGTCTTCTCTCGCCTTGCGGCACGAATAATTTTATGCCCCAGCCAGTCGCCAAGCAGCACAGCCAGAACTCCGCCGATAAGACTAAGTACCACATATAACAGTGCCAGCAACCAGCTTCCATGCGCGAACAGCAGCACATCGCCAAGCGCCATGCTGCTGAACGTGGTATAGGCTCCCAGAAAACCTATATTGATAAACAGGCGGCGTGTGGGGCCAACGAGAAACGTTGCATCCGCCAGCACCGTTACTAACGCCAGGATAAGCGCGCCAGTAATATTGATGAAGAGAATATCGAAAGGAAAGTTTTTTCCGAGCCAGCTTTGAATCAGCGTGCTGAGCAAGTAGCGCATAAGCGTACCAAAAAATCCGCCAAAGAAGACCGCCATCACACGGCGTCGTAAAGATAATGTACGCGCCATCAGAGCCACTCCCCTAACACCATACCGAGCGCAGCAGCACTATAACCGATAAGCACAGAACCGCCAAGATAGATCATACTTCTCCTTGAACTTCCTCCCCGCGCCAACTGCACCCCTTCCCAACTCATCGTGCTGAAGGTGGTATATCCTCCGAGAAAGCCCGTTGCCAGCACCAGTTGCACTGCGGGCGAAATCAACTTGCGACTCGTCACGCCAAACAGCAATCCAATCACAAATGCGCCCGAAACATTGATGAGAAATGTTCCAAAAGGAAACTGCGAGCTGGCGCGTTCGGCTACATAACGGCCCAGAAAATACCGTGATACAGCACCAAGCGCACCAGCAATACCTACGAGACAGGCTAAACCTAACGAAGTAAACGTCATGCCCTGCTCCCGTTATAGACAATCTCTACCGGCTCAAGCGTAATCGTTCCCTGCTGCACTAACTCATCAAGCAAGGGCAGAAAGCTATGCACGCGCTCCTCGCTCTCCACAATTTCAATGAGAATAGGTAAATTTTCCGAGATATCAGGTAGCCGCTCAGTTGATAGATGATGCTGCGGGCCAAAGCCCTCTATTCCCCTCAGCACCGTCGCGCCTCTCATTTCATGCTGTTGGGCAAGTTCAAGAATAGCCCGGTAAAGCGGTTTGTCCTGCCATTCTTGCATTTCTCCAATATAGATCCGTAACAGTTTCCCCGGTTCTGACATATGTTTCCTACGATTCCTCTAATAAGATGCGCAGGAGATCAGTTCTCCCAACGATTCCTTGCAGGCGCTTTTGTTCATCGACAACTGGCAGCACCTTGCGCCCCGTACTAATCATCCGCTCAATCGTTTCCTGTACTGTCGTCGTCTCTGAAACCATAATCACGTCCCGATTCATGATATCGGCAGCTACGCGCGCCTTTCCCGTGTGTGTTTGTAAAGCTCCTGTCGGCACATGCCCCGGTTTGCCTCGCGCCCAGTTACTTAACATCTGTAGTAACCCAGGACGGGCCTCTGCCTGCATCTGAGCCAGGATATCCACATCGCTGATAATTCCAGCCACCCGCCCCTCGGCGTCAACCACTACCACACGCTTCAATGGCGAAACCAGCAGCGCATCAATGACATCTCCCAACAAAGCCTCGCTGCTGACCGTTGCTACATCTGGATTGAGGTACTGCCCAACTGGCTGCTGCTGCGGTGGAAGATTGTTTAATGGCGCGGAACGTCGTAGCGGCTGCGTTCCTCTACTCTCCTGGCTACTGATAAGCGGGCTGGTGACAATCAGCTGCAACAGGTCTGCCCTTGTGACCATTCCTCGAAGCGTGCCATCGGACTCCACCACCGGTAAACGGCGCAAACCTGTTTCAAGCATGATCTGGGCCGCCTCCTTTACCTGCATGGTCGGCTCCACAGTACGCACCTGTGTATTCATCACATCCTGGGCCGTCAAATCGCTCTGTTTGCCCTGTTCGAGGGGAGTCTCTACTGCCCGAGCTGTCGAACTATCCAGTTCGCGGGCGGTACGTAGCAATCCTCGTCGCATAGGCAGTACCCCGGCGCGAATCAGATCTCCGGTGCTAATCAAGCCTTTCAAATGTTGCTGGCTATCCACTACTGGCAACGCTCGAAATGGAGCATCTAACAGCAAATCAACCACTGTCGCAACAGGCGTATCCAGTTCAACTGTAGTGAGTGAGGTCTCCATCACCTGCTGCACCGTCAGCTTCGATGATAGACCTCTTGGCCGCGCGTGCGTGTATTTCAAAACCTCGACCTCCTGCGTGGTCATTAAGCCACCGCTCAACATCTCCTGCAAGCGCGGCAGCAGGCGTTGTATGCGATACGGCGCATCGACTACCGAAATCACAATCGGCGCATCGGACGACCAGCGCCACCCTCCTTCCTCGTGCAAACGCGCACCCGCGCCATATCCGGCCACCGCTCGTGTCACCGTAGCTCCCGCGCATCCCGCGTCACGAAGAAGTTGAACTATCGCTACATACAGCGGTGTTCCATGCCATTGATCTGCTTCACCGATGTAGATGGTCAGAGCCATCGCCTTGCCTTTCCTCAGCAAGCTCATCGTGCATCCCTCCTCGTTGAATTATGCTGGCAATACTATAGCACAAGCGTTTACAACGCGAAGGCCCATCGATTCGCCTGCTTACCTGCTTGAATCAGACAAAACACAAACGCCTCTCCTACAGACAGAAAGAGTTGTTCTGCAAGAGAAGCGCTTCTATGCTTCCACCCCGCATATTTCTTGCTCAGGGAAGAAGTATAAAAAAAACTTCTAACGACCAACCCGCTCTGTAGTTGGATGTTAGAAGCTATCAGCCTTGCGGCATTACGCGAGCCTCATCGCGGTTCCTGTTGCTCTAAGTATACTAGAGGCAAACAAAGCCAGTCAAGGGTACTCGCAAATTACAACAAGCATAAACCTTGCCTTTTTCCACCCTTTCAGGTACACTATTAATACCGCTAGTCTGCTAGCAGTCAAATTCGTCCTCGTCTCATTCTCACAATGTATAGCAGGAACGGTCCTTTCCTTTCACTCGACAACAAGGCTGTTGCAAAACCCCGGCACAAGTGGCACAAATGGCACAATCTACTTTCAACAGCCTCCACAGGCCAGACGGCTACACCCGCTCACCACTTATATGGCACAAAGAACGAAAGCAATAACACAATCAAAGTACTTCCGTCCTTTTCGCTTGCCACCCATTACCGCCTCTGCCATACTGCAAAAGAATTAGCTACCAGACGACAAATCCACCAGAGAGGTCGTACATTGAGCATACAGTTGACGAGTACGCAGGTACTGGCGATGGCCCCTGACGCCAGTTCTGCCTCAGCCGCCAAAAAGACCGCCAACCTCAAACACTGGTCACAGATAGGGAGCAATGCCGGGGCCCTATGGGGTATCTGCCAGGGCAGCGCATCCTACCAGGTCAAGGTTGATCTCACCTCGTTGAAAGCAACCTGCACCTGCCCAAGCCGCAAACTTCCCTGCAAGCACAGCCTCGCGCTGCTCCTTCTGGCCGCCACCGAACCCGACGCTCTACCAGAAAGCGAACCTCCTATGTGGGTAGCAAGTTGGCTCCAGAAAAGACAGGCCGACAGCAAACTCACGAAAACAGATCAGCCTTCTAGCCCAAGCTCTCAGACCGCCCAGGCTAAACGAACAGAAAAACGTCAGGCGCTTGTTAGCAAAGGTCTTGATAGTCTCGATCTCTGGCTGCATGATCTTGTGCGCAACGGGTTGGCAAGCGTACAGACCCAACCAGCCTCGTTCTGGGAAAGCCGCGCCGCGCAGATGATCGACGCGCAGGCACCCGGTATTGCCAACCGCCTGCGCAACCTCGCCGCCATTCCTAACGCCTCGCGCAACTGGCCGGAAAAGCTGCTTTTCCAGCTTGGCCTCCTGGCAATGCTCACCCATGCCTATCGCCGCATTGACCAGCTCGATTCCGCTCTACAAGACGATGTACGACAGATGATCGGCTGGAATCTCAGCCAGGAAGAGGTCGCGGAACGAGGTCAGACCGTCACCGACGAATGGCTTATCCTGGGTCAAATGGTAGTCGATGAAGACCGTCTGCGCGTGCAACGAACCTGGTTGCTCGGCAAAGAAAGCAAGCGTTCAGCTCTGTTATTGCAATTCTCCGCCGCAGGTACACCTTTCCCTGAAATTTACCCCCTCGGCACTGCACAAAAAGCTGAACTCCTCTTTTGGCCCGGCGCATACCCCCAACGCGCTCGCATCATCTCAAGGCAGGGAGAAGCAATACCTATCACAACCTCCCTCCCAGGCGAAGAAGCCATAGATAACGTTCTAGCAAAGGTAGCCTCTACACTGGCTCGCCAACCCTGGCTCGAGCGTTTCCTTTGTGTCCTTCACAATGCCACACCCATTTTGCACAACGATTCCTGGTATGTTCGGGACAGCGCAGGCAAGGCGCTTCCCCTGGCAAAAGGCGACTACTGGCAGATGCTTGCCCTCTCGGGAGGCCATCCCATAGATCTCGCGGGCGAATGGAACGGAGAAAACGTGCTTCCACTCGGCATGCTATCCAACCAGACCTACTACTTACTGGGGAGGGCGCTGCAATGAACATGCCAGATATCGTAAAAACCGCGCTCGTCGGTACAGGTCAGCAGAATCAGCCCGATTGCAAAACAGGCTCCGCCGTTGACAATCTGATTTCAGCCCTTGCCATTGCTTCGCCCGAACGCCAGCTTTTACTAGCCGCTGGAAGTTTTGCGGTCTACCAGCAAGCAGGCTGGATAGCAGAAGTCATAGAGGGCATTCCTGAACCTGCTCCAACAGAACAACTTCGACCATGTTCGTCAAGAGCGGCTGCATTGTTGCACGACATGTTCCTCGGCAAGCACAAAGATCTACTTCCCGAAGCGTTTCAATATATGCAGCAGGCAGGAATCCATCTTCCCTACGAATTGTTGCCAGCCGCACTCAACATGTCAGATACACAGATTCGTGCCCTCTTATATCCCATCCTCGGAGAGCGTGGCAAATGGCTAAGCCAGTTGAATCCTCAGTGGAACTGGGTACAGCAAATTCTACCCCTCTCAGGTGAAGCATTGCCAGTACATACTGAAAGTCTCTGGCAAGAAGGCACCATCGAGCAACGATGCGCAATTCTTCGCCGTCTGCGCACTATCGACCCTGCTCAAGCCCGTTCCTGGTTAGAGGAAGTATGGAAAAAAGAGAGAGCAGAGGCTCGTTCTGCGTTACTCAACACATTTGAAGTTAGCCTCTCGGACGCAGATGAGCCATTCCTCGAAAAGGCCCTTGATGACAGGTCTTCCAATGTACGCAATGTGGCCTGCGAATTGCTTATGCGCCTGCCCACTTCAGCATTCCTCGAGCGCATGCTTTTGCGCTCGAATCAAATTCTTTCTCTCGATAAAGGGAAAATTATTGTCAATGCTCCCTCTAAATACGATACAAGCTGGACACGTGATGGCATTCTTGAAAAACCCGAAACGAAGCCTGGCGAACAGGCCTGGTGGATGCTTCAGATACTTTCTCGCGTTCCTCTCCACCATTGGGAAGAGCGACTGCAAAATACTCCTGAAGCTTTAATCAACCAGCTTGAAAAAATTGATAATACCTGGACAAATACGGTTATCGAAGGCTGGACAAGAGCAGCCATATTCTACCGGGCAACATCCTGGCTCCAACCACTCTGGCGCTGGTGGCGTCGTCATCCAGTGCAACCCAATACACATGGTGTCACTACCAGAGATATGCGAGCCGAGTTACTTGCCTGCATGTCTTCAGAGGAGGCAGAGCAGGTTATGCTCCCAGTAATACATGACCTCACTTCGGACAGGGATAACCGGGGTTCACTGATCTCACATTTACCCCAGCCCTGGAGCGAAGCATTCAGCAAACAGTACTTGGGCAAGCTGCGTCATCACCTTGCTTCAGCGAGCTTTGTAAAAAAGAACTACTATCCCTATTACGATTCCTGGTTTCAAAGCCTGGAGGTTGCAGCTCGCGCATTGGCTCCATCGAGCCTTTCTCTGGCTCTCGAACCCTGGAATCTTCCCGAGGACAACTCCTGGGAAATTCACGCCTGGCATGAACAGGTCGCAACCTTTACCGAAGCTGTACGCATACGAAAACAATTTATTGAGGAGATAACTCGATGAGTACCCAAAACGCCCCCAACGGTAAGCATCATCCCTCCAATATACCCGCTGATCCTGCGTTGCAGGCTGTTCTACGCGAACATGCCGAGCAGCAATATGCCGAAGAACTGGCCGAACTGGCGAAAGTTGACGACCGCCAGCGCCCGCCGAACTGGAAGCTCTCGCCCTGGGCTGTGCGCACCTATCTCTTAGGTGGTAGACTCCCCAACGGCTTCGAGATCACCCCCAAATATATCGGCAATGCCCGCCTGATCGAAATCGCTGTGGCAACCCTGGCAACCGACCGCGCCCTTTTGCTTTACGGAACGCCAGGAACCGCGAAGTCCTGGACAAGCGAACACCTTGCCGCCGCCATTGCAGGTGACTCGACGCTCCTTATTCAAGGCACCGCCGGTACTGATGAGAGCGCTATCCGCTATGGTTGGAACTACGCCCGACTGCTTGTCGAAGGCCCATCTCCAGCCGCGCTGGTTGTCAGTCCTATGATGAAGGCGATGCAGGATGGCAAAATAGCGCGCATCGAGGAACTGACGCGCATTCCCGCCGAGGTACAGGATACGCTCATCACCATCCTCTCTGAGAAAACCTTGCCCATTCCCGAACTAAACACGGAGATGCAGGCACGCAAGGGCTTCAACCTTATCGCCACCGCCAACAACCGCGACAAGGGCGTTAACGAACTCTCCAGCGCTCTCATGAGACGCTTCAACACCGTTATCCTGCCTGTTCCCGATAGCCTTGACAAAGAGGTTGAAATTGTCGATCGCCGCGTTGCCAGCCTGGGCCGCGCCCTCGAACTGCCTGCCGAAAAGCCAGCGTTAGAAGAAATTCGCCGCGTCGTCACCATCTTCCGCGAGTTGCGCTCTGGCCTCACACTTGATGGCAAGACCAAATTGAAATCTCCTGGCGGCACTCTTTCCACCGCCGAAGCAATCTCCGTCATCAACAACGGTCTGGCGATGGCTGGGTACTACGGTGATGGACAGTTGCGCGCAGACGACCTTGCCGCCGGGTTGACCGGAGCAATCGTCAAAGACCCTGTGCAGGACCGCATCGTCTGGCTCGAATATCTGCAAACGGTCGTGAAAGAGCGCGACGGTTGGAAAGATTTATACCGCGCTTGCCAGGAGGTACTCTAGCGTGACCCTCTCCATTTTCGGCGTGCGCCATCACGGTCCCGGATGTGCGCGCAGCCTGCGAGCCGCCCTGGAAGAACTACAGCCAGACATCGTGCTGGTCGAGGGACCACCAGATGCCCAGGAGGCGCTGCCTTTGCTCACTTCAAAGGACATGCATCCTCCTGTCGCGCTCCTGATCTACGCGCCGGGCGCGCCGCAGCATGCCGTCTATTATCCATTTACCCATTTCTCGCCCGAATGGCAGGCGCTGCACTACGCGCTCACACATAACATCCCGGCACGCTTCATGGATCTACCACAATCCATCCAGCTTGCACAGGCAAAAGTCCAGGCTGAAAAGGAGCAGCAGGAAAAGAAATCAAACGATACCGAATCAAAAGCAGATTCAGACCCATCAAACGCTTCGAGCAAAAGTGCTTCCCTACGCGACACTACTGAAACTATAACGGTAGAGGCTCCGACCGAGGAGAAAGTGGAAGATGATCCCTTCGCCTTGCTTGCCAGAGCCTCCGGTTATGACGATTACGAGATGTGGTGGGAGCGTCAGATCGAGCAGCGACTGGATACGCAGCACCTCTTCGAGGGCATCCTGGAAGCTATGAGCGAGATGCGCTCCGATCCTACGCCGAAAAATGAACACGAGGCACAACGCGAAGCCTCTATGCGCCACACCATTCGCGCCGCGCAAAAAGAGGGCTTCCAACGTATAGCGGTCGTCTGCGGAGCGTGGCACGCGCCAGTCCTCTCCCAATTGGACAACGCGAAAGGTGATACGGTCCTGCTGAGCGGCTTGAAGCGTATCAAAGTCGAAGCCACCTGGATTCCGTGGACAAACTCACGCCTCGCCTATCGCAGCGGCTACGGTGCGGGTGTGACTTCCCCCGGCTGGTACGAACACCTGTGGAACACACCCAATCGCGTTACTATCCGCTGGGTTGCTCGCGCTGCCCACTTACTGCGCGCAGAAGGACTCGATGCCTCTTCGGCAAGCGTTATCGAAGCTGTGCGACTTGCCGAAGCGCTGGCCGCTATGCGCGACCTACCTATGCCAGGGCTGCATGACTTACACGAATCCATTCAAACTGTTCTCTGTCACGGCAACCTGGAACCCATGCAGTTGATTCGCGACAAACTTGAGATCGGCGAAAAGCTGGGCGAGGTCCCTCCAGAAACACCTGCCGTTCCCCTGCAGCGCGATCTGGAAAGCAAGCAGCGCAAGCTCCGCATGAAGCCTGACCCGATCCAGCAAAATTACGATTTTGACCTGCGCAAGGAGACAGATCGTGCGCGCAGCCAGCTCCTTCACGCGCTCAGCCTGCTCGGCATCGAGTGGGGCGTTCTCCAGCGCACCTCGCAGAAACACAGCACATTCCATGAAATCTGGAAAGTGCAATGGCAGGTAGAGTTCTCCCTGCGGCTAATCGAGGCCAACATCTGGGGCAATACCGTTGAACGCGCCGCCAGCGCCTTCGTTCACCACAAAGCAGACAACGCAGAGGAGCTTCCTGAACTTACAGCGCTGCTCGACAAAGCCATCCTCGCAGAACTCCCCGAAGCTATCGAACACCTGCTCACCTGTGTACAGAGCAAAGCCGCCGTTTCGGCAGACGTGCGCCATCTCATGGACGCGCTTCCGCCGCTTGCCCGTATCGCTCGCTACGGCAATGTCCGTGAGACACAGGCCGAACGCATTCTCCCCGTGATCGACGCTCTCTTCGAACGCGTTTTGATCGGCCTCCCTGCTGCCTGCGCCTCGCTTGATGACGATGCCGCGCAAGAAATGGTCAAAAGTATCGAACACGTGCAGGAGAGCGTAAACCTGCTTAACCAGGACGAACAACGTGTTCAATGGCTCTCAGTCCTGCGCACTCTGCTCGAACGCCAGGGTATTCATGGTCTGGTGCGGGGCCGTTGCTGTCGGCTCCTCTTTGAACAAAAAGCCATCGACGAGGCAGAATTACAGCGCGTTGCACGCCTTGCCCTTTCTCCTGTTAATCGAGCTTCACAGGCCGCCTCGTGGATAGAGGGAGTTTTACGCGGCAGTGGCATGCTGCTCCTGCACCAGGATAGCCTCTGGCTCGCTCTCGACTCCTGGCTCTGCGAACTTTCTCCCGACACCTTCGTCACCCTTCTGCCGCTCCTGAGACGAGCTTTCGCGAACTTTGAACCGCCAGAACGCCGGGCAATGGGCGAAAAGGTCAAGCACTTGCGCTCTACACCCTCTGTAAAAATTCCGGCGTCAAATGCAGATCACCCAGGCAACATCAACGAAGAACGAGCCAGCAGTGTTCTGCCTGTCCTGGCACACATTTTAGGAGTGCAATATGACCGCAATTGATGAAAAAGAACGCCTGCGCCGCTGGCGACTGGTGCTGGGAAAAGAATCCGGCGAGGGCATGTGTACCGACGGCAGTTCTCAAGTGCAGCTTGCTGGCCAGGACGCCGGGATGGACAGCGTGCTGGAAGCCCTCTACAACAGCGACCGTTCCGCCGGACTTGGTAAGTCATCACCCAACGTCTCACGCTGGCTCGGCGATATCCGCACCTACTTCCCCACGTCAACTGTGCAGGTCATGCAAAAAGACGCCCTGGAACGCCTGAATCTGACCCAGATGCTACTTGAGCCTGAGATGCTTGAACTGGTCGAGCCGGATGTCCATCTCGTCGCCAATCTGCTCTCGCTTAGCAAAGTAATACCCGAGAAGACGAAGGACACAGCACGCCAGGTTGTCCGCAAGGTGGTCGAAGAACTCGAGCGCAAGCTTGCCAACGGGCTGATCCAGGCTGTGCGCGGCAGCCTGAATCGCGCCACACGCATCTACCGCCCACGCGCCAACGAAATCAACTGGGATCGCACCATTCGCGCCAACCTGAAAAACTACCTGCCCGATAAGGGAACCATTATCGCTGAGCGGCTGGTTGGACACGGCCACAAACGCTCTTCCCTGCGCGATATCGTCCTCTGCGTCGATCAAAGCGGCTCAATGGCAACCTCTGTCGTTTATGCTGGCATTTTTGGCGCGGTTCTGGCAACCCTGCGCTCGGTCAGCACGCGCATGATCGTCTTCGACACTTCAGTCGTCGATCTCACCGGCGATCTGCAAGACCCCGTTGATCTACTTTTCGGTGTGCAGCTTGGTGGCGGCACAGATATCAATCGCGCCCTGGCCTACTGTCAACAGGTAATTTCACGTCCCAATTCGACCATCCTGGTGCTGATTACGGACTTATACGAGGGTGGCAATCAACAAGAAATGCTGCGCCGGGCCGCCGAATTAAAAGCAAGCGGGGTGCAGGTAATCTGTTTGCTCGCTCTGAACGATAAAGGCGCGCCCAGCTTCGATCAGCACAACGCCGCCATACTCGCAGGCATGGACATCCCCTCGTTCGCCTGCTCGCCGGAATTATTCCCCGACCTGATGGCTGCCGCCATACAACGACAAAATCTCAGCATGTGGGCAGCTAAGAACGACATTGTGACAGCGCGCCCACAGAATTAACAGCCAGGTGATGGGGCGATTCAACGTCCCATCACTTTACTGGCTCCAACAATCCTCGCTCCGTCACGATATCGACCGAGAGCGTTTTATAGCCAACCTCGTCGAACAACACCACCATCTTATCGTCCTCGTAACGCATCACCACACCCTCACCCCAGGACTTATGAGTAACACGACTGTTCAAAGGAAAAGGCCTGCCCTCTGCCTCTTCCTCAGCCAGGTAGCCAGCATCGCAGTTGTCGCAGAAGCCGCATGGCCCGTCCATCTCCTCACCAAAGTAGTTGAGCAGGTACTTGCGACGGCAATCGCGCAGTTCGGCGTAGCCACGAATCATTTCAATGCGCGACTGAGCATACTGGCGACGGCTTTCATGCCTATGCGCCGATTCCTCCGCGACCTCATCCAGGTCAGGCGGATTTTCAACCGGCGCTACCTCACCATCAGGCAGAATCCGCACCACATCCAATTCTTCCAGGTAGCTCAGAATCTGCGTCAGTTTGGTCTGCGAGATATCCAGTTCCTCGCGCAGGCGAGCCGGTTCGATAGGCTCACCATATTCAACAATCACCCTGGCGACCAGTTCTACCTGGTCTGCATCGACTTTTCCGCTGCTGTTCAGAAAACGCTGGATGCCCAGGTCTTTGGAGCTATAAAACAGGATGGCATCAGCCTGCTCGCCGTCGCGCCCCGCCCGGCCAATCTCCTGATAATAGGAGTCTACCGAATCGCTGATATCGTAATGAAAGACAAAACGCACGTTTTCCTTGTTGACGCCCATGCCAAAGGCAGTAGTCGCCACAATCACCTCCAACTCATCTTGCATGAAGGCGTTTTGCACCTGCTCGCGCTCCTTCGCCCTCATCCCGGCATGATAAAAGGCCGCCTTCACCCCACGCTCTTGAAGTCCCGTTGCAATCTCCTCGGCATGTTTGCGCGTCGCCACATAGACAATTCCCGGCTTCTCCGCTTCACTGACTCGCTCAAGCAAAGCTCGTTTCTTTTCGGATTCATCATAGTAGGTTTCAACTCCGAGCCAGATATTTGGCCGGTCAAAGCCCTGCACAACCACACGCGGATCGCGCATTCCCAGCCGCTCCAGGATTTCCTCGCGCACAGGAAGCGAGGCAGTAGCGGTCAGCGCCAGGACGTGGGGATGGTTGAGTTCCTCTATGACCGTACCAAGCCTCAGGTACTCCGGTCGGAAATCATGACCCCATTCGCTGATACAGTGGGCTTCGTCCACTACAAAAAGCGAAGGTTTTGCCTCCCGCAGGCGCTGCAATATCTCTTCATTGTTGAACTGCTCGGGAGCAAGAAAGACGAATTCCAGCTTCCCCTGTGCAAGCGCTTCGAAAGTCTGCCTCGAAGCTTCATCGCTCACCGTCGAATTAATGAGGGCAGCCCCCCCGATGTTCTGCTCCTCAATGGCCTGCACCTGATCGTACTGGAGCGCGATAAGGGGAGAAACGACAACCGTTGGACCGTCTAAAAGCAGGGCTGCTGCCTGGTAAATCATGGACTTGCCCGAGCCGGTGGGCATGACGGCCAGCGTATCATGCCCGTCGAGTAGTGCGAGAATGGCGGGCTGCTGTCCGGGCCGCAGGCTTTCATAGCCTAACTTGTCCTGGGCGATACGCCGCACTCGCCAGAGTTCTTTGCGCCGAATGCTCATCTATGTGAATCCAATCTATTCTGGAGAGATATGTTCGAGAAATGCCAGCACCCGGGCCTCTTCAGGACGCAGCCCTTCCGGCACACTCTTCTTTTCCTGCTCATCATACTGCTTGAAAAAGGCGCTGAGCGAGCCATCCAGGTAGGCATCGATCACTCCCGGATGTACATAGCATTTGCGGCAAATGGTAGGCGTATTGCCCAGTTCACCGGCAGCCATTTTGATGGCCTCGGTGACATTTTTCTTGCCCTGCGTCTGCGTCTCAAACGGCCCGGCCTTCTCCAGTGCCTCGGTCGCCACTACCGTCCCGCCCCAGGTGCGAAAATCTTTGGCCGTAAAATCCTGACCACTGACCGACCGCAGGTATTCGTTGATGTCGTTCGACTCTATAGTACGAAGCTCGCCATCTTCGTCGATATACTGGAACAGTTCGTGCCCCGGCAAGTCCTGGCAGCGTTTGACAATACGCGCAAGCTGGCGGTCTTTGACATCAATAGTATGTTCCTTGCCGCTTTTGCCGCGAAAATGGAAATGAACCTTCGCTCCTTCAACTTCCACGTGATGGCTGCGCATTGTCGTCAGGCCATACGAGTCATTCTCTCTGGCATATTCTTCGTTGCCCACGCGAATCAGCGTCTCATCCAGCAAGCGCACAACTGTCGCCACCACCTTCTCATACGGCAAACCCGATAAACTCAGGTCATGGTCAACCCGTTCGCGAATTACCGGCAAGGTATGACCAAAGGCGATTAGCTTATCGTACTTTGTCTCGTCACGCACTTCTCGCCAACGCGGATGATAGCGATACTGCTTGCGCCCCTTCGCGTCGCGCCCGGTTGCCTGTATATGCCCGCGTGGACTGGCGCAAATCCACACGTTCGTCCAGGAAGGCGGAATGCCCAGCTTCTTAATACGTTCAAGTTCCTTGGGATCGCGAATAGGTTTGCCATCGAGACCAATATAGCTAAAATGCTTGCCCGCTCGCTTCCGCGCAATGCCGGGCAACGTATCTGATACATAGCGCAGTCCCGCCGCTTTCGCCGTCTCAACGGGGTCAGCAGCGGCACATATTTCTATTTCACCAAGTGAAAGGGGTTCTTGAGAAGAGGCAGGCGCTACCGACACGTACATCCTCCTGAGTTGCTCGAATAAGCCACCAACAGGAACAATAGAAAGCCATTCGCTCTTTCATTCATCCTGTCACTTACTATACGAAGCGTCCGCAAAAAGATGTGACAAATGGCATATCTTATGAGGTTCTGGCAAGCGGCATAGTAAACCAGAATGTTGAACCTTTTCCTACAGTGCTTTCAACTCCCACTTCCCCACCATGCGCCTCGACGATCATGCGACATATATGCAGACCCAGGCCTAAACCGCCACCCGCGTTACTCTTCGCTACGATTCCCTGCGCCCGGTAAAAACGATTCCATACCTGTTCCTGCTCTTCCGGCCCAAGTCCAGGCCCTTCATCGCTTACAGCCAGACGTGTGTACTCGCCTTCAAGTGTAAGACGAAGCAGGACGGGCCGATCAGCAGGAGAATATTTTAGCGCGTTGGTCAGATAGTTGTTGATTACCTGCCGGATGCGGTCGGCATCGGCAAGCACACGCACTTCTGCCTGTTCGGGTAATTCTGTCTGAATGGAGCGCTGGGGGAACATTATACGCTGATCTTCTACTGCTTCATTGGCAATCTCCACCAGGTCGCATTCCTGCACATCCAACTCGAGCTGGTTGGACTGGATGCGTGAAATATCGAGCAGATTGCTGACCATCCGACTTTGAATACCAACATGCCGCTCGGCCCGTTCAAGCAGATCGCGCACCTCACCGGGCTTCCCTTCCAGCGCCTGCTGCATCTCTTCGAGTTTACTTCTCAAACTGTCGATTTCTTGAGAGATATCGCGCAAATGGCCATTCAAGCGTAGTTTCGCCAGTTGTATATTGCCTTTGACAACGGTAAGCGGCGTTTTCAGTTCGTGGCTGGCTATGCCCAGGAATTCATCCATACGCCGGTTAGCCACACGCAGCGCCAGTTCCTGAGCAATAGCCTCCGCCCGTTCTTTCATCAGCCGCTCGCGTTCAATCACCACGGCAATCAGGCGGGAAACGGCAATTGCCAGCGAAATCTCCTCTAACGTGTAGCGATGTTCGTTCTCTCCATAATCTAAAGAAAGAATACCTATCAGTTGATCGCCGGTATATACCGGCACAGATAGAATAGTGCGTACTTCATAAGGGGTAAGGCGCTCGCGCAGCCCTAATTGTTCGGCGTCGAGGATCAACACGCCATCAGCATGCAGCCAGGTCGTAATCTTCTCTTTCCCCTGCTCAAGGCGGCTCTGTAGATAAGAGGAGAGAACACTCGCCCACCATTGCTGCTCCTGCTCTGCCGATAAACCAACTGCCACCAGAGGATGCGCTTCCCGCGTCTGCGAGTCAATTTTCGTAATCGCCACTCGTTTGCAGTTTAACACCTGACAAACCAGCTCAACCATCCGTTGTGCTATCTGATGCGTTTCCGCTTCCTCAATCGAGCCATCTTCTGTGGTGACAAGCGCCGACGTTTGTGGAGAAACCAGCGTCTCAGACATCAACAATAAGGCATTCAGCACTTCACGAGTATGCCGTTCTCTCTCTCTGGCCTCTCGCGCCTCTGTTTGCAAAGCCGAAGTGAACGAAGCGACTTTTCGTCGCTCCCGCTCAATCCGTCCAGTGAGCAGGCTCATCACCACGCCAGAACCAGTATACAGCAGTACACCCAATCCGCTGTCTTGATTGGTGGGCAAAATTTGGAATAGCAGGAGCATGAGCGCGCTTAGTATAGTTGCAAGCAGGCCAGGAACGGCTCCCGTATTTAATGCAACCAGAAAAACGGCTACCAGCGATAGCACCTCTAGCCCAATCGGTAGAGATAATATATGAGCCAATACTCCAACGAGGCCGCTTACCAGTAACTGAAAGAGCAGTCCCAAAAGCAGAGCAAATAGGGGAGAACGAAAGGTTGGCGGGAACCATTTGGGTGCAAAAGTATTTGTTCGTAGCCAGGCAAGGAATCGACGCGGCGCGGCATTATCCCTCGCAGAAGCTATCTTCACATCAGCAGATGTAGAACTCTCGGCTGCGGCAAGCACAACCGGGCTATCTTGAGCATTGGAGTTTCCAGATACCGCCATACCTTACACCTCGATAACCTGTTATACGTAA
The DNA here is from genome assembly GCA_035652815.1 of Ktedonobacteraceae bacterium. Taxonomy (GTDB): domain Bacteria; phylum Chloroflexota; class Ktedonobacteria; order Ktedonobacterales; family Ktedonobacteraceae; genus DASRDB01. The sequence goes on from DASRDB010000017.1 coordinate 127,092, forward strand.
CTGCTAATCTTCGTAAGCAACTCATCCATCTCGAATGGCTTCGCAATAAAGTCATCTGCTCCTGACTCTAACGCTTCTTTCGCAGCCCCCGGATGAGCAGAAAACATGATAATTGGTATATGCCGGGTGACATCCTGGCTTTTCAGTCGGCGGGAAATTGTTCTGCCATCCTTTCCCGAAAGCAGCATATCCAGCATGATAAGAGCGGGCAACCTGCGTTGTCCTAAAAGCTGGTCAAGTGCCTCACTTTTCTCTACAGCCACTACCTCATATCCGGCGTCTCTGAGCATCGCCTCAAGAAAAATAAGAATATCCGGCTCGTCATCAACAATGACGATAGTTTGTTTGTCACCAACCATCTCAACTTACCTATCTATCTAATAAACGATTCGTTCTTTACCGAAACAGCGAACGAACATATGCTACTTGCGCAGAAGGAGCAGGAACAAAAATGGCTGAAGCATATGTCTCGTGTTTAACGATATTTATACTATCACAAAAAGCGCTTTGAGGGAAAAACTCAGCAGGACAGTAGCGCTATATTAAACGAAGAATGGACTCAGCGGCTTCCACTGCCATATCGGGCGTAACACCTTCCAGGCAGGTATATCCGACCGGACATTCCGCGTGATTACATGGCCGACAGGGTACTTCATAGATCAAGGGCTGAAATGGGCCGGATTGAGGTGGACCGTATGCTTCTGGACTCTCGCCTCCAAAAATAGTGACGGTTGGAGTACGTAAGGCATAGCCAATATGGGCAGGTCCTGTATCATTCGTAATCAACACCGACAACCGGGCAATTACCGCCCCTAACGTGCCCAGCGAAGTTCGTCCCGCCAGATTTAAGCAGGCATTCCCAAGCGTCTGACCAATTACTTTCCCCGCCTCATAATCCTCGACATCTCCTAACACCACCACTGTCCCGTCATATTTCCGCACCAGCCTTGCTGCGGTCTGAAGGAAACGTGAGAGTGACCAGCGCCTCGTGGCCGCGCGCGCTGAAGTATGCAGGCCGATGAGCGGAGGTTTTGTCCCCGCCAGTAATGCCTCTGCCCGTTCGTGATCCTGTGATAAAAGCGGAAACTCGATCTCGCTCCCAAGAGAAGGAACGCCTAAAAACTGCACCAGGTCAAGTAGGCGCTGTACTTCGTGTCCTTTTTCGGGCATCGGAAAGGCCGCATCTAATCGTCCTGGTGAGTCGCCTGGACGCACAAAACCTGCGGTATAGCGCGCACCTAATAATAACATGAACGGATTGGAATAGACCCCAGACCCCTGTATCTGAATAGCAAGGTCAAAATGTTCAGCCTGCATCTCAGCAAAGAATTGTATCGCCCTCGAAGCAGAAAAAAATTGTTCAGCAATTCCTGGAAAGCCTGGAAAGGCCACAAAGCGATCAAAATACGGCGAGCGGTCAACAAGGTCACGCAGTAGCGGCAAGGTAATAATAGTGATCTCAGCATGCGGCAACGCGGCCCGAAGCGAGCGAAAAGCAGGAATTGCGCAAATAAAATCGCCGATACGCGAGGCACGCAATAACGCAACCTTGCGTACCGGTCCGGCTATGCGCGAAAGCAACCCTGGTTCAAAGGGATTATTCATGGTGCTGTACTCGTAGATGGAGCATAGCGTTCCACCATTTCTGCTAATAGATCAAGGGCATGTCCATCAACGGTACCCCTATCGTTCAATACGGTCGTAGGAACCTGTGAATAATATGTTCCAGAGGGAATCATAGCACATCCTCCCCAGCGACGCATCAACAAATTCTGTACCAATACCTCCTCTCCTGAATGATAACGCGGCAAGCGCGACCAGAAAGCAAAGCCTCCCACCTCCAACAACCTGGCCCGGTTATAGAGGATACATGAGGCAATCCAGGCGACTTTGTAGAGGCGGTGTTCGCCGGGTGGTAAAGACAGGCTTACATGATACAGGTTCGCGGCGCGGTGCAACTGCCAGCGTTCCCACTGCGGTGATCCCGGCTCAACCACTTCTGGTGTCACCGGTCCTTCCCAGTATTCAATGTGCTGCTGCGAAGGGCGCACATCATCGCGGTGCGATAGCCCTGCGGGAAATGCTCCTACAAAACCGCAGCCCTCCTGCTGCAACACGGCCAGCATGCGCTCAACGACCCAGGGTTCCATGTACACGTCATCATCCAGATACAATACAGCATCAGCCGTAGCTCGTTGCAGCAAAAAATCGCGCTGCTCGGCGATGCCGTGTATGGATGGTCTCGTATACCATTCAAACGAGCCGCCTCGCGCCTCGATGATGCGACGCAGCGTCAACACCACCTGATCATTTTCTACTGGTTCGCGGCTCTGATCGGCGACAATTACGCGCAGGTCGGTCAAATTTTGGGCCGCTATTCCTCCTAACGTGAAAATCAGTGATTCGAGCCGATTGCAGGTGGGAAGTAAGATATCAATGGTTGCCATACATGCTACTCTCTCTACAAGCTATAGCTTGTGTGCCACAATCAGCCTGCCGCCGCCAGGGGCAGCCGAGGCAAAATTCAGATGCGAAAGATGGTGTGCCAGCCAGTTCAATTGTCCAGAAGTTAAGCGCTTCCAGCCGATACTGAACAGGCGTTGGCGACCTATCCAGATACGCTGCAGGAGTTCCAGTCCATCCCATAGCCAGACCAGTGAGTGTCGCATATAGGGGCGAACTTCTTCTATCTCCAGGCCCACAGCCTGTAAATGCGCTCGCCATTGCTCCACGGTCCACAAGTTCAGGTGTCCATAGTGCTGATTGCGCCAGCGAGCATAAGGCGAGAAAGGCAGCAAAAGCCACCGGCTGAATGCTTCTGTCGGCATCGTGCATATAAGTCTGCCGCCCGGTCTTAACAGGCCAGACACTCGTTGCAAAACGGCGTCAATCTGCTCGATATGCTCTAATACCGAATTGCTCACCACAGTGCCTATGCTGCCATCCGACAGCGCCACATCTTGTGCGGGAACGGTCTCAAAACGGGTATAGATGCCGGTTGAAGCAGCTTTGTCTAGCGCTTGAGTATCCGGGTCAAGTCCAACCTCAACCCTGTTCAATACCTGAGAGGTGACAAGGCCATCGCCGCATCCCAGGTCAAGCACCGGCTCCTGCATCCTTCCCTGGCGTACCTGCTCGCGCAACACGGCAATCTCGGCTGCTCGCCACATGCCGAGCGACGGCCCTTGCAACTTCAATAGTGTACGCCACGTATCCTCATCGAGGTACAAAGGGGGAAAAGGGGCATGATCTCGCACTGTCTGTTGTAAAGGGTAGACAGGCTCGCCTTGCGCGCTCATGGACGTTCCTTTTTCCTAAAAGACACCCGCGTAAAGCGAGCAGGATCGACAAATTTCCGGTGGAGTATCTGACGCCAATTGATCGCGGAAAGCCTGGTATTGTTCGTTCTCCCAGGTTGCCCGCACTCCCTGCTCCAGAACACTGCCGAAATGAATACGATCAGGTGTGGAGACCATACAGCAGGGCATAGCATACCCTTGATAGCTAATATAGGCTCCCTGCCAGGGCCAGCTACAACGCTCTTTTCCAGGCGTTCCAGCAGGATGCAGGCGCGGGGTCGTTCGCGGAAGGCGCAACTCCACCTCTAAGTCCTTTGCAATCTGGCGCGCTTCATCAAAGTACCGTGAGACAAGCGCGGAGTCTTCGTGTAGCAGGGTTTGTTCAGAGACGAACTCGCGCATGGGCCGGTAATAGGAAGGCAGGCTGGACTCGCCAAAGTCGTGGCACAGATGCTGGACGAAGACGCGACTGAACGACCAGCGATGCGCCAGTCGCACCAGTTCGGGAAGCTCATGCAGATTCTGACGCATAATCACCACCACCATCACCAGTTCGGGCAAGCGGCTGCCGAGCCGTTCGCGTACCGTCACCAGGCGTTCCAGATTGCGCATTACACGATCAAAATGCGCACGTGCGCGAATCCGCTCATAGGTTTCCGCGCTTGCGCCATCGATGGAGATATGCAGACGATACAATCCACTCGTGACGCAACCTTCGGCTCGCCGGTCATTTAAAAGGGTCAGGTTGGAATTGGTGGTGACCTGCATGCCTTTTTGTGTAGCATAGACAATCATATCAAAAAAGCGGGGGTGCATCATAGGCTCGCCCAGGCCTTGCAGGTGCAATTCTTTGAGCGGCCCCAGTTGATCGAGGATGCGCGTAAAATGCTCAAACTCCATAAAGGCTAACGGGCCATAGGGGGGACCATCATGTCGAAACTGGATCGCGCACATCTGGCAGCGCAGATTGCATTGACCTACCGGCTCGATCTGGACATAGGTGGGTAGTTCCATTACTTCCTTCCTCTGTTAGCAATCCTTATATAGTACACGATATAGTACACGCGCAAAAAGTACAGAAGAATACTTGCTTGCAGGAAGCTCTAGAATATTGATGAGTAATAAGGCGAAGAAGCCAACCCGAACAGATCAACAACAAGAAGAGGACTTTCTGCTATTGCTTTCGAGTAACAACAGGACACTCCTGCTCGGCAGTTGCCAGCAGCTCATGGACTTCTTCGTCAGAGGTTTGTGAGAAGTCCTGGTACCAGAGACCAACTCCGTAGAAAGGTTCAGGGGTTTTCGCGCAAATAATCTCATCGACTTCCGAAGCCATCTCCTCACACGTGGATAGCGCGGCTACCGGTACCGCGACGACGATTCGAGCGGGCTGCTGTTTGCGCAGAGCAGCGATGGCGGCACGCATGGTCGAGCCAGTCGCCAGTCCATCATCCACCAGGATCACGGTTTTGCCCTCGACATCCGCAGGTGCCAGGCTATCCCTGTAAAGGTGTTCGCGGCGCTCAAGTTCCTGCTGTTCCCTGTCTTTGACCTGCTCGATCACTTTTTCTGGAATATGGAGTGTCTGCACTACCATCTCATTCAAAACCATCGTTCCGCCGGTGGCGATAGCCCCCATTGCAAGTTCCTCGTGTCCAGGCACACCGAGCTTGCGCACAACAAACACATCCAGCGGGGCATGTAGCGTTCGCGCCACTTCAAAAGCGACGGGCACACCTCCTCGTGGCAGAGCAAGCACCAGCACATCCTGCCGGTTGGCATACGCCTCAAGCTTTGTTGCCAGAAAACGCCCGGCATCGCTGCGATCTGCGTAGAGTGTTTCCACCAGAATCACCTCCCACTTGTGGAAGCAAAGCTCACCGAGCCAGGTAACGTGTAAACCATTCGCCAGCCAGTTGCGCGACCTGTTCCAGGGTTCCAGGCTCCTCGAAAAGGTGTGATGCGCCCGGAATGATCTCCAGGTGTTTTTCTCCGCGCAACAGGGCAAACGCCATGCGATTCAGCTCAATGACCTGCGTATCCTTTGCTCCTACCAACAACAGCGTGGGAGCCTGCACAGCCGTCAGGGCGGAGCCAGCAAGATCGGGACGTCCGCCCCGCGATACAACGGCCCCCACAAGCAAGGGATGCTCGGTAGCAGCTACCAGGGCTGCGGCGGCCCCTGTACTTGCTCCAAAGTATCCGACTTTCAGCATAGATGTCAGAGGATTGACGCTGAGCCAGTTCGTCGCGCCCACGACGCGCCTGCTGAGCAGGCCAATGTCGAAACGCAAATGGGCAGTGCGTCTGTCAACCTCTTCCTCCTGTGCGGTCAGCAGGTCAATCAACAGGGTCGCAAACCCGGCTTTGTATAATACCTGGGCCACATACTGATTGCGGGGGCTGAAGCGGCTACTCCCGCTGCCATGCGCGAACAGAACCACGCCTCGCGGATGATCGGGAATGTTCAAATTTCCCTCGAGGCTGACATTCTGATCAACCTCTACCGTGTAGGTCTGGCTGTTCCATCCAACAATGTCTTCCATGATGTCTACTCCAACATGTTCGCGCCTGGCACCGGAAAAAACCCCTTTCGCTCGCGCTATGCCCCCTCTTCCCTGCGCAGATCTACCTGCACCAGCTTCCCCTTATGGAAAAAGTTGAATGCCAGGCGCTTCCAACCATCAGGCCAGCTTGGAGCGGTGGTATGCCCATCATCCGTCAGGCGGAGACCGGCAAAGCCAAATATGGCGGCCTGCCAGACAGCGCCCGCGCAGGCATCATGAATACCTTCATCACTATTGCCGCGCAGGTCCTCCAGGTCTACCAGCGCTCCGGTCATAAACTGTTTGTAGGCAATGTCGATCTTCCCAAGCTCGCAGGCTAGAATTACGTGCAGCGCCGGAGTCAGCGACGAGCCATACTCGTGGTCGGTGATCGGGTAATAGTAATCCCAGTTCACGCGCTTGGTATCTCGATCAAACTCATTATCTAGAATAGTCAGCAGCATCAGCACATCGGCTTGCTTGATGATGCGGAATTTCTCTACCTGCTTGACGCCCAGCAGGCCCTGATAAGAGGTCTTGCGGCCTTTAAACTGGTTCTGGTCAAGTGGCTCCAGGTTGAAAAAGCCATCGAACTGTTCAATCAGGCCGGTCTTCTTATCCATAGGAATGTGCATCCTGATTACGACATCCCGCCAGTGATCAAGTCGTTCCTGGCTCAAATCCAACTGTTTGATCAGTTCATCTGCTTTCTGCGGTGCCGACTCACGAAGCCACTGCAATACATCGATGGCCTTTTCGATATTCCAGCGAGCCATGTAGTTGGTATAGGCATTGTTATTCACATGCTCGTGCCACTCGTCGGGACCAATGACATCATTGATTTCGTAGTCCTGGTGATCTTCGTGAAACTCAGCGCGGCTGGCCCAGAACTCGGCAGTGCTGAGGAAGACTTCAGCTCCGTATTCATGCATGAACTGGTCATCGCCTGTCACTTTCCAGTATTGCCAGACCGCAAAGGCAACACTGGCGCTGATATGCAGCTCAATGCGCCCGTTTAATACGGGTATCAGCTCGCCATTCTCGGGGTGAACAATGGCGTCTGGTGTCGCTTCCCGGCCATCAAGTGTACTCTCCCAGGGGTATTGCGCTCCCTCGTATCCGTTGCTTTTCGCCTTCTCCCGCGCTGCTGGTAACAGGCGATAGCGATAGATCAGCAGGTTACGGGCAATAGATGGATGAACATAAGTAAAGTATGGCAGCATGAAAATTTCTGTGTCGTGGAAAACATGCCCGCGATAGCCAAAACCCGTCAGGCCTTTGGCTGCGATACTGTAACGGCTATCGTGCGATGAGGTGCTGATTCGTAACTGGTAAATATTGTAGCGGACGGCCTGCTGCGCTTTGCCATCCCCTTCAATGATGATATCAGACAGCTTCCAGTAACGATGCCAGGCCTCCTGGTGATCCTTGAGCAAGGATTCATACAGGTTTTCATGCACAAAAGGCTTGACCCGAGTGGTGCCTTCAACCAAGAGAGTATAATGCTGATCCTGTACAGGTTGAGGAGAGCTGCCCTCGATAATTTTGTGATGATGCTTCAGGGCCAGTTGCAGTGGATGCTCTCCATCTCGCGAAGTAAACATCACGACGACCTTCTCAGTCGTCACCATTTCTCCTGGCGCAAGCGTGCCATAAAAGCGAATACTGGGTGATGTATCAGATCGAACCAGTTCTTTATGAAAGTGGCTGGATGAGATAGTAAAGCTCATCGTCTGGACAAGCTGGACGAGCGAGTGACGGGTTTGTGTATGCAGCCAGATGATTTCACCATCGCGCCGCTGCTCAACTGTTTCCCAATGCAGCAGGTCATAGTTACCCACCGCTGTATTCAGTGAAGCCCACAAGATGATTTCGAGGTTTTCACCGGTCGTCTTCTCTTCCTCATCTGCCGTAACGCTATAACGGATAGCGCCCACATGTTCATCGGCCAGGCTGGCAAAACGCTCACAGGTAACGCGAATGCGAACACCGCCCGGACTTTCCCAATGAACAGTGCGACGCAACACACCGTTGAACACATCCAGCATGCGTTCATAATCCAGTATCTTGCCATGATCGAGGCGAAAGCGCTCGCCATTGACAAATAACTTGAGAGGCAACCAGTCAGGAGCGTTCGCCAGTTCCTCTTTACCTACGGCAATCTTATCAAATACGCCATAAAGCAGGGTAGCAGGGGAAGCCTTTGGAAAGCCTTCCTCGAATGTCCCCCGCGTACCGAAGTAGCCGTTGCCGATAGTAAAGAGGGTCTCTCTACTATGGAGCTTGCTCGGATCAAAGCTGTTCTCAGTAACTTCCCATACATTCACGATTATTCTTACCTCAAGCTTTTTTTATAAACCTCTTATTAGCAAGGTTAAAAGGATTGTCTCAAATTGGGAGCGGCAGCGCAAGCTTTTAGCTGAGCAAATCCTGCAAATGCTTGTTATCGAGCGAAGGCAAGACTTTGTCCGCCCGGTGAAAGCGGTCTTGCGGGCCTATTCCCAGCGCTTGCATTCCGGCATTCTTAATGGCTTCGATTCCCGCGTCCGCGTCCTCTACGCCCAGGCAATCAGCGACTGGTATCTGCACTATGCCTGCCGCATAGACAAACAGATCAGGCGCGGGTTTGCCGTTTACAACGCTGTAGCCATCGGCAATGCCATCGAAATCATTGATGATCTCCAGATGCTCCAGCACTGTACGGCAATTCTTGCTCGAAGACGCGATGGCTGACTTGATGCCTGCCTCGCGAATCTCGCGCAGTAGTTCTTTGCCGCCAGGAACAAGCTCATCGGGGGTCATTGATTGGATCATCTGCACGTAATAGCGATTTTTGCGATCCATCATCTCCTGCATCTGTTCCTCTGGCACTTTCCGGCCATGCAACAGATACAGCAATGAATCGCGGCGTCCAACGCCGCGCAGGTGGGCGTCATTTTCTTCCCGCGTGAAAGGAATGCCTTCTTCATCGGCGAGCCGTTTCCAGGCCCGATAATGATACTCGGAAGTATCGGTGAGTACTCCATCGAGGTCAAAAATAATAGCCTTTGGTTTTTGCATACCGATTCTATCTCCTCTTTATTATAAAGTGTCCTTTATTTGAAGCACGTATCAGTTCGAGTGAAAGTGGCAAGCAGGCTATAACGCGATACTCGCATCTTAATAAAGAGAGACGACCATCAGGTCGTCTCCGTAACTACTTTCGCCTTAATGTAAGTGTTGCTCCAACCAGCGTTGAATATGCCTCAAACGTTCGAGGCGCGAGTGGGGATGTCCACCGCGCGAAAGACCATGACTTTGGCCCTCAAAACGCACAAAGAGGACTTCACGCCCCATATATTTGAGGGCTGTGAACAACTGCTCAGCCTGCTCGATGCTGCAACGCAGGTCGCTCTCGCTATGGATGATGAGCAGAGGCGTTTGAATGTTCTTCACGTAGGTCATGGGAGAGGTATGAATGTACCGCTCCGGCTCCGCGAAAGGCGGCGTGACGAGATCATCTGAGGCAAATTTATAACCGATGTCGCTGCTACCAAAGAAGGAAGTCAGTTCGGTCACACTGCGGTCAGCGATAGCAACCTTAAAGCGGTTGGTATGCCCGATGAGCCAACTTGTCATGAAGCCACCATAGCTGCCGCCCATTATCGCCATGCGCGTTTCATCGATGAAGCCCTTTTGCAGTACAGCATCCACGCCCGCCATGATATCCCATGAATCCTTTTCCGCCCATTTTCCTCGCACAGCATCAGCGAATGCATGACCGTAGCCAATACTGCCCCGTGGATTAGTATAGAGAATCACATATCCCTGAGCAGCAAGCATCTGCATCTCGTGCAAAAAGCCATAGCCGTACTGTGTATGTGGCCCACCATGTATCTGCACAACCAGGGGATACTTTTTTGAGGGATCAAAAAAGGGCGGTTTGAGTATCCAGCCTTCCATTGGCCAGTCATCTACCCCTGTATACAAAACCTGCTCGGGCGTCGCCAATTCCAGTTCATTGAAAAGCGCGTCGTTGAAATGGGTCAACTGGCGCATCTCGCCTGTGGCGCTTGTCGAGCAGAGAAAGATTTCGCTGATGCGCGTGGTAGACTGGATGAGCGCCGCAACCGTCTCTTTTGCCGCGTCAAGGCTAAAATCCTGAATATGAATATTGCCAGGAGTTAATGTGGCAGGCTGCGCTCCTGAACCGCTCAAGGGTATGGCATAGATACGCGTTGCGCCCCTCTGCGCTGCCAACACGTAGAGCGTCTGCCCATCAGCAGACCACTGTGGGGCAGGCATCATCTGCTCGTCGTTGGTGTCGCTGTTCGTCCAATCGGCACAGCTTCCCTCAAATTCGCGTGAAAGGCAGGTGGCGGCTTCTCGAGATGCGCCTGCATCGATACTATATAATTCCTCGTGACCGGCTGAGCCGATACGGTCGTGTGCCAGGAATGCAATCGTCTGACCATCCGGCGACCAGGATGGTGAGTTGCACGAAATGGTGCTGTCGGTCAGACAGCATAGTTCACCCGGCTGATTCTGCTCGATATCCAGGGTGTACAGATCAAAACAGGGCAGGCTCCAACGGGTCTCGCTGCGGCTTGAGACAAAGGCGATGCGCTTTCCATCTGGCGACCAGGCCGGATCGCGGCTATCCCAATCGCCTTCGGTCAGTTGCACCGGCTCGCCTTGCTCAATATCCAGCAAAAAGAGGTGCTGGCGACGGTCTTGAATAAAGCCGACGGCATCAAGGCGATAAAACAGCCGGTCGATCACACGCACTTTTGGTAACGGCTGCCCATCTTCGGTTTCCTCATCCAGCGGACCAACATCCGCGTTGAAGATCAGCCGACGGCTATCGGGAGACCACACAGGCTTGGAAGCTCCATGCGGCATCCAGGTCAGTTGCCTTGCCTCACCGCCATCGGCAGGCATGAGCCAGATCTGGCTTTTTCCTTTGCCGCCTTTTTTCGGCCCGAGGTTCTTTGGGTCCTCGCCCTCGCGATTGGAGCCAAAGGCCAGCCAGCGGCCATCAGGCGACCAGGCAGGGCTGTGCGAATTACCTTTTCCAGGCGTAAAGCAGCGGGCCTCGCCACTCATAGTTGAGGCTACCCAGATTTCCTGGTGGTAGGCGTGTTTGCGTTCGTCAATAGTTGTCACCACGAAGGCCACGCTCCTGCCATCGGGCGAGATACGCGGCCTTGTCAGAATACGAAATTGATAGAGATCCTCTATCGTGATTGTCCGTGTCATTGTGTCCAGTTCCAGGTTTGAGACTACTCAGGGACAACCCCCTCGCGTGTCTCGCGAATCAATTGATCAACGACCGCCTTCAAATCACCCGTCATTTGATAGGTGGCAAGCTGGCGATCAGCACTCGAGCCTTCGTCAAGAATGCGATAAGCATACTCTATTTCATGACGGCTGCCAAGCTCGTCAATAACATCTCCAATAAACCACTCGATCAGCTCGCGAATCAGATCGCGTGTCGGCACTTCCTGCTGCTTGCCAAAGTCAATCAGCTTGCCATCCAGGCCATAGCGCACCGCTCGCCATTTGTTCTCATCGATCAGGTCATGTGGGTAGACGCGGAAGGTCATATTGTCGCGACGCAACTTCCAAAGCTTGGCAATAATGGCCTGGCAAATAGCGGCAATACAGACAGCCTCATCCACCCGAGTGCAGACATCACAGACGCGGAATTCGAGTGTTGGATACGACCAGTTAGGCCGTACATCCCACCAGATCTTCGAGCCATCAGGAATGGTGTTAGTTTGCACCATAGTATCCACCACCTGGGTAAATTCGGCCCAGGAGTGAAATATGCGCGGAATACCACTGCGCGGGAAGTTGCGGAAGACGATGCTGCGGTACGACTTCAGCCCTGTATTGCGACCCATCCAGAAAGGCGAGCTGGTAGAAAGGCAAAGAATATGCGGAAGCAAGTAGCGCACTACATTCATGGCATCGATCAAAAACTCGCGGTCTTCGATGCCAATATGAATGTGGGTGCCGAAAATGAGCAGGCGCTGCGCCAGTTCAGCCATATCATTTTTGACGCCCGCGTAGCGCTCCATCGGTGTAATCTCCTGCGTCATCCATGAGGAGAACGGGTGCGTACCCGCTGCCGCAATGCATAACCCATTCTTGCCTGCAAGCTCAATCAGCGTTTTGCGCAGCCGCACCAGTTCTTTCCGCAACTCCGCCGGAGTCTGGCAGACTTGCGAACCAACCTCGACGATGGATTGATGCAGTTCCGGCTTGACCTGCTCAAGCAACACCAATCGTCCCTCTTCCAGAATCTCCGTAATATAGGAACGCAATTCGCGCGTTTGCGGATCGACGATCTGATATTCTTCCTCGATGCCGATAGTGAGAGATGGAGGTTTAAGCGCCATGTCCGCTCTCCTTTCAAACCTTCCTTAACGCTTTTCCACAACAAACGTTGCTACCGCGGAGCCGGTGCCCGCCGTGACATTCAACAGGGACTGGCTGGAAAGACGCGAGAGACAACCATCCATGAAACTACCATAGAAGATCAGCGGATTAGTATCCAGCATCCGATCAAACAATTGCAGCTTACCGTCAATAATGCTCGGATACGGCTCACTGGGAATAGTCACACGTTCCTGTACGATATACGATTCGGTGAGCGCTACTTGCAGCGCCTTTCCCCACTCCTCAGCATCGACCTCCCAACCAAGCACGATACCTTTGCCGCCATATTCATCATTGGGCTTCAGAACAAAATTCTCGCGATGCTCAAAGACATATGGCAGCAAATCGATGGGCTGGCCGCGATACAGAGCCTGGCGCTCTTCAACCCGGTACGTCCAGGGAATATGCGCTTCGATCACTTCGCGCTCGGCTGCATTAAAAAGATGAGCATTTCGCTCGTCACTGAGTACAGCCAGGCTGGCCTTTTTATGCAGAATTTTACAACGGAAAGGGTTAACCATACAGACTGCGCGATCCAGTACTGCACGTACCACTGGAGAATCCATACCCTGGCGCTCTATCAATTCGCTGATGAGGACACGCTTGTAAATGAGCGTAATATCAAAATCTCCGGCCATAAGGCGGCCATCGCGATACTCCACCTCGCGAGGATCAGCAATGATACAGTCAATACCCTGCGAGCGGAAATATTCGGCAAACAGGACAAATTCGCTATAACTCGGCACCTCGCGCCAGTCGAGAATGGCGATACGAGGAGCCTCGCGTCGTCCTGCCCACTGTTGATAGGCATCTACCAGCGCGTGCATCACATTGTGGCGCGATGGCGTGGGCCGCACCTCAAATTGCTTCAGAAATTCGCGCATCACGGGCAGACCCAGAAAAACCTCGGCAAGCGCATCATTATAGGCCGGGCTGGCAGGTGTTTCAGCGTTGTACTCGGTCAGGCGCAAGCCACCGCGGTCAGGAACAAAAAAGGTGTCCACACGCGAAGTGGGGCTTGGGTCGCGATAGCCCGGGTCAAACTGAACCAGTCGCTCCTCCCACTCGTTCAGGCCGAATTGAGCGCGAAAGGCCGGATCGACCAGGGCAATGTGATAGGCCTTATCAAAAGCGCGCAGGAGCAACTTCATCCGCGCTTCCAGAAAATGATACTGCCCTGGCGTCAGAAAGCGCGGACGCAACACAGTACAGAGCGGGCGCGAACTAAATAGGAGATTGCGCTTGCGCTGCTGCTCGTCAAGCTGCTCTTGAGATGCCTGAGCGAGGTCATCCGTCAGCAGATCGTGATAGCGTTCAATCGCTTCTCGTAGAGACATGTTGTATACCTCGTTGGTTAACAGACCAGATTGTCACCCCTGGTCACGATTCGCCGTAAAAAAGGTGTCCCAACGCATATCACGATTTTGGGGGCGCGGTTGTTTTGCTAGCCGGATCGCCATATCTGCCATATGCTTGACCACCCACTCAAAATAGAAAGGTGTCAGGGAATAAATATCCATATCAGGAGCAGGATTCATAAAATCGATGGCATAGGGCACGCCATCTCGAATGGCCCATTCAAGCGAATCCATATCGTACCCCAGAGCGCGCACCAGCTTGAGCGTATCATCAACGATTCGTCGCCCAAGCTCGGGAGTGAGATGTTCGTGTTCAACGAGATATTTCCGCTCGCGTGGATCATACTTGATGGGCAGCACCTCTTCCTGTCCCAACGCAATACAGCGCACGTAGCTCTGCCACTCGATAAACTCCTGCACAATGGGCGTGCGCAGGCCAAAGTGGTCATAGTGATAGAGCAGTTCATCCAGCGAATGGCAAATATACACGTCTTTCCAGCCGCCGCCATGCGCGTCTTTCAAGACGCAAGGCATGCCCACGTAATCAACAATCGCCTTCCAATCGAGGGGATAGACAAGATTGCGCAGGCTCTCCTCATGTACAATTCCTGGCACATAGTCTTTGTTGGGAAGAGCGATCGTTTTTGGACTTGCAACACCAAGTTTCGTTGCAAGGGCGGCCTCAAAGAGTTTGTCATCGGCAGTCCACATAAAAGGGTTGTTGACCACCCGCACGCCCTGTAGCACTGCATACTTCAAATAGACGCGATAATAGGGCACCTCGTGCGAGATGCGGTCAATAATCACGCTGTATGGGCATGGCTCATCCATGCTTGTACCGCCGATTTTCACATATTCAGCGACCACGCCCTCATTCCGACGGTTTACTTCGTCAATGAAAGCAGGAGGGAAAGACCATTCCCTCCCCACAATCAAACCTACTTTCAAAGTCATTTCCGCTTCTCCTGCTTAATCGTGTCCATTGATATACAACTGAATCATCTGCCGCCACCACGGCCAATCGTGCGCCCAGCCATCCCATATACGCAAAGCATGCCAGATGTCCTTCCCCCACAGGATGCTCGAAAAGCTTTCATTGTTGGGGCAGGAGGGATCATCGCGACCAATAGCCAGGATGATATCAATATGGCGCAAAGCTTCCAGCCGCGCTGGTTCATGCTCATTTGGAATAAAATCAAACGGGCTGTTGAAGTAGACATTGTCGTCTGAGTAACCATCCGTAAAGCGCTTAATATCGTAGAGGCCGCTTAATCCAATGGTGCGGTCAACCAGGGTGGGATAGCGGAGCGCGAAATTGACGGCATGGTAGGCCCCGAAGCTGGCCCCGGTGGTCATGAAATAGGGATTATTATTCTTCTGACGGGTAAAAGGGACGACCTCGTTCAGCAGGTATTGATCATATTGGATATGCCGACAGGCCCGAGCGGCTGGCGGCTTTGTTTTATCATACCAACTCTCCCCATCCACGCTATCCACACAAAACAATTGAAGCTGGCTCTGTTCAAGTTGCGGGCCGAGGGCAGCGATCATGCCCATATCTTCCCATTGATAAAACTTGCCCATCGAGGTAGGGAAAACCAGAACACGCGCGCCACCAGAACCAAAAACCAGCAGTTCCATGTCACGCCCTAAAGAAGGACTGAACCAACGATGATACTCACGATTCATGAAATTCGTACTCACCAGACCGGCTTTTACAAGCCATTTACTAATAAAGAGGAACGATGTTGGAGTATTTCCTCATCTACTTTCCCTGCTCCAGTATACACAGCTAGACGGTGTTCTAGAGCGAAGGAAACACACAATATACTGCGTGAATCGTACCATTAAAGGTACAAAACTGTCAAACCAGCGAAGTTAGCTCATCGATAATAAGGGAACTAGAGCGATGGTGGAAAACCGATGGCGGAAATGCTTGTGCCATTTGTGCCATCACCTGCGGATGATGACTTGCATTTGTTCGGCCTCTGAAGAGTGCTGAGGACGCTTTGTGTTGTTTGTGCCATTTGTGCCATCAGTTTTTCATTGCTGACCGGGAGGTTAATTCAGCATACTGAGAAGAATAGATTGCGAACGAAAGTAAGTTGCTAGCAAGCTAGCGGTATTGTAAGTATACCTGAAGAGATGGTAAAAAAGCAAGGGGAATATCCCTCTTTTGAGGGATATTCCCCTTGCCAGGAAGAATTGGCTATAGGAACTACATCAACTCAGGGATTGGCCCCATACACGGCACCCACATCTCGTAGGCAAGTTGGTGAGCATCACCTGCGACACCATACTGCGCGAAGTGCTGGCAGACGCGCTCGATATCCCGCAGAAACAGTGAGAACACGTCGGAGTTGTGATAGGGATCGACGGCTTGCGCGAAATCGATTAATATCACACTTCCCTGCCAGTAAAGGATATTGTACGCTGACAGGTCGCCGTGAATACGCCCATGCTGCAAAGCAAGTTCGATATTATGCAGGATGCAATCGAATAGCGGTTGCGCCTCCTCTCGGTCGAGTGTGACATCATTGAGCCTGGGGGCTGGCTCGTCCTCCTCCCCAATGTATTCCATTAAGACGGCATTGCCGATTTGCGCATATGGTCGGGGGACGTTGGCTCCATGCGCGTAGAGCAGGCGCTGCGTCTGGTATTCGTAATCGATCCAGGAAGCGACCTGAGCGGCACGTCCGCGCTCGGTCTTACGAGTAGCTGCGCTTCCTCGTCGGCTGTTGCCGTGTTCTGCCTGCCCCTGTTCATCACGCTGCACGCGACTGTAGCGGTAAACGGCATCGTTGCGCAGGCTGCGGAACATACGCGGGCGATAGATTTTCGCGGCCAGGTACTCTACCCCTGTCGAGGGATGGGCCTTGCAGCAAAAAACGGTCGCCTCTTTGCCGCTGTGCGCTTCGTGCAGCACATCAGTAATCAGGCGCTGGTTATAGAACGGCTCGAGCGATGAAAGAATCCAGGGAGCATCGCGCCTGGATGCCAGCAGTGTCGGATTAAAGACCGGAGCGCGCTGCTGCTCCTCTTCGTATGCCTGCTCGCGAAGCCACCGCTGTACCTCTGAACTGCTTTCGTAGCTGGTCTTTTTGGTAGGCTTCGCCTTCGCCGGGTGGCCACTTCTGGCGCGTTCGCGCTGGCCAGGCTTCATCTTCTGGAACGTGACGACATCTTCTTCAGGGTCATCGTTAAAAAATCTATGCAAGGTAAAAAAGCTCCTCATGTGGAATTTGATCGATTTTCTTTTCTGTCGGGTAGTCGCGAACTATCACTTTCATGGCCGCCTCCTTTCGCATAGAGAAAGAGCAAAGCATTGAGGGTAAACGCATACAGAAGCTGAACGGCAAAACATGAAGACAGGCTTCGGTGCGGCGATGCGCAACACGCAAAGGAAATCAGAAGTGGGAAGAGCTATCTCCAGGGGAAGTATCTAATGGCCTGATCTGGCAGGAGCATGCCACAGGCCGCGCATCATAGGAGGAACCAGGAATCGCTGGTTAGATGAACAGAAACGCTGCGCTTAGACGTAAAACAGCGCAGACAACAAAAATCTCCAGGATGCCACAGGCTGAGGTATGCTTAACGAAGAATACCATCCAGCGTGGAGATAGAAGCAAGAAGTATCGCTGTCATATATTACACCTCCACAGATTATATATTTACAGGGAGATTACCATATTCCCTCCGGGAAAGCAATAGCTCGATTAGCTTAGTTTTTACATTTGTTAGCTGCTGTGACGGTTCTGTAAGCAGAAAACCAACTTTTGTCCTGTCCTTGTGAGGTTCATAAGTTACGCTCTAATGAGAGTATTCAGATGTTTAGGAGAGGAGAACTGCACATGTTGAGGAAAATGCTACTGGTACTCACCTGCCTGGGAGCGGCTTGCTCAGCCACCCTCTTTCTTCTCACCATCCCACTGCTGCGCCGTCTGCCAAAACCAGGCCGGGTATCGATGGGCGGGATCCCGCCCATCGAGGACGCGATAGAGGTGTGTCGGCGCACGCAACTGTAAGGTTGGAATCTGGTCGCCTATGCACAGCAGTTGGTGGCACGAAAATTCACCTGCTCTCGGCTCAATACCTGGGATACCCCTTCCAGGTTCTTTGAACGTGGGATGGGCTACTGCAAGCAGCAGGCGCTGGCGCTCAAGAAAATCTACGACCGGCTGGGGATTACAGCCAGGCCGGTTTTTTCCCTGCGATGCAAGTTTCCTGCCAAAGTTGTTGATGGCGTGCTATGGCCAGGAGGAGTCTCGGGCCATGCCTGGCTTCGAGTCAGGGTCGATGACCAGGAACTTGATGTATGTCCTGGCTCGGTCAGCAATAGACCCGGCGTCACCCATTTTGAGATTCTCTGGAAGGCACGCAGGTGGCATGCCTGGCTGCGTCCCTTCACACATGTTGGGTCGTCTATTGAAAATATCAGGCGAGACCTGGTGGCAAGGCACCGCCTCAAAAGAGCAACGAGTTGCCAGGTCAACCCACCGTTTCCAGAGGGAGTCCTCCCTCAACTTGCCTGACCGCTGCTCAAGGAACATGGCAGCACTGACACCCTGGAAGAAGGAGATGTATCATGCATGTACTCATTGTCTATGGCTCACAATTTGGGAACACCGAGCAGATTGCGCGGGCGATTGGAATCGGCACGGCTGATGCGGGCTGAGGAAGCGAATGCCGACGATCTCACCACCTGTGACCTCCTGATCGTCGGCGGTCCGACACAACGACAGAAGACCAGCCTTATCATGCAGGCCTGGCTCGAGCGTCTCCCACGCAGCATCCTCAAAGATGTGCCGACTGCCGCTTTCGATACTCGCTATCGAATGTCCCGCTTCCTGACCGGGTCTGCGGCAAGGCGAATTGCAAGCCGCCTCAAAAGGGCCGGGCGCGGCTCATTATCCCACCAGAAAGTTTCTTCATGGAGCGTGATGTACCACAGGCTGGCGAGAAGCGCCGCCACGAGATGGAGCATCTGGAGCCGGGCGAGGAGGAGAGGGCAAGCGCGTGGACTGCAAGCATCCTGAGGGCATAGATGTAGCGCGATAAGGGGGAGTGGTCGCAGTTCCTGCTAGCATCGCGGGCTTTGATCCTGTCCTCACCTCCCATTACGCTCTTGCACCTCTTCCAAAGATCGCCCCATCACCCAGCGCTTAACCAGTTCGACCATGAACAAATACGTAAGGATCATACCCGCCAGGAAAAGGAAGTACAGGGCGGGAAGCGGCGTAAAGCCGAGCGGAGAGGCCAGAGGCGTCAACGGCAAGAACATGCCTAAACCGACGACCAGCAAGACCGTGACAGTGAGCGGCAAACTGAGCCTGCTCTTGAGAGAATTGCCCGCCGTGCGAATGATGAAGAGTACCAGGGTCTGCGTTGCCAGCGATTCCACGAACCAGCCAGTATGAAATAGTGCTTCGGAGGCGTGGAATACCTGGAGCATGATAAAGAAAGTCAGGAAATCGAAGATTGAGCTGGCCGGCCGATATAGAGCATGAAATATCGAATCAGCTTGATATCCCAGCGGCGCGGCTTGATGATGTAGGACGAATCGACGCGATCAGTGGGAATCGTGACCTGCGAGAGATCATAGAGGAAGTTATTGAGCAGGATTTGTGTTGGCAACATGGGTAAAAATGGGAGAAAGATGGAAGCGCCTGCCATGCTGAACATATTGCCAAAGTTGGAACTCGTACCCATCAACAGGTATTTCATCACGTTACCAAAGGCCTTGCGTCCCTCGATGATCCCACTATGCACAACGCGCAACCCTTTTCGAGTAGGATGAGTACAAGAAGGTTAGTGACAAAGACAAGCAGTCGTTGGAGCGTTGTCAAGCGTTTTACAGATGTCGGCTCGTTGGGTCCATACGTACTGAGGCGTTTGCGTGCCTCCTCGCTGGTCAGTCCTTTCTCAGAGGTTTGAAACTGCGCATAAAGCTGCTGCAAAGAAGGCTGACGGGGAGCCGCTGTGTCTTTCTGCCAGACTGGCGATTGTAGAGACTGCTGCATGATTCACTCCATCACATTTAGAAGAGTAATTCATCTTTTATTGGCATCGTTTGAAGAAAATGCTTGTTGTCCTCATCAGAGTGCAATCTCAGAAGTGGAAGCAGCCAGTTTTCTCTCTTCTCTATTACCTTAAAGTTGCGCAATCACAGCAGTGTCACATGTAGTCAGGTCGGAGTCACGAAAGCATCACATAAAAATAAAAGCAAGGTTTAGCGCTATTCTTCTCGCCATTCGATCTGCAAGAAGCGCTCGAGAAGGTGCAAGCGCCAGGTTACTTGCAGAAGTAACGCCCAGGCAATAGATGCCAATCCAATCATGAGGTAGCTACTACCAGCAAGGAGGGACAGGTCGAAGAAGTTTCGAAGCGGCGGTATGGCCAGCAGCGCCGCGTAAGCGAGTAGTAAGCCAAGCGGTAGCAGGGTCGGTCGCCAGTCGCTACTCTGCCTGCTTCCCCCGGCAAGGGCTTTGATTGGGGGTTCGACGAAAACGATGAGCTGCAGCCCACTCAGAATTGTGAAAGAGGTGAGCGCACTCTGCGCAGTGAGAAGCTGCTGCCCAGCTGAAAATGCAACCATATAGACACAGAGCGCAATCAGGCTAAGCGCCGTTGCCGCCGGAATTACAAAGCGCAGGAGCGAGGAGAACATGCGTTGCTGCCGGAAAGCAGGTGGCCTCGCCCATGCTGCTAGCGCCAGCGCGGGAATTCCCTCTGTCAGGAAGGTAAGAAGGGCATTCTGCTTGGGAACGAATGGGAAGCCATCCACGATCATAATGGCTACCAGTACACACACCATGTAGCAGACGCGCGTCAGGAAGAGCTTCAAGATGTCGTGCATGCCCTGTTGGATGCGCTGTCCCTCACGAAATGCCTGGGGTAGTGATGCAAAGGAGTCGTTCAGAAGCACCATATCTGCCACCCCACGTGTGGCCGCGCTGCCACTTTGCATGGCAAGACCAAGATGGGCCTGTTTGAGTGAGAGGACGTCGTTGACGCCATCACCAATCATTGCAACCGTATGGCCCCGCTTGCGCAATGCCTGCACCAGTTGCGCTTTTTGCTGCGGCGTCACCCGGCCAAATACCGTTGACTCTTCTGCCAATTGCAATATGTCTTCCTGGTTCAGCTTTCCCCCGGAGATGACTTTTCCGTTCGTCGCCAATCCTGCCTGCTTTACCAGGGCCGCAACTGTCTCCGGGTGGTCGCCGGAAATCACTTTGATCTGGATACCAGCCTGGGAAAAACCCCGGAGCGTTTCTTGCGCTTCGGGACGCAGTTGGTCGCGCAACACGACGAGGCCAAGCGGAACGAGTCCCGATG
This sequence comes from Ktedonobacteraceae bacterium, assembly GCA_035652815.1. Lineage (GTDB taxonomy): Bacteria > Chloroflexota > Ktedonobacteria > Ktedonobacterales > Ktedonobacteraceae > DASRDB01. The sequence continues at coordinate 148,056 of DASRDB010000017.1, forward strand.
GTAATAGCGGCTCTCCTCGTTCAGAGTACAGGGACACAATGGACGGTGTATAGGCAAACAGCAGGATACGCTTTCCTTGATCGATAGAGACCTGCATGTTAGCGTTCAGGTCTTGCTTGTCTTGCATGTCCAGATATGGCAGAAGGATATCGGGCGCACCCAGGATGTATGTTCCCTGATGCGTCGCGTCAACAAAGGCAAGCGCACTCCACTTGCGGGCTGAGGAGAATGTTACTTCCTCCCGGACAGACAGGCGCTCGCCGGAACAAACCGCTCCGATAGCCTCACTGGTAGGATTAGTCACAGATGAGCTATTGACATAACTCCCAAGCAAATCTTGCAGCCGGGGCTTCTCTCCCTGCAAAGGCCGCAGATCTTCCAGGACAAGCGCATTGGCTGTCAGCGTGCCAGTTTTATCAAGGCATAGCACATCCACATTGCTCATAGCTTCGAGCGCGTTGGCTTGCTGCACGAGGACGCCTTTGCCGACCATACGCACGGCCCCCAGGGCATAGGCGACACTTGTTGCCAGCAATAATCCTTTGGGTACGATGCCGATGATGACCACCGCCATCTTCACACTGTCTACCAGTGGAACACGGTTATCCTGTATAGCGAGCGCCAGCAATATCTCGAAGAAGATGGCAACGAGCAGCATCGACTGAAGAATCACGTTGATTTGTCTTTGGAGTGGCGTGTAGACGCGGCGAAATGCCCTGGCTCCCGAGGCAATCTGGTTAGCAACACACTCGACACCGACTTTTTCAGCACGATAGTATGCGCTGCCACTGGTACAAAAACTCCCCGAATATAAACAGTCGCCCTGCTGCTTCTGAACCAGCTCTGATTCGCCGGTGAGCAGCGATTCGTCCACTTCAATGCGCGCGTCATTCACCACAGGGCCATCCACGACGATTTGATCGCCAGGGCGAAGCAACAGAATATCTCCAACCACCAGTTCGCTCGGGTCCACCGCTTGCTCATGGCCGCTGCGCATCACAGCCGCCTTTGGACGAGTTAGCAGTGAGATGCGGTCAAGGACGCGCTTGGCGCGAATTTCCTGGATAGTGCCAACCAGCACATTAAAGAACGCCACACCTACCGAGATCAAGGCGTCAGAAACCTGACCCAGGATGACCAGTGCCAGGCCGAGGATGAACATGATGATATTGACCGGAACGAACAGGTTAGCGCGCAGAATTTGCGCATAGCTCCGGCTGCTCTTCAAAGCCAGTGTATGTGCCAGCCCCTGCTTGCGCCGCTCCACCACTTCATCCTCTGAGAGTCCTCGCAAGTGGCTCCCTTTGTACTGTTGGTCATCTTGCGCCAGCAGATTCCGCACCATATCACTGTTCAGCCTTTCTCATACATTTCCTCATCCGCCAGTAAGAGCGCGCGTTCTGCCCTTCTGGACGATGAGAGCGCTCGTTACTGGCGGATGACATCTTGCTCACACAACCTGGTCTTTACCTCGCGTACAGGTCGATCGAATCTGTGTTCATTCTCAAGATCACTGTCGCCTTTAGCGCGTTTCCTACTACTCTCCTGGAATATAGGCCCGTCACCGGATTTTTTCCGCTAACACGTCGCGCAACTCTGCCTCCTCGCCCGGCGTCAGACGAATTTTTTGTAACATTTCTCGAAAGTAGGTAATCTCATCAGGAAAGTAGGCTGAGCGCAATGCTTTTAGGATGGAGGATACGACCTGCTTGCGGCGTTCTTCTGCTTCATGAGCGAGCGCATCCGTAAGCCTGCGTTCCTCTTCCTCTCGCCTGCTTGCCGCTGCTCCTCCTCCCTGGAGGAAGCTCAGTGGCTGTTCTTTGCGGGCGGCTGCCCGCTTCGCTTCTTGCTGAGTTTCCCAGTCTTCTAGATTGGTAGCCATCGCCTTGTTCCTTTCTCTCAACACAGTTAATCCACCTTCTCCTACCTGGTTCAATTACAGCATATGAATAACACAGGATAATCACAAAGAGGCACAAAAATCTCTCAAACAAGTAAAGAATGCCAACAAACCTATGAACCGGAAAGTAAGTCTGCCAGTTCTCTAATTGTGATTGTTTCGTGCTTGTTGAGAAAGTTATTGTGACGGCAAAGTGAGGTCAGTAGACTATCCTATCCAGGAAGTAAGGGAATACTTCCCGAGTAAGCACTCGTTCAGAAGGAACTTAGTTTCCTTTCTTGAAGAGAGGAGAAAAGTATGAGGCATAGAGCAAGGCGTATCGCGCTCGCTACCATAGAGGCATTTCTCGGGCTGTGTGCCGTTGGTGGAGGGCTGGCTATCCTGACGAATGCGTTTAACTTTAACCAATGGCTGCCCGTCGAATGGCTGCAAGGCACACCTTTCAGCGATTACACCATTCCTGGTTTGCTGCTGTTGATTGTCATCGGGGGTGGAATGCTACTGGCAGCAGCGACAATATTCGTTCAGCGTGAATGGGCAGTCTTGTTTTCAATGGCGATGGGACTGGTCATGATTGGCTTCGAAATCTTTGAGGTTGCCATTATTGACCGCTTTGGCGTCATTCCTAGCACGATGGTGCAACAGGTACTGATGTCGGGTCTTGGGCTGGTGATCTTCGGACTTGCCTTCTCGCTGTGGATGAGTGAGTACCGAGAGCATCACTTCCCGGTCAAGCACATCAGGCACGCATGAAAGGGAGAAAATAGGAATATTGGTGCAGATGGTGATAGTGAAAGGGGATGCAGGGGGCATCGATTTCCGGGTGAATACTGATAGTGGCAAGCTTGGCTTCTACAGCTTTGTAATCGATGTAACGGGAGGTTACGATTTCAGCATCTTTGATAGCACCGGGTTCCATGATGTGGTGAGTGGATCTTCACCTGCTATCCATACTGGCCTCAACCAGCCGAATATGATAGCGGTTGTCTTACATGGTAAGACACTTGACCTCTATGTCAACGGCCAGCAGGTGAACAGTATTGTCAATAGTACTTTCCGACATGGGGGTATTGGTGTCGAAGCCGATTCTATGAAAAATGCGACCGAGGTTGCGTTCAGCAACGCAACTGTGTGGGAGTACCAGGGTATAGGATAGACGGAAGGTGTTGAGAGAAATGGGGGTGAGTTCAGTGTTCCTTGAAGGAAGAGAAATCAGCCGGTACCGGCTGTTGAGAATGCTTGCAAGCAATACCAGGAGCGAGGTCTACCTGGCAGATGATCCTTTGCTGAACCGGCCAGTCGCTATCAAGGTGACGCGCACTGCGCTTGCGACTTATCCGAATGCTGAGGTGGTAAAGGCGGCGGAGCGCCTGTCCCAGCGCGAGGCGAAGGCGATAGCAATACTCAATCACCCGCATATCCTGCCGCTCTTCGACTTCGGGGAAATACCGTATGAGGGAGCAACGCTGACCTATATCGTGATGCCCTACTGCGCTGACGGATCGCTTGCCGATTGGTTGAAAGTACATGCAGATGGAAAGCCGCTGCCGCCCGAAGATGCGGTGAATCTCGTGTGCCAGGTGGCCTCGGCTTTACAATAAGCGCATGACCATAAGATCATTCACCGCAATGTCAAGCCAGGTAACTTGCTAGTGCGTACCAACAAAGATCGACCGGGGCGGCCTGATCTCCTGCTGACCAACTTTGGCCTGGCGCGCTTTCTATCGGCGGATTCGCAGGCCAGCCAAACCATCCGCGGCACGCCCAATTATATGCCGCCCGAGCAGTGGGCGGGCAAACCTGTACCTGCCACTGACCAGTATGCCCTGGCGGTAATCGACTATCTGCTCTTGACAGGAAGATTGCCGTTCCAGGGTGATCCACAACAGTTGATGCACATGCATCTAACCGCGCGCCCGCAACCACCCAGCACGCTTAACCGGCGCGTGCCTCCGGCCCTTGACGCCGTCATCCTGCGAGTACTGACGAAGCGTCCAGAAGATCGCTATCCGAGCGTTTCCGCGTTTGCCCAGGCGCTGCAGGAGGCCTTGCTTGTTCCTAAAAGCGTGGCTTCGGCTACGGCAGTCCCAGCAGTTGCGGGAGCAGGTGGAGAAGGGTCAGCAGTGGCAGTCAGGAGCCTTGAAAGCGTGTCTATAACTGCGCAACCACAAGCTGAGAAGGCTCCCATTGTTCTCAGTCCGCGCAATGCCAGCATCATCTGGTACGCGCTGTTGACTTTCCTGTTGACATGCGCCATCGGCATCGTTCTGGGTGCGGCTGGCCTGCTCAACAAGAACTTCACAGGTATTGCGGCGAGCCTGAATGGTCTGATCGTTCTGACGGTGACGCTCTTTCCGAGCATCCGTGATTTCGTCTCGAAAGACTTCTTCGCGGAACTCCTCAAAAAAGCGAAGCACCTGCGAGTGTTTATTGCCAGCATAAGTACCGTCATTGTACTCATAGGCTTGCTGCTCATCCTCTTCCCGGGCAGTCCAGGATAGTAGAGCTTTCAGGGCGACGAGCAAAGACTGGTCGCCCTGAACTTCGAGGCAGAATCCAGACTCTTTGGGTTGTTCTGTTTCCACTGTGAGCTTGAAATGAATTGTGATGACCTTGTGCGATTTCCGCTCACACTCGAGACATGATTGTGATTTTTAGCTCTTACAATAAGAGCTTCTGATACAACTCCTGCGGAGACAAGACTGAGTTCCTTGTTGACCTATTGAAAGGAAAAGATGACATGACACAGATGATGAAAGCAGCCGTCGTGCATAGTTTTACTGAGCCATTGCGGCTCGAAGAAGTTCCCAAACCGCAACCGGGACCAGAACAGATTCTGGTGAGAATCGAGGCCTCGGGCTTATGCCATACCGATATACACGCGGCTCATGGCGATTGGCCGGTCAAACCTACGCTGCCGCTTATCCCCGGCCATGAAGGCGTGGGGATTGTGGAGCAGGTGGGACCAGGTGTGAAAGAAGTGAAAGAAGGCGATCGGGTAGCCATCCCCTGGCTGGGCTATGCCTGCGGAGCCTGTAAGTACTGCATTTCTGGGTGGGAAACGCTCTGCGAACAGCAGATCAATACCGGCTACTTTATGAACGGGAGTTACGCTGAGTACGTCCGGGCTTATGGGAAGTATGTGGTGAAAGTACCCGATGGCGTGAATCCATTAGAGGCTGCCCCTCTGACCTGCGCCGGAGTTACGACCTACAAGGCGGTCAAAGTCAGCGGAGCGCGGCCAGCGAACCTCGTTGCCATCTTCGGCATCGGCGGGCTGGGCCATCTCGCTTTGCAGTATGCCAAAATCGCCGGAGCGACGGTGGTGGCAGTTGACCTGGTCAACGAGAAACTGGAACTGGCTCGCCAGCTTGGCGCGGACTACGTGGTGAACGCGAAAGAAGACAATGTCGTGGAAGCTATCAAAAAGTTGGGCGGCGCTGATGCTGCGGTCTCAACGGCGGTCTCACCAAGGGCATTTGAGCAGGCCTACCAATCGCTCGCCAGAGGCGGCAAACTGGTGTTCGTCGGCCTACCCGCCGACAACTCCATCCAGCTGCCCATCTTTGAAACTGTCCTGGGCGGCATCACCATTGTCGGCTCCATAGTCGGTACGCGCCTTGACCTGGAAGAGGTCTTCTACCTGCACTGGCAGGGTCGCACCAAAGTCATTTACGAGGCGCGGCACCTGGAAGAGGTGAACAAGGCCTTCCAGGAGGTTGAAAAAGCCGAGGTACCTGCTCGCCTGGTCTTTGACATGCAGAAGTAAACGTACACAGGAGAAAGGGTGCGGCGATTGCTCTGCGTTCTTTCTCCTACCTTCTTCTCTACTCTCGATACTTTCCATTCCATCCCGCTCCCCACATACGACGACAGAGCAAAAAGCGATTTGTTACAAAATTACAATTATTTCGCGCATCTGTGATTCTTCTGTATTTATAGAACGAACCGCCGTGATAAAAACGTGAGGGCAAGCAACTATCCTTCATCTCGGAGCATTAGACTGCTCTTTTAGAAAGCTGGTATTCGGCAAAGATCATCCATCAGTTTCTCTGCAAGGTCGTTCCATTCAGGTTACAGAATGCGGTCATTTAAGATAGAAGGAGGACACCGATGATAAAAGTTTGTCTTTCTTGTGGCCTTCAATTTCCTGATACCACGCTGTTTTGCTCGGGTTGCGGTAGACCTGTAGAAGTCAGCTTCGCAGTTCGTTCGCTTGAACATACGGAAGTGGAGCAACTTCAGAGGGAAATACAAGAAAAAGATCGCCAGATACAGAAGTTGTCCACAGCTTTGAGGCAGCGTGACAAAACTGCTCGTACTTCCGCTTATTCAATAAGCTATCCAGGGAGTAACAGCGACTAAAGTAGGCAGGAGGATACGACGATGCGGTTCTCTTTGAAGCATTAAAAGTACACAGTTGCTCTTGTTCTGCTCACAGCAGTAGACTGAGGCAGTGAGAACGGGTACTGGAACGAGATTGACGTTCCAGTACCCGTTCTCATAGATGTTCCCAGCTACGAGGTGCCGGGCGGCCCTCTTCGTATCCGGTCGCGCATCTCCTCGAGCGGCCAATCAGTCCAGCTTCCCCATCGTTCGGGTAAGATCTTCTCCACCCACCAGGTGACACCTGCCTGCTCATAGGTTGCTACGACTTCACGATCATATATGGGGTCCTCGCCTGCCGTGATTCCCATATGCACGATCTCGAACGGTGTAGTGTATGCAGGATGCGAGGCAACATAGCGCACGATTTCCTGCATCTCTTCCGGAGTGAGCATCGCAGTAAGTGGCAGGTCACGCCCGATGGGAATGACACCATCGAAGCGGGCTGCGCGTCGGAATGGAGCTTTCGCGGGCCACATTCCGGCGACCCAGATGGGAATGCGAGGCGATTGAAGCGGGCGGGGCAGGAATTGCGCTTCCTTGATATGATATGCTGAACCTTCATGGTGATACGGCTGTCCACTCCACAATCCCGTAAGTACTTCCAGGCCCTCATCCAGAAGTGCCGCCAGTTTTCTGGAGTCTGATGGTTCGCCCAGTGCCTCAAAGTCGAAATAGCCACCTCCCGAGCCTACACCGAAGATCAACCGACCGCCGGACAGGTGATCTACTGAGATCGTCTCCCGCGCCACCATCCAGGGACGCCGACGCGACAAAGGTGTGACAAGAGGACCCAGGCGAATAGTGCGTGTTCGCAACGCGATGGCCGTCAACGCCACCCAGGGGTCCACCATCGGATCAAAGCCGGGAGTCAGAGTCGTCTTCGATACTTGATCCCAGAGGAAGAAGCCATCCCAGCCCACTTCCTCCGCTTCATACGCCAGATCGGCCAAATAGCGTACATCTCCATAAGGGCCGAAATTGGGAACGTAGGCACCATATAACATTAGCACAACCTCAAGCTTCATTATTATTTTCACCCGCTCCTACATGCCAGGAAATGGGAGCAACATGATATCTCTTCAGGGGCGAGCAAATACTTCTCATATATGCAATACGCATGGAACAAACAACGGGATTGCAATTTCGCCAGTATTAGCGCGGCTGTGGCACTGTTGGGAGCGACCATCTCCCCGTATAATATCTTCTGGCAGGTGCAGGGTGAGAAGGAGGAGAAACGACCTGTGCCACTTCCACAGAAGCTTCGCTTCGCAGCCCTTGATATCGCAGTCGGCGTCATCAGCGGCAATCTGGTCGCTTACTTTATTATTCTCACGACAGCAACAACGCTTTTCGGAAATCCACATCATCACGGCGGCATTACGACAGCTGCCGATGCCGCACAGGCACTCGTTTATGTAATTGGGCCGTTCGCCAAATACCTGTTTTCCATTGGCTTGATCGGAGCCGGGCTGGTGGCGATTCCTGTGCTGCTTGCGAGTACATCGTATGCAGTGGCAGGTACATTCGGCTGGCCAGTGGGTCTGTCGAAGAAGCCCTGGCAAAACGAAGGCTTCTACCTGATTCTGACGGCAGCCTTACTGTTGAGCCTGGGAATGGCCCTGTTGCGCCTGGACCCAATCAAGCTCATCTTCTGGGCAAATGTACTCTCAGGGGTACTCGCTCCGATTCTGGTCGTCTACCTGCTGGTGATCGGCAACAGCCGCAAGATCATGCGGAATCAGCGGCCAGGCTGGCTCACGAATGGCATCCTGGTTATCACCGCTCTGGTTATGGTTGCAGCTACGGCGCTTCTGTTCTATGGCCTCATCACCGGACGGGGATAGAGGCCACAAAAGGAACGAAGCGCTCAGGAGTGCATGGGCGGCAGTTCCTGCGGGTAGTCGAGCTGGGGTTGTTCTCCCCTGGATGATTCAGAGGTCATCTCGGCCTGGCTGGCTTCCTTCGGCGCATTCGTCTCGAGAAGCTCAGGGGCGCTCCACACACCTTGATACCCCTGTTCATACGGCGTCTCTACCAGTGGCCTGTATACAGGTACAGAAGGCTGCTGTCTCGCCGACAAATGAGAAGGTGTATTGCTGCGACCAGGGGGAGCAGCCGCGATGAACACCTCGAGCAGGAAGATAATGGCCAGACTGGCGATCAGGCCTGCCATTGACTGCGTAAACACGAAGATCAGCAGAAAGAGCAGGGGAAACAACTCTATCCACCCGTGTTCTCTGCGTGATCGACGCATATTTTGTGAATTATACTCGTCGTCTCTCATTATTGCTCATCCATTACCAGGACGGTCTCTTCACACTTGTTTCCTTCAAAAGCTATATATAACAATACGAACTTTCTCTGATTATGTTACTGCCCAAGACTGCGATTACCTTTGCGCTCTTTTCGAGATGCAAGTTCACATCTCTTGCATTGTTGTTATAGTAACATCAAATTATGTGAAAAATATGAAAGAAACATAAGAAAATTCTCAAAATGTCTGCCAGGCTTCTCTCTAACCCATGAGCCGCGTCCTACGTATCTATTTTAGAAAAGAAGAATCCTTGCTTAGAAAGGTCAAGCAACTTGCAACAACCAACCAGTTCCCGCATACAACGGCCTGTCGGGTTATTTCGTACCCTTCCGCTTTCAGAAATTCCACAAACCTTCGCCTGGTTTGAAGAGAAACGCGCCAATACGCCCGTATTTCAGGATGAACAGATGCCTTTTCCTCTGTGGCAGGTCTTTCGCTACGAGGATGTTTTGACGGTCATCAGTGATTATCACCGTTTCTCGTCACAGGCGTTTGCTTTCAACGGGGGTTTCCTCGCGGATACACTGATTGCGAAAGATCCGCCCGACCATCGCAAACTACGCAACCTGATCAATCAAGCCTTTACACCACGCGCAGTAGCACGTCTTTCTGATCGCATTACACAGATATCCCAGGAACTGCTGGATGCGGGACGTGAGAAAGGCGAGATGGATGTCGTATCAGATATTGCCTTTCCACTCCCGGCGAAAGTCATCGCGGAAATGCTCGGCGTACCCGGCGAGGATTGGAACATCTTCCAGCGCTGGGCGCGTATGGAGAATGGTCCATCACGATCAGCCCAGCAGGAAAGGCGCACCATGCAGGTTGAAATGGCGGATTACTTCTCACGCTTACTGGCCGAGCGACGCCGCAGCCCACGAGAGGATCTAATAAGCGCATTGAGTGTCGCCGAGGTAGATGGCGAGCGCCTGAGCGAGCATGAACTGGTGAGCTTTTGTACATTGCTGCTCGCCGCAGGTCAGGAAACGACGAAAAACCTGATTGCCAATGCCCTCGTCTGCTTCACCGACCATCCCGAAACCATGCAGCGCCTCATCCGTGAGCCAGATCTCATGCCCAAAGCGATTGAAGAGGTTCTACGCTACCTGCCGCCCGTCTGGTTCCTCTTCCGTAAAACCACGACCGAGGTTGAACTGGCGGGACAAGCGATTCCAGCAAATCAGATGGTGTTGGCCTGGACAGCTTCGGCAAACCGCGATGCCGCCCAATTTCCGAATTCCGACACATTCAATATCGAACGCGAGCCAAATCGCCATCTCGCTTTTGGACATGGTATACATTTCTGTGTTGGTGCGCCTCTCGCCCGCCTCGAAGCAAAGATCGTCCTGCCCATGATACTTGAGCAGCTCAAAAATATTCAACGGGTCAGGGACGTTTCTGTGATGGTGCATACGGGCATCATCTTTGTCATTCGGTCGTTACCTATCACATTTGAATAGGCCACCGCATCACTCACTGGGAACAAGCACGCCAGATAGATCGAAAAATGCCGCAATCGGAGTTGATTGCGGCATTCTTTCCTGCTTCAAGTTTGTCTCGCCTGCCAGTGGGATAACGACCTTCATTGTTCTTCATAAAGTGGCCGGGCGTCTTTACTTCCAGCACGATGCACAATTATTGTTCTATCATATGAGCATGTTTGAAGTTATAAACTTGACACCAACTCAAAAGCAACACATTGCCCAAAAGAAGCGGGGTTACAAAAAAGTAAATCGTTTGAAGCACAACCGAAGATGATTGCGGAGTGCTTTGAACAAGCCAGATCAAACTTACAATGACTCCAACTGCAAGCGAATAGAGCAACGTTAGCTTGACTAACAGCCATGTTTTTGACATATGCAATCCTCTCACTACTTGCAATGCTCACATAGAGTATAACCTCATCAAACGAGAGAAGCAAGATGAATAAGCAGGTAGGGACAAGCTATCATGTAAAACTCCCAGCCGCTTTTAGATACTTCTTTCCAGGAACCCCTTATTTCCATTCCATAGAACCAGCATAGTGAGCCTGAATAGGAGGCTGATACTTCCAAATACAGCTGCTAAACGCTGCTCAACCCTCCATTTGGACATCATTGTTGTACAGTAGAGATGTGATCCAGAGAAACGCCTGGCCAGAGAGGATCAAAAGACATGCAAACTTTACTTAAGAGCTGCCTCAAATGAGGTGACAGATGACATCTTGTTGTCGGCATTTGAGGGAGCCGTGAAGAGAATAATGGAGGGAATTCCTATGCTTGAAGCGCAATTACATGACGGAAGCACTATCGAGGTCGAAATTCAAGGCACAGGCCCGACTCTGCTGCTGCCAGTCAATCCACAGCCGGTGGTTGGGCCACTGGCCGAGCAAATGCGCCAGTATGGTGCTGATCCGGCCCTGGGACAGTCATTGATCAAAGGGCTAAGCGATGCCTTTCGCGTGGTAGCTTTCGACTATGAAGGACAATGCCTTCGTATTCCGAAACCGGAGACGCTGACACCGGCCAACGCCGCGAGTGATATTCTCTCCGTAGCCGATGCTGTGGGAGCGCACCGGTTCGCCTACTATGGCTACTCCTGGCTTGCGGTGATTGGGCTTCAACTTGTCATTCGGACCGACCGCCTCTGGGCACTCATTATGGGAGGCTTCCCTCCCTTGAATGGGCCTTACAAGGAAATGCTCCGCGTCACGAATGCGTCCTACGAGATGGCAAGCGGCGCGCGGCCAATGCCATCGGCTGAGGAATCCGAATGGTCTGAGGGTGTTCTGTCAAGGGATCAGGCCTTGCAATTTGTCACTCTGTACCAGGCGTTGCAGGGGTTCGATGATCGGGCTGCTCAGGCGCAGATTACCTGCCCTCGTCTCTGTTTTGTTGGTTCCAAGGATGAGATCCAGTACGACAAAAACTGGGATAATGTGCACGTGAGTTTAGCTGGCCCAATCGCGCATGAACAGCCACAACTCACTGAACTCGGCTGGGATGTGCGAGTACTCGATGGACTCGATCATATCCAGGCCATGCAAGCAAAACATGTGGTGCCCATCCTGAGTTCGTGGTTGATGGCCCGGCTTCCGTCATAACCCATTTAGTGCATCGTTGATTGCCTGGTCTTGTGAAAGCACAGTGCCTGCCTCCCACTCGTGGACAAAGGTTGCTTCATCAAGCTGCACTTTTGCGGTTGCAACCGTCTGCTCGAATGCTTCACGCTCGGTTGGTGGTAAGGGCGTCTGTACCTGCTCGCGTAGGGCAGCCGCTGCCGCACACAGCCGTACAGCGTGGGCGTAGTCTCCTTGCGCACAGATGGCAGCAGCAAAGCCCTCCAGGCACCAGGCGGTGTAGGTGGGGCTGCTAAAGGCTCGCAAGAGCCTCAGCCCTTCCTGGTAGCGCGCTTTTGCCAGCGAGTAGTCCTTCCGTTGGCGGGCCAGGTGGCCAAGCATGGTCATAATCAAGGCAACTCCAAAGCTCATGCCCGTGGCTCGCGCGATCGTCAGGGCTTCTTCGTACAGTGTAGTGGCCCGCTCAAGGTCTCCCTGCATACGCGCCAATTCCGCGAGATTGCGCAGGGTAAAGCCTCGCAGGTCTGGAATGCCTGCCCGCCGTGCCTGCTCGTCACTTTCCAGCAGGAAGGTAGTTGCTTCGTCGAGTTTTCTGTTTCTCTGCGCGATATGACCGAGAATAGCCAGCGCACTACTCATGCTACCGTGATCCTCGCTCCTCCTGCCACGCTCCAGGCCATCTCGGGCAACCGCCTCGGCACGTTCCGTCTTCCCCCGGCCCAGCAGAATTTGTCCAAAGGCATACAGCGCGACGGCACGCAGTCCGGGTGGTACCTCTTGCGCTCCCTCTTGCCAGCTCATCCTCAAAAGGCGCTCGAAGCGCACCTCAGCCTCGCTCATATAGCCCTGGGTAAACCAGGACCCTTTGCAAGCGGTGGCCAGGCGCAGCCCCAACGCCGTCTCTTGCCTCTCCTCTGCCCACTGCATTGCTATCCGAATATTTTGAACATCCTGTAGCAAGGCTGCTTCCTGTCCTCTCTGCCCCGGTGCCTCAGACGAAGCAGTCTCTGAAAGGCGAGCATAATAGAGGGCGTGTCGGCGGCGACACTCCTCCTCCTCACCCGCCGCGCGCAGACGCTCTAGCCCATACTCTCGCATCAGTTCCAACATATCGAAGCGGGCCTGGCCCTCCACCGGAATCGCTACCTGCACCAGACTGGCATCCACGAGCGCCGCCAGCGTGAGAACTATCTCTTCATGAGCCTGCTCTTCCTCTGCAAAGAAGACTGCCTCCGCAGCCTCCAACGTCCAGCCACCCATAAAGACTGCAAGCTGGCGGAAACATCGCTGTTGCGCCTCAGAGAGCAGTTCGTAGCTCCAGGCAAGGGCATCCTCCATCGTTTGCTGGCGTACTGGCAGGTCTCTGGCCCCATCACGCAGGAGCACCAGACGGTGAACGAGGCGGGCGTACAAATCAGGTAACGTGAAGGTCTTCACGTGCATGGCGGCCAGCTCAATTGCCAGGGGAAGGTAATCCAGGCGCTCACATATGGCCGCGACCTCTTGTGACACATAATCTCTGCCTGGTCGTATGGCTGCCGCACGCTCTTGAAAGAGCAAGACAGCATCTTCGATAGGCAATGGAGCGAGTGGGAGAATGTGTTCACCCCGTAGGCGAAGTGGCAGCCTGCTTGTCACTAGAACAGAGAGGTGCGGACAGATGGAGAGCAGGTTCGCCACGAGCGGAGCTGCCTCAATGACCTGCTCGAAATTATCAAGAACCAGCAAGCAGTGTTGCTCATGCAGGCATGTACTAACATACTCAGAAATATCTTCTTCTGCTGGTATGTAGAGTCCGAACGCTTGCGCGATAGCAAACGGCAGGAACTGTGCCTCGCGAAGAGGAGCGAGCGAGACAAACACGGCTCCCTGGGCAAAATGTGGCTCCAGATCTCTAGCGACTTGTAATCCGAGCCGGGTTTTGCCGATACCAGCCGGTCCGGTAAGTGTAAGCAGGCGTACTCCATCGCTCCGGAGTCTGGTGAGAGCCTGCGTCAACTCTTGTTCGCGTCCGATCAAGGCGGTAGGAGGAAGCGGAAGACGCAAGAGAGAAGCAGTTCGAGCGGCGGCTGTCATCTCGGGTCGTGCGATGGCGAGGAGTAGAGAACGCTGCTGCGACGTGACGTTCAGAGCGGCCATGAGCAATTCGAGGGTATCGTGGCGCGGGAGACGATTGATGCCTCGCTCAAGATCAGCAATGGTACGAGCGCTGAGATTTGCGCTGGCAGCAAGCGCTTCCTGAGTCAGTCCTGCCGCCATCCGGTACCGCTTCAGTAATGTCCCAAATGAGGTCTGCTGGTCGCTCACAACTCTTCAAGTCCTTCATACACATGAGGGGAACGACATTTCCCACACAGTATAGCACATCTTGTCCGGCATGAAAGATGTAGGGCAGATGTGGGTCTTTTTCCTGTTGAAGGCAGCGATCAACAAGTACACTCGCTATAGAAAGTCAAAGGAGAGTATGTGTATGCCTCGACCATTTCGTTTTAGTGTCGTCATCGCCGCAGCCGCGTCGCGGACTGCATTCATTACCCTGGCACGAAGAGCCGAGGAACTTGGTTATTCCACCCTGCTCGTGCCGGACCGCACGAGTACCGATCTGGCCGTTCTTCCGGCCCTGGCCGTAGCAGCGCAGGCCACCACCTCGCTCCGCGTGGGCAGTTATGTCTTTTGTAATGATTTCCGCCATCCCGCGCTGCTTGCCAGAGATGCAGCAACGCTGGATTTCCTGTCCGGTGGACGCTTTGAATTGGGGCTGGGAGCAGGTGTTGGTCCGTTCGATTACCAGCAACTGGGCCTGAGATTCGATGAGGCCAGTACGCGAGTTGGCCGCCTGGAAGAGGCTCTTTCCGTTATCAAACGCTTTTTTATCGAGGAACGCATGAATTTTGCAGGGAAGCACTATACAATCACTGACATAAGAGGAGCGCCCAGCCCTCTCCAGAAGCCGCATCCACCCATCCTCATCGGTGCTTCGGGCAAAAGGATGTTGTCGTTCGCAGCGAGAGAGGCCGATAGTATCTCCATTATGTACAGGCTCCCTGCTCAAGGCATTAGTGCCCCGAACGAGGCTCTGAACCAGCAGCTCACGTGGGTGCGAGAAGCTGCTGGCGGGCGGTTCGCGTCTCTTGAACTCAGCCAGATGGCCTATGTTCTCGCTATTGAAGATGGTCAAGCAATGAGTCACTTCGAGGACGAGGGTCCCCTCATTCCACGCATCGCGATGAGTGCCGGGCAGGCAGTGGAGCATCTGCTTGAGCAGCGCGAGCGCTACGGCTTCTCCTACATTCCGGTGTATGGCGGTGCGCAAATGGAACACTTTGCTCCAGTCATCGCTCAATTGGCGGGAAGATGACCATGAACCTGAAGAAGAGGCTGTTTCTATAGCAACACAAGAGAACAAGGAGCGATAGATGACCGAGTACATTGAAACTGTAATCATCGGGGGTGGGCAGGCAGGGCTTGCCCTCAGCTACTACTTAACACAGCAGGGCCGGACGCATCTGATCCTCGAACAGGGGCGGGCAGCTGAGACATGGCGGAGCGGGCGCTGGGATTCGTTCACCCTCAACACGCCAAATTGGATGATACAACTTCCCGGCTTTCCGTACCAGGGCGACGATCCAGATGGCTTTCTTACACGAGCAGACGTTGTGGCGTGTCTGGAACAATACGCCTCCTCCTTTCATGCCCCGCTGCAATGCGGTGTCCGAGTCACTGCTGTCCGGCAACAACCAGCAGGTGATGGCTACCTGGTGGAGATGGAGGAAAGAACGATCAAAGCTCGCAATGTGGTGCTTGCAACAGGAGCTTATCCAAAGCCGAAGCTCCCAATAGCCAGTGCCGCTCTCTGTGGAGACATATGCCAGATACACACAAGTGCATACCGCAATCCACAGCAGCTTCCTTCTGGCGCTGTCCTGGTGGTAGGCACAGGCCAGTCCGGCTGTCAGATTGCCGAGGATTTGCACGAGAGCGGGCGGCAGGTCTATCTTTCCACGTCCAGTTGTGGGAGAGTGCCACGACGCTATCGCGGCAAGGACATCACCCGCTGGCTCAGCGGGATGGGTTTTTTCGATCAAACGCCTGATAAGCTTCCCTCACGCGCAGCTCAATTCGCGTGTAATCCGTACATGTCTGGCAATCACGGGGATTCCATCAACCTGCGCATCTTTGCCAGTCAAGGGATGATCCTGCTTGGACGAGTGCAGGTGGCCCAGGGCAAACAGATCATTCTGGCCCCGGACCTGGAGGAAAACCTCGCCAGGGCAGATGCGTTCGGGAGGCAAATCACACAGAGGATTGACGAGTACATCAAGCAGACCGGCATGGAGGCAGAAGCAAATAGTCCAGGCGAAGAAGCTCCATCCAATGCTGCACAGTCTACGAAACCTCTTCTGACACTGGATCTGCAAGCGGCTGGCATCAGCACGATTATCTGGGCAAGTGGCTACCAGCTTGACTTCGACTGGGTGCAGCTACCGGTTTTTGATACGCTGGGCTATCCTGTTCACCAGCGCGGCATCAGTGCATTTCCCGGGCTATATTTCCTGGGTTTGCCCTGGCTCTCCAAGAGGAAGTCGTCACTGTTATACGGCGTGGGAGAAGATGCCGCGTTTCTTGCATCAGCAATCGTGGAGAGAGGGTAATGTACCTGATAAGAGGGTCTATTCAATTTGTCATCCTGAGCGCCGCGAAGAATCTGCGTACCGAGTGATGCGCGTGCCAGACCAAGAGATTCTTCGCGGCGCTCAGGATGACAGGGGGTGAGTATCTCCCCATATGTTGTAAAAATTCATAAGCCGAGGGGAGTAGTTACCGTGAAGGTACCCCTTCGCTCAGAAACGACAGCAAAGTCTGGTTAAACGCTTCGGCGCGTTCAATATGCGGGCAGTGGCCGCAGCCTGCGAAAACCTCGACGCGGCCCTGACCGGCTGCTCTGGCATGGGCAACGGGGATGACAGCATCGACATCTCCCCAGAGAATCAGAAGCGGCTTTGTCCAGCCTGCCAGCATTTCTCTAAAATCGTTCTGCTGCCTGCCCTCGCCGAAAGCTGCCTCGCTTGTGGCGAGCAGGGCTTCGCGCGCGCCCGGCTGCCAACGCTGCTGGAGAATCTGCTCGACCAGTACC
>DASRDB010000018.1:0-152355 GCA_035652815.1 Ktedonobacteraceae bacterium
CAGCGATTTCTCCTCGCGCAGGATCTCCCTCACCACTTTGACTTTGAACTCGGTGGTATAGGTTTTTCTGATCTGTGGCATCTCTTCTCCTTCCACCTTCAAACCTCCTCTTTTTGTGTCTTATTATACGGGGTCAGTATAGGAAGAAACGGTAGCGGCAGCGGTTTCCTGGGACTTGTTCTGTCGCTATTGGGATGATTTCTGTTATCCTGGAAGTGATGATATTTGTATCCGTTCTCTTTGTGGGAGATGGCATGCCCTCTTTTATCACGAAAATATCTTTCTTGTCGCGGAACAGACGCAACGTGAGTAGACCAGGGGTGAGAGGGTTAGGAAATAGCTCTTGACGAATGTCCTAACTCTAAGGTACTGTAGGTACACGGAGTATTTGGAGAGAAAAAAGGCAGGCACAAAGAGGAGCGTAAGCGGATGGATGAACCGCGATCAAGACCTTCAAGGCCAGTTTTTCCCTCGCGACCGGAGGGGAGTAGCCCATATGTCACATCGGCGATTGGATTAGAGGAGACAGAGGGGCGTTTGCGCGCCCGCAAAAGTTCGCTGTTTATGCGCACAGTTGTGTGGGTAACGGGCATGATCTGCCTGGCCTTTCTGCTTGGTTCGCTGGTGCAGGCGTGGTCGAATAGTCAGTTGATGCAGAGGCTGGCGGTCACGCAACAACAGACACAGCAATTGCAGGCGCAGCACGACCGGCTGGCGCAGCAAGCGAAGTATTACCAGGACCCGGCGGTGATTGAGCGTGAAGCGCGCCAGATGGGCTATGTCCGTCGAGGCGAGCATCTGGTAATTATTGTGGGCGCGAATGACTCTAGCCAGCAGAAAAGCGGCTCCAGCGCCAAAACTGCACAACCAGATAATTTCTGGCAGGAATGGTGGAACATCTTTTTTGGAAATTCATAGCCGAATCTCTTGACACTCGGGCGTATTATAAAAGTGTGATGTGTTTGTGATACGGCTACAGACCTCACTTCCCGATATACAAGAAATAAAAAGGAAAAAAACATGCGCGTCGTCCCTGTCATGCCTATACTCGTGATTATGCAGCTCCAGTTCTGGCTGGAGCTTACCGGGTTTTATCGCAGGGTGGTGCGTTTCGAGAATTAGCCATTTTCGTTTATTCAGTGGAACGCATCAACAGCGTTCCACTTTTTTTATTATGAATTGCTCTGTCCGCGTCATGTGTTATAAGTGCGTGATAGGAACAGAGAACCCTAATCTGGATAAAGGAGTTATCGTAATGCGTCCACTCATAGGTATACCTACACAGGCGGATTATCGTGATGGAACGAGACGCCCTGTCTATTGTAACAATCGGTCTTATATTCATGCTATCGAAGATGCTGGCGGTGTTCCTGTCCTTATCCCTATGCTCAATGATATTCATCTGCTCGATTCTCTATTAGCGCGTCTTGATGGCTTATTACTGACTGGCGGCGTCGATATTCAAACACGGCTCTATGGAGAAACGCCGCGCACAAAGGTTGATGTGCCCGATGAGCGGCTGGACGAACTGGAAATGATGCTGGCGAACTGGGCGTTGCAAGAGGACATGCCTGTGCTGGGCATCTGCCGGGGCATGCAGATGATGAACGTGGCGCTCGGTGGAACGCTGTATCAAGACATCCAGGAAGACCATCCAGGTAGCATGACCCATTGCCGCCGCGATATGCCGCGTGATTTCCTGGCGCATCCCATCTATATCAGCGGGGGAAGCCTGGCTGAGAAGGCTCTGGGAACGCGCAAATACCTGGCAAACAGCCTGCATCATCAGGCTGTAAAGACGCCGGGGAAAGGCGTGGTAATCAGTGGGCGCGCCGAGGATGGCGTGGCCGAGGTGCTTGAAGTTCCTGACCTGCGCTTTGCCCTGGCTGTGCAATATCATCCCGAGGAGATTTACAAAAAGGAGGCGACCAGCGCCCGTCTCCTGCGTGCCTTCGTGCGAGCATGCAGCCACCTGACGGAGGATGAAGAGGTAGAGTCGGAAAGCCTGCTGGCTGTTGGGGGACAATAGGTAACGGAAGCCCCTTGATCGCGAGGAAAGGCCGGAAGCCCCTGGCTTCCGGTCTTTTATTTCCAGGCACGCGTTTCTAGACATGTGCCGCGTATCACTTGTCCAAAAGGACATAGAAAACAGCCCATCCTTGATATACAATAGGAACATGACCACTTCACCTGAGAAGATAACAAACGAGAAGACAACCGCAGAGGTCTCCACTGAAGCGCAAGAGATGACCTCGCTGCTGCGCGGAAATAGAGACCTGGCGATCCTGTATGCCATCGCCGGACAGCTCAATCGAAAGGTGGATGTACACGAGGCCTTACAGGAGGTGCTGGCTCAGGTGACGAAGCTGCTTGGCTTGCAGACCGGTTGGGTCTGGCTGCTGGATGAGCGCGGGAAATCGTATCTGGCGGCGGCACAATCCCTGCCACCCTATCTGGCCGACCACCCTGAGCGCATGACCGGATCGTGTCTCTGCCTGGATACCTTTTGCGCGGGCGGAATGGAGGGCGCGGCCAATATCAATGTGCTGCGCTGCAGCCGTTTGAAGAACGCCGAGCGCGATAAAGACCCGACCTCGCTCGGTTTGCGCTTTCATGCCAGCGTGCCCATTCATGCCGGGGAGACGCCGATAGGGGTATTGAACGTTGCCAGCGAGGACTGGCGCGAACTGGAAGAGGAAAAGCTGCAACTCTTGCATATCATAGGCGACCAGATCGGGCTGGCAATTCAGCGGGCGCGTCTGTCTGCTCAGCATACACGGGCAGCGCAACGGCTGGCGACCATCGAGGAGCGCAACCGGCTGGCGCGTGAGATACACGATACGGTGGCACAGGGACTCGCTGCTATATCTTTGCAACTGGAAATCGCTGATGCTCTCGCTACGACACGACCGGAGCGGGCGCAGGAGGCTATTCGCCGGGCGATGGTGCTTGCTCGTCAGAACCTGGAAGAGACGCGCCGCTCGATGATCGACCTGCGCGCTGCTTCCCTGCAAAATCGCACGCTGCCGGAGGCGCTGGCCGCCCTGGCAAGCGAGACGAAGGCCGACGGGGTGGAGATCGTCTATTCGTGCGAACCCGAGGGAAATTTTCCTATTTTGCCCCCTCGTATCGAAACCTCGCTCTATCGTATTGCGCAGGAGGCTCTATCCAACGCGCTTCGCCACGCGCAGGCCCATTCCATCGCGCTGACGCTTGAGGCGGATGATGGCGATATTTGCCTCGTAGTGCAGGATGATGGCCAAGGATTCAATCCCGACGAAGTGACGCAGGCGCAGCATGCTCCTGGCTCGCAGGGAGGCCATTTTGGGCTGACGGGCATGAATGAGCGTGTCAGGCTGCTGGGAGGCGTGCTGTGTATTTCGAGCGAGCCGGGGAAGGGTACGTGCATCACCGCGTGCGTACCGCTGGAAGAAGGTTAAATGTATTCATGATACGCATCCTGTTAGCCGACGATCATCCAATTGTGCGCGAGGGTCTGCGCGCCGTGCTGGAGACGCAGCCGGATTTTGAAGTTGTGGGTACGGCTTCGCAGGCCAGTAATGGGGAGGAGGCTGTGCGGCTGGTGCTCGAGTTAGCGCCGGATATTCTCCTGCTTGATCTTGAGATGCCGGTAATGGACGGTGTGGAGACCATTCGCCGCCTGCGCATGCACGCCCGCCAGCGCAACCTGCCCTGCCCGCGCATCATCGTTTTTACAGCTTTCGATAACGATGAGCGTATCATTGCCGCGTTGGAGGCGGGCGCGAACGGCTACCTGCTCAAGGGCGCGCCGCGTGAGGAGATCTTCAACGCCATTCGCGTCACCATGCAGGGCGGTTCGTTGTTGCAGCCTGTCGTTGCCTCTAAACTGCTTCAGCATATGGGCAGGCATGGCGTGCCGCGCTCGGGCCACGAAATGCAGGATATGTATGAGCCGCTCACAGAACGCGAGTTAGAGGTGCTTGGGCTGTTGGCGCAGGGTATGCCCAATAAAGAGATCGCCATGCATTTGATGATTAGCGAGCGCACAGCCAAGTTTCATGTCAGTTCGATTATGGGGAAGCTGGGAGCCACCAACCGCACTGAAGCCGTCTCGCTTGCCGCGCAACGCGGGCTGATTACCCTGCATTGAAGAATTTTTCAGGCCTGTCATGCTGAGCGCAGCGAAGGATCTCCAGGCGTAGCGCACGATTCGCATGCCAACACCGGAGATCCTTCGCTGCGCTCAGCATGACATGGGCGAGAATGACTCGGTATTTTCTTTACCTCTGCGTGGGATTTTCGGGCTAATTTCTGCTGTTCTGAGCGAAAAGCGCTTCCTACAGATATACAATGACTGTTGTCAAGATGTATCTGTATATGCCAATAGAAGAAGGGGGTAGCTTTGGAGGACAGTGGAAATGGGCTGTGGCCTTCCCTGCGTACTCGCGTCACAGCCGCTTTGTTTGTGCTGGTGCTGATTGGAAGCCTGGCCCTGATATGCGTAGGCGCTGTATCCGTACTCGGTCCGGCGATGGCGCATGGAACCAATGTGGATCACGTGGCCGGGAAGATTACGCAGATCGGCCCGGGGCGAAATTTTATCTTACAGACTTCATCCGGTCAGAAATTGTCCTTTGTCTGTGCCAGTCAGTGCCGCGCCTCGCCTGGACATATGCAGCGTCATAAGGCCGAACATGCCCTCACGGATGTGTATTACATGATAGGGCCGGATAAGGTCTTAATGGCTATAGACGTAGACTGATAAATTTTGTCCCTACGAGCGGATTGTATACATGATGAAGCTTGAGAAAGCGAACAATATAGAGCGTGCTGACATTGTAATCGTGGGCAATGGCATTGCCGGATTAACGGCTGCAGTTGAGTCCCGGCGATTAGCGCCGGATAAGCAGGTGGTAATCGTTACGGATCAAAGCCACCCGACCATCAATACGCCTGCGCTGAAACAATTCGCCATTGGCAAACTGGACCGCGAGCAATTGCTGGCGTATCCGCCGGGAACCGAGCGGGCGCAGTTCATACACGTGGTCAATGCGCGTGTAGAGGAAATACACGCGCAGGAGAAGTATGTCGCCTTAAGTGGCGGAAGAGGATTTGGGTATGGTTCGCTGCTGATTGCTACCGGAAGCGGCCCGAGCGGTCTGCCCGCGAATATGCCGGGCCGCGATTTTGATGGTGTCCTGACGCTTCACCGCCTGAACGACTATCTTGATTTACGTCGCCGCCTGCCTGAAGTACAGGAGGCAGCGGTTATCGGTGGCGGCGCGCATGCCATCGAGACGGTCATGGGGCTGTTGTATTGGGGTATTCGAGTCCACTGGCTTATTCGCGGCGATACCTTTATGTCGCGCACCCTTGACCGTCCCGCGTCGGAAATGGTGCTGGATTCAATCCGGCGCGCCGGAGCGCAGGTCTACACTGAAACCGAGATTGTAGGTGTGGTAGGCCGGGTGGGCGTAGTGGCAGGAGTTGTCACCAATCATCGTCAATTGCTGCCCTGCCAGCTTGTGCTGGTCTGCACAGGCACGTCGCCTATCACCGCCCTGGCAAAGCATTGCGATGTGCCCATGAATTGTAAAAACGGCATCCTGGTCGATGATGCCCTGCGCACAAACGTGCGTGATATCTATGCCGCCGGTGATGTGGCGGCGATCCGCGATCCGCAAACCGGCATTTACGCGCCTCGCGCTCAATGGTACGCAGCTGTTTTACAGGGGCGCAAGGCGGCGGCAAAGATGACGGGCGCGCCATGCGACGAAGGCTTCGGCGTTCCCTGGCACGCCACCAAACTGGCCGAACTCTCGATGCTGACGGTAGGCAATGTCCTGAACTGGCACGATGGTATCACTACTCTGACCGATAGCGGCAGGGGCAGTTACCGCAGGATGTGCGTGATGGATGATCGCCTGGTCGGCTATCTCTCGCTTGGCTCGACGCAGCCGGATAGCCTGGCGATCAAGCGCATCATCGACGAAGGGCTTTCGATACGCGAGATCCAGAAGGCGCTGCTCAAAGGAACCTTCGATGCGCGCAGCTACTTCTCACGTAAGCGCACCTATGCCGCGCAACTGATGGTGGAATCTGGAAAGTTGCCCGTTCCCGCCCAGGTGAGGTGGGAAGCGGCAGCTATTGCGCAAACCGCGCTCAATATGGACAGTGGCCCCCTGGTGCGTCCTCTGCCTCAAACCGGGCCGCTAGCTGGAACACGGCAGCGCGATACCGATGGAGAATTGCAGCTATTTGCCGACCCCTTTGTCACTGCTCCATTTGACCTGCATAATCAGCCAACGCAGGATGTTGCTGAAGGCGGACAGGATAACAGGAAACCAGTAATTGTAGAATCAACGCTGGTCGCGCTTCCCTCACGTTCAACTAGCGGGTCGGAGAAAGGGCTGCGGCATTATAGCAGCAAACTACCAGCCATTCGCTCGGGTGAGATGCGCTCCAATGCTCCAGAAACAGCGCCAGTAAAGGAAACGTCGAGGAATACGCCTGCATTGCGCCAAACCACGAAAAGGCAATTCCTTGCTCCGCCCCCTGCCTCAAAAAAGAGAGAGAACACGCGGGAACGTCAGCCGGGCGAGTATCCAACGAGCAGCCTGTGGTCGTATACCGACAAGCTGCCTGTAACCAGAAAGAAAGGGCGTTAGATGGGATCACGTAACGCTGTCCTGTTGCATAAAACGGGGCCGCAGGTCGCGGATGAAATACGGGCCTGCATTGGCTGCAATGAATGCCTGCTGGCCTGTCCCGCGCTTTCGGAGCCGATCACCATAGATGTATTGAACCGGGAGACGCTTGCCGGGCCGATTTCTGCGCCTGTGGCGCGTTACGCGCGAGCGTGTTTTCAATGCGGGGCCTGTGTAGCGCCCTGCCCGGTTGGATTGCACCGCGACGCGATGATGATGTGGCTCAAGGTGCGCCTGTTACGCTCTGGAATGGAGGAATAAGTGGCCCCTAACAATTGGCAGGATTCGGCCAGAGGGGAAGCAGGCTATGCATGGCTGTCCATGCATGGCTGGCATGGCTGGTTTGGGCGTCTGCTGCTTACCCTCTTTGTGCTGGCCCTCGGTATTGGTGTCTTTCTCTGGTATTCCCGTACCAGTAACGATATATCTCCTGATAGCATTGCCGGATATGCCTATGCCGTCATCGGCACGCTGTTCGCTGTAATGGCAGGCATTGCCTATGGAAGGCGTCGCCGCGCAACAAAAAAGCGCGCTATTGGTCAGTTGAACGCTTCATTGCAGTGGCATATGTGCCTGGCAGTTCTGGCGCTGGTCTTTCTCTGCCTGCATTCCTTCGGCAATTTCAATCCGCGCAGTGGCACCTACGCGCTCTACGGCATGATTGCCCTGGCCATTAGCGGCTTCATCGGGCGCTTCCTGGACCGCTTGATGCCGCGCCTGATCGCGGGCGAGGTCTCAAAGGCGCTGACTGCGCAGGGCGATGACCGCATCGAGTCGATCTCTCAGCGGCTCCAGGCAATTGTCGTCCATAATACGGCAGAACTGCGCGGTTTTGACTCCAGCAACACTCCTTCATCTAATAAATCGCTGGTGCCGGTGAAAAGTGGCGCTGCGTTACCTTTTGCCGATGCCGGTCAATCTTTGCAAACGCCCTGGGACCTGGCTTACATCTCATTAGAGGCCACTCCCCAGGAGTTGAGCCGCGATGGCGTGCAATATCGCTTTGTGCCCGATAAAAAGAGCGAACTGGCCCGCCCAGGCGCGTTGATGCCGGGCGCGCAAGAGCATATCTCTGAACTGCAAGAAGTGCAACAGGCTATGCAGCGCGAGCATTTCTATCGCTACGTAATCCGCTATTGGAGAAGGTTCCACGTGCTGCTGGCACTGACAACGCTTGGTCTTACGATCTGGCACCTGGTCTACGCGGCGCAGCTGCTCATTCCCGTGTTTTTGCACAAATAGAAAAGCACACAATATGAACTTTGACTAATAAAGAGAGGATACGAGATGTCATGCTGAGCGCAGCGAAGCATCTGCGTACCGAGGTGATGTGCGCGTCGCAGGCGCAGATGCTTCGCTGCGCTCAGCATGACAGGACGGGAATTCCCATGACATGGCAGTAATTCCTGCTATCTTGTGTTTAAGCTATTGCGTGCTGCACGCGGTAAATTTTGTGCCATCGTTGCAGAAGATAACCTCGCGATCCTGGATATGAATAATCATGTCCAGTTTCCCATTGTGGTTGACATCGCTGAAGGTGAGGGTGATAGGAATGAGATCATCACCAGTGGCGATCAGGTCGGGGCCGATATAGTCGATGGATTTCGCCGGATTGCCGCCCGGCAGTTCGATGACAATCACCTGTCCATGCAGGTTGATGGCGATAAAATGGCTGGGGTGAAGCTTGCTATCGTTGTGGCCGACCACCGCGTCGGTCTGAAAGGTGCGCGGATAGCCATACACCATGTTGTTATAGGTGGACGTTCCCCAGGCCAGGAGGGCGGAAAGCGAAACCCATAGGGCAAGCGCTGCCACCATGCCTAAGCCCACGTACAACAACCAGTGGACATTTTTGCCCTCAAATCGCTTTCGTGGTGGTGCATAGTCCTGGTAGGTGGATCGACCAGAGCGCGGCTGCATCGTTTCAGGTATACCGGTATATGGCTGCTGTCCGGTCCTGCGGGGAATAGAGGCCTGCTGGCGTGTTGTATCTATGCCAACGTCGCGGGATGCACGACGACCCGCAACGGGTGGATTCAAGCGGATGGCGCTGCTGTTAGTTCGCTGGGGTATCGAATCAAAATCGTCTTCCTCGACCAGAACATCTTCTTCTGTGAGGGGGGCGGATTTTCGCTGACCTTGACCTGCCAGGCGAAGCGGATTAAGTTCAGACCTTTTGGTCTCACCGGTGTTTTGCTGCCTGTTGTTTGGCATTCGTTGGTTCTCCCTTTCTCTTGTCACATCACTTGTGCAGAGAGACCGTATTTACACATTTTCAAGTGCTGTCACTACCACTTACTTTCCATTGAATGCGCTCATGGAAAACGCTGAAAAAAGGCGCAAATAAAGCGCCTTTGAACAATATAGATTTATTATGCTATATGTGTCAACATGTGTCAAACACACTGCTAAAAGTACTACCTCTTCTATTGTAATAGGAGATTTGCCTTATTTCATTCTTATAGTACCATCAATAACGGGTTTTTTCAATAAAAAACGCCATGTGAAAGCAGATTATACGCTGCTGGGATACGTCTTCGGTGGTTCGCCTGCTTCCCACTTTTCGGTGCAATCCAGCGGTTCAATGGCGCGCGTCTCGTCGAAATGAAGGATCGTGTCGAACTGCTCGCGATATATCAGCCATGATATCGACCCGTTGTCTTCCCGTTGCTTCTCGCGTTTATGTCTTTTCTACTCGCTGTATTTGTTTATAATACGGGAGGACGATGGTGAAAGGTGCCGATGCATTTGAGAGAGCCGGAAAGAAATGGGTGTGGTTATATTTCCGCCAGGCCTCGTTCTTGTAAGAATACCTTCATTTTTTGCAGTCCCAGGCGCATGCGGCCTTTTACGGTGCCGAGAGGGATGTGGCATTTTTCCGCGATTTCGGCATGTGTGTAGCCGCCAAAATAGGCCAGTTCAATGACCTGTCGCTGCTCGGGCGGCATTTGGGCCAGGGCGACACGAATAAGACGCTGCTGCTCGTTCTGCCAGGCATATTCCCAGGCATCGGGTTCGCTGCTCGCAGTGTCCTGCTCGTGTTCGGTTTGGAGTGTGGCCCATTGCTCGTTGCGATAGGCGGAGGAACGTACATGATCGATAGCGCGATGATGAACAATCGACTGCAGCCAGGTGGAGACGCTGCCATGCTGTGATTGGTAAGACGAAGCCTTGCGCCAAAGTGAAAGGAACGCTTCCTGGACAATGTCTTCAGCAGTGGCAGCATCCTGGAGAATACGATAGGCAAGAGAAAATGCCAGCCGGTGATAGCGCTCGTGCAGCATTTCCAGCGCTCTCTCTGAGCCAAAACTGATCGCCTGCATCAACTCAGAATCGGTTGCCTCCGGTCTGATGCTGACTTCTGGAAGCGCGGGAGACGCGCTTTGTTTCTTGGCCGGGCGAATACTTTTAATGATCTCCTGGGGGGAGAAAACGTCGAGACGACGTTCCGGTACCGGCAAGTCAAACGGCGCGAGCGCTTCGAGTGACATGGTAGACATAAGCTGGTTCCTCCACCTGCAATTTGATATTGTTTCAAATCTCTTGATCGCAAGTGTACTGCTCAGCCATTACCTCTCATTTCCCTGTGGATTACCGGGAAATTACTATGTCGGTAATCCTCCCTATTGACAGAAAAATCCCGGCAGTTGATAATAAAAAAGAACCTGTTGAAAATACAATCAATGAATAAAAAATCGTATTTATTAATAGATTTTGCTTCATAAAGAGGATATTTTCCTCGATTCCTCTCAAGAATCTGTAGCGCGTTTTTCGTCCAGGTGGCAAAGGGTCAGGAACCTGTGAGAGCCGGTCAGGTGAGGAGTCGGCGATGTTAGACGTAACTACCACGCTTGAAGTAGCGACTTTGGGTCGATTTGAGATCCGCCATAACCAGGATTTGCTGACGGGAGGCAATTGGAGTCGTCGTAAAGTCGTCGAACTCTTTAAGTTGTTGCTTTCGGTCGAACAGCACCGCTTGCACCGCGAGCAGGTGCAAGAAATCTTGTGGCCGGACTCCAATATGGAGCAGGCGGCGAACTCATTCGGTAAAACCTTGTATTTATTGCGCCGGGCTTTTGAGCCTGA
Organism: Ktedonobacteraceae bacterium; assembly: GCA_035652815.1. Classification (GTDB taxonomy): domain Bacteria; phylum Chloroflexota; class Ktedonobacteria; order Ktedonobacterales; family Ktedonobacteraceae; genus DASRDB01. Next base: position 10,776 of record DASRDB010000018.1, read on the forward strand.
TCTTCCAGCCGGAAAAGGTGGCTCTTCAGTCTTTGTTGTCCTCGATCATGATACCTTGATGCTCATGCCAGAAAGGATGCGCATTGATGCAGACGTTTTTGAGAGTTTGACAAAGCAGTTGCAGTCACGGATGCGCAGTCGAACAGGGAGAGAGACAGACCTGCAGCAGGAAATGTTGCTGGAAGAATTCGATAAGGCGCTCGCCCTGTATAAAGGCGATTACTTGCCGGAGGATATATACGAGGACTGGACGCAAAGGCGTAGAGATCGCCTGCGCCGCGTGCATAGCTGGTTATTGGAGAACGCGGCGGAACTGGCAACGGCCACTGGCAAGGGTCAGCGCGCCTGTGAGTATTTACTGGAATTGCTTGAGCAGAATCCGTCAGATGAACAGACGCACCGCCAGTTGATGCTGCTCTATGCTCGTATGGGCCGCCGCGCTGAAGCTGTGAATCAGTACGTGGCGCTGCGCAAGGCACTGAAGGAAGATTTACGGGCCACGCCTTTGGTTGAGACTAATGAGTTGTTCCGGCGTATTCAGATGGGCCAGATTGCCGTAGATTTGCGCGAGAAATTTGAGAGCGGCCCGCTTGCCGTGAAGCCCGTACAAGAAACGGTGGCGGTGAGTGGCGTTCCTGCAAAGAGTGATTTGGAACTTCCTGCCATTAGAACCGATGAATTAGAAGCCGTCAGCGCGCAGACCGAAGAGGAGATGGCGGCCCGGCAGCTTGATCCAGAGCGTATCTTGAAGGCGGGACTGGTAGGGCGTGAAGAGGAAATTACCCGGTTGCAGCGCGCCTTTCAATATGTGCGTGGTGGGCAGACGCGCGTCACCTTTATTAGTGGCGAGCCGGGCATAGGCAAATCGCGGCTGGCGAGCGATTTCGCGCAGTGGGCCGAGAAGACGGAGCAGGCGCGGGTGTTATGGGGTTATTGTTACGAAATGAGCGGCCTGCTGCCCTATCAACCCATCGCGGATGCCATTACTGCTCAAGTGCGGGCCTGCCCTGCGGAAGAACTGCCCGCTCTGCTCGGTGAGAGCGCAGTTGATCTGGCGAAAATCGCGCCCGAGATTCGCCTGAAACTCTCCGATTTACCACAACCTGAGCCGCTTGGAGCCGAAGTTGAGCGCAGAAAGCTCTACAGCGCGGTGGCGCATTTCTTCCAGCGCTTCGCTGCCGGACGTCCCTTAATTCTTATCCTCGATGATTTGCAGTGGGCGGATGCCGCTACCCTGCACCTGCTGAATTACCTCACCCTGCAGGGTGGGTCGGTGAAGCCGTTTGAGGCACAGACCGCGGGCGAAAAGGGAGGCGGAACCCCTCTCTACCTGCTGTTGTATCGTACCGGAGAGGTAAACGAAACGCATCCATTGCGCAACCTGATCGCCGCACTTATGCGTATCGGCATCGCGGACGAACTGCGCCTGCAACGTCTGAGCGAGGAACAGGTTCATCAACTGCTGGTGAATATCGCGGGACATCCGGTGACGCCTGAGTTCAGCAGCGAGATTTACCGGCATACCGAGGGAAATCCTTTCTTTATAGGAGAAGTGGTGCGCGGCTTAATCCTGGAAGGGAAAGTTATCTGGAACGGCGAGCGCTGGCAGCGCACTGTAGATACGTCGGAATTAGAGATTCCGGCCAGTGTGCGGCTGGTGATCGAAAGACGGCTGGTCAATCTCTCGCCCGAGTGCCGCGTGACGCTTACCCTGGCCGCCGTGTTGGGCCGACAGTTCAGTTCTTCCCTGCTGTGTAAAGCCCACTCAGTCTCTGAGGATGTGATCGCCGAACACATTGATACCGCGATTCAACTTCAGATTTTGACATCTCTGCATGCTGAAGGTGATGGCAAACTTCGCGGTTCAGTATCGGACGCGCGAGGTGAGGAACACGCAACAAGTGCGCAGCACGAAGCATTACTTGCTTCCAGTCGCCAGGACTTTGATCTTAGCTTTACGCATGACAAGATACGCGAAGTGCTGTACCAGTGGCTCAATCCTTTGAGGCGGCGCGTGCTGCATCGCCATGCTGCGCAGGCCATCGAAGCGCGTTACGCAGCTTACCTGCAACCTTACTATAGTCGGCTTGCTTACCATTACCAGATGGCAGAAGATTATGGGAAGGCTGTGGATTACCTGTTAAAAGCGGCAGAGCAGGCGCTTTACGTCTATGCTTTTGTGGATGCCGGGAACTACGTCAAAACGGCGCTCGATTTGTTGATTGGCGATGGAGAGCGGGCGCGCCGGGCGGCCTTGCTCCACCAGCTTTCCGATATTTACCTGTATACGGGCCAGCTCAATGATGCTATTCAGGCAGGATTGGCTTCGGCTGCGCTCTGGCGCGATCTAGGAGAGAATCTGAAGCAGGCCGAGGCGTACCTGGAGGTCGCCTTCTGTTGCCACTGGCAGGGCAGGGAAGCCGATTCACTCAAGTACATACAAAGCGCCCTGGAGTGCATCGGGGAGAGATCAGATGCTACGGCTTTGCTGGCGAAGGCATATGCCCAGTGGGGGCTGGCCGCAACCGTCATTGGCAACGCGCCAGAGGCGTTGGAAAAGCTCCACCAGGCAGAAGCGCTGCATAAGCAGATCGGTGGTAACGATCCCTTTATTTCGGTGGTATCACTCTGGTCGCTGGCGTGGTGCGCCTTCCTTACCGGGTCTCCGCAGCAGATGCTCGATTACGCGCTGCAAGGCGCTGAAGCCTGCCGGATTTCTCATAAACCCGAGTGGGAGCCGATGATGAATTATTCAGCCGCCTGGGCCTATATGCTGCTGGGACGACTGAAAGAGGGCGAGGAAGCGGCGCAACAGGCATTGCAGCGAGCGATACAGCATGGTGTGGTAGGCGCGCAAGGTTGGGCATATCTGGTGCTGGCCTTCGTGGCAATTCAGGCCGGGGATTGGGAACGTGCCCGTGAAATGGGTGACCAGGCGTATGCTATCGGCATTATCTTACATGATGCCGATTTGCTGGCGCGTGTGCTGTGGAGCCGGAGTACTTGCGCTGGCTGGCAGGGCGACTGGGAGCAGAGCCTGCAAGATGCCCTTGAAGCGCTGCAAGTAGCGCAGCGAGAAGGTGATACCTCTCTGGTTCATCCTCATTTGCTCCTGCAAGTGGCTAAAGCATACTACTTTGCGGGCAAGCCCGAGGCATCCCAGGCATATCTCGATCAGGCTGTGGAGCTTGCGCAAAGTCGGCAGTATCGCCAGCTTCCCGCGCTCGTTGGCCGCCTGCGTGGCCGCGCATGGCAGGCCCAGGGCGAGTTCGACAAAGCCCAACCCTGCTTTGAACGCTCTTTACAAGAGTTGCAGGCGCTGGATGATGTCGTAGAGTATGCTCGCACCGAGGAGGCATACGGCCTCTTCTTCCTTGCACGCGATCGCGAGGGCGATATGGAGCGCGGGCAGGAACTGGTGGATAGCGCCAGGGCTACCTATAAGCGGCTTGGGATCAATGGGTAGAAAAGGCTATGCTTCCTCGCCCTTCCGCTTCTCCAGCCATTTCTTGATGCTGGCCTCTTTGCCCTGCTGGCCGGGATAATAATAGCGACGGCCTTGAAGACTGTCGGGCAGGTATTCCTGAAGCTGCACTGCAGGAGGCCGCTCAGGGTCTTCGATCTGCATCTCTTTGTAGTAATCGTGAGCGTATTTATAATCCTTGCCGTAATCCAGTTCCTTCATCAACTGGGTCGGAGCATTGCGAACATGCAGCGGTACGGGATCATTGCGGGTTTGCTGGACATCCGCCTGCACGAGACTATACGCTTCATAAAGGGCGTTGCTCTTGGGAGCAGTTGCCAGGTGGACGACCGCCTGAGCGAGGGCAAGATTGGCTTCGGGCAGACCTACGAAATGAACGGCCTGTTGAGCTGCTACACATATTAGTAGCGCTTGAGGGTCTGCCATGCCCACATCCTCAGAGGCGAAGCGAATGAGGCGGCGCACAATATAAAGAGGATCTTCACCTGCCTCAAGCATGCGGGCTAACCAGTAGAGTCCTGCATCCGGGTCTGAACCTCGTAAGGCTTTATGCAGGGCCGAGATGGTGTCGTAGTGCTGATCGCCACCCTTGTCATAGAGCAAAGCGCGGTGCTGCATCACGTCCTCGGCGGTTGCAAGCGTCACATGCACAGGCGATTTTTCTGGCTGACCAGAGCCTTGCACCGCCAGTTCAAGCACGTTGAGGGCTGTGCGCGCATCTCCGTTGGCATACACGGCCATCTGTTGCAGCGCATCTTCGTCTACTGTGATATCCTGCTGTCCCAATCCGCGTTCTTTATCATACAGCGCCCGTTGTAGGATGGTAATTATCTGTTCCTCGCTCAGAGCTTTCAAGGTGAAAACGCGGCAGCGCGATAAAAGCGCGCTATTGACCTCAAAGCTAGGGTTTTCGGTGGTTGCGCCGATAAGTGTCACTGTGCCGCGCTCGACGTGTGGAAGAACGGCATCCTGCTGCGCCTTATTGAAGCGATGAATCTCGTCGATGAACATGATGATGCGCTGCTTGGAGAACTGGCGCAGCTTTTGCGCTTCCTCTACCACTTTACGCAGGTCAGCCACGCCTGCCGAGACCGCGCTGAGGCGAGCGAAACGCGCGTGCGACTGGCGCGCAATAACTTCCGCCAGCGTAGTCTTGCCGCTGCCGGGCGGCCCCCAGAGAATCATCGAGGGAATGCGGTCCTCTTCGATGCTCCTGCGCAGCACTCTTCCCGGCGCAAGCAAATGTTCCTGTCCCACAATTTCATCGAGCGAGCGCGGGCGCATACGCGATGCCAATGGTTCGCCCTGTTGTTTGGCTGGGGAAGGTTGCTTTGAAGCTGGTGGCGTCTCGTCTGATCCAAACAAAGATGATTGATCTGGCATAGAATTGCTCGTTACGGTTCTCTTCTAATGAATGTCAGGTCTATAGCATATCATGTCCAGGAAGCGATTGCCAGCAAGCAGAAATTGCTGAGTAAAAAGGCTGTAAAACCACTCGACAGGCCGTTTCCGTTATGCTACTCTTGCATAAGAAAAAGATGAGGGGGGATCATCGTTTCAGTATGGCTGGCGTATGGGACACAATCATGAAACAGCTGGTCAAACGGTATGCGCAGCATTACGTCTCCTGGCTGGCCCCAGATGCCGATTTTATCCAGGCACTGGACGGCGAACTACAACATCAGACCCTGATTGCCGATGCCTTGATGGAGGTCAAGAGCCGGGGAAGACGCGGCCTGATCCATATCGAGTTCCAAAGCTATGAAGATATGGACATGGCGACTCGATTACTGTACTATAACGTTCTTGCTGAGCGGCAGTATGGACTGCCAGTGTACTCATATGTTATATATTTACGTAGAAAAGGCAAAGTAGCGCAACCACCATTAGAGCGTAGATTTATTGATGAGCAGATTGTTCATCACTTTTACTTTCGTACCATCAAGCTCTGGGAAGTACCTGCGGAGCTGCTGCTCCAAATGGGCTGGCTAGGGCTGTTGCCTTTAGTCGTACTCGCGCGTGGCGGGAAGAGACTCGACCTTATCCAGCAGGCCATTGATCAACTAGCGGCAGAACAAGAATATGATCTGTTGGCGATGATGGAGACATTAAGGGCAATGGTTTTCAAAGGAAGCCCGGATTATGAGGTCTTCATAAGGAGGTTTAAGGTGTTTCAGGATCTACTGAGCGAATCGCCTATCTATCAGGAGATGGTGGAGGTTGGACGACAGGAGGGCTTACAAGAAGGAGCTTTGAAGGCGCAAGCAGAGATGTTGCTCAACATTGTAAAGTTGCGCTTTCCCGAATTGCAGGCGCTGGCAAAGCAACAGGCGGATACGATCAAGGATGTGAGCGTTTTATCGGCGATCAACTTGAACCTGGTCATGGCGCAGACGACTGAAGAGGCCAGGCAAGCGCTGCTGAGCGCAGGTAGGAATGGGACTTCTCATTAATTAGAAACAAGGGAAGGCGAAATAGCTTCTCGCCTTCCCTGCTGAACCTCTTTTCGTTATATATTCCTGTCCTCTTTTTTATGTTTTAGCAAACAGGTCATTTTTCCCCTTCAGATGTTTCTCCACCTGTCGATACCTATCGACGGGACAAAATGCGGTCGATTAAGTAATGGTTGGGCTTAAAATGCCCTTCTTTTTTTCGGCTGCATATCGATAGGTGTCGATGGAGTTTTGCTAACTGTAAAGGAGGAACATCGTGAAGCGTTTTGTAGTCGTTCTTGTAGCGCTGCTCGCCATGCTGGCTGTATGCGGTGGAACCGCTCATGCCAGTAGCTATCTTCCTAGCATTCCGGGAGGATATGCTTATGCTGGTTCTGTTGTGCCTGCAGGAAACGGGCGTGTCAGTGGGCCGTTTGCGCCTAGTTGGGAGGGTTGTCAGGGAGCGCCGGGTACGTCGAGCAACTCTGTTGGTAGCTTATCCCTTCCTTCGTATGTGCAGTCTGGGGCGGCTTCAGACCAGGTGAGCATCAGCCGGACTGCTCTGAGCAGTACGAGCCAGGCTGTGTCTACTGTGCAGAATGCAAGTCTGCTTAATGGCTTGATTACTGCCAGCGAGATACGCGCTGTCGCATCCAGCACTGTCACCACTACAGGCGCAAGCAGTACGAGCGCGGGAAGCCAGTTTGCAGGCTTGCGCGTCGCGGGAACGCTTTTCCTGACGATGCCGAAGCCCAATACTACAATCAAGCTTGCAGGTATCGGGTATGTCGTATTGAACGAACAGAATGGGTCAAGTAATGCTGGTGCGACCTATCTCAGCGTCAATATGATCGATGTGCATGTGACGGTGGCAAATTCGCCGGGTATTCCTGTTGGAACGCAAATGGTGATTGGGCATGCCAGCAGCGATAACGTGCGTACTCTCGCTCCGAGCATACTTGGCGCGCGCGCCTTTGGCTCTTATGCTAAAGGCGGAACCGGGCAAGGCTCTCTGGCAAGCGGTCCGTTGACGGTGGCTGGCATTTATTGTCGCGGCGGGTCGAGCCAGAGCAATGAGACTGGCACGAATGTGCCATCAGTAGGAAGCACCGGCAATCTGAGCGTCTCTGCATCGGGACAGATACAGTCCTCAAGTTCCCAGGCAAAGAGTACTGCAAGCGTTTCCAACGTGAACCTGCTGCAAGGGCTTTTAAGTGTGGGTAAGTTGAATGTTACCAATTCGCTGTTCTGGGATGGGAGCTTTTCCCAGCAGGCGGGAACAACCTTGATTGGAGCTACCATTAATGGCAAGGCAACAAGCCAGAATCCTACCCCTAACACATTGATATCCTTGCCTGGACTGGGATATGTCGTCTTGAACGAGCAGGATAGCTCGAACAGTGCAACAGGTACGGCTCAATATGTGATTGGCATCGATATTCATGTCACCACTGCCAATTCGCTTGGATTGCCTGTAGGTACTGAGATTATGATTGGCTATACCGAGACAAGCATCAATACCTATTAGCGCTTTGACCCGGTGAGTACCTCACAAGGTACTCACCGGGTCAATATCGACTTCCCACCCGGAGGTGTCGAGAACGCTCAGCAGTGGATGGAGGTCGGGGCCGCGGGCGATCATCTGCCAGCGATAGAGGTTGTTGAGGCGTTCCATGAGGGCGGGTGCAGGCCCTACGATATCGGTATGCGTGAGGCCTAGCCGGTTGATCCACTCATCCAGTTTTTCGCGCAGCAGCAGGGCTTCATTCTGTGCGCGGCGGCGATTGGCGTGGCTGAACGTAAATTTGACGAACTGACGGAATGGCGGATAGCCATAGCGGCGGCGCGCCTCGATTTCGGCGCTGTAGAATTCATGATAATCGTGGCGCGAGGCGGCATCGATACAAAAGTGCTGCGGGTTGAAGGTCTGGATGATGACCTGTCCAGGGTCTTCGCCGCGCCCGGCGCGTCCCGCCACCTGGGTAAGCAGTGTAAAGGCGCGTTCGGATGCTGAAAAATCCGGCAGCATCAGGGCAATATCGGCAGAGATAACGCCGACCAGTGTGACGCCTGGAAGATCAAGCCCTTTTGCGATCATCTGCGTGCCGACCAGGATATCGGCCTCGCGATTGGCGAAACGGTCAAGCAATTGCTCGTGCGCAAGCCGGTTTTTGGCGGTATCGCGGTCCCAGCGCAGCAGGCGCGCCGCAGGAAACATCTGCCCGATGGTTGCCATCACCTTTTCTGTGCCAAGCCCGAAGTAGCGAATGCCCTCGCTGCCGCACTGCGGGCAGATGCGCAGGATTTTGCTTTGCCGGTTGCAGTAGTGGCAGAGCAGGATGCGCTCGGTAGAGTGATAGGTGAGCGGTACGTCGCAGCGATCGCACATAGCGACGTACCCACATTCACGGCACAGCACGCAACTTGCTGCGCCGCGCCTGTTGAGATAAAGAATAGCCTGCTGTTTTTTGCTCAGTACCTGCTCAAGCTCGCTTTGCAGGCGGCGGCTGATGATGCTGGTGTTGCCTGCCTGTAGTTCGCTGCGCAGATCAATGATTTCGACGGGGGGAAGCGCGCCACCGACGCGGCTGCGCAGCTCCACAAGCTGGTATTCGCCACGCTCGGCGCGATAAAAGCTTTCTACGGATGGAGTGGCGCTGCCCAGTACGACGGGAATGCCAAGCATTTTGCCAAGCGTAATAGCCGTTTCGCGGGCGTGATATTTGGGGCGGCGTTCGTCCTGCTTGTAGGCCGGTTCATGTTCCTCGTCCAGAATAATGATGCCCAGGTTCGATACAGGCGAGAAGAGGGCCGAGCGCGAACCAATGACCACGTCCACCTTGCCTGAGCGAATGCGCCGCCATTCATCGTAACGTTCTCCCTCGGAAAGCGCGCTATGGATGATGGCGACGCGCCCTGGAAAGCGACCGGCGAAGCGATAGATAGCCTGTGCGGTCAGCGCGATTTCGGGAACCAGCACGATGCCGCGCTGCCCTCGCGCAAGAATGGTATCGAGCGCCTGCAGATAGATTTCAGTTTTGCCGCTACCCGTGACGCCGTGTAGCAAGATGGGCGGGGCGTCATAGGTGCCAGTAATGCGCTCAATGGCCGCCTGCTGATCGGGTGTGAGTGCAAGCGGCTGAGTATCTGGAATGAATCGCTCAGCAAGCGGGTCGCGCTGCACCTCTGCCTCTTCGATGGTGATGAGCTGTTCGCGCACCAGCTTTTGCAGTTGTCCCTGGGTCAGGCCGCTCGCTTTGCACAGCATGGTAGGCGTCCAGTGGGTATGCTCGTGTTCGTGTTCGAGCAGGTCGATGGCGAGCAGTTGCTTTTGCGCGAGCAATCCTTCCTTGTTTTCACTTGTCAGCGTTAAAGCTGCCGAGGCATTAGAGAGCGCAGGGATGGCCCAGGGATCGAGCGAAGGCTTGTTAGGACGCCGCCGCACATTGTCGGGAGCCATAGGAATAGTGCCGGGTTCCGGCAGGCTCTCTCGCCATATCTGCTCGGCGCGCTGCTTCCACTGCTGAAGCACATCATCTGGCGCGATGATACGGACAATGCGTTTGCGTCGAATGCGCGTGCGCGGCTCGTGCAGCATAGCCTCGCGCACAATGATCCCGCTTGCCAGCGCCTCTTGCACCACCTCTTTGGCGCGTTTAGCTCCCAGCATCTCTTTCAGGCGCTCTACATCAAGTTCTCCATCCGCAAGGAGCAGGCCAATCAGGGCCTGTAAGCGTGTAAATTCTGCATCCTGCTGTGCGGTAGCTGGAGCGCTGTTTTCTGGAGAAATGAGGTGCAGTACGACTTTGGAGCGCTGCATCAGGCCGGGCGGCAGCATAATCATGGCGCAATGGGCGAGCGGCGTGACGTAATATTCGGCCAGCCATTCGGCCAATGCTCTTTGATGAGGCAATAATGCAGGTTCCGGGTCAAGTATGGTAGAAATGGGACGCATAGCCCCATCAAAACTGCTCATATCAGCATCTTTGCTAAGTTGCCAGATGATGCCCTCTACAAGGCGATTGCCGAACGGAGCGGCGACAAGCTGTCCCGGAAGCGCGATCTCCTGTAGTTCGGGCGGCACAATATAAGTCAATAGGGGTTGTTCACTATGCCAGCTGGCGGCGGTGGTGAGTACTCCGGCGTACACTAGCGCCTCCCAAATTCGCGTTCCAGAGCGGACAGGCTGAATTGCACCATCGTGGGGCGGCCATGACAGCAGCTAAAGGGGGCATTGGTGCGGCCTAGCTGCTCGATCATCTCGCGCATCTCACTGACGGTAAGAAAATAGTTTTGTTTGATGGCGGCTTTGCAGGCCACATTCGCCAGGGCGTGTTCTTCCCAGGTCTCGCTGTGCCCCAGGTTTTCCGGCGCGGTCAGTTCCGCCAGCAATTCGCGCAGCGAGCGTGCATTCATTTGTTTGATAAGCACATTCGGCACCGCTCGCACTTCCAATGTCCCATCCTCGTTTGTTGCCAGCGAAAAGCCGATATGCTCAAGTTTCTGCCAATGTTCTTCGATGGCTTCCAATTCCGCCGGAGCCAGTTCCAGCGTGAGAGGTGTCAGCAATAGTTGCGAAAGCGGCTTGCGCTCCTTCAGGTCAGCCACCATACGTTCCAGCAAAATACGTTCGTGGGCCGCGTGCTGGTCAATCAGGTACATGCCATCGGCAGCCTCGGTGACGATATAGCTTTGCAGAAGCTGGCCGATAACGCGCAGTTGCGGCAGGCGACTCACATGGGTTGTTGAAGCATGTTCAGCCGGTGTTTCAGGCAATGTAAAAACAGGCGTGTCAATATGATTTAGAGAAGGTGAAACCGGGAGTGTAACAGATTTGTCGTCGCTTTCCGCATGTGTATTAGTGATAGGTGAGGTGGGCGAAGGCAAAGTATCTTCCTGCGCGTCGGATTTGCGAATATGGCTCTGCCAGAGGCGAGAGAGCATGGGCGGTTTCGTCCCGCTTTCTTCCTCGATAACGGTGAGCCAGGGATTATCCTGCGGGTAAGAGCGTTTTTCGCTCTCCACCTGTGAAGATGATGGAGATACTGCTTCGGCATCATCCGTTTCTGAGGTCGTTATTTGTTCGATCTCTTCTTCGTCTGGCAGGTCAAAATCTTCTATATCTGTTGAGGTGGGAGAAGTGTTCGTGTTTGGGACTTGAAGCGCCGCGTCAGGGCGGCCCCATTGGGGGACGGTGGCTTCTTCCAAAATGGCGCGACGCACAGCACGCAGGATAGCAGCGTAGACGCGGCGCTCGCGCAGGAAGCGAATCTCGGTCTTGGCCGGGTGAACGTTGACGTCGATCTGGCTGGGGTCAATGGCGATATTGACGACGGCGATGGGATGGCGACCCGTCAGCAGCAGGGAGTGATAGGCCTCTTCAACGGCATAGCTGAGCATGCGGCTCATGACCCAACGCCGATTGACAAAGAAGGACATGTGCTGGCGCGTGCTTTTGTAGCAGGTGGGAAGGCTGGTATAACCCGTCACAACCGGGCGCAAAGGGTCTTCGTCGTTGCCATCCAGGCTGCTAATCGGCACCATCTGTTCCGCGACCTGCAAGCCGTAGATCTCTACCAGGACGCTCGAAAGCTGTCCATCTCCTGGCGTGGCGAAGATTTGCCTGCCCTCGCTGAAGACGCTGAAGCGAATCTCGGGATAGGCCAGCGCGTATTGTTCAAGCAGGTGATGGCAGTGGCTTACTTCTGTATTACGACTCTTGAGAAACTTCAAGCGGGCAGGAACGGCGCTGAAGAGGTTCCGCACCGTCAAAGTTGTGCCTACCGGGGAAGCGGCGGATGTGACTTCGGAAAGCTGCCCGTTGCTGGCGCTGATCTGCGCTCCCTGCTCCGCATCGCGATGGCGGCTTAGCAGGGTGACATCAGCAACGGCGGCAATGCTGGCAAGGGCCTCGCCGCGAAAACCGAGCGAGCGAATATGCTCCAGGTCGTCGATGCTGGCAACCTTGCTGGTTGCGTGGCGCGAAAGGGCAAGCGGCAATTCATCGAGAGGGATGCCGCTTCCGTTGTCGCTGACGCGAATCAGTTGCAGGCCGCCCCCCATCAGATCAACGCGAATCTGCGTGGCTCCGGCATCGATGCTATTTTCGATCAATTCCTTGACGACGGAAGCGGGACGTTCGACGACTTCGCCTGCCGCGATCTTGGCGGCGACATCGGGCGCGAGTTGACGTATGGGCATGCTTTGCTTTCTCCAGCTAGCTATTTCTCTTGTTTAAGAACGAGCGTTTCCGATAGTTTTATCATTCACCTTCACACTAACCATAATTCCCTATGTCATATAGGGTCATCTTCTTTTCAAAATCTGAAAAACTGGAATACACCTCGGCATGTAGCCCTGCTTTCCTGGCTACCTCTACATTTGCGGGGCTATCATCCCAAAACAGGATTTCATTTGCTTTCACATCTGGTAACTGGCTCAAAACAGAAGCGAAGAAAGCTTCATCGCCTTTCATATAGCCTAAATAAGTAGAGGAAAACATGCCGTCAAACGCGCCAGCAAAACCCATTTGTGCAAGCAGGTAGGCTGTGCGATACTTTTCCTGATTGGTCGCCAGATAGCAGCGAATATGTTGTTGCCTCAATTGCTGTACGTATGCTATAAGGGGTTCATTGATGCGATGCTCAAAGCGGAACCACTCATCCAGAAAAGCTTCTATTGAACTCGACCAACCCCATGCAGGTAACCGATCAGCCAACTCCTCTTTTAAATCGGCCTTTCCTGTTAGACAATTCAGAAAACGACCTTCAAAGAACGAGCGAGTTAAATCGGGAGTGATACCATACGTTCGAGCAAGATGCTTGCTGAACGGTTCCCCAATGGCAAGCACACCATCAACATCGAAAAGGATGACGCGAATCACAGCAGGCTCCTGTTTTCAGTATGTTGCCAAATTATAACATGGAAGAGTACTGACGCTTGTAGGAGATGCAATAGAGAAAGCTGTTTTTGGCCTTTCATAGCGCGTCCTCTTATTCATGTATTGACAGAGATACCTGTAAAGGGGCCCGCTTTTAGCAAGAGATTTGTTCCCTGGCAAGCTTCAGGAATATTTGTGTGGATAGAAGGCTAAGGACGATGGAGAGCAGCCGTGGTCGAAACCACCAGGACGTAGCTGCACTCCATAGACCACGAAGATTATTACGCTGGTGGGTTACGAGAGGATAACTTTATTTTTACATCTCTTTCATAGCAGGATTAACAAACAGCGATAGCGTAGTCAGCAAGTAAATGATGCCAATTGCGAGGATGGATACCTGCAAGCCGACCCAGGAGACGAAAAAGCCACTTAAAAAAGTGCCGATAGGAATGCCTGCTAGAAAACCAGCGCCAAGCACACCGAATACACGCGCTCGCATCTCCTCTGGAACTTTTTCCTGAAAAGCTGTTTCGAGCAGTGGATTGATGGGAGCGATGAATAGCCCGGCGAGAATGTGCCAGACGATGAGGAAAGGCAAGATAGGTAGCAGCAAGAAGGCCCAGAAGCGCGATGCGCCGCCAATCGTATAGCCAATGCTAAAGGTCCAGCGGCGGGGCAGGCGATGTCCAATAGCGCCAAATATGAGCGTGCCAACAAAAGATGCGCCCCCTAACGCGGCTATAATCAGGCCGAGGGGAACGGCGCTATTGAAAATGTGTTTGATGTAGGCCGGTTCTATTACTGAGAAGAAGGCGGCATCCAGCAGATTGGTAATCATCACAGTGACAACGATGGAGAGGATGAAGGTATCGCGCTGGATAAAGCGGAGTCCCTGCCATACACCGGATAGGGCCGGGCGTTTTTCCTCTTTATTCAGTATGGGCGGCGTAGCTGGAACAGCGAGGCCAATGAGCAGGGCGGAGATTACGAATGAAATGCCATCGAACCAGAGCAGATTGCTTGTTCCGATGAGCGCGATTAGTACGCCTGCAAGTGGCGCGCCGATGAAGTGGGAGACGCGGTTGATGCCGTCGGAGAGCGCGTTGGCGCGTTCCAGGCGCATATTCGCCATCTTTGCCAACTCTGGCACCATTGATGAGCGGGCTGTGACTCCTGGGGATTTAAGCAGGCCGCCCAGGAAGACCAGCGCCAGTAGCTGCCAGAAAGCCAGCCCGACGGTGTGATAGAGCAGGGGAACCAGCATGACCGCGATGGCGCTGGCGATATCACCAATCACGCTGGTGCGTTTATAGCCGAGCCTGTCAATGATGATGCTGCCGAAAAAGGCTGAGAACACGGAGGGTATCGTCGAAAAGAAAGCCGTGATGCCCGTTTTGGTGACGCTGCCGGTTGTCAGCAGGACGAACCAGGGAATAGCGAGCAGGGTGAGAATGTCACCCACGTAGGAGATGGCGCTGCCAACAAAGAAGGCTGTGATAGGTAGGCGTTTGAGTTGGGAGCTTTCCTGTTGAGGCACCATGCTTTTTCCCGTCACATTCATTGCTCACCTCCATAGACGCGCAACACTTGATATGTTTCTTTATCAGAAACAATGGTGAGAACTGCATTATCGGTCACGCTTTCATAGCGGGTGAGAATGGCAGGTCTTCCCTCGGTCTCGACCTCCTGGGTGGGGAGTAAGCGGGCGCGCGGGTGAGTCTGTAAGAACTGCCGACCTTCTGGTAAGCAGAGAGTTAATCCCTCCAGTGAAGTATTGCAGTTGGATTGACAGGCAGCGCAGACAATGGTGATGAGGCGTTGATTGCTCTCGCTGCGCAACCAGGATAGACCACTTTTTTCGCGTACCCAGTCTGGCAGTTCTTGCGGCAGGAGTAACTTCACCGGGGTAGTGCGTCCGCAGCCTTTACAGAGTGCATGGCCTTTTTGCAGGCCAGAATAGTAATAGTTGTTGCACCATGTCATCAAGCGCGTTGTGAGTGGCTTGTAGCCTTTAACGCCGATAAGTATGTCGATATGATTCCAGCTCAAGACCTCGTTTTCACCTGGAGAGCATGCAGGACATTTAAGGAGTAACCTGCCTTCTTCTGGTTTGCGTTTACCTAGCAGGCGATGCCTGCCGCAGAAGTGACACCAGAGCGGCGTTTCTTCCCATTCGTCATTTTCCGGCGGGAGAATGCGATAGGGCGCGATTTCCTGCTGCATGTCGCTGGTCAGTATTTGCCGTAGGGCTAATTTACCGCGCTGCAGGCGCATGGCAACGGTATTGATATTGGTACGCAATTGCTCGGCCAGTTCAACAAGCGGGGATTCTTCGACGTAGCGTTTGATAAGCACGAGGCGCGTTTCTTCTGGCAACTGCGCCAGCGCACGATCAAGCAGTTCGACCAGTTCTTTGCGTTCAAGCTCTACTTCGATATCGAAATCGTCTGCCGCGATCTCTTCGAGAGTTGGCAACGGAGTTTCTTGTTCGCTCGGAAGAAGCAGACGTGAATTGTCGCGGCCTGTTTTGCGCAGCCAGCGCAGGTAGACATTGCGAGCGATGCCGGAGAGCCATTGGGTGCGGCGTGAGGGGTCGCGCAGGTTTTGTTCGTGTCGCCAGGCTTCGAGCAGCGTTTCCTGCACCAGGTCTTCCGCGATGTCCCTGGAACCGCTTAAGCTGGTACAGAGGCGTAGCAGCCGTTCCCGCTCCTCGAACGAGACGAATAGTTCGCTGATATCGTTGATCTGCTTTTCCATAATAGTTCCTCGTCTATTGACAGTTATACCATCTTGTCGTCTCCAGGGCAGAAAATTTCACAGAAAAATTTGGAATGTTGTCCCTACGGTACATTGTTCTAAGAAATAAGGTAATTACCCGATGATACCGTAGAAATTTTTGCTATAGTATGATGTGTCGGAGTATAGCACAGCTTCAATTCAGGTCAGAAAGAGGAGTCCTTGATACAGCAGTTTGTGAAAGAAATTGTGTCTATCGCGGAAGCCAGCCTGGGCGGTTTATACGGGCGTTCGGCGCTGTTGATTGGCAGCGAGGAACGCAGGTGTCCTTATTTGGCTCAATTGCAGAAGGCAGGTATGGCTCAGGTCTACGAGGAGGAGCATTTTCAGAATCTTTCACTCCTGTTGCCCCATGTCCAGCTCTTGCTGAATCTCCCCGACCCGGCGCTTCCGGTTCAACGCGCTGCGCAGCTACAGGCCGCTACAGTAATCCAGGCCTGTTCGGGAAGGCGTACTCCCCTGGTGATCTTCGACCTGGGGGAGACATCCTCTATTGAGGACCTGGTTGGCCTTTTACCCCCCGTTTGCCTTTATACACCCGATGACCTACGGCGCATTCTCTCGCGAACAAAAGTGCAAATTGCCTGAGTTCGTGGTACAATAAGGGAGATTTGACCATATACTATGTCAATGCGCGTCATTGTTTTATAAAGAGAGTTGGCGTGTCCATTTTGAGGAATTCATGGAAGTCATTAAGATATCACCTCGTGGTTATTGTTATGGTGTGGTAGATGCATTACAAATAGTACGCCAGGTGGCCAAAGACCCATCGCAACCGCGACCCATCTATATTATTGGGCAGATCGTCCATAATCGTCACGCGATTGAAGAATTGACTGCCCTCGGCGTGATTACGCTGGATGGGCCAGACCGCGCAACCATTCTGGAGCAGGTGCAGTCCGGTACGGTCATTTTTACGGCACATGGTGTTTCTCCCCTGGTCAAGCAGCGCGCAAAAGAGCGCGGTTTGAACTGTGTCGATGCGACCTGTCCTGATGTGACGGTGACGCATGATCTTGTGCGCGACCTCGTCTCGAAGGGCTATTACATCCTCTATATTGGCAAAAAGGGACATCCCGAGCCGGAGGGCGTGCTTGGCGAGGTGCCGGGACATATCACGCTGATCGAAACGGAAACCGACGTGGACGCGCTGCAACTGACGCCGGAGCAGGAAGCGAAGCTGGCTATCTCGACACAAACTACCCTTTCACAATGGGATACGAGGCGCGTCATTGAATATATAAAGAAGAGATATCCGCGCGCGGAAGTGCATATCGACATCTGCCCGGCCACGCAGAAACGGCAGGAAGCGGTAGTAGCGCAAGCCAGAGGCGCAGACCTGACGGTGGTGGTGGGCGATCCACGCAGCAACAATACGAACCGGCTGGTACAGGTCTCCGAGGAACTGGCAGGCGTCCCGGCGGTGCGTATCGAAGACCTCTCGCAACTGGATACGAGCGTGCTGAAGGGCAAGAAGAAAGTGGCTGTGACAGCCGGAGCATCCACTCCCAGCCAGCTTACACGCGAGGTCATTCGTTTTCTTGAACAATTTGAGCCTGAGATATAGAGGCAGAGGAAGAAACCAGGGCGACCGCAAGGGTCGCCCCTACGAAATTCGCGCTGGTAGGGGCGACCCTTGCGGTCGCTCTGGCACCCGACCCAGCAGATAAGGAAGTATTCTTTTGGCGATGAAAGCGTTACGCCAGGTATTGGCGCTGCGTACCGAAGAGGAACTTGAGCAACAGGTGCGCCTGTGGGGAATCTCCGATAAGCCCGCCGAGGGCTGGCAGAATCACACAGGCAGGCTGGTGCAGAGTATGCAGGACCCGGTATGCGCCCGTTTTGTCTGGGAACAGCTTTCACCTGTCGAGCGCAAGCTGCTACATACGTCCCTGACCCTGGCTATTTCAGACGCTATTCTGGAAGATTCCCTACAGAAGATTTCCCGCCTTTCAGTAGAGGAATTTGCGCCCGCGCTTCATAAACTCAAGCAGAGTATGCTGCTGCTGGAAGAACAGATCAAAGTCAAGTCCGCGAAGCCCGTTGCTACAGCCAGGAATGGAAAGGCCGAGAAAGCGCCTGCCGAAATTATTACCCGCGTGTATGTGCCACGCGATATTGTTGATATTCTCATGAGTATTGACCGCGAAATTCACACGCCGAAGCAGGACCGTTCGACTTTCAAACTCGATCAAATTCTCGCCTCACTCAGTATCGAGCAGGTATATGCTATCGGACAGCGTTATGGCTTCATGCTGCATGATTATTTTTATCAGAGCGATCCTCGAACGCGCCTGCGCGGCCAACTGGTGCAACCCGATGTGCCGTTTTATGCCTGGGAACAACTTGACCAGCCAACGCGCAAGCTCTGCAAGTGGTTGATAGAGCAGGGTGGCGTGGCAAACATGGCGACCATCCGCGAGCAGCTTGGGTTTGATAATCCGACGCTGGCAAAGAGCATTCACCAGCTACAGGACTATGCCCTCGCCTTTGATACCTTTGTTGAACACGAGCGCCGCCTGTTTATTCCGCACGAATATCATAAAAGCCTGAAGAAAGCGGTCGAGCAGTTGGAAGTTGGCGAGGAGCCGGTTGAGGTCGGGCTGTTTGAAATTGACACGCCGCCCAACGAGATGAAGCAGGCTGAGCCATTCGTGTTGTATGATCTGGCTACCATCATTGGCGCGGCCTTCCAGCAGAATATTGAGCCGACGCAGGGCGGTTATATTCCTAAGCGCATCGCTAATAAGATCGCGCCGCAAGTGCAGATTATGCCGCGCATCCAGGGCTACCAGAATGATGAGTTTACCGTGGATATGCTTTTCAATATCGCGGAACATCTTGGCCTGCTCAAGCTGGTGCGCTCATCGGCGGACTCGACAAAGAGACGCTATGAAGAGGGGCCAGAGTTGCGAAGCTGGTCGCAGAAAAGCATGACGGATATGGCCTCTACCCTGCTCGAACAGTGGATAGATGCTAAGATATGGACCGATATCGCGGGCGCGCATTATGATCCGTATTCCAGCGGTGGCATGTACTATTACCTGAATTATGCCTCTGGCCGCAAAACGCTGGTGGACTACCTCAATTCCTGCATGCCTGGACGCTGGTACTCGCTTTCCTCGCTGTTGCATACCCTGCGCTACGAGGAGCCGTTTTCCCTGCGCTCAAAGCACGAGTACGCGGGTATCAGCGGAGCGCGCAATACACGATCAATCCTTGCCAACTGGTATAAAGTTGACGGAGAAATCTATACCGGCATGTTGACCTCGCTGTACGAGATGGGGCTGGTCTCACTTGGATATGAGGAGCGCAAGAAAGAGGGTGAACCACGCAATCCCGCCGCTTTTATGCTCACAGAGTTGGGCGAGCAGGTCACATCCTACGTCAAACGAGCGATAGGGCAGCAGGAAACAGAGCAGCGAACCTACGGCAAGACGTTAATTGTGCAGCCCAACTTTGAACTGCTGCTGTTGCAGCCGGATATGCCCACGCTCTATAGCCTCCTGCCGTTCGCCCAGGTGAACCAGGTCGGCAGAGTGAGCCGCCTCACGCTCACCAAAAATTCGCTGCTGCGCGGCCTGGAGATGGGCCGAAATATCGACCAGATTCTGCGTACCTTAGAGGAACATAGCCAGAAAGAGCTACCTCAAAACGTCCTCTATACGCTCAACGATTGGGCGCGCAATTATAAGGAAGTCCATATCACCCAGGTATTCCTGGTGGAAGCGCCCAGCGAGAGCATGGCAAACGATATGGTGCTCTCCGAGAAGCTGAAATCGTTCGGGCTGCGCCGCCTGGGGCCATGCGTATTTGCTGTAAGTAATGATGTCAATGTGCAGGATTTGCGCCGCGTTCTGGAGAAAGAGGGTATTGTGGCGCGGGTTGCGGGCGATATCATTACTCGTAGCCCCTATAACAACACTACTTTCGGCAGGCGTCGATAATCTGCATGGCCTGCTCCCGGGCGTCAAGCTGGATGAGCGTCAAAACCTGTTGAAAAATGGCGTGGCGCAGCAGATTGCTGCGAAATGCTAACTCCTGCTTTCGTTCCTCTCCCAGCCCGTTCTCTTCCATACGCTGTTCGACTTTGCGCAACTTCAAGACAAAAAATGCCAGCCGCAGCAATTCAAAGCGCCGTTTCTGCTCAGCTGTCTCCAGGGTACAATCAGTAGGAAATGTTTGTAATGAGGAACTCACCTTTGTATGTAGACTCTTGCCGAGGATTTCTTTGCTGGAGCTAAGACTCATGATGTTCTCCGTTAATTTTCTAGCGGGCACCCCTTGCCTCTGTATGCGCTTGCATCCTTACTCTTTAACCGACAAGAAGCATTCTACCAGCCAGACATGAAACTGCTATGGAGAAGCGGTGGGGATGTGGTTGAGAATCAATCAAACAGCGTTAATGTTTTGCAACGGCGCCAAAGATTCCCCATGCTATGTCATCCTGAGCGCAGCGAAGGATCTCCGGTCCCGGCGCACGAATCGGCTGGGCGACCGAGATCCTTCGCTGCGCTCAGGATGACAGGGCGAGAAGGGCATGCGGTTGCTCGCCAGCAACCGCGTTCCGGCGCATTTCATTCATTTTATAACGGCCCGGTCAGCGTATGGCGAATAAGCATCAAATGTGTCAAAGGGCCGAGACCGCCCGGAACAGGCGTAAGGAACGAAGCAACCTCTTTGACGCGCTCGAAATCAATGTCTCCGACCACGCCACCTTCGATGGGATTGATGCCTGCGTCCAATACGACCGCGCCCGGTTTGACCATGTCGGCGGTAATGCTGTGCGGGCGTCCAATACTGACGGCCAGGATATCGGCTTCTCGTGTGAGGCTGGCGAGATCGTGAGTATGGGTATGGCAGATGGTGACGGTGGCATCCTCGCGGATCAGCACCAGGGCGGTTGGCTTGCCGCCGATGTTGCTGCGTCCGACGACAACGGCATTGCGCCCGGCGATAGGAATATTGGCGTCATGTAGAACGGTCAGAATGACGTCGGCGGTCGAGGGAATGAAGCTGGGGAAGCCGAGCAGGAGATTTCCGGCGTTGCGCGGGCCGAGGCCATCGACATCCTTTTCGGGGCGTAGTACTTCGGTCACAACCTGCTGGCGAATATGCGAGGGAAGCGGCAGGAGCAGCACCACGCCATCCGTCGCCGCATCTTCGCTCAGGCGGGCGACTTCGGCGCGCAGTTCCTCTTCCTGCATCTCGAAAGGATAGGCCAGCGTGACGCAGCCCAGGCCGATGTTGCGGCAGGAACGGGCCAACTGGCGGCTGTATACTTCGGCGGCTCCATCATGACCAACGATAATCTGAGCAAGGCGCGCCGAGCGATGGCGCTGCTTGCGAAATAACGCCGCCTCGCTGCGTAGTTCCTCGATCATGCGTTGGGCCAATGGCTTGCTATCGTAAATAATGGCGGACATGCAAGTGTGTTCTCTCCATCGAAAAATGGTCAGTTTCATTCTATCACAATGCCATGACAAAGCTGCGCTCAGGATGACATGAGCGAGAGGGGTTTTCCTGACATGGGAGAGGGGATTTTCATGGCATGCCCTGTTTGGGGGATAAAAGTAGCAAAGAAATAAAAAATACGTTAAAATGCCTCAAGCGAAATGACAGAATGATATTCAATGGCACGTCTGGATGCATGTTGCAGAGCATAGCCCTTCGGTACCATTGCAAGCACAAAAAAGAGGAAAAGCATGGCTGGCGACAGTTCTTTTGATGTAGTATCGCAATTTGACGAGCAGGAACTTGTCAATGCGCTCGATCAGACGCGGCGTGAGGTGGCCACCCGCTATGATCTGAAAAATACAAAAACCGACATTGTACAGAATAAAGACAACATCACGATTGTCACGGATAGCGAATTTACGCTCAAGAGCGTGCGCGATATTCTCGAGACCAAAGCGGTGCGGCGTGGCCTCTCCCTCAAGATTTTCAAGCCGGGGAAAGAGGAAAACGCGGCGAGCGGGCGCGTGCGGCAGGTGATCGAGTTGCAGCAGGGCCTGACGCAGGACCAGGCGAAGGAGATCAGCAAGCATATTCGCGATGCCTTCCCGAAGGTACGCCCGCAGATTCAGGGAGATATGATTCGTGTCACTGCCAAAAGCCGCGACGAACTGCAAGCGGTGATTGCCTTCCTGAAGCAGAAGGATTATCCGGTCGCGTTGCAGTTCATCAATTATCGCGGCTAGCAAGCAACCTTGCTGCAAGGTACTTTAGTACCAAAAGAGAAGTCTGGTAGCTCAACTAGCGCAATTTTGTAGTACGCTACATGTAACTAGACTGCATGCTAAACGGTCTTGAACGTAATGGTTTCACGGTAGTAGGACGAGGAAGAGAACCTTTCATGCCTGGGAACAGACAAGTTTTCAGCACAGCAATGAATGCTGCTGATCGACTTCGCTGGGACAGTCAGTGGGAAGAGGCGGCGAGGGAGTATCAACGGGCGCTGGCTGAGTTCCCAGATGATGCGGCGGCGCGCGGCGGTCTAGGGTTTTGCTACATGCAGACGAAGCAGTGGCAAAAGGCGCTGGATGAGTATGAACATATACTCTCACAAGATCATAGCAATGTCATTGCCTTAAGTAAGACAGCCGAGTTATACGTAATTCTAAACCGGCGAGACGAGGCCTATAAAGCCTATTTGCACCTGGCTGAACTCTATTCGCAGGCAGGACAGGGGGCGCGGGCCGAGGCGGCATGGCAGAAAGCGGTGCAGCTTTCTCCGGCCAGTCCTGAGCCACATGAGCGGCTCGCGGCCTATTACTTTGGAAAAAAAGATATTGCGATGATGGTCCAGGAGCGCTTATCTGCCGCTCAGGGCTATCTCCTGCGCAATGAACTGGCGTCGGCGCGGGCGCAGTGCGAACAAGTCCTGCGCATCGATGCCAACAATACGCAGGCGCAGCAATTTTTGATACAACTGCGGGGGCAGCAGCCTTCAGGGGGGCTTTCACAGGGAGCAGGCACAACTTCAGGCCCGCTCGCTGCAATGGGGACAAATACATCTGATATGGTTTCGAATATAAGCGGAGGTAATACGAGCATCATGGGTAATATGGGTAGCGCGGGTAATTATGGCGGGGGCAATCCGGCGGTAGCAGCCGGGGGAATGCAGCCAGCCTCAAATAGACGAATTACAGCTAGCCAGGTCACGGGTGTCCTGCGGCAAGCACAAACCTTTCAAGCCCAGGGGCGTTTCACCGATGCTATTGACCTCTGTGAACAGATCATCGAGAGTGGCTTTGATCGACCTGATGCCCGCTACTTTTTAGGCTGGCTCTATCAAGAGCAGCAGCGATGGGATGACGCCATTCGCCAGTTCCAGACCTTGTTGAACGATCCTGATTACGCGCTGTCGTGCTACTACGCGCTTGGTCAATGCTACCGGGCCAAAGGCGATTTGCGCACCGCGACCATGCATTTTGACGAAGCCGTTGATCGCGTGAACCTGGACGCGCTGACCGTCGAGGAGTCGGATCAACTGGTGCAGCTTTGCCAGGAGGCGGCTGAGGCGCATCGCCAGCTTGGCGAGCAGGAGCAGGCGCTGACCGTTTACAACGCGCTGCTTGGTTTCCTGCGCAGTCGTGGCTGGAACGACAAGGTGGCCCAGGTGGAGTTCATGCTCAAGCAACTTCAGAACACGCCTGTTCCGCAGCGCCCATTGACCCCACCGCCCGGCGCGCAGGATGCAACGCGCGTTTTCAATACCGACCAGCCGACGATGATGCAGCCGCAGGTGGCGGATGCCGCGACGATGGCCTTTACCGCGCCGCCAGTGCAGCCCGTTGCGCCACAGCCCGCGCCGCCTCCGGTAAACCCGGTCGTTCCTTCGGCTCCCGTCTCTACCAGTGGGCTGGGCGAATTACCCGACTGGCTGACCGGCATTCTGAACGACGCGGATAAGACGCAGCTTGCCAATAAGCCGCCCGCCCCGCCTGCTCCGGTACCACCACAAGTTCCCGCGCAGCCGTCGGTGAATATGCAGCCTGCCGCCGCCGAACAGACGCAGGTGATTAATATGCCCACCTCGTCTTCCTGGCTAACCGAGGGCGCGCAGCCGAATACCACGCGCCAGCTACCGCCAGAGCAGCCGACGATGGTGCAGCAGCCCGTTGCGGCCCAGCCTACTCCATTTGCGCCGCCGCCTCCGCTTGCTCCTGCACAACCACAGGTTCCAGTCGCGCCTGCGCAGCCAGTGGTTCCTGTTGAGGCATCACCTGCGCAACCTGTACAGCCCGTTGCTGCGGTTCAACAACCTCCTGTCGCGCCCGCTCCACAGCCAGTTCAACCTGCGCAGCCACCTGTACCAGCAGTGCCTGCGGTAGCGGCGGCTTCCACGATGGAGGCGCTTGTGCCACCTCCGGTTGTGCCGCCCGTTCCCGCGCCCGAGCCGCCGGTGGCTCCCGCGCCAACTATTCCGGTGCCAGAGCAGCCCATCGCTCCCATTTTGCAGACGCCGCCTGCTCAGACAACTGGCAGCGCCGAAGAACTGCTGAGCCAGATCGCGGGGCTTTCCAGCAAGGAAGGTATCTTGCAGCACGTGGCCGATTCGGTGCTTGCCAGCACAGCCAACCTGCCGGAAAACGTGCGCGTGCAGGTTATCCAATCGATGCAGGATATCCAGCGCTACATCGATCATGGACTGCTGACGCCCGCGATGGAGGAGTGCCTGCGCATTATCGATATCGCGCCGCAGTACCTGGATGTTCACCAGGTTCTATGCGAGATTTACATTCGCCAGGGCAAGGTGGAGCAGGCCATCACCAAGTATGGCATCCTCATCGATACCTTCGTCGTCAATGGTCGTATCGATGACGCAATTGCCACCTATCGCCGCATCCTGCAACTCGAACCCAACAACCTGACCTATCGCGTGCGTCTGATTAACCTGCTGTCGGCGCATGGTCATAAAGAAGACCTGTTGCGCGAGCGCACGTTAGCGGCTGAGTCTTACCTGCGGCTCGGCTACATGGATCGCGCCCTGACTGAGTTGGAGCAGGCGCTGCAAGAAAGCCCGACCAGCGTGCCGACACGCCTGAACTACGCGCTGGCCTTGCAAAAGTTGGGCCGCACTTCGCAGGCGGTCGCCGAGTACCAGCGCGTCCTGCAGGTAGACCCGCGCAATATCACGGCCCTGGTGCGCTGGCACATCACAATGATTACCGGCATGGGCACCAGCCGTGCTACCGCTCTGGAAATCCTGTCGCGTATTCGCTGGCAGTTACGCGGCGAGGGCTTGCGCCACTATGATATGGTGATCCGCGAGTACAATTCGGCGGCTGAAACCTATCCGAATAATTTCGATGTGCGCTTCGCCCAGGGGCAGATACACCAGCAAGCTGGACAATTCGATCATGCTATCGATGCCTACCAGATGGCTATGCGCGACAGTTCGCTCGAAGTGCTGGCCCGCACCAGTTCAGCGCAGTGCCTGCTGGCCCAGGGCAAGCCAGAGGCCGCCATCCAGCAACTTGAACAGGCGCTACAGATCGTCCGTTCCGGCGGCAAGGGCGCGGTCGAGCCGAGCGTGTGGGCGGCGCGTCCGCGTGAAGAAGGCGAGGAACACCAGGCCCCCGAAATCGAGATATCGATGCTGCTGGCGAAGACCTACGGGCGCGTCGGCAAGCAGGAGCAGATGCAGGCCATCCTGCGCCAGGTCAAGCAATCGACAGCCAACCGCGATGAAGTGTCGTCCGCGCTGGCTGAAATCTCGGCGCGCCAGGGCGATATCGATAGCGCGCTGCAAGAGTACATCGAGCTGGCGCAGTTCTATCGCAGCAAGCGCCAGACGGACAACGCGCTCAGCGTTCTGAAAGAGATGGTGCGCGTCGCGCCACAGGACCCGAGGGCGCACGCCGAACTCGGCGATATCTACATCTCTCGCGGACATCTCGAAGAGGGTATCGCTGAATTGCGCCTGCTGGCCGATATCTACCTGCGGCGCAACCGCATGGAGGAGGCAGGCGAGACCCTGTGGCGCATCGGCAACGTCTGCTCCGAAATGGGCAATCCCGACGAGGCCTTCATGAACCTGCGCCGCGCCGTCGATCTGCTGCCCAACAACATGGATCTGCTGCGCGAGATGGTCGCCTTTTGCTGGCAAACTAGCCGCACCCGCGAGGCAACGCAGTACCAGACCATCATCGCTCGCCACTACTTCGAGACGCACCAGGTCAAGGAGTCGGTCGCGGCCCTGCAACAGTTGATTGCCATCGACCGCAACAACTTCGAGGCCTACGACATGCTCGGCCAGACCTACCAATCGGTCGGTGAATACGAGCAGGCCAGTCGCGTCTACAAGAACCTGGCAAAGGCCGACCCGAGCGGGACTATTGCCCGCGAACGGTTAGCCGCGCTGCAGGAACTGCGAGCGCAGAGCGCATAGATGAAAAATAACCAGAGGTTTGATGTGCCGATTGGCATGTCAAGCCTTTTTTTGTGAGTCGAGGAATTATACCTGACATGATCCGGCACGAAGATATATCGTTTTTCCCGCACTCCTGCTCCCGGCTGTTTTTTTGATAAAGATGCCCTGTCAGATCATAGCAAGCTCCTTTCGGGCGCAGCCCAGATGTACGCAAAAATAGTCTTCAGGCGATACTCCCTCTTTTCATGGGGGACAGGTGAAAGAGGTAGCTGGCTTGTCACAAGCATACCTGACAACCTGCCCGGTTGTCAAGTGTTTTGCCTGCATTGTTTGCTCAACCTGTTTTACCATTGAGGTCTATCTCTCTCGCAGAAACGGATTTTCTACAAAGACTTGACAAACTGTTTTTTTCTTGTGTACAATTGGTCCAGGTAATACTGCCGGCTTGCTCTTCGGGGGACGAGCAACAGCGAGGTGCCACCACTGTTCTCGATCGTTCTCTACTCGCTTTGTAGCGCGTCCATGCTCTTTGTTGGATTCATTCCGTCACGTCTAGCTCATGGTGAGGTCTGAATCAGGATCTACTGGTTCAGCAAGATGAGCCTCACGCTACCACCTTTTGGATCCTGTCTACCTATTGACAGGATGTACTACTCTTTTGTCGTGTGGGTCGTTTTGCTTTGCTGACATCTGGGGGCTGCCCATGTTTTCGACACCTTCTCCCTGGCGCTCGCCGGGTGAGCGCTTGCCTGTTCGTCCACTGCGTAGACGTCACCGGGTTCCACTCGCGCTTCGGCTCTTGATCCTGTGTTTCTGCCTGCTGCTCTGCTCAGCATTTCTGGCCGATTGGAGCTTCCTGGCACGCCTGGCTGAGGCCGCCGGGTTGGGCACGCGCCCGGCGGCCTCCTCCAACCTGACCTTCCAGCAGTTTCTCAAAGAGGGTCGGCGCGACCATGTCTATCATGGGCCGCTCGTGCTTCCTGCCAACATGCCGAACGGACCTCAACCTACCCATACGACCAGTCTTTCCCAGCTTCCTCCCAGCGCGGAGCCGCCGACAATGAAGCCGATCAGCCAGCCGCTCTCGACCGCCTTTGTGAGCGGTGGTACGGGAGCAACCGGCCTGGACCTGCCTGGCAGCGACGGACGGCTGGAAGTGCTGGTGCCAGCGGGGGTGTTTGACCTCTCCAAAGCGTGTGTGGCCAGTGGTGGGCCTCCCAGCGGCACCCTCACCCTGCAACTGACCCAGCTTCATGGGCGCTACGTAGGCCAGATGAATGTGCTGGGCAGCTACAGCCTGCAACTGGTCGATAGCAAGGGACAGGTGGTGAGTGGTGTCCGGCTCAAAGCCACCATCACGATTCGCTATCACTATACCCAGAGCCTGCTCGATAGCCTCGACCTGGATCCTGGTCATCTGCTGCTCACCTGGCCAACACTCATTGCCCAGGCTTTGCAGGCGCACCAGCCGACGACGGGCTACCAACTGGCCCTGCACAACGATGCCGCCACCCACACGCTCAGCACCACCAGTTCCATCTTTGGTCCTGGCCCCTTTGACATGAGTGGCGAGCCGCAGAACCAGAGTCCGCCCACCCTACACCTGCCCGGCGTGCAGGGCAACTCGGGGCAATTTACCTACAGCTATCCCCTGCTCGTGCCTCCCGGCCCCAACGGTTTTGGCCCGCAACTCATCCTGTCGTATTCGAGTTCGGGCCCCAACGAGCGACACGAACCGACGACACCTGCCCGGGCCGAGGGCGATGGGTGGACCCTCTCGCTGGGGTCAATTACCGAGGAATACTACAGCCCGACCAGCACCACCTACTATTTTTTGAATGGCGTGGCAGGGGTCGGCGACCGGTTGATTCCCACCGGCTCGAATAACCTGTTCGATACCCAGCACATTTCCTACCTGCGCATCCAGCAACAAAATGTGGGTCAGAACAACACCTGTTTCCACGTGTGGGACAAATCCGGGACGTATTACGAACTGGGGTGTACCCCGGACTCGCTACAATACTGGGTGGATAGCAGCGGCACCCAGCATGACTATCGCTGGGATGTCAACAAGATCATTGCTCCCAACGAGGGTGCAAACGCTGGCACCTATCGCATCATGCTCATCTCGTATGTGCAGGACAGCGATACCGATCCCTCGACCGGGCATACCGCCATTCGCGATGCCGCCCTCAAGCAGGTCATCTACGGGACGGGCAGTACCACCAGCGTGAGCAGCGTCGATGGCACCATCGATTTTTTCTATCACGGCCCCAACACCATCTCGTCCCAGAGTGGCGACTCGTCTACGACCAACACCTGGGTCACGGCCTATGGCAGCAACTACAACTGCGCGAAAGCGCCGCCGACCACGACGACGTTGCGCTGCGACGACCCGGTGACCTTTGGTTCCAACGCCTACCCGCCCACCGTCATGAGTACGCTCACCCTGGACAGTGTGGTCAGCTATCTTGGCACCGACGCCAGTTCCAGCTCCAAAGACGAGCGTTACAGCTTCAGCTATAGCTATAACAGCTTCAAAGACAACCCGTTCTCGTCTTGTTACGATCCGTACACACTCATCGAGGAATACTGCGCGGGTGAACACTTGCTGATGAGTGTGACGCCCACCGTTTACCAGAACAATGCAGCCAACACCCTTAAGGGCGTTACCTTTGGCTATACCAGCCCGCTGCAGAATACCTACTACGATAGCACCGTAAAAACGCAGAACGGTTCGCAGCAGTTCACCGCCCAGAACTACTGGCAGTACCTCAACTTCTACGAAGACCTGGAAACCGGCAGTGGGGGCAAGATCAGTTGGGCGCGCGCCTACAACAATACGGATGGCACCCCAACGCGCAAGGACAACCAGGGCAACGTCACCGATGATCGCTACGATGCGCTCTACTGCACCAACTACCCCGGTGACTGCTCCCAGAGCAGCTACAGCGGGCACTACGCCCATCCTGACGACCATGCCTGGAGCGAGCAGGTGGTGACGAGTATCACGCTGCTGGGGACCGATAGCAGCGCGAGCGCTCTCTCGCAGGCCACCATCACCTACAGTTACTACCGACTGGCTAAGACCGGGCAGTGGAATGGCAAGAGTACCTACTGCTATCCCGACCAGAACAACCAGGAGCAGGACTGTGTCGGCGATAACTGGCTGCCGAGCGGTGATGGCGATTTCCGCGATTACTACCATGCCGAGTACGAGGGCTTTGCCCAGGTCTGGACCACCAGCCCGGCAGGCGATCTGTCGGTCGGGTATTACTACACCTCGGAGGGCTGGTATACCCCCTGGTCGGACTATCAGAACTACGAGGGCGGCACGCTCTACCAGCAGGAGCAGTACAGCGGCAACAGCTACAACGCGGCGAATTTGCTGGCCCGCACGACGGAGACCTACGCCAATAACTCGAATGCCTGTCGCTCGACCTCGGGCACTTTCCCGGCTTGCGAGGTGGTGCTGCTCTCCACCCAGACCAGCGACTACGAACTGACCAACAATTCCAGTCCGCCCTCGCTGACCACCAGTTACACCTACGACGACTACACCACGAGCGGCGGGTTAAAAGGCTCAGGAGTCTATCATAATCTGACCCAGCAGACCATTTCCGGCACCAACCTGCTGCCCGCCTCGCTCTATCCCCTGACCGAGCAATGGAGCTACACGCCCAACGACCAGACAACCTCCGGCTCGCCCTCGTGGACGTATTACACGGTCAACAAGCCCACCCACAGCGAACTGGATGACGCCAGTGGGCACAGCTGGCAGTGTACCGACATCACCTACGATGAGAACAGCGGCAACTCGCTTCCGGCGGCAGGCTGGCCCACCACCGTTAAGCTCTACACGAGCGCCAACTGCACCAGTCCGCGTGGCTCGCCCAAAGTCACCACCTACACCGGTTACGACAATCTGGGCAATGTGGTGGCGAGTGTCGATGGCCTGGGCGCGGCGAACTCCTCGCTCTATTCGGGCAAGGGCTGTACGCTTTCCACCGCGCCTGCCATCTTCACCACCGCCTGGGGCCTTCCCCGTTATACGTCCTGCCGTGTCTACGATAGCTATGAGGCGCAGCCGACGAAGCTGACCAATGCCTTCGGGCAGAGCAGCACCATCAGCTATGATTATACACAGGGGGCGCTGCCGACCAGCGTGCAGGATGCCAATGGGCAGACCACCTCGATCGCCTATAGCTATCCAGGGGGCAATCCCACCACGCAGACGATGCTCCCCCTGCACAGTGGCAGCTATACGGACAAGACGCAGCGAACTTCGACCTGCACCAACACCAGCACCTTGCCCTGCTATGAAGCAGATAGCTCGACCTACCAGTACAACACGGTGGAGAGCGAGTCGTTCTACGATCAGCAGGGTCGCCTGGTCGAGACGCGCACTCCTGGACCCAGTTCCGGCTATGATACCGTCACCATCACGACCTACAACGACCAGGCGCATACCGCCTGGCAGAGCGTGCCCTTCGAAGTGGCGCATGGGACGGGCTGGATTGATCCCAATGGAGCCAAAGACTACCAGGGGGTTGCGCCCGGCGGCACCGTGAGCTTCTCCGACGCGCTGGGCCGGGTACTCGCGGTGCAGGACCCATTGTTTGGACAGGGCCAGGATGGCATTGCTTGCTCGGCCACGCTCTCCGGCAATTATACCGCCTGCACCAACTATAGTCTGGGCACCGTCAATGGCGACAGCCACACCTATGTCTCCATCACGGGGGTCGATCCCAACCAGCACGTGACGATTTCCTACGCCGACGCGCTGGGCCGTACCGTCTATGTGCGCTATCAAAGTGGTCGCTATGGCGGGACGCTGACCACCAACGAGAAAAAAGACCTTCAGTACAATCCGCTGAACGAGGCGACTTCGGTGGTCGTCCATGATCTGGCCCCGCAAAGTGGGCAGAGCGTGACCAGTATCACCACCAGCGCCAGCTATAACGATCTGGGCTGGCTCTCCTCGCTCTCCGACCCCGATCGCGGCTCGCACAGCTACACCTACGACCAGAACGGGCAACTGATCGAGGACGTGTCGGGTTCGCGCACCATCGGCTACGTCTATGACCTGTTAGGGCGTGTGGGCTGCGTAGAGGACGCTTATCCCTCCTACAGCCCAACGGGTGCGTGTACCAGCGGCGCGCATCCCTACATCCAGAACACCTACGACAGTTCGCAACTGGGCACCCAGGGCAGCACCGACTTTCCGGTCGGGCGGCTCACGAAGAGCGTGGCGACGACCTACTTCCCCGATGGCTCCTCGGGCACCGTCACCAACCTCTACCAGCACGACCAGCGTGGGCGTCTGGTGACGGAACAACTGCAACTGGGCTTGCCGAGCGGGTGGAATGTGACGACGACGCTGCCCACCTACCAGGTAGCGCAGAGTTACAACGACGCGGATCAACCCACCACCACGACCACCAGTACGAACCCAGCAGGGCAGGGCTACACGGCCACACACCTGTATGACAGCACGATGGGAGCGCTCACCGGATTGAGCAACGGCAGCGCCACCCTGGCCACCCTGGTCTACAACTCGCGCGCCCAACTGGATACGATCAACTTCCAGACCTCAAGTGGCGGGGCGCTGGCCTCCGAGCAGTTCTCCTACGATGCCAACCTGCGGCCCACTGGCACCAATGGAGCATGGCTCAGTGGCAGCGGCAACAGCGGAACACTGTTTGCTCAATCCCGTAGCTATGACCCGGCAGGGAACGTGACCAGCCTGACCACGACTGAAGCGGCTGTGACCGGGCAGAGCAGCACGGGCGGCAGCGAGACGCAAAACTTCTGCTACGACGAACAGAACCGGCTGGTGTGGGCGGGCAACTCCGGCACCCAACCGTCAGCAGGGAATGGCACCTGTGGCAGTGGTACACTCTCCAATAGTCTCAATGGAGCTGCTTACAACAACAGCTACGTCTACACGCACCTGGGCCAGCTCTGGCAGGGACCGCTCAACGGTGGCAGCACAAGTTACCAGTACCTCTACTGCAACACGCAGCCGCATCAACTGAGTGGCGTCTATGCGGCAGGGAGTACCTGCTCTTCCAAGAACGGCGCGGTCTACACAACCGGATATGACAACTGGGGCAATGTGACCAGTCGCACGTATAGCAACACCACCGCCACCCCGTCCTACGACCTGTTCGACCACCTGACGCAGTGGTACGTGAGCGCCACCAACCAGGAACAGTACCTCTATGACGCCTCGGGTGAACGGGTGTTGCGCCGGTCCACCACTGGCACCGGCACCACCATAACGGTCTACGCCTTCGGCCTGGAGGATCACCAGTACAGCGGCTCGGGCACCAACCAGGCCAATACCTACTATTACACACTGGCGGGCCGCTTAATTGGGGCTCTGGATAGTAATGGAACCATCTTCTACCTGACGGACGAACTGGGCAGTGTGCTGAGTAGCTTCACCAACGCGGCTGGCGGGGCCTCGGTCAAAGCTGATCAGGTCTTTGGGCCGTATGGGAACGCGCGCTACAATGCTGGCACGTTCAACACCGCCAAAGGCTTTACCGGGCAGTACAATGATGGGCTGACGGGGTTGGACTACTACGGGGCGCGCTATTATGACCCGGTCGTGGGGGTGTTTCTGTCGGCCGATACGGTGCAGGGCAATCCCTCGGGCGATAATCCGTATGCCTATGTGGGTGGGAACCCGGAGACGTTTAGTGATCCAACAGGACATTTGCAGGCACCCGACTTGTTAATCAGTGAGGGAGCACCAGACATTACTGGCAGTGGGGGTGGTGGCATTTCGTTCACCGTAGATTCCAGCACCATTAAAGCACTGATAATTGGGGTGGCTGTGTGGTGGCAAAGGATGATGACCGGACAAACTCCACAATTCCCCACACCACCTGCTCAGCATCCAACATCTTCTTCTCCTGGCCCGATGTTCCAATACCCGGTAGGTGCGAATGCAGCGGTGCTGGCGGCTCATCATCTGCCGACTCCCACGGATCCAATGGTAGAGAATGGGCCGGGACCTTACCATCCAGCAGGCCAAAGTGGACCTGGTTCCTCTAATCCTCCTGCTCTTCAACCGGGCGGGAATGGAAGCGGAATGCGACCACCTATTCCAGTAGCAGCGCCTGGAGGATTCTGTAGTTTCACCTCGGATACCTCTGTTGCCACAGATCATGGTGAACAAGCCATTGGCAAACTGCACGTCGGCGACAAGGTATGGGCGTATAATCCGAAGACGCACAAGATGGAATTACAACCCATCCTGCACGTCTGGACGCATACGGATAACGACCTGGTGGATGTCACGATTACGACGACCACCCCTGCCCACAACGGCAAAGCCGCCACGCGCGAGAACGAAGTGGTGCATACGACCAGCGAACACCCCTTCTTAACTGCTGAAAAAGGCTTTGTTGCCGCAAGCAAGCTTAAGGTTGGGATGCATGTGCTACGCGCGGATGGGACCGTCGGCGTGGTGACAGGATGGAAGCTTGTCCACGGCAAGAAGACGATGTACAATTTGGAGGTCGCCCAGGATCACACCTTTGCGGTGGGACAGGGAAAGTGGGTGGTGCATAATGAGTGTGGCCCTAGAGATAGGCAGCTTCTCCGACAGAACCTTGAAAATGCAGGAGTAACCATTGAAGATGGACAACAGGCCCACCATGTCATTCCTTGTAAGTTTAACACACATAACTTGGTTAAAGCAGCGGGAAATCAATTTGATATTAACGCTGATTATAACGGAAGGGTTATGTGGGATACTTATCATCGAATGGAAGCTTTGTATGATATGGATCCCTATCATGCATCTCACTACAGCTATAATTTGCGGGTTGAGGGCATGCTAGATAATGCATGGCAAAGTTTATCAGCAACAGGACCTGTTACTCCAGCAAGGGCAGCTAACGCATTAATGGGTATAATCGATCAGCTGAACCAGTGGATTGATACTCTGGGATGGTTAGGTACCCTAGGGGGAGCAGCCTGTCGTCTATACTAAACTGCTTTCTTGGAGGGATTTCTTGCCAAACTTGGCAAGAAATCCCTCTGGGGTCATTCAAAGGTGTTCTGGCTGTAAAAAATTACAGTGAGTATTGATGCCTGATAAAGAGTAAGCAAAAGGAGAAATTAATCGAGTACCATGGATAGGTTGCATAGCGATGTTCTTCAACAAGGAAAAGAGGCGTGGAATAGCTGGAGAGCCAACAATCCCTTTGTGCGGCCTGACCTGAGTGGGGCTATACTTGATGGCATGGATTTGTCCGGTTATCATCTGCATGGAGTCAATATGCATCAAACCTCGCTCAAAGGCGCAAAGGTGGTAGGGGTTGACTTGACGATTTCCGACCTGAGCGAGGCGCAGCTTCAAGGTGCGGATCTCACTCAGGCAGCTATTGGGGGATCGCTCCTTCGTACTGCGAATTTGCAAGGTGCCGTGTTGATACAGACAGACCTGGATGAGTCAGAGCTACAAGAAGTCAACTTGCAAGAGGCGAATCTGAGTGGGGCCATACTGGGTCAAGCTGATTTGGCACGTGCCTCGCTTCACAAAGCCATCCTGGTGGAAGCTGATCTTTCAGAAGCTGACCTATTTGAGGCTGACTTGAGCGAAGCCCAGTTACAAAGAGCTAACCTGAGTCGTGCAGGTCTGGTTAAGGCCAATGTGAGCAGAGCAAATTTGCAAGGAGCCATTTTGCGTAAGGCTTATTTACTGGCTGTCAACCTGAGTGGGGCGCGTCTAGAAGGAGCGGATTTGAGTGGAGCAAATTTCAGTGGTATCGGCTTGAGCCTGGGCAAGCAACGACTTCCAAACCCCAGTGAAGCTCACTTGCAGGGAACAGCTTTTCGAGGCGTCAATTTAAGCGGAGCCGACTTGCGCGGAGTGGACCTGACGGGTGTTGATTTGAGTGAAGCACTTCTTGAGGGAGCGCTGTTAACTTGAAAGAGATGCTTCATGTGATGAATGCTGGACCTGCTCAGCGAGTGGCATCACATGACCTTTGTGCCATACCTTCGGGTTTGCCTCCATTATGGTGGATTACCTGGTTTAGAGCGTATTAGCAATCTCATACCTGATGAACTAGCCTACTTACGGGAAGGACTTCTCCCTTTTTATCAGAGAAGAGAATGTCTGGTGCGTACTTTCAAAGAGTACTACGCTGTCAATCTTCATTGCACACTTTTACGATGCGGGTGAAACGACACGATAAGCCATGTTCATCCTTCCCAAAAGGGATGCAATGAAAGTTGACAGCGTAGTATGTAAACGTGCGGGGATTATCTTTCAGAGAACCAATGGTATCTCTGGAGCCAGCAGAAAGGGTTAACACCCTTAACATTTCAACGGAAGTACGAGCTACCAGTACTTGTACTGCAACACGCAGCCCCATCAACTGAGCGGGGTGTATGCCTCCGGGAGTACCTGCTCCTCGAAAAATGGAGCGGTCTATACCAGTGGGTACGACAATTGGGGCAATGTGACGAGCCGCACTTATAGCGGTACGACGGCCACCCTATCCTACGACCTGTTCGACCACCTGACCCAATGGTACGTCAGTGCCACCAACCAGGAACAGTACCTCTACGACGCCTCCGGTGAGCGCGTGTTGCGCCGTTCCACCAACACAAGTGGCACCACGCTCACGGTCTACGCCTTCGGCTTGGAGGACCACCAGTACAGCGGCGGAGGGACCAATCAGGCGAATACCTACTACTACACTCTGGCAGGTCGATTGCTTGGTGCGCTAGATAGCAACGGGACGACCTTCTACCTGACCGATACCTTGGGCAGTGTCCTGCTCAGCTTCACCAACGTGGCTGGGGGAGCCTCCATCAAGGCGGGGCAGGTCTTTGGCCCGTATGGGAATGCGCGCTACCATGCTGGCACGTTCAACACCGCCAAAGGCTTTACCGGGCAGTACAACGATGGCCTGACGGGGTTGGACTACTATGGGGCGCGGTATTATGATCCGGTAGTCGGCGTCTTCCTATCGGCGGATAGTGTGGATGGCAATGCGCTGGGCGACAATCCGTATGCGTATGTGGGAGGCAACCCTGAAACATTCAGTGATCCATCTGGCCATCTGCTTACCTGGCATGGTGGGGCGGGAGGCGATGGCTGGACCTCGCCGGTCACCTATGGGACAAATCCCAATGCCTGGACGAATTATGGCCCCCCTGTTGCGCCCTCGGTGGTGGGGGGCTTTGGGGGGCCATCCATCAGTGGCTATCAGCCCGGTGCGACGAGTGGTCCTTCGGTGAGCCAGGATACGTGTTCGCAACTGGGATGTAGTGTCTGGGCGCGGCTGCGAACCGGCAGCATTCAGGTGGCGACCCCAGCCCAAACCACGATGTGCATGTTTGGTGCCTGCTTCCAGGTGCCAGCCCTCAGCTATCACTGGGTCGATACCGAAACGCCTGCCTGTCTTGCGACAGGGCCGTATGTCTGTCACAATGAGGCCTCCGATTCCTCGGCAGAGGGCGACCGGGATAAGAATCTGGGCGGCGTGGCGGATGGGGGGATAATGGCGGCGGATGCGGCTGGAGGAGAAGCCGGAACTAACGAGGGATATCCGAATAAAAGTCCCGGAACTTTACAAGGCGACCTTGAGGAAGCTGGGCGTTTGGGAGTACATCCTTTAAAGATCGGCGATCCCGAGTTGCATGGCATGCTTCAGGGAGCTTCAAAGGAGAATCCATTCCGTATTAAATGGGCAGTGAATACTAATGGGGATTTGGGCATTATTCCTCATAGTGTACCTGATCCGTTAAGCGGTAATGGATTCACGGAAATATACCATACAGTCATATTTGGTGGGGAAAATGTGCTTGTAGCAGGAGAAGGGGGATTGTTTATCAATGACGATGGTATATATGAAGCGGCTTGGCTGGATAATAACAGTGGACATTACGTTCCTCGAGACCTTGCAGCATGGGATAGAGCCTATAATACAATAGGCATACCAGCATTTCGTGATGCAGGAGTAATTGTACCTGAGGACCTTGAGTTTTAGCTAGGGCTCGGTGTATAGATACAATTGTACCCTGGGCCTCAACTGGTTCTGTCAAAAGAATATCCTATTCTAACAAAATAATAGAGAGAAAGGATATTCTTTTGACAAATATATGGAGGACATCCATCATGGAACCCGAGATAACATGCAATTGGTTGTTGCAACAAGACCCAATTGTTGTGAAGCGGTGGATTGTTGAAATTGTAGAGGAAAAGCGTCCCGATTGGGAGGATCATATCTGGCCGTGTTTGGCTGAGGGAGCTGCTGCCCTTTCTCGACGAAAGGGAGAAAAATCAGGCCATCTTGATCTGGAATGGGCGAGTGTGTGTGTGATGGCATATAGCTATATGATCCAGGGGATAAAGCGACATCGACGTTTTGTTGGCCCTCGTATGCCTGAAGTAATGTGTCAGCAGCGCACATTTTCCTATGCGTATGCTCTGATGCTTGTGAGGGAAACTTGTATTTTACAGTTGGGACATGTACCAGGAGATTTGCTCCGTGATGTTAACCACTTTATCCACTGGTTTTTTGAAGACCTGGCTTTCACTCCAGAAACGTACTTGCAACAGCGAACTAAGATCAATATCTTAACGTTAGCAGAACGCCTGGAGTTGCAGCGTTGCCGTGAAAAACTCTCATTCCTGATGAGATTAGAGCAAGCTCATGTGCTTCCATCACATCAGGAGCTACAGCCCTGGCTGGACCTGGGCATTCAATTAGAGCAGGAAGATAGAAAAAGGAAGGCAGTAGCCCATCATATAGCACCCCCGCTCCTCGCTGAGGAGCAGGGGAGTGATCTTAAGACTGAGGGGTAATAGAAAAAGCATTCTCCTAGTTTTCTTCAGAGTGAGGTTGTTGATTTGGGACAGAAGCTGCCTGGTCCGTTACCGGGGACATTAGGAGACAATCTGAGTCCTGCCTTGATCGCTAGATGGACACCTTCTCGCTTCTGTCTTTAAAGATGGCGCTACCTTATATACCGATTTCGATTTTCTGGTGATGAGGTTAAGATAATGGATACATTGGATTTAAACAGCGCCTTAGTCCGCTTAGAAAGCGACGAGCCTGAAGCGCAGATAGCAGCGTTGGATGAAGCGACGGACATATTGAAACGATTCGGGCGTAAGCTGGTTGATCGATTTGTGCGTGTCCCTGATCGGTAGTTCATCTGGGAGAGGCTTTTTCGTTTCGGGCCATATGTGATAGAGCCATTGAAAGAAGTGCTCGCACGAACAGATGACCCCGAATTGCGTGCCTATAGTGCTACTGTGCTGCTCACATTTGGGGATAAAAGTGTGATTCCCCTCTTGCTGGAATTACTTTCAACGGAAGAAAGATACCTGTGTCCCATTGCCCATTGTTTGGCGCGTGCCCAGGTGGTCGAGGCCGGAGATCGCATGATCGAACGGCTGAGAACGCTGGGTTATACGGAGAAGGTCGATATGCTTGGAATACAATGTTTGCTGATGGCGTTAAAAGATTTGGGCAGAACGCTTCCGCCTGATCTGATTGAGCGTTTTCAGCAACCTGATGTTCCCTTCTGGGAGATTCGCATTTACATGGAGAAGCTTTTTCTGTAATTTCTTCTCGTTCAGTGGTGGCAGAACGCATCTGTTATCCGCCGGGAGATCATTATATCTGCGTCCTCTCATAACCTAAGAGGACGCAGATATAATAATGTGAGAATCAGAATGATCTGAGAGAAGTGTTATCTATGGAGAAAGGAACTTGTCTTGTCCGCTATCAAGGGCATCAAAAGGAAATCTCAGCCCTGGCCTGGTCGTCAGATGGACGCTTTCTTGCCTCAGTCAGCAGAGAGGGGGTGGTTCATGTGTGGGAGGCAATGAGCGGCAGGTTAGTACGGCAATTTGGGAATTATGCTGATAATGCGTTTGCCCTGGCTTGGTCACCCGATGGGGAATACCTGGCTTCTTGCGGAGGCCTGCGTTCGGTGCGTGAAAATCAAGTGGATATCTGGCAACCACATAGTGGCCACTTACTGTGGACGTATCGCGCCTTTGAAGGAGAAGTGAGTTCCCTGGCTTGGACCCGCAACAGCGATGAACTAGCAATTGGCTGTTGGGATAGCACAGTTCACCTGTGGAATCGCGTCACGGGGAGCGGGCAGATTCTCTTCACTACTGATACCAATCCCGACTTTATCTATGCAGTGTCCTGGTCTCCTGGAGAAGACTACCTGGCGGTGGCCACTGATGAGGGACAAGTGGTGGTGCTGCGGCGAGCAGACAAATGGCAGGTGGCTTTTACCGCCCGACGTTCTCGTGGAGGGGTCAATGATGCACAATGGGCTCCTCATCAAACCTGGATTGCATCGGTGGGTAGTGCTATCCAGGTATGGGAAGCCTTTAGTGGAACAACGATTACTACCTATGCTGGACATGCAGGATCAGTGAGGAAACTGTGTTGGTCACCTAATGGATGCTATCTTGCGTCTGCAGATAGCGATCATACAGTCCATATCTGGGAAGCCGCAACTGGAAGGTTGGTGCAAAGGTATGAAGGCTATGAAGGTTGCATAAAGGGAGGATTAGGCTGGTTGCCTGATGGAACAGCTCTGGCATGGGGAAACGAGGCAAAAGAGGTTGAAGTCTGGGATGTGTCCTTTTTGGCAGAGTGAGCTACATGTGTTAAGGAACAAAAGTCATGCCTGATCGCTCTGTCGAATTGTGTGAGCGCATTCGAGAACATTGCCGACTGATGGGAAACTATGGCCTAGATGCTGGTTGGGAGGAAATGCGTGGTTATATTGATGAGGAGGGAAACATCCGTTACCGGATCGTTACCCACGACCCTGAAACGGGCTTTGAATTTCCCCCTGCGACTGAAGAACAGCTTCAGGCTACTGAGGCGGCGTTGGGTCTTCCCTTACCTCCGATGTTACACGCCCTTTATAGCCAGGTCGCCAATGGAGGCTTTGGTCCAGGCTTTGGCATCACTGGAGCAAAAGGTGCGTACTACTTTGGGAATGATGGTCGTTACCAGACGATTGATATGTGTACTGATTCGAATCCACTCGTTGAGTATATCGATTTGAGCCAGTATGAGCAGGAGCATGGCAATCCTCCCTATTTTGAGTTGCGCGAGCGAATCCAGCCAGCCCACTTTTGGCACCTGTGCTATCATGGCTGTAGTATCGATGATTGTATTGATGGATATAGTGGTCGCATCTATCAGGTAAGTTGGGTTGGAAGTCTACCAGATTCCTTTCTGCCGAATAATGCTCATCCAGGGGAATTTGTGCAAGAAGCGGTCATCGGATACTGGCGCATTGCCGATTCCTTAGAAGAATATCTGGAGCTTTGGCTCAACAATGAAGTACTCCATCCATTTGGCTAAAGGATGGCTTGTTGTTCTGCTAACGTAGGCGTCTCATGGCTGTGTGAGTCTGTTTAAAGGCTTTAGTTGAATCCTTTGGTCGTTTGAGGATCCATCAGGAGATTGGGCGTATGCATCTTTCTCGGCAGATTCCCGCTATCTAATCGTTGTTGCTCCTTATCATTTGGATGTTTTTCGTAGAGGGACATAATGAACGAAGTGCAGAAGTGAGATGAGGCAAGCTAGCACAGAGTATATCTATTATGGACATACAAATGCAGTATGGACCATATGCTGGTCGCCTGATGGCAGGTTCATTGCATCAGGAGGGGATGATCTCGTGGTGCGGGTGTGGAATGCGAAGAATGGTGAGGAGTATGCCCTTATCAGGGAACCGATCAGTAATGTGGAGACTGTATGTTGGTCCCCTGATAGCTCATGCCTCGCGATTGGATACGCAAGCGGGATTATTCAGCTCTGGGATGTGAGTATGGACAGCTTGCTTTTACGCTATCGAGGGCATGGCGATGCTGTACATAGTCTCTCCTGGTCTCCCGATGCACACTATCTGGTTTCGGGAGGGGCGGATCATCTGGCTCATGTATGGGAGCGGGCGTCTGGACGGCTTGTGTTGACCTATCAGGGACATGATGAACCGATTACAGTAGTGGCCTGGTCACCGGATGGCAAGCTTATTGCTTCAGGTAGTTATGACCGGACAGTTCAGATCTGGGAACCTTTGACGGGGAGGCTTGTGACACGGTATGAAGGACACCTGGACTCAGGGGGCGTCCTTGCTCTTGCCTGGTCTCCTGATAGCCAATCTCTTGTTTCCTCAGCTTATGGGGATGGGCAATTGTCGGTGTGGACCGCTGAGCATGCCGAGCAGTTATGTACCTATCAGGGACATGTTGGTCATGTGCGAGCAGTGGCCTGGTCGCCGCATGCTTCCCTGATTGCGTCAGGAGGGGATGATACCACTGTACAAGTATGGGATGCTATAGGGTGTAGGAAGCGGTCAATATATACAGGGGCGATTCCTGGCGAAAAGTACTGGGAAGCTGATCGTAATCGGTATGCCGTCTACGCCGTAGCCTGGTCCCCTGCTGGTAAACGTATTGCTTCGGGAGGATGGAGCCTTACTCCTGAAAAGCATGAAGGTATCGTCCATGTTTGGGTAGTTGAAGCATAGGTTCCCCATAAGGGATGTTCATGCTGTAAGTCTCACCAGGAATTTCCTGGTGAGACATGGTCTATTTTATGCCTGATTCACTAGCCAATAACCTGGCCAGGAAATTTTGAGGAAGCATCATTCCACCGGTAAAGCAAAACTAAACGTCGCTCCCTCACCCTTGCGGCTATTCACCCACAGCCGCCCTTTATGCTGGCGAATGATCTCATTGGAAAGATAGAGACCGATGCCGAGGCCGGGGAAGGTCTTCTCTACCGGACTGGTTACCTGGTAGAAACGCTCGAAGATTTTTTGCTGGTGGGCTTCATCGATGCCGATGCCAAAGTCCTGCACGCTGATGATGGCCTGGTTGCCTTCTTTTTTCAGGTGTACAAGCACTTTGTCATGGTCGGGTGAGTATTTAATGGCGTTGCTGAGCAGGTTGATGAGGACCTGGCCTATTCTGTCGCGGTCGCCAACGATTAGCGCGCTGGTTTTTCCATGAATAACGATCTGGTGGCGGGTCGTGGTGGCCTGCACGTTTTCGACGATTTCGGCAACCACTTTGTCCAGGTCAAAAGGTTCGTGACGGTAGGCCAGCTTGCCCGTTTGAATGCGCGAGAGGTCAAGCAGTTCGCTGATGAGCGTGGTCAGTTTATTCAGTTGCGCGTCCATGCGTTGCAGGAAGCGGATGGACTCGGGATCATCTCGCTGCGAGAGGCGGCGCAGCAAGACCTGTGTAAAGCCTTTAATGCTGGTGATGGGCGTCTTCAATTCGTGGCTTGCCATACTGATAAACTCATCCTTGCGCTGCTCGAGCTGCTTGAGCCTGGTGATATCCTGGAACATAATGACGCCAGTTGCAGGGTGGCCATACATACCAGGAAGCACATCGCCGTCAATGAGTAGAGAGTGCCGACCCGTGGGCGTTTCCCAATCCATCTGGAAGTTATACAGTTTTTCACCCTGCG
This sequence comes from Ktedonobacteraceae bacterium, assembly GCA_035652815.1. GTDB lineage: Bacteria > Chloroflexota > Ktedonobacteria > Ktedonobacterales > Ktedonobacteraceae > DASRDB01. Next base: position 53,248 of record DASRDB010000018.1, read on the forward strand.
CAACGCGCACGCCCGGCATGTTTTCATTCGGTATGCGGTTACCCTCAGCATCGTAGCAATAATAGACGGTATGATACTCTTCTCCTGGAACGCCTTGCGGAAAGACGCCGCCTGCCATTTCATCTGCGGCGCGGTTGGCGAAGGTGACACGCCCCGTACCCGGCTCGATGAAGAGTAGGGGCACCGGGAGCAGGTTGAGGATAGCCTCCAGCCACTTTTGCTGGTTTTGCAGGTCGGAGACCAGCGCCCTGCGCTCCTCTTCCTGGCGCTCGCGCTCGATAGCAATAGCAGCGCTGCGTGTAATGAACTCGACCAGGTGCTGATCTGAGGAACCTGGCTGGTGTGGCTCGCGGTAGTACAGGGCAAACGTTCCCAGCACTTCCTTTTCTGCCGAAAGAATGGGGGTAGACCAGCAGGCGCGCAAACCATGTTCCAGGGCCAGATCGCGAAAATCCTTCCAGAGCGGATCATGCGCGATATCGGAGACAATGACCGGCTTTCCAGTGTAGGCTGCTGTACCGCAGGAACCGACCGCCGGGCCTATTTCTATGCCGTCGATAGCCTCATTATAAGCCGGAGCGAGGCTGGGAGCAGCGCCATGACGCAGGTGCTTCTTGTCGGCATCCAACAGAAGAATGGAGGCAAGTACGCCTTCGCTTGAATAACGCTCGACAAGTCGCGTTAAATAGCTCAATACGTCGCGCAGGTCTGCATCCTGGGCGATCATTTTAAAAACGTGGTTCTGTTCGTCCAGCAGGCTCTCGGTGCGCTTGCGCTCTGTGATATCGTGGAAGTTGCCCACAATGGCCTGCACCTGTGGATCATCGAGTAAGTTCGTGCCTGCGCCATCAAACCAGCGCCAGGAGCCATCCTTGCAGCGAAGCCGGTATTCGGCGCTCAAACACACACCTGGGGATTGCATGATGCGGCCAAACAGCTCTTGCATTGTAGGAAGATCATCAGGGTGAACAATCACCAGGGCGTGACTGCCCACGAACTCCTCTGGTGAATAGCCCATGATGGGCGTGATAGAGGGACTGACATACTTGACAAGACCTTCGGCATTAAGCAGGGCGATGACATCTGAACTATGCTCGACGAGCGCCTGAAAGAGCGTATTGGGAACAATCGCGTCCTGAGCCTGGGAGCTGCTATCCGGCTTCCTGGCCTGTGTTGACATGTGGTCCTCTCCATCAACTTCAGTAGAAGTGCTTGCGTGTTAGTACTATAGCATGTTTTATTTAGTTGGGACAACTAAACAATAATAACGGGTCTTGTCCTGTGAACATTGGTAAAATAATATGATACGATTCTGTAGGGACGCGATTGATCGCGTCCTGCCTCATCTATCGTACATGCCGATATGCGGGGGCAGGACGCGATCAATCGCGTCCCTACAGAATTCTACCCTGTTTCTTTGTAAAAATTCATCATCGCGTCTTGCCTCGTCTATCGTACATCCCGATGTGCGGGGCAGGACGCGATGAATCGCGTCCCTACAGGAATATTGCCTGTTCAATTTTTCATTGTTATACGGTTGCTTTAGAGCTTTCAGCATCCTGCCGGGCATCTGCCTTGTCCTGCGCTTCTGCCCCCTGCCTGCGCTGCTCCTCAAGCTTTTTCCGCGCCCGTTCATCTCGTTTGCGTTTGATTTCGAGCAGGCGGATATAGAGGGCGTAGAGCAGGGGGGAGTAGATGAGGTCGTGGGTTTCGAGGGCGCGCATGGCGAAGCCGCCGAAGCCGCGTTTGAAGACGTAGACGCCCCAGAGTTCCTGGCCTTCTTCCAGTATATCGGGGATGCCACGGAAGTTGTAGTATTCGCAGCCGTGTGATTTGGCCCACTGCATGCCTGTCCATTGCAGCAGGTGGTTGGGCATCAGGTTGCGATGTTCGTTAGAGGATGCGCCGTACATGTACCAGCTCCACTTGCCCAGGCGCAGCACGATGATACCGGCGATGGCCTTGCCCTGGTATTCGGCCAGGAAGAGCGCGGCGCGGTCATCTACGCTGAACAGGCGCATCACGTCCTGGTAGTGCGCTTTGTTGTGGATGAAGAACTGGTCGCGCTCACTGGTCGTTTCGTAAATTTCATAGAAGGTATCGAGGTCGGCCTGTCCCTCGCCTCGTCTCACAGTGACGCCTTTACGACCCGCGAGGCGGATGTTGTAGCGCCACTTTTCCTTCATGCCTGCCAGCAGATCTTTTTCGTCCGGGCGCAGGTCAAGCACCCATTCGTGGCGCACGTGGGTGGCGTAGGGATTGGGCCGGAAGCCGCGCTTGCGCAGGGCAATCAGCCATTGCTCGTCGCCATCCAGCACGCCTGGCTCGATTTTGAGCATAAAGGCATGGCGCTTGCGGGCCTCGGCGCTTACGAAGTCGAGCAGGACATCCATCGCGGGCGAATCGGGGTTGTCGATAACGGGACCGCGCGGCGCATAGAAATAGGCGCGGCGCAGGATGGGAGCCTGCATAATCAGCACGAGCATGACGGCTTGCAGCTTTCCCTCGTCATCCAGAACGCCGACGCGCAGCGGCTCGGCTCCCAGGTGGGGGGAGAGGTCGCCCCATTCGTAGGATTGCGTGATGTTACAGCAAACTGACTGCGTCACAAAATCGTCCCATTGCTGGCGGTCAGTGATGATCGTAGCTTTCATGTGCGTTCCCCGGCGGCGCGCTCTCCTTTGCCGCGAGCGGCGCGCTCTAATTCAACTTTTTTGCGTTCTTCATGACGGCGGGCGCGGCGAATTTCAACCAGTTTGCGCCACGCGCTGTAGACCAGCGGGTTATAGACAAAATCCTGAGTTGGCATGTTGAGGCGCGAGAAGCCGCCGAAGCCTTTCTTATATTCATAGACGCCCCACATCTCTTCGCCCGGCTCCAGTACCTCGGGAATGGTGCGAAAATCGAAGTAGGAGCAGCCCTTCGACTGCGCCCATTGAATACAACGAAATTGTAGCAGGTAAGTGGGCTTCAGGTTGCGCTTGTTATTGGATGACGCGCCGAACATGTCCCAGCACCAGTCCCCGAAGCGGATCAGCATCTTGGCAGCAATGGCCTCGCCTTCGTGTTCGGCGAGATAGAGAACGGCGTCGCCTTTGTCGGCAAACTGGCGCAGGATTTCCTTGTGATAATCCTTGCCGTGTATAAAGAAGGCGTCGCGCTCGCTGGTGATCTTCAGCAGGTCGTAGTAGGCATCGAAATCGGCCTCGCTGGTGGCTTCGCGCACAATCACACCTTTGCGCTCGGCCACGCGCACGTTTTGCCGCCAGGTCGTTTTGAAGTTTGCCAGCAGTTCATCGGCGCTCGGGCGAATATCCAGCACCCAGCTACGGCGGCCATGCACAGCGTAGGGGTTGGTCTGGAAGCCGAGGGCGCGATAGGCCGCTTCCCATTGCTCAAGCGCGGGATCGTCATCGGCGATGTTTGGTTCCAGGCGCAGCACAACGGCGTGTTCAGCGCGGGCGATTTTCTGCACGCTGTCGAGCAGGGCTGACAGCGCAGGCGAATCGGGCGACTTGACGGTGGGGCCGCGCGCGCTGTAGAGCCACTGGTAGCGCAGGAGCGGCATGGGAACCGGCACCGCTGAGACGGTCAACTGCATCGCGCCGACCATGCGCCCGTTTTCCAGCGCACCCAGGCGATAGATGCGCGAACCGAGGTACTTGTTCAGTTCGCCCCACTCGTAGGATTGCAGCAGGTGGCCTCGCGGCTGGCTTATCAGAAAGGCGTCCCACTGCTCGCGGTCGGTGATTTCTTGAACGGAGATCGTCATTTTACTGTTTTTCGTTTTCGATGCTGGCGAGATATTCGCTGCGCAGGATGCTGTAGACGCGCACGTCATTATATTTGCCGAAGCGCAGGATGGCCTGGCGCAGCGTGCCCTCGTACTTCATGCCAGCCTTTTCATCGGCGCGCCAGCCGCCAATGTTTTCTTCCATATCCTGCGTTTGAATGCGGTTCAGATTGAGTTCCATAAAGCCGTAGCGGAACATCAATTTTGTGGCCTCGGTGCCGTAGCCCTTGAACCAGGCCGAGCGGTCGCCGATAATCACATAAAATTCCGCGCTCTGATTGATGTAGTTGATGTCCTTGAGGCCGACCAGCCCGATCAGGCTATTATCGCTAATGAGAGCCACGCCGAAAATAATGTGCTTTCCGTCTTTATAAAGCTGTTCGAGCCTTTCCTTGCCTCGCGTGTCGCTGGTGGGGTAGATAGAGAAATAACGGCGAATCTCCTCGTCGTTCATCCAGGTTGCATAGTGATGATTGTCCTGGGCCGGTTCGAGGGGGCGCAGGTAGATGCGCTCGCCGATGATAAAGGGATTTTGCATGCGTGAGGTATCAAGCTGTTCCTGGGTCATTCTATAAAACCTCTTTTTTAGAATAGATGCGTGAGTTTATTGTGATTTCCCGCGTTTCTTTTTATGCGCCTGCACCTGCGGAAATGGGTCGGTATCGACCGGCGGGATAATCACGGGATTGCCGTTCTCTTGACCGTCATCCGGCTGTGCGGCAGGACGCACTTTTTTCCCGCGTGGTGCCTGGCGTTCATCCAGGTGTAGCGAAAGTGGCTCCTGGTTTTCCTCGCCGTTTCCGTCAAGTGGCGCGGGCATCAGGGCGGTTTCGATGACTTTATCCATCGAATCGACGATGGTAAAGGTCATTTGCTGGCGCACTTTGGCGGGAATTTCAACCAGGTCTTTGCGGTTTTCCTGCGGAATCAGCAGGTGGTAGATGTTGGCGTGATGTGCCGCCAGCACCTTTTCTTTCAGACCCCCGATGCCCAGCACGCGCCCGCGCAGCGTGATTTCACCGGTCATGGCGATACCGGCGCGCACCGGACGCCGCGTGAGGGCGGAGATGAGCGCGGTGGCGATGGTGATGCCTGCCGATGGCCCGTCTTTGGGGAGAGCGTTCTCCGGCATGTGAATATGCAGGTCGGTATTGTCCTGGAAGTTCGGGTCGATCTGCAACTCCTCGGCGCGGGAGCGAATATAGGAGAGCGCGGCATAAGCGGATTCGCGCATCACATCGCCTAGCTGGCCGGTAATCAGCAGTTCTCCCTTGCCGGACATACAGGCTACCTCGACGGGGAGCAGCATGCCGCCCATCTCGGTGACGGCCAGCCCGGTTGCCACGCCAACCTGCGATTTGTGTACAATGGGCGTTTCGACGTAGCGCGGCGGACCCAGGTATTGCTCAAGGTTATGCTGCGTGAGCCGGATATGGGCGTTGGGCTTTTCGATGATGCGCCGCGCTGCTTTGCGGCAGACGGTGGCAAGCTGGCGTTCGAGGCTGCGCACTCCTGCTTCGCGGGTATAATCGGTGACGATGTGCTGCATGACGGTTTGCGGAATCTTCAGTTGTTCCGGCGACAGGCCATGCTCGCTCAACACATTTGGCAACAGGTGGCGCGAGGCGATATTGATCTTCTCGTCTAGCGTGTAGCCGGGGATATCGATGATATCCATGCGGTCTGCCAGCGCGCGCGGAATCTGGTATTTGACGTTGCCGGTGCAGATGAAGAAGACCTCGGACAGGTCGAACGGCACTTCCAGGTAGTGGTCAACGAAGCCGTGATTCTGCTCAGGGTCAAGCACTTCCAGCAGCGCCGCCGCCGGGTCGCCGCGAAACTCGCTCGAGAGCTTGTCGATCTCGTCGAGCAGGAAGACGGGATTGCGCGTGCCGACGGTCTTCATGGATTGAATGATGCGCCCCGGCAGTGCTCCAACATAGGTGCGGCGATGGCCGCGAATTTCGGCCTCGTCATGCACTCCGCCCAGCGAGATACGGGCGAATTTGCGGCCTAAAGCGCGCGCAATCGAGCGGCCCAGCGAGGTTTTGCCGACGCCGGGCGGGCCGATGAAGCAGAGTATCTGCCCCTGACTTTCGCGCCTGGCTCCACTGCCGCCGCGTTTCTGGCGCAGTTCGCGCACTGCCAGGAACTCGATGATGCGCTCCTTGATGCCTTCCAGGCCGTAATGATCTTCTTCAAGGATGCGGCGCGTGTTTTCGATGTTGAAGCTGTCCTCGCTGCGCTCGTTCCAGGGCAGTTCGAGTATCCAGTCGATATAGGAGCGAATGACGGCGATTTCGGCGGCCTGGGCAGGTGTGCGCTCCAGGCGGTCGATCTCTTTGCGTACTTTGGCGGCTATCTCGGCTGGCAGGCCGTTTTTGATCTTTTCAGCCAGCTTGTCGCGCAGTTCGGCGGCCTCGCTGGTGCCCTCGATGCCCAGTTCTTCCTGAATGGCGCGCAGTTGCTCGCGCAGGTAGAATTCTTTTTGCGTGCGGTCCACCTGCGAGCGCACGCGGCTGCGGATGGTCGATTCGAGTTCAAGAATCTCGATCTCGTTGCCCATAATGACACAGATTTTTTCCAGGCGTTCGAGCGGGCTGAGGGTTTCCAACAGGTCTAACTGCTGCTCGGAGTCGGTGACGAGGTGCGCTGCCAGCATATCCGAGAGGCGGGCGGCGGTCTTGATGGAGACAATCGAGTTGATATCTTCGGCAGAGAAGCGCCGATTGAGCTGCGCGTAACGCTCAAACAGGCTGGTGGCGTGGCGAACCAGCGCGTCAGCCTGCGCTCCCTGCGTGGTTGGCTCGTTTAACTGGGTGACGCTGACGCGCATGAACGGTTCCATATCGATGAACTCGTCCAGTTGCACGCGCCGGATGCCGCTCAGCAGCACCTGGTAGTTGCCGTCCTGCTGGCGATGCAGCGTATTGACTTCGACCAGCGTGCCGATTTTGCGAATATCCTTTGGCTCCGGGTCGTCTATGTTGGGGTCTTGCTGCGCCGCGACCACCATCAGATGTTTGGGCTGTGACATAGCTTCTTCGACAGCACGAATCGACTTTTCACGCGCCATCGAGAGGGTTGTGCGCGTGCGGGGAAACACGACCATACTTTTTAACGCCACAAGGGGGTAGGGCGCATCCATGTCATCATGATGTAGGCGTTCTTGTTCGCTCACGTTTCCCGCCTTCTTAGGGGCCGAAGCCCTGGAACCTTGTGTATAAAAGTGGATGAGTCTGCGCTAGGCAGACTCATCTTCGTAGTCCGTTGCTCGTTCGCTGCGTGTCACCAGCAGCGGTTTATGGCGTGAGGTGATGACATCCCCGTTGACGACGACTTTCTTCACGTCGGCGCGTGAGGGAATCTCATACATCACGTCTAATAGCACATCTTCGATAATCGTGCGCAGGCCACGCGCTCCGGTGCGCTGCTTGAGCGCGCTTTCGGCGGCGGCATCAAGCGCGTCGGGCGTGAAGACCAGTTCCACGCGGTCAAGCTGTAAGAATTTCTGGTACTGCTTGACGATGGCGTTTTTGGGTTCGGTCAGGATGCGAATCAGAGCATCCTTGTCCAGGCTATCCAGCGAGACCACTACAGGCAGGCGGCCCACGAACTCAGGTATCAGGCCGTACTTGAGCAGGTCATCAGGAATGAGCTGCGTCAGGATGGATTCCTGGTTGACTTCTTTGTCCTGGGTGGCTGCTGGTGCGCGGAAGCCGATGGATTTGCTGCTGCCCAGGCGCTGCTCGACCACCTTGTCCAGTCCTTCAAATGCGCCGCCGCAGATGAACAGGATGTTGGACGTGTTGATCTGGATGAAGTCCTGGTGCGGGTGCTTGCGCCCGCCCTGCGGGGGCACGTTGGCAACTGTGCCCTCGATAATCTTGAGCAGGGCCTGCTGCACGCCCTCGCCCGAGACATCACGGGTGATCGACGGATTGTCAGACTTGCGGGCGATCTTGTCGATCTCGTCGATGTAGACAATGCCGCGCTCGGCACGCGCCACGTCGAAATCAGCCGTTTGAATGAGCCGCAGCAGGATGTTCTCGACATCTTCACCAACGTAGCCTGCTTCAGTGAGAGCGGTGGCGTCGGCGATGCAGAACGGCACATCCAGAATCTTAGCCAGCGTCTGCGCCAGCAAGGTCTTGCCACAGCCGGTTGGGCCGATCAGCAGGATATTGCTTTTGCCCAACTCAACGTCATCGATCTGCATGCCTACGCCAATGCGCTTGTAGTGGTTATACACAGCCACCGAGAGCGATTTCTTGGCGCGCTCCTGCCCAATGACGTACTGGCTGAGCTGTTCGTAAATCTTCTTTGGCGTGGGGATTTTTCCCGTTTGCAGACGCGGCTTGGCGACAGTAGCCTGCTCCTCTTCGATGATCTCTCGACACAGATCGATACATTCATCGCAGATGTAGACGCCGCCTGGGCCGGCGATGAGCCGCTGAACCTGGTCCTGGCTCTTGCTGCAAAATGAGCAGCGATAGGTGTTCCGCATGTTTTTCGAGTTAGCCACGTCTGTTTCCTCTCCCTGTTGTGACCAATGATTATGCCTCTGTCGCCTGTGGTGCGCTGGTTTCTTCCGCCGGTTCCTCGTTAGCTGCCTCGACAGGCTGTTCGGATGAAGTTTCTTCGGCTCCCGCCAGCGCGGCTGCCTCAGCATTGGCAACGGCGGTTTCCTCTTCGTCCTGTTCAGCCTCAGCATCGGGATCGGGTCCGGCTGCAATTTCTACCAGGCGGGTGATTGCTTTCTCGCGCAGGAAGCTCTGGGCAAAGGCGCGAATCTGCGCCTCGTTGCGTGGAATGGGCTGGCCCATCTGTGAATAGATGCGCAGCAGCGACTCCAGTTCTTCCGGCGCGACGGTGATGTTTTCCTGCTTTGCTACAGCATCGAGTACCAGGCGGCGCTTGACGCGGCTCTCCGCCTCTGGTTCAGCTTCTTTCAGGTACTCGTCGCGTGATTTGCGGGTCAGCATGAAGTACTGGTCGAGCGACATGTGTTGCTCTTCGAGCAGGTGCGACAACTGGTGCAGCATCTCCTCGGCCTCGTCTTTCACCAGCACTGGATGCAGCGTGATATTCGATTGCTCGATAACGGCGTTCAGCACTTTGTCGCGCAGTTCATCGCGAATACGGCGCTTTTTGCTGTCAAGCAACTGATCGCTGACGGCCTTGCGCAGGTCTTCCACGCTCTGAATCTCGCCGCCGCTGACTTCGATAGCGAAGGCGTCATCGAGTTCGGGCACATGTTTCTCTTCAACTTTGTGTACGGTAACGTCGTAGTGCGCTTCTTTTCCAGCGATCTTCTCGTTGGTATAATCGTCAGGGATGGTGGTGGTGAAGACTTTGCTTTCACCGGCCTGCATGCCAACGATATGCTCGTCCATGCCTGTGAACAGCCCGTGTCGCTCGTTCGTCAGCTCAAAGGGATTGTCTTTCAGGTCTGAAATGCTTTGATCCTCGACGGTCAGCTTCAGATCGACGGTGACGCGGTCTCCCATTTCGGCGGGCCGCTCAACCTCATCCCAGTGCGCGCGCGAATTGCGCAGCGATTCGAGTTCCTTTTCGACTTCTTCAGAGGTGATGGTGGCCTCTTCGCGCTCAAAATGCAGGGAATGATAATCTCCCAGTTCAACGGGTGTCAGGACGGGAACCTTGACAGAGAAGTGGTAGGGCTGGCCCATCTCAAACATGGGCGCGTCTACTTCAGGCTGATCCAGTGGCGTAAGATCGTTTTCTTCGAGGGCCTTGCGGTAGGCTTCGTTAATCAGGTCGTCGAGACCTTCTTGATAAATATATTCTTTGCCGAGCTGACGCTCAACGAGTGAGCGAGGAGCTTTACCGGGGCGAAATCCCCGGATATTGACTTTTTGTACCAGCTTGCGATAGGCTTTATCCGACGCTTTTTCCAGCTCTTCCCAGGAAAAATCGACATCAAGGCGCGCTTCACTGCCTGGCAATCGTTCAACCGTGACCTTCACGTTTCCTCCAACACGTTTGACATTCGTTCATATATATAGAATATACTGCGCCGGTTTCGGTGTGTGTTACCGGACGAGTAAGACTACCTCTTATTAATAAGGTTCAATACTCCATACCGATCTCCCCTTTGAGCGTTTCGGTGCGGATAATAACCTGTGTAGTGGTGGGCGGTGAGAGACTCGAACTCTCATGGCTTGCGCCAACGGATCCTAAGTCCGCCCTGTCTACCAATTTCAGCAACCGCCCGTGATACCTTTGCACTCTTCTAAAAAAGGGGTAGAAAAACCTCACCAGAGGATGATACATCAGTGAACTGGCCACTGTCAAGGTGAACCCTGGCGAGACGATACAATTTGGCTATTTGCGCGAAGAGGTGAAGAAAGCAGGCAAACCATAACCATTTCTTAACAGGATCATCACCTGTTTACTATTCTCTTACCACATGTTCTCTTCCATAATTCAAATGGGAGTTAGTCTATTTGTATCTATTGCTGTGAAGGAAGTCGGGCTAAAGGCTTCCAGACTCCCACCCTTAGTGAGTTTGAAATTTTCTATTTGAAAGTGAGGCCTTGTATGCGCTTCTCTCTTCGCTCCCGATTGGGCATTGCGCTCTCGCTTATCACCCTGGTGGCCATTGTTGGGGCCTTCGCGGTGTCGGGTTTCTTGCGCGGGTCTGCCGTAAACGCCCACGCGGCAGGTGTTGGGCATACCACGCTTGCTCAATTGAAGTATCGAGGCGTTGGCTCGATCAAAGGCGGTCCCAAAGGGGTTGCGCCAGATACCGTCTCTCCTTATGAGGCGGGTCCTGTACCCACTGATGGCTCGCCGAAAGTGGTAGCTGGAAATCCATCCAACCTGCCGACGACTCCGCCCAATCCGCGTGGCAGCAATGTCACTACCAGCAATCCTGGTTTCCGCGGCTTTACCGGTATTACGCATGCGGATCAGCGTCTCGCCAATGGAGGCAATCAGTTTAGCCTGGAGCCACCCGATCAGGCGTTGTGCGTAGGCCAGGGCGATATCCTCGAAGGCGTGAATGACGCGCTGGCTGTTTACAGTGAGAGCGGCCATGTCATTCTGAAGCCGGTTACGGCCCTCAGCGTTTTCTTCGGCTTGCCGAATATTATCACGCGCACCAATCCGCCAACCTTCGGGCCTTTCATCAGCGACCCGAAGTGCTACTACGACCGCTCAACTGCTCGCTGGTTCTTCACCGTTCTGGAGATTGACACTGACCCCACGACAGGCGCGTTCGCCAATCATTCCAGCACGCTCATCGCAGTGAGCCAGACAAGCGATCCGACGGGCCTGTGGACTATCTACTCCATTGATACCACGGATGATGGCACAAACAACACACCGGCCCATCCTGGCTGCCCCTGCTTCGGCGACCAGCCGCTCATCGGCGCTGACTCGCAGGGTTTCTACATCAGCACCAACGAGTTCCCCATTACTGGCCCTGGTTTCAACGGCGCACAGATTTATGCCGTATCAAAGAAGGGCATCGAGGCTGCGGCTTCCAGCGGCGGCTCGATTTCTTTGCCGACCGTTGTGCATATCGATGCTTCCCAGGCCCTGGTTCCCTTTGGTGGCCTCTCCTACTCGGTACAGCCCGCCACGTCTCCGACCCCTGGGGCGCAGGAGCCAAACAATGGCACTGAGTACTTCCTCAGCGCGCTCGATTTCAATGCATCGCTCGATAACCGCGTCGCGACCTGGGCACTGACCAACACACAGTCGCTCAACAAAGCAACGCCGAGTGTGAATTTGAGCGTGGTGGTCATCGGCAGCGAGACCTATGGACAGCCACCCAACGCGACCCAGAAGAATGGCCCGCGCCCGCTTGGTAAGGCTCTTGGCGATCCATTGGAACAGCTTGCGAGTAACGATGATCGCATGAACCAGGTTGTCTTTTCCCAGGGTCTGCTCTGGTCGGGTGTGAATACCATCGTGCAGGCACCCAATGGCAACCCGCGTGTCGGCATCGCCTACTTCATTGTCCAGCCTTCCTGGAGCAATGGCAGCCTCGTTGCCAGCATGGCCGGACAGGGTTATGTCGCGGTGAATGGCGCGAATGTGCTGTTCCCCTCAATTGGCGTAACGGCAAGCGGCAAGGCTGTGATGAGTTTCACGCTGAGCGGTCCTACCTATTATCCCAGCACCGCTTATACGACTGTTGACGTGACCAATGGCACAGGCGACGTGCATATTGCCGGTGCCGGACAGTTGCCGGAAGATGGCTTCTCGGGCTATCCGCAGTATGGCGGGAGTGGCGTTGCCCGTTGGGGTGACTACTCTGCTGCTGTTGCCGATGGTAATATCATCCTGCTGGCTGCTGAATTTATCCCCAATCTGCCTCGCACCTTGCTGGCCAACTGGGGCACCTTCATCAGCCAGGTCAATACCAACTAGTTCGCGGGAACAAGGTTGAACAAAACAATTCAAGGCTAGAGATCAGCCCGAAGACACCCGCAAGGGGATGTCTCTACACTTTCAATCGACTTGTAGAGACATCCCCTTGCGGGTGTCTTCGGGTTTTGTGTCTGCGGGTGTCTTCCGTTCCCTCCACGCCGGACGCAAAACATGATGCGCATCCATCAGCGCTGGTTCATTTGCGTCTCTCGCATGGAGAATGTTACAATGGGGAAAAGATGGCGCATTGATGGCAAGGACAACCACATATGGTCCAGAACCAGGCTACTGCATCCCAGGCGAGCGACTTTGATCGCCCTGACCTCTATATTAATCGTGAATTGAGCTGGATCGAGTTCAACCGGCGCGTGTTCGAGGAGGCGCAGAATAGCCGGGAACCCCTGCTTGAGCGAGTCAAGTTCGTTTCTATCTTTGAAACCAATCTTGACGAATTCATCATGGTGCGTTTCGCGGCCCTTAAAGACCTGCTGAATGCGCATGTCAACACACTCAGTCCAGATGGCATGACACCTGCTCAGCAGTTGACCGCCGTGAGGAAGCGCCTGGCTCCACTGATGCAGGAAGTGCGCCAGTACTGGCGCACCGAACTGATGCCCCGGCTTGCTGAGCATCACATCCATATTCTGGATTTCGAACAGCTTGATCCTGAGCAGCGCGAGTATATGCAGGGCTATTTTGAGCGCGAGGTTTTTCCGGTACTGACGCCGCTTGCGGTTGATCCGGGGCATCCTTTTCCGCATATCTCGAATCGCAGCCTCAACCTTGCCGTTGCCATCTCCGGCAACCATTTCGCGCGCGTGAAGGTGCCGCCCAGCCTGCCGCGATTGGTGCCGATACCGGTGAAGAAAGCTGAGCAGGAAGGCCCGCCGATAAGCGTGTTTGTCTGGATGGAGCAGTTGATTGCCGCGCACCTGAATATGCTTTTTCCGGGCTTCGATGTGTGGGAGTCCTACCCGTTCCGCGTGCTGCGTGATGCCGATATCGAGATTCGCGAGGACGAATCGTCCGATCTGCTGGAAAGCATCGAGCAAGGGCTGCGCGAGCGCCGTTTTGGGACTGTGGTGGATCTCGCAGTCAATCCATCCATGCCGCCGCGCATTCGCAGCCTGCTGCTGGAAAACCTGGAGATCACCGAGGAAGACCTGACGGTGATCGACGGGCCGCTCGGTCTGGGCGACCTGATGGAACTGCATAGCCTGGATTATCCCGAACTGAAAGACCCGCCGTTCACGCCGCGCACGCCGCCCGAATTGCGCAAAGGGGCAGACCTGTTTGCCGCGATTCGCGACCATGACATTCTGCTGCACCATCCCTACGATGCCTTTGACTCGGTGGTCGATTTCATACACACCGCCGCGCATGACCCTAACGTGCTGACCATCAAGCAGACGCTTTATCGCGTGGGCACCAATTCGCCGGTTGTCAATGCCCTGCTTGACGCGGTTGAGGATGGCAAGCAGGTAGCGGTGCTGGTGGAATTGAAGGCGCGCTTTGACGAGGAGAATAATATTGAATGGGCGCGGGCGCTAGAAGACGCCGGGGTGCATGTGGTCTACGGCCTGATCGGGCTGAAGACGCATGCAAAGGTCGCGCTGGTGGTGCGCAGGGAGCCGGATGGCCTGCGCCGCTATGTTCACCTGGGAACCGGCAACTATAACGCCACCACTGCCCGCATCTACGAAGACCTCTGCCTGATGACCTGCCGCCCCGATCTCGGCGCGGATGTCACCATGCTCTTTAACTCGCTCACCGGCTACTCGCGCCATACCGATTACGCAAAGCTGCTGGTTGCCCCCACCTCGCTGCGCCAGCGCATGATCGAACTGATAGAGCGTGAAATAAGCATGCATGAAAAGTACGGCAATGGGCGTCTGATCTTCAAGATGAACGCGCTCGTTGATCCGGCGATTATTTCCACGCTCTATCGCGCCTCGCAGGCTGGCGTGCAGATGGATTTGCTCGTGCGCGGCATCTGCTGCCTGCGTCCCGGCGTTCCAGGCGTGAGCGAGACGATTCGCGTGCGCAGCATTGTGGGCCGCTTCCTGGAACACAGCCGTATCTACTACTTTGGCAACGGCGGCGACCCGGAGATCTACCTGGGCAGTGCCGATATGATGCAGCGCAACCTGGATGGCCGCGTCGAAACACTCTTCCCTATCGAGGACGCCCGGCTCGCGGCAGCGCTCTACGAGCGTGTCATCCTGCCCTACCTTCGTGATACAGTCAACACCCGCGAATTACTCTCCGATGGTTGTTACGTGCGCGTCTCGCCAGAACCCGGCGCAGCTCCCTTTGATTGTCAGAACTGGTTTATCACCCATCCTCTGATCGAACCTGACCCGGCCGCGGGCCCTAATCCACCCCCGATCAGCCCGCAGCATTCGAGAGCATGATTCTCGTAGGGACGCGATGATAAAGTTTGACAAAGAAAGAGAGGGAGACCCAGGCATGTCATCCTGAGCGCAGCGAAGGATCTGCGGGCGCTGGCACACGGGTCGGTCGGCACACGAGATCCTTCGCTGCGCTCAGGATGACATGAACGAGATAGCCGATCTTGTTAGTTCATTATCATTATCACGTCCCTACAGGTAATTAAAAAGTAATAAACGTCACTCCAGGCCCTGGCGCAAATTCCACGTCCACAACGCGCCAGGGTTGCGCGCCCCAGTTCATGTTGCTGGCGATGACGTGGCCGTTGCTGAGAACCCGTTCCACTACGGCTACGTGGCCGAGGCCGTAAGCGCCCTGCACCCAGGGCTGCAGGTCGATAATCGCGCCCACACCTGGTGAGGAGGAGACATGCCAGTGAAATTGATTGGCGCGGGTTGTCCAGAGCCAGGCGTCGGAGTTGGTTGTCCAGGGAACGTAAATGCCGTGTAGCTGGTGATAGCGCTCGGCAGCATACCAGGTGCATTGTCCGCGAGGAAAGAAATTGCCTCTGCCGCGCACTGGCATGGGGCCGCTGCTGACCTGAGAGCGGCCAGGAATACACACCGCTTGATTCACGTAAATCATGTTGGCATTGTGGATGTGATTGTAGGAGGCCAGCTTTTGCCAGCTTGTGTGATAACGGGCGGCGATGGCTCCCAACGTATCCCCACCGTGAACGATGTAGGTCGCGTCTCCACCGGAACAGGGAGATTGCGCGAACGCGCCAAATAGTTGTGTTCCGAGAACGCCGCCGCAGAAAAATAACCCTACCACTAACAGCACGCTGACGTGCCCGATAATGACGCTCGCCAGTCGATGCTCCCGCACAAACCGCCACGCTCGTGAATGTGTCTGCATACGCAAGTAAACCCTTTCCTCTGTTTGTTCCTTGTGTTCCCCGGCCCCGCCAGGGTTCGCGAGTAAAAAACAGGTCTACCCCACATCCCCACATCTTCCCTCAACTCAACCCGAATAAATTGTTTCTGCTTTGCATATTATCGGAAGAATAATTTGAATGAGCATGACACATTTTGAAACTAGGAGAAATAGACTAGAGGAGGTTAATAAAAAACAAGATGCAGGACAGCCGCCCGGCTGTCCTGCATCTTGTTTTTTATTATGGATGTTTACCTTGTGCGACGGTACATGAAGCCCCGGCTCATTGCGCGACCCACTACGGGCGGCATACCCTCGAATTCAGGTGGGATTTCAGGTGTAGGAGAGGAATCGACGCTCGACATCTGTTCGCGCAACTTCTCGACCTGTTCGCTCATGACCTGTTCCATTGTGCCTTGCTGGGCGTAGGCGATCCAGCGCATTTTGGAGGAGAGGAACAGTTCTTTGAGGTATGCGAAGGAGAAGCCCTCGGTCTGTTCGCCAATCATGGTAATGCCCTCGGGCGTGAGGCGCAGGCCTGGCTTGAGCGATTCGTTCCACATCGTCATATAGGCGATGCGCTCGGGCAGTTCCGGCAGATCGAATGGGTATTTGCGGTCGAAACGGCTGGGGCGGTCGAGGATGGAGGGATCGAGCCGCTCTGGATGGTTGGTGGTGGCGAGCGTCACGATGCCGATATTTGAGGCGAAGCCGTCCAGTTCGTTGAGGAAGAACGAGCGGTTTTGCGGCGTGATGAGCGAGTCGAGGTCTTCAAGCACCAGCACGCAGGGCGCGGTTTTGCGAGCGCGAGCAAAGACCAGGCGAATATTGTATTCGTCGGCTTCGCCCGTATGGGGAGCGCGGAAGCTTTTTACATAGAGGCAGGGCTGGTCAAGCGAGTTGATGAGCGCCTTGACCGTGTGCGTCTTGCCATTGCCAGCCGGGCCGACGAAGAGGATGCCGCGTTTCCAGGGCACATCATGCTCCTCATAGAGGTCGCGTGAGGCAAAGAACTGTGTGAGATCATCGCGAATCTCCTGTTTGAGGGTGCCCTTGAGGATGAGGTTATCAAAGGTGGCGTTCTTGATGTCCTGGAAGAGGTGTTCGTCCTTGTACCAGCAGCCATTATCGAACACCAGCACCTCGCCGCGAATCTCGTTGTTCCAGCGTTCAACTGCGGCCAGGAAACCACGCGCGATCTCCTGTGTATCAGCAATCAGCCAGAAATGGGCGCTATGCATATTGTCGGCGCGGACGATTAACATCAACATATCCAGGTTGTGTCCCTGCCATTCAATTTCGAACCAGACTTTATTGGGCATATCATCCGTCTCGGAAGCGGTATCCTGCACGCTAGCGCCATTTGCCTGCTGAAATGGCAACATGTGAGGGGGAACGAAACCGCCCATATGCCGGATCATGTGATGCGGCTGGAAGACGGGTTGTTCCGGCTCGCGCCAGTGCGTATACATCTGGTTGTAGGTGAAGGTCCCACGCTTGAGCACGCAATGACCCGCCTGAGCGTAGCCCTTAACATTGAGGTAACTTTCGCTTTCGATCATTGCCTTGTCGGGGAAAAGCGAGAGCAGGTGCTGGCTGGTATGGTAGTCAATAGCAGCGGTGGGGAGAAGCAACATTTCGCTAATCAGTTGTTCTTTGTTCATTTTCGCGGCACTCCTGAACGTGATGTGAGGTACATATTTCCGGGGCATTCTACCGAAAGAATTACGAACGGAGCGGGAAAAAGTTGTGCCAAAACAAGGGTAATTGGGCTATTGACTGACAGCAAGAGCTATGGTATAGTAAGTCCCGTCAGCAAGACAAGCCAGGGTAGCTCAGTTGGTAGAGCACAGCACTGAAAATGCTGGTGTCGTCGGTTCGATTCCGTCCCCTGGCACTTTTTCTAGCCCTTTCCTATATACAAACTATTAACTCCCTTCCTCCAAAAACTCCATGCCCAAGCGTCCTTTCTATGGAAGCCCTTGTCGTCACGGGGGATTTCTTAGAACACGTGAATAGACAAGGAAAGGAAAGCTCTCATGGATACTTCAGCAGCCTCGGTGGCTCCTGTTCCCCCTTCTCAAAACGTTGTGCGTCGGCATCCTCTGGTTTTTTACTTTCTTCTCGCTTACGGTTTCACCGGGGGCTATGCGCTGGTCTTTTACGTACTTTTGCACATCAATTTGAATCTTCTGGTACTTGGGCCTCCCTTAGCGGCGATTATCATGACTGCTGCCATCGAAGGTGCTGCTGGCGTTCGCCGCTTACTGGGTCGCATTGTACTCTGGCGTGTAGGCGTTCAGTGGTACCTGTTTGCCATCCCCGGCATTTTTGTGATTTCTCTGCTTGGGACGATTGTTTTACCAGGTGCTTTAGCTTCTTACCATGCTCCATCCACAGGCTTTTTACTGAATATCCCCTTGAACTTTGTCGTCTCCTTCCTGATTGGCCCGCTGTTTGAAGAAGTTGGCTGGCGCGGCTTCGCCCTGCCACGTATGCAACGGCTGCAAGGACCCTTGATCGGCTCCCTGCTCCTCGGCCTCCTGTGGGCTTTCTGGCACTTGCCCTTATTCCTGGTGCCTGACTTCGCGAGCCAGAATGGGGGGTTGAGCCTGGCGAGTTTCAGTATGCTGGCTCTTGGTGCCATTGCCATTTCTATCATCATGACCTGGGTCTTCAACAACACGCGGGGCAGTTTGCTCATCATCATGTTGATACATAATAGCGTGAACGTTTCTCAGGGTGTGGTCGGCAGCCTTTTCCCAGGAGTCAACAGCAATCCGAATATATTGATCGGCTTTGGGGTCACAGCACTGGTCATTGTGCTTGTCACACGAGGGCGGCTGGGCTATCAAACAGAGCGTTCTGTAGGGACAGGGGGATGAGGGGTAGTGGTGTGGGGGCCTCGTGCCTGTCCCTGCGCGGTATGGAGTGGCAATGCATGGATTCGTAGCGAGCAGTGTTTTTCCCCGCCACACCCCAGGACAGGCACAAGGCCCCCGCATCCCAACCACCCCGGCCCCCTGTCCCTACGTATCCCCTTCATCCCCAACAAACCCTCCCCTTTGTCGTACATACCCATAGAAAACAAAAGCAGTAATAAACAGACAAAGGAGTCCCACTATGAGTCAGAAAGGGCGAATCACACTTATTGTTGTGATTGTGTGTGCTGCCATTGGGGCGGCTATAGGTTATGCACTTGGGCGATCTGTGTTTCTGGCTGTGGTTGGGGCTGTAGGGGGAGTAATGTTGGCGGGGGTGTTAGTGCAGATGACGACGATGTCGGAAGATGCGTGGTTGGGCATGTTAGAGCTTGGGCAGCTTGCAGAATGTTGTTTGTCGGGCCTCTTTGTCTCCCTGACGAGCATTACTATGGTGGCTGGCTTTTTGCTCTGGCATAGTCGCTGGCTGGCGTTTGTAGCTGGTCTGCTGCTTGCTTTGTATATCGGGTTGCCTGTCGTTGCCCGCCTGCTCAGAAAAGCCTCAGCCAAGCGAGCAAGTATGCTATGATAGGTGTGGCAAGAACTACGTTGCTCGTACTATGACCAACCTGTCTCCAGATGTCATCCTGAGCGCAGCGAAGGATCTGTTAGCCGGGTGATTCGTAGGTGGATGCCGGAGATTCTTCGCTGCGCTCAGGATGACATGGAAAGGGAGGCTTGTTTATGGCATATTATTTATCTTGTTCATGGCATATTATTTATAAGGAAGTACATGCAAGCAATCATTCGACTCGCGAACAGGGATGACGAGCCGTTTCTGTGGCAGATGTTGTATTATGCGGCGCATATGGACGAGGATGGGGAAAGTTCGCCGGATGCGGCTAAAAGTAATCCTGATTTGAGGAAGTATGTTGAGGAATGGGGCCAGGAGAGCGACCTGGGGGTGCTGGCCCTGCATCCACAAAGTCAGCAGCCGATAGGCGCGGCCTGGGTACGGCTGCTGAAGGGCGAGCAGAAAACGTTTAGCTATATCGATGATGATATTCCCGAACTGGCGATAGCCGTCCTGCCGGAATATGTTGGGCAGGGAATAGGCACACAAATGCTTCGACATCTCCTGCAAGCCGCCCGCGAGGTCTACCCGGCGATTGTCTTAAGCGTGCGCGTAACCAATCCAGCTTTTCACCTGTACCAGCGTTTGGGATTTGAAATTGTGGGTACGGGGACGAACCGCGTGGGAACGGAATCGTATACGATGGTTTACCGATTTCTGTAGGGACGCGATGATGGTTTTTCACGACCAGGATCGGCAAACAGAGCGATCCTTGCCATGTCATGCTGAGCGCAGGGAAGTATCTCCTGTCTCGACGCACAAATCGCTCGACAAACAGATGCTTCCCTGCGCTCAGCATGACAGGCTTGATGTGTTGCGCCTGAAAAAAACTTACCCATGTAAGCCGCCGCATCTCCCCTGCCGCGTCAGGAGCTTACCGCTTTCTTTATAAGGGCGCTGATCCGCTCCTCTTCGGCGGGGGTTAACTCCATCAGGGCGAAGGCGGTTGGCCACATGTTGCCTTCGTCGAGGTTCGCCGCGTCGTTGAAGCCGAGTGTCGCGTACCTCGTGTTGAATTTCTGCCTGGGTTGGAAGAAGCAGATGATTTTGCCGTCCCTGGCATATGCTGGCTGCCCGTACCAGGTTCTTGGTGAGAGGTCTGGCGCGTTGGTAGTGATGATCTCATGGATGCGCGCGGCCATAGTGCGGTCTGGTTCCGACATCTCGGCGATCTTAGCGAGTACGTCTCTTTCCCCTTCCGCCCTGTCCTTGCTGGCGCGCTCTTCCGCCTGTTGCTCTTTAGCGCGCTGCTTCATAGCGGCTTTTTCCTCGGCTGTGAAGCCCCTGGACTGCTTGCTATTCTTTTCAAGTTGGTTCATAAAAATCTCCTTATGTAGCTCTATACGGTCCTATTCTAACATAGGTAGAGAAAAGCGGAAATGAAGCAACTACGGTACCCTTTTGCTTTTCCCAGGCATCATGAATTTTTACAACATACGTGGGAATCCTCGCCCCCTGTCATCCTGAGCGCAGCGAAGGATCTCCGGCCTCGACGCGCGAATCGTCCGGCGGACAGAGGTCCTTCGCTGCGCTCAGGATGACATGCCTCTCGCTCAGGATGACATGCCTCTTTGTCAAAGTTCCTAACGAGGAGGTGGTATACTTTTTTAGAGTTTTCCAGTATTTCCACATTCTAGAAAGCAGGTGTAGGATGCAAACCGTTGTTCGGACTCGTCAGGGGGCTGTAGAGGGAAGCGCGGCTGATGGGGTCGTCGCATTCAAAGGCATTTCTTACGCAGCGCCGCCGTTTGGTCCTAATCGTTTTCAGCCGCCGCAGCCAGTGGAGCCATGGCAGGGCGTGCGGCCTGCGTTGAACTATGGCCCGACCGCGCCCAAAGCGCCGTATTTTCCGCCTTTCGATGTACTTCTCCCAGAGGTAACGATTCCTGGTGAGGATTGTCTGAACCTCAATATCTGGACGCCGGACCTGGGGTCTGCGCGGTTGCCGGTCATGGTCTGGATTCATGGGGGCGCATTTCTCAATGGATCGGGGTCATGGCTGACGTATGACGGCACGCGCTTTGCCCGTGATGGGATCGTCTGTGTCACCATTAACTATCGCCTGGGGGCCGATGGCTTTCTCTACCTGGGGGATGGCAATGCCAACCTCGGCATGCTCGACCAGATCGCTGCCCTCATGTGGGTGCAGGAGAACATCGCTGCTTTCGGCGGTGATCCGAATAACGTCACCGTCTTTGGCGAGTCGGCTGGCGGGATGAGTGTTGCCGCGCTGCTGGCTATGCCTGCCGCCGCTGGTCTCTTCCGGCGCGGTATCGCCCAGAGTGGAGCAGGCCACCATGTCTACACAGCAGAGACGGCGGAACGGGTTGGTCGAATACTTGCCGAGAAGCTGGGTGTCGAGCCAACACGCGAGGCAATTGCATCCGTTCCCATCAACCGCCTGGTGCAGGCTCAGCAGGAACTGCGCGTTGAGATGTCTCGCAATCCCGACCCCGAACGCTGGGGAGAGGCCGCAGTCAATGGCGTGCCATTCCTGCCGGTCATTGACGGGGAAACACTGCCCGAACGCCCTGTTGATGCGATGGCTGCCGGAGCCGGTGCCAACATCGATGTGCTGGTTGGAACCAACGCCGACGAGTTCAGGCTGTACATGGTTCCCCAGGGAACGATTCATGCCGTGAATGAGCAGAGGCTCAGCGCCGCTATCGCGGGATACGGACTGCCGGTCGCGGAGACGCTTGCCACCTATTGCGCAGCGCGACCAGACGCCACGCCTGGCGAGTTGCTGGTCGCCATCATCACCGACTGGTTTTTCCGCATCCCTGCCATCCGTATGGCCGAGGTTCATGCACAGCAACATGCAGCGGGAACCTACATGTACGAGTTCGCCTGGAATCCCCCAACGTTCGATGGCAAGCTTGGTGCCTGCCACGCCCTGGATGTGCCTTTCATCTTCGACAACCTCGACAAAAAGGGCTTCGAGGGGCTGATGGGAACAAATCCCCCGCAGCAGGTGGCTGATGCCATGCACACCGCCTGGGTCGGCTTTGCTACTAATGGGAATCCAGGCTGGCCCCAGTACGAGCCTTCACGGCGGGCAACCATGCGCTTCGATGTCACATCAGAGGTAGTGGAAGATCCGGGTTCGGCAGAACGAGTGTTATGGGAGGGGCGGCGGTAGCTGTAGGGGCGGGAGTGGTGCGGTGTGGTGGGGAGGGCGCTTGCGCCGCCCTGGGGTCGCGTGGGGAAAACATGGTAGAGAATATGACCGAATTTCCCCCAACCCCACCCGGGGCGGCGCAAGCGCCCTCCCCGCCACGCTTCCCCACTCCCGCCCCTACGATGGGGCCATGCGTTTCTCTAATGACCATAGAATGCTGCTGGGGCCTGTGATGGTGGCGACGTTGTCTTCGATGTTCACGGTGACGTTTAACACTTTGCCTGGAGAGCGTGGGCCGAACACCAGGGTTGTCTTCCAGGCGGTTTTCTTGTACGTGTAGGTTTCGGTCTGTGTTACGGGGTTATACCCCAATGCGGAAAGCAATCCGCTGAGTGTATTCATAAAAGCCAGTTTGTCCTCTACCGGAACGCGAATTCTGGCTGTTGCCACGACTATAAACAGGTGTAGAAACAAAGTCATAAGGAAACTGATTGCTACGGCCAGGAATATCATCTTAGGGACCTGCCCTGAATCTAAAGCAGCATTGAAGCCTTGATAAAAGAGCGAGAACAGAGCTATTGCAAGGAAGATGGTAAAGAGCGTTTTGAAATTCAGTTTCATGCCTTGATGTCCTGTGCGATCATTCTTGTAGACGTAAACACATCCAGGATATTCTACTTATTGGAACGTTGGTTGCTTGAAGGGGTATCATGCCTATCTATTCGTCCAAATATCTTGCCGGTTCGTGGTGTTGTATATGAATAGATTGCGTACATAAGAGCATCTAGAAGGAGTGCGGTATGACAGAGGCTTCCGATATTGTACAGGCATTTATGGAGGCGCTGGAGACGAGAGATTACGAGCGGGCCAAAGAATATCTGGCCGATGATTTCCGCTTCGAGGGCTTCACCACGACACCGCTTGATCGAGGCGGCTTTCTGCTCGTGATGAAGGGCCTTGCTACAGGTATGCCAAACATGTCGTTCCATTTCCAGGGCTTGAACGAAGCAGCCGAGCGCGCACCCGGCAGCGTGGAAGAGGGCTTCGTCCAGATTACCGGCAAGCAGACCGAGACGTTTGAATTGATTCCGCTCAACTTTCCGCCTATTCCCCAGAGCAACAATTGGGTATCACTACCGGAATCGCGCTGGGAATTTACGGTGAATCAGGGGAAAATTCGGATCATCAGCGTCGAACATAAAGCAGGTGGGGGCATTACCGGCCTGTTACAACAACTCGGCGTGCGTATTCCGCTTACACGGTAATCCGAGATGGGGAGAAACAACCCTTTTCCGTTTTTGCGTAGGGACAGGGGGCTGGGTGGTTGGGACGTGGGGGCCTTGTGCCTGTCCCTGGTGGGGAAACGAAAAAAGCGTGTTGGATAAGCTTTTTCGCGTACCTCGACCAGGGACAGGCACAAGGCCCCCACCATGCCGCCCCTCAGCCCCCTGTCCCTACGGAATGTGTCGCCCTCACCAGGGACAGGCACAAGGCCCCCACCATGCCACCCCTCAGCCCCCTGTCCCTACGGAATGTGGGTTCACGCACCTGGATTCTCTGTTAGACTTGAGATAATACGGTCGAGGCAAAGGCCTGCAAGCCCTCGATATCATCCATGTCGAACCATTGAAGGACGAGTTCGTCCGCGCCCACCCGCGAGTACTCCTGGATTTGCGCCAGGATGGTTTCTGGCGTGCCAACAAGCATATTGCGCCGGGTGTGCAGGATATTCACCACCTCGTCAAGCGGCTTGCCTGCGAGTTCGGGCGTGTCATGTCGCCAGCTTAAGCGCCGGTCCAGTTCGTCCATGTTGCGTCCGAAGAAGAGGGTGAGCATGACGGTGCGGCGCACAGCCGAGGGGTCGCGCCCGTGAAGCCGGAGCAGTTCATCGAGTTGTTGCGAGCGTTCCAGAAATTCTCCGGGAGAGAGGAAGACGGCGTTCCAGGTCTCGGCAAAGCGCGCTGCCAGAGGCAATGTGCGTTTCACCCCGTTTCCGCCGATCAGAATTGGCGGGCCGCCGGGACGCTCCGGGCGAGGCAGCAAGATTGCGCCGTGTAACCGGAAGAATTGCCCCTCGTATGACACAGGCTCGTCGCTCGAGAGCAGGCGCGTAATCACTTCCAGCCCCTCTTCAAAGCGGCGCATGCGCAACTGCACCTCGCCCAGATCGTAGCCGAAAAGGTGATGCTCGCGTTCCTGCCAGCCCGCGCCCAGACCCAGGTACATGCGCCCACCGCTCAGATTATCTAGCGCAATCGCCTGCCGCGCCAGCATCACGGGGTCGCGAAACGAAAGCGGCGCGACCAGCGTGCCAAAATGCATGCGCTCCGTATGATCGGCCAGGTAGGTCAGGGAAACTATCGTTTCAAGCGCGTCCTTGTTGGGCGGGCGCGCATTGGTAAAGTGGTCAGAGCGAAACAATCCCGCGAAGCCCGCTTCCTCTATCGCGCTTACCAGGCGCTTCCAGCGCGGCCAGTTCAAGCCGTCCTGTCCCTCAATCTGAATGGAAATCGCTACCATGCACACAGCTCCTTTGTGCGTTTTCTTTATGCTTTATATCATAGTAAATAGAAAAACGATTTGCCACCACGGGTCGATTTTACCCTCCCCCTACATGGGACAAGGATGAACTTTGTATCCAGAAATGTCATCCTGAGCGCAGCGAAGAATCTCGTTCCCCTGACGATGCGGGTGCCGACGCCGAAGATCCTTCGCTGCGCTCAGGATGACATGGCGCAGACGGTTACGTAATGAGAACGATGACTGGACTGGCTTGTGAAATATCATTATCTTCCCACGAACAGGTGAACGCCAATCCACAAAGCATAGGAAACGACGAAGCAGGCTCCGGTATAGCGGCCCAGGCGACCGGTCATTACAAAGAGCAAAGCGACCAGCGTAAGGAGCAGCATCAATGGCGCATCGAGGAAGGAGAGCAAATCATCATGCAGCGCGGCATGCCAGATAACCAGCGGCAGAGCAATGCCAAGCGCGGCATTGATGCTGTTGCTGCTCCAGATCTCTTCAACACAGGCCGTAGCCCGTCCGGTGCGCGCAAGAATGATAGCTACTACCGTATTGGGAAGCGATGTGGCAACCGCGAGTACTACCAGTCCCGCCAGCACCGGCGAAAGGTTCACGTCTACCGTCACGCGCTCGCCCGCCTGCACCATCACCGCTACACCACCCATCGCAATGCCGAGCGCAAGCACAATTTCCACGATCAACCGCACAAGGGATATGCCATCTTCCATCTCCCCACTTCTATCCACCTGTTCCCCCTGCATATGCGCCGGGTGTACTCTCCTCGCGATGTGAACAACCAGCGAGATAAACAGCGTGAGGCAGGCAAGTGAGAGAAGCACAATTGAGAACAGTATCGAAATGTTCGATTGCCGGACGAAGCGCGTTCCAGGAAGTAACCAGATCAGGATGAGCGTGCTGAGCAGGATGGAACAGGCATACAGGCCGATGACGCGCACATCGCGAATTTCTTTGCGCTGTAGTTCGATGCCGGAGCGGTGGCCTGTGGCGAAGGTGGCAAGGCCCAGGATGATGGCGATATTGTAGATGTTAGAGCCGAGGATAATGCCAAGTCCCACCTCAAGCTGGGCATTGGCGATGGCGACGATGGAAGCGAGATAGTTGGGAATATTTGCTCCGAGCGCACTTAAGATACTGAGAATGCCGGGCGCGAGATCGAGCCGGTCGCACAGCGCTTCCAGGCGGCGTGTGAACCAGGCGGCGGCAGACATGGTGAGCGCGAGTGATGCGAGAAAGACCAGCAGGGTCAAAAAAAAGGTGGACAGGGAAACGCGCAAGGTTTTCAGTCTCCCGCAACGGCTTGCTTCTCTGTAGAAACAGGCTGCTTCTGCGTATAATAGGAGCGCCCGCGCCAGTCTACGCCTGTACGTGTCAGAATACGCCAGGTGGATTGCGCGAGAATGCCCTCGAAGAGTGCGCCAGCCAGGGGATGAGTGAAGGCATAGTACCAGGGAACGCGCACCTCGCGGTCCAACCACGCCCGGTAGCCCAGTACCGGCAGCAGTTCCAGAGCCGAAACGAGTACTAGCGTGCCGGTTGCCATGCTGCGCGGCCTGAAAATTTTCCGCAGGAGCAGCAACAAGGGCAGCAGAAAGGGCAGAATGCTGACCAACGGCAGGCCGATCAATTGCAGCAAAGTGAAGGCCAGCCCGCCTCGCGAGCCGAGAAAGACGTTCTTTCGCCAGCCGCGCCAGATTTCGTCCAGGCCCGAGTACATTTGCACGTGAACATAGTCGCGGCCATCCAGCATTTGCAACCGGTAATGCTGGCTTTTAACTACCTGGGCAAGGTCGCGATCATCCAGCAAGGTCGAGCGCAAATCGGGCCGCGCATAGCCACCAATCTGCTCGTAAACGGAGCGACGAATGAGTATGAACTGTCCGTTGGCAATGGCGACCGGACTATGGGGATCGTTGACCAGCCGCACAGGATACATCATGCTGATACCGAGATAGGCCATCGGCATCATCACTCTTTCCCAGAACCCCGGCAACTCCTGCTGCGTGCCCAACGAAAGCAAATCGATGTTTCCCTCGATGGCGCGGGTGATGGCGAAGCGCAGCGCGTTGGGCGCGTGCCAGGTATCGGCATCGGTATAGAGGAACCATTGCCCACGCGCTTCCTGCGTGCCCATTTGCAGCGCGTGCGGCTTGCCAGCCCAGCCCTCGGGTAAAGCGTCACGCAGGCGCAGCACATAGAGGCGGTCTTTATGCGGATTCGTTGCGGCAATCTCATCAAGAATGCGCGGCGTGGCATCGGTCGAGCCATCATCCACCACAATCACCTCGAAGCGGCTATAATCCTGCGCCAGCAGCGATTCGACACAGCGCCGGATGTTGCGCTCCTCGTTGCGCGCAGGCACAATAATTGAGACAAACGGCTCCTCAGGTAGCCGCTCGTCTTTTTTCAAGGGCTGCGCTTTCTCATTGCCGGGAACGGTGCGCCGCCACAAAATCATATAAAATCCCAGCACGCCTATGACATGCGCCCAGAGCAGCAGGCGCGGCCAGGAAGATAACCAGCTTCGTATTCTCATGTAGTTTATTATAGCAAGGGAAGCAGGGCGGAAACAAAATTATGTACTTGTTGGTTATATGGACTGTAGGACGCAACGATGAAATTTTCCGATCAAACTGGTCATGTCTGGTATGTCATGCTGAGCGCAGCGAAGCATCTCTTTGCCGGGCGATTCGTACATCGAGACTGGAGATGCTTCGCTGCGCTCAGCATGACATAAAGAGAGGGATCACTCCTGGACAAATGAAGATTGTAACGCTTGCAGGTAATGCCTTGTAGATGTACAATTCCAGGGTAATATTTGATATTAAGGAACGAGGATGCGACAAAAAAGGAAAGCACACCCCTTACTGCTATCCATAATGATGCTTGGCGTCTTGCTGGCGCTGAGCTGGCTTCCGGCCTTTTCGCAGTCGCCGGACGCGCTCGCGCATGCCTTTGTGATCGGCTCTGACCCGATTGATGGCTCGACGGTTGCCAGCGCGCCGAAAGTGGTACGCATCTATTTTAATGCAGATATCAGCCCGGCCAGCATCGCGCATGTGTACGCATTTCCGCCGGGCGGGCCTCAGAACGGCTTCCTCGTTGATGGTGCGCGCAGCACAGTTTCAGCGCAGAATCCACGCGAACTCGATACGCCCCTGCTTCCGACCTCTTCACTGCCGCAGGGCGGATACGAGGTAAAGTGGACGGCTGTGGCAATGGAAGATGGGCACACGACATCGGGCTTAATTGGCTTCAATATTGGTTATTCATCAACGGGCGCGTCCGGTCAATCTATTCTGGGACCCAGCACCAGCAATTATTTTCCTGCCTTGAGCCTGGTGGGCATTCTGGCAGTCATGTGGGAATGGCTGACACAGGTGGCGTTGATCTTCTGGCTCGGCATCCTGGTCATGGAGGGTCTGATCTTGTTTGCCCGGCCCGCAACCAGGGCCGGGCCAGCCATCCACGATATCACCCGCCTGAGAAAACAGAGTTTGCCGCTGCAGGGTCTCTGTCTTGCCGCTTTGCTGGCCGGAGAGGTGATTAACCTCATACTGCGTGCTGCGCTGCTCACGCAGTCGCTCAGCAATAATACCATCGATCCGGCGGCCATCGGTCAATTACTTTTCCAGACTATCTACGGCTATCTCTGGATAGCGCGCATGCTGCTGATTATCTGCGCGGCAGGTCTGTTATGGTGGATTCTACGCAAACAGCGCCTGGCGCAAACAAGGCCCGTTGCAAAAAGCGCCGGGGCAAGCCGCTTTAGCCAGTTTCGCCAGCAGGTTGCTGAAGAATTAGAAGAGGACGAAAAGCAGCCCGAAAGCCAGAAAAGCGAGGCAAACGGCACCGTCAGAATTACCAGCGATAAAACACGCGGCGAGGAGCAACGGCCCCCTGCGAGCAGAAACGCGGAACAAACGGCAGCAGACTATGTTCCTCGCTGGTATACGGTTGCCTGGCTCGTCCTGGGCGGATTGATCTTGCTTACCCTGGCGCTCTCAAGCGAAGAGGTGCAGCTAGCGCCGCAGCGAGCAACGGGGGTTGTCCTGCAATGGCTGTTCCTGGCAGGGCAGGCGGTCTGGTTCGGCGGCATTGCCTACCTCGGCTTCATTCTGATCCCCACCCTGCCCATCATCGAGACCGATCAGCATGGCGAATCGCTGGTGACACTGCTGCGCCAGTATGTTTCCCTGCTGCTACTGGCCCTGGGTGCGCTGCTCGTCAGCGGCCTTTTCCTGGTGGAAACGACCATCACCGGCTTTCAGCAGTTCATGACGGAACCTTACGGGCGCGCTTTGCTGGCTAAATTGCTGTTGTTTCTCCTGATGCTGGCCTTCAGCCTCTATGCTTTCTGCTTCCTGCGCGCCCGGCTCACACGCCAGGTGATCTTGCTGCCGGTCGTGGATGCCGAACTACCGGCCCGGCGCACGCGCCGCAGCGAAATCGAGCAGACCGAAAGCAGCCTCAAACGCACCATGCACATTCTCTCGCTGCTGGGTGCGGGCATACTGCTGTGCGCTGCCCTCATGAATTTCTTCGCGCCGCCGGTCGTTTTCCCGTCGCTTCCGGCAACCATCAATCAGACAGGCAACCCACCTGCCACCAGTCCAGGCGTCCAGACGAAACAGGCAGGCAATCTCACTGCCACGCTTGTTGTGCAGCCTGCGAAAATCGGTGCCACGAATACAGTCAGCGTGACGCTCAAAACGAATAACGGCGACCCCATCACAGATGCAAAGGTGCAGATACGCATCAACATGGAATTGATGGACATGGGCACCGCCCAGCAAACCGCGCAAAGCCAGCAGGGCAGTTCAACCTATGTCGCGGTTTTCGGCCCGGAACAGGCCTTCTCGATGTTCGGAGCCTGGGATATCGATCTTTCTATTTCAAGACCGGGGCAGGCGGCGGTTCAGATGCGGTTCGTAGTCACGTTAACGTAAGAACAAAATCGCCGCCCGGCCGGGCGGCGATTTTGTTCTTACGTTAACGCATTCCTGCCATTTGTTTGCCAAGTTTGCGCGACATCTGCTCGACGCGCTGGGCCATCGCCTCTTCCTGGCGCAGGTTCTCCTGCAGGAGCTGGGCCACCTGGGGCTGTCCCATCAGGTTCGCCTTTTCGACCAGTCCCCGATACGAAGCCATCTCGTAGTACTCGGTCTTGCAAGCGCCGCCGAGATCGAACATAGTCAGAATTTCCGGTGAAGGGCCTTCCTTCAGGAAACTGTCATGCTCCTTCTTCAGGCCCGCGATAGCATCGCAGCTTGTGCGCGGGGGCTTTTCACCCAGAATCTGGAAGCACTGCTCCAGGTTTTTCACCTGCTGGTGCGTCACCTGCTCGTGCATATTGAAGGCGCTCTTGACCTCAGAATTCTCAACTTCGTTCGCCATCAAGGGCAACATATGTAAGATGCGCTGCTCAGCGTCGTACATGTCTCCAAGTTCATGCAGGAACAGTTGCTGTGGATTCTTCATCGCCATAAGTGGAACTCCTTTTTTCCTTTTCTCAATCCTGTCATTATCCCGAAGCCTGTCATTCTAAACGTAGTGAAGAATCTCTGGTCGTCCGCAGGGATTCTTCACTACGTTCAGAATGACAGGCTATGCTACATGACAGGCTGTACTACTCTGTACCAGGCGATAGAAAGCCTTTCTATCGCTCATTTACACTTTTTATGGACGAGTCTATCTTTTGTTTAGTTCAGACTGGCACGTCCTACAGTAATACGTAACAAAGGGAGAAAGGAGAGACAGTTACTCCTGAAGTGAGGCGGCATGCAGGCGACTGCGTTCAAAGTAGCCCATCGCGCTGTTAATGATGCTTTCGACCTCTTGCGGGATCAGTTCGCGAACCACTTTCGCCGGAATGCCGAGAGCAAGTACGCCGCCGGGAATCTCCTTGCGCTCGCTGACGAGCGAACACGCGCCGAGAATGGTATCATGCCCGACTTTAGCGTGCGAGAGGACAACCGCCTTCATACCAACCAGCACGCGATCACTCACCGTCGCGCCGTGTACTATCGCGCCATGCCCAACCGTACAATCCTCTCCGATAGTAAGCGGCGCATCGGCATCCACGTGCAGCACGCAATTATCCTGGATATTGGTGCGCCGTCCAATCACAATCGGGGCCGTATCCCCGCGAATGACGGCGTTGTACCAGATGCTTGCCCCCTCGTGAATCGTCACATTGCCAATAACCATGGCTCCTGGCGCAATAAATACGTCGGCGGCAATTTTCGGCATCACGCCCTGAAATGGCAAAACTGGCATGGCTTCACTCCTCGCAAATAACTCGTTTAATGCCCCATACGATCTCGTCCAGGCGCGGGTAATAACGCGGGTCGTTTTTGTCGAAGCTGTTGATAAGCACGCGCCCGTAGTGCTGTCCCTCTGAGTGAATATATTCGGTCGCGTTGAGCGCCAGGGCCACGTGTGTAATGGCATGCTGGCCGAAAAAGATCAGGTCGCCCTCGCGCATCTGCTCGCGCTGAACGGGGTGAGTCAAAAAGTCGTGCTGCTGGTGCGCATCGCGTGGCAGGATATAGCCGCCCATGCGGTAGCACAGTTGGACGAAGCCGCTGCAATCGATGCCCTCGCATGTCGTTCCGCCCCACAGGTAGGGAACGCCGAGAAAAGAGCGCGCGTACTCCGTCACCACTCGAACTGGCTCGCGAGAAAAGGCCTCGGTGTGGAAGCGCACCGCGATATGCCTGCGGTCCAGCCACGCGCTGCTCTCGCCGGGCAGCGCCACCTGCAGCCGTTCCAGGTGCGTTATGTCAAGCAGTGGCAGCACCGTTGAGAGGTAGACGCGCCCCAATGTTTCATCTCCCTGCGCGTCCGCGTATAATTCGGCATAGGGGGATGAAACGACGGCCACGAGATCGAGCGGGGTGCCGCAGGTGTCACAGATTTTGCAGAAGCCTTTGCTGATCGGATATTCAAGCTGGTCGCTGCGCATCCAGCCCTCGTAGTCGGAGAGCATCACATACGTCCAGTCTCCGGCAATTTCTCCCGCCCTTGCCGGAACGTTCATCAGCGCCTGCGTCACCAGTTCTGAGGCGGGGTCAGGCTCGCGGCGAATATCAGCAACGCCTGCGGCAACCACAAAATCAAACATCTATTTCTTTCTACTAGCGCCGCAGCATATTGCTGGCGACGAACATCAGATTGGCGGGCCGCTCGGCCATGCGCCGCATCAGGTAAGGGTACCACTGCGAGCCGTAGGGGACGTAGATGCGCAGGTTATAGCCCTGCTTTACCAGCTTCTCCTGCAGGTCGCGACGAATTCCATAGAGCATCTGGAACTCGAAAGCCTCTTTGCTGATGCCATTGTTGCGCGCAAACTTGCAGGTCGCGTCGATGATCTCCTCGTCATGGGTGGCGATGGCAGGATAGTTGCCATGCAACAGCAAGGGCATCATCAGCCTGATATAGTTCTGGTCAACCTCGCTTTTGTTCTGGAACGCGACGCTTTTCGGCTCCTTGTAGGCCCCTTTAACGAGACGCACACGCACACCCTCGGCAATTAACATCTCGATATCCTTCCTGCTGCGATAGAGGCAGGACTGGATGACGGTGCCGACATGTTCAAACTGCCGGTGCATGCGCAGGGTGATATCGACGGTACGCTCGGTATAGGCTGAACCTTCCATGTCGATACGCACAAAAATCGGAAACTGCGCCGCGTGTTGCAGAATGCGGCACACGTTCTCCTCGCACAGCTCCTGCGAGATATCCAGGCCCAGCGCGGTCAGCTTAATCGAGATGTTGGCATCCGCGCCCGCCTGCTTGATGCGATCCAGAATGGTGATGTAGTCCTGGGCGGCCGCTTTCGCTTCACGGGCATCGGAGACATTCTCGCCAAGATGATCGAGCGAGACATGCATACCGCGTTTGTTCAGCCTTCGCGCCACATCAATGGCCTCGTCCAACGTTTCGCCCGCCACAAAACGATGCGAAACGGAGCGCGTTGCCGGATTATGCACCACAAAATCATGAACTGTTTTATTCTGAGCAAGATACAACACTGTACCTCTGAGCATCGCTGCCCTCCTTATATGAATAATATCTTTTAATTATCATAGCACAAAAATAACACGAAAAGGCTTATCCCCTTAGACGAACTTGCATGTGGAAGTGTTTAACTACACGGCGTTCGAGAGCCTGTCATGCTGAGCGCAGCGAAGCATCCCTCGTCGCACAATGAGATGCTTCGCTGCGCTCAGCATGACAGGCGTGATGGGTAGCGCGCGGGATCACTTCTGCCTGGCAAGCCGCGTATTCGCGTAAACACTGGCGACAGGAAACTTTACGCCCAGGCTTTTCATCTCGATTTCTTCGTGCAATCGAAAAATTTGGACAGTCCAGAGATTGCCAGAAGCGCGACGGTAAAGTTGTATCTTAGGGGTCTGTGTATCTACGAGGAGGAACTCTTGCATGGTCGAGCAGTTTTGATAGTGTTCCGCTTTGATGCCACGATCTTTCGCCTCTGTCCCGGGTGAGAGTACTTCGACAACGACGCGGGGATATTGAAGTATCTTCAGTTCTCCTTCATCTTCCAGATCATCGCGGTCACGTGGATCACAACTGATAGTGAGATCAGGACAAACACAGGCCGTTTCGGTCACCTGCACATAGGCATCCGAGCTATATACCAGACAGGGACTTCCTTCAAGCAAATTTCCCAGAACACGGTTCAGGTTCGAACCAATAAGCGCATGCCTGGCGCTACCTCCTGTCATCATCGTGATCGTACCGTCCAGGTACTCATAACGCACACCCGGGTGGTTTTCGACCCATTGGAAAAACTCTTCCAGGCTCATTTTTCAGGTAACCTCTACACATAATATGAGGAAGAAAAAACGAGTTCACCAGCGCAAAGTACGCCGCACCTGCCGGTCCCATAATCTATCCGGCAAAAATTTGCGCATACGAATCATCCACGTGGACCGCGCCGGAATAACATAGCGCGTGCGCGGCTTGCGGCTGCTCAATATCTTCTGTACCGTCTCCGCAAAGAGTTGGGGCGGGAAGCTATTTTTATCGATGTTGGCAACCATCTTTTCCATGACGTTGAGCAGGCGGCGATAGGGACCGTTGCGGTACGCCTCCAGGCGTTCAACGGCGCGTTCCTTGCTCGTATTCCAGATGCCGGTGGTGCTGGAACTCGGCTCGATTAGCACGACGCGCACACCGAAATGGGCCAGTTCGACGCGCCACGCATCGCTGATAGCTTCCAGGGCAAATTTGCTGGCGGCATAGGGGCCGATAACGGGTGTGGCAACGCGCCCGCTCACGCTGCTGACGTTGATAATGATGCCCTTCGCGGCTTTCAGTAAGGGCAAAAGCGCCTGTGTTACGGCGACATGCGCGATAACGTTGATCTCGAATTGCTGGCGCAGGTCGTCAGGCGAGACCAGTTCAAGCGGCCCGGCATAGGCAGTTCCCGCGTTGTTGAGCAGGGCATCCAGGCGCGAGACTTCCGAACTGATCGTTTTCGCGAGGTCAGCAATCTGCGCGCCGTCGGTAATATCGCAAAGCAGCACGCCCAGGTTCTCCTTGCAGCCCTGGTTGGCGGCCTCGACAAGCAGGCTCTCGCGGTCTGCTTCCCTGCGCACAGTGGCGAAGACATGCCAGCCGGAACGAGCCAGTTGCAGGGCCGTCACGCGACCAAAGCCGCTCGAACAACCGGTAATGACGATAGTTTTATCAACGGGTGTTTCAGGCATGCGTTTTCCTACTCATGATGTTGATGCTGGCCC
Organism: Ktedonobacteraceae bacterium; assembly: GCA_035652815.1. Lineage (GTDB taxonomy): Bacteria > Chloroflexota > Ktedonobacteria > Ktedonobacterales > Ktedonobacteraceae > DASRDB01. The sequence continues at coordinate 87,761 of DASRDB010000018.1, forward strand.
GATGCGGTTCCACAGGCCCAGCCGTTTCAATTCTTCTCGCGCCTCAAAGCCGAAATATTCGGGGTCCATATCGCGCCCATGCCGAAGCACCAGGCTGCGCAGCATCTCTATCTGTTCGGCCTTCGTGGCCGGGTCGTTTTCAAACGGAATATGATGAGCCAGCAGTTCAATCGCCTGTCGATTGTACCATTGTTGCTGCGATTCGGGCATATTCCACCATTTCCAGGACAAATACAGCTTGTGATGGCACTTTCCATACCTTCTAATGTTTGAAATGGTAACACGCCCTTATTAAGGGATGCAAGGGAAAGCGTATTGCAATACCCCCCTCGCATTGCTACAATACCCCATAGATATTTTATCGGCATCACTGGAGAGGTTGCAGGTTCCTATGGCATCATCAGCAGCAACGGAGCAAGTTTTTATCGGGCCTGGATTAAGCCCGTTCAAGCGTATAGTGACGGTCTTTGGCGTGCTGGCGGTCATCGCGCTGGTTTTGTGGATTGCGGTGCATGAGGGCGCGCCAGCCATTGGCAGCACCATCATCGCTATTCTCTTTATCCTGGGCTTTGTGATTTATTTGCGCATCGTGGCTCCTGTTCCCTTTACTATTGCGCTGGAACCCGAGGCGCTGGTGAAGCGCAGCAAAAATGGCGAGGTGGTCGAGGTGCGCTGGGAAGACCTGACGCGCATCAAGGAAGAGTTCTTCCCCAACGGCAAGCGCATCAGTGTTATTGTCTACCGCAAGACGACCTCGCCGCAACAAAAGGCAAAGGCCTGGGCGGTCTATCGCGACGACGTGACCGACCTGGATGCCCTTGCCGAAGCGCTCAAGCAGCGCATTCCCGAAACGTGCCAGTGGCAGAGCGAGACGGTACACGAATAGCGCTATTCTATGAGTACCTGGTCAACATAGCACCACATCCAGTCCTCTCCCGGCTGGAAGGACTGGATGATGGGATGATGTGTCTGATGAAAATGTTTGGTGGCATGTTTATTCTTTGACGAATCGCAGCAGCCGACGTGACCGCATTCGCGACAAATACGCAGGTGAACCCAGGTATCGCCCATCTTCAGGCACTCCTCGCAGCCATTGGCGCTCGGCGTGACCTGCTTGATGTGATCGAGATGCGTACATTGTTGTGCCATATCAAAAATCCCTTTTGAATACTAAAAGAACCTGTCTTACTCCGTCGCTTTCTTCCCCTCGATGAGCAGCCAGGAACTGGCCGCGCTGGCAAGGGCAAGCGCCGCCGAGACCAGCATAATCGCGCGGAAACTGGCGACAAACGAGGCAGCAATGGCCTGCTGCACGTCTGCCTTTGCTGAACTGCTCAGACCCGCCGGAATCTCAATGCCCAGCAGCTTGCTCTGTTGCGCCAGCAGCGCATCATGCGCCGTTGCGGGTAAATGCAGGGCCGCAAGCTGGGGTTCCAGACTGTTACTGAAGACGAACAGTACGATGATGCCGAATACTGCGATGGCAAGCAGACCTGCTGTGCGTGCTACCGCATTGTTGATGCCCGAAGCAACGCCCGAATGCTGACTATCCACCGCCCCCATCACCGCCGTTGTCAATGGCGCGACGCTGACCGCCATGCCGATACCAAGCACCGTTATTGCCGGGAAGAAGGTCGTCCAGTAGCTGCCGCCAATACCGGGCAGGGCAAACAAAGCGAAGCCCAGGGCTGCAATGATGGGGCCAATGACGAGCGGCAACTTCGCGCCATAGCGCGCAACCAGCCCGCCAGACCAGCGCGACAGCACAAACATGATGATAATAAGCGGCAAGTTGGCGGCTCCGGCGGCAGTCGGCGAATAGCCCTGCACGCGAATGAGGTCAAAGGGCACAAAGAACAGGGACGCGCCAAGCGCCGCGTACAACAGGAATGTCAGCAGATTCGCGCCGCTAAACGTAGGAGAGCGGAACAGCTTTAAGGGCACCATCGGCGTAGCGCTGCGGGCCTCAACAATAAAGAAGAGGACGAGCGCCACAATGCCAATAGTCAGGGCCAGCAAGACCTGGAAATCTCCTAAGCCAACGCTCCCGGCCTGGATCAGCCCATAGACAACGCCGCCGAGCCCGAGCGTTGCCAGTAGCGCGCCCCACCAGTCCAGCCCCTGACGTGAGCCTTCCTCGCCGCGACTTTCGGGAACGCGCCAGAAGAGGACGACAAGCACGATCAACGCCATCGGTAGATTGATAAAAAAGACCCAGCGCCACGATGCATACTGCACCAACCAGCCGCCAAGCACAGGCCCGATGGCCGAGGTAATGGACGTGAAGCCCGACCACGTGCCAATCGCCTGCCCGCGCTGCTTGCTATCGAACGAGGCGCTGATGATGGCAAGGCTCCCCGGCACCAGCAGCGCCCCGCCAATACCCTGAACGGCACGAGCGAAAATCAGCACCGTGATATTCGGCGAAAGGCCGCAGAGCATGGAACTGGCGGCAAAAAGCATGATGCCAAGCGCAAAGATGCGCCGCCGCCCAAAGTGATCGCCCAGCGAGCCGCCGACCAGGATCAGGGCAGAGAGGAACAGGGCGTAGGCCTCTACCACCCACTGCACCTGAGCCGCGCTCGCATTCAAATCAGCTTGCAGCACCGGCAGCGCCACATTGACGACTGTGCCATCGATAAAGGCCATGCTCGAGCCGAGGATGGTGGCAACCAGCACCCAGGCCCCGCTCGAACGCTGCGCTTGCTGGACAAGCTTTCCAGTCTGTGGCGCAGATTGAATAACGCCGTCATCGCATGGCGGCTTCACGATATGAACCATAGATTTGCTCCGCATGAATTAAGCAGCCCCGGCAAACTTCAGCAGGTCGGCAATGGTGAAATCTCCCTGCTTGAGATAGTGAACAATTGATGGCGCGAAAAACTTCCCAAAACTTTTTCTGATCTCCTGGAAGAACTTCAGGCGATTCACCAGACCAGGCACTAACAGGAAGTATACTTGAAGAGTATTAAATAACGTACCGTTGGTTTTTACCAGTCTGCAACCTGAACAAAATGCCAGAGTTCTATTAAGTAGTATGCACATCATGCTTTTGCAAGGAGAGATCCCGGAAGCAGGAGAAGCCCCGGGAGCCACTCGCAAGGGAATGGCTCTACAAGCGGGTTGATATGGTAGAGCCATTCCCTTGCGAGTGGCTCCCGGTTCCCACGCAAGAAAGGAAAAGCTTTTCAATAAAGCGACCTGTTTGGGGTCTGCTAACTAGGTATATGCTCTGGCCTCAGTCGCCTTAAAAGATGCGTAGATATACTTCCCCTCGCCCAGTTCAAGGCGCGCAGCCGAAGCTTCTGTGACTTCGGCGGTCAGTGGCGGGGCCGATGGGTCGAAGAGGATGCTGACGCGCACGCGGCCATCGTGCTGACTTTCTTCGCTGCTGTAGGGGCCGAGGCGCAAGACCTGGATGATCTCGCCGTAAAAGGTGTTGCGGGCGGAACTGTCGGGAAGCGAGGGATAGAGGGTGATGCTGCGCGGGTCAACCACCACAAAGGCCTCTTCGCCTGCCTGCGGACTGGCCTCGTTCTCGTCAGAAACATGTTCTTCCAGTACGGCGCGGATTTCCGTACCGGAATTTCCTGCGCCATTTGCGCTCACGCGAATGGTGCAAACCGCTTTATTCTCGCAACTGACGACGCGGCCATGAAAAAGATTCAGGCCGATCAATTCAGCGACATATGAGGAACGAGGGCGCTGCGCAAGGTCTCGCTGGTTGCCCTGCTGCACTAACTTGCCAGAATCGAGGACGAGGATGGAGTGACCAAAGACGAGCGCATCAAGATACTGGTGCGTCACCAGCAGCGTGGTGATATTCAATGTGGCGAGAATGCGCCGCAGTTCGTGCCGTACCTCGCGCCTTGTCTGTACATCCAGGGCTGAAAGCGGCTCGTCAAGCAGCAGCAATTGCGGTTGCAGGGCCAGGGCACGCGCGATGGCGACACGCTGCTGCTGGCCGCCGGAAAGCTGCCCTGGTCGCCGCTGCTCATAGCCGCTCAGATACACGAGTTCAAGCGCCTCACCCACGCGGCGGCGTATCTCCTGTGAGCGCATATGCTGGGCGCGCAGGCCAAAAGCCACGTTCTCGAAGACGCTCAGATGCGGAAAAAGCACGTAGTCCTGAAACACGTAGCCAAAGGGTCGCTGCTGTGGCGGCACCATAATGCTCCGCTCGCTATCGAAATACACCACGTCATCGAGCGCGATATGGCCGCGCTCAGGAACAAGCAGCCCGGCGAGCAGGCGCAAAACCGTACTTTTTCCCGCGCCGCTCTCGCCAAGCAGAACGGTCGTTTTCCCGCTCTCGGCAGTAAAGCTTATCTCCAGATGAAACGTGGAAAGATGTGTGTCCAGTTCAGCTAATAACATGACTATACTATAGTTGATGGAGAGGAACGATGGCAAGCGTTATCAAAACACGTAATGCAGGGACGCGATGATGAAGTTTTACAAATAAAGGGGTTGATACCCAGGCCTGTCATCCTGAGCGCAGCGAAGGATCTCTCCGTGGCCCGACGATGTGTGTGTCGAGACCGGAGATCCTTCGCTGCGCTCAGGATGACAGGCGCTGCGCTCAGGATGACATGGAGCCAGCATTCCTACATCAGTCACCTGTACAAAAGTGATATGATGGATAAGTCCTTGAAAAGCAAAGGCCTGGTGCTGCACATGTTCGTGTTTCACATACATTTTTCATGTGAGGTTTGCTATGAAAAACGTCGTCGGTATTTCTGAGATCGTCCTCTGGACGAGGGATAAGGAGCGGGCGCTGCATTTTTATCGCGACCTGCTCGGCTTAGAGGTCATTTCGCCGCCAACCCTGCCCAACGTCTTTTTGAAAGTAGGCGAGGGCAACGCGGGTATTCCGCAGATGATTGTGCTGGTGCCGAAAAGCGAGCAAGTGAAGGCCAAACCATCTGGCTACCAACTTCACCATATGGCCTTAGAATTGCCGGAAGAGGACTTTGATGCCCAGCATGAAACGCTGGTGAATGCTGGCTACCAACCACGCGGCGGAAAACACCCGGTACTCGCCAGCCGCACCATGTACGTCGATGATCCAGATGGCAACGAGGTAGAGTTCATTTGCCGCGCCCCTGCCATTTAACACTACTACACGAAGGAAAGTTTTCGTAAAGCTATGTCAAATACTACAACAGCATTGCCCCATTGGGATATGAGCGTCGTCTATCCCGGCCTGGAATCGCCCGAGTTTGCCTCGGGCTTCGCGCATGTCACGCAAGAAATTGGGGAACTGGCCCAACTTTTCGATACCTATCACATCGAAAAACAGCCAGCGCTGGCCGTAGACGCCAGCACTATCGCGGCCTTTGAGACGCTGATGAAGCACTACAACCAGGTACTTGAAGAGTACCGGACGCTTGACACCTATATCTCCTGCTTCGTCACGACGAACACAATGGATACGGTAGCGCAGGCAAAGATGAGCGAGTTGCAGCAGTACAGCGTCATCCTCGCGCAGCTCGATGTCCGTTTTTCCGCCTGGATCGGCTCGCTGGATGTCGAGGAACTGATTGCGCGCTCAGAGATCGCCCGCGAATACGCCTTTAAGCTGCGCAAAACGAAGATACGAGCGCAACATCTGATGTCGCCTGCTGAAGAAAACCTGGCGTCCGAGTTGAACCTGAGCGGCGGCACAGCCTGGGAGAAGCTGCATTCTGATGTCACCTCGCAACTCAAGGTGACGCTGGAGATCGAGGGCAGGCGGCAGAGCATGCCAATGAGCATGGTGCGCAATCTCGCGTATGATCCCGATAGAGAGACGCGGCGCATCGCCTACGAGGCCGAGCTTGAGGGCTGGAAGCAGGTTGCCGTTCCGCTAGCAGCCGCCATGAATAGCATCAAAGGCGAGGTCAACACGCTTTCGCGGCGGCGCGGGTGGGAATCGGCGCTCGAAGCCTCGCTGCTCGACAACAATATCGACCGGGCAACGCTTGATGCAATGCTCACTGCCGCCCGCGAAGCGCTCCCCGATTTCCGGCGCTACCTGCGGGCAAAGGCCCACGCGCTGGGCCTGCAAAAGCTGTCATGGTATGACCTCTTCGCGCCCGTTGGGGGCGAGGGCCGAGTGTGGGAATACGAGGAAGCGCGAGACTTTATCATCAAGCAATTCGGCACCTATTCATCTCGCCTCTCGGATTTCGCGGCCCGCGCCTTCCGCGAACGCTGGATTGATGCTGAGCCGCGACCGGGGAAAGTCGATGGCGCGTATTGCACATGGCTGCGCAAGGACGAATCGCGGGTCTTCGCCAACTACAAACCGGCCTTCGGCGGTGTTAGAACGCTGGCACACGAACTCGGACACGGCTATCACAACCTGAATCTGGCACAACGCACCATGATGCAGCGTTCAACTCCTATGACACTCGCGGAGACAGCCAGTATCTTTTGCGAAACGATTATTCGCCATGCCGCCTTACGTAACGCGGGCGAGCAGGAGCAGATCGCCATTCTCGAGGGTACACTGCAAAGCGAATGCCAGGTGGTTGTCGATATTCTCAGCCGTTTCCTCTTTGAGCAGCGTGTCTTCGAGCGTCGCCGCCAGCGCGAACTCTCCATCGAGGAATTCAACGCCCTCATGCTCGAAGCGCAGCGTGAAACCTACGGCGATGGGCTGGATGAGAACGTCCTGCATCCCTACATGTGGGCCATGAAGCCGCACTACTACAGTTCTCACCTATCGTTCTACAACTATCCCTACATGTTCGGCTTGCTTTTTGGCCTCGGCCTCTACGCGCAGTACCAGCAGGACCCCGAACGCTTCAAACAGGGTTACGACGAACTGCTTGCCAGCACCGGCCTCGCCGACGCCGCAACCCTCGCCGCCCGCTTCGGCATCGATATTCGCTCTACCGATTTCTGGCGTTCCAGCCTGGATATCGTGCGAGGAGATATTGAGCGATTTGAGGAGTTAGTGCAAAAAACTTGAGCCTGACCCACCAAACAACCGCCGCGCTGTTTGATAGCGTTCGATAAATTGATGTGGATCGAGCCTTGTATATGGGCGCTTTCCAACACGCGGCAGTACCTCTTTAAATGCCTCATCCCTGAGCAAGCAAATGATCTACCTGATTTTGCCAATCCCCTCTATAATTCAGTGCCAGACCGGTGCGCCGTTGTTCTAATGCCTGTAGCATACGCAACCCGGTTTCCCCACATTCCGGCGGTGGGAGCTTGTGATCTTCCCAAGGCAAGACGCGATGAATCGCGTCCCTACACATCCTTTTGCCAATATTCCTAGCATTTAAGCATAGTCGATGCAAAGGGAATGTGTCAATCTAACAAATTCAACTTCTGATTCTGGATGCGTTCAAGCCGCGCCGCTATCTCCTGCCTCAGTTTCTCCAGGTGGGGCTGCGTTACGGCGAAGCTGCTGAGCAGGGCGAGCAGGGTGGATTCGCTGACCATGCCCTCGCCTGTGAGCCAGAGAATCGTTCTGTCGATCTCTAGAGCCAGGGCGAGTGTTTCCTGCTCGGGATCAGAGACAGAGCTGTTCTTGAGCTTCTCCTGAATCCGTTGGTAGGCTTCTTCGGGCCGCCAATCCTGATCTTCGCCTTCACGCATAATCCCCTCCTGTGCAGTTTGCAATATTGTTAGAAGCCAGCGTAATTGCTTATCGTTCGTCTCCCCGGTTTCTGCCGGTCCTCCATGATCGTCAAAGAGCGGCAAAAATATCAGGGCGACATCGGTATCATGATTTTCTGGTACGAGCGTCACCTGGTAGTAGCGCTTATCCGCCTGAATGACCATCCCTGGCTCGTACTTCAAGCGCACCATCGATTTGAACTGCAAGCGAACGTCTGGCTCATAACGCCAGGGCAAAATGACGCGACAGGTATAAAAAGGCTCCTGCGCCTCCGGACGTAGGGGGTCAAGGTGAATATGTGAATCCAGGCGCATGGTCATTTTCTCGGACATCGCTCGTGTTGCTTTATAATCGGGCAACTGATCCAGTTCAGCTAACAGGTTTATATACTTAGCATGCAATTCGTGGTTCTCTTGCAAAAACGGCGATGTAAATGTCTGGAAATAGCGAATGGCACGTGGGGCGCTGGTATCGCGCAAAGGCCCAAGATATTCGCGCACAATGGGAGAGAATAATAAGTGGAAAAAGTGGAAACCAACCACCGAAGCTCCCATCATCAATTGATGCGCTTTATTCTCTTCCACAAGATACCAGAGCGGATCTTGAACAATCATAGGATAATAGTCGCGGTATACCTGCTCAAAGTTTACGGGCAACTTCTCCTCCTCCTCCGGTCCAACTTGCGCCAGATACACAGTTTGCGGATACGCTTTCAACAATCTGGCATATTGCTCTTCAATGAAGGGAACGGTGCTGGCATACGGGATATATGTGAGCAGCATTTCGCCGCCACCCTCGATGCGATAAATGTTCACTCGAAATTCCAGCCATTGATCAGGCTTATCGGGATGCGTAATGGTGAGCGGATATTCCCACTCCTCTTCGGTATAGAAAGGGGCCGTTTCAAAAATTTCGGCAAGCTGCGGATTGTCTCGCAGAGCCTTTGGAAAAGTATCATCATGCGCCGCTCTTTCGCGATCAAGCGCATTCATACGCTTGATGATTGCCGAGAGCTTGGTAAAAAATTCGCGATTCTGTTCAACCGGAATGCGATGGAGATTCGACGCCCTCACATTAAAGGCGTTTACTCCTAAAAACGTTTCAGGCGAAAAGGGTTCACCATCCCTCAGCCTCTCCCAGAGCCAGTAGGCCAGCAAATTGGCTCCACGAATAAAGCCACGAGCGTCGAGGTACAATACGGGGTAAGGATCACGGAGTGCAGCCATTCCCAACGACTGCTTGATAGGCGGGTAGTCGAAGCGGAACACAAAGGTCTCCTTCCTCTTCACATACAACAATACAAACCTGTGAAATCCCCCCTGGATGAAAACCGTGAAGAAGTATAGCATAGATGAGACTGAATGTGAATACAGATGAGAGGTTTTAAGCACATCGCTTAAAAAAGTGATACGGTTGTGATAAATAATACAAAATAGAATCGGGAAAATATTTTTGCTATCTTTAATTGCTACATTTCCAGATGAACATTCAAAAACGCATAATTCTGTAGGGACGCGATTCATCGCGTCCACCCCATCGCATCGACACGCATCACAAGCGGGGTGGACGCGATGAATCGCGTCCCTACAATTGAAACAGGTTGTGACAAGTATAGAATTACACCAGGTTTATCCTCCCAATTCAGCGCGGCGCGCCTTCAATTTGCCGACGCGCTCTTCCTGGGTCGCCAGTTTCTCGCGCTCTTTTTCGACAACATCGGGGCGAGCCTTTGTCACAAAGGCTTCGTTTGACAGTTTAGCCTGAAGGCGGGCGATCTCCTGCTGGGCCTGCGCAATCTCCTTGTCGAGCCGCCCAAGCTCCTTCACGATATCGATCATGCCAGCCAGGGGCAGGTAGATTTCGACCGGCCCGGCCAGCATACCCATCGCCTGCTCTGGCTTCTGATCCAGCGCGATGTGCAACTGGGGTTGCTCAGTGCGCGCCAGGAACTCAATCAAAGGAGCCTGGGCCTGCAACATGCTGGTATTCTCGCCCGCGACCAGAATAACAGGCACGCGGCGGGCTGGCTCGACGTTCATCTGGTTGCGTGCATCGCGAATGCGCGTAATCACCTCTTGCAGCAGGCCAAATTCCTGTTCCGCGTTCTCATCGGTAGCGCGCTCGTTGGCATAGGGCCAGGGAGCGACGATTAGCGCGGGAGCAGGCCAGCGTTCCGTATTGGGCTGGCAGGTGCGGTAGAGATGCTGCCAGACCTCTTCCGTCACGAAAGGCATGAAGGGGTGCAGCAGGCGCATGCTTTGATCCAGCACAGCGCGCAAGATGCTGGCCGTTGAATAGCGCAGCACCTCGTCACCCTGCATCTGCACTTTGGAGATTTCCACGTACCAGTCGCAATAGTCTGACCAGAAGAATTCGTTGATCTGGCGTCCGGCCTCGCCAAGCTGGAATTCTTCAATCAGGCGCGTCACCTCTTTTGTCAGGTGCGCCATGCGGCTGAGAATCCAGCGGTCGGCCAGCGTCTGCGGCTGCACCTCGTCAATAGAGGGAACGCCACCACCCATTTCAGCCGTGGACATCAGCACGAAGCGCGAGGCGTTCCAGATTTTGTTGGCGAAGTTGCGATTGCCAATGATACGCTCCGGCACCAGCTTCATATCATTGCCGGGCGTGCTGCTGGTGGCGAGCGTGAAGCGCAGGGCATCGGTGCCGTATTGATCCATCACTTCGAGCGGATCAACCACGTTGTTCTTGGACTTGCTCATTTTCTCGCCTCTGGCATCGCGCACCAGGCCATGCAGGTAGATGGTATGGAACGGAATGGTGCCCAGAAAATGGATACCGGACATCGCCATACGCGCCACCCAGAAGAAGATGATGTCGTAGCCTGTCTCCATCACCGAGGTCGGATAATACCGCCCCAGATCAGCCGTGTTCTCCGGCCAGCCGAGCGTGCTGAAAGGCCAGAGCCACGAACTGAACCACGTATCCAGCACATCCTCATCCTGGCGAATGTTGTCGCTATCGCAGTGCGGGCAGGTGGTGATATCAACGCGGCTGACGGTCATCTGGCCGCAGTTGTCGCAGTACCAGACTGGAATGCGATGGCCCCACCACAACTGGCGCGAGATACACCAGTCATGAATGTTCTCCAGCCAGTCCATGTAGGTCTTATTGAACCGCTCCGGCACAATCTTCATCTGCCCATACTTCACCGCGCCCATCGCAGGCGTAGCCAACGGCGTCATCTTGACGAACCACTGTTTCGAGATAAGCGGCTCGATCACCGTATCACAACGCTGACAATGGCCTAACGGAATGGTGTAATCCTCGACTTTGACGAGCAAGCCCAGGCGCTGGAATTCGTCCACCACGCCCTGGCGCGCTTCGTAGCGGTCCTGTCCGGCGAATGGCCCGGCCTCTTCAGTCATCTTCGCGTCAAAGCCGATGACCTGCACGCGGGGCAGGTTATGGCGAATACCAATCTCGAAGTCGGTCGGGTCATGCGCAGGCGTCACCTTGACCGCGCCCGTACCAAATCTCGCATCAACCACCTCGTCGGCGACAATCGGTATCTCGCGCCCAATGATGGGCAGAATAGCGATGCGCCCCACGATGTCCTTATAGCGCGCATCTTTGGGATTGACCGCGACGGCAGTATCGCCCAGGATGGTCTCCGGGCGCGTCGTGGCAACGCTGATATATTCGGTCGGGTCATTCTCATGCCCTGGCAAAGGCTGCAAGGGATAGCGTACAAAGTACAGTTTGCCCGGCGTCTCCACGTGATTGACTTCCAGGTCCGAAAGCGCGCTCATGCAGCGCGGACACCAGTTAATGATGCGCTCGCCGCGATAGATCAGCCCTTCCTCATAGAGACGCACGAAGACCTCGCGCACCGCCTTTGAAAGCCCCTCATCCAGCGTAAACCGCTCGCGTGACCAGTCGCAAGAGGCACCCAGGCGGCGATGCTGGTCCTGAATGCGATGCTTATACTGGCGCACCCACTCCCAGACGCGCTCTAAAAAGGCCTCGCGTCCCAGTTCATGGCGGTTCGTTCCTTCTTTCGCCAGTTGCCGCTCGACGACGGTCTGCGTGGCGATACCTGCATGGTCTTCCCCAGGCACCCACAGCGTATCATCGCCCTTCATACGGTGATAGCGAATAAGGATATCTTCAATGGTTGCGGTGATGGCGTGGCCCAGGTGCAGCGCGCCCGTCACATTGGGCGGCGGCATACTGATAACAAAGGTTGGCTTGCGGGTATCGCCGCTCGGTTTAAAAAAGCCGTTCTCTTCCCAGAAGCGATACCATTTGCCTTCCACGGCCTGCGGCTCATACGCTTTCGGCAATGCCGCGATAGCCTGTTTGTCCTGCTCAATCATATCTATTTCTCTCCCCTATCTGTAGGGACGCGATGAATCGCGTCCAGCCTCTCGTGTACGTTCAGGGCAGGTGGACGCGATGAATCGCGTCCCTACAGAACACATATAAAAAAGCCCTGCCTCGTCAAGGACGAGAGAGGGCCTATTAGTTCTCGTGGTACCACCTTGCTTCGATCAATCACGAAGATTGATCCTCACAACGCGCTTTAACGGGCGCACCCGTCATGGTTTCGAGACTCCCAGGCGACCTTCAGCGTACCTTTTCCGGGGAAGACTTGCAGCCTACCGATCTTCCCTCTCTGCGCGGAGTATACGCTTACTCTTCCTGCTCAACGTCCATATAGAGTTTTCGTTGGTTATAGTTTAGGGGGTATTGGGGGGATTGTCAAGCAACTCTTTCTTAGATGAACATAAAGTTTTATATAGTGTGGTGGGTGTATCCACCACACTATATAAAACTTTATGTTCATCCTCTTTTATTCCACTTAACTCTTCTTCACAGGCAGTGGAGCCAGCGAGAAAAGGCGGTCCGCGATCAAATCTCCAGCGAAATGATAGGGCTTGATGCCTTTCAGGGCGCTGGTATCGATGGTGATATCGACGGTCGGGATCAGGCCGCCCTGTTTTTGTACCAGGATGGAGTAGGGAGACTGGCCAGCCGTGTGTTTAACCGCGTGGGGCACGTACCACGAGAGGGTGATCGTGGAGATGCAGTTCTTTGGCGTCTCGGTCATACCACCCCACATGGCTCGTCCGGGCAGGTCGCTGGTCATGGCGGTGGGAGCGCCCAGCTTATCGACCGGCCAGGGAACAAAGCCCTTGCCAGGGACAAAGCTATTGGGGCCGGTCAACTGGTAATTCCCATCAGGACAGTAGCGGGCGTCACTTGGGAAGTAATGCGCGTACTGGCTGCAGCCTGTTGGCGGGGTTGGAGTTGGGCCTGCGCCTGTCCCAGTAGTAGTTTTGGTTGATGGTGGAACACAGAGCGGCTTGCCTGTGTCGAAGCCATCACCAGAGATAAACTGAGCATTGGCGGGCGCATAGACGCGAATGTAGTCAACATAGGTGTCCTGGCCGTAGACCGGGCCTTTTTGCTGGTAATCTAGCGTAATAGTCAGGTTATGGGTCGCGCCGCCCTGGGCATCCAGCACCACATCGTCTTTGAAGGTGGAATGCACGTACTGGCTGGCCTTGCTGATGCTGATGTTGGCCTGCACCACCATGAAACCATCCGTTTTGGTGAAGGTATCCATCGCGCCGCTATAGCCGTGATCTACCAGCCAGCCTTCAGCCTGCGGGTTGTTGAAGTAGATCTCCAGGTCGCGGGACTGAATATCCTTGATGGCCAGTTTGCTGATATCGATCAATTGTTTGATCCTGGCATGGCGCACGCGCTCAAGCAGCAGCTTGCCCAGCAGGTTGGTAAAGGTTTTGCGCGTGGCAGCATTGTTGGTGCCGCTCTTTTGCCGCTGGACAGCAATTGCTTGCTGGTTCTGTTGATAATAGTGCAGCTTATCTTCCAGGTTCTGAGCGGTAATCGTCTCGTTGTACTGCGCTACCTGAATTGGGCCAAGTACCTGCAAGACATGTTCGATCAAAATGGGCGTGAAGGCGATATCGCCATCGACGGGACCGCCGCCCTCTTCCTGGAAGACCTGCATGGCGAGGCGAGCGGTGGTTGGAAAATCGCCGGACAGATTGGCGTCGCGCAGGCCCCAGTTGCCGAACTTCATCCACATGCTATATTGTGGCGGTGCCTGTCGCCCCAGCTCCACGCCATTTTCAGCGTAGTCAAGCTCGGTTACATCGCGCAGGCTGAACTGACCGACGCGCCCACCGTCGATTGTCAGGATACCGTATTGCCCGGTAAAGCCGCCACCGGGACGCAATTCGGCGCGGTCCATCGTCTGGACTAAGAAACGCCTGGGTTGACCCACGCCCAGCAGCCATGACACAACGCCGACCAGCCCCTGCGCCTGCTGAATATAGCTTTCGGCCTTTGGCAACAGAGCGAGCGCGGAAACAAGTTGTTTTTTCTGCGAATCGCTGATGGGCAGCGCATTGACCGAGACTCCGTTCATCTGATTGCGCACATCGCCGATGTAGTAGAGCGCATGAGTCAGCGTGCCTTCGATAGTGGTGATATCATCGGGGGTCAGCAGGGGTTTGCTGGAACCAGAGGCCAGTGGCGAACCATGCACGATATTCGCGCCCAATTGCGCCACATGGATCAATTCACCGCCCATCTGGGAGACATCAATGCCTACCTGCACAAGCCGCCGCGCCATATCCAGCTTATCTGAGTACTGGGGCGCGAACTGGTTGACAATCGACTGGATATCGGGACGATTCACCAGTTGCAGCAACTGCTCAAAATCGCTTTTCGCCTGCGTGAAATCGCTGTTCGCTGTTCCCAGTTTGGTTGGATCGAGCGCCGCCGTAGGGTCGCTTTTAGCGCTCGAAAAAAGGTCCTTGACGTTGAGCAGGTGGTCTACTCCGTCCATCGCCACGCCTTTTATTGAGGTATAGGCGTTATAAGCGGCAAGCCCGGCGAATAGTGGAATAGATAGACCCAGGAGAATCACCAGGACGACGATAATGCTGACAATCTTGCGTATCCGCTTCTGTTTGTTCGTTCGGGCATCGCGCTCCCAGCGCTTGCGTATGGCGCGATGCGCCGACGTATTTCTTTTACCGGCAAAGCTGTATGGATTGGCCATTTTATCTGTATCGCCTTTACCATGCTTGCTTACAGCCATCACTTCAACAGCTTCGTCGTCGTGTTCGACCGGTACTAAATCCTCCATGAACGGAGTTGACTGCTCGCCTTCGTCATTCTCCTCAACTGGCAAAGTCTCGGCTGCAGGCAACTCTTCAGCGCCATCTTCGGACGCTGGCAAGGTCTCCAGAGAATCGTTTTGCGAGGCTGTTTCTGTCTCCTTTTCAAAGGGAGTGGAAGATTCTTCTACTATGTCAGGAATAGCTATATCCCCGGCAGCATCTTCAACCGCCGAAGCGCCTGCCTCGTCCTGCTCTCCAGGTTCAAGAACTGTGGGGGCAACAACGCCTGCTATCGGTGGCTCAAGCGTTACAGTTTTATTTTGCTCCTCACCAGCATCCTCTGTTGTATCTGGCTGCGCCTCTTCTAAATTGATGTCAGGAATATCTACAGTTTGCTCTTCCTCAAGAGCCGTTTCGTCCTGCGGCATGTCTGAGGAGAGAGGGCCTACCTTATCCTGTTCATCGACGGCGGTTATCTGGGGAGCCTGTTCTCCGGTGGGGGACGCGATGAATCGCGTCCCTACAGAGGCATCGCCGTTTATCTGGTTGGCTTCCTCACCCAATTGGGCTTCAGATGCGAGCGCATCCCCCGTTTGCTCTTCCATAAATGGGGGAATGGGCGTGTCTTGAATAGAGGATTGGGTGGGCGGTGTGTGATCGGCTACCTCGACACCTGGAACCAGAGCGCGATAGCCCCACACATTCCCATCTTCATGACGCATTAAACACTTTTGCGCAAGCTCTTCCAAATCCTTTACTGGAAAAATCTGGTAGCGCTGCGCAATCTGCTCAAGAGAAGCATCTGAGGTAAAATACTCCCGAATCGCTTTCTTACGCTTATAATAACGCTTCCTTTTACGAGAGTTCAGGCGATAAACATCATCCTCTTTCCAGGAGGAGATATCTTGTTTGCGTGTAACTGCCGGAGAAATATCCATATGAACGCCGGACACAGTACACCTCCATAATAGCTTTACGCTTAAGAATATGAATGTTAATATAGCCCCACGTCTTCCACATGTCACTTAAGAGTTCTAGAGAATAGAAAAGCTGCCCCCTATACAGGTTGTATGCTAGCCTGTAGCATTGTCAAGTGAACAATATACATCAATTTTGTGCTAAAAATGGTTCCTGGAACGAGGGCGTGCATATCAACTTTTTCGTCCTCCTCGCGAACAATGTTGCCTCCACAGGTGGAGTACGCTGAGGACGAAAATACTACCTCTCTTCCTAGAATACAGGACGTTCAAAGAAGTGTTTTCGTTGCACCCTTACACTCAGGTATTTCTATTCATCTATGTATAGTATCGTTTCTAGGAGCATTTACTAACATGCAATAGCCCCATTTCTTATGAGGCAATGAACTGGAATAAGAAAAAGTCGGCACGGACACGTCTCTTTTATAAAACCCCTATCACATTTTCTTCGTACATGTTATGCTAACCTTGAGCAACTGAAGGGGACATACATGCGTAGAAAAACGCCGAGAATAAATAGATTTTCACAGATGGTGCGCTTCTTTAGAGTCTCGCGCCTGCTCTTGTGGACACTGTGGGTCATTTACCGCGAGCGGCGGCGAGTGATTCGCGCCCGTGAACGGGGCAATTACGAAGTCCAGCCGGACGTCGAGGTATTGATAAACGTGCTTGTAGCCTTTCGCCACACGGCGGTAAAGCTGGGCGTCTTGATGATTAAGCTGGGTCAGTTCCTGAGTTCGCGTGCCGATTTACTGCCGGAACGGGCGCTAGAGGTACTCAGCGCTCTGCAGGATGAGGTGCCCCCCGAATCGTTCGACCATGTGGTCTCGGTGATCGAGTCGGAGTTGGGAAAGCCGGTTGAACAGGTCTTTAGCGTCGTGGAGCGCAAAGCAGCAGCAGCGGCTTCGCTTGGGCAGGTGCATAAAGCTGTGCTGGTGGCAACCGGCGAGGAAGTGGCGGTCAAAGTGCAGCGTCCCCATATCGAACAACTGGTGCGCAGCGACCTGAGTACCATCAAGTTCGTCATCTGGATCATCAATCGCCTGGTTGATACACGCGAGTTCATCGATCTGATGGGCGTCTACCGGGAATTCAAACGCACCATCTACGAAGAAATCGACTATGTGACCGAGGCGGCCAACGCCAGGCGCTTTAAGGAGATGTTCAAGGATGACCCGGCTATCTACATTCCCAGGGTCTACGAGGAATACACGACGCGCAGGGTACTGGTGCTGGAATGGATCAATGGTATCAAAATCAACGATTACGCCGCGCTCGACGCGGCTGGCATCGACAAGCTTGAAGTAGCCAAACGCACAGTGCGGGCCTATTTCCACCAGTTTTTTGAGGCGGGCTTCTTTCACGCCGATCCGCATCCCGGCAACATCTTTATCAAAAAAGGGCCGCCAGAGGTTGGCCCAATCATCGAATTTGTGGATTTCGGCATGGTCGGCTCGCTCACCAGAAGCATGAAAAAGGCGCTGCGGGATCTCTTCGTCAGTTTCGTTCTGCGTGATTCGCGGGCGCTGGTTGACGCGCTGCGCCGCCTGGGCTTCATAGGCGAGGGAGCAAATCTGGTGGCTATCGAGCGCGGCCTCTCCATGATGCTCGATCAATACTACGGCATGACACTGGGAGAGGCGCGCCAATTGGATATTCCAGAAGTGGGCGAGGACGTCGGCAGGTTGCTCTACGGCCAGCCATTTCATATTCCGGCACAATTCGCCTTCACCGGCAGGGCCGTCAGTACGCTGGTTGGAGTGGCGACAGGACTTGCGCCCGAGTTCAACTTCGTCGATGTCGCCACACCCTATGCGCGCCGCTTCCTGAATATCAACGCGCAGGGAGCCAGGCAAACGGTTGAGCAACTGGTGAGACAACTAACGGAGGCAGGCACCATCTTGATGCGCCTACCCCGTGAGGTAGAGCAACTGGTCAGCAAAATTGACGCCGGGCAGATCGAAGTCAAGGCCGACCTGGGATTACCTCACGCAAGAGGACGCGGCAGGCGAAGCCGGGGAGTGGGCGAAGGAATCGGCGGCATGGCCTCAACGGTGGCGTTCGCCGTTTCCCTCGGCGGCGGCATTCTCCTGACCAACGCCCACCAGGTCATGGCAGGCTGGTTCTTTATGGGTATGGCCGCGCTGATGGGATTACGGTTGTTAATCAGACGATAAACGCAGGGGCATTTATCACGCCGTTGGTTCCACCAGCGCCCAGCCGTTTTCGCCAATGCGCTCTACCAATCCCTCTTTTTCGAGTTTGAGCAGCGTGGCCTGAACCGTCCATTCAGCAATGGGATGCAATTGCGGATTCACATCCGTGTAGATGCGCGGGACGATCTCGGGGATGGTTACGCCGCGTGGCAATACTTCCAGGGCCTGCAAGAGCTGCTGCTCGCGCAACTGGCGATGGGTGATATACTCGGCGATTTTCGCCTGCGCGTCGGAGATGTTTGGTCCATGTCCGGGCACGATTTCGGCAATTTCCAGCTGCTGCAAGCGCTGCAAGGATTGCATGTAATCCAGCATATCGCCATCGGGCGGCGCTATGACATTGGTGGTGATGCCGGAGATCATATCGCCTGCGAAGAGAATACGCTGCTTCTCAAGGTAATAGCACAGGTGATCGAAGCGATGCCCGGGCGTATGAACGGCGCGCAGCACATCATCCCCCGCCGGAAAGGTTGCGCCATCTGCGACCTCTTCATCCGCGATAGGTACGCCCTCGCGGCTATAGGCATAAATTGGTACGCGCAGCCGCTCGCGCAGTGCCCCGGCTCCGCCAATATGATCGGGATGCCCATGTGTGATAAAAATGCGCCGGATGCCACCACGCTGCTCTCCCGCCTGTATCAGGGCATTCAAATAGTCCTCTTCATCCACAGCAGGGTCGATGACATACGCGCCACCGTCATTGCCATTAAGAATAATGGTATTGGTACCCGGCCCGGTCATGATCGAAGGATTAGGGGCCAGGAGAATTGTATAGGATTGTGACATGGTATTTACCTCATTTGCCGCGTTACATAGAGAGAACGGAAGCCACCCGCAAGGGGATGGCTCTACAGGGAGAACACAGTGTAGAGCCATCCCCTTGCGGGTGGCTTTCGTTCTCTGTGTCTTCCGGCCTCACGTTTCTCCCACGTCGATTGTACAAATGTGATCCGCACCTCGCGGGCGATTCCAAAGTTCGGCATTCACGATTTTCGCATGTGTTCGGGAACTTCCCAGGTGTTGTCGCTCTCTTCGGGCAGGTAGACGCGAGCCGTTCCGTCCTCATTCTGTACCAGTACGGGTTGTCGCACCGGGACATGCCGGGTCGCGCAGGCCGCCAGGGCATCTTGAACGCTTCTGAAAGCCGCGAGGTCATGTAACTGATGAATGGTAGCAAAGACGAGCGGAAATTCGCCCCGCTCGGAACGCGCCAGCGCCTCGGCGGGCGAGATCCAGATGCCCTCGCTGGTCTCCAAATGATCATGCGCTGCCTCCTGCTCGAGTGGCGCGGTCGTCACAAAGAAATGCGTATCGAAGCGTTTGGGCATGCCCTCGGGCGTGATCCAGTGAGCAAAGTATCCGAGCAGGTCGGTAGCCAGCATCAGTCGTTCGGCATGCGTCATCTCGACCAGCGAGCCTTTGCGCTCGTTAAAGGCTTTGCGATAGGCCTCGAAACGCGGCGTATCCTCGGCGGTTATCACAAGGGGCGTTCCATCGCGATAGGCGAGCAGGACACCGGCCTCCTCGAAGAGTTCGCGAATGGCAGCCGCTCGCACACCTTTCCCCAGCACAGTGCGGCCCTCCGGGTCGGCAGGCGTCAGAGCTACCGGCGCACAGACGCCCTCGGCCAGCTCGGCGGCAAAATCGTCTTTCGTCACAGAGCCGCCTGGAAATACATACACGTCGGGCATGAAATCGCTCTGAATGACGCGGCGCACCATAAATACTTCAAGTCCCTCTCCCGAGGGCAAATCGCGCAGCAACATCACCGCCGAGGCAACGCGAGGCTGTGTAGTCGTCATTTTCTCGTTCTCCATTCTACGAAACGGCCTGTCTTGTTGTATTGTATATTATAAGCACATTGTAGGGGCGGGAGTGGGGTGATGGCGGGGTGTGGGCGCTTGCGCCGCCCTTATGCTGAGAACAAACGAACGGATCAAAGAAAGGGGCAGGCCGATGGCAGCGCAGCAAGAAATGCGAGTAATCACCATTTCGCGACAGTATGGCAGCGGCGGCGGCGAAATCGCAGTCCGGGTGGCAAAACGCCTTTCATGGCAACTGGTCGATCATGAAATAGTGGCGCAGGTGGCGCGCAGGCTGGGCATTACAGAAGAAGAGGCTTCCATACACGATGAGCGCGTGGAAGGCTTCATCGCGCGCGCCTTAAACGCCCTGCAAATCGCAGTTCCCGTTGTTCCCCTCTCGCCAACAACCTCGCCCGCACAGGAAGAACGAGTCTATCACGAGGCCTTGCGGCAGGTGGTCGAGACAGCCGCCAACGCGGGAAATGTGGTGATCGTTGGGCGAGCCGGGCAGTCCTTCCTGGCTCAGCGGCGTGATGTCCTGCATGTCCGCGTGGTGGCTCCGCTCCAACAGCGCATTGCTTACGTGGCACAGCGCGAAGGCCTGGACGAGGCAACGGCCCAGGCGCGTATCGCGACCAAAGACCGCGACCGCGCTCGTTACCTGCAAACCCAGCATCATCTCAACGTTAATGACCCGCTCCTGTACGACTTGATTATCAATACACACGTGATTGATCTGGAGGGTGCAGTTGATTTGATCCTGCTCGCGCTGGAACGCAAAGGCCGCATGCTTGGCGTGCCAACCGGCCAACTGGGAGCCGTGACCGGCCTGCCTCGCTATCCCGGTCGGCCAGGTGATTTGCGACCGCCAACCAGCAATCAGCCATCAGGGCCGCTGCCTGAAACCGGCCAATAACTCTATTTTGTACTGAAGGAGACCTTTGAATGAAACTTGCCAGCTTTTCTACCGAGAACTTACCCAGAGTCCGGGTGGGACTTGTGCAGGGCGATGAAATAGTAGATATCGACCTCGCGGCGCGTGCCTTGCAAGTCAGGCCATTCGAGCAAATGCTCGACCTCATCGCGCATTATGACGACGAGGGCAAAGCAACACTCGATGCCATTATGCAAAAAGCAGGACAAAGACGCTTCTCTGAGGTACGTACCTTTAGCGAGATAGGGGCTGTTCATAAGCTGAACGAAGTACAACTGGCCGCGCCCATTCCGCGCCCGGCAAAAAATGTCATGTGTCTCGGCCTGAATTATGCTGAACACGCTAAAGAATCCGCTCAGGCCCGCGGCCGCGAGGCAACGCAGCTTGAAGCTCCCCTCTTTTTTACTAAAGCGCCAACGACCGTGAACGGCCCCTACAGCCCGCTCGTCATCGATCCATCGGTCTCCACACAGATCGACTGGGAGGCCGAACTGGCGGTGATTATTGGCAGAGGCGGCAAAAATATTCGCGAAGCGGACTCGCTGGATCACGTGTTTGGCTACACCGTTCTCAACGATGTCTCAGCACGCGACTTGCAGGCCCTGCACAAGCAATTTTTCAAAGGGAAAAGTATCGACGGCTACTGCCCGATGGGTCCCTGGATTGTTACGGCGGACGAGATTCCTGATCCACAAAATCTCAAGCTGTGTCTGCGCGTCAACGGCGCGACTAAGCAGGATGATACCACCGGCAACATGATCTTCTCTGTGCGCACCATTATCTCCGTGCTTTCCCAGGGCATGACGTTGGAGCCGGGAGATATCATCGCCACTGGCACACCGAGCGGAGTTGGTTTCGCGCGCAAGCCGCCCGAGTTTTTGAAGCCCGGCGATGTCATGGAGACGGAAATTGAGGGTATCGGTATCATGAAAAATCCAGTGATTGGCGTTTGATATTACAAACTTGTACTCGTCGGCTGTCATGTTGAGCGCAGCGAAGCATCCGTGTGTGGCCGATAGGGGATGCTTCGCTGCGCTCAGCATGACAGCCTGGCACTCATAACAAAGCATGACAGACTAGCACTCATAACAAATAAGGAACATAGCATATGCTGGCGTATATTTTCTGGCACCGGCGCGCCCCCCACGTTGATAAAACAACTTACCAGCACTACCTGCAAGATTTTCACGAGGTATTGCTGACGCAGCAACCGGCAGGCTTCCACTATTCAACGGTCTTCGAGCTGAGCCAGGCTCCCTGGCTGCCAGGTGGCGAGGAAGCATACGAGGACTGGTATGTCCTCGAAAACTCCGCCGCCCTGGATGTCATCAACGAGATTGCGGTCACCGGGCCGTGTAAGGCTCCGCATAATCGCGCCGCGCAGGGAGCGGCGGTAGGTGCCGGTGGGTTATACCGGCTATACGACGGGGAAACAAAGCTGGCAACAGCGCGCATTGCCCTTTGCTTCGCGAAACCGGCAGGCATGAGCTACGAAACCCTCTATGCCCTGCTGCAATCGATAGTTGATATGCCGCAGGTTAGCCTGTGGCGCAGGCAGATGGTACTCGGTCCCGCGCCCGAATTTCGCCTGCATAGCCCGCAACCCTTAACCCTGCCGGAGCCGCTTCACCCTGTGCAGATCGAACTCACACAGGTGTGGCCCAAAGCATAGAAAGCAAGTTTCTACTACTTTGTCAAGCTATAGAGAAGCCCTTTGCTTGTCATGCTGAGCGCAGCGAAGCATGACAAGCAGACGGCCCAATGAAGTTTGACAAAGTACTAAGTACCAGGCTGAAAGGAACACACAACGATGGAAGCATTTGAAATTGCCTCACTGCTGCGGCAACAGGAGCAATCCCGGCACGACTATCTCGAATTTCTGCGCGTTCCCGCCCTCAGCGTCGGCCTGTACATGCTGGAAGCGGGCGCAACCGACGAGCAGCAGCCTCACACGGAGGACGAGATTTACTACGTGTTGAGCGGGCGGGCCATTATACAGGTCGGCTCTGAAAACCGCGAAGTGCAGGCAGGTTCGCTGATCTATGTGAAAGCCAGGGACGAGCATCGCTTCCATACGATCACAGAGGACTTGCGCGTGCTGGTCATCTTCGCTCCCGCTGAATATACCAACAAGGAATAAAACAGTTCAACAGAACAGGCGCGGGATTGTGGCAATCCCGCGCCTGTTCTGTTGAACTTATACTCTCACTTCGTCGCGAACCCAGGAGGGCATGAGACCCCAGAGGTTGAGCGCGGTGGTGCGCGAATGCCACAGGCGCGGCGGTGTGGTGACATCGCGGTCAAAGTACTGTTGGAGTTCCGCCGAGAGTTCGATGTGCAGGCCCTCGGGGTCCGCAAAGCGGATGAAGAGGTCGTTGCCTGCGCCATGTCGCCCAGGCCCCCAAAGGATCGGTTTTTGCAGGCGGCTCAGGTAATCGGCCCAGGTGAGCAGTTCCGCTCCGTTAGGAATGCTGAAGCCGATATGATCGATATCCTGCTTGCCCTGCATCAAGATCAGCGTGTGATGATCGGTATTGCAGCGCAGCCAGGCCGATTCACGCAGCAGCCAGTCGGAAATGTCAAAGCCGAGCGCCTCGGTATAAAACTCGACCATCGTTTCCATGTGGATGGTGCGCAGGGCTATATGCTGGAGCGCGTGCGGGTGCAGGCGGGTGCGATGCGTATCGCCAGGAGGCAGCACAAGCGCGTCATCGGGCGTGACCGAGATTTCGATGGGGTTGCCATCGGGGTCGGCAAACCAGAGCGTATCACCCAGTTCTGGATTACCGTCGCGAGGCTGAAGCGCAAGATTTACGCCCGCCGCCTTCAGCCTTGCCGCCAGTGCCGCCAGTTCGGCATCGTTATCGACCTCGAAGGCGATATGATGCAGGCGCGATTGCTGCGCAGGCGTCCTGCCATTGCCCCCGCCCGGGCGCGTATCGGTGAACAGGCTGAGGCAATGAAATTCGTCGCCCAGGGCGAGGAAGGTATTGGCCTCCTCAAACTCAACATCCGAATCATTAGAATTGATCTCGGTGGCGCGCAAGACAAAGCCCATCGCCTGACGGTAAAAGCGCGTCTGAGCCGCGACATCCGTCGTCCATAGCCCCACGTGCGCCAGTCGCTTCACTCGAACTTTTTGTATCTGCTGCTCGCTCATATGTGTCTCCTCTCCCCGGGTTGACATCATCACAGAAAGAGGGCGCGAGAACTCGGCCCTCTCGAAAACATGTATCCACTTGTGTTAAGTTGTATCTTACATAGGGAGAGATAGTAGGGTCAATGGAATAGCCCAAAGGTCATAGAACTTATGAATAAAGCCGGAAGTTGGGGGAACGAAAGCCACCCGCAAGGGGCTGGCTCTACAATATCATCGCCCCTGTAGAGCCAGCCCCTTGCGGGCGGCTTTCGGCTGCTTCTACTGGGCGGCTTTCATCTGCCATATTTAAAAGCGATGCATTGCTTTCTGCTCCCGCTCCTTCCACCAGTTCAAGGTCATGGCAGCGGTGTCTCCCGTTTGCTCATCAGGTGTCGCCAGGAAGTGTTCGACATCCGTTTGTGAGAGATCGACAGTATCCAGGACGCGCACCAGGGGCGGCTCGGCTGGCAGAGGGGTATCGGGCACAAGCAGCTTCGTAGCGATACCCGGCAGGCTTCTCATCTCTTGCAACAATTGTGATCCGACGATATTGCTGTGTACGGCCTCGGTCGCGACAAAGAGGGGCAGCATCAGCAGAACAATAAATAAGACCAGCGAGCAGAACAACGGATACCAGACATGCGCGCTCAAGGCGGTGATGATGCTAACGGTCAGCAGCAGAGAGAGCGCGACCAGCATGATCGGATTGCGTATTTGCAGCAGATCAAGCAGATAAATACTGCGACGGTGCCGGACAAGCAGTTTCCGGCGGCGCTGTGCGGCTTTGCCGGTCGCCACGCGGCGCGTATCAGCAGGCCAGAGCGCCCGGCTCACTCTGACAGCATGTGTTTTAATCGACAGCCATTGCTTTTCTTGCAAATCATTCCGGTTGACCATAACCTTCTATCCTCTAAAAACGTCCTCTCGCGACACTGAAGTGCCGGCATACAGTAGCCGCACTCCAGCGCTCAGCGTGGAACACAACACCACATCCACAACATCTCCCACCACTGTGTATACCTTTTCTCCACACGTCGAGCGAAGTTCCCCCAGGGTTATCGCACCCCACCACCCGCGTATACACAGCCGTCAGCCCAACGTCTCCACACTCACCACCCAACCGACGGGACACTCTGCCTGACAAACAGTGTGTCCAGCCTGTGTTCGCACACCAGCACTTCACTATCGCGAAAGGGAAACGCTCCCGCTACTTCGGCAAGAGCATGCCGTCGTAGCCAGACGGAGGTTACAGGTATACTTCCAGCGGCTCATACGCTTTCGCCGGAAGCTGGCTAACAGAAAGGAGTTCGAAAATTAGCTCCTTTCAGGAGTCTGTCCCTCACCACATTTCCCAACCGATAACTGTATGACAGATCATTGTCATACCTTTATTGTAGTAAGGCTGAGGTTGGTTCTGGTTATGAACGCATGGAGGTTGAGTTAAGAAACGCTTTTCTGCACTACTAACTTCTTAACCTTTTATCGATTCATTTGTCCTTTTCTATGTCATATATAGACAAACGACGTTCTAGCATCTTTATGCCGTGATGCAATCCCGAAGGCCCATTTTGTAGGGACGCGATGAAGGTGAACAAGCAAGATCGGCCATTGTTACCGCTCAGACGAACCACCTCCACTATCATGTCATCGTGAGCGCAGCGAAGGAACTCCGGTCGTGGCACGCGAGAAGGCCCGGCATACAGATCCTTCGCTGCGCTCACGATGACATCAAAACGTTGCCGATGCTGGTCGTGAAAAACCATATTCGCGTCCCTACAGGATTGCATCCATCCGTTATGTGACGTATTAATCCCTGTCAAGGCGTTCGACCTCGACCCGTATCCGGTTGCCCTGTAAGGCATTGGACGTAGGGGTATAAGCGGGCGGGTCCCATTCAAAGGCGACCTTCTGGCGTTTGACGGGCATATCGGCCAGCAGCTTATCCCAGCGTCCCTCGCGCGCCATGCTCACCTGCATATGCTGCTCGTCGATTTCCAGGCGCTGCGAGATGGCTTTAATCAGGTCAGCTTTAATCAATTCCAGTAGTTCGGGATTTACTTTGAGACGGTCATGCACCAGCGCGACCTTCAAGCGCTCCTTCGCAACCTCGCCGGGAGTCGGTTTCTTGCGACCTGTCATAAACTCAAACACACCCATTTGGATTGCCTCCTTCTCCAGGATGGCTAAGAACGAACGCGACGTTCAGATAACGCGGGGCCGAAGCCCATCAGACGGCGCAGGCGTTCCATCAACGAGGGGGCCTCCGCCACTTCTTCCAGGGGCACTTCCTCGCCGAGGATGCGCTGCGCGGAACTCCAGTAGGCGCGCCCGGCGCGAGTACGCCTGTCATACACAATTGGTTCGCCCTTGTTGATGGCAATGATGATATTTTCATCCTCTGGAACGATGCCCAGGAGATCGATGCCCAGTACTTCTAACACGTCGGCCACGTCCATCATGTCGCCGCGCTTGACCATCTCGGGGCGCAGGCGATTGAGAATGAGGCGCGGCTCTGGCTTCCCGGCGGCTTCGACAAGCCCGATGATGCGGTCCGCGTCGCGCACCGAGGCCATTTCGGGATTTGCCACAATGATGATCTCGTCCGCGCCCACAATGGAGTTGCGGAAGCCCTGCTCAATTCCGGCGGGCGAGTCGATCACCACAAAATCAAATTCCTGGCGCAGTTGCTGGCAGAGCTGCTGCATCTGGACACTGTTCACGGCGTTCTTATCGCGGGTCTGCGCGGCAGGCAGCAGGTACAACTCCGGCTGCCGCTTGTCTTTAATCAGGGCCTGGCGCAGTCGGCACTGGCCCTCGACCACGTCCACCAGGTCGTAGACGATGCGGTTTTCCAGTCCCATGACGGCATCCAGGTTACGCAGGCCAATATCGCCATCGACAACCGCGACCTTCTTTCCCAACATCGCCAGAGCCGTTCCAATATTTGCCGTGGTCGTGGTTTTGCCAACACCGCCCTTCCCCGATGTGATGGTAATCACCCGACTGTCCATATGCGTCTCCATATAAGCAACTGTTCAACGTGACTACGCGACGATTGTAGGTGTATATTAAACACGTTATCGACGTGGCGGGCGACCGTTCACCCAGGCCTCGACAACAATCTGGCCGTTCCTGATGGCTGCGACCTCCGGGCGTGGCTGCACCTCGTATCCCTCGGGCGGGCGCGAGAGCAGGTGGGCAATGCGCAACTGCACAGGAGCCAGAACCAGCGAGCAAATAACCGCGTTCTGGTTATCGGGGTAGCCCGCGTGAACCAGCCCGCGCAGCACACCCCAGACAAGAATATCGCCTCCCGCGACCACCTCCGCCCCAGGGTTCACATCGCCGAAGATGACGATATTACTGGAATGATGGATCGCCTGCCCCGAGCGAACGGTACGCCGGATAAACAGCGTATCGGCGTCCTCATACAGGTTAAATCCCTCGCTCACCTCCAGGCTGCGTGTGGTGCGCGGCTGCTCGCCCGTGATCTGAAAAGACGACTCAGGAGAAGGAAGCGCCTGCTGCGCTGAGAGCCTGGCCTGCGCCTCCCGGCGGGCGGCAATCACCTGTTCCAGGGGCAGCACTGAGACCTCGTAGTGCGCCAACAGCGCCTCTAGCTGGGTGCGTTCGCTTCCCTGCAAGGCTCTGCGGCTGGTATCGACAGCCATTGACGCGCCGCGAAAAAAACCGGGAGCCTCGGCAAGTCGTGCAGATAGAGCATGCAGCACGTCACCGAAAGGCGTTTCCGGCTCCAGGGTCAATAGCAGGCCATTGCGCGTCCCTTTGATTGCGATCGTTCCTTGCACAGACTGCCTCTCTCCCCGTTCCAGTTTGCGCGGCGCTTCAGCCTCATTGCGTGCCGAAGGTTCCTCCGTGTCCATGTTGTATGTTATCCCACTACTGGATTCAGGGCAACTCTACAATTGATACTGCCTAACACGGCATATCAACATCAAGTATAAGCGGCTGCGCGACAAAACGCAATAGGAATAGGATGGAAGTCTCTTGCACTTCTCCCCCAACAAACATACAATGTCGCCAGAACAGATCGAGAACATATAAATGAACGGATGGGTTAAGACATGGCCGCTTTTATGAACTTTCCGACGCCCCGCGAGCGTGTCTTGCGGGCAGGCAATACGACCATCGGCGTTATTCCCGATATCTGCCTGGTTTCGCATTTTCAGGTAGGGAACTGGCAGGTGCTGTACAGGCCAATGGAGACAGGGAACGTCAAACGCTGGGGGTTGCCGTTGATGATCCCCAATTTCTCGCGCCTGGAAAACGGCATCTTTAAGGAGAAGGGGACGACCCTGCCTATTCATGGCTTCGGACGCGACCTGCCCTGGCCTGTGACGCAGCAGGACGAACGCTCGCTTACGATGGAGTTGCAGAGCAACGACTTTACGCGGGCATCTTATCCCTACGACTTTACCTTCACTGCACATATCGAGGCCGGAGAGGGAACGCTGACCTATACTGTGACGATGGAGAACCGCAGCAACGAGAAAATGCCCATCGCTCCTGGCTTCCATCCGTACTTTACGGTTCCGCAGCGCGAGAAATCGCGTATTGCGTCGGATGGCCCTCCCGGTTTCAGCGCGCAAAGTTTCGACTGGATCGAGCATATTCCTGATAATCCTTACCCGTTTTCCCATCGTGTCACCATCCAGATTCCAGAGGGCGGTACGCTGATTATCGAGGAAATACCGCAGGATGGACAGTACTCGCTGCACAATATGCAGGTCTGGTCGGAGCCTCCGGGCAAACCGGATCATGACTTTGTATGCTTCGAGCCAACCGTTGGCAGCGAAGACGCGCTCAACCGCCCGGCTGACCGGCTCAATATTGCACCCGGTGCTTCGCGCCGCTTCGTATTACAGTTAAGGGCGCAACCGACGTAACCATGCAGCACCTGTTTACGTAAGGTATAATAAAGAACAGTATTCACATGATGGCCCACGTACATTCATTGCAGAAATAGCGTTTCAGACGTTTGAAGCTGCTGTGTGTGTGTAGTGGGGATAAGTCTGAAAGCAAGGGGCATCTCGATGGAGAACGAACCTTCCAACATATACCGGCTACAGAACAATAACTCGCCCCAGCGACAGCAAAACCAGTTGCGCCCCAACAACGGGCGGCCAAACGGGCAACCACCGCAGGGTGGCGGCGGCATGTCCTCGCTCAATCGCTGGCTGCTGATTATTGTGCTGGTCATGCTTGGTATTTACCTGTACCAATTTTTTAGCTCGAATGCGAACAACAGCAACCAGCCGCAGCGTTACGAGCTGGCCTACAGCGCTTTCTACCAGCAAATCGCGGCAGGCAACATCAAAGACGTTACCATTAACGGCTCAACGGACATTGTGGGCGATTTTTGCACGCCTTATCAGGGAAACTCGCAATTTCACGTCGTGCAGTTGCCCAATGGCGATCCCAATCTGCTGCCAGCTTTAACCGATCCCACTAATGCCTATTATCACAAACCCACCTGCGCCGATAGCATTACGGTAGTGACTCAGCAGCCCACGGATAACAGCCTGTGGCTGAATATTCTGATCTCGCTGCTGCCCTGGGTCTTCCTGATAGCGCTTTTCATCTTCATCAGCCGCCGGGCTACGCAGGGGCAGCAGGGCATCTTCAGCTTCGGCAAGAGCCGGGCGAAGGTGATCCTGGAAGACCGGCCCAGCACGACCTTTGCCGATGTGGCGGGCGTGGACGAGGCCAAGTACGACTTGCAGGAAGTGGTGGAGTTCCTGAAGACGCCCGACAAGTACCAGCGCCTGGGTGGCAAGATTCCACGCGGCGTGCTGCTGGTCGGCCCTCCTGGAACTGGCAAAACGCTGCTGGCGCGCGCGGTCGCAGGTGAAGCGGGGGTGCCGTTCTTCTCGATGAGCGGTTCGGAGTTTGTCGAAGTGCTGGTCGGCGTCGGTGCCAGCCGCGTGCGCGACCTGTTCGATCAAGCGAAAAAGGCCGCTCCCAGCATCATCTTTATCGATGAAATTGATGCCGTTGGTCGCCAGCGCGGCGCGAGCATCAACACCAACGACGAGCGCGAGCAAACGCTCAACCAGTTGCTCGTCGAAATGGACGGCTTCGATACGCGGCAGGCTGTGGTGGTCATCGCTGCTACCAACCGCCCTGATGGCCTGGATGCCGCGCTGCTGCGTCCTGGCCGCTTTGACCGCCGCGTAACGGTAGATCGTCCCGACTGGAATGGTCGCCTTGCCATTCTGAAGATTCACACACGCGGCGTTCCCCTGGGGCCAGATGTTGACCTCGTAAAGGTTGCTCGCGCCACCGTCGGCATGGTTGGCGCTGATCTGGCGAACCTGGTCAACGAGGCCGCTCTACTGGCCGCCCGTCGCAACCTGGATTACGTGAACCAGCGCTGCTTCGATGAAGCGCTCGACAAAATCTTGCTCGGCGCGGAACGCCCGCTTGTGCTGAGCGATGAAGACCTCAACGTCATCGCCTATCACGAGGGCGGGCACGCGCTGGCAGGACTGGTTACGGAGTATTCTGATCCGGTAACGAAAGTCACCATCGTGCCACGCGGGCAGGCGCTTGGCGTCACCATGTCTGTGCCTGTCGATGATCGCTACAACTATTCGAAGGAATACCTGTTAAGCCAGCTCGTTTACGCGCTTGGCGGGCGGGCCGCCGAGCAGGTCGCCATCGGGCGCATCACCACCGGCGCGGAGAACGACCTGCAGCGCGTCACCTCGATTGCGCGCCAGATGGTAGCGCGCTGGGGCATGAGCGAGCGGGTTGGCACTATCTCCTTCAGCGAACGAGGCAACCCGTTCCTCGGTGGCGGCGATACAGGCGCACCCAGCGAGTACAGCGAAACCACTGCCGAATTGATCGATGAAGAGGTAGAGCGCATCGTGCGCGAGGCCTACGACCGCGCCCTGAACGTCATGCGCACCTACAAGCCGACGCTTGATCGTATCGCCCAGGAACTGCGCAAGCACGAGACTATTGATGCCCAGCAACTCCAACAAATCCTGCGTGAAACCGGAGTGGATGTTACTGTCCCGCAAGCCAGCCCTAAACAACCATCCGTAGAGATTGTGCCTCCGCCACCAACGGAACCGCCGATTGGATACGAGCAGCATTAAAAGGCCGCAAACGATACGAGGCACGCCACAATTGGCGTGCCTTATTTTATTGGACTGAGGTAAGAAGTTTATTCTGCCTTTTCCTCAACAAGTTGATATGTCTGCTCGAATATCTCGCAATCCACAGGCTATCCGCCACCCTCATTAATCACCAGATAATCCCCAGCTTTTCCGCGCATGCCATCAATAGTAAAGGGTTCAGGCATCAAGAGATATACGCTCGAATGCGTCTTCGACCACCGGACGCCCAAAGGTATACACTAAGGCATAATACAAGGTCGGGCCAGGAGCGAATGGCTGATGAGTATAGGCAAACCTGATAACGTCCTGCGGCGTGAAAGGAACAGGAAAGAGTTTTTGATTTTCAAACTTGTCTCGTACTCCATTTTCCCAACGCCGTAGAAGCTGCTCAATGCTTTTGTTGATCTTGACCATCCCGGTTAAGCCACGCAGCGCGTAGCGGGTATCTACACCGAAGTTCAAGAAGCAGAGATTAGCCAGGGCAAAATCGACACCTTCATACAAACCCAACTCTTCAGCCAATCCGCGACAGGCGTAATGGTAGATATCGGGTGCATCGCTTGCAGGACCGCTATCAAGTGGCCTGCTTAATCCCTCTACAACACTGGTTTCATAAATGGTTGGACGGCTGCCAACATGTTTGCCTCGTTGGGTAAACAGAGTGTACCCATCCGAGGTGACGACCGCGAGCGAAACGCCAAAGGAATGCGAGAAATAAGGCACTGGCTCATACCAATCCACTTCAGCCAGATATTGTTCCCGTAAGGCAGATTTGTGGAGACTCATATTGGTCGCTAGAAAGGTGTAGTAATCCGAGGGTCGGAACCACAGATCTAGCGTCATGTCTTCATGAGTTGGTTCACGACTAATCACAAAACGATCCAGGGCATAGATCTCTCCATTCCAGAAAAAGGGTAAGCCTTGCGCGCGTCTTTGCTCCTGCTCGTGTTGAATGCGCTCTCTCCTGGCCTGTAATGCTTCAGGAAGCTCCAGCGGGAACGGGATGTAATGCGCACGAAGATGCTGCGGTCGATAGCAACGGCTTCCATCTCCATCCAGGGTTTTCCAGGTCGTTTTCAAGTGGCCAAAGGAAAAGCAACCATCGCGGGTTTCATCAGGAAACAATGATTGTGACATAAGATGGTCCTCACGAATGTTGTATTATGCCCACCCTTCCTCTCCGTTTCGGGAGTGGTACCAACGGCTCATCTTCCTGTTCTAACCGCTCAATAAAGGCTTTGATTGGCCCTACAGCCTGGCTTAAATTGGTTAAGAGATAGGCATCGCGTTTGCCTGCGATCTTCTCAAAGCCCAGGTGTTGCACCAATTTCTTTCCTTCTGGAGTGGCGGCGATGGCATACCACTTTTGAATGTCGTAGTGTTTATCTAAGGCAAAAGCCCAGCGAATGGCGCTTCTGATAATGAAATGCCCACGTTCGCGATCTTTAATGGCATTTCCGGTATGATGAATGGAAATGCTGGGGATATAGACTGTCAAATTTTTCTCCGTCCAGGGTTGGATAGCCTCTGAGGGAATGTCCTGCTCGCGGATCTCTTCATTGATGAGGGAAAGAATGACCTCTTCTTCTAAGGGCATCATGGTCACGCCAGCAATCCGTTTGCCCCCTTCGCGGGCCGACATGAAAATGTCGTAGTTGGCTTCCCGCCATTCCAGAAGTCTGTCATAGGTGACAATATCTTCTGGCTCATACAGGCTCAGGTGGTTCTGGTAGCTGGCCCACAGTTCGCTATTGGTGGCTGGCCCAAAGGTGAGTTTGACCTGATGTTTGCGCTTTAACAGTTTGACATGCGCATCGATGGCTTCTTTGGGATACTTTCGTCCACGCTTGCGGCCTGCTTCCAGTTCGCTTGGGATCGTCCCATCCTCAGCTCTGCGGTTAAGCGTCGCTTTAGAGATGCCAAGCAGTTTCATCACTTCTTCGGGCGTATAATACGCTTTTTCCATCATGCGGTAGGTGACTTTCCTTTTCGTTGATTACTGCTACTTATGTGTAAGAGCCATAGATATTGTACGCTTTTTTGGCTCACTCTGCTGAGAAAATGTGAGTTTTAATTGCCATATGATTCTTATTGACAAATTGAGTATATATGCGTAATATGATTTATGATACTTGATTTATGAAAAGTGAGACTTGAGAAATCGGGCAATGTTAGTAATGTCGAGAGGAGCAAGTCATGCAGAATACCCCTAACCTCAGCGAGCAGGACACTATCCCCATCCCGCACGGCGCGATAGCCTTCCACAGCTATCTGCAACGCCACCACCTCACCTTACTGGATGTTTCGCTGGCATCAGGCGTGCGCTATCTGACCATCTGGAAAATCGCTCAGAACCAGCCTGTCCGCCGTGAGACGGTAGAAATTGTGCGTTCTGTCCTGCAACGGCTGACAGGCGAACCCTTTCGGGAGTATCTGCCTTATCTTGTCACCACTCCGCTAGCAGGGGGTCGTAGACATGGATAAAACAGCAGCAGGAGCCGATGCCGTTCCACTCATTAATGTCGAATTGGGTGCAGAAACAGCGCGGTTGGTTAACCTGGATCAGATCATGACGCAGTCAATGGGCGGCTTACTACCAGACCTGCCAGCAGAGCAATTGGAAGGCATAAAAAGCCTGCTTGATCTGGCATGCGGTCCTGGCAGTTGGACGCTGGACGTGGCACATCGCCTGTATCCCTGTCAGATTACAGGTGTCGATACTAGCCGGGAAATGGTGCAATATGCGCGAGCAATGGCGCGGGTGCGTGGGCTGGATAATGCTGACTTTCTGGTCATGAACCTGACTCAGCCATTGGACTTTGCGGATGAAACTTTTGACCTGGTCACCGGGCGCTTGCTTTCACGGGCGCTGGGTCAGGCGTATTGGCCTGCCCTGCTGGGGGAATCTTTCCGGGTGATGAAACCAGGGGGGATCATGCGCTTGACCGAGTGTGAAATAGCGCTTTCCAATAGTCCGGCCTTACACTACTTGCAAACCTTGCTGACCCGCGCTCTCCGGCAACAATGCCGCACCTGTTCGGTCGATGGACGGAGCATGGGGATGGTACACCGCCTAGGGAAGTGGCTGCTTGATGCAGGTTTTGAACAACTCCACCAACGTCCTTTTGTGCTGGATAGTTCGGTCTATTCTTCCTGGCACTACCGGCTGGTCAAAGAGGCCGAAGCCACCTTTTCCCTGTTCAAACCCATACTGCTCTCGACAGAAGTAATTGACGAAGTTCTATTCGAGAACACGTTACAGCAGATGCTTTTCGAGATGCTGAACGAAGACTTTACCTGCCTCACCTTCGGCTTAACTGCCTGGGCGGTTAAACCTGTCTATTTGTAGTATTGAATATGTGAAACGGGAAAAGAATCTTTTTCCTGCTTCACAGCTATTGATTCAGAAATTCGCGCAACTGCGGGTAATCCTGCATAATATCATCAACCGCCTCTGACGACAGGGGTAGAAATATGCCCTGCGCCTCGGCAAGAATCACACTTTCATCCTCGGCCAGCGTCAGCGCACCGGAAGCCTGCAACATGCGGCGGCGTTCGCTTTCCAGGCGCGCCCGCACACGAAGCAGCGGCCCATAGGGCACATAGCGGCGATAGCGCACCTCTAGCTTGCCGGTCATCGTCCATTCTTTGTTGTTGCCGAGCAGCGAGGTGCGGCCCAGCGCTTCATCCAGTACGGCAGCGACTATGCCGCCATGAATGACGCCCGGAAAGCCTTGATGTTCCTCGCGTGGGGAGAAATCGGCCACCACCGTGTCATTTTCCAGGCGGAAGACCAGGTGCAGGCCATAGGGATTGCGCTGCCCGCACACAAAACAGCGCTGGTAATCAGTTGTATCGTTTAATTGCATTGCTATACTCCCTGTTTCCTTGTAAAATGGATTCTAGCAAACCATTCCCTGCATGTACAAGGCTGCGGTCTCTGAAGCGAATAACAGAGATAGAGCGTATTTCTATGTAAGATGAGACCCATCCTTATTCGTGAGTGTCGGGTGAATATTGCAAATATATGAATGCGAGGAAACAGATGGCACAGACAGCAGACACATCGCAGACCTCCACAACCTCCTCTAAAAAGGCCCAGAAGCAGCAGAAAAAGCGCGCGAGACGAGAAGCAAAGGCCATGCTGGCGGTAGAGAGGGCAAAGCAGGCGCTTGAAAAAGCCGAGAAAAGACTGGCGAAAGCCCTTTCGCGGCGCGATGCGCGTGAGACTCGCCTGCGCAATCGCGAAGCCGAACTCGCTTCCCTGCGCTCCTCTCAGAGCAGCCAGGCTGGCGCGCCGGATAGCGGCTTCTCACAGCAAACGGGGCAGCCAGAAACGGTCGAAACAGGCAGCAACGGACACGAGGCAACCTCCACAAACCAGGAACAGTATAGCGATATTCCCACTCCGACGAATCAGATGCAGTCTCCGCCTCCCGTAGAGGGTCGCACCGACGTTGCCGAATCGGTGAGCGAGGAACAGAGCGAGTCCGTCTCCTCGAGCGAAACAGAGCCTGCCACTACTTCCGCCGCAGAGGAAGAGGGCCAGCCTGTCGGTTCCACTGAGACAGAGCCTACCACCACTTCCGCCGCAGAGGAAGGCGGTCAGCCCGCCAGTTACAGTGAGACCGGGCCTGCCGCAACGACCTCCTCAGAGCCGCCTGCCGAAGTGATGGCAGCCACCGGTTCCGTCTCCGAAAGCGCGAGCGGGAACACGTCCACTAATGAAGAATACCTGTCAGAAGAAGGCGAGACGAGTACTTTCCATAACGGTGGTGAGGAACAAGCTTAGAAACACGAGACCGGAAGCCATCCCCTTGCAGGTGGCTTCCGGTCTTTCCGCGCTTCCCACTCCTTTTTTATTACAATCTCAAGCAGCTTTCTTCGCGTAGCGGATATACTTCCAGCGCGTGCTGCGCGGGGCCAGCACACCTTTCTCTTTTAGCTTCAGGTAGATGGAAAGGGTGATGCCGAGCAGGACGCCGCCAATAATGTACGCGCCCAACACGTCAGAGGCCCAGTGATCGCCCAGGTAGATGCGCGATGGGCCGACCAGCACCACCATGATGGCCGAGACAATGAGCAAGGCGATACGCCACCAGTACTTTCCTCGGAAGAGAATCAGCCCGAAGGAGAACAGCAGGCCCCAGAAAGCAACATAGGCCATCACATGCCCACTGGGGAAGCTTTTCCCACTGGCAACCTGGAAAACCTCTACCAGGCTGGCTGATGGACGCGGGCGCGAGATCAACAACTTGATGCCAACGTTGATTAACGCGCTGACGATGGAATGAACCGGCACAATCAGGGCTTCCAGGCGCAGGTCAAGCACCCAGAAAATAATCGCCGTCAGGATGATGAAGCCTGTGGAAAGCCAGGCAGCATTGCCCGGATAGCTCGCCGCTATCATTGTGTCTTTCACAAAGGGTGTTTGATTCTCTTGAAACTCGCGCGTAATGGCAACATCAATTCCCAACACGGGATGATAGTACACCCACCACGCCAGTAACGCAAAAAGCGCCATCCAGATTATATAGACCATAATCAGAACGCGCCCCCAGTAGATCGTGCGGTACCAGGGCCTGCGGGCTTCGGCAACTTCCTGCTGCGCCTCAGCAACCGCCTGCTGCGCGCCTTCAGAAACCTGCTCTCCAACCGGCTTCTGCTCGTCTGGCGCTGGCTGAGGCTGTTCATCTATTCGTTTTTTCTGCATAGTCTCTCCCAACAAATCTCTATTCGATAGCAACTATTATATATACGTATCCGTAGGGACAGGGGGATGTGGCGCAATCTATTTGACGGACGGCCCTTCTCCCAGGTACATTTTTAGTAGGCGTCATCAAAAAGGGAGCTTTTTCATGAAGATTGAAGTACGACCGGCCCGACCCGAGGACCGCGAGACAGTGTTAGCGTTTTGCCAGCAGACCTGGGATTGGGGCGATTACATCGAATATGTCTGGGATGAATGGCTAAATGATCCCAATGGAAAGCTGTTCGTAGCAACAGCTGATGGCAAGCCGGTAGGACTGGCGCATATCGAAATGGTCAGCAGCAGCGAAGCCTGGTTAGAGGGAATGCGCGTCGATCCGGCCTATCGCAATCACGGTATCGCGAAGGCGCTGTTTGACGCGCAAATCGAGGAAGCCCTGCGCAGGGGCGCAACCGTAGTACGCCTGCTTACCGCCTCGACGAACGAAGCATCTATTCGCCTGGCGCAGCGCGCGGGCATGCAACAGGTGGGAGGCTTCGCGCCATATCACGCGGCCCCGCTCACTGATCGGCCTCGCAGTAATACTGGAATAGATACGCCAACGCTGGCAACCATCGATGACCTGGATGAGATCATCCACTATCTTAACGTCTCCAACATCTTTCCGGTGACGGGCGGCCTCTACTATCGCGGCTTCACAGCCTACGCTATTACACGCGAAATGCTGGCCCGGAAGATAGAGGCGCAGCAAATCTATCTCTTAAAGCGTTGGGATCGCCTGGATGGGCTGGCAATGGTTGAAGTCCGCGATTCGCGCCGGGGAAAACATCTCAATATTGGCTACATCGATGGCACCACCTCTGACTCCATTGGCCTGATCGCCTACGCCATGCGCCGCGTCATCGCCGAAATGAACCTGGAGCAGGTGAGCGCCAACGTACCGGACCAGATGATGATACAGGATGCTTTCCTGGGTGCCGAATACGAAACCGATGGCGAAGTATTCTATACATTCGAGCGGGCATTACCATGATGTTGAAAGGTCATTCTATCGTGTGAAAGGAGTGATCGGCATGAGTGATCGCATATATGAAGAGAATGATAACTCTCCTGAAACAGCATCTGGTTCTCAGGAAAAGTCACCTGTCATTCCACGACACACTGAGAATAGCATTAGAAAACTGCTATCTGGCCCATTCGAGGGTGGAGGAAGCATCCATAGTGTGGGGCAGCCGGAGATAACGCAGATAAAACTGATGACCACCCGTGAGGCCAGCGAACTGATCCACAACTTCATCAGTTTCCAGTATGACGACCTGGTCTGGTACGTTGAGTTTTTCGGAACCTTCTTTTTCGTGGGAGGTCCACCTGGATACCAGGGAAGCGGGCGTCCTCACAAAGCACGTGTTTTTAAGATTATCGACGATCAGACAGGCGGATGCTTTGTGCAAGGGTTTTTGTAGGGACGTGATTTATCGCGTCCTGCCTGGCATCGATGTACACCCCGGGCAGGACGCGATAAATCACGTCCCTACAAAAACCGCATTACACCCAACTCCTACGGATTCAAAATAAAATCCACATTAGGAATGTCGTGATAGCGCAGCAGCCAGCAGCCGTAGTTCATGCCGCCGCCAACAGCAGGTAGCGCGAGCCATTGACCATCATGCAGGCGGCCCTGGCGCAACAATTCTACCATCGCGGTCGCGATGCTGGCGTTGGAGAGGTTGCCATAATAGCGGAAGTTATCGACCAGTTTGTCCATTGTCGAGGGGGGCCAGCCGTAGTCGTTGATGAGTAGTTCGCCCATGCGGCGCGTGATGCGGGAATTGGCCTGGTGAGGAATAATATAGGAGAGTTCATCGTGGCTCAGCACGGCATGGCGGCAGAGCGTGTCAACCGCCTCGGCCATTGCGCGTGGGGCTTCACGGAAGACCTCTTTGCCGTTCATCTTGGTGTAGCCAACCAGGTACTGGCTCAATACCTTGTTCAATTCCTTGCCCTGCCCGGCGTTGTACAGTTCGCGTATCTTCATGTCGACTTCCGCCATTTCGATCACGTCTTTGCGCAGGGGCGTCTGGTAATACAGGGATGGCCCCTGATTGGCATCGGAGCCATTGATGATATAGGTATCTTCGTCGCCGCGTTCAAGCAGGAAGGCGGATGCGCCCTCGCCAAACAGCGAACTGGTTTTCCAGTCGAGAACGTTCATGATGTTGGGCAGCAGACCTTCAGCCGTGACCAGCAGCACCAGTTTGGCGGTGCTGGCGGCCAGCACTTCGGCGCACATCTGAAAGGCTTCGGTCTGGCAGGCGCAGGCTCCCTTTAGCATGGTGGCGCGCACCGGCTTGATGCCCAATCGCTGCTGCACCTGTCCGGCAATGGTCGGAAAAGCGTCATTGTCCGAGGAAGAGGCTCCAATAACGGTATCGACCTCTGAGGCATCGCGTCCGGCGCTGGCAAGGGCGCGTTTCGCCGCGATTACCGCCATATCGACAAGCGTTTCATCGCGTGGAGCATTAGGGTCTTCGATCAGGCCGGGCGCGTCGTCTCCGGCCATTTTGCGACAAAGTTCAAGCGTGCTGGTGCGCACGTGGCGTGTGCTGAGTCCGGTTACGCGCTCCAGATCATCGGCGCTGCGTGGGTCGCCGAGGCGGGTAGAAATATAGGCGAAAAATTCGTTCGTGATAATTCCTGCCGGGGCATAATTGCCAAGCCCAATCAGGCGCACTTTCGCCTTTGTATAAACATCCGGCACAATGTAGACATAGTTCGGCCATTGTCCAGCGGGTGTTTGCGACATCGATTGTACCTCCAAAGAAAAGCGAAGCGGTGTTGTTTGCTGTAGTATAGCACATGCCTGGGGATGACGGAAAAACTGCCCATTGCCTGTCATCCTGAGCGCAGCGAAGGATCTCCGGTCTCGGCACGCGATTCGGTTGGACACACGAGATCCTTCGCTGCGCTCAGGATGACAGGGGGCGAGGATTCCCTGTTCTTTATGTCAAGGTTCAGCATCGCGTCCCTACACAAAATAAGAAGATGAGGCGTATCTGCCTCATCCTCTTATCATTGTTTTACGTGGTTGGAATTACCAGCGGTCGCGGCGCTCACGGCGGTCGCGGCGCTCACGGTTGCCGCCACCGTAGTTGTTATAGCTGCTGTTGCCGTAGTCATCGCGGCGTCCTGCTGCGCGAACTGGGCGGTGGTACTGGAAACAATCGCTGCAATAAACCGGGCGGTCTTCGCGTGGAATGAACGGTACCGAGGTGGGGCGTCCGCAATCGGCGCAAGTCGTTTCATGGTATTCGCCGCGAGTACGGGGCGCGGCATTGTTGCCACCATTGCGACGAGCGGCGCGGCAGTCAGGACACCGACCGGGGCTGTTGGTCAAGCCCTTGCTCGCGTAGAATTCCTGCTCACCGGCGGTGAAAGTAAAGTCCTGGCCGCAATCTCGGCAGGTAAGGATACGATCCTGGTATCCTCCGTTTGACATCATGGGTAATGGTTCCCCTTCTTAACTAAAAGACTAACATCGCTCCGTCTGACTATGACTGTGTGCGCAAAGGGTCAGTTTCAGGAGATATACGCAACCAGAAAAAGTGTGTTACAAGCAATATCCTGTAGTGGTCAGGGAAGGTGAACTTCCAGAGAGGCAGGTTTACCAGGTTACCGGTGACGGAGCGAGACCAGGGCCAAGATAAGACTTACCTTTTCCAAACCACATATTCATTGTAACATAAACGCCAATAAAAGGAAATATGTTTTTTGACAAAATTCCAATTTCACCATTCAATCCGCGCCAGCGCATTGACGGACAGAACCGGACGGCCATGACCCGGATAGAGGAAGTAGACTTTCAGGCTACGCAGCGTTTCCACTGTTTCGTACAATTGGCGGCGATTCCTGCCGCCGCGCACGAACACGGTGCCTGCTTCCAGCGTCACCAGGGTATCACCGCTTATTAGTTCGTAGGTAAAAGGGTTGTAGAGGCAGATGCTTTCCCAGGCATTGCCGGGGCTGGCAATCACACGCCAGTCGAGATGATTGGGCAGGCCATTCACATCTTGCAGCCAGATATCGATCTGCTGCACCTGCCGCTCATACTGCGGCCCAAACTGATCGAGGCGATGGAAGGCTTCTCCGAGGCGCGGCGAAGTAAATCTCTGATATGCAGAGCTAGCTCCCCAATTTTCGCCGCTCGACCAGGCTTCCACCTGCCTGAGGGCTTCAATGGAGCAGGCTACCGGAGCCTTCGTCGCCTTACGCAGCGGCTCCACGCCCGAGGAATGATCAGCATGCAGATGCGTTAAGACAATCAAATCGATATCCGTCGTGGGGCGATGCAGGAAATGTTGCAGGTAGTGCAGCGTCAACTGGGCGTTCAAGGCCGAACCCGGGTCTACTACTATCACCCGCTCCTCATCGATGAGATAGGTATTCGACATCGCAAAACGATCGGTGATGGTATGCACGCGGCGCGGCGGCTGGGCAAGCGGTTGGAGATATGATTGGCTTTCGATGGCCGTATCCACTAGAACCCTCCGAACTCAGGAAGACGGGTTTCGCTTCTCACCATATCGTATCATTTGGGGTCAAGGGGAACAGTTCCAGGGCGACCGCGAGGGTCGCCCCTACGATAAGGCCTGTAGGGGCGACCCTCGCGGTCGCCCTGGAACCAGACACTTGTTGGAACAAATTGGCATCTGTTATAATGTCATCGATGTGTTTTTTACGAAATTTTAATATACAAATCAGGCATCAACGGGCGAGGGCAGCATGACAACAAACTCCAGATTACAAGGATTATTAAGGGATTTCAGCCTGGTTGAAGTCCTGCAGATGATGGAGTTTGGAAGCATGACCGGGGCTATTCATCTCAAACAGCAGGCAACCGAGCGCATCGGCATCCTCTATTTCAAGGATGGCAAAATAGCCGGTTGCTCGGAACTGGACTCCGGCGCGCTCACCTTAGGCGATGTCTTGCAGCAACTTGGCATGGCGACCAGGCAGGATATTGACAGCGCCTTTTCGCGGCAAATGCAGGACGCCTTCGGCAAACGCATCGGCGAGCGGCTGGTTGAGATGCGCGTTATCAGCAACCAGCAATTGAAAGAGGCTTTACGCACGAAGGCTTTGTGGACGGCCCGCGAGCTGGCGCGCTGGAAGGAAGGTACCTACGAATTTGTTGCCAGCCCGGTTGGCCAATCTAAATCAATCCTGCCGTATGGAGAGGAATCGCTCGACCTCGAAGTGATGGGCGTCACAATGGAGATGGTGCGCTACACCGATGAATGGGAAATTCTGGAACGCTATCTCCCGCAGGGCATGCATACTGCGCTCCAGCTTGCGCCCGCCATTCCTTATCCTACCATCTTTGACACCCGGACCATAGAATTGCTGGGCGCAGTGAATCGCCATCGCGTGGTGCGGCGCATCGCCAGCAGCCTGCGCCGACCAGAGTTGGAAGTCGCCCGTGACCTCGCTCAATTGATACAATACCGCCTGATAATGAATGTTTTCCAGGAAGGGCCATACCCGCGTGCCAATGGAAACGGGCGCGGCAGTTCCCCGGTGCGCCTGCCTGATCCAGCCGAGCGCCTGCGCATGGAAAGCTTTGAATTGCTCAACCTGCTCAGCCGCATGGAGCAGGAGTGGCTGAACCGCGAGACGCCTGAAAAACAACTACCCGCCCTGGCCGAATTCGCCAACTGGACCATGGATGCCCTGGCCGAAACCTGCCGCGCCAACGGCACCGAGCTAGACCCCAACACGCTTTACAACCTGCTTGCGCGTAACGACCTGCACCACATGGGCAACTACTACTTTAGAATTGAAAACAACCATATCGATGTCAACAACTTCGCCTCGCTCTGCCAGGAAGTGCTACACGGCGATATTGTAAAGGCCAACGATTTCTTCGAGGAGGCTTCCATCGTCCTGCAACGCATCCTGCTCTGCATCTTCGACACTATCAACGGGCGCATTGCCTCGCTCTACGAACGCCTGGAAAACCAGGAGGTCTGGGAGGCCATGTTCACACAGTTTGGTTTGCCGAGGGGATAAAAATAAACAAACAAGCAAAATGCCAGTGGGCGCGCCCACTGGCATTTTGCTTGTTTGTTTATTTACTTCTTAGCGGAATAGGACACGAAAACGGTCTTGATCTCGCTGAATTCTTCCACAGCACGCCAGCCGAGTTCGCGATGGCCGTTGCCGCTGGCCTTCATGCCGCCGAAAGGCAGGTGAATCTCTGAACCCGTTGTGGGAGCGTTGAAGTAGACCAGGCCGGAGACGATATCACGCATGGCGCGGAAGGTCAGGCGCGCATCCTCGGTAAAGACTGCCGTTGACAGGCCGTATTCAGTCGAGTTGGCAACCTCTATCGCCTCTTCATAGCTATTCACGGGCATGATCGAGACGAACGGCCCGAAGACCTCTTCCTGGGCGATGCGCATCGATGGACTGACCTCGTTGAAGATGGTGGGTTTGTAAAAAGCGCCCTCGCTGTATTCGCCATCGGTGAGCGGGCTGCCACCTGCCACCAGCTTCGCGCCCTCCATCTGCCCGACCTTCGTATATTCATGTACAGCGCGCACGCGGCCCATATTGACCAGCGGCCCCATATCTACATCAGAGCGCAGGCCATCGCCAATGCGCAGTTGCTCGGCAGCCGCGATCAATCGCTCTGTAAAAGCCTGCTGGACGGAACGATGCACAATCACGCGGCTGGTGGCCGTACAACGCTGCCCGGTGGTGCCAAACGCGCCCCAGGCCACACTCTGCACCGCAAGGTCAAGGTCGGCATCTTCCAACACAATCACCGCGTTCTTGCCGCCCAGTTCGAGCGAGCAACGGCGCAGGTCGCGCCCGCATATCTCGGCAACCCGCCTGCCCACGTCGGTCGAGCCAGTGAGCGAAATCATGCTGATCTTCGAATGGGACGCCAGCGCATTACCAAGCGTGCCGCCTGGGCCAGTGATTACATTGAGAACGCCAGCAGGCAAACCCGCCTCGCTCAACACCTCGGCCAGTTTCAGCGCGAGCAGGGGTGTATCGCTGGCAGGCTTCAGCACAACCGTATTGCCAGCCAGCAAAGCGGGAAAGGTCTTCCAGGCGGGAATCGCCATCGGGAAGTTCCAGGGAGTGATGATGCCAACCACGCCGAGCGGCTGGCGCAGCGTCAAACAGAGTTTATTGGGCAGGGCCGAGGGAACGGTTTCGCCTTCCGCGCGCCGCCCTTCACCCGCGATATATTTCGCGACATCGATAGCAACCTGCACATCACCCAGCGTCTCTTTCAGGATTTTTCCCATCTCGCGGGTCATGAGCGTAGCAAGTTCCTGTTTGCGCTGCTCTAAAATAAGCGCGGCGCGCAGCAGGATTTCGCCGCGTTCGGGCGCTGGAATAGCAGCCCAGGCAGGTTGAGCCTTCGCCGCCGCCTCGACTGCTTCGTCGAGATCGGCCAGGTTCGATTTCTGGAAGTATCCAATCACTTCGGAGGTACGAGCCGGATTGGTGCTGGCAAACGTCTCACCACTCTGTGAGTCGCGCCACGTGCCCCCGATGAAATTTTGATAGATAACGCCCTGCTCCGCCTTTGGCGCAGGAGTAGAAATGGACATAGGTATCTTTCTCCTCGTTGAGTTCATGAATGCGTGACACTCGCATATCTTGTTTAACTACCAGACATTATATCACGTGGTTGCAGAGGTTTTATTTTGGGGAATTCGACCGGGTTATTACAAGCAGCTATTCGTCCGGTATCGTTTCAACCAACTCATTCACAGGCACGCCTAAAACATCAGCGAGCCGTTGGAGCGTGGAGAGGGTGACATCTGTATATGGGTCTCGCCAGATACGCCTTACCGTGTTATACGCAACCTCAGAACGTTGGGACAGCCTGGTTAAAGATATCCCCTTTGAAATTGCCACTTCTTTTACTTTAAGCCGCGTTCTCATGGCTGTTCATCTGCTTTTAGTTGTAGTTTCATGCTTGC
Organism: Ktedonobacteraceae bacterium; assembly: GCA_035652815.1. GTDB lineage: Bacteria > Chloroflexota > Ktedonobacteria > Ktedonobacterales > Ktedonobacteraceae > DASRDB01. The sequence continues at coordinate 132,426 of DASRDB010000018.1, forward strand.
TTGTATTGTACATGCGTTACTGTGTTGACAGTAGTATTACTTCGCTGGCATTCTTTTGTTGCAGGCAACAAATTAACAGTTCCAGCGAAGAATAGCAGGAGAAACAGGATGGCAGAGACAAAAATACAGCTTGAACGAGTTCGCCCTATCTTTGATAATCTCTTCAATATCTTTGAGAGAATACGTAGCCTGTTTCATGCATGGGATAAGACATGTCACGCCAGATTTATAGAAGAGATGCTGAAATTGCAAGATATGGAGCGGGAGCTAGCCGCGCTTGGATATAACGATGAAGAGGTACAGCATTTCATAAAGACGGTTTATGAGTCGGTGTTTCCGTTTTCTGAGAGAATGCAAGTGGAAAATCTGGCAGACACCCCAGAACTCTGAAAAACAGATATTGCCAGGATCAGCCTGTATACTATATTATTAGGGACAAGCGCGAAATGGTTAATGGTGTTTGTCCAGACTTGAGGTAGAATGTTTATGCCTTCAATGGAAGATCGCATAGCTGCATTAGAACGAAAAGTAGCCGCATTGGAATTGCGGCGCATGTATGATGAGAAAAAAGCAGAAGAAGCTACTCCTGCTGCGCAAGCCTACAATCTGAGAGAGTTAAACGAAAACATCACCATTCTGCCTGGCGTGGCTTCCAACCAGGGCGGAGATATTAAGACGATAAAAGAGGTTATGAGCAGCATTAAAGATCGCCTTGAGCGCCTGGAAACGAAATTCGATGAGCAAACAGCATTACTTACACAGATATTAGCGCGTCTCCCTGACAAGCCTCAACATTAGTCAACACAAAGTCAAGGCCAAATACTATGCTACGAAAAATCGACTGCATCATGATCCGCGTCGATGATGTCGAATCTGTCGCTCAATACTATGCCCGGGTGTTTGGGTTGCGCCCTCAATGGAGTGGAGATGACGCGATTGGACTTGTCTTTCCAGAAAGCGATGCGGAGATAGTGCTACATAACTACCCTGATATGCCCTCTCCAGCAGAAGTTCATTATTTGGTTGATGATGTGGTTGCTGCTGTCGCTCATTATGCTGAGCAGGGATGCCAGGTGCTGGTTGAGCCTTTTGATATTACGATAGGTAAATGTGCAGTCATTCAAGACCCATTCGGCACGCGGCTTTGCATTCTTGATATGACCAAGGGAGCAAGGCAGCTTAATCTTGTATCGCCATCTGAAGGGCCAGATGCTAAGAACCAATAACCCTTACAATTTGCCTCAGCGTCACCACCTCCGTATCTTCCTCATAACCGCTATCAAGTAGCTTCACCACAACACCGCTTTCGATATTTGCTCTCTCAGGAAAAACCTTAATAATCCGGCCTGTCCATAAACGATCAGGATTTGTTGGCAATTGATCGGGACGCAGGCGATATATGATGATTGCTCCTTCTTTTAGCTGCTGCTTGTCCATGTTCCCCCCTAACTAAATCTCGTCGACAAAAATAATTGCAATATATTTGTACAACAATGTTTGTACAACAATGTTTGTACTACTGTCAAGCACCTGAGCCGTGTTATAGTGCCAGGGAATAGCCAATACAGCCATTAGAGAGCAAGCATGAGGATACGACTACGCATTAAAGAGGTTGCTCAGGAAAAAGGCTATAGTATGAATAGCCTTTCGCGTGCTACCGATATTTCATTCAACACTATCAAGCGGCTCTGGAAGCAGCCGTATTCAGGTGTGACAATAGAGACGCTCGCGAAAATAGCGCGAGTCCTGCAGGTGGATATCAGCGATTTGACGGAATACGAGGAAGAGTGACATCTTCTTTTTACGTGTCCTGGCACATGTATCTATGCCCGGCGCGGGACAAGCACGAGGCCCCCGCATCCCTGCCACACCACCCCTTGTCCCTACGAGTCGGTACGCGAGCTTTTTTCATAAAAATATGTTTGACTGCTATCTCATCTTCGTATATAATTTCAACAAAATGCAGCAAGTTGGTAGAAGTAGTATGAGTCCGAAGTTGCCCCGAATCACAGGCATTAAAGTGATTCGAGCCTTGCGGCGCGCTAATTGGTTTGTGCAGTATCAACATGGTTCACACGTTTACTTGCGACACCCAGATCGTCCTGATATGAGAGTTACAGTTCCCGTACATTCAGGCGAGGTGATAAAGCCAAAGACGCTCCAATCAATTCTGGAACAAGCAGGCTTAACTGTGGAAGAGTTTCAAGAGCTTCTGTAAAAGGAGAAAACACGCATGAGAAAATATACAATCATCCTGGACCCCGATACGGAAGATGGTGGCTATACTGTAACTGTTCCCGCGTTACCAGGGTGCATCACGCAAGGAGAAACGGTTGAGCAGTGTATAGAACGCGCTCAGGAAGCTATTATCGGGTATATTGAGAGCTTGAGGGCTGCGGGTGAGGACGTTCCAGAAGAGGTTGAACGCCCGCAGATGATTACAATTGATGTTGCGGCTTAGATAAAGTTACATGTCTCAATAAAAAATTTGGGCTTCCCTGATTAAGGGAAGCCCATTTGCTTTATGTTGTCTCTACAGTTGGCCTATTACTGCTTGCGGGAGTTACCGTTTCTATTATTCCGGCAAATGCGCAATCGCCTCGATTTCAATCAAAAGTTCTTCGCGGGCGAGTTTTCGTATTTCCACAAAGGTGCTGGCGGGCGGGTTGCTGGTATTCACATAGCGGTCGCGAATCTCGATGAAATTGCGTAGCTGAGAGGCATCAAGCACATAGATATTCAGCTTGACTACGTGTGTAAAATCAGCTCCCACTGCGGCAAGCGCGGCTTTGATGTTTTCAAAGACCTGCTCGGTTTGTGCCCGGAAATCGTTCTTGCCGACAAGATTGCCTGATTGGTCGAAAGCGACCTGCCCGGACAAAAAGATGGTTCGGCCACCTGTGACCTCGACAACATGCGTGAAGCCGGGCGGTTTTGATAGCGTGGGCGGGTTGATGAAACGGATATTGGTTGGTTGATCTGTCACTGTTTTTCCCTTTCTACGGACCGGAGACATATCCAATATAGTAGAGTATAGCCATCTCTAATGTCAAATGTGAGTTTTGGGAACGGAAGCTGCCAAACCACAAAGCAAGTAACCAATTTTGCATCTTCTGCACGCGAAAAAGCTGTTCAGCGTAGTTGAATTAAAGTAGAGTGCTATGATATGCTAGACTGTGTGGGTTTTGTAGAGAAAAACAAGAGATTGGACTATTAACGTGCATGGCTGGCTGTGCTTGCTGATGCTTCTCGCCTCGCTGTAAGGAGTTTTGGATGTCTATTGCTACATGGGGAGACGCGGAACCGCAGGCAAACGACGCATACCCGATGAAGCTGCTGAAAAAGTTGCTGCAACAGATGATGCAGCAATTTACCGCCCAGGGGGGCGTACTTGCGCTCTATGATGAGACGCTTGGGCAGATGGTGGTGCGCCTGCACCTGCGTATGCGCCTGACCAGCCCTGCCGTCGTTGGATCTCCGGTCGAGAGCGAGGAGACCGTTCCCCTTGCCCGCCATGCTAGCGGCTCCGGTGAGGTGCCCGCGTCTTCTACGGGACATCTGCGCCGCCTTTCGCAGCCACTGACCGAACTCGAAGAGATCACCGTAGAACAGCATGCTGTTCTTTTTCCGCCCGGCACCATCTACGCGCATGGGCATGATCTAATAGGATACATCTGGCGGCATAACGAGCCGGATATCATTCGCCACGAGGAATACCTGCGCTCCATCCTGCCAGCGCGCCAGGCCCCGCCAACATCTCATGGCACGCCCACCTGGTACCTGGGCGTCCCCATACAGGAACCCGCGCTACCGACGGGCGACCTGGAACGCAAACGCCGCGTGATCGGCGTTGTCATTCTCTACCAGGTCTCGCCCGGTCTGAGCTTTTCACAAAAACATCGTCACGATGCCTCGCAATTCGCCGAACGCATCGCGCTCTACCTGCAAAATGATCAGCTACAACGCTCGCAGCAGGCCATGAACAGCTATATGAAGCAGTTGCAGCAGATCAGCATGGCCTTTCCAACGGCGGTCCAGTTGCGCAAGCTGGTTGAGGATGTGTATGCCTTCGTTAAAAGCGTGATTGGCCCCTGCTCGATGCTGCTTACGTTCTATGATCGCGATACGGACAGGCTTTACGACGTCTTCGCGGTTGATAAAGGGCAGCCATCTGCAGACCTGCCGGAGCATCCCCTGGTCTTCACGCCCGATAAACGCCCCATGTGGTGGCATGTCGCGCAGGAGAAGAAAACGCCGCTTAAGCTCTCTCCAGATCGCTACGAACCCGGCGCATCGCAATATGAAGAACTGTTTAAGGGAACCTGGGGAGATCAGAGCCAGGCGGCCTCTTTCTTGCTGCTGCCTATGAGAATGTTTACGCGCGTGGTGGGCACATTATCCCTGGCAAGCGCGCGACCCGATGCCTTTACCCCCAACAAAATACAGGTGCTGGAGACGATGGTGCAGATCATCACCGTCAGCATCGAAAACGCCAAGCTCTATGATCGCGCCAGCAGAATGGTGGCAAGGGCCAGGCACCGCGAGGAATCGCTGGCAACCATGAATAGCGCGCTGCAGGCCATCAGCACCGTCTTGAACGTTTCAGAGCTGCTGCATAAATTTGTGGAAGTGGTGGGACAGATGGTGAAGGCCGAGATGTGCGCCTTCTTCCAGGTGCGCAATAACGAGGAGAAGCTGGTTGCCCGCGCCATCTACGATACGTCCGGCAAATACCGCAGCAATGGCAGCAACAAAGAAAGGCACCGCGAACTGATCGAGATGATTTCGCTGCCCTTCAAGGGGTCTTTGCTCTCCGATCTCATCGAGTCCGATACCTTCTTCTACCTTGACGAAAACAACATCGAGGAACTGGAGCGCATCAGCGACGAGGCAGGGGCGCTTTTCCTGCGCGAGACACGCATCAAGCGCATGCTGATGATTCCGGTGCGCTACCAGAACGAGATGGTCGGTATCCTGGCAGTGCATACGCCGGGCGAGGATCGCATCTTCCGGCCCGAAGAGGTCAGCGCGCTGCTTGCCATCTCTGCTCAGGCTGCGAGCGCCATCCGTAACGCCGAACTCTTCAGCCAGATTCAGGATGCCAACGTAGAGTTGCAGCGCATGGACAAGCTTAAGGATGAATTCATCGTCACGGCTTCGCACGAACTGCGCACCCCGCTCAGCGCCGTAAGCGGCTACGCTTCGCTGCTCAAACGCCAGAGTACGCGCCTGACGCCGCAGCAGGTGTGGCGCTACGCCAGCAAAATTGGCGCAGCCGCGCAGCAGATCACTGAACTGGTAGGCAACATGACCGAGGCGGCCAAAGTGGGCAATATCGACAAAAAGCTCGATTTGCAATTCGGGCCGGTACAGCTATTTGCCGCCGCCGAAATGGCAACGCACATGCTCACAGTCAGCATCGAGCAAGAAATAAAGCTGCAAATTGACCCCAATCTCTGGGTCTACTGCGATGGTCTGCACCTCAAGCAGGTTCTGACTAACCTGCTCGATAATGCATCCAAGTACTCGCCGCCCGGCACTAAGATTACCGTGATGGCGCACGCCCTGAAGCTTTCGCAATTGCCCGATGACCAGATCGATTTCAGCCAGCTCGTCGATGGCAACGACCCAGAGGTGGTACTGGTGCGCGTCTGCGATGAGGGCGAGGGCATTCCACTTGAAGACCAGGAAAAAATCTTTGATAAATTTGTCCGCGCCTCGCGCTCGCTTACCACGACGGTACGCGGGACGGGGCTGGGACTCTACATCTGTCGCCGCTATATTGAAGCTATGGGGGGCAGGCTCTGGCTGGAAGTCAGTATCCCTGGGGAGGGTTCAGTCTTCAGCTTCTACCTGCCGCGTCTCGAGGCCCCTGTTCCAATGGAGGAGTCACATGATCCTGAACAATCCTAAAAGCGCCATTTTCCTTGAGCCGGTTCCGCCGCAGAGCAGACAGCCGCACAAAGTGCTGGTGGTCGATGACGACCCGGTCATTCGCGACATGATGGTGGACATCCTCGAAATGGAGGGCTATACCGCCACTGTGGCGCGCAACGGCTTCGAGGCGCTTGAACTGCTGCATCAGGACGAATCCTACCTGGTCTTCCTCGATATGCTGATGCCCGGCATGAGCGGCAAAGAACTCTGTCGCGAACTGGAAAGCGAGCCGCACATCCGCCAACGCCACGTCATCGTCATGATGTCCGCCCTCGACCGCATCGACGAAGCCATGCGCTGCAAAGTAGAGGCCGTGATGCCCAAGCCGTTCCTTGTTGATGATGTGGTGAGGGTGCTGGAGCCGTATCAGGAAACGCTGCAATAACCGCCACCAATTGTCATCCTGAGAACCTTGTCATCCTGAGCGCAGCGAAGGATCTCCGTCACCCAACACGATAGCGCTGCCAGCCTGGAGATCCTTCGCTGCGCTCAGGATGACAGGGGGCGAGGATTGCCAGTATGTTGTCAACCTGCATCATCGCATCCCTACAAATTCTAGTCGCTCACCACAACATTTTCCTTCGCCTCTTCCTTTGCCGAAAGCAGTGGCTTAACCGCCGTTGTGAGATCACGCAATGGCAGTCCGGTACGCGCAACAATGAGGCGAAGAAGATAATCGCTGACTTCTTTCTCCTCTGATGTACTGTTCTCTTCTAAGTGCCTGATTTCAAGTAATCTAAAACCCCTCGTTTTACGTTACATTCGTCAAATTATCGTCTTGATGGCGCGTTAGATAGCATGAAAGAGGAAATGGCATGGAACACACCTTAGCGGTTGAATCCCACGCTCATCTGAGCAGGACGGAACGTATCTTGCTCCTGCTTCCATTGGCGGCCAGCGCGTATGTGGGGCTGTTTCAGTTATTGCTCCCTACCCTGCTGGCGAAACTCACCAACTTCTCCGGCAACGACCTCTACATCTACCAGCTTTCGGGCGCGGCCACTTTTGGTTACGCGGTAGCGATGGGTCTGGCGCTCAGGCAAAGTAACTGGTCAGCCATTCGGCTGGTCGTTCTCGCCTTCTTTACCTTTGGCATCGGTTCGCTCTACGCCTGTGGAGCCGATATTATCGCTGGCAACGCCAGGTGGGTCGTCTACGTAGTGCTGGCCCTGACCGTTCTGTTTGTGTGCATTACCGGCACAACTCTGTACAGGCATCGCGGCGTCAGCAAGGAACAGCCCGATACTGCCCCCTGGTTTGCCTGGTTCCTGGTGGTTGCCACATTGCTCGCGGCGGTCTTCGGCCTCTTTCCCCTGCTGTTGCCAACTGCATTCCATACGCTGTTTGGCCTGAAAGGAACCGATGTCTTCATCTTCCGGCAGGCAGGCGCGGCCACCCTGGGGTACGCAGTAATGGGTGTGTATGAACTCCGCTCGCGCAACTGGCAGGAAGTGCGCTGGCCTGCGGTGATGGCAGGCGTCTTCAACGGCTTGAGCTTCATTGTGAGCCTGCTGATGCTTTTGATGGGACAGGTAAACCTGCTGGTCATACTTGTCACGCCCGCGTCGTTTCTTGTGACCATTGGGATTATTGTCGCCCTGGTCAGGCGAGGAAAATAAGAGCATTTTTGAGCAAGGCTTTTTCAAGGCGATTGTCTGGTTGTCTTGAAAAAGCCTTCATTCCTTCGTTTCAGCCTCGCGTTCTTTATGTTGCAAGCCCATAGAGACAGAAATTCCAACAAAGCTTCGCCAAAGAAAATCGCCATCGTCGGCTCGAAACGCATAGACATAACCGTCATTCACCCCAACAAAAACGATGCCATCTGTAACGAGAGGCTGGGACAACAGCAGATCAGGAAACCGAAAACGCCAGAGAAGCGTTCCATCTTCTGTTCGTAGAGCCAGTAAATAGCCGTCGTTGGTCGCCAGATAGATATTGCCTTGAGCAACGGTAGGCAGGCTAATATGGGCTTCCCGCACAGAGGTTCTGATAAATTGTTGCCACAATAACGAACCATCACGGGCGGAAAAGGCATAGAAAAGCGCCATTCCCTGCCTCATGATTCCTTGATACACCACTCTACCAACCACGACGGGCGACGAACATACCTGACCCAATCCATGTTTCTTCCAGAGAAGCGAGCCATCCTGCGCTCGAAATGCCAGGCAACCATCCACTGCCGCATAAAGAATATCGTCTGCCACGACCAACGGGAAAAAGATGCCTTTCGCAAGAAAAACTTTCCAGAGCAAGCTGCCATCCATTGGAGAAAGAGCAAAAAGCGAGGGCGCATAGGGAGCATTCACCCGTATTGAGCCATACACCCTGTTTCCTTCAACGGCAGGAGCAGGAAAAATCACCGGATTTCCATCACTATGACCGGCACAATTTGCATGCCAAAGCAATCTACCATTTTGTGTATCAAGAGCGTAAAGCTTTCCCGCGCTAGTTGCAAGATAGATTGTCTTGCCAGCAACAACAGGCGTTTCGATAAGCGCCGGAAAATCCCCCGGCTCAAACGACCATTGCATAGCTCCATCATCTGCTTGTATCGCCTGGATTATTCGCTTTTCCTGCGAGAGTACATTGACATACAACATATGCTGAGAAACTGCGAAGGAATCGGCGATACCCTGAAAAGTATACTTGCGGAGAAGCGTTCCCGTACTCGCCTCTAAAGCAGAAATATGTCCCTGACTGGCATATATGGTTGTCCCTTCAATAGCAAGCTGCGGGGGTAATGGTGTGTGTTGGCTTTGCATGGCTTTTGTCCTCGTCCTTTATTAAAAGTTAGGAACGTTTCTTAGTCGCTTTTATATCAACATCTCACTTTTTTATACATTTTAAATCTTTTGGGATTGTATCATTTTTTATCCGTTTCGTGTGCAGTCTAAATTACTCTAAAAACCAGTATGTACTAGCTCCGGCAATGAGCAGCTTTTTCCTGATAGAGCATATTGTAGAAAAAGTTGTCATTGCCAAAGCTAGCAATACTGCAAGGTAAGCCTTATTAAGTTAGTTCATTATTAAAGGGGCCATATAAGTATTCCCAATGTATCTGAAGTGACCTGTTGTGCAACGTCATTATTTAAAGTGTTCCCAGTAGCACTAATACTTATGTTCAGGCTATTTGGAACAAGTGAAGCAACAGGTTTGTTATTCTGGAATCTCACGCATCTGTCTTGCCATCCACTTGCTTGCCCATATCCCGCCCCTGGATATAAAGGATAGGGTCCATTGAAAATGATAGGAGGGGGAGTTTGAAAGGTTGAAGGGAATGGACAAAGACCAGTAACCTGACCAACAACTCTAATGTTGGTCACTAAATAGTTCTTGAGACATGGAGCGGTTACACTGACATGCAAATATAATTGCCAATCAAGCGCCCCTCCTGGAGGATTAGATACAGCAACTGTATCTTGATTAGAGACGCTGCTGAGACTTACATCTAAGCATTGAATGGGAGGACCTTGCTTGATTGGTGGATTATGGCTATGTCTGTCACCGTTCATAGCGTAAGCATTAAGGCTAAAGGCACCAAACAAAGTAAAGAGTGTAGCACAGCATACTACAAAGTTTCTGAGGGGGGAAAAACTCCTCTTCAAAGCTAAATTTCTCCTCTGTTCTTCTTGTACTTAATTCCCTAAGCACAAACCCAACAATTATTTAAAATCCTGACCGGATAGACCATCAATTTTACGGTAGGGTCTTTCAACTCAGGTATAGATATAAGGTACTTGTTTTTTAGCTTTTTGTCTTCCTCTTGAGGATGGAATTTTTGGCCAATTTTTTCATCTTCCAAGTGGAATTCTACTTTCAGCTATTTTTCCTAGAGGTTTCTTCTCATTAATAAAGAGGGAAACGCTCATTAATCGCTCTCTCCTAATGACACATCAAGCCATTCCACAATCCTCAATTCAAAACTTCTCATTATAGCCTCTTCAGCACTATGAACATGCAAACTACTGTACAATCTTTGGAGATGCGAATGAATAGTAGATTCTGCAAGTCCAAGCCTCTGAGCCATCTCCCGTTCGCTCTCTCCTCGTATTAGTCCTTCTAATACATCTTTTTCACGTTTAGTCAGAAGCTTTCTCGCATCTTCTACAAGTAATGGCAAAAGTTTTCTATGTTGAAATTGCTTATAGATTTCATACTCAATATTATGTAATAGAAGAGCGCACTGCTGTGCAAAATGTTGAGGAAGTCCTGGCACCAATTTGGAAACTAAATAACCAGCATCTAGTTCCAGCATCCCATAGCAAATTTGCTGGTAATAAAGATCAATGACCTGCGACCCCGTTATAAAACTTTTTTTCTGGGAATTGTTCCACCAAATACGCGCACGCTCTTTGGTAATACAAGAAATGTGTTTCTCGAACCAAAGCCGTGGAGAAACTGATAGTACCTGTGAAAGCATAGCTGGAACATTGAAAAGGCACTGAAGAAGGTAATCCCACTCTTTGAGAACATGATGTTCTTCGGCCAAATCATATTGATCATATTTCTCTTGGGTGTTCCCGTCCATATTCTCCCCCATTAGAATACAAACGTTATTAGTTTTATTACTAGCATCTAAGTTAACAAGGGTAAAGGTGGCACCAGAAGTAAAATGCTAGCAAGCGAAGTATACATGAGATTTGTTTGTTTGTCAACAATATACAAATAGAATAGGCTGAATAAAAACCGTATGTAAACACAACATTCAATAGGCTTTCATACAAATACCAGTTTCTATACGCCTGCTATACCACTCTCTTTTCTGCTCTAGCTCAAAACTGATTTACATTCCGTTTAAGAACATGGTATATCCTTCTCTTACAGAGGTTTCGTACCGCATATAAAAACTGCTGAGCAAACCCATTGACAACCGCATTTCCTTTACTGTATAATTAGTTAGGAAACCTAATTAATTACCAACCTATATAGACACAGGGAGGTGCGGAAGTGGAACATTTGCAACAATTGGCATTGGATGAGACCGCGCAGAAACTTATGCGGGCCTTTATGCAGTTCCATCGCGTCGATTGGCATGACCGGTCGGTGGCGGGGTGCAGGCCGAGCGAGATTCGCGTGTTGTTCTGTGTCAAAAGAGGGGCCAAACCTGATTCGCTTGTGACAGTCTCAGAGATCGGCAAGCGGCTGGGCGTCACTTCGCCCACTGTGACGCAGCTGCTGAAGGGACTGGAGGCGAATGGGCTGGTCGAGCGGCATATTGATCCGCATGATCGGCGCGCAGTCGTCATCACGCTCACGCCAAAGGGCGATATGGTGACGCACAAAGCCATTGGGGCCTTTGCTGACTCCATGAAGGGATTGATTGAATACCTGGGGGAGGAAGAGAGCAATCACCTTGCTGAACTATTGCTTAAAACGGCTCGCTATTATCAAGAGAAGGCAGCCACTATGAATGACGCTTATTGGAACGGGGAAGAATCATGATACGCTTATTCAGACTTTTAAAGCCATACCGCCTTCTATTACTGTTTGTGGTGATCCTCGCCTTCGCGCAATCGCTGTCAAACCTCTACCTGCCTACACTCATGGCGGATATCGTCAATAACGGTATTGTCAAGCAGGATACTGGCTACATCTGGCGTGTGGGCGGCTTGATGCTGGTGGTGACGCTTGCAGGCACCGCCTGCGCGGTCATTGGCGCTTTCTTTTCGGCCAGGGTGGCTATCGGCTTTGGCCGCGACCTGCGCGCCCGAATCTTCAAGCATGTCGAACAATTTTCACTGCATGAATTTGATACGCTCGGCACAGCGTCCTTAATCACTCGAACGACGAACGACACTACCCAGGTGCAGCAGGTGCTTATCATTATGCTGCTGATGATGATTAGCGCTCCTATGATGGCGATTGGTGGCATCATCCTGGCAATTCAACAGGACGCCACGCTTTCCTGGCTGTTGATCGTTGTTATTCCTATTCTGCTGGCGGCCATCCTGTTGATTATGCGTAACGCCATCCCGCTTTTCCGCCTGATACAGGTCAAACTGGACAGGCTCAACCTGATTCTGGATGAAGGACTGACGGGTGTGCGCGTCATTCGCGCCTTTGACCGCGATGAGGCTGAGAAAAGACGCTTTGACGACGCCAACCTTGATCTGACCAATCTTGCTATCAAGGTCAACCGCATTGTGGCCTTCATGATGCCGGTAATGATGCTGGTGCTGAATGTCACCTCGGTTGGTATTCTCTGGTTCGGCAGTATTCGCATTAACAACGGCGATATGCAGGTGGGCGCGCTGATTGCCTTCTTGCAGTATGCTATGCAAATTCTCTTCTCGCTATTGATGCTTTCGATGATGTTCATTATGCTGCCCCGCGCCTCGGCCTCTGCTACTCGTATCAACGAGGTACTGGACATCAAGCCAGAGATCAATGATGCGCCGGTTGTGAAGCGGGCGGAGGACATGCGTGGCTATGTTGAGTTCGATAATGTCACCTTCAGCTACCCTGGCGCGGAAGAACCCGCCATCTCGAACATTTCGTTTAGCGCGCGTCCCGGCGAGGTAACGGCCATCATCGGCGGCACCGGCTCCGGCAAATCAACGCTTATCAGCCTGATCCCGCGCTTCTATGACGTGGATAACGGGCGCGTGCTGGTAGATGGCGTGGATGTGCGCGAGATGTCGCAGGAGCATTTACGCTCGAAGATCGGCTTCGTGCCGCAGAAGGCGGTGCTGTTCTCAGGCACCATCGCGGACAACATTCGTTATGGCAAAGAAGACGCTACTGATGAAGAAATTCGCCATGCCGCCGATGTGGCGCAGGCGACCGAATTCATCTCCAATATGAAAGACGGTTTCGATTCGATGATTGCCCAGGGTGGCACCAACGTCTCTGGCGGGCAGAAACAGCGCCTGTCTATCGCTCGCGCCCTGGTGCGCAGGCCGGAAATCTACATCTTTGATGACAGCTTCTCCGCGCTCGACTTCAAGACGGACGCCAGATTGCGCGCCGCCCTGAGACGAGAGACGGAGGATGCAACGGTCTTTATCGTCGCCCAGCGCGTCAACACGGTGATGGACGCGGATCAGATCATTGTGCTGGATGAAGGGCGTATCGCGGGCATCGGCAACCATCATCAGTTGATGCAGAGCAGTGAAGTGTATCGCGAAATCGTCTCCTCGCAGCTCTCTTTGGAGGAAATCGCATGAGTATAGATCGCAGCGCGCAGAGACCCGGCATGCAGCGTCAAGGCGGGGGCATGGGACCCTGGGGCAGAGGTGGTATGGGCATGCCGGTCGAGAAGGCCAAGAACTTCCGGGCCACGTTCTACCGCCTGCTTGGCTACTTCCGGCCCTATAAGGTCGCCCTGTTCGTCGTTCTCGTAACGGCTGTGCTGGGGACGGTTTTCAATATTGTTGGCCCGAAAATCCTGGGCATGGCAACGACCAAACTCTTCGAGGGCCTGATCGCCAAATTTATGCACGTGCCTGGAGCAAGCGTTGACTTCGGCTACATCGGCACAGTGCTGCTGATCCTGCTCGGCCTGTACGTCATCAGCGCGATCTTCATGTACATCCAGCAGTACGTGATGGCTGGCGTGGCGCAGCGCACCGTCTACACCCTGCGCAAGCAAGTAGACGAAAAGCTGACGCGCCTGCCTCTGAAGTACTTTGACTCGACCACTCACGGCGAGATCATGAGCCGCGCCGTGAACGACATGGATAACATCAGCACGACCTTACAACAGAGCCTGACGCAGTTGATTACCAGCGCCGTGACGCTCATCGGCGTAATCGTGATGATGCTGCTCATCAGCCCCTTGCTCTCGCTTGTGATTGTGCTGACCCTGCCGCTCAGCCTGTTCGTGACGGGCTTCATCGCCAAACGCTCGCAGGTCTACTTCGCGAGGCAGCAGCGCGCGCTCGGTCAACTCAATGGCCATGTCGAGGAGATGTACACCGGACACAAAATCGTCAAGGCCTTCGGACACGAGCGCGAGTCGATGGAGCATTTCGATGAACTGAACGCGAAGTACTATAATGCAGGCTGGCGGGCGCAGTTCGTCTCCGGAATCATCATGCCACTGATGCGCTTCATCGGCAACATCGGCTACGTCTTCGTGTGTGTCATCGGCGGCATCATGGTAACGCAGCGTTCGATTACGATTGGTGACGTGCAGGCGTTCATCCAGTACGCGCAGCAGTTCACTATGCCGATCACGCAGCTTGCCAATATCGCTAACGTCATCCAGTCCACCATCGCCTCGGCGGAGCGCATCTTTGAACTGCTCGACGAGCCAGAGGAGCAGCCAGATGCCGCAGACGCGAAGGTGGTCAAGGCTCCACGCGGCGCGGTCAAGTTCGAGCATGTCAGCTTCCGCTATAAAGAGGATGTACCGCTGATCGAGGATATGAACATCGACGTGCAGCCGGGACAGACCATCGCCATTGTCGGCCCGACGGGTGCAGGGAAGACCACGCTGGTCAATTTGTTGATGCGTTTCTACGAACTCAACGAGGGGCGTATCCTGGTTGATGGCGTGGATATCAGGCAGATGAAGCGCGGCGACCTGCGGCGGCTATTCGGCATGGTGCTGCAAGACACGTGGCTGTTTAACGGCACCATCCGAGATAACATCGCCTATGGCCGCGAGGGCGCGACGGAAGAGGAGATTGTGCAGGCCGCGAAAGCCGCCCGCGCCGACCATTTCATCCGCACGCTGCCCGAGAGTTACAACACGGTTCTGAATCAAGAGGCGACCAACATTTCGCAGGGCCAGAAGCAGTTGCTGACCATCGCCCGCGCTGTGCTGGCTGACCCTGCCATCCTCATCCTCGACGAGGCCACCAGCAGCGTCGATACCCGTACCGAGATGGCGATTCAGAAAGCCATGAGCGAGCTGATGAAGGGCCGCACCAGCTTCGTCATCGCCCACCGCCTCTCGACGATCCGCGATGCCGACCTGATCCTGGTCATGAATCACGGCACCATCATCGAGCAAGGCACGCACGAAGAACTGCTGGCAAAGAACGGCTTCTATGCTGATCTGTATAACAGCCAGTTCACGGGGAGGGCCTTGCAGGAAGAGGCAGTGTAAACAAACACAACAAAAAGGGTGGTTGGACATGTCCAGCCGCCCTTTTTATTATGAAAATACAATGAAAGATAGATATCCCATATGTCCCACATGCCTTGAACTCTATCATAAAAATGCCTATGCTATGCGTTGGAAAAAACTGCCGGAGAGAAATAGATGATGCCAGATAGCAGGTATACATTCAAACGCCGCATAGCGATGGTCGTTTTGTGTATTTCGAGCGTTGTTTTGCTTATCCTTGTAGGCCTTCTTGTCGTGAATTATGTCAACCCCGGTCAGCAAACTGCTGGACATCCGAATAAACAGGGGAAGGGGAGTCCAACGGCGCAAAATAGCCCGGCGGCTCAGATCAGCCCAACCTTACAGCCCAACGCGCCGCCTTCTCCTTTGCTTTTCGGCACCAATCTTGGCCTCTTCAATGACCATGACCAGTTTATTAACTCAAGCCAGACGCGCAATTTGATGCAGCAGATACACGTGCGCATTGTGCGTATGCCCACGCGCCCCAACCTGCCGCTTGCCGTCGAACAACAGGCGGCGCAGGCAATCAAAAGCATCGGAGCCATCCCTTTGCTGGCGCTGGTCGGCGGACAAAGGCCTGACGCGCTCGCCATCGACACCCAGATGATTCAGATGATGAACAACGTGTTCGGGAACAGCCTCGTCTACTACGAATTTGGCAATGAGGATGATCTGAACGGCGTCCTCATCACAGACTACACCGCGAAGTGGAGCAGCCTGGTGCCGCAACTAAAACGCTTAGCCCGCAACGGGCAATTTATCGGCCCCGTAAGTTACCAGTACAGCCATGACAATCTCACGGCCTTCCTGCAAGGCGCGCATCCCGCTCCTGACCTGATTAGCTGGCACGAATACACCTGTAGCTACAAAGACCCCGCCCAGGATTGTCTCAACAGCATCGATCACTGGACAAATCACATTACAGACGCCCGCTCAGTCATGCAGTCCACGCTGGGAAAGATGCTGCCCATCATGATAACCGAATGGAACTACGCCTCCGACCAATCCACCCAATCCAACGGCCAGCCCATCCCCGACGGCAAATACGATAACAGCCAGTTCATGACCCAATGGACCACCAGAGCCATAGAGACCCTGGCCCAAAACCAGGTTTTCGCCTCCATGCAATACTCGGCCACCGACACTTCGCTACCATTGATTACCTATCATGTGACCTTAACAGTGCAGGGAACGACATTTGGGGCGTTGTATCAGAAACTGATTCGATAAATGTAGGGACGCGATTGATCGCGTCCTGCTGGCCTACCTGCGCATCCGGGGCAGGACGCGATCAATCGCGTCCCTACAGAAAAATTCATCATCGCGTCCACCTACGTCTGAATTGGCGTGGAAGGCAGGACGCGATCAATCGCGTCCCTACACATTATAAAGATCATCTTCTATCCATTTGGCAGGATTATTCAGGATATATTGCCGAATCCGGTCTATGCTGGCGTTATTTATCCGAACCACATGGTCGTAAAAACGTTCCTGCCACGCAAAATCATCTCTACCTGCCGCATGAACATAATAAGTGACGAGGGCTTTAAATCGTCTAATGACCTGCCCCAGAGTAGGATTACGTGTATCCGGGTTGTTAGATTCTACAAAATGTAACATAGCATGCAGATGGTTAGGCATAATAACGTAGGTGTCCAGCCTGAGAAACGCAAAAGAATCGGGCAAGGTATTCCAAATCCAGCGCACCGCATCCCCTATATCATTGGTATACATATTGCCATCCACGATTTCCCCAAATAACATTCTCCTCTGGTGGGTACAAATTGTCACAAAATAGGTTCCAGGTGAACTGTAATCATACCCTTTCAACCGCACAGAACGCCGGTGATGCTTATCAGGATCATAAGGCATGTCATATGTCACTCGCTTTCACATAAAAATGAATGTTTACCGGATTACCTGACGAATATAGCAATCCAATGATGAATTTACCTCTGTACGGACGCGATTGATCGCGTCCTGCCTCTCCTGCCGCTTCACCAGGATGAACACGATTCATCCCGTCCCTACAGAAATAACCAGCATTCTTTTATGAACATCCATTGACGCCACAGAACGCGGTGAAGAACGTATCCACAACCTGGGAAACATTTCTGTAGGGACGCGCTTCATCGCGTCCTGCCTCTCGCGCCGATGCACGCAACAGGACGCGATGAAGCGCGTCCCTACAGAAGATATGCCCGGTTATTTTAACAACATTCATTATTGCATCACCTGCCCCCACCGATTCCCGTTGCCAATGAAGGTGGACGCGATGATGAATGTTCACAAGAGAAAGGCAGATTCTCTTGTAGGGACGCGATTCATCGCGTCCACCTCGTCTGTCGCGCGTGTCGAGGTGGACGCGATGAATCGCGTCCCTACAAGGTCAATCGCCATTCTTTTGTAAACGTTGATTATGCCATCCCTATCAATACAACACCTCAATTGGCAAATGCCGGGACATACATGTCAAGCCCGGACGGGCCGCCTCATCCATTCCAACTTGTTAGACGTCCTTCATCCCAGGCGCTTGCAAGAGTTTCAAGCCCCAACGGGCCGCCTCATCCATTCCAACCAGAAACCCTACAAAACCTCGTAAAAACCCGGATTCGTTTCAAACCCCAACGGGCCGCCTCATCCATTCCAACTATATTTGAATGCTGATGAACCTGATATCAGAGCATGTTTCAAGCCCCAACGGGCCGCCTCATCCATTCCAACAAAGCAGAGCACGCCGAAACGCCTGCTGAAGCGCGAGGTTTCAAACCCCAACGGGCCGCCTCATCCATTCCAACATGCACCAACAACGTCTGGTTGATGACTCGTTGCTTGTTTCAAACCCCAACGGGCCGCCTCATCCATTCCAACGGAGACTACCAGCTTGACATAGAAAAGGGGGTCATCGTTTCAAACCCCAACGGGCCGCCTCATCCATTCCAACAGGTGCATGTCGCTGCGAGGACCATGCCGCTGGATGACGTTTCAAGCCCCAACGGGCCGCCTCATCCATTCCAACACCATCTCCAAGCGAAGGGGCCGACCCGGCCCTTAAGGTTTCAAACCCCAACGGGCCGCCTCATCCATTCCAACGGCTGCCGTATGCCCCGAAGGGCTGCCCCCTCCCCTTCGTTTCAAACCCCAACGGGCCGCCTCATCCATTCCAACGTTCGATCGCTTCGTGCGCCTGGAACAAGACCTGAACGTTTCAAACCCCAACGGGCCGCCTCATCCATTCCAACGACGCCTCTCGGCCCGGAACGGCATGTTTGCCTTGGGTTTCAAACCCCAACGGGCCGCCTCATCCATTCCAACTGTCAATGCGACCATTTGGGGTAATTCACTTCTTAGTGTTTCAAACCCCAACGGGCCGCCTCATCCATTCCAACTTACCATCGTGCTATTGAAGAGGGCAGCATATGGTGTTTCAAACCCCAACGGGCCGCCTCATCCATTCCAACCCCGGGTATTGCGTCATGGATGCTTGCCCAACCCAGTGGTTTCAAACCCCAACGGGCCGCCTCATCCATTCCAACTCGGAGTCATGGAATGCCTGGAGGCATACGATGACGTTTCAAACCCCAACGGGCCGCCTCATCCATTCCAACGGCATGCTGGAGCTATCTCACGGTGAGATTAGCATGAGGTTTCAAACCCCAACGGGCCGCCTCATCCATTCCAACAACAAGACGGCCTGAACGTTGGTATCCGGCCCATCATGCGGTTTCAAACCCCAACGGGCCGCCTCATCCATTCCAACATCCGATTCGAAAAGAAGTACGTCTTCGTTATCGGATAGTTTCAAACCCCAACGGGCCGCCTCATCCATTCCAACTCACAGTCCTACTGATACTCCTGATGCTGATAGTGGGGTTTCAAACCCCAACGGGCCGCCTCATCCATTCCAACGGTGCTGGCTTTGGTCGGCAGACTGAACATAACGTGTTTCAAACCCCAACGGGCCGCCTCATCCATTCCAACGATGGTGATCTGCGGCTTTGCCGTCGGGCGGGATTGTTTCAAACCCCAACGGGCCGCCTCATCCATTCCAACCTGGGGATCACTACTTAGTATCCTTGTGTTTATTGGTTTCAAACCCCAACGGGCCGCCTCATCCATTCCAACTGCTGATGTTTTAAGATTGTTAAAACAAATTAATCCTGTTTCAAACCCCAACGGGCCGCCTCATCCATTCCAACGCGGCAGGCTGCTCAAGACGTTCAAGAGACATTCGAGTTTCAAACCCCAACGGGCCGCCTCATCCATTCCAACACATCAGCATTTACATTA
Organism: Ktedonobacteraceae bacterium; assembly: GCA_035652815.1. Taxonomy (GTDB): domain Bacteria; phylum Chloroflexota; class Ktedonobacteria; order Ktedonobacterales; family Ktedonobacteraceae; genus DASRDB01. The sequence goes on from DASRDB010000018.1 coordinate 151,729, forward strand.
ACCGTTAACGACAGAGAAGTTTCAAACCCCAACGGGCCGCCTCATCCATTCCAACGTATTCCAACACCAAAATAAGAATCCGGAGGGGTACCATGTTTCAAACCCCAACGGGCCGCCTCATCCATTCCAACAGACCAACGTTTCAGTTACGAGGGCAAGCGAGCATTGTTTCAAACCCCAACGGGCCGCCTCATCCATTCCAACAATGACAAGACTAATGTATGGTGGAATTTATAGGCTGTTTCAAACCCCAACGGGCCGCCTCATCCATTCCAACGTAGGATATGGAAATCAAACAGGGAACTATCCATTGGTTTCAAACCCCAACGGGCCGCCTCATCCATTCCAACAGATTTTTCGGTACTTTGAAATTGTAAAGTAGTTTGTTTCAAACCCCAACGGGCCGCCTCATCCATTCCAACTCGTGACAGGAATTGCAGGAGGTATGATCTTTGGTAGTTTCAAACCCCAACGGGCCGCCTCATCCATTCCAACGTCGTTAAACCAGCAGGAAGGCCGGCGGCATCTACAGTTTCAAACCCCAACGGGCCGCCTCATCCATTCCAACGGAGGAGCTGAAAAACGATCCTGGCAAAACCCAACGTTTCAAACCCCAACGGGCCGCCT
>DASRDB010000019.1:0-659944 GCA_035652815.1 Ktedonobacteraceae bacterium
CTATGACATCGTCAAGAAGACGCTGGTGGAGAAACGACAGGTTATTCCCTGCCTGGCTGGCGTGGCCTCGGCGCAGATTGCGCCAAACGGCGACGTGTGGGCCTGCTGCATCCGCGCCGAGTCGGTGGGCAACCTGCGCGATCACAACTACGATTTCCGTTCCGTCTGGACAACCGCCGAGGCCGATGAGATGCGCCGCAGCATCAAGGCCCGCGAATGCTACTGCCCGCTAGCCAATGCTTCGTACACCAACATGCTCTGCCACGTGCCAACATCTGCAGGTGTCGCAGTTAATGTTGCCCGAGGAGCCATCGCCGAGGCTCTTTCTCCAACTCATCGTGGTAAATCTGCCAAATTGCGTGAATTACCTGTAATCAATGAGGTGTAATGCCGGATGATGCACGTTCGGAAAATGATTCTGCTCCTGTAGGGACGCGCTTCATCGCGTCCACCTCCGCGCATTAATGGGCAACCGTTCGCGGTGGACGCGATGAAGCGCGTCCCTACAACCATATCCCCTCTTTATTTGTTAAAGTTCATCATTGCGTCCCTATACCTTCCCAACAAGCGTAGCCCCGACATTTTCAATAAAGCCTTCCACTGCCGGGGTGTCTGCCTTCGGTAGTGGAAGCAGGATCAGCCGGTGGACGCCGAGGTCAGCAAACTGCTGGGCCGTCGTCCGGTCTATGGGTACGCGAGGGGCTACACTGATTTCTAGTTTGTCCAGGTTCGCAGGGCGTGGATAGCGTTGCGCGGCTTCGCGCAGACCTGCGCTAGCGCGCCGTCTCTGACAGATCGAGCGCGTACCCAACCAGCCATTGCCCTGTTCAGAAGAGTGCGCGTATGCGCGGGGATAAAGGTCAGGACAACGACCGGCTCAGGCTGGGATGGTGTAGCCGGGATGCGCGACTGCCCATATCGAGTCCATGCCCGCGTTTTCAGCAGCCTGTGCTATCTGTACCATCGCTTCAGGTGTGCTACGCGCCCCCGAAAATACTGAAGTAAGCCCGAACTGGAGTTGAGTGGCCATTGAGTTACTCCATTTCTGTATCAAATATAGGGAATAAGATAACAGGCACAGTGATCTTTGGCAAATTTCCATGCGGGATGGGAGGCTGGGAAAAGAGGTTGGGAAGACACCCCTTACGGGTGTCTTCCCAACCTCTTTTTAAATGACACAAATGACAGAGGTCTTACAACTACAAAAGCGATTCCAGTAACTGCGCTAAGTGCCTGCCAACCGCAGAAGCGTCAAAAGCCATCGCCAGGTTGTGGCGCGTTCCTTGCGCGGCCAGTTGTTCTTCGTCTGGGTGCAACAAAAAGTGAATCTCGCGCTTCACGGCGGCCTGTAGAATATCTTCCCTGAGATGTACAAAGCCGGTTTCATCAAGCATATAGTCCGCGTTGTTTCCCAGCGAAATGATGCCATCCGGCGGCAGCAGTGGCAGGATATCTGCCTCCATCACCGGATAGGCATGACAGACCACAACTCCCTTGCCGAGTGCGACCGCTTCGAGGAACTGGTTGCCGAACCCCTCTTGATAGCTTGGAAAGGTTAGCATATCAACGACTGAATATAGACTATAAAATGGAATCAGTTCAGGCTCACTCCGATAGGCGCTATCTGCCACGACTCGCTCTCCCAGGTACAATATGCGAACCCCCAATTCTTGGGCATAGGCGCGCAGCTTGTTGAAATAGGCCGCATTCTGTGGTTCATCCAACCCTGCCGCCTGCGGAAGCAGAACGAGCAAGCGTGTCTCCTCGTCGATTGTTCTCCTGTGTATTCCCCGGCCTGTTCCTGAAAAATCGCGCTTGCGCTGCTGCAAAGCGGCGGTAAATTGCAGGGCGACCTCGATGGCTTTTCTAGGGATGATGCGGGTCATCATGCCGATCACGATATCGTTAGGACGCAGGCCCAGCTTTTCCCGCAAATTCGGTATCACTGCTGGCTGCACCGAAAAATCGAACGTATCAGGGATAACGGTGGCCTGGATACCAAAGTCGCGCAAAAGGCGCCGCTGCATCAGCGAATTAATCACGGCATGGTGGACGTTGGGAGATTGGTATAATAATGCCTGCTCAACGCGGTGTTGTATATAAGGAAAGGGAATTTCGTAAATCTTCTTTCGGTCCCCTGGCACAAAATCATCCTCGAAGCTGAAGTCGTGGTGCTGCGCCAGGAAATGGACTTCTGGATGGTTGGCAATGCATGCCGCCATGGCGGCGGTAGCGGCTGGATGGATCGGAAGCGAGAGGATATTGCGCAGGTGAATGACCTGGGGAGAGTAGCGTTGAATGAACACATCCAGCGCGTTTTGAATTGTTTGAACCTGGGCCTCAAATGCCTCCTCAATGTCTGTGGCAGCTTGTACTCCCGATGTGTCATTCCCTTTAAGAGCCTGTACTCCAGGGGTCGTGTAATCGAGTTCTGGTATGCGAAAGCTCTCTGGCCTCTCGGCATCGGCGCTGCATTCAATCACCGTCCACCCCAGCTCAGACAGGATGCGGCTATTCTCCTGTATTTGCAGCGAGACGCCGTCGGTGCGCCGCGTAAAAAAATGAAGCTCGGCAACTGTTTTGGGATGTTCTCGAAACGACATTATGGTTGGCTCCCCTATCTGCTTAGTATGCTCAGTTTTCAATGGTACCATATTTTTTAAAAAAGGTGGGTTTACGTTTCAATAGTGCCTATTTTTGCCGACCCATCCCAGGACAGGCACTCACCTCACAGTCGCCCCACCCCCTGTCCCTACAGTTTGGTCTGCTCGATTAGCTTCATCGTGACGTATTCCTTTAGAGCGGGTTGGAGGGTGAATTTGCCGGGTTCGCGGGTTTCTAGAAGAGAGCGACGACGCAAGGAAGCGAGGGCTTCGAGATAGCCCGTTGATACTCGATGCGCCAGTTTTTGCCGCAAGCTCTCCAGAGACAGCGCCTCTTGCTCGATGGCAAGCCGGTACATGATCTCTTTTTCCGGGGCGGTTAGACGATGAAATTGTTGAGCGAGCAATTCATAGACCGCTCCGACGACAATGATTTTTTCCTCCAGAAACCTGGCGATATCACCCCCAAATACTTCTTGAATAAGTGCTGAGACAGCTTGTAAAGCCAGTGGATTGCCTGAATAACGTTTGATCAGGGTTTGCTGGTGAATCTCTGAACCAATCAAACCTTTGTTTCGCAATAGATGCTCTCCTGCATCAAGTGGTAGACCGGAGAGGCGCAGGTAGCGTACAGGCCCGCTTTTCCCTTCCAGGAGAGCTACTTCTTTGGGTTTCTCGCGGCTTATTAACAAGAGGCAGCTCGAGTGTTGCGTTTCTCCAACTTGTTGCAGCAGCCTGCCGTAAGCCGCGTATTCCTCGCGATAGCATCCGACTGGTCGGCCCGGTTGCAAGATAGATTCGAAGCCATCCAGCACCAGCAGGCAACTGTGGTCGCGCAGGTATTGGATGAACAGGGCGATCAATTCATGGGTAACCTCTGGTAAATCAAGGCCCTGCTGATGGGCGATCAGGCACTGTTTGAGCCACGATTCCAGGGGAGGCTGGTCTTCAAGAGGGCACCAGAAGACATATTCGAAGGTCTGTTTGATATCCGCTACCACCTGTCTGGCTACGGCTGTTTTCCCTATCCCTCCCATTCCCAGTATTGCCACGATTTGACAATGATCTTCTTTTATCCAACGAGCCAGCCGCGTGCATTCTTTGTCGCGTCCAGGCAAGTGGGTAACTTGAGGAATATCGCTCCGGTCTTTTTGCGCTCCAGTGAATTCATCCACGCTTCTCTCTTTTAGGACTGGTGGCTGCAGGGTAGTTTCCTTTACCAGTCCTAGCTCTTGAGCATTTTTTCTAAAGAGTTTACAAAGCTCGCGCCGGTAATGCGGACGCGGGAAACCTCGCCCGTTTTCCCACCGATTCACCGTTTTTAGATCGCAGCCCAGCTTCTCCGCGAGATCGGCCTGCGACCAGCCCTGCAATTCGCGCTCACGAAGCAACTGCACGTGAAAGGGAATCCCTGTTATCACCCTGTGGCTTACAGAATGATCGGGAATGCACTTTTCAAAGACCTTCATTGATTATTCCTCATAAATGCCTCATGAACGTCCATATATTCTATAAATTATTATAGCATATATAATTTTATTTTGGTATATACTTGCCCAATAATTAAAGTTATACTTTCATTGTGATCTGAAACGATGGGCCCATCCGATGAAGAACACGCTTATCCCTGAGCTACAGGGACTGATGAACCGAATGTTGTTGCTGAAGAAAAGCGGCCAGAAAGGATTTCTCGTGAACAAATTCCGCTCTACCCTCGTCGCCCTCGTCGCGCTGTTGAGCCTGATTGGGCCATCGTTCCTGGCGGGACCTCTGACCAATGTCGCTTCCGGTGTGCAGGCCCGCTCGATCCACTCGTCCTATGTGACGGGCAAAGCCGCCGGATCAATGGCTGTCAAGCGCAATGGGCCTTGTCCCACAGGTGGGGGGAGTGACTGTTAGATTAAAGCGATGTGTTGAGACAGGCAACACAGAGATGGAACAGGATGATTGTGCTATCATCCTGTTCCATCTCTATGTTGCTCACCATACTATCAATTGTTTGAGAGTTAGCTTCATGCTCTCATTGAGATTTTCGTTCTTTTGGCTCCTGATTTTTGCTCTGATGTCAACAAAAATTCCTTGATGAGTATGTTTTGTATTCGATCGTTTTGCTCATTCAACAAACTTACTATGCTTGCCGCTTTCGATGATCAATCTAACATCGATTATTTCGGTTTTTTACATAACCATTGACATAGTATCGCTTCCTTGGTACACTGACATTCACGATCTGGTCAATATCATGTACTTCAATGTAAGGACAGGTAAAGCAAACGCCAGTTGTTTGCAAAGCAGCCAGAAAAGGAGCTTTCGTGAACAAATTCCGCTCTACTCTAGTCACCTTAGCCCTGCTATTGAGCCTGAGTGCGCCATCATTCCTGTTAGGACCATTGAGCAACATCGCTTCCGGTTTGCAGGTTCGTTCGGTCCATTCGTCCTATGTGACGAGCAAAGCGGCTCGACCTGTTGCTATCAAGCGCTATGGCCCTTGCCCAGCAGGTGGAGCATGGGATTGCTAGATCGAAGCAACGGGGTTAAGTCATAATCGGATCATCGTTGGGGCGGAACAGGATGATCATCTTCATCATCCTGTTTCGCCACTTTTTGGCTAACAATTTTGTTCAAGTGTTCACGGTAAGTAAGTGTATCCAGATGTTCAGTGCCAAGTATTTTTTCAGCGATAGCTAGTGCTTTTTCACAAAGGGACTTTGCTTTTAGGTAGTGTCCCTGTGCAAAGGCGATTGTGGCAAGGCCATTAAGCCTTTCAGCAACAGTGGGATGCTCTAGTCCAAACTTTTTCTCGAGCAGAGCGAGGGATTGCTTCCAGAGCGCCTCAGCTCTTTCAGACTTTCCTTGTTCATAAGAAAGCTTTGCGAGGAGACTCAGATTATGGGCAATAAGGGGATGTTCAGGTTCCAGAACTCGTTCAGCGGTTGAGAGGGTCTGCTGTAAAAGTTGTTCGGCTTGTTCATATTTACGCTGATCAGCATAGAGATTTGCCAGATTGAGAAGAGTAATCAAGGTTTCAGGATGTTCTGAGCCGAGCAACTTTTTACGGACTTTGAGCGCTCTCTGTACAAGAGGCTCTGCTTGCTCGTATTTCCCGAGGGAACGGTAAAGCACACTTAAGTTATTGAGGCTTTCGGCTGTTGCCTCGTGGACCGGTCCCAGAGTCTTTTCTCGGATGATGAGGGCTTGCTGATGGAACTCTTGTGCTTGTGAGTAGTCACCCCGGTTTCGAGCGAGTATTGCCAGTCTGTTAAGGCTTTCGGCTACGTCGGGATGTTCTGGGCCGAGGATTTGCTGGCGAATTGCCAGGGCTTGCTCATGGAGCGCCTGGGACTGGGGATGAAAGCCATGATAATAGAGAAAGGCTCCGGCCTGGAAGAGCAACTGCGCCGCTTCTGGGAAGGAGAGCTGATACTGGGTGATAAGCGTGGCGCATTCCTGGACGTGTGGCAGGTAGTAGTGATGGGTGTTGTCAGTGCCGTAGTCGGTCTTCGGGAAGGCGGCATTGACAGCCCGCACTGTGCGTTCGGCCCAGAGGCGTTGCGTGGCTTGATCCAGGCTGTCTTTGAGGACGACTTGCACGAGGCGATGAATGCTGAGCGTGCGCGCGGGCAGCTCGCGCCGTATCAGGGAGTAGCGTTGCAACAGCTCTAACGCTTTGTTCAGTTGAGAGGAATCATCTGCCACGAACTCCAGGTTGGGGCCGAGTTCAGCGGCTCCTTGCGCCAGCAATTCTTCGGGGATGGCGTCTGGGGCGAGGAAGGCGCAGAGGTATAATAGCCCGGCGGCGGCTGGACTCTGCTCTTTGATCTGCTGAAACGAAAGCGCCCAGGTGGCGGCGACGCTGTCGGGGTAATCGAACAGAAGGTAGCTGTGGCGCGCAAGTAGTTCCTTGCGCTGCGTCTCGTAGCGATGCAGGTAATCGTCCAGGTTGCAGCGTGTTTCCTCTATGTAAGAGGCGGCCTGAATGATGGCCAGAGGCAGGCCTGCCATCTCGTGTACGATCCGTTCGGCGGCGGCGAGATCAGCAGCCAGCGCCTGTTCCAGTCTGGCGAACTTGCCCAGCCGTCTGGTCCAACGCAATAGCAGCAAACTGCCATCTGCTGGCGTCAGTTGCTCTACTTCGATATTGGCGGCAATGTTGTCTGTCGCCTGTGCGCGGGTGGTGAAAAGGATGTATCCGTGATGCTGCGAGGGCAGAAACTCCTGCGCCAGGAGCAGGTCGTCAGCGTTGTCAAGAATGAGCAACCAGCCCTCGTTTTCTGCCAGCCAGCGCTTGACCTCTGCGATGACCTGTTGTTGCTCCTGCGCATCTTTTTCTGGCAGTTCGAGCAGGTGAGCCAGTTCTACATAGTCGGCGATAAGCGTATCGCGGCTGGCAGCGCGTATCCAGAAGACATGGGCATACTCATTCCCATAGAGAAAGACATATTCGGCGGCGGTCTGCGTTTTTCCAACGCCTCCCAGGCCATAGAGCGCCTGGGGCTGCGTCGGGGCAGCTTTTCCTGTAGTCGAGAGTCGCTCGTAAAGCAAGTCCAGCAGAGCCTGGCGTCCTGTGAAGAACGGATTGCGCGTAATGGGAACGTTCCATATCCGGGGGGATCGTGATAAAGGTTGCGTTTGCACCAGACCAAGCTCGGCAGGCGTTTTATCGAAAAATTCACTCAGTTGCCTAAGAAAGTAGGGACCTGGATGTCTGCCATTTTCCCAGCGACTGACCATCACATCAGTAGTCCCTATCAGCTCTGCCAGTTCTTTCTGAGACAAGCCTTTTTCCTTGCGCGCCTGCCGCAAGGGAGAATAATGGGAGTTTTTTTTGTTGTTACTCACGCTCGTCTTTCCCCCAGTAGCCTTCTAACATATACCGAACAAGAACATTACTCGAACTAACATCTGACTTTGTTAAGTTTTTGATAAGAATTTTTATATACATCAGGCATAGCTTATGGCATACTCTACCTTAGAAATGTGAAGACTGCTTACCTCCACTTGCAAATAGGCGCGGTCTCCATTTCTCAAATGAATATTGGTAGTCCGCTTGCCTGGTAAATGCCCAGACGGCGAAACGAGTTGATGATATTCTATTCACTTTTTCAAGCCGATGCAATATTTTGTTGCAAAGGCGATCATCAATGCGCTGTGGGCATGCTCAACGGCGGAAAGAACCTGCTACAGGGGGGAAAGAAATTATGTGCGAAATCCACATCCGAGTCGAGTGTTCTGAGAGCGTCATTGATGCGCTTGTAGGAAGCGCAAAGAGGACCGAGCTTGCCGTCGAGAGTATTGTGAGTACAGCTTTATTGGATGTATTTGATACGGTACACGTGAAAGATGTTACCGTCCTTTCTCCCCAGAATGGAATGGAAGAGGAAGAGGTAGAGAGTGGAGTGGATGGGTCTATTGGGGAATAATCAGGAAAGCCATTTCCCTGTTTGTACCATAAAGAGATCAACACAAATAGGGAAGTGGCGTTCTTGTTTATTTTTACTGGTCTTCTGGTTTTTCTCGTGCCTCAGTTGACTTGTGGTCTTCGTGGTTGTGGCTGTCCTCCCCGTCTTCTTCGCTCTCAGATGAGCTAATTTGTGTCGTTCTCTCTTCTTTTTTTTCCTCTTTCTTAGGATTCCAGAATTCAACCTCCTGCAACATTTCTTGTCCTTGTATGAGCGTAATGTTTTTACTGAATAAAAGGTATCTTTGCTCAGTGTTCTCTATCTGGTACTCGTCTAGCCCATAATCATACTTTTGTGTTTCCAAACGGACTTCAGCTATAGCCTTGCGATTGGCATAGATTCTCTCTTGAATTTTAAAAGTTGTAAGAATACCTCCTGCGACAGTTGCTACTAATCCTGTGAAAGAAACAAACCAACGTGGTATTACCTCCATGCTAGCCATCGTAGCAGTACTAGCTGAAAAAATTATAAGAATGTATTGAAGCACAGTGTACCGAGATTGCAATTCTTTGGTTTTATCCTCTAAACGATCAATATATTCAGCGACGGTTTTTCTAAAAGTGAGCTGTTCTGCTTCTCTTCTCAGTTTTTCTTGCTGATCCCTTAGTTCTTTTAAATGTCTCTCTCGCTCTAGCTTTTGATTTTGCCATTTCTTTTCTAATTGCCTCTGCCGTTCTTCTGCCTCGCGGGCTTTTCTCTCTTTTTCAAGCTCTTCCTTTACTTCCTGCTCTGTTTCCTTCTCAATATTTTGAAGCTCCTGCAAGAGCAGGACATAGCTCATTGATTTATGTGATTTTGCCTCGCGTTTTATCACCTCATCACGCCGCCGACTATATTCCTCATCTGTTATAAGTCTTTTCTGATGTTCGATCTGAAGCGTCCTTAGCTCATGAAGGAACTTCTTAGAAACGGGGAGATCAGGCACCTGCTAGCTCCTTTACTAGATAGTAACTTGATGAAGCATATGTAATCTGTTGCTCTACTTAATCCTTGCGAACCAATTACTTTTAAGTACCATAGAGAAGTATACATAGAAATTGCAGCTTTTTCTACCTGAAGAATACATGTGAATGAAAGATGGACATCTCAAAAAAATGAGAGGGGGTCTATTTGACCAAGAATATCTATATCTTATGGTTCTAAGGAGAATTTGATGAAATTCGAGTAACTGTGCAGTATATTGTCTAGAAAGCGGGGAAGTAAATTCTCATATTAGCGCTGCATTTTTAGGAGTTTCAGTGCATGATGCAAGAGCAACAGTTTTCCCAAAGCGGTTGTATTCGCATGCTTGGCTTCCTGCTCGTAGGATTAGGAATCATTGCCGGGTTGATTGTTTTCGCATCGTTTGGCCGAATGCTGGGAGGTAGTAACAATGACTCACAAAAACCGACCACCATCGACGATGTCCAGCAGTACGTCTTTGGTACAATGGCAAAGCCGGTTCAAGATTATCGTTTGAAGCACCCTACATATGGCAGGAGCCTGGGCATCGGCCAGATCGTGGTCGAGTATTCAGATGATCGCCCATCTATGCCATCCCCTCAGAGATCGTCACCGGTCAGGACGGTGGGGACCTGGATAAAAATAGCGATCATGTCGAGCGTAAACTCCACGATGCCGGGGGATTTATCCCGATCACCCTGCAACGTTTGCAAGCCAGTGGAGAACTGGATAAAGCCTCGAAGGTTTATATCTTTATCTTTACCCAGGTGAATGTCTGTAAATTGTGTGGCCCTGAGATGCGCGGGTGGCTCAATGACTTTTGGGCTGAAGTCAGCCCGGCTAATCAGAGTAAGCTCGATTTCCAGGTCTGGCAACCCGCCTTCATCTATGACCCAGGTGAGCTACTGTCCAAACAAAGGCGAATGGTCTCATCAGAGGATATTACGCAAGTGCCGATCAAATTCTTCCCGCCTCCCAAACCCAGGAAGTCGTGATGAAAAGAGAAGGCAGGTGGGGGGGAACGGAAGCCACCGGCAAGGGGCTTACATAGGTAGGTTTTTCACCATACGCCGTTCGAAAGCCTATCATGCTGAGTGCAGAGAAGCATCTCACTGTGCAACGAGGGATGCTTCTCTGCACTCAGCATGACAGGTGTGATGGGTTGCGCCTGGAAAAAACCTGCCTATGTAAGCCCCTTGCCGGTGGCTTCCGTTCCGTTCTTCCCCGCTATTTTAGTCCAGAGAGGAACAAGTTGTGGCTTTTACGAGTATGTAGTTCATCCGAAAGCCACAGTCACAGCATGGCCTCAAAGGTAGGAGCTACATACTCAAAGGTTTCGCCACTGGCGGAAGGCGCGGCGCGGAAGATGCTGCCGCTGGTGGTATCCAGGCACAGCGTCATTGCACAGCCCTCTTCAATGAGGGGAAGCGCGGCACGCACCCACTGCTCGAAGGGGATCGTGAAGACGCGGGTGCCTCCTTGAGAGGCAGCCATCATATCCAGGTCCAGCACCTCATGCACCTCACACATTGACAGATAGCCCTCTACCAGGTCGTCCGGGTACTCACACTCGTCTATGAGGCTCCGCAGCCCGTAGCCTGGTCCGAAGCCGCCATTGGCTAACTCAGTATAGCAGGCGCGCAACACAGGAGGCAGTGCCACACCCAACCGCTTCTCCCTTGCTTGCACCTGGGCCTCTGTAGCCGGAGGGAACTCAAAGCGGCTCCGGCGTGGATCATCGTCGCGCACGTCTCTCCACTCCGGTCCCAGCATTTCTGCGCCATACCACCCCTGGGCGGCGCAATGCTGCCGGACCGCTTCGAAAATCGGCTGATAGCTCTCCATTGATGGCTCCTTTTTCAAAAGGCTTTGCCCTGCTTATTCAGGAAAACGGCTTGATGTTGCGCTTGCTTGAGCAATCTTCGCTGCCTTATTGAGTCGAACAAAAATCCTAATTGCTGGTGTTAATTATAACACCTTGAGGGGGCATTTGTCATGAATGAGCCTGTTTGTATCCACTTTTAGACTTTCAAGAGTGTTATACATAGGCTAAGCGGTACTTCACTCTTTTGCTAAAGGCAGGGGACGAAACGTATCGCGAGTTTTGACAATGTAGTAGTTTCTCTCAAGGAGGAGCAACAAAATGGCAACAGACGACACCACTACGAATACCGATGCACAGGGTAAAGACCTCGGCACGCAGGGTGTAGAAGATACCGTAAAGGGGAAGGTGAATGAAGCTGCGGGCAAGGTCCAGAAGAATGTTGGTAAAGCCGTTGGCGATGACGAGACCGAGGCGAAAGGCAAGGCCCGCGAAGTCGGCGGCAAGGTCCAGTCTAAGGCTGGCGAAGTAGAGCAGAAAGTTGATGACGCTCTGAAGCAGTAATCTCATCCTCCAAAGATATCGGAAGAGGATACCTTTGAGATTACGGAAAAGCCCCTTGTAAGTCTACAGGGGGCTTTTGTTGTTCTCTTGTTGAGGAATGTTTATTTAGACCAGGATGTAAATGGGCCTCAACTCGCCATGTCTTCTGTGAACCAGATCCAGCCGTTTGGATCGACGTAGACGCCAATGCCTATCTGGTGCAGTGTGGTGCTGAACAGGTGAATGCGGTGCCATCCTCCAAGCGGCTCGTGGGCCATGCTTTCCTGAACCTGGTAGACGTGAGTCCAGGGTGGCGTAGAAGGACCTGCCAGGCCGATGTTCTCACCGCAGTCGCTATCGCCAGCAAAACCTTCATTTGCGATGCGCTGGTACTGCGTCATGCCATCAGGGCAGGTGTGGCTAAACCCGCAGTGATACATGTTCCAGCTATGAAGAAGTGCGCCATTCGCCAGGGTAGAGTTCCATGTGAATGGAGGCAGACCGCAGGCGGCACGATCGCTATTGATCAATTGAAAGAGTTGCTGAGCAAGCTGCTGCGCTTCTGTAGACACGGGAGCCGGGCCATAAGGTGCAGCCAGAGTTCCGTTCGCCGCCGGAACATGCGTTGTGTCGTTACTGAACGTGACGCAATTGGAGGTGGGTGAAGGGACTGGCGTAGAGGGGGCTGGCGTAGGCGTATGGGAAACAGGCTTCTGAGTTGGCACCGGGGTCGGCGTCACATTATGACTCGGAATTGCAGGCATAGGTATCGAGGTTGGAGTCGGAGAAGGCCGGTTGCTGCTCTGGTTTAGTGAATAGCCCTCGAGCGGACCTGAAGTAGAACGTGTAGCAGCTCCAGAGGAACACGCCGCCAGCAAGGCGATCAACAAAAGACACAGCAGGCTCCAACAAGTTTTCTTCAACAAACAATACCTCTTCCTGTTTCATGTTATTTCATTTCTCACTGCGATACAGGGTAGCATGTATAACAAGAATCCATGCATGGACAGGCTTCAATCTGGTACTTTTGGGATGGGGAGTGGTTAAGGAGTGGGGCAGGGGAATCGAGAGCAAAACCACCATTGACATTCCTGAACTCCCCCATGTATGATGAGTAGGTACTCGGGCATACTACGATTTTCTGTACCGTTTCTCGTAAAGCAGCCCTTCTTGATTTCCTCTTCTTTTATATAGAGAACCGTTCAGTTACTTCATATCCTGGCAGCGCCTCAGAAAAGCAAGGGCATTTGAGGCAGGTTTTCTTTATTTTGCGAAAGGAGTTTCTGTTTATGCAAGCGACGGACATCAAGGACGAGGTATTTGTAGACGAGTATACCGGCGGGCTGATTGGGCCGAGCCTGGGTTTTGCGGCAACCGTCAAGGATGGCGGACGCATTCGTTGCGTTGTGCCGCCCGGCTGCTGGGGGCCGATGATTACGCCGGATTTTCGGGGCGGACACGAGGTAACGCGCCCGGTGGCCGTAGAGGGCGCGAAGGTCGGCGATGCTCTGGCAATCACCATCGAGTCTATGCGCGTTCTCTCGCTGGCAACCTCCTCTGGCACGATGGTGACGAACAAAGCAGCCTTCGGCGATGACCCATTTGTGGATAAGAAATGTCCAGGGTGCGGAACGTCGTGGCCGACCAGCCGCGTCGAGGGAACGGGTGAGAGCAGTATTCGCTGTGCCAAGTGTGGAACGGTGGTGAATCCCTTTGGTTTTGAAGAAGGATACACTATCGTCTTCGATCATGACAGCCAGGTGGGGTTGACGGTAGATGCCGCCAATGCGCATGATTTTGCTCAGCGTGCCCGCGAGGTAGCAGCTCTGCCGCCAAATGCGCGCCAGCATCCCATTCTCCTCTACGAGCCGCATACGATTCCCGGCACGCTTGCCCGGCTGCGCCCGTTTATCGGGAACATTGGCACGACGCCGAGTGTCGATCTGCCTGACTCGCATAATGCCGGAGACTTCGGCAATTTTCTGGTGGGGGCGCATCACCCCTATGGCCTGACCCTCGAAACGCTCAATCGAGTAAAGACCGATGCGCACCTGGATACAAACGAAGTTCGTCCCGGCGCTGTGCTGATCTGCCCGGTCAAGATCGATGGCGGAGGGGTCTATATCGGAGATTGTCACGCCAATCAAGGTGATGGCGAATTGGCGCTGCATACCACCGATATCACCGCCGAAGCGAGCGTGCGCGTCAATGTCATCAAGAATCTGCCCCTGGATGGCCCTATCCTGTTACCTGTACCCGAGGATTTGCCGTTCATTGCTCGCCCTTTCTCTAAGGAGGAACTGGAAGCGGGTGAGCGTCTTGCACAGCGTTATCATATACAGGTGCAGCGCAATGTTGGCCCGGTGCAGTTCATTGGAACGGGGCCAACCCTGAACGAGGCGACCGATAATGCCATGGAGCGAGCTTCTCAGGTGTTGCAAATGTCGCTCGCAGAGGTGCGCAATCGCTGCACCGTCACCGGCGGCGTGGAGATTGGCCGCTTGCCCGGCGTGGTGCAATTGACGATGCTGGTTCCAATGGACAGGCTCGATGCCGTTGGCATTGGCTCGTATGTTCGCCAGCAGTACCATCTCTAGCGAGTAATTGGGTGATTGTCAGGCTGCGCTGCTGATTGCGTTTCGCGAGAGCAGCGCAAGCCCTTTTATGCAGAAAAAGTGCAGGATATGCAGGTAAAGGTCGCGCTCTACGGCTCAGCGCGAGTTGTTATTGGCCAGCCAGAGGTGGAAGTTTCTTTCGATTCCACCTCTGCTACCTTAGGTCAGGTATTACACCATCTGATTGCTGCCTATCCTCGCGCCCGGCCCTACTTCTTGGATGAAGATGGAAAGCTACCTTCCTTTATACGTGTACTGATCAATAATGTTCGCCTGGATTCAGATGCGGCGCTTACTACAGTACTCCATGACAAAGATCGGGTAGCCTTGCTGGTAGCAGTGGCCGGTGGCTCTTATTGCCCGGCCGCAGCAGACGCCTGTTGAGGACGCACCACATAACCGCTGATCTGCTCGAAGGCATGCGCGGCTCGCAGTATAGTGGCCTCATTCCATTTCCTGCCAACGAGCATCATCCCTACTGGCAGTCCATCTGAAAGTCCGCAGGGAAGGGTCATTGCGGGATGGCCCGTGACATCAAATGGGCAGGTATTGGGAATCATCTCTAACGCCCGGGCAACTTTTTCTTCTCGCGGGGCGTCAGCGGGCGGTATCCTGGTCGCTTTCATGGGCAAGGTTGGCATGACCAGCAAATCAACCGATTGCAAAGCGTCATCATAGGCTTTTGTGAGGATGCGACCCAGGTTTTGCGCTTTGGCATAGTAGCGTCCGTGATAGCGGTCTTGCATATACTGGCCCAGCAGCACAACCAGCTTGACGGTGTCGGAGAGATCGTCGGCCCGCGTGATTCGTCCGCGCGCGTAGACATCCAGGAGCGATGTACTATAGTGTCCTTTCCAGTTGGTGCCCATGCTATTGCCACGTACCATCAACATGGTCGCTCCTTCAATCGCAATGCCGTTCCAGATATGGATGCCGTCGCGATGCAATGGAATGGAGATTTTGCTGACCTGCGCTCCCAACTGGCTAAAACGCTGCGCGGAATCCTCGACCAGTTCATCCACATCTTGCTCGGAAAGGCCAGGCCAGCCGAAGCCTTCCGCCACGATGCCAATGCGCAGCCCTTCGGTGTCGTTAGCGAGCGCCTGAGTATAGGTCTCAACTTTGACATCTTTCTGACGCGGATCAAGCCCGTCCTCGCCTGCAATGGCTTCTAATAGCAAGGCAACGTCGCGTGTACTGGCTGCAATAGGCCCGGTGTGGTCAAGCGTCAATTCGATGGGGAAGACGCCCGTGTAGGGAACCAGGCCATAGGTTGGCTTAAGGCCGTAAGCCCCGCACCATGAGCTGGGGATGCGAATCGAGCCGCCCTGATCGCCGCCAATTGCCATATCGCACTCGCCCGCCACCACAAGCGCAGCGCTGCCGCTTGATGAACCGCCCGCCGACCGTTTAGGATCGTGTGGATTGAGTACAGGTCCGGTGTCGGAGGTGTGGCTGCCGCCGGAGAAGCAGAGGTGTTCGCATACAGCCTTCCCAACTATTTCGCCGCCTGCGTCCAGAATGCGAGTGACAATGGTGGCGTCAAACTCGGGAACGTATCCCTCGAGCGCCGAGGAACCGTTCATCATTGGAATGCCCGCGACACAGACATTGTCCTTAATGGCAATACGCTTGCCTGCCAGGATGCCGCTCGAAGCGCCTTTGATGGAACACTTTTGATACCAGGCATTCAGGGAATTTTCCGTAGCCTCGGGGCGATAGCTTCCAGAACGTGGATAACGAACCGGTAAGGCTGGCTCCGTAAGCTGGTCAATACGTTTGTAGGACTCAAGGGCTGCACTCATCAAACCGGAGAATGACTCGAGGCCTACATCATCAAGGTGTAAGCCATACATTTGCGCGATTTCGCGCAGTTGCTCAAGAGTGGGTTTTGCTGGCACAGGTTTTCTCCTTTCCCTTGCGGAAGGCTATAAATAGACACTGTGAAAGGAGGGTCTTACCATTCTGCATTGTACCATATGCTCATGCCAAAATCCTCTCTCGATATTCTTGTGGGTAAGCATCAGATTTTTGCAGGGAGAGGTCGCGGAAGACACCCGCAAGGGGATGTCTTCCGGCCCCCATGCTGGATGCAAAAAATTGACACCTTCCCCACTTTGATAAACCTACACGTGTACATGATAGATGGAGTATGATACTGATTGAACGTATCTTGCGCGGAGTAGAGATTGCATACCTCGGCAAGCTGCGTGGAAGGAGACATCGGCTATGAGCGAGCGTATTTTGGGACGCCATACAGCGGAACTAAATGAGCAGGGAACGCTCACTATCTATGGACCTGGAACGCGGGTGTCGTTGCCGTATGACGAAGCCTATGCGTTATTGGAATGGCTCTACGAGAATCATCGAGACACTTTATATTGGCTGGCTCGTGAAGATCAAGGAGCGGAGAAGCCCCACTCGGACGCGGGTTTTGAAGGAGTCATCGCAGTGCCGGAGGAAGGACAGGGTGATGACTACGCATTTTAGCGCCGTTTGTCCATCAGGACGAGTATTGAGAGGAGCGTATGCAAGTTAAAGATGTGATGACCACGAAGGTTATTACGGTCCGTGAGGAGCAATCGAAGCAGCAGGCCGCTCGTTTGCTTGCTCAGCATCGCATTAGCGGCTTACCGGTTGTCAAAGATGATAACGTGCTGGTGGGTCTGGTTACAGAGTATGATATGCTCGCGAAGGAGGGAAAAACGGTTGGTGATATCATGACTCGTGGTGTCATCAGCGTTACCCCGGACACCGAGTTGGAGGAGGCAAGCCATATCCTCGTGCATGAACGCATCAAGCGTTTGCCGGTGGTTGAACAGGGGCGGGTGATTGGTATTTTAAGTCGTGGAGATGTGGTCAAGGTGATCGCCACGCGCTGGATATGCTACGTGTGCGGCGAAGTAATACATAGCGAGGAACAGCCGGAACGCTGTCCGCGCTGCGAGTCAAAAGAAATTGCGGCCTGGCCTGAAGCTGTGCCGCCGGGATCATAATGGTACACCATGAAAAAGACCCTCTCGCTTGTCATCAAGACCCTCGCGCCTGTCATCCTGAGCGCAGCGAAGGATCTCGCGCTTGTCGTATCTGGCTAGTGGGGACCGGAGATCCTTCGCTGCGCTCAGGATGACAGGCGGAGGCAGGTATGTAATGGTTTGTCGTTAGCGTTCACAAGAAAGGATCAGTGCGTCTTGGATACGCAAAGAAAACAAGATATGGGCAATGCGGCATCTGTCCGCGATCAAACCCATCCCGCAATACCTGAGGGTGAGAACCGGGACACGCTTATCAACTACTATCGGCAGATGGTGCTTATTCGCCGCTTTGAGGAGAAGGCCGCCGAAATGTATACCAAAGCGCGCATCGGCGGCTACTGCCATCTCAACCTGGGGGAAGAGGCTACGGTGGTTGGCTTCTGTGATGGTTTAGAGCCAACCGACTACGTCTACACGAACTACCGCGAGCATGGTTACGCGATTGGGCGCGGCATCTCGCCCGGGGCTGTAATGGCCGAGTTATTTGGGAAGGAAACGGGTTGCTCGCGTGGGCGTGGCGGCTCCATGCACCTCTTTGACCTCGAACATCGCTTTATGGGTGGGTACGCCATTGTGGGTGGACAGTTGCCGCTTGCCACAGGCGCGGCCTTTGCCGTCGCGTATCGTGGCTCTAATGAGGTTGTCGCCTGCCAGATGGGTGACGGAACGACCAATACGGGAGCTTTCCACGAGTCGCTGAACCTCGCCAAAATCTATTCGCTTCCTATCATCTACTTCATCGTGAACAACCAGTATGGCATGGGCCTGCGCGTTGAGAAAGGGTCTGCTGTCAGCGAACTGTACCGCAAAGCCTGTGCTTATGATATGCATAGCGAACGGGTGGATGGCGACGACGTGCTGGCTGTGCGCGATGCGATACGTAACGCAGCAAAGCTGGCTCGCGAGCAGCATCAACCGAGTCTTATCGAAGCTGTCAGCTATCGCTTTGCCGGACACTCGGTCGTGGACCCTGATCGCTATCGCGAAAAACAGGAGGTGCAGAGCGCGCGCGAGCAAGACCCCATTCCTCTGTTTGCCTCTCGCCTGATTGCGGCAGGACTGCTTACTGAGCAGAAGGTAGGCGAGATTGATGAGCAGGCGCAGCAAGAGGTTGACGCTGCGGTCAAGTTCGCCGAGGAGAGTCCCGACCCTTCGGTGGAAGAGTTCATGCAGGGGCTTGAAGAGTATGTTTACGCGCCTGATGACGCATCAGTGAAAGGAGCATAAATGATGGCCGATATCACGTACCGGCAGGCGCTTCATGATGTGCTGCGCGAAGAACTCCTGCGTGACGAGAACGTGTTTTTGCTGGGTGAAGAGATCGGTAACTTCGAGGGGTCGTATAAGATCACGGCAGGGTTGTTGAAGGAGTTTGGCCCTAAACGGGTTGTGGATACGCCTATCTGTGAAAATGGCTTTGTGGGTATGGCGACGGGCGCGGCCATGCTCGGACTGCGCCCAATCGTGGAGATCATGACCATCAATTTCATCGTCCTGGCGATGGATGAGATTGTCAATCATGCCGCGAAAATCTACGCCATGTTTGGCGGCCAGTGTCCGGTTCCGCTCGTTATACGGACTCCCGGCGGCGGTGGTCAGCAGTTGTCGGCCACGCACTCGCAGAACCTGGAAGTCTGGTTCGCGCACGTGCCCGGCCTCAAGGTGGTTGCACCTTCCACGCCAGCAGATGCCAAGGGGATGATGCGCAGCGCCGTTCGCGATAACAATCCGGTGATCTTCCTCGAGAATCTGGCCCTCTACAATACCAAAGGGGAAGCGCCCGCCGATGATTACGTTGTGCCTTTCGGCAAGGCGAAAGTGAGCAAAGAGGGCGCAGATTTGACGGTGATTAGCTATTCGCGCATGGCGGCGGTGGCGCTGGATGTTGCGCGTCGATTGGAAAAAGAAAACCAGTTGAGCGTAGAGGTCGTTGACCTGCGCTCGCTCCGCCCCCTGGATCACGAAACCATTCTCAACTCGGTCAAGAAAACCAACCGCGCCATTATCTTTGAAGAGGACTGGCGCTCTTATGGCATCGGCGCGGAGATCGCCGCGATATTACAGGAATATGCGTTTGATTATCTGGATGCCCCAATCAAGCGCGTAGCCAGCCTGGAAGTGCCGCTGCCCTACTCTAAACCTTTGGAGATAGCCGCTCTGACCGGAGCCAAGCAATTACTTGAGACGATCAATGAACTTGCCCCACGCCGCAGAAGAGGAGTACAGCGATGAGCGAAGTAAATATGCCCAGGCTTAGCGATACCATGCAGGAAGGTACCATTGCTCATTGGCTCAAGAAGCCGGGAGATCCAGTCAAGAAAGGCGATATCCTGGCTGAGGTTGAGACGGATAAGGCAACGATGGAACTGCAGGCTTACGATTCCGGCGTCCTCGAACAAATCCTGGTGCAAGAGGGAGAAACGGTGCCCATCGGCCAGGCGGTTGCGATCATCGGTTCTGGAACGGGTGTCCAGAAGCAAGCGCAGCCTGCGGCAGAGAAGGCCGGTAGGGCTGCTGAGGAGGAAGCGCCAACTTCCAGGGCAGGCAGAGATGGGCAAAGGCAGGAGCAGGCCGCGCAACAAACAGCTTCCCCGACTGGAGACACAGGCTCTTCCGCTCCGTTGAGTACTCCCCCGGCTTCTGCGCCGAGAGAACGTGCCGAGGCGGAAGCAGGCGGTGATGGTAGATCGATCAAGGCATCGCCTCTGGCCCGCCGCATGGCCGAAGAACATCATATTGACCTGGCTCAGCTTCGGGGCACCGGCCCCGGTGGTCGCATTGTCCGCGATGATATTGAAGACTTTCTTGAGCAGAAGCCTGCTGCTTCTGCTCCTGCTGCCACTCCGCCTCCTGCTGCAGCTCCCACAGTCGCGTCGCAGGTGAGCATACCGGAAGATGCCGAAGCTCATCCGATTTCGCGCATGCAGGCAGCCATCGCCCGGCGGCTGACTGAGTCAAAACAGACTATCCCTCACTTTTATGTCAGCAGCGAGGTGGATATGACCGATGCGCTGGCAATGCGCCAGACCTTCAACGCGAGCGCTGGTGAAGATGGGGTAAAGGTCAGCGTTAATGATCTGATTGTGAAAGCCTGCGCGCTTGCCCTGGAAAAATTCCCGGAGTGCAACGGTTCCTTCAAGGATGGTCAGTTCATCCAGTACAAACATATCAATGTAGGGATAGCTGTAGACGTTCCTGCTGGTCTGGTCGTTCCGGTGATCCGCGATGCCAATATCAAGGGCGTGCGCTCCATTGCCCGCGAGGCGAAGGCGCTGATTGAGAAGGCCCGCGCCAACAAGCTCTCTCAGACCGATCTTGAAGGCGGCACATTCTCCGTCTCGAACCTGGGCATGATGGATGTCACGGACTTCATCGCGGTCATCAATCCGCCACAGGCCGCTATCCTGGCGATAGCATCGACGCGCAAGCGCTTCGTGCCCATAGATGGTCAGCCGGTGATTCGTGACCTGATGTCGATGACGATGTCGGCGGATCATCGCATCCTTTATGGCGCGACGGTTGCCCGTTTCTTGCAAGAAGTCAAGCGCTTGCTGCAAAACCCGTTCAATTTGCTCGGCTGATAAAACATCTTTGGAGAAAACCATTCATCGTGTAGAGGAGGAACGAGATGAAACCCATCATCGATCAAACCGAATTCGGCACGATAACCATTGAAGGGACCGTCTTCGACCACGATGTCTTCATCCTGCCGAACGGGGAGGTGAAAAAACGCAAGAAAAAACTGTCAAAGGCCATCTATGGCACCTCTCATATTCTTTCCCTGGACGAGGCAAAGTATCTCTATGAACCGGGGATCAAACGGCTGATTATTGGGACCGGGCAGTATGGCAATGTCAGGCTGTCGGATGAGGCTGCCGACTATTTCAAGCGCAAGGGCTGCCAGGTGGACCTTGCGCCGACGCCCACAGCGATCCAGAGCTGGAATGAGGCAGGAGGTGCCGTCCTGGGCCTGTTTCACGTCACGTGCTAGGAGGATGACGGTTCCTCCAATTCCCGGCGCACCATCCTGGCTCCTTCGACCAACGCGCATAGCTTGCCGAAGGCTACTTCTCTGGGCAGGTATTTCATGCCGCAATCCGGGGCCAGGATCAGGCGCTCCGGCTCTATATATTGCAAGGCGGAGCGTATTCTCGCGGCAACCGTCTCGGGCGTCTCCACTTCCATATCGCCCAGGTTCAAGACGCCTACAATCATGGTCTTATCTGGAAATTGGCGCAGAACCGAAAGATCAAGGTCAGGTTGAGCCGCTTCGATCGAAATCTGCTTGACGATACAATCGCGCAGCTCTGGAAGGAATGAGTACTGGGAAGGCCGGTCATGCACGATAGCAGCATAGCCAAAGCAGAGGTGCAGCGCTGTTGTTCCCTCAATTCCTTGCAACGCCCGGTTGATAACCTCTACTCCATATGCCCTGGCCTTCTCGGGTCGCGCTTGCAGGTATGGCTCATCAATCTGTACGACATCGGCCCCCGCCTCCTGCAAGCTTTTGATCTCCTCGTTAACGGCTGCCGCGATATCCAGTGCCAGGGCTTTATCATCTTGATAGTAGTCATTCTGCGCCTGTTGGGTGATTGTGAAAGGGCCGGGCACCGTGATTTTGATGCGGCGGTCGGTGTTGCGGCGCAAAAACTCTACGTCGCGCACTTCAACCGGGTACATACGGCGAATCGGGCCAACAACGCGCGGGACAGGATTCGGGTGGCCTGTGCGGTCCAGAGCCACTCCGGGGTTATCGATATCCATGCCTTCTAAGGCGGTGGCGAAACGGTTAGAGTAGCTTTCCCGCCGTATCTCCCCGTCAGAGATGATGTCTATCCCTGCTCGCTCCATATCGCGAATGGCGAGGAGCGTTGCATCGTCCTGGGCCTCTTGCAGCAGCGGCTCCGGGATGCGCCAGATTTCGCGTGCCCGGATACGCGGTGGCAACCGGCTCCGCAAGTTTTTGCGATCAACCAGCCACTCAGGTTGGGGGTAACTTCCCACCACTGTCGTTAAAAGTCTCTCGCTCATGCTCGTTCCTCCTTGCCGCTATTGTACCATTACGTAGGGACAGGGGGATGAGGTGTGGGGATGCGGGGGCCTGGTGCCTGTCCGGGGTGGGGAAAATGCCTCGATATCCTCTCAAGCTGATTTTGCTCCACCAACCCACCCCAGGGACAGGCACAAGGCCCCCGCATCCCTTCCGCCTTGCCCCCCTGTCCCTACGCCCAGGAGCCGCTTCGCGGCTCCTCCAAAATCGTCAGGAAGAAGAGAGCCACCCCAAATCTCCTTACGTGGTTATATCCGGGTAGGGCAGCGACCAGTGCTGGAGCTTGCGTGCATATTCGCGTTGGAAGGCAAGCGGTTCCTCGTAGTCGCGTTCGAATAAGGCGATGAAGAGGGTGAGCGTCAGGAAATTGTGCGCGCCAAGCTCGAACAGTTTCACATAGTCATGTGTCGCCAGGGCCTCGCGCTCCTCGTCGGTAAATTGCTGCCATGTACTGCGTTCGAGTTCGGGCAGATTCAGGATGACGTTGGCGCGCTCGGCTTCCCACCATTCGACAGTGCCGCGTGGGTCTTCGCGATAGCGCTCAACCAGTTCTGGATCGCGGTCGATGGTGAAGAGGAACTTGTTGAGAAGGTACTTGCTCATGCGTCAACTCCATTCGGATACCAGGTGAAATAGGCCTCCATCGTATGGAACAGGTCGAGGGTGTCAGCGTAATCGGCTTTGTTTTCTCCTGCCACGCCCATCATCAGCATGAAGTCGAGGAAGCCATGTGTAGCGTTGCCGGGATTCCAGAGGCTTTCGAGGCTCACTTCTCGCAACGCGCCTTCGATGTCTCCGTTGGCAATCCATTCTACAGCTTTGCGGTCGAACTCCGGATCGGGTCCATGCGGACCGAACTGGCGCGGGCCGCCGAGTTCGAGCGAAAGATGCCCGGTACCGATAACGGCGACCCGCTCGCTGCTTGGCCATTCATCGAGGAGACGACGCAGCGTGCGGCCTAACTCCACATATCGCCAGGGCTGTGGAAGCGGCGGCGCGAAAATATTGGTGTAGACGGGTACGATGGGCAAATCCGCCTGCGGGCGCGTGGTGATGATGGGGCAGGTAATGCTGTGGTCAACGCGCAGTTCATTACTGAAGGCAAGGTCGAAACCGGCATCAAGCCCGGCGCGCAGCAGGTATGCCGAGAGTTCTTCGTGTCCTTTGAGGCGCATGCGCGGCAAGCCGAATTCGCGCTCCTCATTGTAGTAGTTGGCGTCATAGAACGGCGCTTTGCCGATGAGGAACTGCGGCATGTTATCGCAGAAAAGCTGGTGGAAGTGGTCGGAGCCAACCATGACCAGCACATCGGGATTGGCGCGCGTCAGCGTTTCGCGGTAGGCAAGCACCTTGCGCACCCACTCGTCGGCAAAGTCGGGCCTGCTTTCCGGCGGCGATGTGCTGGCGCGGTAAAAGAATGGATGATGCGTGGTGGCGAGGACAGCGACAATTTTTGCCATAATTACCTCCTTCTGCATGACCTGCGCGCGTGGCAGGTCTAGAGTAAATTGGGCTTAGCGTTGTTCTGGGTTGTCGTTGCTAACAGTTGGCCTGTATACCGCGTTCCTATCGACTTCTCTATAGATGTCGGGCGCGATGGGGTGACGCATCTCTTCAGCAAGCTGGCCGAGGAGTCCCGCTGCTCTTGCCAGCAAGGCAACGCCGCGCAACAATTCCGGTGGTAGGCCAATGTCGGCAAGTGCAGCGCCTGCCACTCCTGCACCATTGAGCGGCAGCCTGCGGCCAAGCACCTCGGGATGGACTCGCCCAATGGCCTCGAACAGGCGCAGGTGCGGCCCCCGCAAGCCCTCCTGGTCGGCAATCGCGATAATGACGGCTGTGCGCGGGTCAGTAGTCTTATGCACCGGATGTCCCAACCCTGGCACGAAGCGGTGCGCAGCCTTTTGTTCCGCGACCGCCCGCCGGGCGAGGTCATCCCACTGTTCATCGTTCTCTGGAAGCTGGCCTTCCACACTTGCCAGCACGCTCGCAAGAAAGCGGCCTGTGTCTTCTGTGACGCCGAGGAAGCGCGAGCCGCCTCCCAACAGGCCTGCCGCCATCGCTCCCTGAAAGGCATCAGGCGCGCTGTACAGGGTCAGGCGGGCGGCGATGGCCGTTGGAGTAAAGCCGTGATCGGCCAGTGAGACGAGAACGGCCTCGAATACGCGCACCTGCTGCGGCGTTGGTCGCTGCTGTGTAGCAAGCCAGAGCGCAAGCTCGCCAAATCCGACCTTGCCCATCAGCTCGCCTGCCAGGTCATGACCAAGCAGGTGAATGCTGGTAGCATCAGATGTCCCGATGCCGGTGGGATACTCCATGTCTTCCCCCTTTTCTAAGTATTCTCAGCCCTCTCGACTCAGAGACAAATGAGCAGAAACGAGCTATCAAGCCTGTTCTGAGGCTGTTCGAAAATCTTCAGGGTTGGTGGATGACGGTTGACTGAGCCATGCCCGAATCTGCTCGTTATCCTGACCGAGCGCCGGGGGCGGCAGCTTATGTATAGGCGGCGTCAGAGAGAACGAGATGGGATGGCGAATCATAGGTACAGCCTCATCTCCCTCGCCAACCTCTACAATGGGATTCAGTCCGATTTCCTGAGCAAAGGCGACTCCACCCGCGACGTCATTGATCGGGCCGCACGGCACGCCAACGGCGCTCAACATGCGGAACCATTCGTTGGCGGGTTTTGTGCGCAGCCGTTCGACCAGCAGTGGGCGCAAGGCATCGCGGTTGCGGTTGCGGTCTTTGGTGTTGGCAAATCTGGGATCGCGCGGCAAATCGAGCAGGTCGAGGACTTCACAGAGCTTGCTGAATTGCCCGTTGTTTCCGGCTGCGATAATCAAGTCCTGGTCTGCGGTCGGCAGTGGTTCGTAGGGGTACAGGCTGGGATGGGCGTTACCCATGCGATGAGGAATGACGCCACCCGAGACATATGCAGAGGTCTGATTGACCATTCCTGAAAGCGCAGTTGCGTACAGGCTTACCTCCACATGCTGGCCTGCGCCTGTGGAATTGCGATGATTGAGCGCGGCCAGGATGCCAATGGTGGCATGCATACCCGCCATGACATCGAATACCGATATACCTGAGCGATAGGCCGGGCCATCAGGATTGCCCGTAAGGCTCATTAACCCGGACATGGCCTGCACGATCAGATCATAACCGGGAAGCGATGCTCCCTTTGCCGTTCCGAACCCACTTATGGAAGCGTAAATAATGCTCGGATTCTTCTGCTGCACCGCATCGTAATCCAGTCCAAAGCGCTTGAGGCCGCCGGGCTTGAAATTTTCGATAAAAACGTCGGCGCGGGCAGCCAGTTCCTGAGCCAGGCGCAGATCTTCGGGATTATTGAAATCGAGCGTAACCGAACGTTTGTTGCGGTTGATTGCCATGTAGTAGGTCGCAACTCCATCGCGCTCCGGTGGCAGCCAGGAACGAGTATCATCTCCGGCAGGACTCTCGACCTTGATGACTGTTGCGCCGAGGTCCCCAAGCAGCATGGTGCAGTACGGGCCAGCGAGTACTCGTGAGAAGTCGGCAATGAGTATTCCATCGAGCGGACCTGGTTGGTGATCGGCTCCCTGTGTCGTTTTGTCGTTGTCCTGCTCAGGCATAAGGTCTCCGGGTTGCGAACGCACAGGATGGATGGCCTGTGCAAATGCCTCATCTATTGTGACAGGTAGCAAACTGGTGGTTGCTTGTCCGTTATGCGGACGAGTGTCCGGTTCAATAAGTATAGACGAGATCAAAGAAGAATGTCAAGCGAAGATTTTTTAAGCAGTGCTAGTCATGGTTTCGCTTCAGCCGTAATCTGCGGCCTGCTTTCCCACAGCGCCCAGTCAGTGCTAATGGCAGCCGCCGTTTGTAGCAGCAGTGGCAGGTATTCTCCGGTGAGCTTTTCGATGCTGGTTTCTGCGGCGTGAACGGTGACGTTGAGCGCGGCAACCACCTGGTGGGAGCCATTGCGCACCGGCGCGGCTATCGAGCGAATGCCGCGTGCCAGGTGTTCGTCGGTAAGCGACCAGCCCCGTGTGCGCACCTCGCACAGAACCCGGTCGCGTTCTTCTACCGTTGGCTGCCAGAGCGGCGTGATACCGGAGCGGCTGGGGATAGCAAGTATTCGTTCAAGCTCGTCCGGCGGCAACTCAGCGAGTAGCACTTTGCCAAGCGAGGTCTGTAGGGCTGGAAAGCGCGTGCCGATTGTCACCGCCAGGGTGATGATCTTTGGCACAGCTACACGCGCCACGTAAACGATGTCCGAGCCATCGAGCTGCGCGAGTGAAGATGATTCATGTGTGTGTCCTACAAGCCGTTCCATGTGCGGGCGGGCGATCTCCCAGATGTTAGACGAGCCGATATAGGCCATGCCAAGCTCGAGAACTCGCGGAGTGAGCGCAAATGTGCCCTGCGCCGAGCGAACGTAGCCCAGCTCTTCGAGTGTGAGCAGCATCCGGCGGGCTGTTGGGCGAGCTAGTCCGGCAGCCGCAGCCACCTCGCTCAGCGTCATAGTTGGCCGATTGGGTTCAAATGCCCGTATGACATCAAGCCCTCGTGCCAGCGCCTCGATGAAATCGGGTCCTGTTTCTCCGCGCATTATTTCTCCCTATAGCATAGCATGCATGCCATTATAAACCTGACTCCATGTGTCATCCTGAGCGCAGCGAAAGATCTCAAGCCTTCACTGGCTCGACATGACAAGCAAGAGATCCTGAGCGCAGCGAAGGATGACATGCGAAAGGGTCTTTTTCATGCCATGATATTTTTTCTATGTTCATCCTACCAGAAACGATACTGCGGTGTCTAGAGCAGCCTCAGCTATATGCTTGACAGGGGCCTGTTCATTGTGTAATATTGGTTCAGTGGACAGATGTCCGTATAACGGACACTGGCTTGCCCGTGACAGTTCTTTGAAGTATGTAGTGCAACACGGCTACAGTGATGTAAATAAAGGCTCTGGGCGACCGGCCTTCAACAGGCTGGCTACTCACCTGCTTTGCATCCTTGCAGCCAGAGCACAACGAGGTGAGTAACATGAGCCAGAACCCATCTGTGAACGGCAATTCCTTTCCATCAGGTCGCCCCGTCGTATTTCGTAACGCTACCGTGTTGACCATTGACCCCTCGTCTGGCGTGATCGAACATGGCGATGTCCTCGTTGAAGACAAGCGCATCGCGGCTGTTGGACGCCAACTGACAGCGCCGGATAGCGCGGTGGAGATTGACGCAACCGGTGGTATTCTCATGCCAGGGATGGTTGACACACACCGCCATATGTGGCAGACAGCGCTGCGCGGCTATGGAGCCGACTGGACCCTCACAAACTATTTTCAGTTCTACTACCTGAACTGGGGCAATATCTTCCGTCCTGAAGATATTTACGCCGGAAACCTGCTCTCCGCAATCGAGGCTGTAGACGCTGGAGTCACCACAGCCGTTGACTGGTCTCACGGTCTGCAAACGGTTGAGTATGCAGACGCGGCAGTCGATGCGCTTGAGTCGGTGCCGGGCCGGTTCGTTCTCGCGTATGGCAACCTGCTGGGCGCTCCCTGGGAGTGGACAAAGGCTCCCGAGTTTGCCGACTTCATTAAGCGCCGTATCGATGGGCGCGGAGATATGCTGCGCATGCAGATCGCCTTCGATGTCACTGGCGATCCGAATTTCCCGGAAAAAGGCGCGTTCGAGGTTGCGCGGAATTTCAATCTGCCCGTCACAACTCATGCAGGTGTATGGGGCGTAACCAAAGATGCTAGCATCCGCTTGATGTACGAACACGGCTTCATGACCTCCTCTACCATCTATGTGCATGCGTCGTCGCTATCGGAAGACTCGTACCATCTTATTGCGGCTACCGGCGGGCATGCATCGGTATCTGCTGAGAGTGAAGATAACGCGGGCCAGGGCTATCCCCCCACGTGGCTACTCCGGCGGTATAACATCCCGGTGTCTCTCTCGATGGATACCAGCGTATGGTGGAGCGCAGACCTGTTCTCTGCGATGCGAGCAACCCTTAACGCTGACCGCGCCCGCGAGCATCTAGAGGCGCACAAGCGTGGCGAAACCGTTATGCTCAGCCATCTGCGCGCTGAACAGGTGGTGAATTGGGCGACACTTGGCGGCGCTGAGGCGTTGGGCATGGACAGCTTCATCGGCAGCATCACCCCTGGCAAGAAGGCCGACCTTGTTCTGATTAAGAATGACCAGTCACCAGCAATGTTTCCCGTACTTCACCCCTATGGGCACGTCGTATTTCAGGCCGGGCGCGGAGATGTGCATACTGTGATGGTCGATGGCAATGTCGTCAAGTACGACCACCGTTTGCTTGGCATTGACCTGGATAAGGCCAGACAGGCAGTCATGAAGACGGTTGAGTATGCCTATTCTAAGATGGGCGAGCAGGCATGGAACCAGGGCATGAACCCTGAGAAGGCGAAGGTCGATTTCATCGAAAACCCCTACAAGTATACCGAACGGGAGCGTACCGGGACGGCGCAGCAAGGGAATGCAGAGCAGTCAGCTAAGTAGGCTTCATGTCCTTAATGAATGTTTACGGGCAAGACCTATATGAGCATGTCATGCTGAGCGAAGCGAAGCATCTCGGCGTGACGAGAGAGATACTTCGCTTCGCTCAGCATGACATGCTTGAATGTGATCGTTCTTGTTCATCAGGGCAGTTGAATACAGCAATACTTGGGGAGAACCGGAGAATGAACGACGAAATGTTTGCGGCAGTGCTTCGCCAGCACGCTGCTCCACCCGAGCATGGTTCCTGGCCGATACCTCGCAGGGGGCCAGGGCAGGCTCTGGTGCGGGTGACAGCCGCGCCTATCAGTCCGTTGGATTTGCTGTGCGCGTCAGGCACGTCCTACTTCGGTGCGCCCCGGCTCCCGTATATTCCCGGCACGCAGGGCGTCGGCATCGTGATGGAGGCCGATGCCCTCGCGCCCGGACAACGCATCTGGTTCTCTTGCGATGCTGGCATGAAGCCCGGAGATGGCAGCATGGCGGAGTACTGTGTTATTGATGAAGCATCCGCGCTCACCCTGCCTGACCAGATTGATGAGGACCTGGCCGCCGCGCTGGGTTTGTCCTCCATTGCAGCCTGGATGGCTCTCACCTGGCGTGGTCGCCTTCAGCCTGGGGAGCAGGTGCTTGTCCTCGGCGCGAGCGGAGCGGTTGGGCAGGTGGCTGTGCAGGCCGCGAAGCTGCTCGGCGCTGGTCGCGTAATTGCTGCCTCACGCGACGAGGCGGCGCGCACCCGCGCCCTCTCGCAGGGCGCAGATGCTGTCGTTGATCTCACTGGTGAAAATGTGGATGAGATCAGCAAGCGCATCGCGGCCGCCTGCGATGGCCCCTTGCAGCTGGTCATTGATCCGGTATGGGGCATTCCGGCGGAAGCAGCCGGTCGCGTGCTGGGATACGAAGGCAGGCTGGTCAATATTGGCTCGGCTGCCGGAGCCGCAGCACGCTTTGAGTCTGCCATTGTGCGCAGTCGCCTGCACAACATCATCGGCTATACCAACAATGCGCTGACTCCCGAGCAGAAAGCGCAGGCCCTCAGTGAAATCCTCACCCACGCCGCTGCCGGACGCTGCACCATCGAACGAGAAAAGGTGCCGCTTGCCAACGCTGCCGAGGCCTGGAAACGGCAGGCAGCATCCGCCCGTCGCAAGCTTATCCTCATTCCTTGAAAAACAGATGCGGTGGCTTCCGGTTTCCCCGCACATATCATCCCATCCGTTTTCTGTTGATATAAGCGCGGATGAAAGGCACCCAACGCAGGCGGGCGAAGAGAGACCACAACCCCGCCGCCTCTGCTGCCAGAATGAGCCAGTGCTGGGATACATCCGTTTCAATACGGCGAAGCAGATAAGGATTGCTCTTTTGATCGTTGAAGCCATTCACCGTTGTGAACGCCCACTTGTATCCTGCTTGCTGTACCGCTTGCACGACACCTTTACTGATATGTTGTACTTGTCCAACAGGATAGGCGAAACTGCGTACAGGCCTGCCCAATTGCTGTTCTAACACAGTACGGCACTCTTTTACTTCGTCGAGCAGCTCTTTTTCGTCAATCAGAGAGGAGAGAATAGGATGATGCAGAGTGTGAGCGCCGAAGGAAATCAGCCCGCTCTCCTGCATCGCGCGTATTTCCTGCCAGGTGAGCGGTCGCGTGGTTTCCTCTTCCTCTGCTAGCCCGGCTGGCACATCAAGCGTCTGGTGCAGCATAGTGAGAAAAGCCTCGCGTTCGGCAACGGAAGGAGCCGTGTGCAGGTGTCTGGTAATGGTCTGCGCAAGCTCCAGGCGTTCCGAGGGGTCATTCAGATGCAATATCTTCCCATCCAGAGCTATCTTTTCCACCTTTGTGTGCTTCAACAGGTGTCGCTCCTCCAACCACCAGTAGCGGCGATCTCTATCGATGTAGCCGGGGATAAGGAAGACAGTGAAAGGAATGTTGAGTTCCCGCGCCAATGGGAATGCATGCGAATAGTTGTCATGATATCCGTCGTCGAAAGACATGACCAGCGCAGTACGAGGATCATCTCCTTGAAGGCCTGAGTCAAGCTGTTCTAAGGCATCTTCAAGATGGATCACCCGGTAGTGACGTTGCAGGTAGAGCATGTGTTCGCGCAGGTAGCCGCCAGAGGCCTCATGATAGTTGAGTACGATAACACGAGGTTTGCGGCGGTTCCACCAGCGCGCCAGCCTGACGCATCCACTATAGTAGAGGCAGGCGGCAACAAATATCATGACAAACTTACGCACGAATTCCTATTTCCCTCTTGCGATAGCTGTCAGCTCCTGGCTTTTACCCTGCCCCGAGTGCCTATCTTGCGAGCCACAGATGCCGCGACTCGCCTGGCTGCCGCCTCGGAGCCAACTACAAAGCGATAGAACGGCCCGAAGCTGCGTGCCGCCGAAAATCCGACGAAGTACAAACCGGGAATATTGCTCTCGAACCAGGAGCTTAAGATTGGCGAGCCTTCATAGGTTTGAATCTCGGCCAGCAGCGATGGTGAGAGCATGGGCAGGCGTTTGATGTTTGCTCGATAGCCTGTAGCGAGCATGACGTGATCTGCCTCTAACACTTTGCCGCTCGTCAGTTTGAGCCTGACTCCATTCTCGGTCTCCTCTGCCTTGACCAACCGCTCCTGTTCGTGTACTTCGACCTTGCCAAGCACGCGAGGCTTCAGCCAGACGGAACCGGCAGGTCCATGACGGGTGGTGAGGACGTAATCCCGAGACGACTGGGGGAAGCGCTGGAAGGTATAGGGATATTTTTCCAGCAACAGGTTCATCCAACCGTTACCCATACCGGCCTTTGGCGCACGCAGCGTTCGAATGAACTGTGGAACCGATGAAATCTCTTCACGGAGCCAGCGAATGGGGTGCCGGGTAACCAGTTGCACCTCTGCTCCCTCCTCGTGCAGCAATGCCGATGTTTCAAGTGCGGCCTGACCTGCTCCGACCATAATCACCCGCTTTCCGGCGAAGCTTTTCAGCATGCTGTGGTCGGCAGAGTGTGAGGCAAGTTCGGATGGCAAGTGAGCGTACTCCTGCGGGCGGTACGCATAGTATAACAGGCCGGGAGCCATGACGACAACCGCGCATTGCACGAGCCGTCCATCGGCGAGCGTCACCAGGTATTGTCCTTCCCGCCGTTCAATAGAGGTAACATACGTTTCGTCAACATCGGGTACGGCCTGTTGCTGGAACCAGAGGCCGTAATTAATAAAGGTCTCTATTGGCAGTGGATCGTGAGGAGCTTTGTTTTCCTGCGCCTGACAATAGCGATCAATTGAGTAAAGACCTCGTGGATCAGAGAGATTGGAAGCCCACCAGTGCGAACGCAGGAGCATTCCCTGTGGCATATGTTCGCTCCAGAACTGAATAGGTTTTCCGAAAACGGCTACTTTCAGTCCTCGCGCAAGCAGATGCGCAGCAGTAGAGAGTCCATAAGGGCCAGCACCCATCACTACCACGTCATATTGAGCAGTTGGTATCGTGCCTTGAGGCTTTGCAATATCTATAGATAAGCTCATCAGTTATTCCTCCCCTGAGAAAAGCTTTTGCGCAGGCGTCGTTTCAGAGAACGCATGAAATCGATGGTTGCTGTCAGTCCTGGTCGCAGGTCTTTCCAGTCGATATAGTCATAGCCTGCCGGTATGAAAAATGAGATAAGGAAGTCAAACAGGGCTTGCGCAGGCGGCGTCACCCCTGGTCTTCCTCGCTGAGTAAAACATTGAACGGTTGCCAGAAGGTCGCCCTCCAGGTAGCGCATCCAGCCGCCGACGCGGTAACTGGTAATACGGTCGATAGGCCCTCCACTCGCCCATTGATAGAGAAGATGAGGGAAATCCACACCGGCCCGTACAGCAACTTCGACCGAGGCCGAGAGACGTGGATTGATCTCCATCAGATATGGTTTTCCATCCGCGTCGCGGCGAAACTCGACTTCAGAATAGCCCTCCAGATTAATGGCGCGCACAAGCTTCTCTGATTGTTCGCCGATATCTCCTGGAACGGCAATGCTTTGCCGGTAGACCGAGGTGCCTCCCAGCGGTGGTTGAGTGCGCCTGGCAAACTGGGCGAAGTGGGCGTAAAATTCACCCTGCACATAGAAGAGATTGACAGCCTCGCGCCTGCCTGAAAGAAACTTCTGGAACAGGACGCGGCCTCCCAGGCGGGTCAAGTTTTCAACTGCTCCCTTTGCCTCATCAGGAGTGGTGACAAGCTGACTGATTAGCCGTTCGCTCTCCTGATCGCCCCAGAGCCAGGACTCAACAGGCTTGGCTACTGCCGGTAATCCAACCTCGCGTAGGGCCGCGCCTACTTCGTCGACCGAGTTAATAAGCACACCGGGGGGAATGCCAATGCCCAGTTGCTTTGCGATCTCCAGCGTCCGATCCTTATCGATGGCGATAGCAAGCGCGGGTTCATCCGCCAGCGCAATCCGTACCCGTTTTTCGAGCCGTTCGCGGTACTGGCGTATTACGGCCAGCGTTCCATCGGACGAAGTGATAAGCACTCGCGCCCGCGTCCTGTCCAACAATTGCTCCAGATAATTGACATAGGGAGCGGGGGATTGCTCGTATGAGGGAGCAACAAATGCCTCCTGGCACCAGCGCGAGGAGAAGGTTGGGACGTGGCTTGCCAGGCCCTCGATCTCCGATGCTGCTACTCGCAGGCCCCGTTTGCCCAACGAGCGCACAGTGACAAGCGATTGCCGCAGCTTCGCATCCAGCACCAGAGCATCGTATGGCCCGGTGCGCTGCACAGGCTGCGCTTCATGGGGGGCCTCCTGTTTCGCTGCTGGTTGTGCGTCAATAACTGAAAGCAGTTGTGAAGAATCGTTCATCGTTTTTTCCTCAAGCGAGAGAAGATGCCGAGCAGGCCGACCAGCTCAGAGGCCAGAATCAGCCAGTGCTGATTGAGGTCTCCGGGCAGCCGTCCCAAAAGATAGGGATCGCTCTGTGGTGTATTCGTCGTTTCAATGGTGGTCATGGCCCAGGCATACCCTGCTGCTCGCACTGCCTCAAGTCCCTTTTTCCCGAAATGCTCAGGCTTGCCGACCGGGTAGGCAAACGAGCGTAGCGGATGTCCCAGATGCTCCTCCAGGACACGACGGCACTCACCCACTTCATACTGAAGTTCGTTCTCGTCTTCCAGACAGGCCAGCAGTGGGTGGTGCATGGTATGCGCTCCGAACGAAACCCACTCGCTTTTCGCCATCTCTTTTACCTCCGCCCAGGTGAGAGGCTGGCTTCCCTCCTCTATAGGAGTATCCACCGGGACAGCCAGTGCCTGTCGCATCTTTTCCAGGAACGCCTGCCGTTGTGCAACCGAGGAAGCATTGCGGGCCTGTCGATCAATTTCCTGTGCCAGTTCCTGCCGCTCTTCTGCTGACTGTAAGGAATAGGTACGACCATCCAGTTCTACCTGTTCGCTGCGAGCAAAGCGTGTGAGCCGTTCGCCCTCAAGCCACCAGAAGCAGTTTTCCTGCTCCAGGTATCCAGGAATCAGGTAGATGGTGATGGGAACCTGTAGCCTGCGGGCGAGCGCGAATGCGTATGTGTAGTTATCGCGATACCCATCATCGAATGTCAGGACGAGGGGCAGCGGGCCGGTATCGTCTTTGCCAGCTTTTTTGCCTGCTTGAAAGTACTGTTCCAAAGCAGCTTCGGCATGCATGATATGGTAGTGACGACGCAGGTAATCTATCTGCCGGGGCAGGTGTTTACCGTAGGCACGATGATAGTTGAGTATAATCAAATGCCGCCGGAAACGACGCTGCCACCACAGAAGCAGCTTCACCAGGCCGCTATAATAGAAGCACGCGGCAACCAACAGGCGTACCCGCTCGCGCATTGCGTTCTCCCTTTTCCCGCAGAAACTACCGTCTTCTGCGCGTCTGAGCTACCCGCTGCGCAACCGAGTTTGCCACGCGAGGAGCAGCAGCCTTTGTTCCGACGACAAAACGGTAGAGCGGACCAAAACTACGCAGCGAGGAGAGGCCGATAAAGTACAGCCCTGGAACGCTGCTCTCGAAGTAGGAATTCAGGACCGGCGTTCCCTTATCCTCCTCTATCTCCGCCAGCAGTGACGGGGAGAGCATGGGCAGGCGCTTGATATCTACCTGGTAGCCGGTCGCGAGAATGAGATGATCCAGGTTCAATACCGTGTGGTCCGAAAGCGTCAATTCCAGACGGTTATCCACTTCTCGCGCCTTTTCCACTCGACAGCCTTCGTGCAGCTCCACTTTGTCAATAACCCGGTCTCGCAACCAATCAGACGCGGCGGCATTGTAGTGGTTTTTGATATAGCGATCCTTTTTCTCCTGCGAAAAACGGTGGAACAGGTAGGGCATATATTCCAGCGCCCAGTTCTTCCAGCCGGGGGCAATACCTGCGCGTGGTGCGCGCAGTTGATCGATGAAGCTGCGTTGCGCATCGGTATCGGGGGCGAGCCAGTGAATAGGACGCCGGGCAATCAGGTGTACGCGCGCGCCCGCCTCGTGAAGCAGCGCGGAGTACTCGACGGCGCTCTGGCCTCCGCCCAGCAATGCTACCTCTTTGCCTGCGAAACGGCTGAAATCAGCGTGTTCGAAGGAATGTGTCACCAGTTCGGCGGGCAGGTGATCAAATTCGGCAGGACGGCTGGCGAAGTAGTAGAGGCCGATTGCCATTACCACAGCAGGTGCCTTGACCACGCGATCATCTTCCAGCGTGAGTATGAACTGTCCGTCCTTGCGTTCAATAGTGGAGACGTATGTAGTATCAACCTCCGGTACTGCCTGCTCCTGGAACCACATGGCATAGTCAATAAAAGCTTCAATGGGCACTGGATAACACTTGTTATATTGTGATACTGCGAAAAACTGCTCAAATCCATACTTTTTCTGGGGGTCCGAGAGATTCGTGGCCCACCAGTGCGAGCGCAGAAACATTTTTTTCGGCATATGCTCGCGCCACAGCTTCAGCGGTTTGCCAAAAATCGCCACCTGTAAGCCTTTCCCTTTCAGGTGTGCTGCCGTTGAAAGCCCGTAAGGGCCTGCGCCTACGACAACGACGTCATATTGAGCAGTAGGACGAACAACCGAAGGCTGCTGCACATTTTGTACGACGCTCACGAAAACTTCCTCCTTAAACGAGATAACCTTTTAGTAATGGCACTCCCAATCCACTGGCTGCTAAAGGCCGTTGTAGCAACAAAGGCAGGAATAGGATCTTTCCAATCTATATAGTCATACGACATTGGAACAATACACGAAATGCAGAAATCGAGCAGCGCGCGAGCTGGATGAGGAATACCCGGACGGCCATGCTGCTGCAAAGACGCGATGGTAGACATAAGATCGCCCCTCAAATAGCGCATCCACCTCCCTGGGCGATACCCTTCCACCTTATCAATGCGCTGACCACTCGCCCACTGGTAAAGCAGGAGAGGGAAGTCAACGCCAGAGCGAACTGCGATCTCAACTGAAGCGGAAAGGCGTGGATTGATTTCCATCAGGTACGGCACCCCCTTGTCGTCCCTGCGAAACTCAACCTCCGCATATCCCTCCAAATCGATAGCTCGCACAAGTTGTTCGGCTTGCATCCCAATATCCGGCGGTATAGCAATGCCTTGCCGTAGCACCGACGTACCCCCAAGCGGCGGATCTGTGCGCTTCGCCCACTGTGCGAAACGAGCATATACCTCACCTCCGGCATAGAAAAGATGTATCGCCTCACGTCTTCCTGATAAAAATTGCTGGAAAAGCACCGGGCCACCGGAACCTGTCAGGTGTTCGGTCGCTCGAAGAGCCTCCTCCTTCGTCGTAGCCAGCAGGGATGCAACGCGCCTGCCACTGCCCCACAGCCACGACTCCACCGGCTTAATCACAACAGGCAACCCAATTTCCTGTAAGGCCGGGGCCACATCGCTCTCTGACTTTACCAGCACACCTCGTGGGATGCCGAGGCCCAGTTGCCCGGCAATGGCAAGCGTCTGCTCTTTGTTGACCGCAATGCCAAGCGCAGGTTCTTCTGCCAGCGCGAGGTGTATGTGTTGCTTCAATTGTTCGCGATGCATGCGCAAGAGCGCGATAGTCGAGTCTGATGAAGCAATCAGTACTGTTACGCCGGTGTGTTCGATTGCCTGCTCCAGCGTGTCCAGGTATTCATCTGTCGCCTCGCCTCCCTGGCACACGAAGTGCTGCTGGCACCAGCGTGAAGAGAAGGCTGGTACAGAACCGGGAGTATCCAGAGCTGCCACCCGCAGCCCGCGCCTGCCCAGCGAACGAACCGTAACGAGCGATTGCCGCAGTCTGGCGTCGAGTACCAGCGCGTCACATTTCTTCACCGGCAAACTCTCTGGTGATGACTTTTGGGCGCTGAGCGTTTTTTCTCTCGAATGGATTACCATATAGACCTCATACTGCCAGCGATTGATTTTGCCTGGCGACATCGTTGCCGGAAATGAGTCCTGGTTCTTTATCCCTCTTGCGGAAGAAAGGATTCTTCCAGAGCGGCGAAAACCAGTTCCATGCCCCCGAAACCTCAGCCGCCATCACCAACCAGTGACGACTTACATCGCCTAAGACACGCTTCAATTGATAGGGGTCACTCTGTGCCGTATTGAGGCCTGACATGGTGGTAACTGCCCAGGAATAACCCGCCTCGCGTACTGCGCGTATAGCCGTATCGCCGATATGCTGGTCGCGACCAACAGGATAAGCGAAAGCGCGTACCGGATATCCCAGGTGTTCCTCTAATACTGCGCGGCACTCACTCACCTCGCGGTGTACTTCCTCCGCATCTCGCAGGTAGGCCAGTACAGGATGGTGCATGGTGTGCGCCCCAAATGAGACATAGCCGCTCTGCTCCATCTCAGCCACCTCTTCCCAGGTCAAAGGCCGGTCGCCATCTTCCCCGTCCCTAAGCTCTGTTGGAACAGCCAGTAGTTCGCGTATGCTTGCTAGAAAAGCTTCGCGCTCTGCCACCGAAGTACATTGCCAGAGCCGGTTCTCGATAGTTCGCACCAGTTCGTCGCGCTCCTCTTTTAAACGGTAGGTGCGGCCTTCTACAGTGATTTCTTCCACCGTTATGTGCTGCGCCAGGCGTTTGCCCTCCAGCCACCAGAAATACGCGCCGCTATTGATGTAGCCCGGTATCAGAAAGATAGTAATGGGTACAGCTAGTTCCCGCGCCAGCTTTAGCGCGTGCGTGTAGTTGTCATAGTACCCGTCGTCGAATGTGAGTACGAGAGGAGTGCGCTGGTCTTGTTTTCCGGTATGATCGTTATAAAGTTCTTCCAGCGCCTCTTCCAGGTGCAGCATACGATAGTGGCGGCGCAGGTAGAGCAGGTGGCGGCGCAGGTCTCCCCCACTGGCGCGATGATAATTGAGAATAATCAGGTGTGGCTTTCCACGCTGCATGAGCCAGCGTGCTAACTTCACCAGCCCGCTGTAGTACAGGCAAGCAGCAACCACGATTCCTAAACGCTCACGCATGGCTCTGTTCCCTTCTGTCCTGCGCTTCATTGATCGCTACCGTAGAGAAGCCAGGCGTTCTTGAAGCGAACGCTACCTGATGGTTCGGATGCAGGACTGCTAACGCCGCCATCACGTGTGCCATTAGCTGTTGAATGCCGTGTACGACGCGGCTTTGAGAGGTACACAAAGGGTCGTTGTGCAGGCGATAGCTATCAAGGGCGTTAGTCCAGTAAATGGAACCGGCGGCAAAGACCAGCGCTCCCGACGAAGCAATGTAGTATGCGGTATTGCTGAAACTTTGTGTTCCAGCGTCGTTGGCGGTATGCGATGTTGCAATCACCTGTAACCCTGGCGGTGTAGACCCATTGTTAAAGATGCGATCCCACTCATATCCCACAATGTCACACCCGTAAGCAACTCCAGTAGTTAATCCGGTACCTGCCAGCAGTGGCGATGTTGAAGCGGGATCGATTTGCCAGGGGAAGCCGAGACGCAGGTGGGTCAGATCATCGTACATGATACCGATGAGCGCATTTTCGGGGCGACTAAGGACCGGGTCGCGCCAGGCAGTGGTCAAGCGGCTGTTATCTACCCCATAGAATGGATCGCGGGCAAGGTCATGATGGATTGTCTCCACTTTGTAGCACACGACTGTCCGGTCGGGTACGCCTGCTTTATCCGGCTCGAAGCGTATTTGCCAGTAGCCATCGTCGGCTCCCAGGAAAGCCAGCCCCACGCCTGAGTTCCGGGCCTGCTCCAACCCATCGCGCATCTCTTTGCTCCAATATTCATCATGACCAAGTGAAATGTAGGCGTGATGATGCAGTACTTGCGACGGGTCGTGTTGTAAGTCGATATCGCTTATATAGGAAAGGTCATATCCCTGGCGCTCGAACCAGCGAATGGCATTCGCCTCAAAAACAAGCACCTGGCTCGAGCCAGCTTCCTGAGTGTAGGGTCGATCAAAAGAGACCTTCACTCCCCTGGCGGTAGTATCTCCCTCGCTGAAAAGGCCATTCGCCTGTTCATAGAGGCTGTAGCCTCCCCAATCATTATAGGCAGCATAGGTGGTATCAGGTGTAGCAACGAGATAAGTAGAGGCGCTATTATCACGCACGTCAAAGGGGACATACGTTTGCATCCCTTTCGCGTCGGTAAATTTTGCCAGGTAAACCCCTGTTATCCAGCCCGAGGGAATGGTCAGGGTAAAGGATATGTTCCATCTGGCTTCAACGAGACCCGTGGTGCTATCTATCAGGCAAGAAGTGCAATTCACAAGCTGATGAGTCTTTTCATCGAAGTAACCCTGCGCGTGTCCGATTTGTTCGCTCGAAGTATACAGTAAGCGTCCGCCATATCCGCCATACCAGCCCAGGCGATAGATGCTAAGCCAGTAAGGAGTACCCTCAAAGAGGGTACTTACATAAAAAGAAAGCTTTTCTTCCTGCGCTACGGAAGTTGCGTTCGCATATGCCTGAATCTGGGTCGTAGCGGCCTTCCCTTGTGGAATCTGCCAGCTTGTCGTTCCCAGTAAGGCGTTTTCTCGTATAATCTTGTTGCTGCCGGTTGGCGTAGGTGCTGAAGGGTTTCTGCCTGGCGCACTCGCGCCCGCAAATAAGGCCGACCCATTTAAAACTACGGAGAGGGACACTGCAATGAGTAGAAAGAAGAGTGCCAGTCCCACAAAAAGCCTTAGCCGCACGAGCGAACCTCCAGAAACATCCTATATCCAACTTTTGATAATGTTTTATCTATACACGCCACTAAAAAACATACTTTATTCCATAGCTGTTCAGCACGATACCATGCTGTGAGTGTTAATAGCATGTTCAAGGTGGTGGAGAATCAGTGAAACTCTTTTCTTCTGTTATGAAAAAAATACCCACCGGTGAAATGCTGGCAACGCGGGATGAGAGGATTTGACATATGGGCGTTTAGAATACTACCAACAAATCAACGAGAGGCCATCTTATCACCGAATCTCAACATCAAAGACAACCGGATTTCTATCCCCCTGCTTTTATCCTTTAGCCGGTATGAGGAAGCAGCCTCGCTCCTGATTTGTGTTTTTCTGGAAGAGGTTGGTTGTTTTCACGAAAAGATAGACAGTTTTATGTAATAATGAAGAGGAAGTAGATAGAGGATACATTTTCTATGCAAAACCCGCTGAGCCGCTACCTATTGATACTGAAACGTTGGGTCTGGATGATTGTCCTCGGTATAGTTATTTGCAGTGGTGTTTCATATGCTATTACGAAGGTGGTGCGTCCAAACTATCAAGCCTCGGCTACACTTATCTTAAATGTTTGTACAGCGCAATCATCGGCTTATGACTGCACCACCGCGGGTTTGGAAGCGGTACCAACATATGCGCAACTGGTGACAAATTCTCAAGTGCTTAATCCTGTCGTAGCGCGTCATCATGGGCTGACATTGAAGCAGCTTGCAGCGATGATCGCGGTGAAACCGCAATCCAATACGCTCTTAATGGAGATTGATGTAACCAATAGCGACCCGAACCTGGCTGCACAGCTTGCGAATGAGGTCAGCCAGAGCTTTGCGCAATTTTCCAATACGCAGCTTCCAGGAACAGTGCAGGTTATTCCTGCGCAAGTTCCTACTGATCCGGTTGGACTCAAGCCGCTTTATGCTGCGGCTATTGGTGGGCTTGTCGGGTTGGGCCTTGCCCTGGCCCTGATGATCATTTTTGAGTGGGTCGATGACCATCTCACAGGACTGGAAGAGGCTCAGAAGCTGGTTGGCGCAGAATCAACAGTCGTTTTTCCGCGCCTGAAAGGTAAACTATCCCCTCTAGAGGTCGGAAATTCACCGGCTTCGACAGAGGGATGCGCTATTTTGTGTGCGGACCTCAAGGCAACACATAAGAACAAGTCACCTGAGTTCGTGATGGTTACAAGCGCCCTTCCTCAAGAGGGGAAAAGCACAGTTGCTGTGAAGCTTGCCTCTTTCCTGGCCCAGTCTGGTAGTCGTGTTTTGCTGGTTGACGCCAACCTGCGCAGTCCTGTTCTTGACCAGATTTTTCAATTGGATAATTCTCAAAGCCTGTGGCGAACCTTGAGGGGTGCCCGTGTCAAGATCGACGATGAAGTAGAGGGCCAGGTGACAGAGGTCGCGAACTTACGTGTGTTAAGCGCGGGGGCTAGCACTTCCAACCCGGCTGAGCTGTTTCAATCATCCAGGCTGGCTCGTCTTTTCCAGCATTTGCAGAACAGCAGCTTTGACTATATTATCTTCGATACTCCTCCTCTCCTTCCCTTTGCCGATGCCCTGGCATTTGTACCTTATATGCAGGCGCTCATTTTTGTTGCCGATGCCTCCAGCACTCCGCGCAGAGCTTTGGCAAGGGCCGGACAGATGTTGAAACGCATGCCGCTTACCCCTCTGGCGGTGATTATCAATAAGAGTCCCTGGTTAGATTTCAGGACACCCGAAATGTATCAACAAGAGGTAGAGGTTCGCCAGCCGCGAGCGCCTGAGGAAAGCGCGGTGATCGGGTCTGATCTGCCGGATACACCTTTTCCAAAGGTGGCCGACGATGAACACGATCACCAGGAAGTTACTGTCGTTGTTCGCCGTCTCAACAGCAATGAGCATCAGAATAATAATGAACATCAATAATTCTGGTAAGGTGGTGAGCATCGGTACCTGTTCTTCAGGGAAGCTGGCTGATCTCACAATATTAAATACGCGGCAAGAAATGGAGAGCGACGACCTGAACTGTCCGCCTGGATTCTTTTCTTTGGGGTAGAGGGGGAGACGTATGTCTCTGAATTTTGATACAGCCAAAATGCGGGCTATGCAAATAATGGATACGACCACCCGCATTGCTGCTGTTCGCCTGAAATCTGCTAATAAATATATATTTCGCGCCCTCTTGAGCCTTGCTTCAGCGAATCTACTCATCCGTGTTGCGGGAATGCTCAACCAGATTGTGGTAACGTATCGCTTTGGGCAAAGCGCGATGATGGATTCCTATTTCGTTGCTTCCACGATCCCTACGCTGCTGGCGCAACTGCTTGCCACTGCCCTTGAGTCATCGGTCATTCCCGTCTATGCGCGGGTACGATCATCAGGTGGAAGAGAGCGGGCCTCGATCCTCTATAGCACGCTGCTGAATATTCTGATCATAGGACTGATTGTACTTACAGTTGTGCTGCTGCTCTTGCGCAACCAGGTGGTGATTTTTTCGGCAACGGGCCTGGATCCTCTACGCAGCCAGCAGGCAGTTGACCTGACACCATATATCTTTCCTGTCCTGTTTTTCATGACCATCAACAGCTTTTTAGAGTGCCTGCTCAACAGCGAGGGACAATTTGGTTGGCCTGCCTATGCAGGTATCCTGGTGCCGTTGACCACAGCCAGCGTGGTGCTGCTTTCAGCAAAAACGAATGGTGTGGTGATGCTGTGTATTGGAACCTTGCTGGGCCAACTGGTGCAGTTGGCTGTGATTATATATCGCGCTCGTAAGGCTAAACTGGTCTATCGTCCTGTGATGGATTTGCGTAATACCGAGTTGCATACAATCCTGGTTATTGCCTGGCCCGCCTTGCTTGCCGCGCTCATCAGTCAGGCAAGCCCACTGGTTGATCAGATTTTTGCTTCGTACCTCTCATCCGGCAGTATTTCGACGCTCAACTATTCAAACAAACTCCTCAGTGTTTTTACCGGCGTCATCATCGCATCCGTTGGGCGCGCCATGTTGCCTTATCTGTCGAGGCAGGCGGGCTTGAAGGACATGACGGCTTTTAAAGATACGCTGCGGCTGTATTTGTGGGGAATTGGCCTGACCACAATCGCGCTGACGGCGGTGATGATCGTTCTGGCTCATCCCCTGGTGCGTATTCTTTTTCAACGCGGTGCTTTTACCAGCGAGGACACAACACGTACAGCTATTACTCTGACCGGTTTTATCATTGGGCTGGCCCCAATGGCGCTAGGATTTACTATATCAAAAGCCTTCAGTGCCCTGGGCAAAACACGCCTGCTCATGTATGTGACGATTTTCAGCGTGTTCGCCAACGCCCTGTTTGACTACATTCTGGCTCGTGTGTGGCAAAGTTTCGGCATTGCACTGGCAACCTCGTTTGTATACATGT
Source organism: Ktedonobacteraceae bacterium (assembly GCA_035652815.1). Classification (GTDB taxonomy): domain Bacteria; phylum Chloroflexota; class Ktedonobacteria; order Ktedonobacterales; family Ktedonobacteraceae; genus DASRDB01. The sequence goes on from DASRDB010000019.1 coordinate 43,160, forward strand.
GTACGCTCGTGATGCTGCTGGTCATGCTGCGGCGAGAAGTAGGGGCGCTCCATCTTCTGACTCCCCCACGCGAGATACTGAACTTCGCCCGCCGCCTGGGAATAGAGCGACAATATAATCGTCTGGAAGAAAAATATGGGCGAGCTACAAAGTATCGCGTTCAGCCGCGCCTTCAGCGTTTCATTCTCATCCTGCTGGTCTTTGCAATGGGCATCGCCGGGACAATTATCAATGCCCTGTACGCGGTGCGCGCGGCTTTCGGGTCGATCATCGTACTGGCCTTCCTGCGCTATCCCTATGTCCTCTTTATGGCCTGGATTTTGATAAATGCTTTTATCGGTTCCACGCTACCATTTTTCAATGGCAACAATTTTCTCTCGGGGCTGACCATTCCCACCCTGCTCCTGCTTTTCTATCTGCCTTTGAAGCAGGCGTTTAAACGAATGCCAGGAATTGCCTTTTTCTTTATCTATCTCTGGTGGGTATTTGCCAGTATCGGTATCTCTCCGCTTGACCTCGGCTCTTTTCTTACTATCTGGACAAGCTTTATGGATTTTGTGGGGATTGCTGTCCTGGCAATCTTTGTTCTCACTACAAGGCAGCGACTGCTACGGGCCATCGATGCCATGCTGCTTGTGGCTCTTTTCATCGCTCTCTATGGTATCGAAGGGTACCTTACCAGGCAACATGGCATTGCCGATGCCGCGATACCCTCACTCTTCCGTATCAGCTCGATTTTCGGCAATGGGCCAACCACGCTGGCACTTTTCCTTACAATTATTATTCCGTTGGGAATTTACCGGACAACAGCAGCCAGATCAGGTCTCTGGCGTCTGATATACGCCCTTACTACGCTCGTATTGCTGGCGGCGCTCGCTCTCACTTTCACGCGAGGGGCATATATCAGTATCTCGTTGAGTATCATCGTCATGATTATGCTGCTCCCCGGACGGCGAATCAAAGCCATCCTGCTGGGAACCATCACGGCGATAGGTGGCATGTCATTCCTGCTCATGGCAGCGCTCAATGTTCCTCTTTTGAGCCGCTTCTTTAATCAGGATATTGGAACGCTCAACGGGCGAACTTACTTGTGGCAGGCCATTATCGACCACTTCGACCCGACAAAAATACTTGGCAATGGCCTGAAGGCCTCAGATGCTCTGCTGACAAATCTGCGCGTTGGCAATGGCATCGGCGTGATTGGTACGGCGGCGCACAATATTTTCCTGGAGAACCTGTACGACCATGGCATTATCGGCGTCACTCTGCTTTTGCTCTCATTCATCGCGCTGGTCATCAGTCTCCTGCGTAAAATGCGCGGGGCTTCGCTCGACTATCGCCTTTTACTCGCGGCCTGTATGGCTGCCTTTATCAATATGTTAATGCAGTCGCTAGAAACCAATGATATCTGGAATCAGGGAGTTGCCATCTACTTCTGGATCGTTATGGCCCTGCCCTTCGCCCTCTGTTGGACACCGATGGTCGAAGACGAGGAGCAAGAAGCTCTGCCGGGCCAGAAGAGATTGCAGGTTCCAGAGCAAGAATCAACATCAATTGTATAAAAAATTCTTAATGCCTCGGCGTTTATTCGCGCTCGAGTGTTTACTAACTCAAAAAGGGGGATGAGTTGTGAAAGAGCGCATGCGTATATGTTTGATTGCATTTATGTTCGCGCCTTTAGTCGGCGGTTCAGAAGTACAGGCAGAAAAACAGGCTCGTCAACTGCAACAACTCGGCCATGATGTGCTGGTTGTGACGCTGCGACATGAAAAACACTGGAAGCGGGAGGAAGTGCTTGACGGCCTGCCTATCATCCGCGTCGGCGGAATCTATAATCGGGAAGGACGACTGCGTATTGGTCGGCTGGGCCATCTCCCCATCGATTTCCTGTTTTTCTTCACGCTCTGGCGCTTGCGTCACCGCTATGACATTCTGCACTCGCTCCAGTTGTCGCCACTTGCCGCTGTAGCTGCATTGATTGGCAAACTTACTCATAAGCCCGTTATTGTCAATATTCCCAGCACCGGCCCGGGAAAAAAGCAACAAAAAGCCGATGCTGTGCTAATGGCCGATACGTTGCCAGACGCGGATTGGCTGCGGGTCAATTTCAAGGATGTGGTAGTGGGTGATATCGCCTACCTTCATCGCTCCGCCCTGGGTGGGCGGGCAATTGTCCGTTTTCTTAGAAAATCCAACGCTTACTATCAAGTACTCAGTAATCGCAGCCTCCCGTATCTCACCTCGCATGGCTTTCGTGAGGAGCAGGTGGTACTCATCCCAAACGGGGTCGATAGCGACAAATTTCAACCTGGACAGCGCCCTGATCCGGCTCGACCCGAGCGCGATATCGCCTGTGTCGCTCGCTTGCAGTATCCCAAAGGCGTCGATATTTTACTGCACGCCTGGGGGAGAATGATGCGCGAACCTGCCGCGTGGCGAGAACACGTAAAACCCCGACTGCTTCTGATTGGTGAAGGCCCCTTGCGCCCTCAACTGGAGCGCATTGCCCAGGAACTGCATATCCAGGACAGCGTGCAGTTTCTTGGGCTGCGAAAGGATGTTGTCGAACTTTTACAGCAGGCCTGGGGTTTTGTGCTGCCCTCGCGCTGGGAAGGGATGCCCAATGCGCTTTTAGAGGCCATGTCGTGCGGTCTGCCCTGTGTTGCCACGCGAGTAAGCGGCAGCGAGGATATCATTGTGGATGGCGTCAACGGCCTGCTGGTTGAGCCTGAACAGCCGGAGGCACTGGCACAGGCTCTGCGCCGCATCATCGAGGATATAGACCTTGCTGAGCAGATGTCTGAGGAAGCACGAGCAACTATGGTGCGCGATTACCAGCTTGATGCTATTATCCGCCGTTGTGAAGAGTTATATCGCCGCTTGCTCAAGGACGAGCAAAGACCTCTCCCTGTGCTGGTGGAAACGAGAGGTGAGCGATGAACGGTCGTCGCATATGCATCGTCATCACCACGTTCTTTCCGCTGGTTGGTGGGGCCGAAACACAGACGCTGGCGCAGACGCAGCAACTGCTGGCCAGGGGATATGAGCCGGAGATTATCACATTTCGTCATAAAAGTGCGTGGTTGCCCCGAGAAACGTTTGGCGGTGTGCCTGTAACACGCATTGCGGGGCGCTTGCTTGGCAATAGAGATCGCTTCCCGCGTGCTTTCCAGCGGCTCGCCTATGTGCTGGCGATGCTGGTGATGGCCTGGACGCTGTGGCGGCGGCGCAAAGACTTCGATGTTCTCCAGGTCTGCCAGTTAAGCCTGCTTGTTTTACCGCTTGCGCTGGTCTGCCGATTAGCACGCAAACCAATGATCGTGGTGGTTATCAGCGCCGGAGCAGGCAGAGCCACTAAATCGTCTGAACCGGCCCGGCTTGTGGCAGGGCCGCTCGATGCTAATCAGGCATGGCTGCAGGTGGATGGCAACACCTGGATCGATGGAGACCTGGATGGCCTGGCGCGCAGTGGAAGATTGGTGCTGAACTACCTCTGTTCTCAACTCAACCGCATTTCGGCTGTCATCGCGGTACTCAGTTCGCGCATGAAGCGGCGGTTCGATGACTACCATCTCCACCTGTCCGATATCCAGTGTATTCCCAACGGCGTTGACCTGGAGCGCTTTTATCCCGGGCCTGTCGGAGATGAAAGGCAGGACCAAACCGTGATCTGCGTTTCCAAGCTCCGCTATGAAAAAGGGATCGATGTCCTTTTGCAGGCATGGCACCTGGTGCATAAACAGGTACCTCAAGCCCGCCTGGTCATCGTCGGCAGCGGGCCTATTCAGAGCCAGCTTGAAAGGATGGCGAGAGAATTAGGCATCGAGGAGAGCGTGGAGTTCGCCGGTTTGCAGAGCGATGTACCTGCTCAACTCCGGTGCGGCTCGATAGGTGTTCTTCCTTCACGATGGGAGGGTATGCCCAACGCGCTCCTTGAAGCGATGGCATGCGGCCTTGCCTGCGTTGCCACACGAGTAAGTGGCAGTGAAGATGTCATACAGCCGGGAATGAATGGGCTGCTGGTCGAGCCTGAAGACTACCAGGGCATGGCGGAGGCGCTGCTGACCCTGTTGAACCATCCCGATGCTGTGCGGCAATATGGGCAGGCGGCCCGCGAGACGATAGTGAAAAGCTACAGCCTCGAACATATTACGGACAGGTATATCGAAATTTACCGTCGGCTGGCAGATGGCGGACAGCAGGCGCGACGCATATCAACCGAACCTGTTGCGGCGTTCGACTTTGAACAAACTGGCAGCAGGCAGTAACGAAAAGGGGGAACACCATGTGCGGCATTTGCGGCATTTTTAATACTGGAACCGGTGAACCGGCCTCACCTGAATTGATTGATCGCATGAGGCAGTTTATCGCGCATCGTGGTCCAGATGATAGTGGCATGTACCTCTCTGGCCCCCTCGGACTCGGCTTTGCGCGGCTGAGCATCATTGATCTGAGCGGCGGCCATCAGCCGATGACCAACGAGACCGGCGATATCTGGCTGGTCTTCAACGGCGAGATCTGGAACTACCAGCTCTTACGCGAGGAGCTTCTGAAGCAAGGGCACCAGTTCCGCACCAATAGCGACACCGAAACGATCATCCATGCTTATGAAGAGTATGGCGTGGATGCGATTGCCCGCCTGCATGGCATGTTCGCGCTGGCTCTCTGGGACGAACCGCGCCAGCGACTCCTGCTTGCGCGAGACCGCGCCGGAAAGAAGCCCCTCTACTACACGCGCGCCGATGGCAACCTCATTTTCGCCTCGGAGATCAAGGCGCTGCTGGCCCATCCTCGCGTGCGCAGGGAAGCAGACGCTCAGGCGCTGGCCGATTTCCTCAGCGTGCGTTACGTGCCGGGTCCGGCGACACTCTTTGCTGATATCAATAAGGTGTTACCTGGGCACTGGCTGTTGTTTGAAGATGGACGGGTGCGCGAACAATGCTACTGGGACTTTCAATTTAAAGAAGTCGAGCGCCGACCCGTTGAGGAATACATCGTCGGCATTCGCCAGCACATTGATCGCGCAGTCCAGGAGCGCCTGATTGCCGATGTGCCTGTTGGCGCGTTCCTCAGCGGCGGCGTGGACTCCAGCATCATCACCGGGACGATGAGCAAGTTGATGAGCCAGCCCGTGAAGACGTTTGCCGTTGGCTTCGATGTGCCGGGCTTCAGTGAGCTGCCCTACGCTCGGCTCGTCGCGGAACACTTTGGAACCGATCATCACGAAATCGTCGTCAAGTGTTCCGACCTCTCGGAATACTGGCCGCTTCTAACCTGGCATCGCGATGAACCGGTAAGCGAACCTTCTGATCTTGGGGTGTATCTGGTATCCAAGCTGGCCCGGCAGCATGTCAAAGTAGTCCTCTCCGGCGAGGGTGGCGATGAACTCTTTGCCGGATATCCCAAATACCTCGTCGATTGGATGGCGAACTACTATCGACTCCTACCTGCTTCGCTGCGCGACCGCGTGATTACTCCTTTGCTTGACCGTCTTCCTTACAGCATGCGCAAGGTGAAATTCACGGCGCGGTCGCTATCAATGCCCGCTCCGCAGCGCTGGATGAACTGGTTTGGCGTCTTTAATGGCCAGTTGAAGGAACAATTGCTCTCGGAACGCCTGCTCGCAAGCATCGACCTGGATTCCAGCAGGGCTTTCCAGCGCTGGTTAGATCACAATCCGCAGCGCGATAATCTCTCATCGATGCTCTACCTGGATACAAAAATCTGGCTGCCTGATAACTTGCTGATGAAAGGAGATAAGATGACGATGGCGGCCTCGCTGGAGGGGCGCATTCCACTTCTTGATTATCGACTGATCGAGTACGCGGCCAGCATTCCCTCGGATCTCAAGATCAAGCCATTTCGCGCGAAGTACCTGCTAAAGCGCGCCTACGAAGACTTTTTACCCCGGCCAATTCTGACGCGCAAGAAAATGGGCTTCAATGTTCCGACTGGAACCTGGTTTCGTGAGGGACAGCGCAACCTCATCACGCGGCTCCTGCTTTCGGAACGCGCCCGCGAGCGCGGCTATTTGAACAATGCTTTTGTAGCCCGCTTGCTACGCGATCACCTGGAAGGGAAAACCAATTACCAGGCACAGCTCTTTAGCCTCGCGAGTCTGGAACTCTGGTTTCGCGTCTTTATCGACCAGTCTCGCCTGGAATCCCCGCAGCTCTCTGTCGAAGAACTGTTGAGCGAGGAGACCGAAAAGGCCGCCAGCCTACTGCTGTAAGGAAAGTGATGTATATGCAAACTGAACGAAAGAGCGCAGAGCGAAAATATCGCATATTAATGGTAACAGGTATCTATCCAACTGAACGAAAACCGCATTCAGGCACGTTCATCAAACCGATTGTAGACTCTTTGCGCGCCGCCGGTCATGAAGTAGATATCATCCACCCTGGGCCTGCGCCTGCTCCATTGCGCTACATCTTTGCGACCTTGCAGGTTTTCTTCAAGACGCTGAGCGGTCGCTATGATATTGTTCATGGCCATTATGGTTTGTGGTGTTTGGCGGCGCGTTTGCAATGGAGAGCCGCCGTTGTTTCTGCTTTTCTAGGCGATGATCTGCTCGGCACCTTTACCTTTAAAGGGGATTACAGCAAAAAATCCCTGCTGGTCGTTCGCATCAGTCGCTGGCTCTGTCGTGTTTCGGATGCGGCAACGGTCAAATCCGAGCAGATGAAGAAAGCAGCAGGGTCGGATGATGTGGTTGTTATCCCCGATGGCATCGATTTCGACCTGTTTCATCCGATTCCGCGCGGGGAGGCCCGGGCTGCCCTGGGCTGGGACCCGGATAGGTATTATGTGCTTTTTGCCAATAATCCACAAATTCCCGTGAAGAACTTTGCCCTGGCCCAGGCGGCAATGCAGCACCTCACTGAGCGTGGTATTCCCGCCGAACTGGTGGTTGCCAGCGGCCTGCCGCAAACGAAGCTCGTCGAATATATGAATGCCAGCAACGCCCTGATTCTCCCCTCGCTCGCGGAGGGAACGCCAAATGTCGTGAAAGAGGCGATGGCCTGTAACATTCCTGTGGTTGCTACCAATGTAGGCGATGTGATGCAGGTAATCGGCCATACAGAGGGATGCTCTGTCTGTCCTCATGATGCCGATGCGCTCGCGGCAGGACTGGAGAAGGCGCTGCTCTATACCGGCCCAACCACGGGCCGCGATGATATTGCGCACCTGAAGAGTTCCGTCATCCTGGCGCGCATTCTAGAACTATACGAACAGGCCCTTGCCAGGAAAGGTAAGTTGAGCAAGCATGTATCGCGTATGGAGGTCAGCAATGCGCAACACTCGTAAAGTGCTTATGCTGGTAGAAAATCTGCCTGTACCCTCCGACCCTCGCGTGTGGATGGAAGCGACCTCGCTGCGCGATGCTGGCTATCAGGTCAGCGTCATCTGTCCCAAAGGAAGTACATCCTGCCGCGAATCGTACATCTGTATCGATTCTATCCATGTCTATCGCTACTGGCTGCCTGAAATCTCTCTCAAATTTCTTGCCCACATCGTGGAATACAGCTTCGCGCTGTTCATGACGTTCTTGCTGAGCTTCAAAGTCCTCTTCCGGCATGGCTTCGATGTCATTCATGCTGCCAATCCGCCCGACCTGTTCTTTCTCATCGCGCTCTTTTATCGCGGCCTGGGAAAAAAGTTCGTCTTCGATCAGCATGATCTCGCCCCGGAGATGTTTAGCGTGCTTTTTGGTCGCCGCGTAGGCTTTCTTTATCGTCTTTTACGCTTGCTGGAACGCTGTTCGTACAGGTATGCGCACCTGGTTATCACCGCCAATGAAACATTTCGCCAGCTTGCTATAAAACGAGGCCGTTGCGTGCCTGAGAAAGTGGTGGTTGTTCGTAACGGGCCGGATTTGAAGCGTTTTCGCGCAATCGAACCGACGGCGCTTTCACTTCCTCAGCAGCGCCGTTCTTTGCTTGCATATATTGGTGTCATGGGAAAGCAGGATGGCGTTGAGTACATTCTGTATGCGGTTGACCATCTTGTTCATCAACGCGGACGCCAGGATGTAGCGGCGGTTCTGGTAGGAGAAGGACCCGCGCTTCAAACATTACGTCAGCAGGTGCGTGAACTTCATCTGGAGGATTACATTCATTTTACCGGCTGGCTGGAAAAAACGCAGGCACTACGCTATCTTGCGCGGGCAGATATCGGCCTGCAACCAGACCCACAGAACGGTCTGAATGAGTACTGTACGATGATCAAGGCGATGGAGTACATGGCTCTCGGATTGCCTATCGTCGCCTTCGACCTTGCCGAAACGCGCTTTTCTGCGCAAGATGCTGCGTTATATGCACAGCCAAATGAGCCGATTGATTTTGCCAGTAAGATCGAAGTCCTGCTCGAGGATACAGACCTGCGCAGGAAGATGGGCGAAGTCGGGCGCAGGCGTGTGGAAGAAGTTCTCAACTGGGAATGCAGCCAGCAACTTCTCTTGTCTGCCTATGAGAACCTGTTCTCCTCGTCCATGCTGAAGAGGACAGAAGAGGCAGTGATTGCTCCTGAGCAGCCTTACGCCGAAGTGGTAAGCAGCACCATTCCTGAGTGAGCAGGCAATGTGACCTGTTGAGTTACGGCATTACCGTAAAGATCGACGAAATGCTCTCCTGACGGAAGTGCCACCGTATAAGCTGTTGTTGCGCTGGGATTGACGATGCTCAGCCCGTGAGTGTAGGTGCGCCAATAGACGTGCTGCGCCTCCTGCATAGAATCGGCTGGGCTGCCAATTTGCGCGTTATACTCGCTGTATCGCAAATCCGTTCCATATCCCTGAATGGGCGTAATTGCCACGGATGCCAGGTGTTCTTTGCACATCAAATAGGAAGCAAGCGCCCATTGAATCTCGCTTCTCCCAACCGTCGGGAATTCATTTTCAATGAAATAGGCTCTGCCCGATTGCTGCACACTTTCGATAAATTGTACGGTTTGTAGCCATTTGTCACCCGTCACATAACCTTGTCCATAGTCAGTGAAGCCACTTTCATCCAGCACACCGTCTATATGGCTTAGCACTTTCTGAACCTGAGGATCATCCGGGATCACGACTCCCAGACCGAGATTAGGAATGAGTGCCAGAGGATGGCGCAGGTGGTGCAGGGCCTGTTGCATGGAGGTGATCCAGAATGCGACATCTGTACGCCACTGGAGATCGTTTACATTGCCGCTGTAGCGCTGTACCCATTGACCATTTTCATAATAGCCGCAAGCGCCGATCAAATTTTCCATGTTGACGTTATCGGCAGCAATGGCGTCATAGCCGTGGTCGCTGGCGGGTTGAGCGTAGGTCTGCACCTCCCAGGAAATAACGGCGGGATTCGTGAAGTTAAAGGGAACGTTGCTCAGCCCATCTTCATAAGCGGGTGTTTTCCGGTCGCACTGGTAGAGAATCCAATCTGGGTGTACCCGTTTCCAGTAATCCAGGCTATGCGTTGCACTCTGCTGGCCGAAGATACCGCTATCCCGAAAGAAAGAAAAGTAGTAACTGAGGAAAAGATGGGGATTCGCGGAACGGAAGATTTGCACATTCTCTGGGGAAGCCCCCCACACAAAATCATAATAACGGGCGATCGGCGCTGGATTATCAATATTGTAATCAAAACTCTGGAAAAGATGGATGCCATTCCAGGTATCAATAAACGGCTCGTTATTTTGTAAGGTAGGAATGGGTGGTGGAGTAGCGGTAACGCCTCCTTTCGTATTTTGTGGTGGAGTGCAACTGCTCAGCAGAAAGAGGAAGCACAGCCAGAGCAGGCCATTCACCAAAAAAAGCTGCTCCAGACGTTTTGAGGATACTACCATACGACTTTTCGCCATCTCTTTTTTCAAACTCCGGGAAGTTCTTGCTTGCGCCTGTATAGTATAACTTTATACAGAAAGGGAATGCAATAGCTGGGAATTATGTGGTTCCACCAACTATCGGGTGCCACAGCCAGGATACCTTCCCTGGCTACAAAAATTGCCACTCCGATCCAGGAATATGCTGCTCCTGGAATGCATGATGCTATATTATCGCGCTACTCAGGACTTTCTGTTGCTCCTGTAAAGCCTCCTGAATCTGTGACAGGACACGCACAACTTCTAAGCCGATGCCTCCGTGAGCGCGTGGTTGTTCTCCGGTGCGTATCGCGCGCGCAAAGTCTTCGCACTCCAGTCGTAGCGGCTCGACCCAGTCGATGTATGGAATAGTAATTTCTCCATTGCGATACGAGACGACCGGGTCTGCATGCACGTCCGCGCCCTTGTTGTAGATTTTGATCATTTCGGCGGGGTTCGTATCATCATAGACAGCCATACGCCGGTTGCCAATGACTGTCAGGCGGCGGATCTTGCAGGGATGAAGCCAGCTTACATGGATATGGGCCGCCATGCCGTTCGCAAAGTTCAGGTCGATGTGGGCAACATCGTGAATGCCGGATTGAATATGCGCATGCGCTTGCACAGAAACTTGCTGTGGCTTTTTGCCAAGCAGATAGAGCAGGATCGAGATATCGTGCGCGGCGAGATCCCAAATCACGTTGATATCGTTGCGGAACAGGCCAAGATTGACGCGCTCGCACTCGATATGGTGAATTTTGCCCAGGTCCCCACTCTGTATCAGCTTTCTCAGTTCATTCACCGCTGGACTGTACTCAAAAGTATGTCCAACCATGAGAATTCGTTGTTGCTCTGCCGCCAGGGCAACCAGTTCTTCCGCCTCCGCGATGCTGGCTGCGAGCGGCTTCTCCACGAGAACATGTTTGCCATGCAGCAAGGCTTCCTTCGCCAGCCGATAATGCGTGCGTACAGGAGTAGCGATCACCACTCCATCGACATCCGATTGAAAGACCTCTTCCACCTGCGTGGTTTTTCGTAAGTAGGATTGGTTCTGATTTATCGGGACTGAAGCCAGACGAAGTACATCCAGGTCCGCGATCATTGAGACAGAGGCATGGGGCAATCCTTCGAGGTTACGTCCAATTTTGGGACCCCAGTATCCCCAACCAATAATGCCAAAGCGCAGTTCTTTCATGCTCGATAGATTCTCCCAAACATAGGTGCTTCATCATTCAAAGGTAACTTCATACGTGCATCACAATACTTTTTTTAAGGGTAGTAACAATGGCGTGAAGTTGTTCTGCCGTGAGTTCTGCATACATGGGCAAAGAAAGAATGCGGTCGGCCAGCGCTTCCGTAACCGGTAGCATCCCGCGCTCATAGCCATATTGAACACAGGCAGGCTGCAAGTGTACAGGCACCGGATAATGAATGCCGGTTGCTATACCATCATTGGCCAGTTGCTCTCGCACGCGGTCGCGTTCCTCAACCTGGACGACATAATAACAATAGGTATGTGTTGCCCAGGATTGGACGTGTGGCGTCACATTTACGATGCCCTGTAAGTGTTCCTCATAAAACCGGGCGTGTTCCTGGCGGGCCGCATTCCATTTTTCCAGGTAAGGAAGCTTCACGCGCAATACAGCAGCTTGCAGTTCATCAAGTCGGGCATTGGTGCCTAATACCTCGTGCTGATAGCGAACCCGGGAACCATGATCGCGAAAAAGGCGCATTCGCTCGGCGAGTTTACTGTTGTTGGTGACACAGATACCCGCTTCGCCATAGGCTCCCAGATTTTTACTATAGTAGAGGCTAAAGCAGCCGATATCGCCCAGGCCGCCAACTTTTCGCCCAGAATAGGTTGCGCCATGAGCCTGTGAAGCGTCCTCGATCACAAACAGGTCATGCTTGCGGGCGAAATCCAGCACCGGTTGCATATCTACCGGGTGCCCGTAGAGATGCACAGGGAGAACAGCCCGCGTGCGAGAAGTCAAGACCGCATCAAGTTGTTGGCAATCCATCGTATAGGTGAGAGGATCAACATCAACAAATACCGGCCTGGCTCCTACAAGCGCAATCGCCTCCACTGTTGCGATAAATGTGTTGGCAACGGTGATTACCTCGTCGCCATTTCCGATTCCGCTTGCTCGTAAGGCCAGCACAAGAGCCTCGGTTCCTGATGATACTCCTACTCCATGACTGCACTCGCAATACGAGGCAAATTCGCGCTCAAAGGCCAGAACCTGCGGTCCCAAAAACAATTGCATATTGTCCAGTACCTGTTCAATGGCGGCCAGAATATCATATTTGATTGTCTGATATTGAGCTTGTAAATCGACAAGCGGTATTTGCATACAGTCTCCCCCACTCATAAAATCCTTGAACACACTTCTTGAGGATTACCTGGAAAGCAAGTAGAAAGTACTCCCTGGCCTTAAATCGTAACATGCTGATGTTTGATGTGGATGAAAAGACCGGTGTAAAACAGGTAACAATCTGGAGCTATGTGAAGAAAGTCTTTCCCCCAGCAACAGCGATAAGAACGAGAGCTTGTTTTCATCACCGGTTGCGCGCTTTTGAGGGAGTCTTTCTCTGTATTTTGCTGTAAATCTTCACCATTTCTCTACCGACCCCTGGTACGCTAGCAAAGTGGGACATCTATGAAAGCAACCATCTCTGTTCATGGAGGGATATATGGCGGTTGAAACTGCTCCTTTACCAGCTATAACTGTACATTCTGGCTATATGCGAGCAAAACGTATTATTGATGTGGTGTTTACTCTGTTGATTTTTATTCCACTCTGTCTTGTGATTGCGGTGGTTGCAGTCTGTATTCGCCTGGATTCTGAAGGGCCTGTTTTTTTTCGGCAGAAGCGGGTGGGGCTGAATGGAAAAGAATTTACCATGATTAAATTGCGTTCGATGTATGTACAAAGTGATGATACTATTCATCGTGAGGCCATTCAGCGATACATGAACGGTGAAACGCTTGATGGCGGCAGCTACAAATTGAAGCATGATCCTCGTGTAACCCGAGTCGGTAGATTCATTCGGAAGACAAGCATTGATGAATTACCGCAATTTTTCAATGTGCTGCGTGGTGAAATGACGCTGGTTGGTCCGCGTCCGCCCTTACCCTATGAAGTTGAAGAGTATGGCTCTCGTGAATGGCTGCGCCTGGCGAGCAAGCCAGGTTTAACGGGCACCTGGCAGGTATATGGTCGCAGCCAGGTTCAATTTCAGGAAATGGTTGACATGGATATCGATTATCTTCAACGACAATCGATCTGGTTGGACCTCAAGCTCATCTTTTTAACGCCCATTGTTATGCTGTCAGGACGTGGAGGATGTTAGAAAAAAGGAAACGACCGAAAGTGAAAACACGTATCATCTGCTCTGCTGTCGCGTTACTTGGAGTTGCGATTCTCGCGGCGGCACTTTATCGTGTGTATGTAGATGGATCGAACAGGCAAACCGATGCCCTCTTTGCAGCCGGTACGCTGTGTCTTTTTGCTGCATTACCCGGCGCAATAGTCTCGGCATCGAAAAGGCAGATTCTCCTCTTCTATGGTTTGATTATTGCCGGCGTTGTGATTTTGGGCATCGGTATCATCCTGCTCATTAACCTCGAGCTGCAAGATGTGGATTACGGACATGCCATACCACTTCTTGAATTGTTGGTGGTGGGCCTCATTGGAATGCTTGTCGCGGCCACGATTATCCGATACGGCAGATATTTCACTTCGTATTTCGTTATCGCGGCTATTGGCATGCTAGCGGTGTGTATTGGCCTGTATCTCCTGGTCAGCATGAACTATCATGAAAGAGCGTACATCGCTCTCGGAACAGGAGGTATTTGTCTACTGACAGCCCTGATCGGGTCTTTTGTTTTTCCGAAAAGAACTCATCAGTTCAAATCATAAGTAAGCTGCTTACAAACCGGTTCGCGCTGCTAATGGATGAGAAAGGGAAAGGGGGAATATTCCCTCTCACAAAACATAGTTTTCTACACGAGAATGCCCCGCTGCATCAAAGCGCTCTCAGGCTTACGTCGTTATCGGAACGCCAGAGTTTGATGGGAGTGCGCTTGAGGGTATAACCCACGCCGGGCACTGTCAAAATGTAGCAAGGTCTCGTAGGATCGAGTTCGATTTTCTGCCGCAAATGGCGAATATGCGCTTTAATCAAACTGGTATCACCTTCGTAACCCAATCCCCAGATATGGGAAACGATCTGTTCGTAGGTACATACGTTGTTGACATTGGCGGCCAGAAAATGAAGCAATTTGGCTTCTGTTCGTGTTAAACGCACAACTCTGTCGAAAACCACCGCTTCGTTATGAAGCGCGTCCACTTTGATTGGGCCGACTGAGATGATAGACGAAGGCCGTTGGTGGAGGGTAGAACGCAATCTGCGACTCAACGCATAAAGATGGGCGAGCAGTTGCGCGGGAAGGAACGGTTTGCGCAAAAATGCGTCGGCTCCCGCCTGCAAGCACTTTATTTCATCATGCACGCTCGTACTATACGTCAGAACTAATACCAATGCATCGTGTTTTTGTTGCATCTCCCGGCAAAGGCCCAGACCATTTGCCTGATCTAGCAGAGGATCGATGATAATGAGGTCAGGTTCGTGTTTTTCCCACTCCACCCTGGCTTGTTCTTCCGTATATGCCCGGTGAACTTCATGCCCCAGTGTCTTTAACCAGCTCATAAGCATCTCAACCTGGTCGCGATCAGAGTCAACAATCAAAATGTTAATCGACTCTTGCATTTTTACATCCTTATCATTTCATGCCATTGTTTTACGACGCATACATGCATATGTATCGATTTTAACATTTGTTTGATGAACTAACAAGCGTTTCAAGGTTATAAAGGGGTTGAGAATATGTTATGTTTCGCTTTGTCTGGTTTCTATTTGCGTATTGAGCGAAATATTTTATTTTTAATCCCATCAATGTCTGGTGAATAATAAGTAATTATATGGCTCAATATAGCAGTCAGGATCGCTTAACGAAATTTGACAAACTGGTAGAGTCCGAGGATGAGAACTACGCCTATGAACTTTTAGCTTTCAGCACACTGGTCTTTCCCGCCTTCCATTCGTTATACTAAAAGAAGACCTTGTGCAGCCTGGAGGAGGCCCCTATTATTCTATGTGGCAAAAGTATATCCATTCCGGTCCCGCTGGAAGTCTCCCGTATTTTGTGTATACCCCCGCACATTATGCAGCCGGAAAGCCAGTTCCCCTTGTTGTCATGCTTCATGGATGCGATCAAACGGCGGAAGAGTTCGCCGCCATCACGCGCATGAATGAACTGGCCGAGCAGCACCAGTTCATTGTTGCCTACCCTCAGCAGACGAGCGGCAATAATCGGTCACGGTGTTGGAACTGGTTTACTTCACTTAATCAAATGCGTGAGCATGGCGAGCCTGCGATGATTGCCGGTATTGTTCGAGAGATCGTGTTGGGGAAGAACGGGTGGAGCATTGATCCCAGGCGAATCTATGTTGGGGGGTTATCGGCTGGAGGCGCAATGGCAGTCATTCTCGGAGCGACGTATCCCGAATTGTTCGCCGCAATTGGTGTGCATTCCGGGTTAGAGTACCGGGCTGCTACCAGTATGATGGAGGGATTGAGGGTCATGCGCGGGGGCAGTCCAGACCCACTGAAGCGAGGGGAAGCGGCCTATGCTGCCATGGGGCCGCTTGCGCGGGTTATTCCTCTCATCGTTTTTCATGGCACACATGACCGCGTGGTGAATGTTGCGAACGGCGAGGCGCTGGTACAGCAATGGATGCATACGAACCGGCTGGCGTCGCAGGGAACGTATGTGGCTCAAATCGATGCGCCGACTCATGTAGAAACCGGACGAGTTCCAGGTGGGCGGGCGTATAGAGTGTACACCTGGGCTGATACTAAAGGGCGAGAGGTGCAGAAATACTGGCGAATAGATGGTCTGAGGCATGGCTGGTCTGGCGGTAGTCCTGGCAGCAGATATGCCGACCCCCAGGGACCCGATGCCAGCCTCGCTCTGTACCAGTTTTTTATGAGGCACCAACTGAGCATCCAGGGAGAGGATCAGCATGAACTTCGCTTGCGCGCATACTCAATGCGGGAGCGATTCCTGCGACTATTTCAACGGCCCTCGCCTGAACCACCATCTTAGAATATGCGAGGAGCCATCAGACGCTTAAAAAAACGATCAGTCGTGAAACGATCAACGTTTTTTCCGACGCGCACGAGCAGAATATTGCCAGGCTCCATACTGATGTTCGGCTCTGTCGTAGCGCGTTCCACAAAGCCCTGCGTTCCAAACAGGTGACGGATCAGTTCGCGGTAATGCATAGGCGACATCTGCAAACCCTCCAGATCCCAGTGCCATGAGAGGCCTGCCGCGAAGAGAATGAGGTCTTCAAGTGCATCCAACTCGAGGGCAAACTCCAGTGTAGCGCGAGCGATGCCCATACCACGCCAATTGGAGCTTACCTCAATCGACACCTCGTAGACGTTTTCAAAGCCCCCCCACCATTCATCGTCAGGAGCCAGTGTCACCTGACCAACAATGGCTCCGCCCGGAGTATGGGCCAGGCTGAGCGCGCAATCTGGGCTTTTCGCGATGCTCAAGAGCAGTTGATGTTCCCGTTCTGGAAGGCGAGCGAAGGCGTGCAGGCCGCTATCGGCATGCAGGCGTTCCACGAGAGATGGCGGGCAAAAATTGCGCAGCAGCAGCCGACCTCCAGAAGTCTCAAAGATTTTGCTGCGCGAAGGAGTTTCACCGCTGCGCAGGTGCAGCAGGTCAAAAATCCCTGCCATCGGTGAGAGGCGCTGGGCGAGGGGGAAGGCTGTTCGGACTGCAGAAGGGAGCAGGAGCTGGCGCAGCAGGACGGTGGTACGGTAGTTTGTGTGTGTGATCGACAGGCGGCGCGGCTGCGCCGGAAAATCCTGCGGCTTATCCTCTAAGGTCGTCGGAAAATCTGCCACGCCCGGCGCTTTTCCCAGGAGCTGCTGCGCCGTTTCCTCCTGCTGCTCAGCTGCAAGCCAGGCAGGCCGCCAGCGCTCGATCCATGCTTCCGGCAATTGTGCTGGCAGGGGTTGCTCCGTCATCTCTGCCCAAAGCATCGCCCAGGCGCGGGGGACAACGCGGTAGAGATCATAGCCGCCGCCTCCCACTGCTACCCAACGGCCATGACAGTAGGTGTGCGCAAGCTGGTGGGCAAGCTTCATCTGTGCCTGTATCCCTTGCATGGTGAGCGACAGGTGGGTTAACGGGTCCCAGGCATGGGTATCGCAGCCATGATTGCTGATGATAATATCGGGCGCGAACGACATAACCAGAGGAGGAAGCAGGGCATGCATGACCTCGATGTAGGAATCATCTTCCGTGAATGGCTCCAGAGGGAGATTGACCGAGTAGCCGCGTCCCAGGCCGGAGCCTAACTCTAGTACATCACCGGTGCCTGGGAAGAGATACTGTCCCGTCTCATGCAGCGAAATGGTCATGACACGCGGTTCATCGTAGAACGCTTGTTGCACGCCATCACCGTGATGGGCATCAAAGTCGATGTAGAGAACTTTCGCCTCAGTAGCTCGCAACACATGAGCGATCGCGACCGCCGCATCGTTATAGACGCAGAAGCCGGAGGCTTTTCCTGCCAGGGCGTGATGCAGCCCGCCAGCAGGATGAAAGACATGGAGCGGTCGCTCCTGTTCTGAGGCGAAAGCGCCACCCTCTGGTAGCCCCATCACCGCGCTCATAGCTACCAGGGTTCCTCCGGCGATCAGGGCTGAGACTTTGTGCATATTGGGCAGAGCCGGAGTATCCCCCTCGCCGAACCCATAGTTCAGGATCAGTTCCTGGTCACTTCGATCTCCGGCGCGTGCAGTATGCTGTTTTTCTCCGGCTTGCAGTGTACTGAGATGCTGCACAGCAGCAATGTAGTCCGCCGTATGTACCAGTTGCAGTTCCTCTACCGTCGCCATTCGCAAAGGCAACTGCTGCCGGTCGTCCCGTTTCCATAGGCCGCTGGTCTCAAGCAGGTCTATCAAAGCAACCAGGCGGCGAGGCTGCATCGGGTGCTGCGCGCCAAAATCGTAGGCAAGCTCGTCCTCATGAAATATGAGGCGGGTTCGCGAGTGGGAAAGTTTGGCCTGTTCATCTAGCATGGAAGTCCTCTTTTGATTGCAAATGTGCTGCCTGTTCCCTTGCTATAAAAAATTAAGGCGCGGGGTCACTGCCTGGTTGTCAAAGACCGCCGCGCCAGTCGTTTATTGACGCTTGTTATAGCAGGCCATGAACAAGACCCGCCCGCCTGTCATCCTGAGCGCAGCGAAGGATCTGAGACCACCACCGGCTCGACATGGCAAGTGAGAGATCCTGAGCGCAGCGAAGGATGACATCTGGAAGCTGGTTTGTAATGGCAGGAAATTAGCGTTCCACGATCATCGCCACACCCTGGCCGCCGCCAATGCAAAGGGTAGCCAGGCCATAGCGGGCATCACGCCGCTGCATCTCATAGAGCAAGGTCACGAGGACGCGGGTGCCGCTCGCACCGATGGGATGCCCCAGCGCAATCGCGCCGCCGTTCACATTGAGCTTGTCCCTGTCGAAACCGAGTTCCTTGCCCACAGCCACCGACTGCGCGGCGAAGGCCTCATTAGCTTCAACCAGGTCGATATCGGCCATCTTTAGCCCGCCTTTTTCAAGCGCGAGCTTTGTGGCGGGTACGGGGCCGATACCCATGATGCGCGGATCAACGCCTGCCGAGGCGTAGCTGCGGATGGTCGCAAGTGGCTGCAGGCCAAGCTGGTTTGCCTTCCTGCGGCTCATGACCACAACGGCTGCCGCTCCATCGTTGAGGCCGGACGAGTTGCCTGCCGTGACCATGCCGCCCTGCTTAAAGGCGGGGCGCAGTTTGGCAAGTGCCTCTGCCGAGGTGTCGCTGCGCGGCTGCTGGTCGGTATCGAAGATGGTCGGGCCTTTCCTCCCTGGCACCTCAACCGGCACGATCTCGTCGCGAAAACGCCCGGTCTGGATGGCATGTACCGCGCGCTGCTGGCTCTCCAGCGCGAACTGGTCGAGTTCTTCGCGTGTCAGGTGGTAATCCGAGCAGATATTTTCGGCGGTGATGCCCATGTGGCAGTCATTGAAGACATCCCACAGGCCATCCTTAATCATCTCATCAATTACCTGCCCGTCGCCCATGCGGTAGCCGAAGCGTGCCTTCTCCAGCAGGTAAGGAGCGCGGCTCATGCTCTCCATGCCGCCAGCAAGCACCACTTCGTTATCGCCCAGGCGTACCGACTGAGCCGCGAGTATGACGCTTTTCAGGCCGCTGCCGCAGACCTTGTTCACAGTCATCGCCGGGATGTGAACGGGTAATCCGGCAAAGATCATGGCCTGGCGGGCCGGATTCATGCCAAGTCCCGCCTGCAGCACGTTGCCCATGATTACCTCGTTCACCTGGTCTGGCTGGAGATCCGCCCTTTGCAACGCGGCCCGGATAACGACTTCACCCAGTTTTGGCGCTGGCACTTCTGCCAGTCCACCGCCGTAGGTGCCAATCGCGGTACGCGCTGCGCTGACGATCACCGCTTCTTGTAATTCAGCCATTGTTAGTTCCCTTCGTTGTGAGTGCGCGAGTGTGCAGGCCTGGAGTCAATCGCTTCATGCCTGCACACGATTAGTATACAGTTAAGCATCCAGTGTGCTGATATCACCGACTGGCTCGCCCAATTCCCTGGCTCGGACGACGCGCCGCATGATCTTCCCCGAGCGCGTCTTGGGCAAACTCGGGACGAATTCCAGTTCGTCTGGCACAGCGACCGGTCCGAGATGTGAGCGAACATGCTGTTTGAGTTCTTTTGCCAGTTCATCTGAGGGTTCGACGCCGTTCTTCAGGATGACGAAGACCTTGACGTGTTCGCCTTTCACCGGGTCCGGTTTGCCGATAGCCGCCGCTTCTGCAACAGCGGGGTGGCTGACCAGGCTCGACTCGATCTCCATCGAGCCGAGGCGATGGCCGCTCACTTTGATGACATCGTCCACGCGGCCCTGAATACGGATGTAGCCATCGTCATCCATATGGGCGGCATCACCGGCGAAGTAGACACCAGGGATAGTTTCCCAGTAGGTCTTGTAGCGGGCTGGGTCGCCAAAGATGGTGCGCATCTGGCTGGGCCAGGGATGGCGGATAATCAGGAAGCCGCCTTTGTTGCGATCCACCGGAGTCCCATTTCTATCAAACACGTCGGCATCGATGGTTGGCAGAGGTCGGCTGGCGCTGCCCGGCTTCAACGGCAGGATCGGTGTGGGGCTAATCATGATAGCGCCGGTCTCGGTCTGCCACCAGGTATCCATGATAGGCAGCTCATCGCGCCCGATTGTCTTGCGATACCATACCCATGCTTCGGGGTTGATCGGCTCCCCTACCGAACCGAGCAGGCGCAGGCTGGTGAGGTCGTGCTTGCCGGGGTACTCGTCGCCGAAGCGCATCAGGCTGCGTATGGCGGTTGGGGCAGTATAGAAGATCGTCACCTTGTACTTCTCGACCAGATCCCAGAAGCGGTCGGGGCCAGGGTAGGTAGGAATGCCCTCGAAGAGAATGCTGGTCGCCGCGTTCATGAGCGGGCCGTAGATGGTGTAGCTGTGGCCTGTTACCCAGCCGATGTCGGCGGTACACCAGAATACATCTTCCGGCTTTATATCGAATACGAATCTGGTTGTCGCATAGCAGCCCACAGAATAGCCGCCCTGCACATGCACGACTCCTTTGGGTTTGCCTGTGCTGCCACTGGTGTAGAGGATGTAGAGCATGTCCTCGCTGTCCATCGGCTCGCAGGGAACAACGGTATCCTGCGGAATATCGGCGAGCAGCTCGTCCCAATAGACATCGCGTCCGGCCTTCATCGGCACTTCAGCGCCAGTCCGCTTGACCACGACCACCTTCTCAATTGTGGGCGTTTCGGCAACGGCCTCGTCTGCAATCTGCTTTAATCCAATTACTCGCCCACCTCGGAAACCGCCATCAGCCGTGATAAGTACTTTCGCGTCGCAGTCGATGATGCGGTCCCGCAGGGCGCTGGCCGCAAATCCTCCGAATACGACCATATGCACAGCGCCCAGGCGCGCCACTGCCAGCACAGCCGCGACAAGTTCTGGTATGAGCGGCATATAAATGGCGACCCGGTCCCCTTTTTTCACACCCAGATTTTGCAGGCCCTTCGCCAGTTGGTTGACCATCTTGTACAGGTCTTCGTAGGTGACGGTGCGAGTTTCGCCGCCATCGCCTTCCCAGTAGTAGGCAACTTTGGTGCGCGTGGGGGTGTCCATGTACCTGTCCAGGCAGTTGTAGACGGCGTTGAATTTGCCGCCGACATACCACTG
The DNA here is from genome assembly GCA_035652815.1 of Ktedonobacteraceae bacterium. GTDB lineage: Bacteria > Chloroflexota > Ktedonobacteria > Ktedonobacterales > Ktedonobacteraceae > DASRDB01. The sequence goes on from DASRDB010000019.1 coordinate 64,386, forward strand.
GAAGAATGGTTTTTCCGTCCAGGTGAAGGTCTGCTGCCAGGGTTCAAACCAGGTGAGTTCTTTCGCCATGTCATCCCAGAACTCGGAGCGGTGTTCCAGCGACCACTTGTAGAAATCCTCGTAGTTATCAAAGCCTTTGGATTTCATGTAAGCGGTGATGTTGGCGTCTTTCACCATCTCGGGGGACGGATAGAAAATGCGATCTTCAACCAGGACAGCGTTGGTGTCCTCAAACCCCAGTGGGGATTGCATGTGGGCCTCTTCCTTTCTCCTTTACTACAAAATAGCGCTACATGTAGATACCACCATTGATGTTGAGCGTTTGACCGGTGATATAATCACCATCCACGATAAGGTAGCGTGCTGCGCGCGCGACCTCTTGAGGGGTGCCGACGCGCCCGAGGGGGATGCGCTTGAGAATGGCTTCTTTCACGTTGTCCGGCACTCCCGCGAACATATCCGTCTCGATAAAGCCGGGGCAGATGGCGTTCACGGTCACGTGATAGCGCGCCAGTTCCAGGGCGGCCACTTTGGTGAAGCCAATGATGCCAGCTTTGGCGGCGGCGTAGTTTGCCTGACCGAAGTTGCCCATCTGGCCAACAAAGGAGCTGATGTTGATGATTGTCCCGCTGCCCTGCTGCATGAAGTAACCCTGGACAGCCTTGACCGTGTAAAAATAGGCGTTCAGATCGGTCTGGATCACGGTGTTCCAGTCCTCGACAGACATCTTCTTCATTGTCCGGTCAATGTTGATGCCTGCGTTGTTGACCAGCACATTGATTGAGCCAAAGTGACGGACGGTTTCCTCGATGAGACCGGCTGCCTGTGCCGGATCGGACACGTCTGCTTGCAGCGCGATCGTTTGCGATGATCCCTTCTGGTGAAGTTGTGCCACCAGCTCCTCCGCCGGGCCTCTGCTGTGTGCGTAATTCACGACGATCCTGGCACCACCCTGCGCAAGCTCTTCCGCTATTGCGCGACCAATACCCCTTGCCGCACCCGTGACAACGACGACAGCGCCCTCTAATGTTGCCATCAACTACTCCTTTCTGTGAGTGGTAAAACGACGTTGCGCATGACCTATGCGAAACACAATACACGCACTGCACTACATGATGAAAAGAGAGTAGTAATATGATATCACAAGTGCAACACACTAGTTTGCTCTGACCTGTGGTTCCACCAACTATTGGGTGTTAAAACCAGGGCGACCGCCAGGGTTGCCCTACGAGAACGTTTGGTAGGGCAACCCTGGCGGTCGCCCTCGCTGTAGCTGCTCATTCATTTCTCGAGTACGTAAGTTCCAGGTGCCGCGACAATCGGCGGATGTGATGGACTGCCCATAGTTGGCGGCGCTACCTGTTCTCCTGAACGGGCGCGTAGCCACTCCAACCAGTCGGGCCACCAGCTTCCGGTGTGATGCTCGGCATTCTCGAACCATTCATCCGCGCTGGATGCGAGCCGGTCATTGGTCCAGTAGCCTTTGCCTTTAGACGGCGGGTTAATGACTCCCGCGATGTGACCGCTGCCGCCCAGCACGAAGCGCACGGGGCCACGCACGAGCCGGGAGATGCGCCAGGCCGATTTCCAGGGAACAATATGATCCTGCTGTGTGCCGACGGCATAGATGTCCTGGCGAATCTGGCCAAGATCGATGGGAACGCCCTTCAGTACGATTTTGCCCGGCTTGATGAGGTTGTTCTCCAGGTAGGTATTGCGCAGGTAGAAGGAGTGTGCGGCGCGCGTCATGCGCGTCCCGTCGTTATTCCAGTAGAGCAGGTCGAAGGCTGGCGGCTCCTTCCCCAGCAGGTAGTTGTTGACGACGTTGCTCCAGATCAGGTCGTTAGCGCGTAGCATATTGAACATGGTTGCCATCGAGCGGCTATCCAGGTAGCCTCGCTCCATCATCTGCCCCTCGATATATGTGACCTGCGGCTCATCGATGAACACTGAGGTATCACCGACTTCACTGAAGTCAAGCAGCGAGACGAAAAAGGTGGCGGAGTTCACCGTCTTGTCTTTCTGGGCCGCGAGGTATGGCAGCGCCATGGCGAGCAAGGTTCCACCGATACAGTACCCAACGGCATTGACTTTTGGCGAGCCGGTGATTTCTTTGATGACATCGAGCGCGGACAGCGGCCCCAGCGTGAGGTAGTCCTCGAAGCCGATCTCTTCCATGCTGGCGTCGGGGTTTTTCCAGCTAATGATAAAGACGGTGAAGCCATGATCGACCAGGAATTTAATCAGGCTGTTCTGCGGCTGCATGTCCAGGATGTAAAACTTGTTGATCCAGGGCGGAATAAAAAGAAGAGGAATCGCGAAGACGGTCTCAGTAGCGGGGGCATACTGGATCAGTTCGATCAGCTTGTTGCGATACACGACCTGACCAGGAGTGAGCGCCAGATTGCGCCCCGGGGCAAAGGCCTCGGTATCGGTCATTTTGATCTGCCCATTGCGTATGTCGCGCAAAAGGTGTTCTGTGCCAGTGATGAGGCTGCGGCCACCACTTTGAATGGCCTCGTGAATGACCTGCGGGTTGGTGAAGGCGTAGTTGGTTGGACTGATCGCATCCAGGAACTGGCGTAGATAGAAAATCAGCTTGCGCTGCTGTTTCTCGTCCATACCCTCGATATCTACGGCAGCCTTGAGCAGCGCTGTTGCAACGAGCAAATAACTTTGCTTAAGGGCGTCGAAAACGGGATTCTGCTCCCAGTCTGGTGCGCTGAAGCGCTTATCGCCCTTCTCGGGTGCCACTAAAGGCTTACCCTGCGGGTCAAATCCCCAGTATTTGAGTGTGGCCTCTGCCATAACCTGGGTATACTGCTGCATCAAATTGGTATAGGCGCTCCAGGACCGTGTGGGGTTGCGCAGCGCGTCGAGCCAGATCTGCTGGAATGCCCGCGTAATCTCGGCGGGATCAATCGGCACGAGGCTGTGGAACGGATTGAGCTGCCAGAGCCGATCGATCAGAGCGAGCCAGGGGTCCTGAGTATCATCTCTGGTCGGCACGCTACCAGCCGGTGCGCCTGTGATGGTGTTCTCGAACAGCTTGCGCCAGGACTCGAATGGGTTTTGCTTGTCCGTCAATTGCTCTGCCATTGGAAGTTCCTTTCCAGGCTAGCGTGAGCGAGGCTCCAGCCAGCTCTGAATTTTGGGCCAGAGATTTTTCCTGGCCCCCGAGCCGGTCAACAGACCGACATGTCCGGCATCGATGACGTAAAACTCTTTATCCTGGCTGCCGATGAGCCGCATGGTTGCTTTCGCCTGCGGCAGAGTGCAGATGTGATCTTTGCTACCGGCGATATTCAGGACGGGACAGGTGATGTTCGCGAGATTGACTGTGCGCCCGCGCAGCTTGATCTCGCCCTTGACCAGCTTGTTCTGCTGGTAGAACTCACGTATCCACTGCTTAAAAGCGGCCCCCGGAAATGGCACTCCGTCGTTCACCCACTTGCTCATGGCCAGCCAGGTATCCATGGACTTGTCCTGCAACAGGCGCTCCCACATGTTGACATAGGTGCCGACGTAGTTGGTGACAGGCTTGAGCATACGATTGCCGGTATCGATTAATTCGCCGGGTACGTTGCCATAGGCATCTGCCAGCAGGTCGGGGTTGAAGTACTTCTCGCTGGTCCACAGACCGAACAGGCCCATATCATCCGGTGTGAAATCGATCGGAGCAGTGAGAAGGATCAGGTTTCTGAGAGGTTTACCAGGGAAGAGTGCTGCATACATGGCGGTCATGGTCCCGCCCATGCAATATCCCAGCAAGGTAAATTCCTCGGCATGCGAATTTCTCAGCATCTTTCTTATAGCCAGAGGAATGTAGTCCAGCACGTAGTTATCAAAGGAGATATCCTTATCTTCGTCGCCCGGGGTACCCCAGTCAAGCATATAGACATCGAAACCTTTGCTCACAAGAAACTCCACCAGGCTGTTCCCCGGCATCAAATCGAGTACGTATGGCCGGTTGATAAGCGCGTAGACCAGCAGGATAGGAACCGGATATTGTTTCTCGGTCGCCGGTATATAATGGTAGAGCCTGGCCTTATTCTTGGTCCAGATAATCTCTTTGGGCGTCTGGCCTGTTTCGGCCTTCGCCCCTTCCAGGATAATCTGCATGCCCGTCCGGTACTTTTTCAGCGCCTCCTCAAAGGAAATTCCGGGCAAACTACCAGTTTCATCTCGTCTATCCATGTACTTTCTCCTTTATTTGGCCTGCTGAGAAGGTGTCGATGCAGCCGGGGCTTTGTTAGCGCTTTCCGAAGTGGATTCTGAACTCGCCCTGCGTGTCCTGCGCCGGGTCGTTTCGGCGGCCTGAGCAGATGCCGTCGGCTCCCTGGCGGCAAGCTTCTCAACAGCGGCCAGCACGTCATCCAGCTTGCCTTCCACTTGCCCGAGGCGCTTTTCCAGGCTCTGCACGCGCTGCTCAACATGTTCGAGCTTTTGCAGCATAGACGGAAACTGGCTGAGGTTGCTTCCCGCGCCATCTTCAAAATCTTCCAGCGCGCTGTCGATGCGGTCCACCTTGTCTTCCAGATTGATGACCAGTTCTGCCACACGGGCAATATCTGAACGAGTGGGAAGCTGGAGATTTCTAAAGTACTCCTCGTTGGCGCGGCGTAATGCTGCATAGAAGCTGGCATAGCTCTTGAGGAACTCGCTAGAAACCTCCATGAAATTTTCTGAGCCGATGATATTTCCCACGAGAGTCGACCAGGTTTCGTTCGTCGCTTCATACCATTGTTTGAAGAAGGTGAAAGGATCGCCGGGCAGTCTGAAGTCCGCCAGCAACCTGGCGCGGGCTTCTTCCATCATCTCTGTCCATTGCGTCATCAGCCCGAGCGGGTCGCCTCCCATCTCAGCAGCTTTTCGCCAGGCCTCAGTCGCAGTCTCAAACCAGCGCTTCCACAATTCCTGGGGGTTGCCAGCACTTCTGGCGAACTGCTCCTGGGCATCCGCGATTCCCCTCAACCACGTCTGGTACAGGTTAAGCGGTTCGGCGGGTTTGCTGCCATTTCCATTTACGGACCTTGACCACCCCTTCAAAGCGGCATCGTACCATTGTTCCCACACCTCCATTGGATCGGCGGGTCCGTGACTCTCTTTGTCCTCAGCCATTGTTTTGCTCCTTGTTGTTCTCCTCACCGGAACGACCAGTTCCGGTGTAAAAGCGGAAGAACGTATCCATCAACTTCTGATACTGATTCAAAGAATCAGCCCAGTATTTCAGGTAGGCCTCGCCCAGACTCGTAATCGAATACATGCGCCGGGCAGGACCACCTTCGGAGGTATCCCATCTCGAGCTAACCATGCCATCCTTTTCCATCTGCCGCAGCGTCCTGTAGAATGTGCCCGGGTTCATGGAGGCCATACCAAATGCTGCCATCTTCTCCATCAATTCGTATCCGTAAGAATTCCACTCCCGCAACATCAAGAGAAGCATCGGAACCAGCCAGTTTTTCGACCAGGCCTCGGTTGCCGCGTTCTGAAATGTATTTTGTTCTTTTTCTTCTGTCATACCGCACCCACCTGCATAGGCTTCTGTAACGGAAGCCGCTTCAATTCTGCATCTATATGCATTTTATATTTAGCTATCCTGCCTGTCAAGGAAACATTGGAACACAATTTAAAGAGCAACAAAGTATATTCATAATCCAAAATGGACGAGCTTCTGGGGCCGCGCTCAGGTCGGCCCCACTAATAAGAGCCTTAAGCTGCCGCGACCTCGCGCATGTACTTGACAGTTGCTTCGCCGCTTAAGACCAGGGTGCCATGCTGGTTGATACATTCAGTATGCAGCGTGACGATGCGTTTATCCTCGCGCAGCGCGACCACTTTGACGGTAACAGTGACGGTGTCGCCGATGTGGATCGGGGCGAGAAATTTCAAAGTCTGACCCAGGTAGATGCTCCCTGGCCCTGGAAGATGATTGCCCAATACGGCTGAGATAAGCGATCCAATCAGGAAGCCGTGGGCGATGCGCTTGCCAAAAAGGGAACGCTCGGCATAGTCGGCGTCGAGGTGGATGGGGTTGCGGTCTCCGCTGACGATGGCGAAGAGGAGAATATCATCCTCGGTGATGGTTCGGGAAAGGGTTGCCTGCATTCCAATCGATGGAAGCGGTGCCAGATTCTGAGCGTCGTCACTCATCTGTTCAAGTGCCTTTCTAAACAAGTATTCGAATGTACCCACACGTTTGATTGCGGTGTAAATAGTTGCACACCGCGCAGCACCGGCTACGTGTGGCCCTCGCCGGGCAAAGTATCGTTTCACAATTGTATCAAACGAGGCGCGCGAAAAGCATGCGTTTGATCTCAGTGGAAGACCTTTTCACGCGCTGTTGCTACACTCCTTTCTCATAAACTGTCAAACACTATTCTCAGTATGATAGACAATGATCAGGCTGGGACGATTTTCGAGAGCATTGGTCATATGTCCACCATAGAAACCAGCATAATCAGTACCATAGCGGGTTGCGGAAGCCTGGGTGAAGCGCAGACGGAACTGCGTTCTACCAGCGCGATTGATGTAGCGGAACGCCGAGGAGGATATTTTCCCCTCGGAGATTGCGCCAGGGCCGGAAGCTGTGCTCATGATGCAAACGGCGCTGGCGTCAGCAGGAGCGTTTCCATCGCCAGGCTCTAAAGCGGGCGAGCCGCCAAACCCGGAACCGCCTTTGATATCGACCACCAGATCACCAAGTTTGCCAAAGGCATCGCCTGCGGATGCATAATTCCGCACGATTTTGAGGGTGACGCTCTCCACAACAGCGTTCGCGGGAATGCGTGAGGTATCAAAGGAGACAATCGCGTATTGCTGCGCCCCTGCAAGACTGCCAACCGACAGGTCGCCAACAAAAGGAAAATTGCTCATCACATAGCCATTCTCGCTGCCGATGGAGTGAAGGATTGCTATACCCGTCTCGGTCGAAGTGGAGCCGGCAGGCGGAGCCTTTTTCAAGGTGAGCGTTGTACCGGGCGATGCGGAGAGCGCTGTGCCTTCTCGCTCCGGCTGGACATAACGAAACGTTCCTTCGATCACTTCATCTCGCGCAGGATCGCTTCCTGGGCGTGCAGCAGTAGAAAGCGCGGCGAAAACATCCTTTGGATGATCGGCGAAAAACTGCCACATGAGCAGGGAAGCATCGGGACCCCGTGGATCGACAAATGTAGCGGGCGGATTGGCGCTGCCTCCGCTCCATGCGTGACCCATGCCGTCGATTTTGTAGTACTGCATCAACACTGAGTTCCGGTAGGTATAGGTATCTATTGTATAGAAATAACCGTCCGGCACCTGACCGGTCTGCATGCTGCTGGGAGTAGGGCTGATCGAGTTGTTCGCCAGCCCATCATCGGCATAGTCATCGGTCGAGATGAACTGCTGAATCACCTGCTCGCCATTGACCGGAGCAACGGTGAAGTCGGCGGTTCCCTGAAACACGATGACGGGCAACACACGCGCCGCCACACCGGAGCTCAAGTAAGCCAGTCGCCCCTGGACTCTGGGATCGGGTCCACCCTGGGCCATAGCAATCTGGGCACTAACGAGGTTTGAGGCTGCCTTGAATTCAAGGCCACTGTGTACGCCAAGCGCCGCGAAATAATCGGGATAGCAGGCTGCCACAATCACCGCCATCGCTCCACCGGAGGACATGCCGGTAATAAAGATACGCCTGGGGTCAACTGTGTACTTAGTTCTGATATCATCGACCAGCGCGACGATCGATGCCGGTTCTCCCTTGCCACGCTCCTGGTTCTGAGGGAGGAACCAGTTCCAGCACCGGTTCGGGTTCGCCGCGCTGGTCTGCTGGGGGTAGAGTACCAGGAAGTTGTTGGTGTCGGCGAGCGCGTTGAAATGCGTACCGGCGGCAAAGTTATCGGGGTCTTGCGAACAGCCGTGTAATGCTACGAGCAGTGGGACAGGAGTAGCGGAAGAATAAAGCGAGGGGACGTAGAGCTTATACGGGCGTGAGCCTTGCGCATTGGAGAAGGTTCCGCTATGAAACGATCCCCTATGCCCGTGGAAAAGGTGGGGAATGCCGGACAGTAATCTGATCAGCTTTCCTTTCGTATGCATGGTATTATTCCTGCGTACTCTCTAACAGATCACTTTGCGGCGCTTTCCAGGGGATTGCGCAACGTAAAGGTGAATGAAATCTGTGATAGGGACCGGAGGCTTGAGCCCGCCGATCCCTGGATGACGAAGAATGCGCTTATTCAGCCGACTTATTCGACGGTGTCTGCCGCGTAGCCTTTTCTGCTGCGGATGCAGCCTGACGAGCGGTCTTCTGATAGGTTTCCAGCCCTTGCTCGGCGGCCCTCTGGAACGTCTTCAGGCTCTCGAGTGTCGCGGACTCAGCAAAGCCTAGCGCCCTCTGCCAGAAGGTGAACGGGGCAGAGATAAAGTCTCTGTAGGCATCCATCGACTCCTGAGCGAGCGTCTGGTAAGCATCCTGCTGCTTCTGGAACTGCTGTCCCAGTTCCTGCATCAGCGAATGGGCGACGCCAATCTGGCTCTTAATCGTCTCGACGCCGTCCTCGAGGATACTCTGGGCGAGCCGTGTATTGCGCTCCTGGGCGGCAATAGTGTTATCTATCAGCGCTCGGATGCCCTCCGGTCCTACCTGCTGCTTGCGAGCCTCTTCGGCCAATTCTTGTACCAGGGTACGGGTACTCTCGGCATGGCTCTTCAGTACCTCGATACTGTTCTCAAGGACGCTCTGTGTGAATGTTAGAGAGCGTTCCTGAGTAGAAACAGCGGTATCGACGATGGCTTTGTTGGTGTCCTGAATGGACTTAATCAGATTCCTGGCCGCTTCGTTGGCCTTTGTATCTGTCATAGTTTTATTCCCTTTCTTGCAGTTTCCTGTGAAGAACAACAATCATACGAACTTCATACAGTCACAGCATCTATATGCATTTTACATCTATATGCATATAAATGTCAAGGGCTTGACCTATCAAATATATCACGGAATAATCATAATGTGTAGAAGGAACATGCTGAAGAAGGCGGCGCGGGCCACCCACTGTTGATTTGGGCCAGAAATTACTTGATTTTCTGCGAAACATTCGTTACTCTTACATCATAAGAGGCAGGCAATTAGCTGCTATTTCGATATGGAGGCAAAGTACACGCGCACTCGTACCGCATTGAAGTTCCAGTCAAGGCAACGGGTCTTTTAAATTGCTTTGTAGCGCTCTCTACCAAAAAAAACCAAAGGAGGCATCTATGCAGGTGATGGAAAAAAATCTTGCGAGAGGGTCTACTGACCAGACTGAGCGTCGGTGGAGTTACACCAGCGGGACGAGTGACATTCCTTTACTAGGTCTCACTATCGGAGACCTGTTTGATCAAACCGTTGAAAAGTACCCCGATCATCCCGCCCTGATCTCACGCCAGCAGAACATACGACTGACCTACCGGAACTTGCAGGATCAGGTCAACCGGTGTGCTAAAGGGCTAATGCGCCTTGGGTTTCAGAAAGGGCAGCGCGTGGGTATCTGGTCGCCTAACCGGGCGGAATGGTGCATCACTCAATTCGCTACCAGTAAAATTGGCGTAATTCTGGTCAACATCAATCCGGCCTATCGTTTACATGAACTGGAGTATGCTCTGAAACAGTCGGGGTGCAGTGGTATTGTTATTGCTCCTGAATTCAAATCCTCCAACTACACTGAAATGCTCTATACACTGGCTCCAGAGCTGCGCGACTGTGAAGCGGGTCAGCTTAAAGCAGCCAGATTGCCGGAGCTGACTACGGTTATTCGCCTCGGCTCGGAGAAGATGCCGGGTATGTTCAACTGGGTCGAGTTGATGACGCTCGGCGAGTCGGTGAGCGACGAGGAACTCAACCAGAAGCAACGCGAGCAAGAGTTCGATGACCCGATCAATATCCAGTATACCAGCGGCACAACTGGCTTCCCCAAGGGAGCAACCCTCAGCCATCACAACATTCTGAACAACGGCTATTTTGTGGCTCGCCTTCAGAACTTTACACACGAAGATAAGCTCTGCATTCCTGTGCCTCTTTACCACTGCTTTGGTATGGTGATGGGCAACCTCGGTTGTGTTACTCACGGAGCAACCATGGTCTACCCCTCCGAGGGGTTTGAGCCGCTCGCTGTTCTAGAGACGGTGCAGGAGGAGAAATGTACTGCACTCTACGGCGTGCCCACTATGTTTATTGCAGAGCTGGATCACCCTGATTTTTCGAAGTTCGACCTGAGCAGCCTGCGTACCGGTGTCATGGCTGGTTCGCCCTGCCCTGTTGAGGTCATGAAGAAGGTTATCTTGCTGATGCACATGAGCGAAGTGGAGATCTGCTATGGCATGACCGAGACCAGCCCTGTCTCAACGCAGACCCGTATTGATGCTCCTCTGGATAAGCGAGTCAGTACGGTTGGTGTAATTCACCCGCATCTTGAAATTAAGATTGTTGATCCGAACACCGGCCAGGTTGTTCCCATTGGGAAACCGGGTGAACTCTGCACGCGTGGCTATAGCGTGATGCTGGGCTACTGGAATAACCCGGAGGCGACAGCAGAAGCTATTGATCGGGCGCGCTGGATGCATACGGGAGACCTGGCGACAATGGATACCGAGGGCTATATCAACATTGTAGGTCGTATTAAGGACATGATTATTCGCGGAGGTGAAAACGTCTATCCACGTGAGATCGAGGAATTTCTGTATACCCATCCTAAGGTCAGCGACGTGCAGGTGATCGGCGTGCCTGATCCCAGGTACGGTGAAGAGATCATGGCATGGGTCAAGGTCAAACCGGGTGAGCAGGTGACTGCTGAGGAGCTACAGGCCTACTGTAAAGGGCAGATAGCTCACTACAAAGTGCCACGCTACTTCAAGTTCGTGGATGCGTTCCCAATGACTGTCACCGGTAAGATTCAGAAGTTCCAGATGCGCGCGCAGTCGATCGAGGAACTGGGCCTGCAGGGCGCAGCGTCAATTGAAACAGCCTGAGGTAGTTTCAGCCTCACTGTGAGTATTAATTCAACGTAGAACAGAGTGCTGGACATAGTATCCAGCACATAGGAGGTAACCAACCTATGGCAACTGAAGAAGAGGAACTTCTCGTCTCAGAATCACAGATTGCAGTTCACTGGCGGGAGGAGCAGTATTTTCATGCCAGTCCAAAGTTTATTGGACAGGCAAATGCAAACGATCCGAGTATCTTTGAACGCTTCAAAGAGGAGCGCTTTCCTGAATGCTTCAGGGAATACGCAGACCTGCTCACCTGGGATCAGTACTGGCACACAACGCTGGACACGAGCAACCCACCTTTTTGGAAGTGGTTTGTCGGTGGGCGACTCAACGCTTGTTACAACTGCGTCGATCGCCATCTGAAAACCGGTCACAACAAGGCGGCATTGATCTGGGTACCTGAACCGGAAAACGAAGCGACTCAAGCCATTACCTATAAGGAACTCTACGTCAGAGTCAATGAGTTCGCTGCGCTGCTCCGTGATTTTGGCGGCGTCCAGACTGGCGACCGTGTCACCTTCCACTTGCCTATGGTTCCTGAGTTGCCTGTTTCTATGCTCGCCTGTGCGCGTCTTGGAGTCATCCATTCAGAGGTTTTTGGTGGCTTTAGCGGGGCAGCTTGTGGGGGCCGCATTGCCGATTCAGGCAGTCGCATTCTGGTAACGATAGACGGCTACTATCGCAATGGAGAGTTGGTCGATCACAAGGCCAAGGCCGATGAAGCAGTGAAAACGGCCCATGAGCAGGGGGTCGAAGTGGAGAAAGTGCTGGTTTGGCGGCGTTATCCCGGTCAGTACGTCTCCAAGACACCGATGGTTGAAGGTCGGGATTTCTTCGTCGATGACCTTCTCAAAGACTATCAGAGGAAAACCGTCGAGCCGGTTTCCATGCCAGCCGAAGCTCCCTTATTCCTCATGTACACGAGCGGCACGACTGGGAGACCCAAAGGGGCCCAGCATAGCACCGGAGGCTACCTGGCCTATGTCGCAGGCACATCCAAGTACTACCAGGATATCCATCCCGATGACACCTACTGGTGCTTTGCCGACATCGGGTGGATCACTGGACACTCCTACATCGTTTACGGTCCCCTGGCGCTCGGAACAACGAGTGTGATGTACGAAGGGGTGCCGACGTACCCCGATCCCGGTCGTCCCTGGCGCATTGCAGAGCGACTCGGTGTGACCATTTTCCATACGGCACCGACAACTATCCGCATGCTCCGCAAGGTTGGCCCAAACGAGCCGAAGAAATACAACTACCATTTCAAGCATATGACCACCGTGGGAGAGCCGATTGAGCCTGATGTCTGGCGCTGGTATTACCACGCCATTGGCAAGGATGAAGCGGTCATCGTCGATACCTGGTGGCAGACTGAGACAGGCGGCTTCCTCTGTACTACCTTGCCTGCCCTGCAGGCGATGAAACCTGGCAGTTGTGGCCCTGGCGCTCTGGGGATCTTCCCCGTGATCTACGATGAAACGGGGAATGAAATCCCGGCTGGAAGCGGGCGGGCAGGCAACATTTGCATCCGCAATCCCTGGCCAGGTATCATGCAGACGATCTGGGGCCAGCCGGAGCGCTTTGTGCAGACGTACTATCAGAAGTACTGCCGGAATCCAGAGAGTAAAGATTGGCATGATTGGCCATACTTCGCCGGCGACGGCGCGGTGCTGGCAGCCGATGGCTATTTCCGTATCCTGGGTCGTGTCGATGATGTGATCAATGTAGCGGGGCATCGACTCGGTACGAAAGAGCTTGAGTCGGCAGCCCTCACCGTTGATGAGGTTGCTGAGGCCGCCGCAGTTCCGATGATAGATGAACTGCGCGGTCGCGTCGTTGAGATGTATATCTCCTTGAAGCCCGGGTACAAGGCAAGTAAGGAGATCGAGGAGAAAGTATCCCAGGCGATTGAGAGGGAGATCGGGAAGATCGCGAAACCCAGGAATATCTGGATCGTCTCGGATATGCCCAAGACCCGCTCTGGTAAGATCATGCGCAGGGTGCTTGCTTCGATCTCCAACTTCGCCCCAGTGGGAGATGTTACGACGCTTGCTAACCCGGAGATCGTCGATAGCACTCGCCGTTTTGTTCAGAGCCAGAAGATCAACCGTGGCGAGATTCCACATCAACTCTCGGAAACGGAGCTTCAGGAACTCAAGGAATTTGGCAGCGCAGAGTAACGGATGCATGTTCGTCCAAAGGAAGCAAGCTATCAAATCAAGCGGCACTCCTTGAGGAAATAGAACGCGCGCTCGTGAGAGGTTCCAGGTCTCTTGCAAAAGAGACCTGGAACCTCTCACCCCAAACATAGCGGTCGAATTTGGGCAGAGCAGGTATTTTGCATTCCTTTTCTGGAAAGGCCAAAGGTCAATTCAATGGATGGTGTCAGAAAATATAGAATCTATGACCTGAGGACAGGCCAGGTTGTAGCACTCATTGATGCAGATGGCACGCTCTCTGAGGAGGGCGACCCACAAGCCATAGCGGAGTTGAAGAAATTATTACAGCGAGAACTCCTCGTGCGAGATAGACAGCTCGGGTTCGATGCCGAGGACGAAGGCGAGGGATATGAGCTATTCCCTGAGGAGAGTATGTGCTATTTTGGAATGATCACCCTCCGGCCGGGTGATCCAGAGTATCTTCCCACCTTTCTCCGCTGTCTGCCCTCCATCAGCTCTTATGAAGCGCGGGGAATTCGAGACTAAACTGTACGACAAGAATCACGCTTTGAGGTACGAGCAAGGCGACTGCTTTTGATGAGCGATACAATAGCCCCGATGAGTACAAATAAGGTGCTTTTCCTCTTCCTCGCGCCCCATGCCCAACAAGATCGGCTATAGAGTACTTGCCGGGCGTATTTCTCTGTTTGTTGCGCCACCCTATTTGATCGCGCGTCATTATTCTATAACCTTAACAGGTAAAGCTCCAGAAAGTCATACTGAAAAACAAAAGGAACACACGTTTCTATAGCAGGAAAAGCTTTCTTATTGTAGAAATCAATTGTATACAAAAGAAAAACGTGTCAGAGTGACGCCGCATGAATAGACGCATATACCTGGGCTCTGGCGCACTCTGAATTACACTCGACACTAAAAGCCCTGACGAAAGAAAAAGACAATGCCAAGAATCACTTCGGTCGCCATTGCTACGCCGCCATACCGGGTACACCAGAGCGACATAAAACATCTGACACGCGAGATTTTTGCCGGATCAATCAAGGATATTGATCGCTATCTCACGGTTTTTGATCACAGTGAGATCGAGACCCGCTTCTTAGCTGCTCCACTTTCCTGGTTTACGAGCCACCCTGGTTTCGCGGAGGCCAATCGCCTCTGGGCCGATGTTGCCTGCGCGCTGGGTGTTGAGACCGTCCAACAGTGTCTTGAGGCTGTAGACCTGGGCCCAGAGGATGTTGACCACATCTTTTTTGTTTCTACCACAGGCCTTGCCACGCCTTCCATCGATGCCCATATCATGCTCGCGCTGGATATGCCTCGCAACACGAAACGCACTCCCATCTGGGGACTTGGCTGTGCCGGTGGAGTCAGTGGCCTGGCGCGTGCCTCTGAATACGTGCGCGCCTTTCCGGGTCACCGGGCCTTGCTGGTCTGCGTGGAACTCTGCTCTCTCACCTTCAAGGCCAGTGATTGCTCTGTAAGCAACGTGATCGCTGCCTCCCTCTTCTCAGATGGTGCGGCGGCGGTGTTAATCGAAGGGGACGAGGTGAGCAGTGGCAAGGGGCCAGAGGTGCTGGCGACCGAAAGCACGCTATTCCCGGACTCGCTCGACCTGATGGGTTGGGAAGTCATCGATACCGGACTGCGTACCGTGTTTGGCACGCGCATCCCAGGCGTCGTTACCACCCATTTCCCCTCACTGGTCGATCACTTCCTGAATAAGCAGGGAATCTGTTTCAAAGGAATTACCCATCATGTCTACCATCCTGGCGGTGCAAAGGTACTGCGGGCATATGAGCAGGCGGTGCAGCTTCCTGCTGGTGCTCTGACACATAGCCGGGCTGTGCTGCGAGAATATGGTAACATGTCCTCGACAACAGTTCTCTATGTTCTCAAGAAGTTCCTGGATCAGGGAATCCATGATGATGAGTACGCCCTGCTCACTGTGTTTGGTCCGGGCTTCTCGTCCGAGTTGGCCCTGCTCAAGGGGTAGTTCTCAGTCCAGTTTGCTACTGTAAGCCGAAAAAAGTTAGATCGGGGACTATGAGATGAGTACAGAAGATTATGAGGCAGAGGAGACGCAGCCTCTTGCTCCTCAGATTCCATCGGCACCCACTATTCCGGTATCGCTCGCGGCGCTGGATGCAAAGCCCGATTCGACCCAAATCGCTGCTCTATCCTCTATAGGCATCCCCTCGCTGGAGATCAGTAGCAACACCTCCAGCGAGCGCCACACCTACCCGCTCGCTAAGCCGGTTATCAATATTGGTCGTAATGGCACGAACGATATCGCTATTGCCGATCAGATGGTCTCAGGCCTGCATCTCCAGATTATCCGGCAGGGGAATTCATTTGTATTGCTTCATCCCCATCCTGAGCGCAAGGGCACGACAAATGGCCTGCTATATCAGGGGCGCAAGATTCGTGGCGACGAGCAGTTCCGTAAGGTACTGGCACACGGGGATGTATTTCGCATAGGCAGCGCGGGCGGTAGCTTCGTGACGCTCAGGTACGATGATGGCTCGAAGCAGCACGATGAGCTGCCGCCAATGCGCCCGATCAGGTTGCAGGACAACGAAGTGACTATCGGACGCCTGCCGGAAAATATGGTGGTGCTGCCTCATCCTCAGGTTTCCGCTCACCACGCGCGCCTTGTACGCGAAGGTGGAACCTATCGCATTTTTGATCTTCACAGCACGAATCATGTCTATGTGAATGGGCAACTTGTGGCCGATGCGCCGCTCAAGATGGGTGATGAGATACGTATTGGCCCCTACAGGCTTATTTTCGAGACCACGCAGTTGACCCAGTTCGATGAGACGCACTCTATTCGCATCGATGCCTTCAATCTTAAGAGGTACGGGAACAACTATGTCACTTTGCTCAACAATATCTCGCTCTCGATTCCTCCTCGCAAGTTCGTAGCCGTTGTCGGAGCCTCTGGGGCCGGTAAATCCATGCTCGTCAATGCCCTGAGCGGGCTGATGCCAGCGCAGGAGGGAAAAGTTCTCTACAACGGCCAGGACTACTATCGCAATCTTGCTGCCTTTACGACTCAGCTTGGCTATGTGCCACAGGATGATATCGTCCACCGTGATTTAACCGTCGAACGCGCGCTGTACTACGCCGCCAAAATGCGCCTGCCGGGTGACTTCACTACGGAACAAATCCAGCAACGCATCAGCGAAGTGCTGGAAGACGTGGAAATGACGGGCAAGCAGAAGTCGCTAATTAGAAAACTCTCCGGCGGACAGCGCAAGCGAGTCTCTATTGCCCTGGAACTGCTCGCCAATCCCAGCCTCTTCTTCCTGGACGAACCTACCTCGGGTCTGGACCCCGGCCTGGACCGTAAGATGATGTTCCTCTTGAGATCGCTGGCGGACAAAGGGCATACTATCATCCTGGTGACGCACGCGACGAACAACATCAGCAGTTGTGACTATGTATGCTTTCTCGCCCAGGGAGGACGCCTCGCCTACTTTGGGCCGCCCGTCGAAGCAAAGGCCTATTTCGGTAAAGATGATTTCGCTGAGATCTATGCCATCCTGGAACCAACGGAGGGCAATAGCCTGGTTCCCGAAGAGGCCGAGGTACGCTTTCGGAGTTCGGAATACTATCAAACCTATATTGTGCAACCGCTCAAAGAGGCACAGGCCAGGTCTGCTCACACTGTGGGAGGTGAAGCACTTTCTTCCTCGGATAGTGCCGAATTTTCCAAGAGGAGACCTCATGCTCCAGGTGGCAACATCCCGTTGAAACGCCCAAAGCGCGGCAATCCGTTGAAGCAATATGGGTTGCTGTGCATGCGACATGGAGAACTGCTCAAGAACAACGTCAGTAATCTTGCCATCTTGCTCTTGCAGGCACCGCTCGTGGCGTTGCTGCTCATTCTCCTCGTTCGCGCCGAGATTGGCGGAGGTCTCTTTAACCCGACCAATCTTGTTCAGTGCAGAACGCAGATTCTCACGGCCTCCGGCCCGCTTGCGCTACCAGGGGTTGCAAATGTACGAGACCTGGTGGACTGCCAGCAGATCGTCAACTTCCTCAATACCGACCCTAACGGCATACAGTACGCGCAGTTGAAAGGTGGCACGAATGGGGCGCTGCAGGATTTCATTGTGCCTGTCCAGAGCGCTGTGGCTGAACTCGTCATCTTCCTCGTCGCTTTCTTCGCCGTTCTCTTCGGCTGTATCAACGGGACACGCGAGATTGTGAAAGAGGCTGCCATTTACCGGAGGGAGCGCACCGTCTCCCTGGGCATTCTTCCCTACCTGTTCTCAAAGATCACTATCCTGGGCGGGCTTGCTTTCTTACAGGCAGCATCGATTCTCCTCATCGTCCATCTCTTTGAACCGTTCTCTCATGCTGTCTTTTTACCGGTGTTACTGGAGGTCTACATCACGCTTGCTCTCGCCAGCGTAGCAGGTGTGATGATAGGGCTGCTCGCCTCATCTGTAGCTCCTAACGAGGATACCGCTAATAGCCTGCTCCCGATCATCATCATTCCACAGGTGATTTTCGGGGGCGCTATTCTTCCGCTTAAGGACTGGTTCACCCAGGCGGTTGCGGCCCTCTTCCCGACGCGCTGGGCCTTAGTGTCGCTGGGGTCGTCTCTCGGCCTGCACAGCGACAAGATCGACGGGGGCAAACTCTTCGGTGACGATTTTGCCTTTCACGGCACCTTGTTCTCCACGTACAGCCAGGCGGATGCCACGCAGCGCGTCATCCTTTGCTGGATAGCTCTTGGCGTGATCATTCTTGTCCTTACCTGTCTCAGCGGCATCTTTTTGAAACTCAAGGATGTACGGCGATGAAGGTAAATACTTACAATAATTTGTAAATCTCGTCCGGCTGCATCTTCCGGCCTTCAGTCCAGGCTAAAGTGTAGGCCTCCTGCCCGAGTTGACTGCGCACATTTGTTATGACCCGTTCGTACATGAGTTCAAGAAGAGGGGGGATTGGAGCGCCAATGGCCTCGCGCAGGGCGCTTGCGATGCCCCACAATCTCGCGGCCAGGACAAAGTGCGCCTGCTGCGAGGCTGAGAACGCCAGCCCTTCTATGCAGAGGATGCTGAACCATTGATGCCCCAGTTCCAGCAGGATCGCCAGGCTTTCTCTGTGGCGATGATGCGCAGTGACATAGTCGCCCTGGCCGATTGCCAGCCACCCTTGACCATAGAGGCCGAGCGCGATGCCGCGCCGGTCTCCCACGGCTCTATGCAGTTCCAGCGCTTCATCCAGCAGTTCGCGCATTCTATCAGGACCTCCCTGGTAAAACGCGGTATAGGCCAGGATGACAAGCGCGTCGGCTATGCCTCGCTTGTCTCCCACTTCTTTTGAGAGGGCAAGACTTTCTGTGAGTAGCGCGTCCGCTTTTGCGTGGTCTCCCTGCATAAAGCTGCCCACGCCCTGCAGCCAGAGGGAGCGGGCCATGCCACTCGTATTGCCCTGCGCTCGCGAAAGTTGCAGACATTCTCCGGCTAAAGCGCCTGCGCTTGCGTAATTCCCTTCATTGAAGGAGGCTGTAGCAAGCGTAACCAGTGTGTCTATGATACCAGGTGCATCATTCAGTTCTCTGAAGAGTGCAAGCGCTTCCTCTCCCAGCTTATGTGCCTGCGCATAGGCACTTTTCCAGGTGGCAATCTGCGCCAGGAAATTGAGGGACGTTGCGCTTCCCTGCTGATCTCCCAATTGCCTGAAGAGTGCCAGGCTTTCCTGGCACCGCTCCTGAGCCTGTTCGTAGCTCCCCTGCAAGCCAGCGAGGATACCAGCGCCACTCAGCACTTTTGCGCGAATTGCTGGGGCTATGTCTGCATCCTGTTCAAGAGCCTGATCCAGCCAGCTTCGTCCTTCGCTGAGATGTCCATGCGCTCGCCAGAATGGCCAGAGCGAAGCGCACAGTCGCCAGGCTGTTTCGCTGCTTCCGCGTAGAAATACCCGGTGAAGCGCGGTACGCAGATTCTGGTGTTCTACTTCTAACCGCCTCAGCCAGCTTTGCGCTTGCGAACCGAGCAGTTCGGCTTGCTCCGCGAGCGCCAGGTAGTAGAGCGCATGCGCATCGCGAGTGATTTCCGCCTCGCCGCTTTCTTCCAGGCATTTCAGCCCGTATTCGTGGATCATCTCGAGCATTGTAATCCGAGGTTCTTCACCCTCCACGTACTTCAATGGCAAAAGTAAGCTCTTATCGATGAGCGAGATTACCTCATCCATGAGCGAATAGGATTGATCTTCCGGGGCGATGCAGACCGCCTCCGCCGCGTGGAGCGTGCAGCCGCTCACGAAGACACAGAGCCGCCGGAAGAGTCGTTGCTCACGGATAGTGAGCAGGTCGTAGCTCCAGGCAATCGAATCGTGAATGGTTTGCTGCCGGGAAGGCAGATCGCGCAGCACGCCCAGATGCATTCGATTGCCCAGGTCCGAAAGGAGCGCCTGCGGTGGAAGCACTTTGCTCTTCGCCGCCGCCAGTTCGATGGCCAGAGGTAGCCCGTCCAGACGGATGCAGATCTCAGCTATGGCGGCACTGTTGGTAGCAGTCAACTTGAAATCGGGTTTGATGGCCTGCGTGCGCTGCACAAAGAGCGCAACAGCAGCGGAGTTTTGCAGCGCCACAGGGTCAGGTGGCGCTTTCGCAGAAGGCGGTTCCGGCAGCGCCAGAGGGGGGACGATGAATTCGTGTTCGCCTCGCAGCCGCAATACCTCGCGGCTGGTTACGAGCAGCTTGATCCCCCAGCAGGTGGCAAGTAGTTCAGCCAGCAGTGGAGCGGCGTCTATCACCTGCTCGAAGTTGTCCAGCAGCAACAAGGAGCGCCGACCCTGGAGGTACGCTTTCAGATTTTCTAACAGGGGCTGCCCGCCCGCTTCCTGAACGCCGAGTGCGTCGGCGATCATTCGCGCCACCAGAAAGGGGTCGCGAACGGGAGCCAGGTCCACAAAAAATACCCCTTCGGCAAACATCTCTTGTAGTTCTGCCGCAACCTGCACTGCCAGGCGCGTTTTGCCTACGCCACCGGGTCCCGCCAGCGTCAGCAGGCGTACCTCTTCGCGGCGCAGGAGTTGTTTGATGGAATCCAATTCTTGTGCGCGCCCGATCATGGGAGTAGGAGGGATGGGTAAAGAACGGAAGCCTGCAAGAAGATTGCTAGAGAGGACAGGCCGATCAGGTGAGGAGATGCGGGCAGCTACGGTAGCCAGATCGGCGTCCTCTCCCGGGCCTTCCTCGATGAGTCCCAGCTCTTTTGCGCTCTTCCCAAAGAGCTTTGTCAGTCCCGCAATATTGTAGGGCCGCACAGGCTGACCGCCTTCCCAGCGCCGCACAGTGCGCGCGTCAACCCCCAGTTGAGCGGCGAGTTCTTCCTGATTCCAGCCGCGAGCTATACGCTCCTGCTGCAATTTGGTGTTATGCTCTCTTTTCGTACTCATCTTCCCCCTCGCTTTGACGGTATTATTATACCTCATATATATTCGCAATAGTTCATCAAAATGTCCTCTATATGTCCTCCAATGTCCTCGATTGTACACGGCTTTGCATGGCACAATGTATGGTAGAGGGGTGTATTCGGTAGGCAGCTAGACCCGGAGCAATCTTCCGGGAAAGGATAGAAAAGCCATGTCGATTGACAAATTGGCAACAGATGAACAGGAATGTCTGGTGATGTTCAATCGCGCGGTGGAGTATAATGACTCCGTAGCCTGGCAATTCCTTCACCAGCGTTTTCGTGGAATGATGCGTCACTGGCTCCAGCAATACCTGGTTGGCAATGGCAAGTATTGGATCGAGAGCTATGAAAACTGCATCGATCTGGCCTTTGAACGTGTCTGGTTCGCGGCGTCCTATAAGCAGCACATTCACTTTGAGAGCCTGGCCGCCGCCCTGCAATACCTGCGTGTGAGTCTGATAAGTGTTGCTCTTGACACTCTTCGCGCGCAAAAGCGGAAAGAAGTACTCTCTATGCAGCAGTTGGACCTGGAGGACACGCTTCCCCAGGAGAGCGGCGAGGAAGCGGTCGAGCTATGGCAAGAGATCAAGAGAGTGTTGCCGGACGAGCGTGAACAGCGCGCCGCATATCTGCTCTTCTGCTGCAATCTCAAACCCAGGCAGATTGTGCAGTTCTACCCTGACGAATTTCACGATGTGCAAGCACTATACCGGATAAGTCGAAAAGTCTTTGAACGTTTTAGGAGTAACGCGGAAACGCTGCGCTGGCGACTTCAAGGATAGCGGGTGGTCCTCTCATCCTATGGCTAACAGGTGAGTGGCTCTGGAGGATGATCCTTCGCTTCCGTGAGTAGAGGAGCCACTGCTTTGTAAGCGAAGGGGGCATCATGGACGAAATGCACGTTGATGCGCTGATTGTTGGCTCTGGCTTTGGCGGGTCGGTCATGGCCTACCGGCTGGCACAGGCTGGTCTTGAGGTTTGCCTGCTGGAGCGCGGAAAACCTTATCCGCCTGGCTCTTTTTCCCGCAGCCCCTACCAGATGAAAAACAATTTCTGGAATCCAAGCGAGGGCAAGTATGGCCTGTTCAGCGTCTGGTCGTTCGATGGCATGAATGCCATTGTTTCCAGTGGACTCGGCGGCGGTTCGCTGATCTACTCCAATGTCCTGCTGCGCAAAGATGAGAAATGGTTTGTTCGAGAAGATCGTAGTAAACCCGGCTATGAGTACTGGCCTGTCACGCGAGAAGAGCTTGATCCCCATTATGAGCAGGTTGAGCAGATGCTGAACGCGCAGGCCTATCCCTTTGACACTGCGCCGTATAACGCAACGGTGAGGACACGGGCACTACAGCATGCTGCGGAAAGGCTTCAACTCGAATGGTGTTTGCCGAAGCTGGCCGTAACCTTTGCTAACGAGGGGGAGCCGCCCGCGCCGGGAGTGCCTCTTTTTGAAGAACTGCCGAACATTCATAATGTTCCACGAGCGCGTTCCACCTGCCGTCTCTGTGGTGAGTGTAATATCGGCTGCAATTTTGGCAGCAAGAATACCCTCGACTATACCTACCTCTCGGCGGCGAAACGGCTGGGTGCGGAAATCAAAACATGCTGCGAAGTGCGCTCGTTTCAGCCGCTCGATGGAGGTGGTTACTCCATCTCCTACGTAGAGCATGACCCGGCACTTGAGGGACAGCCACTTCAGACGCATGATCCGCAGGTACTTCCACCGAAGCAAATCACCGCTGACCGGCTAATCCTCTCAGCAGGCACGCTGGGTACAACGTATCTCCTCTTAAAGAATCGGGAACACTTTCCGGCCATCAGCCGACAACTGGGAAATCGCTTTAGCGGCAATGGCGATTGCCTCGGCTTTGTAATGAAATGCGGCGAAACCGTTGATGGCCAGCGCAAGCCATTGCTCATCGAGGCCAGCCACTCGGCTGCTATCACGAGTACTATTCGCGTTCCCGATGCGGTTGATGGCGGAACCGGGCGTGGCTTCTACATCCAGGACGCCGGTTATCCCGAGTTCGTGAACTGGATAGTGCAGATACTCGATACTGCCGAGGCAGCGGGCCACATCCTTGCGCTTGGGGCGCACCTGGCGCTCGAGTGGTTGAGGGGCAGAGCCGAAAGTGATATCAGTCGCTATATTGCTGATCTGTTTGGCACAAGCGAACTCTCCGCCTGTTTACTGCCCCTGGATGGAATGGGGCGTGATATTCCGAGCGGCGTGATGAAACTGGATGATAATGGCTTGCTTAACCTTCACTGGAACTTGCGGGATTCTGATAGCTACTATGAGGGCGTCAAGGAGGCGATGAAGGCCATCAGCCGCGTGTTGGAGGGCGAGTTTGTAGATGACCCACTCTGGTTGCTCAATCGCGCGATTACGGTTCATCCCCTGGGAGGATGTCCAATGGGACGTGACATCGACGAGGGAGTGGTCAATGCCTATGGCGAGGTTTTCAATTATCCCAATCTTTACATCGCTGATGGTTCGGTGATGCCGGGGCCGGTAGGGGCCAATCCCAGTCTGACTATTGCCGCGCTCGCTGATCGTTTCGCCCTGCACATCACGGATAATTTAGGAGGAAGCAGCCATGAGTGACCAGAATGGTTCGCGCAAAAGGCGTTCGCTGATGCTGGCCGGAGGAGGGATGAAAGTCGCGTTCCAGGCCGGAGTAATGCAGGTATGGCTCGATGAAGCCAATATTCCCTTTGACCACGCGGACGGTGTAAGCGGCGGCACGTTCAATCTCGCCATGTATTGCCAGGGGATGAGCGGGAGCCAGATCGCCGACAACTGGCGCAACATTCCAGTCTCGCTCTTCGACGATTTCAACTGGGAGCAGTATGGCAAGTTGTTCTTTGCCGACTCGATTCTCACGTTTGAGCGCTTCCGGCGGCAGATTTTTCCTGGCTGGGGACTCGATTGGGACAGGATTCGCGCATCGCAGGTGGAGGCGAGCTTCAACGTGTATAACTTCAGCAAACAAATGTTGCAGGTGCTGACTGCCGATAAGATGACCGAAGACTACCTTGTCGCCTGCGCTTCAATTCCGATGTGGTTTCCGCCTGTCCTCATTGGTGGAAATACCTACATCGATGCGGTCTTCATGACCGATGCCAATATCGAAGAGGCGATCAGGCGCGGGGCCGATGAGATCTGGGTGATCTGGACGGTGAGCCAGAGGGATGTCTGGGATGCGGGATTTATCGCCAACTACTTCCAGATCATAGAGACGTGCGCGAACGGTCAGCTCAACCGCATGAAGCAGCGCATCGAGCAGAACAACGCCTTGCTGGCAAACGGTCAGCCAGGAGAGTTTGGTCGCCCTATTGACCTGAAGATTTTGAGCGCGGAGGTGCCGCTCCATTATCTCATCAATCTGAGTACCGACCGCATTAAAGAGGCGGTCAACCTCGGCGTAGAGAAGGCTCGCGAGTGGTGCGCTTTGCAGGGGATACCGCTGCGCAGTCCTGGTCAGCCTGCACAGGTAGATCAGACGACACTCAGCTTCACTGAGGAGATGAAAGGCTATATCACGATAGGCGCGGCGGACATAGACAGGACCGATTTCAACCTCGGTTTTCAAAAGGGCAGCCAGGAAGGCACCTATCTCATGTTCCATCTGACCATCGGGATCGACGGCGTGAGGAGCTTTATCACCGAGCCAGAACACGACACCCAGAAAGTGGAAGGTTATATCGAATGCGAGGCGCTGGGTGGAAGATTGCCCGTAGAGCAGGGATGGTTTAATCTCTTCATTGACCAGGAAGACCCGACCAGCAAGAAGATGTTCTACCGCCTCTTCTTTGCAGATGCGCGGGGGCAGCCACTCACGCTGAGCGGCTTCAAGTCCATCAAGGAAGCCCCGGGCATCGACCTCTGGACGGCGACGAATACCCTCTATACACGCATTCTGCAAGGACATGTCGCGCCGGAGGACGAAGCTGGAGCCGAGATCCTCGCCTTTGGTATTATCAGTAATCACTTTCTGGACTTCCTCAAGCAGCTTGCTTCAATGCGAGCAGATGGACCTACATCCATCGATAAAGTGACAGTGCTGGGCGAATTTGGCGTCTTCTTTCTCGGCAAGCTGTGGGATGTGTATGGGAAACATGTCCTTTTGTATGGACCGTTCTGATTCTCCTTGCTCCTCATCGTAAGCTCTTTTAAAGACTGCTTGCGGTGGGCAGTGTATCCAACCAGCGGCGCACTTCGCCTGCTTTGTAATTGCCGCTTGCCTCAAATATCGCCAGGCTTCTCTTTCCGTACTGGTAGGCATCGGCGGTGTTGTTACCGGCTGCTGCCACTCGTGCCAGTCCGTAGAGTGCGGTTGCGGCCAATACCTGACTGCGGTCAGAGGCGAGTTCCAGCGCTTCGCCGAAGGCTGCGGAGGCTTCATCGAGGTGAAGCCGTCCAAGTTGCAGTTCTCCCCAGACACTCAGGATATCACCCAACATGCGGTGGTGTCCGATCTGGCGAGCAATGGCGATACTTTCCTGGAAATACATTTCGGCCTGGCTGTACCTGCCCTGTTTCCCCGCATACTCTCCCAGATTCGCCAGCAAAACACTGATCCATTCGCGATGACCGATCTCGCGAGCCAGTATCAAACCCTCCTGCAAGTAAGCTTCGGCTTGCTCATAGTTCCCTTGATCGCCGGCCAGAGCGCCTAAATTGAGCAGCAAAAGACTTATACCCTCACGGTGCCCGATTCGGCGCACCAGGGCCAGCCCTTCCTGCCAGTACATCTCGGCCTGGGCATAGTTTCCTTGCTGGTGAGCTAACCATCCCAGGTTCGTCAGCACCAGGCGGATGCCTTCGGCGTACTCGGTCTGGCGAGCCAGTTCTAAACCTTCCTGCAAGTATGCCTCGGCCTGAGGATAATCAGCCAGGTCACTTGCCACTGCTGCGAGGCTTTTCAACAAGTTAATGATACGCTCATGATGGCCTAACTGGCGAGCAAGAACCAGGCCCTCCTGGGCATAGAACACGGTTTTGGTGTTATCGCCTTGACGGTAAGCAATCGAACTGAGTGCCTGTAGCAGGGCGCTGATGAGTTCCTTGTGATCGTGGCGACGAGCAAGAGCCAGGCCTTCCTGCAGGTAGCCCTCAGCCCGAAGGTAGTCTGTTTGTTTCCCGACCACCTTCCCGAGATGTAACAAGACTTCAGAGAGCGAAAGATCGTCATGCAATGTCAGCGCTGCCTGTTGTGCCCGTTTGAGATGTTCTTCGGCCTGACCATATAAGCCCTGGGTTTCCAAGAATGGATAAAAGGCATTCACTCCGCGAATTAAAAGTACGTGCAGACCCTGCTTAAAGGCTATCACTAATGCGGCAAATATGTTGTTGATCTCTTGTTCGAGCGACTTGTAGTCATTTTGGTGCGCCTCTACGTAGCAGACGAAGTATTCGGCCATGCGTTGATAGACGTTCACATCGCTCAAGTGCGATCGGGCATAGTCGGCAATGGTCTGGTGGAGGGTGTAGCGGTCCGGGCCGCTGCCTTCGAGAAAGCCCACGTCGGTCAGTGTATCAAGGGCCTCAACGGACGCTCCTGAAACGGCTAGGGCTGCTTCCTCGGAGAAGCTGTTTGGCTTGGCGGGGAAGATGGAAAGGGCACGGAGGGTAGATTTCGCCTGCTCATCGAGATAATGGTCGCCAACCTCGATGACCGCCTGGAGGGAGAGAGGCGTTTCCTGCGACAGGTTGGGCGAGCGCTCGAGTAAGGCCAGTGGTTCTGAGAGGCGCAGGCGTTCCTCGACATTTTGCAGTCGTTCGATGGCGGCGCGCAGCCGACGAGATTGACCACTGTGAGATTGGGTGCGCAGGTAGTGACCAATAATGGTGAGGGCGAGAGGCAAAGCACCGACCGATTGCACCAGGATATGGGCTATCTTCGGATCGTTTTGCACGACCTGGGGAGCCAGGCGAGAAAGTAATTCGACGCCCTCGTTCTCGCTCAATTCGCGGACGACGGTAGCCCCTTCGGAGGCGAACTGCAGCGAGATGTTGGGGAAGCGGGTTGTGACCAGGTAGGCGCAGTACGAACCACCGACCTTGAAAGCCAGGGCATCTTCGATGCGCCAGACGTCATCGATAACCAGCAGCATGCGGCGTCTACCAATAGCCGCGCGCAAGGCTTTTGTCCAGGCCTCAACGGTAGTCAACCTGGCTACTTCCGAAGGAGGAAGGCCGAGCAACCCTCCCCAGCGACTCAGGAGCGCCAGCACATTCGGACGGGGACCCAGACCTGTCCAAAGAATGCCGTCTTGAAAATGATCGAGTACGTCGCGGTCGTGAGCCAGGGCTACTGCAAGGGTGGTTTTGCCGACGCCGGGCAGGCCGTTGAGAGCGGTCAGAACGAGGCTGCTGTTGTTGCAGAGTCGCTGCTTGAGCAGGCGCAACAGGTCATTGCGACCGACGAGACCGGCAATGCCCGTTGGTGGGAGCGGAATAGCCGGGTCGTGTATGGAAGAAGGTGGGCCAGTGGGAGAAGGTTGCTCAGACAGCGGTTGTTGAGCGGGTGCTTCGGGACCTTCAGCCGATTCATCACGTTCCTCTGGAAGGAGGCCGAGATCTCTAGCATTTTTGCCAAAGAGCGCACAGAGCTTGCGGCGATAGTAGGGACTGGGGAAGGCTGTGCCCCGCTCCCAGCGACTCAAATAGTAGTGATCGGCCCCAATCTGCTCGGCAACGTACTTTTGGGACCATCCTCGCAGTTCGCGTTCGTCTTTCAGTATCTGATTAGGTCGTGCCTGGGTGGCTTTTTTCATGGCTTCCAAACCGGCCTTTACTAGTGTCTCGCAAAGTTGCCTGGCAAATGATAAGTTTAATATTATTCTAACAGAATACCTTCTCCATGCATACTATCAACAGTGGTGAATAATCGCTGATTGCTATTAAGGCTTTTCCTTAGTTAACAAGCCTATGATAGGCCCATTTTATCATGGCTGGCTACTCATAAACAGGTATTTTAAAAGTGATAATAATGGGAATCCATCCATAGGCAATTTGAACCTGAAAATATTACTGGGATGCGATTGCTATGCTCCAGTGAGACCGGAACAGATGCACGGCAAACCCGTCGAGGGGAAAAGTAAGCGCATCGGCCTGGATGAAGTGAAAGGGATAATGCGGTTGTGGGGAAAGATCAACTCCCACCACTTCAAATCCGGCGCGAGCATAGCCAACGGCGCAGCCGCCCGCGCCGCAGAAGAGGTCGAGTAAACGAAGTCTATTGCTCATGCCTGTTCCCCTCCCTGCTGCTGGCGCTTGCGAGCGGCCCGTATCGTGCGCCGGATGGTTTCATAGGAGACGCTGTAATCTTTGGCGATTTGGCGCAACGTTTCGCCTTGCTCGATGCGGTGCAGCACATCAGGCCATTGCTCCGGGGAAATACCATACCTGGGGTTTTTGGGGCCAGGACGACGTTGGGAAGATCGAGGGCGCTGGTGTTGAGGTGAGAGGGAATCAAAAACGGGATATTCTGTGACTTCTGAGAACGTTGTCACGGAATTATCCCGCGAGATTTTACCAAGACCGGAACCGACGGGATTCGAACCCGCGATCTTCTGCGTGACAGGCAGACATGTTAGGCCACTACACCACGGCTCCTTTTTTGCAACCGCTTTTTTTATCGGCTGCGAGTAGGATAATACCAGACTTGCGGCTTGCTGTCAAGCCCCAGGCAAGCCCAATTTTTCGATTTGCTCCGTTTTTCCTAAAGAAAGTACCCTTACTTTTTTATTGATAGGTAAGGGAACTGAGATTTCAAGCCGCTCTCTATAATGGGAGTGAGAATACTAACCAGCCGGTATTTGTCTGACTTTCAGGGAGAACTTATATTTATGCCTATTGTAAAACCTATACCCCAGTTTTCAAGCCAATCCAATAATGCTTCAGATGAGAAAAACGAGACGCCTGTTCATAAAGTTCCCTGCTCAATTTGCGATGCAGTTTACGCTCCCGCTCCAGAGCAAAGCATGTTCTTAGAGCAGTCTGCGCTCGAAGCGGCATTTATGAGTGCCTGTCATTATTGTTTTCGCTGTCGGCGTCCTGCCTGTCCTCAATGTTGGGATGAGGTGCATGGTGTCTGTGGAGCATGTGTGGAAGAGGTAGGACTGCCCTTTCGTCGGCAGGCTGCTCCACTTGATGGATTGCTTTTTCCCCCCGCATTCAATGGACAAGCTGATGGAGCAGGAATTTCACTGACTTCTGTAAGCGAGCTACTTATCATGGTGCGACCAGGACGTTTTACACTACAAACTCTATATAAGCAAGAAGGTACTCAGGTGGATACGGAGATAGTTCCGGGCGAAGAGGATGTGATGCCAATTGCGCTATCAATTCCAACTAAGGAATCAAGCGAAGTGCTGAAGGAATATGATAAAGAGGTGGAGATTGAGAGCAAGAAGAGAGCGCCAGAGAAGGGAAGCAGGGCCAGTTCTCTCGAAAGTATATTAACCTGGCTTGCGGTGGTGATTCTGCTGGCGATGAACACTCTGATTGTCCTCGCGTATTTTCTGCCCACCGTTAATCTGTGGCTGTTGCGTCTTGTCAATATTGACATTCATGCCGAGATCACCTATCTTGTACATATCATTCAGCAACTTTTTAAAAAGTAGGCGAGTTTATTGTGGGACGTGAGATTCTTGTTGATGGCTATAATGTGATTAAACGCGACCCGGCTTTTCATGCTCTGCACATGAAGAATCTTGGGGCTGCCCGCGATGCGCTTGTCCGGCAACTCATAAGCAAGTATCGCCATACTCCTCATCATGTCACCGTTGTTTTTGATGGCGATGGTCCGCGCGAGCAAACTATCCACGAACAGCGTGTGCGTATCATTTTCTCCGTTCGTGGACAGACCGCCGATTGCGTTATTTCACGGCTGGCTGCTCAGGCACGCGCCCAGGGGAAAGAAGTGGAATTGTATAGTGATGACCTGGAAGTGCAGCACGCCATCAAAAAAGAAGGCGGCAATGCATATACGACAGGACAACTAACCTCTCACTTGAACGAGCCGCCCCACTATTTGAAACGACAGGTGCGCTATCGTCAATTTGCGCGCCAGAAATATGGCCTCAACCCCACTTCCGGTAAAGATGATGATCTTTATCGCGATATTTCGTATAGTCATAAAAAGAAACGCCGTAAGAGATAGACGCAAAAGATAAAAGAGGGAAAAGAGAAGAGCCTTGCGCTGGTTTTTCATCGCGGTGAGGCTCTTCTCTTGTATTAAAAATGCTTATTTCGTCGCGCCTGATGAGGACTCGGCGAGTTCTGTATCAGGGCGATCATCAGAAAGTGATGCCGACGACTCCGGTTTCACCGGTGAAGTAGAGGGGCGGGAGGCCGAGGTTTTGCCCAGGCGCGTGCGCAGCACCCAGGTAAAGCCTTCCACGAAGATTTTCCGCGACATTTTGGATTTTCCAACACGCCGGTCGAGGAAGATGATGGGAATCTCGACGATTCTGAAGCCCTTCTTGTAGACGCGGTATGCCAATTCCACCTGGAAGGCGTAACCCTGCGATTCGATGTGGTCGAGGTCGATGCTTTCCAGCACTTCGCGGCGGTAGCAGCGATAGCCTGCTGTGCAGTCATGCACCGGAATGCCGAGCATGAAACGGGCGAAGATATTGCCGCCGCCGCTTATGAAGCGACGCAGGAGCGACCAGTTGGGAGTACCGCCGCCGGAGATATAGCGCGAACCAATTACTAAGTCAGCATTTTCAATAGCCTTCAGGAAATCTGGGAGATAGCGCGGATTATGAGAAAAGTCCGCATCCATCTCGAAGGCCGCGTCATAGCCATGCTCAATCGCATATTTGAACCCAGCGATATAGGCGGTACCTAATCCTAATTTTCCAGCACGATGCATTACATGCACCTGGGGATTTTCGCTGGATATCTCGTCCGCCAGCTTTCCTGTGCCATCAGGCGAATTGTCATCGACGATCAATACATCTGTCTTTGGCGCAGAGGTAAATATTTCTTTGAGCAGAGGACGCAGATTATCTAATTCGTTATAGGTTGGCACAATAATGAGTGTTTTCATACTGATGTCTCTCCAGTACTAGATCTTACAGCCGCAGTTTCTAAATCCGGCTGATTGTGTGTCTGAGGTGTAACCTCGTTGCCGATCGGGAGTACGTCTTTTGCCTCCTCTTCCTGAGCAAAAATGTCGATGCGCTGCGTTGCCCTGAAAAGTAGCAAGGCGATAACGCCGAGCGCCAGGCCAAACCAGAGGGTGCAGAGACGAATCAAGAGCGTCGCTGCGCCACCTATCGTTGCTGAGGATGTCAGAAGCAAACGCATCAGTCCTAACATACTACCATCGGCAGTGCCGAGTCCGCCCGGTAGACCTGAGGCAGACCCAATGAGCGATGAGATGGTGAGAATAAACATGGCCTTGACAAACAGGTCTGGCCCGGCACCTATTCCCAGTCCCATAAAGACAAAATAGAGTGCGGCGCATTCTCCTGACCAGGAAATAACGCCAATGCAGATAGCCAGCAGCAAAGGACGCCACTGGAACAGTGTGTACGAGCTTTCATAAAAGGCCCGGAGCGGGTTGGCGATCCGTGACACCACAGGAAGCCGCTCGCCCCAGGTCAGCAGCGCCAGCGAAAGGTGACGGTTCTGGATGACGAGAATGCCTGCCAGTCCGCAGACCAGAAACAGCAGCAAAAACTCCAGCCCGTATCGATACAGCACGAGACCCAGAGAAGCCAGGATAATCATTGCAATGCCGTCCGTCAGCCGCTCCGCTACAATAATGGGCGAGGTGCGACTGATCGGCTCTCCTGTCGAACGTTTCAGCAGGTAGGATTTGAGTAATTCACCAACCTTACCAGGAGTAATCGCCATAGACAGGCCGGAAATGAAGATCATCAGGCTTTTTTGCCAGCTTAATCGTATATGCAAGCGCCGCAGGTAGTACTGCCACTTTCCAAACCGTCCAACATAATTGAACAGCGTCAAGCCCAGGATGAGCGGCAGGAACTCCCAGCGAAAGTGCGCCAGGGCCATCACCATCTGCGGCAGATCTCCATACAGCGCAATGGCGATCAGCACGATGAACGCCAGCGCTAATGAAAAAATGAGACCTGTACGTAACTTTTTACGAGTAAGCAAGACAAGTATTTCCTTTACGATGGTAATACATACAGGACGATAATGATTAACGCTATACACAGTACAACGGTTCCAAGCATGTGCCTGTCACGTAACAGTACTTCTTCTGGACTTCCGCCTTCCATACGCATATGCACGAGGTAGAGATAGCGGAACATGCCGTACAGCACAAGTGGAATAGTAATCATCAGCCGGTGATTGCCCGTTGGTCCCTGGAAGGTATACAGGCTGTAGGCCATCAGGGTAGCAGCGGTGACGATGGTAATCATCTGGTCGAGCAGGGGCAGGCTATATTCTTTAAGAATCCGGCGATGGTGACTGGCATCACCTTGCAGGAGCGTCAGTTCGTTGCGTCGTTTATTCAAGGCCAGGAAGAGTGAGAGCAGGATAGTGACGAGATAGAGCCAGGGTGAAATACTCACAGGTATGACTACCGTACCAGCCAGGATGCGCAGCACGAAGCCACTGGCGATGATAAAGACATCCAGCAGCACGACATGCTTGAGTTTCGCGCTATACAACACCATTAGTACCAGATAGGCCGCGACGGTCAGCGCAAACATCAGGCTACTGCCGCCGTAATTGGCAAATATATCCTTTTGAGGCGTGATGGGAATAAAGAAGATCACGCCTGAGAGCGACGCGCAGATGAAGACGAGCAGCCCGATGGTGAAAATGGCCCAGGATGCAGGCAACGCGCCAGACGCGAGCGGACGCTTCGATTTGACAGGATGCCTGCGATCATTCTCCAGGTCCAGCAGGTCGTTCAGCAAATAAATCGTGCTGGATGCCAGGCAAAAGGTGATAAATGCTACGAAGGCCCGCTCGAACGAGGTGATCGCGAGCAGGCGCTGCGCGAAGACTATGCCTACAAAAATAGCAAGATTTTTTGTCCACTGGCGCGGGCGCATGGCTTGCAGTAGTGCCAGCATACGCCCGCCTGTTCGCAATTGCGAAGCCTTACCTGTTGCTTTGTCACTAAGCGGGGCCTCTGTTTCAGTTGCGTTCGTTTGCGTAGTGATCGTTTTTTCCAAGAATACAGGTTCCTTTGACATCCAGAAACAGCATTACCGTACTTCCACACCTATCAGACGTATGGTCGGGAAAGTCAGTAACAGTATGTAGGACAACGGGGTACGTGGAGAAAGGCGAGATAGCTGGAGCCCGCTTGCTCAACAGCTATCCCGGAAGTAGCCTTAGTAGATGCGGCGTTTCAAATCAGCAATGCGGTGGAGAGTGATACGATGCTTGTCGGTGCTGATGAAGTCTTTCTCGGTGAAATACCCCATAACCTTGTTTACGCTCTCTCGCGATGCTCCCACCATCGAGGCCAGCTCCTGCTGAGTGAGGCGCACATCGATACGAATGCCGTCGTCGGTCTTCACGCCATGTGCATCGGCAAGTTCCAGCAATTTTTTCGCCACGCGCCCATACACATCCAGGAAAATCAAGTCCTCGACCATCTGGTCCGTGTTGCGCAGTCGCCGGGTCAACGATTCGAGGATGTGTAAGGCGATCTTGGGATTCTTCATGATTGCATTGTGGAAATCGCTGCGCTGCAGGGTGTAGCATTCGACCTTTTCCAGGGCAATGGCATCGGTGGAGCGGGGCAGGCCATCTAGCAGAGCAAATTCGCCGAAATACTCGCCCTTGCCCAGCACCGCCAGCGAAATTTCCTGTCCATCGGGGCTGATGATACAGATTTTGACTTTCCCGTCCTTAATCACGTACAACACCTGTCCCGGATCATCCCTATGGAAAATGACTTCGCCAGAGCGGAAGGAGCGCCGCTTCGCGACCGACATCAACTCTTGAATTTCCTCATCGGAAAGATCAGCAAACAGGGAAACCTGTTTTAGATATGACGTTTCTTTCTCTGTTTCCATACCCGCTATTCCTTTTTGAAGACTGTTTTTGCCTACCCTCTGTGATGAGCCATACGTTGGCGGCTGCTTTCCAGAAGTCCGCTCTCTCTATTAACGTAATCGACAGTAATAAGTACAACATGGATACCCTATACTAACCTACTTTTAGCTATCATGCAAGAGTTAGTTTCGCTCGAATGCTTGCGTCCTCATGGATGAGGTTGTATTATAGATAGCATATTTCGCGTTCGGGCCAGTGGTATGGTTTCTGGTGCCGCAGGCACCACATTGCGCGCCAGGGTGGCCCTTTTGTGCATGGTATGTGCTATAATATATCTGAGTTCACAGGTCGGATTTATTATGTATCTCGAACCTCTACAGAATTCCAGTGAAAGAAATAAGAGCGCGACGTGAAGGCGCTCCTATGAGGATAAGTGAATATGGCGGATACTATTACAGCGGATATGATTATCCATGACGTGGTGACGCGCTATCCTGAAACCGTCAAAGTCTTCCACGGTCATGGCTTGCCCTGTACGGCGTGCGCGGTAGGCTCGCGTGAGAGCATTGCCGGTGGTTCGCGCACCCATCGTTTCACCCCTGAGAAGCAGGAACTCCTGCTCAAAGACCTCAACGCAGCTATTAAGGGTGAGCCGATTTCGGTTGCGCCAAAGAAAGCCCCGGTTGGTCGCGGCGTTCCGTTGATGATGGCTCCATCCGGCAAGGATGGCAAGATTAAGAATGTCATTGCCATCATGAGCGGCAAGGGCGGTGTTGGTAAGTCCCTGGTGACGGGTTTGCTGGCCGTTTCGCTGCGGCGACAGGGCTTGAAAGTTGGCATTCTGGACGGTGATATTACCGGCCCCAGCATTGCCCGCATGTTTGGCACCAAAGGCCAGCCAATGAAGTCGCCTTCCGGCGGCATTGAGCCATTGAAGAGCATGGGCGGCATCAAAATCGTCTCGATGAACATGTTCCTCGAGGAAGAGAGCCAGCCCGTTGTGTGGCGCGGCCCGATGATTTCCAGCGCCATCAAACAGTTCTTTAGCGATGTCGATTGGGGCCAGCTTGACTACCTGCTCATCGATCTACCACCCGGCACGTCAGATGCTCCGCTCACCGTCTTGCAGTCGCTACCTGCCGATGGCGTTATCATCGTCTCCTCGCCGCAGTTGCTGGCGACGATGGTCGTGAAAAAGTGCATCAATATGGTGCAGCAACTCAAGGGTGTGATCGTCGGCGTGGTCGAGAATATGGCCTACTTTGAAACACCCGACGGCGAGCGTTACGAAATCTTTGGTCCCAGCAACGGTCCCGAACTGGTTGAAATGACGGGCGCGCCGCTGCTGGCCCAGTTGCCCATCGACCCCAAACTGACGACGCTCTGCGATGCCGGGCGCGTCGAGGAGTATCACGGCGCTGCCTATGAGCTACTGGCCTCGAATTTCGTTAACACGTTGAAGATTAAACGATAACTGCGCGACAAAGTAAAGGCTGGTCAGCGATGTTGACCAGCCCTTTTTTATGTTACGAATGCTTCGGAAACGAACCCAGCACCTTGCAG
The DNA here is from genome assembly GCA_035652815.1 of Ktedonobacteraceae bacterium. Lineage (GTDB taxonomy): Bacteria > Chloroflexota > Ktedonobacteria > Ktedonobacterales > Ktedonobacteraceae > DASRDB01. The sequence continues at coordinate 99,581 of DASRDB010000019.1, forward strand.
AACGTCGTATGGGAAGCGAGGTCTGCCAATGCGCCGCGCACGTGTAGGTCATCGCGATGGCCCTCGAAGTCGAGGTAGAAGACGTATTCCCAGATGCGTTGACGCGAGGGCCGCGATTCGAGTTTGAGCAGGTTGATGTTGTTGGCGGCCAGCACGCCGAGGCATTTATGGAGCGAGCCTGGCTGGTGCGCGGTTGCCATGACCAGCATGGTTTTTGCCGGGCCATTGCTGCGCGGTGCAGGTTCGCGGCTGAGGGCGATGAAGCGGGTGTAGTTATCCTGGATGGTCTGGATATTGCGAGCTAAAATATCCAGTTCGTAGAGTTCCGCCGCGCCTGCTCCGGCGACTGCTGCCACCCCTTGCAGGTTTTCCTCGCGAATCATGCGCGCGCTGCCTGCCGTATCATAGGTTGCCACGATTTCAACGCCCAGTTCGCGCAGGTAGGCATCGCATTGCGCCAGGGCCTGGGGATGGGAAATGACGCGGTGAATGTCGCTCAATTGCTGGCCGGGCAGGCAGAGCAGGCAGTGATTGACGGGATGGCTGATTTCTCCTACCACGAACAGGTCATGCTGGCGCAGGAGATCATAGACGTCGTTGATGCTGCCCGCCTGCGAATTTTCGACGGGAACAAGACCCGCGTCCACTTCGCCAGAGGCGACGGCACGAAAGACCTCGGCAAAGCTGCGATAGGGAACCGGCTCTATGGTGGGCTGCGCCTGCTGATTGGCGTATTCGCGCCGGAAATAGGCCTGTACGGCTTCATCGCCAAACGCGCCTCGCTCACCCTGAAAGGCAACGTGTAATGTCTCTGGCGCAGTGGTCTGTGAGCCTTCTTGCTGATAGTGAGCTGGCTGCGGCATGGATCAAAGTCTCCTCTACAAAAAGATGGGTAGATTGTGCCAGCTTAGCTATCAGTTGTCAAGGTTCATTTCTACACTGCATTTTCGGGCAACAGTTCCTCGATAGGGGCCTTGTCTTCCTGTTGTTCCTGTTCAAGCGCGATGAGAAAAGCCTCGACGACTCGCGGGTCGAACTGTGTGCCTGCGCAGCGTTGTAGCTCTGCTTTTGCAGCTTTGTGGGGCATGGCTGAGCGGTAAGGCCGATCTGAGGCCATGGCATCATAAGAATCCGCGACTGCGAGAATACGTGCCCCCAATGGAATCGTTTCGCCGCTTAAGCCATAGGGATAGCCTTGTCCATCCCAATGTTCATGATGCGCGACGACGATATGAGAGAGCAACTCGAGGCCTCTTCAGCGTCACCGTTGCAAGGGATGTCGCGGAGGCGAAGAAAGTGGAAAGTAATGCGATCAACATGGCGAACGAGAAAGCGCTGAGTGTGCGCAGCCGCCAGGGGAAACGAGAAACCGTGGGCATGGGAGGATCTCGTTTGCATAGAAAAATGCAAGGCTCCTGGCACAGAGCCAATATGCCACCGGCGCGTGGGAATGGGAAATAAGCTAGCACCATCTTAATGAGAGAATGCCACAAGGAAAGATAGCTGTCAATGCTTGTGCTAAGGCATCTGCAAGATCAGCCCCCTTCCAAACTTCTCAAGGAGAACATGAAAAAAAGGCGGAACCTGTCTGGCTCCGCCTTGTCTACTGTGCAAGATTACTGCACGTTGTAGTGTTCTTTGTGATAATAAACCATGCCTTTGCCCAGCACCTTTACGGGCTGGAGATCCTTCAGCATGATCGCCTCGCCGCACTTGGCGCAGACACGGCTGGTCAAATGATTGACCTCTTCGCGGTTCGCCAGCGATGCGCGAGCCGTTTTAGAAAGTTCACCTTTACGTGGCATGAATATGTAACCCCTTTCGCCTATCTTTGTGTACTCTCAGAATCGATGCGACCGCGCATACACGAAGTACACAGTGCCGTTTCGCATCATGTCGAGGTGTAGTATACCATAGAGTTTATGGACTGTCTATTCAAGATAACACGCGCTTCACGCGGAAAATTCCGCGCGGCCTGTCATCAGGTGATGACAGTAACAAGCGATGTTGAGGCGAAGGCTATCATGGTACTATCTGACGACCATGGCAGGAAGTTTATGGCGTCGCCTGCCTTATAGCTTGCGTTAACAATCCAGCTAAATCCGTTCCTTCAGATGCCATAACTAAGCCTTTTTATTGTTTTTATCCTTTATATACGCAGGAATAACTCGATTTTAAAATGCCGGTTTCAAGATGCGCCTTGCTGCTGCCATAATGGCCCTAACCAGAGCAGCGCGTTATACATTTGCGTTTGCCAGACTTTCCAGGAGTGATAGCCCGATTGCAGGTCAAAGTGATAGGGAATGTGGAACGAGGCCAGCTCGCGAGCAAACGCTTTTGCGTCGTTGTAATATGGCTGGTCTTTGCTGCCAGCGCCCAGGAAGTAATGCAGGCTCCAGGCGGCTTTATCGGTTGGCAAGATGTCGGCGGGGCTATTGGCGCGTATGTAAGCAGGGTTATGGCCCCAGATGCTGCCCTCGGCATAGAAGTAGCCACCAAGTGAGATGACGGAGCCGAACGTATCTGGATGGTGCAGCGCAATATTCATTGCGCCAAAGCCGCCCATTGAGAGGCCACCAATTGCGCGATACTGTTGTTTGGGAATGGTGCGGTATTTTGCATCAACATAATGCACCAGGTCTACTGCGACAAAGGTCTCTATGTTCTGGCGATGGTCGCCGCTATTGCCCCATTCGCTGGTCGCGCCAGGACGCCCATTGCCATCGGGCGAGACGATGATGAGTTCAGGTATCTGTTTGAGGGCAATCAGCGTGTCCGCCGATTCATTGGCTTTGCCCGCCGTGAACCAGTCCTTGTCGCTGCCGGGTGAGCCGTGCAGCAGGTAAAGCGTTGGATAGCGTTTCTGTTGTCCTTGTGGCGTATTGTAGGATGGCGGCAGGTAGATCAAGAAATTGCGCTTCTGGCCGCCAAGCGCGGGACTTATCATACTATCCTGCACGATAGTGCCGTGCGTAACAGGCCCATTAGAGAGTTGAGGTGGTGTGTGCAGCCCTACATCTGGCGAAAAGACGAACAGATCTCCAGAACCGCTTGCCAGGATGAGCAAGACGAGCAAAAGCGCTGTGCCTATCAATGAAACAATTGTGCCAGGGAGTGAAACTGGCCGGGTGAGTTGTTGGGTGGGTAGATTCGCCAGCGAAGTGCCGTTAGAAGATGCTCTCAAACGCTGTTGTATAAGCAGGAACAGGTGGTAGAGCGGATCAAGCAGTACCTCACCCAGCGCTTTTCCGACTGCCGCACCAACGAAAGCGCAGAGCAAGGCCAGCGCGACCATCACGAACGAAGTATGGACTAACGCTCCGACATCCAGTGGCTCCAGGTGTCTACCAGGATCGTAGGTGGGCTGCGTCTGCACATGAATGAAGTCGAGCAGGTAGTTGAGCACAAAAAGCAGGCCTGCTCCTACTAAGGCGACAAATCTTCGACGCCCAATAAACGCGCCCGTCAATGCTACCAGAGAGGTCATTACCAGCGCCGCAATGAGCTGGCTGCGCTGTGGATCAAGCCCCATATTGATAATGACAGATGCCAATGGTGCAATAAGCGCGCCATTGAAAAAGATAAGACCGGCAAGCAGCGCGCAGCCAAACGCGAGCAAAAAAGGCAGTGAGGCCTTAACGTGTTTTTGATAACGCTTCAGTTTGCGCAGGCGAACTGAGAGCCTGTTCTGGGATGAAGATGTATCCATGAATCTCTCCGTGTCCTATGGATACGCTAGAAAATTAATAAGGCGATGTGTAAAGAGTATGGCGCAGTTCCGGGCTGTCCATAACTCTTCTATTTACAGAATACCATACGCTTTGGAGATTTGGAAAGTTGCGTGGGGACTGTGAAGCTGGTCACAATTTAAAAGGGAGCCAGCAAAGCTGACCCCCTAAAAGATGATGCAAGTGAACAAAACTACAAGGTATCGAACTACAAGGACGCGCTACATGAGAACGACCTACGGAACGAAATACCTGTGAGAGGTTCTTTCCCTCTCACCTTTTTAAACGAGTGGGTGCATCTTAGGTAACATAAAACACCTCTTTTCAAGTGTTTCTTACCTGTAAGCTCACCCTACTTTTGTTATCGGCGAGCGTGGAAAAATCTTTAGAGCAAAAATAAAAAAGACCTCTATGGGCAACAAAATCTCTGGCCATAGAGGTCTTTGTGGCTAATGAAAAAGCGAGCGAGCAAAGATGATGAGCAGGGGCATGACAATCGCGATCAGCGACATGCAGAGCAGACGCCAGTTCTGGTCACGGTCTTCGGCAGGCACCTGCAAGAACTCAGGTAGCGGCCAGCCCATCTGGCGCGCGGCGTAGATTGCCAATCCTACGATGCCGCCAACGATAGCAAGACTTGCGATGATGTTGATAGTAAGCGAAGTGAAATCACTATGTGGCGCAAGAAAAGCCGCTAACAGCGAAACGAGCAGATAAAGGGCAAGCAAGCCAAGCATCAACATCATTTGCTGCTGTGGTCGCGCCGTTTGAAATGGTTGATTGTTCATGTGCTTACACTTCCTTTAAAAAGTTTTCTGTAGAGTATGGAAAGTTCCATATGTGTAGCACGAAAGAAAATAGCGTTGAGTTTCTATTTTTTCGTTGTGTCTGTCTGGCTTCACTCTACGCACACGTCCAATTACCAACAACATGCACACGCGCCGGACCCTGCTGGCTGACCCCTACAAGATCAGTTGTGATAGTGCCTGCTTTGCCGTTATGCGTAATCGCGATTTTCTCAGAAAGATGTCCATCATTTGCCAGGGCGGTACTTTTTGTGCCAGCATTGTGTGCCAGGCTAATGCTGGCATGCGAAGTATAAGTTCGCGCTCCATTGTATGGTTTGATGGTAATCGAAAGCTGGTAGGCGGTTCCCTTGATTTTGCCATTGACCGTGAGCAGGTATGCACCGTTTTTAACACTTCCGCAGGTTGGAAACGAGGTAATTGTCATTGGGCCAGTAAGCGAGCCAGAGAAGGTGAAGGAGCCAGTAGATGTCGCTGGAGCAGGGGTGGTGGTAGCATTGGTGCCGGTTGGGGATACACTTCCGCGCAGAGTGAGTGATAGTGATGCCACAAAAATTACCACGAGTAACAGGAGCATTATCGCTGACAGAATCCAGGCCGTTGGTATGCCGACTATCTGGGCTGGAAGAGCATAGCTCCCAAATGTAAAGCCGGATGGCTTCGCCTTGAAAGGCGGTGAGCTGCTAGCTACTGGCGGGCTTTGCAATGGAGCTGCCACTGGTTGCGGTGGTATCATAACCGGATCGACAGGACGTTCGGCAACCTGCACAGGCGACGCGGGAAATGGGGTTTGCCCGCATGTGCCACAAAAATGCGCATTCTCGGGTAAGAGCGTTCCACAATGTTGACAAGGCTTCATAGCTATCACTCCATCTCGATTTTAATATCCCCTCGCTGGTTTCTAGCATAGCATAGCGCATCAATAGGGTTTTATTGTTTTCCTGCCTTAATAGGTCTTTGATGATTTTTGCCAAATAAAAAGAGCCTATCCATCCTGAGCGCAGCGAAGGATCTTCGTCCCCCAACGATATGTGCGCCGATGTCAGAGATCCTTCGCAGCGCTCAGGATGACATGGGGTTAGTGTATCCCTGTATTTGGTAAAACTTCATCAGGGGCCTACAAGGGGTCGGCTCTACAAGGGGCACGATATGGTAGAGCCGGCTCCTTGCTGGTGGCTTCCTGTCTCTTTGCACGAACGCAAGTGGCTTCTGTATCTTTTGTACTAGACAATTGCTGACATCTCGCATACACTTGTAGCAGAAAATTCGTTTTCCTCAATGATGAGTAGATTGGAAACACTGCATGACGAGGTATGCTTTTGTCATTGACCAGCGCAAGTGCATTGGTTGTCATGCCTGCACCGTCGCCTGCAAAGCCGAACACGATGTTCCCATTGGCGTCTATCGCACCTGGGTAAAATACGTCGAGAAAGGCGAATTCCCCAACTCACGCCGCTATTTTCTTGTGAACCGCTGCAACCACTGCACCAACGCGCCATGCGTCGCCATTTGCCCCACAAAGGCCCTATTTAAGCGTGATGATGGCATTGTTGATTTTGATTCTTCCCGCTGCATCGGCTGCAAATCGTGTATGCAGGCCTGTCCATACGATGCGCTGTATATCGACCCCTACAGCCATACCGCAGCCAAGTGCAACTACTGCGCCCACCGCGTCGAGGTCGGTATGGAGCCTGCCTGCGTAGTGGTTTGTCCAGAACGGGCCATCATCGCCGGAGATATGCACGACCCCAACACGGAAATTGCGCGCCTGATCGCCCGCGAACCGGTGCGCACGCGCAAGCCCGAGCAGGGAACTGGGCCGAACGTCTATTATCTCGGTGCGGATGAAGCGGCCATCAATCCCGAATATGCCAGCGAGGAACTGCCGCACATGACTATGTGGAGTACGCTGCTGAAGCCGCATCATGAAAACGAATCTGCCATTGACCCCGGCGCATCTTTACGCCAGACTATGCCGGATGCTTCATCGCATGCCGCGTCCTTGCCAGCCATGAACGAGGCGCGGGTGGTGTATGATACGCCGAAAAATAGAGCGCCCTGGGGCGAAAAAGTTTCCGCCTACCTGGGAACGAAATCGATAGGCGCGGGCATTATGATCGTAGCCGCCTTTGCCCTCGCGCTTTTCGGCTTGAGCAGCCCTCTAAGCGCAAATTTGAACAATATTATCGGTATAGCTGCTCCGGTCGTTGGTGGCCTCTTTATTGCCCTTACGCTGGTGTTGCTAATCGCCGATTTGAAGAGGCCAGATCGCGCTCTGTATCTCATCCTGAAGTCGAATCCGACCTCGTGGCTGGTATGGGGCGCTTACATTTTAGGCATCTTTGGTTTGATTGAAGCGGTCTGGTTTTTCACAGCTATCTTTGGAGCGACAAATATCCTGCGCTGGTTAGTGGTTCCGGCTGCCCTTTTTGGAGCGGCAAGCGCCTGTTATACGGCCTTTCTTTTTGGACAGGCTGAAGGGCGCGATTTCTGGCAAAGCCCGTTGTTGCTGCCTATGCTGCTCATTCAGGCTATTCTTGGCGGTTCGGCGGCGCTTGGTTTGCTTGCCTGGGCTTTCAGTGGCGGCGGAGCCTTGAGCCAGCTACTCAATATAGTTCTGCTGAGCGCACTAGTTGCACACACGCTACTGGCGCTACTGGAAGTGTTTGGTTCGCATACAAATAAACATGTCGCGTTGGCGGCTCATTATATACGCGCAGGGGGATTGAAGGAGATATTCTGGGGCCAATTTTTTGCAGTTGGTTCGCTTATTCCTATAGCCATGTTGTTAGTAGCCCTGTTTGTGCCGGTTGGTCAGGCTGCATTGGTTGGGCTGGCTGGCATATTCGCGCTTGCTGGTCTATTTGCCTACGAACATTGCTTTGTCACTGCAGGACAGGTTGTCCCGCTTAGTTGAGAACGCGCCTGAAGGGAGAAGATAAACAAGATGACCGAAACATCATTACGCGAACAGGTAGCGCCCAGTGGGGCAGTGATGACGGTGCGCGATCTCGCATCCTGTCCGCCGCCCGAAAAGTGGCAGGACTGGGTGGAGTATGACGCGAAGGCCTGGCCGCGCAAAGTGGCAAAGCATTATGAAATTATTCCGACTATTTGCTTCAATTGTGAGGCTGCCTGCGGGCTGCTGGCATATGTTGATAAAGAAACTGGAAGTGTGAGACGCTTCGAGGGTAATCCATATCATCCTGGCAGTCGCGGACGAAACTGCGCCAAAGGCCCGGCTACTATTAATCAGGTGAATGATCCTGAGCGCATTTTGTATCCCTTGAAGCGTGCTGGAAGGCGAGGCGAGGGCAAGTGGGAGCGCACTACCTGGGATGAAGTATTGGATACCTTTGCCGCCAAAATCCGGCAGGCGATTATTGAAGACCGCCGCGATGAGGTCATGTATCACGTTGGGCGGCCTGGACATGACGGCTACATGGAGCGTGTGTTGGGGGCATGGGGCGTCGATGGACATAACAGCCATACCAATGTCTGCTCGTCCTCTGCACGATTTGGTTATCAAATCTGGTGCGGTATAGATCGTCCTTCGCCAGATCATGCCAATGCGCGTTTCATCCTGCTCATCAGTTCGCACCTGGAGACGGGGCATTATTTCAATCCGCAGGCACAGCGCATTATCGAGGGCAAGATGAAAGGGGCGAAGCTGGCGGTGATGGACCCGCGCCTCTCGAATACTGCCAGCATGGCTGACTACTGGCTGCCCACATGGCCGGGTTCTGAGGCGGCAGTTTTGCTGGCGATGGCGCGAGTTATTTTAGCGGAAGGACTCTACAACCGCGAATATATGCGCCGTTGGGTCAATTGGCAGGAGTTTTTAGCTGCCGAATATCCCAATCTCGAACCGACCTTTGAGCGCTTCATTGAATTGCTGCTAGACCTCTATGATGAGTACACGCCCGAGTTTGCCGCGAAGGAGAGCGGGGTGTCGCCAGAAGTGATTGTCGATATTGCGCGGCAGATTGGGCAGGCAGGTACGGCTTTCTCAGCGCACACATGGCGGGCGGCCAGCGCGGGAAACCTTGGCGGCTGGCAGGTGGCTCGCGCCCTCTGGTTTCTTTCAGTGTTGACAGGCAGCATCGGTACACTGGGGGGTACTGCTCCCAACGCCTGGAATAAGTTTGTGCCAGCGCCGTTTCTCAAACCCTCGCCGGGCGAGGTGTGGAACGAACTGCTTTTCCCGCCGGAATATCCACTGGCGAATTATGAAATGAGCATCTTGCTTCCGTACTTTTTGCGTGAAGGACGCGGCAAGGTAGCTGCTTATTTCACCCGCGTCTATAATCCCGTCTGGACGAATCCCGATGGCACAGCCTGGATCGAGGCGCTGACCAACGAACAGCAGATCGAGCTACACGCCGCACTGACCCCAGTATGGAGCGAGACCGCATGGTATGCCGACTATGTTTTGCCAATGGGCGTTGGCAGCGAGCGACACGACCTGATGAGCCAGGAGACACATGCCGGGCGCTGGATTGGTTTCCGCCAGCCTGTTTTGCGCGTCTACAAGGAGCGACATGGCGAGCCAGTTGAGTTCACCTATCAGGCCAATCCGGGCGAGGTCTGGGAAGAAGATGAGTTCTGGATTGAACTTTCCTGGCGTATTGATCCCGACGGCAGCCTGGGGATTCGCAAATACTTCGAGTCGCCTTATCGACCCGGCCAGAAATTGACCATTGAGGAATATTATCGCTGGATATTTGAGAACAGCGTTCCAGGTTTGCCGGAAGCCGCCGCGAAGGAAAACTTGACGCCGCTTGAATACATGCGCAAATATGGCGCGTTCGCTATTCCGCAGGATAAAGCCCCTGTCTACATGCTTAACGAGCGAGAATTAAAGCCATCGGAACTTGCCGGGACGCAGGTGGATGAGAAAACGGGTAAGATTACGCGCAGTGGCACAGCTATTGGCGTACAAATCGATGGCAAGGCCTATGAAGGCTTCCCCACTCCTTCGCGCAAACTTGAATTTTACTCGGCAACGCTGAAAGACTGGGGCTGGCCTGAGTATGCCATTCCTGGTTATATTCGCAGCCATGTGCATCGCGCCACTATTCACCCGGAGCGCAATGAATACCTGCTCATTCCGACCTTCCGCCTGCCGACGCTCATTCATACTCGTTCAGGCAATGCCAAATGGTTGTATGAGATCTCCAACGCCAATCCGGTCTGGATACACCCGGATGATGCGCGCAATATTGGCGTGGAGAGCGGCGACCTGGTACGAGTGACAACCGGCATTGGTTATTACGTTAACCGTGCCTGGGTGACAGAGGGCATCCGTCCGGGTGTGGTTGCCTGCTCGCATCACCTGGGGCGCTGGCGGCTGGAAACGGGCCAGGGAACGGATCGCTGGGCTTCGGCGCTGGTCTCGTTGGGGAGAGAGCGCGATGGTTCCTGGCATATGCGACACATGGAAGGCATTCGCCCATTTGAAAGCGATGACCCCGATTCGGCCCGTATATTCTGGCGTGAGGGAGGCGTGCATCAAAACCTCACCTTCCCGGTGCATCCTGACCCCATTAGCGGCATGCATTGCTGGCACCAGAAAGTGACGGTTGAGCGGGCGCGTTCAGGTGATCGCTATGGAGATATTGTTGTTGATCCAGAGAAAGCGTATGAAGTTTATCAAGAGTGGCTGAAGATGACGCGCCCTCAGCTAGACCGGCCTGATGGACTGAGGCGTCCACTGTGGATGATTCGGCCCTATCGTCCCTCTGCCAGCGCGTTTAAACGTCCATCGTAACCTGGCTAATAACAAGGAGCATACAACGATGTACTTCAAACAGATTGTCAAAGAAGATCTGGGTTGCGCAAGTTATATTGTAGGTTGTCCCAATGCGGGCGTATGCGCAGTGATTGACCCCCGGCTGGATATGGTTGATGAAATTCTCTCGCTTGCTGATGCGAAAGGGATGAAGGTAGCGGCGGTCATCGAGACACATAATCATGCCGACCATATCTCCGGTCATGGAGAAATTGCCCGCCGCACCGGAGCCGATATCTATGTGCATGAGCAGGCGGGTGTATCCTATCCGCACAAGACTGTGAAGGATGGTGACGAACTGGACTTTGGGGTGGTCAAGGTGAGGGTGATACATACACCTGGGCATCGGCCCGAGCATATCGCGCTTGCCGTTGCCGATACCAGTCGCGGCGAAGACCCCTGGCTGGTGCTGACGGGCGACTCGCTTTTTATTGGCGACGTGGCGCGGCCTGATCTTGCTGTCTCTGGTGATGAAGGAGCCAGGTTGCTGTATGACAGCATTTTCCAGCGTTTGTTGCAACTTGATGATGGCGTCGAGGTCTATCCGGCGCATGTGGCGGGTTCGCTCTGTGGACGCGGTATGAATGCCAAAACCAGTTCCACGATTGGCTTTGAGCGCAAGTATAATGAGGCGGTTGTCCCTCGTTCTCGCGAACAGTTCGTGCGTGACATCAATGAGAATTTGCCGCAGCGACCACCGAATATGCACAACATTGTGGAGCGCAATCGTGGCGATTATGCGCAATTGGAAATGCCCATGATGCCGCGTCCGCTTGAGCCGCATTCGTTTCAGCGCGAGATGGAGAGTGGAGCAGTTGTGCTGGATGTTCGCGCGCCACATGCCTTTGCCGAAGGGCATATTCCGGGAGCAATCCATGTTTTTCTACATGGCTCGTCGTTTCCTACACGGGTTGGTTTTGTTGTCTCGCCAGAAAGCCGCCTGCTGCTTGTTGTTAAAGATGAGCGTGATTTGTATGACGCGGTGCATGAGTTAGCGGTGGTGGGCTATGACCGCGTGGTCGGCTATCTTGCAGACGGGATGGAGGCATGGCAGGAGGCTGATCTATCGGTTCAGATGCTGGGCCAGCTATCGGTTGAGCAGGTGCATGATCTGCGGCATAACCTGCGTATATTGGATGTTCGCGATCAAGGTGAGTGGAACGAGGGGCATATTCGTGGCGCGATGCACCTGCCCTACTACGCGCTTGAGCAGCATTTGCGAGAGCCGGACAACGAACTGGAAAAGCTTATGGATGCCCCCCTGGCAGTTACCTGCGCGAGCGGCCAGCGCAGCACTATTGCCTGTTCGCTGCTACAGCGACACGGGTTTATGCAGGTGTTCAACGTGGTTGGTGGAATGGATGCCTGGAAGCAGGCGGGCTTTGATTTTCTAACGTCCTGAGGAAATGTCTCCGAAAAGGGGATGAATTTTCCGTTCATTCAGGCAATTGGCCTTATTGGTCAATCGCTAATTTGTTATTTTAGGAGAACATTTTTACAGCGATAGAAGAAACAGAAACCTGAAGCGGTCAAGCAACGTATATATAGTAACGGCTACAAAGAAGCACTTTTATAAGTTATACTATATAAGTAAGTGTGCTGCTTTGCCTCTCGTCGCTTAGAAAGGATGGCGACTTCAATGTTGCAGTTGCAGAACTTTAAGTTTTATCGTCCTTCGTTGAAGCATGTATTGTTTGGCGGTCTAGGAGGTAGCGTTGGTATTCTAGGCGTTTTCTTTGCCGTTGCCGTGTATATTGTTGAAACACTGACTCGACCCAAGAAACGTAGCGCATTTGATAACTATACCTTTAGCCCCTATGAACTGGACCTTCCTGCCGAAGATGTGGCTTTCCCCGCGCTTAATGGCGATCATCAGGTAAGCGGCTGGTACATTCCCTGCGAAGGAGCAACAACCACTATTCTGATTTGTCCCGGCTATCGCTCGCGTAAAGCCGATGTACTCGGTATGTGCAGACCTCTCTGGAAGGCCGGGCATAATGTCCTGGCCTTTGATTATCATGGGCATGGCACTGAGGTTGGCCAGCCGGTCACGCTCGGATATGCCGAGATCAACGATTTTCTGGGCGCGATTGGCTATGCGAAGGAGCGCGCCCCCGAGACCCGGCTGGGCACGCTTGCCTATTCGATGGGCGCGGCTGTGGCGATCATGGCGGCAGCGCGGTCGAACGATGTCGAGGCGCTCATCCTGGACAGTCCTTTCGCTACGCATGCCAGCGTGGTGGATTACCATTTCCGCCGCATCTTCCATGTGCCGTCCGCTCCAGTATCATGGCTGGCGGATAACCTGCTCTGGCTGCGAGCGGGATACCACTTCCACCAGGTAGAGCCGCTGCGCGATATCACGAAGATTGCTCCCAGGCCAGTCCTGATTATTCAAAGCGGCAAGGACTCGCTGGTTGATCCACTGGATGCCGCCCGTCTCTATGAGGCCGCAGGCGAGCCGAAAGAACTGTGGACGCTGCCCAATGCCGATCACTGTGGAGCCTACTTCGAGGGCCGCACTACCTATGTCAGGCGGATTGTAAATTTCTTTGATTTACACCTGAAAAATGTGCCGCAAATTGAACTGGTTGAACCATCTACCCAACAGGAGATACCAATTATAACAGATCAAGGTTTGTCCGAGGCATCATAGCAGCACAACCCAACACGAAGAGGGCAGGCAGGTTAGCGACCGGAAGCCACCCCTTGCGGGTGGCTCTACAAGCGGCATCATATGGTAGAGCCACCCCTTGCGGGTGGCTTCCGCTATTCTGTCCGGCACTATGATGTTATTCCTGCCCTTTTGCTTATTCATCAGCGGGAAAACTCAGTGTCGTAACAAAGCCATCGCGGGCTGCTTTTGTCCGGGGAAACACTTTTTTCGCGGTCCTTTCCGCCGTCGAGGGATCGGAGATTTTAGGGCTGAAGTGAGTGAGCAGTAAGGCGTGTGCGCCTGCCGCTTTCGCGATACCTGCCGATTCCTCTGAGAGCATATGCGCGTTGGCTTTCGCTAGCGGCAGGTCTTCCAGGTTGTCATACATGCTCTCACAGATCAAGAGGTCAACATCCCTTACAAACTCGCTCAATTGCCGTGTCGGGCGTGTATCGGTGATGAAAGCAAGCGAGATACCGCGTCGGGCAGGGCCAAGCACCATATCGGGCGTAAAAGTCTGTCCACTGAATTCGACCGTCTCCCCATGTTGCAATCGCGACCAGAATTGTACGGGTAAGCCGAGCGAGCGCGCCCGTTCAGGTTGGAAGGCCGGGTTGCGGTCGAGGTCAATGCGATAGGCCAGGCAGGGAATGCCATGCGCCGCGCTCACGCACGAACCGTGTAAACCGCCCGGCAGGGGAAACTGCTCTCCGCTTTTTAACTCGTGTATTTGCAAAGGAAAGGGAAGATCTGGCACTACGCGCAGCAAACCCTCAAGTACGTAGATCATGCCCTGCGGCCCGTAGATATCCAGTGGCTCGGTTCGGCCCGCGTGCGCCACCATGAAGAGGACCCCTGGCAGACCGAGTACGTGGTCGGCGTGCATATGTGTGAAGCAGATGGCTCCCAGTTGTCGGAATCCCCAGCCCAGCGCTTTCCAGGGTATCTGCGTTCCCTCACCACAATCCAGCAAGATGAGGTTTGAACCGTAACGCACCAGCGCGCATGAAAGCCAGCGACCAGGGAGCGGCATCATGCCACAGGTGCCAAGCATACAGATATCTATCACGACGATTCCTTTTTCAGAAATTGTTTTGGTACGCCCATGCCAGAATCACTATCAAAAGAGAAAGCACCAGTGTGGTACTTAAGGCCAGACTAATGATGTAAAATGGCAATTGGGCTGCGATGAGGAAAACGGCAAACACCACCCAGAACACCGCGAAGCACCATATGAGCAATTTCCAGGCCTGCACGCGGCGCATGGATGAGTCACCTTTCGCTAAACTGCCTTTTTCCTTTCAATCATTATACCGTACCTGGTCTACACGCGAGGTATGCCATGAAACAGCCCCTCTCGCCTGTCATCCTGAGCGCAGCGAAGGATCTCTCGCCTGGCATGTCGAGCTGGTGGCGGTCTGAGATCCTGAGCGCAGCGAAGGATGACATCTGGAGGCAGGTTGGTAATGGTATGATGATGAAAAACAACATTACAATAGGAAAATTCATCATGTCCTTGACACTCATAGACCGCTTTCATTCCCAACTGCGCGTAGAACAGCAGAAGGCCATTGATGCCGGACAGGTGCGGGTTGTAGAAGAGATGGCGCTGCTGGAACCCGAGCAACTGCAACCCCTCGCGGTTTTCAGCCTGCAACTCTTGATCTTAAGCGGTCTGTTCTTCATTGCTTTGAACTACGCTTCCTACTATGCGCAGACGCATACGTTCGGCCTGCGCTTGACATTGGGCGGTGTGCTGCTCTGGCTGGTCATCAATATTGTTGGCTATGTGGTTATTCTTCCCTTACACGAACTGGTACACGCGGCGGCTTTCTTGTCCTGGGGTGGGAAACCTTACTTCGGTGTGAAAGCTCCATATGCCTTGTTCTGTGGCGCGAAAAATCAGGTGTTCCGGCGCAACCAGTACCTCGTAATTGGTCTTGCGCCGCTGGTCGTCATCACGCTTGCCGCAATTATTTTTACGCTGTTTTCTCCAGTGCTGGCGTCCTATACGTTGTTTGCCTCTATCGGCAATTTTTCTGGCGCGGCGGGCGATATCTGGTCGGTGCAACGGATGCTGCGCTGGCCTGCCAGTGTGTTGATCGAGGATACCGAGGACGGTTATCGCATCTGGCAATTGACGCCGGATAGCCCGCGTGATAGGATTGCGCAGAATACAATACTGTCGCCACAGGACAGCTAGCAGGAACATCCATGCCAGAATTACCCGAAGTAGAATACACCGCTCGCCAGTTACGTGAAACGATTATAGGAGCAACCATTCAGGACGCGCTGGTTTTCTGGGATCGCACCATCGGTCATCCAGACCCCAACGATTTTCGCGCTGAGATCGCCGAATTGCGCATCGAGGAGGTGCGCAGGCGCGCCAAGTATCTGATAGTAGACCTGGCTGGGGGCGAGCAGAAGTACATCCTGACCATTCATCGCCGCATGACTGGTAATTTGCTCCTGCTCGCGCCCGGCTGGGAACTGGATACCAGCCTGCGCGAACGAGACCCGGTCGCCTGGAATACGAAAGGGCCGATCTTTCACGGGTACACGATTCGCCGCACGCATTGCTATTCAACACAGCAGGGCGAAAAGACTGAGCAGGATGAAGAAAAAAAGGATTTTCACGCGGAAATAGGCTACTGCCGCGCCTGCTTTATCCTGGAAGATGGTCGCTGTCTCCTGTTTACCGACCCGCGAAAGTTTGGCCGCATTGAGCTATGGCCGCAGGAGCAGGAGTTGCAGGCTCTTGCTGGTCTGGGGCTGGAGCCTTTGAGCGAGGCCTTTACCCTGGAAGAACTACAGGCGCGGCTGGCGGGTCGTAGAGGGAACATTAAACAGGCGCTTTTGAACCAGGAGATTCTGGCCGGGCTGGGCAATATTTACGCTGACGAGGCGCTTTATTATGCGCGTATCCATCCCTTGCGTCCTGCCAATACGCTGACGTTAGAGGAATTACGCCTGCTGCGCGAGGGTATTATCGCGGTGCTGACGCTGGGCATTGAGCATGGCGGCACCTCCTTCAGCGAGTATCGCGACCTGTGGGGTGAGGCGGGCGATAATTTTTCGCACGTGCAGGTGTACCAGCAAGAGGGCAAGCCATGCCAGCGCTGCGGCACGCTTATCGAGCGCATTGTTGTGGCCCAGCGCAGTACGCATTTTTGCCCCACCTGCCAGCAGCTTATTGGGGAGTAAAGAAGGCCTGTGAGCAGTGAACCGTTCCACCCCGGAAATTGCTGAAGGTCACATCGATAGTCGCGGGTATTTTGACTGGCTGGCGTCCCTGTAGCGGTAAGGTGAACGAGACATAGCCACCAGGGTCGCTGACCGGGTGCTGGTCGAGCGTCTGATCGCCATCGTGAAAATGTACCACTGCTGTCGCAGTAGCTCCGCCAACGCCCGCAACGTCACTGGTTAAGCGGGCATAAATTGTGATGGTCGAATCTGGGCCGGGCGCATTATTAGAGGTCCAGGCTCCGCAGCGATAGGTCGGTGTTGTAGGAATGGGCGAGACCGAATTTTGGAAGGTTTTACTGACCGTCACTGTGCGTGCAGGTTGTAACTGGTTTACCGTCGGCCCGCAAGCCGCGAGCAGCATAAGCAGAAACAAAAGTGCGGCCAGTTTGGAATGTATTTTTTTCATCATCTCAAGATAGCTATTTCCTCAAACAAAATATCTGACAGATGTACTCACGATTGGTTTTCGGTGAAGGTAACAAGATATGCGGAAAAGCTTAACCCCTCGAATTTTACCATCTAGCGGACAAAGTGTGGCAGAAATTTGGAGCTTCGTGTACAGTATATCGTAGGTGGCCATGCGAACAACGTACAACAAAACCACTATCTATTGTTGGCTTGCTCATTTGATGCAACTATGTTAAACTATGACTGGTTGGATAACTCCCAGATGAGATGTGTAATACTAGCTCTAGTAAGGATGTATATTTTTTGTGAGTCAGCACATGGATGATTCGTTGAATTGGCTCAACCATATGCTTAGCAGCGACAGTTTTGCATCAGGCAATGGCAGGGGCCAGTACGGCAATCAAAGCGGTAATGACTCGGGTGATGCTGAGCTACATGCACACCTTAGCAGGAGTGATACACCTACCGTTGATATTCGGCCTGATCCCGGTCGCGAACAGCGTAAAGGCGTACCTGAGATTGTTTTTGGCGAGACGAAAGAAACCGGCCAGGTGATCGCCATGTCGCGGGTGCTGCTGGAAAAGACGGGGCGGGCAATTATCAGCCGGGTTCGGTCGGACACAGTAGCGGCGTTGCGCGAGGCGTTTTCGGACTGCACTTTCCGGGTGCGGGAAGCTGCTCGCGCAGTAGCGATTTATCGTCCAGACTATGTGCATCGCAACACAGGAGGGCATGTAGGCGTAATCAGCGCTGGCACGTCCGATATTCCGGTGGCGGAGGAAGCGGCGCTCATTGCGGAAGAAATGGGTTGCCGTGTGACGTGTATTTATGATGTAGGCGTGGCGGGGTTGCACCGCTTGCTACAACCGCTGCGCGACCTGCTGCAACAAGACGCGGACGTGATCATTGTGGCAGCAGGCATGGATGGCGCGTTACCATCGGTAGTGGCAGGGCTGGTTCCTGTCCCTGTAATTGGCTTGCCAACCTCGATTGGCTATGGAATGGGCGGCAAGGGTGTTGCCGCACTGCTAACGATGTTGCAAACGTGCGCGCCCGGTCTCACCGTCGTCAACATCGATAACGGCGTTGGCGCGGGTATCACGGCAGGTATGATTGCTAACCGTGTAGCGCAGGCACGGACGCGAGCGCGAGAACATCAATCGCAGTAGGATGCAGCGAGATGTTCTACTAATAGAATGTCTCACCGCATTGTATATCGGGTTCATGTGGTAGTACGAGTATAAGAAGGGCGGGACTTTCTATGGCAAACAACAAACGAGGACCAGAACCAGGATCGCAGAAAGCGAAGCGGGGCGGTCAGGCAGTACGTGAGAAGTATGGGCCGGAGTTCTATTCCAGGATCGGCAAGAAGGGCGGCGAAACCGTGAAGGAGAAACGGGGTCCGCAATTCTACGCCGAGATTGGCAAGAAGGGCGGGGAATCGACCAAGCGGCAGCAGGGTTCGGAGTTTTACTCCAAGATTGGCAAAAAGGGTGGCGAACGCGGTCGCGCCGCCGCAACGGAAAAAGAGTAGGGACAAGAAAGGCATTTCTGAAGTAGCTCAGAAATGCCTTCTTCTCGTTATTGATGCCGCTTCATAAACGGCGGGACATCAATGCCCACGTCATCATCATCGTCGTCATCACCCATACGTTTATGACGGCGTCCCATGCTGCGCAAGCCACGCAGGTCATCCAGGCTGCGCTGCGTGCGTCCCTGGTACAGAGAGGGCCTCGCTGTCTGCTGAGGCTGTCCTGCTGAGGCGCTTCCGGTTCCTGACTGTGACTGAAACTGCGGCGCAGGTCGCGGTTGTGCTGCCGGTTGTGGCTGCACATCAGCTTGAGGCGCAGGCGATGGCACCGAGTACCCCTGTTGCGCTTGGGGCATAGGGGTCGATGGCATGGGCGACCTGGGAGCGGGCATTCCTGGCTGCGAAGCCGTCTGCGAGCGCACATTTTCCAGGTGAATCGCTGGAATACGCACTGTTCGCGCCTCCTGCATGCCCGCCGCGATCAGCGTCACACGAATTGTATCTTCCAGCGAGGGATCGACCACTGCGCCAAAGGTGATATCCGCGCTCGTGTCGATGGCGTTGCCGATGTATTCAGCTACCTCATTGACCTCAAAGAGTGTCATATCCTCGCCGCCGCTGATATTGAACAGCACACGCTGCGCGCCGCGAATCGAAACATTCAAGAAGCCGCCCGCGACAGCTTCCTCGGCGGCGCGTTGCGCGCGATTGCGCCCCTGCCCCTGACCGATGCTCATCAAGGCAGTGCCAGCCTCGCGCAGGACGCTGCGCACGTCCGCGAAATCAACATTAACCAGGCCGGGTACGTTGATGACTTCGGCAATGCCCTGCACGCCCTGGCGCAGCACATCGTCGGCTACCTTAAACGCCTCGTTGAGACTACGATCTCGTCCAATGCTTGCCAGCAGGCGATCATTAGGAACCGTAATCAGCGCGTCAATCGCTTCACCCAGCGCTTTCAGGCCCTCCTCGGCCACGCGCTTGCGCCGCGAACCCTCGAAGGTGAAAGGCAAAGTGACGATGCCGACTGTCAGTGACCCCATCTTTTTCGCCAGTGAGGCGACAATGGGCGCTCCACCGGTGCCCGTTCCGCCACCCATACCGGCGGCAATAAACACCAGGTCAGCATTGCCGAGCGCGGCAGCGATCTCCTCTGTGCTTTCAGAGGCTGCGCGCGCTCCCACAGCAGCATTTCCGCCCGCTCCCAGGCCTTTTGTATAGTGCTTGCCAAGACAGATGCGAGTGGGCGCGGGTGACAGGGAGAGAACCTGCGCATCGGTGTTTAACGCGACATAGCGCACGCCGCGCACGCGGGCCTCGATCATGCGATTGATGGCGTTCATTCCTCCGCCGCCAACTCCAACAACGACGATATCGGCGGAGTTAAGCGACTCATCCGGGATACCATAGTAATCATCCGGGGAGGCTCGTTCCGCATCAGTATCGCGCTGCTCCCAGCCTGCTCGCTCCTGCATTCCTCGTCTATCACGCATATCCACATCCTCTACCTCGTGCCGGAGTACGGCCCACTGCTCATCCTGTCCAGCCTGTGATCCGTCCTGGCCTGATCCTTTGCCTGGTCTGGGGGGAAACTGACGTTTGTTGGCATCATCATGAAACTTTGACTGCACTCGGTCCCCCATTTCTGTTCTTCAAAGCCTGTTTCACAGCGTTATTGCTTTGCGTTGAAGTGCCTGGATGGCTTCTACAGCGCATTGTAACAACTGTGTCAAGTTTCTTCAAAAAAAAGTTATAGTAGTCTTCTATTATTAATAACGCATAACTCAGGAAAAACGATGGCATATTTGAAAGATGAAAAAAAGGCGCTCTACCAAATTCCGGCAGAGCGCCATATTGTCGGGCATTATTCCTTTTTCAAAATGCCAGCATTCTGCTTGGCTGCCTTCTTCTCCCGCTGCATCTCCTTCTTCTGCTTGTTAGACTTGGGGGCCGCTTTCTGCGATTTGTGCTGTTCTTTGTTTGCCACGGGGCACCTGCCTTTCTGACACACTGGTCAACGTAGGATAATTCTATTGTACCAGAAACCATGCCCAACGGCTATAGTACTTATCGCTCTGGCGGCAGTTCGCTCCACTTGGAAACAGAAACTTGCCGGTAGCTTGCGAGTCGATCTAAGAGCGCTGCGGGATTTTCCTCACACAACAGAATATCCACGTGCTGAGGCGCAATGAAACCCTCCCGTGAGGCATGTTGTATAAATGCCAGCAACGGTTGAAAATAGCCAGCGACCTCCAATATACCAACAGGTTTGGTATGCAGCCCGATTTGCGACCACGTGATGATCTCAAACAGTTCGTCCAATGTGCCGTAGCCGCCCGGTAGCGCGATAAAGCCATCGGCCAGATCAGCCATTTTTGCCTTGCGTTCATGCATGCTCTCAGTTTCATAAAGCTGCGTCAAACCCGCATGTGCCACCTCGCGCCGAAATAGCCCACGTGGAAGCACGCCGAATACTTCACCTCCATTTTCCAGCACGCTATCAGCCAGCAGGCCCATCAGCCCCACGCTCGCGCCACCATAAACCAGCCCCAAGCCTCGCTTCGCCAATTCCTTGCCCAATGCCTTTGCTGCCTGGGCATACTCAGGACGATTGCCGGGGTTGGAGCCTGTGAATACGCAAATTCTTTGCAATCGCGGTTTCTCCTTGCCTGATTATGTTACGCCGTGTCTCTGGCCGTTGGCTCAACACTTTCTGTTGTAGTAAGCTCCTGTTCTAGATGGCTGCGATGCCGACTGTACAGGAAGTAAATGAGCAGCCCGATAGCCAGCCAGATGATGAAGCGGCCGATGGTGACCAATGGCAGGCTGACAATCAGTACGAATGAGCCGATCATGGAAAGGATTGGAATCAGGGGGACCAATGGTACACGGTATCCACGCCTCAAATTGGGTTGGGTGCGGCGCAGGATAATGATGGATGCCGAGACCAGCACGAATGCTGCCAGCGTCCCAATGTTCGTGAGTTCAGCCACGACATCGATCGGGGTGAAACCAGCGACGAGTGCAACTACTATACCAACAAGCATCGTCGATAGGTATGGTGTGCGGAAGCGTGGGTGAACTTTCGCGAAGAACCCTGGGAGGAGACCATCACGCGACATCGCGAAGAAGATACGGCTCTGACCGAAGAGCAGGACGAGCAAGACAGTCGTCAAGCCACAGATTGCGCCTATCGAGATGATTGATCCTGCTGCATTCAGGCCGAGCAAGATGAGCGCATGTGATACTGGCGAGGGTACATTGAGCCTGGTATACGAGACGACCCCGGTCAGTACTGCGGTCACCAGAATGTAGAGGGCTGTGCAGATCAGCAGGCTTAAAAAGATGCCGATTGGTAAGTCTCTTGAGGGATTGCGTGACTCCTCCGCTGAGGTCGAGATCTGGTCAAAGCCAATATAGGCGAAGAAGATAATCGCGGCACCTTTGAAGACGCCACCGACGCCAAAGGGGAGAAACGGCGTCCAATTTGCTGGATTGACATGACCAAAACCGACGACGATAAAGAACACGATCACCGCAAGCTTGATAGTCACAATCACGTTATTGACTTTGGTGCTTTCAGAGGTACCGAGAATCAGCAGGGCGGTCATCACCAGGATGATGAGAAACGCCGGTAAATTGATGATGCCACCAGCGAAGGGCGACAAGGTAAGGGCTTTGGGTATAGTGATTCCGAGGGCGCTTTTGAGGAGGTCGGTAAAGTATCCCGACCAGCCAATACTGACTGCGGCCGCTCCCACAGCATATTCCAGGATCAGGTCCCAGCCAATAATCCAGGCAATGAGTTCGCCGAGTGTTGCGTAGGAGTAGGTGTAGGCGCTGCCAGCTATAGGTACAGTGCTGGCGAGTTCGGCATAGCAGATAGCGGCAAGGCCGCTGACAATACCTGCCAGGACGAAGGAAAGGATCAAACCAGGGCCGGCATACTTTGCCGCAGCCACGCCGGTTAAAACGAAAATACCGGTTCCTACGATGGCTCCGACGCCCAGCAAGGTGATGGAGATCGGACCCAGTGTACGCTTCAGCCCATGCTCGGCCTCGTCGCCTTGCTTCAAAATGAGGTCAATTGGCTTGACTCGCCAGATACTCCTTCTTTGCACAGTAGCCATGGGAAGCTCCTTTTTTATACTTACATGCATGGAATGCTTGAAGTAAAGAAAATCGCAAGCAAAATAGAGCCAACATTTCTGACACGTCATGATATGGGGAATGGTTGCAGGTAGAGGTTTTCCCTTACGGTGGAAAGACGGATGTAAAGTTCCCCTGAAGGATGCAGAACCAATGCCTGTAGTGAAATATTTACTCCTTTTTATCTGTGCCTGACTCTGTTATACTGCATAGGAACCGAACAGTCCTTGAATGCCTTTTATATATCGAACAAACAGAACACCGGACGGAAAGGAGAATACACATGCCATCGCTTGTGGTACGCTGTCTGCTCTTTCTCAGTTCGTACTTTCCTCTGGCGCTCATCTTTTTCTTGCTGTTTGTTGAGCAACAACCGTTGTGGTCAAGCGTAATCCTGGCAATTGCTCTCTTTGGCCTGATTGTGATGATCTTGTTTTTCCTTGTGTTTGCGCCGCGCCTGGGAGCCTTTCAGGAGAAAGTGACGGGCCTGGAAAGGCGAGACGGGGATGTGATGAGTTATATTGCCAGTTACCTGCTCCCGTTTGTGGCGATTCCTTTTAGCGGCTGGCAGCAGGGAGCGGCATTACTGGTTTTTATTCTGGTTCTAGGAATAGTCTATGTGAACTCGAATATGATACACGTTAATCCGATGCTGAATCTCATGGGCTATCATCTGTACTCGGTAACGGTTGAAAAAAGCCAGGTGCCACACGCGCTGATTACGCAGCGCCGGGTTGCATTAGGCGAAACGCTGCACGTCATTGATATTGGTGATGGAATTTTTCTGGAAAAGCGAGTGCGAACATGACGACATCGACCATCGCGAAAAAGACCTTTGAAGATCTGCTCAATCTTGATCTCAGCGTGTGTGAAGTAACCGTCTGCCTGGCCTCTACACTCAAAGAGGGACAAATCCCGCGCTTCGAGCGGCTGCTTCTTTCCGCGCGCCTGACCGAGACGTTTCGCAGCATCGCCGCCTATGTCCAGGCTCACGAGAAAAAAGATTACAACAACGGCGACACGGTGCTGCATGCCTATGCCGCCGAGAGCAAGCCCGACGCGCACGAAGTCGAGTTCCTTGATCTCTCATCCTACCAGACCATCCTGGAGCAGATCAGCCCGCTTTCCGCACTTGCTGATGTCGAGATTTTTGATGCCGATGAAAAATTCATCGCGGGCATGCATTTCTATGCAATTGCCGTGCAGCCGCCCGATGGCGAACCCGCGTACTTCTTCCGCCTCTACTCGCCCCGGAAGATGCTGGCCCGTTCGCGCTTTTTCGCCATGATCTACAGCCAGGGCGTCTATGATCGTGTGGTTGACCCGCTTTTCCTGTTTGACCAGTTGATCGACTGCGTCAGCTATCGCGGCATCATGTACATCTTCCGCAAAGACCATTTCCAGGACATCTTCCGTTTCTTCGAGATGATCCGCAATGCCGCGAAAGAAATTCTGGAAAGCATCCGTACCATCGTGCCCATTCAGAACTTCGAGGCCTTCGCTCACGATTGCGAGTCGCACCTGCCCAAGCTGGTGAAGTTGAAAAACATCGCCGCCAAACCCTACTGGGGCAAGATTTCAATGGAAAACATCAAGACCGTGATCGCCCGCAACAACCTGCCGGTCAAGGTCGTACAACACGGCGGCACCGAAATGCTCGTCTACGACCCCACCAACAAATGGGTGCTGCTCAAGCTGCTGGATGACGATTACCTGCTCTCGCTGATGACAGAGCAGACGTATGAGGTGACGGGGAAGAGGGAAGTGGAGAAGGAGTAAAGCTTTCAACTACATCCAACTTGATCGAAGTATCGATCATTGGACGTTGTGGGAGCTATCTCTGAATGGTATAGTCCTTTCATGTAGCGAATAATGTTGCAATGTACTAATAAAAAGGAACCCAACCATGTCCCAACCCATTTACCAGGTAGACTCATTCACCAATCGTCCCTTCGCGGGCAATCCCGCCGGAGTCTGTATTCTCGCCCAGCCGCGTGAGGATGCCTGGATGCAGAACGTGGCGTGTGAAATGAACCTCTCAGAGACGGCTTTTCTGCTTCAGCAGGAGGATGGTTATAATCTGCGCTGGTTTACGCCTGCCGTTGAGGTTGATTTGTGTGGGCATGCTACACTGGCAAGCGCGCACATTCTGTGGGAAACGGGCACGCTACCACCGGATCAGCAGGCGCGATTTTATACACGGAGCGGCCTATTAACAGCAGATCGGCGTGGCGAGTGGATCGAGATGGATTTTCCCGCCAAGCCTGAAGAGCCTGCGGATGCTCCTGATGAGGTGCTTGAAGCATTGAGCGTTCCCGCGAAGTATATTGGGCGAAGCCAGTTTGACTTGCTGGTAGAACTCGATTCAGAAGATGTGGTGCGAGCTGTGAAGCCGAACTTTGGGCTGCTCGAACGGGTGCCTGTGCGTGGTGTCATTGTCACCAGCAGGTCGGATAGTGGCGAATATGATTTTGTGTCGCGCTTTTTTGCGCCTGCGGTTGGCGTCAATGAAGACCCGGTGACTGGTTCAGCACATTGTTGTCTCAGTCCGTTCTGGAGCAAGCGGCTGGGGCGTAATGAACTGGTTGGCTATCAGGCTTCTGCTCGCGGCGGCGTGGTGCGTGTGCGACTGGAAGGCGACCGCGTGCGAATCGGCGGGCAGGCTGTGACCGTGTTGAAAGGCGAATTGTTGGGCGCTTGACGGTTGCTTTTCAGACATGTTACTATTGAAGCATGATAAACGAGTCAGGACTTGATTTCATCGATGTCAATGACCTCCGGTTTGAGACCGGCGGTTTACCTCTGGACTCCACCGCACTTCAGCGTACCGGGAGAGGCGCGCTGCTTTGGCTTCACGGTCCGAGGCATCAGGGATGATTGACAAGCATCCCGTCCTGATCCAGTCCTGCCGGACCAGGAGCGTTCTCATGGTGATGTTTCTCGCGCCAACCAGATCCGCATGTAAACAGTACCCACACCGTTGGCAGATAAAAAGCAGGCCTTTGTGTGGACGGTTCTCATCAACCGTGTGTCCACACATGGGACATGTTTTCGAGGTGTAATTCGCATCCACCTTGATCGCCAGCGATCCCGCCAGCGCGGCCTTGTAGCTGATAAGTGCTTGCAGTTCTGCAAAGGACCACTGCGAATAGACGCGGTTGGCCTTGCGTGCCTTTGGTGAGACAGGCTCAGACCCTTTGCCGTTCTTCTTGCGTTTGCGTTTCTTACGCTTTGTTCGTTCTCGAATGTCGGTCAAGTGTTCGAGGCCAAACAAGGTGTGGGGATGCTGCTCGATAATCTGTTTAGCGATACAGTGATTGGCTTGTATTTTGAACCGTCTCTCTCGTTGCGCAATGCGTCTGAGGCGACGTTTCGCGTCGCGAGTGCCTTTTTTCTGCAAGCGTTTGCGCAGCCGCGCATAATGGTTCGCTTTGTGCCGTATGCGTTTGCCTGGATGAAAGGTCGATTTGCCTGTGGAAGTCGAGGTCACCGCCAGATAGCGAATGCCGACATCGACGCCGACCACTTCGCTTGCCTGGTCACAGGTGGGATCAGCAAGCTCAATGGTCAAGGACACCAGCAGATAGAACCGCTTTTTTGGTCGGTCATACCACAGTTTCGCATCCCCGATGGTGGCTCCTTGCCGGATGAGCGCGAGATGCTTGTCGTAGCCCTGATAGGGGATGCTGATGCGCCCATTCAAGGTGCCGATGCTGACCCGCTGCTCTTTCTGAAAGGTGTAATCGCGCTCATAGGTGTATTGCACCGTCGGAGAACTGTAATGTGGAGGCTGGTCCAGGCCCTTGAAGCGTTTTTTCGTGAGCTTCATCCGCCGATGCTCGCTATTCTTTTTCAGCTTCGTCCACAGTCCCTTGTAGGTGGCGGCCACCTGCCGTTCCACGCTACAGGCCAGTTGCGAGAGCAGACTGAAGCGTGTCCGCAACGTGAGATACATACCTTTGTGCAATATGGTGACGCTGCTGGTTTTGCCGTGCGCAAAGGCATACTGACTCACCGCATTGAGCGCATCACGGTACGCCAGTTGTGTTTGCCGTAATGCGGCAAACTGCTCTGGGGTCGTGATGAGCTTGAGTTTGGCGGTGAGAATCTGCTGCATCCTGATCGCTTTCCAAAGGGGGCAGGAAGTGATCCCGCCCCAATTCCATCTGCTCTTGATCTTCTCTCAAAGGCTCTTTTTGCTAGAGGGCTTCTTCCGGGATCAGGATCACGCGGCTGTGCCGTTCTTTGCGCTCAGGCTCACTTTCAGCGATGATCGGCCCGCTCATGTAGCCCAGGAAGAACCCCAACAGGTCGATGGGAGTCTTGAAGCTCAGACGGTCAAAGCAGTAGCCGCCTTTGCCATCTTCATCCAGGACGGACCCGACTGCTTCCAACGTGTTCATGTGGTGGGCCACATGAGGTACCTCGTACTCACGATCATCGAAATACATGCTGCGTCCATGAGAGAAAGCGGTCCGAAACGACTCATTGTCCAGGTATAGGGTGATCGTTCCCCACGAGATCTGTGCTGGTGCCATGTGACAAGCTCTCCTTTCGCTTGACGAATGGCCCCCCTGTCGCTATTATGCGACATGGAGAGGCTAGAAGTCCTTGATGGGCTAGACTCTCTGTTGACCTACGTATGTTCCACGTGGGTCAACACTCTGATGAAAGTATACACGAAAATAACCACAATTGCAATATATACCCACATATGTTTACGATG
Organism: Ktedonobacteraceae bacterium; assembly: GCA_035652815.1. GTDB lineage: Bacteria > Chloroflexota > Ktedonobacteria > Ktedonobacterales > Ktedonobacteraceae > DASRDB01. The sequence continues at coordinate 126,622 of DASRDB010000019.1, forward strand.
AACAACAATGCACACAGTTAGCTTTGTGAATTGACTTTCACTGGCTCTGCCTCTATACTTACAGCAAGCGACAACAGTACCCGATTCCAAGTGAAGGTGAGGATAGATATGTATGCCGACAGAATATCTCACAGTCGAACAGATTGCGAAAGAACTTGGCCTCAGCGAGGAGACGGTTTTGCGATGGATTAGAAGAAAAGAGTTAAAAGCATATAAATTGGGGAAAACATATCGTGTGAAAAGGAAAGACTATCAAGAGTTTCTTGATCAAAGATACACGGGGCAGCCGGATGAAGAGTATGATAATAGCTAATACTTCTTTTACTGTTAATCCTGTCCTAATTTTGATGTACTTTAGCACCTTATCCACGCTCATATTTCCAACACTACCCACGTAGTATGACCAAGACCAGAAGGCACTGCCCCAAAGCTGTTTCTTGATTTCAGGAAAATATTGAAACACTTTCCAGGCGGTCACGCCCTTGAGCATGTGAGCGATTTGTGAAGGCGCAACAGACAGGACACGTTGAGAAAGAGATGGAGATGGCCTTCCTGTATGTTGAGCGCACCTATCGTCCAGGTATTTACCCCGTAAATGTGGCGTATCTCGTGTTACGCTATATCGTACTCATTTCCCCTTTGAGTACGACATCTTTTCCTGTCTTCGCAAAACCTCCATCTCCCTGTCGAATGTTCCCCGCGCAGGTTGTCTCTCAAGCGCCGGGACACGCCTCTCAACTGTCTTGCTCTCCTGGTTGTTTGCGCTGTTTCTGCCGCCACTGCATTGTTGCGGAAGCGCGTGTCCCTCACACTTCATCGCATGTATTCATGTGTAGCACGTCGTACAGGGAGGAACAGTATGGCGCAAAAAACTTCAGTTGATGCTGGGAGTGTTGAAGATACGACACTTTCCGCGCCGCGCCGCTCGTTGTGGCGCAACCGTGATTTTATGTTACTGTGGAGCGGTCAACTTGTTTCATCGGTAGGCACGCGCGTCACCATGCTGGCTTTTCCTTTGCTGGTACTCGCGGTGACACACTCGCCAGCCCAGGCGGGACTGATCGCTGCTGTACGAAGCGTTCCTTACCTGCTGGTGATGCTGCCTGCCGGTGCGCTGGTAGATCATTGGAATCGCAAGCGGGTTATGATTGTCTGCGATATCGGGCGCGCCCTTGTGCTGGGCAGCATTCCGCTGGCACTGGCGCTTGGAAATCTGACCCTTCTCCAGTTGTACCTTGTTTCACTGGTTGAAGGGACGCTTTTCTCCATCTTCAACATCGCGGAGACGGCCTGCCTTCCCGAGGTGGTGGAGAAAGCGCAGTTGACCGATGCGGTCGCTCAGAATACCATTATCGACTCGGCATCGGGCATGGCTGGCCCTACTTTGGGCGGCATTCTGTACAGCATTGGCAGCGCGATACCCTTTTTATCGGATGCGATCACCTATGTCATCTCGTTTCTGTCGCTGTTTTTTGTGCGGACGAGATTCCGGCAGGAACGCGAAGCGCGGCCTATCCGGCTCTGGCATGATATTCGCGAGGGGCTGGCATGGCTATGGAGTCATCCCCTGCTGCGCTTTATTGCCCTGCTGAACGGCGGCCTCTACGCGCCAGTTATAGGTTATTCGCTGATCCTGATCGTGCTGGCGCAGGGACAACACGCCTCTCCGGTGGTGATCGGTCTGATTTTCGCAGGTGGTGGCGTGGGAAGCATCATCGGCGCATTTCTTGTCGGCCCGCTCAAAAGGCGCTTTACCTTCAATCAATTGATGGTCTGGGGTGTATGGGCCTGGTCGCTGACCTGGCTGCTCCTCGCCATCGCGCCCAATCCGTTAGTGCTGGGCATCGCTACAGCGCTGTCCTTCATTGTGGTGCCGATCTACACCTCGGTCCATTTCGGCTTCCGGCTTGAGACAATCCCAGATCACCTGCAAGGCCGCGTGAACAGCGTCTTCCGCCTGCTTACCTTCGGCAGCGAACCGATCGGCATGGCGGTAACGGGTTTTCTCTTACAGGCTATCGGGCCGATTCCGACAATATTGGTGCTGTTCATCCCGCAGGGCGTTTTAAGCGTGGTGACGACGTTCAGTCGGCATTTTCGAGGGTAAAAGGAAGAGGGATGCTGGTTAGGTTGTAGGGCTAGTATCCCTCTCTAAGCGTTTCGGTCAGCGTTGACAGCTATGGTATAATGCGAAGCGATGCACCTGTAGCTCAGTATATAGAGCGGGTGGTCACTTACGAGCCGGTGTAGCTCAATGGATAGAGCAGCTACTTGCACCCGTAGCTCAGCGGATAGAGCACCAGTCTTCGGAATTGGGTTGTCGGGGGTTCGAATCCCTCCGGGTGCGCTTACAAACCTACAACTACTTGCCTTTACATCAAGTAGTTGTAGGTTTGGGCGTTACAATTCGTAGTCTGACGCGTATTTTACTCCTTTACTTTGACCATTCTTAGTGGTCTTCGTGAGACGCAGGCGCATTGAGGAGTTGGGTGTACCCTCAATTGGGATAAGATACACCTTTGAAGTAGCCGGATAGTACACTGCAAAATAGTCTACTTCATTCTTATATGTCTTTCTAGTAGTAGTTTTCCTCCCCTTTTGTCCCGCCATTGCAATACTGGCAGTTTTAAAGATTATCGTATTTCCGCCATCTTCTGACCATGCTGTTTTACATTGTATTTTCCAGAACTCGCCATCAGCATCCTCAATAACAAGATCATATCGATGCATGTAGCCGTTCGGGGTCAGCACAGTATACCCTGCTTGAATCAGTGCAGCGGCAATCACTGCCTCACTTTCTGTACCAACCGCCCCCTTTATACCCTTTTCCTTTGGCTTGGGTCGAAAAAATCCCATATATTTCACCTTCTTTGTTTGATATGCACTCGATCAACAAGGGCAAAACGATGATTACAACGGTTAGAAAGCCTCTTATTGAACAGGGTAGTGCTGATAACACTACCCTGTTTGCTGTACTTATGCCTCTTGAAGGGCTATCGGCTGAACTGATTCGCTCTCACGCACTTTCGCCGTGTCCTGCTCATATTCCTCTTTCCAACGCCGATACTCTTCTTCCCATTGCTGGCATTCTTCAGATGTGGCAGGGAAAATTCGCCCACTCATGTTGCCAAGCATACACCCAATGCTGTAGTACCAGGAGTTCTCTTCATCGGGATAGTCCATCATATCCTGAGCGATCTCGGAGAGTTCTTCTAATAGTTCGTTGTCCGTGTAGATGCGCTCATCAATGGAGATATTCATGAAGCGTTCACGGCGTCCAACGTAGTAGCCTTTGGCGGCATCGGGATGTGAGCAGGTAATCAAGGTGGTTACATGTGGGCGAATTTGGCCTGTTTGCTGTGAGAGCAGACAGCCATGCAGCGCACCGAAGTAGAAGCCGACATACAGCAGACCGTCCTGGTGTTGACCATCGAAGTAGCCCTTTGTCGCATCGCGCTTCAAATTAGCGACCAGATGGGTATCCAGGAGGCGCTTCTCGCCTGAATAATCGCCCAAAAGTGTCCAGTAGAGTCAATCACGGTAGTGCCTGGCAAATCCCAGGTTGTGGATATCAATCAATGGGGTTACAGTAAGCGTGTTCGTGATCTGAAGTAGGTTTGGCATGTCTTGCAATCCTTTGCTGGCTTGACGTAGTGACACTCGCATGTCACAATGAACCACGAGAACATAAGTGACCTTAACAACGTTTGCGGATGTTCTCATTTACTTGCTTGTTGTCTCACACAGCAAGCAAGTTCTGCCATCACCTCCTCCCAAAAGATAAAACCCTCTAGAAATTCATCTTTCGGTACAAGTATAGCATAAAAGTTAGTAGTTGGCAACAGTAAAAAATAGTCAAAAGTGGTCAAAAACGGTCTTGTGCAAGAAAAGCAAGGACAGATTGTCTAAAAGCACTTTGTATGCTAAACTAGCATCAATATTGGTTGCAGAGGTAGTCCTTATGAGGTTGGAAGATTTCCGTATCGAAGTTGCAAAACTGACACGTCAGGAATTATCTGTTCTGTCAGATGTTTCAGTATCTACTATCCAACGCGCAGAAGAAGGTAAATCGATAACAAGGTTAATGCGAGCGCGTATTTTAGATGGCTTGAGCAAACACCTGGGTAGGACAGTAACACGCGATGAAATTGATGAATTTAAACAGGATTAAGCGGTCAAACCTTTTGACCGCTTAATCCTGTTTAAATTCCCGTCTATATACACCTTTCAGCACTTTCCCTACCCCCTCCGCCAACGCGCCTGTTCCTTTTCAGGAAGCAACGAGATATATTCTGGATGGCGACGGATATAGGAGACGACGAACGAGCAGAGGGGATAGACGGTAAGATTCTGCGCCTTCGCATCCTCTAGAGCGGTATGGGTGAGCTTTTGTGCGATGCCGTGACCCTCTATGGGTGGGGGGACTTCGGTGTGCAGGTAATACATGTTGTTCCCTTCCCGTTCGTAGACCAGGACAGACAGATAATTGCCAACCCTCGCCTCGTAGCGTTGTTTGGCCTCATTATGGATGACTTCTATGTTCTCGTAGTCCATGCTTGCTGGCTCCTGCTTAAAAGAGGAAATGTTCCCCGCCCTATTTAAATAAAGCGAGGAACTGTTGTATGGACTATATCATATATCTTCGCGCAAAGGTAAGAAAGCTGCACAAATTGCCTGTTAGCGCTTTTCCTGCCTACTTTTCATCCCCCAATAAGGCGTTTTCCATGAACTCTTCGGCTTGCAAGACGAGTGGCAGCATCTTTTGCTCTTGCCTGGATAAGTTCCCATCTTTTTCTTCATCAAAGATGAGCGTATCGAGGATGAGCAGGCATTCGATCAGGAAGAAACCCGCGCCAAAGGCCAGGAAATAGACCCACTTGAGCGTGGAGAGTTTGGTGATGGCGAGGATCAGTACAATCACACCGATCATGATCCATACGTTTCTCATGCCAAAGCGTTGCCAGCGCCTGGTTTGAAACCGCTTTTCCTGGTTCATCTCAGACCCGTATTCTCGATACATGTTTCTTCTATGCTGCCTGACTTCCTCGAAGGTTACTGGCCGCAAGCTCGTGAAAAGGGCATGTAGACCTTCCCATAAGGGGTACAGGGGAGTAAAAAGTCCCGCGAGTGCAATCAGTGGAATGCTGAGGCCGGTTAGGTGATGGTACAGCAGACCGGAAAGAACGCCAAGAGAGAGCAGGAAGATCAACAACGCCGCGACCGTCAGGGTAATACCATGTCGCCGCTTCATTTGTCTTTGTAGAAGCAAGTGCAGGCGGTGAAATTCAAATCCTGGCTTCGGTAATCGCTTTGGTTGATATTGCACGATCCTTTCGGGGGGATAGTTGCGAATAAGCATGTCCATCATACGGTATTCTAATTGTGTTGCGGAACACGCCGGGCAGTCAGCTAAGTGTTTTAACAGCTTATCGACCTCTTCTGAGGGAAGATCTTCCATGCGTGTAAGCGCCAGTTTTTCCGCCCATTCTACACAGGGCTGAACCATCTTCTTATCGCTCATTGTAGTATGCTCTTTCTCTTTTCAAATCTGTAGTCTTGGGAACAAAATGTACAGGTTACTTGTCTTCCATTCCACCGTCCTGGTTCTCTCATCTACACTCTTGATGACGAGGAATTGATAAATATTTTAATAAGCGTACTAGAAATCAATGCAATAGATATATGATATATTCCTAAAGGGAACACATAAGCCCGTAGACGCACTTTTGGTTCTCTTTATTTATGGTTCTCTTTATAAGAGGAGAGAATTAATGAGTTCGGCGTTAGCCCGTTTCATCTCTCATTTTCTTATAAATGAGCAGGGCTTTCTTGCGAGCGTTGCTAAGATATGTTCCAACACTTCCTGGTGTTATATCGAGAATATGCGCGATGTCTTCGGTCGGAAAGCCATGTGTATAGAGCAACAGGCACTGCTGCTCCTTAGGAGGCAACTTTTGGATAGCGTGCATCATCAGTTCCTGAGCGGCGATCATCTCCTCAAAATCTGCCTGATTCTCGTCCAGGTTATCTTCATGGTCGTCTAACGGCTCCGGCTGTCTGTGCTTTTGTGACTGCTTTTGACGGAGGAAGTCGAGTGCAACACGCTTCGCAATGGTATAGAGCCAGCTACGAAAACGTGTTGCATCTTGCAAACTGGGCAGGCTATACCAGGCTCGAATAAAGGTAAAGGCCGCCAGATCATGCGCATCCTCCACGCTATGAACCATCTGGGCCAGGTAGCGAAAAATTGCCCAATAGTACCGCGCGAAAAGTTCGGCAAAGGCGTCATCATCGCCTTGCCTGGCTCTGTTGACCAGATCAGCTTCGTCAGATGGCGTCTGGTTCCTGCCCATCATCATGGTGTAGGCGGCAAGCGGGAAAGCGAAGAAGAGAAGCATACGATTGAGGCGGGACACAGTACGGAAAACACCGGTTTCTGTTTGAGACATAGTTCCTCTCCTTATGAATGAAGCAGGACGCAACGAGAAAATCCGGCAACGGCCACTAATAAGTGCTTTTTTGCGGCTGGTAATTGCAACCAAAGCCGGGTGATCGAGGCTTAGCTTAATGGAAGAGGAATTTGGAAGTCTTTGTATTTTCTGGTCATTTCAGCGGCATTTTGCTTTATTACACAAGACAACTGCACGTCAATACTATTGAGAGTGCAATCATATAAATCAAGCATCTTTCTATAAGGTGCAGGGACGCAGCAAATATCAAGTGTAGAAAGGAAAGCCGTAGTGAACCGTAAAGACAAAGCTCAACCAAACGAATTGTTGCAATACGAGCGGAAACAACGCGGCTGGCCGCGCAGGTATGTTGCCGATCAGGTAGGGGTAGCGGAGGAGAGTCTGGTGGGGAAGTGGGAACGCCAGGGAGTGATGCCGCGCCCAGAAAACCTGGCCCGCCTATGTCAACTTTTCGGGAAAAGCGTGAGAGAACTGGGCTTTGTGAAAAAAGGGGAAGTGCCTTACTGGAATGTTCCGCATCCTCCTGACCCATTTTTCACCGGGCGCGACGATGTTCTCACATTCCTGCACCAGGTTTTGACTCCTGGCAAGGATTGGGTATGGTCTCAAACAGTGGCAGTAACGGGACTTGAGGGGGTGGGTAAGACAGAGGTAGCTGTCGAGTATGCCTATTGCTACAGAAATGAGTATCATGCGATATTCTGGGTGAAAGCTGAAGCAGGTGAGTCAATGATTTCGGACTTCGACGCGATTGCCCGATTGTTGCATCTTCCAGGATATGACGAGAAAGACCAGGAGAAGACTTTACACGTGCTGCATCAATGGATGGAGTCGATCAATCGCTGGCTGTTGATCCTGGATAATGTCGAGGACATGAATAGCATTCGCAGGTTTTTCCCTCAAAAAGGACGTGGATGCGTTCTACTAACAACGCGCATGCACGCAACGAATTTTGTGCCGCATGTGATTGAGCTTGGCGGACTGGAACCGGACGAAGGCGCTCATTTTCTTCTCCAACGAGCGAAGTTGTTAGCAAGTAATAGAGTTCACGGGCGAGATATATCCGAACTGATGGAGCAAGCGAAAGAGCTTTCACGATTACTGGGTGGTCTCCCTTTCGCTCTCGAGGAAGCAGCAGCCTATATTGAGGAAACGGGTTGTTCATTAACGGAATATCTCCAACTGCGGCGAGTTGATAGCACGCCGTTTTTTTTTGAGCATCCCATTGCGGCCTCAACGTTCAGACTTTCCTTTGAGAAGGTGAAGCAATCCCAACCTCTGGCTGCTGAGCTACTGAAGTTGCTCGTTTTCCTGCATCCCGATGCCATTCCAGAGGAAATTATACTCGATGCAGCCGGTGAACTTGGACCAGATTTGAAGATACTGGCTGGTGATAAGCTACGATTGAACCTTCTTTTAGGTGAGTTGCTTCGCTATTCACTTATCAAACGTTCTCAGGATATCCTCTCAATGCACCGCCTCGTGCAGGCAGTTCTCAAAAGTACACTTGACCAAAATGCGCAGCGCCAATGGGCAGAACGCGCCATTTGTGCTGTCAACTCCCTTTTCCCTGAAGTTCATCCTGCCTCCTGGGATACATGCGAGCGGCTTCTTTCCTCGGCCCAGACCTGTAGCGACCTGGTAATACGCTATCAAATAGCTTCACCTGAGTCCGACCGGTTGCTTGATCTGGCGGGATATTACTTGTATGAGCGCGGGCGTTATGCCGAGTCAGAAACTCTGCTTTCTCAAGCATTGAGGATTCGCGAACGGGTAATGGGAAGAGAGCATCGTGATAGAGCTATCAGCCTCGATCATCTCGGACTGCTTTATAAAGCACAGGGAGAGTTAGAGAAAGCGCAGCCACTTTTTCAACGCGCTCTGACTATTCTTGAAAAGGAATTGGGGCCAGAGCATCCCGAGACAGCCACGATTTTGTACCATCAGGGTCTACTCTATCACGCCAGTGGAAAATATGCAGATGCCCGATCACTTTACCTGCGGGCGTTTTCGATTAAAAAACGGAATCTTTCTCGCAATCATCCCGATATTGCGGTCATCCTTGACGACTTAGCGGTACTGACTGCTGATATGGGCAATTATGCACGCGCTATCACGCTTGAGCAACTCGTCCTTTCCCTGAAACATCGCTTGTTTGGCGAGGTGCATCCTGATATTGCAGTCAGCCTGGGTAATCTTGCTGCGTTTTATCATGCCAGTGGGCAATATGAGATCGCTGCTCCGCTCTACCTGCACGCGGCTGAAACCTTTGAGCAAACGCTGGGAACCAGGCATCCTTCCACGTTTATGACCTATGATAATCTGGCTGGACTCTATATTGATCAGGGAAAATATGAAGAGGCATTGCATCTTTCAGAAAAGGTGTTACGAAGCAGGGAGCAGGTGCTGGGAAAAGAACATCCAGACCTCTGCCAGAGCCTCGTGCAATTGGGCCTGATTTACCAGGCGAGGCGCGCATACGCAAAAGCACATGCTTACTTTAAACGGTCACTAAACATTTATGAAAAAGTGTATGGCCTTGAGCATCCTTATACGGCTGGCAGTCAGACCTATCTCGCTGATGTGCTGACATTGCTGGGCAGGGCAGATGAGGCCTATATTCTCGTTAAACTTGCTCTAGCATATAAAAAAAGGACCCTGGGGGCCGACCATCCTTCCTTTGCAACGACTTTAAATAGTCTGGCCGCAATCCATTACGCGCAAGGAGATATAAAGCAAGCGAGGATGTATGCAGAACAGGCCTTGAAGATTCGCGAAAAGACGCTCCATCCATCTCATCTACAGCTTGCCGAGAGCCTGCTCGCTCTAGCGCGCATGGCAACGGATGAAAACCACTTGAATGAGGCCGCGACATTGTTAGAACGCGCTATTGCCATTCAAGAGCAAGCAAAAGGCGCGGAACATCCTGACGTGAAGCACCTGAAAGCCATGTATGCAAGTGTAGTAAAGCGATTAGCGTCAAGGGACTACATCGATAAAGAGACGTATTCCAGCACATAAGACCTTGCAAATACAGCCAGCTTTTGTCATCATATGTTCAGGCAACTAATGTATGAGGGAAAATTGATATGCCTGAGCATTATCCAACTGATCGCGAGTCGTTAGAGCGCGATACTGATATTAGCTATATAATTGCCGGTGGGCCGGGAGGCCAGCATCGCAACAAAGTAGAAACGGGTGTGCGGCTGGTGCATCGTCCTACCGGTCTGACCGTTACGGCAACGGAGCGGCGCTCGCAATATGCCAATCGAGAGGCCGCCTTCGAGCGCCTGGCACAGCGACTTGAGGAACGCCAACGAGAGGTAAAGCCGCGCAAAGCGACTCGTCCGACGGCTGCCAGCAGGGTACGCAGGTTAGAGACGAAGCGGCGCAAGAGTTTAGTGAAACAACTTCGCTCGGCTCCTCCTGCGCAGGAATAGCCTTATACTCGTTTGTTTTCGAGAAACCAGTCATAGAGCTGCGGATTATCGTAGGTTTCTGTCCACGAGTCGTGTTCTGCTTGGGGATAAATAGTGAGGCGGACATTGCCACCGCATTTTTTCAGCGTCTCAACCATGTCAATCGAACTCTGAAGCGGCACGATAGTATCTTTTGCCCCGTGAAAAGCCCAGACAGGCAGATGTGCAATGGCGCATACATGCTCCGGGTCGCCACCTCCACAGATGGGCGCGATTGCCGCGAAACGCTGAGGAGCAGCAATGGCTAATGCCCATGTCCCGTAACCGCCCATGCTAAGACCTGTGAGGTAAATGCGCTCTTCGTCGATGGGATAGGTGCGCAACACTTCATCAAGCAGCGCATTCAGCACATGCGGGTACCAGCGATTATCAGGCAGGCATTGAGGCGAGACAACGATAAAAGGGAAGTCCTGCGAACCGTGTAACGCCTGCAACTTTTTGGGTAGCCCCTGTGTTTTTACGAGGTCTACGTGCTTGCCACGTTCCCCTGCTCCATGCAGGAACAGGATGAGCGGCCACCGCTTTTGTGGTAGGGCCTCGTAATCTCTTGGAAGGTACAGTAAGTAGTGTGAGGATATTACGTTTGGGTAAGATGCCTGCCATGTCTCTTCTTGCTGGGTGCCTGGAATGCGCATGTTCGCTCCTTCTTTCTCTGTTCCTATAGCCTATCATGCTGAGTTCCCGCGTGTCCAGTGTTTAGGTAAGAAAGGTGACGCCAGATTTTTGCAGGGAGAGATTCTGAAAGACACCCGCAAGGGGATGTCTCTACACCTTAACGGAGAAGGTAGAGACATCCCCTTGCGGGTGTCTTTTGTACTCGGTAAGAAAGATAAGCTCAAACGCCTTTAAACCACTATGTGCAGTCGTAACGTCTGCTCCATTGATGGTGCGAGCAGACAGAAATGCGTCACCAGATTGGGATCGAACTGCGTCCCTGCGCATTGTGCGAGTTCTTCAAGGGCCTCTGAACACGTATGAGGACATGGATGGTAGGCGCGGGGGTGGGTCATGACATCGTAAGCGTCGGCAATGGAGATCAGACGAGCGCCGAGTGGAATGGAGAGACCTTGCAGGCCACATGGATAACCTCTGCCGTTCCAGCGCTCGTGGTGATGAAAGACCGAAAGCGCAGCCAGCTTGAGTTGCCGGTGTTGTAAGAGCAGCCAGGTTCCTCGATAACAGTGCTTTTGAATCTCTTGAAATTCCTGGGTGCTTAGAGGAGCATTTTTATGTAGCAGTTCGCAGGGCAGGCTCAACTTTCCTATGTCGTGAAAGAGTCCGGCAAGCTCAATCGCAGCAGCCGTTTGTGGGGGCAGGTCAAGATTGGCAACCAGGTAAGCAACCAGCGCATGTACTCGTAACGAGTGCTGGTAGAGTTCCAGGTCTTTGTCCGCGAGCGAGCGCAGTAGCGAGGATAAGACGTCGAGCAGCAAAGCCGGTTCCGTATCATCCTCGTGGGGTAAAGGGTGATATTCTTCACCGGGGCGATAGGTTAATCTGAGGAGCAAGCTTTCAAGCGAGTTCGCTCTTTGTAGTAGCGTACCAGACGTATTTGAACATCGTTGTGGTTGTTCCATCTCCATAACTCCTCACCACCAGTTCACAAACAAACCATCCTACAAACCGGTAATTATGGACGCCTGATTACATTATAATTGAGATTCAGGATATATGCAAGAATAATGAAAGTCCCTTGTAGGGGCGTGGGCTTGCCCCGCCCTCCGGCCTATCAAACACAAATTCATCGTCGTCACGCAAACAGGGCGTGGGCTTGCCCCGCCCTCCGGCCTATCAAACACAAATTCATCGTCGTCACGCAAACAGGGCGGGGCAAGCCCACGCCCCTACGCGGCGGAATGTACCAGTTGTTTGACGGTCTGCGGAAAGCGGGTTAGCCGGAAACGCTCCATAGGCACAGGCGGTTTTGTATCGCAAACAAGCGCGCCTAACATTTCGCCGAGTAAAGGACCAAATTTGAAGGCATGCCCGCTCAACCCTGCTGCAATGATGATACGAGGTTCGGCAGGTAGCCTATCCAGGATAAAGTGTTCATCAGGCGTCACGTCATACATACATGAATCAATACGTGCCAGGGTTGCACGTGAGAGGTCCGGCAGCAGTTCAAGTATTTGTTGTTGCGTATGTGCTATGGCCTGCTCATCCACACGCGCTTTTTCATCTGGCTCAACCGGCGGGCCAAATGTATGCGAGGATACTTTTAGCCAGCCGTTGCAGCCAGCGTGAATGGGAAATCCGTAAAGATCGCGCGCCAGAAAGGATGGAAATATTTCTGACTGATACATTGAAGTCGGCAGTCCTGCGAAATAGAGCAAATATTGGCGAGTCAAACGGATAGGAAGACGGAACTCTGGCAGCAATTTATGCACCCAGCCGCCAACCGCCAGCACCACGCGGTCTGCTTCCAGGATTTCTCCCGAACTCAAACCAAGACGTAAAGGATGCCCCGGTCGGCTCTCGTCAATCTTTATCACCCGGCAATTTTCGCGAATAACAGCACCACGCTCACTGAGCAATGTTCGAAGTTGCCGCAAGCAGGTTGAAGCGTGAAGAATACCTCCCAATGAGTTGTAGGTAAAGTAATCATATTCCTCTGTATTAAACTGGGGAAAACGTTGCTGGCATTGTTGCTTGCTTAATTGCCGCACCGGCACTCCAGACTCGCGCAACAGAGTATATGCCTGCTGCGTAAAACCATCCTGCTGATTACCAAGTACCAGGACACCGGTTGGAGTATAGAGGCTGGCTCCAGTCTTTTGCTCAAGTTCCTGCCAGCGCCGTAAACTCAAGCGCACCATTTCGCTGTAAAGACGATCAGCTCCATATTCGAAGCGCAGCAGGCGCGAAAACCCATGTGAACTTCCCTGTTTATGATCTACCGCTGCCTGTTCCAGCACTGTCACCTTCTGCCTTCCGCCTTTCAAAAGGGCATAGGCTGTTGAAAGGCCAATAATTCCCGCTCCTACTACCACGATGCGTGGCTGATAGCTCATTTCCCTCTCTCCTATAGTGGTTTTTGAAGACAATGCTGAGTATAGCAGAAAGTACACTAAATGTCAATAATTACATTTCAAGCCACATTATTTATTGCGAAATAGTATAATGTCGAAAAGTTGCAACAAAAGTTGTGAGAACAGCGTCATAAGTTTGTTGGCAAAAACCGAACAATAGAGAACAAAAACGCGCTGTATTTGCGTGTAACTTGTGTGATCTCGTCAATAGAGATGTCACATAAGAATGTTAGAGGAGCGAACTTTTAGTTTACATGCTGTTTTGTTTTCTTCGCTGAGGGGTGATGCGGCGTCTGGTAAAATGTAGGAGAGAGTGGTACAATAGCACTCGTTCGGTACGGATTAACTGTGGCATGTGTGGGCGGGAAGAGCGGGACGTTTCTACGCCGAAAGGATAAGCAGGTGTACAGGTTTAAAGGCTTTGATAGCGCGCAGTATGGAAATAGCATGTCGGCGCTCGAAGCGGTCGTAAATGCCTGGATGGAAGCAGAGCGTCCGCGAATTCGTCATGTCTGTCAAAGCCTGCGTGGAGATCAGATCGTACTCAGCTTTGTCTATGAAGAGGTAAGAGAGTTGGAACAGCGAATATCCACACAGGCCCAGATGACCTCGCCACGCTTCTATGAGGATGACTTTGTAGACGAAAGGCCGACGGGGGCGCGCATTCCGGCAACTCCACCGCCGCTCCATTGAAGCGGTAGACACATTAGCCAGTAAAAATAACCAGTAAGAATCAAGAAGAGCATGACATTTCCATATCTCATTTATTGTACTCCTGATGGTGAGATTCGCAAGGAGCGGCATTTGCGCGCCCTTTCTTTCGATGGCTCTCCTCTAGAGGCCATTGACCTTTTACCAATACCCGACGGGGTGACACTTTCTATGATGCCAGATCGCCTTGCTGTTGGGCAAAGCCGTACTGGTGAGCGGCGAGTTCTGGCGCGTTCACGTGGTTGGGCGGCTGCCGCTTTGCTTCCCATTGGCTATACGCGCACGCATTTACCCGCTTATGAAAAAGTTCCAGGAACCGAACCATTGCCGTTTTTTGGCTATAGCGCCATAGCAGGCATGGAAGGTCGTTTGTATGTAGCGGCGATACGCACCGACGATCCGCGTAAATGGCATCCACGCGCCTTTCCCAAACGCACGCTGGCGCGCATGGTACAGGAGAAGCAGGCTGCCTATCCGCAGAATCGGGTGGTTGCTCAACATGCGCACTGCGCGCTTGATTATGCCTGCCCCACTGCGAGCAACCTCTTTTTTGGACGCTGGGAAATGGCGATTGCGGTTTCGCCGGGCTGTAATGCGCGCTGCGTGGGCTGCATTTCGAAACAGGAAGAGGAGAATCTGGTCTCGCCTCAGGATCGTCTGACCTTTATTCCCACAGTTGACGAGATCGTCGAAGTTGCGGTGCCTCACCTGGAGCAGGCCGAGGATGCGATTGTCAGTTTTGGACAGGGATGTGAGGGCGAACCGCTTTTACAGTATCGTCGTATTGAGCAAGCGATTCGCGCCATCCGGGAGCGTACCTTACGGGGCGTTATCAATATCAACACTAACGCCAGCAATCCGCGCTGGCTCCAACGGCTTTTCGATGCCGGACTGGATACCGTTCGCGTCAGCACTATTTCCGGCCATCCCGAAACCTACACCGCTTATTATCGACCCATTGGCTATCGCTTCGAGGATATCAAGGAGTCACTGCGGCGTGCCCGTGATGCAGGCGTGTATAGTTCAATCAACCTGTTGTCGTTCCCTGGCATGATCGACCGCGAGCGCGAGGTAGAGGCTTTGCTGGCTTTTGCGCGAGAAACCGGTCTGCGACTCATTCAACTGCGTAACCTCAACATCGACCCCGAAGTCTTGCTGCCTCGTATGCCCGCTCTCGAGTCGATGGGTAAGGCGCTGGGTATGCGAACTTTGATCGATATTTTGAAAAAAGAGTTGCCTGATGTGGAGATTGGCAACTTTTCGCGTCCGGTAAAGCGCGCGCGACAGGAAATCGAGGCGTAAAGGTTAGAGGGGTTGGCGTTGCTTTTCGGTCTCGCGTAGCAGCCTTCGGGCTGCCACTGCCACCGGATCAACTCCTAATAGCGCGAGGCAATCCCTGGTGAGACAGCCCTCTGGTGTACCAAGCTCATGTCCTCGATAGAAGCATGGCATGCAGGGCAGATTCATCTTCACCACCACTGCTTTTCGCTGAGGATCATCACCCGTATACGGCCCCCATGCATTCCAGTTGGTGAGGCCGAAGATGGCGACCGTTGGTGTGCCGACCGCCGCCGCGAGATGCATCAGGCCGGAGTCGTTGCCGATGAAGAGGTCTGCCTGTTCCAGGATTGCCGCCGCGACGCGAATGTTCCCCTTGCCAGCCAGGCTGCGCGCAGGCATAGATGACTTCATCTGCCTCAGAATATACTGGTGTAATTCGACCTCTTCTGGCCCGCCAACCAGCAGCAACTGGCCGCCAACATCGGCATAGAGCCTGTCTGCCAGTTGCGCAAAGCGTTCCGGTGCCCAGCGCCGGGCGGTACTATAGCCGCCGCTGCCCGGATGCATCGCGATAATTGGCCGTTCAGAGACAGATGCTGTTCCATACACCAGTTCCTTAGCTGCCTGCCGCTCCTCATCGCTTATTGGAACGACGAGCCGTTTGTCAGATATCGTTGCGCCAACAGCCTCGGCAAGCGACAGATTGTAGTCCGCCTCGTGCATGGCTCCGAAACCGTGATCTTTAACACGCACATTAAGGAACCAGCCATGCCCATTGTCCAGCCCAACACGCCACTTTGCTCCTGTAGCGCGCATTAAGACCTGGTGTTTGAGCCGCCCAAAGAACAATGTCAGGTGATGCATCAAGATCACCGCATCATAGCGGCCATCGCGCAGCATATGCCAGAGCGGATTCAGGCGGCGCAGGTTGCTGGGGTGTCGAAGTATCTGCTGTGGATAATCAAACAGGTACTTGTCCAGGACGAGAATATTATCGATCACATTCCATCCATGGAGCAGGCCTGCCGAGGCAGGTGTCACCAGCAAATCAATGCGAGCCTGCGGATAGCTTTCTCGCAAGGCGCGCAAGGCCGGGGTAGCGAGCAGCAAATCGCCGATGGTTGCCAGTTTGACGACCAGAATACGCGCATTCGGTTGTAACGTAATATGATCTGTATGCATACGCTATGTTGTCTCTGCGATCAATTTAATGAACTTTGGCAAATAAAGAGGGGATATCCAGCATATCATCCTGAGCGCAGCGAAGAATCCCGTTCACCTGCCCAGTCTCTTCGGGCCAGGGAGATTCTTCGCTGCGCTCAGGATGACATGGGGTCAGAATTTCCCGCTCTTTTATCAAAACTCAGATAATGGTCGATAGTACAGTAATGTTCAAAGCCGATTCGCCGGTAGATGGCCTCGCTCATATCGGTCGATGATAGAATTGCGACCGAATACCCGGTTGCTTGCGCTTCACGCAGTACATGCAGCGTCATTGTTACTCCGATGCCTTTTCTGCGTGCCTCTGGCCGTGTAGCGACACCATAGATACCTGCCACTCCTGCATGATAGAGCAGAGAAGCTTTTGCGACCGGAGTATCGTTGAGCCAGCCAATATAGTGATGCCAGGGCAGGCTATGCCCGAAGCCTGCATGGCTGTAGATGTCGATGTAGTACTGCGCGTTCTCCCATGATGTCTCGAAGCCCTCTTTCTCGACCAGCTTCAAGGTTTCGAGCATATCAACGTCTTGTATTTCGCTGATGACCAGTTCCGTATTGACCTGCACATCCTCGCGTCTCGCTGCAATCTCCAGCGCCATGCCCCGGGTATTGCTTCGTTGAATGAAGCCGTTCTTCTGAAGTACATCCGCCAGAAAGGCAGGACGGGTAGATGGGCCGACCGACCAGGTGAAAGGTACGCCGCGCTCGCGATAATATGCCTGTATCTTCTCGATATGTGTTTGTAGATAGTCATGCTCACTATGCACAAAACGTGTCGAGATAACACCGTTCGGATTACCCTTGCCGGTGTATAGCCAGAGCAGTTCAGGAGTCTTATGTAGCTCTGCTTGAGGTAGAGCGCGCCCGAACCATGCCATCTGTTCAATGAAATTAGCTTCGATGGCCTCAATGAGAGCAGGCTGCTCTATGTTTCGTAGTATATTGCTCATTCCTCGACCCTATCTCTGGCAAACGTTTGTAGCTGTTCCTGAACCACCTGGAACACCTGCGCTGGCGAAATGTTTTTCATGCATTGTGTCGTAAAAAAACGGCAATCGGCGGTATCTTTCGCCGCATAACAGGGGCTGCACCAGATATCGCTGCGCAGTATGGTTGCGCGTGGGCTGACCGGCCCGGAATGCGCGGGATCGGTTGGCCCGTGAATGGCGATGAGCGGAGTTCCAACGGCAGCCGCGATATGCATGGGGCCGCTATCGCCCGTAATCATCAGGTCGGCTCGTTCGAGTAGCGCGGCAAGCTGGGGCAGGCTGGTCTTGCCCGCGAGATTCAGGACGCCATGTCGGTCTTGCATGCGAAGCAAGATGCTTTCAATTAAGGGAATATCACCGGGCGCGCCCGTCAGCACCACCACCGCATTCAGGTCGCGAACCAGGCGCGCAATCAGTGTCGCCCAGTAGGGCAGGGGCCAGCGCTTTGATTGGCCGTTGTTTGAACTGACATGACAGGCAATCAATGGTTGAGCCGACGATACTCCTTCTGCTTCCAGGAGTTGGGCGACTTCCTGCCGGGCCTGCGACTGGACATAGAGATGTGGAATGCGATCATCCGCGCTGACTGTGGCTCCTGCCGCTTTCGCCAGTTCCAGACAGTAATCTACTTCGTGTTTGCGCTCGCCTCGCGTCCAGTGCTTTCCAGGCACGTTATCGGTCATAAAGCCGGGATAGCCCTCTTTGCCGAAACCAACACGCCGTTTTGCGCCGCTCAGCACAGCGAGGATGGCGGCCCACGGGCCGAAGACGCTTACGGCAATATCATAATGGCGGGCGTGAAGACGCTGAAGCAGCAGGCGCAACGCTCGCCAGTTGTTGATGCGGAGCAGGGCTTGTGGACGTCGCCAGATGTTAGGGTCGTAGGTAATCAGTTGCGCGATATCCGGGTCATGCTCGAGTATCTTCGCGCTCCCCGGCGTTGCCAGCACGTCGATGGCTGCCTCTGGATAGGCCCGTTTCAGGGTGCGAATCACGACAGTGGAAAGCACAAGGTCACCGATCAGGTCAAGGCGAATGACCAGGATATGGCGTGGATTCACACTTTCAGGCCGCATGCGCGGATAGCGTTTGCCCAATCTGCCCAACCACAGAAAGAAGCCGATCACACTCAGGCATAGGTAGATGCAGGTCAGCAACACGCGCTTGCTGGCCCGGATACTGTTTTTGCGCAAAGCGCGGCGCGAATCTGGTGGCAGGGGATAGCCGTATTCATCGAGTCTATGTTGTTGTTCAAATGTGTCAGACATGCCAGTTATCTTGCCAATCCAGTCATATAGGGCAGAAGCTGCTGTACGGCTGCCAGTACCGTTTGCTCGCCGACCTTGCGCACGCATGGATGCTCAGGGAGTTCCTGCGGCGAGAAGTCCAGGCGGCCACAGGGAATGGCCGGGCAGGTGGGACAGCGAAAGGTTGAGGCGATCACGATATGTCGCTCTTTTGGACCCCAGGGGCCAAAGATATGCGGGTCGGTTGGTCCAAATATCTGCACAGTGAGCGTTCCTTGCGCTACGGCGAGATGCAATGGCCCGCTATCCACGCTCAATACAAGCGCCGCTCTTTTGAGCAGCGCCGCCAGTTGTCCGACCGTCAGATCGGTCAGAAGAGAGACGGGAACGGTAATGGATTGCGCGATGTCCTCTAACAGGGGCTGCTCAGACCTGCTTCCTGTGAGGATGATACCGGGTGGCGAAGAGATTGTCAAGGAGTTTGGCAGCGTATTGGCGATATTGGCCCAGCCCTCGTTGCGCCACAGCTTGACCGGCGCGCCTGAGCCAGGATGAATGACGATAATAGGGGTATCTCCGGCAATGCCTTCCTCTTGCAGGCGTTTTTGTATATACACCTGCTCGTCTTCAGTTGGAATGAATTGTTCTGGATAGGCCTCCGGCGTGAATGGCTCTGGCAATGGCACATATCCGCCAGCTTTCAATGCTGCGCTTACCAACCGCAGATTCGAGACGGTGGCGTGTTCAGGCACGAAAAAAGGAAGCGCATTGGTGAGAAATGGCGTACCAGGCGCGATGGCATAGCCCACGCGACGCGGAATTGCCGCCAGATAGAGGAGCGCTGCTCCCCACCAGAAATCGGGACGCAGGTTGATGGCGATATCGTAGTTGCCCCGGCGCAGTTGTTTCGCTACACTAAAGAGCAGCTTATAGGGCGCTAGAGGCTGCTGGGGTGCGCGTTGAAAGCCTGGAAAGGGAATCGTTATCAGGCGATCAATAGCCGGGTGACGCGCCACAATTTCGCTTGCCCATGCTCCAACCATCATGGTAATGTGCGCCCCTGGAAGTGATCGGCGCAGGGCGTCCAGTACGGGGGTAGTCATTACCATGTCGCCGAGATGATCCGGGCGGATCAGCAGGATGCGAGGCGCATTGGAGAGCGGTTTCCGCGCAGAACGTGCTGCCGCGAATGCACCCGGCAAACCGACCAGGCGCACGAATAGAAGGATGAGGATGCGCAGCAGACGTTTCACAGATTTCCTCTAGTGGTCTGGGATACCTGCATGTTTTTGCCGAATACAGGTATCCCTATGATAGATAGATTCGATGGCTTCCATTGACAATCAATATAATAGGGTGTTCTGTAGGGACGCGCTGAATCGCGTCCAGCTTCTCGCGCCGAATTAGCCGATATAGCATGGTGGACGCGCTGAATCGCGTCCCTACAGAACACCCAGGCATAGAATGTGCCTTATGCTTTCTTTTCCGAGCCGAGAATGCTGTTGATGGTGGTGCCGCAGACGGCGCACTGCCCTTTGAGAGCGGGCTTGCCATTCTTCATGGTGATGCGCTGCGGGTCTTTCATCTCGCGCTTGGTTTTGCACTTGACACAGTAGTACTGATCTGCCATGTGAACTTCCTCCTTACGATGGTGTACTTCAAAAAACGTTGAGATATCCCGCGCCGGGATAGATGGCGCGGGTTAGGTAGGTCTCGTATCCTCGTGCCTGAACGCGCTCCTGAACCTGGCGGGCAAGGGCAAGTTCGGCGAACGGGGCAAACAGGGTTGGGCCACTGCCGGAAAGTCGTACCAGCGAACTTCCCGCTTGCAGCATCTCTGCTTTTGCCTGGGCGACCTCTGGATAGCGTTCCAGCACGCCGCGTTCCAGGCTGTTATGAATGTCCTGCTCATCTGGCGGGCGTCCCTCCTCTAGAGCGGAGATCACCGCCTTGCTATGAGCGCCATCCGTGTAGTCACGCGCGGATAGGTGACGAAATACCTCTGCCGTTGAAAGGCCAATGGCTGGTTTCAACAGCAGCAGCCAGCGCAGAGAGCGCGGCCAGGAATCGGGAAGTGCTGTCACCTGCTCGCCGCGTCCCTCGCATAGCGCAAGTCCGCCTTGCAGAAAGAACGGCACATCTGAACCGAGTTGGGCGGCAATGGTATGCAGTTCCTGGTCGGCGATGGGTAACTGCCACCAGTTCGCGAGCGCAACCAGTACGGCTGCGGCATCACTGCTTCCCCCGCCGAGTCCCGCCGCCATTGGAATCCGTTTGTGCAGTTCTATGCGGACGCCATAGCCTGGAGAAAAGCGATCCAGCAGCACGCGAGCGGCGTGTGCTGCGAGATTTTGCTCGTTGCTCAGTTCAGGTATGGAGCAGATCATTTCGACTCGCTCCTCCTCGATAGCCGTCAGGCAGAGGGTATCGAAGAGATCAATGGTCTGCATGACGGAGGTGAGCGCATGGTAGCCATCCGCTCTACGCCCCAGCACGTCGAGCGTCAGATTGATCTTAGCATACGCTGAAATGAAGCACACATCCCCAGGGATGCGCGGCCTTTGTGCGTGACTCATGCGTGCATTGTGCATGGAAGTGAAGCGCTTGTCAAGCATACATATGCGAAAATGCCGGAAATAGCCAATAAATACCGTACCCAGGCATAACTTCGTTAACATCCGCCCTCTCTGTGCTATACTGCAAAACGGATGCAGATAAGACAATCTCGCGTTGCTCCTGCATTCCTGCGTATTCCTGTTTCTGGTAGGTGCTATGGATTTAACCATCGCGTATTTTCACCCGTTCCTCCATCCCGAGGTCGTCAAGCGGGATTTTGATGCCATTCGTGCTGCTGGCGCGGGAAGTATTGTCTATGCCATCCATGAGCAGGAGGAGCAGCGCTGGTCACGTGACCTTGAACGTGGCTTCAGCCTGGCCCAGGACGCGGGCCTGAAAGTCTATTTGAGCCTGGGGCGTTATGGCAATCTGTTCGCGGGTCCTTCGCTGGTGCCAAGCTGGTACACGTTTCGTCATCCACAATCGCGCGTGCTGGACCGGCATGGGCGCTATCACGAAATCTCCTGTTTTAATAATCTGCCCTTCCGGCGCTGGCTGTTCAAAGAGATCGAACGTTACCTGCGCTCCTATCCCATCAACGGTATTCTGATCGACGAGCCACGCGGCCTGGAAGTCACCTGCTTTTGTTCGGTCTGCCGGGCGCTGTGTCCTGACGTGACCGACCTGGAACGTTTCCGGCGGCGTTCGATGATCGAATTTCTGGGTGAGCTTTGTTCAAGTGTCAAGCGCGTTGATCCCGCTCTTAAGACGGCCATCGTCCTTTTGCCGCAGGATATTTCGCTGGGCGAGGAACTGGCCGCGCTGCCCGAGTTAGACATGATTGGCTGCCATCTCTTCTGGAACCTCTTGAACGAGGATGTTTGCATGGTGGAGCAGTGGGGAACAAACATTGTTGAGATAGCGCGCCGTCATCAGAAACGCAGCCAGCTCTGGCTGCAAAATTTCTGCCTGGATGCCGCTACCGAGCGGGAATTTGAGCAGTCCTTCTTTCACGCGCTGAGCGTTGAACCGGATAGCATGGGGTGCTATTATTACTGGCGTAACAATGATAATCCGGCGCGTGTCTGGGATACGACACGCGCCCTCTTACGCCGTATACCGCGCCGCCAGTTGCACTGGCAGGTGAACAGCGTTGACGCGAAGGAAGAGAAACACAGCTTATGACGACCGAACCTACTCTATTGCTGCCGCCAGGAGGGCAGCGCATCCTGGTGATTATGGCCCATCCCGATGATGCCGAGTTTATCTGTGGAGGCACGATGGCGCGTCTTGCCGCCGAGGGCCGCGATATTTTCTATCTGCTGGTGACAAGCGGCAATCGTGGCAGCCACGATCCCGAGATGACGATGGAACGCCTGGGGAAGATACGTGAAGAGGAGCAACGCCACGCCGCCGAAGTGCTGGGCGTGCGCGAGGTGACATTTCTTGGGCATAACGATGGCGAAGTGGAAGCCAACCTGGAACTGCGCCGCGAACTGGTACAGGGCATTCGCCGTGTGCAACCGGATGTCCTGTTCACCTTTGATCCCTGGCGGCCTTACGAAATACATCCCGACCACCGCAACGTCGGTCTCTGCGCCCTGGATGCCCTGGCTGCCGCTCGCATGCCGATGTACTATCCAGAGCAGCTAAGCGGCGAAATTACCGCCCACCGCCTCAAGCAGGTCTACCTGTTCTCTACCCACCAGCCTAACTTCTGGGTAGATGTCAGCGATTACATGGACAAGAAGCTCGAAGCCCTGCACTGCCATACCAGCCAGGTGACGAACCCTGATATTGACGAGGTAGTGCGCCAGCGTGCCCGTCTCATCGGCGTCGAACATGGCTACATGTATGGTGAGTCGTTCCATCACCTCGCTCTACGTTAAATTATTGAGCATGACAAAAAAGCTCATCCTTGATGAAGTCTGATAAAAGGGGGGGAGATACTCGCTCCCTGTCATCCTGAGCGCAGCGAAGGATCTGCGGACTGGCCATGCGATTCGGCTGGCTGATGCAGATCCTTCGCTGCGCTCAGGATGACAGGGCTGGATTATTCTCTTTATCCTTTGTTAGAGGTCAGCCCCAGGCTTGGAGTATCCTTGTCCTCGTGATACACAGCCTCAAGGAGTTCGCGCAGCTTTTGCGTCTGCTCCTTTGTTGTGTCGGTGGATTTGCTGGCGCTCAAGACGAGGGCCTGCACTCCCAGGGTTTGCAGCGTGTAGGCGTCGGCTTCGGTGAGCTCGCTGCTCACATTGAGCAGGGCTGGGAAGCGCATGGCCTCACGGACCGCGCGATAGGTCAGGATGTCATGAATTGAGAGCGTGCCGATATCGTCGGGAAGGTCGAAGTCAAGGCGTACCGCTGCGATACTGTCGAACGCGGTCAGGTTGCGAATGAAGAGAGGGTACATTTCGCCTTCCTGCATAGGCACAGAAACCACCAGTTCGAGGTCTTTCACTTCCAATGCCAGCAGGCGCGCAGGCGCGTCCAGGGGTAATATGACGTAGTTTACGCCCAGTTCTTTAAGCTGCTCGAAGTTCTCGCGTTCGATCTTTTCCCAGCCGCCGGTGATATCTAATCCGCAGGCGAGATTTTCGCTGCTGGCCTGCGCTGTCTCAATAGTCTTTTTGAGGTCTTCCAGCGTGCTTTCCGAACCGTCCCAACGAAAGAGCAGCCCATCAGCGCCCGCTTTGAGTGCCGCTTCAGCGCCCGCTTCGTCAGGCGAGGTGAATTCAACCACGAGCGCGGCTGTGCGCGGTTTAACCGATGGCTTATTTTTCCCGGTGAAGCCAAGTCCGCCGCCACTTTTTGCCCGGCGTGCCTGAGTGAACATGTCCTGCAACTTAGCCATATGTCTTTGTTAACTCCTTATTTGTCACGGGCTATCAACTGTTTGATGCCCTGCGTAACGTTGTGCGAGGCGTGGATAATACATACCCGTTGCAGGATATTATAGCACTTCAAGAGAAAGCCCGTACTTCCTATTTTGTTTACTTGAGCTTGTCCCATCGGTTATAATGCCCTGGTTACGTGCGCAAAAACATTTGAAAGGCACAAAGTCCCTTTCAGTTTCTGTATGTTGGATGGAAGTGTTCTATGCTGCAAGATGTTGTAAATGAGTTTATTAATTCGCTTTCCTCGGGAGAACTGGGACGCCGGGAAACCAATCGGAACACAATCGTTGCCTATAAAAATGATCTGAGTCAGGCCTGTGTGTATCTGCAACAGCGCCAGAAAGAAAGCTGGCAGCAGGTGACACGCGAGGACATTGCCGACTATCTGCTTGAAATGCGCGAAACGCAGGCCTATCGTCCGGCTACCATTGCCCGCAAACTGGCCTCGCTCAAGTCCTTCTTTCGCTACCTGGAACGTACAGGAGTAATTGCTTCTGACCCCATTGAAGACCTCACTTCTCCTCGTATTCAAAAAGACCTCCCGCAGGTTCTCAATCAGGAGCAGATTAACAGCCTCTTCCGGCAGGTCGAGGTAGAAACGCCTGCCGGAAAGCGCGATTTTGCCCTGCTCCAGCTTCTCTATGCCACCGGCCTGCGCGTAAGCGAACTGGTTGCGCTCAACCTGGACGATATCGAGCTTGAACGGAGGGTGGTGATATGCAATGGACGCCGGAACGGAAGCGAGCGCGTTCTCCCTTTGCCTCCCACTGCTCTTGAGGCGACGAAAGTCTACCTTGAACAGGTACGCCCGTCTATGGTTGAGCGTCACCCGGATGAGCAGGCGCTTTTCTTGAATCATCATGGCGAGCGTCTTACCCGCCAGGGCTTCTGGCTCATCATCAAGGGATACGCGAAACGGGCCGGTATCAGTGAGATTACGCCGCATATGTTGCGCCATTCGTTTGCGATTGCCATGTTGCAGAATGGCATGGAACTGCGCTCCGTTCAAGAATTGCTCGGCCATGCCCATATCGCCACCACCCAGATATATAGCCTGCTTGTGCGCGAGGGCGTTAAATCAACGGTATAGCACTTCCTGACCCGCGAGAGAACATGATATAGTGTACGTAGAGAGAAGAAGTTTATCGCGGGAAAGGAAGGAAGCGTTTATGACTTTGTATGACCAGGTGCAGGAGGCGGTTGCTGCTATTCGCACACGTACCACATTGCAACCGTCTGTAGCGATTATTCTCGGTTCCGGCCTGGGCGACCTGGCGGCTGAGATCAGCAATGCAACAGCAATCCCTTATGCTGAGATTCCGCATTTTCTGCGTTCAACTGTTCCTGGTCATGCCGGTCGTCTATTGATTGGGCATCTGGAAGAGGTGCCTGTGGTAATGATGCAGGGGCGTTTCCACTTTTATGAGGGCTATCCACTTTCCGCTATTACCTTGCCGGTGCGCGTGATGCACGCGCTGGGCGCGCAAACTCTAATCGTGACAAACGCGGCGGGCGGCGTGAATGCGGCCTATGGTCCAGGTGATTTCATGTTGATTCGCGATCATATTGGCTTTCCGACGCTCTCAGGCGCGAATCCGCTGATTGGTCCGAACGATGATCGCCTCGGCGAGCGCTTTCCAGGCCTGGCCAATGCCTACGATGAACACCTGCGCGAAATAGCTCGTTCGGTCGCCGCCCAGCAGGCGGATACCACGCTGCGCGAGGGCGTCTATGTGATGGTGGGCGGGCCGCAGTTCGAGACGCGGGCGGAACTCCTCTTCCTGCGCATGATCGGGGCCGATGCCGTTGGGATGTCTACTGTGCCCGAAGTCATTGTGGCGCGCCAGGAGGGGATGCGCGTGCTGGGAATCAGCCTGATTACCAATAAGGCGACGGGCGAAGAAACCGGAGAGGTCAGCCACCAAGAAGTGTTAAGCGTGGCCGATGCTGCCCGGCCACGCTTTGCGCTGCTGGTGCGAGGAATTTTACGGAAAATAGTTAATCCTGGTGCTTAATTTGTATGGAAACCCAGGACCAATTGTAGTGTTTCCCTTTCCAATCAGCCAGTACGACGAGAAAGTATTGTCCAGGTTGAACTGTTGGAGAGATTGTATAGGTCCAGGTTGTTTTTCCCCCGGCTACGCAGGCCTGTGTCTGCTGAGATGGTGCCATAATAGTAAGAGCGCCAGAAACCTCGTCGGAAAAGGGTTGATTTAGATTGTTGATGTCTTTGAGCAAAGCGTCATTATCTTTTTGAAGAAATTTGCTCACATCCCCGTCATGGGTAAGCCACATTTTACACATGACATCAGTTGATTGAATAGGTCGCCTGGTACCCTTTTCGGGGATCAAGGCTGACATGGTATAGGTGGTGGTACCATTGGCGGTTTCTGAGTAACTATAATCTCCTGCACCGATAATTGGTTCTCCGACAAACACAACTGTGGGTTTTGTCGTTGCTGTAGGCGTATGAGTAATGGAAATGACAGGAGTTATCCCTGGCCCTGTATTCGTTTGAGGCCCACTCACCTTTGGGCGTACAAAGGCTCCTACCGCGAATCCGCTGATAAGCCCTGAAAGGGCAAAGAGGAAGACCGCAATGATCGCTATTCGGCGGGATTGTGGGCTTAAGCCGCTTGAACTCGGACGGCTGAGTGTTTGCATACGAACATCAAATCCTCTTCTGGCTAGCACGAATTTTATGTATGTGTTTGTTCCACATCATAGCACAACGATTCTTTTGTCCCGTTTAAATGAACGCGCAGTAGCCCATTTTGGTACTGTTTGCTTTTGAAGCAGGGTAAATGAACCGGTTGTATTTGGTGCCCTCACTATACTGAATAGTGAGTTTGTCTCAGCTTTAGAGGTGTATCGAAGAATATGATAGAAGTGGCCAGAGGGAGATATGAAACAAGCTTTTCATCGACAGGAGCGCCAGAGCTTCCCTTCGCCCTCGCTGAGGCGAGCAAGCGTGGGGCTGATGGTGTCCCTGGCAGTATTGGTTATGGGAGTGAAAGGCTTCTCTCTTTTACTGAATAGTAAGGGTTTTGATCCACACGGAGAATGTTATCTCTGGATACCCGGTCTGGTGGCCTTGCATGTCGGCTCAGACACCCTGATCGGACTTTCCTATGTCGCTATTTCCGCGACTTTGCTCTATTTCGTCTATAAAGTGCGTTCGCGCGTTCCCTTCCATTGGATATTTGTTGCCTTTGGCGTCTTTATCGTCGCCTGTGGCGGAACGCATTTTATGGAGGTCTGGACCGTCTGGCATGCCACCTACTGGCTGTCGGGTACAGTGAAATTGGTGACCGCGCTTGCCTCTTTCACCACTGCTGTAGTGTTGCCTCCATTAGTTCCTAAAGCAATGACGTTACTTGAAAATGCGCGCCTTTCGGAGCAGCGCAAGCAGCAACTTGAGCAGGCGCACGAGGAACTGCGCCGCCTGTACGCGAAAAGTCGAGAACTTGACCAGGTGAAAACAGAATTTTTCGCCAATATTAGCCATGAACTTCGCACGCCGCTGACTCTTATTCTCGGGCCGACGAGCAGTTTGCTGGAGAGCGGCCAGTTCACAGATGAGCAACGTCAATCACTGCAAATAATCGAGCGTAACGCTGTCATGCTGCTCAAACAGGTGAACGATCTGCTTGACATCACCAAACTGGAGGCGCGACGTATGGAGCTACATTATAGTGTGATAGACCTGGCACAGACCCTCCAGTTCTGTGCTTCCCATTTTGATTCGATGGCGCAAGAACGCGACCTTGCCTTCGAGGTTGAATCCTTGCCAAAGCTCGTTGCGCAGGTTGATGAAGAGAAAGTTCAGCGAATCGTGTTGAATCTGCTCTCTAACGCCTTCAAATTTACTCCCAAAGGCGGCAGGATATGCTGTCGGCTCTACCAGCAGGAAAATATGGCGGTAATCGAGGTGCAGGATAGTGGTTCAGGAGTGCAGCCCGAACACCGCCAGTCGATCTTTGAGCGTTTTCGCCAGGTCGAGGGAGGAGATGCGCGCCGTTTTCAGGGTACAGGTCTGGGGCTTGCTATCGTCAAGGAATTTGTTGAGCTGCATCACGGCACAGTTAAAGTGGATGATGCGCCAGGAGGGGGTGCGCTTTTCATTGTGAAATTACCCTTGATTGCCTCTACACCCTTTCCTATTGAAACGGAGCCATCAGAAGTTGCGTCAGTGGAGGTTCAGGCGGTGGTCGATTCGACCCGCAGCGCTTTGCATTTGAAAAAAGAGCCTGACGAAGATAATCTGCCGGAACAGGAACCAGTTGTGGGCAAGACAACTATTCTTGTGATTGAAGATAACGACGCCATGTCTCGTTTTATTGCTGATGTTTTGTCTCCTCGCTACCGGATTATCGCTGCCAACGATGGCGCGACAGGCGTTGAGAAGGCCTGTCAGCATCTTCCCGATCTCATCATTTGTGACCTCATGATGCCGCGCATGAGCGGGGAAGAGGTGGTGAAAGCGTTGCGCGCGCATGTTTCGTTGAACCTCGTCCCTGTACTTTTGCTCTCTGCGATGGCGGATGACGAGGTGCGTATACGGCTTTTACGAACGGGCGCGCAGGATTACCTGGTAAAACCCTTTCTTCCCGAGGAGCTACGCGCTCGTGTCGATAACCTCGTCTCGATGAAACTGGCCCGCCAGGCGCTGCAACAGGAACTCGCCAACCAGACATTCGATATCACCTTGCTCGCTAACGAAGTGGTGGCGCGCAAACGCGAGGTCGAACGCATGCTGGCAATAGTGCGCGAGGAAGAGCAGCGCAAAGACCAGTTCATGAGCATGGTCAGCCACGAACTGCGCACGCCTCTGACTGTTGTGAGCGGGTTTATGGAACTGCTGCGCAGCTCGCTGGAGCATGAAGGCAATTCCCGCACTATGCATTACATTCTGCAAGTCGAATCCCAGATCAAGAAGATGATTAGCTTGATTAACACCCTGCTTGACCTCTCGAGGATTCAACTCGGGCGTTTTTCTCTGGTCGAAGAATCTTTTGAGGTGGATTCGTTTGTGCATGAAGTGGTTGAAGCCATGCAAACGACGACCAGGCATCCCATCACGATTGATGCTTCCACGCATGCTACTCTGGTGGGTGATAAAGAGCGCCTCGGGCAGGTGCTGAGTAACCTGTTGAGCAATGCGATCAAATACTCATTACAACATACCTCTATCGAGGTGCGGGCGAGTGCGGATGAGCAACAGGTGACGATCAGCGTGCGCGACTATGGCATCGGCATCTCGCCAGCCCACCAGCAGCGCATTTTTGACCGTTTCTACCGGGTTTTCGGCGAGGAAGACAGGCATATTCCGGGCCTGGGTATCGGTCTCTATCTCGCGGCTGAAATTGTGCATGGACACGGTGGCGCTATCCTGGTGCAAAGTGTGGAAGGGAAAGGCTCGACTTTCTCTATTACGCTGCCAAGAAAAAAGAGTGCCGGGCTGGTGTCTGTGGGATTGCATGAACGGAAAGTGGGGCAATGAGAGGTAGAGCGTTAAAAAAAGAGACCGGTCGTTGTCCTGGGGGAAACACGACCGGTGTACCCAGATAAGGGGTGTGTGGGGGAAGTCCTGGGTCCAGAACGCCTCCGCCGCGCTCGGCAAGGATGGCTCAATGGAGCTGATGACCTTGTATGTCATGAGACATTGAGCCATCCTGCCTTTACACGTCTTTGTGCATACTCTCTATGAAAGATAAACGGCCAATTTGAGCTTTTTAGAAGATGTTTGCCTTCTTTTTTTGGCTCTCATCCTAAAAAAGATCCAACAGTGGGCTTTTCTTAATATGGTATGATAGGGATGTTGACGTTTTGAAGAGGAGAAAACGAAGCTTGCCGGATAAGGAGGCGATATGGGCTTTCATCCGTTAGATTTGCTTATCATCATGGTAATTGGCCTGCTGATCTTCGGCCCAAAAACCATGCAATCAATAGCGCGTAGCGCCGGAAAAACCATGAATCGGGCGCGTGAAGCGAAGGAGAAGCTGTTAGCCGAATTGCCAATGGACGAACTCTCCGAAGTCAGGCGCAGCATTCCATCTATTCCCTTGAACAAATACCAGGCCTTACAGATGCTGATGGAAGAGGAGACAGAAGCAGGGGAAACGAAGCCGAAAAGTATGGAAGAGTCCTCAAAACAGCTTGAGCAAGATCAGCAAGCTCCAGAATAAACTCCCGCTCAATAACCATTACGTACTCACAAGCGCTTGCTCCGGTGATAGTCGTCTGCCTTCTTCCCAGGCTTTAGCAAACTCCTGCTCGTCTGAATGTTTGCGCGCTTCTGCCACAACCAGCTCATACGTTGCGCGTTCAATGGGGGGCAGCGGCGAGCCGATGGCCTCGCGCAGCGCAGCGGCGCATCCCCATAGCCGCGCCGCCCATAACCTGTTTTCCTGCATAGCTGCGACCTGGGCCAGGCTCTCCAGGCAGAGAGCCGTTTGAGCCTTATTGCCCATTTTCCTGAACAAAGCCAGGCTTTCCTCAAAGAGAGGCCGCGCAGCCTTATAATTCCCCTCGACAACATTGCACTTACCTGAAACTAATAACGCCTCTGCCGCGTGTTCCTGGCTCCCTATCACCAGCGCCAGCGCCGCCTGTTCTTGAGCCAGCGAGCGGGCTGTGGAGATATCGCCCTGGCTCAGCGCGAGACGCGCCGAGCAGTTGAGAAAGAGGCCCATACTATCCTTAATGTCCAGCTCGCGGCTAAGTAGAAGGCTTTCGCCGAGAAGAGAGCGTATGGTTGCCAGATCACCCTGAGAAATAATGAGTGCATCGGTCCAGTGTAAGAGTGCATAAAGCATACCCTCTTTGTTTCCGATCCGCCGATGCATGGCTACATTCTCTTTGAACAGTATGTTTGTCCTATCATATTCGCCTTGCAGCGTGGCGAGGCGAGCCAGACGGAAGTGAGACCAGGCAGCGTTCTCGTCGTCACCTATTTTTTGAAAGAGCGCGAGGGCCTCTTCTGCTAGCGCGCGGGCCTGGCTGTAATCGCCTTGCGTTCGGGCTACTATTTGCAGCATGTGTAGAGCGAGAGCCTGTCCTCTTACATCACCCAGCGCCTGATAGAGTTCCTGACCCTGCCGGGCCAGCAGTTCGCCCTGAGAAAAATCGCCCCGGTTGATTGCTATATTCGCTGCGGCAATGAGCGCTTTGGCACGTGGCGATGATATCACGTGCTTGCTACGCTCCAAAGCCTGTCCTAGAAAGTGCTGGCCCTCACGAAGGTAATCATGCCCTATCCAGAACTCGCGCAGCGCCCCGCCCAGGCGCAATGCTGTTTCCATTTCAGGGTCTTTCTCGGCCTGCTCCAGCGCCCACTGCATGGCAGCGCGCAGGTTATCATGTTCCCGTCCCATACGTTTCAGCCAGAGAGCATGCTCAGGACGGCCATATTCAGGTTCTGCCCGTTCTGCCAATGCAAGGTAATATGTGGCATGAGCCCTGCGCAATGCCTCCATTTCTCCGCTCGCGGCTAATTGCTCCAATCCGAACTCACGCAGTGTCTCCAGCAGTGTTAGTCGCGGTTCCTCATCCTCTTGCGGAGTTTGTTGGAGCAGACTCTTATCGAGAAGCGATGACACGCGGTCCAATATGGATAGTGTGTCGTCACCGGGGGCAGCGCATATAGCCTCGACGGCTTCAAGCGTGCAACCTCCTGTAAAAATGGAAAGCCGCCGGAAGAGCTGCCGCTCTAGTTCATCTAGCAGGTGATAGCTCCACGCGATGGTATCGCGCAGGGTCTGGTGCCGGGCGGGTGCGTCTCGCGCTCCCCCTGTCAACAATTGGAGACGATGCTCTAGCCGGGCCAGGAGCGCCTGCGGGGGGAGCAGCCTGGTACGCGCTGCGGCCAGTTCAAGGGCCAGCGGCAGTCCATCCAGGCGCACGCAAATCTCGCTGATGGCCTGGGCGTTGGCCAGAGTTAGCCGGAAATCTGGCCTGCTCGCCTGAGCGCGTTGCAAGAAGAGTGTCACTGACGCATAATGTGAGAGGTCCGCCAGGTCCGGCAGGTGCGCGAGATCTGGCACTGGCAAGGGTGGAACAGGAAACTCGTGTTCGCCCCGAATATGTAACACCGTCCGGCTGGTCACCAGCATTTTGAGTTTGGGGCAGGCCACTAACAGTTCCCCCAGCAATGGGGCCGCGTCTACCACCTGCTCAAAGTTGTCAAGCAGCAGGAGCAGGTGCTTATCGACCAGGGATGCTTTGAGGAAATCGAGCGCTGCCTGATCTCTTCTACCTGAGAGTCTGAGGGCCTGGATGATGGCAGGCAGAACCAGGGCAGGATCACTGATTGCCGCCAGAGAGACAAAGCATGCGCCATGCGTGAAGTGCTGCATCAGCCGGTCCGCGACCTGCAAAGCGAGCCGCGTTTTGCCTACGCCTCCCATGCCCGTGAGCGTCAACAGGCGTACCGGCATTTGAAATAAGAGAGAGCAGACATTTGCTACTTCCTGATCGCGTCCAACCAGGGGAGTTAGCACCAGGTGCTGTTCTATCGTCCAGCGCTCATCCGCCTGGACTGATACGTCTTTATGTTCAATAAAGAGTGTTGCTGGACGTGAAGAAGCCGGAGATGATTGCTCTCCAGATGTTGAAGTATGGAGGGCTGTGTGTTCCTCACTTGCTGGCCCTTGAGAGGTGGTTTGCTTTTCTGGCTGATCTGGTAAGAGGCCCAATTCCCTGGCATCTTTACCGAAGAGGGCGCAAAGTTTCTGCCGGTAATATGGACTGGGTGAGGCAGTGCCCCGTTCCCAACGACTCAAGTAATAGTGGTCAGCGCCAATCTGCTCGGCCACGTACTTCTGTGACCAGCCACGCAGTTCGCGTTCAGTTCTTAAGCGTTGATTAGGGATAGCCTGTGACGGTTTTTTCACCGGGTGTGAGTTCCTTCCAGTTAACGGCTTTCAATCAATGCTACAGCATAGCATGCGATGCCTTCTTTGCGACCGGCAAACCCTAAACCATCGGTTGTGGTAGCTTTGACGCTGACCTGTTCGGTCTCCAGGCCGAGACGTGCGGCAATGTGGACGCGCATGGCCTGAATATGGGGAGCCATTTTCGGGCGCTCAGCAACAATCGTGGCATCAATGTTGTTGATTTTCCAGTTATGCCGGGCGAGCAGGTCGCGCGTGTAATCAAGGAAGACCGCGCTGGGCTGGTCTTTCCATCGCTCATCGTGCGAGGGGAAGTGCGTGCCAATGTCACCAAGCGCCGCCGCACCCAGCAGAGCATCAACGATAGCATGAAGAACTGCATCGGCGTCCGAATGGCCAGAGAGGCCGAGTTCATAGGGAATAGTGACGCCACCCAACACCAGGGGACGGTTCGGCATGAAAGCATGAACATCGTATCCAGAGCCAATTCTTATAGCCATTAT
Source organism: Ktedonobacteraceae bacterium (assembly GCA_035652815.1). Classification (GTDB taxonomy): domain Bacteria; phylum Chloroflexota; class Ktedonobacteria; order Ktedonobacterales; family Ktedonobacteraceae; genus DASRDB01. Next base: position 159,899 of record DASRDB010000019.1, read on the forward strand.
CTTTGTAATCCTCGCAGCAATGCTTCCGCTACCAGGATGTCCTCCTGGGTAGTGATTTTGATATTGGTGTAGGCTCCTGGGAAGATGGCAACGCGCGCGCCTTTGCGTTCGAGCAGGGCGGCATCATCTGTTGCCTCTTCCTCGGCTTCGGGTGAGTGGTGGGCCTCGTAAATCAAGGGAAACGAGAAGACCTGCGGTGTTTGTACCGCCCAGTGTTGGGAGCGGTCGATGGTGCCGACTACATAGCCGTCCTGGACATGTTTGACGGTATCTTTGAGCGGGACAGCGGCGATGGCGGCATGATGCGCCTGGGCAGTTTGTAGACCTGCCTCAAGGATGGTGGCGGTGACAAGCGGACGAGCGCCATCATGAATCATGACCCAGTGCGTGTCAGGCGCGATGGCTGCCAGGGCGTCAAGTCCGTTGCGCACAGAGTCCTGTCGCCTGGCTCCCCCTGACACAATTGCCGCCAGTTTTTGCCAGCCCTCCTGTTCGCAAAGCGCCCGGGCATCCTGTATACGTTCAGAGTTCAAGACAAGGATGATGCGTTGCACCAGTGGCGAGGCCTCGAAAACATCGATGGTGTGACACAGGGTGAGGCGGCCTGCGAGGGGAATCCAGAGTTTATCGTGCCCGGCCATGCGGCGGCTGGAGCCTGCGGCTACAATGATGGCGGCGCAGGTTCCCTGCACTACATGTTGCTCAGAGTGTTGCATGATGCTAGTATTGTTTCTGCCGCCCGGAAGATTGCGATGGTGGGAGCGCGCCGGTTGCCCCGTTCTTAGGATGCGCGAAAATCATGCGGCCTGCGACCGTTTGCAGTACACGGGTGACAGTGACTTCGATAGTGCTACCCATGTACTGGCGACCACCTTCAACTACGATCATCGTGCCATCGTCCAGGTAGCCGACGCCCTGACCCAGTTCTTTGCCTTCCTGCATAATCTTGATATAGATATCCTCGCCGGGAAGCAGAACGGGCTTGACTGCGTTCGCCAGTTCGTTGATGTTCAGCACTTTGACGCCCTGCAATTCCGCCACGCGGTTGAGGTTGAAGTCGTTAGTGATGATGGGGCAATGCAGGTTACGCGCCATCTGCACCAGCTTGCTATCTACCTCGGTAACGCCTTCTACGTCGTTATCAGTAATCTCGATAGGAACGGTGGCGTCTTTTTGCAGGCGGTTCAGCATTTCCAATCCGCGCCGACCGCGATTGCGGCGCATCGTATCGGGAGAGTCGGCGATATGCTGCAACTCATTGAGGACAAAGCGGGGGACGACAAGCGTACCGGAGATGAAGCCGGTCGTGCTGATATCAGCGATACGCCCGTCGATAATCGCGCTGGTATCCAGCAGAATCTGCGTGACAGGTTCGGAATGGTTGGAAGCGGCCTTTTCACTCTCTTTGCTGCGCTCGCGTTCTTCCTCGCGCTCGCGTTCGCGATTGCGCCGATTTTGAAAAACGGCCTGGAAGAGGTGGACGATATCATTTTTACGCTGCACGCCCAGGGCAACCCCGAGGAAGCTGAAGACCACCGCGCCAACCAGGGGCAGAATGTGTCCGAAAGTGGCGGGCAGATTCGCCAGGGGGATAAAGAGCAGCACTGAGATGATAAGGCCAACGATAAGTCCGATGACTGCTGCTATCAGGTCGCTGGCGGAAGTATCGCGCATCCAGCGATAAGGAATAACAGTGATGTATGGTGTGATGAGAAAAGCAAGGATAATAGCTACAACTGCAATCCCGATGAACCACCATAAAATATCAGCTATGGTGGTGTGATCGAAAAAGTACAGGCCGACAGCCACGAGGAGTGTGATTAATGCCCCGACAACGCGGGCAATCATTTTGACAGACATCCCTTCATCCTCCAAAACGGCGCTATTCAGTGCTATAGCACCCATGAAGGGCGACGTGAGGTAGAATCTGCGGACCTGGCCGGTAAGAATAACAATAATAAAGAATAATTGCAAAAAAACGACGGCTTGTCCGAAGCATCTTCTGGCGATGCTGAACTGGAAACTACCGGGAACGCGCCCATAAAGCCAGAAAAATCTTTATGACGAAATGGAGTATACACTGTTACTCGGTAGGAATCAATAGTCAGCAATGCTTTCTGCACCTGATACTCGATGAAGTACACTTTTGCAGTTGCTATTGATGCCTGCATTCCGTCCTATTCATTAGTGTAGCGCAACTTCTAAGGCGACTGCAAGTGAACTTGCCGCGAATACCTTAAAGTCTCCCGGTAATCCTGCTCCCTCTAATTCTGCGCTGACCTTCGCGCCTCCCCCTGCTTTGGGCACAATGCAGCGTTTGAAGCCAAGTTTGGCAGCCTCGCGCACGCGCAAGGGCAGGCGATTTACTGCCCGTAGCTCGCCAGAAAGCCCTACCTCGCCGATTAAGGCCGTGTCGGGTGGAATGGCTTTTTCGCGATAGCTTGAGGCGATGGCGGCAGCGATGCCGATATCGATGGCTGGCTCCTCCAACGAGAAGCCGCCGACCACGTTGGCATAGACGTCGTGGTTGTTGACCGCCAGCCCGACACGCTTGGTAAGCACAGCCAGCAGCATCAACAGGCGGTTATGCTCGATGCCGCTGGTGGTGCAGCGCGGATAGCCGAAGTTGCTGGGAACGACCAGCGCCTGTACCTCGACCAGGATGGGGCGCGTTCCTTCCATGCTGACCACCACCGCCGAGCCTGTCGCCCCCGCGTTGCGGTCTGAGAGAAAGACGGCTGATGGATTGGGAACCTCGACCATTCCCTCGCCATGCATCTCGAAGACGCCTACTTCGTGTGTCGCACCAAAGCGGTTTTTCACGCCGCGCAGCAGTCGATAGGTGTGATAGCGCTCCCCTTCCAGATAGAGGACCGCGTCCGCTATATGTTCAAGCGCCTTTGGCCCGGCTACTGTGCCCTCTTTAGTGACGTGTCCAATGATGAAGATAGGCGTGAGGGTGTTCTTTGCGAGTTGCATAAGCTGCATGGTGCATTCACGCACCTGGCTGATGCTTCCTGGCGCTGAGGTGACGCTGCTGCTGAGCGTGGTTTGAATCGAATCGACGATGACCAGTGCAGGTTTGAGGCGGCGCGCGGCCTCGATAATGACGTCAAGTTCAATAGAAGCAAGTAGATAGAGTTGTTCGCCAGTGATGCCCAGGCGTTCGGCGCGCATCTTGACCTGTTCAATGGACTCTTCGCCGGAGACATAGAGAACCGGCCCGACTGATGCGGCGATATTGCCTGCCACCTGGAGCAGCAGGGTTGATTTGCCGATACCTGGCTCGCCGCCAATCAGAATAAGCGAGCCTGCTACCAGCCCGCCGCCCAGCACACGGTCCATCTCGGCATAGCCAACGGGGATGCGTACCTGTGTAAGCGGTTTGATATCAGGCAGGACCAGGGGTGTTGTTGTGCCTTGAGCAACGGAAACGGGGCCACTCAGGCTTTGTCGGCGCTGCTGAGCGGCGGTTTGAGGGGCTTCAACCACTTCTTCAAGCGTATTCCAGGAGCCGCAGTCGGGGCATTTGCCTACCCACTTGTTTTGTTCACCGCCACATTGCTGGCAAATATATTTGGTGCGTAATTTTGCCATATCTTCAAGCCCAATCCTTCAAGTTTTTAAGCCGGTCAAAAGAGAATATTTATGATCTATTCTTTATAGCGGCGGCGAAACAGGCAAAAGAAAGGGACGCATGTTTCCATGCGCCCCTCGTGTTATTTCAGCTTAGCTCTGCGCTTCGCTGCCGCTTTCGCCGCCTGCCGAAAGGGCTGCCTCTGGTGAGGCTGGCTGCTCCGGCGCGGGAAGCTGTTCGATGCGATTGCGAACCTGTAGTTGCAGGTCGTCATCGACGACGACGGCTTCGACGAGATCGCCGGGCTGGAACTTGCCTTCGAGCAAGCCCTCGGCCAGCGGGTCCTCAACCATGCGCTGGATGGTGCGGCGCAATGGGCGAGCGCCATACTGCGGGTCGAAGCCCTTCTCGATCAGGAAGTCCTTTGTGGCCTGCGGCACAACCAGTTCGACCTGTTGTTCGGTGAGCTGCAAGCGCACGCGCTTGAGCAACAGATCGACGATGGAGTACATCTCCTCGAGGCGCAGCGAATGGAAGACGATGACCTCGTCGATACGGTTCAAGAACTCCGGCTTGAAGGTGTTCTTGAGTTCTCCGAGGACTTTGCCCTTCATCGCTTCGTACTCGGTCTGGTTGGCTTTCTCCTTGTCCTTTGACTGTTTGAAGCCGATGGAGGCCTCTTTGTTCAGCAAGGTTGCGCCAACGTTAGACGTCATAATCAGGATGGTATTGCGGAAGTCCACTGTGCGGCCCTTGGCGTCGGTCAGCTTGCCATCTTCCAGAATCTGGAGCAGCATGTTGAAGACGTCGGGGTGTGCCTTCTCGATTTCGTCCAGCAGGATTACGCTGTACGACTTGCGGCGCACCGCTTCGGTCAACTGACCGCCTTCCTCGTACCCGACATATCCAGGAGGCGCGCCCACCAGGCGGGCTGCCGCGTGGCGCTCCATGAACTCGGACATGTCGATCTTTATCAGGGCTTCTTCGCTGCCAAACATGAATTCGGCCAGCGCCTTCGCGAGTTCGGTCTTACCAACGCCCGTCGGACCCATGAAGATGAAGGAGCCAATAGGACGCTTCGGGTCTTTCAGACCGGCCCTTGCGCGGCGGACCGCACGCGAGATTTTCTCGATGGCCTCGTTCTGCGCGATAACGCGGGAGTGCAGGGCGTCTTCCATCTGGAGCAGGCGCTGGGATTCTTCCTGCGCGATACGCATCACAGGAATGCCTGTCCACATAGAGACGATCTGAGCGATTTCCTCTTCGCCCACCTGCGGCTTCTCGCTGCCGCGCTCGCGATGCCAGCCGGATTCGAGCTTGGAGATGCGGTCGCGCAGCTTGACCTCGCGGTCGCGCAGTTCAGCCGCCAGTTCGTACTCCTGCTGTTGGATGGCCTGCTCTTTCTCGCGCAGCACCGACTCCAGACCTTTCATAGCCTCTTTCAGATTGAGGGGCGCGAGCGAATGCTGCATGCGCACACGGCTGGCCGCTTCATCGATCAGGTCGATGGCCTTGTCAGGCAGGTAGCGGTCGGTGATGTAGCGGCTGGCCATTTCGACAGCAGCCTTGAGGGCGGCATCGGTGATAGTCAGACGGTGGTGCGTCTCGTAGCGTTCGCGAATGCCTTTGAGGATTTCAAGCGCCTCCTCCATTGATGGCTCGCGTACAATCACTTCCTGGAAGCGGCGTTGCAATGCCTGATCGCGCTCGATGTACTTGCGATATTCGTCAAGTGTCGTCGCGCCGATGCACTGGAGTTCGCCACGCGCCAGGGCTGGCTTCAGAATATTGGCAGCATCAACCGCGCCCTCGGCGGCACCTGCGCCGACCAGGGTATGGACTTCGTCAATGAAAATGATGCAGTCGCGGCTGTTGCGAATCTCTTCGATGATCTTCTTCAAACGTTCTTCAAATTCGCCACGATATTTGGTTCCGGCAACGAGAGAGCCAACATCGAGGGTGAGCAGGCGTTTGCCTGCCAGCGTCTCAGGCACTTCACCGGAGACGAGGCGCTGGGCCAGACCCTCCACAATGGCCGTTTTACCAACACCCGGCTCACCGATCAGCGCCGGGTTGTTCTTGGTGCGGCGGGAAAGAATTTGAATGACGCGCTCAATCTCCTGATGGCGACCGATGACAGGGTCGAGCGTTCCGGCGCGGGCGGCGGCGGTCAGATCGATACCCATCTGATCGATGGTCGGAGTCTTGGAGTGCTTGGCGTCGCGCTCGTGTGGAGCGCCTGACTGGCTGAGAACCTGAATAGTTTGCGTGCGTACCTTCTCCAGGTTCACGCCCAGGCTTTCCAGCACGCCTGCGGCAATACCTTCGCCCTCGCGTACCAGACCGAGCAGGAGATGTTCTGTCCCAATATAATGATGATTCAGACGACGAGCTTCATCGACGGCCAGCTCGATCACCTTTTTGGCGCGTGGAGTCAGGCCGATTTCGCCGAGAACGATGCGATCTCCACGACCAATGATAAATTCAACGGCGCTGCGAACTTTGTTCAGTTCGACGCCCAGATTACTCAAAACTTTAGCGGCTACACCCTCACCTTCACGTACCAGACCCAACAGTAGGTGTTCGGTGCCGATGTAGTTGTGCTGGAAGCGCTGCGCTTCCTCCTGCGCGAGGCTCAGGACCTTCCTGGCCCGCTCTGTAAATTTGTCAAACCTGTCTCTGTCGTTCACCTGTTTGTCACCCCCCTTTCAGAAGAAGCAGAGGGTGGAACCTGGCCCTCTGTGATGCTCAGGTAAATCGTACAATTCACTATACAACACCCATTCAGCAGCGTCAAGGAAAACAATCAATGCCCTCCCATCGTTCAAGACAATCAATCTACGATACGGATATCTGAAACAACCGACCTCCTGCTGCCATACGGAATTGCAGCCAGGAGGTCGCTCGCTCAAATGTTCATGTGCAAAAAAACCTGGGAATTACGACGGCTATTCAGAACTCTCTGACTCCTCCTTCGATAGCTGACGTGCCGCAGCCTTGAAGGCCTCGGCCATAGCAGTCGTTTCGCCTTCATCGCCGAGAGACAGATTGCCGAGCAGCGAATTTTCATTCTGCCGTTCGGGTCGTTCCCGTCCTTTACCTTCGCGCCTTGTCGAGGCTGCCGCCCGCTCCGGCTCGGAAGGTGTCTCCTCCCTGTGCTGTGTCTCTTCCAACGACATCTTCATGATATCACCTGAAGAGGTTGGTGCGCCAGTCTCTGAAGGTGCATTTTCAGAAGGAGTTTCTTTTGTATCAGGTTCATCGACCTGGCGCAGGCTCAGTCCGAGGCGGCGGCGCTCAGCATCGATGCGCAGGATGCGCAGTGGCAACTGCTGGTTTTCATGCAGGCTGGCTTTCGGGTCCATGCCGGGCGTTAGCTCGGACAGATGGATCAAGCCCTCGATGCCATCCTCAATCCTGGCAAACGCGCCGAACGGAGCGATTTTGGTAATCGTTCCGGTGACGACCTGGCCCGGATGATAGCGCTGTTCAACCGTCGTCCAGGGATCAACCTCGGCGCGTTTGATCGAAAGCGCGATCTTCTTCTTTTCTTTATCGACACTGAGAACCTGTACCTCAACCTCCTGGCCGACTTTGAGGACCTCGCTCGGATGATTGACGCGGCTCCAGGCAAGCTGGCTGATATGTACCAGGCCATCCGCGCCACCCAGATCGATAAATGCCCCGAAGTTGGCAAGGTTGCTGACGATGCCCTTGCGTACTTCACCGGGCTTGAGTTCGTCGAGCAGTTCCTCGCGGCGGCGCTGTCGCCATTCCTGCGCGGCCAGCCGTTCGGAGAGGATCAGGCGGTTGCGTGCGCGGTTAATCTCAATGATTTTGAGCGTGAGTTCTTTATCCTTCATGCTGGCGAGTTTGGCGGCTGTTTCCTGATTATCACCACCCTGCGCCACTTCTTCGCGTTTGAGATTGAGAATCTGCGAGATCGGAACAAAGCCCCGGATGCCCGCGACATCGACGATCAGGCCGCCCTTGTTGTAATCAATCACTCGCGCCTTGATGAGTTCGTTGTTCTTGTACTGCTCTTCGGCAACACGCCACTGTCGCTCGGTGTTCGCGCGCTTCAAGGAGAGCAGGGCGTGTCCATCAGGCGTCTCTGGCTGCATCACGTAGACCAATACTTTGTCATTGAGATGCAGATTCTCAAAAGACCAATCGCCACTAGCCGGTAACTCTTTGGTTGAGAGTACACCCTCAGATTTGAGACCAATATCGACCAGAATTTCGTCCTGGTCAATACGCACGATTACGCCATCGACTACATCGCCGCGCTTGATATTGATGGGAGTGGTGGACGCCGCTAGCAACGCTTCCATTTCGTTGTAGTCGTTCGCCTCTTCGGGGTTGTTGTTTTGCCTTTCCAGGCCATTTCCTTCGTACATCGTCTGTACCCGTCCGCTGTTAAAATTTGCCGCTGGCATTGTCGAAAGGTCGCCGTGCTTCTGTGATTGCATGGGTAGAATACCCCCTTCGATCCACAGTTATTGCCCGTCCGAAATTATGTTATCACATATCCCCCTGGCTGTGCGCAAGTGTTCCGTCCTTTGTGGTGAAAAATTCCTTGAAGAGATCGGAAAGTTTGCATGTCTGACCTCTGGGGATGTGGTGTTGGACCTGGGCTTATCGGAGGAGGCTGCTAAGGCTGGAAAGAATTCCGTGTTCTTTTGCCCCAAAAATAAGAATCCTGGGACGTGATACGAACGGACATCTGTTATACTTGTCCTCAATACACACCTACGAAAAACTGCTCGCAGACAGATAACTGCCTTACGGGCATAATATGAGCCTGAGCATAAGAAACCCCCACTCGACGCTCTCATTATACCAAATGCTGTATCCGAATGCAAGACGCTACACAACCTATTTAGCAATTCGCTCCGATGTTTGAATATCTGCCATATTGTACCATATGGATGCAAGTAGTATCACAGGCACCCGGCGCAATTTTTACCTCACCTCACAAATTTGTGATATTCCATGTTATGACCAACCTGCCTCCAGATGGCATCCTGAGCGCAGCGAAGGATGACAGGCGAGGGGGTCTTTTTCATGGTATGTTGAAAACATAGATGCTTTTGGCCGCATAGTTGGGTAGAACTGGTTCGCGCAAGTATTCGATGTGCTACAATATGCGTATGAATCTAAACGACAGCAAGCAAGTCCGGCAGGCGCTTGTGGAGCGACTTGAGCCGGTGACGCATGCGCCAGAACTGGTGGAGGCGATAGAGAATCAGCGCCCCCGCGCTCGCAAAGCTGCTGTGCTGGTATGTCTGTTCGAGCAGAATGGTGAGACCCACCTGGTATTTATTCGCCGGGCCTCTACGCTTCGTTCGCATGGCGGCGAAATTGCTTTTCCAGGCGGGGGAGTTGAACCAACCGATGCTTCGCCTGTGGAAACGGCGTTACGCGAGTCGCGCGAGGAGATTGGCCTGGATATCGCCCGCGCTCAGGTACTCGGTCTGCTGCCTCCCGTTTTCACGGCAGTAAGCAATTTTCTGGTTGTCCCGGTTGTGGCCTATTTGCCGGATGGCCTGGGAGACCTGCAATTGCAGGAAAGCGAAGTCGCGGAGCTGATCCTGGTTCCCCTGCAAGGGTTGGCCGATCCATCCATAGTGCATACCGAGATCTGGTCGCGAGGTGGCGCGCCGCATACCGTCTATTTCTTTGATTACGGCCCCTATCGCATCTGGGGCGCAACTGCTCGCATGCTCAATATGTTGCTTGAGCTGCTTTTGTCTTCTTAACGAATAAATGTTCAAAAATGATTCGGATGATGTAGGGATGCGTGATGAACGTTTACAATTGAAGGGAGTCTATTTGCCCCCTGTCATCCTGAGCGCAGCGAAAGAGCCGGGTATCGATGCGGTTGGGAGCATGGCGACCGGAGATCCTTCGCTGCGCTCAGGATGACATGCCTGGATATTCCCTCGTTGTAAACATCCATCATCGTGTCCCTACATTAAAGAAGACAGGTACAAAAGTTCTTGCCAGACCCCCAATAAGTCATAGAGGGCTTGATTCTTTCGCTTTGATCACTACAATTAGAACTAACACAAGTGTATGAAAAGTATTGGCTTCTGTAGCGCGTTTATCGTAGATTGTCCTTTGTATAGTGGTTTGGGCTTCTGGTCCCTAGTGGAGAAATATTGTGACAGTGCCAACTCCTGATGCACACTCTTCGCGACCTCTGCCTCCGCAGACCTATACACCAACCCCACCTGCTCGCTCGATGCCTGCTACCCCTCCCTATCAACAGCCTCTTTTTCCTGCTACCCCTCCGAACCCAACTCGACCTGCGACAGAGTCTAGAGAAGTGCGACGACCTGCCACTGATTTCGCCAGTCACTCCTGGGACCTGGCTACCGGCGGTTTGAAGACGCTGACCGCCAAACGTGAACTTCCGCTGCGCATTGAGCAGCGCACCAGCGAACAATTGCTAGAACAGGCAACCCAGCGCAGTTATGCTTTTGCCCTGATGCTTCTGGTATGCGCGCTCATTATGCTCATCAGCGGAGGTATAGTGTTATTTCTTATGATACAGCCCTGATGAGACCCGGCCATATGCGGGTCTACCGCTTGCTTCATCGGGGGATATGAGCAAGGGAGGCTACGAATTTGCTGCTGGAACGCCATGTAATGAGGTGGCGTTTTGAACTGCTTTTACAATAGCACGCGCTAATGTTATTGCCGCTGCAGCTCCGACCATGCTAACAAGCTGTGGGGAAATCGGCGTATCCGAATCGTCCTCGCCAGTTGGTCGCAGCGCAAGCGCAAAGACCGTATCACCATCAAAGAGCGTATGCGCGGGTCGAATGGCCTGTGCCATACCGTCATGCGCCATGCTCGCCACTCGGTTGATCTGCACCTTTGAAAGGGCTGCGTTGGTCGCCACGACTGCCAGGGTGGTATTGCCAAAGGGTTGAGGAGTATCCCCTCCCTGAGGTGTTTGCGCGCTCGCGATCACCTGACCTGTTGCCGGATCAACAATATCGCCCAGCGCATTGACGACCACTAGCGCGCCCACCAGCGTACCATCCGGTAATTGCACGCTGGCTGACCCCAGCCCGCCTTTTATCATATGGGCCGGACCGGCCATCTTCGCGACTGTCGCGCCTGTACCCGCGCCAACCGTACCTTGCACAATGGGACCGCCGGTTGCCTGTGTGCATGCCCTATAACCTGCCTCCGCATCTGGCCGCACATTTGCCACACCAAAGGCGAGATCAAAGAGGGCCGCCGCCGGAACAATCGGGACGCGCGCTACCCCTGTATCAAAACCAATGCCGCGCTCCTCCAGATAACGCATCACGCCGCTTGCCGCGTCCAATCCGAACGCGCTTCCGCCCGTGAGGACAACCGCGTCCACCTCTTCGACGAGGTTCATTGGTCGCAACAGATCGGTCTCGCGTGTGGCAGGCGCTCCCCCACGCACATCCATACCACCTACTGCTGGTGTATCGCAGAGGATGACGGTACAGCCAGTGCCTGCCTCTAGATTCGTATCATGGCCTACTCGAATACCTGGGATGTCGGTGATGTCGTCGTGCATATAATCAATCCTCCTTCAAAAATCGCTCAAACCAGCGAACCATATGTTCCCGCGCCTGTTGCCAGCACTTCTCCCATAGTTCATGCCCAACTTCAGGATACTCAATAGAGCCAGGCCTTAGTGGTGCTGCTGCCTCGCGCGAGACGAGCAAGGCCGGAGCAGATGCAAGTGTGAGATGCAGATGTTTCATAATCCAAACCAGAACAATACTATTGCAACCGCGATTGGCACAGTCAGATTATCTGTCCCATAAGGGGAAATGGCCTCAAACAGCGTTTCCACGATGCCTGCGAACAGGCCGCCGAGCAAAATGAGTTGTAGAGGCAAGGTTGTCATAATCGCCAGAGTGATCGATACAGCTACGAAGGTGAAAACGAAGCCTGCCAGCGAACCTTCAAGCGTGCGTTTATGCCCCCCGCCTCCTGGCACGCGATAGCTGTGTTTGCCGAAGCGTTTGCCGATGATGGCTGAAAAGGCATCGCCCCAGGTCATCGCCATGATACCGACCATCGCGTATTGTTCGAAGCCGCGTGGAAAGCCCTGCTCCCAACCTTCATGAAACATAAACAATAGGAAGGTACAGGATATGGCGAAATAGACGGTACCGGGAGTCCCGCCCTCACCAGTGTCCATCGCACTAAAGATACGGAAGCGCAGGAAAATAGCGTTGAAAAGAATGAAAGTCGCCGTTGGTATGATGGCGAATTGCCAGTGATCGAAGAGTAGCAGGATGCCCCATATCCACATGCCTGCTCCAATGTGGACGACTTTGCGCGTGAAGTCCGTCGGATAGTTGCGCCAGCGCCGGATGGCTTCGATGAGAATCAAGAGGGCAAAAGCATAGACGTAGGAGTAGACAAGCCCTAGTACATCGCCTGTGGTCATGCGCAGCCCCCTTGTTTGACAGTAGGTCAGGTATTGGCTTGTCTATATCCTACCACATGCCATTACTAACCTGTCTCCAGATGTCATCCTGAGTGCAGCGAAGGGTCTCGCGTGCCGGACGAGGCGAGACGCTCAGGATGGCAGGCGAGAGGAGCTTTTTCATGGCATGCCATCTAAATAAAGATGAAAAAGGGGAAGATGTTGTCTCGGGATGGAGTGCGTGATACAATGCCGCCTCATATGACCTGTTTGTGAAGAGAAAAGAGCAAGAAAAATGATTCCTACTACGAATCTCGACCTGTTCGCAGGTATTCCAGTCGCTGACTACGCCGCGGCGCTCACGTGGTACAAACGGTTGCTAGGCTCTGAGCCTACATTCTTTCCACACGACACAGAGGCCGTATGGGAGCTTGCGGAGCATCGATATATGTACATTGTACTGCGGCCGGAACACGCTGGTCACGCGGTAAACTTGAGCTTCGTTGATAACCTCGATGCGCTCATCATGCAGATAGCCGAGCGGGGACTTGACCCTGTGGAGCGGGAAACCTACTCCAACGGCGTGCGCAAGATCACGTACCGTGATCCCGATGGAAACGAGATCGGATTCGGCGGTACTACACTGGAATCGGCTTAAGTGAGAGCATCAGTACGACCTCGGAAGGCCGAGGACATGCTCAGCCAGATAGGCCAGGATCAGGTTGGTGGAGATTGGAGCAACTTGATACAGGCGGGTTTCACGGAACTTGCGCTCAACGTCGTACTCGGCGGCGAAGCCGAAGCCACCGTGTGTTTGCAGGCACACATTAGCCGCCTCCCAGGAAGCGTCAGCCGCGAGCAGCTTTGCCATGTTGGCTTCTGCTCCGCAGGGTTGTCCCGCGTCAAAGAGGCGCGCAGCTTCGTAGCGCATTAGATCTGCGGCGCGCACGTGAGCGTAGGCCTGAGCAATTGGGAACTGAATGCCCTGGTTCTGGCCGATGGGGCGGTCAAACACGATGCGCTCGTTGGCATAATGACGCGCCTTGTCGAGAAACCAGTAGCCATCACCGATGCATTCCGCCGCGATGAGAATGCGCTCGGCGTTCATGCCATCCAGGATATAGGAGAAGCCCTTGCCTTCTTCTCCGATCAGATTTTCGGCAGGAACCTCGAAGTTGTCGAAAAACAATTCGTTGGTCTCGTGGTTGACCATGTTGCGAATGGGCCGAACTGTCAGCCCTTTTTCCCTGCTTGCGCGCAAGTCCACCAGGAAGACCGAGAGCCCCTCCGTTTTCTTCTTGACCTGCTCCAATGGTTTTGTGCGCGCTAGCAGAAGCATCAGGTCCGAATGTTGGACGCGCGAAATCCACACCTTCTGACCATTGACGATATAGTGATCACCTTGCTTTTCGGCATAGGTTTTGATCTTTGTGGTATCAGTGCCGGTGGTTGGTTCGGTGACGGCGAAGGACTGGAGACGCAATTCGCCTGAAGCAATGCGTGGCAGGTAGCGACGTTTCTGTTCGTGGGAGCCGTGACGCAACACTGTGCCCATCGTGTACATCTGCGCGTGACACGCGCCGGAGTTGGCTCCTGACCGGTTGATCTCTTCCAGGATGACTGATGCTTCTGTCAGGCTGACGCCGGAACCACCAAATTCTTCGGGGATCAGAGCAGCCAACCAGCCAGCCTCTGTCAGCGCCTGCACAAACGCTTCGGGATAGCCTGATGACTCCTCGATTTTCTGCCAGTAGGCGCTGTCAAATTGCTTGCATATGTCGCGCACGCCCTGCCGGATGTCGGCATGTTGCTGAGCAAAGGGGTTGATATCGTTCATGGCCGACCTGCCCAATTTATCGCTAGAACCACGAGATATGCACAGTTCTTTGTCTTGGTCCATCCAGTTCTACCAGAATCACGCGCTGCCACGTGCCGAGCAGCAGTCTGTGATTCGCATAAGGAATTGTCACCGATGGCCCGATAATGCTGGATAGAATATGGTCGGGTGTGTGCGATGGATCGTGCGGGTGGCGGTAGCGCATGGATGGCAGGAGTTTGCGCAGGGCATCGAGTAAGTCCTGGTCGGTGCCCGGGTCGAGGTCGGCGGTGGTGAGGGCGCAGGTGGTATGGGCAGCGAAGACGACACAGACGCCGATTGCATTTGGAGCGTCACGCAAAGCGCTGTGTACCGTCTCGGTGATGTCTACTACTTCGTCCTTTTTATGCGTCGAGACACTGATGGTTTTCATCTATGCTCTCTCCTATATTTGCGCGGCCTTTTTCAAACGGGCAATGGCCTGGGCTACGCTCTCCTGCTTGTTGTAAACGGCTGAGCCTGCGACGAGCAGATTCGCGCCCGCTCTTACGACCTGGGGAACGGTCGCCTCGTGAATGCCGCCATCAACTTCGATATCGCAATGCAGGTTGCGCTGCGTGATGGTTTGACGAAGGCGCGCGATTTTTGGTAGCGTTTCTGGAATGAACTCCTGGCCACCGAAGCCCGGATTGACGGTCATAATCAGCACCATATCCAGCAGCGAAAGCACGTCTTCGAGCATGAACACCGGCGTCGAGGGATTGAGCGCGACCGCCGCCATTTTCCCGGCGTGCTTGATTTGCTGGATGACACGGTGCAGGTGCGGGCAGACCTCTTGATGGACGATGATGACATCGGAGCCAGCCTGCGCGAAATCGTCGATATATCGCTCCGGGTTGGTAATCATCAGGTGTGACTCGATGGGCAGCCGTGTCGAGCGGCGCACTGCCTCTACGACCATTGGCCCCATTGTGATGTTTGGCACAAAATGCCCGTCCATCACATCGACCTGGATGCGCTGCGCCCCGGCTGCCTCGGCCTCGCGCACCTGCTCGCCTAAGCGCGTGAAGTCCGCCGATAAAATTGATGGCACAATTCCGATCATCTAACCATTCCTCTGCTGCTGAAGCTTCTGGGCAACCGCCGTATCCACCATCCAGGTGACTTCTCCCTGCGACGGGCGCACAATTTGCGCGGGGTACTCATCCGGGTTATATGGCCCTTCCAGTACGGCTTTGAGCGCATCTGCCTTGTCTGCGCCTGTAACCAGGAACAGTACGTTGCGGGCGGCGTTCAACACTGGCGGTGTGAAGGTCAGACGATCAGGGGGCGGCTTGGGAACGGAGACGGGCATGACCAGGCGCGTTGTTTCGTGCAGCGATGCCTGGTGCGGGAAGAGCGAAGCCGTATGGCCTTCCGGCCCCATACCAAGCTGAATCAGGTCAAAGTTGGGAATGCCAGCGGTGCTGAAGACCCGCTGCATCTCCTCCGTATAGGCCTGGGAAGCGGCATCACGATTGGGCTGGTCGGCGGGCATGCGATGTACCTGTATGGCTGGAATCTCTTTCAGGCGGCTTAGCATAACCTCCTGGGCCATGTAATAGTTGCTTTCAGGGTCTTCAGGCGGTACGCAACGCTCATCACCCCAGAAGATTTCAACAAATGTCCAATCGATCTGGCGGCGATAGGGTTCGCTGGCGAGCAGGCTATAAAGCTGCTTTGGCGTGTTACCGCCCGAAAGAGCGATGGTGAAACGACCCCGCGTGACGATAGACTCGCGCGCGATCCTCACGATGTATTGCGCAGCCTGGTGGCTGATCGTATTCAGGTCGGGATAAATGCCTACATTCATACTGTTCTCCTCAGTCAAGTATCATAACTCCGCATCCAGCAGATCCGCCACCTCTTGCAGGGTTTGTTCAAAGTGATAGTCGTGTCCGGTGATTTCCAGTTCATCGCGCAGCAGATCAATTTCACTGATGGTATCCGGCAAGTTCACGATGCGCTTCTGGCGCAGCTCCGAATCCACTTCAACACTGGTAGATACGTGGTCGAGATCTTTTTCGCGTTCGATGGTAAAGACGGCCTGCTTCCCCTCGGCCACACTTATCAGGCGCACCAGGGCAATAGCACCGGGGCGCATATCTGGCATGACTCGTGGTCGAATGGAAATGTTCGCATAACGACCACCAGGCAGGCGGCCGCTTCTTGTGCGCGGCGTTACCAGGGGATTGGTCATGCGAGCATTCGTCTGACGGTCTATTTTCCAATGATACGTGCCACTATTGGTATCGTGTTGATTTTGCGAGCGGTCGTCGGCGATGGCCCAGCCGAGGCGTCCTTTGAGCCACCCGGCCAGCAGCAGGGCGCGGGCGGGATTTGGTGAGACGTCACCTTCTTTTGTTTGCATGGGCATGGCGAGCGGCGCGGCGGCATGTTCGATTTCAAGCGAATAAATACCGGTCAGGAACGGACGATATTCAGCGACATCGAAAAACTGGATCACGAGTTCTCGTAACGGGATAATGCGCGCCCAGTTCAGATCGCTCAATGCGCTGCCTGCTGCTGTACGGAGAAGGTCGGAGAGCGTGTAGATATCCTGCTCGGGATGAAAGAACCGGGTCGAGTCGAAGATCACGCGGTTGCTCAGCGCGACCAGGCTTCTGAAGGCTGGATCATCATAGGCGGGTGGGTCTCCCAGCCACCAGAGATAGACTGGCAGGTCAGGCTTGAGCAGGGGATGGATAATGTTGCCGATGGAAGACACGGCTCTGCCCGAGGCCAGCAGTGTGGTTTGCTCGAAGCAGTGCCGCATTAAATCGGAGATCATCGAGAAACAGCGCAGCGTGACCCAGGATGTCACCTCTGAAGGAGCCTGTTCGCTGTGGTCAAGCACGATCAGGGTGACACGCGCCAGGTGCGTGCTTGCCAGTTCGCGTAGTTGCTTGCTGGCATACGCGGCGGTTTCAATATCGGGCGCGCAGATGACGAGATTTAAGACGCTGGTGCGTACATTGAGATTAGCACCGATGCGCAAGTTATCGAGAGACATGTTCCAGAGCGTGGGAAAGAACTCTTCGACCTGCTCGATGCGTACCAGTTTTCCCGCCCAGGGTAAAGAGACCCCTGGGCCGTTGGCGGTTTCATTCGTCATGCTCGTGTTCCTGTTCTATGAGAGAACTGCCTTGTTCTGTTCCTGCTTCAGGGTGCAAGAGACACCCTACGCGAGCAAATGCGGCTCGTTTGACCGGAAGGACGGTAAAGCTTTCGCGGTTGAACTACGTTGTTCGCTGCTACTGCTCGACACTTATAGTATATACCGAAAAGAAGGGGTTATGGTCTTCGCCACCTGCGACCATCGCGCCAGATGAATTCATCGGCGGCCTGCGGCCCCCAGGTGCCAGATTCATAGGTATAGATCGTCTCAGGCGGTTCATTTTTCCACTCGTCCAGGATGCCTTGAATGAACGTCCAGGCCGCCTCAACCTCGTCGCGTCTCGTGAAGAGGGTTGAGTCGCCCAGCATACAGTCGAGTAAAAGCCGCTCATATGCTTCGGGCTGCTCGCGGAAGAAGGACGAACCGTAGAAAAAGTCCATGTTCACCGGACGAATCTGCATCTCGCTTCCGGGCACCTTCGCGGCAAACTTGAGCGAAATGCCCTCGTCTGGCTGAATGCGCAGGGTCAGTACATTTGGCTCGACCTGCCCGTAGGCTTCGCTCTTTTTGAAGATCATCAAGGGAGCCTGTTTGAACTGGATAGCGATTTCACTGACACGTTTGGGCAGGTGTTTGCCGGTGCGCAGGTAGAACGGTACGCCAGCCCAGCGCCAGCTATCGATAAACACCTTCATTGCGACATAGGTTTCGGTGATAGAGTTGGGCGAAACTCCTGGTTCCTGCCGATAGCCAACCACTTGCTGTCCATTAACCCAACCGGGGCCATACTGCGCGCGGATCAAATGCGTAAGCACCTCCTGGCCTGCGAGCGGTTGCAAGGCATGCAGCACTTTCACCTTCTCGTCGCGCACTGCATTGGCCTCGAAGGCAATTGGCGGCTCCATTGCCACCAGCGAGAGCAGTTGCAGCACGTGATTCTGCACCATGTCGCGAATCGCGCCGGCTTCTTCGTAGTAACCGCCGCGTCCCTCCAGGCCGATATTTTCCGCCACCGTGATCTGCACGTGATCGACGTAGCGGCGGTTCCATACCGGTTCAAAGATGCCATTTGCCAGGCGGAACACGAGTATATTTTGTACCGTCTCTTTGCCCAGGTAGTGGTCGATGCGGTAGACCTGTTCCTCTCGAAAAACCTTCGCCACCTGCCGGTTGAGTTCTTTGGCCGAGGCCAGATCATGCCCAAAGGGCTTTTCGATGATGATGCGCGTCCAACCTTTGCGGCTGCGGTTGAGTCCTGCCGCGCCGAGACGCTGGATAATTTCTGGATACTGGCTGGGCGGCGTAGAAAGGTAAAAAATGCGGTTGCCGTTCGTGCCTCGATCTCGATCAAGTTCGTTAAGCAGGTTATTGAGCTTTTCGTAGCCTTTGGGATCGTTAAAATCGGATTGCAGGTAATGAATGCCCGAGGCGAAGCTTTCCCAGACCTGCGGATTGACGGGCTTCTGACGCGAGTACTCATTGATGGAATCGAGCGCTTGCTGGCGAAATACGTCATCCGTGTAGGGACGCCGTGCGAAGCCAACCACTGAAAAGCCCGCCGGAAGCGGATGTTCTAAGGCGAGATTATACAGGGCTGGCAGTAATTTGCGATGCGTCAGATCGCCTGTTGCCCCGAAGATAACCATGACACATGGTTCGGGGCTGTTTTTTAAGCGGATTCCCTCTCGTAAAGGGTTGGGTGCCTCTACTACACTCCGTTGAGGCATGATACTCTCCTCATATCAATAAAACATGAATAAGTTCATTCATCATATAAAATCGTAGGGACGTCCGTCAAGGAGCGTCCCCACGTATTTACATGGTGGCAATCACCATACTTTAGCGAGTGACCTGCTGTTCGATGGACTGCCGTTTCTCTTCAATGCCCTTGAAGAGTTCGTGGAAGGAGTCCGCGAACTTTTGCACGCCCTCGTCTAGCAGTTGCTGGGTGACGGCATCGTAAGAAATGCCAACTTTCTCAAGCGCGTCCAGCTCCGCTTTGGCCTGCGGTACATCTTTATCGACGGTGCGGCTGACGCGGCCATGATCGCGGAAGTTCTCGATGGTTTCAAGCGGCATCGTATCAACTGTATCCGGGCCGATCAGCTCTTCGGCATAAAGAACGTCGCGATAGGCCGGGTTTTTGGTGCTGGTGCTGGCCCACAGTGGACGCTGCACATGCGCGCCGCTATGTTTAAGCGACTCGAAGCGCGGCGTACCGAAGATGCGCTCAAATTCCTGGTAGACCAGGCGCGCATTGGCGATAGCGGCCTTGCCCTCAAGCGACTTCAATTGCTGCTGCTGTGCGGGATCGCTGGTCGCCTTGATCTTATCCTCAAGCAGCTTGTCCACCAGCGTATCAACGCGGCTGACAAAGAAGCTGGCTACCGAGGCGATATGGCTGATGTCTTGCCCCTGAGCGTTGCGGTCTTCCAGTGCGCTCAGGTAAGCTTCCGTGACCTGGCGGTAGACCTCAATCGAGAAAATCAGCGTAATGTTGACGTTGATGCCCTCGGTCAGTGCCTGCTGGACGGCGGGAATACCTTCTGGAGTGGCAGGAATTTTGATCATCAGGTTCGGGCGATTTACCATTTTCCAGAAGCGCCGCACCTCAGCAATCGTGCCATCGGTATCATGCGCGAGGTCTGGCGAGACTTCCAGGCTGACATAGCCGTCATAGCCATTGGTGCGCTCGTAGATGGGGCGAAGCATGTCTGCCACTGTCTGGATGTCGCGGATCACCAGCGCCTCGTAAATTTCATTTTTATTCTTGCCAGCCTTGATCAGTTCCGTCATCTGCTCGTCGTAAGCGTTGCCGTGACTGATGGATTTCTGAAAGATAGTCGGGTTGGCGGTGACACCCACGATGCCATCTTCATCGAGCAGCTTTTTAAACTGCCCATTTTGTAACTGCGCGCGGTCGATATTATCGTACCAGACGCTTTGTCCTTGCGCCTTGAGTTCAAGTAATGGATTGGTCATAGACAAACTCCTCGTTCTGAATAGTGGTTGAAGAGCGTTCAACGAAAGCGACTACGTCGGTGTAAAGTAAACGTGATTGTCAGGTATGAAGCTTTTGCTACATCATAGCACTATAACAACCATCGTTACAAATTTATGCCTTTCTATTTGTATACACGAATGGACACAAGCAAATGTTCCCTATTGTATTTCCGCTTGACCTCTTCGGGTTTGAACAGTATACTTTCCTCACTGGAAGGGCCGGGAGTTTCCTCGCGTTCTCGACCCGCTTGAGAATACTGCAATTAGGATTTGCGCGCTTTCTGCTGCAATTCATACAATTTCCCGATGGCTTCGATGGGTGTCAGTTCCTCGATAGCAAGCTCTTTCAGTTCCTCAATCAAAGGATGAGGTTCCGACGAGAAGAGCGTCATTTGCATCACGGCGGGGGCTGGAATATTTTTCATAGCTTTCCGGCGCGCTCGGGCATCGCCTTTTTGTTCCAGCTCCGCCAGGATTTCCTCGGCGCGGTGTATAACCGGTTTGGGTATGCCTGCCAGTTGCGCGACATGCACGCCATAGCTGCGGTCTGCGCCACCGGGGATGATCTTGTGCAGGAAGATAACTTTGCCGTCTTCCTCTGCGACCGCCACGTTGAGACATTGCACGCGAGGTAGCATCTTTGCCACCTCAATCAGTTCGTGATAGTGCGTGGCGAAAAGTGTGCGCGCTCCACAGCGTTTGTTGTTGTGCAGGTACTCGATCACGGCGCGCGCAATCGCCAGCCCGTCGTAGGTGCTGGTGCCGCGCCCGATCTCGTCGAGGATCACGAGGCTACGGGGCGTGGCATGATGCAGGATATTGGCGGTTTCAACCATCTCAACCATGAAAGTACTCTGGCCTGTTGCCAGGTCATCCTGCGCGCCGATACGGGTGAAGATGCGGTCAACCAGCCCGATGGTCGCGGCCTCGGCGGGCACATAGCTGCCGATCTGCGCCATCAGAACAATCAAGGCTACCTGCCGCAGGTAGGTTGATTTACCCGCCATATTTGGTCCTGTAATAATCAAAATTTGGGACGCTGAATTAGAGATTTCTACGTCGTTGGGGATGAACGGTATATCTAGCTGGGCCTGCTCAATTACCGGATGGCGGCCAGCGACGATATGAATTGTGTCTCCCTCGTTCAATTGAGGACAGCAATAATTCTGCCGAGCTGCGACGTTTGCAAGACTCAGGTAAACATCGATCTCAGCAAGAGCGTGGGCCGTGTCGAGGATGCGATCAACTTGAGAAATGGCGATTTCGGCGCGTATTTGCGCGAACAATTCGCTTTCCAACTTGTGAATGCGTTCCTGCGCGTGCAGCACCAGCGACTCGTATTCCTTCAAATCGGGCGTGACGAAGCGTTCGCCATTGGTCAGCGTTTGCCTGCGCATGTATTCAGCAGGGACGCGATTGAGGTTGGCTTTAGAGACCTCGATAAAGTAACCGAAAACTTTCGTGTAGCCAACTTTGAGGTTAGTGATGCCGGTGCGTTTGCGCTCGCGCTGCTCCAACTCGCTGATCCAGCGCTGCCCATCCTTTGCCGCCAGTTGAATCTGATCCAGTTCCTCGCTATAGCCAGGGCGAATCACTCCACCCTCCGATGCGCTCACGGGCGGCTCATCAACGATGGCGCGTTCGATGAGGCGAATGGTTTCCTCGTTGTCACCAAGTCGTTCCATTAAGGAAGTTAACCCCGGCATGTTTTCCACGGCTTCGAGTGGTAGGCTGGAACGCACTTCGGCGGCGGCACGCAATCCACTTGCCAGCGCGACCAGATCACGGGGCGTGGCGATGCGCTGGCGCACGCGATTGGCAAGCCGCTCGATGTCGCCCGCCTTCTTCAGCCCTTCGGCCAGCCGCGCCTGGAGCAGGCCATCTCCCAGCAGTTCGCCGATGATCTGCTGGCGACGACGCAGAATTGAGAGATCGAGCAATGGCTGCCCGATCCAGCGCCGCAGCAGCCTGCCGCCCATTGGAGTGCGCGTTTTGTCCAGCACCCATAATAGCGAACCTTTGAGCGTACCGGTGCGCCCGCTTTCGAAGAGTTCTAGATTGCGTCTCGTGTATGGATCGAGCGTCATGAACTCGTTCGTATAGTAAGTTTCGAGCGAGGTGAGATGAGGCAACAGCCCCTTTTGTGTTTCCTGCAAATAGGCAAGCACAGCTCCAGCAGCTCGAATGGCAAGGGGCAGGTGCGCGCAGCCAAATCCCTCTAGAGAGGCGACCTCAAAATGCGAGAACAGGCGATGACGCGCATCATCTTCCTGAAAGTAGCGCGCATCGAACGGAGTGACGTGTCCGGCAATTCCTGAGAGGAGTTTTGCCAGGGGCGCGAAATCATCCTCGTCATCTTCGGGAACAGGCCCGTTGCCATTTTCGTTGTAGGTTGCGTGCGTGGCGGCAATGGCTTCGTCGATATCGGCGTTGGGATTGCCGTTGCTGCCCACGCGCCGCACGCTTTTCTCGCTCATCACCGCCGCCAGCCAGCGCCGCTTGCGGCTGCCTTGATGATTATAGTTCGCTTCGACCAGTACTTCAGCAGGGGAGACGCGGGCTATTTCCTGTTGTAATGCCAGTTCAGGTTCCGGCGTAGAAAACTGCGTGACGGCAAATTCGCCAGTGGTGATATCGACATAGGCAATACCAACTGCCTCGCGTCCCGTGACCACGCTTGCCAGGAAGTTGTTGCGCTTGGCCGCCAGCATCGAGGGGTCGATGATTGTGCCGGGTGTCACAATGCGCACCACTTCGCGATCAACCAGCCCCTTTGAAAGCGCCGGGTCGCTGGTCTGCTCGCAAATTGCTACGCGATATCCCTTGCTTACGAGGCGGGCAAGATAGCCATCGACCGCGTGATGGGGAATGCCTGCCATCGGTGACTTTTCGCCGCGCCCGAAATCGCGGCGCGTCAGGGCAATCTCCAACTCGCGTGCCACAATTTCCGCGTCGTCATCAAACATCTCATAGAAGTCACCCATGCGGAAAAAGAGGATGGTATCGGGGTTCTGTCGCTTGATCTGCAAATACTGATTGCGAACCGGACTATGTACAGGATTCTCTTTCGCGAACTCTTCGAATAACACGCTGCCTACCTCTAAATGTGCGCCAATACGGATGGCAACAGCGGCTAGAGGTCACTGTTGCCTGATTAGTATACGGCTAATGATGTGCAGAGTCAATTCAATGTGCTGAATTGGGTGCGCGTCAGGTTTTTGCAAGCGGCGAATCCCCACCCCTGTATTCTCGTGCAGAGTATATATCTTACAACTACAAAGAACTCGGTAGCCATTCGCCACCGAGTTCTTTGTTTCAGATGTGAAACGGCTTCTTAACTAGCTGACTTTCCCCTATGAACCCGCACCTCTCCTACCGCAACGATCTCGTGGGGACCCGCAGCCAGAGGAGCTAAGTTCTCTTTGACCCAGTCCGCCGCTCTTCTGTTGGACTCTTCTGCCTGCTCTTGCGTCTCAAAGAAGCTGATGGTCAAACCCACATCCTCCCCCACTTGCACCACGTCATACTCGACGAAGCCCGGGACACTACTGAGAATGGGCACCAACCCATTTTCAACTCGCCGCACCGCCTCATCAAGTGAACCCGGTTTTGCCTTCATCCGCCGGATAGCTACATACATCGCTTGTCTCCTTCCTTTTACTGTTCACTTAGGGGAAGGGTATCTTCCCTGGTTAACGGGGTAGATCCATGCTTGCACGACCGTTGAGAGGAACATCAGGTGAGAGCAAAACACTACGATGCTTGAAACGAAAGGGTACCACCTCTAGTATATTCTCAATACACAATTAGTGCAAGAGGAATGCAGACCAATTTCGACTGTCAAAAACATAGTGCCTTCTATCCATAGGGATATTGACATGCGCGCAAGTATATGTTATTGTTTCATTTAAACAAATGTTGTATATTTGCAAATATTTGAGAGATGCAACCAATGCATACCCGTGACCGTGAAATACTTGCGCGCAGCATTAGCCAGTTCCGGCGTTCCGTTGTGCGAGAGTTCGTTTTCAGCGTATTGAGTACGTTTGGCGACCTTGATCTCTCGCTGCCCCAGGTAGCTACGCTCTTGCTGCTCGATGAAGAGGGCGAGCTGACCATCAAGCAGGTGACTGATATCCTGAGTCGTTCGGTATCTGCGACCAGTCGCCTGCTGGATCAGTTAGTTGAGCGCGGCATGGTGAGTCGGCGCGAGGACGAGCATGATCGCCGGGTGAAGCGTGTCGCCATTACTGAAAAAGGCCGAACGCTTATCTCGGCACTTGAACAGCGTCGCGCTGACGTGCAAATCGCTGTAATGGAATACTACTCGGCTGAGGAGCAGGCAACTATCACTCGGGCGATGGCTCTGCTTGCTGAAGCCGGTCAGAGAAGGAGGCAGCATGAGCATCCAGAGTCCAACCCCACAGAACAGTGAAGTTCAAGCGGATTTTGTTCTGCCGTTTACCGCCATAGATCACACGTCACTTCCTATTGCCGGTGGCAAAGCGGCGAATCTGGGGGAGATGATTCGCGCCGGGTTGCCTGTGCCACCGGGCTTTTGTGTCACCACCTCTGCGTATATGCTCGTGGCTAAAGAAGCTAACCTGGAGCCTGTTCTGGCCGAACTCTCCACGACTCGCACAGACAATACGGCTCACCTTACAGAATTGGCTTCTACTGCGCGTTCCTTGCTGCTCTCTGCGCCTATCCCTGAAGCTATCTCCGAGGCGATCAGCGAGGCATATCGGGTATTGGGAGACGGTGAAGCGGTTCCGGTTGCTGTACGCTCCTCGGCTACGGCTGAAGATTTACCATTTGCAAGCTTTGCTGGTCAGCAGGAAACCTACCTCAATATCCTGGGTGAGGACGCACTTATCGATGCTGTGCGCCGTTGCTGGGCCTCGCTCTGGACGGATCGTGCCGTGAGCTACCGCGCCAGCAACGGCATTGACCCCCACAGTGTGCGACTCGCGGTTGCTGTTCAATGTATGATCGATGCCACAGTTGCCGGTGTGCTTTTCACCGCCAATCCCTTAACTGGCAAACGTCGCCAGGCGGTTATCGATGCCAGCCCTGGCCTGGGAGAGGCAGTTGTCTCCGGTGTGGTCAATCCAGATCACTTTGTCGTCAATACGATTAGCGGCGAGATTGTAGAGCGCCGTCTGGGTAATAAGCGTGTCATTATCCAGTCCGTTGCAGGGGGTGGCACGCGGCGTATCGAGCAGGTTGAACAAAACAACGAGGCCTGTCTCTCCGATGAACAGGTAAGAATGCTGGCAAATCTTGGCGGGAAGGTCGAGGCCCATTATGGAGCGCCGCAGGACACCGAGTGGGCCATTGACTCCAATGGCCGCATCTGGCTCACTCAGACGCGACCGATCACAACGCTTTTCCCGCTGCCCACCACAGCACCGGCAACAGATGATGTTCTGCGCGTATACCTTTCGCTCAATGTCGTTCAAGGAGTGTACCGACCATTCACGCCTATGGGACTTTCCTTTGCCCGTCTCTTTGGCTCAGCAATGGCAAGGCGGCTCGGCATGCCGCCTCGTAATATTCTGGCTGGCCCCCCTGCGCTTGTAGAAGCAGCCTCTCGTCTTTTTATTGATGTCACCATTCCCATGCGCAGTTCATTTGGGCGCAAATTGCTGCTGGGAGTAGCCCAGCTAGGCGAGGCCCCCTCTGTCATACCCTTAGAACAACTTGCTACTGATCCACGTCTTTCGCTCGTACCCGCGCGCCGTCGGCGGGTTGCGCGCACATTCGTTGCTTTGATGGCCATGACCCGCGCTCCGCTTTACCTGCCCCAGGCGCTGTTCTGGCCTTCGGCAGCAGTGGCGCGAGTGGAACGTATGAGGGCTGGATTACAGAGGTTCAATGATGTTGTCGAAAAAGCGGGATCTGCTGGCTCTATCGAACGTCTAAACGCACTTGAGCAGTTCCTGCTTGACAATACACCCCCTACTCTGGGCCGATTAGCACCGGTTTTTCTCTGTGGGCTTATTTCGCATAATGTAGCTGGCAGGCTCCTGGATGGTCTTGCCACTTCCGATGAGCTACAGGGCGTGCTGCGTAGCCTCCCGCACAATCCGACCACAGAAATGGATCTTGCCATTTGGGAGCTTGCGCAACAGGTGCAGCGCGATCCTGTTTCTGCTTGCTATCTCCGTGAAACGCCTCTCGCGCAGCAGGCCCAGGATTATCATGCACATCGTATGCCAGGTCTGCTCCAGGAGAAATTAAGCAAGTTTTTGAGTGCATATGGACATCGTGGCGTAGCCGAAATTGATGTGGGTATGCCGCGCTGGTCAGAAGACCCGACACATATTCTTGGCGTCCTTGCCAACTATCTGCGACTGCAAGACCCGGATATGGCACCGGATGTCCAGTTCCGACGTGGTGCGCGGGAAGCGGAAGCGATGGTGAAAACTCTCTCAAGGCGAGCGGCACGCAAAGGACGATTGCGCGGGTGGCTGGTCCGTTTCTTGTTGAAACGAACACGCATGTTGGCCGGATTTCGCGAGATGCCCAAATTCTGCGTTGTTTACTTGTTGGCTCGCGCACGCGAACAACTCTGGCTTATCGGGGAGAAACTGGCGCAGGCGGGGAAACTGGAGAAAGCTGAGGATGTTTTCTTTCTCAGTTTATCTGAAGCGCGAACAGCCTTGCTTGGAAGGGACATGCGCTCCATTGTACGCGAACGGCGCGTTACTTATGAACAAGAGTTAAAACGTCGTCATATTCCACGCATCCTGCTCTCTGATGGCACCGAACCTGATACCTCGGCTAATGCTGTCGAATCAGTCGATAACATACTGAAAGGAACACCAGCATCAGCAGGAGTAGTAAGCGGGAAAGCGCGTGTGATTCATGAGCCAACGGGCGCTCACCTGGAACCGGGCGAAATCCTCGTCGCCCCTTCGACCGACCCCGGCTGGACGCCACTCTTCCTGACGGCTGGTGGCCTGGTAATGGAAATGGGCGGCGCTATATCTCATGGCGCGGTTGTGGCGCGCGAATATGGGATTCCTGCCGTTGTCGGGGTGCTGAGTGCTACAGAGCGTATCACTACAGGCCAGCAGATTACGGTAGATGGGTCGAAAGGAATAGTGTATCTGAAGTAGGGCTTTTCTCGAGCCTGTCATGCTGAGCGCAGCGAAACATCTACGGTCTCGCTGCACGTATCAGTCGGCACACGAGATGCTTCGCGGCGCTCAGCATGACAGGCTTTCCAATGGCGTATGATGAAATACATCCCTGTCTCAGCCTCTGGCGAGTGGCTTTCGTTCCCCAACCTGGGATGCAAAAAAGGCCTCTACCACCAGAAGAAATGGGAGAAAAGCTCGTAAACTCCTGTTTATCTACAATACAAGGTGCTGTTGTGTTTTGTAGAAAGAAAGAAAGCATTGTGCGGTACGTTGTATCTGGTATTGTAATTCTGGCTGGTGGAGCTATAACTCTCCTGGTAATCGAGAACGGTGCGCTCTTATTGATGAGTGTGCAGTTTTCGATACTGGGGAAGCATCTCCCGATGGTGCCGCTGGGACTGCTTTTGCTGCTATCTTGCCTGTTTGGAGCCGCGCTCGTCTATATCGTGACTTTGATAACCGCGTGGCAAGAGCGGCATGAATTACGAGAACTCCGCAAAAAGCTGGTGGAATTGGAGCAGGTAAGTAACCCTCCTATTCCGCAGCAATATTCACCTCTGGTGTATGTGCCGATGCCGGGATTATCAAGCGATGTTTTTGCGGCTCCCCCGCAGCAGTATCCTCCGGCGTGAAGAATGTATGTGGAGCAGCCTGGATATTTATTCCTGCCAGGCCTTGCCAAAGAGCCTCGCGAAAAAGCCCGGTTTTTTCTTGCGCGTCTGAGGAACAGGTGTTTGTGGTAAGGTTTCCATTTTCCAGGGTGCTGCCTGCTCCTCTGAGGAGTACGGCGTTTCCTCTGGCTGTGTTTCCGCTTGCTGTTCCTGTGTTTTCGTCGATGCAACGGGGAGAGAAGTTTCTAACATTTCCTGCGTTTTGCTCTCACCGCTCGAAGTTTCTTCAGATGGTTGATCGCTGACTGCGAATTCGTGCAGTGCGATTTCTTGCGATTGCTCTTCGAGAGGCGCTGCATCGGGAACGGCAAACTCGTGCAATTCTGATGGTTCTGTTTCTGTAATGGGAACAGCCGCTTCATTGGCGGGAAATTCATGAAGTTCTGGTTGCTCTTTGACCTCGTTGACTTCGTACTGTGACGTCTCCTCTGGCGCAATGTATTCCTCGGCAACGCTTTGGGTTTCAGGTTCGCTAAAAGCTTCCTCAGCTGTTGGAACAAATTCATTATAAACAGGAGCAACCTCGTTTGTTTCAATGCCTGTTTCGGATAGCTCTACTATTAATTCTTGCTCTCGTTCGTCCGGTTGTAGAGGTTGCAGCGAAATGGCTTCGCGCTTGAGGGTGGCAGTCTGCCAGGCATCGTCGGCTTCGTCTTCTGGTTCCTCGGCCAGCTTTTGCAGGAGTTGTTCCTCGGTAGCTCCCACTTCCTCGGGTTCCTGTTCTTTTACAGAAATGGCAACATCATTGGAAAGGACAGGAGCGTCTGTCGAGAAGAGTAGAGGATCGACCCAGTCGTATGCACCTTCCAGGGCGTTAGTACACCACTGTGTGTAATCCTCTTTCAGGAAATCATCCAGTTGCTCGAAGTATTCGAGGCGCTGCATCGTGCGGTCAAGCCACTCCTCACCTCGTTCAAGCATGCGGTCGAGCAGATTGACATCGGATACTCCATTTGCTTGCAGACGCGCCAGGGATGCAAGGGCGATGGGTGTCGGGCGGGCGGCCTGTATGGCGGCTTCGTTTTCCGCGAGTTGCCGGTGTATCTGCTCGACCTCTCGCCGTAATCCGGCAATGCGCTGCTGAATAGCCCATTGTTTATAGGCGAAATAGAACTGCTCGACATCTTCAGGACTCAGATGCGCAAAAATTGCCTCTACAGTGCTGTTGGAAGCGCTATTCGTCATGTGCATCCTCGCTTTTCTGGTCGGGAGCAATGGTGGGGGAAGTTGAAGAGGGACGCCCCCAACGCCTGGCCCAGCGCTGTACCAGGCGATTATTGCGAATGCTCTCCTGATCGATTGGCCGGGTGATGTCGGATTCACCAGATGTGACCGTAATCCTGCGCAGCCAGCGAGGCAACTCTATCTGGGGATCAGTTTCAGAGTGGCCTTCAATAAAGGCCTGCATATCTTCTGGCAGGAACTCCAGATCGGCCTCGGAAGAGAATGGGCTGGAATTTGCCGGTAGTTGCTCCGGGTTCTCTAAATCCGGTAGGCCGAGGTCTGGTCCCCAACTGAAGAGGACAGATGAACCTGTTTCGACAGGTCTGGGCGATTCGCTGTATCCATTTGTGAGAGGCGGAGTAGAGGTAGCTATTTCTTCCTGTGCGCAAACTTGTTGGTCGCTAATGGAATGGGAAGGTGATGCAGAGGTATTAGCAGGGAGTGAGGTGAAATGAAACAGAGCCTGGATAAGCAAAGTTTGGGTGAGTGAGTTTGCGGGTTGGTTCAACTGCTCTAAAAAATGCGTGTCGAGCGCCGCTTCAAGTTGTGCCAGTTCAGCTTCAAGAGCGGCGAGTTCAGCTTTTAAGCGCCGCTCGCGTTCCTGATAACTCAGCCATTGCCGGTATTGCCCCATTGCAAACGCCCCTACTAGTTCCGCTAATCACAAAACAAGCTTCCTGAGGATGCCTGTCCTGAGCACCATTCTTCCCTGTTGATGCACGTAGTATAACACCTGTCAGGCTAACACACAAGAGAAGCCTCAGGCTAATCCTTCGCGTTGCATCGCTGTATTGTGTGAAATGCGCAGCAGTATTCCTACAATAATGTAA
Source organism: Ktedonobacteraceae bacterium (assembly GCA_035652815.1). Taxonomy (GTDB): domain Bacteria; phylum Chloroflexota; class Ktedonobacteria; order Ktedonobacterales; family Ktedonobacteraceae; genus DASRDB01. The sequence goes on from DASRDB010000019.1 coordinate 189,756, forward strand.
TTGGCGATAATTGAGCTACCACCATAGCTCAGGAAAGGCAGGGGGATACCTGTCAAAGGCAGGAATTTCATATTGCCCGCGATGATAATTAAGGCCTGAATGGCAAAGATGGATGTCAGTCCGGCAGCCAGGAGCTGGTTAAAAGGATCGCTTGCCTCGATGGCAATGCGATAACCGCGATAGAGAATGAGCAGGTAAATGCCGATCAGCCCGAAAAGCCCGGCTAGCCCAAATTCCTCACCTAGCGCCGTAAAGATCATATCGGACTGCACCACCGGCACGAAGCCAGGATGTCCAAGACCGAGGCCTGCGCCGAGAATGCCGCCACTGGAAAGCGCAATCAGCCCCTGTACAATCTGGAGCGCGCCGTTATGAGCGAAATCGATGGTTTGTTGCGTCCAGTTTTGCCAGTGTACGACATCAATACTGACCGCCGCGAAACGGTTTTGCACATAGCTGAAGAGCTTGTAACCGATGAAACCGAGGACGAAGAACACGAGCAGGCCCTCTACCACGTAGATAATTTTCCCGCTGCCCAGGTACATCATCGACAGGAAAATGCCATAGATCAGCAGAGCAAGGCCGAGTTCGCGAACGCCCAGGAAGAGTAACAACGAGAGGCCGAGCATGGTCGCGATAGGCCCGAACTGGCGCAAAGGCGGAATGGGCAGGCGAAAAGAGCCAATGCGAATGTTACTCTCGGACATCACATCGATGTTTTCGCTCAGATAGGCCGCGAAGAACACCACGATGAATATTTTCAACAGCTCCGAAGGCTGTAAATTGAGCGGGCCGAAGTTCAACTGATCATGGGTGGGGCTGTCCAGGTTTCTGACGCGCAGCGCATTGCCCAGTGTCAAGCCTACCAGGATAATGCCGAGCAAAGCCCACGTATATTTGTAACGACGCAGCCAGCCCATATTACGCAGGCTGAAGAGCGTAATCATGCAGACAATCAGCCCTACCATTACCCAGACAAGCTGGCGTGTGCCGAGGTTGGGATCGCCGACGCTTGGACTTAATCCCAGGCGAGTTGCCATGATGACGCCTATACCGCTCATTAACCCTACAAGTGGCAGCAGCATCTGGTCAGCTTTCGGGAAGGTGAAACTTAGCAAGACGTTGACGATCAGGAGCAGGATGACTAAGCCAAGTATCGGTGTCAGTGTATTGAGATGCGGCAGCAGACTGGTTGTGAACGAAATTTTTTGCTGGCTGCTGTTGATTTGCGAGACGTAGTACTGGGCAATTGGCAGTTGAATCATTTCCAGCAGCAAGATCATGAAAGGGATAATGAGTAACCCCAGTTCTTTCCAGCGATAGCGCCGTATGCCTGCTGAAGCAGAAATCATCGCCATGCGAATATCCTCTCTAAGCCTTATTGTGCGAGTTTAAAACGAATGAAGCCGACCTGCACGATGTCTCCAAAACGGGCCGGTAGCGGTTCGCGCGCGGGCTGGTTGTTCAGGTACGTGCCATTGGTGCTGCCCGCGTCCTGCACGTACCAGGTGCCGTTGCGATACCACATGCGTGTGTGTTCGCCCGAGATGAAGTTGTCAGTCAGCTGAATATCGCAAGTCGGGCCGCGTCCGATGGTCGTTTGTGGCAACAGGTTGAAGCGCGTTCCGGGCAAAATGGAGCTAGGCCCGCTATCGACCACAATCAAATGGCCGACTACTGGAGCAGCTTTACCCGTGAAACCATCGGCGTTGTTAGCCGCCGTTTTGCGCAGATCGCGCAGAATGGCGATAACCACTTGCATCAGAAAGAGGTACAGGAGAACAATGAATAAGAGCCGTAAAATCAGCAAGAAGACATCCAGTGTCATGTTTATCTTCTCTCAAAGTAAAAATCATAACTGCCGATCGTAAAACGATCACCATTGCGCAGCGTGTGCTGGCGCATATTTGGGACATTGTTGATCGTGATACCATTGGTGCTGCCGAGATCAAAAATGGCAAATTGCCCGTCGGGCTGGTATTTAATCTGAGCATGATAACGCGAAACCCGCTTATCCTCAACGATAATATCATTGGTAAGCTGGCGACCAATATTGACCACCGGTTTTTCGATGCGGTAGACCTTCTGTCCCGCCTGTGGCAGGCGAATGGTCAACCAGGCCTGCGGCATGGGAGACGCTGCTGGCTGCGGATAAGATGGTGATAATTGCGATAGATTGGGATTGCTACCTAGAGCTGGCGCGGGATATGCGGGATGGGATGAGCCTGAAATGCCGGGCAACTGCTGCCCGGTAGGCAATTGCGCTCGTAACTGCGCGAGTTGTTCGGCACTGAGTGCCTGCGTTGCCATGATGCCACCTTCTCCGCCTTCGCCCATATGCTGCCGATCTACCACCAGAGCTTCGATGCGCACTCCGCCCGGACGTAGATCGCTGCTCGCGTGCAGGCGTATGACGGGCATGATACGCAGCGTAAAGTGATGCTGCCGCGCATATTGCACCAGGTGTTCTTGCCAGTCGCGTTTGAGCGTCGATTCAGCAGGCGATAATTGCTGGTGATCCTTGATGCTCAGATAGATGTCGTAAATTTCCGGGGCGAGCCGCCGTCCCTCACCCTGGTTCAGGATGTTGTCCTCCATCGCAAGCTGCAGTTTACGGGCAATTTCCGCAGGTTGGAGCCGCGAGGGAAAGAGAAACGCGAAAGGACCCTCGATTATGCGCTGCATGAGCGATTCAACTTTTGAGAGCGGGTTTTGGCGAGTTTTCACCCTGCTCAACCTCCCTCTTGCAAGATCTGCCGCGCTTGCTGCACGTCAGATGCAATTTGTGTCTTCAGCGCATCAATGCCGTTGAAGCGTTGCTCGCTACGTAATCGCGCGATGAAGTCTATACTAATAAACTGATCATACAGGTCAAGATTGGTATCGAGCAGGTGAGCCTCAATCAGCCGCTTCTGCCCGTCAAATGTTGGGCGCACTCCGATATTGACCGCGCTTGCCAGTGGCTTTTCTCCTGCTGGCCAGTATGTTGGTGCCTCATCAATAGAGACGTCTGTATTATTGGCGGCGTCACTTTTTGCCGCCTTTCCTATGTGAACACGAGCAGCGTAGACGCCATTTGCAGGAATGAGTTTATGTGAAGGTGGAAGCAGGTTCGCGGTGGGAAAGCCGATCAACCGACCGCGCTGATCTCCACGTATCACTACACCGCTGACCACCACCGGGTGACCAAGCAGCTTTCCTGCCTCGGCCACATTTCCTTCTCGAACCAGGTTACGTATGCGCGTGCTGCTGATATGTTCCGGCCCATCTTCGGCCAGTTCAATAGCGCGCACTACGATGCCATGTTCTTCTCCATACTGTTGAAGGAAGGCGATATTACCCATACGTTTATGGCCGAGGCTAAAATTGTTGCCTACCACTATTGCCCGGATGGTGAAACGGGTGCGCAACTCGTCCAGAAATTCACGGGCGCTCATAGCCGCTACCTGGGGCGTAAAGTGTATGATGATATAATTGTTCAGGTGCCCGTATTGTTTTGCCAGCGCCAGCTTTTCGTCCAGCGTTGTGAGGCATTCCAGGTTGACCTCCGGGCGCACAATCTGCAATGTATGCGGAGTAAACGTTACCAGTGTCGGAGCGCTATCCGTTTCCTGTGCTACCTCGCGCAATATTTGAAACAGGTACTGGTGTCCGCGATGGATGCCATCGAAATTGCCAATGGTGATCGCAATGGGCGTATTTCCTGTGATAGTCGTCTCTATGTTCATCATGTATTTAACACGTTATCCCGAAAGTTCTTTGGCTAATAGTACCACAGGCGGGTGTATTAGTAAATGAGTTGCAACGGGTAGGAAAGAGGTAGTCCTATAAAACCGCTATTTTTACCTACCACTTGAAGCTTCTCCTTCCGAGAAGACTTTTATCGGCTGCCATCTCTCGTCCTGGTCGTTCCATTGAGCAATAGCCAGAAAGGTTCCCGACTCGTTATAGATACGCGCAAGCATGCCTGTCCCGCCCCTTTGGTCGTGCTGGAAAGCGTTGCCATGTCGCACTCGTTCAGCAGTTTGGGCATCCAGATGCAGGGCAGGATATTGCTCAAGGGCCTTGTCAGCAGGATAGAGATAGGCGCTGACTGTGCCTGAAGTCGCGGCCTCGGCAAGCTGTTCGAGGGTTATGCTTTCTGAGAGCGAGAATGGTCCGCTGCGTGTGCGAATGAGCGCCGCCAGGTAGGCTCCATAGCCCACTCGTTCGCCAATATCGTAAGCGAGCGAACGGATATATGTGCCCTTGCTGCACTCTATCAATAGCTCGGCTGATGGTGGTTGCCAGTTCAACAAGGTCAGAGTATAGATGGTAACGGGCCGCGCTTCCAGCGTGATGTCCTCTCCTGCACGAGCGCGTGAATACGCGGGTTTCCCATGCAGTTTGATAGCTGAGTAGCGCGGGGGTACCTGCATCTGCTCGCCTGCGAACTGGGGCAGAATCTCCTCTAGCTTCTCACGAGTAAGCGTATCTGTATTGGCTGTATGGATAATGGCACCTTCGGCATCATAAGTATCGGTGACTGCGCCAAAGATGAGCGTAGCGCGGTACGCTTTGCCGCTCTCGCTCAGATATTTGGCAACGCGGGTTGCCTGTCCAACGCAGATGGGCAGGACGCCCTGCGCCATCGGGTCAAGCGTACCTGCGTGTCCAACGCGGCGCTGGCGCAATAGACGCCGCACCTGTGCCACTACGTCATGGGAGGTCATCCCTGAAGGTTTGAAAAGATTGAGGATACCATCCATTGCTTATTCGCCGCGCAACTCTTTCTCTAATTCGGAAACGACCAGCTCTGTTGCCTGTTCAATAGGCATAAAGAATGTGGCCCCCGCCGCTCGTGGATGACCGCCCCCATTCCCGTTGCTGATGCGCTGGCAGATCAGACCGGCATTGTAAGGTTCTGAGCAGCGCAGGCTCAAGCGTGTGACATTGGCTTCCCCATAACTTTTCAGGAACGCTGCGACCTGTACGCCCTCGATGTTATGCAGCATGGTGGAGGTGTTCTCGTCCATCTCTGGGATCGCGCCTGCTTGTGCGAGCGTTTCATCGGTGGCCTGGGACCAGATCAGCCGACCCTCGCAGCTTGTGCGAGCGTTCACCATAATCAGAGCCTGGAAGCGTGCTTGCGCCAGTGGACGAGTGTGATAAACAGGCTGCACAATGGTCTGCGTGTCAGCACCAGCCCGCAGCAGTTCCGCCGCAACTTCCATGCAGCGAGGAGTGGTGTTGGAGAATTGAAACGAACCAGTATCGGTAATCAATCCGGTGAGCAAGCAGATGGCGGCATCCTTATTCAAAGGCAATCCTGCTTGCAGACAGAACAATACCAGCAGTTCCGCCGTCGCTGCCGAGGCCGGGTCGATGATGTTGACGCGCCCGCAGCCATCGCTGGTGATGTGATGGTCGATGTTTACGATCGGCACCTGCTCTAAAAACGCTTTATGATGCGCATAGAGGGAGCCGAAGCGGAGTAATTCTCCGGCATCAAGCGCGATAACCAGATCAAAGGATTCGTCGCCCAGGCTTTGTTGCAGGTCTGCGATGCCGGGCATGAAGGAAAGCACGCGCGGGGCCGGGTCGGCGCACGCTGGCACGCAGATTTTCCCCTGTTGCCGCAAAACGTGCGCCATTCCCAGCGCCGAGCCGATACAATCTCCGTCCGGGTGTTCGTGCGCGATGAGGGCGATACGCTGCGCCGGTGCAATCAGCGCCATCGCCTGCTGGACCAGTGTTGGACTTAACTGCTGGTCCAGCCTGCTATGTATTGTCTCCAGTTCCAACCGAATGCTCCGTTTGCTCGTTTTCCAGTTCGCGTATAATTTCCAGAATGCGCGTACCCTGCTCAATCCCTCGATCAAGCTTGAATACCAGTTCTGGTGTGAAGCGCAGCGTCAGGCGGCTGGCGAGTTCATGGCGCAAGAAACCTGTAGCGTGTTTCAACGCCTGCATTGTGCTGGCCTGTTCCTCCTCGCTGCCCATCACACTTACATACACTTTTGCGTGGCGATAATCCCCGCTGACCTCCACACGAGTGATGCTGACAAAGCCGACTCGCGGGTCTTTCATGCGCGTGCGCAATAGATCGCTCAGTTCAGAGGTAATGAGTTCGCCAAGTTTTTCTTGCCGGTGTGGATTTGGCATAGTTCCTCGCTCATTCCTGCTAGCAGGCAGGTGTTTTGCCTGGTTGCCTCAACTGTGGCAGGCAGGGCGACCGCGAGGGTCGCCCCTACTATGACATTATAATAGGCTTTTATGCCCCAGGCTTCACACGCTCCTGTGTATACGTCTCGATGATGTCGCCGATCTCGAAGTCGTTGAAATCCTCAAGGACAATACCACATTCGTAACCACTGAGTACTTCACGTACATCGTCTTTGCCACGACGCAGCGAAGCAATTTTGCCATCGAACACCTTTGTGCCATTGCGCAGCAGGCGAGCCTGCGATGAGCGGGTGATCCTACCATCGGTGACGCGGCAGCCGGCGATGAACATGTTCTTACCGGCCTTGAAAGTCTGCTGCACCTCGGCATGCCCCTCGACCACCTCGCGGAACGTTGGTTCGAGCATACCGGTAAGCGCGGCCTGAATATCATCGATCAACTGGTAGATGATATTGTAGTAGCGAATCTCGACGCCTTCTTCCTGCGCCAAACGCTGCGCCGCGCCATCAGCCTTGACGTTGAAGCCGATGATAACGGCACCCGATGCGCCAGCCAGGTGAACATCGGTTTCGCTAATATTGCCCACGCCCTCATGAATGAGGCGAACTTTGATGTTTTCCTCACCGACTTTCGAGAGCGCGTTCTTAATTGCCTCGACCGACCCCTGAACGTCAGCTTTGAGGACCACGTTCAGTTCCTTGACCTGACCCTCTTGCATCTGAGCATAAAGGGTGTCAAGCGTGACCTGTCCGCGAGCCGCCAACGATTCGCTGCGCGCCTGCTCAGCCCGTTGAGCCGCCACCTGTTTAGCGCTACGCTCATCGGGAAATGCCTCGAGCAGATCGCCCGCCTGCGGCACTTCGGGCAGACCCAGAATGCTGACAGGCGTGCTGGGTGGAGCTTTCTGAATGCGCTTGCCACGATCATTGAACATGGCGCGCACTTTGCCCGCCATTGTTCCCACCACAATATTGTCGCCCATCTTCAGTGTACCTTGCTGGACAAGTACGGTTGCCATAGGGCCAGCGTTCTTTTCTAGTTTGGCTTCAATGATGGTACCGATGGCAGGGCGATTTGGATTAGCCCGGATATCCTGTATTTCCGCCAGCAGCAGGATCATCTCCAGCAGTTCATCGATGCCTGTTCCTCGTCGAGCGGAAACTGGCACGCAGATGACGTCTCCGCCATATTCTTCGATGACAATTCCTATTTCGGCAAGTTGCTGCTTGACCAGATCAGGATTGGCGTCCGCTTTATCTATTTTATTGAGCGCGATGATGATCGGAACATTCGCAGCTTTAGCATGGTCGATGGCTTCCCGCGTCTGGGGCATGACGCCATCATCAGCCGCAACCACGATGATCGCGATATGTGTCACCTGTGCTCCACGAGCGCGCATGGCGGTAAAGGCTTCGTGACCGGGTGTATCCAGGAAAGTAATTTTCTTACCCTGCACCTCGACCTGGTACGCGCCGATGTGCTGGGTAATACCTCCGGCCTCGCTCGCCGCTACTTTCGTTTTGCGAATGGTGTCGAGCAGGGTGGTCTTGCCATGATCGACGTGACCCATGATCGTGACGACCGGCGGCACAATGACAGTGTTATCTTGCTCGCGTGCAGCGTTCAGCAATTCGTTAGTTGTGAGTGCCCCGTTAGTACGCCCCGCTGTCGCTGGCGCGGGGGTCGTGGGAGATGGTTCAAAGCCGAGATCTTTCGCGACCAGGGCTGCTTTATCATAATCGATGACCTGGTTAATCGTCGCAAAAACGCTATGTTTTTTGATCAGATCGCTGATAACCTCAGTTGGCGAGGCATGTAGCAGGTCAGCCAGGTCTTTGACGACGATCTGAGCGGGTATGGAGACCGGCCCGGTCGGTTTCTCTTTCACCACATTGCGCCGCTCTTGCGGACGGCTAGCAGGCGCTCCGGAGCGCGTCGATGTTCGAGGCGCGCCATGTCCTCCCTGTGTTTTGCCCGGCTGGCCTCCAGACCCAGCTGGACGTGGAGCAGGGCGTGTTGCAGTTGTCGGGTGATGAGCTGCTGAGGTTCCGCTTGTCGGGCGTGGGCCTGTATGATGGGTATTCGGACGTTGGCCGGTTGTAGGCCCATTTCCGTTTCTAACACTAGAAGTCCTGGGTGTTGTGGACGTCGTATTTGCTGACCGCGTCTCGCCGGTCGTGGTTTTCTCGGGTGTATGCTGCGTGCGCGCAGTGGTCATAGTGGGAGCAGGCGTTGCGCGTCGCCCGGGTCCCGATTCCTGGCTCCTGGCCGGGGTATTCTCTGGCTTTGCGCGGCTTGAACGACTCCGTGTGGGAGATGGCTTTGCTCGCTCATTGGCATCTGGAGTATCAGATGTTGGTTTCATGAAGAAGACCTCCTTCTTGATGTTACGCTGCTGCTTTTTATCTCTCGCATAATGTGCGGGACGCAAACAGCGCTGGAAATCTCACTTCACAGCCACATAAAAAGGACTGTCGCCTTCCCTGAAATCGATCAGGAAAGGAGACAGACCTTCGTTGGTGCAGTGCCAGGCATGTATTCGTCTGCGCTCTCCGGCGTAAGGGCTATGGTTAACAGGTCATAGCTATCGCTCCGCAAACTGTGCCAAAACTGCCCTCCAAACGAAGGGCTGTGACTCTAACCAGAGTAGAGATAGAATAACTCATAAGAATATTACTTAGGCGCTGAAATTAGTCTCCTGTTTTTTGCAGGAGATATACGCTAAAGTGTGTCGTCAGTCTCCTCTTTGCCCTTGCAAAAAGGAGAGAAAACGGCAAGAAAGCAGTATCCTTTCAGGATATCTGCTTTAGTATAGCCTACTGTACCACTAATTGCAACAAGAAATCTGCATCAATTATTCCCTGCTGCTCACGAATCGCGTGGCAGAGTAGCGAGAAAAGCCTCCAGACCTGTGCGGTCTTCTTCGGAGATGCTGGTTTCAAATTCCTGTTCCAACCGTTTTTTCTTCAGGGCCGTATCCCAGCAGCTATAGCGAGCGCAGAGATAGGCTCCGCGCCCGGATTTTTTGCTGGTCGGGTCAACCATCACGTGCCCATCGGGTGTGCGCACCACGCGCAGTAGTTCGCGTTTCGCTTTTGTCTCATGACAGGCGACACAGGTGCGCATGGGAATATGTTTTGGACGCTTCCCTTGTGTCTTTGCTGCTTTTGCCATATTCTATTGTCCTCGTGGCGCTAGTAGTGCGACCGGCGGCGCTCCTCGCGCTCGCGACCATGCCCGCCGCGTCGTCCGCTCTGTGAAGTTGATGGTTCGCGCCGCTCGACAGGCTCCTCGTAGACCTCACCCTCGGCAGGTTTGGTGACATCCACGCGCCAGCCGGTAAGTTTGGCGGCCAGCCGCGCATTCTGTCCATCCTTGCCGATGGCAAGCGAAAGCTGTCGCTCGGGTACTGTCACCAGCGCCGTATGATCGGACTCGCGCAGTTCTACTTTCAGCGGTTTGACAGGACTGAGCGAATTCGCCACGAACGTTGCCTGGTCGGGACTCCACTGGATGATGTCGATTTTTTCCTCGTTGAGTTCATGCACGATGTTGTTGATGCGCGAACCGCGCACGCCGACGCATGAGCCAATGGGGTCAAGTCCCTCCTGGCGGGCGACCACCGCGACCTTCGAGCGGCTTCCCGGCTCGCGGGCAATCGCCTTGATCTCGACGGTGCCCTCGTAGATTTCGGGCACTTCCGCCTCGAACAGGCGGCGCACCAGATCGCGATGCGTGCGCGAAACCATAATTTGCAGCATGCGTCCCGGAGCGCGGCGCACATCGTAGACATAGACGCGCAGCCGTTGGCCTGGACGATAGCGCTCCGTGGGAACCTCTTCGCCGGGCGGCATGACTCCCTCGACTTTTTCTGCTTTATCGAAATCGAGCAGCCAGCCCCGTGCCGGGTCTTTGCGTGTCAGAGTACCGAGACGAATCTCGCCGATCCAATCTTTGAGTTGATCGTAAAGATGCTCGTGTTCGGCCTCCCGGATGCGCTGCAAAATGACCTGTTTGGCGGTTTGCGCTGGAATCTTGGAGAAGATGTACGAGGAATCGACGTCGATGGTCTGTCCAAGCGCGGCACGCGGATTAATGCGCTGCGCTTCCGCCAGCGAAATCTCGTCGTTGGCGTTGCTTACCTGCGCTACCACTTTTTTGGCGGCCCAGACATGCACGTCGCCATTTTTATCGACTTCTATACGGATATTTTCTCCACCGCCAAAGCTTTTACGATAGGCCGAAAGCAGGGAGGTGGCAACGGTTTCCATTACCACTTCGCGGGGTAGTCCCTTCTCGGCAATTAGTTGCGCAATGGCAGCCTGAAATTCGCTCCTCATGTGCCTCTTTCCTCCCGCTAGTCGCCCGCTGGACGGTACCTTTCCTTGCATTCTGTCGCGCACGCTCAGCTAGCATATACGCCTCTCTGCGCAGCGACAAAACGATAACAAGGAATACATCAGTTTGTTCGTGTACGTATACCGATGATTCCTGAAAACACTACATGCATCGGTTTTGCCGGGTAAAAATGCCCATAGCAAACAGAAAAGTGGGTGAGATGCCCACTTTTCGCAAAAGTTTCCTCAATTCTGTGCGTATTATATCATATTTATCCATGTGATAGCAAGCTGCAAGGGCGCTCATTTTCGCCTTGTTCCGTTTTTGTCTACATCCAGATACGCAGCGGGATTAACACCCACTCGCTCAGCTTCATATACCAGGGACGCCTTTCCCAGGATTCGAGCGTAATTTCAAAGGCATTGGTCAGGTCGCGCTCGAAAAGCGCCTCCATCTGCTGCGCGATAATTTCACTGTAGATTTCGACATTGATTTCATAGTTGCCGACGGAACTGAGCCGGTCCAGATTGGCGGTGCCGATGGTTGACCACTGCCCATCGATGGTACAGGTTTTCGCGTGCAGCATGTGACGATACCCGAAAATGCGGATACCGGCCTCCAGGCATTCTTTGAAATTGCCACGTGCCAGCCAGTCGACGACAATATGATTCGAGGTCCAGGGAAGCAGTATCGATACTCTTACCCCACGCTGCGAAGCCGTTTTGAGTGCATCAAGCAGAACGCTATCGGGTACGAAATAGGCATCGGTCAGCCGGATGGCAAACTCGGCGCGGTTGATAGCCTCGATGTACATATCGCGGATAGGGAAGGTCAGGCGCAGCGCATTCGTCTCACGCACATTTATTAAGGGATTAAAGCGGCGCGGATAGTGTCGCGTGATGCGCTCTTTTTTTGGATTGTGCAGGTTCCAGAAATCGGTGAAGGATTGCGCGATATCAGCCGCCGCCTGTCCTCGTATGCGCACATGCGTATCTCGCCAGCGCGTGGCGTACAAGCTGCCGATATTATATCCCCCGATAAAGGCAGTGTAACCATCAACCACCAGTAATTTGCGATGGTCGAGCGCGTATCGCCGTGGATCGAAGATTTGTAGAGGAGAGCGAAAGCGCTGGTATTTCAGCAGGTGTATATTTTCGGGGAAGTCCTTAAAAAAGCGACGTGGTACGACCAGGTTGGCGAAGCTGTCATAGATGGCGTAGACATCCACACCTTGCGCGGCCTTCTTTGCCAGCATGTCCTTAAAGGCCTGACCGGTTTTGTCGCCTTTCCAGATGTACGTTTCCAGGTACACACTCTCTTTGGCCGCATCGATTGCCTCAAGCATGTCTTTGTAAAGATCGCGCCCGTAGTCATACAGTTGCACGAAATTATTGCCCACCTCGACTTCTCGCAGATGCTTATGTGGAAATGCGCCCTGCGGCTGATGCCGCTTACGCCGGACAGAAATGACCTGGAGAATAAGTACGATAGCAGACTGAGCTCCAAGCATAGCGGCAAGCGCTTGCAGGAGAATACGCTTGAGAGAAAAACGGTAGATGAGTGCCAGCGCTTTACTTTTTATACTATCCATAATCCACACTGCTTTAAATGTTGTGAGCAAACTGTTTAGCTGCCCTATTACATATTATACGAAACTGGATCGGGATTCTAATCATTATAAATGATGGTTTTGCCGTAAAGGAAGAGAATTGAACTGTGATGACCCATATAGGAATACCAATATGGTTTCGCAATCACATGGCGCGAGAGATGCTTCGCTGCGCTCAGCATGACAATTCACGCCCCTGTCATGCTGAGCGCAGCGAAGCATCTCTCGCCACTTGGGGTAATCACCGGAATTGTAGATAAAGAGCAGAAAATAATGGGACTGCCATGTCTGCCCAGGCATGACAGTCCCGGTTTGTAATGGACTTGCTTATTATGCCTGCGCAACTGGCATCTGCGCAACATCTGACAGCGCTTTGTCCAGCAGTTCAGCCGCCTCGTCCACCTCTTCCTGGGAGATGTTGAGCGGCGGGACGATACGCAGTGTGCTGCCGCCCAGCGCGTTCATCAGCAGGCCGTGTTCCAGCGCCTGCTGCACGATGGTTGGCGCGAGATTATGCTTCACATGCACCGCCTGCATCAGGCCGACGCCGCGTGGATTTTCGATAAAATCGTATTTGTCGCAGAAAGCCTCGAACTTGCTGCGCACGTATTCGCCCATCTTCGCGGCGTTCTCGATCAGATTCTCGTCCACAATAGTGCGAATGGTGGCGATACCGGCGGCGCTGGCGAGCGGATTGCCGCCAAAGGTCGTGCCATGGTCGCCCGGGCTGAAGAGGTCGGCGCGCGGTCCTGCAAGCATCGCGCCAATGGGAACGCCGCCCGCCAGGCCCTTTGCCATTGTGACAATGTCCGGCACCACACCGTAGTGCTCCCAGCTAAAGAACTTGCCAGTGCGGCCCATACCCGCCTGCACCTCGTCGCAGATCATCACGAGGTTATGCTCGTCACAGAGCCGGCGCACGCCCTGAATGAACTCCGGCGTACCCGGCCAGATGCCGCCCTCGCCCTGTACCGCTTCTAACAGGATGGCGACGGTATTTTCGCTGATAGCTTCTTCCAGCGCATAAAGATCGTTGTAAGGCACTTGTTTGAAGCCATCAGGCAAAGGAATCCAGGTTGCCTGGTAGAAAGCCTGCCCGGTGGCTGCCGTTGTTGCCAGGGTGCGCCCGTGGAAACTGCGCTCCATACTGATGACTTCATACGCGCCGTTTTTATGCACGCGGCCAAACTTGCGCGCCAGCTTGATCGCGCCTTCGTTGGCCTCTGCCCCGCTATTGGAGAAAAACGAACGCATGCCGTTGCTGAGCAGGCCGAGTTGTTCCGCGAGTTCGATCTGCCGCGTGTTATAGTAAAGGTTAGAGACATGGATGAGCTGTGTCACCTGCTCCTGTACGGCCTTGACAATTGCCGGGTGGCAGTGCCCCAGCACATTGACGGCAATGCCTGCCACAAGGTCAAGATACACTTTGCCATCGCTGTCCCAAACTCGTGTTCCCTGCCCTTTTACAAATGTCACAGGCTGGCGTTTGAATGTCCCCTGGTAATATTTTTGTTCCAGCGCCGCCCAGTCGCGTTTGCTTACATCGGTTGTTGTCATGCTTGTACTCCTTTGTACTGTTCTACCGTGTGTATAACGTGTTTTCGTCGATATAGCCATGTGTGAGGTCGCAGCCCCAGGCCGTTGCCTGTCCATCGCCCAGGTGCAGGTTCACTGTGATTATCACCTCGTCGCCTGCCATTGCCGCTTTCGCCTTTGCCTGTTCGTACTGGGCAGCCATGCCTTTTTCTACTACCTGCACATCGCCAATGAAAATATCGTAGTTGTCCTGCTCAAGCTCGCAACCGCTGAATCCAAGCGCGGCTGCAATGCGCCCCCAGTTGGGATCACCACCCGCCAGCGCGCACTGCCAGAGCGGCGAGACGGTGATGGCGCGCGCCGCTTTGATCGCATCGTCCTTGTTCCGCGCTCCCTGCACGTGGACGGTCATCAGTTTGGTCGCGCCCTCGCCATCGCGGGCCATTTCGCGGGCCAGGTATTGCGTCACGCGCCGCAATGCTTCGCGGAAGGTTGTGGCGTTTGGATGGCTGTCATCGATGGGTGTATTGCCTGCCAAGCCATTGGCGAAGAGGAGACAGGTATCATTGGTGGACATATCGCCATCTACCGCCGTCATATTGAAAGAATCGGCGACGGCGGCGCGTAGCTCGCGTTGCAGCCAGGAGAGTTCGAGCGCGGCGTCTGTTGTCAGGTAGCAGAGCATGGTTGCCATATTGGGATAGATCATGCCTGCGCCTTTGGTTGCTCCACCCAGGCGAATAGTGCGGCCCTCGATCTCGAATTCCAGGGCAATACGCTTCGGGCGCGTATCCGTCGTCATGATCGCTTCTGAAAAGGCGTTACCCTGGTCAGTGCCCAGTTCGATCTGCTGCACTCCTGCCTCGATTTTCTCGATGGGAAGCTGGCGTCCAATGATCCCTGTTGAAGAGCAGAGAACCAGTTCCTGATCCAGGCCGAGCTTTTTAGCGGCGTATTCGCTCATGCGATATGCATTGCGCTGGCCCTGTTCTCCAGTAGCGCAGTTGGCGTTTCCGCTATTGACTATAACTGCCTGCGCCTTCCCGCCCTTCAGGCGTTCCTTGCAGACGATCACAGGAGCAGCGCAGGTGCGGCTCGTGGTAAAAGTGCCTGCGGCAACACAGGTAACATCCGACGCTAAAATAGCCAGGTCACGAATGGACGCATCAGACTTGATGCCACAGGATGTTACGCCAGCGCGAAAGCCTTTGGGGGCCGTCACGCAGTTCTCAACCTCGCGAAATTGGTCAGTCAACGAAAAAACCTCCTCGTAGAAAAGAGCTACTGCGGGCTTCTCCGCGAAAAAGATATGGGAGCAGGCAATCAGTAGCCATGATAAAGGCTCGCTTTATTGTACAATTTTATGGCAGAGAATGACAAACTTAGCTTTGAGCTTCGAGACGAGCAGACAGCACGCGGGGCGACCGGCCGGTCGCCCCGCGTGCTGTCTGCTCGTCTCGAAGCTGTCTCTACAACCATTTAAATGCACGCCAGACGACAAGCATTGAGGCAATAATCCAGGCAGCCATGACCAGCACGCCTGTTTGTATCGCGCTCCAGCCTGCGCCGTAGTTCATGATCTGCCGGAAGGCTTCGTTGATGTAGTAGAGCGGCGTGGCATGAATGAGCGGTTGCAGGAAATCCGGCGCTCCATTCACGTTGAAGTACGAGCCGCCCAGGAACATCATCGGGAAACTGATGAGCAGCAGCATCGAGTCGGCGGCCTCGGACTTTTTCACGAAGCTGGCAATGGCGAAGCCGAGCGCGAGCATGGTCAAACTTCCCAGGATTACTAAAAGCGCCAGTAGAGCAATGCTGCCGTAGATGTGGACGTTAAAAATCCAGAACGCAAGCGCCAGCAGGACTGCTCCCTGTAGCAGTGAGAGCGCGAGCCGGGCCACGATCTGCCCGCTAATCATTGTAAGGGGTCGTAATGGAGTCGCGGCTAGCCTGCGTGTAATGCCCATTTCACGCCAGTTGACAAGCTGCATGCCTACGGAGAGATTGGCCCACATCAGCATCATGCCAAGCATGCCCGGCGTAATAAAGTCAATTGAGCGTAAAGCTTTCACTGCTACGCCCTGCTGATCGAGCGTCACAGTTCCTGGCTGGTGCATAATTTGCCGGTTGATGTCATCAATAATGGCCTTGATGGTAAGCTGCGTGGTGGCGGCTGTCACGGCGTTGCCCTGGTCGTAGAACACCTGCAGGCGCGCATTGCCCTGTACGAGCTGTTGTCCAAATCCGGCGGGTATGAGGATTACGGCGTCCCTCTGGCCATCTTTGAGCGCCTGCTGTTCTTCAGCCGCATTGCCTGTATATATTTTCAGCGCGTCACTTTTTTGTAACTGGCTGGTGATCTGTGCTGAAACGGTGGAATGATCCTGGTCAACCACGCCGATCACCGTTTTTATCGTGCCGTTGCCGCCGAAAAGGTAGCCGAAGACCAGGATCGAGATGACCGCCAGCCCGAGGCTCGAAAGGAGCAGTGCCCGTTGGCGTAACAGCATCAGAAAGTTGGCGCGCAGTAACATCAGTATTTTCATGGCTTGTTCCTCTCTATAGCAGGCTTATTCGGGGCGCAATTCCCGTCCGGTCAGATCAAGGAATACATCTTCGAGTGTGGGGGTACGAACCTGTAAGTCGGTAAGCGCGATACCTTTCTCCTGGGCATACGTCAGCAGTGCAATCAGGGTGGACTGCATTTGCTGGGTGTAGATCATGTAGCGCGCATTTGCCTGGCGCACCATCGTGACTCCCGGTAGTTCCTCAATGTCTATTCGGGTTGCCTTGCCGTCCAGTTGGCAATCGATGGTGGCCTGCGCGCCCAGGCGGTGAATTAATCCGGCTGCCGTATCCAGGGCGATGATCTGCCCGTTGTCCATGATGGCAATGCGGTCGCAAAGCAACTGCGCCTCGTCCATGTGGTGAGTGGTGAGAAGGATAGTCTTGCCAAGCTCGCGCAGCTTCAGCACGATATCCCACAGCATGCGGCGGCTTTGCGGATCAAGCGCCGCCGTTGGCTCGTCCAGAAACAGTATTTTGGGATCGTTCACCAATGCGAGCGCGAGCGCAAGCCGCTGGCGTTGACCGCCTGAAAGGTCCTGAGGGTGCGCGCTGGCTTTTCCCTCAAGCGCGACATCGTGAAGTAACTGCTTTGGCTCCAATCCCTGTGAATAGAGGGAACGGAAGAATTGCAGCGTCTCCAGCAGGGTCAGTTCAGAAAACAGGGTGGTGGCCTGCAATTGCACACCAATCAGGTTTTGTACTGCTCGCTTCTCTTTGCGGATATCATGTCCTGCCAGTATCGCTGTACCCGCGTCCGGCTTGCGGATGCCCTCGATCATTTCCAGCAAGGTCGTCTTGCCAGCGCCATTTGGGCCGAGGACACCGAAGATTTCGCCTTGCCGAACAGAGAACGAAACGTTGTCCACGACGGTCTTTTGTCCATACCTTTTGACGAGGTTATGCACATCTACCATCACCCCATTTGAGCTTTTATGTGCCTGCTGCGCCATTGCGTGTGTTTGAGAAATCATGTGCTGTCTTCCTTTTCTCAATCAGTTTTCGTTCGATGCCAACACTATACCTGCTGCTGGCTTTGTTTGAGATGTGTTGCTGGTCATTCTTTGGGATAGAGATATTCTATGACTGGAGTAATGGATGCCTATCCCACCTTTTTCACATCCCCGCGCTGCGCCCCTATGCTATAATGGCAAAGGTGAAAGGAAATCTGCTCACTTTTTTTAAGGAACGCGCTATGCCGGATAAGCCATCTATACCCGTACTGGATGAGAAGTCCGAGCAGTTTATGGCCTCGTTTGCCTATAAGCTGTCGTATTTAACGCTGGCTATTGGCTATCTGCTTGCAGTCCTTACCGGATCGCACCTCACCATCTTCAATTTGCTGATACTCACTGTTCTACAAGTGGTGTATTGTTTTGCCCTCTGGGGAATCACGCGGTTTGATCCGACTGGCTGGCGTCTTGTGGCAAACATGAGCCTGCTGGTGATAATCACGTCTGGTATTGGGTTGCTGCCATTTATTGGGGTAGGCTGGGACTGGCTTGCGTACCTGGTAACGCTCTCTATCGGAGTGATCTATTTTTCAGGCTGGGGCGCTGTTTGCTTTACCATACTGCTCTATGTCATCGCGGGCCTCAATCTCGCGCTCCTGGATAAGTGGCACTGGTCGCAGATGGGGTCAATGCTTGCTTCTCTGATTCCTGCTTTCGCCTTCGTTGCCATATTTTCCTTTGGCATGCGTATTCTCGAAATACAGAAAGCGCGTGCGGAATTGCTGTTGCACCGTCTGGAGGAATCCAATGCGGAGTTGGAGCAGGCGCATCGCCAGCTACAGGAGTACGCCAGCCAGGTTGAGGAACTGACGATTGTGCGCGAACGAAATCGTGTGGCGCGTGAGATACACGATACGCTCGGCCACTACCTCTCCATTTTGAATATTCAGTTGGAAACGATCAGTAAATTGCAGGAGCGAGACCCGGCGCGAGCTATCAGTGAGGTAGCTGAGGCACGCCGGGTAGCTGCTCAATCCATGCAGGAAGTTCGCAACGCCATCAATGCCCTGCGTCCAACCAGCATGGCTTCACTAAATCTGAGCGAGGCAATTGCTCGCCTCGGCAGCGATTTTGAACACACCTCTGATGGCGTAGAGCTGGTCATGGACCTTGAAACGGAGCTGCCCTCACTCTCGCCTGATATTCAGGTCGCGCTTTTCCGCGCCGCGCAGGAAGCCCTGACAAATATTCGAAAACACGCGCAGGCGAGCAAGGTGCTGATGCGGCTGCGTTACGAGAACGAGGAGATGGAACTGGTGATCCTGGATAATGGCAAGGAGCTACCTGACGCGGAAAGGAAGCGTACAGGCGGCTTTGGACTAATTGGCCTGCGTGAGCGCATGGCATTGCTGGGAGGCAAGGTCAGCTATGGCCTGGCTGAACAGGGCGGCTTCCGCGTCTCAGTCCGCATTCCTGTACCCTCGCCCGTGCAAAGTTCGCAAGATTCCGAAATGCCAGCCCTTTCATAAATATTCATCACAGAAGGAGCAAACGATTATGGAACCAATGTCGGTCAATGATATGGTCGCTGATGCCCGCACTCGTATTAAAGGCTTGTCGATGGAGGAAATGCAGCGCGAACTCGAATCAGGTGATGCGCTTATCATCGATATCCGCGATGTGCGCGAACGATGGCGCGAGGGAACTATTCCCGGAGCGAAGCACGTTCCTCGTGGCATGCTCGAATTCTGGGCCGATCCTCAATCGGAGTACCACAAGAAATACATGGACCCGAATCGCCGCACCATCGTCTACTGTGCCGGTGGCCTGCGCTCGTCGCTTGCCGCCGATGTTTTGCAGAAAATGGGCTACAAGGATGTTGCGCACCTCGAAATGGGCTTCGATGGCTGGAAAAAAGCGGGCGGCGCGTATGAGGAAGTGCCGATTCCCGAGGAATACCGCAAAGGATAAGCAAGCAAGGTATGAGTTCACGTATCCGCGTGCTGATCGTTGATGACCAGACCCTTGTGCGAGAGGGCTTTCGCAAGCTGCTCGAACTGGAGCCTGATTTTGAGGTGATCGATACGGCCAGCGACGGTGAGGCTGCCGTCTCTGCTACCGAACGTCTTTATGCCGCCGGAACGCCGCCCGATGTTCTTCTCATGGATATCCGTATGCCGCGCATGGACGGCATTGCGGCAACTCACGCCATCAAAGCACGCTGGCCAGATGCGCATATCGTCATCCTCACCACCTTCGACGAGGTGGAACTGATTTCCGCCGGACTGCACGCGGGCGCGCTTGGCTACCTGCTCAAAGACATCACCTCGGAACAGCTTGCCACCACCATTCGCGCTGCTGCTCGCGGTCAGGTCTTGCTACAAGCCGAGATCGCGAACAAAGTATTTTCAACCTTACCCTCTACCCCACCGCCAAAGACAACTTCATCCTCTCCAACAATGCCAGATCTGCCTGAGCCGCTTACCGAACGCGAGCGCGAAATTTTGGCGCTGGTCGCCAAAGGAGCATCAAACCGCCAGATCAGCGAAACGCTGTTCATTACTGAAGGCACCGTCAAAAATCACCTCAGCAATATTCTGGGAAAACTGGGGGTGAGAGATCGGACGCAGGCGGCACTGAAGGCGAGGGAGTGGGGGTTGGGGTGAAACTTTTTAGAATGAACAGAGAGGCCGTTGGAACGTTCAAATTTCGACAGCCTCTCATTTGAATGCTTACGACACCAACGACAACACCCTCGTCGTAATTCGCGCATACTTTGCCCGCCTTTCCGCGCGATAGCTCAGGTAGTCGTCCAGAATTTGCAAGGAGTGTTCGTCCAGACATTGGCGCAGTTCGCTTTCGTGCATCCAGCATGGGCGGCCTTCGATGTTATTGCGCAATTCGCCACCTACAATATCTGCCGTGTAGACCATGCTGATGGTACTCATAGCAGTCATTTTCTTCGTGAGGCGAGGATAGTAACCAACAAAGCCTTCGATGCGCAGGTCGTAGCCTGTCTCCTCTTTGCCCTCGCGCATCGCCGTCTCTGCAGGCATCTCCTGCCAGGTTGAGAAGCCGCCTGGAAAGGCAACCCGTCCTCGCGGCAGTTGAACTACCAGGTAGTGATCCTGCTCTTCGACGATTATGCTGGCGCTGGCAAAAGGTGGTAACTTTCCCCCGAGGAGCTTGTTCAGTATATTAAAGAAAATGCTTACGCAACTTTTCAGCAGGTCGTACAGCATGGCAATGTCCTCAATTTCTGTTCTTTTTCCGCCGGTTATACAATTATCTTCAAGCTGCTGAGTGTGAAGTTCTGTCTCATGCACCAGATAGGTTGTTCTGTACAGTGAGTAGCAACCGACGATAAAAAAGTTCACTTCACAGGAGATGTATATGCTACAGGCCCGATACGATGATATCGCTGAATGGTACGATGAAAGCGTGCGTCAAGGATTACTTCTACATGAATTTGCCTTTCCCCCTTTTTATGAACTCATAGGTGATGTGCATGGCTTAACCGTGTGTGACCTTGCCTGCGGCCAGGGCGTAGTGGCTCGAGAACTGGCGAAACGAGGCGCGCAGGTGACGGGCATCGACCTGTCGGCAAAATTGCTGGACATTGCGCGCAAGGAAGAGCAAAGAGAGCCGCGTGGAATACGCTATATTCAAGATGATGCTCAATCGCTTTCCAGTGTGGGGGATACAGCCTTTGATCTCGTTGTCTGCAATGTGGCATTGATGGACATACCCGATATAACAGCGACGTTTCAAGCTGTGCAACGTGTGTTACGCCAGAGCGGGCATTTTGTTTTCTCAATTACGCATCCCTGCTTTTTGCCTCCCGATTCCCACTGGACACAAGAAGAAAATGGTGCAGTGGGCCGTTTTGTGAGTCATTACTTCGAAGAGATTTATTGGCGTTCCGATAATGCTCATGGCGTGCGTGGAAAGGTGGGCGCGCATCATCGTACTCTCAGCACCTATCTCAACAGCTTAATTGAGGCGGGACTTTGCATAGAACGACTTGTAGAGCCGTCTGCTACGGGCGCTATCGCAGAAAGGTCTCCTGGTTTTATTGAGGTTGCGGCTTTGCTGCTGGTGAAGGCGAAAAAGATGTAGTTTCGCGCCCTTGACCTTTCCCCTACTGGAAGGTTTTATACTCAACTTAGGAAGAGGGGAAAGGAGAATAATCGATGCGCGAACAACTACACATCGGCGAGGTTGCAAAACTCATCGGCGTTTCGCCAAAAACGATACGCTACTACCACGAGATAGGTTTGCTGGCCGAACCGCAGCGCACTGAGGCGGGTTATCGCCTGTATTCGGCGCGAGATCTTTTACGCCTCCAACGTATCCGCAGGCTGCGAGCGCTTGGACTCTCGCTTGAGAGCATCAAAGAAATACTGGGCGAGCCGCATCAAGAACATGAACGTGTGTTACGTCATGCGTTGCAAACACTGGTCGAGGAATTAAGCGCTCAGATACTGGAGCTTGAGGAGCGGCGGGCGCGTTTGCAAAAGCTGCTGGAACTCGAAGCGCTCGACCCGATGAGCCTGCCTGACGAACCACCAACACCTCTCTACCTTGACCTTGTGCGGGAGCGTCTGGGAAAATACTTGAGTAACATGAGCGAGGAGTTTTGGCAGTGGGGCGAGAAGATCGATGCCTTGCTTGGCGCGTTTCACTGGCCCGAGGGCTACCGGGATGCTATCCGGCAGACCATACAGCATATAGCAGTCCAGCCGGAGCAGTTTCAGCAATTATTCACGCTGGAAGAGCGTTTCGCCGCGCTTGCTAATGCGCCTGATGACTCTCCTGAAGTAGAGCAGCTTGCCGAGGACTACGCACGTTGCCAGGAACTTGGTCTGCTGCACTCATCATTGCCCTCTTCCTTTTCAAGCGACTCAGCCGTTGCTCAAGTGCTTGTAGGTGTCTCCGCTGAACTCGTCTCTCCCGCGCAACGCCGATTCTTTGAAATACTTTCACAAAAACTCGCTTCATCCTCAACTCAGCAACCTACTGAAAACTCGCCTGCCAGTACAGGAGAATAAGACCATGCAGGAACGCATCTTTTCATATACTGCTCAGAGAGCCTCTGCTCTCAGCACACTTTTCGCCCTATTGTTCATCATGGCGGGTGAAAGCATTCTCATTGTAATTCTTATAGCCATATTCTTACATGTATTCATTTTGAAACTTGTGCTTATAGGTCTATTGCTAGCTCTTGAACTATTCATAGCGCTGAATTTGCTTTCCCCTTTGTGGACAAAACATCGTTTGAATGCAACCACGCTTCGTCTGTATTTCGGGATGGGCTTTCGAGCATATATTCCACGTTCCGCCATCGTTTCTATAAAGCCTGTACGCGAGCGAGCAGTAATCGCTGCTCCTCGTTATGAAAAGGACAAACAGCGCATTATTGCCGCCATGTCGGAGCATGGACAGGTGCTATTGCATCTCGACCAGCCCTATCCATTTCGTGTCGGATTGTCCAGGGTACAGGCTGATTCCATCCTCTTCAATGTCGATGACCGTGATGCATTGATAATTGCGCTTGAAGAGATCAGGGAAGACCAGACCAGAACCACCAGGGCGATTCGCAACACCAGGGCGACCGCGAGGGTCGCCCCTACCATCAATAGGTATGGTAGGGGCGACCCTCGCGGTCGCCCTGGTGTTGCGAATCGCCCTGGTGGTTCTGGTCGCCCTGGTGTTGTGAATCGCCCTGGTGGTTCTGGTCGCCCTGGTGTTGCGAATCGCCCTGGTGGTTCTGGTCGCCCTGGTGTTGCGAATCGCCCTGGTGGTTCTGGTCGCCCTGGTTCCCTTGTGTCACAGCAAGATGAATCTATAGCCCTTCGCACCGAACATCTAACTCGTCATTATCACGATATCCTTGCGGTTGACGACCTTAATCTAGCCATCCAGCAAGGTGAAATCTACGGCTTTCTGGGCACAAATGGCGCAGGAAAGACCACCACGATGAAGATGCTGGTTGGCCTGCTTCAACCCACTGGTGGGTGGGCCTGGATAAATGGCTTTGATGTATGGAGCCAGCCGTTGCAGGCAAAAGCCTCGCTTGGCTTCGTGGCTGATCGTTCGCTGCTTTACGATCGGTTGACCGGGCATGAATTTCTCTCCTTCCTGGCGCAACTGCGTGGCATTCCTCGTGAGGAAGCGGAAAAGCGCATAGAAGAATTGTTAAACATGCTGGAATTGCGCGAACGGGCGAATAGTCTCTGCGGTACATATTCATTTGGCATGAAGCGCAAACTCTCGCTGGCGGGAGCGTTGCTACATCGCCCGGCAGTACTGATTCTGGATGAACCACTCAACGGTCTTGACCCACTCAGCGCCCGTCGTCTGAAAGACCTGTTCGGCGAACTGGCTTCGCAAGGCACCACCATTTTTCTCTCTACACACGACCTTGCCACTGCCGAAGCTATCTGCCATCGTGTAGGCATCATAGCGCAAGGTCGTTTACTGGCTGAGGGAAGCGCATCCGAACTGCGCCAACTTGCAGAGGCTCCTGATTTAGAAGCCGTGTTCCTTTCCCTTACTGCCGAGGAGACAGTAGTATGAATACCCCACTTATCATATGGCACATGCATCTTACAGCAGCCAGGGGAGCCTTCAAGCGTGATACACGGACGAAAGTAATCTGGCTGGTGCGCCTGATCTTCGATCTCACCCTGGGATACTGGTCGTTCAATTTTCTCCTGGATAATCTGGCACGCTGGAATGCCGCCGGAACGCCAGTATTAGAAAGTCACCTCTGGGTGTTGCTAGCAGGTATGCTCGCTGGCATCTGTTTTTTGGCGGTTCTGGCAGTCATACAAGAGGGTTTCAATGGCGAGCAGGCGCTTTTGCTTTTTACCTTACCCCTGGCTCTTGCTTCACGTTTTCGCGCCCTGTATGGCTTGATTCTCTATGAAGGCGTTGGTAACTGGCTGCTGTTGGCCTACATTTCGCTCGGTATTCCTCTGGCACTCACTATAGGCTGGTTGGCGCTTCCCTGGCTTTTATTGTTGACGCTCGGGGCTATGCTTGTTGTGGGGCTTGCAATGCTTGCTACTTTGCTAGTCATTCGTTACGTTCTGCCGCATCCGAAAATCTCGCTGGTTATGTTTGTTGTCCTGGCGATTGCCCTCGACACCTCTTTTATTCTTCTCTCAAGCATGAAGATGTATTTTCATATAGCCACAGCGTCTGCTCCTTTAGTGATCTGCTTGATAGCTATTTTAAGTTTGCTGCTCCTGCTCGGCCCGGGTGCAAGGTTGGTCGGAGCTTTGTATGAGCAGGCTTTGCTTTCTATGCAGGGATATAGCGGACGCCGGGTAGCTTTGAATTTGCCGGGTATGCGCGCACTCACCACATGGCTCTATCGCTATCGTAATCTTACAGGTGCATTACTGGTGAAGGGCCTGCTCAACCAGAGTCGCAACGTTTTCACCTGGGCGCGTTTGCTGATCTTGCTTGTTCTGTTTGTCCTGTTTCCTTTGATTGAGAAATTGCTTGTAATGGTGCTGGCTTCCAACCTCGTCCTGGTCGTCGTTTATGCCTCTGTGCTGGCAATTCTTACTGTCATTGAGTACGCGCTCTATGCCATTAGTAGCGAAGGTGCGCGCCTCTCTTTATACTTGCTTGCGCCTTTCGATATGCGTGCTTATCTGTGCGCTCGGATTTTCGTCTTTTTGTTACCCGCTATTGCAATCGGCGCGTTTAGTGGCTTGTTTTTCAGCCTGGAAACAGGCTTGACGTTTGTTCAAATACTGCTTGCTCTGGTGCTTATTGTCCTTGCCCTCACCGGATTCACGGCCTTTATTGTGCTTGCCAGTATCTCGGATGAAGACCTGAATATGGTTACGGAAGGTATGATGCAGGCTTTGATGCAAGAGGAGATGCCGTTAACGCCGCGCCGCCTGCAACTCCTCTCACTGAGTATAGGGCTACTGGCTCTGCTCTTTTTCATGATCTGGAAGCTTCCGTTTGCGCTGGCGCTTCCAGGCCTGGCGCTTCTGGCTGTTCTGCTGCTGGCTCTTGCGTGGCGTTACTCTCTACATGCGCTTCAAAAGCTGCTGAGGCAGTAATACTTTTGTACAGGACGTAGAGGTTTGCCACTACTGCTATAACCCCTACACCTGTGAAGATTGTATCTAGTGGGCCGAAGCGCAGATCCAGGAAAGTGCTATGCAATCCGTAGAGTACTTTGCTGGCTAGAAAACCTGCCAGAATCACAGCCACAAGCTGGCTGGCAAGAATAGAGGGCATCATTACCGCCTGGACGCGCCCGGTAAATTCACGCGCTGTATGTCGCAATTGAAGCGGCCCCACCGATACAATGATGCCAGCGCGTTCCAGCTTTGTCCTTTTGCCAGTTGTGTCGCGATCCACAGGACAAGCGTTGTCTCGAAGAAGAAATCTCCTATTTGCGAGGGGCTTTGCCCTATCCACAGTAGGGCAAAGTTGCGATTGATGAGCAAGGGCACCCGCTTGCTTACTGAAGCCGCCATATGTTTTCCTCTCTATCTCTTAGTACTTAGCCAAACTTCATTGAGCCGCCCCATTGTCATGCTGAGCGCAGCGAAGCATCTTAGTCGGCCACACACGGATGCTTCGCTGCGCTCAGCATGACAGCCAAAGTAACTCCTTAGGGACGCCAGTACACTCCTCGTTCGCGTTTGAGCAGCTTTTCGGCGATCAGTTCGCGGCGCAGGTAGGCCGTGTCTTCGTGATAGCGTTCGAGCAGTGCGTTTACCTCGGACTCTTTGTAGGTTCTCCCCGGCTCGAACTGGTTTGCCAGCCACCTCATAACCACCGAACGTTTTTTGCGGCTGGCCGGAATTTCCTTCAAGCGCGTACCCTCGAAGAAGTCCTTGAGAACCTTGCGCTCCCACGCCTCACCCTCGATATCGACCAGTGAGGCCATTTTTTCTGATGAAAGCAGACCTTTGCTGATGTCATGCAATGCCTCAGCGTTGAGCCAGTAGATATGTGTATTGCCCTCAGCGCGCATGTCTACCAGCTTCAATTCTTTCAGCCGCGCAAGGTGATGTGAGACCGTCGGCGCTTTTAGTTGAAGCTGCGTTGCCAGTTCCTCGACGCTCTGTTCTCCGTTCGCCAGGATACCCAGCAGCTTGAGCCGCGTCTCATCCGCCAATGTTTTAAAAAATTGCAGCAATGCCTGAAATTCCGCCTGGCTCATGTTATTAGATCTCCAACTAATTAGATTAACATCTATATAGATGTTAATCTAATTAGTTGCGTTTGTCAAGAGGGTCAAAAATATTTATCATTTGGCTGCGTTTTCTGTTATTTAAGTGAGCCTTAAAAATTGTTGCAGCTATGATTTCATCTGGCTTGCGTTCTCAAATCGGTACACTAGTATACGTTCCATCCTGCGCAGCGTGGGGTTGAGCTCCTGGACGCGGAAGAGCGCGCGTACCCAGAGCGGGAAGCGGGAAAACGCGACCAGTTCGCTGGGTCTGAATTCCTTGATCAGTTCAAGCTGTGGCTCAAGCTGTCTGATGTCATTGGGATCATCAAGGCCCCATTTGTAGGTAGCACCTGTGCCCCCGACGTTCGAGCCTGCTCTTTTCACAATGAACGGATTGCAGATATCGAAAATCATCTGACCGCTGGGGAAGTGAGCAACCACCGCGTTGAGGAGCGCTTTCACTTCCGTTTCGCTCAAGTAGTGCAGCACCCCCTCAGCGATAAGTAGCCCGGGCTGGTCGCGTGGAACCTCATCCAACCAGCGCAGATCGTCCAGCGATGCGCCGATCAGGTGATAGGAGCCATTCCGTTCGGGGAGCAGTTGGCGACGCAGGTCAATCACATCGGGGTAATCCACGTCGAACCACTGGACGCTGGCAGGGGGATCAACTCGGAACACACGGCTGTCCATGCCACAGCCCAGGTGCAGTACAGTCGCATCCTGGTGATTGGCCAGATAGCGGGTCGTGAGCAGATCAAAGGTTGCGGCGCGCGTAGCGATGATGGTACATCCGATTTTGTTCCACATGTTCCACGAGCCTACTCCCCTGTATTGCTTGCTGATGTCGTAATCGATGTGCTGCATCGCTTCTTCAGCCCAGGGATCACGCAAGATGGGATTCTTCCATTGGCTCTGGATTGCTCGACCGCTCAAGGTCATGAGCATGGTTTCTTTTTCTTTGGTAAACTGGATCTTCTCAGTGGTCATTGGTTGCTCCTTTCCGTATCTACACCAATATCATGATCAAATAGGCGACATAGAACAGCAGAAAGAGACCTCCCGCCAGGCGTCCCATTCTTCCACGCCAGATCATGCCGAGCAGTAAAAGATGCGCAGCAATCATACTGCCGAGGGCAATACCAATTTGTTGCAGGTTTACAGGTATGGGATGAATAGCTGCCGCCAGCCCAAGCGTGACGAGCAGGTTGTAGGCAAATGAGCCGAGAATGCCACCTACCAGCACTTCCGACCGTTTTTTGCGAGCGGCAGCAATGCCAATTACGATCATCTCTGAGCCGGTTGCCAGCGAGACCAGTGTTGCTCCTATGGCCTGGTCTCCTATGCCAATTGTCTGAGTCAGTTCCTCCGCCCCTTGAACAAGCGCATAGCCTCCCAGTACAAGGGCAATGAGGCCGATAAGGGTCATAGCTAATGGACGCCATTTAGCGGGTTTGCCTTGCGATTGAAAGCGCGATTCATCATCGTCGTCATCGTCATCATCCTCCAGCGCTTCCAGTTGCTCCCGGCGTTCAAGGGCATTACGGTCTGTTCGCAACAGGAAGAGGGTGTAAGCGATGAATATAATAAGCAAGAGGATGCCTTCGAGGCGAGATATGAGGCCTGTAAAGAGCAGCACGATAGGCAGAAGTGAAACGAGCGTTGCGCTAATAGCCTGACGGCGAAGCGAGCGACCAAAAATGATGGGGGCGAGGAGCGCGGAAAGGCCGAGCGCGGCTGTCACCATCGTGACGTTTGTGCCGACCACATTGCCGAGCGCTAACCCTGATCTTCCCTGCCCGGAAGCGATGGCTGCCGTAATCATTTCTTCGGGTTCGAGTCCGGCCAGCAGAACGCCAAGCACAACCATGCTGATTCCGAAGGCTTTGGCGACATCACCAATGCCATCCATGAACCAGTCGGCACCCTTGAGTAATAGGACTGCCCCAACAACCAGTAGCACAAGCGAGATGAAAAGAGTCATAATATTTCTCCTTCCATCTTGCTCTCAATGGATTATCTGCTCTGTTGTACGGGAGTGCCTGGGACAGCTTGTTCCCGCGTCTCTGCCTGTTCTTGTCTGGCTAAAGCTCGTCCACTTAAGGCAATCCAGAGTGGTTGCAAGATAATCAAAGGAATTAATAGCAGGAACATCAGGCGGCTGAGCGGGTTCAGCAGGGAGAACGCGAAGAGATCAATCGCTGTAATCAGGCCGATGACTCGCCGCGCTCCGAATGCTTGCCAGGATGCGGCAGCAAACCAGATTGCGCAGGAGATATGGCCTCCATACTTGAGGGAAAGATAGATGGTGCTATTGACCCCATTCAACTGCATGATGTCGGTCGCCATATCGATGACCAGCCAGCCGTATCCGGCGGCTTTCGCCCAGCGCGGCGCAGGCAGGGCATCGACCACCGGAAAGAGCAACAGGTGTGGAATCAGGCCGAGGATACAGATTAACTCTGCTACCAATGCAGTTCCCGCTGAGGCATTGGCGGCGCTGCTATTGCTTAATCCAGGAAAGATGAAGGTGAGCAGGCGCACAAAGAAGACTGCGGCGGCGATATAGGCGATAGTCGCAATGCGCGAGGTGTTACGTTGCTCCATCTCTAACTGTTCTACTTCCTACCTAAATGATTTCCTCGCTGGTAACGAGATGTACCCCGCTTTTGACCATTGTCGCCAGTTCTTGCTCGGCCAGGGCGTCGAAATCGATGGCCGGGTGTTCTACCGAGCTGGTGCAATCGCGCAGCAGGTAGAGTTTGCTGAGCATTTCGGGGTGTTGGCCGCAGTACTCGACCAGTTGGCGTTCGGTCTCCAGGACGCAGTGCGATTTGGCCTCGCCCGCGATATACACCCGGTCGTGCTGCATGACGGCTTCCATCAAGGTCACATTCAGCGCGCTTTCCGGCGCTTTGGGATCGGGAACCTCAGCGCCAAAGATACCGTAGAACTCGGTGCGCAGCGTGCGCCCTTTTTCGATGTAGATGGGCTGCGTGTTGCGAGCGGCGCTGTACCATGCCAGGGCCTCGCTAAGCGGGGCAACCAGCATGTGACCGAGCGTGCCCTCCATCGTGTGGTAAGGCCAGATCATGAGGTCTTTTTTCGCCTTCTGCTGCAACTGGTGGACATACTGCACCGACCACTCCGGTTCGAGCAAGGGTGCCCAATTTTTCTTTTCTATATCCTCGACTGTGATGGCAGTAAATGGCTCCGGGTGCGCTCCGGTATCGGGACGCGCCCACCATGAACTATAGAAAATCTGGTAGGGCAGGTGCGTGTCGAGGGAGGCGTACACGGTCGTGATTTTGTGCGCGTTGGTATAAAACCAGTGCAGCAGCCGCGCCACGTCTTCGCGGGCACCGGGGACGCTCAGTGTACCTGTGGGATCAACGAAATCGTGTTGATAGTCCACCAGTACCAGCGCGATTCGCTCGGTATCGTTCGCTGCAGGGGTATACAAGGCGCTGCGTCCGGCTTCGGTAAAAGCCTGGATGCGCGCCGCGTATGGTCCTCGAAAGGCGTCGTTTACGTCAAACAACGAAGGTATATTTGCAGGGTTTGGCATTGCATTTACCCCCTCGAAAATTGTTGACCATGCTGCCGCTATTGACCGTTCTTGTCATTGATATTGTACGGCGGCTGCAATTGCGGCGGCAGTGGATAGGACATTCCAGGTTCGGGCAGCAACGGTTGATCGCCATTTGGCGAGGGCTTCAGGTGCGGCATCCCTGCCAGGATAGAGGGCGTATCGTATTGTTCGCTGTCGATTGGCTCGTTAAAGAGCGACTCGAACAGGGGACCTTCCAGCGTCTCCTCTTTGATTAAGCGTTCGCTAATCATAATCAGCCGCGCCTTGTTTTGCAGCAGCACGTTATAGGCTTTGTCAAAGGCTTCCTGAATGATGCGACGGATCTCCTCGTCGATTTCACGGGCTGTTTGCTCGCTGTAGTTGCGTTGTTCGCCGAAGTCGCGGCCCAGGAAGACCAGTTCGTCTTTGTGTCCAAGCGCCATCGGGCCGATGCGGCTGCTCATGCCGTATTCTGTCACCATCGAACGCGCGATCTTGGTGACGCGCTCGATATCGTTCGATGCGCCCGTCGTTACTTCGCCAAAGATGATCAGTTCGGCCACGTGTCCGCCGAGAGCATAGGCCAGCATATCTTCAAACTGCGGCTTGCTCCACAGGTAGCGATCCTCGGTTGGCAGCAGCATGGTGAAGCCGCCTGCCTGTCCGCGCGCCACAATCGAGACTTTGTGTACCGGGTCGGTGTTAGGCAGCATGCGCGCTACCAGCGCGTGTCCAACCTCGTGATAGGCGGTGATCGCCTTTTCGCGTTCGCTGATGATGCGGCTCTTGCGCGCTGGTCCGGCAACCACGCGGTCAATAGCCTCTTCCAACTCGCTCATGCCGATCTTGCGTTTGTTGCGGCGCGCTGCTAAAATGGCGGCTTCATTGAGCAGATTGGCGAGGTCAGCGCCGGAGAAGCCGGGCGTCTGCCTGGCGAGTGTTTCCAACGAAATGTTTTGCTCAAGCGGCTTGCCACGCGCATGCACCTGCAAGATGGAGACGCGCCCGCGAATATCCGGGCGATCAAGCACCACCTGCCGGTCGAAGCGACCAGGGCGCAGCAGAGCTGGATCAAGCACATCTGGGCGGTTGGTTGCAGCAATGACAATGACGTTGGTGTTCGTATCGAAGCCGTCCATTTCGACGAGAATCTGGTTCAGCGTCTGTTCGCGCTCGTCATGCGAACCGCCGAGGCCCGCGCCGCGCTGGCGACCGACGGCATCGATCTCATCCACAAAGACGATACAGGGGCTGTTGCGTTTGGCCTGATCGAACAGGTCGCGCACGCGGCTCGCGCCAACGCCTACAAACATTTCCACGAATTCTGAACCGCTGATGCTGAAGAACGGCACGCCCGCCTCGCCTGCAACTGCGCGTGAAATCAGTGTTTTGCCGGTTCCCGGCGGACCGACGAGCAACAGGCCTTTGGGTATGCGCGCACCTAACGCCGCGAATTTATCGGGGAATTTCAAAAACTCGACGATTTCCTGTAGTTCCTGCTTGGCTTCCTCTACGCCTGCCACGTCGGCGAAGGTCACGGTGGGCTTGTTGCCGGAGAACATGCGCGCCCGACTTTTGCCGAATGAAAGCGCCTGGTTGTTGCTGCCCTGGGCCTGGCGCATCATAAAGATCAAGAGGCCGCCGATCAACAGGAATGGAATCAGGCCGCCCAGAATGTTGAGCCACGCTCCCAGCGCGCCAGGCGGCTCATATTGCAGGACGAGATATCGGGTATTGCTATAGTCAATATGGGCGTCGCTTAGCACTTTTGTCACATCAAATGAATCATTGATGGTCGCGACCTCTTTGGTCTGATCCTGTCCTCGCGTGAGCGTCAGTGTGCCGTTTCCAATCGAAAGGGTATCTGTCTGGTTTTTCGCAATATCCGTTTTGATATCACTCAGAATAGTTGAAACATTGACCGATCTGGTATCTGAGGACGGGCGGAAAAAAAAGACAATGATCAGGACAATGGCCAGCGCCAGGAGAAGCCAGATAAAGCTGTTTCTCAGCCATTTCCCACTACTTGCCATGAGGAATCCTCTCTACTATCAGACAAGCAGCATGATTATGCCATGCACCTCGCATAACCTCTCAAATTTCCACACTCTGCTGTCCGGTATTTTACATATCGGGGGTATTATAGCATATCTACGCCTCTCATTTATAGAGGAATAGGTGCTTTTAAGGACGTGCCAGCACCAGCCCCCAGACCTCTCGCGCTCCCATAGCGAAGAGTGGCGCGGCACATGCTTCTAGTGTTGCTCCCGTTGTGCAAACATCATCAATGATAACTATTGTACGACCAGCAACCGCTTTTGTTGCACCTCGCGAGCGGCACATAAAGGCCCCATCGACATTTTGTCGCCGTTGCTGCACTGCCAGACCGACCTGGCTCTGCGTTGAACGGTGGCGCACCAGCAGCGTTTCGTCCAACGGGATACCCGTCCTTTTTGAACAGACCTGGGCAAGGAGCGCCGCGTGATTATAGCCACGCTCCTTTTGCCGTTCCGAGTGCAAGGGTACGGAGAGCATATAATCCGCCTGCATTCTATAGTCCAAAAATGCCTGTGCCAGCAGCAATCCAAGCGGTTCAGCCAACCTTGTATTGCCTTCATATTTTAGCGCGTGAATGCAGGTTCGCAATGTTCCCTGATAAGGACTGACACTGCGCAGACCGCTCAATCTCACCGGGCAAAGGCTGCAATCCAGGCAGATGCTCCCTGGTCCGACCTGTTTCCCGCAATGCTGGCAAAGCGGCGACTCGAGTGGCGGAATGCCTGAAAAGCAGGTTGGGCAGAGAATATGGCCCGCCTTCTGGCAAGCGGCGCAGCGAGGGGGAAAAAGCAGATCAAGGGCGTGCTGTATTGCTGTGCGCGCCGGAGTGCGTCTCGTCATGCCTCGTCAACCTCTTCAAGTTGTTTGATGCTGTAAACATAGCGAAGGTGTGAAGAGTATTCTAACCGAACCTTTTCCCCTACGAACAGCGCCGCGTAGCGTGTTTCATTGACGCGAAACTGCATCTCTGCTCCCCCTCTACTGGGCTGCACATCGACCATATACCAGGCGCGCATCAACCGTGAGGTGAGGCCGGGCGTCCTTTTCCTGAGATGCGCTGATGTTTTTAACGCGATAATCGTACCATCTATGCTCTGGCTTCCCTCGCGTATATCTCGCCAGCTCCAGCGTGCAAGGAAAAATGGATAGGGGAACAGCAGTAGCCCGAGTACGATCAGCGCAATCGCTCCCAAAGGATTTCCGACGGGACTGCTTCCCGGCAGATTGTAGCGTTGCCCTTTGCTTTCCAGTGCGTACAGTGTATGCAGACGAGGCGAAAAATCAAGTATAACCCGCTCTCCTGGCTGCACGCTATTCCGCAACGCAGGTGAAATAGCAGGCGTCACCTGTGCTGGAAAGCCCATTGAGTGCAGCCGGATAACCATATGTGGTAGATTGTCCAGGATGTTTGTGGTATATCCTGTCACCTGTCCCGGGACTCGGACAGGTGGAGTATTGCTATCCAGCATGCCCTCTATGAAAGCAAGCATGCCACTACTGATAAAGGCCAATGCTAGAAAGATCAACACACCACCGATAGCGATAGCATTACGTGGGGCAATGCCCAGTCGCCAACTCCATTGTATGATGGACTGTTCTGCTCCAGTGCTGCGTTCTGGTTGTATGTCTGCTGGCATTTCCGGCTTCCATCGGTATTAGAAAAATTACCAGAAGAGCATAGCGGAAAGTGGGTTGGAATGCAAGCATGAGAATAACCTGCTCCCGCCGCCAGCCCGCTTTCTGTGATATACTGAGTAAAGAACATCTCGTGTGCCGGTACAAAAATGGACTGCACAGCCAGCACACGAACCTCAGGAGATGAATCATGGAAACGATGGACAATACAAAGTCAACCCAGAATAGCGCCGTGGATGCGCCGGTGATTGAACACCGGCAGGCCTATGGAACCGCGAAAACGGAGAATTTACGCGACTCCGGCCTGTGGCGGATCATTTTGCCCGCCTTTGTCGTCATTTGTTGTCTTGTGCTGCTTGCCTTCCCGATGATTATCTTGACTCCTCTTTTCCTTAATTCGCTTTCAGCCGACGCGGCAGCCAACAAGCAGGGCGACCCGATTACCTGGGTCTGGATCACGATGGTAGTGATCGAACTGATCGTGATTGCGGTTATCGTGCGCGGGCTAGTTAAAATCTTTATGACCCAGGCGGATAACTATCGTCATTAGGCGTTTTATGGAAGCCTGGCGACTCGCGCGGTTGCCAGGTTCTGTTTTTCTGCCGCTACCTGTATCCCCTCTAACTGAAGCAGCCAGGCTTTTGTAGGCAACCCGCCGCCGTAACCAGTCAGCGCTCCGTTGCTGGCAACCACGCGATGGCATGGAACAATCATAGCGATAGGATTTGCTCCATTAGCCGCTCCCACTGCGCGCACAGCTTCAGGCCGACCAATCGCTCTAGCAATATCGGAGTAGGTGCGTATTTCTCCATAGGGAATCTTGCACAGTTCCTGCCAGACGCTCAATTGAAAAGGGGTGCCATACATATCGAGCGCGCAGCTAAAGTTTACCCGCTCGCCCGCGAAATACCGCTCCAATTCATCTACGGCGACCTGTAGAGGCGCAACGCTTTTCTCTTGTCGAGCGCGGTCAAAGTGCATTCTGCGCCGTAGCCAGAGAAATCCATCGTCTATGGGCGTCCCTGGAGTGCCGAGCCAGCATACTCCCTGCTCTGTCGCCATCACGATACATTCCCCTCCTGGCGAAGGAACGCTGTCCCAGTAAAGCGTCGTTGTTTTTGGTAATGATAAGACCATTCCTGTCCCTTTCGGCATATAAAGTGTTGCATGTTAAATCTAACATGAAGCTACCGTAAGAGGCAAGCGGTACGCCTTTTTGGGGTGGGCGACATATTTTTGCAATCGGTTCGAGGGAAATTGAAACACAGTGAGGGACAGAACCCCGGAAGCCACCCGCAAGGGACTGGCTCTACAAGCGGATGTATATTGTAGAGCCAGTCCCTTGCGGGTGGCTTCCGGGAGCTTTTTTTCAGTGGCTTCCAGGGTTCTTGAGAACCGCTACAACTCTATGGGCTACTGCACGATAATGGTGGCCTTCATATATGGATGGAACTGGCAATGATAGGTGTAGGTTCCAGGTTTGGTGAAGGTAAATTTGAAAGTACCACCTTGTGGCGAAACGGGATTGCTTGAACCCGAATCAAAAGTTTTTCCGTCATCGCTGGTGACAGTATGAGGAGCCGAAGTCATGTTTGTCCAGACGACGGTTGTGCCAGCTTTGACAGTCAGTGTGGCCGGGCTGAAAGCGAATGAACCGCTGCTATCGGTGGTGATAGTGACAGACGAGCCATTACCACTGGTGGTTGGAGCAGTAGTCGGAGCGGTAGTTGGCGCTGTTGTTGGAGCGCTGGTTGCTGCTGTCGTGGGTGCGGTTGTAGGTGTAGTACCACCTGCCGCCGTGGTGCTACCACCACAGGCTGCCAGAAGCGCAAGTACAGCCAGCATCGTAAAACTTAACCAGAAAGAACGAACCAGTTTGTGGGTGGCACGAGTACGCCATATTGTCTGCATGATTTTCCTCTTCTACAATCGTAATGGATATCCGGAAGTTGCGGTAGATGTAGTCTTACTCACACGAACCTTGCATATCTGCTGATACCCTATAAAGTGATACGTAGCAAGGTTACGTCCATCTGCCCTCAACTCGAGTGTACAAAAAGTGGAGTAGAAAGAAATGGGCAAGACTACCCATTTTTTATTCACGGCTGCTTCTGCAAATTGACCCTCAAAGCCCTTGACTTTTATAAACTCTGCCTGTACACTTCCAGGTAGGTATATCGTTATCTGGTTCAATGCTGAACGTATGATTAGACACTTTTGTAAAGGGGGTGAGTTCAATGCGCAAGGTACTACTCTGTACAACGCAATCAGCCCAGTATCGAAGAACTCGCCCGTCAAGTATTGCTTGAGTAGCTTGTTTTTGTGCGCCACTCCCTTGCGCGCACTACGGCAACAACTCAACGTTAGCTTTGATCTCTTTTTCTCCTCATATTGTGCTGAATGCCTCGCTCTGCTCTCAGGATACCTTCGCTCATAGAGAAAGCCATATGATAGACGTCTTTTTTCCAGTACATGTTTTTCAGAACCCGGCGTATGCTGCGTTCATAACTCTTTATAGAGAAGGAAGGCACTCA
This sequence comes from Ktedonobacteraceae bacterium, assembly GCA_035652815.1. Classification (GTDB taxonomy): domain Bacteria; phylum Chloroflexota; class Ktedonobacteria; order Ktedonobacterales; family Ktedonobacteraceae; genus DASRDB01. Next base: position 225,931 of record DASRDB010000019.1, read on the forward strand.
TTTGCGTAACCCGATTCATCAGTCTGCCCGGAATCAGAATAACGCTACTTTTGGCAGAGAGGAGGTGAAAGCGTGAGAGGAAAGCTCCGTGACAAGCGTGCTGATGCCCGGCGAGACCGCCTGAAACGCGAACTGAAAGAAATGCGCCGCCCAGGTCGCCGCGAGAATCGCAACGTTGCCCTGCTCAGCCAGCAGTATGAAGAAGATGAAGACTGGCTGGAGGAAGAAGAACTCGACGAGGATCATAACAACAAGCAATGAAAAAGCTGCTGGTGCGGAAATGGCCATTTCCGCACCAGCAGCTTTTTCATTGCTTGTTGTTAAGGAATGTCGATTTCAGGGAACAGGCGACGGGCAATGACCAGGCGCTGAATCTGTGCTGTACCCTCGAAGATGTCGAAGACCTTTGCGTCGCGGAACCACTTCTCAAGGAACAGGCGGCGTTCAGTGCGCTCACCGGGAGCAGTGATCCGTATGGCGGCTGCTGTGGTTTTCATGAGCAGGTTGCCCGCGTAGGCTTTGCACATCGAGGCCTCTTTAGAGTTGGGAATGCGCCGGTCGGCCATCCAGGCGGCACGCCAGACCAGGAAGCGGGCCATTTCAAGCTCCTGGCGCAGTTCCTCTAGCTCGTCCTCGATCTCGCGGCGTTTATGCGCGGGATAGCCTTTGGGCAGTTCCTTGTGTACCCATTCGCAGGTGGTTTCGTGCGCAGCGCGGGTGATGCCCACTGCCAGCGCGCCGACCATCGGGCGGGTGGCGTCGAGCGTACCCATCGCGGCCTTGAAGCCTGCTTTCTTGCTTCTCTCGCGTCCGGCGAGCAGGTTATCCTTCGGAATGCGGCAGTTCTCGAAGATCAGTTCCGCCGTTTGCGAAGCGCGCAGGCCCATCTTTTCCTCGATACGTCCCACGATCAGCCCTGGCGTTCCCTTCGGCACGACGAATGGGCGAATACCCTCGCGCCCCAGGCTCTTATCAATGGTGGCAAAGGTGACGATCAGATCGGCCCTTGCTCCATTGGTGATGTAGTGCTTATGCCCGTTAATCACCCATTCGTCGCCATCGAGTACGGCAGTGGTGGACATGCCTGCTACATCGGAGCCGATGCCGGGTTCGGTCAGAGCCAGCGCGCCCCAGTGCAGTTGTCCATCCATGTAGGGGCCGAGGAAGCGTGCCTGCTGCTCCGGCGTGCCCTGCGAAAGAATCGGCGGCGCGGCCAGCCCGGGACCAGGAATGGCGGTTGAGAGCGCGGCATCGCCCCAGGCCATCTCTTCCTGGGAGAGCATGGAGAGAACGTTATCCTGCTTTTCTTCCTCTTCCTGCCCCTGCATGCGCGCCTGCGCGGCGGCACCGCCCCAGAAACGCTTCTGCATATTCCAGAAAAACGACTCAGGGATTTTCTCGGTGCGGTCGCATTCGAGCGAGATGGGGCGCATCTCTTCCACCGCTACCTGGTGGGCGTAGTCACGCACCGCTTGCTGTGTCTTGCTGAGCGTAAAATCTATCATACTCGCTACTCCATTGCGGCGGCGTTACGCGCCCACATTTCAACGGGATGGTCTCGCATAAAACCAGCGCCGCCTAAGACCTGTATCGCGTCGAGAGTGGCGGATTTGGCGATGCGCACTGCCTGGCTCTGCGCCGCTTCCGCATCACGCGCGAGCGTTTGCGTATCGACGCCGCTATCCCATTCCGTGGCGGCTCGCCAGACCATCAAGCGCGCCGCGTCAAGCTTCATCGCCATTTCTGAGATCATGAAGGCGATGCCCTGATACGAGGCGATGGGCCGCCCGAAAGCGATGCGCTCTTTAGCGTAACCAATCGCGTATTCGAGCGCGGCGCGTGCCATGCCACAGGCGACTCCGGCGCGCAGGATGTTATAGAGCGTGGCTGCTCGTACCGCGCCGCTGTTCCCTTCCTGGCCAAGCAGACAACTCGCGGGAACGGGCGTATTGTGAAAGTAATATGATGCGCTAGGAGCCGCACTCAGGCCAAGCTTTTCGCTGTCTGCGCGTATCTCCAGTCCTGAAGCATCCTGGGGAAGCATCAAGGCAAGGAGACCTTCCGCGCCGTTTGTTCCTTCCAGGCGCGCTAACACAACACGCGGGCTAGAGTCTGCGCCGTGTATGACATCGCGTTTGGAGCCGTTGAGGATGTAGCGGTCTCCCTCACGCCGCGCTGTGGTGAGAATGTCAGAGAGCGTATAGCCGCCGGTATGCTCGGCAAAAGCAAAGCTGCCGCGCCGTGTAGAGCCGTTGTGTTCATCGGCAAAGGGAGCAATGTACTGCTCTTGCTGCTGTTCGTTTCCGGCGAAGAGAACCGCGAGTGGTCCCATCATAGAGCCGATGACGTTGAGAGCAAGCGCGCCATCGCCGAATCCCAGTTCCTCGGCAATCAGGGCGTAGGTGATGGCCTCGATGGGGCCGGAACCGCCGAACTGCTCAGGGAAAGGCGTGGTCAGGCCCGTCTGCGCCAGCGTTTGCAGAAGGAACGGGGAAATATCGCCGTTGCGTTCGGCTTCGCGCCCCTGGGGGCGTAGCTGTTCAACAGCCACGCTGCGCGCCAGGTTGCGTATCTCTTCTTGCTCCTCGGTAGGGGCAAAGTTGAGCATGAACTATATCCTTTCGATAATCATGGCGTTTGCCATACCGCCGCCTTCACAGATGGTCTGAAGCCCATAGCGTCCGCCACTGCGCTCCAGTTCGTTTACCAGGAATGTCGTCAATCGCGCACCGGATGCACCCAGTGGATGACCAATAGCGACCGCGCCGCCGTTCACGTTGACCTTCGACATGTCCGCCCCGGTCTCCTTCTGCCATGCCAGAACCACGCTGGCGAAGGCTTCGTTGATCTCGATGCGATCCATCTGGTCGAGTGTCAGCCCTGCCTTTTTCAGCACCTTCGCGGTTGCGGGAATGGGGGCAGTCAGCATATAAATGGGATCGTCACCTGCCAGCGCGAAGGCAACGAAGCGGGCGCGTGGTTTCAGCCCTAGCTTCTCAGCCGTTTCACGCTCCATAATGAGAACGGCAGCTGCGCCATCGCTGATCTGCGAAGAGTTGCCTGCCGTAATCAGTCCGTCCGGCTTGAAGGCTGGCTTCAGGCTTGCCATCTTCTCCATGCTGGTGTCGGTGCGGATACCCTCGTCAACCTCGAACAGGCTGGTGGTGCCATCCTCGTTTTTCACCTCGATAGGTAGTATCTGGCTCTTGAAGCGTCCCTCGGCGGTCGCCTGCGCCGCTCGCCGATGGCTTTCCAGGCTGAAAGCGTCGAGGTCTTCGCGGCCCAGTTCCCATTTCTTCGCCAGTAGTTCCGCACTGATGCCCTGATGAACCAGCCCATTATCGTAGCGTTTTTGCATCTTGGGGCCAAAGGGCGCGCCGGGGCCACTGGCATACGAAGAACCCATCGGCACGCGTGTCATCACCTCGACGCCGCCCGCGATGGCGATATCATAAGCGCCGCTAATTACGCCCTGGGCGGCGAAGTGAATCGCCTGCTGGCTCGACCCGCACTGGCGGTCAACGGTCGTGCCGGGAACGCTTTCGGGGAAGCCTGCCGCCAGCACAGCGTTGCGCCCAATATTCAGGCTCTGCTCGCCAACCTGGCTGACACAGCCCACAATTACATCTTCAACTAAAGCGGGGTCAAGACCGGTGCGTTTTACCAGCGTCGATAAAACCTCGGCCATCAAATCTACGGGGTGCCAATCTTTCAAGCGACCGTTGCGCCGCCCAACCGGCGTGCGAACGGCATCGATAATCACTGCTTCGCGCATGCACTGCTCCTTGTTTCTGTGCAGTTCTGTTGTGGCAATAAAGGGGCCGTCACATCATTGTAGATGTTATTGTATCACGTTCGGAAGTATGTTTGCTGTGCTTTTGATGAGTTATGTTTCACTGTGAAAGTCGGATATTAGCAGGAAAGCCGCTAAACCGCGCCCGCAGCACCTCAACTCCATCCTGGTTCACGCATGTAGCCTTCGCCCGCAACATGCGTTTCTCCATATCTTTCTCGATAATCGTGACCGTACAGGTAATCGTATCCCCAATATAAACGGCAGACGGGTACTCAAAATGCATCTCGGTTGCCAGCCAGCCAATCATGCCCCCGATATGCGTAATCATGCTGCTCGTCAACAAACCCGGAACGATGCGTCGGCCAAAGAAGCTGCCCTGCACAAACGTATCATCGATATGATAGGGGTTATAATCGCCCGTCACGCCACAAAACAGCGCCACATCTCCCTCAGTAAATGTGCGCCGCCACCCAAAAGTCTGTCCAACCTGTATTGAATCGAATGCCTCGCGTAATTGCTGTTTAAATTCCTGGCTTGTGCCTGGCATACCTATGACTCCCTCTTGCAAAGAAAATAAAGATAGTCTTTGTAATATTGATTGTAACTGATGGCATTGCGTAAGATAATATGCCAAAGGAGGGAATTTTTGCAATTGGATGGCAAACTGATTGACCGGGCTGCTGCATTGGCTGAACGCTACCTGGCCCCATTGGGAAATCGCTGGCTGCATGTCCAGGGCGTCGCTGAGAAGGCGCGCAAGGTGAGTAGGGCTTTTCCAGAAGAAGAGGGCATTGTGCTGGTCGCTTCTGCCTACTTACATGATATTGGGTACGCACCCGAACTCAAAAAGACAGATTTTCACCCCTTAGACGGAGCATATTATTTACGCTCATTGGGCTATCATAGGCTCGCTTCTCTGGTCGCGCACCATTCGGAAGCAATTTTTGAAGCACGTCTCAGAGGTCTTGAAACCGCCCTTTGTGAGTTTCCTCGCGAATATTCAGCGATAGCGGATGCGCTTACGTATTGCGATCAAACGGTTGGGCCAACAGGTAAAGCTGTGACCTTAGAGGAACGTGTCAATGAGGTCTTGAGTCGTTATGGACAGACAGATATTGTCGTTCAAGCTCTTCATCAGTCAATATCTCCACTTTTTCATACCGTAGAAAAGACCCAAAGAAAGCTTTGGGTATATGATTTGGCGTAGTTGAATGGGCAGGCGCAGGTTATTTGCAGAAGAGAGCTTATGTGATTGGACTGGTAGTAGCCCATACTGTTTCAAAATGTTTAGCAAAGGTTGTGAAAATGCCGTTTTGCTCAAGACAACGCAAATAAAGTAGGGGTGCTTTCGCTCCATGCTGTCCATAAAGATGAGGTGTCACTAGCATTTCATTATCAAAACGGAAAATCGAATTATACATCGAGGTAGCATGATAGCCGATTTCTATGCCACTACAGCCGTGAAGATCACGGAGATGAAATAGTGTGGTTTGGATAAGAGCCGGTAATGTTCCCCCTAATTGTTCTTCCTCATCGCGCAATTGCACAGCCTGACAAGTGGGATCAGCAAGAGCAATACGTATTTTGCAGCCGCTCGCGGCTTTCTCTTTCAGTAAGATCTCTAAATGAGAGTGCTGCTCCAATAGAAACTGCATGGCATATCCAAGTAGGTCAATTTGTTTTTGTGCCTGCACAAAAAGGTTCCACCATACTACTGCTGGTAGGTCAGAGCGATGAGCATATACAGCCACTACTTCAGAGGTTCGAGCGTGACTGGTGATATCTTCATCAGGCTTCGGCCAGAGAAAATCTTCATGTTCCTTGAGTAATTCAGCTATTTTCCAACGGTGACGTGGATGCGGGATGCGTCCTTTTAACCAGCGTTGCACCGTTTTAGGATCAACATTTGTTGCTCTTATGATAGCCTCGACATCGACACGGGCAGCAAGCATCGCATTTCGCAAACGTTCGTTTTCCATACTGTCCTTTCCTTAGCTTGAGGTCTAACATGAGGTTAATTCTAGTATAACGTTTAATACAGGACGTTTCTACTATCTCGCGAAACGTCCCAAAACGTCCCAAAACGCGGTTTAGAAGTCCCTCTGGCTCAAGTATGCTAGTTGTTGCGGAAAGTAATAGCTTGCCATGAAAAAAGACCGGTTCGCCTGTCATCCTGAGCGCAGCGAAGGATCTCCAGCCTCGACATGCGAATCGTCCGTCCAGCGCGAGATCCTTCGCTGCGCTCAGGATGACAGGTAAAGGCAGGTTGGTAATGGCAAGTTGTTGTTCAAGGAAAGGACAAACGCATGGATGAGTTAGCAGGGAAGAGCGAGGTTGCGCGGCTGATGAAGCGCATTGAGTTGGAAGAGATGGCGGCCCGGCAGGGTCTATTTGGCGTGGCAGTAGTTGCGCGGCATGAAATAATCAGCGCACGTATGACGCGGGGCGCGGAACGCATTTTGCGGCTGGTTGAACAGGGCAAGGACGAAGAGGCTCAGGCGCTGCTCAATACCGAATACTGGCGCGAAGATGAAAAAGCTTCCCTTAACAACACTTCAGAAGAAAGGGGAGCGGAGCAATGATGCAGGAACCGCTTCCGACTTTGCCGATAGGGATGGGTGATTTGCGTGCCTTGCGCTCGATTGTGCATAGCTACATGGCGTTACTGCGTCGCACTGTCCCGCCCTCTCGCAAGCGTGAAGAGGAGATGGCCGTATTGCAGCGGCTTTATTTTCGCATGCAGGGCATTCCCGCCGATGCCGTTGAGGTGCGCGTCGATCTAACTGTATCGGAAATCCAGGCTTTGAGCAAGGCTATTTCCGGGTTCGCGGCCTTCGTGCGTCATAAAGTACCTGCCTCGCGCTATCGTGACGAAACGTTAGGGATGCTTGAGCAACTGCGCCAGGATTTGGTAGGAATGATACAGTGATTCGCTATGCTGGCCTGAACACAATAGGTAACTTCCTATAGCCATTCAGAATAAAGGATGGCATCAATTCCACTGGCGCATTCCGGTCACGCCGGATATCATGCAGGCGTTCAAGCATCATATTGAGGGCAACTTTTGCCTCAAGACGTGCTAGTGGAGCGCCCAGGCAGAAATGGATGCCGTAGCCGAAAGCGAGATGGCGATTAGGCGAACGGCGAATATCGAACGTGTCGGCGTTGGGAAATTGCTCATCGTCGCGGTTGGCCGAGGCGATCCAGGCCATCACGCCTGAACCCGCCGGAATCGTCTTCTCGCCGATGGTCGCATCGCTGAGCGTCACGCGGAACATGGCTCGTACCGGAGATGTATAGCGCAACACCTCTTCAACTGCGTTCGGCATCAAATCAGGTTCCGCTCTCAGTTGCTCCATTGTCTCAGGATGTTCGTCGAAGCACCAGATGGCGTTGCCGAGCAGGTTGGTTGTGGTCTCATTGCCTGCCACGAGCAAGAGAACGCAGAAACCAAGTAATTCCTGGATGCTCAGGTGCTGGCCGTCGATTTGCGCATCCAGCAGGCCGCTAATCAGGTCGTTTCCTGGTTCCTTTCGGCGTTGTTCGATAATGTTGAGAAAGTACTGGCTCATCTCGGCCTGCGCATTTCCACCGCCGGACTGCCCGGCTCCCACCACCTCATCAGACCAGTGTTTGAAACGTTCGCGGTCGCTGGTTGGAATACCTAATAATTCGGCAATCACGATGACAGGCAAGGGATAGGCCAGATCTGCGATCACATCCATATGCCCTTGTGCCGCTACATTATCGAGCAATTCAGAGACGATTTCACTGATGCGCGTTTCTAGCTGCGCGATGCGACGAGGAGTAAAGGCCTGCGACACCAGCGAGCGCAGTTGCCGGTGTCGCGGCGGGTCGGTATTGAGTAAACTGGCTTCCAGGGGCGTTTCCGAACCCATGTACTGTGAAGAGAATATGGCGTATTCAGATAGAACGCGCTGGACATCATTGTAACGGAAGACACTCCACGAACCGCGCTCGAAGTGAACGGGGTCGGTTTCGCGCATGGTGCGATACCAGGGATACGGGTTTGACCAGAAAGATGATTGGGACACGAGATTTCCTTCTAATTGACGTTCCTACTCTTCCCCGTCCAATATTTTTCGCGCAGGTCTCGCTTGAGTATCTTGCCAGCGCCGCTCTTGGGCAGGGGTTCGGTCGTAAATTCGATGCTACGAGGAACTTTATATCCGGCGATTTGCGTGCGAGCGTGAGCGATTAGCTCGTCTTCAGTGACGCTCATACCCGGCTTGCACACGACCACCGCGTGTACAGCTTCTCCCCATGAGTCGTGGGGGATGCCGATAACTGCCGCTTCCAGTACTGCCGGGTGTGTATACAGGGCGTTCTCCACTTCCACCGAGTAGACATTTTCTCCACCGGAGATAATCATATCTTTAGCGCGGTCAACGATGTAGATGAAATTTTCCTCGTCAACAGTGGCGAGGTCACCTGTATGCATCCAACCGTCAACGATGGCCGCGGCTGTCGCTTCATGCATCCTCCAATACCCTAGCATAACATTCGGCCCTCGCGTAAGGATTTCGCCGATTTCTCCAGGCTGCACATCTTCGTCTTGCGCATTGACTACGCGGACCTCCATGCCGAAGATTTCGCGTCCGCATGATGCCAGTCGGCGCATCTGCTCCGGCGGCCCATCGATGACATGATCGAGCGGGTCTAACACTGTTAAGAGGGGAGAGGTTTCGGTCATGCCGTATCCCTGCGCGAAAATCTGCCCCCATTTCTGCAAGCCCTTTCTCAGCAACTCAATGGGCATGGGAGAAGCGCCATAGATGAGGCGGCGCAGGCTGGAAAGATCGTATTTGTCTACATCAGGGTGATTGAGAACGGCGTTGAGCATGGTCGGCACCAGGACGGTCGCTGTTACTTTTTCATTTTGAATGGCTTCCAGCGTCTGTACAGGATGGAACATAGGGATTATCACATGGCACGCACCCTGAAAAGTGATACCGAAGACGGCCCCAGCATCGGCAAGGTGAAACATCGGCGCGGCATGCAGCCAGACATCGCGATTGTTCAAACCAAAGGCCAGTCCACTCAACGTCGCATTGGACACAATGTTTTTGTGCGTAAGCATGACACCTTTAGCGCGTCCGGTGGTTCCACCAGTGTAGTACAGCCCGGCGATGTCGTTCTCTTCCATGTCCTGGTCAACGCTCTCCAGCATGGTTGAGCCTTTGCTGATGACATCTTCGTAGTGAATCATGCTTTGGGGCGTCTCGTCGCCGTTGTAGATGACATATTCCAGCGATGGAACCGTATCGCGCCCGGAGATGTACGAGGCAAAGGTTTTGTCCACGACCAGGATTTTAGCCTCGCTATCGTTGAGGATGAAGATGATCTCGGGCCGCGCCAGCCGGATATTGAGAGGAACAATGATTGCGCCCATGCGAGCGCAGGCCAGGTACAATTCCAGGTAACGGTGGCAGTTGAGTATGAGGACTGCCACACGGTCTCCACGTATCACTCCTAGCGATGCCAGTCCTCGTGCCAGAGCATCGGTTCGCTGCTCTACTTCTTCCCAGGTATAGCGTGTTGTGCCGCAGACAACGGCCTGCCGTGTGCCTGCAACCTTTCTAGCGTGTGCCAGTCCTTGAGGGATATTCATGATGTGCCTCTCCTGCTTAACTCAACTTCTTTCTTATAGCCTCCAATACTTCGCCAATGGAACGTGGAACCGATTGTAGCGGTAGTCGTTTCAAGCGATGGGCCAGCGCCATCGGTGCTATGGTATACACATGTTCCGGGGTGATGGTTTCCGCTCCGCTATAGGCCGCGTAAGTCTGCGCCGCTCTCCGCATTACAATATCGCCGCGATGCCCATCAATGTCAAGTTCAATATTAATCAGCGCTATAAGTTCCGCAATGTTACGAGGTACAGTAATTGAGGAAACCAGTTGCGCAGCGCGTGTAATACGTTTACGTAGTTCCTCTTCCGCAGGCGCGAACTCCGCAAGAAATGCTGCCGGGTTGGCCTCAAAACGCTCGCGCCGTTCAACGATTTCGACGCGCTGCTGTATATCTGAGATTGATGAAATATCCACACATAGCCCGAAGCGGTCAGTGAGCTGCGGGCGTAACTCGCCCTCTTCAGGGTTCATCGTTCCTACTAATAAAAAGCGCGCTGGATGACTGAAAGAAATGCCTTCGTGTTCAACGATATTGATGCCCATTGCCGCCGCGTCCAGTAGCACATCCACCACATAGTCGTCCAGCAGGTTCACCTCATCAACGTAGAGGATGCCCCGGTTGGCCTCCGCCAGCACGCCTGGCTCAAAACGGCGTCTACCTTCGCGTAAGGCATGTTCAATATCGAGTGTGCCCACAACGCGGTCTTCCGAAGCATTGATTGGTAAATCCACAACACGCATCTGTCTTCGCGTTACCGGCAACCTTTCGCCAGCTTCATAACGCGCCCGGCACGAGTCGCACATCAGTTCAGGCGTATCTGGTGGGCAGGAAAACGGGCAATCCTCCATCACCGTTATTTCCGGCAGCACCGCCGCTAAGGCCCGCACTGCTGTAGATTTGGCCGTTCCCTTCTCGCCGCGAATCAAAACGCCGCCAATCGCGGGCGTGATGGCGTTGAGGAGCAGGGCCAGCTTCATCTCCTCCTGTCCCACTATCGCACTGAACGGGTAAATGTACATCCGATTCCTCTGTTTCCCTGATCGCGTTGTTTGCTAGATGAAATAGCGGGGAATATGCTCCCTGTCATCCTGAGCGGAGCGAAGGATCTCCGTCATCCAGCCGGATTGTACACCCAGCCCGCAGATCCTTCGCTGCACTCAGGATGACATGCCGAAGCGAATTAGAATTCGATCACGCCGCGAATGTTTTTGCCCGCTATCATATCGGCATAGGCTTCGTTGACCTGGTCGAGCGTGTAGGTGCGTGTCACCAGCTCGTCCAGCTTCAGCTTTCCGGCGTGGTAGAGGGCCAGCATGTTGGGAATGTCGTAGCGCGGCTGCGAGTCGCCATAGAGCGTTCCCATCAGCGTCTTCTGGTACAGCACGAGGTCAAGCGGCGGTATCGGAATCGACTCCGCGGTTGCGGGTGTGAGGCCGATGACTACCACTGTGCCGTTTTTGCCCGTCGCGGCATATGCCTGTCCGATTGTTGCGGGAGTGGCGATAGCCTCGAAGGCATAATCGACGCCCTCGCCCCAGGTCAGGTCACGAGCGACGGATACCGGGTCTTCACGTGTGGAGTTAACGGTATGGGTCGCGCCCAGTTCCTTCGCTTTCTCCAGCTTGAAGTCATTCACATCGACGGCGATAATCATGCGAGCGCCTGCCAGGGCCGCGCCTTGAACGACGTTCATGCCGATGCCGCCCACGCCAATGATCATTACTGTACTGCCGGGCACCACCTTTGCGCGGTGTGTCACTGCCCCTACTCCGGTCGGTACGCCACAGCCCACCAGGACTGCCCGGTTCAGTGGATAGTAGTCCGCGACAGGTACCACCGACATATCTGGCACAACCGTGTACTCGCTGAAGGTCGAGATGACGCACATCTGTCCGACATCTTCGCCATTGGGTCCATGCATGCGGAAGGTGCCATCAAGCTGCGGTCCTGCCAAAATAGCCGCACCCTTGTTGCAGAGGTTGGCGTGCCCTGAAGTGCAGTAGCGACAGGTTCCGCACGAGGGAATGAAAGTCAGGACTACGTGATCTCCTGGTTTGCAGTTCGTCACATTTGGTCCGACCTTCTCGACGATGCCCGCGCCCTCATGTCCAAGCGCGATGGGAAGATAGGCAGGCAGGTCGCCCACGACGATGTGATAGTCGGAGTGACAGATACCAGCCGCCACCATGCGGACAAGCACCTCATGTTCCTTTGGCTCGTCCAGTTCAACCTCTTCTACGCGGATGGGTTCGCCCGGTGCATGCAACACTGCTGCTCGTGTCTTCATGTAATAAACCTCCTGAGAAAATTACCTGGCCCAGGTGGGCAGAATGCTCTTCTGATGAATGTAGCAAGCCATGTAAAAAATGCTATTCGCCTGCTCTCACCCCCTTTGCAATAATGGACTATGAATATTCGAAGCGCCTGGAGAACCAAGCAGGTAGTAATCAGCTTCAAGCGCAAGAGCTAATTCCTTTGCTGGAGCAAGTTCCTCTGTGAAAGATGCCGCGTGGGGATTGGTGTCAATGAGTACTGCTGGAATACGCCGCGAAGCGATCCCGCGAGCCACTGAAAGCGCGTCGCGTTGCGGAGTAATACTGCGCATGTTGCCAGAAAGGTCAATGTTTGCGATGCCGTCAGTCAGTACAATCAAGAACGGCTTTATTGCCGGGTCGCGCATGCGTTCCGTCTCAGCAAGTCGCAGGCCTTCTAGCAAACCGGTAGCAAGCGGTGTGCAGCCTCCCACGTAGAGTTCATCCACGCAGCGCCGGGCGCGCGTAAAATTACGGGTTGGCGGCAGGACAAGGCGGCCCTGCGCGAAGCGAAAGACGAGCATCGCCACGCGGTCGCGTTTCTCATAGGCGTGCTGGAGCATCGCCAGCAGGACGCGCTTCGTCTGTGGCATATATCGGCGGGCCATCACCGAGTCGCTGCCATCCACGATGAAAATGAGTAAAGAACGGGTTTTGCGTTCGCGTATCTTCTGTCGCAGGTCATGTATGCGCAGTTCCATCTTGCCGCCCGCAATGCGTCCACGTGAGGGTTGATGAGGCGCGGCGGCCCTGATAGTAGCGGTGAAGGCTACATCTGTCACTGGCCGCGCCTGCCGGGTTCGCATAGATCGACCGCTACGCCGCGCCGTGAGCGAGATGAAGCGTCTGCCGCCTTCTTTACGCACCAGCCTGTCACGTAGTATAGAGATGACATGCTGCACCTGTGTGAGGTCGTTTTCCCCTCTTAAGGGACGCGAGAGACCTGCAGGCCCTTCGCGCTGATTGGTGCGCTCTTCGAGGTCATCGTCAATGATGCCTGACTCTTCGGGACGGTCGCTATCTGCCGCGCCCTCAGGCACCTGCTCTAATGTGCGCGCGAGTTGTTGTGCGAGATTGCTCCCTGGTCGCGCTCGATGCTGCATTGCCAGCGAAAGTGCCTGCTCCACGTCGCTCACTTTCACTTCCAAACGGTCTTCCCAGGCGGCAATCGCACGCGCTGCGCGCAAGACGACAATATCGCCCCGGTGTCCCTCTGCGTGCAGTTCTCGCGCCACCAGATGCGCAACCACCTGCCGTAAATAGCGTGATACCTTTACCTGTGGCAGCAAGTTTCTTGCCTGCTCAATATTCCCGGCAAGCGTTTCTTCCTGCTCCTGCCATGCTCGTATAAACGCCGCCGGGTCGTGGTCATAGGCCAGCCGCCGCTCGACTACCTCGATTCGCTCTGGCATACTTCGCAGGTCTTCGGCTTCGACATAAAGGCCGATGCGGTCGAGCAGTTGAGGGCGCAGCATACCCTCTTCCGGGTTCATGGTGCCAATTAATACAAAACGGGACGGGTGAGCAAGGGAGATGCCATCACGTTCAAGGCGATGCACTCCCATTGCGGCAGCGTCTAGCAGTAAGTCAGCAACGGAGTCGTTGAGCAGGTTGATTTCATCCACGTAGAGGATACTCCGATTCGCGGCGGCCAGCAGTCCCGGCTCAAAATGATAGGAGCCGCTGCTAAGCGTAGCGGCAAAGTCAATGCTTCCTGCCACGCGGTCTTCGCTCGCGTTGAGGGGCAGCGTTACTAACGAAACCTGCCTGCGCGTGATTGGCAATTGCTCGCCGCACTGTAAACGTTGCTGGCAGGTAAAGCACATGGCATGGGGAGTGGTTGGGTCGCAAAAATAGGGGCAGTCGGCCACGCCTGAAATTTCAGGGAGCAAGTGTGTGAGGGCGCGTACCATTGTCGATTTGCCCGTTCCGCGTCGGCCATAGACCAAGACGCCGCCAATTAGAGGGTCAATGGCGTTTAAGATCAGCGCGAGCCGCGTCTTGTTTTGTCCAACTATGGCACTCAACGGGAAAGCCGTCTTCATCGTCTGGCCTTTCAGACTGCTGAACTCGGTACTCGGGCTACGATTAAGATGTCAGGCGCTGTCATCTTGGATACTGTAGGGACGCGATTCGTCGCGTCCACCTCGGTCTGAACGCGCACAAGAGGTAGGACGCGACGAATCGCGTCCCTACAGGAGTATTCCCATTATTTTATCAAAATTCATGAGTGATAGCCATGCTATCATATACCTGAGTTGTTTGTCAAAAGACGGTTGGCTGCTTCATCGTGTTAAATACCCGGCATCGACCGGAATGGCCGAACCCGTAAGGTGCCTTGCCTCGTCGGAAGCCAACCATAACACGACTTTGCTGATGTCCTCGGGCGCGATCAGGTTGCGATCTGGAAAGAGGTTGATCCGGTTCATCAATTCAAGCATGTGTTCGTAAGTGGCCAGTGGACCGGGGCCTCCTGCGAAGGCGTCGTAGATGGCCTGGTTTTTGCACATTGCCGTATCCACACTGGTCGGACAGATTGCGTTCACATTGATGTTATACGGAGCGAGTTCGATAGCCAGCGTCTTTACCAGCCCGATGACGCCATGCTTGGCCGCGCTATAATGCGCCAGGCTGTGCATACCCTTAAAGCCAGCCGTTGAAGAGATACAGATAATCTTGCCGCTTCGCCTGGGCAGCATGTGCGGAATGCTCACCTTACAGGTAATCCATACACCCTTGAGGTCAACGTTGACCGTCTCATCCCATTGTTCCTCGCTCATCTCCCAACTGAGTGCAAAGGAGTAGAGACCGGCATTGGCGACCACAATGTCGATTGGCCCAAGTTCCTGCCGCGCTCGTTCGGCCAGCGCCTGCATCTCTTTCAGGTCGGTGACATCCGTTTGCGAGATGAGAGCCTTGTTCCCCATCTCCTCGATTTCAGAGGCTAGAGAAGCCAGTTCCTCGGGAGTCGCCAGGGGATAGGGGATGGTGGCATATTGCCTGCAGGCATCACACAAGACCAGTCGCGCCCCTTCACGCGCGAAAGCCAGCGCATGAGCGCGGCCCATCCCATGCGCCGCGCCCGTAATAAATACAACCTTGTCTGAGAACCGTTTGAGCTGATTGCTAATAGACGCCGCAGATGCCATCGATGGTGAAATCTTCGATGATAAGTTCCTCTTCCTCGAAATCTTCTTCCGGCGCGGTTTCTATATCCAGGGTATCAGGATTGGCGGCTTCAGCCGTCTCAGTAGTTGGCTGCTCAGCAACCACCGACTCTTCAGAGAACTGGGTTTCGTTCACAGGGAGCATGGAATCTGCCATGAAATGTACCTCGCTTCTGTTGTTGCCTGCTGATGTATTTCAAGTATACCATAAGATTTAGCTGAAACCTCTATCCTCAATGATCATTTCTGACAAAGGTTTACTGCTTACCAGAAAGCGCCTGCCATTAAAGCGAAACCATAGAACATAACAATACATCCAAAAATAAAGGCTCCTGTCCCACGTGAAAAATCAGGAAAGAAAGTATAATCGAGTATAGAAACCATAAATGCTGCCACCGTTGCTCCAACTAGCCAGCCGATAAACTGAGGCCAGTGTAACCTGGTAACTTGACCTCGCAGGCGAAAGAAGAAGACGAGTCCGGCAATGATGAGACCAAACATAAAGAATAAACCTAGCCCGGTTGCGATATGGCTCTTCTCCCCGGTTAAATCAAAGATCGCAAAAAGACCAAAAGCGGCTATGAAAACTCCCAGAAAGTAGAAGAGGCCCCTGATGATTCCAAATATGCTTATTCCAGAGCGTCGTCTTTCTGAAATTTTCTGATTGGGATTAAATTGGTAAGGCTCGTTGTAGTTGATTCCTGGCCAGGGTGGATTATAGCCTCTCTCATATGGTGCGTCATATTGTATTTGAGGGGCGTTATATTCTACCGGCTCCGGTTGTCTATATTCCTGCCCCCATTCAGGTTGTTCATAGGGCGACCGTTGAGGGTCTTGTTGTGGAAACCATTGCCGAGGTTGTTCGTATTGATTGCTCATAGTGACCTTCTTTAAAAAAATTAGCTCGAAGAGTATCTTTGAATCTCAAGTATATTATACTATCTTTGCGTGCCATGACCCACTTGTTTGCCAATGTCATCCTGAGCGGCGCGAAGGATCTCCGGTCTCGACACACACATCGTCTGGCCAGTGAGAGATTCTTCGCTGCGCTCAGGATGACAGGCGAATGGATCTTGTTCATGGCATGATGGGAAATAGGTCTGATTGTATCCCTTGACTCTCTTTCATTTCCTGGGTATGCTTGCTTTTAGAAACATACGCTTGCAAATTTTCAGGAGAACGCCATGACTCAATCTTCCCCCAGCTATCGCTTGATTGCTGAAGTTAAGATTCGCCGCGAAGCCTTTGGTGGTATCCTTTACAAGTATGGTTGTGCCGATAGGGGCGCGCTCTCATTTATCAATTCCCCGCGACTCATTGAGCTACTCATTACCGGTCAGCAGCAGTATGGAGGAGATCTTAACGCGGTCATAGAGCAGTCAAACTATTCCCCGGCTGGCAAGCAAAAGCTGTACGCCGCGCTGGACAATCTTGTCGAGCGCGGCTATGTCCTGGTTAATCAGTAATTTCCTATAGCCATAGATTGATTTTGTACCTACAAAGGAGTATTCCCGATGGCCGAACCCGTCTATTTCCTGGGCAAACAATCGCGAACGCAGACAGCCTCTATGCAGCAAGTGGGTACGATTGGCCCGGTTCATCCTGCCGCTCTCAATGCCATGCAGCAAACGGGCGAAATGGCCTCACCTAAAAGCGCGCGAGGTTCACAGTATTTCCTGCAAGGCGGTCTCTCCGCACCTATCACTGTCACCTGGGAAATTACGGCGGCCTGCAATATTGCCTGCATTCACTGCCTTTCGGCCTCTGGAAGACGACGGCCACGCGAATTGACGAAGCAGCAATCGCTCGCCCTGGTTGATGAACTGGCGGATATGCAAGTCTTTCAAATTCATTTTGGCGGCGGCGAACCCTTTATCTATCCCGGCATCTGGCAGGTTCTCGAACGCTGCAAGGAGCGCGAACTCGTAATGTGTGTCAGTACCAATGGCACCCTTATCACCCAGCAACGCGCCCGCCGCCTCGCCCAACTTGAACCTATCTATTTTCAGGTCAGTCTTGATGGCGGCACACCGCAAACTAATGACCGTATTCGCGGCGAGGGCGTATTCAAACGCGCTCTACGCGGCCTGGAATTGCTCGCCACCGAAAATCTGAGCCTCACGGTGAATAGTGTCCTCACGCGCTACAGCTTTGCCGAACTCGACCGCCTTTATGAGATTGCCGCCAGTTTTAACGCGAAGCTGCGCGTTACCCGCCTGCGTCCATCTGGGCGTGGTAAGGATGTCTGGGCCGATCTTCATCCTACTCGTGAGCAATATCGCGATTTCACCAACTGGCTCTCAGACCACCCCGATGTGTTGACTGCCGATTCCTTCTTCCACCTGAATGCCTTTGGCAATAAGCTGGCGGGTCTCGACATGTGTGGGGCAGCTACCGCTACCTGCTGCATCTGTCCCGAAGGCGAGGTCTATCCATGCGCCTTCTTCCAGGCTCCCGAATTCGAGGCAGGCAATCTACACGAACACAGTTTTCGAGAAATCTGGGAGCGTTCCTCGCTCTTTGCTTTCTATCGCAATATGGGCAGTGGTGCCTGTACGGGCTGTGGTCAATACAACGTCTGTCACGGCGGTTGCCCCGCTACCAAGTGGTTCATTCATCAAAGCCTGCAAACACGCGATCCTGAGTGTGTGCTGGCATAGATGTAGGGGCGGTGCTTGCGCCGCCCACCTTCACGCCCTTTCTCTACTTTTGATGAGCGGTATCAATGGTTTCCATGTCTTCTGCTTGATGCATCCTTTCACCACCCCCACTTCATAGGCGCAATCTTCCAGTATCAAGCAAATCGCGAACGTTCCCAGGCCAATCTCTGGTCGCAAGCGGACGTAATCAACACCAATTACCACGCCGCACAAAATAAATGCTAGCGCAAACAATGGCGGTATCAGCAAGCTTAGTACGAGCATAGGTAGTGTATAATAGCGCGTCAAATGACGGCACAAATGATAGGTGTATGCCAGATGTCCGCGCATGGTTGCTCGCAACACCGCAATTGGACGAATCGGCACGCCCTGTTTCCTTACTTTGGCAATACGTTTACCGCCGCTTACCAGCATGAGTATCATAGCCATGAACACCATCCCGATCTGTGATATGGATTGGGTGGCGGGGGATACCCTGCGTAGGGACAGGGGGATGTGGGGGTGGGTAGTGGGGGCCTCGTGCCTGTCCCTGGGGTGGGGCGGCGGGGCAAAAATGCCGCTCGACCACCCGGGCGTTTTTCCTCGCACGAAAAATGTGTCAAAGAGAGCAGCGGTTTTCCCCCAACCCAGCCGTGGACAGGCACGAGGCCCCCGCTCCATCGCTCCGCATTCCCCTGTCCCTACGCAGGGATGGCACGCCTGTTCCCGAACCCCATGTGTGGGGCACACAAGCATGATCATTTTTACGATCAACCCCCATATCCCCCCGATCACCAGAATTGCAAACAAAGCCTGTTCAAGCGGTAAAAACAACACTCTTTGCATTTCAGGATGTCTCTGCACTAACGCGGCCTCTGCCGAAGCATAAGAAACCCGTGTCTTTAAAAAGCCTTGCAGGTCGGTACGATAATCGTGAAAGACGGTTCCTTGTGGCAGGTACAGCATCTCATATCCACTTAAGAGCAGGCGGCGGCAGAAATCCACATCTTCTCCGAAATTCATTGGCGCGAAGCCGCCTGGCTTCTCCCATGCCTCGCGCCGGATGAGGAGATTCGCGGTTGGCAGATAGGTCATCGGCCCTTCCAGTTTGACCTGCTGGCCTCGTGTTCCCATGAAGAGCGATGAGCGTGCGTCTTCATATCTGCCTAAGAGGTATTGATGGTCATAGGCGCGAATCATGCCGCCAACTGCTCCCAGCGACTTGCGAGCAAAAGCAGGGATGAGTTCTTTCAGCCACTGTTCGGATGCAACGCAGTCGCTGTCGATAAAGGCAAGAATTTCGTGGCTTGCGGCTCTTGCGCCTGTATTGCGGCTTGTGCCTACTCCCTGTCTTGAAGCATGCTTTACTACACGAAGTACGATGTCCTTTGCCGCGAACTCCAGAGCTATGCGCTTTAGCATCGAGGCCGTTTCATCGGTTGAGCCATCGTCAACAACTACGATTTCCAGGCAGGGATAATCAACTTGCAGCAAGGCATGCAGACAACGCTTCAGCAGTTCCGCGCGGTTATAGGTGGGGATTACGATGGATACGCCCGGCCAATTTGTTAATGGTAGAGATGGGCCCGCTTCTAAGAGACCTTTCCAACGTAGCTGGTCGCAGAGCATTTCGACGCGCTTGATAGGGATGCCTGATAGCTTCGCCAGTTCCTCGCATGTATGCGCTTCTGCGCATTGTTGCAATAGCCGCAGTGTTGTTGGCCCTGGCTTCAAAGCGCGTAGGGGATAGTCGCAAATGACATACTCGTTCACAAAGTACACGCCGGGAGTAAGCCGATAATGACCGGGCGCAAGTAGTCGATCTATGCTGCTCATCTCGAAGTTTCCGCGATCAAATCAAGTAATTGTCCAGGTTTCACAACGATGTACTGATTTCCCAACGCGGCGATGGCTTTCTGGATATCAGAGGGTGTCATCGACCACGCGTGGATATAGACACTCAAGAATTGCGGAGTAGTCGCCTGGGGCGAGGGCGCTCCATGAATGAGTTGCAGTGTATGCTCAACACTCTTTGCCAGCCCGAGGTTTTGTATGACCGGTATACCCTGGATAATGCGATAGCTGCTTTTTGTCTGGCCTGAACCGCTCAAAATGCCGCGCAGTCCATATGGCTTTAAGCCTTGAACGTATTGTTCCTGTAGTCCCACGTTTTGAAACATCATGTCCTGGGTGGCATCAAGTGCTGTCAGAATACTCAGTCCCATTACTTGCATCAACTTGCCTGTCAGATCGAAGAAATTGGGCAGGTATTTGCCCGGCCAGCGCGAAGGAACGATATATCCGGCTCCGCTCGGCCCGGCTATCAATTCATCGTTATTTGTAGCAGATTGCTGATAATAAGCTGCAAGTGAAGGCGCGGCCTGCGTAAGCACCGGAGAGATAGTCCAGCCCAGGGGAAATTTTCCACGCGCCGGGTCTTGCCAGTGTTTATGCATTTTATGCTGGCTATACTGGAGATTGTCTCCATCGCTGATAGTAAAGGAGACATAGACCTTCGCTTCGCTTTTTATAGCAGGTGATGATTCTGTTGGTGTGTTCTGTGTTCTGACTTGTGGCGTTTGGCCGACCTGTGGCTGTATCGCTGACCACACTTCCAGGTTAAAAAAATAGTCCGACGGTATGACGGGCAAAGCCGCCTTCGAGGTCATGCGCACTCCGAAGCCTTCATCTACCAGCCAGCCGAAATGAGGCGTTCCCGGCTCGAAGTGGTTGAGAATATTGCGCATGACACCTCTTTCAGTGTGAAATCCATTACGGATGCCTGGCAGGGCAGGACGCGGGTTGAGCCAGTATACAAAGGCGCGATTGGCAACCAGAAATGAGCGCAGCGCGCCTGGAATTCTGGGATTGATACCTGCTACCAGTTGTTTAGAAGCCCGTCTTAACAGGTGTTGTGTTGCCCAGTGATAGGCTGCAAGGCGATTGCGCCATTGATATCTGCGTAGATCTGCCAGTACCGGCATTCCTCGCTTTTGCAATAGTTCAGCCTGCTGGGCTGAGACTACTATGCCATCAAATAGCCCGGCCATCGTGGTTGCCACGTTTACGCTATCGATGATGTTCGGGTCATAGATAATCAGCCCCTCACAACGCTCCCGGTATGTTTCTAACAGTGCCTCAAGCACGTCACCGTCTTTTGTGGCGGCTACTTCACGAGGGACATGTGAAAGTGTCGTCTCCAACCATGAAGCTGCATCATCATTTGCCAGTAAATACACCTGCGGTTGCCTTCGGTTAACCAGGCCTGCAAACGTGGTAATTGCGAGTTGCTCATCATATGAAGCGTGCAGGATATCGTAAACTTGCAGGTGCGATGGAGCTTTAGAGGCAGGTATCAATTTATTTGTTTCCCATGTGGAGCTATTCAATGTTGTGAGGTTGTGCATAAGCTGTTCCTTATGTTTTTGTGATGATGCTTCATTGTAACATCTTAAAGCGGGTCTGGCATCAGCATTGAAGCGGAAAGACTACTTGACCGCATATAGCAACCTGCGCTATGCTACACATACGCTGCGAAGCGCATTCATGTATGTTATAACGCCAGATCGCTGATGCTGGTCGTTATGCGTACTTTCCATCCGCGTATGAATTGCTTGATGTTGAGTTCAGAAAGGACTCCGGCATGACTGAAAAAATGTTCGCACCCGAACTCTTTCGCCCACAAGTAGAATTCCCCGATGTGCCTTACGACTATCTCTTGCGCATGGCTGCTGATCGCACCCCCGACCGTCCGGCGATTATTTATCACGATTTGATCCTGACCTATCGCGAAGTGGTCTCGATGGTTAACAGCATCGCCAACGGACTGCGCAATCTCGGCCTGAAAAAGGGTGATCGTATTTGCCTGCTCACCCTCAACCGTCCCGAGTATACCATCACCTTTATTGCGGCAGCCTCTATCGGCGTGGTGGTTAGCCCAATGAATCCGGCCTATAAGGAGCGTGAGATCGGCTACCAGCTTGAGAACTCTGAAGCGAACGCCATCCTGATCCAGCGCGAACTCCTGCCTCTGCTTCAGAAAGTGCTGGCAGACAAATCGCTGCCCAATCTCAAGCACATCATTGTGACGGGCCAGGATGTTCCCGAGGGCATGTCAAATGCCACCACCTTCGCCAAACTGATGCGCGAATCGCCTCCCACGCAACCGGAAAAGGTGAATATCAGTGGTGATGACCTGCTGGCTTTGCCCTACTCTTCCGGCACGACGGGTTTGCCAAAGGGAACCATGCTCACCCATCGCAACCTCGTATCCAACAATCTCCAGTTCACCACTGCTCTGCGCGTCAACTTTACCGATGTCGCGTTGCTTTTCCTGCCGTTCTATCATATCTATGGTGTGATGCTGACGGGCAGTTTTCTGGCCTGCGGAGCCACCCAGATTGTGATGGAGCGCTTCGACCTGATGCAGTCGCTTGATCTCTGTGAGAAACATGGCGTCACCTACTACTTTGCCGTTCCTCCGATTGTCCTCGCGCTTGCTAACGCTCCGGTTGATCTGAGCAAGATGAAGACCGTGAAGTATGTCTTCTCCGGCGCGGCACCTTTGCCGATGGACCCGGCCCGCAAGCTGCAAGACAAAACCGGCATTGTGGTTGTGCAGGGCTATGGCATGACGGAAGCTTCTCCTCTGACGCACGCGCAGCCCGGCGATCCCGCCTTGATTCGCATTGATAGCGTCGGTATGCCCGTCCACAATACCGAGCAGAAGATTGTCGATATCGAAACGGGCGAGCGCGAGCTACCTCTGGGCGAGGATGGCGAGATCATCATTCGCGGTCCGCAGATCATGAAAGGCTACTGGAAGGCTCCCGAAGAAACGGCCCGCACGCTGCGCAATGGCTGGCTCTACACCGGCGATATCGGCCATGTTGATGCCGACGGCTACACCTATATCGTTGATCGCAAGAAGGAGATGATTAAGTATAAAGGCTTCGGTATCGCACCCGCCGAACTCGAATCCCTGCTGATGGAGCATCCCGCCGTTCTCGACTCCGCCGTTATTGGCGTGCCCGATGACGAGGCTGGTGAGCTTCCCAAAGGCTTTGTCGTCCTGCGTAAGGGCTACGAAAACGTCACGCCCGAGGACATTTTGAACTTTGCGAACGGCAAACTGGCGGGTTACAAGAAGATTCACCTGA
Source organism: Ktedonobacteraceae bacterium (assembly GCA_035652815.1). Lineage (GTDB taxonomy): Bacteria > Chloroflexota > Ktedonobacteria > Ktedonobacterales > Ktedonobacteraceae > DASRDB01. Next base: position 248,659 of record DASRDB010000019.1, read on the forward strand.
TCGAGTTCATTGATGTCATTCCAAAGGTCGCTTCCGGCAAAATCCTGCGCCGCGAACTGAAGGAACGCGAAAAGGCGCGGCGAGGCGGTCAATAGGTTTGCTGATGTGGTAGGGATGAATGACCAGAAAATAATATGGGTTTTGTAGGGACGTGATTGATCGCGTCCTGCCCGGCGAATCGGCGCGAGAGGCAGGACGCGATCAATCACGTCCCTACAATTTCTATCTACCAGGAATTAAGTTTCTTATAGTTACTGCAAGCCGATCAAAAACAACCCACGTGCCATTGCCTCACCTGCAAGCGTCAGCACTACTACAAGATAGAGCATACCAGTGGCAGACTGGAACGAGCGATCATGAATGAGCTTGAGGATGAAGCCGAGCAGAATCAGCGGCATCACAAACTCGATCAGAATGCGCAGCCAGCCGATGGCATCTACACTGAGCGGGGCGACCGTCGGTACGTTCGCAGGTTTGGTCTGCGGATTGTTAGTGGGTGTGCCCTGCGTGACAATCGTGGTAGCGGTTGCTGTCACCGTCGGTTGCGCGTTTCCATTGGCGTGAGTGGTCGTTGGTGTGCCAATAAAGGCGAAGACTGCCTGGGCAAGCACACCCAGCAATACCAGCGTCGCGGCGAATTGCAAAGGCTTCTCTGAAAGCGCGGGCGTAACGAGGTACCAATGCCCCAGCCACATCGCGGTCATGACTGCGCCAAGCGCCAGCGCACCCGCGAAGAAACTCCCCACGACAAAAGCGCCTCCAATGCCTGAAGATGCCAGTGGGTGGAAAATCATGCCTAGCACGAACAATGTCACCAGTCCGGCAATCAAAGCCAGCCCACCGCTGATTAAACGCAGCACCCGCAGACGCGAAATGCCTGCTTGCTCCTTTTCCTTGCCATCAACTCCAGCTTTCTTATCCATAAAGAGGAAGATGGCATAGGGGATCATGAGCAGCATGAAGAGTAATAGTGGTAACGAGAGGTAGCCTGTCCAGCCCTTATCCAGCAGTGAAAAGGTATTCAGCAATTCAGGCGAGGAATAATTTTGCTGGAACAAATACGTCAAAAACGCCAGGAAGAGGTAAATAACGGCATAGGTGACAAGGAAATTGCGCTTGACCTGGTTGCGCCAGTCAAGCAAGTACAGCACCACAAACTCCCCTATCGAAAGTTCCGTAAGCACAATAAACAAGATCAACGGCAGCGTGAATAACATGATATGTATGCAGTCCTTTTGTTTGCGTATTCGACAAGATGGAGTGGCGAAGGATCGCCGCTCTGCTCTGGGAAGATTATACATCTACTCATGGATGGAGACAACTTGCATATTTGAGATTACGAGGGATTTTCTTTTCAAGGACACAGATTTACAATCTCTGCTTTTATCGGTGAAAAATCACATAAGAAAAGAAGATATCGAACCTGCCGTGTCTTCGTTGTATCCCCCTCAATTAACGGAACAGGTTCGATATCTGGTAATACGACCACTTATGACTTTTGGATCAGTTCACTTATCAACTACATTATGTCTGGCTCCTGTTTTAGTCACTTCATGACCGATATGCTTTCAAATGTTGCATACGCAACACTTGCCGTTGACATTCTGACTCATCCCGCTTGCTGATGATCCAATTTTTCTTGTTTTCAAGCTTTGAAATAGAAGATGATATTTACTTTTCCGGCTCTGGTTTGTTTTTGGCAAATTTGCGTTCCAGCCACTCTAACAAATAAAGCTGGTCGTCAATAGTTGCGCGACGAACCTGGGTTAATAGATGAAGGCGGTCTGGCTTAGGTGGAGCAATATTTTGTAATCCTTCGTTACAGTTGGTGCAAATCGCCCGTAGATTGTTGGGCGAGTCCGAGCCACCTTTCGATTTATCAATGATATGGCCCATAGTGAGACGTACAGTTCGTGTTGGGTCAAAGGGATCAGGGTCGCCAGCCGCCAGTCCGCACATTTGACAGGTATAGCCATTCCGTTCCAGAACGTAGGCGCGTGTCTCTTTAGAAATTGAACGCGCAAAGGAAGGCAGGCGTTTATCAGTTTCAAGCAGATATTGACCAGGTTTCAATTCACGGCGGTCCCGATGCGTAAGAATCTGGTAGCCTTCCTCATCCCTTAACTCGCGAACTCGTCTCGCCCATTCGGATACATTACCCGAAGCCTCGCGAATTTCCTCTCCATCAATAACACGGCCAATATTGGCAAGGAGAAAGTCAAGAATGCGCTGTTTAGAGCCTCGCTTTTTATCAGGCATAGTGGAATTCAATCCTTCTTTCGTCATTTTTTCGGAGGATGCCAGAACAGATGGATTTTAAGGATGAAGCAAAAGGGGTTGATAAAAGATTGGTCTATCAGCTTCTGGCTTAAGCCCTTTAAGCGCCCTGAATAATGCTTTGCCAACGGCATATGCGACTGGGGGGGGAAGAGCGTTACCAATTTGTCGATAGGCAGCCGTTTTGCCTCCCGCAAATGTCCATGTATCAGGGAAGGCTTGAAGACGGGCTGTCATGCGTAGTGTCAGGCGGGGCAATCCATCAACGGGAAAGTCTTGTGCCGGGGGAGTATCAGCAATGCCTTTACCATCTACTCCCAGGTGCGCCCATTGTTGTCGTGCTCGCGTTGGACCAAGATCTGGACCGCCATGTTTTTTTGAACCTCCTACCAATGTAGGTGCAATGCCTTTTGCTTGCTCTGCCCATTTTCTGGCTCCAGGCCAGCCATGCGCTGCCATCAGATCGTAGAGCGTCTCTCCAACGGTTGCAAGTGGCCTGTTGGTGAGCGGCCAGTGGAAATTATCAAAGTAGGGAGAACTCATAGCAACAAGTATGAAGCGGGGCCGAAGCTGTGGAACGCCATAGCTGGAAGCATTGAGTATACGCCATGTTACTTCATAACCAAGCCGATGTAGCTTTTGTATCAGGCTTTGACGATAAGCAGTGAATTTGGTTGTAGCCAGCCCTGGTACGTTTTCCAATAGCACTGCTGCCGGTTTGGCCTGTTCCACAAGGCGTAGCGCTTCAGGAAATACATCGCGTTCATCTTCTGCGCCTAGCTGCTTGCCAGCGATGGTAAAGGGCGGACAGGGGACTCCGCCTGCCAGCAAATCAATGCCTCGAAAATGTTGCCCTTCCACCTCACGAACATCTTTTTCAAACACAGACCAGGTGGGACGATTTAGACGTAGCGTAGCACAGGCATTCGGATCAATGTCAATAACTGCCGCGTGGGCAAAACCTGCTGCTTCTAGCCCAAGTGCTTCACCTCCAGCTCCAGAACAAATATCGAGCGATGAGAACTCCGGTTGCTTTGAATGTGACCAAAAACATTCAAAATGCTCCTGGTTGCCAGTGGATGGAGTCCGGTCCATGAATAAACGCCCTTTCACACTTGTAAGCTTATGGATAGGATAATAGAAAGTTGATTGCAATGCAAGAGGAATACCCATGTTTCTTCAAGAGTATTATGATTGTCCTTTTTACTTAGTGAAACACCCAACAGAAATATTGTGGAATTTCCTGCTGTAAAAAGAATCGAAATAGCGTATAAATATCAGTAGAAACAAGAGAACGAAAACAATAAAAACAGTGTAGCGCATCCCTTTAAAAGGGCTTTTTGAAAAACAATCATTTAAAAAATCTATGTAAAAAAGGAGCAAAACTCATGGTACCGAATTATTACCTTATCGAAAAATATGCGAAGGTGCATCAGTGGGAGATTCGGCGGGAGTTCGCGAAGCCGGAGGATTATGTAGCGCCTCGACGCGATATGCAGGGAATGATGAGCAGGCTGGGAGGGAATATCCTGGCGGCAGTGAGATGGATGAGGCATATTGGACAGGCGAAACCTGTTGCGCAACAGGCAACCGGGCAGTTGTAGAGAGGGAATAAGCAAGAGGGCGGCCAGCGAGCCGCCCTCTTGCTTTTTGTGGTTAGAGGATATCAGGAGACGACCTGGGGCATGCGTTTCTGAGCCTCTGCAACAGCTTCAGCAGGATACTCGTAGTCCTGCAATTTGCCGGAGAAGTAAGCGTCATACGCGCCCATGTCAAAGTGCCCGTGACCACTCAGGTTGAACAGGATTACGCGCGACTCGCCAGCCTCTTTCGCGGCGAGCGCCTCGTTAATTGCGGCGCGAATGGCGTGGCTGGATTCGGGAGCGGGCACAATGCCCTCGGTACGCGCGAATTGCACAGCAGCCTCGAAAACCGAGGTCTGATAATAGGCCTGGGCCTCGATGATGCCCTCTTCGTGCAACTGTGAGACCAGAGGGGCCATACCGTGATAGCGCAGACCACCGGCATGAATGCCCGGCGGCATGAAATCGTGACCCAGTGTGTGCATCTTGACCAGCGGGGTCATGCCTACAGTGTCGCCGAAATCATAGGCATATACCCCCTTTGTCAGGCTGGGGCAGGCCATTGGCTCGGCAGCCAGGAAGCGCGTCTTCAGGCCCTTGCGCAGCTTTTCGCCAATGAAAGGGAAAGCCAGTCCGGCGTAGTTGCTGCCGCCGCCAACGCAGCCGATCACGACATCTGGATAGTCATTGGCGCGTTCCATTTGCATCAGGGCCTCTTCGCCAACAATGGTCTGGTGCATCAGCACATGATTGAGGACGCTGCCCAGCGAGTATTTGGTGGTGCCGCCGCTTTTGGCCGCAACCTCGACCGCTTCGCTGATGGCAATACCCAGGCTGCCCATATTCTCCGGGTCTTTTGCCAGGATACTGCGCCCCGCGTCCGTGAGGTTGGTCGGGCTGGCATGCACCGTCGCCCCGTAGGTTTCCATGAGATTTCTGCGATATGGCTTCTGCTGGTAGCTGATCTTGACCATGAAGACTTCGACTTCGATGCCGAAAAATGCGCCAGCCATCGCCAGCGACGAACCCCACTGTCCGGCCCCCGTCTCGGTCGAGAGCTTTTTCACACCGGCCTCTTTGTTGTAGAAGGCCTGCGCAACCGCCGTGTTGGGCTTGTGGCTGCCGACCGGGCTGACTCCCTCGTACTTATAGTAGATGCGCGCAGGCGTGTCGAGGGCTTTTTCCAGGCGGTGAGCGCGGAAGAGTGGACTGGGTCGCCACTGTTTATAGACATCGCGCACCGATTCTGGAATCTCGATGTAGCGCTCAGTGCTGACCTCTTGCAAAATCAACGACATTGGAAATAGGGGAGCAAGATCATCCGGCGTTACTGGCTGGCCTGTGCCGGGATGCAGCACAGGAGCTGGTGGATGCGGCAGATCCGCCATGATGTTGTACCAGGAACGAGGCATTTCATCTTCGTTCAGCAAGATTTTTGTGTGGGTGTTATCGGGCATGTGTCGCTCCTCTCACTGCTCTGCAAGCAGCAAATGCCGCCCGTGTTGCTGGCGGACGGCTTTAGAACGCGGAAATAAGCCAGCCCTCCTCAGCATTGAGGAAGTCTGGCACTATCCTATGCCTTGCTGTAGAGAATGTCAAGCATATTGGCGCAACAACTCGTCCTCAAGCGCATAGTTGAACTCCTGCGGGTCGATCTTCTCCGGGGGATGCGTTCGTTCCCATTCAACTGTACGCCGATGTGCTTCGTCGATGTCAATGCGCTCACGATAGCCCAGTTCCTGCCGGATGCGACTGCTATCAACCACGATATGTTGTTCCGCGTTAATTCCCCAGCGCAAAGGCTCTGGCAGCGTGCCATGTGGCACGCGCACAATGCGTCCCTGCCAGCCTGCCACCTTGCCAATTTCGCGCATCCACTCTTCCATAGTAAAAGTAATTGGCTCAGCGACATTGTAGATGCGTCCAGCCGCTCGCTCATCCGTCACTGTCAGTGCAATGGCATCCGCCACGTTCTCAACGTAGCCATGCGACCACTTCCACTGTGCCTCAAGCTCGTCGAGCAAGATCGCGGGTCGCCCATCATCCATGCGCTTGAGGAAGGCGAAGGTGCGGTGCTGGTAATCATGCGGCCCGTAGACCATCGGGAGACGCAAAATCGTTCCGGGAAGCGCAGAATCGCTCAGCATCACACGCTCGACCAGAATCTTGTCGTAGTCATCGGTCCATTTGCGAGATGCATCCTCTATTCTCGGCTGCTCTCCTCGGAAGGGATACAAATTTTCTCTCAATGGAGAATCTTCTGTAATGATTCGAGGATCAACCGGGCCAGCTTCTTTTTTATTGACACGCCCGAATGCCTGGTAGACATCCTGGCTGCTGAGCGCTACAACGCGGTGGGCCATACCACGAAAGATATTCATTACCTCTCGCGCATCCTGCTCTATCATGGGAACCATATCCAGCACCACCTCTGGCGCTACCTGTTGCAGTTCGGATGCCTTATTTCCAATAGGGCGACGGTCCCCTAAAATTTCGCGCACTCTTTCCGGCAGCTTTGCCTGCGTTTTTCCGCGATGAAAGACCGTTAATTCATGTCCCTGCTGATAGAGCCTGTCTATTACAAAAGGCCCCATGAAATTTGTGCCGCCAATGACAAGTATTCGCATATCTTTGTCCTTTCATTGAAGAGAAGATCATATCACTAACGGTACTTGCTTTTAGCATGTTTTACTACAAGGAAGAAAATATGCTGTTAGCATACGTTAACTGAGAACTATGCCATAAGCATATAATAGTAACAAGCTATTATAAACCTGTCTCCAGATGTCAGCCTGAGAGCAGCGAAGGACCTCTTGTGTCGGCATGTGATCCTGATGGGCGACCGAGACCCTGAGCGTAGCGAAGGATGACAGGCGAGCGGGTCTTGTTCATGGCAAGCCAACATGGATTTCCTATAGCCTAAGTGATACAAACAAAGAGATTGGAGTATAGTAGAGCATGACGCGACAAAATGTATCGAGCGGCTCTCCGTATGAGCCGCGCCTCGGCATCTCACGCGCTGTCCGTATTGGAAATATTGTTGCTGTCGCGGGAACTGCGCCCATTGGACCGGACGGCAGGACGGTGGGAGTAGGGGATGCTGCCGCGCAGGCACGCCGTTGTTTTGAGATTGCGCGCAACGCGCTTGAGCAGACGGGAGCGAGCCTGAAGGATGTCATTCGCACCCGTATTTTGCTGACGCGGATAGAGGATTGGGAAGCGGTGGGTAATGTGCATGGCGAGTTTTTTGGCGATGTGCGCCCGGTGAATACGGTGATGCAGGTGACGCGCTTTATTGATCCTGAGTGGCTGGTGGAGATCGAGGTAGATGCTGTGGTTGAGCCGCAGAGTTGACATAGTCGGGCCTGCACTCTACAATAGAAAGGTATTTCCGCAGAGAGCCATTCTATGATGTTGTTATTTTGTAAGGAATAGCTATGCCACGTTGCCCAAATCCGCGCTGTCGCACTGACTACCCGCCGGGTACTTTTGTATGCACCAACCCTTTCTGCCAGTGTCTTTTGCCCGATGCGGTGGTTGCCGGGCGTTATCGTATCGAGACGCTGATTGGCCTGGGTGGTATGGGCGCGGTCTATCGCACCAGCGATACGTTTGAGATGCAGCAGGTGGCTTTGAAGGTCATCTCGACTGCTCATAAGAACGTAGACGAGGCAACGATAGTGGAGCGTTTTCGCCGCGAGGCACGCTACGCTCACCAGCTTTCACATAAAAACATCGTGCCGGTTCTCAACTTCGGTCAGGATGGCTCGCTGCTCTACCTTGTGATGCCCTTGATTACCGGCGGGACGTTAAAGTCCCTTTTAAAGGGCGAGCATCCTTTGCCGACCGCGTTGGCTCAACGCTATCTCGGCGAGCTGGCAGAGGCGATTGATGCTATTCACGCGCATCCGCAGCGCATCATTCATCGCGATATCAAGCCATCCAACCTGCTGATTAACCAGAACGATGGTCGCCTGATGATTACCGACTTCGGCATTGCGCGCGCTATGCAGAAAGATCGTCCGCTTACGGCAGGCGGCTTTGCCCTCGGCACCGAGCATTATACTGCGCCCGAACAGGGAATGGGCAATCCCGAACCGGCGAGCGATATTTATGCGATGGGGGTAGTGGCTTATCAGATGTTCACGGGACTGCTGCCGTTTCAGGCGATTGTGCGCAGTCATTCGGCCATACTTCCAGCGCCGAGCGAACTGAATCCCCTGCTCAATTCCGCAGTCGATGCTGCAATCTTAAAGGCGATGGACCCGGAACCTGCCAATCGCTTCGCAAGCGGGAAAGAGTTTGCCGAGGCTGTAAATCTGGCCTTGCGTAGGGGCATGCCTGTCACCACCAACACACCGACCATGCTTGTCGCGGCGGGCAATGCCAATGTCATTGTGCGTACCATCATTCCCGAAAATCCCTGCGCGGCCTGTGGGCAGGAGAATCGCAGCAGTTCGCGTTTCTGTCGTCGCTGCGGCCATCGCCTGGACGATACTTCGCCACTGGTGACAGATGTATGCCAGGTGGGATATGTCAGTGACACCGGGCGGCGTTATGTTGCTGAAGACAACGAGGATATGCTGCTTATCATCCAGGGATTGTGCGCCAACCTCGCGCCACCACCTCGCCCGTTTGGCCTGTTCGCGGTAGCTGATGGATTGCGCGGCCCGCTTGGCAAATCCGCCGGAGGTCACGAGGCCAGCCGCCTCGGAATAGAGACGGTGGCCGATGTAATGGTACCCTTGCTGGCAACGCCCCTGTCATCATCTTCCTCGTCCCTCTCACCTGGAGTCGGTTCATCGATTGCGCGTAGCTCAGCCGCCAAAAACTACCAGCCCGGTCCGCCGCCCGATGCTGTGCTTGAACAGTGGCTGCGCGAGGCAGTGCGGCGCGCTAACCTGGTAATTTACCATTGCAACGCCGACTACGAGACAACGATGGCGAGTACACTCACGCTCTCGCTCGTTTACAAACGGGTATTGTATGTAGCGAGCGTAGGGGATAGCCGCGCCTACCATTTTAGCGCGAGTAAGGGGCTGAAGCGCATCACTATCGATCATACTCTGGGCGCAGGTCTGGTCGAGGCCAGTCTGTTCAAACCCGAGGAAATCTATACCAGTCCCAAAGGCAAGAAGCTCTATCGCTATCTTGGACAGTCCAGCCACGTGCAAGTCGATTTCTTTACTACTCCTGTAGAATTGAACGATCTCGTCCTGCTCTGTACCGATGGCCTCTGGCACATGCTGCGCGACGAACGTATCGAGGAGATTCTATCACAGGGCGGCGACCCACAAAAACTGGCTCGCACCCTCGTCGATGAAGCCAATCTGGCCGGTGGCGAGGGGAATGTGAGCGCCATTGTGATTGGTATTCAGTAAAGGTCACACACGTTTGACCAGAAGTGGAAGGCGCAAACAAACCGGAACTATAGGGACGCGCTTGATCGCGTCCTGCCTGATCAGCGCAAACCACAGGCGGCAGGACGCGATCAAGCGCGTCCCTATAGTTCTAAATCCTTTAGATGTTAATATTCCAGGTTGCGGTTGCTCCGTTGTTAAACGGGTCTGAAAGGAAGGTAAACGTGTACTGGTGCATTGATTGGGGAACTTCATAAACAAGCTGGCCACGAATTATGCCACCCGGCTGCAGACTGGTTTGATCGGGCGGAGAACCAATATCGGTAAATGTTTCTTGATATTTCTGTCCCGTAGAATCTTGCAACTCAAAGTTGAGCAAGCTCGAAACATCCTGCGATGTGGAAGAAGTATTCTTCACAGAAACATCGATCACCAGGTAAGTGTTGCCAGATTTTGGATGGTAGATATCATCTCCTGTGCTGCTTTTGGCGCTATTGACGGTGACGGTGTAGCTGCCCACTGTCAGCGGCTGACCGATTTGTCCGGTGCCGTTGCTTGTGGTAGTTGGTGGAGTGCTTGATACAGTAGTAGGTGTTGTGGTATCGATGGTTGGCGTTGTCCCAGGTGTTGTGGCTGCGCCCGTCGTGGGTGTCGAATTGGTATTTGTTGTCGATGAGTGTTGAGAGGCCAGGACGGCAGCAAAAATGCCAATCACGACCACACAGACCAGGACGGCTGCCGCGATGATAAGTGCTTTTGAATTTGGTTTGCGCGGTCCGCCTGACTGCGTTGGAGGAACATAATTGGGCCACTGCTGGCCGGACTGAGTATAATTTGGTGAAGATGGCGGCGTTCCAGTGTAGGGAGGCTGACCATATCCCGTTGATGGATATGGTGGCGGTGGAGTTGGTGGATAGTATCCACCGGGTGGGGGAGGCGGTGGAACATATGATGGTTGTCCTGTTACAGGTGGATAACCTGGTGACCCTGGCGGCTGCTGAGGATAATATGGCGTCTGATTTGACATCTCTGTCTGCTGATTGGCTGATGGATCAGGCGGCTGGTACATAGTTTTTTCACCCTCTTCATTGTGATATTTGGCATAATATCGCTTCGGTTGCTAAGTATATAGATATCAATCTCTACCGTCAATATATGATATATTGGTACTATGTCACCCTGCTACCGCGAGCCAGGCGCGCAGTAATTCCGCCACACTCCAGGCCTGGGCAAAACATCCAGCGGGGGTATAAGGCGGCTCAGGCTCTGCTACCTCGCAGATCGAGCCGACGCAATCATCCCAGAGGTGACGAACCAGGGGTTGCAAGAGCGGCAGTAAGGCCAGGCAATCGTTGTGGAGACGCAGGTGAACATCGACATAGGCTCCTATCAGCCAGGGCCAGACGGTTCCCTGGTGATATGCGCTGTCGCGTTCCTGGCGATTGCCGTTAAAGTGGCTGTGATAGTTGGGGTCCTGTGGGCTGAGCGTGCGGAGGCCCATCGGAGTCAGTAAGTGTTCTGTCACTTGCTCAAGGATGCTGCGTGTCTGTTCCTCTGTAAGTAAGTGAGAAGTGAGCGAGGCGGCAAATAACTGGTTTGGACGCAATGAGGAATCGTTTTGTCCGGCCACGCCATCCACATCTATGACATCGTAGAGATAGCCGCCCTCTTCATACCAGTAGCGGCGCGCAAAATTTTCAAGCACCTGCATGCGTAGCTGGGCGTATTCAAGCGCGTCGTAAGAAAGGCGCTTTGCCCAGTTTTCCATGCAGGTAAGTGCGTGATACCAGAGCGCGTTCACTTCCACAGGCTTGCCCTGGCGCGGCGTTACCACCCAATCATCGACTTTGGCATCCATCCAGGTGAGCTGTAGACCCGGCGCGCCCTCTTGCAGCAGGCCATCCTGCGGGTCTACACAAATGCCGTAGAGCGTGCCGCGCATATACCATTGAATGCTCTCGCTCAATAGCGGGTACAATTCTTTCACTAGCGACCAGTCGCCTGTCGTGCTGGTGTAGCTGTTAAGGGCATGGAACATCCAGAGCGTGGCATCCGCAGTATTATATTCGGGGGCTTCTCCATGATCTGGAAAGCGGTTGGGTATCAGTCCCTGGTGCATATAGGAAGCAAAGGCCTTGAGCAACCCTCGCGCCTCGCTATATCTGCCTGTACAGAGCAGCAGGCCGGGCAGCGAGATCATGCTATCACGGCCCCAGTCCGTAAACCAGGGATAACCTGCGATGACGGTTTTGCGGTCGGGCGCAAGCTTGAGTGTATCGATATGGTCAGCTTCTGGCCGCACAACAATGAACTGATCGGCGGCGATTGCCAGGCGCGCAAATACCGGGTCTTTTTTTGCAAGGTGAACTGTCGAGCGGTCTGCAATGTTGAGCAGTTGCCGTGTGCGCCGCTGGTGGCGCTGGTATGCCTGTTGGGCTGCTTCCTCGTGTTTTTCACTACCAAACTCAGCCAGAATCTGTTCCTCTGCGCTAATAACCAGCGTCACCGGGACGAGGGGCTTTAAGTGCAGGTGAAAAATGCCGGGCTGGTAGACATCTTCACTTTCGGGCAATCCCCGCTCGCGGTCCCGGCGGTGCAACACATGCCAGTACCAGTATCCGGTAGGGCTATAACTTGCCGTCGTTCCGGCAATCAACCAGCAATTATGCGCCTGCTCGTTGGCTCGCACTCGACATTTGTTGCCCAGATTTTCAACTGTGAAATGCCAGTCACCTGAACCCTGTGTTGTGCTGTGATGATCGCGGTAAAGGCAGAAAGGATAGAGGTTCAGGGCGGCAGCTTCGATTTCTTGTTCGCTGTCGAGCGGGCGCAATTCATAGCGGACATAGGTCGTATTTTGAGCGTACTCCATCCAGACGCGCTTTTCTAACAATACATCAGCTTTCAGGCGGTAGGTGAAGCAGGCGATATCTCCTTTGAGCGAGAAGCTATCCAGCAACTTGTATCCCTGCGGCTCGATAGTGCCATCCTGATATTCGTTTGTTCCCAGTTTGTAGTGTTCTGTGTGGCCGGGTTCTGAAGAAAGCTCGACTTCTTCGTCAATCTTCGTCACCATTACAAAGCGCTCGACGGGCGGGCGTATGGCTGCGACCAGCAGGCCATGATAGCTGCGTGTGGTGGCTCCAATGATGGTGCCACAGGCATAACCGCCCAGCCCGTTCGTCACGAGCCATTCATGATTCAATCCCTGTTCGATGGAGGTACAGATATCGTGTCCGAGATAGAGATTCCAGGCATTATTCGGAGCCAGTTCTTCCTGGTAGTCGTTCGCGTCGTTGCTCATACGATTGCTCCAAGATGGAATCGATATGTCGTTGGGCGTAAATGCTAGAGTAAGACTTCGCGCATGCGATGTATGGCCGTCTCGATGCGCTCTTCAGGCGCAGTCATCGAGATACGCACGTACCCCTCGCCCATCTCACCAAAGTTTGTGCCGGGAGTGAGGAAGACGCCGGTTTTATCAAACAGCCAGTTAGCGAACTCCCGCGAAGTGTAGCCCGGTGGAATCGCTGCCCAGACATACAGTCCGGCTCGCGTCTTTTCTGTCCGCATACCGATTTCGTTGCATCCATCTACCAACAGATCGCGGCGGCGCTGGTAAATGGCGTTGCGCTGCTCGAGCCAGGACTGGGGAAGTTGCAGGGCTTCAATCGCGGCATACTGGATGGGACGGAACATGCCGCTATCGATATTGCTTTTCAGGCTGCCCACCGCGCGTACCAGTTCCTGATTGCCGACCAGCATGCCAACGCGGAACCCCGCCATATTGTACGTTTTGCTCATCGAGTGCAGTTCAACCGCAACCTCGCTGGCTCCTGGAATTTGCAGGATGCTGATAGGACGGAAATCGTCGAAATAGACCTCGGCATAGGCCATGTCATGAATAATCACCAGCTTGTGTTTCCGGGCGAACTCGACAGCATGCTCAAAGAAAGCTTTATTTGCGCAGGCTGCCGTCGGATTGTTGGGATAGTTCAACCAGAGCAGGCGCGCCTTTGCCAGCACATCCTGCGTAATGCTTTCCAGATCAGGCAGGAAGCCATGCTCGGCTTTTAATGGCAGGAAATAAGGAATGGCTCCCACGCTGGTGCTGGCCGTGACATAGACGGGATAATACGGGTCGGGTATCAGTGAAATATCTCCGGCATTGAGTACCGCTGCTGCGGCGTAGACCAGCCCTTCTTTTGATCCGAGCAGGGGCAGCATATCCTGTTCTGGGGTCAGTTGCACACCGAAGCGGCGCTCAAACCAGGCGGCGAAAGCGGTATGCAGGGCGCGCATGCCGAAATATTCGGGATAGCGATGGTTCTCGGGGTTTTCCAGGGCCGCGCAGAGACGATCCAGCACAGGTTTGGGCGCGGGCAAATCCGGGTCACCCATCGACAGGCTGATGACATCCACCCCTGCCGCTTTGCGCTCGGCGATTTTCTTCTTCGCGTCGGCAAAATGGTAGGGCGGCAAATTGCGAATCAGGTTGGAGAGCTGAACCATAAAACTCCTTATGGGATGTATTTAGCGATCATGTATTTTTTGGAAAAGAGGATGGTTCCCATTGGTAGCCATTATATAACATAGTCAGAGGCGAAGGCATGCTATAATCATCACTATGAGCGAATCCGAGTACCGCAATTCAGAACCAGATGATTTTGAAGTTGAGATTTCCGACCTGCCCGAGAGCGAAGATGGGGCTGGCCGCAAATCATCATGGATTTCGCGCAAAGTTCTCCAGTGGCAACGCTCTCTTTCACGTCGCTCCTGGCGTCGGGCTGTCACCATTGTCACTCCTGTGCTGGTGACAATGGCTGCGCTGATAATTGTAAGCAGTATTTACAGTGGAATATCAACCGCTCCCGGCAGACCTACCTTAGTTACTCCAACAACGAATAATACCAGATATTTTGACCGTCGTACTTTTCGCGCTCACCCTAATAGCATCTATACAGGTCATCAAGATTTTGTTACCTCGTTAGACTGGTCGCCAGATGATACGCGGCTAGCATCGGGGAGTCGCGATGGAACAGTCCGCATCTGGGATATTCGCGCGGGGAAAACGACGCTTATTTACCGGGGACATCGCAACGAAGTACGTACCGTAGCATGGTCGCCGAACGGGAAAATGGTTGCTTCTGCTGGCAGAGATGGTACAGTGCAGGTCTGGAATGCGCAGACTGGCCAGCGTCTCTTTGTCTATGATGATAACTACAAGCCCATCTATAGCGTGAGCTGGTCGCCGGATGGGACGCGCCTTGCCTTTGGCGAGGATGATGGCACAGTGCAGGTCTGGAATGTTATTTTACACCAGCATTTGTTGACCTATCATGGGCATAGCGTGACGGTGTTAGCCGTTGCATGGTCGCCAGACGGGACGCGCCTTGCTTCTGGTGGCATCGACCGCACAGTACGGGTCTGGGATGCCAGAACAGGCATGACGCTCCTTGTTTACTTTGGGCATTCGGACCTGGTCTATGCTATCGCGTGGTCGCCGGACGGGACGCGCCTTGCCTCTTCCAGTTTTGATACATCAGTACAGGTCTGGGATGCCAGGACAGGCAAGACGCAACTGGTCTACCAGGGACACACTGAGCAGGTGTACAATATTGCCTGGTCGCCGGATGGAACCCAGATTGTCTCGGGCAGCGAAGATGGCACAGCCCAGGTTTGGGATGCCTTCACGGGACGCCGCCTTTTGACGTTTCTGAGCCAATCCATCGCAGTGGCCTGGTCGCCCGATGAAACGCTCATTGCTACAGGTGGCGCGGACAACATGGTGAAGATCTGGTGGGTTGGCTAGGCAATCTACACCATTGTCTCCGCCTCGTACCAGTTTTTGCCGACCTTCATCTCGACTTTGATCGGCACATCCAGCTTCGCCACCTGTTCCATCTCGCGTTTGACCAGGTAACGCGCCTTATCCAGTTCCTCGACCGGAACCTCGAAGACCAGTTCGTCATGCACCTGCAAAATCATGCGCGTTTTCATCTGTTTCTGCTCGATCTGGTGCTGAATGCGAACCATCGCAATCTTAATCAGGTCGGCATTGGTTCCCTGAATAGGCATGTTGATAGCCTCACGCTCAAGCGCCTGTCGCTCATTATGTGGGGCGGAATGCATATTGGGGAAGAAACGCTTGCGCCCATACAGGGTGTTGACATATCCCTGCCTATAGGCCTGCCCCAACGTGCTATCCACGTATTGCTTGATTTTCGGGAAAGTCTCGTGGTAGCGTTTGATGAACTCTGCCGCCTCGCTGTTGCTCATGCCGGTAATCTGCGCCAGTCCAAAGGCCGATTGTCCGTACAATACGGCATACACCACCGTTTTCGCCAGCCGCCGCTGGTCTTTTGTCACCTCAGGGGGCGGAACATTAAAGAGCGAAGAGGCTGTGATGGTGTGAATATCTTCATCCTTATTGAATGCCTCGACCAGGCGCGGCTCGTGCGTGATATGGGACAGTATGCGCAACTCGAATTGCGAGTAGTCGGCGGTCAACAGCACATAGCTGGGGTCGGCAATGAAGGCGCGGCGAATCTGTCTGCCGATCTCGGTGCGTACCGGAATGTTTTGCAGGTTGGGATTGCTTGATGAAAGCCTTCCACTTGAGGCCGTCGTCTGGCTGAAGGTTGTATGCACGCGCCCCGTAACAGGGTCCATGAGGGCCAGCAGTCCATCGATATAGGTAGATTTGAGCTTGGCCAGTTGGCGATATTCAAGCAAGTAATCGATGACCGGGTGTCTTCCGCGTAGCCCTTCGATGACATCGGCGCTCACCGAGTAGCCAGTTTTGTTTTTCTTCCCGGCAGGCAACTTGAGTTCGTTGAACAGGATTTCGCCCAGTTGCCGAGTGGAATTGATGTTGAACTGATGCCCGACGCTGGCGTAAATCTCCTGTTCGAGTGTCTGAATTTGCTCGCTCAAACGCACATCTAATTCGCGCAGGAAATCGCCATCAAGCGCCACACCATAGAGTTCCATCTGCATCAGAACCGGAAGCAGGGGCAGTTCGATACGATAATACAGGTCGAGCAGGCCATGACGACGCAAATCCTCGCGCACCGGCTCAACCAGCCGCAGCGTCATATCGGCATCGGCTCCCGCGTAATCCGCCGCCAGTCGCACCGGCACCTGCGCCATACTGATCATTTTGCTGCCTGTACCGATCAACTCGGAGATAGGCGTCATCTGGATGCCGAGTCTGAGCAGCGCCTGTTCCTTCAAACCCAGCCCGCGCCTGCCTGGATCAACCAGGTATGCCCCGAGCATAGTATCGAAGGCCAGCCCTTTCATAGCAACGCCCGAGCGCAATAACAGCAGCATGTCGTACTTGGCGTTGTGCATGTACTTTTGAATGCGCTCGTCCTCAAGCACCGGCCCCAGCTTCTCCTTTACCTGCTGCCAGGAAAGCTGCGGCCCTGCCTTTTGCCCATCTACGGTATCGATGTGTCCGACCGGAATGTAGTAGGCTTCGCCAGGGGCCATCGAGCAGGAAATGCCGACCAGTTCCGCGTGCCAGGGGTCTTCCGAGGTTGATTCAGTGTCCAGGGCGAATGCACCAGCGTCACGCAGGCTTTTGACGAGTATCCGCAATGCCTCTTCCGTATTCACGATAAGCGTATTGGTCTTATGTGCGTCTTTTTCTTCCAGGAAGAGCATATTGATTTCGTCCTGCTGCCTGCTCTGCGTGGGCGAGGGCAGGCGTAGCTTGCGCACTTCTTCCTTGACCGGCCCTAAATCGCCAAAAAGGCTCGGCTGGCTGATTTCATCTTCCTGGCTCCCGGCTTCAATCACCCCTACTGCTGTTTGCCGCTCTTCGGTCTGAAGAGCGGCACTCTGTGTGGCAGGCATGCTGACCGAGGAAATGCCGGGTGGTGGCGGCGGGGCGATAATTGGAACGATACCAACCGGCGGCGTTTCGAGCAGTTCTTCGTCTTGCGGTGGGGGCGGTTCTGGTTTTTTCTTGCTCGGTGGCGTGGTTTCCTTCGTCGGCTCCTCGCCATCTTCTTTAGGAAGGCGATCAACCAGGGAGAGAAATTCCAGGTCGCGGAAGAGGGCGATAATTTGCTGGCGGTTGAGTTGGCCTGCCTTTGTCTTTTCCAGGTCAAGCTGCACAGGGACATTACAGACAATTGTTGCCAGGTGCTTGCTTTGCAGCGCGATGTCTTCCTTGCCGCGTAGCAAGCGCTGATCCCTCGGACTCAATTCGTCGAGATGTTCGAGGATGCCTTCTATACTGCCGTATCGCGCGAGCAGCTTTGTCGCGGTTTTCTCGCCGACACCCGGAACACCGGGAATATTATCAGATTTGTCTCCAACCAGTCCCTTGAAATCGGGCAGCTTTTCGGGCGGCAGACCATAGCGCGCCTCAACCTGAGCAAGTCCGTATTTGCTCGTTTCGGTAATGCCCTGGCGAGCCAGTATAACGCTGACATGATCGTCAATAAGCTGGAACGTATCAGTATCGCCAGTCAAAATGAGCGAATTTAGCCCCATTGTGGTGGCCTGTTGCGTCAGAGCGCCGATCACATCGTCGGCCTCGAAGCCGTCCTTCTCATATATAGGAATACCAAAGGCTTCGACGATCTCGCGAATACGCCCAAACTGCGGGCGCATGTTGTCCGGCAACGTTGGACGATGCGCTTTGTACTCAGGAAATTCGATGTGCCGGAAGGTGGGGGCTGAGCGATCAAAGGCGACCGCGATATAATCGGGTTTGAACTCAGAGATGGCCTTGAGCAGTAGCATAGTGAAACCATAGGTCGCGTTGACCACTTCACCTTTTGAGGTGGTCAGCTCCTCGGGAAGCGCGTGAAAGGCGCGGTGGATCATGGCGTGCCCGTCAATGACCATAAATGTCTTACGTTTTTTTGTATTCGTCTCTGTCATGTCTATCTATTCTTTCTGTTGCGGTAAAATGCGGAAGGAGCCTTGTTTCCCGCCCTCCCATACACAGAGGCACGCCTGAGAAGGACTTCCCTCCGTGGCTGTAATCAACGCAAAGACGCTTTGCGTCAGATCCCGTAAAGGGGCTGCTGTGTTGTCAGGCTGGCGTAACCAGGTCTGTAGTTCAGGTGTAATTGCTTCATTTTCCGGTAGTCCTTGACGGAGTGTCCAGGTAGCTGTGTTCAGGTAGGTCTGCGCGCCTCCGTGAAGAGAATCCTGGCGCAGGATATGGGTATGTCCCGCGATAGCATAGCGTAATGTAGAGTCGTTGCGCAAGACATTCTGCATACCCCGCGTGACACTTTCTCCCATAGCATACACCTTTGGCGCAAGGATGGCGCGTATGGCCTGCGCGGGGGGCAGCGTAAGATATTCGCGCAATTCAAAAAATTCCGCGAGATCTGCCGTCTGTCCATCTTCTGGCGCGTCTGGATGAGTACGCAATGTATCTTCAATGACCTTCCATTCAGGCTTGCGCGCGATCATATCGGCCTGAAAGGCGGCGAAATCCAGCATGGCCTGTTCAAATAGCTTCACCGGCACCTGTTCATCTCCAGGTGCCAGATTCGCCAGTGGCGTATAGGGATACGACATCATGCTGGTGGTGCGCTGCGCAGTCTCGATGACCAACGGTGGATTGAGCAGGCTGAGCAGCGCGATTTGCCGCATGGAACCGAGCGAGGGTTCAAAGTGATCAAAGTAGGCATACTGCTCGCTGATTTGATGGGCTGCGCGCTGCACATATTGCGTGCCAAGCGGAAGCGGAATGCGTTCCGGTTGCAGCGAAAACGGATTACCTGCTTCATCCCAGAGATCCGCGTGATTCCAGAAGTCGTAGTGATGTCCATGTTCGATATAGACATCAGGCAGCGGGCGATAGAAGCGCGTTGGACAAAACAAGATGCCATCCTGGCGTTGAGCGTCTTCCCAGATGGCCTGTTGAATGCCCCCCCGTACCTGCTCAAACGCGAGTTCCACGTCATGGTTGCCTGTAATAAAGGTGATATGCCGCCCGGGAATGCCCAAAAACTCGTGCAGGGTGTGAAAAAACGGGCGGTGCGCCGCGATGATTTTCTCCAGTTTCTCTACGGCTACTGTAGGGGTGGCAATGCGGCTCGTTTCATAAGGTGGAATAATAAGAAAGTCAAAACAGTCACCGTTGATGATCAGTTCAACATCCTCGCTCCCATCGCCTATTGGTCCGCCCGGTCTGGTAGATTGAAGTAATCCCTGAAGGGCTGTAAGTTGCCGTTCACCGAAACCGTCGAGAATGGGGTGCCCATCGGCAAGGTGCAGGTCGCTTACGACAAGCTTAATTACAGGCATGAAGTCCTCTTCGCACCAATCAAAGCAAAAATGATTGGAGAATTATTTTACCACAACAGTGCCCTCATTTTATTACATTTGGTACCGAATTGTATAGTATAAGTAACTGGCAAGCAGTGATACACGTCAGACATGGCGAATAGCTGATGCGCCAGAGAAGTTGTTACGCATTTTGATGTAAAGGTGTAAAAATATGCCGCGTCGAAACACTACAATTGAAAGACATCCTGATGGAAAGTCACTAAAAAATGGTGTAGGAGGGTCTACCATGCCTGAAGAAATGGAAGAATTGCTGACAGTCCGCGAGGTTGCTCGCCGCCTGCGCGTCGATGATACTACTGTGCGTCGCTGGATTAAAAGCGGGGCGTTGGAGGCGATCACGCTTCCACACAAAGGGAAACGGTCTGCTTACCGTGTGAAAAAGTCTACAATGGACAAATTGCTGCAATCACCTCAAATGCCCGAATGATCCATTTTATAGCAGCCCCCGAAGCGTAATGAATTTTAACGATGAGGGGATACGCTCCCTGTCATGCTTCGCGCAGCGAAGCATGACAGGACAGGCCGTCATCTCCCGCTCTTTTATCACTTTGTATTACGCTTCGGGGGTGCTGCATCTTGTCATAAAAGAAATATTCACATCTATCACCATTTCACAACCAGATCATAACCGAATCGTAACGCTTTTCTCCTTGTGTTTTCCTGGTAAGTCCTGCATACTCCCTCAGAGAGCTTATGGTTTCCTTTGCCGGGAATCCGTTTCCTGAAAATGCATCCCCGAAACAACGTAGGATATTTTGTGAAAGTGAGGCAAATGCATGCGCTTTTCTCTTCGTTCTAAAGCGGGTGGCCTCTTTCTATTGCTTGCCCTGATTGCGCTGATCAGTGGATTTGCGGTCAGTGGCAGTCTATTTCGCGCTCCGTTTACTCGCGCTTCTGGTGTCAATGCTGGTGTCACGAAAGGACAGCTTACTCCGGTTGCGGTAGTCAATCCGACCAGCCTGACATTCACACCGGATACGCCGGGAACGAATCTTCCCAAAGGGGCGCGGCACCTGCATACTCGCCCGGCTCCTGCGGGCAAAGTTCCGGGCATCACCTCAACGCCCATTGTCACCACGACTCCCGGCCTGCTTCAGAATTTCAATGGCGTGAGCAGCCTGGACAGCGAGAAAACCAATTTTGGTGCGGAATTTGAGCCGCCCGATCAGGGATTGTGCGTCGGAAACGGTTTTGTCGTCGAGCCGGTTAACTCGGCGTATACTATCTATCGCAACAACGGCACAGTGGTTGCAGGTCCGTTCAACGTCAACAAACTGTACGCCGAGGGCTTTAAGCAGTTCACCAGCGATCCGCGCTGCTACTACGACCCGGCAACGCATACCTGGTTCGCCATCATCCTGTTTATTAACAGCACCAATACGCGTGCTCATACCGATATCGCGGTCAACCCCTCGGGCGACCCGACCACGCCCTGGATGGTCTATCGCATTGATGCCACTGATGATGGCACGAACGGCACCCCGAATCATCCTGGCTGCCCCTGCTTCGGCGACCAGCCCCGTCTGGGCATTGACCAGTATAATCTCTACATCAGCACCGACGAGTTTTCGATCACCGGACCGGCATTCAACGGGACGCAGCTTTACGCCGTCTCGAAAGCTGAACTGGTGGCGCTGGCAAAACACGTGCATTTCGTTCACTTCGATAACCTGAGCATTGGCGGCACCATTGCTTTCGGCGTCCAGCCTGCCATTTCGCGGGGGCATCCTGATGCCGAGTACTTCATGAACTCGCTCGATCCCAATGGCACCTTTGACAATCGCCTGGGCGTCTGGGCCATGACCAATCGCGATCAGGTGACACAGGGCGGCCTGCCCACGCTCTCCAACATCGTCATTACCTCTGAGCCATATGGAGTGCCGCCCGGTGCCGAACAGAAAGGTGCAAGCAGCCTGCTTGACGCTGGCGATGATCGCATGCAGCAGGTGCAGTTCATCAATGGTAATCTGTGGGGCGAACTTGACACGGCTGTCACCATTCCTAATGACACTGCCGAGCGGGCAGGAGCCGCCTGGTTCGATGTAAATCCTCACCTGCAAAGCAACGGCACCATCATTGGCGGGGCATCCATCGTGAAACAGGGCTACGTCGCTTCTGCTGGAAACTATCTGCTGTATCCCGCTATTCAGGCCAGCCCCGATGGCACGGCTGCTATGGTCATGACCCTGTCTGGCTCGAACTACTATCCCAGCGTGGTCTACACGCTGATGGGCGCGCAGCAGAATCACTTTGGCGCAATTCACATTGCCGCCAATGGTACAGGTCCCTATGATCCCACTGCCACGCGCTGGGGTGACTACTCCTGGGCTATTCTCTCGCCTGACGGACAGAGCTTCTGGATGGCGACCGAGTACATTCCACCCAAGTCCAGCCAGACAACCGATGGCCTGCGCAACTGGGGTACGCGCGTCATTCAGGTGAGCGCGCAAAACTAGATCTGTCGGGTTCTCTGCTCCTTTCTTTCGGAAGGATTGCCAATCGGCAATCCTTCTTTTTTTGTTGCGTCATGGATAAGCGTCTATATGTCTATAGGCAGCGAAGTTACACTGTAAATGAAAGGGCGATATGTCGCAGAACGCTAAGATAGCGCTCTTATACAATTCAATGTGGAAAGGGAAAAGCTGATATGAAGATTGCTATTACTGGTGGCGCTGGCTTTGTTGGATCACATATTGCTAAAGCGTATTTAGATGCAGGTCATGATGTACTGATAGTTGATAACCTGACGAGCGGTTCCCGGCAGGCACTCGATCCCCGCGCTCGCTTTTACGCGCTGGATATACGCGACTCCCGGTTGTTAGATGTTTTGAGCCAGGAGCGCCCGGATGTGGTGAGCCATCACGCGGTGCAGCGACCAAGCGGCTTACCTGCTGAGTGGGCGTTGCGCGATGCCGATGTGCATATTCGCGGTCTGCTCAATGTGCTGGAAGCCTGCGTGACTGCTTCTGTGCGTAAAGTCATTTTTGCTTCTGGTGGAGACTCACTCTATGGCATTATCCCTATGGTAGGTGCGGATATTCATATAGCCAAAGAGGATGCAACGTTGTGTCCTTCCACCCCGTTTGATATCAGCAAAGTCTCGGGAGAGGCCTATGTGCGTTATTTCGCGCAACAATACGGCTTCGACTATACCATTTTGCGCTACGCCTCGATCTATGGAGAGACCGACGATGCAAAAGCGCAGCACCCTGTAACTCATTGTATTTCGATGCTTGCGGAAAATCGCCGCCCAACGCTGCGCGGCTCTATTCATGAGGTTCGCGACCATATCTTTATTGATGACGTGGCGCGGGCGAATCTCCTGGCTCTAACACGCGGTCGCAATTCGACGCTGCATATCAGTTCCGGGCAGGGCTACAGCCTGCATCAATTTTTCTGCGCCGTTGCCCAGTATTTCCAGAGTGATCTGCTGCCCATCCATGTATCGGATACGCTTGTAGGGCCTGCCGCTTGCATACTTGATAACACGCTGGCCCGGCAAGAACTGGGTTGGAAACCAGAGATCGGCTTAAGCGAGGGCATTCGCCTGACAATTGAGCGCATGCCAGGTGTGATGAAACGGGATGAACAAGAGAAGGACACCGTTTCTGAACAGGTATTGCAGGCAGTGTTTGCCTGAGTTTTATTCTGTAGGGACGCGATTGATCGCGTCCACCCCAGCGGATCAACGTATAACGGACGGGGTGGACGCGATCAATCGCGTCCCTACAAGGGTATCCCTATTATTGTTGCAATCCGCTTACAACTCGCGCATATTTCTCGGCCAGGGCCTGTGCCTGCTCATTCGAGACGGACTCGGCTACCACGTGGAAGAGGGGGCGGTCAGCGTCCGGCAGCACCAGCACCCACTCCTTGCCCAGATCGATTTTGATGCCATCGATGGGCTTGGCGCGGCGTTCGCGGTACTGCTCGCTCAGAATACGCATGACCTTGCCCTTGTGTTCCCAGGGGCAGTTGACCGTTGTGCGGCTCAGATAGTAGGCCGGGAGATCGTCCACTACCTCGGAGAGGCGCATGTCGAACTCGGCCAGCAGTTGGAGCAGCATCATGAAGGCAAGCATGCCGTCGAAGGCCGGTTGCAGCGCGGGGAAGACGAAGCCACCCGCTCCGTCTCCAACCATCACTACACCTTCGCGGCTGGCAGCCGACATCATCGCATGGGCCAGCACTTTGGTGTGCTGGATGTAGCCCTCGTACTGGCGGGCAATATGTTGCAGGGCGCTGGGTGACGATACGGGCGCTGCTACCGTACCATTGCGGTGCTTGCGCAGCATCAGGCTGGTCATGACGGCCAACAGGCGTGTTCCATCCAGAATGCGCCCTCGATCATCAACAACTGAGATGCGCTCACCACCTGGATCGACACGAACGCCCAGGTCGTTATTCAATGTGGCCGTAATGGTCGCCAGCCGTTGCAAGTCTTTCTCGATATCTTCCATAGGCTGCGCGAGACGGGCCTCATCTGTGCTGGTGTTCAAGGCGATCACTTCACAGCCGAGTTTATTGAAGAGGCCGGGCAGCAGTTGCAGCGTGCCGCCGTTGGCATAATCAACGACGAGCCGGTACCTGCGGCGCTGGATGGTCGGTATGTCAATGACTTTCAGCATCGCCTCGCGGTAGCGTCCGATGACATCCTTGTTTTCCAGCACCTCTATCAGGCCAAGGTCATCCAGGTAGACGCGGCGGAAGTCCTCGCGGAAGAAGAGGTTCTCAATTTTACGCTCGGTGGTCTTATTGATGTCCAGGCCGTTCTGATCGAAGAACTTGATGTCAACCACGCGCTGGTCATGTGGCGAGAGGCGCACATGCACTCCGCCTACCGCGTCGGTGGTACGCACAAAGTAGCGCGCCACCGGAATAGGCACCTGGTTGATATCCTGCACATTGACGCCCGCTGAAGGAAGTCCGGCGATGACGGCGCGCTTAATCATACGCGAAGTGCGGTGCGAGGAGTCGCGGTTGATACAGACAGTGCTGCCCTTTGGCAGAATTGCCCCGTAGGCTGCCCCCATTTTCGCGGCGAATTCCGGTGTCAGGTCAACGTTCACCAGTCCGGTGACGCCGAAGCGGCTGAAGAGGCTGCGTTTGCCCTGCGAACCCCAGATGATGCTGGTATTGATGACCGCTCCCGCCTCGATCTCCTTGTCCGGCCAGATTTTCACATTAGGCTGGATAATTGCGCCTTCCTGCACAATAGAGTTATCGCCAATCACCGACCCTTCAAACATCACCGCTTTGCTTTTGATGCTGGTGGATGAGCCGACGATAGCGCCGCGCAGTTCCGCTCGCTCTCCAATGAAGGAGTTGTTCCAGACGATGCTACGGTCTACCTGCGCCCGCTCGTCGATGATGGTGTAATGCCCAATAATGCTTGGCCCATGAATGATAGCGCCGGATTTTACTTTGCAATCATGAGCCAGATAAACGGGGCCGTACAACTGAGCATCGGGGTCGATCTCCACGCCCTCTTCGCACCAGATGTTGCCGCCGATATTTTTGGCCGGAATATCAGCCTCGACGTGACCGAGCAGGGTATCGGCGTTGGCGCGCATGTACTCGCTCAGATTGCCGACGTCACACCAGTAGCCAGTGGCGACGTAGCCGTAGATCGGATCGCCCTTTTTCAGCATATAGGGGAAAAGTTCCTGGCTGAAGTCAAAGGGCTTGTTTTTCTCGAAGTACGAGAAAATCTGTGGGTCAAGCACGTAGATACCGGTATTGATGGTATCGCTGAAGACCTCGCCCCAGCTTGGCTTCTCCAGGAACTGGGTGATATGTCCGTCCTCGTTGGTAATGATGACGCCATATTCCAGCGGATTAGGCACGTGGGCCAGGGTGAGGGTTGCCAGCGCTTTTTTATTCTGGTGATATTGAATGATCTCGGTCAGGTTGTAATCGGTCAGCGCGTCACCACTAATCACCAGGAATGGCTCGGTGAGCTGTTCCTCAGCGTTCTTGACACTGCCCGCCGTTCCCAGGGGCACATCTTCGCGCGAATAGGTGATATGCATGCCAAATTGGGAGCCATTGCCAAAATAGTCTTCAATGCTGCTCGCCAGGTATTGTACAGTCACGATCACTTCAGTGATGCCGTGACGTTTCAGGAGATGTAAGATGTGTTCCATAACCGGCTTTCCGGCTATAGGCACCATCGGTTTGGGGCGTTTGATCGTTAAAGGACGCAGCCTCGATCCTTCCCCACCGGCCATAACAACCGCTTTCATAGAGGCCTCCATTTAAAATCGATATGGGACAGAAAATATGGAGACGGCGTAGCTTCTGCCACGCCGCCTTCATTGTACAACACGAACGAAAAAGGCCGCAAGTTCAGCCGCTTCCGTTAACGCCAATCACTCAAACGGCCTGTTTCCACAAGCCAACGGGCAAACAGATGGTGGTTGGTTATTTCCGTAGCCTGTTGCTCCTCGTACTTTTCGCGTAGTTGGATCAACTTGCTAGCTTCTTCCACGGTAAAGCCCTCATCCAGGAGGGCATCGATAAGCAGGTCCACATATTGCTGCTGCATAGCAACTTCCTCCCTTTAGAATATTCAGAATAACAACTAACCACGCTTCGCTGGTACCGAAAACGGAAATGCCTGTAATAGAAAGACGCCGTAACTGGCACGTTGGATAGAAAAAGAAGTGGACGCACGTGTTCTGTTTGCCTGGAAAACCCTACTCCCTCCCCAACCGTGCGCAGGTCCACGCTGTTGAGCGTGGAATACCTGATACATGCACTATAGAAAACCCTCGCCTCAACGGCGGGGGTACCTGATACATGTACTATATAAAGTATAGTATACTGTCAAGACCAAGGGCAAGAGGAAAAGGTGGTGGTATAGTCCAGTTTTCCTACTATTCCTGTGGTTATTTTTGTCACAAAGGCGATTGCTTCTGCGATTCCTCGGCGGAAATCTCGTCTGGACGCCATGTCTCTGCCTGGCCGCTCGTTGCGGGGAAAACCGTTCCTCCCTGCGGGACATCTGGCGGAGGGGTGGTACGAGAGACATTCACAGATTCGACCTGCTCTCCCGGTTCTGCCGATGCAATCTGGTTGGTTTGTAGCTCCTCAGAAGAGATTTCATCTGGCCGCCATGCCTCTTCTTTATCCGGCGACGAAGCTGTCGTCACTTGTTGAGAAGGAGAAGTATCACTCGTGGGTGGTTGTTGAATGGGCGGTCTGGCTGAAAGTTTGGCTTCGAGCGATGCGAGATGCGCCTTACTCGCTTCGAGCCGTTGCTGCGCTTTGGCGAGTTTACGCTCGTTCTTTTGCACCTCTTCCCTGGCCTGTTCCAGCTCGGCCTGCAATTTCTTATCCTGTTTGCCCTGTTTCTTGCGCGCTTTTTTGTCTGGATAGGGAAGTCCGCCGGAAATAAAGCCTGCATCATTCGTTGCCATGATTTTCACCTCTCAAATAGCTTTAGATGACCGATCTTATCAAGAACTCAAAGAAAAAGAGATAGGATTCTGTCTTCTACGTCACATGATGAATATAATGCTCGATCTCCCTCTCATTATCGTAGTAATAACTGAGAGCATCATAGACCTGGGCCAATGTAAGGCGGTGAATGCGCGCGATCTCCTCGGGATCTTTCCCCGATTGGAAGAGCAACACGACATGGCGAACGCCGGTTCGTGTTCCTTCGATTAAAGGTTCGCCCTGTAAAATGTCTGAGTCGCGGATAATATGGGGATGGGCGGTGCGTTCGATGGCCATATGTACTCCTTCCCAATTGTTCCTTAATCTTAGTCTAATCGTAATATTTCCGCACGTCAATAATCAACCACAACCTGCATGTTGCTATTACAGGCTTCCTTGCTTATTCACGTAATATTCACAATTGTGAAATCGTCCCGAAGTGCTTCTTAAGGGCTTGGATGCTACTTTGCGCTCGCTTGCTTACATCGAATTTTCAGAAAAAGCTTGACAGCAGAGCAAAAGCAAGGTACAATACTCCCAACGAAAGGAGGTGGTGTGTAAATGGACCAACGTACTCGCTGCACAGGCAGCGTGATTGTTTCCCACACCTTCCAGTTGAGAGGTGACCGGCTTTAGTCGGTAAAGAATCACTGGTAGGAAATTCATTATCCCTACCTGTGCAGCGCTCCCCAGGGTGATGGCAGAATTACTGTTACCCTGGGGATTTTATCCACCTTACCAATCTGTGCAAAGCCTCTCTATAATAGCTCTTGGATTAAAAATAGCTCTTCTAAATTTACAGGTTGGTTTTCTCTTCTGTTGATACTTGCTCATTTTTGTTTGATATGGGATTACATAGTACCCGCGAGGACGCTTTTTTTCTAGATAAAGAAGAGCTTGAGCGTTTTCTCGATACACAATATTTTGGGGTTGGAAATCGGTTACAGTATCTACCAACAATAGATTCGACCAATTCATGGACGATGCAACTGGCCCGTGAGGGGTCAGACGAAGGGTTGGTGGTGCTTACTGATAGTCAGACCGCTGGAAGAGGCAGGCAGGGTCGCCGCTGGGTGGATGTGCCGGGACACAATGTTCTTTTGTCGATATTGCTCCGGCCCCGTTTTCAGCCACACCTGCTTGTGATGCTGGCTTCTCTGGCTGTTGTTGATGCGATCCGCGAAACCTGCGGAGTGATGGCACGTATTAAATGGCCCAATGACGTTCTTATAGAAGGACGCAAGGTTGCTGGCATTTTAATTGAGACCAGCCATGATGTACAGGGGCGCTTTGTAGCCGTACTCGGCATTGGGGTCAATGTAAACGGGCGCATCGACGAGGTATCCCGGCAACTGGGCGAGCAAGCTGCGCTTGTTGCGGAGGCTACCACGCTCGAAGCCGCTTCGGGTTCAACAGTCAGCCGTGAAGCGTTCATCGCCTCGCTCTTGCGGCACATTGAAAAAAGCTATATTGAACTGCAACAGGAGGCCGATAGTAGTCATATTGGGGCAGTTCAAGATGTGAGCTGCTCTCGCGTCTTACGAGAGCGTTGGCGCGGCCAACTATCAACCCTGGGCCGCATGGTTTCTGTGCGGCAGGGGGAAACGGTAATCAGCGGTATCGCTGAGGATGTGGATGGTAACGGAGAGCTGTTACTTCGACGCCATTCCGGTGAGTTAGTTACTATTACCTGGGGGAGCATAGAGCAGCCCTCCGGGTAAATACCTATCGGTTGAGATAGGCAATCTAGAGCCAGCAGGAATAGGTACCCTGCCGGACGCAGAAGGGAAGCAGAGATGGAGACACAATTCCTTACGGAGGATGGACGACAACGATTACTCTCTCAATTGGAGTTCCTGCGCACAGTGAAACGTGCCGAGGTTGCCCAGTACCTTCATGACGCAAAGGAATCTGGCGACGTCATCGACAATGCTGCTTACGAAGATGCCAAGAACGAACAGGCACGTCTCGAAGGACGCATTCTGGAACTGGAGCGCTTGCTCGCTACGGCCAAGCCGATCAGCAGACTTGCCACAGACGAGGTTTCTCTCGGGTCTGTGGTACACCTGCGCACCGCTGATGGGCGTGAGTATCACTACACCATCGTCGGCGCTTTTGAGGCGAAGCCGAGCGCGGGCCTTATCTCCAATGAATCTCCAGTGGGTAAAGCACTGCTGGGCCACAAAGTGGGCGATCTTGTGATTGTCTCCACGCCTGGCGGTGTGAAAGAATACACCATCTGTAGCATCGAGTAACTTCCCCAGGCGCTAACAGCAATCCGCCGACCTGTGGCTCTCCAAGAAGCCACAGGTCGTTTTTTATGTCGAAAGTAAGGCGGCTTTCCCATGCGCAATGACAAATTATGCACAACAGTGTTACAATTAGTGTCACATTTTTTAGGAGAGGAAAGAGGAAGTTTATGGCCGACGAACGAGAAGTACGCATACAGCGCCTCAACAATCTGCGTGAAAAGGGAATCAACCCTTATCCCAGTACTGTTGAGCGTACACATACAATTGCAGATGTTCTGGAACACTTTGACGAGTGGCAGGGTGAAGAGGGCAATTTTACCCTGGTTGGGCGCATTCGCTTGATGCGCGAGATGGGCAAGGTGGCTTTTTTGCAGATCGAGGATGGCACAGGCCGCATACAGGTCTACTTCCGCCAGAACGACCTTGGCGAGGATGTCTACAAGAATCTCAAGTTGCTTGACATTGGCGATTTCATTCAGGTCAGTGGCTACCTGTTCAGGACACGCACTAACGAGCGTACTCTGCATGTACGCAGTTTTCGCCTGCTTGCTAAGAGCCTGCGCCCGTTGCCCGAGAAGTATCATGGCCTGGAAGATGTCGAGCTGCGCCAGCGCAAGCGTTACCTGGACCTTATAGCCAATGGCGACGAGGCAAAGCGCATCTTTGTAATTCGCAGCCGCACCATTTCCGCGATGCGCCGCTACCTGGATGATCAAGGCTTTCTGGAAGTGGAGACGCCGATTTTGCAGCCGCTCTATGGCGGCGCGACTGCAAGGCCTTTCATCACCCATCACAATACGCTTGATCGCGACCTGTACCTGCGTATCGCCGTTGAGCTGTATCTCAAGCGACTGATTGTAGGCGGGTTTGAGCGGGTCTATGAAATCGGGCGCAACTTCCGCAACGAGGGCATCGACCGCAGCCATAACCCTGAATTCACGATGATGGAATGCTATCAGGCCTATGCCGATTACCGTGATATCATGCGGCTGGTCGAAGAGATGATCTGTTTTATCGCGCAGCAGGTACACGGTTCGCCGCGCATCACCTACCAGGGAACGGAGATTGACCTTACGCCGCCCTGGCCGCGCTATCGCCTGCTTGACGCCATCGCCGAATTCACCGGGATCGACGTCAATCGCTATCCCGACCGCGAGAGTCTGGCTGCCGCCATGCGCGAAAACGGCTACGAGGTCGATCCTAAGCTCGGACGGGGCCGCCTGATCGATGATCTGAAGGGTGAGATGTTCCGGCAGGGACACGCGGCTCTGAAGCAGGCGCTGTTCTTGACTGATTATCCGCTCGATGTCTCGCCCCTGGCCAAGCGGCAGGTGGATAACCCTGATCTGACTGACCGCTTCCAGCCCTTTGTCGGCGGCCTGGAACTTGGCAACGCCTTTACCGAGTTGAACGACCCACTCGATCAACGCGCCCGCTTTGAGGATCAGATGCGCCAGCGCGCTCGGGGCGACGACGAGGCCCAGGTACTCGATGAGGACTTTCTGGAAGCCCTGGAAATCGGCATGCCACCAACAGGCGGCCTGGGTATCGGCGTTGACCGGCTGGTAATGCTTATGACAGATCAACCATCCATTCGCGACGTGATCCTTTTCCCGACGATGCGCAAGAGCGTCGAGGAATAGTATCTGTAGGACTGTTCTCACCAAAGAACAATCCTACAGAAAGGAAAGCAGTATGACGAAAAAACGCCTGCAAGGCACAGTGAAAAGCTTGATGGTTGGCGACAAGGCCGAAACACTGGTCAGTACGCGCATTTCAAGGGTAGAGGTGACGTTTGAGGGGATGGTAGGCGATGTGCATTACGGCCTGACTCGCCTATCAGACGTGCGTGTGCCGCACTATCCGCGTGGTACTCTCATTCGCAATACGCGTCAGATCTCCGCGCTCTCAACGGAAGAACTCGCAGAGATTGCGGGAATATTATCGATTCCGCTTGTTCTGCCAGAGTGGCTGGGCGCGAACCTGGAGTTCGAGGGCATTCCGAACTTGACTCTGCTGCCTCCCTCGACGCGCATTTTCTTTCCAGAGGATGCGGTGCTGGTGGTGGATGGCGAGAATATGCCCTGTACCGGCCCGGGAAATGTTTTGCAGGATCGCTATCCAGACGAATCCCGCCTCGTACAGCGTTTTCCGAAAGCGGCCTTTCATCGACGCGGCTTTGTAGGCTGGATAGAACGTCCTGGTTTTATCTCTCAGGGCGATGTTGTCGAAGTATTGTTGCCGTCGCAAATTGCCTACAGTTATTCTGCCGCAAAAGCTTGACAACAGCCTTTAGTAGTGTTATAGTTGCTGTTGTCAAACGGGCGCTTAGCTCAGTGGGAGAGCGCTTCGTTCACACCGAAGAGGCCACAGGTTCGAACCCTGTAGCGCCCACTGCTCCGAACTGGCGAGGACGTTTCCCGCCAGTTCTTTTTTTATCAGGTCAACTAGAGAGACGAACGAGACAATTTCGTTCATACTAAAATGACGAAAGAAAACCTCGCAGAACAACGTCAACACCTGCTCTCCTCTCTTCGCCAATCGGGCGTTTCCGATGAACGTGTACTTCAGGCCATTGCTGACATACCACGCGAACTTTTTGTGGATTCGTCCTTACGTTCTCTGGCCTATGAAGACCGCGCCTTGCCCATTGAAAACGGTCAGAGCATCTCACAACCGCTCATCGTCGCGATTATGACCCAGGCGCTCCAATTGCGCGGCCCCGAACGGGTGCTGGAAATCGGCACTGGTTCTGGCTACCAAACGGCTATACTCGCTCGTCTGGCCTCGCGCGTCTACAGTATAGAGCGCATACAACAACTTGCCTGCAAAGCATTCCGGCGCGTGTCAAAACTGGGTATAGAAAACGTATCTCTATATATAGGAGATGGTTCGGTAGGTTTGCCGGATGAAGCGCCCTTTGACGCAATCATTGTCACAGCGGCTGCCCCAACTATACCTATGGCATTGTTTGAGCAGCTAGGAACCTGGGGAAAACTGGTGGTTCCCGTTGGTGGCCCAGAACACCAGGAATTGCTGGTCGCGTACCGCGCACCCTGGGGAATGGAGCAGCGTTCACTTGGCGGCTGCCTGTTTGTACCGTTGATTGCCGACGAAAAGCAAAAACAGGTAGATGTACAGTAGAGATAACCGTTGTCGATAGCAGAAAATAGAATATAATACTAGTAAGAGGTATGGATGCTTCTGGCAAAGCATCCTGAAGTAAGGAGTAACAAAATGCGAGGCGCGTTGAGCGGTATCCATATCACAAATCTTCTGGGCCTCGTTGGATTTCTGGTAATGTGGATCGGGTTAGTTGAAGGGTCTAAAATGGTGTGCGCGTTGCTCAAAAATGCTCGCCTGGTTGGCTGGGCAATAGGGCCACTGGGCATTTCGACCCTGTTTCTCTACGAGCCATCCGCGCTGTTTATTGTCCTCAACGCGCTCTTTCCCGCGCTGGTGTCCGGCCTCGTTTTATATGTTGGCCTGTTCACCGCGTTTCCCAGCCCTATCGCCTTCCCCCATCGCCTGTTGATCGAGATTCCAGTTATTGCCTTTGGCGTGCTGATTACCTCTCTCGGCGGCTTCATAGATGCCCTGCGTGATCTGCGCTATCCGCTCTGGGGCGAGGCACGTATTCTGCGCAGCATTCAGTACCTGCGCGCAAGCTGTGCCTCTATTCATTTCACAGCCTTTGGCCGCTCCTACCTGCGCGATCAATTTGATTCCAGCCCGACCGACCTTTTGCAAGCCTTTTAAGCAGTGTGACCTGTTTGGTAATAAAAAAAGCTCCTACCTGATGGAGTACTGTCATGGGCAACGAGGAGACCAGAATACAGAGTCCCGCCGGTTATAGCCCGATGGCATATGCAGACTATGACGAGCAATACCCCCTGGTTTTTGCCGAGGTCGTAAACACTATTCATACAGTACCATGCTGAAGTGAAGCAGAAAATTATAGCCGAGGGAAAAAACGGCCCGAGAAGCTATCAACAGGCAAAGACGCCGTATCTTGAAGACCTTGCTAAACGTATAGGCAATTCTTAATCAAGCCAGCAAAGCTGAAAAATCCTTCCTCACCTATTTGATACTGAAAAATTCTTTCCCCTGACGTCCTCACATGTGAAAAGAGGCATAAAGCAACTGGCCTCTGGACAATGGTTTCTCTCTAGAGCAATGCTATGATACTGACCTATGAATGAGAAATGAAACGTTTTTGACTTCTAACAAGAAAGGATGGCGAGGATGCCTAAACAAGAATATGCTTTAAATGTAGCGGGAGTGAATCGGGTAAAAGTCTACTGGAATGGTAATACCGCGAATGGGGGTCGCTGGGACGATGTAGCTGTGCTACTTGATGAAAATACTGTGGGTACTCTCGAGCAGCAAGAAGACCTGATGGCTGGCTTTGAGTACCGGCTTCGGGATGACTCGCTTTTAAAAGTTCAGCTTGTGAATAAGCAGTTACATGTCACCAGGGATGGAACGGCTCTTTCGTCTGTTGTCGATGAGCATCCCTTGCAGGTGGAGCCTATACCAACCAGCATATATATTCGCTGGGGATTGGCCTCTTGTGTGATCTTTTTGATTGGGTTATTGAATGTCGTGCTGGGTTTCCTGATTGTGTTATTACAACAGCAGGAATTTCCATACGATTCGCCAAACTATATTCCATTGCTGTTTGGACTGGTCATTGGAGCCGTGTTTGTCCTGCTAGGCGTGTTTGTCGTGAGAAAATCAGCGGGTGCGCTGAATACGGCTATCGGTCTTTACATTGTTGATGGACTGTTCGCCTTGTTCCAACTGAACTGGGTGGGTGTGGTGATTCACATTGTACTCCTGGCTCTCATGTTCATGGGGATAGAACCTGTTCGTCGGCTTCGAGCTATTGCAACTGGTAGGCAATATTAGGAGACACTTCAGCCCGTATCAGCGTAGGGCGACTTTTGCGGTCGCCCTGGCTGTTACAAAATGCCGATTTTATTGAAGTGTAGTCGTTCTTGGCACTCGCGGGAGGGTAAAGTAGAAGATACTACCGACACCCTGATTGCTGGAGAGCCAGATGCGCCCGCCATGCGCCTCAACAATAGCTTTTGCCACATAGAGGCCCATGCCGATGCCCGAATACTGGCGGCTGGCGGTATTACGCACGCGGTAGAAACGCTCGAAAATGTGGTCGAAATGTTCGGGGCTGACGCCGATTCCCTGATCGATGACACTAACCAGGTACTCGTTATCCTGTTCTTGCAATCGCACGCGCACCTGCTTTCCTTGTGGAGAAAACTTGATGGCGTTATCGAGGATATTGCCAATCACCTGGCAGACGCGTAGCTTATCTGCGACAATTTTGCTGTCCTGCGTCTCGATATCCAGGTAGATGACATGTTGCTCGGCGCTGGCCTGCGCTGATTGCACGCATTCGGCCAGCACATCGGCGAGGTAGAAGCTGGAATATTGGAGATGGAGTTCGCCCCACTGCACACGCGAAAGGTCAAGCAGGTCATTTACCAGCCGTTCCAGGTGATCGGTCTGGCTTTGGATGATATTTAGACTGCGCAGATCATAGCTTTCTGGCAATTCAAGTGTCGAACCGACTGGTTGTGCTTTCTGCACTCCTCGCAGTCGCCGCTCGATGCGCCGGATCAGGTGCTGGGTATAGCCTTTGATAGCGGTCAGGGGCGTTCTTAGCTCGTGTGAAACGATGGAGACAAACTCGTCCTTCAGCTTTTCTACCTGTTTGCTCGAAGTGATATCGTTGAGAACGGCAACGACGCCGAGGAGTTGTGTATGCGTCTGGTCGGTATCATAAAGCGGAGATGCGCTGATGCTCAGGGTGAGGGGTACTGTTTCGCCGCTTGTGCCAATGATAAGCTGGCGATTCATGATGATTTTACCAGTAAGCGCTTGCTGTACGATGTCCGCGAGATCGGAGAGCCAGGGGATATCCTGGCTGGCGGCAAGCTGATGTAGAGGTATAGTGCTGCCTGTAACCAGGTGAACCTGCGCCTGGTCAAACAGGTGTTGTGCTGAACTGTTCAACGAGATCACTGCCCCCTGGGCGTTGGTAATCAGCAGGCCCTCGGCCATGCTGCTGATAATCAGTTCCAGGCGCGAGCGGCCCAATTCGGCCTCTTGCCAGAGGGCGCGTTCGCGTTCGCGCAGGCGCACGTTTTCCAATGCCACCGCCGCGTAATCGGCGATCATGGTCGTCAATTGCAATTGTTCCGTGTCGAATGCGCCCTCGTGTTCATCGAACAGGCTGAGGATGCCGATAATGCGATTTTCCACCGTTAGTGGAATATTGAGCATATCGCCAATGGTGTTGATGGTCGGCGCTGAGGGATCAGGTTTAACGATTTCATCGGGCGCATCCAGGTAGGCCAGTAAACCAAGTTCTTCGGGGGTCAGGCCAGGAAATCCCATAACCTCAGCGGCCCGCGCAATGCGTTCCATCATTGCCTGCAAAAACGTTTCGCTGAGCGGATAGCGAGGAATGATGGAGAGATCAAACGTCAGCTCAATGGGATCGCCCTCAACCAGAATCGAGCAGGCTGAAAAGCTATATAATTCCTGAAGCGTCGTCAGAAGTGCGCGATGGACTTGAATACGATCATAAGCCGCGACAAAGCGTTTGCCGATGGTGTTGAGGTATTCCATTTGCTGCCGGAGCGCCGCCAGCCTGTCCGCGTCTTGTATGATGAGGGGGCGATACGCGCTTTCGGTGACGTTGGACTGTGGTTGCACGTTGCCCTCCTTCTATCTTAGGGAAGTTGTTCAAGCTGACGAGAGACCTCTTCGTACAACGGCGGGACGATGAGGTCTCCGGTAAGTTCCTTTAATCCTGCGAAACACTCTTGCAGCAACGCATTCAATCCCGCTGCCAGTTGTTCAAGAGCAACATTCCCTAACTGCTCGGCTATAACAGGTGGGTTGACCTCAGTATAGGGTAATTTCTCGAGAAAATGCAAAAATGGATACGCTTGCGATACACGCCGGGCCGCGCCTTGCACCAGAACACGAGTGGTAGCTTTACCTAAGAATGGAGTAACACGTTCATCGATTGTTCGAATTGCCTGCAAGTAGGCCTCTGTAACCTTTTCTGGGGATGAGGAAGAGAAAGGATAGCCGGACCTATCAGACATATGCATTATTGCCTCTCCCTTCACAGCTTCTCTTTACTCTCTCGTTACATTATACCATAGTTCCATTGCAATTGGTAAGTGGGTAGCCAAACACTATCTTACCTATTCAAACAATGTGTACTATCTACAACATTATAACACATGAGAAGAAAAAACGTTGTTAGAACAATGTTACTCTAAATGAAGCCCAATGTCTAGCCTATGTTATTTTTCAGGCTATTTGCTCAATCAACCAAAGGGGTAAAGTCCCAGGAAAGAAACGACGGGGGTAGCCGCTTGGCTACCCCCGTCGTTTCTTTCCTGGGACTTTTTTCACTTACCAATGAAACGTTTTATTGTACCAGCCCAAACAGGCGAGCCAGCCAGAGACGGAAACCACGCAAAGGACGTTGCCCACCAGGACTCATATTCGCCGCCATTTCAAGCAGTCGATCGTGGCCCTCTGCTTTACGCATCAGAGCAGCTTCTGCCTCTTCCTGTAGGGTATACCGTTCGCGCTGCTCGTCGATGGCGCGGGCAAAATGTTCTGGACGAATCATGAAAGGTGTGTTTACTGGTGGAGCGTTTCCATCGGTGGGAGCATTCTCAACCGATTGTTCCTGCGCTGCTGCTTCCTCACCCTCCTTCAATTCGGTCACCTGCACATGCCCAATAGTGAGCTTGGGAGCAATCCAGTCGCGCAAAGCGAGCAGAGCCGCTCTGCGACAGATAGCCTCGATATCCGCGCCACTGCGTCCCTCGGTCAGGCGAGCCAGTTCCTCCATCGTGATTTCGGACGCGAGTGGCCTGCCACGTGTATGGATGGCGAAGATGGCCTCTCGCTCGACCTGGTTGGGGTATTCAAGTTCAACCACCAGGTCAAAGCGCCCGGGACGCAGCAATGCCGGGTCAATCAGCTCGGGCCGGTTGGTTGCCGCGACCACAATCACTCCTTCGCGTCCCTCGATGCCATCCATTTCGGTCAGCAGTTGGGCAATGACGCGGTCTCCGACATGTCCATCGATCTCGCCGCCTCGTCGCGGGGCAAGCGCGTCGATCTCATCGAAAAACACCAGGCAGGGTGCAGCCTGTTTGGCGCGCCGGAAGACTTCGCGAATGCCTTTCTCGGATTCACCTACCCATTTTGAAAGCAATTCCGGCCCCTTAATCGAAATGAAGCTGGCTTCACATTGATTTGCCAGGGCACGGGCAATAAGCGTTTTGCCTGAGCCAGGAGGGCCTGAAAGGAGGACACCGCGTGGCGGCTCGACTTTGGCATGCGAATAGACCTCGGGATAGCGCAGGGGCCATTCAACCGATTCAGTTAGCAACTGTTTGATTTTTTCCAATCCGCCGATATCATCCCAGGACGTCTCGCTGACCTCGACATACACCTCACGAGTTGTAGAGGGTTCGACTTCACGCAGCGCGGCCTGGAAATCTGCCATTGTGATACTCAGATTTACCAGCGTCTCGTAGGGAATATAGCCTTTCTCATAGTCAATATGTGGCAGCACGCGGCGCAGGGCAATCATAGCTGCTTCGCGACAGAGGGCCTCCAGGTCTGCGCCAACGAAGCCGGGTGTAAGTTGCGCGAGGCGGGCGAAATCGACATCGTTCGCAAGAGCAGCGTCCTTGCTATGAATGCGCAGGATTTCGATGCGTCCACGTACATCTGGCACGCGCAGAGAGATTTCACGGTCGAAGCGCCCTGGTCTGCGCAGCGCGGGGTCGAGCGCGTTTGGCTGGTTGGTCGCGCCAATTAACATCACCTGCCCGCGTGAAGCCAGGCCATCCATCAGCGCCAGCAGTTGCCCCACGATGCGGCGCTCGACTTCGCCGCCCGTTTCCGCTCGTTTGGGGGCAAGCGCGTCCAGCTCATCGATGAAGATGATGCTTGGAGCGCGCCTTTGCGCTTCCTGAAAGACCGAGCGCAGGCGCGACTCGCTTTCGCCGTAATACTTGTTGATGATTTCCGGCCCGTTGATGATGAAAAAGGCGGCGTTCGTCTCCGAGGCTACGACACGCGCAATCAACGTTTTACCTGTCCCGGGCGGGCCATAGAGTAGCACGCCTTTAGGTGGTTCAACGCCGAGCCGGTCAAAGACCGCCGGATACTTCAAGGGAAGCTCGATCATCTCGCGGATGCGCTGCAGTTCTTTGCCCAGGCCGCCAATATCTTCATAGCTGACACGTCCCAGGCCGCTGTTGCGCGTGGCTCCTCGTGCCTGCGCCTTCACGATGGTTCCAGGATGTACCAGCACCGCCTCGACGTCGCTAATCGGTTCGGGAAGGACGGGGGGAACCAGGTTTTCCAGTTCTCCCGTTCCGCGTTTGTGTACTGTATAGCTTGGCGTTGCTGGCGTAGTGCTGATAATCAAAAATTCACGTGGCGCGGCTCCCGGCGTGCCAACGCGCAACAGGTCGCCAATAGTGACGGGCAGACCGACCAGGTAACGAGCGATGTACTGCAAATCGCTTTCCTGAATGGGTGTGCCCCCGGTCAAAGGAAGCAGGGTCACTTTTTCTGCGCCATGGACCTTTGCTTTGCGCACCGTCACGCGCTCTCCCAGGCCGGACGCGCTATTCTGACGCACCTGGCTATCCATCTGGATGGTCTGCTGTCCGCGATCAATCATGCCGCTTGGCACCACTTTTGCCGCCGTCGTGCGCGCTCCCGTTATCAACACGATGTCGCCCGGCTGACAGCCAATGCGTGCCATATCCGCCGGGTCGAGCCGTGCCACTCCGCGCCCAACCTGAAACCCCTCCACAACCACCAGTTGAATTTCTGGCCGCGTGTTGCTCTGTGTTGCCGTTGTTGTACCGGTTGGGCTATTTTCTGGCGGAAGGTGTCCAGTGGTTTTGTCATGTATAGAAGTTGTATTGTTCCCCGCCTGGTTATCGGGGCCTGCCTGAAGCGCATCCTCCATAAAGAAATCCCTCTTCCATTTGTATTTCATGAGATGATGACGTGTGATGAAGCTATTATCATGTACGTGGGGGACGAGTAAAAGTTAGAGGTAGAGGCCAAATTATTATGTAACTTAGCGTAATGGATGTCTCACATCAATTACTGATTCAGTGAGGGATGTACAGGTTCCTTCAAGCTTTTCTTTGTATTTTCTAAGCATATTTACAACGATTTGAGCGCGATGTTCTATAGATATGCGTCTTGAAATGCGTAAAAAATCACACCTGCAGTAGGTCTTCGTTTATCAAGTACCAAACGCTCAAAATCTTTGTCGGTTGTTATAAGTAACGCACGCTCTTTGTAAGCGATTTCCAATATCAGTTGGTCATCTATACTGCGAGTAACATACTCAACGTCATAGCCTTCTGCTTTTAAGCGGGATGCTATTTTTAGTGGTACATTTTCATCAACGAATATTTTCATGAAACAGCCTGGTTAAGCGGATAGATGACTTCTCTTCGCAAGGTATCGGCTGCAAAAGCCAGTGCAGTATAGATAGCTTCTTTGGTGAGACGTGGGTATTCTGAAATAAGCTCTTCAATAGTTGTGCCTCCCGCTAACTCATCAAGAAAAAGTTCGACGGGAATGCGAGTATCCTTGATCGTCGGTTTCCCAAACAGAATATTTGCATTAGAGGTGATGTACTGCCTGTAGTCCTGTATAAAATGCGCTCCTTTCTACTGGTGCATTGTTCATTATCCTGCTGAGAACGTCAAAAGAATGATACCTTTCCTCATTCCCTTCTAGGAGATATTCATCTTATGGCGATTGAGACTCTTGTAGCGTATCTTTAGTAGAAAACAGGAGGCGCACAATCAATGCGCGCCTCCCTTTTTATAAGTTTGTCAACAGACTGGTGAGGGTGAGGTGAACGTTCCTAGATAGGTATACTGGTTGTGAATACCTATCGAGGGAACCTGTTTGGCGAACCAGGAGTAGAACGCCTCGTCCTGTGGATGATATCCATTGACGGTGAACACCACACCAACCAGGGGATCACCAACCTCCAGGAAGTTATTGCAACCGTACTGGGGCGCAATCGGCGAAATCCAGTTCGGCGTCACATTGTCAACGAAGGGGTCATTGTACCATTCGGACGTCTCATGACTGAGCGCGTTGATGTCCTCGATGGGAA
The DNA here is from genome assembly GCA_035652815.1 of Ktedonobacteraceae bacterium. Classification (GTDB taxonomy): domain Bacteria; phylum Chloroflexota; class Ktedonobacteria; order Ktedonobacterales; family Ktedonobacteraceae; genus DASRDB01. The sequence continues at coordinate 289,130 of DASRDB010000019.1, forward strand.
CGCTGAACATACCCGGGTCGTTGTAGGTAGCCCAGATATAGGTCTGGATAACGCTTTGCCCTGTCGAGCTGTTCTCGAAGAGAGCATTGTGGTAGCCAATGATGCAGCAATTGGTGGTGACAGTCTGGTAGAGGAACGTATTGGACGTCAGGAAGATCGGCAGCGTTCGCGGACTCAGGTGCAGACTGGTAATCAAACTCTGAATCTGTGGATCGAACCAGTTGATGTCAATCAAGCCCTCTGGCTGACCGGTATGCGGATTCGTCCCGACCGAGCCGTTCGCGGCAGGAACATTGAGCGTTACCGTTGGATACACGATGGGTTGGCGCAGCAAGACGTGATAGCCCTGGCTCTTCGAGGAGACGTACTTCCAGAACTCGGCCCGCTGAATAGCGTCACCATACTGGGTGTGACCGCTTGTGTATTGTGCATTCTGGAAAATAGGGGAACTCAAGGTCGCCGCCACGCGGGAATGCCCATTGAAGCTTGTGCCGTCCGAGAAGACTACCTTGATTGGAATCAACTCGGTGCGGACATACGTGGTTGCCGAACCCGCCGTCGGATCTGTTCCTACCATCTGGAAGGGATAGGGAAGCCCACCATAGGTAAACAACGAACTCCAATAAGGAATGGAATTGACCAGCGTGCTTCTGTGGGTTGCGTTGGAGACAGAGGGATTAGCCCCGAAGTTAAAGAATCGAGGGGTATCGCCAATTGCCGCTCTTGATTGCGCGCTTGCACTCGGAGTTGCCAGCAGTGTACCTGCCACCGCTAAGACAACGAGGAAGAATACGAACAGGAGTTTTCGTCCGATGTTACGCATGCGTATGCATCCTTTCGTTGCATGAAGAGAACGTGTTACGGTACTACCCCAGATAGTAGATGCAAGCACCATTACTCAGATGCTCTTGTCATACTATTTTGAAGCAACATGAGAGTAGAAATGGTACGTGCAAAAGTTCATGAAGCAACATACAGGGACGAGAGTGTTTGCCGGGGCGCTTTCCTCCTTTCCATGGAGTGCATAGGCAACATCACCACAAATTTCATTGTAACCTATATGCCTTCAACATGGCTTTAATTTATTATTAGAAGAGGAAAGAAGGAATTATTCCTCTCAGGAAGTCTATTGGTGATGTTTGAGCAAAAAATTGAAAATTTTCAATGCTGTCTTCTGTATTTATACCTGCGTCAGATTTTTGCTCTTACAGAAGACAGCATTGAAGTCTCTCTTCTTTTGTCTCGTGATTTCAGCGCTTCGCGTTCCACAACGTTGTGCGGGCATCACGGCTTGAAGTATGACCCGCTTCGATCATGGTGCGGCGCAGGAAATAGCCTCCCATCAGCACTAAGAGCGAGACAAGCATGCCCCTGGTACTCCTGCTTTTTTCGGCGCGGCGACCCAGCAGCAACAGCGACTGAATCAGCCAGGGCAGGAGAAGCCCACCGCCGAACATGAAGCTCCAGAAGGTGCGCCCATGCTCCTGTGGCCCATTTCCTACAAGCGGTCGCGCGGCGCGACCGGATTGGCGGAGAAACAATACGAGGCCGGTCATTTCGATAAGCATAGCCGTCCATTCGAGATGTTCAAGCTTATGCAATACTCGCACAGGCGCGCCGATTATACGCAATACCAGCGAGATCATTGCCGTACCGGTCGAGAGCGCCGAGGAGACGAAAATCGCTCCAAGTAGCTTACTGCGCGACCAGAGTGGTACGCTAGTTGCCGCGAGTAGCACACCTGTGTAGCCGCCGAGAAATACGCCAAAGCCAGTTCCCGGTAAGGCAATGAGATGCTGTGGAAGCTTCGCCAGCAAGCGTGATCCCCACCATCGTCCTAAAATGCCATCTCGCGCCGCCTGAATCGCCGCTGTGATGCCGGAAAATATCGAGAAGCCGAGCAGCGCCCATGTACCCATCGACATCGGTGATTTCACTTTGAACATGCGCAACATATGCAGGAAGCGTTCCGGCTTGCCTAAGTCCTTGATAAGCAAGGGCGGACAGGGAAGCACAGCCAGCAGAGAAAGATAATAGCCAACGCGCTTGACTATGCGGTCTTCCGGCGAACCAAAGAGGGCCGCGATGCTGGCGATGACATAGCAACCCGCCGCCAGTCCGCCCATAAAGAAATACCAGATGATTTCCCAGCGCCAGACAGGCTCTTTCAAAACGGGATAGTCATAGTAGCTTGGTTCATGTAGCTCGCGTTCCGGGTCTGGAGTGTAGCCGGTTGCGAGAACCGCCAGCCGTTCGACCACAGTATCAGGCGTGAGGCTCTCTGTAAGCGCCTGGGGAAGACGAGTCTGTGCCATACATTCATTTCTCCCCTATTTATGCTTCGTTCTTAAAGAAAATGATGCCAAATAGACCCAGGATCATTGCCGCGAGAATGGTCCACAAAGAAGCCGGGGCGACATGGTTTGAAGGCCGCGATGGATTAGCTGGCAGGTTATAGACCTCCGGCTCATCCAACAACAGAAAGAATGAATTCAGGCCCCCGTCCAGAATGGCATCATCAACACCATATAAACGCGCCTCGCTTACTCCGCGCTCGTGTAAGGTGCCAACCCGCTTGCGCGCTCGTTCTTTCAGCTCTTCGACCTCGCCAAATTGAATCGACGAGGTGGGACAGGCCTTCGCGCAAGCGGGTTCGATGCCATCTTTGAGTCGGTCATAGCACAGCGTGCATTTACGCGCCGTGTGCGTTCCTTGCTCGTCACGCGCGATGACTCCAAAGGGACAGGCAACCACGCAATAGCCGCAGCCATTGCAGATGTCCTGCTGCACATAAACCGTGTCAAATTCGGTGCGAATAATGGCCCCGGTCGGGCAGGCTTCATGACAGGGGGCATGGGCGCAATGCTTGCAGACATCGCTATCCATCAGCCAGCGTTCCGTATTAAAGAAAGGAAGCGCTGTGCCGGGGGGTGTTTGCGGAATAGCGCCGTCGCGTTTCGCCTGCTCGATTTGCGCGTTGAGATCACTGCGCCCGCCCGGTAGTGAGCCGGCTCGCCGCCCAATCTCTTCTATAAAGAGGACATGCCGCCAGGTGATCGCGCTCAACTGACCGGTGTTATCGTAACTTGAGCCTGTCCAGCCTGGTTCCTGGGCGGGCAACTGGTTCCACTGCTTGCAGGCCACCTCACACGCCTTACAGCCAATGCAGATGCTCGTATCGGTGAAGAAGCCCATACGGGGCTTTGTTGGAAGAGGCCGCAGTTTGCTGCCTACCAACGTGGAGATAGCGGCCTGCAACGGCGCTTCGGACTGGCGCGAGGATTCGATAGCCATAGGCTGCTCCTTCTTCTGAAGGTCAATTAAATAATGTGATTTATGTGGGTAGGGTTTCGGTATTCTGTAGGGACGCGAGGAAGCGCGTCCCTACAGAATTTGTGCCTCATGGAAGCCTACCTGGACGGATATTACAGGTAAACGCTTTGGCCTCTTCGATACTCACGTTTGGTTCAAGCACCATGTGCGCGAGGTCATTGGTGATGCTGCCCTTGCTTTTGCCCTGGAAGCCCCAGTGGAACGGCAGGCCGATCTGATGTATCACTCGGCCCTTCATCCATAGCGGGCGTATGCGTCTTGTCACCATCGCCCGCGCCTCAACATCTCCACGCGGAGTGGTGATAATCACCCAATCCCCGTGATGGATGCCCTTTTCAGCCGCCAGTTCTGGACTCATCTCGACGAAGAGCGAGGGCTGCAAGGCATTGAGCCAGGGGAGCCAGCGCGTCATGGGGCCGCTCACATGATGCTCCGTTAGCCGGTAGGTGGTAATCACGATAGGATAATCGGGATTATCTACTCCGGCCAGCCGATTATCGGGCCGGTCCTGGAAGAACTTGGCCGCCGGATTGCTCTGCTGCTGGTAGAGCGGGTTATGAATAGGCGACTCCGCCGCCTCGTAGTGTGTTGGCAGTGGTCCATCCTTTAAGCCCTTGGGCGCGTAGAGCCAGCCTTTGCCATCCGGTTTCATAATGAACGGATCGCTTCCCGAGAGCGCGTCGATGCCCGTCGCGCCAGGCTGCGGCGTATAATCCGGCGGTTTGTTGACCGGAAAATCAGGTACATCATAGCCTGTCCATTTTTTCTCTGTCTCGTCCCACCAGATATACTTTTTGCGTTCGGACCAGGGGCGTCCCTGGGGATCAGCCGAGGCGCGGTTATAAAGGATGCGCCGGTTGGCAGGCCAGACAAACCCCCATTGCAGGAACGTGCGTCCTTCTGGATTGCGCGAGGCGGCGCGATTGTTCCCCGGCTCAGGATAGACGCCACTGTAAATCCAGGAGCCACAAGCGGTGCTGCCGTCGCTTTTGAGAACCGCGAAGCCGGGTACGTGAGGCGCGTTACGCAGGGTATAGGTTTGTTGCCCATCTCCTCCGGCAGACTCAGGTGGACGCACATAGTAGCCATTGATCTCTTTGAGAACCAGTAGCACATCCGGCTCATCGAGAATGCACGACCCCTCTTCTGGATGCTCGCGCTCGTAGTCCCAGGTCAGCGAGAGCAGACCCTGGTCGCGGAACTTCTGACTATCCTTGTACAGTTCCCTCAAGCGTTTGCCCAGGTGATAGACGAACCAGAGATCCGAGCGAGCATCTCCTGGCGGATCAACCGCTTTATCGCGCCATTGCAGCATGCGTTGTGTGTTGGTAAAGCTTCCCTCTTTCTCTGTTGAGGCGGCAGCCGGAAGCAAAAATACTTCCGTCTTGATCTTGCTCGAGTCTACTGGCTCTGTTTCAGGTCCGAAGCCGGGCCTGCGATACCAGAAGGCCGCCGATTCGACTTCGTAGAGATCGCGCACGACCATCCAGTCCAGTTGCTCCAACGCCTTGCGCTGCATGGTGGCGTGCGTGCTACCCGCCGCCGGATTCTGCCCGAAGAGCAGGTAGCCCTTGACGTTGCCATCCAGCATGGCGTAACTGGTAGCCAGGTGCGAATGGTCGCCGATGATCTTGGGCAGCCAGCGATAGCAGCGGTTGCCGTCTTCCTCGTTGGCGGCATCGCCGTACCAGGCCTGGAGCAGGCTGCGAATGTAGGCCGGGAAGTTCGACCACCAGCCTAGCTTGGAACCCGATGTCTCAATATACTCTTGCAGCGTCTGCTGCGAAGGAATGTTGGCCGCAACGTCGCGTTTCTCGCCCCAGGTAGTAGCGGTCGGATTCTGCTCTGCGGAAGGCTTTGGCGTGACCAGCGCGCTCGGCTGCGGCATATAGCCACCCAGCAGATCATAGAGCGTCGGCACATCGGTCGAACCCTGAATCGAGGCATGTCCGCGCAGTGCCATGATGCCGCCGCCGGGACGTCCGATGTTGCCCAGCAAGAGTTGCAGAATCGAACCTGCGCGAATAATCTGCACGCCCTTCGACTGCTGCGTCCAACCAACGGCATAGCAGAGCGCTGTCGTTCGCTCGCGCCCCGAATTCTCGACGAGCGTCTGCGTCACCTGCATCCAGCGTTCGCGAGGCACGCCACACACCTCTTCGACCAGTTCCGGCGTGTAGCGGGCGAAGTGGCGGCGCATAACCTGCAAGACGCAGCGCGGGTGTTGCATAGTCGGGTCGGTCACCGGCCTGCCATCGGCATCATATTCATATTCCCAGCTATCCTGATTGGCATACGTCTGCGTTTCCGGGTCATAGCCGGAGAACAGGCCGTTGAGTTTCTCGGTATCCTGAAAGTCCTCGCGTACCAACGTTGCCGCGTTTGTATAATGCAGGACATACTCATGGAAGTAGCTTTTTGTCTCGATCAGATGCCGGATGATTGCGCCCAGGAAGACGATATCGCTGCCAGCACGAATCGGCACATAGAGATTTGCCAGCGCGGACGTGCGCGAATAATGCGGATCAACATGTATCACCTTCGCGCCCAGTTCCTTCGCCTTTACCACGTTGGCGAACGCAACCGGATGGGCTTCAGCCATGTTGCTGCCCATAATGAGAATGGCATCGCTATTGACCAGGTCTTGCGGGAAGGTCGTAGCTCCGCCGCGTCCAAGTGATGTACCCAGACCGGGTACGGTGGAACTGTGTCATATACGGGCCTGATTTTCGATGGAGACAATCCCCAGGCCGCCACTGAACAGCTTCTTCATTAAATAGTTTTCTTCGACGTCCAGCGTGGCACCGCCAAGTGTGGCAATAGCCTGAGTGTGATTGACCTCGCGCCCATCCGGCAGCCGCTCTACAAATGACTCATCGCGTGTCTTCTTGATGCGCTGCGCGATCTGTTCCATTGCCCAATCAAGCGACTTCACTTCCCAGTGATCACTGTAGGGGGCGCGATAGAGAACCTGCGTCAAACGGCTGGGATTGACCGTATACTGAAAGGTAGCCGAACCCTTGGGGCAGAGCGTCCCGTGATTGATGGGGCTGTTGGGATCGCCTTCGATGTCGATCACCTTGCCGTCTTTCACGTAGACGTTCTGGCTGCAACCCACCGCGCAGTAGGGACAGACACTATGAACGACCTTTGCATCACGTATGCGGGGGGCTTTTTCGACACTTTCCAGGCTAAATGGCTGGACTCTAGAGCCGAATTCCAGGGCCTCGTCAATGACGGTCTGAACCGGCTCAGGCAGTGATGTACGTTCTACCATAGAAATACGTTCCTTGTCTAGAAGATACGTGCTATACAGGAACCGCTACCCCACGTTCCAGATAGCTTTCAGAACTGCCTCTGTGCTGTACCAGATATTGTAGCACGTTTGCAAGAGAGATGACACTGCTTGAAGCCTGAGACGCGAACACTTTTCATATTCGCGTCTCAGAATATTTTTGCTGCTTATCCCGCTGCGGTCTCGGCCTCCGCAATATCGCCACGTCTTTTAGCGAGAGCGCGGGCCACCAGAGGCAGCACAATGCTCACCAGCATGATGACGGCGATAATATAAAGCGGCGTGACGTAGTCAGGATTTTTGGTGGTGCCGAAGCTGGTAATCAGGATGGGGCCAACGATACCGCCCGCGCTCCACGCTGTCAGCATAGCGCCATAGATGGTTCCCGCGTTCTTTGGCCCGAAGAAGTCCGCCGCGAATGCTGGCATGGTGCCAAAGCCGCCGCCGTAGCAGAGCGCAATGATTGCCGCCGGAATGAGCAGGATTGCGAACGTGTGAATCGCTGGCAGCAAAGCGAAGAGAATCACTTGAATGACAAACATGCTCAGGAAGGCGAAGGGGCGACCAATGCCGTCCGAAAGCCAGCCCCAGAACAGGCGGCCCGCGCCGTTGAAGATGCCGATGGTGCTGACCAGAACAGAGGCTGTTATCGCGTCCACTCCCGTGAATTTTTCTGCAAGTGGGGCGGCTACCGAGATCAGGGCCGCGCCTGCTGTGACGTTTAGTGCCAGGATGAGCCAGAGAAGGTACCATCTTGGCAGGCGCAAAGCTTCTCCCAATGTGTAATCACGTGTAGTGCGGTTCGCTTGCTCCCGAACCGAAGGGGTCCAGCCTATGGGCGTGTAGCCCTCTGGCGCAGTGCGGAAGAATTGTGCCACAATGACGATGACGATGAGGTAGGCTATACCGAGATAGAGGAACGTGTTGCTCAAACCAACCGACTTAATCAGCGCGGTCGCAACCGGTCCGGTAATCAATGCGCCAGCGCCAAAACCAGCGACCGCCAGGCCGGTGATGAATCCGCGCCGATCAGGAAACCACTTGATAAGCATAGCCAGCGCTACAATGTAGCCCAGACCAACGCCAATACCACCGATGATTCCAAAGGTGAGGTAGAGCAGGTACAAGTTGGGCGCGGTAAATGCAGCGAGTATGACTCCTAAGCCATAGAGGATGCCTCCCATTGTGGCAATGACACGCGGCCCAAAACGCGCGTTGAAGTATCCTCCAAAGCCCGCTGTAACACCTAACGCGAGCAGGACGATACTGAAGGTCAGGTTCGCCTGAACCCTTGATACGTGATACGTGTCGATCACCTTTGTGAGAAAGACGCTCCAGGCATAGACGGAGCCGAGCGCGAGCTGCATTAAGAAAGCGGTAATCGCAAGAACCCAACGATTAGGAAGAGAGGATGAAGTAGGGGTGCTGCTCACCAGTAACTCCTTTCACTGGATGAACGACTGTAAGAGAGAATGATGAAATGAAGAGAATAGCTTACGCCGCGTCAGCCAGATGAGGCTCATCTGGGTGGAAGAACTGCACACGGAAAATAAGCATATAAGAAAATGTAAATGATGAATGTGTGAAAATCAAGTAAACAATAAAATAGATAACCAAAAAGCCTTTTTACTGCTCTGCTTGACATAATAATATAAAATCTGGTATATTTATATCGTAATACGATAATATCTTATCACGACATAAGTAGGTGATGAGAAAGGTTACTAGAAAGGAGATGAAAAGGAAAACGAGAAACGGATTATTGTTTTCGTAGGTAGTTTTGTTTGCATCCATCGCCCTCATTTAAGGACGAGCCGAAGCCATCCACAATGGCGTGGATGACCTTTCCTGCCAGCAGGCGACGACGCCTGCACATTGCTATGCAGACGCTTAAAGGCTGAACATCGTGTTCGCCAGGTTGCTCTGGCATGGACAAAAAGCGTTGTTTCATGAGTCTTTCAGTGAAAGGTGGGAACTTCAATGGCTCAATTTGCATCTACAAACCAAAACGAAGTCGAACATGTTGAGGGAGTCACGACATCAATTGCCAACCCCGTACCTCTTGGTATGAGTGCGCTAGCCTTCACAACCGCTATTCTCGGTTGCACCTACGCGGGCTTCATTATTCCCTCGCGCAGCGCAGGCCTGGGCCTTGCGGTTGCTGCTGCCCTGTTCTACGGCGGGATTGTCCAGATTCTTGCTGGAATGTGGGAATTTAAAAAGAACAATACCTTCGCGGCCACCCTTTTCTCGTCATATGGGGGCTTTCTGGTCGCCTTTGGTGTTGTCTTTATACCGGGATTTGGCATCTCAAGCGTGCTGAATAGCACTGGGACGCTACATCAAGCACTCGGCCTCTTCTTCCTGTGCTGGACCATCTTTTCCGGTGTGCTATTCCTCGGTTCGTTGAGGAATGGCGTTGCCATGCCGTTAGTATTGCTTGCGCTTTTCCTGTCATTCCTCTTCCTTACGATTGGACAATTGGCAGGCGCAAATGTGGTATTGCTGGCCATTGGTGGCTGGCTCGGTGTCGTGTGTGCTCTGATTGCCTGGTATTGCGCTCTGGCGATGCTGATTAACGCTAGCAATGCCGGTTATAGGCTGCCTCTAGGCAGATGGGTATAGTGATTCTTGAGAATTGATATGCTCCAGGTCATCCTGCTCCAGGATGACCTGTATTCTTACAGCATTGCCATTACAAGACGCCGCGCCGGTTGCAGCAGCACAACCAGCCACGCCTCCAGGATGACCTGTATTCTTACAGCATTGCCATTACAAGCGTGCCTCCAAATGTCAACCTGAGCGCAGCGAAGGATCTATGGCCTCCACAGGCTCGACCCGGCACACGCGAGATCCTGAGCGCAGCGAAGGATGACAGGCGAGCGGGTCTTGTTCATGACAAGTCGAAAAAGTTTATCTATTTTCCACCATTGAGATGAGATTGTGATTTTCTTCACTTACAAAGAGAGGGAGTAGCGGGTAAACTTATCTAAGAACTTTTTTGAACTGAGTATGGACAATCAAAAGCCACAGTATTTTTTGACTGCTTATATGTCCCTATTGATAATGAATATGAATGTTAGCGACAAAAAATATGCGTGGCGGCTCAGGCAATCTTGCCAGAACTAGGAAAATCGTCCTGATCAACTAAACAATAACCTTGATTATCAGAAGCACTTAGGTTATACTACGCTCATACCTGTTCTTTGAAACACAACGAAGCATGTTGTGACAATTTGGATAGTGGAAAATGACCTTCGCCTGGGGGCAAGGTCACTTGTTTTGTGGGAACCAGACTGGTTGCCCGTTTGTATCTCCAGAACAGAAGGGTCTGACTTTAATTCATGGAAATGCCTCAACCCGATAACCAGGAACCGAGGGAAACAACTCGTTCCCCAAGAAATGCATCGAAGCGTCGAATTCTATGGATGCGCCTGGGAATCCCAGGGCTGGTTGTACTCGGTGGAGTACTGCTGCTGGGATTAATTGCTTTTCGTGTGATTGGTGGAATGGGCCACTATAGCACAATTGAAAAGCCGATTAGCGATGTGCTCAATATGGCCGACCATCACGCCTTAAAGTCAGTGACGATTAGTGGGAATGATGTTGTTGCTGTAGATGCGAAAGGTCAGCATTACCATGCGGTCAAAGAAGACGGGCAGTCGGTAACTGAGATTTTCCGACGCGATGGCGTCACGGTCAACATTGACAACGGCCAGCAGAATCAATGGTCGCAGGTGGTGATCGACGTGATCTTCCTTGCCATTGTTGGCGGCGCGTTGTTCTATTTTTTCCGTCGCGGTGGCATGAGCGGCCAGGCAGGAGCTTTCGCCCGTTCTCGCGCTCGTCGTTTTAACGAGTCGCGCCCCTCCATTCTATTTAAGGATGTGGCAGGTGTGGAAGAGGCCAAGCAAGAACTTGAGGAGATCGTCGAATATCTCAAAGCGCCCGAGCGGTTTATTGCGATGGGCGCGCGTATTCCCAAAGGTGTCTTGCTTGTTGGTGCGCCCGGCACCGGCAAAACCCTGATCTCTCGCGCTGTTGCTGGCGAGGCTAACGTTCCTTTCTATAGCATAAGCGGCTCTGAATTTGTAGAGATGTTTGTGGGTGTAGGTGCTGCTCGCGTGCGCGACCTCTTCAAAGAAGCCAAAGAACATGCTCCCTGCATTGTCTTCATCGACGAAATCGACGCCGTTGGACGACACCGCAACAGTTCCGGCGTTGGGGGCAATGATGAGCGCGAACAGACATTGAACCAGTTGCTCGTCGAGATGGACGGCTTTGATAAGCATACCAACGTCGTCGTGATTGCGGCAACCAACCGTCCGGATGTACTCGATCAGGCCCTGTTGCGCCCCGGGCGCTTCGACCGCCAGGTGATGCTGGACAAGCCCGATATTCGTGGCCGCCTGGCTATCCTGAAAGTACATGCCGAGGGCAAACCTCTGGACGAAGATGTCACCCTGCTGGAACTGGCCCGGCAGACCGTCGGCTTCTCAGGCGCAGACCTCGCGAATCTGCTGAACGAGGCTGCCTTGCTGGCAGCACGTCGCCAGCAAAGCGTCATTCGCAAGCCCGAGCTTGACGAGGCTATCCTGCGTGTGATGGCCGGGCCGGAGCGCAAGAGCCGCCTCATTACTGAAGCGGAAAAGGCCATTATCGCCTATCACGAGGTAGGACACGCTATCGTCATGCGCTCTATTCCAGGCGCTGACCCGGTGCAGAAAGTGCAGGCTATCGCTCGCGGCATGGCGCTTGGTATAACTGTACAGGCCCCCAGCGAGGACCGCTATCTGATGCGCCGCTCAGAGTTGCTGGCCAAGATGGCTGGCGCGATGGGTGGACGCGCCGCCGAGGAGATCATCTTTGGCGATATCACCACCGGCGCGGCCCAGGATATCGAGTATGTCACCAATGTTGCCCGCCGCATGGTTTGCGAATTTGGCATGAGTCCGCTCGGTTTGATCGCTATGAAGGGTGAGGGCGACGGCGGAAGCAAGATCAGCCCCGAACTGGCGGGGCGCATCGACGCGGAGATTGCCAAACTGGTCGATCAGGCCTATGAAACCGCGCTCAATATCCTGCGCGAGAAAAAGGATAAACTCGTCACCATTTCGGAACACCTGATTGAGGTTGAAACCATCGACGGTTCTGAACTTGACGAACTCCTGTTTGCCGCATGACACGCACCTTTATCGCGCTCGAACAAAATGAGTCCTTGCAGCGTTCGCTCGGCGAGATCATCGACCGGGCGGCGCGTGATCTGCCCGCCTTACGTTGGGTAGACCCGGCAGGGATTCATCTCACCCTTGCCTTTCTCGGCGACCTGGAAGATGTCCAGGTCGCTTCCGCGATTGAAGCAGCCGAGAAGGCAGCCCAACATATTCCGCCCTTTGAGTACAGGCTCAAAGGGCTGGGCATTTTTGGCTCTCCGCAGCAGCCGCGTGTCTTGTGGATGGGCATCGAAGACCTGCCAAACGCACAGCTACACGGCTCTTCCTTACAACAACTGCATCGCGCCTTGAACCGCGAACTCGAACGGCGCGACTTCCCAGTGGAAAAAAGATCTTTCTCGCCACACCTGACCCTGGCCCGTGTCAAGCAAGCGCTTTCTCCCGAAGAGCAGCGCTCTCTGCAACGCCTGTTGCGCACGAAAGTAATATCCACAGAACTCTACCCGGTACGCAGCCTTGACGTGATGAAAAGCGAACTTTTTCGCAGCGGCGCAAAATATACCCGTTTGCAAGCCTGTCCTCTGGGTGGTTAGTTCCCAAATTTGGCATCGAGTGGGCGTCAGATTTGTGCGGGTGGCTTCCGTTCCCCCTACCGGTTGCAAAAACATAACGCGCAAACTTTGGTACCTGAACAGTTTCCAATCGCTGTAAAACCTGTTACAATACATAGTAACAGGTAGACTTGAGGAAAGGTACTGAACTGGCTTTGGCACTGGTAAAACCCGTTGTGGTTTCTGTTTTAACGCCTGCGACCTCGGCGAATCTTGGCCCCGGCTTTGATAGCCTTGGCCTGGCTTTACAACTGTATAATCGATTCGATGTCCAGCTAACAGAAGGCGATCCTTATCAACCCGATATTCAGATTGAGGGGTCGCTCGGCGCTGAGCTTTCTACCGGGCCGGATAATCTTTTCTTTCGCGCCTTTACGGCTCTTTTTGAGAAGCAGGGCGTGGAAGTGCCGCATGTGCATATCCGCATGACCATCTCCATTCCTCCTGGTTGCGGCCTGGGCAGCAGCGCCACTGCCGTTGTCGGCGGTCTGGTGGCCGCGAACGAATTGCTGCGCCAGCAGGAAAAAAACCTTCCTAAAGAGGAATTATTGGAGCCCGCCGTAGAGATCGAGGCTGGCAATCATCCTGATAATGTTGCGCCTGCCCTGCTTGGCGGGCTGGTCGCCACAACCAACGTGCAGGGCAAGATTCATGCCGTGAAAACACGCTTTCCAGATGCCTTAAAAGCCGTCATCTTTACTCCCTCCTTTCCGATGGATACCGTCGCGGGTAGAAAGCTATTGCCCTCAACCTACTCGAAAGCCGATGTCACCTTTAACACTGGGCGTGTGGCTCTGTTGCTCACTGCTTTACAGACCGGGCGTTACGAACTGATCGGTGAGGCCATGCAAGATCGGCTACACCAGCCATATCGCCAGGCACTTTTTCCGGCCATGCCCGCTATCATCGATGCCGCGATTGCCGCAGGCGCGTATGGAGCCAGCCTCTCCGGCGGCGGTTCATCGTTAATTGCCCTTGCCAGTTCCAACTTTTCGGCTATTTTGAAAGCAATGCAGGAAGCCGCTCGTTTATCAGGTGTAGAGGGAACCGGGCGCATCTTGCGAGCCGATCAGAACGGGGCGCGTGTAGTGAATACTGGCCGCACGCGCAGGCGCAAAGAAGACGATTATCGCTTCCCCTCCAGTGTTTTGCACTAAGATCGCTTGAATTGGGCAACGCTTGAAGTGAAAGGATGTTGTAGTTTCCCATGCAAAAGAATTCTACGGGCCTGCAGTCCGATCAATTCCAGATGAGCGCGCTTCAGCACTCCAGGCAGCCTCTGGAGTTGGTTTCGCTGCGCTGCGTGGAATGCAATGCGCAGTATCCGGCGATAGAAGCAGCGCCACGTTATCGCTGTAATTGTGGTGGCGTGCTGGACGTAGAGATGCCTTTTGCTCATCCATCGCAGCAGCCAGCGCTCCAGGAAGCATTCGAGGCGATGGCCGCATCCGAGAGTGACCTTACGCCACCCGCTGGGGCTTCCTGGCGACAGCTTTTTGATGAGCGCGCCGCCACACCCATGCTCTGGAACACGGCAACGAACATACTCGACCGCAGCGGTGTCTGGCGCTATCGTGAGTTGATTTTACCCTTACCAACTGAGCATATAGTGAGCCGACCGGAAGGGAATACCGCGCTCTATCCTGTTGGCCTGGATCATGTTGACGATACACGCAAAGGCCATAGCGAAATTGGTCGCTTCGCGGGAGTCGAACGCCTCTTTCTCAAGCACGAGGGAGAGAATCCTACAGGCAGCTTTAAAGATCGAGGCATGACCGTCGGCGTCTCGATGGCGAAAATGTTGGGTGCGCGTGCCGTCGCCTGCGCTTCGACGGGCAATACCTCCGCCTCACTGGCCTCGTATGCCGCTCAGGCAGGTATGCAATGCTTTGTCTTTCTTCCTGCCTCCAATGTAGCGGCGGGAAAACTGGCGCAAACGCTGGCCTATGGAGCCACCACTATTCAGGTTCGGGGCGATTTTGATGATGCTATGCGCCTGGTCGAACAGGTCTGTGATGAACTGGGCATTTACCTGCTCAATTCGCTCAACCCTTATCGTATCGAGGGGCAGAAAGCCATTGCCTTCGAGACCTTGCAGCAACTGGACTGGCAGGCTCCTGACTGGCTGGTGCTTCCGGCGGGCAATCTTGGCAATACCTCAGCTATCGGCAAAGCCCTCCAGCAGGCCTACCAGCTTGGCTTAATCAGCCATCTCCCGCGCATTGCCTCGATCCAGGCGGCGGGCGCGAATCCATTCTACCGCAGCTTTGTAAAAGGCTTTGCCACACGCGAGAGTGTTCAGGCGCAGACGGTGGCCACTGCCATCAAAATTGGTAATCCCGTGAGCTTTACTCGCGCCCGCCGGGTTATCGAGCAGACGAACGGCCTCGTAGAAATGGTCAGCGATGAAGAGATTCTTGAGGCTAAGCGCGTGATTGATCGCGCTGGTATCGGCTGCGAACCCGCTTCAGCCGCCTCTCTCGCCGGTGTTCGCAAACTGGTGCAGCAGGGACGCATTAAGCGTGACGAGCGCGTAGTTGCTATTCTGACCGGCAATTTGTTGAAAGATAGCCAGACGGGCATTCCCGAGCAGCGTCAAGAAACGGTGGTCGATGCACACATGGACGCGGTGAGAAACCTGTTGCAAAAATTCGTATAAAGGAGCTGGCTTCTGTCAACGACGGATATCTCGACATCACCTGTGGAAGCGCCGGAGAAGGCACCTCGACAACGCTGGCACGAAATATTGCGCGTCTTACGTTCCTGGCTACTCACCTGGGAAATCTATCCAATCCTGGTGCTGGCAGGGTTTTTGCGTCTCTACGCGATCTCCTCTACAGAGTTTGATGAAGATCAGGCGATGGTTTTTCGCATGGCTCGCGATGCGGTTCTGCATGGCCTGATTCCCGCCACCAGCAATATCGCCTCCATCCGTATTGTCAATCCGCCTGCGGTCATCTACCTGCTGATACCTGTCGCGGCCTTCACGTCGAATCCGCTCTGGGGGGCTGTCTTCGTCGCCATCTTAAATATCGTAGCAGTTTTGCTGACGTATGCTTTTGTGTGCCGCTATTATGGAAGACTGGCTGGTAGTATCGCTGCCCTGCTCTATGCCACTGCCACCACTCCTGTGTATTTCAGCCGCTTCATCTGGCAGCAAAACATGATCGCCCCATTCGTTGTTCTCTTCCTGTTCATGCTTTTCCGTGGAGCCGTTGAACGACGCAAGGGCTGGCTATTCCCCGCGCTCCTCCTACTGGGCATCATGGTGCAATTGCACGAGACGACCGCGCTGCTGGCTATTCCTCTGGTGGTAGCGCTCCTGCTTGCTCCTGAGACAGTGCGCTGGCGCGATGTGGCCTTTGGCCTGCTCTCCCTGCTGGTTATCTTTTCTACCTATATTATCTGGGAAATTGCCTCGAAGTTTTTCGATGTAAATGTGCTGCTTCGTGTTGCGCAACTGCATGCGCGTATCGACGGCACCGCCTTCAACTATTATATTGACTTTTTCAGCCCCTATAATCAGCGACCGTCGAATCCGCATACTCTGACCTTTGCGCTGACGCCTCTACTCATCTGGTTGCGTCGTTTTGTGCTGGCACTGGTTGCGGGTGGGTTCGTCACGGCCTTACTATTGTTGGTACATACCTTCCGAAGCACGAAGACTGGTGATGCTGCTCCCCCTGAAAATGCAGCGTCTGGTATATTCTCGTGTATCTGGCAAGGCTGGACTCGTTTTCGCTCCTCGCCCGCGCGCCGCGGCCTGACGATTCTACTTATCTGGCAGGTAGTGCCGGTGTTATTGCTTTCTCGCCACGCCGTTCCCGTGTACTCCTACTATCTCTTGCTGCTCATGCCTGGCCCATTTATTCTGGCGGGCCTGTGTGCTTCACGCCTTATTGCCTGGTTGCGGCAGGCGAAGCAGCCCTGGAACCTTTTCCGCTACGCTATTTACATCATTGCTGTGTTTATCATTGCCGGACAATTCACCGGAACGACTGCGAGCCTGATCGATGAAGCGAGCGGTAATAACACGCATGCCTACGGCTATAACGACCTCACTTCGCTGCAACACGCTGTAAACGAGGCCGACCAACTGGCTCAGCAGAGACACCTGAGCCACGTCTACATTGCCTCTGGAGTCTATACCCGAGGCGCGCTGCGCTATCTTGCCGAGCAGGATTCGACTCCTACCACCGTCTTTGACGCTTCCAGTTGTCTTATCCTGCCTGCCGCATCAAGTGCCCCTACCGTATTCCTGGTCGGCCCAGATGTCTCGCTCGCCCAAACCCTTTTGAACCGATTCGCCTCTATAAAACTGGTAGATCGTCCGCCCCGCACTGGCAGCGCCCCTTTCCAGTTATATATTGTCCAGCCCTTACCAACGCAACCTGCTTCTGCTCTCGGTTTTGAGGGCAACCTGCAACTGCTAGATAGCCATCTCCAACAAATTCAAGATCAAGGAATAACACAACTTGTCGCTCGTTGGAATCTGCTACGTAACGAGCAGCCCATCTATCGCACTACTTATACCTACACGCTATCCGCTCAAATTCCTGGCAATACTCTGAACAGCCAGTGTACCTCTACCGATCTGCAAGCAGGAGAACAAGTGATAACGGCTTTTGCCTTGCCAGCAGGAATAACCTCGATTTCGTCGCCGTCGCTGAGTATCAGTGCCGTCTTCTCTAAACTTGGCCCGCACAATTTGCAACTGGGCCCTTTTCAATTGGAGAATATTCGCGATCAACGGACGAATGTGGAGCAATTGAGGGCGGGGGATGGAAGTAATAGGATTAACCTGCAATAACCTGATACGTACATACTATTAAAGATATATCTAGCGCCAGGAAGAGAAGACTGATAAAATATGCATAGTACACCAGGATATCCCACAAGCTATTTCCAGGCGTCATAGACAATAGAATGGGATATCCTGAAGGAGCAAAAGTGTGAAAACGCTGCGGCGAAAATCAAAATGGTTGCCAGCCTGGGAGATGCCTTCTGATCCGGTGAAGGCGGTCTTATGGTTCTTTCACTGGCTTTTACGGGTGCTGGTGCGCTATTTTTTCATTTTGATTATCGCCGGTATTGCATATGAGACTTACCTGAACGGTGTGGTGGGCTTTTTTGGCACGCTGCTGGTTGGCCTGCTCGTCTGGGCGGGCTTCGCGGTACTCCTGGTTTTTATCAATTTCAGCACCAATGTCTCGCGGGTGATGGAAGATGTGAACCGCATTCAGCATGGCTATCCACCGCGCAGCCCATTTTTTTCATCTGAACCGCCGGAAGAACCACTCAATGGCCACGTGGTCGAAGGCACAATTACCGACCTGGAAGAGGAGCGGCGCAAACGACGTCACGAATAATCTCTATTCGTTCTCCGCTTTCCAAACTTCCCACGCTTCATCACCCGCCACTGGGACGTAGGAATAGAGCAGCTTCCCATTCCCCTCAAGCATAAATTCGCCTATAGTGGCAGGCAGCACCATTGTCTGACCACGCGCTAATTCCTGGCTAAACTCAAACGCGGCACCATAGCGTACTCGCGCTTCCGCTCCTAACGAAGTAACGATGTTGCAACTTTCTCGTGTCCGGATTTTCATATAGCCATAAGTATTTGCTGTCTGTTTAAGTTCCACTTCACGTGTGACAAAATAGCGGCAGGCGACCAGGCAGCGATCAGTATAACTGGCCTCACAATGCAGTAGAACTGGTTGCCATTTGATGCGGGGAGAGCGATCATAGCGTGAAACATCGAGCGAACGCTCGATATGCAGTTCGCGTGGCGTACCATTGGCAGTCAGGCGACCATAATCATACATGCGGTAGGTGATATCGGAGTATTCTTGCAGTTCGTAGAGCATGACGCCACTGCCAATCGCGTGAACCGTTCCGGCGGGCACGAAGATCACATCTCCCGGCTGTACCTCTACCTCTTCGAGCAATGTTTCCAGCTTTACCTCTGCGATGGCTTTTTGTACCTCTTCGCGAGAGGTTGGGCCTTTGAAGCCATGCACAATTGTCGCGCCCGGCTCCGCGTCCAGCACGTACCAGAATTCGGTTTTGCCCAGCTTGCCGGATTCGTGACGTGCAGCGTAATCATCATCAGGGTGTACCTGTACCGATAGTTTGGCGTTGGCGTCAATGAATTTTGCCAGCAGTGGGAAACGATGTCCAAAAATTGCGATGGCCTGCTTACCTAAAAGAGCTTCATCGTATGTTTTGACCAGTTCCCCGAGCGTCTTCCCGGTATATGGTTCGTTTTGCGCCAGGGTATTTATCTCGGTTTCCCAGGCTTCACCTATCATGCAATCGCCTGGAGGAAGCGCCTTCCACCTGGCATATTCTAACCGTCGTCCCCCCCAGATTGTTTCATGCAAAGACGCTTCTAAACGGATCGGATGCATAAACCGCGTGCAATTCCCTTCTACATCGACATTAAAAATGCGCGAGCAACACTCCCTCAATCTGCCTGCGAAGCTTTTCTCGCATCACAATCCCTTTGATACGATTAATCTCCTGTCCGTTCTTGAGGAAAATCAGCGTAGGTATGCCATCTACCTGCCACTGATTCGTGAGGTCGGTGTTAGTATCAACATCCAGACGCGCAAAGGTAACGCGGTCAGCGTACTCCTTGCTGATCACCTCGAATTCAGGTTCAAATATCTGGCAGGCGCTGCTCTTGCTCGATGTGAAATTAACAATAACCATATTCGGTGCCTGTAGCACCTGTTCGGCGAAATCTTTCCCAGTTACATCGATGTAACTTGCTTGCTGATCTGCCATGATACCCCCTCATCCTATGTGTTTGCTCACGCCTTTGTGCTGAAGAGTATCACTCGAGCGCGGCATTGTCAAGAAAACCAGCTTTGATGTTATCGGTTTGAAGAGGCCAGTAGCGCCTCTGCATCCTCGATCACGTAACGATATCCCTGTTCAGTTAAGAACAGTTGCCGGTTGGCGGAAAATTCCTGGTCGCGGGTGTCGCGGGTGACAATCGTATAGAAGTAAGCCAGGCTGCCATCCGTTTTGGGACGCAGGATGCGTCCGAGGCGCTGTGCCTCTTCCTGTCGCGAGCCAAACGTGCCCGATACCTGTATCGCTACGTTCGCGTCCGGCAGGTCGATCGCGAAATTGGCAACTTTGCTGACCACCATGCGTTTGATTTCCCCGCGCCGGAACTGATCATACAGCTTTTCGCGCTGTGCATTAGATGTGCGCCCGGTCAGCAACGGCGCGTTCAGTTCCTCGGCCAGAATTTTCAACTGGTCAAGATATTGACCAATAATCAAGACCTGGTCATCGATATGCTGCTCTGCCAGGAAGCGCGTCACGTCCAGCTTGGCGGGATTTTCCGCCGCGAGACGATATTTTTCACGCTCCTCTGCCAGCGCATAGTTGAGCTGCATATCTTCGTTCATACCAACGCGAATCTCGTGGCACTCGGCTGTCGCAATCCAGCCCTGTCGTTCGAGTTCGCGCCACGGAACGTCATACTTTTTCGGTCCGATCAGGCTGAAGACATCTGCCTCGCGTCCATCCTCGCGTACCAGCGTGGCCGTCAGGCCAAGCCTTCGGCGCGCCTGAATTTCGGCGGTGATGCGAAAGACGGGCGCCGGCAAAAGATGGACCTCGTCATAGATAATGAGGCCCCAGTCGTAGCTGCTAAAGAGCGAGAAGTGGGGGAAATCCTCTTCTCCCGGCTCGTCCTCATGGTCTGCGTCTTTCGTTCCAGGACGCCGGTACGTCAGAATCTGGTAGGTGCTGACCGTCACCGGGCAGATTTCCTTGCGGTCGCCTGTGTATTCGCCGATCATTTCGGGCGGCAGGTCCGACTTGTCCAGCAACTCCTGAATCCATTGACGCACCGCCACCGTGTTAGGGGTCAGAATAAGAGTTGCTCGTTGAATATCGGCCATTGTCGCCAGGCCCACAATGGTTTTACCCGCGCCACAGGGCAAGACCACGACGCCGCTGCCCCCGCTTGGCGCGCCGCCTGCATAAAATGCTGCCGCCGCCGCTCGCTGATAGGCGCGTGGCTCGAAACATTTGCCCGAAACTGCCTTGCTTCGCAGGCGCATTGGTAACGGCGAACCATCAGTATAACCGGCCAGGTCTTCGGCAGGGAAGCCGATATGAATTAACGCCTGCTTGATGTGACCGCGCCGTGAGGCATCAACCTGGATGGTATGCTGATCAATCTGGCGCAGGATATAGGGCTGTGTGCGCTTGTGATGCAGGATTTCGGCAATCAGCGCCGTATCCTGAGAAGTCAGCAGCAGCAGATTCTGGTCGCGAACGAGTTTGACGCGCCCGTAACGGCTGACATATTCGCGGATATCAAAAACGATATTCGAAGGAATGTCATATTTGCTATAGCGCGCAAGCAGATCAAGTATCTCTTGCGCAGTCATACCACCCGCCGCCGCGTTCCAGAGCGAAAGCGGAGAGAGTCGATAGGTATGAATATGCTCCGGTGATTTTTCAAGTTCGGCAAACTGCGCAAGCGCGTCACGAGCTTCGGCATGTAGTGGGTGATCTACTTCGAGCAAAATAGTACGATCACTCTGCACAATCAGAGGATTATTTGGATTCATTGCGTCCCTTATACTCCCGGCATTTCTGCCCAGGCCTGGATATATTTCAAAATAGCCTGTATTGCGGCATCTTCATGATCGCGCATCAGATGACGCGCTCCGACAATGACCTTAATGCCTTTCGGCCCTTTTAATTGCTCAACAAATGGTTCCAATTTATAGAGTGGGCAAATTTCGTCGAATTCGCCCGTCACAAAGAGCTTTGGCCGCTCAAACATTTTAGGAAAGCCGCCTGCAGCGCGGTAGAGCGGCAGGCTGATAGCAACCACTGTGCGAACCCGAGGATCAAATGGCGCATACAGCAAGGCAATATATGCTCCAAAGCCGTGACCGATCACGCACACTTTCGCAGGATTGACCCCAGGTTGAGCCAGCGCGAAGTCAATTGCTCCTGCCAGATCAAGCGGCTCCAAGCGCCCATCTGATTGCTGACCCTGGCTTTTGCCCACACCACGAAAATTGAAGCGCAGCGCAAGCACGCCATTTTCCGCCAGCCTGCGCGCCAGCAAGGCCGTCAGGTTGTCCTGCATATCGCTGCTGGCCGGTTGCGGATGGCATAACACAGCAATGGCAGCCGCTTCGGCCTTCGCGGGTGTGTGCAGCATCCCTTCGAGTAGAAACGAAGGTTGCCCCCGGCTGGGGAATGTAACAGATCGCTCAGCAGTTGCTGGAGATGGTATCATGCGTTTCTCTTTTCTTGTTGCCTGCTCAATGTGTTTGTGTTCATCTTATCGCAGTCCTTTCCATGCGTCAACTGGGAATGTGTAGTTTGCTCACAAAACGGTCATAACGTGTGCAAAAATTGCGCAATGTGAGAACGAAACTGGCAAACCCTTTTCATATGCACACAAGGATGTTATACTGAATAACAAATATTGTCTTACATAGGTATTTTTACCTGATGTTTTGTATATTCAACTTTGGTTGCGAGTGTGGCGGAGCGCTGGGAATGGAATCCTGTTATTTTTGGAGAGGTTTTTTGCGAGGCAAGTGGAAATAGCAAGGGATATCTTCTTTACTGAAGGAGTAGAAAGATATTTGGGGTCTTGTCTCGTTATTGACAGAATCCTCTCGGCATGTGTATGCCAATGCCACATCCTACTGGGGGATTGGATTACGGCAGGATTGAGAAATCAACACAATCGAGTGTTGCTGGATGAGGTTTCGTAGGAACGAGGGGAAGTGCAGCAAAGCAACTCCCGCCGCTTCATTGAATGTTTATTCTTTGCAGCGGGAGGTACTTAGTATTGGTTGAGCTGTATCCTCTCGAGAGTTACGATTAGTTGTGGGAATGGCTCCGCTCTTCTTTTTGGTAAATGAAGGGCTTGATCTGTTACAGTGCATACCGAAATACAGAGCGGATAGTTCCCACGGAACCAGAGGCAGGAGTGTATATGTCCAACATTCTGGTCGTCGAGGACGAATATGTTATTGCCAGATTGCTCAAAGATATGTTGCAGGGCGAAGGGTATCAAGTAGTAACGGTCCTAAACGGCGAAGATGCTGTGGACTTTGCCTTACGGGAAACGCCCCGTCTGATCATCTTAGACATGCTGCTGCCCGATATTGATGGCTTTGAAGTTGTGCAACGCCTACGCAAGCATCCCAAAACCATGCATATTCCCATTATCGCGGTAAGCGGCTGCTGCGACCTTCACGACAAAGTAAAAGCATTTGAACTCGGTGTTGATGATTATGTAACCAAACCCTTTCAAATTGATGAATTAATTGCCCGCGTTCGCACGCAGCTCCGGCGTGTGCAGCAGAATTTCCTCTCTCCATTGATTGGTCTTCCTGGTGGCCTGCAGGTCGAATTAGCCATTAATCAGAAGCTCAATAGCCCGGAACCCTGGAGCATCCTGTATCTTGATCTCGATAATTTTAAGGCGTTTAACGATGTGTATGGTTTTTTGACCGGCAACGATATTATTCGCCTGGTTGGTCGTATTTGCCAGCGTATGGTGCGTATTTATGGGAATCCTGATGATTTTGTTGGCCATATCGGCGGCGACGACTTCGTGATTGTCACTACACCCGATCGCGCCCATATTCTTTGCGAGGAGATCAGCGCTGCTTTCCGAAAGGAAAGCAAGGTGTTCTACCGTCCAGAAGACCTGCAGCGCGGCTCTATTAGTGGCATTGACCGCAAAGGGCGCAATTATCAGTTTCCCCTGGTTTCTTTGTCTATCGGTGTCGTCAATAACCAGATGTGCCAGACACGCAGCATGCGTGAGGTGAGCTACCTGGCGGCGGAAGCCAAGTATAATGCCAAGCAGTCCACTCGAAGTCTTGTTTCCGCCTCACCCCGCCGGGACGTTTCTGACCAGGATGTTCCTCGTTACACCTCTTCGCCCACGCTGCCGCCCAGCCTTGCTCAATTTGTTGTCGGTCACACGCATCACGGCCCCGAACTCTTTCGAGAGGTCAAAACCGACGCCTTACAATTTGAGCCGCAGATGTATTAGGGAAACGAGCATTACCGGTTCCTGGTTGCATGTCATATAATATAGGTGCTACAAAGTTACTATGAAAGTGAAATAGACCAGGTACTATGACAATATATCAGGATAAGAACTCGGAAACGATCTTCAGCGAAGAAGCTGACCAGGCCAGGCGACAGGCGATACGCGAAAATGCCAAACGGGTTTTGCAAGAGAGCGGTCTGTCAGAAATGCTCAAAACGCTCAACAAAAATGTCCTGAAGGGAAGAGGCAGCTTTCAAGAATTTGACTCAATGATCTTGATGCGCTGGGGAACCAGCACCACACGGCGGCATATCTGGGTGGAGATCGATGGCAACACCATCCGCTTTCGTCTGACTCCTCATCTGCAATGTACTCGCTCTGCTCCCCTGTGCGACGGCGAATATCATACCTTTACCAGCGCCATGTGGGCGGACCGCAATTTTTTGCTGGCCGAATTAAATAAGTATTACCAGAAGCCCGTCGCGGAGACCTCATCCGACTAATTTGACAAAGGATACAGTGATAGCATTCGCACTACGCCGATGCTATTCAGCGCACCCATGAGGGCTTTATAGATAGGATCGCTGTAGAATTCCCGGCGCTGTGTTTCTCCAGGCCAGCAGATGACATTGAGAAAGGTTGAGCTAAACGGGGTGGTCCCATTTACTGAAGGTAGCTCGACCTCTTCGCTGCGTCCTCGCGCCAGAAAGGCAAAGGACATGGTTGGCTGGTTTGCCTGCCTGCGCAATCCTTCCAGCCAGCTTCGCTGAATCTGCTCGGCCTGCTCAGGCGAAATGGTTGCGATATGCGCTGCCGCGATAGCTGCTTCTGCCGAAGGGCGGCTATATCCCCAGAGGTAGTGCATCAACCATTGCCGGGACGGCATGGTCAAGAGTTCGCTGGCCTGCAACAACTCCTTTGGATTGTAACGCTCCTGCGCCTTGTGCCAGAGTTCCTCGTTTTCCCAGGTGGTCAGCAGCAAATAGAACGATTCGCTTTCCCTGCTTTGAAAGACGCGCACATCCATCACTCCGGGCGCGTTACGCAGGCTGGCTGAAATCAGACGCATACGCGCCGCAGTATCCGTTTCGTTTGCTTTCGATGTATGAGCAAGTGTTGCAACCAGTAACTCCATGCCGCATCACCTGAACTTTCTTTTAATGCCTCGTAGCATGACATAACGCTTTTCAATTGTCAACATCTGTTCAGCTTGAAACGCGGCGCAATTTTTAAACGTACCAAAATACAGAACAACCTGCTTAAAGCTATTGAGATGTTTCCAAAGGAGAGAATTTGTATGGCGGACCTTCATACCTCGCCCGACTATTTACATGCCGGAATCAATGATATCGCCTCACTGTCGCAAAAGCTGTTGCAGTTTGCCGAAAGCCTCAGCCCCGTAGAGCAATCCCTGCTCATGGAGCGCATCAAACGCAGCATGCCCGGCGCAGATGTCGGCGCGACAGCCGAACTGAAACCCAGCCTGCCAGCCTTTGCCGCCTGGCTTAATTCCATCGTCTCAGAGGGGTTGCGCTGGCATCCTGAATAACAGGGTGATCTGTTTTTTGCTCTTGAGCTATTACGTCTTCCCCAGATATACTGTAGGTATGCGTACATTGCACAACCAGCGAAGGAGGGCCTTTTATGCTCGATACAGGCGCTATGCATACCACCGTTGAATGGAGACCGGCCAGGCCGGAGGACGCGGCAATCTGGGTTTCGGTGACGCGACGGAGCGCCGACCAGATGCATTTTGAAAGCGAGGATGCGCAGCTTGCTCGCTATAAGGAAGAACCGCCAGAACAGCAGGCGCAGCGCTACCTGTTGTGGCGCGATGAGACTCCGGTTGGACGCCTGCGTTTCTTTGCGCAAGGCGATACTGCTGAGCTTGATGGACTGATATTAATTCCCGAGGCCGGTGGCAGTGTCGCGGCCCAGGTAGTGACCGAGGCGCTGCTGAGGGCCGCCGCGCTTGATGTACGCCATCTGAAAGCGACCTACCCCGCCGCCTATATTGCTTCCTTTGCCTCGAACGGCTTTCAAGAGTTGCGCCGCCGTACCGGAATGGTTGCCGCTACCAATGTAGCCCTGCCCCAACTTTCGCTGCCCTCCTCGCTGCGTGTGCGACCTATTGCTGGCGATGATACCGACCGGATTGCGACGCTATTACAACGCGCCTACTCCGGTGGCCCCGATGAAATACATCCCGACCTTGCCGGTTGGCGCTCGGAAGTGCGGGCCATCCAGGAGGGGCGATTCGGCCCGTTTCTGCCAGAGGCCTGTTTTGTTGTGGAACACGCGCTTGACCGCTTCCACCTGGGGGGTGCGATTCTTGTTCACCTGGAGCGCGGTATTCCACGTATCCGACATATGGTTGTTGCGCCGCTCTTCCGCCATGTCGGTCTCGGCCAATTACTGGCCATCAAGTCGATGCAGCGCCTGCATGAGCTTGAATATGCCAATGTCATTCTCTATGTGACGTTAGGCATTCCTGCTGTTAATCTCTATCATCGTCTCGGTTTCTTAGAGGCTGGCCCGACCTATATCGAAGCTGAACGGATGCTCAGATAGCGCCTATGGCAAAAGGACTTCCTGGCGAATTCGAACTGATAGAGCTGCTGACGCGCAATCTTACTCTGCCCTCTTCGGTATTGAAAGGGCCTGGGGATGATTGCGCGATCCTGGATGTAGGCGGAGATATCCTGCTGCTGCTTACCTGTGATAGTCAGGTCGAGGGTGTGCATTTTCGCTTTGATATCTCCACGCCTGAAGAGGTTGGGCGTAAGGCGATGACGGTCAATCAAAGCGATATCGCCGCAATGGGTGGGGAGCCGCGCTACGCCCTGGTCTCGCTCATTATCCCGGAGCATATCCCGCTGGAAATGCTTGAGCGCGTTTATGCTGGCTTACGCGAGCAGGCGGGACGATTTTCTACGGCAATTATCGGGGGCAATATCGCAGGCGCTGGCAAGGGAGAGCAACTGATTATCGATATCACGCTGCTTGGAAGCGTGGAGCGCGGCCACGTGCTGACGCGCGATGGCGCACAGGTGGGCGACAGTGTTTTTGTGACTGGCCTGCCGGGGGAGGCAGTTGCAGGGCTGTTCACCTACTTCCATCCCGATTATGACTATCCGCAGGCTGAAAGAGATGCGCTGCGTGCTGTTTTGCGTAACCCTGTTCCCAGAGTGCGCGAGGGGCGCATCCTCAGCCAATCAGGCCCGCATATCGTCACATCCATGCTTGATATCAGCGATGGGCTAAGCGGCGACCTGCGGCATATCTGCGAGCAGAGCCATGTTGGCGCGCGTATTGATATTGACCGCCTGCCCATTACTCCAGCCATGCAAGCGGTTGCCTCAGCCGCTCACGCTAATCCGCTTGACTGGGCACTGCATGGTGGCGACGCCTACGAATTGCTTTTTACTGTCGCTCCTGGTCACGAGGCTACTGTGCTACAGGCGCTACAAGCAGAGCCTCAACTTCCCGTTACTCGAATTGGTTCCATCATTCCGGCTTCCGAAGGCATGCTCATCCACTGGCCTGATGGGCGCGAGGAGCCACTGGCCCCCAGAAGCTGGGATCATTTCATGTCAACTGAGTAAGGCGGAAATGCACATTTAACGCACATGGGGCATGACCTCGTTGGCGAATTGCTCGATCTGCCGCACACGTTCGGGCCAGCGAGGAGCCATGAATTGCAACGCGAGATGATGCACACCCTTATCCCGGTAGGCCTGGATGGCTTCCACCAGTTGCTCTGGATTGCCGCGCAGGTGCCGCGTGTCCTGTGAGACAGGCTGCGTTGTCACCTCTATAGGACGACAACAGGTCAGCAGAATCTTCTCTGGATTGCGTCCAGCCTGCTCTGCCAGTCGTCGCACGTTGTCATATCCGGCCCGTAGTTCCTCTATGGTGATATCCACGAAGTAGGGGAACCAGGCATCGCCGTATTTCGCTGCCCGTTTCTGCGCCGCGCTGCCCTCGCCGCCTACCCAGATGGGAATACGCGGCTGCTGGAGTGGTTTGGGATAGAAGGCCAGGTCCGAAAAGTGATAAAACTGACCCTCGAAGGAGATATGCTCATCGGTCCAAAGTTGTTGGATGACCTGTAGTTGTTCATCCGTCATACGCCCCCGCTCTTTGAAGGGAACGCCGAGCGCCGCAAACTCCTCTTCCATCCAGCCCACGCCGACGCCCATAATCAGCCGCCCGCGCGAAAGCTGCTCGATGGAAGCGGCTACACGTGCCCAGTAGAGCGGGTGGCGATAGGGCAGCACCAGCACGCTGATGCCAAGCGTAATCTTCTGCGTGCATCCGGCCAGGAACGCCAGGCAGGTCAACGAGTCCAGGAAGGGCCTGTCGGGCGGCACGATAAATTCGTGATTCTCGCTGTACGGGTAAGACGTGGAAATTTTCCAGGGTGTCACCACGCGGTCAGCCGACCACACGGTGTCAAAGCCCTGCGCCTCCGCACTGCGGGCCGCCTCCATCAACGTATCAGGTCCTGTTGCCCGTCCAGAAATAGGGAGAAAAACGCCAATCTGCATAGCTACCTCTCGTCATACAAGGATAGCCCTTTCGACCTCCTTGTCTCGTATAGTAAATGGCCTTACAGGGTTTTCATCTATCTGCCTGCTTGTATTCCATCGTATCTGGCTGCATTATTCACGGGCGAACGAGCGCAGAGCGTAGGTGATCTGCTCTTCCAGCGTCATTGGCCGGTCCTGCGGAATTTTGAGCAGCGCCGCTTGCGCCTCTGCGGCTGAGAAACCAAGCCCCATCAACGCCTCCAGCACTTCGGCCTGTATCGAACCGGATGGCGAAAGGCCCCCAACACCGCCCAGGCCGACCAGCGAGGGCAGCTTCCCTTTCAGTTCAAGCACGAGCTTGGCCGCCATTTTTTTGCCCACGCCCGGAACCATTGCCAGTCGCTGCTGATCCTCGTCGGCGATGGCCTTGAATAGCGTGCGGGCATCCATCGTAGAAAGCAGCGCCAGTCCCAGTTTGGGGCCAACACCGCTGATCGTGATGAGCTTCTCGAAGGCGTCGCGGTCCTCTTCGCTCGAAAAGCCGTAGATTGAGATATCATCCTCGCGCACGTGCAGGTGCGTATATAATGTCACCTCCGCTCCCGTTTCTCCCAGCCGGTTTAAGGTTGAAGAGGGAGCGAAAACGCGCACGCCAAATCCCCCTACGCGAATAATAGCCGAATCGGCCCGGCGCGCTTCAAGCGTTCCATTTATGCTGGCGATCATGAATGTGATGTACCTTTACCCAAATATTGCTAAAAATAAGTGTCATTTTCTATCAATGTGATGAACGTAGTGATAGCGAGTATGTATTCTCCAAAGGGGAGCAAAAATCGGTTACAAGCAACCTCTCATCATTGTATTTTCCGAACTGTTAGCGCGTAACAAGAAAATTTTCGCGGCTGAAAGGGGCCATGTGCAGGTGGCAGATGGCGATAGCGGCGGCATCTGCTGCATCATCAGGGCGGGGCACCGAGCGGAGCTTGAGCAGAATGCGTACCATCTCACCTACCTGCTCTTTATTTGCGCCACCATATCCGCTGACCGCCTGCTTTACCTGCATGGGTGTGTATTCAGAAAGCGGCAAGCCACCATCCGCCAGGGCCAGCATAGCAACACCGCGCGCTTGACCAACCGTGAGCGCCGTTTTCACGTTTTTTGAGAAGAATAACTCCTCCATTGCGGCTTCCTGCGGCTGATAGGTGGCAATTATTTCGCTCAAGCCTTTATAAATTTGTTGCAGGCGCTGCGGTAGTGGCATGCCTGCTGGCGTGGTGATGACGTCACACACAACCAGGCTCAACTCACTGCCCTTCGCTGCCACTACCGCGTACCCAACGATAGCCGTACCTGGATCAATGCCCAGAGCAATTCGTGTCTGCGGGGTGGACGCATTACCCATTTTCCAGACCCTTCGCGCTATTCCTCGTAAGAGGCGGCAAATGCCTCTGGGAAGTCCGCGTTGGTATATACGTTTTGCACGTCATCCAGGTCTTCCAGTTTCTCGATCAGGCGCAGCACCTGGTGTGCGACTTTTTCGTCCGTAAGATCGACCTTCGTCTTTGGCACTAACGTGCTTTCGGCCTTGATTACGTTGTATTTCCTGGCCTCAAGCGCCTTGCGCACGTCATCCACATTTGAGGGATCAGTGTAAATAGTAAGCGTCTCATCGTCTGGCCCGACCGGCTCAACATCGTCTGCGCCCATATCGATAGCCTCGATGGAGAGTTCGTCTGGGTCATGCCCGTTCAGTTCGACCTCGATGATGCCTTTCGGCTCGAAAAGCCAGTCCACACAGCCATTCTCACCCAGGTTTCCACCGTTGCGGTTGAAGGCGTTGCGCACCTCGGCGACGGTGCGATTGCGGTTCTCGGTCACGGCCTGAACCAGTACCGCAGTGCCCCCTGGCCCGTACCCCTCATATGTAATCTCTTCCAGATTGGAACCCTCGGAGCCGCCCAAAGCGCGCTTGATGGTGCGCTCGATGTTATCCATCGGCATGTTAGCATCACGCGCTCGCTGGATTGCCATACGCAGGCGGAAATTTGCGTTCGGGTCGCCGCTGCCACCTTCGCGCACCGCGACGACAATTTCACGTCCCAGACGGGTAAAAAGCTGTCCTCTACGCGCATCGTTTACGCCCTTTGAACGGCGAATCTGCGCCCATTTTGAATGACCTGACATATCCTATCACTCCCTGCATCTTTTCAGGTTTTGTTCAAAAATATTTCCCATTTTTGGGGTGTTGAAATGCATTGTAGCATGAATGACCGCGAACCGTCGAGGGGGTTAGCGTGCATAGGTAGCGTTACGTTTGTGAGAAGGTTTCCCGAAGACACCCGCCAGGGGCTGTCTCTACTGTTCATCGAAAGGGGTAGAGACAGCCCCTGGCGGGTGTCTTCCGTTCCCTGCGCCAACCGTCGAGGGGGTTAGCGGGAATCGAGGCGCGACAACCATTGATCGATAGCCTCGTTGACCGCTTCCGGCTGCTCGCGCATCACGTAATGTCCCGCGTTCGGAATAATCTGGAGCATGGAACCGGGAATATGTTCGTGCAGGTACTGGCTGTACTTGATGGGCGTCAGCCGGTCATCTGTCCCGCAAATAATCAGTGTCGGTATTTGTATTTCATGTAGTCGAGGCATACAATCAAAGACGTTGCAGGCGGCCAGGTCGCGATAGAGCATGTTGCCATTTCCGCCGCTCTGTTCCTGTATGATCTGCGCCGGAACGGTGGTGGTATTTGCAGGCGCAACAGCGAGTTCCTTCAGTTGTCGTGTCGTCTCAGAAGGAGCATTTTTCGCTCCTTCGAGCAGGTCGGCACGCACACGCAAACGCGCTCCCGTTCCAATCAAAACCAGCCCGCCCAGCTCGCTGCCGTATTCAATGCCCATCATCAGCGCGATCGCTCCACCAAGCGATTGCCCGGCAATCACCGGTCGTTGCACGTGTAGCTCTTCTTGCAGGATGGTATGTACCGCCTGCGCATAATCCAGAACGCTGGCATCGGCTGGTAGGGTATCTGGTCGCTGTCCATGTCCTGGCAGGTCGATGGCAAATGCGCGCTCTGGGCCGAAGTGATCGAGCTGGTAGCGCCAGACGCGCGCGTTGTCTCCCGAGCCGTGAATGAAAACGATGGGATGCTGCATGAATTTGCACCTCTTTCTGTATGTTTGCATATTGCAACGATAAAACATATGCGATATGCTGTGCAAGTGCAGGTCAGCTTGCAACCCAACAGGCCGCACAGCGTAAATACTTGATGAGAGAGGGAGTGCGTGGAAAAGGTTTTGAGATCACCGCGACAGGGGCTTGGTCGCACTGGCGAACATATGGCAGAGGAGGCGCTGCTCCGGCGTGGGTATCGCATCTTGGAACGCAATTTTCGCTGTCGCTACGGAGAAATCGACCTGGTGGCCGAGGATGTTTCGGACCTGGTGTTTGTCGAGGTCAAGACGCGCCGGGGTGCCAGTTATGGCACGCCTGAAGAGGCCGTGACGACCAGGAAGCAGCGCAAGCTGGTGGAACTCGCCTTCTATTATCTCGATCTTCATGCCTGTTCAGACCGTTCCTGGCGCATCGATGTCGTTGCCGTCCAGTTCAGTCAAACAGGCAAATTTGAGGCGATTCGCATTCATCAACACGCGGTAAGCGCGTTTTAAAAACATACAGGAAACAATACTTTCAATAATAGAAAAAAGGGAGAGCAGGTCATGTCAGATTTTGTTGAGTCCGCGAAAAACATGGTGAGCGCGGCTGTGAGCCGCACAAGCTGGCAGGCACAGAAACAATTGCGCGTTCGCGCCAAGCAGGGTGAAATTGATCAATTATTAGAGCAGCGCCAGAAGCTGCTTGACGAACTCGCGCATATCGCGATGGATCTTTACCAGCAGGGAAGGCTGACCGATCAGCAGCTTGCCCGCCTGTGCGCGAGCATTCAAGAGCTAGACCACGATGTACAGAATCGCGAGATGCAGTTGCAGGAAATCAAGAATGAAACCTACAACGCTACCCAGTTCGCGCCTGGAACGACCGCGAATTACACACCGCCGCCTGTCTCGCCTAATCCATCGTTTTCGAATCAGCCAGGCAATGCGCCGGGAGCAGCCCCACAATCGCAGATCTGCCCCAATTGTGGGAGTACTGTGCGCGCCAATGCGCTCTACTGTCGCAGTTGTGGCGCGAAATTGCGCTAATAGAGGCAATATGGCGTCGAAAAACTCCCCTTTTTTGCTGGCAACTATGTTATAATGGTAGTTACCTTTATGGTTTATTTCATCATAAAGGTCATTTGTTATTGGTAGGATGAGCCACTTTCCCGGCACGTCTCATTTGCCTGCATGTCAAACAGGGGAGTTGTCGCGTGCGTGGCGCAAGGTGGCATAGTGCGGACAGGCAAACAGGTGTGTCATTGGTCAATCACGGTCAGGTAGAAACGAGTTGCAGCCTTGATAGTATCAGTCATAGCGCGGCGCAGACGCAGCGGCTTGGGATGCGTCTGGGCGAACTGGTGCGAGGGGGCGACCTCATCCTCTTAAGCGGTCAACTTGGCACAGGAAAAACCACTTTTACGCAGGGCCTTGCCCAGGGTATGGGGATTACGGATGTTATCAACAGCCCAACCTTTACCCTGCTCAAGGAATATGCCGCGCCCCGCCTGAACGGAAAAAGAGGACTGCCACTTTATCATTTTGACCTCTATCGCCTGGACAATCCTGAAGAGATCTTTGACCTGGGTTTTGAAGACTATTTTTATGGCAATGGCGTTTGTGTAGTTGAATGGGCGGACAAAGCAGAGCTGCTCTGGCCTGCGGACCATTTGAGCATTCGCATGAAGATGCTCAGTGAGACGAAGCGCGGGCTGGCGTTTATAGGGTCTGGTACCCGTTATTGTGAGCTACTGCGTCAATTTCAGAAAAATACGTATGTTACTACTGGCTCTTGATACATCTACGCGCCAGGCCAGTGTTGCACTTTGCGCGGAAGACCTTCTTCTTGGCGAGTACACCTGGCAGATTGGCAATAATCATAGCGTCGAACTGCTTGAGCGCATTTCGCGTTTACTCGCCGAATGCGGTATTCCCATGCAGTCTTTAGGCGCTGTAGCCGTTGCTACCGGGCCAGGTTCGTTTAATGGGGCACGTGTGGCTGTTGCAACCGCCAAAACGCTCGCTTTCGCGCTGGACATTCCGCTTGTTGGTATCAGCACCCTTGATATTATCGCCGCGCAACAACAACAATGGCCTGGGCCTATTTGCGCTGTGCTTGAGGCGGGACGTTCAGAACTGTATGCCGCCTGCTACTTTTCTGAAGTAGCGCACGCTGCTAACGAGGTATCCTACAAGCTGCACCAGCTCGGCGATTATTTGCTCGATACGCCTGCGAACCTCACACCCCATCTGCACCGCTATCTCAGCGAACGGTTTGCCATTCCGGGAAAGCGCGAACTACCATCTGTACTTTTCTGTGGAGAAATGAGCGCTGCTTCGCGCAAAGCCTTCTCTGAAGCGATGCCCGAGCAATGCCTGCTTGTTTCGCCCTTGCAGGCGGCGCGTCATGCCTCTGTGCTTGCTCTACTGGCCTATCAACGCATCCAGTATGGGGAGATGGATGATCCCCTTTTGCTTGAACCTCTCTATTTACGACGGCCTTCAATCACGAACAGCTCGCGCAAGCAGCCACTTTTGGGAAGTAAAGCCCAACGCACTACCGGTCAGACCACGACAGAAAGGGAAGAAGGTGCGTTACATTATTGACCGTATGACTATGGCGGACGTGCCGCGCGTCGTCGAGATTGAGCGGCTGGCATATCCCTCGACCTGGCCGCCCAGCGCCTATCGCAAGGAATTGCAGGATAACCGTTGGGCGCATTATATTGTGCTGCGCGATAAAAAAATTCTCGAAGAGCGCCTGTCAGTGGCCGCTCCTGAGCCTGAGAAGCCGCGCCGTTTCTTCCCCCTCTCGCTGCTGACGGGCCGCTCGTCATCTGCCACTCAGAGTCCTGAATTGGCATCAATCCTGGGCTTTGCCGGTCTCTGGCTGATGGTTGATGAAGCGCATATCACCACCATCGCTATGCATCCTGACTATCAAGGACGCGGTCTTGGTGAATTCATGCTTGCCAGCCTGATCGATATTGCCTATGATATCAAAGCCAGGTGGGTGACGCTGGAGGTCCGTGTCTCAAATTATGTGGCGCAAAATCTCTACCGGAAATACGGCTTTCACGAGGCTGGCATTCGTCACCGCTATTATAGCGACAACAACGAAGATGCCCTGATTATGTGGACGGATGAAATACATTCCCCTGCCTATAAACAAAAATTTCTGGAGTTAAAAGAGGTACTTTTGAAAAAGTTGGAGGCCCAGCAGGCGTAGCATATGCTGATACTTGGTATTGAAAGTTCTTGTGACGAAACGGGAGCGTCCATCGTGCAGGATGGGCGTTACTTGCGTTCGAATGTCGTTGCCTCGCAGATCGAAATTCACGACCGCTATGGCGGCGTTGTGCCAGAGGTTGCCTCTCGCCAGCAGCTTTCTGCCATTATTCCGGTCATTGAAACCGCGCTGGAGAAGGCCAGTTGTGGCTGGCAGGACATCGACGCGATAGCCGCGACCTATGGGCCTGGGCTTGCCGGTTCGCTTCTGGTGGGTCTGACGGTTGGCAAAACCCTTTCTCTGGCCTACGATCTCCCCTTTATTGGGGTCAACCATCTCGAAGCCCATATTTATGCCAACTGGCTGCGGCCCGAAGGCGAGGTTGGAGAAGTGCAAGAGCATACGCTCCCTGACGATTGGGAATATCAGGAGGGCGACCCGCTTTTCCCTCTGATTTGCCTGGTGATCTCGGGCGCGCATAGCGAGCTTGTGCTGGTGCGCGAGCATGGACAATACGAACTGCTAGGTCGCACGCGAGACGACGCGGCGGGCGAAGCGTTTGATAAGGTTGCTCGTATACTCGGTCTGGGTTATCCAGGTGGCCCTGCTATTCAACGCGCCGCGCAGCAGGCCGAGGAGGAATTAGTTCAGCAGGGAAAGAGTCCGGCTATTGCGCGCAAGGCCTATGCCCTACCGCGCGCGTGGCTGCGTGGAACCTACGACTTCAGCTTCAGTGGGCTTAAAACCGCCGTGTTGCATCTCGCGGAAGGCGCGACTGCTGCCCAACCGATCGCGAAAGGCGCTGGCAATAAAACCCAGGTCAGCCAGTATACCCGTATGGGCGCGCAATCTGCCCAGCGCGGTACCCTGGCTGTCACACGCCTTGCTTCCAGCTTTCAGGAGGCTGTGGTAGAGGTGCTGGCCGTCAAGACGCGCCTGGCAGCACAGGAATATCATGTCAAGCAGGTCTTGCTAGCCGGAGGTGTGGCCGCCAATGCCAGTTTGCGTAGCCGCCTGGAACAAGAGCTACGCCCGCTCAATATTCGTCTCAACTATCCACCCATCGAGTTTTGCACCGACAACGCTGCTATGATTGCCAGCGCGGGTTTCTTCCATCTTGCGCGTGGCGAGCAGCACGATCTGAGCCTGGATGTTGATCCGGGACTCAGTCTCCCATTTAGTAATAAGAAGTGAGTAGTGTTGTATGCCAAAACAGAAATTGTACGCCCTGGGTATCGATCTTGGCGGTACCAAAACCCTTACTGCTGTGGTAGACATTACCACCGGCGAAGTTGTTGGCTCCGCTCGCAAGCGCACACATGCCGAAAAGGGCCAGGATTACATCTCGCAGCGCATTGTTGATCTATCGAGCCAGGCTATTCAGGCTGCTAAACTTAGCCCCAATGATCTCCTGGTTGCTGTGGGTGTTGGCGCTGCTGGTCAAATCGACCGCAAAGTAGGGGTCGTGCTGGACGCGCCAAATCTCGGCGTGAAGAACATGAGCCTGCGCGACCTGCTAAGCAAGCAGTTCAACAAGCCTGTCGGCGTGGGCAACGATGTTGAGGTAGCCGCGCTGGGCGAATATTTGTATGGCGCAGGTCAGGGCTTTTCCAATTTCGTCTGCCTGTTTGTGGGAACCGGTATCGGCTCGGGCATCGTCCAGAATGGACGCATGTACACCGGATTGACGGGTACAGCAGGCGAAGCGGGCCACACTATTGTTGACGCAGGCGGGCGCATCTGTGGCTGCGGCAATCGTGGCTGCCTCGAAGCATACGCTTCGCGCACCGCCATCACCAAAGCCATCATGGCCGAGATTCATCACGGGCGCAGTTCTGTGCTGGCAGACGAGGCTGAGCTACAACTGAAAGAAGGCGAGACTATCATCCGTTCCGGCCTGCTCGCCCGCGCTATCTCTCAAGGGGATGCGCTGACCATCGAAATCGTCACCGAGGCCGCCGACTACCTCGGCTACGGCATGGGGTCGATCATGAACTTCTTTAATCCCGAGGCTATCATCCTGGGCGGCGGCGTCATTGAAGCCATCGACCTGCTCTTTGAGCGCGCTGTCAGCCGCGCCCGCACCGTTGCGCTTTCATCTCCAGCCAGCAAAACAAAAATCCTGCGCGCCAAACTCGGCGATTTCTCCGGCGTGGTCGGCGCGGCCTGCCTGGGCGCGGAAGCGGCGGGATACAGATTTCCTATCCAATAACGGCATAAAAATAATGAACAAGCCAGGCATTCTTGCTCTTAAAGGATGCCTGGCTTTGCTATAAGCATAGAAAATTCCTTTTTTTCACTCTGCAAATCTGCTATCCTGCTTACTGAAAGTCTCTTCAAGACAAGAAGAAAGGGAAAGTAAGCATGAAAATTGCAGCACTGTACGATATTCATGGCAATCTACCGGCGCTCGAAGCAGTGTTGAAAGACCTTGAAAACGTGCAGCCGGATGTGATCGTTATCGGGGGAGATACCGTTTCCGGCCCTATGCCCACGCAAACCCTCGAGCGCTTACAGCAAATGGGAGAGAAAGTGGTCTCTATTCGCGGCAACGGAGACCGCGAGGTAGTCTCGGTATTCGATGGGCACCCTTTGAATCTGTCAGAAGAGGGACGACAGATTACCACCTGGGTTGCCCGGCAGTTAGACCGCGCTCAACGAGATTTTCTCTCACAATTGCCGGAACAGATAACGTTTCATATTGAGGGTTTAGGGGACATCTTATTCTGTCATGCTACGCCCCGTAGCGACGAGGAGATTTTTACCCCTATTACACCCCAGGAGAGATTAAATACCATTTTTGCTGCCATTGAGCAACAATTCGTGGTATGTGGACATACGCATATGCAGTTTGAGCGACAGGCACGAAATACACGCATTCTTAACGCGGGAAGTGTGGGTATGCCCTATGCTGATGCGCCAGGCGCTTACTGGCTACTCCTTCAACCAGATGGTTATGAGTTCCGCAGGACAGTCTATGATCTGGGGTTGGCTGCGCGACAGGTGCGAGAAAGCAGCTATCCGCAGGCCGAATCATTTGCCCAGGAGAACATTCTCAACATTCCAGCTGCCTCAGAAGCAATGGAAGTTTTTGAGGGTATGGCAGGCAAAGAATAATGCTTGCCGATCTTATTGGCGAATAATTAGGGACCAGTGCTTCCTGTACTTGACAACTAAAGCAAAGTGCGTTAGTATTTCAATATATATTGAAGTATTGAAAGTGCTTGCTGCTAAAAGCTGGCTTTCTATTGAAAGGATAACGTTATGCCCTCGCATGTACAGGTAAACGGTTACTGGCTTCTGGTCGCTCTGATTGCCGATGTTTGCGTCATACTCTACCCAATTGTGCTGGCAATTATCGCCCATCGACGCCTGCATGTCAGTTGGAAATACTTCGGTTTTGGCGCGCTGATCTTCTTTCTCTTTCAGGTTATCAGCCGCGTTCCTCTTGTGACCTGGCTGGGCAGCGTTCTAGCTCCGCAACTGAACGCCTCGCCCCTGTTCTTCTACATCTGGCTGACGGCGCTTGCCCTGACTGCTGGCCTGTTCGAGGAAGTTGGTCGTTATGTGGGCTATCGCTGGTTCATGCGACGCGAGGAGAAGACCTGGAACAAAGCGGTAATGTATGGCCTCGGACATGGAGGGCTTGAGTCAATCCTGCTGGTGGGTGGGCTTGGTCTGCTGACGATAGTGAACCTTTCCGCCCTCTCAAGCCTTGATCTCAATTCGCTTCCGGCGGCGCAGCACGGACAAATTGTGCAACAGGTCAACGCCATTAACGCGCAGCCAACCTGGTTCCCGTTGCTCTCGTTTTGGGAGCGCATCTGGACGGTTCCGGTTCATGTTGGCCTTTCGGTGATGGTCTTGCAGGTGTTCCGGCGCAAGCAACTGAACTGGCTCTGGCTGGCAATTCTAGCACATGCGCTGCTTGATTTTGTGGCTGTTGCTATCCTGCATGTCTTTGGCAGCAGCGTGCTTGTCTACATCATTGATGAGCTGGTTATAGCAGCTTTTGGTGTAGCTGCCATCTGGATTACGCTGAAATTGCGTGATAAACCGGAAACACTGGCTACCGAAACTCCTCATCCTTTGGCGCAGGAAATGGCATAAGGTAGCAGGAGAGCATTGGTGTCTATTGTGTAAGAATGAATGCCAGCGCTCTTCTATCGTCCTATAGCTCCCTTAACTCCTTTTGTAGCAGTCCAAAGATAGCTGCCGCGCTTAAAAATGCGCCTGTTATTGGGAACATGATCGTTGCTCCATAGTGGGCCACAATCACGCCTGTCACCGCTACGGATAGCGGATAGGAGCCAAGCGAAGCGAACATAATGACGCTCATCACTCGTCCAAGCAGGTGATTTGGAATGATTTGCTGGATAATGGTGATAAAAAACACATTGGTAAGGCTGTTACAGATACCCATTGCTGCCATGCTGGCAACAGCGCCCGCCAGCCCGCCATAGGGAATCAACACGATAAAAACAGCCTGAAGCACACCCATCAATAAAGCGAATGTGCCGCGATGAGGAATATTGCTCAACATTCCCGCCACGATACCGCCAGCAAACGCGCCTGCTCCGTAGCCTGCCAGAATCAGGCCAAAGCCGCTTGCTCCAGCCGCGAGAGGGCCATGCGCCAGGGTAGGTATGGCAACCTCGATGAGTCCGCCAAAGGCCAGGTTTGCAAAGAGGGCAACCAGGAAAGCAACCTGGATGACACGCGACGCGCGCACTAATTGCCAGAACGTTATCGTGGCCTCCTGAGTAGCTTCAATTGTCGTTGTCTCTGCTGAAGCAGTAAGTTCGCTGGCTGCTGTTATAATCTCTGCACTGCCTGAAGGAGATTTGCCGCGAATGAGCAGCAGTGAGACCGCCGAGACCACGAATGAGAAAGCATCTAAGGCCAGAGCAACGCCCGATTTCAACACGCTGACCACGATACCACCCAG
Organism: Ktedonobacteraceae bacterium; assembly: GCA_035652815.1. Lineage (GTDB taxonomy): Bacteria > Chloroflexota > Ktedonobacteria > Ktedonobacterales > Ktedonobacteraceae > DASRDB01. The sequence continues at coordinate 328,466 of DASRDB010000019.1, forward strand.
GCTGGAGCCGATCAACGAGGCAAGCTGTGTGGTGGTGGTATTCAGCGCGTTGCCTGCCTGTAGCTGTTCTTTCTCAAGTACCTCGGGGAGCATAGAAAATGTCGCGGGCAGGAATACGCCCTCGAATATGCCCAATGGAATTGCCACCGCCAGCAGTTGCCAGAATGTCGGATGTCCTTGCAAAGCTAGAAATGCCAGGATACCGACAAGGACCGCTCGCACCGCATCCGCCACCAGCATCACCCGCCGGGGTCGGAAACGATCGCTTAATATGCCGCCAATAAGAATACTGAGCAGGCGTGGAACGCCATAGGCGCTCAGGATGATGCCCAGTTCCTGCGGATTGCCGCCGCTCGTCAGCACCAGCCAGGGAAGCGCGACCGCGTAAAATGCATCTCCAATCGTAGAGATCATCTGACCGCCAAAGAGGAGTTGGAAATTGCGCACTTTGAGCGGAGCCAGAATACCTCCCGCGAACGCTCCCTTTTTCAGGTTCGCTGCGGCATTATCCTGTTGTATAGCATCAGGTGGTTCTATTGGCATAGACATGTTTATAGGTCTCCAATTGCTTCTAAAACATCAAGCACGCGCAATGTTTCAGCGTGAGCTATGACGATAAGCTGCACGCCAGTATCCAGATCAATAATCGGAGAACGCAGTGCTTCCTGCCCGCTATAGCGCAAATGAGTGATTGGGAGACTGATACAGCGTGTATGCTGTAGCATGAATTGCAGTACTTTTGGATGAGATAGAAAGGTTGATACGATATCTGTAGCGCGGATTCCGCAGAGAGGACATTGTAGATACAGGTAGAAGCGGCCTGGAATATAAGGCATTTCGCCGTTGCCAAAGGCTCTTACCTCAATGTTCACAGGAGACCCACACTGGACGCATCGTTGCTGGTTGAGCATTTCCGAAAAGAATGGGCCTATCTCATGCAGGGCGCGTTTGATAGCAGGCCGGAATGAGCGCGTATTTCCCTCGAGAAATGTGGCTGTGGTGACATCAAGGTTGTAGCGATAGGAGCAATCTGGACAACGCAAGCGCATGCTGCTCTGGCCGTTGGTGGCTCGTTCCAGGATGCCGCGCAGCCGTTGCTTTCCACATAGCCAGCACCATTGGCGGGTTTCGCGCCAGCCTGCCGATTCTTCCTGGTCAATTAAGCCGAATGTCTCCGCTTCGGCGCGAAGTTCGCCGTTCAACAACTGACGCAATCGGCGGCGGGTTCGATGCAGTTTTAATTCCAATGCCCCAATGGTGAGTCCTAGCTGCAATGCTACTTCTCGCTGCGGTACATTCTCCAGGTAGCAGAGTTCCACCAGCCTGCGGGATTCCTCGGATAGATAACCAAGTGCGCGGTCGAGCAGCAGCGCCATATCCTGGCGATCAAGTTCTTCGACGGGATCAAACGCTTGTGGGTCAGCAATAGCAAGTGGACTATCGTTCTGCTCTGCAATTTCCACGTCAGTCATGTGGAAAGGTATGAAGCGATGCCCATTTTGTGTTTGCATATGTGTATAACGCTTGCACACATTGCGACAGATGCCTTCGAGCCAGGCATCAAAACGTTCGGGCGTTCGCAGGTGGTCGAGGTGCCGCCAGGCCTCCAGCAGCGTTTCCTGCACGACGTCGTCTGCTCCATCACCGGTTATGCCTTGCAGGCGAGCTAGACGATGCAGGCGTGGCGAAGCGTTTGCCAGCAATTCGTTGAGGTTTGCAGCAAGGTCTGCATGCGAGGCGTTTTGTCCGCAACTTGCGCAATCGTGAATTGCTCGACCGTGTGGGCAGAGAATGACCGAAGTGCTATCGCTCATCTATGCATCTCCTTTCTATCACCTTGTCATAAAAAACTGGCAACACCTTACGCAATTTTTTGTGTTTTACGAACAAGGTGATAGGTAGGAGATCCATATTTTATGAAACCACAGGCACCTCTTCCAGTTTGGCAAACAATGGCGCTGGTACGGGCAGCTTCAAACCGGCAGGCACTTCGGCAGGTCGCCAGCGTACCGCGCTAATATCGCTCTCGAAGCCCAGCAGATGATGCAGTTTTTCTGACGAGAATGGCAGGTATGGCCAGAACAGTGTGCGTAGGCCGCTCAGCACTTGCAGCATGATATAGATGGTGGTGCCAGCCGCTTCGCGGTCAACTTTGATCTGCTTCCAGGGAGCCTGTTCGTCGAAGTAGCGGTTCGCGGCGCGGGCAACTGCCATCGCCGCGTTGATGCCATCCTTGAAGTGGCAGTTGGCGATGTTATGCCCGACCACCTCAAAGCCGCCCTCAAGCTCGGCCAGCATCTCACGGTCGGCTTCGCGCAGCGCGCCTGGTTGTGGCACTACTCCGCCGAACCTGCTCTGTAAGAAAGTCAGGGTGCGATGAACGACATTCCCGTAGGTTGCGACCAGCTCATCGTTATTGCGCCGGATCAGTTCATCGTAGGTGAAATCGGTATCGCGTCCCTCAGGCGCTGTCACCGAGAGATAGTAGCGCAGGGTGTCCGCGCTGTAGCGATCAAGTACGTCGCGTGTCCAGATCACATTTCCCCGGCTGCTCGATGCTTTGGCCCCGCTCATGGTCATGAACTCGTTGGCAGGCACATCATAGGGCAGATTGCGATTGCCGTAGCCGATCAGCATGGCAGGCCAGATGATGGTGTGGAACGGAATGTTATCTTTGCCGATGAAGTAATACGACTTGACCGGCGGCTCCGTCTGTCCAGGTACCCACCATGTCTTCCATGCTTCGGGCGTCCCCTGAAGGGCGGCCCATTCGACACTTGCCGAAAAGTAGCCGATCACAGCATCGAACCAGACGTAGATGCGCTTGTTCTCGTATCCCTCGATAGGTATTGGTACGCCCCAATCCAGATCGCGAGTGATGGCGCGCGGGCGCAGACCCTCGCGCAGCCAGTTCATCGCGAAGCTGAGCGTATTGGGCCGCCAGAAGTCTTTGCCCTCAGAAAGCCACTTCATTAATGGTTCCTGCAATTTTGGCAGGTCAAGGAAGAAGTGCTCGGTGGGTCGGATTTCCAGGCTGCTCTCCTTGCTCCCGCACAGGCGGCAGCGCGGCGAGATCAGATCCACCGGGTCAAGCGTGCGCCCGCAGTTATCGCACTGGTCGCCACGCGCCGAGGTGTAGCCACAGTGGGGACAGGTACCCTCGACATAGCGGTCCGGCAAAAAGCGGCGGTCCGTCGGACAATAGGGCGACTCCATGGTATCCTTGAAGATATAGCCTTTTTCGTAGAGCGTTAAAAAGAAATCCTGCGTGATACGGTAATGGTTCTCGGTGCCAGTTTCGGTATACAGGTCCCAGGACATGCCGAGCCGCTCCCAGACCTCGCAAATCTGACGATGATAGCGAGCCACGAATTCGCGTGGGCTGATCCCCTCGCGTTCTGCATCAACCAGAATGGGGGTTCCGTGTTCGTCACTTCCAGAGACCATCAATACCTTGTTTCCGGCCAGCCGGTGATAGCGAGCAAAGGTATCCGCCGGTAGATATGCCCCAACAATCTGCCCCACATGGGTTGAACTTTTTGCATAAGGCCACGCCACGCATACTAAAATGTGTTCATTCATCTATTGTCGCTCCCTGCCATAAGAGATTGGTATGCTTTTGAACTTTCGCTATTATAGCATGGATTACAAGCACGCTGGCCGAAATTAGGAGTTCTATACGGCATTTCACATTCCGATATAGCGCGCATAGAGCGAGCGAGCGACCTGCGGATCATCTGTGCCCTTGATGATGGCACGCGCATCGGGAAAAATGGTTATTTCGTAGCCATTCACAAGAAAGCGCAGCAGGTAGGCATTATAGGAAACGTCGCCGATGCCCTGCAGGCGCTCGGCCAGTGAAGTGAGTTCGATTTTTTCGCCACGTTTTCCTGCGCGCACCTGCACCGCGTTTCGGCCACAGAGGCTCGTGCTGCTGGTTCCGGCGAGCGATTCCAGAAATTCGTAGCGATGCTCGCCGCAGGCCGGGCAATCCGGCTGGCGCGGCAGTTCGATGCGCTCGCTGGTGTTCTCCCACACGTCGATCCAGAACATATCGCGACTTACTTTTTCACTCTTGAGCAAAATTTTGATAGCTTCGGTGGCGGCAATTCCGGTGATGACAGCCACAATACCGTTGAGAATGCCTGCCGTGTCGCAGGTCGGCGTGGTTCCAGGGAGCGGCATTTCGGGAAACACGCAGCGCAGGCAGGGCGTCTCACCTGGCAGAATATTCATGGTGACGCCATACGAGGCGATCACGCCGCTATAAATCCAGGGTTTGCCGTACTTTATGCAAGCATCGTTGAGCAGGTAGCGCGTTTCAAAGTTGTCTGTAGCATCCAGCACCAGGTCAACCTCTTCAACCAGCGCTTCGATGCCATCGGCGGAGACATCTTCAACCAGCGCCTCGACCTTCACCTGCGAGTTGATGCGCCGCAGCTTTTCCTCTGCTGCCACCGCCTTTGGCAAATGACGAGCAATATCATCTTCGTCAAAGAGAATCTGGCGCTGCAGGTTGTTGACCTCGATGTAGTCGCGATCGGCGATGACCAGTCGTCCAATGCCTGCCCGGCAAAGATTGTTGGCTAACGAGCTGCCCAAAGCGCCGCAGCCGAGAATGGCGACCGAGGAAGCGAGCAAACGCTCCTGCCCGGCTTTGCCGATGGGAGCGAACAACGTCTGTCTTGAATAGCGGTCGGTGGATAATGTCATAATACATGCTCCGGGGATATTCTGTTCCGCAATCGTGCCTACTTATTGTAACATAGTTTCGTCCCACTGTAGAAATCGATGAAACTGCCGATAATAATAACAAGAAATAGATCCTCTCGCCTGTCATCCTGAGCGCAGCGAAGGATCTCCGGCAATGTCAAGCGAATCACCCGGCACTCGAGATCCTTCGCTGCGCTCAGGATGACATCTGGAGGCAGGTTTGCAATACCAGGAGATGAGAAGAGGAATAGTACTGAAAGTCCTGAAAATCGCAACGTGTTGGCAGTTGTACGTAACTATGCTACAATGCAACTGGGCGACAGGTCTTTGAGGCAAAATTCGGTTGTATCGCGAACGAACAGTGTAGGAAACCGATGAAAAAAGTGCTGGTGATCGATGACAACCCGACCATCGTTGAACTAATCAAATATGCTGTGAACTTACAGGGAACATACCACGTCGTTGTCGCCTATGATGGTGTGCAGGGCCTTGAGCGTGTCTTTGCTGAGCGTCCTGACTGCGTGATTATCGACGTGAAAATGCCACGTATGGATGGCTACCAGTTGGTGCGCTGCCTGCGTGGCGACCCTCGTACCTCCAATACGCCTTTGATCATTTTAAGTGCCATGACGCGCGAAGAGGATCAAATGACAGGCTTGCTTTCAGGCGTGGATGAGTATCTGACAAAGCCCTTTAAACCAGCTTCTCTCAATGCGGCTATTGAGCGAGTCTTACGTTTGACCCCTGCTGATCGCCAGCGCCGTATGGAATTGTTGGCGCAATCGCAGGCGGATGGAGACTGAGGTGTCGCCGGTTGGGGATATCCTGGAGTAAGCATGGTTATTGTGGTACTCTTCTGGAAAGAAGAATAATGTAGTAAGGCCGCTTTTTCCCAAAAAAGGCTTGATAGCGGTGCCGGGTTTTTGGTGGTTCAGTGTACGAATTACAGCGTTCTCGTAGGTTATATGTGCTATTAGTTGATCCTGATCCTAATACGTGCGACCGCCTTTCGGTCGCACTTGGGGAACGCTTTGTGCTTCGTTACGTGAAAACCCTGGGCGAGGCGAAGGAATTACTCAGGGAAAGCGTACCGGATGTACTCATTTGTGAAGCGCTTCTGGGGGAAGAAAGTGGCCTGGAACTGTGTCGTTATGTTCGCAAAACCGCTTTTTTGCGTCATATTCCGGTGATGATTTTGACTTCGCATACTGCCTTGCAAGATAAGATCGCAGGTTTTGATGCTGGGGCGGATGATTATGTGGTAAAACCATTTGATGCGCGCCATCTGTTGGCGCGCATCCGTTTGCTTTCGCGTCTTAAACGTATCGAACAACGCAGGCGTGATTAGCCAGGGAAGTGGCAGGCGGCCCAATGGTTGGGCTGCTTTTCCTCCAGAGGAGGTATCACTTCACGGCAAATATCCTGGGCTTTCCAGCACCGAGGGTGAAAGTTACATCCCGATGGCGGATTGACAGGACTCGGCACGTCTCCCTCCAGAATGATACGCTTGCGCCGCCGTTCTTTCTCCGGGTCTGGCACTGGAATGGCCGAAAGCAGTGCCTGAGTATAAGGATGCAACGGTAGCTCATAGAGTTCCTCGCTGTTAGCCAGTTCTGCAATACGCCCCAGATACATTACTGCCACACGATCACTGATATGTTTTACCACCGAGAGGTTGTGAGCCACGAAGAGGTAGGTCAGCCCGAACTGCGCTTGCAGGTCTTCTAGCAAATTGAGTACCTGCGCCTGAATGGAGACGTCCAGCGCCGAGACCGGCTCGTCAGCCACAATGAACGAGGGACGCAGGGCAAGCGCGCGGGCGATGCCGATACGCTGTCTCTGACCACCACTGAACTCGTGCGCGAAGCGGTTGACAAAGAAAGGATTGAGTCCTACCACTTCAAGCAGATGCGCGACCTCTTCCTTGATCTGCTTCTGGTTCCCCCGGTTGAAGTTCTCGAGCGGTTCCGCGATGATTTGCCCGATAGTGAAACGGGGATTGAGTGAGCCGAAAGGGTCCTGAAAGATCATTTGCATCTCGGCTCGTTTCTTCCGCACCTCCTGGGATGAAAGTTTTGTCAGTTCCACCCCGTCGAGTTTGACGCTGCCCGCTGTTGGCTTGATCAGTTGCAGGATGGCGCGGCCAGTGGTAGACTTGCCGCAGCCGCTTTCACCTACCAGGCCAAGCGTTTCGCCGCGCCGAACGAACAGGTCAACGCCGTCCACCGCTTTGACATGCCCCACTGTTCGGTTTAGAAGCCCGCCCTTGATAGGAAAATGGACTTTTAAACCTTTGACATCAACCAGCGTGGTTCCTTTTTCGGCCTGTGTCTTGACTTCTTGCATCATGTTCTTCTTCCTCCCCTTAGTCTGGATAGAAACAGGCCGCTACTTGCTCGCCACGGCCAACAGGCATCAGTTCAGGACGCTCCTGGCGGCATTTAGGCTGTACCTTCGGGCATCGTGGCGCGTAGGGACAACCAGGAGGAGGATTGAGCAGGTCGGGGGGCTGGCCGCCGATGGGCGTAAGTCTGTTGCCGCGCTGATCGTCAAGGCGTGGAATTGAGTGCAGCAGTCCTACTGTATAGGGATGGGCCGGTGTCTCAAAAAGCTGCTTCACCGGGGCCGACTCGACGACGTGCCCTGCGTACATCACATTTACATGTTCGCATGTGCCAGCTACTACGCCCAGATCGTGTGTAATCAACATGACCGCCGTGTGAAACTCTTTGGAGAGGCCTTTCATCAGCTCCAGAATCTGGGCCTGAATAGTCACGTCAAGCGCTGTGGTTGGCTCATCTGCGATCAGCAATTTAGGGTTGCAGGCGAGGGCAATGGCGATCATCACACGCTGGCGCATACCACCACTAAATTCGTGAGGATAGTTCTTCGCGCGCCGCCTGGCATCTGGAATGCGCACCAGGTCAAGCATTTCCACGGCACGTTTCCAGGCCTGGTCGTTGCTGAGATCTTTGCGGTGGCGTTTCACCGTCTCGGCGATCTGATATCCTACCGTGAAGACCGGGTTGAGCGAGGTCATCGGGTCCTGGAAGATCATCGAAATCTGGCTGCCCCGCAGGTCGGTCAGTTCGTCCAGGCTCTTTTCCAGAATATTATCACCGTTAAAAAGAATTTCGCCGCCAACAATTTTGCCGGGAGGATTGGCAACCAGGCGCATAACCGAAAGCGCAGTGACGCTCTTACCGCAGCCACTTTCGCCCACCACGCCCAATGTTTCGCCTGGCTTCATGACGAATGAAACGTCATCGACTGCCTTAACCACTCCTCCTCGCGTAAAGAAGTAGGTCTTGAGATTGTTGACCTCAAGTAAATTTTCTGCCATGCTTTTATCACTCCGCTTGCTAGTCTTTTGATCGTGGATCGAAGGCGTCACGCAAACCATCACCCAGGAAGGAGAACGCCAGTACAATCAGGGTCAGGGTGAGCGAAGGAAGCAAAACTTCCCAGGGGTGGGTGCTGATATTGCTCGTTGCATCAGAGATCATGACGCCAATACTCGAGCCGGGAGCCTGGACGCCAAGACCAAGCAGGCTCAGGCCCGCTTCACCGATGATTGTGTTCGACATGTTCAGGGTTGCGGCTACTATCACAATGCTGAACAGGTTCGGAATGATATGGCGCAGAATGATGCGGACATCGGTAGTGCCAGAGGTGCGCGCCGCCTCGATGAACTGCTGTTCCTTGAGTTGGAGTGTCTGGCCGCGCACGTAACGTGCCATGAGGGGCCAGGTCGTCAGGGCCAGCGCAAGGGAGACGAGTATGAGGCGCGCATTACCGTTTGGCCCGATGATGGGAATGTTGCTGAAAACGGTATCCGCCTCCGTTCCGAAAATACCTGTGAGCAGGATGGCGAACAGCAGGCCGGGGAAGGCAAACATAATATCCGTGAAGCGGGCCAGGAGCTGGTCAATCCAGCCACCGTAGAAGCCTGCCAGGACACCGATAGTAATGCCGAGGGTGATGTCCACGATCTCTACCAATATCGCCACGACAAGTGAGATAAGCATGCCCTGCATGAGGCGAGCAAGGAGATCACGTCCGAGCGAATCCGTTCCCAGCCAGTACTGGCCGGAAAAGAGTTCGTCCTGGCGGTCCAGTTCCTGGTGGAAAGGGCTGTGATAGACGTCGGGGCCAATAGGTCCGTTAAGGGTGCTTTGATATGTTCCGCCGATGTGCTGGTAAATGAGAGGACCAAAGATCGGAATCAGCACGAAGAGAACAAGGATGCCCAAGCTCACCATTGCGCGTTTATCGCGGCGCAGCCGCCGCAACGACTCCTGAAATGGCGTCGGGGATTTTTTGGCCTTCTCTAGCTGGGTGGCAGTGATGGTTGTCGCCGTTCCCGGTGCGGTCATGACCTCGCCTGGCTCATTGGTAGCGATGGTATCCTCAATGAACAGCGGAGATACCGCGCTATCAGGAAACATCACACCAGGGTCTTTGTTCTGATCTTTTGTATCCATATTGTCCAGACCTCCTATGCCGCCTTAATGCGCGGATCTGCAACGCTGTAAAGGATATCCGATATCAAGTTACCGATGACCACTGCCACAGCCAGCAGCACAACGGTTGCCTGGATCACTGGATAGTCCCGGTTATTGACCGAGGTAATCGTTATCTCTGCGATGCCCGGAATGTTGAATATCTGCTCGATAAAGAACGCTCCGGTGACAAGCAGGCCGAGCGAGAAACCAAAGACCGTGATCAGCGGAATCATCGCATTGCGGAAAGCGTGGCGATAAATAACAACGCGCTCGCGCAGGCCTTTTGCCCGGGCGGTTCGCACATAGTCCTGACGCAGCACCTCCAGCATGCTTGTGCGGGCCAGGCGAGCATACAGCGCGGTTCCGGTGGCAGCGAAGACAAGGATCGGGGCTAGCTTGAGCTGTATATCACTCAGGCTATACTGCCAGGGGTTGCCCCAGTTTGCTACCGGCCAGGTCGCTCCAGTTTGTTGATCGATCCAGACGATGAACAACTGGACAAAGATCGCCAGAACGAAAGCGGGCAGCGCATACAGGATGAGCATGGTGCCCATATTCACGGTATCAACCCAGGTATTGGCCTTCAGCGCAGAAATAATGCCGAGCGGCACCCCAACCAGAATTTGCAGGATGAGCGCCCAGAAGCCCAGTTCTGCTGATACAGGCACACCGTCACTCAGGATGTTCCAGACGGGGTAGTTTTGCTGGTGGTAGGAGAGGCCGAAGTCGAATCTCGCCAGGTGGGTCAGGAAGTTCCAGTATTGTTGATACCAGGGAAGATCAAGTCCGTACTGGTGTTTGAGCTGATTGTAAACCTGCGGAATGACGTGGTTGCCCAGCATTTCGCGAATAGGGTCTCCGGGAGCAAAATATCCCATAATAAAGGTGATGAAGGTTACACCGATGACCACAAAGATCAAACCGATGAACCTCTTAACTAAGAATTGAACCATCGTGTACCCTCTACTCTCTCGCTATGCGTGCATCGATATTCGAGAATACTGTAAAAAGTCTTCTCCACTGGTGGTACAGTTTTCATATAAGAATGTTGTGCTGTCTGTCAAGTCAACTATGAAGCGGCACCTGTCATAGGTTGACTCCTCCTGATGAAGCGGACAGTCACTAAGGGGATGAACTTTTTCATATTGTAAGTGAGACGATTACGCTTGTCAAGCATCTCACCATCCCTTGTATAGCAGCATTGATAGAGATTCATCACAATGGGGACAGCAATCAGATGATTACTGTCCCCATGTCTCATGTGCGGGCGCGGCCCAGGCTTTTGCCTGGCTCACGCCGTCGCGGGTTAACTACGACGTCCTGGCGCAGGGTGTATCTGTCGAGATGTAGACCTGGGACCAGGCTTCGGGTGAAATCAAGCCCTGGGCATTTTCGGTGAAGCCCTGCACACACGGCTTGAGCAGGAAGTTCGCCTGAATCTGTTCCATTGGCATCCAGGCTACAAAGTTGACCAGCTTCTGCTCGGCATCCCAATAGGCATGTTCGCGAGCGGTGGGGTCGGTCATCGCGTCCGCCTGCTCCAACTGCTGCTGCACCTGTTGCTGCGCTGCGGCGTCGGGGCCTTTGTTCTGGCCGAAGCACATGCCGTTCTGGCTGGCACCCTTATCAAACTGGAGGGTCGTCCAGTCTTCGGGGTCGGGGTAGTCGGCGATCCAGGCGGGGCCGGTGTAGAACTGCAAGGTGTTCAGGCAGCCCTGACCTTCGTCAGCGAACAGCTTGTTGATGTCGATGTCGTTAGTCTTGACGCTGATGCCGAGTACGCTCTGCCACATCTGCTGCATGGCCGAGACTTCGTTCTTCACGTCCTGCGCGCCAGCGCTCGAGTAGGTCAGCGTGATCGAGGGTATCTGGCTGACGCTGCTGTAACCCTCGGCCTGCAGGCAGGTCTGCAAGAGTTGCTTGGCCTTCGTGGGATCGCCTGCGGTACCAGGGGTGTTGTCTGGGCCGAGCAGGTTCGGGTTATAGCCATACTGACCTTGCGGCACGATATGGTTGGTGGCCTTCACTGAGTTCTTCCAGACGCTCTTGACGATCAGGTCTTTGTTAATAGCCAGCGCGAAGGCTTGACGGCAGGCAGTCACGTCAAACGGCTTCTGCTGGTAGTTCATCGTGTAGTAACTGATCCACAACTGCGGAATCTGGTGGAAGTCCGGGCGGTGCATATCCGTCAGGAAATGAGGCGTTGGAATGCCTGTCATGTCGATACCATCGGTCTGGTAGACGTCGTAGGTGGTATCGGCTACCTTGTAGAAGGGGAGAACCATCTTCGACAACTGCGGGTGTGGCCCTACGTAGGTGGGGTTGGGTACAAGGACGATCTGCTTGCTATGCGTATACTCCTGTACCTTCCACGGACCATCGCCGCCCTGGCCGCCATTATCTGCCAGGTGATCGGTCCAGTTTTTGCCCCACTTGTCGATGACCGACTTCTCGACGGTGAAGGAAGTGGGATAGGTCAACGTTTCCAGGAAGAAGGCGATCTTCTGTGAAGCCACAACGACGACCGTCTGCGGGTCGGGAGCCTTCAAACTGTCGCCGATGAGCGTTGGGATCTTGCCCGCGTTAAAATTGCTCGCGTCCTTGATATAACGCATGTAGTACGGGGCAGTCAGCGAAGCAGTTTTACCATCCAGCGCCCGGTTCATACTGTAGATGACGTCCTGAGATGTAACTGGGGTGCCGTCGCTGAATTTCAAATTCGGTTTGAGTTTGAATGTCCAGGTGACACCATCTGGTGCTACGCTGTAGGTGCTGCATTCTTCGCATTGCAGCTTCAGGTTCATATCCAGGGTCACAAGGCCCGTGAACACGCTGCTGATCGCGTAGTTCGAGAATGCATCCTGTACCAGCGCCGGGTCAAACGTTGAAATGTCTGAGACGCCAGCCTCCAGGGAGGGCACAAATACCTGTTTACTCTGCTGCGCTTTTGTATGGGAGGTCGGCGTGGAACTGTTGCCGGTTGTACCTCCGCATGCTACCATTACCAGCGCGACTAAACAGAGGAAGGTCGTGAAAACCCCCTGTGTAAGTTTCTTGCCTGGTCGCATAAGAAACTGTTCTCCTTACATTGTCTGAAGACAACGGTTGAAAAATGGGTACCAGAAAAACCGCCTGCGCGTCAGCTTGCTACAAACGGTGGCACTTGTAATATTACGTTCCTTGCTACCCTAAATCTCTCACAACGTAGACAAGAAAAAGGATTGGTTTCTCGCTAATGAGTAAGGACGTAGATGTTGGCCCAGTCATCAGGTGGAATAATGCCAAGCCCATTGTCATTAATGCCTATCACATAGGGTTTGCGGAGAAACACCTGCGTTACCTGTTCCATTGGCAGCCAGGCCACATCGTTCACCAGTTGCTGCTCGGCCTGCTGGTACTTTTGCACGCGGTCCGATTGGAAGTCGCTATCGGCGGCCTCTAATTGCTTTTGCACGTTCTGCTGGATGGCGGCATCGTTGCTGAAATTCTGTCCGTAGTTCATGCTGTTATTGGGAACGCCCACGTCAAACTGGCGCGTCAGCCAGTCCTGGGGGTCGGGATACTCGGCCACCCAGGCCAGCCCCCACATTTGCAGTCCCTGCGGATTATTGGTCGCTGCCGTCACCTGCGCGAGCAGCGTATTGTAATCGATCGGGTCGGGAGTCACCGTTACCCCCAGTACCGATTGCCACATCGAAGTCAGCGCGCGCACCTCCGCATCGAAGTTGCTCACGCCCGAAGCATAGGTCAGTTTAATGGGCGGCATCTGGGATATGCTCGACCAGCCCTCGGCCTTCAATCCCTGTTGCAGCAGGCTTTTCGCCTTATTGGGATTCCCTTTGAGGTTTTGTGTTCCATCAGGGCCGGTCAGGGCCGCATTATAGCCGGGCATTCCCTGGGGCACGATATGGTTGGTGGGGATCACCGTGTCCTGCCAGACGGTTTTTGCAATAGCGGTTTTATCGATAGCCAGGGCGAATGCCTGCCGAATCTGGATATTATCGAACGGCTTCGTCAGGTAGTTCATTGCATAGTAGTTCACCCATAACTGCGGCACCTCGTGGAAATCCGCTCGTTTTCTGTCGTTGGCAAGTGTGGAGAAAGCAACGTCAGTCGTGTCAACGCTGCCCGCTGCATAGGCTGAATAGGCGGCAGCCGCCTGCGGATAGAACGGAAAGACCACTTTTTGCAGTTGCGGGGGAGCATCGTAATAGTTTGGATTCGGCGCGAAATCGATCTCTTTGCCGTGAATGTACTGCGTCACACGAAATGGCCCGGCCCCGCCGCCGGTATTCAGGTGATCTGTAAAGTCAGGGCCGTAGGTCGTTATTAACTTTTTTTCAACTACGTAGGCGCATGGATGCGTCAGCATGGCAGGGAAGTAGGCCGCTTTCTTCCGCGTTTGAATGACGACCGTATTCACGTCCGGCGTGAGAATGCTGTCGCCAATAAGCGAGGGAATGCTGCCACCTAGAAGCTTATCCGAGTCGCGTATAAGGGTGAGGAAAATAGGCGCGACAGTTGATTTGGTGGCGGGTTGCAAAGCGCGGTCAAGGCTGTAGGCGACATCGGCGGAGGTCAGCGGGGTGCCATCACTGAACTTCAGATGCGGCTTCAAATGGAACGTCCAGCTTAAGCCATCCGGGCTGACATCCCAGTTTTTGGCAAGCTGCGGCTGTATTTGAAAATGGTCGTTGAGCTGCACCAGACCAGTAAAGACCATTTGAATAGCTGCAATTGAGTTCGGATCATAGGCCAGGGCCGGGTCGAAAGTCGTGATATCTGAAATGCCGATCAAGGGCGACGTATACACCTGTTGATTGCGAGGAGCTTTGGTTGGCGTATTTGATGAAGTGGAATTGCCGCCGAACAGGCTGCACGCCGAAAGGAGCAGCGCGAGCAGGCCGCATAGCAGCAAAGGGAGCTTTTGACGCATCGGCATAAAAATCTCCTTAGAAATCTTTGGGTATGGGAAAAGCATATAAGATACAGTGTATGAAACGCTGCAAGGGACGCAAATGATTGCGCCCCCCGAATAGTAATGTCATGAAAAAGCCCTCTGGCATGTCATCCTGAGCGCAGCGAAGGATCTCGCGCGTGCTGTGTCGAGCCAGGGGAGGCCTGAGATCCTTCGCTGCGCTCAGGATGACATCTGGAGATAGGTTGGTCACGGCAGGATGTTAAAGCCAGCTTTCCAGTTTATGAGGTCGCCAGCGCATTGCGTTTGGCAAACGAAGCTGCGCGCAGGGCGACATGTAAGAAACCATCGATATTGGTCGAGGCCAGATCCTTTGGCCATGCCATAAATTCCTCGCCCGCCGCCTGGACAATTTGCAAGGTGTGTCCCTGATCGGCAACCGCATCCGCTTTGGCGGCGGCCAGCGCGATAATGGCAAACATAGCGCGCACATCATGCTCAAGTTGCGTATAGCGACGGGCTGTGGAGAATGCCGCTTGCAAATCCTGCGCTTCCAGTTGCTCGCTCAGCGAATCGAGCAGCGCCGGAGCGATCAGACCCGCGCTAAAGTACGGGCGTGGAGTTGCCGGTACGTTCACTTGCGGCCTGGCTAGCTGCTGGTGAAGCGCGTGGACATAGGCCGCCGAGGTGAATAGCATGGGTAAAGCCTCAACATCCTGCACCTGTTTGAAAGCAATACGCACCGCAGCCGCAAACAACAGACCATGTGCCGCGTTAATGAATGCTTCACGGTCTTCGTCACCTACGCGCTGCATCAGGTCGGTGGCCGTCAGTGCAATGACCGAACCGATACCCTCTGACGAGGCTCCCTTGTTCATCAAAGCATCATATACCCCGGCGCAAACCTGCTCGGGCGTTGCATCGCTTTGCAACAGGTTACGCAGCGGCAGGGCGTTTTCATTCTTTGGAGCCGCCAGTCGCGTGCGATAGCTGTCCAGCTTATGTGAGGGGTCGGCAAGGAAGTCACGAACAGTTTGCACCCAGGCAGGCTCGTTGCCATGAATGGGCACGTGAGGAGCCAGCCAGTGAATAATATCGGGCGTGCTTTTACCCCACTCGACGGCATCCAGAAGCTGGAGGCCGCGCACAGCACACATAAGAGGATGGCCCCCATTCTCAAAGGTGGTGGACATACCATCATACAGGCGAATGTTGATCGTCCGGTAATCGGCTCCGGTGCCATATAGACCAAACAGCAGGCGCTCCACTGTTGTTGCATCCCCGTTATAGATCGCCTTGTGCATCTCAGCGTTGACGGTGTCGCCCTCCTGTAAATCGCTGGGATAGAGAGGTTTGGGGTAGTTGGCCTCATCTCGAGGTTTGACCTGTATGCCTGCCTGTACAGCAGGCATCGCCGCCGCTACAGACTGCACCAGCAGTGGCAGTTCGCGCTCGTGATTCGCGGGGTCCTCGCCAAGCGCGTACTGGAGCGAGACAAACCAGCGGCACAACATACTGGCGGCTCCCATTGAAATAACCGTGTGCCCATCGCTATCTCCATGCGCCGCAATTGTGCCGATGCGCCCGATCAATTCACTCGCGCCCGCTCCCCGCGCAATCAGGTCGCGTCCAGCGGAAGTAATGCGCGCAATATCGCCCGCGACAACCGCGTCAACCAGCGGAGAAATATCAATATTCATTCCTACAGATGCCATACGTTTCCCTCCATCCGACCCGAAGCAAGGGCCGGATGCTCCTCAAATTTAAGAATTTTGTAGTTCGCGTATTGAACGCTCTATGTCAGGAATATCCGCGTATTCCTCGTCGAGCAGCTTGTAACCTCGTTCGAGATACAATTCGGCCAGCCGCGTTCCGCGCGGCTTCGGGTCAAAGGCGGCGGCAACCAGCTCGGTGCCGCGATATTTCTCAGGGAGAAACTTTACCACTTTCAGCATGCGCTGGCGGGTTTCCTGTAATTGATACGTATCTTTGCCCTCAATCGCATAGCGCGCAACGCCCACCAGTTTTCCCAGTTCAGCCAATCGCTGTCGGTCGTTCATCGTTTGCAGCAGCAATTCCTCGGGATCGAGGTCATCGAGTGGAGTTGACCCCTCCTCAAAAGAGCTGATCTCGGGCACAGGTGCGTTGGAGATATAAGAAACATAGAGTTGTCCGTATTCCTGGCACGCCTGTTGCACCACCTGCATGCGCTCTCCCAGATCGCGTGGATTGGGATTGATTGAGCCGAGATCGCACAGGTCGTCATCGCGACGTTCTGCCAGTATTTGAAGTTGCTCCAGCGTGCTTCCCTCCTCTAGCATGGGAGGAATGGGCATAACTGGCACATTGGTTGCCTCCTGCAAGTCTTCAGGCGGGAGTTGTGCCGCGAAGAAGGAAGGCAGGTATTTTGCCAGGGAAAGTGGCATGGGCAGAACCACGCAATAGGTCGCCAGCACCTCGCGTGGGTTACTGGTGCTGCGCGCAATGAAAATCGCATGCCCCTTTGGGGCCTGAGAGCTACCACGTAAAAATTGTATTGACATTCCGAAGCTTCCTCTCTGCCAGGGCGGTGATTGTACCGCCCCGCTACCCAATTCGCGTCGAATCTTTAATTCTGCAATTGCTTATTAATAATAAGCGTTCAATCTCTTGTTAGCAAGCATTATCAGAGTCTGTCGCGCAACTTACGTATGCGCCGGAGTATATTGGCGTTCTCCTGCCGCTCTTCCTCGGTCAAATTCTCTCCCTCAGTTGGCAGGGTATCCTCGTATGCTTTCATATAGGCAAGTAGAGGCGTTTTTCCTGCGATGCGGGTGAAGGAGTGCAGCACCTGGTATGCCTGCTCATCCTGGTTGCGCCGCACCTCTGTGATGGCTGCCTGCGTATACAATTCGGCGTATTGCTGTAAGAACGTTGCCCATTGTTCTGGCGTGCGCAGGCTTTGCATTACGCCTTCAACCAGGGAGATAGCGTGAGAAAACTCGCGCTGGGCCTGGTCGAGCGTGCCAGTTTCCAGGAAAAGGTCTCCGCGTTCAAAATGCGCATCTGCCTGACCGAGCGGCTGGTGTTGCTGCTGGTAGAGCGTGAGAGCCTGCTCAAAATGCGTGGCGGCGTCTTCGTTCTCGCCGCTGCCGCGTTTTGCCAGTCCCAGCGCGAGTTGCGCATCTGCCTGCCCAACCAGGTCATCGCTCTGACGAAAACGGATGAGCGCACCCTCGACCTGTTCAGCGGCTTCGTCCCAGCGCTGTTGTCCAATCAGCGTTTGAGCCAGGCCCAGCATGGCTGAACCGTCGCCCGATGTGCTTTCCAGCAGTTGGAACTGGCGACCGGCTGCCAGAAAGGTAGAAGTCGCTTCGTCAAGTTCGCCGCGCCCCAATTTTGTCAGGCCCAGTCCGAGCAGCGCTTCCGCCGCCAGCAGTGGTTCTTGCACCGCTTCGGCCTGCTCGCGCGCCTGGCTGAAGCGGGCCTCTGCCTGCGTGAAGTCTCCCAGCGTCAGTTGTAATTCTCCTTCGACAAGCGCCTTGAAAACGCTCGCCGGACTTGTTGCCTGCGAACTGCCGAGCGCCAGACCGGCTTTTTCCAGTTGCCGGAAAGCCTCGTCCAGTTTGCCTAGAAAGACTGCGATACGCGCTCTACGAGCGGCAACTTCTGCCCTGCCACTGATCTGTACGGCAGGCACCGTCAACTGTTCGGCGGCGTCTCCTGCTTCGCTATAGCTTTGCCCGGCCTGCAGTGGCTTGCCCTGGCGGCTATAGATATCGCCAAGCCCAAGCGAAGCCATCATCTCGACCTGTTGATTTTGCAGCGAACGAGCCAACCGGCGCGCCTCCTCGAAGCTGCGAATGCCGCTGGAAAGGAAGCCGCGCAGCCGTTGTACCTCACCGAGCGCAGCATTTGCCTCTGCCAGTCCAATCATATAGGAGATCGCTTTATATGTGCGAATCGCCCGCTCAAGCAGGCCGTTGGCAAAGGTGAGCTGGCCACGCCGGGTCTGAATTTCGCCCAGCAGAGTGCTGGCATGCGCTACACCCAGGGCGTTGCGCAGGTCGGTGTAGTTTTGCTGCGCCAGTTGTGCGCTGGTCAATGCCTGATCGACCTCGTTTTGCAGGAGAGAGATTTCGGCGAGCCCCAGGTTGCTATCGGCTTCACCCAGGTCGTATTCTATGGTGCGGGCCAGTTGTAACGCCTCCGCAAAGCTATTTGCCGCCACCTCAAGCTGGCGCTGCTCGAGATAGATCCTGCCGATGCCGACCAACGCGTCAACGACGCCAAAGCGGTCTTGCGCCGAACGGTAGACTTCCAGCACGCGCTGGTAATCGGCCAGCGCTTCGTCAAGCTGCCCACGCAGGCGGGCAACATCCGCGTAGCTGCGCCGCGCATCGGCTTCGTTGATACTATCTTTGGTTTGCACGAAGTAATCAATAGCGCGCTTGTAGGATTCGGCGGCCTGCTCAGTATGTCCGCGCTGCATCTCAATATGACCCAGCGCCAGCGCCACATTTCCCAATCCCTGCGCGTTATCCTGGGCGGCGTAGAGGTTCCAGGCGGTTTGATACGCCTCCTGTGCGCGCTCAACATGCGATTGCTGCCGCTCGAGGTGTCCCATCGATAACGCGCTTCCCGCTTCCTTGAGCGGTTCGTTTGCCTGCCGGTACAGGTTCATCGCCCGTTGGTAGCTATTGGTTGCCTGCTCAAGCTGGTTGTTCTGGCGCTGCGTCTCGGCCAGCAGGGAACGGCTATCCCCTGCCCGCTTGAAGTTACCCAACAGGCGAAAGCGTATTTCAGCATCGGAGAACGCCTCGGCTGCTGCATCCAGTTTGCCATCGTTAAAGGCACGTATGCCTTCTGCATACCGCTTCTCTGCGGTTTCGATATCTTGTGTTGCCATCTATGTATCCCCTGTCTCCAGGTATATTGTTTACAGCTATGTTCTGGTTTAATTGTAGTTTCTCGCGGGAAGAAAGTCAAAAACGGTTATGAAGGTAGGCTGTTATCGTTGGAAGCCACTATGATTGATGACCGGAAGCCACCCGCAAGGGGTAGATACAATCCCTTGCGGGTGGCTTCCGGTCATCTTCAACACATCCCTTCCATTCCCGCTATATCTAGAAATTGCTCATTGGCGTGAACACGCGACTGTGGTAAGATAGACGGGATAGTGCGGCGGTTGGGTCCGTGAGGCATCCCCGGGGTGCCGGAAAATCTGGTACAAAGGAGTTCGCACACATGTACGAAGATACACTTGCTCGCGTAAGGCTCTTCTCAAGTCTGGACCGGAAAGAATTGCAGGCCCTGGCGCGGGCCTGCCAGGAGCGCAAGTATTCGGCTGGCGATGTATTGATTAAGCAGGGCGATAGCGGCGCGGGTTTGTTTGTGATTACCAATGGGCGGGTCAAAGTGACCCGCGTGGTGAATCCCGATAAGCCTGAAGAGGAACTGCATGTCGCTGGCCCTGGAGAAGTGCTTGGCGAGATGGCCTTGCTGGACGACTTGCCTCGTTCCGCCAATGTTACTGCTGTTGACGACGTGACTGTTCTGCTTTTGCCAATCTGGGAGTTTCGTACAACGCTTCGCAATCATCCTGAAATTGCCTTCAAGTTATTGGCAACGCTCAGCCATCGCATCCGGCGGCTTGAGGAGAGTCATAGTTCCAATCACTAACGCTTTATTTGCGAGAAAAGCGCGTATACCCTACTCGCTTTTCTCGCGATTCAGCAGTTGTTGAAGCTCTTCAAACATGGTTTCCACGTCGCCGAACGAACGGTAGACGCTGGCAAAGCGAATGTAGGCAATTTTATCCATCTGGCGCAGCCGCTCCATGACCAGCTCGCCGATATTGCTGCTTGGTATTTCTTGCTTTCCCTGCCGGTAGAGTTCCTGCTCTATTTCCTCGACGGCGTTTTCGATGTCATTGACCGATAACGGTCGTTTCTCGCATGCTTTGCTGATTCCGATAAAAAGTTTTTGCCGGTCAAATGGCTCGCGGCGCTGATCGCGCTTAATTACCATCAATTGCGATTTCTCGACACGTTCATAGGTGCTGAAGCGGCCTTTGCAATGCTCGCATTCGCGCCTGCGATGAATGGCATCACCAACATCCCGTGAATCTTTGACTCGCGATTCCGTATACCCACAATATGGACATTTCATCCCGCTGCTCTCCAAAAAAGTGCGCCAGGCACGTAAACTTCCCTCGCTTCATTCTATCACAGTGGAGCCTGTTTTTCGGAAGAAACGTGCCTGGAACTGTAGAGGCGCGCTTGCTGAAATGTCGTTATGATGCCGAATGAGCGAGTTCTTGCTGCGCGGCCTCGGGCGCTATTTTGCCTACATAACCTGAACGCAGGCGCGACCCCTCACGCCAGTATGCATACCAGTATGGGCCATGCCCTTGCCCATCACGGCAGGTGCTACATGAAGCCTTTCCACACTTCCGGTACTGTAACTGATACGTGATATGCTGATCGCTTGGTATCTGTGTCATGTTCCGCTTGCCCTCCCACAAGATTTGGTTTTCATGCATTCGATGAATAAGACGGCCAAAGCATATCATTATTATATGAACATTGTATGAATATTTGCCAGCCAGAATGACGAAATGTTCAGAATAGGAGAAGAACATTGTACAAATTTTTGCTGTTCATAACAGCTTATTCATCTATGCATATAGATGTCAAAATATGCCTCTTTTGTTTGATTGGTTCCACAAAATCATGATTTCGGAAGAATGGTATAATGGAAGATATAATCCTGGCCCCCTGATCTGTTGCATAGACATTTGATTGAATGAAAGGGCAAGCCATGCGAATCATCATCAAAGGGAAGCATGTTCCCGACCGTCTGCATGAGTACATCGAACGAAAAGTACAGCGCCTTTCTCGTCTGCTCAACGACGATGCCCGTGTCGAGGTGACAGTCTCCGAGGAGCAGACCCGCAGCGCTCGCGAGCGCTACAACGTACAAATGGTCATTGCTAGCAAACCTTATCCTATTCGTAGCGAAGCCAACGGCGCAAATGCCACAAGTGCTTTTGACCTCGTGCTTGATAAAGTTTCATCGCAATTGGGTCGTCAGAAAGGCCGTCAGATTGCGCGCAAACACCAGACTCCGCCCCTGCGCGTTCTTGCCTTAACGCGGGCCGGTGAACTCACCTCTATGAATGAAGACCAGGCTTCCGACGGGAAACCGCTTGAGGAGGAGCAGAACGAAGCCATCTGGTCACGCATCATGGAAATCCGCCGCGTTCACCCTAAACCGATGAGCGACAGGCAGGTGATTGAACAGATGGAGGCGCACGGCCTCTCCTTTTATCCGTTTTATAACGAGGAGACAAACAGCCTCAACGTTATGTATCGATTGGAACAGGGGGGATATGGTCTGTTAGTGCCAGCATTGGAGGAAGTGCCGTAGAAGAAACTACTCGGCAAGCAAGAGGGGAGCCATGCACCAGCGTGGCTCCCCTCTTGCTTGCCGTCACATAATGTTCAAGGTGACTTCAAAGCGCCAGACTCCGGTTGGCGGATTCTCGAATTGGCCTAGCGGGTCTGCGGCCTCGATAGTCAAAGACTGTGTGTCGGGCGATGGCAAGGGGCGAAATCTTGCGCTGCCCTGGTAGATGGCGAGATCGGGAGCGCTTGAAAGTTCAGGACGCGCCAGCAGCACTCCGCCGCGCTCACCAGCCCACTGCCTGCCTTTGTCGTCTGTCACGCGGAAAATGATGCGTGGCACAAAGGCGAAGCCAGCTGTCAAGGGTGGCCGTATCCATAGATAGTGCAGCTCAAAATGCTCCTGGAACAACTGTAGCTGGTGCAACAGAAGTGTCATACCTTGCTGTTTTTGCTCCACTTCCAGGACGATTGTGCGTGCTGGCTGGGCTGGTTCTACCTGTGTCTCCGTCCTGAGCAGCTCCTGGGGAGCGGCTACAACCACCGGTGGCCGCGATGCCAGTTCCAGGGCCTTTTCTGAAAAGGGCGTCGGATCATTCAATATCTCATTGCAGAGTTGCAGACATTCTTCACAGATGTATGCCGCGCCAGGTCCGGCAACCAGGTGCCGGACGGCAGGTGGCCTTCTTCCACAAAAAGAGCAGCGAGCCAACGACCGGTCAGCGATCATAAGGTACCTTCCTCGTAGTTGTACGCCGTCTGGGCCAAATTTGTTTCCTCGCAGACCGCAAATGTGTACTTCTACAAATGACGCAAAGCAGCGACTGCCTCGGCGTGCAATCCCAGGCGTTCGAGCATGGCCGCATGAGCCTGCCACTCCAAAGTGTCGTCTAGACGCGGCAGAATCGAGGCCTCTTCTCGTGTTCTTCCCAGCTCTTTAATGCCTGAAAGGGAGCGCACAGGCTCGGGAAAAGCGTGTTCGGCAGTCATTGCCACCTGTTCCGACGGCACAGGGACAAACCGCGCCGCGAAATCTTCGCTCCGAATTTCTTCTTCGGTTAATCCATAACTACGACGTAGTGCCAGCTCTATCAAATGATCGGCAAAATGCGGGTTTTTCGGCAGCAGCGAACCATGCAGGTAGGTGCCAAAGGCATTGCGGTACACAGCCCCCTCGGTATGATCTTCCGAGTTGTTGCCGTGCCCCTTGAGGACGCGCCCAAGTGGTTTGGCTGTGCCCAGGTAGGTGCGCCCACCATGATTTTCAAAACCAACCAGCGTGCTGCCGTTCCAGGAAATTGCGATATCGCCGATGCAGCGTGGAACTCGCGCCCCTTTATGAATGGTCCATGCATCGAAGACACCCAGGCCGCGCATATCAGGGCCGTTTGCCGGGCGGTAGTAATGCGCCAGCAACTGGTACCCGCCGCAGACTGCCAGGACAGGCATATCATCCTCGATCGCCGCCCACAGCCCGATGCCCTTAATTTCATATAAATCCTGGGCAACCGGAGCCTGCTCTTTGTCCTGACCCCCGCCGATAAACAACATATCGTATTCGTCCGGTGCCAGGGCATCACCAATTCCCAGGCCTATGACGCGCAATTCGATGCCACGCATGCGGCAACGGCGCTGCAAGGTCAGGATATTGCCTCGATCACCATACAGATTCAATTGATCTGGATAGAGATGCCCCAGCCTCAAAACAAAAGGGGACCTGCTGGCATCTTTCATGGTCCTTTTTCCTCCCAATAATGGGGTGTTAGTCCGCGCCTTTCCAGTTCACGGCGCACTTCTAACAATCCTGTATACGTTGGTATGATAAATAAGGTTTCTCCCTCGGGCGTTTGTGAGAGCGCGACATCCAGGGCGCTTGGAATGCCAAAGGCCTGGTTTGCCGGGCTGCTCTCTTCCTTCGTGGAAGTCGTTGCTCGTGAGAGTTTACCCGTTCCATTGCTCATCGCGTGTATAGCCTGGGCTTTTGTATGAACGTTGCCCGCGAGGCTTTTCACAGCGCGCATATTTGTCGATGGCACAATGCTCATCTGCTGCGGATCAACGCCCGCGTATTTGAGGCGAAGCGCGAGGTCGAAGGCGCGCGTTCCGGCCACTGTGAGCGAGAGCAGGTGTCCTGTCACGCGCTCGAAATCCACGTCCCATATCCAGGAAATATCTTTTCCGTCGGCAATGTTATCATTTAAGACGATCATAGCATGGCGCTTGTTTTCGCCACTAAAGAGCGTGCGCAGCACCTCGTTGAACCCCGTGGGATTTTTCGCCAGCAACAGGCGAATGGTTCGCTCGCCTGCCTGAATGAGTTCGCCTCTACCAAAGGCCGGTTTGAACTGCTCAATGCCTTTCACAATTGGCTCCCAGGGAACGTCGAGCGCTCTCGCTGCGGTGATGGATGCCAGCGCGTTGTAGACGTTGTAGATGCCGGGCAGGGGCACAACCAGTTCGCCCAACGGTTCGGTTGCCGTTACTGAAATGCGTAACTGGTCGAAGCCTTCGTGCGAAACCTTCATGGCGCGCACGTCTGGCTCGGGCCGTTTGTATCCACAGTGCGGGCAGGCATAGTGGCCCATGTGGCTATAGAAGCGCATCTCATAGGCATATTCGCCGCCGCAATGCGGGCAGGTGCGCGTATCTATCGTCTGGTGGCGTTCAGCATCCACACCCTGCGCGGGTAGATCTAGCGAGGGATCATCGATGCCGAAATAGAGTTTCCTGCCGGAAAAGGACTCGCCAAGATACGCGATGGCGGGATCATCAGCATTGAGTACCAGCGTGCTGCTCTCGGGCAGCGAGCGAATGGCCTCCTGCCAGCGTGAAGCGACAGTATCTACCTCGCCATAGCGATCAAGCTGGTCGCGGAAGAGGTTGTTGAAAATAGCGACCCGGGGCGGTGCAACCTGCACTACCTGCGGAACGACGGCTTCGTCCACCTCGAAGATGGAGATGGCCTGTCCGCCTCGTTTCAACTTTCCGTTGGGGTGCGCTCGTATAATCAACGCTCCTGCCAGCCCGCGCATCAGGTTCGAGCCTTCGCGATTGCGCCAGACGCGCAGGCCAGCGTTACTTAAAATGGCCGCGATGAAGCCACTGGTGGTGGTCTTACCATTAGTACCGGTCACCAGCACGCTGCCATGTTGTAGTTGTTTTGCCAGGTGCCCGACGATATCGGGATACAGTCCTTGAGCGATGACACCGGCGATGGTGGTGCCGCCTCCGAGATGCAGGCGGCGGCTCAAGGCTCCTGCAGCCCGGCCTCCTAGCACGGCTAAGCCTGCGCGCAACGAGCCTTGTGGGCGCTTTCGCGTACTGACAGTTGCTCGCGCGCGGCTCTTACGTCGTCTGCGCGCCTCTCCTGCCTCCGAAGGCTTGTGTTTGGGCATGCGCTTCCTCCAATAAGCCTGAGTTTATTGCAATGTTACATGTTGCAGCATAGCATGGAGGGGCAGGCTGGTCAAGTAGCACTGGACAGGATGTGTTATCCTATCGTTGGACTTTTTGGGTGCATACCTCTTGTCAAGGTGTGCTATTCTAAGCTGTAAATCGCAGAAAACGACTACGTGGTTGGATGGTACAATACGACTTGCAGAAGAGACACTGTACGGATCATTGAAACAGGGTAGAGGTATATGGCAAAGAAACTGGTAATTGTGGAGTCGCCCGCCAAAGCAAAAACGATTGAAAAATTCCTCGGGCGTGACTTTGAAGTTCGTGCCTCGATGGGGCATATCATAGATTTACCGAAAAAAGGACTGGGCGTGAATACCCGAAAGGACTTTACGCCGCAGTATGTGGTCATCGAGAAAAAGGACAGGCTGATTGACGAGTTGAAACATGCCTCTCAGCGCGCCGATGAAGTCTACCTGGCTCCTGACCCTGACCGTGAAGGCGAGTTTATTGCCTGGTCGCTCAAGGAGACGCTCGGCCTGCAAAATCCGCGGCGCGCCGTCTTCAATGAGATCACCAAAAGCGCGGTTCAGCAGGCGATTCGCAGGCCGCGCGAGATCAACGAGGACCTGTTCAACGCGCAGCAGGCTCGACGCGTCCTCGATCGCCTGGTTGGTTACAAGATCAGTCCTCTGCTGTGGCGGCGCGTACAGTCGGGCACCAGCGCGGGCCGCGTACAGTCCGTTGCCCTGCGCCTCATCTGCGACCGCGAGGCAGAGATTCGTGCCTTCGTTCCTGAAGAATACTGGAGCATCACCGCCCTTCTCAGCAAGCAAGGCCAGCCGGAGCATTTTGAGGCCAGCCTTATCAGCCGCCTGAACGAGATCAACGAACTGAGCGATGATGGCGTAAATGGTGATGACGGGCTGGCCGATTCTGATAATGCGAAGCTCAATGGCAATGGCCAGAATGGCGCGAAAAAGTCCTCCAAGGGCCGCATCAAAATCTCCTCGAAAGAGGAGGCAGATACGATCCTGAAGGACTTACAGGGCGCGACTTACGCGGTGTTGAAGGTCGAGGAGAAAGAGCAGCGCCGCCAGCCCTACCTGCCTTATACCACCAGCACTTTGCAGCAGGATGCCTCAGCGCGCCTCTACTTTAAGCCCAAGAGGACTATGAGCCTTGCCCAGCAGCTTTATGAAGGTATTGAACTGGGCCAGCGCGGGCAGCAAGGTCTCATTACCTACATGCGTACCGACTCGACGCGCATCTCTGAGGAGGCGCAGGCCAGCGTCAAAGCCTTTATTGGTCAGGAGTACGGTCAGCCGTATGTCGGCCAGGGACGTACTGGCAAGGCCAAAGCGACCACCCAGGACGCGCACGAGGCTATTCGCCCTACCGATGTCAATCTGACCCCGCAGGATGTGAAGCCCTACCTGACGTCCGATCAGTTCAAGCTGTATAACCTGATCTGGCGGCGTTTCGTTGCCAGCTTCATGACAGCGGCGGTCTTTGATACGGTGCGGGTGGATATCTCGGCAGCCCAGTACGTGTTCCGCGCCACCGGTTCGCATCTCAAGTTCCCAGGCTTCTATGCCGTCTGGCCGCGTGAGGAAGACGAAAAGAACCTGCCTCGCCTCACAGCGAAAGAGGTACTTGACCTGCACGATTTGAAGCCGGAGCAGCACTTCACCCAGCCGCCTCCGCGCTTTACCGAGGCCAGTCTTATCAAAGAACTGGAGGAGCGCGGCATTGGACGCCCCAGTACTTATGTGCCAATCATCAGCACCATTCAGGAGCGCGGCTACGTCGAGCAGGAGCAGCGCCGCTTTGTCCCGACTACCCTCGGTTGGACGGTCAATGAAGTGATGAACAAGCACTTCCCCGAGATCGTGGATGTCGGCTTCACGGCTGAAATGGAGCGTCGATTGGACGAGGTCGAAGAAGGCCGCCAGTCCTGGACGGAGTTCCTGCGCGGCTTCTACGGCGACTTCAAGGTCACAATGGAAAAGGCCGAGGCTGAGATGGACAAAGTGAAGCTGGTTGAAGAACTCGACGAACTCTGCCCCGAATGCGGGCGTAAGTTGATCGTGCGTACAGGCCGCTTCGGGCGTTTCATCTCCTGCTCCGGTTTTCCCGAGTGTCGCTATGGCCGCTCGTTTGTCAATAAGACGGGGGCTTTATGTCCAGTCTGCGGAGGCGACCTGGTCGAGCGCAAGACGCGCCAGAAGAAAAAAGTCTTCTACGGATGCAGCAACTATCCCACCTGCAACTTTGCCATCTGGGAGAAGCCTGTGCCCGAACTCTGCCCCAATTGTCACGGCCTGATGGTCATTACGCGCCCTGGGCAAGAACCTGTCTGTTATCAGGAAGTCGTCGCTCCGCAGCATAAGGACGGCGAAGTGCCGCAGCAGGGAGAGACGACAACCCGCCGCGCAGGCCGTAGAAAAGCAGTTGCTGAAACTGCCGGAGCGGCTGAAGGCGAAGCGGCTCCCGTAACGACCAGAAAGACGCGTGCAACGACATCACGGGCGAAGAAGACCGCCACTGCCAGCAAGAAGACGAGCCGCAAAACAACCACCCGCGCCAGGGCAACTGCCGCCAGGAAAGCAACTACCAGAAAAACGGCGGCAAAGAAAACTAGCAGTCGCACCTCAAAACGCGCCAGCGCGAGCGGAAAACAGGAATAAAGGAGTTTTTTTGACCGGAAGCCACTCGTCGCGTAGAGGAGCCGGAAATCGCCCGTCGCGCAAACAGGCCGGAAGCCACCCGCAAGGGGTGGCTCTATAAGCGGCGGAATATTGTAGAGCCACCCCTTGCGGGTGGCTTCCGATCGTTTTTCCAGGAGGCTTTCGGCCGTTTTCCGGCACAATACTGATGACTGTTATACACCCTGAAACAACCCTCGCTTGTTGTAGAGTTTTCTGCTTTGAAGTAGTTAATGTCGCTTATCCCTTCCAGACAGTAGAGATATTTGTGCTATAATCTACTTTGGTCATATATTGCACCCTATTTATATAAACACCGCCGTACCGTTTGGAGGGCTTTATGCCATATGCAGTTACACTTATCCCAGGGGATGGTACAGGGCCAGAGATTACAGAGGCGACCCGGCGTGTCCTGGAAGCCACCGGCGTTCAATTCGACTGGCGTGTGCATCAAGCTGGATTGGAGGTGTTGGAAAAGCATGGCACAATTTTACCTGACGAAGTTATTGAAGCGATAAAATGTACTCGCGTTGCTCTGAAAGGGCCGATTACTACTCCCGTTGGCAAGGGCGCTCGTAGTGCTAACGTTGCGCTCCGCAAGAAGTTAGACCTCTATGCCAATATTCGACCTGCCAAAACATATCCCGGATTGCGCTCCCGTTATGAACATATCGATATGATTATTGTGCGCGAGAATACCGAGGATCTGTACGCGGGCATCGAATTTCAGCGAGGAACCCCCGAACTGGAAGAGGTGATTGATACCATTGCGCGCACGAGTGGGGCGCGGCTCGACGTGAACTCAGCCATCAGCATTAAGTATATTTCCGCGCTGGCCTCGCGCCGCATTGTCAAATTTGCCTTTGAATACGCCCGCGCCAACGGTCGGCGTAAAGTCACTGCCGTTCACAAAGCTAATATCATGAAGTTTTCCGATGGCCTGTTCTTGAGCGTGGCGCAGGAAGTTGCCAAAGAGTATCCCGAGATTCAGTTTGAAGATCGTATTGTTGACAATATGTGTATGCAGTTGGTGCAGAAGCCGGAACTCTATGATGTGCTGGTGCTGCCAAACCTCTACGGTGATATTATTTCCGACCTTTCGGCTGGCCTGATTGGAGGACTAGGGGTTGCTCCTGGCGCGAACATCGGCAACCAGTACGCCGTTTTTGAGCCGGTGCATGGCAGCGCGCCCAAGTACGCGGGTCAGAACAAGGTCAATCCGATGGCCATGATGTTCTCTGGCGTGTTGTTGCTGCGGCACCTGGGCGAAAAGGAGGCCGCCAACCGTTTAGAAAAGGCCATTGCCGAGGTGATAGCCGAGGGGAAAAACGTCACCTACGATCTCAAACCGCGCCCCGATGATCCAACCTCCGTTGGCACCTCGCAGGTCGCGGATGCGGTTATTGAAAAATTGCAGCAGCTATCATGACATTGTAGGGACGCGATTCATCGCGTCCTGCCTGGTATCAATGTGTACCCCCAGGCAGGACGCGATGAATCGCGTCCCTACAAAAACCACATTATTACGGATGTCGTCCCGAGCGCCACTTGTGGCGCGCCTGAATGTAGCGTACCGTTCCTGAGCGCGAGCGCATCATCACTGAAGAGGTGCGAGCGCCCCAGCCGTAGTATTGCACGCCATCTACCAGTTCGCCGCTTGTGATGCCGGTGGCAGCGAAGCAAACGTCCTCGCCCTTCACCAGGTCGTTTGTGGTATAGACCTTATCGAGGTCAACCCCGTCCGCTTTCAGTTTCTGGCGTTCTTCGTCGTTGCGCGGCCAGATTTTACACTGGATTTCGCCCCCAATACACTTGATGGCGGCTGCTGCGAGTACCGCCTCGGGTGCGCCACCTGTGCCCATCAGCGCGTCAACGCCCCTAAAATCTTCCATAGCGGCCTGAATTGCGCCGGAGACATCGCCGTCGGTAATCAGGCGGATGCGCGCTCCGGCCTCGCGTACCTGTCGGATGAGGTCGGCATGACGTGGGCGATCCAGGATAATGACGGTTAAGTCATCGACACGCGCGTTTTTCGCTCTGGCAATGCGCGCCAGGTTTTCTCCGGGAGGCGCGTTGATATCAATCACATCTCTGGCCGCGGGGCCAACGGCGATCTTGTCCATATAGAACACCCCGGGAGGCGCGGAGAACATTGTGCCGCGCTCAGCCGTTGCCACCACCGCGATTGCTCCTGGCAGGCCCATTGCCGTCAGGCGCGTGCCGTCTACCGGATCAACTGCCACGTCCACTTCGGGTGGCAGGCCATTGCCGACGCGCTCTCCGATATAGAGCATCGGCGCTTCGTCCTTTTCACCCTCACCTATCACCACAGTGCCATCCATATCGACACCATCAAGCGCCCGGCGCATCGCATCGACAGCAGCCTGGTCAACGCTAATTTTATCTCCCCTGCCCATCCACCGACCTGCCCTCAATGCTGCCGCCTCAGTGACGCGCACCAGTTCCATTCCCAGGTTGCGCTCGCTGGTTCTAGATTGTTCAAAACGTTCTTCTGACATTGGTATGGCCTCCTTACGAATTAAACCTTGACGTGGCGAGGATGGACGCGGCAGTGTTCGGCAATCATGATCGCCCGCAGTTTCTCGACTGCTTCCTGCACGTGTCCCTCCCGGTTAACGATCACATAATCGTACCAATGCTGCTCCGCCAGTTCCACCCGGGCGTCTTCCAGCCGTCTCTGAAGCTGTTCGGGTGTCTCCGTGTTGCGCCGGGCTAATCGGCGCACCAGATCCTCCGGCGATTCGGGAACCAGGAAAATAAAGATAGCCTGTGGAACTTTATTGCGAATGGTCGCCGCCCCTTTCACATCGATTTTGAGCAGCACATCACGTCCTGCGCGGAGATTGTCGCGAATAGGCTGGCGTGGCTGGCCGTACCAGTTTCCATGCACATTCGCGTACTCGAGCAACTCGTCCCTCCCCACAAGTTGTTCGAAAGTCTCCATGCTGACGAAATGATAGGGATTGCCCTCGCTTTCGCCGGGACGTGGCGCTCGTGTTGTTACTGATGGAACGACATAAAAATCCATCCCCTGGGCCTTTGCCGCGTTGATGATGGTATCCTTTCCCGTACCAGAGGGAGCAGAAAGAACGAAAAGTAGCCCTTGCCGCGCAAGTGGCGCTATTGCCTGTTGAGGAGCAACAGGTTCCATTTCAAGTTGCATGCTGTTTTTTCCTATACTGCCCTCCAGTTCAGGGGGCTGGGTATACGAATCTCCCACTCTTTGTTATACTACCTATCGGTATTGTAGAAACTGCCAGAGGCTGGCACCACTACGAGCAGTACATTCTTGTTTGTGGATGCCCCTGCCCTTTCTACTACAAAGCATCGGACGCTTCTGGAAAGTACAGGAGTCCTGAATAACTTCTCTTGACATTATTGTACAACAGGGTTCATCATCTTTGCAGGCTGATGCTGCCTTACGCGATAGAACATATATAAGCAGGTTGGGAGTAGAGAGAGATGCATCTAGATGCTATAACCCTTGCAGCGGTAATGGATGAATGGCGAGTACTGCTCACGGGAGCGCGTATCGATACCATTATTCAGCCGACCGCCTACGCCATTGCGCTCCAGTGCTATGCTCCGCACACCGCCGGGCATGGGGATCAGAACCACTGGCTCTATCTCTCCGCTCATCCACAACTGGCGCGAGCGCATCTGACCGCCCATAAACCAGCAAAAATCGCCAGCGAGCCACCTCCATTTGTCATGCTGCTGCGAAAATACCTGGAAGGTGCGCGCATCGAATCATTCGCCCAGCCGCGTTGGGAGCGCGTTCTCGAAATCGTGGCCGGGCATCGCAAATCTCCTGAAAGCGACGAGCGCTTGCGTTACCGCCTGCTCATCGAGATCATGGGCCGCGTCAGCAATATCATCTTCTGCAATGAACAGGGGATGATTCTGGGTAGCCTCAAGCAGATTAGCGCAGACATCAACCGCTATCGCATTATCGCGCCCAACGTTCCCTATACACCACCGCCTCCGCAGATGCGCCAGTTCGCGGGTCAGCATCTCCCGCGCCTCGAACCTGAAACCGTAACTGCCTCGCAACTATCGCTGGCAGCCAGCAATACCACGCCTGCCGAGGAACAGCCATCACCCAAAAAAACACGAGGCCCGCAAAAGCTCTTTCAACTTCTGACCGGGCACCTGCTTGGCTTCAGTCCTTTGCTCGCCCGCGAGGCCGTCTATCGCACAACTGGCGATACCGAGGTCGCCCTCCCTTTTGAGGATTGGGAAGAACTGGCCTGGAACGTGCGCGATCTGGCCTCGCTTTATCAGACACGCGCCTGGAGACCGCATGCCGCCGAACAACAGGAAGACAACGCCAGTACGACCCGCATGCTAGCCTTTGCGCCCTATTTCCTGGCACAATATACTGAAGTAAACGGTGTCCAGGTGCATCCTGCGAATTCTATCAATAACCTGATCGACGAGTATTATGCCAGGGCCGAATGGCAGGATGCCCTGGAAAGCCTGCGCGCCCCTATCAAGAAAGCGTTGCAGACCCAGCTTGAACGCTGCAAACGTCGCGCCGAACACCTGCAACAGGAACTATCCGTAACCGCCGAGGCCGACCAGTATCGCCTGCAAGGCGAACTGCTGCTTGCCTATCAAAACGACGTGCAGCAGGGGCAGAGCAGCGTTGCTCTTCCCAACATCTTTGAAAATCCCGAAGCACCCTCGATGGTGACAATTCCGCTCGATCCGCGTCTAGATGCCGTTGGGAACGCCAATCGACTCTTTCATAAGTATCACAAGCTGCGCCGCGCCCTCGATCTCATTCCCGCGCAGGTTGAGCAGAATCGGGTCGAACTGGCGACCGTTGAGCAGTTATTTGCCGATCTTATGCTGGCTGAGACGCCCGCCGAGGTTGCCCTGGTCAAAGCCGAGGTGCAAACAGCAGGCTACATGCGCGGCAAGCCGGTTGAAAGGCAAAAGAAGCAGGCGAAAGGTAAAGGCGGCAAGCAGCAGAAAGGCAAGCCTGTGCCGCCGGGCGGTGGCGTACCCTTGCATACGCAGAGCCGCGATGGCTTCACCATCCTGATCGGCAAGAACAGCCGCCAGAATGAAGAAGTCACGTTTCACCAGGCGACGAGCAACGATATCTGGCTCCATGCTCGCGGCGTCCCTGGCGCGCACGTCATTATCAAAGCGGGTGGGCGCGAGATTCCCCGTCGCACCATCGAAGAGGCCGCAGCCCTCGCCGCCTGGTACAGCCAGGCGCGTGGCAGCACCAGCGTACCCGTTGATTACACTTTGCAGCGCCATGTGCGCCATATGAAAGGTGGTGGCCCCGGCATGGTCATTTACGAGCGCGAGCGAACTCTCTATGCCACGCCATCATCGCTCTCGTGACGAACCAATACCCATTTCCTCGCGATACTTGGTGACGGTGCGCCGCGCCATCGGGATACCGCGCTCCGTCATCAAACGTGCCAGTTCGTCGTCGCTCAGGCGGCGTTTCGGATTCTCCGAGGCGATCAACTCGCGTAACACATCTTTCACGCTTAATGAGCCATTAAAGAAGTCTGAGAGCGGAATCAGGCGGCCATTGGGGAGCAAGGCATACTTGTTGGCGGTGGCCCGGCTGATAGTGCCCTCGTCCAGGTTGAGGTATTTAGCCACCTGGGCGCGAGTGAAAGGACGCAGGTAGCGGACGCCTTTTTCCAGGAACTCCTGCTGGTAGTCCACAATCAGTTCGGCTACCTGGCGCAGCGTCTGCCAGCGACGATGCACGCACTCGATGAAGAAACGCGCCCGCTCGTTTTGAGAGCGTATATAGCGCTGGAGTTCTTCATATGAGGGATCGCTTTCCAGGGACAGGGGCTGCGTGCCGAAGCCCGGCCCGATATGAAAGTGGTAGCGTTTCTCTTCGATCAGTTCGACCTCGAAGCCGTTCTCGCCTTTGCGAATGAGAATATCGGGACGGGCATAGGTCGCTGTGCCTGTGTTGCGCGTGCCAGAGTGGAAGGCATGCGCGGGAAACGGATACAGGTGCGTCCGAATATAGTGAACCGCTTCGCGCACCTCCTGCTCGGGTACCTTCAATTCACGGGCAATGTCCGCGAACTGGTTTTTGCCAAGCCTGTCCAGATAGTTCTCGATCAGAGTTGCGACCAGCGAGGGCGGTTCTTCCAGTTCGCTCAGGGCTTCCAACTGGATTTGCAGGCACTCGCGCAGGTTACGTGCCCCGATGCCAGGCGGCTCTAACGTATGTAACTGTTCCAATACATAGGCCACACGCTCAACTGGCACATCCAGGTACTTACTGATCTCCTCGATTGAGATTTCTAAATAGCCGCGCTCGTTGAGGTTGCCTACCAGTTGTTCCGCGATGGGCGCGTCGGCAGGCGAGATCAGCGTTTCCAGTTGTTGCAGCAGGTTTTCAGCCAGCGTCTGATCGACGGGAATGCGCGCCACGGGGTCATCATCTTCGTCAAAGTTCTCGCCCGCGCTGTAGTCATAAATATCATAGTGGGGATAGTCGCTCCACTGCTGCCCAACGGGTGAATCATCCAGAGGCGGAGCTGTACCTGCGTTGAGGGTTGGTTGTAAAAGTTGCGCCGAATAGCCACAGGAAGTGCAGGTCTGCCCGTGTAAAGGCGCGCCGCAAAACAGGCACACGCGCTGCTCGCTCACTGCCAGGGCGGGATTCTCCATCTGTTCCTGGGCTATGGCCTGCTCAATTTCGTCCGAGGCCAGGTGTAGTATCGTACTCGAAGTTATCAGTCGGGCATTGACGCGCAACGTCTGCTCCGGCCTGGGTGTTGGTTCTAATCGCATAGTTCCCCCCAATCTTGCTACCTATCCAATCCATCAAATCCAGCCGCGCTTGACCAGGGCGCTGTGTGCTGCCTCCTGTTCAGCCGCCTGCTTATTGCGACCGTGACCGCTGCCCGCCACCTCCTTGCCAAGCATCACATCCACCGTAAATTCCCGGTCATGCGAAGGCCCCTCCTGCTTCACGAGTCGGTAGGCCGGCGTAATGCCCTCGCGTGCCTGGGCCAGCTCTTGAAACAGCGATTTATTGTCTTTGAACAGCCGTTTTTCCACAATGCGCTGTGCTATCGGTTCCAGGTAGGGCAAAACGAACTGCCGCGCCGCCTCCAGACCTTGATCGAGGTAAATTGCGCCCAGCACCGCCTCAAAAGCAGCAGCAAGTACGCGCTGTCCCTTACTGCTGTGAGCGTCACCCCTGCCCATAATCAGGTAGTCTCCCAGCCCGATCTCACGCGCAAACTGCGCCAGCGTCTCCCCTTTCACCAGCATGGCGCGGGCGTTGCTCAGGTCGCCCTCGCTCAACTGAGGAAAGGCGCGGTAGAGATAATCCGCGCTGATGCAGGCCAGAATCGAGTCGCCGAGAAACTCCAGCCGCTCGTTTGATTGCAGAGCGTCATTTGTGGTCTCGAAAATATACGAACTGTGGGTAAGCGCCTGCTTTAATAAGGCGGGGTCAGAGAAGTGCAGCCCGATTCGCTCTTCCAACGCTTCCAGCATCAATCCACCTCCAGTATCACCTGCTCTGCCTGTTCCACCAGCCCTGTTACCTCACCAATTTTCCAAAATTGCACATCCGGCGCGAGGGCTTCCAGTTCTGGCCAGAGCGCGGGAGCAATGGCCGCGAAAAGGCCGCCGGACGTTTGGGGGTCCCACAGTAGCTCGCGGTCATATCTATCCAGGCGCTCTGCAATGCGCACATGCGGCGTCAAATATTTCTCGTTGCGCCTTGCTCCGCCCGTCACATGGCCCTCTTCAGCATAAGCGCGCGCACGTGGAAGCAATGGCAGCGCGTCAAATGAGAAACGCATCCCGGCAAGGCTTTGCTGCGCCATCTCCCAGGCATGACCGAGCAGGCCAAAGCCGGTAATGTCGGTCACGGCATGCACGCCCGGTCGCTGCAATGCCTCGCTTGCTTTGCGATTCAGGCGCATCATCGATTGCAGCGCAGCATCCAGATCATCTTCGCGCACCTCGCCACGTTTATGAGCGGTGGTAAGAATGCCTGTACCCAATGGCTTGCTCAGCACAAGGTAATCTCCAGGCTTCGCGCCGCCCTTCGTCAAAATGTGCTGTGGATGCACCATGCCTGTCACAGAAAGGCCATACTTCGGTTCATCGTCGGTGACGGTATGCCCGCCCGCGATGACCGCGCCCGCCTCGGCAACCTTATTCATGCCGCCGCGCAAAATCTCGCTCAGAATGCCAGGATCGAGATCGCCGGGCCATGCCACCAGGTTAATTGCCATCAGCACCTGCCCGCCCATCGCGTAAACATCGCTCATGGCATTGGCTGCCGCGATGGCTCCGAAGGCATAGGGGTCATCCACCACCGGCGGGAAAAAATCCGCTGTGCTGATAATTGCCTGCTGCTCGTTGACCTTGTACACAGCCGCATCATCGATGGCATGCAGACCAACCAGCAAGCCGGGCGGGGCCTGTTGTATATGTTGTGCGAGCGGACGCAAGACCTGCGCCAGGGCCTCTGGACCCATTTTAGACGCTCAACCGGCGCAGTTTGCCAGCGCTGTCAGCCGTATCTGCCGACCTGGAGTCATGAAATTTTCCCTGTCTAAACCGTGTTGTTTTCTATAAAGAAACAAGTTCATCGACATTGTAACGTGTTTTTGGGGCAAGCGTCAATTGTGGACGATATGTCCCAACTATGCTATAGTACCGGGGGGTCTGAGTAATCCAGGCAATCGCGGGCTATAATGGCCCGAGGAAAGTCCGAACTCCGCAGAGCAGAATGCTGGTTAACGGCCAGCGGGGGCGACCCCAGGGAAAGTGCCACAGAAACATACCGCCCGGCGTAATCATGCCAGGTAAGGGTGAAATGGTAGGGTAAGAGCCTACCAGCAGCCAGGCGACTGGCTGGCTGGGTAAACCCCATTCGGAGCAAGACCGAGCAGAGGGAGTAGCATGCCCACGCGGCATGCTCGCAGGTTGCTCGCCTGTCAACCCTCGGGTTGGTCGCTTGAGGCAGCAAGTAATTGCTGTCCCAGATAGATGATTGCCGCCCGCGCCGCCGCAAGAACGCGCGGGAACAGAATTCGGCTTACGGATTGCTCAGGCCCCAGACCCACGCCGCACAGAACTGGCCACTTGCACAGCCACAATCGATCCAACCTGATCCATTGAGTGCTTGCTACATACTAGAGCAGGAGCAATCATGAGCAACGAACAGTTCTTCAGAGAAGCGTTCTCACTTCCTCAAGCCCTCATCGAGTACCATATCAGTGAGAGTCTGAAGCGGCTTTTTCCTCAGAAGGGATACATCGAGGTAGAGGGTGGCCCTTTTGATATAGCGAGTTATGCAGATGCCGGGCTATGTCTGCTGACGCAAAAGAGCTTTATCCACAATCAGATGATGACCTTCTGGCTCCAGCCAGGTCCAGAGGCAATGCATCACGGTGTCCCACATCGAATGCGCTTTGATGCTGCAACGGTGCAGACACGCCGTAGCCGTCGAGGTGAGGAACCAGAGAAGCCTGAACAGGAAACTATGGATAGAGCTATCAATGCCTGGCTCGAAGTGCAATGGCAGGGAGCCACGCTTGAAGTAGTGTGCTTGTATGGACATCGCTACTGGATACTGGCCGACACCCAGGAGATTGCCCGGGCATTCTACGTGGCTGTGTGCAAATGGAATACGGAGCCGCATAGCGAAGTGCTTGTGTTTAATGGACGTTGGTACAAGGATGAAGACCTCTTCCAGGATATTAAAGTGGCCACGTTCGATAACCTGATCCTGCGCGGCAACCTCAAGCAAGAGATTCGTGACGACCTGGTGCAGTTCTTTGCCTCGCGCGCATTGTATGAAGAGTATGGCATTCCCTGGAAACGTGGGATACTCTTTATCGGTCCGCCGGGAAATGGGAAAACGCATACGGTGAAGGCGCTGATTAACTCAATGGAACAACCGTGTCTTTATATCAAAGATCTGCAAGGCGTCCAACAGGTCTTTGACCGCGCACGCAGAACGTCTCCATGTATTCTGGTGATTGAAGACCTGGACTCACAGTTGAATCCCCAGAACCGCTCGGCCTTCCTCAATGAGTTAGATGGCTTTGCTGCAAACATTGGTATTGTCACCCTTGCTACCACAAATCACCCCGAGCGATTGGACCCATCGATCCTTGAGCGGCCAAGTCGCTTTGACCGGAAGTATCACTTTGAGCTTCCAGACACGCCTGAGCGTGCAAGCTATCTTGCTCTTTGGAATGCCTCCTTAAAACCAGCATTACAACTCACTCCCGGGGGAATCAACAAGATCAGCGAGCTTACCACAGATTTCTCGTTTGCGTACTTGAAGGAACTCTTCCTGTCATCCATGATGCAATGGATTGCCACGCCTGGACAGCACCCAATGGAACAGGTGATGGTGAGCAAAGTCGCAGCGCTGCGCGAGCAAATGGTCAGCTTGAATTCTGTCGAGGATGGCGGGGCTGGTAGCGCGCAAAACAGACCACATAGGCGGCCTGGCCGCCTGTAGGATTTAAAGCTCATCGGATGTCCATCAGATTGTTGCGGAGAGAGGTCCAAAGACACCCGCAAGGGGATGGCTCTACACCTTCGGCGTGTAGAGCCATCCCCTTGCGGGTGTCTCTCGTTCCCCTAAGCCGACAGCAAAAATCTGACGCTTACCCTTCTCCATATCGCCTCATTGTAGCCTTTCTCCCCGAATGGTATACTTGCAAGAAATACATGTAGAAACGTTATATTCATCCTTTAGCGAATATGGAGCAGAACGATGAACACATTTTTACCATGCACAACCTTACCGAGCAAGAATCGAGCAGCGACCAGGGATGCCTGTTTGTAGTTGGTTTTCTTCTGGCTATCACACTTGTTTGTCTTACCCCGTTTCTGTTTCCTGCTGTCGCCTCAATGGATTGGTATAAAATGTTTTCGTTGTGTGCAAGCTTTTTTCTGCTAGCAGGCGGTATCATCCTCATTGTCCCGTTCTCTGTGAGATGGACAAAGTACCTGCTTGTTTCTGTTGTTCTCGGTTGTATGGTATTGCAGTTTTACACGCTTCAACTTCTTTGGAAAAACCCTTTTGTGCTGCCTGCTCCCTGGAGTATTCTCCTGCGCTTTGGTAGCTTTGTAGTTCTGGTGAGCCTCTTTGTTTTGGCCTATAATATCAATATTCATGAGAAGCGCCGCACCAGACAACTACTCGCTACATCCTCACTTTCCATCTCGGAGCCTTATGCAACAGGCGGTAAATCCTTTTTTATCCAGTACCGGCTTACCAGTCATGAAACGACATGTATCAAAAGCATCCGTCTCAGCTTTTCCTACTACCAGTCAAAATACGTCTATGATGGGAATTTTGCACACAAGACCTATGAAGAACATAGCATTCCCATTAACGCATGGAACAACATCCTGATTGATCCTTATGTCTCATTTGTGGAAACAGTAAACTGGACTGTTCCTACTTCTCTTGCGACCAAAGATGACTCACGCAAGGATTGGAGCCTGAAAGTACTTATCATACCGTCCAAAGGGGCTAACAGAGAAACGAGCTATCCTCTTCATGTAAGGTGGTATTGTTGAGAAACATACCAGTAGTCTTCCATTGGCTCTCAATTAGGAAAAGGAATGTTGATGTCCTTTCTTGAGTACCGCCATTATCTATAATCATGCGGTAATCGGCGCAGCGTCTCCCTTGCTTCCTCTTGCGGTTTCTCTGGCCGGATGGTCTTTACTCTATGAGGTTGGGGAGGAGAGGCCCATAGCAAGTTGCTCCTGAGTCACTTTAGCCCCGCGTATATCTGCTCCGTCGAGATAGGTCTGATCGAGAATAGCGCCGGTGAGATCGGCTTGCTTCAGATCAGCACCCTTGAGGTAGGCTCCACTCAGATTGGCATTGATGAGAGTAGCGCCGGTGAGATCGGCTTCTTTGAGCAGAGCGCCGGTGAGATCAGCGCCGGTGAGATCGGCTTGCTTCAAATTCGCCCCTTCCAGCAGAGCGCCGGTGAGATCACTTTTGTGAAAAACTGCCCCACTGAGTTTTGCCTTAATGAGACCGGCTTGATGCATATGAGCTTTGCTGAGATTAGCTTGCCGTAAATCCGCGCCGAACAGCGAAGTTTTAATGAGATAAGATTGGCGCAGATCAGCCCCTGAGAGATTAGCATTGATCATCCAGGCCTCTTCCAGATGAGCTCCGGTGAGATTCGCGTTGCTGAAATTTATGCCACTCAGATCGGCCCCCTGAAGCTGGATTTGAGGAAGCACAATTCCACGCAGGTCCGCTCCTGAAAGGGCTTTGCTTCCTTTCAGTGCATCGCCAACAAATTGAGCAGGAAATCCGTTGCTACTGAAAAACTTCAGCATGCTTATCTGTTGCTCGTTACTTAGGGATTTTAACACCTGACCAAGTCGTTGTTGTGCCATCCGCGAAATCTCTGGATTGTCAGCCAGAACTGTAAGATAGTAGGTTTGGAAGATCAACTCCTGCATCATGATCGTATATTGCTCGCTTGACCTCTCTTGCATGAACGCTTGCCAGGCTGAGATACCAAGGCTGGTCAAGATAGCTAAGGTAAGAGCGACCCAAACCACTTGAGTTGTATTTCCTCCGCTTACAAGATTGATCAGGAAGCCGATTGTCGCACCTATTAAGCCAGAAAGAACGGCAAGCATCGAGGGATGAAATATAATCTGGCTCATACGCAGAGGTCGTTTCATGTATCTATTCTCCTTACTCTTTTCCTCGTATCTTATTCGCTTGATCAGTTCCTGACAAGGCTTGCGTTGAGCAAAAAGCATGCAGTCCTCACGTCTATCCTTGAAACGAGATATATGATAGACTCAACCTTAGAGAGACAAATGCCTTCATTTCTACCCGGATTACACAACTCGAAAACTTTCTAAAAAGGAGAAACCGCATGGAGAACGTTCACCTGAAGAATGAAACACACGTAAAACATCATATCCCCCGCAACGTCAACCTGGTGCATGAGGCGGAGATAAAAGCGGCTGGTTTCAATACGCAGCTTGCTGTGTGGCTGACGGAACACGTCGGGACGATGTGGACGGCTTATGTCTTTGCTTTGCTGGCGATTATCGGTCTGCTGGGCATTCTTGGATTGCTTTCCCCTATTGTTGCTTTGCTCGTCGCCTGGCTCTCTCAGACATTTATTCAGTTGGTACTCCTGCCTATTATTATGGTGGGACAGAACGTCCTGGGCCGCAAGTCAGAACTTCAGGCTGACGAGGCCTATGCCACGACGATGAAGTCATATGCCGATATCGAAGCGGTAATGAAGCATCTCGATATGCAGGATCAGAAGATTCTGGCGCTGGAACGCCTGATTAAAGAGCAGACAGACGCGATCCTCGCTCTTGTGCAGGACATGGCGAAAGATCAGACACCACAGAAGTGATCAAGCCATAACAATCCCCTTTTGCATGTCATCCTGAGCGCGTTCGGTCATCCTGAGCGCAGCGAAGGATCTACGGCCCTGATGCACATTCCTGCCGGGCAATAGAGATCCTTCGCTGCGCTCAGGATGACATCTGGAGGCAGGGGTGTTATGGCGTGCCATAAAAAAACAGGCCAGGGTAAAACCCCGGCCTGCCATTATTGCTGGCCTTATGACACGTCAATTGCTATTCGCGGATACGCTTGTTTTCGACCAGCCAGCGAAGGAAGTTGAGACGATGAATCTCCTCGACCATTTCGCGATATTCGACCTGTTCGGTTACGTGATCCCTCATATGTACCAGCCTGGTGGCCTCGGCTTCGCTGAATCCAAGAGACAGCAGGCGTGTGTAGTCTGTATTATTCGTAGCGTAAAGATTTTCTTGCATAAGAACTACTCCCCTAGTGCATTTCCATTTGACCTCTTCGGGTTCGAGCGCTATACTTCCTTTACTGGAAGCGCCGGGAGTTCCCTCTCTTGCTTGACCCGCTTGAGGGTACTGCAACTAGCAATATACAAGAACAAAGTCCAGGGCGCTTCATCAGACCGATGAGGGCCTAAAAAAGCTCACAATCCTTATAAAGAGTACTTCTTTTTTGACTGGATGAATCCGGTCATAGAGAAGATGCTATTGATGATCACTATGGGTATCTTTCTTCGATCATCGTCTCTACTCTCTTATATAGAGATATACGTGGAACAAGCAGAAAAGTTTCACTTCGGGGAGACTCAGCGTTTTTTGGTCTGGCCGCCCAATCTCAACAGTCTAAGGGTGCGTTCCGCGCAATCGCTTAGCAGGGCTGCCGCGTGTTCCATCGCATATTCGAGCGTCATTGGGCGAGATGGCAAAGCGGCCACCGCGTCCACTCCGAGCGCGTATACATCCTGGTAACGCTCGCCCAATCCTCCAGCCAGCGCCAGCACCGGCAGACCATAGCGTTTTGCCAGTTCTGCCACCGCACCCACGCTTTTGCCATAGGCCGTTTGCGCGTCAATCTGCCCCTCTGCCGTAATCACCAGGTCTGCTCCGCGCAGGCGTTCCTCCAGCTTCACCGCCTCAAGCACAATCTGCGCCCCCGGTCGCAATTGGGCATGTAAGAACGCGATCAATCCCGCGCCCAGTCCACCTGCAGCGCCTGCCCCCGGCACATCGCGCACCGACACGCCCAGGTTCCGTTCGATGACCTCCGCGTAATGAGCGAGCGCCGCGTCGAGCTGTTTCACCATCTCGGGCGTTGCTCCCTTCTGCGGCCCGTATACTGCCGATGCTCCACGCTCGCCACAGAGCGGATTATTGACGTCACAGGCCACCTCGACGACGCAATCTCTCAGTCGTTCGTCCATTGTGCTTATGTCAATGGCTGCTAACTTTGCCAGCGCTGCTCCTCCAGGCTCTATATCTTTCCCTTCGCTATCCAGAAGTTTTGCTCCCAACGCCTGTGCCATGCCCGCGCCGCCATCGTTCGTCGCGCTGCCGCCAATGCCGATAATCAGGTGACGCCTGCCCTCTTCCAGCGCCGCCCGAATCAATTCTCCCACTCCATAGGTCGTAGTGATGCGCGGGTCCCGTCGTTGTGGTGGAACCAGTGGCAGACCGGAACTTGCCGCCATCTCAATCACTGCCGTCTGGCCATCACCAGGAAGCCCGAAAACTGCCTTCACCGGCTCGCCAAGCGGCCCCGTTACCGTTCGCTCCACGAATTGGCCTCCGGTCGCATCTACCAGCGCCTGCACAGTACCCTCGCCGCCATCCGCGATAGGAACAACATCAATCTCTGCCTCTGGAAAGACGACCCTCGCGCCCTCAGCAATAGCGCGTCCCGCCTCGGCTGCAGTGAGACTACCTTTAAACGATTGGGGAGCAATGACGATTCGCATGGTTGTTCTCCATTTTTATCTCGTTGTTGGCTGCATTATATCAGAATTTTTTAGGACGGTCTGACCCCTCGATTTGGAGCTAGACCAGGGCGACCGCCAGGGTCGCCCCTACCGATGCGGATGGTAGGGGCGACCCTGGCGGTCGCCCTGGTTCGGCCCTCGAGAAATATTTGCGCAATACACAGACTTGCCCTATACTACGTGTGAACACAACACTATTTTTATCGCGCGGAGAATACCTATGTTTTACGGTCTGAATTTCGCGTGGCATTGGAGTCCGTTCACGCTCCTTGCCCTCTTGATAGTATGCCTGTTGTATATTTTGGGCATCCGGCATGTGCGCAAAAATGTCAGTGGAGAGACGTCGCTTTCTATACGCCGGGTTGCCTCATTTATCATTTCCATCCTTGTAATGGCGCTGCTGTTGCTCACGCCCATCGACACGATTGCCCGCACGCAGTTATTTTCGGTTCACATGTTCCAGGCCGTCACGCTAACCACCGTCTGCGCGCCCCTGCTCATCTATGCCTGTCCCGGCTGGCTCATTCGGCCCTTATTTGAGCATCCCGCGTTTCGTCCGGTGGCACGCCTGCTCACTCAGCCGATCATCGCATCGCTACTTTTCAATCTCAATTTTCTGCTCTGGCACGCGCCTGCTCTGTTCAGTCTGGCCCTGCGCAATGGCACGTTCTATCATGTTGAGATGTGGATGATTTTCCTGACCTCGATATTCAACTGGTGGCCGCTCATTGGCTCTGTGCGCGAAATGCACCGGTTGAGCTATCCGCAGCAGATGCTCTATGCCTTCCTGGATGGGCAGCCGGTCGATATCTTTGCATTCCTGCTGGTCTTCTCCTTTGTCACCCTCTATACCCACTACCACGTGCCGCCCCAACTCGGCATCTCCTCCTTTGCCGACCAGGCGGTGGGTGGGGCGCTCCTGCTCATCCCTGGCCTGGTTGATCTCGTCGTCATGTCGCCCCTGTTCTTCCGCTGGCTTGCCCAGATCGAAGCTCGCGCCAAAATCGCCGATGAGCAGCGCGCCGACGAGGCCGAACGCCTTGCCGGGGAAGAGGAATACGAGGAAGAATACGAAGAAGAGGAAGAGCATTCCGAAGCATAGCATGATAGAATAGCATTAGTGAAGAGCTTTTGAGTCAGTTCCTAATATAATCCGGGGTGCGCGTCAATTGCTTGCAGAAAGCTTTCCCGGAAGTCACCCTACGCCGGTTGCAAAAACATGACGCCCATCCTAATAATCCGAAGACAGCTTTTAGGAGGAAAAATCATGGATCATGGCCTTGTTACCACTACCAACGATCTTCCTGGCTTTCGTATAGTCAAACACCTCGGGGTTGTGCGGGGCATCATCGTGCGTTCGCGCAGTGTCGTTGGGAATATTGGCGCAGCCTTTCAGCAGCTTGTAGGCGGCAACATTACCCTCTATACTAATCTCTGCGAGCAGGCGCGCAATGATGCCTACGAATTGATGATCCAGCATGCCGAGCAGGTGGGGGCAAATGCGCTAATCGGCGTTCGCTACGATGCTACAGAGATTT
The DNA here is from genome assembly GCA_035652815.1 of Ktedonobacteraceae bacterium. Lineage (GTDB taxonomy): Bacteria > Chloroflexota > Ktedonobacteria > Ktedonobacterales > Ktedonobacteraceae > DASRDB01. Next base: position 372,994 of record DASRDB010000019.1, read on the forward strand.
CCCCTGGCGTCACCGAAGTACTTTGCTATGGCACTGCTGTACAGATTATTCCTACCGAGTAAACAATCTTTTGTCCGATTGCAATGGAAGTAGGCCTGCATGTCAGGACAGCAACAACTCGAAGAAGCACATAAACCGGCGAAGCAGCACAACCCACCGCTTTGGGTACGCTGGACGATTGTGCTTGTCGCGCTCTTGCTCATTTCAGGCGGTGCGATTTTCTGGCTTGAGGAAACGCAGGGGTCTTTCTATACCATTCTTCCTGTCGTGCTGTTCACGGTGCTTGGCGTCCTGATTGGTCTTTTCCAGTGGCTGTTCCCGGTTTCATCCAGTGGACCAGATCACGCTCATCCTGCCTCACACGTTTCAATAGTGCCAGAAGGAGCAATGGCAGGGGCTTCAATCACCCAGGTTCCGCCGATTATCTTGCATCTTCTGCCTGCCGAACAAGCCGCTTCCCAGAGTGAACCGGTCGATAAAATGACCTACCGGGGCATTCTGGGCATTCCGCCACCCACCGATCCGCGCACCATTCACCAGCGTGAAAACACGGTAAAGGATGTATACGAAAAGCTGACCGGGCCTGGTTTGACCGCGCTGGTGCTGACAGGCATCGGCGGCGTTGGCAAATCGACGCTGGCCGCGCTGGTCTATCGCTATGCCGAGGAGCAGCGTAGCACCGGAAAAGGCTTATTTACCGGTGCCGCTATCTGGCTCAACATCGACTCGTCCGTCACCTTCGCCGATCTTGCGGGAAACCTCTGCGAGTTTTATGGCAAGGCATTGCCCGATTTTACCAGCATGGCCTTGCAGCACCAGGCGATGGCGCTCTTTAACGTGCTGAACTCGCCCGATCAGCCGCGCCTGATTATTCTTGACCAGTTCGAGAACCTGCTCGACTGGCAGACGGGCCGCGCGCTGCCAGATCGTCCAGGAGTGGGCGAGTGGATCGACGCGCTCAATAACCTGCCCTGCGCCAGCCGTGTGCTGATGACCAGCCGTCCCTGGCCGCGCGGCACCCGTGAATATCCGGCCACCTGCATGCAGGAATATCCCGTTTCTGGCCTGAGCATAGCGGAAGGAATCGAACTGCTGCGGAAACTGCATGTTGAGGGCAGCGACGATGAATTGCGCGTGCTGGTAGAACATTGCCAGGGACATGCCTACGCGCTGGCGCTGTTTGCATCCCTGCTGCGCACGCGCAATCTCAACGCCTCAACGTTTCGCCACGATACTTTCTACCCCGAGATTTGGAGCGGCAACGTGGCGCGCAACCTGCTTGATTACATCTATACCAGGCAATTGAAAGAAGACCAGCGCAGGTTGTTACTCGCTTTCTCCGTCTATCGCGAGCCTGTCCATTTGACCGCCGCTCAAGCCTTACTAGATGTCGTTGGCCAGCAGCCGATGTCAACCGCGCAGGTACATGCCGCTCTCGATGTGTTGCTCAACCAGCATCTGCTTCAGGCGTGGGGAGATGATCGTTACCAGTTGCATGCCATCGTTGCCAGCTATGCGCAGAGCCATTTCGTTGAAGGCGATGAGTTGGCCAATCGCAAGGCTTTGCAGGACGCGCATATCCGGGCCGCGAACTATTATTCGCAATATGCCACCGAACATTGCCCGCCACGCGATAAGCGCCGCGCCATGAGCGATATCAAGTCGTACATCGAGGCTGCGTGGCACTACGAACAGGCCGGACAATGGAGTGATGCCTACACACTCATCGAACGTGAAGGCGTATTCCCTGTTCTCAAACGTACCGGAGCGAGCGCTATTCTACTCGAACTCTACCAGGTGCTGCTCAATGGGCAGTGGCAGCCGACACCCGGACAGCGCGCTCGAATTCTCAACAGCCTCGGTGTAGTCTATCGCACGCTGGGACGCCTGGAACTGGCGCGCACTTATCTGGAGCAGGCCATTCAGCTATACCGGCAGACCAATGATCGCAGAGGCGAGGCAATGGCGCTCGATGATATCGGGCGCGTTTTCGCTGAATCAGGCAACCGCGAGCGGGCGCGCAAGGATTACGAGGAGTCGCTGCGCATCTGCCAGGAAGAGGGCGACCAGCGAGGCGAGGGAGCGGCCCTCAACAATCTCGGCTGGGTGCTGGTTGCCCTCGGCGAGGATAAGCAAGCGAAAGGATACTACGAACAATCCCTCAGCATTTTCCGCGACCTGGGTGATCGCCTGGGCGAGGCAGGCGTCCTCAACAACCTCGGGCGCGTCTACGAAGACCTCGGCGAATTTGAGCAGGCCCATGTATACTACCAGCAGGCTCTGACCATCTACCGCGATGAGCGAGACCGCCGGGGCGAAGCCTGGTCCCTGAACAACCTGGGCAAGGTGTACCGCAAGCAAGGACAGCCTGAAGAGGCCTTGAAGTGCCTCGAGCAGGCGCTACAAGTCCGGCGTGAGATTGATCGCAAGGGTGTAGGCCGCACCCTCAAAAATATCGGCACCCTTTACGAAAGACTCGGCCAGAAGCAGCAAGCCCTCGACTACTATCGCCAGTCCTTGCAAATAGCGAGAGAGGTAGCTGACCGCGAAGGCGAGGGCAAGGTAATGCGCAACCTCGGCAAACTCTTCCTCGACCAGCAGCACTACGAGGCCGCCATCGCCGCCCTGCTGCTCTCCCAATCCCTGCTGAACGATCCGGAAAGCACCTACGGCGACGAATCCCAGCGCGGCGTCGACACCCTGCGCGCCACGATTGGAGATGAGCGATATCGCGCTTTGCTAGCGAAAGTTGAGCCGAATGCTGCAAAGATTGTGGAACAGGCTTTAGCTTAAATTCTCCCAAACCACCTCAAATACTTTACTACCCCCGGCCTCACTTCCGCAACCATCTCCAAATCTCTACTACTCAATGGTTTTATAACCACCAATAATACAATAGCAATCGCCAGGAAAATTACACCGGAAACTGTTAACAGCACGCGGCTGGTCGGGTGCCAGAGGATGGCGGGTAGGGCCGCGATGGCAAACGCGAGCAGCAATCTCAAAGTGAAGCCGAGCGGATAGTGTTCGGGCAGGTCTCGCCAGAGGAAGAGTAGCATCAGCCCACCCATGATGACTTGCGCAAGGCCATCGGCTATCAACGCGCCAGCCGGGCCGAAATGGGGGATCAGCAGTATGCCGAAGAGTATGGCGGCAGCCAGCCCGGCGAACTGTGCCAGCACGACCAGGCGAGGCTTTTGCATCACATAGAGTGTCGATTGGGAAATGGTGGTGCCCAGCACGCGCGTGAGAATATTGAAAAACAGGAAGATGCCGAGCAGTGGGCCGACCGCGCTGTAGTTGTTGCCATAGAGCGCAATGGCGATGGCGGGCGCGTTGAACAGACAGAACACCAGCACCGGAGCCGCCAGCAGCGTTTCAATCTTAATCAGCGTCTGCCATGAACGTGCCAGCCGCTCGTAGTTCATACCTACAAAAGCAGCCGCCAGCGCCGAGCCGCCGACACCGCCGAAGCCAGAGACGAGCAAGAGGTTCGCAGCATGGGCTAGCTGGAACGAAAGCGTGAAAAAGGCGATCTGCGCCACCGAAACGGCAAAGTAGGTGAGCAGGATAATCGAGACCTGCTTGAGCAGCGCGCCCGTTACCAGATTCGTGAGCCAGGCGGAGAGGCCCAGTTTTATTACAGGAGTCATTGGTTGCGTGTAAGTAGACCCGCGCGTGAGCAGGAGCGGAAGCTGCCAGAGCGCGAAGGCCGCCGCGTTCAATAGCGAGCAGATGGCCTGCAACCACAACACGCTGTCGATACCCCAGCCCATTTGCAGCGTGACGAAGCTCAACACAAGTAAAAGTAACTGAGTCAGGCTGCCTACGATGAAGACGAGGCGCATGCGCATGATCGAGGCGTACACGGCAGTTAGCAGGCTGGCGATGCCGTTACCCAGCACCCAGAATGCAATTGGTGTGATGTGCCCAAGCAGGCCGGGGTCGCGCAGCCCTACGGCGATATCACCAAATGTAGGCAGGGGTATTGCGCCAAAGAGTGAGGCCAGACTGGGCAGTGCGAAAAGCATAATAAACAGGCTGACCGCCAGAATGACCACCCGCATTGCCAGCAGACGGCGAATGAGCCGGGCCGCAGCCGCCAGCCCATGCTCGGCCAGTACGCGGGGAACGAAGGTGGTGGTTGTGTCTTCTAAACCGAAAGCTACAATGTAGGCTATGGTGTTGAAGGCGGTCGAGGCAATCGCGAACACGCCGTACTGCTCGACAGATACCTTGCGCGTCATGATGAGCGTCAGGAGAAATAAGGAAATAAACACCCACAGGCTGTAGGCCTGGTTCAGCAGGTAGTTGACCGGCGTGCGTTGCAGCAACTGCCGCGCCCCTGCTTCTCCCAATGGCACCTCAGCCTCAAGGCGATGTGTGGTGATGGAAGCGATATCTCTTGAAAAAATAGCCTCTTCCTCTACAGACTGGTCTTGTGTGGCGAGCGATTCGCCAGTTTGTCCTTCCGGCTTCCTTTCAAATGCTTTCACGCTGCCATCCACTTCCTCACATGTCACAGGCTCAAGCGGCCCGCTCACCATACGCATCAGGCGCAGCGGGCGCAATTTTTGTGATGTCGTTTTCATACTCTATTGTACTGGCAGTGGAAAGAGGTGTCTAGCTAACCAGCCAATTGCTCCCAGGGCTGCGAAGAGTTCCAACACACTTACGTTCGCGCTGACCGAGTTTGAGGAGACAAGGTAGAATGCTCCCACTTTCACGCTTGCCGCGATCACAAAAAGCCCCAGGCCAATCCAGGCCGGAAGAGTGGCGTAGAGCAGTGCCCGTTGCCAGGTGCGGCAAAGAAAACCTATTGCTGTCGGCAAGAGATACAGCAACGCCGGTATCACAGGGGCGAGAATGGGCGGAAATGGGCCATCCTGTGCCGCGCTCGGAGAATTGGGCAATAGCCGCGTCCACAATTGCGGCGGCACTAAGGCTATTATGAGTAACAGCGTTTCAAAGGCCGTCATGCCTATAACGACGAAAAATAAGCGTTTTTCTTGCTCTGCGCTGGGTACACCTTTCTGGAACATGCGTCTTCTATCCTTCTAATCCGCGTTTTTGTTGTCCATTTGATATTTCTTATAGCTAGCTAATTTGCTGGTATGGGCAGCAGTCCCATTTCGTATTTCATCATCAGTATACGTCGTACCGAGTCATCGATACGCTGCATAGTGATGGCTCCCGAGTTCATGGCCTGCTTGATGCCTTCAATCATCATCGCTACGTCGCGGGGAGTAGAGGCCCCCATCAAGAGGTCGCATCCCGCTTCGACCGCTAAAGCTGCCGACTCCTGTTCGCTGTAAAGCGCGGCCACGCCCTCCATTGTCAGGCTATCTGTCATGACGACGCCCTGAAACCCCAGGTCATCGCGCAGAATGCCCGTTACAATTTTAGGAGAGAGCGAGGAAATTGTGCTGCTATCGATGGCAGGCACCATCTCGTGCGTCACCATCACCGAGTAGACATCGCCCTGGGCAATCAGCGAGCGATACGGTGCCCAGTCAATATTCTCCAACTGGCTTTTTGTGCGCTTCAGCACTGGCAGGCCGAGATGTGGGTCGGTGCTGACATCTCCCAGGCCGGGGAAATGCTTCAGGGTGCCGATCACCTTGCCACTTTTTTCCAATCCTTGTAGATAAGCCTCGGCCATGCGCGTCACGATATCGGGGTTGTTGCCAAAGGTGCGGTCATACAGCTGCGCGTTATACACGTTGTTGACATCTACCACCGGTGCGAGGTTCATGTTAAAGCCGTATGACGCGAGGTCTTGCGCGTCCCGAATGCCCTCTTGCCTGGCCTTGTTCGGATCATTTGTCGCGCCGATCTCAGCGGCCGAAGGGCGCGGCCCATCCAGGCTTGCAAGACGATCCACTGTTCCACCCTCCTGGTCAATAGCAACCGCGAGGGGCAGGGTTGTACTGTTGGATTGCATTTGCTGGATCAACCCTGTTAATTGTGTCTTGCTCTGGATATTATCGTTGGCGGTGAAAAGCAGGACGGCCCCAACGTCCTCCTGGCTAATCATGGTGCTGATATCGAGCGAGTAGGTCGGCCCCAGAAATTGGACAATCATCATCTGTCCAAGTTTCTGATCAAGCGTCATATTCTGGATAATCTCATTGATAAATTGTTGCGGTGTGATATGCGTTGTGGCTGTTCCGTTTGCGCCTGGGGTGCGAAGCTTTGCTTTCACGGCGGCAATTATATCATTCTTTCCATTGCTGGCGGGGCCTCCCAGCACGATTCCCCAGCCCTGCGAACCTAAGAATTGCGCGTAACCAGCATTGATCGCCTGAAAGACCACAATAAAGAGGAGCGCCATTACGATAAGCGCTTTGCCGCGAGAGATTTTTGCGCGTGGGGAAAGTTGGGCGGTAGCCGTTTTATGAAGCGCTGCTTCTGGCGCATCTGCTTTAGCGAGAGGATGCGCTATTGCCGGGGAACTGCGCTGATTTTCTTTTGCTCCATCTTCATTCTTGTCCTGTTCTCTAACATTTAGCTCATTCCTGGCTTCTTTCTCTCCTTCATCCTGCTTTTGTTCTGCCTCGATTGGCCCGGTAGCATGGTTATCTGGCACCACAGGAACTTGCAGTGTGTCTTCCTGTTCTTCGTCTACTTCCTCGTAAAAGTCAGGGCTGATGGAGTCCATACGCATCCTCTTTTCATATAGATAAATATGTATGTGTTGGCCTGATAGCAGTAAGCTTTACATAACAGTGATACGAAACGCAGGTCGCCAGAAGAAACAGATCGACGAGCCACTACTTATCGGGTGCCAGGGCGACCGCAAGGGTTGCCCTGGCTTCAGCCCCAATCGTTAGAGTAACCCAGATCGACGAGCCAAATATATTCTCCTCTATTATAGTAACGTATCGTAGCTTACTTGCGTACCGAAAAATGTGAACTACTTCACAAAATTGCTCAGTTTGGCCATTTTCCCGCCCCTGCATATATAGACGCTAGAACATTCTTCTTGTTCCAGAAATGTTCGTGCGATATACTGTGATAAATCAGGCGAAGGAGAGTGGTCAACAGGCATGAGACAAGCGCAGCGTCCTGTATCGTCACCAGGCACACGAAGAGGTTCTACAAGCCGTTCCCCACGTCAGCGTTCAAATCAGCCGGTACTTCATACTATACCTTCACGAGTATTCCACGCGCTACTTGCCGGGTTGCTGGTAGCTGTCGTGCTATCGCTGCTCGAAGGCGGTATCTGGCTGCTGATTCGTCGCGCAAACGTTGCCGCTCTTTTCTCCTTGCTGGCTCATACGCCCCTGATCTGGCTTTTGCTGGTGGCGCAGGCGGTCATTGTTATCGTGCTTGCGCTCCTTCTAGCCAGGCCGCTCGCCCTGCGGCGTTATATTGCGGCCACCCAAAAACACCTGGAGCAGGTGCGTGCAGCGACGACTCCGCTCTCTTCCTGGGCCTCGCTGTACGAGACGCCGCTTACCTATTTCCAGGATACACCTGACCCCCTAAACCCTGTGCAGGTGCAATCGCTCTCGCTGCCGGAACTGCTACAATTGTTCCAATCCGATCTGCCCACCCATGCGCTGATCCTCGGCGAGCCAGGGATGGGAAGAACGACAGCGCTGCTCGCCTATCAGTATGGCCTGCTACAGCAGCGGCGAAGCTTGCTTTCCGGGCGCAGGCTGCTGCCAATTGTGCTTCCTTTGCGTCTTTACAGCCTTTATCGGGCCAATCATGCTGCGCCGGATACTGTCACCCTGTTTGATTTCCTTGCCAACAGCGGCCTGCCTGGCCTGCATTACTTGCGTCCTTACCTCGGAAAACTTGTCCGGCAGGGGCGGCTGCTCCTGCTCTGCGATGGATTGGACGAGGTAGAGGAAGCTCATCGTCCAGAGATTGCTGCGCAACTGGCCGCCCTCTTCGATACGCAGCGCAATCGCCTGGTGCTTACCTGCCGGGAAAGCGATTATCGCCAGCAGGCGGCAATTGCAGAGGCGGCGGTTGCCAATCTCGTACCTCGCGCCGTACTGGAACCTGTTACGCTGGAGGGACTGCGCTCCTTTGTCGAGCGATACATCGAGGAGCGGGATTCGGGCGCGCAATGGCGGCATACGGCGGGCCAGATTATGGATGTGCTGCATTCGACGCGCCTGCGCATGCTCTGTGGCAACCTGCTCATATTTTTTTCCTTCATGGAGATCATCGACGCCATTGGGGTAGACGAGGGAAAGCAACTCGATACACGGGGTCGGCTTTTGCGCGCCTGGCTTCAGCGCCGCATTCGGAATGTCGCTTCACCGGCTCTTGCCGATGAGGATATCATTGCCTTCCTCGGTGAGCTTGCCTGGGACATGCGCCAGGAGAATGGCAGTGAAGCGATTCAATTGCATGATGATGCGCACCTGCTTGCCGATATCTATCCCTCTATTGAGATTATGGCCGAAACTTTGCAGATCTGGCTGGATTCACAAACCGGAAATGGAGAACGCGGATTGAACCGTGAGGAAGTGGTATTCTTGCTGCAATCCGCGCAAAAGGCAACGCTCCTGGAAATTCGCCCGCATGGTGTAATCAGCTTCCGGCACCCATATATCTCCGCCTGTTTCGCGGCGCTCTACCTGCTTGACCTGCAAAAGCGCGCAAATGAATCGCCTGAGCAAACCGCCGCCCGTCTGACTGGTTTGTTAATGCGGCGTGATATACCCGACGCCTATGAACGTTGGAGCCTGCCCATTGCGCTCTGGTCTGGCCTGCTGGACGATCCGCTTGCCTTCGCGGACAGCCTGGTTGCCTTTGGGCAGGATCATCCTCCCCAGGCGCTCGCAGCGCTCTCGCTTGCCCTGCTTTGTCTGGGGGTTGCCTGGATGCCTCCACAGTCTGGCATCAGGATACGTGTGCCAGAATCTGTAAGGGATGCCATGACGAATGTGGTGTCGAGTGCCTCTACCTGCTCCGCGCTTGCTCGCCTGTGTATTCGCTGTGCCGAGGGTGGCGGACAAGAAATATATCACGCACTTATCCCTTTGCTTCCGGTGCCTGGCATCGATGCTTTTATTGCCCGGTTGGACGCGAAAGTCGTACCCGACCTGCTGTTCAACTACCTGCTGGCAATTATCGAAGATGGCGCGTATGAAGCAGAGGTGAAGCTCCTGATTCGCGTGCTGGGGCGCTTTGGCGAGGTTGTGGTGCCGCGTGCTACCGAACTGGCCCTGCCTCTTCCATCCAATAGCGGTCGCCTGCGCTCAGCCGCGATCAATATTCTCGGGCGTACCGATACGCGAAGCGCGGTAGAACCGCTCATCGATAGCTTAAGCGACTCGCAGGAGTTCTTCGTGCGCCGTGCCTCCAGCGCCCTGGTGCATCTCGGTCCAGATATCGCGCTCGAGCGAATCCTTGAGGAACTTGAGTACACTTCGGCCACACCCGCCGGAAAAGACATTCATGCCGCGTTGCTAAACATTCTGGAACGGTTTCTGAACGAGCAAAATCCGGCCCGGCAACTCAGCGAGGCGCAGCATCAACAGGTGATGAACGGGCTGATGCGTGTCCTCACCAATTCGGACTATGCCGCTGCCGATAAGCAGAAGGCGCGTGATTTACTGGTGCAGCAGGGTCGCACCGCCGAGGAGAGCAGCAGCGGCGAGCTGGCGGTAGACCTGCTGGTGCAAAACCTTGCTTCCAGTGACGATAGCGTGGCGCGCAGCGCAACTCGTACCTTGCGCGACATCGGCAACGCTGCCACAACGCGCCTGTTGAAGCAGCTTGACCAATCGCCGAATGAGACGACCAGCGTGCGCCTCGTTGATGTGCTGCGTCAGATTCGTGATCCCCGCGCCATTCCTTATCTCTTGCGCTTGCTGGCCCATCCCTCTCTGGCTGTGCAGCAGCAGGCGGCGCGCGCGCTGCGCGACTTCGCTCCCGAAAGTATTCCCGGCCTGATTGATCGTGTTTTGCATAGTAACGATGATTTAGCCGCCACCAATGCTGAACAGGTGCTGGGTGATATAGGCGAGCCGGTTGTTGAACCCACTATTCAGGCGTTGGGACAAATCCAGCCGGGCCGCACACTCTTATTGGTGCGTGTCCTGGAGCGTGTTCATGATGCTCGAGCCATTCCAGCGCTTATTGATCTGTTGCAAATTGCCCAGCAGCCGCCAGTCGATTCTACACTTGTGCTGGCGATTATTTCCGCGCTTGGGCATTTTCGCGAGGAACGTGTGGTACCTCCCCTGCTGGATATGCTTGCCGGTTCCAATCCCGTATTTTATGAAGGGGCTATCAACGCTCTCGGCAGCCTCGAAGACGTGGTCGCTGATCGCTTAATCGCCGCCTTGAATGAGGAACAGGAAACGCCGTTCATCTCGCGCATCGAGCGAGTATTCCTGGCAATGGAGCATTTTCCAGGCGAGAAGCTGCTGCAAACTTTTGCTCATGGCAGTGAGGCCCAGGTGCAGCATGTGAGACATATCTTTCTGGAAAAGGGCGTCGATGCCGCCAACTTCCTGGTGAAATATCTGATCTACCCTGATAGAAGCATCCAGTTGAACGTGCGCCAGGTTGTCGGCAGCATGCCGGGACAGATAATCGTGCCTGCGCTGCTGGATATCATGGATCATCCAGAAGCCAGTTGGCGCAGCGTGATCGCTGAACTGTTGTTGAAACATCCTCCCGAAGCTATTCCACCTCTGGTGGGTTTGCTCGATGATAACGAACGGGGCGGCTTTGCCCGCGATCTGCTGGTTGAATTCGGCTTCCAGGCGTTGCCAGAGCTGATACCGGCCCTGGACTCGTTGAATAACCGCGCCCAGGAACGCGCCCGCTCGATTATCCTTGAACTCGTGCGTCAATCGCCCGAGGATGTGACGCAGGTGGTGCAGTTATTCAGTCTCGCGCCGCCACCGCCCCAGCGCGCTCATGATACCCTGATCGATTTACTGAGCAACCAGCTAGCTGATGTCAGCATTCCCGCGCTCCTGGCCGGATTGGAAGATGTCCACCTTGTCAATGCTGTCTCTGAAGCTCTGGTTCGTCTCGCCCACAATGGTGATGAGCGCGCAACAGAGGTGATGCAGGCCCTGATTGGAGCATTGCGCAACGACGCGAGGCGCTATGGCGCATCACGCGCTCTGATTGAGGTTGGCCCGAAGGCTGTTGTGCCGGTCGGCAACCTGATTACTGACCCTGATCCGCAGGTGGCGCAGGCCGCGCAAAATATCCTGTGCGAGATAGGCGTCCCTGCCTTCCCATTTATCTGGGCCGCGCATAGCGATGTTCACAATGCCGCCCGGCGCGAGGCTGCGCGCACCATCTTCAGGCGCATGCCCACCGGCACCATCAAAGACGAACTGGTGCAACTGCTCTCAAGCGACGAACCCGATAAGCTTTCGATGGCCCTGGCGCTGCTCCTCGAGCGTATTCATGATGAAGCGCTTCAGCAAGGCGGCGCGCATGAAATGATTCCTGTGCTGCTCGAATACGTGCAGGAACATGGCGAGGAACGAGCCAGCCTGCGTATTATCGCGCTCCTGCTGCTGCTCGGCGGTCGCATCGTCATCGATTTTCTCGCGCAAACCCTCTATGATTATCCTAACCATCGTGAAATACTGCTCTACGCCTTTCTGCTGCTCGGCGAGGATGCCGAGGAAACCTTACTGGAAATCTTACACAACGCCGAGGCTGCGCCACAACTGCGCGCCGAAGCTGGCGGAATGCTTGGCCTGCGCGCTCCCTACGTGGATATTCGCGAGTTAGCGCGCATGATTAGCGAATATGGCCTCTGGGCGGGTCAGGCGCAGGGCATAGCAGGCGTTTTGCTTGCCGACCAGTTGAACATCTCTTTGCGTTCCCTGGGCGGCCTGCTCGCGGGCGGACACTGGAATGCTGCCGAACTACAAAACATGCGCATGATGACGAGAGAGGGTAGTCCCGAGCGCGAACTCTACGAAATCTTGCTTGGCTGGCGCTATACTCCCTACATCGCAACCTTAGAGCATGAAATAGAGATGGAGCGCGAGGAACATAAACGCCACATCCTCGATTTCACACAGCGCCTCTCTGATTTGCAGGATCAGAAAGTTGATCTCGAACACGAGGTGCGCCGCTATCAACAGATGCACACGGTGCTTGACGATGAGTTGAAACAGGCAAAGGCCCAGATTGAAGAAACCCGCCGCGAACTCAACCAGGTGCAGGGACAACTTCAACAGGCGATACAGGAGCGAGATAGCTATTACGCGAGCTGGCAGCAGGCCAGTCAGGAGTACGAGCAATCAGAGAACCAGAGGGCAAACCTGCAATACGAACTACAAAAAATTCGCAACGCCATCAATCCGCCTGACAGGCATTGATCTCGGTACAAATGATGGCTTCAGCACCTTGTTTATTCGTTTCAACTAGAGTATGATGCACGAAGGTATTATAGTACATCAATCTTAAAACACTTCTTTTGAAAGGCAGGTTTCTATGCAAACATATTCTTCAAGGCCGGGCAATCCCGCGCTAAAGCAGGGCCTCCTCTTTGGCGTTATCACCGCAGTCGTCGAAATCGCCTTGAGTTTCCTCAATGGATTTGTCGGTTTGGGTCTTCTCGGCAGCATCATTGGACTTGCGATCTATCTCATTTTTGGACTGATAGCCGGACAGCGCTCTTCTGTTGTGACAGGAAAAGTTGGGACAGGTGTCCTGGCCGGATTTCTCACTGGACTGATCGGCTCATTCATTCAAGCGTTGGTTTCTCTCATTCTGTATCTCCCCAATCTTGACGCCATTCGCCAGCAAGCTCAGAACACAGCAAATCAGCAAGGCTTGCATTTCCAATACACGAACCAGATCATTCTTCTCAGCCTCGTGCTTGGACTGGTTATCGGTATTATACTGGCCTCCCTGCTTGGTCTCGCTGGTGGCGCAATTGGTGGCTACCGCGGGAGAAGCCGGGCGCAGCTCGCAACGCCTGAATATCAGGAATCCTACTTCCAGGCTCCTCCATCGCAACCTGGTGACGGTCAGCCTCTCTATCAGGCTCCTCCTCCTCCAACCGTTGACAGCCAGCCACCATATGTGGTGGAAGCCCCACCGGAGCAGGAGCGTCCTCCTATCGAGCAATAGAGTTGTACCAACTATCGGCTGCGAATCGGGTGTGAAAGCCAGGGCGACCGCAAGGGTCGCCCCTACTATCATAGGTATTGTAGGGGCGACCCTTGCGGTCGCCCTGGAACTCATTCAATATCTAAGCCGGGTGAGCCGCTTCCAACGCCTGGAAGATCGAATTGACGCCCCTTTTGCCCAGGTGTTGCCAGCGCTCATTCCAGTCCTTGCCCCAGTTGTCCTCGCGTAGGGAGCAGATTTGCACGCGCAGACCGGCGCGAGCAAGCCGGTCTGCCAGTCGCCCGGTTGCGTCCTGGCCTCCCTCGTCGCCATCAAGCGCCAGCACAACCGTTTTTGTCCGCGCTGGCAGCCACTCCGCTTGCATGGCCGTTCCCGCCAGCGCCACTACTTCGTGCGCGGAGAAGCCAGCCGCGAGCAATGTCAGGCGGTCGAATGCTCCCTCCACTACGATGATGGTTTCGGGCAAGCTATCCAGGTCTTCTCCAAACCAGCCTGCCGGGCAGGTTTTGATCCAGCGCCGGGGTGTCTTTGCCCTATCCAGCAGTCCTTTGTGGCGCTTTTCGTCCATCCCCGGTCGCCAGCCCCACAGCGAGCGCCCAATATAGCCTTTCCCGTCAGGAGAGACGAGCGGGAAGAGGATGCGCTCCTCCCAACGCCGCAGCAGGCTGCGTTTCTCAGGCATCTCGTTCAATAAGGTCGCGGGCAGATAGCAGACCCCCGTTGAGAACGCTGTGTCGAGCGGTATGCCTCGCTCGCGCAGGTAGGCCCGCGCTCGTTGCGAACGGACGAGTGCCCGGCGCATCTCTTCATCTAACTCCAGCAGCGCCTCCAATTCGTCCTGCTGCCACTGTGGAATGGACTTTGGTGGCGGAATCAGCATCGGCTGGTACATGATAGGACGGCGGGGCCGGTGCGTAGGCGCTTCGTAGTCAGGAATCGACGAGGATTGAAGACCACGATAGTGAGAGTGCAGCAGCCGGGTTGCCAACTGCGGATTCCACTCGGCTACCAGCACCGTCGCGTCACAGGCTGCGTTGAAGCAATGGCCCCAACCCGTCGCCTTATTGATCGAAAGTGAGCGCTGGTGGTCGCTGCCATGAATGTGACAGTACGCCCGCACGTATTCGCCCATGTTCAGCGGGTCGCACAGTTCGGACTGCAAAATGACCTCGACCTGCTTTCCGTTGGATGTGTATATCGTAATCATCCTGAACTCTCTTTCTCTTTGCCTCGTGTAATACCTGTATATCCTACGCTACACCTCAGCGTTTTCTAGAAAGTATTAGAAAATATGTTCTAATATATCTAACGAAATAAACGTCAATCTGGCTACATTCTGGTAGTCACAAAGAGCATGCCATGACAAACCAGCCTTGACATGTCATCCTGAGCGCAGCGAAGGATCTCTCGCCTGGGCGCGCGATTCGGTTGGGCCGCGCAGATCCTGAGCGCAGCGAAGGATGACAGGCGCGAGGGGCTTTTTCATGATTTAGAGTGTGCGTATAGAAATCAGTATCAACGAAAGGAGGCGTTTTCATGCAAGCAGAAACCACGCGAGCAGTGATTGATGTAGGCAGCAATACCATAGAAGTACTGGTCGCCCGTTGCCTGCCAGAGAACCTGGAAACGATTGATGAGCAGACGACGATGCTCCGACTGGGTGAGGATGTGGATGAAGATGGAAAAATTTCAGACAACAAAATAAAGAAGGCCGTAGAGACGATTAAGAAGTACAAGGACCTCGCGCAGAAACATGGGGCCGAACAGATAATCGCCATTGCGACCGAGGCCACACGCGAGGCCAGTAACAAACAGGAGTTTCAGGAGAAAATCAAGAGTGAGACTGGCCTCGAATTGCATATCATCAGTGGCGAGGCTGAAGCCGCTCTCGACTACTTCGGGACGACGTACAGCCCTGGCGCGCCGCGAGACACAGGCGTGCTGGACGTTGGTGGAGGCAGTACAGAACTTGTGCTGAGCAGAAATAACCACATTACCTGGTTGACTTCCGTACCCTTTGGTTCCGGCACAATTCAGGACCGCTATCTGCCTTCTGATCCGCCAACGAGCAGCGAGCTAAACGCTGCCAGTTCCTACCTCGATCACTTTTTGGAGACGTTGGACATTGCGCAGAAGCTGCCCGCGCTTATCGTCACGGGTTCCAGCGCCTCGGCCCTGCTCAAGCTTGCAAAAAAAGCGTTCAAGCTGGATGAGCAGGAGAAAAATTTGTCATATGAAGACCTGTCCCGTTGCGTTGGCCTGTTAAGCGCGCTACCGGCGCAGGAGGTCGCGAAGCGATACGAACAGAGTATTGAGCGGGCGCGCGTTCTGGCTGCCGGTGCCGTTGTTATACAGGCCGTAATGCGCTATCTGAACCAGGATACGATTGCTGTCAGTTCGCATGGCGTGCGCGAAGGCATTTTGCTGATGGCTGCCCGCTACGGCGATAACTGGCTGGACGAGGTCAACCGCCTTGCCGGACAGGCTGCATATACTCCTGGCGAGCAGCACTCGGATGCGCAGAATGAGCGGCAAGAAAGCTTTGCAGCATTTGGCCGCGATACCCTGCCGAAATACGGGAAAAAGTTCTTGAAGTGGTCAGATGATGTGTGCGCTGGCAAGGACGTGGAAGCGGTGCATAAAATGCGTGTCGCTTCTCGCCGCCTGCGTGCCTCGCTTGACGCCTTCGAGGGTTGTTCCAATCCTAAGAAGTTTAAAAAGATCAATCGCCGCGTGAAGAAACTGGCTGACCAGCTTGGCCTGGTGCGCGATACTGACGTGATGATTTCGGGCTTACAGGATTACCTGCACGAAGTCTCAGGCGAGGAACAGATCGCGGGAGTAAAGTGGTTGGTTGCTCGTCTGGATGAGTACCATAGCTCAGAAGAGCAAAACTTGCGCGATGATCTTTCGGAGCTCGATGAAGGCAAGCTGAAGCAGCAGATACAGAGCTGCATTCCGAAAGGAGTTGCTAGCGATGGCCAAAGCTAAACCATTGACCGGCTTTGATCCCAAAGCGCCAGTAAGCGAGATAGCCCCACAGATTGCGCGGATTCGTCTCGCTGAAATGTACGATTGGGCTGGCTATGTCGATAATCCTTATGAAGTAAGTGGCCTGCATAACCTGCGCATCGCGGCCAAACGCCTGCGCTACACGCTCGAAATTTTCGAGGATGTGCTTCCACCCGCCTGTCAAGGGATCGCTGATGAACTCTCACAAATACAGGATGAACTGGGCACGGTGCATGACGCGGATGTCTTGATTGCCCTGCTGCGCCTCTGCCTTGGCAGCGAAGATGGCGGCCTGGCCTATGAGCAGGCGCTCGCTCAGGCCGGGAAGCAAAAAGGAAAAGGGAAAACGCTGCTGCCGCCTGCTATGGTCGCCGCCGTCCTGAATCCTCAGTACGCCCCCTCGGCAACCGAACGCTATGGCATGGAGCAATTGCTGCTGCGCCAGCAGAAGGTGAGGGAACAGCGTTACAACGCCTTTCGCCAGCATTGGCACGAGTTGCAGGCCCGCGATTTCCGTCGGGAAATTTTAGATGTACTCTCTAGCGAGGAGAAAGACGTCACGAATATAGCGAGTTGAACGTGGTTAACCGCTTAAAACAGGAAACATTTACTAGAAAGGAAGCAAGATATGGCAGACGATACCAATGCGGCAATTGTAGCCGTGTTTCATGACCTCGCGCAGGCAAAACGAGCCTATAACGAACTGCGCAGTGGAGGCTTTGGCGATGATTACCTCGGCTTTGCCGACCCTACTCAGAGCGGCAGTGGCATAGGCAAGAGTCTAGAATACGCGGGCGTGACCAAAGAGGATAATGCCTTCTACAATCGGGAATTTGACGAGGGCCATCCAATCGTCACCGTTCGCATAGGCGGCGCGCCGAAAGAGGCTATTCAAAAAGCTATCGATATCCTACGGCGCAACGGCGCGTATGATGCGAGCAGCGGTCAGCAAAAAGGGCATTTTGCCTCGAATGTGAATACCGAGGCGAAAACGCCTTTCTACGATATCGCGCCCAATACGCCCGATAACCGCTAGCCTACTCTTCCGGCACTTCCGTGTAGAGCCTGGAAGGTGGAAATTTCTCGCTAATATCAGGGGCCATATCCGTCACCACTGGCGGCTGTGGCCCTTGTGGTGGTAGCCTCTGCCCCTCTGGGGTGTGCTGGATGCGGGGCTCTCCCTCACCTGTTGAGGAGGTGAATTGCCAGGCTGCCTCACTCCCCTGTTGATAGTGTTGTAGCGCCCGCATCGTTCCCTCCAGCACTTCGGCCACTGTTTCAAACAGCGCCTGTGCCTTCGGGTCGCTTATCTGCCCTATATTTGTGCGACATGCCTCTTGAGCCTGCCGTATCAGATAGGCGATATGTCCTGCCTGCTGTTTTGCTGTCGCTGATGGTCCGCTAGTTGACATACTCATCATCCTTTCTTGTTGCTAACTCTATTCATCTCATTACACGCACTTCCCCCCATAAAGGTGCCCATTGAAATACTTCTCTCTAGCAGATTCCGGCATGCCATTACACCCCTGCCTCCCAATGTCATCCTGAGCGCAGCGAAGGATGACAGGTGAGAGGGACTTTTTCATAGCATAATGTTTGCAGCATTCCTGCCGATACAAGACTCTGAAAGTTGTTTGATGAAAGGATGCCGGGATGATTAGTTCGAATAGCGTTGAACCGCAGCATGGTTTGATGGAAAGTGGCGAGTACGTGGGCACGCGGATATTAGAGGAGATGCGCGCGCGCGAGCGCCTGTATCAGGCGCTCATTGAGCAATCTTCTGATCTGATTGTTATTCTCGACAAAATCGGCAGGTTTCGCTATGTCAGTCCCTCCTATCATCGTGTGTTGGGCTATTCTGCTGAACACCTGCGCAAAAAAACGATTTTTGATTTGATCCACCCTGATGATCTTCCTGGGGCCATTACAGCTTTCTCTGCTGTGCTGCAATCGAAAACGCAGACCGTTAGAGTCACGGTGCGTGTGCGCCACCTGAACGGTTCGTGGGTCGTTCTAGAATCCAGTGGCCGTAATTGCCTGGATGACCCGGCCATTAATGGCATTGTTGCTCATGCTCGTGATGTGACCGAGCGCGTGGCAATGGAGGAGACCCTGTGCTATCAAACACTGCACGACGCGCTAACTGATCTTCCCAATCGCACCTTTTTTCTCGAACGCCTGGAGCAGTTGCTTCAGGATGCCAAACAAAAAGCTGATAACCTGGCGCTGCTCATAATGGACCTTGACCGATTCAAAGAGATCAACGATACCTTCGGACACCAGTACGGTGATGAATTGTTACAACGGGTCGCCATCCGTTTGCGCGAATTAGCGGCTGAGCCAGGCATTGTCGCTCGCCTGGGCGGTGACGAATTCGCCTTTCTCCTGCCTCAGTCCGGTGAAGAGCAGGCACGCGAAATTATTGCTATTCTGCAAGCCACGTTGGAGGAGCCGATTACTATCGATGGCTTACCGCTCCAGGTGAAAACGAGCGTAGGAGTGGTTATTTATCCCCCACACGGCAGCGACCCATTGGATTTGATGCGCCGCGCCGACGTCGCCATGTATACGGCCAAGCGCAAGCGCCAGGAATATGCCTTCTACGATCCCTCATTTGACCTGTACAGCCCGCGTCGCCTGGCCCTTGTCACTGAACTACGTAAGGCGATCAACAACGAACTGTTGAGCCTGTACTATCAACCAAAGGCGAATCTACTGCATGGTGGCATCTACGGCGTTGAGGCCCTTGCGCGCTGGCTTCATCCCGAATATGGCTTCATTCCCCCCGACCAGTTTATTACCCTGGCCGAGCAGACAGGTTTGATTACTCCACTGACAGGTTGGGTGCTGGAAACCGCCATTCGCCAGATCAAAACGTGGCTGGGTTCTGGACTGCACCTGAGCATCTCGGTTAATCTCTCAATGTGGGATTTGCGCGATGCCATGCTGCCTGATATGATCGCGGCCATGCTGCGCCGTTACAACGTGCCTCCTCATTTGCTCTGCATTGAACTGACGGAGAGCGCGGTTATGACGGATGTCGAGCATACACTCGATGTGCTGAACCGGCTGTTTGCCCTGGGTATGCGCCTCTCCATCGATGATTTTGGCACCGGCTATTCATCGCTGACCTATCTCAAGCGGCTGCCCGTAGACGAAATCAAGATTGACCGTTCCTTCGTTCAGCATATGAGTACTGTACGAGCCGATGCCACCATCGTGCGCGCCACTATCACTATGGCGCACTGCCTGGGCATGCAGGTTGTTGCCGAAGGAGTTGAAGACGCAGCGACCTGGCAAGTCTTACGACAGTACAAATGCGATGCCGTACAGGGCTACTATTTGTCGCGCCCGCTGTCCGCAGACGAATTCGAAGATTGGCTAGAAGAATCTAAGCCCGCTCTGGCTTCATAGCATGGTCATCATTGTGCAGGTGTATGTTAGCAATGAACAGTACTATTCATGCTCATTGCTCTTCTATCTCCAGGTCTTCCTGCTCGAAAATAACATCCTCGTAAGCATCAACGGCGGGAAACTGCAAATCGAGGCAGCCTATTTCGACCTCGTCTTCGGGGGCATAGGCCTGGTATATCCATTTGCCCTGTTCTTTCTGGTAACTTTCGATACGCATGGTCCGGTAATCGACCAGCAAATATTGCTCTACGGTTGGACAGGCAAGATAAGCTTGCAACTTTCTACCTCGATCCCGCCTCTCCGTACCTGGTGAAAGTACCTCAACCACTACGCGAGGGGACTGGATCATATCAGCCCTTCCTCGATCTCGTGGGTCGCATGTCACCGTGACGTCGGGATGAAAATAGTATTTCTCAGAGACACGCACCTTCATATCTGAGTTGTAGACCCGGCATGGTCCGCCACGCAGAAAATTTTTGAGCAAGGCATAGATATTTCCACTGATTGAAGCGTGATTGGCGCTCCCACCCGACATCATGTAGATATAACCATCCAGATACTCGTAGCGCGTATCTGGATTCTGTTCCTCGAGTTGCAAGTACTCATCAATACTCATGAACGGGATATGTTCGGATACCATCTCATTTTTCCTCTTTGGAAGTACCATATAAACCCTCTCCTACCCTATAATGGTTCAATTATAGCACGACTGCTGGATTGAGCAATAACTTACAGCAGAGTATCACGGATATGAAAAGCAACGTGTTTGTTAATAATGACTCCTGTCCGTCCGTAAAAAGCTTGTAACTTTCATGAGCATAGAAAGGAAGCATTCCATGATTGAACGTGACAAACAGCGAGTGGTTTAGATAATATACCCGGTTGGCGTTTCTTTAATAGCGTTTTTGGTATTATTGGTGGCTTCGTGTCTTCACCTTCTGCCGCACCTCTGCCAGGTACGATTTCGCATCGCGGCGTGTGTTTCTGCTGCTCATATATTTCGCCACTCGTTGCTCTCGTTCAGCCGGGGGCGTGGTATGAATATCGCGCAAAAAAGCGACGTGCAGGAAGCCCTGCACAGATGGATCAGGCGGTTCTTGCGCTTTGGCCGGATTAGTTGCAATTTGCCGGGCGGCGATGTCCTCTTCTGGTTCATCGGCACAATGCATGCCGGATTGTGCAGGCTCTGGTAGGGTGGCAGGCGCGTCCTTGCGCGGAACGGCGAGCGAGAGCAGGTGATTGAACGTATTGGCGTGCTTATCGCGCTCGGTGAGGGGGAGCAGGCCAAAGATTTGCTCCACAGTGGCGAGTGTCGAAGTATGATCGTAGACCGTGTGATCGATGATTCCGCGAGGAATAAGTGGGGAGACGATGATAGCCGGTACGCGCACGCCCAGTTGTGTGAAATCAAATCCATAGCGGTTATTTTCCGGGTCGGTCGGTTTATCTCCTGGGGCTATGGTTTGTGGCGGCGCGACATGGTCATAAAAGCCGCCGTGTTCGTCATATGTGATGATGAGCAGGCTATTTTCCCAGTGTGGCGAGTTCCGAATCGCCTCGTAAATCTCCTTGAGCAGGGCCTCGCCGCGTGTAATGTCATCCTTCGGATGCTGCGAATTGCCGCAGACAAAATCCGAGGTTGTATGATAATCCGGCTCGATAAAAGCATAGGCAGTGGAGTAATTGGGATTGCTCACGTCGCGCTTGAAATCGTGAAAGTCGCGGAAGCGTCCCTCTGCTTCGCGCACGACCATGCCGCTGATCGCCAGCGCCTGCGGAAAGAGGTCTCCCCTATAGAACGTCCAGCTAATGCCCTCGTCGTCAAGTCGGTCGTAAATCGTGCCATTATCAAATTTATAGCCGTTGAAGAGGATGGAAGTGGCAATGGTCTCGGTCGATGGACTGTGATCCAGCCCGGCGGATGAGGCCGCGTGAATAAAGAAACGATTGGGCCATGTCGGGCCGGGCATAGAGGAAAACCAGTGATCACATAAAGCAAACTCGCGCGCCAGTGTCGTCAACACTGGAAGTTGCTCGGGCGCATAACATTTCATGATCTCACCAGGATGCTGCGGGTCTATCTTAGCATAATCGGCGACAAAACCACTATTGTTGATGTGCGGATATGTACCAGAAACTCCACAAAGCTGTATCTGCACGTCGGGAAATTCATGACCTGGATCGTGCGCCATAGCCCAGTCAGCAGGCATCGAAACAGGGATTTTGCTGCCATCAGGGGCGATATTTATATCACTGGCCGGATTCAGCCCATCGATGGTGGTTGGCTTTCCCGTAATCGCGTCGATTCCCTCGATATTGGAGAAACCAAGCAGGTGATCGAACGAGCGGTTTTCCAGCATGAGGACAAACACGTGTTGTATGCGGTCCTGCTTCGGCTTATCCTTCGCGAAAAGCCTGCACATGCGCCACGCGATTTGTATGCCAAGCAGCCAGAACCAGTTCACGAGATTCGCAAATAGCAGGCAGGCATACTTCGCGATGCGATAGCCAATCGGACTGATGGGATTCCTGCTGCGCTGTACGGCGTTATCCGCCCATTGCGAGCAGCGATAGGTAATTCCGATAAGCCAGCGACTGCGTGCCCGGTCGGCCTGTAATTTACGGTACCCGCAAAGTGACATCGCTTCCCCTTTTCCAGGTGCCTGTTTTGAACGAGACCTGCTCATGTGCTTTTCACAACAATAGCCTTATCATAGCACGAAATAGTGAGCAATGAAAAAGGCCCTCTGGCCTGTCATCCTGAGCGCAGCGAAGGATCTGCGGTCGCGGCAAACGATCTTGCTCGGCACGCAGATCCTTCGCTGCGCTCAGGATGACGCCTGAAGGTAGGTGCGTAATGGCATGTTACAATACTTTGCAGGAGCATTATTCAGACAGAGGAGCCTTCATTATGACCTTACAAGACGCGCCGCAAGGAACGCTGCCCGGTACCATTTCGCTATTGCTCGGCCATCCCGACCCCTCGACGCTGCTTTCGTCCGAGTTACGCAATGCCGTGTTCGATATGCTCAATTCGCCGCAGGCTATTCCGTCACTTCAGTATGGGCCGGAGCAGGGAACTTACGGACTGATCGAGGTGCTTGTAGAAAAGATAAGGCGAGAACAGGGCCTTCCAGTTCAGTCCACTAATCTGATGGTGGTGGCAGGCTCGACCCATGCCGTTGATATGCTTTCGCGGCTGTTTGCCAGACCCCGAGGCGTGGTGCTGGTAGAGGCTCCAACGTATGTGGATGCACTGCATATTTTTCGCGATCAGCAGATCGAATTGCATTCTATTCCGATGGACGAGCAGGGCCTCATCCCAGGCGCATTAGAAAAGCGGCTCGAGCAGTTGCGCGCAAACAATACCATCCCCAATATGCTTTATACCATACCAAATTTTCACAATCCAACGGGTATCACCCTTTCTGAATCGCGGCGTCTGGAGATTATTCAACTCGCTCGTCGCTATGGTTTTCTGATTGTCGAGGATGATGTCTACCGCGATCTTGCCTTTGAGGGAAGTGTACCGGCCAGCTTTTATGCCTTTGCAGGCGGAGAGCAGGTCGTTAGTATCGGCAGTTTTTCGAAGACGCTTGCGCCGGGCATGCGCGTTGGTTGGATACTGGCATCAGAGGATATCATTGCGCGCTGCGTGAATTGCGGTACGACGCAGATGGGAGGCGGAGCCAATCCATTTACGGCGAGTATCGTTGCCCAATACTGCCACAGCAATTCCTGGGAAATGCATGTGGAACAGTTGCGTTCGCTCTATAAAACGCGCCGCGACGTGACGCTTTCTGCTCTACAGCACTATATGCCAGCAGATGTTCGTTGGACGCATCCGGCGGGTGGCTTTTTTATCTGGCTGCGCTTGCCCGAAGAGGTCTTTGCCTCAGATGTCAAACGTCTTGCGCTCGAACAAAGGGTTATGGTCGCTTCAGGCGAGGGCTTCTTTGTAAATCCTGCCGATGGAAAGCATCACCTGCGCCTCGCCTACAGTTGCGCCGCGCCAGCCGATATAGAGGCAGGAATACAAATCCTGGCGCGGGTGATTGATCGCGCCAGGACTGGCGAGCGATGACGCATAGTGACTATTTTAGCCGTTGACCGGAATGAATTGATACTTTTTCAGGATGCCCTGACCTGTTGAGGAAAGCACGAAGTTGACGAAGGCCTGGGCATCCGAAGCATGCACGGAGTTTTTGACGACCGCTATAGGATACTCGGCAATCACATTGTACGGGTCGGGAATATCAATCACCGTGACTTTGCCTTGAGCAGAATAGGCATCCGTGATATAGACAAAACCAGCATCCGCTTCGCCCAATTCGACTTTCTGCACGACCGCCTTGACGTTATCTTCCTGCGAGACGACGTTTGCTAATACCTCACTGGCATAGTTCGACCCATAATCGGGCGACTTCGACAGGTTCGCCAGGGCCTGCCTGCTGTACTTGCCCGCGGGAACAGTGGATGCCTCGATATCGATTTTCACCCCTTTCCGCGCCAGGTCTTTTAGCGAGGTGATCTTTGCCGGGTTGCTGGTAGGCAAGATCACCACCAATCGATTCTTTGCGAATATCTGAGAGGTGCCTACCAGTCCAGCCCGGCTCGCCTTCTGCATATTGATCGTATCAGCCGAAGCAAACACATCTGCAGGCGCGCCATTGGCGATCTGCTGCTCAAGAATTTGCGAACCATTGTAGACAAGCTTGATGGAGACATTGGGGTGCGCCTGATGGTAGGTACTTGCCACCTCATTAAATGCCTCCGTGAGCGATGCGGCTGCAAATACGTTCAGCGTAACGGGCGAGTTGGCGGTTGGAGTACTGCCTGTATTCGATGAACTCCCACAGGCAGCCAGCAGTACACACATAATTAGCGAAAGAAGAAATAGGCGCAATGGGTGTTTCATAACATGCTCCTTATACCGAGAAAAACAAGACTGAGCCGTTTTTACTCTAAAAATAAGTACTCATAAATTGAGTATAAAAGAAAATAAATCTTTGCGTCAAGGTGTGAATGAAGTTACAACGTAGGTAATTATTCCCCCTTTTTTCCTAATTACTTTGACAGTTAACAATAATTCAGGCAATCTTAGATGCAGTAAATTCAAGTACCTGTATTTATAGTCAGGGTGAGAGGGATATACCTATGCGTTGTCCTCGATGCAATTTTGAAGGGGAACCAGTCAATGGTGCTTGTTCCCGCTGCGGTTATACTTTTAGAAGTATTTCAGGGGACTCTTTCCATATCGAGAGTAGAAGTTCATCGACCTCCAGACCCTTACCGAATCCTGGGGTGCCATCTATGACCACGACCTTAAAGATGCTCAAGCGGGGTGATGTTCTGCGCCAGGGACGGTATCGTTTGGTGGAACAACTCGTGTTGCCTGAAAATCAGCGCGGTCAGGGCACAGCATGGTTGGCATCTGATATTCAATCCTCCCAGAGCCGCGTGGTCATTCGTGAAATCCCTCTTGCTGAGGAATCTCCTGCCAATCGAAGCCAGAGGCTGCGTGCCATCGCTTTTCGTCTTTCGGAACTGTCCCGCTATCCCGGTTTTCCGAAAGTGGTCGATGTCTTCAGCGAGCAGGAGAATAACTTTATCGTCATGCGTCACATCGAGGGCGAGAGCCTGGCGACACTGCTGAGGCGTGAGGGCGGAGCATTACCCGAACGTATGGTTGCCAACTTCGGGAGGCAGCTGGCTGAGATGTTAACCATTCTTTCCCAACAACAGCCTCCCATCGTACATGGCGGAATCAGTCCAGAAACGATCATTGTCAGCCAGGATAGAACCCGTGTCTCGCTCATTCATATCCCTCCTTTTCCACCCCAAGAAGTTCCCAATAGTACAGCCCCCTCCGGTTATCGCGCCCCAGAGCAGGTACGAGGCAATACAGAGCCTGCATCGGACCAGTACGCGGTGGCGGCGACCCTGCACTACGCGGTGACAGGCTATGATCCCAACGAGCGTATGGCATTCTTCCATCCTCCTGCGCGCCGCCTGAACCCCGCCGTTTCTCCGCAGATGGAGGCTATTCTCTCACGCGCCTTACGCCTCTCCATTCCCCAGCGATATGCCCGCCCGAGTGATATGCACAAAGATTTCGTGGCCTTACAGGCAGCGCTTGGGCCAGAGCCACCACGAGTGCCCACTACCAATCCCTTAGCCATTGACCCCATCCAGATACGCAAGCGCAGCCGCAACCGCAGCCTGCTCGACGTGGGCATTTTCGCGGGCTTAGGTTTAATCATCCTGCTCGCCTTCGTCGTTTTCTACGTGCGACCTTTCCCCAGTAGCAGCGTTGCTCAGCCAACGCCAAATTTGACTGCAACCGCTGCTGTCTTGCAACTGGCATACAATAAAGAGCTGGCATTAGAAGCTCAAACCTACCAGAAAAGCGGTATTGGTATGAGCGATGGGCGCTATGTGTTTGATATGTATGGCGGACGCAACGACATCAATGATAAAAAGCAGGCGGCTCTGGCAATCCAGCGCGGCGATTTAAGTAGCGCGGTGGAGTTTTACAGACGAGCGACCGCCGAAGACCCGACCGATGGAGAGGCCCAGATTTATAATGAAGACCTCCATTTGCTGCAAAGTGGTGCGCCCTACGTAACGATAGTGCTTGGGTTGCCCATCGATAGCAGCGACGTTGACCTCAATCGTGATCGCAGCAATATGGAAGCTGCCTTCCTGCTCCAGCAAAAGGTGAATGGCTCCAATATGCTGCCCCAGGGTCTCAAATTACGCATTTTGATCGATAGCTCCGGCGCGAATACAGGCGATGTGGCGACCGTTGCGCAGTTCATCGCGAATCGTGTCACAAAGGCCGGAAATCTCGATCATATTATTGCTGTTGTCGGCTGGCCCTATAGCCGGGAGACCATTAATGCGCGGGATATTATCGCTTCCGCCCACGTTCCTCTGATCTCGCAGACCGCTTCTAGCGTGAAGTTGACAGGCACCAGCCCCTACTTTTTCCGTGTCAATCCTGCCGACGACCAGCAAGGGAAAACGTTGGGTGATCTCGCCGTCAAGCAACTGCAAGCAAAATCTATTCTGGTGTTGCGCGACCCGACCGACTCGTATAGCGACTCGCTGGCGGACGCCTTTATCGCCGATGCGAAAGCGAATAACGCGACCATTTTCAATAACCCGGCTGATTACTTCTCCGAATCGAACACGACGGTAGCCCAGTATGCGAAAGTGGTGTCGGATGCCATTGCCGACAAGGCTGACCTCATTTTCATCGCGGGGTTTGATAACGATGCTATCCGCCTGGCAGTAGCAATTGGCGACGCCTACAGGGCCAATCCTGCCAGCGACTACCTGAAGAAACTCAGAGTTCTCGGCGGTGATGGTCTTGATACTCCTCTCGTCCTGGGACAGGGGAATGGCCCTGATGCTCTCCTGGCGGCGCAACATCCACAGGATATGCAGCGTTTGATCTTCAGCGCCTTCGGTGATTCACACGAGTGGTCATTCCTGAAGATTCCCCAGAGCCGCCAGCCCTCGTTCTTCGCCGACTGGACGAACACCTATCAAAGCTCAACGGTAACAGCCCCCGCATCCCCTCCAGGCAACGATGCCATCCTTACCTATGACGCTGTGGGCGTTGCCATTTACGCGGCTTCACTTGTGCATGGTTTGCCGACCAGTCAGCAAGTTCGAGACATGCTAGCCGCACTTGGAACAGGAAAAATACCCGCTTACCAGGGCGTAAGCGGCCAGATTCACTTTGGCAGCGACGGCAATCCCGTTGACAAAGCCTTCGTCGTCCTGCAAGTGGTCGATGTCAACGGCACCAGCCAGATTCAGTTGCTACAGGTGGTGGGGAAGTTTACGACATAGCAACGCTATTTTTTCTCTGCTCCCGTCACAGCAGTGGGAATAACACAATCTCTCGCGTTGTTGACAATAATAGAAAACGATATATCGCCAATACAACTCAAACGGCATATATTCGTAGATATGTATGGTGAGGCCGAGAGGTTCACCACACAATACAGTTAGTTGTAAACGTTCGTTGCTATGGTGATTGCCATAACAACATTCATAAACGAGCGAGAGAAAGAAGGAAATCCATGTTCTGGGGTTTTCACGGCTTATGGCTACTCCTGCCATTCGTCCTGTTTTTCAAATTCTTCTGGATTTTGCTGCTGGTGCTGTTCATAGCGACACTGGTGCGCGGCTTCGGTAGGAGAATGGCTTACAGGGGACAGACTCCATTCTACACTCCTGGCATGCCGCCTGTTCAGCCGTCCGCGCTGGAGATTCTCCGCCAGCGTTACGCCCGGGGTGAAATCGACGCGACCACCTACGAGCAGATGCGCGAGCGCTTAGAGGCTTCTAGCAGGCCAAATCAGCAATAACAGGTGAGATGGTCGGCAAACCGGCTATTACAACAAACCCATCCAATCTACATAGGTTGGATGGGTTTTTCTCTTTTTCATTGGGCAAAGGTGTCTTCGTCTTCGAGCAATGGATGAATATGATATTCGAGCTGGTATTCCTTAAGCAGCTCTATTGCCCGCTCAGTGACGGCTTCCCAGGGTACATTGAGAACCTTTGCGATTGGTCCCCGTTCCTGTACGACGGGAATGGCAGCTTTTAATTCGCTCAAGTGGCCCAGGTCTTCCTGGTACAGCCGGATTTCCAGTTCCTTCCCTCGCGCATAGCCCAGGAAGACGTCCCTATGGGTGGACAGCCACTCCCACAAGGTATATGCCTCCTCTGGTTTTAGATAAATTTGCGTCTGGTCATCTACAATCCACATGCCACCCTGGCCTCGGTCTTCAAATTTTTTCATATATTTCCAGGCTTTCGGGTCTGATTTGTACTATCTTCACGGAGAAAGTATACATAAAAAGCACAGGAATTACAATTGACGAGAATCTTTCGACAGCCTGGAATATAATACAGAGATTAAGGAGACATGCTCCTTAAATCTCTGTATTATTCTTCTGCAAATGATTCATCAAAGGCGGTTTTTTCGTAGACCTCAGTGACCGAGAATTGAATACCCAGGCTCGTCAAGGTTATCACGGCATCATGAGTGAAGTTGTACATCGTCCAGTAGCCTGTCTCACGCCGATACAGTTGCACTCTCATCACTTGAGTATCAATGAAAAGGACCAATGATCGCCTGATCGGGTGATCCTCCCGTCATTAGATAGGGATAACCCTCAATCAATTCGTAACGGTGTTCAGGATCACTTTGTAGGAGAGCAAAGAACTCCTCGAGGCTCATTTTTCCCTGATGGTCATCGTGCTGCATTGCCAGTAGTGTTTCTCCCAGTCGCCCGACATGCCTATCTTATACATCGGTTTCTTATAACATAGGTCCGGTGTGTATTTTATTCGGCAACAAGAGTAAAAAGTTTTTGTTTCTGAGACCCGCTATTATCGTCCTGATGTTACTGTCAGGTGCGATCCACGCAATCGAGGTATGCAAAAGCTGGTTTATGCTCCTCGTATTGTCGTAGAAGTACTTTCCCCAAGCACAGAGACAATCGATCGACACAGGAAACTTCGGGACTATCTTGCCTGTCCCACGATAACAGTTTATCTTTTATATGATCCGCTGAACTCTATATCGCATGAAGGCAGGAAAAAAGCCGCGTGAGAGCCTTCCCACGAAATTCCAGGCTGCCTGATTTGCTGTAAAAACTGCTGTCACAGTCCAACAAAAAGCGTCTCAACTGGCTCTACAGGCTGGTTGAGACGCTTGAAAGTGCCGAAGGGGGGACTCGAACCCCCATGCCCTTGCGAGCACAACGCCCTGAACGTTGCGTGTCTACCAATTTCACCACTTCGGCTTGAGTGCTGTGTCCAGGAGTTTCTGGACATGCTTATGATAGCGTATCTCTTGCGGTCTGTCAAGAGGTTTTTTCCCTTTTCACGCCCTTTCGGCAAATCTCTTCCGCATTTCTGCCATTACCTTAAAAGGGCGGAAACGTGCTATAATTTATCCGAGAGATATCCAGCTATCGAAACTGCCCCAGGCGTGCAGTATGCCCTTGGGAAAGTTGTCTTGTGCTGCTTTTCAGGTATGGCTTGTCATGCAGGCAGATGTAGCTGGAAATGCTCCTGGTATAGAAATTTCGCGAACGAAAGAAAACGTTGCATGCAAGATTTCCACTCGCCCGTGCGCGCTGCTATCGATATCGGCAGCAATACCATTCACATTGTGGTTGCCCGCGCAACTCCGCTTACCCTCGATATACTGGCGGACGAAGTGGATATTACGCGCATTGGAGCGAGCGTTAACGCTACTGGAAAAATCTCCGAGGAGAAGTGCAGCGAGGCTATTCGTGTCCTGCGGAACTATCAGCAACTCGCGCAACAGCATGAAGCGGAACAAATCCTGGTCGTTGCCACTGAGGCTATACGCCAGGCCGAAAATAGCGGCGAATTTATCGAGCGTGTCCGGCAAGAAAGCGGGCTGGAAGTGCAGCTCATCAGTGGAGAGGCCGAAGCGTTTCTCACATTCCTGGGCGCGACCTATGAGACGTTCGCGCAACCCGTTCCACCTGCCCAGGTCGGGGTGTTGGATCTCGGAGGGGGCAGCCTTGAACTGGTGATGGCGCGGCATTTTGCGATCACCTGGAAAACCTCGGTTCCTATTGGTTCCGGCTGGCTGCACGACCGCTACCTCGCGGGCGACCCGCCAACCGCGCAGGAAGTCGAAGTTGCCGAAACATTCTTGCGCACCTATTTTTCAGGTATGCGTATCAAGCAGGAACCGCCTGTACTCATTGTTACAGGAGGAAGCGCGAACTCGCTGTTATATCTTGCTCGTCGCGCCTTTGGACTGCCGGTTGAACAAAATTCTCTTTCCTTGCAAGACCTTTTGCATTGCCAGGGCCTGCTGCGGGCCTTTCCTGCTCAGGAAATAGCGATGCGTTTCGATCAACCTGTGGCACGCGCTCGTATCCTGCTGGCCGGTTCGATGATTATTCAGCATGTCATGAACCGCCTCGGCCTCGACGAAATTCAGATCAGCCCCCACGGCATCCGCGAAGGCGTCTTGCTGGCGCGGGAACGCTACGGCGCGTCCTGGCTTCCGGTGGTCAGCGGCGAGGCTCCAGAGATAAATCATCACGATCAGTTTGCCACTGAAACGATGCCTATAGCATTGGATACCCAGGATGGGCAAGAAGCTGCTACAGGCTCGGGTGAGGAGCCGTTTATACAGGCAGGATGGCGCATGCTGCACGACCGCCTGGAGAAGCTGCTCGAGTGGACGGACGAAGTTTTGCGGCATGACGATATTGAAGCGGTGCATAAAATGCGCGTCGCGACCCGCCGCCTGCGCGCTACTCTGGATGCGTACCAATCCTGCTGCGAACCTCATGCCTTCAAAAAGGTCTATCGCAGCGTTAAAAAGATGGCCGATGTGCTGGGCGCTGCTCGCGATAGCGATGTCATGATCCAGAACTTACAGGGTCAACTTGCAGCCGCGCCAGGTGAGATGCAGGCTGGTATTCAATGGATGATTGCCCGCTTGCAGTCGTTTCGCCAGCAGAAGCAGCACGAACTGGAAGACTACTTGAAACATCTTGACGAAGATGTTCTACGCGAGCAGGTAGATGCTCTGATCCCGAAAGGAGTAGGCGCATATGGCCAAAGCTAAGCCCATCACCGGCCTGGACGCGCTGGCCGGGACCGGGAGAAACGCTCGTATTATCGCCCGCGAGCGTCTCGACGAGTTCTACAACTGGGGTCAGTACGTGGATAATCCGTATTATACCCATGAATTGCATAATCTACGCATCGCCGCCAAACGCCTTCGCTATACATTGGAAGTATTCGCGGAGGTCTTACCTGAGGAAAGCGCCTCGATCATTGACGAATTGACTCATATCCAGGATGAGCTGGGAGCCTTACATGACAGTGATGTCTTGATTGCATTGTTGCGTATCTGCCTGGGCAGCCAGGAGAGCTTTGCAACGGTCGAACACCTGGTGGTCACACAGGAAAAAGCGCTGGCACCGCCACAACTCGTTTCCTATATGCTCAATCCTCACGACGTTCCGACCGCAGAAGAACGCCGGGGATTGGAGCTTTTTTTACGGCAGCAGGAACGCCTGCGCGAACAGCAATACGCGACCTTTCGCCAGCATTGGTATCAATTGCAGGCGCGTGACTTTCGACGAGAAGTGCTGGCAATTCTAGATGCCCGGTAATATTATGCCATGAAAAGGACTCTCTGGTATGTCATCCTGAGCGCAGCAAAGGATCTCCGGTCTCGACATACGAATTGTCCGGCAAGCCTGAGAGCCTTCGCTGCGCTCAGGATGACATCTGTAAGCAGGTTGGTAATGACATGCCACTACAAGGAAAACAGACTATGACCAGGATCAATATGGCTGAGCAACTAGATTGGGAGGAATTATCGCGGCCCACACGCGAAGAACTGCATCTATCAGGCGGGCTTCAGGTAGAGGACTGGCCGCACGCCCGCCATGTTGTCCGTCTTTCGGCGCAGCTTTTTACAGCCACCTATCCGCTTCATAAGCTGGATGAGCACGCTTTGCGCCTGCTTGAACGCGCCGCACTCTTACATAATACGGGCATGCTGATCGAGACGCGCCGCCACCACAAACACTCGTATCGCCTGATAAAGGAGACAAAGCTGCCCGATTTTAACGACAAAGAGCGGCATGAAATCGCCTGTATCGCGCGCTATCATCGCCGCGCTTTGCCAAGCACTGAACACGATGAATATGCAGCTCTCAGCCGCTCTGCTCGTCGGCGCGTCTCAATACTTTCGGCGCTGTTGCGCGTTGCCGATGCGCTTGATTATAGCCATGATGGGCGTGTCCAGCATCTCGCGGCTGTTCCAGAGCTATGCAACAAAGAGCAGTGGGTAATCGCGCTCTCCGTTCGCCCCCTGGCCGACCTTGATGCAGAGTTGGAACACGCCAATGAAAAAGCTGACCTCTTCGAAAAGGTCTTTAAGTGGAAGTTACGCTTCCTGGTTGAAGAATAGCCGGTTCATCCAGCGTATCGGTGCGCTCGTGCAGCACAATGGCCGCTCCGCATGCGTAATCGGGATGAATCCATAAAACCGGATGTTGCCCCTCGACATATGAATAAGTGACGCCATGCTCATCCAGGTAATGTTTCGCCTCGTCCAGGCTTTTCACCACCAGCGTCATGCGGCACAGGCTCTCGCCAAATTGCTCCAGGTATTTGCTGAGCGCGCCCGCCTCCGGCAGGTGTTCCATACCTACCTCTCGATTGTCCTCGACGGCAAGCGGCACCGGCATTGCCAGTTCAAAGCACTGCCCGCTTTCACCCAGTGAGAAAGAAACGAGCATAGCATCCCAGCCATCGGCCTCGCCTGTAAACGTAGCGCTCGGTTCTAAGCCATAGATATGAGAAAAACGTTGCGCTGCCTCCTCCAGATCAGCAACCGCTATAGTTGTGCTGCGCACGCTGATCGCGCCAAGTGGATGCCCGGGCGGTGTTTGCCAGCCCGCCAGTCGGAAGCGCCGCTCTTTGCCTGTGCTATCATGCTGGATGAGAAACGGGTAATGCTGTGTCAAATCCGGTCGCTCGACATCGACTCGTGACCAGCCCCGGTTGCGTCCGTCTCCGGCGCGCAGTTCCCCCGCGTTTGGCCCAATAACCGCAATGCCGCGCTGGCGCATAGCCTCCGCGTCTGCCTGTATATCATCTGAACCAAGTACGAAGTTTAAATATCCTTGCCCTTTGGCCAGTCGTTCGCGCATGCTTTGTTGCGCCTCATCTGGCGCTCGCATGGCGATTAATTCCAGGTAGGTATCGCCGATCACGATAATGCGGTTGGCGGTTCCTCCACTGGGATGAATGCCGCCTCCACTTACCTGCAAGCCTGGCTTTTCGCTGAATTGCTTTGCCGCTTCGTCGAGGTTATGCACGCCGATGATGATGTGATCGATGCCTATCAGCATAGTTTTCGCTCCCTTTTTCGCACATTCTATCACTAAAGAAAGAACTGGCAGGGTAGCGCTACCCTGCCAGTTCTGAGAAGAACTTTGCGTTAACCACGTGTGCGAGCAAGTTCCCTCGCCTCTCGTTTGGTCAGCTCCGGTTCGCGTCTGAAGCGCTTGAGACCGAGTTCACCACGCTCCCAGATGACCAGCAACATACTGGCGTTGAAGATCGAGGAGTAGGTTCCGCTGAAGATGCCGACCAGCAGTGCCAGCGTGAACGTGCGAATGGTCGTGCCGCCGAAGAGCGTCAGCGCGCTCAGCGTAAAGAGTACGGTCAGCGAGGTATT
The DNA here is from genome assembly GCA_035652815.1 of Ktedonobacteraceae bacterium. Taxonomy (GTDB): domain Bacteria; phylum Chloroflexota; class Ktedonobacteria; order Ktedonobacterales; family Ktedonobacteraceae; genus DASRDB01. Next base: position 406,787 of record DASRDB010000019.1, read on the forward strand.
CAGCGAACGCGCCATCGTCTGGACAAGGCTCGCATTAACCACCTGCTCGAATGTTTCCGAGGTGCGCCGCGCCATGTTCTCGCGAATGCGGTCGAATACCACAATCGTATCATGGACGGAGAAACCGCAGACAGTCAGCAGCGCCGTAATGAACAGGGCATCAATCTGTACATGTGCCAGCCAACCCAGGATCGAGAAGACGCCCAGCACTACCAGCACGTCATGCAACAGGGCGATGATAGCGCAGGCTCCATAACGCCAGGGCCTGGGTATCTTGCGGAAGGCGAACCAGATGTAGAGCAGGATGAAGACCGAGGCAGCGATCACTGCCAGGACAGCATTGCGGGTGGTTTCCGCAGCCACCGCGCCGGATACTGTCGCGTTGTCCAGCACGTAGATGTAGTTGCCCTGGTTCGCCAATGCGCTTTTCAGCTTGTCAAGTGTAGTGGTATCAATAACCGAGAGCGTCAGCAGCGTAACCGTTTGCGTGGTTTTTCCCTGGTAGACGGCGACCACGCTGACCGGATTGTTGGATGGGTTAGAGGCAGCTGATGTCGGTGTTGGCGAGACCGAGATGACCGGCGTCGATTTACCGGTTGGCGTACTGGTTGCCGTTGGCGAAGGCTTTGGGGTCGGAGTAGCCTTCGCTGTACCAGTTGGGGTCGGGCTGGCCGTGGGCGTTGGTGCAGACGTGGGTGGGCCTTTACTCGGATCTGAAGTATCCGGCAAACCTTGCAACGCTTTATTGACCGCATCGGTTGTTGGCGGCGTGCCTGATTGGATGGCGATAGTGGCAACAGTAACAGTAGGCTGTGCCTGGCCTTTAACAGGATTGAGGGTCAAATCATCGAAGATGACATTCGCTGTGAATGTGCTTTTCGGATTGGCCTGCCCCAACTTCTGTATGCGTGATTTGATCTCGTTTTGTACATTGGTATCAATGCGTCGATTCAGACGCACCCAGATGGTTTGATTGCCTGCGACGGCAACGTTATTGCCCAGCACAATTTGCTCCGAAGAGAAATTGAACGATTTAAGCGCGTTTCGTACATCCGTAATCGTGGCAAACTGATGCTGTGGGCGAAATTCCAGATTGGTGCCGCTGGCAAAGTCAATGCCAACGTTCAACCCCTTGAAAATCAAGGAAAGTGTTCCTGGTATGATGACGATGAGCGAGATAATCAGGAACAGGTAACGTTTTCCTACAAGATTAAACACGGCATGCTCCTCTACTTCCTAACTTAAATTGCTGTTTCGCCGCGCCAGGGATGCCGTGGCAATCGAGCCAGGAGGAAGCCCAAACAGTGCGGGATGACTGACTACACCTGTCGGTACCAGCAGGTTCAGGAAGGTGCGGGTGACAACGACGGCAGTGAACATACTGATCAAAACGCCGAGGAAAAGCGTGGTGGCAAAGCCGACAATGATGCTCGCGCCAAAGTTGGTGCCGAAAGCGTACAGCACCGCACAGGTAATCAGCGTCGAAATGTTCGAGTCGCGTATAGAGGGCCAGGCGCGTTTCCAACCAATGTCAATCGCCGAGTTGAGCAATCTCCCTGCTCGTAACTCTTCTTTCACTCGTTCGAATATGAGGACATTGGCGTCAACGGCCATACCAATCGAAAGAACGAAACCCGCGATACCTGCCAGCGAAAGGACAACACCTATCAGCTTGAAGATCGCGAAGGTCATCGCGGTGTACAGGAGTAGCGCGATATCTGCGAGCAGACCGGGCAGGCGATAATACAGGAGCATAAACGCCATCACGATGCCCAGGCCAATTATTGCCGCAATTAAGCTTTTCTGAATCGAGTCCTGTCCGAGTGTCGCGCCAATCGTCTCTGTGCTGGCGATTTTGAGCGCAATCGGCAGCGAACCATATTTCAGCACCGTCACAATTTGCTGCGCCTGATCGGTTGTGAATTGTCCCTGGATGACACCAGGGCCATTGATGGCGCTGTTAATGACCGCCGATTGAATGACGATTCCATCAAGTGTGATGGTCATATAATTTCCGACGTTCTTGGACGTGAAATCAGCGAATCGTCCTATGGCCGCCCCCTTCATTTCGAAGTTGATCTCAGGGCGACCTGCCTGATCCTGGCCGACGTAAATCTGGCTCGGGTCGAGATCGGCACCGGTAAACCAGGGCTTATTTCCCGGATTGTATTGTGTAAACTGTCTCGGGTCAAATTGGGAGTTCAGCGTTACCGCTTGTGAACCGGTATTCCAGAATTCCAGTTTGCCGGTTTGCAGCAGCGTATGAATGGCCTCTGTCTGGTTGCCACTGAAGCCAGGCAACTCAACCAGGATAGCAGGCTGACCGTTGCTGGTCTGTATACGCACGTTTGCTTCGTTTACACCCAGTCCGCCGCTCACGCGCGTCTCGATAGTATCGCGCACGGCTGGCATTTCGTCGTTTAATGTTTGTTGATCGTAGTTTCCTGCTGGCGTAAGCAATACGCGCACCCCACCCTGGAGGTCGAGACCCAGATGTATTTGCAGTGAGTCATTGATACCAAAAATGTGGATGCCCGGCGTGTTCGGCAGGTCGGCATAGACTGCCCCAGCCGCCAGTAGTAAAATAAAAAGGAGGAGTGATAATGTTCCTCGACGCATACGCTTAATATACCCTCGCTTTATCTATTGAATGACAATAGCTTGCTTCTGAAACAGGCCTATCCCCTGAAATTCTTATGCAGTATAGCATAGTTGCCTCTTCTTGCATATCCCATTTCTTGTATTTCCTCGCGCTCCTTTCGTTGAATATGCTATGCTTAGAATAAGGAATGCTCAAAATGTGATGGTTGTTCCGCTTGCGTGGTACTGGTACCATCTAGAAAATAAACCTTCCTGCCGCGATCATATGCCCTCGATGTTTTGCTGGGCGTCTTTTTCTTGAACAGAGAGAAAATGGGCGGCGAATATGTTGACAAAACTCACCTGTTGCCTTAATATTTCAAAAGGTGTTGAAATGTTGAAAAATATTGCTACATTTGACTGTAACCAACGTCTATATAATGCGTAATGTTTCACGGATAGGTTGTGCTTTTTTCACTAACACAGACTCTTCAATAAGGAGATAGAGAAGGAATGGAAGAAAAGGTACGCGAGAAAAATCTAGAAACTACTGAAGTTAGTAGTGAAACAACACAAGAAGCTACTTCCGAACCCCAGGCCAATGGCCGTGTGGTGATGGATGTGCGCAATATTACGAAAAGCCTGCCGCTGGGCCGGGAGCGTATCGATATCCTCAAAGGGATCAGCTTTGAGATTCATGGTGGCGAGTTTGTAGCCATTGTCGGCCCGTCTGGCTCGGGCAAGAGTACCTTGCTCGGCATCATTGCCGGACTGGACAATCCTACGACCGGCCAGGTGCTGATCGATGGCGTAGACATTACGAAGATGTCGGAGGGGAAGTTGGCGGCGGTGCGCAATACCAAAATTGGCATGGTGTTCCAGGCCTTTAACCTGATCCCGACGCTTACGGCGCAAGAAAACGTAGAAGTGCCGCTCTACGTGGGCAAGCACCCTGGTTCGCCCTCGGCGCGAGCCAAAGAACTGCTCGAACTGGTGGGCCTCTCACACCGCTTGAACCACCGTCCGACACAGCTTTCGGGAGGCGAGCAGCAGCGTGTAGCGATAGCGCGGGCGCTGGCGACTGACCCGGCGTTTGTGATTATGGACGAGCCGACTGGCAACCTGGATGCGCGCAACGGCGAAAATGTTCTCAAGCTCGTTTCCTATCTGCGCGACCAGACGGGCAAAACCTTCATCATTGCGACCCATGATCCCGTTGTCGCTTCACACGCTGATCGCGCGATTCGCATTGTGGATGGCAAGATTGCGTCGATTGATGCCACTGGCGGGAGAATCACGCAATGAAAGCCTCGATGTACTTCAACTATACAACGCGCTCCTTGTTGCGTGGGGGCCAGCGTACTATCCTGGCTGTCTTTTGTGTAGCGGTTGGTGTCATGGCTATCGTTGCCCTGCAACTGGTTGGCCTGATGATTAACAATGCTCTGACCGGCAACGTGCGGGACGCCAATGGCGGCGACATCGCCGTTTTTTCGCGTACCAGGCCGTTTACTCCCGCCGATCTCAGCTACTTTGACCAGCTCAAGCGCAACGGCACCATCACTAACTATACTGCTGCGGCCAGCGCCACCGGTTCGCTTAAGAACGCGGCCACCATCAATGATAGCTTCGATATCGCGGTAGTCGACCCCGCGACCTTTCCGGTGGTGACGCCGCCAACCTTTGTGACGCCCTCAAATGGCAGCATTTCAAGCCTGCTGAATGGTAACAAGGTCATCGTCGATACCACCTTCGCCGACCAGTTCAATAAAAAGGTGGGCGATAGCTTCGATGTGCATGCCGGTACGCGAGGCTCAGAACATCTCCTGCATGTCATCGTCGCGGGTATTGTCAGCGACTCAGGTGCGCTTTCGCAGTTCAACGGCATTATGCTCATCTCGCAGTCGTACTACAACTCTACGACTCCTGGAGCGCCTGTACTCTACGATACGCTCAATATCACCACTGCCGACCAGGCGCATACCGATCAGGCAGTGCGCGATATCAACGGAAAATTTCCGCTTGCCACCACGCAGACGGTGCAGGATGCCCTTAAATCACAACAGGCTCTGGTTGATAACCTGAAAAAATTCCTTGAAATCGCCGGTCTGCTCGCCCTGCTCATTGGTGGTGTCGGTATTGTCAACACCATGCAGGTGCTGCTCTCGCGCCGTCGTATCGAAATCGCCATGCTCAAGACAACCGGCTACCGGCGCTTTGATCTCTACCTGCTCTTTGGACTGGAAGCGGGCCTGTTAGGTCTGGTAGGCGGCGTAATCGGCGCGCTTGCGGCAACGGGAGTGAGCTTTCTAGTGCGCAACCTTGTGCAGCAGGCATTTGCTATTCGCATTCCTTTCCTGCTTGATCCGTTGACGATTGCGGGCGGTGTACTGATCGGTCTGGTGACGGCCTTAATTTTTGGCATCATGCCTATCGTACAGGCCGCCAATATTCGTCCCTTGAATGTGATTCGTGAGCTGCCCGCCAACAGGACGGGGAGCGTTTTCCTGACCATTGGCCTGCTGGTCTTGCTCTCTGTGCTGTTCTGTATCCTCTCCGTCGTCATCCTGAACGATGTCTTCCTGGGGATCGGCGCGGTATACGGAGCTTTCATCTTCCTGCTCCTGCTCAGTCTCTTTTTCACGCTGGTGGTTTTCCTGGTGAGCGTGCTGCCGGTACCCGAGCGCTTCAACTTCAAGTACCTGTCGCTGCTCTTTGCCGGAATAGTCGTCTCGATCTTGCTGGCGCTTGTCCTGCCAACCTTTGGTTTCCTGTTGCTGGCGGTAACACTGATGGGCTTTGTGATTGTCGTGCTGCCGCGCCCCTGGAAAGCGAATACGCGCATCGCCCTGCGCAATCTTGGCCGGACTCGAGCGCGCACAACCACCACCCTGCTTGCGCTGTTCGTCGGCATCTTCACCATTGGTTTAATCCTCGTGTTGGGACAAAACCTGCGCGATGACATCAATAACACGCTGGCGAATAGCCTCAACTACAATATCATCACTATCGCCTCGAAGCAGGATGCCCAGGCTTTGCAGGCGAACGAGGCATCCATTCCCGGCCTCAGCAAGCATAACCAGACGGTTACTGCCAGGACTGTTCCTGCAGCCATCAACGGCCAGCCCATTGAGGATATCCTGAAGAATGTTCCTCCAGGTTTTTCGTTTAGCAGCCTCGGTCGCCAGGGCGTCTTGACTTTCTTGAGCGGTATGGAAGGCTATGATGTTGCCCACAACCAGGTCCCCGATACCTCGAATCTTTCGATTACCGAGGGCCGCAACCTTAACGCCAGTGATGCCGGAACCAACGATGTGTTGATTTCCTGGGAGCTTGTTCACCTGGAGCCGCTTAAGGGCAAGATCGGGGTTGGCAGCACCATCACCCTGGCGAGCGTCGATGGTAAGCTCAACACCACCGTGAATGTGGTAGGTGTGTATCGCACTACTGGCTTTAGCGGATCATTCGAGCCGATTTTAGGCGTAACGAACACCGTACAGAGTCTGACTCCTCCCGGTCAGGAGCAGCACATCTTTTATATGAAGATCGATAGCGCGCAGACGGGCAAGGCGTTGAATAAAATCAGCAGCATTGCTCCTGGCGCGTTCGTCTACAATCTTGCTAATATCGGCGACTACATCGACCAGTACCTTAACTACATGCTGCTCACACTTGTCACCATTGCCGGTCTCTCGCTGCTGGCTGGCGTCATCATCATCGCGAACGCGGTAGCCCTGGCAATGCTCGAACGCAGGCGTGAAATGGGCATTCTCAAATCCGTCGGCTATACCAGCCGCACAGTGCTGAGCGAGGTATTGATCGAAAACGGTGTCATCGGCGGCGTTGGCGCAACATTGGCTATGCTGCTCGTCGCTTTGGCAACTAACTTGTTAGGGAAGTATGTCTTCCACGCCAGCTTCGGCGTCAATCCCTGGGTCGTTCTCGCGCTTATCCTGGGGGCGGCGCTGCTTGCTATGTTGACTGCCGCGCTTGTTGCCTACGGCTCGGTACGTGTGCGCCCATTGGAAGTGCTGCGCTACGAGTAGCCGCCGCTTTTCCAATGAGTACAAGGGCCTGGATATCATCTACATATCCAGGCCGCTTTTCTGGATGCATGTCAATTTTTGAAGTTATTATAGGGGACAGGAAGCTACCTGTATAAAAGACTCTGGAAGCCACCCGCAGGGGGATGGCTCTACATGCCGTTGCATATGGTAGAGCCATCCCCCTGCGGGTGGCTTCCAGGGTTTCGATTCACGGGTCGTGCCTTGTCACCAACCCCTGTTGCCATGCGTATACCGCCGCCTGCGTGCGATCCAGCATGTGCAACTTGCTCAGGATGTTGCTGACGTGCCCCTTGACCGTCTTTTCGCTGATGACCAGCTTCTGCGCGATCTCGGCGTTGGAAAGCCCATCTGCGATCAGGCGCAGTACTTCCAGTTCACGGTCGCTGAGGTCTGTGAAGAGGTTGGGCGTGTCTCGTCGCGCTCCTCGAAGCTCCTGTACCACGCGCGAGGCGACACGCGGGTGCAGCACCGACTCGCCCCTGGCCGCCCTGCGCACAATATCGGCGAGTTCATCCGGCCCGACATCCTTCAGGACGTAGGAGAGCGCCCCTGCGCGCAGCGCGGGAAAAATATATTCGTCTTCATGATACGAGGTTAGCACGATGATCTGCGAGTGCGGGCTGACCTGCTTCACCTGCCGTGTTGCCTCGACTCCGCCAATCCCTGGCATCACAAGGTCCATTAACACCACATCCGGCGCGAGTTCTTTAGCCATGCGCACAGCCGCCTCGCCCGAATCCGCTTCCCCTATCACCGTCAGGTCCGGTTGCAGTTCTAAAAAGGTGCGTATGCCCTGTCTGACCAGCGCGTGGTCGTCAGCAAGTAATACCGAAATGGTCTCACTCATACCTGTTCTGTGCTTTCTATTGCTTCTATTGATGGATCGCGAGCGGGAATGCCGAGTACCGGGCAGGTGGCGGAGATGCGCGTGCCTTTTCCCGGAGTACTCTCGACCTGCACGTTTCCTCCCAATGCTTTCATGCGTTCCTGCATCGAAGTCAGTCCAACTCCTGCATGTCCATTGCGGGTGGTATCGAAGCCCTGCCCATTATCCACTACCGAGAGCGCCACCGTCTCGTCGTTCAAGGTCAGAACTACCTGTACAAGTGTGGCCTTGCTGTGACGGGCAATATTGGATAACCCCTCCTGCGCGACGCGATATAGCGCCTCCTCTACTGTCAATGGCAACGTTTGCGCGCCTTCTATACGCAGGTTGGCAACGATGCCCGTTTGCTGCGTCCACCCCGTTATCAGTTCGCGCAGCGCCGCAGTCAGTCCCTTGCCTTCGAGCGCGACCGGGCGCAGTTCGCGAATCAGCGAGGTCAATTCCTGTTGCGCCTGCTGGACAAGCTTTTGCGCCTCTCCCAGCCGCGCATCGGCAGCCTCCGCGTCTCGCTTCAGCAAAACGCGCGTGGCCCCTATTTGCATGGAGATAGCGAATATTTGCTGCTTGACGCTGTCATGCAGGTCGCGGGCCAGCCGATTGCGTTCCTCCAGGGTCGCCAGCTTTTGCCGCGTAGCGAGCAGGTGTTGTAGCTGTTCGGCCATTGCATTCAATTGCCGCGAGAGCTGTCCTAACTCATCATCCGAGTTGTCTTGCGCCATCACAGAAAAATCTCCCGCCCCCCATCTAGCGGTAATAGCCGCCAATCGTTTCAAGCGGTGAATAATACCTCGCCCGGCCAGCATGCCGAACACCACTCCTACTATGACCGCGATGATCGTAATGACGATGCCCGTGAACAGGAAGAACTGGAAAAAGCCTAACAGTAATTGCAGTTTTTGTGGCCGATCAACCTTGATAATAAGCGCTCCTAGCGTATGCTGTCCGACAATCGGTGCTATTGCTACGATGCTATCATTGCCCTCCTGCTCTACCGTACTGGTTGTTCCTTTGTTGTCACGCAGCACATGCGTTAAGCTAGCGGCTTCGTGGGCCGGAAGTTGCGTCTGAAGCTGGCTATCAGGTGAAAATGGCTGCGTGCCGATGGAAGCGATCACTCGCCCCTGCGTATCGACGACGGTGAGAAAGACCGGGTGAAAATGAAACGGCTCCTGTCCGGCAATGCTTGTCTCGGCCACCTGCAGCCAGACCGATAGCGATACGCGGTCTGGTCTGCCGCCGGGAAAATATCTCAAGGCCTGTGGAGCTTCCTGCCGGATGCTATAAAGCACAATGCCCTGAATGTTGATGAAAGCGATAAGAATTGCGCCGCCGATCAGTAGGAGTTCCACCAGGAGAAAAGCCACGACTGAGGTCAGGGTGTAGGTAAGCGTCAGTTTTCCTCGTAACTGCCGGAAGGGACGTGAAATGTGTTTCATATTCTTCCCCTGTCGCAAACGGTCAACCCTGACCTCAGTATAGCAGTGTGCGTCAATGGTTTGTAACTGGAGGGGGATCGGAAGCCACCCGCAAGGGGATGGCTCTACAAGCCGAACGCCATTGTAGAGCCATCCCCTTGCGGGTGGCTTCCGATCGAATTCAAAGATGAACCTACTCGTACCGCAGCACCTCCAATGGGCGCACGCGCACCGTTCCACTGGCGACGAGTGCCGAGGTCAGTATTGCCAGCGCTGCCGAACCGCCGACCAGCACCAGCACGATCAAGGGCGAGACGCCGAGTGTCAGGTTGAACAGCGTTTTGCCGAGCAGGGCAACCGCGCCTGTCGCCAGCAGTGTTGCCAGCACTGCGCCTGCCGCGCCTACGATGCCGTTTTCAATCATTACCTCACTCAGAATGGTGCCACTCGTATAACCGACCGATTTGAGGATACCCATTTCACGCCTGCGTTCGAGCATCGCCAGCGCTACCGCGTTCGCGATGATAATCAACGCAGCAATCACCGAGAGCGAGGCTAGTGCAACCAGCATATCCAGCATACTGTTCAGTTGCTGCGCGAAGTAACTGCCGATATCCGCCAGATTTTGTACTGTTGCGTCTGGTACGATGTTGCCGATTTTGTCCAGCGCCTTACTGACCTGCGCCGGGTCGATTTTCATATAGGTCGCCGTTATCAGGCCGGTTTGAGCTGTGCTAAGTGCCTTCACCGTCTCTACGCCAGCCTGCACGCCGCCGAGATGCGTAAAGCTGGAGCCGGTAGAGTAGATGCCAACTACAGTGAGCGTGCGTATCATCTTGCTATCCATACTGGCGAAGCTGATGGTATCGCCGGGTTGCAGGTGCATATGGAACGGCCCGGTCTTCGACAGCAGTTCGCTGATGACAATATTGTTGCTGCCTGCATCGCTCGCGTTCAGGTCGCGCCCCTGTACCATCGTCAGAGAAGGCGCGCTTTGGGAAAGATTATACCCCTCCATCGAGTTCAACTGAGTCAGCGCGGCCTGGCGATCGCTTCCGAGCGGGAGCGCCTGTGCCAACGGTAGGCCGTTGATGGCAACCGGAATAACCGGCGTGAAGATATCCTGCCGCGTCTTTGAGAGGCCTGGAATGCTGTCAAGCTGTTGCTGTAAGGTGGCGGTATCGCTTTGCGACGTGGTGACGATCACGTTATAGGGCAATTTCTGCGCGAAAGCCGTACTGATCTGATCTTGCAGGTCCTGTCCCAGCGAGACGATCAGGCCGATGGTAAAGATGCCGATGAACAACGCCAGAATGGTGGTGGTTGTGCGGGCACGCTTCCGTCCGATGTTGCGCAGCGCCATCTTCGTGCTGACCTTCCAGGGCAGCGGCAGCAGGGCAACGACTATATACAGGAGCAGGGCGGCCAGCAGCAGGATGCTGAACACCGGCAGCGCCTGGTAAAGCAGGGCCGAGACACCAACGCCCACCAGCAGCACAGCGATATGCTTCACTCCCAGGCGTTCCGGTATGGGCAACTTGCTGATTACCAGTACCACCAGCCCGAAAAATGCGCTCAACAGGAGCAGGAAGGCGAACGTTCCGTAGACCGCTTCGATGCCGAGTGCCACATCGTTGTTAAGGATCACAATTGCCAGGGTGCAGAACAGCAGCGAAAGGATGAGCAGCAGCGCTATCGTCAGGCCAATGCTGCTTACTTTCCGGTGTTCTGGCAGTTCGCGTATTACATTCAAGGGCCGTGTATTGGCGGCCTGGACGATGGGTAGCAGACCGAAGATCAGCGCGGTCACGAAGCCGATGGCGATTCCGCCCAGGATGATGAGCGGGTTCAGCAGGAACTGCACATTGACACCCAGGTTTTGCATCAGTTCGCGCACGATATAGCTGACGCCAGTAGCCGCAGCCGCACCCACGATACCGCCAATCAGTCCCAGCAGACCGGCTTCCAGTCCAAAGAGCAGGTAGAGGTCGCCGCGATGGTAGCCCGCCGTTTTCAGCATGGCGATTTCAGTCTTGCGCCGGGAGAGCAGCACCTGCATGGTATTCACTATGCCAACACCGCCGATAAGCAGCGCCAGCAGGCCCGCGATTTCCAGAAACTTATTGATGCTGTCGGTCGTAGACTGTTCGGTTTTCAGCACATCTGCTACCGTCTGAGTGGTCGCCAGAGGGAAATGAGCAGAAATCGCCTTGACCGCCCGGTCCGTATGCGCCTGATCGACCGTCGTTATATATACTGTGCTGTAGAAAGAAGCGCCGTCGGAAGCCAGGTAATCGCTGGTGGAAAGCAGCAGGAGATTGCCGGATTGGGCAAACATGCCCGAATTAGCAATCACTCCCGCTATGGTGACGCGCAGTGTAAAGCTGAAGCCCGTACTGTTTTTCATATAGACATTAAAGCTATCTCCCAATTGCTTGTTATAGGCCTGAAGAAAATCCTGGGTGACGATAACCTGGTTATTGGAGAGCAGAGTTGATATACTCCCGTTGCCTGGATTAATAAAGGAAGGTGGCGAGACGAGCGGAAAGTGCTGCGGATTCACCGCCTCAACACTGAATGATTGGAGCATGGAAGCCCCTGCCCGCAGGGAGCCATTCGCCACGATGATGGCTGTGTCATCGCTAATCGTGCCATTGTGTTTGAGTTGATCGAAGAATGCCAGGTCGCTTTGTTTTAATGGGATGCTTTGTGATGTCACCGCGATATCCCCGCCGTTTGCCTCGCGTACATTTGCGGTCAGCGAGTGTTGCAGCATGTATCCAGCCAGTTGCAGCGAGACGATAGCCATCACGCCAACTGCTACACAGAAGATCGCCAGGATGGTGCGCTGCCCGCCGCGCAGAAGAGAACGGACGGTATAATGAAAGTACATTGAGAGCTTCATGATCGTTACCTCCTGGAAAAGTGAGTTGGACTATTGAGTGATGACGCCCTGCGATAGATCAATCTGCGCAATTTTGCCATCGACGATGCGAATGGCGCGGTCGGCATGCGAAGCAACCACGGGATCGTGCGTGGCGATGATAAAGGTTTTGCCGGTCTGGTCGCGCAGCTCTGCGATTAGCTTGAGGACATTTTCGCCGTTGCGCGCATCCAGGTTGCCGGTCGGCTCGTCCATAATCACCAGGGCTGGGTTGGTTGCCAGCGCCCGCGCTATCGCCACGCGCTGCTGCTCGCCACCTGATAACTGGGTTGGACGATGATCTAGCCTGTGCGAGAGGCCAACCAGCTCGAGTAGCTCTTTTGCGCGCACCGAGGGCGAACCGGGATGCTTGCCCACATAGAGCGGCACCTCCACATTTTCCTGCGCCGTGAGCGTCGGGATCAGGTTAAAGGCCTGGAATACCATGCCGATCTTGGTATTGCGTACCGCCGCCAGTTTCCCCTCCGACATCTTCGTGATATCGATACCATCAATGAACACTTTCCCTGTCGTAGGATTGTCCAGGCCTGCGATGATGCCCAGCAGGGTGCTTTTGCCCGAACCGGACGGGCCGACAATGGCTACAAATTCGCCGCTGTGAATCTCAAAGCTGATCCCTTTGAGGATATCGATGCGCTCCCGGCCCAGCGGCAGGCTTTTCGTGATATCCTGTACGTCCATTACAAGAGCCTGCTCCGTCTTTTGCGCCTGTTCGCTTGAGGAAGAGGTGAGGGTATCCATAGAAATTCTGCTCCTTTTTGCTGGTGTGTGGTTTTCTCATGCCTCAAGCGTAAACCAGGAGCAGGATTTTGTAATGCGTCTTGAGGTTCGTTTTGGATGAGACTCTAGACGGGTGAAAATGAGGCAAGATGTTCCACCAAAAACCGCTATATATCGCGTCTAGTAGGCAGAAATTTCCGCTGTCCTGGTCTGTTTTCAGGAGCAAAACAATGGCTACCTGTTGTATCAAACAACATGTAAATAATACGCCCGGAACCATCTGGTGTAATCAGTGCAGCAGCCTGGTCGAAGGCGCGCTCATCGCGGACTATCGTATTCTTTCCCATATCGGTAGTGGCACCTGCGGAGACGTGTATCTCGCGGAGCAGCAATCGCTCCAGAGACGTAAAGTGGTGGTTAAGGTGCTGTCTTGCGGGCATAGCAAACGCTCGATAAGTAGCTTTCAGCGTGAAGCAACATTGCTTGCTTCCCTGTCGCATCCCTACATTTTGCCGATCTTCTCCTATGGATGTCTGGAAGACAGGCAGGGGCAGTCTGCTGTCTGCATGCCCTACCTCGTGCTGCCGTATGCCAGTCAGGGTTCGCTCGAGGACGCATTTGGGCGTGAAGGCAGGCAGCCGTGGACGTTAAGCCGCGTTGTGCCGTTTATACGTGAGGTGGCGGAGGCACTCGATTATGCTCATTCGCGTGGTGTGCTTCACCGCGATGTCAAACCCGCCAATATCCTGCAAATGGGTTCGCACGTCCTGCTCGCGGATTTTAGCGTTGCCACCCTCATCGATGTAGATGCTTCACACTTAAGCTCGCCCTGGGCTGGTTCGCCTGCCTACATGGCTCCCGAGGTCTGGCAATTTCATCCCGGTCGCTACTCCGACCAGTACGCACTGGCCGTGACCTGTTTCTACCTGCTGACAGGCGAGTTTCCCTGGGCAAAAAGTGACGGTCGCCCGCGCAATTGGACGCATCTGCACTGTCATGTTCCGCCGCGCCCGCTTCGTTCATTGCGTCCTGACATTCCGCAGGTCGTCGAGGTCGTTTTAACTCGCGCTTTGGAGAAGGATCCACATAAGCGCTATCCTACTGCTCAAACCTTTGCCTCTGACCTGATCCTCGCCGCGCAAGATGAAACGCAGCAACTGCCGCCGCTTCCTCAAGTACAGCGCGAGGTTCTGGCTTCTCCATCAATAAAAGGATGCGAGAGCCCGGTTGCATACCCTTATGGGCCTGTTCTGCTTCAATCCGTAACGCCTCAGGTCGTACCAGTAACAGCGCCATCCGAACCTGTGACGGAGCAGCCACGTAATAGAAGAGAAAACCAACCCGCGATTGAGCAGCCTGTTATGTCACTCAAAGGGCAGTTTAAGGGATCGACCAGCGCATTGAAAACCATTATGCAGCCCGGCCGCTGGCTTTTCTCCGCTGCTCTGCTGAATGCGCTTGGTTGCCTGGCGCTCTCGGCTACCTCCTGGATTATGAATGGCACGACGGCGGCGGCGAATACTCTGCTAGCTGTCTGGCCTGCTTTGCTGGTCGGTCCATTGCTTGCCCTGGCTTTCCGGCGCGTGATAGCGCATACGCTGCCCTGGGGGCTGTTCTGGGGCGCTTTTTTCGGCTTAACCGATGGGCTGCTCTCTGTCCTGCTCTCCTACACCTGGGTGGTGCTGGTCTCGCTGGTCAATCTGTGGCATTGTCCGCCCTGGTGCCAGTCTGGTGATGGTCTCACGCTTGCGTGGCGCACGGCTGTTGCGCTTGCTCCCGAGGCGCTGCTTCCAACCATACTGGGCGTCTGGATAGCCTGCATCGGTGGGGCGATCATTGGTATCCTGTATGTCCGGTCTTCTCATAACGAATTTTGCTAAATAAAAATGGTCTATCCATCCTGAGCGCAGCGAAGGCTCTGCGGGTCTGGCACGCGATTCGCCCGGCACACAGAGCCTTCGCTGCGCTCAGGATGACATGACGCGAATATATCTCCGTATTTTGTCGAAGTTCTTCATAAGAAGGCTTTAAAGCGCTAACAGCAAGAGCGGAATCTCCATCTCTTCAGGCAACAACCCCCCGTGATGGCCGGTAAAGTTCATGGCAAACTTTCCTGGTTCATACCACCATACAGTTTCACGGGCATACGGTAGAATGACTATGTTTCCGACACGCGACCAGAAAACTGGCGCGAGCGGGGCTTTCCCAAAGAACCCCTGCTCTGCCAGTTCTCGCGTCGTATAGACCTCGGCATTTCCCGCCAGGAGTTTGCGCAGATATGCCAGCGCATCGTCTATCAGGTTCGGTTTTACATGCAGGAACATATCGCGAGCGGAGCCAGCCGGAACAAGGAGATTGCCCTTGCGATTGGTTTGCAGGTATCGCTCGATCCCCGGCGCGTGCCTGTTCAGATAAAATGTGGTGTGGGGATCAACCGGTATTTGACCGTGATCCGCCGTGAGCAGCAATAATGTCTTGCCTGTGCCCCGGCGCGTTGGGCGCAAAAAATGTTGCTCTGCCGCCGAGAAAAAGTGATGAACCGCCTGCTCGAATTGTGCTGATCCCGGCCCATTCAGATGCCCCATCGCGTCGATTTCATTAACGTAGAGCAGGTAGTAGCCGGGCGATGACGCCTCATGCAGCACCAGACTCGCCAATTCGGTTAGCGCCTCGCTTACAGATTTGTATGGATGCACGGGGACATCCTGATACAGCACCGTCGAGTACGTCGAGGGCGTGAAGACCGCGCTCTGAAAAATGTGGCAGGGAATGCCCTGCGCCTTCAATATCTGATAGAATGACTGCCGGGGAAGAATCTTCTCCGCCACAATCCCTGCCTGCTGGAGCGTATCGCGTATTTTATCGCCCGCGTAGGAGAACATGAGCGGGGTAATCATCTCGTCTATAAGCGGCTCATAATAGTTCCACTCGTATACGCCACTCTGTCCCACCTCTAAACCTGTGTGAATACAGGTCACATGCGCTGCCGTCGTCGAGGGAAATTGCGAGGTCAGTTTTGAAACCACTCCCTCTTGCTGAAATGCTCGCAGAAAGGGGTAGCGGTCTGCGTATCGCTTGAAAAACGTCCAGCCAAAGGCATCCACAAACATGACAATTACCTTCTCGTAGTGTGTGGGTAATTGTCCTAAAACATCGAGTGGCAGCCCACTTTGTCCCGTACCCGTCAGCAGAAATTCGATGGTGCGCGGAATATTGGAGAAACAGTAGGAATCATAAAGAGGCCGCACAAAACTACGCGAAAATTTCGCGCCATTGACGGCCAGAACTGAAGCCAGGTTAAGCATAGTTTGCCGCCTCTCGCTATGAGGCCACAGGGGATGGCTCCTTACCTATCCTGGCTCAAGTATACCATATTTTGTCTCAACTATTTAATGGTTGACTTTATTGTAGCGAAATTGCACCTGTATTCGAATCAACTTTAATTGGCACGCTTGTCAAAGGTGTAGGCGCTGGCCCTTGTACAACTGCCGCGTTATTGGCCGGATCGAATACCGCGCCATGACAGGGGCAGACCAGGTTATGACTTCCTGGATCATAATCTACCGGACAACCCGCGTGTGTGCAAGTCGCATCGTAACAGACGAATTTGCCATTGTCCAGGTGTACCAGGATGCCCGGATCTCCATTAGATGGAATAGTGAATGTAACGGCGCTGTTAGTAGCGACCTGATTTGCCTGCGCGATAACGTTACCTGAACCCGATCCCGAAGTGCCGCCTGTAGTAGCTGTGGTTCCTGGCGTGGTAGCGGTCCCTGTTTCGCCTGTTCCTGGGCTGACCGGTGCTGCTGTGTCGTCACCGCCGAAGACGTGCAGTACCCGGCTTGCCAGCGCGATACCCAGCATGCTCACGCCGCCTGTCACCAGTCCCAACAAGAAATTCCGCCGGTTTTCCTGCGAACGTTGGAAGGCAGTCTGTCGCTGTCTGTAGTAGCTCCCCATTTGCTGCCTGCCTGCCTGGCCTTGACGGAAAGTATTCTTTTCCTGAGCTGGAAGCGGGCTTTGCTCAATTGTGCCAGCAATATCTTGTGCCGAGGTATTTCCTACTCCAAGAATGACAGAAGTAAACGCTCCAGGAGCTTTTCTGGTCTCGAGTGAAAAGCGGCTCAGCAGGTGTGGTATTAGCCAGCCGTCTACGGTAGGATATCCACTGCGGAGCGGCCCGGCCAACAGCAGTGTGATCCAGGCGAAAACAAACACGATATCGGCCCCATAAAAGTAGGGGAAGACATGCCAGCTTGCCGTGAGAAAAAAGATCAGGCTGAGCAAGAGACCGAAAAACGCTGCCGGTCTCAGTAATATACCCAGCAGCGCACCCAACCCGATTGCCAGTTCACCATAGGCGACCAGCGCGCCAAAGAGCATCGCATGTGGTACGGCCACACGAATCAACACATTTTGTAGCGGAGAACCATGCGCAAAGCCAATGATTTGCTTGCCAATATATCCTACCGCCTTGGGATTAAAGTACTGGGGGTCGGTTAACTTTTGTAGACCAGCATAGATAAAAGTAACGCCCAGGAACAGGCGCAGCGGCAACATGAAGTAGTAAGCCAGGTTCCACCGCTTCCACCAGGGCGTCGCCTCAGTGGAAAACGTGGTCGATTGGATGACAGGTTGGTCTGGCCCGCCTGCTTCCCTATTTCGTGTTTGTCTGGTTGACATAGAAGTTTTCCTTGTATTTCTGAGAATAGAGAGGTGCAGGCAGTAACTAACTTTAACAAAGACTCATGCAAATAGCTACTGCCCGCGCGTCCCTCATTATAGGACTTTAGCATGAGAAATTGATGAAGACTAACTCAAGATTTTTTCAATATTTCTATACCGCTTTTTGCAAGTGGCAATATCACAGTAAAAGTGGTCCCTTTTCCCACCTGGCTTTCAACAGCGATGCTACCCTGATGGGCGCGTACAATCCAGTCCACAATGGCCAGGCCCAGACCAGTGCCTCCTGCTGCCCGGGAACGTGCCGGATCAACCCGGTAGAAACGTTCAAAGATGTGTGGCAGGTGTTCAGGAGCGATACCTGTGCCTGTATCACTGACCATCAGCCGGGCGTTCTCCTCCTCAGCTTTCACCGTGACCCGTATTGTTCCGCCATCATTTGTGTAATTGATGGCGTTATCCATCAGGTTCATAATCACCTGGATCAGGCGTACCTCGTCGCCCATAACGGTGGCCGGTTCGTCGGCCTGTACCTTTAGCTGGATACCTTTTTCTGTAGCCAGTATCTCCATTGTAGTTATCACGTCCCGCGCTAGCTGATCGAGCCGCACCGGCTCGTGTTCGAATGCAACCTCATTTTCGTCTGAACGAGCCAGTACCAGCAGGTCGTTAATCAGACGCCCGAGCCGTTCTGCCTCCGCGTTAATATCGCGCAGGACGGTCATGTATTCTTCCCGTTCAACAGGTGTTTCTCGCTCAAGCATAATATCGGTCATACTGCGAATCGCGGCGACGGGAGTGCGTAGTTCGTGCGCCGCGTCCGCTACGAAACGACGCTGGCGAGCGAACGACTTTTCTAACTGTGCAATCATTGAATTAAAGGTCACGGCCAGCGTTTGCAGTTCATCTCTTGCTTTTGGAACCGGCACTCGCTCGTGCAGGTCGCCTGCCTCGATGCACCGGACTGTATTCGTCATTTTTTTAATCGGTGTAAACGCAAAACCCGCCAGCCAGTAGCTGCCCAGGAAACCCAGCAACAACACCGGGGGTCCAATAAAGAGCAGCTCCAGCGCAACGCTGCGCAAAGTGCTGCCCAGATTTGCCAGCGATTCCCCCACCTGGATAATTGCATAGAGTCGACCGTCATCAAATAACGGCTCGCTGTAGAGCCGCACCGGCTGCCCGTTCTTTGCCAGCAATGTTCCTTGCCACACAGCGTGATGCATGGGTTGTGTGATACTGATCGCGGGTACTTGCAGGTGCTGAAAGGCAGGTGAGGTATAGACGCTTTCCCCTTTGTTATTCAGAATGCGTACCAGCGGTTCCAGGTTCACATCTGGATATGTCTCATTGCCTGCTTGCCTATTGTTTGCGCCCGGCGTATCATCCGAATCTGGCCCGTTAGGATCGACTAATCCTGGCAGTATGCCCTGCATGTCGATCACGTGTAACGTTCCATTGTTATCGTTGATGCCGTCCGCGATCTCCCTGGCATGCTGTTGTAGTTCTGCATCGACATTGGCTTCCAGGGCGGATTGCAGGTGAAGGTAAAAGAGCGTTCCCGCCAGTATCATCAGCAAGGTGAAGACAAGGGTGTACCACAGCATCATCTGCGTGCGAATATTGAGCGGCCAGATGGTAGGCAAAGCGCTAATGTATCTCGGCATGACCGTTTCCTGGTTCTTTAAGCTGGTAGCCAAAGCCGCGAATGGTATGTATCACGTCTGGCTCACCGTTCTCACAGAGTTTGCGCCGCAGGTAGCGAATGTAGACGTCAATGACGTTGGAAAGATGTTCGGCCTCGATATTCCACATGTGTTCCGAGATCATTCCCCTGCTCAGAACCTGCCCCGGATAGCGCATCAGCAATTCGAGCAATGTGTATTCCTTGCCGGTCAGGTTAATCAGCCGCCCATTCCGGTAGACTTCGTGCGTGCGTGTATCCAGCGTAATATCCATGAAACGTAACTCGTTGGTTTTGGTTGGCCCCTCGCGCCGCAGCAATGCCCGTACTCGTGCCTCTAACTCGCGAAAAGCGAAAGGCTTGGTCAGGTAGTCATCCGCGCCAATATCCAGCCCGGTAACGCGATGATCCACGCCGCCTAAGGCTGTTAAAAACAGAATAGGCGTCATGCGCTTCGCGGCGCGCAGCCGTTTGCATACCTCGAAACCATCCAGTTTCGGCAACAAAATGTCCAGAATGATCAAATTATACGGTACGGCTAATCCAACTGAAAGCGCTTCCTCTCCATCTGTCACCAGATCGGTAGCGTAGTGGCTCTCCTCTAACCCCTTTTTTAACGTCGGCCCCAAACGCGGGTCGTCCTCGGCAATCAGTATCCGCATGATGCAGTGTACTCCAAAAATGTGATGTTGGCGAGTAGCAATATGAACCCTCACTTACTTCACAGGAGTATACTGAACAAACATGAGAAGACCATTAAAATCTTTCATGCGAATAATGGAGCGGACGCTTCAACAAGGAATGAGTAGCATATTTCGCCTTATCCCGCCCGTCTTTCTACCATCTCGCTCCGCTTTGGCGCTGTTGCCTCCTCGGCAGGCAGAGATGCTGGGGTTTCATGTTGTCTCTGCACTGCCCGGTCGATTTCCTGTTGCAAGAAGTAGTTGAGTGCTGTTCGTATGGTGGCGATGGCCGCAAGCTGTCCAATTTCTGCCCACGTGGGCGCGATGGCGGTACGTAAAATATCAGCCGCCAGCTCAAATTCCAGCGCCAGCGCCAGCCAGCGGCCCAGGCGCAGCCGGATATTCTCGGTCTGTGGCTCCTGCGTGTTGAGTTGCCCCGACGAGCGCCGGAAAAATAGCAACAGCGCTCGAATCGTTGCTTGAATCGCCGCGATGGCAATAATGAGGGACGCACTTGCCTCAACCCCTGCGGCAAGATATGAGGTCGCAGTTTTAAATACATCTTCAATGCCCATCTATCACCTGTTTTTCTAGCCTTTTCTTATGTTCACGTGCTGCCATTTGCGAGGCGTTTCAGAGCAGTAAATGCAGCCTCAAATTTACGAGTTAAAATAAACGAAGCATGCCAAATATTTTTGCCTATTCTGCATAGAAAAAAGGGAAGAAAGGGTCATACCCCTTGCCAAACTGCCGTGATATATAGTAACGTATGAATATACAAGAGTTTCCGTCAGGTGGAACAACTGGGATAAAGGCGATTGAATGAGCGTAGAGACATATAGTATTTCGATCTCAACAGAACAACCTGAAGCAGCCTTTGCCTCGTTGCGCGTCCTTATTGAGCAGATATTAAACAGCCCGCAGGCAAAGGTCTCGCAGATTTTATCTCTACGGCATTTGCACAGGATCATCATCATCGATCGGTCTGTGCAACGCGCCCGATATCTTGCCGATGTTGTACATCATATTGGCTATCAGGCGATTTTGTCGAGCAGTTCGATGGAAGCCTTTGCCCAGTTTTTGCAAGGCAACTTTCTCCCGCTCGCTATCACCTTTGGCGGCGAAGACATCCCTGATCGCCTGTTTCTCAATCGATTGCTCCAACAGGTAGTACAAAAGTATCGCTGGGACGCGCCTCTGATTCGCTTTCAGGTACAGATGAGGGTTGTACCTGATCCCCTCTCGCCTTTGCCCGCAACGACACCTGTTCGGCCCCTGGTGAGGCAACATACTGATTCCAGTCTTCCCTCGATAACGCAATCGCTGCCGCCTGTCTCAAGAGGACTTCGCCCACCGACCAGATTGGTGCCTTCTCCGGGTAGCGAGCAGCCTGCACCCAAAACAGGCTCGCTGTCGCATGATCCTGCACCGATGGTTGAAAGGCCAACCAGAACCGATTCGTTACAGCCTCTAACGCCAACACCTGCGGACGTGGCCGCAAGATCTGTTTCACCAACCACTTATCAATCTGCAAGGACACAGCATTCGGTTGCTGACCAGGCTCCATCCGATTCTATGCCGGGTATTGCTATACAGGAAGCGGTTCCTGAGAAAAAAGATATTGAAAAGAAATCGCTCGAGGGGCAGAATCTGGGACGTTATCAGATCAGTAACCTTATTGGTGGTAGCCCCTATACGGATGTCTATCACACGTATGACCGCCTGCGCGAAACACATATTGCTCTGAAGGCGCTCCAGCGCAACCTTCTGCCGGATAGTTTTCTAAAGCAAGCGACAGAGGATATCAATCCTTTCCAGCAAGAACTTGATATGCTGGCGAATTTCAAGCATCCGCATATTCTCTCGATCCTCAATTGCGGTAAGTCCTACATCAGTGGATATCAATTTTTCTATAAAACGATGCCTGAGTATCCCGGCTCGCTGGCCAGTTGGCGCTTCGAGCATGGAATGGCGCGTCCCTTTACTCCACGTGAGGTCGTTCCACTTATTTTACAGCTAGCCGATGCGCTGCAATATGCCCATGAACGCAATGTGCTGTATCAAAACTTTAAGCTCTCCAACGTGTTGATCCAGGAGAGTAAAAGTGATATGGATGACCTGCGTGTGTTGCTGACTGACTTCGCGCTTGCCTTCGATGGCAAGCCGATCTTGCGAACGCCCGATTCCCTGCGTTATCTCGCGCCTGAGCAATGGGAAGAACAATCTTTGCCTGCCTCTGATCAATATGGTCTCGCCGCCATTGCCTATGAACTGCTCACCGGGCGACCTCCTTTCCAGGGAATGCAGGAGCAGCTTTTGAAGCATATGCACCAGACCATGCCGCCACGCGCTCCCAGCGCCTATAACCCCACCGTTTCCATCGCACTTGATAATGTGATTTTGCGCGCCCTGGCGAAATCTCCGCAGGAGCGCTATCCTTCTATGGCTGAATTTGCGCGTCTTTTGCAGCACGTCACCAGCTAAGCCGCAATCAAGCTCTTGTAATCCATTGTTCCAGGACGTACACTTAGGCAAAGGAACCTGTCGCGTCGGATCAGAAAGGACAGCCCCATCATGGACTTTGAACTGCCCGAGGAACATCGGCTTGCCTATGAAAGCGCGTATAATTTTGCCCAGGAAGAAATTCGCCCCCATAACGAGGAGATCGAACGCACCGATGACTTTCCTCCCTGGATCTGGAAGCGCCTGGCCGAGCAGGGCTACACCGGAATTGCCATTCCTGAGGAGTACGGCGGCAGCGGCGGAGATTTTCTCATGGCCGCGCTTGTTGCTCGCGCCATTGGCCGCGCCAATAGTGGTATTTCCATGTCATATGGCGCGCATTTAAATTTGTGCGCGCACAATATTCTGCGCAACGGCACCGAGCAGCAAAAACAAACTTATCTGTCGCGCCTCGCTAATGCCGAAATGATCGGCGGTCTCGGCCTCACCGAGCCCAATGCCGGTTCCGACGCGATGGGCATCCAGATGACCGCCCGCGAAACAGCGGGTGGCTACCTGCTCAACGGTACCAAAGTCTTTATCACCAACGGCCCCATCGCAGACCTGCTGATCGTCTATGCCAAAACGAGGCCGGAAGCTGGCAGTCGCGGTATTACCGCCTTCATCTTTGAAACGAAGACGCCTGGCTTTCATGTTGCCCGCAAGCTCTCGAAACTCGGCATGCATGGTTCTCCAACCGGCGAGCTAGTCTTTGAGGACGCTTTTGTTCCCGAAGCAAACGTGCTTGGGAAGGTCAACGAGGGCTACAAAGTCGTCATGAGCGGCCTTGACCTTGAACGGGCTTTCTTTGCCGTGAGTATGGTCGGGGGCATTGAAGCGGCCCTGGAAACCTCGTTGAAATATGCCAAAGAGCGCGTGCAGTTCAACCAGCCTATCGCCAACTTCCAGCTTATTCAGGCCAAGCTTGCCGATATGTACACCGACCTGGAAGCCGCCCGGCTCATGGCCCATCGCTGTATGTGGCTGGCCCAGCAGGGTGTCCGCGTCAGCAAAGAAGCCGCTGCTGCGCTCCTCTTCGCGGCTCGTGCCTCCATGCGCGCCGCCGATCACGCTTTGCAAATACACGGCGGCTGGGGTTACCTCACCGACTTTGAAGTCGAACGCATGTGGCGTAATGCCAAGCTCGGGGAAATCGGCGCGGGCACCAACGAAATTCGCCAGTTGTTAATTGCCCGAGAACTGCTCGGCATGCGATGACAGGAGAGGAGAAGCCGTGAAGACTGTTCGCATCGCTGGTGGCCTCGGCTTCTACGGTGACTCCTGGCGGCCTATCCGCGCCAGTATCGAGCGTGGCAACGTCCAGTATGTCGCCTCCGACCACCTTGCTGAATTAACGCTCGCTATCCTGCAAAAGGACCGCCAGCGCGACCCGAAGCTAGGCTACACACGCGATTTCGCTCCCATGCTGCTCGACCTGCTTCCTCTAGCCATACCCAAAGGTGTAAAGTTCATTCTCAACGCGGGGGGCCTTAATCCAATAGCTGCCCGTGAAGTCCTGCTTAACGCGCTGCGTAAGTTCGGCCTGAAACTGAGAGTCGGCGTCGTGATGGGTGATTCTGTGCTGGAGCGCTTTGATGAGCTACAGGCAGCAGGCGTTTCCCTGGCGCACATGGACACAGGGGAGGCTATCGAGAGCGTTCGCGAGCGCATAGTGTTTGCCAGTGCCTATCTCGGTGCGCGCCCCATCGTCGAAGCCTTAGACGCGGGAGCAGACATTGTGCTGACAGGTCGTGTTGCTGATGCCGCGCTTTTCCTGGCTCCAATGGTGCATGAATTTGGCTGGCGCTGGGATGACTGGAACAAACTCGCGCAGGGCATCGTAGTTGGGCATCTTTTAGAGTGCAGCGGGCAGGCGACCGGCGGCAACTTTGGCGGCGACTGGCGCTCCATGCCTGATCTTGCGCATATTGGCTATCCCATCGCGGAAGTCGCCGAAAATGGCGAGGCGATTATCACCAAAGCCCCTGGTACAGGCGGGCGCGTCAGCTTCGATACGTTGCGCGAACAGCTATTATATGAGGTACACGATCCGGGCCACTATCTGACACCTGATGTCGATGTCGATATGACCACCCTGCGTATGGAAGAAATCGGGCCTGACCAGGTGCATGTTACAGGCGCGACGGGACGGCCCGCGCCTGAAAGCTACAAAATCGTCGCGGGCTACGAGGATGGCTACATGGGGCAGGCCACCATCGGTTATGCATGGCCGGATGCCCTGGCAAAAGCGCAGGCCGCCGCCGCGATCATCCTGCAACAAATGCAAGAGACCGGTCTACAAAGCCAGGAAACGCTGGTCGAATATCTCGGCTACAACTCCATTCATGGCCCGCTTGCCGTCGCCGCTCATGCCAATGATCTCAACGAAGTATATTTGCGTATTGCCGTTCGCTGTGCCGACAAAAAAGAGGCGGCAAAACTGGGTCGTCTTTTTCCGCCGCTTGCCCTGAGCGGCCCGCCATTCATAGGTGGCGCGGGTGGCATGATCGAGCCGCGCGGCCTGCTCGGCATCTGGCCCACGCTTGCCCCGCGAGGCATCATTGATGAATACGTGCGCGTCAGCATGGAGGAACCATAAGTGAAAAAGAAACTGGTTGAACTGGCTCACGCTCGCTCCGGAGATAAAGGTGATATCTGCAATATCGCCCTCTTCGCACCCGACCGCCAGACCTACGACCTTTTTGTGCGCGAAGTGACACCCGAACGAGTTGCCGCTCACTTCAAGGGCATCATTTCCGGCAATGTCGAGCGCTACGAGGTTCCCAATGTCCTCGCGCTCAACTTCGTTCTGCATAGTGCGCTCGATGGCGGAGCCTCGCGCTCCATTCGCAGCGACGCCCTCGGAAAGTCGTTGTCATCGGCGCTATTGAGGATGGAGATAGAGACATGAGGCGCTTTTCGTCTTAGTTTTGCTTTACTGTAATCGAGTAACTGCCCGTATTATCCGTGTGGTCGCCATCGCAAACATTAAAGGTGAGCTGACCTGCTGGCACATTGATCTGGAACGTGTAGGCGTGACTCGGATTGTACGGAGGCAGCGAGATAAAGGCAGTTGTATCCTGTCCATTGATGTTAAGTACCCAACAAGTAGGATGATAAGGTACATTTGGCGTGCCGTACCTGTTGGTATAGACGTAAAATGCATCGGATTCCTGCGTTTTTGATGCCTGTCCTGTGCCACTAACCGAGATAGTAACGGAGCCATTGTAAGAGTGAACCGTCGCTACAGCGCTGGAGGTAAATGGTACGTTCAATGTTTCTGTGACTGGCCCAGGGTCTGGCTTTGGCGTTACTGTGGAATGAGGAGATGTTGGAACCTGTGTCGGTTTGTTTCCCGTTGTAGAAGTTGCCGTTGGACCGCTGGTTGGGCTTGTCACCAATCCAGGCGTCGTAGTTGATTGATGATTTGGCCCGGCCTGCGTCGATTGTTGTGTGGGATGTGTTGTTTGCCCAATAGTGGTGCCCGTTGTTGCCTTTGTTTTGCCAGATTGCGAAGCGGTAGAAGGGAGCGCAAAGACCAGTGTACCCATCATGCTGGCGATAAGCAATATGCATGCGGCGGCAAATATGAAAAGCGCGCGCTTCGATTTAAAAATACTTTGATGCTTGTTTCTGCCAGATGGTGGCGTTATGAAGCTGCTTGCAAGCGCAACATATTCGCCAGCATTGGAGCCTGCATTCGCCACTTCCCGCACATCCTCGTTTATCCCAGGAGCGGTAATGAGCGTTGGATACTCGTCCCCTGCAAATGACGCGGAGCCATTTGTGGAAGGAAGAAACGTGACAGGTTGCTGCTCGGCTGAGGGTGTTTGCACTACCGTTGGAAGTGGTGTCACAGGTGCCTGATAGCGTGGACTTTGCGCCTGATTGTAAGAAGCTATCAGCGTATCATCTGTAGTATCCTCTCGAGAAAGCAGAGCTTTGCTTTGCTGAGTCGTGCCTGGAGAATCTGTTGTTCGGACGGCGGTAGCAGCCTCCTCAACAATTAAGGTAGAACCTTGCGGAAGTACAGATAAGGATGTTCCTGGTCTGGTAGATACCTGATAGTGAGCGGATGTACTTAGCGCATTGATAAAGGCGCGGACATCTGAATGACGTTCATTACGTTGTTTTGCTAATGCTTTGAGAATAGCCTGCTCGACGTGTACAGGGAGGTTGGGATTGATTTGCCTGGGAGGGACCGGCGTTGCCGACAGGTGGCGGAAACCTAGCGCGAAGAAATCGGGAGCATTAAAAGGAACCTGTCCGGTAACGAGTTCATACGTGATACAGCCCAGTGCATATTGGTCACTCTCTTTACTGATGATGCCTTGAAATTGCTCGGGAGCCATGTAAAGCGGCGTACCAATCAAACCAACGGTCTTGACACTGGCTGTAGATAGAGTTGTGGCTATACCAAAGTCGCTCAGTAAAGCTTCGCCCTTTGCGTTAAATAGAATATTTTCAGGTTTCAGATCACGATGAATGGTCTGTTGTTGATGCGCATAATAAAGTGGTTGCCCGATTTGTGAGAGAATTTCGATAACCTCTTCAATTGGTAAAAAGTTGGGCGCGCAATTTTTGATGCGGTTTCGCAGCGAGCCTTGAGGGGCGTATTCAGTAACCAGGTATGGAAAACCATCATCTATACCAACATCAAACACCTGAAGCATATGAGGGTGCTTCAATTTTTCGAGAAAATAAGCTTCTTGTAAAAATTGCTCGCGTTCTACTGTGGAGCTAAGATGCGTATGCAGGAATTTGATGGCAACAGAGCGCTCCGTCAGGTAGATATGTTCTCCTCGATAGACTTTGCCAAATCCACCTGCGCCAACCTCGGCAAGAACTCGATAGTTGCCTATCAGCCTGCCAATATTTCTATCCCCTTCTGCCATCGAAATTTCCTCAGCATTTAAAAATAAATAATCAATAAAATTATTTTCGTGAAGTATAACATGAATTAATCGCAGTAACAATATTTCAAAGCATTTCAGGTTGTCTAAATATAGGCGGATATGGAACCGGTAAAATAGAGAGGGTATGAACAGGCCTTCCTGGAAAAGGAAGGCCTGCGATGTTCAGACTGGTGAGTATATGTTCGTGCCTATGTCCAGACGAAGGCATTATTGAATGTTACCGTTGTTGGAGTATTCACGTCATCTGCAAACACACCGATATCGCCCTGCTTGAATGTACTTTTTTGATCGGTAATCGTGTTAACCGGGTTTGTGCGATCATTCACGTACAGGCTGATGCTGCTACCCTGCACAACAACGGCAAGAAGATTGTTCTGGTTGATTCCTTTGTGAATATTTGAGCTGGGAGTGGAAGCCAGAAGAGTGGTGTAATTCCCATTTGCTTTAAACACGCCCAGATTGTAGGAGCCATCAGAGCAGACCTCGAATACGTAGAAGCCCTGCACTGCGCCACTCACGGTAACGCGGAACAGGAGGCCGCCACAATCACCACGCACAATGGTCATGTTGACTTGATAGGCGAAATCAGCGAATGAGGCGGTCGAAAGGCAGGGCTTGAAGTAACCTTGCTGGGAGAGGCTCACCTGGAGGCTTCCACCTGTGAAGACGCACTCCTTGTCTTGTAACCATTGAGAGTCGCTCGTGGATAAAGAGTCATTGAACACCAGCGAGGTGAAAGGCAAGTAAGGCGATGTTGCCAGAGCCGTAGCTGATGCCACTACCTGGGCCGTAGCTGATGCTTTAGCCGCAGCAGTCGCCTGATTGTGGATTCTCACCAGTGACTGGGAGGTTCCAGTTGCATTTGCTGCATTGATCCTGGCATTGTTATCCGTGTTACTTTTAATAAGGAAGAAAGCCCCACTTGCGACAATCACGCATACTACCAGCAGAGCGGCGATGATTTGCACGCGGCGCGATTGTTTTTTCTGCGGGCCAACCACAGGGATTCCCTGCGTGTTTGGAAAGACAGGTGGTGGCGTAATTGGATTAATCGGCGCGGCTGGTTGTATGGGAGGTTGCTGTGCATAGATTGGAACAGGGCCTGCAGGGGGATAAACAGGCGTTGGAGACACAACTACTGGCCCCGGATATGGCTCTCCATAGCCGGTATTAGGAACATATTCCGCACTTGATGACGCGGCAATAGGTTCCGGCTGCATTTGTACACGAGGTAGGACGGACGATACCGGCGTTGGCCCGGTTTGCGGGCGAGGTAGAGGTGATGAATCATCATTACTTCGACGGGTAGACCCATCGGATACGCGCGAGGTTTCACCCGTTGAACCAGTATCGCTTATGCCAAAGGTAAGCGTTGTATCACCCAGGCGAAGCGCATCGCCTGATTTAAGCACTTTCAACACATTCGGCTCGAGCGGTTCGTCATTTACATAGGTTCTATTCGTGCTTCCCAGGTCTTTAATGCTGTATCCCTGCCCTGTCAGGAGAATCTGCGCGTGATGCGAGGACACTTTTGCGTCTTTGAGAATCAGGTCGTTATCTTGCGCTCGCCCGATCTTTAACCCGCCGCTAAACTCTTTTCGTCCTGAAGGGCCATCCAGAAACGCTGCGGCTGTGTTTACCAGAAATGCCTGTTCCAACGCATTGGCAAATGCCTGCACCGTTTTGAAACGTTTCTGTGGGTCTTTGGACAGCGCGGTCATGATGACTCTTTCGACATCGGACGGAATAGCGGACATTTTTTCGCGCAGTGGCGGCGGCTCTGCTTGAATGTGCATCAGAATAATATGCGTATTTGTTCCTTGAAAGGGAGGTGTGCCGCATAGCCATTCGTAAGCCATGACCGCCAGTGAATATTGATCGCTGGCCGGCGAGGGCCTGCCCTGGTACTGCTCGGGAGCCATGTAGACCACCGTACCCGCCGCCTCGGACCCGCCATAGCGCGCCGTATGCTCGCGAATGCTTTCCATCACCAGCGCAATACCGAAATCGCTCAGCAAAATCTCGTTATTGCGCCCCAGCAGAATATTTTCCGGCTTGATATCACGATGTACGACATTCTGGTTATGCGCATACTGGAGCGCCGCCGAAATTTGTTTGATATAACGAATGATATC
This sequence comes from Ktedonobacteraceae bacterium, assembly GCA_035652815.1. Classification (GTDB taxonomy): domain Bacteria; phylum Chloroflexota; class Ktedonobacteria; order Ktedonobacterales; family Ktedonobacteraceae; genus DASRDB01. Next base: position 436,002 of record DASRDB010000019.1, read on the forward strand.
CGGTATTTGGAGAGGCGTGCCGCGTGGATAAAGCTGGCGCAGGTTGCCGTTCTCGGCATAGTCCATGACCAGAAATGGCATGCCGTCCTGTACATCAAATTCCAGCACGCGCACAATATTGGGGTGTACGAGATGGGCAATGGTGCGCGCTTCCGAACAAAAATGATCGATATTGTCTTCTTCCGTCAATTGCGTGCGCAGTACTTTAATAGCCGCCTGCGTCTTCAGATGCACATGTTCACCCAGGTATACATTAGCGAAGCCACCTCTCCCCAGCAGGCGAACGATGCGGTACGTGCCTATTTGCTGTCCTAAAAAATCTGTCATATCCCACCCCCAGATGTACAATCTCTGCAAAGACCTGAGTAGCGCGAGGATTCTTAGAAAGAACTATATTAAAGAACAAAGAGGAAAACTGTGCTAAGTGTAGCATAAGCACAAGGGTTTGTCTATTAAGTACTTCACAAAAAGTGTGAATATCAGGTTTTTCTATAGAAAAATATGGAAGCAGTGACCCCTTTATCCCCTATGATAGAATTAAACAACAAACTTTTATTTCTTTTAAAGTGGTTTGGGAGAAATTCATGTTGCATCGTATCCTCTCTTTATGTTCTCTTTTTGTATTGTTCACCAGTACCTTATTTCTCCCTCTAACCGCAACAGCCACCAGCCAGCACACCGAACTAACAAGCCAGCCGCGAGACATCCTCGACTTTCCCGTTCCCGACCCGCTCTATATTTACAACCAGTTTGCTTACGTGACCAGCCATTTTCAGCATCGCGAGGCTGGATATACCATCAATCAGGGTCACGATCAGTTCGCGGCTTATTGGACGCAGGAGATGATGCACAATTTAGCAGGCTTTGGGCCGCATGCGCGCCGCGACGAGTTTCCTATTCAGGGTTGGCGCAATCGCCCGGCATCGCTGCCTGCTTTCAACATGGAAGTAACGGTTCCCGGCCTGACTCATCCAGAACAGGAGATCATTGTTGGCTGCCACTATGACGGCAAGGCGGATTCCACCGAATCGGCTTTTGACGACACCAGTGGCTGCACCTACGAACTCGGCGTTGGCAAGGCGATGGCCGATTACTGGCGCAGCCATCATGTTTATCCCGCGCATACTGTGCGTTTTGTCATCTTCGATGCCGAGGAGCAGGGCCTTTTCGGCTCGTTTCATTATCTGAACCAGACCATCAATGGCGATCTCTCAAACGTCCTTGCCATGTTCAACGAGGAGCAGACTGGCATCAACTATCCGGCTCGTTTTCTTGGAAGGCTCGCCAATCTTTTTATGCCGTACTATCTGGATGTCACGCCGCTTCAGGACAATCATGCCTATCCTGGTCGCATTCACCTGACAGCAACGCAGCGCGAGCATGTCATTCATTTTCGCAATCTCTGGCAGCAGGCCATTCCACAGGTCTTTCAGCAGTTTCGCGCCGTTGGCTACCAGTCGCTTTACTACTATGATGCGAACGGACAGAATACAACCGCCTCGATTTTCACGCCTGACCAGCAGGGCAACATTCATATTCAGGATGATCCCTCGAGCAACAGCGACCAGGTGCCCTTTATCTATGCCGGACTGCCTGTTGTGACGGTGACGGGCGACCAGACCTACTACGAATCCAATCCGCCCGTCTGGGCTTATCCCTACGATCTGCCCGTCGATACCCTTTCGTTGATGAACACCTACACAAGCGGCACGTCTCGTCCTTCTGCCGCCCTTGCGCTCGCGATGACCGTTTCCGCCATGTTTACTACCTGGATGCTCAACCAGCCCGACATGCTTGGGCAGGCGACACAGGATGGCAAGCCGATAGCCGCGATCAGTGATGTCGGACAGACCGTTGCCGGGCAGAACCTCTCGCTCGATGCCACCGCTTCCTATGACCCGCTTAATAGTTCCAGTTCGCTTTCCTATGCCTGGAACTTTGGCGATGGCACAACCACCACTGGCATTGCCGTCAACCATGTCTATCACAACACAGGCAACTATATTATTACCCTCACGGTGACATCTCCCGAGGGCAGCCGCATAATCCAGAAAAATATCAGCGTTGGCGATGGGCCAAACTATTACAGCAACCCTTATTCCCCACTCGGTGGCGTCAATCACTATAATCCGGCTGTCTCCATTGCCAGCCCAAATAACAACCTTCCACAGCAGCCCTTTGTGCAGTCGCCGCAGCTTGCAACGCCCACACACACCGCAACGTCTGTAGCTGCCACAACTCCAACAAATACACCGGTAGCCGTTGTCACCAACCCTAAACCTGCTGCCTCTCAGACCTTCAATCCGTTGCCTTTGCTGCTTCTCATCGCCTGTGTCATATTAATTATTGGCGGCGTTGTATTATGCATATTCGCCTTTCGCCCCGCTCGTCGCTAAGTCTTTCCCTCTAAACTTGCAATAAAAAAACTGATATTGTACAGTCTCCATACAACCATACCTGCAATCAGAAAGGGATATCGCCTCATGACCAGCAACGACGAGCGTTTAGCAGCCGAGATCGAACGTATTCAGAAGGGCGGAGCCGAAAAATATCACGCGCGCAACCGCGAGCAGAAAAAGCTCTTTGCCCGCGACCGCCTCAAGCTTTTGCTCGATGATGGCAAGATCGAGTTCGAGGATGGCATGTTTGCCGAGTGCCTGAATCCTGAACTTCCTGCCGATGCGGTCATCACAGGGGTGGGGCGTATACATGGTCGCCCCGTAGCGTTCAGCGCCTCGGACTCCACCGTCAAAGCTGGCACAGCAGGCGAGAAATCGGTGCAGAAAAACCTGCGCATTCAGGAACTGGCGATGCAGATGCGTATCCCCATGTTCTACCTGATTGACTCCGCCGGGGCGCGCATTACCGATCAGATACGCCTCTTTCCGGGTCGCAACCAGGGCGGGCGTACCTTCTACAACCAGATCAAAATGTCCGGTGTGGTGCCGCAGATTGCGATCATGTTTGGACCCTCGCCAGCAGGCGCTGCCTACACGCCTGCTTTCGCCGATATCGCTATCATGGTCGAAGGCAATGCCAGTGCCTATCTTGGTTCGCCGCGTATGGCCGAGATGGTGACGCGCGAGAAAGTCACGCTCGAAGAGATGGGTGGAGCGCGTATGCACTGCACCGTCTCGGGCCTCGGCGATTTCCTTGCCCAGAGTGAAGAGGAAGCACTTCATATAGCCAAAGAATATTTTCGCTACATGCCGCAGAATTATCTCGGTAAACCGGCAGATGCAGAACCTGTTGAGCCAGCCAGCAACCGCCCTTTAAAGGATATTGTGCCGGAAGCGCAGAGCAGGCCCTTTAATATGTACGATTTTCTGAACTCGCTCATCGACGGTGGCAGCTTCCTGGAGTATAAAAAATTATTCGCGCCCGAACTGATTACCGGCTTTGCTCGCCTGGGTGGGCGTGTGGTCGGCATTGTTGCCAATCAACCCCGTGTCAAGGGTGGTGTGCTTTTCGTCGATTCGTCGGATAAAGGGACACGCTTTGTCAATATTTGCAATGCCTTCAACATTCCACTGCTCTTTCTGGCGGATGTCTCCGGCTTCATGATTGGCTCTGCCGTTGAACGCGCTGGTATCATCCGTCATGGGGCCAAATTCATCGCGGCAGTCTCGCAGGCCATTGTGCCGAAGATCTGCGTGGTGGTGCGCAAGTGCTACGGGGCGGGCCTCTACGCGATGGCCGGGCCAGCCTTCGGCACCGATGCAGTAATTGCCTTGCCGACCGCCCAGATTGCAGTGATGGGTCCCGAGGCGGCCATTAATGCCGTGTATGCTAACCAGATGGCCGCCATGCCTGAAGAGGAGCGCGAAACCTTCCGCAAGACGATGGAAGCTCGCTATGCCGAAGACATCGATATCTTCCGTCTCGCCTCCGAACTCATTGTTGACACTATCACGCCCTTTGAGTCCCTGCGCGGCGAACTCATCGCTCGCTTCAGCGCCTATCAGACAAAAGAGGTCCGTTTCTCGGAGTGTCGCAACCCGATTTATCCGGTATAATCTGCTTCACATCTTCCACACGCGCGCATTGCTAAATGCTACTTCGGCGGCTAGATCGGTGGCGTCGGCTGTCACTCCGATAAGCCCCTGACTGGAGATGGTGTTGCTGACCTGTCCAATACTATGTCCATTAATATATAAGCTGATGTTCGGCCCTTGCGCTACAACTGCTATCAGGTTGGGCTGGTTGAGGCCGACCTTCACGAACGAGGAAACGCCTCGCAATAGGGCGCTTGTTGTATTTCCCGTGTGAACATCCAGTTCGTAGATGCCGTTCGTTTTGATAGAGAAATAATAGTATGGGCCTGTCGTTCCCACCTGCCGGAAGAACATTCCCCCGCGATCTCCTTTGCGGACCGTCATTTGTACTTCGTAGGCGAAATTAGCAAAAGTGGGGGCTTCTGCGTTACAGGTGAGGAATCCTTTTTGGGCCAGGACATGGTAGCTGCCCCCTGTAAACGCGCAGGTACTTCCGGGCGCGAACGTTCCCACGTCCCAGCGGAACCCCTTGCTGTTATCTTTAAGGGGATCGTTGAGAACCAGGACTCCGGTATGAGGTGGGTAAGGATTGGGCGTAGTCCCGCCCGTCGGGCTTGGTTTCGGGGTTGGAGTATTTTTAGTGGTCGCGGTGCGCCTGACAGTTGGGCTGGTATGGACTACCGGAGTATGCGCTGCCGTTTGTTGCACCGTCGGCGTGGATTGCGCCTGAGCGGCAGGCCTTGATGAAGAGAAAAAGATGATACCGGCTCCCCCTCCTACTACAAGTATCAAAAGAAGACCGAGCAGGACAAAAATATGTCTGGGTAAGCGAACCTCATCTTCAGATTTTGCGGGACGGTTTTTAGATGACATAACACCTCCAAACCTTCTCCCTCGTCTTGTGAGGGAGAGAAGGTGATTTTTACTTGAAGCATTGATTGATTATAACACCAATCGGTAGAAATACTTACGCTTTGTCAGTATAGACGGGCAGGCTTCTGTTTTTACAGGACAAAAGTGACCGTTGAAATGACCCTATAAAGTTTGATTAAATAATCCCTGTCATGCTGAGCGCAGCGAAGCATCTGGGTGACGAATCGCTGCTGCATCAAAGATGTCATGCTGAGCGCAGCGAAGCATGACATCTTTGATCTCCCCTCTTTCATCATCTAAGTTCATCTGAAATGTGATACTGTCAATCACCTCCGGCTAGAAGCCGGAGGCTTGTTCGTTACCTCTGGACTCCACCGCACCTCAGCGTATCTTTGCAGACGCGCTGCTTTGGCTTCTTTGTCCGAGGCATCAGGGGCCATTGACACAAACCCCGTCCTGATCCAGTCCTGCCGGACCAGGAGCGTCCTCATGGTGACATTGCGAGCACCAATCAGATCAGCATGCAGCGTGTACCCACACTCAGGGTTCTGACACACAAAGAGTAACCCCTTGCCGGGACGGTTCGCATCCTCGATGTGCCCACACATCGGACACCGCTTCGAGGTGTAATCCGCATCCACCTTGAGTGCCAGGGAACCTGCAAGTGCCGCCTTGTAGGTAATGAGATTGTGTAACTCAGCAAAGGACCATTGTGAATACACCCGATTGGCTTTGCGTGCCTTTGGGGAAACTGGTTCGGTCCCTTTGCTGTTTTTCTTGCGACGGCGGCGCTTGCGTTTGGTACGTTCCCTGATATCGGTGAGGTATTCTAACCCGATGAGTGCATGTGGGTGTTGCTCGATGATCTGTTTGGCGATGCAATGGTTCGCTTGTTGCTTCAACCGTCTCTCTCGGTGCTCGATGCGTCTCAAGCGACGTTTGGAGCCACGAGTGCCTTTTCGCTGCAAGCGTTTGCGTAATCGCGCGTAATGGTTGGCTTGATGCCGTACTTGTTTGCCTGGGTGAAAGCTGGCCTTACCGGTCTCGTTGGATGTCACAGCCAGATAGCGAATCCCGACATCGACGCCAACGACTTCCTTGAAGTGGTCGCCGACTGGCTCGGCAAGGTCGAGCGTTAAGGATACCAGCAGATAGAACTGTTTCTTTGGTCGATCATACCAGAGTTTGGCGTCTCCGATGGTGGCTCCTTCTCGAATGAGTGCCGTGTGTTTGTCGTAGCCCTGATAAGGGACGCTGATGCGCCCGTTCAAGGTTCCGACACTGACGCGATTCTCACATTGAAAAGTATAATTGCGCTCATAGGTATACTGCACCGTGGGAGAACTGTACGTGGGAGGCTGGTCCAGGCCCTTAAAGCGTTTCTTGGTAATCTTGGCCCGACGATGCTCCACATTCTTCAAAAGCTTCGTCCATAACCCCTTGTAGGTGGCCGCCACCTGTCGTTCCACGCTACAGGCCAGTTGTGAGGGGAGATGATAGCGAGCGCGCAACTCGGTATACATGCCTTTGTGCAGTCGGGTGAAATTGCTGGTTTTGCCCTGCTCAAAGGCATAGCGACTCACAGCATTAAGGGCGTCCCGATAGGCCAGTTGGGTCTGGCGTAATGCGGCAAACTGCTCGGGCTCCGTGATGAGCTTGAGTTTGGCGGTAATGACCTGCTGCACGCTCTTCGCTTCTTAAGAGGGATGGAAACTCCTTCCCATCCCTCGTTATCTTACGCTGCTACACTCTACAAAGCTCTTCTTGTTGAGCAGGCTTCTTCCGGGACGATGACCACCCGCTTGTGCCGTTCTTCGTACTCCTCTGCACTTTCAGCGATGATCGACCCGCTCATATAACCCAGGAAGAAGCCCAGGATGTCGAGAGGATGGTTGAACGCCATCCGGTCAAAGCGGTAGCCGCCTTTGCCATCTTCATCGAGGACGGAGCCGACCGCTTCACGGGTGGTCATGTGGTGAGCAAGGTGAGGGAACTCATACTCGCGGTCATCGAAGTACATGCTGCGCCCATTGGTGAAAGAGGTCCGAAACATCTCGTTGTCCAGGTGCAGGGTGATGTTTCCCCACTGGATGTGTTGTGGTGCCATGTGACAAGCTCTCCTTTCGCTTGACGAATGGCTCCCCTGCCGCTATCATGCGACACGGAGAGGCTAGAGGTTGCTTTACGTGCTAGGCTCTCTCGTGACCTGCGCTACTACGCAGGTCTTTTTTTATCTACGCTACCATCCACATTCTTTCATAATTATACACAGTCTTTTACAAGAAAGTCAGGCCTTTTGTCACGAATGACAATCTTGTGCTGGAAACGGCACACATGGTACAATGACCTAAACTCGCTAGGAGCTAGTGTCATGTCAACGCAGCAGCTAACAGTCGAAGAGGTTGCCGAAGAACTACGTGTCCATCCCGAAACGGTCAGACAATGGATACGTGAGGGAGAACTCGACGCCTTCGATACCGGCAGAGGGTATCGTATCTCTCGACTCGACTTAGATGATTTTATACAGCGGCGCAAAACAGGCAAAAAGCGGAAACATCCTGATTCAAGGTAAGAAGCTTGTCAAAGACAAGCTTCTTCTTAGGTAGCATATCTGACAACGTGTAACGTCGGCTTGTAGGTGACGTATTTGGTAGGTGGTGCATCTGTACCCATCAGTATAACAGGTGTTTCTACCTCTTTTACAATCCGTGTGAGGGCCGCCTTACCCCTAGATGAATCAGAGGGGTATCCGGCGGCCCGAATCATGAAACAGCACAGGCTAATCCATGTAGGAAGGCTGCGCCAATCTCGGATGAAGGAAATTATTATGAAGCGTGTGGTCTCCAATATGGCGGGCGTCGTTCTTGAATACCTCGTCAAGCCCGGTGACTCTATTGAGGTTGACCAGGATGTCGTCATGCTCGAATCGATGAAAATGCAGATTCCGGTGCAATCGACTGTTTCTGGGGTTGTCAAAGCGCTCAAGGTCAGCGAGGGCGAGTTTGTGGATGATGGCGATGTCCTGCTAGAGGTCGAATAAAGAATACATGGCAGCCCAGAACCTCTGTAAAGCTTGCGGTCAACCAATCTACGGCCATTATATACACGCGCTCGGGGCCGTCTGGCATCCCGAGCATTTTATCTGTGCTGCCTGCCATCGTCCTATCCAGTCTGGCAGCTACAACGTGAAAGACAACCTGCCGTATCATCCCGCGTGCTACATCCAGCAATTTGCTCCGCGCTGTGCCTATTGTGGAAAGCCGCTTGCCGGTGATTATGTCGTGACTAACGGCGCATCTTACCATCCCGATTGCTATCGCGAACATGTGGTGCCTCGCTGCGCCTACTGTAATCAGCCTCTGACAGGAGAATATCTCGTCGATGCCTGGGGAACGAAGTTTTGCTCCCGTCATAAGCAGGAATATCCTGCCTGTGTCTACTGTGGTCGACGGATTCCACCCGCTCAGCAGCAAAAAGGGGAAACGCCTGTCTGTCCTATCTGCCGCTCTACCGCCATCGACACTATTGCCCAGGCCCAACCACTATTTGCGCGTGTAAAACAATGGGTGGGCAGCCAGGGTCTGGCCTTTCATAATCTACCGCTTCACCTTGAACTGACTAACTCCACGAAAATAGCCCATTACCTGGGTGATGGAGATTTGCACGCCCTGGGCGTCACATTAAGCACCATGCATACTTTGAATGGGCATGAGCTGCGGACTGAGGTCAACGGCATTGCTATCCTGCGCGGCCTGCCGGCGACCCTGTTTCAGGGAGTGGTGGTGCATGAGCTTGGGCATGTCTGGTTAGTGGTGCATGGCATCAAGGACCTGCCGCCATGGGCTGAAGAGGGCTTCTGCGAAATGCTGGCTCATCGCTATTTCATGCAGTTGAATACGCCGGAGAGCCTCTATTACGCGAGAAACATCGAGCAAAACACCAGCCCGGTGTATGGCGAGGGATTTCGCCGTGTGCAGGCACTTGTAGATCGGCTCGGCTTTGCCCAAGTTTTAGAAACCATGCGTGCCACGAAGCATCTACCGTTCTAATCCTGAAGAAAGCTCTGTATTTTTTTCAGAAGCAGGTCTATCTCGAAGGGCTTGGGGATAAAGTCATCGGCCCCCGAGGAGCGCGCCGTTGCTTCGGCGCTGGGATGGGCTGAGAACATAATGACTGGAATGTGCCGCGTGCTGTCCTGACTTTTCAGATGTTTCACGATCTCGCGCCCATCTTTCCCAGACAGCAGCACATCAAGCAGGATGAGGTTCGGTAGTCCACCATTGCGCAGTTTTTCAACGTATTCGGCTTTCTCTGTGGTAACTACCTCGTAGCCTTCCTCTTCCAGGATGACCTGCAAGAATTCCAAAATATCCTGTTCGTCATCAACGACGAGGATTTTTTTCTGCTTTGTCATAACCCTGTTTCACATCACTCATACTTCAGAGGCACCGTGAAGTAGAACGTCGCTCCTTTCCCCTTCGTACTCTCTACCCAGATCTGCCCATTGTGTCTCTTGATGATCTCGCTTGCGATATATAAACCAATACCAAGTCCCGGGTAGGTTTTTTCTTCAGGGTCGGTCACCTGGTAAAAGCGCTCGAAAATCCTTGGTTGATGCGCTTCTGCTATGCCAATCCCGAAATCCTGGATGCTCACCCTGGCATAATCCTTCTCACATGCGAGCCTGATTGATACTTTTTCCGCTCCAGGAGAATATTTGACCGCGTTGGTGAGCAGGTTTATCAGGACCTGGCCAATCCGGTCTTTGTCTGCAACAACCCTCGCGGGTTCGAGTTGTTCAATCATGAACTGGTGCGTATTCGTAGTGCCCTGCAAGTTTTCCACCGTCTCCTGCACCAGCGCGGCCAGATCAAATGCTTCCTCGCGGAACACCAGCTTGCCGGTCTGCATGCGAGAAATGTCAAGCAGGTCGCTGATAAGCTGCGTCAGCTTATTCAACTGCGCATCCATACGCGTCAGGTAGTGTAGAGACTGCTCGTCTCCCTGTTTAAGCATGCGCCGGTGCAGCACATGGTTGAAGCCCTTCAAGCTGGTCACAGGCGTTTTTAGCTCGTGACTGGCCATGTTGATAAACTCGTCTTTGCGCCGTTCAGCCTGTTCCCTCTCGGTGATATCGTGAATGATAGTAATCACCAGCAGAATATTGCCATGCTCATCATAGACAGGCCGGGATTTCGTAATTGACCAGTGTTCCTCTTGTGGGTTATTTTTATAGCGGTAGCCAATGATCGCCTGTGCCTCGCTTGCTCCATGTAGCACCTGTATATGCGGTAATTCTGTGAGTGGGTAAGGCTCTCCTTCCTCCGTAATCATCTCGAACTGGCTTGTCACTATGCCAGACGATGCTGGCTGTAGAATCTCGACTGGAGAAAGGCGAATCATCTGCGCAGCAGCCTCATTCACATAAATGATACTGCCACTCGGATTGTAGACGATGATTCCGTCCGCCACACCCTGAATGATAACCTCTAACTGATTGTGGGCCTCTTGCGCTTCCCTATAAAGGCGTGCGTTATCAATGGCAATTCCCGCCCGCCTGCCAAGTTCCTCGGCCAACGCCAGATCCTCTTTATTGTAGCGTTTGCGCGATTCGGCTGAAACAAAGGAAACCGCGCCCAGCGTTTTTCCCCGGGCAACGAGCGGCACAATCATCACAGAGGTGAAACCGATTTGCCGCGCAATTGCCAGTTCCTCCTCGCTCCTCGCCCCGGCAACCAGCATTTCATCAGAAATTTCTTCATATAGCTCTGATTGACCTGTGCGAATCACGAATGGCTCTCCTGTTGCGGTACTCATATCTACTGGATATTTCTCCCGCAATTCCCGCGCCCAGCGTACTTTTTCCGGGTCTTTATGTTCCACTTCGATCAGTTCAAGTTCGCCCTGTTCATTCAGTATATCCACTGTAAACCAGTCTGCAAGTTCTGGCACCACAATCTGCGCGATATTTGCCAGCGTTTCCTGGTAATCCAGTGTCGAGGCAAGTATTTTACTGACTTCGTTGATAAATGCATTGCGCTCTTCAGCCTTTTTCTTCTCAGTAATCTCCTCGCATACCGCGCCCGCGCCGACAATCTCGCCCCGCAGGCTCACTGGATAATAGCTGACCGACCAGTACCGTTCTTTCCCTGGCGCAGCGGGCGTTTGTCCCCTGACCTCTTGCGCAAGGATGGGCTTACCTTCTTCGATAACTCGCCGGAAGTCCTTGATAACCTGCTCATCCATATGAGGAAGCAATTCAGTTATAGTTTTCCCGATGTGTGCTTCGGCAGGAAGCCCGTTTATTTCTGCCAGTGCTTCATTGACACGCGCGTACCGTAAATCCTTATCCCAGAAGCCCAACCCGATTGGCGCTTCGTCAAAGAGCGAATCAAGCAGCGCGTTTGCTTCTTGCAGTCGCCTGAGTAAGTCGTCTCGTTCCTGCTCGATCCTTTTGCGCTCGTTAATGTTGGCGAAATAAACCGAAATACCCTCTGTGTTTGGATAGGCATGGACCTGAAACCACGTATCGAGCGGCGGGTAAAATTCCTCGAAATGAACCGCATCCCCGGTCTGCCTTGCAAGGTGATACTGGAGATAGAAGGTGGAGTCTACCGCTTCAGCAAACTCATCCCATACGCTTTTACCGAGCAGGGCTTCCCGCGATTTTTGGAGCAGCACCTCGGCCTGCTTATTAAGATAGATGAAGCGCCAGTCGTTGTCCAGAGCAAAAAAAGCATCGCTCATATTTTCGAGAATATCGGCAAGGCGTTTTTGCGTTTCTGGGTCGCTTGCTGAAAAAACTGGCGCACTTGTGGGGGGATGATCCGGCATGCTATATCCTCTCTAACTACCTGTCAGGCTGCCTATCCTGATTTGCTGAAAATCTCAAGTGATACTATATTATATCGTACCATGTATCTCTGTAAACTCCATATGACTTGTGTCCTCACAAGCCAATATATTTGTAATTGAACTGCCTGGCTGTAGCAAGCGTTCCTGCTATTGTTCTATCCTGATTACTAAGCGAAATCAGTGATTGATAGTCTAAATCAAGTTAAACAAAAAAGCGTCGGCTTACTGCTGGTCGAGCGCTTTCTTGTTAAAAGGATTGTGAAGACCATTCGGGAAAGGTAATTCTATGTACGTTCCAGCCCATTTTCGTGAGGAAAATCTCTCCATCCTGCATAATTTCATCAAAGAACATAACTTTGGCATCCTTGTCACCCAGTATGAGGGCGTACCCTTTGCCACTCATCTCCCTTTTGTCTTCTATCCTGAACGCGGCCCTCATGGTACGCTTGTTGCTCATATGGCTCGTGCCAATCCACACTGGCGTTCGTTCACCTCAGATTCGGAAGCGCTGGTCATATTCTCCGGCCCCCACGCCTACATTTCTCCCTCCTGGTACGAAGTCGAACTCAGCGTTCCCACCTGGAATTACGCTGCCGTACATGTCTACGGCTATCCTCGGCTGATAGAAGACCCGCAGGTACTCTATTCCGAACTTAAAGCCCTGATCGAGACCCACGAGTCCCAGTTTAAGCATCCCTGGCCCTTTGCACTGCCCGCCGACTACACCGAGAAAATGATGCGCGGCACCGTCGGCTTCACGCTCGAAATCACTCGCATCGAGGGGAAATATAAGCTGAGCCAGAACCGCACACCTTCTGAACGCGCCCGTGTCATCGCTGCCCTGGAAACTACCCATCCCGATGTCGCCCAATTGATGAAGGAGCGCGAACAGAGTGGCTAAACAAGTATCAATCATTTTCCAAAGCTGCTCCCCATAACACGATTCGTTCCGGTGTAATGCGTATCACGGGCGATATCTCCAACTTCATTGCTCGATATTGCTCGTAACGTTCGCGCAGCAGCCCTATCGCCGCCTCGTGTTCCTCTTCGCCAGGATGAATTAATCCGGCGCGTCCAAATACCTGTACGAAGCCTAGCTTTGACCAGTCTTCTTCATAGTGGTCAAAGAGCAGCATTGCCTCGTGTCGCGCTTCGATGTTGCGAACGCGCCGCAGTTGTTTCCCACTCACCCGCTTCGGCTTCTCATCAAGCGGCGTGTAAAAATGGGTGCCATCAAAAGCGAAGCAAACCGGAACGACATGCGGATGCCCCTCCTCGTCCGCCGTTGCCAGCCTTGCCACACGCTGCACAAGCACAAACTGGCGTTCTTTTTCGTTCAAGTCAGACCGTGAAATCATATTTCTCTGTAACTTTCTCTTTTCTTTGCCCGTCTGTATGCTGAAAAGTTTTGCCCTCTTCTTCGTGTAGTCTAACTGAGACGAAAGGATGTTGTCTATGTTATTTCCTAAAGTAGTTTCCCCGTCAGGCCGACCTGATGTTAAAGCAGTATTTTATTCAGGGAACCATACCAGCCGCCCAGGGCCGCGTATTGTTCTGCTGATTGCCTGTTTTCTACTGCTGCTGTTTTGCGCGTTCCTGCTAATAGTAAATGCGCCGCCGAACGATAGCCAGATTCGGCCCTTTTTATATGTCTGGATGCTCAGCTTTTTGCCATATTTTGCTGGCTCCGCATTGATTCTATGTACTAAACCACTTTCGGGCCGCATGCGCTGGCTAGAAGTAGGCATTATCCTGCTGGGCGCGTTCATCCTGCGTGCTCTGCTGCTGCCACAGCCTCCTGAGCTTTCGCACGACTCCTGGCGCTACCTCTGGGATGCGCAAGTCACCCTGCGCGGCTACAGCCCGTATGTCTATGTTCCTTCGGATAAGGTATTCGCTGATCTGCACAATTCAATCCTCTTTGCGAACAGCCGTTTCCGCAACGTTCCAACGGTCTACCCTCCTGGAGCGCAATTCATCTACCTGCTCAGCTACCTCCTGGCAACCTCGAATCTCGCCTTTCTCAAGGGCATCTTTCTTCTCTTTGATATGGGAACCTGCTTCGCGCTGGTTGCGCTGCTGAAGCGCAAAGACCTCGATATGCGCCGCGTGCTTCTCTATGCCTGGTGTCCTCTTCCCATCGTCGAATTCGCTATTTCAGGTCACGTCGATGTGCTGACTGTCGCCGCAACGTTGTTTGCGGTTCTTGCAGCGCCATCTACTAGTCTACGCGGTCGCGTGTTGACCGGATTTCTTGTTGGCTTCGCCGCCCTTACCAAAATCTACCCGATTCTCTTGCTTGTGGCCTTCGTGCCTCCCCTATCCGGTCGATCTTCATTCATTTCGGGAATGCTCAACTCGTTGAAGCAGTATATTCCAGTCCTATTGACCTGCTTTGCAACAATTGTACTGGGCTACCTGCCCTATCTTCTGCTTGGTCATGGACAGGTCTTCGGCTTTTTCGCCAGCTATGCCAACGAGCAGGGGCTGAACGCGGGCATTGTCCAGCAAGTGCTTCACTGGCTCTGCTTTCGCCTGCATTTAACTCCGAACCAGACACTGGCTTTTGAACATGTGGGCGAGTTTATTTTCTTGCTCGCTACCTTACTGATCGTTTTCATACAGCGCCTGCGCAGCCGTATCAGTATCGAGGCCGCCACGCTGCTGCTATTCGGCGCGATCCTCTCTATTTCTTCCCATGTCTTTCCCTGGTATACCACGACGCTGCTAGTCTGGGTGCCTGTCTTTATTGGCCCTCTCAAGACGGGGCGCGTTATTCACGGGAAAGTCATAGCTATCCTGGCGATCTGGTATTTTGCCTGCGCCTCCATCTATAGCTACTTTTTAGCTCCTGATGGCATTCATCCTCTACCTGATTGGACGCCCTATTACCAATTTGTATACACCCCTGTAGTTCTTGTTCTCGCTCTTGCCGCCGTTATTGGTCTTCGCAATGCCCTGCGCTCCACGAAAGGAAGCAATTATGTCCAGCCTATCCCAAATTCCGCCGACCGTTGATACGCCGCAAACCTCTTTAAATAAGCGCCGTTATATACTCCCTGTTACGCTTGCGGCTCTGGCAGCAGGACTGACGGCCAGCTTCTCAGCATCGGCTCTCATGGTTCTTTTGCGCCTCACATTGGGTATCCCGACGCCGGTAGAATTATTCGGCGATCACGTCCTCAAACTGCTGCCCGCGCCGCGCTTTGTTGATATGCTGGTGAAGTTCAGCCCCAATCCTAAAACCGCGCCGCTGGGTCTTGCCCTGTCAGGCATGATCGCGCTCGGCACAGTCCTCGGCCTTTTGTATGCTTTGCTTGCTCGCGTGAAGCTGCCCGCGTCGGGATACCGGCCCTCGCTCCGTTCCTGGCTGGTGGCGGGCTGCCTTTCGCTGTTCATGACCATTGTTGCCATCGTCCTTTTCTGGGACGAAATTGGCCAGAGCTTTATTGGTTTGCCGCATACGCTTTCGATGGCTGTCACCTCGTTTGCCTTGCTGCTGGACTTTGGCCTCTACGGGCTGGTTCTCTGCCTGGCATATTCCATCCTTTTGCCAAAACAACTGCATGAGCAGACTTCAGCAGTTGCGCAAAAACGCCGCCAGTTGCTCTCTCGCGCCGGAATCGCAGCCCTGGCGGTCGGTTCAGCCGGAGCCACAGCAGGTCTGGTGAAAGAATTCTTGCAGAACTATTCGTTCTATGACGGCATGGAGACCTTCACGCACAATGGTTTTGTTGCTCCCATTACCCCCAACAGCGAACACTACACCGTCACGCAGAACGTCTCCGATCCCAATGTGGATATTGCGCTCTGGCGTTTAGAGGTCACGGGGCTGATCGGTCAATCCGGCACCTACACCTATGAACAGTTACAGCAACTGCCCTCCATTTCGCGTGCCGTCACGCTCGAATGTATTGCCAACGGCATCGGTGGCCACCTGATGAGTACGGCCATCTGGCAGGGCGTTCTGCTGCGCGAACTGCTTGCCAGACATGGGAATGCGCTTCCCGGCGCTCGCTATATCGCCTTCTACAGCGTCGATGGCTACGTCGTCAGTCTTCCCCTGGATGAAGTGCTTGCCGCCGACCCCATCCTCGCCTGGCGTATGAATGGCGAGGTGTTGCCACACAAACACGGCTATCCACTGCGCGTTCTCATCCCCGGACGCTTTGGCGAGGAGAGTCCCAAGTGGCTCACAAGAATTGAACTGACCGACCATTTCGTAAAAGGCCTGTACGCAGATCAGGGCTGGTACAACGGTCAGGTGCATACCGTCACACGCATCGACCGTCCCTATGGCCGCATTCCTGCCAATCGCACGGTAGAGATCGGCGGCATCGCCTACGCCGGAATTCGCGGCATTCAGCAAGTCGAAGTCAGCGTTGATGGCGGACTCACCTGGAATAAAGCTCAACTTGCTCCCCCGCTTTCACAGGATACCTGGGTATTCTGGACATGGCTGTGGCAGCCAGCCCAACCCGGCCACTATACGCTCGTCTCCCGCGCCACCGACGGCACCGGCCAGCTTCAAACCGACCACAAGCAAGGAACCGTTCCCAACGGAGCGACTGGCTATGCCACTGTAAGCGTGCAGGTCGGCTAGCCACCGGGACACATCTAAAAAAGGAAGCTATGATGAAGCTTCATTCAGAAGCGCACAGTTCCTTCGCTCCGCTCAGCATGACATCTGGAGGCAGGTTTGGAATGGCAGGTAATGTGTGGTTCGCATGCATGATTCAGATATTGAGTAATTTTTGCAGGCTCACTGTTTGCCAGCAAAAGCTGTAAGATACAGCCTGCTCGTGGTACTATATGCTGAGCAATGTCAAGATATGTTCGATAGTGTTGAACGAATGGGAGCAAGCAGTATGTCTCAATCCAATATCAAGTTGTACGGTACTGAATGGTGCAGCGACTGCAAACGCAGCAAAAGGTTTCTGGGCGAGCAGCGCATTCGCTATGAATTCATCAATATCGAGGAAAACCCGGAAGGGCAGGCGTTTGTCCAAAAAGTTCAGAATGGCGGCCTGACCATTCCCACCATCGTCTTCGATGACGGCTCTTTGCTCATCGAGCCGACCAATGCTGAACTGGCCGCGAAACTTGGCCTGCAAACCAAAGCGCAGTGCGAGTTCTACGACCTGATTACCGTTGGCGGCGGCCCAACCGCCCTTACAACCGCCATTTATGCCGCTCGTGATGGCTATGACGTCCTCGTTATTGAACGCAGCGGCCTCGGCGGGCAGGCAGGCATCACCGAACGCCTCGATAACTATCCTGGCTTTCCCGAGGGCGTGACCGGGGCCGAGTTCGCCGAACGCATCATCGAGCAGGCCAAACGGTATGGTGTCGAACTGCTTTCCGCGCAGAACGTGGTAAAAGTCGGCAACGATGGTGACGCCCATTTCGTGGAAACCGACGCCGGACATCAGTATCGCGCCAACGCCATTCTCCTCGCCACCGGTTCTACCTACAAACGTCTCGGCGTGTCGGGCGAAGATGACTACATCGGTGCAGGCGTCCACTTCTGCGCCACCTGCGACGGCCCATTCTATAAGGGCAAAGAAGTTGTTGTGGTGGGCAGCGGCAACAGCGCCGTTGAAGAGGCCGCCTTCCTCACCCGCTTCTGCCCCAAAGTAACCATCCTCGCGCGCAGCTCCCAACTCAATGCTAACAAAATCGCCGTTGATAAAGCCCTCACCTCGCCACAAATAGAGGTTCGTTTCAACACGGAAGTTGTGGAGTTCAAAGGCGCGAACAATCACCTGACCACCGTTGTGACAAAAAACAACCAGACTGGCGAGACAGATGAACTCAACGTCACAGGCGTCTTCGTCTTCATCGGCCTCACTCCCAATAGCCACCGGTTTAAGGACGTCGTTCGCCTCGACTCCCAGGGCTTCATTATGACCGGCATCGACTTCCAGACCAGCACCGAAGGCATTTTCGCCGCCGGAGACGTCCGTTCCGGCAGCACCAAACAACTCGTCAGCGCCGCCGGAGAAGGTGCCGCCGCCGCGCTAGCGATTCGCGAACATTTGCGCGGGCATGATGCGAGGAGTATGGAGGTGGCGTTGGTGGGGAGTTCGAGGGGTGGGGCTGGTCAATAGTGCAGAGGGAAGAGTTATATACGCTCTTCCCTCGCTGCTTGCTTTCTAGAACACTTTTATTGATGCAGTGCTTGTTCTGCTGATATATGTGAAAGTGCGAAATCAAGGGCCGCATCATATGACATATGGCGTCCTTTAGAACAGGCTGATTCGAATGCTGTATCGCCTAACTGTTTTCGAGTACGATGAATAGCTTCTTCATAAGCGGCCCGTTGCGTGGGATGGAAGCTGCTAAAAGTCAGTAAGGATTGCGCAAAGCCAAATAGGCATGCTGCCTGTTCTAGTTTATTCTGGCTTACTAGCGCGTTTGCAAACCCTGTGAACAGCCTATTGACGCCAGCCTGATGTCCTACTTCCTTTGTTAAAAGGAAAGCCTCTTTGTAAAGGGCCAGGGCCTCTTGAAACTTGCCCTCTACCTGGTAGATATTGCCCAGCAGACTGAGGGCAGTGATGATATTTGGTTTGTCACCTTGTTCCCAGAAGAATTTGAGGCTATCTTGTACGAGAGACGTTGCCAGATCTGGATTGCCTATAGAAAGAGCGATATCACCCAGCTCTAGTTGTTTCATAGCAATCGTAGCTATATCTCCAAGTTCACGTCCCAAATTGATACGTTCCTCGAAAATTTCCGCAGCCTCGTGGTATTCTCCTGACAATAAAGCAATATCTCCGAGTCTATCCAATGTAAGTGCAAGCAGTGGTTTAGTACCCAGCTCTTTTGCTAATGTGTAACTTTCCTGGGCTGACGTCATAGCCTGGGCAATATTCCCACGCGCAATCTCTATCCTTGAATGGTTAGAAAGGATACGAGCCAGATTTTCTGTGTCTCCTAACTCATAAGAAAGTCTCAGGCTTTCCTCTATATATTGGTGGGCTTCATGTAGATTTCCCTGTAAAAGCATCAGGCGGCTGAGGCTTTCAAAGGCATTAGCAATCGCCCAGCTATCTCCCGATTGTTGCGCTGCCTTTACGCTTTCATACAATAACTGGCTCGCTGAGGCTACATTATGCAGTCGGTAGAAGACCCAACCTAGCGAACCAAGCGCCCCGGCCAGATTTTGTTGATCTCCAACTGATCGAGAAAGGCTGATACTCTCTTCTAACAGGTTTTGTGCTTGATTAAGGTTTCTAAGGCGATAAGCCATGTATCCAGCTCGACGAAGTACTCTAGCGCGTATTGCCGCTGATTCGGCTGTCCAGGGTAAATTGAGTACTTCCCTGAACCAATGTTGCTCTTCGTCCCAATAGCCTTGTAAGCCGCAAAATTTTCCAAAAGCTTCGCAAAAACGTAAAGCCAGGTGCGTCTGCTTTTGCTGAATAAGCCAGGCGAGACCAGCGCGCAAGTTTTCTTTCTCCTGTTCAAGCAGAGCTAACCACTCTTCCTGCTGCTTTCCGTTAAGATTTGGTCTTGCCTGCTCCACGAGTTCGAGATAGTACAATGCATGAGCCTGTTGGCATGTGCCCTTTTCTCCGTGAATTTGTAAGCAATCAAGACCAAACTCGCGTACTGTTTCCAGCATCATAAAGCGCGGCATGCCATTGTGCTGCTCGACCTGCTTTATCAGACTTTTATCGAGCAAAGAGGCTATCGTTTGTAAAATATCTATAGAGCTTTCCTTGAAGAAAACTTCGGCGGTTTCCAGAGTACATCCGGTTGGAAATACTGAAAGATGCCGGAAAAGCCACTGTTCCTCCTCGTTTAAGAGGTCATAGCTCCATTTGATGGTGTTATAGAGGGTGCGCTGTCTCTCTGGGCGAAGCTGTTCGCTTTTAAGCAATTGTGTCCCTTGTGTGAGCCGTTTAAGCAGGGCTTTGGGCGGTAGTAGCTTGATGCGTCCCGCTGCCAGCTCAATCGCAAGTGGCAGTCCATCCAGGCGCGCACAAATCGCTGCCACCGCCCGAGCATTGTCGGGCGTCAATTGGAAATGAGGCAATAGAGCCTGAACTCTCTGAACAAACAAAGCTATGGCACTATACTGCAATAAATTCTCAGGATTAAGCGCTTGTTTGGGATCTGGTATCGCGAGGGGTTCTACTACATACTCATGTTCTGCCTGGAGATGCAAGACTACCCGGCTGGTTATCATGACCTTTAGTTTAGTGCATGCCGCGAGCAATTCTTCTACCTGAAATGCTGCCATCGCTACTTGCTCGAAGTTATCAAGTACCAGCAAGCAATGTTTGTCCTTGAATGCCAGGTGAATGTGTTCCTTAAGCGGCTGCTTTTCACTTTCGTAGATATCAAGAGCCTGGGCAATAGTAGGAAGGACAAGCATAGGATCGGTAATAGAACCGAGCGAAACGAAATAAATACCATCTGGAAAATAGGTACTCATTTCATGCGCTACCTGAATACTAAGGCGCGTTTTCCCCACGCCTCCTGGTCCAAGTAATGTTATCAGGCGCACATCACTACGCTGGAGCAGATTACAAATAACGCTGATATCCTGTTCGCGACCGATAAGCGAGGTAAAAGGGTATGGTAGTTTATAGGGTGAAGACTGCGTTTTGTGGAATAGAACTGGCTCAGGTGGTTGTCCGCTGAGGTTATCTACCTTTGTCCTAACCAGGCCAAGCTCTTCTGCGCTCTTGCCAAATAACTCCATCAGCCTTTGCCGGTAGTGTGGCTGAGGAAATGACTCGCCTCGTTCCCAACGTCCTACTGTATGCGGATCGGGTAGATCGATCCGGTCAGCAACATCTTGATAGCTTAGACCCAGGATCTCTCTCGCTTTCCTTAAACGATAATTATGAAAGCGTGTTTTCTTCCCTCGAGCCGGTTTGTCCATGAGATCGCCTTTCCCAGCCTCTTTAAGGAAGGTAGCCCCGAAAACGCAGTAATAATTCATTCTATCACAAATTGTCTAAAATTTGCCCCCTATTTGCCTTCTATTTGCTGTTGTGTCGCATGCCTTTCCTGACTATGCTTTTTCTGGAGCAAAGAAACGCCCGGCTTTCCAACGGTTTTCAGCAGAAAGAGGAAAAGCATGCACGAAATAACAGGTGTATCATGCACACAGGAAACCTGTGAGTCCCTTCTGAAGCACTTCGATCACTATATTATAAAGCAGGTTCGTTACCTCGTAAAAAGTTATCCTTTAGCCGTACATCCAGCAGTGATGGACCTGGAGATTGACGAGATTGTGCAGCGAGTGCGCATTAAGTTATGGCAGGCGCTTAAGAAGCGATGCATCCGTGTGCCAGGCGCGTATATCCGTCTGATTATTCATAGCGAACTCGTCGATATGATGCGGCGACAAAGACCTGTGTTACCTTTGCCCATCGATGATGAGTGGATAAGTGACGACATGCGAGACTTCATTGACCAGCAAGCCCCAGACCCGGCAGATGAGATGGAACAACGCCTGGAAGCCGTGATAAGCTTGCGGAAGATGGCTCAAGCCGTCATGTCATTGCCGCCCAGGCAGAGGCAGGCCGTCATGTGTTTGTTACGGGACAAAGTGGACGATGTAACGCAGCTCTTCGATGTTTTTAAACTGTACAGCGTCGATATGGAGACAATCCAATGGCCGACAGACAGAGCGAAGAAACAGTTACTCCAGGCTTCACTTGCTCCCGCAAAAAAAACGCTCGCTAAAAAAATAAAGGTGAAAGAGCAATGCTCCTGAAAAGCCTTGCCTATTGAAAGAGGCAGAGCAAAGGTTATCCTTGCTCTGCCTCCATTTGATACAACATCATTTCTGTGAAGTTAAAGTCACCTATCCGGCGTAATTTGTCAAGATCAGGAGTTTCAACTTCACAACCAGCTTCTTTTAGACTACGAAATAAGTTCCAGCGGTCTGCAATGTTATTACTCAATTTAATGCGATGACGTCCCTGCAATGACTTGCAGATGTCTATATCCCCAATCTCGACCAATATCGTTTTATCAGCGAGCCAGGGATTGCTAAATGCCATACCGGCTTCGAAAATGACGTTAAGGCGTGGTTGCAACCTCGAATTCTCAGCCAGTTCGTCACGAGAAGCCAATTCTTGTTGCAGACGCACTTCATCGTCACCGGTTAATAAGACCACAACTGCCTGGGCCTGACTCAAAAGAGTATCAATGATTTGTTTGTTGTAAGGGGCCATTCTTTGTGTTGCCCATACAGCTTCTTCCCAGGCAATAGGTGACAGGCCAAGCAATTTCAGAAAAGCAAATATTTGTCGCCTTACAAGCTTATTTCTTCCATACACAACGAACACTTTTTTACGGTCGGCTGTCATTTTTCTCTCCCTTTTCCTTTCTATTCTCTCCTCAAATGCTCACATTACGAAGCCAACTTGTTAGTTGTAGCCTAATGAGTAGGGGGAGTATCCTTACGTAGAGCTTTTCTGAAATTCCCCGCCTTACGCCATTTGTCCCCATCATCCTTCAGTGTGCAGCCGACTTTCTTCAACTTGTCGATCAAACTCCTGCGTTCATCCTCCTTTCCGGTAAAAATTGGTATATACATGCCATCAATATCACTGAACAATTGCATATTGCCCAGTTGTAACAAGATGGTATGCTCAGGATATCGTCCAAAGGCATACCCCGCTTCAAAAACTTGATCCTGTCCAGGTTGATAGGCAAAATCTCGGCCAGCCGCTTTCTCACTGTCTTTTTGTAGGTCACTCCTGAGACGTGCCAGGTCATCTCCTGTAAATAGGACAATGACTGCGTTGGCGTGTTCAAACGCAGCGTCGATGATTTGACCGATAAATGGAGCCGTTTCCCCCATCAATTTAACGACAGTTTCCTTCGTAATAGGCACCAGCTCAAGGGATTGAAGAAACTCGCACATTGCCCTGGTTGCTGCGCTGTTTTGTCCATGAACAAGGTATACATTGCGTGAGATATCCTCACTAGGCTCCGGTTTCTTTGCCCGCATGTATACCTCTGCAACTTTCTTCGCCTTTCTGCAAGAAGACGAAGTTGATAAGTATGTTTCTTCCCCTCTATAGAAGAAGACGTGTAAAAGTTATTGATATAAATTTTATAGCCAGAATTACTATTAAATTTATTGATTATTACGAATAATAACTTAACTCATCTAATTTATCAAGAATATATTCTATAATATTCATGAATACAACATCCTTTGAACGGTATTGACTTACAGATTTCCCGTTTAGAGGTAAAAACTCGAGACTTCCAAAGGGCGTTTTTTTTAACAGCTTGGGGCTGGTTGGCCGAATAAGTATTGGAATAACACAGCAATTTTTTACATGTAACTGTCGCCATACCGCTGCTCTCATTTTTGGACAATAACAAAAGTCGGAGTCGAGGAGATCTGGACTGACAAGCAAAAGAATGATGTGTGCTGTATTTAAATGATCTTTATTTTTCCATGCTGAACTGATAACAACCTCATGTGCCTGACAAGAAATGTTATAGCCCTGTCTTTTTAAGATGTTTAATTGTTTTTTCAGGCTGTTAAAATAACTCTCGTCATTTAAAGCATAAGCAATATATATTTCAAGCGGTGAATTGCCGTTTAGCGCATCGGGTTGTAGCCCAACCTGGGGTAGTGGCATAGATAGTTCAGCATTAGGGCTATAGCTATCTATGATGACTTGCAGCCGACTAAGGGTTTTACTATCGAGCATACTGAACGCGCTTGAGGGAAAGATTCGCGATTGTGAAATGCTGGCAAGATAAAGGTAATCAGGATCAGCTTGTTCAAAACCAGCGAATAAAACTGGGGTATTTTTTAATAGCGCATGTACAGCATCTAATCTATCAATACTTGCCGGTCCTTTACTCAAGCGGTCTCTGATTACTATCGAAGAAGGTTCGCTAATATCACCATAGAGTTTCAAAATGAATGGCTGTTCTTCTATAAAGGGATCTAAAGAGTTCGATATTGAAGAGGTGTAACGTTTGTTAAGCTCTCGCTGGTGTACCTGTTTATATGCGCTTTCTAAGCAAGTATCGTAAGTGGTAGAGATGTATCCCCAGAATGGCAGGCGAGCGAGATACAAGTGACTGGTTGTGACTTGAGAAAGGCTTTGTAATACGTCTTGTAAACACTGCTCTCGCAGTTCCCGAGTAAGAAACTCTTCAAGCAAACGCCACAGGTGTAAGAGTTGTCCATCATGAAAGGGTTGTTGAAGAAGGCGTGATATGTTTGCATGGCCCGTGATGCTTTTTTGCGCGCACCAGTCAAACATCCTCAGCAATATATTATTTAAATAGAGCGAGCTATCATAAGCAAGCTTCTCGTTGAAGACAGGCGATTGTATTGCCAGTTGCGGCCCGGCAACGAGCAGGCATTTTCCTTTCTCTAAAGCACTTTGCAATTCTTTAGTATTAAGCGCTTCAAAGATATCCACATGTCCTGAAATGCGAGATATCATATCCTCTCCAGGAAAATGCTAAACGCCCACTCTCGGAAAGCACATCAAATTCCGGTGAATAACCTGAGAGTTATCAATTTTCAAATATATACACGTGGGGTTAGGGAGAGAAAGACTTTATTCAATGATTTGTCATAAAAGAAGCCCAGCTAATAAATCATATAAAATTATTTTATATGACTCTGTTCTAATATGCTATTGACAGATGTTCTAAAGCGGGACTATTTCAGGTTCAGAAGAAAGGTGAAAAATTCTACCTCTGTAAATGACAAAATATTATATGACGATAAAAAGAGAAGGAAATATGCCCACTAACCTCTTATGCGCAGAAAGTCAGCCCTGTAACCCCGCCCCGTATTCCCCCTCAGAACAATGGAATTGTAATCCATCTACCTGACAAAAGGAGCTACAGTCATGCGCACGTTCTTATCTCCATTTGCCTCGCGCCTGCGATTACTCTGGGTAGGTCTATCGCTGGCCGTTGCCGCCAGTCTGCTCATCGTCGCGTGCGGTGGTGGAGGACAGGCATCTACGGCCTCCACACCAACCACCGTACCCACGCCCACTTCTCCACCGCCTACTCCGACCATACCACCAACGCCCACTCCTCCGGCAACGATGGCGGTCAATGTGGTTGTTGTGCAGATGGTAGAGAATCCGCCAGGGCATTATATCTTTTCGCCCTCATCTATTACCATTCAGGCTGGAGGCGTCGTGGTCTGGCTCGATAACAGCGATGCGCCCCATACAGTAACGAGCGATACAGGTGCGCCTGCCTCCTTCAATACTACGCAAAACGTGACCCAGGGCAAGACCTTTGCTTTGCAGTTCAATCAGCCGGGAACCTACCACTATCACTGCAACATTCATCCCGCGACCATGAAAGCAGATATCACCGTGACTTCTGGTACGACGGCCACTTCTGGTCCGGCAGTCAGGCCAGTGGATGCCGCGCTTGTGCAGATGGTGGAGAATCCACCAGGCCATTACATTTTTTCGCCTTCCTCCATCACCATCAAGGCAGGTGGAGTGGTGGTCTGGCTTGACAACAGTGATGCGCCCCATACTGTTACCAGTGATTCAGGGGCACCCGCAACTTTCAACACTACACAGAATGTGACTCAGGGCAAGACGTTTGGCTTGCTTTTCAATCAGCCGGGAACTTATCATTACCACTGTAATATTCACCCCACGACCATGAAGGCGGTAATCACGGTGACAGCACAAACACAATAAGGATCGCTTAACCTCCTGCCAGCCTGAAATGAGCGGGATGGACTCCTCAGCCTCGGGACATCCATCCCGCTTCCCCTGACAATCATCCTGCCACAATTAGGCCACAATCCCATGACAACTCCTGAGCCTCCATGTAACATTAAAGCAGAGACAGCAAACTGATCGAAATCTTGCATGGCGCGAAAAGGAGTATGAACGATGTCCAGATCAGCCACAACCACACCCGGCACTCCTTCAGTGCCCGGCGCTAAGAAGAGACCTCCAGGTCCGCGAAGCCTTTCACCATTCAGTGCGGCAGCCGCGCTCCGGCGCGACCCTATTCGCTTTGCTCTGAATCTCCAGCATCGATATGGTGATGTCGTCCATTTTCGCTTCCTGTTCTGGCCTGCCTATGTGTACTATCACCCGGATCATGTGAAGCGAGTCCTTCAGGAGAATCATCGTAACTACAACAAGAACTTTCCTAATATGAAGGCTGCCAGGGAGGTCTTCGGCAATGGGCTGTTTACCAACGATGGAGAATCCTGGTTGCATCAACGCCGCCTCATGCAGCCCTCCTTCCACCACAAACGGCTGGAAGGCTTTGGCGCGTTGATGACCAATTCGACGCTTGCCATGCTAGAGCGCTGGGAGCGTATAAATCAAAATGATACACCTCTCGATATCTCGGTCGAGATGACCCGCCTGACCTTGCGTGTAGCCGGACAGGCCCTTTTTTCGCTCGATCTCGCTAATGAAGTTGACACGGTTGGCCGCACCTTCGCGAATATCCTTCCTTTGATTAACAGTTACACCAACCTGCCCTTCCCGCCGTTGTGGGTTCCCACGCCGCGCAATCACCATTTGCTGGCAGGGTTGAAGACGCTGGATAACATCGTCTATTCCATGATCAATGAGCGACGCAAGCAACCTGTAGACCCGGACGCGCCAGATTTGCTTTGGATGCTCCTTTCAGCGCGTGACGAGGAGACAGGCGAGGGCATGAGCGATCAACAGTTGCGTGACGAGGTGCTGACCCTGCTGCTGGGCGGCTACGAAACAACGGCAGCCACTCTCTCCTGGTCATGGTATCTATTGTCACAGTATTCAGAGGTGGAAGAACGCTTGCATGCTGAACTGGACACAGTACTGGCAGGACGACCGCCAACAGTGAAAGACCTTGACGTTCTGCCCTATAACCGCATGGTAATCCAGGAAGCTATGCGGCTCTATCCACCTGCCTTCGGCTTCACACGTTTTGCTATCGGTCCTGATGAGGTTGGGGGCTATACCATTCCAGCCAACAGTGTGATCTTTCTCAGTGACTATTGCACGCACCGTCACCCGGCATTCTGGGAGAAGCCGGAGGTGTTCGACCCTGAACGCTTCACGCCGGAACGGTCGGCGAGTCGTCCGCGCTTCGCCTATTTCCCTTTCGGGGGAGGGCCGCGCCAGTGCATCGGCAATGCTTTTGCCATGATGGAGGCACAATTGGTGCTGGCCACCGTTGCGCAACGTATAACCCTGCGCCTGGTTCCTGGGCATTCGGTCGAGCCACAGGTGCAACTGACGATGCGGCCTCGCTATGGCTTGCCGATGACGCTTCAGCCTCGTTTTCGCGACGTCTGAACCATAACTTTCATTCAGCAGCAAGCCATGAAACAGCCCCGCTCGCCTGTCATCCTGAGCGCCGCGAAGGATCTCGCGCTGGCTGGACGATTCGCGCATCGATACCGCAGATCCTTCGCGGCGCTCAGGATGACATCGGGAGGCAGGTTGGTAATGGCTTGCCATGAAACAGCCCCGCTCGCCTGTCATCCTGAGCGCCGCGAAGGATCTCGCGCCTGCCGTGTCGAGCCAGGGGAGGCCTGAGATTCTTCGCGGCGCTCAGGATGACATCTGAAGGCATCCTATGATAGGATAGGATTATCATTTTGCGTCCTCTTATGATTAAAGCTCAGGAGCAACAGATGGGCCTACAGCAGCTAGCGGCAGGAAACGAGAAGGCATCCAGTGCAGAGTACACCGGACCTGACACTCTGTTGTATGGTCGCTGGCTTCTCCTGGCACGCTGCACAACTGCTGTGCTGAGTGCCTTGCTGCTGATATTCTTTATCACAAGCCTGCCTGTGTACTTTACACAACTGCAAACTACGTGTGTTAGCGCCCCCTGTCCTCACTGGCAACTGACCCCCGCCAATGTGAAGGCTATCCAGCATGCTGGCCTTTCCATCAATCTGTATGCCATCTTCAATCTTGCGCTCAGTCTCTTCTCGGCGCTTGTCTGGTTTGCGGTCGCCGCGTTCATTGTCTGGCGCAGGTCAAATGACTGGCTGGCCCTGCTAACCGCGCTCTTCCTGGTCACAATAGAGGTTTTGCAGTATAGCGGAGGTCCTTCGCCCCCGTTGGATTATCGTTCCCCATTCTCGCATGTGATCATTATTTCCCTTTTTCTCCTCTTCACAATACTCTATCTCCTCGTCTTCTCACTGTTCCCCAACGGGCGCTTTGTACCGCGTTGGATGCCCTGGTTTGTGATTGCACAGTTCGTTTTGGGGGCAATCGCCCTCTGCCTGCCTTCGTCTTTCTCGACGACGGGCATTGTATTTACCCCGCTGACGACAACGCTGCTTATCTCCGCCTGGGTCATCATCATCGGAGGTCAAGTTTACCGCTACCGGCGCGTGTCAAGCCCAGCCGAGCGTCAGCAGACGAAGTGGATTGTCCTGGGCCTCATTGTGGGGCCTGTGATCGGTTCGCTGTACTACTTTTCTCCAATGGTCTTTCCATCGCTTAGTGGACCCGGCTCCCTTTATTTTTTGCTCTTGAATCCGGTCTTCACTATCGCAACCCTTTTCTCTCCATTCTGCTTTGGCATCGCCCTGCTCCGCTATCGCCTGTGGGATGTTGACGTAATTATTAATCGGACCCTCGTATACGGTACGCTCACCATCAGCATTGTTGTCCTCTACTCGCTGATCGTCGTCGGACTTGGTGCGCTGCTGCAAACCACAGGCAACCTGCTCATCTCTCTCCTGGCAACTGCGCTGGTAGCGATATTGTTTCAACCTTTGCGCGAGCGCCTCCAACGCGGCGTCAATCACCTGCTCTATGGAGAGCGTGATACACCCTACCAGGTCATTTCACGTTTAGGGAAGCGACTTGAGGTAACGCTTGCTCCCGACGAAATGCTGCCGACGATTGTGGAGACGGTTGCTCAGGCCTTGAAACTCCCCTATGTTGCCATCACGCTCAAGCAGGAGAGAGAATTTGCAGAAGTAGCCTCATATGGAGCGCCCAGAGATGAACTTACCTGCCTTCCACTTCTCTATCAGAATGAGCAGGTTGGCGAACTTCTGCTTGCTCCACGCGCTTCAGGCGAAACCTTCACTCCCGCTGATCGCACTCTGCTAAATGATCTGGCGCGACAAATAGGCGTAGCTGCTCATGTGGTGCGCCTGACAACCGACCTGCAGCGTTCTCGTGAACGACTGGTGACAGCCCGTGAAGAGGAGCGCCGCCGCCTGCGCCGCGACCTGCACGATGGTCTCGGACCAGCGCTCGCCACCATCACTGTCAAAGCTGAAGCTGCGCGTG
Organism: Ktedonobacteraceae bacterium; assembly: GCA_035652815.1. Lineage (GTDB taxonomy): Bacteria > Chloroflexota > Ktedonobacteria > Ktedonobacterales > Ktedonobacteraceae > DASRDB01. The sequence goes on from DASRDB010000019.1 coordinate 464,989, forward strand.
ATGCTATTGAGGCGGAACCGGCTCAGGCCATCACTTTGCTCGAAGACCTTATCAGTCAGGCCCAGGCCGCTATTACCGATATCCGCCGCCTGGTCTACAATCTACGCCCGCCTGCCCTGGATGACCTGGGCCTTGTGACTGCCATACGTACCCAGGCCATGCATTACGAGCAAAGTGGCTTGCGTATTTCCGTCGAAGCCCCGGAGTCGCTGCCGGAGCTTCCTGCCGCCGTTGAGGTTGCAACTTACCGTATCATGCAGGAAGCGCTAACAAATGTCGTTCGTCATGCCAATGCTCGCTCGTGTCTCATTCGTCTGGTATTTGATGGCATGTTGCATCTTGAGGTCAGGGATGATGGTTGCGGCATTTCTCCACATCGGCAGGCCGGTGTTGGGCTGCGCTCTATGCAGGAGCGTGCAGTCGAGGTCGGTGGGCATTGTGTAGTTGAAGCTCTCCCAGGCCGGGGCACCCGGGTTCAGGCGGACTTGCCCTGCTCGTCCAATGGCAGGAGCAGCATCTTGTAAGGAGACCATATGGATAGCATTCGCGTTCTCATCGCCGACGATCACGCGCCTTTTCGCAATGGGTTGCGCGCATTGCTGCGCTCGGAGTCTGATATCGAAGTGGTTGGTGAAGCTGCCACTGGACGAGAGGCAATCGAAGAGGCTGCCGACCTGCAACCGGATGTTATCTTGATGGATTTGCACATGCCTGATGGGAACGGCATCGAGGCGACGCAGGCTATTCTTGCGACCAGTCCGCATATTAGCGTCCTTGTGCTTACCATGTTCGAGGATGACGACTCCGTATTCGCGGCCTTGCAGGCTGGCGCTCGTGGCTACCTGCTTAAGGGAGCGCTCAAGGCTGAGATTCTGCGCGCCATTCGCGGTGTCTATCAGGGCGAAGCTATCTTTGGCCCCGCCATCGCGAGGCGGCTCATGTCCTACTTCGCGACTCTGAAGCCTGCCGCACCCACCCGTCCTGTTCAGCCCTTTCCAGAACTTACGGAGCGTGAGCAAGAAATCCTGGCCTTAATTGCCCATCACCTGACCAATACCGAGATCGCCGAACGCCTCGTTCTCAGCCCGAAGACGGTGCGCAATCACGTCTCAAATATCTTCAGCAAGTTGCAGGTTGCTACCCGCGCCCAGGCTATCATTCGCGCTCGCGAGGCAGGTCTCGATCAAGACTGAGACACATTCTGCCGAAAGAAAGAATAGTTCCGCTCTCCAACGACGGGAGCGGAACCATTCTTTTCGCCTTTACAACTCAAGCAAGACTACAACAGGCCCTTGCTTAAAGTATAGAGAGTGCATTAGCTGACACATATGGAGAGGCTTGTAAAATCGGTTTCTCCATATGTGTTTAGCAATTAAGCAGCTTGTAACATTACAGCAACCCAACACTCTTAAGCCAGTCAGTAGCCACCTTAGTGATACTTTCACCATCAATAACTTTGGCTTGTAACTGCTGGCTGACCTGTGTAGTCAATTTGTCGGCCAGGGGGTTCAAAGCAGTAGCGATACCGGGAGCTTTTTGTAGTACGTCGTCTCGCACAATCGGGGCTGGATTGTAGACCGGGAAAGCATTCTTGTCATCTTGCAACAACACGAAGTTGTCTTTGACGATCAAGGCAGAGGTCGTGTAGCAAATGTTCAAATCCTGCGCCCCCGACATGACGGCTGGGAACGTAAGCGCCTCCTCGTTATATGTTGTCACACCCTTGAAGGTGATGCCATACGCACTCTTTACCACATCGACCCCATATTGCTTGCCATCCGGCGGGGTAGCAATGGTCAAACTCGATGCTTTAGGAGCGAGGTCAGAAATTTTGGTGACACCAAGAGTGGAGGCCTTTGATTGCGATGTGCAGACGCCATACGTATCGTTGAGCGGAGCCGGTTTGAGCCAGGTAATGTGATACTGACTTTCAAAACCCGCCTTCACTGTCTCGTAGTCTTGTTGGGCATTGCCGCTTGATTGCTTGCCCAGTTTTGCCAGCCCCGTTGCTGTGAATTCAGGATAAAGGTCAATTTGTTTACTTACGAGCGCGTTAAACACGACAGCATTGGTGCCTAAAGCTGCTCTCTCGTTGACAGTGAATCCGGCTTTACGCAGCAATAGCACATACATTTTGGTAAGCAACTGGGCCTCGGTGTCAAGCTTTCCCCCAACAGTCAACGTAATCCCAGCATTAGGGTTGTTTGTGCCAGGAGTGGAGCTGTTTCCGTTACCTCCGCCCCCGCCACATGCTGCCAGGGTCAGCAGCAAGATGAGTGCGAGCAATGTGAGCGATTTTGCCCGTAATGCGCTAAAAATGGATGCCATGTCTTCCTCCTTAAATGGATGACAAGAATCTACAAGAACTCGTGCAATTGCTTGCACTTCTACAGAAACGGTATCTAAGCTTTGGCAGTTTCCGCCGAAACCTGGACTCTCAAACCGGCAGGTGTAATGGCGCGTTGTAGCCAGCCAAGAGAGAGCTCTACAATGATAGCAAACAAGGCTACCGGAAGCGAACCTGCCAGCAGTTGGGTGTTATCAAACTCACGTATACCAAGATAGATGTATTCCCCGTATCCCCCTCCACCGACAATGGCGGCAAGTGTAGCTGTAGCAACGATTTGTACTGCGGAGGTACGCACGCCCGCCGCAATGGTTGGTAAAACGAGAGGTGTTTGAACACGTGTAATAATCTGCCAGGTGGTCATACCCATCCCTCGAGCCGCCTCAATCATGGCAGGATCAATGCCACGAATGGCGGTATAGGTATTCAACAAAATCGGCGGAATACCCAGGATTGTCAGGGCTAGCAGCGCCAGTTTAAATCCGAGACCAAGCAAAGGATAGACGAGGGCAAAAAATGCTATGATCGGAATAGCCCTTACCATGCCGCTCAGATTGACAGCTAGAAATGAAGCCAGAGGGCTGCGAGATACGGCTATACCCAGCGGTATGCTAATTACAATTGCCAGCACAATAGCAAGAAGACATATTTTGAGGAAATCCAGAGTATGCCCCAGATAGTCATTACTCGGGTCGGTGATAAACCTTATCAAGTCGTTGAGCATAGCTTTTCTCCTTTAATATGCTGCCCTGGATTTATGCTACGGAAAGCGCGCTGCGACCTCGATTGAGAACAACCTGCAGAGCAAGCAAAAGCAAATCGGCGAGAAGAGCGATAATGGTAATCAAGAGAGCTCCAGCAAACAACTGGTCATTATTGAGATTCTGAAAACCTATGAAAATAAGTGTCCCTAAACTTGGTACACCTACAAGTTGCGATAACGAAACGATACCAATCGTTGTCACCGTTGCAAGCCGTATACCTGCTACAATCACAGGGAGAGCAAGCGGTAATGTAACTCGTATGAGCCTTTGCCAGCGACTCATCCCCATGGCTCGTGCTGCCTCAAGGAGTAAAGGGTCTACACCCTCTATACCCGCCACCGTGTTACGGATCAAGGCTAACTGATTATAGATAACTAGCGGAATAATCACAGTGGGCATATTCAGTCCGGTAAATATTACAAGGACACCCAGAAAAGCCATAGCTGGAATACTGTACATTGCTCCCGTGAGCGTAATTAGCGGTGTATAGAGCCGACGGTAACGAGCTACCATGATACCAATGGGTATAGCAATGATTAAAGAAATAAGCATCGTAATACCAACAATGGTCATGTGTTGGATAAACAAGTTGGGAATGCTGTTAGGATCGGTCATATCGTAGTTACCTGGATCGAACAGATAGCTCATAAATTTCCTTTGCCTCCCTTTAGTGATACAATTCGCCTGATGTAGGGACGCACCTTTCCTATAGTCTGGTCTCTTCAACAACCTCTTTATGACTTCTAGTCTTTGTAATTGCGGCGTTAATGCTATCGAGGGTGATATATCCGAGAGGTTCGTGTGAATTTTCGTCTTGTACGGCAATTGCGGGGGAGTTGGTTTCGAGGAGTTTCAACAGGGCTTCGAGCAGGGTAGCATCCGAGTTAGTCATAGGTACATCTCCCCAATGTGCCGACGAGACGGCCTCCGGTCTATTATCGAGCGCATCAACTACAGGCAGGTATTCAAGCTGGCGCAGTACGTTATCGGCTCCCACAAGCTGGCGGACGTAGTTACTCGCCGGGCTTACCAGCAAGTCAACCGGGGTGCCTGTTTGCATCAGTTTTCCTTCGTGCATGACTGCGATCTGGTCTCCAAGCTTGAACGCCTCTTCCATATCATGAGAGACAAACAGGATAGTTTTGCGTACATCGCGCTGAATGCGCAGCAACTCGTCCTGCATGCGCGCTCTGGTGATGGCGTCAAGCGCTCCAAAGGGTTCATCCATGAGCAGAATAGCGGGGTCGGTCGCCAGCGCCCTTGCCAGTCCTACGCGCTGCTGTTGCCCACCCGAAAGCTGGCGTGGAAAACGCTTGCGATACTCGGCTGGTGGCAGACCAACCAGTTCAAGCAATTCATCTACGCGCGCGTTCAGGCGCTGTTTTGTCCAGCCGCCCGCGATCTCTGCCGTGACACGCACGTTTTCCGCGATGTTCATATGTGGAAATAAGCCAACCTGCTGAATGACGTAACCGATGCGCCGCCGCAATTCTATCGGATTTTCTTCCAGCACATTTTTTCCATCGATCAGAATCTGGCCGGAAGTCGGCTCGATCAGGCGGTTGACCATGCGCAACAGGGTGGTTTTACCGGAGCCAGAGGTTCCTACGAGCATACAGGTGCTGCCTTCAGGTACCTCGAAGCTAACTTGATCGACTGCCGGGTGGTCCGAACCAGAAAATTGTTTGGTGATCTGGTGAAACGCGATTTTTGCCATGCGTTGCCTCCTTTTTGGCTCTCCTGGCAGTTCGATAGACTCAGAGATTATACGTCATCTATTGCCAGTTGTTCACAAACACAAAAAATCACCCTTCTACACCCTTCTCAATCTCTTCTTTGTATACGGAAAGACCTGTGCTATTAGATGCAAAAATGGCACCTATCGGATAGACTTTGCAGGTTAGAACAAACAAACTGGATGAGTTATTCCCGGCTACTCAATATCTTCTTCTTCGAGCAGGTTGACCGGCAGGCAGACGGTAAATGTTGAACCTTCTCCCTCTTTGCTTTTGACCGAAACTGTGCCGCCATGTTCCTCGACAATTTGTCGCACGCTTGCCAGTCCGAGGCCGGTTCCTTTGATCTGTCCCTGCACGTTGCGGGCGCGGCGAAACTTATCGAAGATATGCGGCAAGTCGGTCGGAGGTATACCCATGCCCTGGTCGATGACACGCACGATAGCCCACGGTCCATCTTCTCGTTCTTCACGCGCAAGCTCAACGGTAATTGTACCACCTTGCGGACTATATTTGACCGCGTTTGAAAGCAGGTTGCCAAACATTCTTTCCAGGCGCGTCGTGTCCCACCAGCCGACCAGTTCTGGCACCTCCGTATTAATACGAAACGAGTGCTTTTTGCTTGTCTGAGCATATTCTGCGACCGCCATGTGCGCCAGCGCTACCACGTCGGTCTCGCGCTGGTTCAGTTCAAGCGGCTTGCCCATTTGCAGGTGCGCAATATCCAGCAGTTCGTTAATCAGCGCGGTCATGCGCGTAGCCGCTTTGTCAATCCTTTGCAGTCCGTCGGCAAGCTGTTGTTTATCCGGTATATCCATTCGATCCACCGAGCGGCGCAACAACTGGGCAAACCCTTTCATCGTGGAGACAGGATTTTTCAAATCATGTGTGACAACCGAGAATAGCTCATCGCGCGCGTTAATCGCCTCCTGGGCCTGCGTATACAGCCGCGCATTCTCGATAGCGGCTGACCCCAGTTGCGCCAGTTGTATCAGCACCGCCTCATCGTCCTCGTTAAATTCTCCCGCGTATTTATCTGTTACTTGCAGCAGCCCGAGATTACGTCCATCCCGGCCAATAAGCGGTACCGCCAGCCAGCCGCGCAGGATCGGGTGCTTCCCGTTCTCTCCACTCAATTCCTGCCATTCAGGACGAGCCTCCAGTTCTACCTGCGTCATGCGGATGGGCTGATTCGACTGCGATACCTGGCTCGCCAGGGCCGAACCGCTGTACATATTGATGCGAACATGCCACTGCGCGTATTTTTCTGAAAATGAAGCCGCGCTGATTGTCTGCGTCCAGTATTCTTCGTTGGTCATGCTGGCAATGGCAAGATGCGCTCCAACGATGTCACGCGCCGCATCTGTGATATGTTGCAGGCTCTCTTCAAGTGAAAGTGTTGAGGTGATGAGCAGCGAAGCTTTTGCCAGCTTTTGCAGTTGTCTTGTCTGCTGCTTTTCGCTCTGGACTATTTCTTGCTGCGTTTTTTCCTGTATCGGGCTGCTATCATTCACGGTCCATTCTAATCCTTCTCGTCCTGAACTATTCCCGGCATATTGCCGCGTTACTCTATCTTAGTGGATTTGTTCTATCGTGGCAAGCACAGCCATAAGATCGTGTTCTACTAATTATTCAGACCAGGGCGACCGCCAGGGTACGCCCCTACGAAAATGGCTATAGTAGGGGCGTACCCTGGCGGTCGCCCTGGTCTGTTATCCCCCAAGCAAACGTATTTCCCCGTTTATCTTTGTATATCAGGCTATCGTAGCGCGTATTTTTTAGTGTGGAGAGTTTTAATGCATCGTACCTTGATTCGCAGGCTAGGAATTGTGTCCGTTGGTATCCTCATCATCGGCGTCAGCATTCTTAGCGTTGCCTTGATTGCTCGCGCAAGACAAAATTCGCCGTATATTCTTACGGGGCAGAATGCTCCCCTTGTCAGTCGCGCGCATATGCTGGGACCGGCGGACGCCCAGCAGCAACTCAGCCTCTCAGTCGGCTTGCAGTTGCGCAACCTCCCGCAATTGGAAGACTTGCTCGCTCAACTGTATAATCCCCGTTCTCCGATGTATCATCACTTCCTTACCGCTCAGCAGTTTGTCGAGCAGTTCGCTCCAACTCCTGACCAGGTGCAGCAGGTCAAAAGTTATTTACAGCAGGGCGGTTTAAACATCACCTCTGTGTCCTCGAATGGTTTATTGATCGATGCCACCGCCACCGTTGCCCAGGCGTCGGCGTTGTTCCAGGTAACTATCAACAATTATGTGCTGGGCAGCAACACCTTTTTTGCTAACGCCAATCCGCCCGTTATCCCAGGCTCGCTCTCATCCATCATTGCCTCCATCGGCGGACTCGACAACAGCGTCAAAATGCACCCGCTCTATCATCTCGTTGGCTCTGGACACGGCAAATCGAAACTGCCGTTGAACTTGCCCCACGCGAATGTAAGCGGCTACGGCCCGACCGAACTGAGCGGGGCCTATGATGCCACGCCGCTGCACCAGGCAGGCATTGATGGCAGCAATCAGACCGTCGCCGTCTTTGAACTCGACGGCTATCAGAGCAGCGACATCACCCAGTATTTGCAAAACTATAATCTTGGCACCCCGAACATCAGCAATGTCCTTGTCGATGGCTATGATGGCTCGGCAGGCCAGGGCGCAATTGAAGTGGAACTCGATATCGAAGTTGTCGCGGCGATGGCTCCCAAAGCAAACCAGATCGTCTACGAAGGCCCCAACACTACCCAGGGCGTCAACGACACCTACAACAAAATCGTCAGCGATAACAAGGCCCAGATCACCACGATTAGCTGGGGCGAGTGCGAGGCGCAGAGCGGCAATGCCGAATTGCAAACCCTTGACAATATCTTCAGCCAGGGCGCTGCCGAAGGTATCGCCATGTACGCCGCCGCAGGTGACTCCGGTGCTTACGATTGCAACGACACCAACCTCGCCGTAGACTCTCCCGCCGGTGACCCCAATATCACAGGTGTTGGCGGCACCAACCTGCAATTGAACAACGGCGCGTATGGCAGCGAATCCGTCTGGAGTAATCCTTCGGATACGCAGCGCAGCCCGAAAGGTTCCGGTGGCGGCGGTGGCCTGAGCAGCTACTTCAAGCAGCCTTCCTGGCAGCAAGGCCCCGGCGTGCAAAATCAGTACAGCAACGGCAATCGTGAAGTGCCCGATGTCTCAGCCGATGCCGACCCCGCTACCGGCTACGCGGTCTATTGCACTGTCACCGCCGCAGGTTGCTCGTCAAGCGGCTGGATCGTTGTAGGGGGCACCAGCGCCGCCGCGCCAATGTGGGCTGGCAGCACCGCGCTCATCAACGAATACCTGCAACAGCAGCAGAAATCGCGCCTGGGTTTCGCCAATCCCACGCTCTATGCTCTCACCAGCGCAAACCCGCAGTACGCGCCGTTCCATGATATCACCTCCGGCACCAATCTTTATTATCCAGCTACGACAGGCTATGACGAAGCAAGCGGCATTGGTTCGCCGGATATCTACAATATCGCTCGTGATGTCGCGGCTGGCGTAACCCCGCCTCCTTCGCCTTCGCCCACGCCAAATCCCAGCCCGACCAGTACGGCTACTCCCGCGCCAACAGACACTTCGACACCGACACCAGCGCCGACCGACACCTCGACGCCCACTCCGGCTCCGACGGATACTTCAACGCCTACGCCGCCCAATGGAAACTCGTTGATCCAGAACGGCGATTTCGAGATGGGGTCGGCCTACTGGCAGGAGAACTCCACCGGCGGCTATGAGCTAGTCGATTCGACCAACCCGCATTCTGGCAACTACAGCGCCTATCTCTGTGGGTATGCTCAATGTAACGACAGCATCAGCCAGGATTTCACCGTCCCAGATAGCGCCTCGAGCATCACCATCAGCTACTGGTGGTACGGCAAAACGAGTCGCACTTCCAGCGCCTGCAGCGATACACTCACCGTGTCCCTACTCGACGCTAGCGGCAATACCATCGGCAAGGTGCATGCCTCCTGCAATAGCGATGCCAACCAGCAGTGGCAGCAAGTCACCTTCGATGCCACCAGCCTGCTGTCCAACTACGCCGGTCAAACCGTCACCCTCGTTTTCAACGCGCAAACCGGAGCAGGCAGCAAGACGACTGCTTACTTTGTCGATGATGTGGATGTAGAGGCGGCATAGAGGTATCAACGCTTAAAGCGAGAGAAGATAGGTACACATCTATAGCCTCTTCTCTCGCTTTTATATGGCCCCTTTCGACGTTTCGACTGCAAGGTGCAGAGCAGCCAGCAGAATGAGACGAGCAGAGTACCGGAAGATCTCCGTCAGGTTACTTGAGTACTTTCCTGAGCATTGCGACAATTGCCCCTGCGAAGGCGATACCCCTGAGTGCCACCTTCGTTACGGCGAGTATCGGTTGAACGCTCACTCCATCTGGCCCGGCGATGATGACCGCAACGGGCCTTCCCATTGAACCGCCACCCCCACCGACACCACCGCCCCCACCTGCGTTCTCAGCTTGAGATGAATCTCCAGTCCGCTTCCCTGCTGGCCCGAATCCTGATCCCGATCCAAAACCGCCTACGGCGCTGACTTCACTGGCTGTAATCACCGTGTAGTTACCGCTTACTACCGGTTCGCTAAACACTGCTTTTGCCTGGGCTGCCGAGAAAATCCGCTCCATTGAAGTAATTAGTTGTTGGTCTCTTTGCGTGGTAGATGCGAGAGCCTCATTTGTTGCATTGATCATGAAATGTTCTCCTTTCGTCGTTTGCGCGCGAGTACACCGGCAAGGGTGATAATCACTCCAGCGCTAAGCAATGCCAACTGGAGAAGACGGGTGACATCGACAATGGGAAGACGTTTTACCTCTCCGTTCTTTTCCACCAGCACAGAGGTTGGCCGGTTCCAGACAAAGATGCCAATTGGCAAACGGACGATGAATGCCTGAGATTGGGGAGTGATCGTATAATTATTCACCATCACCGGCGTGCCAGTAACCAGTAGTCGTTGAAACACCTGCATATTTGTACCTCTGTTTACAACCTGCTACTTTTTCGGGACGGACATTTATCAGGCCGACTGCGCGTGTCTTTTCCGTTGCTTTTCCGCTTTTAGAGCTTTATCAAGGCAACCTACTCAAGTATAGCACGCTTCAGATAGAAAGCATAAACCTCTGCTTCGCAATTTCCCATTTCCGCGTTTCACGAAGTATTACCAGGATGCAAATGGGGATACTCAAGCCGGGGCATCTCGATAACTGATGGATACTTGCTGAGCCAGATGCAACTCCGCACACTTTGAAACGTATTTGCAATAAGCAAGACTATGTGTAATGAAATAGGAGGAGCAACACAACATGATGCCGCAAAGGGAAGCCAGTGAACAGGTCGATTCGACCTATGGAAGATACGAAGGCGACCAGACATTTGAGCGTCGAGCGCACGAGACCTTTTACGAGCAGCCGTTGGGTAGAGGGCCAGCAGATAAAGTGTACCCAGCGCTGCCCGATAATAAGAATCTGCTCCGACTCTTAACATTTGTAGTTGCGATAGCGGCCTTGATAGCATTCAGCTTTATATGCCTGATTATCGCCGGAGGAACAGGAGGCTGGATCAGTTTTTGCGCAGCCTGTTTAGCCACGTTCATTATAGCTGTCGTTGTAATCGACAAAATCAAGTGAAAGTGAAGCCAGGGAAAGGATCTATTGCTTTCCCTGGCTTCGTTTGAGTAACTTGTTCCTCTTCTGCTATTCCTGCGAAAAGAACACGCTTTTGACCTCAGTATACAACTGCACCGCATGCATCCCCATTTCGCGTCCCATTCCGCTTTTCTTATAGCCTCCAAATGGAGCCTCGGTATGAACGCTGTGATTTGAGTTGACTGAAAGCACCCCAGCGCGAATCCCTTTTGCAACACGGATAGCTCGACCGAGATCACGTGTCCAGACGGAACCTGACAGGCCATACACCGTATCGTTTGCCAGCCGGATTGCATCCTCCTCGCTGTCAAAAGGCGTAACACAGACCACCGGGCCGAAGATTTCTTCCTGGGCAACGCGCATCTTGTTATCTACTCCTGCCAGGATGGCGGGTTGTAAATAGTAGCCATCCTCATTTCCAGTAATGGTTGGAATGTTGCCGCCTGTTACTAACTTCGCGCCCTCGCTATGCCCGATCTCCAGGAAATCCATTGCGCGCTTTCGCTGTCCTTCTGAGATCAATGGCCCGATTTCCGTCTCTTCGTCCAATGGATTGCCGACGCGCAGGGCAGCCGTTCGTCTCGAAAAGCGGTCAACGAACTCTTCATACATGGAGCGTTCGACCAGCACTCTTGAACGGGCGCAGCAATCCTGGCCGGTATTGCCGAAGACGGCGTATACCGATGCCTCTACACAGCGTTCCAGGTCGGCATCGGCGAACACTACGTTGGCAGCCTTGCCGCCGAGTTCCAGCGACACCCGCGTGATGTTATCTGCACACAGCCGCATGATCTCTGAGCCTACCTCGCTCGAACCTGTGAAAGATACCTTTGAAACAAGCGGATGCGTTGCCAGCGCGTTCCCGACCAGCGCTCCTGGCCCTGGCAATACTGAAATGACACCTTGCGGAAGCCCGACCTCCATCAAAATATCGGCCAGCATCAGGACTGAAAGTGGTGTCAACTGGGCGGGCTTGACCACGACCGTATTGCCGCATGCAAGCGCGGGGGCGATCTTCCATGAGGCAATCACCAGTGGGAAATTCCAGGGTGTAATCAGGGCGCACACCCCAACCGGTTCGCGCAGCGTTACTTCTAGTCCTGCATCCTGCACAGGGATCGTCTCGCCAAAAATCTTATTGGCCGCGCCACCCCAGTATTCCAGCACGTTTGCAACCAGCCCGATCTCGCCTCGGGCGTCACGAATAGGCTTGCCCGCGTTACGCGCCTCCACCTGCGCGATCTCTTCCAGGCGTTCGCGCACGCGCGTAGATGCTTTGAGCAAAACTCTTCCGCGCTCGGTGGCGCTCATACGAGGCCACTTTCCCTCCTCGAAAGCCTGGTAGGCTGTCTGCACAGCCCGATCAACATCTTCGATGCCCGCCCGCGCCACCTCCGCGAAAGGTTTGCCGGTTCCAGGTTCGATCACCTTGAACGTCTTTTCTCCGGCGGCTGGTACATGCTCCCCTCCAATAATCAACATTTCAGTTATCATATGCTCTCCTCTGGCTGATGTGGGTCTATCCGAAATAAGCAGCAATTCATCTTAATTCATTTTTTCATAAAGCAGCAATGGATGAACTCAACGTTTCCATAAGGAGATTAGTAGTGGTTTTAGCGCGAAAGCACCTGCATATATCTCTGGCAAGTCCATCCCTTTTTCAATGCGTGAAAATAGCCTGCACTTAAAGCGTTGTCCACCCCACAATTTCCAATGCTGTTCCATCGCTAATGGAGGCGAACTGGTGTGGCGAGCCTCCATTCAATGAACCATAGAACAGCGTGTAGCTGGTGCGCTGTCCCTGCGCGCTGATATTTTCGGCTGCATAGAGGGTTAGATCGCGTGAGACGTTAGACCAGAAGTATTGCGAGTAGAGATTCATCTCACTGAATACGCCGTTGCCGTCAGGAACAAGGCGAATGGCGGTATTCGACCCATCGGTCTTGATCTTATACAACCCATCCTGGCTGGTGTCTCCGCTTATGCCCTGCCCCGTATTTGAAACGGTTGCCAGCAGGAAGGTATTCGTTTTATCAATCACGCGCACTGAACTCACCGCCAGCGTGGAACTGTTGAAAACCTGCCTGGGGGATGCCGGGGAGGATACCTGCACCTCATTGATCGTACTCGATCCCTCGGGTTGTCCCGGTGTGCAGGAATTGACGAACAATTTTGTGCCATCGAAGCTGCTGTCAAAGTCCCAGCATCGCTGCGAGCTATTGGTAGAAACGACGGTCTGTAAAACAGGCGGCTGCTTGCTGATATCAAGTGTGAAGACATTTATTGGCGGCGCATCGGAATTGGGAACGTAGCCAACCAGCAGCACTTGCGAATTATCCAGCCATGTTCGAGGCATATATGACAACCCGGACGCTGAAGGTACCTGTTCCTGCTGTAGTTGCCCATTGCCCGTGTCAAGCAGGTACAATTTCCCCCCGCCTGTTCCCGAACCTGGCTGCTCGTTAAAGATCACATGTTTTTGATCGATTGACCATTGAGCGCCCATAATTGTTCCTCCGCTGGAACAATAGAGCGTTTGTAATCCCTGTCCGTCCATGCGCACCATGCCTAGCTTTTCCTGGCCTGATACGTTGGCCGTAAACAAAATCCATTGCCCGTCATTCGAGATCTGCGCCGTTTCGATGGAGGTATGCGCCTGCTTGACAATTTCAACCTTGCTACCTGTCTTTGTATCCAGCCGTTTCAAGGTGCCAAAGGTTGGTGTATTTCCCGAAAATTCGTTGACATAGTAGACCAGTGTCTGTGTGTGACCGAGTGACATAGGTACCATCACGGCAGCACGAGCAGTTCCTGCCGCTGGACAACCTGTCTGAGTAGGCGGAACAGTCTGTGTGACACCTGGTGATCCCGTTGTGCCAGGAGTATTTGCTCCCGGTGAAGGTGTTTGTCCTGGATGAGCGCCAAAAAGTTGCCGACCGAGTGGCGTGAGCGTCAAACTAAGGACAAGCGTGGTTGCAAGGAGCAGTAAAATAATCGCCACAAGCAGAGGAGTTCGACTGGAGTTGCGCCCTTGAGTCGCTGGCCCATTGCCAGCAACGCTGGTAGGAGGAGGTGGTGTCCATTGTGCCTGAGCGGGCCAGTGTACCTCGGCTGGTGTCATTTGTGGCGTACTCGCTGGTCTTGCTCGTTCAACAGGTTGGACTGGTACAGCAGGAGCCGGTTCTGTAGCATAGTGATTCCCAGAAATCCTCGCCTGCCGATTTCCGAAACCCGGGGCGTCTTGAGAGATTGGATTTCTTTCAAACAACCAGTTGGTTGCCTGCGTCTGTTCTGCGTCGAGGGCGCGGGCCGATCCTGATACTGCTTGCGTCAGCGCCGAAAGCAAATCAGCCGGTTGCTGGTAACGCTTCGCCGGGTCTTTAGCAAGTGCCCGTAAAATTACAGCGTTGAGCTGCGGCGTAATAAACTGGTTAAATTCGCGTGGCGGGCGCGGCATATCGTTCATCTGGCTCATCAGTATGCCTATCAGGGAGTCGGCAGCAAAGGGCCGCTTCCCCGTCAGCATTTCATACAGCACTACGCCCATTGAGTAAATATCGCTGGTTGGCGAGGCTTTGCCCTCTATCTGTTCCGGGGCCATGTAATCGGGAGTGCCGGTAATCGAACCGCCGGTTTCGCTCAACGTTTCAAAGGCGGACCTGGTGTTCCCGTCGGGAGCAAAAGCTTTCACCAGTCCAAAATCGGCCAGCACCAGGCTCCCATCCGCCTTAAACAGCAAGTTTCCAGGTTTGATGTCGCGATGAATCAGCCCCCGTTCAAAGGCATATTGCAGCGCTTTCAGGACTGGCGTAACGAGTTGTATCGCTTGAGCAGGCGGAAAAACTTTGCGCTCTTGCAGGACATCTTTTAATGTTCCGCCCGGCATATATGGCGTCACCAGGTAGGCATACCCATCCTGCTCGCCATAGTCGTAGACGGGCAAAATATTCGGATGATCCAGTTGCGCCAGCACCCTTGCCTCACGCTCGAAGCGCCGTAGAAAATCCCGCGTCTCTCCCGGCCTGGGCCAGAAAACCTTTACCGCCACCTGCCGCCCGAGGCGCTCATCCTCGGCGAGAAATACGGTGGACATGCCCCCGTATCCTATCTGGCGTATAATCCGGTAATGCCCCAATGTTTGGCCAACAAGCTGTTCCGGCTGCATTGCCTTTTATCTCTCCGTTATCTACAAGCACAACTTTATATATTTCTTAATCGTTTTCTCACCGGTTATAGTTTCATAGCTGTCTAATAAGGGATGTTTTGTAGAGCATATCACGAAAGAAGTATCTGGTAAAGGTAGAGTAAAGCTTTAAGAGGAGAGAATTACGTTTGTGCGAAAAGACCGGAAGCCAGCCTGTGAAAAGACCGGAAGCCACCCGCAAGGAGATGGCTCTACAGGCTAATCCATATTGTAGAGCCAGCCCCTTGCGGGCTGACACGGGGAGGTGTTTTCCTGGCACTCCCCATGAAACCTGTCATCCTGAGCGCAGCGAAGGATCTGCGGCCTCGCTCCCTGATCGTGCTGGGCAACGCAGATCCTTCGCTGCGCTCAGGATGACAAACGTCACGATGTGTGGCGAAACACCTCCCCGTGTCATCCCCTTGCGGGTGGCTTCCGGCTCCCCAACGTCTGGTTTCGCCAATCTGATCGCGCTAACCCGGTCTTGCTTACACGATTTCTTTTTCCTTGTTAACAACGTTACATCGTCGTCCAACCGACAACCGCCAGCGATGTCGCGCTGGAGTTGCTGGCAACAATGGTCGGTGTTCCGCCGTTCATGCTGCTATAGTACAGCGTCAAAGTTTTGCCATCCGCGCTGCTATGGAATAGGGCGTACAGGCTGCCATCCCGCGAGATGTTCGACCAGGGGTACTGGGTGAACGGGTTGAGGCTGCTCGGTCCGGCGCTTGCTCCGCCGCCATCGCTGCTCAATTGTGTCAGCCCGCTTCCATTCGTCGAAATCTTCCACAGCCCGTTATGGCTGGTGTCCGCGCCTGTGCCGGAGTTCTCTACGATCAGCAGTAGCGTTGAGGGGCTGACAGCGCGTATCGACGTAATGGCCATGTTCTGGCTGGTATAGACGGTGCTTGCCGGGCCGCCAGTTGCAGGACGAACCGAAATTGTGCCCGGGCCATGTACCGCGCCGATACCGGGGCCGTTTGGATTCGGGTCGGTTGTATACGAAGTGATGTATGCCTTTGTGCCATCATAGCTGCTGTCAAAATCGCCGCAGTTACAACCCGAACTCGCGTTGTAGATCAGTTTCAGATCACTGAACCTCTGATTCGGTCCCCTGCTCGTGTCGAGCAGGTAGATGGTGAACGATGGTGCGTCGGCATTTAAGCCGCGTATATAGGCTCGCGTGTTATCAAGCCAGGTGACAGTGAAGAAGGCCACGCTGCCCTGTGGCCCGATAAACTCTTTCACCACGTTTCCGCTTTGCAGCGTCAGCAGGTAGGTTGTGCCGCCGCTTGTTGGGAAGCCCGTGAACAGCACGTGTTTCTGATCGGTAGACCATTGCACGTGTCCGAGTTGGCTGCCAGGATTGGCTCCATCCGGCGCGGGCGAGCAGTACAGCGTTTGCAACCCCTGTCCATCCATACGCACCAGTTGCAGTTTAGCCTGCTGATGAGCTACCGCGACGAACATGATCCACTGCCCATCAGCCGAAACCTGCGCCTCGGTGATGATCGTGTTGGCCTCTGCCAGAACCACAAAGGATTTACCGCTGGTTACATCATAGCGCTTGAGGCCAGTGCTAACAGGCGTATTTCCTGAATATGTGGTAAACGTATAGACAAGGTTTGCGTGCTGTCCCAGAGCGAGCGGAGCCATCGCTGCTGCCCGTCCGGTTCCTGCTGGCGGGCAACTGGTTTGCGTTGTCGGCATAGGTGCAGTGGTTGCCGCGGTGGGGGGCGTGCTGCCGCGT
This sequence comes from Ktedonobacteraceae bacterium, assembly GCA_035652815.1. Classification (GTDB taxonomy): domain Bacteria; phylum Chloroflexota; class Ktedonobacteria; order Ktedonobacterales; family Ktedonobacteraceae; genus DASRDB01. Next base: position 481,469 of record DASRDB010000019.1, read on the forward strand.
ACCGGTGGTGTTGAGGTTGAGGTAGTTGTCGTTCCCTGCGTTGGAGTTTGCCCACCTGCCCCTGTTGTTTGGCCGCATGCCGCCAGTATAATCAGTAATAAGACCATTCCCATACTGATTGAAATGCGGTATCTCATTGGCGCGTTCATAACAATGTCCTTTCAGAAGAGGGGCTGTGATAGCATACCATTGTAGTCTTGAGAGGATCTCATCTTTAAGAAACCTCTTTAGCAGCCACTTCAGGCTCTTCTCATTGCAGAGTGTATCTTGTATACAGCAGGCAAGCATAGGAATTAATACACAGAAAAAGTGTGAGATATTTCATAATGAATTTGTGAAGTATATTACAAAAATTTCAGGGAGGTAAAGCGATGATTGACGTTCCGCTGCTTATCCGCGATCTGGTAATCTTTTTGCTCGTCGCGCTTATCGTGAACCTCATTACGGAGAAGCTTTCCATACCCTATACGCTGGGTCTGGTCATCGTCGGTCTGATTATTGGATTTGTGGGCCTGGCTCCAGAAGCGCGTCTTTCACCAGACCTCGTCCTGTTTGTGTTTCTGCCCGCTCTCCTTTTTGAAGGTTCCTGGAATGTCAAGCTTTCGCTGCTTCGTGAAAACTGGCGTGCTATCGCTTTTCTCGCCGGGCCTGGGCTTTTGCTCTCGCTCATCGTGATTGCCATCGCCTTGCATTTCCTGGATCAGCTTGATTGGCTGACGGCCTTCTTGCTCGCGGCTATTCTCTCACCAACTGATCCTGTAGCGGTGCTGGGGCTGTTTCGGCAATTGCATGTCAACGAGCGTCTATCGAATATTATCGAGGGGGAGAGCCTGTTCAATGATGGTGTGGCCGGTTCGCTTTACCAGGTTTTTCTCGCGCTGGTCTTGCTCTCGCTTCATGGTCAGGTTACAGCTTTGAACGCGCTCGGACAGGGAATCTCACTCTTTCTGTTGGAGTCAGGCGGCGGCATTTTGTTTGGCGCGATTACAGGCTTTCTTATCAGCCAGGGATTGAAGCGCATCGATGACCCGGTTCTGGAGACCACTGTTACCTTGATATCCGCCTATGGCATTTATTGGGTCGCGGATGTCCTGCATCTCTCGGCAATCATCGCCGTCATCACTTCGGCGCTTGTGCTGGGCAACTACGGTCGTCGTATTGGCATGTCTGAACGCACGCGCAGCGATGTAGATACCTTCTGGCGCATGCTCTCCTTTTTGGCCAACGCGCTCATCTTTTTGCTCATGGGTGTGCAGTTTCATCCTTTCGCGCGCTTACTCTTCTCGAGTCCTGCGCTCTCGACCTGGCTGGTAGCGCTTTTCGCCATAGCGGTAGTGCTGCTCTCGCGTTTCGTTCTCGTGCTGGTACTCACCGTCCGTTCCTGGATCAGCTTCCCCGGCAGAGAAGGCCTATCTTTTCTGCCGCCATTAATCAAACAACCATTGCCGCGTGCCTGGCAACTCATCGTTTTCTGGAGCGGTTTACGAGGCGCGCTCTCACTGACCCTGGTATTCGCTCTACCTGTAGAGGTACCCTCGCGTGAAATACTGGTCGTTTCTACCTATGCCGTCGTGTTGTTCACATTGCTTGTGCAGGGTCTGAGTATTCGCTGGGTGTTGCAACGCATACGACACGCTAATGCGAGACGGGCAAAAGCTGCTGAAGAGAGTGAAGCCAGCAAGCAGGTAATTGTGGATGCCGGGTCGGAACAATAACTTACCCTGAAAAAGCCGCCTTCACATGTCATCCTATGCCCTGAAAAAGCCCCTCTCGCCTGTCATCCTGAGCGAGCGAAGGATCTCTGGCCCCCTGGCGTGATGCGGCAAGCGGGAGATCCTTCGCTGCGCTCAGGATGACATCTAGAAGCAAGTGGGTAATGGCATATCAAATCCCTTAAACAGATTGGCGTGTGGTTTCAGGTAGCTGGTTTGCTTCCTGTGTTGTCACGGCGCGGGTCTTCCTGATGCCCTCAAACACTCCCTGCGGCACTTCTAGCGCGTGTTCTTCGCCACCGCGCATGAGCTCGTAAAGTAGAGACCCCAGAACCGCTCCCAATAATGGGCCGACCCAGTAAATCCATACTTCGCTCAGTGCCTGCCCTCCCGCCAACAGGGCAGGAGCGAGGCTGCGCGCAGGATTCATACTGCCGCCCGTCAGCGGCGATGCGAACCAGCCGCACAGTATAATGGTGAAGCCCATCGCAATACCAACAATCCCCCGGTTAACTCGTTTGTCTGTCGCCGAGGACATGGCGACCAGCATCAGAAACAGCGTGATGATCGTTTCTATGCCCAGGGCTTCCCACACTCCGATAGTGGGAATGGTAGCCGCATACTGCGCTCTGACGGCCTTTTCATGCAAGAATAACCCGAGCAGCGCGCTGGCAAAAATTGCTCCCGCGACCTGCGAAATCCAGTAAGGCAGTACATAGCGCCAGGGGAAGCGCCGCGTCAGAGCAAGTCCAAGCGTGATTGCGGGGTTGAAGGGCGCACCCGAAAGGTGGCTGAGGGCATACGTAAGCGCCAGGAGCGTGAAACCAAACGTGAAATAAACAATCAGTCGGCTGGCAGCATCCTGCGCGTTGCCTGCCAGGATGCGCGTTCCACAGCCAAAAAACACATACGCGAAGGTGCCTACAAATTCGGCCAGATAGCGCCGTAACATAATCGGGCTGGTCATCCTGCATCGCCTCCTCTGTTAGAATTGTATGACAGGATGGCAATGTCGCATGGTGTTGGTACCCTCCCAGGTTTTATGCCCGATTCCTGCTTGACAGCCTGCATCATCAGGTGTATGCTTAGCGCAATCACTCTAAGATGAAAAACGCCTTGATCGGGACCAGTAAACGCGAGCCAGGTTTCTACAGCGAGCCGGGAGAGTGCAAGCCGGTGAAGTCACTCCTTTGAACCCACCCGAGAGCGTCAGCCATAAACTGAACGGTTCCTCTCCGTTATCAGAGGAGCGGTTACAACAGAAAGTTGACCGCATGAGAGGAGTTGCGTCAGGAAGCGCGACTCAAACAAGGTGGTACCACGGGTAGTAAACTCGTCCTGAATGTCGGGCGGGTTTTTTTATTGCCCTGAAATAAAACAACGAGGTTGGTTTTTGTATGAAACAAGAGGTAAAGAACATGGCAGATGAAGAAAAATTTGTTGAGGAGCTTGTCGATCAGAGCGACAACTTTTCTCAGTGGTATAACCAGGTAGTACGCAAGGCTGAACTGGCGGATTACGCTCCTGTGCGCGGCTGCATGATTATTCGCCCTTATGGCTATGCCATCTGGGAAAACATCCAGCGCCTGCTCGATGCGCGTTTCAAGGAAACGGGTGTGGTCAATGCCTACTTTCCATTGCTGATTCCGCGCAGCTTTCTGGAGCGCGAGGCCGAACACGTGGAAGGCTTTGCCCCAGAAGTGGCCTGGGTGACACGCGGTGGCGGCGAAGAATTGGAGGAACCCCTGGCAATTCGCCCCACCAGCGAGACTATCATCGGCTATAGCTTTGCAAAGTGGATACAGAGCTACCGCGACCTGCCCATGCTGTTGAACCAGTGGAACAACGTCATGCGCTGGGAGAAACGCACCACGCTTTTCCTGCGCACCGCCGAATTCCTCTGGCAGGAGGGCCATACCGCTCATCGCACGCTTGAAGAGGCCGAGGAGCGCACGCGGCTCATGCTCGACGTCTATCGCGCTTTTGCTGAAGAGGACCTGGCAATTCCGGTCATCGCCGGACGTAAGAGCGAGAACGAGAAATTCGCGGGCGCGCTGCGTACCTACTCGATTGAGGCCATGATGGGCGATGGCAAGGCGCTGCAATCCGGCACCAGCCATAACCTGGGCAACAACTTCGCCAAAAGCTTCGATATCCAGTACCTGGACTCCGATGGTCAGCGCAAGTACTGCGCCACTACCAGTTGGGGCTTGAGTACGCGCACCATTGGCGGCGTCATTATGGTGCATGGCGATGCCTCTGGCCTGATCTTGCCTCCGCGCATCGCGCCCTATCAAGTGGTCATTGTGCCCATCTGGCGCAAAGAGGCAGACAAGGCGACCGTGACCGAAGTTGTAACCCGCATCGAAAAGATGCTAAAAGGCAAAGTGCGCGTCAAGGTAGATATGAGCGAGAACACGCCCGGCTGGAAGTTCAATGAGTGGGAGATGCGCGGCGTGCCTGTGCGCATGGAGATCGGGCCACGCGACGTGCAAAATAACAGCGTTGTCCTGGTGCGCCGCTATGACCGCGCTAAAGAAGTTGTCTCCATCGAGGCCCTCGAGACGCGCTTGCCTGAGATGTTAGAGCAAGTGCAGAGTGCCCTGTTCCAGCGCGCTCTCGAATTCCGTGAGAAGAACACCTTCTTCACCGAAAGCTACGATGAGTTCAAGCAGATCATCGAGAATAAGGGCTTTGCCCGCGTGAAGTGGGCCGAGGATAGCGCGGCTGAACTCGCCATTAAAGAGGAGACGAAGGCCACTCTGCGCGTCATTCCTTTCGATCAGCCGGAAGGCGGTGTGCATGGCAAGAGCATCTATACCGGCAAACCCGCCACCTGCGAGGCCATTTTCGCCCGCGCTTACTAATATGTGAGCAATCTATGCGCTTACAACTGGATGAACAATTGAAAACGCGCATCCCTGGCGTCACCTTTGGCATGGTGACAATTTCCGGCGTCACTGTGCGCGAGCGCGACGAGCGCCTCTGGCACATGGTCGAGGCGCTCTGCCAGCGTCTCGCCCGAGAATACAAACTGGAAGGTCTCTCTGAGAACGCGCATATTGCAGCAGTGCGTGGGCTGCAAAAATCCTTTGGCTTCGATCCAACCCGCTATCGGCCTTCGTCTGAAGCCCTACTGCGGCGCGTTCTCAAGGGCCAGGGGTTGCACCAGATCAACACGGCTGTTGATGTGAACAATCTCTGCTCTTTAGAATTTCTCCGGCCAATGTGCATCTACGACCTGCGCAACGTTTCCGGTCAGGTGCGGGTGCGTGTTGGTACACCGATCGAGGCTTATCCCGGAATCGGGCGGCAGGTGTTCCAGGTAGAGAACAAAATCATTATAGCCGATGACAACGGCGTTATGGGCAGCACTGTCTCTGATTCTGAGCGAACAAAGGTGACAACTGCAACAAAGGATATCCTGCTGGCAATCTATGCGCCAGCAGGTTTTGATCCACGAACCGTCGAGCAGTACGCTGCCCTTGCGGGTGAGCGCATGGTGGAATTCAACGGCGGACAGACTAGCGACGTTTGCGCGCTGACTGTCTAACGACCTGAGGAAGTAGTGTATGCGAGTATCGCAACTATTTACAAAAACCCTGCGCGAAGCTCCTCGCGATTCAGAGGGTATCAATCAGGAATTGCTCGTGCGGGCGGGCTTCATACGCCAGCTTACCTCGGGCGTCTATAGCTATCTGCCGCTCGGCAACCTCGTGCTTCAGAAAATAGAGCAGATTGTGCGCGAGGAGATGAATCTCGCTGGTGGCCAGGAGATCACCATGCCTGTCATCCAGCCGAAAGAAATCTGGGATAAGCGTCCTGCCAATGGTGGCCCCACGCGCTTCGAGAACTATAGCCCCGTCCTCTTTCAGTTACGCGACCGCAAAGAGCGCGAGATGGTGCTTGGCCCGACCCATGAAGAGGTTGTGACACTGCTGGCAAAAGAGTTTATTCATAGCTATCGCGACCTGCCCCAGCTTATTTACCAGATTCAGGTCAAGCTGCGCGATGAACCTCGCCCTCGTGCTGGCCTGTTGCGCACGCGAGAATTTATCATGAAAGACCTCTACAGCTTCGATGCCGACCAGACAGGTCTGGATATCAGCTACAATAAAATGGTTATCGCCTATACCAACATCTTCCGGCGCTGCGGCTTCGATTTCATCGCCATTCAGGCCGATAGTGGGGCCATCGGCGGCAAAGACTCCCAGGAGTTCATCGCCATCACTCAAGCTGGTGAAGATGACGCGATGAAGTGTAATACCTGCGACTATGCTGCCAATCGAGAGAGGGCAGAATTTGTGCGCCCCGAGTTGCCACACGAGCAAGAGAGGGCGATAGAAGAGGTCTTTACGCCCAATGCCAGCTCGATTGCTGATCTCGCGGCCTTCCTCGATATTCCCACCGCGAAGACGCTCAAAGTCGTTTGCTACGCTGCCGACGGCAAATTGATCCTGGCTCTAGTGCGCGGCGACCTTGACATCAATGAGGTCAAGCTGACCAATGCCATTACTCGTGCAGGTATCAATCCTACTGACCTGCACCTTGCCACGTCTGAGGAGCTAGCGCGGCATGGCATCGTTGCTGGCTACACCTCACCTCTCGATAAGGGCAAGGATATCCTGATTATCGCTGATCCTTCAGTCAGGATGGGCAACAACTTTGTCGCGGGGGCGAACAAAGAACACTATCACCTCAAGAACGTCAACTATCCTCGCGATTTTCGCGTTGATGCCTGGGAAGATATCGCCTCGGCCTACGACGGTGCGACCTGCGTTCGCTGCGGCGGCACATTGCACACCATTCGTGGCAGCGAACTAGGCCACCTCTTCAAACCCGGCGCGAAGTATAGCGAACTCTTCGATTTCACCTATCTTGATCCCGAGGGTGTGTCCCGTCCCATTTTCATGGGCAGCTACGGCATTGGCATCTCTCGCATGATGGCGATTGCCGTAGAGCAGCATCACGACGAGAAAGGCATCATCTGGCCGTTCAGCATCGCCCCCTACCACGTCTACCTGGTCGGCCTCGACCTCGACAAGCCCGAATTCCGCCAGGCTGCCGAACAACTCTACGCCGATCTGCAAGCCGCAGGCGTCGAAGTCCTGTCCGACGACCGCTCGGAAAGCGCAGGCGTCAAATTTAACGACGCCGACCTGATTGGTCTTCCCTTGCGTGCCGTTGTCAGCAAACGCTCCCTGAAAAATGGCGGTATCGAACTCAAACTGCGCCCCCAAAAGGAAAGCCGCATCGTCTCCCTTGCGGACGCTGTCTCTGTCATCCAGGAAGAGATACGGCTCGGCATACTGTAGGGATTGAATTTCCTCTGTGAAAGACTAGTAGGCGGGATACAGCATGACGCGACCCTCTTATGAAATTGACCTCTTGCCGCAGCGGCTGCAACATATTCGTTGGATCGGTGGTGGAACTGGAGCGATCCAGAGTTGGCCCTGACTAACTTCCTTGCGCGTGATGCGCTCTACACAGAAGAGGTGAAAAGACAAGCTGTGGCTTTACATCTCACTATCATCGAAGTCAATGCAAGTCTAAGTACCGAGGAGTTGACAAAGCGTGTTGCGCATTGCCTTGACCTCGGGCTGTGATATCATCCTCTGTGCGAAAAGGGCGCGAATGGAACAAACCTACCGCTCCTTCACCATTACCACCAGCGGGAGCGGTACTAGCGAATCAACATTCACCTGCTGTTGCCCGTTCTTTCCATTGACCATCAGTCCCGTCGAGGAACCGCCATCCAGATTGAGGGCGTTCACAATGCCAAGATCACTTGAAACCAGTTGATCCGCCAGTTCATCCAGTGAGAACACCTGTCCAGGGCTGCTGATAAATAACAATCGCCCCTGCCTGTCCATCGCCACTACGCTGCGCCGCGTTTGTGAGGCATCCGCGTTGAATTGTGTGCGCTTGCCGTTGAGTACCAGCATAGGAGAAGATTGAACGGCCTGTTCCAACTGCTCGTTCGGACTATACGGTTGATCTCTCAAAGAGCGCAGTTCGACATGTCCCTGGGCATCCACCGAGAGCATACCGCCGAAACCACTATAAGATTGGCCGTAAGCCTGCCCATTCGAGATAACGAGCGCCGTAGCCTGCTCATTCTGATCGAAGTATCCGCCGTTGATGATCGCCAGCGCCTGCTCCTGTTTCACCCAACCGTTCAAAAACTCCGGCTTATCCGGTGCGTATCCCACACTCAGTTGAACATCTTGTAGATTGAAACGCGCGATTGCTACCGTATCATCGTCGCCTTCGCCGTTCTTCCAGTCCTCGAAGCGTACCTCCACGCCTGGCGCTACCGTCTTCCATATGTTCAATTGCGAACCACCTGGCGTCCCATCTGTCGTGGTTGGTGATGTTGCTGTGTTTTGCGAGATCACAGGAATATCGCATGCCAGCAGTGCAAGCAGCAAGAGACAGAGGAGAAAGCATAAGCGCACAAATTGGCGAATAGAAGGCTCTCTTATTGCTTTATATTTATACATGGAAAGTCTAGTTAACCTCATTTCAGGCGGCAAATCTGTGCCGCATTCCATGAATCTTTAACGTGGCTGACCCGGCAAAATGAAATGGCTTAAACTTTTTGGCATGCCTGGGTTTGTAGATCGCATGATATAGTTGCATGCTCAAACTGCTGTTGTACAGTGTTGCCGGAAAGTTTGGGAAGTCGTATTGGATATCCGAAGCTCTTCAGCCCCCCGTTACTATCGAAGTAGTTCATGATCGCGCCGTCAATGTTATAGCCGGTATAAATATAGTAGCGTCCGCCATCTGCCGTTGAAATGGTGACGTCTTTGGTGTCCTTGCTGAAGTAGTTCCACAGACTATCATATGGGATACGCTCTTGCATGTCAGCGTCACGTGGGGATACCCAGGCGAAGTTGTTAAAGCCCCAGTTCATCAGGTCGCGCATATCCGTCCACCAGTCATTGGTATGCATCACCACACCGATCAGGTGATGATGATTGCGCGTCACCGACATGACTTGAATAAAATCCGCTTGTCCATCAAAGCCTGTCTTCCCACCATCGACACCTGGATACCACCAGAGAAACTGGTTTTCATTGAGCAGGAAGCGCTCGGGATGATTGCCGCCCTGCGGAATATGATAGGCCTTCTCTCCACTTATCTGATGCAGTGTCGTCAGGCTCATGCTGTACCTTCCCAATAGAGCCAGGTCATGCGCGCAGGAATATTGCCCTGGAGCAAGCAGGCCATGTGGATTTACGAAATGCGTATCATACATGCCTAGCTGCTGCGCCTTCTGATTCATTTGAGCCACAAAGTTCTGGAGATTTCCGCCCAGCGCATCGGCAATAGCAATCGCCGCATCGTTGCCTGAAACGAACAGCAATCCATACAGCAGGTCGCGCAGCGTATAGGTTTCGCCATTTTTAATGCCGAATAACGCGCTATCCGCGCTCAATTGACTGATATCCCGCGCCATCACGGCATTAATCGTGATTTTTTGATCCAGGTTGCCCTGTTGAACAGCGAGAGAGGCCGTCATCAGTTTGGTGGTACTCAGCATCGGCAAATGCATGAATGGATTAAAGGCATAGAGCGTATCACCCGTATCCGCGTCAAGTAGATACGCCGAACGGGCCAGAACCGGTGGTGGCGGATGGTCCGTATCCTGCGGCACAATCACCAGCTCGTGGACGTTTGAAGTGACAGGCGGTGGCGCGCCAATCGATGATGACCCGCTTGAAGGCGCAGTCGCGCCCTGCGAGGCAATCCCTCCCGAATTCGCCACACGCAGGATCAGCGAAACGAGCAGCAGCGCCAGTATGCCAAGCATGCCAAAAACAACCAGCACCTGTTTGCGCCGGAATTGCCACCACTCGAGAAGAATTGAGCGCGAACGTTCAGGCAACCTCTTTCCTACCAGTCGCGTGCCTGACCTTCTCCGGTGCAACTGTTCTGACGGCATTAGTCGTCCGGCAACTGGCGTTCGCCTTTGTGAAGGACGTGTCGCCCCCAGTTTTCCGGTAGAACCCGAGCGCGAACGCGGCTCTCTCGTTTCCTCTTCTGGCTCGAAGCCGTCTGGGGTTTCTGGAACCCTTTCTCTTTGTAACGATGCGCGTCGTACCTTTGGCTCCCAGGGCTTCTCATCCGTCCGGTATCCCTCTGGCTGCCGCTTTGGAGTATAAGTTGTTTGCTGTCTCCTCCGTCTCGCCGGGTAGTGAAGCTCCGGCAAGTCGTGCTGCTCATTCCCATCGGGTGATGGCGATCTATACATCAGTCTGCCTGTCTCTATCCTGGTGAATCAAATCTACTTTTGCATAATAGTAGCGCGCTTTTTGCTCCGATTGCAACAAAATCTCCAAATATGACCATCTTTTAATATTTTGCAAGGCACGCTCAAGAACGGTTCCTGACTTCATAACTTTTGCTACTGGCTAGTGTAGCATAGCGCTAACGTGCTGTCGAGGCTTGTATTAACGACCTTGAACATAATCGCCGCGCCGCTATAGCTCTTTTGTACTTGACGTTCAGTTGAACACGTGCTACTCTGCAATAACCAAAGCATCCTGCGGGTGCTTGCTCCGGCGTGTCGTCTCTAGAGCAGTGAGGAGCCATATCATGCATCTGAAAACGGCTGTCATCCAGTTGAATTCGCAGAACTATCCAGCCGAAAATCTGTCCGCCGTAGAACATTTCTTAGACCAGGCCGCCGATATGGGTGCTGAATTTGCCTCCCTTCCCGAATTCTGGACCTATCTTGGCCCCTACTCAGGCTTCGATGAGGCCGCGCAAACGATCCCTGGTCCTTTTATCGAACGTTTGCAGGAGAAGGCGCGCAAACATCATATGATCGTGCATGGCGGGAGCATTATCGAGCGCGATCCGCAACTGCAAGGAAAGTTTTACAATACCTCGGTCTTGATTGATCGCAATGGAGAGCTTGTGGCCCGGTATCGCAAGATTCACCTCTTTGACGTCAATCTTGCCAGTGGCGAGAAGCACTACGAATCCGAGCGCATCGAGCCGGGCAACGAGATAGTGACAGCAGAAGTCGATGGCATCACCTTTGGCCTCTCGGTTTGCTATGATCTGCGCTTTCCCGAATTATATCGCTTGCTCGCTTTACGTGGCGCGCAGATACTGATGGTGCCAGCCGCTTTCACCCTGCATACAGGCCGCGATCACTGGGAAGTGCTGTTACGGGCACGCGCTATTGAAAATCTATGTTTCGTTGTCGCTCCCGCTCATTTCGGCTCCTATCCGCCGAATCGCCAGTGCTTTGGCCGCTCGATGATTGTCAATCCCTGGGGGCTGGTTCTTGCTCAGGCACCCGATGAGCCAACCGTCATTATGTCTGATATCGATCTCTCACAGATTGAGCAGGCGCGGTCGCAAATCCCTTGCCTGGAAAATCGTCGCCCCTCAGCCTATGCATGGTAATATTTTTCCCCTGTAGAAAGGATCACCACACATGGAACTTGCTGAAATCAAACAGTTAATCGAGTCGGGCAAAGTCGAGTACGTGAAAATCGGCGCAGCCGATATCGAAGGTGTATTTCGTGGCAAGCGCGTCTCGGCACAGCACTTCCTCAACTCACTCGACGATGGCTTCGCACAGTGCGACGTTATTTTTGGCTGGGATATTGCCGAGAATGTCCTGCCCAACCTCAAATTCAGCAACTGGGAGCGCGGCTTTTCAGACATCGTGATGAAGCCCGACCTCTCCACCTTCGCGCTTGTTCCCTGGGAAGAAAACGTTGCTTCCTGTGTCTGCGATCTGTGGACCGAGCATGGCGATCCCGTCACTATTTCGCCTCGCTACGTTCTCAATAAGGTCGTAGAGCGCGCCCGTTCGATGGGCTACGAAGCATTTTCCGCCGCCGAACTGGAGTTTCGTTTCTTCCGCGAAGATCAGATGTCGCTGCGTGAAAAAGATTTCGGTCCCAATCTGACTCCGCTCAACCCCGGCTTTAACTGCTATTCCATCAGCCAGTCGAGCGCCGACGATCCCCTGCTTGGCCGTATTGCTCGGATGATGCGCGATTCTGGCATCTTTATCGAAGGCTACAACCGCGAGCATGGCCCTGGCATGTACGAGATGAACCTGCGCTATGATAAGGCTGTCTCCTCTGGAGACAAGACCATGCTTTTCAAGACTGGCGTGAAAGAAATCTGCCACCAGATGGGCTATACCGCAACCTTCATGGCCAAGTGGAACGACCAGGAAGATGGTAGCAGTGGCCACTCGCATATGAGCCTGTGGGACAGCAAACGCGAGCGCAATCTTTTCTGGGACGAGGGAGCGGAAGGCCATATGTCCGCACTCATGCGCCAGTTCCTGGCGGGTGTTCTCGACAAAATGCCCGAATTCATGGCCCTCTATGCCCCGGTCATCAACTCCTACAAACGCTACGTCGAAGGCACCTGGGCACCCTTGAACACGACCTGGGGCATGGATAACCGAACCTGCGCCGTTCGCGTCATCAACAACGGTCGCAATGCCATTCGCATCGAGAACCGCGTCCCAGGCGCTGACGCCAATTTCTACCTTGTCTTCGCTGCAACTCTCGCCAGTGGCCTCTACGGCATCGAGCATCAGCTTGAACTCCCAGAGCGCCTGCAAGGCAACGCCTACGACCGCGAAACTGTCGCCCGCGCTATCGAACGCGGCCACATTCGCCCCCTCGCCCGTAATCTCTCCGCCGCAACCGACCTGCTGGAGCGCAGTGAACTCGCCCGCGAGTATCTGGGCGAGGACTTTGTCGAACACTTCGTTGCCACCCGTCGTTGGGAAGTTCAGGAGTACGACCGCGCCGTGACCAACTGGGACCGCCGCCGCTACCTCGAACTGATTTAAAGACATAAGAAGAGAGGCCCATCATACAGGTGAGCCTCTCTTGTGACAACGCAGCCTTAAAACTTCATCACCTTGCCCGATTGATTGAACTCGATCTCGATTAGTTCACTTACCAGCCAGGTGAAATCCCCGGATGCCAGGTGCCAGGTGATCTCAAATCGAGTCGGAATCCACATGCCATCCACCTGCTTATAGCCATAGAACTCTCCCGACCAGGGGTTGAGTTCATAGCGCCCGTTTGCTTCCATGTAGCGCTCCATCGTCACCCGCGCAATCTGTCCCTGCTCATTGAAGTGCAGTACGGCCGTCGCAGAGACATCCTTTTGACGAAGTGTTGCCTGCACCATATGCGTATCGACGGCTCGCAGCTCAATGGTGTTAGACAGCCATGCCGTCGGATACCAAGCCATCTCACCCAGGTAACGCTGCAATTCGCCCTGATCCATCTCCGGTCCGCTCGCATTCCCCAGCGTGAGGAACGACCACAGCTTCACGCGCAAATTGCCATGTCCATCGTGAAACTGATCCGTAACCGAGAGCGAAATCAGTGGTAGTGGATGGCTTATCATATGCCAGGTAAATCCTGGCGGGGCCGTAGTAATGTACTGTTCAGCAACCATAGGAAACCATTTTTGACCCGGTTGCGTCCGGTATGTTCCCTCCTGTTTGAGCCGAACTGAGGTGATTACCTCTTTGTCCACCACTTGCGAATAATTCAGATAGCGCTGCATATCTGGTGGCAGTCCTTCCAGTTGAATTTCTGTCACCAGGGCTGTCCTTAATTCCCCGGCTGGTTGTGCGTTTGTAGAAGTCTCGCTATATTTCATGGCGTATTACATCCTTCCTACAAGCCCTGTGCGTGCTTCACACCAACTCCATGTTCCACAAGTTCATCAACAAGCAAACCAATAAGCAGCGTGCCACTAATGACCGGCCCCCATACCGCATCCATCGGATTTGGTAATAGGCCCGTCCACGTCACAGCAAAGAGCAGGAGCGAAAAGACAGAACCAATGATGACAGCCCTTTTCCAGCGCTCCTTAAGAAATGGTATGCCTAGCAGACCCAGGCCACCTGCCATATAAAAGAGAATGGTCGCGGTAAGCAGCATCACTACGATAGCGCGGATAACCGGAGAGGCCAGAAATCCATCCAGGAGCCACGAAGCGCCCGACCAGCCTGTCTTCCCATCTGGCCCTTGCATCCCTCCTGGAATGATTCCAAGATGAATCAAACTATGTGCTATCAGAACCATTGCTAATATGATGCACGCAAATCTTTTCAACATGATCTACCTCCCGGAGCAGCAGGAAAACGTTGGTCTGCTACTCTGTAACTTTCCAACGTGAAGTATAGCTCTGAGAGTTCACATGCGGGTCACAATTGACAGCATTCACCTCACCGAAACATCACAACATCCGGCCTGTTCATCGACAAGAAAAGAGGACGCAGTGTTTTTGTGGAGAAGCTGCGTCCTCTTTTGCTCTCTATAATCTTCCTGTAGGGATGCGATGATGAACTTTTACAAAATAATCGGATTTTTCTGTAGGGATGCGATGGATAGCATCGACCTTAGGAATCGGCACGAGCAGCCGGGCGCAATTCATCACGTTCCTACAGATCCCCTGGTTATTTGTAAAAATGTTACATGTACGCCTCGATCCACCCATGTTCCTCGGAAAATTTCAGCCCCTGCGCTTTGGCCTCCTCTGCTGACAGGTAGGGGAGCAAATGTCCCACCAATGGCTGACCCGCTTTGAAACGTTGCAGGTTTTCCTGGGCGCGCTCAACCATCATTTGCAAGCCGACAAGCGGATCGCCAAGCCTCTCGCGCAGGGTTTGCCAGATTTCTTTGGCCCGTTCATCTGTACTCTGGCGCTGGTACTGGTGGCCGATATGGCGGGCGACAATGAACAGATCGTCTTCGTCAAACATACTCAGGTGTTCGGCCATCAGCATCAGGCGCAGGCCCTGGGCCAGTTCCGCGTCAAGGACCGCCACGTTCATTTCGGTATCATCGCGCATGCCCCGATTGTTCAGGTTGCCTGATCCTAGCGTAGACCACACATCATCGATCACCGCGACTTTCGCATGGACATAAATAGGGCGATAATGTGTGGCTCCGTCGCGGTTTATTGAAGTGCCGAGGCAAAAGGCCTGAATTCGACCCTGGGCCGCTGCCTCCGGCGCTTCCTGCCGCAGGCGCGCTAATCCGGCATCTGTAAAGCCCCGCCCGACGTTAGGATGATCGGGAAGCACAATGCTCATCGTGGCTCCCCGCCGCAGCGCCGCTCCCAGTTCGCGAATATTCAGTTCCATATCAGAACTATCAGGCCCCAATGCCGCGATATCGACTCCATAGTAGGCGTGCAGCCAGAAGTACTGGTTTTCAAGGTAGACAAAGTTATTCACATTGGCAAGGGCATGTGCATAGAGTTGGGCGATCCCTTGAATGCCGTTTTTCGGTGAAAAGCTGTAAGTATGTTCGGGAATGGTGCGCGCTAACTGCACGATGCTGTTGCTCTTTATGGGGGCCGTCACTGGATGTTCAGGAACCACAAGTTCGCTGCTCAATTCATGCCGCTCTACCACGTCGTTCCAGCGTTGGCGGAAGTTTTTTTCGACATCCGCAACTGCTGGCCCCTCGATAATCGCGTGCGCATCATGCCAGGGGTGCGGAATTACATTATTTTTGCCCTTCCGCAGTTCGTAGGCATAATGATGCATAGGCACGTCCCAACGATCAAAGTCGCCGCTCAATTCGATCAGCAGGTCAATACCGCCTACGAAGGCGTGTGTTCCGTCTACCACCGAGATTTTCTGGTGCAGCGATTCGATAGGATGGTGAAGCAATCCACGCGAGCTATCATCAAGTATTGATTGTACTCCTACTGCCTTAAGCTCTTCGTGTGCTTCCTTAGGATTGCAATGGGAGAAAAATTCGTTGCTATCCCACACCAGCACCTTGACCTCTACCCCCTGGCTCACCTTGTAACCAAGAACAGCCTTTAAGGTGAGTTCATTGGTTATCCAGAAGCGAATCTCGTCTTCTTGCAGTCCCTCGCCTCGTAGTTCCTCCAAAAGCGCCTCTTGTTCGGGGCTGCCCTCCGGTCCCGCGATATGGTCTTTGCCGCGCACCAGTTGAATGTCTGGCGTTATCCCCCAGTTGGCAAGATAGATATACTTGCGCGCCTTCAGAAAATGGCGGCACATGGTAAGCATCGCTACGCGGCCATCCACCAGGTATGTCACACGCGAATCGGTGTGAACAGGAAAATCTCCTTCTGCCCACCAGTTTAGCATTCGTTGCTGTTCGCTCATCCCGTTATATGCCCTCCTGCCCTGAAATAAGCCTCATCATAATCGTGGCGTGATTGTAACATTGTCAGATGAGCTATGCAAGATAAATAACTGGAATATATAGAGAAAAAAAGGCTCTTTTTGTCCTATTAATATGGTAGACTTAGCCAGGAAGTTCCTGAATGGTATATATCCCAGGCGGTTACCATACAAAGAAAGGAAAGCACTATGCTCCCGACTTCCTCTAATCTTATAGATGCCATCGTTGAGGGCTGGAAAGACTATCATTCACAGCTAGTCCTGATCGTCGGGTCACTCACCCCCGAACAATGTACAATTCGTGTTGCGCCAAATTTACGCTCAGTTGGTGAGATTGTCGCGCATATTATTGCTGCCCGCGCCGGTTGGTTCTATGATGTTCTCCATGAGGGAAGCGATGAAATCGGGGCTATGGGGCACTGGGATGAAGAAGATCAACCTGATCGCACACCTGCTGAATTCGTCTCTGCTCTTCAGGGCACCTGGAAGATGATCGAAGATGCACTTACCCGCTGGACACCTCAGTACCTTGCAGTGCAAATTGTGTTGCCCTGGATTGGCCCCAAATATCCCATCACCCGCCCATGGGTCATCTGGCATCTCATCGAACATGACCTGCATCATGGCGGCGAGTTGGCACACACCTTAGGTATGCAGGGACTCACTATCGAGCTTCCACCAGGACCGCCAGCAGATGCAGGCCAGGAATAAGGACCTGTTAAATCGAGGGCGTACTTTTCTGGGAATACGCCAGCTCAAGCGCCTGGTCTGGAGTATACAAACGCCCGGAAGCGCGCGCCGTCTCCCATTCATCTCCCGGCAGCCGGGATTGAATAAACTCGAGCAGCTTTTTCACAGTAGGCTCCGTTAACAGCCACGTGGTAACGCCTATCGATTCGAGTAAACTTTCGGCTGCTCCCAGCATCAAGGCGGCTATCCGGCTGGCCTGTGCTGGTTCTGGCTTCCCGCTCAGCCCGATGGCAAAAGCGATCATGCCAATTGCTTCAGCAATCGCTTTCTTATAGGCAGACTCTTTGCCATGCTGAACGGAGCGGAACAGGTTCTGAATGGCTTTCTGGAATTCACCTTCCAAAATGTACAGTCCGGCCAGCGCGTTCTGCACATCAACAATACTTCGTTTATCTCCCACCTGCTGAAATAGTTTCTGGCTCTGTGTAAGGTACTCTCGCGCCTGTTGGATTTGTCCCTTGAAGGCTGCCGTTTCGCCAAGATAGTAGTAAAGCTGTGCCCGCAGCCAGGGATTACCCGTCTCTGAAAGCAATTGCAGGCTCTGGTCAAAGTAGGTAGTCGATAGCTCTATATCCCCCACGATATGCGCCAGCCAGCCCCGATTGAACAACGCCATTGCCAGGCCATCCGGGTTGTTCAGGGCCTTCCAGGTAGCGATGCTCGCTTCAGCTACTTCAATGGCGGTTGTGCGGTCTCCCTGCATATGGATGAGCAGAGCCAACTGGCTCTGAACTCTTCCTCGCGCTGCCAGGAGTGAGGTTCCAGCGTTTTCTGGTAGCGGGATGAGCAGCGCTTCCTCTAACCAGCGCCTGCCCTCCGAGATATATCCCTGCCATTCCCAATAAGGGGCCAGTGCCGCCGCGAGTCGAAAGGCACATTCCGCGAGCGTGGCCCAGGTGGCACTGCTTGTATCCACGAGGCCACTCGATACCATCCCCTCTACAGGCTCATGCACTTCGTAAAAGCTCTCTTTTGCCGCCGGATCTCTTGCCGAGATTAGCAGCCAGAGCAGCGCACCTCGCAGGTTGTCACGTTCTTCCACCAGCGTCGTCAGCCATTCAAGCTGCCGTTCGCCGCGCAAGCCTACCTCGGCGGCCTCTGCGAGGCGCAAATAATAGCTGGCGTGCCATTTTCGCAGTCGCTCTAGCTCTTTGCGCGCCGCTAATTGTTCCAGGGCATAGGTGCGCAGCGTTTCGAGCATTTGAAAGCGAATCTGTCCACTGTCTGTATACAGTTTCACGAGCAGGCTGTTATCAACAAATGCCTGGAGCAATTTGAGGCTATCAACTGCCTCAGCATGCGCGTCGTCTCCGAAATCGTCCTGGTCTTGTAAAAGCGCCTCAACCGCTTCCAGTTGCCAGCCGCCCGCGAAAACACCCAAACGGCTGAACCAGCGCTGCTCAGTCGGAGAGAGAAGGGAATAGCTCCATTCAAAGGTGTTGCGCAAGCCATACATGCGTTGTGGATGGTCTCGCGGTCCCCCTGTAAGCATATTGAGGGGCTGCTGTGATAAGCGTTCCAGCAATGTCATGGGCGAGAGAAATTTCACACGAGCGGCTGCTAGCTCGATGGCAAGAGGTAGACCATCAATGCGCCTGCATATCTCAACAATTGTATTGCTATTCTGATGGCTCAACTCAAAATTGGGGTCTGCTGCCCGGGCGCGCTCCACGAAGAGTGAGATAGTCGGATACAGCAACAGTTGCGCAGGCTCGATGCCATCTTGCGCAGGCGGAAGCGCGAGCGGCAGCACCGGTATTTCATACTCGCCATACAGCCGTAATACACTCCGGCTGGTGATAAGTACTTTCAGCCTGGGTAGCGCTGAAAGCAATTCGCTTATAGTTCCCGTCGCCTCCGTCAGATGTTCAAAATTGTCCAGGATCAGGAGCAGGAACCTGTCCTGTAGGGACTGAATGAGGTTTTGCAGCGAGTTTAAACCGGCTCGGGGCGTGATTCCGAGTGCCTGAATGATGCTCATTGGGACGAGGAGTCCTTGATTCACGCCAGCCAGTTCTACCAGCCAGACACCATCTTCAAAGTATGATAAAGCTTCATGTCCTATCTCCCATGCCAGGCGCGTTTTGCCGCTTCCTCCCGGTCCGGTTAAAGTAATCAGTCTGATGTCCTCCTGTTGTAGGAGCTGACGAAGCCGCTGCAACTCTGATGCTCTACCAATCAAGCGTGTTTTTGGTGCGGGGAGATTATGACGTTTAACAGGTTGTGGGTGTGATTTGGGTTGCGCCAGGAGTGCTGGTAGTTTCTGCTCGAGGTTTTTTAAGGGCGGCGTGTTCCACTCGTCTTTACTGAAGCTTCCCGGCAGCATCTCTGCCAGTTCAAGCAGTTCCAGAGCCTCTTCCCGGGTTGTTATGACGCGCCAACTTGCCAGTGTCCGAAGAATTTGTTTCATTTCGTCCTGGTTAAAGCGGCTCTTTTCGGTTTTATGAAATTTTCGATTGAGAACCTGGTGATGGATACCGATGGCCGATGCCAGTTCCTTTTGGGTATGTCCGCTTTTGCGCAGATAGGCCAGAACTAGACCACTAAAAGTCTTCTTTTCAGCCACCTGTGTTTCCCCCTTGTGGCAGCTTTTCATGAGGAACAAGGGTTTCCTCTCACTGCCGAAATAGATCAGTATACTTTGCGTATACTTTTTCTTCGTTTGCCGCTATTTTTTTAGGGCCGCACAGAGTATAATATGCTTGGCCTTTAGAAATCAACAAATTTCTAGTAAGGGGGGGCCGGTCAGGGAGCAAGTTAAAGAAAATACTTGCTCCCTGATCTGTTTTTGGTCGATTATTCGGTTGGTACTTTTGTCGGCTGTGCGCTGACAGTTGGCCCTATCCAGACAGTCTGGATATTGACAAACTCGCGAATGCCGAAAGAGGAGAGTTCGCGCCCGTAGCCGCTGTGTTTGATGCCCCCAAATGGCAGGCGCGGATCGCTGGCCGTCATCCCATTGATAAAGACACCTCCCGATTCAATACGCCGGGCCAGTTTGCGTGCCCGCTCAATATTTCTCGTCCACAGGTTGCCGCCCAGCCCGAAATCCGAGTCGTTGGCCAGCTCAATTGCATGATCGGCATCACGCGCAATAATCACGGCTGCGGCAGGCCCAAAGGTCTCTTGGCGGAACATTGGCATCTCAGGGGTGACGCCTGTCACGATGGTTGGCTCGTAGAAGTAGCCGCGCCCCTCGCGTGGTCTGCCGCCAAGCAGCACCCGCGCCCCCATCTTTACCGTTTCCTGTACCTGTTTTTCCAGCCCCTCGCGCAAATCTCCACGCGCCATCGGCCCAATCTGCGTCTCCCGATTCAAAGGGTCGCCGACTTTGAGCTGCAGGGCTGCATTCACAAATTTCTCGGTAAACGGTTCGGCGACCGCTTCCACCACAATAAAGCGCTTGGCCGCGATACAGCTCTGCCCCGTGTTCTGGAAGCGCGCCCGCACTGCCATCTGCGCTGCCGCGTCGAGGTCAGCATCCTCCAGCACGATGAAGGCATCAGAACCGCCCAGTTCCAGCACGTTTTTCTTTAGCACGCGCCCGCTTGTCGAAGCGACCGCCATGCCTGCCACATCGCTTCCGGTCAGCGTTACCGCCGCGATGCGTTTGTCCTCGATCAGCTTGCCTGTCTCGGAACCCGGCACCAGCACTGTCCGAAAACCTCCATGTGGCATCCCACATTCGCGGAAGATTTCCTCGATCTTCAAGGCGCACATAGAGACATTGGATGCATGCTTCAACACGCTGGTATTGCCCGCCATAAGAGCAGGCGCCGCAAAGCGAAAGACCTGCCAGTAGGGGAAGTTCCAGGGCATGAGCGCCAGCACGACGCCTAGCGGCTGAAATTCAACATAGCTCTCCGTCGCGTTCGTCTGCACCGGCTCGTCCGAGAGGAACTTTTCCGCGTTCTCTGCATAGAAATCGCAGTTCCAGGCGCATTTCTCGACCTCGGCAATCGACTCGGTGATCGGTTTGCCCATCTCCAGAGTAGCGATGCGCGCCAGTTCTTCCTTATTCTCCCGCAGGTAACGCGCTACGCGATGGAAAACGCTGGCCCGTTCGGCAAAAGATGTCTCACGCCATTGAAGAAATGCCTTTCTGGCATCGTTCAACGCCTCGTCTATTTGCTCCGCGTTAAACGGCTCAAAGGTGGCAATAACTTCTTCAGTGGCCGGATTGATTGATTGGATGCTCATGGTCTACTCCCGTAGCGAATACAAAATAGCCTGTTTTTTTATTATATCTCATATTAGAGGGAACGAAAGCCAGGGCGACCGCGAGGGTCGCCCCTACTATACCACATTACACTTCTTGCATGTATCACTTTTATAGTAGGGGCGACCCTCGCGGTCGCCCTGGCCTGTAGTTTGGTTCCTGCCCTGGTCTATGATAATTGCGCTTCCTTAATCTGCTATTGATCCGCTCCGCAGGCCAGCAAGAACTCCACGCGCAACGTCGAATTCTGTTCGTATTCGCCGCGCCATACCGTTGTTCGCGTCAGCGAGGACGTCTCCTTGACGCCGCGCATTTGCATACAGAGATGGTGCGCCTCAAGATAAACCGCAACGCCATGCGGCTCAAGGAGTGCATTCAACGTATCGGCGATTTGCTGGCTCAGTCGCTCTTGCACTGTAAAGCGTTTGGCAAAAAGACGCACTAAGCGCGTGAGTTTAGAGATGCCAATGATATGCTCGTGGGCCAGATAACCAATGTATGCATGACCATAGAACGGCAAGGCGTGATGTTCGCAGAGCGCAAAAAAGGGAATCGGCCCTTCGATGACCTGGCTCAAACGACAATCCGCTCCACCGCGACACTCCGTATCAAAGACCTTAATCAGCTTCGGGTCGCCATCGTACCCCTCGGTTGCGTCAAACATGGCCTGAATAAAACGCCGGGGCGTCTCATAGGTTGATGCCGTCTTGAGATCCATCCCCAACACCTCAAAGATTTCCGCGATATATCCCTCAAACCGTTCCAGTTGTTCGGGTATGACTTTGCGACGATGAAGCTCCATTATCTCATCCATACCGGGTTCGTCGATATCAGGTTCTAACATTTATTCGACTCCTTTTTTGTTCTTTGCAATTAGCCTCTACTTTTAGATGCGCGGCAAGCCCCTTTAATGTAAAAGTTACCATATATTTGCCAGTAAGTCAATAAAGTCATTGATTTACTGTATTAAAAGCGAAACGCAGTTAGCCCATCCTGCCTATCTTTATGCCATTTGCTGAAGAATGTGTTAGGATTGACGAAAATTAACTCTAGTAGTAGCCCTGTTTTTGATAGAAGAGGTGTCCCATGTACACGGCTGAGCGACAACGTGCGCAGCCCTACCTGGAGCGTGTCTCAGGCCCTATTTTTGAACAATGGTATTTGTTGCATCATCGCATGGTGCGCGTTGTCACCAATCACTCGCGCATTGCGCATGATGTGCGCCAATTTCTTTATTACGCGGAATTATTAGCTGAATATACACACGAAAATCCGGCGGACCTGCCGGTAGATATACCCGAAGACCTTTTGTGGCAGGCGGGCGAGCGTCTCTACCGCCCAGTTGCGCTAACCTGTTACCTGTTTCAGACGAAGCAGGGCGAGGCCTTTCCGCCCGAACCGGCCCAGCCCAAACCAGACGATATTCCCTGGCTGGAAATCAGTGGAGTAGATGGCCCTATGCGCGCGCGCTGGAAAGAGGACTGGCTGCGCTTCCGTGAATACAAGCCTTACCCTGGCGTCTGCAGCCGCATCAGTTCGGTGCTGCATAAAAAAGACCTGTACGCCACTATCTATATTGAGGATGTGGAACGTTGCCAGCCCTGGTTTATCACGCGCTTTGTCTTTTATATGGCCCTGGGAGCCATGTACGGATACAACGGCTTTGAAATTGTGCATGCCGCCGCCGTCGCGCAGAACAACGCGGGCATCCTGATCGTTGGCTCGCCGGGCAGCGGCAAGAGTACGCTCGTGCTTTCCTGTCTGCGCGCTGGCATGAACCATCTCGCCGATGATGTGCTGTTCCTGGCAAAGGACGAGGGCCTTGTCCATATTTACGCCTTCCCAGAGGATATAGGCGTGCGCGAGGGTACTGCCGAGCTGATGAGCCAGTTTGAGTTCATGCACAACCTTCCGAATGACGAGCGCCAGAAGCGCCCTGTAGACATCCAGCGCCATTTTCGCCACCAGGTCATCAGTTCTTGTCCTGTGCGCCTGATCGTCTTCCTGCGCTCGAAGGACCGCGCCGACGAATTTCATGCCGAACTGCTCACACCCGCGCAATCCGTAAGCCGTCTGATGCAAGAATATATCTCATACGAGCAGGCCAAAGAAGGCGAAGCCGATTACATGTTCGACATCTTCGGCGATATGGCAATGCACGCCCCATCTTATCGTCTCTGGCTCACACCTGATGTGGATGAGAACGTTCGCCAGTTGCAGGCGCTATTGGCAAGGCATATGTAATACTTTCTCGGCTCGCTGCGCTCGTTCAGACGAGTGCCTCCGCCACTGCTCGTCCAGCAACCCGGCCCGAAAAGAGGCAGCCACCGAGGAATGTTCCCTCCAGGGCCCGGTAGCCATGCATGCCGCCGCCACCAAAACCGGCTACCTCTCCAGCCGCGTACAGGCCGGGGATGGGCGAATCATCTGGTTGCAACACCCGGCCAGTCAGGTCTGTTTTTATACCTCCCAGGGTTTTGCGCGTGAGAATGGAAAGCCGGACGGCAATCAGTGGACCGGCGGCCGGTTCGAGCAACCGGTGAGGCTTCGCCACGCGAATCAGCCGGTCTCCCAGATAGGCCCGCGCTCCTCGGATAGCTGTGATCTGGGCATCCTTACTGAATGCATTCTGTATTTCGCGATCCCGGGCGAGAATCTCGCACTCCAGTTGCGTGAGGTCAATCAAGTCCTCTCCCACCAGCTTATTCATGGCGCGTACCAGATCGGGAAGACCGCGCTGCACCACAAAGTCCACGCCTTTGCGCTTGAAGGCTTCGACGGGGCCAGGAGCGCCGGGTAAGACGCGGCTTAGCGTTCTGAGGATGCTGCGGCCCGTCAAATCGGGGTTCTGCTCTGAACCAGAGAGGGCAAACTCGCGCCGGATGATGCGCTGATTGAGCAGGAACCAGGAGTAGTCGTAGCCACTGGTGGTAATGTGCTGAAGGGCGGCGAGCGTGTCGAAGCCTGGAAAGAGCGGAATTGGCAAGCGGTGGCCTCGCGCATCCAACCAAAGTGGTGATGGCCCCGACAAAATCCTGATGCCATGCATAGGCCAGATCGGTGCATAGTTGTGTATGCCTTCGGGATAATGCCACATGCGATCAGGATTGATCAGGTGCCCTCCACATTGGGCGAGAATTTCCAGCATGCGCCCATCAACGTGGTTGGGCACGCCTGAAATCAGGTGTTTGGGAGCAGGTCCCAATCGCTCCGGCCAGTTTTTGCGTACCAGCTCATGATTGCCGCCAATCCCACCCGCCGTGACGATAACCGCCTGTGCCCGCAATGAGAACGTTCCTACAACTGTCCGCGAACTCGCCATGCCGCGAGCGACGGTGCTTGCTTCCAGTATCTCTCCCTCGACCCCATCTACCACGCCACCGCTTTTCGACAGGGCAGTTACGCGATGACGAAAGCGCAAGCTGACCAGTCCTCGCTGTTCCCCTTCACGCACGCGCCTCACGAATGGTTCGATGATTCCTGGACCCGTTCCCCAGGTCACATGAAAGCGAGGAACGGAGTTACCATGTCCAGTGGCAAGAGAACCACCGCGTTCAGCCCATTGCACGACCGGGAAAAAACGAATCCCCTGCGCGTGCAGCCAGGCGTACTTCTCATCTGAAGCAAAATCGACATAGGCTTCGGCCCAGCGGCGCGGCCAGAGGTCTTCTTCGCGATCAAAACCGGCGCTGCCAAGCCAGTCTTGTAGCGCGAGATCGCGTGAGTCTTTGATTCTCAGGTGTCGTTGCTCTGGCGAATTGACCAGGAACAGCCCGCCAAAGGACCAGAATGCCTGCCCACCCAGCGAGGCTTCCGGCTCCTGTTCGAGAATAATGACTTGTCTGCCAGCGTCAACGAGTTCTGCTGCCGCGACCAGTCCGGCCAGACCGGCTCCCACAATGATCACATCGGCTTCGTCTTGCACTAATTTTAATCCTTTTATGTAGTGGAATCCTGCTGCTTCAGCAACTCCGCTGCCTTCAACACCGCCGCTACCGGCTTCACATACCCCGTACAGCGACAAATATTCCCCGCCAATGCAGCGCGCACATCTTCCTCAGTCGGATTCGGATTCTCTTGTAGGAAGGCGTAGGCGCGTATGATAAAGCCCGGCGTGCAGAAGCCGCATTGGGCCGCGCCCTCCTCGGCGAAGGCTTCCTGAATAGGATGCAGCTTGCCTTCTTTTGCCAGCCCCTCGATGGTGAGCAGTTCGCCTCCATCGGCCTGCGCCGCCAGCATACAGCAGGAATTGATGGAGCGATCATTAAGAATAACTCCGCAGCCGCAGCAGTCGCCTGTGCCACAGATCAGCTTTGTACCCCACAAATGGTTGGCATGCAGTGCTTCGAGCAGCGTTTCTCCTGGCTCGACCAGCCATTTGACGCTTCGTCCATTCACTTTCAACGAAATAACCAGTTCAGGCATGATGCCACTCCTCTTGATGCGATGCCAATCCTGCCGCCTGTCGCAATGCGCGCGTGGCCGCTACGCCGCTCATACGTCGTCGATACTCCGCCGAAGCCCGGTGATCGCTGATGGGCCGAACTTCATCCTTCACAATTTCCGCTACTCGTTGGAACGTTTCCTCTGTAGCAGGCTGGCCGACCAGTGCCGCTTCAGCCTGTTTCGTCCGTAGAGGTGTAGGCGCAACCGCTCCCAGCACTAAACGCGCCTCTCGAATGACTCCATCCACAATCTCTAAGGTTGTTGCCGCATTGACGAGCGAAATATCCTCTGCTGTGCGCCCGATTTTGTAGAAGCCGCCATGTCTGTTCTTCACTCTTTCTATCGGAATGCGCAGTTCCCGAATCAACTCTCGTTCGCGTATGCTTTTTGCCGGGCCAACAAAGAAGCGTTCGAGCGGCACAACACGCTCTCCCTGTTTGCCAACCAGCACTACTTCAGCATCTAATGCTAATAAAGAAGGTGGCGTATCAGCAGAGGGCAGTGCCGAGGCCACGTTCCCGGCCAACGTCGCCATGTTGCGGATATTGGGCGAGCCGCATACCGCCGCTGCCCTTGCCAGGATACCATCCGCAAGCTGCTGAATTGCCGCGTGCCTGGCGACCTGGCGCATTGTAGTTCCCGCGCCGATACGCAACCACTCGCCGTCAATAGCACTATAATCCAGTCCCAGCCGGGTAATGTCTACCACCTCTTGCACTCCAATCATATAGCGCGGGTTCACCAGTAAATCGGTTCCACCCGCGATTACCGTTCGTCCCTCTTCAGAGAGCAAGACAACAGCCTCTTCGAGTGTGGTAGGACGATAAAATGCGCGTATCTTGAGCAAAGTTCGCCGCCCCTCTCTATGCTGTATGCTGAGCGTGCAAAAAATACATCACCGCTTCCAGCACGCCGCCAGCAACGGCACGCGACTTATCCGAAATAGTAAAGCAATGCTCGCGTACCGCTCGTGGATCAACATCACCAATTTTCATGCCGCCTGTCACTTTTAAGCCGTCGCGCACCAGACCACGCAGGATACCGTCAATCGCGCTGATGACTGGCATGAATTGCGTTTCAGACTTTACCTCGGCAACCGTTTCCCCCGCCGCTACTCTGTCTCCGATCTGCCGTATACTATAGAGCCGACCATCGCATGGAGCGCGCAAGAGCCGTTCCCTGCCATATCCGCCGATAGTCCCGGGCGTTCCCGTGTTTGGTTCGGCATATCCCGTGAGATAGACGCGCCCCAGGTTATGGCCGCGATTGGTCTCGATCACGGCATGCGCGTCTTTCCCCGCCTCATAGCCTGGGCCAAGCGCGACAACTATAGGCGCGGTGTCTGTACTGATGCCCGTGTTGCGCTTGGCAAGCGTCGCTTCAACCAGTACTCCCGGCCTCAGTTCTCGCAGGCTAACTCCCTCTGGATCAACCAGTACTGGCACCAATCCCTCGGTTAACATCCTTTTTGCGTCATCTACAGAATCGGCTTTATGGGCCGTCAACCCCTCGACCGTCATTTCTCCCTGTGCTACTGCCTCGGCAAACGCGACGGTACGCCGCAGCACGGTTGGCTGGGGTAGTTCCGTTGCCATCACCGGAAATCCAGCGCGAAAAAGGCGGTGTATAACTCCCGTCGCCAGGTCTCCTGCCCCTTTCACCATCACGAGCGGCAATCTTACAGAACGCTCAAAGTTGTTCGATGTCGAAAGTCCCGTTTGTTCCACTTTAATGCTTTCCGTGTTGCGAGTTAACGATCCTGCTCGCCTGTTTCCTTATCTCCAGAAGTGGCTGAAATCACTTTTGCTTTCGTTACCATAAGCAGATCAGCCACTTTCAGCCGCAGATTGACGCCGCGCTGTCCGCCGTTGATATACAACTTGTCCAGCTTTTCGGCGCTTGCATTCAGGTAGATTTCAAAGTGTTTATCGAGCAGCGCCAGTGGCGAAATCCCGCCCACCTTCAATCCGGTCAGGCGCTCCGCCTCGCGCTGCGGAGCCATGCGTACATGCTTTGCTCCTACGGCGCGAGCTACTTTGCGTGGGTCGAGTTCCGAATCCCCTGGTACGACCACCAGCAGGTGGCGCTGCTCATCCGCGAAAACGACCAGCGTTTTATAAACCTGGCTTGCAGGTACGCCAAGCACCTCAGCAACTTCGACCGCCGAGTGCAGCGCGTCATCGTAGGTAAAGGTCGTATAGGGAATGCGATGCTTATCCAGTATGCGCATCGCGTTCGTTTTCACTTTTGCTTGCTTCGCCACCACGTCCTCCTGGTGCATTTCCACTTGACCTTTTCGGATTGCATGTGTATACCTTCCCTTCAAGGGTAGCAGGAGCCATGTCCCTTTTACGACCCGCTTGAGGGTACTGCAACTAGTGCCAGCCGACATAGCGCAGCGCTTGTGAAATCTGCTGCCCTGTGCGTGTTACTGCCGCGATCCACTCATTCTGGCGAGGGCGGCAGCGTTCGCTAGGCCCGCCGATAGAAACCGCAGCGACTACGCTGCCCAGGTGGTCAAAAATGGGCGCGGCCACCGCGTCGATGCCCTCTTCCAGTTCCTCTTGTGAGATGGCATACCCATTCGTCCGCACCTTGCGTAGTTCCTCAAGCAGCAGGCGCGGGTCGGTAATGGTGTTCTCGGTATACTTCGGGAGGGTGGCGTGGGCGAGAATTTCTCGCAGGCGCACCTCCCACTGGTAGGCCAGCAGCACTTTTCCAGTGGAAACCGCGTGGGCGGGCAGGTGTTGTCCGGGCACGTTAACGGCGCGCACGAAATAATAGGAGTCCTCGGTATCGATAATCACCGCTTCCATTCCTTCGAGAACTGCCAGGTGAACCGATTCGCGTGTCTGGTCGCGCAGTTCCATCAACATAGGCCGCGCCACCTTGCGTACCATATGCGAACTGAGAATGCTGGCCCCCAGGGCAGTGACGCGCAGGCTCAAAGCATATTTGTGGCTATCCTCATCCTGCACCAGCAATCCCTCGTTCACCAGCGCGGTCACTAATCGATGCGTGGTCGATTTGGGCAGACCGGTCGCCGCCGCAAGATCGGTAATGCCTAACAGGCCTGCATTGTCGAAGGCGCGCAGCACTTTCGCGATGCGATGCACAATCTGTACCGTCTTCTCGCCATCGAGCGGTTCGCCATGCCGCATAAATACTCCGTTCGTTTGGCTCAGCCCTGAGCGTTCTAGCCAGCGGAAAATCGTTCCGTAAAATGTATGCAGAGAGTATAGTCAATGCTTATATGCCATGTCAAGCGTTCGCTTGCCTTGATTTTTGCCATTGGCATTACACCAAAAGAACGTTGTAATATAAGGCTCAGTACGCTTGCCGTTGTTTTTTGTAAAAGAAACCCAGATAGAAGGAGTTGCCGCCGATGGCAATGCAGGTAAATTCGGAGATTGTCGTTGATTTTGATGTTCCGGCGAAAATGCGTGATGGCGTTACATTGCGCGCCAATGTCTATCGTCCGGCGGGAGAGGGCAAATGGCCTGTTCTTTTGACCCGCCTGCCTTATGGTAAAGATCTTCCCCTTGGCTCGGCAGTCATGGACCCCGCCCAGGTTGCGCGGCGTGGCTACGTGGTAATTGTGCAGGACACACGCGGGCGCTGGACATCCGAAGGCGAATGGATGCCGTTTGTGAACGAGGCCCAGGATGGCTATGATACCGTCGAATGGGCCTCCCGCCTGTACTACAGCAATGGCAGTGTGGGCATGTATGGTATCTCCTACTTTGGCTTCACCCAATGGGCCTCGGCGGTACTCCAACCTCCTGCCCTCAAAACCATGATCCCTGTCCAGACCTGGAATGACCCCTTTAATGGCGTACTCTTTCGTGGCGGCGCGCTCGAACTTGGCAGTTCCGGTGGCTGGCAACTGATGATGGGCCTGGACGTCCTCTCGCGCCGCCATCGCCAGGACCCGCAAACGCTCGGTCGCGCTATCTATCAGCTCGCCTATGAGATGGATAATCTTGGCAAAACCGGTTACTGGTCGCTTCCTTTAAAAGAATTCGCTCCGCTCAAACGCACAGATGTCGCTCCTTACTTTTTTGAGAACCTGAATCGGCCTATGGAGCGCGACTTTGAGCTGATTAGTCCGCTCACCATTGTTGGCAACCATGAGAAAGTCGCTGTTCCCACCTTGAACGTTGGCGGTTGGTACGATATCTTCTTGCAAGATACCATCAACAATTTCAACTACATGCGCCAGCATGGTCCAACGCCCGAGTCCCGACAGAGCAAGCTCATAATTGGCCCCTGGGCGCATGGCCAGTTCAACAATCCTGTTGGCGAAATAAACTTCGGTTTCGGCTCAACGGCGGGTTTTATCAATCTGCAAATGGATTTCGTCAGCATGCAGGTGCGCTGGTTCGATCACTGGCTGAAGGGCATCGACACGGGCATGCTCAAAGAGCCGCCCATCAAGCTTTTCGTCATGGGAGTCAACGTCTGGCGCGATGAAAACGAATGGCCGCTTGCTCGCGCTGTCAATACGCGCTACTACCTGCACAGCAATGGGCACGCCAACTCGCTGCAAGGCGACGGCTCCCTGACTACCGAAGCGCCGGATAGCAGTGAATCCGCCAGCGACAAATACGATTACGATCCGGCCAATCCGGTCATTACGCGGGGGGGCGCATTGCTTATGACGCCAGAGTTTCCTGCTGGTCCCTACGATCAGCGCTCGACCGAGAGCCGCCAGGATGTGCTGGTCTACACAACCGGAGAATTGATGGAAGACCTGGAAGTCACCGGCCCCATCTCAGTTCACCTGTGGGCGATCTCAAGCGCTCCAGATACTGATTTTGTCGCCCGCCTGGTTGACGTACATCCCGATGGCTATGCCCAGAACCTCACCGATGGCATCATTCGCGCCCGCTATCGTGATTTCGCTCGTGGTGCTGCTCCTTCGCTGATCGAGCCAGGTAAGCCATACGAATACGAAATCGATCTCTGGGCTACCAGCAACGTCTTTAAGGCGGGACATCGCATTCGCCTCGATATCACCAGCAGCAACTTCCCGCGCTGGGACCGCAATCCCAATACCGGCCACGACTTCGGTACCGATACTGAGATGGCTGTTGCTCACCAGACCATCCTGCACGACGCGGAACACCCGTCATACGTGCTGCTTCCGGTGGTTCCGAATATGTAGGGAAAATGGTGGGCACCTGTAGGGACGCGATTCATCGCGTCCTGCCCTGAATCGACATGAGGGGCAGGACGCGATGAATCGCGTCCCTACAGGTGTACATGATAGTATCGCGAAATAACATCCGTAAACAATGCGACTGCATGTCCCGTTGTTCCTGACGCCGGATGTCCATGCCCCAGGAACGTGCTTACCAGCAGCAAGCCAATCACCAGCAGCGTCACTATAAGCAGGCTAATTACGACAAGGCTGAGTGGCGAGAAGAAACGGGGCTGGGGCAGAGTGGGTATAAGCACCGTCGGAGCGGTTGGCTCGCCGTCTTTCAGTGTGTCCTGCTCATCCGAGGGCAAAGGCGTCAAACCTTTTGCCTTCGGAGCTTCCGATGTCGCTACCCCCGTCGATGTGCCTACTAATGCGGGTTGTGGAGTAAGTGATGGCCCGGCAACTTTTTCAAGCCGGGGCAATTGAATAGTTCCACGATTGCGTGGCGCACCGGCATAGACCACAGCCTTTGTCTCCTGTCTCTCATCCGATTGGCTTCTTGATTCGAGCTTTCCAGTGGAGCGCTGCACTTTTTTCAGGATGGCGTCATATTCCTGGGCAAAGGTGAGTATATTTGGATAGCGTTGTTCCGGGCGCTTTGCCAGCGCTTTCAGAAACACTTCATCCAGTTCTCTCGGCAGGGAAGGATTGTGTACGCTTGGTGGTGTGGGCGGCGTATGATGATGGTGATGGAGCAACTGGCTGGCCGTTCCCTCAAACACGGCGCGGCCTGTCACCAGTTGATAGATCATCACCGCCAGCGCGTACTGATCGGCGGCAGGCCCGACATGCACCGAAGCCGCCAGCGTCGGGTCGTCAAATTGCTCCGGTGCCATGTAGAGCGGTGTACCTACCGAGCGATGCAATGAGCGTCCATTGCGGTAAAATGCTGCCAGCCCGAAGTCCGCCAGCAGGAGATGCGGCTTGCCATGCGGAAAGATTTTGATGAGATGCTCCTGCGACGGGTCTTTAACCGAGGAGCGTTCTACGCGAATCAGAAAATTGGTCGGCTTGATATCGCGGTGAATGATGCCGTGATCGTGGGCGCATTGTAAGCCTGCTGCCGCCTGCAACAAGTAATAGCCAGCCTCTTCCGCAGAAATCGGCCAGCCAAAGCCGAAATGTTGGGTTCTACGCTGCAACCAGTTCCACAACGAACCCTCGGGCAGGTAGGGCATCACCAGGTAGGTAATCGGCGGCCCGTCTGACTCGATGACCTCTTCTCCAAAGTGGTAGAGCGGCAAAATATGTTCGTGTTCCAATTCCGCCACTGCTCGCGCTTCACGCTCAAAGCGTGTCGCCGCCTGCCGCCCTTCCGGCGTATTTGGAATAGCCCGCAGATCGCCCGAAACAACCTTGATCGCGACTTTACGTCCTATGCGGGTATGCTGCGCCAGGTAAATGTCTCCCATACCACCGCTCTCGACGAGCCGTATCAAACGGTATCCGCCGAGGGTTTTCCCCACCAACATATTCATTACCTTAGACCTCAAAAAAGTTTCGTATCAATGATTTAACAGGTTTGCATGTAGAAAACAGCGTCTTCCACTATTCAGTATACTGAGCTGCACGAAATTGCACAGGTCAGTAT
Organism: Ktedonobacteraceae bacterium; assembly: GCA_035652815.1. Classification (GTDB taxonomy): domain Bacteria; phylum Chloroflexota; class Ktedonobacteria; order Ktedonobacterales; family Ktedonobacteraceae; genus DASRDB01. The sequence goes on from DASRDB010000019.1 coordinate 513,575, forward strand.
GAGAAAAAGGTGCTAGAGGTGATTACACAATAGTCCCTGGAATGAAAAAAGCACGTCCTTTCTTCGATCGACGCCATTTCTATTGAATGTTCAATCAAATTATGGTATGCTTTTTTTATCCAGACTCCCTGGAACAACGGCCACTGCATCCGGTATGAAAAGAAGGATGAAGCCTGCATGACTGCCAAAACCATTCGCGACATTCGCCGCGAGGAAATCATCACCGCCGCTCGGGACCTCTTTAGCCGCAAGGGCTTTCATGGAACCTCGATGCCCGACATTGCCCAGGCGGCAGGTATCAGTACTGGACTCATCTACTACATTTTCCCCAGTAAAGAAGATATTCTACTCGCCTGCTGTGAAGAGGTCGCGACCCTTCACTTAGATCTCTTCAGTCAGGCCACCCATATAGCCAGTCCACTCGAGCGTTTTGATTATATTGTGCGCGAACTCTACACCTCACTGGATAGGGGATCAAAGCGTTTGATTATCATGTACCGGGATAGTTCCACGCTTCCACGCGAAACCCGCCAGCGCATTCTGGCTATGATAAAAAATCTGGACAACCGTTTTCTAGAGCTGATCGAAGAGGGGCAGCGCATGGGTGTTTTTCGGCAAGATATTCCAGAGCCGCGCATCCTGGCCGCCAACGTCCTGGGCCTGGGACACCTCTGGGCCTTGCACAAAACGTGGCACTTCGAGCCGGAGATCAATCTGGAAACCTATATTACTACCCAGCTTGATTATTTTCACGCACAATTATTGCCCAGAAGCGATAAGTAGTCAGATCAAGCCTTCTTTGGCTAGGAATTTCCTATAGCCTAAGAATAAATTTACCCGGCTTAGTGCCTATGGCCGCAAGTCCTTTTATCCTGAAGAAAAGGACTTCTTAGCTTAGAAATAACCGTTGTCGTATCGCTGCTAACAGTTGTGCAAAGGAGCAACACATGGATTTTCGCCTGACCGACGAGCAGAAAATGGTTCAGCAAACCGTCCGTGACTTTGTGAAGAGGGAGTTGATGCCCCTGGAAGGGGAAGTTCTGCTTAATGAGCGTGAGAACCGCCCAGGTATCGAACGTTCAAAGATTCGCGAACTGCAACTCAAGGCCAAAGAGATGGGTTTCTGGGGCATCAACACGCCCGAGGAGTATGGCGGAGCGAATCTCGGCCCCATCATGACCGGCATTATCAGCATGGAACTGGCTCGCACCTTTGTGCCGTTTGCCTTTGGCGGCTCAGCCGATAACATTCTCTACTACTGCAACGATGAACAGAAGCAGCGTTATTTGATTCCGACCATCAATGGCGACCGCCGTTCCTGCTTTGCTCTCACCGAGCCGGGGGCCGGTTCGGACGCGGCAAACATCAAGATGCGCGCTGTGAAAGACGGAGATTACTGGGTTCTCAATGGCGAGAAGATCTTCATCACCAACGGCAACGAAGCAGATTTCGCGATGGTCTTTGCCGTCACCGACCCTGAAAAAGGCGCGCATGGCGGCGTCACCTGTTTTCTGGTAGACCGCGAGATGGGCTGGCGTTCCAGCTATATCCCCACAATGGGCGAATGGGGGCCTGCCTCACTCTATTTTGAGAACGTGCGCGTGCCCGAAAAAAATATTCTGGGCAAGCTGAACGGCGGCTTCAACCTCGGCATGCAGTGGATTGGTGCGGGACGCTGGGCGATTGCCTGCCGCGCTGTGGGCGTAGCTGAGCGCGCCCTCGAAATGGGTATCGAGTATTCCAAACATCGCATCTCGATGGGGCAGCCCATTGCAGATCGACAGGCCATTCAATGGATGATCGCCGATTCCTATGTGGAGATCGAGGCCACGCGCTGGCTCGCCCTCTATGCCGCCTGGCAGGCCGAGGAACACCAGGATAACCGCCATGCCGCATCCGTCGCCAAGCTCTATGGCTCGAACATGGTCAACCATGTGATTGACCGCGTTTTGCAGATTCACGGCGGCATGGGCTATACCAAAGAACTTCCCATTGAACGATGGTACCGTGAAGTGCGCCTGTGGCGTATCTTTGAGGGCACCGATGAGATTCAGCGCTACATCATTTCGCGCAACCTGCTGCGCGGTCATGTCAAAGTTGGAGAGACGTTCTGATGGGCTTTGCATCAAAAGCAGCTATCGTGGGTGTGGCCGAGTCCGATCTTGGCCGTACTCCAGACAAAACCGTGTTGCAACTCCAGCTTCAGGCCGCTCAGGCCGCCCTGGATGATGCTGGCTTACAATGGAGCGACGTGGACGCGCTCTTTTGCGCCGGAAACTGGGCCTGGTCGCCCAACCTGATGCTCGCCGAATACCTGGGCATCCAGCCAAAATACACTGATACCACCAACATCGGTGGCTCCTCGTTCGAGGCGCATGTCGGTCACGCGGTCGCGGGTATCGAGGCAGGCCTCTTTGATGTCGCCTTGATTACCTACGGTAGCACTCAACGCTCCGACCGCTCTCGCAATCGCGGGCCATCCGCCATCCGGCTGACCGAGCAGTACGATTTTCCCTATGGGCTGCCCTCGCCTGTAGGTTCTTATGCCCTTGCCGCCATGCGCCACATGTATGAATACGGCACTACAAGCGAGCAACTGGCCGAGGTCGCGGTAGCCACGCGCAAATGGGCCTCGATGAATGAGAAGGCTATGATGCGCGACCCCATCACCATCGAGGACGTACTTAATTCGCGCTGGATCGCTGAACCCCTGCACCTGCTCGATTGCTGCCTTGTCACTGATGGCGGTGGGGCGGTCGTCATCGCTTCTAGAGATCGCGCAAAAAATACGCGCAAAGCTCCGGCATGGATACTCGGTCATGGCGAGTCGCACACGCACAACACCATCACCAACATGCCTGATCTCGCGACGCACCAGGCTGCCGTTGCCTCTGGACAGGCTGCTTTCGCAATGGCGGGCCTCAACCCTGCTGATATCGATGTCACCGAGATTTACGACTCGTTCACCATCACCGTGATTATGACCCTGGAGGCGCTCGGCTTCTGCGGACGTGGTGAAGGCGGTGCTTTTGTAAGCGGCCAGCGTACTGCTCCCGGTGGCCCATTTCCGCTCAATACCAATGGGGGCGGGCTTTCGTACTGCCATCCGGGCATGTACGGCATTTTCTTGCTGATCGAGGCCACGCGCCAGCTACGCGGTGAGTGCGGTCCGCGACAGGTGGAGAATGCGCGTATCGCGCTTGCTCACGGTACGGGCGGCGTTCTCTCATCGGCGGCTACTGTTATTCTGGGAAAGGATTGATGCCATATGCCTGCACAACTTCCACCCATCCAGCAGGACAGCGAATCTCGCCCGTACTGGGAAGGGCTGGCGCAGGGCGAACTACGCATTCAACGCTGCGATGCCTGTTCGCGTGCTGTCTTTTACCCACGCTCCATATGTCCCTACTGTCATTCGCGTAGCCTGTCATGGATTGTCGCCACAGGCCGGGGAACAATCTATTCGTATACGGTTGCCTACCAGGCCTTTGGAGCTTTCGCCGCCGATGTTCCATTCGTCGTTGCCATTGTCGAACTGGAGGAGGGCGTGCGCATGATGTCGCGCATTATTGACGCGCCTCGTGCACGCATAGCCGTCGGCAAGCCTGTGCAGGTGACATTCGAGAAAGTGGGCGAGGAGTTGACACTGCCTTATTTCCGCCTGAGCGAATAACCTGCTTTTTGCTATTGCTCATGTACGACGTTGTCTGAGCCTGGATGCGCGAGGTATAGAAGGATGACCGAACCCCGGCAAATATCAGCAGAGCAGCTACAGCACTTTTTTCACCCGCGAAGTATCGCTCTGGTTGGCGCAACCGATAATTCTCGCTGGTCGATTTATACTTTCGAGAACCTGAAAAACTTTGGCTTCCCTGGCCCGATCTATCTTGTCAACCCAAACCGCGAGATTGTGCATGGCGAGCGGGCCTATAAAACGCTTAGCAATCTTCCCGAGCCGGTTGATCTCGCTTTCGTCATGGTTTCCACGCCTCGCGTACTGCCCATCGTTCAAGAGGCGGCGCGTTTAGGCACAAAGTGCTTTGTTGTGCTGACCTCTGGTTTTAGTGAGACAGGCGCGGAGGGAGCCAGACTTGAGCGCGAATTGCTCGATTTTGCCCACGAACACGCGCTGACGCTCCTGGGGCCAAACGGAAATGGCTTCATCAATGTCACGTCTCGCATTACGCCCTATGGCCTACCCATCGCGCCGCCGCTTCAGTCTGGCCCGGTTGGTGTGGTGCTGCAAAGCGGCGCGCTCACCAGCGCTGTGCTGGCCTTTGCCCAGGCACACGGCATCGGGCTGAGCCTGCTGGTAGCGATGGGCAACGAAAGCATGATCTCCGTCACCGACGTGATGGACTACCTGCTTGAAGATGAGGCGACCCGCTCTATCGCCCTTTTCCTGGAAAGCATTCGCCAGCCGGACGAACTACGCCGTGTTGCCGAAAAAGCCCGCGAGAAACGCAAAGCCATCGTCGCGCTCAAAATCGGGCGCAGTGAGGCCAGTTCCCGTGCCGCCTTCGCCCACACGGGCGCGCTTGTCGGCAATGATAGAGTGAACGACGCAGCCCTGCGCCAGCTTGGCATTATGCGCGTCTCCTCGCTTGAAGACCTCTTGACCACCGCCGGACTGGCGGGATATAGCCAGCCATTGCCAGGTCGCCGTATGGGCGTGGTTACGCCATCAGGAGGAGCATGCGACATCCTTTCAGACCTCTCCGAAGAAGTTGGCATCGCACTGCCCCAGTTCGCGCCCGAGACGGTGGAGCGGTTACAGAGCGTTTTGCCACCGTTCTCGACCTGCCACAACCCTCTGGACGTGACGGGTTACATTGTCGTAGATGCCACCCTTCAGCAGCGCGCTCTTGATGTCGTTGTTCACGATCCGAATATCGACTTCGTGTTGTACCTTACTACAACCGAGAGCGGGCGCGATCCGACGCCGGAGGCGCTGGCAGCCTCGCTTCTCTTAAACGACAACCTCGCTCGCATTGTTCGTTCTGCGCCTCATCCAGTCGTTATCACCTCGAACACCTGCATGGACCTCTCGCGAACGGCAAAGGCTGTTGTAGAGCGTACCGGCCTCTATTTCCTGGCGGGCATGGAGCATGGTATGCGCGCCCTCGGCAAGTTTCTCTGGTGGTCCGAATCTATTTCTGTCACGCCCAGCAAAGCGCAGCAGGAACCGTTGCCATCTATCCCCCAGGATACGTCATTCTCCGGGAACTGGTCTGAAGCGCGAGCGCGAACACTACTCGAGCAGGCTGGCATACCAGTAGTTCCCGGTCTGCTTGTCACCTCTGCTGACGAGGCGGTACAGGCTGCGCGAGAGCTTGGTTTGCCCGTTGTCTTGAAGATTCAATCTGCGACATTGCTGCATAAGAGCGATGTAGGTGGCGTGGCCCTTAACCTGAACACCGAGGAAGCTGTGCGCGGAGCATTTTCGGCGATGATGGAGCGCGTCTCACGTATTCATCCATTTGCTGAGATCGAGGGCGTGCTTGTCAGTCCCATGCGCTCGGCTGGCATAGAGCTACTGGTGGGTATTGTCCGCGACCCGCTCTGGGGGCCTGTTCTCACGTTGGGGCTTGGCGGCATCTGGACAGAGGTGTTTAAAGACACGGCAGTGCGCGTCCTGCCCGTCTCAATGGATGATATCGAGCGAATGCTTGGCGAACTGCGCGGGGCGGCTTTGTTGTATGGCACGCGAGGTCAGCAGCGCGTTGACATACAGGTGCTTAGTCAGGTGATCCATCGCATCAGTTCACTGGCTCTCTCGCTTGGCCCCCAATTACAGGTGTTGGAAATCAATCCGTTACTGGTAACTGCCTCGCGTATCGAGGCGCTCGATGTCCTGCTAAGCTGGCAGGCATAATTCTCGTGTTTCGTTAATTGTAGAGCAAAGGAGCAGGTATGTTCGATACAAGTAAAATTGGTCAGAATTTGGCCTCGTTTACCTACGAGGTGCAGCGTAACAAAATTCACGAACTGACCACCGCCATTGGAGACATGAACCCGATTTATCATAGTCGCGAAGCCGCGCAGGAGGCGGGCTATCCCGACGTGCCGATTTCGCCAACCACTCCTACCATGTTTAGTTTCTGGGGCAACCGGCAGAGAGGAGCGAGTCTGGCGGAAGTTGGCATTAACGTGGCGCGTGTCCTGCATGGCGAGGAGGAGTACGAATACCTTGCTCCAATCTATCCCAACGATGTCCTGACGGGCACGACCACACTGCTCGATGGCAAGACGCGTCAGGGCAGTGATGGACATTCAATGGATATCCTCACGCTTGAGACCAGCTACGTAAACCAGCAGCAGCAGACCGTTCTCAAGGCCAGAACTACTATCGTTGTGCGCGAGTGAGCAGGTGTACTCTGACTTGAAAGGATAGCATAGATGACAACACAAACGGCATCAAAACTGTACTATGAGGATGTCAACATTGGGGACGAGATTCCGGCCTTGACCAAAGACCCTGTAACACACCTGCAATTGGTGCGCTACGCGGGCGCGTCGGGCGACTTTAACCCCCTGCACACCGACCCCAAAATCGGCGAAATGATTGGCGTAGGTGGCATCATCGCGCATGGCATGCTGATTATGGGCTTCGTCGGCCAGATGCTCAGCGATTATGTTGGCCCGGGCGCGCTGCGCAAGTTCGGTGTGCGTTTCAAAGGCATGACTCGCCTAGGCGATGTCATCACCTGCTCGGGCAAGATCACCGAGAAGTACGAGGTAGATGGCGAGGCGCGTATCGCATGTAAGGTGCAGGCCGTCGATCAAAACGGTGATGTCAAAGTTACCGGAACATTTGTCGCGGCAGTGCCGCGTCGTAACGCCTGATACCTGATAGGAAGTAGAGCATGTTGCTGTATGCCATGAAAAAGCCCCTTTCGCCTGTCATCCTGAGCGCCGCGAAGGACCTGAGGCCCCCACTGGTTCGACACGGCACGCGCGAGGTCCTTCGCGGCGCTCAGGATGACATGTAGGGGCAGGGGTGGAATGGTATGCAATGTAGTTGGTGATCGGAATCCTGTTGTGCGTTCAACGTAGAGGCGTCTCTTTTTCACTTGTATCATGAACCTGTTCGTATATCGGTGTCTTCGCAGATGAACACCGGGGAGGTTTCACATGAGTATGTTACAAGTTGGATTCAGGCATCGCACTCTTGAACACTATCCTACCAATGGACAACGTATCTGGTACCTTGCGCTGGCCGTCATCGCCACGATCATGCTCTACTACGAGTCGTATGTACTGCCCTCTGTCGCGCCCCTGGTCTTACCTGCCTTTGGTCTCACGGCGCAGAATTACGCCTTGATACTGCTGACCGCGAATTTGATCGGCGCTCTGTCCTCGGTTTTCGGCAGCCTGTCTGACCGTATCGGGCGCTGCAACCTGATTGTCTATGGATTATTGGTGACCGGTCTCGGAACGCTGGCTATCTCGTTCACCAGTTCGTTAGGTGTTTTCCTGGCGCTCGTCTTCGTGCTGGGCTTTGTTGAGGGTATCATCCTGGTCGCCACTCCGGCGCTGGTGAGAGATTTCTCGCCGCGCTTGGGACGCGCCCTGGCGATGGGGTTCTGGACTGTTGGCCCCGTAGGCGGCAGCGTCCTTGCGACGGGCGTGGCGAGCCGCACACTTCCCGTATACGGCACCTGGCAGTCCCAATACGTCATTGCAGGAGTGGTCGGGCTGGTCTTTTTCCTGCTATGCTTCCTCTTCCTGCGCGAACTCTCACCTGGTCTGCGCGATCAGGTCATGAACTCGTTACAGGAAAAGGCGCTGATTGAAGACCGCGCTTCCACCATCGATGTCGAGAAGGCGATTGCGCATCCCTGGAGACAGATGTTGAATTTCCGCCTGATTATCAGCGCGCTGGGCATCAGCCTCTACTTGCTCATTTATTATGCAGCAGTCGGCTACTTTCCGCTCTACCTGAGCAGCATTTTCAAATTCACTCCGGCTCAGGCAAATGGACTGGTCAGCGTTTTCTGGCTGGTCAATGTGATTGCGGCTATCCTTATCGGCTTCATCTCTGACCGAACCAGGATTCGCAAACCTTATATGCTGGCCGGTTGCCTTGCTACTATCGTCGTAACGCTGCTCTTCATCAGTCGCGTTGGCGTACCCACCGGAAGCGCGCTGATGACCGTCTTCCTCAGCCTGTTTGGTATCACGCTGGCTGTGGGATATGTCACCTGGATGGCTGCTTATACCGAAACCGTCGAGGACATCAATCCGGCGCTTGTAGCTACCGGCATGGCTGTTGAGGGCTTCATCCTGCGCCTGGTTGTAGTTCTTTCAACGCTGGCTTTCTCGTTTGTTGTGAGAAACCAGTTTGACGGCCAGCAATGGGCCACCTGGTGGTGGGTGTGCATTGCCGGACTGGTCGTTTTTATTCCGACCATTTTTGTCGTCTCCGGCTCCTGGAAACCGGCTCGCCTGAACGTGGCTTCGCAAGAACAGAATCAGAGTCCAGGGGTTGGAACAATTTGAAGGAGTTACTGCTTACATGACAACGATGCCTGATAGGACGTTTACCACGCTGACGAAGCGCGGCCTGCGTCATGATATACTTCCCATGCGGCTCTATCACAAGGCGAAAAAGCTTGGCATCTGGGACCCACGCGATATTGATCTGAGCAATGATCGCCAGGATTGGCTGCGCCTGCCTGACGAGTATAAAGAGCGCCTGCTCAACCTCATACTTGGTTTCCAGGCAGGTGAAGAGGCCGTCACGCTCGACCTGACGCCCCTTATCATCACCATGTCACGCGAGGGTCGGCTGGAAGAGGAGATGTTTTTAACTACATTCCTATGGGAAGAGGCCAAGCACACCGAATTTTTCCGCCGCGTACTGGATGAAGTGCTGCAAGAACACGAAGATTTCAATGCGCGCATCGGTCCCACCCCCAATAACACGCGCGACCTGTTCCGTGAAGACTTGCCGCGCATGATGAACCGCCTACTGACCGAACCCACGCCTGAAAATCAGGTGAAAGCCTCGATCCTCTATAACATGATTATCGAGGGCGTGCTGGCCGAAACGGGCTATTTCAGCTTCGCGAGGCTGCTGGGGCAGGCCCACATGATGCCAGGACTGTTGCAGGGTATCCAGCTTATCAAGCGCGATGAGTCACGTCACATCGCCTATGGAGTCTTCCTGATTTCGCGCCTGGTTGCGCAAAACAAAACGCTCTGGCCGCTTGTTGAAGAGCGCATGCACAAGCACTTCGCCGCTATAGAACAGAACCAGCGCGAGAACGGCACGCCCGAGGTTGTGCGCAACTACGCCCGCCAGCAGTTCGAGAAACGCCTCAATCGTATTGCGCGTGCCAGGGAGCAGACCATGGAACAGATCTATCAGGGTGATGCCAGCGAGGAAGAGGCAGAGGCCGGTACGGCCTGAACGAAACGAGGAAAGGATAGCATAAGCGATGGATGAGTCTCTTGTTGAAACGACAGCAGGCAAACTTCGCGGCATCACCCGTGATGGTATACACATGTTTAGAGGCATTCCGTATGGTGGGCCAACGGGCGGGCATAATCGCTTTCGTCCACCCACAAAACCTGAACCCTGGACAGGTGTGCGTGATGCGCTAGCGTATGGTCCCAGTTGTCCGCAACCGGTTGGCGGCATGGATGGCCTGCTACGCATCATCGGTTCGACACAGCGAGAGCCTGAAAGCGAAGAGTGCCTGTTCCTGAATGTCTGGACGCCCGCCCTGAACGATGGCGGAAAGCGCCCGGTGATGTTCTGGTGTCATGGCGGCGGCTTTACGATGGGATCGGGTTCGGCTGGCTTTTATCGGGGCACGAATCTTGCTCGCCGGGGAGATGTCGTCGTTGTGACGGTCAATCATCGCCTGGGTCCGCTTGGCTACCTCTACCTGGACGAACTGGTTGGCCCACAGTATGCTGGTTCCGGCAACGCAGGTATGCTCGACCTGGTTGCTGCGCTAGAGTGGGTGCGCGATAATATCGAATCCTTTGGAGGTGATCCCGGCAATGTGACGATTTTTGGCGAATCTGGCGGCGGCGCGAAGGTCAGCGCGCTCCTCGCCATGCCTTCGGCTGCCGGTCTTTTCCATCGCGCCATCATACAGAGCGGGCCGGGTGTGCGTATGCTGTCGCCTCAGAAAGCGACCGAAAACGCTGAGAAGTTGCTGAAAGCCCTGGAAATCGCTCCCAGAGATGTCGAGCGGTTAGCTATGGTGCCAGTGGAAGGCATCTTTGCAGCCAACGCGAAGGTGAATGGTTCGCCTTTAAGAGGATGGAGTCCGGTGGTTGACGGTTCGGCGCTGCCCCATCATCCCTTTGATCCGGTCGCGCCAGCTATCTCTGCCAACATCCCGATTATCATTGGCACGAACAAGGACGAGGCAACACTCTTCCTGCTGACAGATACAGAATTCAGCACGCTGGATACCGCCGGTCTACGCAGGCGTGTATCCGCCCTGGCAGGAGAGGCCGCCGATGCACTGATCGCGGCCTATCGCCACGTTTATCCTCAGTCATCACCCGCTGATCTTTTTGCCGCGATCATGAGTGACCGCATGATGCGGATGAACTCGATCACCCTGGCAGAGCGCAAAGTTGCACAGCATGCTGCTCCAGTATACATGTACCTGTTCACCTGGGAGACATCCGTACTCAACGGCAGGCTAAAATCGTGCCACGCGCTTGAAATCCCGTTCGTATTCGACAATCTGGCTGTTGCTGGCAGCTTCACGGGCGATGATTCCCGGCGTTTCCAGCTTGCGGAGAAGATGAGCGAGGCCTGGATGACCTTTGCTCGTACCGGCGTTCCTGGCGCACAGAACCTGCCTGCATGGCCCGCTTACACTACAGAGGAGCGTGCAACGATGATCTTTGATCTAGACTGCCATGTTGTGAACGACCCTCAAGGTAAGCTACGCGAGGCCTGGAGCGCTGTTCGCATTCCCTCTATGAGCGAATCCTGAAGCCTGTAGGGACGCAATGCATTGCGTCCCTACAGAATACCTTCCTATCACCCACGATGTGACGTTTTATTGATCCAATTGTTTCAATGCCTCTTCTACAGATGCCACCAGTTCTGGGCGCGTCTCACGGAGCTTTAGCAGCTCAGCACGCGCATCTCTATCATGATACTGCGCGACAAGCTGGCAGGCAACACGGACAACAGCATCACGCGGGTCGTTCAAACCCTCACGCGCTGACGCCCGGCTGCGGCTATCGCTGCCCTGTGGGTCCATCGTTTTCAAAGCTTCGAGCGCCTGCGAACGGACAAAGGGGTCGAAATCCTTTGCGGCGCGTAATACTATGCTCAGTGTCGATGAATCATTGAACTGGGCAAATGTGCGCAGAGCCGCGCCGTAGAGGATACTTGCTGGAATATCCGGGTCTCCTGTTGGCAGGTTTTCTGTCCGCCTGGGTCGCGATGCGCGATGATCTATAGGCACAACGCGCCGCAGTAGTTGTTCAACGGCAGGAACTGCTCGTGTCTCGCGCAGTTGCACCAGCGTATCGCAGATTTGCCCCAGTCGCACAGCCTGTTCACGGTCTATCAACTGGAATGTTGTCTCAAGTCTTCTTAGCAAAGCATCTGCCAGACCTGGTTCGCCCAACTCTTTCAGAACGCGCAGCGAGGGACCCATCGCTTCGTCGTTGCCTTCTACCGCTTGAAGCAGGACATTGCGTCCTGGCCCACCCATCCATTGCTCGATTTGAGGCATTAAAGGCAGACAGGCGTAGATGGGCTGTAAAATCTCGGGGTTCTGGATGGCCCCACGCGAAATCTCCGCCCAGTAGCGGCCCATGAACAGGCCCAGCCGGTGCAGCGCAACCACTTTATACCATGCAGGCGCGCTTTTTGCTCCCTCAAATAGGGCGAAAGCCAGCCTGGGCAGGTCGCGCTCGAAAATCATAGGCGTTGTGCCTGTGCTTGCGGTAGCCGGGTTGCTATCCTGTAGGACCTGTGCGAAAATCAGTGCGGCCTGTTGTGTCAAATTCGGCGCGACATCCTTTCCGCCGTTTAAATATTTCTCCAATGGAAGCGTCTTATAGAGCGGCACCGCCAGGTAGCTTTCCAAACCCTCTGCGTCATTCAGGCCGCTAGCCAGCATCAGATCGTAAAAACGCGCCTGGTTGATGGTGGCGAAGGCATCCATGATATCAACTTTTGCCCACCCTTTGGCCTCTTTGAGCGCTATCACCAGCGCCTGTAGCGCTGCCACTGTTCCCTGCCTTGCCAGGGCCTGCGTTGCGTAGAGCGAAGAGTGTGGATCGGTTGCCAGCTTGCCAAGCGCAGATGAAAGCTCTGGCGATTTGTAATAGCCAAGCATCAGCAGCGCAATACGGCGGGCGCGCCCAATCTCCGTATCGGCGGGATTGGCGTCGGCTGGCAAATCCTCGGGGTCTTCCTGCTCGGCCAGTTTTAACCACACCGGCACAAGATTTCCTGCCCGGTCGATCTCAAGCAGCGTAGGAGCCAGCACTGGTATCCATTGCTGGAGCGATCCCAGATTGAGCAGCGGAATAATGCGCTCGACAAGCGTCTGGACGGATGCTCCTCCCCAACGGAAGTCGGTGAGCAATGTGGTCATTTCCGCGCGCAGCTCTCCCAGTTTTTGCTTGACTTCGGGCTGATCCATTGTGAGGGTAGATGTATTGCGACGGGCGGCCAGGTGTTCAACGGTTGCGGCGCGTCTTGAGCGTTTGAAAACTGCTGGTGGAAGTGTCGATGCGCCAGCCGCCGGGGCCTGCACTACCGGGGCTGCTACTGGTTCTGGTTGCGCTTCAACCACGCCAAACCCTCCAGGCTCGGGTTGCTCGTTATTTGCAGGTGTAGTCGTGGGCAGGCGTTCCAGGCTTTTATCGGCCATACTCATATGATCTTTCTCTAGTATTTGACTCTTAATATAGCTCTACGCAGAGCGTTACGCATCAGGTGTCCGGCCTATTGTATCGTTCTCTTCCATATCGGTCAAGTCTATCCTGCAACTCATCGGAAAGCAGCACGTACATAATGAAGAAGCCAATCGCTATAGCTAGCTTGAAATAGATGATAACCGAGGATTCCCATGAGTAACGAAATGCAATTTGCGGACCCGGATTGGAAACCAACCAGGCCTTTATCCGGCAATACCCAGGGACAGACATTTACACCGCAACCGATTAACGAGCCAGTTCAGACGAGCGCGCCTGAAGCTGAGGCAGTTCATAGTGCCGAATATCCCGGCTACGAAGAAGGATATGCTTCCCGGCCTGTTTATCATGAACCTATGCGCGAAGCTCCCAGGCAGCCCACCCCGGTCGCGCCATTTTCAGCGCCGCGCATGCGCTATCGTCGCAGGCGCAGCCCCTGGCTATGGATTATTGTGATTATCCTGATCTTTGGTTTCATGAGTGGCGGTTTCGGCAGCCTCTTTGGCACAAAGGACAGTGTTGAGAACAAAGCTATTACCTTCAATGGTATTCCTACCATCCTCTTGCAAGAGGACAACGGGAATATCCAGATAAAAAGTGACAGCACTGATGGCCAAATTCATATCCGCGCCGATAAAAAGGCCAGCTTCTTCGATGATCCCAATAACATCAAGGTTACGTATAATACAAACACAACTGATAATACGATTACGATCAATGTAGACACGGGCGGTAATGGATTTTCCTCGCGTGAGGTCGATTTTATCATCGATGTCCCGCAAAGTACTAATTTACAGCTACAAACTACTTCCGGCGATATCAGTGTTGAGGGCATGCATGGCCAGGCTAGCTTAAAAACGACATCTGGTAATGTGTCAACCTCAAACGATACTTTCGCCGCCGGTTCTGTGCTAAATGCCACCTCTGGCAACATCGATACTTCTCAAGATGTATTCAACGGTGGAGTCAATATACAGACGACCTCTGGCGACATCAATCTGGAGCAGGACACGCTTGGTGGGTCTTCCCAGTTCCAGACTACCTCTGGCAATATCCAGTTTGATGGCACAATCAATGCGAATGGCCAGTATCACTTCACGACTACTAGCGGCGATATCGATGTCACCCTGCCCAGAACCACAAACTTTCACGTGGATGCCACGACATATTCCGGTTCTATCGATGCGAGGGATTATCCCACTATTCAGCTGCAGGATACCGGCTCGGGTAGTCAGGCCAGCGGAGATGTCGGCACCAGCCCGGGCATTTCCTTGCAGCTTCAGGCCGGTAGCGGGGATATTACTTTGCATCAGGGGGCATAAGGTGACATTTACCACCTGCTTGTTGGGTGTAGGGCTATACTAAGAATGAGGCTGTGCCTTATGTGCGCAGGTGGCTCTATGGGAGGTGCAGGTGGAATGTCGTCGCAGGCGTACTTTCAACAGTTTATTCATGCGATTTGCGAGCTGGTCTCGTGCGAAAAGGCCCTTCTGGTTCTCGATTGTCAGGAGCGGGAGCTGCGTCATCCGCTCCTGGGCCTCTTTCCTGAGCGGTTCCCTGGCGCATGGCGATTCTATGGAGACAGGGAACTTCTTTCGCTCCTTGACCAGGAACGGATACGAGGCTTATATGATATCTCCATCCAGACTGGATATCTGGCTCAGCTCGAATCGATAGTGGTCGCTCCTCTTGCGTGTCCTGCTGGTATTCCTGGCTATATTCTGCTCTCTTTTTCGTCTCCCGATAGTTTTACTGAAGGCGAACGAGGTTTGCTTCAGGCCTTTCTTGCTACCACTGAAAACAAATTGGAACAGGCCATATGTGCTTTGTATGCTTCCTTTATAGAAGAACAATATTCTACGCTAGTATCTCAACGTGCAGACAATAGTAATGCTGGTTTAAATGCGGAACTTGTCTCGATGGTCAGCCATGAACTGCGCGTTCCACTTACTGCTATCAAAGGCTATGCCGGGTTGCTACAAGTCTATAGTTGCGACCTCGCGCAGGAAAAACAGGCCATGAATCCCGAGCAGCGAAGACGCTACCTCGATAGCATTATCGAGCAGACTCACAACCTGGAGGTTCTTGTCGGTGATCTGCTGGATGTCTCACGCATCCAGTCGGGAAAATTGCAATTGCACATGACGCAGGTAGATATCTCTTCAAGTTGTCTTGAGGCCGCCAGGCTGGCGCAGCAGCGAGCCGATGCTCTACAGCCTGGAATGTATAGCATCCACTGTGACGTTCCTACAAGCTTGCCACCTATCGAGGCCGATCCCCATCGCCTGCAACAAATCCTGTCGAATCTGCTGGAAAATGCCATAAAATACTCGCCGCGTGGCGGTACAATTGAACTTCGCGCCAGCCTAACTCCAGGGTCTTTTTCACAGGACGATGGAACTCTCGCGTATCCTTCCACGCTTATGTTGAGCGTGCGCGACTCAGGCATTGGCATTGCTTCCCACCAGATGAGTCGGTTGTTTCAACCATTCAGCCGTCTCCGCCATCCGGCTACAAAAGATGTGCCGGGTGTCGGTTTAGGCCTCTATATTACGCGCCAACTCGTGCAGGCCATGCGCGGCAGCATTCAATTGACCAGCCAGGAAGGAGTGGGTACAACTGTCAATGTGTTCTTTCCGCTTGCACAGGTACATAATTTGTTCCCTTCGTCTTTTGCTTCGTTATCTACATCCCGTTAGTCTCTTTTCTAAAAATCTCATGTAGTTTTTTAGGATTTCCTAAGAAACATTAGAGAATGATGAGTTTTTTATTGTTGACTTGTAGTTTTCACTGATGTGCTGTTATGCTTAGCAATGTGAACACTATATCTGTGTACCGGTGTTTACCAAACTACTTCCAGTGCATAGCTTTTAACAAGGAGAGGGTCAATTATGGAGGTTAAAAAGGGTCGAGGACGCGGCTTCGCGTCGATGAGTCCTGAGAAGAAACGCGAGATTGCCAGCAAAGGCGGAAAAGCTGCTCATGCTTTGGGTACAGCCCACAAGTGGACCAGCGAGGAAGCCCAGGCTGCCGGGCGCAAGGGTGGTTCAATCAGCCGTCGCCGTCCGAAGAACGCTGCTCAGGCATAGAATCCGTGAAGAAACAAAGTGAAGGCTAGCAGTTAAGCTAGCCTTTCTTGATTCTCACGGCAATTGCACGTATAGTTGTGGGTCTACCCATGCATTATGCACCAGTACCATAAAATGGACATGTGGCCCCGTCGAGGCTCCCGTACTGCCCTCATATGCAATAATCTGTCCCTTCGTGACCGTCTGGCCCACCTTCACAATATAGTGATCGAGATGTCCATAGATAGTAGCAATATAGTTGCCATGATTGATTTTGACCGCCCAGCCGAGGCCTGACCAGTCCCAGCCAACCCAGATCACCTGCCCGCTATCAGCCGCCATCACTGGCGTTCCATAGGGCGCGGCCAGGTCAATTCCGGTATGGGGTTTCCAGCATCCACACCATTGCTGGTATTCTATGTGCCCAAAGACCTGTGTAATGACAGCCCCGTTGAGAGGGTGCTGCATATGCCCCGTTCCCATCACTCCATTATCAGGAATATAGGTCGCACACGTACTCCAGATGTCGTGACCGTTGCATGAACCCTCGCCATTGTTGAGCGTAGCGTTGGGAGTAGGTGTGATGCCGCGCGCCTGTGTATCGAGCTGTGCCTGCTGGTTATTGGTCAGGAGATTGCTAATCATCTGCCCGAGCGTTTGCGGGTGCGAGCCGGTGCTATCCAGCGGCACCACGAAAAGCGAGGCCAGAGTAATCACCAGAATACTACCGATCAAAACGCCCGGCAAAGCAATCCATCGCAATGGCCGCTTACCCGTTTTTTCGGAAGACACCCGGTTGCGTTTCGCCGCCGCCGGAATCACGATCGGAACTTTTGTCGTTGTTGTGACCTGCAACTTCCCGGTCGAAATAGTAGCAGGCAGCTTAGTCGTTGACCTGGGCGCGGATAGAGTTGGCGGGAGTGATGGTGAAATAGATGTATCATCTCCCTGTAATAGTGGTTGCGTCTCATGTGACCCGGAAGACATCGACAACCCTCGCTTCACATAAAAAATAGAGGTAGAATTGCTCTACACAAGAACAATGTAATGGAAAAAAACGCCGCTGGCTAGCCTGCCAATTGGCTTATAGGGCGAAAAGGCTAGAAAGCGTTTCAGCATCTTAACCAGATAAACGGCTTCTGGTCAACGAATTGTTCACAGGAGCCATCGAAGCAACAGAAGAGGCTGTCTATAATGCCCTGGTCGCGGCTGTCACCACAGATGGGGTGGATGGACACGTGCTTTACGCTATTCCTCCTGACAGGCTTCGCGCATTACTATGTCGCTCATAAGCAGCAAATGAACCGGTGCAGTCTCTTTTCCGTACCTCTAGTACTATTGGGCTGTCTGTGAAAATGACAGGAATAGTTCGTCATACTGGATGAAACCCTTCTGGGTGCAGGTAAGAGGAAATTTCTGCACAAAACGCGAGTGAAAGCGTTTTTTATCAGTACAGTGAGGATATTCGGGGTAGAGAAGAAAGGGGAAGGAACCCATTACGCACGAAGCGCCACACTCCAATACACCATCGACCATTGCAATTTCTACCGATGAGCCTGAGCTGGCGGCTGAGCAGATACCACTTGAAGACGAAGAGGCTCTGGATGACGCCGAGGAAACTTCTTCCGCGAAAGTTGGCTTTGGTTTTTTTCGCTTTCGCTTTAGCCTCGCAAATTTCCGCCTGAGCCGTGGCTTTACCCTGCGCCGCTTCAGCATCGCCGAGGCTGCGCTTTTGCTCATGGCTGCCTATATTGCCTCTCGGGGCCTGGGTGTTGTCCGTCAGAGCATCTTTAATGCCATCTTTGGCCTGGGACCCGAGGCCAATGCCTACTATGCCGCTTTCCGCCTGCCGGACGCACTCTTCAACCTGATTGCCGGTGGCGCGCTCAGTCATGCCTTCATACCCGTCTTTGTCTCCTATGACAAGGATCATGGCCGCGCCCAGGCCTGGCGCTTGACCAGCCTGATCTTCAATATATTGCTTGTGTGTTTGACGCTCGTGCTACTTGTGGGCGAACTGTTTACGCCCCAGTTCGTCAGCCATATCCTTGTTCCAGGCTATTCACCGTCACAACAGGCTCTGACCACTTCCCTGACGCGCATCATGCTGGTGCAGCCGCTCATTCTTGGGCTTGGCACAATCGCAACCGCCGTCTTGAGCAGCAAGCGCCAGTTTCTGCTCCCTGCGCTCTCGATTGCCGTCTACAACGTCGGTCTCATCGCTGGCCTGCTGATGACGCTGGTCATTCCCGGCCTCGGCATCTACGGCCCTACCTATGGCGTGTTGCTGGCGGCTGTTTGCCAGGTTGCAGTACAGGTGCCGGGTCTGGTGAAGCATGGGCTGCGTTACTATTTTGCCTGGAACCTGCGCGATCCTGGCCTGATTCAGGTCATGCGCCTGCTTGGGCCAAACGCGGCTGTTGTCGCCCTCGGCTCTGCTGCTTTGATTGTCGATACGTTCTATACCTCCTATCTGCCGGACAAAGCCAGCCTTGCCGCCCAGCACAACGCTTACATGCTCTTTTACCTGCCCGTCGCCCTGCTGGCCCAGGCGGTATCGCAAGCTGTCCTGCCTCAATTATCTGCGCTGGCTGCGCGTGGCACCTATTCCCACCTGCGCCGCCTCGCCTTGAAGGTGATTGGGGCATCTATACTCCTTGCTGTGCCTATCGCGGTCGCGCTCTGCTTCTTAGGGAAACCCCTGATACGTATTCTCTTTCAACATGGCGCTTTTACCCATCACTCAAGTACCTTGACGACCCTTGCCCTCATCGGCTATGCAGTTGGCCTACCCGGAGTGATAGCCGGTGAATTAATAGCACGTGCCTTCTATTCGCTCAAAGATGCTGTCACGCCGCTTTTCACAAACATCTTCGCCTTCGTCTCACGCATAGGCTTGATTATCGGGTTGCTCGTCATTTGTACCGGTCAGAACGTCATTCTTGCCATTCCCCTTGCGGCAAGCGGCTCTGCGACAGCCGAGGCATTCCTACTTTGCCTGTTGTTATATTTCCGCCTGCGCAAAAAAGTCGCCCAGGAAAAACAGGCGCGGCTTGAACAAATTAAAAAGGAGAACGCAGCAGAGGTTACGGCGGAGCCTGTGTAGGCTGTATTATGAGAACGTCTAAGTAAGGGCATGGAAGTGAGGACACGGAAGCCACCCGCATGGGGATGGCTCTACAATACGAAGCTACTTGTAGAGCCATCCCCATGCGGGTGGCTTCCCGGGTCTCTGCTCGCCGGGTGACTTCCGGTCTGGTATTTGCGGATTGCTTCGGTCTCTTAATATTGCCCCTTTAATAACTCCAATTCACTCCGCATTGCGAGCAGTGCCGCGCCGGGTGGTCGCTTTCAAAAGCCTGTCGGAATTGTTCGTAGCGTTCGCCATGCCAGATCTCCTCGATGGGCTGCTCGAAGATGTTGCCCAGCACGCGCTCTTCCTGGTATTCACGCCGACTGCGATAGCCGAACGGGGCGAAACAGCACGATAGCACGTTGCCGCTCGACGTGATATAGGTCAGTGTGTAGGGGCGGCGGCAACCAGACCAGGGGCGGGAACCAAAGTCGCGTAGCAGGCTTTCAATAGGAGTCGCCGAGCCAGCCGCGTTGAAGGTGATGCCAAGTTGCTTGCACAGTGCCTCGCTTTGCTGCACAATCTCCAGTTCCTCTGCACTGGCTCTCCGAAACAAAGCCTGCTTTGAATGAGCCAATCCCTCTTCAAAATACACCAGCCGTTGTAGATAGACCTCGCGTATGCCATTCTCATAGGCCAGTTCGATCAACTTTGGCAGTTCGTGCAGGTTCTCGCGCATGGCTGTAAACCAGAGTGAGACGCGAGGATTGCTGGCATTCTGCACCTGTTGCAGACGCACAAAGGTGCGTACATTGCGCCAGATTTTCTCAAAGGCGTCCACTCCTCGTACATGGGCGTACATCTCGCGTGTAGCTCCATCCATTGAGAGCCGGTACTCATCCAGGCCCGCGTCGATCAATTCCTGGCCGCGCTTTTCCGTCAGCGCGATGCCGTTCGAGTTGAACAGGACATAGGTGCCGCGTTCTTTCAGATAGCGCACCATACGAGGCAGGTCTTTATTCAACAACGGCTCGCCCAGCCCATGCAGCACGACGCGCTCCAGCACCGGAAATTGATCGACGATGTAGCGAAATTCGTCAAACGTCAAATCGCGGTCTTCCTCGCGGGTCAGCAGCGTGCGTGGGCACTGCTGGCAGAATTCATTGCAACGGCTGGTCGGCTCGATATAGATCGAACGTGGCAGTGTATCGACTTTCGTTGTGGCGCTAATCATGAAGGCTCCTTATCGTAGCAAGATGAGCGGCTGTGGCAGGCGAGAGCGAAGCATCTTGCTCCAGCAACTCCGCCAGCCGCGCTAAATCTGCGCTTTCATCAACATCAAAAAGCGATTCCAGTAGCTTTATCGTTAACCCCTGCTCAGTCGCTCGTTGTATCGTCTGTTCCAGCACCTCGCTGGTACTCATGGGAATGCCTGTAAAAACATCATGTGGCTCGCGCATAGCGATCAGGTAATAGCCCCCGTCCTCGGCTGGCCCTAATACAACATCAGCCATATTGAGAGCATATTCCGCTTGACAGATAATCTCCCGGCTGATCTGCGGTGAGTCTGAGCCGATCAGGACAGTACGCTTGAAGCCATGCTGGTATGTCCAGCGAAAGGCATGCAGTAGCCGCGCTCCCAGGTCTGGCCCGTGTTGCGGAAAACAGGACATATACGGAGCAAGAGAAGGCACGATGGTCGCAAGAAATGTCCGGAAGTCCACTTCGGCAGGCGTATAGGCCCAATGCAACAGGTAGCTTTGCCTCACGAAGCGATTCGCCAGGTCGATCAGGAACGCCCGGTACAAGGCTGCTGCTTCGCAATCTCCGATAGTCTGAGCAAGTCTCGTCTTGGTCTTTCCAGGCTCAGGATAGCGTGCCATTACTACCAGGGCGGTCTCAGGCATGTGCGTCTCCTATCCAGGCATAGCGCAGCGTGGTTCGCAGCATATAATAGGCGGCTTTCACGCTTCCGACCACCGTTCCTGCCACTTTCGATCTCCCCGCACTGCGTCTGCGGTAGTGAATCGGCAGTTCGAAGATGCGGTATCCCCGGCGTGCCATCTTCACCAGCATCTCCACTGGCCAGCCAAAGGTCATCTCTCGCATCTGCAACTCGCGCAGCGTGCTACATCGAATGACGCGGAACGAACCAATATCGTGTACCTTTGCCCGGTAAAAGAGGCGAATAAGGCTACTGACCAGCCAGTTCCCCAGCCGCGCCTGTGGGGGTATTGCCCCCCGTTCTGCCCGCTTGCTGACCCGCGAGCCGATGCTCATATCTGCCTGTCCCTCGCACACCGGAGCCAGCATCATTGGAATATCAGCGGGGTCATCGCTTCCATCGCCATCCAGAAAGATAACAATCTCCGCTCCTAGCTCGCAGGCCGTCTGAAAGCCTTTGAGGCAGGCCCGGCCATATCCTCGTGCTGGCTCACTAGCGACAATTGCTCCTGCTGCACGCGCCACCTCGGCTGTCCTATCAGTGCTGCCATTATCGGCAACAATGACCCAATCGGCGATGCCAGGGGGAATCTCACCCAGCAATTTGCGTAGTGCCCCCTCTTCATTCAAGGCGGGAATGACAATCGCAACCTTTTCGGCTGGCATAACAAGCTTCACTCCTGTCTATGGAAAAATATTGCAAGCCCATTTGACATACAGAAAGCACGTTTTTACATCGATATATTTACAGACAGAGACAGGCCGGTCAGAATGGCCATTCTGACCGGCCTGTCTCTGTCTGTAAATACCTACCTTGCATTCTTCAAAAGAAAATCCATCACCGCCGCTGTATATTCCTGCTCACAGCGCAGGTGCGCGGCATGTCCGGCATCAAAGAGCAGCAGTTCGGCATGAGGAAGCAGGCTGGCAATCGTTCTTGCATAGTCTGCTGGTACTATCCGGTCTTTTTTGCCATGCATAATCAGCGCGGGACAGAGAATGGCTGAGAGTTCTTCATCGGTAATCAGCACACCGCCAGCCTCTACCAGCGCCTCCTGTCCCTCGACATACATGCGAGGCAAGCTGCGCCAGTATGGCTCGCCATGCAGTTCCGCGAGTTCGCGCTGCCATTCCTCGTCGAGTGGCCTTTCAAGCAGCCAGTGCCGGATGCCTGCCACGTTTTCTGGGGTGATACGATGTTGCGCGCCCATCACAGCCAGCGCCTTCACTCGCTCAGGGTATAGCGCAGCCAACAGTAATCCCACAATTCCACCATCACTGAAGCCCAGTACCAGCACCTGCTCGGTATGTAGCGCATCCAATAGAGCGACCAGGTCTGCCGCGTCGTCGCGATAAAAAGAGGTTTCGTAATGCGTTCTTTGGGTTGAACGACCATAGCCATGCAGGTGCGGCGCGAGGACGCGAAAGTGTTGTCGCAGCGAGGGCAGTTGCCCTTTAAAATCGCTTTCAGGCGTCCCGCCGAATCCATGAATAAGGAGAACTGGAGTGGGATAGAAGTCCTGATTCGTGAAATCCGGTTCCAAAATATCGTAATACATACGAGTGTGAGGTGTTGTTAGATAGGGCATGTTTCTCCTGCCAGATTGATGTCAGATATCTCAACCAATAGTTGAACATAGTATAACATAAAATCAGCCTTCAAACGCTTAATATGATTGAATTTCGTATAAAATGGCTGTTAACGCAGTGGATATCGTAGAAAAACGGGGGAAAATAGAGAAAAACAGTAACATTACGCCAAATATTGCTTGACAGCCCATCTAAGGGTGACTATACTGTAGAGCAACACGCACAACTTTCTACGCTGGAAGCATGAAAGCCAGAACACATCTTACAACAGGTAAAGGAGTGGTTCATGGACTCCGATCAGACTCTTTCAGATGGGGTCTCTGTCCCCATTACCAGTTCGGGCAGCCTGTCGCAAGCCGTCAATAATGTTGAAGACGAGGTTATCATCAGCGCTCGCAAGCTCAACAAATATTTTGGTGATAAGCACGTTCTCAAAGATGTTGATTTCGAGGTGCGCAAACGAGAGGTGGTGGCGCTGATTGGCCCCAGTGGTTCAGGCAAAAGCACGCTTATTCGCTGCCTGAACGCTCTTGAAAAGTATACCAGCGGCGAAATTTATATTCACGGGCAACGACTCGATCCCAATCTTTCGGTCAGGCAACTCAGCCACATTCGCCGCGAACTGGGTATGGTATTTCAAAACTTCAACCTGTTTCCTCACATGACCGTCCTGCAAAACATTATCGAAGCCCCAATGCTTGTTCGTAAGATGCCGAAAGACCAGGCCATTGCCATGGCGGAGAAATTGCTGGCGAAAGTTGGACTCTCCGAAAAGCGCGATGTCTATCCCAACAAGCTTTCAGGTGGGCAAAAGCAGCGTGTCGCTATCGCACGCGCTCTTGCCATGCAGCCCCGTGCCTTGCTTTTCGATGAGCCAACTTCGGCGCTTGATCCTGAACTGGTAGGCGAGGTACTCAAAGTCATGCGCGACCTCGCTTACGAGGGGAGTACGATGGTAGTAGTGACACATGAAATGCAGTTTGCGCGCGATGTTTCAGACCGGGTGGTTTTCATCTCCGATGGCAGGATCATCGAAGAGGGTGATCCTGCGGAGTTGTTTAAAAATCCTAAAAACGAGCGCACAAGGCTGTTCCTGGAGCGTGTGCTTTCTACCATGCCGTAGGTAGGCTCGATTGTATTTGCCAGGACAATTCACGGAAAGGCATGATGTGTTATGATTCATGAAATCGGCAGACGCACGTTCTTAAAACGCGCAGGCCAGCTCGGTGGTCTGGTGGTTGCCGGGGGATCGCTTGAGTCCCTGCTGGCTGCCTGTGGCGGAAATGTGCAAACCAATCCCACACCCACTCCGGCCCCAGGACAAACGCCCATAGGTCATGCTGGACTCAAAGTTCCGGGTGTTATCCAATGGGGCGCTGACTTTGTCGATGGCGCTCCTTATGTATTTAAAGACCCCAAAAATCCCTCGAACCTGATTGGATTTGAGGTGGATATCATGCAGGCTGTTGCCAATCTCATGGGCGTCACCCAGCGCCAGGTAGAGGTCTGCTACGGCCAACTTGACCAGGCGCTTGCCGCCAACCAGTTCGATTTCGTCTTTAACGGTTGGGAGATCACCGACGAGCGCAAAAAGACCCAGGAATTCTCCACTCCTTACTATCGCTACGGCCAACAGATCGTTGTTCGTGCCGACGACCCTCGTTTTTCCCAGTATAATGCCAATAGCAACCTTAGTCTCAGCATCCTTGACGGTTTGACCGTTGGGACCGGCGATGGCTACAAAGCCGCCACCTATTTGCAGGCCGATCCCAAGATCACCACCAAACTCTATAATGGCAACCTGCCTTTCGACGATGTGAAGCAGAAAAAGCTGGATGCGACCATGCTCGACTATCCCATCGTCGCCTACTACGTCCTGGGTGCAGGCCCCGGCGGCGTGCCAGACCCCGCACTAAAACCAATTGGCAAGCCGCTCTATCCCGACGTCTACGTTGCGGGCTTCAATAAGAGCAGCCCCAATACACCCATTCTGCTGCCCGAACTGAACGCCGCTCTGGACCGGCTCAAGAAAAACGGCACGCTCCACCAGATCTACGTGAAGTGGAAGATGTGGAACGACCAGCAGACGGCCATTGGCATCGTCTAATGCCAGGAACGCAACAATAAACATCTGATCCTGTAGGGACGTGATTCATCGCGTCCTGCCTCTTGGGCCGATTCAGGCAGGACGCGATGAATCACGTCCCTACAGAAAATCAAACAATCGTATGTGTAAATGGAGTTCCAAATGAACCTGGCTATACAATTATTGCCGCAATTTCTGGATGGCGCGAAAAATACGCTTATTTATTGTGTTATTTCATTTCCGCTTGCCCTGCTTTTTGGTCTGATTCTGGCTCTGATGCGCAGTTCATCGATCTCCTGGTTTCGCGTCCCATCGAAAATATTTATTGAGGTGATGCGCGGCACGCCTATCATCACCCAGATGTTTCTGGTCTACTATGGCATCGGAGCCGTTCTGGTCAACTACAATTTAGCGTACTTAGATGATGCGTGGCGCGCCGGTATTTCTGTGCTTGCTCTGAACTATGCCGCCTACGAAGCCGAAGTCTTTCGCGCCGGTTTCCTCTCGGTCGAACACGGACAGACCGAGGCGGCGCTCTCGCTCGGCATGACACCTGCGCAGAACTTTTTTCGTATCGTGCTTCCTCAGGCCGTCCCGTTGATGATTCCCCCTTTCGTCAACGACTTTATTTACATGCTCAAGGACTCCGCCATTGTCAGCGTGATCTCGGGCACTGAACTTACCTCGGTCTTGCAGTTGTACACGTTCCGCTATAGCAGCCAGCGCCTGCCGCTCTACGCTCTCGCCATCATCCTGTATCTGTTGATGAGCCTGCCAACCTCATACGTTGCCAGGTTTTTTGAGCGCCGCCTGCGTGCCGCCCTGTAGTAAGTGAGGAAGGAAAGAAAAGAGATGCAGCAGACGATATCCAGCACTCAACCTGAGGTCCGTTCATTTCGTACCACCATCCTGCCCATTATTAACGTCCTGTTCTACGTGGTACTCGCAGTCAGCATACTGGCTTTTATCTATTATCTCTATACCCATCTTGATCTCATCAACACCTATCTCGTCTATTTGTTAGAGGCAGCCGCTCTGACGCTTGGCCTGTCTGTCGTCAGCATGGTTCTGGCTGTCCTTTTCGGTTTTCTGGGAGCGCTGGGACGTCGATCTCGCTTTGCCCCCATTCGTTACATTGCCCTGGTGTATGTCGAGGTGGTGCGTGGTACGCCTATTCTTGTCCAGCTTTTGCTCTGGTACTTCGGCGTTGGCCAGGCGCTCTCGGCTCTTGGCTTCGATCCCTATACTGCCGCCTTTAATTTCATGACGCTCATCGGTGAAAACTCGCTTGTCCCGCTCGCCTTTTCAGCCTATTTCTATGGTATCATCGGCCTCAGCTTCAACTACGGAGCCTACCTGACCGAAGTTTTCCGCGCTGGCCTGGAATCTGTTGATAAGGGACAAACCGAAGCCGCGCTTAGTCTTGGCCTGAATTCCTGGCAAACCCTGCGCCACATTGTACTGCCGCAGGCCATTCGTATTACCATTCCACCTTTTACCAACTACTTCATTACCCTGATTCAGGACAGCGCTCTGCTCTCCGTTCTCGGTGTCGTTGAACTCGAAAATACAATGGGCTCGTTCGCTGACCCTCTCATTGATCCCGGGCAGAAACTATTCCTGTATATTTTCGGTGCGCTGTTCTACTTTGCAATGTGCTACCCGCTCTCACTGCTCGCCCGTTTCTTTGAGGCGCGCTTTGCGAGAGCATACTAGGGGAGAAATACATGGACGCAATTCGTGCTGTTGTCGTTGATCCATCCGTTGCAGGTCGCCTCGTCATCCGCGAGGTAGAAGCTCCAACTGCTTCCCGCTCCGAGGCCCTGGTGCGTGTCAAAGCCATCTCGCTCAATCGCGGCGAAGTACGTACCGCTTCCACTGCCGAAGCTGGTTGGCGGCCCGGTTGGGATTTCGCGGGCGTCGTTGAACAGCAAGCCACCGATGGATCCGGCCCGCCCACAGGAGCGAGAGTTGTGGGTACGCTCGACAATGGAGCCTGGGCCGAATTGCTTGCCGTCCCAACCTTCCGGCTTGCCGAATTGCCCGATGCGGTTTCATTTGCCCAGGCCGCCACCTTGCCAATTGCAGGCCTGACTGCCCTCTGGACGCTCGAACATGGCGGCTTATTGCTCGACAAGCGCGTTCTGATTACCGGCGCTTCCGGTGGTGTGGGTCATTTTGCCTGCCAGCTTGCCAATCACGCGGGAGCTTACGTCGTTGGCGTAGTGCGCCAATCTGCCTATCAAGATATGGTCAAAGCTGTCGGAGCGCATCAGGTCGTCGTCAGCGATGATGCATCAGCAGCTCGCGCATTTGGCCCTTACGATCTCATCCTCGACTCGATTGGAGGCCGCCCCCTTGCGAACGTTCTCACGATGCTCAGTCAAAGTGGCGTATGTGTTAATTTCGGCACAACAGGCTCTCCCGAAGCCACTATCGACATCCGTCAGTTCTTTCTAAAGGGTGGCCTGAGCCTCTACGGCTTCATCATCTTCTACGAACTCGCGCGCAAACCCATGTCCGCCGACCTTGCCCGTTTAGCCCGTATGATCGCCGGGGGACAGCTTCACCCACAAATCGAATTGGAAGCCCCCTGGACACAGATCGCGGACGCCGCTCAAAAGTTGTTGGACCGCCGTTATAGAGGGAAGGCCGTATTGCATGTGGTGGGTTAATGGTTAAGCTGAGCTACATGCTGTTCTCGCCCTTAAGAAGATATGGCTTCGTTCAAGAACCCAGTATTCTGGCAATGGCAGATCGCAGCTTTTCCTGTACCTGGAGTACCGCATCTTCATCTTTATAGCGTTGTCTCGGCCAGAAGAACCCCTTGAGACCGTCTTTCTTGTGGCGCGGAACGAGGTGGATATGCAGATGTGGCACGCTTTGACTCACATGATTATTGATGGCGATAAATGTTCCATCGGCCTGTAAGCCTTCTTCTATGGCGCGTTCGAGCATTTGGGCATTCTGAAACAACGGCCCAACAAGCAGGACAGGCAGATCGGCGAGCGTTTCGTAATGGCCTTTTGGCACAAGCAGGCAGTGCCCTGGAAAAACGGGCCTTCTATCTAAAAAAGCCAGGGAAATAGCATCTTCAAAGACAATATATGCCTTCTCCTGCGAACGAATGATCTTACAAAACGCACATGTCTCGCTGAAAGGAAAATGTTCCATGTCTCGTGCCTCATTCGAGCTACTATTGCAACACTATCTGGCGCTCTCCATGAATTTTGATGAAATAATGGGAAAGCCGCTCCCTGGCATAGGAAAGCCGCTCTATGTCATCCTGAGCGCAGCGAAGGATCTCCGTCGCCCAGCAGGGTCGTGCGTCCAGACCAGAGATCCTTCGCTGCGCTCAGGATGACATGCTGGGATGAAGCCTTTTTATTAAGAGTACTATACGTTTCTAAAGTAATACAGGCAAATGACTGGTTGCAGACTCAACGGCTGCAAACATGAGTGCAAGAGAGTGTAGATTATCACGTCCTGAACTCCCAGGTTCCTGTCCTGTCTGCACTGCCTGCGCGAATGCCCGCAAGCTTCCACGACGATCAGTGAACTCGAATGCAGGCAGTCTGACCTGGTATGGGCGTTTCCCTAAACGGCGAATGGTGACGCGATCAGGAGCGCTATCATCCCTGCTTATCCACACAATCTCTCCCTCAGCACATTCCATGTGCCATTCTCCGCTCCAACTGGTCCTCGGGCCAGGACTCACCCAGCTTCCCCGGTAACTTACTACTGTGCCGCCATCGAAAGTGATCGTAGCGGCGGCGGCGGCAGGATCCATGAACCTGCTCCAGGGTGGGTTCCAGGTCTGACAGTTAATCTGAACCGGCTCCTGTCCGAGAACAAAACGCATCAGGTCAAAATGGTGAATGGCCATATCCACCAGCAATGGCTGCCATATCCGAAAATAGCCTTGATTTTCTGGCGCGGCATCATTCTTGTAACGCCGGAAATCAATTGTGACAGAGCCAATCTCACCCAGTTTCTGCTCGCGAACCAATGCAGTGACAGCCTGGACGGCGGGAAAGAAGCGATAATTCTGGCTAATCATGAGTATCCGGTTATGCTCCGCAGCCGTTTTGACCACCTCTCGCGCCTCAGCTAGAGTGGGCGCAAACGGCTTTTCCAGTAGCACATGTTTTCCAGCCCTCAGAGCCTCTAAAGCCACCGGAACATGTGCAGGCAGAGTGGTGGTAATAAGTACAGCATCTGCCTTAATGTTTGCCAGGGCAGCCTCGAGAGTCTGGAAACAGCGCTCTGCTGGTAGTTGAAGGAGTTGCTGAGCCTGCGCAAGCATCTCCGGATTCAGATCAACGCAGGCCACCAGTTGCACATCTTCGCTCTGCTGTACAACGCGAGTAGCCCAATTGCGCCCCCAACCACCCATTCCTACCTGAACAAGACGAATCGCCATTGTATCTCCCTTTTGCATTTCTTTTACCACCTGGGTGCCGCCCAGTGTATAGCATTGGCAATTACGCGCTGTATCTGCGGGTGATGGTACGTTGGGTGTGTCTCATGGCCTGGACGGAAGTAAAAGATTTTGCCCCGTCCACGTGTATAGCAGCAGCCGCTCCGAAAGACTTCGCCCCCCGTAAACCAGCTCACGAACACCAGCGTTTCTGGTTGGGGGATATCGAAGTATTCGCCGTACATCTCCTCACGCTCAAGTTCAATGCAGTCACCTATCCCTTCCACAATCGGATGGCCGGGCGCTGTCACCCATAAATGTTCGCTGTCATCGGCCTCGCGCCATTGCAGCGTGCAATTAGTGCCCATCAGCCGCCGAAAAATCTTAGACATATGGCCTGAATGCAGTACAATCAATCCCATCCCATTTAAAACACGTTGCTGCACGCGCTCTACCAGCGCGTCGGAGACCTCATTATGCGCAAGATGCCCCCACCAGATCAGCACATCAGTCGTATTAAGCACTGTATCAGGTAGTCCCTGCTCAGCTTCATCTAAGATCGCTGTACGCACCGTCAGACCTGTCGAGGTCAGCGCCTCAGCAAGCGTCGTATGTATTCCATGCGGATAATGCGCCCTGACCTCCGGGTCTGTTCGCTCATGCCGGAACTCGTTCCAGATAGTGACTTGTGGCATGGGTTTTCTGTTATTCCTTTCGTTGGTCAAACTGCAATGTGTGTACTACTTCCTTCACGCTGTATCTCTGAAAAAGAAACTGTATCAACCGCATACGTGAAGTAGGATGCCAGAGCCTTTCGCTCATCAGTACATCTAGCACACTGTTAAGATCAGCAGGAATGGTGGCGAATCTGGAAGCCTCTTCGCGGTCTCGCGCTCGTAGTAACCAGCTTTGTTTTACTTCCTCTGCTGTCAGTTTGAGCTTAATAAGCGTAATAACGTCAACCGAGAGCGTTTGATACTCAACATTGAGGGATAAGACCTTGACGCTTTCCACAGCTTCCTCAAAGATCCCAAATTCTTCATCTAATCCCCGAATAGCTCCATCAAAGAAATCTTTATCACCTTTCTGGGCATGAGCAGGATCAGGCGCATCCATTGTCTCTTCAAAGGAAGCAGACCAGTGCTGAGGATAAAAAGCCACAGATTTTGAACGCTGCATCAGGACAATTTGCTCATCCCCGGTCACTACTATACATTGGATGCTGATAGGTGCGGGAATCTGTGAAGTCGTCTCATCGTCCGAATAGCTGAGTGCAGTATGTCCATACTTCTGCCGTATCGAAATAGCTGATCTATCTTGCCCAATTAACAGTAGTACATCAAAGGCAGGGCTGAGGCTAAAATAGTCGTAAAATCGAATAGGAGCAAGCACAACCTTGAGATGATGGTTTTCGTGATTGGCAGGAGTTGCGGAAACAAGCCGATAATGCGATGAGTTAAAGTAACGCTGCTCGATGCTGGGAAGCCTCTCTTTTTGCACCTGGGCAAGATCATCTGGTATCGGCAATGGTTCAGGCAGAATAGCCGTTACGATTTCACGTCGCTCCCATCCCCTAAAATTTTCGCTGCTAACGAGCAAAATGCAATCATCGACAGCGAAGCTATCGGCATTGGCAAGATGCAAAAGGCTTCGGGCGTTTTCTGACGCGAGGGAATTGAGGTAGGATAATTTGTCCTTTTCGATGTTATTCAGAGTAATGCAACTCCTTTCAGTGCTGTAAACAATAGTTGCCGCTCTTCCTGAAAAATATTGCTTTGCTCTAAGTGGTTTCTATTTAGGAACTCTGCAAGAAAAGGAAGGTGCTGTTCATTTGAGGAGAACGCGATTACACCCCGTTGTTCTAAAAGTGTCCGTAATGTGAGTAGATCAAGCACCCAGCCATTGCGATAACGTTCACTGTGTAAATGGCGAAATATTGATCGCACGGTTGCCTCACAACGTTCTCCACCTCGGTCTCGAAACCCCTCGCTTGGAGCCTGATCTCCATAATAAGCAAGATGATAGCCAATGTTAATAGAAGCTGCTTCGGGGTCATTACGAAGCATTTCAATATACTCTTCGAGGATGTCTTGCCTGTAGCACGAAAGTGCGAGACCTAACATCATACCTCGTTGTACCCATTTGTTAGGCTCTTGCCGGTACGTTTTCTCCAGAAACTGTGAAGCTTTTTGTGTACCGAGATAAGAGAGATAAGAACAGGCATTCTGACGAATGGTTGCTGAACGATGATCGTTTCTGTCATGCAGTTGGTATACCTTAATCAGTGTATCGACCGTTAAGGCCTGTTCGTGGCGCGAAAAATCTTTCCCATTCAACATGTCTTTTAAGAAAGTGACAATTTCAACGGGAAGAAAAAACTGAAGCACTTTTGCCACTTCCTCTTTAGCGTTTTCTTTATGCCTCATTTGCTCGAAGATATGTTTCGCAACAAGATATTCATGAAAGGATTTGTGTATGAAATGATAAGCATCCCCCTCATTCGTAATCAAAAACGTATGGAGTCGTATAGTATCGATCAGTTGGGATAAGGGGATATGTTGATATTCGAGTACCAATCTGTTCCAGGAAACGGTTCAGATTATGCCGTGTAAAGGTGAAATGTTGATAGTCTTTATAAGGTTTTGTTAACGGAGAGTTGGCTGTATAAAGTAACCAGGCCAACTCTTGGATAATCTCTACTTTTTCATGCCAATGTATTTCAGGTTCTGAGGTAGAGCATTCTTGCTTTAACCATTTTTCTATGTATTTCTGATATAACTTGGCAATACTCCAGCTTTCTTCACCAACTTCCTGTAAGTTAGAGAAAACATCAAGCATCATAACAAGCAACAAAGGACGTTGCGCTAACTCTTGTAATTCCTGGCTTCCACCAATCGTCTCTACAATCGTTTCTGATGGCATAACGATTCTTTGCGATATATTATCCTGCCTCTTAGTCTGTGAAAAAGCTGCAATATAGTGCATAACGGGATTTGTTTGTATTGCGGCAGCTTCTTTCTTACGTTCCAGGAGTAGTTGCTCGTCACGTATAACGGCTAATCGTTTTTGTGTATCGCGTAATATGTTGGTATATTCTTGTATCTTTAGTTTCAAATGGGGAAGAGAGCCATTTGTTGTTTGCGTTTGAAGCTGATGAATCCTTTGTTCGCAAACGTGTTGTAATAGTTCAAGATGTGGTATTTCTCCAGGTGAGCCGACCGCAATTTGAGGAAAGAAACCTAATCGAATCTCTTCAGTTTCTGTGAGGAGTGATCGAGCAATACCCGCCATTTCTAAATATCGCTCTGTCTCTTTTGGTGAAGAGCATAAAAGCTCAGCAAGTGAAATGACTAATTGCCGCATTGACCCTTTAAAAGGTTGAGAGATTTCGTCATTTTCAAGACGTGAAAGCGTACTCCGGCTGGTTCTAATAAGTTTGGCAAGTTCATCTAAGGATAGACCTATACTACTTCGAAGGTTAGAAAGAAAAGTCCCAAACTGCTTCATATCTCACTTTCCCACTTTTTCTCAGAAATAATGCGGTGTTTCAGAGCAGCAAAAACCACTTCCACAAATTCTCAAAAATGCGACCCCCCTTTTTAAAGAACGAAGTACACTAGCACTACAAGAGCAATTCTTAGAATATCTGGCAGGTAGTATAACATGCAGCCTGCCTCTAAACAAGCAGTAAGGAGCTACAAAGCATGTCCACCAATAATCCAAGCATCATAGCCCAATTCAGGCAAGAACAGGCCCTTTTAGAAGAATCTGCCCGCCTGTCTCGTTCAGGTCTTGCTATTACCGCATCTCATGCTGCCATCACGGCACGTATGCAGCGCGGGGCCGAACGCATCTTGCGCCTCATTGAAGATGGACAACACGAAGAAGCTCTGTCGCTGCTGAACACGGATGATTGGTGTGCAGTGGGGGATGAGGGCCAGCAGCAAGCTCAACCAACTGAAGTAGAGGTCGTGGAGGAAGAAAAGAAATGAATCAGTCGCAGCCAGGAGACAACGTTCCTTGCATCTATTTGAGTTTCAACGACATGTCTGTCCTGCGCAACGTCATCCGGGGCTACCTTGCCTATGCGCGCCGCACTTCTCTACCTACCGGGGAGCGGCATGCACAGTTTACCTTGCTTGAGAGTCTGTATGAGCGGTTCGCCATGATTCATTCTGGTCTGCAAGAGATTCCCTTTTTCTTATCGAAGACTGAAATACAGGCGTTGAGCGCCGCTCTAACCGGCTTTATGACCTTTATCCGCCAGCAGGTGCCGCCATCGAAAAATCGTGATGCCACCTTGCGAGACCTGGAGCTATTTCGCCAGCATCTCACTTCCTGGCTAGAGCTTGCCTTTTAACAGCCTGATAGGTTATACTTATTTACATAAGAGTTTTTCGTACCGATTCTTGAGAAATGTTATGTTTTCCGTGAAAGTGAACGACATACCTGGAAGAAAACACGGAGGGTATATTCCGAAATACTTCGTATTTCGTGGCTTTCACATGTCTGCTTGCTACCCCTGATTCTTCCTCTTGTGCGTAATCCTGGTCGTTGCCAGGACTTCAGAGATTCGCTTGCGCCTGCTCGCTTCTCGCGCTTACTGCCGGATTGTTAGCTCGTTGTCTTGTGCAATCTTTTTCGTAGCGATAGGCAATTTGTAACCTGTAGCAAGCGTTCTCTGTTTTTCTTCTCCGTCGTCTATCCTCAGGGATAGGTGGCACCATCCCATTAACTTCAGAAGTGCGTATCCAGGGAATGGATGAAACTGAACCCGGTAGGCGGGCCGGGGTGGGATGCTTACCTTTTTTCAGGCCGCTTCGTCAGAAAGGACGTTTATGAGTTCCGATGGACTACTTAAGGCACTCAATGATTCTCAACGCTATCTTGATATCGTACACAAACCACAACTAACACGCAGCGAAGCTGAATGGCTGGTCGAAACTACGGTCAACAACTTCGCGAAGTACTACAACAGTGGCTTTATCGAATACCGTAAATCTGTCGCGGAGGCTGGAGATTTCGCCGCCGTTGAATGGACGGGGCGCGGCGCGACTTTCAAGGATGTGCTAGGCCGCGAATATATCGACTGCCTGGGCGGCTTTGGCCTCTTCAATCTTGGCTGGGCGCATCAAAAAGTCGTGGCTGCCGTACAGGCGCAGCTACAAAAAAGCCCGCTTCCCACACAGGAATTGCTTGATCCCCTGCGCGGCATGCTCGCTCATTTGCTGGCGGAAATTACGCCCGGTGATATTCAATACAGCTTCTTCGTGAGCAGCGGCACCGAAGCCGTAGAGGGCGCGATGAAGCTTGCCAAGCTCTACACGCGCAAGAGCGGCTTTATTGCCTCTGTGCGCGGCTTTCACGGCAAAACCGCCGGATCGCTCTCGCTGACTGGCAAGGCCATCTTCCGTCGTCCGGCGCTCACGCCGCAGAATAACGTCTTCCACGTCCCATATGGCGACGCCGATGCCGTTGAACAGCAGTTGCGTATCGCCCGCGAGGTGGGCAACGACATCGCCGCCGTCATCATGGAACCTGTGCAGGGCGAAGCAGGGGCCATCGTTCCCCCGGACGATTTCTGGCCACGCCTGCGCCAAATCTGCGACGAATATGAAGTGCTACTGATTGCCGACGAAGTGCAGACGGGTATGGGACGTACAGGCAAACTCTGGGGCGTTGAACACTGGGACGTGGTACCCGACATTATCACCTCGGCGAAGGCCCTCGGTGGCGGCGTGATGCCCATTGGCGCGTTCATGTCCACGCCCAAAATCTGGAGCGTCTTCAACAGTAATCCGTTTATCCATACTACAACGACAGGCGGGAATCCGCTTGCTTGCGCTGCCGCCATTGCCGCTATCAATGTGACTATCGAGGAGCGTATCCCTGAGCAGGCCGCCGAAAAAGGCGAGTACTTTATTCGCCAGTTGAAGGACATCGCGGCCCGGTACGACGATATCTACACCAATATCACGGGCAAGGGCTTGCTGATCGGCCAGCATTTTGTCAACGACGAAATTGGCTACGCGGTCGTCTCTGGCCTTTTCAAGCGCGGCGTCCTCATCTCCGGCACGCTCAATAACTCGCGTGTTGTGCGTATCGAGCCGCCCGTTGTCATCACCCGCGAGGAGATTGACACCATCCTCAACTACCTTGAGGATACGCTGCAGGAACTGCGCGCAACCCTTTCGACGCCTGGTATAACTGAAGCCGCGAACACCACCGCGACTCCGGTTTCCAACGCTCAGGTCACAAAAAACGAGGTTGATAGCTCGAAAACCGCCGTCGCGTAAATGCTAGCTCATTCCTGTTGGTTGTTTGATGAAGTTTTACAAATCGGAAATGTCATCCTGAGCGCAGCGAAGGATCTCCGCCGCCCAGCCGAATCGTGCGTCCAGACCGCAGATCCTTCGCTGCGCTCAGGATGACATGAGGGAAGCGCAGGATGATATGGGGTGAGAATCCCAGGTTCTTTTGTCAAAGGGCATCTAGCGGCTAATGGGAAAGAACCTCATCCGATTCTTCCCACGAAAGGTTTCTTATCTATGCACATCGTTGTACTGGGCGGCGCTGGCGCTATGGGGCGTGTCACTGTGCGCGCCCTGACAGAATACGCAGAGATTGACCAGATAACCATTGCCGACTATTCCGAAGGCCGCGCTCAAGAACTCGCCGCGTCCCTCAACAGCAACAAAATTCAGGTTTGTCAGATTGATGTCAACGATCAGCCACGCCTGCGTGAACTCCTGCGCGGTGCTGATGTCGCCCTGGCTGCTGTCGATTACGTCTACAACATCCC
The DNA here is from genome assembly GCA_035652815.1 of Ktedonobacteraceae bacterium. Taxonomy (GTDB): domain Bacteria; phylum Chloroflexota; class Ktedonobacteria; order Ktedonobacterales; family Ktedonobacteraceae; genus DASRDB01. The sequence continues at coordinate 549,473 of DASRDB010000019.1, forward strand.
CATTATCCGCGCCTGCATCGCCGAAAAAGTCCATTATGCCGACCTCGGCGGTCTATTTCATGTCACACGCGAATCTCTGGCCCTGCATTCCGAAGCTGAAGCTGCCGGAATCACCGCCATTCTCGGCATGGGTGGCACACCAGGCATCACCAACATCCTTGCTCGTCTTGCCGCCGACAAACTGGATCGTGTTGAAAGCATCAAGGTCGAACTTGGTTGCAGCGATACTACGCCATCGCAGGCCCCGCTTGTCGCGCCCTACTCGATTCGCACCATCCTGGATGAATTTACCAAACAGCCGCAAGTTTTCCAGGATGGCGCGTGGCATCCGCAAGCGCCCTTGAGCGGCCAGGAAGAGATGATCTTCCCTCTCCCGGTTGGTCGCGCCACTGCTATTTACTCCCTTCATTCCGAGTGCGCCACCTTCCCGCTCTCGTTTCAAGACAAAGGCATTCGCTACGTCTCCTTCAAAATCGCCTTTCCCAGCGATTTTCTGACTAAACTCAAATTCCTGGTTGACCTCGGCTTTGGCAGCAACGAACCCATCAATGTGCGCGGTGCAAAGGTTTCCCCGCGTGAAGTCCTTGCGCGCTTGCTCGAAATGACCCCTGTTGAAGAGGTCGAGCCGCAGGACTGCGATGTGTTGCGTGTCGTTACTTGCGGCATGACAGACAATCAACAGGTAGAAATCATCAACCAGGTAGTTGTCTTGCCTTACCGTCGTTGGGGCATCAGCGCGGGCGCGCTCGATACCGGCGTTCCACTCGCCATTGCTGGGCGCATGCTTGCCAATGGCGAGATCACGAAGCGCGGCGCGTTCGGCCCGGAACTCTGCGTTCCCCCCGAACCTTTCTTGCGCGAACTGGCGAAGTATGACATGCATGTTACGGAGACACGCACCGTTGCCATTTCGTAAAGATCAGACCTTGACTGTCATGCTGAGCGCAGCGAAGCATCTCGACGGCCTCGACGCAGATGCTTTGCTGCGCTCAGCATGACATGTCTGGCAGGTGTGAACATTCGTAGGGGCGGGAGAGGGGATGCAGGGCGGGGAGGGCGCTTGCGCCGCCCAAAGGCAGCCCTTGCACACTTGCGCCCAATCTGTGATAGAATAACGAAGGTAAATTGTTCTGTCTACAACAAATTCGCAACTATTTTGAGGCAGAACGACGATTATCGTAGAAAATTCAGTTGTGAAGCGCGTTTTGTTGCCGTAGGGGGTCGATTGCCCCCGCTATTTCGTACATCCGAAAGGAGCTACTGAGGTGGCCGAGTACAAACTTCTGATTAATGGTGAACTCGTCAATGGCAGTTCAGGCAAGATGGCCGACGTCATCAATCCTGCCACGGGCGAGCCTTTTGCTTCGGTGCCTGTCAGTACAACAGAAGACGTTGATCGCGCGGTACAGGCGGCACGCGAGGCGTTCAATGATGGTCGCTGGTCGCGTCTGCCGCATGGAGCGCGTGCCGCCGCCCTTGAAAAGCTGGCAGCAACTATCGAGGCCCATCTGCCAGAACTCGCGGAACTTGAATCGCAGGATGCCGGAAAGCCCATTAAGCTGGCGCGTGACAGCGACCTGCCCTTTGCCGTTGACAATCTGCATTTCTTTGCTGGTGCGGCCCGTCATCTCTCTGGAACGGCCACCAGCGAGTATAACGGTATTCACACCAGCATTATTCGCCGCGAGCCGATTGGCGTGGTTGCCTCGGTCGCGCCCTGGAACTATCCCTTCATGATGGCGGCCTGGAAGATTGGCCCTGCCCTCGCCGCAGGCAACACCGTTGTCCTTAAGCCCTCTGTGGAAACGCCTATCACTACCTTGAAGCTTGGCGAAATCGCCCTGGAAGCTGGATTGCCTCCCGGCGTCCTCAATGTCATCACCAGTGGCCCCGGCGTAGCTCAGGCGCTTTCGAATCACAAGCTTGTTGATATGGTCTCTATCACAGGCAGTACCGAGAGCGGCAAGCATGTCATGCGCGCAGGTGCTGAGACCATCAAGCGCGTTCACCTGGAACTTGGTGGTAAAGCTCCCTTCATCGTCTATGATGATGCCAATATCGAGGCCGCCGCAAATGGCGCGGTCGTTGGCGGCTTCGTCAACACTGGCCAGGACTGCACCGCCGCCACGCGCATCTATGTCCAGGACGCCGTGTACGACCAGTTCATGGAATCCTTCCTCAACAAGGTCAAGCAGATTCGCGTCGGCAACCCTCTGGACGAGCATACCGACATGGGACCATTGATCTCCGCCGCGCAGCGCTCCAATGTCGAGGGCTTTGTCGAGCGCGCCCTGCGCGAAGGCGCGAACATTGTGACTGGCGGTCGCCGCGCCAATGTCCCTGGCTTCGAGAAAGGCTTCTTCTACGAGCCGACGGTCATTGCCCAGGACCGCAACGATGCCGAAATCGTGCAAAACGAGGTCTTCGGCCCGGTCGTCGTCGTCTGCCGTTTCAGCACCGAAGAGGAAGTCCTCAACAAGGCCAACGATGTCGTCTACGGTCTCGCGGCTTCCGTCTGGACGACCGACATCTTCAAGGCCATGCGCGCCAGCAGCGCTCTCCAGTTCGGCACCGTCTGGGTCAACGATCACCTGCCGCTCACATCTGAAATGCCGCATGGCGGTTATAAAGAGAGTGGCATCGGTAAGGACATGTCGATTTACTCCTTCGAGGAGTATACGCAGATCAAGCATGTCATGATCGAACTCTCCAACGATAACCGCAAGGCCTGGCACTACACCATCTTTGGCGACGCTGAATAACGATATACGTTCAAGCTCAACAAGAAATGGAACCGGCAATTGCCAGTTCCATTTCTTGTTGAGCTTGAAACACTTTTCTCGTTATGATCGTATACAAAATGATAGCTGCATACTTTCTAGCGACCTGAACGCCAGAGTTTTGAAATCGAAATATCCCCGTAAATGAGGCATGGAGCAAACAGATGCTCCCATATCTTCTTATTGCACAAGTAGGGAAGGAGTAGAAAACATGAAGATGAACATGTTGCAAAAGCAAACGATGCCAACCAATATCCGGGACCTTGTGCTTTTCAAGCAAAAAAAACAAGACCGCATGTTGCGTGATCTTGGCCTGCTCACCTTGCGCCTGTCAGTAGGTGGTTTGCTGGTTGGTCATGGCTCGCAGAAGATGTTTGGCTGGTTCAAAGGCCCTGGCTTGCAGGGTACTGCTGGCTGGCTTGAGTCGTTGGGCTTGAAGCCGGGTACTGCCTGGGCTACGGCGGCCTCTGCCTCTGAATTAGGCGGTGGTCTGCTTACCACACTTGGCTTCCTGCATCCAATAGGCCCTATTGGCACGATGGGCGCGATGATTATGGCGACCGTGAAAGCACACTGGGGTAAACCGATCTGGGTCAGCCAGGGAGGCGCGGAATTGCCTGTCACCAATATGGCGGCAGCCCTCGCCCTCACGCTTACCGGTCCTGGTCGTTTCTCGCTCGACAATGTGCTGGGTATTCGCCTGCCGCGCGCGCTTATCATCGCTGTTGCCGTCATTGAGGCCATGATGGTCGCTATCGGCATCATGAGCCGCCCAACGCCTGCGCCAGAAACGGCTAAAAAGGAAGAGCCGACTCCTGCTCAGGCAACTTCTCCTGAACAGACGACGGTGTAAGACAACTCCTAAAAACCTGCCCGACTTAGGGTTGTTTAGGAGAAAGCAGGGGTCAAGCTGGTAATAAGCCGCTTGACCCCTGCTTTCTCCTTTTTAACCTATCGGTGCCAGGACAAAAAATTTATGTATATTACATGTTCCAACGAATGAAAAGAATACGTTTTTTTATAAGCGGATATGGTATACTTTTCACGTAATGAGCGTGTAAAAACTGGGTAATTGCCCGCTCATTTCAAGAGGTGCCTTTCCTGACAATCCGTTTTCGCCTTATCTTTCGAGTTGGTGCCAACAAAAAATACTCAAAGAGGAGGAATCATGACCCGGTTGAAAGGAATCTTCCGGTACCCTGCCAGGAGTTTTGCCCTTACTGTCACTCTTTTTGCCTTATTTCTTGGCCTGCCCTGGCTTCGTACCGCCCACGCCGCTAGTAGTAGTTGCCAGTTGAACTCCCCCGCTGGCAATGTACAGCACGTCATCTACATTCAATTTGACAACACGCATTTCATGCGCGACAATCCCAACGTTCCATCTGATCTGGAGCAGATGCCGAATTTACTCAATTTCATCGAGAACAACGGCGTTATGCTCACCAATCACCACACGCCGCTCATTGCTCACACCGCCACCGATATTCTGACTTCGCTCACAGGAGTCTATGGCGATCGGCATGGCGTGCCGGTAAGCAACAGCTTCCGGTATTTTAAGCCGGATGGGACGACCAGTCTCGGCGTATCCTTCGCTTACTGGACCGATCCTATCTACGATCCCACTACATCGACGCCTACTGATACAACCTATAACATGCTGGCGGCCAATGGCAAAAACGCGCCCGCACCCTGGGTTCCCTATACCCGCGCCGGTTGTAACGTTGGCGCGGTTGCCACAGCCAACACCATTCTCGAGAATATCGGCACCGATATTCCCACCGTCTTCGGCCCTAATTCGCCCGAAGCTCAAGAGGTAAAGAACAATCCCAATCAGGCGACCGCCGATTTTGTGGGCATTGGCATTCACTGCGCCCTCAATGATCCGGTATGCGCGAACTCCAGCAATGCGAAGCCCGATATCTTGCCGGACGAGCCGGGCGGCTACAACGGCTACCAGGCGCTCTATGGTAATAAGTATGTCGCGCCACAGATCAGCCCGAATGGCCCGATGACAGACCTGTTCGGCAATGTCATTAAGGACTCGCATGGCGATATCGGCTTCCCGGGCTTTGATGGCATGTCAGCCGCCGTTTCGCTCTCCTATGTTACCGCCATGCAGGAACACGGCGTACCCGTCACCTATGCCTACATCTCAGACGCTCATGATGCCCACCCCAACGGTCCCGCCTACGGCCCGGGTCAGGCTGGTTACGTTGCCGCATTGAAATCCTACGACCAGGCCTTTGGTATCTTCTTCCAGCGCCTGGCCAATGACGGCATCACCCCTGCCAACACGCTGTTCGTCTTCACGGCTGACGAAGGCGACCATTTTGTTGGTGGCTCGCCCAGCCCTTCAAATTGCGATGGCGTCAACGTTCCCTGCACCTACAGCCAGATTGGCGAAATCAATGCCAACATGACGGGCCTGCTGGCGACCGAGCAGGGCATCACCACGCCATTTACCGTTCACAGCGATGCCGCGCCAACCGTCTACATCACCGGCAATCCCGCCCGCAATGACGAGAATGTCACGCGCCCCTTTGAACGCGCCACAGGCAAGCTTACGGCAGTAAATCCCATTACGGGTCAAACCGATAACATTACTAACTACATGGCCGACCCTGTGGAGATGAGCCTGCTGCACATGATTACCGCAGACCCGGCCAGGACGCCCACCTTTACCTTGTTTGCTAATCCGAACTACTTCTTGTTCGCGGGCGCTCCCAACTGTAGTTCTCCCTGCGTGACGGAGAATCCAGCTTTTGCCTGGAATCACGGTGATGTCGCGCCCGATATCAACACCACCTGGTTAGGCATGGTAGGCCCCGGGGTGCAACATCTCGGCGTGGATGGGAATGTCTGGTCCGATCACACCGATATTCGCCCAACTATGATGGAACTGCTTGGCCTCAAGGATGATTATTCGCATGACGGGCGCGTTCTCTTCGAGATTCTGACGCCCTCAGCTCTTCCGCCGGTCATCCGCCAGAACCTGAATGCGTTTATCACCCTGGCTCAGGCCTATAAGCAGATCAATGCCCCAGTTGGCGCTTTGGGACTAACCACTCTTCAGGTCTCGACCATCGCCCTGGAGAGTAATGCGCCCAACGACAGCACCTATACCAACCTGGAGAATCAGTTGCTCAACATTACTTCTGTGCGTAACTCCGTCGCCAGCCAGATGATCGCCATTCTCGAAAGCGCCGAATTTGGCGGCGGCAACTCTCAGAACGCCGGAACCGCGCAGATCAATAATCTCGTCAGTCAGGCTAATGGCCTTATCCAACGCGCCAAAGGCCTGAAGTCCGGTCATTAAGGCGCATTGAAACGGAATTTGTTCAGGAAGGCAACCCCAAAGGAGGCGGCTAGCACAGCCGCCTCTCTTTTTATGCGTCATGTTGACAATCTTTCCTATGGCAAATAATCTAAAGCCAGAAAAAAGATAGGATAGATAATATTCATGCAACTACTTACAGAATTGCTTGCTATTCCCAATCAGGCCCTTATCTCCATTATTGGCGCAGGCGGCAAAACGACCACCATGTACACACTTGCACGCGAACTCGCGCAGCGCGGAAAACGGGTTATTACCACCACCACCACCAATATTTACCCACCTTCTCCGCAGGAAAGTGAAATTTGCTTGCTCATCTCTCAAACCCCTGACATTTTCAAATCAATTCAAAATGCCTGGGGGCAAAATTATCACATTACGGTTGCTTCTCATCCCATTGCTCAAGGAAAACTCGCGGGTCTCGCACCTGACCAGCCTTACCAGATGCTTTTAACGAGTGGGGCCGACGTTGTCATCGTCGAGGCTGATGGTGCTCGCCATCTCCATATCAAAGCGCCAGCCGGGCATGAGCCTGTTGTGCCACCAGAAACGAACCTCGCGCTGATCCTGATAAGTGCTGAGGCAATAAACTGGCCTCTCAATGGAGATATCGCACATCGTCCAGAATGCATCGCCGCCGTGACAGGCATTTCTTTCGGAGATACACTGACCCCTGGCGTTATAGCCACGCTGATGACAAATGAGCAAGGCGCATTAAAAGGGTTGCCGGAAACAGCGCACACCTATCTTTTGATTACGCACGCAACGCAAGCAAAATTGGAGTCTATACAGGAACTTGCTCGCCTTGTGCGGCATTCAAGTCGTATAACCGGCGTTCTGGCCTCAGCGCAGCCTGGGGAGTGGTTCCCCCTTTAAATGTGGGTTGCGCTCTATTAATCGTCACCAAATGCAAGTAGCAGGTGATACGAACATTACCTGAACCATTATGATGGCTCGGAATGTGTTCTAACGAAAACCCATGCCGCTACTAACGCGAACGCGAGGACTCCTCCGGCGATTCCAAAGGCCAGATGCATGCCTGCGACGAACGTCTGCTGATTGCCTACCAGCGTACCCAGAATCGCAACTCCTATGACCCCGCCCACTTGCCTGCTCACATTCAACATGCCCGATGCGACCCCTGATTGCGTTCTGGGCGCATGCGAAATCGCTGCCTCGGTCATGGCAGGTAAGACCGAAGCCAGCCCGAATCCCAGCACAGCAATGATACAGGCTAAAAGTAGATAGCTGGTGTGCATATCAACCATCATAAACCCAAAGCAGGCCAGAGCGCTGAGGATCAGACCAATGACCATCAAGCGTTTGGCCCCGAGGCGAGGCATGAACCCGCCAGAGAGCGAGGTCGCCAGCAGGGCACAACCAAATGAGGGTAGCAGTGCTACCCCCGTCAGCGAGGGCGAATAGTGCTTCACCTCTTGCAGGAACAGGCTGATGACAAAAATGAAGCCCGTGAACGTAAAGGTCTGGCACAGGGCAACGAAGTTCGTGGCAGAGAAGGTTTTTTCTCGAAACAGTGCCAGGGGAAGCATCGGTTGGCTGGTGGTCTTTTCTCTCCACAGCAACAACAGGAAGAAGAGTAGACTGCCTGCATAGGCTGCCAGAATCAACGGAGACAGCATGCCCAGGCTGTTGCTTTCAATCAATGCAAAGGTCAACAGGCCCAGGGCGAGCATACCTGCCACCTGTCCCGGTATATCCAGGCTTCGCCCTCCCTGCGGAGCCGGTGGTGCAATCGAACGGATCGTGAGCAGAAAGCCGAGGATGCCAATGGGCAAATTGATCAGGAAGATGCTGCGCCACCCAAACGCATTGACGAGTACGCCTCCCAGCAGGGGGCCAGAGAGCGCCCCCATACTGGCGACGGCTGCCCAGACGCCAATCGCCTGCGCTCGTTTTCGAGCATCCGTATAGATCGTATTGAGGAGCGCGAGCGAATTGGGTACGAGCAGGGCCGCGCCAAGCCCCTGAACGGCTCGAGCAATCTGCAAGACGAGCAGCGTGGGAGCCAGGCTACACAGGGTGGACGCCAGCGTGAAGAGGGCAAAACCACCCAAAAAAATGGTTCTGCTTCCTCGTCTATCGCCCAGCGCTCCGCCCGTCAGCAGCAAACTGGCGAAGACAAGGGCATAGCCATCCACAATCCATTGCAGTCCAGTCACATTCGCATTCAGTTGCTCCTTGATGTTGACCAGGGCCACATTGACGATCGTGACATCGAGGATAGTCATGAAGTAGCCCAGACACAACGCCAGCAGGGGCAGCATCGTCTGTGTTCTTGTCTGTTGAGTTACCTGTCGAGTTGGTGTCGTAATCATTCGCTTTCGGCCAGTACCTCCATAGCGATATTGACTGCTGTCATCGCGCTTGGCCATCCGGCATAGAAAGCCAGGTGTGTGAACACCTCCGCAAGTTCCTCTTTGCTAATCCCATTCTCTCTGGCGCGAGCAATGTGAAAAGGTAGTTCGTTGATGCGATACAGCGCGACGAGGGTCGCAACCGTAATCAAGCTTCGGTCACGCTTGGAGAGACCCGGACGTTCCCAGATATCACCGAAGAGTACCTGTTCGTTCAGTTCCATTAACTTCGGTGCAAAGTCTTTTCTCTTCTGCATCAATTCTTCTCTGGTAGGCTGTTCTTGAGGCATGATTTGTTCTCCATTGGGAAGATATTTCTTAACGACTCTAATTATAGGCGTGCCCTCGCTGAGGGTGATAGAATGATTGTCGAAAATGATTGTCTGATTCTGCAAATCTTCAGATGGATGATGGAAAGACTAAAGAAGAGGTTCTTATGAATGTGATAATGCACCAGTCGGCAGAACGTGAGGTGCAGCGGATGCAAGCTAACCGCGAGGAACTGCTAGAGCGGATCGCGCAGGCCATACCTCAGGATGGTACCGTCCAGCCACTTCAGGGGCTACATCTGTACCGCCACTCTGTGCCTCTACAGCAGGTGTATAGCGTGGTTGAGCCATCTGTGTGCCTGGTTGCCCAGGGGAGCAAGGAGTTCCTGCTTGGCGAGAGCCGCTATCGCTACGACCCTTTCCACTATCTGCTGGTGACGGTCGATCTGCCCTATACTGGTCAGGTCCTGGAAGCCTCACCGGAGCGACCCTTCTTGAGTCTGCGACTGGACCTCACTCCCTCTCTCGTCGGTGAGGTCATGGTGGAGGCGGGCCAAGCATCGCTGCGAGATCATGCGGATGCAAGGGCGATATCCGTCAGTCCGGTGGATGGAGACCTGCTAGAAGCTTTCGTGCGAGTCGCCAGACTTCTGGATGCCCCTGACGAAGCTCGGGTACTTCTGCCGCTGCTCACACGCGAAATTACCTACCGGCTCCTGCGGGGCGAGCAGGGTGTTCGGCTCCGTCACCTGGCCATTCTGGGGGGCTATACCCCTACCATCACTCAGGCTATCGAACGAATCCGTCACGAGTTTGACCAGCCTCTGCGCGTTGAGAGCCTGGCGCGAGAATTGGGCATGAGCGTCTCGGGTTTGCACCACCACTTCAAGGCTGTCACCGCGCTGAGTCCCCTCCAATTCCAGAAGCGGCTGCGGCTTCTAGAGGCGCGCCGCCTGATGTTGAGTGAAAGCTTCGACGCGGCCAGTGCGGCCTATCATGTGGGCTACCATGACGCCTCCCACTTCAATCGAGATTACAAAAGCCTCTTTGGTGTCTCCCCGATGCGAGATGTACAACGCCTACGGGAAGAGGCGCTGCAAAGTGTTGGCCTGTAAAAAAGATGAAACTTCGCCTCTACTGGTCCTATGCCACGCGCTCACTTATGCGAGGTGGACAGCGTACCGTCCTCGCGCTCTTTTGTGTTGCGGTTGGTGTGCTTGCTATTGTAGCCCTGCAACTGGTTGGCCTCAGTGTAAACTCCGCGCTGCTCGGCAACATTATTGATGCCAACGGCGGAGATATTCGCGTGAATGCGGATATTGCTCCTTTGCGCCAGGCCGACCTTGCCGTTTTCGACCGGCTCAAACAGCAGGAGCGCATCACCAACTATGCTACATCCTATGATCCAGGTGGCAGCATCACGCTTCCCTCGGGTGGCGAAGAATCCTTTTCCTTTATCGCCGTTTCGCCAAATTTCCCTCTGGTTGGTCAAGCGGATTTTCTCGCGCCTTCGAGCAATCTCACCCTGCAAAGTGTAGTGCAGGGCAATTCTGTTGTCATGAGTTCGAGCGTCTACACCGACCTGGGCGCGCATATCGGCAGTAGGTATATGGTCAAAACGCTGGATGGTCGCCTTGTTCCCATCGTAGTTGCCGCCGAAATTCAGGAAGATGGTGTTTTTCGCGGCCCTCAGATTATCGTCTCGCGCAGCTTGCTCGACTCTATTCCAGGCCCGACCGGGGTGAGGGAACCGGCGCAGTACAGCACCGTTTATATGACCGTTCCGGTGTCCAACATCAGCAGCGTCAAGAATCAACTCGGCCAGCAATTTCCTTCCGCTCGTATAATTACGGCTAATGATCTTTTGAGCCAGCGCCAGAAGCAGGTTGATCAGATTCGTCTCTTTCTGCGCATCGTTGGCTTGCTGGCGCTCTTTATTGGCGGCATTGGCATTATCAACACCATCCAGGTGCTGTTGCGCCGTCGGCAAATTGAAATTGCCATGCTCAAAACAACCGGCTATCGCCAGCGCGATCTCTACATCCTCTTTGGCTTAGAAACCGCCCTGCTTGGCATTCTCGGCGGTCTGCTCGGAACGCTGGCCGGACTCGGCGCAAGTTTCCTGGTAAGAACAGTAGTCGAACGCGCCTTTTTTATTCATCTGCCTATCGTCCTGGATAGTCTGACCATCTTCACCGGGCCGCTTATCGGGCTGGCAACCGCGCTCATCTTTGGTTTGCTGCCCATTGTCCAGGCCAGCCAGATTCGTCCGCTCTCCGTCCTGCGCGAACTGATAGAAACGCGCCGCATTTCCTCACGCCTGATTACAGCCTTCCTTCTGTTCTTACTCTCATTGCTGTTCGTCGCGCTTGCAACCAGCATTCTGGGTGATCTTGTAACCGCCGTTATCGCTGTCTATGGTGGTGCAGGTCTCATTTTTGCCCTCGCGCTCGGCTTTGGTTTGCTCGTCCTGGCCATTTCAAAACTGCCCGTCTATGAAAAGCCGCGCCTGCGCATGCTTCTCTGGATTGCCTTTGCCTTCGGTCTTGCCATTCTTTCGCTTTTCCTATTGGCGGGCCTTTTCTTGTTGGGCCAGGTCATCGACACTTTTGTCTCGAATGCTGGAGCCAGTCTCTTAGGCACCTATATGCTGATTGTGCTGGCGGGAATTGGTATCATTCTGGTAGGTGGTGCGTTTGTCTACCTGTTTGCCATGCTCGTCAACAGCCTGGTTCTTTTTATGCCCCGCTCCTGGAAAACCTCGGTCATGCTGGCCTATCGCAATCTTGGCAGGCAGCGAGTCCGCACCACTACCACGCTAACCGCGCTCTTCGTGGGTGTTTTCGCCATTGGCCTCATTCTCGTCCTCGGCCAGGGTCTCAAAGATACCGTCAATAGCGCTCTCAGTTCGCTTTTTACACACAATGTCTTCGTGGTTGTTGCGCCGCCGCAGAAAGCTACCGTGAATAGACAACTTGCGGGACTTCAGGGCGTCGATGCCAGCAAAACGCAGGTGAACCCCGTCGTTCCCCAAATCTATCCCTTGCTGGTCAACGGGCGCGACATCAACAGCATTTTGCGCAGCGTCAGCAGGCGCGATAAGATCAGCCGCCAGGATATCGAGGGCGACCTGACCAATATCGAAGGTTTTGATCTGAGCGGCGGGCAACAAAACATTCCGACCATCATTCTCAGATCAGGGCGCAATCTGACGGTGAAGGACGCGGGCACCAATGCCGTGATCCTCAACGAAGCACTGGAACTACCACCGGTCAATTTGCGCGTGGGGCAGACGATTGTGGTACAGAGCCAGGATGGAACGATCACGCGGGTACTGCGCGTTGTCGGCTTCTACGATGGCTCGACTCCCAACGGCAACCCCAACTTCGCGGGCATGCTGGCCGACTCCCAGATCGTCGAGCAACTTGGCGGCCATGTCACCTTAGAAGTCTTCTCGCTCAAAGTTGATCCAGACCATGTTCCCGCCTTGCGAAGAGCCTTAATAAAGGCCGTACCCTCTGCGATTATCCTTAGCGTGGTAGATATCGACACCTTTGTCAATCAGATACTCAACAACCTGATTATCATGCTCACTACCATCGCCTCACTCGCCATGATTGCAGGGTTGATTATCATTGCTAATGCCGTAGCACTTGCCATGCTCGAACGCCGCCGTGAGATCGGCATTCTCAAATCGGTAGGCCATACCAGCCGTTCCATTCTCGCCACTGTCCTCATCGAAAACGGACTGGTTGGCCTGCTCGGTTCGCTCGTTGCGGCCTTTCTGGTCGTCGGCGCAATTGTTGCCCTCAGCCAGTTTGTGTTTCAAACGGGCATCGCCATTTCCCCGGTCCTTGTCGCTCTCGTCATCGTCTGCACTTCGCTGCTCACCATGCTTGTCGCCGCCCTGGTTGCCTGGAGAGCAGTGCGTGTAAGGCCGCTGGATGTGCTGCGCTATGAGTGAGCAGGAATAAGCAGAATACCGCCTGAAGTAATGTAAACATCGTAAGTGTGCCCGTCAGCCTTTAGATACTGGCTGGTAATGGTCTGAGCTGTAAGCAAGCAATAAAGTAGCTGGCAGTGTTGTACATTCATGAATAAATCGTTATCCTTGTTTATTAACGATATGGGAGGATAAGGAGCCTTATGGCCATGTTTATCAAGACAATCTTGTCCTACCACCTGGATCAGGCTATATACCGACGCCCCAATTATTGGTTGCACAGTGGGAGAGGGAGTAATAATGTTTGCATTTATTGCCCACTCCCTACACGGGAATAAGATCGGATGCGACGACCCTTTTTCATTGGGCAAGGTGACAAAGATGTTCGCATAGTTGCGAGCATTTGTGGGAGCGACTTTTATGCTAAACGCCGGGATAACATCATCAAGTTGTGGATGGTGTTTCACATTGTAAATCATAAAAGCCAGATTAATCCCGAGATCGACTACGGCCAGCGCAATCAAACCAATAAAGATGAGTTTAATGAGCTTGTATAAGCAACTTCTTCTGTAGTTCATATGAGTATGCTGCCTCTCTCTTCTTAACTGTGAGCAGTAAAGTAAGCTCTCCCTCTACAATTTCAGACGCAAGCGCCATCTACAACATAAAGTGGGCAGTTATCAATCTAGTTGCAAAGAACATTCTCTCAGCAGAATTTAATGAGCTTTCTCATCTTTCTCAGGAAAAGAGGTACTTTGCTCTTCTCATCTCTTTGTTCTTGTGTTATATTATTTCTTGCGACTCCTGATACAATCGATATACTCCCTGTTTGTTTTTTACGGGAGGTGTAACATGCTGAAAACCGGGCAACATTTTGGCCGTTACCGTATTGATCGCTTGCTTGAGCAAGGGGGCATGGGTGAGATTTATGTGGCTACCGATACTCATTTGAACCGCCGGGTAGCTATAAAAATTATTCGAACCGGAAAATTTTCTCCGCAATTGGATGATACACTCGATGAAGCAACACGCCTTTTTCAACGAGAAGCCCAGGTATTAAAGGAGCTTGAACACCCCCATATTTTGCCTCTGTATGATAGTGGCACAACCACTATTGGCGGTCTACCATGTATGTACATCATCATGCCTTACCGGAGCGAAGGTTCTTTGGCGGCCTGGATTGGCAAGCAGGGCGGTCCGCTGCCATTGCGCGAGGTAGCGCATGTAGTACAACAGGCCGCGGATGCGCTTCAGCATGCCCACGATCACCATATCATTCATCGTGACGTCAAGCCCTCGAACTTTCTCATTATTCCCAACAGACGTCAGCCTGATCTACCACATATTCAGCTTGCAGATTTTGGTATCGCCAAATTTCTTCACGCGCTTTCACCTCCCAGCCTGCTCATTCGTGGTACGCCAATGTATATGGCCCCTGAACATTGGCGTGGCAAAGCCGTTCCAGCGACGGATCAATACGCTCTGGCCGCTATGGCATATGAATTGCTGACAGGTTATCCCCTCTTTGAGTGTGATACGCCTGAGCAATATATGTACCATCACCTGCACCAGACGCCGCAATCTCCCAGCGAACTCAATCCATCTATTCCACCTGCTGTTGATGAGGTGCTATTGCGAGCCTTAGAGAAAGATCCCGCCAATCGCTATCCGTCTATAGCTGAATTTGCTGAGGCTTTTCGTCAGGCTGTCTCGTCAGCCGAAGCCGCAGCTATGACCCTTACTATCAGCCGGACGGAGGCTAGAAGAGGTACAACTCGCTTTGTTACGCTCCCTGATGGATATCAAGAACAGGTGAATGTTCCGCCTGGCTCATATAATGGACAACTCATACCGCTTGCAGAGGCTTCGACTGACGAGACGCCGCTCTTTATCAAACTGGATGTGAAAGCAACGGATGAAATTCTTACCTTACCTGCTGAAGGGCAGGCAATCATTTCAAATCCCATACCTGAAACAGTACCTACAGTTATTCCCAGGCATACTATTACCTGGGGAATGTTTATTCCTTTTGTTATTGCTACGTTGCTTATTCTGAGTGGTGTTACATTTGTTGCGTATTCAGTCATCAACAATCAAAGGCAAACAGAGCTATTTGGCACTGCTACTGCGAATTCGAATTTGACAGGTACCTCATCTGGCGCAGTAGCTACATCACACGCCATTTCGAATGCTACTACGACTTCTGCTGCGGCTTCAGCAACTGCCTCTGCATCAACTGCCACTGCCGTTTCTTCAACCGCCACTGCTGTCTCCTCAACTGCCACTGCCGTTTCTTCAACTGAAACAGCGGCGACAGAAGCTGCAGCCACCGCTATCGCTCAACAGACGGCCACCGCTGTAGCGATAGATGCTTATTACAGAAAGTTCAGACAAGGGACACGTCAAATGGAAGACCCTTTACAGGATAACAATATGGGGTTCAATTGGGATATTGTTGATCCTACCAGTGGAGCAGGTTGTGCCTTCGTACAATCCAGCTATCATGTCATTGTTTCGCAACAGAGTTTATGGCCTTGTTTTGCCAACAGCACAAACTTTACGAACTTCTCATTTCAAGTGGCAATGACTCTTAATAGAGGTGATCGCGCTGGTATTGTCTTTCGCGCAGATACCAATAATCGATCATTCTATTATTTTTATGTTAACTCAGATGGCTCGTATGGTCTGGAGATCGTTAGGAATTTAGTACATGGCCCCGTACTTTCTCATGGAAAGGTTCCCGGGGGATTGAGGCAAACGAACTATCTTGGAGTTATAGCAAATGGCAGTACTATCGAAATTTTTGTAAATATGCAGATGCTTGATACAGTTACCAATACCACCTTTACGCAAGGCGCGGTCGGTGTCATCGCCGAGGATGTTACAAGTCCAACCGATGCATCTTTCAGTGATGCAGAGGCATGGACCCAATAGTGAAAAAGGGATGCGCAACTATTTGCAGTCAGGCATCCCTCCCATTGTTTATGCAACCTGCATCTAATGCAAATTATCCACCAATCTCCGCGCCACGTGCAGCCACTGCTCGTCTACATCATCCGGCACCGAACACCCATTCGCCAGGATCAGCCTGCGTCCCTTTGTCTGGGCGATGGCTGAAAGCATCTCGTTTTCTAGCTCGGTCTCGCTGCCCTGTGTGAGTGGCCCGCGTTCCCACAGCCCTGCCATCAGCGCCTTGTTGGTCATGTGGAAGGCATCTTCCAGCGTTGGCCCGGTTAGCCGATCGCTCCAACTCATAACCGCGACGGGATAGTCTACGAACTTTTCAAAGTAGAGCGTATCTCCTTCCTGATTGGGATCTGCATGTACATGCACAATGTTGAGCCAGCCGCCCTGCGCATTCTCCAGCACCTGCAAATCATATGGGCGACCATAACGTTCGTATTCATCCGGCGTCATATCTTTGTTGGTCGCGCCCATGCAGGAGAAAAAGATGCCATCCACGCCCGCCTCGATAGCCGCCTGCACAATACCGCGCTCATTTTCAGCCAATGTCCTCAGTCCCTGCTCGAATGCTTGCGGGTTTTCGTGCAGGTGCTGGAGAGCCTGCGCCTTACCATTGAAGCGGAAGGTCATGGTGAGCGGGCTGAACATGGTGAGAATCAGCGGGTAATCAGGGCCTATCATTGAGCGTAACTGGCGAATGCACACCAGTTGTTGCTGGAAAATCGGCGTATCAATACCTAAACGCGGCAGATTAGCCCATTCCTCTGCCCGTGTCACGGCTGGTTGTGGGGCTGGATACTGTAGATCAGGCATGATCTTGACAATATCCAGGTGGAACTTTTCCACAAAGAACTCGTAGGTAAGCTGCGCCATGCGCTCGCCCGAGCCTTCCGGCTTGAAGTGATGCCAGAAACAAATAGGCACGCGATCAACGGCCTCGCCCTTCACGGCTGCCCGCACGCGCTCGCCTGGTGTCATAGATTCTGTCACGTTTCTTTCCTCTCGCTATTGTTTTTCGCTTTGCGGCTGCTCTTGCACTGAAATTGGAGCCAATCCTCGCTCGTAACGAGTGCGATCATGCTCCGAAATGGTCTCCATGCGCTCCGACAGCCGCTTCTCAATCACATATTCCAGCACTGCTCCCAATACAGCGCCACCTGCCAGCGCTGCTATCTTGACCAGTGACGAAGCAAGATTGTTCATTGTTCCTGTCCTTTCCGTGTTTCCCTGGTGATGAACATTGACAACAGACGGGGGAATACGCGCTTCCTGCCATTCTGAGCATCGCAATGTCATCCTGAGCGCAGCGAAGAATCTCCGTCCCCCGACGATTCCTACACCGACGCCAGAGATTCTTCGCTGCGCTCAGGATGACATGGGACCAGGACCCCCGTTCTTTTGTCGAACTTCATCACCAGGGAAGCAATGTCTACTTCTCTATATACAACACGTTCCTTCATCCTCGCAACGTTGTTCCGTTTCCTGAATAAGCTGTCCCGTTCAGTGGAAAAGCGTTCCACGACTAAACAATTGGGGGTATACTTATCTGCAAAGAACACTACTGCCTAGAAAGAAGTATCGCTTCCGAGCAGAAGACCCTCGACGTCAGAACGAGTTTTTGATACCATGTGCGACAATACGTACCAGGCTCCAATATCTCTCACTAGAGGAGTTTGTTTTTATGGATGAATTGCAACGACGCATTTCCATTGCGCGTGGGCAACTACCCGCTGACCTCGTCTTACGTAATGCTCGCATCGTAAATGTATGCAGTGGCGAATGCTATCCTGCCGATGTCGCAATTGCCGATGGTCTTATCGTTGGCATCAGCGAATCGGGAGCAGGCTACACCGGGCGCGAGGAGCGCGATCTTGAAGGTCGCTGGCTTTCCCCTGCGCTCATGGATGGACACATGCACATCGAAAGCACGATGCTGGTGCTTTCAGAGTTTGCGCGTCTCGTAGTGCCACGTGGTATCACTACCGTCATGCTTGATCCACATGAATTTGCCAATGTTTTAGGCGTTGATGGCATTCGCTACGTCCTCGAATCCGGTCGCGGCCTGCCCTTGAACGCCTATGTCATGCTCTCTTCATGCGTCCCGGCCTCATCCTACGAGAGTCCCTATCGCGTTTTACTCGCTGAAGACCTGCTGCCCCTGCTCGAAGAGGAGCGCGTGCTTGGCCTCGCTGAGATGATGAACATGCCGGGCGTCCTCTCGGGAGATGAGCAGGTGCTTGCCAAAATTGCAGCCACGCACCAGCATGGCCTCGTCGTCGATGGACACGCCCCCGGTCTGAGCGGGCGCGACCTCTGCGCCTATGCCGTCGCGGGCATCATGTCCGACCATGAATGTACCACGCTTGAGGAAGCCCGCCAGCGTATTCGTCTGGGCATGTGGCTCATGATTCGCGAGGGTTCTGCCGCCCGCAACCTGGATGCCTTGCTTCCACTTGTGCAGGAATTGCACCCGCCGCGAGTCTTCTTCGTCACGGATGACCGCGACCCGCAAGACCTCACCACACGCGGCCATATCGATTCAATGGTACGCCGCGCCATCGAACTTGGCCTGGACCCGGTTGAAGCGATCCGCCTTGCCTCCTATAATACCGCCCAATATTTCCGGCTCTATAATCGCGGCGCAATCGCCCCCGGCTTTGTTGCTGATCTTGTGGTGCTGGACGATCTGCACACCTTCCAGGTTCAGTCTGTCTATAAGGATGGGCAGATAGTGGCCCACTCTGGCAGACTGCTGGTTGATCTGCCCACTCACGAGTTTTCCGGCATCATCGACACTGTACGTATCGGCAATCTGAGTGAAGAAGACCTGCGCATTCCAGGCGCTCCCGGCCCTGTAGAAGTGATCGGCATCGAGCCGGGCCAGATCACCACCAGGCATCTACGCGAAGAAGCCCCCATTCGCGACGGTGAGATTGTGGCCGATCCTTCCCGCGACCTGCTCAAACTGGTCGTGATCGAGCGGCATCATGCCAGTGGTAAAGTGGGTCTCGGGTTGGTCAAAGGCTTTGGCCTGCGCGCAGGTGCGATAGGTTCCAGCGTTGCGCACGATGCCCATAATCTGGTAATTGCTGGCGCAAGCGACAGTGATATCCTGCGCGCCGCTCGTGTGCTTGAAGAGATTGGCGGTGGCTTCGTCTGTGTCAAAGATGGGAAAGTGCTTGCTACTGTACTGCTACCATATGGCGGCCTTGTCTCGCCGCTACCTGCTCATAAACTGGTCGGGCATTTACGTAACATTGATGCTGCCGCCGCTGATCTCGGTTGCACGCTGGAACATCCCTGTATGATGCTCAGCTTCCTCTCGCTTTCGGTAATTCCGGCGCTCAAGCTGACTGACCAGGGATTGCTCGATGTTGAAACCTTTACCCTGTTACCACTACAAAGGTAAGAGTTATGTTATTGAACTTGCTTGAATATAACTGGGCTGAAGATATCGACGATGCGCTGATGCTTCTGGCCCGTACCGATATCAAAACTGTTCCCCTGGCCGGTGGAACCTATCTGCTCGGCCAGCAGGACGACAGCATTCAGGCCGTCGTTGACCTGCGCGACCTCGATCTGGCCTACATTAATGAGGATACGCGAGGCGTCCATATCGGCGCGATGACCACCTTGCAAGCCATCGCCGACTCGCCAGAATTGCAAAGTCTTGCTTCTGGGCTGCTTGCTCGTACTGCCCGCGCCTCTTCGTTCTCGCACCTGATTCGCAACAGCGCCACTCTTGGCGGTACGCTTGCCACCGGCGCGCCATCCCAGGCCGATTTACTCACCGCGCTTGCAGTACTGGATGCCGAGATACTGTTGCGTTCCGGCTCTAAAACGAAGGTTGATCTGGCTGGCGGCTCGGTTGACCGTCCCGGCTTTGCCCTGGCGGGTGTCACCTTCAAGGGTAAGAACGAGCGCCGCGCCATCTATCATGGCGCGAACAGCAGGCTTGATCGCCGCCCCAACGAATTGATTATCGAGGCGTTCATCCCACGTCCTGCACCCAACGCTGGCGCATCCTTCCTGCGCGTTGGTCGCACTCCAACCGATGTCGCGCTGTTGAATGTCGCAGCCCTCGTCGAGGTATCTAGCGGCGTCTACCAGCAGGTCCGCCTCGCGCTTGGCGGCGTCAACATGGAACCCGTTCGTCTGCATGCCATAGAACAGGCATTACAAGGCCAACGTGCCACACTTTCTGACGCTCCGGATGCTCCTCTGAATATGCAGCAACTCGTTTCCGCCTTGCAGGCTGGCATGGCCGATTTCACGCCGCCATCCGATTTTCGCGCCAGCAGTGGCTATCGTCGTATAAGCGGCCTCAATCTCGCTTTACGCGCGCTTGAAGAATCTACCCATATTTCGCGTCTTTCGTCTGAGGGGAGGCAATCATAGATGGAACTTGAACTTCGTATCAATAGTGTGATTAAAAGTCTGGACGCGGCTCCCAATGAATCGCTGCTCTCCGTCCTGCGCAAGGAAGGCTACTACAGCATCAAACACGGCTGCGAAACGGGCGAGTGCGGTGCCTGTACCGTCCTCATTGATGGCGTGCCTCGTCCTTCCTGCATCATGCTCGCTTCTCAGGCTGGCGGCTGCACCTTGACAACCGTTGAAAGTCTCGGCAACGCCCGCAAGCTGCACCCGCTGCAAGAAGCCTTCGTCGATACGGGCGCGATTCAATGTGGTTTTTGTACCCCTGGCATGGTGCTTTCCGCCTATGCCCTCCTGAAGCACAATCCCAATCCCACCGAGGAAGAGGTGCGCGAGGCCATCTCCGGCAATCTCTGTCGCTGCACTGGCTATGTCAAACCCGTGCAGGCTATTCTGCGTGCCGCCGCTCAGTTGCGCGGCGAAGAGGTGCCCCCTATCAGCAACCCTCCCTCAGATGAGAATTTCCGCCCCTGGAACCCTGGCCGTTCTCCGCTCGAACATACCGAACTTGGCGCATCAGGCGAATCCGGCTCCCATCGGGGAGATGATTTCTCAGGCTCCGCTTCTGGCCCAGCAGAAGAGGGTGCGGTTGCGACCTTGACCGAAACCCGCACGGCTACTGACCTTCAAGTAGTCGGCAAAGCCGAACGCAAAGTAGACGCCGTTAAACTCGTCACGGGCAAACCCGCCTTCGTCGATGATATTGACCTGCGTGGCATGCTGCATGCGCGCCTGCTTACCAGCCCGCATGCTCACGCTATCATTCGCGATATCGATGCCTCCGAAGCTCGCGCCCTCCCTGGTGTCCATGCTGTGCTGACCTATAAAGATATCCCGCGCATACCCTATACAACCGCCGGACAGTCCTGGCCCGAACCCGGCCCGCACGACCAGTACAGCCTCGACTACATTGTGCGCTTCGTGGGTGATCGCGTCGCCGCAGTAGCCGCCGAGACCGAGGAAATCGCTGAGCAGGCCCTTCGCCTCATCAAAGTCGATTACGAGGTACTGCCCGCCGTTCTTGACATGCGCAAAGCAATGGACCCCGACGCGCCGCGCATTCATCCCGAACCGGAGTCCTACCGCATCTACGACGCCTCGCGCAACCTCGCGGCCCATCTTGAGGCCGAAGTAGGTGATGTGGAGCGCGGTTTCGCCGAATCCGACCTGGTAGTTGAGGGTGAATACATCGTCCCACAGGTGCAGCAGACGCCGATCGAAAACCATATTGCTATCACCTACTGGGATGAGGATGACCGCCTGGTTGTGCGCACCAGCACTCAGGTTCCCTATCACGTGCGCCGTATCATCGCTCCTGTGATAGGCCTGCCGCCGCGCCGTATCCGTGTCATCAAACC
The DNA here is from genome assembly GCA_035652815.1 of Ktedonobacteraceae bacterium. Taxonomy (GTDB): domain Bacteria; phylum Chloroflexota; class Ktedonobacteria; order Ktedonobacterales; family Ktedonobacteraceae; genus DASRDB01. The sequence continues at coordinate 570,933 of DASRDB010000019.1, forward strand.
ACGTATCGGTGGCGGCTTCGGCGTCAAACAGGAAGTGCTGATCGAGGATATCTGCGCCCTGCTAACGATTGCCACTGATCGCCCGGTCAAGCTTGAATACTCGCGTGCCGAAGAGTTCCGCAGCAGCCGTTCGCGCCATCCGCAGATTATTCGCATGAAAACCGGCGTCAAGCGCGATGGCACCATTCTCGCTAACCAGATGGTGCTGCTTGCCAATACTGGTGCATACGGCACACATTCGCTGACTGTGCAGAGCAATACCGGCTCAAAAACCCTACCTATCTATCCCTGCCCCAACATTCGCTTTGTGGCAGACGTTGTATACACTAACCTACCGCCTCCTGGCGCGTTCCGTGGCTATGGCGTACCCCAGGGCTTTTTCGCTCTGGAGAGCCACATGGACGAAATCGCCAAACAATTAGGCATGGACGCCCTCGAACTACGTCGCAAGAATTGGATCAAGGTTGGCGATGAAAACCCCCTGGCGAAGGCGCTCGGCGAAGGCAAGGAAGGCTATGATCAGATTATTGAAAGCTGCGGTCTGCCCCAATGCCTGCAAATCGTTGAGGAGCGTCTGAACTGGACAGAGAAACGCGGCAAGGGCGGCAAAGGTCGCTTCCGGCGCGGCGTCGGCGTTGCGCTCGCCATGCATGGCACCGCTATCGCCGGACTCGACATGGGTGGAGCCTCGATCAAACTAAACGACGATGGCTCTTTCAACGTGCTGGTTGGCGCGACGGATATCGGTACTGGCTCCGATACCGTAATTGCTCAAATCGCTGCCGAAGTGCTGGGCGTGCGCGTTGAGGATATCATTATGCACTCCTCCGACACCGACTTCACTCCCTTCGACACCGGAGCCTATGCCTCCTCAACCACCTATATCAGCGGAGGCGCAACCAAAAAAGCTGCCGAGAAGGTGCGCGAGCAGATTCTCGAAGTCGCGGGTCGCATGCTCAAGGCCAATCCCGAAACGCTGACTATCAAAGACCGCGTGATTACCGCGCCCAACGGCCAGACCGTCACTGTCTCCCAGGTCGCTCTGCACTCGCTGCACGTCGAAAACCAGCAGCAGATTATGGCTACGGCTTCGTGGATGAGCTACGAGTCACCCCCTCCATTCGCGGCGCAGGGAGCGGAAGTTGAGGTCGATACCGAAACCGGAGCCGTGCGCGTCATTAAGGCCGTTTCTGCCGTTGATGCGGGTCGCGTCATCAATCCCATCACTGCCGAAGGCCAGATAGAGGGTGGCGCAACGCAGGCGCTCGGTTATGGTCTCTGCGAAGAAATGCTTTATGACGAAAACGGCGCGCTGCTCACGACCAACTTCAGCGACTATCGCATCTTCAGCGCGCCCGATATGCCAGAGATGGAGACTTACATCGTGGAAACCAGTGATCCCTTTGGTCCCTTTGGCGCGAAGGCTATCGCGGAAATTCCCATCGATGGCATGGCTCCAGCCGTTGCTAATGCCGTTGCCGATGCGCTTGGTATTCGCATTCGCCAGATACCCTTAACGCCCGAACGTGTCTTGCAGGCTATTCGCAATCAGACATCGGCTCGTCGATAGAAAGGAATTCGCTTGCTACCAGTCAACCTGTTTGAGTATGAACAACTCGCGCAGCAGCGCATCCATCCAGGAGCCTGGGCCTTCTACTCGAGTGGCGTTGGAGATGAAGAAACCCTCCGCGCCAATCGAGAGGCCTTCCAGCGTCTCTGGCTGCGACCGCGTGTGCTGGTCGATGTTAGCTCTATCGATGTGCGAACGACGGTGCTGGGTATCCCTGTCAGTATGCCTATCCTGATTGCTCCGACTTCCTATCAGCGCCTTGCTCATCCAGAGGGCGAGCGCGCAACAGCGCGAGCAGCAGGCAAGGCAGGGACGCTCATGATCGCCAGTACTACCTCAACCCATCGCATGGAGGATATAGCCGAAGCCGCCAGTGGCCCGCTCTGGTTCCAACTCTATTATTATCCCCAGCACGCCGAACGCCTCATTCGGCGTGCTGAAGCGGCGGGCTACAAGGCGCTGGTCGTCACGGTAGACGCGCCGCGCTGGGGCTATAAAGAGCGTGAGGAGCGAGCGAATTTCACGCTTCCACCTCATATCACTGAGGCCAACTTCAGCGAGGATGATCCCGAAACGGGCTATGCCGAAGTCACCTGGGAAGCCGTCTCCTGGCTGCGTTCCTTCACCTCGCTCCCGCTCATCCTGAAAGGCATTCTGACTGCCGAGGATGCGCGTTTAGCCGTAGAGCATGGCATTGACGCTATTGTGGTCTCCAATCACGGCGGTCGCCAGCTAGATAGCGTTCCCGCCACGATTGAGGCCTTGCCTGAAATCGCTGAAGCCGTTGCCGGTCGCTGCGAAATTTACCTGGATGGCGGCATCCGGCGCGGCACCGATGTCTTGAAAGCCCTGGCTCTCGGTGCGCGTGCTGTCCTCATAGGGCGACCCGTCCTCTGGGGCTTAGCCGCCAATGGCGCGGAGGGCGTGGAGCATGTCCTGGAACTGCTGCGTAAAGAATTGGAACTCGCGATGGCCCTTGCTGGTCGCCCAACGCTTGCCAGTATTGACTCGTCGCTTGTGAGACCTGCCAGCTTTTAGAAAGGAACGGCCCGTGGAACTGATCAACGTCTTTGACTACGAAAAGCTCGCCCAGACCCGTATGGCCCCGCCGTTGTGGGACTACTACGCGGGGGGCAGCGATGACGAGATCACCATGCGCGATTGCCGCAAAGCTTTCGAGCGCATTCACCTGCGTCCTCGCGTCCTGGTGGATGTCAGTACCATCGATATGCAGACCACCGTTCAAGGCATTCCTATCAGCATGCCCATGCTCATCGCTCCAATGGCGTTGCACAGCATGGCCTTTCATGAAGGTGAATGTGCCACCGCCCAGGCAGCAGGCAAGGCCGGAACGCTCATGATTGCCAGCACCGTAGCCACACGCACGCTAGAAGACATTGCCCAGTCCGCTACCGGGCCGCTCTGGTTCCAGCTTTACGTCTATCCAAAGCTGGAGATTGCCGAGCGCCTGGTGCGTCGCGCTGAAGAGGCTGGCTATCGTGCCATTGTCTTGACGGTCGATCTTCCCGTACTTGGCAATCGCGAGCGCGACCGCCGCCATAATTTCACCATCCCGCCCGCGCCCTATCAAGAGGCCAACTTCATCGGCGTCGAAAAACAGGGGCAGCGTTGGGTGCCGCTTACCTGGAAGTCCCTCGAGTGGCTGCGCTCGATCACTTCCCTGCCGATCATCCTAAAGGGCATTCTCACGGCTGAAGACGCCTTGCTTGCGGTTGAACACGGCGTAAACGGTATTGTCGTCACTAATCACGGCGGTCGCCAGCTAGATACGTCTATACCCAGCATTGTAGCTCTGCCGGAGATTGTCGAGGCCGTCAATGGTCGCTTTGAAATCTATCTCGATGGTGGCATCCGGCGCGGTACTGACGTTCTCAAAGCTCTTGCCCTGGGAGCGCGTGCCGTCCTTGTAGGGCGTCCCATCCTCTGGGGCCTTGCCGTCAACGGTGCGGAAGGAGCCTATAGCGTCCTGGAGATTTTACGCAAAGAGCTTGAACTCGCGATGGCCCTTGCTGGCCGCCCAACGCTTGCCAGCATAGACCGTTCGCTAATAAAGATGTAACCCTATTTTCTTGTCAGGAGGTTTTTCTCATGGTTGACTGGAATAGTCGCGCTCGCATCGCCAACAGCATTCTGGAGACCGCCGGAATGACGCCAATGGTGCGCCTGAATCGCGTGGTAGGCGATGTGAAACCCACTATCGTTGCCAAAATTGAATATTTCAACCCTAGCGGCAGCGTCAAAGACCGTATCTTACACTTCCTCGTTTCCGAGGCCGAACGGCGCGGCGATTTGCGTCCAGGTATGACCATTATCGAGGGAACCACTGGCAATACCGGCATCGCTACGTCCTGCGTCGGCGCGGCCAAAGGCTACCCCGTCGTCATCGTGATGCCCGACGGCATGAGCGAGGAACGCAAGAAAACCATCCGCGCTTACGGAGCCGAACTTGTGCTGACTCCCGGCGCGGAAAGCGACGTAGACCTGGTAATCGAGAAGGTCAAAGAACTCAAAGCCGCCGCTCCCGGCAAGTACTGGGAGGTCGGCCAGTTCGTCAACACTGACAACATCGAGGCCCACTATCGTACTACCGGCCCCGAAATCTGGGAGCAGACCGAAGGCAAGATCGGCGCACTTGTCCTCTCGCAAGGCACAGGCGGCACTGTTACAGGAGCCTCGAAATACCTCAAAGAGCGCAACCCAAACATCAAAGTCTTCGCCGTTGAGCCTGCCGAATGCGATATTCTCTCTGGCGGCTCCTGGGGTCCGCATAAAATCGAAGGCATCGGCGACGGCTTCATCCCCGAAGTGTTGCATGTCGAATACCTGGATGGCGTCGTTACCACCACCTCCGATGAATCCATCGAAATGGCTCGTCGCCTCGCTCGTGAAGAGGGCATCTTCTGCGGCATTTCATCCGGCTGCAACGTCGCTGCCGCCATCAAGGTCGCGAAACGCTATCCCGACATTGGCATGATCGTCACCGTCCTCTCCGACAACGGCCTGCGTTACTTCTCTACCGAACTCTGCGGCGTTCCCAGCGACCTGGAAGTACCCGACCGCGAGCATCCCATCAGCGACGAGGACAAAGCCAAACTCGCCAAAGTCAAACTAGAAGTCATTCATTAACTTCTGTAACACGCCATATGGATGGATGTATGCAACAACCAATCGACCACATTCTCAACCTGCACTGTGTCCTCTGCGGAGCCATCTACGACCCCGCCGAAGTCACCTACACCTGTCCGGTCTGCGGCCCATTGGGCGTCCTCGAAGTCCACTACGACTACGAGCGTATCTCCCAGCGTCTCAACCGTGCCACTCTACAAGCCAATACCGATCCAACCATATGGCGCTACCGTGCATTACTTCCGATTTCGTATAGCCATGAGGAAATGCCTTCGTTATCTATTGGAGGAACGCCGCTCTATCCCGTGCAACGCCTGCGCGCTCATCTCGGCATGCCGGATTTGTGGCTCAAGGACGATACGCGCAACCCCAGCGCCTCGCTCAAAGACCGCGCCAGCATCATCGCTGTAATCCGAGCCGAGGGGAGAACCGTTGCCTGCGCCTCCACAGGCAACGCTGCTTCATCGCTGGCGGTACAGGCGGCGGCAATGGGCCTTTCCTGCTATATCTTTGTCCCGTATAACGCGCCACGTGCCAAGATCGTGCAATTGCTGATGTGCGGCGCGACCGTTTTCGCCGTGCAGGGCAGTTACGATGACGCCTTCGATCTCTGTATCAAAGCCTGCGACATCTTCGGCTGGTATAATCGCAACACAGGCTACAACCCCTATCTTGTCGAGGGCAAGAAGACCGCCGGGCTTGAAATCGCTGAGCAACTACACTGGCAGGTTCCCGATACTGTCATCGTTCCGACAGGCGACGGTTGCATCATCAGTGGCGTCTATCGCGGCTTCCAGGATTTCTATCGCCTCGGCATGATCGACCGCGTGCCCCGTATGATCGCCATTCAAGCCGAAGGTTCACCCGCCCTCGTTCGCGCCCTGGAAGGTGATGGCATTGTTCGCCCCTTTCCAGCGCAAACCGTTGCCGATGGCATCTCCGTCGGCCTCCCTCGCAATGGCGCAATGGCCGTCAAACACATTCGTGCCAGCAACGGCTTCGGCACCACCGTCTCCGACGAAGAAATTCTCTTCGCCGAAAAAGAACTCGCCCGTCTAACAGGCATCTTCGCCGAACCATCCGGCGCTGCTTCCTATGCTGGCCTGTTGCGCCTGCTAGCAGAAGGCAAAATCTCGCGAGACGAAAAAGTCGTCCTGCTCGTTACAGGTAGCGGCCTCAAGAGCATCGACGCCGTAGCTGATGCCGCCGGAAGCGTTATCCCCATTGCAAAAGGCAACAAGGGGATGAAAATGGTGAATCAGGTCGTGGAAACAGGAGGAGGTGGAAGCGCATAATGTCGAACGTAGAAAAACACTATGATAGCGATCCAGAGCTTGAATGGAATCGCTTAGGCAAGAAGAATCCTATTGAGTACGCGATTACCATGCTGGCGCTGCAAGAATATCTGCCTGCTCCTCCCCTGACTATCTTAGATGTAGGCGGCGGTCCAGGAAGGTATGCTATTGCCCTCACGCAACAAGGGTATAGTGTTACCCTGTTAGACCTCTCCCGGGGAAATCTTCAGCTTGCCAGGAAAAGAGCCAGCGAGTTAGAAGTCGAACTGGCAGGCTATATTCACGGCAACGCTCTTGACCTTTCCCATTTCGCGGACGAAAGCTTTGATGCCGTCCTGCTTATGGGGCCGCTCTATCACTTATTAGAGCTAGAGGAGCGCATCCAGGCCATTCAAGAGGCAAAGCGCGTTCTGAAACATGCTGGAACGCTCTTTGTCGCATTTATTACCCGCTCATCCTACATTCGCTTTTCCGTCATGTCCCAACCCTGGTGCATTCGCGATGAACGAGAGGATTTTATGCGCGTTGTCGCTACAGGCAAATACCAACCCGCGCCCGGTCAGGGTTTCACCGATGCCTATTTCGCGCATCACCACGAAATCCGCCCTTTCATGGAGCAATGCGGCCTGCAAACGCTCGACCTGATTGCCTGCGAAGGCTTCGTCAGCATGATTGACGACAAACTCAACGAACAACCCCCAGAAATCTGGGAAGCCTGGGTTAATCTGAACTATGCATGGAGCAAAGACCCCGCTACACATGGCACAACCGAACACTTGCTTTATGTGGGCCGCAAACCTTGATACGTAAGGGGCAATATTGTGCCTGACCATGAATCAAACTTGATACACAGAAAGGAGCCGCCACAATGCCAGATATCCTGATAGGCAACGGCACCGTTGTCACACTGGGAGAGCAAAACCGCTTGCTCGAAAATGGAGCCGTGCTGGTGCGAGACGACCGCATCGCCGCTATCGACAGCGATACCACGCTGCGCCAGCAATATCCCGAAGCCGAATATGTTGATGCCAACAGTGGCCTGATAATGCCTGGATTTCTCTGTACGCACACCCATTTCTATGGCGCGTTTGCGCGTGGCATGGCTATCCCTGGCGAACCGCCGCGCAACTTCCCCGAAATCCTGGAACGGCTCTGGTGGCGGCTCGATAAGCTGCTTACCCTCGAAGATACACGAGCAAGCGCCGACATGTTCATGGTCGATGCCATTCGCAACGGCGTTACCACGGTCGTAGACCATCACGCCAGCCCAAACGCCATTGATGGCAGCCTCGACGTAATTGCCGACTCCGTACAACAGGCCGGTATCCGCGCCTGCCTTGCTTATGAAGTCTCCGACCGCGATGGCAACGACGTTATTCTAGGCGGCATTCGCGAAAACGAACGCTTCATTCGCTCCCTGCGAGGGGGACGCGAGCATCAGGCGCAAGTGGGGTTAATCGCCGCCAGCTACGGCCTGCATGCCTCTTTCACACTCAGTCCACAGACGTTGGAACGCTGCGCAGCAGGCGGCGCTGAACTTGGCGTTGGCTTCCATATCCATGTTGCCGAGGACGTTTCCGACGAAAGCGACAGCGTCACCCGCTATCACAAGCGCGTCGTAGAACGCCTGGAAGCCGACAACATCCTCGGCCCCCGCAGCATCGCCGCCCATTGCGTACACGTCAACAGTGGCGAAATCAGCCGCCTTGCAGAGACGCGCACCAACAGCGTCCATAATGCCCGTTCGAACATGAACAACGCAGTAGGACGCGCTCCCGTCGAAGAAATGCTTGGCGCGGGAGTCAGCGTCGGTCTAGGCAACGATGGCTTCAGCATGAACATGATGCAGGAGATGAAGGCCGCTTATCTTTTGCACAAACTTGCCCTCGCCGACCCACGTGTCATGCCGGGCGATCTCGTCCTTAACATGGCCTTCCAACGCAACGCCCGCATTATCGATGCCGTATTTCGCCCATTCTGCCCGGACTTTCCCGCCGTTGGTGAATTGAGCATTGGAGCCGCCGCCGATATCGTCCTGCTCGACTACCTGCCGCCCACACCGATGAGCGCCGGAAACTTCCCCTGGCACCTCATCTTCGGCATGGACGGGCAGCACGTCAACTCGACAATGGTTGCCGGGCGCTGGCTCATGCGCAACCGCGAACTACTTACCGTCGATGAACCCCGTATTCACGCCCGCACTCGCGAATTATCGCAAGCCTTATGGAACCGGATGTAAAGGAGGTCGCCATGCCAGACCTGGTTGGTTTGCCGCTATCCACGCTGCTGAAACGCGCCTATTACGAACCGAAACGGCAGCAAACGCTCTTCGACATGTCCTTGAAGGACGTCTTTCGTGGCTCTCCCTATATGGATACCACCGCGCACTTTCACGGGCTGCCAGCAGGAACGCCGCTTGGCCCCGCCGCCGGGCCGCAGGATCAGCTAGCTCAGAACATTATCCTGGCCTGGCTTGGTGGATCGCGCATCATCGAACTGAAAACCGTCCAGATTCTCGACGAACTGGTCATCAATCGTCCCTGCATCGATGCCACCAACATCGGCTTCAACATCGAATGGTCGCAGGAACTCAAGCTGCACGAGACGCTTCAAGAATACGTCAACGCCTCCATGATGATCGACATTCTGCGCGAAGAGAACGTCCTCGGTATACCCGATTTCGTTAATTTGCCGCCCGATTTCTACGCCACCATCTTCGATCTGAGTGTCGGTTATGACCTCAAAGGCATCGAGAGCGAACCCGTGACCAGCTTCATCCGCCAGATGAAAGATGCCACCGCGCTTGTTGACGCCCTTCGCTCGCAGATTCCCGACGAATACGCCAAATATCGCGACTATCCATTCCGCACCGATCTCGTCAAGACCGCCACGCTCTCGACCTTTCACGGTTGCCCAAAAGATGAGATCGAGCGCATCTGTCGCTACCTGCTCTCGGAAATGGGCCTGCATACCATCATCAAGCTGAATCCAGTACAGATCGGCAAAGAAAAGCTTGAAAATATCCTCTATGACCGTCTCGGTTACACCCATCTCAAGGTCAATCAGAAAGCCTATGATACTGGCCTCAGCCTGCAAGAAGCTCTCGATATCGTTCAGCGCCTTGAGCCACTGGCGAAGCAGCAAAACCTCGATATCGGCGTCAAATTCAGCAACACGCTTGAGGTCTACAACACGCTTGGTCGCCTGCCTGATGAAGTGATGTATCTCTCCGGCCAGCCTTTGCATGTCATCGCTGTTGCCCTGCTTGCCGAATGGCGAGCGGTCGCCGGAACGCGCTATCCTATCTCCTTCGCCGCAGGCATTGACCGCCGTAACTTCCCTAATGCCGTCGCGATGGGTCTTACACCTATTACTGTCTGCACTGACTTGTTGCGCCCCAAAGGCTACGCTCGCCAGGAAGGTTACTTCAAAGACCTGGAAACCGCCATGCGTAAAGTGAGTGCAACCAACCTTAACGACTATATCCTGAAGGCTCGCGGCCAGGGAGAACTCGTCGATAACGACCTTGATCAGGCCATCCTGCGTAACACTGCCATCATCGCGGAGGAGACCCTGAACGACCCGCGCTATAGCTGGGCGCAGAACAGCAAGGAGCCGCGCAAGATCAACAGTCATCTCTTCGTCTTTGACTGCATCTCCTGCGATAAATGCGTCCCTGTCTGCCCCAACGATGCCAACTTCATCTACGAAGTCGAGCCTGACCGCTTCCAGTACCGCGACTATCGCCTGACACGCGGTCGGTTGCTCCCCGATGAAGTCCAGACGTTCTATATCGAGCAATCGCACCAGCTTGCCAACTTCGCCGACTTCTGTAACGAATGCGGCAACTGCGACACCTTCTGCCCGGAATACGGCGGCCCGTTCATCGAAAAACCCGCCTTCTTTGCCACGCGAGCTTCCTATGAAGGCCGCCCCAAACACGACGGCTTCTACATCGAACGCGCAAACGGCAGCGAGCGTATTACCGGACGCATCCAGGGTCGCGAATACCGACTCGAAATGCGCCGCGCCGAAGACAAAGCCATCTACAGCGACGGCACAGTCGAACTCACCCTACAACCATCCAGCGGCAAACTGCTTGAATGGAAAGCCTTAGAACCCGCGCTGGCCCAACTCGACCCGGCCCGCGAACCATTCACGCACACGCCCGACCACGTCGTCTCCATGCGCAATTACTACCGCCTGGAAGCCCTCCTACGCGGCATCCTAAACACAACCAGGGTTCACTACGTGAACACCCCGTTTCTGTAGGGACAGGAGGTGGTGTGGTGGGGATGTGGGGGCCTGGTGCCTGTCCGGGGTGGTGTTGGGGGCCGTCCGGGTTGTTGCACCGGGTCAAAAACCAATTAAATATCTCATCTATATATAAAAACCAAAATGGGAGAGGAGAAAACAAATGAACATCCGTGAAGCGCAAGCCGCCATTCACGAAGAACTGGCGCAGCATCATGACACCATGATCCAGTTCTTGCGCGAACTCATCGCCATTCCCAGCTACGACAGCCAGATTGGCCCCGTAGGAGATGCCGTTGGCGCGCGCATGGCTGATCTTGGCTTCGACGAGGTGCGCCGCGACACAATGGGCAACATTCTGGGTCGCATCGGCAACGGCCCGCGCACCCTGCTCTATGACAGCCATATCGATACCGTCGGTGTCGCCGATCCTTCGCAATGGCAATGGGACCCCTTCCAGGGCAAGTACGAGAACGGCATTATTTACGGCCTCGGCGCGGGCGACGAAAAATGTTCCACTCCGCCCATGATCTACGCCCTTGCCACGCTCAAAAAGCTTGGCCTGGCGAAAGACTGGACGCTCTATTATTTCGGCAATATGGAAGAGTGGTGTGACGGCATCTCCGGCAACGCCCTTGTCGAACACGAAGGCATTCGCCCTGACTACGTGGTCGTTGGCGAATCGACCAACATGGAAATTTATCGCGGCCATCGCGGGCGCACCGAGATCAGCGTTACCTTCAAAGGTCGCAGTTGCCACGCCAGTGCCCCCGAACGTGGCGACAACGCCATGTATAAAGCCATCCCTTTCATCCAGGGTATCGAACGCCTGCACGAAGAACTCAAATCGCGCCCCGATCCTTTCCTGGGTCCTGGCTCTATCACCGTTACCAGCGTCAGCACACATAGCGTCTCGCTCAACGCCGTACCCGACGAATGCACCATCTATCTCGACCGTCGCATGCATCCAGCCGAGACCCGCGAAGTCGTGCTGAACGAACTGTGCGCTCTACCCAAGGCCGAGCAGGCGGAAATCGTCATCCCCATGTACGAAGTTCCCAGTTACACCGGCTTTGTCTTCCCCGTAGAAAAGGTCTTCCCAGCATGGTCGCTGGCCGAAGATCATCCCTACGTGCAGGCAGGCAAAACCACCTTTGAAGCCTGCTACGGTCGCTCTGCCAAAACTGGCAAGTGGGTTTTCTCCACCAACGCCACCTACTGGATGGGCAAAGCAGGCATCCCCTCCATCGGCTTCGGCCCCGGTGAAGAACACTGGGCGCACACTGCCCTCGACCAGGTTCCCGCCGAAGAGGTTGTCCAGTGTGCTGATTTCTATGCGCTCCTGCCCTTAATTCTGGAGGCCAGATGAGTAAATTAGCCGTAGTTGCCATTGGCGGCAACTCTTTAATCAAAGACGAGGCACATAAAACCGTACCCGACCAGTTCAATGCTGTCCGTGAAACTGCCATTCATATAGCTGAAATGATCGAGCAGGGCTGGAACGTCGTCGTCACGCATGGCAACGGCCCACAGGTTGGCTTTATCCTCCTGCGCTCCGAACTCTCGCGTGGCGTCCTGCATTCCGTACCTCTGGATTCCTGTGGAGCGGATACCCAGGGCGCAATCGGCTACATGATTCAGCAAGCCCTGCATAACGAATTCCAACGCCGCAATATTTCGCGACAATGTGTCACGGTCGTAACGCAGACCCTTGTAGACCGCAACGACCCGGCTATGCACAATCCCAGCAAGCCCATTGGCTCCTTCTATAAAGAGGAGGAAGCCCGTACCCACATGGAAAAAGAGGGCTGGGCAATGGTAGAAGACGCCGGGCGTGGCTGGCGGCGCGTCGTTCCCTCGCCTCTACCCAAAGAGATCATTGAACGCCCTGCGGTAGAGACCCTGATACAAAACGGCTTCATCGTCGTAGCCGTTGGTGGCGGCGGCATCCCCGTCGTGCAGGACGATTCCAGCAATCTTCACGGTGTTGAGGCCGTCATCGACAAAGACCTCGCCTCCAGCCTGCTTGCCACGGAATTGAATGCTGACCTCTTGTTGATCTCAACCGCCGTCGAAAAGGTTGCACTTAACTTCCACAAACCCGACCAGTGTGACCTTGACCGCATCACGCTCAGCGAGGCCAGACAATACTATCAAGAGGGCCACTTTGCCAAAGGCAGCATGGAACCAAAAATCCAGGCCGTCATCAACTATCTCGAACGAGGCGGCAAAGCGGCCCTCATCACCATGCCAGAGACCATCGCTGGAGCTCTGGCAGGTCAAACCGGCACCTGGATTCTTCCAGACGAATAGAAAGGAACCACAATGAAAACAAATCTACGTGGGAGAGACTTTATCGGCACGCAGGAATGGACAAAAGAGGAGCTTGAAACTGTCCTGCAACTCGCCTTCGACCTCAAAATGAAGTGGGGCCTCGACCTTCCCACGCGCCTGCTCGAAGACAAAACGCTCTTCATGCTCTTCTTTTTCTCTTCAACCCGCACGCGCAACTCCTTCGAGGCTGGCATGACCCGCCTGGGTGGTCACGCCATCTTCCTCGAACCGGATAAAATGCAGATCTCGCACGGCGACACACCCAAAGAGATCGGGCGCATCCTCTCGTCCTATGGACACGGCATCGCCATCCGCCACTGTGATTGGGGAGATGGCAACAAATATATCCGCGAAGTCGCCGAATATGCCCGCGTTCCCGTTATCAATATGCAGTGTGATATCTACCATCCCTGCCAGGCTATGGCCGACCTCATGACCGTTGTGGAAAAGAAAGGCGACCTGCGCGGAAAGAAAGTGGTCATGTCCTGGGCCTACGCTAAATCCTACACCAAACCGCTTTCGCTGCCTCAATCCGTCATCGAACTTTTCACCCAGTTCGGCGCGGATGTCGTCCTGGCGCATCCACCCGAGTTTGAACTAATGCCTGAAATTCTAGATAACGCGACCGAAAACGCCCGCAAAACTGGCGGCAGCTTCAAAATTCTGCACGACATGGACGAAGCCTTCGCGGGAGCCGATGTAGTCTATCCTAAGAGTTGGGGGCCACTGGTTGCCGTCAAAGACCCGTCACAACTGACGGAAACCATTCGCCGCTACGAAAGCTGGATCTGTGACGAGCGCCGCATGTCCCTCGCCAAAGAGGACGCCATCTACATGCACTGCCTACCCGCCGATCGCGGCGTCGAAGTGACTGATGCCGTAATCGATGGCCCCCAATCAGTCGTCTACGACCAGGCCGAGAACCGTATGCACGTCCAGAACGCCATCATGGCTCTTACAATGGGTGGGCGTTAAGCATTACACTTGAAAAGCCAGCAGGTTTTCGCGTAAAGGATGTTTGCAGCGAAAACTTGCTGCTTTTTATCATGATTTTTGAGAAAGGTGATCTATCTACGTCTGTCATCCTGAGCGCAGCGAAGGATCTCCGTTGCCCAGCCGAATCGTAAGCCCGGCCAGGAGATTCTTCGCTGCGCTCAGGATGACATGGGGCAAGAATCGGCCATTATTTCATCCGATGAAGGCTCACGGTGAGATTTACGTGAGTTTCGCCAGCCATACATGCCCAGGATGGACAAGAGCAAGGGACTGAGCCAGCCATTGGCGACTCTTCTCATCAAGAACTGGGAGTGTGCTGGCGAAATCCGCCTTATCTTTGGGACGCAGCCCTTTGGCTTTGTAGAGCAATTGAATTTCTGGAGCAAGGTAGGGAATGCCATCCTTGTTCACTCGTCTCAAAGTAGATAAAGAACCACGAATTTGTGGAGCCCGGCGAAAGATCCATTCGTCAAGGAAGGTATTTGTGACCATCAATTGGAGAGTCCAGGAATCGCTTTCGTATGGACGGCACCAGATATCGTGGACTGAAGCTGGGAGAGGTGCGTCCTGTTTCCATTCCTGGAATGGCCAGGAATCAGGTAACAGCTCTGGATGAGCTTCTTGAACATCCCAGCCCTGCAAATGGGCGCGAATCTCGCGCTGATTCCGGCGCAGAAAGACGACATCAATATCCTCATGCTCTCATGTTTTTTCTCCGCGGAAGAGATCGATAGCCCATCCACTGGCAATCCACCAGGGAACCGTGAGCGTCGAAAAGAACCTCGCAACTTCCTCTGGTTGTCAGGGTTGTCATGCCCCAAAATGATTCGTCTCATTTGTCATAATACGCCTACCAGGTAAACTGATCTAATTCATCCCCATTCCCATACTCTTTCCAGTACAATCAATACCGGCATTTTTCAGAAGGAGGAACGCGACTGTTTTCAAAAATGTGTTTAAACATATGCATTTCCCTGGACGACTCGCAACCGTCGCACAATGGCAGACTGGTTACTCTACCGCAAATCGATCTTAAAGGGTACACGATCCGCTCTCACCCCTTCAGGAAGGTTAATTGGGATCAGGCTCATTGTCCTTAATGAAAGCGCTTGGTTGTTGATTCCTCGTTGCTTATGCTATACTGGTTGCACACTAGCGAATAAACGCTAGTACTAGGCGTAAAAGGAAGGATCGTAGCAGCGATGGCGAAGTCCAATCAGGTAGAGACGATTAGCAACACCATTCGAGAGCAGATACTGGCAGGAGCCTTTAAGCCCTACAATGTGTTACCAACGAGGCGGGCGTTGGCAGAACAATTTCATACGACGCCTGATACCATTGCAAAGGTGATTGCTCTCCTGCAAAGTGAGGGACTGGTCTCTCAAAGTGGACGCACGGTACGAGTGAATGTGCCGAGAGAGCGTATCACCACCGATGAGACCTTCCGTGATTATATGAAGGCGCAAGGAATCGACGTAGTGGTCGAGCACCTGGGAACGCCTGGGGTGATCCCCATGACGCCGGAATTAGCCAAGGCGTTTAATATGCCTGTCGGGACACCGGTTGTCGAGCGAGGGCGGCGGGAGATTGTGAATGGTGTTCCGTATCGCTACTCCAAAAAATATTATCTCGCATCGCTCGTGGATGAGGAATCGCTTCGTCAGATCCGACAAGATAAGGCTTTCAATGTACGTGATGTGATCAAGGGACAAAGGCCGCTCGCCAGAATGCATGAAGAACTCATCGCCCGTGCGATCACCACCAAAGAAGAAATGAGCATTTTGAACGCAGCCAAGGGGACGCCAGTACTCCAACTGACCCGCATCAATTATGCCGACGATAATAGCGTGTTATGGGTCTCCCAAGTTGTTTTTATCGGAGCCTATTTTGTGAAAACCTACGATTACAAACCTGGGGAGGAACCGATCTCAGAGCCGATCATGTGAACTGACTACTAACCGGTTCAAATAAGTAGCATAAAACAACTAGCGGTAAAAACCTTGACTTTTACCGCTAGTTGTTTTATGCTTGGAAGAGAGGTACTTAGAGCAGATACAGACAGGAGGTGATACCGTACTAGCCCGTCGCGGAGTAGGCAACAGGCTAGCGAGCGAGAACGCTTACCACCGTTGTTAGTGTAGCATTGTTCTCAGTAGCAGTATGGCATGGACAAGAGAGAGCGTCAAGCAAGAAAGGCTAGAGCAATGGCAGAACGAGAGACGCTTACTGTAGGAAACAACACCATTGATGCGGAAAACGACTTTGCTTCCGGCTATTGTAACGGTAGTCTCTACTACTACGACAAGAATCACCAACTCCCGCACCCTTTGAAGAGTGAGGCAATCAGCCGCTTCATGCTTGATAACCTGCATGACACACGCGCTAGTGTTCACTGGAATGCTGGATTCGTGTGTGGCTGGCTGGCGGCGATGTGTGAAAACAATCCTGAGTACTTCTTTACCAGCATTTCCTTACCGGCCTCTGTTCCGGTAGAGGCATAGCCACAAGGAGAGAAAGCGACATGACCACACCCCTACGCATTACCTCACACATCCAGATAATCCCGCTGCTCGACATCCAACATCCCCCCTTTGAAAAGCTCTACCGTGACGGTGTGTACTGGTCGCTCTTCACAGTTCGCTGCGCGAACCCCCTGAGCGACCGCTATATGCTCGAAAATATCCGCGCTATCCTCAATGAAACCGATGTAGACGGCCAGTACGCTTACTGGTTGCCCTACATCGGGTTTCATCTCGGTAGAATGCATGGGGCTATCCTGTCGGCACAAACTGGACACGTCCGACAGGGTATCACCGCCCTTGCCTGCTTCGTGGATGCCGATGCCAAATGGGGTTATGATGTCGGGCGACACTGGTACTTTATCGATGCACTCGTTGAGCAACCCGACAACCGAACGTATACCGATGCCAGCCTGATTGAGCGGTTACAAGAGCTAGAACGCGAATCGCTCGGCTTCCATCAAGGGGAAAGCACATGGTACTACGCTTATGGCTGTATCCTGGGAGAGTTGAGCGGTCAACTGTTCCCTGCTACCAGTGAGGAATACGCCCGGTGGGAAGCAGAAGACCGTCGAGTGCTGGCAGAGTACGAGCAAGAGAGACGCCAGCCACGCTATACCGACCTTGTGCCTGACCTGGTACCGGAGGTGAGCTAGCACTATGGGGAGAGGCAGGGCAGATACTGGTGCTGACTCTGCCTCTCCTGCCAGCCACAGGAGATCATCCCATGTTGCTGTGTAGAAAGATCAAAATTGAAGTCAGTCCACGAGACGCCGAGGCACTAGAATTCATGCAGGCCAAGTGTCGGGGACTGTACAACTGGTTGGTCATGCGCCTGAAGAACGGGGAACGCTGGAACGTCAATCAGGTCAAGAAGACCCTCCAAGAGAGCAAGCAATATGACCCAGAGCTACGCTATGTGTATGGCAAGCTCCTGGCCGAGGTCTACTACCGACTGGACGGAGCCATGCAAGCTTTTTTTCGGCGGGTGAAAGCAGGCGAGAAGCCCGGCTTCCCTCGCGTCAAACCGCGCCATCAGTTCTTTACCCTGTGCTATCCGGCGATGTATCTGGAAGTGCAGGGGAATACTATCATCCTGCCGACAGGCGGCGGCGGCAGATATGGGCCGAAACGCTACGAGAATATCGTCGCGCATTTGACGGAAGAGCCGCCTGCCCACTTTCAGGAAGTGGCGGTATCCAGGGACGCGCGCGGCAACTACTATTGCTCGTTCGTATACGAGGATGCCGCTCAACAGGAAGACCTTCCGGGCAAGACGCACAAGAGACGGAAGAAACGCCAGCCCCGTCCCTTGCGCGATGATGGTATCGTAGCTTTTGACCTTGGCATCAAGACGCTGGCAACCGGTTACACCGACGAGGGCCGTTTCTACCACATTGGCGGCTTCAAGGGCTACCGCTGGTATAACAAGCAACTCGACAAGCTTCGCTCTAAACGCGACAAGTGCAAGAAGAAATCGCGCCGCTACATTCGTCTCTCCAAAGTGTACAAACGAGTGTCGGAACGCAAGCGGCGCAAACAACGGGACTGTCTGCATAAAGCCTCCCATCTCATCGCACACCGACTGGCTGAAAGGGCTGTGGTGCTGGGCGATCTCTCCCAACGGCAGATGGTCACGAAGAAACAAGAGGAGGAGACTCCCAAAGAAAAACGGAAGCGACAGATCCGTAATCGTCTGGTGTATAATGATTGGGGTCTCTACAGCTTTGTGCAGATGCTCACCTACAAGTGTCTGCATGTTGGGAAAGAACTGCATATTATCAGTGAACGCGATACCACCAAAACCTGTCATGTGTGCAAGCGCAAACAAGACATGCCGTTGTGGGTGCGCACGTATCGCTGTGAGAACTGCGGCTTGGTGATGGACCGTGACGAGAACAGCGCGGTCAACATCTATGAGCGGTTCCTTGCCCGGCTGGGGCCACACACTCTTTAGCGAGTGCGGTGTGCTGCATGAGCAGTGCAGCAATCAATACGTTTAAATACGTTTTGAAAGGCAGAAGTACAATGACTAAACTCGAAACCGTTCACGCCTTTGCTGATGCTTTAGAGGCACAGGACTTTGACAAAGCCGCCTCCTATCTGTCCGATGACTTTGTATTCGCTGGCCCAGTTCCTCAGCCTGTTGGCAAAAATCAACGACCTCCGGTCTGAGACCGAAGGCTTTTTATTACCTCTGGACTCCACCGCAACTCGGAGTACCTTCGCAGGCGCTCCGCTTTGGCTTCCTTGTCCGAGGCATCAGGGACGATTGACAAGCGCACCGTCCTGATCCAGTCCTGCCGGACCAGGAGCGTTCTCAAGATCACATTTCTCGCGCCAATCAGATCAGCGTGCAGCGTGTAATGACAGTGCTGGCAGACAAAGAGCAATCCCTTGCGAGGGCGGTTCGCATCGGCAATATGCCCACATGCGGGACAGGTTTTCGAGGTGTAATCTGCATCCACCCTGATGGCCAGTGATCCCGCCAGCGCGGCCTTATAGCTGAGAAGCGCTTGCAATTCGGCAAAGGACCATTGGGAGTAGACCCGATTGGCTTTGCGTGCCTTTGGCGAGACCGGTTCCGTTCCTTTGCCGTTCTTCTTGCGCTTGCGTTTCTTGCGCTTTGTACGTTCCCTGATATCAGTGAGGTTCTCCAGCCCGAGAAGCGCGTGTGGGTGTGCTGTGATGATCTGTTTGGCGATGCAATGGTTGGCTTGCAGTTTCAACCGTCTCTCTCGTTGTTCGATGCGCCGCAAGCGACGTTTCGCGCCACGAGTGCCTTTTTTCTGCAAGCGTTTGCGTAAGCGGGCGTAATGGTTGGCCTGGTGTCGAATTCGTTTCCCTGAGTGAAAGCTGACCCTGCCTGTCGAGGTCGAGGTGACGGCGAGATAGCGGATACCCACATCGACCCCGACGACTTCGCTCAGTTGCGCAGGCGTTGGGTCTGGAAGATCGATGGTCAAGGAGACCAGCAAATAGAACCGTTTCTTTGGCCGATCATACCACAATTTGGCATCCCCAATGCAGGCCTCGTGTTGAATGAAGGCCGTATGCTTGTCGTAGCCCTGGTAGGGTACACTGATGCGCCCGTTCAGGGTGCCAATGCTGACCTGCTGATCTTTCTGAAAGGTGTAATCCCGTTTATAGGTGTACTGCACAGTGGGGGAACTGTAGTGCGGTGGCTGATCCAGGCCCTTGAAGCGTTTTTTTGTGATCTTGGCCCGGCGATGCGCTGCATTCTTTAAGAGCTTCGTCCAGAGTCCTTTGTAGGTTGCCGCCACCTGCCGCTCGACGCTACAGGCCAGTTGCGAGGGCAGATGATAGCGAGCGCGCAACTCGGTATACATGCCTTTATGCAGTCGGGTGACATTGCTGGTTTTGTCACAAGAGAAGGCATAACGACTCACCGCATTGAGGGCATCCCGGTAGGCCAGTTGGGTCTGGCGTAATGCCTCAAACTGCTCTTTTGTGGGGATGAGCTTGAGTTCCGCGGTGATGATCTGTTGCATGTTGTTCCTTCCTGAGAAAGGGATGGGAGACCGTCTCCCATCCCTGGGTATCTTACGCTGGGACCGTTCTACGAAGCTCTTCTGGTTGGGCTTGCGCTTTCCGGTAACGCGCTGCTTCATCGGGGGCAAGTGGGCCAGCCACGTAACCGACGAGATAACCCAAGTATTCAGGAAGATGCTCCGTTCCCATCTCGTCGAAGTGATAGCGTCCGTGTTCGTCTGGCATGATAACCAGGCGAAGCACTTCTTCGACGTTCAACTCTACCGCGTGTTGTGGTTCTTCTGGATTGCGTCCATTTTCTCCGTAAATGTCGGCGAAATACCACTCTCTGGCAGCCAGAAATCCTTTCCGAAAAGCCTCGTTGTCGAGAACGAGGGCAATAGTTCCCCATTGGACTTTTTCAGGCATCGTGCCGCTTCCTTTCTTGACACTGATGCTCTTCTGTGCGCTCAATAGGCACAGAGAACAGAACGAACTTTTCAAAGGGGTTGGCTGTTCTCACTGTTTAGACTCTGCCGTCTTCCACACGGCAGAGTCAACTTTTTCTGCCTCCTTTCGGTTATAAAAGTTTTATGGCAAAAATCTTTCTTAAATGGAAGTATACGCGGATTTTGGCAAAAGTCAAGACTTTACGCGCCAATTTTCAAACCTTTGACTCTACAAGCGGATTTATGTATAATTGGCTCAATCCTAAATAGTTTGTGAGGATATGCCATGACGACGAACGAATGGCTGACGGTTGAAGAAATCGCCCAAGAACTTAAGCTTCACCCCGACACAATTCGAGAATATATCCGCAAAAAGCAGCTTCCGGCGTTTCGATTTGGTACGAACTATCGAGTCAAGCGAGTGGATTATGAGAAGTTTGTCCAAGATCGTGCCACTAACCCTGACCGCTACCAAGACAGATAAGAAGTAGCATATTTCTCTAGCACTCTGGCACTGGCAAAAAGGGCAATTAATGCTCTTTTTGTTACGATGGAGTGAGAAGAGCAGAAATGTACATCTATACATCGAGAGTAGGGAATGCCGCCAATTCCGCCTACGGGCAAGCGCATCTCCCTGCCAGTGGAACATGTCGAATACACTCTCTCCGGCAACAAAATCACCAGCCTCTCCTCCGACAACGTTCCCGGTGGGGGCGTTCCCGGCGTCCTGGCTCAAATGGGCGTACCATTGCCTGCTATGTAGGCCTGTCGCTGTGGCGAAAAACTTACCTGTGTAAGCCGATAGAGAGGGCATAGCCGCCTTCTCTATCGGCCTGTTGAAACATCCCTTCTTCCAGAGCCAGCCCAAAGCCAGGTTCGTTGGGATCAAAGACCTTACCCTCGCTGATCGCATAGCTAGAGGCATCGAGGCCAGGAGTAGTGGCCTCATCCCACTCCACGTAGAGCAGGCCGCGAATTGCTCCGGATGGGAAGACGCACGAGAGAGCCATGCGCGCCTGACCGTGCATTGCAGCCTGCAGGTCGTGGGCGTTGTCCATACAGGCAAGCCCATTCAATAGAAACGATCCGCGTGTTATCGATGTTTATCACTTCGATAGTTCCCCTATTGCTTAGCCACAAGAGTTAGGAATGAAACCATTAGAGGATATGCATGTCATTCATTGGCAACTAAAGGGTTCCACTAACTATTGGGAGCCAGGGCGACCGCCAGGGTCGCCCAATATCCATCAAGCTAAGAAAGGAAGCGTGCAAGAGCGGGAAATTGTAGGGGCGACCCTGGCGGTCGCCCTGGCCCCAAAAGGCACTGGAGTATGACAGAGTGTAACGCCTGTACTTACCTTGCGCCATAGCTCTGAAGCGTGATAGAGTTGTGTTATCGGACTCATGCCATTAAGAGTGGCGCATGAGCATACGTTGTTGGAGATGGAGGCAAAAGAGCAAGCTATGCCGAAGGCGCAAGTAGAGATTCGCGTACCGTTTGCCGATGTGGATAGCACCAGGCGTATTCATTTTACCGCCATGCTGCGTTATATGGAGGTGGCGGAACATCAATTGATGCGCGAGCTTGATTTTCCATACACAACTTCCTTCCCGGATGTGGTTTTTCCGCGAGTACATGTTTCCTGTGATTTTCGTGGCGCGATTCACTATGATGACCTGATCGATGTTGAGGCGCGTGTCCTGCAGGTAGGACGCAGTTCCTGGACGGTCGGTTTTACGGCGCGTGCTTTACAAGGCGCATCTCCTGAAGGAGCCATTGTTGCGGAAGGGCGAATGATCATTGTGGCAATGGACCCGCAGACCGAGCGCGCTCGCCCTTTACCTGAAGAACTGCGGAGCGCGCTGCATGGTACGAAAGGCTGATTCTTTCGTAGGGCAATGGGGCGGTTTATGCGAAAGGGCATTCTGGCAAGGAAGAGACATGGATAACAGTTCCCAGGTTGTAGCAACTGACGATGAGACAAGACAACAGACTTCTGCCTTAAAGGGATGGCGGCGTGTTCAGCTTGTGTTGATTTTAGGTTCGTTGTCAGCATTTGGCCCTCTCTCGATAGATATGTACCTGCCCTCGCTTCCCGCGCTCAGCCGTGATCTCAACGCGAGTGCCTCGGCTGCTCAACTCACTCTGAGCGCCTGCCTGCTTGGACTGGCCTTTGGACAGGTAATTGCCGGGCCACTGAGCGATACATTGGGACGTCGCAGGCCTCTCTTGATTGGCTTGATCGCATACACTGTGGCCTCACTTCTCTGTGTTGTTGCGCCATCTGTTTATATACTTATTGCGTTGCGATTGGTGCAGGGCATGGCAGGCGCGGCAGGCATTGTCATTGCGCGAGCCATTGTCCGGGATATGTTTAGCGGTGTCGATGTTGCTCGCTTTTTTTCGATACTCATGCTGGTCAGCGGAATCGCGCCCATCGCGGCCCCTTTGGTTGGTGGTCTTTTGCTGCGCTTCACCTCATGGCGAGGCGTCTTCGTCGTGCTGGCAGTACTGGTCACTTTGATGCTGCTGGCAGTGATTACCGGCCTGCGCGAGACGTTGCCGGTGGAACGGCGGCAGAGTGGAAAGCTGCACTATACCCTCGCCACCTTTCGCCGCCTGCTTCTGGATCGTCTGTTTGTCGGGTACGCGCTTTCCTGTGGTCTGGCATTCGCGGCCATGTTCGCCTATATTTCGGGTTCGCCCTTTGTGATCCAGGACATTTACGGACTCTCACCGCAGATGTTCAGCCTTATTTTCGGCATCAACGCGCTTGGAATCGGTACTGCTGGGCAAATCAGCGGGCGACTGGTAGGACGTGTTTCGTCAAAGAAATTGCTGGCCGGAGGACTGATCGCGGTCGCAATCGGCGGAACGGCCTTGCTGCTGGTAGTAATCATGCATGTGGGGCTGATCGGCATTTTGCCCTCGCTGTTCGTCGTGGTCGCCAGCATGGGCATCATCAGTCCTAATGCGACCGCTCTGGCCCTGGCGGACTATCCACATATTGCCGGAAGCGCATCGGCCCTGCTTGGCGTGCTGCAATTTTCAGTTGGCGCTGCCGTTGCGCCGTTGGTCGGCATCGCAGGCACAGAAACAGCCCTTCCTATGGCGCTGGTGATTGCAATCCTGGATGTCTCTGCCCTCATGACCTATCTTCTGCTTGATCGACGCGGTGTGGATGAAAGCATCTCTTCCCCTCATTAGGCATATCTTCTTGCTCAAAGTGGTAGGAAGATTATTCTATAGTAGTTGCTTTTGTTAGGTTTCCTCTTTTTTGAGAATTCCCTTTAACGATGGCGGATTCTGTCCTCTTTAGAGTCTAAACTTGAAACAGAAATACAGTTAAGCATACAGAAAGGGAAAAGCAACGATGGCTACAATGAAACTCGAACTGGTTATTGTCCCTGTTTCCGACGTTGACCGCGCAAAGGCTTTCTATACTGATAAGATTGGCTTTCATGCCGATTATGATGTGCAGGTGCGCGAAGACCTGCGCTTTGTCCAGTTGACTCCTCCTGGATCAGCCTGTTCTATTGCGATTGGAGTTGGTCTCACCACTATGAAGCCTGGCTCAATCGAAGGGCTGCAGATGGTGGTCACGGATGTAAGATCCGTCCGCGAGGAACTGCTCGGGCGTGGTGCTGAGGTCAGCGAGGTCGATGTGCAGGACTGGGGGCATTTTGTCTACTTCAGCGATCCAGATGGCAATCGCTGGTCATTGCAGCAGCTTCCCCATCGCGGCTAGCTTCCAGGAAGGCGTTCAAGTGTGCCAGAAGGCGTTGCTCTCTCGCTAGAGAAGCCCCTGGCGCACTGTTTTTGGCGTTATTCGCGCACAACCTGACCGACCGTATACTTTTTAAGCAACTGGTCAAGCTGCTTTATTTCCTGTAAGCTCTTCTGGCACCGCTCATGAATGTGAATACACAATTGTTGTGCCTCTTCAAGATACGGAGCCTGCGTTGATGGCTGTGTTTGTGAAGTACGAAGATGATATTGCAGGGTGTTTCCCAATTGAGATAGAACGGATTCCAGGTGCAGGAGCATGGTTCTCTGTTGTGTAAGGTCTTTCGCAGCTCCCTCTAAGAAAGCATTGGACTGGGCCATAGCCTGATTAAGCTGGTAATATCGTTGGAATGTAGGATAGATGTAATCCACCAGCGTGCCGGTTGGCGCGAGGGGCTTGAACGAGCCTCTATCAAAGATGGCGCTCTGTAGCTCGTAGAGTTGTTGTAAGGCATGTTCTAAGCGGCTGTGTTCTTGCGCAATCTGCGTGATGCGATTGAGCCGCTCTACCATCAGGTTGAAGCTTATAGCCAGCGAGGATAGCTCGTTATCTTGTAGTTTTACCCGCGCTCGATAGTCTCCATTAGCAAAACGGGCAAAGGCATCTTTTAAAACATCGACGCCGTAATCCAGTCTTTTCTTTTGTTCGACAATCAGTTGTGTCTGTTCGTGAATACGCCTGTTCGCCTCGACCAGTTCCTCAGCGCGGCTGGCTCGTGTCAGCGCCCTATCGACGCTCCAGGCAGCCAGCCAGGCAATTGCCGCGCTTACAATTTGGATGATGAAGGCATCGCTCAGTTCGCTGTAAGCTACCCCTTTTTGATTAATCTGGATTTCCTTCTGTAACAGTGGATCATGGGGTAACAGCGTAAAGAGCGCGATTATAAGACCGATATGAAGCAGCGCTAGAAAAGGAATGACCCGCCGGGGAAGGACAACACTGCCAACCAGGGTAGGAATGATAAATAAGTCGAAGTCCGGTATATTGCTGTTTCGTATGCCGGTTGGTAGTGTAATCATTAAGACGGCCAGCGTCACGTCAATGGCGAGAATATAGAGGATGCCGCTCAATGTAACCTGGGCCATGCGATTAAACAGGAGCGCAGTAAGGCTCAGCACGATGAAACAGGCAATCGGAATCCAGTAGCTCGGTACGGGAATCGCTGTAGGGGCCGCCAGAAGCAGCACTACGATGATAAGGGAAAAGAGCGCACTGAGCAGGCGCGAGCGACGCCGTTGTTCCTGTCCCTCTATACTTGCGCTAAATCTACTTACATCCGGTCCGCTCAACTTGAGCCAGGCATCCACCAGGCGTTGTAGCATATTTTTTTGCGCTGTCTGCGGCGCATCAATGGGGAACACGCTCTCCTGTAAGAAAGGCTGTTTATGATTCATTGACATCAAGAAAACTCTCTAGGAAACCCAATACGAATACAACGATCAAGCGCAGCCAGTTGCTCGAATCTGGCTATTCGAGTAAAAACGACTGGCCACTTATATCTCTTTATGTCAAGGCAAGTTTAGCGTAAACACAAGAGAAACGCAAGCTGAATAGTAATTTTGAAGCTTGACCTGTAAATCTCAAACCTCAACCCTTGATTCGCGTCCTTTTAAGTGATACATTCACAACCATAGACAGTTGTCTCTGTATTTCTTTGCATCATACTTTTCCTGTAGCGAAGCAGGAAAAACGGGACAGGCGGTCCTACAGGAGCGATCATGACCGAAGCTGCCATTGTACCCGAAGGTATTCCAGTAATCTCTGCTGACCCGTTCTCGCTCGAGAATCTGGTCAACCCCCGTTCTTTGCATGAGCACCTGCGAGAAGCTGGCCCGGTGGTGTATCTGGACCGCTATCGTATCTGGGCAATGGCGCGTTACGAAGAGGTGAATGCCGCGCTCAAGGACTGGGAAACCTATTCGTCGGCATCTGGGGCGGGCTTGAGTAATTTCCGTAAGGAAAAGCCCTGGCGCGTGCCGAGCCTGCTATTGGAAGCAGACCCACCAGCACATACACGCGCGCGTGAGGTCGTAGGGCCTATCCTGGCTCCCCCTGCACTGAGGAAGCTGCAACCCGAGTTTGAGCGCGAGGCCAATGCACTCGTGGAACGCCTTATTGAGCTGGGCAGTTTCAATGCGGTGGCGCAACTGGCGGAAGTGTATCCGCTAAAGGTGTTTGCAGATGCCGTCGGCGTACCTGAGGAGGGCCGCGAAAACCTGCTGCCGTATGCCAACATGGTTTTCAATGCCTTTGGTCCGCGCAATGAGTTACTGGCGCAGGCGATGGCGAAGGCTCAGCCTGTTCAGCAGTGGATTACCGCAAGCTGCCAGCGAGAGTCTCTGCGTCCTGGTAGTTTTGGCGCGCAGATCTGGGAGACGGTTGATAAGGGCAAAGTTCCCCAGGAATGGGCACCGCTACTTGTGCGCTCGCTGCTCAGCGCCGGTATCGATACGACGGTCAACGGCCTCGCTGCTGCTATTTATGCGGTTACAGACAAAATAATCCCCTTCTTGACTTTCTCAGAACGAAATACAGTATTCGGCAGGAAACAGCCGAAGGCACACGCTCTAATCATCCGGTATTGTCTCTATGAGGTCGCTTGCTTGCACTCCTAAAGCCTTAGCTAGCTTATCCAATGTGGCTGTGCTTATTTCTTTTGTGGGGTCGTCCCAAATACGTTGTACAGTTTTTAGGTCAACATCAGCACGTCTGGACAGTCTGGACTTGTTTAATCCTTGTTTTTCGGCGACTTCCTTCACGCGTAACCTTATCATACCTGCTACTCCCTCTCATGGTGCCTGCATTGTAGCAGAACGGACACGTTTAACGCAATGGATAAGACTGGACACTTGACAAGGCCAACATTAGGATGTTAGTATTTAAATACTGGTATCGTAAGGTGTACAGTTAAATCCTGAACAGGAGAGGAGATAGCTTTAGACTAACCAACCAGCATCGTTGAAGGTTGTCAACCACGCAAGGAAGTGAGGAAAAACAATGCTGAACATAAACCATGCACGGCGGGGAACGGTTTCATATGTTGGGAAGCTCGTCTTATTTGTTACTCCGATGGGAGAGATTGTAGTTATGTCCGGCAATCAGCGTATGACTGTCTCACGCGAAGAAGCTCAAGAACTATTTGACTACTTGCTTGGCTTTGCAAGTAAGTTCCAGACAAGCAAGCAGGCACTTCCGGTTTCAATGGGCTAAAAAAAGAGTCTCAAGAGCGTCTTTGTAGAACAGTAACTGTCTAGAGCAACAAGGGACGGGAAATGTTTCCGTCCCTCTCTCAAAAAAGCGTGTTTCATGAGCATCAAAGCCTACAAGTATCGTATCTATACAAATACAACTACAACCAACAAGCTGCAATGGGTGCTTGATCGGTGCCGCGAACTCTATAATGCCGGGTTGCAGGAACGGCGTGACGCCTACGAGCTAGTAGTCAAGCGGCATCCCGGCTACTATGACGAGGAAACTCGTAAGCAGCTGACTAGAGAGCATACGATTGGCTACTACGAGCAGCAGCGCGAACTGGTAGACGTGAAAGAGTTACGGCCAGAGTACCAGGAGATCGCTTCTCACGTGCTGCAAAATGTGATCTTACGTCTCAAACGGGCCTATGACCGCTTCTTTCGGCGTGTGCAGAATGGTGAGCAGCCCGGCTATCCCAGATTTCAGGGGAAGAACCGCTATAACTCGTTCTGTTATCCCGATGGCGCTGGCTGGAAACTGGAAGCACAA
This sequence comes from Ktedonobacteraceae bacterium, assembly GCA_035652815.1. Classification (GTDB taxonomy): domain Bacteria; phylum Chloroflexota; class Ktedonobacteria; order Ktedonobacterales; family Ktedonobacteraceae; genus DASRDB01. The sequence goes on from DASRDB010000019.1 coordinate 598,518, forward strand.
GAGCGTCCGGCAGTCAAAAAAGGCATAGTTAGGGTCAACTTGAAACTCACGAAGATTGGCACGGTTAAACTGCACCTGCACCGGAATATAGAAGGTACCATCAAAACTTTGACCATCAAACGCGAGGGAGAACACTGGTACGCAATCTTTACCTGTGAAATTGACCAGCCCGAACCCTTACCTACCAGCCACGAAGATGTGGGTATTGATTTAGGTGTGACTCATTTTGCGGCGCTCTCCAATGGAGAGTTCATTGACCATCCCCACTATTTGCGCAAAGCCGAAAAGAAGCTCGTTAAAGCACATCAAGCTCTCTCACGAAAGAGACGCGGGAGCCATAGGCGCAAGAAAGCAGTACAACAAGTAGTCAAATGCCACCGCCAAATCGCCAATCAACGCAAGGACTTTCAGCACAAAGCCTCACGGAAGCTCGTCAATCGCTATCAGGTGATTGTCTTTGAAGACTTGCAGGTGAAAAACCTTACGAAAGCACCAGCTCCCAAACAAGATGAAAATGGGAAGTATGTTCCCAATGGAGCGGCAGCCAAAGCTGGATTAAACAAAAGTATTCTCGATGCCGGGTGGAGTATGTTTACAGCGATGGTGAGCGTCAAGGCAGCATGGGCCGGGCGCACGGTCATCTTTGTAGACCCATCGAAAACATCTCAGATTTGCCCCAATTGCGGAAACATTCGCAAAAAGACCATAGATGAACGGTGGCATTCCTGCGAGTGTGGGTGTGAACTGGATCGGGACACAGCATCAGCCAAGGTCATCTTAGACCTGGGACGCAAACATCTTTTGGTCGGGACGCGGCCAACGTCAGCAACGGCGTAGAAGCTCCCGTTTTCTAAACGGGGTACGTTCACGAAACGATACGCTGGGAGTCTCCAGTGCAGACTTTCTTCCGCACTACAACCCGCGATGTCGAGATTGCCGGTGCGCGCATACCCGAGGGCGAGAAGGTGCTGCTGTTTCTCGGCGCGGCCAACCGCGACCCCCGGCGCTGGGAAGACCCCGACCGCTTTGATATTCGTCGCAATGCCAATGGTCACGTTGGCTTCGGCATGGGCATTCATCGCTGCGTAGGGCAAACCGTTGCCCGTGTGGAGGGTGAAATCATGCTGGCAGCGCTTGCGAAGCGCGTGGAACGCATCGAAATAAGCGGGAAACCAGAGCGCAAGGCGAATAACACCCTGCTTGCCTGGAACAGTATTCCCGTCACCATCTACTCTTGACATTGACAGACGTCCTGAGTATACTTACTTACAAGACAAAAGTATCCAACAATTGAATAGAAGCTTGATGCTCTCCTCAGAGAGGTGGAGGGTGACAGATCGTTGGAATATGGTATTTCCATGTGCGGCGTAGCTGAAAGGATGCCATAGCAGCGGTAGAATCCTTAATAATGAGGGGATATAGCAATGCGGCAACCCCTGGTTCTCAGGGGTTTTTGTATGCGCATTGCTAAGCAGATAGGCTGATAAAGACTTAGAAGAGGACGAGTAAACGATACGACTGGTTACAGAGAGTTGGCGCTGCTGAGATGCCAGCCCATGTCGGCGTTGAAGATGCACCTCGGAGTTGCAGGTTGAACATCCCATTGGATGAGTAGACCGCGCCGGTTGGCCCCGTTAGCGGCTGGAGTGTTCCGATATGTGAAGAACACTCAGTAAGTTTGGCGTTGTGAGACGTCAATGAATCAGGGTGGAACCGCGAAGTTACTAGTATTCCTCGCCCCTGCCAGGGGCGAGGAATTTTTTTGTGCCAATTTTCAGGAAGGAGTATCGCATGTCTGACGAGGAGAGAACGACGAATAATCTCGTACATCTTGGCCCCGGCGTAGGAAGTAAGGTAGAGCGAGTTAAGCTCGAAAGCAAGTACCTGCGCGGACAATTAGCAGAAGAATTGGAGCAGGATACCACGCATTTTACCGACCCGCAGGTTCAGCTCCTCAAGTTTTCAGGAGTGTATCAGCAGGAAGACAGGGATGTGCGTGCTGTGCGCCGGACTGCTGGCGGTGAGAAGGCATACCAGTTTATGGTACGTTCGCGCATTCCCGGTGGTGTGCTGACTGCCGAACAGTACCTGGTCGAGGATGAACTGGCTGACCGCTACGGTAATGGAACTTTGCGTATTACCACTCGCCAGGGTTTTCAACTACATGGCGTGCTAAAAGGAGAGCTGCGCGAGACGATTCGCGAAATCAATAAAGCCTTGCTCTCGACGTTGGCCGCCTGTGGCGATGTGAACCGTAATGTCATGGCCTGTCCGGCGCTGCGCAATACTCCAGCTCAGGCACAAATAGAACAGGTCGCCCATCGCATTGCCATGCACCTTGCTCCACGTGGTGGAGCATATCACGAAATCTGGATCGATGGAGAGAAGGTAGACACGGTAGAAACGCCCGAAAATCCTGAACCCATCTATGGCCCGACCTATCTCCCGCGTAAATTCAAAATAGGTATTGCCTATCCCGGCGATAACTGCGTCGATATCTACACGCAGGACATCGGCCTTGTTGCTTTCCTGGATGAGGGCGATACGTTGGCTGGCTTCACCGTTCTCATCGGAGGCGGCATGGGCATGACGCATGGAAAGACCGAAACCTACCCGCGCCTGGCAACTCCATTATGTGATATCTCCCTCGAAGAGGTTCTGCCCGTAGTGGAAACGATTGTCGCCGTCCAGCGCGATTATGGCGACCGGCAGAATCGCAAGCACGCCCGTATGAAGTACGTGGTGGAGGAGCGCGGTATCGAATGGTTCCGCGCCGAAGTTGAACGGCGGCTCGGCTATGCATTGCAAGACCCGCGCCCGGTTCATTTTCATGATGTTGAAGATCACCTGGGCTGGCACGAGCAGGGCAATGGACGCTGGTTCCTCGGCCTGTATGTCGAAAATGGGCGTATCAACGATGTTCCAACACGCCGTATCAAGACCGGCCTGCGCCATGTGGTCGAACAATTTCGCCCCAGCATTCGCCTGACTGGACAGCAAAATATTCTGTTGACTGACCTGGATAAAACACAACGCGCTCCATTGGAGGCCCTGCTGGCGGAATACGGGATTTCCAGTGATCCACAGGCAGCGAGAACCGCACGTTTTGCGATGGCCTGTCCCGCCCTTCCAACCTGCGGCCTGGCGCTGGCTGAGGCTGAGCGCGTGCTGCCAGATGTGGTGCGTGAGGTCGAGGCAGACCTGGTTGACCTGGGACTTGCTTCCGTACCCCTGAGCATCCGTATGACAGGCTGTCCGAATGGCTGTGCCAGGCCTTATATGGGAGATATCGGTATCGTTGGGCGCACCAAAGATGTGTATAACATCTATGTAGGCGGCGACTGGGCCAATACCCGCCTGAACACGCTCTATGCCCCGCTTGTGCGCCTGCATGACCTGGCCGCAACCATCCGTCCACTGCTGCGTCTCTGGCGAGATGAACGCCTACCTGAAGAGACGTTCGGCGATTTCTGCCACCGGGTCGGTATCGAGCAATTGCAAGCCCGCGTAAAAGAACAGCAGGTTGTAGAAGTTGAGAGCTAGTGAGGTAAGAGAAGCATGCCAAATTATTATCCACTTATGCTGAATGTGCGAGGCAGGCCTGCCATCGTTATCGGCGGTGATCGCGTAGCTTCAGAGAAGGCGGCAGCGCTCGTTGCCTGTGGAGCGCAGGTGACTGTGCAGAGCGAAGATTTTGGCCCGGAACTACTTACGCGGGCCGAACAAGGCTCACTCATATTGAAGCGCAAAACCTACGAGCCAGGCGATTTGCAGGGCGCGTTTGTGGTGGTGGCGTCCACGCATGATCCCCTGTTGATACAGGCCATCTGGACAGAAACGCAGGAGCGAGGGCAACTGGTCAATATCGTTGATGTGCCGGAATATTGCTCGTTCATTGTGCCCTCAATTCTGCGGCGCGGGCAATTGACGATTGCGGTTTCCACTGAAGGGGCGAGTCCGGCCCTTGCCAAGCGCGTCAGACAGGGGCTTGAGGAATGGTTTTCGCCTGCCTATGGCAGCTATGTGGAACTGGCCGCGCTTGCGAGAGCGGAACTGCGAAAAAAGGGCGTCTCCTACGAGGAGCGAGATGACTTTTTCAGGGACTACTTTGCCTCTGACGTACTGGCAAACCTGGAGGCAGGGAATTGCTGGCAGGCGGCGAGTATCACCTCGACGCTCCTTTACGCCTATGGTGTTGATGTTCCGTCGCATGAACTGCTGGCAGTCCTGGAAGAGGAGAATGCTCATGGCGTTGGTTCTAGATGAACAGACAAAAGGTAGAGAATGCATCAGTACAATAGATAAGCCACCTCTGAACGAGCATAGCAAGTTGGGCAAGGTGTTTCTGGTTGGCGCGGGTCCTGGCGACCCTGAATTGATTACCCTCAAGGGGCTGCGCTGTCTCCGGCAGGCCGACGTAGTGGTTTATGATCGCCTGATAAGCGCCGAACTATTGGATGAGGTGCCAGCTTATGCAGAACGTGTGTTTGTTGGCAAAGCGTCCGGGCACCATATCCTGAAACAGGAAGAGATCAATGCACTGCTCATCACGTTTGCAAAACGCGGGAATCTTGTGGTGCGCCTGAAAGGCGGCGACCCCTGCGTCTTTGGGCGTGGAGGTGAGGAGGCCCTGGAACTTGCTCAAGCGGGCATTCCGTTCGAGATTGTCCCCGGCATCAGTTCGGCCATTGCAGTGCCTGCCTATGCCGGTATTCCCATCACTTCACGCGGCCTGTCCTCTTCAGTCACGATTGTCACTGGACATGAGCAGAGCGATTCAACCAGCGTGAACTGGGAGGCGTTGGCGAAAGTGGGTGGGACGCTGGTAATCCTGATGGGAAAAGAAACGCTTTCGCGCATCACACTCTACCTGCTCGATGGCGGATTGAATCCTGCTACTCCGGCAGCAGTGATCGAACAGGGAACGCTTCCCCAGCAACGTGTGGTGACAGGCACGCTCGAGAATATTGCGCAACTTGCCAGAACGGCGCGTATCCAATCGCCATCCCTGGTTGTCATCGGCCCTGTGGTGGCCCTGAGTGAGTCGCTGGCCTGGTATGAGGCGCTCATACCGCAGTTGATGAATGTCTAGCGGCGAACCTGGGAACGTATAGAGAAAGGATTTCAGAAACTATGAAACTGCTTGTGAGCTGCATTTCCACAAAGCATTCGGTTCTCAAAAAACATTGGACTGAAACAAGCCAGCAGGTAGCATGTCCACTGACCGTCCTGGGAAGCTATGCCAAGCCTCAGGAAGACCTGGGGGGCCTGCTGTGTTTGATGGAAGACATGGGCTGCTCGCAAACGACGGTTGAACTCCAGATGGCGGCGGGGATGGCGCAATCCGAGCGCGGGCTGTTTATTACGACCTTCGGCAGCATTCACGAGATCGATACCAACCTTGGCACCATCCACCGGGATGTTGTTAGCTCCCCGTTGTTCAACGCGCTCCATTCCATTTCAAGAACGCGCAGTGGCTATCTTGTTGCGAGTACCGGACTGGATCTCCTGCTCGAATTTAATCGGGATGGAGAAATTCTCTGGAACTGGTGGGCCACCGATCATGGCTTTAACGAGACGCCCACAGGCAAGCGGCGCGAAATCGATAAATCTGCCGACCATCGCGCGATCCGCTACGGCACGCTTCAGCAGACCACGCACGTCAATTCGGCGGCGGAACTGCCCGATGGCCGCGTCCTCGCCACGCTCTTTCACCAGGGGATGGTTGTTGCCATTGATCGCCAGAGCGGCGCTTGGCACCCTGTCCTGGAAGGCTTAGATCATCCCCATGCTGTGCGCGTGCTGGACGAGGAACACTTTACGGTTGCCGATACCGTGAGCGGCAGAGCTTTGTTAGTAAAGTTATCCGGCAAGGGCGGGCATGTTGAAGAGGAAATCGAGGCAGGCACAAGCTGGCTGCAAGATTGCCGCTATGATGGTGAGTACAATTGCTGGGTGCTTGTTGACGGTAAGCATTCACGGGTCGTCTTGCGACGGGGGCGGTCAGGCGAGAAGTCACTGGCCCAGTTTGAGCTGAATCCGGAATGGCGTTTGTATGAGGCCTGTGTGATTTAGTTTCTTTTCATGCAGTTTGACAAATAAAAAGGGTCTATCCAGACCCTTTTTATTTGTCAAACTGCATCTATCTCCACCTCTACTCTAGAAGCTATTTTTTGCTACGAGCCTATTTTGTTCTGTTTAGAGAAGACTACCTCATAGGAAAGAGGTGCTAGGACTGCGAGGAATGCTGCGATGCGACAAAAGAGGCATACCAGCGCCCACTGTCTTTAATGATCCGTCGCTGTGTCGCATAATCGACGTAGACCAGGCCGAAGCGCTTGCGGTATCCCTCTGCCCATTCGTAGTTGTCGAGCAAAGACCAGACCATGTAGCCTTTGATGGGAAGGCCTTTGCGTATCACATCAGCCATCCTTTGAATATGCGACCGCAGGTAGTCGATGCGCTGCGGGTCATGGATGGTATTATTTCCATCCAGGGAGTCGCTATAGGCCGCGCCGCTTTCTGTGACCACCATCGCTTTAGGCGCGTAGTCACGATGAAGACGGGTCAAGATATTGCTCAGTCCTTCGGGGAAGACCTCCCAGCCCATTTCAGTATACGATGAGCCGGGAACGCGCTCGATAATTTCATAATTGGCATCTGCTGTAGGTTCTGTTCCATTTCCATCCTCAGTATGCCCGCGAACAATCATACGCGAATAATAGTTGACGCCCAGGAAGTCAATGGGCGTTGAGATGATTGACATATCATCGTCGTGCATCATCGGCGGGGCAACACCCATATCCCTGAAAAGATTCTCGGGGTAGTGACCGCGAAAGACAGGTTCAACAAACCAGCGATTGCGAAATGCATCGGCCTGTTGAACGGCAAGCTGCGTCTCGGGACGATCATCCGCAGCGTACACCGGATAGAAGTCGATAGCGATACCTACCTGCGCCTGGGGAGAGATGTGCGCACGCAGGCGCGGCACAGCAAGCCCATGCGAGAGCAGGACATGATGCCCAACATTCGCCGCCAATTGCTTATTGTGCAAACCAGGAGCATGAATACCCATCGCGTAGCTCAGGTAGGAAATGCACCAGGGTTCGTTGTGTGTCAGCCACCAATCGATGCGGTCGCCAAGTCGGCGGGCTACCACTTCGGCATAGTCGGCAAATGCATAGGCGGTATCTCGAACAAGCCAGCCTCCGCGATCCTGCAAGGCCATAGGCAGATCCCAGTGATGCAGTGTCGCCAGGGGACGGATGCCATGTTTGAGCAGCTCATCAACCAGCCGGTCATAAAAATCCAGCCCGCGCTCGTTTACTTTTCCTGTGCCTTCAGGCAGGATACGCGGCCAGGCAAGCGAGAAGCGATACGTATTCAAGTTGAGTTTGGCCATGAGCGCAACGTCTTCTTCCATGTGGTGATAGTGATCCGCCGCGATTTCACCCGTCTGGCCTTGATACGTTTTACCTGGAAGTGAGGCGAAGTAGTCCCAGATCGATTGACCGCGCCCGTCTTCATGTACCGCTCCCTCGATCTGATACGCCGAGGTAGCAGCGCCCCACAGGAAATCGGGCGGGAAAGGATTCGCTTCCGGTGCAGGCTGGGTATCTGTTTGTACGTTTGATAAGGATGTTGATTCGTTGGTAATGCTCATCTGGCCTCCTTTTGTATTGATCCAAAGACAATCTATAGCTGTTTTCCTGCGCATAGGCTACTAAGCCTGCCACGTATATGACAGGAAACTGTGAGTGCGATTATACTTCCCCATGCTGTGCGGAAGAGTTTACGGTATGCTCAAGTCCTGTTTGATTGTGAAACCGTAACTGGCTCCTCCTTTTCCTGGCTGTAGAGGAAACAGTGCGTCCAGTGCCCATTCCCTAGATCAGTACGAGCCGGGCGGTACTGGCTGCATATCGGCATGGCATGCGGGCAGCGCGGATGAAAACGGCAGCCCAGCGGCGGATTAATCAGGCTTGGTGGTTCGCCGCGAGTAGAGGTGCTTGCCTTGCTTCCCTGCTGATCCGTTCCCTCATTTCCTTGCGCAACCGCATCTAGCGCGGCCTGCCTGTGTCCCATTGTCTCCGGGTTGGGGGCTGCCGAGAGCAACAATTGTGTGTAAGGATGTTTTGGCTGCTGGATGACCTCTTCAGTTGTCCCGCCTTCGACCATCTGCCCGGCATACATGACCAGCGTTTCCTCCGCGAAATAACGGGCGCTGGCGATATCATGCGTAATGAAAAGAAATGCCAGGTGGTCTTCGTCCTTGAGGCGAAGCAGCAGGTTCAACACATCCAGGCGAATGGAGACATCCAGCATCGAGACCGGTTCGTCCGCCAGGATGACCGACGGTTGTACCGCAAGCGCCCGGGCAATGGCGATTCGCTGCCTCTGTCCTCCACTCAATTGATGCGGAAATTTATCAATAAACTGCTCGGCAGGGGTCAGATTCACGCGCTCTAGCAACGCCAGAATCTGCTGCTGTTCCTTCCTTGCATTACGGGCATATCCATGCAGACGCAGCGAGCGCCCCAGGTGGTAGCGAACGCCGTGAACTGGATTGAGAGATGAGAACGGGTCCTGAAACACATATTGAACCTCGCCCCGGTAGGCGCGAAGCGAACTTGCGCCTTTCCCTACGGGACGGCCCTGAAAGCGAATCTCGCCGCTAGTTGGGTCATAGAGCCGCGCCAGCATGCGGGCAACCGTCGTTTTGCCGCTGCCGCTTTCGCCTACCAGCGCCGTTGCCTTGCCAGGATACAGGGCCAGCGAGGTATCTTCCACTGCATGTACAGCTCTGCGCGGCCCAAACAGGTTGAAACTGCGCAAAGGGAAATCTTTCTTCAGATGTATTGCCTCAAGGATGGGCGTACCGGAAGATTGTACGTTTTCCAGAGTTTGCCTGCCGATTCCAGGTTCGGTAAGTGTGTTATCAGGTACAACGTGCCGTCCCCCGGCCTGATTGCTACTCATGTTGCAGCCCCTCTTCTTTGTTATACAAATGGCATGCTACCTGACATTGTTGGAAGCGAGTCGAAGCATTGGTGCTGGATAATGGCTGATCCATTTCTAACCCATCAGCTTCAATATGCACTCCCTTTACCTGTGGAGTGGCAAGAACTGGCACGTACTTGCTGCACGCATCGAAGGCGAAGGCACAGCGCGGATGAAAGGCGCAGCCTGAAGGAACGTTGCGCAGGTCGGGCGGCGAACCAGGGATGCCGCTCATTTTTCTGCGCGGCCCATGCAGCGAGGGAAATGAATTGAGCAAGCCATAGGTGTAAGGATGGTGTGGGGAGCGATAGATTTCTCGCCAGGGAGCCATCTCGACCATTTTGCCCGCATACATGATCGCTACCTGGTCGGAGATTTCCAGCAGCAGAGAGAGATCATGCGTGATAAAGATGACTGCGAAATTCAGATGTTCGCGCAAGGCCATCAGCTCGACCAGTATATCGCGCTGCACCACGACATCAAGAGCGGTGGTTGGCTCATCCATGATGATGATCTCTGGTTGGAGGGCCAGGGCAATGGCGATGATGGCGCGCTGGCGCATGCCGCCGCTCAGTTCGTGTGGATAGCTGCGCAAACGATCAGGAGCGATGCCGACCAGCCGCAGCAGTTCGACTGCGCGCTGGTGCCGCTCCTCGGCTGACATCGTGGTATTATGCGCTTTTAACACATCCGTAATCTGTGTCTCAAGGCGCATCACGGGGTTGAGCGCGTTCATGGCGCTTTGGAACACAATAGCCAGTTCTTGCCAGCGAAAAGCGCGCAATTGAGCAGGAGACAAATTGAGTATATCGATGGATGGCGCTTCCTCGCTTTTTCCAACGGCTTTACGTCTCACCCAGGGAAGTCGCGTATCCTGCTGATCTGCAATCTTTGAGGCAAACTCCCGCTCGCTTTTAGGGTAGTACCAGACCTCTCCTCCGCTCACGACTGCGGGTGCATGAAGCAAGCGGGTGATGGCGTATGCCAGCGTCGATTTGCCGCTGCCGCTTTCGCCTGCGAGGCCCAGGATTTGCCCTCTATGCAATGTAAAACTGACATCGTTGACGGCGTGTACAGGGGTTCCCCCCGTTTCATAATGCACGTTGAGGTGCTTGACCTCAAGTAGCGCCGTCGATTCCTGGGGAGAAGTGCTTCTCACCTGCTCGGCAACGTTTGGTGTCATTGTCACGCTAAAGCCTTCTTTCCAGGCAACATACGCCTGCGTTTGGGTTTCTCGATGCGCAGGCGAGGATTTGCCACTTCATCAATACCGAAGTTGATAAACGTTAAGCTCGCGCAGAGGATTGCCACACACAATCCCGCCGGAACAAATTGCCACCATTTGCCTACGATAAGCGCTGCGTTATTTTGCGCCCAGTAGAGAATGGTGCCCCAGCTTGCCTGCGAGGTGTCGCCAAGTCCGAGAAACTCCAGGGCAACTTCCGCACCCACCGCGTAGACAAAGGTGCCGACAAAGGTGGAAGCGACCAGCGCAAGTTCATTCGGCAATATCTCAAAGAAAATGATGCGCAGATTGCTCTCACCTGCCGCGCGCGCAGCCGCAACGAATTCGCGCTCCTTCAATGAGAGCGTTTGCGCTCGTAAGACACGTGCTCCATAACTCCACGAGGTGAAGAGCAGCACCAGCGCGATCACAAATTCATTTTTATTGGCGGCATTGACGCTAGCTAAAGACGCAAGCACAATGGTTAATGGGAGACCCGGCAGCACCAGGAAGACATTGATGATGAGCGAGAGGAAGTCATCGACGAGGCCGCCGAAGTAGGCAGAGGTTAGCCCGAAGAATACCTGTAGTATCGTTGAGCCGATTGCCGCACAAAAGCCGACCAGCAAGGTGACGCGCGCGCCGTATACGATCTGCGCGAACATGTCCTGGCCCAGGCCCGTTGTGCCTAAGATGTGCGCGGGCGAGGGTGGCAGCGAACCTCTCACAATGGTCGCATTAGGGTTATAGGGCGTCAGAAGCGGAGCAGCCACCGCTACCAGCACGAAAAAGGCAACCACGCCGATGCCGATGGAAATTTTCGGATTGGCTGTCAGGACACCCAGGATGCTGCTTCCTCGCCCTTTAGCCTTGTCTAGAATGGTTGAAGAGACGATATTCTGATCGGTCACATTCGTTACTTGCATCGCTTAGCTCCTCCCCTGCCGCACACGTGGATCAAGGAATGTATAGACAAGTTCGGACAGGAAGTTGGCGATGAGAACTGCCAGCGCGATTACCAGGAAACAGCCCTCAACCAGTGCGTAGTCATTCCCCTGCACGCCTTTGTATAAGGCAAAGCCGATGCCTGGATAGTTGAAGACGATTTCGGTGAGCAGGGAACCGCTTACGACCAGGCCCAGCGAGATGGAGAAGCTGGTAATACTGGGCAAAATCGCGTTGCGGGCGGCGTAGGTAAACATCACTTGTCTTTCTGGAAGTCCTTTGGCCTGTGCCATCAATACGTAGTCCTCGGAAAGGGTGGTAATCATCGTGTTGCGCATGGTCAAGACCCAGCCAGCCAGCGAGCCGAGAACCAGTGTCGTAATGGGCAGGATAGCGTGCTGAGCTACACTGCTGATGAAGTCCATGTTCCAGCCAGGGGTGACGTTAAAGACATCGTAGCCGCTATCGGTCGGGAACCAGCTCAAATTGACGCCGAATATATAGACCAGCCCCAGGGCCATCCAGAAATAGGGAACGGCAGAGATAAATGTCAGGATCGGCGGTACTGCCGTATCGTACCAGGAACCGCGTCTCCAGCCAATGAGCATGCCGATCAATGTGCCAATGACAAAGCTCAGCAGCAGAGAGACGCCCACCAGACCAATTGTCCAGGGTAGACTCTGGCGCAGGATGTCGGCCACAGTAGTAGGAAACTGCGAGGTGGCGATGCCTAGCTGTCCATGCAGCAGGCCATTTAAATAGTCTAAGTACTGTCTCCAGATCGGCACATTCGGGTTCACGCCAAATTCGGTGCGTATAGCGTCGATTTGTGCGCGTGTGATCTGTTGCGTTTGAAGTTTGGCGATGTAGGCTTCGGCTGGATCGCCCGGCATCAGGCGTGGAATGATGAAGTTGAAAGTCACTGCGGCCCACAATGCTACCAGGTAGAAGCCTGCACGCCTCACAAGATGACGCATGTCGAGAGTCTCCTTTGATATCTATAAAGAAGGCGTTCCGCCAGGTACATACCAGGGCGACCTTTTAGGAAGCCTGTGCAGGAGTAAGGGTCTTCCGTTTCCCGCTCTCCTTTACCGGGAGAGCGGGAAAGGTGTGGAAGGACGCACTACGAAACGACTAGGACGCTGGTGTCAGATGGAGAATGACGTTTGCTGCATCTGGCATGTTGTACGGCGCTCCCGAGTCATATGGATTGTTGGCATCGGGCCAGCCGGTCCAGTTCCTGGTCGTGTATTCATCCCAATAGACGTTGACGGTCAAGGGAAGGACGGGCAACTGGCTGACCATGATGTCCTCGATGCCAGCGATAGCCTGCTTTTGCGCGTTGATATCGCTGGTTGACTCGTACTGCGTGAGGAGCTGGTCAGTCTTTGCTGAGTAGCCATTGCTGGTGCTTGCATCCCAGCGCTCGAAGTTGGTGCCGACGACCGACTTGCCAGGGGGGGCCGAATTAGCGCTGCTCAGTAACGCCTGGTAGGCGTAGTACGGGGTGGGGCCGCTGTTCGTCCAGCTAATGGCGGCGTCATAGTTGCCGCTGGTGATAGCTGTATAGTAGGGGGTATAGCCGCTCTCCGAGTTGATCGAGGCTTTGATACCGGCGGCGTTCAGGTCGTTGACGATGAACTGCACATCCTGATCCCAGTCGCTCCAGCCATTGACCACGTCAACGGTCATCGAGAAGAGCTTGCCGCTGGCATCGTGATAGAAACCATCGCTGCCCTTCTTAAAGCCCGCCTGCTCCAGGTAACTGCCCGCCTGGCTGACGCTGTACGGGAAGGACATGTTCTGATACTGCGGAGAGATCCAGTCATTGAGCGTCGGTACAATAATGCCCGTCGGATTGGCGACTTTGGCATACTGCGCCACGCCCTGTGGGAGCTGATTGCGGTTGATGGCCGCGTTGATCGCTTTACGAACCAGCAGGTTGTTGAAGGGGGCTTTTTGCAGGTTCAGGTAAAGCATGACGGTGTTGCTGGCTGCGAACCAGGTATGGTTGTGCTGTGGGTCTTTCGCTGAGTACAGGGAGTCGTAGTCGGGGTTCCAGCCCGTACCCATCCAGTCAAGCTGTCCCTGGATCATATCGGTGATGGCGGTAGTGTTGTCCTTGATTGAAGGAACCAGAACGGTTTGCACCTTTGGCCTGGTGCCCCAGTAGTTGGGGTTGGCATCATACCGGAGCAGGTCTGTGCTGAAGCTGGTGAGCTTAAAGGGGCCTGTGCCAACGGGGTTTTTGTCATTGGCGAACTTCGCCGGGTCGCCGCTGATTGTTGACCAGATGTGCTGCGGTACGATGTAAATCTGGTCGCCGACGCGGAAGAGGGCGGTACTGTCAGGATGCTGAAGGGTAAAAACCACTGTACTGGAATCGGGCGCATCAACACTCTTCAGCAATGCCCATACCGAGGTCTGGTCGAGGGCTGGATTTGACTTCATCAGATCGAAGGTAAACTTGACGTCAGCACTGGTGAAGTCCTGCCCGTCGTTCCATTTCACGCCTGAGCGTAGGTGGAAGGTCAACTGCGTCAGATTGTTGCCGTATTGGAAGCTGGAGGCCAGCCAGGGGGAAGACTGACCATTGTAGAGATTGGTAAAGTAGAGGGGTTCGTAGAGGAGACCCTGCGCGCCAAAATCCCCTCCCTGGTTGGTGTTAAAGAACGGGTTAAAGAAATCGGGATTGGGTTGTCCGGGAGCCGACAACACGCGTAGCGTGGTGGTATGGCTGGTCGGGGTGTTGTTGTTGTTGCCGGGACCGCTTCCGCAGGCGGCCAACATCATGCACAGTGCAACCAGTAGCGAGAAGACCGCTACCGGCAGGCGGAGCCGGTGTGGAGAATGTACCACGTTTTACCTCCTAACACTGGAACAATGAATCACGCGACGATTCATACATCTCAAAAGGCTACAGCCTCTGAGTGCCAAAAAATTACAAAGGGACAACCAGACAACGGTACAAGGCGACTTCGCATTGTTTGAAAACCGTTGTTTTCAAAAACAGTCAGGGACGCACTACTTGTTTGGAGTTCGCGGATGTAACTTTCAGCGAACGCCCGGCTGGGTCAAAAGAGAACGCAAATAATGCAAGGGTCTGCACTCACCCCTTTCTACAGAATGGTGGCGCGTTGAGATGCGCCACAGGATGCGCGCACAATGAGATTGGTTGGCATTTTGATGCGAAAGGTGTCAGGGATGACTGGCGAAGTTATCGCTGCAATGTGACCATTGGAGTTGAGATTGTTCGCTGCGCGAGGTGCTTCCAGTAGAGCCAGAAGCAGTTTCGTCGCCTGACAACCCATTTCGTAGAATGGCTGGCGGACGGTCGTAAGCGCGGGTTGCATATGAGCAGATGAGGGGTTATCATCGAAGCCGACGACTGCGATGTCTTCTGGCACATGCAGCCCGCGCTGCTCCGCCGCAGCAATGGCACCATAGGCCATATAATCGCTACCCGCGAAGATAGCGGTTGGCCGTTGTTTGGCAGGCAGATCAAAGAAAGCATTCGCGCACATACGCCCGGTGAGGGGCATAAAATCGCCTTCGCGAACCAGGGCGGGGTCAAGGGGGATGCCCGCCTCGTTCAGCGCATCGCAGTACCCTTGATAGCGGTCATGCGATACCTGGTACTTGAGGGGACCCTGGATATGAGCGATACGGCGATGGCCCAGGCGAATCAGGTGGCGAGTAGCTTCGTAAGCCCCCATGCGGTTATCGACACTGAGCCAGGGCGTGCCCTCTGGAGGAATGCCCTGGTCGTCGATAAGAACAACCGGAAACTTGGGGGAATGAAGTTTTGCCAGGTGCTTTGCTGTAGGACCAGGGAAAACCGCGAGAAGTCCTGTCGCCAGCCGGGTTCTTACAATCCGGTCAATGACATCGCTGTGATCCTTCTCGTGATGGACATCAGGGATGCTATACAGGATGAGTTCATACGAAGTCTTTTCTACGATTTCGCCGATGCCGCGCATCAATTCTGGAATGAGAGGCCATGTGAGAGAGGGCACCAGTACCCCGAGAAGGCGGCTGCGCTTGCCTGTCAGACCGGAAGCGGCAATGTTGGGCACAAAGCCCTGCTCTTCCATAATGCGCAGGATGCGCTCCCGAGTTGCCGGGTCCACATCAGGTTTCTGATTCAGCACCCGCGAGACGGTTGCTGTAGAAACGCCAGCCAGGCGGGCGATATTTGTGGTATGAGCATCAACAAAAATCTGACGAACACGCGCATAGCTAGGTGGATTCCATCCCTGCTCTTTCGCAATCTCTGTTACCTGACGGTGAATAGTGGCGACAGGAAGCAGAGGAGTTTGTAAGGCCAGCTTTTTTACCAACGCAATGGCATCTGGCGACAAACGACGTGACGTCCCTTTATCGGAACGTCCTGCATCTGCCAGACCGACGATGCCCTTTTCACGATATCGTTTGACCCATCTCTGAATGGTACTGACAGGAACGTCATGAGTACGTGCTATCTGGGCCTGGGAGACACCATCTTCCACCACAGGACGAATGATCTTAAAGCGAGTATATGCTTGTACTCGCTGCCCTTCAGACAGGTCCGTGAGTGAAACTGATGGTTCAGCCATGATAGGTCATCTCCCATTTCGTACTCTTGAGAAAGAGTATAATAGATCACCCACTTAATTGTCAAGATTACATAATTAAGTGGGTGATGTAATAATTTGACAATTAAATGGGTGATCCAAATTTATGAGATGGTTCCTATTAAAGCGCCCTTAGTATCCAGTCGGCTCCAGTTTATGCCAGCTAAGCTTTGGCGAATCCCAGAAGCTGCCGCCGTAAGCGCGAGAGCCGTCGCCCCAATATTGGTAAGCACCAATATCCACATTGTAGACCTGACCCGTCCACGGATCGTACATATCTTGTGTCCCACGAATGGCATTGCCAACTGCATAATTGACGCGATCAAACTCTGCGTTACGCTGCAATTGGCCCTGTACCATGTCCTGTGCGATATCCATTTGAACATGCTGCGCATTATTTAGAGCCGCGAGATAATCTTGTTGTGATTGGAAGAAACGCTGTTGCGCTTGTGTCAGCGCCTGTTTCCCGCGCATCTGCTCTGCCCGCGTGAGACGTGGATCAACTTTGATAGAATCGGCGATTCCCTGTAAGATGGGTTCTATCTCTTCAAACTGCTCGGCGGGTGCGTTCATTTTCGCGCCAAACAGAACCATCCAGTTTCCGAGGCCACGATAGCGTGTGAGCTTTACGAAGGTTTTGTTGCGATAGAGGCGGCCATTGTTGATGTAGGTGTATTGCAGCGAGGCGGCATCGTAACTGGTAGTTGCTGTGTGTTCTCCAATCAGCATCGCTTCTGCCTGCATTTTCTGGGTAAGGTCGGGGCGGGCTACGATTTGCTCGACCCGCATGTTACGCAGGCGCGGCTGTAGTTGGGGAACCACGAAGCGTTTGATATATTCAACGGCAGGCATGAAAGCCAGAAAACGTGCAGGTCCAAACATCAGCATTGGGTTTTCCGTGAACTGTTGATACTGGCCGGATACTTCGACGCTGTTAAACCCCGTTGGATCGGTGGCCTTCATTTCACCGATTGGCGTACCCTGGTGATCGCGTTGCATGATTGCCTGCACCCGCCAACCCTGTGGAGCAAAGCCGGTAAATGCGCTCTGATTGGCTTCCACGAAACGTTCGCGGGGAAGCGGCTTTTCTGGTCGATACGAGGCGAGGATGTATTCCAGTGTCGGCGCGAGCTGCTTAATGAGACGGGTAGGAGCCTGGTAGCCACTGAAAAAGGCCTTTGCCCCATGCACTTCCACACAAAAGAGTCCTTCGATAGGGGTGTTATTAAATATCCCCTCGATACGCATAATCACGCGCTCTTGCGTGCTGTTGGGCGCTTTGTATGCATTCATCTGAGGCGCAACTTTGCGTAACAGGGCTACCACTTGTCTTGCCAGCGTTTCTGCCGGAACCGGGTTCTGTAACTGCAATGGTCGCAGGCTGGCACAGGTCAATGCTTCTGCGTCCTGACAAACCAGTATGGCCCCTTCCTGCATGCGCACTTCCCACGAGGCAGGTTTTTCGAGCTTGAATCCATACCAGGGGTTTTTGTATGTTTGCCAGTCGCCTGCTGGCGCGATTGATTGCGCTGGCTTATCTGCTTCCTTGCTTTGCTGCTTCGAAGCAGGTTGTTGCGTTAGCTTTGCTCCACATGCGCTACAAAAGCGATCGGAAGCATCAACTTCATGATGACAGGCAGGACATTGGGCCATGACTTGTACTCTCCTTTCAGGACTCTGCTGTGTTTCTCAAGCAGAGTATAAACCAGAAGGAGAGAAAAATATATGAGCAAAACTACATTTTTTACGTGTGGTGGAATGCTTAACATGCTTATCTTAGGGAGATAGTCGAGGTGATATAATGTACGCAAATTGTTAAGCAGGTGCATTGTCTGCTTCAATTATTTTGCTTTACATTCAGGAGGTCGAGCCATGTTTCGGAGCGTGCGTCGATCTCTGTTGTACCAACTACTGAGCCTCTATTTGCTGTTTGTGCTGCTGGTCTTGCTCGGTGGGCTTGGTGTCAATGCCGCAATTGAGCAGCAATTACAAACAGGCGTGCAGTTATCGGATCAGGCGCTCGCCCGCGAGATCGCGGTTGAGACCAGCCTGCGCCTGACTGATGCTGAGAACGCGGTGATTCAGCTTGGCACGCTTGCCAGCAGGGCGAAAACTTCTGCCGAACTCGAGACGATCTTTCAAACCTTTCAGCAGACTCACAGCAACGATGTAGAATATGCCTACTGGCTTGATCAATTCGGTGGGGTGTTGTATTCCTACCCCTCTGGAAGTCTTGTACAAGGGGCAGAATTCTCCCCAACCAGTGTAGTCGAGCAGGCTCGCATTGAGCAGAAACACAACCCCAGAACTCCAAAGCCAGTTCTTGAGGTAGGTATAGCTTCTGAATCCAATCCTATCACGCCTGGGGTAATTATTGCTCAGCCAGTCAGCGATGAAAGCGGTAAACCGGTTGGTATTGTGGCAGTTAACCTTTCTCTCATTGATCTCAGCGACCCGGTAACGAGTGTAGTGCAGGCGCAGAAAAAACAAGGACGAATACTGGATATCAGCGTCATCGATACTCAGGGGCTACTGGTTGCCTCTCCTGAAATACAGCAGAAATTTCTCTGGAATGTCCTCAATGAGTTGCCGGGCGCTTCACAGGCTTTGCATGGACAACCTACTTCATTGATCGCAGCAGACTCTAATGGAGAGGAGTGGCTATATAGCGCGGTCCCTGTGCCTGTCGTTGGCTGGGCTGTAGTTGTGCAACGGCCTGTGAGCGAAGCTCTGGCAGTTGTCAATCAATTTCACCTCTGGCTGCTGGCTGCCGCGTTGCTGTTTGCGCTTGGTGGTCTGTTTTTCTGGCTGTTGCTACTTGTGCGCGTAATTCGCCCACTGCATACGCTTGCGGTTGAGCATCAGACCTTACCGACATCCGAAGAGGCCATTCCGATACATGCCACCGTACTTGCTGAGCGAGAGGATGAAATGGGAGACCTTGCTCGCTCTCTTGTACGTTTGGAACGCGATGGTGTGCAAAAGCTGGGCGAGCTGCGCACGCTGCTCGAAACCTCGAACGCGGTGGTGACGTCGCTCGATCCCTACACGGTGGTAGGAAAGATCATTCGCGAGGCGCGGCGGCTGGTCGATGTGCAGGCTGCCGCCGTGTTGATTCCCGATGAGCGGGGAGTGCTGCGCGTGCTTGTCAGCGATGGGCATAGCGAGCGCTATGTGCGGGAACTCTCTTTATCTCCTGAAAATGTCAGTTCTTCGGCAGTACGGGCGCTGCGCGATCGTCAGCCGGTACAAAGAATACTGACCGCCGGGCAATCTTCATTCTCGTATACCGAGGGATTCCGGACCGCCCTTGCTATTCCTATCATCAGTCGTCACGCGGGAGAAGTGGTGCTGCTGGTGCATCGTATCGAGCCGCGCTTGTTCGAGCAGAACGAGATCGATTTGCTGTTGACCTTTGCCAATTACGCAACATTGGCCTGGGAACACGCGGTCCTCTATGAGCGGAGCGATGAGCGCTTGCGCGAAGTAGCGAAAGAGAATGAACTGCTTTATCGACAGGCATCTGAAGAAAAGCAGACCTTAGAGGCTATTATGGGCAGCATGAGCGATGGGCTGGTGCTGACTGGCATCGATGGCATCGTCTTGTATGCCAATCCGGGCGCGTGTTCTATCGTCGGCCTATCGAACGAGGCTCTGGAACGTCGCCCAATTTCGGTCCTCAGCGAGGCGTTATGTGCTAGAGCGGTTGAGCCAGAGGAATGCGAACGGATGCTGGCGCGTGTCGAAACATCGAAATTTTCGGATTATGTGCTTGAAGTACGTCAGGAGAAGAGACGACAGGCTATCCACACGCGAGTGTTTGATGTGAACGATGAAGCCGGTAAACTGATAGGTCGCGGCCTGTTGCTGCGCGATGTGACGCGAGAGCGCGAACTTGATGAATTTAAAAGCGCGCTTCTGGCAGCAGTCGGGCATGAATTGCGCACACCGCTCGCGGCGATTAAAGGATATGCCTCGACCTTGCTTCAGGAAGATGTGAGGTGGCCACTCGCAGACCAACGCCATTTTCTGCAAACGATCAGCAGTGAATCCGACAGGTTGGCGCAACTGGTCAGCAATTTGCTCGATCTTTCGCGCCATGAAGCCGGGTTGCTGCTACTCAATCGTTCTCCCGTACAACTTCAGACCCTTGTGTCAAAAACAGTGGAGCGCTTGAAGCACCCGGAGATGACAATAACGGTACACATTCCCGAAGACCTGCCGCTGGTCGATGTAGATAGCGGGCGTGTCGAAGTAGTGTTGCACAATCTGATAGCTAACGCTTTAGCCTATGGTGAAGGTGAGATACATATCAGTGCGGAGCGGCGAGAGGAAACGGTAGTTGTCTCAGTCGCGGATAATGGGCCAGGCATAGCCGCCGAAGAGCTGGCTCACATCTTCGAGCGTTTCTACCGGGCACGTCGAGGCCGCCAACGCTTTGCTGGGGGCACCGGCCTGGGATTGGCTATTTGTAAAGCGTTTATCGAAGCGCATAGAGGCGCGATCTGGGTAGAAAGCAGCGAGCAGGGAACCACTATTTCATTTTCGCTGCCGCTTGCCCTCACAACGCCGGTGGAGGCAAAGCAACTTTTAGCAGGGGAAGAGAGCGCATATGACAACGAAGACAAAGCGCATTTTAGTCGCCGAGGATGAGGCTGCGCTGCGCGACTTTGTGAGCCGCAATCTACGGGCGCGAGGCTTCGAGGTACTGGAGGCCAGTAACGGATTGGAGGCCATTGCTTTATGGGAGCGTGAAAATCCGCAGTTGCTGATCCTGGACATCATGATGCCCCGTATGGACGGCCTGGAGGTCTGCCGTCGAGTGCGCGAATACTCGACGGTGCCGATCATCGTTTTGACGGCATTGGATGAGGAGCCTGATAAAGTAGCCGCGCTCAATCTCGGTGCCGATGATTATCTGACCAAGCCCTTCGGCGTAGAGGAACTACTGGCCCGCGTGCATGCTGTTTTGCGCCGCACGCAGTGGGAGATCACGCCGAAAGTCACGGGCGTCAAAGAATTCGGGGACATCTCGATTGATCTTGAAGGGCACGTCGTGCGCGTGCGGGGGAACGAGGTGCGTCTATCACGGACAGAATTCGCGCTCTTGAAGCAACTGGTCACTCATGCTGGAAAAGTGCTGACACACCGCATGCTGCTACAAAGTATCTGGGGGCCTGAGTACGGAGGCGAAGCTGAATATTTGCGAGTGTACATAAACCGCCTGCGCCATAAGTTGGAAGTTGATCCTGCCAATCCACGCTATTTGTTGACAGAGCAAGGAGTAGGCTATCGCTTCTCTACAAAGGAGCAATGAACGAGAGCCAGATAAACCAGCGAAACGTGGTTTATCTGGCTCCCCTAAGCTGCCTGTTTTATCCGCTTAGCTCGCGGCATCCACAAACTGATTGGTATACGTAGCGTTGAGGTCGATCTGTTTGCTCTGCGGGACCAGATTGCTCTGGTACTCGATATTGAGTACCGCCTGCGGCGCACCGTCCGGCATTTTACCATCTGGGCTGAAGATTGCGAGCTGGTTTTGCAGGGCCGTGACGTAGAGCGACTTGTTGCCCGCGTAGTAGTCGGCTGGCATCATGTCCGCGATTTGCTCGGCAGTGTGCGTGTGAATCCACTTGAGCGTCTTGACGTAGGCATTGACCAGTTTCTGAACCACATCTTTATGCGCATTGACGTAAGCGTTTTGCATAAAGACGCAGATGAAAGGATATGGCCCGCCAAGCGCTGCCTGCGTGGATTCTGGTGTGCGCAAATCCACCAATACTTTGCCAACCCCACTGGATAGCAGGCGAGAGATCGTCGGCTCAGTGGTCATGCCAGCATCAATTTTTCCCTGTTGCATCGCGGCAATGAAGGTGTCACCAGCGCCTACCGGGATGAAATGCACCTGGTCTGGTGTGATGCCGACCTGGTGGAGCAGAGCAGTCGTTAAGGTCTGTGTGCCCGAGCCGAGTTCGGTAACGCCCAGGTTTTTGCCTTTGAGGTCTTTCACGGAATGAATCTGGTTGGCCTCTTTGGCGGAAACAATCTCGGCTTCACCAGGGGCGATGTCCAGTTGTACGACACATTCCATTTGCTTACCGGCTGCCTGCAATTCGATGGTATGGTTGTATGAGCCTGAGCCGGCATCTACCTGCCCTGCCAACACCTCGTCTTCGGACGATTGACCGGATGCCTCGTCGATCAGGGTGACATTAAGGCCTTCCTGTGTAAAATAGCCAAGTCGTTGTGTAAGTTCGTTCGGCAAGTAGATCTGTTTGCTCAGTCCGCCAACCATGATCTTGAGGGAGATCGGTCCGCTACCGCTGCCACTACCCCCGCCTGGACTGGAACTCCCGCATGCGCTGAGAATAAGCAACAGGATAATGCCCACTGTTAAGCCAATTCGTCGATTCCACGAATTCATGGTTTTCCCCTTTCCTGTCCTTGATAGCCAGGTGTTGCCACCTTGAGCCTCCACCTTTGCTGTGGGTGGGTTGATGAATGACTTTGTAATTGTTGCGTTCTTTTTTAGGGCATTCCCCCTTTCTTGTTGTGTTGTTTAAATCGTGACATCGCTAACGGTGTTGGGCCGCCAGTGAAGCAGGCGATGTTCCAATGCAGTAACAAGGGCCTCCATAAGCAACGCGACGACCGCAAGGATCACCATCGACGCGAAAACACCGTTGGAATTAAAAGTAGACATGGCAGTCTGGGTCAACAGACCAATGCCTCGCGTCGAACCGAGGAATTCGCCGACCACCGCGCCAACCAGCGCGAAGCTGAAGCTGGTATGAAGGCTGGCGATGATCCAGGTCAGTGCCGAAGGGAGGATCACCTGGGTGGTGAGTTGGCGTTGACTGGCCCCCAGGATGCGCGCATTAGCCAGCAAGTTGCGGTCTACCTCGCGCACTCCCTGAAAAGCGTTGAAGAACACGATGAAGAACACCATCACGACCGCCAGCGCTACCTTCGACGGCATATCAAGACCTAACGCGATAATGAACAACGGGCCGAGGACGACGCGCGGAATGGCGTTCAGTGCCTTGATGTAGGGTCCCAGAATGTCGGCCAGGAAGCGATTGGTGCCTAGCAGCACGCCAAAGATGATGCCAAGCACCACTCCAATACCGAAACCGAGCAGCGTCTCTTCTAGCGTGGTGGCAATCTGCTCCCAGAGCGGCCCCTGTGCTGTTCCCTGTGTCACCCATATTACAAGCTGATTCAGGATGCCGGAAGGCTGTCCCCAGAAGAACGGGTCGATGAAGCCGACGCGGGTTCCGAGTTCCCAGCCGCCAATGATAACGACGATGAACAGCACACGCAGAACATTGACAAGAATGGTCCGTCGTCGGCGAGCTGCTGCGTATGATTTTACTTCCTTGCTCTCTGGAGCATCGGTCGTCTGCTCTCTAACCTCGTTGCTTAGCACGTTCATAGCTAATCATCACCTCGTTGCGCAGGTCTTCCCAAATATCGTGATACAGGTCAATAAAATGTGGATCAAAGCGGATTTCCGCCACATTGCGCGGTCGCGGCAGATCAACGGTGTATATGCCCTTGACTGTGGCCGGGCCTGCTGTCAGGACAATGACGCGATCAGCCAGGGCTATCGCCTCTTCCAGATCATGGGTAACGAAGACAACGGAGGCCGAAGAGGTGGACCAGAGTTGGAGCAGTTCTCCACCCATCAAGTTGCGCGTCTGCACATCGAGCGCGCTGAATGGCTCATCCATGAGCAGAATCTGCGGCTCGTTGATAAAGGTCTGTGCCAGAGCCACGCGCTTGCGCATACCGCCGGAGAGCTGGTGAGGATAACGGTCCTCGAATCCAGCGAGCCCTACACGAGCCAGCCATTCGCGCGCCCGAGCCAGAACTTCAGCTTTGGGCTGGTGGCGAAACATCGGGCCGGTGGCGACATTGCTCAGCACATTTTTCCAGGGAAAGACCGCGTCGGTCTGGAAAACGTAGCCAATGCGTGGATCTATCCCTTCGACGGTTTGGCCCATGACCCGCACCTCTCCTGCGCTGGGACGTTCAAGGCCAGATATGAGACTCAGTGTTGTGGACTTGCCGGAGCCGGTCGGGCCAACAATAGCGCAGAATTCGCCGTGAGCAACGCTCATCGTCAGATCTCGCAAGGCGGTATAGACGCCGCCGGATGGCGTTCTGAAGCGTTTTGTGACGTTCTGCAAATCGATTGCTGGCGTTCCCTGCTCTAAGACAGTTTCTTCGTTGTTAGATGAGTTTGTCATAGGTCGGATTGTGTTCATCGAACTCCTTTCTGTTGATTCTCTGGCACCGTCTCGCGTATACCAGTTCGGATTTCTCCGTTCATGCAGGCTTGCAATTGATTTGCAGGCTCGCTCCTCTTGTAAGACTTCAGTTCTTCATATTGCTTCTTTCATCTATAAATGAAGTGTAATCGGAAAGGCATAAACGACACATAAACGGTGCCGGGGTAGTTATAAATAACTTATAAACGTTAGAATGCTCCAGATGAAGATGACTTGAACTACCACCCCTATGATGAACTTTCACAACCAGGCTCGGCCATCCCACCATGTCATCCTGAGCGCAGCGAAGGATCTCTTGGCCGAGCGATTCGCGCGTCGATGCGGGAGATCCTTCGCTGCGCTCAGGATGACAGACAAGGCTTGACCGGATTTGATCGGCCAACTCCCTATTATGGAGTTTGTAATGAGCATATAAAAAGCCGGTGAAGCTTCTTTTGCTTCACCGGCTCAAGTACATATTGTGGTTATACCACTGAATAGCCAGATTTGCTAACCCTCGAAATGGATAGCAACGCGCCGCGCCTCTCGTGATGATTGTTCAATGGCATCACAGATAACCGCGTTGCGATAGCCATCTTCAAAGGTTGCCCCATAGGGTGCGACATCCTTGTTATGCACAATCGCGTCCAGCAGGTGCGCAATTTCATGTACGAAAGTATGCTCCCAGCCGATGATGTGACCATGCGGCCACCAGTAGGACCAGAAAGGATGGTAAGCCTCCGTTACTAACACGTTAGTAAAGCCTTGCGTCTCCTTTGGCCCGTCTGTCCAGAAGACCTCGAGTTCGTTTAGCCGCTCCAGATTGAAGCGAATCGAACCTTTAGATCCGTTAATTTCCAGCACCTGGTGATTTTTGCGGCCCGGACAGAAGCGCGAGGCCTCAAGCGTCCCGATTGCGCCGTTCTCGAATTCTACGATAGCCTCGAAGGCATCGTCTACTCCTACCTCGCCTGTGCCACTACCATCAGGCAAGGGTCGTTCTTTCACGAACGTTTTCATCATTGCCATGACAGAGGAAGGTTCGCCGATCAGAAAGCGCGCAAGATCGATGATGTGCGAGCCGAGATCACCCAGCGCGCCACTGCCTGCCACTCCCTTACGCAGACGCCAGACAAGCGGGAAGTTGGGGTCAGCGATCCATTCTTGCAGGTAAATTGCCCGGAAGTGGTAGATCTGACCAAGCGCGCCACTCTTTATCAGTTCGTAGGCTTGCCGGATGGCGGGAACAAAGCGGTAGTTGAAGGCGACCATATGCTTGACATTGGCCTGGCGTACCGCTTCGAGCATAGTTCGCGCCTCCTGAGCGGTGCGCGCCAACGGTTTTTCACATAAAATATGCTTGCCAGCCTGCGCGGCGGCAATACACGGCTCCGCATGCAGGTCGTTTGGTCCGCCATTGTCGAAAAGCTGCACGCGCGAGTCCTCGATCAATTGCTGCCAGTCAGTATAGTATCGTTCGTATCCATACCGGTGTGCTGCCTCTCGAACCGCCTCTTCATTACGCCCGGCGATGGCAACCAGATGAGGAATCGCGGGTGGTGGATAGACCATATACGGAAGTGTTTTATAGGCGTTAGTATGGGCCTTGCCCATAAATGCGTAGCCAAGCATGCCAATACCAATTTCAGGCACCTCGCCAACTGCCCGCGCCTGTCCCATCGTCACAAAACCGACATCATCGGACATTGTTTATCCTCTTCTTCCTATAGCCAAAAGGATATATGGCTGAAGCATATATCATAAGCTAACTGGCGACAGATTTGTTTCTCCTGAAGGCCGCGTCGAACGCGATGGTCGAGGGTGCGAAATCGGTGCGGCGCACGAAGGCCAGCGCATCTTGCGCGCCCCATTCGCGGTCCATGCCGGAGTCCTCCCACTCGATAGAGAGCGGTCCCTGGTAGCCAATGCGGTTGAGAGCGCGGAGCATTGACTCGAAATCCACATCACCATGACCAGGGGAGACAAATTCCCAGCCCCGCCCGGACTCGCCGAAGTTGAGGTGAGAGCCGAGTATACTACGACGCCCATTGAGGCGCAGCCTGGAGTCTTTGATATGCACATGATAGATGCGGTCGGCAAACTCTTCGATGAAGGTGGCCGGATCGAGGAACTGGTGAATGAGGTGGCTCGGGTCGAAATTAATGCCGAAGCCAGGACGGTTTCCAATGGCATCCAGTGTTTTGCGCGTGGTTACGAAATCATAGGCAATCTCGGTCGGGTGTACCTCAAGGCCAAAGCGCACGCCCTCACGCTCAAAGACATCAATAATGGGGTTCCACCGCTCGGCGAATGCTTTGTAGCCGCGCTCGATTTCCGTAAAGTCATTGGGCGGGAACGAATAGACCAGGTGCCAGATCGGCGAGCCGGTAAAGCCTGTGACCTGGGTGATGCCGAAGGCGGCGGCAGCGCGGGCTGTGTCCATCATCTCCTGGGCAGCGCGGCGGCGCACGCCCTCCGGTTCGCCATCACCCCAGACATGCGCAGGGAGAATCGCTTTATGGCGCGCATCGATGGGGTCGCAGACCGCCTGCCCAACAAGATGATTGCTAATGGCGTAACATTTGAGATGGTAGCGGTTTAAAATATCCCAGCGCGATTGGACGTAATCGTGTTCTGTAAGGGCGCGTTGCACATCAAAGTGATCGCCCGAGCAGGCCAATTCGAGGCCATCAAAACCCCACTGGCTTACCTTTTGCGCAAGTGTTTCCAATGGGAGATCAGCCCATTGCCCGGTAAACAGTGTGACAGGTCGCGTCATGAAGTTCTCCAGTCCTTAGAATCCTTTTTCTGGAATACTCATTCCGCGTTCAGTATAGCATAACTTTTTCCTTGCCACACTCCATACGGATATTTACTTATGCTTCAGTTAATACCGGCTCCTGCGCTTCCACTGTACAATACATATGCCTTACCTCGGCTACCTGACCAAGAATGGCGCAAGCGGCTTTGAAGCGCTGTTCAACAATACTGATCGCCTGCCCAATAATCTCATGATTGAGGGTATGCCCGGCGATGATATGTTCAACCGTAATATCCTCAAGCACGTTTTCCGGCTTTTCGACGATAATGCCTTGCATACGCACTTCGTATCCGGTTACTTGTTGCCCCTCTTTGCGCAAAATGGAAATGACTTCCATACCGACATAGCCCGCTATACTGAGCAGGAATAACTCTATTGGGCGAAAACCGGCGTTTTGTCCTTCATGATAGATGGAGGTATCCATTAAAAGCCTGTGTCCAGAACTGGCCTCTCCCTCGAAACGCAAACCCTTTTCAAGCCTTGCTTTGGCTGTCACGAACTTTGTCATCGTTTTGCTCCTTTCCGAAGCCTTTTACCCATCTCTGCTGCAAGCATACCTTCCACATGTCAAAAAAAAGTCACAACGCTTTTGAAAAACATCACAATTACGTCTCAGGAAAGACATCTAGCTTTTTATCCTGGCTTCGTTTAAAGTAGGACGAATAATCGAAAGGCAGGAGCAGTGCATGTCGCGACGTACTGGCTTATGGAAGACCCCGGACTTTGTGAAGCTCTGGTTCTGGTGCCTCTATTTGCTTTTGTCCATCTTACCCTGGAAGCGCCTCAACAGGTTGCTCCTCAGGCGCAGGCAGCAGCGTGGGCAGCGTGAGATTTTCCCAGAAAGGTACGGCTAGCAGATGGTTTATCGCCACTGCGCTTACGGCTCCAATACCAATCAGCGCCCAGCCGAGCGGGGAAGGAACGACTAAGTGGAGGAAATTCCGTAACGGCGGAATAGTGAAAGCGGCAGCCAGCACTCCTACCGAACCTGTTACTGCGGCCAGGACTGATCTTGTCAGGCTTCCTTCAGTGCGACCGGCCTCGAGCGTTTGCGCAAGCTGCGTTGAGACGATACTGGCGAAGGCAACGGCACGCGCCTCGGGCAGCGTTCCGGCCCCCAGCATAATCAGGTAATTGACAAGCGAGGGGATAGTAGTCGCGGTACCACGCCGCAGAATCTCGTTGCGTAAAGGTTTGTTAAGTGCATACGCGCCTTCGCGGCGCAGACCTGACAGCTTGCGATGTTCCGGTTGTTGCAGGGCGACGGCCAGGGCGGGCAGAATATCAGTGATGGCGTTCACGGCGAGAATTTGCCGCGCCGTGAGCGGAGTGCCGCCACCGAGGATACTCGCGCCTACCACCAGGCCAAGTTCGCCAAGGTTGCCGCCCAGGAGCAGTCCTAACGCTCTACGGATATTGCGCCAGAAGCTGCGTCCCTCGACAAAGCCCTCGACCAGCGTGGAGAAATCGTCATCGGTTATCACTACGTCGGCTGTCTGGCGTGCAACTTCGGTTCCGCTCTTTCCCATCGCCACGCCGATATCGGCGAGACGTAAGGCGGGAGCGTCGTTGACGCCATCGCCTGTCATGGCAACGGTATGCCCATTGCGCTGCAGTGCCTCGATGATGCGCAGTTTGTCCAGTGGCGTAGCGCGCGCGACAACGACGGTATGCTCCAGACGCGCGGTAAGTTCGCCGTTTTGTAGTTCGGCAAGCTCAGCGGCAGTGACAACCTGTCCGCCGTTGTTAAGCAATCCGGCTTCGCGGGCGATAGTACGCGCTGTTGTGGGATGATCGCCCGTAATCATAATGACCTTTACACCCGCTTCGTGGCAGCGGTGAA
The DNA here is from genome assembly GCA_035652815.1 of Ktedonobacteraceae bacterium. Taxonomy (GTDB): domain Bacteria; phylum Chloroflexota; class Ktedonobacteria; order Ktedonobacterales; family Ktedonobacteraceae; genus DASRDB01. Next base: position 627,238 of record DASRDB010000019.1, read on the forward strand.
CTGCTGCTCGTACTGTGGGACGTAGCGGGTCGCTAATGCCGACAAAGCCCAAAGCCGTCAGTCCTTCTGGATCATCAAGAGAGGTGGTAGACGGACCCTCCGCGACCATCAACACACGTAATCCTTGTTGCGCAAGTTGTTGCGAGGAATCGAGCAGCTTTTGTCTCGCCTCCTCGTCCAGCGCCTGTGTTTGCCCGGAATGAACCATCGAGCTGCATCTTGGCAGCAAGGCTTCAGGTGCGCCTTTGACGCAGAGGCGTCCCTGTGCGATCGAAGCGTGGAATGAGCGCACCGGGTCGAATGATTGCTCAGCCGAACGCTCCACTCGTATATCCTCGCCCAGCCCGGCCTCTTGCGCCGCTTGCAAAACTGAGACATCGGTGGGATGGGCACTGGCTCCTGGAGAGTCAGGATGCGGGCTGGCAAGCGCGGCTGCGAGCAGGACGCGGCGCAAGTCAGGCGATAGCTCGCCCGGCAGTTTTGCCTCGCTGTCATTGCCGGCTACCATACTCAGCACCAGGCGTCCCTTTGTCATAGTTCCCGTTTTATCCGCGCAAGCAACATCGACACGCCCCAGTGCTTCCACTGCGGAAAGACGGCGCACCACTGCATTGCGGCTTGCCATGCGGCGTGCCACGCCAGCCTCGCCGACTTTTGCCAGAAGCGGCAGTCCTTCTGGAACCCCTGCCAGGGCAATTGTTGCGCCGGTCGCGAGAATTGCGGGCAGAGGTTGACCCCACAGGAAGCCCGAGATGACGACAATAGCGCCTCCTGCCACTGAAAGGGGTAAGACCATCTTCAGCATCTGGCTCAAGCGCACACCCAGGGGGCTTTGCTGTTCTTCCTCGGCAGAAAGCGCGGCAGTTGTTGCGCCCATGCGTGTTTGTTTGCCAATCGCAAAGACCACTGCTCGTCCGGTTCCGCTTGTGACATCGCTGCCTTCTAGCACAATTCGGCTAGCATCTACTCCGTCCTCAGAATATTTGCGAACAGGCAGCGACTCTCCGGTCAGGGCTGCTTCATCAACCTCCAGGCCCTGTGAACTTATGACGCGGGCATCGGCGGCCACTCGATCACCCGGAGCGAGGAGAAGTATATCTCCGGGTACTATTTCGTTGGAGGGGACGACAACCGGTTGGTCATCACGCAGAATGCGAGCGTATGAAGTTCCGATACGTTTGAGAGCCTCTGAAACCTGATCCGCCTTGTGTTCCTGCCAGACATTGACCAGCGTTGTGGCGGCAATTGTTGCCGAGATGATGACCACATCTCCGGTTGCGCCCAGGAAGAGCGAAAGCGCGGCACCTGCTGCAAGTATACCAATGAGCGGGGAGCGAAGCTGATCGAGCAGCGCGTTCCACATAGGATGGCGACGGAAGGTACGCGGGGCTTTTTGGATTCGTTGCGCGGCTTCGGCATTGGACAACCCGTTTTCCGTGGTGCGCAAGGTCTGTAAAACATTTTCGACACTGCGCTGGCCCCACCGCTCTGGACGCGGGTCGATCAGGTAAGTGGTCATGGAACCTGGACGCTGGCCACCACGCATACGGAGCCACCCGTCGAACAGGGCAGTGAGCGAGGTAATATACACCGCCCGCGCAGCATTCTCGATACCCGGTGCCCCTCGGAAGCCCCAGATGATACCGATAATATTGGCAAGCACCGACAGTGCGACAGAGTCTCGTATCGTTGCCTTACGTCTGGCTCCAGTCTCTATGATGGAAGCAAGGGCATACAGGTCTGGAGCCAGCAGGTCTGCCCGCGCAGGCAGTCGGCTCCTATCCTCGATCACGCCTATCGCAAGGTCACAGGCATCAAAAGCGGCTGATGCTCCGGCCTGGTCAGAGGCAAACGCCACCAGTCTGCCATATTGCTGTCTGGCGCGAATGGCATCCACCGCGTTGTCGCTTTCAACCAGGGCGATGTTAGCGCGATGCGCCAGCGCCTGCGCGGCGAGCTGGTCGCCTCCCGCAAGTACGCCCAGTTCCACGCCATGTCGCTGGCAGGTTTGCACCAGTTCCGCTACCCCCGGGGCAATTCTTGGTCGAATAGCGAAGATGCCTGATGGTTTTTTCCTCCGTTCTCGTGTCAATACGAGTACATAGTTGCCACGCTGTCGTAAAGATGTGGCCTCGGGCAAATCGCTCCAGTTTTCAACGTGGCCCAGGGAGTAGCGTATGCCATTGATGCTGGCCGATGCTACTTTGCCGTCGAAACTGCCATCGGTAGCGCTCATGCCACTTGCGGTGCGGAAGATACCTCCCCAGGGCGAACCGACAGCTCCGGCAATTGCGCCTGCAAGCGCGAGTACCTCAGCGCTATCTTCACCGGAAAGTGGCAGCACACTGTTCAGTTCGAGTTTGTCGGTCAGCAGGCGCGTTCCATCGAGGAGTAGGAAATTGGGAAGTCGAATCGTTCGGCTCGGGCGCGTTCCAACGACAGTGACACCTGCTCGAATGACGCGGGCGGCTGCGCTCAATTCAGCGCTGTCCGCGCCAATGGCGGCAGTGCGCCCGTTGACCAGCAGCAGAGACGTCAGAACGCGGTTGAAGGAGCGCGTCAGCAAGGCAGTCGCCGCCCCATAGATCAGCGAGAACAAACCCTCTGCTTGTAGGTAGCGGTCAAAAAGAGTGGGAGCCTCAGGCGCGGGGCGCGGTTGCGGTATGAACGAATCGAAGGTCTGTCCGCTTTGTACTTTTAGTGTGAAAGGGCCACCATACAGGCGAGCGCCCGCAGGAATAATGGTTCCTTTTGAGACAGGTTGCGGCATGCCGTCAAGGCCGATGGCGCTGCCGGTTCCTTCCAGAACGAGCGAGGCAAGCGTTGCTCGTTCGCCTGTTTCCAGATGGATAATCGCATCCGGCTGCTCTGATGGGGCATTGGCCGAGCGCTCTAAATGGCGACGCCAGGCAGTTCTACGCGCCTGCACCTCAGTAAGCAACCGTACAGATTCTGAGGCGGTTAAGGCAAGGCCAAGCGGACTGCCTGCCAGCGTCAATGCCAGGATGCCGGGAATATGAATCAGTAAATCTGCTACTGTGCGGCCCAATAGTTTACGTAACCCGTAGCGGAACGGTGGGATGCCCTGAAATATACCAATGATGCTGGCTGCTTGAATAGCAACTCCTGCTCCTGGTAGTGGCTCCTGTATAGTGAAAAGTTGTCGTATAGCAAGCAGTCCGAGGCCAAGCGAAGCCCCGATGGTGCGAGTCGTGCTTTGAACGAGTGGCCCTGGATCGAGTGGATAGGCTGGATGATCCTCCTCTGGCAGGTCTGGCAGTTCAAAACGGCTGACCTCAGCCAGTATCTCATCGAGTTCTGCATCGTGTTCTAAGAATTCCACCAGGACACGGCCCGTCAGCCGGTTAACTTTTGCGCGCACCCCTTTACTCTCAAGGTGTTCCACAATACGTTTGGGAAGATGCGGGTCATGATCCAGGCCGCGAACAGCGATTCTTGCCCGAATGAGTGGCCCCTGCCGTTCACGTACAGTATGCGGAGTGGGTGGTTCTTCTGGTGTTTCATTCAGCGTGTTTAGATCAAGGCGTGAGACTTCATGCAGTAGCGTCTGTTCATTTGTGACTTGAGGATCATATTGGATAAGAATATTATGCGTAAAAGTATTGGCCTGTACCGTTCGCACCCCCGCTAAACGACGCAGATGGCTTTCTACGGCTCGTGTTCCCTGCCCGTTCCATAGGGGTAGGTGAACGCGCAAGCGACCGGGAAGTGTATGGAGAATGCGAGGTTCCTCTACAACAGCAACGCTCATGAATTTCCTCAACAAAATTTCTAGAAGAGGGCTATTGGGCAATAAACACTATTCTCCAACTACTATTTAAAGTGGGAGAAGATGGTTGGTTCGCGAAACCGGGCGCGTCTTGCGCCCGGTTTCGCGAACCAACCATGTACGTGTCCAGATTAAGGTCGTTGGCTCTTCTGTGCGTGCAGATTTTCCGCTTCTGCCCAGATGTCTTCAACTTCCTCACGCGCTCGCGCTACAGCCTTCTGAATCTGATAGCTGGTCTGGGCCGCGAATAAGCTGAGGCGCTGACCCAACCGGTCTACGATGACCTCCGCTTTTTGTGACGCTACCTCGCTGGTATCGCCGACATGCGCCACCGGCTCAACGCTTGACCTCTGTGTATCCTCCTGCGGCTGATCCATCCGATCTGCCTCCTCACGAATAGAGGTTGCAGCTTGTTGCACCCGCTGGTTGACCTGGGCCGCAAAAAGGCCGATTCGCCTTCCTAACTGGTCAAGCGCTGCCTCAGCACGAGCTACCGCGTCCTGGCCTGGTTGTTCCTGAGCCATGAACTCTATCCTCCAACCGTATCAGAAGGCGTTTTTGTCGAAGTGGTTCTCCGAGGTGTAGTGGTGGTGGAAGGAGTGCTTTCCTTCGAGGAAGCCTCGGTTTTTGCCGAATTCATGGTTTGTTGAGCTGAATTTACCGCTGCGGCCCCGGCTTGCTGAACACCTTGACCAACATTGCGCGCAACTGAGGCGATAGCATCACCGGCAATCAACACTCCTGCAATGCCGTAGACCAATCCGCGACGGATGATTTTACGCGCGCCTGGTGAGAAAACAGCGGCGGTAACGGCGGCGGTAATGGCTACCTCTGGTTCCATAAAATCTTCGAGTGCCATGTCAATGTTCCTTTCTTTCTTCGCTATGCGTTTGAGATCTGTCCGAACAGAAGAATTTGACTGAGCAACCTGTCCGTAAAGCATAGGGTTGAATGCGTGAAATAATGCTTGCCGTGTTAGCGCTCGGTATAAATACTGATAGGGGATTGGAAACATCCCCTATTATACACGAGATAGACGCGAGAATGGTAGCATTTTTGGGCGCAAAACTAGCCCAATTCTCCACGCGCGAGTTTGAAGGCGATGTTATTATGGCGCTCGATGAGCATTGGGAGATCAATATCGAGCAACTGTCCATGCTGGACGCGCATACGCCCGTTGATGACGCTCAAATCCACCTTTGGTGGATAACAGAAGAGGAGTGAGGCCAGCGGATCATGCACTGCTCCTCCTGCCAGATCAAGCGTGTCGAGACGGTAGCCGATGAAGTCTGCTGCCATTCCTGGAGCCAGGTAGCCGATATCGTTCCGCCCAAGTGTTGCTGCGCCTCCGCGTGTTGCCAGCCAGAACGCTTCTTTCGCCGTGAGCGCTGCCGGGTCTCCCGTCACACGCTGTAAAAGCAGGGCCTGCCGGGCTTCCGCCAGGAGATGCGAACTATCGTTGGAGGTGGAGCCATCTACACCGAGGCCGATGCGAGCGCCTGCCTTCTGAAGCGGGCGGATGGGGGCGATGCCAGAAGCCAGCCGCATATTTGAACTGGGGCAATGCGCCACGCCGGTATGAGTCTGTCCAATGCGGCCAATTTCCTCTTTACCTGGATGTACCATGTGCGCGTGCCAGACGTCGGAACCCATCCAACCCAGGTCTTCGGCCAGTTCCACCGGCGTTTTCCCAAACATGCTGGCGCAGTACGATGCTTCATCCAGTGTCTCGGCCAGGTGAGTATGCGAATGGACACCATATGAGCGGGCCAGCGCGATACTTTCGCGCATCAGGGCGGGAGAGACAGAGAAAGGCGAGCAGGGAGCGAGAACCACGCGCAGCATGGCGTATCGACTCGCATCATGATACTGCTCGATGACGCGCTGCGAGTCTTTGAGAATCTCGTCTTCGTTCTCGACCACGCTGTCAGGTGGTAGTCCTCCCTTTGATTCGCCGACCGACATAGAGCCTCGGGCGGCGTGAAAGCGCACATCCATCTCGCTTGCCGCCTGAATTTGATCGTCCAGCTTTGCACCGTTGGGCCAGATATAGGTATGGTCGCTCGTGGTGGTGCAGCCGGAAAGCATCAGTTCGGCGAGCGCGGTCTTTGTGCTGATGTAGATAGCTTCTGGCGTTAGACCGGCCCAGATGGGGTAAAGCGCGCGCAGCCAGTGAAACAGGTTTGCATCCTGGACGGCGGGAATATTGCGAGTAAGCGTCTGGTAGAAATGATGATGCGTATTGACCAGCCCCGGAAGAAGAATCATATTGTGGGCATCAATAACCGTATCAGCCTGTTGAGGAAGCTGGCCTGTCGAACCAATCTGTTGTATCACATTGTCAACGACATAGATCGCCCCGTCTGTCCATTGTGTATCGCTATCGTCCATCGAGACAATCAAGTCAGCATGTTGAATTAGCAAGGTTGCCACTGCGAAAAACTCCTGGATAGTAATGAGATATCGACATTATATCAGTCCCTGGACTTTCTGATGAGAGAAGGCAGGGACTGATAGGTACCTTACATAAAGAGAAGCCCTTTAGATAGAGAAGACCTTAAAGCAGGTTTCCGTTTAGCGCCTCAATATAGCGGTTGGCTGAGCGGCATACTGCTTCACTGGCATGTGCTGGCACAATCGTATCGAACCAGGCGGCGTAGAGCCGTTCAAAGTGATAGGGCAGGATCGCGTCACGGATGCGCTGCACTTCTGAGGCGGGAAGCGGAATGAGATTAGGATAGCTGTACATAAACGAGACCCAGTTTCGATCTGCCACCACAGTAATAGTATCTCCTGTGAGCAAGACTCCTTGACCGTTAGCGCCTGCCTCCCAGTGGAGTACGGTGCTTCCCGTAAAGTGCCCACCCAGGCGTATAACAGTGGTATCGCCAGTGAGTTTCAGCACATCGCCGCTCCAGAACTGAATACGTTCATCTGGACGCATTACCCAGGGACGATTGAATTCGTGCAGGTAAATCGGCACATCGAAGCGTTCAGCCCAATCAGCCATCGCTGAATAGTAATGAGCATGTGAAATGGTGATCGCCTTCAACCCACCTCGCTGCTCGATTTCAGAAACCGTCTGCTCATCGAGATAGGTGATGCAATCCCAGAGAATATTCCCCTCTGCGGTTTGCACAAGTAAAGCCCGCTGACCGATGGCGAATTTGGGTTCGGTGCCAATGCCGATTAATCCAGGCTCGTGTTCCTTCACGACGTTATGAAATTCCTGTTGTCGCATGTCTTCGAGGGTCGTCCATTGCTGACCGTTGTGCCCAATGTACTGCCGCGCATCCAGGCAGATTGGACAACCAGAGGGAGGGTTTTCGCTCGCGGGAAATTGCGTGCCGCAGGTGACACATATCCATTTTGCCATGCTATCTTGACTTTCTAGCTATGCTTAACGATAAATGTGATATTAATAGCCTATGCAAAATATATCGTATCTTTGCTACTTACAGGGCCGCAATGTCCAAAAGAACAGGAGCGGCAGCGCATGTTTCAGCGTGCCGCCTTTATCAACAGTAAGGGCTAGGTGAGCAGGGAGGCCACTGTGCCGCAGACGTGGCGCAAGATATCCTGTCCGGCCCCGAAAGAATTGAGTTCCTGCGTATAGACGGAGATGATATAGGTTTCCTTGCCTATCGTGACGATGCCTGAAGAATTGGTGGCCCAGTAGCCATCAGGCCCCGGCAACCAGCCATTTTTCATTGCCACTGTAGCCCCATCAGGAGCAGTATCGCCAACACCAAAGCGTTGATCTGGTTCGATTTGTTCCATCAGCGAGAGGGCCAGTTTTCTATCCTGGTCAGTCAGAATCGTTCCTTCATAGAGTTTGGTAAGTATGTTGACCATAGCAAGTGGAGTAATCAGGCTAAAACCCCAGGCTCCAGGATTCGGGTTTAAACCGCTGATCCCAATCTGCCGTAAGTAGCTTGAGACACCGGCAGCGCCGCCAATTTCGCCGTAGTACAGGGCGGATGCCGAGTCGTTGTTCGAATTTTCAATCATGGTCGTCAGCAGATTCATCTCATCATCAGTCGGTTGGCGTCCTTGTTGCTCGGTCATATTGAGGAAGGTGAGCATGATTGCCACTTTCATGGAACTGCCGGTAATCATTTGTGTATTCGCGTTGTAAGTATAGTAACGCTGCCGGGTGACATCGAACACGACTGTATCGACATCATTGCCCAGATTTTCCAGATAAGCGGCGAGATCTGGCGAAAGTGTATCCACATTTGCCCAGCCGGGAGCATTGCCAGGAGAAGTGAAAGTGAGTGAGGAACCTGCAATCCATCCCTGTGCTGTTTGTTTGGGAGTAGTCCATGCCACATGATACCAGAGCATTTCCGAAATCCAGGAGGTATCCCCCAGGAGCGTGAGCGGAAAATTCTGGTCAACATGCGCAATAGCCGAATTGGCGGCTGGCGTTTTCATAAGAGCTGTACTCACCTCTGTCCAGACTGGCTGTTGAGGCGAGGCTGCTACAGTCGGTGGCCCGAAGGTGCGCAGGTAGTCCAGGCCCGTACTCAGGCGCGTAATTGTGGGTTGTCCCGAAGCAGCTTGCGCAGTTTGATCGAGGAGCAAACCGTCACGTGAGAATAACTGAACCTGCATCTGGTGTATGCTCCCGTTTTGCGCAAGCGTAAATGGAATCGCCTCTGTTAGCGGAAGACCGAAATCCACTTTCCACCCCTCGGGCGATATGTCGGGACGGTTCAAATAATTCCAGAAAGCTTCTGGTACCAGGTGTCCAACGTCGGCTCCCTTACGTGTGCCAGTTTTAATGAATATTGTGGCATGTGAAACGGGATGGTCTTTTGGCGTGGGAATCATTAGTGCTGGATTTGTCATCTTGCGCAGGTCGAGATAGCTGATTGAACTTCCGGGGCCTGCAATGGGAAGTCGGCTTCCGGCTGTCAGTAGCCCCTGTAGCAAAGGAAGGCGAAGCACACCCGTCGCTCCATCACGCACTCCGGTCTTTATTAAGTCCTCAAATGGGTCATTTTTGGTAATGGCCGGTTGCTGCTGCGGATTGGGCAAAAGGAGAGCGCCGTCAGCAAAGAATTGAAGCCACCCCTGATGTATGGGGAAGGCGACTGTTATCGCTGGCCCGAGTGTATTACTGCATTGATACTCGCTGTAATACTGCGCGAATACTGGAGAAACGTTTATAGATGAATTTCCTTGCAGCGAGAAATTGAAGCCAGGAGTAGTTATCTGACGGTCGTTCACCCACCGTCCTGACCCGTTAAGAGCGATAGTGTTTTCAGAAAAAGCAGTGCTTGTAAGCGAATGAAAACTTCCTGTGTTTGTATCAGCGACCAGCAACTCCACACATCCCAATACTAATATAAGGAAAAAGATTGAACTGATGAATAGAAACGATCGATTTACCTGTACAACTGTTGTGTTGCTGGCTCTAGATGTTTCCTGCATTCGGGCGCTCCTCCTGATATCATTTGTTTCGTCAGAATGTAGGCCTGTTTGAAAGAAAGGAATTGCATAAAGATGTGAAACCTCATCATTATTCCTGGAACCCCCAGCCAGGAATGTATGAGTTTATTATAGATGGAACTACAGGTATTGTTTATCTTAAAATCTCTAACATGCAGTATAGCAGAGAATCAACAAAATGCAACAGTTGTTACTAAAAATTTTCTAGCACATAGGTAAAAAATCCTGTTGATAGGCTCATGTCATATGCAAAAGGCATTCCTCATACTTTTAAGAAGAGGAATGCCTTTTGTAGAAATGCTTCGCTTCAAATCACTGGAAGTGTTTGTCCATCCGTTAAGGCCTGCGGGCCGGCATGAAGTACACCGCCGCCGCCATCAAAAGGAGTACCCGCGAGGCCGGGATCATGTAAGACCTGGCGAGCTGCTGCTATACCGTCAAACCACAGGCCAACATGTTCAAGTTGAATACCCGAAGCGCTGCCTGATTGATCCTGTGATGTCACCGTGGATTGGCGCGCATCTGCCGCGAAGGCGACAAAGGCGATCAGGTGGAAGATGGATTCGCCGCTACCGTCTTCGCGCGTAATAAGATCACCGACGTATTCAGCGTGCCCAAAAGGCCTGGCCGAGAGTTCGGTAAAAAAGACGGTGAACTTCTGGTTGGGCGGCATCTTCTGCACATCCACAATCACCGTATCAAAGTCATTGGTTTGTGGATTGCCTTGAATGACCGTCACCAGGGCCGAGGCGTCGGGGAAAAGTGATTTAATGCTCGCCGGAAAGAGCGGAAACTGGACGATCACTGTTGGATCGACTGAAGCCAGTACTTTAACCGTCGGCGCGATTTGTTCGCCGCTGCTGAAGGCAGGAACCCGTATCGTTGGCGGTTTTGCCTGAACAGGCGAACCGCCTGAAGGTGTAGAGTTGTTGCTAGTAGTAGGAGGAGTGGTAGAAGAGGTGCAGGCGCTTAAGAACAGGCAGAGCAGCAGCACCGCAACCTGTATCCCTCTCCGCTTGAAAAGATGTTGGAATACCATGACAATGCACCTTCCTTAAAACACTGGAGCGATTTGCCCATCGGTCATAGCCTGGGGGCCTGCATGCAAGGGTGGGTTGCCGCCGTCGAAGATGGTGCCCTTCAGGGTGTTGTCCTGTAAGGCTGCCTGGGCATCTTTGAGGGATGAGAACCACATCCCCAGGTGTTCGAGGTTCGTACCGGATGTAGTGCCCTCCTGCCCATCCTGAGACGTTCCTGGATGGCGCGCATCCATCGCGAAAGCCACGAAGGCGATGGCCTGGAAGATCGTTTCCCCGCTGCCGTCGTTGCGTGTTGTCAGGTCGGCAACATACTCCACATTGCCAAACGGCTTATTTGCCAGCTCGATGAAGAAAATGGTGAAGGTGATATTGGGGGGCATATGCTGCACATCCACAATGATCGTGTCCGCAATCGCATTGTTGCGGTCGCCACGAATCATAGTCACCAGCCCCGTTGCCTGGGGAAAAGCGTTTTTAATGCCACTCGGTACAAGTGGAAACTGGATGATGGTAGTAGGTGGTAGAGAATCCAGGACACGTACCGTTGGCGCAAGCTTGCCGGAGCGTACCGCCTGGCGTAGGCGGTTGGCTTCTGGATTTACCTGGATGATGGATTTCTTTGCGATTGATGGAGGGGCGGTTGCTGCCAGCGCTGTACTCTGGATACTGGCCCCAAGCAAAAGCAGGAGCAGCAGCAATGGACTGCTTAGCAGGAAACGGCGTACAGATTGCATAAGAGTTCTCCTTTTCAGACAAATGGCTGCTGTAATGTGCCTGCTAAAACACCGGAGCGGTCTGGCCGTCGGTCATCGCCTGCGGACCGGCATGTAGGGGAGGACTGCCGCCATCGAAGATGGTGCCTTTCAAGGTATTGTCATGCAAAACGGTTTGGGCATCTTGCAACGAGGAGAACCACATGCCGAGGTGTTCGAGCTGAATGCCGGATGCTTCGCCGCTTTGATCCTGTGAGGTTGTAGGGGTGCGATTGTCAGCGGCGAAGGCGACAAAGGTAATAGCTTGAAACGAAGCCTCGCCCGACCCATCTGCGCGTGTATGCAGATCGGCAACATACTCCACATGCCCAAAGGGCTTATTTGCCAGCTCGATGAAGAAAATGGTGAAGGTAATGTTGGGCGGCATATTGGAAACATCAACCGTCACCGAGTCAAACAGGCTCACCGCAGGATTGCCCTGAGCTATGGTGACAACTCCGGTTGCTTTGGGAAAGGCGTTTTTTACGCCGCTGGGAAACAGTGGAAATTGTACGATTACGCTCGGAGGCTGCGAGGAGAGAACCCGCACGGTGGGTGCAAGTTGATGTGCCTGAATCATTTGCTGCAACGTTCTGGGCGAGAAACTTTGATTGCGAATCTGCCTCCCCGCATCCGCGCTTGAACTCGCGCCAAGCCCGCGCGTGAGAACGGCGGTTGAGATCAGTACTGCGAGCAGCGCCAGGCTTATCAATACGGTACGCCTGGAAATGGTGATGGTAAGCATGGAAACTCCTTCACTTCTGGCCCCTGAAATTCTTCCATTCTGCTGGTCCGGCCAGTAGCACCAGTTCACTGGCAAGCGTACTCGTTTCTTGATTGAGGAACATGTGCAAGATTACCCATTTTTTGAGGAGTCGGAAGCAGGCGCTAACTTTTATTCGCATAGCCTTTCGAAGCAAGATGGATAAAGAGCTTGTCTAGTTGTTTGCCATTCCAAACCTACCTCCAGATGTCATCCTGAGCGCAGCGAAGGATCTCTCACTGGCCATGTCGAGGGGCCTGAGATCCTTCGCTGCGCTCAGGATGACAGGCGAGCGGGTCTTGTTCATGGCGTGCTATTTGAGGAAAGGTGGGGGTGGAAAAGGTGAAGGAATCGTAGAGAGGAGATTCCTGGCCTCATAGGTGCTAGAAATCTCTTCTCTATGATAACTTTTAGTGCTGGCTGGCGAACGAAGCCAGAATGCTGTAGAAATCAACCAGATTAGGAGACCCCAGGCCGCTCGCGTAGTCCCATCCAGGGGTTGCGTTGAAGCCGAGGTTATTTCCCTGAGTGATGTCGTGGTAAGGCACCAGGTGATAGGCATTGTTCGCAACGACGTAGAACAGGCTTGGGCCATAGAAGAACACATGGTACTGGTGGATGAGGGCCTGATTTGTCAGGATCATACCAACGGCCCAGATTGGTGTCGCTGCGCTTGTGCCGCCACCTGCCCCAGTTCCATCAGGGAAAGTAGCCCACAGCCCGCCAAAGTAGAGCGCCAGGTTGGTCGCCACCGCCGAAACATCTGGCAACTGGCGGAAACCGCGTGAGGCGTTGTTTGTCACACCTCTGCCTGTTTGAAAGGTGGGTTGTGGGAAGAAGTTGCTGTTTCCTCCGCCGCTGCCCCAGGAATTGCTACACTTTGTCTGGTCTGTAGCGTCAGACCATACCGCTTCGCCAACGCGATTGCCGCGCTGATCGACCTGGAGAACCGTGCCGCCGACGGCTACTGAGTAGGGATCGCTTGCTGGGAAGCTGACCGAGAGACTGTTGAAAACGCCATCTGTGAATGCCGCGCAATCACCGCTGGCGACAAAGACGGTCATATGCTCTTTTTGCGTAAGCAGGTACAGGCGCTGATCAATTGCCCTGAGGTCGTTGAGCGAAAGGAAGTTTTCTGCGGCCCCCAGGCTGATGCTTACCACATTACCGCTACCTGTATTGTTTGCGTTATCATCGATGATCTGCTGCAATTCGTCTTCAATATTGACGAAGGAAGGGTCGCCAGTTTCGTAATCAACAATGTTGACGTTGCGGGCCAGACCCATAATCATCTCGATATCGAGGATGGACTCTTCGCCGGGCTGCGTGGGCGCGCTATTGATGTCTTTGACCGTAATTTTCCCCTGGTAGTTAACGCACTGCTTGTAGTTCCTCAGGTCACTGACGCTTATACCGTCAATTTCTACCAGGTTAATGGTCATGTTTTCGCCGTGATAGCCATGACTGTAGAACTGGTCATAGCCGTAGGAGTGTGCCACATCAGACGGGAAGATTTGATTACTGGGGGGACTGCAATCGGCTGTCGCTCCCTTATGTCCCGTTGTGCTATAGACTGGATGCGTATTCGCTGTATAACCTGTTTTGACATCCGGGCTATAGTTATCAAGTCCGGTGACAGCGATCAACTGATTGGCGATGAAGGTTGGCAGCCTGGGCGGCGTTGCTGGCGCATAAAAGGTGCGTCCGCGATATTTATGCAGCACAAAGTGCGTCTGGAACATCGGGCCAATAGTACTCGCTTTGGCATCAATCTTCAGTTCGGTATGCAGTTTGCTGAGTGTCAGCGTGGCTCCCGAAATGCCGAGTGTCGCTTTGATGCGCTGATAGGTTTCATCGGTGATGCCGATCTGATTAGCAATTTTTCCCAGGTCCTGACTGCTGGTAGGCGCTTTATTCACCCCTGACCCCTGCTGTTGCTGGTTCTGGACTTTAAAGGTCAGGCGTACATGCATGCCAGTATCCCCAGGCAATTGTCCAACCACTGGTGAATTTTGAGCATCAGCCGGAATGCCTGTTGGAATCGTTGTAAATTGGAGTGAAGGGGAAGTTGGCGTCGGAGTAGGTTTCGTATTCCCTGAATTTCCACCACAGCCCGCCAGGATTATCAGCAAGAATAAGGCGATGGCCTTTCCCAGTCCTGCTGATCGAATGGAATTTGAGCGCTTCATTTGAGCCGCACTCTCCAAATCTAGTAAACGCTACAGAGACTTTTCATCTAATAACGAGAGAATGGATCGGCAATTTATCAATCTTGCCTTCAAAATGGAGTAAAGAATTCTTTGTGGTTACTTCCCCCTTTCCATCATCTATGGTTTCTACTTCATGTCTAGTATAACGGGTGAATAGTAGTGTTTGTCACCCTGCTAGCGTGGTACTATTTCACAAAAGTGACGCACCAGAACGCTTTTTTCAGTGTGAATTATCGAATGTCTGTTTATGTAGCATAAGACCACAAGATGCCCAGGTGATAAGATAACGATAAAAGGAAAGAAACGAGAGCCAGGACAAGAGCCAATGGCAGATGAGCCTATCCAGGAAAATAAAGCGCCACAAAACACACCTGACAAGAAAGGGGAGCCTGTCACCCACTCTCTCCCTTCGCGCAGTGAAAGGCTCAGAGAGGTCTTCTTCCTGTTTTTACGCTTAGGCTTTACTGCTTTTGGCGGACCTGCTGCGCACATTGCTATGATGCGGGATGAGGTAGTGAAACGACGGAAGTGGCTCAGCGATGAGCGTTTCGTTGATCTCTGGGGAACCTGCAATCTTGTTCCCGGTCCGACCTCAACAGAACTGGCGATTTACCTGGGCTATCAACGTGCAGGCTGGCCGGGTCTCATTATTGGGGGAATATGTTTCATTTGTCCTGCCATGCTGATTGTCCTGGCTCTGGCCTGGGCTTACGTCAGATTTGGGTCGCTGCCGCAGGTGGCATGGTTGTTCTATGGCATTAAGCCAGTCGTTGTCGGAATCATCACCTATGCCCTGTGGGGATTATGCCGCACTGTCTTCAAAGGCATCTGGCAATTTGTGGTTGCTCTCCTCGTGCTGGTGTTGTATTTACTCGGCGTCAATGTCATCCTCTTGCTTTTCGGTGGTGGCATACTCTATGGACTTGTTCGCATTGCTCAGCACTGGTATCAAGAGAAACAGCAAACCCCCAAAGTTCCTCTTTCCTCATTGGCAGGAATCATGACGCTTCGATGGAAAATGTCCTCTGTCATTATCGCAGCGCCCGTTAGCCTGCTCACGCTCTTTTTTACCTTCCTCAAAATTGGCGCGGTGGCCTACGGAAGTGGATACGTTCTACTGGCGTTTCTGCGCAGCGACCTGGTACTGAACCTGCACTGGCTCACGGACCGCCAGTTGCTCGATGCTGTTTCGGTCGGCCAATTTACGCCTGGCCCCGTGTTCACTACTGCCACTTTTATTGGCTATATTGTTGGAGGCTTCCCAGGGGCGCTGTTAGCAACACTAGGTATCTTTTTGCCTTCGTTTGTGTTAATCGTGCTGGTTCATCCTATAGCAACACGGCTGCGCCGCTCACCCTGGACTGCTCCCCTGCTTGATGGTGTCAATGTAGCTGCATTAGCTCTAATGGCAGGCGTGCTGATCCAACTTGGTCAGAGTGCCCTGGTGGACATTCTGACCTGGGCTATCGCGGTATTCTCCTTTGGCATATTGCTCCGATTCAAGATCAACTCGGCGTGGCTAATCTTGTGCGGTGCTATCATTGGAGTGCTTCGCTTCTGGGTTTTCAAAGTCTGACTCCACAGGGATTTTCCTTGACGCCTCTAAAATCTCGGTGCTACAATCACGCTGTTGATGTAGGACACCTGAGAGGAGACAGCCGTGAAAACGGAAGAGCCACTGAGCGCAACCGTCGAGGAATACCTGGAAACTATTTATAACATGAGCGCAGAGAATGAGCCGGTGATTGGCGCGAGGCTGGCCGAGAAATTTCGCGTCTCCGCTCCAACCGTGACAGAGATGCTCAAGCGTCTCGTGCGCGACGGTTATATCCAGATGGACCAGAAGCGCACCGTGACGTTGACCGAAGCAGGCTATCAGGCTGCCGAGGCGGTGCTACGTCGGCATCGTTTGACCGAGCGCTTTCTGGTCGATATGTTGGGTATGCAATGGCACCAGGTTCACGAGGAGGCCTGCCGCCTGGAACACTTCATTTCGGGCGCTGTCGAGGCTCGCGTGGTTGCCAGCCTCAATCATCCGACGACCTGCCCGCATGGCAATCCTATTCCCGGCCTGGTTCCCAGCGCGCGTACCTACCTGCAAGATCAGGGCGCAGTTCGCCTTTCGACTGTTCCTGTCGGTGGGCAGGCGACCATCCTCTGCATTTCAGAAGTCGTTGAGGACGAGGAGGCGCTGATCCTCTACCTGCATGAAAAAGGTCTTACCCCCAAAACAATATTGACCGTCATTGCCCATGAACCCTCTTCTCCAGATCATGAAGAAAGCTTTCGCGTGCGAGTAGAAGATGGACAGGAAGTGTCCATTAGCAAAGCTGCGGCCTCGAAAATATGGGTGACACGCTGACTCCTTAATTCACGCCCCTCAAAATTTGTTACAAGCCCCCATTTTCGTTACAATATTTTTGTCAGGTTTGCCTGTGTGAGGCATCGTGACCTATTTGTGATATTATGAATGCTCTTTGTGATGAGCTTGTGAGGCTTCTTTCGCCAAATTGTGCTATGCTGCCAAAAACTGGTTGTCAGTTTCTTGACTTTCAATATTAGGGTATGCTAATATCTGAGTGTGCTAGTCGGAATTAATACGTTGCGGTAGCCGGGGCACAAAACTCGACATTTTGATCTTTAAGAGAAGGTCGTTTATGATAGCAACTTTTGTTCTGTTTTTGCGTGAAGGTTTTGAAGCCAGCCTCGTCGTCAGTATTCTATTTGCTGCCCTGCGACAGCTAGGCCAGCAGGAGAGGGCGCGATCTGTATGGCTGGGTGTGGGACTGGCTATTATTGCCTCATTGCTCGGTGGCGTTGCCCTGTATATTACCATTCGTGACTATGATGGCTCAATCTTCCAGACCGTTTTTGAAACCTTTACCTATCTGGTTGCGGTTGTATTGTTAACCAGTATGACGTTCTGGATGCAGAAGCATAGCCGCTCCTTGAAAAAAGAGATTACTGCGAAGGCCAGTGTAGCAGGTTCTGGTTTAGGGCTGGGTCTGCTCGCGTTTACTACTGTTGGACGCGAGAGTTTGGAAACGGCGGTATTTACGCTTGCTTTCGCTTTCAAAACGAACGGATTTTTATTGTTGACCGGTGCCTTACTTGGTCTGCTGGCCTCAATAGGTCTGTGTTTCCTGATCTACCGTCTGGGGTATCGCCTCGACTTCCGCCTTTTCTTCCGCGTGATGGGCATTCTGCTGCTGATTTTTGCTGCAGGGCTGCTCATTGACGCTGTGCAGAATATGCAGCAGCTCGGCTGGATCACAATTGGAACGACCCCGCTCTGGAATACTGGACATATCCTTGCTGAAGATAGCACGCTTGGTGATATCCTGCATACATTCCTGGGCTATGCTGAAGCCCCAACTATTCTGCAAGGCCTCTTCTATATAGCGTACCTGCTGATCGCGGGCGGCTTCTTCGCCTGGATTACGCGCAAACCAGCTCCTCCAGGTTCCACATCATCGACGCTCAACAAACAGGCTCATAGCCGGGCATAATCGCCCGGCTTTTTTTATTACATTGTCTTTTTCTTTCGCATATAAAATTACGAAATCCGCAACAAATATCTGCTATTGTTAAAAATATCGTATCAAATTGTCATAAAATCTACTAAAAACATTGAAAACAGAAGCATTATCGGGTACAATTGTAAGCAAAAGCAGGCACATATTGCCGGAAAGCGCCTGTAACGATATTTCAGTTGTACCTGTTCCTTCCACGAAAGGTGGCATGTATGCTTCAGGAACCTATCACACTTAATCGTAGCCACGTGCAGGAAATTGTTGCGCACGAAGAAGCTGAATTTCGCAAGCGCACACCTCGCTCGCTCGAGATTCACGAGCGGGCCAAAAAATCGTTGCCGCTAGGTGTTTCCAGTTCGTTCCAGGCTGTTCCTCCCTATCCCTTATTTATTAGCCGCGCCGAGGGAAGCAAAATCTGGGATCTGGATGACAATCAGTATATCGATTTTCATCTTGGCTTTGGCAGTTTGCTCGTTGGTCATTCTCACCCTGTGCTGGTGGAAGCGCTGCGAGACCAGCTTGGCAAGGGCAGCCTTTACTCATTGCCCTGCGCCGATGTTGTGTATCTCGCGGAAGAGCTGGTGAGGCGTTTTGCTCCCATCGAGCAGGTGCGCTTCTGTAACTCAGGCACCGAGGCTACAATGGATGCTCTGCGCCTTGCGCGTGCCTATGCCGGGCGCGACCTGATTGTCAAGATCGAGGGCGGCTATCACGGCCATCATGATACAGTTCTCATGTCAACCAAGCCCTCACTTGATGATGCTGGCCCGGTCGAACGGCCCAATACTGTTCCGGCTTCCAAAGGGATTCCTGCCAACATAAAGAACAACACAGTAATCGCGCCTTACAACGATGCCGAAGCGCTGGATCGTATCCTGACCGAGTATGAAGGACAGGTGGCGGCGGTCATTATGGAAGCGGTTATCATGAACGTGGGCATCATTTTACCTGTTGAAGGATATTTGCAGGCGGTGCGTGATATTACACGCAAGCATGATGTGCTGCTGATCTTTGACGAAGTGAAAACCGGCGTCACCGTGGCTCCCGGCGGCATTACCGAAATCTATCCGGTAGAGCCAGACCTGATTTGCCTTGCCAAATCTATCGGGGGTGGCATGCCCATTGGCGCGTTCGGGGGCCGCGAAGATATCATGCGCCATATCAATCACAACGAGGTTATTCACCTGGGTACTTTCAATGGTAATCCCATGTCGATGCGCGCCGGGCTAGTCACCCTGACGCAGATTTTCACGCCTGAAGCGCACGCGCACGCCAATGATCTTTCGGCACAGCTTGGCAAGTCATACGAGGGAATTATTCAGGAGTACGACCTGCCGATGCACGTTGCCCAGATTGGCGCGAAGGGCTGCGCGATGTTCCGCTACGAACGCGCCCGCAACTATCGCGCCTGGTTCGAGATCGATATGGATGTCTCGTATGCCTACTGGCTCTTCCTGGCAAACCGGGGCGTGCTTTTCCCGCCAGGATTCGACGATCAGTGGACGGTCTCCATCCAGCACTCTCAGGATGATATCGATCATCATGTACATGTCTTCCAGCAGTTTGTGCGCGAATTGACGCGCTAATTTATCTCGACTCTATTGTAAGAAGCGCACCTGTAAGCATCAGGTGCGCTTCGTGTTTACCAGGGGACGCACCATTGTATCCAAAAGATGATGCAGTGTCGCTTCAGGATCATTGGACCATCCAGTATGGACGGGCGAGGGCTGTATGATGGTGCTGCGTGGTGAAACGAGCCAGTGAAAGCGCTCGGATTGCGATAATTGGCCGATTTCGCCCATTTCCTTTGCCCCTGCGCAGACGAGAGCAATGGTATCCAGGTGCTGCTGAACCATGTCCAGGTCGAGATGCGGTGCCAGGGCTTGAATGCGCTGCTCGTCCATATATGTCAATGTGCCCAGGAAGCCCAGTGTGCGACAGAAAAGAATGACGCCCACGTTGATATACTCGCCGCGTTCCACACAAGGCACCAGGCGTATGAGCGCGTAGTCATAGGAGTTGCGCGCGTGCATGCAGGGCCTCCTCCACAAACAGAGATGAATGCTCCAGGCGATCAACTAAGTATCCAACATACGCGGCACGATGCTCCTCAATACTGGCAAAACCTGTATCATCCTCGAGCCAGGAATCGGGAATGGCCTGGACGATTGTTTCAAGTATAGAATCCGACAGCATATCTTTTAAGCGCGCATCTGCCTGGGCCAGCTTGCTTGCAACCGGAAGCAGGATATGGTTTTTAATTTGCGGAAACAATGAACGACTGTACTTCATATAGTCCGAACCGATATGATGAAAAAAGAGCGCCGCGCCATGATCGATCAGCATTAAGCGTTTGTGCCACCAGAGCATGTTGGGGTTGCGTGCCGTTCGGTCAACGTTTGTTGTATAGGCATCGAGCCAGACAATGGAAGACGCCAGCAAGGGATCGAGCTTCCATATGTCGCGTATCTCGAAGCTAAGCGCCCCTGGCAGATAATCCAGCGCCAGGTTAAGTCCCTCACTCGCTTTGAGTAATGCCTGAATCTCGAAGTCAGGCTCAGACCTGCCAAGCACAGCATCCAGTTCCATCAGCACGATTTCCGGCACAGGCAAATTCAACACCCGGCCAATCTCTCCTGCGATCAACTCAGCAATTAATGCCTTTGGTCCCTGCCCAGCCCCGCGAAACTTCAGGACATATAACCCATCATCATCCGCTTCCACGATTGCAGGCAGCGAACCACCTTCGCGCAGTGGCGTGACATAGCGTGTAGCGGTAAGCGTTCGTATTAACATAGAGCGTATTGTAACATGGATTTGGCTTTAAGACGAGAGCTATATATCTAGCGAGTATAGGCCTCACAGGTAATTTTTTGCTATAGTTGACAGATAAGGTCCTCGTCCGTTGTTTCATCTAGTATGATACGTAATAATGCTGAGCTAGATTACGAACGCATGCGGAAGAGAAGATAGATGAATAGCCAGGAACTTGTAAGGCAGCCCATCAAAGATTCCGGTGAGGGAGACCATGTACCCCATATTGCGGAGCCGCCATCAATAAATAATCCATCGCCTTTTTCGCGGTTATCCCCGTTCTGGCATGACCGCTTGATTGAGCTGGGCTTGATTGTATCTCTTGCCCTCTACTATATCGTTGGCAATAATAACCTGGGGAGCGGTGGGCTTTTTCATCTAAACCCGCTCCTATCACTGCCGTTTTTGCTTATTTTTGCCGCGCTAACATGGTATCGTTTGCCGTTCGCGGTGGCGCTTATTCCGCTCGCGTTGCCCTATTATTTGCAGCAGAAACCTGTCTACAGCCACTACGAATTTGGACTCGCGGAGATCGCGCTGGTTGTTTGTCTAGTTGTGGCGCTGCTTCAATGGGTTATCCAACGCGAACGCTGGCCCTATTCTCTCTCATTTGCAGAATTGTGGGATCGACTCGGGCCGTATACATTCCCTATTTTGATCTTTGTCCTTGCTTCGATCATATCTATCTTCATTGCCTACGAGCATCAATTTGCTTTGCGCGCCTTTCGCCAGGAAGTGATCGAGCCGGTTTTATACTTGCTGCTGGCCCTTTACTGTCTGCGCACCCGGGAAGATGTAACGCGCTTGCTTCTAGCATTATTAGCTTCTGCCTATATCGTGGCCCTCATTGGCATGGCGCAGTATTTCCTCTTTCGGGATCAACTGGTGTTGGAGGCCGATGGCGTGCGGCGAGTGCATGCCATGTATGGCAGCGCTAACAACATTGGTCTGTTTTTCGATTATTCAGTGCCGATTGGTCTTGCATTCCTGTTTGGGCGAGCGCGCCAGCTTTTTAGTGGGAAAGATGCCTGGAAATGGATTCTCGCTACCGTAGTGATTGGCCTTCCATTGCTCCTGGTTCTCTATCTGACGCAATCTCGGGGTGCCTGGGTAGCTATTGCGCTTGCCGCTCTCTTTGCGCTTGCGCTGTCGATTCGTAGCCGTAAGGTGCTGCTGGGTGGCGGGTTGGCGCTGCTTGTGGCGGGCGGTGGCGTCTTGTTTGCGCTGCGTCATCCTCTTATAAACTTCTTCCTGGGTGGACATCAAAGTGTGGTAGGCGTCAGCACGCTAACCAAGCGTCTGTATCTCTGGGAAAGTGCGCTGCGCATGATTCATGATCGTCCCTGGTTCGGGTTTGGTCTGGATAACTGGCTCTGTTATTATAGTCAGAACTCGGTCTGTAATATTCCTGCGCTCTATCACCATCACTACTGGGTGTTATATGTCCCAGGCACGAACATTTTGACCGGCCTATCTGATGAACCTACCCTGTCGCACCCGCATAATATTTTCCTGCACGTGTGGGTCAGCATTGGCATATTTGGCCTGTTTGCCTTTGTCGCGCTGCTCATCCTGTTCTACTGGCTCTTTACGCGCATACTGAAAAACTTGCGCAAGCGCGAGGATGAACAAAGTAAGCACCTGCAATGGATGACTATCGGCACTGGCGCTGCTCTGCTCGCCGGACTGATTCAGGGGCAGGTTGATAATGCTTTCCTTGCGCAGGACCTCGCTTTCTGTTTCTGGATGCTCATCACATCTCTGCTGCTCTTGCGCGTGTTATCAGGAACTCTCTGGCGGGATAAATCATCTTCGCAGACCTTAGAGGAAACATAGTCTCTCGAATTGTGTCCTACCTCACAGTATAGAGGCGAACTATCTCATTGCTGGGCTAATGCCTGAAGCATATACTTCCATAAGATGTTATATTAAGGGAGCATGCCCATGCAATTTGATCTGAGCATCACCACCCTGCTTATCTGGCTGGCCTGCCATTTTGTGGGAGATTTCGCCTTTCAAAGCACCTGGATGAGTATCGAAAAAGGGAAAAGCTGGGAAGTCAATTTTTATCACTGTGCTACCTATACTGCCGTATTTGTGTTGTTCGCGCATCCTTCAGCGCTTGCTACGTTCATCCTCTTTGCCACGCACTTTGTTGTTGATCCTTTAAAAGCCCGCTATAAGATCATTGGGCCAATATGGATCGATCAGCTTTTACACATCCTGACCATTGCTCTGATTTTGCTCCTGCATCTGTAATAAGGTCGGCGTTAACGCTGTTTCTTTATATCGAGCAGGGAAAAGGATAGTACTCTTGTGCTATCCTTCCCCAACATTTTATGCCTGAAGCACCCCTTTTGCTCCTTAAATGCGATCTGTTAAACGAAAAGCAGCATGCCTCGCGTTTAGTTCGATGAATTGGTTATCCATTTCCGATAAATTGTGGGGTGTCGCATGTCTGATCTGCTTGAAGGCGTTATTTTAAGTGACTATTTACTTTTGCAATGTATCAGTAGAGGTGGTGTGGCGGATGTCTATCGCGGTCGCCATACGGGCACAGGAAACTATGAAGTTGCGGTGAAGGTGTTTCGCTCGGGCTATGCCCAGCGCCCCTCGTTCCGTGACTATTTTATGACCGAGGCAGATAAAATAGGGCAATTTGAGCATCCGAATATTCTCCCTTTTCTCGAATTTGGCGAAGGTGAGGGGCTGCTTTACGCCGTAACACCCTTTGTGCCGACGGGAACGCTGGCCGATTTGCTTTCACGTGTGGGTGGCAAGTTTTCTGCTCTGCAGGCGCTTCCTATCGTGCAGCAGCTATGCAGCGCCGTTCAGTATGCTCATGATCGCCAGGTTGTTCATGGCAACATCAAGCCCTCGAATGTCTTTGTCGCCAGCGATGGCCGCATGTTGCTCTCTGATTTTGGCATCGTGCATGGCTATGACGACAGCCAGCAATCGCTTACGCGCATCGGTTGGGGATCGGCGGAGTATGCCGCGCCAGAGCAATCTCTGGGTGTAGTACGGAAGACAAGTGACATCTATTCACTGGGCGTTCTCTTGTTCCGCATTTTGACCGGCCAGCCACCGTTTACGGGAAACACTCCGGTGGAAGTGTTGCTCAAACACGTGCGGCACCCCGCTCCTTCTGCTCGCTCCATCGACCCCAGCATTTCAGATGCCGTCGATGGCGTCATTCAGATGGCCTTGCAAAAACGCTCAGATGACCGTTTTGCCTCTGCTGAAGAGTTCAGCCAGTCGTTTCAGGCGGCTGTCACAGTTGCACCAGTCGCTTCGCCCGTTGCTAAAGCTGTGCCCTCGATTACCCGGCAGCTTACGCAAAGCCAGACCTTCACGACGGGAGAACCGCAGACGCCCGCGCCTTCCAATATCGCGGTAACGCCTGTGCCTGTCGAGCCAGCAGCCCCATCAGAACAGTTTGATTTCCCTGATGTACCACCGGTATTTCCGCCCTCTTCAACTACAACGCCGGGTAGTTCTGGCTCAAGCAATGGAAACACGTCGAAGGGCGAGACAAAAAAGCATTTCTTGCTGGATGACGATGATGCGGGAACGCACATGTTCTGGTCGGTCAATCCTGTCGAATGGTCACCTGTTGGCAGCGAGCAGGATAACGACGTGCCGATGACGGCTGCCGATTACTTGCGCAGCAAACCAGTTGTGCCGGAAGTGCCACCAGAAGTGCCGACTTCATCTCCTGCCAGGAAGGATACAGTTAAGCTGGCGGAAAAAGAGGAGAAACCTGCTCCCCAGGAAAATGCCAACAAGCGTGAAAGGAAGCGGAAAAATCTGCTGCCAATCCTGGTTGTGATCCTGTTGCTCATTGGCCTGCTCGGAGCGCTGCTCTCGTCTTTCCTGTTTCCCGATCCCACAGGTCATACGGGGCAGAGCGCTCCCGCCGCAAGCACTGCTGTGAGTACATCACCTACAGCGAGCCTTTCTCCTACCAATCAGGGAAAAGCATCGCCCACTGTTACAAAGCCAACTGTTACTCCAACTCAAGCGGTTCAGCCGACGCCGACTCCAACTTTGGCACCTATTCCGACCAATCCGGCGATTTCAGCATTCTCCTGCTCTTCGGGCGCGATGAGCATGGATGGCTCAGCCTACTTTGTTCCGGCGGTTCAGCAGCTCACCACCGACTATGATAACCAGTGTTCCAACGGCGTCAACTTTTCGTTTAACTCGGATGAAAGCAGGAACGGGCTGGATGCGCTTGATAGCGGCAGCGTTGATATGGCCTATTCTGACCTGCCCTCAAGCGGGCGCTCTGGATTGGTGGATTACCAGGTGGGCGCGCTGATCTTCGCGGTCGTGGTGAACTCTGACACGCAGGTCACGAACCTGACCATCGCGCAACTGCAAGGCATCTATACCGGTCGCATTACCAACTGGTCGCAGGTCGGTGGTTCAAATGAGCCGGTAGTTATTCTCAGCCAGCCCGCAACTTCGACAATTCGCGCCATCTTCCAGTCGTTTGTCCTGCATGGCGTTACGCAAACAGTTACTGGCATTACCGCGAGCGTGAGTATACAAAATCTCACCGGCGGCATTACCTACCTGCCGTTGAATGCTGTGCCAACAAGTGGCGCGCAGAGCATCACCATCAATGGCGTGCAGGCCTCTTCCACCGCAGTTGCTAATGGCTCGTACCCGTTCTGGACGATGGAGCATCTCTACACAACTCAATCGGCTTCGGCGGTGGCGCGCTCTTTCATCAGCTTTTGCTTTACTTCGTCAGGCATGAGCGATCTGCTGAGCAATGCCCTGGTTCCCTTTAAGAACATGTCGGTGGCAGCGCTCAGAAGCCATATACCCAGTCCTGTTGTTTAACCACGTTTTAGGAAGGAGCAAACATGACCGAGCTAGCCGGGGTGATGGTTGGGAACTATTTCTTGCTGGAGTCGCTGGGGAGAGAAGGGATAGTAGAAACCTATCGCGCTCGCCCCACAACTCAGGGTGGATATGATGTAGTGCTGCGTATTTTCCGGCCTGCTTTCCCCGATATGGCTGGTTTTCATGAGCATTTCGCGACCGAGGTAGAAAAGGTCTTTCGTTGTCACCACGAACACATCCAGCCTCTCCTCGAATATGGTGCCGGAGAGGAGTTGTTGTACTGCGCGACACAGCTTATAGAGGCTGAGACGCTGGAACACTTCCTGCGAGATCGTGCTTCTGATGGCTCGTACCTGCCCTTGCCTCTGGTCGTCCAGCTTATTACGCAGCTCTGCTCGGGACTGCATTATGCTCACCAACAGGGAATCGTGCATGGCAACATACAACCATCCAGCATTCTCTTGCGCGATGGGAACCATGTTCTCCTGACCAATTTTAGTATGAAGCATGCCTCTCAAGAGCATATTCCTGTCATCGCCCAGGTAGCGGAGGACAATGCAGCCTATGCAGCGCCAGAACAGGGAATTGGTATGCTCTCTCCCGCCAGCGATATCTATGCTGTCGGTGTCCTGCTCTTTCAACTACTTACGGGTCAGCTTCCCTATCAAGCCGAAAGCCCTGAAGAACTCGCTCTTATGCACTCCAACGAGCCAATTCCATCCTTGCGAGCGTTACGTCCTGATCTTTCAGAATCGTTAGAACTGGTTGTGCGAGTGGCCCTCGCGAAAAATCCAACCGCTCGTTTTCCTGGCGCGGATGCTCTCATTGAAGCGTTACTTGCAGCAGTCACAGGCGAAAAACCTGAGGTTATTTCAGCGGTATCGCGCCGCATACCTGTTCGCTCGCACCGCACGCCTCTTACGTGGAAACGGGCTTTTACCCTGATTACGATTATGATGCTGCTCTCCGGTATGATTGGCGTTTTGCTTTTCTTTGCTGGCATTCCCTTACATATCGAGAATTTACCTATTTTCCCATTTCAAAGTGTTCCCCCACCTGTAAGCACCCAACCTGATCCTGGCAGTACAGTTGGAATTACTCCGGGTATCACTCCTACTGCCACTGTCCCTTCTGCTCACAAGAGTGGTCAGCCCACGCAGCCGAAAGGTGGGAAGCCGACGCCTGGAGTTACGGCAACTGTTCCCACGAGCCATAATGGCGGGCCAACTGCAACACCTGCTCCTGTCGCCTGTTCCAGTGGCGCGCTGCTTATAGATGGTTCGCCCAACCTGGAACCCCTGCTCTCACAAATACAGGCCAACTACATGGCTCAATGCAGTGGCATGAATATCACGTTGCGGGCGGATGGCGTGAGGGCGCTCAATATGGTGCAGCATGGACGCCTCGATATCGCCTCTTCAGACCTATCCGCGAATGCCTCGCGCCAACTGACGGATCATCCCGTCGGGGCTTTGCTCTACTCATTGATCGCCAGCCCTGACGTCACCATTAGTAACCTGACCTCTGCGCAAGTGCAGGGCATATTTACAGGCACAATCACGAACTGGTCGCAGGTCGGCGGCATAAATGAACCCATTCGTATTATTTTTCCCGCGCCAAATGCCTCTATTCAGGCCATCTTCCAGACCTTTGTGTTGAACGGAGTTTCTGTCCAGGCGAAGGGATATATCCTCAAGCGCGATATGCCGCGAATGCTCGCGCAACTGGTGGCGCAACTTCCTGGCACAATCAGCTATGTTCCTCTGCTGGCTACCTATGGATTGAATGTGCAAGTTCTTTCGATCAACGGCGCGCTTCCTACCACGCAGTCGGTCGTGAACGGGAGCTACGCTTTCTGGAGCATTGAGCATTTGTATACGAAAGGTGCTGGCACGCCGCAGGCTCAATCCTTCCTGGGCTTTGTCGCGAATTCGAGGCAGAATAGTACATTAATGCAGTTTAACGTTGTGCCAATTGGGCAGTTACCTGCCAACATTCTTGCTTCCCATCTGCCGGGACCAACCGCTTGATTGTTGTTGGCCCTCAGTAAAGGCTGATTTTTGAGGCTGTGCCCATATGTCCTAAGTTCGGGTAATAAGTGGCAAAATGCATTTTTATATGCTAATCTACGCCACTATATATCATCGATGTTCATTGACGTTCCATGCTATAATGGAACATACGTTCAACTAGCAAAGGTTATTTTTAGAATGGCAAGTGGCAGTAGTTATCACAGCAAAACAGTATCACGACGAGAATCTGCCGATACCGAAGCTCTAATTCCTGCTCGCGCGTCACGCGCCTGGCAGCTTGAAAAGATTCAACAAGAGGAACGTGTAACGGAACAGCTATCTCTCATGAGAAGGAACAGCGTTCGCCTTGCGCGAAGAGAGCTATTACCGTTTCGCGTACCCCACGTTCCTGCGTCAATACGGTCTGTACGCCAACTGACAAATATTGCTATCCTGCTTGTGTTATTTATCATGGCCTTTTCTGTCACCTCGCTTGCCAGAGATCCGCAAGCGCTCTTTAACTGGCTGGGAAACTCGCAACCGGCTATCCTTTTGCTGCAACAAGCAGGAGATACTTCGGTTGGAAAACACGAAACGCTTCCGCAATCACCTCAACAGAATTTACCCAACCCAGATTTTGGCCCAAAAATAGAGAACTTTGCCAGCTACGTTCCGCAGTCGCAATGTGATCCAACTCCAAAGCCTGGAGTCATAGCCTTTCGTGATATGTTGCTTAAGGCTTTTCCCAGCACAGGCAGCGATGGCATAACAAGGGATTGCAACATTGGGGGAACGAGCGAGCATAAAGAAGGTCGTGCCTGGGACTGGGCTGTATCAGCGCTTGACCCTAAAGGCGTCGCGATAGTGAATCAAGTCTTTACATGGCTTTTTGCTACCGATAAGTACGGCCATCAAGACGCCATGATTCGCCGCCTGGGTATCATGTACATTGTCTGGAATCACCATATCTGGTCTGCCGCCATTCCCGATCAAGGCTGGCTGCCCTATAATGGCCCCAATCCCCATACAGACCACGTGCATTTCAGCTTCAGTTGGGATGGAGCGTATCAGAGAACGACTTTCTGGAATCCCGCGAGTTCGTTCTAGATAATTATTCTCGCAGACGCCGCCTTGTTCTTTTCAGGCCAACCCATATTCCCAGCATTGCCAGCAGCGCAACTGTCCCACCAAGCGCTATCGGCGCGAGGTTAGAGCCTGCAGCGTTTGTGTTGTTGCTGCTGATGGTCTGCTTGCTCTTTACTACTATTCCTGGCGGTTCTGCCGTCAGGGCCTCATGAGGGTGAAGAGTTGGCGTAGCTGAAACTGTCGTGGTACGAGAGGGCGTGAGCGTTGCCGTATGTTTGGGCGTGGGCGAGGGTTGTGACGCTGCTACGCCTGCTGCCTGGGCTGAGTTAGGATTGACCTGCATAAAGTACCATTGTG
Source organism: Ktedonobacteraceae bacterium (assembly GCA_035652815.1). Taxonomy (GTDB): domain Bacteria; phylum Chloroflexota; class Ktedonobacteria; order Ktedonobacterales; family Ktedonobacteraceae; genus DASRDB01. The sequence goes on from DASRDB010000019.1 coordinate 655,909, forward strand.
CGGTAAAGAAAAGCAGGGCGGCAACAAGGCCGCCCTGCTGCATGGAAGTTACTGCAAGTAATGTTCTACCGTTTGCTCATCGCGTACATGCGCTTCATCAGGGTTAAGACCGGCATGCTTGCGTGCTCGGCGCTGGCGTAGGAGATCCCAGCACTGATCCAGGCTCACTTCAAGCTGTTTCATGCGTTCGAGACGTTCCGGGTCCAGCCCTTCCCCCTCTGATTGTTGCATGAGTTGGTGTTCCTCGTTTACCAGTTCCTCAATATGTCGCAGGAGTTCTGTATCGGTCATGCTTCCTCCTTGAAAGATTGTGTGATGCTATCGAACAACTATCAGTATAATCTTTTCTGCTGCTCGTTGCCAGTGATTGATACGGGCAATCCCTCCATTTGCATAATCTTCAAAGCATTGGTCGTTGGGCATGGGCCGTGACGTAAAATGTAGTCGAATACCATCTGCCCATCAACCACCTCTTCACGAAAATGATAATTCTGTACCTGTGATAACACATCGGCCAGATGGACTAATTCCAGATCATGAGTTGAAATGACGCCCAGGCAGTTGCGCTCTGCCAGGGCGGTGATATAGGACTCGCTGCCGATACGCCGCTCGCGGTTGTTGGTGCCACGAAAAATCTCATCGATCAGGAAAAACACACACCTCTCCTGTTCTTTTTCCGTCTCTACAAGCAGGGCTTTAAGTCGCTTCACCTCAGCGTAGAAATAGGAATAGCCCTCGGTGACAGAGTCGTTAATCCTGATGCAGGTGAAAAGCCGGAAAAGCGCTGTGTGGAACTGGCTTGCATTCACAGGGCCACCGGCATACGCCAGGCAAAGGTTGATGCCGAGCGTGCGCAGGAACGTGCTTTTCCCAGACATATTGGAGCCGGTGATGATAGTGATCTCTCCAGGCTTTTCGAGCGCAAAATCATTGACCACTTTTTTCTCGAATGGAATAAGGGGATGTCCAAGTTCGCTGGCTGAAAAGACGGGCCTGTCCTGGATATCCTGCGTGACTGCTGGCATGCTGTAATCAGGATTGAGGTAGGCGAAATTGGCCAGGGAGTTCAGCGCTTCCAACTCGTACCAGACATCAAGCCAGGTGGGGAGATTAGCCGCGATTTGCTTGCGATAGCGAGAAAAGAGGTAGGCCAGGTAAAAATCCCAGGGCATCAGTACATTGAGCAGAATCCAGAGCAGGCCGTTTCTTTCCAGCGTCGCGGCTGCGGCAATCCGCGCAACCCTGCTCATCAGCACAGATGGCCGTTGCTCTTTTTGCGTAAAAAAGGGCTGGCAGAGCGAGCGAATCGCCTCATGCTTACCAAAGCGATAGCTTTCCAGGTATTCGAAGACGATGCTGAGTTGCGCAAAGGCATCACTCAAGTAGCCTGCCTCCTCGAACAGGTCTCCACGCCGCTCTTTGGTTACAGCCAGGAACACAATCATCAGCACGAGCGCAATAATCCAGTACGTGGGCAGCAGCCCGAGGAGATTCAACACGAACAGGGCGAGCGTGATAATCGAGAATAGCATCGAAAGGAACATCAAAGGAAGCAGCCCATGCTCATTGCTATGCGTTTCTAGCCAGCGTAGTAACTGTTTCCCCTCCCACCTGCTTTGCGTAGTGGAAGTGGTCAGGAGCGATTTCAAGAGCAATTTGTTACGAAAGAGTGTCTGCGGTGCCAATTCCTGCACGAGCTGTTGCCTATGTTGTATGACTGATAGTTCTGGTTCGGTATTCGTCAACCAGTCAAGCAAGCGCTGGCTGCCCTCAACCGAAGTAGCCGTATTCAGCAAGCGGTGCAGCGAATGCCTGCCTGTAATATCGAGATCAATCGCGAAAGGATGATTGCTACCCGGGTCGTTTGTATGAGCGGGAGCTATGTCATCCCAGTTTAACGTTAAGCGCGCCACCTGAGTTGACTGTATATGCTGCCATATGCTGTGGCGAACAATACTTCTCTTGATCTGGCGGTGATAGTATACCTCGACACTGAAAGCGGCAAGCACAATAAACGCGATGGGAAGACAGAGCCACCAGCCAGCCAGCAGGTAACAAAGGACACTGAGACCTCCGCCGCCGAAAAATGTGCCGACTCGTATCCATCCATAACGGTTACTGCGCTGCTCAAGGATGTGCAAGCGTCGTTGTAGTCGCTCTATTTGCCGTTCAAGAGCGGCCAATCGTTCGGGTTTGGTTGTAGTGCTGTTCAACGTAGATCGATTGTTTCCTCTCGTTTGATACTGCCCATATCATGAACTGACGGCGTAGATAGCCTCAGCTTCAAATGAGGAAGGAAGTGTTGCTTCTCGATACTCCATATCCTGATCCTTTCTAGGCAAAGGAACGCAAGAGCCAATATCACCTACGGCATCTCGACAATACTTCTTGGTCAGCTACTTCTACTAGAGATGGGTTTTCAGTCGGCTTTCAGGTACTACCCTCAGCCTGCCTTGCATATCATTTTCGTTTGTGTTCCCTGATCTTGATTTAAAATAGCAGTAGAGCGGCTTGAGGTACTAGGTGTAAAGATTAATGAGAGAATAAGAGGAAAATAGCTGATCTTACTCTTGTACAGAAATGACATACCCCTTTCGGAAATCTTACTGAAGGAGTATGTCATTTCTGTCTGAGCTATTATACTGGGTATTTTTGAAAAGCTGAGAAAATACTTATTGATCATCTTTTCGGTCTGTTCTTTGTCGTTTTTGCTCCTCGATATAATCTTCAATATCCTGGCGTTTGAAACGCCACTGCCCTCCAACCTTAAAGCCAGGAAGTTCCCCTTGATTGGCTAATCGTATTACAGTCCGAGGATGGATGCGTAGCATCTCTCCAACCTCTTCTGCATCAAGTATTTCTTTAGGCACGAGTAACTATGACCCTCCCTCCTTTGTGTGTCTGAATTGTAGCTTGTTAACCTCTTCATGTCAAGTCATACTAGTTCGGAGAAAATTGTGACAATTTGTCTGAAATAGGGTTGAATTTCCAAAATTTTTGTTTTATACTTACTTATACAGAAACATATCTAGTTGGCTAAAATGTACAAGCGTAACAGGCTTAGAGATAATAGGATTGTAGCGCATATTTGTAGATGGGTTACCTGACTATACAGGCCTGCTTGACATAGGCTAGATGTCAAGCAGGCCGATGTGAGAACTAGCCGTTGTCAAGTCGTCCTAGCTCTCCCCGCTATAATAGCGGGTGAGTCCAGCTATCCAACAGGAGGGAAGGCAGATGTCTCACCCGCCCTCACACGACGATGAGTACGTCGTCCTCCCGGTGGAGGATGATCTCCTCCACACCTCTCTCTCCCCATTTTGTCCTGACCCAAGTTGTCCCTGTCACGACGACGCCGACCTCATTGAGGAGGGAGCCCAGCAGGTCGAAGATGGGCTGCTGACACCCGCAGAAGGTAGCTGTTTAGTGGCAGGCCAGCAACTTTAGCCTGCAAGGAGGCAGCTATGAACCCGTACACCCAACGACTGTGGGAACTGCTCCTCGAACAACCTCTTTTGCTCGAGCAACTCACCGCCATAATGCGACGGAGCTATGAGCCTTTCTTGTCGCAGGAGCGGGCCTTTCGCGTCAACGCTTGTGCGATTGAGCAGCACCTGCGAGACGAGTTCGACCTCTGGTATGAGTGGCTACCCGAGACACCCATCAATGCGCTGGCAGGCCAGTGCGCTCTGGCTCTGCTCGACGTGGTGGATTGGAACACGCTGGCGCGGCTTGTGATCCAGTACGAGGAAAACGCTAGTCTGTTGCAGACTCTAGACCGTCTGCATATTGGCGTGGCCCCTGTCCATCCGCCAGTTCGCCAAGAAGAAACAGAAAGGAGGGATGCCGAAACGGAGATCGTCTGAGCGTGAGGTGTTCGTTGCCCTCGGAAAGCACCACACCTCACGCCCCCTATCACGTGGCCGGATGTGACCGCATGACCTCTCCATCCTACGACATGCAGTCAAGCACAGCCATGTGGATCGCTTTCGTTGCGTTATTGTTCATCTCCTGGTTCCTTGACGCACAGGAACCG
>DASRDB010000020.1:0-58705 GCA_035652815.1 Ktedonobacteraceae bacterium
GCTGGAACATGGAGGAGAAGGGCTGGGCGGAGCATGCAGCTTTACCTCTGCCACGCTGGTGGCAACTGCCCGTGGAGAGCAAGCCATTGGTTCGCTACATGTCGGTGAAAAAGTCTGGGCCTACAATCCCAAGACGCACCGGATGGAACTTGAACCCATCCTGCACGTCTGGATCAACCACGACAATGACCTGGTTGATCTGACCTTGACCACCACGAAGACCGACGCGCACAGCAAGCATACCAGCAAGACCAGTGAGCTGATCCACACCAACAAAAAGCATCCCTTCCTGACGAAGGAAAAAGGCTTCCTGCCGGTTGGGCAGATCAAACTGGGCATGCATGTGCTGGAGGCAAATGGGCAGTATGGCGTGGTAACGGGCTGGAAGGTGGTTCCCGGCACGAAGGTGATGTATAATCTGGAAGTGGCCCACGACCACACCTTTGTGGTGGGGGTAGAGCAGTGGGTGGTGCATAATTGCAATTTTGCTCCTGGAGCAGAGCAACACATTTTTGAAGGCGAGATAAACAAAAGAGGTCTCGCTACTGGCTACCACTGGGAAGGTACCCCTGGAACTCCAGGGGAAGTAATACCGGGAACGGAAACTCCTCCTGATGCTCGCGGGGTATATCAAGCACAGGTACGGGTAAGTGGGGTTACTAAACGTGGTTTTTCCAGCTTTTTCCCAAAATCTATGACGAGACAGGAAGTCCTAGATAGCATTGAGGAGGCTTACAACAACAGGTTACATATAACCGGAAATACCTATTTGGGGGAAACCTCATCAGGTATGGTTGTACAAATGTTTTTGAATACTGCTGATCAGATTATATCAGCATTTCCACTCTATGAGCCTGGTTTTCCGTAAGCCGTAGTTTCATGACAAGGACATTCAAGAAGACTCTTCTTGGAGTCCTTGTCATGAAAGCAACAAACTCTTTCTGAAGGAGGAGTGTGAAATGATAACTACGTTGACAAGAGAAACACTTTGTTCATTGCTTGCCCAAGTCAGAGCCACCCCCCTGCCCCCATTTTCTTGTAACATCTTCCAAAAACACGATCTCTCTTCGGAAGAAACTATTCGCTTTCAGCGTGGGGCAACATCCTCTTTTCAAAACGCAGCACACTTTTGGATCAGTGTATTACTGGATGAAGCAAGTACGATGGCTCCTCCACAAGCAGAACGCTTTTTAGAGACGGTAGTAAGCGAACGCTATACCACCTGTCAGCCAATTTCCCTTGAGGAGTTTCTTCATATCGTGAAGCATTACGATTTTGTGGAAGACATCCATGATTTTGCTCCACATGGACCATTTCAGCAAGGTTGGCTCATCTATGATGTGGGAACCGAAATAGCTGTTTTGGCCGAGACGACAACCGAGTTTGTGGCCTTTTCCTGGGAACTCGTTGACTGAAAGAGAGGAGTTCACCAGGAAAAGTTAACAGTGTGAAAAAAAGGCAGGTAGAAACATGCCATCATTTTCCAAATCCATTCTCCTGCTCCAAAGATGGAATCAATTAAGTATCGCTGAATGTGAAGAGATGGCGCGTGAATTGGAGCGTCATCTACCAGAGCGATTTCGTTTTCATAAAGTCAGTCCCAGCATGTTAGGCGATCAAAAACATCTAGTAGCTTTTTTTGAATGGGACGGGCCACCGGAGGGGTATGACCACTCATTCTTTGCCCTTATTCCTGGTGGGGAAGCGCAACTAGGCTATGATCGAGAGCATCCTTTTGAACCTGATGAACAGCAGCGGGCGAGTTGGGAGCAAGAATCTCTGCCCATGATTCATAAAACCCTGGATGAGTACCTGGATATGGTGCTAACACCATTACGACAGGTGTTTATTGAGCCGTTTCTATTGGAGGTCGTGGCCCACCCGCTTGCTCCTGCACCTGTGTTTAATGAGCGGTTAGGACCAAAGCGAGGGTGGGAACGCTCAATGGTTCCGATATCCCGTGAGGCGGTAGCTCAGCGTATTGCGCGCTGGGATGAGTTTCGTTTCCCAACTTCAGATGAATGGGAGTATGCTTGTGCGGCGGGGGCGCGAACACTTTTTCGTTGGGGGAACGATATTCCTGCACTGCCTATTCCTCGTATGGGCAGGCCAGCAGGTCGTCTATGGAATAAACATCTGCAACAAAATGCCTTTGGCCTGTTCATTGCGTGCAATCCCTATCATTGGGAATTTTGCCAGGAGCCACGTATTATGCGTGGGGGAGATGGTGGAACTGCGGAACACGCGGGCGCGGGAACTTTTGCAGCATGGACAACGCTTGCCTCTGCTTTTTACCAACAGTTTGATGGGCCTGTTTATGGGGCGTATCTCAGACGGGCTTATGGGCTTGCCCTATGATGCTTATGGGAACCACCCTCACGCTTGACTCATGTGAGACAATAACCATTGTAGAGGCCCGATATATCGCATCCTTCTCCTTTGTCCAGAGACTGGCATCCCAGGAAAAGTTTCGGAATGCGCTGCGCCGGGCCTCTACAACCCAGATTCTATTGAAGCCAGTTATTGATTGAAGTTGCATGTCGTCATTCACGTTTACAATTGATGCTGAGTGTTCGCAGACGTGGGCGCGTGCCGGGACGATTACGACCCCGCATGGCGCGATCTCCACGCCCATTTTTATGCCCGTTGGGACGCAGGCGACCGTAAAAAGTGTCTCTCCAGAGGAATTGCGCTCGGCGGGCGCGCAGATTATCCTTGCCAATACCTACCATCTCATGCTGCGCCCCGGCTCCAGACTGATTGCCGATTTCGGCGGGCTGCACTCCTTTATGCATTGGGATGGCCCAATCCTCACCGATAGCGGCGGGTTCCAGGTGTTTAGCCTGGGGCATTTGCGCAAGCTGAGCGAAGAGGGCGCGGCCTTCAAATCGCATCTCGATGGTTCTCCCCATGTGCTGACGCCCGAGAGCGTGATGCAGATCGAGGCTGAACTGGGAGCAGACATTATTCTCCCGCTTGATATTTGCGCCGCTTATCCCTGTACGCCCCGTGAGGCGAAAGAGGCGATGGAGCGCACGCACCGCTGGGCGGAACGGGCTTTGGTGGCGAAGGAACGCTATCGACCGGAGCAGACCCTGTTTGGCATTGTGCAGGGCGCGTTCGAGCCGGAATTACGCCAGCAGAGCGCGCGTTTTATTGGCAATATGCCCTTTCCTGGCCTCTCGATTGGTGGCCTTTCAGTGGGTGAACCAAAGGCTATGATGTGGGAGTTGCTGAGCTATACCACGCCGGAACTGCCGCGAGACAAGCCGCGCCACCTGCTCGGCGTTGGCTCGCCGGAAGACCTGGTGATTGGCGTCGGCCTCGGTATGGATATGTTTGATTGCGTGCTGCCCACGCGAGTAGCGCGACACGGTGGCCTGTTCACCCGATCTGGGCGCGTCAATATCAAATCATCTCGTTTTCGCGAGCAGCGCGGCCCGGTTGAAGAGAACTGCGATTGCTATACCTGTCGTAATTATAGTGCGGGCTATTTGCATCACCTGCTGCGCGCCGAGGAGCAATTGTACTACCGGCTGGGCAGCATTCACAATATTCGCTTTATGCTGCGATTGGCGGGTGACTTGCGCAAGTCCATTTTCGATGGCACCTATCCAGCCTTCCGCGACGAGTTTCTGGCGCGTTACATTCCGGCCTCGGAACAGGTGCGAGACGCGCAGCGCGAAAAGTGGAAAGCGGCGCGGCTCAAGGCGTAAGTTTTATGGTTACAGGCAAAGGATCAAAGGCGATGACCTATCGTTTTCTCAATACGCAGGTGCAGGACGCGGCCACGAATATGGCGATTGATGAGGCGGTATTGTTGCATCATTTGCGCGGTGAGGCTCCGCCGACATTGCGTGTCTTTCGCTGGTCGCAGCCCTCGATTTCGCTGGGGCGTTTTCAGAGCATTGAACGCGAAATTCTCAGCGATTACTGCGAACAGCAGGGTGTGGCGCTGGTGCGGCGTCCGACGGGTGGACGCGCCGTGTATCACCGCGATGAGTTCACCTACAGCCTCGTGATTGGCAAGCGCTATGGCGTTCCCTCCGGTATCGTGGCCTCTTACGCTTATCTGGCGCAGGGATTGATGGCCGCGCTGGCTTTGCTTGGCGTGCATGCTGAATTGAGCGACGAACGAGTGAGTAAAAACCCCTCGGCTGCCTGTTTCGCCTCCTCGACGCAGGCGGATTTGACCAGCGGCGGCTACAAGTTGATCGGCAGCGCGCAGGTCTGGAAGGATGATGCGCTGCTCCAACAGGGATCACTGCCGCTCGATGACCGCTCCGCAGAATTTTTTGCGATGTTGCGTTTTCCCAGCGAAGAGGCCCGTCAGGAAGCCCTCGCCCAATATCGCCAGAAGACCACGCCCCTGCATTCTTTCGTGCCGGATGTCACCTGGAATGATGTAGCGCAGGCTTTTCGTGAGGGTTTCAGCAGCGCATTGCAGGTCGAATTTGTTCCAGGAGAATTGACGGCCTCTGAATGGGAACTGACCCGGCGTCTGGTTGAGGAGAAATACCGGAAACTGGATTGGCGCAAGGAACGGATCAGTTTTATCGGTGCCTCGTAGCATGCCATGACAAAGACCCTTTCGCCTGTCATCCTGAGCGCAGCGAAGGATCTCCGGCCTCGATGCACGGTCTCGCTGGGCAACCGAGATCCTGAGCGCAGCGAAGGATGACAGGTGTGTAATAGCATGCCTCTTGTGAGTGGGTACACAATGGGTTATACTTGCAGCAATATATAAAAGAATTCGTGGGCGGTTTCATTGTGATCCGTCAAAAAGGAGTTGTCCGTGAGCATAACCATAGAGGTGGCGCGCCGCATTCTTGAAGCGTGCAAGCAGCGCGCCAATGAATTACGGAGTCCAGTAAGTATCGCGATAGTAGATTCGGGAGGGCATCTGGTCCTCTTTGAGCGCATGATGGCCCCCTATGGCTGGGCCACTGGCAACATCAGCCTGGCAAAGGCCGCGACAGCCGTGATGTTCAACCAGTCAACCGATTCGGTGGCCCGTTGGGGATCAGAGATTCCAGGCTTTGCCTCCAGTATGGCGTCGATGACCAATGGCCGCTTTATCATGGCCGCCGGTGGCTGGCCCATCCGTGTTAATGGCGCGACGGTCGGGGGAATTGGTGTAAGCGGTGGTAATGCGCCTGGACGCGATGATGATATTGCGCGTGCTGGACTGGCAGCAGTAGAAGGTTCGGGTGTACCCATGCAGCCTCCGCCGCAAACCTCTTATTCGCCTGTGCAACCCGCGATGCAGCCTTCCGGCGCGAATTATATGTCACAGCCGCCTGCCCGGCCTATTCAGCAGTCGGCTCAGTCATATCCGCCGGTTTATTCACAGCCGTTGTCGCCGCAGCCGCCTCCCCAGTCCTCACCGGGTTTATCATCGGGTACCGACCAGGAACAGGGGCGCAGTGATGAGCAGATTCCATACGATGATTACAATGACCCACGTGGAGGACAACAATGACCCAGGGCACAAACGCGGGTGGAAGACCTGCCTATAAGCGTAACAAAGCGCGCCACCGACCCGTACTCGTAACCAGTAAAGATGAAATGGCTCCCGTTTCTGACGAGCCTGTGAAAGACGACCTGGCAACAACAACTGAACCAGTTTCAGAGCAGCCCCCGGTGCAGGCTCGTGCCCGGCGTGGTTTGCCAAAGTTCTTTTCTACCGTTGGGAAGAAGGAAGAGACCAGCACCGACAGTACCGTTGATCCTGCCGCCGCTCGTATAGCTCGCGCCACACGGAATAAAGCGCCGCAGGCGAAAGAGGTCAAAGAGAGCAAAGAGGCAAAGAAAGCCGAGGCCAGACCCGCGCCGAAAGGCACGCCTGTTCGCCCTCCGGCACGCTCCGGCTTCAAGACGCGCTACATCTTTGGCATGGTTCTTTATCTGATTATTGCTGACTTTGTTGGCCTGTTTGAGCGGAGCTGGCTGCTGAGCGCTAAAGCCGATCGCCTGCTATTCGCCATTGGCCCCGTCCAGGTCTATACCTCGACGCTGCTTTTCCTGGCGACTCTGGTGGTCATTCTCATCGTCCTGGCGCGCTTCGATCTCATTCCGCGCAGCCTGGGAGCGATGTCCGGTTCCAGTTCAGCCCGGTCAAACAACAAAACCTCGACCTCGCAGAGCAATGCGGGCGCTGCAAAAGCATCACCTCCCGTTATGAAACAGGGCGTGAAGGGCGCGGACGATGATCTGTACCAGGAATATCGCGAAACCCGGCGCTATCTCCAACGCCGCGAACGCAAAAAGTAAGCCCAAATTTTTTGTTGTCGGCAACAGGAAAACATGGGGCAGCCGGAAGACACCCGCAAGGACTCTACAAGCCAATTCAAATTGTAGAGGCACCCCTTGCGGGTGTCTTCCGGCTGCCCCACGCTGCTAATGTTGGAAAGAATATAACAATCTGGCTTCTCTCCTATGTTCAATAACTCCCAGTTTATGGTATACTTTTCTTGTTAAGTATGCAGGTATTATCTTTTCCTGTTCAGCAGGCATTCGCTTGCAAAGCGTCTTCACGCGATGTTGAGAGAAGCTAATTGGCACTTATTGAGAGTTAAAGGATAACGCGCTATGCCAACACGAATTATTATTGCAGATGATGAAGCCATTCAACGAATGGATTTGAAAGATGTGCTGACCAAGCAGGGGTACCTGGTGGTGGGTGAGGCGGGCGATGGCGTCAGCGCGGTCAATCTGGCCCGCGAGCTGCGCCCCGACCTGGTGATTATGGATATTCGCATGCCGGATATGGACGGTATAGCCGCCGCCGAAACCCTGACGCAGGAGAAAATTGCTCCCGTTTTGTTGCTCACCGCATTTGGCGATCAGCCGTTAGTGGAGCGTGCCAAAGAGGCCGGGGTGGTCAACTATATTGTCAAGCCGCTACGGGAGAGCGAGGTGACGCCTGCTATCGAAGTGGCTCTGGCCCGCTATAGCGAGTTTCGCGCTATGGAGGAGAAAGCGCGCACGCTGACCGAGCAGCTTGAAACGCGCAAGGTGGTGGAACGCGCCAAAGGTCTGCTGATGGAGAAACAGGGGCTGACCGAGCAGGAGGCCTTCCGCAAGATACAGAAGGCCAGCATGAATAACCGCAAGTCGATGCGCGAGGTAGCAGAGGCAATCCTGTTGGCAAATGAAATGTAGGAGAGCATTTCTCCTTTCACTAGCAAGGATTTGAGCAGCATGGCTCAAGCGACGACCGTAGACAGTGTAGTGACAATTGTCGGAATTCGTTTTCGTCCCGCAGGACGCATTTATTACTTCGATCCACAGGGAGCGACCTATTCGACGGGGCAGTTTGTGATTGTTGAAACGGTGCGCGGCGTTGAAGCCGGGCGCGTGGTCATTGCCAATAAGAAGTTGCCGGAAAACGCTTTGAGCGACCCGCTCAAGCCGGTGTTGCGCCTGGCGAGCGAAGATGAGCTGCGCATGATGCTCTCCTTCAAAAGCAAGGAGAAGGACGCGCTGGTGCAGTGCGCTCGCCACGTGGCTCAGCACAAGCTGCCTATGAAACTGGTCGAGGCCGAGTATACCTTTGATGGCAGCCGGTTAACGTTCTACTTCACGGCGGACGAGCGTGTCGATTTCCGCGCCCTGGTGCGCGATCTGGCCGCGACGTTCCGCACGCGCATAGAACTGCGCCAGATCGGCGCGCGCGATCAGGCCAAACTGCAAGGTGGAGTCGGCATCTGCGGGAAAACCCTCTGTTGCAGTTCCTGGATCACCGATTTCGGTGTGGTCTCGATCAAGATGGCGAAGGAGCAGGATTTGCCGCTCAATCCCGCCAAAATCTCGGGTGTATGCGGTCGCCTGCTCTGCTGTCTTTCCTATGAGAACGAAAATTACATTCAGGCCAAACAGCACATGCCGCAGATTGGTACGATGCTGGATACGCCAAGCGGTCCGGGCAGGGTCGTTTCCATCAACGTGCCAAAGTCATCGGTTGAGGTGATGCTTGAAAGCGGTGTGACTATTCAGGTTCCTGTAGAGCAGGCCGAGTCTCCACGCAAGGGATCTCGTTGCTGCGGTTCTGGTGGGGCTTGTGGCTGCGGTAATAATGGAAGTAGTGGTACCGCTTGTAGTTGTGGTTCCGGCGGCTGTGCCACTGGAGCAAAGGCTGGAGGAGGATGTGGTTCGTGCGGTGTAAAGCGCAAAACAACTCCTCAAACAATGTCTTGATATAGATAAGATATGGACGGAGCCAATCCACTACTGACGGTGGATGAGAGGAGCGCATATGAAGATGGATAATCAGCATACCGGCCCGGACTGGCAAAATGCCAAAACCGGAGGCTGGAATGCTCCACCTGACATGGCTGACATGGATGACCTGTTTGACACCTCGGACCCGTTTTTGGTACCTGACCAGCAGCCAGATGCTGATCCCGAGACTTCGGAGGATGAAGCTGCTGAGGACTGGGCTGCTCCCCCGTTTTTCAGCAAGGAAAGCCTGGGACGGTTGGGCCGTCAGTTTTCTCCCGTACTCATTCCGATACCTTTTGCCCTGCTGATCTTTCTTTTTACGCTGCCCGCCCTGCTTCATAACTTTTCTCATCTGCCCTTGATTCCGCTGGTCAGCGCTCTGCTGGTGGTGGTGGTTCTCCAGGGAGTGGCCTTGTATTATGCCGGGGCGGACGATGGACGCTGGATGCTGTCCGTTGTTTCTGGCTATGCCCTTTTCCTGTTGATCTGGGCTTTTGCTCTCGGTGGGCTGCTCGGCAGCCTGCTGATGCTGGCCTTTCTGCTGATTATTGGCGGGGTTATAGGACGGCGCGCCATTCATGTCGTCTCAGAGGGGGCGGCGGATATCGTACTCAGCTTTGGTAAATATTCCCGTACCTTATTTCCTGGCCTCAATTTTCTGCTCCCCTGGGAGAAAGTGGCAACTCGTGTCAACACGCGAGAAATTACCTGGACGAGCAATGAGATTTCTATGCAGATCAGCCGCGACCAGGAGGCACGCATTGTGGTGGTCGTGACGTATCAGGTATTGCCCGAAGACGCGCATCTCGTGGCGCTTCAGATGCAGGATTGGGAAGAGAGCCTGCACAAGCATTTTATCGCTATCATCAAGAGTGTTCTCAGCGAGTTGTCTCCCTCGGATTTTGTCGCCTGGGCGCATCATTTCCTTTCGCAAAACGATGCTGCGGATATCACCAATCCCAATATCGAGACGCGCTGGGATCGCATCAACGATGCGCTTACTATTCGTTTGCAGGATGAGGTGGCAGCGAAAGGCATTGCTATCCATATGGTGCATGTGCAGGATATTACGGTACCGCCCAGCCTTGCTCCGATAACCGGCCTGCACCCTGTTATGTCGCAAAGAGGAGTCGATACAACTATGCCTCGCGCTGCTGCTCAGGCCGCTCCGCAACCTCAGCCCGCACAGCAGCCTGCGCCTAAACCGGCGGCGGATAGGCCTGCGCCTTCGCCGCCATCTCCTATCATGCCCACGCCTGTTCCTGTACCCAGTCCTTCGATGTATGATTCCCTGATAGAGACCTATAAGTCGGTGCGGGCTGGAGTACTCACCAATCCTGATCTGATTGAGCAACTGGCCAATCGTTTTTACGCGATTGCCAATGACGCGGAAGCCAGATCAACCTTTCCATATGACGCGCTGCGAGCGGCCAATGCTCTTTATCAACGCGCTCACGTGTTGCGCACCAGTCCGCCGCCAGCGCAGGGCGTACCGGTCCCGGCACGCGCCGAAAAAACCAGCCGGCCACCGGTGCCAAACGATAATCTCGCCGCAGGGGGATGATCCATCCCCCTTTTGCAATACATCGGCTTCCCGGCGCGTCTTTATACTAAGCGCATTATAGGAAAAGAAGAGGGAAGAGTTATGGCTCACGCTCTCGGCGTAGCGCGACGTGGTAGCGGTTGGTCTTTGACGATGGCGGTCTTTACCCTGGCTTCGCAGCATGTTCGTCAGGCCTGGGGATTGCTTTTGTTGATCGCGCTGGGTATTTTGTCCGCTATAACATTGGTCTGCGCCATTCCACTGTATGCAGAGGTAGCCATGAGCGCCGGATTGCGCGGCACCCTCGCCAGTTACGCGCAAAATGGCGATATAGTCGTCAGCAGCGTCTCGAAAGCGGTTTCGCTTGCTGCTACCGTACAGGCAACCAGGCATCTCGACCAGGAATTTTCACGCAACCTGGGGCCATATCTCAGCGGCACAGCCGAGTTCGCGGTCGAGTCGCAGACACTTAGTATCGCATCAACCCATGATAGTGACAAAATCAATCTCACCGGCTTTCCCATGCAGGATGCGCTCCCACATGCCCATCTCTTGCAAGGACGTTTACCCCTGGCAAATAGCAGCGCATTGGAGATTGCCTTGCGACCTGAAGAGGCGAAGGGTCTCGGCGTCTCAGTTGGTTCGACCCTCCTGGTCGATGCGAACATGCTGGATAACGCCGCAGGTCTTGTAAAAGTACCTCTTCCCTTGTCCGTTGTTGGCATTTTCAACCTCGCCTCTCCCGATGATCCGTTCTGGCATGGCAACGATTTTCTCGGCTCCTCACCCGATAACAATACGGCCTATTATGGCGCGCTGGCCTCTACCTCGACGCTGCTCTCCTATCTCTACAAGCTATCAAGCCCTACGCCCTCGGTGGTTCGCCTGTATTATAGCGGTTTCCCCAATCTGCTCTGGTATTTTCATCTCGATATCTCACGCATTACCATTCATGATTTAAACAGCATTACGCGTGGCATTCACAACGTCGAAGTTGACGCGACGAATGATATTGCCATGTACCAGCAGCCTTTTGTGCTTCAGCCTCAGGTATTTCTGGGGTCTGACGTGTTGCAGGCATACAGTGATCGTATCTCTATTGCTCAGATGCCGATTGCCAGCTTTTTGCTACTCGTTTTCCTGCTCATCCTCTTTTTTATTGCCCTGATGGTCTCGTTGCTGGTTGAACGACATGCCGAGACGATTGCCTTACTGCGCAGTCGAGGAGCGAGTCGCAAGCAAATTTTTGGCGCGCTGAGTATGCAAGGTGTGTTGCTCTGCCTGCTGGCCCTGGCAATCGGGCCATTCCTGGCTGTTCCCCTCACTACCCTGCTGGTGCAGCAAACGCTTCCCGCGAGCGATTCGGGATCGCTAAATTTGCTTGCTGGAAGCCCCTGGAGTATTGCCCTGGGAGTGTCTGGTTATGCGCTGGCAGCGGCGCTGGTGGTTCTGGTCGCCTTTAGTCTGGCTGTTTTGAGCGCGACTCGCCAGGATACGCTGGCTTTAAAACGCGAGACGGCTCGTCCTACAGTGCGCCCGCTCTGGCAGCGCCTGAACCTGGATCTGGGAATTGCGCTGCTTGCCCTGGTTGGCTTTGCCTGTATCGTGTATCTGGAAAGCGGCGTTATTCAGGATACGCGCCAGCGCCTGTTGCTGCTTTCGCCGCTCTCCCTGTTGCAGGCGGTATGCCTATTGCTGGCGGTGACGCTGCTGTTATTGCGTATCCTGCCCCGGCTGTTGAGGGGTGGCGCGTGGTTGGCGGCGCGAAGGCGAGGCGCGACATCTCTGCTGGCGCTGGCGCAAATCTCCCGCACTCCCAGGCACGCGAGTCGCATTACGCTCCTGCTTGCCCTGAGCATCGCCCTGGCGATCTTCACGCTCGTCTTCAACGCCTCGCAGTTCCAGCGCGTCTTCGATATCGCGGACTACCAGGCGGGAGCGGATTTCAGCGGCGAGATTCCATCAAGCATCTACACGCCGCAGCAGTTGGGGGCCGTTACAGCCAGCTACCGCCGCATTCCTGGCGTAACAGGAGCTTCGCTTGGCTTTACGCGCCAGGTTGTGACGGGCGGCTCGAATCTGAGTGTGAAGGTTGATTTTCGGGCCGTTGATAGCAACACCTTTACCTCGGCAACGCTCTGGCCTCAGGAAGATGGCGTCCCGAATGCTTTATTTAAGCAGCTTGCCAGCAGCCATTCCCCGGCGGTGAATAGTGGTGCGCTGCCTGCCATTGTTGATGCCAATACCTGGAATGCCCTGCACCTCGCGGGCGGCGCGCATTTCTCGCTCAGCTTCTCGCGGGTCGATCCGAACCTGGACGTGGTGAACTTTGTGGCGATTGCTCAGGTGCCGGATATTCCGACGCCGGGCGATACCAGTATGCCGGTGGTCATCGCCGATTATTTGTCCTTTGCCCGGGTCTACACGCACAACTTCACTACTGCGAGTGGCTACGATGTCCCCTTGAACTACGTCTGGCTGCGCTCTAACAGCGATGAACTTGCCCTTGCCAGCGTGCGCTCGGCACTACAGAGGGGAGCATTGCGTCTCTCGCCGCTCTACGACCGGCGAGCCATCGCCGCAACCCTCTCCTACGAGCCGCTGAATCTGGCCCTGTTTGGGACGCTGGCCTCTGGGGTCGCGGTCGCGCTGCTGCTGGCCTTGATCGGCGACCTGGTTGCCTCGTGGCAGAGCGTGCGCAATCGCCTCGCACAATTTGCCCTGCTGCGCGCTCTGGGAGCGACACCCAGGCAGTTAGTGGCTGTTCTCGCCTGGGAACAGGGGATTATTTATGGTGCGGCTCTGCTCCTGGGCGTCTTATTTGGCATAGTACTGTCTCTGACCGTGTTGCCCTCGCTGGTCTTCTCTACCGTCCTGCCGAACCAGTTGACGGGCGGTGTGGGTACAGGCGACTTTTATGCCATCCAGAGCGTACCACCCATTCGCGTAATTATTCCAACAACGCTTTTCCCTGGCTTCGCGCTGCTGGTCGGCGTGTGCGGAATTGCGCTGGGCATGATGATTTTCGTTGTTGCGCGCCCTTCGCCCGCGCAGGTAATGCGACAGGATGAAGAATAAGCTTGTAAAGAGGTTAGATATGCCGGAACCGCTCATTATTTGTGATAACCTGGTAAAGATTTATAAAGTGGCCGACCTTGAGGTTGTGGCGCTGCAGGGGCTTGATTTAGAGGTTATGCCTGGGGAGATGATGGCGCTGGTGGGCGCGTCCGGCTCCGGCAAAAGCACGCTGCTCAATATTCTGGGCGGGTTGGATACGCCCAGCGCCGGAAAATGCATCGTTGATGGAAACGACCTGACGCGGCTGAACGAGGCGCAGCGCATTCGCTATCGCCGCTTTGTGGTGGGGCATGTCTGGCAGCAGAGCGGGCGCAACCTGCTGCCGGATTTAAGTATCGCCGCCAATATCGAGGAACCCATGATGCTGAGCGGCGTAGGTTTGGGACGGCGCAGGCAGCGCGCCTACGAGTTGCTTGAACTGCTTGGTTTGAAGGGCATGGAGAAGAAAAAACCGGACCAGCTTTCAGGTGGCGAGCAACAGCGTGTGGCCATCGGGGTTGCCCTGGCGAACGAGCCGCGCCTGCTGCTGGCAGATGAGCCAACTGGCGAACTGGACTCGGCGACCGCCCATGATATCCTGCAATTGCTGCGCGACCTCAACCGCCAGCTTGGCCTGACCATCATCATCGTCACGCATGACCAGGCCATTGCCGCCGAAGTTGATCGCACTATTGCCATTCGCGATGGGCGCACCAGCACCGAAACAGTACGCCGCGAGAAGCCATTGGAGGCCGTTGAGCAGGATATGACAGCGGCCAGCGCCATCATCGGACTCCCCGGCGAGACGCATCGCGAGTCGATTCTCATCGACCGCGCCGGACGCCTGCAACTGCCGAAGCAGGCCATCGAGCTGTATCCATTTAATGGTCGCGCCGAGGTACGCTACGCCGCCGATCACGTCGAGTTGTGGCCGCTTGAGGGAAAGATGAATGGGGCCGGGCAGGAAACAGGCAATCTCGCCGTTCAAGAGGAGAGCAGGTAAATGGCTGCAACCACTTCTGCCCCCGCTCTTTCTCCCCGCGCATCGCGGGCGCTTGTCCCGCCAACTATTACGCTGGCCTTTCAGCGTTTGCGCGAGGTCTGGGGCCTGTTGCTGGTGACCGGGCTTGGTATGCTCTCGGCAGTGGTGCTGGTCTGCGCCGTTCCGCTCTACTCGCAGGTTGCCATGACCGCCGGAATGCGCAGCGTCCTGGCCTCTTTCTCGCAGAACGATGATATCGTAGTGCGCACGCGCCCCAGCCTGGTCTCCACCCAGGTGATCGATGCCACCACACAGCAGCTCGCTCAAGAAATGCGCCGCAACCTGGGAACGTTCCTCGCGCCCCCGCAAATCTCCATTCAGACGCAGCTTTTGAATATCCTGAGAAATAGCTCAACTGGCGGCTTGCAGCCCTTTGGCGGACAGATAGCGCTGATAAGTTCATCGATGGATGAAGCGCCCGCTCACGCGCAGGTGCTGGCGGGTCGGCTTCCACAGACGCTGGGCCAGAACATCGAGATTGCCATCACGCCAGATACAGCCATACATTTAGGCGTCTCGGTAGGAACAATACTCCCGGTAAGCCTGCTGCTGATTACCGGTTCAGGGCATGAAAGCCAGGTGGTGTTGAACCTGCATATTGTGGGCATTTTTACTCCTAACCAGAACGATCCTTTCTGGCATGGCAATGATTTCTCTGTCGCGTATAATTTTTATGCCCTGGTCTCGACACAGACAATTTTGAACGCGCTGAATACCATCTCAAACCAGGCTTCGCAGCATTTGCAGGCCTTTGAGGAATCGCCCGACCTGCTGTGGTATTATTCCCTGGATACTTCGCGCATCAGCGTCAATGACCTGGATACGATAATCGCCGGGCTGCAAAACGTGCAGATTGACAATGCCAACAGCTCGCAGCTACAGCAGCCGCCCTTTCTCCAGGAGACCACAACTTCGACGCTTTCGCTGCCCGTTCTGCAAAGCTTTCACAGTCGGCTCTCCATCGCACAGTTGCCGGTGAGCGCCCTTTCGGTGTTGATGCTGGCGCTGGTGTTGTTATTCGTCAGCATGATGGCAACCCTGCTGGTCGAACGGCAGGGTGAGACGATTGCAGTTTTGCGCAGCCGGGGAGCGAGCCGCCGCCAGGTCTTTGGCTCAGTGCTGGCGCAGAGTATTGGCCTGGGAATACTGGCCCTGCTTGTAGGGCCAGTATTAGCCATTCTGATCGTTTACTGGCTCGCTCAAGTATTGCTGTCCAGCGCAAATGCCAGCGCATTCAACATCATCACCGGGAATATGCCTGCTGTCCTGGCGCTCATCGTTCCATTTGCGCTGCTTACTATAGGTATTGCGTTGCTCGCGGTGGTCTTTGCCGTATTTAGCGCGACACAGAGAGATGTGCTGGCTATCCGGCGCGAAGCGGCACGTTCGACCCGCCGTCCTCTGTGGCAGCGTCTAAACCTGGATCTGCTGGCTGTCGTGCTTGCCCTGGTCGCTGCCGGGGTCTCGATCTATCTTACACGCTCGGGCGTGCTTGACCAACATTTGCGCCTGCTCCTGCTCTCGCCGCTTACGTTAGCCGAAGCGCTCTGTATCTTGCTGGCGGGTTTATTGCTTTTGCTGCGCGGCTTCCCCCGGTTGTTGGGCCTGGGAGCATGGCTGGCGAATCGGCGGCGCGGCGCGTCCTCTATGCTGGCCCTTGCCCAGGTGTCACGCGCTCCACAACAGGCCACGCGCATGACTTTGCTGCTGGCCCTGGCGAGTGCCTTCGCCATCTTTACCCTGATCTTCAGCGCCTCACAGACGCAGCGCGTGCAGGATGTCTCGCGTTATCAGGCCGGGGCGGATTTCAGCGGCCCCATCCCTGTCACCGTCTACTCCTCACAGGAGATAGACCGCGTCACTCGCCTCTATAAGCGGATTCCAGGCGTCACCTCAGCAACGCTCGGCAACGTAGTGCAGGCCGAAGCTGGCAGTGCCTCGGCTCCTATCAATATCAATGTGCAGTCGGTGGACGCCAATACCTTTGCCGGTACAGGTCTCTGGACATCTCAAGATGCCTCGCAATCGCTCTCCTCGTTGATGGCGCAATTGCGCAACTTGCGTTCTGAGGCTATCACAAGTAGCGTGGTGCCTGCTATTGTGGATGCCAATACCTGGGACACGCTGCATCTTTCCGCCGGAACCGGCTTCACCCTTAAATTTCCCTCGATTGACTATTCTGCGGTGATGCATTTTATCGCGGTGGCAGAAGTGCAGCATATTCCAACACCCGGGGATAGCAGCGAACCGGAAATATTGACGGACTATCGCACCTTCGCCGAGACCTTTTCCAGCTTCTTGAGCAGCGGCGCGCTGTCGTTACCCATCAACTATGTCTGGCTGCGCACCCGCGATGATGCTCGCTCCCTGGCGAGTGTGCGCAAAGTCCTGAGCGATGGCGCGCTGCGTCTTTCCCCGCTCTATGACCGGCGCGCGATTGCCGAAACACTCTATTCCGAGCCGCTTTATCTCACGCTGATCGGCATTCTCGAACTTGGCGCGCTGGTGGCCTTGCTACTGGCCTTGATAGGCAATCTCGTCTCTTCGTGGCTCAGTGCCCGCGCCCGCCTGACCAGCTTCGCCATCCTGCGCGCTCTAGGAGCCACTCCGTGTCAGATTGCCAGCGTCCTCACCTGGGAGCAGGGCATGATTTATGCCGCCGCGCTTCTCCTGGGCGTAATATCTGGATTCCTGCTCGCATTCCTTGCCTTGCCCGGACTGATTTTCTCAAGCGTGCTGCCCAACCAGTTCGCGGGCGATGTCTCGACCACCAGCGCGGATTTCTACGCCGCGCAGAACACGCCGCCCATCCAGATCATCACCCCGCCCTCTCTCTGGATTGCCCTGGGCGTGCTGGTTGTCATTTGTGTTATCGCGCTTGCGCTAATGATGTTCGTCGTGTCGCGGCCTACGCTCAGTCAAGCTTTGAGGCTTAATGAGGATTGATGGTTTCGATAATGCGTTGATGGAGCGTTTCCCAAGGGTGAGCAGGAAGTACAGGAACATTGTGCGCCTGTGCTTCTCGTTGCAGCCATTGCCCATAGAGATGACTTGCCTTTTTGAGCGCGGAAGAAACGACTTTCGCTACTCCAATCCAGCCCTCACATAGTTCCTCGGGCGTTCTTTGCCATATTGCCGGGTCGGTCATAAAAAAATACAAATCCAGCTGCTGCGCTGATGTTGTTACTTGCAACGCCATACGTATATCATCGGCGAGCAAGACAGAGACACCCCATTGGTGAGCAAGCGCCCTTGATACTCTTGTCTTGCCGACGCCTGCGTTGCCGCCGAGCAATAGGACGCGCCAGGGAGGTTGGATTGGTGATTGCATATTTTTATGAATTTTCTTCTTCGACTTCTTCAACAAGCGCGGGAATAGTTAAACGCCGGTATAGCTGACTGACCTCAATTGAAATGTCCAGGCTTTTCAGGAAAAAGCTTTGCCCTGCTCCATATTGTTGATAGAGCCAGTCCGTTGCAGCGCGTGAGAAGACTTCGACACGCTGAACTGTCTGGCTGATAAAGATAATTTCCTGGATGCTTTCTTTTGCCTGATATAGCCCCAGCTTTATGAAGCGGTTGGCCATCTCCGTTGACCGTGAAAGAACCTCGACAACCAGGATTGGTGAATCGATGATTTGCGACTCCCCATGATCTGCTATGTCGCAGGAAACGACGACATCAGGAATCAATATCTTTGACGGGGCTACACGCACCAGCTTATCAGCGACATAGGGACGACGGACAGCGTCATCTCCCAATGCCTGGTCAAGCGCGATCGCACAATTGAGGGCAATCGTGGCGTGATTTGACGTTCCGCCTGCCATAAGGCGTGCTTCGCCGTCGTAGTATTCGTAGCGCCGTTCGGAATTTCTGACAAGGAGCAGATACTGCTCAAGCGTTATGCCTTGCTGCCCTGGTTGCATTGCCATAAAACCCCTCATATATCCACATGTGAGTGAGACCACCACTATTATATGCAGACGAGGGTGTTTTGGCAACAAAGTCTGCAATTCAATAGCCTTTTTCCATCGCTCCTGCCTTTCTAAGAGTTGGGGTGTGATCCTTGTGCGAGGAAGAGCGACCAGAACTCTCGCGTATGGCTCGCCAGTTCCTCGTGCGTGCCAATCTCGGCTACGCGGCCATCTACCAGCACCATAATGGTATCGGCCTTGCGGATGGTATCGTAGCGATGAGTAGTGAACAGAATGATCTTCTCTTTGGCAAAGGTAGTCAGCAAATTGAAGATTTGCCGCTCACCAACCGGGTCCAGGCTTGCCGTTGGTTCATCCAGAATGATCAGCGGCGCATCGTGATAGAGCATCCGGGCAAGTGCCAGCCTCTGCCATTGTCCGCCGGACAGGTCAGACACGCCGCCGAAGCCCGCCCCCACCACAGTATCGATCCCATCGGGCAGACTTTCCACCACCTCCCAAAGGCCAGCCAGCCGCAATACCTCAGTAATCCTCTTTTCCTCTCCCGGTGTGCGCTCGCTCTGCATCGTCACGTTCTGCCGGATGCTAAAGTGGAAGTGCGAAGGGTCCTGGAAGAGGACAGCTTTTGTGCAGGCCGAGAGAGGAACTTCCTCGCCGCTTGCAAGTACTGCGTACAACGTCCCTGCTGTCGGCGGAACGAGTCCGGTGAGCAATTTGACTATGGTACTTTTGCCCGCTCCATTGGTTCCCACTATGGCAGTGAGGCCGGGCGCGAAGTCGCATGAAACATCAACTAACGCCATCTTCTGGTTTTCTGGATAGGTATAGCTGACATCACGCAGGCGAATGGACGAGATGCGCTGTCTAGCCGTTACCTGTATAGCTGGCAACAGATTGGCTATCTGCTCCTCAAAGGGCTGTGCCAGAAAATCGAAGAGGGTAGCCGCATAATTGAGCGACTCGATCAAGGACCTCGTGGAATAGATCAGTGACTGGATCATGCCGGAAAGCATGGCCAATCCAGGGATGATGATGGCGAGGCTGGGCAGGCTGATCTGTCCGCGACTGATGATCGCGAAGAGGGCGGTCAGCGTCAATGCGATGCCCAGGCCCTGCACCAGGGCGGCTAATGTGCGCAGCCCGGCGAAGCGTGCTGTCAATTGCTTCAGGTTCGCGAGGTAGGTTTCGGCGAGCGAGGCATGTTCGCGAGGAATGATATCGCTTTGATAGACCCGCACGTCACGCTGCCAGGTTGCATCGACTTGCATGTTGGTGAGGACTTCCATACGCAGTTGATTGGGCGCGTTATGTTCCTGTAACTCGTACATGGCACGGCTAAAGCGGCGTTCGACGAGCGAGGCGGGAATGGAAATTGCCAGCATTGCCAGCACCAACAGGGGTGCAAGAGCAAAGAGCGTCAAAGCCAGCCCGAGTAGCCCCAGAAAGATGGGAGCGGTAGAGAGCAGCGAGTCTACCAGGGTAATTGAGTGTTCCGACGCTTCGCGAATCACCAGGCCATAGCGAGCCTGAAAGGCATTATTCTCGAAGAGCGGATAGGGTATGGCTGGCAATTTCTGCATAATGCGCTTGCTGATTACCACCCATGCCTGCTGGCGTAGGATGGTAGAGGAGCTATCGCGCAGGATGATACTCAGCCGTTGCACCAGAATGAGGATAACCAGGCCAATTCCGATGAACGCGGTTGCTGGCGTGAAATGCACAGTGCCGCTCGATCCGATGATCTCTTGCAGGAGCTGATGCAAGAGCAGGAGCAAAGCTGGATAAAAGAGCGGCTCGAAGAGCGAAGCGACGCTGCTTGTCACAAAGGCGCGGGGATTGCAACTGTAGAGCAGACGCACAGTGGCCCGCAGTGTCGCCAGGCGAGCTGGACGGGGAAGCCGGAAACGTGTTTTCAAAGAAAGCATGTAGTTTTCTCCTCTTGATGTGACAACAAACCCGTAGAGGGGCAGGAAACTGTCCAGCATTTTAGAAGTCAGGGGATAGGGTTGCGAACACATGGAGGGGCGCGAGCAGCACCATATACGCCAGTGGGAACTGGCGTTCGGAGAGTTTCACCACCTCTATGAGATGTCCACCCGACGCAAGGGAGGATGGTGCTGCAGGCGTTTTAAACCAGTCACAAGTGACCGTACATGCGCGTTCCTTTGTGATATTGATGTGGTGTCTGTATGGAAGATTATTCCACTTATAGAAACTATGCCATATGTTATGCCTGCTGTCAAGGAAAATGACGAGAGGATAATGCCTATGCTGAACGGATATGGTATCATGGCACAAGGATCCTGATGCTATTTTCAACCATGGAGAGGTATCTATGCCCTATCAGATGTGGATCAATGGCGAATACACGTTGGGAACATCCGGGAAAGTGATTGAGGTGCGCAACCCTGCCACCGAGGAGATAATTGATACCGCGCCAGCCGCAAACGCCGCAGATGTGGAGGCGGCAGTGTTTGCAGCGCAGACGGCTTTTCCGGCCTGGAAAAGATTGCCAGCAGGCCAGAAGGCGGAGATGCTGCATGAGGTCGCTCAGAAACTGACGGAGCGCGCCGACGAATTCGCGCGCCTGCTCACGCTCGAGGGAGGCAAGCCTTTTGTCGAGAACCGCGATGAGATGGGCTGGTCTGCTGCTTGCTTCCGGTACTATGCAGAAATTGGGAGAAGCAGTCGTGGGCGTGTGATACCGTCCATTGAAGAGAGCCAGCTTGCGATGGTGTTGAAGGAGCCGTATGGCGTGGTGGCGGCCATCGTACCCTGGAATTATCCCATTTTGCTGATGGCCTGGAAAGTGGCTCCGGCGCTGGCGGCGGGCAATACCGTTGTGCTGAAGCCATCAGAGATGACGCCCCTCACCACTCTGCTGTTTGCCGAACTGTTCGCGCACCTGCCCTCTGGTGTAATCAATATCGTGAGCGGCTATGGGCAGGAGTGCGGCGAACCCCTGGTGCTTGACCCTCGCGTGCGCGTCATCGCCTTTACGGGTTCGCTTGCTACCGGTCAGCGCATCGCGCAACTGGTCGCGCCGCAGATGAAGAAGCTGCACCTTGAACTGGGCGGCAAAGATGCTTTTATTGTAGCCGAGGATGCTGATCTGGATGTTGCCGTGCCGGGCGTGGCCTGGGCCGCGCTGCTCAATAGCGGACAGGTCTGCACTTCGACCGAACGTGTCTATGTTCAGGAGTCCATTGCTCCCAAATTTATCGAACGGATTACGGAATATGCGCGCAGCCTGCGCCTTGGGCCGGGCCTTGAGCCTGAAACGGATATGGGGCCGCTGATCGGCGACCGCTATCGGGCCAAAGTCGAAGGGCAGGTCGAGGAGGCAAAGGCTCGCGGCGCGCAGGTGCTGGCGGGCGGCAGGCGTCCGCCTCAATTTGAACGCGGCTACTTCTATGAGCCGACGGTGCTGACCAATGTCGATCACTCCTTTACCATCATGCGCGAGGAGACTTTTGGCCCGGTCATTCCCATCATGACCTATAGCAACTTCGACGAGGCGATTGCTCTTGCCAACGATAGCCCCTATGGCCTGGGAGCCAATCTCTACACGCACGACCCACTCAAGGCCAAGCGTTTCTTTGAGGAGGTCGAGGCGGGAACGCTCTGGATCAACGACCCTCTGACGGACAACGACGCTGGCCCATTTGGCGGTTTCAAGATGTCTGGTATGGGAAGAGAGCTTGGCGAGGAGGGCCTGGACGAGTTCCGCGAAACCAAGCATGTTCACTGGGATTTCGAGGGCGGCATAAAGCCCTGGTGGTATCCTTACGGCAAACAATAATTCACAATGAATAAGGGCAGGACTCTGACCCGTCATGAAAAAGACCCGCTCGCCTGTCATCCTGAGCGCAGCGAAGGATCTGCGTTCCCCGGCGATTCGTGCGCAGACGCCTGAGATCCTTCGCTGCGCTCAGGATGACATCTGGAGACAGGTTTGGAATGGGATATTAATCATGAGTGGTCAGGGAGTTCAGCGCCTCTTTTAGCTGGCGATAGACATTATCCAGATGCTCTGGCATGACCTTGATATCGGCGATGACCGGCATAAAATTGGTGTCGCCCTGCCAGCGCGGCACGATATGAAAATGCATGTGTTCGTCGAAACCCGCGCCCGCCACCTTGCCTTCGTTGATGCCCATATTGAAGCCATCGGGATTCATGGCTTTGCGTATGGCGCGTAGGGCAAGCTGGGCCTGCGCCATCAATTCATCCAGCGTGGCGGCGTCGAGTTGTGTGATGCTGCCGACGTGCTGGTAGGGCGCGATCATCAAGTGTCCATTATTGTACGGATAGAGGTTTAACATCATGTAGCAGCGCTCGCCACGATAGAGAATGTGATACTTTTCGTCTTCATGCGCGGCTGGCTGCGTGCAAAAAATGCACTCCTTTGGTTGAGGAGTCTTTGGCGCGATGAAGGTCATGCGCCAGGGTGCCCATAAATTATCCATGCGGTTACAGCACTATCCTACCAAACATTAGCATTCTTCATTGGAGACTTCGGGCAGCGTTACCCATTTCTCGGCCCACGTATGAATGGCGGCGAGAACGGGTTGAAGCGCGATGCCTTTTTCCGTCAGGCGATACTCTACGCGGACAGGAATTTGTGGATACACCACACGCTCAATGATGTTTTCAGTCTCCAGTTCGCGCAGGCGGTCGCTCAAGACGCGATCAGACAGTCCTGGCACAGCTTCTGTTAACTCACAAAAGCGCCTGGGACCGTCTATCAGGGAATCGAGAATAAGCCCGGTCCAGCGTTTGCCTAGAATCGATATAGCATGTTCGTAACGGGGACACAAACGATATGCAGTTGTTGGAATTGTCTCGGTTGGCTTCGTTGCCATTGTTCCTTCCCTGGCCTTTCTGGTCTCTAGCAGACCAGTTTGCCGCGATGGCTGAGGAGGCCATCATTAAACTTTACCATAAGTTTATATAGTATACCACGTTTTCTTGTCTTTGGCTATACCTGTACGTTACTTTTAAAATGTTAGTAAAAATCGCGTTGTATTTTCTCCCTCTTTCTGCGTTTAAATCCCTTGACAAACAGGCAGTTCTGATGCTATCTTCTGTATAGCAATCAGTTATAGCTCGTCATGAAAAAGACTCTCTCGCCTGTCATCCTGAGCGCAGCGAAGGTTCTAAGGCGACCGGTGGCTCGACACGACCAGCTGGAAATCCTTCGCTGCGCTCAGGATGACATCTGGCGACAGGTTTGTTATAGCTCGTCGAAAACACTAAAATTTAGATAAGAGGAATGTGATGTCATTTAATCAGGAATCTAGCACTCCCCCTATGCAGGCGAGTACCATGCAGCCTGCCAGTCCTGTTATGCCATTCACCACTACAACAAGTACACAGGCGGCGATAGCTACACGAGATCTCATGCGCGCTTTTGGGCAAAAAATAGCGGTAAACTATCTCAATTTGAACGTCCGGCGCGGTGAATTTTATGGCTTTCTGGGTCCAAACGGCGCTGGCAAATCAACGACCATCAAAATGCTGACCGGCCAGCTTCGCCCGACCGCCGGAACCGCAATGGTGGCCGATGTCGATGTCTGGCAAGACCCTTTGCAGGCGCGCAGCCTCATGGGCGTGCTGCCAGAATACCTCAATCTCTACGAGCGTCTGACGGGCCGTGAATTTGTCAACTTCGCCGGGCATATGTACGGCGTCCCCGAGGCCGAAATTCCGCGCCGCACCGAAGAACTGTTGCAGGTCATGACTCTGACTGATGATGCCGATAAGCTGATCGTCGATTACTCGGTTGGCATGCGCAAGAAAGTAGCTCTGGCCGCCGCGCTCATTCATCGTCCGCAGGTTCTTTTCCTCGACGAGCCATTCGAGGGCATCGACCCGGTCAGTTCGCGCACCATTCGCGATATCCTGCGCGAACTCACGCAACACGGCACAACCATCTTCTTCTCCTCGCATATCATGGAAGTTGTCGAACGCCTCTGCACCCGCGTTGGCATCATTAACCAGGGTGTCCTGGTGGCAGAAGGCACGCTGCAAGAACTGCGCGACCGCGCCAGTGGCGGAAGGGATGCTACACTCGAAGACATCTTCCTGCAGGTTGTGGGGGCGCGGGATGAGAATCATAATCTGAGCTGGCTTGAGTAACCCTTACCCCTGCTCTTTCTTAGGCTGAGGCCCCGATTGGCCCGAGTCTCCACTCGGCTGCGGATTATACCAGCCGCCGTCGGGCGCGATGAGCTTATCAGCCTCGGATGGACCCCAGGTGCCTTTGGCATACTGGTAGACGGGGGTAACGTTCCCGAGTATGGGATCGACGATGCGCCATTCCTCTTCGACTGAGTCCTCGCGCACGAAAAGCGCCTCGTCGCCCCGCATGGCGCTACTGAGTAGTCGCTCGTATGGTGCCATCTCGTCAGGAGACTGGTGTACAGCGACAAGCTCGACCTCTTCCCCTCGCATCTGCTCCCCCGCAATCTTGGCCTTTGCGCCAAGCGAGATCTTCACGACCGGACTGATGCGGAAGCGGTAGTAATTTGTAAGAGCAGCCTCGTTTCCTGAGAACACGGCAAGGGGTGGTTTTTTCAGATCAACCTGTATCTCCGTAGCGCGCACAGGCAGGTACTTACCGGCTCGAATGTAGAACGGCACACCGGCCCAGCGCCAGTTGTCGATAAAGAGTTTGACTGCCGCGAATGTCTCTACCTGCGAGTTGGGGTCCACGCCATTCTCCTGCCGGTAGCCCTCATATTGACCGCGCACGACGTTCGAGGGATCGAGTGGGCGCACTGCTTTGAGGAGCTGCGCCTTCTCATCGCGCACCGAGTCTGAGTTTTCATCGGTGGGAGCGTTCATAGCGAGGATAGAAACCAGTTGCAGCAGGTGATTCTGCACCACATCGCGGATTGCACCGGCCTCTTCGTAAAATTTTCCCCGGCCTGCCACACCAAAATCCTCGGCCATCGTAATCTGCACGCTTTCGATATAATTGCGGTTCCAGATTGGCTCGAGAAACGAGTTCGCGAAGCGGAAGTAGAGTATATTCTGCACCGGTTCCTTGCCGAGGTAATGATCGATACGAAAGATAGCTGACTCGGGAAAGACGGTATGCAGTATCTGGTTCAATTCCTGGGCGGAAGCCAGGTCACGCCCAAAGGGCTTCTCAAGGATCACGCGGGCGTTTTTGGCGATGCCCGCGCTTTCCAGCCCTTCAACAACAGGCCCAAACATACTGGGTGGAATTGCCAGATAATACAGTGGATGCTGGGAATCTCCAAGCGCCTCTCGCAATTTTTTGTACGTCTCGGCGTTGTTGTAGTCGCCGGAGACATACTGGAGTAGCGAGCAGAGCTTCTCAAACGCCGCCGTATCCACCTTCCCATGCTCTGCAAGGCTCTGATGCACATGATCGCGCAGTTGTTCTATTTTCCACGGTCTTCCCGCAACCCCGATAACTGGCATATCCAGTTCACTGCGCTCGATCATCGCCTGCAGGGCGGGAAAAATCTGCTTGTACGCGAGATCACCTGTGATCCCGAAGAAGACAAGCGCATCTGAATGAATGTTTGTCATGATCCACGTCTTTCTCAAATAAAGGCAAACGTCTCTCTGAGAAAATCACGTTTCTCGGGGCGAAGCTGTTTCATGGCATGCCATGAAACAGACCCGCTTGCCTGTCATCCTGAGCGCAGCGAAGGATCTGCGTCGCCGGGCAGCATTGCATGCTCGCACCGGAGATCCTTCGCTGCGCTCAGGATGACATCTGGTGGCAGGTTGATAATGGCATGCATGCTATTAATCAACAGGAAAAGAGATCAACTTCACAAAACAGAGGCTGCCACTCCTTTCGGAGCGGCAGCCTCTATCAGCAATTTAAAAACGCAATAACAATTTTAGTAGGCGGTGGCAGGCGCGGTCTGGCCCCTATTCTTCGTGACGTTACCTGCGCCGGTATCAATCGCGGCGTTACTGCCTCCCACTATCTTCAGCAGGTCTTCAGGGGTTGTATAGGTGGCCTGGTGGCATCCCTGTCCTGGAGCGCCTGTGGTAAGGTTGGAACAGCTTGGTGGCGGTGTTGGCGCGAAAGCCACCATGAACACCGGCTGAGCATCGTCGTCACCCGGCACGATAGCGGTCGCGAAGTAGTCGCCGACCATGAATCCCTGGGTTGTGAGCGGCAGCCAGGGCAGTTGCATCGGCCCTGCCAGTTGCTCCGGCGCACTCCAACTGTTCCCTCCGTTTGTAGAGGAGATGAAGCCGACATTGAGCAGGCAGTTGGAAGTACAGGTCGAGTCAGGATAGTAGTAGTAGACAAGCCCGAGGTGAGCAGAACCGCCTGATGTACTCCTATCGACTCCTAACCCGGTCAGGAAGAAATCGGCTCCGCTGCCAACCGGAGCGGTGGGGATACGTTTTGGCAATGTCCAGTGGACGCCGTCGGAAGAAGTGGTCAGCAGGAGATCGTTCGTTCCGATAGGAGCGCTGCACGCGCTCTCGAAGCGGCAATCGGACCAGACGACGTATACTCTACCCGACTTGTCGATTTGTGCGCTGGGCAGGTCAGGAGAACGAAGATTGCCCGGATTCCCGTCGTTGAAGATTTGCGCGGCGAGTACGGGCTTCTGCAAGGTCTGACCGCCATTAGTGGAGATAATCGAGAAAATCGCCGTTTCAAAGCAATCATCGATGGGCATGATGAGCGTTCCATTGGGTTGTACGAGCGGCTGTCCGCCGATGACGCAGGTATGGTCAGGGGTTGTCCTGGGCGCGCTCCACGACACACCGCCGTTGGTAGAGACGCTGATCTGAACGCGGTTGAGATTGCTCGCGACATCGAACTCTGTGTAGCAGTGGCCATAGAAGGGGCTGGTAGCCGTGTCGTCGCAAGTCGTCCAGTTCTTGTCGTTGAATTGACCGGTAGCATTAACTTTGACTGGCGCGCTCCATGTCAATCCGCCATCGGTCGAGCGGCTGACGTCCACATCGACAGGGCCTGCGGGGTTTATAATACCGAGCCAGGAGATCAGCCAGACTTTATGCCGGGCGTCGTAGGCTACCGAGGGGTCGCTGGCGCGGGCATAAGGCCCTGCCGGTGTTGCATAGACAGTGCTGGCGGGCAAGAAGCCATGTGTCCAGGTCTCGCCGCCATTAGTAGATGTCGCGAAACCAATGTTGGAAGCGCCGCCATCGAAAAAGCGGCCAGACTGGAAAGCCGAAACAATGGTGTTGCCAAAGGCAAAGGCATCAGGCTCGACCTGGGTCTTGTGATTACTTGTGGGATTGGTGTAAGGATCACTGCTGATTTGGGTGAGCTGTTCCGCCGCTAAGACCAGTGCGCTCGAGCCGAGCGCCAGCAGCAGCGAACACATGAGAGCCAGAATTACAGGCACTCTGGCTCTGGACCCCCAGATAAAAGACATGGCCTTCCTCCTTGAAGCAATACAGACGATCAATGTGCTGAACGTTTTCAAATGCTGACAATGCTACAAACACGATCAAGCAACGGGAGTTATGCAGTATCTCCTCGAAACTCATCCGACCAGGAAGCGCGGCCCTGGTTCCTGGTAGTGATGAGAAAGGATTCTCTTCATGACATGAGCAAGCAAACCTGCATCACAGGCTTCTTCACTTCATGCCAGAATTTCAGGCCACATGTTTTTTAGGGTAGATGCGCGGAAAAGGACGCCAGAGATGAAAAAACTTCCCCAGATGGTTGTAGAACAATCAAGCTGTATATGAATACTTCACCCAGAAAGAGTATACTCAATATTATTTAAAAAATCCAGCGCTTTTGGCTGAAAAATAGAAAGTTCATTACTTTTATTTGCGTACATTTCTTACCAAAGCTTCGACATTATGTGGCAAGCCATTACAATCCTGCCTCCAGATGTCATCCTGAGCGCCGCGAAGGATCTCGCGCGTGCCGGGTCGAGCCGGTGGAGGCCTGAGATCCTTCGCGGCGCTCAGGATGACAGGCGAGAGGGGCTTTTTCGTGGCAGGCCAAAAGCAAATGCGAGAAAAAATCCATTCTGCCCAAACAAAAATTTGACCGTTTGCTTCTTAGAGCGTTTAATGTGTATAGCGGGAAAACATGGCATACTTTAGCAATGAAGCGCGAAATGGTGCTTTAAATACACTGTTTGAAATAATGGAGGATCACCCTTATGGTTGTCCATGCCGATAAAGTACGCTGGCTTTTCTGGGCGCGCTGGAAGATGTTCATGCGAGGATTTGCGCGTAACAAGGCCAGCCTGGTTGGATTTATTATTGGCCTGATCTTCGTGCTGGGATTCGCAGGCTTCGCGGCCTTTGGCACGTTCATGGCCTATCGCTCGCTTTCCGCTCCGGCCAATTCCGAGGTACTCTACCTCGTGTTAACAGCGCTGCTGCTGATCTGGATCGTCCTGCCTCTGATGGAGTACGCGGGCAATGAAGGGCTGGACCTTTCCAAGCTTTCCCTGTTTCCCCTCACTCGCGGCGAGATGATGCTCAGCCTGCTTTTCTCCTCGCTGCTCGACGTGCCGACGCTCGGCCTGATACTCATGATCGGCGCGGTGATTGCCGGGTGGGCCGTCTCTCTGCCGGTTGCCATCCTGACGTTTGTCACCATGCTGATTTTCTACGTGCTGCTGGTTGGAGTGAGCCAGCTTATCCTGGCGCTGTTCATGCGAACGTTGCAGAGCCGCCGTTTTCGCGACTTGAGCATTATCATCATCGCTGTCTTCTCGTCGTCCTGCTACCTTATCCAGCAGTTTGCGCTTGGCGGCACGCGCGTGCTGCATTTCTATGAAAACCTCAAAGCTGGTAACTTTTCGCCTTACCTGCAATGGTTGCCATCTGGCTATGCCGCTCGCGCTATTCAGCAGGCCGCTCTGGGCAACTGGGGAAGCAGCCTGCTCTTTTTGGGTTTGCTGCTCGTCGCCAGCATCATAGCGCTCTACCTGTGGCAGCTTGTACTCGAGCGCAGCCTGACAGCCTCGGAAGTGGGTGGTTCAGCGCGGGCGCGACAACGCAAGCAGCAGGTTCGCCATGTCACGTATAGCCCACCTGTTGCGACGAATACCTGGAGCAGGCTGATTTCCCCCCAGGTTCGCGCCATCACGACAAAGGATTTGAAGTACTTCTGGCGTGACCCTCAGTTGAAGGCTGTGCTTTTCCAGTCGGTAGTCTATGTTGCCATTTTTATCATTGGGCCGTTGCTCAATCCCGATACCAGCCGCCTGGGGGGAAACGACTACATCTTGTTCGTCTCGCCTCTGGTGGTGCTGCTCTTCCTGGCTACGCTCTCGCTCAACCAGCTTGGCCTGGAGAGGCAGAGTCTAACCATGACTTTCCTGTTTCCGATTGAGCCGCGCCGCCTGCTGCTGGGAAAAAATCTTGCCATCTTCCTTGTCGGGCTGGGAGAACTGGTTTTGCTCACGGCGGTTGGCGCATTTGTCTCCCACGCCTGGGAATACGTTTTGCCTGTCGTGGTGATCGGGCTGGCCGGAATGGGCATTATGCTGGGCTGCTGCAACTTCACCTCGGTCTTCTTTCCGCAGTATGTGCGTCCCATGCAGCGCGGTTTTCGCACCACCGGCACCACCTCGCAGGCGGGTTGTCTGCGCGCCATCATGTCCCTGCTGATGATGGTTGTGGCCGCCCTGCTGGTCGCACCCGTGTTCTTTGCCATTTTTCTGCCGATGGCCAATCATGCGCAGTGGATCTGGGCCATTACCATGCCGCTCTCGCTCATCTACGGCATCGTCTTCCACCAGATTGTCACGCGCATGGTTGCGCCCCGCATCCTCGATCAGGCCCCGGAGATTCTGGCGATTACCACACGGGAATAGAAAAACATTTTTAATGCTCATCCTTTCTTTTTGCCAGAACCAACTGGCGGTTTTTCAGAAGTAGCAGGCGGCTTCGCTGTAGCTGTATTGGCTCGCATTCGTCTGGCGAGGAAGATCAGTGGCACGATCAACAGCACGGCTACCAGTATATAGGCCGCGATGTTGAAGACCGTTACCCAGATCGAGACCTGCTGGGGAGTTGTGCCGAAGACCGGCGGGTAGAGGCCGGTAATGATAAAGCGGGGCGTGCCGCCGACATAGATGGTGTTGATGATCTGCCGCCCCGGTATGTCCAGCATGGCTACGTTCCCGCCTTGTAGCGCGATAAAGCCTAGCTGCCCATCGCTGGTAATTGCCACCGAGATCGGCTCAACTCCCAGGTGGATGATGTGGTCCGGCTCGTGTGGATAGGGCGGCGCGATGGAAACAACGGGAGCCAGCACGTCTACCTGCTTATGCAATATATCCGGCACGTACACCTGGTCGGAATAGGCATCATAATCCATTGGGCCGAACTGGCCTCCTGTGACCAGTGGTGGCAGCACTTTATGAGAACTCAGGTCTATCGCGTAGATACTACCCTGCCTGGTCGTGACGTAGACCATCGTGCCGGGGGGAATGGTGACATACTGCGGCCCGCCAGGAATCGTCAATTTGTCGAGCAGGCTGCTCGAAGTAAAGATGCTTAGCGAGTTAGCGGTTGTCACCCAGAGCTGGTTGCTGCTGGTGCTGGAGCCAATATTTGCGACTGCCATGCCATAGACCGGCCCATCCGTTTGCAGCGTTTGCTTGACGGCGCAGTTATTCGGGTCGAACTCCGTTATGCTGCTTGCGCCATTTCCGGCGGCGTAGAGCATGTTGCTGCCCGGGTCATAGGCCAGCAGCGATGGCTGGCCCGGCACGTTTACCGTACAGACCACCTGTCCCGTTTTGGCCGCCAGCATGGTGACGCGATTCAGAGAGGGCTGGGTGACGTAGAGAAAGCGCCCATCCAGGCTGAGGTAGATGGTATGCGGGTCGCCATCCAATGTAAACGAGTTCGTCACCTTTTGCTGCTGAATATCGATCACACTGACCCCTTTACCTGCTCCCGCGATATATGCCAGATTGGGTGCGCCACCATCGGCATGCGCGGCTGGCGTTATCGCGAACAGATATGCCAGCGCGAATATACTGCCAATGCACAGCCGCCAGAGCGCGTTCTTTGAACGATACATTGCCTTTCATCCTTCAATTTCTATGCTGGGGGCGTGATCGATGTCCAATTCTTGCCATCCTGGCTTAATCGGTATACCTCAGTTGGATAGGAGAGCGAGAGGTAGACCACTGATGGGTTGTTGAGATCAACGGCGAGGTTGCCCAGGTTGCCCTGAATATGTGGAAGCGATTGCCAGCTATGTCCACCGTCGGTGCTGCGATAAATGGCGGTTCCTGTTTTGCCATATATCACCTGCGGCTGTTGTGGCGAAACTGTCAGCGAAAAGTACGCGGATTGCGAATAGACCTGCTTGAAGCTTGCCCCGCTATCCTGTGAGACATAAACCCCGGCGTCTCCAGAGGCATAAATGGGGCTATGCGGTCCCGCCGTCACCACATCCTCGATGCCCCCTTGAATGTTCTTATAGACCTGCCAGTGTATGCCGCCATCGGTGCTGCTCGCCAGACCCTGGCTGCTATAAATAAGCAGGTGTCCGGGAGCGCCGGGGATTGCCAATATGCCAAAGATGGTATCGAATGGCAATTGCCCCGTACT
Organism: Ktedonobacteraceae bacterium; assembly: GCA_035652815.1. Classification (GTDB taxonomy): domain Bacteria; phylum Chloroflexota; class Ktedonobacteria; order Ktedonobacterales; family Ktedonobacteraceae; genus DASRDB01. Next base: position 31,379 of record DASRDB010000020.1, read on the forward strand.
TGAAAAGTGCTGTCCATCATCCAGGCTGCGCCGCAGACCCAGCGACCCCAACTCTGAGAGGTAGATATACACTTCGTCTGGCGTGTCGTTACCGGCTGCTGCCGTAAAGATCGAGCTTGCTGAGACACTCGAAGCTGCAATCGCCATTTTCCATGTGCGCCCCTGGTCCGCGCTGGTATACAGTCCAACTACGCCCTTATGATTGGCCAGGGCGGGCAGCGTCAGGACATACAAACGCTGTGGATTCACCGGACTGACTGAAAGGGCGTAGGTCATCAGGCCATCCATCAACTGCCCAGGTCCCGCCGCTACCTCCTGCCAGCTTGCGCCATCGTCTTGCGAGCGAAACAGGCCGTAGTGAGTTGCCAGCACCAGCACTTGAGGCGGCAGCATGAGCATCGCATGAACATGGTTGGCTGCTGTGCCGAAGCCATTTACCTTTACAGGCGTTGGTGTGGCATTGCCCTGATTCCCTCCTGTATCACTACTGCATGACGCAATTACCATTGCCAGCATGGCGAGTATTATCACCAATTTGAAGTGTTTCATCGTTATTCACCTGAGTTAAAAGTCCTCGCTATGATACCATAACCTTCTAGAACTGGCATCATCGTATTTTTCATTCTCTTGTAGGGACGCGATTCATCGCGTCCAACCCCGCCTGTGGTGCATGCCGATACGCCGAGGTGGACGCGATTCATCGCGTCCAACCCCGCCTGTGGTGCATGCCGATACGCCGAGGTGGACGCGATGAATCGCGTCCCTACAGAAAAACCCGATTCTTTGGTCAAAATGCATACGCCTGTAGTGCGTGCCGATACGCCGAGGTGGACGCGATGAATCGCGTCCCTACAGAAAAACCCGATTCTTTGGTCAAAATGCATAATCGCGTCCCTACAGCAATAGCCCCTAACATTGTCAAAGTTCATTAGAGGACAACCTTGTAGAGGGCGGCTTCATCGCACGATGAAGCCGCCCTCTCTACCATCAACCAGTTTAAAACGGGACGACCAGCTTGACAGTCGCTTCATGCAGCGTGTTGTCTGGAGTGCGTATCTGGATGCGAACCTGCCAGTCACCACCCATACTGAAATCGTCTGTGCCGGTGAAATGCCCTTTTCCATCCGGCTGCAGGTTGACGTTGCTTGTACCCATGTCCATATCCAGCATGGTGTCGTACAGCGCGACGCCGACATTGGTTGTCTGTTTGCCGGTGCTGTTGTCCACTACCGTCACCGTGAAGACATTGGTGCCGAAGCGGTCTGGATTGACGTTGAGCGTAACGGTAAATTTGCCATCGGTTGTGCGCACTGTCGTCACGTAGGGCTGGTTTTTGTTGCCTTTCTGCTGCTGTTGTTGCGCCGCCGCTCCGATAGGTGTGAGCGTGCCGCCGAAGGCATTCAGCAGGCCCACGCAGACCAGCACCGCGACGCCTAACAACGGCTCCCAGCGCAGCACTCGTTCCAGGCGGCGCGTTTTCCCCGCCAACCGGTTCTCGCGCAGTTTGACTTGCTGGCTAAGCCGCCGCGTCTTGCGGTTTGTTTCAATGGTGGTCGTTGTTCCCTGCTGGCTGGCAAGGGTTGCCTGGCCTGTTACGCTGCCCTCTTCTACCTCGGCCTCCTCGACTGTCTGTAAGCGAGCCACCGCGTAGGCATATTTCTTATATTCTTTTTTCACACGCGGGCGCAGGATGCCGACGTGATACGCGCTCGTCACCAGCAGCGCGCCGACCAGCAGGATTTTTACTGCCAGCGTGCGCCCGTAGGCAGTGTCAATGAACTGGCTCCAGGAAGTCATGTGGAAGGTGGCGCTGAACGGCCCGGTAATAGCCATGATTATCACACCTGCAATTGCCAGGGGAGAAAAGTATGGCAGGACGGTTGCCAGCGAACGCGCTCGTTCTCCTAGCGAATGCTTGCCCAATACCGGCAGGTAGGTGGTGGCGATATAGAACATGCCGCCAACCCAGAGCGCCGCCGCCATCAGGTGCAGCCAGTTCACAATGATCGCGAACGCCAGAATATTGCTGCTGACCGCCGCCGCGTGGCTTGACATCGTGATGGCAATGAACAGCAGGCAGCCGAGTAGCAAATTTACAAGCGGCAAAGCTGAATTAACCGCGACTGGCCGTCGCTTGCTAAAGAGCATGTAGAGCGTGATGGCAATGGCCAGCAAAACGATTATTTCACGCGCCATCCAGTAGAAGCCGAAGCGCCCGCTCGTTGCCAATCCTATGAGTGTGTTGGGTGCGAATGCCGAAGAGACATCCCCGCCTGTCAGGTTCAGTGCCTGCCCGAAGATGACGCCGATGTTTGCCAGCAGGATCACAAGCAGCGTGGGGAGCGAGAATTTGCGCTCGAAGCGGCGCTGTACTTCCTCGTTGATCGAGCGTTCCTCCTGGTGCTTCTCAGAAGAGAGCGCGAGAACGAAGTTGAGCCAGAGCTGCGCGCCCATCCAGAAGACTGCGCCCAGCTCGACCAGCGTTACCATAATCAGGTTGACCAGTGTTGGCCCGTCGATCTGGCCCGTGTATAATCCGGTCAGGTTGCCGCCACCGAGGACATTCGCGCCTGGATTGGAGCCAGGATTGAGCGTTGGCACTGTGCCATCAGGATTTTTGACGTAAAAGATAAAGGAGCCGCGCAGCACGTGTCCATCCACAGCCGAGTCGGTGCGATAAATCACTATGTAAACCGCAGGCGGCAGATTGGGCGACAGACTGACATCCATTTCGGTGTTATCGCTGGCAGAAACATGCGCGTCGCGTTTATCCACGCGCACATTATTCGCGTTAATCACCACCGCCGTGCTGAAAGCAGGATTTAAAGCCTCGCTGAACCACATTCTCACCTGTTTGGGTGGCGTTGATAATTGCGCGTCCTTCTCCGGGTCAGAACGCAACAAAATAGCGTGCGCGCTGGCAAGCGTCGGAAAGAGCAACATCAGCAGAAAAGCCAGCGGAACCGCCAGTTTCATCAGTTTGCCTATACGCCTTGTAAAAATGGATGCCATCGTGTGTTTCCTATCTATCTCATCCATCTGTAGGGAAGCAATAATGCACTTTGATTATGAAAGAGAGAATATGCAGGCCTGTCATCCTGAGCGCCGCGAAGGAGCTCCGTTCCCCGACGATTCGCACACCGACGCCAGAGATCCTTCGCGGCGCTCAGGATGACATTGCTGGGTAGACCCTCTTTTTTTGTCAACATGCATCATCGCGTCCCTACAGAGTTCCATAGTTCAGTCAACAATCATCTACCTCTATATATTGTTACGCTATATATTGTTACGCAAAAAAGATACCACGATTTCATCATCATTCGTTGCCAATAACCGAATCATATTGTCTGCCAATCCCTTTAGCGCGTCAAGCTTGGGCCTGAAAAGGCTAGTCAGGCGGGATCAGGCCGTAGCGGATGGCGAAACGCACCAGTTGCGTGATATCTTGCAGTCCCAGTTTCGTCATGATGTTTGCTCGATGCGCCTGAACCGTTTTGATGCTCAGCACCAGACGGTCCGCGATCTCCTGGTTGGTATATCCTTCCGCGACGAGCTTCAACACCTCCAACTCGCGTGGAGTCAGGGCATCCAGTTCCGGCACGCTTTCCTGCCGGGACTGGCTGGTGGCCTTTTCTCCTTCGACAAATGTGCGTACCAGCGCCTTTGCCAGCCCTGGATAAAGAAAAGCGCCGCCGTGTGCCACCGCCAGAATCGCCATATGTAGTTCTGTAGGCGCGGCCTTTTTGACCAGGTAGCCAGCCGCGCCAGCCCGCAAAGCCGAGAGGAAATACTCTTCGCTTTCGTGCATGGTCAGAATCAGTACCTGTGTCTCGGGATGCTCATGCCGGATAAGTTTGCAGGCTTCCAGGCCATCAATATCGGGCATGGTAATGTCCATGACTACCACGTCTGGCGAAAGATCGCGCGTTTTATGAATTGCCTCGCGCCCGGTACGAGCCTCGCCAATGACCTCGACATCTTCCTGCAAGCCGAGCAGCATCTTCAATCCCTGGCGCAGGATATCGTGGTCATCCGCTAAAAGAATGCGCACTCCCTGTTTTTCAGCCGACATGGGTGACATCTTTCACGTTTGCCAGGGGAAGTATGGCCTCGACAATTGTCCCACGCCCCTGCTCAGATGAGATGGACACTTTGCCGCCCAGCAGCGCCGCCCGTTCGCGCATGCCTGCGATACCCAGCCCGGTTTGCGTTGTATCCTTATCATATCCCTGTCCGTTGTCCTGCACGCACAATAGAATGGAATCTGCCTGTTGTTTCAGCGAGACGGTGACATGTGTGGCCTGAGCGTGCCTCGCGGCGTTGGTCAGGCATTCTTGCGCAATGCGAAAGAGTGTCGTCTCGTAGAGTGACGCATTGTCCTGCTTGCTCAAGGTTGGCTCGATGTTATCGAGTTCGAGTTTGACCGGCAACTTCAGGCGTTGCTGGCAGTCCTCGGCAAGCCAGCGAAATGCGGCCTGTAAGCCAAGATCATCGAGAACGCCGGGACGTAGTTGTAATGCCAGCGTGCGCACATTTTCAAGTGTGTTTTGCGCCAATTGCTCCAGGTGTTGCAGACCCCCTTGCAGGTTATCCCGCGCCCTTTGTTGGATGGCCGTCGGTGGCAGCTGTTGCAGCGTCTGGCGCAATATCTCTATGTGTACCAGCAGGGCCGTGAGGTTCTGGCTACTCTCATCGTGTAGTTCGCGGGCCAGTCTGCGCCGTTCCTCCTCCTGCGCCTGCAAAATGAGCATGGCCTGCTGCCGTCTCATAGCTTCCAGTTGATCGAGCATGGTGTTGAACGCCTGCGCCAGTTCGCCAATCTCCGAATCAGTGGGAATAATCGAAGCGCGTTTGTCGGTCTGCCCGGTACTGATGGCACGCATGGTGCGGATCAGGCTGAAGAGGGGCGAAAAGCTGGCGCGCAGCAGCACAAAGTTGATAGCGAGGGTAAATAGCGTGGTGGCGACGATAAAGGCGGTGTCGATGAGGTAGTGATGGGCCTCCAGGTTGTGGCTGGTAATCCAGAGTCCGGCCAGCGCTTCTCCCACTAAAATCAGGGTATTCACCAGGATAAGCTTCTCGAATAACGAAAGCTGCCGCTGCGTGCCGGTAGCCAGAGATGCTGTTTTAGCCATATCGTTCGCTCACTTCCTCATCAACCGTTCCTTAAGTATGCTATGACCAAGCTGCCTCCAGATGTCATCCTGAGCGCAGCGAAGAATCTCGGTCGCCAGGCAGGAGCGTCCCCCGCATCGGAGATTCTTCGCTGCGCTCAGGATGACATGTAAAGGTAGGGTTGTCATAGCGTGCTATTATTCCACGTGTACGTATAGCGTTTCTTGCAGGTCATTAAATCCGCTGGCTCGCGCTATGATGGAAATTTCCCAGGGGCCAGCCATATCCAGTTGCATGCTGACCACATAGTTTCCCTGGCCCATCTCTTTGACCGAGATGTGCCCGGTCGTCATCTGCATATTGGTCATCCAGGCGTCTGGAATGACTTTTGCCTGTTCGATGGGCAGTCCTTGCGGGTCGGTTAAATGCAATTCTACGGTTGTTGGCGCATTCGCCTGAAGGAATGACTGATCTATCCGTACCTGCATGGTGGCGGGTACGGATAGATGGATGTTTGCCGCGAAGAGCAAGACACTGGCACAGGTCAGGACAAGCAAGCCCCAGAATATCGGTCGAACGCGCATGTTGCTCCTTCTCAAAAAGAGGGAAGGCACCCGCAAGGGGATGCCTCTACAATTTGCAGTTTTGCGTTATGGACGCTCGGCGGGTTGTTCGTCAGCCTCCGATTGCTCAATAGCCCTGCGCATGGAGCTAATGGTTGATGCGGTTGTGGGCCTACTGCGTCCGAGGGCAAGGCCGCCACCGAGGCCAACCAGCAGTGCCACAATGCCGACCAGGATGGGTACCCATACCGGCGTTCCGCCCGCTCCGCTAGAAGTCGTATTGGACGGCGTTGTGCTATTGCTCGTCGCTGTAGCGGTCGCAGATGGATTCCCAGCTTTCGTGTTCACAATGAAAGCAAACGCGCCTGCGTCAGGGTCTCCATCCTCTGCTGAAACCGTTATCCATTGTACAACGTAGATGCCATTCAGGCTGTTCGCCTCGGGCTTGATAGGAATCGACATCTCGCGCGGGTTGTTCAATGCCACAGTAGCATTACCCTGGCTAATCAGGTCGCCGCTCGGCCCGTACACGAACAGGTTACTCTTTTTGGGGTCAGGGTTAATGTTCTCTAATGTGAATACCGTCACCGAAGTAGGGGCCGAATTCACCGTAGAGCCAATGGCCGGTATCGCCTTGTAGACTTTGGCATGGGCAGGTATGACAGTGTGCGCGGAAGCAGTACCCACTCCCGCCAGCGCAAACAGCATAGCCATGCCCAATGCCATCAGGCGCGCGGTGCGCAATCGAAACTTGTTGAACATCACATCAACGCTCACTTTTCTATAAAATAGCAGCCTACTATATGATTTAGCAGGGCAACTGTGCATCCAGTATAAGCCAACTTTTTCCCTTTGCCTATTAGGAGATATCCCTAAAACACCACCTTAAGGTGCTATTTGCGCCTTGCGGGTGGTTGGAACTACTTGTTACCGATACGCCGTTCTCTAGTAGTATGAATGGCAAATTCGACACCTGATTATTTCCTAAGATATAATAATCGTGTATGGAGACGGAGGATAAGTTAGCTGAATTAGAGACACTGCTGCAGGTACAGTTTCATGACCGCTCGATTTTGCGGCGGGCGATCACGCATCATTCCTGTTGCCCGGAGACGGCTATTCGCGATTCCTACGATACGCTGGAATTTCTGGGAGACGCGATACTTGGAGCGCATGTAGTCGAGTATATTTTTCGCAGCTTCCCGGAAGCCTCTGAAGGCGAGATGACGACGCTGAAGTCGGAGGCCGTAAGCCGCCGTGTGCTTGCGAAAATTGGCCAGGACCTCGGTCTCTTCCCCTATATTCGTGTCGATATCGCCAATCTGCGCACCTTCAACGAACGCTCCCGCGACTCGCTCTGCGCCGATGTGCTTGAGGCCATAGTAGGCGCAATCCAGATTGACCAGGGACCTGAAGCCGCCCGCGATTTTGTCGCTCGCGTTATTTTTCCGGTGGTCGCTGAACTGAGTTTGCAGGCGCTCGATACCAATCCGAAGGGACGGTTGCAGAAAATTGTGTTGCAGCGCGCCGGATGCCTGCCGCGCTATCGCGTCCTGGAACAGAGCGGGCGCAACAATGACCGTATCTTCACGGTTGGCGTGTTTGAACACGAATTTCTGCTTGGTCTGGGCCAGGCTTCCAGCATCAAGGAGGCCGGTCGTCTTGCGGCTCGCGAGGCGCTTGAAATCTTGCGCGAACAGGAAGACCTGATGTAGCCTATGCAGATAGAAGTGATAGCGGACGAGCAGGTCAACTGGTACGAGACCAGCCTGCCCTTGAACGAGCGCAAACAGCGTGGTCACTTCTCGACGCCGCCTCAACTGGTTTCATACATCCTGGATGCCTGCGGGTATATTCCGGCTGCGGACCTTGCCGCTCTGCGCGTCCTTGATCCCGCCTGTGGGAGCGGCAACTTTTTAGCGGGTGCTGCAGGGCGACTTGCGGCTTTTGCTCAACGCGCTGGCCTTTCCTCATATGAAACAGAGACCCTGGTTGCGCGTAACATCTGGGGCTTTGATCCCGACCCCATCTCCTGTTTTCTCGCTGAGATGCAGGTGCGCGGCGTACTTAATAGCCCTCAAGAATATCTGAATCTGCACATTCACCAGGCCGATAGCCTTACGCTATCCTGGGAGCCATGCGTCGATCTCTTCCTGGCGAATCCGCCCTACCTTGCCGCTAAAAATAACGACTTGAGCGGCTATCGTTCGGCGCTGCAACGCGGGCAGGTCGATAGTTACCTGTTGTTTCTCGCGCTGGCGCTGCAGGTGGTGCGTCCCGGCGGCTGGATGGGACTGGTTCTGCCCGATCCTGTACTTGCCCGCGCCAACGCCACACGCGAACGAGAACAGTTGCTCGCTTCCTGCACCATTCAGCACCTCTGGCATCTCTCCGGCGTCTTTTCCGCCGAAGTTGGCGCGGTAGTGCTGATCGCTCAGAAGTCTCCCGCGCCCAGGCAGCATCTCGTATCCTGGTCGCGCGAACGCTGGCGTAATACCTTGCCTTCAGAGCAACAACAGGTCAAGCAGGAACTTTTCCAGCAGCAGCCCGGCTCCGAATTGCGCTACCTTTTGAGTAGCGAGCGCGGCGCGTACATAGAGCGTCTGCGAGTCTGCCTTGCTTCTCCGCCGGAGGGCAAGCGGCGTCTTGCTCCGCTTGGCGCATTCCTAACAATTTCACGTGGGGAAGAACTTGGCAGGGAAAGTAGTTTGCTTGTGGCGGAAAGTACCAGGGCGGGGCAAGCCCACGCCCCTACCATACGCGACTATGGTAGGGGCGTGGGCTTGCCCCGCCCTGGTAACACTACCGGCCCTGAAGAATATACCCATTATCATCCCGTCCTGCGCGGCGGCCTTGATATTCGCCCCTACTGCCAGCCACAGGCGCGCTGGTATATCGCATGTGAAGCTATAAAAAAGCCATTGGAGCGCTACCTTGCTCCCAAACTGCTGGTTGTGAAAAGCACAGATAGGTTGCAGGCGACTTTGGATTTAAGGGGGCATGTGACATTGCAGGCGCTCTACTTGCTGCACTTACGCGATGCCAGTGAGCCGGTGGAAACGCTCTATTTTTATCTGGCCCTGCTCAATTCGCGTTTGTTACGTGATTATGTCTATTTTTTGCACACCGCTTATAAGTGGGTGCAGCCGCAGATTGAGCAGCGCGTGCTGGCGAATCTGCCAGTTCCTCTAGTCGATCAAAAAGAGCGGGAGAAGGTCATTGAGCTTGCGTCGGCTTGCAGCGAGGCAAGGGCCGTTGTAGAATTGAAACAGGATATTCCCCGCTTGCAAGAGGCGTTGGAACAGGCCATTTGCAGGCTCTATGACGGGATTATTGGAGACAACGGAGTCGTAAACATATGAGTGAAACTCGCCCCATTCGTGTACTTGTTGCCAAGCCAGGGTTGGATGGGCATGATCGCGGAGCTAAAGTGATTGCGCGTGCCCTGCGTGATGCTGGCATGGAGGTTATTTATACAGGCATTCGCCAGACACCTGAAATGATCGTTGAGGCGGCCATTCAGGAAGACGTGGATGCTATTCTGATGAGCATTCTTTCCGGCGCGCACATGGCGATTTTCCCGCGTGTGATGGAATTGCTTCAGCAGAACGGCGTAGATGATGTGCTGGTCGCGGCGGGCGGCATTCTACCGGACGAGGATATTCCGGCCATCAAGGCAATGGGCATCAAGGGCTGCTTCGGCCCTGGCACGTCCACCGAGGAGATCATCGAGTTCGTGCGCAGCAATATTTATCCTGATCGCCTGAAGGCGGAGGTATAGGTGCAAAATCTGGCTGAACGTCTTTTGAATGGTGATCGGCGCGCCCTCGCTCGTATGGTCACGTTGATTGAAAACGAGTCTCCCCAGGCCCGCCGTTATCTTGCTGAGCTGCACCGCCATGCCGGTAAGGCGCATATCATCGGCGTGACGGGAGCGCCCGGGGCCGGAAAAAGCACGCTGGTGACACATCTGGTGCGCGAGTTGCGCCGCCGCGAGCGCAAAGTCGGCGTGGTGGCCGTTGACCCGAGCAGCCCATTTACGGGCGGGGCCATCCTGGGCGACCGTATTCGTATGATGGAACTGGCGGGCGATCCCAACGTCTTCATTCGCAGTATGGCGAGCCGGGGCAGCGTGGGTGGCCTCTCTGCCTCGACCCGCGACGTAGTGCGCGCTATGGACGCCGCCGGGTACGACCCCATTATCATCGAAACCGTCGGCACCGGGCAGGCGGAGGTCGAGGTGATGCGCGCCGCTCAGACGGTGCTGGTAGTAATCGCGCCCGGCATGGGCGACGAGGTGCAGGCTATCAAGGCCGGAATCCTGGAAATCGCCGATATTTTCGTGGTGAGCAAGGCCGACCGCCCTGGGGCCGAACAAACGGTAGCCGAACTGGCGATGCTGCTCAGCCTTGATCCCCAGCGCCGCCTGCACGATAAATCGAAACCCTACTGGCGCATTCCCATCGTCAAAACCTCGGCGCTCAAAGACCAGGGCATTTCGCAACTGGTGGACGCCATCGAGCAGCACCGCGCCTACCTTGACGAGAGCGGCATGCTTACGCAGCGTTCGCATCGCCAGGTCAGCAGCGAAGTGGAGGCGCTGGTGATTTCCTCGGTGTTGAGCGCGCTGCGCAATGCCGTTTCAAAGGAGGAATGGCAACAACTGCTGGAAGATATCACTTCGCGGCAGCGCGACCCCTACAGCGTGGCAAGCGAGTTGCAGGAGAAGATTGGCCTGTCGGAAAAATAAAAAAGGCCGGGCTTCGTGAACCGCCACGAAGCCCGGTGTCTGTGCTACATTTCTCGTTGAGGCACCACGTTACACGCTAATTTCCAGTAGGCGAGGGCTTCCTTTGAGTTACCCAGCGCTTCGTTGATTTGCGCGAGATGACCGTACAGTTCGGAGCTATGCATTCCTGCCTGGGTCTGCTTCAATTTCTGCTCGGCCTGGAGAAATTCGTTCAGCGCTTCGCGCAGCAATCTTGTGCGCTCTTCGCCTTCCGCTCGCTCGGCCTCGGTCAGCGAAATTTTGCCGCAGGCGATATGCATCATGCCGAACAGGTGGTGATCGTCGCGCATCTGTCTGGCCACTTCCTCTGCCCGGCTGCAGAAGCTGCGCGCCTCTTCAAGACGCCCCTCATCCCTGCGCAGTTCCGCCAGCGCCACAAAGTTAATAAATTGCATGGAGGGCATATTCAGCAGCACAGCCAGCGAGATCGACTCCATATAATGATCGGTCGCTTGCTGATGTTCTCCCTGTAAGAAAGCAACACGTCCGAGGAGATTTTGTATGCGGCACTCCTGTTCGCGATCAAGCCGTTCTTTATAGAGGGCGAGCGCCTTCTGCCCGTAGTCATAGGCCTGCTCGAATTTTCCCGCCTGCCGGTAGGCGTCACAGAGTCCATAATAAATATCTGGGAGGTCTTCCAGGAGATTTTCTTTGTGGCACACCCGTAGAGCTTCTGTATCATGCTGAATAGCGACGGTGAACAGGCCATTCATAATGCAGGTCATGCCCAGGCCATACAGCGCCTTGATGCGCAGGCGAGGTAAATGGACGCGGCGCATATTCAAAATCTTGAGACAGTGTGTATAATGACGAGCTGCGTCATTATAGAGCGAGAGATTGACGGCGGCCTGGCCAAGCCAGAGGAGGTAGTAGGCCCGGCGCTCTCGCTCCGAATGATCTTTGTCATCCCACTCCTTATCTACCTCCTCGGATGGGCAAATATCCGCGAGAAATTGGATGGCTTCATCCCAACGCCTCATCTGGATGAGATACCACGCGCGTAAATATTGAAGTTCCTTTTGCTCCTCTGGGGTGGCTGGCTCCAGGGCCTCTAAGTCTGCCAGCGCCTCGTCATATTGTTCTTCCTCAATTTTCAGCCGGACGCGCAACACCTGGCGCTTAAAATCAGATGTCATGGACGTATTACCTCCCTTGCAATGTTAACTCATGCAAGTATAACACATCCTATCCTTAAAATGTAGAATATATTCGCAGAATAAGGCAAATTGGGGAAAAAATCGAGTGACAAAAGATGTTCCACGAAAAGACAACGGGATATCATCATCTTCGTCACCGCGCCCACAGAGTGATGAAGCGATTCCCGTTAGTAGGAAGTATACCATATTCTCTTGTGTTACAACAGTGCTTTTACAACGAGTTTGCAGCATAGCGTCAAAAACGGTTTTTGGGGCAGATACTTTTACATTTCTTCGATCCTTGTCTGCCCCATGCCCATTGTTGTCTTATAGCCAACGCCTGCATACTGCGCGAACGCTGCCAGCGTGGCAAGTTGTGGGGCGTAGCCGTTGGTAGTTTTCACCTGATAGCTACAGGTGCCTAGAAAACCTTTCTGTAGGGCATGAGGAAAATGCAGGCAGGAAGTATGGAGTTCGTAGTCGCTGATTGCTACCTGCTGGCTCACAAAGTCGCGCAGTCCCTGTTTATTAATGCGCAGTATTTCGGGCGCGTAGCGATTCCAGGTGCGCATCAGACTATCCCAGACCAGAGAGGGTTCAGGAAAGAGCGCGAATTGCCGATTGCCCATGCTAAATGCGCATGGGCTGGCGAAACGCAGTGTAATAGTACGTTGCGCAGGTATAGCAGCCAGTGTTTGCCAGGAAGTGTGTCCCGCCCAACCTGTAGGGTCGGTTTCGGCGGAAGAATACACCCGCGCCAGTTGAAATTCGGCCTGCCCCATCCTGAGCGTAATTGGAGAAGTCTCAAGAAAATAGCTGCTCAGGCACTGCCAGAGCGCGCCGCCATCAAGCAAGGTGATTCGGAGGCGATAGGGTTGCCCCGCCCGCAGTTGTAGCTGCCCATCGCGCACCAGCGCCCCATTCAACATGGACACGGTAAACGGTCGATAATCCGGTTCGTCATGCAAACGGGCAGCCAGGTCGGGCTGTACCTGCCGCACAAGATCAAGAAAGAGCGCGTGTGCCTGGTGGCCCGTTGTGGCTGGTATGTTTGTGCTTTCCAGGGCGTGAAGTTCGAGGGTGATAGAGTAGAGGAGGTTGGTCATTAATCGTCATCCCAATCAAAAATATGACTATCTGCTCTCCGGCCAACGAATTTTGCTCTGATAATATTGCTTTCATATGAGACGAGCAATGCTGCTGAACCTAACACGATAGTATAGGTATGTTCACCTTCATTAGCGAAATCGACTCTCAGAGTGTTTGTGAATAATGAGGTTGTCTTTTGTAACCGTGCTAATGCGAGTGCTTCTGAGCCAACGGCAGGCACAGCATAAAACGTAATATAGTTCTGTTCGAATAGGTTATTCAGTTCCGGCGGTATAAGTCCAGAGTCAGACTGTAGTCTAAAGCCGTTCCTGGCAGCTAGTTTACTGCAATATCGTGCTTCCCATTTTGCTTTTGTAGATGGTGAACCATTAAGGTAGAAATGTATGTTTAAAGGCTGCTCACGTAGCTGTTTGATTTTGCAAAAGAGTTTTATTTGCTTATCAAGAGCTATTCCTGATCGTTCTGTAAGTTTATCTAATTGCTGTTGGTCAACATTAAGCCAATCAGCAATATAATTTTGCACAATATGCAATGCAGAATAAACAGTATACTCTGACGTAGCTAAAAATCCGGACGGATCATGGGCCAATGCTGATGGTGGCTGAAAATTGTCACGAAAATTAAATCGGACATCAGCAGTATAAAACTCTTCTAACTCAGCCCATCGTTTTTTTTCTGCATCCACCGTTTTATGGCTTTTTAGCAAGGCCAGCTCTACTTTTTTCGACTGATTATGATCAATAGTATTTAGTGTATCCAGATCAATGTCCCGTTGTTCATCGAGCGTGCGCATAATGACGCTCGCAGGACCAAATGTGAATTTCTCAGAATTTTTTTCGTGAAGGAGTTCAGGCAGGTGAGATTTTATGATTAAATAACGCTGCGTATTGGAAAGAAGATTTCTAAAGCTCGCTGTTTTTTTTGTTCCATAAGCCTGTACAATTGCTTGATACAATTTTTCTGCTTGATCTTTTTGCCCAGTTGGAAGTGCTTTCCATATGTTAAAAATAGGTAGGAATGCCTCCGCAATTGCCCCGCTATTAATGTAAGCAAAGATGCCATTTTTTTGTGGAAGTATACTATTAATAAGTTTGTTCAGGTGCCTTCTTTCAATGCGTTGATTCGCAATCTCGTTTAATTCTGTTAACAATTGGTCAGGAACTACTGCCCAAACATCGCTTGGAAAGTAATACTCTTCCTTGCCTAATACTCTTCCAGCTCTGCCCAACCGTTGAATAGATTCATCTGAACTACGAGCATCGAATACGAGAAAATCAATACTTTGTCGTTTTATCCCTGGCCGCGAAAAGTTATAGCCAATATCGACTGTTGGAGTAGCTAATAGCAAACGAGCAAGTTTATGTTGTTCTCGCCAGATTGCTGATTCTGCTCCGGTAAGCCGCCCTAAGTGGGTATTGTTTTTCCCTCCATATTCTTGATAGATCTGATTGATACGCCACAGAGCGCTACTAATACATGCACCATTTCGATTTTGATGAAGCCATTCTTCTATAGTAGCTTTAACTTGAGATGCCAAACTCACAAGCCCGTTTTCGAGGACTTCTGTACTATACAGTCGTAGATGGACTGGAGCAAGAGCAGGTGTAGTTTGTAAGCCACCTGGAATATTCTCTGGCTCGATGTAAGCAATATCAAGGTCTAGTTGTTTGAGATAATGCCTCACTTGTTCTGATGGGGTTGCAGTGAGTAAACAGACCCGTCGCCCTTGCTTGAAAAATCCCCATTCACGTGAAAGCATGAGGAAAAAGAGAAAATTGGCCAACTGTTTTGCATTATAATAATGAAATTCGTCCACTACTATATAGCTGAAATTTAAGATAAAGTCCCGAAAAAGAACTCTTTGATCGTGAGGGTTTCCTAAACTATAAAGTGCGTAGTAAAAGATATCAGGGTTAATTACTAAGATATAAGGATGATGGCCTTGTATGTGGTATCCCTCGCTATCTGTCAGAACAACCCGTGGATCTTGTAACATTTGATGAAGACGGTCTCCCTGGCGTATAAATTTTTCACTTAAATGCTGCTGCGCTAAAGAGCGGATGGTGGCAGCATCAAGACGAAGGACAATATACGATAAATTATTTTGTTTGATAAAAGTCTGTATATCCTCCTCGTGTTGACGGAGCAATTCATTGGTAGGTGCGATAAATAGCACATTGGCATTAGTAGTATATCTATCTTTTTTATAAGTCTCATCCAGGTCTAAAAGACGAAGTAAAGCTGCTTTTGTTTTACCTGTGCCTGTGTTAAAACTGTTGACAACAATGTGTGCGGTTTTGTTCTGGTAGGTAAGCCACTGGTGATAGAGCGGCGGTGAGCCTAATGCGTCCGCTAATTTCGTGTAATTTTCGGCAAAAGGGTTGGCTAATGGCTCGTAGTGAGGTGCAAGCTCAAGTTGTATCATAGTTTTTCCACTCCGTAGCGCATATCTGCGGGTAAGTAGGTATTCTGATCAATCTGCCAGAATTGTCCTCGCATCTGTACATCCCGTAGTATCGGTGCTGGATGGATATTGTAAGAGGAATAAACAAGCAAATTGTTTGTGTCAGCTAAATCAGTCGCATTCAGTAAGCTGTTGACTTTTACTTGCTCACGTTGGACTAACTGAGCCACCATTTTTGTCTGCCAGTCTATTTTTGCTTTGCTCATAAATTTTCCTAATCTGATGTAAGGCAAGAGTCGAGGACCCTTGCCTTCCTCAATCAGATGGTCACGGTCAAGCAAGTAAAAAGATGCCTTGCTTCCTAAACCCAGCATGCGAATACGACCGCCCTGTGGGTAATTCATTGCCCTGATTTTTTCAAGGGTAGTAGCAATGGCATTTTGAGCAAAACGAAAGTAGTAACTATCCGTTTGTCCGTTAAACCTTGTGATAACCATGCGCAAACTACTAAAATCAGCAGGTGTAATATAGAGACCCTGCTCATTGAGTGGTGTAAGGTCTTCCTTGTAGCGCGGACCACCTCGCCCACGATAGGGAGAGTTACATAGCCCAAGAGCATAGGTAAGGGCATAGTTCCCAATGAGCGGTTCGCTGGCATAAAGCGGGTCAATTTCACGACTAGCAAAGAATGTATGCTCACAGAGAGTCAGATTGGCAGGGTAAATGTGCATGACTGCCTCCTATGATCTCCTGTAACTTGCCGTAAGGTTTTTCAGAGCCTCAACGAAGCCCATCTGCTCATAGTAAAGCTGACCAACTCCATGAAGCTCTGCTTCCAATTTTTCTCCCGTTAAAAGAACAGGTTTTTGGCTGAATATGCCTTTGAGTAGCGAATCGGTAGCGGAGAGCATCGCTCTCTCAACTTCCTGATCGTTAAGCGGAAATGGTAGTTCATCCTTGTTCTCTGGCTTGAGAATATCATGGACAGCCTGAGTAAGTTCCAGGTTGCTGAACAACTCACAATCACTAAAGGCTACGGCCACAATTTTGTTTTTGACTTTACCAAGTCTGCTTGAAATGGCTCCATAACGTTCGCTGCGGATGATATTGCCGATGACATACTGTAATTCAACCAGCGTAACATCCTTAAGGGTTTCGATATCGAGGAAATGTGCTTGTGGACGCACATACTCATCTTTGTTAATGCTCCTGCTTGCCTCGCCAGTTTCGGGATTACGCATCGTCCCATTATCAAATGTAGCATTAAATGTGCGGCGTCCAGCTACTTGAGCGCTAGCTCCAAGCGAATAGGCATCATCAGTAAATACTCGACTTTTTTGCGCCCCGTTGCCACCTGCTGCAAATCCGTAAAGGTAGCAATCTATGCACTTTTCGCAAGGAGCGTTAGTGTTGAGCATACAAATTTTGCCATCTTTGTTTTGCAGTAATAACCCATGCCGATTTAAAAATTCGCGTCCTTTTCGGCGTTCCACTGCAGTTTGTTTGCGCTTACTGATGACCACTCGCCTGATTGGCGTGGTATCAACAAGGCCAGCGCTCACTGTCTCTTTCACCAACTCCTCGCCGCTTCCCTCGGTACGAAAAATGGTTTCTGATTCGGTCTTCCGAAGAATAAAGAGGCTGACATAATAGCCTTTGGGCATGTTGCTGTATTTTTCCAGCAGGTATTCTTTATAGTCTTCAAACGCGGCCATTTCTGAATATTCCTTTCTTGTGTGTACCTTTTAAGAGCTATTCATCTACATCCATTGACAATTGCTTTACCTCTTCTGCCTGCTCTGCATCGACTTCTTCCTTTTCTCCCTCAGTTAAGGCATCCCGGTAGTAGGTGAGATAAGCGCTACGTATGAGTTTGTTCCGTGTGAGTAATCGATTAACATCACCTCCATTTGCCTTGTTTAGCACACCATCGAAGAATAAATCGACGTACTCACGGATGATGTCCTGCTTCCGCTCTCGTTTCTCTCTCCCTGGTTTGTACTTTGGCTCAGTTATAGCGTCAATGTGATCGAAAATTTGCCGTTCTGAAGCCCTCCGTACCAGGTCACGAACATCTTCTTTTGGCTCCCGCTCAAGATTCTCCAGGATGATATCTAGAGGCTTGAGGATGGAGTTGCGTTTGTTTGAGCGTCCTTTGATGCGCTCCCCAGCCGCAACGGTTGCCATTTGTTTTAATGGTTCCATGGTCGTTTACTCCTTTACAATTTCAGCCAATAATGGGGCTACACGCTTGCTCAGGTAAAAAGCCAGGTTTTCGGAAGAAACTGGTTTACCTGCAATTTGGTTTTGTTGAACAGGATTCTTATTGGTTGTTTTATGTGCCGACTTCGCTTCCTGTGCCTTTTTTTCAATTGTGAGATCAACGATGTGATACACCGAGAGAGGATCATCGAGCAAAGACTCAGCCACCTCCACCACAAATTTGTCACGGTCTTCTATGTTCAAATTCAAGAGTTGAGATAGCTGTAATAATGCGGAAAGGCGCCTGACAATATTCTCATAAGCTGCATAACCCTGATCATCTAGCCGCTCGTTGTACCAATGATCTTTGCGTTTGATGTATTCCGCGCCGCCATCTCGTTGTTTCCCATCCCGGTATACTTCGACACTACGGTATGCGTCTGCTGGCAATAACCATCGCAAGTTGAGTGGCACACCATCGACAAAGAAGGCGAGCTTTTGCTCAACCATATATTCGTCAGTAAGTAGAGGGATGGGAGTACGTGACATCGCCACACGACAACCAAAGAAATCAGCAATCATTAGTGCTTGAGTAAGCGCAAATAGAAATTGCTCTGTATAATTTTCTCCTGGTGCATTGAGAGGCAATGTTGGAGTATTACATATAGCTTCACTGAAATCCGGTACATTCAAGCCATTTACTTTTGTGGAATAACCGGTAAATGGTTGTGTGGAGTTATCAATGATTTGCTCGGCTCTTTTGACCGCCTCAGAACCGAGGTTGCGTTGAAGTTGAACTTCCCACTGCTTGAAGTAGTTTTCCCTCTTTAAGAAGAAAGACGTATTATCTTCATGGCAAACTCTTTTTAAAGTGGAATAAAATGCATCCAGGTACGGCGCTGTGAAAAAGGAATAGGGGTAAAAGTGGAGATAGAAACTGGTATACAGTTCCCGTAACTTTTTTTCCCCTCTTTTTTGTTTCCTATTGTAGGTAACACATGTCAGTTTTTCAAGAAGGAATAGAATTCGGCATATTGGACAAACATTCCTTTTGGGGTCTCTGGCTCCTCCTCTCAAACGATTGCTAAATACCTGTACCCCTATACTTGCTGGCACTTCTGATTCCATTAACTCTACAGTTTTTAAGGATGAGCTACAAGTACAACATTGTTTGTACTGATCTTTAGAATACCGGCGTAAATGCAATGCAAAATCTCGTACTATTCCGGTACCTCCGATCTCAAGATTGTTAGTGAGATAGTTCAGGTACTCATCGCTTTGGACTGCTGAAACTTGCTCTCCTGTCAAAGCAGATAAATCTGCTAGCATTCGCTCAAAAAGAACTTCTATATCATAAGTGCTGTCACGTGCAATGAAGTAGCCGCGTCGAAAGCTATCCACCTGATTGTAGAGAGCATAATGATCTGCTGGTAGGTTGAGTAAACCATACACGTGAGTCCAGGGATCGCAATTATATTTCTTTTTTAGTTCTTTCTTGAGGTGATCTTGCAGTAAGTTACGATATGCTAGAGCAAGTTCTCCCCGTTTGAACAAACTTTGTTCAAGGGGAACTATTGGTTTTGAACTGTTAATTAGGGCATTAGCCTGCAATGCTATAACAGGATCAGGATTCCTGGCCGCATTTTCAATATCTGGGAGTAACCGCTGGTTATATTCTTCATGCCATTTTGTCTTCCAGCTTTTCTGCTCAACACGCTTACGCAGTACATATAATATGTCAATGTAACTGGCTCCACTTTCTATAGCAGAGTCAGGTACTTTGATTCCAGATGATTTTGCCTTGATTAATTGATAAAGGCCATTTCTCTGCTTATCAGCGATGATCTGCGCGAGTTGCTCTGCGACATGCAATGTATCGCTATGAGACCAGGTAAATGGCTCGCGTTCTGGTATCAAGTAGGCAACACCATCTGGATAGTAAAGTAAATCCGCGATAACTGTTTGATTATTGTGGGTATGCCTCTCCTTGAGATACTTAACCACAGTATTGTGGATGAGGTTGCTAAGCAGCCCTCGATTTTCTCCTAGCCGGTGTGTTACCCAACGCCAGCGTCTTTCTGAGATAGCATTAACTTGTGCTAAAAAATTGTCTTTGTGGTGGTTTTCAGCCAATGTGTGGGAAAGATCAAGATTATCGACAGCATACATGAGTTTCCCAAGTTCAAGTAGCCTTTGATAGTTTAGTCGATAATTATGGTTCTTTTGATTGAGGTCGATTAATGGGGCGCTATCGTGTTGGTGAAGAATAGTAATGAGCCAGATATCTTCGAGATATTCTTGCCATTCAGGAAAGAAACGCCGGAAGTCAATGCGCTCTAATTCGGTTTGAATATTTTCAGGAGTCGCAATATTTGTGTAGCTTAATTTTACATCCCTGCCCCCATAAGGCGGAATTTTATTGATATCGTGGATAGTGAATGCTCCAAAAAGCACCTGTTCTTCAAGATCATTTATTTCGGCTACCCCTGCCAGCCGCAATTTGTGGAACGTATTAATGCCATCGAGTATATGTGTATAATAGTTTTGTCCCTGTTTATTGCCTCCCTGAACAATGCGTCGGTAGTCAGTCATAGGACCATTAGCTACCTCTTGATAATAGGCTGCAAGTAAGCCTACCTGTTCTGCTTCCTCGATATCTACTAACCAGGCTAGTTCAATTTCCGACATCTGTTATTGCGACCTTTCAAGAATAATTTTTCTTTCTCAATCCCCATTATACCCATCCCCAATAAGCGCAATTGCGCTCACTCCTTCGGAGTATGATACATGTTGTAGAGGTTGAGGCTGATGGCGCGGAAAATCTCTACAAGTTCGGGCGGTTCCAGTATCTCGCAGTGGTCGGCGTAACCGATCAGGATGCGGCGCGCTTCGAACAGGTCGGTGATGGTGGCGGTGATGGTGGCCGAACCATCTCCGGCATGCGTCACCTCCTGGTTTTCAAAGTGCTTGCTGACACTGTTGCGGGCGATGACCGCGTGCAGTTTGTATTTCAACCTGTATGCGACCGGTTTAGGTCGGCTGGTTGCGATTCTGGTTGGCAGCACTTCGGCGCTGCCGGGAACAATATAGTCCAGGCGAAATTGCAGGCGGCTCTCGCGCCGGAGACTCCAACCGTACAGGTAGACATGCCCATGCTCATATTTGAGCGGTTCCGGCTCGACCACATGATTCAGTTCTTTGCCATGTTTGGGAGAACGGTAACGAAAGGCGAGTTGTTGTCTCTGGCGAATGGCGCGTTCGATTTTTTTAACCGTTTCCTGGTCCGCGTTGCGGTAATCGGTTGTCTCGTGCAGGTCGATGCTGAAAGGATTCCGCAGCGACTCCACCATTTTTTGCTGCTCGAGAGGCAGGCGGCTGACAAGGGAGGTGAGCAGGGCGCGAATCTCATCCGCGTGCAGGATGGCGCTCTGGTCAAAGGTGTTGAACAGGGTTGCGAGCGCGGTAAGCTGTTCCTGGTTGAGCGAGAGGCCGAATGGAGAATTTTGCCAGGTATACTCTTTGCGCTGTTTATCAAATATGACCTGGCAACCCAGCGCTCGCAAAGCCTGGATATCACGGCGAAATTGATACAGCCTTTGCTTTTCATGGGCAGGTCCATCCTTTGCCTCGTCGCTGAAAAGTCGTTCTTTGTCCAGGATAGCGATGAGGTTATCAGTGGTGCGCGGGCCTGTATGGAGCAAAACGAGCAGACGCAGACGCCGTCGCGCCGCCCGTTCGCTGGCTGTATCACTTTTCATGAAAAGCGCGCCTTCTAGCCTGTGAATATTCAAAATGATTCGGAATGTTGTAGGGACGCGCTTCATGCGTTCACCGATCCTGAAGGCAGGTGACAGGCAGGACGCGATGAAGCGCGTCCCTACAACGTTACGCTATCGTAGTACGGTCGCGTTTATTTGTCAACAAACAAGCGTAAAACGAGTAGGAAAGGAATGAAATGAAACGTGGAGAGATGAGCGGAGAAGCATCAAGACAGGAGCGTGAATGGCTGCCGATTTCTTTGCTCAATGCCTATGCCTATTGCCCGCGTCGATTTTACTATGAATTTACGATGGCGGAGATGGTAGTGAATGAGCATGTGCTTGAGGGACAGATGCTGCACGAGCGCGTTGATCTGCCGGGAAATACGTGGCGTGACGAGAAGGTGCAACTGCGGCATATCTATCTTTGCGCCCCTGCTCTGGGCATTGTGGGGTACTGCGATCTGCTCGAGCGAGAGGGAACGGGGCATGATCTCGCCGCGCTGGCAATGCAAAATCGGCTCTATCCTGTCGAGTACAAGAAGGGCAAAATGGGGAAGTGGCTCTCCGATCATACCCAGCTGTGCGCGCAGGCGCTGGCACTGGAAGAAGTGTTGCAGATTCCAGCCTGGAGTATACGACGTGGCTACGTGTTTTATGTTGGCTCCGCTCGCCGCGATGAAGTAAGCATCGATGCCGCGTTGCGAGAAGGCACGCTGGCGACCATTGAGGAAGCGCGTGCGCTTGCCCTGCGCGATACGCCGCCCTTGCCCATCACGAACTGGCGCAAGTGCCGCGATTGCTCGCTTGAGCCAATTTGCCTTCCCCGCGAAGTCCTGGCATTACAATCACATAAAGTAGGAGCAGAGCATGGCGATAGTGTATCTGACTGAACAGCAATCCTGGGTAAACCGCGAGGGAGACTGCCTGATTGTGCATATTCCGGTGCGCGATGAAAATGGAAAGGCCTCTGGCAAGCGAGAACGAAAAAAGACCATTCCGCTTTTCAAAGTAGAAGAGGTCATTGTCATGGGCGATATCACCATCAGCACGCCAGCGCTTGCCAGCCTCTTACAAGCGAAGGTGCAGATCACCTACTTGAGCAAATGGGGAGACTATCGCGGGACACTGAGTCCTGCTCTGACACGCAATAGCCTGCTGCGTATTGCTCAGCACAAAGCCTATGCCAATGGCGCGATGCGGCATCAGATCGCGCGCCGCTTTGTGATTGGCAAACTGCGTAATATGCGCACCATGTTAATGCGCTACCAGCGCCAGTATCCTGATCCGGTGATTGGAGAACAGGTGGATTGCCTGAAACGCTGTATTCTTGCCGCTCAGCAGACCGCCTATCACGAGGAGGGTATAGCGACCAGCGAACTTGATGCTGAGATGGATGGCAGGAGCGAGCCTGATAGAATGCATGGTCTCGGTTCGCTGATTGGATGCGAGGGTGCGGGTAGTGCTGCCTATTTTAGCGTCTTTGACAGGCTTATCAAATGTGATTGGCAGCATGGCTTTACTAAG
Source organism: Ktedonobacteraceae bacterium (assembly GCA_035652815.1). GTDB lineage: Bacteria > Chloroflexota > Ktedonobacteria > Ktedonobacterales > Ktedonobacteraceae > DASRDB01. The sequence continues at coordinate 53,983 of DASRDB010000020.1, forward strand.
CGCTCTCGCCGCCCGCCGACTGATCCGGTGAACGCGCTCTTAAGTTACGGCTATGTGGTGCTGGCCTCGCAAGTTGCCAGCATGCTTGCGCTGGTTGGCTTTGATCCCTATGTAGGCTACCTGCATGCCTCGCGCTACGGCAAGCCCGCCCTTGCGCTTGACCTGATGGAAGAATTTCGTCCTTTAATTGTTGACTCGGTCGTACTCAGCCTGCTCAATAATCGCCAGCTTGAGGCGAAAGATTTTGAGTTTGAACTGAACAGTTATCGTATGACCGATGGCACAAAGCGACTGTTTCTGGAGAAATTTGAGGAGCGTATGCAGGAAGTTATTATTCATCCTGTGTTTGGAAACAAAGCCACATATCGCCATTGTATTGAAACGCAAGGCAGACTGCTTGCCAAATATTTAACAGGTGAAATTGAGCAGTACATGCCCTTTACCGTTCGTTAAGGAGAGAAAGATGGGTCAGGGAAACGGGGGACACGCGCGGGGAGTCAGGCAAAGCAGCTTTTACGTCGTTGCCTATGATATCCCTGATGACAAAAGGCGCACACAGGTACATAAAATCTTAAAAGGCTTCGGCACCTGGACCGAATTCTCGTTGTTTGAATGTTTTCTCACAAAAAAAGAGGTGCTGCAAATGAAAGCCAAACTCGCCAAACACCTTGATCCCAGCGAGGACCGCGTGCGCATCTACACGCTCTGCGAAACCTGCCTGGACAAAATAGAAACCGCAGGCATCCCCGAACCAGTTGAAGAAACCAGCTATCTTGTCTAAGAAAAGCAAAGACATTCATGTCCCATCATTTTGCGAGAGGCGGAGCTGTAGTACTTTTGAGCGTAGCCTCTCGCAACGCTGCCCCCGCTCAGGAGGCTCATTCAGGGGTTGCCTATTTTCAACCCCATGTGTTATAATACTTTTCAGGGCCACCCTCTCGCAAAACGTCCCTTCAAGAGGCTCAAGTACTCGCCTCACAAGGTCGGCGGTTGGAAAGAGGTTTGACGCGATTGGGCGATTGAAACTAAGGATGTATAGTGATTTTCGTCAAAGGAGAGTTGTTGGAAAGAGGTTTGACGCGATTGGGCGATTGAAACTGGCTAGTGATGTTGTGGAATTGCCACAAGAAACACAAGGTTGGAAAGAGGTTTGACGCGATTGGGCGATTGAAACTTTTTGGAGGATTCCGCCGGAGCGTTCCGTAAAATCGATGGTTGGAAAGAGGTTTGACGCGATTGGGCGATTGAAACAGCGCAAATAGCAAAGTTGGAGATGATCTTAAGGGAGTTGGAAAGAGGTTTGACGCGATTGGGCGATTGAAACTGCCACTCTTCAATGTGTGCTAGTTCACGGTTTGAGGTTGGAAAGAGGTTTGACGCGATTGGGCGATTGAAACGCGGATTATGGGAGTGGTTGGAAGTGAATGAAGAAATGTTGGAAAGAGGTTTGACGCGATTGGGCGATTGAAACCTATCGCGCATTCCTCAGAGGGCAAGACCCGCTTGATAGTTGGAAAGAGGTTTGACGCGATTGGGCGATTGAAACGAGATGTGTAAAGGAAAGCCATTGGGCGTAGAGTCTATTGGTTGGAAAGAGGTTTGACGCGATTGGGCGATTGAAACAAAGTCAACATCTACCAGTTTGAAGAGACCTACGACACCGTTGGAAAGAGGTTTGACGCGATTGGGCGATTGAAACGAAGTTGGCTTGTGTGACGTGTGCCTCAGAGCCATTCAGTTGGAAAGAGGTTTGACGCGATTGGGCGATTGAAACAACAGACTACACCAACGAAAGAAACAGATTCTCGCGTCGTTGGAAAGAGGTTTGACGCGATTGGGCGATTGAAACATCGTTGTCGAAATCGGGCCGATTCCGAACGTATCGTTGGAAAGAGGTTTGACGCGATTGGGCGATTGAAACTACATCGATTCGCTGTTTTATATAAGCGATGAGCCGGAGTTGGAAAGAGGTTTGACGCGATTGGGCGATTGAAACCGCTCCTTTATCGAGGATGGCGGCGTGTGCGTTGTTGGCATGTTGGAAAGAGGTTTGACGCGATTGGGCGATTGAAACACGGAAGCGGCGAGTGACTTCATCTATTTTTTCTTGGTTGGAAAGAGGTTTGACGCGATTGGGCGATTGAAACCGCATGTTCTGAATGTGGCTGTCCAGTTCGCTCGCTTCGAGTTGGAAAGAGGTTTGACGCGATTGGGCGATTGAAACCGAGGAGATCTTCATTTACGAGTTTGTCAGGACCTATATGTTGGAAAGAGGTTTGACGCGATTGGGCGATTGAAACCCCCCTCCGATCTCCGGGTTGCTTATCTCAAGCTGCGGTTGGAAAGAGGTTTGACGCGATTGGGCGATTGAAACCGCAATAAGTCGCTCGATTCACCCCCCTCAATTTCCAGCGTTGGAAAGAGGTTTGACGCGATTGGGCGATTGAAACGTTATAGGGAATGGGCAGCCGCTTGAAACGGCGCGTGTTGGAAAGAGGTTTGACGCGATTGGGCGATTGAAACTCCGATTTGCGCGCCGAGGCCTCAGCAGACCGACCAGGTTGGAAAGAGGTTTGACGCGATTGGGCGATTGAAACAATTTCAACGTGAGCTTAGTCGAGCCAACAGTGGGAAGTTGGAAAGAGGTTTGACGCGATTGGGCGATTGAAACCTTTTCAACAGCAATTCCTTATTCCTACCTACGGCTTTTGTTGGAAAGAGGTTTGACGCGATTGGGCGATTGAAACCCGTTGGCTATTGGACTTCTCAGATTTTCAGTCTGAGCGGTTGGAAAGAGGTTTGACGCGATTGGGCGATTGAAACACAGTTACAGGCACCGTCAGCGTAGATATGATCTACGGTTGGAAAGAGGTTTGACGCGATTGGGCGATTGAAACAAGCAACAACACCGCAGGATGCGCCTGCGGTGTTTACGTTGGAAAGAGGTTTGACGCGATTGGGCGATTGAAACTCATTCACATCGAATGGCACCCCCGTGTCAAAATTCGTTGGAAAGAGGTTTGACGCGATTGGGCGATTGAAACTAGGCTGTAAAGGCTTTCCAGTTCTGGTAGGCCACTTTGGGTTGGAAAGAGGTTTGACGCGATTGGGCGATTGAAACTCTTCGCCGTTTTCTTTGAGGAAAGGTTGCAATTCCGTTGGAAAGAGGTTTGACGCGATTGGGCGATTGAAACATTGCCAGCACTGCGGAAAGCAGATTCCGCCTGAAAGTTGGAAAGAGGTTTGACGCGATTGGGCGATTGAAACCTTTCTCCTCCTACTAGCCAACGGCGGGCGCGTTGCGTTGGAAAGAGGTTTGACGCGATTGGGCGATTGAAACGTACGCAGCTTGCGTGTATTCGCTTCTACGAGCGTATCGTTGGAAAGAGGTTTGACGCGATTGGGCGATTGAAACACGACTCCCTACGGCTAAAGCCGAGGGCTTCTCAGGGTTGGAAAGAGGTTTGACGCGATTGGGCGATTGAAACCTGCTCCAAATCACACCGGATGGCAACGCTCTTTTGGAGGTTGGAAAGAGGTTTGACGCGATTGGGCGATTGAAACATGGCAGATACGGACATCACGAGCCGAGCCACAAGGGAGTTGGAAAGAGGTTTGACGCGATTGGGCGATTGAAACAAAATCAATAATAAACCAGACTGGAAAAATATTGCTGTTGGAAAGAGGTTTGACGCGATTGGGCGATTGAAACATCATAGGAGCTATCCGACCAGGGCATCTGCCCAAGTTGGAAAGAGGTTTGACGCGATTGGGCGATTGAAACTCTGATGTCTAATACACCTGGAATTTTAGATAAGGGCGTTGGAAAGAGGTTTGACGCGATTGGGCGATTGAAACTTCAATGGATTGTTGATACAGGGTATTTGCGGCCCGGTTGGAAAGAGGTTTGACGCGATTGGGCGATTGAAACCTGGCTGGCTTATTTACTTACGTATACCCGCCTGAGAGGTTGGAAAGAGGTTTGACGCGATTGGGCGATTGAAACTTTCTTCGACATGGATACAAACCCTTTCCTCACGCCTCGTTGGAAAGAGGTTTGACGCGATTGGGCGATTGAAACCTGGCACCGGACTGGCAACAGGTCAAATCGAGGCCGGTTGGAAAGAGGTTTGACGCGATTGGGCGATTGAAACCTGCGCTGCTGCGCAGACGCAGGCCTCTCCCACGCGCAGTTGGAAAGAGGTTTGACGCGATTGGGCGATTGAAACGTAGCGCGATTTCCCGCTCTGGAGGTTCAGCACGCCTAGTTGGAAAGAGGTTTGACGCGATTGGGCGATTGAAACGTCTTTGTCGATATCGATCCGCACACCCTGAATGTGGTTGGAAAGAGGTTTGACGCGATTGGGCGATTGAAACACAAGGGCAAGGGGAGGCCTTGCCGGTTGAAGTACAGGGTTGGAAAGAGGTTTGACGCGATTGGGCGATTGAAACATATGGTACTCCATAATGGAGTTGTACAGCCAGCACGTTGGAAAGAGGTTTGACGCGATTGGGCGATTGAAACCTCCTATTGTTATTAAGTACTCCATTAAATCGGTTTGCACGTTGGAAAGAGGTTTGACGCGATTGGGCGATTGAAACCTGGAAGGGTCGGGCGCTGCAATGCCCCTGTCTGGCGTTGGAAAGAGGTTTGACGCGATTGGGCGATTGAAACCGTGATATGAGTGGAAGACAGCCAACACGTGTACTACGTTGGAAAGAG
>DASRDB010000021.1:0-21540 GCA_035652815.1 Ktedonobacteraceae bacterium
TGCTGAACCACCCGAGACTAAGCAACAGGCTCCTTTCATCAAGAGGAAGGGGGTCTGATAAAGAAGAAGCTTGCTCAGGGTGTATATCGTTCATGCGTCTCTCCTGGGACTAAATAAACGTAACCGCTCGAATACAAATCCAGGGCATGAAGTCCTCATAAGTAGCAAAAGATGTGACAAAGGCGCTTCCCCAGCAAGCGGTATTATACAAGAGCATAATCAATTACAGAAATACCTGTCAAGTGTTCTAGAAAAGAAAAAAGCATACATTGCTTTTCTGCAATATATGGAAACTATTCCGGTACTGACCAATTTACCTGACCAATCTTACGACCGAGGTAGCATTCAACAATGCCGAAATCTGGTCGCTTTAATAAACGAGATAGTGTACAAATTACACATAAAAAATGCATAAAAATGCTGAGAGTTGGATAAATTAATGAATAAAACGCTTGAAATTGGCTAAAGGATAGTGTATGCTCTTTTCCGGTATCCGATCTCGGTCTCGCATACAGTGTTCGTCCAGAGGCAATTAGTCCCGCGCTGCTTGGGGTGACGTACAAGCTGGTGACTCTGCAAGGATATGGACCAGAGGAATACCATCATATCACAAGGAGGTCTCTAGTTGAACTTCGTTGACAAAACCCTGAAGTGTCGCGAATGCGGAAATGATTTCGTATTCACTGCCGGTGAACAAGAGTTTTACCAGCAGAAAGGGCTGATGAACCAGCCTGGCCGTTGTCCTTCTTGCCGTGCAGCGCGGCGTAATGCTTCCGGCGGCCCCAGCCGCTCGGAGCGCGGACCACGTGAAATGCATGACGTGATCTGCGCCGAGTGCGGAGCGCAGACACAGGTGCCATTCCTGCCCAGGAATGACAAACCTGTCTATTGCAGTTCCTGCTTTGAAAAGGTTCGCGTTGCGCGCAGCTAACTAGCATCACCTGGCGGTTTCAGTACTGCTAGAAACTGTGCGTAAAGCAAGCAGAACAAACATATAAAGAGCAAGAGTTCCCTATTTGTTACTCTTGCTCTTTTCTATCCAATATAGCGAGCCTATAGCCAGAAGCCCCCCGCAAGGGGGATGGCTCTACCATATGAACCCTCTTGTAGAGCCATCCTCTTGCGGGGGCTTCTGGCTATATACTGCTTTCCGACTAGTTTACATTTGAGATACGCCCCCTTGCTACGTCTATATAACCAGGGATGGGAGCGGGAATATACATATGTCCTCACGTGTTGTCATACATATATCCCAACTATGCCCTGTAAGCTGTTACATTCACCCTATACTGTACGTAACAACTTATATCTATGAATGTTTGACATCTGTATGGTTGTGTATATACCATGTCTTACAATAGATTATAGCAATAGCATTTTTCTTATTCCGGGGTTTTTCGTATGATGACCATCAATCCAAAAGAATCGATCACCGTTTCACGGGTGACGCTGGAAGATCTCTTAGCAGAGACCCGCCAGTACCTGTGCCCGCGTGATCTGGAGCGGATCGAACACGCCTACTATGTCGCGAATGACGCGCACATGGGCGTGGTGCGGCGCTCTGGCGATCCGTACATTCAGCATCCCCTGGAAGTGGCGTTGCTGGTGGCGGATATGCGGATTGATGCGGATGGTATCGTGGCGGCCCTGTTGCACGATGTGGTAGAGGATACCGATTTCACCCTGGAAGAGTTGCGCAATGAATTTGGCGACGCAGTTGCAAATATCGTGGATGGCGTCACCAAATTTGATACGCTGGCAGGCAAGAAAGCCGGGTTGATGCCCGATCATGCTCCCCTGGATGGCAGCATAGAGACGCCTGAACAGAAAGAAACGACGCAAGGGCTGACACGCGAATTGAAGCGCCGCCAGCGTTCAGAGACGGTGCGCAAGATGCTGCTGGCAATGGCGGAAGACCCGCGAGTCGTAGTGCTAAAATTGGCCGACCGCCTGCATAACATGCGCACCCTGAGCGCGATGAATCCGGCGCAGCAAATCAACAAGGCCCGCGAGACACGCGAGATTTACGCGCCATTGGCCCGCCGTCTCGGCATGGCCCAGGTACAGGCCGAACTCGAAGACCTCGCATTCAGCTACCTGGAGCCAGAACGCTATCAGCGCCTCTTAGAGGAAGTCGAGGAAGAGCGGAGCAAACGCCAGCCAACCGTTGAAAAAATTTGTCGCGCCCTCAAAGAAGAGATGGAGAAGGCGGGTATTCATGCCGACGTGCATGCATGGCAAAAGCACCTGTCGAGCATCAACCGCAAGCTCCAGCAGAGCGGCGGCGAGTTGAGCCAGATTCACGATCTCGTCTCGTATCGCATCCTGGTCGATTCGGTGCATGATTGCTACCTCGCGCTGGGACACATACATGCGCTGTGGCGGCCCAAAGATGGGCGTATCAAAGATTTCATCGCCACGCCGAAGGTCAATGGCTACCAGTCCCTGCATACGACCGTCTTCTGCCTGGATAACCAGCTCGCGGAGATTCAAATTCGCACGCACGAGATGGAGCGCATCGCTGACTATGGCATCGCCAGCTACTGGTACCTGAAAGAGCGCGGCGGAGCGCGTCTCTCTACACGCGAGATGCTCGCCTGGATTGAGCAATTGCGCGAATGGCAGCGCGAACTGCCGCAGAACGCCGACGAATTTGTCGAAGCGGTCAAGGGCGACATCTTCCAGGAGCAGATTTTCGTCTTCACGCCCAAAGGCGAGGTGAAAGACCTGCCGCGTGGCTCGACCCCACTCGATCTGGCCTACCGTATTCATACCGATATTGGCGATCATTGCGCCGGAGCGCGCATTATTACCAATATGGAAGACAGTGGGCGGCTGGTGACACGCATCGTCCCGCTGGATTACGAGCTGAAAGGCGGCGAAATTGTCGATATCATTACCGACCCTGAGGTTCATCCGACTCGCGAATGGCTGGCCTTTGCGCGCACCACTTCGGCACGCGCAAAGATTCGCCGCTATCTGAAGACCTATGAGCGCGAGGTGAACCTGCAACTGGGACGCGAACGGCTCGACCTGGCCTTGAAATCGATCGGCGCGAACGGTATACGCGCAATTGATGAGCAGGATTTACTCGGCATTTCGACCGATAAAAAATATGCCACGCCGGATGATCTCTTGATCGCGCTTGGACGCGATGACCTGCCTATCGGCACCGTACTTGAAAAACTCTCTCCGCGTTTACAAGAGCGCGGGGAGATGAAAGCGGAGAGCGAGCAGAGCAAAAACGGCCACGACAATGAATTGCCGCAGGTCGTCGTCAAGCTTTCTCATTGCTGTTGCCCGCTGCCGGGTGATGCCATTGTAGGGGTCGTTCATCCAAACAAAGGCATTATGGTGCATCGCAGCGATTGTCGCACGCTGCGCCGCTATCGCGGACACGAAGCGGAGCGCCTGATTGAGATCAACTGGCTGCAAATCGAACCACAGCACTATCTGGCCCCCATCATCATCGTCGCGCATGATCGCGCCGGACTGCTTCGTGACGTGGCTGCCGTTGTCACCGATGCCGGTATCAACATGACGGCGGTGTCATCCACCACCAACGCCTCGCTACAGAAAGCGGTGATTACCGCCACATTGGAGATCGAGCGGGTTGACCAGCTTGAACCACTCTTTGAGCGGCTGCAACAGGTCAGAAACGTTGTGACGGTCAGCCGGGATCGTGGTCGCCGCGCCAGTTACTCTGCATAATTTTGAGATAGCAATAATCGGATACCGTTATGATAGATATGCCCGTAAGCAACCAGACCGTAACAAATGCATTTGCCAAAGAACAGGCCAAATACCTGTTGACCATTGCGCAAAGTTACATGCCAAAGCAGGATGTCGATCAACTTGCTCGCGCCTTTGAGCTGGCTCAAGCGACGTGCAAGGAGCTAAAAGGGGAGCGCGAGCTTCCCCTGCTTGAACATGCCCTGGCCGTAGCAACCATTTTAGCTGAGATGCATATCGATGCCGTTGGCGTTGCTTCCGGCCTGATCTTCGAGGCTGTGGACGCCGACCTGCTTTCATTAGAGCAGGTTGAGCGTATACTTGGCACGCCCGTAGCCCGCGTGGTTGGCAGTATGCTGCGCATGAACATTCTTGAGCGCAAAAAGCGAGCGGGAGCGCAGGTTCTTGCCCCCGATAAGCCTAACAACGCGGGAATGGGCGACGCTGAGAGCAGCCGCGAACAAAAGAAGCAGCGCATACGCGAGGTGCAGCGCCGACAGCAAGCGGAAACGGTGCGCAAGATGTTTTTTGCCATGTCGGAAGACCCCCGCGTGGTGCTGCTCAAACTGGCCTACCGCCTGCACGCCATGCGCCTGATCTCGCAGAAGGTCTATCACGCCGACCCGCAAGAAATTCTGACGATGGCGCAGGAAACGCGTGAGATTTATGCGCCCCTGGCCGGGCGTCTGGGCATCTCGCGCATGGAGAGCGAACTGGACGATCTGGCCTTTCAGGTGTTGGAACCCGAAAAGTGGGCCTGGGTGCGCGAACTGGTCGAGGCCGAAAGCAAGCAGTGGCGTGCCTATGTCGATCGCGTCTGCGCCATCCTGCGTGATGAGATGCGCAAACTTGGCTTGAAAGCGGAAGTCTCGGGGCGCGTCAAGCACCTCTACAGCTTCTATAAAAAGCTGCGGCGCAACGCCGGAGATGTCGAGCGGCTGGATGAACTCAAGACGGCGGCAGACCTCGGGCAGATACACGACCTCGTTGCCTTCCGCATCCTTGTCGAGACCAAAGAGGATTGCTACCTGGCGCTCGGACATGTCCATAGCATGTGGAAGCCAAAGGACGGGCGCATCAAGGACTTCATCGCCAACCCCAAGCCCAACGGCTACCAGGCCCTGCATACAACGGTTTTCTGCCTGGATGACCAGCTCGTGGAGATTCAAATTCGCACCTTCGCCATGCATGAAATGGCTGAATATGGCGTCGCCATGCACTGGCACTACAAGGATGTGGGCGATCACGCCTCAGCTTCCGCGAAGGAACTGCTCTCCTGGCTGCGCCAGCTTGCCGAGTGGCAGCGCGAACTGCGCAACGCCTCTGCCAGCGACAGCGAGTTTGTCGATGCTGTGCGCGATGAAATTTTCGATGAGCAGATCTTTGTCTTCACGCCAAAGGGCGAGGTAAAAGACCTGCCCGTAGGCTCAACGCCGCTGGACTTTGCCTACCGCGTGCATACTAAAATTGGCGATACCTGCGCGGGCGCGCGTGTGATTACCGAAGGCGACGGCGAGCGACTGGTGACGCGCATGGTGCCCCTGGACTACGAACTGAAAAGTGGCGACATCGTTGACATCATCACCAGCCGTACAGCGCACCCGACCCGCGACTGGCTGAATTTCGCACGCACCGCTCAGGCGCGCAGCAAGATTCGCCGCTACCTCAAAATACACGAGCGCGATATCAACATTCAAATCGGGCGCGAACGCCTGGACCGCGAACTCAAGATTTTCGGCATGCGCGGCATCGAGGTGGTCAATGAAGACGCGCAACACTGGCTGCGCGATGAATATCACAAGGAGTCCTTCGAGGATCTGCTGGCCGCGATAGGCGGAGACGAGATTCGCCAGCATGCAGTTGCGGTCAAGCTGATGGACTACTGGCAGCAGCGCGAGCCACGCGAGACAAAAGAAACGAAGGAAGAGGCCGAGCCGATCGCGCTGACCACCACCAGCAAATCATCGTCCTCAGCTAACTTGCAGGTGGCGGGGGTGAGCGGCCTGCTGACTACGCTGGCAAACTGCTGCTGTCCCTTGCCGGGCGATGAAATTATCGGCTACATCAGTCGCGGTAGGGGCGCGGTTATCCATCGCGCGGATTGCAAAAATATCGAGCGCTACCGCGAACGCGACCGCGAGCGCCTGGTTGATGTAAGCTGGACAAACATGGGCTACCAGCGCTACCTGGCCCAGGTCGTCATCCTGGCGCATGACCGTTCAGGGCTGATTCGCGATATCGCAACCGTTATCAGCGAATGCAACGTGAATATGACCTCGGTCAACTCTACCACCAGTCCACGCAAAGAGATTGTCACCATCAGCGCCACGCTGGAGGTAGAGAGCCTGGAGCAAATGTACCGCGTCTTCGCTCGCCTGGAACGTGTCAAAGGCGTGATCGAGGTAGAACGCGACCTGGGCAAGGTCAAAAAGAAAACGGCACAAAAAAAATAGGGACGCTCGCCCCCTGTCATCCTGAGCGCAGCGAAGGATGACAGGGCTGCATATCCACTTGTCATGTCTGCTCAAAAAAATGTAGGGACGCGATGAATTGCATCCCTACATCATTTTCTATTTACAATTAACCGCGCAACCGTTCAAGCACAGGTGGCTGGCGAAGTTTGGCAAGCGCCCCCGCCTCAATCTGGCGCACACGCTCGCGGGTGATGCCGAGTTCGCGTCCGACCTGCTCCAATGGGTGAGCCTGGCTATTGCCGAGGCCGAAGCGAAGTTGTAAAACCAGGCGCTCGCGAGGAGTCAGCACAGACTCGAGAACGCGCTGCACTTCGTCTTTGAGGGTCTGAGTGGTCGCGATATCTTCCGGCGAAGCGGATTCGGTATCGGCCAGCACGTCGCCCAGTTCCTGCTCCTCGTCCTCCCCTACCGGCAGTTCCAGGGAAACCGGAGCGCCAGGGGCAGACTGCAATTCAACCATGCGTACAGGATCGAGGCCCGTCGCGGCTGCCAGTTCGAGATCGGTCGGCTCGCGCCCGAGTTCCTGCAAGAGGCGCTGGCGTTCGCGGCGAATGCGGTTCAAAGCGGTGTTGACATAGACAGGAAGACGAATGGTGCGGCCTTTGTCGGCAACGGCCCGGCTGATAGCCTGGCGAATCCACCAGGTCGCATGAGTGGAAAAGCGATGCCCGCGCCGCCAGTCGTAGCGCTGTACCGCACGGATAAGGCCAATATTGCCTTCCTGGATCAGATCAAGCAGTGTTAATCCACGCCCAACATAGCGTTTGGCAATGCTCACTACGAGACGCAGGTTCGCCAGGATGAACTGCTTCATAGCCTCGCGATCACCGGCCTCAATGCGCTGAGCCAGTTCGATTTCGCGCTCGTGCGTAATCATCGGCACGCGGCCAATCTCACGCAGGTAGGTCATCACAGCATCTGATTCACCCGCATCTGATGGATTGAGCGAATGCTCGTCTCCATCTTCAGAGCGGCGTCGGCGCATAGGAACACGCCGGGGCTGCGGCAAATCCTCCGCCTCCAGCGCTGGCAGCGATAAGATCGATGTTGTCTCCATAGCCGGTGAGTCCGGCAGTGGAGACAGTTCCCCGCGCATATCTTGTCCATCTTCCAGCTCTAGAGGCGCTGTATCCAGGGTAGCGATATCCTCGGCCTCCTCCTTGTCAGCCTCCTCCGCTCCCTCGTCTTCAATATAATCAGACGTTAGCAAACGATCAACAATTTCTTCGTATTGCTGCGTCAGTTGATCGGTTACAGGTTGTTTGACATTATCAAACTCAAGCGTAGCACCAGGGGTGGCTCGCTGTAAGTCAATCATATCGCGCCCTCCATGAACAGTAGTATCTTAAGCAGCAAGATAACAGTATCTTCCATCGGTTCGGTCCTACACTCAGGGAAAGTGGTCCGCCGATCTGGACACTGAGTTTGAATACCGAGTGGGAGGAAGTGTATTGACGTACATGCACTGTCTCTCTATAGTTAGAAACACAGAAAGAACGGAAAATATTTCCTTCGCCACTCTAATTATAACGCAAAAGCCTCCTTTCATCAACTCCTAACGGCCCCAAAGCCCTTCCCAGGCGCTTTTTTCGTCCTTTTTCGTCGATCAACTGCTTTCCTTTCGGAAGTATCTTAATAAATATACGTTTGAACGTCACAAAGGTGGCAACTGTCCCGACGACTGCGGTTTCACCGAGGGATCAAGTGGCAGCGCACCCGAGACGGAAATCTTCTGTCCTCCCGATTGCAAAGCATCCACTTTCGCCCGCCTTGCGGCATAAATGCGGCGCGCAAGCCTTACTAACCATACACCTGATATAAAGACGATACACAACGCGAGAATCAAAAGTGAGAGCGAACCAAGCACATCACCCACAGCATCCCAACTTGCGCCAAAGACAAAGCCCAGGGTGAGCGGGATTACCGCTCCCAGCGCTTCACCTGAGATGTCGAGGACGAGGAATTCGCGGTACGGATAAAGTTCCGCTCCCGCTAACAGGTTAATCACTCCACCCAGGGCAGAGACCAGAAAACGACTCAGGAACACTGCCCAGCCACCCCGGCGAGCAAAATACTGGCGAGAACGCTCAAGCCTGGCAGGCGAGAGCATACGCTGGCCCGATTTTGACTGCGCCAGCCACAACAATGCTTTACTGCCCCAGCGGCGACCAACGAAATAGCCAAGATTATCGCCCGCGACCGAAGCGGTGATCGAGAGCAACGCCAGTGCCGCGATATTGAAATCTCCTAGAGCGGCGAAGGCCCCGGCAGCCAGCAGGACAAGCGCGATTGGTAAAGGCGCGCCAAACGAGGCGATAAAAACCGAGACCCAGAGCGCAGGATAGCCATACTGCTGTAAAAAGTTCAGCAGGGTGAGGAGCAGTTCATTCATGCCTTCCTCCTCCTCGCTGGCGGCCCATGGGTTGGCGCAGGATGCAAGGAGGATTTCGGATGCGCCTTGCGATACGAGAGGATCGCCGTTTGCACCTCTTTCACAAGAGCATCTAACGGACGATTAAAACGCGAGGCCAATGCTTTTAGCGACACATGACGAATCGTCTGGGGGTTTGAAATATGCAGCCACTGGTACAGATAGGATTCCGGCACGTGGTAAACGCGAGAGATGTAGGGAAGGGTCATCCAGGGGCGAAGCGTACTGATATCACCAGCCATAGCAAGCTGGCGTTCCCTCTGGAAACGCTGCACTGCCTGCACCGTTTGTATCGTGCAGAATATCGCCAGGCCCAGCCCTACGCTTAATAACAGGCCCACAATGAACAGTTTTACGCGCTCGCTCACTCGTCTCTCCCGCGTGGCTCCGCAATGGTGGAATGCAAAGGCAATGTTATGGTGCGCCGGAAAGGCACCCGCAAGGGGATGCCTCTACATGACTTGACGTTGCAGAGCTATGCTACTAGAATAGCAAACATGGACACACCCATGCAACCATTAAACGTGACAATCAAGCGTATCGATCCAACTTTACCGCTGCCTACCTATGCGACCGCAGGCTCGGTCGGCTTTGATTTGATCTGCCGGGAAGATACTGAGATCGAGCCGCGCACGATTGAACTGATCCCCGCCAACGTGATTGTGCGTATCCCTGATGGGTATATGCTATTATTAACGATGCGTAGTAGCACGCCTATAAGAAAGGGCCTGCTCATTCCCAACGGCGTCGGCATCATCGACCAGGATTATTGTGGTGAAGGCGATGAACTGCGGGTGCAGGTCTTTAACTTCCGCGAAGAGGCAATCACCGTCAAACGGGGCGAGCGCATTGCTCAGGGTATCTTTGTTCCCGTCGCCCGCGTTTCCTGGCAGGAAGTTTCCGAAATGGGAACAGGGCGCGGCGGATTCGGCAGCACAGGGGCATGAGTGTCTATGCAGGATTATTATCAGATTCTCGAAGTTTCACCCACCGCGACAGAAGCAGAAATTAAACGCTCCTATCGTCGCCTGGTGCGCCTGCATCACCCCGACCTCAATAAGCAGGCGCGCGATATCCACATCAAACGCCTGAACGAAGCCTATGCTGTGCTGCGCGATCCGGCCAAACGAGCCGCTTACGACGCAGAACTGGCCGAAGCTCGCCGTCGTGAAGAGGAACACAAACGCCAGCAAGCTCAGGCCAAACGGGAGGCCGAGATGACCTGGATCGAGGGTATTTTTGGCTTTGTGCGCGAACTCAAAAAAGAATTAAAGGACTAGAGAAGCTAAAGGGACTTCCGATACGTGAAGATATACAGTACAATACTGTATCTCACTTTACCAGGAGGCATTTTTTATGGCAGATCCATTCGATCAGGGTTTGGATGTCGTTCGCGGCATAGAAGGCGGTCAGCAGGAATTGCCTGGACAGAACGAGTGGGGGCCGCAGTCAGGTCAACAGGGTTCACCGCAGTATGGCGGACAGCAACAGGGCGGCGGTCTGCTCGGCGGCGCGCTAAATGGTGTACGCGGCGATGTACAAAATCAGATTAACCAGGCGATCGACCACTTTGCCAGCCAGATTCCCGGCGGCGAACAGCATTCGGAATTCGCAAAAAATGCGGTCAACGGCGTCCTTGATGAACTACAGCGCCGTCTGGAATCTCAGGCAGCGAGCAGCATGGGCGGCTTCGGTGGCTCCCTTTTCGGAAATAACCCCGGAAGCACCGGAAATCAGGGTGGCTCGCTCTAGCATTTCTCATACCGATCAAATAGGGAACCGGAAGCCACCCGCAAGGGGATGGCTCTACAATATACAAGGGCCTGTAGAGCTATCCCCTTGCGGGTGGCTTCCGGTCATACCCCCATCACAAGCAACTGCACTTGCCTGTCACTGGCGGAGGCCAGATATCCCCCGTCAGGTGAACAGGCAAGCGCCCTTATCCACTTATCGTGCATGGAATAAGTGTTCTGCGGTTCCCCCAGCAACGCCTGCCAGACTTGCAAACTGGCATCATCCCCACCTGAAGCAATAGACCTGCCATCCGGCGACCAGACGGCCACCTTGACCGGCTGCGTATGCCCCCGATAGATTGTCATCGTTTTTCCGTCTGCGCCGTTCCATACCCGCACCGTTCCATCCTGGCCTGCCGAAGCAAGATAGCGTCCATCCGGCGACCAGCCAACCGCGTAGACTGGCCCTGCATGACCCATATAAGACAGACGGATAGCTCCTGTAAAGGCGGCCCATATCTGGACGGTGCCATCGAAAGCGCAGGAGGCAAGCTCCTGTCCAGAGGGCGACCAGCCAACCACAAACACGCGATATTGCCCTGAATGCGTATATACATGCTGTCCGGTCATAGCTTCCCATACCTGCGCTGTGCTATCACCGAAATCGCCAGACGAGGCAAGATAGCGCCCATCTGGCGACCAGCTTACGCTGCGCACAAAGCGTGTATGCCCACCATAGGTAAGGATTGTGCGCGAAGGAAATGCTTCCCAGACATGCACCACTCCATCCGTGTCGCCCGAGGCCAGATAGCGACCATCCGGCGACCACGCAACGGAGAGAAGATAGCCGGAGTGTCTGGTGTAGATATCTATCGTTTCCCCTGTCGAAACGCGCCAGATGCGGACCGTTTTATCCCGTGATGCAGAGGCAAGATAGGTTCCATCCGGCGAGAAGGCGAGGGAAAAAATGTAGTCGCTATGCCCCTCAAAGGTCAGAATAGGCGCATTGTCGGACATAGCCTAATGCTCGCGAGGGCCTTCGGTAAGCAGGTTGATGGCATGTGGCAAAACAGGCAGGATGCATTCGAGGCACTCCCGAACGGCCTTAGGACTGCCGGGCAGATTGATAATTAACGTGCGTCCTCGCGTACCCGCCACGCCCCGCGAAAGCATGCCAAAAGGAGTATGTTGCAGACTGACAGCACGCATAGCCTCAGCGATGCCTGGAGCCTCGCGCTCGATCACCGCCTTCGTGGCTTCAGGTGTAACATCACGTGGCGCGAGTCCGGTGCCGCCAGTTGTCAGCACGAGATTGATGCGCTTCTCATCGCTCCATTCACGCAGCGTCGCTTCAATCTGGGCGCGATCATCGGGAATAATGGCTCCCGCTTCGATTACCGCGCCTGGAAGCTGCGCCACCATTGTGCGAATCGTTTCGCCACTGGTATCTTCTCGCGCTCCTACCGCGCCGCTATCGCTAATGGTCAGGACTCCAATTGTAATCATCTCTATTTTCCTGCGTATTAAGTTCGAGCCGCCAGTTCGCGCATCAACGCTCCTATCTGGCGGCGCGAACCATACACCCATACGGTATATTCATCCGGCAAATCTTCAACCTCTATCTGGCATTGCATCTCCTGCGCCAGCTTGCGCGCAATCAACAACAACTGCCCGCGCTCGGCCTCTTCGCGGCTGCGTGTATTAAGCGCCAGCTTGCCAAGCCGCTCATCCTGGCTTAACACTGCGTTGATGAGTTCGCTAAGCTGATCCAGGCCAAAAACGACCTGTAGCGGAGGCATCTCTGGCGTTTCGCTGTTGCTGGCGATAACTTGCGTATTTTCTTGCGCATCCTTTGCGCCGTTCCCATTTTCCTGCTGCCCATCCTCATCCTGCTCCAAGCCAGAGACAATATTGGTATAGGCATCGCGCAACTTTTCCAGGATGAGCATTCGAGCCTCTTCCGGCGCGTCGTTACGCGGGTGAACATAGGCCAGCAAATGATGCGCCGGATCAGAATAGATGAACGGGCGCGAAACCGCTGAGCGCCGCCCGCATATGGGGCAGGTCGCCACATTTAACAATCCGGCCAGCACCGTATATTGCAACTGCGGGTCCTTCGCCACATTCACATAATCGTAAACCTGCGCGCTAAAGCTCTCCCCGCAAGGACAATTTATGTTGTACGTAGTTGAACGAGACATACGAATTTTTTCTAGAACGTTGGTTACAATGCGAATAAACAATCGGACGCAAAGAAGTATATCACATGATTTACCTTCTCCGGCTCTTACTCACCGACTTCCTCGAAAACGTAAATTCCAACCCCTGCCGTTTCATGAAATCCTGGAACTGGCCATAGAACTCGGCGCGGTCTTGCATAGAAATGACGGCTACGGCATCGGCAGTTTCAATGGCGTAAGGATAGCCATTGCCCGCGATAACTTCTGCGCGTACCACATCTAATACGGGTTCGAGGATGCCATCATCTAGCAGCCAGCGCGGGAATTCCAGGCGGGCAGGTGGTTGTGTTGAGGTGGTTTGCAAGTAGCAGAAGGCCACGCTTTCGCGATATTCGCCATAGCCTTCGAGAACATCGCCCCGAGCGCAGATCATGGCTGGTGTGCGGTCGCCCCAGCGCATACGCCCCTGCCAGAGCAAGGCATCATGCACGCGCTTGGTTTCACGCAATACCGGCCTCTCCTGTGCGGCGTC
This sequence comes from Ktedonobacteraceae bacterium, assembly GCA_035652815.1. Lineage (GTDB taxonomy): Bacteria > Chloroflexota > Ktedonobacteria > Ktedonobacterales > Ktedonobacteraceae > DASRDB01. The sequence continues at coordinate 13,083 of DASRDB010000021.1, forward strand.
CAGGCGGCGCAGCATGGTAATGATATCACGGGCGTAACTCGTATCGATATAGCCGATCAAGGGAACGCGGCATTGCTCTGAAGTTTTGAGCAGGGAGACGGCGGCGGAGATATATCTTTCACGATAGGGACTGGGCATGGTCAACGCGAAGGAGACAACCAGCGAACCATCGAAGAAGACAACCGGACTATGCGCCGGGTCTTCCTGGCGTCGTTCTCGCGCATAACGTTCCATCAGTTCACCCAAGGTCTCCACTTCGAGCAGGTAGCGGCGCAGTGTGACCTGCAATTCGGAGTAGGGGTAGCTGTCCGGGTCTTTGCCCTCGACACGCGACTCTTCCATGATCTCGTCCGGCGAAAGCACTTCGATGCGCACGTCTTTAGTATAGGGGCGTCCCTGCAGGTGCGGGTTAGCAAACAGGCCGACCTGAATCAGCGCGACCGGAATTGAGGCATCGCGCCAGGGCTGCAGCTGGCTGCCATCGACCGCCACTGTGGTAATACCCTCGATACATTCCGCCCATTGGCGCGCCTGTTCGTGATTGGCAAACTCGCGATTAAAAGGATAAAGCGGGCCGGTATATTCGGCCTGGGCCGCGCCGACCAGCCAGCGATCAAATTCAACACTGGGGCGCGCTCCGGCGGGCGGCATGCCCTTCTCATCAGGCGGCAAAAGATGATCGAGTTCCGCCCCTGACGAATAGCGCTGGTAGAGATGTTCCAGGGCGTAGCGATAGGCCTTCAGTTGGTCATTGAACGAGCCATCATACGCTGTGAACTGGCCACGCTTGTTATGCAGGGCAGCCAGCAACTTGCCTTTATGAAGCATGGACGCTCACCTGCTCTCCAGAGTAAACGACCTCTTCCTCGCTCACTATGCGCGTCTCGCCGTCCTTCTTGCGCAGGCGAACCAGGCTATCCAGACTCTGCTCAAAGGTATCGTCGTGGCTTATCACGATCAACTGGTCGAAGCCGCGCACGCGCCGGATTTGTTCGGCGAGGTTGGTGCGACGCAATTCGTCCATGTTCTGCGTCGGTTCGTCAAAGAAGGCGATGTTGAGTGTAGAGAGCTTCTTGAGCAGGGCCAGCCGCACCGCCAGCGCCGCGCTCATCTGCTCGCCACCGCTCAACTGGGCAAAGGTGCGCGTCACGCCCTGGCGGCGCAATTGAATCTCGTAGTCGTTCTCCCAGCTTAACTGCGCGCTCCGGTCGCCCATAATCTCGCCAAAGATACGATTGGCCTCCGCTGAAATATCGCTGAGCATGGCCTTCAAGACGAACGGCGCGGCCTCTTTAATCAGCTTGCGGAACTGTTCAAGCATGCGGTTGAGGTCTTCGAGCGTCTGTTTCTCCTGCTCTGCCTTTTCGAGTTCCAGCCGCAGCGCCTCGGCATGGGCAATCTTCTGCTCAAACTCGTTGATTTTTTCTTGCAGGTTGCTCATATCCTTTGCCAGTTCCACCAGTTGGAAATCGAGTTCCCTGATCTGCCCTTGAATAATCTGGTGTTCCTGTTCGTCATAGGCGGCTTCAGCCTCGGAATAGGCAGCTTCGGCAGCAAGCAAATCCTGTTCTGCCTGCTGTGCCTTGCTCAGGGCTTCCTGGTAGGCCTGCTCGCGTTCAGACAGGCGTTTGGCCTCTTTTTCGTTCTGCACGTAAGTGTTATATCCGGCAGCGCTTACACGTTTCAATGCTTCCTGCTCGCCAATCCGCGTATCAAGGTCCGCATACTGCGCAAGTTCCTGCGCGAGGGTCTGCAAACGCTGCTCGATATCCGTGAGCTTGCCCTGCTCTGCCAGCAGGTTGTTTTGCAATATTGGCCCGTTTTTCAGCATTTCCTGCAGTCCGCGACTCTCCCCGCGTGGGTCGTTCAAGCGCTTCAGTTCCTGCCTGGCCTGTTCAAGCAGGGATGCGCTATCCTGCAGTTCCTCGACAAGTCTTTTGCGTTCCTCAAGCTCGCTTTCGGCCTGCTGTATCTGCGTTTCAAGTTGTTGCACTCGCGCAGATAAGACATCAAGCTCGCGTACCTGCTTTTCGGCGCGTCGGCTCTCTTCAAGCGCGGCCTTCGCCTGGACAACCTGCCCTTCAATGTACGCCAGCGTGTCCAGGTCTTCTTTAAGCTGGTACACTTCGCGTTCCAGGCGCGTGATCTCCTGGGCGGCCTGCTTTAGACGATCTGCTATATTATCCCGACGTTCCACGTACTCGCCCATTTTTTGAAGTTCATCATTGGCCCGTTTCGCCAGCGTTTTGCGCTTTCCAAGCAACTCCACTTGCCCCACTAACACAACCAGTTCGGCCTCGTCTCGCGCAATCTCGCTATCAAAGAACGATTCGAGGCTGCTGATACCGCGCCGTTGAATATTCAGGCACTGCTCCTTCAGCAAGGGGCACTGGCCGCCTGCGGAGAGCTTGCGCGAACGCTTGTAACCCTCGATATTGCCTTCTAAGCGATGCTTTTGGGCGTTGAGTTCTTCCCACTGCGTTTCAAGCTGGGGAAGTTCTACGGCTTCGGGTCGTAGAGCTTCCAGCCGCGTAATGAAAGCCTCGGCTTTTTTCAGGTTGTCGGCAAGCCTGCCGCGCTCCTCGATTTTTTCTTGTAGCTGGCGTCTGCGCTCCTCAAATTGTAGTTGCTTGCTGGTGCGCTCCTGCATGCGCTGATCGAGGCGCGTCACCTCTTCCAATCGCTCAGACAGCTTTTCTGCTAAGGGGCGCAAAGGTTCAATCCCGGCAATCTGCTGCCGTGTTGTTTCAAGCTGGTGCGCAAATCCCGCCTGCTGCTTTTGCAGGCGCTCAATCTCTCGAAGCTGCCTGTTAAACTCGCTCAGACGCTGTTGTTGCAGATCACACTCCCGCTCCAATTGGTGCTGTCTCTCAACCAGAGGCAGCAGTTCCAGGATACGCTGCTGCGCTCGCGCCACCTCATCCAAACGTCCATGCAGGTTGCGAATATTGGCCTGCAAGGTTGCGCATTCCTTTTCCAGGCTGCTTTGCTGTTCCTTGAGTTTGTTGCGCTGCCGCTCATCTTTGCGCAAAACTGTGAGTTGAGCCTCTGCCTGCTGATAACGCTGGTAGTCACTCAGGGTTTCTTCAACCAGCCTGTGAGCTTCACGTGCCAGATTTAGAGCGTTTTCGCTATCCCAAAGTTTATCCTGCGCGCCATTATGTATTGTTCGCTGGTGCCTGAGTTGTTCCCGGCAGCGCTCGCGCTCAACGCGCAGTTGTTCAAGGATAGTGGCGCGCTCCTTATATTCCACCAGGAGTTGAGTTCTGCGAGCATTCTGTTCTTTCTTTGCTGCATCTTCGCGCCGGAACGTCTGCAATGCGACGCGCCAGCTATCGAGGTCGCGTGTCTCTATCTCGAGACGTTGTATTTCGTCCTTCTGCGCCTGTATCTGCTGGTCATACTCTTTGCGCACATCGAGCAAATAGTCGAAGGCGGTCTTGAAATCTTCGATCTGTAACAGGGCATCAAAAGTCTGCTTGCGCTTAGCAGCCGTTTCGAGAAAAATAGAGGTGAAAGTTCCCTGGGGAACGCCCAGCGCGTCACGAAACAAATCGTCCAGAGGTCGTTCGCGATCAATACCAAAGATTTCGTGCAGCTTATCTATCACGTCGGCGCGCTGCTCTACGCGCAAATCGGCTTCCTGGTCATATACCATCCAGTACGAACCCGCTCCACAGCGCCGCTCTACCACATAGGGACGATCATCGCCGCCGATGAGATGCACAACTACCTTGCCATGCTTCTCCCCTTCGCGCACAAAAAGATTGCGATTGCTGTAGGGCAAGAAATCAAATAAAGCGAAGCCGATAGCCTCAACCAGCGTCGTCTTCCCCGCGCCATTAGCGCCACTGATAGCCGTTGTGCCCTTGCGAAAATCGACGTTAAACTGACGATAACTCTTGATGTTTTCCAGTTCCAGACGAGTAATGAGCATAAAAGTGCAGCCTTCCCAACAGAAAATACCTATCTCCCACTTTCGTATTCTTCTCCCCTTACAAGAAAGCGGAAATATTTGTGAGGCATTATAGCATGATTGGGGCGGAGTTTATACTACTCCCGCATTTTGTCCCGCATCTTCCTGTTCGAACAATTCGCGTTCGCGGGCGGCCTGTTCGGCTTCCTTCTTTTGCATCCAGCGCAGGAAGAGAACGCTCATAATCACGATGTAGGCGATATTGCCGGGTATCCACATAATCAGGCCGCCAAGTTGCTGATCGACCGCAGGCGAGATGCCCCAGGCGCGAGGAGCCGAGATATAGGGAGTATAGAGCGGCGGGAAAAAGGTTAATCCTGCTCCAAGCAGCACAGTGGGCATACCACTGAGGAACAGGTACAACACCTGACCACCGATAGAGAGGCGCGGCAGAGTCTTTGAGGGGCTGAAGATCGGCCACCAGTTGAGGATACCAAAGATAATAAAGGTCAGATGCTCCAGGATATGTATGCCCGAATTCTCCAGTGTGGCGTCATATAACACTGGAGCGTGCCAGAGCCAGAAATCAGCATTATAAAGGAAAAAGGCCACCGCCGGATAGGTCAAAGCCCGCGCAATTACATAGACCGTTTTATTGCGCAGTACCGGCTCGACAAACCACTCGGGCGTTCCAATCAACAACAGAGGCGGCCCCACAATCGTCAGGCAAAGATGCTGAACCATGTGCGCGCTAAATAAATAGGAATCGCCTAATTCATCGAGCGGCGAGACTAGCGCCAGAAACATGATGCACAGGCCCAATAAAAAGGCAAAGACCTGTCCGCGCCGCGCTGGCTCAAAACCATGCCGCCGCCGGAACGGCCCAATTGCATATAAATACAGGCCTACGATCAGCGCTGTGCCTATAACAATAGAAGGCTCCCAGTTCCACTGCGTAAGCCAGAAATCGAGTCCCAGATTTGCCATAGGGCGACCTTTCCGTATGAACTACCCACTATACTATAGCAATTGTTGATCTAGAGGACAAGATGTACAAAACGACCAGTTCGTAGTATAGTAGGGACGATGCTGCTCCATTCAGGTAACTGTAAGGCAAGCATGTTTACCTGCAAGGAAGGTATCAGGCAGCTTAGCAAAAATACGAGAGGTATTTCTCGCTTTCTTTATTTCTGGCAAAAGGATAACCCTGACCTATGAAATTACTACGTCGTATTGCGTGGATAGCGGTTGGATTCACCTATTTTCTGATCGCGCTTGGCGGAACTGTGCGCGTCTCAGATTCCGGCCTGAGCTGCCCGGACTGGCCGTTATGTCATGGCAGACTCTTCGTTGCACTCGATATACACGTTCTGTTGGAACAATTCCATCGCTATACCGCCTCGATTGTCAGTGTGCTGGTGATTGCTCTGGCAGTCCTGGCCCTGATCTATGCGCGTAAAGAGCGACAGGTATTGATTCCCGCGTTGATTGCGCCATTTTTCCTGGTGATTCAGATCGTGCTTGGTGGTCTGACAGTACTCTGGAAGCTGCCTCCCACCATCATCACGGCCCACCTGGGAACGGCGCTGGTCATCTTCGCTATGGTGATTACGGCAGCGGTGATGGCAGGAAAGGCTAAACCAGGTCGCGAACTTCCGGCCAAAACTCGCAAATTTGCCCGATTGGCAATAACAAACGCCCTGCTCGTCTATGGGCTGATGCTCAGTGGTTCCTACGTGACCAATAGCAGCGCCTCGCTGGCCTGCCCCAGTTGGCCGCTCTGCGGAGACGCGCTTCCCGGAATGGTGCAGGCCCACCTGACAGACATTAACATGTTCCATCGCTTCGTCGCTACCTTTGTGGGACTGGTGTTGATCTGGACGCTGATATCGGCATGGCGGCGGCGCAGTGTGGCTCCTGGACAGGCCTGGGTCGCGATCGCGGCAGGGGTATTGTTCGTCGCGCAGGCATCGGTGGGGGCGCTGGTCGTTCTCCTGCATAAGCCGGAATTTGTGGCGGGACTGCACCTGGCCCTGGCTACCGCCGTGTGGGGTCTGCTGGTCATCCTGGCGGCGCTGGCAATGCGCCAGTTGCGCGCCGCGCCACAGGGAGAGGCACTTGAGCGCATCGAGGCTGAAGAGGCGAAAAAAGTGGTCAGCCCGCTCCAGCAAACTATTTCCAGTTATATCGACCTGATGAAGCCACATGTCACCATCCTGCTGCTCGGCACAACACTTGCCGCTATGGCTATCGCAAAACAGGGGCTGCCTCCTCTTGGATTGACGCTTGCTACGTTACTCGGCGGCGCGATGGCGGCGGGCAGCGCCAACTGCATTAACTGCTACATCGACCGCGATATCGATCAGATCATGGGCCGCACCAGCCGCCGTTCGCTGCCTGCGGGTCGGGTAGAGCCGAATCACGCGCTGACCTTCGGCATTCTGCTTGGCGTCGGCTCGTTCGTCATCCTGACGACCTTTGTCAACTTTCTGAGCGCGGCCCTGGCGCTTTCGGCCAACCTGTTCTATGTCTTCGTCTACACCATGTGGCTGAAGCGTTCAACCGCGCAGAACATCGTGATTGGCGGCGCGGCTGGCGCGGTTCCGGTGCTGGTTGGCTGGGCGGCTGTCACTAATACTATTACATTGCCCGCTATCTGGCTGTTCGCCATCATCTTTTACTGGACGCCGCCGCATTTCTGGGCACTCTCGCTGCTCATCCAGAAAGACTATGAGAAGGCCAGTATTCCCATGATGCCGGTGGTGATGGGTGAGCATGAGACGCGCAAGCAGATTTTCCTGTACTCGCTGCTGTTGCTGGCTGTCACCCTGATTCTCTTCGCCATGCGGGCAATGGGCTACTTCTATCTCGTATGCGCGGTCGTGCTTGGCGGCATCCTGGTGTACATGTCGATACGCCTCTTGCGAGACAGTACAAAAAAATGGGCGCGCACGCTCTTCTGGTACTCTAACTGCTACCTGGCGCTTATTTTCGCCGTCATGGTACTTGATAGAGTCGTACATTAAGATTTCCCGCGCTGTCCTGTTTTTCTAGCAGCCGGGCCAGTAAAGGGATACATATGACAATGAGCTGGCGGCTGGCTTCCCGCCTTTCGGTGGTGACATTAGCGCTGCTGGTGGTACTGGTAGTGGCTATCCTGAGCCTGCGCAACAGCACAGGCGAGACAGCTACTCCCACGCCGAGCGCCAATCAGTCAGGTTTGCAGGGCACTGATCTTGGCAGTGTTCCCGCGCCTGATTTCCACCTGAAAGATCAATTCGGAAAACCAGTTTCACTTTCACAATTTATTGGTAAACCCGTCGTGGTGACGTTTCTCTACACACATTGCCCAGATGTGTGTCCTTTGATTGCCGAGAAACTGCACGCAGCCAGGCTCGCTCTCGGGTCTGATGCTTCCCGCGTGGTGATGCTTGCCATCAGCGTTGATCCAAAAGGTGATACGCAGACCACCGCGCTCAACTTTTCTCAGACGCATAAGATGGCCGATTACTGGCACTACCTGATTGGCACCCGCGAACAACTCGCCCCGGTCTGGTCGGCGTATGCTATCGATGCGCAGACTTACACAGCCACAACCAGCACCCATACCTCTGCGGTCTACGTCATTGATAAGCAGGGGCGCGAGCGAGTGCTGCTCGACCAGGATTTTACGACCACCCAACTGGTGAACAACCTTAAAATTTTGCTCAAGGAATAAACAAAAACGGACGCACACCCGTTGCGTGGGACAACCGGAAGACACCCACCGGAGGAACCAGATGCACACCCGTCGCGTGGGGCAGCCGGAAGACACCCGCAAGGGGTGCCTCTACAAGCCATTTCAATTGTAGAGGCACCCCTTGCGGGTGTCTTCCGGTTCCTATTCCTAATCACGGGTAGGCGTCCGTTCTTGCTTATTCTCTAGTATTCTTCTTCTTTAATATTCTTCCTCGTTCTCCTCTTCGTCTACCTCAAGTAAATAGGAGACAGCTTCATCAAGCGTTGCGGCGAGGCTCATTTGAATGATCAGTTCTCGTAATATTGCCGAATCATCGATGTTGACCGTCTGTTTTTTCGCCAGTTTTAGCGCGTTGGGAAAACGGAGACGAACTATTTTTAACAATATCTGTCGTAATTCTTGTACCATTTCCTTGTGTGCCTGCTGCATTCCCTGCAAAAAGGCATGCTGGAAACGCGAGGGAAGTTCTTCTTCCTGCCCTTCCTGGGGTAGCGAGGGGTACGCCCAGGTCTCACGTAGTACATCACGGAGCATGTGTTTTCTCTTTCTGGTCAGCACTCTATACACTATTTCGGGCAACTGCATTATATCTTAGAACATACGTTCATGTCAATAAGTTCTTTTTTGCTGCCGGGATTGTGGAAATGGTGAACCTTTCTATGGCCGTGTTGCCTCACGTAAAAATCTTACTCTCGCGCATTCGTTGCCTCATCTAATCATCCAACTGTGGGGAGCGAGCCGCCGCGCGGCGGCTCGCTCCCCACAGTTGCCGCCCGCCAGAGCGGGCGGCAACTGCTTTAGTG
>DASRDB010000022.1:0-553864 GCA_035652815.1 Ktedonobacteraceae bacterium
AAAGGTGCCCGCCAGTGTGCCCAGGAACAGCACCAGGATCGCGACAAACACGTTGGGGATGTAGGCCACCAGCGTGTTGAGGATGTTGCTCACCGTTGGCAGTCCCAGCGCGTCGGCAGCCGGGATCAGGAAGATCAGCAGCAGGAACCAGTACACGATCTTGCCTAGAATTCCCGCCGAATCAAGCCGCACACCCATGCGCTGCTCAAAGCGAGAAAGACCGATGCGGTCGGACATGCGGTCAAAGCCGACCTTGCGCAGCAGAAAGGTGACAGTTCTGCTGACTACTGAGGCGACGATCAGCCCTACAATCAGGATCACTAAAAAGCCCACAATACGCGGGATGAAGGTTAAAATAAGCTTCACCGCGTCATTGAGTGCGTTGACGATGGAGATTCCTATATTCTCCAATCCTTTGACTCCTTTCAGGTCTAGAAAACTTGATACCTCATGAAAAAGCAACCACACATGTGATTGCTGTTAATAACGATACCTTGTTGCTGTTTCTATATCAAGTGAACAATAGCATTCTTATTCAATTTTAATCCTATGCTAATCGTTAATTAGTCTTCAAAGAAGCTCGTCTATATAATGCAGAGATACTAAAGATATAAATGACATTTCGTGCAAAAGTTATAGAACAAAAAGGCTGAGTCAGGGTTACACACGAGGATAGCGAATATGCTGTCTGATGACATTGGAGAGCAGCAAGGGAGCTTATCTAAGGTTGAGCAAGAATTACGCATAGGAGTGGATGATCTACTGTCTAATCACATAGTAGAACAGTAAAAGGATTTATCTTTGCAGCAGATCCTCGATCAGGTCGAGCAACTTGCTTAACTCAACTGGCTTACTCATGCCTACTATATTGCGCCTGTGAAAGTTGTATCGAAGGACTCCCGCCGTTAGCAAAAGGGCGGGGGTCTGCTCGAAGCCTTCAATGGCGTGCAGGCGGTCGTAGAGTTCGATGCCATTGGTGTCAGGCAGATGGTAGTCGAGGATGAGCAGGTCAGGTTTCACGCGCTGGATGATATCCAACGCGCGCGAACCATCGGCGACGAGGACGGCGCGATGTGGCGTTTCTTGCGAAATAGCTTCGACAAGAAAATCGCCCAGCGTGGCCTCGTCTTCTACGACCAGGATGGTTTTCATGTTTTTATGCCTGTCGTCTGCTGCATGCTCTTCATCGTTAAACATAGACTTCTCCGGTGGGATTACAGGCTGTCTTTGGTATAGAGCGCTTCGGGCGGTTTTTCAGGTACGACCACTTTTAATGCGCCTGGAACGATGGTAAACGTTGCCGGGGTGCGCCCGATTGGTTCGCCATCAACCTGAAAATTGACGGGTGTGCGTGTCTGTATCTCGAAGGTCTTACAGCTGAGGTAGCGAATCCATTTGCGCCTGCGCGTGCTGCGGAGCAAGAAGTCCAGCATGACCAGAACGCGCTCAAACTTACCGGGGCTTCTCACGATACAGACATCAAAGAGGCCATCGTCGCACTTTGCGCGCCACGTGAATTTCAGCAGCGCTCCGTAGAGTTGCGTATTGCCGACGACAATTTGCAGCGCCCGCACGTCTTCGCTGCGCCCGTCAATTGTCAGCCTGGCCTTAAAGCTGTCGTAGCCCAGGCCAAGACGAATGCCGGTAAGCAGGTAGCCGAGCGGCCCCAGCCATTTCAGGGATTGTTTTTTCACGGCGTAGGTGACGGTACCGCCAAAGCCAATTCCGGCCATCAGCAGGAAATAGCGGTCTTGCACGTGGCCTAGATCAACTTTGCGTGTTTTTCCATGCACGAGTACTTCACGCGCTGCTTTGATATCGAGCGGTATACCCGTCTCGTTGGCCCAGACGTTGAACGTGCCGCTGGGAATGACGCCGAGTGCAGTTTCGCTGCCAGCCAGTTCCTGAATGACAGTATTGATTGTTCCGTCTCCACCGACCGCGATTAGCATGTCGGCTTTCTGTTGTACCGCCTCGCGAGCCTTCTGGCGCGCATCCTCAATCGAGTGGGTATAGCGAAGCTCGACCTGCCAGCCCTGCTCGCGAAGATAGGCAAGTGTGTCTTCCAGTTCGTTTGCTTCTTTTGGAAAGCTGCCGGATTTTTCGTTGGCCAGTATAACTGCGCTCAAGGTTGCCTGTGAAAGTGTTGGGGGAGAACCTTTCACATTATTCATTTCCTGCATGAATACCTTATCCTCTTTTGTGTGCATACATCTCGTTTTCTCTTGTCCCAAGCACTTCTACGCTACTCTTCGCTCATTGTAGACACGTTTGTATTGCCAGGTAGGTGACAGAGGGTGAAAGCTTGTGAAGGGTGGAATAGTCCTTTGGAGAGATGATTTAAAAAAGAGCTACGTTGGCGTATATATCTATAGCAGAACTGACAGGCGGTTTAGTATCGAACGAAGATTGTCGAGGCGGAACATGTCTCTGACCGAGGTGAAGGTGGAAATCTATTGTCGTCGTTGCGGCGCGAGTAATGCAGCAGGAAATGTATCCTGTTCCTCGTGTGGCACTTCGCTCAAGGTAACTGTTCCATTGCCCGGCGAGTCGGCTGCGGTCTCTCATCTTGCTCAACTGGCCCATCTACTCCCCGGTCAGCTTTTTCAAAATCGCTATCACATCCTGTCCCAGGTTGGCACTGGCGGCTTCGGCGCAGTTTTTAAAGCCGAGGATAAGCGGACGCGGCGGCTGGTGGCGATCAAGGCGATTGGCCTGCAAGGTCTATCACCGCAGGAGATCATCGAGGCCACCGATGCATTTAATCGCGAGGTGATGCTGCTTTCAGATCTGAAACATCCCAGCATTCCTTGCATGTACGAGCAGTTCACAGACCCGGAACACTGGTGCCTGGTGATGGAGTTTATTGAGGGGGAGACGCTTGAGACATATCGCGCAAAGCTAGCCACCGGATGCCTGCCGTTTGAGCTTGTGCTGCATATTGGTGTTCAGCTTTGCAATGTTTTGGAGTACCTGCACTCGCGCACACCGCCCATCATCTTCCGCGACGTCAAACCCGGCAATATTATGCTGACATCCTCGGGCCGTATCTACCTGATCGACTTTGGCGTGGCGCGTTACTTTCGTCCTGGCAAGCGCAAAGATACCATCGCTTTCGGCTCGCCGGGTTTCGCGGCTCCTGAACAATACGGGAAGGCGCAGACCACGCCCCGTTCGGATATTTACAGCCTGGGCGTGACGCTCTATCAACTCCTGAGCGGGGTAGATCCATCGCTCACCCCTTTCCGTTTTGTCGCTCCGCGTATTCTCGTTCCAACTGTACCGCTCGAGCTAGATGCGTTACTTCTGCTCATGATGGAGATGGATGCCAACAAACGACCGTCAAACGTGGCGCTGGTACGGCAGGAACTTCAATATGTGCTGGATAAGCAGGTTCAGCCTGTTTCGCCGCCTGTATCCCTACCTCGGCCAAAGCAGATCAACTTTTCTACGCAGGGGATTACGCGCTACATTCATCGCATGCACCGGCAAAAGGTTCTTTCGGTGGCGTGGTCGCCAGATGGGAAGCATATCGCCTCGGCGAGCGCCGATTGCACTGTTCATGTCTGGCAGGCCGTCTGATTTTTGCTGCTTCTGCTGGCGTCTTCAATATGACACTGGATGTCATGTATTTCCTTGTATACTTCCTGTATCAAGATAGATCCCCTATTGTGTCCCCAGAGGTGGTACAAGGAGCAATGCAAAGCATGAAATACGGTTTTATTATTCCTGGTGGTGATGTGTTTTCTATTCCTGATATGGCCGTTGAGGCGGAGGAGGCGGGTTGGGATGGGGTGTTTATACCTGATTGCATCTCAATCGAGACGGAAACGTACCCGGCGCAGCCGGTGTACGACCCCTGGATTGTGCTGGCAGTAATGGCGGTGCGCACAAAACGTGTTCGTCTGGGAACTATGCTGACGCCACCTTCACGCAGGAGACCGTGGAAACTGGCGCGAGAAGTGGTAACGCTCGATCACCTCTCTAACGGGCGCATGATTTTGCCTGTAGGCATGGGGGCCGCGAAAGATGACGCCGGTTTCTATAAAGTGGGAGAGGCTATGGATGCGAAGACGCGCGGCCAGCTTTTAGACGAGACGCTGGAAATTATCACCGGCCTGTGGAGTGGGAAGGCGCTGCACTACCAGGGACAACATTACCAGGTGCAGGGCATGACGCTGTTACCCCCGCCTGTGCAGCAGCCGCGCATTCCCATCTGGGTAGTGGGTGTCTGGCCTCGAATGAAATCGATGCAGCGCGTGCTGCGTTATGATGGCCTGTTACCAGCCAGATTGAACGATTCGGGTGGATGGGCAGATATTACTCCTGATGATATTCGTGAGATGAAAGCGTTTATCGATGAGCATCGCACTGCTGATACGCCCTTTGATATCATCTGGGAAGGTGAGACTCCCGGCGATGACCCGGAAAAGGCGGCCAGCATGCTCCAGCCCTGGCGAGAGGCGGGTGTCACCTGGTGGATGGAGGCCCGTTGGGGCGATGTGCCGCAGGAAGCGGTGCGCGAGCGCATCCGTCAGGGACCACCACGCCTTTCATAACTCTCCCAGCAGCGCGAGGATCATATCCAGGCCGAAGCGTACACCGCGCCCTGTCTCATCGGCAGCCGGATTGTAGACTGCCAGTGTTGCCACTTTGACCGGCAATGTCTGAGCGGTAGCGTGGGCGGCCTCGATGATATGTTCGCGTGGCGGCCAGTAGGGAGCGGGCGTCAGGCCACCCGGGCATTCTTCCGGACCGCCTACGTCCAGGTCAAAATGCACGTACCAGGCGGGGGCTTCGTGTATGCGTGCTTGCAATGCCGCCTGTATGCGCCCGGTTACTCCTGGCTCGCCCAGCGCTCTGGCATCGACATTGGCAATGGGATGGCGTTGCAGCGCTTCGACCTCGGCAGGATCGAGGTCGCTTGCTCCAATGAGCGCCGCCGCTTCGGGACGCACAGGCGGTTCCAATCCTGCCGCGAGCCGCCAATCATCGAGATCCCAGCCAAGCGCGACTGCATAGGGCATACCACCCCAGAAGCCGCTATTCGAGGTCTCCCGTGTGTTCAAATCGCCATGCGCGTCAAACCAGACCACCCCTGCTGCTCCTTTTGCCCGGGTCAGGCCGCCAATTGATCCGACGGCATGCGTGCAATCCCCGGCCAGTACCAGCGCGAAGCCATTCTCCTGCTCCAGGGCGCTTCGTACCGCACTGGCTGTGCGCGCCGCAATTCTGCTCAGGTTAGTGACTGTATCCCGCGTTCGCTCGGCCTTCGGCAATTCAATCCACTGTGGAGCGGAAACGCTATGTCCTTTTTGCTCTAAAGCGGTTATCAGGCCGTTGTCAAGAAAAGCCTGCGGCCCGTTCGCGCAACCCCAGCGTGTGAAGTCCATTTGATAGGGAACACAGATGATGCTGATCTGCATGGTTATCTCCTGTCCAGGAAAGAAAACAGTAGTGTTTTATTGTTCTAGTATATAGCAGAAAGTACACGAACAAATATCTTGTTGACCTTATTTTCTTGTCCTATGCTATTAAAGGAGAAGAAAATAAGGGTAAAAGTTTTGTCGAGGGACAATTACTATGAGTGAGCTTCAAGAAACGAAAACGCTACAAGAGGAACCAGTTCAGCAGGAGATATTCCCAGAAAAAAGCGAGGAACAGCTTCCCACTGCTACGCCTCCACGTGTGGTGATTGTCGGCGCGGGTTTTGGTGGATTACAGGCTGCCAAAGCACTGCGGAATGCTCCTGTGCAGGTGACAGTGATCGACCGGCAGAATCACCACCTCTTTCAGCCACTGTTGTACTGGGTGGCTACGGCGGGTCTTTCACCGGCGGACATCTCCTCGCCCATTCGCAGTATTCTTAAGCGTCAGAAGAACACCGAGGTCTTGATGGCTGAAGTGACAGGCGTTGACCTGGAACACCAGCGCGTCATCATGCAGGACCGCTCAATTCCCTATGATTACCTGATCCTGGCGACGGGCGCGAAAGATAACTACTTTGGTCATCCCGAGTGGGAGCAGTACGCACCCGGCCTGAAATCTATAACCGAAGCCACATCCATTCGCCGCCAGATACTCCTGTCCTTTGAGGCAGCCGAAATGGAGACCGACCCCGAGAAGGTGCGCGAACTGCTGACCTTTGTGCTGGTCGGTGCCGGGCCTACAGGTGTTGAACTGGCGGGCGCTATTGCCGAACTGGCGCATAAGGCTCTGGCCTCCGACTTCCGGCACATCGATACGAAACTGACGCGCATTATTCTGCTTGAGGCCGCTCCACGCATTCTAGGGGCTTTTCCAGCATCCCTGGCGCGCAAGACGCAGAAGAAATTGGAGAAGATGGGCGTTGAAGTTATCACCAGCAAGCCAGTTACAGCTATTCGCGAAGGCAGTGTGACAGTCGATGGCAAGGAGATTCGCGCCCATACCATCATCTGGAGCGCGGGTGTCACCGCCTCGCCCGCCGGAAGCTGGCTGGGAGCCGAGGTTGATCGCGCCGGGCGCGTGAAAGTCAATCCTGATCTCACCGATCCTCATCATTCAAACGTGTTTGTAATTGGAGATACGGCAAGCGTGATGCAGGACGGTAAGCCGCTTCCTGGCGTTGCTCCTGTGGCTATGCAAGAGGGACGCTACGTTGCTTCGGTGATTGAGCAGCGCGTTACAGGGAAAGACGCGGTGAAACCTTTCCGCTACTTCAACAAGGGCAACCTGGCGACAGTTGGACGCTCTTATGCGGTTGTCGAAATGGGCAAGTTGCGCCTGACGGGATTCATTGCCTGGGTGATCTGGCTGGTAGTTCACATCTACTACTTGATTGGCTTCCGCAACCGGGTGGTGGCCCTTTTCCAGTGGGCCTGGACATACTTAACATATAGTCGCGGCGCGAGGCTTATCACCTTTGATAGAAGTAGAAAAGATTAAAAGTATTAGAATTCGCTAATGGCTGCGCTTAAAGGTGTGCATGAGCTTGCTATGGCTGAGGAGCGATGCACTATAATGGAACGTTGAGAATAACAATACATATCATCTGAGGTAGGGTGTGCAAGAGTTGAAAGAAACGCTCCCGGTGGGGAGTATTATCCGGGGGCGCTATCAGGTAGAAAAATTACTGGGAAAAGGCGGTTTTGGCGCGGTGTATCTGGTGAAGGACCAGCGCGTGCGCCAGAATCTGTTTGCCTTGAAAGAGGTCATCGACCCGAACCGGCGCGAGCGCGAACGCTTCACCTTCGAGGCGGATTTGCTCAAGCGGGTCGATCACCCCTCGCTTCCCCGTGTCTACCGCGTCTTTGAGGATGATGCGAATGATCGCGCCTACATGCTCATGGACTACATTGAGGGATCGAACCTGGAAGTGCTGCGCCAGCGCCAGCCGAATAAACGCTTCAATGTGCAGCAGGTATTGAGCATTATGAAGCCGATCATGGATGCTGTCACCTACCTGCATAACCAGCGCCCACCGATTATTCATCGCGATATCAAACCCTCGAATATCATTGTGCCCTCCTCAGGTGATGACGCGGTGCTGGTTGATTTTGGTATCGCCAAAGAGTACGACCCCGAATCGACGACGACGGCAGTACGCCATGCTTCTCCTGGCTACGGTGCGCCCGAGCAGTACGCTACGGGAACGAATACGCGCACCGATATCTATGGGCTGGGAGCAACCATGTATGCCTTGCTGACCGGTGTTGTGCCAATGGATGCCTTTTACCGCACAACCTCAATGGGCAGCAAGGGAACCGACCCGCTCGAGCCAATTTCTCGTTACGCGCCCAATGTGCCGAAGTATATTGCCGATGCCATTTACAAGGCGATGGCAATCGATATGAACGAGCGCTTCCCGACGGTGCAGGATTTCTGGAAGGCGCTGACGGTCGAACCGGTGGCCCTGGCTCCGTCGGCGGTGGCGGCAACGGCTACGCCGCCAATCACGCCGCTGCCCGTACCTGCGCAGATGAACACACCTGTGCCTCCAATAGATCAGTCTGAGACGATTGCGCTGCGCGAACCCACGCGGCGGCGCAAGCTTCCGGTTGCCTGGTTGATTCTAGCATTGCTGCTGCTGGTGGCCGCGATTGCTGGCGCGCTGTTTTTACCTGCACTGATCAGCCACAATCAACAACAAGGGCATTCGACGCCAACCAGCCAGCCGACGCATAAGCCAGTAGCCACGCAGACTGCCGGGGCGAAGTCTACGCCTTCGGTTGTCACCAGTCCCGGTTCAAGCCCGGGCACAACTCCAAGCCCAACTCAAGGCACCAATCCTACGCCTTCCCCCTCGCCTGCTCAGAACTATCCAGGCGTGACAGGAAACTATAGCGGCACCATTATTGATCAGATTACCTCCCCGCCCACTTCAGCCCGTATGGGGCTTGCCATACAGCAGCAGCAGGGGGGGAATATCAGCGGCCAGTTTACGGTCAGGAGCCCTTTGAGTGGCAGTGGGCCATTTAGCGGATTTGTCACGAAAGCTGGCTATATTCAGTTTGTGGTGACGGGGCGAGGCATCAATCCTCTTTTGTTCACAGGAAATGTGCAGTCGAACGGTGTTCTGGCGGGGAATTATTGTAGTCTGGATAGTACTGGACATTGTAGTAGCGCCGCTGGTGGGTATGGCACATGGCAGGTGTTCCCCAGTTCTTCTGGATCAAGCTACTCTACCATCTTTCCAACAGACCTGTTCGTGAGCTTTCTATTGAGACGAGAGGAATATTAGTTTTTTCTCTGAATGACGAGCAGGCCATCGGCACAATCTTCATAGTGGAATGTGCCTTGCCCATGCATCTGCTCAACGCACCACTCACCAAGCGCTTCCAGCCTTACGCGATCAAATAACTGCTCGTGTCCATAGACTTGCTCGGGGCTGCCTTTTTCAAAGGGAACCGCGATGATGAGCCGCTTTGTGGTCACTTCTAATAAGTGTTTGAGTGTGAGATACATCTCGTCTTCTTTAAAATGTTCAAGGACATGCAGGATAACCACTGTATCAAATGGGCCTCTGAAGCGAAAAGCAGGATGTAGTATATCAGCCTGCTCGTAAGCGATATGCCGGAAACCGCGTTCTTTTGCCAGCATCTCCACAATGGGAAAAGGATCGGCCTGAATATCGATAGCAGTGATGGAATGGCATGCGGGAACATGTTCCGCGACCAACAAGGGCAGGAAGCCGAACGAACAGCCCGCGTCTAGCAATGTTTCGCCCTCTAGTAAATTCATGACACGCTTATATAAACATGCAAAATTCTGCATTGGTGTCATATAGCCATCTTCAGGCAGCTTTTTTAACAGGGCAGAGTACCTGCGCAGCGTGTTTCTCGCGTATAATTCGAGCGCTTGCTGCGTATCGTAGGGAGAGAGCGAGCCGACAATAGCTGCGAAAATCGTGCCAAATTGCTCTGCATTGTTCAGGATGCCCAGTGGCTTCAGTTCTTGCAGAAAGTAATGCCCGAGATCAGCATCGATTGCGTGTGGGGCAAACCAGTGCGCAAGGATAGTTGAGGGCGCTTCCTCGCGTGTCAGAAGCAGGAAGTGCGGCGTTTCACGAGCCGTATAGCCACCCTGCGCGAAGCGTTGCGCGAGCAAGGCCCGGTTGGCACGATAGGCATGAATGCCAACCAGGCCGTTGATAAGGATCGAACGCTCGCGAATGGATACCTTTTTGCTGATAGATGCCGCCAAACAAGACTCCTCTATGGCATACGTTCCTGAAAGCTAACGCGCAAAAAGACGGCGCAGCAGTGAAACGACGATAACGAGCAGGAGAATGGCAAGCGGAATCACCAGGACCGATGGAATATCAATCAGAGTGGTGCCGTTATCGAGCCGGACGACTGTGCGATACTTGTTGCTGTTCGAGACCAGTTGTTTGACGTTATCTGCCAGACCAGTTTGTGCCATAGCTGCCCCTCGCTTTCTCGCGATAATCAAGTGCCTTTATAGTATGCTATCCTGGCCGCAAAGCTGTCAAATGTGTGGTTTTCAGGCGGTTAGATGGCGACTGGCCTCCGTGGGCGAGAATGCAAACCTTTCCAGAAGGCAACGATGATGGTAAACATCATAGTAATTGCCAGTGGTCTCATTTGAAGAGGCAATATTATCTAAGTGTCTGGTTGTTATACAGGACAATGAAAAGAACAAAGATAATGACGATGAAGAGAAAGCTGACAAGAAATCTGATCAGGTGCCACATCCTTCTATCACGAACAACTGGATCATTACCAGGATTGATAATGTATCCACAATGCGGACAGGCAGAAGCCAGATCAGAAACTGCTTGATTGCACTCGGGGCAACTAATAAGAGCCATGCTCTTTACCCCCTTTCATATCTTTTTAGGCTGTACACCGGATCTTTCTATATTGTTAAACGTAGCGTGTATTCTTTTCTCCAAGATGCATTCTGTCTCAATATGAAAGCATTCGTGGTAAGTTTGCTCATGCAGATTTGTCTTTCATTTTTGCAAACTCCATAACTCCATAGCGCAAACCGGCCTGATATGGTATACTCCAATGCACCACAAAGAAATGCCAATCCAATAAAGAGAGATATCTAAGGATTTCTTATGTTTTACGACCATACAAAAATATTTGTGAAGGCGGGTAATGGGGGTGATGGCTCTGTTCATTTTCGCCGCGAAAAGTTTGTGCCTCGCGGTGGCCCCGATGGTGGAGATGGTGGGCGAGGAGGCAGCGTCTATATTGAAGCGACAACGAGCTTGAATACCTTGATTGACTACCGTTACCACCAGCATTTTAAGGCTGAGAATGGCGGCGCGGGCGCGCGTCAGAAAATGCATGGGGCCAAAGGGGATGATGTTGTGCTGAGGGTGCCGTGTGGAACGATCATACGGGATGCCGAAACGCAGGAACTGGTGGCTGATTTGATAGAGCCGGGGCAGCGTGTGATGGTGGCTCGTGGCGGGCGTGGGGGACTTGGCAACGTACATTTCGCTACCGCGACACACCAGGCCCCACGAGAGGCGCAGCGTGGCGAACCGGGCGAGGAACGCTGGCTGTTACTTGAGTTACGGCTGATCGCGGATGTTGGGCTGGTCGGCTACCCCAATGCCGGAAAATCGACTCTGCTTTCGGTAGTGACGGCGGCACATCCAAAGATCGCGGATTATCCTTTTACCACGCTTTCGCCCAACCTGGGAGTTGTCGCGCTTGGAGAGCCTGGAAGCCGCGATGATTACAGCTTTGTGCTGGCCGATATCCCCGGACTGATCGCGGGGGCCGCTCAGGGAGTTGGTCTGGGGCATGAATTTTTACGTCATATTCAGCGCACGCGCCTGCTTGTTCATATAGTCGATGGATCTGCGCCCGAGCGCGACCCCTGGCAGGATTTCCTCAACATTAATAAGGAATTGCGCGAATACGACGAGCGATTGGCGACGCGCCCACAGATTATTGCTTTTAACAAAATGGACCTTCCCGAAGCGCGGGAGCGCTGGGAGGGCTTCAAATCCATTGCGGAGGCCGCAGGCTACCCCGTCTTCGCCATTTCGGCGGCGACTCACCAGGGAACGCAGGAGTTGATGTTGTACGTAGGACGCCGCTTGCAGGAGATTCGGAGTGAGGAGGCTGAGCGGGCCTCTTCGCAGGTGAGCATGGAAGGGCCGGTATTGCGCCCGCAACCTGAGGATGCTTTCACGGTCAGCAAAGAGCAGGGCGTGTATGTTGTGCGTGGCAAACGTGTTGAGCGGGCTGTCAACATGACCAATCTGGAGAACGAAGAGAGCATGGATCGCTTGCAGGTGACATTGGAGAAGATGGGCGTCACGCAGGCGTTGGAGGAAGCCGGTGTTCAGGTGGGTGATCGAGTCCGCTTCGGCAAAATCGAGTTGATCTGGGGTGAATAGCATCACTGCCGTAACACAAGAAATGTGATATACTTCTGGTAATTGTTACTGCTCGTCGTGCGTGCTAGCGCGCAAAGCGAGATGGAAGCGGACGATTTTTCTGTGCTGAAAGAAAAATCAGGAACGAGAGAGCGACGCCGGACATATGGGAGAAACGCTGAATCTGCTGTTTCAGCAGCGTGAGGATGGCACCTTCGAGTTACAGGTCAAAGAGAGCTGGTCGGGGCATACGGTCAAAGGCGACTTTATTCCACCATTTCAAAGCAAACAACTGACCGCTTTATTGAAGCGCCTCAATGCATTGGAGAGCGATTCACACGAACTGCGCGAAATTGGCCAGACGCTTTTTCGCGCATTATGTGGAAACCCTGCACCGGTTTCCGGCATTCGCGATTCTTCTGAACACTCGGTTCAGGCCATGTTGCGCAGTGTTATCCAGCGTACTCTGCGGCGGCGCGGTACGGTCGCGCTTACTCTGAGCTTCGCGCCGGGATGCGATGATTTTGTCAGCTATCCCTGGGAATTGCTGCACAATGGCGAGCATTTTTTGCTGGCCTCGGGCGTTTTCACGCTGACCCGCGCCCTTCTGCGCCAGGATATGCCTTCTGGCTGCGAATTGCCGATTTATCCGCCCTTGCGCCTGCTCTATATTGGAGCATCTCCCATCGATTGTCCTGCATTGGAGACGGAGCTAAGCTTCGAGAGCTTGCGGCGTGGTCTGATGCCGTTAATCGAGGAAGGGCAACTCTATCTTGACAGGCTTGAGCCGCCCACCTTTGATGAACTGGTGAGCTATCTGAGTTCGCTTGGGGGGGCGGGCGCATTTGATGACCAGGAGACGGCTGTTCCCTGTTACGTCGTGCATTTTGATGGACACGGCGCTTTTGGCCGCCTCTGCCCATCGGATGATTGCGATGAATTGAACAGTGTTGACGCGCGGCGATGCAGCAAATGTCATTCCTCGTTGAGCCGGGTGAAGGCGCAGACCTATCTCTGTTTTTGCGATGATGAGGGCTACAACCGCTATATTGGTACGGAATCGCTGCGCGAACTCTTTGTGAGCAGCGACATTCGCCTGGCGGTTTTCGCGGCATGTGAAACGGCGCGGGTAGGAGAACAAACTGGTCGGCAGGCCCAACGACGTGCTGCTGTTGATGCCACCCTTGCAACTGCCCTGGTGACTGCACAAATACCTGCTGTAGTCGCCATGCCGTTTTCGTTGCAGGATGATCTCACCCCCACCTTTATGTATCACTTCTATGATGCCCTGGCGCATGGGCGGACGCTTGAGGAGGCACTTTCTCGCGCCCGGCAGGCCATGTTACCGATCAAGCAGCATAGCTGGTTCGTGCCAGTTCTTTACCGGAGGGTAGTGGCAGGTGAAGAGGGGCCGGTGGGCTTGCTTGCCGGGCGAGATGAGCCGCAGGAGCATGACCACCCGCTTTCGCACCTGGGCGCAACAACGACCTTTGTGGGGCGCGAGCGCGAAATTCAGGAAGTATCTGAATTGCTGACCGAGGCGGTCGAGAACGAGAATCGTAAGGGACGGTTCCGCATGCATCACTTCGCGCTGACCGGGCCTGCGGGGATTGGAAAGAGCGAACTGGCTTTTGAAGTGGCGCGCAGGAACGAGGAAAAGTTTCCTGGCGGCATTATTGGCATCTCGCTTCAGGGCGGAAAGACGCTCGGTGAGGCTCTGCTCGAAATGGCGCACTATCTGCGCATTCACACAAAGGCAATGAATACGGCTGATACCAGCCATTGCGAACGCACCGTGTTGAATGCGTTTCGCTCGCTTGCCAATCGCGATCTGCCCTGCTTGCTCCTGCTGGATGGCTTTGAAGAGATTCAGGAACGGGCCGCCGAAGTCGGGGGCTGGTATCGTTTTCTCTGCTCGCTGCCTGAGCAGGTGATCGTCCTGCTAACCTCGCGCTCGAATCCCTCGACGGTGGCTACCCTCGAAAGCGCTTCCTGTCGCTGGTACGAGTACGCGGTCGGGAAAATGACCAGCCAGGATATTCTCAAGCTCTTTGCCGAACTGGCAGCAGGCAGCGGCCTGGATGAGCGCATCCATCTCTCTGAACCGCGCCAGCAGGAGATTTTGCAGGAGATCTGTACCTTGCTCGATGGCTATCCTCTGGGGGCGCAGTTGATCTTTGGCACAGCGCGGCCCATTCATGGCAAAATCTATGCGCCAGAAGCTGCCACACGCTCGCTTGAAGAGGTGCGGGACGAGTTGCGCGAAACGCTGCCGGAGGGTATGTGGGCATTGCTTGACATCGCCTATCGCCGCCTTTCTCCCCAGGCACGCCAGCTTCTGCCCTATCTTTCAGCCTTCAAGCTGCCGTTCAGCCACCAGCAGATCGTGATGCTGATCGCCCCGGAGTCATTGGCGACTGCTCGGGCCGCCGGACGCCTCGAACACGAACATTATTTGCAAGATATGCATGAGGTGCCTGCTGATACGACGGCTATTACTGGCGTGCCTCCTGAACTGGCGAAAAACTGGCGCGCTGCTCGTGATGAACTGGTGCATTCCTCGTTCATTCAGTTCGATGGCCGCGTATACACCATCCATTCGCAGGTGCGCCTATTCGCGCTGGCCTATTTATCGCAAGAGGAACGTCGGCGAGTGCATCGCGTCGTTGCCGCCTATTACAGCAGTTTGCCACAGCCAAGCCCGGAAGAATGGTTTGCCGCCTTTGAACACCTGGAGGATGCGGGTGAGCCAGAAGACCGGCATAAAGCGGTGCATTTGATTGTGCGAGCGGCCTGGGCCTTGCGCGGACGGGGATATGCCTCGCAACTACGCGCCCTGCTGCGGCGGGCCGAAACCTATGCCCTGAGCAATGGCGATAAGACGGGCGAGGGCCAGATACAGTACTGTCTCGGCTCCATTTTGCGCCAGTTAGGAAAGTATCCAGAAGCGCTTGGCTGCCTTACTCGCAGTCTGACCTTACATCGCGAGCAACGCGAACGTGACGAGGCGGCCTGGGCGCTCTACGAGTTGGCGATGCTCTTTCGAGAGCAGGGACAATATCAGCAGGCGGGCGAACATGCGCAGGAGGCGTTGGTTCTCTTCCGGGAGGCGAATGATGCCAAAGGTATCGCCTGGATGCAGACGGTTCTGGGAGAAGTTAGCCGGGGGCGTGGGTACTATTACGAGGCGCTCGGCCATTTTACGGAAGCGCTCGCCGCGTTTCGCGGGTTGATGGACGATGATGGATATGCCTGGGCGCTGCGCGATCGCGGCACCGTTCACGAAGCGCTGGGAAAATATACTGAGGCGATGACGGATTATGAGGAAAGCCAGCGCCTGTTTCAGACGCTTGGTTCGCGCTATGGACAGGCCTGGGTGCTGGCCGACCAGAGCGGGGTTGAGGTTGACCTTGCAAGGTTCGAGCAGGCCAGCAAGCATTGTAACGAGGCGCTGACAATCTTTCGCGAACAGGGGGCAAGGCGTGGTGAGGCCTGGGTGCTACACGTGCTGGGCGATCTCGCTCGTAAAAAGCGCCAGTATGACGATGCGCGAGCCTACTATAGTGAGTCATTAGCCATCTTCAATGATCTGGGAGACCGCGTCGATCAGGCGCGGGTGATAAATGCGTTAGGAGCGATTGCTTTTACGGAGGGAGCCTATCCAGTTGCCAAAGAGCATTATGAACATGCCTGCGCTATTGCCCACGAACAGGAAGCGAAGCAGATCGAGGGACGCGCTCTACGGGGATCAGGCGATGTTGCCCGCATCATGCGTCAATATGCCGAAGCAGACAAATATTACTGTGAGGCTTTAGATATCGCGCAAAAGCTGGATACGCCTGGAGAGCGCTGCGCATTATTACACCGGCAAGGAGAGTTAGCCTGCGCGCAAGAACAATTTCAGGATGCGTTAGCCGCCTGGGTGGAGGCGCTTTCGCTGGATCACCGTATAGGGCATCCTGAACGCGAGGAACACCAAAATCGCGTTGATGCATTTGTTGCGGAGAAAGGGCTGGAGAGCCTGTATAAACAGTTGTGCAGGCAGTACGGGCTAAATTGAGGAAGCGAGGACAGGAGAAGAGGGTCAGTCAATACATGGGGGAACAAAAGCCACCCGCAAGGGGCTGGCTCTACAATGGCGTTCGGCTTGTAGAGCCAGCCCCTTGCGGGTGGCTTTCAGGGTTCTCTCTGCAAGAACATGACGCGCACCCACAGGGCCTTCTCCTGTCCTACCGCAGTCCTAATTCGGCAGCCGCTCGAATTGGATCACCGCCGTTGGAGCTACATAAATGCGATCTCCATTATTGAGCGTGTGGCGTTCGACAAGATGGCCCTGGTAAATCAGGCCGTTCAGGCTGTCCGCGTCTTCGATGACCCAGGCATCGTTATCCCAGCGAATCTTGGCGTGCAGCCGCGAAACTTTTTGAGAAGGAACGTGAATATCATTGTCTGAAAGGCGGCCAATCGTCATTGGCGATTTATCCAGACGCTTTTGATTCACGATTTTGCCGTCAACTTCCACCAGTACGCGCGCTTTTTGCATAGTGCCTGCGGCCTGCGGGCGAGAACTTCTACCCTGAACCTGTCCATGTCCGTTGCCGTTCCCGGTTCCGACCGGCGCTGGCTGAGCAGGAGGTGTCCAGGGACGCGGGGCAACCGGCGGAAGCTGTCCGGGTACATGCGGTGGGGTAGGAGGCGGTGGGGCCTGGTATTGGCCGCCAACTGCTGCCAGTGGAGGCACAAAGGCCGAGCGCAGGATAGATTTGTCGCCAGCGCGGTCCTGGTTGTAGCGATTCTGCTCTTCCAGCAAGCCAGCGAATACGCCGCCCATTTTCTTCAGGTCTTTAAACGTGCCCTGCTCAACGATACGACCATCCTTCAGGACGATGATCTCATCGACATTGCCGAGCGTGCTGAGGCGGTGGGAGATCATCAGCACGGTGCGTCCCACAATCAGTTTGTCCAGGGCGCGCATGACTTCGGCCTCTGCTTCAACGTCCAGCGCGGCAGTCGGCTCGTCAAGGATCAGGATTGGGGCATCACGCAAAACGGCGCGGGCGATGGCGAGGCGCTGCCGCTGGCCACCGGAGAAGTTTTTGCCCTGCTCACGCACCTCGGTCTCATACTGATCGGGCAGGCTCATAATCGTGTCATGGACGTAGGCTTTTTTGGCGGCATCGATGATCTCGTCTATCGATGCTCCTGGTTTGCCGATGGCAATGTTCTCGCGGATGGTGCCCTCGAAAAGTACGTTTTCCTGGAGAACCATGCTGACGTTCTGGCGCAGGATGGCAAGCGGAATAGCGCGGTTATCGATGCCGTCGATCTTCACTGATCCCTGCTGAATTTCGTAGAAGCGCGAGATCAGTTTCACAAGCGTGGTTTTGCCGCCGCCTGAAAGTCCGACCAGGGCTACCTTTTTCCCCGCCGCGATGTGCAGGTTAATACCTTTCAGAATAGGGCGGTTGGGCGCGTAGCTGAAAATCACGTTTTCAAAGCGAATATCGCCATTGAAGTGCGTGGGGCCATAGTACTGCGATTTGGTTTCAACCACTTCTGGCGCGGCGTCCAGCACCTCCTGGATGCGCTCAGCGCCTGATGAGGCCGCGTTATATACAACACTCAGCTTGGAGAGGTCTTTCAACGGCTGGAAGAACTGACCCAGGTAGGCAAGGAAGACCGTCAGCGTGCCAACCGTCAGTGTATTCGCCGGAATAGTGAGGATGAGGAAGCTGAAGGTGTTGCCACTTGCCACGTAAGCGCCTGCGCCTACAATAATAGCCGTACCGATGGCGACCAGGATGGCCACAATGGGGGTGAATTGCGCCTGTAAACCACCGGCACGCAGCCCGGCCTCGCGATTCTTACCAACATATTTTTGGAAGCGCTCCTCCTCGCGAGATTCGAGCGTAAAGGCTTTGAGAACGGTAATGGCTCCAATGTCCTCCGTTGCTACATTTGCGACCTGGCCTCCCGCTTTCGATGCTTTTTTCGAGGCCGCCTTGATGGTGCGGGTATAGCCGATTACCACCACTGCCAGCGCGGGCAAAATCACAATCGAGAGGATGGTGAATTGCACGTTGAAGAGGAGCATCACGACAATTACCCCCACCATTGTGAGAATGCCTGCGATCAGATCGACTATTCCATCGGTTACGAGCTTTTCGACATCGGCAATGTTGCTCGTGATGCGCTGCACCAGGTCGCCTTTTTTCTGCTTGCCATGCCAGTCGAGGGAGAGGCGTTCCAGATGCGTGAACAATTGTTTACGCAGTCGCGCTGAGAGGTTTTGACCAATGTAGGCAGCCAGGTAGAGTTCAATATAAGACAGGATTGCAGTAAGGGCTCCCAGTACAATGATCATCAATGAGGAGAAGACGATTACTCCTGTTACAGTATGAATTTCGCCTGGATGGAGTCCTGCCCGCGTGCCGAGTCCATCGAAGCCATTGACCAGGCCGTCCAGGAAAGGGAAGATCGAGTCGTGATGATTGACGATTTTATCAAGAATGAATTTCAGCGGAAATGCAGCCAGAATACTTGCACCCACCTGCGCAAAAGTCATGGCGACGGCAAGTACTACCAGGAAGCGATAGCCTTGTAAGTTTCGATACATGAACTTAAACATGAGTCTCTCCTCCTCTATACATCTCTTCCTTTGTACTGAAGATTGAAAAATGATAGAGTGATACCGGGTATGAGAACAACCACTCGTTCAAGCCTTCTGGGCTGCTCTACTGTCCTATAGTCAAACGGCGCAAGCATATCTTAGTGAAATAAGGTGATATGCCTGTTCGCGTTATTTCACTATGAGGGCATTAAAAAATGTTAGGAGCATTATAACATCCATACACTCAACAAGGAATAGCTAATCTATCATTTTGCCTGTGAAATGGTTCACACAATGCTCCCAATATATTCCATTTTTTCTGAAGCAAGCAAGCTGCCTGCCTTTACTCACTCAGACAGGCAGCAACTTCCTCCATCATGGCCGCGAGTTCTTTACTACGTGGACTATTTAAGCGGTTAACACGACGGGTAGCGATTT
Organism: Ktedonobacteraceae bacterium; assembly: GCA_035652815.1. Lineage (GTDB taxonomy): Bacteria > Chloroflexota > Ktedonobacteria > Ktedonobacterales > Ktedonobacteraceae > DASRDB01. The sequence goes on from DASRDB010000022.1 coordinate 18,894, forward strand.
TAAAGAGCAACGCTGCTTCGTAGAGCCGGGAGCGCTGGAGTATGCCTTCTATAGCTTCTTCTGATGTGCCCGCTTCAAGCATGGCATCACGGTATGCCTTCTTGAAGACGCTCGCCCCCCCCTCGAACCATGCTCTCATGCCCTGGCGCTGATACCACATACCGCTCGGCCGTAAGTAGGCCAGGAAGTAGCCCACGTCCAGCGCGGCATCTGCCTGGCAGAAGCCATCAAAGTCAACGACAAAGACCTGGTGGCTATGAAAAAGAAGCTGGCTCGCTTTGAAGCCGCCGTGAGCGGGTCGATAGGTGTCCGGGCGCAGCGCTTCGAGGCGTTCTGCAAGCTGGTTTGCCAGCCGCTGCACCTCTGCTGCCTGCCCTGGATTATGGCCTGCGATCAAGGAAGCTCGTTCGCGGGCGCGTTTGGCTTCTTTCGCGCCGGTCCGTGGCGCACCATCAGGGTGTACGCTGCTTGTGTGCAGGCGAGCCAGCGCCCTGGCCGTCAATTGCAATTCCTCAATCGGAATCACCAGGCGTGTGATTTCTCCGCCGCGCCCGCGCTCCATATGTGGACGCAACGCTCGCGTGCCTGTCAGCATGTGTTCGTTAGAATCGGCAGGCTGCACCGCTTCATTAAAGGTCAGGCCTAACTCTTCCACAATTGCGAGAGGACGAGGAAGGAAAGGCGCGCCTTTTGCTTTCTGCTCATCGTACAATCGTTGTTGCAAGGTCTGGACGTCTTTTGCCTGTTGTGGATCGGCATAAACTTTGCCAAAAATGGTGAGATGCTTTCTCGTTGGCTGGTTTGCACCCTCTTGTTCCAACTCCAATTCATAGCGAATGACACAGCGATTGGCGGGTTTATAGCGCACTGGAATGGCCTGGGCTGAAGCTACCTGCCAGCGTTCGTCTTGTAGTTGCATGCGCGCTGCTCGTTCCAATGCCGCCCGCACCTGCTCATTTGACATATCGCAGCTTGCAGCCAGGGCGGGCAGACCACTATCGGCAGGGAAGGCCTGCACGGAGAGGCCGATGGTTTCGGCGCGCAATACACCGGAAGGCTCCACTTCTATTGCTGCCTGTTCAGCCTCTGCGGAATTGAAGCGGATTTGCGCGCCATCAAGCGCCTTTTCATCCAGGGTGAGGCTGACTGCGCGATGGGGGTCGTTGGCGTGTGCCTTGTCCGGTTTGCCGATTTCGTCAACGTGGTAGATGACGGCCAGACCGCGAGCGGGTTTGCGACGCAGGTAGCGCACGAACAGGCCGGGCGTGTTGCGCGCTCCGGGAAGCAACGGACGGTGCGCCCGTTCAAACACCTGGGCCACGACATCAGGCAGATTCAGGATGGATAGGCGCATGTTGGATGTATGCAGGCTCATGCGGTTGCCTCCGTTTCGCTTAATAATGATTCTACCAGTTGCACCAGCGCTTTATCGGCATCCGGCACGCCCCGGAAACCTGGGAAGCCGTTGACGTCCACGATGATCGGGCCTTTTGCTGTTACCAGCAGGTCTACTCCGTACAGGCGCATGTCGAAGACGCGCCCGATTTCGCGAGTGATGCGCGCCCACTCTTCCGGCAGATCCTGCGGCGCGATTGGATAATCCTCTTTTGAGGCCCCTGGCTCCAACGGGGTGCGACGACGTGCTGCGAAAATCCGGTCGCCAATCACCCAGATTTTGATATCCCAACCATCTCCTGGCGCAAACTCCTGAAGCACAACCGGCTCCCGACTCCATTGCGGAGCTAATCCTTGCAATTGTTCGATGCTGCGCACCAGGTCTACCAGGTCGCCCCGGTGACTATAATAGCTTTTGATGATGACCGGAAATTCGAGGGTGGAGAGGAAATCTTTGTCGTCTAGCAACGCTTGCAGGGTTGAAAAGCTCCAGGTGCGTGGCCAGGGGAGATTGGCTTGATGCATGCGTTCGGCCATCAGCACTCTATCCTGGCAGGCGACTGAGGCAGCCCAGCTATTGACCACTCTTGCCCCTCGCTGTTCAAGAAAATGACCAACCTCTAATGCCTGTGGTGCGTGGGACTTCAACAGGTAGAGATCGGCCTGCGGATGTTTCTGTTCTTCGGCGATAGCCTCATCGCCTGTGAGTGTTCGTACATCGAGTAAACGAACTGTGTGGCGCTCGCTCAATTCTTTCAGTGCTACTGCAATGACCGGATGCTGAGGGGTTTCGGGATTATCCATAATCAGACAAATGCGCATAAAAATGTACCTCTCTGCTCAGTGATGACGACCTGCCAGGTGTTATCGAATGCTTACTGTTCCGGTATTTCCGGAAACCTGTGTTGTGTTCTGTAAAAGTTGTGCCTTCTTTTCAAGTAACTTTTGCTTGTGGCGCTCGGCTCGTTCTGCGCGTGCCAGGCGTTCTATCTCTGCGCGCTTGGCGGCGTGTAGCACGTACTCGGCCACGCGAATGACCGCTCTTGGCACGCGCCCGAAACTGGGAAAATCATTGATATCGAGAATAGCGGGGCCTTGTGGTGTTTCGACGACATCAACGCCGTAGATGTCCAGCCCAAAGAGCTTGCCGATTTGCAGCACCAGTTTGCGTACCTGTGGTGTAAGAGGGACAAAATGTTCCTCAACCTCTGGATGCAGAGGCGATTTTTTTGCAATGGCGGCATACACTTCGCGTCCTGTGACGTAAACTTTGATATCGAAGCCCGTGTTCTCTGCGTAGCGCTGCGCCAGGAAGAAACTCTCGTTTTCTTCAGCAATCTCTAATGCTGTGACATCGTCGGGAGTGTCGAGCCGGTAAATGCCGCGACAGGAACTACCATTGCTCGGTTTCACAACGATTGGATACTCTTCCAGGGGGATTTGCTTCAGCAAACGGGGATGTGCTACAAAATACGTCGGTGGTATAGGCAGTCCATGCGCGCGGGCAAAGGCGGCGGCTACCGCTTTGTCCCGCACCAGTCGAATCGCTCGTGAGTTGTTGATCGTGGGAATACCTACTGCTTCTGCCGCTTCAAGTATGCTCAGCCCGGGGCCATCGGCCAGGGACTTCAATACGTAGGCGTCATAGCCCTGCTCAGCCAGATCGGTCAGGCAGGTGACAGCCGATTGAGGCTCTAACAGGTCTACCTGGTGTCCCCATTGGAGAAGTTGATCGGCAATGACCATCGGCATTGCATCGTTCCGGTACTGCTCTTCGACAATAAAGCAAAAGCGCATAATGACCTCTTCTGTAGTCCGCGACAAATCCGTTGCAGCGCAAGGGAAAATGTGTTGCTCTAAGTATAGCAACTTCAATTTAGAATAACTGTTGACCGGGTCACTATAAGAGTGTGTAGTAGATTATACAATTGTTAAGCCTGGGTTAATTGCACTATAGCATATTCGGCAAGAGGAAGGAAGAGTAGGGCAGATTTCCCGGCGGAGAAGGTTTAACGTCCCTTTTCCGCCGAAAAACCCAGCGTTTCTTCCTGGTGGCTCACTGGCTCATGTGGATTGGGGAGATCGGCAGGAGCCAGATTACCGGTGAGTACAGGGGGCGGGCGCAGAATCTGGTCGCGGCGCATGGGCTGCGTTTCCTGATTTTCCAGAGCGAGCCGTTCGTCGAGTTCTTCTAAAAGCCGCTTGATATCTGGACGTAGTTTGAGATTGCTTTCTGGAATGCGCGTCCATTGGGCGAGGGCTGCCGGATAGTAGCCTGCGCGGTAGCAGTAGAGGCCAAGCATGGCGCGCGCATCGTAGATATTCATGCGCTGCCAGAGCGCCAACTCCTCGGCTGGTGTCTCGATCACATCCTCGTTGGCCTCGATGATTTCAACGAGATGATACATGCGCAGACCTATGACGCGATAAGGAAAACCGTAGAACAGGGCGAGCCGTCGCCTGCGAGGCCGGTCGGCGGGGTGTTTCCCCACAAAGTAGCGGCGCGACCAGGAACCGCTTGACCAGATGATCCAGGCCAGGATCAACGCCACGATACGAGTCAGGTAACGCTGCCAGGTTTCAGTGGCAAACACCGTCAGCACACCGAGAATAGCAAAGGTCGCTCCTAACGCCCACGCGCCATAGACGAGACGACGCCGGTCCCAACCGAGCAGATCGAAGTGGTGATGCAATGGCGTTGCCAGAAATGGTAATGGGAACTCGGTATGTGGCACAAATTCGCCGCTGCTGGCGAAACGCAAGAGTCGCAGGCGTTTACGGAAAAATGGCGTCAAGACTTTGGCGGACATCAGAGCTGAGAGGCCTTCCAGCACAAATGCGCCGCCAATCTGGAGCAGCAATAATTCATTGCGAGAAAAGATGGCAACCATTGCAAGGATGCCGCCGAGGGCTAATGCTCCGCTGTCACCCATGTAGATTTTGGCACGTCTTTTCGCGCTGCCTCGACGTGCTGCCCACGAAGAGGGCCAGTTCCAGGGCAGGTAGCCGAGGACGCTGCCTGCGCACAGCAAGGAAAGAATCTCCAGGACGACGCCTTCGGGATGATGTTTCGCGTCCAGCAGGCCGGTGATGATGATGCCAAAGGCCAGCGCGGTACTGAAGACTAATCCACCCGCCAGCCCATCCAGTCCATCGCTGAAATCGACCGAAAGCGAGGTAACGCTGCCGATTACGCCGGTTAAGAGCATCAGGAAGATGAGCCAGGAGAAAGGCACATGCGTAAAAAGCGGCCCAATTATATCTTTATAAATTGAGTACGGCTCTTTACCACTGCTCCAGAACCAGTAATAGAGGAAGGCGGCGGTCATTGAGATGAGCAAAACACCCGCGAATTTGGCTTTTTCTGAGAGTCCCTCGTTGCTATGAACCTTGTACCAGTCGTCGATATAGCCAACCATCATAAAACCGGCCGTCGCTCCCAGGCCGATCAGGAGCAGAGTCCATTGCTGGGCGTTCAGACTGAAGAGGAAGCCCGCGCCAATGCCCGCTATAATGATGGCCGGAGTCATTGCCAGGCCGCCAACCAGGGGGAGTTCGATGGTTTTGATCTCTCGACCACTCGCGGGCAGGTCAGAACGGTGAGGCCCTGGCTTGAACTCACCGCTGCGAAATTTGGGGAAGAGCGTTTTTGCCAGCCAGCAAAAAATCAGGCTCAGTAACCCGCAAGTGATAAAGGTAAAGAGAAACCAGATTGGAACCATAGTAACTCCCAAAAGTGCTTCCAAGTAGAAAACGTTATATAATTCTGAACCGTCACATGATTAATTAATAGGTAGTAAAAGAGCAATTACCGTGAGATGGCGCGCAAACGTAGTTGTGTTCGTGCTGCCTCCCGGTCATCCCAGGGAATTTTTTCCCTTCCAATTATTATACTTTGTTCATGCCCTTTTCCGGCAAGCAAAATAGTATCTCCGGTTTTCGCATGCGCAAAAGCGGTGGCGATTGCCTGCATGCGGTCAGGAATGCACAGGAAATCATACCCTTCGCGCTTGCCGATGGCTTCAGCTCCGCTGGCTATGTCTCGTAGAATCTGCTCGCGATCCTCTTCGCGAGGGTCTTCATCTGTAATAACGAAAAAATCGGTCATCTGAGCGGCGATGCGGCCCATAATAGGACGTTTTTGTATGTCGCGTTCGCCTGCTGAGCCAAAGACAACCATCAATTTGCCTGCCGTCAGAGGGCGCAAAATAGCTAGTACTTTTTGTAAGCTGTCGGGCGTATGCGCGTAATCGACGATGACCGTGAAGTCCTGCCCCTCGTCCACGCGCTCCATGCGTCCGGTGACTCCCCGCACTTCCGCTAACCCGCGCACAATCGTATCCAGGGCTATCCCCTGGCTGTAAGCAGTAGCGATAGCTGCCAGGCAATTACTCACATTAAAGCGACCGACCAGTTGTGTTTCAACCTTGATCTCGTTATCTGGCAGAATAACGCGGAAGCGGGTGCGGTCAGCTTCTAATTGCAGGTCTACCGCCCGTATTTGCGCTGGCGTGTCGATGCCATAGTCAAGGATGGGAACCCGGCAATAGGGCTGGAGAATTTCATAGGAAACATCGTCTCGATTGAGGATGGCGACAGGCTTTATACCCAGTCCTTTGTCTCGCTCGGGATCGAGCATTTCAAACAAACGAGCTTTGGCCCGGCGGTAGTTTTCGAGCGTGCCGTGAAAATCCAGGTGTTCGTGAGTGATATTTGTCACCACTCCGATATCGAAGGCGCAGCCATGTACCCGGCCAAGCTCCAGCCCGTGAGAGGTAGCCTCAATTACGGCATGTGTCACCCTTTCGCCCAGCATGCGCCGCAGCATCTGCTGTATTTCGAGCGCTTCGAGCGTACTCTGGCGGGTGTTGTTCTTCCATTCATGTGTGTCAATCTTAAAGTTAGCAGTAGTCATCAGGCCGGTGTGTTTTCCGGCGGCGCTGAATAACTGGTGAATCAGATTGCTGGTCGTTGTCTTGCCGTCTGTTCCGGTCACGCCAATAGTACAGAGGCGCTGCGCCGGATAGCCATAAAAAGCGCAGGCGAGGTTTGCAAGGGCTACACGCACGTTCGGCACAACAATATAAGGAATGGTGAGGTCTGCCTGCTGTAGGGCTGTAAGCTCTGGTCCCAGTGCGGCAACCGCTCCTCGGAATGCAGCATCTTGTATATAAGCGCGCCCATCCGTATGCGTTCCTGGTACGGCAATGAAAAGCGAACCTGGAGAAACAGTTCGCGAGTCGTATGCCAGGGAAGTGATGTCGAGAGAGGCAATGGCTTCTTTGTCAGCCACACCGAGCCAGTTTATAGGGCTATTTTCCAGGGCAGAAATTAGCGCTTGTAATTGCATGACTTTCCTAATCTAGTAAAAGATGGTTCGGGTGCGATGATAGGGCCGCATATCGGGAATATCCTGGCTGAGATGCCATAAGCGCTGGTCGATCTCGGCGGCTGTCAGATGCAGGTCTCTTTCTTCCGCCAGCTTTTGCCGCAGCATTTCGCAGGCCCAGACGGTTGCCGCGCGAATCTCCACTTCCTCTTCGCTGCCTGCCGGGATCAATTCCTGTCTATCAACACGATTTGCCAGCGTTGGATGATATTCCAGGACGCCGAAATGACGCAAAATCTGAGGCAGCTTGTAATCCGCGAAGATGGTCAGTGAATCCAGGTCGGAAAATGCCCCCCAATGCTCTCCGGCAAATGCGCCGTAGAGATCAGCTACGCAAATTTGCGCTCGCTTGTAGAAGCGAACTGTTCTATTCCTATATATTGCGGTGTCATTAAATGATGAGAAACGCTCTGCCAGTAGCAGCGCCAGCGTTACTGCGCTTCCATTCGCTTCCTCAATGGCATGGATAAATTGACCATCGTATGCTTCCAGAAGGACACGTCCAACCTCGCGCGCATTCTCCAGGCGCTGTTCAAACAGTGGAATGGTGACCGGGGTATCCTTATTGTTCGGAGAAACGCCGCGAAAGATATGTTCCAGGTCAGCTTTGCTCATGGTACTGAGGTAATGAGCGTCCCAGAGCGGAATGCCCTCTTCAACAGCGCGGGTAAGAGCCGCCGCTTCCGCCCAGTAGCCATTCAATAGCTCGCCTTTATATTCGATCTGCCAGCGCGGTTGACCCTTTTCGGCCCAGAAACAAAAGTTCAGCGCGTCCAGCAGCAGCACCCAGTTGACGGTACGCTCGCTGCCATCGTTGAAATGATAGCGTTCGTACCATGTTGGCATGCTGGATGGTTGTCCTTGTGAGTGTCCCGCTGTATTGAGCAGGGTTACAACTTTATCGAGTGAATCCGTATTTATCCAGACGCGTTCTCCCTCCTCAACGACTGGTAGTGTGCTGGTAAGCACATCCAACCGGTCTGGCTCGGGAGGGAGAAGCAGAAAATCTTTTTCAGTATCTTGTTCGTAATGTTCCAGACTATCTCGCATGAAAGAAAACTCCTTTATCTCTGGATGAGCAAGAAGCTTGCCAGAGTTCCTATCGATTGTACCGATAATGTCTTATTTCGTCAATCTTCTCACTCTGAATTACCAGGAAAAAGGCCTGACAGGAAGCTGAGCTTTGTGGACAATAGTACCATTACACAGGATATATGCTTGTGGTAATATAGGCATCAATAGAAGCAAATCATTTTTGAAGGGAGGGATAGATACTACAAACGCCTGGCCTTTAACGCGAAATGACGTGTTCATTGTACCCTACCCAGTTGCATCGTATCAATTCATTATGGGAGGTGTCCCTTGGCTTCAACAAAACGCCAATCTAAAGAAGAACTCATCGCGCATGATATTAAGCGCCTGCATGGTCTCGGCTATGCTCAAGAGCTTTTCCGCGCAATGGGTGGGTTTTCCAATTTCGCGATCTCGTTCACCATTATTTCCATTCTTAGCGGCTGCGTCACGCTCTTTTACCTTATTCCAACGACATCCGGTTTTTCGGCGGCGTCGATTGGTTGGCCGCTAGTCACTGTATTTGTCGTGATTGTCGCGCTCGGCATGGCAGAACTCGCTTCGGCCTTTCCAACGGCTGGTGGCCTCTATTACTGGGCCTCGAAACTCGGCAGTCCTGTCTGGGGCTGGTATACCGGTTGGTTTAATCTTATCGGCCAGGTTGCTGTTACAGCCGGTATTGATTATGGGGCGGCAGTTTCTCTGGATGTTTTGCTCCATGCCTGGTTCCCGGGCATTCCTGCCGTTCCTGGCTTCGCGGACCCGGCAACGCAATGGTTTACCCTCGGACTGTACGCTGTTATTCTCGCTTTGCACGCGCTGCTCAATATTTTCGGTGTGCGCATCGTTGCTTTCTTGAATGATCTCAGTGTAGGCTGGCATATTGTGGGTGTGATCCTGATTGCCGGAGGGGTGGTAGTTGCTACTCTTCTTGGCCTGCAGTACAATGCTCCTGTCGGTGGAGTATGCTGCGCAACTGCCGTAGCCCATGCTCATCCATTGAATTCTGCCGGAACCCTTTTCAGTATCGACCAGGCTTTCAATGCGACCGGTTTCCCCATCTGGTATGCGTTTTTGCTTGGCCTGCTGCTCGCGCAATATACGTATACGGGCTATGATGCTTCGGCTCACATGACCGAGGAGACGATTGGCGCGGAAACGCGCGCTCCCTGGGGTGTGGTGATGTCGGTGGTCGTCTCTGCGATTGCCGGTTATGCCCTGCTCATGGGCTTGATGGCCGCGACACCTGATCTTGCCGCTGCTGGTGGCTATGTAAATCCCGTTTTGTACATCATCGAGAGCCGCCTCGGGTATGCTATCGGCACGATCCTGTTCTTTGTCATCGTCGGCGCTCAGTTCTTCTGTGGTATGTCCTCGATCACCTCGAATTCGCGCATGATCTATGCCTTCTCGCGTGATGGCGCGGTGCCGTTCCATAACGTCTGGCATAGCCTGGATCGCGGGCGCACGCCCCGAAACGCGATCATCCTGTCGGCGGTGGCGGCGTTTATTCTGGCTGTTCCGACGGTCTTCAACTACACGGCTTACGTGGCCGTCACCTCGATTGCTACCATTGGCCTCTACATTGCCTATGTGCTGCCCATTTTCCTTCGCTTGAGGACGCGAGAGTTCCGACCCGGTCCCTGGCACCTGGGAGCGTGGAGTAAGCCAATCGGTGTGATAGCAGTAATCTGGGTGGTCTTCATCTCCATCCTGTTCATGTTGCCCGCCGCATATCCCATCAACGTCAATAACTTCAACTATACGCCTGTAGTGGTTATCGGCACCATTTTGATTATCACCCTCTGGTGGCTGGCGAGCGCGCGCAAATGGTTCAAAGGCCCGGTCGTTCAAGGCTCCGAGACTGAACTTGAAGCCATCGAGCGCAGTGTTGGTGAAGACGTCTCCGTTGAAGGTGCGGCTGGCGGCAACTAAACTTATGTTTTGTGTGGGAAGGCCTTTTCTAGCGTTCCCACACAAAAGCCTTCCCTTTCCTTTTTTAATCCTTTCTCCTCATCCATTTCTATCCATCGTTTTCTCCCTTCTACCTGAAAATTCTTTTTCTCTAAACACTTGCATTTTTCTTGTCTGTCTTGTATAATGTTTCTTACACAGCAATGCTGCTGTAAGCTCAATGATCGACCTTTTAGCGCTTTTTGTAGGTCTGGCAGGTTATCTGGCTTTAAGCCGCTTGTACACAGTTATACTTTCCGTATTTTCTTTTTCAGAACACAGAAAGGAATTCCCCTCATGGAAGAGCAGCAGCTTCAAGAATTCGTACACCGTGTATCTACAGATGAAGCACTGCGAAAAGAACTGGCGAGCAACCCGGAAAGCGTATTGAAGCGTGAGGGTCTTTCTCCCCGCTTAACTAAAGTAGCCTCCCGGCTCATCCCCATTTTGACAGTTAGTGACCAGCCTTTGGAACCGTCTCTGTGCTGGTGGACTCATTGCTGATACTGAACAGGTGCAATATCTTCGACGATGAATGATGATGCACAATCTACCAATGAGATAATCGCCGCCTTACAAGAACTCCTTGTAGAGCGGCTTCATTTTCTTTTGGAAGTTTTGTTCCCTGAATTAAAAGCTGATGTCACTTTTGCCTTACAGAGCAAAGGCAAGCTACTTTCTTCTTCTGTTACTGAACTTCCTTCCGGCGTCTGGGCGTTGCTGACGATGCTGACTGCTCAATGCATTGCTCCAGAGATTGATCCTTTCTATGCAAGTAGCGTGGCTGTTGCCGTAGAATGTTTTGTGTGCGCTTTGGATTTGTTAGATGACATTGAAGATGAGGATCAAACTCCCGTTGTCCTATCTCTAGGATCAGCTCGAACACTAAATGTAGCGACTGCGCTCTTAACATTGGCGCAAAAAGCCATACTTTCTTTGATGCAACATGATATTGCTCCTGATCTGATTGTACACCTGCTAGATGTGCTTCAATCGTTAACTCTGAGAGCTACGAGTGGACAACATCGTGATTTGCTGGCTGAAAAGCGTTTGGCTGAAGATTTAACGCAGGAAGAATGTATTGCAATTGCCCGGGATAAAGCGGGAGCAATTATGGGGCTGGCCAGTAAGTTGGGGGCAATTTGCGCAGGAGCAGTTGATGAGGAAATCGAAGAGTTTTCATCCTTGGGTGAATTGCTTGGTATAGCTCATCAACTTGACAATGATGCGCATGACTTGTATTATCTACTACACACTGGCTCTGTTCTTGAAGAAACTTCCAGAAGTGTAAAGACAGACCTCCTACGGCATAAAAAGACGCTGCCTGTAGTAATCGCTGCAAAACATGTACAGGGGCTTCAGAGCAGGACAAAAGCTGCCGATAAGGAAAACGAGGATTATCAGCAAGCTCTTCACGAAGGTATCATAACGACGTGGGGCATGTCTTTACTCTACCGCGAACGCGCTCGTGAATGTTTGCAACATATCGAAGCACGAAGACCAATTACTCCCGCCTTTCGATTGCTTTTAGGCTTCGATTAGCCTCTTCTAAAAGATGGTTTTCATAACGCGGTAGAGTGTATGGAGGGGTATCAGTGAAGTATTTTATTAATAGTATACGAGCAAGGTCCAGGCGCTGGTTTATTATTCTTTTTGCTCTTACAATCTGTTTCTTTTTATTAATTTTGAATGGTCAACGCTTCTTTGCAATACCCTCTAACAGGCTTCTTGCTCCAGAAATGGATTTCGGTTTTGCCGCTTTTGTCGCATTAGTGTTTCTTGCTGTGGGTTCACTAGTCTTACTATATGCCCGTGATCGTCTAGTAGCATCTCTACTCTTCTGTTATTCATTTACTTTGATGGTGTCATTCGCTACTCAAACGGGAGCGGCCTCAAATGATCCCATACTTTCAATAATAGGTGATGTGAGTAGTGGAGCATCACCATATTTTTTTCTCATATTAGTATTGCTTTTTCCAAATGACCTTTTTTCCACTGCTTTCCAGGATAAAAGCACGACCGTAAGGAAGAAACGTTTTATAGAAATATTTTTCCGCACTTACCTGGTTGGATTAGCATTGCTCTGTTTCTTAGGTATGCTGAGTAATATTTTTTATTATATTCTTCCCCGGTCTATATCAGCGGCATCAAATTTTATCAATTTCATTTACTTCTTCCTCGCACTTGCAAGTATTATTGTTACCATAATTATTTCTTATCGCCGATCCACCACACGTGAACGCCAAAATTTCCGCCTTTTCGTTATAGGTGTGGTACTCGCTTTTGCGCCTTTTCTTTTGTTAACACTGCTCCCATTGTTGTTGGGTTTGCCTCAGCGATATAGCCTTGATAGCCAGATCAGTACCGCTCCGGTAATCCTGTTGGGGATAGCTCTTGGTTACTCAATTCTACGCTATCAGATACTTGTTTTCGACTCCTATGTTCGACGCGCTATTGCATGGATCGCGGGAGCAATGAGCTTGCTTGTTCTTGGTTATCTCGTAGTTATCTTCAGCAGTCAGCTTTTCCCGAACAATCATACATTACAGCTTATTTTTATCGCTGCCGTTCTTGTTGTGCTGGTTCCATTTGTCTGGTGGCAGGCGCACGTCATTATTGATCGTCTCTTTTTTAAGGAGATGCTTCACTATCGGCGCATGATCGATAGGCCAGACCTGCTGGCGCGGGAGACGTTTGATTTAAGCGATGCCGCGAAGTTGCTCATGCTTACTGTGACAAACGCTTTTGAGACGGAAGAAGTATGCCTGTATGTGCTGGATGATGAGAGTGGGCAGTATATTCTCACTCCGGCAATTGAGGCTGACAACCCTGGTGATCTTCCTCGTCACCAACTCGTAGAGCGTTTGGCTCAAATTGTTCGTTCGCTGGATAGGCAAGAAGAGCAGCGAGAGACGGCATTGCTTGATAGGGATATTGATTGGTTAGAAGGTGCCAACGTCTTATTGGAAATGTTGAAAGTTGCCAGGCGTCCATTATTTTTAAGTGAGGTTGCGCGTGGCAGAGATGCGGTACCGAGAGGACTTGAGCGTTATTTGCTTACGTCTCCGGCAGTTCCAAATGATGCGCTGATTGTGCCTGTATATGGCCCAGGTAAAACCATTGGCTTGCTGGTGCTGGGTGAGCGTGGCGATCACCAATCGTATGCGGGACCTGATTTTGAAGTTATTGATATGATTCTTTCCCGCTTTTCGCCGGTACTGGAAACTGCGCGACTTTATCAGCAGGCGAGCCGCCATGTTGCTATTCTGGATACGCTGTTTAGCGCGAGCGCCAGGTTGGAGAGGGCCTACGACAGTGTGGAAGATGTGGCTGTTGCTTATGCCGAAGTAGCTGTCGAAGCCGTCAGGGCGGGGGTAGAGATGTGGCTGCTTGACGATGAGAGTCAAAGCTTACGGCGAGTGGTTCACCTGGGAAAAGGGCCATACTTTTTAACGCTGGACAGCCTGTCGGTCCCTCAAACGGAAGCATGGACAAACTGGTTTTATGTGGGAGCAGCTCCTCGATCTGAGAATGAAGTCGCGGTTCATCCGCCTGCCCTTTTGCCGGAAGTCCCCAGCTATACAGTGGCCTGGCTGCCGCTCCTGAAAGGCACACGTTGTTTTGGTGTACTTGTGTTCACCTATTTACGTCCGCATTACTTTTCTCAAGGGGAAAAGCGCGTTCTGAGTTTGTATGCTGCCCAGTGCGCGGCGGCAATGGAAAACGCGCAGATCACCATCGAACTACGAGCCGCTTACGAACGGCAGAAGGAACTGGATCGGCTCAAGGATCAGTTTATCATGACGGCCTCCCATGAATTGCGCACTCCCTTGACGGCTGTGCAGGGGTATATCGAGCTATTGGAGCAATACAACGGCAAGCTGTCCGTGGAGGAGCGGGCCAGGTTTATTGCGCAGGCACAGCGTGGCTGCGATGAACTGGTGCTGATGGTCAACAATATCATGGATGCCAGCCGCGTGCAGATCGATGCCGAACAGGTGCGGCTCGAGCCAACCTCACTTACAGGAACGGTGCAACGCGTGGTTGAGATTGTGGAAGGAATGGCGCGGCGCGAAAGCCGGACGATAGAACTGAACATTCCGCAGGAAGTCATGCTTTTCGCGGATGATCTGCGACTGCGGCAGATTCTGCTGAATCTGGTGAGTAACGCCTTTAAGTATTCGCCGCCCGGTTCTCCTATTCTGATCATAGCAGAGCAGCAGGACGAGAATGTGACGATACGGGTGCGCGATTTTGGCGCGGGTATTACGCAAACGGATCAGCAGCGGCTATTTGAACGTTTTATGCGCCTGGAACGGGACATGAATAGCCCGGTGCGCGGTGCAGGCCTGGGGCTGTATATCTGCAAGCAACTGGTGGACGCGATGGGCGGGCACATCTGGATAGAAAGTACGGGCAGGCGAGGTGAGGGAAGCACCTTTGCTTTCTCACTCAAGCTTTATCAGCCTTCCCGGGTGCTGGCGCAGTGACGTAGCCTTTTTCGCGCGCGTATTCCCAGAGCGATTGTTGCAACTGGCGGCGCGCGCGGGAAATGCGGCTCATCACGGTTCCAATAGGAATCTGCAATGCCTCGGCAATCTCTTTATAGGACATTCCCTCGATATCCGCCAGGATCACCGGCATGCGGAAATTGATGGGTAAATTATTCAGCGCTCTATATACATCCTCGTCCAGGTACTTGCTCAATACTTCGTCTTCCGCAGCCGCGCTTAGCTCTTGCCCACTCAAATCGCGAATGTGGTTATACAGGTAAAAATCCTCGCCTTCGGGCAAGGCAACCGGAGTGGGATGCGTCGCCTGTCTGCGAAAACGGTTGATCGCCGATGTATTTAAAATGCGGAACAACCAGGCCCGCAGGTTTGTTCCGGGGTGATAAGTATTCGCGAAACGAAAGGCCTTGAGCATTGTTTCCTGCACCAGGTCTTCGGCCTCTTGCTGGTTATGTGTCAGGCGTAACGCTGTGCGATACAGGCTATCCAGTTGCGCAAGCACGCCTGCGGTAAAATCTTCTTGAACGGGTTCTTGCTGTGATGGTGTCGTTCCTTTGGCCTGGGATTCGTTGCTGGCTGGTTTGACTTCCTCGAACATTTTAACTCCTCTATTATACAGGGTGGTTGCCCAACCCCTTACCTTGAAGTATAACGCACATAGTCAGGGAATGAAAGACCCCTTCGATTATGTTAGAATATACAGAACTTGAGAATAATGGCGATGTTAGCCCCTGGAAGCAGGAGTCAGAGTGCGTTTATGGATGAGTGTATGGATTGTATAGAAACAGTTGCTCGGCTTCACCTCTATATTGACCGGGAATTGAGCGTCGAAGAGGTGGCCATTGTACAGCAACACCTCGATAGCTGCCCAAATTGTGAATGCCGCTTTCATTTTGATATGAAACTCAAGCGGCTGATACATGAGCGCTGCGCAATTGAAAAAGCGCCTGCGCATTTGCGTGAAGCTGTGCTACGCCTTGCGCGCCAGCCCTTTGGTGAACCGATGCAGATCGATCCCGAGCTAGAGCAACAGTTTCGAGCCGAGATTGAGGATTGCTAGCAAATTTCCCGCTTCGTGTTTACAGGCCCGCCACGTGCAATATCTGTAATTTGAGCGTTGCTAGTAAGGCCAATTGTCCGATTGCCAGGAACAGGGCAAGGCTGAAAAACGGAAGTAGCTCGCGATAGCGCTCGAAGCCCTGTTCTTTTCGCGCAAGCGCAATTACGATAATCAAATTGATGCTGCTCACTGCCAGGAGCAATCCAGCGCTACTGGCAAACGCGATGGGATAGAGCAGCAAGCCATTCTGTGAGACGACTGCTCCAAAGCCGACGCATCCCACCAGCAGGTACAATGGCAAGGCTTGCCAGGAAGGGATGCTTCGCTCTTCACTATATTCACGCCAGATTTACTGGTTAAGTAACGGCAAGACCACCATCGCCATTGTCAGTCCTGTCATCAGCCCTGTAACCATCCGCAGCACATTTTGTGCTTGGTAGAGAGGTGGCAAACCAAGTTCGTAGAGAAACGCATTGCGGCCATCGATACCCATTGCAATGACGCTTCCCACGAGCAATATGAGTATTGGGCATGGAGGCAGATGCTGTGCGCGCCCTCGTTTGCTGGCGTGCAGAAAGCCAAGATAGATACCTGTATTCCGGGCGCAAAGCGGCAGGCGTACTCCCCCAGGATTAAACGAATGGGTGGGCAACTGCGCGCAGATACCACTATCGATCCATCTAAGCCACTCGATGAGTATGACGCTAAACGTTGACCCCGACGTTAAAAAAGCGGTTCAGGTAGAGCAGCAGGTTAAAGTAGATCATGATGCCGACCAGAATCATGATGATGCCTGTGCCAATTTCAATTTTTCCCGCGTGCGGCTTGAGCCATTTGAGCAATTTGCTCATCCGGTCGAGTCCGAGGCCGAGGAGCAAGAAAGGGATACCAAGCCCCAGCGAATACGCCAGCAGCAGGAGTACGCCCTGTTGCAGCGTTCCCGCGTTCGAGGCCAGCACCAGAATCGGCCCCAGGATCAATCCGATGCAGGGCGTCCAGCCAATCGCGAAGATCAGCCCTATTACAAAGGAAGCCGTATAGCTCGGTCGATTGGGATGAAATTCAAAACGTTTTTGCCAGTAAAGGAATGGCACTCGTAATACGCCGATCAGATGAAGGCCGATGAGTACGAGCAGAATGCCCCCGACCTGGCGCAGCAGAAATTGATGCGCCTTGAGAAAACCGCCGAGCGTGCTGGCCGTTGCTCCTAAAGAAATAAAAGCCAGGGTAAAGCCGAAAACAAATATGGCGGCATGAACGAATGTATTCACGCGCACCAGCGTTCCTTGCTGTTGCCCTGATGCCTGGTAAACGCTTTGTCCCACCAGTTGTGCCAGGTAAATAGGCACCAGGGGCAAGACGCAGGGCGAGAGAAACGATGCCAGTCCTGCCAGAAATGCTACCCCAAACGAAAGTTGCGATGAATCCATGGAACTTGTACAGTCTCCCCAATAACGGCCTGTATATTTTCACTCTCCACTATAATAGTACGCCTAAGCATTCTGTGCAAGAGCCTCAGCTTGATTTGAATAGGCGCTTCCAGAAGGGGCGTTTCGCCTCGCTCTGTTCCGCGTTTGCCTTATCCTGTTGCGTTTGTGGTGGTGGTGGGAGCGGACTGGTCGGTATTTCATCGGTGAAAACCGACCGATCGCGAGGAACGCTGGCCTCCTGGTCTTGCTCTTGCTGTGGTTGCGCTTCCTTGACGGGTGAAACCGCTTCCACTTGCCGGTAGCGCGGGCGCTGCGGCTGTGGGCGTTTGGGTGGACGAATGACAACGGCCTCGCGCTGGACAGGCTTGCGTGTGCCAGGGGCTGCCTCGCGAGGAGTGACGGCAGAACTATCGGGGTGAAAGTGAAGTGCGCGTAACTCCCGCGACATTTGCGCGGCTGAGGGATAGCGTTCCTCGCGGTTGCGCACCATTGCCTTGAGAATGATCTGTTCCAGTTCTGGCGCAATCTCAGGATTGAGCGAGCGTGGCGGGCGCAGAGGACCACTGACGATGGCCGAGGTGAGTTCAGGCAGGGTACGGCCTGTAAAAGGACGGTGCCCGGTTACCATTTCATACAGTACAACGCCGAGGGCATAAATATCGCTGCGATTGTCAAGCGGTTGGCCCCATATTTGCTCAGGAGAGGCATAGTAAATGCTGCCGACAAGCGTTTTAGCCACGGTGATTTGCTGGTGTCCAGGGGCGCGCGCCAGGCCAAAATCCATCACCTTGATTTTACCCCAGCGATCCAGCATCAAATTTTCTGGCTTGATGTCGCGGTGAATGACATGGCGTTCTCTATAGGCAGAATCGAGCGCGTCGGCTATCTGAGCGGCATATTCGGCGGCCAGGTGCTGCGGCATCGTCGTATCGATTTGTAGCAGGCTGCCAATCGTTGGCCCCTGGACGTACTCCATGACAAAATACAGCACTGAACCCTGCTGGCCTGCATCGTAAATTTGCACGATATTTGGATGATTTAGCCCCGCGATAATCTGGGCTTCACGAATGAAACGGGCCACATAGGAAGCATCCCTGGCAAGGGAACGCGGCAGCACCTTGATTGCTACCTCTCTTCCAAGCGCAACCTGTTTCCCTCGGTAGACCATCCCCATAGAACCGCGCCCTATTTCCTCTTCCAACAAATAGCCACCCAGGCTCTGTCCTGCAAGTTCGTTCATCAGTTTGCTGGTGCGGAGAGTCCTCTCCCTTTACTCGGGATTGGCAGGAAGCACCCACCTCCTTGTACTTCTTGTCTCTCGGGGGACATTTTCTCAGGGAATGCCCGTTCCCTATGCTTTCCGGCACGAAGGCAACATCGCGAGCAGGAAGCTTCTGCTCCTTTCATCTGTTGCGATGGAAACACAGTACCCTCTATCTAACTTAAGTAAACGTAATAATACTATGGATATAGTTTATCTGAACAGAAAGATTTTCTCTCCTTTATATGGTCCATTAGTACTAACTGGTTCATGGCATCACAAACATGCCTTAGCGGTATGTGAAAGCGAGTATGAGATTGCCTGATATGAAAAGGAGAATGAGCGGTGTCCTCCAGTGACACCGCTCATAAATTTAGTCAAGATAATCCTTGAGAATACGACTCGCCTGTGGATGGCGTAGTTTGCGAATTGCACGCTCCTCAATCTGCCGCACGCGCTCGCGTGTCACCTTGAGCTTTTTGCCCACTTCCTCGAGCGTATGGTCGTGGTCATCCACCAGACCGAAACGTAGCTCGATGACCTGTCGCTCGCGCAATGTGAGTTGATTGAGGACCTTCCGAATTTCTTCACGCAACAACCGTTGATCTGTCACCTCCACCGGGCCGCGCTCGCGCATATCTTCGATGATATCGCCAAGCGTGTTTTCCTCTTCTTCAGAGAGAGGCGCATCCAGGGAGAAGACCTTTTCAGCCCAGATCAATAATTCGCTGACACGTTCCGCTGGCATACCCAGCCGCTCGCCGATATTCTCGGGAGTTGGCTCCCGGCCCAGTTCCTGGTAGAGTTGGCGCGTCATGCGCTTTACGCGCATGACCTCCTCCATGATATAGACCGGCAGACGTACCACACGTGTTCCTTCGAGAATAGCGCGGGTAATGGCCTGTTTGATCCACCAGGTGGCGTAGGTCGAGAAACGGAAACCCTTCTTATAGTCAAACTTGGTTACGGCGCGGATTAAGCCGATGTTGCCTTCACCGATCAAGTCTTCAAGTGAGAGACCCTGTCCTACATACTTTTTCGCGATACTGACAACCAGGCGCAAATTGGCCTCGATCAGTTGATTGCGCGCGATTTTGTCTCCCTGCTCGGCGCGTTCGGCAAGATAGGCTTCACGGCTTGGTGTGAGAAGCGGTATACGTGAAATTTCGCGGAGGTAGAGGCGCAAACTGTCACTTTGCGCCAGGCTATTCAAGTCTGACTCCTGAATGGCTTCGCGTTCTGGCTCGGCTGGTTTTTCGGCTTCAAACATAACTTCTTGTTCCAAAGGCTTGCTCTCTTCTACCTCGCTCTTCAGCCCAGAGGAACGGGGATGAGTATTCCCGCGTTGCCCAAAGCAGAATGCATCATAGATCAGCTACACACGGTGTCATTTTATCACACTCCTGCAAGCGCTGTCGTCTGTTCTCACGAGAATATTTTCTCTCTTCCTATCTTTTCGGCAAATTCTCTCCCTGGCAACAGGTCTTTCCCGAAAGTCATAGAACTGGCGGATATGTAACCGCACATTGCTTGTATCGTACATATAAATGTGCGTTCTATATGTATGTGAGAAGAAATTATGAGAAAAGCACCTTAATGAGGACACGGAGCATGACGAATGTTTTGACACTTGCGCCGGGAACAGTGGTTGGCGGTCATTATATTATTGGCGCGTTAATTAACACAGGCGGCTTTGGCGCAGTCTATCGCGGCACCGATACCAGCGAGGGCAATCGACCATGCGCCATCAAAGAAACCTACGATGTGACTCCTGCTGCTCGCCGGCAGGCGCTTACCGAGGCTGCCGTGTTGTTTACCATCAAGAGCGATAATTTACCCCAGGTCTACGATGCCTTCGAGGAACACGGGCGTTTTTACCTTGTGATGCAACTTATCGAGGGACAGAACCTGCTTGAATTGATGCGTCAACGAAACAGTCCATGCAGTGAGCAACAGGTGTTGAAATGGTTGCTGCCCGTTATTCAGGTGTTACAAGAACTGCATAGCCGCAATCCTGCTGTGATCCATCGCGATATCAAGCCTGGAAATATTATTTTGACACCGGACGAGAAGGCAGTGCTGGTCGATTTTGGCATCACCAAATTGTATGATCCCAATAGGGATACACAGACGCTGGTGCGGGCAGTAACCGAGGGCTTCAGTCCCATCGAGCAATATACGGGGAGAACCAGCCCGCAGTCGGATATCTATTCGATGGCGGCCACCATGTATTTCCTGTTGACGCAGAAAGTGCCGCCGCTTGCGGTTGCGCGAGCCTCGCGCGATGACCTTATTCCGCCGCACCTGCTTAATCCGATGGTCTCTCCACATGTCGAGCAGGCGATTCTGAAAGCGATGGCCGTCAATGCCGATCAACGCTTTGAGAGCATGCACGAGTTTGCCAGAGCCTTACAGCAGCCCTCCTTTGCGATCTACACGGATTCGACGATTGCCAATACGGGCCTGCCTGCTGCCAGCGCGTCTACGATAGCTGCGCCTCCCAGGTCAACCATCCCGCAGTATACGTCATCGCCTGCTTATCCTCCTGCCTATACAGGTCAGCGTTTTACCGCACCGCAACCTGTGTATCCCATCCCTGGCAATGGGAAGAATGCTCGCCGCACTCCTGTCCCACCGGGGGGCGTTCCACGCGCTGCCAGCTATCCATATCATCCGGCATATTCGCAGGCTCCGGCCCAACCTCGCCAGACGAGACCCGTTCAACCTGCGGTCGTGTATCGTTCGTTGCCGAGTCCATTTAACCAGGGTTGTCTGTGGGGATTGATTCAGGGGGTGCTATCCGCACTTATTATTGTGGCATTGAAAAAAGAGAGCTATTTCTATATTGCCATCGTTGAAGGGTTGTTTTTCTACCTTGTGGCTGGCTACATCAGCGCTCATCATGGTGGTAGTTCGTTTCGCGGAGCCTGGGCTGGTTTCTGGGCGGGCATTAGCAGCACTGTGACATTCTGGTTGGCCCTGTTTGTCGCCCTGTTTGTGCTGCTTGTCCAACGTATTCAGCTTGATGCGAATGCCGCTCGCTTACAGCATCAAAATTTGAACTTGAATATTGAATTCGCCCGCGCCTGGCGTCTGGTTGCGCCCGCGTTTCCGATTCATCCGGCGACCACTCAGCAGGCCGCAAACTCCGGGCTGGTTGTGTATCTGATTGGTGGCTTACTCTGCGCGATGCTGGTTGGCTGGATCGGGGGCATACTCGGCAAAGCCAGATTCAAACAACGCACGCGAAGCTGAGAAGACAGCGTTTATTGGGAGAACCCTGCTCATGCGCGCAATTCTTTCAGACAAGCTCAAAGCATATCTCAAGCAGTCCGGCAGCACTATTCTGACGGTGACACTGCATCCTGTGCGTTGTTGAAGCGGGACATTTTTTGATGTATCGGTCGATGCACGCGCACCAGAACCCGACAAGTTGAACCGGTATGCTATGTTTGTACAGGACGACGTGCATATTTACTATTCTCCTCGCCTTGGGCGCAAATCCGACGTGCTGGAGCTAGACTATGTGCGAATCCTTTTTTGCAGTAAGCTGGTTGTGTCCGGCCCGGAGCAGTTGCTCGCCCATGTTATCATGGGCAGACTCTAATCCCTTAGCAGAGAGTAGATAAGCTGTACCTTAATGCTTTTTTTCTGCTGCAATGCTTGACCTATTATGATACTATCAGTTGTGGCGATGCCATTTCATACCAACGGAGAAAAGGTAGGCAACAGCGTTGACAGATACCACCCTCACAGATTCTTCTGCAAAAGATACACTTCCCATTTCAGAACTTGCCAGGACCTTAAGTAGCGAACTGAGCCTGGATAGCGGCCAGATTGCCCGTACCATTGCGCTACTTGATGAAGGCAATACAATACCTTTTATTGCGCGCTACCGTAAAGAAGTCACGGGCAGCCTGGACGAAGTGCAGATACAGGCCATTGCTGATCGGTCGGCGGCCCTGCGCGCCCTGCACGAGCGCAAGGCCGACGTGACGCGGCTCATCGAAGCACAGGGCAAACTTACGCCCGAACTAGCTGATGCGATTGCTGCCGCGACCACGTTGCAGGAAGTGGAAGACCTCTATTTGCCTTATCGGCCCAAACGTAAGACACGCGCCAGTGTTGCCCGTGAAAAAGGCCTTGCTCCCCTGGCCGATCTTATTTTGCAGCAGCTTGAATTAAAAGGGGATAGCGAGGCCATTCTAGAGGAGCAGGCCCGTCCCTTTCTGGACGCAGAAAAAGGCGTCGATATCAGTCTGGAAGCCTATGCGGGCGCGCGAGATATTGTCGCCGAGGTGATCTCTGAGGACGCGAACGTGCGCGGCAGTATGCGTACTGCTTTCTTCAAGCACTCTACGGTGAGCGCAAAAGTTGCCGACCCCGAAACACTGGCTCAGAAAGACCCCAACGGCGTCTATCAACTCTACTACACTTTCAATGAGAGCGTAACCAGACTGGTGCCGCATCGCGTCCTGGCGCTCAACCGCGCCGAACGTGAGGAGGTGCTGCGGGTGAGCGTCACGCTTCCTTATGAGCAGGCGCAATCCAACATCACGCAGTACTATCCTGTCAACCCGCGCTCGCCCTTTGCCAGTCATCTAGAGGAAGCGATGGAGGATGGGTACAAGCGACTGCTTGCCCCTGCGATGGAGCGCGAAGTCCGTGTAGAACTTACTCGCAAAGCGGAGGAGCATGCCATCAATATCTTTGCCACCAACCTGCGTAACCTGCTGTTGCAGCCACCTCTGCGCGGACGCAAGGTGCTGGGCATCGATCCCGGCTATCGTACCGGCTGCAAACTGGCTGTGGTGGATGAAACCGGCAAATATCTCGAATCAGACACCATGTACCTGCACCAGTCTGAGAAGGCGCAGCAACTATTGCGCCGCCTGCTGATGCACTACAACATCGATGTGATTGCGATTGGCAATGGGACTGCCTCGCGTGAAACCGAGCAACTGGTGGCCTCGCTCATTCGCGATATAGAGCAGGAGACCGGGCAGAAAGGCAAGATCGGCTACGTCATTGTGAATGAAGCAGGAGCGTCTGTCTACTCCGCTTCAGAGGCCGCTCGCCAGGAGTTTCCCACCCTCGACGCGACCCAGCGTGGCACAATTTCCATTGCCCGTCGCCTGCAAGACCCGCTCGCCGAACTGGTCAAGATTGACCCCAAAGCAGTTGGCGTTGGCCTGTACCAGCATGACGTGGATCAGAAAGAGCTGGCAAACATGCTCGAGCGCGTGGTTGTGTCCTGCGTCAACTTCGCGGGCGTAGAGGTCAATGTTGCTTCTGCCGCGTTGCTCAAGCATGTTTCGGGCATCAATGCGCGGGTTGCCAATGCCATTGTGAAATATCGTGAGGAGCATGGCCCGTTCAAATCACGCGAGGAGTTGCACAAGGTTCCCGGCCTCGGCCCTGCTACCTTTGTGCAGGCGGCAGGCTTCCTCAAGATTGCCAATGGTGTTGAGCCGCTAGATAACACCTTCATTCACCCGGAAAGCTATAACGCGGTGCGTATGCTCCTCGACATATTGCCCGCCGCCAAAGATGACCGGGGCAAGCACATCAAGCCAGCCGAAAGGATTGCGCAATTCCGGCAGTTCATCAAGCTGCAAAGCAGCCTGGGACGCGGCAGTCGCAGCCACAATGTCGGTTCTGATAGCGAATCAGCAGCCTGGGCCGACATTGCGAAAAAGATCGGTGTTGGCCTGCCCACTCTCAACGACATTCTGGAAAACCTGGAAAAGCCCGGCCTTGATCCGCGTGATGCTCTTCCCGCGCCTATCCTGCGCCATGATGTTCTCAAAATGGAGGACTTGCAGCCGGGCATGATCTTGCAGGGCACTGTGCGCAACGTGGTCGATTTTGGCGCGTTCGTCGATATCGGCGTCAAGCAAGACGGCCTTGTGCATGTCTCAGAGATGGCTGATCGCTTCGTGCGTGACCCCCTTTCGGTCGTGGCGGTGGGCCAGGTGGTGCAGGTGCGCGTGTTAAAGGTTGATACACAGAGAGGGAGGGTGCAGTTGAGTATGAGGGGAATACAGGAGAGATAAACAAATGCCCACACAATATCCATTTGAACGCTATCTCAACGTCCGCATGGCGTATGACCCCAGCTTCTCGCCAGAAGGCAATCGGCTTACCTTTTTGACAGATATCACGGGAGTTGCCGAGGTCTGGAGCGTGCCAATAGATATGCGTTCGCCATTTCCCGCTTGGCCAGAACAGCTTACCTTTGGCGGTGAGCGTGTGATGAGCGCGTCGTATTCGCCTGTCGAGAATGTTCTGCTGGTGGCGGCGGATATCGGAGGGAACGAGCGGACGCAGTTGTATTTGTTAAGCGGTGATGGTGCTTCATACAGGCCCATCACGAACAAGTTTGAGTCTATCTATTCGCCCGGACGCTGGTCAGCGGATGGCACACGCTTCACCTATGCCAGCAACGAGCGCGATCCCCGGTTTTTCGATGTGTATGAATATGCTTTTGCGACCGGGCAGCCGCGCCTGTTGCTGCAAGACGACAGCACCAACTATCCTATTCGCTACTCACCAGACGGGCGCTATGTGCTGATTTCGCGCTGGCATTCTAACATTCATATCCAGTTGCTTTTGCTCGATACCATTACGCTCGAAGTACGACAGCTTACGCCTGAAATGACTCAGGGCCAGGGTATTCATGCCTTCCCCGCGTGGTCGGCGGATGGCCGGGGGCTATACCTGGTCTCTAATCGCCATCGGCAGTTTCACTCACTGGCCTGGCTTGACCTGGCAAGCGGCGAGATGACCTACTTGCGCGAAGACCGCTGGGATGTGGAACACCTTGCGCTTTCTGATGACAGCAAGCATATGGCGCTGGTGATAAACGAGGATGGCTACTCGAAGCTGGAACTGTACGATGTATCGGCAGGGTGGGAAGCGCGCGCGAAGATGCAGACACCCGCATTACCGGAGGGCGTCATCTACGATGTCACCTGGTCGCACGAGGGAACGCGCCTTGCGATCAACATCTATGCGCCGGATGATTCCGCCGACATCTGGGTATGGGATGTGCAGGAGCAAATGTTGTGGCGAGCCACGCGCAGTTCAATGGGAGGCATTCCACGCGAAAGCTTTGTTCGCCCCAGCCTTATACGTTATCCCAGCTTTGATGGCAGGCAGATTCCCGCGTTCCTGTATTTGCCGCAAGGAGTTGAGCCGAAGAATCTCCCAGTTGTCATTCATGTGCATGGAGGGCCGGAGAGCCAGGCGCGTCCTTTCTTTGATGCCGTAACGCAGTACTTTGTCGCGCAGGGCTATGCCATTCTCAAGCCGAACGTGCGGGGCAGCACAGGGTATGGCTACGAGTACCAGAGCCTGGATGATGTGCGGCTGCGTATGGACTCGGTAGCTGATCTGCAACACGCTGCCCTCTGGCTCAGAGAGAGCGGTATTGCCGAACCTGAACGTATTGCGGTGATGGGGGGCAGCTACGGCGGTTTCATGGTGCTTTCCGCCATTACGACCTACCCGCACCTATGGGCCGCCGCCGTCGATATCGTCGGCATCGCCAACTTCGTCACCTTCCTGGAGCATACCGGTCCCTGGCGGCGCAAGCTGCGCGAGTCCGAATATGGCAGCCTTGAACGCGACCGCGACTTCCTGGAAGAGATTTCGCCGATCAATCACGTGCAGGATATCGTCGCGCCGCTCTTTGTCGTGCATGGCGCGAATGACCCGCGTGTTCCGGTTGGAGAGGCTGAGCAGATTGTGGCGGCCTTGCGAGAACGCAACGTTCCAGTCGAATATCTGCGCTTCGAGGACGAGGGGCATGGATTGGTCAAGCGCGTCAACCGGCTTGTGGCCTATCCACAGATTGCCAGCTTTTTAGATCGCTATTTGCGCCAGAAAGTATGAGTTCAGCTCTCTGGCGCATTCGCGATTATGTATTGCTGTGGAGCGGGCAGGCCCTGTCCGATATTGGCGGAGCCGTTTCGGAACTCGCCTTCCCGCTGCTTGTCCTCTCGCTAACACACGCTCCGGTCGCAGCCGGATTTGCCGCAGCTTTGCGAACGTTACCCGCGCCATTTTTCGGCCTGTTCGCAGGTGTGCTGGTGGATCGTTGGAATAGAAAGCGCGTTATGCTGTGGTGCGATATCGGGCGCGCGCTCAGTCTGGCAAGCATTCCTATCGCCTTTGTTCTCGGTTATTTGACTATCTGGCAGCTTTATCTCACCGCTTTGGTCGAGGGAACGCTGCTGGTCTTATTCAAGCTTGCAAAAACGGCTGCTATTTCAGAGGTGGTTACAGAGAAGCAACTTGCTCCTGCAATGGCGCAGGAGGAGTTTGTAGAGGGAACAACCGCGCTATTTGGTCCGCCGCTCTCAGGTTTCCTCTATACGCTCGGTCAGACGCTTCCTTTTATCGCTGACGCCCTTTCCTATGGCGCGTCCATCCTTACGCTCTTATTGATACGCACACCGTTTCAGAAAGAGCGGGCGGCATCCCAGCGTTCATTGCGCACAGAGGTGAGCGAAGGTTTTGTCTGGATGTGGCATCAGCCATTTATTCGGGCTATGAGCTTGCTCAGCGGAGCTACTGCGCTTGTCCTACCGGGGAGCGTCCTGATTGTGATTATTCTGGCGCAACAACAAGGGGCCTCTGCTTTTATGATCGGCGTGATCTTTGCGGCAGGAGGTATAGGAGCTATACTTGGATCGCTGGCCGCGTCTTTCGTTGGGCAGCGCTTAACGGTGGGGCAATCTATCTTGTTAACGCGCTGGTTTTTTGCGCTGGTCTGGCCTTTGTACGCTTTTGCGCCCTATCTCTTTGTGCTTGGCGCGCTCGATTTTGGTATCGGCCTGGTTGATCCTATCGAAGATGTAGCCTACTTCAGCTATCGCCTGAAGCTGATACCGGATGAACTGCGAGGTAGAGTAGTTAGCGCCTGCCGCCTGTTTCCCGGCTTTATGCGCCCGATTGGCCTGGCTTTGACAGGCATTCTAATTCAACGAATCGGCGTGTTCACAACCATCATTTGCTTCTGGGTGGCTTTGTTGCTGATGGCAATATATGTAGCGTCTAATTTGCATATTCGTGAGGCTCGCTTTGTGTGAATTCTTAAAAAACGTATTACGGGATAGAGGCGTATGGGCAGCGATCAGTGAATTTGTTTGCTTGCACCTCTCAGATATATCTGGTATGCTTAAAGATATGATAACAGCTTGTGGGAGTAATCCTTGCAAGTTACGTATCGTTCACTTTATCTAGAGGAAAGTGAGAGCTTATGGATAGTTCTCCGCACAGTGCAAGCTCCATGTCGGATGAGCTAAGACATTCATTTGCCATACAAGAAGGTGAGGGGGAGTTGGAGGGGGGACATCAGCATATTCACCTGCCCAATCCCAGTTATTGGCCCGTAGTGCTGAGCGTAGCTCTTGTGATCGCGTTTTTAGGACTGCTTTTCGCCGATACCGCTTTCTGGATATTTTTAGTCGCGATACCTCTGATACTGATCGGCGCGCTGGGCTGGGCATTGGAAGACCCGATGGCTCCCCTACCAGAGCTATATGAGCCAGTCTACCAGCGTCCCGAAGTGGTGCATTCAAAGTATCAGCTTGGTCAGAACGTGGTGGATGCGCGAGGCAACTACCTGGGTAAGGTGCAGGCGCGTTTCCGGCGCTACCTGCTGGTTGAGCGCGGCAGCCTGGTGCCTGTTGTTCACTATGTCCCGGTGAATGCCATCAAAGACGAGGTCAAGAAGAATACGCTTTTCCTGACCTTGAGTGAAGATGAGCTGGACAATCGAGGGCTTAACACGGTGCCAGATGATCTGTACGATGATGCGCCAGAAGCTGGCATTCCCGTTGTGCGCGGCGCAGCCCAATTCGCGAGAAGGCCGCTTT
Organism: Ktedonobacteraceae bacterium; assembly: GCA_035652815.1. Taxonomy (GTDB): domain Bacteria; phylum Chloroflexota; class Ktedonobacteria; order Ktedonobacterales; family Ktedonobacteraceae; genus DASRDB01. Next base: position 46,848 of record DASRDB010000022.1, read on the forward strand.
CACCTGCCGAGACAGGCCATTATCACTACGGTCGGCGCTCGCCCGGCATCAACACTGATGCCAGCGGCTCTTACTTCCGTGATGATATCCAGCCGAAGCCTCAGACCTATGTCACCGAATTGGCCTACGCGACAGATAAGCAGATTCCGCCACGCGAGATCAGTCCTGATTAGAGGCGTTCTGAAGTAGAATATGGCAGAGAATAGGGGATGCATGAAACCGCATCCCTTTTTCTTTGTGATAAGTGTTGCTAATGTAGTTGTATAACCATGTGATAGTGGTCATAGAGTGTTCTATTGCCCAGAAATTTTCGCTTTGTAGGCATGCCATTGCTGTTCGTTCAGCCCGACCGCTTGTTTTAGCTGGCGCAATTCTGCTGGACTGAGAAATTCTTCAGCGAGATAACAGCATCGTCCGAGATGTTCTTCCTTCACAGTGCGTGTCATGGGCAACACACGCCAGGCTTTCTTCTGGAGTTTTTGCAACTCCTGTAGATCGCCTAAAAAGAGGGCATGTAGAGCTTCATAGGGATTCATCTTCTTCCTTGTCCTTCCTCGTCGCTGAGGTTTCAAAGATGTCCTAACTTTCTCTAGTATACTACATCAATGGGCGTGAGCGGGAAGAAAGGAGTCTTGAATAATCAGGGGGAGAAGAGAAGATTCTAGCTTCTCTGAAGAGAGGTTACTATACGCCACCTTCGTTTCTAAAAAAGCCTGCGCTGATGCTGACGGATGAGCGCAAACTCTTCCCGATTCGATAGCAAGCTAGAAGTACTCCTGGAGTGGCGCATCGTTGCGCCACTCCAGGAGTACTTCTAAGCAATCACTTCGTGCCCGGTGAAAAGATTTTTGGGGTAGTTCTGCCTGACGATTACTTTAAACCCAACAACTTATGATTTACTCTTCAGCCAGCGAGACACGTTCGCTCTCCTCTATAGGTGCGGAGTAGCCATTTCCGCGCCCGTTTGAGCTGCTTATACCCGCCAGCGCGTATTCAGGATAGGCAGATGCACCATGTTCATGCAGGTCCAGGCCCTCGAGTTCACCGGCCTTCGAGACGCGCAGCACGCCGATCCTTTTGAGGGCAAGCATCATGATTAAGGAGACAAGGAGGGTCGCTGCTACAGTCGCGAACGAGCCGAGTGCCTGCAAACCAAGTTGGGTGAAACCTCCCCCGTAAAACAGGCCAGTAACAACACTACTTGTATTGGCACCTGTTGCAGTTGGTGTACCATAGGAACCGGTAGCAAACAAGCCGAGCGAGAGCGTACCCCAGATACCGGCGACAAGATGCACAGGAACCGCTCCAATCGGGTCATCGATGCGCAGGTACTCGAGAAGGTCCAGGCCCCAGACGACGACGATGGCAGCGACGATGCCGATGAAAAAGGCCCCGATCGGATCAACCCAGTAACAAGGACAGGTAATAGCAACTAAGCCGCCCAGGAAGCCGTTGACCGTCAGACCAAGATCCCACTTTTTTGAACGAATGTAGGAGATGAACAGGGCTGCCAGTCCTGCTGAGCAAGCTGCTAAGGTTGTGTTGAATGAGACACGTCCAATACCCGCCGTATCCAGTGCGGAGAGCGTGCTGCCCGGATTAAAGCCATACCAGCCAAACCAGAGGATCAGGCCGCCAACGGCACCGATAACCAGGTCATGAGCAGGAGGTGGGCCGCCGCCGTCACGTCTGAAGATACGCCCGAGACGTGGGCCAAGCGCAATGGCTCCGGCAAGAGAGATCGCCCCACCAATGCTATGTACGACGGTTGAGCCTGCGAAATCGTGGAAATTCAATGCTGCCAGCCAGCCATCCGGTCCCCATGACCAGTGCCCAATGATGGGATAGATGAAGCCGGTCACGCCGATACTATAGAAAATGTCGCCCCAAAAACCGCAACGTCCAATCATTGCTCCTGAGGTAATGGTTGAAGCAGTATCGGCAAAGGCGAACTGGAACACCCAGAAGGCAAGCAGCGGAATACCGGTTGACAGGTAGGTGGGACTAAGGCCCATTAACATGAAGCCCTGGGTGCCGATAAACGGAGTACCTGGCTCAAACATGAAGGCAAATCCCCATGCCCAGAACAAGACGCCACAAATGCAGGTATCCGCGATGCCTTCCACCAGAATGTTGACCGATTCACGCGACCGGGCGAAACCCGCTTCGAGCATAACGAAGCCAACTTGCATACAAAAGACCAGGAATGCCGCGACCAGTGTCCAGACCGTATTCACAGCATTGATGGTTGGCATATCGGCAAGCGTGCCACGAGTTGCGGCATGAACCAGAGAGGGGAGAAATACCCACATTGCTGTAAGCACCAGGCTAAGGCCGAGGAGTTTGCCTCCCATATAGCAGGCAACATTCCGGCGAATAATTGGATCGCGCATATTTGTGCGTATGCGTGTCCAGGCTAGGCGAAAGAGCTTCACCATACAATGACAAGTCCTTTCTAGAACAATGAACCAACGACAAATATCTTCGACCACCCTACCTCGATGGCTGCCAGTCTTCGCTGTTGTCGCAGCTAATTTCAGACAACAGTTTGTCTTAACAAATTTTCAACAGTATGTTCGGCTCTACAAAAGCATACTGTTTTGCTCAGATTCTTTTCCATGGAAAAATGCTTGTACTTCTGAGAACAGATGAAAGAATTTGCGAAGGTAAATTCGCAAAGCCAGGCGAGGCATTGAGGCATCTACATTGATGTGTCTGTTCTACCATTCACATTACGATTGAATTATAAGACACTCACCGGTTTTCCAATAGAGATAATCTATCACAAGTTGGGGGGGCGTGATTTGTGCAATCTATACAAATAGGTGGTAATCATTTAGATATTTCTGAGCATTCTCCTATTTTTCTTGAGCAATTTTTGAGATTACCAGACCATTTATTGATAAAATCTTGAGGTTAATGGGAAGAAGTTGTTTGTTTTGCACAACACACAATTAGACACGTTCTCTTGCTTTCAAGAACACTGAAAATACAGTCGGATGCCGATAAACTGGCTAATAGCCTTTTCTGCTATGTACACCGTTTCAAGAGTTGTCATATTGCGGGTTAACCACCGTTTTATAGTAATCGCATAGCCCGCTTACCGCGCATCGTTCGCAGCGTGGTTTATCATAGACACAGATTCTCTGTCCGTGTCGCAGCAAGGCCTTATGGAAGTTATAAATAGTGCGGGCGTCTTGTGGCAGCAAGGCCTGAAGCAATTCATGCGCATTGTCTGCCGTAACCTTTTTTCCGATCAGGCCGAGGCGGATAGAGACACGATGGACGTGTGTATCGACCGGAAGAATGGGCTTCTGACAGCTAAAAAGCAGAACACAGGCGATTGTTTTCGGACCAACCCCATCAAAGCGGTCGAGCCAGGCTACTCCTTCCTCTAATGGCAGTTCGCACAGGAAGTCAAGGTTCAGGTTTCCCCGCTCCTCAGTTATTTCGCGCATAATTTTTTGCAAACGCGGCGCTTTGACCTCGGGAAAGTTGACATTCTCGATGGTCGCCTGCACTTCCTCAGTTGGCGCGTCCCGCACGCCCTCCCACGAGCCGAAACGTTTTAACAGGTTATCCCATGCAGCAGCCGTTTGTTCGTCCCGCGTGCGGTGCGAAAGAATAATATCGACCAGCATGCTCATCGGGTCTTTGCTAGAAAAAGGAACTTCCCCATATTTTTCCGTCAAGCGCCGCGTCACCTCAAGTGCTTTTGCCGAAAGCGCTTCGACGTCAGGCGAGGGGTAGCCGTAGTCGGCAGGGTTGCGTACTCGCATTGAACTTTTTCACACCTATCTCTCAAAGTATTTAGAATGCCCTTATGCTATTTACACGAAAGTGGTTGGGGAAAGCGTACAATGGATGTAGTACTAATTACTATTTTTGAACATAGTAAGCTGGTAGAGAAGTGAGTAAGGCAATAAGAAAAATGCGGTTATCTACCCCCTACAACACAGCTTCCTTATTGCATTATAGATGAATACCATGTAAACTCTTTTTGGTAATTCCTCGTACCCTCTTCTATCGTTTTTTAGTGTAGATTTCAAGCACAAACAGCCCTTAAGGGAGGTAGGTTTCATGGCGCTCTACATGGTACAATTCGCGTACACTCCTGAAGCCTGGGCAGCTCTCGTGAAAAATCCCCAGGATCGAAGCGTTCCTGTTAGGGAACTGGGGCAGAAGCTCGGAGGGCGAATGGTAGGTTTCTATTACTGCTTTGGCGAATATGACGGTGTGGTACTCATTGAGGCCCCTGATGACACTGCTGCTATTGCTGCCAGTCTAGCGGCGGTCGCTCCTGGACACATCAAGGCCATCAAGACGACGAAATTGTTCACTGTTGAAGAGACGATGGAGGCTATGCGTAGAGCAGGGAGTATTGCATTTGCAGGACCATCGCGAGGCTAGTACAACTCAAACGACTGAAGGGCTTGAAGACACGTAATCTTCAAGCCCTTTCGCTTAAAAGCTTCGCTTATTTCCCAAAAATGCTCAACGGCAAAAACGCGCTCACCACCCAATGCGGCGCATCCACTACCTCACAAATTTTCAGATCTACAGCCACGCTACATAACATATAAGCATCCGGGCGTGAAAGCCCATAGTTGCGCTGCAGATGTTCGATCATGTGGCGGATGGCTTTACGGGTCGCTTCCATCAGGTCGGGGCCGATGCCGTCGGTTGCGTAATAGCCTGCGGTATTGGTGCGCGATGCGAGAGGGCCGCTGGTCAGGAATTGCGGCTCGGGTACGGAGATGTCTTTGCGCACTGTAAGGCGGACGGTGGCACGCATGGGGGTTTCGATGGCAGTGCCGCAGACTTCGCCATCACCCTGCGCGGCGTGTCCGTCGCCCATCGAGAAGAGCGCGCCGGGCACTTCTACGGGCAGGTAGAGTTTTGCACCTTTGGTGAGGTGTTTGGTGTCCATGTTGCCGCCGTGACGATAGGGCGGGATGGTTGAAAGCGCGCCGGACATGCCGGGGGCGAGGCCGATTTCGCCGCAGAAGGGCGCGAGGGGAATGCGAATGCCGGGCGCGAATTCTGCCCAGCCCTCCGCGCCGCCTTCCAGATGCCAGATTTTTAGGGCAGGCAAGGGAAACTCGTCGGCAAGCAGGCCGAAGCCTGGAATAACTGCGGTCCAGCCCCAGTCTGCTGGCTGCAAATCGAGGAATTCTACCTCTAGCGTGTCTCCTGGGGCTGCTCCTTCAACGTAGATTGGCCCGTTGACCTGGTCTACTTGCGCGAAATTGAGGTTGTTGATGGCCTCGACGGTGCTATCTGCTACGATCTGGCCGCATGAAGCATCGAGCAGATCAAAGCTTACTGTTTCACCGGAGGAAATAGTGGCAATCGGGGGGATGCTGTGATCCCAGGCAAGATGCCATTGGTCGCGGTGAATGTGAATGGTACGTCCTGTTGCTGGTGTATTGGACATGGTTCGTCCTCCTATCGCTTTTCAACTGACTCTCTAATACAAGATACAAAACGAAAACAATCGTTAGACTACAGGCCCGGCATGTTCTTCGATGCGCAGTCCCTCGCTTTCTTCCAGATGCGTGCCGATACGCTGGACGAGTGCGGGACTGACGAAGACGATGATCAAACCGATGAGCAGCCAGGCCAGCGCCACGTAGGGAAAGATGTTATACGGTGGCGCGGGAACCGGGAAGATATTACTGTAAAGCGTGTAGCCCAGGATCAGAATGGCCAATACTGGAATGATGACCTGCCACGTCCAGATATGGCGCGCAACGAAGAAACGGATGGCTCCCACATTGGTCAAGATATAGGCGACCAGGATGAGGAAGACACCGATTGTGCCGAGGTATCCAAACAACGTAGCGCCGTTCATACCGGGCATAAGGCCCCAGATGATGTCAACAAGAAACGCAATAATCATCACGATGGCAACGGCAATGGCGGGAGAGCCTGTGCGCCTGCTGGTTGTTCCGAGCCGGTTTGAGATGAAGCCATCACGGCCCATCGAGAAGAGGATGCGCGCCCCGGCATTAGCGGTGCCAAGCGCGCTGGCGAAGGCGCTGATGGTTGCGCCAAAGTCGATGATTGCTGCCATTACTCTGCCTACATAACGAAGCCCAAGATCGCCAAGTGGTGCAGTTGAACTGGCGAAGGCCTGCACGCCTGAGGCGTTGGTACCGAAGCCGACTGTTTGCGCGTAGGTGACGGCGACATAGAAAATGCCGGTGCCAAGCACTGCCGTCAGGATTGCCAGAGGAATATTACGGCGTGGATTGCGCGTTTCCTCGCCCAGTGTGGCCGCGCCTTCAAAGCCCGCGAAAGAAAGGAAGCCAAATACGGCTGCCAGCCCGATATTGTTGAGCGGCTGGTTTCCCGGTGTCAATGGCTCGGCTGTCAGATTCCCCGCCGAACCGACTTTGACAAGGATGATAACGGTGAGGATAGCGATCAGCAGGACAGAGATACCCTCCATCACCAGCGTAATGCGCGTTGAGAGCGCGATATCGCTATACGCAAATAACCAGATGATGATGCCAGCAATCACGGCAAGCAGCAGCCAGTTCACATTGAGGTGCAGTTCTGCGAAGAATGCCTGGGCAAAGTTCCCTACCTCGGCTGTCGAGGCGCAGGTGAAGGCGATATAGGTGCCGAAGAGCGCCCACCCTGAGAAAAAGCCGACACGTGGGCCTAAAGCTACACCGTTGAAGCCATATACGGAACCGCTGTGAGCAAAATAGCGGCTGAATTGGATAAACGAGAAGCTTGCCAGCGCAACGGCAATGGTTGCCAGCAGGAAAGCCAGTGGCACCGAACTTCCCGTGATGCCTGCTGCTAGCGACCCGTTCAGGGCCATCGCTGCGGTGGGGGCCATGATGCCAATAGAAAGGGCGATGGCTTCAATGAAGGAGAGTTCTCGTCGAAGTTTGTTTGGTTGCTCTTGCACCGGCTGCCTCCTTTACTCCAGCTATCCTGGATAGAAGTTTATTTATTAGGAGCATATGATGCGGAAGATGCTGAGGTTAGTACTGCATCTAACACTATTTGTAGCTATCACTGTACCATAGAAGCCTGATGTAGAGCAATGTTGAAGCGCACTGTATTCCTCTTATCGGGCATATGCATTTTTGCCAGCTATCCAATTCAGTATCCGGTATCGGGTATTTCTTCGTCCTTGTTTCAGGTGGAACATGTTGCACAAGTGACCAAAATGTATCATGTTCAGTCGTATTACTTACAGGCTATGGATTTGTAGAGTGCAGACCCTTTTATTAACATATCCTTATGTGCATATGAGGTTGGGGTTGAACTACTACTTTGACTGCCTACTCAGCATTACCTTTTATCGCTGATGTTCGTGTAATTAATAGAAGTGGAGAGCATCGGCAGAGATGCAACCACTTTGGTAACAGATATCGTATTGACAGGTAAGATGGTATAAACACGATTGCAAAGGTACGGCAACATTCGTCCATCTGATTCAAGCGATACATGTTGGATTGTGAAGCGCAACATAGAAACAAATTGGTATGCTGCTTTATAATCTGAGAAGATAGTACCGTAATCTTCTGTAAGCTTCAGATAGAGACGAGTATCTGATATACTCTGCAATGGTGTCCATGTATATAACACCTTGTATCATTATTATTCATTGTTTTCTGTCTGTCCTCTTTCCTGCGCATTATTGCAGGCAAAAAGAAGGATTCTCCGCCGGAGTGGGTTGGAGTGAACGTGGAAGGGTACTTGCTATAGAGTACTCTTCTATGAATATTGGCAAGCGGAGAAACAAATCGATCTATTGAATATGAGGAGAGATTCCCGGGAGAACCGGTGACGGTACTCAGAAGATAATCTCCGAGGCGCGTCTGATGAGGTGATTACATGGACGGCAAGGGTAGTCGCGGCCTGCACACTGAAAATAATCGGCGGCGACAAAATTCGGTTACTAAATATGGCAAGCAAGCTATTCACTATGTGAAAGCGCATAAACAGGGGTTTCTCGCTGGTATCCTGCTAATGATGATGATAGCGCTTCTTTTTGGCATTTTTAGCCAGTTTCAAGCGCCGACGGTAAATGCTGCGACGGGGAGTGAGACAAATATCAACTATAGCACATTTATTGCGCAGGTGAAGGCGGGAAATGTGGTAGCTGTCACTATTCGCGGGCAGGATATTCAGGGGTTGCTGGCGCAGCCATTATCACAGCATACTGCCGTGGCGCTCAGTCCGAGTGATAGGGCTGCACAGTTTACAGCGTTCAGTCGTTATGTTGGTGCGGGGTCTACCTGGGCGAGTCCCAATTCTGGACCCGGTATTGACCCATCACGCCTGATCTATACTCGTATGCCTGCTGGTGGGGATGCTGGGCTTACCTCGTTATTATTGAGCAATCATGTGATGGTGACGACGTTACCCCAGAACTCCTCTCCCATCTGGTTGTCGATTTTGTGGCGATTTGCTCCATTTCTGCTCCTCTTTTTGATCTTGCTGGTGCTGCTGGCTCCCAAAAGCCACGCCCGTACCACACGCGGTATTGACGAGCGAGTCAGTCAGTTTGGCAAGAGTAAGGTGCGGCGTTTTGAGCGCGTTTCCGAGTCAACAGAGAAGCCGATTAGCTCGACGAAAGCGACGAAGACGCCTCCTACCGTGAAGGTGGTATCGACTGCTGCGGCACGCAAGCGGGTGGAGTCAACCGTGACATTCGCCGACGTGGCCGGTATCGATGAGGTGCGTGAGGAACTGGAAGAGATTGTGCAATTTTTGCGCAACTCAGACCGCTATGATAAATTGGGCGCGCGTATTCCTCGGGGCGCGCTGCTTGTTGGCCCGCCTGGAACCGGTAAAACGCTCTTAGCGAAAGCGGTTGCCGGAGAGGCTGGAGTGCCTTTCTTCAGCATGAGCGCGTCTGAATTTGTGGAGATGTTTGTAGGTGTTGGGGCAAGCCGTGTCCGTGATCTGTTTAATCAGGCACGCCAGTCAGCCCCCTGCGTCGTCTTCATCGATGAGATTGACGCGGTTGGTCGCAAGCGCAGCGTCAAAGCGATGGGCAACGATGAGCGCGACCAGACCTTGAACCAGTTGCTGGTAGAACTGGATGGCTTTAATGCTCGCCAGGCGGTAGTAGTGCTGGCGGCAACAAACCGCGCCGATATTCTAGATAAAGCCCTGCTGCGTCCAGGACGTTTCGACCGTCGTATTACTGTCTCTCTGCCAGACCGCGTTGGACGTGAAGCTATTCTGAAGGTGCATACACGCCGCACGCCTTTGCATGAAGAGGTCAGCCTTGATCGCCTTGCTCGCCTGACAGTTGGTATGAGCGGCGCTGATCTTGCCAATCTGGTGAATGAAGCCGCGCTGTGTGCTGCTCGTCGTGACTTAGAGAATATCAACAATGAGTGTTTCGAGGATGCGCTGGCGCGTGTGCAACTTGGCGCGCTGCGGCCTCTGGTGATGAGCGAGACTGAGCGCCGCATCATTGCCTATCATGAGGGCGGACATGCCCTTGTGGCCTATCATCTGCCGGGAGCCGATACCGTTAACCGAGTCACCATTCTACCTCGCGGCCAGAGCCTCGGCGTTACCCAGTTCACGGCTGAGGAAGATCGCTATAACTACAGCCGGGAGATACTGATGACCCGCATCGCCGTAGGCCTGGGTGGTCGAGCCGCTGAGGAATTGACCTTTGGCGCAAATCGCGTTACGACCGGCGCTGAAAACGACCTGCAGGTTGTCACAGAGATTGCTCGCAACATGGTGACGCGCTGGGGTATGAGTGAGCAGGTCGGTGTGATCTATGCCGACTATCGCCCGGAGGCGGCTGGTGCCGGGTTGAATATGCGCCGCATCGATTCGCCAGTTCAGAATCGCGCGCTTGCGTTTGACGCAGATGGCAATCTTGTCCTCAATGGGCGCGACCCACAAGCTCAACGATACGCCTTTGCTATGCAGACTGCAATGCCTGGCTCCACGACTAGCGCCTCGCTGTCCTCGGTGGTTGACCAGGAGGTACAACGTATCCTCAAAGAAGGCTACGATATGGCGCGCAATGTACTGCAAGAACATTACGATCAGTTGCAAAAACTGGCCGATACCCTGATGGAGCGCGAACAGCTTAACCGGCAGCAGTTTGAGAAGCTACTCCGCGATGGAACATTGGAGTAGGTGATTTTTAAAGAGCGAAGGCGAGGTAGTTAGGGGAAACGGAAGGCACTAGTGTATGGGAAGGCACCCGCAAGGGGATGCCTCTACAAGCCCATAGATATTGTAGAGGCATCCCCTTGCGGGTGCCTTCCGATTCCCCCCACCAGGGAGCCTTTCCCTCACCTGGGTATCTTCCCGCATGCCTGTACAAAATTAATGTTTGTCACAAAACTACCTCTTCAGTTGACCGCGTGGCTGCATAAGCTTACAATGGAGCAGTTCCCGTATGCGGGCTTATGGTCGTTTTCATCTGAGATAGGAAGAGGTCTGCTGCATGATACCCCGTGACGAGTTTACGCCGCACGGCTACCTGGATAACCCTTATCATTCCTGGAAGCTCAATCCGAGCGGGGTGTTGCGCTCCATTGAACCGCTTGGCATGGGCTGGCATGTGCCGAACCTGGGCAGCTATGTTTTGAACCAGTTCCAGTATACGGCCCACCTCACAATTGGACTGAACATAAATGGCATGGTTCTCGTTGCGCCGGAAGATTTTCGCCGTCATAAATGCACCATTACCAGCCAGCTTCACACCAAGAATCGTTTTGCCTATACCTGTAGAGTTCCCCAGTACGAACTGACACTTACAGCAGAGTATTTTCTGGTAGGCGAACACGCACTGGGATGCATTGTGAATATTTCAACGACCTTTCCTGCGCCCATTCCGATTACCTGCTATTTGATCCACCTGCACACACACAATCCCTACACGAGTCGTTTATGGGAACACGGCCTTTACGCGCTGCACAATAGAGAAGAGGGCTACGGACTGCTTGGCCTTGCCAGTGAGGGCGATGTATTTGTGCATGGCGGGCGCGTCGTAGAAGATGTTGCGTACTCCTGGGAAGAGATGGGCTTTGCAACCACGCTTGCTGAGATATCAGCATGGGCTATGGGGGCGCGAGTTCCGAGGCCTGCGGTAACGCAGCGCGAATCGGATACTGGTTGGCAGGTGCGCGCTCTGGCTGTGCCATGCAAATTTACTCCTGGCGGAACGATGTCTTCTGTGACCATGCATACCGTATTGGGGCGAGGCGTTTCACAGGATCAAGCCTTATTGCATTGGCGACAGGGGATTGATACATTGCTTGAAGCTGAAGCCAGGCAACGGGCCGATGATGAGGCTTTCTGGCAGCAAGCGCCACAACTCTCAGGCGATTGGCCTGCCAATTGGCGACGCGGACTGATATACGATCTGGAAACGCTGCGCATGACCATCCGGCAACCCGCCGGGGTTCTAGATTCTCCCTGGGATGGAATGCAGGTGCAGGCACCCAGAACGGTGCTTGCTGAGGCCGCGATGGATGCCCTTTTTCTGAGCTATGCCGATCAGGAGCTTGCAGAGGAAGTGCTGCTGGGACATTTCGTATCTTCGCCTCGCCCCAATCTGCCGTGTATGCGCGAGGATGGCAGCTATAATATGGTCGCGGATGACGGGCAAATCTGTGGCACAGCGCCTGAGTGGGGCTTTCCGCTCTGGTGTTGCGATCAACTATTTCGTCGCACTGGCAACCGGAATTGGTTGGCGCAGCTATACCCGAAAGCAGCAGCCTACCTGCGCTGGTGGCTGGAACACCGCCGCGATGCGGAAGGATGGCTGGTCTATGCCTGTTCGTGGGAAAGTGGCCAGGATGTCTCAAGCCGCTTTGGGCCGCAGCAGACTGGCGGCACCATTATTCAGCATGTGCGCCCTGTCGATTTGCAGGCAAGTATGGCTCAGAGCGCAGCCATACTTGTTCGCTGGGCCGACCTGCTTCGCGAAAGCAACATAGCAACGCTGTCCGAAGTAGATTATGCTGCCGAAAGCGCATTCTGGCAGGCGGTTGCCAACGAATTCACCGTGAAGACGCGCTTGACGTGGCGCGATGGCTGGTTTCGCGACTACGACTCGGTGACCGGTGAATGGTCAACCCAGCAGGACGCTATGCACCTCGCGCCGGTCTTTTGTGGCGCTGCAGGGTGGGGACACGTGGAGCAGCTTCGTCCTTTCCTCGTACAGCCTCCACTGCATAGCAATGGTTGGGCACCGCTTTCGTGGCCTCCGGTAGTGATGACTCTGGTTGGCGCTGCTTCAGCCGCGCAGATGTCGCTTGATGCTGCTGAGCTTGCCTACCGCTATATTGATGGCTCGTACCGTAGCACCGATAGCCGCCACCTGGACGAGGATGGCGGTTTGCCGGGGGTTACACGCGAATATCGAAAAACGATCCAGGTAGGAAAGTGGGGTGAAATCGCCTATGCCAACGCGGGCATCGAAGGGTATGGTTGGGGCGCACTCAGCATTCACCTCATTTTGCGTTATCTGCTCGGATTGCGCGAGGTGGAGGCTGAGAAGATCACGTTTGCGCCCGCGCTCCCTCAAACTTTAAGGCATACCGGCGCGATGTATTGCGTCGAGCCTGTTCCTTGGGGCAAGTATTTGTTGAGGGTCGAATGCCAGGTTCGCGGAGCAACAGGCTATGTTATGCGCCTGCAATGCGTGACGCGAGATGAGGCAAAAGGATTGGATAGGCAATCCTGGTTTACAAGTGAGCGAGCGTGTTCCTGGGAAGGAACGTGGGGAGAGGCACGAACACTGCTCTTGCCCGATATGACGGTACAAGAGGCCGTGTAGGTTCATGTTGTATGAGCAAAAAGTGAGGTTCTAACCTTGACTTTTGATAGTCGGCAGGAAGTACTTTTCTACAAGGGGGTATCCCAGGTCAAAAATGATGGCTTTTGGAGCAGGCATCACATGATCTCCTTAACTCAGGTAATTACTTCCTAACCTCTTTTGCGGAGAATATTCTCGTCAGGCGGTGCTTGAGGGCGTAGTAGACACCTGGCAAGATGCAGCATATCCGAGCAGATAGGGAACCATCTGTCGATGGATCACGCCGACAACAGCCCAAAGCGGACGCGCCAGAGGCTTCTTATAGGAGACGATTGTACTCCAGACTGCCGTCGAGTTTGAAAGATGCCAGGTCTGTTGAAACTTCATGAGCGCTGAGTGCAATTCGAGACGGACTTCCCTGGGATCCCTTGAGACGATTTGCCAGCCGAGAATGTGATCAGGCGACGCTCGCGGTCCGAGTCGCAGGCCCAGTACTCCCCGCCACCCCAGTAGAAGGAACCAGCGCACTGGACGTGGGGCATCCTCGAAGATGGCGCGCACCCACTGCTCGGCTGTGCGCGTATCCATCTTTGAGATTGGTACCTCAAACGTAACTCTATAATCTGTTGAATTGTTGGCGGCTGGAGTCTGCACAACGACAGCAACACGATGCATGCGTATCGCGTCTATCCACCTGCCCATAGAGTCCCTCCCTCTATTTTGTATCTCATCGCATCTTACAAATGGGTGTCCAACGCCTCTGGCGTGCGTCCCTTTCTCAAGAGTGCAAGAGCGAGCAGCGAGATCCAGACCCAACCCGTGATGATGGCAATGCGTTCCAGCAGGCCAACAGGCGCATTGGTTAGAATGCCTTTTTCATCGAGTACCGCGACGGCGAGGCAAGCTATGAACGTTAGCACCACTATAATCCCTGTGATTGTAGAGTATATGGCCCAACCGCGCCAGGCAGGATCGCCTGCGAAACGCCGCGCCAGCACGAAAATGGCAATTGCCAGCGAACCGAAAGTGAAAGGAGCGCCCAGACCATGAATGATCCCATGCAGAGTCTGGATGTTCCTACTGGTTCCTGGGGGATAACCCAGGCTCGGATCTGTGACAAAGATACCAACTATGATGAGCAAGATCCCAAAGATGCCCAGCAGCAGCGGCCCCCATATCGCGCCTTTGCCGGCTCGAAAAACTTGTCGTAATCCTATTGCAAAGCAGAATACCAGGACTCCACAGATGAGGAAATTGACGATCTGTTCCCAGCCTTGATCGCTCAGACTGAGTTCGCTAACAAAATTGTGCCATGCGCTGTAGCCGGGGCGCGTGACATCCTCGATCAGAAAAACCACGATGAAGAGGAGCGGGCCAATTGCGCCACATGCAATTAAAAGCCTGGTTGCCAGGGAGTAGTTCTGTACTTGACTGCTTTCTGACAGCATAATATTTTCCTTTCCTTAGTGTTCTCTTGTAGTAATGAAAACTGTACCTGATCGAAGCTATTTATGGTATCGGAAGAAGTTCCAAATGAACGGGCTTTGAGGAAGACATCTTTGATCGCATATGCGACCAAATGCCCATTGTGCAAGCACCATGTCTATTTAGAAGTTTTTCCGATGTCATTGCCGCCCCAAAAAATTATAGTTCTTTATATTGGCATTGAACAGTTTAGAGAAGGGAGTATCGTATGTCAATCTCTGAAAACACCTCTATTTTGAAGGGGGCGCATACCACCATCACCGAATCTCCACCTGGCAGCATCAGTTTCGATTGGGCCTTTCTGGTTCCCTGCACCTGGTTGATGGTGGGCGTCTCCCTTGATGGATGGGCACATAATCACATCCCGTCATTGGAGACCTTCTTCACACCCTGGCATGGTGTGCTGTATTCTGGCTACCTGGCTATTGCCGTGTTTCTGCTGGTCACCCTTGTACGTAATCACCGGAAAGGCTTTTCCTGGCTACAAGCCTTACCAGCAGGTTATCTTCTCTCGCTTTTGGGCGCAGGCATCTTCGCCATCGGAGGGGTGCTAGACCTGCTCTGGCATACGCTCTTCGGCATTGAGAAGAACGTCGAAGCGCTGCTCAGTCCCACTCACCTGCTGCTTGCATTCGGAGCCATACTGATGTTGAGCGGACCGTTCCGCTCTGCCATGCTGCGCTCGTCGACTGCTTCTGCGGCGAGCAATCGTGACCTGTTTCCCATGCTTTTCTCGCTTGCGTATATCCTGGCCATTTTCACCTTCTTCACGCAGTTTGCCAATCCGATTGCCAATTCGTATGCCGATCAGCACACGATAGAGGCGCTAGAAGATTTAGGCATTGCCAGTATTCTGCTGCAAACAGCGCTTTTCATGGGAGGGATGCTCTTTGTCATGCGCCGCTGGCGGCTGCCACTGGGAGCATTCACGTTAATCTACATGGTTAGCAGCATCGTCAGCAGCCTGATGGCGAAGAGTACGCTGGTGCTTGCAGTCGCAATGCTCGCCTGTGTGACCGGGTTGTTCATTGATCTCCTGTATAAAGGTCTTCAGCCCAACATGGATCAGCCTGGGAGGTTGCGTCTTTTCGCTTTCGTCACCCCGGTGATAATCAATGGGATATACTTCCTGGGATTGGCGGCAATCAAAGGGATCGCCTGGTCGGTACATCTCTGGGCGGGATCGATTGTTATGGCTGGTGTCGTTGGCCTGCTCCTGAGCTTCGTGGCTTTACCTCCGTCAGTATTGCAAAGCGAAAGGTGAGAACGGAAAATCAGAGGCGCTTGGAAAGGTGTAGCAACGCAGGAGTGATATACTTCGTGTTGGAAAGGCGCAAAAAAAACAACTGTGAGGAGGATTCTATGACCACCATTACAGACGAGTTTATGCGAGAGAGGTTAGCGAAGACCAGGCAATATTGTCTCGTCATATTGAAGGCCGGGCCAAACAGGAAGCAGGAGGGAGTTGAAAAAATTGTGTGGGAACACGGGCGAAGAAATTTTGAACTGCGCGCAAATGGGGTGCTGCCAATAGTTTGTCCGGTCAATGACGGAAGCGACGTAGCAGGGATAGGCATTTTTAATGCGACAGTCGAGGAAGTACAAAAGATTATGGACGATGATCCAGGTGTGAAAGCAGGCGTGTTTGTCTATGAACTCCATGCCTGTCGCGGTTTTCCTGGCTCCAGCTTACCTGGGGAATAGGTTCCCCAGCTTAATTATTCCTCGAAATTCCAGAGAGCGGGATAACACTGTCCCATCAGTAGATGCTGCATCGGCAAAAATAGCGGCTCCGGTAAGGCATCCCAGGAGAACCAGCCCACGTCGGACATTTCATCTGGCGCTTGTATCGTTGGTTCTCCTGAGACATAGATGCCTTCCAGCCAGATAGTGACATAATGCTTCGTCTCAGTCTCAAAGAGATCATTCGTCACTGCGCGAAAGGCGATATCCGTAATTGTCACTCCCACCTCCTCTTTCACCTCGCGTATCGCGCATGCTTCTAGCGATTCCCCGTACTCCAGGTGTCCGCCCGGAGGTGACCATGTTCCGTTGCCATGCGAGCCGTGGCGTCTGAGGAGCAGCACCTGGTTGCCCTTTGTCACGATGACTCCTATTCCTACCTGTGGACGCATGGTCAGGGTTCGTTTTGTTCTCTTAAGAGAAGGCTTTTGTTGCAATGGTTCCCCTCATTTCTGAAGTACTTGAATAGTGGTTACTTTTTTACCTGGCAGTATCTGCCACGACTCTTTCTTCAGAGAACGATTGTATCTGATTTGTCTGTTCTCCATGTTCTGTAAGGCGTGCTTTCCAATTGATGGGTTGTTTTCTCCAAAGCGTCCAGACAACGAGTACGAGAAGGATGAGCGCAACAAAGGGAATCTCCAGCCAGAGCAGGCGCGACGCTATGGTGTTCAAGTCGGCTTCTCCACTGAACAGCAAGATGCCGATCAAGAAAGAGCAAGCGTCAAGTGCCGCATGCATGCTGATGCTGAACCAGAGCGACCCGGTCAGGAGACGCCCGTAAATCCAGATCGTACTCAACAGCAGGTTGACCACTATAAAGGACGGCGTGACATAGCTCAGGCCGTTTAACAGGTGGCCAGACACGAAGAACGCGCCGACACCCACCACCGTGAGCCAGAGCGGCATACATTCACCCAGGTTCTGAAAGACATAGCCCCGATTGGAGACCTCTTCCCGTATACCCGTCGCCGTATACTGAAGCACATTAAAAATCATTGTGATGACTAGCCCTTCCCAACCCAGTCGAGCAACATGCAGGGTGAACAAGCCTGAAGCACTGCCAGTCGCTAATGCCAGCAGTGGCACGCTCACCCCAAGCAGTATTCCCAGCAGGATGCTGCGTCCATGCCCGCTCAGTCCGGTCCAGGCCAGGCCCGCAGAAGAACGACGATCAACCTTGCGTCGGAACCATCGAAGCCACCAGACCGTTCCCGCAGCAATCAGGACATAGCCACAGGTGTAGGAGATGACCACACGAAGGTCCGTATTGTAGGCCAGCGAGTAGACGTTGATGAGATAGCTGTAGGTGAGATGCAGGCCCAGGTAAAGGAAAAGGCCAACTGCAAGATCAATGCTCACATAGATGATCAGGGTTCCACCGAACGCTAACAACACCCGCCAGAACAGGTTAATCCTTCCGTCAGAAGCCCAAAGAAGACTGCGCATCAGGCATTCGCATCCTTTCATGATAGTACAGGATCTGTTTTTTAATAGTCTGGTCCATGATTGTTCTTAATTTCCTTTCCCAAAGTACGCCCGCACTCCTGGCAGCAATAGATAGCACAGGATGAGCAGGATGATAACCAGACCTATGAGTTTGTCTATCGCGAAACTACGTGAAGCGACAAAGCCTATATCTGCCACAATATGGACAAGGATAAACACAATCTCGGTAGCCCAGACCCAGCCATATCCTTTCCATAAACCGTAGCTGAGACTGAGATAAAACACTCCCAAGACAATCAGTACTGTAGGGAGAACCGGTGCGAGAAACTGCAAAAAGCCGAGACCTTGTGCTTGAGAGGAAAGCGAAAAGACTGATGGGACAATACCCCCAATCAGCGAGAGCAGTCCAGCAAGAACTTGCACGATGATGATGACAATCAAACCGTATGGCCGCGTGAGAGATTTCACAATGGTCAACTCCTTTTATACATGCTCATTGCAAGCATTGTTTTTTCTTCTTTCCAGGGATGCTAGAAAGCATCCCTGGAGTCTAAATTCAAGCTACAAAACGGCCACTCCCTCCACCGCGCCATCAGCACCACTTAAATTTGCGGCTATCGCACAATTCGTCACTCCGGGTGCAACAGGCGTGACCGTGCAGCGGACGATGACCCCGTTAGCCGTTCCACGACCGATGACGAAGAGTTGCGTGCCGAACTGGGTCATTGTCGTTGGCTCGGAGACACCGATGCTAATCAACTCTCATCAAAGTGATTATGCTCGTCGTTGGTAGCGTGCCCGGTATATATGAGGAACCTATGTGAATCAGGCAGACCGATCAGACGCTTCACTCCGTGAGACAAAAGTACACGTTTTGAGCCGCCCAGGACATCGGAAGAACTTCTGAATCAGGAAGCTATTTGAGGAAGGAGGAGATTCCTGCTATGCGAAGAAATACCTATTCAGTTTCACCTCGGGCTGAATGGCCTGCGAATGAAGTATGGGAATCAGACCAGCCCGTGGCGAAACGCAAACGCGACCACTGAAGCCCGGTTGTCGCTGGTGGTCTTGTTGAAGATGTGGGTCATGTGATGAGCGATCGTTTTCTCGCTGAGTCCTAATTGCTGGGCGATTTCGCTGTTGGTCATTCCCCTGGCTACCATGCGCAGCACCTGCACCTCCCGTTCTGTCAAGCCAGCAGGATAGTTTGCTGCCGGAGAAGTTGTCCTGGGAACAAGTGATTGCTCTATCTCCTGTTCTTGTAGGGCAAGAACCTGTTCGGTCGTCATGGTGCGCCCTCTTGCCCATAGTGTGGCGAACGTGTGTTCGCTCAGGCGTGTGCGAACAAGAGCGACTCTGCGCTCATAGTCTGCATAGTCGATGAATGGAATGGGAATATGAACCGCTTCACGCAATGCCTCGGCTTTCCCCCATGCCGTCGTTGCCCAGCGATATTTACCCTGAAGCGCGGCCATATGCGCCAGTCCTTCCAGATAGGTGGCTATCCATTCGTTCATGTCTAGCTTCCTGGCGATATTGAGGCCTTCTTGATAGAAGTTGTAGGCGGTCAGTTCATCGTTCTCTGCGAGAGCGACTCGAGCGAGATGGTAGAAAGTATGTAAAGTACCCTGTGGCGATCCCATGTTCTTATAGAGGAGATGGCTTTCCTCTAACAATGTGCGGGCCTGTGCGAGATCTCCTTTGCACAGAGCAATTTGTCCCCGCAAGACACCGCTAGAAGCCAGTCCATCCTGGTCATCTAACTCTTTAAAAAGGAGCAAACATTCATCGAGGTATGCTTCCGTGTTTGCTATTTCGCCTTGTGAAACGAAAAGAAGCTGTGCCTTTGTTGCAAGCGAATACGCAATCCCGCGCGTATTTCCCAGTTCCCGATGCAGCGCCAGGCTCTCCTCGATCAGTCTAGAAGCGTTATCGTATACTCCTCGAAGGGTAGCTAAATAGGCCAGCGTGTAGATTGACCAGGCAATGAATTCTTTGTCTCCAAGTTCTCTAAAGTGCGTCAGCGCCTCCTCAGCCAATGCGATATCGATCACGATATCATCTTTCGCAACCCATGCCAGCAGATAGAGCGCGGAGGCGACGCCGGGCTTGTCTTCAAGTTCGCGGAAAAGTTTGAGACTTTCCTGGCCATATGCTTCCGCATGCTCAAAATCACCCTGGAGAAAGGCCAGATTTGCGGCGGCGAAGAAGGCCTTTGCCTGCAACGGAATCTCTACCCCTTCTCTTACGGCCAATGCTCGTTCCAGAAAGACACGTCCTTCGCGGAAAGGTCCATGCACGACCCACAGATTGCGCAGCGCGGCCCCCAGGCGCAGGGCGATGGTCATATCCTGCTTTTCCTGACCATAGACGAGCGACCATTGTAATACTGCCCTGATGTTCTCATGCTCTCGCTCTAAACGCTGCAACCAGGTGGCCTGTTCGGAACCGGCATAGGCAAGCTCGGCCTGCTCTGCCAGAGACAGGTAGTAGGCAGCGAGCGCCTGCCAGGCAGATTCCTCCTCATGGCTCTCACGCAGGCAATCCAGACCATACTCACGTACCGTTTCGAGCATGGCGAGGCGTGCTTCATCGCCTTCCTGCTCGCTCTGGTACAGCAGGCTCTTGTTGATGAGTGAGGCAAGAATGTCCAGGATTGGCCCGGTTTTACCGATCACCGCTGCACTTACTGCCGTAATGGCGTCCAGGGTGCAGCCACCAACAAAGATGGAGAGCAGCCGGAAAAGCTGTTGTTCCTCTGAATTGAGCAGATGATAGCTCCAGGCAAGCGTATTGCGCAGGGTTTGCTGGCGTTCTGGGACATCACGGGGACCGCCTGTCAGGACATTGAGACGCCGGGTTTGCGTAAGCTGTCGTAGCAATGCGGGCGGCGGCAGCAATCTGGTTCGCGCGGCAGCCAGTTCCATAGCGAGTGGTATGCCCTCCAGATGGACGCAAATCGCGGCAATGGCCTGCATATTCGCCTTTGTGAGTGGTAAACCAGGGTTGACTGCTAATGCCCGCTCCACAAACAGCGCAACCGACTCGTACTGCGTCAACGCCTCTGTGGCCGGAAGATGCGTCCATTTCGGAAGCGCGAGGGGCGGCACAGCAAACTCATACTCTCCCTGCACTCGCAGCACCGCCCGGCTCGTGACCAGCATTTTCACATATGGGCAGGCCAGCAGCAGGTCGGTCAGGTAGGAAGCCGCCGGGAGAACCTGCTCGAAGTTGTCGAGGACCAGCAACATGTGCCTGTCTCGCAGGAATGTTTTCAGGTCTTCTGCATGTTCGGTGCTTTGACCTCGTTGCGGGTGCGTTAGTCCTAGCGTCTGCTTGATGGTAGAAAGTACCAGCCCGGGATGGATAATGGGAGCCAGTGGAACGAAAGCGACTCCATCAGCGAACGTATCAAGTAGTCTGGTTGCGACCTCGATCCCCAGCCGAGTTTTCCCAATGCCTCCAGTGCCGGTAAGCGTCAACAAGCGAACCTCTTTTCGTTGTAATAGCGCGCATATTGCCGTGATCTCTCGCTCACGCCCGATCAAAGTGGTAAGCTGTGCTGGAAGATTCTGAAACCGGCTCTCGCTCGTTCGGAGAGGGGGAAAGTCGGCAGGCAATTCCGAGATTACCAGCTGAAAGAGGTGTCCAGCACGCGGAAAATCTTGCAGGCCATATGCTCCCAGGTCTAGCAGGCTCACGCCCTCTGGCAAATCGTCCTTCACCAGTACACATGTCGTTTGAGAGAGGAGTACCTGTCCGCCGTGTGCTGCATGCATGAGCCGGGCCGCGTAGTGAACATCCAGCCCGGTGTAGCCGGTAGGAGTACGTTCGGGTGTTCCTGTGTGTAGTCCCATCCGTGTACGCACAGCGACATGTTCGGGCCAGGGATGGGTCGCCAGATTTCGCTGTGTCTCTACTGCTGCTGAAAGCGCATCACTTGCTCGCGCGAATACGGCAAAACAAGCATCACCTTGCCGATCAACTTCATATCCATTCCAGTGTAAGAAACAAGCTTGCAGAAGGCGACAGTACTCGGTTTGCAAGAGGGCATATGCTTCTCCCAACTGCTGAAGGAGTTGTGTTGATCCCTCGATATCAGCAAAGAGCAGGGTGAGTGTTCCTGTAGGGAAATTGCGTGCAGAATGTTTCATATGCTCAGTCACGGTCTCACCTCAAGTTTGTGTTATTCAGGTATATGATCCTTGTCCTCCTTTGAGAGGAGCATACTCGAAGTTTTCCCTCTTCTACAAATTCAGGGCAGAATCAGGTCTGGGGTGCCTCAAGAGAAAGTATAGTCCAGGTTGAGGCATAGTGAGATGTGCCAACTGGACTATTTTTACCCGAACTGTCATCCTTGTAGGCGCATTACATAGCCCTTATGTCGCATGTAATCCGGCGAAGCCCGCGTCGCCAATAACGACATAGGTAATTGTTGCTTCTGAACTGTGGCCATAGACCAGGCTCCCGACCTTTCACTTTTCTGCTAAGGTCTAATCTAACATAGAACCCGCTGAAAGTTATGCGCCTTAAGTTGTGAATAGCCTGCGTCTGTAGTCCTGTTCGGTGAATATTGTATCTTTTACTGCTGAAAAGCGCGAGAAGCCCCAACAGTCCGAATTGGGAGTACAGCCAGAAGTCATGTGACTTCTGACTACAGACAATCCAACTTGTAGCATATTGTCGTGTACGTGGCTTTCTGGTATGCTCAGAGTAGCAATCAACACGTGATGTGTAGGAACTCTCGATCTTTCTCACTATTGCTTTGCAGGCGAATCTCAGTTTTGATTCAGAAGAAAAAGAGAGCATCTTTCTAGTAGATCTGCGAGCGAGAACAGTATGCAAGTGGAGACCCAGGAAATCGCTATGAAGCGGCCACACCAGAAGCGAAGGTGGACCTGGTGGCTGATGCCCAGGCCTTTTTCTCTGGTCTCAACGGTGTTTTATCTCTGCGTGTTCGTCCCTTTCCTGATCAATTTCGCCACTGGGCAGCTATATCAGGGTGAGTGGTGGCGCGTTTTCTTCATGACCACTGCTATCGCTCTGTTCTTCGCCATTGATCGTCTGGAGTACTGGCGCTATGGTGAAGAGACGCCTGCGCACACTGCACTTGTTTTGTTGGTTGTCCGCATCCTGTTGTATGAACTCGTCGCCTGGCTCGATTTCTATGATTTCTCACCTATCCTTGCTGTCTTCATGCCCATTCTGGGTTTCTGGTACTTTGGAGGCGCTGCGGCCTATGGGTTGGCCTTTCTGGCCTGTGTAGACTATGTGTTGCACCACCTGGTGAATACCCCCGATTGGTTGACTAATCCCTATCAAATCCATTCCAATTTTCTTTTTGTCCTGGCCCTGGTATTTACCCTCTCCCTTGCACATGTCCTCATGAGGGAAAAGGCGAGCCGTACCCGCAGCGAGCGCTTGCTCGCTGCTCTGGAGGAGACACATAGGCAGCTTCGCATCTATGCCGATCAGGTGGAAGAACTGGCGACGGCCAAAGAGCGCAACCGCCTGGCACGCGACATCCACGACAGCCTGGGTCATTACCTGACTATCATCAATGTGCAGTTGGAGAAGGCGCTCGCGTTCCGTGAACGCAATCAGGAGGAAGCGGACCAGGCCGTGCGTGACGCCAAGCGCCTTGCCAGTGAAGCCTTGCAGGATGTGCGCCGTTCGGTGGGTACCTTGCGGGCCACGCAGGACGTATTTGTTCTTGTGCCTGCCATCAATGACCTCGTGGAACGAGTCCGCAGCGATCAGCTTTCCATCGAGTTACGTATCGAGGGCAGGGAGGATGGCTATTCCAAACATGCGCTACTGACCCTGTTTCGGGCAGCACAGGAGGGTCTGACCAACGTACAAAAGTATGCCGGAGCCAGTTTGGCGCAGGTTGAACTCCAATTTGGGGAGGACTGCGCCTCCTTATGCCTGACAGACAATGGGCGGGGGTTTGAGCCGGAAATACTTGTCACGTTGCCCGCCGGGCGAGAGGGAAGCTACGGCTTGCAAGGAGTGCGGGAGCGCCTGGAACTGGTCGGAGGAAGCATGCAGTTAGAAAGCAGACCAGGTGAAGGAACTAGCCTCTGTGTTTCCGTCCCGAGAGATCTTTTGGCGAGCGATGGGCATAACAGCGCCCGTACCTAAAAGGCAGGAAAGGCATGGACGAGCGACAACAAAATATGGTGGTGCGCGTGCTGGTGGTCGACGACCAGCGCTTGATGCGGGAAGGCATTGCCTCATTGCTGAGTATTCAGGACGGGATCGAGGTCGTTGGGACAGCCGCTAATGGACAGGAAGCCCTTAAGCAGGCTGTGAGCATGAAGCCCGATGTGATCTTGATGGATGTGCGCATGCCGATTATGGATGGGGTAACGGCAACTGAGCAGGTGCGTCGCCAGGTGCCAGGCTGCAAGATTCTGATGTTGACGACCTTCGATGACGAAGAATATGTCATCGAGGCATTAAGGAGAGGGGCGAGTGGTTATCTGCTCAAAGATATTCCGGCGCGTGACCTGGCCCAGGCAGTGCAGGCCGTCCATCGTGGCATTTACCAGCTCGACCCGCTTGTGATGAGCAGGGTCATGGCCTCCCTCACCGGGTTGAAGCATGCCGGGAGCCAGATTTCCCCGCCTATGACCCCTTTATTAAAAGGAGAGGTTACACCCGGTTCTCTCAAACATGCAGGTTTAACCGAGCGTGAAATCGAGGTGTTACGCCTGATTGCACAGGGGGCAACCAATCGGGAGATAGCTGAAAAGCTGATTATCAGTGAGGGAACGGTAAAAAACCATATCTCGAATATCCTCAGTCGATTGGGTTTACGGGATCGCACGCAGGCGGCAATTTATGCCCGTGAAAACGGATTACTTTAAAGCGTTTTTTCAACTTTTCGTCTTTTGAAGCTCCCCGGTTTCCAGATGTGAACAGCACGAAATATTCCTTCTCTTCTACCTGCTTATAAAGTTTGACCAAATAACAGGGGATTCTTGTCCTGTGTCCTCCTGATAACAAGGGGTTCTCGTCCTGTGTCATCCTGAGCGCGGCGAAGGATCTGCTTCATCAAGCGTGTGCCAGCGCTGGAGATCCTTCGCCGCGCTCAGGATGACATCTGGAGGCAGGTGCGTAATAGCTCGATAGGTATTTCTTCGCATACACTGTGCCCCGTTCTCCTGGAAAGCTGCAACTTTTTGGAAGTTTTTCCGATGCTGTTTAATCGCTTGAACAGTAGACTTCCATCAAGAAAAATTTCCTAAAAAGAGCATGGACCATTGGAGAACACACTATGGAACTGAACATTCAACATGTCGGGAAACGCTATCGCGGGAATGTATGGGGACTACGCGATTTTAATCTGGTGCTTGGCCCCTGTGTGTTAGGGCTGTTAGGGCCAAATGGTGCCGGGAAATCGACCCTTATGCGTATCCTGGCAACTATCACGAAAGCAAGCGAAGGAAAGGTCACCTGGAATGGTGTGAATATTGCTCGCGAGCCAGATAGCCTGCGGGCAGTTCTGGGATATCTTCCCCAGGATTTCGGCGTCTATCCCCATCTTAATGCCATCGAATTTCTCACCTATATGGCTGCACTCAAGGGCGTGAAAGGCAGCGCCGGACGCCAGCGCATCGACGAACTGCTTCAGGTCGTTAACCTGACTGAGGCGCGCAAACGCCTGCTCGGAGGCTATTCCGGCGGCATGAAACAGCGCATCGGCATCGCGCAGGCATTATTGAACGACCCACAACTGCTCATTGTGGACGAGCCGACCGTCGGCCTGGACCCGGAAGAGCGGGCGCGTTTTCGTACCCTCCTCTCTGATCTCGCTGGCGAGCGCATCGTGATTCTCTCCACGCATATCGTCTCGGATGTAGAAGCAACAGCGACTTACGTCGTGATTATGAATCACGGTCGTCTGTTGATACAGAGCAGCCCCGAGGCACTGCTTGGCATGGTCGAAGAGAAGGTATGGGAATGGGTGATTCCCAGCCATGACCTGTCTGCCGTCAGGGAGCGATACACAATTAGCAGCAGTATTCGCCGCAGCGATGGAGTGCATATCCGTGTCATCTCTGATATCCCTCCCAGTTCCAGTGCCATAACAGTCCCACCGACGATGGAAGATGCTTACCTGTATTGCATCGCGGCGCACGCCCCTATCCATACAGAAACCGCTGTGGGGCATGATACCAGCCAGAGGATGGAGGTATAACATGAACCGTTTGGGTATAGTGTATCAGCTTGCGCTGGCCGATTATCTGGAGCGTGCGCGGCGCTCAAGTTTCCTTATTGTGCTGGGACTGACAGTTGCCGCAGGGTACTTCTACCTGCCCGCCAATTCTGCCAATACAAAAACACTGGCTTTCACGATTTCCTTTGGCGGCCCTGCCATCTGGTATCGCGGCGTCTATAACTCTGCCTGGGTGGGAACTCAGGTTGCCCTCTTTGCTACCCTCTGGCTGAGCTTGATTGGTTTTTACCTTGTCAAGAATACGCTCGAGCGAGATATTCGCACAGGAGTAGGGCAAATCATTGCTACCACACCTCTCACAAAGGCACAGTATACATTCGGAAAAACACTGAGCAACTTTGCGGTTCTGGCAACGATGACGCTGGTTCTTGTGGTAGCGGCTGGAGTCATGCAACTGGTTCGCGCGGAAGATATGCACATTGATCTGTGGGCCTTGCTCAGCCCATTTGTGTTTCTTATGCTCCCGGCAATGGCGGTAGTAGCGGCAATAGCCGTCCTGTTTGAAACGATAGGCTGGCTGCGTGGCACATTGGGTAACGTCGTTTACTTCTTCCTGATCGGTGCTATCATCACGATCACTGCTACGGAGAACACAGGCCCAGTAGGCGACCTGCTCGGCTCAAATTTTACCATCCAACAAATGCAAATGGGGGTAAAGGCGGCGGTACCCGGATATGACGGGAACTTTGACTACGGCACACGCTTTGGCACGACACTCTTTCACACCTTTCCCTGGCAAGGCATGCAGTGGACCCAGGAGATCGTGTTGAGCCGCTTGCTCTGGGTTGGTATAGCGCTCGTTATTGCATCAGGTGCGGCCCTCTTTTTTACACGCTTCGATTCTGCCTCTGAAAAGCAAAAGCGAGTCGCAAGCGTGGTGACGCCAGAAGTTTTTCCTGTGCTGGAGCAGGATGTTCCTCTACATAACCAGGTACATCTCACATCGTTGCCCAGACAAAGAGGGGCCATGCGATGGGGAGCGATCCTGGTCAGCGAATTCCGTCTGCTGTTGAAGGCGCTTCCCTGGTGGTGGTTCATCGGTGCAGCGGCGCTCATCGTACTCTGTCTCTTCCTGCCATTCGCTGTTGCGCTCGGCTACCTCTTCCCGCTTGCCTGGCTCTGGTGCTTGCCCATCTGGTCGGGGCTAGGAAGCCGGGAGACACGTTATCACACCGGACAACTCGTCTTTTCCACATCTCATCCGCTTGTGCGCCAGTTGCCCATGCAGTGGCTGGCCGGGGTCGTGATCGCGCTGCTCGCTGCCAGTGGAATGATCGGCCAGTTCGTCTTCCTGAGTGACTGGTCGGGCCTATTGGTGCTGGGGATCGGGGCCATCTTTGTTCCAGCGTTAGCGCTGGCTGCTGGCATCTGGACAGGCAATAGCAGGCTTTTTGAGGTGATCTTTGTGGTGTTGTGGTACGTAGGCGGCATCAATCACCTTGCTGCGCTGAATTTTATGACGAGTACAGATAGCACGCTGCGTATTCCGCTTGCATATGCGCTGGCAGCAGCTTTGCTCCTTTCCCTGGCATTTATTGGCAGACGGCGACAGCTTCAGGTGTAACGGACTCTGCTTTCGTCGATGATACTTTCTGCATTTCTTCAGAAAGGAAGAAAAATTACATGCAAAATAGTATGTATGAAGAAACATATGGAAGCGGCAACATTCCTCAATATAAGAAGCCGGAGCGCCGTCGCGCCGGACGCATAGTCATGTTCGTCGTCATTGCTTGGATACTGTCATTGCTGCTCGTTGGGGGATTAGTTTTCGTTGTGCGCCTGCTCAATCCTACCCCTGTACGTACCATAACGGAGACACGCATCTTTAACCTCGCGGCTGGTATGCAGCCCACGCTTATAGTGACGAATGATCAAGGCTTTGTTCATGTGCATGCTGGCACTGGCAACACTATCACCGTCACCACAACGAAAGTGGGCGACAGCTATGGCGCGAGTCCCGACGATTTCAAAGTAAGTTACATTCAACATGGCAATACCATCATTATTCAGGTCAATAATGACAGCATCCACCTTTTCGACTTCAGCAATAGTAGTCAAGCTGATCTAGACGTGACGGTACCGGCCAGAAGCGACCTGCAACTGGAAACCGATTCGGGGGACATTACCGCGAATGGGATTAATGGCAAGATGACTTTGACCAGCAATTCAGGCTCTTTGCAGGCGACGGAGGACTCTCTCGACAGTGGCTCTCGATTGACGACAGATAGCGGGAACATTACCATGCGCGGCTCCATCGGCGCTACCGGCAATTATCTGTTCCAATCCAACTCAGGGACGATTGATGTAACCTTGCCAGCCAGCACGAGCTTCCATGCCAGGCTTGCGAGCAACTCCGGGAGCATTACTAATGAGTTTCCCCTTGCTAACGCACATCAGCCGGGAAGCAATGACCGAACAGTTATCGGCGATGTAGGCGTTTCTCCCCAGGCAACCCTCACCATGCAAAGCGATTCAGGCTCGCTTAACTTGAGCCACCTGTAGACCATCACAACCTGTCCAGTGCATCGGGAAAAATGCTCAATTCGCAATTTCTCTTAGATACGAAGGGAAGTGGGAGCTATGAGAAGAAAGGCTCTTCCCCACGCAATAAGAGGATAAATTTTTTAGAAGTTTTTCCGATGCTGCTGAAGCTTTTGAACAGTAGACTTGAAAAGAAAAAGGAGCAAGAAGAACATGCCGCAGCACCAGTTTCGTTTTGGCGTTGTCGCTGAATATACGCAATCACGGCAGGACTGGATATCCAAAGCGCAGCGCATTGAGGAACTAGGATATACCTCTTTTTTGGTACCGGACCACCTGGATAGAGATATTGCTCCCATCGCAGCCATGATGAGCGCCGTTCAAGCTACATCCTCTGTGCGTGTAGGTAGTTTTGTCTTTAACAACGATCTCAGGCATCCTGTCGTGCTTGCGAAAGAAGTTGCAACACTCGATATGCTTTCTGGCGGGCGATTCGAATTTGGCATTGGTTCCGGGTACAGACTAGCGAATTATGAGCAAATGGGCATTCCCTTCGATGCAGCAGGCGTTCGTTTGAGCCGTCTGGAAGAGGCGCTACACATCATCAAAGGCTTTTTTACTGGGGAACCTATCTCCTTTACTGGTCGCTACTATGCTGTCAGTAATCTACAAGGCACACCCAGGCCCATTCAGCAGCCGTATCCACCGATCTATATTGGTGGAGGCGGCAGGCGTGTTCTTTCAATTGCTGCAAGAGAAGCGAATATCGTGGGTTTCACGCCGAAAAGCACGCCGACTGGCCTGGACATGGGAACAGCGACGGAGGAGGCCACAATAGAGAAGGTGGAGTGGGTGCGACAGGCAGCCGGGCATCGCCTGGCTGAGTTGGAACTCAGCATCATTACCTTCATCGTTGCCGTTAGCGACCGGCGCGAGGTTCTAGCTCGCCAGCTAGCAGAACCTCTTGGCTTATCGTCAGAGCAGGTATTACGCTCTCCGCACATGCTCATTGGCTCTGTCACTCAGATAACGGAGCAACTTCAGATGCAGCGCGAGCGCTTTGGCATATCGTACATCAAGGTGCCTGAAGCACATATGGAGAAGCTTGCACCAGTAGTTGCCCTCATGACAGGCAGATAACCGTAACTTCTGACATTTCAACCATCTCTTGTATCATAACTTTTTCAAGGAACACAACTATGCAAGAAAAAAGTGTGGAGACATTAATATCCAGACATCCTCTAGATAAAACTCACTCCTGGTGGAGGCAGGCAGCCTATTATGTGGTCTGCGGTCTGCGTATCTGTCGCAAAGATATTGCTGGATTGCTTACCCTGGCTGGTCTGTTTATGTTGCCACCTCTTGCCGCAGTGATTATCGGGAGCCAACCCGGCTCATTTGCCTATTGGGTGGCGTGGGCATTGCCCTGGATCACGATCACGGTCGGCAATATCGCGGCGGTGCTTGCCATCGAGGCCCTGGATGAAGGCCAGCCGGTTATTCCGGGGAACATTCTCCCCGCCGCCATTCGCTGGTTGCCTCGCTACCTGTGGACGAACGGTATTACCACCGTCCTGTTTTGGGGTCTGTTTACGCCGCTCATGTGGCTGATTGGTCAGCAGACGAGCCGGTGGAACTGGCCTTCGTTCGCGCCAACGGCTATCCTGCTGCTTCCTATGCTTTTCTGGCATGTGCGCCTGGTCTTCGCCACCTATGCGGCGATCGTGGACGATCAACCAGGCTTGCGCTCGGTTCTCATTAGCCTGTGTCTGCCTCAGAAGCGGTGGAGAATGGTGGTGGCGGCCTTTGTCGGCTCGTTTCTGATCGTGGCCCCGCTGGCTGGCCCATTGTACCTGCTGATTCTTACCATCCACAACCCGGTGGTAGCAGGAGGATTTGAATGGGCGCTGGTCATGCCGATACGCCCATTGTTTATTGCGACCTTGCATGTGATCTATAAAGACTTGCGGCCTGTCCACCTTATGCATGAGGTAAAGGTTCTGAGTTCATGACGCTTTCCAAAATAAGTAGTATTGCGCTGATCCTTGTCCTCACCATCTGTTCTGGATTGGCAGATTCCCAGGGATTTGTCCATGCTGCCAATGTGTGGGATGGAGGGAAGATCGTCTGGATCGAAATCTTCAAATCAGCTCTGGGATTTTTTGGAGGTATTCTTCTGTACTGGGTAGCTATCAAATTTGTACAGGAGGTGCGTATCGCCTCGCCAGAAATTCAGACACTTGGCTGGTTTTCTGTCACAATTGTCGGTGTGGCCGTTTCTACGGGAAAGTTCTGGCAGTGGCAAATCATTGATAAACTGATCGGCATCTGTGTTCTGCTAGGAATGTGCTGGCTCTTACTCCGTATAAAGGCTTGAAGCTTCAAGCAAAGGCCCGCTCGCTCGTTGGATGGGTAATCAGTGCATAATAAATCTCTCCCATTCGTTCTGGTGGATAAGGCATCTGATTGTCCAGCCACCATTGGATGAGGGCAATAGATGAAGTGACGATGTGATAAGCCGCGATTTCGGGTGGAATAACGCTATTAGCCTGCGGCGTATGCTCGTTCAAAACATTTTGTGTTCCTACCTCGCTGATGCGTTGATAAAGCTGGCGGCTATCTAGTAAGACACGTATAACCTGGCTGTGCTGCTGAACGTAGCGAAACAAGAGCGTTCCCACCGTTTTTGGCTCAATATCTCCCGGGCAGAGCAAATCTATCAGTTCGTTTAAGACCACGTTGATGACATCGTTCAGGAGATCATCTTTATCGTGATAGTGGCGAAAAAAGGTCGCATAGCCAATATCCGCCCGCTCCGTGATATCGCGAATCGTCACAGCCTCGTAGCCCTTTTCCAGAGTTAAATCGATCAAAGCCTTCGCCAATAATTGTTGAGTGCGCCGGACCCTCCGGTCCTGAACCTCCATAGTTCCCTCCGCCAGTTCATTACGTGTCTGTAGTGAGGTAAGCATACCATATTTTCACACAGATGAGTATCTTATCTTGATTTTTTAAGTTTCTTATGATATATATTATATCATAAGATATAGATAAGTTCAAAAGAGTGATGATATATCACAACCATGAGTGAGAGGAAAGAGGGTCTTCCATGTCTATAGCACGTGATGAACAAGCTTTGAAAGAACAGAGCAATTCTTGCCCGGTGAAGCATGACTCGCTTTCACAGCAAAAAACCTCTCGTGGTGAGGTGGGCAGTTCTCTGCCTATCGAACGTGATGAGCAGGGAGTATGGCAGGTATACGGTTTTGAAGAGGCGCGGGCGATCTTACGCAGCAGCGCGACGAAGCAGGCGGGCTTCAATGCCGAACACATAGAGAAAATTCCCGGTATAAAGAATCGGCCTATCCTGTACCTGGAGGGCAAGGAACACCAGCAGCAGCGCAAACAAACCGCTCGTTTCTTTACTCCTAAAACTGTCAGCACCAGCTATCGCCAGTTCATGGAGACGCTGGCAGATCAGCTTGTCGATGAGCTACAGCGTAAGAAGCGTGTTGACCTGAGCCAGTTGAGTTTGAGGCTGGCGGTGCAGGTTGCCGCGCAGGTGGTAGGCGTGACCAATAGTCGTCTCCCCGGCATGGAGAAGAGGCTCAACGCTTTCTTTCAACAACAGCACAGTCCTTCACGCCTGATTGCTCCTTTGCTGAAGTGGAAGCCGTTCGCGAAGCTCTACAGGATTTACAGGCAGCGGCATATGCTCACATTCTACTGGCTGGATGTCGAACCGGCTATTCGAGCGCGCAGGCGTCAGGCAAAAGAGGATGTGATTTCGCATCTACTCTCGCACAACTATAGCAATGCCGAGATATTAACGGAATGCGTCACTTACGCGGCGGCTGGTATGGTGACAACCCGCGAGTTTATCAGCATCGCCGCCTGGCATTTCCTGGAGCGTCCTGAGTTGCGCGAGCGTTACCTTGGCGCGCCAGAGGAGGAGCGACTTGAAATGCTTCATGAGACGCTGCGCCTGGAACCGGTAGTAGGACACCTGTACCGACGCGCAACCGCCGATATCGCGCTTGAAAGCCAGGGACGGCAGGTCATCATTTCTGAAGGCGATCTCATCAACATTCATATCTATGCTGCGAACGCGGATGAGAAGGTTGTGGGAGAGGAGCCATTAGCTCTTTGTCCTGGTCGGCCCATACATGGCGACCGCATCCCCTCGATGTTGATGGGATTTGGCGACGGGCATCATCGCTGTCCCGGCGCGTATATCGCCATTCAGGAGACCGATATCTTCTTGCAGCGTCTGCTGGCCCTCAAGACCTTACACATTGAACGGCTTCCTGACGTTATCTGGAATGATATGACCACCGGCTATGAAATACGAAATTTTCGTATAGCCATATAATAAGCAGATTGCATTGAGGAGGGAGTTATGGCAACGACGGATATGCGAGGGAAGATATGCCTTGTAACAGGGGCAAATTCGGGAATTGGCAAGGCAACTGCGCTTGGCCTTGCTAAAAGGGGCGCAACGGTAGTGATGGTGAGCCGGGACCGGGCCAAAGGAGAGGCCGCTCAGCAAGAGATTCGGGAACAGAGTGGCAATCAGGCAGTTGATTTGTTGCTCGCGGATTTATCTTCGCAAGAGTCGATTCGACAACTCGCGGAGGAGTTCAAGCGGCGATATAGCCAGTTGCATGTTCTCGTTAATAACGCGGGCGTCTTCAATCTGACAAGACGCGAGACAGTAGATGGCCTGGAGATGACCTTTGCAGTAAACACACTTGCGCCTTTCCTGCTGACGAATTTACTGCTGGATACGCTGAAGGCGAGTACACCGGCGCGTATTATTCAAGTCAATTCCAATGAGCATGAGCAAGGATATATTGATCTGAATGACCTGCAATCAAAGAAACAGTACCGACCTAGGCGGGTTTATGGTCAGTCAAAGTTGGCCTTCTTGCTTTTCAGCTATGAACTGGCGCGGTATCTAGAAGGAACAGGCATTACTGTGAATTCTCTGCATCCTGGCTTTGTGGCGACCAATATTGGACAGGGCAATGTACCGGCTTTTGTTGGCAGGATTGTCAGATTTATGCTCTCTTTCATCGGCATCAGTCCAGAGGAAGGGGCAAAGACGAGTATCTACCTTGCTACCTCGCCGGATGTCGAGGGAATCACAGGCAAGTACTTTGTGAAGTCAATACCTGTGAGGTCTGCTCCGATCTCCTATGATGAGGCATTGCAGAAGCGTGTATGGGATGAGTGCGCGAGGCTGGTGCAAATGTCTTAGCGCGTGCAGGTGTAAGTTCACAGGACTTCGCTAGCTGATGATGTCCTCAGTAAACCAGATCCAGCCGGTTGGATCGACGTACATGCCAACGCCGATTTGATGGAGTGTGGTGCTGGTGAGATGTATGCGATGCCAGCCGGTTGGTGGTTCGTTAATCATGCTCTCCTGCACTTGATAGACATGTGTCCAGGGCGGGTTGGAAGGGCCTGCCAGACCGATGCACTCGCCGCAGTCGCTGAACGTGAAGCCTTCGTTGGCGATGCGGGTACACTGACCAACGCCGTCCGGGCAGGTGTGGCTGAAGCCGCAGTGATACATGTTCCAGCTATGCAGGCGCGCGCCAGCCGCCAGCTTTGCGTTCCACGTGAAAGGATACAGCCCTCGCGCTGCGCGGTCCTGGTTAATCAGATTGAAGAGTTGCTGGGTGAGCTGCGTTTCTTCGGTGGTCATTGCCGGTGGTGGGCCGTATGGTGCTGGACCCGAAACTGTGGTGGGAGTGCTACCGTCTGATGTTCCATTATGAGCGCCGACAGAGGGTGAAGCTACTTGCTGTGGAATAGAGATAGTGGGTGTAGGAGTTGGATGCTGAGAGATGCTCACACTATCGCTTGTTATCGGCTGTTCATAGATGACCTGGCTGCTTTGATTGGACGAACAAGCCGCGAGCAGACCCATGAACAATAAACCGAACAAAAACCAGAACTTTCTACGAAGCATGCAATACTCCTCTACGCACAATTATGCTCTTTGCCAGTGTAGCACACAGCATACATAAACGTGTAGCAGCCTGGATTTGGCCGGTACTTCTGGCAAGTCATTAAAAGCGACGGGTCACGACTATGGCGCTCATGTCGTCTGGCTTGGCCCGGATCGTGGTTTGCCGCTCCTCACGCGAGCGCACAAGCGATTGTTCGACGAGGGTACGCGCTGCCGCATCCCGCGTGGTTTTCCGTAAAATTTCCTCGATTTCCGCGTCGGTGAGATTATCGTGTATGCCATCAGTGCAGAGCAGCACGCGATCACCTATGGAGATAGGAATGTGATCGACATGAATAGTGGGAGGAACGGGGCCGCCGAGCGCCTGAGTAATGCCGCCGCGCAGGCGGAAATAGCTGAATTCTATGTCTGAAAGGTCTTCGATTCGTACTGCCTGATCGATGCGATGCGCGTCCGTTTCATTGACCATCTGATTCTCTACCAGCCGTCCTAGCAAACCATCATCAGAGGTGAGTCGCTTCAGTGGCTCGTTTTCGCGCAGTAAATAAATCCTGCTATCTCCGACATGCGCGTAATACATGGCATAGTCGTTTGTTTCGTGTTCTCGGCAGAAAATGGCCATCGCTACGGTCGTGGCGAGATCATCGGTACCCGCTTCCCTGGCCCCCTCGGTGCGAACCATCTCATCTGCATGCTCAATCAGGTGTGTGAGCAGTTCGTGAAAGTCAACGGACCCGCAGTTTGGCAAAAACGAGCGCCCTTGCTGGCCTTTCCCAAATTGTTCGAGCGTTTCCTTCCAGCACTGTCGGGTGGCTCTCCTGGCCGTTCTCGACGCAATTTCACCGGCTGCGCTGCCACCTACTCCATCGTAGACGGCAACTAATCCACTGTGTTGTTCGATGAGGTAACTATCCTCGTTCCGATTGGGATGTCGTTCGCATGGAATGCTGTATCCCACCATTTTGAAAGGGAGATGATGTTCAGAGATAGATTGCTTACGTCGGTTCTTACTTTTTTGTTGCGACATCGATGTCGTTAGCTACCTTTCAGAATAAAATAAAAGAAAAACATCGTCTCGTATGACATAATAAGTAGAGAGTTGCTATGTATTGTACGTAACTGTTGCGCATGGTTTGTCCCAATATAGGTTACAGAACATCATTCAAGGTATATGTGTGTGCAAGTATAGCAGAAACTAGAGTAAAAAGAAAAGAGCGATTCGTATCCAATATTACAAAAAAATATGGAAATCGCTGGATGAACTCTTAATATCCTCTATTTTACGGGACGCTGCCGTCCAGAATGGATGAGATGAACAGCGGAGATGCTATTTTCAGCGAAGAGAAAGGAGTCTTGCCTTGATTCACCACATACTCGTGCCGACCGACGGTTCAGAAAATGCGGAGCGCGCAGTGCGCTTCAGCGCGCAGGTGGCAGATCGCCGCCAGCAGGCGGAAGTGACGGTTGTGTATGTCCACCTGCGTGTGCATCCATCACTGAACGCGCCTGTGCTTACTCCCGAGCGGTCGCTTGAGGTGGCCCAGGCGCTCAACGAAGTGGCCGGAGAAAATCTTTCCTTTGGACAGGAGATTGTCAATCAGGCGGTGCATGAGGTACAAACGCTGGTGACTTCGCCCGATATTACGGTGAAGGGGCGCGTGGTAGTAAGCGATGCGGTAGACAAGGGTATATTGCAGGTTGCCGATGAAATCAAGGCGGATATTATTGTCGTAGGCACACGCGGGTTAAGCGCCCTGCGTGGGGCCATTATGGGCAGTGTGAGCCACTCATTGATCGAGAAAGCTTCGTGCCCGGTATTAGTCGTGAAATAACATAAAACATCATGAAAAACGAAACGTATCAAGACCAGGTGAAGCGGCTCGTCCTGGATGAGCCGAACTTTGCCCAGTTGATTTTGAAGGGACAGCACCCGGATCAACCTGTTCCCTGGCGGCAGGTGAGAGTGCGCCCGGTATTGATTAAGCAGCAGCGATTCCTGCAATTTTCTTACTTCACTCAGAAACAGGATATCACCAAAAATTACCAGGGCGAGGAAGCGCGGGAGAAACTGGAAGAGGCGTTGGCCCTTTCTTTTGCCGATATCAGCGTGCAGACAGCGGCGGAAAAATTGCATATCCAGGTCTCAAGAAAAGGGAAGGCCACCATCCGGCGGGAGCGCAGCGAAGCGCCAGCAATGCCAGAGCTTGAACATGATCGCAGGAAAAATGTGCCTTTACCCGCGCAGAAACCCGATGCTTTTCTCCAGGCTACCGGCGTTATGGATGCCCGGGGCAATGTTTATCCCAGCATGCAGGACAAGTTTACGCAGATCAACGAATTCCTCAAATTGCTTGAGCATACAGGCGAACTCGACCGTTTTGAGAAGACGCCTGTGCATATTCTTGATTGCGGCTGCGGCTCGGCCTATCTGTCTTTTGCGGCCTATCACTACTTGCAGGATGTGCGCGGTATTCCCACTCGACTTGTGGGGATCGATGTCAACCCTGGATTGATACAGAAAGATAATGTAGAGAGCGAGCAACTGGGCTATGTGGGTGCGTGTTTCTGTCAATCATCCATTATTGGCTATCAACCGGTAGTCCCACCCGATATTGTCCTGGCGCTGCACGCCTGCGATACGGCGACCGATGAGGCGCTGGCGCAGGGGATATTACACGAATCGCGGCTGATTCTCTGCGCACCCTGCTGTCATCATCACCTGCACGAACAATTACAGTCAGTTGCGCCGTTTGAGCCGGTCTTTCAGGATGGCATCCTGCGCAAGCGCTTCGCGGATATCCTGACGGATACCTTTCGCGCCCTGATCTTACGTATTCTGGGCTATAAAACCGACGTGGTCGAGTTTATCGCGCCAGAGCATACCGATAAAAACCTGATGATACGGGCCGTCAGGCGCTCACGCCCAGGCAATGCGCGATATGTTCGCGAATACCTGAATCTGAAGGCTTATTGGAATGTCACGCCTTACCTGGAAACGCTGCTCGGTGAGCGCTTTACTTCGCTGCTGGCAGCAAGCCCCCAATCCGTAGGAAGTTCTCGAACATGATGCGCGTGTGCTGGCGGTAGAGTTCGTAGAGCTGTTCGCGGTCCCGCTCGAATTTTTCGGCGGCCTCTTCGCCGAGCGCTTTGACGATCTCACGCCGGTATTCGGGATAGTAGAGCCAGACATCAAGCATTTCGGGCGTCAATTCGATATGGAACTGGGTGCCGTAGGCCAGCTTCCCGTAGCGAAAGGCCTGGTTGTGGGTATGCGGGTTGGTGGCTAGCGGTACCGCGCCTTCTGGCAGGTCGAAGGTATCTTCGTGCCAGTGAATGACCTGTTGATAGCCAGGGAGTCCCTGAAAAATGGGGTCATCTTTGCCCTGCTCCGTAAAATGCACTCGGTAAAAGCCGATAGCGGGCCGGGTGTGCCGTCGAACCACTGCGCCCATTGCATACGCCAGCAACTGGCCGCCCAGGCACAGGCCGAGATAAGGTACGCCTTCCCGCACCGCATGGCGAATGGCCTCAGTGACACCTACGAGGTAGGGATAGTGATCGTTTTGTCCAACGTGCTGCGGCCCACCCATTGCGAGCAGGGCATCATATTGTGTTGGGTCGGGAACGGGAACCTCCTCCACCTTGACAATTTCGCACTCGATGCCATGTTCTTGCAGGATTTCGCCGAGGTATCCAGGTGGGTCATCCCAGATGAATTGGAGAGCCAGCACTCGCTTCATGGATAGTTGCCTTTCGCTTTGTGGAAAGAGGTAGCTTCATATTGATAATGGTACCTGAGAAATAAGCGGCTTGCAATGGAAGAAGAGTCTATAGTTTCATTTTGCATCCCATGACAAATCTGCCTCTGTCATTCTGAGCGCAGCGAGGGATCTCGTGCCTGCCGTATCGAGCCAGGGGGGCCGGAGATCCTTCGCTGCGCTCAGAATGACATCGAGAGACAGGTGTGTAATGGTATGCTGAGGCATGCTGTGGCAGAGACGACAAACGGGCGGGAACTCAACTCCCGCCCGTTTGTCGTCTCTGCCAGGACCTTAGAAGATAGCCTGACCTGTCTGTGAGTCGAAGAGGTGGATGTATTCGGTATCGACGTGCAGGCGGATTTTTTGCCCGACTTCGGCGTGAGAGCGTGGATTGAGGCGAGCCTGAAGCCCTTTCCCATTGGCGTTGAGATACACCAGGAGTTCACTGCCCAGGTTCTCAACTACGTCCACATTGCCATCGATCTCTGCCTTCCCCTGAAGTTCAGATGGCAACAAAGACATATCTTCCAGGTGTTCAGGGCGGATGCCGAAGGTCAACTTCTTGCCTGAAGCGCCCACTTCCCGAGCCTTTTCCGCGTACTGGGCCGGTACTTCTACATTACCAATGCCGTCAAGTACGATTCTGGGCGCTCCGCTATCGGTTACCACCTTCACGTCTTCAAAGAAGTTCATGGCCGGTGAACCGATGAAGCCCGCGACGAACAGGTTCGAGGGATGGTCATAGAGTTCCTGGGGCGCGCCCAGTTGCTGGATGAAACCCGCATTGAGGACGGCGATGCGGTCTCCCATCGTCATGGCCTCGGTCTGGTCGTGCGTAACGTAAATCGTGGTGGTGTGAATGCGCTGGTGGATTTTGATGATCTCTGTGCGCATCTGCACGCGCAGTTTGGCATCAAGGTTAGAGAGCGGCTCGTCCATCAGGAAGACCTCCGCGTCTCGCACAATGGCGCGACCGAGGGCTACGCGCTGGCGCTGACCACCGGAAAGCTCTTTGGGTTTGCGTTGCAGCAAATGTTGCAGGCCCAGAATTTCAGCCGCCTGCTCCACACGCTTCTTGATCTCCTGCGATGGCGTATGCTTCAGCTTGAGACCGAAAGCCATGTTATCGTAGACGGACATGTGGGGGTAGAGGGCGTAGTTCTGAAA
The DNA here is from genome assembly GCA_035652815.1 of Ktedonobacteraceae bacterium. Classification (GTDB taxonomy): domain Bacteria; phylum Chloroflexota; class Ktedonobacteria; order Ktedonobacterales; family Ktedonobacteraceae; genus DASRDB01. Next base: position 85,928 of record DASRDB010000022.1, read on the forward strand.
TACCATTGCGATGTTGCGGTCCTTCGGGTCAACGTTATTGACCACCCGGTCGCCGATCAAAATTTCGCCTGCCGATGGGTCTTCCAGGCCAGCCACCATACGCAGGCAGGTGCTTTTTCCGCAGCCGGAAGGCCCGACCAGCACCAGAAACTCGCTGTCCTTGATATCGAGGTTGATATCGTGGACGACTTCAACCTTGTTGAAGTTTTTGTAGACGTGCTTGAATTGCACACGCGCCATGGACAGTAACTCCTTTTCGCTCGTGACGGGACATCTCCGCTGTCTCGTCTTGTCCTATGTAGAAAGAGCTATCGCTTGGTGCGCACATTGCAACCGGGAACCCGATTGGGAGTCAATGCGGCTTCTTGCATTAGCAGTGGATAACACGGCCTCTTATGGCTATCCACTGAATGCTTAAATTAGTATAACATAAATCTAACGAAAAAATCTTGCTTTGTGCAAGGTCAGGAAGATGATTTCCCATTAAGAGCGGAGCGACCTGCATACATGTGCGCAAGAGGTCGTTGCACCAGAAAAAATACGCTGAGAAAGACCAGCCCAGGAATGCCAAAGATGCGCAGGCATGCTAGAAATCCGGCATTGCTCAATAATGGCAAGCCGTTAACCTGGTAGGAAAAGAACGCGCTGGCGGAAAAAGCGAGCGCGAACGCAATGAGGGCATATTGTCCAGGATTTCCTCCCGGCTTTACAAGCAGAACGGCTGCCAGTGCGACCAGCCAGATAACATACCAGGCGAAAAACCAGGGTGTCACCAGTAGCAGAGCGCCAAGCGTTACCAGTGCGACCAGGGTGAGCGTATGGACCATTGGTGAATGCCAGAGGCGAATGATGCCAAAAAGCATACAGCTTGCCAGCACAATCAGATCGAGAATAACCCAGGTGAGGTGGTTACTGAGTAAGACAACAATACCATACCACCAGGAGTTTCTCATAGAGAGATCTGCCACGTGAACCAGTCCTTGAGCTGCCCTCAGCACAGAATTTTCAGCCTGCGATGCCGAAGGCGGAGCGGAAAAACTTGCGAGAATGGCAACCGGGCTGTGCCCGATCCAGAAAGGCGCGTAGAAAAGAAGGATAATAGTGGCGCAAAGCAGACCTGCGAGTGATACCTTCAAGAGGGCTGTTCGCCAGACCTGCCAGTCAAAGCGAAGGGCAGATGCATAGATTGATTTGCAGGCGACTAACGCAAGGAAAAAGAGCAGAAGCGGGAAGCTGGTAAACTTGATGAGCATTGCCAGCGTGAAAGCGATTGTGGGTGGCGCGTAGCTGGTGAAAGTGATAAAGCCCCGCCTTTCTGCGCGCAGACAGAGCAAGATGCCAGACAGGATGAACGTGACCATGACGGTATCGTTATGCGCTCCCATGCTGCTTTCGAGTAGTGCCAGGGGATTGAGAGCGTACAGCAGCATACCCAATGTTACAATTCGCTGGGAGCGACCCGACATCTGGAGCATGCGCAGAATGAGCCAGGTGTTTACTAGATGAGCGCCCAGCCCTAACAAGCGAAAGGCCAGGATATAGGCCAGGGGAGCATTTCCTGCTATCAGAGCAACCAGCGCGCTGATATAGAGCCAAAGGGGGCCATAGGCAGCCGTTGAAATGTTCCAATCATCAAACTGCGTAATCTGGTCGTGCGAGACCTTTACCGGGGGAACAAAATAGAGATTGGTATGATAGGTGACGAGCGTGTGTCCGTAGTCGGCGTAGACAAATAAATCACGAGAAAGCATGGTGGGCGCAAATACCAGCAGAAGTCCGGCTACAATGATTGTTGCCCAGATCAGCCTTTGAATGCCCTTGTAGTTGGCGTCGGGAGGCAGGCGTAAGAGGAGTAGAGTTGCCAGCCCATACAGTACAAAGGCGAGCGCAATGATGAAGAGGAATTCAAGATTATTGGTGCTGACGAACGAATCCTGCGCGTTTGGCAGCCAGTGAAAGTTGGCAGGCAGCCATGCTCCCAGTTTTGCCACCCACCTGCTCAAAGGTAGAGAGGCCAGAAAAGTTGCGCCTAAACGCCTTTCTAGCGGCGCAATGACCATACCTATACAGACAATATAAGCAATGACGCTGCAAAATATGCCCCAGGACCAGACTGCTTGCTGTCTTTTGCCACTCACATATATATCCAGCGCTTTTCCTGGACGCTTTTCCTCACGCTCAATCATTGGATAAAATCCTTTCCATTGTATCCAACGATTGAGGTGGTCTATCAAGCACAAGTTCTCTATTCTGGCTATGCTTCGCGCCATTCCGTTAGCTATCGAGAGCCAGGGCGACCGCGAGGGCCGCCCCTACGATTGCCCTGTTGGTAGGGGCGGCCCTCGCGGTCGCCCTGGCTTCAGCTCCCCATAGGTAATGGAACCCCTGTACACGCGATTTCGACTCTCCATTGTTCGCCTGCCTTCAAGACAAGCGGCCACAGGAGTGTCAGGCAGCTTCCCTGGTGGGTACGCTCGAAGCCTGCCTCTGAGCCGGTCACGGTCTCAATGGAGAAGCGCCAGAGGGTGGCTTCCTTGCTGAGATGAAAGCCAATATCCTGTTGGAGCCAGCGATTGCCAATATGCAGGTCGCGTACCTGACGAGCTTCGCCTGTGCTATCGAAATGGCTGTCCTTGAGCGTCTGCCCCTCTACGACATAGTAGGCCTGCTCGTTTTTGCCGCCGCCCAGCAAATTGATATTCCATTCGCTGCCAAAGAGGGTTTGAAGCTGCGTCTGACCTTGATTCTCAATCGTATAGCGGACAATCAGCCTTTCCTCTCCCTCTGGCACAAAGAGCGTTTTGCGCAGGGAGACAGGTATGGGACTGAGCGCGCCGGGGCGTCCGACCTGTCCATTGCGAGATAGGGTGATGGTAATGCCTGCCTCGTCCTGTTTGACCGATGTTTCATATGGTTGCTCGACAAAGTTTCCGCACTCCTGGTAGCGTACCTGCTCGAACGCCTCGAGGGTGGTGCCCGGAGCGAAAAAATGATCGATCAGGCTGTGGCGGCGATAGCGGTCGATAAACAGGTAACGGTCCAGATTGGCTTCTTTGGTGCGAACTGAGGTATGTGGCGAAGCAGGCTCTATCTGCCCTGCGGCTCCTTCTGCTTGATAAGCAGCCTGTGCTGCCGCGCGTTTGCGCCGCTCGCGTTCAAATTCGCGCAGAGTTTCGTGATAGCCTTCTTCGCGGCGCGTCATGACACTGAGCAGGTTATGGCTGCTGCGCCGCATATCCCACTCGAAGAGCGTGCCGCCACGCTGCGGATCAATGTAGAGGTTCTGTATATCGCTTTCGATAAGCAATTCGTCCTGGGTGTCGCGGTCAAAATCGGTAAATCCGTAGGACTGCCAGTGACCAGCGCCATGTATTAACCTGTCCGCCGCGTTTTCCGCTCGAATGAGGTGATGATAGATGGCGGAGCGCACGTGATTCATGTAGATGCCGCCGAAGAGGCCATGCCAGTACGTATCGTTGGCCTGAGCTTTCCAGAGGTGAACGGCTCCCGCTTCCTCGTTTGCGCCAGCTTTATAGACAGCATTGTGGACGCGGAGCATTTTTTTGTGCTGGTTATTCGTTTCGCTGTAACGCACCAGAAAGTTGCGCCAGAAGCCGCCGCGCATGAATTGCAACAGATCATCGCGGTGCTGTTCTTCAAGCTGGTGCAGCAACTTGCCGAACTGGTATGATTTTTTAGGCGGCAGCGCCCACTCGGTCATTTCGATGTAGGACGAGGTGGGAATGTAAATGCGTCCGAGGGCAGGATGGCTACGGGCATATTCTCCGGGCGGGGTCATATGCAGCCAGTCGCGATTGTCTTCCAGGAGCGTGAAGAATTCCTCGACCCAGCCATGATTTCCCCAGCAGTATTCGTATGTGCCCGGCCAACTGCCGAATTTTTCTCCATCATCACCCATAACGAGTATGCGGTTGCCATCCTGTGTGGCAAGCGAGCGCAAGGTTTCGATGGTTTCTCTGGCGGGACGCCAGGGAATCGTGTAGCGCAGCGCTTTGCTGGTCGCAAAGACTTTCAAGACGCTGCTCTGATCCTCCGTGGCATAGTAACCGTAGAGGTCTTTGTCGTCCAGGCCCGCGTTTTTGAAGTGAATATCATCCAGGATGGTCCAGTCGATGCCTGCTTCGCGCAATGTGTGAGGAAGCGCTGGCTCCCATACGCGCTCGGCCAGCCACATGCCGGTTGGATGAACGCCAAAATCGCGTTCCAGTCGCCCGGTCAGGCGGCGAATTTGCGCCAGTTTATCGGCATCCGGTATCGAGGGGAGAATGGGTTCGTAGTATCCACCGCTCACCATCTCTATCTGATTGCGCCCTATAAGCGCGTGTATGCGTTCAAGAAATTGGGGCTGTGTTTCCTCAAACCAGTCCAGCAGCGAACCGGTGTAGTGGAGTCCGAGGCGAATATAAGGATGTCGCTCAAGCGCCTGGATCATAGGCAGATAGGACTCTTCGTAGACCTGCTGGAAAACCCAGGGAAAATTGCCGACCGGCTGGTGGTTATGAAGGACTAAACCAAAGTGAATGCTTTTACCTTGCGTCGTTGCCATGTACCTCACCTGCTATCAAATAAAAGTTTCCCCCACTATAGCTGATGGAACAAACTGGGGTCAAGCAGCATATCACGAAAAAGCCCCGCTCGCATGTCATCCTGAGCGCCGCGAAGGATCTCAGCCTCCCCTGGTGCAATATGGCAAGCGCGAGAGATCCTTCGCGGCGCTCAGGATGACACCTGGAGACAGATGTGTATTGGCATGCGAAAGTTATAGAAAAGCCAACTTTTTTTAATTGATTTTTATTGAAAACCCCCTGTATTTTTTCTGGTTTAACAGGTATAATAGAAGTATGATGGTGTGTACGTGTATCTCCCTCATTTCGTGCCAACGCAATGTCTCAACAGGGTACTCGCCCTGTAAGGAGGGTCTCCATGCGCAAACACGTGCATGTGTACCGGCGTCTGGGTCCGCCGCTCATGCTCGCGCTTTTCCTGCTTTGTTTGTCCACACCAATAGCCTCGGCTGCGTCGTTCCATTCACAACGGGGGGTCTCGCTCGTCGGCCCCAAGAAGTATTACCTGGCTCTGGGGGATTCGCTGGCCTTTAGCTATCAGCCTGATCTGAACTACGATGACGGATATGTTGACGATTTCTATGCCAATTTGCAGGGGCATGGAACGCAACACCTGGCAAACATGGGTTGTCCAGGAGAAACGAGTAGCACGTTTATCAATGGAGGGTGCCCTTACGCCTTCTTACGCAAGTTCCCGTATATCGGCCCGCAGTTGAACGCCGCGCTGATCTACCTGCAACTGCACCGGGGCAGTGTCAGTCCTGTCACCCTGGACATTGGCGCGAACGATCTGCTGCCCGATATCAATACCAAAACCTGCACGATCAGTTCCAGTTTTAGCAGCGACCTCGCCACCGTCGATGCGAACCTGACGCAGACCATTCTGCCGGAACTGCGCGCTGCGCTTACTGTCAACGGACAGGTAACAGGAGACCTCATCGTAATGAACTATTACGACCCCTACCAGAATATCTGTCCCAATACAGTGCCCTACGTCCAGCTCATTAACCAGCACATCGCGAACGACATCAGCGGCTACGGTCTGCTCGTTGACGTCTTCTCCGCCTTTGGTGGAGCGGGTGTGCCCAATCCAAACATTTGTCCGTATACGTGGATGTGTAGCCTCTTCCACGATATTCATGCAACCGATGCAGGGTATCGTGTCATTGCCTCGGCCTTTGAAAACACTGTAGGGTACTGATCCTTCTAGCAGAGGAAATCGGCGACCACCATTTGACGAGGCAGGTACACGTATACTCCGCCGATTTCCTCGCTCCCCCATTGCTTCTTGAGTGCAAAATGGATGCGTTCCGAAACCTATAAACATGCTTTTGAGACCTGCTATAATATGGTCAATTCCATTCTGAAAAATGACGGAACGTATATCTATGATAAAACTTTTGCTTGTAGACGATCATGGACCATTGCGTAAAGCGTTGCGAGAAGGGTTGGAGGCGACGGGTCAGGTGCAGGTGCTTGGCGAGGCTTCGACCGGCAAGGAGGCCATTGCGCAGGCGCTTGAACTGGTGGATATCGATGTAATCTTGATGGACGTGCAGTTGCAGGATGCACATGCTGGCCGCAAGGCGCTGAGCGGCGTTGGGGCGGCTGTTGCCATCCGGCGCGAACGTCCTCGTATGCCGGTGGTTTTCTATTCCATTCAGGATGATGACGAATACTACCGCGAGTTCCGCGCCTCGGGTATTCTCACGCATTATGCCTACGTGCGTAAGAGCAACTATTTGTTGCCCGGCATGCTGATTCCGCTGTTGCGTGATGCTATTAATGGGCGCAGCCTGGTTGACCCTGAGATCGAGGATCGCGTGCAGGAAGTGCGCAGCCTTGACGAGCAGTCTCCCCGCGCCCTGCTGGAACCCAACGAATTGCGCGTCGCTGAACTGGTCGCGCAGGGTATGACGAACGAGCAGATCGCGGCGCGGCTGAACCTGCATGACAAGCGAGCCGTCAGTCGCACCAATGGGCGTATCTATGCTGCCTGGGGCTTAAGCGAAACGGCAGTGGATGATAAAGTAGCTCGTGCCCGGGCAACCCTGATTTATACGCTCAATCGTATGATTATCTGGGATGAAAACGGTGTTGCGCTTGTGCAAGACCGGCGCGGGGAGTGGGTTCCCTTATACAAAGAGGAATAGGGTATTCGATGGCATTGACCAATATGCTTCAACCCGCCTATCTTTTGCAAACGGGCGTGCTGGCGCTTTCGATCTTTAACCTGGTGGCCTTTCTCTGGCTGGCGTTCACCGTCTGGTTGAATGGTGATCGCAAGGCGGGTATCGCGCGGCTGGGTGTGTGCGGTTTGGGCCTTTCCGCGTTCTTTTTCTACCTGCACGCGCTGCTGATCTCCACTCCCTTGACCAAAAACGTCTCGGGTCTGGTGAGCCAGGATGATCTGTGGCATCTCATCTGGATACCCGCTCTCGGCGTTCCCTATATCTGGTTTGCCATCGGCCTCTACTACGCTGCGCTTATTAACTCTAAATGGCGCAAACGACGTCCCTGGCTGTTGATATGCGCAGGCGTTCCAGGTTGTCTGATATTTCTACTGCTGCTGTTCAATCAGTCAACATTCAGCTATGCGCGGACGTTGCAGTTGCTCACAGATAGCGATGCGTTGAACGATGTCAGCAGCAGTTTTCTCTCTTCTCCGGTTTTACTCTCGCTGCTTTTCCTCTGTTATGTGACATTCTGCGCCATTGCTCCCTGGTTCACGCTCGGGCGCATGGCTCGCTTGCTGCGCGTCCTGTGGCATTTCCTGCGCGGGAAAGGCTTGAAAACCTCTTCGCTGCGGTCGGCGCTGGTCGATGCCTTCTGGGATGATCCCGGTGACAAAGAGTTGCTCGAGGAACCGCATCTTTCCTGGTATCTGGCTCGTCCCTGGCTCTTGCTGGCCGCCCTTTTGATGGTTGGCCTGACCACGACGCTCGGAGTGCTGGTGGTGCAGGCGATCTTGAACTGGGTGCATCACCCGCATACAGTCCTGGAGAAGCTGCCGCCGGTGGTAGTCAGCACCACGAATATCAATACATTTCCCTTAAATCTGATCGTGCTGGACTTGATAGCCAACGGCGCGGTTGCGCTGGTGATCCTGCTCATCGGCTACTCGATTGTGCGGCATGGCATTCTCATCGAGCGTTCCCTGGCGCGGAGAGGCTTTTTTGAGCAGTGGCGGGGCATCGTTATTGTAGCGACCTGTGTGGCGAGTTTTATCGCGCTGCTGGTTGCCTACACGCACAGCAACCTGGGCGGCCTTTTACTGATAACCTCGCTGGCGACGGCTGCCTACGCGCTCTTTACCTGGAGCAGTTATACTGCGCATGACCGCTATATCGCGCTCCTCGGCCCGTTTGTGCGCAGTACCAGCATCCGTCATTGGCTGAATACCGATCTGCAGAAGACCGAGCAAGACCTGGAGACGCTGTTCTACCATCTCTGTCATAACGTGCTTGCCGTTCAGTGCGCCTATCTCGCTGTTGTGGCCGGGCCATTGCGCCGCAGCTTCAGCTATCGCTGGCCCGAGGAAGCTATTCCCGGAACGAACTTTATGCCCCGCCCGCTCAACAGGCGCAAGCGCGCGATGGACGCTATGAACTGGCCGGTGCATGGGGATAGCGAGGCCGAGGTTCCCCTGCGTATCCAGGTAACGCTCTATGGACGTCCCACTATCTGCTGGCTGCTTCCCATCTATGACGAGCGCGGGCTGGTGGCTACGCTCTATCTCGGGCCTCGCGAAGATGGGGGCGCGTTTACCGACGAGGACATGAACCTTGCGCATGCCTGTGGGCAGCGCATTCTCGACACGCTGGTCGATCATGAAGCCATGCAGGCCGTCGCGGGACTCTTGCGCCGCCGCATTATCGATGTCAAGCTTCTGGGCGCGCAGCAGCGGCGTATTCTGCATGATGAAATTTTGCCGCAGATGCACCTCGCACTTTTACGCCTGGAAACCCTGCGTTCATTGCCTGAAATACAGCAGCAGACCTCCGAACGCGCTCCGAAGGCAGTTTCCACACTATCACCTTCAACGCTCACCACACCTGCCCTTAATGAAGCCATAGCGTTGATTACCGATGCGCACCGGCGATTAGCTGCCATGATGCGCTCTACCGCCCCAGGCGCTCCCTACCGGCTTGAGCGTGATGGTTTGATGCAGGCCATTCATACCATGCTCGAACAGGATTTCCGGCAGGCATTTGACGAGGTAGAATGGTGCGTTTCCGATGAAACCGCAACCTATATCGATGATGCTACACCTCCAGCCATTGCGGAACTGGTTTTTGCGGCTGTGCAGGAGGCGCTGCGCAATGCCGCTCGTCATGCGCGTGGCATCGATGTGCATCGCCATCTCCATGTCACCTTTAAGGCCACGCGCAACATTGAAGATGGAAACATCGAGTTTGTGGTCGCTGATGATGGTGTTGGCATTACCTCCGCGACATCCACCACGACCGGCACAGGCGGTGGCTTGCTAACACACAGCGCGCTGCTCGCCATCGCAGGCGGCAGCTTGACGTTCAAGAGCGAGCCGGACGAAGGTGTCACCGTGCGTATTGTCGTACCGGCTACCTTATAATACAGAGAAGTGAGTTAACTCACCCTTTTAGTGATGTTGCTATCCTCTCGTATCGCGGCTCATAGTCAGCTATACTTCATCATAGAGGTCATTTAAAAGGGAGGTTCCTATGATTTTAGTGACTGGCGCTAGCGGATATATCGGAAGACATCTCGTTGCACGCCTGGTGCAGGAGGGAGAGAAACCACGTTGCCTGGTGCGCAATGTAAAGCGAGCGGCATCGATTTTACCAGCCGCAGGAATAGAACTTGTGCAGGGCGATACGACACAGCTGGCCTCCCTGGAAACAGCGGTGCAGGGAGTCGAGACGATTGTGCATGCCGCCTTTCTCACGGCTGACCGAAAAGAGAGCGCGCCGCATCAATACGAGAAAACCAATGTGGAGGGTACAGCCAATCTAATTCAGGCCGCGAAAAAGGCCGGAGTGCGGCGTATCATCGAGATCAGCGGGTTAGGCACCAGGCCTGATAAACCGGGCAGCTATATGCAGGGGCGCTATCTCGCCGAGCAGATGCTGAAGGAGAGCGGACTCGATTGGACGATTATTCAGCCATCCGTCCTGTTTGGCAAGGATGCTCCCTTCATCAAAGGTCTCACGGATCTCATTCATACCTCGCCAGTCGTGCCTCTGATCGGTGGCGGCAAGATTCAATTGCAGCCCATCTATGTTGAGGATGTTGTGACGGTCATCCTGCATGTCTTACGCGAACCCGAACGCACCCGCAACAAAACCTATACCATCGGCGGCCCGGAATACTATACCTTTACCCAGGTTATTGATTTGTTGCTGCATACGATGCACGCTAAGCGGTTAAAAGCCCCCGCTCCTCGTCTCCTGGTAGGAGTTGGCGCGGCAGTGATGGAGGCTGTGTTGCCGAAGCCTCCACTGACGAAAGCGGCGATGATGCTTTTCAGTTTTGATAACACGACCAGCCTCAACTCGGTGGAGCGCGATTTCGGCTTTACCCCGCTCTCGTTCAAGCGTTACCTGGATGAACATGGGGTGTAAAATCTGAAATCTCTTGGAGTGATGGAGATGTAACGAGAATGGGAATCTGTGCGTGCCAGTTCCCCCCCGCATTAGCATGCACAAAATTACCGGAATTTCTGTAGGGACGCGATGAGGAACTTGAACAACCGGGTTCGGCAAAGGGAGCGACACGGAACCTGTCATCCTGAGCGCAGCGAAGGATCTCGGTCGCCCAGCCGGATCACACGTCCAGACGGGAGACCCTTCGCTGCGCTCAGGATGACAGGCTTGGATATTCCCTCTTGATTTCTCAAACATCATCAGCGCGTCCCTACAGGATTAGACCTCTATTAAATCGTGCTGACTACGGAAGCCTGCCGACGCAGCAGCCAGGCAGCGATCATAACCAGGGCCACAATACACGCCGCGACGACGATGATATCTAGCAGGATACCTCCTGCATTCACTGAGTTTGTGATCGCGCTTACGGCTCCATCGGCGATATAGTAGGTTGGCAGCACTTTCACTATCTGGGTGAATGGATTGCTTCCCAGCAGTTGCGCGAAAGGACCGACGAAGAAAATCGGGATGATATACAGGAACGAGACGCTGCCCGCGAATGCGCCTGACGCATTGGTCGTCTGAAAGAGGCTGCCCGCGATCAGTCCCAACGAAACGCTGAAGCAGGAACCCAGCAGCGCGAAGAGCAGCAGCAGTGGAATTTGCCCTGTAAATCCCTTAGTAATTGCCAGCGCCACCAATCCTAGTAGCAACTGGTATGTAAAGCCTACCAGTAGTTTTGCCAGGACAAAGTCGGTGAAGGAAGCCGGTGAAACCATCAGCATACGCAGCGTCTTCTTCTCCTTTTCCTCGATAATCAAGCCCGGTACGAGCGATGTGCCTACCAGGAGCGAGGAGAGCAGTGCGGTGACGGCATACACCTGCGTGATGTCCTGTAAAGCCGCGTTTTCTTGCGGCGGGTTGACTGTCGCCACGCTAATAATTGCAGGCGGCTGCGGATTGGCAAGGCTGCGTGAGTAGTCGGTTATTGCGCTCAGTAAAAGGGCGCGCTCCTGGTTGCTGATCTGGCTACCATCCACATAAAGGCTCATTTGCGGATGCCCACCGGACTTCAGGCTGGTGTCAAAATCGGGTGGAACGACCAGCCCGACGGCATAGGAAGTGTCTTTGTGCGAACCATCAGGACCAAAGGCCGCCGCGACATCCATTGGTGAGTTTGCGTATGTCACCTTGACATTGCTCAGGCCTTTGTCCAGAATTTGCTCCACACCGGATTTCCCCGGATTGTAGACCAGCACATTCGTCGAATGGTTGCCGAGCAATCCTCCCAACACCAGGAAGAGCAGCGCCAGGAAGATTGGCGTGAGCAGCATGAACAGGGTCGATTTATTTAGCAGAATATCAAGCGCGTCCTTGCGGGCGATAGCGAGAATTGAACGTAGATGCATGACTAGAACTCCTTGAGAATGCTAGGCCGGGCGAATGCCAGCGACTTCAACGAACACTTCTTCCAGAGTGGCTTCACGTGAATGGATGGCGCGGACTTTGCCCTCGGCCATCCACCGCGCCAGTTGCGCCGAGTCCTCGGGATTATCCATACTCAGGGTCGTTTCTGTGAGTTTGCCATTTCCGTTCGCCGCTGCGTTGTCCAGGGTGACTTGTATGGTGCGCTGCCCATGCGCGAGCTTCAGGTTGCGCGGCGTGTCGTTCGCCACGATTTTGCCGTTGACGATAAAGGCCACCTGCTCGCTAAGCTGGTCTGCCTCTTCCATCAAATGAGTGGTCAGCAGAATAGTGGTGCCCTCTTCGCTCAGGCGTTTGACTACCTGGCGCACCTCTCTTGCCGAAATGGGATCGAGGCCGCGACTCGGCTCGTCAAGAAAGAGCATGGGCGGGCGATGCAGGAGGGCACGGGCGATCATCAGGCGCTGCCTCATGCCATTGGAAAAGGTGCGTACCGGGTCTTTGGCGCGGTCGCGCAGGCGTACCAGTTCGAGTACTTCGTCTACGCGGCTTGTGGGCAGGCCGTAGAGCCAACATGAGAACTCCAGGTTCAGGCGCGCTGAGAGGCGTTCGTACAGGTTTTGATCCTCGAAAACCACCCCGATGCGCTCTTTCAACTGCGCCCGTTGCTTCACCACATCGCATCCGGCAACGATTGCGCTACCACTGGTAGGATCGAGCTGGCCCGTGAGCATACGAATAGTGGTCGTCTTGCCTGCTCCGTTAGGTCCTAGCAGACCGAAGATTTCGCCACGCTTTACGGAAAAACTGATTCCCGCCACTGCCTCTTTGTCGCCGAAGGTGCGGCGCAAATCAAGCGCCTCTATCATCAGTTCAGGTGATTGCATATGAATCGTCCTTTCCAGAATGGTTTATTGCTTTTTATTGATGAGCTTAGAACAGAGTTCTTGTATTACCCAGATGACCATGCCAATACCGAGGCCCAGCGCAAAATTGTTGAGTGCAGCACCAAGCGCAACTCCTACGCCAACCCAGACTGCCAACATGGTGTCTTTTCGGCGTGGTGTATGATCTTTATGTTGTTCCATGATGCGTATCCTTTCTGTCGTCGCGTCGTTTATCGCTCTGAGTCCAGAGTAACATAGGCAAAATGACCGCGCTACAAATTTTGGCTGAGTGGAGTAGTTTTGAGGCTAAAAGGCGCACTTTAAGGGTTGAATAAGCGGAAAAATCGCTGAATGGAGCAATATGACGGGTGAATGATATCAAATTTTCCCCATAGCATCTCACTTGTACCTATGTTAGAATATCCTGGCGATAGCTCTCTATGCCCAAAAAGAGGTTCCCAGGTATGTTGCAGGTCTGCCGTCTCGAAAAAATTATTGACAATCGCAGCGCTTTATCTATTGATGATCTCACCGTTGCCCCAGGTGAGATTGTTACGGTCATTGGTCAGGTGGGCAGCGGTAAGAGCCTGTTGATACGCTTACTCTCCGGTTTGCTGGTGCCAAGCGCGGGCAAGGTGCTGCTCGATGGGCAGGATCTTCACCATTCTGAGGAGGCGCGCAAAAAGATCGGTGTGCTGTTCGAGGAAGACCTGTTGTATGAGAGGCACACAGCGCAGGGAAACCTGCATTTGTACTGCCAACTGCACCGGTTGACCGCCAATCGGATCAACGAGGCGCTGGAACTGGTTGGGTTGAGCGACCAGGCGCGCAAACCTGTCTCGAAGCTCTCGCCAACCGCGCAGCGTCGTTTAGCTTTTGCCCGCGCTTTAATCTGTCGTCCCTCGCTCTTATTGCTTGATAGGCCAGCACTGCGCGTAGATCACGACACCTTACTCCTGTTTGCGCGCCTTATCAAGCAACTGGCTTCTGAGGGAACGGCGGTCTTACTGACAGATGAGGATCTTGCCTGGGCGGGAAAATTCAGTACTTCGGTGCTGGAATTAGAAGATGGGCGCATTGTCAGTTCGCGGGTGTTGATGGATGATGAGCCAGCTTCTAGCCCCGCGAGCGGACCTGAACAACTGCGCCCCTATCGCGTTCCTGCGCGCAAGGATGATCGCATTCTTTTGTATGATCCCGGTGATATCCTCTACGCGACCAGCCGCGATGGTAAAACCTACCTGCGCACAGCAAACGAAGAAGCCACCACCAATCTGACCTTGCAAGAACTTGAGACTCGTCTGAGCGGGCGCGGCTTCTTTAAGGCGCACCGGGCCTATCTTGTGAATTTACAGCACATCAAAGCCGTAATTCAATATACACGCAATAGTTATACACTTCAATTGAACGATAAAGACGAAACGATGATCCCGCTCAGCAAGCAAAGCGAAAAGGAGTTGCAAAGCCTGCTGGGCTATTGATCCTTCGTTATTGTTTAGCTGACATATTCATATGCTATAATGGAACGGCTGTAGCGTCTGTAATTTAGGAAATGAATCTTTTAGTAATCGCGCTCTGGAGACATGGAGGAAAAGCGTGGCAGTAGTACCCGATCCCGCCTGGAAAGCAAACACCGAGTTACGCAACCTGGGTGAAGCCCTTATGCGCATTTCGCGTATGCTGCATGAGCATACCCGCAAACTGGAGATAGCAGTGGAAGGCACGTATGCCGGTGAGAGTGGTGATCCGCGTGTGCAATTGCTTAGCGATTCGCTGCGCGTCTGCCGCACAGCCGATATCGAAGCTGGACGAGTCAACCAGGCTGCTCAGCGCGTCCTCCTATCCTTGCAGGAACAACTTGAACAGGTCTCCTCAGCGCTGCCCCGCGTCACGTCGTCAACAGCCACAAATGGCGCGGCGGCAAATTTTGAGCGGGAGCGCGAAGTACTCAACTCGAGTATCATCAGCCTCAAGCGCCAGCGTACTGAACTGGAAACCCTGTACGAAATTGCCCGCGTCCTCAACTCGACGCTGGAATTTGAAAAAGTGCTGCGATTGGTGATGGACGAGGTGATTCGCGTGGTGGATGCCGAGCGCGGTTTCCTGGTGCTGGTTGATCCAAACACCAAAGAACTCAACTTTGAAATAGCGCGTGACAAATTTGCGCGTACTATCGACCGCAGCGCCTTCAAAATTAGCCGCAGCACCATCGAAAAGGTGGTGCGTACTCGCGAGCCATTGCTCACCGACGATGCTCAGATCGATATGAAGGGGCAGGAGAGCATCATGGCCTATGGTATCCGCTCCATTATCTGCGCGCCCCTTGTGGTGCGCGATACCTGTATCGGCGCGGTCTACGTTGATAGCCGGATTAATGCGAACCTGTTCGGCGTCAAGCACCGCGATTTGCTGGTGGCCTTCTGTCATCAAGCGGCCATTGCCATCGATAACGCGCGCCTGTTTGCTGATCTCACTCGCGCCTTGAATAAGGTTGAGGAAGATAAGCAGTACATGGATAACATCTTCGCCTCTATCGCGAATGGCGTTATCACCACTGACTCCGCTGGAATCATCACCAAATTCAATGATGCAGCGGGCATTATTCTGGGCATCAACCCTTTCTCGGCAGTTGGCAAGCATTATCGCGAAGTGTTTAAAGACCTGCCGCAAGTTGGCATCATCGAGATACTGCAAAATGCGCACAAGCAACATAATCACGGAACGCTGGTTGATCGAACCATTGACTGTGAGATTGCCGGTCGTGGTCTGGTCAATCTCAACCTCTATGTCACCTCGCTACGGGATGCGCACGAGAATCATATTGGTATGGCGCTGGTTGTAGATGATCGCACCAAACTCAAACGCGCTGAGGCACAAGTCAAGAATATCCGGCGCATCTTCGGTCGCTATGTCCATCCCAATGTGGTGCAGCAGTTGATCGAGAATCCGAGCGCCCTCAACCTCGGCGGTGAAATGAGGGAGATTTCCATTATCTCCGCCGATATTCGCGGGTTTACACGCCTGAGCGAGGGCATGACTTCACGTGAGGTCATGAATATTCTGAATACCTACCTGGAAATCATGGTCAAAGCCATCTGGGATGAAGAGGGAACAGTGACAGGCTTCTGGGGCGATGCGCTGATGGCCATCTTTAACGCGCCCCTCGAACAGGAGGATCATGTTTTGCGGGCAGTGCGCGCTGCCTGGAAGATGCGCCTGGCAGTTCTGGAGTACCAGCGCAGCCAGCCCCAGCACATTCCCGTCTCCTTCGGCTTCGGTGTCAATACCGGCGAGGCAATGGTAGGCAACATTGGCTCACGAGAACACATCCAGTCGTATACCGCCATTGGCGATAGCGTCAACGTGGCTGCGCGTCTGCAATCCAATGCCTCGGACAACAACATCCTGCTCAACCACTCGACCTTTGCCCGCGTGCGCCAGTATGCGCGTGTGACGAAGCTGCCCCCGTTACTGGTGAAAAATAAGACCGAGCCACTCGACGTCTGGTGCCTCGTCGGTTTGAATGAATAACTTCTTTTAAAGCTGCTTTCTGAGAACGAAACCCATTTGCGGAATGCGTATAAAGCCGAACCATTCGTAGAGGCGGTGCGCGTGATAGTTGGTATCCTCAGTATTGAGCATGATGCGCAGGACGTTGGCTTGCCGGAAGAACTCGACTGCTTCATACATCAGGCGCGCTCCTATGCCTTTGCTGTTGACTGAGGGATGAACGGCGATGCGCACAAGATAGCCATATTCGCTGTCGAGTGCGTTGAACTGGTAGCCGACGACTTTACCGTGAAGTTCGGCTACTACAAAATAAGGATGCGTGGCAATGATTTCTGTAAAGGAAGACGCATCATAGCGCCACAAGTCCTCGAAGCAGGCCTCTTCAATCTTTAACAGGGCGGGAATATCGCTCAACGCAACGGGGCGCACAGTCACTTCTTGATTTCCGCGCGTTGGTACCTTGAAATCGAGCTTGTCATAGGCGTAGAGCAGGCGATAAGGTATGAAGCCGCGCCGGAGCAGGGCATCACGCAGCCAGTCGTTTTGCGTATCATTGCCCGAGTAGTGCAGGTAGCGCACCCCTCTTCGTAGAAGCAATAGCGCCAGTTGGTCGAGCAAGGTATCAAGCAGCTTGAGATACGAGCGGCTTTCTGTCCAACTGACGCCGAAGCCGCCGATCCAGGCTATAGGCGGATTGATGGTTTGTGCCAGCAAAAAGCCACGCAAGGTATTCCCGCTAAATATGCCCACGCCAGGCGTATTTTTCAGCAATATCGGCAGCTCATTGGGCATGAAGCGCTGGTAGATGTACTCGGAGGTTGCCAGCAAGCGCATCACGAGCGGTAAATCGTCGAAGCTGAGGGGGCGCACCAGTTCAGATTTGAACATCCCTGCTCCTGCGCTTGCTAAGCATCTGGCCCCTTGACTTCCCGGCGCAGCCGTTCAATATCGGGTTTCGGCGCGTTACGCATGCGATAGCCTTTAAGGTTATGAATCCGGCGCAATTCGGCGATCAGCACATCCGAGTTAAGACGATAGGGCATGTCAGGTGCTTGACCAAGATCATCCACTGCCGCGTCATCGCCAAGCAGGAGATTGATGCAGGTTGCCACACAACAGGCCATCGCCCGAATGCTATAGCCCCCCTCCTGCACCATAACCAACCGCCCATCACAAAGAAAATTGGCCTCCTCGATAATGATCCCCACCAGTTTGGAGAAGCCTGCCGTCGAGAGATTGAAATTGCCAAGCGGGTCATCCCAATGCGCGTCGAAGCCTGTCGAAACCAGGATTAACTGCGGGTCGAAGCGGTCGGCGGCAGGAGCCATCACCTGCCGGAAGACCGGTTCCAGCGTCTCAAATCCGGTGGTCGCAGGCAAAGGCACGTTGATTGTTGTGCCGTATCCCGGACCCTCGCCAAGTTCATCGGACGCGCCCGTTCCCGGATAGAATGGAGCCTGGTGGGTGGAGAAGTAGAGAACACGCGGGTCATCGTAAAACATTTCCTGCGTGCCGTTACCATGATGCACGTCAAAGTCGATAATCATGACGCGCTCCAGCCCGTAGCGATCAATGGCGTAGCGCGCAGCCACCGCTACATTGTTAAAGAGACAGAAGCCCATTGCCGCTTCCGCCACGGCATGATGTCCGGGCGGTCGCACAAGACAGTAGGCGTTGTTGATCTCGCCCTTCATAATCGCGTCAATGGCCGTCAATGGCGCGCCCGCCGCCTTTACCGCTGCCTCGTATGATTTGGCGGATACATAGGTATCGGTAGCGAAAAAGCTGGTGTTGCGCCCTCCTTTTGCCTCGCGCTCTGCGGCTTTACGGGAAGCCTCGGCCACTTTGTGTATATATTCTCGTTCATGAACTGCCGCCAGTTCATCCGCGCTTGCCTCACGCGGCGGAAGCAACACCAGACCTTCGCGCTCCAGCCATCCGAGCGCTTCCAATACCTGCATGGCACTGAGCAACCGCGCTGGCTGATCCGGGTGATTTGGCGGCGTCAGATGTTCCAGAAAAATTGGATCGTAGATCAAACCCGTCGTCATGCCACAACCTTATCGTAGGGGCGGGGGCGGTGAGGAGAGGGGATGGGACGCTTGCGTCGCCCCTGTCCTTTTTTCCTCTAAACACCCTCGCCCAATAACTTTGTATTCAGTCAAGAAAAACGGAGAAGGTACCAGTCAGCGCCTTCTCGAACATGATCTACGATACACGCTTGCCCAGAGCCTCTTTGACCAGCCCTGGAATATCAAAGATGGTATCGGCTACCGGCACGTTGGCGGCCTGAAGCGCGGCCACTTTGCCCTGGGCGGTACCAGTGTTGCCAGAAATGATGGCTCCAGCGTGTCCCATGCGTTTTCCGGGAGGCGCGGTGCGACCGGAGATGAAGGCGACGACCGGTTTGCGCATCGTTTTGATGAACTCAGCCGCATCCTCTTCGTCGCTGCCACCAATTTCGCCGCACATCACAACGGCCTCGGTCTGCGGGTCCTCTTCAAACATCTTCAAGTAATCCGCAAAGGTTGAGCCGATGATGGGGTCCCCACCGATGCCGATGCAGGTGGATTGTCCGATGCCCGCCTCGGTGAGCAGCGCCACGACCTCGTAGGTCAGCGTGCCAGAGCGCGAAATGAAGCCGACCGGGCCGGGCGTGAAAATCTGGTAGGGAATGATGCCGATTTTGCCCTTTCCTGGCGTACACATGCCGGGGCAGTTTGGCCCGATGAGCGTTGCGCCATGTTCGCGCACGACCAGGATGGCGCGGGTCATATCGATGACCGGAATGCCCTCGGTAATGCATACAATCAGCTTGATTCCCGCGCTGGCCGCTTCCATAATCGCGTCAGCCGCGCCAGGAGGTGGTACGAAGATGCACGAGGCGGTCGCGCCCGTTGCTGCGACCGCTTCATTGACCGTATCGAAGACGGGAACGCCCTCGACGCTTTGCCCGCCCTTGCCCGGGGTGACGCCGCCCACAATCTTTGTTCCGGCGGCGATCATGTTGCGGGTATGGAACTGGCCCTCGCGTCCGGTAATGCCCTGAACAATTACTTTTGTTGTATCATCAAGCAAAATACTCATCTGTTTACACCTCTATTCCCGAGCGGCAATCGCTGCGACGATTTTCTGCGCGGCCTCACGCATATCTTTACCCCAATCAAGTCCCGCATCTTTGAGCATGGCTTTGCCTTCTTCCGCGCCTGTGCCCGAGAGGCGCACCACAATCGGCATGCCCTTGGGCAGTTCAGACTGCGCCATAATCACGCCTCGCGCCACCTCTTCGCCGCGTGTGATGCCGCCGAAGATGTTGACCAGGATGCCCTTGACATCTGGGTCGCGTGCCACGAAGGTGAGAGCTTTGTGCATCACTTCGGCCTTCGCGCCACCACCGATATCCAGGAAGTTGGCCGGTTTGCCACCAACACGCGCCACCATGTCGAGTGTGGTCATGACCAGACCCGCGCCGTTGCCGATAATGCCCACGTCGCCATTCAGCTTGACGTAGGTGAGACCTGCTTTTTTCGCCTCGAACTCAAGTGGGTTCGACTCCTCGGGTTCGGCCCAGCTTGCATATTCTTTCTGGCGGTACAGGCCATTGTCGTCGATCAGGATTTTCGCGTCTGCCGCCTGCACTTGTCCATCCGCAGTCAGCGCGAGGGGGTTGATTTCGGCCAGGCTGGCATCGCTGTCGATGAAGGCTTTGGCGAGCGCGGCTAAAATAGTGCTGCCTCTGGCGACGACGACGTGCGGCATGCCTGCGCGGGCCAGGATATCGCGCGCCTCGAATGGCCGCAAACCCCAACGCATATCGATGGGCTGTTTGATGATCTTCTCGGGGGTTGTTGCCGCGACCTCTTCGATGTCGATACCGCCAGCCTTCGAGACCATCACCACCGGAGCCTGCGACTTGCGGTCAAGAATAATACCCAGGTAGTACTCTTCCTTGATGTCCAGCTTGGAAACGACCAGTACCTTTTCGACCTTCAGCCCTTTGATGTCCATGCCCAGCACTTTAGCGGCGGCGGCTCGCGCCTCTTCAGGGGTATCACCGAACTGGATGCCGCCTGCCTTGCCGCGTCCGCCTACATATACCTGGGCCTTAATAACAACAGGCCCACCCAGTTCGCGAGCAATTTCCTCGGCCTCTTCGGCAGTATGCGCTACGCGCCCTGGTTGAATAGGAATACCGTAGCGCGAGAGAATCTCTTTGGCCTGATATTCGTGGATTTTCACTGCGACTTTCGCTCCTTATCGGTAGTCTTCATCAGTAGAGAAATAAAAAACGCCTCAACGGGCGGTGAGAACTAGCTGTTGACCCATGCTCATGCTAGCACTTGCGCGCTAATTGTGTCAAGAATTAGCCCTTGTCCGACCGCTTTAGCGCGTGTTTGCCGAAATACCCGTTAGTCTGATAAGAATTATAGGGCAAGGATGGTAGAATGGGTAGCTATTAATTTGCCATACTGCTACAATAAGAAGAGCGAAAACATGCGCTATTAGATGTAAGAGGGGACTTACGATGACGAAAAAGCCTGTTGCCACTGCTCCACAGGTAGAAATCAAAAAAATAACATCTGCCCAAAAAGTCTTGCGAGAAACTGAAAAAGAACGTTCCAGTAAACCATTTCGTCTCTGGCCCTGGTTGGGCGCACTACTGATTATCGGTGTGATATTGCTTGCTACTGTCAGTTTAGTTGCCTGGAACTGGCTGCGCGGCCTTCAGCTAAATGCGAACACCAATGTGCCACAGCCAACCATTACCACTTATACAGTGCAACGCACAGCTCACTATGCTGATCTCACCTTCACCGTTCTCAATGCGCAATACACGACCTATTTCACAAATGATAATATTCATGCTGGACCTGCAACTGCCCGTATCAATCTCCAGGTGGCAAATAAGACGCGCATTCCTATTTCTGTGATTTATTATGATAGTGTTCGTCTGCTGCTTCCAAATGGAAATGCAATCGCCCCAACAAATTTACAACTGTCGCCCGATGTGCAGGCAGGCGCAACAATCCAGGGCTGGATGGATTTTCCTGTGGACAAGGGAATCCAGCTTTCTAGCCTGAAAATGCAGTTTGGGGTCGCTTCGTTGAATGAGACGCTTGTTACGTTACCATTCAGTGGCAAGTACGATCCGAATCTTGATACGCCCAGGACGTATCCGCTTTCTGTCGTTTTCTATTATAATTTTGGCGGGCATGTTCTGGTGTATCACCTGAACAGCATTGATGTGCGCTATTCGTATGCGGGCAACCAGGTGCATGCCGGACAGCAGTACTATGTACTCAACTTCACGGTTGATAATAACAACGGCGTGGATGTCTCTCCCGGCTATGGCTATGACTATATCCGTCTGACTCTGAACGGCACAGATAAACCACCCATAGACAACACGCTTCCTTATGGCTTTAAAGCTGGAGCGCAGAGCGTGGGTGGCCGCGTGGTCTACGTTGCTCCAGCAGGAATGCATACCCTGACCATTTCTTTCCTTGTGCAGTTAGCCCCAGGAAAGAGCAGCTATCAGGTGTCTTTCTAAAGGGGTGAACGTCAAACATATAACCCAATGTCATGCTGAGCGCAGCGAAGCATCTCTGTGGCGTTGCCCAGGAACGGACGATAGACTCGTTGTAACTTGAGCAATGTCATGCTGAGCGCAGCGAAGCATCTCCGTGGCGCTGGCACACAAATCGCACGGTCACGGAGATGCTTCGCTGCGCTCAGCATGACATGTTGCAGGTCTTGCTCTTAGCTGCGAATAAACGCGAGCAATTCGTCGCGCTTCTGTTCCATCAGTTCGCGGGTGTTGGCCTCGACGTTCAGGCGTAGCAGTGGTTCGGTGTTGGATGGACGGACGTTGAACCACCAGTCGGGGTATTCGATGGTGAGGCCATCCAGGTGATCGACGTTTTGCGCACCCTTGCTGAAATGCTCTTCAAGGGCTTTCAATTTGCCCTGCACGTCGCTGACCTTGCTGTTGATCTCACCGCTGCGCACGCCCTTATCGAGCGGTTGGAGCAGTTGCGAAAGCGGCTTGTTCTCGACCGAGACCAGTTCGAGCGTAATCAGGAAGGCGATCAGGCCAGAGTCGGCGAACCAGTTATCACGGAAATAGAAATGCCCCGAATGCTCGCCGCCATAGATGGCATTCAGACGGCGCATCTCGGCCTTGATATAGGAGTGTCCCACGCGAGTGCGAACGGGGTTGCCGCCCAGCCGTTTAATGAGTTCCGGCACGCTCTTGGAGACGATCAGGTTGTAGAGGATGGTCGAGCCGGGATGTTTTTGCAGCAGGCTCTGAGAGACGATGGCTGTCACCATAGAGCCATCCACGAGATCACCTTTCTCATCTACCGGGAACATGCGGTCGGCATCACCGTCGAAGGCCGCGCCGAGGTCTGCGCCCACTTCACGCACCTTGTTTTGCAGGTCAACCATGTTTTCCGGCTCGATGGGACTGGCGGGATGGTTGGGAAAATTGCCGTCCAGTTCAAAGTAGAGTGGAATCAGCGTACAGGGCAGGTGTTCGAAAACGCGCGGCATAATCATACCGGCCATACCATTTCCAGCATCAATCACAACCTTAAGTGGCTTGATCTTGCTAACGTCAATGAAGGAAAGGGCATGCTGGATGTATTCTTCGGTGACGTCACGCTGGATGATCTGGCCCTTCTGTGCGGGCTGCGGAAAATTGCCTTTGATCGCCAGGTCGCGAATATCGGCCAGGCCACTCTCCAGGCTGATAGGGAACGCCTGAGCGCGGCAGAATTTCATGCCGTTGTACTTGCCGGGATTGTGCGAGGCAGTAATCATTACCCCAGCAGGAAAATTGAATTTGCCGACCGCGAAGTAGAGTTCGTCTGTAGTTGTCATACCGAGGTCAATCGCGTTGACGCCCTGGTCGGTGATGCCGCGCATAAGCGCGGTTGCCAGTTGTGGCGAGGAGAGGCGCATGTCACGCCCAACCGCGATTTCAGGAGCGTTCAAGTAGAGCGCGGCGGCCCGGCCAATCATATAGGCAATGGAGTCGTTAAGGTCTTCTCCATAAATGCCGCGCACATCGTAGGCCTTAAAAATACCGGGGTCAATTGTAACCTTTGATGTATCCACGTCTCACATCCTCTTTTGAAAATTTCTCGCGCATGCTCCCCCTTAAAGCTGACGGGAGCATGCGCACGCATCAAGGAAAGGGTCTGCGAATTTCCAGGAGAACCCAGGGTTCGCCTGAACTTCTTGGATCATAGATCGGGCCGACCTCGACAAAGTTCGCTTTGGCGAAGGCCTTACGGGCAGGAATGTTAGCCTGTGCGGTTTCCGCGTAGATGCGCACAAAGCCGAGTGATCGAAAGAGATGCTGGACCAGCGTGCGAATGGCTTCCGAGCCGTATCCCTTGCCCCAACTCCTTTTATCACCCAGACCGAGGCCAATTTCGGCCTGCCCGATGCGATAGTCCACATTAAAATAGGTGATCGTTCCTATCGGGGTATGCCGTTCATCTTCAATGATGAACCAGAATTGCCGCCCGTTGCCCTGCACATAGTTACGCGAGAAGATGGGCAGAAATTCTTCCATCGTTTTAGAATAGGGACGCAGCGGGTCATAGCGCCACACCTCATCGTCGCGCTCCCAGTTAAACACATAAGAGGCATCCTGCATAGTTGGACGGCGAATGTACACCCGTTCGCCATGCAAAACCTCGCCCGCCTTGTGTCGTTGTGTCTCTGTCATGCCAGCCCCAACTCCCCTGCAAAACTTGTTCCATAAGCAAGTGGCCCCACGCCAAACGCTTGCGCCAGCGTTTGCCCGAGATCGGCAAATGTCGAGCGCGTCCCAAGATTGACGCCCGGGCGCACCGGTTCGCCATACGCCAGCAGGGGCACCATCTCGCGTGTGTGATCGCTCCCCTTATAGGTGGGATCAACGCCGTGATCGCCCGTGAAGAAGATCGCATCTCCCGGTCGCATTACCCGCTGCACCTGTCCAAACCAGGAATCCACATCGCACAGCGCCTGGGCGTATCCCTGACTATCGCGTCGATGTCCCCATAACATATCAAATTCTACCAGATTAATAAAGAGCAGCCCCGTGAAATCTCGCTCGAGATAGCGCAGAGTGGCCGCCATGCCCTCTTTATTAGTCTCCGTATGGTCGCGCTCGGTTAGCCCTCGCCCTGCAAAGAGGTCTTCAATTTTGCCAATGCCGATCACGTCCAGGCCTTTGTCTTTCAACAGGTCAAGCAGTGTGGTACCGAGCGGGGCGAGCGAGAAATCACGACGGTGTTCGGTGCGCTTGAAGTTGCCGGGGGTGCCAATGAATGGACGGGCGATAACGCGCCCAACCGCGTGTTCTCCAGTCAGCATATCCCTGGCTATCTGGCAGATATGATACAACTCTTCAAGCGGAATCACGTCCTGATGCGCCGCAACTTGAAAGACGCTATCCGCCGAGGTGTAGAGAATGGGTCGGCCAGTGCGGACATGTTCTTCACCAAGTTCTTTAATGATCTCGGTGCCAGAGGCCGGTTTATTGCCGATGACCTTGCGCCCGATGGCCTTCTCGAAACGCTCCACCAGATCGGGCGGAAAGCCATGCGGATAGGTTGGCAGGGGACGTTGCAACACTACGCCGGTCATCTCCCAGTGTCCGGTGGTGCTGTCTTTGCCCTTCGCCGCCTCTATCATCCTTCCATATGAACCGCGAGGATGTTCTTCGGGCGGCGTGCCGAGGATAGGCGTAATGTTCCCCAGTCCGACGCTGCCAAGATTGGGCAAAGAGAGGTCGCCTATGGCCTGCGCGCAGTGTTCAAGAGAGCTGGCTCCATCATCGCCATACTCGTGCGCGTCAGGATTGGCCCCGACGCCAACCCCGTCAAGCACAACCAGAATAGCTCGTTTCAGTGTACTCATGGTTTCACCTTTATATGTTCCAACGAGGGATACACCGGCAATGGATCGCCGATCAGCGGCAATGCATAGTCAATGAATGCCTGCGTCATCATCGTTTTGCTTGCATCCAGGTACTCGTCTGGAAGTAAGCGCTGCTTATTGGCGATTTCTGATAACTGCACCAGTCCGGTAGTGCAGTGATACGACGGTTCATTGTGCCGGATCAGTGCGACCATTTTGTCATGTTCGCCTTCCAGCAGCGCGCGCGTCCCTGCCTGTCCGACAAGGTAGGCCTCGTCGCGGTCGCTGGACGAGACGCAGAACGAAGCCATACGCTGCAAATCTCCTGGTTTATCAAAACGGGCGCGCAACTTCAGGTTCTGTATGACCATCTGGACAAGTTGCTGGGCCGCGCCGCTCAGCAGGGGATGGTTGAAGGCGTCTTTGCCGACCTCGCCAATTGCTCCAAGTTGCTGTCCTTTCTCATCGCGAATTGTTTCGGCGGTCACAATCACCACGTAGCCGACCTTGCGATAGACTTCCTCGACCTGCTGTAAGAAACGGTCGGCGGAAAATGGCTGCTCGGGAACCAGGATGATGTGCGGCGCGTCGTACTCGTCGCGCTTTCCCAACACCGATGACCCGCTTAGCCAGCCCGCGTCCCTGCCCATCGTCTCGATAATTTTTACCGGATAATGCCAGGGAATGGATTTCGTGTTCATGGTCGAATCCATCGTCGCCATAGCCAGAAAGCGGGCAGCGCTGCCATAACCCGGGCAGTGGTCGGTATGCGGCAGGTCATTGTCGATGGTCTTGGGTATGCTGATCGCCTGCAGATCGTACCCGACCTCTTTGGCTGCCTGGGCAATGCGATGGGTAGTGTCGGCGGAGTCGTTGCCGCCGATGTAGAGCATGTAGCGTATGTTGTAGCGACGAAAAATATCGATGATCTTCGCCGGGTCTTCATCTTGCAGTTTATAGCGGCACGTGCCAAGCGCGGCTGAAGGCGTCTGGAGCAATTGCGCTCGCAGATCAAGCGGCTGCTGCCGGAGATCTATCAACTCCTCTTTCAGCAGCCCCTCAATGCCATACAACATGCCATAAATGCCATCAATGCGCGCATCGCCAAGCGCGGCCTCGATTGCGCCGACCAGGCTGGCATTGATAACGGCGGTTGCCCCGCCCGACTGGCCTATGACCAGATTACGTTGCGACGACATGAAAACGGCTCCCAACCAGAATTATTCTCTTCGTCATTATACCAAGCGAAAGTGAGAAGCGTCGAGGGAAAAATCAAATGGCTTGAAAAGCGGCTTCTGACGTGCTACCATAAAGCGCATTATGCGGTCTGAACCCGACCTGCGCGCCGAAAACAAGAGGAAGGCCTGAAATCGAGGCATATGAAGCACAAGATTATTATAGACTGCGACCCTGGACACGACGACGCGCTAGCCATTCTCCTGGCGGCTCGTCACCCGCAAATCGAACTGCTGGCGATTACCACCGTAGCCGGCAATCAATCGGTAGAGAAGACGACGCGCAACGCCTTAAAAGTCTGCACCCTGGCAAATATTCGCAACGTTCCCATCGCCCGAGGGATGGATCGCCCGCTTGTGCGCCCGGCAAAACACGCCCCCGATATTCATGGCGAATCGGGCATGGATGGGCCGCACATTCCCGAACCGGATATCAAACCTGATCCGCGACATGCCGTTGACCTGCTCATCGAACTGCTGCTCTCCTCTGATGGAGATATTACGCTTGTGCCAACAGGTCCGCTCACTAATATTGCCTCGGCTATCCGTAAAGAACCCGCTATTGTGCCGAAAATCCGCGCCATCTCGCTTATGGGCGGCGCAATTGGCCTCGGAAACGTCACGCCTGCCGCCGAATTTAATATTCACACTGACCCAGAAGCGGCTGAAATTGTCTTCGGCTGCGGCAGGCCCATCACAATGGTGCCGCTTGAAGTGACGCACCAGGCCCTTGCAACAGAAGAAATTGTGAATCGGCTGCGTTCTGTGAATCGTCCGGTTGCCACATTCGCTGCCGATTTGCTTGTTTTCTTCGCGGAAACCTATCATAGGGTTTTCGGCTTTCCAGCACCGCCGCTTCATGACCCCTGCGCCGTCGCTGCCGTTATCGACCCTACCATCATCAAGGCACATGACATGTTTGTGGCGATCGAGTGTGAGGGAGCCTGGACTGCAGGGCGCACTGTCTGTGATGTCTATAGCAAGCTGGGGCAAAAACCCAATGCCCGTGTAGGCTACGGGTTGGAGGTAGACCGCTTCTGGGATATGGTCATAGAGACCATGCTGAGTTACTGAATGATTAAAGAGTGCCTGTCAAGACCTGTCGTCCTGAGCGCAGCGAAGGATCTCGGTGACAATTCTCGTTGCTACATGGCGGGGAGATCCTTCGCTGCGCTCAGGATGACAGGGCAAAGTATCTTCCGCTCTTTCATCACTCTTCATACAAAGTAACTCAGATCTGATAGTCCATCTCGCCATTCCAGCCCTGTGTCAGCTCCTGGTGCTTTGCCAGCGTCTCGCCGCCTTTGACCAGCAACTCGGCAGGTTTGGCCGCTACGACCGAGTTTGGCGGCACCGATTCCAGCACCAGCGCCATCGCGCCGATTTTGCTGCCCTTTCCTATAGTAATGGGGCCGAGGATGGCCGCGCCCACGCCGATAGTCACGTCGTCTTCGATGGTAGGGTGGCGTTTCTGTCGCCTGCCCGGTCCTGGCCGCCACCAACCGGTCGCACCCAACGTGACCTGGTGATAGAGCATGACGTTGTTGCCAATCTCGGTTGTTTCGCCGATGACAACGCCCGCACCATGATCGATAAAAAAGCGCTTGCCGATTTTTGCTCCAGGGTGAATTTCGATGCCGCCTGTTATGAAACGCGCGAATTGCGAGATGAGACGCGGCAGGAAAGGAATGTGCATGCGATAGAGGGCGTGCGCAATACGGTGATAGAAGATGGCCCACAATCCCTGGTAGAGTAGCGCCTCGAAGATGTTGCTACAGGCAGGGTCTTTCTCGAAGATAACATCTATGGCGTCCGGCCAGGGCGTTCTCCGGCGGGGTGTACTGCCAGGAGCCTGGATAAAGACACCGGGAGGAAGTTCTGGGAGGTGCGCTATTTCTGTATCTCTAATGGTTGTTTCATGTATTTCATCTGGGATGCCTTGCGTCATGCTTATTTCACCCTGTTTTGCTTATGTGCCTCTTTCTCGCCTATTGGCAGTGTAGGGCAGGAGGTTGGGCTTGTCAAGGGTGTATCCTTCACACTTTCTTTAAACAAACTTTACATTTTTCTGTCTCCTCTCTCATCAACTTCCAATATCCAGACCTTATAGTAACAAACAAGGAAGTTGTTTATGAACAGTTCATCGCTTTGCGTAACTGTCTAAGCATATTGTTGGAGGCAAAAAACATATGTTTGATCCATATGGAAATACATCTACCAATCAAACATCCCGGCAGTATCAAGAATACGCCGGTTCTATACGAGATCAGCAACGGGCAGCTTATGCTTCCCCTTCGAAAATGGGAACGGTAGCCCAACGGCCTGCCCAGCCAGCTCATCCGGCAAAGCCTAAATCAACACAGCCCCGCATGCCGAAGGCCCAGGCGCTGGCGCTTGTGAAAAAGTTGAAACAATGGCTGGTGGCCGCGTCCATCATTTCATTTGGCATCTTGAGCGGTCTGGCGGCTGGTCATGTTGTAAGTTCTGCCAATAATACAACGACTACCAATAAGGCAACGCCTACCAGTACGCAATCGTCAAGCACGTCATCGTCGAGCAGTTCGACTTCGACACAGAATTCAAGCAGCACTTCACAACAGCAGGGAGGAAGCAATTTTGGCAGCAGTAGTTCATCGTCACAACCAGTCTCAGGAACTCACACATCCTGAACATTTTGCGCTTCCTGCTGGCATGGCCCGGTCACAGTTTCGCGCTATGGGAACGACAGTAGAGGTTCTATTGCCGACGAGCGACCTCAAGCGCGGAGAAAAGCTGGTGAAAGCGTTGTTTGCGGATTGGGAGCAGCGTTTGAGCCGCTTCCTACCTGAGAGCGAGTTATCACGGCTGAACCGGATGGCAGGAACGCCTATTATCGCGAGCCGTTTGTTGTACACAGTGCTTGATCGAGCGCTGGCCGCTGCCGAGATGACAGATGGCATGTATGACCCAACTCTGCTGTACCAGTTGATGCAGGCGGGCTATGATCGCACCTTTGATGAAGTGCAGGCGAAGCAGCCGGATGGGGGATATACTCCCAGGGGAGGTGGAAGATGGAGAGAAATTGAGCGCATTCCAGCCCTGCGCATGGTGACATTGCCAGAGGGCATAGGTGTCGATTTTGGCGGTATCGCAAAGGGTATGGCCGTTGATGCCGCCCTCGAGCAATTGCGTATCGAGGGTATTCAACCGGCACTTGTTAATGCTGGCGGTGATCTCGCGGTGCTGGGTGTTCCTGCGCAAGAAGGGCAATGGCCGATAGAGGTACAGGGAAAAAACTGCTCCTGGGTGATTCCTTTCGCGCGTGGCGCTCTTGCTACTTCAGGGATAGACCGGCGTCGTTGGATGCAAGGAAGTCAGGCGCGGCATCACCTGCTAGACCCGCGCACCGGACTACCTGCGCAAAACGGCCTCTGGTCGGTAACAGTGGCGACGGACCGCTGCGAGCAGGCAGAGGTCGCGGCCAAAGTAGCATTTTTGCTAGGGAAAGAAAAAGGAAGCGAGTTTTTACAGAAGCATAATATCGCGGGACTGCTGGTACAGGAAGATGGAACGTGGACGGCAGTGGGTTCCTGGCCGACAGACCGCATGATACACGTGAAAAAGGAAGTATAGATATGTCAAGCATCTGGCAAGCTGTCACGTGGGATGTGGCGCGAGCGGGAGGATTTACAGCCTTCGGTTTGCTGACTTTGTCAGTAGCGTTAGGTCTGGCTCTCTCGTTACAAATCCAATCACCACGCTGGCCGCGCATTATCAATAACGAACTGCATAACTTTCTGACCCTGCTCGCCCTCATTTTTACGGGCGTGCATGTTCTGGCCGTCTGGATAGACCCGTTTACCAACTTTGGTTGGAATGAAGTCTTTATTCCTTTTGTCAGTCATTATCGTCCCATCTGGATGGCGCTTGGTATCATCGCGCTCTACCTGGGCATCGCTATCGGCATCAGCACCTGGCTGCGTCCTCGCATCGGTTATGCTTTATGGCGGCGCTTGCACGTATTGACCTTGCTGCTCTATGGCCTGGTGGTTGTGCATGGCATCATGACCGGCAGCGATACGCAAACCTTGTGGGCGATGCTGATCTATGGCTTCAGCATTTTGCTGGTCAGCACGCTCCTCTGGCTACGGCTAATGAAACCGGTCAATGCGAAAGGCCGCGCCCATCCAGTGCTGGCAGTGCTACTGGTGCTGGCTATCAGCGTTGGCGCATTCCTGTTCATGTTCGGAGTCCTCTAATAACCTGAGCGCTCCCTAAGAGGGAGCGCTCGAATTTCTGAACAAAGCGTTTGAAGCGCTTGACAAAACGCAAGCACTCCACTATACTGTCGATACGTCAGAGACGTGTGGTGACCGTAGCTCAATCGGCAGAGCTCTGGATTGTGGCTCCAGCGGTTGTGGGTTCAAGCCCCATCGGTCACCCCTTTTTTTTGTTTTTGGGATTGTTCTATGTCGCTTTTCCCATTGTTTTGCCGCCGCGGACAGACTTTGCTTCCAATAGCCCCTGGACAAACTATGCTTCCAGTTCTGCCAGTCGGGACTGTTTACCTGCCTATCCCGCTTGCACTCGGTCAGTAGCAGCGCATGTGGCCACAGGTCAGGGCAAGACGAGGCTTGAGCGCATGATCTAGGGCTGCCCATCGGCTTGCGCGGCCCGACGCTCAGCTTCTTCCTGGTTCATTAAGGCCTGCAATTCTGGATCCAGGTCGGTCATTGCGGCACCACCCACCGAGTGAGCGGCAGGAGTTCCAGGTGGGGCCGAGAGCAGCGCATCGCGCCTGGCTTGTGCTACCTTGCGCTCAGCTTGTTCCTGCTGTTTCAGTCTCTTCACGCCGTAGCGTATGTCATCTTTCAGATCAAGCTCAACTTCCCGGTTTTTAGGGTGGTACTTCACGTTGACGACATCGCCCACCTGGGGATAGTGCGTAAACGTGATAAAGTGGTGCGTGGCCTTCGCTCTGAATGCCTGTCCATTCGAGGGGTGTACCTCAAGCACAAACTCAATTTTGACATGATTCACATCTTCCCAGGTGCTGGACATGTCCTGGGCGTACAAAACCGTTGCCTGGGCGCTTTCGTGGTGACCAAACATGCAGAAATTCTCCCGTTTCATATTGTATTTATAACTCTGCTATAACTCCGCTTTAAGCATACTTCCTGTGTCAAGTCTTCTGTGAATAGCCAGGACACTTTTGGGCATCGTTAGCGTCCGATCGTACTTTCGGACATACAATGCCATCAAAGGCCCAGAATCTCATGCTTTTGGCGTCGTCGCTGCGAGCGTAAAAATAGGCTTTTGCGGACAAACTTTGCCTCCGCTCACGGATAATCTTTGGGAAAAGTCACACTTACTGCCGGGATGCAGAGCGCAGAGCATATCTGCGTCATAGGAAACGTCTATGACAAGAAAGAAACAAGAACAGGCGAAGGAGACCACGAAGCGCATACCGACTTTTAAGAGCATTGAGGAAGAGGCCACTTTCTGGAATACGCACTCCAGTGAGGAATTTACAGACGAACTTACTCCCGTTGAGGACGTGAAGTTCGTCAAAGCTAGCATGAAGAAAGCCTTTTTGAGGTCTATCGATTTTCTTCCTCTAATAAAATAACATCAATGCTGCGTTTTAAGTCTTGAAGGTCTTGATTGACCGCTTCCCATAATGCATCTGGATCAATATCAAAGTATCTATGGGCAAGAATCGTTCTCATACCTATAATTTCAGTCCATTTAATCTCTGGATGTTGATTCTTGAAATCAGGAAAATCATTTGCTATAGCACGTGTAGCTTCACCTATTAAAGATTGTGAGTGACCCAGGTTTGAACTAACTCATCATGGTCATACCTATAACGCCCATGATGAGTATATTTCATGATACGTTCAATCGCTTCCTGGATATCACGTAATCGCTCTGGTATATTTCTCACAATGGAATGGCCTCTTTCAAGACACGTTCTCGAATACGCTCCCGCAATCCACGTTCAGTCACAACATCTACATTATGGCCGAGCAGTTCTTGCAAGTCCATTAAAAGTCCCCCCAGGTCGAAAAGACTGCGCCCAGGCTCTAAATCTACCAGTAGATCAATGTCACTTTTGTCATCGGCTTCTCCACGTGCGACTGATCCAAAAACACGTACATTGTAAGCGCCTCGCTTGCTTGCCAGGCGAAGGATGTCCTCACGTTTCTCTTGCAAAAGCTCGTCAAAAGACATGACCTTACCCCTTTAGTTATTTCTGATGACTCTATTTGGACTAATTATAGCATAGGTTCTGACCTCAATGATGAGATTTAGTTTTCTTCCCTGTTTGTTTTCCCGTTATATCCTAACAGTGGGCCAACAATCTCAACGAATCGGGCTACTAATTGAGCAATCATAGGCAGCCGCAAAAGAGGTCGGAAGCGTTTTAAGAGATCATGTATGAACTGCAAAAGTTCCTGGGTTTTCTGCGTTCCATCGCTCAGGTCCTGTAGCCAGAATAGCACCACAGCCAGTTGCAACCCGTAGAGTAGGGTTGCCAGTTCATCTACTTGTGAGGCGCGAGGAGCATCTCTGGCTCCTGTAACCAGGACAACATACGCTGCTCTGGCTCGGCGTCGCACCTCGGCTCCTTCCGCACCAAAGACTCCAGCGCGTGATAGTGGATTCAAAGCAGCTCCAGATAGCGCTGTCAGGGTCAGGCGGTGTGGTGCCATTGCCTTGAGAAGTTCCTGCATCAAATGATGAAAGCGGTCAGCGATAGATGTGGCTGGAAGCAGGCTCACCTGCTCTTCAAGTTGGGCTGCCAACCAGCGATAAAGTTCCAGGACAAGGTCTTCTTTGCTCGCAAAATATCTATACGTAAGTCCCAGTGAACACCCGGCAGATGACGCGATATCCCGCATGGTTGTCTTTTCGTATCCTTGTGTAGCAAAAAGTTGAAGTGCGGTATC
The DNA here is from genome assembly GCA_035652815.1 of Ktedonobacteraceae bacterium. Taxonomy (GTDB): domain Bacteria; phylum Chloroflexota; class Ktedonobacteria; order Ktedonobacterales; family Ktedonobacteraceae; genus DASRDB01. The sequence goes on from DASRDB010000022.1 coordinate 119,043, forward strand.
AAGGATGCGCTGGCGCGTTAAGGCGGCTTTCTGGGTAAGCCTGGCTGTCTCCGGCGATTCCAATGTTTTCTCCCACAAAAGAACATACTTTTGAAAATTCCTTCGTAGCACTCTTGACATTAGCATAGCGCATTTTGTAAAGTATTAGAAGTGAACACTGTTCATTTTAGATTTTCTCTCTTCTGATTTTTTAGGCGGTAGAAGCTGGTGGCACTGCAAACATAAGGAGTTTATCATGTTGGCTTCCAGGCTGGATTTAAATACGTGGAACCGGTTTAGCATAGGTGTGGGAGCATGTTTCTGGGTATTATTGACGTGCGCGCATATGTTTGGCTGGATAATGCTAGATGACCTGAAGCTGATACTTCTCCTTGCTCTTTTTGTCATTATCCCGTTAGCTGTACCGTTTGTGCCATTTCCCAAAGAGTCGGGCCTGCTGCGAGATCTGTTCTGGCTCGTCATGTTCTTGCAACCCTTTGCGGCGCTTCTGGGTGGAGCTTCCTTAGTGCTGGATACTGGATTATTAGCCGCAGCGTGTGCCATTGCCTGGTTGCTTTTTACTGTGCTTATGGCATTGATAGGGATGATCTGGCTGCTGCACAGAAGCGCGCGGCAAATGGCAAATGCTTGTCTAGCAATAGCGCTGGTCTATGTCCCTATCGGAAGCCTCTGGCTGGTGTTTGATCGTCTGGGGATTCAACCACTCGGTTTCAGCCGGGTGATAGTTTTGCTCACCGCAGTCCATTTTCACTTTATCACTCTGGCGGCGCTGATTATTACAGGTCTCACCGGACATGCCATTCAAGCAACTCAGATTGACTTTGCGCGAAAGGTCTATCGAGTTCTTGCTGCTTGTATGCTTGTCGGTCCGATACTTGTCGCTGGAGGAATTACGCTCACGCAGGTAATGGGCGTGCGTTTCCTGGAAACCGTCGGTGCTTGCCTCTTGGCGTTGAGTTTGTTACTGATAGCGCTGCTTAATATACGCTACGTTGTTCCTGCTACTGTTTCTCTCCTTACTAAAGGGCTTCTGTTTTTTTCAAGTATGTCGGTAGTAATGAGTATGCTGTTCGCGGGCGCATATACTTTGGGTGCCGAGACAGGGGTCTGGACTATCACTATCTCGCAGATGATTATTGTGCATGGCTGGGTGAATGCGCTCGCTTTTGGATTCTGTGGATTACTCGGTTGGCGGCTGAAAAGCGAGCAGCACGAGGAGTGAACCATGCGAGTCATTATTACGGGTGGTACAGGCCTCATAGGAAAAGTGCTTGTTGAACTGCTTGCACCACAAGGCTATGAAATCATTGTTTTGAGTCGCCAACCTTTTCAAGCGGCGCAGCAGTTTAAGCAACAGGGACTGTCGAATATCCGAACTATTGGTTGGGATGCTCAGACTGCTGAAGGCTGGGGAGAACTGGTCTGCGATGAATGCGCCATTGTTAATCTGGCAGGGGCAACCCCTGCTCATTGGCGGTGGACGCCTGCATACAAGGCTCGTATTCTGGAGAGCCGCCTGCGCGCTGGAAAAGCTGTGATGCAGGCTATTGAACGTTATGGGCCTCCCAAAGTATTGATTCAGGCTTCAGCCGCCGGATATTACGGTGATCGAGGACAGGAGCTGCTTACTGAAACGAGCGCGGCTGGAAGAGGTTTTCGTGCCGAGGTGTGTAAAGTATGGGAAACCTCTACCGCTTGCGTTAAAACCAGGCATTGTATTTTGCGGACCGGCTTTGTTCTGGATAGACATAAGGGCGTATTTCCTTTGCTTTTGCTTTTTGCAAAACTATGCGGAAGCAGGTTGGGAAATGGCAAACAGTGGATGCCCTGGATTCATAAAGAAGACATAGCTCGAACGATCCAGTTCTTGATTGAGAATCGCATGCTTTCCGGCCCTTTTAATCTATGTGCGCCCCAGGTAGTAACGAATAGAGATTTTATCCGTCTAGTGCAACGTGTTCTGAAGCTTTTTCCTTTGTTCCCACTACCAGAATTCGCCCTTCGACTACTATTAGGGGAGCTATCGACTGTGGTATTAGATAGCCTGCGTCTACTTCCTCAGCGCTTGCTAGAAGCGAAATTTGTGTTCAATTATCCACAGCTTGAACAGGCACTACGTCATCTTCTACAAGAAGAAATTTAACTTTTCCTTAACAGCATACCAATATCATCAGGCAGATGATCTATTCCCTCAAACTCTTTGACAATAATAGCCCTGATCCTGGCTTGAATCTCAGGCCTCAGATGCGGATACATCATCTCTTGCTCTCCGCCGATGCTTTCGCAATCATCTTCAATCAAAATATCTGGTAAAATTCGCTCGATCACGTCCTGATAAGTCTCGCCATACTCTCGGAAAACTACCTGACCATGTGGAAAGTGGTAGGTATTCAAGACTGTCTGATCCTGCTCGACATGTTCCGGTCGTTTGTGCGAACTGATATAGATAATCTCTACGCCCTGCTTGCTCCAGGTACGTAACTTCTCGGGTGCTTTACCAATAGGCACATAGGATGCATAGTCATGAATAGAGTCTTCCTTTTGTTGCACTTGCTGGACGCGCTCTTCTCGAGATTTTCCTATAGCACTTCGATGCATAATGGTTGTTCCATGCAAGAACACCGCTATTTTCATCCGGTACTCCTTTCATTTTGAGACAAGTATACAGGCCCAATCATGACAACATACGTCAATTTTTCTCGTAACCTTTATCAAGGTTCAGGATTGGAATATATTACAGAGAGCAGGCATTACATTGATATAGAGCAGTTCCATAACTCAGGATAAAGTTGCAAAAGTAATCATGGATCAAGAAAGCTTACATTTTCTTATGAGCCAATTACCAACCGGAACCATTACATTACTCTTTACCGATATTGAGGGGTCAACACAATTGCTTCAGCAGTTGGGGAAGGACTATGCCCCGGTTCTTGCGGAGTGCAGAGACCTGTTACGTTCGGCGTTTGAACAGTGGAACGGCTACGAGGTGGATACGCAGGGGGATGCCTTTTTTGTAGTGTTTGCGCGAGCGACCGATGCGATTGGGGCCGCGATAGACGCCCAATGCGCATTAGCAAACCATTCATAGCCGCAAGATGTAGCGGTGCGCGTGCGAAAGGGTTTGCATACGGGCGAGCCGACGCGGGTTTCTGAAGGATATGTGGGCATAGATGTACATCAGGTGGCGCGTGTCATGAACGCTGCGCATGGCGAACAGGTGTTGCTTTCACAGACCACTCGCGATCTTGTAGTTGATCGGCTTCCCTATGGGGTGAGTTTACGTGATATGGGGGAGCATCGCCTCAAAGATTTGCAGCGTCCCAGCCATCTTTTCCAGTTGGTCATCGAGGGATTGCTTTCTGAATTCCCCCCGCTCAAGACGCTCAACGCTTATCCAAATAATCTGCCGGTCCAGGTGACTTCGCTGATTGGACGAGAGAAAGAGATTGCTGCGCTTAGCCAGTTGTTGCAGCGTGAAGATGTGCGGCTGGTGACATTAACGGGGCCGGGAGGTATTGGGAAAACGCGGCTGGCTTTGCAGGTTGCGGCTGAGTTAAGTGACCAATTTGCCAATGGCCTCTATTTTGTAGACCTTGCATCTTTGAGCGAGCCAGCCGATGTGATCCCCGCTATTGGTCAGACGTTGGGACTGCGCGAGGAGGAACATCGTTCCCCTATTGATGTGCTTAAAGAGAAGTTGAACCAGCAGGGCATTCTCTTGTTGCTCGACAACTTCGAGCAAGTGATTAGCGCGGCAGTACAGGTAGCTAACCTGCTTGCAGCATGTCCAATGCTGAAAATGATAGTAACAAGCCGTGAGGTACTGCGTATACGAGGCGAGTATGAATTTGCCGTCCCGCCGCTCTCGCTACCTGATCCTGATACTGTATCTGACCCGGCAATGCTTTCACAATATGAATCTGTGTCATTGTTTGTCCAGTGTACAACGGCAGTGAAACCGAATTTTCAGTTGACAAAGGAGAATGCCCCGGTTATTGCAAGAATCGTTACCTGCCTGGATGGCCTGCCGTTGGCTATCGAGCTTGCCGCCGCTCGCATGAAGCTACTATCACCGGAAGCTCTGCTGGCGCGGTTGGGCCAGAGACTGCAAGTATTGACGGGCGGAACTCGTGATACGGTGGCGCGCCAGCAGACGCTGCGTAACACGATTGAGTGGAGTTATAACCTGCTGAATGCCGAGGAGCAAAAGCTTTTTCGCATGCTTGCGGTCTTTGCGGATGGCTGTGTGTTTGAGGCGATAGAGCAGGTCTGCGTGCTTCCAGGTGAAAATGATGATGTTCTTGCTATTCTGGCTTCGTTGCTTGATAAAAGTCTGATCCGGCGCAAAGAGGAAGAAGAGAGTTCGCGTTTCTCCATGCTGGAAACTATTCGCGAATATGGCCTGGAGATGCTTGCGGCCAGTGGAGAACAGGAAACAGTACGTGAAGCCTGGGCTGCCTATTTGCTTGAGTTCGTGGAGCAAGCAAATCAAGCGTTGGATGGGACGGAGTATGGCGTGTATCTGAAGCGGCTGGATCAGGAGCATGACAATATTCGCTCTGTCATGCAATGGTTGCTCGAGGAGAAGAGCAGGAAGGAACAGGCCTTACGTCTGGGAGGAGCAATGCGCGCCTACTGGTACGGACGAGGCTATTTTAGCGAGGGACGAGATTTCCTGGAACAGGCTCTGCAAGAAAGTACGCAGGTCGATACGGCTATACAGGCGCAAGCTATCTATGCCGCAGCCCGCTTAAACGAGGCTTTAGGAGACCTGCAACGCACTGAAATACTCCTTGAGCAATGCCTGCGACTCTATCAGACGCTTGGGAATACAGAGCGGGTCGCTTATTCGCTCCACCTGCAAGCGGATGTAGCATGGAGGAGAGGAAATCTTACTGAATCACGCACAAAGGGAGAGGAGGCGCTGGCCCTGTTCGAGAACATCGGTGACAGGGCCGCGAGAGCTGTATTACTGTCGCATCTTGGTGTACTGGCCATCGATCAGGCAGATTACACTCGCACTCAGACGCTTCTCGAAGAAAGCCTGGCAATCAATAAGGAATTTGGCGATACAAGTAGCATCGCTGATGACCTTTTCAATCTTGCGCGTATGTATTATTTCTCCGGTCGCGACCTCGAACAGGCCCGCAAGTTGCTCGAAGAAAGTTACGCCTTGTATAGCTCCTTAGATGATAAAGAAAGCATTGCCTATTGTCTACACCTGTTTGGCCTTTTAGACTTTGAACAGGGACATATTGAATCAGCACGCACACAGATCGAACAGTCGCTAAAGCATTTCCAGGAGATGAGACAAAGACACGGCACAGCTTTAGCAACTGCCAGTCTGGCAAAGATGCTGGTTGCGCAGGGGGAGTATGCGCGGGCAAACGACTTCTATCGAGAGAGTATGGCCCTGGCAACCTCGGCGGATGATAAGCTCATTATTGCGCCAGGCCTGGAAGGGCTGGTGCGTGTCGCAGCAAAGCTCGGGCAGTACGAGAAAGCTGCGCGATTGGCTGGTGCGGCAGAGGCGTTGCGAAAGTCCCTCCAGTTTCCAATGCCGGTGGTTGAGCGGGCAGCTTATCTGCAAACGTTAAACGAGATACGGGCCTCTCTGGGAACGCAGATTTTTGATGGACATTGGGCAAGCGGACAAGAGATGGATTTGGATCAGGTTTTGCAAAATGTATGAGCCGCTTTCATGCTTGACCTGTAATTTCTAGACCTCTTTACGACCTCTGTGAAATTCATTAACCCCGCTTTATAAGGGTCTTCCTTTACGTTAGACGCTCAATTTATCAATCCAGCCGTTTGAATATATCAACATTTTCTGGTACACTATTGCTTGGAAACTTCATTAAAAGCAAACAATCAGTTAGCAGTACTTCTCTAGCTCTCTGCTCTTTTTTGGGGGATATTATGTATAAATGCACTGGTTGTGGCGCGGAATTGCCATTGAATGCTCGCTTTTGTGGTAGTTGTGGACGTTTAGTAGGAGCAACAGAGAACGCTCAAGAATTGACGAGCCCATCGGACGTCAATCTTTTGACGATGCCATCAACTCCCCCCTTTTTTAGCAATCCTTCTCTGGAGTCTGATATTACCGTCCGGCACAGTGAGCCGCCGGTGAATCAGGATCAGGCATTCACCGATAAGCAGACTGATGAGAACTATCGTGTGATACCTGATTTTCCTTTACCCCTGTTTCCGGCGGGAGGTGGTCAGGCAGCGGGCAACAACGCGCCGTTTGTGCATGGTACTCCGCAGGTAGGAGAGGTTCCTGCTGTTCAAGGGACGCCTGCTCAGGGTGCTTTGCAACAGCCCCAACCTGCTTCCTGGCAGCAACCGGCCCATCCTCAACAAGCGCCCTCGATGATGCCGCATCCCTCGTCTGTACAAGAGCAACCCCAGGGAGTTCATTTTCAGAATCATCCCTCGCCAACTCAGCCTGTCCATCCTCCTATTCATCATGATCCAAAGCATCCACACCCTCTGCGTCATCCACATCATCCACTACAGCAGACTCAGATAGGCGGGCGTAGCAAGCGCTTACGACAGGCGCATCACTCTGGCACACATACAGTAGCGGGTATCGCCACAAAGTGGATTATATTAGTGGTCACAGGTATTGTTGTACTGGTAATCAGTGGGGTGTTGATTGTCCTCGCTTCTCCCCCAGCGCTTTCTCTCGTAGGCAGTAGTAGCGTCCCTGCCGGTGCGGTGATGCATGTGCATGGAAGCCATTTCACCTCTGGAGGTCATGTCACTTTTACTGTGGATAAAAATGTACCTGTTCATGTGGTGAACAATCCGGCGAGCGCCAGAGGTCATGCGGTACAGATGGCTGCTCTGGCTGGTGGTGCTGCCGATATTGCGCAGCTAGCGAACCTGCAGCAGCAGAGGGTAGCCTCTAATGATTCCGTGGCGGTAGGCGCGGATGGCAGTTTTGATGCCTATCTCCAGACTGGAATCGATTGGACTACCGGAAGTCATACTTTGCATGCTTACGAGAGCCAGGGCAACCACAGTGCGGATATGAGCTTTACGCTAACTACTGGTTCGGGCAAACTGGTAGTCAATCCTTCCACCTTAGATTTTGGTACAGTACCAAAGGGCAGAAAAGTTGTGCAGGCGGTACTGATCGGAAATGATGGCGGCACACCTCTCTCCTGGAAAGCTGCCACCGACGGGTCGCAGTGGGTGTCATTGACGAACGCGACGGGGGTTGCAGTGCCACATGGGATGCTTGAGCCGCTCTATGTCACCATTGATACGGGTTCGCTTTCTGTTGGCTCCGCAAACGCAACCATCAACATCATTCCTAAGCATGGGGCAAACATACAGGTTCCTGTGAGGGTCAATGTGGCTCCGCCGGACCCGGTCAAGCAGGCTATTCTCTCGGTGAACCCGCCGCAACTGAATTTTGGTCAGGTGGTGGTTGGCCAGCAGGGAATACAGGCGCTGTCTGTTGGCAATCTTGGCTCGTTGGGCCTTAAATGGCAGGCCAGCGCGGCTGATAGTTGGCTGACGCTCAGCACCTCTAGCGGCTCTATTCGTCCAGGAGACCTTCCCCAATCCGTACAGGTGATTGTAGATACGAGTAGCTTGCAGGCGGGTAGCTATTCGAGCAGCATCACATTCTCCTCCAATGGCGGAAAGATTGTGGTGCAGGTGACGCTAGCTGTCAAGAGCAACGGCGGTGGCTCACCCTCGCCTACTCCAACGCAGGTTGTCCCGGGAGTCTATCCTAGCGGCTTTTCGGAACCGGGCGATCCCAACTGTAGCTATGACAATACAAGTGGTTGGACCTGCCAGGCGGTCGTTGGCCTCTACGCCAATGTGCCGAATAGTTTCAACTGGACTGCCTCCGCTCCATCTTTTGGCAATACCCCTATCAGCTTTGACCCCGCCGGTGGGACACTTACCTCGGGACAAACGGCCAGAGTCACCATTTCCATTCCGCTCGTAGCCTGTAGCGCCAGCGTCACCCTGACCTTTACGATAGCAGGGGTGACTGTTCCCGCGACCTGGTCATGCGCTACTCCTACTCTAACTGCTGATAAGACATCGTTTAATGGCAACAAGGATTGCAGCTTTAATAATGGCTGGACCTGCAAACTTAACCTCGGTACGAATTCAGGTGACCAGGGACTATTGAACTGGTCTGCCACCAGCAGCGGTATCAATGGCATTACCATCAGTCCCGCCAGTGGGACTGTCGCTGGTGGGCGTTCTACTCCAGTGTCATTTACGGTTCCCTTTGTAGATTGCTCGTCAGGTAGCGGTGCTACCCTCACATTTACTGCCCAGGGAGCGAGTCCTGTTATAGTTAACTGGAGTTGTACTTCTGTCAGTCTTCAGGCAAGCGATATTACCGCCAATAGTGATTGTACATACAATAATGGCTGGTCATGTAGTGATACCGTTTCGCTTAACTCAAACAATCCTGGCGACCCTACCATCAACTGGTCTGCTTCAAGCAGTATCAATGGAGTTACATTCAGTCCGGCCAGTGGCGTTGTGGCTCCTGGTCAATCAATTACTGTGTCTATATCGGTTCCGAGTATGTCCTGTCCGGCTAACGGGCAGATAACCTTTGCCGGGCAAGGGGCGGGTTCTGCCACTGTTAACTGGAAATGTAATGCGCCCACACTCTCTGTCAGCCCTTCAAGCTTTTCGGTACCTGATAACGGCTGCTCTTACACGGCTGGACAGGGATGGAGTTGCAACGTTACCATTTCGGTGCCGAATAAAGGTGACCCGGCTAGCAACTGGTCTGTAACTGGTGGCAACGAGGGAACAAGCTTTAGCGCTTCGAGTGGGACTGTATGGGGCGGCAATCCGCAGACGGTGACGATCAACATACCGGATACCGTGTGCCCCAGTCAGAGTACCTTCACATTCTCAGGCCCCAATACGGTGACAGTTACATGGAGTTGCGCGGCTCCTACGCTGCAATCGAGTCCTTCTGGTGCGAGTACCTGTCCACAGAATAGTGATGGAAGCTTTTCCTGTACCGTTACACTCTCGTTAGCAAATGGTTCGCAGGGTGATTTGAACTGGTCAGCATCGAGCAGTTTGAATGGGGTCACGTTTAACCCGGCGAGTGGTACGTTGAATGCTGGTGGCTCATCGCAATCTGTTGCCATCAATATCCCCTCCTCTGATTGTACCTATGGTACTTTTACTTTCCAGGGACAGAATGCAAACTCTGTCACCTACACCTGGAACTGTCAACCTGCTACTCCGCCAAAGATGTACGTATCCCCAACGGGTTTAAGTGATACCAGCGGAAGCCCCTGTAGCCTGGATTCCAGCTCCAACACCTGGAGTTGTACCGTAACCGTCTCAGAAGATGCCAATTCCTCGGGCAATCTCAACTGGTCGGTGAGCAGCAGCCTGAGCGGTGTTGTCTTTAACCCGCCAGGCGGCACCTTGTCTCCTGGTCAATCAACTCAGGTAGTCATATCAAATTTACCCTGTAGCGGAGCTACTTTCACCTTTTCAGATGGAGCAAGTTCTATCACAGTCTCCTGGTCCTGCGGAAGCTCTACAATATTCAGGCCTGGTGAGTCTTTTGCGCCGCTCTTCCTGCTTATAATGAGCCAGCGCGATCAATGGCTAAAATGAACCATTATTTAATAATGGGGATAATCTTGTAGGGACGCGATTCATCGCGTCCTGCTGCCTGGAACACGCACCCCAGGCAGGACGCGATGAATCGCGTCCCTACAAACACCTGAATCTTTTTTTGACGTTTCTCAATGAGAGAAAATGCTCCTGTCCCACTAGCATAGTTGCGCAATGGCCGCTATAATAGCGCTACAAAAAATTTTCCAGGAGGTACCTATCCCGGTGGTTTCCGATCTGTTACATTTGAACTACACGCTCTTTCAGGCGATAAATGCGCCAGCAGGTTCGCACCCGTTGTTTGACCAGTTGATGATTTTTTGCGCCAACTGGTTGATTTTCTTCTGGCCTCTGCTGTTATTGTGCGTCTGGGGCATTCCTATAAGTTGGAGCAGGCGAACGGTTGAGCCAGGAGAATCGCTGGTTCTCCAGGAACGCCGCTCTCTGGTTCTCTGGGTAGCATTTGCCTGTCTGCTTGCCTACGGTTTGAATCTGCTGCTCGAGCATTTTATATTTGAACCGCGCCCATTTATCAGCCACAAGGTGCATTTGTTGGTTGCTCACGCGGCGGACGCATCTTTTCCAAGCGATCATACTGCCTGGTCGTTTGCAGTATTTGGTATGCTCTTGTTTGCCCTATTTTTCCTGTTCGGTGCAAGACGACGTACTATTATTCATGGCAAAAAATTATTCTCGCTCGTGTTACTGCTGATGTTTGCCTTTGTGATAGCATGTATTATAGGGGTTGCGCGTATCTACGTAGGTGTGCATTATCCTGGCGACATTGTGGGGGGCGCAATCGATGGGATACTGGCTGCCTGTATTGTGACAGTAGTGCGCTGGCGTCTACGCCGACCTACAGATGCAGTGCTGCGGTTTGCCCAAACAATGCGTGTCGCATAGGATATGCTCTAAAAGTAATGAAGGAAGCGGAAGATGCAGTCTACTACCTCTTTGTCGTATACTCCTGTACGCTGGGGAGTGATTAGCGTAGCAAACATTGGCGTGAAGCACGTCATTCCGGCGATGCTTGCCGCGTCGAATGCACAGCTTGTCGCGGTTGCCAGCCGCAATCCGCAGCGCGCAATGGATATTTTTCAAAATATGCCGGATTTACGCATCTATGGCGCGTATGAGGCCCTACTTGCCGATCCAGACGTTGAAGCGATTTATATTCCGCTGCCCAATAGTTTGCATGCTGAATGGACGATTCGCGCGTTACAGGCTGGGAAGCATGTGCTATGTGAAAAACCTCTGGCGGTTACGGCTGCGCAGGGCATGACAATGGTAGAGGCTGCCCGCTCAAATGACAGACTGCTTATGGAAGCGTTCATGTATCGCTTTCACCCGCAGATTCTCTGGGCGTTGGAACAGGTGCGCAGTGGACGTATTGGCGAACCCCGGCTGGTACGTGCTTCCTTTGCTTTCGATGTGCGCCCTCGCCCGCATGATATTCGCCTGCAGGCCAACCTCGCGGGTGGCTCGCTGATGGATATAGGCTGCTATCCGGTCAATTTCTGTCGCGCTGTATTTGGTCATATGCCACATTCGGTCGCGGCGCGTGTCTATGTGCCGGAAAAGAGCGAAGTTGAGCGCGCAGTCAATGCGGTCCTGGATTTTGGTGATGGACGCTTCGGACTGATTGACGCCAATTTTGAGATGCCTGCTCGCCAGGGCGCGGAGATTTGTGGCGAGCAGGGCAGCATCTCCATTCCTCTGCCATTCACGCCAGGGCATGTCGAGACCGAAGTGATCCTTAACCTGCAAGGGCAAACCATTCACCAGCGTATTGCGCGTGTAGACCAGTACCAGCTTGAGCTAGAACACTTCAGCGTCTGTGTTCGTACCGGCACACAGCCCGTCTATAGCCTGGACGAAAGCCTCGATAATCTCAAAACCATTGAGGCGATCTATTCCTCGGCAGATTATTCCTGGCCGCCGTTTTAAACGTGAGCGATACCCCGCACAATCAACGCCACCACAATTAACAGCGCGGTCTGCACGTTGCTGTTGAGGTTGGTCGCCATGAGTTGCAGGTAATTTTTGAGATCACCGCTTGCCTTCCTCAGCCGTAGCTGCACAGGTAGGATAGTGAGTATGGCGATGCAACTGTACCAGGGAAGCGCCTGCAAAATGATGGCGAGGATAATCGTTACCGCAATGAGCAGCAACAACAGCGCCCCCGCAAAGCGCGCTCCGCGTTCTCCCAGAGCAACAACCGGCGTGATCTTGCCAACTGCGCGGTCGGCTCGCCAGTGAAGAAAGTGATGAAAGTAAAGAACGGCGGTCGTGTACAGTCCAATGGGGAGAGCAACCAGGAACGCGGCCAGGCTCACTTTTCCCGCCTGCACATAGTAGGAGCCAATGACAGGTAGAATGCCGAACGAAATGAGAATATCCAGTTCGCCGAGTCCTCTTCCGATATAGGCGAGCCGTAAGGGTGGGGCAACGTAGAAAAAGGCCAGGAGAAAGCCGAGAACGCCGAATACAAGGACATACGGCCGAATCAGGCTCAAAAGTATGCCGCAGAGCAGCGCAACCGCGAAACAGCTCACCGCTATCAAACGATAGGATCGAAGAGAAAGCCGCTTATTCAAGAGCATATTTGAGCCAGTCACCAGCGTCTGTCCCTCTGGCATGATATCGTGCGCTGCCTGATCGGCTCCCGTGTCGAAATCGTACACGTCGTTTGTAACATTCGCGCCCAGGTGCGCTGCGAGTGCGCCCAACAAAGTCAGGAAAAACCATCCCCATTGGAACATGCCTTCCTGTTGCCATGCCAGTACAGCGCCAACGACAACAGGCGCAAGCATCACCGGCAATGTGCGGGCGCGTGTGGCAATCAGGAACAATTTTACGTTATTCATGCCCCGAATCCTCGCCTGGAATACGGAACGTGGCCTCTGTGTAGAGCGGACCACCTGTCAAATTCGTAATCCGCAGCCAGTTGACGTGAAAAGCAACTGCTACAGTGGGAACTCGAGCAATGAAGTTTGCAGCCGTCGGTGACTTGTTCCCCAGCTTTTCTCGTATCTTGTTGGTTTCCTGCTCGTCTTCCAGAATCTCTGCCATCGCGGTGGCTTCTAACCAGACGGCGGGCTGATCTGGCCCGATGAAGATGCCTGCTCGCGCATTTTGTCGCAGGTTGGCGAGCTTGCGCGAAGTGGTGATGAAGGTGCCGTAAAGTGTCAATGTTGTTCCACCTGGGTCGATAGGGTCTTCTACATAGAAAGCGCGTGTGACAAAGGGTTGTCCCTCAGATTCGGTCGCGACAACCAGCGTATCATAATTCGCCAGGAACCTTTGTATAGCCTGTTGTGTAGGTGAATCAATCATATTTTTCCTGCCAGGTAATAAGCTTCTAAAAGAGGTGAGGCAAAACTCCTCTGTATATATGATAAATTCTGGTTGCCAAAGTGTGCCAGTTTCGGAATAAAGCGACTTTATACATGTTATACAGGAAATAAATCTGTTGAGTTAAATAGACAAAAGTACCGGAATTTTGATGGAATAGGAAGAAGTAAATATAATGTTGCTACTTGTTCCCAAAAAAGGAACGTCCTGGAAAGAAGGAAGTAACGTGTTTTTTGCAGAAACGGAAGGGAATTGAATTACATGTGGAGTATCGAGCAGGCGCAAGGCCAACAGATTGCGCGTACTCGCTGGGGAACACATGAAAGTGGCTCTGCATTTGATCGCAAGAAAAAGTCCTATTTGACAGAACAGGCAAGCGAGTTTATGGCTAGCCAAAGTTTCTGTATCATAGCAGGATTAAATGTGCAAGACGAATTAGGGGCATTGATAATGGCGGGAAAACCTGGCTTTGCCCAGGCTATTGATGAACGGAGTTGCTGCATTACTCTTTCCGAACCCCTTCAAGCTGCCAGACTGGTAGATCGTCTTTTAGAAAGCTCGGCAATTAGGCGTGTTGACCGGCTGGGACTATTTTTTATTTCGCACACCACACGCGAGCGATTATGTGTGCATGGTTCGGCGATAGTGCTTCCAGGTTCCACCACACGCATCGTTGTTCAGGTCCGTCAATCGTTCTTTCATTGTTCGAAGTATATCAAAACACGTGTTCCTGGATTAACCGCTCAGGCAGTGAGAGCTAAAGCCTGGAGTCCTGAACAAATCCTGAGCGTAAGAAATGATTATCTCACCGATGTGATAGGGGCCTATCTGATGGAGCATATGCTCTGTTTCCTTTGTACCATTGATCGAGAAAACCAGCCTGCTGTGAATCATCGCGGTGGGTCGCCTGGTTTTCTTGTGCCTATTACGCCAGGGGAGGTCTATCCACGAGGAGGCGTACTCCTTCCTGATTATGCAGGAAATGGAGCTTTTGAAGCGATTGGCAATATATTTGAGACTGGAAAGGCGGTGCTGCTTGTCCCAGATTATGGAACGCAACTGGCAGTGAACCTTTGTGGCTCTGCCGCTGTTTTAGAGATGGATGAATTGCCATTTGAATTGCAAAACAGGTGTACCGGGGCCGAACGGGTGGTAGCGCTATCTATTGAGAGAATAGAGGTACAACGTGGTAACTGGTCGGCTGCGCTTGAGCGGGAACGCGGGCGGATACATCATATTCAAACACATGAGGACTGGACAAACACCTGTCAGGTTGACTAGTTGTTGTGTTTATTTAGATGGGAGGATAACTGTATGCATGGTCTGGTCTTTGTAACCTGGGAAAAGTACCTGGGGGAGCGATTTGGAAATGGTCTTCTTCATACGTATCGAGAACGCATAGGGGAGAAACCAGGAAATACTCCGTTGTATACACGAACATACAGCGATGAAGCTTTGCTAGCCGGAGTTCAGGTGGCAAGCCAGTTGACAGGTCATACACTCGACACACTTCTTCATGAATATGGTCGCTATTTTATAACTAATGGGCTTACCCGGCATCTGTGTTCATACCTGCTCAGCAAGGCAAATAGCGGACTCGAGTTGCTGTTAATGATGCGCGATGCTCACGCGCAAATGAGGCGCACTCCTGATGCCTTAACCCCGCCGCTTTTTGCCTATGAGACGCTTTCCCCCAATCCGCGCGAGCTGGTCGTGATCTATGATAGCCCGCGTAAACTCTGTACGCTGCTAACTGGCGCTTTTGAAGGAGCTGCCGAGCGTTTCGGAGAACGAGTACAGGTGACAGAACAATCATGCATGAAAAAGGGGGCAGCAGCCTGCCGTTTTGAACTACGGTTCTCCCCGAGAATTTCTACCCGGCTTGAAATGCCTGTGACGCGAGAACAACTGGCTCGCCAGCAGGAGGATGAACAGTTAGCGAATGTAGTCCTGTCTGCCCTGCCCGAAGCTGATGGTATGACGATGCAGGAATTGCAGCACACACTAAGCTATTGGAATGTCGCACCGGAACAACTGCGGCCTGCGGTACTCTTGCGCGCGCTTCAGCATCTGCGCTTCGCAGGGCTGATCTCTACCAGTTCGAATGAGCCGGGAGATACGCTTGCCACACGCCGGTACTGGCGCGCTCCGACGAAAGGAATGGTATAAGGCAAAAAAAGAGCGCGAGGAGAGGAAAAATCTCCTTTGCCTCGCGCTCTTGATTCTTCGAGGGTTATTTCTCGATGGGCGCGCCGATCAGGCTGCCCCATTCAGTCCAGGAGCCATCGTAGTTGCGCACGTGTGGATAGCCGAGCAAATAATGCAGCACGTACCAGGTATGGCTGCTGCGCTCTCCAATACGGCAGTAGGCGATAACCTCTTTGTCTTCGGTGACGCCTTTGCTCTCATACAGGGCACGCAGTTCTTCTGGGGACTTAAATGTGCCATCCTCACGGACAGCCATTGACCAGGGTATATTTGCCGCGCCAGGGATATGGCCGCCGCGCTGTGCACCTTCTTGAGGCAGGTTTGCTGGAGCGAGCAGTTCACCGCTGTATTCTCCTGGTGAGCGCACATCGACGAGGGCGAGGTCAGGCTGACCAAGTTCAGCAAGAATCTGGTCGCGGAAAGCGCGAATATCCTTTTGTGGTTCCTTCGCCTTGTAAGTCGTTTGAGGGTAGGATGGCACCTCTGTAGTCAACTCGCGCTTATCGGCCAGCCACTTTACGCGACCGCCATTCAGCAAGCGTACATCTTCATGGCCGTAATACTTGAGTAACCAGAGCGCCCAGGCCGCGAACCAGTTGTTATTGTCACCATAGAGGATAATGGTGGTGTCATTGCTGATTCCCGCGCGGCTGAGTAATGCTTCGAGATGTTCTTTGTCGATGGGGGCGCGTACTACCTGGTCCTGCAACTCTTTTTGCCAGTTGAAAGCAACCGCGCCTGGAATATGTCCCTGCTCGTAGGCCTTCGTATCGACATCGACCTCGACCAGGCGCACATTTGGATCGTGCAGATGGACCTCTACCCAATCGGCATCTACCAACGCTTCAGGGTAGGCGTAACCATTGGTTGTAGACATAGTTACTCCTTTACTTCGTCTATAAAAGATATGGATAAGGTGAAAGCGCAGACCTTACGCTAACAGAACCTTAGTTTCTGAGGAAAAACATATCACATTATCGTTCCTACCTCAAGGTAAAAGGCCTATTTCCAGGTGATATCATAAAAGTGATATGATTTAAGCGTAGTATTATTCCATAGAATTATATTGCTTATTCACTTTGATTATACTACAATAGGACGTGCTTTTCTACGGGAGGCAGATAGAACCGCCAGAAGAATATTGAGCAGGGAGGCCAGGAGCCATAAATGAATCTCTACCATTTGCGCGTCTTTCTTACGGTTGCTGAGCATGAACATATTACTCGCGCATCTCAGGAGTTGCTGCTGAGTCAACCTGCTGTTACCAAGATTATTCAGCATCTGGAGCAGGAAGTTGGCCTGGAACTGATCGAGCGTCATGGCAGGCGTATCGCCCTCACTTATGCTGGTAACGTGCTGCACAGTTATGCGCGCCGCCTGTTTTCATTGGAACGGGAAATGGAGGATGTGCTGGGTGTTTTGCGGGATGCGGAGGTTGGCGAAATTACCCTGGCGGCCAATACGACCACCGGCGTGTATTTGTTGCCCCCCATTGTGGCTCGTTTTCGCGAGCGTTATCCACGAGTTGCACTCCACATCTCGATCCTGAATTCGCATGAAATTATCGAGCAAATACTCAGCTGGGTGCTTGACTTCGGACTGGTTGAGGGCGACCCTACGACACTTCCACCTGATCTGATAACGGAGGTGTTTGCCCAGGATGAGCTTGTCCTGGTGGTCGCTCAGGACCACCATTGGAGCAGGCTAGCTGAATTGCAGCCCGAGATGTTGCGCGATGGCGAGCTATTAGTGCGCGAGCAGGGAAGCGGTATTCGAGAAGTGGTCGAGCATGCCCTGCAACAACATGGAGTACGCATTGTCCCGCTGCTCACGCTCTCCGATAACGAGGCGATCAAGCAAATGGTGATGAGTGGAGTTGGAGCAGCTATCGTTTCATCTCTGGCTGTCCGGCGCGAAGTTGCCAGTGGCGACCTTGTGCGCCTTCCCATCGCGGGAGTAGACCTGCGCCCCAAATTAAGCCTTGTCCGGCGAGCAGATAAACATCTTTCGCGTGCCGCGCAGGCCTTTTGCACCTTTCTACAGGAGGTAGATGGGAAGCTCGCGTATCACTCTTGAGGCACGCTTTCCGCGATCCTTTGTTGCCCTGGTTTTTTGCCTGTGATGAAAATGCCTGCCAGCACCAGAATCAGCCCCGCGATGGCATTTAATCCTACCACTTCACTCAAAAAGATCGCACCGTACACCAGTGCGAAGCAAGGGAGCAGGTAGGTGACAATCAGAGTACGGGTTGGTCCCACGTGTTCGATCAGCCAGAAGTAGCACAGGTAGGCGACCGAGGTGCCACCCAGCGCTAGGGCGAGCGCGCAGGCGATGGCTGGCAGTCCAGGCGCGTGTGCAGGCGGTTGCACTGCCAGGGCGATGCCTGCAATGGGGGCCAGTATTAACGCGCCAAAGGAGAGCTGGCCGATAGCTGGTTGCATAAGCGGCAACCCTTTGAGCCAGCGACTGGCGAATAGCCCGCCAAAGGCATAACTGACTGCGCCCACCAGCACCGAACAGACGCCGAACACATACAGGGAAGAAGACCCCGCTTCAAAGATGGCCGGGCCGACAAGCACACCAACGCCCAGAAAGCCGAGCAATACTCCGCCGATACGCTGCCAGGTCAATCGTTCTCCGCCGGGCCACCAGTTCGAGACAATTACGACAGCCAATGGTGTTGTCGCATTGAGGATAGCTGCCATTCCCGATGTCACATGCTCCTCGCCCCAACTGATCGCAAGGTAGGGAATAATGCCATTAAAGATAGCGACCAGCAAATAGCCGTGTATGCGTGTAGACCATCCATGCAGAATAGAGGGTTTGAAAGGCACAACGACGAGCAACCCAAGCGAGCCGAGGACCAGCCGAATAGCTACCAGGGTTAATGGTGACATATCATTAATGGCCACCTTGATGAAGAGAAAAGAACCGCCCCATAAGGCGGCCAGCGCAAATAAGACCAGGTATTCTTTCAATTTCATGGTACGCTCATGCTCCTGTAGTAAAACACAGTATATCATATGGGCTGGCGCGCTTGACTTTAGAGGCTTGTTGGAGTACGATAACGGCGCATAGTAACTGATGTTACTCAATTTTAGAGGAACAGTTGAGGGTTATACATTGATGTATGAACGTGAGGCCATGCGCTGGTTACAACTCACGTATAAGGTCCCGAGTGAACCTTCGCAAAAGCGTGTCTGGGTCTGGCGTCGTTTGCAGAACCTGGGAGCATTTGCCTTACAGAATTCGGTCTACCTGCTGCCTTTTTCGGAAGAAGTAGAGAAGCAGTTTCGCCAGCTTGCCCAGGAGATTCGCGATATGGGCGGTGAAGCGAGTATTTTTTCGGTGGTTGCGCTTGATCCCGCCGACGAGCAGCGTATTCTCTCGGTGATTACCGAGGCGCGTAACAACGAGTATCTGACCGTTATCAAAGTCTGCTCGCGCTTCCTGGCAAAAGCACTCACCATCATTGAAACGCAGGGCTGGAACGAGCAGGTACATGCCGAATTTGCCGAAGTGCTGGAGAAAGTTCACGTCCTGTTCCGCACCGCCAAACGCCACGACATGCTGGGAGTATTAACAGCCACCAAACGCGCTGATGCCGCCGAAGCCCTCTCCACCTGCGAGCAAGTCTTCCGTATGCTCCTCGACCGGGATTATGCTCGCGCCCGCCGCATCCTCGAAGCTCACAGCGAATTTTTGCCAGAAATGCCCCGCCCCGAGACCACTTTCCCCGAAGCCGCAAACAACCATTCCGAGTCGGCCAATCAGGACAATGTGCAACAGCCGCCTGTTGATAAATCGGGTGCGGATATGCCGGAATTGCCGATTTAAAGGACAGTTGGTTTTCCCACCACATTGCTTTTCGCACTCTTCCAAAGTATCATATCCTCAAAAGCTCTATAGAAATAAGTAGGCCAGGAGTGTATAGATAGTTCTCAACAAAGGAACAGAGATGCAGAACACAGGGATGATGCCGAACTCTCCGGTGCCTGCCAGGCGCTCGTCGCGTTTCCTGGAGTGGATATGGTTCGCGTGGGTGGCGTGGCTGCCATTTTTTATACCCATGTTTGCTGATCTGTTCCAGCGGCATCCCACCGTTTTGCAACTGGCTATCACCTTCCCTGGCGCAGCGATCTTCATCGTCGTCTATGTCTGGACGGCCTGGCAACTTGCTCAGCTACTCAACGGAACAATGTACTCGCTGGATGCCCTCAATCGGGTATGGTGGATACCTATCGCCATACTTTCAGCGATCGGCATTATTTTAACACTGCTAGATGGAAATGCATGGCTGGGTCTTTTTGTTTATACCAGCGCCATTACCGGTGGACTGCTGCGTGATAAAAGCCTCATGGCGGTCGTCGTCATTATGCTGGTCAACACTCTTGCTTTGTTTTGTGCCCTGGCGACAGTGGATAATCTGCCGAATCTGGTGCAGGGAGGGATTTTGATCCCCGCTACCGGCTTTACGACGCTGGGTTTATCGCGGGCCGTGATGACCGCTCGTGAGCTACAGAGGGCACGTGAGGAGATCGCCCGCCTGGCCGTTTCAGAGGAGCGGCTGCGCATCGCGCGCGATCTGCATGACCTGCTGGGGCATAAGCTCTCCCTCATTACGCTGAAGAGTGAGCTGGCTGGTCGGCTGGTAATGATCGCACCGGAACGGGCTGTTGAGGAGATACACGATATCGAAAGTGTGGCGCGTGAAGCGCTGCGCGAGACACGGGAAACCATCTCGGGTTATCGCCAGCCAACTCTTTTGACAGAATTGCGCGCGGCGCAAGAGATTCTGGCTGCCGCCGGTATCATCTGTGATTGCGAGGTGGAGAGCATGACAATACCTGCCACCATTGAAGCAGTACTCGCCAGCGCCGTCCGCGAAGGAATCACCAATGTGATTCGTCATAGCCGGGCAAAGCATTGTACAATCCGGGTCATGCAGGATGTGGAGCATGCCAGCGTTGTCATTCTTGATGATGGGCAGCAGAAGACGGGCAGCTTGCATATGCTAGGGACACCCGGTAGTGGTCTGAGAGGGCTTGCCGAGCGCGTTACTGTGTACAATGGTAGTTTAGAGGCAGGAGAGCGCCCAGAAGGCGGCTTCCGGCTCTATGTAACACTTCCTCTCAAGAGTGTAAATGCGGCACGCGATGAGCAAGCGCGTGCCAGTAATAGAGCGATTCCGGGGAGTACGGGAAGATGATACGTGTGATGATCGCCGAGGATCAGGCAATGGTTCGTGGCGCGCTTGCGGCATTACTCACGCTCGAGGGCGACATTGAGGTCGTGGCGCAGGTCGCTCGCGGCGATGAAGTTGTGCAGGCTGCGAAATCCACACATCCTGATGTGGCTTTGCTTGATATCGAGATGCCGGGCAAGGATGGTCTGGAGGCTGCCGCCGACTTGCGCGACCAGGTGCCGACATGCCGCGTAATGATCCTGACCACCTTTGGACGCCCTGGCTACCTGCGGCGCGCGATGGAAAGCGGAGTGGTCGGCTTTCTCCTTAAAGATGCCCCGGCTGCTGAACTGGCGGCTGCCATCCGGCGTATCATGGCGGGCGAGCGCGTTGTTGACCCTACTCTGGCGCTTGCCGCCCTCAGTGAAGGAAACAATCCTCTGACTGAACGCGAACGCGAGGTACTCGCGGCTGCCGCACCCGGCCTGAGCATTACCGAAATCGCTCGGAAACTCTCGCTTTCGGAAGGCACCGTTCGCAACTATCTTTCCGTCGCCATTCAAAAGCTGCATGCTGCCAATCGTGTCGAGGCGGCGCGCATTGCCGAAAGCAAGGGCTGGTTGTAATCTCTGTTGTGTGTAGCCAACCGGGTGATGGCAAGGGCCGCTTCAATCCTTACATCTCTTATGACAAATGTCATATTCAACTGCTGATGTTCTTCACTACCCGTTTCCCTCGTTCCAGAGTATGCTTGAACCATAGAAGTTCAATGTGAGGCGGCCAGATCAAAGACTACTCACTCGAAGATAAAGAAAGGGGTATCATCCATGAACACATCAGCAAGTAGATTACACAAACTTCAGATGCTTGCCATTCTGGTGCTGGTCTTCGCCGATGGTTGTGATGTTGGTCAATTCTCGCTCTCCTCGTTCGACACATGGGATGTTGGAGGCATTATCAGCGTGCTGCTTCACGCGCTGCCGGGCTTCATCATCATGTGGTTGGGCATCCAGTTGTTCTATGCGCCGCAGCGCCTTGCTCCACGCATCTGGATAAGCGTCATATCCGCTCTTGCAGTGGTCGGCAATATCGTAATGATTATTCTAGGCGCGACCAATCCCGATCCGAACTCCGTCGGTGTTCATTCCCCTGGAGACTGGATGGTAGTAATTGCCATTATGGCCGGTGTAGTCATCTGGTTTGCTGCCCTGCTGATGGAACGCGCGCAGCCCGAAAGTGTGAGGCGCGAAGCAATCTCATAGCAGCGTAAGGCAGTTGTGATAAATATTGAGCCAGGACATTTCACAAACTATGTCCTGGCTTCTCTCATTATTAAGTCTGTCAATGGCATACCATGAAGAAGCCTCTCTTGCCTGTCATACCATGAAGAAGCCCCTCTTGCCTGTCATCCTGAGCGCAGCGAAGGATCTGCGTTACCCAGCAGGATCGTGTGCCCAGACCGCAGATCCTTCGCTGCGCTCAGGATGACATCTAAAGCAGGTTGGTCATTCTTCTTCCTGGCTTTTTCTCGTATACTATCTCTATCTACAACCAAACTGTAACAAGTATCGTATATAAAGTAAGGATTGTTGGAAAACCATTTATTGGTTAAAGAGGAACAAAAGATATGCAGAAACAGGAATATCTACCACAACGAAAAAGTGGCGCAAAAGCTATGGCAATCGATGAGCGAGCGCAACTCGTTAAAATTCGACTTTTGCAACTTCTGGCGGTGATTATCTCTGCGATTTTTGCTCTGGGCCTGCACCTGTTCTTCGGGCATTAGACATCGGTCGCAGTTACTATAAAACGAGGACGTCCTATTCAGGACGCCCTTTCTATTTTTGGAGTTGGAAAAGTCTGAGCTTTTCTTTCGGCATTGTTTGCCCTTGCGCTTGCGCGTTGGAATGAGTACAATCGATAGTGATTGATGATAGAGGAATTATGGTAGGATACATGAATTCACCGCTCACAAATGGAACTGAATCCAGGTCGACGGCAGAGCAAAACGCGCCACGCCGCTTGATTGTTACGGCAAGCGTGGTTGTGTTCGCCATTCGCGACTGGTCGTTATGGGTCTTGTTGCGTGATAGCCCCTGGGGACCGCCTATGCGAATCGTGCTTGGCACCGAAACCGTATCAGATGCCGTAGATCATACGGTCCAGTCGGTGCTGGCATGGCCGAGGGATGCGACACTGTTGCAATTGAAGGCTGGCTGGCAGGAGCAGCAAGTCTATGTCTGGGGGAGCAGCGAGCAAGGGGCTGCTGTCTCGCTCATTCATAGCGTTCTTTTACGGCCCAATCGGGATGAACTGAGGCCGAATCTTGCGAATCATCGCGTACCCAGCTTGCGCGTCGGCTGGAAGTCGGTAGCGCAGATCGAGAGCGGCAAACACCCACTTGATCCCGAAGTTCAGACTGTGCTACATGCCGCGCTGCATACGCTGCGTTCACAGATACAGCGCGACCCTGAGATTGTGCTACGCTACCTGGCCGATATGTCTCCACTGGGTTCAAACGATGGCTCAAACGAGTGGTGGAAAGAGGAAGCGGCGCGGCAAAATAGTTCTGGCAAGGGAACGCGCCCTATGCCTGCGATTCGCGAACCAGAAGCGGGCGATGGCATCCTGACATTGGCGGAGGCCGCCCTGCTCTACCGGGCCTTCTTTCCGCCGGATGAGCAGATTGATCTTTCCAACCTGCGTCGGCGTTTCCTGGCAACTAATCGGCTGGAACCGCTCAATGAAGAGCGTCCGGTACGCGGAAAAGAGCTTGACTGGCGGCGTGTCAGCCGCGCATATCGCTATTATGAGGAATAAGGGGTTAAGAGACGCCCTTGTTATCATAGAATGGGAAAATATATGGCTAAGGTGACAACAGGCACAGGAGATACGGGCTATACCGGCTTATTGGGGGATCAGCGCGTCCCGAAATATGATCCGCGTCCCGATACATTTGGCACAGTTGACGAGGCTACTTCAGCGCTTGGCCTTGCTCGCGCTACAGCTCAAGACCCGAAGGTCAAGGACATTATTTTCCGCGTGCAGCAGGAACTCTATTTGCTGATGGGCGAACTTGCGACGCCGCCTGAGAACTATGAAAAAATGGGCCTGCGTATGACCGCTGAACATGTGCGCCAGCTTGAAGCCATCGAGGAATCGCTCAAGCAGGAGGTAGAGATACCCAATAAGTTTATTATCCCGGGCGATACACTCGATGGCGCGGCGCTCGACCTCGCCCGTACCATCATTCGTCGCGCCGAGCGGATGGCGGTTAAGTTGCTCCATGATGGCGTGATTCAAAACGGCGAGGTCGTGCGCTACCTCAATCGCCTCTCGGATTTGATTTTTATTCTGGCTCGTTATGTTGAGGTGAAGTCTTCGCTGGCGCAACGCCCGCAGGAGTAATTTCTGAGGAACAGAGGGCCATGAACAAGACCCGCTCGCCTGTCATCCTGAGCGCAGCGAAGGATCTGAGTCCTCAGCTTCCTCGACACGGCAGGCGCGAGATCCTTCGCTGCGCTCAGGATGACATTGGGATGCCACTTCTCCGTAGTTGTTGAAATGAATCAGCTCTATTCCTCAATTTCCAGGTACACGCGTCCGCTTGTGCCATCAACCTCGATTTGCTGACCCTCACGAATGTGTTGCATGGCTCCGGGCACGTTAATCACGGTGGGTAGACCGTATTCCCTCGCTATAATTGCCCCATGTGAAAGCTGACCGCCGACTTCAAGGACCAGTCCGCTAACTAGAGGAAAGATCGGTGTCCAACCGGGGTCGGTCGCCTGAGTGACAAGAATATCCTCTTTACACAGCCGTCTTGTCTCATCAAGACTCTTGATAAGACGCGCCTTCCCCCGAATCCTTCCGGGGCTGGCGGGAAGCCCCTGGAGAAATGATCCCATTGGTTCGGGGTCGGGCAGAGGAATACCTCCCGGGCCAAGTGCTTGAGGAGCGACAATCGTATGCCAGTAGTCGAAGGCAAGGCGTCTGCTCCTGGTTCTGGCCGCAAGTTCTTGAGCAAGCGCGGATGGGTTTTCTGTAGTGACGATATCTGCGATCTCATAGAGCGTCAGGAAGAAAATGTCGTCCGGAGTTGCTAACCAGCCTCTTTTTGCCCAGCGTTGGCCCAGTTCTGCCAGCAACAGGCGCATGGGGTAGAGGAACTTTGCCACATAAGAACGGCCATTGTCACGCTGGCGTATTTTGTTTTGTGTGAGCCGTAAGAGCCGCCGGAAAAGGGCGTGTCGCAATGGGTGAAGTTGCAATAGAATTTGCTGGGTAAGCTGTTCGCGTTCCTGCTGGCCTCTTCGCTCGATCTCAACTGGATTAGTGGTAGAGGTGGTCAGTAGATAGCTTTTTACGAGTTCGATGACCTGTTCAGGCCGTTCTGCCCAGCGTGGATAAAACAACTCGGCATCATTTGCACAGCGGTAGCCATGTCTCTCGAGGAGCGCTTGAAATTGGATTAGAAAATCTGTTGCTTGCGACTGTGCTTGTAACAAGGCGAGCGCTTCCTCTGCTGCGTGTTGTTGTACGACCTCGTCCAGTTGGAGCCTGCGGAGAATTTGTGCCATATTCCAGAGCGCGGAACCTACTTCGGCAGTGAAAACGCCGGAGAGCGCCTGCACAAGCTTCGGTGCCAGCCCCTTTTTGCCCGTCCATTTCTGCAGGCGGCGTTCGAGCAGGTAAAAGGTAAGACCAGCGAGTTGCGCATTCACCAGAATTGAGCGCAACGACTTGCCGCGTTCTATCCATGATGGCACCCAGCGTTCCCACAAAGCGCGATCATCCAGTTTGCTCAGGTCTTCTTGTTGAAATTCGTCTACCCAGGTATCTATCTGAGCGAATAGCTTTTCTCCGCTCAACTTAGGCGGCTTTTTGGATGACTGTCTGGGCGGCTTTTGCTCTTTCGATTGACGAGCAAGCTGCGTACTTATCCTGATGGTTGCGGGAAGACGACTTAAGAAGCGAAAGAAATGAAACGAGCTATCTGAACTGCGCACTCCGCGCCCACTGCTGCCCCAGGTCATGTCAAGAAATGCGGTCGGAATGCCCATCTCTATCGCACTGTGGATGACCGCGCCTTCATTGACATACAAACGACCATAGAAGCGTTGACCGAAAGAGGGGAGAGGAGTTGCATCAGGAGCGCGCTCTGCCTTTGTAGGAAGCCTTCCCATCATAAAGAAGGTTGGCCAGAGCGTTGCACTCAATGGTGTTATAGGATCAGGAAAGTTCTCGCCCAGGTTTGTGCGCGTCCAGAGATCAAACGGATTCACAGGAAGTTCAGCCTGCCGGTCCCAGCTATCGTCACCTGGAACTGGCAATTGCTCCTGAGGTACTGTCACCACTTGAGCGGTAGGAAACGCGGTGATTGGGCGAGATTGCAGTACAAAGAGCTTGTGATGTGAGATGGCCCATTCTATATCCTGAGCTATCTGAAAGTGTTGTTCTATCTGTGTACCAAGCTGGTAAAGTTCTGTGATCTGTTGAGTTGACAGTATCGGCTGTTGGCGAAGTTCGTCAGGGACTTTCTGTTCTTTTACACCTGTCTCTGCTGGTACAGACATCACCTGCTTATTTGCAATCTCCGCGCTTTTCGTGATTCCTGTCTTCTTCTCAAGGATGATTACATCCGGGGTTACGTGACCACTCACAATAGCCTCGCCAAGACCCCATGCCGCGTTTATTACGATTTCCTCTGGTGAGCTGTTGATGGGATTGCGCGTAAAGAGAACGCCGGAAGCTTCTGCCTCAACCATTTGCTGTACGATGACGGCCATCCTGTTTTTTTCAGGTGCGATGCCTTGACGATGGCGGTAGATTAGAGCGCGAGCAGTCCAGAGTGATGACCAGCAGCGCCGGATTGCATCTAGCAGGCATGCTTCTGAAGAGACATTCAGGAAAGTATCTTGCAGACCGGCGAAAGATGCTTCAAACATGTCCTCCGCTGTCGCTGAGGAGCGAACCGCTACAGCAGGCATACCGAGTTGCCTGTAAGCCTCCAAAATATCTTGTTGGAGTTCTTCAGGAAATGTTGCTTGCTCAAATAGTAATCGAATAGTGCGTGAAGCCTCTTCAACCGGAGCATCAAGTGAAAGATGTTGTATGACCTGTTCAATTGTCTCGCGCAAATGATTGTGGTCAACGAACTGTTCATAAGCTGTGGATAAGATGACAAAACCTGGTGGAACTGGAAATTCAGCATGCGCCAATTGCGCGAGATGGTATGCTTTTCCTCCTACTACTGTCCTATCATACTGATGTACTGATTGAAGAAAAATACTATATACCATGATGGTTTACCTTCCTTGTCGCCTTTACATCTTTTCTGACGCTTCGCTGGCTGCTGATCCCGAGTAGCAAAGCCGGAGAATGGCCCAACTAAGTGTGTCGGCAGCTTCCGCACCCGAAAGGTCGAGATAATCCTTAAAAGCGCGAATCATGGCCGATGATGTAAGCAGCAAAACCATTCGCACCAGTCGCAAACGATCCTCTTCGTTGAATGAAGGTAGGACGGGAGCCAGAGCATACTCGATAGCCTTGATGCGCGCTGGCATGCCTTCCCTGCGAAATTCCTGCGCTAGCTCGCTTACTGAGGCCATGCGGAATGCTTCGCTCAGATGTTCCGACCGGATGTACAGTTCTTTGAGAAACGCGACCAATTCTTCAGGGCTGGCTGGTGGTTGCGTTGGCAAAAGACCACTCTTACGCGCAATGTAATCACTTAATCCCTGCACCAGGTCTTGTTTTGTGCGAAAGTAGCGATAGACTGTTGGCACCGATACCCCTGCCTCACGCGCTACCTCTGGAATTGACCAGGTAACAGCGCCACCAGCCATCGTTTTAATCAGCCCTTCGATGATTTGATCGCGGGTTTGCTCCATGTACTCTTTGCGCAGAGAACTTCGATACGTTTTTCGCTCTTTCATGATATGAATCATATCATAAATATATGAACAATATCAAGAGCAATGAGATGCCATGAAAAAGCCTCTCTTGCCTATCATCCTGAGCGCAGCGAAGGATGACAGGTAGAGGCCAGTTTGTAATGGCGTGAAATTTGTTAGACTGCTGCATTTTCTGATCACATCTTGCATATTGTGAACTATTTCACTTTCCAAAAGTGCTTCCTTGCCTCATAATAAGTGAGCTATGTCATTGCCTTGACTGGGAAAAATAGCATATTGCTCGAGTTGTGAGACAAAATGCCTCGTGGAAGCATTATCCCTCTCAGAGGAACTGAATTCAGCCTCAACTGAATAATGGGAGCGTTATGAACGCACTGGAAAACGAGCCCCAATTGACCATTGAGGCCTGTAAAGGCTCTATGGCCGCATTCGAGGAGCTTGTCCTGTACTATGAGCCGCGTATCCGGCGAATGCTCTATAGCCTGACACAGGATGTCCAGCTAACACAGGACCTCTGCCAGGAGACGTTTCTGGCGGCGTATCGGGCTTTACCTCGCATGAACGGGGAAGAATTGCATTTCGCTCCCTGGCTCTATCGGATTGCCCTCAACCAGGTGCGCAGCGAATGGCGGCGGCGCAAGCATGTCTCGTGGGTGCCTTTTTTACCTCCACAGACAGGCGGCGACGAGTCGTTTGATGAAGCGGGTGAAGATTACCTGGAGAGTGAGGAGTGCTTTGAGGAGCAGGTTGTGCAACGCGATCTCATTGAGCGAGTAATGGCGCAACTGCCGCCGAATTCGGTCGCGTGTTTGTTGCTCGATGCTGAAGGGTTCACGTACCGTGAAATCGCGGAAGTGTTGGGCGATACGCTGTCGGCGGTTCGCAGTCGCTTATCGCGCGCTCGCCACGCATTTCAGCAACTCTATAAGAAACTTGAGCGGGAGGCCCAGTCATGAAGGAAACGGATGTCGGTAACTTGCAACCATGTCCTTACAGCATTCACTGTCTGCGCCTGCTCGATGATCTGGATACTTTCACGGGGAAGTCCCTTTTCGCTTCAGCTTCTGATACAGGCGCAATAGCCGAACAGGACGAGCGCCTGTTGAAGCAGTTACGAGAACACCTTGCTACCTGTTCCACGTGTAAGACTGTGCTGGCTCGCGCTCGACGCCAGCGAGACTGGCAGCGTAAAGTGTTGCGCGAGTATTTGCGCGATGGCGAACGGCTGGTTCCATCAACGACGCAAAGCATCTTTGCGATTTTACGCACTGATGGGCGGGTTCCAGCGTCTAATGGACATAACGTTGCTGAACAAGAGCTGCCTCTGACTGCCCAACCGCCAGCAAAACAGCAACTCAATGGTCATGCATCTCAAGCGAGGCGTAGGCCCTCGCACCGTTTCCTTTTCAACAGCCTGGCTATCGCGACTGCTGCTGCGCTGCTTTTTACAGTGCTGAGTATTTTTAGCCATTTTGTCATGCGACCAGGAGCCGCAACGAGCAACGTGCAGAGTAAGTGGAGCGCGCTGGCAATAGGCGTGACGATGCTCTCGGCGTCTGGCATGGCAAACGTGACGAAGCTGTTCAACCTGAATCCCACAGGTGACGCGGCAGATCAACTCGTTCCGACCCTCTCTGAAACTGAGGCCGTCACGTTTGATGGCGTTTCTCAAGGGGGGAACAATATTCTCTATCAAATGTCTCGCCAGGGCCACACACTCTTCGCGGCGGTACATCAGACACCTGGTGCGGATCATTTTTTAGCGTTGGATACGGTCAATGCTGGCAATGCGGTCTGGATGGACGACAACCACGCCCTCATCGGCACGACAAACGCCGGTATCATCGAGGCGAATATTTATACAGGGAGTACTCAACACCTTTTAACAAATGTGAAGGTTGGGAGCCTGGAGTTTTACCAGCAGCCTTACCTCTACTACACAGACCCTGCCTACACCTGGTTATATCGTGTCAACCCGAACACAGGCATACCTCAACAGGTAGCCCCAATGAGGATTGGCGGCCTGTTTCTCACGGCCTGCATACCTGACCTTTTGCTGATTTACTGTGAGGCCCAGAGTGATGCCCTTAAGTTGAATTATGGCCTGTTCTCCTTCAATAACGATGGTACGCATTTCCAGAACCTGAACCGCAGTGGCATTCTGGTTGGGCCTGCTGCCGATCATTCCCTGCTCTATCTTCACGGTGTCCAGCAGGGAAAGTACCAACTGCTCAAAATGGGCAGTACTCCACAGCAGGATCAGGTATTGATACAGGATGTGGCACCGGGCATCAGTATAGTTGACAGAGAGGGGATAGCCCTTGCTCCCGATGGACACGCGCTTGTGGTGATTGATAGTAATCGTGCTTCCGCAAATAGAGGTGTGTGGTACAACGACCTGCTAACACATCAGCAACGGCAGCTATTGACGCTGACCAGTAATGTAGAGGCCGAGGTCATTGGCTGGAATACGTTGCCTGTAAAAGGAACTCTTTCGCTATCACAGGTTGCGCCAGTGCCGCTCGCTACGACACAAGCAACGTCTGCTGATTGGGGTGGCTTCGTACTTATTTCGCGCAAGGCAGGGCAGAATGCGTTAATCAGCAGCTATAACTATCTGAACGGCCATAACATGCTGCTAGCTCATGCGAGTATGGATATGGCCTTTGATGGCGTCTCACCAGATGGATTGAACATCCTCTATCAAGAGAATGGCAGCGGGCATACCCTGTTTTTCACGCTGAACGAAGTGCATGGTACCGGCTATTTCTTCGAGTTGAACAGCGATAATGCGCTTAACGCGATCTGGATGGATGATAACGAGCATGTGCTGGTGGCTACACATAATTCAGGCGTGCTAAAAGTTGATATACGGACGGGACAGGCGGTGTCGCTTCTCCCCACGCTGCAAACCTATGGCCTGAAATTTTATCAAGCCAATTATCTTTACTTTATCGGCGGCCCAACCAGGACACCGGATGCCCTGTACCGTATTAATCTGACAAGCAAGGTCGTTCAGCAAATCACGAACCGCTCGATGGGGGCTGATTTCTGGTTGAGTCCCGATGGCAGTATCGTCTACTTCCGCAATGGAGGGCCAGCCGGAGAGCCGGGCATCATTGCGGTTAAAAGTGACGGGACGACGGGCGGCCTGCTGCGGACGGATGGCGTTCCCATAGGCTACGCGCCTGACAACTCGCTGGTGATTATGCGCGAAGTGCAGGGCGTCTTTCAAGTCGTGCGCCTGGGGCCGACTCCCGAATTAGACCAGGTGCTGTTGAACGATGTGGCACCCGGCGCGATTTCACTTTGCGATCCGGCAGTAACCAACGTGACCATGTGCGATATGACGAACATCGCGCTTGCCCCCTACAGCCACGCCCTGGTAGTGGTGGCAAGTTATCCCGATGGCACGCGCAAGGTCTGGTCGGATGATCTTATGACCGGCAAACGCTCTGTGGTGCTTCAGCCAGAAAATGATACTGAGGTGCAGGTACCGGGCTGGGATCGTCTCGTCGCGGCATGAACGCAAACCGGAAGCTCAAGAGTTAATGCGATATTCTTCCGGCACACGCTGTTTCCAGATGCGCACACGCTCAATGCCTACTTCTAGTAAAAGTTGCTCGGTTTGCGCATGAGCCTGTGCGACTCCTTTCGGCTCGTGCGCATCAGAGCCGACACTGATAGGAGTATGCTGTGCGTAACAGGCTTTTGCCAGTCGCCGTACCAGCCCTGGGTAGTGCAGCATATCGTAGCCGTTGATCTCCAGTGCCACGTCTTGCTCTGCCGCCACCGCCGCCAGATGTTCCAGTTCCTGGTCGAAGGTAGAAGGCAGAAAGGGATTGCCCACGCGCATCCGAACGGGGTGGCTGATGAGGCTGAAGTAGCCACTGTTGGCGGCTGCGCGCAGCAGATCAAAGTAGCGCAGCCAGAGTTGCTCGCCCTCTTCGCGGTTCCATTTGCGGCTGTCCTCAAATTGCAGGTCTCCAACCTGGTGAACCGAGCCGATCAAGAAGTCCCAATCATAGCCGACCAGTCCGGCCTGTATTGCTTCGTTTTTGCCAGGAATAAAGTCCACTTCAAGGCCCAGGCGTACATCGAAGCCAGCTTCCCGGGCGGCATTGCGCACTCTTTCAATGTATTCGGCAAAGGTCAGAAAAGGCCCTTCCTGGGGCATGTGTGGTAAAATCGGGCGCAGTTCACGCATTTGAAAGTCGTGTTCGGACAGCCCGAGTATACTTAATCCTTTCTCTTGCGCGGCTTTTACCATCGAAAGCGGGGAACTACGAACGACGTGATTGTGAAAATCGCTGGTGATGGTCATACAAGTTCTTTCTACAATATCAAAATACATGTATGATTTTTCTTGTAAACTAGCTGGAGCAACGCTTGCAGAGTACTTATTACGATATAATATAGACCAATAGGTCAAGTAACGAGTGAAGGATATGAAAGCAGCATGGCACACTCCTCTTCTGCTGAACACGTCGTTATTATTGGCGGTGGGGCATCTGGAGCGCTAATTGCGGTGCAGCTGGCCGAGCGCGGCTTCCGCGTGACTGTTGTAGAGAAGGCACAGATTGGCAATGGATCTTCCAGCCGCTCTGCCGCAGGAATCCGGGCGCAATTCAGCACAGAGGAGACAGTGGTTGGCATGCAGTACAGTGAGTGGTGGTATCGCCACTTCCACGAATTTTTACACAGCCCGCCGGAGGTACGCGAGCAACCGGTGTTCCGCCAGAACGGCTACCTCTTTCTGTACGAAGCCCCGGACGCCATCCCTGCATGGCAGCCTCGCTTACGGCAAGAGGTCGCCGAGATCTGGCAGCAAGCACAAGCAGCCGCTACCATGCAGCAGCGAGTCGGGCTTCC
Source organism: Ktedonobacteraceae bacterium (assembly GCA_035652815.1). Lineage (GTDB taxonomy): Bacteria > Chloroflexota > Ktedonobacteria > Ktedonobacterales > Ktedonobacteraceae > DASRDB01. Next base: position 151,209 of record DASRDB010000022.1, read on the forward strand.
GGTTGAAGTATTGTCGCCGCAGGCGGTGCGGGAACGCTGGCCGCATCTTCTCCCTGACCGCTTGATAGGAGCAACATGGTGTCCAACTGATGGCTTTCTCCTGCCACATATGATTTATACCGAGGGCTTCCGCCGCGCTAAAGAACTCGGCGTTCAGATACAACAGCAGACGGAAGTACTCGGAGCGAGACTCTATGCTAATCGTATCACCGCTCTGATAACAAATAAGGGAACGATAGAAGCTGATTGGGTTATCAATGCAACGAATGCCTGGGCATCCCACGTCAGCTCACGCATTGGTGGCATGTCGCTGCCCGTTTCGCCAACGAAGCGCTACCTCTATTTTCTCAAGCCAGCGCAACCTGTGATGGACGCAGACGCATGGCATTGCCTGCCTATGACTATCTATGGGATAGGCAGCCATCGGGGTGCGCATTCTAGACCAGAACATGACTTGTTGTTGCTTGCCTGGGCGCATGAGACCACGCCGGAGCCGGACTTTAGCGAGGCTGACCAGGATCGTATTGATCCGCCTTTCCGCCATGATAACGGCATTGACAACTATGGATGTGCCATCCTGGAGCAGGTAGAGCAGTTCTCTCCGCTCCTGGCCAATGCTGGTGGTTTAGTGGCAACCACCAGTGGGTTTTACGGCATGACGCCCGATGCTAATCCTCTGATTGGTTTTGATATCCAGCAGCAAAACCTTATTCATGCTGTTGGTTTTTCAGGACATGGGCTGATGCACGCGCCGATTACTGCTTTGTTGGTCGAGGCATTACTAACAGGTGAGGCGAAGCAGGGACATGTTCCCCTTCCTGCTCCTTTCAACCAGGCGACCATTGATATCTCGACCTTTGCGCCTGGACGCTCCTTTGGGCGGTCTCGGAAAGAGACGCTGGTTCTGTGATGACTTCCCACGCTTAGAAAACAACCTTGAGGCGGCCCATAGTTTGACAATTCCCTCCTTCCCTTGCTATACTGTATCGGCTTTGCCTCAGTAGTTATAGGACATGCGTACTAATATTCTGTACAGCTTGAAAGGGTTTCTGCATATTGGCTCCTCCCTTAGGGAACTATGAAGCCCTCTTTGGTGAACTGGTTTGATCTGCGAGCAATAGAGTCGTCTGCAGGTCAAGACCAATTCACTGAAAGGAGTAAAACCATGATTAAAGAAGAGAGAGAAGTTGAACGGCATGTTCGACCAAACAGGGGCGAACCATCGTATATCTTTGTTCGGACGCCACCTCCCAAACGTAGACGTGGCTGGATCAGAGCGATAGTTGTCGCTCTCATTGCTTTCGTGTTCCTGGCAGGAGGAATAGGCCTCTATACTAAGATGGGCCAATTGTTCCAGTTTTTTCAGCCGCATAATGCTTCTGTTACTCTTGCAGCACCCAGGATCAGCGCGGGCCAAATTCACCTTACCAATGTGGTGCAGTACGCTTACCAGGATTTCCAGGCAACTGAGTCTGCAACAGTGACCGACCAAAGTGTCCAGGAGTGTCATCCTTTCTGGCCAATCAACTGTCAGCCCGTCTCAGTCACTGAGACAGTCACATGTACTGCATTTGTAGAAGCTGGTGTTGACTATGACGCTCACCCGCCAAGACTTGATTTCGGCTCTGGTTCCACCGCAAAAACTGTTACCATCACTGTCGTCAGTCCCACATTCCTTCACTACGGAATTACCACAACCGATATTAAGGACAGTAGTGACAAATATGGAGTGACAACGGACGTCACTGACCGGTTGTTAGCTCGTTGCAAAAACGATGTGTATACGAAGGCGCATGATACACAACTGCTGGTCCAGGCTAAGCAGCATGCTCAGGCTAAAATCATTGCCGATGCTGCTGCGTATGGCTTTAAAGCCAGGGTAGTGTTCATAGATAGTTCCAGTTCATCGACGACTTCCACTGCGCATGGTTAGGTAGGGAAAGCCTTGCCTTCATCTGCGGTTGCCATCAGGACTTCACTACCGAAATCGAGAAGCCATCGGTAAAGTTGTCATCCATTGCCAGGGCGAGCGAGACCAGGCGGGGATTGCTGGCAATACGCCTGTTATATTCGATGATCCCCTTATCGTAATCCTGGTTTTCGGCACTGCCCGCATTGGGAAGCGATTGAAGTCCTCTGCCCTGTTTAATGGTGTTGTCGGCCACGATGATGCTTCCTGGGCGCGTCAGCTTCAAGGCCCATTCAAGATAGTGTGGGTAGGGCGGCTTGTCAGCATCAATAAATACGAGGTCGAATGGAGCTTCGTTTGTTAATTGGGGGAGCAGATCGAGCGCATTGCCCACGCGCACCTCTGTTCGCTTGGCGACTCCCGCGTGTTCAAACGAGCGGCGCACCACTTCGGCGTGTTTGGGGTTGATTTCTAACGTAATTAGATGACCATGCTCCGGTAGAGCGCGGGCCAACCAGATGCCGCTGTAGCCGCCAAGCGAGCCAATTTCGAGAATCTTGCGCGCAGAACAGGCGGCAACCAGCAACTGCAAGAACTTTCCTTGAATGGGCGAAATTTGAATCTCCGGCAGTCCCTCTTGCCGCATGGATTGTAGAGCAAAGCGCAGTCCCTCATCCTCCTGGGCAAACATCCCGGTGATGGCTGCTTGAATGCGCTGTTGTTCTTGTGAAGTTGTGGATTCCGTCATGTTGCTGCCTTTCTCAGGTTTTCGTCCTTGTATTCTGCATTGCTATGGGCCAGAATGCGTTCAACCCATTCGAGATCGATGGTGGCCTGGCATTGCTTGAACAGGTCGCGAGCCTCGGAGAGGTAGATGATGCCGCGCAGGTAGGATTGCTCGCACTTTTCTCCTCTTTTTAGCAGCGTGACGCCATAGCCATGCAGGGCGCGAGCATAATCCAGCCGCATGCCATAGCGTGAGAAGATTTCAAGCGCCTGCTCGAAATAGGCATCGGCCTTCTCCCATTGTCCTTGCGCTGCCAGGATGCGCCCGAGCGCCCGTTGCGAACGAGCCAGCACGCGATTGATGCCGTATTTTTGGGCTTCTTCCATGCTGCGCAGCGTGATCTCCCGGGCCTGCTCTAATTCACCCAGTAGGAGATGCACCACGCCTAAAGCGACCTGTCCCTCAATGGTCACTTCAACATCCAGCCCCTCGAGGGCAAGCGCCCGTTCCAACGCTGCCTGTGCCCGCCGGATGAGGCCGTTACAGGGGCCTATTTGTGTTGTATGCTGATTCTCAGGGTCAATAAAATCAACTTTACATTCTGCCACAGCCTCCGCAATGCGCCAATCGGCAAGCGCAATCAGAGCGAAGGCAATCCAACGAGCGCTTTTCATTGCTCTTCCGAGTGAAAGTGCTTTGCGCGCGCACACTAAGGCGCTATGCATCTGCCCCTCATCCTGAAGAATGCTGGCGAGTACTCCATAGCTCCAGGTCATTTGCTCTCGATCATTGATGCGCTCTGCCAGAGCGAGGCTTTGCCGGAACCATTCTTCTGCCTCTTGCAAATCACCGCAACGCGCTGCGACATCACCAAGATTGCCTGTAACGAAGGCCATATTAGGTATGTCTCCCGTTCGTTCTGCCAGTTCAAGGGCGCGGTGAAAGTACTTACGTGCGATTTCATTTTCTGCCTTCATGGCGTGAACGGCTCCAAGATTACCAATGACGAGCGTAATCGCCATGATATGGCCTTCCTGCTCGAAAATCGCCTGAGCCTGACGCAGGTGATTAAGTGCTTCGTCATATTGCCCGCGTGTGGCTGCGATGACTCCCAGGATTTCGTGGCACCTGCCAATCTCTAGTGAATCGCCTATCACAGAAAGTGAGGTGCGAGTAGGCAGTTCATTTTCCGTCAGGTGAGGATGGCGATAGGAAGAGGTAGTGTTTTGAATAGATTGCTCAAGCATTTCGAGCGCTTCCTGCGCATAGCGTAGAGCGTCTTCAATATTGCCTAGCCGCCAGTGAATGTTGCCTTGCTGTAGATGCAGGCAGGCCCAGGCGGGGCCGGATTCCACTCCCGCATCGGCCAGGACTTTCATACCGTGTTGATAGCATTGACTTGCCTCGGTAAAATCGCCCGTTTCGGCCCAGGCGCGGCCAATTTCGCGCCAGATCAATCCCTGTCGCTGCGCCTCCAGTTGTCGCCATTGCTGCGCCTGTTGTTCGTCCTGGAAAGACGCCATATCCTTGACATGCTGGCCTCGAAGTTCAAGCGCCCGTTGATAGAGATGGCGCATCTCATCGTAGGTTCCATGCACCAGGTGACATTCTGCGAGCCGCTCTAACAAACTGGCAAGATGTAGCGGGTCTCGTACTTTTTCACCCGGTGTCAGACCTCTGGTGAGAGCGTCGCTAGCCAGGCGATAATAGTATTCAGCCTCGGTATAAGCGGAAAGCGTGTAGGCTCGATTTCCGGCTATTTGAGCATATTTGGCGAGCTGAACTGGATCACCGCCTCCTTTACTCAGGTGATGTGTGATGACCGCAGCGCCCTCTGCTTCCTTGCCCTGGTATTCTTGAATTAAGGTATGAGCAGCACGTCGGTGTAATTGCGTGCGCCGGGCTGCCGAAAGCTTCTCATAGAGATGGCTCACGATCAAGGGGTGCCAGAAATGGTAAGAGATCGTCGTTCCTGTTTCTTCCTCGGTGAGCAAACCGGCCGCCAGCGCCTCTTCTAGAAGGTCAAGAATGGTATCCTCGCTCAGATGCGCGTCTCCGGCCATAAAAGACACCTGGCGAAACTCAAAGGAACCACCAAGTACGGCCAGTTTACCGAGCAGGGATTGGCATTCCTGGCTAAGCTTGCTCAACCTGCGATCAAGCACAGCGGCAATCGTCTCTGGCATAGGTGCGAGCCGACCAGGAGGGGTAGTAAGCGAATCCGCCTCAGGCGGGAGAAGAGGTGCATTTTGCATGCTGCTCAAACCGAGCGTTTCACTGACGCGCGCCAGTTCCTCGGCGAAGAAGGGATTCCCGCCCGCCTGGGTTTGAATACTGCGCACGATGGGTTTGGGCAAGTGCGAAACCAGTGAGCCTATTTGCTCTTCGTTCAAAGGTTGGATGGAAAGACTGACGAGGGCCTGTTCTCGTCGTAGATCATTGATGAGCGTGCGCAGACCTGAGGTGGGGCTGAGTTCCACGTCGCGACAGGTGGCGACAAAGGCAATGCGCTCATTTTGCATGTGGCGCACAAGGTAGGCAAGTAAATCGATGCTGCTGTCATCGCTCCAATGAAGATCATCGAAGACCAGCAGCAGAGGCGTTGAATCGCTCAATGCTCGTAGGATGCCCAATGTCGTTTCCCACAGGTGCAACCGTTCCTGCTCTGGCGGCAGAATAGAAGAGGAAAGAACCTGACTCTGCGCGGTATCATAGGTAGCCAGTTCAGGCAGCAGGGTGCTGAGACGAGCTAGTTTCGCATTCGCTGAGCTTGAAGAGGTTTCTTCTCCATTACCGGAAGATTGGTCTTCAAATTTTGCCAGCAGATAGTCTTTCGGCACGTGTTTGAGCAACATGCGTAGTATCTCTGTCCAGGTGCGGTATGCAATGGTTGCTTCTTGCTCATACGCGTGCGCCCAGACAACTGACCAGCCATGACTATCAGCTTCCTGACTCAGCTCCTCTGCAAGGCGTGTCTTTCCAATACCCGATTCGCCGGTAAGCAGTAAGATATGAGGCACTTTTTGTTTTCTTACACCGGTTGATTGTCCTCTCTTGCCCTGTAATGCCCCATTGCTGGGCGACTCTTGCTGCCCGCTGCTTTTGTCGAGAGCGGGTTGTTCGATATCTCGTAGAAATTGCTGCATGACGGCAAGTTCGCGTTCGCGTCCCACCAGTTTGCTCAATTTGTGTCGGCTTAGCTGCAGGACAGGACGGGGTATAGGTTGAAAATGCTTTTCCCCGGTTCCTGCTGCGTTAGATGAAGTCGCCTGTGATTTTTCTGCTGGTTTGGGCGCAGATACAGGGAGAGAGGGGGATTGAGGCACCTGAAATGTTCCCTTACGAAGCGCATCATATAATTCAGTCGTTTCAGGCAAAGGGTCGGTTTCGTAATCGCGCTTGAGAATAGTTGCCAGACGTTTGTAAGCTCGCAGCGCCTCGCCGCGCCGGTCAAGTTGAGTGAGCAGCACCATCAGCCTGCGTACCGCCGTTTCATGCGTTGGATCGGTGGCGAGCAGGCGGTCAAGTGGTTCGATTGCGCTGGTCAAGGCACCGCGAGTGGCGCGCAAATCGGCCAGGCGCAGGAGCAAACCCATCCAGCCCCGCCGCAATGCCTCACGGCGCGGAGTTGCCCATTCAGAATAAAGCTCTTCAAGCAGATAGTCGCCGCCGTACAGGCGCGCAGCTTCCTCGAGCATTTGCTCGACTTGTTCCGGGTCGGTAGCCAGATTGGCCTTGTTGAGCAGGTTTTCAAAGGCTTCTGCATCGACCCAGATCAGGCTGGCATCGGCCAGAATCAAGACATCTCGTTCCAGGCGCAACAATCGTGAGGCCGCCGGTCGGGTGATTTCCGGTTCGAGTATCTGACGTACCTCGTGGACCGCACCATTGAGTCGATTGGCTGCTGTTTCGATGTCGAGGTCGGGCCACAGCGCATCCATTGCCTGTTCCCTGCCTAACCGGCGACCTGGATTGCTCAAGAGAAGACCCAGCAGCGCACGAGCGCGACGACGATGCCACGTGCGATTGGTCACGGTTTGCCAGGAATCGCCACTTCTGCGCTCGACCCGGAATTGACCGAGCAGGTAGATACGTAATATCTGGCCGCTTTCACTGTTGCCCGCCCCCGGCGTCAATGTTTGTACGTTGTTTTCCGTGCCGTCTGTATTTGATCTGGTAAGGGATTTGTCCAGTGGCTCGCTTGTTGAGACTTGCATAGCCCCCTGGTTAGTCACGGCGAGGGATGATGGCATCTCGGCTTCAATTTGCGCGTCTTCCGGTGGCTGGATGCCAATATATTTGCTTACAGTACGCCCATTTTCGCTCCAATAGGCATACCAATACGGGCCATGACCCGCACCTTCCTTACATTTACGGCACCGTTGTTTTCCACAGCGCGTAAACTGCTGTCGATAGGTCACTTTACTCGTCATGTACGTGTTCCCTCTCCCCCAGAGAAGGTTGCCCAATTGGCATTGTAGTGACAAAATACGCTAGCCCCAGAAAAGTTGCCCCCTTTAAAAACTCAAAGTCTTACAGAAGACATGAGTATTATACCCTATATGGGATACAATAACAATTATTCTAGCGACCAGTTTTCTGAATCCTTGATGAAAAAGGTGGTTATTCTGTCCATAGAGTTCACTCGAGAACTGCTTGACATGGTACACCACCTGGGACACAATAGCTGTCAGAAAGTTTGAACCGATATTTTTTATAAGAGGGCATCGTTGGTGAGACGCTTATCGTTATTGTTGTGCCTGCTTGCGTATCTGCTTATCGCTTTGACGGCTGGCGGCGCTTCTCCGCTTGCTACTCAAAATGCGCGGATTGGGCCCTACGATCTGTTGTTGAGCTATTATAGCCTGCCACGTGCCGGGCAGGCGCTCAGTATGACCATCGAATCGAGTAGGCCGGGGGAACGCTTACAGTTTTCCCAGGCTGTTTTGAAGCCTGCGCCCGGTACAGATGGTAATATCGTCCCTGTCGTCATTATGCTAGATAGTGAAAATAGCGCCATCTCCGATGTCAATGTCACTCCGCCTGTACGCGGCTCGTGGCTCCTCCATTTGCGGGTAACTGGTTCCTCAGGTTCTGTAATTGGCGATGTTCCTATTGCTGTTGAAGGTCCGCCCGCCATTCCCCTCTGGCTTGGATGGCTCATCGGACTGGTACCATTGCCCCTGCTGTGCTTTTTTATCTGGTGGCAGGTGCGCTGGCGCAAAGCCCAACGGCACCGTTTGGAAATGAGCGCATAATGCCATCTTCCTGTCTGTAGGAAGAGATGGTTACGCCTGTTTGACGCTTTCAGCCGCCCGGTTTGCGCTGGCTCGCACAAGCGGATCGACATCTTGCATCAGATGAGCCAGGGCCATATGTGCTTCGCTGGAACTCATACGCGCAAGCAAAGGGGCGATTCGCTGCCGGTACTCGCTCTCAACATGGTTTGCCCACCGTAGTGCAACCGGCAGTAGATAGGGTTCAATCTCAGCGTCTCTCAGTGTGGGAAGCTCGGCAAAGATGCTGATAAGTAGTTCTTCAATATAGGGAATGTGTTGTTCGAATAGAGGCGCGAGAGGATAGAATATGTCATTGGGAGGAAACTTCTCCCAGGTGTAGGCCGCGTAGGGATAGCGGAAAGGCCAGAAGCAATCGTAGAGCATTTTGAGATAGGCCGCCAGTTCCTTTCTGCCTGTTTCTGTTGAAATGGTGGAAACATGCGTAGCTGCTGTAACAATCGTCACAAACACCGGTCCGGGTTGCGGGAGATAGCCTGCCTGTACCAGTAGACGCAGCCATCCAACAGCTTCAAACCGCATCGAAGCATCAGCAGAGCGTCGGAGATGAAGAGAAAGTACATCAGCTAATTGCTCTCGAAGCCGCGTTTGTTCCTGCTGAGGAAGCTTCCAGATTTTACTCTGAAAGTGGTTAACTAACCGCGTTAACTGGTGCGGTGTAGTCGCTTCCTCAAGCTGTTGTAATAAGTCGGTGACTGACATTGGTTGTGCTTTCTGAACCGGACGCAAAACACCGCGCAACCGATTCGATAAAGTTTGCTCAAGATTGCCAGAAACCGGGAAGTGTGTTGTGCTTGTTGAACCCATCTTCTTTGCTCCTCTGCTGAGCTTTCCCCTCTTCACCTTACTTTTATGCATTTGTAACCATTGTTACTTTTGAGTATATACTAAGCTACCTGTATTGTCAAGGATATTCCAAATCTGTGTTCTTGCTGGAAATAACGTTTGCTTTTATTCATTGTACTCTACTATTCTATTTCGACAAATCAAACAGCTTGTTTTAGAATGCTGCTTTGCGACTTTTTACCAGGAGGTAGTCATTGGTAAAGCTTGCGAGATGACCATCAGCTTTGCGTTGAATCTCGAAGTAGCGCTGGGTCTCTGCGTCGCTTTCTAGAATAAACCGTTCGAGCGCGACTTTTTCCTCAGCGGGCATCTGCGAGCGTCTTGTCCAGTCGTCAAAGTCATGAGTTTTACGGAAAAATTCGACATGTTCGATAGTAAGTCTAGCCTCAGTAACGAGCTGCTCCCACTCTACATAGGTTAAGGAACGGACATGAGACGAGTCGCGCCATATTTCGATCTGATTATCAAAGCGATCAAGTTTGGGGTCGCTCGGAGCCATGCAATCGATCAGCAAGAAAATGCCTCCCGGTTTCAAAACACACGCTACTTCGTGCATGAACTGAAAAACGTTGGGAAAGTGGTGCGGCGCGATGCGGCAGGTGACGCGATCAAACGTTCCATCTGGGAAAGGCAGGTGTTCCGCGTCCGCCACCTTGAAGGTGGCATTCGTGACACCATGCGAAAGCAAGTTTTCACGCGCTTTTTCGAGCATGCGCGGCGTCAGGTCTGTTACTATAACGTGAGCTACATGCCGCGCGACAGCCAGTGCTGTATGCCCGCCCCCTGTTGCTACGTCGAGAGCTAGAAAGTCAGGTTGCCATTCACCCAGTTCAATCAAGCGCTTGAGATCGCTCCCCTCTTTATGTGAAAAACTGGTGACATAGCTTTCGGCAGTGCGTGAGAAATAGTCCTGGACGCGAGCTTTCGGGTCATTGCCTGAATTGAAAGATGCCATTCGATCATCCTTTTCCTTTTTTAAATGATTGCTATTATTATACACTATTTAGCTCTGATTTAATAGTAGATGGGCATTGCTCGACGTTTCCAAAGAAACTATGCTAAGATAGCATGGGATATTTCCTATCTGGAAGCAGTGCAAGAGAATAAGAAACTATGCCAAAACTTGAAGGCTCAGTAGAGAGCATTGTATTTCGTAATGAAGAGAACCAGTACACGGTTGCGCGCTTTCGTACCAATGATAACGGGCGGCTGTTTCGTGATGATCTGACGACTATAGTAGGCACAATGCCCGGTGTGCATGTCGGAGAACTGCTCTCGGTTGAGGGGGAGTGGGAGAAAGACCCCAAATACGGGCGGCAGTTGCGTGTCAACCATTTTGTGCAGCGCCTGCCAGCCTCGCCCGAAGGCATCGTTCGCTACCTCAGTTCGGGCCTGATTAAGGGGATTGGGCCGAAGAAAGCCGAGCGCATCGTTGCCCATTTCGGAGAGCAGACGCTTGCCATTATCGAGCAACAGCCGGAACGTTTAAGCGAGGTTAAAGGCATAAGCGCCAAAGACCGCCAGCAGATCATTCAATCCTGGACCGAGCAGAACGAGGTGAAAGAACTGCACCTCTTTTTGCAATCGCACGAGGTCTCCATCAACCTTGCCACGCGCATCTATAAGCAGTATGGGCAGGAATCGATCAAGGTGATTCGCGAAAACCCTTATCAAATGGCCCAGGATGTGATGGGCATTGGTTTTCGCACTGCCGATGAGATTGCAGTCAAGCTTGGTCTGCCGCGTGATAGTAGTCCGCGCCTGGCTGCTGGTCTGAGATATGTGCTGACGCAGGCCGCGAACGAGGACGGACATTGCTTTTTGCCAGAAAACGAGTTGTTGCAGCGTGCCTCTGAAATGCTGCAAGCCCCCCGAGCTTTACTCAGCGAAGCATTGGAACAGTTGAAAGGCGAGCGCGATATATTTGTCGAGCCTCCATTAACCGACACAGTATCGAAGGCTGAGGAATTATTTTTTGAAGAGAGCGAGGAAACAGAAGCCTGTTCGCGAATCTATTTTGGCCCGTTCTGGCACGCTGAACAAGGCTCGGCGCGGCTGCTGCGCCAGTTGATGCGCGCAAAAAGCCAGCTACCCCCGGTCAGCCAGCAGTATTGGGATGCTGTATTTGATTATCTGGCTCAACAGCGCAAGATGGTGCTGACGGAAAAGCAGCGCGAGGCGGTGCAGATGGCCTACAAGCAGAAGGTGAGCATTTTGACCGGCGGGCCTGGAACGGGTAAATCGACCTCGATTCGCGCTCTGCTGATGATGTTGCGCAAACGCAAGGTCGATGTCGCGCTTGCTGCTCCGACTGGCCGGGCCGCTAAAAGACTTACTGAGGCCACAGGCGCAGTTGGCTTTCAGGCGAAAACGCTGCATCGCCTGCTGGAATACGTGCCGCACGATAATACTTACCAGCGCAACGAGACCAACCCGCTGCCCTACCAGTTTGTGATCGTTGATGAATTTTCGATGGTTGATATTTTACTCTTTTATCACCTGCTCAAGGCTTTGCCACCCGAGGCACATTTGTTGCTGGTTGGTGACGCAGATCAGCTTCCACCCGTGGGTCCGGGAAACGTGCTACGCGACCTGTTGCGCAGCGAAGCCATCCCAACTGTGCGCCTGACCGACCTGTTCCGGCAGGCACAGCAAAGTAAGATCGTGGTGAACGCACACCGCATCAACGCGGGGCAGATGCCCGACTTGCAGCGCGATAAAGACACGGACTTTATTTTTGTCACCATCGATGAACCGGTACGGGCGCAGAGGTTTCTCCTGGAGCTTGTGCAGAAGCGCATTCCGCAACACTATCACCTCAACGCCATGACCGATATACAGGTGCTGTCACCTATGTATCGCGGCCCGCTCGGCGTCCACAGCCTGAATGAAGAGTTGCAGGCGCGGCTCAATCCCAACACGGCTATTTCCGTAGAATGGGGTGGGCATGTTTTTCGTGCGGGCGATAAAGTGATGCAGGTGCGCAACAACTATGATAAGGGCGTTTTCAACGGCGACGTGGGTTGGATTCGCGCCATCAATCGCGAGGATGCTGTCGTGAAAGTCGAGTTTCTTGAAGAGACCGGGCCAATGCTCGTCAGCTACGACTTTCACGAACTGGACGAACTGGTGCTGGCCTATGCCGTGACTGTGCATAAAAGCCAGGGCAGCGAATATCCCGCCGTCATCTTGCCCTTGACCCGCGAACACACTATGCTTTTACAGAGGAACCTGCTGTATACCGCCATCACGCGAGCAAAACGCCTCTGTGTGTTGATTGGACAGCATCGCGCCCTGGAGATTGCCATCCGAAATGATCGAGTGGCGCAGCGAAATACTGGATTGGCAGAGCGTTTGAAGGCTTTTCTGGAATTTTAATGCCAAAACACTTGTTTAATTCCGACCTGCGAGGTAGAATATAGACTGGATAACAAAGTTGATCTACTTTGTTATCAATTATAGACAATGCGCCATGCATTGCCCGGAGACTTCCTACAAACCTGTAACTATGAAGCAGGTCTGTGATGAAAAACATAACTGGTCTAGGGAGGTATTTGCGAATGTCAGGGACAGAAACCACAACCTCGGCAAAGAGCGCTACTTCAGGATATGCCCATCCCGAAGTGCTGGTAGAGACAAGCTGGGTTGCCGATCATTTGAATGACCCCAATGTACGCCTGATCGAGGCTGATGAAGATGTATTGCTCTATGAAGTGGGTCATATTCCTGGCGCGGTCAAGCTCGACTGGCACGTGGACGTACAGGACCCCGTAACACGTGACTTCATCGATCAGCAGGCTTTCGAGAAGCTGATGAGCCGCTGGGGCATCACCAAAGACACCACGATTGTACTCTATGGTGATAAGAACAACTGGTATGCCTGCTACGCCTTCTGGCTGTTCAGCATGTATGGCCTGACCAATATGAAGATCATGAATGGTGGCCGCCAGAAATGGGAGGCTGAGGGCCGCCCGCTGGACAAGGACGTTCCTCATTACGAGCAGACAGACTTCCACGCTCCGCCACGCGACGAGTCGATTCGGGCCTATCGCGAAGATGTGCTGAATGGGCTGAAGGACTCCAATCGCCGCCTGATCGACGTGCGCTCGCCGCAGGAATATACCGGCGAACTGCTCCACATGGTCAACTATCCGCAGGAAGGCGCGCAGCGTGGTGGCCATATTCCGACCGCCAAAAACATTCCCTGGGCAACTGCGGCCAACCCTGATGGCACCTTCAAGTCGGCAAAGGAACTGCGCCAGATTTACGAGGGCGAGGATATTACACCCGATAAGGATGTCATTTCCTACTGCCGCATTGGCGAACGTTCGGCGCATACATGGTTTGTCCTGCACTATCTGCTCGGCTATCCGCAGGTACGCAACTACGATGGCTCCTGGACGGAGTGGGGCAACCTGGTGCGCGCGCCCATCGAGAAGTAACTTCCTGTACAGTTTATTGCGTATCGCCACAGGGGCGTGGTATCGTGTTTCTAGAGAGATGCGATGATCGCGCCCTTACTATGTTTCTAAGAGGTAGAAATCATTCTATGGACCGTCAAGAAGCTATTGAATTTCTGTTAGATCACTATGAGAACCCGCGCAATTACGGGCCTCTCGAACACGCCGATGTCAGTTTGAAAGGTGGCAATCCTGGTTGCGCCGATATTATTACCATGCACGCCCGCTTTGATAAAGATGGCAGAGTGGAGGCCGTAAGCTGGGAGGGCGAAGGGTGTACCATCAGCAAGGCCGCTGCATCCTATGTCACCGAACTGGTGCAGGGTATGACCGAGGAGGAGATCGAGAATCTCAGCTTTGAAGACCTGATGGATCAGTTGGGCCGCGAACTGGTAATGACACGCCCAACCTGCGCCACCCTTGCTCTGGGCACTTTGAAAAAAGGCGTACACGAGCATCAGATGCGGAGGAAAGCTGAAGAAAGATAAGGCCAGCTTTCTTATAGATTATAGGTCTCACGCCATTCAGAAAGAATAGCCAGCGCTTTGTAGTGCAACTCTTTGTGCGCTGGATCGAGCAGCCAGCGACTGACGCCCGATGGATGTGGCAGAGGCAGAAAAAACATGCCATCCCTTTCTGTATAGGTGCCGATAATCTCTTCGAGCCTTGCTTTCCCTAGAAATGTTTCAATTGCCATTGAACCGACGAGCAGCACAACCTTTGGCTGCAGCAGGCGCAGCTCCGCCTCTAAGTAGGGGCTACAAAGCGCGACTTCTGATGGCGAAGGACGCCGATCTCCATTTCCATGTGGGCTTCGCCCCGGATCGCAGCGCGTGAGCGAACTGAGATAGACATGCGCGTGCAGGTAGCCGGGTGGAAATCCTGCCTGCTCCAACCATTTCTGAAGTACGCTGCCACCTGGCCCGCTGAAGGAGCGTCCTTTGGCAACCGAGCGATGACCGGGAGCCTGCCCAATCACAAGAATGCGGTTCCTGATATCTCCGCTCACGAGGGGGCGAGCCACCGGAATATAGCCATGCTGCTCACAGAGACGACAGGCCAGAATGCGCTGTTGAAGCTGGATAAGGGCTTTCTTCCGCTCTTCTAGAGAAAGTAGTTGAATTTCCTCGCGATTATTCAAAATCTTCGTCATAATAGGCTGCGAGACTAGGGCGCTGGTAATCCTTCGCCAGGTGCCGGTACTGGCCGCGATAATAGGCCAGGGGCATTTTTGATTTCTTACTGGAAGTGTTCTGACCGCTACTGCTGCCGTTCTCGTGGTTTGTGGGAAGCGTGCTGTGGAGCGCATCCACCTCGTTCGCGAAGTTTGTCTGTCCATTTGTGCCCATCGCTACCACTTCACCTACAAAAATAGCATGGTCTCCGCCTGGATATTCGGCTACGATACGAGCATCGATGAAGGCCAGCATGCCGTCAAGAATGGGCGCGCCTGTGGCTGCAGTCGTATAGGTCGCGTGACAAAAATGCAGGTAGCGCTCGTCAGAGGTGGTGGCGAAGCAGCGCGAAAGGGCTTCCTGATCGCTACCAAGGATGTTTACCGCGAATTTGCCGCTTTTGCGCAAAAAGGGCAAGGTATGACTGCGCAAATCAACGCAGATCAGTACCAGGGGTGGGTCGAGGGAAACAGAGGTGAACGAATTGACGGTGATACCAGACAACCCCTCGTCAGTCGCCGTTGTCACCACTGTGACGCCTGTGACGAATCGACCCATCACCTGTCGAAAAAAATCTTTGTCGATGGTCATTTAACATAAAATCCTTCGGTCATATATCAGTAGAAAGCTGTGCTTGCTCGTTTTTCAACTTATTCTGTAGTATCATCCTCTCCGCGCTTCTTGTCAACTGTACAGAAGGTCAGTTTTTCAGGAGAGAGGTCTCGGAAGACACTTGCAAGGGGATGTCTCTCTACACTGAGCTTGAACGGGTAGAGACATCCCCTTGCAAGTGTCTTCCAGCCCTCACGGACCGCAAAAAATTGACGGACACCTTTTCTCATAGCTGGGTTGACATGCACTTTTGCGTATGCATATACTCTTAATACGAAATGGAAGTTATCATCGGGTGGCCGAAAGCGCCTTTTTGACAAAATTGGCGCAAGCGGCAGAATAGGGAAGCCGGTGAGATACCGGCGCAGACGCGCTACTGTAACTGGCGAGTCTCCCTGCTTGAAGTGCCACTGTCCACTATGGATGGGAAGGCCAGCAGGGGAACGTTACGAGCCAGAAGCCAGGAGACCTGCCCGATGATCTCTGCTCATGTTCCTTCGCGTTAGAGGAAGCGAGCTACCGAGACATGCAAAGCTCCTGTGAAGTAGCATCTTCACTCCTGTCTTCTGGTTGATCTCCATCCCACGCGAGGTGACAGCGGAAATTTTTTACTCTTGGAGGTTTGCAAGATGCGTTCCCATGTCATCTCAACCCGTTTTTTGTTGTTATTGTTATTTGCCCTGCTCTTGTCAGCATGTGGAGGAGGGTCAAACACGGGCAGTTCGACTCCAGCCCCAACTGCCACACCTACACAGGCGCTGGATGCCTATGGCACTCCGATTACCTTTCCCTCGACTGCACCGCAGCGTATCGTCTCGCTGGTGCCGAGTACCAGCGAAATACTTGGCGCATTGCACCTGGATGCCAGGGTGGTAGGAGTTGATTACTATACCGACTATCCCGCCGACCTGACCAAACTGACAAAGGTCTCCGATGTCAACGGTAAGTACAACGTCGAGCAGATTGTGCAACTCAAGCCCGACCTTGTCTTGAGCTATGGTCAGGATACCAAGCAGTACGATTCGCAGCTTACCAGCCTGGGCCTGCATGTCGTTGATCTGCCCTCAACCAATCTGACCGGCATTCTCCATGAGATACTCGTGGTGGGTCGCCTGACCTTTACACAGAGTACCGCGAACGTTGTGGTCAACCAGCTTCAGCAGCAAATCAACCAGGTGAAAAGCGCTGTGGCTGGCTCAACCGCGCCGAAAGTGATGATCGAGCTTGATGACAGCACGCCGGGCAAACCCTATGTCTTTGGCGGCAGCTCCTTTGGCGACGAGCTTTTGCAGGATGCCAATGGTATCGATGTCTTTCACGATAACAGCAGCAATGGCGGCTTCCCCCAGGTGACGGATGAAGCTATCATCAGCGCGAACCCGCAGTATATCTTCCTGACCGAAGACCCACAATACGGCGGCAACGTGAACGCAGTTTATAAGCGCCCGAACTGGGGCAGTATTGCAGCCTTGCAGATGCATCACGTCTACCACTTGAATGCAAGCCTGATTGGGCGTCCTGGGCCGCGCCTGGTCGAGGGTCTGCGCTGCATTGCCCAGGTGATTCATCCTGATAAATTTAGCGGACCTTTGCCTACCTATTGTACAGCGTAGGTTGTTTGAGGCAAACGAGAGTGGCAACACGAAAAATCTTGCTGAAGTTCTGGAAAACGCGCGCTTTACCGGTATCACTTGTGCTGGTTCTGTTGTGTGGCCTGCTGCTGGCGGCTATATTACTGGCCGTCAGCTTTGGCGCGACTGCTATTCCCATCCTGACCATTGGGAAGATACTATTGAACGGCACTGGCCTGTTTCATTTTGCGCGCCAGTGGGACTTGAGCGATGAGTTGATCGTGTTGCAACTTCGCCTGCCGGGAGTGCTGGGGGCCGCGCTGGTTGGCGCGGCCCTCTCTGTCGCTGGTGTGCTGTTTCAGGGGATGCTCCGCAATCCTCTCGCCGACCCTTATTTGATTGGTACCTCGTCGGGAGCGGCTTTGGGAGCAGCTATTGCTTTCGTTTTGCCGTTCGATACGTTTTATGGTTCCTATTTTCCTTTGACACCAGTACTGGCCTTTAGCGGAGCCATGCTGACCGTGTTGTTTGTCTATGCCATAGCCCGTGTTGGAGGGCAAACGCCCGTTGTTACGCTGCTGCTCGCGGGTGTGGTAATTAATGCTGTACTGGTGGCTTTACAAACGTTGATTTTGACGCTTATGCCACACGCACAATTCAGCCTGCAAGCCCTGTTTAACTGGCTCTCCGGCGGCGTATCAGTCGTAGGTTGGTTTCCGGTAATAGTGGTAAGCATCATTGTGCTGGTGAGCATTGGCCTCTCATGGCTACTTGCAGGCGTACTCGATGCGTTCGGTTTGGGAGAAGAGGGCGCGGCACACCTGGGGCTGCATGTGGAGCGCTATAAGCTGCTGGTAATTGTGGTCGGTTCGCTTCTGACGGCCTCTGCCGTTTCCATCAGTGGCCTGATCGGCTTTGTCGGATTGATTATACCGCATGCCATGCGCCTGCTTCTTGGGCCGGGCCATCGCGTACTCCTACCCGCGTCTGCGCTTGCAGGAGCTATATTTTTGATTCTGGCCGATCTATTGGCGCGCACAGTCATTGCGCCGACGATTCTGCCTGTAGGTGTATTTACCGCGCTGATTGGCGCGCCATTTTTCTTGTTCCTGCTTCGGAACAGCAAGCGAACGTATCGATGGTAGAGAAAGCGAACGATACTTCTAAATTCCAATCTGAGCCTTACCAAAGCCCTCTATTGCAGGTGCAGAAGTTAGCTTTCGGCTATACTTCGCATCCGCTCTTCTATGACGTGCAGATGCAGGTTGAGCGGGAAGAAATGGTCGGTTTGCTGGGGCCGAACGGTTCGGGTAAAACGACTCTGCTGAGGCTGCTCAGCGGCGTATTGCGTCCACAGCAAGGGACAATTCTCCTGGAAGGCCGCGATGTGATGGCCTGGGGAAGACGCGAAGTAGCCCGGCGCATCGCCTTTGTGCCGCAGGAACTGCACATGCCCTTTGCCTTTACCGTCGAACAGATGGTTCGTCTCGGACGCACGCCGTATGTCAACCTGCTGGGAACCTTTACGAAGCAAGATTCGCTTGCGGTACAGCAGGCGATGGCGGCGGCAGATATTACTTCGTTAGGGCCGCGCATTTTCAACGAACTGAGCGGAGGAGAACGCCAGCGCGTGCTGGTCGCAATGGCGCTTGCCCAGCAGCCAGTGTTGCTTTTGTTGGATGAGCCAACCTCTCACCTGGATATCCGCTATCAGATTGAGATACTGGAACTGGTGCAGCACCTCAATCACGAGACAGGCATAACCGTTATTGCTGCTATGCACGACCTGAACCTTGCTGCTCGTTATTTTCCTCGCCTGCTGCTCTTTCAACGTGGCATCGTAGCTGACGCCGGACCCGCCGAGGTGCTTGAGCCGGGTTTGCTGCAACGAGTATATGGCGTGCAGGTGCAGGTGGGCATCCTGCGCGGCGCGGCGCATCTCAGCGTTCTGCCCCCCGGTGAGGAGCAAGCGCCTGAGCCGCCATTAGAGAAGGCTTTGCCGAAGGTTCACGTGCTGGCAGGAGGAGGTTCGGGCGAGTTGCTGATGCGCGCATTAGCCGATGCGCAGATTCCCTTTAGCATCGGCGCATTGAATATTGGCGATAGCGATCACGCGCTTGCCCTGCGACTGGCACGCGAGGTGATTACCGAGCAGCCATTTACCACCATTTCTCCTCGAACGCTGGAAAAGGTACGTCACTCACTCGAACAGGTAGCAGTATTGATTATCTGTCCTATGCCGGTTGGGCCGGGCAATATTTCATTGCTGCGTGAGGCGGTGGTCGCGGTGCGGCGCGGCGTTGCTGTGCTGCTGTTTGTTCCTGACGCAGTCAATGCTATAGATACAGAAGGCGAGGAAAGGCTTTTGGGTCAAACGGGTATTGTCCAACGTGACTATACAGGCGGCGAGGGTGTGCAACTGCTGCGCGAACTATTAAGAGCGGGATCCATCATTGTGTCGAATGTAAGTGAGGCGATAGAGGAGACAAGGAAACGTATTTATAGGCTTGATCGAGTAAGGGAAGCCGTTGAGGACGGCAGCCACCCGCAAGGGGATGGCTCTACAGGGCTGTTCCTATTGTAGAGCTATCCCCTTGCGGGTGGCTGCCGTTTCCCCTACTCGATGAGTGGCTGCCGTCCTCAACGGCTTCCCTACACTCGCATTGTTTCAGAAAACGATATGGTATACTTTTACCAGTACCATATTTTTTTCTCACTGGATTTATTTGCATGAAGACCGACCCACAAAAGGATACTGCGCTCACTCAACCCGTCCCACCTGTTGCGGAGGCAACACAAGAAACAGAACGTCCCATGCGTTCGTCAGGCCCCTGGCGAGTTTTGCGCAATCGCAACTATGCGCTGCTCTTCTGGGGGCAGATGATTTCCTCAACGGGCACGCAGATGCAGGTGGTTGCTGTCGCGTGGCAGGTGTTTCTCCTCACTAATAACGCTGTTGCGCTTGGCCTGATAGGCCTGATGCAGGCCATTCCGCGCCTGATCTTCTCACTGGTGGGTGGTGTGCTTGCCGATATGATTGACCGGCGCAAGCTCCTGCTGATTATCGAGATTGTGCTGGCTTCAACATCAACCATTCTGGCGCTCTGCACCATCTTTCATGTCATCAACCTTTTCATCATCTACGCGGTGGTGCTGGTCGCCGCCAGCGTTTCAGCCTTTGAATTTCCCACGCGGCAGGCCATTGTACCCAGCCTGGTGAAGCGCGAAGAGATGGCGAATGCCTTATCGCTGAACAGCGTGATGATGCAATTGACATTTATCATTGGCCCGACTGCCGGTGGATTCGCCATAGCCTGGATCGGTGTGGCGAATACCTACTGGTGCGATGTGATCTCGTATTTTGTGGTAATCGGTTCGCTGCTGCTCATAGTAGTGCCGCGTATTCCGGCGGAGAAACGCCCGAAGGGGGGCTTTGGAGCGCTGGCCGACGGCATGCAATTTCTGCGCGCTCATCCTATCATTCTGGCTGTTCTCTCTCTGGATTTCTGCGCCACGTTCTTTGGTTCGCCACGCGCCCTGCTTCCCATTTATGCCTCGGATATCCTGCATGTGGGACCGCAAGGCCTGGGTATTCTTCAGGCCGCGACACCGATAGGTGCGGTTGTACTGGCTCCATTCACCGGTCTTATTGCGCGAGTCAGGCGACAGGGATTGGGTGTTGCGCTGGCAATTATTGTCTGGGGATTATGTATCATCGCCTTCGGATTCTTTCCCTCGCCGCTCTGGCTGGGCGTGCTGTTCCTGGCTGGCTCGGGAGCTGCTGATATGGTGAGCATGATTTTACGCGGCATTGTTGTTCAGATGTCAACGCCCGATGAATTTCGCGGGCGCATCAGCGCGGTCAATGCCATGTTTGTGGTTGGCGGCCCTATGCTTGGTCAGTTCGAGTCAGGGCTGGTTGCAGGCCTGTTTACGCCCCTGGTTTCGGTAGTAAGCGGTGGAGCGGTCTGTATTGTGGCAACACTGGTGATTCTGGCACTGGTGCCGAGTCTGGCAAAGGTCAGGATTAAGTAGGCTTCCTGAAACAGTAGCGAAGCTTATGCTTGAAGATCAACGGCAATAGGAAGGGATGTGCGTCCCCATTCCTCAAGGTCGTCTTCGGCATCGGCGTATTTTTCTACAAGCAGCCGACGCGCCAGCGCGTCTTCCTGAGCATCGTTTACCTGCCGGGCCTGTCTTTCAAACATCATATCTCGGATTTTGATTGTGACAGCCGGATTGCGCAGGATATTTTTTACCCAGTCCGCCTGCTCTCTTCCACCTGAAAGCATGTAGAGAGTTTGCTTGTCTATAGCAAACCAGATTTCAATTGTGTGCGGGCGACCGGTAACGCGGCCAACTGTCGTCAGGTAACAAAAGTCTTCACCGGATATCTGCTGGAAGTTGATGCTCATGCCATTGTTCCTTGTTTAGTTCATAGTTATTTTCTCAATTGTATCACCTGTTGGTGTACTTCTAGAGCGATATCTTGCATTTTTTGCCAGACTCATGCATAATGCAGCACATATTTGTTGAGGAGGTTTGGCGCTCATGTTGGCAAAGGTACAAAGCTGCGCAGTGATCGGACTGGATGGAGCGCTGGTCGAAGTAGAAATTGATATCTCCAATGGCCTGCAAGCATTTACCATCGTTGGTCTCCCCGATGCCGCTGTAAACGAGTCCCGCGAACGAGTGCGTTCTGCGATCAAGAATAGTGGCTGCTTATTTCCTATGAGACGTATCACGGTCAATCTGGCCCCGGCAGATTTACGGAAAGAAGGTCCTGCCTATGATCTTCCTATAGCCATAGGAATATTGTTAGCATCGGAACAGATTAACCAGGATGCAAGCATTGAACAATCTCTATTTCTGGGGGAATTATCGCTGGATGGGGCGGTACGCCATACCAACGGTATTTTGCCGATGGTTGCGCTGGCGAGCGAGAAGCACGTCAAGCATGTCTTTGTCCCGGCGGATGATGCAGTGGAGGCGGCGCTGATTCGTGACGTGAATATTTATCCTGTGCAGGCATTAGGTCAGCTTGTGGCGCATCTCAACGGAGAAAAGCTGATCGAGCCATATATTCCCGACCCCAAATTCTGGGAAGTGCATGAAACGATGGTGTATAGCCACGATATGGCAGCAGTGCGCGGCCAGGAGCATGTCAAACGCGCTCTGGAGGTCGCGGCCAGTGGCGGGCATAATATTCTCATGAGCGGCCCTCCTGGATCGGGCAAGACGTTGCTGGCCCGTTCGACGCCATCGATTTTGCCTCGTATGGTCATCGATGAGTCTCTTGAAGTGACCAAGATATACAGTGTAAGCGGCATGCTTCCCTCAGACATGCCCCTGCTGTTACAACGGCCATTTCGCGCTCCTCACCATACCATTAGCCACGCGGGTTTAGTTGGTGGTGGGCGTTTACCCCGACCTGGGGAGATTAGCCTTGCCCATAGGGGCGTCTTGTTTCTCGATGAATTGCCCGAATTTGGACAAAACGTCCTCGAAGTCCTGCGCCAACCCCTCGAAGACAAAGTTGTTACGATCTCACGCGCCCAGGGAACAATTACTTATCCCGCCAACTTTATGCTGGTAGCAGCCATGAATCCTTGTCCCTGCGGCCATTATGGCGACCCGGTAAAGGAATGTACCTGCTCTGCGATGGCGATTGCCCGCTACCAGAAGCGCATCAGTGGTCCCTTGCTAGACCGCATCGATATCCATGTCGAAGTGCCGCGTGTCGATTACGAGAAACTGGCCGACAAACGGCAGGTTGAGACCTCGGAAACCATAAGAAGGCGCGTGCAGGCAGCCAGAGAGCGCCAGTTGGAACGCTTCAAAGGCACGAAGCTGACCTGCAATGCCGAAATGGGGCCAAACGAGGTGCGCGAGTTCTGTCAGACCGATGCGGCTGGTGAGAAGCTGCTAAAAGCCGCCACACAGCAGTTACACCTGTCGGCGCGTGCCTATCACAGAGTGCTGAAGCTGGCCCGCTCGATAGCAGATCTGGCGGGCAGTGAGATGCTGGCGGCTAATCACCTGGCGGAGGCGATTCAGTATAGGCCGAGGATGGGGATGTAGTAGGTACCTGCATATCAAGTTTGAGAACCCGTTTCTGAAAAGGAAGTAATATCCTGTGCCTTTTGCATTTGTTGAATGATATCACCTGCTATTGCTACAGAGGGTCGTTTTGTTATTTTGCGCACTAGAGCAGGATCGAGCTTCGGTTCGCGATAAGCAAACCGTTTGTCTCCTGCTCGGTGTCCGTCAACTCCGTGTAACAGAAGCCTGCAATGGCAGGGCGATCCAGGATAGCATCTATCAACTCGCGATATTTGGAGAGAAAGTCTTCAGGAGTTTTCACCGTTCTATACTCGAACCAGGGTGTTCCCGGCATGGCTTGATAGCTGCTTCCTCCGAACTCGGTCAGCATGATTGGTTTGTTCTCGCGCTTGTGCCCCTTCCTCTATTGCTGGTGATTCCTTCAGGCGGCTTCTCAGGCTCGTTGAGGCAGGTGGACGTGATGAATCACGTCCCTACAGAAGAATTTCCTATTTATTTGGGCACTTTCATAATAAAAATAAGACAAGATGTTGTAATACAAGAAAATTTTCAAATCGTTTTTACACTCTTGCCAAAATTCAATTTATCTTTTACTATATTCCAGTTAAATACAATAGAAATGGAGCATGCGCTTATGCTATCCTGGTTTTTTCCTGAGCAGTTGGTTCTTCCCCCCGAACTTTCATCCAGGGACATAGTCGAGGCGCTTCAATCTCTTTTGGAGGCGCAGGATGGGGATAGCTTTTACGAACTTGTATCCAGGCAGGCAGGTATTCTCCTTTCCCAGCATACGCAGACGGTTCTCTACCTGACACTGCTTCGCGAATCGTTGAGCGAGGAAGAAGACCCGGTGGTGGAAGACCTGCGATTTTTCCTCTATTTACTCAGGTATGCCAGTGTACATGACATAGCGCAGGCGTTTGAGTGTCTTGCTTTCCTCACGGAGGAAACGGATATCACATTGCTTTTTCCACTCGTGGCAACCGATTGGTTAGCATTTCTTAAGCAGGTTCGCGCTGCATTCAAACCAGAACAGCATTTGCCTGTTTTCGCGCTCCTTTGCCAGGAAACAGGTGATCTCCAGACGCAGTTGTACGATGAAACAGGCGATGAAACATTCATTCAGCAGGCTTGCGAAAACTACACACAGGCTCTTTCGTGCGTGGCTCAGCAGGAGAAACCGGCGTTCGGGGCTTATTTGCACCTGCGGCGCGGTCTTACCTTTCTACATCGAAAAGAGGGAGAGCGGGCCGAATTGCTTGAACAGGCGATTGCGGATTTTGAAGCCGCGCTGCCCATCCTTTCGCCCACGGAGCAGCCGGAATATGCAGGCACACTTCATTTCAACCTGGCTGTTGCCTATTGCGAGCGGGTGTATGGCACTCGCGAAAAGAATTTGCGCCGCGCCATAGAAGCCTATCGTGCCGCCCTCGACATCTACACCCAAGAGACCGCGCAGCACATGGTTAGTGATATCAACTACCGGCTGGCATTCATCTATGTTGAACTCAAGGATGAGCAAGCGGCACGAGCTGCCTTCTCTGCATTGGGTGAAGCTGCGCGCCTGGTTGAACGTATGGCGCAAGAGCAGCTTAAGGAGAATGAGCCTGCGACTGCTGCGGCACGAACTGAGCCTGCCGACGATGAGCAGCTTGCCTCGATAATTGACAACTGGCTCGCGCTCGTTGATCGAGACCAGCTTCACGCTTATCTGCTTGAACACCAGGATTGGCTGATTTCAAACACTGCTATCAGGGCCTTGCGACGGCGTCTCGAGGCAATAGAGCAGCAGCGCCGCGATGGATATGCTGAGTATATTGCGATGCTCCTGCGGCTGCTGGAAGATGCAATGGCTACCTCTCTCGACCTGGCCTGGCATCGTTACTTCATCGAGCTACTTCCTGCCCTGGAAGCTATACTTATGCTCTCATTCGCGTCCTCTACGCAAGAAGTGCAGCACCGTATTATGGAGCAACAGGTAACCTTTACCTCACCCACCATGTTTGCGGTCCTGTATATGATAGCACATGCACCTGACCAGAATGAATTGGAGGCAGATTCTCTGCGCGCGGTTGCCACGCTACTCCACATGGTTCGTTCCGGCGAGATAGCATCGCCTGCACTGGCAACCGCTTCAGCCACTGAATCTTTATCTGTGAATACGCAGGAGAACGATGCACATGGTGCGGAAGATGAGTTGAGGTCATCTTTTTCCTTCTCGCAACGCGATTTTGAACGGGTGAATTTGAACGACCCGGTTTTCAGGCTGCTGGCGCAGGATTTAAGCCGTCTTACTCCAGAGCAGAGGATGGCTATCCTGCCCTATCTCGCACAAATAGGTAATATCATTGGCTCATCGCGGTTTTCCGAGATGGAGCAGGGAGCGCGAAATATTGCTGCCTTGCTCGATCCATTGCAAACTCCCTACCTGGTAGCTGGCATGCGCTGGAATTGCGCTGCGTCATCACTCATCGATCCGCAACAGGCAGATTTGCCGCAAGCCCTGGAGGATTGCGAAGCTGCGCTCAGCGTGTTCACACGGGAAATTTCGCCCAATGCCTGGGGCATACTGATCTTTACACGCGCTGTGATCCACTTCAACATGATTGCGTATGATACGCAACGGCGACTCATCCAGGCGGAACGCGAATATCATGCGCGGCAGGCCTTTACTGATTTCAATACCATCGAGAACTTCTTCTCGCCGCAGGAAACGGCCTACGAGTGGGCGTTGGTACGCGCTACCCGCGCCATGGCTCGCATCGAAATGGGAGGTCAAAACGCACAAGAACACCTGGATATTGAGGGCATTCTGGCTGATTTCGATGCGGCACTCCCTGTCCTTAAATCAGAGGCAACGCAAATGCAGTGTATCTTTCTGCATATGTATCGTGCCAGGATGCTCCTGGAATATCAGGTTGGCGACCGCCGGGTGCATATAGAGCGAGCTATCGAGGATTGTAACGCCGTGATCGCGTTAGCGCAGCCTCGTTCAACCCGCGCGATGGAAGATTTCTGGGTTGGAGCGCTCATCGTTCGCGGCATAGCCTACCTGGAGCGTATCTCAGGCAGGGCGCGTGAAAATATTGAACAGGCCATCCAGGACTTCAATCTTGCACTCACCGTATATACACGCGCCTCCTATCCTCAGGACTGGGCCGTTACGCTGGCAAATCGCGCCCATGCTTACCTGGTACGCATTGAAGGAGACAGACGCAGCAACCTGGAGCTGGCGCTGAAAGACTGTCAAGACGCGCTCGAGGAATTGCGCTCCAGAGAGGATTATTCCATGACGGGGCAGGTGCTGGTGAATCGCAGCCATATCTATCTGCAACGCATCGCTGGTGAGCGCACGCAAAATTTGCAGGATGCATTAGCCGGTTGCAACGAAGCGATTGAACTGTTCGTGAAGGCTGGACAAGATTATCAGCGCGCCCGGGCGCTGGTGAACCGGGCCGGAATCTATATGTTGTTGCTCTCCGGTGATCGCAGGCACAATTTTGAACTTGCCCTGGCCGACTGCAATGCTGCGCTTGAGGTTTTATCACCTGCTACTTTCCCCCTCGATTGGGGGAAGACACTAGTCAATCGTGGCATGGTCCGCCGTTCGCTTGCCATGATGTATGGTTTTCGCCAGCGTGGCGCAGGAATGCGCACGTTGATGAACCGCCTCCTCACTCAGGACGAGGAATCAATATATGTGCAGTTCGGCGAGATAGACGTATTGTTTGAGCAGGCGCTCTCCGATTTCACCCAGGCACTTACCGTTTTCTCGCGGGACGTAACACCTCGTGAGTGGGCATCCACGCTACGGGAACGCGCCCTCACCTATGGAGTGCAGACACAAAGCTTTTTCTCAGGGAAACGCGAAGAATATCTTCGCCTCGGTATTTTTGACTACGACTCCGCCCTCAATGTCCTCGCAGAGCAGGAGTGGCCCTATGATTGGGCTATCACCATCACGAATCGAGGCGTCCTATACAGCGAACTTGTCTCGCTTCCCTCCACAACACAGAGCGAAGATGCAGCGCATGCTCTCGCTGATACTGAGGCTGCGATGTCGGTTTTGACCCGTCAGACCTCCCCGGCCAATTATCGCACTTTACAAAGTATACGTGCCGGAGTCTTCGCTAAATTGCGCCAGTGGTCCCGCGTTCACGATGCTCTGTCAGAGGCGCGTGCCGTCCAGCGCGACCTTACGGCCAAAACGTCAAGTCCCCAGGCCCAGATCGATACCATCGCGGCGTTTTCTCTGCTCGATATTTATGTGCTTGACGCCTGGGCTTTGCTCCATATTGAGCCTGTGGATGTGGAAGCAATCGCGGTAGCGCTCGAAGAGGGTCGCGCACAAAGCCAGCGAGTTGCTCTCGAATTGGATATGATTCGCATGCAGGACCTTCCCCCGGGGGAAGCCCGAGAGCGCATGAGAGCCTTTCTCCTCGCCCGCGACCAGTGGCGCAAGGCCCAGGCTCAGGCACTTGAACAGGGCCTGACTGCAAACGCACAAAGGAATATTAACGTAGCGTACCACGCTTTCATTCAAGCGCGAGAGCGTATCCGGGAACTGGATAATGCTGATTTCATGTCGCCCAGGCCCTCTTTGCAAGGCATCACACAGGCCCTGCAAGAGCCAGGCGAAGCACTTGTCTATCTTGTTCCAGCATCTATGCTTGCTGAGACCGGAGGGATGGCGCTTATTGTGACGCGCACTCCTTCCCATGAGATAATTGCGACTCCTTTACATATCTCTGCACTGCAAGAATTTGATCTGCTCGATCTTATCGAGATCAGGAATAACGACTCGCCACTCATTCGATGGAACGAAGTCATCGAAACACTTGGACAAAAGGGCCTTGATATAGTGGTCGAACGGCTGTTACAGCAGGGCGTGCGTAAAGTCAGGCTGATCCCTTTTAGCTGGCTTGGCCTGTTTCCCCTGCCTTCGGTTATGATTACGACACCAGATGGTCGTTGTCGCTGCTTGAGCGATCTTTTTGAGGAAGTGACCATCGTACCTGGGGCGCGCAGCCTGGAAGTTGCCCGCGAACGGATTCTCAGGTTTTCCCGCGAGCGCCGCACCCTGCTTATCGGAGGCAATCCTACTCCACATCCACCGGGAGCTGATCTACCGTTTGCCCATGCTGAAGCGGCTACTATCAAGCGAATCGCCAGGGAGCATGGTTATCCCTCTACCCTGATACATTACCTGCCGCCTGGTGAGATGACACGCGAACGCGTTATCGATGAACTCCAGAAGGCATATTATGCGCATCTAGCCCTGCATGGGCAGTATCGTGTGGGCGATCCTCGCCATTCACGCATTGTCCTCGCTGGCTCTGAATGGCTTGCAGAACGGGAACGGAGCATCTATCTGGGTGAAGTCCTGGATGGACATATTCGCCTCAAAGGCATGCGCCTGCTGGTTCTTTCGGCCTGTGAAACATCGATTATCGACACCCAGCGCGTTCCCAACGAAGCGTTAGGCCTTTCCGCTGCCTTTCTCCAGGCTGGAACTGCTGCTGTCATCGCCACATTATGGCCTGTTCATGATGTCGCAACCTATCTGCTCATGACCCGCTTTGCGCACTACTTTCTTGATCCCCAGGGACTCTGGCCGCCTGCTCGCGCCCTCGCTCGGGCCCAGCGCTGGCTGCGCGAGGAAGCAACAAACCGTGTCCTGGCTGAATATGACCCGATAAGCGGCAATTCCACTTTGCGCAGCCTGCGCCTGAGTTATGCAGCAGCCCGTCTCAACATTCAACGCGAGGCTCTTGATGGCGACCCGGATGCACTTCCTTTTGCAGACCCTTTCTTCTGGGCAGGAGTGGTCGTCATGGGGATATAGTCACATCCTGATGAACCGGGAGACCAGAAGTCCACAGCGCCAAATTGCCGTTATCATCGCCGCTTGCCAGTAACTGGCTATTATGGCTGAACGCTACTGACCAGACCTGCCCTCCCTCTAATATCAGCATACGAGATTGGCTTTGTTCCTCAACAGGCCAGAGTTGAATGCTATGATTATGCCCACCGATTGCCAGAAATGTTCCGTCATGATTGAAAGCTACTGACCAGGCCATCGTGGTGTACCCATAAAAAATTCCTGATAAAACGGGCGCTTTCCTTACCCTGAACACTTTCCACCTTCCATTGTTTGATGGCCAGATCATCTCCCCCAACAGCGATACTGCGCCCGCCGGGGCTAAAACTCAATGACCAGAGGCATCCTGCCTGCGCCTGAAAGGTTTCAAGCGAGTATCCTTTTTCTACCTCCCATAGCTTCACTTTTCCCCCATATGAGATGCTGGCTAAAAGGCCATGTGCGCCAAATGCCACCGCGCCGACCCAGATCGAATGACCTGGAAGCGTTCTGAGGCGATAGGGCGCGTTTTCTTGCGTAATATCCCATACCTCTACTGCTTCGTCCTGGCTTTCACGAATGTAGTCAGGGCTTTGCGCTTTCATCAGAGCATGCGTACTAAGCAGCTTGAGACTACCATGTACAATCTCCTCGCGCGCCTGTTCCACCTCAGATTCTTCGCTGCGCTCAGGATGACAGGTGGAGGCATGCAATTTAACAGATACGCGGTAGCGGGTCGCCTACCAGCATATCCAGCACACGCATGCCGCCAATATCGGTGCGCAGGAAGACCATCCCTGGCGGTTCGGCCTGCACCCTGCCGATGATGGCGGCTTCGCGTCCCAGAGGATGCTGTCGCATCGCATTCAGGGCTGCTTCTGCTTTATCTGGTGCGACGATTGCCAGCAATTTCCCTTCATTAGCGATGGTAAGAGGATCAAGGCCGAGAATTTCGCAGGCCCCTCGCACGCCACTATGAACGGGAATGGCGTGTTCATCCAGGCCGATAGAAACTTCGGAGCCGAGCGCCATTTCATTCAAGGCTGTGGCAACGCCGCCGCGTGTCGGGTCTTTGAGGCAATGCACGCCATCGCCTGCTGCTTCAAGCAGTGCAGCTACCAGAGTATGAAGCGGAGCGGTATCACTCTGTACGTCGGTTTCGATATCCAATGCCTCGCGTGCCAGCATAATCGCGATACCGTGATCTCCGACCGCGCCGCTTAATAAGACCTGGTCGCCCGGTTGAATGTAAGCCTGCCCCAAAGGTTGTGCAGCGCGAATAATTCCGACGCCCGCCGTGTTGATGAATAGCCCATCGGCCTTGCCGCGCTGCACAACCTTTGTGTCTCCGGTGACAATGGAGACGCCAGCCTCCTTCGCGGCAGAGGCCATTGAGGAAACTATCTTACGCAGGTCAGTGATAGGGAAGCCTTCTTCAAGGATAAAGCCTGCCGAGAGATAAAGCGGCGTTGCTCCGGCCATCGCCAGGTCGTTGATTGTGCCATGCACCGCCAGCTTGCCGATGTCGCCCCCTGGAAAGAAAAGCGGACTCACGACATAGGTATCTGTGGTGAAGGCCAATCGCTCGCCTGTGCCGTTCAGACCAAAGGTGGCCGCATCTTCCATCGCATCGAGCAGGGGATTCGAGAAGGCGGGGGCGAAAACGCCTTCGATCAGGTTGTGCGTGGATTTGCCGCCGCTGCCATGACTGAGCGTGATCTTCTCATCGCGCAGGTAAAACTTGTGGCGACGGGCCTGCCTTGTGCGCTCGATTTTTCTCAGCACGTCGTCGATGCGCTCGTTCTTATCGGGCATAACACACCTCTTTTATTTATTGCGCGTTGGCCATTGGCAGGATATTCAGGCGATTTCGCTCGGATGCCATTGAGAAGCGACCATAGTTGAAGTAGGCAGCGCAGGCTCCCTCGGGCGAGACCATGCAGGTGCCGATGGGCGTCTCAGGTGTGCAGGCGGTTCCAAAGACCTTGCACTCCCAGGGCTTGATAACACCCTTCAACACTTCACCGCACTGGCAAGCCTTCGGGTCGGCAACGCGCAACCCTGGCACCTCGAAGCGCAGTTCGGCATCCCAATCCGCGAACTCTGGGCGCAATTTCAACGCGCTGTGTGTGATGAAGCCCAGTCCGCGCCACTCAAAGAAAGGACGCAATTCCATCGTCTGTGCCATTGCCAGCAGCGCCTTGACATTGCCTTCGGGTCGCACCACTCGCGAATACTGGTTTTCTACCTCGGCTCGTCCCTCGTCAATTTGTTTCACAATCATGTAGACCGATTGGATGATATCAAGCGGCTCGAAACCTGCGATAACGACGGGCTTATGATGGTCACGCGCAATGAAGTTGTAGGGCCGCATACCAATCACCATACTCACATGTCCAGGGCCGATAAAGCCGTCAAGCCGCAGGTCAGGCGAGTCGAGGATGGCCTTGATGGCGGGAATGATGGTGACGTGATTGCAAAACACCGAGAAGTTTTTCAGTCCCTCGGCCTTTGCGCGAAGCAGCGTCACTGCGGTCGAGGGCGCGGTGGTTTCAAAGCCGATGGCGAAGAAAACGACCTGCTTATCAGGATATTGGCGAGCCAGCTTGAAAGCGTCGAGCGGCGAATAAACAAAGCGCACGTCAGCCCCTTCGGCCTTTGCATCCAGCAGGCTGCCTTTCGACCCTGGCACGCGCATCATATCGCCAAAGGTGGTGAAGATCACGTTATCCATGCGAGCGATGGCGATGGCATCATCGATACGTCCCATTGGCAGCACGCAGACGGGACAGCCCGGCCCATGAACAAGGTCGATATTGCGCGGCAGCACGTCCTCT
The DNA here is from genome assembly GCA_035652815.1 of Ktedonobacteraceae bacterium. Taxonomy (GTDB): domain Bacteria; phylum Chloroflexota; class Ktedonobacteria; order Ktedonobacterales; family Ktedonobacteraceae; genus DASRDB01. The sequence continues at coordinate 182,566 of DASRDB010000022.1, forward strand.
ATGCCATGCTTATAGATGGTATGCGTATGCCCGCCGCACACCTCCATAAACTTGAGCGGGCGGTCTCCACTGAGCCTTGCTATCTCGCCCGCGATGCGCTTTGCCAGTTCTGGATCGCGATATTCGTCAACATACTTCATGTTCATGGACGTTCTCCTTTTCCTTGTAACACGGCATGTATAACCTCAAGCAGCGCGTGATAAGCCGTCGCCTGCGCCTCTTGAATACGCGGAATATGGTCGCTCGGCGAATTGATGCAAAAGTCTAGCGCCGCCGAACGCATCATCTTTCCGCCATCGTATCCCGTCAATCCAACCGTCAATAGCCCCTGTTTTTTTGCCTGTTCGAGCGCAACCAGCACGTTCGTCGAATTGCCGCTCGTCGAAATCCCCAGCGCGATATCGCCGCGCCGACCGAAGGCTATCACCTGCCGGGCATAAATATTATCGAAGCCCACATCGTTCCCAACCGCCGTTACGACCGCGATATCATTAGTGAGCGCAATGGCGGGCAACGGTTGCCAGTGCGAGAAAGGCGGCGTGAGCAGTTCGGCTACCATGTCCTGCGCATCGGTCGTACTTCCGCCATTGCCGAAGGCCAGCAGCGTTGCTCCCTGAGCGAAAGCTGTCGCCATCGCCTGTCCCGCCGCGATAATGCGCTCAAGGGAAAATTCCAGGGTCATGCGGCGCAGTTCTATCACCTCTCGACACTTTTCCAGTGTCGAGTGCTGCACCTGCGCCAGCACATCTTCTATGCTTGCTTTCCCACCTTCAAAGAGAAAAGGATAAAACAGGCGGTCGTACTCCGACCCCTCGGTATCATGCATCGCTTGCCTCACCCGCTACTCCTACAAAGTGTTTAATCAAACGCGAGATGGCTACGCCTCCATGCACCAGCACAATATCGCCCGGCTCCACATCATCCACAAGCGTAATATCAATCTCCACCTCTGTCTCATTGATCGAGACACACGCTGTTCCCATAGCCTCATCAACACTCAACACCCAGGCAGGCTTTGCCTCATCGGAACAGGTGATGCAATGCCCCTGCTCGTCCAGTTCGCAACTGCCTGCGTCTTGAAATTTTTGCTGCTCGTTACTCATGTCAGTAGTCCTTCGTGTTCAAAGAAGATATGCACCAGTTCCCATAAGACATGGTAGAGCGTTTCATGCGTTTCCTGAATGACAAATGGATCGCGCGACTCGACGACGAAACAGAAATCGAGCTTGCTCTCCTTCAGCAATCCACCATTGTCGCCTGTCATGACAAGCGTCAGTAGCCCCTTTTTCCTGGCAATCTCCAGCGCAGCCGCTACATTAGCGCAATTTCCATCGAGCGAGAAGCCCAGGGCCATATCCTGCGCTCGGGAAAGCGCATCAAGCTGTCGCGCAAATGGAGCGCCTGTTTCATCTCCACCTGCTCGACTGCTGAGCGTAGCACTATCATTGGTCAGAGCAAGAGCAGGCAATGCTCGCTTGCCAACAATCACCGGATGCACAAACTCGACCGAGACATGCTGCGCATCGGTTGCAGATGCGCCATTACCAAAGGCGAGCAAGCGGCCTCCCTGGTGAAAACGCCGCGCCATCGCCCAACAGGCCTCTGCAATGCGTCCTGCTTCAGCCGTAAAAAAGGCTTCGGGAACGGTCATGCTCTGCTTGAAGCGTGCCGCGACCAGCGCCTTCAGATCAGGCTGTTCTCTCTCTGTCGTCATCGCTTCCTCTCATTCAATCTGGCTTGAATGGAGCATATCCAGTTCGTCGGTATAGGTTTGACCCAGGAGTTGCAAAGCTTTCATCGTTTCGCGCGCCTCGTCCTCATCGATTTTGCTCATGGCGAAACCGACGTGAATCAACACCCAGTCACCCGGCCCAATACCCTCCGGTCGCACAAGCGCCACACTCACATTGCGTCGCACGCCGGAGACATCCACTTTGGCGATAGAGTTGGCATCATCCACGATGTCTATAATCTGACCTGGAATACCGAGACACATATGCAACCTCCTTCTAGAGTTGCCGTAACCGGGCAGCAGCCACCGCCAACTGCCCAAGACTCAAACCGCCATCATTGGGCGGCACGCGCCGATTTATAAATGCCTGAAACCCCTCCTCTTCTAACCGCTTCATCAACTGTTCAAGCAACAGCAGATTTTGAAAGACACCTCCACTGAGCGCGACCATATTTCGTCCTGTCTGCTTGCGCGCTGCAATGCACGCCGCTAACAGCAGTTCGGCAATCGAACGATGGAAACGCGCCGCAATACGCTGTGCAGGTAGGTCACGCTGTATATCGCGCACGATGGATTCGAACATAGGGGAAACATTCAATTTTGCGGGTGTTTGCTCAGCTATGAAAAATGGATACGGCTCGGAAATATCAACAGAGGCCGCCAGCATCTCCAATTCCACAGCCGCCTGACCTTCATAGTACACCTCGTTGCGCAAACCAAGCAGCGCAGCAACGGCATCAAATAAACGGCCCAGGCTAGAAGTTGGCGGGCTATTAATGCCCTTTTGTATCATCTGCGTTAGCACATGCCACTTAGCGCGGTCAAGCGAATGCACGAGGGGAATATCGAGATTGAGAAAAGCGTCTCCATAGATCTGAGCGAGATAGGTTGCAGCCACTCGCCAGGGTTGATGGACTGCCTGCTCTCCTCCTACAAGCGGTATGTAGGCGAGGTGCGCAAGCCGCTCAAAACCAGTCAGATCGGCAAGTAAGATTTCGCAGCCCCAGATGGCTCCATCGGTTCCAAAACCAGTGCCATCGGCTGCCACTCCAATCACTGGTTCGCTCAATCCATGTTCGGCCATCACGCTTGCGATGTGCGCGTGGTGATGCTGCACGCCGATTTTCTGCGCAATATCGCTGTCAAGTGCGTATTTGGTCGCCAAATATTCGGGATGCAGGTCGTAGGCGAGGGCCTGTGGGTAGATATCAAATAGCCGCGAAAAATGTTCGATACCCTCGCGAAACGAGGTCAGCGTTTCTAAATTCTCTAAATCGCCAACATGATGACTGAGAAAAGCCTTCTGTCCCTTGCCCAGGCAGAATGTATTTTTAAGATGACCGCCGCATGCAAGTAGTGGTACAGGAAGCTCTATCGAAAGCGAAACTGGTTCTGGCGCATATCCCCGCGAACGGCGGAAAAACTGCTCGCCGCCCGCAACAATGCGCATCACTGAGTCATCGCAGCGCATATGAATATCGCGGTTATGTGTGAGCATCCCATCGGCAATACTAAACAGCCGTTTCCGCGCATCGTCGTCCTGGTATGCGATTGGCTCATCGCTCACATTGCCGCTGGTCATGACCAATGCCGCGGGTCTTCCTGGTTCAATAGCTTTTGCAAATGCGCGCAACAGCAGATAATGAAGCGGCGTGTAGGGCAACATAATCCCCAGTGTATTGCAGGCAGGTGCAACCCCTGGCGCAACGGGACAGTCCATCTTCTGAGCAAGCAAAACGATAGGTCGGCGATATGACTTCAATAATGTGGCCTCAGCATCATTTAACACACAAAGCTGCTGTGCCGTTTCAATACCGGGAACCATCAACGCAAATGGCCTTGCCTCGCGTCGCTTGCGCTGTCGCAATCTGCGAACGGCTTCTTCATCGAGCGCATCACATGCCAGGTGATAGCCACCCAATCCTTTGATGGCAAGGATTGCGCCTTTCGCCAATAGCCCCGCCGCCAACGTAATGAAATCAACATTCCCTGTAGGGACGTGCTTCATCGCATCCTGCCCCCCCCATTGTTCCCATGTCAATTGTTCCGATGGGCAGGACGCGATCAATCGCGTCCCTACAATTTCACTATCACCTACATTACTCCAAACATCCAGACGTATTTGCGGCCCACAGACCGGGCAGGCATTGGGTTGCGCATGAAAGCGGCGATCGAGCGGGTCGTCGTATTCGGCCTGACAGGCGGGACACATGGGAAAGACGCGCATGGTAGTCTTGTCGCGGTCGTAGGGAACGTCCTGGACGATGGTGAAGCGCGGGCCGCAGTTGGTGCAGTTAATGAAGGGGTAGCGATAGCGACGGTCGGCGGGGTCAAATAGTTCGCGCAGGCAATCCTCGCAGGTGGCGGTATCGGGCGAGATGAGCGCGGAACGCTCCGATCCTTTATGACTGTGGATGATGACAAATGTGTCTTCGTGACGTGGATGAACAAGTTCAGTAGCAACGGAATCGATGCGAGCCAGTGGCGGCGCTTGCTCGTTCAAAGCGCGTTGAAAGCCATCTAGCGCTTCAGGCGTACCCTCAACTTCGATGGTCACGCCCTGGCTATCGTTGTAGACGAAGCCAGCAAGACTCCAGCGTAGAGCCTGCCCATAGACAAAAGGCCGGAAGCCTACGCCCTGGACAATTCCCTGCACGAGCAAACGCCGTCGCTGGATTGTCGATTCCGTTATGGAAGACATATCAACGTCTCTATTCTAGTAGTCCTACAAGAGAGGCCAACCATTCACACCATGCATCGAGGCCCATGCCGTTACGACAACTTACCTCGAAGATACGCAGGCGTGGATTGATGGCTAAGGCCTGCCGTTTGACCTTTTCCAGGTCATAGTCAACGTATGGCAGCAGATCAAGCTTATTCACCACCATTACCTGTGAAACCGCGAACATCTGCGGATACTTGGCCGGTTTATCATCTCCTTCCGTCGTGCTGACCAGCACCACTCGAATATCCTCGCCCAGATTCCAGGCGGCGGGACAGACCAGGTTGCCGATATTCTCGATCACCAGCAGGTCAATATCCTTCAGGTCGATCTCCGCCAGCGCGTCACGAATCATGTGCGCTTCCAGGTGACAGGCTCCCCGCGTGTTGATTTGCACCGTCTGCGCGCCTGCTGCCTCAATCCGTTCGGCATCCGCGCTCGTTTCGACATCGCCCTCGATCACGCCGATACGCACTTGCCCGCGCAGCCGCTCGATAGTTCGCTCGAGCAGGGTGGTCTTGCCCGCGCCCGGCGAACTCATGAAATTGAGCGCGCGAACGCCACGCGCTAGCAACTGCTGCGAAAGCTCCTGGGCGATAGTGTCGTTCGCGGCCAGGATGTTCTGAGCAATGGTTATTTTAACCAAAGTCGCTCCTTCCTACTTCTGGCGCGGAAGCCCTTGAAGCCGATTCGATCTCCATTTCCACAATTTGCAGTTCGGTGCCAGAAATAATCTCGTCTGACCATTCCTGGCAGATCGGGCACTGCGCGACGAAGTTCTGCACCGCGAACTCTTTGTCGCAATAACGGCAGCAAGCGCGATGCGGAACGTGGTCGATCAGCAGTTGCGCGCCTTCCAGCACAGAACTCATGCTGGCCAGCATCTCGAAGCAGAACGATAGCGAGTCGGTAACAACGCCGCTGCCCTCGCCGATCTTGAGGCGCACGCTCTTGACTCGCGCCGCATTACATTCGCTTGCGCGTGTCTCAACCGCTTCGACGATACTTTGAGCAATAGCCAGTTCGTGCATGATCGAACCTGACTACATTGAACGCATACGCAGGTAGCGCTGAATATCGGGAAGCTGATGCTGAAGCACCCAGAGGCTAAAGCCAACACCGAGAGCTAAAAGAATCCATTTCATGGGTTCGTTCCTTTCCTGGATTATTATTTTCTGTAGGGACGCGATTCATCGCGTCCACCTGCCCCGGAATTGATGTGAGAAGCCGGACGCGATGAATCGCGTCCCTACAATTACCGGACATCACGTCTTATTACCAACCAACAATTGTTCAACCAGCGTATCAATCATCTTTACAGCTTCATCGACAGCCGCCTGCACCGGCTCGCTTAATCCCCATTCCATATCACCGCTTTCCGCGTCAAAGGGAGCCGGTTCGCAGCCGACTACCAGGGTATGCACCGGTTTCGCGCCCAACGTCCTTGCGAAAGCCAGTACCTTGACCGGGTCCATACTATGCGCATCGAGCGCGATTCTACCGGCTTGCACTCCCTGCTCAGGATTGATCTGGCTGATGTCAGGCTCAATCAGGTAGAGTGTTCCAGGCGTTCCACCTCTGGGCATGGCATCAACCAGTACCAGCGTGTCGTAATTGTCGAGTAAGGTATATGCTAAGTCCATCCCGCGTATGCCGAAATCAACGACCTCTACGCCTTGCGGATATTGCTTATGCCTGAGTCGTTGCGCCACCTCGACGCCAAAGCCGTCATCGCCGAGAAAGATATTGCCGATGCAGGCGACGAGAATGCGCTTGTTGGTTGATGGCGGTTGCGCGTTCACAGGCGGCTCTCCATGCTGCCCTCCAGCGGCTCCACCTCCTCTGGAAAGAAAAAGAAACGATGGCCGGGCAGGACGCGCTCATCCCATTGCTCCCTGCCGGGGTCATCATCCAGCGTTACCACCAGATACAGGCGATTCTCGAAATCTTGCTGGATCATTTCGACTCGGGCGGTCTTGCCTTCGAGCAGCATATCGAAGGCATCGGCACGCGCCCTCGGGTGCAGGCGCACCTTATCTCCCGCTTTCACCTCCTTGTTCGCGATAGAAATCGATTGCGGCGGTGGATAATCCTCGCCAGGAAACGAGTTTGCCGTTCCAAAAGTGGGAATAGCTTCCTCCCTGCTCTGCTCCACCAGCCCCATGCCGCGAATCGTGCCATGCAGCTTCATGAACTGTTCAGGGGTAAGCGATTCTGCGCGCTCCAATATTTCTCGTGCCCGCGCATCGCTTTGTCGCATCTCTTCCTTTTCTTCATCGGTCAGTGTCAGAATACGCAGGGTCAGAATCTCGTCAATTTCGGTGCCATCGAAAAGCGGGCCAGGGCTTTCCGGCGCAATCTGTGGGTAGTCATACAGGATGATCGGCGAAGAGAGCAGCGCATCCCGTTCGCCCTCCTGACCGATCAGCACCGGCCACGTCCGCACGTTTTTGCATCCTTGCGCAAGTTCCTTTAAATTTTCAGGCGGGTCAAGTAATGAAATAAACTCGCCTGCATGTGCCTGCAAAATAGTGTGTGTGGAGATGAATGATTGCAGCAATGCGGCGTTATGATAGGTTATGCCCGCCGTTCCAGGCGTTGTGTTTTCGATACGGATGCTTAGCCTGAAGACGGCGTCACTGACTTGCTCAGCCGCGATGCTAACTATTCCCTCGACCGGTTTTTGTTCCCGTACAACTTCGCTATTTACCTCGTCTTCTATGTTCCCACCTGCGAATGCAATGTTTATAGTGTGAGGATGATTGATAAGTTCATGCAGCGCAAGCCCTATCGCGCTGAACTCGCGTTCCATGCCCTCTTCACAGGAATCGCCCACCAGGTTGCTGGCGGGACTCCAACTTGCTGATTTCGCCTCAGAAGAGTCCTTTGCAGAGTGGGCAACGAGGACATGCAGGAACCGGATGTACATATCGAGCGTGGTATCTGCTGAGCCGCTTAGCAGGCATTCGGTCTGCATGAACCAGGGTTCGATGCTGCCGTTTGCCTCGCTATATTCCTTTGGATAGACCACGCCAAGCGTCCAGCGCGTCCGGTTTTTGATCGCGGAGTGCCGATATGGATAGAGCAGGTAGCCCTCGTAGAGAACGGCGTTGGCAATCTCCCTGATGCCCTCCATCCTCATGATTGCACCTCCTCGCTACTTGCCTGCAAGAGATGCGCAATCACGTCCTCCCAGGTGGGAAGCCCATGCCTGGCCTTATAGCGATAGAGTTGATCGAAAACATCCTTGTGCAGGCAAATCCAGGCACTGTTGGGATAGTAGCGGGCAATCATTTCCTTCCAGACAGCGACAGGAAGGCGAAATTCTGCTTCCTTCGACCAGGAAATTTGCCCAACCTGCATGTAGCCCTGCTGTCCCTCGTAAAAAATTGTGCCACTGAACAGGAACAGCAGCGGGATATCGCCATCCTCCACCGCATCGAAATATTTGGTACTCACCACCTCGAAGTCATAGGTGCAGGGAACGGGTAGATCAACGAGAACGCTTCCCGTGAATTGCGGCACGACAACGCTGGCATGCGTCCAGAGGAAACTCTTCACCGTCTCGCCCCAGCGATGCGGCTCGCCAAAAACCTCCAGCAGCCGCTCCTGCGCCTCGGAACTGTATCGCCTGCGAGTAGCCGCGATTTGAATCTGGCAGCGCAGAGCGACGTTATAGATTCGCTCTTGCTCATCGGTATTGCTGATGCGTAGTTTGAAGAGGAGCATAGGAACTGCCGCAAAGGCAGGAGCCTTCGCGCCCACCACCTCAAAGTTCAGGTCTGGCATGCGGCCCTCCTTTGAATGTCTTCAAAGAACGCATGTATGGCCTCCCAGACCTCGGTACCCCCGCTGAGGCCTTTCCAGGAAGTGCGAATGATCCCGACAAGCTGGTAGCAGGCATCGATGGGAACGATGTAGTGTTCGTGTGCATTTCTCACGCGATTAATCAGCAGCGCCTCGACATCCGGCTCCAATTCGTTGAGGATGGGATTCTGGCTTGCCAGTTCATTCCAGCCCTCAAGGTCAAGCAGGGACTCTACAGCTCCCGCCGGGCTGGGATAGTATGCCATCACCTGTTTCGGCCCGTTGCTGCGCAAGATAAAAGCCATGTGTACCGGAAGCATCAGCGCGTCCCACTGTTCATCGCTCATGACGAAATCTGTCAGAGCCAGGTATCGGTGCGGAATAAGTTGATACTTTCCTCCGGCAGCCCCGGGATTGGTAAAGAGCAGCGAGCAGGCCTGGCAGGCGCAGACCAACGTGCGTCTGGATAAATCGAGCAGGTGGCGATGCTCTGGCGGAATCATTTCGCCGCACAGGTCGCAGTGTTCCAGAGATGTACTCTCCGGTTTTCGCTCCTGGAGCAGCCGCCGCAGTCCTTGAAAGGGCATGGCAGGGCGGTTGCTTTGCTCTGAAGACAGTTCGGGTGCAGTCATAGCGCCTCTCTTTTTAGCAGAAGTATCAGGACCGCAAAGCCTTTTGCCGGGGAACAAACTTCACAGCCACTCGCGCCAGGGAAGCAGTGACGCTCTCCACTTCTAACCTGTCGAGGTCAGGAGCCGCTTCATAAATAGCTTTTTCAATAGTCTGCTGAAGTGTGGCAGTCGAAGCAGAGCAGCCGTTGCAGCTTCCCTCAAGGCGCAGGTAGGCCACGCCGTTTTCGACTTTGACCAGTTCGACATTGCCGCCATGCGACTGTAAATAGGGGCGTATCTCATTCAAGGCGTGGGCAATGCGCGACTCGATATCCGCCGGATGCAGCCCATGCAGTAAAAGCAGTGACGCCACCAGCTCATCGCTGGCAAATGCCTCAAGCAGCTCGTAGCCGGATGCTTCGGTCTGCATAGTCAATTCGAGAATGTGCGCCAGTCCCTCGCCATACATATCCAGCAGCGCCTGTAGGAGTGCTTCGGTGGTTGCGCGAGCATGTGGATCAGGAAATGAGGCGACCTCCTGGATCAAGGTTTCGATACGTTCCGCCCGGCGCTGGTGTTCCTGCATATCCTGCTGCATTCGATATCCTCCTCTTTGCAAGCGGCTGGTCGTTGTATTAATAATGTTCTAGAACTGCCATATGTCATCCTGAACTGCCATATGTCATCCTGAGCGCAGCGAAGGACCTCTTTGCCGAGCTATTCGCGCGTCGATATCGCAGGTCCTTCGCTGCGCTCAGGATGACATACCATGAACGATCAGGGTGTCGGCATATTCGGGCTTTCCTTGTCTATCGGTTCAGAAGGATTCAAACCGGTGGAGTCTCGGCCCGTTGACTTACCGGCAGGGCGTTTGGCCCCCGTTGTCCCGGTCTTACGGCGACCAGGCTCCTTGCCCGCTTCCTTTGCCTTTTCCTCGCCCTTGCTCGTTCCCGGCTGGTGCGTGGGTTCCGGTTTCCCGGCTGAGGCTTTGGAAGTTTTCTTCTCTGCCATTGCCTGTTCTCCTTATATTTGCGTTCCACCAGTGACAGGGAGTGTGTACCATGACCTGTCACCAGTAGAGGAGTAACGCTACGAATTCAGGCCAAAGGTTGGTGAGAGGACTTTCTGAAGCTCTTTCCCCTCGCCGAGGTACATATGCACGCCACACGGCAGGCAGGGATCGAAGCTGCGCACCGCGCGCATAATGTCGATGCCCTTGAAGTTCTCCGGGCCGTTCTCCTCGAAGATGGGCGTGTTTTGTACGGCATCCTCGTAAGGGCCAGGAGTACCATAGACATCGCGCACACTGCCATTCCACGGTGTCGGCGGATAGGGATGGTAGTTGGCGATCTTGCCATCCTCAATGACCATGTGATGGGAGAGGACGCCGCGTACCGCCTCATGGAATCCGCAACCAATGGCCTCCTTTGGTACGGTGAAATCGGTCCAGGTCTTCGTGTGTCCAGCGCGTATCTCGTCAAGCGCCTTATCGATGCAGTACAGCGCGATGGCGGCGGAATAGGCCTGGAAGTAGGTGCGCGCCCGGTTACGCTCGATGGCGTTGCTCCACTGCGGCACCTTCCACTCGAACTGCACTTCTGGCTTCGTCGCGCTCTTGGGCAGCGTGATCTTGACGCTATGCCCGGTTGCCTCGATCAGACCTGGAATATGCACCAGTCCAGCCAGCGCAGTGGTCCACAATCGCGCAATGGCTCCGCCGCCCGTATCGAGGGCCAGGTAGTCGCCCGTCCGCTTATCGTACCAGCGCGGGGACATTGTCCAGCTATACGGCCCGTTGAAGTCGCGCTTCTGCGGCTTCGGGATGGTGGTCTGGTTCCAGGGATGGCGTTTGTCAACGGGATTGCCGAGCGGGTCGCGGTCAACGAAGGTGCGCTCGTCCTGCCAGTCCTCGTAGTAGGAGTGGCCGAGCAGGATGCGAATACCCAAATTGATATCGACCAGGCTGGTGGTCACCAGTTCGTTGTCCACGATGACGCCGGGGGTGACAAACATGGCGCGCCCCCACTCGTCCATTGTCTCATACTTGTAATCGCAGACATTGGGGTCCTGGAACGATCCCCAACAGCCGATCAGCGTGCGTCGGTAGCCAACGCGCTCGTAGCCGGGCAGGGCCTGGTAGAAGAAGTCGAAGAGGTCGTCGTGCAGCGGAACCATCTTCTTCATGAACTCCACGTAGCGCATCAGGCGCACCAGGTAGTCCGTGAAAAGTTGGATGCTGGCGACGGTACCGACGCCGCCAGGATAGAGGGTTGAAGGATGGACGTGGCGGCCCTCCATCAAACAGAATTTCTCGCGTGTATAGCGGCTCACCTGCAAGCCTTCGAGATAGAGTTCGCCCGTGAAGGGATTGAAAGCGCGCATGATATCGCCGATAGTGCGATAGCCATGCTCTCTGGCATGCGGAGCTTCGGTCTTATTCGCCAGCTCAAGCACGCCCGGATTGGTTTCCTTCACCATCTGCTCGCAGTAGTCAACGGCGACCAGGTTCTCCTGGAAGATATTATGGTCGAACATGTACTCCGCCGCTTCACCCAGGTTGAGTATCCACTCTCCTAATGCAGGCGGCTTGATGCCATAGGCCATGTTCTGCGTGTAGACCGAGCAGGTGGCGTGGTTGTCGCCGCAGATACCGCAGATGCGGCTGGTGATAAAGTGGGCGTCGCGTGGGTCCTTGCCCTTCATAAAGATGCTGTAACCACGGAAAATGGACGAAGTGCTGTGGCATTCCGCCACTCTGCGGTTCTTGAAGTCAATTTTGGTATAGATGCCCAGACTGCCGACAATACGGGTGATGGGGTCCCACGACATCTCGACCAGTTGTGGTGCCTCTGGTGGGATCTCTCCTCGTTTCACTTCTGTAGCCATGATACGTCTCCTTTGTAGCGAGGCCTGCTATGAATATCGTCCTGTCTACTCACCATCTTGGCTGGTAGCCTGTCACTAACTCACGCCCTTTGTGCCGCCACGAGGGTTCCTTATTGGCCGTGTTCTGCGTGATCTTGCGCAGGCTGCGAATGAGAATCCCATAGGTACTCCTGATGATGCCTGACGAGATCTTCGCGCCGGGCGGCTCATCCATAAAGGGCATGAATTTGTCGGGGAAGCCGGGCATGGTGCAGCCAATGCAGATGCCGCCTACATTGGGGCAGCCGCCAATGCCATTCATCCAGCCGCGCTTCGGCACGTTACAGTTCACCACCGGCCCCCAGCATCCTAACTTGACAATGCACTTGGGTGAGCCGTACTCAGTGGCGAAGTCGCCCTGTTCGTAGTAGCCTGCGCGATCGCAGCCCTCGTGAACAGTTTTGCCAAAGAGCCAGGTCGGGCGATGCGCATCATCCAGGGGGATCATCGGAGACATTCCTGCCGCCTGGTAGAGCAGGTAGAGGACGGTTTCCATGAAGTTGTCGGGCTGTACCGGGCATCCTGGAACACAGATGATGGGAATACCCGCGCTGCTCTTCCAGTTCCAGCCCAAATAGTCGAGTAGGCCCATCGCGCCGGTCGGATTGCCCTGCATGGCATGAATGCCGCCGTAGGTTGCGCACGTGCCGATGGCGATGACCGCCAGAGCTTTGGGGGCAAGGCGATCAATCCACTCGTTGGTGGGAATAGGCTGGCCGGTATCGGGATTGGTGCCGAGAGCCGCCCAATAGCCCTCGCTCTTAATCTGCTCGTTGGGGATCGAGCCTTCCACCACAAGCACAAAGGGGTCAAGTTCGCCTCGCTCGGCTCTATACCACCAGGTCATAAAGCTCTCGCCGCCGAGTTCAAAGGCGAGTACAGGGTTGTGGAGATGCACTCTTGGAAGTCCGGGAATGGCTCCTAATAACACATCCTCAATGCTCGGCTGGGTGGCAGCAGTAATGGAAATCGTATCTCCATCGCAGCCCAGGCCTGCCGTGATCCACACGATGTGGACGTCCTCCACACGTGCTTTGGTCGCCATGATGTACCTCCTCGAGCAGGAAGCTGCTCGCCAGCATAAGAAGCCGCGCTAAAATAGTGACAACACCATCACTTTAATTACTGGAGAACATACTAAGCCAACAACAATGGAAGATCTGCCGAAGGCAACAGCCGCCTTGAGATAGCTTGATGCAGCCGGGGCGCTGCGGGCGCTAGGGAGCGATACTCTCGTCAACTGATCTAACAGTGATCAATCGCGTAAAATAAAGGCCGCTCCTGGAGTATACTTCTTCTGCTACGTAATACGCTGTGTAATTTCTACAGATTACACGAAACTGCTCGGTCAAATAAATATGTCTGAAACTACAAGGCTGGTTTGTGATTAGCCTCGTCATAAAATTAGCTAATTGCCGAAATTCGTTTGTCCACTTTGGAAGTGTAACATATTGTGCTGGATTAATCAAGCTTTGTTATTTGTAAATAATCGTATTGACTCTGCTTTATAGATGGAGCTTATACTAGTGAGTTGCTTTAAGTGAACAATAAGTGTCAGAAAAAGTAGAGGAGCCAGTTGTTTCGCTTGTCTCTGCAACAGAAAGATAATTCCCTTTTGCTTCAGTATATTTCTTAGCATAAAGTTATATTTAAAGTTCAAAGAATTCTTTGAACGAGCGGCATCCCTTTTGATGAGTCACCTTTTGCAGGCGCTACTCGTACCATACGTACAGTTTGATGTTGCCGCAAATTGCTGGAAGAGATTCAAGCGGAAAATGCTACCACGTTTATAGAGCCTGTATGCGGGTCGTCGAAACGGGTATCAATTTCTCAGAAAGAGGGATAGAACATGGCAGACGAGAACAAATCCAGAACAACACAAAACCAATCATCAGGAAGTTCGACTTCTTCTAATCCTGGCGAGTCTTTGGGAAACCAAACACGTTATGGGAGCTACGAAGATTCACAGCAAGATCAAGGCAACACAGTCAGCCCCAATGCTTCAGAAAAGCAGGATGGATCAACTGCGCACTCGAACACCACCTCGCCCGGTCAGGGTTCCTCGACATCTCGTTCTCCATTTCGAGGGCAGGACGGCAAGGCAGATAGCGCGGATAAAGGTGATATAAACACCGATGTCACCAACCCTATGACTTCGCGCGCCCCTGGCAAGAGCGGTAAGGGAGCAACCCCGGAAGATTAAGCTACATCAATTCAGTGCCTTATAAACATTCACAAAAGAATGGAGAATAATTTTGTAGGGACGCGATCATGAATGTTGACCAAGAAAGAGGGAAGACCCAGGCCTGTCATCCTGAGCGCAGCGAAGGATCTCCGGTCGCGACGCAGGCATCGCCGGGGGACCACGATCCTTCGCTGCGCTCAGGATGACAGGGGGCACTAGACCCCCATATATTGCTCAAAATCCATCAGGCACTGAATTGATGTAGTCGAAGATGATTGCAGTAACGTTCAACTTCACCTGCTTTTTTCGTATGCAACAGCATTATAACGCTCGGGTGTCCTCCGACTTTCCAGGCACCCCCGTATTCAGACTGCTTTGCGCGGCTCGGGAAGACCAAGACTGCGCCGCACTTCCAGGTAGCGCACAATTGATTCGCGGCTGATGACCCCGACCAGTCGTCCATCCTGGACAACGGGCAACTGGTTCACATTGGCCCCAGCCATCAAGGGCAGAACATCATTGAGGCTCTGTGTGGGAGAAACGGCATGGAGTTTTTCAAGGGGTTGCATGGCATGTCCTACCGGCGTCTGTGCCCATTGCTCCTGCGGCACGTGCCGTATATCGCTCAGCGTGATGAGTCCCGCCAGGTAATCGCCCTGCATGACGAAAGCCGAGCGCAGGCCGCGTGGCAGGAAGTACTCGTATACCAGTTTTTGTAATGAGATGTTGGCAGGGACGGTGGCAACATCAGGATTCATCACGTCGGCCACTTTCACTCCCTGGAACATCGATTGCAGCATGGCCTGGGAGTTGGCCGATTGCGACGAACTCAGCAGGAACCAGCCGATAAAGCCGAGCCAGATGCCATCCAGCACATCTCCGCCGAAAAACAGCCAGATGCCTACCAGAATGAAGAGATAGGCGATGATTGAGCCAACAATCGTCGCCACACGGGTAGCGGTGCGCAGGCTGCCGCTCACCTTCCACACAATCGAGCGCAACACGCGCCCGCCATCGAGTGGAAAGCCGGGCAACAGGTTAAAGATGCCCAGCAGGATGTTTGTCAGCGCAAGGTAGCCAAGTGTAGCCGTCACCGGACTGTTGACGTTGCGTAATGGAAGCTGCAAGAGAAAACAGATTCCGCCGATCACCAGGCTGGTCAATGGCCCGACCACCGCCATCTGAAACTCTATGCCGGGCTGCTTCGGCTCCTGCTCGATATTGGAGACCCCTCCGAAAATGAAGAGGGTGATACTCTTGACCGGCAGTCCTCGCGCGCGTGCAACCAGCGAGTGTGCCAGTTCGTGTAGAAGGACGGAAAGAAACAGGAGCAAAGACGCGATAAATCCCGTCACCCAATACGTTACTGGAGACCACCCGTGATAGAGCGCGGGAAACCAGCCGCTCGCCAGCGACCACGTAAGAAACACCAGGATAATCAGCCAGCTAATATGAATGTTAATCTCAAATCCGGCAAGCCTGCCAAGTCGAAATGTCCCAGGCATAAACATCACCTCTTTCACCGGAGAAAATGAAGCATGTTTGTCAGTTACCTAAGACTATTAGAGCAAATGCAGGCAGAATGCGCAAGCCGAACAAAGGTAAAGTATCTGCTGGTTTCAGTGGTGTGTTCCACCAATATAATAGATATAGGCGCATGTAAATATGGTCTTATCAAGCCAGAGGGAGCGGCCAGATGAACGCGAAGGATATTTTACGCTCTACACAACACCGGTCTTTTCCTTTACCTGATGGGCCGTGGATCATGACACAGGTATGGAATGACCTGCTCTTCGCTCATTGGCCGATTGCGCCAGAAGTACTTCGCCCCTTGATTCCTGCCGCTCTTCCGCTCGATACTTTCGATGGGCAATGTTGGGTTGGCATTGTCCCTTTTTACATGACGCATCTCACTCCGCGTGGCGTACCACCGATTCCCCTCCTTTCACAGTCGGCGGAATTCAATGTACGTACCTATGTCGTCGTCAACGGTATTCCTGGCGTCTATTTCTTTAGCCTGGATGCTGAAAATGTGCTGGCCGTTCTATTCGCGCGTATGTTCTTTCATCTGCCCTACTTCTGGGCGACGATGGAAGTCAAACGTAAGGGAGATACAGTCGATTATCGTACCCGGCGTATGCATCCTGGTTCGCCACCGGCAGCCTTCCTCGGATCATATCGCCCTCTTTCGCCGATTTTTGAGGCAAAGCCGGGCAGCCTGGAATACTGGCTCGTCGAACGCTATTGCCTCTACACAGTAGTAAGTAGGAACGAAGTTTTCCGAGCTGATATTCAGCATCGCCCCTGGCCGCTTCAGACTGCCGAACTGGAAATACGGCACAACAGTATGGCAAGCTTGCAAGGTATTACTCTGCCCGATACTGCCCCTCTGCTCCACTTTGCGCAGCGCCAGGAAGTGCTTGTCTGGCCTTTACACCGTGTTACGCCAGGGAAGTAAGCTCGTCTGGCTTACTCATTCCTGGTTGGAGTCAGTACTGTTTCGCGCTCGCTCGATGATTCCCTCAACTACTGAAGACCTGGCATTAGCGTAGTTTTGAGTGTATTTCCAGTTCTGTTGTGCAAGTTGTCGCTTGTTTCCTCATAAAGCTGCCGGTCGGATGGGTGACTACGCAGCCAGCCGCGGAACAGGAGCATGCGGTCAATTTCGGGACATCCCTGCGAGAAGACGCTGCACCAACTGCAAAGTGAGGGCATCGCGGCTGCCATTCTGTATGCTGTGACACAGCCGTCTTATGTGAATGTGAATGAAATTTTGATTCGCCCGATAGAACAGGCACGCTAATCTTCAGATCTCAGGTGTATAATAAAGTACGTGATGGCAGAAGGGAAAATAGGCTCCATCGCAAGAGGAAAGCAATTGATGTTTGCGCATTATTGACACTGACAAGTTTCACAACGCGTCTCTGGCCGACCAGGCTTCACCTGCCATTTAGCGGATGAACGTATTTTGTGGCACTCGGAGTCGGCTCCTTTGCCGCATTGCCCCTATTGTTCAGACTCTGCCTCGATTTCGATTCGCGCCCCACCATCTTCTCCTGGAATGTCATGCGGAATAAGAACGAGTAACAGAATGGAGGAGAAAAATTGTTTAACATCCCCGAAAACTTTGCAAGCTTCATGATAGAGCTTTTTGGAGAAGAGGGACGCGCGTGGCTCGACCGCTTGCCTTCCATCCTTGCTAACTGTGAAGAACGCTGGCATCTGACTATCGACGCACCAGTGAAGAACCTGTCTTTCAACTATGTGGCTCCGGGTGTACTCGGTGATGGCACAGAAGTGATGCTGAAGACCGGCCTGACCGATGAGTTTCCATCGCAGTCGGAAGCGCTACACCATTTCAATGGACGTGGTATGGTACAGCTACTTGCTTGCGATGTGCAGGACGCGGTGATGCTCATGGAGCGCCTGAAGCCGGGTACGTCCCTACGCACTGTAGAAGACGACGAGGCTGCAATCTCGGCGGCGGCACAGGTCATGCGTAAAATATGGCATCCACTACCGGAGCAGCATTATCCTTTCCCCACCGTCGTCGATTGGTTCAAAGGATTTGCTCGTTTGCGCAGACGCTATGATGGAGGAACTGGCCCAATTCCGGCTGGCATCTTCGACAAAGCTGAGAAACTCTATGCTGAACTGTGCGCCTCGATGGCTGAACCGGTGCTGCTGCATGGTGACCTGCACCAGGACAACATCCTTGCTGCTGAACGCCAACCCTGGCTGGCAGTCGATCCAAAGGGAGTGATTGGCGAGCCTGCCTACGAGACCGGAGCCTTATTGCGCAATTTCTGGCCTGACATTCTCTCAGTCTCTAACCCGAAGTCCCTTATGGCAAGGCGCATCGACCAGCTTTCCGCAGAACTGGGCTTCGAGCGAGAGCGCATCTATAACTGGGGATTCGCACAGGCAGTTCTGTCAGTGATATGGGGCGTTGAAGATACTGGGAAACTCCAGAATGAAGGACTGTACTTTGTCGAGTTGTTGGATGCTATCAAGGTGTCGTAGCTTTGAAGCCGAGAAGTTTCATCAAAGAGTGGATAGATGTGGCTGTAATATGGAAAACCCGGTATAGAAGTAACCCTCTGAAGAGTCCTGTAAAAGGGCTTTCAGGGGGTTACTTTTCCTCATTCAGCCGTAGAAATATTTGCGGTTGAAGGCTTATTGCACTGTCAGGCCACCATCAAGAACCAGCACCGCGCCTGTCATAAACGAGGACTCGTCACTGGCGAGGAACAAGGCCGCGTTGGCTATCTCCTGCGGCGTGCCAAGCCGACCAAGTGGAATGATGCTGCCTAATTTTTGCAGGGCGCGTTGTGGATCGCGATGAGTTGCGACCATTGTATCTACCATTGGCGTGGCGGTAAAAGCTGGCGCAAGCGCATTGACCCGAATTTGATGGTGTGCCAGTTCCAGGGCCGCCGTCTTCGTCAGGTGAATGCAGGCCGCTTTCGAGGATGCATAAGCTGTATAACCTGGATTGCCGACGATGCCCGCCACGCTTGCCGTGTTGATAATTGATCCCCCGTTGCCAGATTGTATCATGGCAGCCGCGCCGTACTTGATGCCCAGAAAGACTCCTTTGGCGTTGATGGCAAAGACGCGCTCCCACTCACTTTCGTCCAGTTCGAGAATAGAGGTGTGTTGCTCACCAACACCGGCATTGTTGCAGAGTACGTCAAGTTTGCCGAAGTGGTCGAGCGTTGCCTGCACTGCTGCCTCCACTTCCCCAGCCTGGGTGACGTTGAGCTGAACGGCAAATGCCTCACCGCCCTGCTCTTCAATCGCTCGTATCGTTTCCTCACCGCCCTGAGCATTGATGTCACCTGCAACTACAGATGCCCCTTCTCGCGCGAAGAGCAGTGCCATTGCTCTTCCAATACCGCTGCCAGCGCCAGTAATTAGTGCCACTTTGCCTTTAAGCCTATCTACCATTACTATCATTCCTTTTCTGCGCTATTGGTCTCGCTTGCTTACACCGTTTTTTGCCAATAGTTGCCGCTTTTTGTTCGTATGAATGTTATTGTACCAGAGAAATGTTCTGGTGGTGAATTTGCTGAATTTTTCGCAAAAACCTTGACAGACTGAACCCATCCATGTTATATATTTTGAGACACTTATACAACTGCATAGCGAAAAGCGTCGATGGGACGAGTAACAGATACCTGTTGCGAACAGAGAGTGGGCGGCTGGTGGAAAGCCCATACGTCAACGGACTGTGAATAAAACCCGGAAGCTGCGAGAAGAAATCACCTGTGAGGTGAGAGTAGACCTCTGCCGGTGGCCCCCGTGATCGGGCTGGAGTATGCATGTACTCGACAAGGTTACTATCGTGAGATAGTAACGAATGAAGGTGGTACCACGAGAGTTGAATTGAACGCTCTTCGTCCTTTAGAGAAAGGATGAAGGGCTTTTTTATTGGCCTTTTATCCGCGTCAATTAGACAACTGCATAGTGAAAAGCAGTGATGGGACGAGTAACGGTAACGGAGCATCCAGAGAGCGAGCAGCTGGTGGAAAGCTCGTATGTATACCGACCGTGAATAAAACCCGAGAGCTGCGAGAAGAAATCACCCTGATGGGTGAGAGTAGACCTCTGCCGGTGGCCCCCGTGATCGGGCTGGAGTATATGTCAATGTACTCGACAAGGTTACTATCGTGAGATAGTAACGAATGAAGGTGGTACCACGAGAGCCACGTCCAACGCTCTTCGTCCTTCCCTCGCTGGAGGATGAAGGGCTTTTTTTATTGTCCAATGTAATGCAAGAAAAAACAACAAGGAGGAAAACAACACATGGCACACTGTCCAGAATGCGAAGCTGAGATTACCGTACAGGGAATGCTGGTTGGAGAAATTCTTTATTGTCCCGATTGTAATGCCGAACTGGAAGTATTGACGCTGGAGCCACCCACTGTTGGGCTGGCACCGCAGGTTGAAGAAGATTGGGGAGAATGAGATTATGCGCCTGGCTATACTCACCTCGCGCATCCGCGTAGAGGAGAAACTGTTGATCGATGCCCTACGCAGGCGCGACATCGCCTTTGACATTATCGATGATGGAGAGTTGCTGTTCGATCTCCATCATCCTGATGAACGCTGGCAGCAGTACGACGCTGTTCTCTGTCGCAGTCTGAGCCAATCTCGCGGACTGGCGGTACTGTTTGTCCTGGAAAACTGGGGCATTCGCGTTTTCAACTCGGCAGCCGTCACCGCGACCTGTAATGACAAGCTGCTCACGACGCTGGCTTTAATTCGCGCCAATATCCCCACACCTCGCACACTGCTGGCCTTTGAGCCTGAAGTGACGGTTCGCGGCATGGAACAGCTTGGCTATCCGGTAGTAATCAAGCCGCTTGCTGGTTCCTGGGGGCGTCTATTGGCCCGCATCAATGATCGTGACGCGGCGGAAGCGGTCCTCGAACACCAGGAGACGCTTGGCTCCTACCAGCACCATATTCACTATGTGCAAGAGTACATAGCCAAGCCTCAGCGTGATATTCGCGCCTTTGTGGTTGGAGATCATACTATCTGCGCCATCTATCGCACCAGCCAGCATTGGGTAACGAATACAGCGCGTGGCGCGGTTGCCAGCAACTGTCCCATTACGCCTGAACTGGATAGCCTGTGTGTGCGAGCTGCGCAGGCTGTAGGCGGCGGCATTCTCGCTATCGACGTGCTGGAAGACCCTGAGCGCGGCCTGCTGGTTAATGAAATCAACGCCACAATGGAGTTTCGTAATAGTATCGCGCCAACAGGTGTTGATATACCCAATGCTATGCTCGACTACATTTTCAGCCATGTACGAGCGGAGGTGATGCGATGAGTCGCATACGTATCGCAATCGTTGGCGGGTCTGGCTATACCGGTGGTGAACTGGTGCGCCTCCTGCTCTTTCATCCAGAAGTGGAGTTGACCCACGTGGCTTCAAGTAGCCATACTGGACACTACATCCATAGCGTTCATCCAAATTTGCGCAAGCTTTGCACTTTACGATTCTGTCATCCTGATGAAATTACATCATGTGACCTGCTCTTTCTCTGCCTGCCGCATGGCGCATCAAGCAGGGAGATTGAACGCTACCGGGAGCTTGCGCCGCGCATCATTGATCTTTCGGCGGATTTTCGCCTGCGCTCTGCATCTCTTTACGAACGCTGGTATGGCGAAGCCCATCATGCGCCACAGCTTTTACGAGAGGCGGTCTATGGCCTGCCAGAACTGCATCGCGAGGAACTGTCAGAAGCGAACTTTGTTAGTGGCACAGGCTGTATGGCGACGGCGGCTATTCTCGGCCTCGCTCCACTGTACCGGAGCGGGCTGGTGAACGAGGCGATCCCGCTGGTAGTCGAAGCTAAGGTTGGCTCATCAGCGGCAGGCGCAACGCCTGGGAAGTCAAGTCATCATCCTGAGAGAAGCGGGGCTGTGCGCTCATTTCAGCCAACGGGTCATAGACACACGGCTGAACTGTTGCAAGAGCTTGGCAGGCTGACAAATGGCGCTACAGGAGAACTCCGGCAGCAGGTGGCTTTCTCTGCTACAGCAGTTGAACTGGTGCGCGGCGTGCTGATTACTGCACATGTTTTCCTCAACGAGGCGATAGATGAACGCATCCTCTGGCGGCTGTATCGAGAAGCCTACCAGCGCGAACCGTTCATTCGCCTGGTCAAAGATCGCAACGGCGTCTACCGCTACCCGGAGCCGAAAATTCTGGCGGGGAGCAACTACTGCGATATCGGCTTCGAGCTTGATGCCGAGCAGAGGCGCGTCGTGGTCATTGCGGCCCTGGATAACCTGATGAAGGGTGCGGCGGGAAACGCGGTGCAGGCCATAAACTGCATGTATGGCTGGGATGAGACGCTCGGCCTCACCTTTCCCGGTTTGCATCCGGTGTAGGCGAAAGGAAGGAAGGGTTTGCTATGACGCTTGTGGTGAAAATCGGTGGTGGCGCGGATGTTCCCGTCGAAAACATCGTGCGCGAAATCGCTCAATTGATCACGGAGGGAGAGCGAGTCGTCCTTGTGCATGGCGGGTCAGACCTTACAAACACACTTGGCGAACGCCTGGGTCATCCGGCGCGGATGATTACCTCGCCTAATGGCATGGTCAGCCGCTATACCGATAGTGAAACACTCCAAATCTATGCGATGGCCGTTGCCGGGCAGATCAATACTGACTTAGTGGCTCGCTTGCAAGGGCAAGGGGTCAATGCGCTTGGTCTGTCAGGCGTCGATGGGCGTTTGCTGGTAGCGAGACGCAAAGCAGTAGTGCGCTCTCTACTCCCAAATGGCCGCGTGCAAATCCTGCGCGATGACTATACCGGGCAGATTGAAGAGGTCAACGGCGAACTATTACGACAACTGCTGGTTGCTGGTTATACGCCTGTCATCGCGCCGCTCGCATTGAGCCACGAGGGAGAGCGCTTAAATGTTGATGGAGACAGGGCGGCAGCAGCTATTGCAGTCGCGCTCTCAGCAGATGCCCTGGTTATTATGACCAATGTTCCCGGTCTGCTTGCTGATCCCGCCGATACAACAACGCTGATCCGCGCTATTCCGGCAGATCAACTTGACCATTACATGCACTATGCTCAGGGACGTATGCGCAAGAAGCTATTGGGAACACAGGAAGCTCTGCAAGGTGGTGTAGCGCGAGTCTGCATCGGAAACGGTTCGCTGCGAGATGTGTTGAACGGGGCGGGAACAACGATTGAAAGAACTCCCGCCCGCTTAGAAGTTGCCACGCGAGGAGAAAGGGTATGACCAGCATTATTGAACGAGAGAATGCCTACACCAGTGGCGTCTATGGCAAGCGCCAGGTTGCCGTTGTGCGCGGCCAGGGGGCGTTAGTCTGGGATGCCGAGGGACGCGAATATATCGATTGCACTGCTGGGTACGGGGTGGCTAATATTGGACATGCGCGCCCGGAGATTGCTGCTGCCCTCGCTGCCCAGGCGCAACGGCTGATCTCCTGTCCCGAACTCTTTTACAACGACATGCGGGCAAGCCTGCTAGAACGACTCGCGCAGCTTACACCGGAAGGACTCGATCATATCTTCCTCTGCAACAGTGGGACAGAGGCGATTGAAGGCGCGCTCAAATTTGCTCGTCTTGCAACGGGGCGCACAGGCATCGTGGCAACCCTGCGCGGCTTTCATGGGCGCACGATGGGGGCGCTCTCAGCAACCTGGGAACCGCACTATCGCGAACCCTTCGCGCCGCTCATCCCAGGCGTCACGCATATTCGTTACAACGATTTGTCAATGGCCGAAGCTGCCATAAACCAGGACACGGCAGCCGTCCTGATTGAACTGGTGCAGGGCGAAGGCGGCGTGCATGTTGCGACTGAAGAGTATGTACACGGCCTCGCCAGACTTTGCCAGGAACGCGGCGCTTTGCTGATTATCGACGAAGTGCAGACGGGTTTTGGTCGCACAGGACGCCTTTTTGCCTGCCATCACTTCGACTTGCAGCCGGATATTCTCTGCCTCGCCAAGTCTTTAGCAGGCGGGGTGCCGATGGGCGCAATCTGCCTCGGCTCACGTGTCATGGAGAGCGGACGCATCTCGCGCGGAGTGCATGGCAGCAGCTTTGGCGGCAATCCCTTAGCCTGCGCCGCCGCCCTCGCTACTCTGGATATTATTGAACAAGAGGTTTTGCCGGAACGTGCCGCCCGGCTCGGAACCTTTGCCCTGGAACGCCTGCGCTCGCTCCGTTCACCGCTGATCCGCGAAGTACGAGGAAGAGGTCTATTGCTCGGCATCGAATTGACTCGCCGCGTGCAGGGCTATCTTGAAGCCCTGGCAGACCGAGGTGTGCTTGCTCTCCAGGCTGGCCCGAATGTGCTGCGTCTCTTACCGCCACTCGTGATAACTGAGGAGCAACTGACGCGGGTAATAGAGGTCATTGCAGAGGTTCTGGGGGCAACGCAGATCGAAACTGTTCATGAGCGTCTAGAGCATACCGGGGAATCGATATGCTCAAGTACACAGAGCCAGACGCGCCAGGGAAGCGCTGCCGTTGCTCTGGCCCCTGCGCCATTGACTACTCAAACGGCGTCCAGGCCTCAGGACGAGGTAGCGTTGCTGCAAAGGATGCTGACTATTCCCAGCTATTCCGGTCAGGAGCAGTCATTAGCCCATTTTCTGGTTGAGCAGGCGCGGCAAATGGGGCTGCATGCTTTTGTGGACGACGCGGGAAATTTCATTGCCAGCACATCTGTTGATGTCGCAGGCGAGCAGCCAGTAGTTATGCTTGGGCATATGGATACTGTTCGTGGCTATATTCCTGTGCGGCTGGAAGATGGTCGGCTGTATGGTCGCGGCGCAGTCGATGCGAAGGGGCCATTAGCGGCGTTCCTGTGTGCGACCGCTCGTCTTGCGCGGGAAAACACGTTTCGGCATCCTCTCATGGTCATCGGAGCGGTCGAGGAAGAAGCTGCTACCTCGCGTGGGGCGCGTGCGGTTGTCGCACGCTATTCACCACACGCCTGCATTATTGGGGAGCCGAGCGGAAGCGAAGCTGTCACCATTGGCTACAAGGGGCGTTTGCTGGTGGAATATTCGCTGGCTTGTTCGATAAGCCATAGCGCCGGGCCACACCAAAATAGCAGCGAACTCGCCATCAATTTCTGGAATCATGTGCAGCAGCATGCCTTTGAGTGGAACGAACGCCATGTGGCGAACTCACCGTTTGCCTCGCTGATGCCTTCTTTGCGCGAAGTCAATAGCAGCCAGGATGGTTTTGAGGAGCGTACCCGCCTCTTGATCGGCTATCGTTTGCCGCCAGCCTTTGATGTGGCCAGTTTACGAGAGCAGTTAGAGCGTTGGGCGAACGAGGATGGTGCGCGGCTTACCTTTTCAGGTGAAGAGTACGCTTTCCAGACGACGCGCACAACGCCCCTGGCAAGAGCTTTCATTCAGGCGATCCGCGCTACAGGCAGGCAACCCTCTTTCAAAGTGAAAACCGGAACTTCGGATATGAACGTCGTAGGGCCGCTCTGGGGTCAAAATATTGTCGCCTACGGCCCAGGCGATTCGCGGTTAGATCACACTCCGCAGGAACACATTTCCGTCGCTGAATATCTTCACGCTATCGATGTACTCGAGCGCGTGTTGGGGGAACTTGCAACGCAAGGAGAGGCAAGATCATGAGAATGGTTACTATTCTAGACTCGACCCTGCGCGAGGGTGAGCAGTTTGCCGGGGCCTACTTCAGCCAGGAACAGCGACTAACTATTGCGCGTATGCTCAATGCGGTTGGCGTAAACTTTATCGAGATTCCCTCGCCAGTCGCTTCAGCGGAGACCCGGCGTACCGCGTATGCCTTGTGCGAGGCTGGCTTGCGGGCGCATATCGTGGCGCATGTACGCTG
The DNA here is from genome assembly GCA_035652815.1 of Ktedonobacteraceae bacterium. Taxonomy (GTDB): domain Bacteria; phylum Chloroflexota; class Ktedonobacteria; order Ktedonobacterales; family Ktedonobacteraceae; genus DASRDB01. Next base: position 207,929 of record DASRDB010000022.1, read on the forward strand.
CGTTGAAGCCGATGTTCAGGCCGCGCTGGATACTCCTGTTTATGGACTGAACCTTTTTTACGGCACCTCGCAGGCACTGCGTACCTTCAGTCATGGTCGCCGTATCGATCAAATCGTGGCTGACGTTGTGCCATTGATTCGACGCATTCGCGCTGCCGGGCGTTACGTGCGTTTCTCGGCAGAAGATGCCTTCCGCAGCGACCTGGTTGATCTGCTGACGGTCTTCGATGCTGTGGTTGATGCGGGTGTGCAGCGGATTGGCCTGCCTGATACTGTCGGCATTGCCACGCCGCGCCAGGTTGAGCGTTTGGTGCGGCTTTGCTCGGAACGCTATCCGCAGGTAGGTATTGAATTTCACGGACATAACGATACAGGATGCGCCATTGCCAACACAGTCGCGGCAATGGAAGCCGGGGCCGATTGCCTGGATGTCACGGTGTTAGGCATTGGCGAGCGCAACGGCATTGCGCCCCTCGGTGGCTTGATCGCGCAATTGTACGCACACTATCCCGAGCTATTGAGCAGCTTTGATCTCACTCAGCTTGTGCCGCTCGATCAGTATGTCGCTGAGTGCCTTCAACTGCCGATCCCCTTTAATACGCCGATCAGCGCGCCCACCGCATTTACACACCGGGCGGGCGTGCATACAAAAGCGGTTTTGCAGAATCCCCTCTCCTATGAAGTGCTGAATCCTGCCGATTTTGGTTTAGTCCGCTATGTGGATGTCGGTTCGCGCTTTACAGGACGACACGCGGTTGGGCATCGAGCCGCCATATTGGGATTGCAACTGAATAATGAGGAAATTGTCAGCCTGACCTGCGCCTTACGGGAGCGCGCAGAGCAGGGCGCGTTGAGCCAGGAAGAAGTCGATACATTTATTCGCGCATGGTACGAAGAAAGGAGTACTGTCGTATGGGAACGCTAACCGAGGAAATTTTTAGCCACAAGCTGGGCCGTCGAGTCGAGCAGGGAGAAACGGTGGTTGTGGATGTTGACCACGTGATGAGCCATGATACCACCACGCCGCTTGCTATTCAGGCGTTTCGCAAGCTGGCCCCGTTAAATGGCGGGCGCGTTTTCAATGCCCGCAGGTCGCATATCGTTTTTGACCATATTATTCCTGCCGCCACCATTGCGGCTGCTACCCTGCATCGCGATATTCGCGTCTTTGCCCAGGAGCAGGACATTCCGATTTTGCAGGAAGGCATCTGCCATCAAGTCATGCCGGAGCGCGGCTATGCGCTTCCTGGTGACATCATCGTGGGAGCGGACAGCCATACCTGCACCTATGGCGCGTTGGGAGCATTCGCTACCGGCATGGGTTCGACCGATATCGGCGTTGCCTATGCGACCGGACGGGCCTGGTTTCGCATTCCGCAGACCATCAACGTGGCCTTAGAAGGAACGCTTCCTTTCGGCGTCTATACCAAAGATGTCTCGCTCGAAATCGTGCGTCACCTGGGCGTAGATGGAGCCAACTATCGCGCCATCGAATATACTGGAGAACTCATTTCGCATCTGTCTGTAAGCGAACGCTTCACGCTCTGCAATATGGCGATTGAAATGGGTGGCAAGGCCGGATTGGTTGCGCCAGATGCTATCACCCAGGAGTGGCTGCGCGGGCGTACCGAGCGTGACTATCCGCTGCTCTCGCCTCACAACCCGCGCTATGAACGAACTGTTGAGATCGACGTTTCGAGACTGGAACCGCTGATTGCCTGCCCGCCGGATGTGAACAATGTTGTATCTGTTGAAGAAGTCGAGCAGGTGCAGATTGACCAGGTATTCCTGGGAACCTGCACTAACGGACGCCTTGATGATCTGGCAATCGCCGCCAATATCCTGCGTGGTAGACGCATCGCTCCGCAGATACGCATGGTCGTCATTCCGGCCTCTCGTGAAGTCTATCTTGAGGCGATGCGACTTGGCTACCTTGAGATATTCGCCGAGGCAGGCGCATCGATCGGCACTCCCGGCTGCGGCCCCTGCATCGGACGTCACTTCGGCGTCCTGGCTCCAGGCGAACGCGCCTTAACAACCATGAACCGCAACTTCACCGGGCGCATGGGCGATCCCACCGCCGAAATCTATCTCGGCAGTCCTGCTACAGTTGCGGCAACAGCGCTGACGGGTCATATTACCGATCCACGAAATTTCTTATAGCCTAAGTGTTACAACATATGAACTTTGCCAAAGAAAGGGAGTACATGCGTGCCTGTCATCCTGAGCGCAGCGAAGGATCTCTGGCGTGGAAATGCGATTCGCGTGTCGAGACCGCAGATCCTTCGCTGCGCTCAGGATGACAGGAGGTATGTATCTACCTCTATGTTATCAAAGTTCATATAGGGCATAGAAGTAGGTTTGTAGTTTAAGCAAGCAAGCGTAAAGGAAGAGAGGAACACAAAAATGGGTCGTATCTGGATGCTTGGCGATAATGTGAATACGGATGTGATTATTCCGGGGCGGTATAACGTGACGACGGATCGCTCGCAGTTGGCGCGCCACTGTCTCTGTGAAGTGCTGCCAGAATTCGCGCAGCAAGTTCAGCCGGGCGATATTGTGATGGCTGGTCATAACTTCGGGTGTGGCTCCTCACGCGAACACGCGCCAGCCGCGATACAGGCGTGCGGCGTGCAGGTGGTCATCGCCCGTAGTTTTGCGCGCATTTTCTATCGCAACGCCGTGAACATAGGCCTGCCAGTGCTGGTCTGCGAGGAAGCGGTGCTGGCAAGCGCCGATGGACAGCAGATGGAGGTAGACCTGGTGCATGGAGTTATTCGCAACCTGACGACAGGCCAGACCTTTGAAGCCGAACCGCTAGACCCGTTCGTAGCGCGCATTGTCGCTGCAGGGGGCATTATTCAATATATTCTCCAGGAAGGAACGCTGCGATGAGCCTGCCATACTTCGGTCGCCTGCGAGTTCCGTTGTCACCTGCAAGCGTCTGTGTCGTTCCTGGCGACGACGCGGCTGGCGAGGTAGTACGTCCAACTCTTGAGATATTGCGCTCGCTTATTCCCAACGTCCAATTTGTGGAAGCCATGAGCGGGCGCGAAGCAATGGAACACTATGGAGAAGCCTTTCCGCGAGAGACACGCGAGGCCATTGATAACGCGACCTGCACGCTCTTTGGCGCGAGTGGTGGACCGAGCCGACCCATATTGTGGTATCTGCGCTGGGGTAAAGAAACGTATGTGAATATTCGGCCTGTGCGCTGGTGTCAGGGCTATCGCAGTCCGATGGCTCATCCCGAGCGTATCGACTACGTGATTGTGCGCGACAATCTAGAGGGCATGTACCCGCCACGCGAGGGCGATATCGCGGAATTGGCTGTTCTGCCCAGTAGTGCTTCCTGGTGGCAGGCTCCCCCTGTAGAAAAACAGGGCGCATATGCCTTAAGGGTGAGTACTGATGAGCAGATGCAGCGTGTGGCGGTTGCCGCCTGCGAACTCGCGCTTCACCGTCAGGCACATGGCTATCCTGGTCACGTGACGCTGGGAGCCAAGTATTCGATTTTGCCGCGCACTGATGGCCGCTTCCGCTCCATTGTAGCCGAGACTGTTCGCGCCTATACCAGCCTCAGCTACGAGGAATACCTGATCGATGACCTTGCTCGCCGCCTGATTGCCGCCCCGGAAACGCTAGATGTGGTGGTACTCTCAAATGAACATGGCGATATTCTCGCTGATGTCGCTGCTGGCAGCATCGGCGGTCTGGGTCTCTGCCCAAGCGGCTGCTACGGCGAACACTATGCCTACTTTGAGCCGGTACATGGTTCTGCTCCTGATCTGGCTGGCAAAGGCATTATCAATCCAACGGCGATGCTGCTTTCGGGAGCCATGCTACTTTCCTATCTGGGATATGAGCAAGAGGCGCAAAGGTTACAGCAGGCCATTGAACTGACGTATCGTGAAGGACGAAGTTTGACGGTGGATCAGGGAGGGGAGGCGAGGACAGGGGAGTTTGTGGAGGCGGTGTGGGGGAGGCTGGAGAGTGGAACTTATTCCCGTCAATAAAACAGATAACCCTGTTACCTGGTGGTGTTCAACCTTCTTCGTAGTACTTAATAAGGAAAGGGCAAAAACCATACTATATGTCATTGCCCTTTCCTGATGTGAAACTTGTTGGTATTATCTCCGTCCTCTTCTCCTCACCCACCTCACTGGAGCCGACATCGTATAAATCATCGTTCTGACAGCCGCGTTCTGCCAGATGTTCTTTGCTTCGGACCATTGTACTCTAGAGTCAAGACAGGTGATTTCCGATACTACTCTTACTTTGTCTAAGCCGAAGTGGGCTGCTAACGCAGTGAGAGTACGTATCCAGAATTGATTCTCAGCTTTGTGGCCGCCGAAACGCATGCCGAGTTCGTAGAGCGGGTCGTTGGCTCGTATGAGCATAGCTGCCTGCGCAACGGTGCAGCCCTCGTCTTCGTATGCGCTGAAGGTGATCCAGCCTGCGAAGACGTGTCCCTGGGGGGTCATGAGCGTAAAGGACTCATCATCGGCGTATAGCACCATGACACCTGTTGAAAGAGGCATGCCACCAGGGGCGAGGCGCAAAAGGGCCACTTCGCCCGGCGCGATTCCTGTTAAGGGAGCATGGAAACGGTTGCCTTTGGGCCAGAACTTGGGAAAGTTCTCTTTCCAGATTTTGATGACCTCGCTTGGACTCGCCTCTATCCCTTGCAGACGCACGCGAAAGACTTTTTGCCACATCTGACCAAAGCCCTGCAACGGACTCATTCCCTGGCGTCCCTCGACGTTCAAATCGAGCGCACCAGTTGGCACGCGCGTGACTTTGAAAAGCGAGGTTTGTTGCGCCCAGTAAGCAGCATCTCGCGGCTGTTGGCTCTCAGGCGGATTCGTCGATGGGGTGGACATAATTGATCTCTCCTGCTAGTTTGGAACTATCTGGTAACGCATCTGTAGGGACGCGATTCATCGCGTCCACCGCCATGAATCGGCCCGAGAGGCAGGATGCGATGAATCGCGTCCCTACAAAAATCCGCATTATCTCTTGTCAGTTTCTTTCCAACGCCGGGTGTTTCAAGTTTTACGACACGGCAGCAAGAGCCTCTTCCTCGGACGAATAGATCTTAATAGCATCATTCAGACGGGTAATCTCAAAAATATGCCGGTAATGTTCGCTTAAGCCGTAGGCGAGCAGGCGTTGCTTCTGACGATTGACCCGGATAAGCAGCGTGACGATCAGGCCGATCCCGCTACTGTTCATGTATTCTAATTTGGTGAAGTTTAAAATGATGGTGCGGGTGGTTGGCGTACTCGCCTCCGTGTAAGCGTCCATGAGAACTTTTTCCGCGAAAGCAGAGACTTCTCCTTCGATATCGATGATGCTGGTGGTTGGGTTTACGCGCCGGACATTCATGATGATGTTGGCCTGGGGCATAGCTTCTCCTCCTTGATTGACTCATTGAAGACTTTGTAGAGCATACGCACATATATCTGGAATCAAACTTTTTTCTCTATATGATCCGCTCCTTCCAGGTACATAATCAGTTCAATGGTGTGGTGCGTTTCGTCGCTGGTTATGTTCATCTCATCTACCATATTCTTAATCAGGAACAATCCCCAGCCACGTGGAGATTGTAGCTCGGCCAGTTTGGCGTCAAGATCAGGTTCGTGGGCGGCCGGAATTGGTCGGCTGCCTCCGTGATCGCGAATACGCACCGCGAGGGCCGTATTTGAATGCAGCACCTGAATGTTTACTGGCACCTCAGATTGGTAGTGGTTGCCATGTTCCATTGCGTTCATCGTGGCTTCCGCGACAGCGGTTTTGATCTGTTCGAGCTTCCTGATCGGCAGAGAGAGCGTTTTCACATCATCGGCGACTCGCTCCATCACCATGCGTTCGTTGCCCGGTTCGCTTGGCACCGCCCATTCGTCCAGCATCTGCCATTCATTGGTCTGGTTCATGTACTTTGCTCGCGTTGCAATTTCTGTTTTACTCCCCCGTTGCTGCTTGCCCGATGCAATGTTACTAACGTGACGTCATCTTCCTGCTCCCAGTTGGGGCCGGTGAAGTTTTCCAACTGCTTGAGAAGAAAGTCAATCAGTTCTTTGCCGGTCATATCCTGTTGTAAGAGCGACATCAGGTAGGAGAAGCTAAACATCTCTCGCTTCTCATTATGCGCCTCTACCAGTCCATCGCTGTACAGGAGAAGGTTATCTCCCGAGGAAAGAATGGTTTCCTTCTCCTCATAAAGCGACCCTGGCATTAAGCCGAGCGGCATTCCAGTAGCGCGCAGTTCGCAAACTCCTCCCTCATGTCGTAAGTAGGGAAGATCATGTCCCGCGTTTGCATAACATAATCGTCCGCTTCCAGGATCAAGCATAGCATAAAAACAGGTGACAAACACGCCTGTTGGAACATGTGCCGCCAGCAGATCATTCACCTGTGCGAGTACTGCGCCCGGAGAGGTCGTTCCTCGCGTGGCAGTACGAAGCATGGTGCATGTTGTCGCCATCAGAAGGGCCGCAGATACGCCTTTATCGGTAGCATCGCCAATGACGATGCCCAATCGCCCGTCTTCAATGGGCAAAAAATCGTAGAAGTCGCCTCCCACCACACGCGCCGGGCGATATTCCCGCACCAGTTGCCAGCCAGGAAAGGTTGGTACTTCCTTTGGCAGCAGTGCGCGTTGAATATACTGGGCCGTCCGCAGTTCCTGTTCGATGCGGGCGCGTTCCTCAAGGCGAGCGTGCTGTTCGGTCAAAGCCTTTTGTTGCGCGATGCTTTCAACCAACTGCTGCGCCATTGAATTGAACTGCTCTTCCAGTTGCCCGATTTCATCTCGCTGCGTGACTTTTACGCGCTGCGAGTAGTCTCCCTGAGCGAATTTGTCTGTTGCCTTTACCAGATTGTGTAGTCGGCGTACCAGTTTGCGTGTTGTTAAAACGCCGAAGATGGCCCCGACGGGAGCCGTGATACATATCCAGAAGAGAGCGGTAAACAACAAGAACCCTGTAAAGGGGAGAATGCTTAGATTGAAAGTGGGAGCGGGGGCCATTTGTAGGTAGATCGCTCCTATTGGTTGCCGCTGTGCATTGAGGACTGGTTGAGCGACCACTGTAAGGTGTCCCGCGTTTGTCGTCAGGCCGGTATTTCCGGCCTGTCCTGCGAGGGCATTATGTATGAGTAGTTGGGCCTGTCCTGGGAGCAGGCGATCAACAGAGGCTGAGACAGGATATTGTTGTGGGTAAGAGCTGGCGACAATACGTCCATCGGGAGCAATGAGGAGCGCAAACTCTACTGCTTGAGGATTTGAAGGGGGCGTATTTGTATAAGGTACGGTCTCTGTAGGATTTTCTCCAGGAAGGACCAGCGTAGCGGGTTGATCTGGCTGAAATGTGGTATGAGGATTAAGCCTGTTGTCTTTTGCTAGCAGGGCCGCTTGCAGTGAGTATAGTTGTGCCGAATTCTGGGCAATGTCAAGTGCATTCTTGTCCACATATGGCAGGTGAGGTATTACGAGAAATAAGGCCAGGCCAATCAAAAGTTCAAAAAGCAGCGCCACAGCTACTGATACAAGTACATAGGAAATCATCATGCGTACCCGCAATTTTGACCAGAAGTGTAAAGTGTTGCCCTTGCGTCCCATGAGTAGTCGGCCTTCTTCCTGGTAGTGAAATCAGAGGCGGCTAGCGATGAATATGTTCCTCTGCATCATACCATATCTTGTCAGTAAGAATAACACGAGCGGCATGTTTATACGAAAAATACGCCAGCGCCCACTGGAACATCACGATAAAGCGATTGCGGAATCCGATCAGGAAAAAGATGTGGAAGAACAACCACATCACCCACGCGAGTAATCCGGTCAATTGTACTTTTCCCATCGCTACCACACCATAGGCTCGCCCTACTGTCGCCAGCGTGCCGCGATTGCGATACCGGAATGTGCGTTGATAAGGTTTTCCTGTAACCTGAGCGGCAATGACGGAAGCCACGTACTGCCCCTCTTGAACCGCTACTGGAGCGAGGCCTGGAAGAGGCTTGCCTCTCTGGAGGACAGAAGCATTATCGCCAATCACAAAGATATTGGGATGTCCAGGAACGCTTAAGTCGCGCATGACTTTGATGCGACCTGCGTTATCTAGTGGAGCGTCGAGCCATTGTCCGGCGCGCGAACCTTTGACGCCTGCCATCCAGACGATGTTTTTCGTGGCAAGATGCTCTCCCGCGATGACCACGCCATGCTCATCAACAGCTTCGACCATTGCTTTTGTGCGCACTTCCACGCCCAGTTGGATAAGCTCTTCACTTGCTTTTTCTGCGAGTCGTTCAGAGAATGTTGGCAAAATTCTTGGCCCGGCCTCGACGAGTATTACACGCGCCTGCCTGGGGTTGATATGGCGAAAATCCGAGACGAGCGCCTTATGTGCCAGTTCCGCGACCGCGCCGGTCATTTCAACACCTGCTGGCCCCGCGCCAACTATCACGAAGGTTAAAAGGCTCTGGCGTTTTTCCGGGTCCTGTTCCCGTTCGGCCGTCTCGAACGAGAGGAGAATTCTGTGCCGGATGGCCGTGGCGTCCTGTAAAGTTTTGAGTCCGGGAGCGTAAGCGCTCCATTCATCATGGCCAAAATAGTTGTGCTGCACCCCTGTTGCCAATATAAGGTAATCGTAAGGGATGAATTGATCTTGTATCAGGACGCGCTGTCTTTCTATATCTACGCCTGTCACCTCTCCCAGAATTACCTCGGTGTTTTGCTGCTTGCCCAGTACGCTTCGGATAGGCGCTGAGATATCAGCCGGGGAGAGCGATGCTGTCGCTACCTGATATAAGAGCGGCTGGAACAGGTGATGATTGTTGCGGTCGATTACTGTCACCTTCACAGGTGCATCTCGTAGTCCTTGCGCTGCATGCAATCCGGCAAAGCCCGCGCCGACGATGACAACGCGAGGCATAGTCACTTCTGAATCGAGCATAGAGATTCCGCCCTCAATCTTTCGTTTTTTATTCTATGGCGTAATGGTAACATGAAGCTTGCTGAAAAATATGCGTCTGAAGTTCTGAATAACCTGCGCCTCTAGTCCTGTTCGGAAATGATTTATCTTCCGCCCATTCTGTTTATGCAACCGTCAGCAAAAGAACGTGTACATCAGAAAGGTTATTAACTGGTAAAATATCTATTGATTAGTATATACTAGAACAATGAAAAATGCACCACTGTCTTCTACAGGAAAACGGCCTTATCATTCGCGGGTACGCCAGCGCCAGGCTGAGGAAACGCACCAGCGCATACTGGATGCTGCCCGCGAACTTCTCTTGAGCAAGGGATATGCCAGTACCACGCTGGAAATGATTGCTGAGTTAGCTGAGGTTTCGCCGAAGACGATTTCTGCTGTATTTGGCTCCAAGCGTGTCATCCTCGCTGAGTTGATAAACCCTGCCGCCTTTGGAAAACACTTCCAGCAGCTTCGTGGCGACATGCTTGCCACCTCTGATCCGCAACAACGGCTTGCACTCGTAGCAAAAATGACCCGTCAAGCTTATGAATCGTTTATTCCAGCCTTTGAGCTGCTGAGGACGGCCAGCGCGGTAGCGCCCGAACTCACCGAGCTTTCTCGCCAGATCGAGATGCGGCGGCGCACTAATCAGGCTGATGTGATCGCTTTTCTGGACAAATTGGGCATGCTACGCTGCAATCTATCGCTTGATGAGGCTGTTGATATTCTCTGGTCGCTGACCAGCTACGATCTCTACCACTTGCTTGTCATTGAGCGTGGCTGGCCGCCGGAGCGTTATGAAAGTTGGCTGGTGCAGCTTCTGATTGAGCAATTGATTGAACCTGCTAGCGAATAAGGCAATAGCGATTGTGTGTTCCTGACTTTTCCTCGGGTCAGTCTTTTCCGTGCGCGCCTTTTTGCTCGTGATATACTTAACGGTATTTGAGACAGACAAGCGTATCAGCGGTGAGGATAAAGGAAAAGCCAGTGCTGAAAGCGATTTTTTGCGATACACGTGAACACAACTTTCGCCACGTAACGAGCCTGGAGCAGGCACATGAACTACGAAAGAATCCTGAAACCTTGCTCTGGCTCGATTTGCAGAATCCGAGCGAAGAGGAACTTCAGCAGCTTGGACAGGAGTTTCACTTGCACCCGCTTGCTATCGAGGATGCTCATCGCGAACACCAGCGACCGAAGGTAGAGGAGTATGAGAATTTTTATTTTGTGGTTTTCTACTCAGTTGGCTGGCGGAAAGATGGGCAGGGACTGGATGTCTGCGAACTGGATATGTTCCTCGGAAAAAACTACCTGATTACGGTGCATAACGGGCATATAAATGAACTCGACGAGGTGGAGCAGCGTTGGACACGCAATGCTAAGCAGCTTGAATGGGGCGTCGGCGTACTCCTTTATACGCTGCTCGATTCTATCGTCGATAACTATTTTCCCGTGGTTGACCAGCTTGTCACCCAGGCCGAAGAACTCGAAGATCGACTTTTTAGCGGAAGCGTCCGGCAGGCCGCTTTTACGCAGGAACTCCTCAACCTCAGAAAGCAGTTTTTAGCTCTCCGGCGAATCGCCTCACCTGAGCGCGATGTACTGAATATGCTTACCAACCGCGACAATCCCATCTTCGACGAACATGCCTTGCTCTATTTCCGTGATGTCTACGACCACATCACGCGCCTGGCGGATACTGTTGACCTCTATCGCGACCAACTCAGTTCGACAATGGATGCCAACCTCTCTATTGTCTCCAATGATTTGAACAAAGTGATGCGCACGCTCACCTCGGCCTCGATCATCCTCATGGTTGACTCGCTGCTTGCCGGTATCTGGGGGATGAACTTTGTGAACATCCCCGAGCTACACTGGCAATATGGCTATTTTGCCGCTTTAGCTGTCATGATCGTTCTTTCCATTTTGCTGCTGCTGTTCTTCAGGCGGCTGAAATGGTTTTGAGCTGACTATGCTGTTCCCCACACCTCACGCGCTACGCTGGCGACCAGCTCCAGCTTGCGCTTTTCGTCCTCAAACGAAATACGGTTGCCTTCCATCGTCGAGGCAAAGCCGCATTGAGGGCTGAGCGCAAGCCGCTCGAGTGGGAAGTAACGGGACGCTTCCTCGATGCGATGGCGTAGTTCTTCAGAGCTTTCCAGACGCGGCTTTTTGGTTGTGACAAGTCCGAGTACTACGAAGCGGTCTTCAGGTACGTGGCGCAATGGTTCAAAGCCGCCCGAGCGTTGGTCGTCGTACTCGAGCAGGAAACGGTTGAAGTGGGTCTGGGTAAATATGCGCGAGATTGGCTCGTAGTCGCCACTGGCGTAGAACTTACTCTGGTTGTTGCCCCGGCAAATATGGATACCGAAGGTGATGCCGGGATGGCCGTCGATGATGGCATTATCCATTTCGATACAGAGGTCAATGATCTTGTCCGGGTCGCTGCCGCGCTGTCGATAGCCCTCGCGCATCTGTGGATCAAGCAAGGCGGCGTACTGCGGTGCGTCGATCTGAATATAGGTGCAGCCAAGCCGGATCAGTTGCTCTACCTCGCGGCGCGAAAAATCCACGATGTCGGCAAGATAGGCATCGCGGCTGGCATAGGCGGATTTCGATTTTTCGGGATCGTAATAAGCTGCCGCCTGCTGCGCGCTAATCATGGTGACTTTGCCGGGCTTAGACTTGCGCGAACGCAGGTAGACCCACTCTTCCTCGCACATACTGCGTTTCCACTGGAGCTTTTCTACTACCACCGGACGGCGCAGCACCAGCTCCTCGCCGCTTTCATCGCGGAAAGGAATGGCCCAGCCGCCAAACTTATCGAAGCCTGACAGCGATTCGATCAGGTGCCCGAAGAAAGCGTACCGGCGCATCTCGCCATCGGTAATGACATCGATACCGGCGTTTTCTTGCAGGGCAATCGCTTCGTTGACGGCGCGGTCCTCGATAGCTTTAAATTCCGCCGCGCTCATCTGGCCGTTTTCATACTTCTGTCGGGCCTCGGTTAGATACGGTGGCCGGAGCAGGCTTCCCACTACTTCGCTGCGATAGGTCATAGATATGCCCTCCTGACTATAAAGTAAATACAGACGTTGCTGTTAAAAAGTATACGCCGTATTTGTTTACAGGTACAAATGGATTACGTGTTGTGAGCTGTGTGATTTTAAAAATGACACGTGATGATAGTGCGAGACGTGCATACAAATGGGGGATGAATTGCTCCTGAATAGACCCCATTATGTCGTAGCCATAGAAAAAGAAAGTGAGGCAAATAACTGTGATATTAAGAGATTATGTAAACGAACGCCTTGATTCTGGTCAGGGCAATGCCGTGATTGAGGGGCTTCAGAACAATGTGCGTTGCAACCTGGCTGATGCGCTCAATCACGTTCCCCATGAAGATTGGGAAGCAGAGATCAGCAGGCGGCAGAAAGAGACCGAGGGACAGACCTTGATCTGGCTTGAGGGCCGCTCTGATCCCAGTTACAGCATTCAAGAATAGCATGCATGCCATTACAAATCTGCCTCCAGATGTCATCCTGAGCGCAGCGAAGGATCTCAGACGGCAGCATTGGTCAACCCACAACTCCCAATAGCACCTCCAGATGTCATCCTGAGCGCAGCGAAGGATCTCAGGCCCCCACTGATTCGACACGACGAGCGAGAGATCTTTCGCTGCGCTCGGGATGACAGGTGAGGGCTACGCCATGTGGCGGAAGCCCATCGCATATAAAGTGGCATACGCTCCATTTTTCTGTAAGAGTTCCTCGTGTGTTCCCTGCTCCACAATCCGTCCTGCCTGCAACACGACGATGTTATCCGCCCCTTTGATCGTCGAAAGGCGGTGCGCAATAACGATGGCCGTTCTCCCGCGTAACAACCTTCGTAAGCCCTGCTGAACCAGTAACTCGGTGAAGGTATCGATATTGGCGGTGGCCTCGTCCAATATCAAGATGCGCGGGTCCGCCAGCAGAGCGCGGGCGAACGAGATAAGCTGGCGCTGGCCCACGCTCAGGTTTCTGCCGCGTTCGCGGATGGGCGTCTCGTAGCCATCGGGCAGTTGCACGATCAGGTCGTGCGCACCCACCGCTTGCGCAGCTCTCTCGATCTCTTCATTGGTGGCATCCAGGCGACCATAGCGGATATTATCGCGAATGGTGCCGGTGAACAAAAACGGCTCCTGCAGGACGATACCGATCTGGCTGCGTAACGAGCGCTGGGTGACGTCGCGCACATCGTGTCCATCGATCAATACCGCGCCTTGCCGCACGTCATAGAAGCGCGCAACCAGCCCGGCAATGGTGCTTTTACCCGCGCCGGTTGGCCCGACGATAGCTACGGTCTGTCCCGCTTTTATGTGCAGGTTGAGGTTATGCAGCACCGGCAGGTCGCGAATATATTCGAAGACCACATCGCGAAACTCCACATCCCCCTGAATGGACGGCAACTCTTTGGCATCCGGCTTATCAACGATTTCAACGGGCATTTCCAGAATTTGAAAGATGCGCTCGGCGGCAACTCCGGCACGTTGAAGCTGCGTATACTGCTGGCTGATATCGCGAATGGGGTCAAAGAAACGGTTAATGTAGAGCGTAAACGCGACCAGGACGCCGACCTGCAGTTTGCCCTGTGAGACCTGGTAGCCGCCATAGAGGATAGTGATAGCGATTGCCATCGCAGCCACAACCTCGACCAGCGGCAGGATGAGCGCGGCGATTTTGCTTGCTTCCACGTTTGTATCGCGGTTATAGGCGTTGAGTTCGTCGAACTCGGCCCGATTGCGCTCCTCTCGCGCCAGACTTTGAATGACGCGCATGCCCGAGATGTTCTCTTGCAGGGTCGCGTTGACCATTGAAATCGCGGCGCGTGTGCGCCGGAAAGAACGCTGGGCATAACGCTGCCAGAAAGCGGCGATAGCGATCATAATGGGCAGCACAATGAACGAGAGCAGCGCCAGGATGACGTTCATAGCGAGCATTGCCACCACGATGCCAATCAGTGAGACCAGCGAGCCGAGCATGGAGAGCAGGCCCGAACTCAGCATCGACTCCAACACGTCGATATCGCTTTGCAGGCGCGACATCACACGCCCAATTTGCGTGCGGTCGTAGAAGCTGAGCGAGAGGCGCTGCAGGTGCGTGAACATGTCGGAACTGAGATGATAGAGGACTTGCTGACCAGCCCACGACATCGTCCAGACCTGCCAGTATTGTGCCTGCCACATCAGCACATTTATCACGATCAGCACAGCGCCAATGATCGCCAAACCGCGCAAATCGTTGTGACTGATATACTGGTCGATGGCGAGGCCGATCAGGTAGGGATTTGCCAGGTTGAACGCCGTGTAGAGCAGCATCAAGAGAACGCTGGCGATGGTCCAGCCTTTGTAACGGGCGAGATAGGGGCCGAATTTTTTAACGATATTCCAGTTAAATGCTCCGGCTTCGTTCTCATCCGCCGTTTCCAGACTGTTTTCTCGCCAGCGATGCAGTTGTCGTTTCGTTTTGAATGCCTGTATGCTCATCGTGCCACCTCTCGCTGGTCTTGTGGATTGGTCGTCAACTGGCGTTGCTCGAATTCTTCCTGTTCGCGTAGCTGTAAATCGTAGAGGCGAGCATATGTGCCGCCCTTCACCAGCAGCGTTTCATGTGTGCCGCGCTCGATGATGCGTCCTTTCTCAAGAACGAGAATCTGGTCGGCGTTCTTGATGGTGCGCAGGCGCGAGGCAACAACGAACGTTGTGCGTTCCTGCATCACCGCATCCAGAGCCTGCTGGATCAGGTATTCCGTTTCCATGTCAACGCTCGACGTGGAGTCATCAAGAATGAGGATGCGCGGATTGAGCAAGAGGGTGCGGGCAATAGCTACGCGCTGTTTCTGCCCGCCTGAGAGTGTCACTCCGCGCTCTCCTACCCAGGTATCGTAGCCATCGGGCAGGCTGAGCGCGAAATCGTGTATGCGGGCGATTTTTGCCGCCTCGATGATTTGCTCGTCGGTCGCGTTGGCAACGCCATAGGCGATGTTATCGCGCAGGGTAGCGTTGAACAGGAACACGTCTTGCAGCACCACGCCTACATTCCGGCGCAAAGAAAGCTGTGTCACCTCGCGCACATCGTAATCATCGATGAGTACGTGCCCCTCGGTTACATCGTAGAAACGCGGCAACAGGTGGAGAATGCTGCTTTTGCCGCTGCCTGTCGGGCCGAGGATGGCAATGATCTGCCCGGGTTTGGCTTCGATGTCGATATCATGCAGTACTTTCTGCCCGTTGCCATACGCGAAGGAGACATGCTCAAAGCGCACCCGGCCCCGCACATCTTTTAATGTTATTGCTCCAGGCGCGTCGGTGATGGTTGGTTCTGTGTCCAGGACGCTGAAGATGCGGCTGCCACTGGAAACGCCGCGCATAAACCACGTGACCATATAACCAAAGGTGCGTACCGGCGTGCCGAGCAGTAAGATGTACTGTGTAACCGCGACGAGTACGCCGAGGCTCAGTTGCCGTCCGATTACCGCTATACCGCCTATCCAGACAATCAAAACGGTGACGACGTTGAGTACCAGCACCATCAATGGTTGATTCCAGGCGGAAAGGCGCATCGCGCTCATGTTTAGCTCGCGCAGTTCAAGGTTTTTCGCGCCATACTTTTTAATCTCGAACGGTTCGCGCGCAAAAGCTTTGACGACGCGCACGCCACTCAGGCTTTCCTGCATAATGGTGCCGAGCGCTCCCGTTTCATTTTGCACAGTGAGCCACAATGGACGCAGGCGGCGAGCGACCTGAACCGAGAGCAAGATGAGCAGGGGCACACAGATCATCGTCACCAGTGCCAGGTGCCAGTCAAGCCTGAAGAGGATGAAGGAGACGGCCCCGAAGTATATCAGAGCCAGCAGCCCGCGCAGCAGGCCCATAGGTATGAAGTTGCGCACTGCCTCGATGTCAACGGTGAGGCGGGACATCAGTTGACCGGTCTCCGACTCATCGTGAAACGAGAAGCTGAGCGTTTGCAGGTGATCATAGAGCTGGTTGCGCAGGTCATAGGCAACAAGACACGAGACCGCCTGGGAAAGGTAGCCCTGGCCGTAAGCAAACAGGCCGCGCAGGGCGCTGATGATGAGAATTGCGCCCGTCGCGAGCAGCAACGTGTGAAATTGTCCATGTTGCAGGCCAGTATCAATAACCCAGGCAAGCAACCAGGGTACGATCAGCGCGAAACAGGTGGATAGACCAAGACAAACGACAGCTCCAAGCGCAGACAACCAGTGTGGCCGAAGTAAGACTATAATACGCCAGTAAATTTTTATACTTGTCTTCCATGCATTCAATGAGATGAGCTTCTTCAGGGATGAGGTTTGGGGCAGAGACACGTAAAGTCCTTTCTAGATGCTCAATCAGTTCACGTACTACTCACGAGGACCATGGTTAAAAGACCGGTTGTCCAGTCAGTGTGGAGTTGTTGCGTCAGAAAGATGGCGCAGGGCATCCCCAAAAATGAGGCCAAAAAAAGTAAGCGAAGCCTACCATTCGCTTTCTAAGGAAGAAGGCCTTTGCAATATACGCTTTAAGTATAACATAAAAAGCGTGCGGAAGTTGTACATATTTTATGGCAGAGGAAACCCGGAAGACACCCCTTCCGGGTTTCCCTTATGTCATTGCTGCTTGCCGCTCAGGCATTCCCTGCTCAAACGCAGGGACACCTGCATTTGCGGGCGGCGCTTTCAAGGCGCTGGAAAGATTCAAACCGAGCGCACTCAGGCAGATGATGCAGAGCGTTGCCATGATGAGGGCAGTAAGGGGATGTGAAAAGACGAACATGGCGAGGACGCCAGCTTTGTCGAAGCCGAGCAAGCCGCCGAAGACGATGGTGCCAATCAGTTCGTTGCTGCCTACCTGCCCTGGCGGAGTTGGTAGAATAGAGAACATATTGAAGACGGTGTAGCCGAAGATGGCCTGACCAAAATTCATATAGACACCGACCGTCCAGAAGGCAAACATGGCGAACAGTCCGTCGCAGGTGATGGCAGCGGCAGTCAAGAATATGGCTGGAATGAAGGTTTTGGGGCGGCTGGCGGCTGAGAGCAGCGTATCGACAAAGCCCATCGCGAAGCCCTCAATTTTCTTGCCAATGCCGCCTGGAATGAGGCGCCCCATGAATTGGACAAATTTCTCCGCTTTCGAGCGATTCCAGGCCGCTAAGCCAACCACGAAGACGACGCCAATCAGAATGCTGCTCACCAGCGCCAGGATGAACCAGAGCGTGGGACTCATGTGGATGCCAGGAATGAATGGCACAATCGCCAGGATCACCAGCGCAGGCACGAGGTCGAGCGATTTGTCCATTGCCACCGTTGGCAGCGATTGACTGACCGGAATGCCGGTTGCGCGTTTCAGCAGCAGGCTTTTGGCGACTTCACCACCCTGGATGGGCAGCAGGACATTGATGAAGACACCGACCCAGTAAATCTGGATCGACTTCAAGATGCCAACTGGTGCGATGGAACGCAAAAAGCGGTTCCAGCGCGTGCCGCGAATGCTGAAGGCCGCGATGAAGGATGCGCTCGCGAGAAGCGCGTCGATAATGCCCTGGGCCGTTGTCAGATGCTGCTTGAGAACAGCCAGAGTTGTGGGTATATTGACGATGCGAGAAACGAGTAGCAGGAAAATGATGCCTATAATTATTCCCAGCGTGATTCTCACCGCAGGTTGCTTCAACACCCCCTTTGATTTCGCGGGTTCAGGCTGCATAGGAACAGCAGCCGGTTGCTGAGGGGCGAAAGGCTGCGGTGTCTGCGGGAGCATGGCTGCCGGAAAAGTTGAACCATAATATGATGGAGAAGCCACATATGGCGTGGGACCGGCCTGCCAGCCTGGCGCAAATCCATTATTGTTCGGAGAAGCAGAAGCAGGTCTGGCCGGAGTGTATTGAATGGCGCGCAACCTGCCACTGAGCTGCATGAGTTTGACAGTACTCATATGGCTGGTATCCAGGTCAGCGGCAAGTTCTTCATCCAATCGCTGATATGGGAGAAGTTGTTCAGGGTTTAAAGTGATTTTTTCGTGTTTGCGCGTTGGCAAGGTCGCTATATCAACGTCTGCATGCTCTGGTTGTAACTGGTAACCGTCCTTCGGCATGTTTTCATGCAGCAAAAACGGCTGTGGCTGCTTGAAAAGCCCTTTTCGCTTCTGATGGGAATTTTGCCGTTGATGAGTTGGGACCTGATACTGATTATCCAGATGCATGTATACCTCACTAGAGCGAGAACATTCCTTTTTAAAATAAACAGAGTTGCATAAGTCAATGCAATACTGAATGAGAAAATAGGACTTTTGAGCTAAATACTCAACCACGCAAGCCACATCGATCACGTTTTCTTTCGCTGAGAACCAGACTCGGTTATTAAATTAGCATGAATAGAGCAGCGAAGCAATAAAGGGGGAGAAATGGCATAGTACTGGACTAGCCATGATATCCCATTCGCTGCTTTTCACATTGACTACCGCATCAATCTCTTTTTTATTTCACTGCATCCGCATTGTTTATGGCTATCTCCATGCCTTACAAACCTGCCCCAGATGTCATCCTGAGCGCAGCGAAGAATCTCGTGTGCTGGACGATTCACGCGTCGAGACCGGGGATTCTTCGCTGCGCTCAGGATGACAGGCGAGAGGGCTTTTTTCATAGCATGCTGTATGCTGTCAGCTTTGCTGCCTCTTATCTCAACGGCGCTACGTGATAGAGGTAGCAATAGATAACACGATATATTCTCCAAGCAAGAAGAAATAGATATCATGGTCGGAACAGTTTTACAGGAACAGCAGCGCACCCTTTTGCAGCAGGAGCGCCAGATAGCAGGCGAACTCCTTGATTGCCTGGCGGGTTTTGGAGAGGCCGAATCTTCCGCGAGCCTGTTACGGCAGGTCATGACCTCTCTGGACGAATTATTTTTGCTGGTGGTCGTCGGCGAATTTAATGCAGGCAAATCGGCCTGCATCAACACCCTGCTCCATGCTCCGGTGCTGGAAGAGGGAGTTACTCCTACTACCAGTCAGATTACGATGCTGCGTTATGGCGATCCCAACCACAGGCGGATGCGCGATGCCGCCATTCTAGAAGTCACCTACCCGGCGGATTTCCTGCGCGACATCACGCTGGTCGATACCCCGGGCGTCAACGCCGTCCTGCGCCAGCACGAGCAACTGACCGGGGATTTTCTGCCGCGCAGCGACCTGATCCTGTTTGTCACCTCGGTAGATCGTCCCTTTACTGAGAGCGAACGCGCCTTCATGGAGCGTATACGCCAGTGGGGCAAGAAAATCATCATTATCCTCAACAAGATCGACCTGTTACGAACACCCAGGGCACTGGACGAGATTGTCTCGTTCGTTCGCGATAATTGTAAGAACCTGCTCGGCTTTGAGCCGGATATCTTTCCGGTTTCTGCTCTATTGGCTGAGCAATCGCACAGCGCAGTGGGGCATGATGCAATTCGCTTATGGGAGCGCAGCCGCTTCGGTCCATTAGAAGAATATTTATTCCGCACGCTTGATGAAACAGCGCGCGTGCGTTTGAAGTTGCTCAGCCCGCTCGGCGTCATGAACCGCTTGCTCTCAGAGACACGTTCCATCGTTGAGCAGCGAATAGGATTGCTCAAAGAGGATGCAGCCACGATTAACTCGATTGAGGAGCAACTGCGCCTGTTCCGCGAGGATATGGAGCAGAGTTTCGGTCATCGGTTGGGCGAAATCGAGAACATCGTGCTTGAAATGCGCAACCGGGGCGACCGTTTCTTTGATGATACCATTCGCCTGGGCCGCATCTTTGACCTGATTCACGCCGAACGGATACGTAACGATTTTGAGCAGGAAGTGATTGGCGATACGGCCTCGCGCATCGATGGGGCGGTCCAGGAATTGATCGATTGGATGGTCGAGCAGGAACATCGCCTATGGCAGGACATCATGGATTACCTTGACCGCAGACGCCAGGTGAGCGCAAGACGCGATACCGAAATGGTCGGTTCGGTTGGCAGGCAGTTTGATTACAATCGCCGCGCCTTGCTGCAAACGGTGGCGAGAACTGCAACCGGTGTCGTCAATACCTATAACCGGCAGGCGGAAGCAACTGCGCTTGTCCATGACCTGCGTGGTGCCGTTGCTCAAGCTGCCATTGCGGGAGCAAGTGGAGTTGGTCTGGGTGCAGCTATTGTTGCCGCCGCTACGACCGCTGCCGTTGACGTGACAGGCATTCTGGCAGGCGTGCTATTAATCGGCCTGGGCGTGTATATTATCCCGGCAAAACGCAACCGCGCCAAACGCGATTTCGACGAAAAGATGGAGACGCTGCGCAATCAACTCCGGTCGGCCATGAGCGAGCAGTTCCGCAAAGAATTGAACAACGCGATTCTGCGCGTGCAGGATGCCATTGGGCCCTATACTCGCTTCGTGCGCGCCGAACAGGCGAAAACGGCCAACATGCAAGAACGGGTGCAATCGCTGAGCAATCGTTTACTAGAGGTGCGTGATGCTATTGAGAATACGCTGTAGCCATACTGCTACATGCCTGCATCTATCCTATGCATGTTTTAAGAACGCTTGCGCTTCCCTAACCGATCTAGCAAGATAGGAACCACTACCGAAAGGGTAGTAAAGGCGGCATAAGCGATTCCTGCGGCTGTCAGTGTCTTGCGCATCGTGGATTTCTGGTTTTGCATGGCATTTCTCCTTTCAACACGTGTCTATACTTAATACGAAACATGCTGAAGAATGTTTGGGCGCGTATTCTACCAGCCAACAAGACTCGGAAAATGAAAGGAGAGCAAGCCACAAGACCTGCGCTCCTCTTTTCACTTCCACATTATTTCTTTTTGCCAAGCCCTGGTTCAGGCGCTCCGACCAGCACAGCCATATTGCCAGCAGGGTGTTTTCCCTCGCTCATTTCCTTATGGAAAAGGGGGATATCTTCAAAGCGGCCAACTTTGCTCAGGCAGGGATCGATTTTGCCGCTGCGCACCAGGTCGTTATAGGCTCTGGCCTGTTCATCGTTGGAGCCGTGTGAGCCTTGCAGGCGTTTCTGGCGCGTCCAGAGGTAGCGAAGATCAACCATTGCCGAGTAGCCGGTGGTGCCTGCGCAGATGACGACCATGCCGCCATTTTCGCAGACAAAGATCGAGGTGGGGATGGTATCCTCGCCGGGATGCTCGAAGACAATGGCCGGATTGCGGCGCTCTCCCAGAATGTCCCAGATCTTTTTGCCGAAGGCGCGCACGCCCTTTGTCCACTGCTTTTGTCCTTCAGTATTCGTCCAGTGCGGGGGAATGCCCCAGTGGTTGAACTCAGTGCGGTTAATCCAGCCTGCCGCGCCTAGCTTTTTGCAATATTCGCCCTTTTCCTCGCTGGAGACAACGGCAATCGGGATGCCGCCGCCAATGCGTACCAGCTGGATGGCGATGGAGCCAAGTCCCCCGGAGCCGCCCCAGACCAGTACGACATCGCCCTCTTTCACCGTATTGCCCTCCCAACCATAGAGCATGCGATAGGCGGTGGTGCCTACGAGCGTGCTTGCGGCTGCCTCTTCCCAGGTGAGTTGTTCCGCCTTCGGGAAGCACTGGTGTCCCTGCGCCACCGCGAACTGACCGAACGAGCCGAAGTTGGTTTCGTATCCCCAGGTCTTCGCGGAAGGAGCCATCATCGGGTCTTTGCCCGCCTTGACCCAGGGATCATCCTTGTTCCAGTAGCCATGATTGATGACGACCTCATCGCCGACCTTGACGTTATTTACCTCGCTGCCAACGGCATAAACAATACCTGAGGCGTCGCTTCCACCGATATGAAAATCATATGGTTCGCCCGCCGCTTTTCGCACGGCGATCACGTCAATAGGAATGCCACGCGCCGCCCAGACGTTGTTGTAGTTGATGCCAGCCGCCATGACCGCCACCAGCACCTCGTCCGGCTTGATCTGCGGCACCTCGACCTTCTCTATTTGAAAAGCTTGCATAGGGTCGCCCATCCTGTCTGAGCGAATGGCCTGGGCGTACATATATTTGGGAATTTCACCAAGCGGGGGAAGACTGCCGATGGGGTAAATATCTTGTGCCATTATGCGCTCCTTCGTGTGTTTGTCGCGAAAAATAAGCCAGCTTTTCTAAAACTGGCAGGGTACATGCTTCCATGATATCACAGTGACAGGGCTTGCTGGCAACCAAAACCAGGAACCTCTCCACCTGTCATCCTGAGCGCAGCGAAGGATGGCAGGAAAACCTTGCCGCTCCTGGCTGTAAATGTTCATTACTCCATTGTCATGCCGCCGTTGACGGGAGCATAAGCGCCGGTCATGAAGCCACTGAAGTCGCTGGCAAAGAAGGCAATGACGCGGGCAATGTCCTTCGGCTGAGCAATGCGTCCAAGCGGGGTCATGCGGATGATGTTTTGTTTATGTTCGGGCGGTATTCTGGCGCTCAACTCGGTTTCAACCATGCCTGGCGCGATCACATTAGCAGTGATGCCTGACGGGCCAAATTCCTTAGCAATGTAACGGGCGAAAGCGACCAGCCCGGCCTTCGCGGTACCCAGGCTGATGCCGCCTGCCATGCCAGGCGTTTTCGCTACGCCGCTGCCAACATAGACGATGCGCCCATAGTTTTGTTGCAGCATCTGCGGTAACACTGCCTTTGTGCAGGCAAATACCGCCTTCAGTTCGCTATTGACGCCTTTAGCGAACTCCTCCCAGCTCATTTGCATGAACGGTTTGAAGACAGCATGCGGGGGAACACTATGTACCAGGATATCAATACGCCCAAAGGCATGAATGGTTTCCCGCGCGAGATGTTGCGCTTGTTGCTCATCCGTGCCATCTGCCTGAATAGCGAGCGCCTTTCCTCCATGCGCTTGAATATACTCAACAACATCATTGGCGGTAGAAGCATTGTTCAGGTAGTTTATCACAACATGTGCGCCCTCTTCACCAAGCAAACGAGCTGTTGCCGCGCCAATACCGCGCCCGCCGCCTGTAACCAGGGCCACTTTTCCCTTAAAATCCATCATACTTCTCCTTATACAAACTTACCGTTCTCGCAGCTCTAATCCTCGCATCAATGCCTGAACCAGCCCGGTGACAAACTGCTCATCCGCAACATCAAAGGGATTGCTTCCCAGAAAATGGCAGTTGAAGACGTACTGGAAACAGGGGCCCAGGATGAGCGTCGCTATGTGTAATGAGGAGAGCTGTGTGTCGATACGCCCTAGCCGTTGTTCGGCCTCGATATAACTTGCGACCCGCTCAAAGATGCGCTCCGGGCCGCCCTGCATC
The DNA here is from genome assembly GCA_035652815.1 of Ktedonobacteraceae bacterium. Classification (GTDB taxonomy): domain Bacteria; phylum Chloroflexota; class Ktedonobacteria; order Ktedonobacterales; family Ktedonobacteraceae; genus DASRDB01. The sequence goes on from DASRDB010000022.1 coordinate 231,213, forward strand.
TGATTCATCATCGCTCGATGACGTGCCAGCAGGTCTGTATCAGCGAAGAATGCGGTTGCAAGAGGCACAAGCTTGTCATAATACTCAATGGCGGCTAGCGAGATATGCTCTACATTTCTCTGTACCGTTTCCTTCCCGGCCATGTCTTCGCTTACCGCTTCAACAAAGGTAGGTAGATGGCGCTGTAAGACGGAGAGAAACAGGTCTTCTTTGTGTTCAAAATGTTTGTAGAGCGTTCCTTCGGCGCATCCGGCTTCTCGCGCAATCTCTTTCGTCGTCACCCGCGCAATGCCCTTTGCCTGAATGATGCGCTCAGTCGCGTCCAGGATTTGCTGGCGTGTATTCATGCTTACTCCCTGTACCTGTTTAACACACTATCATAAAAAGCTCTGCTTATGCAACATCTACCGGCTTTGCAGCCTGGCTTTCGAGCAGTTGCTTAAGTAGAGCAAAATTCTTCTCGTTTTGCTTGCGCATCAGGCCCACCAGCAGCGGCATAAGCAAATTGAGTGGGAAGCGGGTCTTCACATAGGCAGTGAATTGTACCAGTGTTCCTTTCTCTGTCGCTTCAAAAATGGTAATGCCGCTCTGCGTAATGGGACCAAAGCTTTGTGTATAGACATATGCTCGTTTATGTGGCGGTTCATATTCGGTCACTTCCCACACCGCCGACTTTTCTGCTTTGCCAATGCGCCGCACTTCACGAATCGCCGTTCCCACTTGCATAGGGCCAGGAGTGATTATCTCCGACTGGGCAAGATTGGGCTGCCATAGTGATGTAGTTGTGGGATCAGTGACAAAATCGAAAACCTCTTCAATTGGACGCTCGATGACAATACTATTTTGGACTGTACCCGCCATATAACATGTTCTCCTTTCATGACTTGCCATTACACTTCTGTCCCAGGATGACAGACGAAGAGGGCTTTTTCAGAGCCTGGCATTTCAAACCAGGTGAGTGAATACTCACTTCTTTAGAAGAGTATAGTGAGTATTCACTCACCTGTCAAGAGCAAAAAGGAGAACAAATAGGGTATGAAAGTTTTATTGAGATGATTCTGCTTGCTCATCGTCATACACTAACCCGATGGCGTTTCTCCAGCGATCAAGGGTCTGCATATTGCCAAGCGTGTCTTGCCAGGTTACAAAGGGAGCCTGCCGCGCTTCAAGGTATTCGGCGACGGTATCGGCCTCAATGGCGTAGAGGTTGGTGGTCGCTTCAAGCATAATTTCTTCAACCTGTTTGCCTTCGTCGCGGGTGATGACAATGCTGGCGTTCCTTCCTTCATAGCCGGGTGTCCAGGGATTGGGGATGTAGAGCGAGCCTTCGGTTCCGAAAATGCGCACCACGTTTTCTCCATAGGCTTGCACACCCGCAAAGAGTTGCGCGAGTATGTCGTCTGGAAAGGTGAGCAGCGCCGATGCATACTCGTCCACGCGACTTTGCTCGTCGATGTGTCCTGCCCCCTGCACCTGTAACGGTTCAGCCACATTTTTATGTAGCGCCGCTCCCGCTATAAGGCGAGCAATAGACGTGCAATAACCGCCCACATCGAGAATGCCACCGCCGCCAAGCGCGTTATTGAGCAGGCGATGCTGAGGGGAAACTTGAGCATAGAAGCTGAATGTGGCCTGGATTAAACGCACCTCACCTATCGCTTTGTCGCGAATAAGCTGGATAAGTTTGGTAGTTTGGGGATGACAGCGATACATAAAGGCTTCCATCAGGAACACGTCATGCTGCCGTGCCGCTTCTATGATCGCCTCAGCCTGCCTGGCATTGATAGCAATGGGTTTTTCACAAAGAATGTGTTTTCCTGCTCTGGCCGCTTGAATAGTCCATTTGGCATGCATGGAGTGTGGCGTTGCAATGTAAACTGCCTGCACGCTCTCATCGGCAATCAGCGCTTCGTAGCTGTTATAACGACGAGGAATATTCCATTTTTCACCGAACTGGTTCGCGGTCTCCTGGTTGCGACTGGCAACAGCCGTTAGCATACCTGTCTTCGATTCGCGGACGCCCTTCGCGAAGACGTTAGCAATCAGGCCAGTTCCAAGTATACCCCAGGCGATTCTTTTGCTCATACGATATATCCTTTTATATACATCATGGCTGATTTGTTTGTTCGGTTGATTGGCTCTCCTGCTCCTCGATGAGGATTGTATCTGCTTCCCATGGTGAATTACCAGGAGCGAGCGGTGCCGGGCGAGTGCAGCTACTGCTCAGTTCGATATGTCGCCCTTCTTCCGAGGATTGCATAATCGACTCGATGATGTCCAGGACGTGATAGGCCATTTCGCCGTTCGCTCGATGAGGGCGACCTGTGCGCATTGCATAAGCCATATCGACGACACCAAGCCCGCGCATGTTGGTAAGATACCCATGTGTCAGCGGTATCTCTCGCCATTCCGTATCACGTGCCTTGCGTAAGTAGACCGGGCCATCAAAGCGGTTGGGGTCAGGCGTGCTGAGTGTGCCTTCGGTGCCGTAGATTTCGATGAAAGGCAGGCGGTGATGCCAGACATCGAAGCTGGTGAGAATTGTGGCAACTGCGCCATTTGCAAAGTCCAGCAGTCCGGCGATGTGCGTTGGAGTATTGACCGGAATCTTTGTGCCATATTTCGGTTCGCTGGTGACAATTCGCTCTGGAAAGGTGGTGCTGGCTGTTCCCGAAACGCGGCGAACTGGCCCCATCATCGTGACTAATGTTGTCAGGTAGTAGGGGCCGACATCGAAGAGAGGGCCTGCGCCCGGCTGGTAGAAAAAATAGGGATCAGGATGCCAGTGTTCCATGCCGTGATTGAGGATGAAGGCAGTAGCAGCAATCGGTTTCCCAATCTCTCCATCATTAATCAGTTGCAGGCAGGTCTGTAAGCCGCCGCCCAGAAAGGTGTCTGGAGCATTTCCGACTCGCAAGCCTTTTTGCGCGGCCAGTTCCAGAATGGCTTTGCCCTGCTCGCGTTTCGTTGCCAGGGGCTTTTCACCGTAAACTGCTTTGTCTGCCTCTAAAACGGCCATCGCGACTTCAGCATGCGCGTTTGGTACCGTCAGGTTCACCACGATTTCAATTGAAGGATCGGCCAATAGTTCTTCAACGCTGCATGCTCGAGGAATATCGAATTTTTGCGCCTGGCCCTGTGCCCGCTTTATATCCAGGTCTGCGCAGGCCACGACCTGCAAGATATCGAACTGGCGTAACGTATTGAAATAGACCGTACTGATATGGCCGCAACCGATAACACCAACTGAGGTTTTCTTCAGGGACGTCAAGCTACACTCTCTTTCTTTGCCTTCTGACAAAACCACGCCTCTACTTTCTATTGTACTGTATTTGAGGGTATACTTGTAAACTGCTCACTTGCTGAAAGAGCAGACGTAGTGATAGATTCAGGTAATGGTAATGATGTCTTTCTTATAGTCGTAAGATACAAACAAGGAGCATCAATGAACAGCCTGAAGATTGCTTTGGAGTTATATACCGTGCGCGACGAGACGAAGCGCGATTTTGTGGGAACGCTGCGGAAGGTTGCACAGATGGGCTATACGGCGGTGGAGTTTGCGGGATATGGAGACCTTTCAGCACAGCAGATGGCAAGTCTGCTGGCTGAGACAGGTTTAAAGGCGGCTGCTACACATGTGGGATTGAATGCCTTAGAGGGAGATGCGCTCGATAAGAGCATTGATTATTGCCTTGCTATTTCCTGCCCCAACCTGGTTTTGCCATCGTTGCCGCCTCAATTACGCGCGTTTGAGAGTATTCAGACTCTTGCTCCCCAATTGAACGCGATAGGGCAGCATTGTCGAGAGCGCGGCATTGCCTTTGGCTATCATAACCACGACTTCGAGTTTAAACAGGAAAATGGCCGCTACTGGATTGATGAACTTTTGCAGTTGACTGACTCTGCCTTAGTAAAGCTTGAACTTGATGTATATTGGGCGGCCTACGCGGGAGTTGACCCTGTAGATTTTCTACGCCAGCATCTTGATCGCGTCTTTATCCTGCATCTCAAAGATATGACGCCGGAGCGCGGCATGACCGAGGTAGGCTCCGGCGTTCTGGATATGCGTGCGCTCTGCTCCATTGCCCAGGAACGCGGACTGTGGGGCATCGTTGAACATGACGCCCCGACATTGCCATCGTTGGAGAGCGCGAAGCGGTCGCTGGACTACCTGCAACAGCTTACACTCTAACGCCTATGAAAAGCGGTCTGTCACGGCGTTGGCATGGGCCGGGAAGCCTTCAAAATCGGCCAGCGTGCGCGTTGTCTGGCTGATCGAGTCATAGCCTTCCTTTGTCACATAGGCGATGCCTGTGCGCTTGAGGAAGTCGTAGACCGACGTGCAGGAGAAAGTGTGCGCGAAGCCGCCCGTTGGCAGTACCGCGTTTGTGCCGACACAGTAGTTTCCGGTACAGAATGGCGTGTAAGGGCCAATCAAGATTTCTCCAGCGTTCTTGAGGTGAGGAAGCAGGGCGAACGGCTCGCGCACCTGCACTTCCAGGTGTTCGGGCGCGTATTCGTTGACGAAATTCACCGCTTCCTGCATATCGCCTGCCACGACGATACCGCCCGTTCCCTGCGGCGATTCGTAGACAGCCCGCACAAATTCCTGCCGCCAATCGGGTAGGGCCGCGATTTTTTTCGGCATGGCTGAAATAACTGCCTGCGCTAATTCGCGGCTATCCGTTACTAACAGGCTGGATGAATCAGGGCCATGTTCGGCCTCGATCAGCAGATCGCGGGCCAGCAGTTCGGCATCTGCGCTCTCATCAGCGAGTGTGATTGATTCGCTGGGGCCTGCTGGCAAACCAACGTCAACCGTACCGTAAAGCAGGCGTTTGGCGGCGGCGACATAGCCGCTGCCGGGACCCGTGATTTTATGCACGCGCTGGATGGTTTGCGTACCATAGGCGAGGGCGGCGATAGCCTGCGCTCCCCCGATGCGATAAATTTCATGCACTCCGCACAGGTCAGCCGCCACCAGTGAGGCGGGATCAACAGATCCATCCGATCCTGGCGGTGTACAAACTACAATACGCGGCACACCTGCGATACTGGCAGGTGTAGCGAGCATGTACATCACCGAGGGAAACGCGCCTTTGCCACGCGGTACGTACAGGCCAACCGACGTAATCGGAGTAATCTTTTCGCCAGCCAGTACGCCGGGAGCAACCTCAGTAAACCACTGGTCATGGGGCATCTGCCTCTCATGGAAAGTACGCACATTTTGAATAGCGTGTTGAATAGCCTTATATACAGCCCGGTCAAGCGCCTTATGTGCCTGCTCGATTTCTTCCCGGCTCACGCGCAACTGTTCAGGAGCAAGCGAAACGAGGTCGAAACGAGCCGTGAAATCAACCAGCGCGGCATCTCCGTTTTCACGGACAGCCTGCACAATCGGACGTACCCGTTCGATGAGTTCGTCAATCTGTAGCTCGGCGCGACGCAAAAGACGCGCTCGCTGCTTCGCATTCAGTGTTGTCAGTTCGTAGAAATGAATCATCCTGTTACTTTACCAACCCTTTCCGGCGCATCTGCTCCAGGTCGTATTCCGCCGGAGCCAATGGACTGATGCCTGCCTCTGCGCAGGCCCAGCCTATCAAAGCAAAACCAATCGCCAATCCCTGTGGAATGCGAGAGGGATCATACGTTGTTACCAGTTGCAAGCATTCCTCTCGCTGCTCGATGGATTTTTCCATGCTGTAATGTTCAGCAAACCCCTGCAAAAGCGAAACATGCGGGTGAAAATCCGCGTATTTGAGCGAATAGATGGCGGCCAGCAGCATTAGCCAGTATCCAACCTGGCTTCCCTCAAGCGCGGTATCAAATTGCCTGTCGCTGTGAACATGCGTCCCGTTCTGCACATCCGCCAGTTCTTGCAGTTCATCCGCCAGCCGCGCCGCCAGATAGGCCGGGCTGCGCTCTTGCAACAGGCGCGAGGTATTTGATTCCTCGCTCAAATCATGGTCACGCAAGTACAGGTAGACGCCATAAAGCTGCCGCATCATCGTTTCTAAAGGGGCCTCAAATTGTTCAATCGAGGTGTAGGGACGTGATTCATCACGTCCTGCCTGTGGTGTAGGAACATCATTGTAGGGACGTGATGAATCACGTCCTGCCTGGGATGTTGATTCATTGGGCGTTAATTCTGTGTTGGTGGACGCAATGAATTGCATCCCTACAGGAACCGTATCACCCGAAGAATAATACACCTTTTCCGGGTCAAAGACGCGCTCAGCAATGATTTCGTAGCCGTTGTCGGGCAAGAGCTGTCGATAGTAGCAACTGCGATAGCCTGTGTGACAGGCCGCATCGCCATGCTGTACCACGCGGATGAGCAGGCTATTTTCTTCACAATTGACGTAGATGCCACGCACTTCTTGCGTATGGCCTGATTCCTCGCCTTTGCGCCACAATTTCTGACGCGAACGGCTATAAAAGTGGGTAAACCCTGTTTCGCGTGTTAACTGAAATGCCCGCTCGTTCATGAAGGCGAGCATGAGGACTTCGCCTGTGGCGTCATCCACGATAATGGCGGGAAGTAGCCCTTCGCGGTCAAATTTCAACATGTCGAACCGGTACCCCCTTTGCTTGCAAAAACTGTTTGGCTTCACGGATGCGATACTGGCCGAAGTGGAAGATTGATGCCGCCAGCACCGCATCAGCCTTGCCCTCTGACAGACCTTCGTAGAGATGTTCCAGATTGCCTACTCCACCCGAAGCGATTACAGGTACTGTGACTGCCTCTGAAATCTTTTTCGTCAAGATCAGGTCATAGCCGCGCTGCGTACCGTCGCGATCCATGCTGGTCAGCAAAATTTCTCCTGCGCCAAGCGAGACACCGCGCCGCGCCCATTCCAACGCGTCCATGCCCGTAGGAGTGCGCCCGCCGTGAATATATACTTCGTAGCCACTCGGCATCTCCGAATTGGCGCGAGCATCAATCGCGAGGATGATGCACTGTGCGCCAAATTGTTCCGCACCTGCGCGCAAAACATCGGGATTTTGAACCGCCGCCGTATTCAACGAGGTCTTGTCCGCTCCTGCTCCCAATGTGGCCCGAATATCTTCTACGGTGCGAATGCCTCCGCCGACCGTTACAGGAATGAAAACCTGTTCTGCGGTGCGGTGTACCACATCTAGCATAGTGGCGCGATTTTCATAGGAAGCGGTGATATCGAGGAAGACCAGTTCGTCTGCTCCCTCCTGGTTGTAAAAGGCCGCCAGTTCAACCGGGTCGCCAGCATCCCGCAAGTTGAGGAAGTTGACGCCTTTGACCACGCGCCCGGCGGTGACATCCAGGCAGGGAATGATTCGTTTCGCTAACATTATTTATCTCTCAATCTCGCGAATGGCCTCGGCCAGGTTAATATGCCCTGTATACAGCGCCTTGCCCACAATTGCTCCTTCGATACCCATATCCGCCAACGCTCGCAGGTCATCCAGGCAGTGAATGCCACCTGAAGCGATTAGCGCGCTTGTGGTTGCCTGCTGCATCGCTTGTAACGCCTCTAAATTGGGACCTTGCAGCATTCCATCGCGCCCAATATCGGTATAAATGAAGCGTTGTACACCTGACTCGCTTAGCTCTCTCGCTAGTTCAGTTGCCTGTACCTGCGAAGTTTCTCGCCAACCTGCAATCGCAACCTGTCCATTCCGCGCATCAAGCCCGACCGCAATCCGCTCCTTCCAACGTTCCAACGCCTCGATTAGCAACGCTCTATCTGTCAAAGCAACTGTTCCCAACACTACGCGGTCAACTCCTAAACTTACTATTTGCTCGATATGCGCAATCGAACGCAGACCTCCGCCGAGTTCAATATGCAGAGAAACGCTCTTTCGTATCTTTGCAATCAGGTCAACATTCACAGGCTGACCTGCAATAGCTCCGTCTAGATCAACAATGTGCAGCCAGCTTGTGCCTGCCTCTTGCCAGCGTTGCGCAACCTGAACCGGGTTCGCATCATAGACGGTGGCCTGCGCGAAATCTCCCTGGCGCAGGCGAACGCATTGACCATTACGAATATCGATAGCTGGCAAAACGATCATGCTTGCACCCACTTGATAAAATTGCTCAACAGTTGCAACCCGACCTTGCCGCTTTTCTCCGGATGAAATTGCGTACCCCAGACCCTTTCGGTGACGATAACGCTGCAATAGGGCGAACCGTAATCCGTAACAGCCGCCACGCCTTGTGAATCTTGCGGCTCTACATAATACGAATGAGCAAAGTAAAAGTAGGCTTCCGGTGGAATACCTTCAAAAATTGGCAAGTGAGGATGGCGTGGCAACACCTGGTTCCAGCCCATATGCGGAATCTTTGGCCCATGAGGAATACGCCGCACCTCGCCCCGAAACAGCTTCAGCCCGTCAACCTCTCCCTCGGCATGATGATCGGCGAGCAACTGCATACCGAGGCAGATACCCAAAAACGGCTTGCCCTGCTCAGTTGCCTCGCGAATCGCGTCGTCCAGTCCACGTTCTACCATGCGTTTCATTGCTGCGCCGCCCGAACCCACGCCCGGCAGCACAATTGCCCGGGCCTGCTGTACTACTCGCGGGTCATCTGTGACTGTCACCTGCGCTCCCAGGTATTCCAATGCTTTAGCGATGCTGCGGATATTGCCCGCGCCATAATCAATAATCGCGATCATCGTTCGTCCCTCCATGCCGAAATGCCACTATTGCCCATCTGCACTGCATGCGCCAGCCCTAACCAGCTAATAACGGTTGGAAAACGTTCGCCATCCATCAGATTAACCGTAAGCAAAGGACAGCACATCAAGGCCAGTTGCACATAGCGTTCCCAATTGTCCGGCAAAGCTTCACGCTTGCGCAATATCTCAATCAACGGCGTAAGTAAATGGTGAATTTTGCTCTCTAAGATGCCCCGGCGCACTGGCGTAAGCTGGTAGTCATGCTCAATAAAAAGCCTTGAACCATCTTTTTTAATCGAAAGTTGCAGGTCATGTGCGACCTCACGTGGAAAATACATCCAGGTCGCGAAGACATTGTGATACAACGGCTTGATGATATCCAGCAAAGGAATATGCCTGCCAGCAAAGGCCGGATCAAAGTACAGATAATCACGCTCGTGTTCCAGAAAGACATTCCCAAAGTGCGCGTCACCATGTCCGATGATGGTCAATGCAGACACATCTGGTCGCAGTATGGATATTGCTTGCTCGATAAGTTCGCCCAATGTGTGCTGCTGTTTAACTCCATTGATGACCCAATTTAGATGACAGAGTTCCTCAAACGATATGCTACTTTTATGAGATGGCAGGACTAAACTTTTCCCGCGATAAAAGCTGTCCAGACGCCCGCCCGTCAGGCGATGCCAGAACAACTGGTGAATGGGGGCCTGAGCGTGTTCCTCTGCTATGCGTTGTGCGAAGGTGGATTGGTAGATATCGAGCAAACGAGCGCAGGCGTGTTGTTCTGCCTCAACGAGCATATCACCAGCTACCCCTTCGCCTTTTTCTGCTTTGCGCATCAGGTCGAACATGACGGGCCACTTCACCACAGGATAGACGACCATCTGCTGCTCTTTTTGCTGAAGCAAGCGCAAGGGACGGACGATATTGTAGCCTGCCTGTTGCAGCAGTTCGGCGTGATAGTATTCTTCCAGGATGCCCTGTTCCTCGACATGCGTCTTGAAAAAGTACTCCGCGCCATTGCTCTGATAGACGCCATTGAACGAGTTGAGCGAAGTAGGCTTTGGTGTGAGCGTCACACGGTCAATTTCCAACTGCATGTGCCGTTGGAACCAGAGCCGCAGCAAGCGTTCCGCCGCTTCTTTGCGCGTAAACTGCATACGCTGGATGGTCTCAAGACTATCGGTCTCTTTCAGTAAGTCCGGTAGTTTTGTCATGTCCTCGATCATAAAATCGGGCTTGCTTTGCTCAAGCAATGTGCGTGCTTCGCTGGTACGTACTCCAGTAAGGACGGCAATGGTCAACGCGCCTGCCGCTTTTCCGCCGAGAATGTCGCTGGTTGAATCGCCGACGACAATGAAAGGCGGGGCAATTGTTTTTGAGACAAGCGCGTATTTTTCATCTCGCCGAAGCGCAAAAAGAAATGGGAACGGGTGCGGTTTGCTCAACAAGGTTGCATCGCCTTTTGTCCGCAAACGCGCCTCGGCACGTTCAACAGCATCATAAGTTGAGATATGCTGTTCATCGAAGCAGGCCAGTAAGTTGTACATTTTGAGCGGATAGGCTGCTTCCTGGTAGACGCGGCCTGTCGCGAATCCAGGTGTATAGCCCTGTTCTCTAAGCGTCTGCAAGGTGACGCGAATGTCTTCAATAGGCAATAGGGGTCGTTCGAAATAAATGCAGCCAGGTTTGCCTGTTTGTGCCGGAGCATGTCCGTAGGTCTTGGTGTACAGTTCATCACCCAGATACCATTCCTGGAAAATCTGCCGACAGAACTCCCAGAAAGGGCTGTAGCGCGAAAAGGCATTGTCGATAGGGAAGCCGAGAACCTTACTTGCGTAGGCGTCAAAGCGGTTAATCAGGTCTAAACCCACGACACCTGCTAAAGTCGGATCGTGCAGAATGCTCTCCACATCAATTTGGGATGATTCTGCTGGCCTATGCTGTGCTAATGCCTCTCGAAAACGGGCTATCCACTGCATATCCCAGGGGTGTAGCGGTTGCAACTTATCGCGCAAAATATCATCCTCTTGCAACAGATTTGCAAGCAGGGAGATGAGGTGCAGGCAGACCGCGCAGTAGCAGGTATCCCAGTTGGAGTTGACTGCGCGCGCTTTGAAGGCGAGAATCTGGGCTAGTGGAAGCGTGGCGCGGCTGATTTGACGGCTCAAGAGAGCCGTTTGCGCCGGGACATAGTTCTGGCTGCCGTTCAGGTTCCAGTAACGAGGGCTGTAGAGCAGTTCGTGCAGGGTGAGACCTGCCGCGTCCCAATAGGCCTCTTCGCTGGTGATGACGCCGTCTAGATCAAAAATAACCAGAGTGTTCAAGCTTTTCTCTTCAACCGTTCGCGTAGTGTACGCACACTGATAGATTCATCGAAAAAACTGTAGGTAAGTGGAGTGACGTGAATGTGAACCGCGCCAGCTCTACGCAGCGTCGCGATGGTTTCCAGCAAATGGGCGGCAGAGTCTTTGACGTTTACCACTCCTGATATTGTATACCAGTTTGCCCCCATACTGCTTGCCTGCTCTGAAATACCAGAACGAAATTCAAGGGCCGGTGAAAGCATGCTCTCATTCAGTCTCGCACAGACACGGTGAATGGTCTCTGGATTCTCAGCCTGAATGTGCGCCGTAAGCAGCGAGCGATTGCGCGCCTGCATACGAGCCTCGATCAGTTCGAGCATAATTGAAACCAGATGAAGCGCCTGCTCGTCCTGTTGCAAGAGTTGCGCATTGGCAATCAGGCAGGCCTGTGAACGCAGCACCGTTCCATCGTCGAGCAGCTTCAGGTGATTTTCGCGTAATGTTGTTCCTGTCTCGGTTAGATCAACGATCAGGTCTGCAATATCGGTCAATGGGGCGGCTTCCAATGCGCCATGCGGCGAAATAATCTTGCAATGGGTGATGCCATGCCTGCGCAGGAATTGACCAACCAGGCGCGGATATTTGGTAGCAATGCGCAAACTCTGTCCCTTATGTGTCCGATAGTACCCTGAAAGGTGCCACAGGTCGGCGCAGGAATTGACATCGATCCAGGTTTCCGGCACGGCTACCACCAATCGGCAGCCACCATAGCCCAGGTCGCGCACCAGGACAAGAATTTCCTCGCCATCTTCATCCTCGTCGCGCTCCTCTTCCCCATATCCCCGGTGTTCCGCCAGGATGTCGAAGCCGGTAATGCCGAGCGCCGCGTCTCCATCCTGCACCAGCAAAGGGATGTCTGCGGCGCGCTGGAAGACTACTTCCACTCCTGGCAGGCTGCTCATGGTTGCAAGGTACTGGCGCGGGTTATTGCGATTGACTTTCATGCCGCACTCGGCGAGAAAGGAGAGCGTCGCCGTTTCCAGCGCGCCTTTGCCGGGCAGGGCCAGCCGTAAGTTTTTTCCAGTCTTCATCGCGCGTTCTCCCTCTCTAGTATGCTGCTGCCAAGCTCGTTTAGCGTTAAACGCTGTTCTTTTCCTGTTGTGAGATTGCGCATGGTGACAACGTTTGCCTGTCGTTCACTTTCTCCCACAATAAAAGCAAACCGGATCGATTGCTTCGCCGCGTACTTGAGACCCGCCCCAACACCATGTCCATTCACATCAACCTCGGTGCGTACTCCTTGCTGGCGTAACGCTCGCCCTATTTCAAGCGCATAAGGAAAGTCGTTGTTATGGACGGGAATCACAAGCGCCGTTGCTGGCTGCGGTTCCGGCAAATTGCCAGGAATGAGTGGGAGCAAGCGCTCAATACCAAAGGCGAAGCCGCATGCTTTCATATCGCGGGAACTTCCAACCGCCCTCATCAAAGAGTCGTAACGCCCGCCGCCGCAAAGTTGCGTATCGTAACCATCCAGGGCGTGAATCTCGAAGACCAGCCCTGTATAGTAACTGACGCCGCGCCCCAGAGCGAGATTGAGCAAAATCTGCGAAGAGGGAACATTGCTTTGTTCCAACAGAGCCAGCAGGCGTTCTAGCTCCAGGACTGGCCCGTCATCTAGCTTATAACGAGCCAGCAAATCGCGCAACGCTTCAAATGCTCCTGGCGGCGAACCGGAGATGCCATGTAACTCACGAAGAAATTCCAGGGCGCGCATCATTTGCTGTCGTTGTTCATTACGCCCCAATTTCCACAGGAAACGCTCAATGATCTCCTGTCGATTCGCTGTCTGAGCATCGAAAACGCTTATTCCGCTCAGCAATTGCGCAAGGAAGGCTGTATTTGCCGATTCTCCATTCGTGAAGCGAGCCAGCGCATCGTTCTCGGAGGGGTATAGCGACTCAATGCGCTCTCGTGCCAGTTGCTCGCCTTCTTCTGAACGGCTGATTTGTTCCATCAGGCTGAGCAGGAGGCGCGCCGCCTGCTCATCAAGCTGTAAACTTGAAATAAAGCGGCTTGCTACTCCAATATGCCCAAGCTCAAGCCGGTATGTGGAGATACCGAGGGTATGCAAGGCCTCGCATGCCAGTTGCAGGATTTCTGCGTCCGGCGCAATGCCGTTTCCGCCGAATAGCTCTATGCCTAACTGTGTGTGCTGGCGATAGCGCCCGCGTCCCGGCGCTTCATAGCGAAAGACTGGCCCGGCATATTGGAAGCGCAGTGGCAGAGGTGCCTGCTGGTAGTGGTCGAGCAGCAGGCGGCAGATCGAAGCGGTGTATTCTGGGCGCAGGCAAAGATCGCGCTGGTGCAGGCGAAAAGTGTACAGGTTTTGCCAGAGTTCCTGCCCGAAGCTGGCGAGATAGAGGTCGCCGCGTTCCAGGATAGGCGTATCTACAGGACTATAGCCAGCCAGCGTCAAAAAAGCCTGTAGTTGATGGATGACTTCGTGCTGGTGCAGGTAGATATCCGGTAGCACGTCATACATTCCACGCAGTCGTTCAACACGCTTTTTCATAACTGGCCTTCCTCTGTAGTAGTGTTCCAAAAGGATACCCAGGCACATAGAATCATGCCTGGGTTCGATGAGTCCCTTACTCTTAGCATTATAGGATATATGTCTAGATTACGGCACTGTACTGGTACTACATGGGACAGAGGAAGAACGACATTGTTTACCTTGCTGTATTTGAGACCCGGTTTGTCAGGCGACGATTTCCTGCCTGCAAGCGCAGCAGACGAAACGCTGTGCAGCAGCCGAATAACGCCAATGGGGACGATGTTCCCAGCGATCTGGGCAGACGCGCACATCGCCAATGCGCAATAAGTAGAGCAGATCAGGCGAATAGGACGCGATCAACTCTAATAATTGCGGAGTGAGTACGCCCTTTGGCGCATTCAGCCGGAAAGCATTGCCTTCGTCATACATGCGCACGTTGCGTTCGCGAAGCTCACTCACAAGTTCGTCAATGGTCATGGGATATCCTTTCACATCCTCGGGGTATTCCTCTTAGACTTCACCCCTTGTAGATAATTATACATGAGTTTTATTTCGGCTACAAGGGAAATAGGCTGGTGATTCCCCGGAAAGGAACAAGAGGGTGGATTCACCAGCACAGGGCGCGAGGGTTGCAACCCTCGCGCCCTTCCTTCCAGTCCCATGTGGACTGGAGCAAGCTGTTTACATGCGTGTAACCTCTTTCAGCACGCGGCGCGCAAGTGGATATACAGCCGTTTTAGCCATTGTCAAATCGATGACGCGCTGGTAGCAGGCGAGATACTTTTCAGCCATCGCTCGCGCTGAGAAGTGCTTCTCGACATATTGGCGCATATATTGCTGGTCAAGCGTATCGACTTCTGGAATGCGCGCAACCATTTCGTCGAGGTTGTTGACCAGGAAGCCGGTCTTTCTATCCTGAATCAGCTCTGTGGCCGCTCCATGCGCAAACGAGATAACTGGACATCCCTGCGACATGGCCTCGATCATGACCATACCGAATGGCTCTTCCCATTCGATGGGGTTGAGCAGACCGCGCGCTTCGCTGAGCAGCTTGACTTTCTGTTTTATATCGACAGGGCCAATGAAAGTGATATCGCCTTTGTCAATTTCTGGTTTGATGCGCTGCTGGAAGTATTCCAATGAGTCCTTCGTATAGCGATCGACAATGCCTGCCAGAACCAGCGGTACTTTGGCCCGTCTGGCGGCCTCGATGGCGAGATGCGCGCCTTTTTCGGGTACAAAGCGGCCCAACCAGGCAAAGTAGTCTTTACGCTTACCGGTTGGCGGCGGGAAGAGCTTCATCGAGATGCCGTTATGCACCACGCCAACGTAGTTGAGCGGGTAGTTTTCCTGGCGTTTAGAACTCTCGCTGATGGCGATAATGGGCACCTTTGGTGCCCAGTCCATATAGTATTTGTCCGCGTCACCGATCTTGCCCTCACGCGCATCCCGATCAAAGGGAAAGCGACTGTGGAGTGTCGTTACATGGGGGGTGGCGAGTTCGGCCGTTAGCGGAAAAACATATAAATCAGAACTCGAAGAGAGATGGGTGTGGACAATATCAAAGCTCTGTTCCTTGATATATTCGATAGCCTTCTGCAAGTGATAGAAAGCTTTGAGGTGCATCGTCCAGGGAATCCCATCCTCGATGAGCGATTTGGGGAAAAAAGATACAAGCCGGGCCGATGTTTTCGCGTCCCCCGGCGCAAATAAGGTGACATCGTGTCCTAAAGCTACCTGGGCCTCCACCAGGTTATAAATCACATTTTCTGTGCCACCGTAGTTTTTGGGGGGAATTGGAAGCCATGGCGGCGCAATCTGCGCTATTCTCATGTGGTTGTCCCTTCTTACAGAACCCGCGAACATGTATGCGTCCTTTCTAAAACATGCTTAGACAAAGACAATACATTACAAACAAGCAATCGGCTTATTTGTTTGCTAAGTCCCATATGAGTAACGTGTCAGAATTGTAAAAAGTGACAAATTCTAGATATACGCTGGCACTTTATAAATTGAAGGAGAATAGGAGCTTATAAATAGTCTAACCCCTTTGCGGATACGAAATTCTTATGCCTGAAATGACTCGACCAGATTTGCCAGCTCGTCAAGTTGTTCGAGGTCGGGCGTGCAGGGCCAGAGAATTACTTCGTCAGTTCCAATCTCCTGATAGGTCTGAAGTGCGTTTTTGATAGCGTCAAGCGTAGTCGGCAGTGAACTCGCTATCATCTCGGCTCGTTGTCCCATAAATGCATAGTAGTCAAGAATATATGCGCCTCCTCGTTGCAAGGCGTCGGGGCCAAGCGCGTAATACATGCATCCAACCAGGCGGGGCTGGCCTTCTCTTCCGGCCTGTTTCCAGGCTTCTCGCGCTAAGCCAAATTGCTGGCGGGCTGCCTGCGGTCCTCCTCCGCCCGAGATATAGCCGTTGCCCCAACGTCCTACACGCCCGATGGCTACCGGTGAATAGCCTCCGATCAGCACTTCGGGGCCACCGCTTTGGGCCGGAGTTGGGCCAAAGCGTCCAATGGTATCGCTTATTGGCTGGCCTTCCCAGAGGCGCTTCAAGGTTGCCAGTTGCTCATCGAATATCTTGCCGCGCTGGTGAAAAGGTACTCCGGCGGCCTGGAAGTCATCCTCGCGCCCGCCAACGCCGAGGCCGAGCGTCAAGCGACCGCTGGAGAGCGCGTCGATGCTAGCGGTTTCCTTTGCCAGGAGCGCCGTATTGCGTAAGGGAGCGAGCAACACCGTTGTCACCAGACGAACATGTTGCGTCACCGCAGCCACAGCCGCCAGGGTTATCAACGCATCAAAATTCGTGTAGACCAGGCGATCAAGGGTGCCCAGACTAGAAAATGGACCGGCATCCGCTTTCTTTGCCCATTCTAAAATAGTTTCTGCCTGCACTCCTGGAATTGTCCCAGGTAGACCAACGCCTACTTTCATGTTTTTCTTCTCGTTTCTTCATGGCATTGATACAGGTAATGTCGAGACAGTGCCTGTATCCAGTGAAATCACTCGTACTGCATTGTTATTCGTATCGGCTACGTACAGTTTACCATGTGCCGCCGCCAATCCTCCTGGCTCGTTAAATTGCGCTACTCCCGGTGGGCCATCTTGTA
Source organism: Ktedonobacteraceae bacterium (assembly GCA_035652815.1). Lineage (GTDB taxonomy): Bacteria > Chloroflexota > Ktedonobacteria > Ktedonobacterales > Ktedonobacteraceae > DASRDB01. The sequence continues at coordinate 247,849 of DASRDB010000022.1, forward strand.
AACCCGCTATCCCGCTTCCGGTGAAGGAACGAACCTCGCGTGTGCGCGGATTCAACACCTTCACCCTATTGTTATAGGTGTCGGCGAGATACACCAGGGCATCAACTACGCAGACTCCCTGCACGTGCTGCAAAAGCGCCTCGTCGCCCACGCCATCAACATCCCCAAAATCGAAGAGACCTGTTCCGACAAGGGTTGTCACCATTGGCTTGCCAAGCAGCGAAACTGCGCGAACCGCGCTTGTCTCGCTATCCGCCACATACAATACACGTTCGTTCTGGATGCTCAAGCCGTTGGGCTGTGCGAACCATGCCTCACTGCCTTCTCCATCTACCAGACCTTCGTGGCCTGTTCCCGCGAATGGCTCGATCATATCGCGGTCAAGGTAGTAGACATAAAGCTGGTGTGTGCCCGCCATTGCAATAAACAGGCGATTGCCCAGGCAAGCCAGATCCCAGGGCGAACTTAAGGCGACTTCTCGTGCCGGGCCAGACCGGGGTGTTGAAACCATGCCAGCCTGCTCTCCTGTTCCCGCGATGGTCTCGACTTGCTGTGTTTTCAGATGAACGCGCCGTATCAAGTGATTCTCTGTATCCGCCACGTATAAGCTGTCTCCAACCAGCGCGAGACCTTGCGGCCTCTGAAAGCGCGCTTCTGTAAAGGAGCCATCGCAACTACCAACTTCACCTGTTCCGATCACCTGTTGAATTTTGCCCGTGAGGTCCATTATCAGCATGCGATGATGGCCGGAATCGCTCACTGCAAGCCGTTGAGCGGCCTCATCAATTGCAATTTTGCCAGGGAAAGCTATAAGCGCTTCGGGAGCAGTTTCCCTCGAAAAACGCAGCGTGCGATGATCGAGCAAACCCTGGGCATCAAATTCGGCTATCATCTCCCTCAGCAATTGTTTCGCCCTCTCGGGCCGAATCTCGCCTTCGTGCCGACCAATAACGCGGTTTTCGGGGTCGATGAACACCAGCGTTGGCCAGGCGCGCACCGCGTATTCTTTCCATAAACGCATAGAGCGGTCGTTGACCACCGGATGCTCTATACCGTAACGCAGCACCGCATCACGCACGCTATCAGTATATTTTTCCCGCGCAAACTTCGGCGAATGCACGCTCACGACTGTGAGTTCTTCGGGAAATTCCTGCTCAAGCTCGCGCAACTGCGCCAGCGCATGCATGCAATTGATTCAACACAGTGTCCAGAAGTGCAGAATGACGATGCGCCTTTTCAGTTCGCTGATGTGCAGGGGATGGTCGCTGTTGATCCAATCGAGTCCTGCTGGAAAATCGGGGGCGCGCACTTCGCCGCGAAATTGTGAGGTTGCCATGTTCCCGCCTCTCGTACTGCCTTCAGACCAATATGGTCGCAGAAATTATCATACCATACGAGCCAGAAGGCAGGTATGTAAAGAGGCGGGACAACATGATCTATTTCAGGCCAACCGACAATCCCACCGTCGTATATGCCGGAACGGTAATGGTTGCCATAAAGCCTGTGCCACCCGATACAGGCACCAGTGTGACCGAACTGGTGACAATAGAATTGGCCGGATTGCCCATACTGAATTTAAGGGTATAGACGCTGCCTGATGTGCTGGATGTGCCGGGATTTTGCAGGAAGACATGCAGCGTAGAGTACGATGAGCTGGTGGTGTTAACAATGGCGATGCTGTCACGCGAGGCCGTGAAGAACCCACTGACATACAAACCGGAAGGCTTTACGAGGCGAGGCGTGGCGACATAGCCGCCATCCGTCATATCGAGATAGTTTGACGCGCCGAACAGGTCGTAGGCATAGTAGGTGGGATATGGCTGTACCTGGCCCTGTTGCGGTCCGCAGTCCAACTGCTGATCGTATATACCGAACATACATAGATTCTGCTGGGGGATGTTCCAGGTATAGTATGCCAGTCCAGCGGGAACTGCCGGAGCCGCACCGTAAGAGGAGTGTGTATCATTGACGGTATTCAGCAGGTCTTCAATAAAAAGGGCATTCATTAGTGGCGCATAGGTAGGGTGATTGCGACAGACGTTCGGATAGCAGGGCGTCATGCTGTACTCGTCAAGATAAATGGGAGTATTCGCGGCATTGGGCTGCTTACCGCTATGCACCAGTTTAGCGATCTGCTCGTATTGAGCTGCGACTCCTAAATAGGGGTCTTGTTCATTGCCCACCAGCGAGGTGCTGCCAGCATTGAAGCTCGAACTTGACATGTAGCGGTGATAGGTGATGAAATCCATATAGGGATAAACAGCAGGGTCGTTTAGCAGCGTGGGGAACCACCATGTCAGGTGATTTTTCAGAGCATAAACCAGACCTGGGCCTCCTATTTGAACCTGCACTCCATCTCTGCTGCCCTGCTGTTTCATGAGGGGTGCTGCGGCTGCGAAGATGGCGCGGTAGGCCGAGACTCTATCCAGGTCGGCATTTGCGTCATTGGATGGCTCACAAAGAAACTGCGCGCCGTCGGGTTGATTCCATATCTCATACATGGCGTGCAATTGAGGAAATTTGGCGTCTACATGCGCAACCACGATGGCCGCGAGTTTTCCCCAGGTCTGAGGCCCGACATCCTGACCGTTTACCAGGTACATTGGTTTGACTGAGTGATCGTCGAAAGGTGGATTGTAGGTCAGGCAGGGATTGGTTTGCCGGGGCGTCTGGTTTTGTGGTTCAAGCCAGGTGGGGGTAGATGCCAGCGAAATGAGAGGCTGCAGGTTGAACTGCGCGGCCAGTGCCATTTGATTATCAAATTTTGCCCAGCTCTGCTGCGATGGATTGGTCAGGCTGGCGGCAGCCGGGAAAATTTCCGCCATGTCGTCGTAGTCACCCAGCTTCATCAGGTGAAAGTTGGCCGAGAGGACTGCATTTCCATTGGCCGGTAATACTCGCCCTATGTTAATGCCGCCAACACCCAGAAAACGATACGGTATTGGGTATGCTTTGTTCTGCCGGTTGCTAAAATCAACAGTGATATCAGCCTGGGATGCCGAAATAGTGATGGGCGGGACCGTTGGAGTCTTCGTCGCGCCAGGGGTGGTGTCAGCATGTGCAAGCTGAGCAGTTGAACCTGGTGTATTATCAGATGCATGAGCCGAGGATGGCGATTGACCTAACCACTGCTGCACATGACCAGCAGTCAATTGTGTGAGAAGAAGTATGATGAGTGTTAATGAGAGCAGGGCAACGATACCGGAAATTGCCCTCTTTTTTCCTTTACCGGAGAACGTGATGAAGCGCCTGTACTTGTTCATAAACAATAAACTTTCTCCGCGAGGCGGCGATGAATATTTCCCCCTATTCCACTATAACGCGGCGTCTAAGCTTGAGTAACACGAAAAACACTTTTAGTCGTCTTCCAGGAGCATTTGTTGAAAACATAAGCTGAACAGGGAAGATACCTTGAGAGAATATGGCTACCGGCACAACAGGGCATCAGCAGTAAGCGCAACCAGAACCATGCCCAGACAGAGCAGCGTCACGCCGGGCCACCCCGCCCAGATAAGCGCCAGTCCTGGCAATACCGCGCCGATGCTTCCACCGAAATAGTATAGCGAGAGGTAGAGTGAAGCAGCGGTGCCTTTTGCTCGCGTGGCCTGCTCTCCCAGGTAGAGATTCGCGGCGGGAACCGTCGAAAACATGCCGAGTGTCACCAGGCTCAGCCCGAACATCACAATCCATAGTACAGGCACAAGCGTGATAAGCAGCCCGATGGCGACCAGCCCCATACTAAAAGCCATCGCCCTGCGCGAACCAATGCGACTCGCGATGCTGCCCGCGATGGGAGAGCCAACGCCCGTCAGCCAGAGCAGATAGACCAGGCTGAGCGCTATTGTAGGCAGGCGAAAGTGGGGGCCTGTCAAATAAAACGGCAGGTAGGTGAAGATGCCGATGAAGCCGAAGAAACTGGTGAAACCGATGATAAACGCGCCGACCAGTCGCCGGTTGCGCAGGTGCATGCGCATATCCTGGAGCGTCTGTCGCAGAAAGGTGCTATCGCGGAAAAAGCTGGAGAACGTTTGACGCATCGCATGCCCATCGAGTTCTTTGCGGCTATATCTATCAGGCAGGAAGCGCCACATAATCAGGGCGGCGATCAGCGTTGGCAGGGCAAAGGAAAGCAGCGCGACCTGCCAGTCAAAGAAGCCTGTCAGCGCGGCGCTGCCTACACGGGCGAATAATCCGCCCAGCGTCAGGCCGCTGACATAGATGCCCATCGCCAGCCCGCGCCCTTTGCCCGAGAACTCTTCGTTCACATACGAAATCGCCACGCTGGTCAACCCCGGCATGAGCAAACCCTGGATGGCGCGCAGGATCACCAGTGTGGTGAAGTTTGGCGCAAAGGCCAGCAGCAGTGTTGGAAGAATGACCAGAAAGCTCACACCAACCATCACCGGTTTGCGCCCGATACGATCGGAAAGCGGCCCATAAAAAAGCGAGCCAATCGCCACCGCCAGTACCAGCACCGAGACCGTCAGTCCTGCCGTAGGGGCGGGAACGTGAAATACTTTGCTGAGGACAGGCAGAATGGCCTGGGTGCTGTACATATTGGCAAAGATGAAGGCGGGAGCAACAAAGAGGGTGACTAAGGCCCATACTCTCGGCTGCTCGCGGGCACGTTCAACTTCTGGCGTCGCACTGGATACCCGTTCCACTTTGCTGCACTCCCTCTAGCGCATGCGTAACTGACCTGTGATTGCCAGCTTTCTGGCCTGACCGACAGAGGCAATACGCTGTTCGGCCACGACATCGGCGGCGCGATAGGTTGGTATGCCAAGCTCTTTTGAAATGGCGATCACTTTCTCCATCGCCGAATAAAGGGCTGCTACCTTTTCCATCGCTCGCTTGCGATTGAAGCCACCAGGATTAAGGCTGTCCAATCCGAGTAGCAGCCCGCCCGCGTTCACGATGAAATCAGGCGCGTACAGGATGCCCCGCGCCTGTATCATATCCCCATGTCGTTCCTCAGCAAGCTGGTTATTGGCCGAGCCGCAGACAATTTTGCAGCGCAGTTCTGGAATGCTCTCGTCGTTCAAGACGCTGCCAAGCGCGCAAGGACAGTAGATATCAACATCCAGGCGCTCAATCTCAGACGGTGAAGCAACTTCTGCCCGGTATCTGCTGGCGAACTGCCTCGCTCTCTCCTCGTCAATGTCCGCGACGATCACCTTTGCCCCCGCCTCTGTCAGATAGCGCAGGGCATGATGTCCGACAGCGCCTACACCTTGCAGGGCGACGCTTCTGCCTTGCAGGTTCGGACTGCCGAACACTTCTTTCAAGCACGCTCGCATACCCTGGACAACTCCGTAAGCGGTCGCCTCTGAGCTATCTCCTGGGCCACCCCACGATTCGGGGAGCGTGACAACGTAGGGCGTTTCCATGCGCATGATAACCATATCGTCCAGATTTGTGCCAACATCGACGCCCGTGATAAATAGACCGTTCAGGCGATCGATGAAACGAGCCAGTGCGCGTAGTCTGGCCTCTGTTTTATCATGCTTCGGGTCACCGATCACGACACATTTTCCGCCGCCGTAGGACACGCCGCACGCCGCGCACTTGTACGTCATACCGCGCGCCAGCCGCAATACATCTCGAATAGCCTGCTCCTCGCTCTCATAGGGCCACATGCGTATGCCACCTGCGGCGGGGCCAAGCGTGGTATTGTGGATGGCAATGATCGCTTTCAGTCCGAGCGTTTTCTCCTGGCAGAAATAGAGGTTTTCGTAATCGTAGGACTCCATGAGGTCGAAAATAAAATTGCCCATGTAAATGTACGCTCCTTGTGTTTTGCCTTGCTCTTTCCCCTCATAAAAAAATTGTAACATTACGCAGGCGACATTATTCTGCGCGCTTTTCCCACACTTTTTCTGTTCTTTGTGGATAGCATATAATGTCAGCTGACGAGAGATATATGAGAGGAAAGAGTTATGGACATCTATCGAGCGCTGAATGCAGACGTGCCGCAGTTGCTCTTTACCGTGATGCATCAGGCGGAGCCATTGGTTTCCGAAGAAGAGTTTACCCGGACAGTGGCGGCTTTGCATAGGGACATGCGACAGCAGGCTCAGGAGATGGAGACGCTGCTGGGAGAATGGATAGGGCAACAGGCCAACCAGCAGGCGGAAGAAACGCTCCAGAAATTGCAGCGCCTCAATCTGCTGTCAAACAATATAGATACTCAACAGGCGCGAGATGCCTTAGCGCGAGATTATTGCCGCTTTGCTCAAAGGGTAGGAACTGCATCCGTGTTAGGCATGCAGGGGTCAGGTGAAGAGGTGTTTCTAGAAGAACTGCCTCAAGACCCTGATCTGGCAAAGCGCGTTGCCGATGGGCGCGAGTACCTTGTTTCGCTCGGCTTCAAGCCAGGGCAGGGACCGTTACACGAAGCCTGGCTGCTTTTCCAGAGTTCAATCCATTACGATGTCATGGAGTATGCCGTTCGCGACCGCATGGGCATTTATGGCGGCTCATATGGCACGCATATCGAGAATATCGCCCGCACTTCCTTTGGCACCTACAATCTTGTCTATCAAATTGGCGAATCGCTCACGGCTGATCTGGCGAGTGATGTTCCAACTCAGGAAGTGACCTTTGCCTTTAGTAAGGGGCCTGCTCGCTACAGCGATTTCCGGCGCAGTGTCGCAGCGCTTTTGGAGCAGGTCGCCGAACAGCTTGACCTGATTCATGCCTCGTTCTGGCAGCGTAAACTTGGGCTGGGTACAGGCAAAGAATTCGTACTCCGACTGCGCATTCCGGTAGGCGAAGAGGCTCTGCGTGAGTTAATCGCCACGCTGGGCGATGCCGGAAAAGTGGGCAAAGAGACCATCGTAAAGCGGGGAAAGCTCCTGCTAGGCAGAAGGATACTATAGGCAAGCTGCTTTTCCTCTTCCAGATATGGCGAGAAAGAGCAAGCTGCTACAAATTGCTTCCTCTTGTTGATTCCGACCTGTCACCAGTCAAAGAGAGAACGAATCATCATTGCGCGTATAAGCAGCACTATGCCAAAGATAATGGCGTAGGCCGCGATGAGCCAGACGATGGCAAGTGCGAAAGAACGCGGAGAAAAGAACATAATCAGCCCGAAGATGACGGAAAGGATTCCGGCCAGCGCCAGCCACCACTCCCCACGAATTGCTCTACTGAGCCAGATGGCCGCCACAATTTCAAAGATGCCTGTGATGATCGCCCAGACCGCGATGAACGTGAGCAGCACCAGGGCCGTGATGCCCGGCCAGACGAAAGTTAAGATACCGATGATGATGCCTGTCAGACCCTCAAGCAGCAAAATCCACCAGCGTGACTGTGTTCGTCTCTCTTCAAACGCTGCCGCTATATCAAACAGGCCATCAACGAAGACCCACGCGCCGAATAAGGCCAGTAACACAATCAATCCGATATGTGGCCAGATAAACATCAGGAAGCCAAATACAATGGCGAGGATGCCGCGTAGGATCAATTGCCACCAGTAACGTCGTACCAGCCGCCGACCTTGCATGAGATTCATGGTAAGCCTTCCTTTCTGTTCTGTATGGGCTGTAAAACGTTGACATCTCTACTTTTGGGAATCAAGTCAATGGGTAAACAAGGCAAAATCAGCCAGGCAACTAATGATTTTTTGAAGCCAACATAGTATACTATGGCCGTACTCATTGTATTCTATAAAAAGGGGCGTTTTCATGGCAAGGCAGGAATTTCCAATTGAGCAGCAATTGCGTAAAGATATTCAGGATGCGCAGCGGGCGCGAGACCAGTTGCGTCTGGACACGCTGCGGATGGCGCTGGGAGCTATTCATAACCTTGAGGTAGCGCGCACAGACCGCAAGAATCCCGAGTATGGACAGCCGCTTACCGAGGCCGATTGCTTGAAGGTGCTGGAGCAGGAAGTCAAAAAGCGCAGCCAGGCGATACCGCTGTATAAACAGGGTGGCCGTAACGATCTCGCGGAGAAAGAACAGCGCGAAATGGAGATCTTACAAAGCTATCTCTCGGCCTCACAGATGAGCGATGACGAGATTCGGGCGCTTGTCACATCCTTGATTGAGCAGCATGGCAAAGAGTTCCGGCGCGTCATGCCTCTGGCCGCAAAGGAAACGAAGGGCCGCGCAGAAGGCGCTCGCGTACAGCGCATTGTCAAAGAAATGACGCAATAAACAACAGCACAACGGGTGCTGTTAAAAAGGGTAGTATCCTGCTGGCGTATGAATAAGCGGATACTACCCTGTTTTTGCTTTTCGAGCCATCTTAATGATGGTGTATCATCCGTACTGTACGGTTTATCGTATACATCATATAGCCGCTTGCTGGCGTAGCAAAGGGATGCCTTTTTATTTAAAACAGTAAGCGAGAAGAAAATGAACTTGACAAGAGGTGATACATCTTCGTACCATAGAAAAGCTGAAAGTTTGTTCGTATGGATAATGATGGCTTGCCGATACCCCAGGGTAAGTGTGCGAATGACAGGGAAGCGACCATGAGAATCTACAATACCTTAACCCACCGCGTTGAAGAAATCATCCCCATTGAACCAGGGAAGATTCGCATGTATTCCTGCGGCCCCACTGTGTACCGCTATATTCATATTGGCAATTTACGTACCTTTACGATGGCGGATTGGCTGCGGCGCGCCTTCGAATATCGCGGTTACGAAGTGCTGCACGTGAAAAACATCACGGACGTAGGACATATGCGCCAGGAGCGACTGGATCAGGGAGAAGACAAAATTCTGGCCCAGGCGCGCAAGGAGAGAAAGTCATCGCGTGAGATTGCTGATTATTATACCCAGTCATTTCACAATGACGAGCGAAAGTTGAACATTGAGCCTGCAACCGTCTTTCCGAAGGCCACAGATCACATCCCGGAAATGATCGAGATTATCTCCGGCCTGCTGAAAAAAGATATTGCCTACGAGGTTAACGGCAATGTCTATTTTGACATCAAGCGTTTTCCCGAGTATGGCAAGCTTTCCGGCAATCAGCTTGAAAATATGCAGGAAGGAATTCGCGAGGGTGTTGTGGAGGACAGGCGCAATCCAGAAGATTTTCCGCTGTGGAAAGTGGCCGAGCCAGAGCGTGAGATGGCCTGGGACAGTCCCTGGGGGCGTGGCTTCCCTGGCTGGCATATCGAGTGCAGCGCCATGTCGATGAAGTATCTGGGGCAGCATTTCGATATTCACACGGGTGGCGTGGATAACATTTTCCCGCATCACGAGGATGAGATTGCGCAGAGCGAAGCATATACTGGCCAGCCCTTTGCTAACTACTGGGTGCATGCCCAGCACCTGCTTGCCGATGGACAGAAGATGGCGAAATCAACGGGCAACGACTACACCTGTACAGAGATCGAAGCTCGCGGTTACGACCCTCTCGCGCTTCGCTATTTTTATACTACCGCCCTCTATCGCAGCCGCCTGAATTTCACCTTCCGCGCCCTTCAGGCCGCGCAAACATCGCTTGATCGCCTGCGCGAACGTGCCTACCGCCTCTATCTCCAGTCGGACAGGGTCTATGTTTTCAGTGGTCAACCTCTCGCACCCAACGTCTGGCAAAACCGTTTCTTGTTCGAGGTGGAGTATGATCTGAATATTCCCCGTGCTATGGCGGTAGTGTGGGCAATGCTTCGGGACGAGCAGTGCAGTCCTACCGAGCGGGTGCGCCTCTTGCTCGATTTTGACCGCATCCTGGGTTTTGACCTCGCCGGATATCTCCAGAGTGACGTGCCTGAGCGCAAGCGTGATCCACAAACTTATCTGGCAGCCGTACCAAACTGGATTGCTCAGAAAGTGCAAGAGCGCGATAGCCTGCGCCAGCAGCATGATTTCACTTCTGCTGACCAATTACGGGATGAACTTGCTCAGCAAGGATACGCGCTGAACGATACAGCGCGTGGAACGCTGGTCTTCCCCCGCCGCCTGGATAAAGAGTTTGCGGTGCTTTCACGCTCGACGGATATGCCTGACCACTCGGCGGAGCCTGATCTCTATGAGTTCTCCGTGAACCTGGTGGCGCATAATAGCCGCGAAGACCTGGAGCGCTGTATCGAGAGCATTTTTACTCATACCTACGGCCATGCAATCGAACTTGTCATCATCGAGAATGGTTCGACCGATGATACACTCCCTTACCTGCAACAACTGGCGCGCACCAAAGAAATGTATACGCCAGATGGGCAGCGTGTGGGCCTGCAGGTATTGTTTGCCGATCATAATCTGGGCTTTGCCGCCGGACGCAATGCCACCATGCGCGCCAGTCGCGGCCACTATATTGTGTTGATGGATACCTCTATCCAGGTCAACGGCAATATCTGGGAGCCACTTATTGCTGCCCTGAGCGATCCAGCAGTTGGCCTGGTTGGCCCGTTTGGATTGGTGACGGACGATTTGCGCGAATTTCGCGAGGCTCCAGGGCCGGATGTAGATGCTATCGAAGGCTATCTCATGGCTTTTCCTCGCTCACTGCTGAGTGAAGTGGGCTGGATCGATGAGCGCTTCCGCTTCTATCGCCTGATGGATATTCACTATAGTTTCTTCTTCAAGACCTCCGGCTACCGGGTGCAAACCACACCGCAGGTCGTCGAGCTGCTCATCAAGCATCCGCACCGTGAATGGTACAGCCTGAGCGAGGAGGAACGGGCGACCAGGAGCAAGAAAAATTATGACATTTTCCGCGATCGCTGGCATCACGGACAGAGCCTGCTTGTGGCTAACTACCAGCCTGAGCATCACTGGCGCGGACATGACCATCCCCATCATCTAGAGGGCACACATTTCCATGCGCCGCAGGAGTTGCCGCCGCCAGACGAGCCGCATGTCCACACGCATCAGCACTGGCCCGATCACTCACACGAACACGCGCACTACCATAGTGTGCGTTCATGAATAGCATAGTGAAGAGGAGTATACATGTTTGAAGACCTTCAGGCTGTCCCCGCTCAGGATTTTTTGCGTGGGCGGGGACAGTTCGCAACTATTGCTGAGCAAGTAGTTATTTTAAATGGTGATATTGGGCCGCTTGACGTGGAGAAGCAAGAGTCACTGCGAGCTTTCGTCGAAAACGGAGGCGGGCTGGTTTGTGTTGGAGATGCGATAGAGGCGTATCATGAGAGTGCTGTGTTGGGAGAAGTTCTCGGCCCGGTTCACGGCATCTGTTCCCCGCGCACTGAGATCATTGCCCGAGTAGCTAACCAGGATCATTACCTTACTCGTCGTGTTGATCCTACCTTCGCCGTACTTGAAGCGGTGTACCTGCTTGATATTGTCCCGCCTGATGCAGAGGTCGTATGGAAGGCTTCCTGGCGATACGCAACCTATACACTGGCCTATATCCGCAACTATGGACGCGGGCGCGTGTTCTGTACCGCATTAGGTAGCGATGTACAAACACAGATTCATCCCGTTTTTTGCCAGATGCTCTTCCGGGCCATTCACTATGTTTCGGGCGTAGATACCTTAGAGCAGCCTAAAAAGGTTGCCATGATCGGCTATGGAGCAATTGGCTTCGAGCATGGCAGCGCAATTAGCGAAGTTCCAGGGCTGGAGTTTTCTCTGGTATGTGACCGCAACGAGGAGCGTCTGGCAAAGGCGCGCCAGGCCTTTCCTGGCGTCAATACCTGTACCAATCTGCAACAGGTTGTAGAAGACCCGGCTATCGAAGTTGTTTTCGTCTCCACGCCGCCCAATACACACGCTGCCATCAGTATGCAGTTGCTGCAAGCGGGAAAGCATGTCGTCTCAGAAAAGCCTTTTTGCCTGACGACAGCCGAAGCTGATGCGATGATTGAGCTTGCTCAAGCAAGCAATCTGGCTCTAACAGTCTATCAATGCCGCCGTTGGGACCCCGATTTTCTCGCTATCCAGCGCGTATTGCAGCAGCAAACTATCGGTGATGTTTTTCATATTGAAACGTTTATCGGCGGGTATGCCCATCCCTGCGACTACTGGCATTCGCACGAACCTATTTCAGGCGGCGTCTTCTATGACTGGGGTTCGCACTACCTGGATTGGATTTTGCAGCTAGTTCCTGATCCGGTCGTGAGCGTGCGCGGTGTGGAGCATAAGCGCGTCTGGCACGATGTCACCAATGCCGATCATTCGGTGGTCCACCTGCGTTTTGCCAACGGGCAGGAAGCCGAATTTATGCATTCTGACATCGCAGCGGCGGTCAAGCCGAAATGGTATATTCTGGGTACTCAGGGAGCGATTGTCGGTCACTGGCGGCGCGAGACGGTGAAGTCGCGGCGCTGGTCAGGTGATCTCATTGAGGAGCGTCTTGCGCTTTCAGAGGCGCTGCCGGAACTGTATGTCTATACACGCGACATACAAGGAGCTATTCACGAGCAACACCTGATGCTGCCCGAATCCCCTTTTTATCCCTTCCATCGCAATCTAGCCAATCACCTGCATAATGCCGAGCCTCTGGCAGTTCCACCCGAGGAGTCAAGGCGCAATATTACGGTCATGGAAGCAGCTAAAAGGTCGGCGGAACGTGGTGGAGAGGTCATCGCGATAGATTGTTAAACCGTTCCTGGTTCTTGCTTTCTCGCGCCCGTCTCGCGTAAGCTATAAACACGGCAGTAGATGAAAAACTGGCTACCTGAGTAGCACTTTGGAGCCGTCTAGTTATACAGAGATGTTTATTGTGTTAACAGGATAAAATAACGTGTGATGGTCGAATAGAAGGAATGACGAAAGATGTATACACCTGAAGGCGGCGGATATTACGAGAGGAACAAGACGATGAGCTTCGAACTGCCACTTTTCCCGTTAAATGTGGTACTTTTCCCTGGCGCTGACCTGCCATTGCATATCTTTGAGCCGCGCTATCGACAGATGATTAATGAATGTTACACCCAGGGAAAGCCTTTCGGGGTGGTATTAGTGCGCCCGGAGAGCGAACATCTGCAAGAGGAACCATTTCCGGTTGGCACACTGGCAGAGATCGAAGCGCTTGTCCGCCTGGATGATGGACGTATGAATCTGATTGCCAGGGGTGGGAAGCGTTTTCAAATCCACAGCCTGCATCGCGAAAAGCCCTACCTTTCCGGTCTGGTAGAAACCTTTGAAGATCTTCCCGAGATTCCCGAGACGCTTGAAGCCTGCGCAAAACAGGTCAAAGAACTTTTCCAATCCTACCTGGAAATGCTGCTGGAAGTGGCCGGTAAAAAGGGTATGCAATTGGATTTGCCAACTGATCCTATTGCTCTTTCTCACTTTGTTGCCTACTTTCTGGATATCGAAGACGAAGAAAAACAGGGCTTGCTCGAACTCAACATCACTTCCCTGCGTTTAGAGGAAGAAATTTATATTTTGCGCAAAGAGGTACCTTTCATTCGACAGATGCTTGCCATGAGCAAAAAATACAAGGCCGAAGGTTCGGATAAGAGCAGGTTGAATTAAGAAAGATACCTCCCGTTGCTCCGAAGCAGCGGGAGGTTCTCTGTGTACCATTCGAGAGAGCAGCATCCAGGTTCATGATGTCGCTATCTTTTCTTCCTGACGGAACCACGTGCCAGGTTTCCACGGCAAACCAAGCGTGGGGAGCAGCCATCGATCAAAGCCGATCCAGCCGCAAACTCGCCACGAGAAGCACAGGAATAGACCGAACATACCCAAAACCGGGTTGATGCTTACTGTACCGGCCAGCAGGTAGTTCAGGTTCATCAACACTCCGAAGCCAGCCGCGATTCCAGTCAAGACACCGAGTAACACACCCAGTCCTACGGCAACTTCACCCCAGGTCACCAGGAAAGAGAACAGTCCCGCGTTAGGCAGTACCATGTGCTGTAAAAACCAGGCGTACCATCCCTGCACCGAAGGATTCGCGCCCGAGGTCTTTGCCAACGCTCCTGCCACGAATCCTGAGAGAGCCTTTCCACTTGCGCCCCAGGCTGGTGATGTCACTTTCTCCCAACCGGCAAGCAACCACTGCGCCCCCACATCCATACGAACGACAAACCATAATACCGCCGAGCCTGTCGAGCCGAAGAAGAACCTGGAAATTGCAGGTTCAGGGAACCGCTCTGAAGGCGAAGCCCGTAATTCATGCCTTTCTCGCGCGAATTGCACGAACGCCAGGATTAGCGCGAGGATAAACAGGATGAGCAGGCCAATGCCCCAATAGTCATCCGCTTTTTGACCCGCGAGATTCCAGATGATATGCACAATTGTCCACACGCCCGCGAGTCCAACAATAAGCCAGTTCAACCAGTATGTGGCATTCCTTTGACTGTTCATATGACACCAAACCTTTCAGGAAGTATTCACCATGAATACTTTCCTCGACAAAGAACAGTATGCTATCTTAATGACAGATAGTTTGAACGTACTCCAATGGAACGAAGGGATAATTTCTGTCTGTAAGAGACAGTCTCTCTTTGTTCCGACACTAGTAGTATGGAATCGCAAAATCACAGCGCAATCACATCAGGCCCGCGTTCATCACATTTACATCACAGGATACGAAGGCATTGTATTTTGTAACGAACCTGCCGCCACTTCTTCATAACGGCTTGCAAGTACTCACGTCTCTCAGACTGGTCTTTTTGATTTTCCTCTTGACTGTTCTGAGTACGCTCCTGTATCTTACTTTCCAGAAAAGTTTACCTCTCATCCTGCGGCGAACCGAAAATGCCTGATGGCTCAACACTAAATTTGACGTTTGCTACATGGATAGGAAAGATGGAGTGATAGCACATGACAGAGTATCCAGACTTTCGGCAGCGATTAGATGCAGTCCTACGCACTCGCGACGTAAAACAGGTGCAAAATTTTCTTATAGACGCAGGTCAATGGCGGCCGGGGACCCCTGCGGACCCTGAGTATGCGATGTGGATGATGATAGCTGGCAGCCAGAATCTACGTGACTTGCATGAGCAAGCTCGTCAATGGCTCGTTGCTCACGGACACGAGCCAGAAGCGAATATGGTGCTGGGCAAAGGGAAAGGGAGAGATGGCATACCTGGAGCGAGGAACGAGCTATCTTCGAGTAAGAAATCGGGAAAAATCACGAATAAACAACCGGAACAGCGAAAAAATCCACGAAAAGTGTGAAATAGCGTTTTTTGAATACGCACTGTATCACTCCACGCAAGCCACACGTGTAAAGGGGAGAGAAGCTCGACGGAAAGGCTATTTCGTACAAGAAGACTTTCCGTTGTGGCCGAGAAAACATTGTGACAAGTTGAAAGGAAACCAGATATGGCTGAAGCGTATTGCGTCAAGTGCAAAAAGAAAACCGAAATGAAGAATCCCAAAGAAGTGACCATGAAGAATGGCAGGCATGCTCTAAAAGGCACCTGTTCCGTTTGTGGCACGACCGTCCAGAGCTTTCTGAGTGATAAGAAGGCGTAGGCATTTACCCCTTTCCCAAAAGCGGCACTTCCAGGTCATATTGCATGACCTGGAAGTGAATAAGCCTGCCTCTGTAAAAATGAGAGGCGACTCGAGAGTGGAGCATATCCCCTTTTTCGCAAAGCGCGGTTCGGGCGAGCCAGAACGATCAGGAACTGGCCTTTCCTACCCGCAGATGCAGCAGGTGACATACTTCACCGCATGTACGTCCGACAAAAAAGTCGAACATATGTTATACGAACGAGCCGCCGTTCGCGTTACTTTTCTGCCTCTTGCGACTTCTTGTACCTGGCGATAATCTCCTGCTGGATATTCGCTGGCACCTCTTCGTACTGGTAGAACTCCATCTTGAAAGAGCCGCGCCCCTGCGTGATTGAGCGCAGATCAGTCGCGTAGTGCAGCATCTCCGCCTGTGGAACGTTGGCTGTGATTTGCTGCATGCCGTTGCCAAGAGGTGTCATGCCGAGGACGCGCCCGCGCTTGGTGTTGATATCACTCATGATATCGCCCATGTTCGCCTCTGGAACCGTAATCGTCACGGTCATGATCGGTTCAAGGATGGTCGGGCTGGCCAGCGGTACCGCTTCCTGCATGCCGAGTGAGGCCGCGATTTCAAACGACTGCGCCGAGGAGTCCACCGGGTGATACTTACCATCCACCAGGGCCACTTTGACGTAGACCATCGGATTGCCCGAGATAAAGCCGCGCTTGAGCGAGTCGCGCACGCCCTTTTCGACGCCTGGAATAAATTGTCCAGGCACAACGCCGCCCACAATCCTGTCTTCAAAGACGAAGGTTTCTGGACTATCCATAGGCAATGGCTCGATTTCCAGCCATACATCGCCAAATTGTCCGTGTCCGCCGCTCTGGCGCTTGTGGCGACCGTTGGCTCTTGCCTTCTTGCGAATGGTCTCACGATAGGAGATACGGGGTTCGCGAGCCTCCAGGTCAACGCCGTATTTGCGTTTGATGCCCTCGATGACGATTTGCAGATGCGACTCGCCGAGGCCGGAGAGCAGGACATCAGCGGTTTCGGGATCGCGGGTCACGCGCAAGGTGCGATCCTCTTCGACGACCCTTGCCAGGGCGTTACTCATCTTATCCAGGTCGGCCTTACTCTTGGGGAAGACGGCCACTGTATAGGTTGGCTCTGGGAAGTTAATCGGCTCGAGCGGTGAAGCATCTTTGCTGGTGGAGAGTGTATCGCCTGTATGCGTATTGGAGAGCTTGGCAACCGCTCCAAAGTCTCCCGCAGGCACTTCTGTCGCGTTCTCCTGCATTTTGCCGCGCGGAATCATAATCTGGCCGATACGCTCATCAGCCTTTGTTTGCAGATTAAACACGTGCATATCCGGTTTGAGGCTGCCGGTGTACACGCGGAAATGGCTGATGGTGCCGACCTGCGCCGCCGCAGTTTTGAAGACGAACATCGAGAGCGTGTCGCCGAAGGCTTTGGTATCTTCTGGCACTGTATCGGCGGCGCTGGGCAGGTAGTCAACAATGGCGTCCAGCAGCGTTTGCACACCGATGTTCTTCGCGGTTGAGCCGCACAGCACAGGAATCAGTTGCCCGGTGCGCGTACCCTCTTTGACCACGGAAAGAATCTCCTCGTCGGTGAGTTCTTCGCCTTCGAGGAATTTTTCCATGATGGTGTCGTCGCTCTCAACTGCCGACTCTATGAGCTGCTCGCGGTAGGTGCTGATGCGATCTTGCATGTCGGCGGGGATAGGCACTTCTTGAACCTTGTTGCCGCCCTCGAACGTATAGGCCTTCTGTGTAACGAGGTCGATGACGCCTTTGAAGTTGGCCTGTTCGCCAATCGGAAGTTGCAGGGGTACTACTTTCAGGCCGAACTGGTTGCGCAGGGATTCGAGCGCATTGTCAAACGAGGTGTTTTCACGGTCGAGCTTGTTGACCAGCACCATGCGCGGCAGGTTGCGCTCATCGGCGTATTGCCAGGTCAGTTCGGTGCCAACCTCGACGCCTTTTTCTGCTGTGACGACAACCAGGGCGGCATCAGCCACGCGCAGCCCGGCCTTGACTTCACCGGAGAAGTCGGCATAACCGGGGGTATCAATAAAGTTGATCTTGGTGTCTTTCCATTCGACGGGCAGCACTTTGGCGTGCAAGGTCATTCGTCGTTTGAGTTCATCGGGATCGTAGTCGGCAATCGAGCTACCCTCGTCAACTTTGCCTTGACGAGTGACGGCCCCACTGTCGTAGAGAGCCGCGTCTATCAAGGATGTTTTACCTGCTCCAACATGGGAAATCAACGCCACATTGCGAATGTGTTCCGCAGTATAGACCTTCATGAAAGTTGTTTCTCCTCACTAAGTATCTTTGCCAGAGGTGATCTATCCAGCCCACATGCTATGGAGACCAGCCATAGACCGCCTTCATCCCCACGCCAGTTGTCCAATGTTCCAGCCGAAGGAAAAATACAAGATGTGTAACATCCGTTCAGTTCGGTACGTTGTAGTATAGCAGTATCAAGCTGTATATTCAACTGGAAGACACGGGAGAATTGGCAGGTTGATGCAGAAAAAGAAGGAGTTCGTATGGTTATTTCATTGCCCAAAGCCATCACATTTGACTGCTATGGTACCTTGATTGACTGGGAAGGCGCAGTCCAGCAATTTTTTGCTGAACGATTAGCCGCGCATAATATCGAGGGTATGAATCCGCGTGAGCTACAACGCAAATGGGAAGAGATTCAGTTCGTATATATTCAGGAGCAGTATCGTCCCTATCGTCAAGTCTTGAATGATACATTGCGCACGGCGCTAGATACGGCTCAGATTCCCTATGCCGAAGAGGATATCGAGTCCTTTGCTAATTCAATGGGCAAGTGGCAGCCATTCCCCGATACGAAAGAGGCCATCCTGGAGCTGCAGAAGTACGTGAAGGTCGTTCTCATCACCAATACCGACAACGACATCATCGCCGAGACCGAACGCACCATCGGCGTTCACTTTGATGAGATTATCACTGCCGAGCAGGCTCAAGCTTATAAACCATCGCATAAGGGCTTTGAACTGGCGCGGGAGCGACTTGGTTTGCCTATTTCGGATATCTGGCATGCTGGTTTCGGTTTTAAATATGATATCGTTCCGGCAACTGAGATGGGCTATATGACGGTGTGGGTCAATCGGCAGGGAGAGGCGCGGCCTGTGGATGTGAAAGAGACGTTTCTGGTAGGGGATATGCGCACGCTGGTGTATCTGATTAAAGGGATCGCGGCATCAAGTTAAGCCGCGACCCCAATCGTTATTTGTGGCTCTGCGCGGGTTGATAGGTTCCCGGAACGGTGCGGAAGCTGATCGCCAGCCGATTCCAGCCATTGATCGCGACAAGCGCGAAGGTCAGGTTAACCAGTTCCTCTTCGCTGAAATGCTGGCGCACCTGCTCGTAGATTTCATCGGGAACGTGTGTCTCTGCAACTCGTGTTACCGTTTCTGTCCATAGCAGTGCTGCCCGTTCTCGTTCGGTATAGAAAGGGGTTTCCTTCCATGCCGAAAGCGCGTAGATGCGTTGCTCGCTCTCGCCTGCCGCCCGCGCATCCTTCGTATGCATATCGAGACAGTAAGCGCAGCCATTGATCTGCGAAGCGCGTATTTTGACCAGCTCGAGCAGCGAATGCTCCAGGCCGCTTTCGCGCACGTATTTTTCCAGGTTAGCCATTGCCCTATATCCGCCAGGGGCGACCTTAGTGTAATTGATACGTTCTTCCATGTGTTTATTCCTCCGTTTTGAAAAACCTCGCTTGTGAAGTAGCTTTCGTAGCTTCTGAAGAAACAATACCATGATAATGGCCTTGCTACAAGAGCCAATTTGAGGTAAATTTGAGGTGCCATTATTCTATAGAAGGAGTGCCATATGCCGAAAAAAAGATTCGTCGAAGACTGGACATCGCTTGAACTTGATGCGTCCGTCGAAATACCTCTCTATCGTCAATTATATGAGCGCATACGAGCGGGCATTCTCAACGGTCAACTGAAGGCTGGCACGCGCTTACCTGCCACGCGCACACTCGCGGAACAACTCGGCATTTCGCGCAATACGGTCACGAATGCTTATGAGCAATTGTTAGCTGAGGGTTACATTACAGGGAAAGTTGGATTCGGTACTACTGTGGCAGGTGTTTTGCCTGAGACATACATGCGTGTTTCAACAACGCGCATCTCTGCTCGTAAGATTATTCCACCTGCCAGTTCGCTCGCCCTTTCCAGACGTGGGCAACTTTTTGCCTCAACTCCTCACATTCCTGATGCCCCTGGCATGCTTCAGGGCGTAGTTCGTCCTTTTCGTTCCGGCGCTCCTGGCCTTGATATGTTTCCTTATGATACCTGGACGCAGCTTATCACGCGGCATTTGAAGCAAGACCTGCCCTCAGTTTCGCTTTACCAGGAAACCGCAGGATATCGACCACTGCGAGAAGCAATCGCCTCCTATCTTGGTGTTTCGCGAGGCGTGTACTGCGTTGCCGATCAAGTTATTATCGTTTCCGGCTCCCAGGGCGGCCTCGACCTGGCAGCGAGAATGCTGCTAGACCCGGGAGAAAGCGCCTGGATGGAAGACCCCGGCTATCCAGGCGCGAGAGGCGCATTGTTGGGAGCAGGCGCGAATGTGGTAGCGGTGCCTGTCGATGACGAAGGACTCGACGTGGAAGCGGGTCAAAGACTTGCGCCGGATGCTCGCGTTGTTTCTGTAACGCCCTCACACCAGTTTCCACTCGGCGTGACGATGAGCCTTGCCCGCCGGCTGTCCTTGCTTGAATGGGCTAAACGGACAAACGCCTGGATACTCGAGGATGACTATGATAGCGAATACCGTTTCTGTGGTCGCCCTCTGGCGGCTTTACAGGGCCTTGATACAGCAGGAAGGGTTATCTATATCGGCACTTTCAGTAAAGTAATGTTTCCCTCGCTGCGCCTGGGCTATCTTGTTGTGCCATCTGAGCTTGCGCGGAATTTTGCGCATGCCCGTCGCTTTATCGATACGCATTCCCCTATTTTAGAGCAGTTGGCGCTAACCGATTTTTTGAACGAAGGGCATTTCATGCGTCATATCCGCCGTATGCGAACATTATATGCTTCCCGCCGCACTTATCTGACACAGTTATTACAAGATGAAATGGCTGACATGCTCGAAGTGGATGCGCTGGAAGCCGGTATGACCTTGATCGGCTGGCTACCAGAGGGGGTAGACGACCAGTTGGTAGCCAGGCAGGCTGCCGATTATGGCGTTGATGTGATCCCACTTTCCTTTTTTTATGCTTACCCGCCTGTTCGCGGTGGCCTACTTTTTGGTTATGCCGCTTTTGATGAGCAGGAGATTCGCGAAGGGGTGAGGAGATTAAAGGAAGCCATACATGCGGTGGGCAAATAACGAATGGTTCTACAGTCTCGTCCCCTGATATTGGCTCGTTGCTCTGGACAGTAGCGGGTTATATGATATGATGTAACCGTTTTATTTCACTTATGACATAAGGGGGCAAGCAGATGACCGTAGAGATAAGCGATATCGAGAATATTATTGAGCAGGAGAATCGCTGGCGACAGCGCGAGACTATCAACCTGATCGCCAGCGAGAACACACCCAGCGAAGCGGTGCGGCGCGTACAGATTTCCGATTTTATGGGGCGCTATGCCGAGGGGCATCCCAACGAAGGCGATAAAATGAATCGCTACTACCAGGGAACGCGCTACATTGACGAAATTGAACGTATGGCGACAGAAGAGATCATCGAACTCTTCCGTGTGAAGCAGGCCGACGTGCGCCCGATTAGTGGTAACGCTGCGAATACCGCCATCGCAATGGGCTGGCTGCGCGGCGGTGATACTGTTGTGGCGAACTCGACGGATGCTGGCGGGCATATCAGTCATGGCCCGGTGGGCGTTTTTGGGCGGCGCATTCAGAGTCGCGGCCAGTCGCTTAAACTGGGTAGCCCGAATTCGATTCATCTCCATTATTTACCGCTTACCGAAGATCACTATCATATTGACGCGCAGAAGGCCATTGAACTGATAGATTCCGTCTCTCCTCAGCTTGTCGTGATGGGCAAGAGCCTCTTTCTCTTTCCCGAACCCGTTTCAGAAGTGGCCGCGTTCTGCAAAACGAAAGATATTCCTCTTCTGTATGATGGCGCGCATGTCCTTGGCCTGATTGCAGGTGGCGAGTTCCAGCAGCCTCTGCACGAGGGCGCTACCTGGATGACGGCAAGCACGCATAAAACCTTCCCCGGCCCCCAGCGCGGCGTCATTCTGGGGAACCTGGATGAAGAGGGAGCAAAGAAATACTGGCCTGCCGCCGATCGCGGTGTCTTCCCAGGCACCTCAAGTAACCATCACCTGTTTACGCTGCCTGGTCTGGTGGTTGCGACACGCGAGATGAAAAAGTATGGCCGCGAATATGCCTCGCAGATTGTGCGCAATGCTCAGGCGCTGGGCCGCAGCCTGGACGAACTGGGCACCCCCGTTGAGGCGCGCGATTTTGGTTATACGAAAAGCCATATGATCGCTGTCAATGTGGCGCAGTGGGGTGGCGGTGTTGAGGTTGCTAAACGCCTCGAAGCCAACGATATTATCGTCAACTACAATATGGTTCCCGGCGATAGCGACCCGCGCAACCCCTCTGGCCTGCGTATCGGCGTGCCGGAGATGACTCGCTTCGGCATGGACGAGCGCGCAATGGGCGAACTGGCGCAGTTGATCCATGATGCCATTCGCGGCAAAAACGTCAAAGAGCAGGTACACGGGCTGCGCGGACGTTATCTAGAGATGAAGTACGTCTAGCAGTTCCAGTAGGCAGTAAGAGGGGAAAGCAGGAATATACCGCTTTCCCCTCTTTTTAAGCGGCAATGCAGTATCATAACCCGAATGACAACGATTGATTACAGAGAAGACTGGCTGGCTAAACATATGCTTATAGCCAGCCAGTCTGCCGTTTTGCTCGATATCTCTTTTAACCAAGCGGTCGCTTGAAGTACAGCGTATCGCTAGAAGGATCACTGGAAGTGGCGCTTACAAGTTCCCAGCCTTCTAAGCCCAGGTTCGCAATCATGCGCCTTCTGGCATCGGTGTCCGTTAAGTCACCTTGTGTCTTATCGCGTTTAATCTCAAGTACCTCGCTGTTATCTGGACGATAAATGATGAGATAGTGATGGCCGCTATTAGCATTGTATCCCAGTTCTGCGTATTCCCATCTTTGCATGCTATGTACCTGTCCTTTCTAACGTTGCTTTATGCTAGAGATTACACTTCCTACTGATACTGTTTCAACAAATCGAGTAGCCATTGTTCATCATGTATTGGCACGCCTGCTTTCTGCGCCTTTGCCAGCTTTGAACCGGCATCCTCACCAACGATGAGGTGACTGAGGTTTTTACTGACACCAGAGGCAATGGTTCCGCCAAGCTTGCGAATAGCTTCTTCTGCGGCGGGACGTGTCATGCTGGTAAGACGACCGGTAAGCAGGAAGGTTTGGCCTGCTAGCGGCCCCTCGACTTTTTTCTGCTCGTCCTGCATGTTCAGTCCTGCCGCTCGCAAGCGTTCGATGAGCGCCCGGTTTTGTTCGTCCTGGAACCAGGCGTAAATGCTCTTTCCCGCGATGGGGCCGATACCCGGCACGCTAACGATCTCCTCTTCGCTTGCCGAGAGCAGTTTGTCTATCGAATTAAAGGCTTGCGTCAGCACCTGGGCTGTTTTCTCGCCCACATAGCGAATGTTGAGGCCGAATATGAGCCGCCATAAAGGACGATGTTTGCTCTCCTCAATGGCTTTAAGCATGTTGTCGGCGCTTTTGTCCTTGACTCCTTCGAGCGTGAGCAATTGGTCACGGGTCAGATTGTAGAAATCGGCTACGCTTTTCACCAGGCCGGACTCGACCAGTTGAACGCACATCTTTTCGCCGATGGTCTCAATATCCATCGCCCCTTTTGAGACAAAATGAATGATGCTTTCGAGGTTGCGCGCTGGACACTGGGTATTGGGACAATAGGCCATTGCCTCGTCTTCGGAGCGCACAATCGGCGTATCACAGATGGGGCAGCGCTCAGGCAGGTGATAGACCTGCTCGTTGCCTGTGCGCCGCTCAATCACAGGTTTCACCACCTGGGGAATAACCTCTCCGGCGCGCTGCACCAGCACCCAGTCGCCAATACGCAGGTCTTTGCGCTGGATGTCTCCCTCGTTATGCAGAGCGGCGCGTGAAACCGTGACGCCACGAATGTTGACCGGCTCTAACAACGCCCAGGGGTTTACGGAGCCAGTGCGCCCAATGTTGACGCGAATATCGAGCAGTTTGGTGGCAACCTGTATGGGTGGATACTTGAAGGCAATGGCCCAGCGCGGGTCGCGTCCTACTGTTCCCAGTTCCTGTTGCTGTGCAATGTCGTTGATCTTGATGACTACACCATCGATCTCATAGGGCAGGTTAAAACGCTCGGTTTCCCACTTTTTGCAGTATTCCATTACTTCGTCGAGCGATTTTGCCAGTTGAATGTGTGGGTTGACAGGAAAGCCCCAGTCGCGAATCAACTGTAAGGCCTCCCACTGACTATGGAAGTCCATCCCTTGCATATAGCCAATCTGGTAGCCGAAAAAGTCGAGATGGCGTGTGGCGGTGATGCGCGGGTCTTTCTGGCGCAGCGACCCGGCGGCGGCATTGCGCGGATTGGCGAACAGTCTGTTGTCGGTCATTTGCTCGTTCAACTTCTCGAAGTTTTTGATCGACATGTAGATTTCGCCGCGCACCTCAACTCGCTCTGGAATGAGTGTGCCACGCAGTTTGTGTGGGATGCTGCGCACTGTACGCACATTAGGCGTCCAATCTTCGCCAACAATACCATCTCCACGTGTAGCCCCTACTACAAGTTTTCCCTGCTCATAGGTAAGGGCCATTGCCAATCCGTCTATCTTGAGTTCGCATACATATTCAAAAGTAGTGTTCGGCAGGATGTTTTGCGCCCGGCGATACCAGTTCATCAGCTCTTCTTCATTGCGCGCATTGGCAAGGCTCAACATTGGAACCGGGTGGTGATGCTGGGGAACATCCTGCACCGGGCCTGCGCCAACCCGCTGCGTTGGCGAGTCCGGCGATTGCAGTTCCGGGTGTTCCTGTTCAAGCTGTTGCAATTCGCGCATCAAGCTGTCATACTCAGCATCCGTTAAATGCGGGTTATCCAGCACATAGTATTCGTAGTTGGCTTCCTCGATCTGGTGGCGCAGTTCCGCTACTCGCGCAGCCAGGCGTTCTTCCTCATTCTCAGCTGCCTGCGAGGAATCATTGGGAAACGTATCCCTCTCTTGTACCTCAGCCATGATAATTGCTCCAAATCGTTATGTAGGTCGTCTTATTTTTATTCTTTTTAAAAAGGCTGGTAGTGGAACACAATCGGAGCGCTTTCCGTCAGTCCTTCAAGGTACCTGCGCCACTGCGGAAAAAGAGGGCTACCGCGAAAATCCTGCATGTGCGCTTCCAATGATGTCCAGATGTTGATAACCATATACTGTTTTGGCTGCTCTATACAACGCTCAACCCGAGAAGAGATGCATTCTGGGTGCTGGCGGATCACGTTCAGACCTTTCAGAATAGCCTGTCCAAGCTCATCTTCTTTGCCTGTCGCGGCGGTAATGAGTGCGATTTCTGTAATCATAATACAACCTCCTGATTGTGTATGGTACCATAATTGTGCAAGGATAGAGGTTATCTGGACGGTAGGGAACTGGAAGTGAGAGGGAGTGGGAGGGAGCGGGAAGCCACCCGCAAGGGGCTGGCTTCCCGCTCTCAACGTGGTCAAGACCAACGCTTTGCAGATGGTTTCTGGGAACGTTTGATAACGGCAGAGCAATTACGTATATTGGCATAAGGCTTGTGGCGAATTGTTTATGCAGTCCAATTGTTTCTGCTTACGAAGTGCAAAGCTCATTGAGAAGAGAGCAGAGAAGGAACTTTGATGATACAGCAGAAAGAAACCGAGCGTGTGCGCGAAATTTATGAGGCGACAGCTCCAGACTATGATAAGGGCATAGCATTCAGCGAAAAGCTCCTGTTTGGTGATGGTCGGTCCTGGGCCTGTTCTCAAGCGCGAGGGCAAGTGTTGGAGATTGCCGTTGGCACAGGGCGCAACCTGCCTTTCTATTCAGATGATGTAGAGATCACGGGTATCGAAATCAGCCCGGCCATGTTGGCTATTGCCCGCCAGCGCGCCCAGAACCTGGGGCGACAGGTAGAACTGGTTCTTGGTGATGCCCAGGCGCTCCCTTTCCCCGATCAGCGTTTCGATACCATTGTTTGCACGCTTTCGCTCTGCTCCATTCCCGACGAACGACAGGCCATTGCCGAAGTGTGGCGCGTCTTGTGTCCGGGTGGTTGTTTTATTGCCCTCGAACACGTGCGCAGTCCAAATCCCCTCATACGAGGAATTGAGCGCCTGCTCGACTCCTACACAGTGCGCGTGCAGGCGGATCACCTGTTGCGCGAGCCGGTAGAAGTTGTGCAGGCAGCAGGGTTTCAGATCGACTATCTCAAGAGACAGAAATGGGGTATTGTGGAGCGTTTGATTGCCCGCAAGGCTTCATAAAAGGCATCTATGCTCCCTGTGAATCTCCCCAATCCATCTGAAACGTCGATTGGAGCCGGTTCAACACGTTGGAGTCCGAAACAATAATACCCAGTTCGCGGTTTTGGTCAAGCGATTGAGTGGAAATGTTTTCTGAACCGACGAAGGCTTTACTGCCATCGACAATGATGATTTTGGCATGCATATACAGCCGTGTATCCTCTCGAACCTGGACGCCGCCGGATTGTAGGATAGAAATGCCCTCGCTGTTGCTATCTGATGAACCGTTAGATGATGGCAAAATGACCTCGACATGTACGCCCCGGTGGGCTGTACTGATGATGGCCTGCTCGATCTCGCTATCCTGCATCTCTTCCGCTTCAATAAGCAGGGAACTGTGCGCGCTATTTATCAACGAAAGAAAGGCATTGCGCGAATTAATGGGGCTGACGACAAGGTTAGGGTCGTTGAATTGAGGCTGAGTGCGATTCCAGTCTGCCTGGAAAATGGCGGCGACAGCCTGCACGTCCTGCGGATTGGTGTCGATGATTCCATATTCACGGTTCGTGCTGCCACTGCTTCCGCTATAGCCACCGAGGGCCGAGCGCGTAAAATTTGAGGTCATGATATAGGCGGTTGTTCCGTCGATAATCATACCCTTTTCATGTGTCAGGGGAAAGTCCGGGCTGGTTGCCTGGGCTTGAATTCCGGCGGCTTTTAGTTGATCGATTGTGCGCTGCGGAGATGTTCCACCACCAACCGGATGAAGTTCCAGCATGACGCGCACATCCACACCGTTGTTTGCAGCATCCTCCAACGCCCGAATGACGTTGCGGTCGGACAGCAGGTATATTTCGAGCCAGACCGATTTATGCGCGCTATGAATGGCATCAGTAATCACATGTTCGCCAGCGTCTGGTTCCACGTAGACCTGCACACCCTGCACTCCATTGCCGGTTGAGCAGTTCCCCTGGCAAGTCGGGCTATTTGAAGAGCTGCCAGTAGTGCCGATATTGACGTTACATCCACTCAGAACGAGGCAAAAGGCCAGAATCAGGATAACCAGTGGAAAGTTGTGTGTATATTTCAAGACTTTCATCGTGTTCCCTCACAAAATAGTATGCCATGATAAACCTGCCTCGAGATGTCATCCTGAGCGCAGCGAAGGATCTCATGTCCCCACTCGCTCGATACGGCGCACGTGAGATCCTGAGCGCAGCGAAGGATGACAGAAGAGAAAGACTTTTTCATGGTTTGCTATGGTTGAATACATGCTTTTCTATAATGAAAACGTGTTGTGAGACAAAAGGGAAGACAGAGGCAGAAATAAAACACGTCCGGCGAAACAACCGGACGTGTTTGTTAGATTGGTGCTGTCAGTTCTCCAATCCTACAGCGGATGGATGAACACGTAGAGGGGAGCAAGCACCAGCGTGATGGTGCTGAGCAGCTTAATCAGTACGTGCAGCGAGGGGCCAGCAGTATCCTTGAACGGATCGCCGACGGTATCGCCAACGACGCCTGCTTTGTGCGGCTCACTCTTCTTGCCGAGGACTGTGCCGTTAGGATCAAGCCGATCAACCATCTCACCCTCGGCATTCACGCGCAGGTAGCCAGCCTCGATATACTTCTTGGCGTTGTCCCACGCCCCGCCGCCGTTGTTGAGGAAGAGGGCAAGCACGATACCGCCCATTGTGCCAACCATTAGCAGGCCAGCTTCGGCATGCGGTCCGAGAATGACACCAACAGCGATAGGAGTAAGAACGGCCACCAGACCGGGCAGAACCATCGCGCGCAGCGCGCCACGTGTGCTGATGTCTACACAGCGAGCATAGTCGGGATCAGCGCGGTCGGCAGGATTCTCAGCCATGATCTTCGGGTTCTCACGGAACTGGCGGCGCACCTCTTCGATCATACGCTTGGCCGCAGCACCGACGGCGCGGATAGCCAGCGCGCTAAAGAAGAAGATCAACGTGATACCAATCAGCGCGGCGATGAAGACCGCGATATCGGCCAGGTCTACACGATACACATCTGGCTTTGTCTTGTTGCTCAGATTGTAGAGGACATCCAGGTAAGCACTGAAGAGCAGGAAGGCGGCCAGGGCCGCTGAACCAATACCATAGCCCTTTGTTAAAGCCTTGGTCGTGTTGCCGACGCCGTCGAGCGCATCAGTGATATCGCGTACAGACTCCGCCTGACCACCCATCTCAGTGATGCCACCGGCGTTATCGGTGATGGGGCCGAAGGTGTCCATTGCCAGGATGTATGCGCAGCTCATCAGCATGCCCATTGTGGCAACGGCTGTTCCGAAGATACCGCCTGGATTGATGAAGTGCGGAATATTCGGGTCGGTAATCTGTACCTGGCTTCCCAGAAAGAATGAGAGGAATAACGCGACACTGATGGCCAGTACAGGAAGCGCGACACATTCAAAACCAACTGCGATACCAGTGATAATGGTGGTCGCGGGACCGGTCAGGGTCGCGGCTGCAATTTCACGTACCGGACGCCACGTCCCGGCAGTGTAGTACTGTGTGATATAAACGAAGGCGATACTGAGCAGGATACCAGTAGTACCTGCGAGGCCAAACCAAACCCAGGCAGGTAAACTATTCGAGACAACACCAGTGCCGTTCAGCAGGAGATAGCTACCCAGGAAGACGCCAACAATGGAGACCCCACAGGTGATGAAGTAGCCGATGTTCAACTGGTTCATAGCGATTTCGCCCGGGTCTTTACCTGCGGCCTTATCCGGCTCGGTGACGACGGAAGGTCGGATCCACAGCAGACCGATGGCGGAGGCAATCAGTCCGAAAGCGCGCACAACGAGGGGGAAGAGAATCCAGCCAATGTTATGAGTGGCGGTGTAGAGCGCGACGCCCAGAATCATCGCGCCGATATTTTCGGCGGCGGTTGACTCGAAGAGGTCAGCGCCACGGCCTGCGCAGTCACCAACGTTGTCACCTACAAGGTCGGCGATAACGGCTGGGTTGCGTGGGTCATCTTCAGGAATGTTTGCTTCGACTTTACCCACGAGGTCCGCGCCCACGTCGGCAGCCTTTGTGTAGATACCGCCGCCTAGCTGGGCGAATAGAGCGACAAAGCTCGCGCCGAAACCAAAACCAACGATCAGCGAAGGCGCATGTGCTGGATCAGTCAAACCACCATATGCGCTAAATACCAGGGAGACCCCCAGCAGCGAGAGGGCTACCACCAGGAAACCGGAAACCGCGCCACCGCGCAGCGAAACCATGAGAGCTTCACCCAGGCTGCGGGTTGCGGCGCTGGCTGTGCGGCTGTTGGATTTGACCGCAACATACATGCCGATGTAGCCAGAAATGCCGGAACACAACGCGCCGATCAAAAAGGCGAGAGCTGTATGCCACGCCAGGTCTAAGCGATCATTGAATGTACCCTGTCCAAGCAACGCCAGCACAATAGCTACGATAATCGCGGCGAAGACTGAGAGCAGGGCAATAGTCCGATATTGACGATTCAGGAAAGCCATCGCGCCTTTGAAGATGGCGTCCGCGACTTTCTGCATGGCAGGGGTGCCTGTATCTTTGCGCAACACGTATGCTGCAAGGTAGGCGGCGAAGCCTACCGTGAGAAGCCCTACCACGATTGGAACAAGGATATAGTAACTCACGTTAAATAGCGCCCTCCTTAGGCCATAGATAGATAATCAGACAGATCAGCGTTGATCCTGATGCCTGTTCTTCCTTAAAAACAAGAAGTGATCTGAAAAGCGAGAAAATCCGCACTTCGATCCCTCTCATCGTGGGGCTATCAATTCGTCCTTTAGTCTAACATAGTGTTTGTTCTCTGACAAGTATTTTCGTAACAGAAACGAAGCGCAGCATGCTCACTTTTTGTTGATGCTGCACTTCGTTTTTGTACACCTGTTACACTCCTTTTTGATGCATAGCTTTACATGGCGCTCTGTATGCGGTTGAGGAGCGGAACCAGTTGTTTTTTACGCGAAACCAGGCCTTCTACAATAAGCGAATGTCCGTCAGCTTCGAGCGGAATACCAAAGACTTCAGAGGCTGCGTCTTCTCCACCATAGATCAACAAATGGCAGCGCATATTGATGATGTCAACGATCATGAAAAGGAAGCATGTATACCCACGTTCCTGCGAAAGGCGCTGCATCGTCTGGAGCAGTTCCGCGCTGCGTTTCTCAATTGTCGCGGGACTGGCTGTTTCAACAGTTCCAATGGCGAACTTTGTGTCTTTGACGGTGAATTCTTTGAAGTCGAGGGTGAGCAAGTCCTCAGGACTGCGATTTGCGATCTCGGCGGCAGCCGCCGCAAATATTTCCTGGCCGTATCCCTCAATCTCCTCGCCTGTGATCTCAGCGAGTTCGGTAGCTACGCGCTCATCACGAGGGGTGCAGGTGGGTGAACGCAGGATGAGCGTATCGTAGAGCAGACCGGCCAGCAGAAGTCCGGCTACTTCCTTCGGTATAGGCACACCGGCCTCGTGATAGAGACCGACAATGATAGTGCCGGTGCAACCAACGGGGTCGGCGCGAAACATAATCGGCTTATTGGTATGCACATCGGCGATGCGATGATGATCGATGATTCCGAGCAGTTCAGCCTCTTCAATACCGTCAACTGCCTGCGACTGCTCGTTATGATCGACGAGGATGACCCGCTTGGGACGGGCGCTGATAAGGTCGGTACGCGAGAGATAACCAACCAGCTTTCCTTCGTTATTTACTACCGGCAGCGAGCGGCGGCGGGCCAGCTTATGCTGCACCTCGCTCAACAGATCTTCCGGGTGGCAGTATTCGAACTCGCGGAACATGATTTCTTTGGTGCTGGTGCTGAGGTTAATCAGGCGAACGGCGGTGAAGGTATGATGGGCCGTACTGATGACAAGTACGCCATGCTTGCGGGCGGCGGCAAGCGTGCGCTCGGAAACCAGCAAATCGCCGGTGATGACCAGCGCGGCTGCGCCATGTTCCATAGCTGTCAACTGCGCGTCCTCGCGATCACCCAGCACAACAAGACAGCCCGGTTCGATATAGTCCGCCATTGTCTCCGCCTCCATCGCTCCAACCAGCACGCGATTGCCGAGCTTGCGCTTTCCTTCTACCAGCACTCGCCCTTTGAGAACGCGCACAATATTATCGCGATTGAGCGGCACGCGATTGACGGAATCTGGATTGAGGTCATTAAAAAAGAGCTTGGCGAAATCCTCGGTAGCAATAATGCCGTGTACTTTATTTTCTGCATCAACAACGGGCATGGACCGGCGGTTATGTTCTTGCAGCATTTGCCCGGCTTCGAGCAGAGGTTGATCCAGGTACGCGCAGATGACGCCGCGTCTCATTGCGTCGCGCACCTGTAGATACACATCATCAATTGCCTCGGGCGGCTCGACAGCATATCGTTCCAGTACAAAGCGCACCTCCGGCTTCAATTCGCCGTTGCGTGCCGCGATTGCCTGATCCTCGCCCTGCATTCGTAGCAGACGCGCATATGCATATGCAGAGGCAACAGAATCGAGGTCAGAATTTTTATGCCCTATTATGTAGATAGGTCGTGGCATGACTTGCTCCCCTTTAACGTCTTCCCGTGTGGTATCTCTTTGCCCTCAGCGAGCTTCTCCCTTGATAAGGATGCTTTGTTGATCTTCAAAACAGCTTCAATATACTTCAAACGTCTTACGATCAAATACGCTTTCAGCGTTTCACGCTAAGTAGACTGCTCAACAAGCTTAAGCGACCTCTTTGGCGAGTTGGTGTTCGTACATACATGTTCAATCTTCCTCGCGGATGGCCACTTCATGGTATCACAACCATGACCAGTTTCACAGTGTACACGCCTTTTCAATGAGTTTTCTGGGTTTGCTACGCTATGAAACTCTTATTCCCTTCTTTCGTTTAAGAAAGATAGGGAAAGTGCGCTTTCAATTAAACAAAAGTCCCCTTTTCTTGCATTATATATGCTCGAGTGTATAGACTACGGATGGCTTTATTGCTCAGTCTCAGAAGGTAAACTATGGTTTTCAGGGAACGGCCACGCCTCTTTCATCTTGACATGTATACACTTATCGCCGGAATTATTATCCTCGGCGCTATCGGGTTGCGCCTCTTTTTTCTAGCCATAGGCATGCCTGAAGTCAACGGCGATGAAGGGACGATGGGCATTGAGGCCATGCACATCGCTTTCCAGGGGCAGCACCCCGTCTTTCTCTATGGGCAGGATTATATGGGCGTGCTGGAAGCCTATATTGCGGCTTTCTTCTTTCACCTGTTCGGCGTCTCACCTTTCACGCTGCGGCTCGGCATGGTGTTGATGTTCCTGCTTTTCATGATTAGCATGTACTACCTGACAGGCCTGCTCTATTCGAAAAAGCTCGCCCTGGTAACGCTGGCCTTGCTCGGCTTCGGACTGACGAGCGATGTGATGATACAGCAGTTGCGCGCAGTTGGCGGCGCTATCGAAACGTTGCTCTTCGGCTCGCTTGTCCTGCTGCTGGCTGTGTGGCTTGCCTTGACTTCCAGACCCAGGCGAGAGCAATCAGTGCGCCTGCGTCTTATCCGGCTCGCTGCCTACTTCGGTTGGGGATTATCCGCTGGACTTGGCCTGTGGACGCACTTCCTGGTTGCGCCATTTGTACTGGCCAGTGGCCTGATCCTGCTGGTCTTTTGTATGCGCGACCTGCTTTCGTTCGCGCCGCTCGTCCTTGCTCTGGGTTTTCTGCTCGGTTTCTTCCCCTTCATCATCTATAATATTCAGGCGCAGCCTGGGCACACCACGTTGCAGGCGATATTGAGCATCCACTCGTCAAGCGTTCCTGCCAATGTGCAGCATCTGCTGCGGATGCGTTTAGCCGGTACATTCCTATGGAGCTTGCCGGTAGCGACAGGGCTAGCGCCTGTCTGCAGTCTGACCGATCTGCCCTATTACGGACCGGCCACCTCGTCCACATTGCCCTGTATTGTGGAAATGGGAGGGTGGAGCTTTGGCTACATGTTCCTGATGACTGTTGCCGCGCTGCTTGCCATCTTGGGACTATGGAAATTGTGGATGGCCCGACGCACAAGGGAAACATCCTGGACGCAGGAAGAACGGGCAGCCATCATCATCAACTTCTCACGGCTCATGATCCTGTTCGCTGTTGCGCTCACGTTGTTCTTTTACATTAGCAGCCCTCTCTCAGCCTTGAAGCCGTGGAGTACGCGCTACCTGGTTGGCCTGCTTGTTGGGGTTCCTGCTGTCCTGTGGCCGCTATGGACTGCTGCGGGTTTCGAGAAATTCATACTACCTTCTCGCTCCAGACTGTTGGCGCTGGTAAATCGAGCCATACTGGTCATCGTCTCAGTGGCGATCCTGGCGGGGACGGCCGCATCCTTCTCCGCCATACCCAGTGTCGAGGCCGATAACCAGCAGCAACAGGCGCTCGTGCAGGGCCTGTTGAGTATTGGGGCAACGCGCGTCTACAGTGGATACTGGACAGGTGGTTATCGCCTGGTTTTCCAGAGCCAGGAGCGCATCATCTCCGCCGTTCCGTCTGGGCTTAGTGAGCCAGGAACCAACCGCTACCAGCACTATGTGCCGATTGTGAACGCCGACCCAAACGCGGCCTATGTTTTCATCGTTAACTCACCCGATGCGCTCTCCTTCGCGCAGAAGATCACGCATTCGCACATAAAGTACAGGCGCTATATCTTCGGCATCTACGTCGTTTACCAGCCAGTGAATGCACAACATTAGTGGTCAATGTTCTGGAACGGCTCTGCTCTCGGACAATCGCAGACCACTTTCTCTCATCGTAACTTTCCCACCAGCAATTAAAATTCCCACTTGTTTGTTAACACAAGGCCTGGCTTTAGAGATCTGGGTAGAAAAATCTTTACAAGTAAATAACCTAAAAGAGAATTGTTGACTTGCATTTAAGTGCAAAATATTTTATTTTCAATTTGCACTAAATTGCCATGCAGAAGAGATTACTGAATATAGATAAATGATCGATTAGTTGTTTGCGTTTTTAGCCGAAGCTGCTCTTCGGTCATTGGGCGAATGCCAGGACTCTTTTGCGTGTGAGAGCAGGGATTTTGTGCGAGAGCAGGAGGCGTTCGGCACAACCGTTGAAAAATACTGTGACTTTTTCGATGGGATGCCGTCAAACGTTCTGTATGCTCACTGATGTGTTCGTCACGAACGCATAATACTCAACTGAGCCACAAAAGGAGTTGCCTGCTATGGAAAACATCGGTACCTCGATTGTGAATGCTTTGAACGACGCGGTAAAGCTCATCCTCACTTTCATTCCACGTCTGATAGGCTTTCTGGTGATCTTGATTGTTGGCCTGATTATCGCTGCCGTCGTGAGCCGGGCGCTCACGTTTCTGCTGCGCAAGGTCGGATTCGACCGCCTCGCAAGTCGGCTCGGCATCGCTCGCTTTGAGCAGCCTATAGGGGTTTCGCTGGACCCGGCATCCTTGCTTGGCAAGATTGTCTACTGGTTTATTCTCCTGATCTTCCTGGTTCCCGCCGCCGATGCGCTTGGACTGCCTGCTGTCAGCAATATTCTGAACACGCTGGTGGCCTATATCCCCAACGTCTTTGTTGCCGTACTGGTACTCTTTCTGGGAATGCTGGCGGCCACCTTTGTTGCGGATATTGTGCGGGGGGCGACCGCCAGCGCAAATGTTGGCAATCCTTCACTTTTTGCCGCGATAGCTCGCTGGGCCATCATTGGTTTTGCGGCGCTCGTTGCTTTGGAGCAACTTCAGATCGCACCCGCGCTCCTCAATGAACTGTTCGGCGCGTTGGTCGCGGCGCTTGCCATCGCCTTTGGTCTGGCATTTGGATTGGGTGGTCAGGATGCTGCTCGTCGTTGGCTCTCTCGTGGAGAGAGTACCCTCTCCCAGACTTCGGCGAACGTAAATGCTCAACATATGTCCTCTCCTGAAAGCGACCTTGCGCAGGCAAGTCGGTTGCGCCCGCAGGAGTAACATACCGCGATACACATTGGGTGTCTCGCATTTGGTCGTGTAGTGCGTTACGTGTAAGTGCGTTGTGTTATTGCATGAAAACCTGTCGTGAAGTTCTCCCCAGTGAGAACGAGAATGATAGGGAGAAAGGAACAGCTAAGTATGAGTTACGATTATCAGCAAAACCAGGATCCAAATCAACAATGGAACCAGGAGCCGAATCAACAAGGCTATCAGCAGGACCCAAATCAACAGGGCCAATGGGGCCAGCAGCAGGGCCAGGGCGGCTACCAGGATCCCAATCAACAGGGGCAGTGGGGCCAGCAGCAAGGCCAGGGTGGCTATCAAGACCCGAACCAGCAGGGTCAGCAGGGCCAAGGCGGCTACCAGGATCCGAACCAGCAGGGCCAATGGGGCCAGCAGCAAGGCCAGGGTGGCTATCAAGACCCCAATCAGCAAGGGCAAGGTGGCTATCAGGATCAGGGGCAGTGGAACCAGGACCCTAATCAGCAGGGTGGTTATCAAGACCCGAACCAGCAGGGGCAGGGTGGCTATCAAGACCCCAATCAGCAAGGGCAGTGGGGTCAGCAGCAAGGCGGCTACCAGGATCCGAACCAGCAGGGCCAATGGGGCCAGCAACAGGGGCAGGGTGGCTATCAAGACCCCAATCAGCAAGGGCAACAGGGGGGTGGACAGGGTGGTCAATTCAGTGGGGCAAGGCAGCAGGCTGAGCAGCAAATAGACTCGGCTATCGATCAGTTTGCCAATAAAATTCCGGGTGGACAGGGTTACTCGCAGCAGGCCAAGGAGAAGGCTTCCGAGGGACTCAATGAGCTTGAGCAGCAGGCCGAAAAACGCTTTGGTGGGTTGTTTGGCGGCAACCAATAGAGGGCTAACTTCGCTCTATTGTGAGTAGGTCCAGTTAAGCGGCTTAACTGGACCTGGCAGGCATTTGTAATGCAGAAAGGATAGCACCCATGACACAGAGTACACCGCAAGGTGGACCGACGCCCCCGAGTCCGGTAAGCGCGTCGGCTCCAGAGTATGTCCATCACGGCGAGGGGCATCACAGCCACAAACATGTGCATGGCGAACACGGTCATCACCATCACCGTCACCACCATGCGGGTGGAGAACAGCCTCATACTCACGGACCAGATCATCCCCTGCACGAGCAGAACTCCGAACATCATCGCCATCACATGGGTGGCTAATGTAGCCGCCTGTTCCAAGAGCAGGCGAATCGGTTTCTTTCGCCGATTCACCTGCTCCAACACCACGCTCGTTTCAAAACGAAAAGCAGGTTTTGGCATGCATATTGAGATGCATACCCACATTTTTCATCCTTATCCTTATAATTACATCAGTTCGGAGGTGTTTTTATGCAGCAAGCGATAGAGACTCATCGTCGCCCGCTTGGAGTGACAATTGTCGCCGCTATTCTGGCGATCCACGGTATCCTTGATCTCATTGCGGGTGGATTGGTTCTCGCGGCGGCCCTCGCGCTCGGTCATGTCGCGGCAGTGCATGGCCATACCACCACAGGCTCAGTTATCGATGTGATAGGTGGGGTTATTGGGGGCGTTACCTTGCTCATTGGAATCGTAAAACTCATCTGCCCGGTAGGTCTCCTGTTGCTCAAACGTTGGGCTTACTGGCTGGCTATTCTCATTGAAGTTGTCAGCGTTATCAAGCATGGAGTCGAACTGGCTCGTCCGCAGACTCAGGGGTATGTCCACATTGCGCTGATTATCATTCCCCTGGCCCTGGCGGTCATCATCCTGCTCTACCTGTTGATAGACCCCAACGTGCGCCGGGCCTTTTTCCGGTAGCACGAAAGCGTTTGACGCTAAGGCACTGTGAAACCCGGATTATACAGGGCTTTGGCTGCGCTTACCGCAATCACGCGCAGCCAAAGTCCTCTCCCTCGAATGATAAGGCTAGGCTGGTGGTTCCTGTGGTGTTCCGCCCTCTCCCTCGTTTTCACCGTGAGTTTCCGCAGCGTTTTCCCTTCCTCGAACGGCCTGTTCTAACAGCAGCGCGTTGGGTAATGAGACTGTGCTGGCCTGGCCTTCTTCGGTCACATCGAGTACGGTGTATGCTCCGGCGGTTGTGCGAACCGTCCCGCTATATTCGCCAACGGTCACTTGTTGCCCGGGCTGGAAGTTTTGCCGGATGTAGTGACCCGCTATGACATGGCGGGCAGCCTCACGCGCGCCAAAGGCGAAGGTGAGCGCCAGGGACAGGCCTGCGGCGGCGATGATGATGGTGAGGCTGGTGGTAAGGATGGTCGTATCGACGCCAAGTGTTGAAATGGCCAGCACAATCACG
Organism: Ktedonobacteraceae bacterium; assembly: GCA_035652815.1. Taxonomy (GTDB): domain Bacteria; phylum Chloroflexota; class Ktedonobacteria; order Ktedonobacterales; family Ktedonobacteraceae; genus DASRDB01. The sequence continues at coordinate 285,055 of DASRDB010000022.1, forward strand.
AAAGCCAGGATGGCGTACTCGACAATTTTGCCCAGAGCCTTGCCGTAAGTGATGTTTACGCTATCCGCTACAGCGGTGATCGTGCCACCGAGGAAGCGGGCCAGCATCGAACCAAAGACGATGATAATTGCGGCACTGACTGCTCTTGGAATGAAAGCGAGTACGTTTTGCAGGAGCGTGGCAACAGCGACCAGTCCCATCAGGCTGACGGCGGATGTGGCGAAGCTGAGCAGGAGAAAAAAGAAGACAACCTGCGCGATGATCTCCGAGAGCGGTACACGGACACCCAGGCTGCTCAGCGCATTGCTGATGCCCACTCTGTCAGCCAGTTGGTTGAGCCGGAGGTGAAGAAGTACCGTTCGCACAATCCAGCGAATGAGAATGCTGATAAGGTAACCGGCAATCAGGATGATGAGGCCATTGATCAGGTGTGGTATAAAATCGAGAATATCGGTCAGTATTTTAACTAAAGCATTAATAACTGGCTGGAAACTCATGGCAAAATCCTCTGCGCATCTTCATGGTTATTGTGTTGCCTGCGAGCGGTTCATGCGTGGATCAAGCAGCCCGCCAAGCAGGTTGATGAACTCTACCAGCCAGGCGGCAAAGGCCTGAGCAGACAGATTCAGCAGTTCCATTCCATCTTGCTGTGTGCGTACACGTTGCAGCAACCTGGCTTCAAAATGCGCTGGCAGACGAAGATCGGCATATTCCGCCTGCAATTGCGCCAGGAATGTATGGACGCGCAACGCTATCTCCAGTTCTTGTTGGCATTCTGGACAGTTTGGGAGAGCAGCCTCTGCCTCCGCTCCTACTTCATCGGGCAGAGTTCCATCTACCAGGTCAGGAATCAATAGGGCAAGTTCATCACAATTCATAAGTTACACCTTCCTGGTTCTTGTTTTTTGCGTAGAACCATTGCTGGGAGAGGAGAAGGAGAGATGGATGCTGCCGCAAAACTGGCTAAAAAGTTGTTGAAAAGCTAGCCGGGCGCGGTGAATACGCATCTTAACTGCACTCAAACCGAGTTCGAGGATGCCCGCGATCTCGTCGTAGCTGCGGTCATCAAAATCGCGCAAGATCAACAAACGCGCCTGCTCCCGGTCAAGCTTGTGCAGCACGTGATTGATGCACTCGCGCAGTTCTGACTGTTCTACTTGCTCGTCAGGCCCGTTGTCTGGCGTGGCCTGTAGATCAGGCGAAATTTCTTCCTCTGTTTCCTGCTTCTCTGGGCGCGTGAAGGGGGAAAAACTCATCTGGCGCTGGCGCTTGATCTTATCAAGCGCGTCAAGGGCGCTATTGGTAGCTATTCTATACAGCCACGTGGCAAAGGAGGATTGCTGTTCGAATTTTCGCAGGCCGTTGTAGACTTTCACAAACACTTCCTGCGTGATGTCTTCGGCCTCCTCTCTGTGGCCGACCACGCGGTAGACGATGCCATAGACCCTGTTCATGTAGCGCTGCACCAGGAGTTCATAGCTCCTGGTGTTGCCGGGTAGCTCAGCCTTACAACGCAACACCAGTTCTTCATCAGAAGGTGACATCGCGATTTCCTCTGCAGTTTAGCATATAGGCGCTTCCTCCGCTATGATGAAGTTGTCCCTATTATAGGTGTAGGTGCCGGGCTTGTCCAGCATCGAGTAACTCGAATGTGTGTTCATATGAAGTAACGAGGAGCAGGCAGGAAGTTGTATATCATCCTGCCTGCTCCTCGCCATAAGCAATCTCACATGGAGAAATCAAGTAATTTATGCGCCTGCTTCAAGGCAGAGCGGCGAATGCGATACACCTCGCGCTTTCCAGGATGAGGCAGGACAATCGCCTCTAAAGCCCCCCTTTTGATCCAATGTCTGACTGTAGCCTCATGAATGCCAAGTTCTTTTGCAACCTCCTGGACGGTCAAGAGGTCTTCTGCATGTTTTGAAATGGGATGTCCTCCTGCGAATGTATTTCAACGACATAAAGCGGCTTTCAGGGAATCAGCTTTACCCCTTCAAACTCGTATAGGGATGTTGATGCATGCCTGAGCCGAATACCTGGTTAGACTCCCTTTCCTAAAAAAAGTCACACTGGCAGGAAATAGCGAAGAAATGACTTTCTGGGCAGAACAATTAAAAGGCAATGGATAACTTGCCTTTCTATAGATCAGCATCTATATTTATAGTGAGTAGATCTGAATGCTCCACAAGTGTATGTAATCTTCGCGATCAGAGCTTGATTGGTGGAGTCCTCTGGTTGCAATCTACCTGAGTTCATGTAATGTAGGTGAAGCGCTTGCTTGAAAGAAGGGACATCGGGAAGCGTGCGGACACTTTATCGTCACAAAAAGAGTGAAAGCGTTCCTCGTCAAGCTGTCATTTCACGTGTGTATCTGTTGCCTGACCTGAAGGTAGAGAAGACCTGGTTGCGCAAAGCCGATTCCTGCTTCCAGCGTAAACGCTTCCGACGCGCCTTCATTGCTTACAATCGTGTTCTCCGAAGTAATCCTGAAAATGCTGCTGCCTGGACAGGCAAGGGCAACTTCCTTTATCATATCAGAAAATTTGATAAAGCGCTTGCCTGCTATACGCGCTCCCTGGCATGCGATCGGCACCTGGCTGCGGCCTGGGTTGGCAAAGGGGCCACACTCTTGATGTTGGGACAGACCGACGAGGCGCTGGCCTGTATTGAGAGGGCGTTGCGTCTTGAACCGGATAATATTCTGGCACTCATTGCCCTGGGAGATATTCTGTGCGCGCTTTCCAGACATGAAGAGGCGCTTGACGCTTTCTCGCGGGCTGTTGCCATAGCGCCGGATAATATCTATGCTCATAACAGGCGGGGAACGGTTCTCTGTAGCCTTCACCGCTATACAGAAGCGCTTCCATCCTTTGATCGCTGTATTCATCTCTGTCCGGGCGAGTATATGTTTCACTACAACCGGGGAAGCGCACTGGCAGCCCTGGGCTACTTCGAGCAGGCGCTTGCCGCATACGAACATTGTCTGTCTCTGGCTCCTGAAGATGCCGAAGCACATAACAATAGGGGAAACGTGCTGGTCAGGTTGGGCCGCTATCACCTGGCAATGGAAGCTTACGAGCAGGCGATTGCTCTCGCGCCTACGAAGTCAGCTTTTCAGGCAAATCGGGCCGAGCTACTGGCTCTGCTTGGTTCGTATGAAGCCTCGTTGATGGCCTGGGACGAGGTCATCGCTCTGGCTCCCCACACTGCTCAATATCATCAATGGAAAGGAACCGTCCTCGCGCATCTTGAACGCTACCAGGAAGCATTGCAGTCCTATAAGCAGGCGCTGTTTCTTGATCCAGATGACGCTGGTACTTTCATCAAAGAGGCAAAAGCATGTCTCCACCTCGGACATGACCTTGACGCGCTCGTGGCCTCTGCTCGCGCCGTGAAACTGGCTCCCGGCAATATCGCTGCCTACATCACACTGGGGGTCGCGCTTCGTCGTCTGGGATGTCCTCGGGAGGCGCTTATTGCCTATGAGATCGCGCTTCGTCTCGATGTTTCAAACGAGGCGGTGTACTGTGGCATTGGTGATATACTCTGGGATATGGGCCGTTTCGATGAGGCGATGGTGCTGTATCGCCTCAATGGACTGCACCCCATACGCAAGATCAAGAAGCCTGAGCAGCTTTATCACTGGGGAGAGACGCATCGCTTGCAGATTGTCGCGCGCGTCCTGGGCCGCTCCTCTTTCATTCAGCAGGTGGAAGCGTAAGAAACAGGCAGACAGAAGCGCGGTCTTGCTGGCAGCCTGTTTCTTTGCGCTTCTGCCTGCCTGTGCTGTTATTTATCCGAGCTGCGATGCCACCTGGCCGCATACTTGTTGGACAAGCGCCCGACCGGCTCCGAAGGAATATTGTTCCCGCGTATACGTTGCGATGATGTAGGTCTCATGGCTCGTCATGACGATGCCGGAAGAATTGACATTCCACAAACCATCAGGGCCAGGAACCCAGCCATTTTTCATGGCGACAACGGCTCCACGCGGCGCGGTATCACCAGCACCCCAGCGCTGATCCCACTCGATATGCTCCATATAATAGAAGGCGAGGTGCCGGTCATAGGTATTCAGGATGGTTCCCTCGTAGAGTTTGGTTAGCATCTGCACCATTGCGAGGGGAGAAATCTTGCTCCAACCCCAGGCATAGGCATAAGGATAGAGCAGGGTAATGCCGATCCTGTGCATATACCGTGTTACTCCTGCTGCCCCACCAATGCCGTAATAGTACAGTTCCGAGGCGGAGTCGTTGTTGGAATTCTCGATCATGGTTCGCAGCAGGTAGTATTCGTGGCTCGTCAGCGATCTTCCCTCCCGCTCTTTCATATCCAGGAACGTGAGCATGATCGCGACTTTCATCGAACTGCCCGTCAGGAAGAGATTCGGTGTGCCGTAGCTGAGGTAGCGATGGTGGGTGACATCATATACGACGGCATACATGTTGGGATTAGCATTGGAGTTGGCAAGTAAAGTCGTCGTATGCGAGCTTCCCTGCTTTGACTGCACGTTTGCCTGAGTTGACTGGGCACCGACAAAGTCTTGATGTTGGAGTGCCAGGGTACCAAAGAGAAGGATGACAGCGATGACCACGACTTTGGACAGCAATTTGCTCATTTTCCTGCCTCCTGGTGCCGGGAAATGTTTTCTCATTAAAAACTTCATGCTTCACGGCACTACATTAATAGACGATGAGAAGCAGAAAAATTCGTGTAGCAAATAGAAGAAGTGTTTGAACGTTTATGAGTCAAACACTTCTTCTATTTGCTATGGGGGGTTGCAATTACACTTGCGGCCTTTTATGTAGAATTCCTAGCAGTGTGGCTCCTACAAACAATACTAGCAAAATCGCTCCACCAATTATCCAGATCATCGTGGTATCGTTCGATGTATTGATAGCTGCGGGAGAGCCTGAATTTTTTGTCACCACAGTAACTACCGTCACGGTTCCTGCTTTTTGTGCCGTTGTCACCTGGTCTTTCAGATGATCATTTGGCGTTGGCAGGACGACGGCTGAATTTCCTGGTGGGCGTCCATTCGATGGTGGGTTGGCATACAGGTTATCGTAGATTGTGATAGTGGTGCCAACCGAGATTACCTTTGAGATGGAGCGTTTTCCGCCGACCGTATCGCTCACCTGAAGCGTAAGCGTATATGTTCCCGACCGGGTATAGGTATGTTGAACTGTAATACCACTGGCAATGTTGCCATCGCCAAAGTTCCAGGAGTAGGTATAGCTGGCGTTGCTATGCGCTGGTTCGTAGGCCTGAACGGCGCTGAAAGTCATGTTCTGGCCAACCTTAGCCTGTCCGATGTCGCTGATCGCGCTGATTGGTTGAGAATCGTTAGTGGCATATCCAAGCACATCCGTCTGGTTGAGCATCCAGGTCGTGAGCATGCCGGGGATTGCGAGAGAAAGAACCAGGGCGTTAGAACGCTGCGAACTCCCGTCCGCGAAGGTATTCATTAACTGAATCGTATCTTCCGGTTGATCGAATGGATAGGAACCGGGGGGCGGGTTCTGGTCATAGTAACTGCTGTTCCCAACCAGGGTCGCGCATGGAAGACCGGCCAGCGTAAAGGGAACCTGGTCGCTGCTGCCGAGGGTATCATCTTCCTGATGAACGTAGCTGAGTTGATCGGGCGTAAAGATGGGTTGAAAGACATCCTGCTGGTTGTCCGTATGATAGGAAAGCATCTGATCGCCTATCGCCTGAAATTGCTGGAAGACCGCGACTACTGCCTGCTGCATGAGGTCGCGAAACCGGCGAATATGCTGTTGCTGCTGCGGGCTAAGCGAAAATTGATACTGGTCGTTGCTTTGTAGGGGCGTCAGGTCGATATAGTAGGGCATCAACGGGTTGGAGAGCTTGCCGAGGTAGCGCAGGGGGTAAGCGATGCCGTTCTGCTCCTCGTTGAACATGGCAATAATGTTGTTTCTATCCCCGTTGATTGTGCTGTTGAGGTAATGGAATGAGCCGAAAAGGCCCTGCTCCTCTGCATCGAAAATCACGAAGCGCAAGGTACGAGCGGGATAGACGTTCATACTGCGCCAGTAATCGGCCATCGCTCTGGCAATGCCGAGTTCGATGGCGCACCCGCTCGCATCATCGTTGGCCGATTGCGTAGAAAAGGCCATGCCATCGTAGTGACAGCCGATCACAACGACCTGCTCAGGATGAACAATGCCTGGTATGGTAATTTCCATATTGAAGGCAGGGACGGTTGCCGGTCGGTTGGCCCATCCGGCGATGGGAAAGGAATCGCGCGTGGCCTGCGCGCCAAAGCCTTGCAAGTTGCGCAGCATCTCCTGTGTCCAGTATGCCGCAAACTCATCGTGTCCATTGACCTGAGCGGGAAGATTTTTATCGTAACCTGCCTCCCGGTGTTGGAAATGGGTTACCATGTAGAATAACTGGTCATAGATGTAATTGGGGTCAACTACCGGAAAGGTTGAATTTTTCGCGTGGTTCTGATGCGCGTTGGCGGGAGTAGTGGGCGCAAGAGGAAGCAGCAGGCTGCTCATCAAAAGGAGCAAGCTTGCCAGGTAAGCGGTACGAAGTTGCATCAAATGTTCCTCTTTTCATCGGCTTGAGGTAGAGACAAATCTCTCATTATCTAAGACGCCAGGTTAAGAAAATTATTGCTTACCTTTCCAGCCATAGCCTTTTTGCCTCATATCGATGAATAAATATAATACAACATGCTACACTATGCTCTGGAAGTTGAGCATAAGGGGAGATAGACGTGCAAACCGTAGAAGTGTTGATTGAGCAAAATGCCCTGGGGACGGTTCGTCCTATGGAAGTGGCTGCGAATGCCCCAGTTGCCGCGCTGGTGCCAGCCATTGTTGATGAGTTGCAGTTGCCACAGACCGACCTCTTTGGTAATCGTCTGGTCTATATGTTGCGTTACGCGCCAGGAGGGCCGGTTGTGCCAGAAAATAAAAGCCTGCTGGCCGCAGGAATTCGTTCTGGCGCAAGGCTTGCCCTGGATTCAGTTGTCCTGGACAAGGAATCTGTGGCAACTTTGACGCGAGATGGAATGCCCGCTAAATCTGCTGAATTTTATAATTCGCAAACGATAGCTGATCCTGCGTCCTTTTCGCCGTTACCTCGTGTTGGTATTCATACTTCTGCGTCCTTACCCGTCGTCAATAAACCTCAACGGGGTCGCTGGACGCGCCGCGCTTTTCTCCTTGCCACCGGAGCAGTGTTGGGAGTTGGCACCACCGGACTGGGGTATGCCGCGTATCGTTCCTACCTGATGCCGTCGTCTATGACGAAGAATCTGCCTGCAAAGAGCGCTCAGGGAACACCAGCTCACCCAACAGCCACAGCTACTACTTTCATGACACCGAAAGGAGCCAGGGCCGCGCTTACTTTTACGCAACATCATCAAACGGTGCGGGTAGTGACCTGGTCGCCCAATGGAACAATGCTTGCCAGTGGCGCAAATGATGGATTCCTCTTCACCTGGAATCTGAATGACGTGGTTCAGTTGCAGATACGTCCAGGTGATCGCGTGCGCGCCCTTGCCTGGTCGCCCGATGGACAGCAACTGGCGGCGGGCATAGGAACGCGCGTGGTTTTCTTCAATGCCCTTACCGGAGTGAAGCTTGGAGATGGCGCGCAGCATAAAGGCATCGTCTCGACCCTTTCCTGGTCGCCGCTGAAACCACTGCGTGTAGTGTCCGGCGCGGCGGATAAAACAGCCATCGTATGGGATGGGACGAATTATACTCCTCAGACCGTCTTCACGCGCCATCCCACGCCACTTACCTCGGCCTCGTGGGCGGCGGATGGCACAACGATTGCTACAGCTTCGCAGGGGGGCGTGGCGCGCATCTGGAATGCCAACAATGGTCAGCAGGTGCATGGCTTTTACATGGATACGCCGCAACCAGATCGCGTGCTGGCTTTCGCGCCCGTTGGTAGCATGCTGGCCGTTGGCGCTGATGATGGCGTTGTTCGTCTCTGGAACGGCCTGACCTGCCAGAAGACCAGTCAGGACGGCAATCAATGCCTCGATACACCGCAGCGCATACATGCTTCCAATGGTCCCGTTCGCTCGCTTGGCTGGTCTCCAGATGGTCGCTTTCTAGCAACGGGAGGTGATGATGGTTCGTTATCGGTCTGGAATCCCATGCAGAGCCAGACGCCATTGCTGACGGTCCATCATAACGCGCCGGTGTTTTTCCTCTCCTGGTCTCCCAACGGCAATCAGATTGCTGCTGCATCTGGAAATAACGTGACGATCTGGGAACTATTTTAAGCCGCGCTTTCCTGGAACTCCTGCAATACAATGCTCGATGCAACGTCTACAAAGGTAGCATCGAGCATTTTCTGTTGGATAATGCGCCGATGTTCGGTTTTGATGCGAGTCACAGCCGCACCCTGGCTTATGCAAACACCATCACAAGCGCAAATGCGGCTCATCTCGTACCGGATTGGACCTCATTGCCCACCGGGGGCAGTATTTTCTCGTCGCCTGTGCTATTCAATGGCATTGTCTACGCCGGTTCCTTTGATGGACATCTCTATGCCTTTGCCGCTGACGGCTGTGGCAGGATAAATTGCCCGCCCCTCTGGATGTCAACCTTTCTAGGCGACCGCCTTTTTTCGACTCCGGCGGTCTACAATGGTGTGGTCTACATCGGTTCCTACGATCATCGCCTGTACGCGCTCAGTGCTTCTGGATGTGGCAACTTTACCTGTTCGCCGTTGTGGAGGTCTGTACCGACGGGCGGGCAAATCGATTCCTCGCCTCTGTGGGTGTCGCCACCCGCTCACGACGCGCTTTTTTCTTCACCTGTAATAGCGAAAGGCGCGGTCTATATCGGCTCGCTCGACCATTCCCTGTATGCTTTCCATTTGCCGGAAACGAATCCTTAGAACTCATGGCAGCGGATGCGCCTGGAAAAATTGCCAGAGAACCTGCGCCGCTGTTTCTCTATGAATGAGGGGTGGCCAGGAATGCCCGCCATTCTCAATACGGTAGTGAACAATACTCGAATTGCCTTTGCAATCCTGCCATTGCATACCTGTGACTCGCGGCTCCTTCAAAAAGACGGTCGGCCCTGAAGTGCAGCCATCGCGTGTTGCCCATGCCTGGAGATACTGGAGAACAGGCGGTAAAGGCCAATCGGGATTGACATTCTCGGATGTGCCGTTATAAGGCAGAAGTGGGTCTGCTGAGCCATGTATGTTCAAGATGGAGACTGGCCGCCCCGGATGGCAACCGCCGGGAATAGCGTAGTAATTAGCAGACATAGGGCCGAAAGACGCGACCCGGCCAGCAAGGCGACATGCCAGCAAATAGGTTAGCCCTCCCCCATTCGAGAAGCCCATTGCATAGATGCGATGCGCGTCAACGCAATACTTTGCTTGCAGGTCATTGAGGATGTCACTCACGAAAAGCACATCATCGACCCCGAAATCGATGGGGCCGACATCCGCCCAGAAATACTTACCATTGATCGCATTGCGCAATCCCTGGGGGTAGACCGCGAGAAAGTCCTGCGTATCAGCTAACTCCGAAAAACCTGAGCTTTTTTCCATGCCCTCACCTGTGCCGGTGAAGCCGTGAAAGGAGAGGACGACCGCGACCGGGCGCGTATTGGTATAGTTTTTCGGAACATGGATGCGATAACTGCGCGTATGCTGTCCGATAGACTCGGCAGGATGAGCGGCAATGGTGACGTCTGCGCTGGTTCCTGGAATAATGAGTGAAGCTTTACCACACCCTGTTGTGGTGACCGGGTGATTGATAGGGATAGTATCTGAGGAAACGGTATATTTTCCTGGAGTTGGTTGGCGAGATGGAGATAAAGAAGCTGTATCGCAGCCGGATAGTATCAGGCATGCGAGCAGCAACATGCAAGGAAAGAGCGAAGGTAAACCATGCGAGGAATTGCGCCAAAGAACCTGTCGCAACATGCTTGCCTCCCTTTGCAGAACGCAGGAGCGATAGGGGAGGCAACCCGGTGGGAGCTTGCAACCACCAGGTTTGCATCCTCCAGACCTATCGTTTCAGACGGAAAAGAGGCGAAACTATTGCAATATTTTTGTTGGTTTAAGTCTGGCTGGCTTCTTCTACGAATTGAACCAGCCTGTCCATGTCCTCAAGCGCGCGTTTTGAAATCTCGCCTGTTGTTGCCGGAACGTTTGCCAGCGCTTCGTGAGCCAGTCGGCACTGCTCAGCCAGGAATGCGAGGCAGTAGGCCTGTGTTTCTGTGCGGGCGAAAATATCCAGCACCGTTGTCACCTGTTCAGGGGTGACAGGCTCCGACTGCGTGTAGATGGCTAGCAGCCGTTGCCGGTCTTGCTCATTCGCATGTTCGAGCGCATGCAGGATGGGCAGGCTCTTTTTACGGCGATAAATATCTCCGGCGGGTGTTTTTCCCGATTCGGCGGCGCTTGCCCAAACACCGAGCAGGTCATCGCGTACTTGAAAGGCGACCCCCATTGCCTGCCCAAAATTGCGCAGTCGTTCGATAACCGCGTTTTCTCGCGTGCCTAAAAGGGCTCCCATTTCGGCAGCACAGGCCATCAACGCGCCCGTTTTGCGGCGAATCATGTCGATATACATGGCAACGGAGACGGTTGTTTGCCGTTCAAAGCTGATGTCAAGGTACTGGCCCTCGGAAAGGACAAGGCAGGCGCTATCAAGCGCCAGGCCGAGGCGAACAGCTACTGCGGGATTCACGCCTCGCTCGACGACCTGCCAGAGCGTCTGGCGAGCCAGGGCAAACATGCCATCACCCGTGTTGATGGCCTGCGGAATGCCCCAGATATTCCAGAGCGTTGCGCGGTGACGGCGTTCGCGGTCGCCGTCCTCAATATCGTCATGAATGAGCGTGAAGTTATGGGTCAGTTCGATGGCAACTGCCGCAGGTAAGGCCTGGAAAAGGTGGGTTTGCCCGGCTGAATATTGACCATTCGCGCTCGCTGCCTCGAACGAGAGCAGGAGCAGCGTTGGGCGTAACAACTTCCCTGGATTGCTGGAAACCGGCGAGAAGCTTACATCCACCCAGCCAAGATGGTATTGCATCTGACCATAATACGCGGACAGGTCGGCAACGCCAGGAATGCTGGCCTGGGACTGCGCCTGCTCGATGACGCGCCGCATTTCGGAGAGTATTTCCTGCTGATAACGTCCAAGGGTTATTTGTATGGTAGGTGTCATGCTTAACAAAGGCGATTACTTCTCTAAAAGAGCCTCGCCTTTTCCTCCTGATGATTTATGGGTGCAGGTAGAAGAAGATGAAGCCTGCTACCGTTCCGGCTACCACTACCCAGCGCGCTACACCCTTTATGCCGCCCACTTTGCGTACTGGCGCGCAAAGGTCGCAGTAGCGAACCGTATATTGGTAGCGATGGCCGCGCACTCCTTCACGTATGATGCTGACGTTTTCGCTTTTCTGCTGTGTATGTAGATCATCGCAAATATAGCGCCCGCATCCCTCGCAGCGATATTCATCAATGTAGTGCGAGGTGCGCGAAAGCGACCACTGGTCGGGATACACCTGCGTTCCGCAGACGTAACATACCTGCGTCTGGGCCAGCTTCATCTGTCGCTCGGCGCAAGGCGAGTGCTGCTGCTTGGGGAAGTGATCCTGGCACAGGCCCTTATGACACTCGGGGCAACGACCAAGCGCTTCCTCGTCACATTCGGCGCAGCGCCTTGTCGCTTTCACTCCGGGCCGGTAAGCCTGCCGCTTCGCGGCATCTTTTAGAACATCGGTCATACGTTTTTATCCCCCTTAAGAAATAAACGGAATAATTGCTCTATATAAGATACGTTTGAGAAGGCTAATAGATACTGTCTGTAGTATAGCAGACTATTACCTACCTGTCTCTACGTGTCATCCTGAGCGCTGCAAAGGATCTCACGCTTGCCGTGTCGAGCCAGTGAGAGCCTCAGAATCTTCGCGGCGCTCAGGAGAGGGGCTTTTGCATGGCAGGCTATTTGCAGATCGGCTGCAAAAAAGGTTAAGATGATACTAAAAGCTGGTGCATTGACATAATGCACCGTAAGTTTTGTAGTCAAAGGACTCTGTATGCAAGCTGGTACATCATCTGAAGCGGAACCTCCTACTGTACATCACCCACTACAACGTATCGTACCCTGGTGGAATGACCTGAACCCGGCAGTCTATAAGGCCTTACAGCTTCCCACCATTTCTGAAGTGGCTTGCGACCAGGCCGATGTGATTGTGATTGGCGGCGGCGTAGCGGGCCTGAGCGCCGCGCTCGCCCTGCAAAAACATGGCTTGCGTGTGCTTGTGCTTGAAAAAGAGGCCATACTTGGATTGGGCGCGACCGGGCAAAACGCGGGGATTTTCACGCCCGGTATTAATATGGCGATGTCCGAGATTCCCGAGGGACATCCGGCGCGCAACTTCTATCCCGAAACGACTGCCCTTTTCCATCAATTGATCGACGACGCGAAAGCGCCGGACGCCCTGCTGGATGCTCAACGAACAGGAGCCTTTAACCTGGCAGAAAGCACACGCGCCGCGCATAAATTGGAGCGTGAAGTGAACACTCGCCTGGAAGCCGGGCTGCGTGCCGAACTATGGACGCCTCAGCAGGTGGCTGAACGCACACATGGTCGCTTGAATGTAGAAAAGGTCATTTGTGCCATGTGGTCGCCTGATGAAGGGCGCATTCAGCCGCTTACCCTACTTGCTCATTTCGCGCAAAAGGCAGGCTCGATTGTCACCATAGTTGGACAGGCATTCGTCACGCACTACGAGGAAATGAGGCAACCTGGAAAGAGCGCATGCTGGCAGGTCACGTTACAGGATGGAACGGTGCTGACCGCCCGCGCGCTGATGAGCTGTGTCGGGCCGATAGTTGAGGCCAATGCTCGCATCTATGCTCTGGCGTTTGAAGCCGATTTGCCCGAGGACTTTCCCCTTTTTTGGGATGCTTCGCCCTACACGTATGCCGACTATCGACCAGGGCATGGCCGCCTGGGTGTGAGCGGCGGACGTTACGGGAAGGCTGGTGTCACGAAACATGATGAGTCGTATTACCAACGGCTCGCTGACTCGACCCGCCACTGGCTCCCGGAACTGGCGGCTCAGCAGCCTTGCTATAAATGGGCGGTTGACCTGTATGTGACAGCCGATTTGATTCCTGAGATGCGTGTGCTGGAAGCAGCGGCCCCCGGCGTCTCTATTGAGGGACTGGGCGCGCATGGTGTTCTTCCCAGCATGGTGCTTGCCGAACGCGCCGCATCTTATCTGGTGGCGAACCTGTAAGCAAAGGAAAGTACAGATATGTCGGAGACACTACCAGATACAATCTGGGCAAATCATCGCCTGGAGTGGGGAAAGAGAACCTATGTTATGGGCATTCTCAACGTCACTCCCGATTCCTTCTCTGGCGATGGTTTGATCTCGGAGCAACTGACGAGTGAAATGCTTGTCGAACGCGCAGTGGCTCAGGCGCGCAATTTTGTGGCTGAGGGCGCGACATTCATTGATGTTGGGGGCGAATCGACGCGCCCCAACTTCGCGCCCGTCAGTATCGAGGATGAACTTGCGCGTGTGGTGCCTGTTATTCGCGCTCTTGCACAAACCCTACCGCCCGAAATCATCATCTCCATTGACACCTATAAAGCGGAAGTAGCAAGGCAGGCATTGGATGCGGGTGCTTCGATGCTCAACGATATCTGGGCTTTGCGGCGCGATCCCGAACTGGCTAAGCTTGCCGCCGAGCAAGGGGTTCCTGTGATCTTGATGGCGAATATGCGCGAGTTTACCAAACGCGACATTGTCTCCGACGTGATTCGCTTTCTCGCTCAAAGCATCGATCTCGCGCTTGAAGCAGGAATTGCCTGGGAGCGGATCATTCTTGATCCTGGTATCGGCTTTGGCACCACGCCGCAGGAGAATTTGACGCTCCTGCGCCGCCTGGGGGAACTGCGCTCCCTGGGGCGACCAATCCTGCTCGGCACCTCGCGCAAATCGACGATTGGCTATGTCCTGGGTGGCCTGCCCCCCTCAGAGCGAGTCGAGGGAACGGCTGCGACCGTCGCGTTGGGAATAGCACAGGGGGCAGATATCGTTCGTGTACATGATGTGCATGAAATGATGCGCGTGGTAAAAATGAGTGATGCCATCGTGCGAGGAACTCTCTTTTGAAGAAGGTGTATGACAGGTGAATTATCAGGAAGCCTTAGCATATCTTTATAGCCTGAGCGATTTTGAGCGCGGCAGCCCGTTCAATCGCCAGCCGGAACAAAACCTGCCGCGTGAAGCCCGTTTGCTTGAATTACTTGGCAACCCGCAGCAATCATATAGCTGTACCCTCATTGCGGGCACGAAGGGCAAAGGGTCTACGGCGGCCTGCATCGAGCGTGTGTTACGAGAGGCTGGCCTGCGCACCGGCCTGTATACGCAGCCGGACCTGCATACCTTTCGCGAGCGTATGCGCGTCAATGGGCAATTGATAAACGAGCAGGAGGTTGGGGAGCTAATGCCAGAGGTCCGCACCGCCGTAGAGACTATTGAACGGACAGGGGAATTCAGCCCGTATATCACCTACGAGGTCGCTACTGCCCTGGCTTTGCTCTATTTTGCGCGCCAGCAAGTCGATCACGCAGTCCTCGAAGTCGGGCTTGGTGGCCGCCTGGACGCTACCAATGTGACGCAGCCCCTGGTCTCGGTGATTGCTTCCATTAGCTACGATCACATGCAAATTCTGGGCAACACATTGACTGAGATTGCAACGGAGAAGGCGGGCATCATCAAAGAGCATGGACTTGTGGTGACTTCTGCTCAGGCACCTGAAGCGCTGCTAGCTATCGCAAGAGTATGCCAGCATCGGCAGGCAACGATGATTCGGGTTGGCTCTTTTGCTGGCGACCCCGCACAGGCCGAGGTGGATAGCGGCCGTTTGCCGGGTCTCAGCTACCGGTACAAATTGGAAGAGCGACTTGATGCCGGGCAGCGTTTCACGGTTCAGACTCCTGAACGCACATATGAGAACCTGGAAATACCTCTTGCTGGTTTGCATCAACTGGAAAATGCCACGCTGGCTGTTGCCACGTTAGAGATGTTACGCGCAAAAGGTATAAGTTGGGATGAGCAGGCGCTGCGTGAGGGATTGCGCAAGGTCTTCTGGCCTGCGCGCATAGAGATTGTGGGGCGTAATCCAACCATCGTGGTTGATGGAGCGCATAATACCGACTCGATGCAGAAATTGGTGGAAACGCTGCAAGAGTTATACCCTGAACGTCGTTTGATCGTGGTGCTGGGCGTTGCGCGAGATAAGGACCTGCCGGGTATTGCGCAGGTTCTATCGCATGTAGATAGCGTGATTTTGACGCGCATGGCAAATCCGCGTGCTGCCAGCATTGAAGCATTGAAGGGATTGTTTGCGGAGTATGCCCCCAGGATACAGGTGTATGCGGAAGAACGGAGTAATGCTGCAATGGAGCTGGCCTTGCAAATCGCAGGCCGAGAAGATGTGATTTGCGCGACCGGCTCGCTCTACCTGGCCGCCGAGATACTACGATGGGCTGCGGCTCGTGGCGATCATGTTGCGGCGACCACAATTGAGGGAGTAGACCATTAAAAGATACCGGCCAGAAATGAGAAGGCCGGTATCTTCGAGTTGCTTTATGATTGGGCTGTTCCTTGAGTCGCCGCTTTTCTTAAAGCGTAACGCGCGCTTCCCTTCTTTCCTGCCGCCGAGGCCTCTTCCGCCGTCCACTGGTGCGCAGTACCTCGGGCCTGCGATGTCTTGCCGCCTTTGCTGGCAATTTCTCTTCGACGCTCTGGACTCATTGCGGCAAGGCCGCGCGCACGTCCGGTGTACTTACGTAAAACCATCTGTTGCTCCTCTCTTGCAAATGTTTGTGCAAGATACTTCGTAAAATAGCTTGATCCGGTGTAGTCTCCGATGAGCTACAGTATCAACACGGCTCATCAGCAAATATGGTGACAACACAACAATGATTACTACTTGAAGCATACCAGGGGCTAAGCTGAACAGCAATACTTTTTCTGAAGGTGACAAAGATTATAAGCATTTTCTAATCTTGTGTACTCTTTTTTCTAATCTTTCTAATTTTTCTCATCTATTTTTCTCGCGCAAACTGAATTTCAAGTCATTTCTCTTGCCACCTCGCTTCTATGCTTGTAGAATATGGACAATAATAGGAGTACCTATTGTAGAGAGCGAGTACACAGTAGTGCTACACAGGAGGAGCCATGGAAGGTTTGATGATGGATTACCCGTTGACGCTGCAACATGCATTTCAACGGGCTGTTCGTATCTTCTACAAGAAAGAGATCGTCACCCAGCTTGATAGCGGCCTGTATCGTTACACCTATCGTGATTGGGGTAAGCGCGTCTTGCAACTGGCGAATGCGCTGCACAAACAGGGGGTGAAAGAGGGCGACCGGATAGCAACCTTTGCCTGGAATACCTATCGTCACCTTGAATTGTATTTCGCCATTCCCTGTCTGGGCGCGGTCCTGCATACCCTCAATATTCGCCTGTTTGCCGACCAGTTGACCTACATCATCAACAACGCCGAAGATTCGATCATCTTCGTGGATGGTGATCTGGTTCCCATTCTGGAAGGGCTGGCGGATCATTTGCCTACAGTGAAGCTGTATGTGATTATGGGCGACGCACCGAATGCAACAGGCAAACTTCAACCTTCCGTTGATTATGAAACCTTCATTGGCGACCAGCCTGAGACGTTCGAATGGCCGCAGATCAACGAGAACGCTGCAGCCGCTATGTGTTATACCTCTGGCACCACTGGAAATCCAAAGGGTGTTGTGTATAGCCATCGCTCCATTTTCCTGCATTCAATGGGTGTCGGGCTGGCCGACGGAACGGCTCTTTCCGAGCAGGATACCGTTTTGCCGGTGGTGCCGATGTTCCATGCCAATGCCTGGGGCTTCCCCCATGCCGGTGTTATGATGGGGGCCAAACTTGTCTTTCCAGGACGCTACATGGACCCCGGGCGCATTCTCGAATTGATGTCGGACGAGCGAGTAACTGTCGCGGCAGGCGTGCCCACGATCTGGATTGGCATGTTGAATGCGCTTGAAAAGGAGCCGGTTGATCTTTCGTCCCTGCGCGCCATTTACTGTGGCGGTTCGGCTGTGCCTCGTTCGTTGATTGAAGGCCTCTGGAACAAGAAGATCAATATTGTACATGCCTGGGGTATGACTGAAACCTCGCCTCTGGCCTCGCTCTCCAAGCTGCGCAGTTACCAGTTGGATCTGCCACTGGAGAAACAATTCGACATCAAGGCCAAACAGGGAACGGTGCTTCCATGCGTTGATTTCCGCGTGATGAACATTGAGACAGGCAAGGAGGTTCCCTGGGACGGTAAGAGCTACGGCGAGCTGCAGGTGCGCGGCCCCTGGATTGCGCGCACCTACTACATGGACGAAGCCGCGAACGAGAAGTTTGTTGATGGCTGGCTGCGCACAGGAGATGTTGCTGTGGTAGACGAGGATGGCATTATCCAGCTTGTTGACCGCACCAAAGACCTGGTGAAATCCGGCGGCGAGTGGATCTCCTCGGTCGAACTTGAGGGCCTGATTATGGGACATCCCAAAGTGCTGGAGGCCGCCGTAATCGGTGTTCCGCATCCCAAGTGGGATGAGCGCCCCGTTGCCTGTGTGGTTCCCAAACCGGATTACGCCGATTCGATCACAAAGGAAGAGATTATCGAATACCTGCGTCCAAAGGTAGCAAAATGGTGGCTTCCCGACGATGTGATTTTCGTGGATGCCATCCCGAAGACCAGCGTCGGCAAGTTCGACAAGAAAGTCCTGCGTAGCAAGTACGCCATGCACAGCGTGTCATGAAAAAGACCCTTTAGCCAGTCACCCTGAGCGCAGCGAAGGATCTCCGGTCCAGGGGCGCAATCCTGCCGGGCGATGTCATCCTTCGCTGCGCTCAGGATGACATCGAAAGGGAGGTTGGTCATGGCTTGTCATGATCTGTGGGGGAGCAAGCTTGCTCCCCCACCGTTTTCTATGTGCAGTACTTTTGGGCGTTTCAATAGTGAGGGGATAGGCCTTATCTCACGTCAAATATGGCTCAAATTGCGGTAAAAAACGGGCATTATTGCTGTTGAATTGCCTGAGATATTGTGATATACTTGTCTCTAACAACTGTAGAAAAGTTGTCCTAACTAGCCATGTATTTTCCCTTTTACTATCCTTGGTTACCAGGTAGTCTAGGAGTAGAGTGTCTATGACCTTTGTGCTGGTCATGTTATTTACTCTCGCGGTCATCATTACGATGGCCGGTTTCCTCCTTTCCGTCAAGCCCCAGTTTCGTAATTCGCAAAGTGAACTTGCCGATGTTCGTGTCCGACGGCGCGTCATAGATACAACGATTGATAGCAGGCTGCCTGGTCGTTCGCGCGCCACGCGAGCGGTGGGGCCGCGACTTACACCGTCTCGCTCCCTTGCTCGAACGACGAGCAAGACTTTTGCTTTGTCATCGTTTGGAGGCAGCATATTGGGAAGAGGCGCTGGTGAAGAGATTCCCTGGAAAACTATCCTGGTTGGCCTGGCGCTTATTTTTGTGATAAGCCTGTACCTGTTTAATCTGGTGTTTCCTCGCAATGCGCTCTGGGCAACCATGACCTACCTGGTGAACAACACTAACAATCCGTCACAATCTACTTCTTCCTCTGGCCCGGTCTATCATGCCTCGCAGGACCTTGTGCGCATCAGCCAGCTAGACCCGTCACAGTACGCCAACCAGCAAGAATACGATACCTGGGCCTATTCTGCCTGCTCTACCGCGTCCATGACCGAGGTGTTCAATTCCTATGGGCGGCATTATCGCATTACCGACGTGCTAAAAGTCGAATCCGCTCTGGGTGAGATTACTCCTTCCGATGGCTTACTGCACGATAGGGGCATCGCTCGTACAGCTGCTCAGTTTGGTTTCAAGACAAGCTGGGGCTACAAGCTGTCGCTCGATCAGATTATTGCGATTGGGAATGCGGGGCGTCCGGTAATCGTTGATTTTCCACCATATAAATACTCGGGTGGGCACCTGCTCGTTGTGCTGGGTGGTGATAGCAATTATGTGCATCTGGCCGATTCATCAGCGTATAACCGCAAGTACATTACTCGGGCGCAGTTCCTGCAATGGTGGGCTGGCTTCTCGGCAATCGTCACGCCGAATTAATGCAGGCATTCTAAACGAAACGGGCGGGAGTCGATCTCCCGCTCGTTCTGTTATTCCTCGACAGCTTCTTCCTTTTTTTGCTCCTGATCTGCTTCTTTTTTCGGAACGTACAGTTTGATGCGCCGGAAGCTTTCGGCATACTGCATTTCCAGGCCTTTCTTTTCTTTTGCCTCTTTCGCCGTTTCCTCTCCCCAGTGTCGAATCATTTCGACCATTTTCGTATCCTTGCCGAACTGGGTCACGTGGCACTCAAGCGCCCTGGCTTTCTGCTCGATAGTTTCGCTGATATCAACAAAGGTATTGTCTTGCCCGGTGTGGAACAGGTATATTTCGTGTACCTGGTAGGGTGGAAGTCCCTCGGCGAGCAGTTCGCGGTAAGAACGAGGATTGCCGACTGCCGGGAAGATGGCATCCAGCACGATATTACCCGTTGCGCGATGGTCTGGGTGATTGATGTATGCCGTTTCGTCCGGTTTCTCGTTTGGATCAGGCGCGAAAATGTGCTGGGTAGGGTCGTGCGTGATGACCACGCGAGGCCGGTATTTGCGGACAAGCCTGACAAGAGCCTTACGAGCCGCTTCGCTATTGGTCAGGTGTCCATCAGAGAAGCGCAGGAACTCTACAGCCTGTACTCCCAGCACTTCGCATGAGAGGCGCTGTTCCTGCTCGCGTGTCAGCATCAGGTCGGTATCGACCAGGCTGGGCACTTCACTGCCCTCGGCTCCATCGGTCATCACCACCCAGACGATTTTTTTACCCTGTTTGGCCCACAGTGCGCTGGTGCCACCCGCGCCGAAATCATTATCATCCGGGTGCGCTCCAACTACCATTGCCTCAAAATCAGGTGTGGTTTCAACTTTGAGCGCACCCGGCGCGTTTCTGTCAGCCATTGCTACAAACCTTTCGTTATCTTACAGAAGTATATGATGAGTGTTATAGGACGTTGCAAGCGAGATGTCAAGCTAGTCAAGGCTGGGGAGAACGCTTTCAAAGGCTTCTATCAACGTTTCTGCTGAAATAGAATGCCCCAACAGTATATCCAGGCCAACTGCCCGTTCTTTCAAGCCCTCGCGCAGGATCGCCTGTTCATCCGGCGTATGACCAAGCATGCGTGAAAGCTTTTCGGTGTCCCACGACAATAAAACTCCCGCTTGCAGCAGCGTGCCGTTGCGGCGGCGAATCATATCCAGTCCCACAACTTTCCGCAGCCCAGGCTCAACAACGACCTCATATGGAGAAAGCGAGCCGTAGCAGGCACGTCGTAAAAGCGTCTCGCCAGCCTGAGTTTCTGGCTGCTGAAGCAGGGCGCGGGTTGCGTGCGCCTCGTCGGCTGATACAGCCCGAGTTGATATTCCGAGCGTTTGCAAAGCCCTTGCCCATGTTTCTCCCAGCCAGCGATAGCTCTCGACAACATCGGCAAGTATCAGTGGATGCCCGGCGGGCAGAAGCACATCGAGGCTCAGGAGATGTTCTCCAACCAGCACCGCCGTTCCACCGGCGCGACGGTGGTAGATGGGCAGGCGCAGATCGGTTACTTCAGCGATATTGAGTACGCTGTCTTTCTGGGAGAAGCCGAGTACTACTCCTTCGGGCCGGGCCTGTGACCAGTAAAGTATTCCAGGTTCGCCAGGACAGGCCGTTGCGAGGAAATTTTCGCTCATATCGATATGGCACTGCTGGTCTGCTATGCTCAGCGAATATGTTTTCCAGCCTTTATGAAAGCGCGGTTGCAAGGTCTTTCTCCGCCGGTTTGCGCCAGAACCAACCAAGAATTGCCGCCAGCAAACTCACACCTGCCAGGATTAACAGGGCAATCGATGCGCCAAAGAAATGGGCAAGTCCACCTGTCAACAGATTGCCGATGGGCACGCTTCCCGCGAACACGAGCATATATACGCTCATCACACGCCCTCGCAGGTGATCTGGCGCAACCGTTTGAAGCATGGTGTTTGCCGTCGCAGAAAGGGCAATCTGTGAGAAACCCACCGTCGCAATCAACAAGAGTGAGAGCGTGTACTGGTGCGAGAGAGCAAAAGCGATTTCAAGAATACAGAATGCCAGCCCTGCGCCAAGCAGGTAGCGAATACTTGGTTTGCGGTTGCCCCAGGCCAGCCAAAGCGCGGCAAAGAGCGAGCCAAGTCCAAAGGCAGAGGATATGAAACCGAAGCCCTGTGGTCCCGAGTGCAGCACATCGGTCGCAAACAGGGGCAGAATCACATTGAAGTTAATGCCGAACAGCGAAATGGCTCCGACTACAGCGATCACCAGCAGGACGGAAGGCGTTCGCCACACATAAGCCAGTCCCTCGCGCAAGCTACGCAGCGTTCCCTGGCGGGAAGCCTGTTTATCTAGCTTGACCTGCCCATGCAACTGCTTCATGTCAATCATGGCAAGGCCAATCAGTACCGCGATAAAGCTGAGCGCGTTGAGCAGGAAGAGCGGCGCAACGCCCAGCCAGTAAATGACGAGTCCACCAATGCCCGGGCCGACGATACGCGCCATGTTGAAGATCGACGAGTTGAGCGCGATAGCGTTAGGCAGGTCTTCGCGGCCTACCATTTCAACAACGAAGGCCTGACGTGTTGGCATATCTACGGAGTTGGTCAAACCAAGCAGGGTAGCCAGTATCAGCACGTGCCAGATTTGTACCTGGCCGGTGGCAATGAGTATCCAGAGGAGCGTCGCCTGGATCATCGCCGATGATTGCGTAAACAGCAGCACTTTTCGCTTCGGCAGACGGTCCGCCAGCACGCCCCCAAAGAGCGCGAGCAACATCACTGGCAGAAATTGCAATGCTCCAACCAATCCCAGATACCAGGCACTATGTGTCAACTCCAGTACCAGCCAGGACTGTCCGATAGTCTGCATCCAGGTGCCGATAAGCGAGATCATCTGTCCAAAATAGAAAAGTCGATAATTGCGATGGCGCAACGCCACAAAAGCCCGCAGCAGGCCTTTCGCCTGCTGCGGACTGGAGACATCCACTTCTGAAACGGTCTGTTCCGTGTGTTCATGTGTTATTGATTTCATAAGAAAAGTCCCATCTAGTCAGCATAATAGTTCTTATTGAGAGATATCTTTTTTCAAAGTTTCCCGTTTCTGCTGATGCCGCTCCAGTTTCGCCTGAAGTGCATTGCGCATCTGTTGCAGACCGGCCAATTTTTCATCAATCAAAGAGAGTTGGCGGCGTATCAGTTCGTCGGCGCGATCTAATTGCATTAATTTCGCCGCCGCGTCCGTCTCGTTTTGGTAGGCAACTTTTATTTGCCCTCGTTCATCTTCCGCCTCTAAAATGTCACGGATATCGGCGAGCGAGAAGCCGAGCAGGTCGCGCAGCTTTTTTATCTGCTCCAGGCGTTGAATATCTTCGTCGCTGTAGCGGCGGTAATTGCTCTCTGTGCGATCTGTTGGCGGCAATAAGCCGACTTCTTCATAATAGCGCAACGTGCGTTTTGTTAAGCCAGTGATAGAAGCTACCTGTTCAATCGAATACGAACGAGGTGCAGACGTTTCGTCGGTCATATTACTTGTAGGAATCATAAAGTTTATACCTCCTCAAAAGAAATAGTAAGATAGAGAAACGAGGAGACACTTATATTATACGCGATGATTGCCGTTTACGTCAAGGTTATGCTTTTGCTGAGTCGAGATATTCTGGAAGACACCTTCGTATTGTAAACAGGAAATACCAGTGAAAGGAACGTTCGAGTAGTGACAGACCAACAAGTACTAGCGGGCCATCATATTTCTCGTCGCTCAATGATAAAGGGATTGGCAGTATTGGCATTGGCAACAGGAGAAATTGGTTGTGCCTCTCCTCCTGCTACCTCACCTACGACGCCAACCCCAACTCCACGCCCTGGAAGTGTCCTTTACACTTATAAAGGGCATTCCGACCAGGTATTGACTGCTGTCTGGTCGCCTGATGGCAGGCGTATTGCCTCTGGCTCGCGTGACATGACCGTCCAGGTGTGGGATGCTTTTACGGGAAAGTATGCCCTGATTTATCGTGGCCATCGGGATGGTGTGCCTTCGTTAGCGTGGTCGCCGGATGGCAAGCACATTGCCTCTGCTTCCTGGGATAAAACTGTGCAGGTGTGGGATGCCGTCTCCGGGAACCATCTGTATACCTATGCTGGACATACCGCGGCGGTTAACTCTGTAACCTGCTCGCCTGACGGCAGGTACATTGCTTCGGGGGCTGCCGATAAGAGTGTGAGAGTGTGGAATGCCTCGACTGGAGATTTGCTCTACACCTACGCGGGTCATAGCGCGGGAATAACGGTAGTGGTGTGGTCGCCGGATAGCAGGCGCATCGCGTCGGGTTCAACAGATAAGAGCGTGCAGATTTATGATGCAACTACAGGGAACCATCTCTACACATATCCTCGTCATACGGACGAAATCACGGCGGTAACATGGTCTCCCGATAGCAAATATATCGCGTCAGGTTCTGCCGATAAAACTGTGCGAACCTGGAATGCATCAACTGGAGCTACTCTTTACACCTATGATGGCTACAACGTAGATCAGGCATATAAAAATCCTACGAAAGGTGTCTTGCCAGATTTAATTTACTCGGTTGCATGGTCGCATAATGGAAAACGTATAGCTGCTGTCACGCAGGAATACTGCGGCGATAACTGTGGCGTCGTCATGACCTGAGACGCGCTCACCGAAGGTCATTTCACGTTCTACCCGACCGTCCCGATGTTTAACCTGTCCTGGTCGCCTGATGACCGGCACTTTGCCGTTGCCGTTGCTGTCGGAAGCGTTACAGCAGGCGGAGTGGCCGCTGTACAGATTTTGCAGGCCGGATAGAGGCAGATATGCGCTCACTTTTTGTAAATCACCTGAAATACAGTCAATGGTATAATGGTGATCAGATGCAAAAATGATGAGGTTTGATCGATATGGATGAAACATTGCCGGAACTGGTTGAAAAGGCGTTGGTCGGCAATCCACGTCCTCTGGAATTCTACCTTCGCGAAGAGAGCCACCTGCCGGGAGCAAGGGCTAATCTGGCTCTGGTCAATCAACTTGGGGATTTGCTCGCCGTATATACATCTGAACGAGCAGATCAGATTTGGGAGCTGCTGCACTATCTCACGCAGGATGCTTTAAAGGTAGGAAGCAATACTCCGGCTGAATTTGTCGCCTTATGTGGTGTGGCTGCATTTGGCCCTTTTGCTATAGCCTGCGGGAAGAGACCCGAACAAGTTTTTGTTTTATTAGAGCAGTTTGCCTGTAGTGAGTCGTGGCGAGTGCGTGAAGGTGTGGCAATGGCTATTCAGAAGCTACTTCCCGCGCTGCCTGATGAAACACTACATTTTCTCTTTGGTCTTGCGAGTAATGGTAATTATTATCAGGTGCGTGCATGTATCGCAGGTATAGCTGAACCCCAGCTTATGCCTGTTGTGAGCATTCGTGAAGGTGCGCTGGAGATACAGCAGATTATCCTGGAACGTTTTCATGCTATACCCGCTTCAGACCGAAAGCGTGAGGATGTGTGTGTCCTGAGGCAGGCGCTCGGTTATACGCTGAGCGTGATTGTGGCGGCGCAACCTGAAACAGGCTTTGCACTGATGCAAACCTGTGCTACCTGGAATGATTCCGATATCCACTGGATTCTCCGTGAAAACCTCAAGAAAAAACGGCTGGCAAAGTATAGTGAAGATGTTGAGAAGCTGCGTGTCATGCTTCTGTAAGCATCCGGGCGAGTTCACTCGCGAAATTTCGCAGAACGTGATACACTATGCGGTGAACTTCATAGCCGCCGATACTTGCTTACGCCTGGCGTCACCGGCGGGCCTCTTCCTCTAGACCTGGATGATGGGCTATGTGTGGTAGAGGATGACATACTTTGTAACGCCAGCTATAAATGATTGTCGTGAAATTTTTTGTGAAGAAAGGAGTTGACTCCATTGGGTGCGACAACAACAGCAGATTTTTATAATGGCATGGTCATTCGATACAACGGTGAACTCTATACAGTAACAGAGTTCCACCACGTGAGTCCAGGTAACTGGCGTGCGTTTGTACGTGCTAATCTGAAGAATTTACGCACCGGGCGCGTCATCGAGCAGCGTTTTCGCGCAGGTGAAGAGGTGGACGCGGTGCGTGTTGAACACCAGAACTGGCAGTTCCTCTACGTCGATGGAGACGATTACGTTTTTATGAACACCGAAACGTTCGATCAGCAGCCCATTCCCAAGTCCATGTTGGGCGATGCGGTTCGCTTTATCAAAGAACAAGATGTGGTTGAGTTGCTGGTCGATAGCGATACCGACACCATCGTCTCCATCGAGTTGCCAAACTTCGTGGAACTCGTGGTTGAGAGCGCCGAGCCAGGTGTGCGTGGCGATACAGCAAACAACGTCACCAAGCCCGCCACCCTGGAAACCGGAGCGGTCATTAACGTTCCCCTCTTCGTGAATCCTGGCGATAAGATTCGTGTAGATACACGCACAGGCCAATACGTTTCCCGCGTGAAATAACCTGCTTCCGGGGCGCACAGATGAATGTTGACAACATACGGGAAGCTATTCGCCCTCATGTCATCCTGAGCGCAGCGAAGGATCTCCGGTGGTGACAGGCGATTTGCTCGGCACGCAGATCCTTCGCTGCGCTCAGGATGACAGGCCTGGATGTTTTCTCTTTCTTGGTTAAAATCCATCTGTGCGCCCTGAATATTTATTCTCCAGTGATTTTCTCGCCATTTAAAGATGCAGTAATGCCCACAGGTGCGGCACATAGACAAACAGGGCAATGATAATAGCGAGAAAAGCGCTTAATAATACCGCGCCTGCCGCCACGTCCTTTGCGATCTTGGCAAGTGGGTGATATTCCGGCGAGGCCAGATCTACGCACAGTTCGATCACGGTATTAAACATTTCCGCCATCATGACCCCGGCAATAGCGACGAAGACGAGCGCGAATTCAAAGGTGGAAATGTGAAGAAGAATGCCCAGCAGAAGAGCAAGCAGCGCCAGCCCAAGGTGTACCCGCATATTGATCTGCGTGCGGAATGCATACCAGAGGCCGCTGAAGGCAAAGCCAAAACCGGCAATAAACTTAGCTAACTTGCTTTTGGGAACTTCGCGTGGAGAGGGTACTTCGTTCATGACTTTTGCCCTAAAGCATGCATAACTGTTTCTTGCAGGTGTACCATCGCTTGATATCCCGCCTCAGTCTGGTCATCGTAGCCCACCAGGTGTAATACGCCGTGAGAGAGCAAGTAAAGAAATTCATACGTTGCGCTATGGCCTGCCTGCTCGGCCTGCCTTTGCACAGTTGGCCATGAGATGACGATGTCGCCAAGATTAACCGGCATGCCTGGCGGAGTCACGAATGCAGGCAAAGCTTCATCACCCGCGCCTGAAGTTTCCTGCCAGAGTTGATCCGCAGGAGCATCTATCAATGGCGCGTCGAGCAGGGGAAATGAGAGGACATCGGTTGGTTTGTCCTGCTGGCGGTACTGCCTGTTTAAAGTCTGTATCTCTTCGTCATCCATGATGATGAGCGAGAGCGAGACGTGCCGGAATACCGAAATTTCTTGAAGCGTGTATCTGATGACCTGTTCGGGTAATGCTGAAGCGAGTAGCCGCTGGAGTGTTTGATCGCTTTCAGCATCCTTGTAGGGGATGGATATTTCTATATCGATGTTGTTTTGCTGCATAGTAAGATACCTCGATGAAAATAGGTGAGAAACAAGAAAGCCTCCACCGGTGGCATAGACTCATTACTTCATTCTATACCACCGGTGGAGGCTAAAAGACGATGTTCAGACGCTTTTTACTGGCTTCGCTGCCTGCTTGCCAATGGCAAACATAAAGACGATGAAGCCGATTACCAAAATGCTGAACAGGCTGATTGTGCGATCTATCAATATGGCCGCAGCGGCAACATTCGTTGAATGCGGGGCGAACAGCGCAATCATCGCAAGCATACCACCTTCGACCAGTCCGATGCCGCCGCCAGTGAAGGGAACAACCGTCAGCAGCGCCTCGCCAAGCGCGATAAACAGGGCAGCCGCGACGATATGCAGCATGCTGCCACCGATCAAATGGAAAGCCAGCGCAACCATGAAAAAACGCAGCGATTCGCAGGCCCACACACCGACCGTTAAGCCGGTCAGGGTTGGCACGTGGCGGAACGAACGCAGGGTACCTTCCTGGAAATGTATGTAGTGAGCGCGGAAGCGTTCCGGAATCAGGCGGGCAATTTTTGAGGGGAACATGCGCAGGATAACCAGCCCGATGATTCCGGCGAATACCGCTCCCATCGTAATTTCCAGGCCGAGCCGCAGTTGTGGGGGCATATTCTCATGCAGGCTGATGATAACCGCCGGAATGAAAAGCAGCAGTAACACGATCAGGTCTAACAGGCGCTCGGCCAGTACGGTGCCGAACGTTCGAGAGGTCGGCAGTCCGCTTTCCTGGCGCAGCAGGTAGGCGCGATAGAGATCGCCGAGCTTGGCCGGGACGATGACATTGGCGAACCAGGAGATATAAATGATCTCCAACAGTTTCAGGAAGCGCGGCAGGTGAACTCCTTGCTCTTTCGTATAACCCACATTTCGCAGCAGCAAGCGCCAGCGCAAGGTGCGAATAGGGAACGAAAGATAATAGATGACAAACGCGGCCAGCACAAATACGATATTGGCTGTACGAATCGCCGCCCAGGTATCATGAATATTGATATTGGATTTTTGTGCGAAATAGACAAGCGCGACGATCACAACGACCAAGGGTAGAATGGTGCGCCAGTTCAGCAGGCGTTTGCCTATGGAAAGTTGTTCGCGCGTTATTTCAGGCTCACTGGCCGTTTCTTGCTGCAATAATTCAGCTTGTTTTTCTTCGATGATGTCAGGTTGAATTTCGGTATCTATAGGTGTTGTGTCAATGGAAGCACTACTTGTATTTTGCGTAATCAACTGATTCCTCCGCATTACGAATGTCTCTCTTTGGCGTCACTCTCTCTAGACGGATAAGAACGATAATGAGTAACGCCATAAGATTTGGAATACTATGTACATACATATCATCTACCAGGTTATGGGCGCTGAGTGTAATGAGCGCAGCCAGCAGGCCAATAGCCAGCGCTCGATCATTGGTGAGCATGCCAATTGTCTCCAGCGCTGCTGGTTGCCGGTAGTAACGAATCAGCTTTGCTGGCTGAAGCATCAACCGGATTTTATTGCGGGTGCCAATTGGTGGCTCTTTCTGTTCCCTCGGTGGAAGCTTTTGCTCCTTTGCTTGCCGCAATTTCTTGCTGATGCCGTGAAGCGCTGCGCCTCCGGCGAAGAAGATTGCCAGCAGGAAGAGGAGATAAGCGGCCAGCCCGATACCCCCGGTTTCCGCTGCGAAATTGATGTAGATATTGTGGGCGTGGCCGAGCGGGTCGAGAAAGTTGGCGATATGATAGGGTGGATAGGCATCAGGATAGTTTCCGATGCCTACGCCAAATATGGGGTGAGCGAAAAACATATGCAGCCCGGCCAGCCAGTGCGCCAGTCGCTCCGCCGTCGAAAAATCCTGCGTATTTGGGTCGAGCAGCGAGATTTGAGCAAGGCCGAGAAATTTCAGAAACGGCGTGAAGAGATAGGCCGGTATCCAGCCGAGTAACAATGCTTCGACGAAGGCCAGCAGCGCGAGCAGCACCACGCGCAAGAATACCCGGATTTGCGGAAAGCCTGCCAGCACAATAAAGGTTAACGCGGCAATAAGCGCGATTTCCCCACCTCGCGATTGCGAGAGCAGTTCTGCGCCGAGCAGGATTGCCGCCGCGCAACCTGCAAGTACCCGTGTTAGCCAATCTCGCCCTAAGAACGTCAGAGCGAGAGTGATGCTGAGCGGCAGATTGATATAGCCCGCGTAGGGGTTGGGCTGATCGAAAGTACCGTAAACGCGCAGTGAGGCAGCGCGAATAAAAGATTGCGGTCCCAGGTTGAGCGAGTATTGTAAATACCCGAAAATGGCTTGCGTAATCCCGGCACTACAGCCCAGAGCGATGATGAGCCAGATTTGCCGCCTTGTGCGTATATACTGGCTGCCCAGCAAGACGATCACCAGAACTTCCAGCCACTTACTGATCTCTTTCAGGCTGTCTTTGACGTTGATGGCAACCTTTATTGAAAGAATCATACACACCAGGAAAATAAGCATTGCAAGAATCAGGTAAACCGGAACATCGAATTTTTCTCGTTGCCCGAAATATGCTGGAAATGTAACATGTACGAGCCAGACCAGGGCCAGAATCAGGACGAGAATATCCGCGCTGTTGACCCGCAGAGGGCCAATATCGATATAGTCAAGCGACCCCCAGGGAACGCACCAGGGCAGCAGGTAAAGCACAATCTGGGGCCGCAAAATGGCCCAGACCAGGATCGCTAGATAGACAGGCAGGCGAATATTCCAGGGAAGCGGCGGTACGAGAAAGAGAAACAGGAGTACGCACGTACCGATGACTCCTGCGATGTTTGGCAGGGTAAGAGACGTGTGAACTCCTGTCCAGATTTTATTGATCCATGAATCGCGGCGTATTTCGCCGACGCCGGGATTATGCATGTCTCTGCGGTTTCCCTTATCGCACGCTTGAGAGCTGGTTCAACTCGTGACTGAACCACTCAATAGTTTTCCGCAAGCCTTCTTCTTTGCTGACACGCGGCTGCCAGCCCAGCAAACGTTGCGCTTTGCTAATATCGGGTCGGCGGCGTTCTGGATCATCGACGCGGCTCGGCTCGAATACTATGGGCGAGGAAGCATTGCATAATTGAATGATAGTTTGCGCATATTCCAGTACCGTATGTTCATCAGTACTGCCCAGGTTGATGACTTCTCCCGCCGTATGGGGCTGAAACATGGCGCGCACAAGCCCCTCGACGAGGTCGCTCACGTAACAAATGCTGCGCGTGAAGCGGCCATCGCCGTAAATGGTGAGCGGTTTATTTTGCAGCGCCATCGTAATGAAGTTGGGAATCATGCGCCCATCGTTCATCTGGCTGTTTGGGCCGTAGGTATTGAAAATGCGGACGATGCGAGCATTGAGTTGATATTGGCGATGAAACTCCATCGTCCACGTTTCACCAAGACGCTTGCTTTCGTCATAGCAGGCGCGAGGGCCAACCGGATTGACATTGCCCCAGTAGTCCTCGCGCTGGGGATGTACCAGCGGGTCGCCGTATGCCTCAGAGGTCGAGGAGAACAAGAACATGGCGTTTTGCTTGCGTGCCTGCTCAAGCATCTGGTACGTTCCCTGGCTGTTGACCAGAATCGTTTCTACCGGATGCTCCATGTATCCAACCGGGCTGGCGGGACTTGCCAGGTGGAAAATAGCATCAGCTTCAAACGAGAATGGCCTGGTGATATCTTGCAAAAGGAAAGTGAAATTTGGATGATTGCGCAATGCCTCTATATTTCGTTCTGTGCCCGTAAGCAAATTATCCACACATAACACGCTGTGCCCCTCTTCGAGCAATCGGACGCACAGGTGGGAGCCAATAAATCCTGCCCCTCCGGTCACAACTATTTTCAATGAAGTTATCCTCCAAAAATATGTGTATACTTACTTGCGAGACGATTCGTTAGCCTGTAGGTAACGACTCTGGGATACTTAGCCCTGCGCGGCGACAACATCTCACACATATTAAGACGAAAACAGCGAGGTATTGTTTCATGGCGCTTATTCTTACACGTACTGCTATTCAGCAATGTATTACTATGCGGGAAGCCATCGATGCTATGCGTCTGGCGTTCGGCTCTTTGCAGGCAGGTTCCGCTCATTCTCCTCAGCGACTCTCTGTGCAGCTTGAAGAGCAGGGCGTAGCGCTTTTGATGCCTTCATTATTACAAACGCCCAAAGAGCATGCATTTAGCTTGAAACTTGTCACAGTTATACCACAAAATCCTACACGCGGCTATCCTCGCATCCTGGCTACTTTGATGCTCCTTGATGCCACAACAGGTAAGACGCTGGCCGTACTTGAGGGCGGTTGGCTCACGACCTTACGTACCGGAGCAGCATCAGGACTGGCAACCGAACTGCTTGCTAAGCCTGATGCAAATGTGCTGGCCCTCTTTGGCGCGGGCACGCAGGCTCCCATGCAGGCGCTGGCAATTCACACAGTGCGACCTTTACAAGAGGTTCGCGTCTTCAACCGAAACGCCCAACATTTTCAACAGCTTGTAACGCAACTGCAATCTCTGCTCGGCACTGCCTGCCCACCTATCTTGCATGTCTCGTCACCAACAGAGGCGCTACGAGGGGCTTCGCTTGTAGCTTGCGCGACGGTCGCGACATCGCCCCTCTTTTCCTGGCAAGATATAGCGCCTGGGACGCATATTAACGCGATTGGTGCGTTTACTCCTGAGATGTGTGAAGTCGATCCAGCGACGCTGGCCCATTCTCGCATTGTTGTAGATCAACGTGAGGCTGCTCTAAGCGAGGCGGGCGATCTATTGCAGGCGCTTGCTGCTTCCGCCATAGGTGGCCCAGAAACATGGAGCGAACTGGGTGAAGTGGTGAACGGCCTGCGTCCAGGTCGCCAATCTGCTGAAGAAGTGACCTGCTTTAAATCGGTCGGCCATGCTGTACAGGATGCGGCTATTGCGTTACGCGTGTATACACGCGCCCGAGAGGCAGGTCTGGGAATCGAGGTAGAGATTTAAGCCTGTTTGCGCTTCCAGCGGCGGTACATGATCTCGTCTCCCAGGCTCAAAAAGCCCCAGGTGGTGAAGCCATGCACAATGACGACGGCCAGCAATGAGCGTGGTTCGGGCTGGAAAAGATAGAGAAAGCTGAAGACCAGCCCGGCCAGCCCGACGCCCGCTACGCTGCTCCAGCTCCACTTTCCTAAGCGGTGATACAGCGTATACACGACTGTGCTGATCAGCCAGCCCCAACCAACCCATCCTGTCCACTGGGTGACAGCCGCCAGCAGTAATCCCCTGAAGAAGAGTTCTTCGACCGGGCCGTTGACCAGCAAATAGAAAAAGCCCTGCAGCGCGTGGTCGCTCAAAGTGGGCCAGCGAAACCAGGGGCCAACGAAAAGCATGCGATATGTTGTGGCAAACGCGGCCATCGCTATGCCGAGAACCAGCCCTATAATAAGCTGCTGCAGCCAGTTGTGGAGCGTCAGGCCTAGAAATGATAGCGGTAGGTGCAAGATAGCGATGTAGAGAAAAGGAATGATGCCAAGCGGCAGAATGCGCATCAACACGTCGGGCCAGAGCCAGCGCCATGTATCGGCAACAGTGGAACGCACAATCTTTGTAGAATTGCTTGTAGACACCTTTGAACCTCTTCGAGGCAAAAAAACTTGCTGTGTGCGACTTGCGGGCATGCCTGTATCTATACTTTCTCTCGTTTGGTTAACTCAGGGTTAACCAGTCTTGAAGTAAGTGTAAACAAGCAAAGCCTTTTTGTCCAGCCAGTATATCACAGCATACCTGCAATACTCATGGCTTTCACGGGCAGCGCGAAGGAGAAAGTTGATCCGTAGCCCTCTTCACTTGTCACCCATATTTTTCCGCTGTGATGATGAATAATGTCAGCAGCAAGCGTCAAGCCAATACCCAGACCCGGAAACTGCTGCTGTTTTTTTTCAGGTACCTGGTAAAAACGCTCGAAAATTTTCTGCTGCTGGTTTTTCGAGATGCCGATGCCGTAATCATGCACATGCACAAGCACCTGCTCGTCCTCTTCGGTGATCGTCACATCGATTTTCGTTGCTCGCGGCGAATATTTGATCGCATTAATGAGCAGGTTGGTAAGCGCCTGTCCTAGCCGTTCGCGATCCCCGATAATGGTTTTTCCTGAACTTCCATGTAAATAGATGGTATGTGTCGATGTCGTCTGCTGGACGTCATTAATAACCTCTTCTATAAGCGGGTCGAACTCAAAAGTACTCTGAGTGAAGACAAGCTGGCCTACTCTCATACGAGAGATATCGAGTAATTCTTCCACCATGTTGCCCAGCCGTTTCAGTTGCTGGCTCATACGTGTAAGGTATTTCGTAAGATCATGCCGCCCCTCTTCTTCCAGCAACATAGACAGAATTTCGGTATACCCCTGAATGCTGGTGATGGGTGTGCGCAATTCATGGCCTGCTATACTGATAAAATCGTCTTTGCGCCGCTCCAGTTCTTTTTGCTCGGTAATATCATGATGAATCAATACATAACCGAGAACATTTCCCTTGCCATCTTTCACTTCCGATATGGAGACCAGGATATCGAGGTTGGTTCCATCCTTTCGCCGGTGAAGCGTTTCTCCCTTCCATCTCCCATGATCCTTCACTTGCTGGTGCCAGGCTTTTTTAATGGATCGAGATAAGTCTGGGTGAAATAGATCCATCGCGTCTTGACCAAGTACCTCCCTGCTTGTCCACCCATAAAGCTTTTCGGCAGCATCATTCCATGAAATGACGCGCCCGTTGATGTCGATGACAATCAGCGCATCCGATATACTTCTGGCGATGCAGGCAAGAAAAAGAAGCTGTTCTTCATTATTAGAGGCAGACTGCTGAAAATCAAAATCATTCATGTGGTCAATCCATCCCTCTCTACATACCAAACATACCATAAATAGCTATGTGTTCTTAATGGTAGCATATCACTTCATGTTTTCACACGATAATAGTACCTAAAGTTAGTTACAATCTTTTACTGCCTCATCCTTTCTAGCCGTTCCAACCCCTCTTTTGCCTCTTCCCGGCTGAAATTTCCGGCCCGCAGCGTTTCATCGCTCTGATGCAACAGGCGCGTGTAGAAAGCCTTTCCTTCATTCAACATTACCGCGTCTGCTGGATGTGCCTCGAGCAATTCGCTCAGGATATCTTCGGCCTTTGCATACCTGCCTGTTTGCTCGAAGTAGCGGAAGATGCGCTTTCTAGTGGCTTCTGGTACTTCAAAAGGTGTGAGACGAGCGATGAGACCCTCCACCTCCGGCGTCTTTTCAGTATGGCTCGATTTATTCAGCATAAAGAGGACTTCCAGGAACAGATTCAAGGCTTTCAGGAAGCAGTAATAGCTATCGTTTTCGTTGTCCTGTAGTTCGTAAAGTTCGCCCTCTGCCTTCAACATCGTTGCCACCAACCAGCACTTTTCAGTATCCAGTGTGTCGAACGAAGTCAACAGCGCGAGCAGCGTTTCCTCTGGTGCGGCATGTATGAAACCTGCACCCATGCCGAGCAATTGACGATACTGTTCGTCGATGAAGTTAAGGGCACCCTGGTAATCCTGGCGCTGCTTGCGATAGATTACCTGGGCAAGCACTCTGCCAACTTCCTCGGCCAACCGTAAAATGTAGTCTCGCTGCGACATGGGCGCTATCTTTCCTGGGCTAGACAGATGGAGACAGGAGCGCAAGGGCCTTGTCGATACGCGCCAGAGTACGCTCGCGGCCAAGCACTTCCATCATCTGGAAAAGTGGCGGCGTAGCTGTGCGCCCGCTCACCGCGACACGAATGGAGCCGAAAAGCTGCCCCGTTTTGAGGTTCAGATCAGCCGCCAGTTGCCGCATTGGTGGCTCCATAACATCGTGTTGCCACTGCTCCAGACCTGCCAGCAGATCGCGTGCCTGCGCAAGCGCGTGAACTGTTCGCTCCGTGTCCATGCCTTTCTGGATGAGCAGGCGCGTCTCGTACTCTAATTCCTCGGTATAGAAGAATGAAACAGCGTATGCGGCCTCGCCAAGCGTGCGAATGCGCTCCTGCTCCAGGCTCAATACGCGCGCTGTATACTCAACGTCTAATGGGCGAGCTACAATATCCGGCAGGCCACCCTCGGCCTCGGTGCGCTCCATGTAAGGTAATGCCCGGCGAGTCAGCTCATCGAGCGAAAGCTTGCGGATGTAGACACCGTTCATCCACGATAGCTTCTCGGCATCGTAGATACCACCCGCGACACCGATGCGGTCCAGCGTAAAGACCTGTATTAACTCTTCTTTGGTGAAGAATTCGGTTTTATCGTCATAGGACCAGCCGAGCAGCGCCAGGAAATTGAAAACCGCCTCTGGCAAGAAGCCCTGCTGCTGCAATTCCTTCCAGGAAGGAGCATTATGCCGCTTGCTCAGCTTCTTCTTGTCTTTTCCCAGCACGTCGGGCACATGATAGAGCAGCGGCGGTTTCCAGCCGAGCGCATTCCATATCTGAATATGCCTGGGGGCGCTCGAAATCCACTCCTCGGCGCGTAGCAGGTGCGTGATTTCCATCAGGTGATCGTCTACGATATGCGCCAGGTGATAGGTGGGCAGGCCGTCTGACTTGAGAATGACCATATCATCAATATCGGCGTTTTTGAACACGATATCTCCATGCAGCTCATCATGAACCACCGTCTCGCCATCAAGTGGCATGGCGAAGCGCACCACCCATTTGTCTCCGGCCCGCTCGTGTTCGGCCCGCTCCTCTGGCGTGAGATAGCGACAGCGTCGATCATAACGCGGGGGCAGTTTCTTTGCCATCTGCTCGCGGCGCATCTGATCCAGTCGCTCTGGTGTGCAATAACAGCGATAAGCATGGCCGGACTCAATCAGTTGGTTGGCATAGTATTGGTAGAGCGCCCGGCGCTGCGTCTGATAATAAGGCCCAAGCGGCCCGCCGACTCCCGGCCCCTCGTCGAAATCTATGCCCAGCCAGTCAAAGCCATCGATCAGGAACTCGACGGCACCCTCAAGCGTGCGCGCCGTATCGGTATCTTCGATACGCAGGATGAATGAGCCGCCCGTATGTCGCGCATAGAGCCAGGAAAACAGGGCTGTGCGGAAGCCGCCAATATGCTGAAAACCTGTGGGACTGGGAGCAAAGCGCAGGCGTGGTTTTTTCACCTGCTGCGTGGTATCCTGCTGCTCCAGTCGGTTGTCAGTCTGTGTCATATAGCAAAACCATCTCCTCTTCAACAACTACAAATGTCGTTTTATTGTAACATAGCTTCCTAGTGATCTTAAAGATGCATAAGAACGAAGCATTGCATGGCACGTCCGAATAGATTACCATAGAATCTGAACAATCAAGCAAACACAGCAAAAGGAAATGTTATGTCAAATGTTTCGCGTCTGCTACCTGATAGCGCCAGTTTTTCATCAAAAGGACTACTTCATATAGCCAACCATTCTGTATCCGAACTTGTCAGACAGTACGGTACTCCACTCTATATTTTTGATGCGGCTACCATTGTTTCTGCCTGTCAGAAGTACCAGCGTATCTTTTCCGAACACTATCGCGCTTCGAAGGTCGAAATACTTTATGCTTCAAAGGCTTATCTTTCGCCATTAGTGGCGCGACTGGTAGGAGAGCAGGGCCTCGGACTGGATGTAGTGTCGGGTGGCGAATTATTGGTAGCTGAACGCGCAGGCGTATCGATGGAGCATATTTCCTTTCATGGTAACAATAAATCTGAAGAGGAATTGCGGCTGGCGCTGCGTTTAGGAGTAGGGCGCATTGTGCTTGATAACTGGAATGAGTTGGAGCGCCTGACTCGTCTGGTGGCTGGCACTGAACGACGGCCTGCTGTCATGCTGCGCGTTGCTCCAGATGTCGATACGGCTACGCATCGCTACCTGCAAACCGGTCATGCCGCCTCTAAATTTGGTTTTCCTCTGCGCAATGGCGATGCAAACGAAGCCGCATTACACATTCTGCGTGAGAATCAACTTTGCTTGATTGGTCTGCATGCACATACAGGTACCATGCTGCGGGAAGCGCGTCCTTATCAGGAATGTCTTACCCGTCTGTTCTCGCTTGCGTTAGAACTGCACCAGGAAACTGGCTGGTGGCCCGCAGAGGTCAGTCCCGGTGGCGGCTGGGCAGTTGAAACGCCGGAGAATCTCTCTACGCCACCTCTAGAGGTACTGGCAAAGGCGTTGCAGGAGAGCATGGAAATAGTTCTTTCTGGAAAACAGTTTCCCGCGCCCACACTTGTACTCGAACCGGGGCGTTCGCTCATTGCGCGCGCGGGTATGGCAGTGTATCGCATTGGCAGCAGAAAGACCACTCCGGCAGGCGTCACCTACCTGTTTATAGATGGCGGCATGGCTGATAATATTCGACCCGCGCTTTATGGCGCAAAATATGTAGCCCTGGCGGCGGAACGGGTATTTGATCCGGCGGAAGAGATGGTATCAATTGCCGGGCGGTACTGCGAATCGGGCGACATCTTGATTGAGCAGGCGCAATTACCCCGTCTGAGCGAAGGCGATTTGCTTGCTGTGCCATGCTGCGGCGCTTATTGCCTGCCGATGGCCAGCAATTACAACCTGGTGCCCCGGCCCGCCGTAATTCTTGTGGATGAGCAAAAAGTACATGTCATGGAACGGCGTGAAACAAATGATGATATATTAACACGTTATACTTATTGATTTTTATGGTAGAGGGTGCTGGTGCGTCTAATCTGATGTAGGTGATATATTCCGGAGAAAAACAATGTCCAGAAAACAATCGCAAGAACATATCTTAGATGATTGGGATGATCTTGATTCGCCGACAGAACCGATGGCGCAGATCATTTTAGCGCCCTATGCCGCGTCCACCATCCCTATGGCGGAATCCCTGCCAGCGCCTGTCCCTGATGAGCGCCCTTTTCCACAAGCCAGTCCTCTGCCTCCGTCTCGTGGTTGGCAGGCTTTACCTGAAACACCTGCCGTCTATCCAGTGCTACCACCTGCGCCGAATATTCACCCGCATGGTCGGCCTGCCGGAAGCGCTGCACCTGTTCGCCCTGGAAACCAGTGGCAGGGGCCTGTCCTGGAGCCGCGTAGAAGTCCAGTTCCTGTGTTTGTAGGGATATTCTTTGTCGTAGTACAACTGGTGCTGCTCTTGCGAGTTGTATTGATGTTACTGGCAGTATCGAATAGTATTCCCTGGGTTGGCTTCATCTATGGAACGGGTGCCGTGTTTGCCCTGCCATTTCGCCTGGTACTCGATCAAATTTCCTGGCCGGTCTTTGTCGGTTCAGACCTGCTGAACTATCTGGCATCCCTGCTTGCCATCCTGATCTATGGCCTCGTTTCCCGTATTCTGGTGCGGTTTTTAAAGGCCTTGCTGAACTCGCGCTAGCGCTTATTCGATTTCAGCAAAGAGGCGCTGAAAATCTCCATCGAAGCCCTCTAGAAACTGCCGCATTTCCAGCACATCGCTGTCAGTAACCGGTGTGCTGGGAACCTGTGGTGGTACCGGCGATGAAGGAATAGCAGCTTCAGCAGGGCTGGTTGTCTGAGATGGGCGAGAAAGCCGATATATAGTAAGTGTCCGCCGCCCTGACTTAGAAAACTGCACCACAAAAGAAGCTGCTTGCGAGCAGGTTGCGCAAGTGACCATAACCATCCATACATCAGGACTGTGCGCAACTACAGACAGACTTTCGGGCTGGTAGAGGGAGTCGCAGCGAGGACAAACCTGTCGTCTCACCAGCTTCTGAACTATGCGTTCCTTCGCGTCCATCCCGTACTATTCTTTCCCGAATTCATCCAGCACGTCGAGGCTATTGATGAAATCTCGATAGGCGTCGAGATTTTCATAATCGCTTTCTTTCTCTTGCTGGGATTCATTTTTTTGTGCGGAAGCTTCTTCAGCGCTTTCCAGGGCAACCCCGGCGCGTTCAAGAACACTATCCTCAACATAGATTGGGGTTCGGGCGCGAACGGCAAGCGCAATCGCATCGCTTGGGCGAGCATCTATTTCGACATGCCTGCCATCGACATCGAGAATGATGCGGGCATAGAAGATATCGTCGACCAGATCAGAGATCACGATACTGACGATTTTTGCTCCCAGATCGGTGATCACGTTTTTCAGCAAGTCATGCGTGAGCGGTCTTGGTGAACTCGTTCCCTGAAGTTCTATGGCAATGGCATATGCTTCAGCATGAGCGATCCAGATAAACAAATACCGCTCCTGCTTAGTTGCTTTCAAGATGACAACCCGCTGCGACGTCTGCAAATTTATTCGCACACTTTCAACGGTCATCTCAATCATGTATAAGACTCCCTCTTGTATAAACAGGGTTCAGCAGCGAATGACTATGACGCCCTTATTGTACACCCATCTTCCTGTTCTACGCAAATCGATCTGGTCGTTTCACCTGTTTGTCAGGCAAACGAGTGAGCATCAATCTCTCTTAACAAGGAGTATAGCAAATTGGCAGGCGTATTCCAAGTCCCACGAGAGAAAAAGAATTTTTCTCTGGATTCTCGTCATGCCATGAAAAAGACCCCTTCGCCTGTCATCCTGAGCGCAGCGAAGGATCTCACGCTTGTCATGGCGAGCCTGTGGAAGCCGCAGATCCTTCGCTGCGCTCAGGATGACATCTGGAAACAGGTTTGGAATGGCTTGCCGATGAAAAGAATATATTTTCCAAAAATTCGTTCAAAAAATGCTTGACTTGCATCCACGAATTTGCTATGCTTTGAATAGCTGTTCTACTTTTGTATTGAGATCAGCTTGCAATCTTCGCTTGGCTGAGAAAGGCAGGAAACAAGAGGTATGGCGGAACATACAAGCGACATTCAAAAGAAGATATATGACTTCATAGTCGAATATATCAAGGAAGAGGGAATGCCCCCCACCAACCGTGAAATTGGCAGCGCCATGCATATTGCCAGCACAGGACATGTTGATTATCATCTCTCTATGCTCGAAAAGAAGGGGCTGATTACCCGCGAAGCTAAGAAAAGTCGTGGCATCAAGCTGGTTCAGCAGACCTGGGGAGTTCCGGTGCTTGGCAGTATTGCCGCCGGTGAGCCGATTGAAAGCTATGCGGACCCATCTGAGTCCGTTGATGTCGGGCGGGATATCGAGCAGCAAGGAGCCTACGCGCTGATAGTTCGCGGGCAGTCTATGATTGAAGACCACATTTGCGATAAGGATTATGTGGTCATTAAGCCGCAAAAGACGTGTGAAAACGGCGATATCGTGGTAGCTGTCCATATGCAGGGCAACGGTCAGGCAACACTCAAGCGTTTTTACCTTGATAAAGAGCATGACCGCGTTCGCTTGCAACCTGCGAACTCGCAGATGAACCCCATTTTCGTTCCTAAAAGTGAGTGGGATCGCGAATGGGAAATTCAGGGAAAGGTCATCGCGATCTTCAGAAAGTGCCGGGCTGCCTGACCTGCCTGTTTGTTTACCTGCCAGATACACTTTGGGGAATAGAGAACCAGAAAGGGTTTCTATTCCCCTATTACATTTGGAATTCGCAAACGCCCCCACTTGTGGTTTTTCCTCGCATCTGATATACTCTACGTAAGATTTACAGTAAATAATTTTCCACCGGGAACTTCCGTATACTGAGCTGAGTAGAAAGGATACCAATTTATTATGAGAGCTGCCGCACTGGCACTTGTCCTCGTTGTAGCGTCGGCTGTCGTACTCGTTTTCGCGAACACACTCAATTCATGGGTTCTCGGTGGTTTAATTGGTGGATTAGCCGCGATTCTGCTCAGCATCCCCATCACCCTCATGATCTTCACCTATCTCTCCCGTCGTCATGACGAACACACCCAAAGTTTAGTAGTGATGCGAGAAGAGCATGTCATTGACTCTGACATCTATCGTGAAGATGATTATCCGCATGTGTATGAAGCGAATGCTTTGCCTGCATATGAAGATGAGTATGATGAGATAGAAACGCAGCGTCCACTCCGCGCCTTGCCTGCTCCTGGATATAGTCAATCCGCGAACATGCGAAGAGAATATGATGGACGTCGTTCAGCCCGAACGACGCAGTTTCTTCCTGAAAGAGGAAATGGATCATCTCCAGATCGCTTTGTTGCTCAGAGAGGAAATCGAACACCGGCCACTACGCGCTCTCTCCGCGCTCAGCACCAGGCCGCAGCGCTTCGTGCCGCGCGTAAAGAGGCGGAGCAGGAACGCTATGGTCTTGATGGCATAACGATGTCAACTGCTCCTTTGAGGAAGCCACCCAGAACAACTCGCCACCTGGCGCAGCAAGACGGTTCGCTCCGCAGGTCGCCACGTGCTGAAAATGTACGGCAGCAACGACCCGCTTCTGACGAGAGCGATTATGATACATTCCGTGAGGCGCAGACAGATCACATACCAGGGCAATATCCGCGTACCGGCCCGGTGCGCGACCCTCAAACAGGGCAGTTTGTGCGCAATCCACAATTGCCTGATGTTCCACACAATCCAGAGATTACAACGGGCAGTTTAAGGAACCCACTGGTTCGTCGCGCTCCCTATCTTTACGAGGACGATCCTCTACGCGAGCATTTTGCGCAACAGATAGACAAGCCGATTGCTCGTCGCTCTTCCCTTTTCCGCGAACCAGAGCTTGAGGAAGAGGAAGAATAACAAACAGTCCTATTAAGACTAGCCCCTTCGTCTAAAATATGCTAGTA
The DNA here is from genome assembly GCA_035652815.1 of Ktedonobacteraceae bacterium. Taxonomy (GTDB): domain Bacteria; phylum Chloroflexota; class Ktedonobacteria; order Ktedonobacterales; family Ktedonobacteraceae; genus DASRDB01. The sequence goes on from DASRDB010000022.1 coordinate 326,605, forward strand.
TGGTCAAAAGCATTGGAGATCGAAGGAGGCTTCTTTTTGTTAACACAACTAACTCAGTCGCTTACGACATTTATAACAAATTTGTATGTAACATTTGGCCTGGCCGGTATTGTGCTGGCGATGGCCATTGAAAGCTGTTGTATTCCTCTACCAAGTGAAATTGTTATGCCCCTCGCCGGAGTAATGATTGCCAGTAGCAAATTGCTGACAGGAGTTAGCACTCCCTTGAGCTTGATACTGGTTGCGCTGGCCGGTTCCATCGGTTGTTTGATCGGCTCAATCGCGGCGTATGGCATTGGCTACTCGGGTGGACGTCCCTTAATGCTGAAATATGGGAGGTATGTTCTCATTTCGCAGCATGATGCCGATAAAGCGGATCACTTCTTTCAGCGTTGGGGTAGCGCGACCGCGTTCTTTTCGCGCCTGTTGCCAGTAGTTCGTACCTACATTTCTCTTCCCGCAGGCATCGCGAAGATGCCCTTTGCGAAGTTTTGTCTGTTCACCTTTCTTGGTTCGTTCCCCTGGTGCCTCCTGCTTGCGTATGTTGGTACTGTGTTAGGGCAACATCTCGATACACTTGGTCCCGTATTCCATAGCCTTGATGTCGTGATCTTGATTGTGCTGGTTGTACTGGTTGCCCTGTACATCTGGCGGCATATTCGTAACGACCGTATTGCTCGCGCCGCTCACGCTGCTGAAGCGGCTGCTCAGTCCATGCAAACTCCATCGGCGCAAAATGGCTGGCAGCAGAATCAGGCACCGGCCCACCAATGGCAGCAGCCCCAGCAATCCTGGCAGGGACAACAGTGGAATCAGCCCCCGGCAGGCCGGAATACGCCTCCTGCGCAACAAAATTGGCCCCAACAGCCGCAACAGAAGGGTTGGGGAACACCCCCTCAACAGCCCCCTACGCAGGCTCAACAGGCATGGGGCCAACCACAACAACAGGTACAGCAACGAGGGCAGTTCCAGCCACCGCAACCTCCTCAATCTTCATCCTGGTCCGCACAAAATGGCGGTGGAAGCGGCGGCTGGAATTTGCCTCAACGATAAGCTGCTTTTCGACGCTTAAATAGCAGAAAGAGGGAGAGATGCGAGAATAAACACATCTCCCTCTTTTTGCTGCTTAAGCCTTACGCAAACTGGACAGGCTCACTGTGATAGCGCTGATAGTTAGACCTAGCGCTATAATACCGAGTACCGCTCTGGGACCTGATGGCACAAGCAGCAGTCCTCCTATGGCCGCTCCCAATGGTTCGCTGCCATAGGATAGAAAGCGGAATGCGCTGTTGACTCGTCCTTGAAGTTCATCGGGCGTCAGCGAGAGGCGGTATGAGACCAGGGTGACGCCGTAAAGCGGCCACAGAAAGCTTTGTATACCAATGCCCACAATGAGCAATGCCGCAGATGGTGCAAGGGCGAGCAGCAATGAAGCAGCAGCCCAGAGGAATACCGAGCCTATAATGATTTGCCCAAAACGTAACCGGGTGCGTATCCAGGGCGCGATGACTCCGCCAATCACCCCACCTATGCCACCCGCGCTGATGACCAGCCCCAATGTTGGCACATCGAGGCGCAGCGTTCCCTGAGCCAGTACGATGACAATGAGTGTCACCGGACTAAGCAGGAAATTCACCGCCGTCGTGAGCAGGACCATGATACGCAGCCGTTGTTGACCCCAAAGGAAGCGCAGCCCTTCAGCCATTTCATGTAACAGGCTGCGGCGTTGCTCTGCCTTCCGTTCTGTTTGGAACGAGATGCGAATGAGGCTGAGCGTCAGCACCGAGACAAGGTATGAGATACTGTCAGCCAGGTACGCGAACGAGGCTCCCAACGCGACGAGGGGCGCAAGACCAATAATCAGGCCGCCGAAGCCTGGACCCAGCAGCGAGCCTGCGTACTCGCTTGTCGTATCCAGCGCATATGCCCGGGGTAGATGCTCCTCGTCCACGACCTGTGGTAGTGCAGCGATTTGAGCGAGGCTAAACAGGACGTAGCCGGTCCCTTCAATGAAGGCGACAAGGTAAAGCTGCGCCAGGGTGAGATGATGCAGGAAAAAGGCGAGTGGAACTGATCCCAATGCCAGCCAGCGCACAATATCGCAGCGAATCATCACCGCTTTGCGATTCCATCGATCGATGAGCGCTCCTGCTGGCAGACTGAATAAGAGATACGGGAGCTGGCGCGTGGCGGTTAGCAACCCTGCTTGCGCCGGAGAATGCGTAAGCGCGAGGGCGAGCAAGGGCAGAGCCAGGCCAGAAATGTTCGTTCCGAGAACGGAAACAATTTGCCCGCTCCATAGCAAAAGAAAATCCCGGTTGCGCCACAACGGCCTCTTTTCCTGATTGACTGGCCGTTGCTGTGATGAGGTGTTTGTGAACGTCATAAACAATAACATCCTTTCCAATGGCAAACATTTCCAACGCTCCATTGGAAGGAGTGGCGGGCCGCGAGGTAATAAGTTGGGGGTCCACAGCCAGAAGATGCTAACGGACTAGAAGTCAGAAGACCGCGTACATGAATGTCCTCTCTTTTTATGGATAGCGCCTGTGAAAGCAGTATGCCATATGTATGTCAGGCTGTCAATTGAGGCGGCTTCAGGAAATGGTGAGGAAACAAAAAGAGGCAGGCATCACCTGATGCCTGCCTCCAACGCATCATGCGCGTAGTCGATGAATTACCCGTTAGGAGGTTTTAGCGCAGGGGGTATCCGTCGAGATGTAGACGTTGGACCAGTCATCTGGCGGAATCAAACCTTGAGCATTGAGAGCGAAGCCCTGTACGCATGGCTTGAGCAGGTAGGTTGTGGTGACCTGTTCGACCGGCATCCAGGCTACCTCGTTGACCAGTTGCTGCTCGAGCTGGTTGTAGGTGTGCAGGCGAGCGGTCGGGTCTTGCATCAAGTCGGCCTGCTCAAGCTGCTGCTGGATGGACTGCTGGAGCGAAGCGTCCGGGCCTTTGTTCTGGCCGAAGCACATGCTGTTCTGGGCCGCGCCCTTGTCGAACTGGAGGGTGGTCCAGTCCTCGGGATCGGGATAGTCAGTAATCCAGGCGGGACCGGCATAGAACTGGAGCGGGTTGCTGCAGCCAAGCGCTTCGTCACCGATCAGCTTGTTGAAGTCGATGTCGTTGATTTTCACGCTGATACCCAATGTTGACTGCCACATCTGCTGCATGGCCGAGACCTCGTTCTTGGCTGCCTGCGAACCACCACTGGCGTAGGTCAGGGTAATCGAGGGGAACTGGCTGACGCTGCTATACCCTTCTTTCGACATGCAGGTTGCCAGCAACTGTTTGGCTTTGGCTGGATCACCTGCAGTTGCGGTCGTATTGTCGGGGCCGGTCAGGCTGGGATTGTAACCGTACATGCCCTGCGGGACAATGTGGTAGGTAGGAATAAGCGAACCCTTCCAGACGCTCGATACAATGAGATCACGGTTGATTGCCAGCGAGAACATCTGGCGGCACTCAGTGACATCGAACGGCTTTTGCAGGTAGTTCATGGTGTAGTAGTTGATCCACAACTGCGGAACCTTGTGGAAGTCTGGGCGCTTGGTGGCTGCCGTATATTGTGGAATGGGGATGGTCGTCATATCGATGCCATCCACCTGATAAACGTCGTAGGTGGTGTCTTGCTCTTTATAGAAGGTGTAGACCAGCTTGTTCAATTGCGGCTTTTTACCATAGTAGTAAGGATTCGGGACAAAGACGATCTGCTTACTATGCGTGTATTCCTGCACCTTCCAGGGACCATCGCCACCCTGGCCGCCGTTATCCGCCAGGTGGTCTGTCCAGTTTTTACCCCATTTGTCGATGACCGATTTCTCGACGACGTATGAAGTAGGATAGGTCAGGGTGTCCAGGAAGAAAGGCACCGGCTGCGAGGCAATAATCACTACCGTATCCGGGTCGGGTGTCTTCAAGCTATCACCGATGAGGGTTTTCACTTTCCCACCGTTGTAATCGGTGGCATCTTTAATATAACGCAAGTAGTAGGGAGCGACGGGTGACTGCATGGATGGAGCGAGGGCGCGGTTGATGCTGTAGACCACGTCTTGCGAGGTCAGCGGTGTGCCATCGCTGAATTTCAGGTTTGGCTTGAGTTTAAAGGTCCATGTCACTTTATCGGGGCCAACCGAGTAGGTGGAACAGAGGTAGCATACAGGCTGCTCCTGGTCGTTGAGTTCAATCAAGCCGGTGAAGACATCGTTGATCGCGTAGATCGAGGGCGCGTCTTGCACAAGTGCCGGATCGAACGTCGCGATATCTCCAACTCCATACTCGAGATCCGGGCTAAATACCTGTTTGTCTGTCGATGCCTTCTGGTGGCTGGTGCCTGTAGTCGGTTGGCCTGGGGTCGAGCCACAAGCGGCCACTAGCAGGGCAAGCAGGCAGAAGAGGGATGGTAAAAATCCCCATTTGAGTTGTTTTCTCACTCGCATGTACAACATCTCTCCTTCAAATACTGCGGAGTACAACGGTTTCACAGTTTGCCCCTGGTCTGACAAACCGTACCTGTGAAATATTACGTCATGAAATCGCTTAAAACTCTCAATTTACTGCCTGTTTGTTGCCTGAGAACAACGTTTGCCTCATTTCTCCCGTGTTATGGTTGTGAGTTCTATTTATTGGGGGAGGTGTTTAACATGAATACTGCTGAGGTACTGGAAAACGGCCATTTACTGCTTATTCAAGTGGTTGATGGTTTACCGGAGGAAGCCTGGGATATGCCGGGTGTGTGCGGCAACTGGTCAGTGAAAGATATTGTTGCTCACCTTGCATCTTATGAACAGCTAATTCTGGATATCGTGTCTACTTTTTCCGGTCGTCCGCTTTCTTCGTATGCGAAGCGATGGATCGATGATCGCTCGTCTTTTAACACTACTGAGGTCGAGGCGCGCAAGTTTGAGACCGCTCAACATGTGTTGGATGAGTATCAGAATACACAGGTACAGACTGCCTCGGTCTTAATGCAGGTTCCAAACGACCTTGCTCAAAAAACGGGTACGATGCCCTGGTATGATCCTGCCTGTTCGCTTACCGATCTCATCACTCGTATGTATGAGCATACACGCGAGCATTGCGCGCAAATCTCGCAGTTCCGCCAGCGTCTACAACCGGAAATAAAGGATGGCGCGGCTCCTGAGTAAACAACGTATCCACAGAGTACTTAGCTAGTTGGCAACACCTGGAGTTTTTACAATCTTTCAATTGATGAGAAAGGAAGCAAGCAGATGTACGCTCGAGTCACTATTCTAGAGTGGAAGACCGGGCAGAAGCACGAGGGTATGGATGAGTTGATTCGCCTCATGCGTGAATCTGTTGTTCCGGCATCCAAACAGCAGCCTGGCTTCAAGGGCTTTCTTGGACTCCTTGATCGCCGGGAAGGTAAAGGCATGGCAATTACTTTGTGGGAAACAGAAGCTGACCTGCATGCAAGCGAAGCCAGCGGCTATTACCGGGCGCAACTTACCAAAGCAGAACCGGTATTTGGTCTTTCCGCGTCAGCACCCTACAGAGAAATGTATGAGGTGGTAATACAGGAATTACCTGAATAATCTCAAGTCCATTTCTCCTTTCCTTGCAAAAACAAGTACTCTTGACTTTATTCATAGCTATCTATTATATTCGTTTTATAGCAGATAGCTATGAATATTGTAGTAGACAAAAAGCCGAAATATATGAGGATGCTTAGGAGAACACAAATGAGGTCATTACGAAATGCAGTTGATATGCCTCTCCAATGGATACGCCTTAAATGGTGGAAACGGAATTATGATTTGCGCGCAGGAGATGAGACATTCGCCCGGCTGTATAAAGAGAAAGGCACAGTTATAGGAGAGGCAGCGGACAGTCATTGGGTCTTCAGCCGCCGAAGCTTCCGGAATGGCGAGATCGTGATTACTGATGCGGCTACCCGGCAAGAGATAGCCGTTGCGAAACGGGGACGTAATGCAGGTATCACCTTTTTAGACGGGCGACAACTGATGTGGAAGAAGGCGAGTTTCTGGCGCAATCAATGGGATTGGGTGGATAGTTATGGTAATCCTCTTGTTCATTTCTATAATGGGAAACAGATGGCACTTGAGCCTTCTGCTCTTGCGTTCCCCGAACTTTCACTGCTTGTTGTAGTTGGATGGCATCTTGTACTGCTCCAGCAGGAAGAGGATGCTGCGGTAGTAGCGGCAACAGTTACGAGTTTAGCTTGAAGTCGGCCTGCTCAACGGAAGCCCCATCTAGACCATGAAACAAACATTCTGTTAAGATAGATAGAAGAAATATATGTATAAATGACAAGGGGACAATCGTATGGCGCAGCAAGAGGCAGCGGCTCCACGAAGGCAACTCTTCGATCTGTTGATGGAGGCTCCCGCCATGATCTCTCTCTTGCGCGGTCCCCAGCACGTCTATGAGCTGGCCAATCGACTCTATATGGAGCTGGTTGGCCAGCGTGATATTTTGGGCAAACCTATCCGTATTGCCCGTCCAGAACTGGAGGGCCAGGGTATTTTTGAACTACTTGACCAGGTCTATACGACGGGCAAACCATTTGTTGGCAATGAGATGCCCATTGAGCTTGATCCTCAACAGACAGGCCAACGGGAAGTACGCTATTTCAATTTCGTGTATCAGCCCTTACGCGATGAAACGGGCGAAGTAGATGGGATTCTGGTTCATGCTGTTGAAGTCACTGAACAGGTTCACAGACGCCAGAGGATTCAGGAGAGCGAGTCGCGCTTGCAGCGCCTGGTCAATTCCAACGTTATTGGAGTGAGCTTTACTCACCGCAACGGCGCTATCGTCGATGCCAATGAACGCTTTCTCAGTATGTTGGGTTATACGAGAGACGATGTGGTGGCGGGCAGGCTCAACTGGAGTCAGTTGACGCCACCCGAGTACGCGGCACGAGACAGGGAGGCCTTGCAAGAGATTCGGCGTGATGGCGCGGTTTCAGAACCCTATGAAAAAGAGTACGTAGCCAAAAACGGCAGTCGTATCCCGGTGCTGGTTGGAGGAGCCTCGCTGAATGCCGCCCGGGATGAGATTGTGACCTTTGTTATCGATATGCGCCAGCAAAAACAATTGGAGAGAGAGTTACGAACGGCAAAGGGGCAACTGGAAGCTATCTTGCAGAATGCAGGTGATGGAATTACTGTTCATGATGCCGCTGGTCACATGCTCTATGTCAATGATGTTGCGGCCCGCATGAGCGGATTTCCATCTGCTGAAGCCATGCTGGCAGCATCTAGCGAGGTCTACTATCAAACGCTCACCCGGTTTGTCGTTAAAGATGAAGAGGGGCATATTCTCAAGCCGGAAGATTTTCCTGGCCGCCGCGCCTTGCGCGAGGGACGCAGCATTCAGCAGCTTCTTCATTACCAGAATACGCTAACCGGACAAAGTTTATGGTCTCTTATCAAGGCCCAGCCTATCTTCAATGAAGAGGGACAGGCGCAATTTGTGGTCAATGTCATCGCGGATGTGTCTGAACAACAGGCGCTCGAGCAGCGTAAAAATGAGTTTATCAGCATGGCCAGCCACGAACTCAGAACTCCTGTGACGGCCTTGAGAGGCTTTACCACTATCTTGCAACGGCGTCTTAGCAGGCAGGGCGATGAACAGGCCCTACATTATCTTTCCCGCATGGACAGGCAACTGAATAAGCTTGCCAGCCTGATCAACGAGTTGCTCGACCTCTCTAAAATGCAAGCCGGAACACTGACCTTTCAAGAGGAGATCGTAGATGTCACCGCGCTCATCGAGGAGATCGTGGAAGATATTCAGGGAACCACAACCACCCATCGTATCCTGATTGAGGAGCGAGCGGACATTCGGGTCGTGGGGGATCGCGACCGGCTTGGCCAGGTTCTCATCAATCTGCTGACCAATGCCATCAAGTATTCACCCGCTGCCGATAAAGTGATTGTGCGAGCAGTCATAGATGGAGAGCAGGCGCGGATCAGCGTGCAGGACTTCGGCATCGGAATTGATGAAGCCCATCACCGCCAGGTATTTGATCGCTTCTATCAAGTCGCCGATTCTGAGGGAAAGACTTTTCCAGGTCTGGGAATCGGCTTATACATAACGCAAGAAATTATTCGCCGCCATTGCGGCAAAATCTGGGTTGAAAGCAGTAAAGGAAAAGGGGCCACTTTCTCTTTTACGCTTCCGCTTGCGGGGGATGTGACACAAATAACTGAGCAGGTATAGTTAGTGTTCTTAAATATAGGTGTTTTGCTCTCAGCACAGTTTTTTACAGTTCGTCTAGCAAAACAAAACGGCCTGAGAAGCCAGTTCTCAAGCCGTTCTCGTGGTGGAGATGGGGGAGAGTCGAACTCCCCGTCCAGACGGACCCATCAAAGAATGTACTACAGGCTTAGTCGATGTTTTTGCTTACGCGCTTCGGACTCTCATCGACTGGATTCCTCAGCGCTGGCCCTCTGGTCTTAAATGACGAGTAGAAGGCGGTCCTCGTCATAGCATCCCGCGTTTTCGACGCCCCGTCCCGGCCCCACGGGAAAAAGCCGGGGGGACGACGCATCACTGGTTATTAGGCAGCGAGAGCGTAGTTGTATGCCGGTTTGGCACTTATTGTTTTGTCGGTTGTTTAACGAGAATGCGTACCGACACCTCGGCCTGCAATTCTTCAACCTGTCCGCCTGTCGAAACCCGACATCCCCAGGTGAAGATGCTTTGAGGTTACATCAGCCTCAAATGCACTTCCATGATACCACATCTGTTGGCAGATAGCAAGCCAATTTGGGCCATTTTTCAGGCCAGCACGAACTGTTTTCGAGAGGCGCGATAGAGGAGAACACACGTAATCACCAGAATCAACAAATCGCGTACCACAATCACCGGGTAGTCCTGGTCGTACACATAATGGACATACATATAGGGGAAAATGAACGTGGTTAGCGCGCATACCAGCCCCCAGCTTAGCAGCCACTTCCAGTTCCCTTTGCCCACAAAGGCAACAAATGGTATGACCCACATGAGATATTGCGGGCTGAACACTTTTCCGGTTATCAGCAGCACAAGTAGCGCCAGGAAGCTGGTTGTATAGATGTCAAGTTTGCCGCGCCATTGCAGCCAACACGTGTAAATCAAGCCTGCGAGCAGCAGGAACGTATTCAAAAGCGAGACTTTGTGCGCAAGTGCGCTGGCAAAATCCAGCGATTGATACTCGAAGGTGTACTGCACCGGATAACCAAAGAACTTGCCGAACCAGAGTAGATTGGCCGGGAAGGACTCTATCTGAATGGGCCGGTTAAAGAAATAGGTAAATGGCACGAAGGTATTTGCCACGTTAAGCAGCAGCGAAATGAGCATAACCAGCGCGCATACGCCGACAAATACGCCAATTCCTGTCCATTTTTTTCGAGCAAGCCAGGAGCCGCTTAACTGCTTCTGCTGCGCAATAAGGAAGACCGGCAGCAGGATGGCTGGATAGAACTTGAAAAGCGTAGCTAATGCCAGCACTGCATATGCCCACTTCCAGCGTCCTCGTGCAGCTAATATCACTGCGCCCAGCGTTAACCCGGCAGGTATCAAATCAAATCTGCCGAGTGCTGTTGCCCAGGCTCCCAGCGCGAGGTAGAAGGCAAAGGCAATGGCGGCTGATGTTGACCGAAAGCGAGCGATAAGCAGGTAGAGGATGATGGCGGCCAGCAGCATCCAGAGGGCGAAGGCGACCTGGTACCATAACATCGGGGTCAATAACGGCAGCGAAAATATGGTCAGCGTAATCAGTGGATATTCAGGTGGTAGTGCGTGAAATGGCTGCGAAGTTGGCTGCGAATCAACCAGGCGAACGAGGAACGAGGGAAAATGCCTCTGCTGCATCTTCTGAGCGAGTGTGTTTGAGGAACTGGCATTCAGAAACGCGCACTGGCTTTTCGCGTTCGAGTCCAGGCCGAGCGCGTGCAATTCTGCCTGACCCTGCCAGAACGCGATGGCGTAGCACTGGTAGCGTGTTGCGTCATTATACTGGTTTGAGAATTGCGACGAAGCGCCCCAGAAGAGTATGGCTCCCATCACTAGAATGACCCCGATATGCAGCAAAATGTGCCAGGGCCTTCTATCATCCTGATGAGGTTTTAGAGGTGATGCAATAGCCTCTTTCTCTTCGACCGGGCCGGTTCTCAGCTTAAACATGCGCAATCCTGCAAGAGATATCATGAAAAAACCTGACAGAGAGTCACAGAGTGCTGTCAGGTGCTTAGTATAGAAGTATTTAGAGCGGTTGGCAAGGGCAATGAGAAAAAAGAATAGCGACCTACTTTTTGAGGAAGCGTTCCAGATTCACGATGAAACGCTCGTGCTGTCCCTCGCCAATCTTGCGTTGTTCATCGAACGCCTCAACCTCAAAGACCAGGCGGCGACCGTCGATCTCTAACAACTTCGCGGTGGCGCGTACTTGTTGTCCCAGTGGAGTGGCGGCCAGGTGCCGGACGTCTACGCGCGTGCCGACGGTGACGTAACCCGGCTCAAGGTGGTCGGCAACAGCGCGCCAGGATGCATTTTCCATCAAGGCAATCATCATTGGCGTGGCGAATACTTCTACGCCGCCTGCTCCTACGGCTGCGGCAGTGTTCTCATGTACAACAGTGGTGGTAGCCTCACCGGTTAAACCGATTGTCAGGGCCATAAATACGATCCAGTCCTTTCCATTAAAGTAAATATCTTAAAATATACAACATGGGCAACAAGCCCTCATACCTCATATGATATCATGGGCATAGACCTTAATTGGGAGCAAACAAGAATATTAGGGAGTGATGGTATGAAGCAGCATGTGCAGCGGGTAGCTCATCGCGGCGGTTCAGACCTTGCGCCGGAAAATACTCTGGCCGCTTTTCGCAATGCGCTCACTTTGCCCGTCGATGCTATTGAGTTAGATGTACATATGTCGCGTGACGGGCAACTTATCGTCTTTCATGATTATACAATTGATAAGCGCACTAACGGCTCCGGCAATATCCTCGACCTGGATTTTGCCTATTTACGCAGCCTGAATGCTGCCGCGCATTTTCCTGGCGGCTGGCCAGAGCCGCAGCAAATTCCCACCTTGCGAGAAGTGCTGAACCTTGTGAAGGGGCATCTTGGAGTCTACATTGAAATTAAACCCAGTAAGCGCGACGGCGTCTATGGTCGCTATCCACATATCGCTGAATCGGTGGTGGAGGAAGTGCGCTCCGCCGGAATGCTCGATCAGGTAATGGTGATGTCGTTTGATTGGATGGTACTTCCTACAGTGAAAGGACTTGCCCCTACAATTCCAACGGGCGCGCTTGTCTCTGATGAGGTCTGGAACCCGAGACAGGAGCAGTCTGATACTCGCCTGGTTGAGCAGGTCAAGCAGCTTGGATGTAGCTGGATCAACCTGGATTGCAAGCTTTTTACAGACGACATGCCCGGGTTCTTTCATGACGCGGGCTTTAAGTTGGGCCTCTGGACGGTCAATACTGAAGCGGCGGTACGTCGTTTTGCTGCCGCAGGTGTAGATTCGTTGACCTCTGACGATCCTCGCCTGTTCGTGGTACTGCAAGAGTAGCGCTTATTTGTCAAGGTTTTGTAAAATTTCGCGCATTCAGCTACCCATATGGACTGAATGCGTGTCTCTTTTTCATGTTTGTCCGTTCTATGTATGTGAAATCAAATGCTCACCGCGAGGTGAAGTAGTGTTGTATGGCCTGAAAAGTACCAGACATTGAATGAATTTGCGAGTAGTATGTTATAATTGGCCGCAACCTTTGTTTGTTGCAGGTGGAGAAGACGACGTATGCCACAAGTAGACGAATTATCATCGACCGCTGTTGAGCAAGCGCTTGCACCGGATGCCGCTGCTGAAGTCAAAGTGGCTCTGTCATTTGTGATACCGGTCATGAATGAAGAACTGAATGTGCGCCCCTTATTTGAAAAACTCTCGGCGCAACTTACCAAACTGGGACAGACCTACGAGATCATTTTTGTGGATGATGGGAGTACCGATGGTACTTTTGCTGAGCTAAAGAAGTTGTACGACGAGAATCGTGGCATTGTGCGTGTAATCCGTTTTCGCCGCAACTTCGGTAAGACTCCCGCACTTGTCGCAGGTTTCAGCCGCAGCAGGGGAGAGATTGTCTTTACGATGGATGGTGACTTGCAGGATGACCCACAGGAGATCCCTAATTTCCTGGCGAAGCTCGACGAGGGATATGATCTGGTCTCGGGCTGGAAGTTCCCGCGCCTCGACCCTATCTCGAAGACCTTTCCCTCGCGTGTGTTCAATAAACTGGTCAGCGTTACGACGGGTGTGCGACTGCACGATATTAACAATGGCTTCAAGGCCTACCGGCGTGACATCATCGAGGATGACCATCTCAAACTTTACGGCGAATTTCACCGCTTTGTCCCCGTCATGGCACAGTGGCGTGGGTATCGCATTACCGAAATCAAGGTGAAGCATCATCCCCGCAAATATGGTGTATCCAAATTCGGAGCCAGGCGTTTTGCGCGTGGGCTGATCGACCTGCTCAATGTCCTGTTCCTGACGACCTTCCTGCGCACGCCTTTGCGCTTCTTTGGACCGCTTGGCTTCTGGACGTTTGTGCTTGGCGCGGTGATCGACCTCTTTGTGGTCATTCGTAGCTACTTCTTCATTCACCAGCCTATTCACAACCAGCCATCGTTGTTTGTAGGCATTCTCTTAATGATCTTTGGCGTCCAGTTTATTTTGACTGGCTTACAAAGCGAGATGATACGCCACTATGCCTTCCGTCCCGATGAGGAGTACAGCATTCGGCAGGAATTGAATTAATGCACATGGTCAAGAAAATCGGTAAGCGCGTCCTACAAATCGGCCTGCCCATTCTTATTCTGGGATTTTTCCTGTATCAGGTAAAACAGAACTGGAGCCAGTTAACGGCCCACACCTTTCATGTGAATCCCTGGCTGCTGATCCTGGCCTTCTGCGGCTTTCTGCTCCAGGAACTCTCTTATGGGCTGATCTGGCAAAATGTGCTGTCCCGGCTCGGCTTCAGATTGCCCCTGCGTATTAGCCTGCGCATTTACCTCGCCTCGGAATTTGTGCGCTACATTCCGGGCAATATCTGGCACGTGCTGACGCGCATCCTCTGGGTTGGGAAGTATGGTGTATCTCGCCCGGTAGCTTTTGCCAGTATGACCATCGAATTAATTACCAAACTGGCTGCGGGCGTGCTGGTTTTTGCGGCCAGCCTGCTTTTCTGGGGCGACATTGGCGCAGTTGGTTCGCTTTTGCATGGTACACTGGTCGTTATGCTGGGCGCTGGAACAATTCTCGCTCTGCTGGTAATCCTGTATCCCCCTGTACTGAATGGATTGTTAAATCTGGCATTGCGTGTGTTGAAGCGGGAACCTGTGCGTTTGCCCCTGCGCTACCGCGATATTTTGCTGGTGACGCTCTGCTGGTGTGCAAGCTGGTGTGTGGCGGGCGGCGCGTTCTATGTGCTTTTGCTCTCACTCTGGCAGGGCGCTCCACTCATTGCATTGCCAATTTGTATCGGTATTTATGCGCTTGCCTGGGATATTGGTTTTGTGTCATTTATTACACCGAGCGGCCTGGGTTTCCGAGAGGGAGCGATTATTGGACTGTTTGCCCTATCACTGCCTTTACCTGCCGGTCTAGGCGCTATCATCGCGCTGCTCTCACGCTTCGTCTCTACTCTCGCAGAAGTATTCTGTGTGGGGCTGGCTTATTTAAGTGGGGGCAAACAGGAGATCCAACAGAGCAAACAGGCGCAGGAGCTACGTGATGAGAAGCAAGCAGGGGTTGAGGAACTGGCGACAGAGGCCAATATATTACAAGAAGATTTAGTGGGTGAGTGATATGACCTGGCGGAAACGTTTCGCAATCTGGCGCAATCGACTGTATTTATACCCTGAGCCTGAACCAATGCCACATACGCGGCTGTTCTGGATTGCTATGGGACTGGTGGGGGTGATGGCTGCTCTGTTTGCCGCGTATTTTATTGCGTATAAAAGCAGCGTACAAGATGCGTATTTGACCAGCGCCGAAGACTTCGGCATTATGAATCAGGCAATCTGGAGTATTACACACGGAGAGCTATTTCACCAGACCATTTGTAATATTGTCAGCGATACAAATTGCTATAGCCTGAACGGTATTTCTCGTTTTGCCATTCATTTTGAGCCTATTCTATTTCCAGTCTCAGTTCTGTATTTGTTGTGGCCAGACCCGAAAATGTTGTATGTCATCCAGGAAGTGATTGTGGCGAGCGGTGCATTTCCTGCCTTCTGGCTGGCACGCCTGCGACTTCGCAACGAGTTCGCTGCTGCTGGTATTGCCCTATTGTATTTGCTGTATCCGGCGCAGCAACAGGCGACGAACTTTGATTTTCATGCTGTCACATTCACAGCCGCGCTGCTGCTTTACACGCTGTATTTCATGTACACGCGGCAGACAGTCTGGCTCTTTGTTTTTGCTATTCTTTCGATGGCATGTAAAGAGGAGATACCGCTGGTTATCGCCTTCTTTGGTTTGTGGACAATGGTGTTCCAGCAGCGCTGGCGAACCGGGTTGGGACTGGTCGGACTGGCAATTTTTTGGGTTGGGATGACCTTGCTCATCTATCATTTATTCAGCCCGACAGGTCGCCCGCTTCTAGCCTCACGTTATGCCTATCTTGGAAATGGGCCGCCAGGGATTCTGAAGAATATTGTATTGCACCCGTTCAGCCTGTTGTACCAGCATGTGCTTGAGCATACCCATCGTCAGTATTTACGGATTCTGCTGGCTCCCGCCGGATATTTGCCGTTGCTGGCTCCCTGGGTGTTAGTCCTGGCTGTTCCCTCGTTAGCCTTGAACCTCTTTAGCTCCGACCCTAACCAGTACCTGGGAGTTTTCCAGTACAGCGCCGAAATTGTTCCTGTTTTGATCTTTTCTACCATTGAAGCCATCGTGGTGCTTGTCTGGCTTGCCAGGTGGATTATGAAAAAGGTCGGCGAGCGCCAGGAACAGGTCACTTCACAAACTGAGGAATATGTGCAAACAGCTGGTGTTGCCAGAGGCGCGAATGGCTGGCAGCGTTGGGTGCAGCCTGGAATGATTTTCCTGTTGACCATCTTTGTGTTGCTGGCCACACTGCGTCAGGATGTCACATATGGTGCGCTTCCCTTTTCAAACGGAATTAAGTGGCCCCATACCAGTCCTCATACCGTTCTGGCGCAGCAGTTTGTGAATATGATTCCACCTTCTGCCTCGGTATCAGCACAATCGAACCTGGTGCCTCATATCAGTCAGCGTACCAGCATTTATCTCTTCCCCTACGGTGACGATTACGCTGACTACATCTTTCTCGATGTTACCAGCGCAACCTATCCATTTGAATCAGGCCCATATATAACCGAAGTGAAGAAGGTTTTGCTCGGCGGTCACTACGGTGTTGTCGCGGCTCAAGATGGCTATGTCCTGCTCAAACGCGGCTTAACTCCTCCTGGCGTTGCGCCTTATTCTCCTGCGCAGAGCGGCGATGGCGTGATCCCGAATCTGCCAGAGAGCTTTTGTTCGTTTGTTTACGCCAGCCCGCAGGATATAACGCATCCGGTGCAGGTAGATTTTTCGCCTGCCAGCAACACAGGAAGCAGCATCAGTCTCCTCGGATATAGCGTTGCACCCCCGAGCGATTTTATGGCTGGTACCCGCTTTATGCAAGTCACGGCCTACTGGCGTGTCAATACCGCGAATATACCGCCTTTAAAAATACAAACGTTGCTTTATAACCAGCAGGGGAAGCAAGAGTTTTCGAGCATCGATTTTCCGGCTATCTCATGGTGTCCGACCAGTACCTGGAAGCCGGGAATGATTATCAGGACGCAAAGTCAGCCCCTGTACATAGGTAATCTTCCTCTCGGGCTAGTACATGTGGGCCTCTCTCTCTTGCCCTTTGATACGCCTTTCGGTACAATAAGGGCTGTAACTGATCGGCTTCCACTGCGGATTGTTCGCGCGCCAGCGACTGTTACACAGGTGCAGGGGCAAAATACCCTTCTGATAAATTCATTTACTATCTAGTTCTTTGTTGTATGGAGTGAAAGGTCCGAAATGAAAGAGGTGTCGGTGTGGGCATTATGCTAGGTCAACTACCGCCTGCTGAACTGGCGCGTCTGAAGGCTGAACTGGCGGAGACGTTGATTGCCAATTTTTGCTATCCGCGATTCTACGATTATCGCACCAACTCCTTACGAATGCGTCCGGTTGATCGCGCCAAGCGCCAGGAAGTCTGGCATTTTTTGAGTACCTACGATTTCAACTCGTGGGGACGTGTTGACGTGATGACGTCCGATTTTCAGCGCTATCTTGAACGCCTGTTTATTCAATATGTGCAGCGCAACCGGAGCTTTTTTGGTGAGCAGGGACGCAAACGCATGGGCGACGTCCGTATGTTGATAACCTCCTCCTCTACTATTCTGGCTGAAAGTTTCAGGGGCCATTTATCCGGTCGTCCAACCAACCCGCCCTTTGGTAGCCCGCGCCCGGTGATATCCTGGTCAAAGGCGAACAGAACCGGGTATCTCGAAATCGAGTGGGAGCAGATTGTTAGTTCGACGATGATCCTACAACAGCAGTTGCAAGAGATACGGGGTGAGGTAAAGACTCCTGTCGCTGGTGATTTACGCCCCATTGCTCCTCTAGAAACTGCTCCATCTGGCAATTTGCCTCCGAGCGGCCCACGTCGTGTCACACGTTCTCGCCCGCTTGTCAATGGAAAAACTGAAGCACCAGCCCCTCCTGCGCGCTCAGCTCAAAAGCCTGCTGAAGTGCGGCTTACTCCTGTGCCTGCAAATCCGAAAACGCCGCTCCCTCCGGCTTCCCCTGTTGTTCCCAGCGTGCCTGCCGCATCTGCGGCTACGTCAGGAGAGCGAAAAATAGAACCTGTAGCAGCCTCACCTCTGCCACCCGCGCCCCCACCGCCGATGATGGTACGCGAGCGCATAGAGGATGCACCTACGCAGCAAGTGTATCTTCCCGAGGTGGCGCATCCTGTTGCGCCTGTGAAAACCCGGGAGCTGGCCCGTTCCGCTCATACCTCCGTGGTCGAGGCCCCTGTTCCGGCGAAACAGCCGAACAAAGAGACTGTCTTATTAAGCGACGAAGACGTGGTCATCTTTGAACAAATGCGCCACCAGTTGGTTGTCTGGCTGCGCATTGAAGCTGTGCGAGCAGGAATCGATATTACTGGCCAGGGTCCGGCTCAATTGATGGAAGAGTTGCGACAACAGGAAGATTACGATGAAGCTCGCCTCCATGTGGTGTCATCCTTGCTCAACCTAGCCAATCAGGTGATCTCTAACGGTTACGCGGATCTTGCCGATTATAAACAGGCAATGATGTTTTACCTGATGCATACACGCAGGCATTAATAGTCCTGTAATTGCCCCTACTATAGCCCGACTGCTACCGGAGAGCGTAGTCGGCTATTTTTTTATGCATGATGGAGTTCTATTCTGTTTCTCTATAGGTATAAAAAACCCATTAAAAAAAGCGATAGGGTTGAAATTTGCGATACAATTCGCTTCCGAAACCGTCATTAACTATGGTATAAACGTATATAGAATTGTTGTTGAGGGTGTATATCTATTAACAGGCCTGGAAGGCCAACTGGCTCAGAATAGTCATCCATGCATCGTTGATAAGACAGGTTACAGGGGGTATTGTGTGCAATGGCAAATGAAAGAGCTGTGACTGCTGAGAATTTGAGTGAGGTACTTGAGCAGGCCCGTTTGCGGAGACAAACCGGTCATTTGAGCATCGTACTCCCTGCCGGTAATCGCGTGCAGGAAGGAGAATTGTACTTGCAGGATGGACGCCCCGTCTATGCGCGTATTGGGCAAATGGTTGGACAGGAAGCTTTGAATCGATTGCTCCTCTGGCGTAATGTGCAGATAACCTTTAGAGCGGATACCACCGGTATGTCTCCTTATGCCCCTGGAAATCCTTTCAGGAACAATGCTTCCTTGTCTTTTCCTACGCCCTCACGTGTGGCAGTGCATAGTCCTGCAATTGAAGCGCATGATGGCGGTGGAAATAATATGCCACGCAATGCGCCTTCTACTCTAGGAGTAGAATGGCTGGTCCCCCAGAAACGGGGAGAGGAACGCGAAGTCTTATCTTTGCCCCTGACGCGGCGACAACGATTTATTTATTTTCTGGTGGATGGCAAACGAACGGTGGCCGATCTCGCGCGTTGTACCGGAAAGAATATCCAGGAGATCGAGCTTATTTTACAGGAGCTACAAACTCAGGGATTGGTAGCCTTTTAAGGGAATGGTAGCCTTTTCTTTCAAGGAACGGCTGAAGATGAGGACGCAGCTTGCGCCCTCTCTTTTTTATGCCGCCGACGTGATCGTTGGCAATAGCTGCTGTAGTTGCTCCATCCAGTTTGGCCCTAGCAGGCGCTTTGGAATGTGAATGACGCCCTGTTGTACTCGCGCCTCATTGCGGAAGCGGCGATACAGGAGAATGCGGTTGGGAATGATAGTGCGCTTGACGGTTAAGACGAATTCGTTGTCCTTCGCTGAAATGGCTTCGTATCCCAGCCGCGCCGCCTCAATCTTCATGCGCACCATCGCAAGCAAGTTCTTCACGGGCGCAGGTGGCTCGCCGAAGCGGTCCGTCAGCTCGGCCTCCATTGCCTCGACCTGCTCTGATGTGGTGAGAGTGGCCAGGCGCTGGTAGAACTTGACTTTCAATGCGCGATCTCCAACGTATTCATCTGGTAGATAGGCATTGAGTGGCAGGTCGAGCGTGACGCTCGGCAAACTGACCTCGGCCTGTTTGCCCTGTAGCTCCTCAACCGCCTCTGCTAGCAGTTTGCAATACAGGTCAAAGCCGACCGAATTCATAAAGCCGGATTGCTCTGCACCCAGCAGGTTGCCTGCGCCGCGCAGTTCGAGGTCTTTCATGGCGATACGGAAGCCTGCTCCCAGCTCCGTCGCTTCAAAGATGGCTCGCAGGCGCTTTTCCTGTATCGGCGTAAGCCTGGTATCCTTGTTGTACAGAAAGTAGGCGTAGGCTTGCTGTGTGGCGCGGCCCACACGCCCGCGCAACTGGTACAACTGCGAAAGGCCGAAGAGCGCGGCATTATTGACGATAATCGTGTTGGCGTTGGAAATGTCCAGGCCGTTTTCAATAATCGTCGTTGAGACGAGTACGTCGTATTCACCATTGGAGAAGTCGAGCATGACTCGTTCTAGCTGGTCTTCCGGCATTTGCCCATGCCCTACTACGATGCGCGCTTCTGGAATCAGGCGCTGGAGTTTCTGCGCGATGACTTGAATTCCCAGCACGCGATTATGCACGAAGAACACCTGACCTCCCCGGTCGATCTCGCGCAGGATGGCTTCACGAATCAAACTCTCGTCGTATTCGCGTATGGCGGTGCGAATGGGCAAACGCTCCTGCGGCGGCGTCTCAATCACGCTCATATCGCGCACATTGACCAGCGACATGTGCAGTGTGCGCGGAATAGGCGTAGCCGTCATGGTCAGCACATCTACCTCGTTGCGCATCTGTTTGAGCCGTTCTTTGTGCGTCACACCGAAGCGCTGCTCCTCATCCACGATCAGCAGGCCCAGGTTGAGGAAGACGACATCCTTTTGCAGGAGCCGATGCGTGCCGATCAGAATGTCTACTTTGCCCAGAGCCAGATCTTCCAGGATTTGCTTCTGCTCTTTTTCCGAACGGAAGCGGCTCAGCAACTCGACGCGCACAGGATAGGCTTTCAAACGTTCCTTGAAGGTGTTAAAGTGCTGCAAGGCCAGCACCGTTGTCGGCACAAGGATAGCCACCTGGCGCTGATCGAGAACGGCTTTGAAGGCCGCTCGCAGGGCTACTTCTGTTTTGCCATAGCCAACATCGCCACACACCAGTCTATCCATTGGACGGGGGCGTTCCATGTCAGCCTTGACCTCCTCGATGGCGCGTGCTTGATCGGGCGTCTCTTCATAGGGGAAGGCCGCTTCCAGTTCTTGCAGCCAGGGCTGTTCTTCATCCGATGGATACGCGGGTCGTTGAATGGTTTCACGAGCGCTGTAGAGGCGCAGCAGGTCGCGGGCGATGTCCTTGACGCTCTCTTTGACCTTCGATTTCGCGCGCGTCCATTCCGATGTGCCCAGTTTACTTAAGGCAGGCACAGCATCGCCCATGCCGATATAGCGGGTTACGCGATCGAGTTGATCTGTGGGGATATACAGCTTATCGGTTCCAGCATAGCGAATCAGCAGGTATTCGCGCTCAACGCCTGTGCTATCGAGCTTGACCAACCCCTCGAAGCGGCCAATGCCGTACTCCTGGTGAACCACGTAATCACCGACGTTGACCTCGGCAAGGAAAGACGCGGGTGTGATGGGTTTGCGGCGCTGGTTTTTGTAGCGTTTTGACCAGCCAAAGATTTCGGTATCTGTATAGACCTCAAGCGCCAGACCGCGTGATATCCAGCCCTCGGGTATCTGTCCCTGAATCAGCGTGAGCGTACCGCTTTCTGGCAGATCGTTAATATTGCTCCCCGGGCTGACATGGATGGTGTTCTGACCCAGGATGGCTTCATCGCTCAACACTTCGGCCATGCGGCGGGCCTGTGCCGTGACGATGATGACGCGCTCGCGATTATCCAGCGCCTTGCGGCAATCCAGTACGAAGGCGCGCAACCTTCCGCCATATGAGTTCGGCGTGGTAAAGGTTGGCATCAGATGTTCGGTGCCTTCCTGCAGGCCTGCCTCGAATTCGCCGGAAGAAAGAATATCGGCGAAGCGCAACTGGCGGCGCTGTTGCAGCTTCGGCGCTAATTGCTCCCAATTGATGAAGGCAGGACGTAGCTGGGTTGGATTCTCGCGGTCTTGCTCGAAGCGTTCCTTCATCTCCTGCGCCTGTCCCTCAAGTTCCGCGATATGGTTCTGGATACTTTCAGGATTGTCCAGAATCACGATACCTCGCGAGGGGAGATAATCCAGCGCACTCGCCTGTGGGTGCAGGTAGGGCAGGTAAAAGGTAATATCGTCGAATGAGCGCCGCTTGCGCAGGTCTTCCAGGTCGCGTTTCCAGCGTTCCTCGGCATCGTGATGCAGCATGCTGGCATTCAATCGTCCAAGCTCTCGCGCAGCTTCAGGCCCGCGAGAGGGCAGCGCCTCACGCGCCGGGCTGATAGTGCAGGTGGCGATAGGATTGAGTGAACGCTGCGTTTCGGGGTCAAACGTGCGCAGCGACTCGATTTCATCGCCGAAGAACTCGATGCGCACCGGACGAGACAGCGTCGGTGGATACAGGTCCACAATGCCGCCGCGATGGCTGAACTGCCCCGGTTCCTCTACTTCCGTGACAGGCTCGTATCCCAGGTTGTACAGGTGATCGAGCATCGAGGTGAGGTCGACTTCCTGGCCTGGTTGCAGTTCATACAATGCGGCTGCCAGTTCCTGTGGTGGAATGACCGGCTGCGTGAGCGCGCGGGCTGAGCAGACCACCAGCGCATTGCGTTTCTGCGTTAAACTGATCAAAGCGTTCATACGCTGCTGCGTAGTGATGGCATCGCTCATCAACCGCTCATAGGGTAGTGCATCGCGATCCGGCAAGCAATACACATCCTCTGGTTGCTGTACCAGCGCCTTGAGTGTATCTGTAATCTGAAATGCCAGGGCTTCGTTCGCGACTACAACAAGGAGCGGTGACTTAATAACTGAGGCAAGGGCAGCGATAACATAGGGACGGGCAGTTTCTGTTATACCTGTGAGAGCCGGTAGGCCCTCGGCTTCTTGCAGTTGTTGCAGCAGGCGGCGAAATTCTGGCCGCTGTGTTAAAAGTGTTAGTAATCCCTTAAGTGTCACACGTTCCTCCCAAAAATGGCATGACAAAGCGCGCCTCTCCAGAGTTGACCCGCTCCTGTGAGGCACTGCCTGCTGTGCCGAAGCCTGTTATATGATGATAGGGCACAATTATACGCGCCCCAGAATACTTTCTTTGCTCCTTATATGATACCCCAATGGCACTCGAACTGCAACTTTTCAGCCGTTTTTCATACCGATGTTCTGCCCGTTTATGTCCTGAAAGAAGCTCTACAATAGGAAAATCAAGCTCATGCATCACCCTTGACAGCAACAGCAGAAAAAATTATACTTAGACCAGGTAGTCTAAGAAGGCAGTCCAAATAAAGGAAGTTGCGCGTGCCCTATGCCCGATTTGAAAAACTGTCTTTAGAAAAACGCGAGCGCTTGCTGGATATCGCTGCTCAGGAATTTGGCCGTTATGGATTTGAGGATGCCTCGGTTAATCGCATCCTCGAACGGGTGCAGATGAGTAAAGGAGCCGCTTACTATTACTTTGAGGACAAAGCCGACCTGTTTTTTACCGTAGTGCAGCACGCGAGTGAGCGTCTAAAACTCATTGATTTGCGCGTAAATGTGAATGAGTTAGACGAGGCAAGCTACTGGACTACCTTTGCCGATGTGCATCGCCAGCCCTTGCTGCGTTCGTATGAAAAGCCCTGGTTGTTCGCTTCAATTCGCGCCGCAGGACATCTTTCACCCGCGATGTTGCAACGCGAACCACTGGCCAGTCTGGCCCGGCAGATCACCTCATTGGCTATGTCGCTCCTGAAGCGAGGGCAACAGCTTGGCCTCGTTCGCACTGACCTTACGGACGACTTGCTCTTTGCCTGGATTGAAGCACTGGATAGCGCGAGCGATCAATGGTTAATTGCTCATTGGGAACAACTGGACCGCGAAACGATAGGTCAAATTTCGGATCAAACGGTTGATGCAATGCGGCGAGCGCTTGCTCCACTTTAATGTTTTTCTTATAGCCGGAAGTTAGATGCAAAAGCAGAAAGGGGAGTGTCCCCATGAACAAGCAATCAGGAATCACGCCCATTAACCGCGCGCGAGAAAAGGTGGCCCGGCTTACGAATGATACGGAGTGGGGCAGGAAACTGGCCTACTGGATTGGCAAAGCTGCCGGGGGATTTCAACTGCGTTTGTTCAAGCTGAGTACGCCCGGTACGATACCCTGGACACCTTTGAAGCGCCCACTCTCTGAAGCGACGGTGGCACTGGTGACGACTTCGGGCGTTCACTGCCGCGCTGATCGGCCATTTGCTTTGCCTTCGGATTCCACCTATCGAGAAATTCCGCGCACTGCCAGTAACGAAGACCTGTGCATTACGCACGAACGCTATGATCGCCGCGATGCAGCGCAAGATATCAACCTGATTTTTCCGTTGGAGCGTTTGCGAGAATTAGAGGACGAGGGCGTGATTGGTCACGTGGCAGAAACCAGTTACGGCTTCGGGTTTGTGGATAATCCACGTGAATTGCTGCCTGCAGGTCGCAAAGTTGGTTCGCTGCTGGCTAATGCCAGTGTCGATCTGGTCGTGCTTGTACCTGCCTGACCGGCCTGCACGCGATCAGTTGGATTGTTAGCACGCGAAATTGAGGCTCAGGGAGTGACGACTGTATCGCTTGCCCTGGTGCGCGAACTGGCTGAACTGGTGCAGGCTCCTCGCGTTCTCTACCTGCACTGGCCGTTTGGACATGCCCTCGGCGAACCAGGCAAACGGCTACAGCAGCGTACCATCCTGCATGATGCCTTCTCGATGGCCCGCCTCGCGCCTCGCCCGGGTCTTATCGTTGATCTTCCTTACCCGTGGAAACGATACACCTACACTCCGGTAGATGATTGGACGGAAGCGAGTACCGTTTTTTCTGAAGCCTTGACGAAAGCCTTAATGGTAAATGAACTAAAGGGTTAGCAAGATTTCTACATACCCTTCTGTTCCATTCACGCGAATTCGCAGCCCATCTTTTATCAGTTTGGTAGCATTTTCCACTCCGACAACTGCCGGTAAGCCATATTCGCGCGCGATAACCGCTCCATGGGTCATCAGTCCACCAACCTCCGTGACCAGGCCTTTTATGGAGACAAACAATGGTGTCCAGCTAGGGTCAGTAAAGGAGGTGACTAATATATCTCCATCTTCCAGATCAGCGTCTTCCATGTGTAAAATGACACGCGCTCGTCCCTCTATCACTCCAGAAGAAACAGGTAGACCTGCAAGCGCTTCGGCTGGGAGATGTTCTCGTTTGTACTTACCGACAATGATTTCACCATCAGACGTGATAACACGTGGCGGCGTGAGTTTTTCATAGAATTTGTACTCGTCTTTGCGTTTGTTGATGATCTGGTAATCCAGAGTATGTGTGCGTATAACTTCGCGAAGTTCTTCAAACGTGAGATAGTAGATATCTTCTTTTTCGCGAAGAACACCAGCTTGCACGAGTCGTTCGGCTTCTTTCAGTAATGCCTGCTTGTACACGAAGTAGCGATTAACTAAGCCGTATTTTGGATACTCACGATAGCCGATGAAATTCCGCATGAGGCTAATCATGCGTTGTGTTTCTTTGGCTTTCTTTTCACCATCCGGTAATCGCTTCAATCGCTCTAAAAGCTCTTGTTCTTTTTTCAACGCTTCCTGTCGCCCTTGCTCAAATCTGCGCTTGCCTTCTCCTGGTTCAAAGTTTTTGATGTTACTGAGAATCAAGGGAACAAGTATGGTTGGTTTTTCGCTCCAACGAGGCCTCGTAATATCTATCTCACCTACGCCTCGCATTCCGTATGTGCTGAGAAAATCAGAGATAGCGTCTCTGACTTCTTTTCCTCCTTTGAACGTAACCAGTTCATCCAAAAAGTTTTCATCTTTTACCTGTTGCAAATACGCAATCACTTCTGAATAAGGACGAAGCGAATCTGCGACATCCAGTAGCGCCAGGCCCATTTCCGAAGTAATATTGTTGGGTACAGATTGCGAAAGCGTGTCTGCTACGTTCTTTTCACCTAACCACTCCATCATGTTTTCATTGAGCCATGATGAAGCGTTCATAGCAGTCATAAACACACCGAAACCTTGCTGATCAGATAAAATCTTCTTTAATCGCTGGATATCTTCCAGAATAAAATCCATCAGATCCGAGCCCGATTTTGTCTGGATGTTTTGTTTTAGCTCTTCTATCGATGTTTCACTACGCTTGATCAATTCGGAAACGATTGCCGGATCGTAGTCGTTGAGTGTTTTAAAATTCGGAAGTTGATTGCTCTTACCAGCAGTCTTTTTTTGCTTCTCATCTGGTAACGATTTGATGAAATCTCCCCGCTCTATGATGGTCATAAGTGCGTCTTTCATGAGCGGATCGTGTTGTCCCATGACATCTAATAACATTCCTCTATTGACAGGTGAAGCCAGATTCTGTGTGACATCAACAAACAGCCTTCCACCAGCTTTACGCATAAGTGCAGGGGTCGTTAACAGGAAGAAAGACAATCCCAATGGTTTTATAGGGTCCGTCATCATTTGTTGATGCCCAACCGAGACATATACGTGATTTTCTGAATCATTTGCTTCAGGGATGGGGAATAAAGTAGTGATGGGTCGGCTCTGGACAATATAAAATGTATCATCAACCAGACACCACTCGATATCCTGGGGGCAACCGAAATGTTCTTCGATCTTTCTGCCTATGCGCTCAAGCTGCAAAATCTGCTCTTCTGTTAGCGCTTGTTTGTTCTGCTTCTCAGGCTCAATCTCCTCTGCTTTTGTGCCGCCATCTTTTAAGGCATACATAGCCAGCTTTTTGGTGGCTATCTTCTTCTCGATAATCTTGCCGTTACGGACTTTATAGCTATCAGCATTCACTAAGCCGGAAACCAGGGCCTCACCGAGTCCGAAGCTGGCATCAATGGATAACACTTTCCTATTAGAAGTGACGGGATCGGCAGTAAACACAATTCCTGCCACCTGCGGGAAGACCATCTTCTGCACAACCACAGCCAGGCTGACTTTATGGTGGTCGAAGCCGTTTTGAATGCGGTAAATTACGGCTCTCTCGGTAAAGAGCGATGCCCAGCACTTGCTGATATGTTTGAGGATTGCCTGCTTGCCGATAATGTTCAAGTAGGTATCCTGCTGGCCTGCAAAGGAAGCGACCGGTAAATCCTCGGCAGTGGCGCTGGAGCGTACTGCATAGGCATTGTTTTCTCCAAGACGGGAGAGGAAGCTCGTGATCTCTTCCTGAATGTCTTCAGGAATGGCCATCCTTTCGATGATCCTGCAAATCTCAGCGCTAAGCTCAGCAATTTTATCCCGGTCTTCCACCTTTAGAAGCGATAACTGATCAAGTAATGCATTTATCGACGACGTTTTCCCAATGATACTGGTAGAGGCTTCAGTAGAAATACAAAAGCCATCCGGTACATGTATTCCTTCAATCCTGGTAAGTTCCCCCAGGTTCGCGCCTTTCCCCCCAACAAGCATGAGTTTTGTTTTGTCAATATCCTGCAAATCAAGCATATAGGAACTCATAGGTTTGTCTCCTTTCGCGCGCGACGAGAATCAAGCCCACACCTGATAAAGCCTGTGCTTTTTGAGTACACACGAGCGGTCTCTTTGCTCTAAGGAGCGCTTTCAGCGCGAGTGCGAAAGACGCGCATCGCTTCCGTCTGAGTATAGAGGAAAGGACGCCCAAAAAAATCGTCCAAAAAGGCAGTGTGCGAATTGACAGGAGATGATACAATGAGAATGGAAGGAACTCTTTTGTTTTGAGCTTCGGAAATCAGGCTATTCCCTGCTCTGGCGGAGGTGAGACAGACGACCTGCCACCATCCTTCCTCTCCTCACTCTTTATACTTTGGCCTCATTCCTATATGCCAGGTGCTTTTCTTTTGACCATCCTTGACAATCCCCCTTTTTCATGTTAATATTTCAGTAAATGCTGAAATATTGAATGTGAGCGAAGAAAGTTGTTTGTGGGACTATGCAAGAGGCCTATAAAGCGATTGCCGACCCGACACGGCGGCGCATTTTGAAGTATTTGCGCGGAGGCGAACGAACGGCTGGGGAACTGGCAGAATACGCGGGGATTGGCAGAACCGCGCTTTCGCATCATTTGATGGTGTTGAAAATGGCTGATCTCGTTCGTGTAGAGCGCCGGGGGCAGTTTCAAGTCTACTCGCTCAATACGACCGTTTTCCAGGACCTGTTGACCGAGATATTGGGCTGGCTTGGTGGTATGGAGAATAATTCTGAATCATTTGGTACGCATCTTGAGCAATCGTCTGAATCAATGAATGATGAACATGATGAGAATGATCTGGAGGAAACATCATGAGTGATGTGGATAATACCAGTGATAAAATAAGCACGCGCTCTGCTTTCACAGCGCCTTCTGCTTTACTGGCCCTGTTGATCGTGGTAGCGCAGGTTATTGTTGCTATTGTGAGCTATCCTCTTTTACCCGCCCAGGTGCCCTCGCACTGGAATGCTGCCGGACAGATCGACGGCTACCTGCCGAAATGGGCCAGCGCTGTCCTCTTTCCGGCGATAAGCCTGTTTGTTTTCTTCATCCTGCGTTTTGTCACCCAGGTCGGACCCAGATTGGGATACCAGAACCAGCGCACCGCGAACAGAGAAGTGATCAATTTCATCCTGGTTGGCGTGTTGCTGCTCATGCTGGTGATTCAAATGCTCGTTACAGCGATAGGGTTGGGCATCCGCATCGATGTAGTGTTTGTGGTCTCGCTGTCCGTCTCCGCCCTGATGATGTTCATTGGCAACTACCTCGGCAAACTGCGGCGCAATTTCTGGGCCGGAATTCGCACACCCTGGACGCTGGCAAGTGACGTTGTATGGGAGCGCACGCACCGTCTAGGCGGCTGGCTGTTTGTCCTTTCTGGTCTTATCGGCGTGATTACCAGTTTCTTCCCGCCTGTGCGCCTGTGGGGCTTGATGGTGCCGCTTCTCCTGTCGGTGGTTATCCTCACCATCTATTCCTATGTTGCCTATCAGCGTTACACGGTAGAGGGAAAAGAGCCGTTGTCGCCTCCGTTTGATAACGACAGCCATCTGTAATAATAAAGGGGCGTTCACCTTGCGGAACGCCCCTGTTTTGTACCATCATTCAGTTGTCTTTTTGAGACTCTGATACATCTTCTCCGGGCTGATTTTCCTCTCTCAGTCGCTCTGCCTCGCGTTTCAAGCGTTCGCGTTCCTCGCGTTCCTGCTGCTTTCGGAGCCGTTCGGCCTCTTTACGTGCTGCCTTTTCCGGGTCAGCATTGACGATGTTCATGGTGGTGCTGATGCCCTGCGCAATCGCCATTTGAATGGCTTCTACCGCCCGGTCTTCAGCTATCTCAAGCAGGATGCGTTCGTCAGTTGGCGGAATGCCGAGTACATAGTCTTTTCCCTGCATGTTTTTGTGCGTTGGATGACCGATTCCAATGCGTAGGCGAGGAAAAACATCGGTATGCAGGTGATGGATGATACTGCTGACCCCATTGTGCCCGGCGGCGCTACCTTTTGTGCGCAGTTGCAATCTCCCAACGGGAAGATCGAGTTCGTCATAGACGACCAGGATATCTTCTGGCTGGATTTTATACCAGCGCATCAATTCACCGACAGCTTCACCGCTCAGGTTCATATAGGTGAGCGGCTTGGCGAGTACTACTTTCTCAAGTCCGATGTGCCCGCTTGCCAGGACGGCTCTGGCTCGTCGTTCGTTCCATTGCCAGCCCAGCTTTGCCGCCAGTTTATCAACGACTCGAAAACCAATGTTATGCCGGGTTCGCTCATATGCCATGCCTGGATTTCCCAGGCCAATTACCAGTTTCATATCCTCTTCTTCAACAAAATTCCCTATGCCAATGATTAGCTTCATTTCATAGCTGCTTTAGCGACCATATGCCAGGCGCACTGCCAGGTATTGCGGTAATCCGGCCTTGATGATTTTTTCCTGCGTTTTTTCGATGGCATACTCTACACGATAGAATTCAAAGCCCTTTTCAGTATCATAAATCATAAATGCGGCGCGTGGGTCGCCATCGCGTGGCTGGCCTACTCCACCGGGATTAATGATTGCCCGGTATCCCTCCGGACATTCCCAACGTCCCTCTGGCGGCGTCAGCATTTCGTTTGTCACCTGAATCATGCTCTGAGAGAGGCCCAGCAGCGTGAGCAGTTCCTCAATCTCGTTATTCAAATGTTCATCCGTCTCAGCTTCCGTCTCGTTCTCGCGTTTTTCCTCGCTTGCCTCCTCGACAAAAACCTCTGATACCTGGTCTACAGGACTGAGGGCTGATGGTTCTTCTTCAGGAGCAATGTTCCCCTGTTCGTCCTCGGTGATTGATGTTTCCTCTGCATCTTGCTCGTCTAACATAGCAACCGAGGTAGAAGGCTGTTCCTCTTCTGTTGAAGCAGCAACCTCTCCCGTTGCTTCCGTTGCGGTGAGCTTTTGCTCGATAATGACATTGGCCGCTTCCTCGGTGACAGCCTGCCCGCTCGCCGGATCGCGATATGCGCTTATCGCGCTCTCCAGTGGAGTATTTGGAAGCGTCAATGGCTGTGTCGGGGGACGAACTGCTACGATTTCCGTGGCTTCCTCTTCATGCTCCTGCGTGTGGTTATGATTTTCCTCTTCATCCGCCTGTTCAACTGTCTCTGTGAGAGGGTGGGTCGGCTCTGTAGCGATGGTATCGGGCTGGATAAAAATGACCGGAACGTGCGTGTGTCCAACAAAACAATACGTGGTATAGAAGTGTTGAAAACTGCGCTCGGCCAGCACTTCTGATGTCAGATACTCCCAAAGCGGGCCAAAGGGACTGCCGTGTACCAGCGTCACTTCACCGATTTGCAGGCGTTCAGGTAGGTCGCTTAAAAAGGCGCGATGTTCCTCAGTCAGTTGTTCGGCGGTCCATTCTGCCGAAATGCGTGCTGCTGCGCTAAAATCTTCCAGATCAATCTTGCCGACTGCTGCCCAATCATGGTTTCCAGCAATAATCACATCCGTTCGCTCGCGTAACTTCGTGATGCATTCGTTGGGGTTCGGGCCATAGCCAACGAGGTCTCCAAGAAACCAGATCTGATCGATGGGTTCTTTCTCTCTAATTTCGTCAATTTTTGCCAGGACGGCCTCTAGCGCTTCCAGATTGGCGTGAATATCTGAAAAAATGGCGTAACGCATACATGTGTACTCATTTCGCAGAATTGATAAGAGCATATGGTGAGGCTATTCTACCATGTTTATGGCAACCTTGCTAGTAGTTACACAGAATTTCTTGTATTTCAAGCGAGCTATTTTTTGTTTTGTATGGAAATCATCTTCAAGCAGGCGTTTTATTAGACAGATTATTTTCTGTAAGGAGAGTATGCTTCATGAATGTGCGACGCTGGTTTCACACCCGTCAATCCCGCCGCAAAGCATTACGCAACCTCGGTATTCTCGCTGGCGCTGGTCTGACCATCGATGCAGGCGTGTTAGCTGCCCGCAAAGTGGCCGCCTCGAGCGATGCGAATCCCATCAATCACGTGCTGATTGCCTGTCAGGAGAATCGGACTTTCGACCATTATTTTGGCTATTATCCCCACGCGGGGGCTTTCGGCGTTCCCGCGAATTATTCGCAACCTGATGGCAACGGCGGCACAGTGACACCGCACCATTTCGATTTTTCCATCACGGGCGATCCCTCCCACACCTGGCAATCCATTCACAGCGAGTGGGACCGGGGGAAAATGGATCGCTTTTACACCACTGATGGCGACGACGCGCTCGGCTACTATGATGGCTCCGATCTCGGGTATTATTATGCCCTGGCTGGCGCGTTTACCCTTTGTGGCAAGTATTTTTGCTCTGTACTCGGCCCGACGGTTCCCAATCGTACTTCGCTGGTAGCGGCAACATGTGGGGGATATACAAGCGATTCGATCAGCAACGGAGCGCTCGATTTTCCCACCATCGTTGACCTGCTCGATCAGTACAAGATTTCCTGGAAGTGTTACAATCTGGGCCTGGGCCTCGGCAGCACTGTCTCGCTGGAACATTTTAACCCCCTGACCTTCTTCAAGCGCTGGCAGAACGATCCGCGTCTCTTCTACACAGAAGACGACTACCATGCCGACCTCGACGCCGGAACCCTGCCGCAGGTCTCTTTCTTAATCACCGAGGAGTTGATAAGCGAACACCCACCGGCAGATATCCAGATGGGACAGCAGAAAATGGCGGATGTCATCGATAAGCTGATTCACTCGAGCGCGTGGCAAAGCTCTGCTCTCTTCCTGACCTACGACGAGGGCGGCGGGTTCTTCGATCACGTGCCGCCGCCGCAATTTGATGCCTACGGCCCGGGATTCCGCGTTCCCATGACGGTCGTTTCTCCCTATGCGAAGCGCGGCTATGTCTCCGGTCAGGTCTACGAACACGCCTCGATCCTGAAGTTTATCGAGCGGCGCTTTGGCCTGCCCTCGCTGGCGAGCGTCAATCACGACTTCGATAAATCAACGCCCGGCGCGAACAATGATGCTGCTAACGGCAAACCAACCGGCCCGGCTGCTCCACCACGCGATGGTCTGAAGCAGATCGGTGATTTCTACGAGGCTTTCGACTTTACACAGAACCCCAACTATTATCCTAATCTGCCCACTTTTTGAGGGTAGAAGCTGCCTGCCTATGATACAATTTTTGTGAGTATCATAGGCAGGTACATGCAAGAAAAGGGTTCGCATGGAAAAAGAAGACTGGCACAATATACTGCAAAACCCACGTTCGCGCCGGGATGTGTTACGCATGCTTGGCGGAATAGCTGGCGCGGGCCTGGCGTTGGATGCCTGCTCTTCTGTTACATCGAATCCCCCTCCTTCTCCCTCACCCTTTACAGGCAAAGGGAGCCTCAATACTATCGAGCATATTCTTATAGCCGTCCAGGAAAATCGCACCTTTGACGAGTACTTTGGCTTTTATCCTCACGCCGGAAAATTTGGCGTTCCCAGTGGTTACGCGCAGCCCGATGGCAAAGGCGGCCTCGTAGCGCCTCAACACTTCAAAACGCATATTACCGGCAATCCCAATCATACCTGGCAGGCCATTCATAGTGAATGGGACTCTGGCAAGATGGATGGTTTTTACATCACTAATGGCAAAACCGCCCTCGGCTACTACGATAAGTCGGATTTGCCCTACTACTACGCGCTCGCTGATAATTTCACGCTTTGTGGCAACTACTTCTGCTACCAGCTTGGACCTACACTGCCCAATCGGCTTGCTCTGTGGGCAGGAACATCCGGCGGCATTACCATTCATACTCGCATTCCACGCGCAAGCCTGGATTTCCCGACGATTGTTGACCTGCTCGACGCCCATCATATCAGTTGGAAATGTTATAATCTGGGAACAGGCCTGGGCAGCGTACCCGAAGTGGAGTTCATCAACCCGCTGCCCTTTTTTAAGAAGTGGCAGAACGACAGGCGGCTCTCGTATACATCGTCCGATTACTTCAACGATGTGAATAACAACAGCCTGCCGCAGGTTTCTTTTGTGATCTCGGATGCGCTGTACAGCGAGCATCCACCTGCCGACATCCTTTCGGGGCAGCGCGAAATGGCGAAGCTCATCAACGCCCTGATAAGCTCGTCAAGCTGGTATTATTCGGCCTTCTTTTTGACCTATGACGAAGGCGGCGGTTTCTTCGATCATGTTCCGCCTCCGCAGGTTGACGCCTACGGCATGGGGATGCGCGTGCCCATGCTTGTCATTTCGCCCTGGGTCCGGCGCGGCTATCTTTCCGGTCACTTATACGAACACAGTTCGATCCTCAAGTTTATCGAGCGTCGTTTCGGCCTGCCCACCCTCGCCAGCGTCAATCACCAATTCGACAAATCAACCCCCTGCACAAACAATGACGCCGCCAACGGCAAGTCATACGGTCCGCCTGCCCCGCCGCGTGATGGCCTCGCGCATATAGGAGATTTTCTAGAGGCTTTTGACTTTTCGCAGAATCCGAATTATTTTCCAAAGTTGCCTACTGTATAATGGCCGGAATAGTGGTTCCAGGAACCGGCACCTCCACCGGCAGCGAGAACCCCCAATTGAGCAGCGATTCCGCGTCAGTGAAGCGGTGATTTTCATCGATGCTGTGCAGCACCACCCCGATCAGGTGATGCCCATTTCTGGTGGCTGAAAACACCAGGCAGGCTCCAGCCTCCAGCGTGAAACCCGTTTTGATGCCGGTCATGCCGGAATACGTGTTGAGCAGGGTGTTGGTATTATCCCAGCTATAGGCGTGGTGGGCGCTGCTCGCGGCTACTGTGTAATGCTTTGTGGCGACGATTTTCGCGAATAACGGGATTGACATTGCGTAGCGCGCCAGTCGCACAAGGTCATAGGCGGTCGTGTAATGGCCCGGAATGGGAATATTGTCGCCGTAGTAATAGGTCAGCCCATCGGGGTTGATGTAGTGTGTTTGGAACAGGTGCAGGCGATAGGCGAACAGGTTCATCATGTTGACGAAATTGCTTGCTGAACCTCCCAGGGCATCGGCAATGGCAATCGCGGCATCGTCGCCTGAAGGCAGCATCAGACCGTAGAGCATATCCTGTAGAGAGAGCCGATCTCCCACGACAAGCTGTGCGTTGCTGCCGTGATTGGCGGTCACTTCGTTAATGGCGTCCTGGTGGACAGGAACCAGCGTATTGAGATTCGCCGTCTGAATGGCAATCACGGCGGTCATAATTTTTGTGGTGCTTGCCATTGGCTGCGGATGTTCGGCGTTTAGCTCGTAGAGGATGTGCCCAGTATCATTATCCACCAGAATTGCCTCGTTGGCGGTAATCGGTGGCGGACTGCCTTTGATAGTCAGGACAGGAACAGGTTTCTGGGTAGGAACCGGCGTAAAAGGTGGTACCGTCAAGGGCGGCAGGGTTGGCGTAGCTGTATCGTCAAAAATATGCGTGCCGAGCGGAGTAAAGGCCACAATCGGGGCCGCGATGAGCAAACAGATGGCTACCAACAATAAGATCAACCCGATGAGACGGCGCATGCTCTGCTAAGCCTCCAGCACTTCGTTGTTAGATGTGGCGGTATGGTTAATGAACGGTGATGTACAAGTAGGGGAGACGCCTTCTGTCATCCTGAGCGCAGCGAAGGATCGGTAGGCCGCCCTATGCCGCTTCGGTATGCCAGGAGATTCTTCGCTGCGCTCAGGATGACATGTTTGCATCTACCCTTTTGCTTTCTCAATCTTCATTAGCCATACCGGAATGGGGATGTGCCCCACTCCGGCTTAAATTCCGGTCGGCCATTTGGTGTGATAGTCCGTTACTTGTTCAAACGCGTTTGCCACGCGCAAAATCGTGGCCTCGGCGAAAAAGTTTCCGAGCAGTTGCAGACCGACGGGCAGGCCATCGCTGAAGCCGCCGGGAATTGAGACGCCGCAGATACCAGCCAGGTTGGCTGGAATGGTGAACACGTCCTGCAGGTACATTTCGTAGGGGTCAGTGATCTCCCCCAGCTTGAACGCGACCGAGGGCGAGGCCGGGCTGACCAGCACATCGAACTGCTCGAAGGCGCGCACAAAGTCTTCGGTAATCAGCGAGCGCACTTTCTCCGCTTGCTTGTAGTAGGCGTCGTAATAGCCCGAAGAGAGCGCGTAGGTGCCCAGCATAATGCGCCGCTTGACCTCCTGCCCGAAGCCATATTCGCGCGTCTTTTCCAATGCTTCCCACATATCATCGGTATCGCGATAGGAGTAGCCGTATTTGACGCCGTCGTAGCGGGCGAGGTTGGCGCTGGCCTCTGCCGGAGCGATAATATAGTACACCGGCACGCCATACTTCGTATGTGGCAGCGAAACCTCCCCGATTTCGGCCCCCAGCTCGCGCAACTTCTCGATGTCCTGCCGCACCGCCGACACGACGCCGGGTTGGGTGCCATCGACCCAGTATTCCTTTGGCACGCCGATACGCAAACCGCGAATGCCATCATTCAAGCGCTGGCTGTAATCCGGTACTTCCTGTGGTGAACAGGTCGAATCGCGTAGATCAGGTCCCGCGATGGCTTGCAGGATGAGCGCGGCATCGCGAGCATTGCGCGCAAAAGGCCCGATTTGGTCGAGCGAGGATGCGAAAGCCACCAGGCCAAAACGCGAAACACGCCCATAGGTTGGCTTCAGGCCAACCACATTGCAGAGCGCGCCGGGTTGGCGAATCGACCCACCTGTGTCGCTGCCGAGCGCTCCCATCGCCATACCTGCCGCTACAGCCGCCGCCGAGCCGCCACTGCTGCCGCCTGGTGCCCGTTTGAGATCCCACGGGTTTTGCGTGGTGAAGAACGCCGAATGCTCCGTAGAGGAACCCATCGCGAACTCGTCCATGTTCGTTTTGCCAAGCATGACCGCGCCCGCCGCGTTCAGCCGCTCCATCACGGTCGCGTCATAAGGCGGCCTGAAATCTTTCAGCATATTGGAGCCGCAGGTCGTCGTAATTCCTTGCGTGCAGATGACATCTTTGATAGCTAAAGGAATGCCGGTCAATGGCGAGACCGTTGCTCCACTGCGGAAACGCCGGTCTGCCTCCTCTGCCTGTTTCATAGCGAGGTCGTCTGTTACCAGTGTGTAGGCGCGTACCTTGTCGTCTACGGCGCGTATGCGGTCAAGATGCGCCCGCGTCAATTCAACCGAGGAGATCTTTCCTGCGCGCAGCAGATCCCCTGCTTCGTGTATCGTCAGTTCATAAAGTTCCGTCATTTACGATTCCTCCAGCACCGCGCGAACTTTGAGACAGTTATCTTCCTGGTCGGGCGCGTTTGCCAGCAGGGCCTGTGGTGGATAGGATGGCTGCGGAATATCGGGACGCATCACATTGCTGAGCCGCGAGGCATGGGCGGTTGGTGAAACGCCGCTAACATCGACTTCCTGCAAAATGGCGATATTTTCTAGAATAACGGAAAGCTGGTTGCCAAAAACTTCAATATCTTCTTCAGTCATACCTAAACGAGCCAGCTTTGCCACGTTTTTAACTGTTTCGCGATCAATCATAAACTACCTCTTCTACGCACCAACGAACAACGGGGCCGTTCCAGGTGGTTTCACATGTAGAATTGCATTTCGGCATGAGCGTCTTGCGTGCCCATTGTAGCATGAGCGGGCGAAAAAAACTACTCTCTGGCCGGAAAATAGGCCTTTATCCTCTTGTTTGCCAGCACTACGCGGAAGATTACCAGCGGATATGAAAGCCTCGAAAGTGTTCCGAGGGTTCTCGCCACTGTGCCTGCACCTCATCGACAGAAGCGCCCGAAGGTCCTTGCCTGAGCATGACCTCCAGCCGCTCAAGCGCATCTTTTGGCCCCTGAGCCAGCACCTCGACGCTGCCGTCGCTTCTATTGCGTACATAGCCATGCAGGCGAAGCTGGTTAGCTCGCTGGATGACAAAGTAGCGGAAGCCTACTCCCTGTACAACGCCACGAATGTAGGCATGCAGTTCCTGGATAGCATTTTTTTCGTTTTCTGTCATGTAGTAATGATAGCATAGCTTGTTTTTGGTAGCCAATAGCTCTAGCCAGAATGGAAATTGCAGTGATTCTCCCGGTCAAGACGCGCTCATTTGCAGTGACGGCATCTTGACCGGGAAACTTTTTGAGTGAGGTGCTATCAGGCTTTCAACCCACCCTCAATAGCGCTTCGCATGTGGTGTGTGGCAGCCGTGATGTCATCGGCTGCGACGATGGCCGTGATGACGGCTACCCCAATTGCGCCTGCTTGTATGACAGCTGTCGCGTTCTCAGTAGTGATGCCGCCAATGGCGACGAGTGGGAGCGTGTAGCGCCGGGCCAGAATGGTCAGTAACTCTGTACCAGTAGCTGGCCCAGCATCTAACTTTCCACGCGATGGGAAAATGGGACCAACCCCCAGGTAATCTGCGCCACCAGCAGCAGCCTCCTCTGCCTCTTTTAGTGTTGCTGCCGACACTCCCAGGATGCGCTCTTTTCCTAGCAATCGTCTCGCGAGCGCTACTGGCATGTCATCCTGACCAACATGAGCGCCGTCAGCCTCTACCGCCAGCGCGACATCCAGGCGATCATTCACAATAAACAAGGCCCCTCGTTCTCTCGTCAGTGCGCGTAAAGCCAGTCCTTCCTCGATGAGGGTACGTGTGCTGGCTTCCTTGTCCCGTAACTGGATGACGGTAGCGCCCCCATCAAGCGCTGCCGCTGCCACAGTGAGCATATCTCGTCCACGTGCCCAGTACCGGTCTGTTAATACATGCAATGCCAGTTTTGACGCAAGATCATTGAACCGGAATGCATCGCTTTGATGCTGCCTGGATTCAAGCGACATGAAGGTGACTCACTTTCTGCCCTTGAGCAAGCGTCTCTTCATTTAACGCTGCCACTGCGTCAAGTAAATGAGAGCGGAACGTGCCTGGCCCGCCTGCCTTTGTTGCGGCTATTTCGCCTGCTAACCCCATCGTTACCAGACCTGCTGTAGCTGCAAGCCACGCGTCCGGCTCGACTGCCGTACATGCTGCTACCAGCGTTGTTGCCATACATCCGCTTCCTGTGATGGTTGCGAGCAGTGGGTGTCCATTATCTACCCGCGCCAGGCGTTTGCCATCGGTAATGATGTCGCGCGCTCCGGTCACGACTGCCACACAGGCGAACTCGCGTGCCGCTCGTACCGCAACCACCTCACGATCCTCTGCGAGGGAAATAAAATCGACTCCCCTGGTCTCCGCCGTTACGCCAACCAGCGTGCCGATCTCTGATGCATTTCCACGCAGCACAGAGATGCGTAGTTCACGTAGTAAGCGCAGAGCGCTTTGCGTGCGAAGGCTGGTTGCGCCTGCGCCTACTGGGTCAAGCACAATTGGTATATTGAGTTCATTGGCTCGCTTTCCAGCGCGCAGCATGGCCTCAATCTGCTGCGGAGTCAGCGTGCCAATGTTGAGGAGCAGCACTTGCGCCAGCCTGACCATCTCTTCTACTTCTTCAAGCGCGTGAGCCATTACCGGCGAGGCTCCGATGGCCAGCGTGATATTCGCCGTATCGTTCATGACAACCAGGTTGGTGATGTGATGAACCAGGGGGCGTTGCTCGCGGACGCGGCTCAGTAGGGGTGCAAGGGATGGCAGGCTTTTTTCGCTGTTATTCATCATTTTTGATTTCTCTCCCTCGATATGACTTGATTGATGGAAAAGACGACCTTATGATTGCCATTGCCAGAAATGGCTTACAGGCCCATGCCCATTGCCTATGCCGGGAGCATGGCGGATGGCTTCAGTGATATAGCGCTTGGCCTCGGCGATAGCAGTATTGACGGCTAACCCACGCGCCATGAACGCTGCTATGGCTGCCGAGAAAGTGCAACCTGTACCATGTGTATGTGGCGTCTGGATAAAGTCGGCACGCAGTTCGGTAAAGTGTTCACCATCAAAATACACATCGACAGGATCGGCCACACGATGACCTCCCTTCACCACAACATGACGAGGACCCAGGCCGTGAATAGCCTGCGCTGCAGCGCGCATCTCGCTGATCGTCTCAATGCGCTGCCCGGTCAGCACCTCAGCCTCGTAGAGATTGGGTGTCACCACCTCGGCCAGTGGCAGGAGGGTGGAGGTAAGCGTAGCCACTGCTGAAGGCTGAAGCAAGTGATCTCCACTTTTGGCTACCATCACTGGATCAACAACCAGGCGTAAATGCCAGCGAGCGGCACATTTTGCCACGGTTTCGATGATTGCCGGGCTGGAAAGCATACCGGTTTTAGCAGCATCAGCGCCAATGTCTTCAAGCACGACCTCGATTTGTGCCTCAATCAACTCAGGAGGAAGATTCAGAGCAGCACGTACCTCTCTGGTATTCTGTGCAGTAATGGCGGTGATGGCTGAGAGACCATAGACTCCTAAGGCGGCGAAGGTTTTCAAGTCGGCCTGAATTCCCGCGCCCGCTCCTGAGTCCGAGCCAGCAATCGTTAATGCGCGTGGTAAGCCTTGTCTGGTTGCTCCCGTATTGCTCCTGATAAACCTCATGATGGCCACTCCTCTAATTTCCAGGCCATGTCCCAGAAAAGCCACTCGTAGCGTGTGCTAAGCAGGAAAATGTTGTGCAGTCGCGTTTCTTGCTCTGTGCTGAGGCTGGCAGCGTGTGCATCCAGCCGCTCGCGTATCCATATGCCTACAGCATCGAAATCTGGCGAGGTATAGGTTGCCAGCCAGTCTGCATAGGGGTGGTCTGATGAAGGATGGCCATTACGGACCAGATGATGCCCGATTTCGGCATATATCCAGGCGCAGGGAAGGATAGCGGTGAGGATTTCGGGCAAGGTTCCGGTCGCGGCAATAGAGAGCAGGTGACGGGTGTAAGCATAATTGGTAGGAGCCATGAGCGTTGCGGTCATCTCTTCTGGCGTAAGTCCAAAACGCTCTGCATAACGGCGATGGAGTTCAGCTTCGACCAGGAGGGTATTCAAGATATATTGGCCAAGCTGTTCCATTTCATCATGATTGGTGGTTTTAGTGACAGCATAGGCGAAGGTTTTGGTCAGCTCGTCGAGGAAAAGTGCATCCTGGCGAATATAGAACTCGAAGTTGGCTTGCGGCAGACTGCCATTGCCCAGCCCAACGACAAAAGGATGCGCTAGTTGCTTCTGCCAGAGTGGTAATACTTGCTCGCGCAAGTGGTCGCTAAGTTTCTTCCCCGCCTTCTCTGGTCCGGCCTGAGTAGTAGTAGTAGTAGGTGACATAGGCGTTCTCCTGGGTGCGAGAGCAGGGGAGTTCGGGTGCAGGAGCGAGTTAACAGACAGGAAAGACAGGATGAACCTTGTTGCAGTTATCGACGCTTTCCCTTCGCTGGCATTATCCAGATCAGGTCGAGGGTCCGCCACACACTCCGGTGGTGCTCTCAGCCCGGCTGCACCGAGCTCCCCTAGCAGACGATATGTTGTTGTATAGGAATATTGTAAACTACAAGGCTAATCCAATGCAAGCGATAAAAGGGAAAAACATGGAATCGGGCAAGTGAATCTCCTTCTCATGTTGGCATGGTGGATTGTGGTCGCTCGTCCCTTGAAAGTGGTTCGCGTCCAGGTGGCTGTGTGGGACGCGGCCCGGCCTGAATAGGCGGAATAGGTCGGCTCACGGGTTTATTCGCACTCAGATTGACCTCTTCACCGTGATGGTAGATGCATAGAGATGAGCCATCGAGCAGGCGGTATGTAGCTTCTTCCGGCGTTACCTCAACACGCAGGCGGCGGTCTTGAAAGCGCAGGTGGAAAGCAAGCCGTTTCATTCTCTCAACCAGCCGGGGCATGAAGTAGAGCGAGCCGTGTTGCACGCGCATGCCGCCGAAACCTGCGACCAGCGCAATCCAGGCTCCGGCCAGCGAAGCCATGTGAACGCCATCTTTTACATTATGCTCCAGGTCGTGGATATCCATGAACGCTGATTCCGCCAGGTAATCATAGGCCAGATCCAACTGTCCTACCTCGGCGGCAATGACAGCCTGGGTGTTGGCCGAAAGCGAGGAATCGCGCACTGTCAGCGCCTCATAATACGCGAAGTTGCGCGCTTTTTGCTCGGCGGTGAAAGCATCTCCGCGCAAATACATAGCGAGAACGAGATCGGCCTGCTTGATTACCTGCTTGCGATAGAGGTCGAAGTAGGGGAAGTGCAGCAGCAGCGGATACTGGTCAGGTTTGGTGTTAGCAAAATCCCATACCTCGTGTTCGGTAAAACACTCCGCTTGAGGAATCAGGTTGCGGCGCTCATCGTAGGGAATGTACATCTTCTCGGCGGCCTCGCGCCAGCTCTCGGCCTCATCCGCTTCAACGCCCAGCGCTTTTGCCTTCTCTGGAAAGCGTTTCACGCCCTCGGCTGCCCAGAGCAGGTTACGCTGCGCCATGAGGTTTGTGTAGACGTTGTTGTCAGCAATGGCGCTGTATTCGTCAGGCCCCGTTACGCCGTCAATGCGGAACAAATTCGTATCCTGGTTGAGGTAGCCCAGCGATCGCCAGAGCCGGGCCGTCTCGACGAGTATTTCC
The DNA here is from genome assembly GCA_035652815.1 of Ktedonobacteraceae bacterium. Lineage (GTDB taxonomy): Bacteria > Chloroflexota > Ktedonobacteria > Ktedonobacterales > Ktedonobacteraceae > DASRDB01. The sequence goes on from DASRDB010000022.1 coordinate 367,481, forward strand.
AGGCCGATCTCCTCTTCAAATGCCGTGTCGCCAGTGACCTCTACGTAATGAATAACCGCGTAGGCGATGTCAGCGTTGATATGGAAAGCAGCAGTACCGGCGGGCCAGTATCCCGAACACTCGGTGCCTCTGATGGTGCGCCAGGGGAAGGCAGCGCCGCGCAGCCCCAATTGACGCGCATGTTCCCGCGCCAGGTCTAAGATGGAATACCGCCAGCGTAGCGCATCGGCGGTGGCGTGAGGCATGGTCATGGTCAGTACGGGCAGGACAAAGGTTTCCGTATCCCAGAAGGCATGTCCATCGTAGCCCGGGCCGGTCAGTCCCTTCGCCGGAATGGGCCGCCGTTCTGCGCGCGCGCCCGCCTGAAGTACCTGGAAGAGGGCGAAGCGCACCGCCTGTTGAATCTCGGGGTCGCCCTCAAACTCGACGTTTGCATTGGCCCAGAATTCGTCCAGGTAGCTTCGCTGCTCGTCGAGCAGGCCATCCCAGCCGGTTAAGCGAGCGCCTGAGAGCGCAGCCATGACCTGGTCGTGGATGGCAGGCCGCGAGCGCAGGCTTGACCAGCCATATGAAATGAACTTGACGATGCGAAGTTTCTCGCCTGGACGAAGTCGTCCTGTGATTGTGATGCGGGCGATATCAGGAATACTTTCTGCCGCGATGTTCATGCCGTCAGGCCCCTCAATGTGGTGATCCATTGCGGCCCCCATCAACAGTTTGCTGACACGGGTGTGATGTACCAACAGCCCTATGGTCCCTTGCGCTTGATGTTCATCACTTTCGAGGGGCGACTCCAACGCGGCTCCTACGCGCGGGTCTTTACTCTGTGACGGAAGCGCCTCGTTGGCAACCAGCTCGGATTGTAGAACCACACGTACCGGAGCATCAACCGGCTCAACCTCGTAGTTGATTGCCACAATGGCTCGCTGCGTGAAAGAGACCATGCGGGTAGACGAGACTTTGATGGAGCGACCCGAAGGAGAAGTCCAGTGAACCTTACGCCGCAGCACTCCGTTACGCAAGTCTAGTTCCCGTTCGTGGCTCTGTATATCGCCATATCGAATATCAAAAGGTTCATCATCGACGAGGAGACGGATTAATTTCCCGTCGGTAACGTTGATGACCGTCTGCCCGGACTCGGGATAGGCATAGCCCCCCTCAGCGTAGGGCAAAGGGCGCAGCTCATAAAAAGAGTTCAGATAGGTGCCGGGAAGACCATGCGGTTCCCCCTCATCGAGGTTGCCACGTATTCCAATGTGACCATTGGAAAGCGCGAAAATGGACTCACTTTGCGCCAGTGTGTCCATGCGGAGTTCCGTTTCTCGGACACTCCATTCTTCGACCGGAAAGGCGTCATGTTCGATCATACTATTCCCTCACGTCGATTTAGCAACACTCCTACGATGAGAGGTGTTTCTTAACAATAGCAAACAGCTCCTCTTGAGAAAAGGGCTTGGCGAAAAAATCATCCGCTTCCGATTCCTTCAATGCCTCTTCCCTGCTGGCATGAGCCGAAAAGAGAATAACAGGAATATCTCTGGTGCGCGTATTATTTTTCAGCTTTTTGCATAGTATACGCCCATCTGTTTCTTTAAGGAAGATGTCAAGCAGGATCAGGTCGGGGTGTGCCAGTTGAATGTGTTGATACACCATGCCACTGGTGCTGTTTTGAACCCGAAACCCCTCTTCCGTGAGCATTTCGTGGAGCAGGTACAAGATATCCGGCTCGTCATCAACGATGAGAATACTTTTTGCCATCCTACGGTCTCCTCTCTGGTTCTCCTCTTTATGGAATCACGAACGAGGGCGCGCAAGCGAGGACAAGCTGAGCAAGGTTGCACCAGAAGTACCAGCAATTCTACCGAATTTTCCACTTTTCCGGTAGAAACACGTATTCGTTCCGAAAACGGCAACCGTAATATATCAAGATATGGATTTCCATCATTGAACGGGTGCAGGGGAGGTGTAGGGAAATATCCCCTTTGGATAAGGCTAGAACGAGTAATCAACGACGTATTATGGCAGTAAGACAGTGGATTCAGAAAAGTCTGGAAGTTTCTTCAAAGAAAAATACGATAGGAGTGCTGGATGGCGTTCGTGGCGTTGCGTGCTTAATTGTCATCTGGTTCCATATTTACCGCATCCCGCGTGATCTGCATATCTGGAATCCCTCGTCATCAACCTATCCTCTGCTGGATTCTTTCCTGTTCTTTGGCAGATATGGCGTTACGCTCTTTTTCGTCCTCTCCGGTTTTTTGCTGTTTCTACCATATGCGAGGTCGCTGCTGTTTGAACAGGCCTGGCCCTCGCTGCGCCAATTCTACTTGCGGCGCGTCTTCCGTATTCTCCCGGCCTATTATCTTACGCTGATTCTCATCGTGCTGTTGTTTCAGCGCCAGTACCTGCAACCGCAGCACTGGCAAGAACTGGGCCTATTTTTTGCCATGTTCATGGATTCTTCTCCCGCCACTTTCAAACAACTCAACGCGCCGTTCTGGACGCTGGCAATTGAATGGCAGTTTTATATGCTCTTGCCCTGGCTGGCGCTGGGGATGCGCCAGCTTGTCTGGCGCGTATCACAAAAATTTCGCCTATCAGCAGCAGTTACCTGCCTGCTAGGAGTCATTGCCTGGGGCCTCTTCACGCGCTATTATGGTACATATTTTCAGCAGCATCCGGCAGAAACTATCCTGGTTCCCCGGACAGTGCTGGATGTCGTCCTGTTCTTCACCTATGGAGCCAGCGGCAAATATCTTGAGGATTTTGCTGTGGGGATGCTGCTTTCCCTCTGTTTTGTCTACGCGCAGCATCCATCGGTCGCGCCCAGCATAGCGAAGGCCCTACACAAACTGAGTCCCTGGTTATGGGGCATTGGCCTGCTCTGCGCATGCGCTATGGTCTTGTGGTGCTACAACCAGAAGTTTGTGAACACCTGGCAAATATTCAGCGCTCCCGTGTTCTACCAGTATTTTTACCTGCTCAGCGAACTCTGCCTGTCGCTCTCGTTTGGGTTGTGCCTGCTCGCGCTCCTCTTTGGCTCGCCCTGGCTGAAGAGGCCATTCGAGGCTGCCCCCTTGCAGTGGACGGGCGCGATTTCCTATAGCCTTTACATGTGGCACCTTCCGTTTATCTTTGTGTTTATCGGCTCGCTACAGTTTTTGCTGCATGGCTGGTTGCCAGAGCAATCGTATGTCGTTTACTGGTTGTGGATTCTGGCGGTCGTTATGCCATTCTGCTTTTTGTTCTTTCTCCTGGTAGAGAAGCCCGGAATGAGGCTTGGCGAGCGCTTCACATGCTTGAGGAACAAAAATGCTGACCAGATCGTTCCATCTCCCCAGCCTGAAAGTACAGTGAGAGTGAACAAGGGAGCGGTTCGTGATCGTTCAACAGCTCCCTTGCACCCTGTTTACTGAATAATCAGAGCAGATTTGGCTCTACCAGATCAGGTCTTTGCGCGGTTTTTGAGTTCGCGGCGTAAAATTTTGCCGGATGCCAGTTTAGGAATGGCATCCAGAAACTCGATGCTATGAATTTTCTTATAGCCAGAGACTTTTTGATTCACCACCGTAAGAATTTCCTCTTCGGTCACGCGCTGACCTGAGCGCAACACTACAAAGCCCTTTGGAACCTCGCCTGCCTCATCATCTGGGACACCGATCACGGCGGCATCCTGTACTGCCGGGTGTTCAAGCAGTACGGCTTCGAGTTCGGCGGGTGCGATGCTGAAGGCTTTGTACTTAATCATCTCCTTCTTACGATCAACGATGTACAGGTAGCCCTCGGCGTCCACATGTCCGATGTCGCCTGTATAGAGCCAGCCGTTGCGCAGCACGCGCCCGGTCTCTTCTGGCGCTTTCCAGTAGCCCTTCATGATTTGCGGGCCGCGCGCGATGATTTCGCCATCCTCGCCAACAGGAAGCTCTTGCGTGCCCGTCTCGCTATCCACAATTTTATGCTCGGTATTGGAGACAAGCAGTCCCACATTGTCAAGTCGCATCAACGAGGGGTCAACCGGGGAGAGGTGCGTATCTGGAGAAGATTCGGTTAGTCCATAGCCTTGCACAATGGTGATCCCTGTCCTCTCGTGCAGCTTGCGCGCCGGATCTGGTGGCAGGGGCGCGGCGGCATTCATGAGGTAGCGGACCGTCTTCATCTTGCTGAGGTCTTCAGTGTTGGAGAGCGCGAGTATGACCGGGGGAACAGCAAAAAACCAGGTGACTGCCTGTTGCTCGCACAGATCGAGGACACGCGCCAGGTCGAAGCGCTCCAACAGAATTTGTGTTGCTCCTACCGCGAGGAAGGAGCCGGTCAGCAGGACGCCGTAGATGTGATACATCGGCAGAAAAATAATGGTTGTGTCGGAGAAGTTGAGACCTGCGGCAGTTGCGAATTGCAGGTGGTTGGAGACCAGGTTGCGATGACTCAGCATGACGCCTTTAGGAAGTCCGGTAGTGCCAGAGGAATAGGGGAGAATAAACAGGTCATCGACATTCACCTCTACCGGCTTGGGACGCCGCGGCGAGGATTCGCGCAGCAAGCGCGCAAAGGAAACAGCATTGGGCAGATCGTCAGGAACTTCCGTAGTAACACCGCTAACCAGAATATGCTTTAAGTGCGGAAAGGAATGCGAGCGGAGAACGTTTTGCAGCGTGGGAAGCAGGTCCCGGTATACCAGGATCGCAGTCGCCTCGGAGTTAGAAAGCTGGTAGGCGATTTCCCGTTCCTTATAAGCCGGATTCATCGGAGTGATGACCGCGCCAATTGTCGAGGCCGCATTGAGTGTAAGCGTATACTCAGGGCGATTGGGCGTGAACAGGCAGATGCAATCGCCTTTGCCAAGACCAAGACCATGCAGACCATTCGCGAGGCTGTTCACCATCGAAACAACCTGCCGGTAGGTGAGGCGCAGGTTGTGAAAGATAATGGCGGGACGGTCAGGGAAGCGTTCTGCTGCCTGTCGAAGTAAAGAGTCGTAGGGTATTTCGGGAATATCAAGCGGGGTGCGAAAGAGTTCAGGCGCGGTGAGTGATTGAGCCATAATATCACATCCTTTCCCGGCAGAAGTCGCATAGTAACTTCTATTATCCACCGATTTGTAAGTATCATACGAACAAAAGCCTGAGCTTGTCAACATAACTCATCCAGAAGGTTCTAGTAATGGATCGGGGGCCAGGGCGACCGCGAGGGGCATAAGCGCGAGGGTTGCCCCTACTATAACACGATGGTAGGGGCAACCCTCGCGGTCGTCCTGGGAGCTGCCTCTGATAGCTGGTGGAACTCAGCTCAAGCCTGCACAATGATTAGTGCCAAACTAATCATTAGTTTGTTCCTGCAACCACTTCCAAATGGCATCCGCCACCCTCTGATCAGTTTCACCTTCTAATAGAAACGACTCCGTCGAAGTCATCCCCGGCTTCGCTTTCTTATAGAAGTGCTGTAGATCAGGGAAAAACTCTAGCCGCGTATGTGTAGGATCAACCTCCTTGCGCGCTTCAAACAACCGCTCGCCATTGTTAGAGAGAACCACCGATGAATCGAGTCCACCCTGCACAATCAGCACAGGACACGCCACTTTGCGTATCTCCTCAACAGGATCAATGGCGTCATAATCGCGCATATACTGTCTTGCGTTCTCGTCGCCTCGACCTAAAGAATTGGCGATTGCTGGATCGGAGCGAACCTCTTCGGGCATCTCGACGCCTTCACGGATGCATTCCATCGCCTTTTTATAGTGCGTTTTCGACACACGGAAGCCTCCACCAAAGTCCAGTATCTCCCCCTCCTGCGAGTCGGCCATTTGCAAAAACAGGTCAATGAACCTTGATGCTGGACCTGAGAGGCTGATAAAAGCGTTGATCTTCACATTTGCCCTCTGGCAGAGCAGCATACCATGCACGCTTCCCTCGCTATGCCCCGCTATAGCTAGTTTTTTTATCTCCGGTATCAGTTCTCGCATCTTCTTGCAGGCTGCCTCCGCGATAAATCTCTGTCTCTCAAAGAATCCGTGTTCTCTGGCTTTTTCTTCGTCCACGATCACCGAACCTGTCCCTGGTCCGACCTTCGCATAGCGCAGAACCGCCAGCCCTCGCTCTGCCAACTGCCATGCCAGGTCGGCATACATATTCGGTCTCGCGCCTGGATAGTTGCCATCCACATCGCTGAACATCGAGCCTGGGAGAATGACCACGCTCCAATCTGGCATATGTCCTCGTGGTCGTGTAATCGCTGCTGGTATTTCCGCTCCCTCGGCCAGCAGCGTCAAATGTTCTTCTATCACTTCAAAACCCACTGATTTGCTCCCTTTCTTTTACGATGCTGCTCTCGTTTGCTTGCGCAAAAATTCCCGGATCACCCGAACGAACTCTTCAAACTGTTCGCGGTATATCACATGACCTGTATTCACAAACCTCACAATCGTCAAATTTGGCCTATCCGATGGCTCCTCCTGCACAAACTTTGGCTGTCCTGGTTTAGGGAAGTATTCACTTTTCATCAGCAGCACCGGACAGCTTATGCGCTCCAAATCCTCTCGTGTCTCTTTTACCACGTCCTCTAGCTCGCTCCACATCTCCACACCCCGGTCAACCAGTGATAGGTCAAGCCGTGAACTGTCCTCGATCCAGGGTACGTACTCCTCTTCTGGGAGTAACGGCGCGAATGGTGGTAGCTGTGAAAGTCCTGCTAACATCCGTTCCTCGTGTGTCTGCCCCTTCAGCCTGGTGAGCCAGTCTTTATAGGAACGCACCCAGGCCTGATAGCCCTCGCTTTGCGCAAAGCCTGTATTCACCTCATCGCTCCATCCTCCGACCAGCAGCGCCTGCACCAGTTCAGGATATTTCGCTGTCAGCATAATCCCCGTCGTCGCACCCTGTGAAAAGCCAAGCACAAACGGCTTTTCCAGCTTCAAAGCGCGTATAAAAGTCGCCGCGTCCTCGCGCAACAGGGAATAATCAAAGCCTCCCGTAATACGCTCTGAAAGCCCATGTCCTCGCGCATCCACCATCACCAGGTCATACTCCTCTTGCAGCGCGAAAGCCACCCGTAGCCAGGATAACGCACCCTCCATAAACCCATGCAGCATCACCACTGCCGGTTTATCTCCTCCAGTGCGATAATAATGCTGCCGGATTCCATTAGTCTGCACCTCACCCTCCGTCCAATGTGCCGGAATCAATTCCTCAATTTTTCTATAGCTTTTGACCTGCGCCATTCGTTCTTGCTGGGTATCGTTCATCATAGCTATTATCCTTTCCGTCGTGCAAAGATCATCAATATGTGAGCATTGTAAGGAATGACGTAACGTCATAGTCAAGAGGATTCTCAAAGAAAATGGAAGGAAAGATAGAGAGGGCTGAAAGGCAAAAGCAAATACAAAGGAAGCGCCGTAACATCTATGCGAGTATTACAGCGCTTCCTCCTGGCTGAGCGTCATCCTGATCTATACCGCTGCTCGCTCTCGCAGCACCTCTTCTACCGTCTGCACCAGTTTCTCTTCGGTGAAAGGTTTGGGCAGGTAGCGATTAGCTCCCTGTCGCAATCCCCAGTTTTGGTCGAGCGTTGTATTTTTCGTGCTTACCATGATGATAGGAATCCTCTGTTGCGGATCAATTGCCCGCAGTTGTCGGCAGACCCCGAAGCCGCTCAAGCCCGGCAGTACCACGTCGAGTACAATACAATGTGGGTGTTCATGGACAGCCTTCGTCAAACCTTCTATACCATTGGATGCCGTAATCACCTCGTATCCAGCATGTTCCAATGCACGACTCATCATTACAGATACTGTTGCGCTATCGTCAACGACCAGAACTTTTATACGTCTTTTCATGTATAGGTACCGTCCTCAAAGTTGTGTAACTCACTATCAGTATAGCGTAAGATCGCCTGGCTGGTGCGTCTTATCCCTTAAAACAGCCCTAATGGGCCATTGTTAGTTAATTCTTTTTTATCGATGGAAAAATGCCTCTCTGACTGCTATAATACTGATGGAAAAGCACTTTGAAAAAGGGGAGACGGGTCTATGGCCGGGCATATTCGACGGCGCAGCACCCCTGCGGAAAATGTACATCATATCCTGCAAAAAATACCCTGGCGGCTCCTTTTGCTCATTCCTGTACTGCTTGCGTTCGCGTTTCCCGCGTTCGTTTTTGGGTTAAAAGCAAGCCAGCACCTGTTTCCTGCCGTCACCAACTACTTTTTACAGATCAGTGGGCCACCTCCGTCGCCTACTCCAACAGCACTGCCGCCATTTCCTGAGGTGTTGCCACAACCCGGCTCACTGCTGTATACCGTGAAAAATGCGGACTCCTGTGATGAGATTTTGAACGTGCAAATGCATATGGCAGACGCGGGCACCATTTTCACCGATGCCAGGCCGGATACCATCAAAGCGTTGGACAGCGTCATCGGCCAGAATTGTCACGCCTTGCAGCCCGGCATGGTCATTTCGCTCATGCCCCAATACCCACTCGTCGCGCTCGGTGGCGTCGTATTAAAGATCAATCCCACCTCACCGCAGCAGCCCTTGCCCACACCTCTCATCAATGTTGCTCAGCAGCAGGCAGGCATTGACTGCTCAAACGGCTGTGATCTTACCGTTCGTATTGCTCCTGGCGTGCAAATTCACCTCTTCGTCCAGACCACGCTCACCATTCATGTCGGCTCCTGGGTCTGGGCGCAGGCAATGCTCGCCCGTAAGCGCGTCGCCAACTTCGACAACTATCCCTACGCCGACCCTTCTGCCAGCTTCAACGGCATGTCCCTGCGTGCCTGCGACTTCCAGGTAGACAACACCCACGACGACAACTCGCTCTCTTGCAGCCAGCTTCAACCCAATACCATCATCGACGATGGTGGCTCCTGGCTATTCGCCGTCACTGGCCCTGGCGGCCTCGACCACTGGCATTACTCCCTGCATGTCCCAGCCGGAACCCGCGTCCTGCTCTGGCTAAGCCTGGATAATAGTGGCAATCTTGTCTTCCATAAAGGGAATCCGGTGTATCGGTTTGATGAGGGGACGCATATTTATGTGAGGGTGTGAAGGTATGCAATCTACCTTCACACCCTCGATGAGGAATCCCTACAAAAAATTCCCTTATCCTTCTCTCCTCTCATTACCGTCTATATAGAGAACCTGAATGCTATACCTGTAATGCTAGAGTTTAAGGGAATTTTCTCATGTCTCAACTACTCGCTGCGCGTGCCCAGATGGGTACTTCGCTGGCGTTCCATATCATTTTCTCGGTTTTGGGAGTTGGTCTTCCGCTGCTTCTCTGTATTGCGGAAGGAATTGGTTTGTGGCGCAAAGATCCGGTCTGGATGACCCTGGCGCGTCGTTGGGCGCGGGCGGCTGTCATTATCTTTGCCATCGGGGCTGTTTCTGGGACGATCGTTGAATTTGAGCTTGGTCTGCTCTGGCCGATCTATATTCGCTATATTGGGGCAGTGATTGGCCCGCTTTTTGCTTTTGAGGGATTCGCCTTCTTTGTGGAAGCCATCTTCTTCGGCATCTACCTCTATGGCTGGAATCGAGTTCCGCCACTTGTACACTGGCTTAGCTCCTTTCCCATCTGGATTGGTGGATTGGCCTCGGCCTGGTTTATCGTTACCACCAATTCGTGGATGAACACGCCCACAGGCTTCCAGGTGGTCAACGGCAAAATTACGGTCATCGACTCGGTTGCTGCCATCTTCAATCCCAGCACGCCTTATGAGACGGTGCATATGATTCTGGCATGTTACGTCACCTGTGGCTTTGCAGTAGCTGCTGTCTATGCCTTCTCTATGCTTAAAGGGAACCGCGATGATTACCGTCGCAAAGGCATACTCCTTGGTCTGGCTGTAGGCCTTATTGCCACTCCTTTGCAAATCGTCAGCGGCGATTTCAATGCTCGCTATCTGATGCGTTCGCAGCCCATCAAGTTGGCGGCGATGGAAGGCGTCTTCAAGACATCCAGCCACGTACCATTGCATATTGGCGGCATTCCAGACCCGAAAACGCAGACATATTACTTCTCCATCGATATCCCCGATGGTTTGAGCCTTTTGGCAGGATACAGCCCGGATACCGTCATTAAAGGTCTGGATAGCGTTCCGCCTGATGATCGGCCCAACCCTATTCCGATCCACCTTTCATTCGATGGTATGGTTGGCAGTGGCTTCTTTGCGCTCTTTGTTGCGGCCCTGTTCTGGCTGCTCTACTTTATGAGTAAAAGAAGGATTCCTGAAAATCGCTGGTTGATGCGCGGTATTGTGCTTGCTGGCATACTCAGCTTTGTTGCCGTCGAGCTTGGTTGGATGGTGACTGAGGAAGGTCGCCAGCCCTGGGTCATCTATGGTTTCCTGCGCACGCGCGATGCTGTCACAACAGCGCCTTTCCTGAATATCACCTTCCTGGTGTTTGTCTTCATCTATATCGTCCTCTCGATTACGATGATCGTCCTCTTGTTGCGCCAGACCCGCCTGCCACTGCCGAAGTTGGAGTGGTCAGAAGTGCGGACTGGCCCGCCAAACCGCAACGAGGAATTGCAGGAGCGTCTGGAAGTTGGGGCCTAGCAGGAAACTATCATGAGCTTACCTTACATTCTTTTGAGCATACTCTGGTTCTCGCTGATTGCCTATGCCGCCTTCGGCGGAGCCGATTTCGGTGCTGGAGTCTGGGATATGCTGGCATTCGGTCCCAATGCCGAACGCCAGCATCAACTGATTGATCGCGCATTAGGTCCCGTCTGGGAAACGAATCATGTCTGGCTGGTCTTTCTGGTCGTCGGCCTGTTCTCTGCCTTTCCATCGGCCTTTGGCGCACTTTGTATTGTCCTGTTCGTGCCGCTAACCCTGTCGCTCATCGGCAATGTGCTGCGTGGCGCTGCCTTTGTTTTCCGCACGCATGGCCTGCGAAGAGGCAGGCCTGCGCTTCAAATCTGGACTCGGGTTTTTAGCTTTGCCAGCATCATCACTCCTTTTTTCCTGGGAGTAGCCGCAGCCTCAGTCGCAAGCGGCCAGATACATATACGACAAAGTAATCTCCAGACAAACCTCGGCTCGCTCTGGTTGACGCCCTTTGCGCTCACCATCGGTTTCATGGCTATTACGCTTTGCGCGACTCTTGCTGCCATCTATTTGACGGTGGAAGCCGCGAGCGATAAAGATATAGAGCTTGCTGAGGCTTTTCGTTTGCGCGGCCTTATCGCGGGTGCGCTAACAGCCCTGCTTGGCGCTCTTGGCCTGTTTCTTTCTGTCAAAGAGGCTCCAATTTTGTGGCAAGGTATGCTTAATCACGCTCTTCCTCTTGTCATTGCTACCATGCTCATTGGGCTGGCAACGGCAGTTACTTTGTTTCTGCGCTATTATCGAATTGCGCGCGTTCTCATTGTCGCTGAAACCGCCTTTTTGCTTGGCTCGTGGGGAGTATCGCAAATTCCCTACCTCGTTCCGCCCGATGTCACAGTCGAGAGTGCGGCGGGTGCTTCCTCAACGCTGCTCCTGTTGCTGATCGGCATTATTATCGGCATGGTTATTATCCTGCCCTCGATCTACTTCTTGTTCTACATCTTCAAGCTTAAAAATAGTGTTGGCTTCCTGGAGAGGAGTGCGAAGCATTGACCTTGATGTATTGGCTTTATCAGTCCGTTTGAGCAAACAAAAAGGGGTAAAACTACAATGGAAATCTTGTTTGTCTATGGTCTCGTGCTTTTGTTCTTTATTCTGGTTCCTATTTTCTCGGTTGTCGTACTCTCAAATCACCCATATAGGGAGACTACTCAACTTACTCCAGCAGTCGAAATGGCAACAACCAGCAAAAGCGCCTCGACGCAGAAAAGTTATTCCGCGATAGACCGCAAGCTTGCTTATGCTGCTCTTGCTGTCATATTGTTAGGCGCGTTTTTGATAGCAGTCATGAGCGAAAGAAAATCAGCAGTGTGATCCCCTTGCCTTTTCCCCCATCTCCATGTATACTTATATCATCGCTAGCTTGCTAGCCTTTTTCCGTATATCATCTTCCTCTTCTAGGAAGAAATTTTCAACCCTCAATTAAAAAATTCAAGCCACAACCACCACAATACATACAATCACCTTTCTGAAGACCCCGGCACAAATGGCACAATTGGCACAAACCAGGAATATCTCTCCCAACCGTTTATTCTAATGGGGATATGGAACATTCGCAGGAGAGAGCAGGAAGCAGTTGAGTTCAAGCCTCTTTCGTGATATAGTTTTTCGTACTACCTGACGCACAAACGGCAATGATGCGGACGAAGCGCGCTCTGTACTCGTTGCGCTGGCAAAGGGCGAGTATAAAACCTGGAACTGGAGACTCGTTTTCATGGCAGAATTGGAGGGAAGAACCCTTGGACGCTACGAACTTCGTCGCTTGATCGGTAAGGGCGGCATGGCCCATGTCTACGAGGCCTATGATTCGCAGACCGATCGCTTCGTTGCCGTCAAAATTTTTAAGCGCGAAGACGAAGAGATGCTGCGTCGCTTCATTCGTGAGGCGCAATTAATGGCCTCGCTGCGCCACCCGCATCTGGTGCCCATCTACGACTCCGGTTCCGCTCCCCTGGATAACTTCACGGTGTATTATATCGTCATGCCCTATATGCAGGGTGGAACATTGCGCGCCCGCATTCGCCGTTCGCCTCTCACGCTTCAGGAAGCCTGCAATGCCATGCGCGATATTGCCGATGCCCTTGATTATATTCACCGGCAGGGCATCGTTCATCGCGATATCAAAGCCTCCAATATTCTGCTCAACGAAGAAGGCATCTGCTTTCTGACCGACTTCGGCATTGCCCGCATCTCTGACGATGCTACCCAGCTAACTACTACTGGCAACGTGCTGGGCACCGTCGATTACGTCGCGCCCGAACTCTTCGAGCCAGGCCGTCGCGCTGATGCGCGCAGCGATCTTTATTCGCTTGGCGTGCTGCTCTATGAGATGGTAACGGGACGCCTGCCATTTTATGCTGAGAACCAGATCGCGCTCGTCTCCATGCACATGCACCGGCCTCCACCATCCCCGCGCACGCTTGTTCCCACCATTCCCCCGCAGGTAGAGCAGGTTATATTGAGAGCATTGGAGAAACGACCGGAGCAGCGTTACGCCAGCGCCACCGAACTGGCGAATACTTTCTGCTCTGCTGTTACTGCCAGCAAGCAACAGCCATACGGTGTCCCTCCCGTCGTTTTGCCAGACGAGCCAACTATCCGGCAAGATCAGCTCATTTTGTCGGCTCCGCCACAAGCATATGCACAGAGCGACGGCAATCCTGGTAATGTTCGTCCCTCACCTCTTGTCGGTGGAACAGAAGGCGGTATCTGGCCTGCGAACAATCCCCGCTCGGCAGCGTCCTATACTCCTGTTTATCCTGCGGCTCCTGTTGCTCCACCTATGCAGCCGCCTGCGCCACGCCCGTTTTATCGCAGCCCGCTCTTTGCTCTTTTCGTGGTCACGCTTGCTGTTTTGATTATCGGCGGCTCCGTCTGGCTCATCGTTATGCCACGTCCGCAAACCGGCAACGCCAATAATCCTGGAACAGGCGGACATACCCAGATTGCTACGGCTACGCCGCCAACCCCTATTCCCTCTCCTACTCCGAATTTGACCGCTACAGCCCAGGCGCAGGCGAACGCCACTGCTACCGCTCGGGCCAATGCTACGGCAACCGCTATTGCTGGCGCTACTGCAACCGTACAGGCCCAGGCGAGCGCAACGGCAGGCGTCATTCAAACCGCCACTTCTGGCACCCCTGCCTACGGCGACCCCTTGAATAATCCAAATAGTTCCACAACCCAGGCTGCCAACTGGGACCAGGGCGACCAGTGCAGCTTTCAGTCTGATGGCTATCACGTCAAAGAACCCAGCAATCTGAAGGGCTGTATGGAGAAATCCTACGCTTATCAAAACCTGGCGCTGTCTGTCGGTATGCATATCCTCAGTGGCCAAGCAGGGGGTGTCTTCTTCCGTGTTAATACCAACCTCATTGGGGCCTACTCCGGCTATCTCTTCGAGGTTGATAGCACAGGTCGCTATAGAATTCTCGCCTCGGATGATTACAGCCTCGGCAATCCCAACGTCTTACAGGATTGGAAGACCACAAGCGCCCTGAAAACCGGCAACGCAACCAACACATTGCAATTGATTGCTCGTGATACCACCCTGTTTTTCTACGCGAACGGCACTTTTCTCACGCAGTTGACCGATTCGACCTTTACTTCTCAGGGCAAAGTAGCCTTCCTGGCAAAGAGCGATGGCAACACTCCAGCCGAAGTTGTGTATACTAACATTAGAATATACCAGTTAAGCTGAACTACGGGGAGCATCCCTTGCACATTTTTTTCACAGAAGGAGATATTATATGCGTACCCTTATCACCAACGGCCACGTTGTCACCGCCACTGACGACTATATGGGCGATATTCTGGTCGAAGACGAGCGAATTGCCGCGCTTGGCGCTCCCGGCACATTTGATCCGTCAACCTGTGATACCGTCATCGATGCCCAGGGCAAATACGTTTTCCCCGGCGCTATCGATGTTCATACGCATATGGAACTTCCCCTTCCAACTACTGTAGGTTCCGATGATTTCGTGACAGGCACTATTGCTGCTGCTTGTGGTGGCACTACCACAATCCTGGACTTTGCCAATCAGCAGCGCGGTCACTCTCTGGCTGAAGCCCTTCAAGCCTGGCATACGAAAGCTGAAGGCCGTGCCGCCATTGACTACGGCTTCCATATCACCATCACCGATCTCTCAGCTGCTCCCGAAGCCGCGATGGATGATATGATCTCCTCTGGCGTCACCACTTTTAAACTGCTCATGGCTTATCCTAACACATTCATGGTGGACGACGAGACCATGTACCGCGTGCTGCGTCGTGCGGCTCGACTCGGCGGCCTTGTCATGGTTCATGCCGAAAATGGCATCGTCATTGACTCCATCATTCGTGAAACCGTTGCCGCCGGTCATACCGCCCCTTACTATCACGCCATGACCCGCCCTGCCATTCTAGAGGGCGAGGCAACACATCGCGCCATTACTCTGGCTGCCCTTACCGAAGCCCCGCTCTATGTTGTCCACGTGACCTGCGCGCACTCGCTCCATGCTATTGCTGCTGCCCGCGCCAAAGACCTCGCAGTCTGGGGAGAAACCTGCCCCCAGTATCTCTATCTTGACGATAGCAGCTTAGCCCGTCCCGGCTTTGAGGGTGCGAAGTTTGTCTGCTCGCCCCCTCTTCGCAAGCCATCAGATCAGGATGCGCTCTGGCTCGGCTTGCAACACCGCGAGCTTCAGGTTGTCTCAACCGATCATGCCGCCTTCAACTTTCACGGGCAAAAAGAACTTGGCCGTGATGACTTTACCAAAATCCCCAACGGCCTCCCTGGCGTCGAACATCGCGTTATGCTCATGTATAACGCCGTCGTAACCGGCAAACTAGACCTGCATCACTTCGTCGATCTCGTCTCGACCATGCCTGCTCGACTTTTCGGCCTCTTCCCACGCAAAGGCACGATTGCCCCTGGCAGCGATGCCGACCTGGTCATCTTCGACCCCGAACGCGCCTATACTATCAGCGCCGCCACCCAGCATCAAAACGTCGATTACACTCCCTACGAAGGTATGCATGTCCAGGGTGTTCCCGAAACTGTCCTGCTGCGCGGGCGCGTCATCGTGAGGGATGGTCAATATGTTGGCAATAAAGGCGATGGGCAATACCTGACTCGCAAAACCTTTGTCGCGCCTGACTAGAATAATTGGGCATTAGTGAACAACAGACGAATGTTCAGATGATAACGTGATCGGTCTGTATTGCGTCCATCCGCTCTTGCCCTCAAAAAGGTGAGTGTAGTCACTTACACAGGCGGCCTTAACATCACATACTATAAAAAGCGACATACTTTGTTAGTAGATAGGATACCTTTCGCTTCATGAGCAGTACCGTTCCAGGCACGCAGAAGCCTGAAATTACGCCGACGCCGCAGCCTCGTTTGCGTACTTTCCGCGCTTTGCGCTATCGCGACTTCCGGTTTTTGTGGATCAGCCTGATTGTGTCCTCAGTTGGCACCTGGATGCAAATAGTGGCGCAGAGTCTGTTGATTTTGCAGATCACCAATGGCTCCGCTCTGGCACTCGGTATTGTTTCCCTCGCGCAGTCTCTTTCTTTCTTCCTGTTCGCCCTCATCGGCGGTGGCGTTGCTGACCGTGTAGATAAGCGCCGTTTCCTGCTGCTCACCCAGAGCCTGTCGATGTTGCTTGCCTTTATTCTTGGCATCCTCACTCTTGCAGGTGTGATCCAGGTCTGGATGATCGTCTTGCTCGCCTTCTGTTCGGGCACCGTTTTAAGCTTTGACCAGCCGACGCGCTCTTCACTTATCCCCATGCTGGTGCCGCGTGAAGACCTGATGAACGCCATCTCCCTGCAATCGATCGTTTTTAATGGTTCGGCGGTCTTAGGCCCTGCGCTGGCTGGTGTCGCCATCGGACTGCTGGCCTATGCTGGACACGCAGTAGGCATCAGCAGCAAGCTGGTTGGCTACGCTGGCAACTTTTTCTTGAACGGCATCAGTTTCCTGGGCGTGCTTTTTGTGTTGTACCTCATTCGCGTTCCAGAGGAGGCAAAAGCGCAGGCGACCGAGAGACGCGGCCCCATGCTGGATGCTATTCGCGCTGCGCTGGGAGCAGTGCGCCGCGATCCGGCGCTGCCCTGGGTCTTTTCAGGATACGCCGCGCTGCTCTTCTTTGGCCCTTCCAATACTCTGATCCTGCCCATCTTCGCCACGAAAATCCTGCACCTGAACCCTTTTCAGCTAGGTCTGCTTTTCTCTGCCGCTGGCCTGGGAACCGTCCTGGGCGCTCTGACTGTAGCATCGTTGGGCGACTTCAAATACAAGGGCGGGCTGCTTTTATGCTCGCTCTTGCTCTGGACGGGCGCGCTTATCCTGTTTGCCTTCAGCCGCGTCTTCTGGCTTTCGCTGCTGGCGCTGCTGATCTTCGGCATCTCGCAAAACGGCGTTGGCGCGACCGTCATCACCCTTGCTCAACTGCGAGTCCCACCACAGATGCGCGGGCGAGTTATGAGCCTCAACACTCTGCTTATCATGGGTGTGCGCCCGCTCGGTGACTTTCCCGCCAGTGGCATGATTGCGCTCGTTGGCGGGCCGCTTACCGTCATCATTTGCGCTCTCATCGTCGGTTCCTATTCGCTCTATCTCCTGTTTGGGCGTCCAGTGATACGCTCGCTATAAGTCCGGGGAGCGTATTAACCCCACCAGAAGGAGACGGCGATGATGCCGTATAGACCCATCAGCGTCAAACCCTCGATCAGGTTCGATTCGCCGTCGTAGGTGATGACCGTGCTTAAGATGGCAGTCAGCGCCAGGGCTGCTACGAGCAGTGGCGGCATGACCAGTGTTAAATGAGGGCCGCCAATAAACAGGCTCAGCAGCACCAGTACCGGAATGAGTCCCAGCGCCACCTGAAGCGAACTGTTCAGGATCACGCTGATTGCGAAATCAGTCTGGTTGCGCAGGGCAAACTGGATACCGACTACATTTTCAACCGCGTTGCCTGCCAGCGCCACGATCACCAGGCCGGTAAAGGCGGGCGAAATATGGAGAAAGGTAATAGCAGGAGTAAGCGCATTGACGAACCAGTCGGAGACAAATGCCGACCCGACGCCTGCGCCGATCAGTAGCACGATAGCCAGCCAGATAGGCCATCCCGCTGGCTTCTCTCGTTCTTCCGGCACTGCTACCGATTCCCCCTTCATAGAGGCGGGTATGCTGGCGATAAAAATAACTAGCAGGATGACTGCGCAGGCGATGCTAAGCCCCACTTCGTGCCCTATCGCCGGTGTATGCAGGCCCTGTACCAGCGTTGGCACGACTAGCGCCGACACCGACAGCAGTGTCAGATTGGCAATCATGCGCGGCGCTTTCGAATCAAAACGCTGTGTGCCATGCTTCAGACCACCGAGAAAGAAAGCCAATCCCAGCACAAACAGGCTGTTTCCAAGAATAGAACCTATCAATGCTGACTGGATGACATCAATTAATCCAGCACGCAGCGCGAAAATACCCACGAACAGTTCCGGCAGGTTGCCCAGCGCCGATTGTAAGACGCCCGTTGCCCCCGGCCCTAGATATGAACCAAGCTGCTCTGTTGCCTGTCCTACCAGTGCCGCGAGCAAGGCCAGTGCTGCTCCTGTGAGAAAAAAGATGATAACCGCGTTCAACTGTATCGCAGAAAAAATGCCACCCAACACTGTAAGCGCAAATGCAAGCAGAATAGTCAGCCATTCTCCTCGTTGCAGATGCAACTTTCCTCTACTGACTGCCGTCTTTGGCATATCCTCAACGTCTGGAGGTTTGCTCATCTTGTCTTTCCTTTATCACGCTTCTTTTTAGAAGAAGTGAGTTGTTCACGCAGGCAATAATTGCCGAATAACCTCGTGTTTAGAAGTGGCTTCAGAGCTATTGTTATAGAGCATACTGTGGTTTTGTGCAAGTTGCAAGGGCAGATGAGGTGAGGATGCCACTTCAAACATTTTGTGTCCTTTTGTGTGCAATAGTGTGTTTGAAGCCGCACTTTCTGCAAAAAATCGCCTCACCCCAGATCCATAGGGCTTCTCCGCAGCGCGGACACGACCAGCCGACCAGTGGTCCACTTGTACCAGACGATGAAGATGCCTGTTTGGTAGCAGAAACGGTTGTCAGTCGCAGTGCGCGTACTTTCAGTGTGTGTCCTGTGGGTTCTGTCCCATCAGCAGGGCGACGTGGAATGGATACTCGAGGTTGTGCGGATGCTTGTTCATAAGGCATGTTCGTCGCGAATATTTCTTGCGCTTGTGGCTCTACATGAGCCACGTCCGGTGTTACATTCGTTGTGAAAGGAGTTGTAGGAAAAGGCGTTACAGGTAAAGATGTGGTTGGGAGAGGCGTATCTTTGCCGGAAGTAATTGCGAGTTCACCGGCAATTGGTGAAAGTGCTGGTTCTGATTCGCTGTTTTGAACGAGCCGTGCCTTGCTCCATGTTATCCACCATTTCGACAGGGTGGGCAACATTCCCTCTGGCATCAGCAGCATAACGATCAGGAACATTACACCATAAAGAATAATATCCAGTCCCTGGGTACCAAATTGCAGGGTGAGGTTTTGTTCAAGGACGACAACTAGCAATCCTCCAGAAACGGGACCCCAGAAAGTACCCAATCCGCCGAGAAATGCCATCAATGGAATGGAGACATTGAGCGTGCGGTCGAAGGCTGAAACAGGTGTGGCAAAGCCGAGAAAATAGCTATGCAGCGCCCCTACCATTCCAGCGAAGCAGGCGGAAATCATAAAGGCCGAGAGCTTTACCGGCAGTACTTTCACGCCAAGCCCACGCAGGCGCTCCTCGTCATCACGGATTGCTCGCAGGCTCAATCCATATTTCGATTGGCGTATCCACCAGGAAACGCCCAGCGCTAGCAGGAGTAAAGCAAATGCCATGTAATAAAAAATCATATTGAACGTAACGCCATTCCAGAGTGGTATGGGAAGCGTCTCCTCGCTCAAACCAGGAATGACGCTGCTGAAGAGACTCGGCAGTTGTGAAACGAGCGCGTAAATGGCAATGGTCATCACGATGAAGGTATAGCGTTGTGTTTTCAGCGCGATCCAGCCGAGGGGGAGCGCGCAGATGCCGGTAAGCAGTCCCACGAGCGGCAGCAGGAAAAAAGGTTGAAAACCGCCTGGAAGCTTCCACTCCTGGCACATCAACACCAGGATATATGCTCCGGTGCCATGAAAAGCCGCGTATCCCAGCGAAATATAGCCCGAGTATCCTGAAAAGATATTCCACCCAACTGCTGCGCTCGCCAGGATCAAAGCAAGAACGGCTATCGTTGTCACTGCTGGATCAGAAAAAACGAGGGGAAACACAGTCATAATCAATAGAAAGGCCGGTACTTTCAAGACGCGGATCATATTCATGGCGGTTGTGGCTTTCCATACACCGGAGGCAGGCTCATCTACCGGGTGGCGAATGGATTTCTCCTTTGCTCGTCTGTGTAGGAAACATGGCCTTCAAGAGGTATATAGCGCATGTTCATGAAAAGAAATATACCAATTGGCGTTGGCAAGTACAAGCGAAACGGCCTCTCATAGGCCAAATGGGGGAAAGCTCTTCCATTTTTGCTAAAGCTGGTAGTTTACTTTTCTCCAATTTGCTCTGCCAGTTGTATTATAATTTTGATCAGGAAGTAGTGAAGCAGTTTAGCATGGTGTGGCTTTGTTCCAAATTACCAGAACTCAGCTTCACCCTTTAGAACAGGATAGAAGGGTTACATATGCGTGTAGCTCAAAGTGGCATCTTTGCGTTAGGTACCGGCTCCCACTCCTATATGGAATTTGATCTCCATCCAGGAACCGAGCCACTCACTTTAGTTCAGGCGATTGCTAATTTTCGCGAACCGAGTACGACAACCGGTGGTGTCAATATGGTCGTCGGGATTCGTCCCTCGCTCTGGGCAAAAGTAGCTCCCGATGATATGCCAGCCAGAGTGAAAGATTTCGATCAGGAAATTCGCAGCGTCAATGGCTTTGCCTGCCACACAGCATGATCTGTGGCTCTGGGTGGCAGGTCATGCCTATGATAAAGTCTTCGACGTTTCGCGGAATGCCATTCGAGCGCTGACCCCTATCGCCATCCTGGCTGGTGAAGTCACTGGCTGGACCTACAAAGAGAACCGCGATCTAACGGGTTTTATCGATGGCACTGAGAATCCGCCTCTGTCAGAAGCTCCCGAGGTCGCATTAATCCCTGATGGCCCGGGTGCGGGCGGAAGCATCATCCTCGTACAGAAGTGGAATCACAATGCCGCCGCCTTTGATGCTCTGCCCGTAGAACAGCAGGAAAAGATCATCGGGCGAACAAAAGATACCAGCGTCGAGCTTGATGAAGAGGTGCGCGGTCCTCAATCTCATGTCTCCAGGACTGTAATCGAGGAGAACGGCGAAGAGTTGCATATTTTCCGCCGTAATACCCCGTTCGGCGATGCCACCCATCACGGCACCATGTTTATCGGCTTTTGCCGCGACCAGCATCCACTGGCCCGCATGCTAGAACGTATGGCGGGCGCGGAAGACGGTATTCGCGACTCCCTGACCCTTTACACGCACGTTGTCACCGGCGCATACTATTTCGTCCCGTCTATAGAGTCAATACGGCGTTTCGCCGCTGAAGAGGAGGAATAAACAGGTACAATAACACTTTTCTGCGATCGGAAAAGGGGCTGCCAACCCCTTTTCCGCCACTTTTTACCCTTTGTACGTCAGCACTCGCCCCCACAGGCTCTTCGTTCCCCAGATACCAGCCCGCAAGCACTCAAGCTGCACGATTTGACTGTGATCGACAAACAGATTCACCTCAGCGCCGTAATTCTTGATATACCAGGCAAAGACCTCTGGATCAGCGGCCTCGAACATCACCTTTTCCAGACCCAACGCGCCAATGATCTTGGCCGCCGCGTCAGTCCGCCACGTCTTCACGTTTTCCGTGATGCCCTCGGACTCGATCATAATCATGTAGGCCCCTGCTTCCAGGAATCTCTTTGCCTGTCCAATCGCCCACTCCACATCTCTTGTGCCCTCCGATTCCAGTTCCTCGGCGGCGCTTGCCCCGCCCGCGCCAAACTGGATGCCGACCTCTGGCTTGGCTTTCAGCCCGGCTCTCTGTACCTTCTCCACCAGTCGCAGCCAGTCATCTGTCGGAATGGTGATGAAGCCGCTCGAGATTTCCAGAATGTCGAAACCCACATTGCGACACTCCTCAATGTAGCGGTTCACCACTTCTGGTCCCAGCGTCAGCACATGCTCGATAAAGCCGCCGGTAGAGACCAGCACGTTATGGCGATGGGCCACATCAATGATCTCTTTCAGCGCCTGCTCTGGCATCAGGGTAAACGAGCCGCCCGCGAATTTCAACGAGTCTACGTACTCGCCCATTGTTTCCAGCACGTCCTCCAGGTAGCGTTTCCCCATTGGCGTATAGTAGGGGCCGCGAATCTCGGTAATCCCTCGCGTGCGAGGCTTGCCCTCGCGCTCGTTCATGCGAATAAATGGAAATGCTCGTTCGCTCATAGTTCTTTTTTCCTTTCTCCGTTTAATGGACGGTCAAGTTTTCTCCACGCAATAAAGCGGTCAACTGCTCTACTTCTTTTGTTTCCACGCTCGCCACCGTCTCTACAATGGCTGTACACTGGTCTGTGGAAGTGTAGGAAGTTGCAAGACGCTCAAATTTGGCAACTGCCTGCTTCCATGACATCGGGCGCGTGTAGAACCCCTCGTAGTCCTGCTTCTCAACGGAAAGCTGGCGACCATCCTTGAGCGTGATTTGCACGCGGCAGGGCATTTCAGCAGGAAAGCGGTTGCTGAATTCCTCGTTGGGCCGGATCGTCACCTTGCGCAGAAGGCTTTGTACATCCTCGCTTACAATACGTTCTGGCGCGTATTGCGCGGGCGAAACATCGCCATCCAGCAGCGCTACCGCTACCATGTAGGGCAGGCTGTGATCCGCCTCTTCCTTCGTGCGCACCTGCTGCTTGTCGCCCTCTTCGCCACCACCGATGATGTGATAGGCGACATCAAAAATGTCGATCTGAATGTCCTGGATGTCTTCCGGGCGTATATGCTCAGAGGAGCGCAGTTCCAAAATGCCTTCAAGCGCCGATTGTGAATGAAACTCCGCGTTATACTTCTTCACGCTGGTGCGTCTCACCGCCTCCAGGTTCTCTTTGCTCCAATCGAGGTCGAAATGCCCGGTAATAGCGTCCATCAAGCCTTTGTTGCCCTCAAAGACCTCCTGGGGGCCAGTGATACCGCGCATGGCGAGAAATGCTGCATGGGTAGCGCCAAATGCCGTGTTGGGGAAAGCCAGCCCTTTCCAGTGCGAGAGGCTACCTGTGCGCGTAACCCGCAAGGCATTGTTGGCTGTCCCGCTTATAGCGACAGCATTGGCGATACCCTGCTCATCCAACCCGAGCGCCTTCGCCACGCCAGTCGCTACCGAATAGGCTCCCTGTACCGTATGATCGAAGCCTTTCGCTCGCACTGGCGCGACATCCGAAAGGCGACACTGCACCTGGTAGGCAAGCGCCAGCGCGGTCAGAAAATCCTTGCCGTTCCTGTGGGCATATTCGCTGGCTGCAAGCACCGCTCCCAGGTTGTCGCTTGGATGGCAGGTCTCCTTTTTGGCGAGGTAGCTGTCGTTATAGTCCAGGTAGCGTACCAGCGCCGAGTTGTAAAAGGCCGCCCGGTCGGGAGCCGTTTTCCCGCCGCCAATCAGCGATACCAGTGGTCTACCGCCAAAGTCTTCCAATTGCGCCCGCACCATCCGAATCGGTGGCCCCTCAAGCGCGCCGAAAGCGCAGCCGAGCGCATCTAAGATACGAATCTTGAGCTGCTGCACTGCTTCCTCAGAAAGGTCTTCATAGCGTGCCTGCACAGCAAACTTTGCCAGTTGTTCAACCTGTGTCATATCGTTCCTCCTTTAGAACTTGTCCTTACCAACAAGTATAAGCGTGAAAAGTTGATGCGTCCAACACCTGTTTGATATACTACTGATCTCAAAACGAGATCAATGATAAGGAGCATAGCGTGGAATTTCACCAGCTTACCTACTTCCTGGCGGCGGCCCAGACGCAAAATTTTCGCAAAGCTGCCGAGATCTGCCTCGTTGCGCAATCCGCCTTAAGCCGCCAGATCGCCCTGCTGGAAGATGAATTAGACGTCGCGCTTTTTACACGTGAGAAGAAACGGGTCCGTTTGACTCCCGCCGGTCAGGAGTTTGCGGTACATGTGAAGAATGCAATGCAGCAGTTGCAAGAGGGCCAGCAATTTCTCAGTGAGCTACGCATTGGGCAGCGAGGCACCATCTCTATCGGCTGCATCGAATCGCTGGCGACCGCTTTCCTGCCCACCCTTTTCGCTGCATTTCATCAACGCTATCCTCACGTGCGCCTGAAGGTGTGCGTCAATCATACAGACGAGTTGATTACGCTGGTAGAACAGGGCGAGGTAGAGCTTGGCCTGATTCTTGACCCACATTTGCAATCCGAATTGCTGATTATCAAAGAGCTATTTCGCCAGCCTTTGCATTTGCTCATCTCAGCGCAACATCCCCTGGCCCGGAGCCATGCTCAAGATGTTACCCTGGAACACATCACGACAGAGCCGTTTTTGCTGCTTGATGAGACTTCTCGTATGGGCCAGATTACAAAAAGGATCTTCGCGCAGCGCGGGCTACCCTTACAACCGTTGATTGAAATCGAATCGGTCGAAGGATTAAAGGAAATGGTAAAGCAGAACATCGGTGTAACCCTGACGCTCCCCGCCTTGATTCGCCCTTCGCAAATTGGCCGCGACCTGGTACTTGTGCCAATTCGTGACCTGTCGGACGAGTTCATTTTTGCTCTGGTCTATCGTCGTATCGGAGCCATTTCACGCGCCGCCCGGACTTTTATCAACGCTATTGTAGAGCAAACATTGGCAACTCCCGATTCCAGCATCCCTGGATGATGAGGATGGTAGTTTTGCTGTTTCTATAGTATCATGCTGATTTGTAAGAGATGCGTTCTCCTAAAAAGAAGTAAGGAAAAGTTATGCCCACATTTGTTTCACTGCTACGCGGCATCAACGTCGGCGGTAACAACAAGGTGCCGATGAACGAACTCAAGACCCTTTACGCCTCTCTAGGCTTAAAGAACGTCGTCACCTACATTCAAAGCGGCAACGTGGTATGCAGCGCCGACGTTGAAGATATGGCGCAGGTTTCGCGGCAAATAGAGGATGCCTTTGCGCAAAAATTCGGCTTTCGCGTCAATACTATAGTGCGCACGAAAGATGAGCTAGAAGCGATTATTGCCAACAACCCTTTTCAGAACCAACCAGAGAAGGAGTCTAAATGGGTACTTGTGTTGTTCCTGGCAAGTCGCCCAGAGAAAACTTCCCTGGAAGACCTCCAGAAAGCATATAGCGGCCCTGAAGAATACTATCTCATCGGCCAGGAGTTGTACATCTACTATCCCGAAGGCATGGGACGTTCCAAGTTCACATTGCCCTTGATCGAGAAAAAGCTGAAGACCAGTGGCACAGGACGGAACTGGAATACTGTCCTGCAATTGCAGAAAATGATGCAGAGCTAATCCAGCCCAAATTAGGTATTCCTACTCAAAAGAAATGTTGGGGAAACCAGCTATACCCGTGTTTCCCCAACTTGTGTGAAGGACAATGAGAAAGGCTTTAAGCCGAACTTAGCACTCGCTATGCCCGCAGCTATAGCACTTGCGGCATCCCTCTTCGTAGACCATCGTGTTGCAGCCGCATTGTGGGCAAAGATTGCCCGTGACGCTTAGATGGCTCAGGCTCAAGAGGCTCGCAGATTTGGCTTCGACCTGGCTGCCGTTGCCGTTTTCCGTGTGATGCCCATTGGTCTGCGGCGTTTCCTCGGCCTTCTCTGCCGATTGCTGCTGAGCAGTCTCAATGTGCATCTCAAGCGCCTTTGCCACCGCATCAGGCAATGAACGTACCTGCTGCGAGCCGAAGCCGACGGAGCGGCTGCCGCCGATACCGCGCAGTTGCTCGGCAATCTCCCGCGCCCGGTCGGTTTGCGAGAGCGGGCTGAGAATGCGCAGGTTGAGCGAGATCAGGCGACCCAGCGCCTCGGCCAGCGCTGCGATGTCGCTACCGGCCTTACCGACGTTGACGAACACTTCCAACGGCCCGTGATCGTCGCTGTTGATGGTCACATTGATCTTGCCTTCTGGCGCGCTCACCTGTCGCGTGTAACCATATACGACGGGCGGGCGTGGCTTGACGCCATCCTGTATCGAGGTGACAGGCACCATCAATGTTTGTTGCTGTTCCTGCTGGCTCTGTTCCTGCTGCTCCGGTTTCTTCTCCTCGATATGCGAGAGAACACCCACGCGAGAGCCATCGCGCATGTACGTGATGCCTTTGCAGCCGAGTTCGTAGGCCAGTCGATAGAGCGTCTGCACGTCCTCGACGGTATGGCTGTTGGGCGCGTTCACCGTCTTGCTGATGCTGGAGTCGGTGTACTTCTGGATGGTTGCCTGCACTCGCACATGCTCTTCCGGCGTCAGGTCATTGGCCGCCACGAAGTAGGAAGGCGTCGGCTCGTTGGGATGCTCATCGCGCCATGCCTGCAACAGCGGGTGATAGAGTATATGCTCCCCAGTGCGATCACGCCGCACCATCGCGAAGTCATACACCGGCTCTATACCCGAACTGACGCCCGCGAACAGGCTGGTCGTCCCCGTCGGAGCCTGTGTAAGCAAGACCGCGTTACGTATGCCCTGCTTCTTGATCTTCTCCTGGATATGCTTGGGCAGGCGCTTTATAAAGGCTCCCTGCATATACTTATCACGTTCAAAGCGCGGGAACGACCCCTTCTCAACTGCGATATCCGACGAAGCCTCGTAAGCCGCGTCACGAATGGTTGTATAGATGCGCTCGATCACTTCGAGCGACTCAGGGCTGCCATACGCGATCTTCATCTTGAGTAGCGCGTCCGCCAGCCCCATCGTGCCAAGTCCGGTACGCCGCGTCCCAAGCTGCGCCACGCGATTCTCTTCAATGAAGTACTCGTTAGCGTCGATCACATTATCCAGGAAGCGCATCGCCACCTTACTGATCTCCGCCAACCGCTCGTAATCCATCTTCCCATTCTTGACGAACGCCGAGAGGTTGAGAGCGCCGAGGTTGCAGACGCCGAAAGGTGGAAGCCCCTGCTCTCCACATGGATTTACACACCGTATATCCTCGTAGTACCACGTGTTGGACAGCTTATTATAGCGATCCATGAACACCACGCCGGGTTCGGCAGACTCCCAGGCCGACTTACAAATCAAATCCCAGAGGTGACGGGCGCGGATGGTTTTCTTGACCTCGCCTTGCCAGACCAGGTTCCAATCGGCGTCGTTTTTGACGGCTTCCATGAAGGCGTCGGAAACGCAGACGGAGAGGTTGGCATGTTCGATACGGCCTTCGACGCGCTTCACGGTGATGAACTCTTCAATGTCGGGATGGTTGTCGTCGAGCATGAGCATAAGAGCTCCCCTCCGGGATCCGCCCTGCTGAATCACGTCGCCCGTTGCCACCGAATATAGTTGCGCCCAGGAACAGGGACCAGAAGCCGTACCATTGACGGTGCGAATGTACGAGCCACGCGGGCGCAGCGTCGAGAGATTGATGCCTACTCCGCCGCCACGCGCCATGATCTCGGTCATCAGCTTGAGGTTGTCGAGGATGCCCTGGCGGCTATCTTCAGGGGAAGGTATTACGTAGCAATTTGAGACGACTACTCCGGCTGAAATGAACGAGTGATCTTCCTCAACCTCGATATCCAGCACAGTACCTGTATACTCTTCAACGGCAATTTCATTGATGCGCACCCATTTGAGGCCATTGTATTCAAAGGCATGTTCAACTGCTTGAGTGTTGGAGAAGCGTTCTTCCTCGTCGTAATAAACGATAGCCACGTAGTCTTCAGGTTTAATCTCTTTCGCCGGAATCCAATCTGGCTCGTGTTGCAAACGGAGTCCATCACGCGACTTATGGCGATTCACCCATTCCGAGCGGATGACGTATACTTTATGGTCGCCTGTGAGGCGCAGGTCGTCGTAGCCCAACTTCTTAGGACGGATGATATAGAGTGTTTCTTCCGTCTCGCGCTCAAATTTATGCAGTACTGGGCGCAGGCGATTGCGATGCGTTACGACCAGGTCGCCGATCTTGATTTCGGAAATAGGGCGATACCCATTTGCCGTCAGCACTTCCTGGTCGGGTGGCATGCAGTTATAGTATGTTACCTGATGTCCCGAACCTGCGCCCGCCAGAATGCGACCACCAGGAACGAACTGGAAGTTGTTGAGTGCTTCGTAGAAACGCTGCTGCCAGTGCGTCTGCAACTCTTCAGTCTTTTCGACGACGGCGATGCCACGGGCTACGCGCGCCCAAAGTTGCTCAGGATAGAATTCGAGCGGATGCCCATTCGCGTCTTTGAGCGAATAGCGGTCCATGAAAACTTTTTGGCGAATGCCCTCAAGTCTGGTCATATTATGGGCGTCAACTGGCTGCTGAGAGGCTGCCGTGGACTTCTGTTGTTCCGACATGAACAAAGGCTCCTTCACTACTCGTTTTATACACCAGGAGCAACAGGGCCGGCATGTTGCAGGTGCATGTCTTTAGTGATATTTGGATATCCGCAAGAAAGTATACCCGTAAATATTCAGATTTGCAAGGGTTTTGGCACAATATATTGTTGCATTTTGGAACATGGACACAATATATTGATTGACAAACGTTTATGTGTTTTTTTACCTCTTCCTGATTGCACGCTATGAAAAAGCCTTTCTCCTGTCATCTTGAGCGCAGCGAAGGGTCTCGTGCCTGCCGTGTCGAGCCAGTGGGGGCCTCAGATCCTTCGCTGCGCTCAAGATGACATCAGGAGGCAAGTTTGGATTGGCATACTATCAGACGTGATATGATATGAAGACCAAGAACAACATATCGTGCCGCGAAGAGTCCATTCGAGCCTGACGCGGCCTGGAGGAAGCATGCGAGCTGAAATACTTTCTTGTGGCACAGAACTGCTGCTGGGCCATATTACAGATACTAATGCCACCTATCTTGCCCAGAGCCTGGCTGCTCAAGGAATTGATCTGTATTTTGTTTCACAGGTGGGCGATAACCAGGGGCGCATTGTGGAAACGTTGCGCCGAGCCTGGGAGCGTTCAGAATTGATTATAATGACGGGTGGTCTTGGCCCGACCGAGGATGACCTGGCGCGTGAGTCGATCAGCGCGTTGCTGGGCGAGACGATGCAGGTAGACCGCAAACTCGAAGCTGATCTGCGGGCGATGTTTGCGACCCGCCGCTCCACAATGCCGGAGCGCAATATCAAGCAGGCTACATTGATTCCCTCGGCCCAGGCATTGCCGAATCCACTGGGAACGGCTCCGGGCTGGTGGGTGGAAAAAGAGGGGCGAATCATCGTTGCCATGCCCGGTGTGCCGCGCGAAATGTATCGCATGTGGGAAAAGGAGGTTATTCCTCGCCTCAGCAAGTATACAGGCGGACTGATTTTTACTCGTATCCTGCGTGTCTGGGGCCTGGGCGAGTCAGCAGTGGAAGAGCGCCTTGATCCCCTGTTGCATAATACCAATCCTACGATCGCAACCTATGCGAAATCTGATGCGATTGATGTGCGCATTACAGCGAAGGCCGAGTCGCACGAACTGGCCGAGCAAATGGTGATGGGAATGGAGAAACAGGTACGCCAGATTCTGGGGCATCATATCTTTGGCGTGAATAAAGATACCTTGCAGGCTGTCGTAGGCAGGCACCTGTCAGAGCGTAACCAGTGGCTGGCGACGATGGAGTCGATGACGGGTGGATTGCTTGCCAGTGCCATGACCGATACCCCTGAGAGTTCCAAAAACTTTACGGGCGGTATTGTTTCCTATAGTCCAGAAGTCAAGATGCAGATGGGGGTGCCGCGTGAGGTGATTGATAAGTATGGCGTTGTCAGTGAAGAGACGGCGCGGGCGATGGCACATGCTATTCGCGAATACTTTCATGCTGATTATGGGGTTGGCATTACGGGTGTGGCCGGGCCGGAAAAGCAGGAAGACAAGCCGGTGGGTACCGTATATATCGCTATCGAGGGGCCAGAAGGGTTTGTTACAGGCATGGGGCCGGGGTGGCGCGCCAGCCGCGAGGACAATAAGCGTCTGGCCGTACTTGCGGCGCTCAACCTGCTCAGGCTGCACCTGGAAGGGGTAAAGCGAGGGGAATAACGGGAGTTATCGGCTAGATAAACGTCCTGTACTTGCATGGCGAGCATGCGCATGCTATCATCTGCATCGAAGCCGGACGAAAGGATAACAGGTTAGAATAGGCGCGCAACTCTTCTTTCCTGTGCGTGTTGCTTATGGAACCACCACACGAGAAAGTACAGGAACTCCAGCAAAAGAGCAAGGCCGGGCGTGGTAGACACTCGCGGCCTCGTTTTCGTTTTAGTCGTTCTTGGGGCCTTTTCAGATTGCTAGCGGTGCTTGGTCCCGGCCTCATTGCCGCCAACGCGGGGAATGATGCTGGAGGGATTGCCACGTTCTCGCAATCCGGCGCGGCCTATGGCTATAGCCTGCTCTGGGCGCTGGCAATCTCCGGTTTTTGTCTGGCGATTGTGCAGGAGATGTGCGCCCGCATGGGAACGGTGACGGGGAAAGGGCTGGCTGACCTCATTCGCGAGCAATTTGGCGTGCGCTGGGCGGCCCTGGCGATGCTTGCGTTACTGGTTGCGAATACTGGCGTCACCGTCTCCGAATTTCTTGGTATTGCTGCCAGCGTGCAGGTGTTTACCGGAGATGTGAATACGCCGTTCGTCTACCTTGTGGTTCCCCTGGCTGGACTGGTATTGTGGTGGCTGGTTATTAAGGGGTCATACCGGCGCGTGGAAAAGGTTTTTCTGGTGATGTCACTTGGCTTCCTGGCCTATATTCCGGCGGCTTTTGCGGCTCATCCAGCTTGGGGCGAAGTGGGCAAGCAAATTGTCTTACCTCGTCTGAGCAGCGATAGCGGGTATCTCATTACGGCGGTGGCTCTTGTCGGAACAACCATCAGTCCCTATATGCAGTTTTTTGTGCAGTCTTCGGTTGCCGACAAGGGTATTCACGCGGGTGATTACTTCTACGAGCAGCTTGATATTTTTAGCGGCACGATTTTCGCGATGCTGATCGCCGGATTTGTGGTGATTGCGACAGGGGCAACGCTCTTTGTTCATAACCGCCCGGTCCATTCCGCGATAGATGCGGCATTTGCTCTTGAGGCTTTTGCCGGGCAGTATGCCTCACTGCTATTTGGTCTGGGGCTTTTTGGAGCTTCTTTGCTGGCTGCGGCAGTTTTGCCGCTTTCCACGGCCTATGGCATTTGTGAGGCCTTTGGCTTCGAGCGTGGTGTATCGCGCAGCTTCAGCGAAGCCCCGGTCTTTCAGAGCATTTTCACTGGTCTGATTGTGCTTGGAGTACTCATCACTCTCATCCCAGGACTACCCATCATTCAGGTTTTAATTGTCTTGCAGGATTTGAACGCTGCTATGCTGCCAATCCTACTAGTTTTCATCATCTTGCTGGTCAACAATCGTCGTTTGATGGGCAAGCATGTTAATGGACTGATCTTCAACATTATTTCCTGGGCAACGGTGGTTGTCATTACGATTTTGATTGTACTGCTTCTCGTCAGTACTATTTTCAACGTCAATCTTTAAGGTTGGAATAAGAAAACTTTCAGGGTTGTTAAACGTAATGTATGATAAGGTACAAAAAAAGTATATCTTGTAACCTGCTGTTGTCTAAGAATTGAGGCAAAGATGTCCTGGGATCCCAATGAATTTTCTGAATATCGCGAATATCCCCAGACGCACAATTATGCCGACCCCGCTTACTATCAGCAATCGGAAGCGCCTCGTTCTGCGCAGCCTGTGCAGCCGCTTGATCCCTGGGTTGCTTCCGAAGCACGTCCATATACAACACCTGAAGTATATTATCCCGACCCTTCGCAGATGACCGCCTATTGTGGCCCTACAGAGATGGAAGGATACACGACGGACGCTGGCTATGAGCAGCGCGAAGCAGTAAAACGAGGGAGCGCTGAAGGCAGCAAACGGCGGAAAGGGTTGGCTGGATTGGGTGGTATAGGCGCGACTATAATAGCGCTACTTTTGAAGTTCAAGACCCTGCTGGTGCTGCTTTTTGATTTCAAATGGCTGGCGCTTTTTGCCAAGTTTGGTTTTGCCAGTTTGACCGCCATCGTTTCCATTGCTGCCTACTCACTCATTTTCGGCTGGCAATTAGCCGTTGGGCTGGTCGCTCTGCTCTTTATTCATGAGATGGGGCACGCGCTGGTGATGAAGCTGAAAGGGATACCGATTGGCGGCTTGATTTTCATCCCTTTGCTGGGTGCTGCTGTGATTATGCGTCAGATGCCTAAGAACGCGAAGGATGAGGCAGAGGTGGGTATTGCCGGACCTATTGCGGGTGCGCTGGCAGCCTCGCTCTGCCTGTTTCTGGCGCAGGCAAATCCGTATTCAATCTGGACGCCACTGGCCTACTTTGGCTTTTTCATCAACCTGTTCAACCTGATACCGATAGTGCCCTTTGATGGCGGGCGGGTACTTGCCGCTATCGACCGGCGCTTTTGGATTGTCGGCTTTATTGGCTTGATTGCCTTTGAAATCTGGACGTTCATTCAGACGCAAACTGTTTCGATCTGGCTGCTGTTCTTCATCCTGATGGCCGGTACGCAACTCTGGTCAAGGCGGCGCGTTCCCGATACGCCCGAGGCGCAGGCCTACTACAAGGTTCCGGTTGGGGAGCGCATCGTGTTGACGCTGGTTTACTTTGGCCTCGCGGCGGTGCTGGTTCTGGGAATGACGGTTTCACATGGGCTTTTACGGCCTATTCAATAAGCGTCTAATAGCTGGCCGCACTTTTGAATTTTGACAAAGAAAGAAGGAAGACCCAAGCCTGTCATCCTGAGCGCCGTGAAGGATTTCCGGTCGCGCCGCACGCCTCGCCGGGGGACCACGATCCTTCGCGGCGCTCAGGATGACAGGGGGCACTAGACCCCCATATTGTGTCAACATCCATCATCGCGTCCCTACTATCCTCCATTATTTAATCAACATTTAGAAAGTGCGGCCAGTTTATTTTTGGCATCTGGACGTGTTACGATTGCTTCTGCGGCCCATCATTTCTCACTTCGACCCCGGCCATTTGTTCCAGCACTTTAAGGAGAGCGGTATAGTCGTTGCGTCCGTAACCGGCAGTTCGGGTCATTTCGTACATCTGCCGGGTTAACGCAGTAACGGGCATAGGAACGGAGTTTTCGGCGGCGAGATCGAGCGCGAGGCCGAGGTCTTTGTAGAGAAGGTCGGTCATGAAACCTGGCTGGAAGCTGCCGTTGAAGGCGCGCAGGGGGAACTGGTTGGAAAGCTGCCAGCTCGCGCCACTGCTTACGCCAATGATTTTTTCCATCGTCTCGACATCCGCGCCAGCTTTCACCCCTAATACGAAAGATTCGGCGATGGCGGCGGAGATGACGCCACAGAGGATATTGTTCACGATTTTGACAACCTCGCCCGCGCCATTTGGGCCGACATGGAAGATATTCTCCTTTTTGCCCATCGCCTCAAGGACCGGACGTGCCTGCTCAAATATCTCGCGTTCGCCGCCAACCATGATGGTGAGCGTTCCATTGACGGCTCCCTGCGAACCACCACTGACCGGGGCATCGAGAAAATGCACCCCCTGCGAGGAAGCGGTACGGGCCAGCTTGCGGCTGACTGCCGGAGCGATGGTACTCATATCAACGATAATCAGCCCTTTGCGCGCGCCTTCGAGAATTCCATGTGAACCTGTAACCACCTCTTCGACATCGGGTGAGTTCGGCAGCATGGTAATGACGATATCGGAAGCCATTGCCACCGCGCGGGGTGAAGGTGCTTGCTTTGCGCCCGCCTTCAATACTTCCTGCACTTCAGGTTTATCCGGGTGGCGGGCAAAAATAGTGACGTGATGGTCTGCCTTGAGTAAATTGAGCGTCATGGGCCGACCCATGACGCCGATACCGATAAATCCTACTTGCATGATACAGATGATCCTTTCATTCCATTTCTACGACGACCGCTCCACCTTTGACAACCTCGCCCTCATGGCAGTTAACACGCCGTACCTTGCCTTCATAGGGAGCCACAATGGAATGCTCCATCTTCATGGCGCTCAGGATAACCAGCACCTGCCGGTTTTTCACGTGTTCTCCATCGTGTACCTGCACCTTGACGATGGTTCCTGCCATTGGAGCGGTCAGTGCTTTTTGCGAGTGGGCTGCGCTGCCACCATGTGAGATGATATCAGCGTCTGGCGGCTGACGGCGAGCCAGGCGATACACTCTGCCAGATATGCTGACGAGTGTTTCTGTCCCGTTGTGAGCGACATACGCCCTGATCCGCTTTGCTCCTTCCTTGAGCAGGATAAGGCCATCATTGCCTGTTGTATAAGTCATATGCAAAGCTGGCTCATCATTGACCTCAATTGTCCAACTGCCCTCATCATTGAGTGGTGGAAAAAGGGCGAGCCTGTAGGGAGTGTCTCGATAGTCATAGGTGAGATTGCGCGCCTCGCCTGTCATGCGCCAGGGACCAAGATATTTCCAGGGATCGTTGGATGTTATCCTGGAGAGATGGCCGTTGCCGCTGTTATTCAGGCTGCTCATACCTGCCAGATCATAGAAGGCAGCCGCAGCCAGGGCATAACTATCTATGTTCTCGCTTTCCTGCTCAACTTCCTGTAGCATGTGGTGCGTCTCCAGGAAGCTGGTATAGGTCTGGCCTTCCTGAAACGCCGGGTGTATTGCGATATCGTGAAGCAGGGAGGCATTGGTTTTGACACCCAGTATGACCTGCTGTTCGAGCGCGGCTTGCAGGCGTTTGATAGCCGCCGTTCTATTCTCGCCAGAGACGATGAGTTTGGCGATCATAGGATCGTAGTATTGAGTGATCTCATCGCCACTTTCGATGCCGCTATCAAGGCGAATTCCTGGGCCATGCGGCGGCACAAAGGTGGTGACGGTGCCGGTCGAGGGCAGGAAGTTGTTCTCGGGGTCTTCGGCATACAGGCGTACTTCAATGGCATGCCCGCGAGGATATATTTGCTCCTGGGAGATGCCAAGCGGTTCTCCGGCGGCAATGAGTATCTGGTGACGAACGAGGTCAAAGCCGGTGACAAGCTCGGTGACGGGGTGTTCGACCTGCAAGCGGGTGTTCATCTCAAGAAAATAGAAGCGTCCGTCGGTATCGAGAATGAACTCCATCGTTCCAGCGTTGACATAGCCCGCCGCCTTCGCGATGCGTACCGCCGCTGTCCCCATTTCTGCGCGCAAGGCGGGAGTCAGTGCGACGGATGGACTTTCTTCCAGGATTTTCTGATGGCGGCGTTGAATGGAGCATTCGCGCTCGCCCAGATGAATGAGGTTGCCATAGGTATCGCCAAGCACCTGTATCTCGACGTGGCGCGGCTGTTGAATAAGGCGTTCTAGCAGGACGGTGGAGTCTCCGAACGCATTTAGTGCCTCGCGCCTGGCCCCAGCCAGTTGATCCAGGAATTCATCGGGTTGGTAGACTGCTCGCATACCTTTGCCGCCGCCACCAGCCGATGCTTTGATGAGGATTGGGAAGCCGATGCGGCGCGCCTGCTCTAACAGCGTTTCGTCTTCCTGGCTATCACCGTTGTAGCCGGGAATAGTAGGAGCGCCGACCGATTCAGCCAGCTTTTTGGCAGCGATTTTTGAACCCATCAGGCGCATGGCTGACGCCGGAGGGCCAATAAATACTATTCCAGCCTCTTCGCAGGCTTCGGCAAAGGCGGCATTTTCGGAAAGAAAGCCGTAGCCGGGATGAATGGCTTCCGCTCCGCTCTGTTTTGCGGCTGCGAGAATGTTTGGAATGCGCAAATAGCTTTCTGTAGCTGGAGCGGTACCAATATAATATGCTTCGTCTGCCTCGCGGACATGACGGGCTTGCCGGTCGGCCTCTGAGTAGACGACGACGGTGGCGATGCCCATTTCGCGACAGGTAGCCATTACGCGAATGGCGATTTCTCCACGGTTAGCAATTAAGATTTTTTTGAACATGCTTCTGCACCTAACTTCATCGGTAGGTAAAATACGGCACGCGAAGCTAGTTTCGGCGCACCTGGCTCTGTTTTATCTTATTATATCGTAGTTGCCTCTGACAACGGTTTGCGCGGGTGATGAGGTTGCTCAGCATTTTCTAATCCCTTTTTAGCTGATTTTCTGAAACCTCATGAGAGAATGGTTCGTGTTCCCTTGTAGATACAGAGATAATGCTCATGTAGATATGTGTTGCAAATACACTCATAAGTAAAATTGATAGTAAATGATGCACTTATACGTGTGTGAAGGGAGGTGAAGGCAGCATGTTGCAGAGACAATGGGGGCAAGGGGGACATATGCGACAGCCAGGTATAAAATACCAGGGACGGACGCTTTCGTTCGTTTCTGTGCAACATAAAAAAGGAATACGGAAGGACGAACTGGCGGGTATTAACATCTGGTTTTATCCTTTCATAAGCTACCTGTTCAGTATGTTCTCCACTCGAACATGGCAGGTAATGAAGCGTATACTCAGCTTTTTGTTCTCCGGCCTGCTGACCACGTTTGTCTTTCTCAGACGACAGTGGAAACGGCATCGTAGGCCCTCTGAAATGCTGCGCGGTGGACAGGCACAACCAAAGGTAGCTGAGCAGAATTTACCCTTATTGCAACAGAACACGAATCTAGAAGACTCGTTCATTTCGATGGCCTCGCATGAGTTGAAGACGCCGATGACAACGATCAGCGGACACGCGCAGTTAATGTTGCGGCAGCTCTCAAGGCTGCCAGAGTTATCCTCTGATCTCGCGGTGATACGCATGGCGTTGG
Source organism: Ktedonobacteraceae bacterium (assembly GCA_035652815.1). GTDB lineage: Bacteria > Chloroflexota > Ktedonobacteria > Ktedonobacterales > Ktedonobacteraceae > DASRDB01. Next base: position 404,034 of record DASRDB010000022.1, read on the forward strand.
AACGAATTGATGGACAGACGCGGCGCTTGAATGCTTTAGTGGATGATCTCCTCGATTTGAATAGCATTCGCTCCGGGAAAGTCGAGTTTCATTTCAGCCCCTGCAATATCGCAGATATTTGCCGGGAGGCGGTGGAAGAGCAGCGTCTGCTTTCAGGCAGGCCGATTGAGTTTCAGTCGGACTTTTCAGGGGTAATGGTGCAGGGAGATGCTGATCGGCTAAGTCAGATCATGATTAATCTTCTCAATAATGCAGTAAAGTACTCGCCGGAGGAAAGCCCGGTCAGGATGCTCTTGCACAAAGCGGAGCAATGGGTGGTGATTTGCGTTCAGGACGCTGGCCCCGGTATACCGGAAGAGCAAATGGCGCATATTTTTGAGCCATTTTATCGTGGGCCAGAAGTCCGGGCCAGCCAGAAAAGCGGGCTAGGGCTAGGGCTGGCCATTTGCAAAGAGATCGTTGAACGTCATCGTGGATCTATCTGGTGTGAGTCCCAGGTAGGCCGGGGGAGCAGCTTCTTTGTTGCATTGCCACTCTAAACGAGTAGTCAACTGAGAACCGAGTAGACCACCAGTCGCTCGGTTGTCTGCTTTTCAGAGGGAATCCAGTACCCAGCGCAGGTAATCAGGTTCAAGAACACGCCATTTTGATTGCCAAAAATTTGCTGGAGTGGCGCATTTTGAGGCGAATAGCGGGCGATATCGTACACCTTGAAGTGCAGTGTTTTGCCCGCTCTGTTGGTCACCCGGATTTCATCACCGATGCGCAGGTAACGTAAATTCCAGAACACAGCGGGATAGCCACCTGGGCGGTCAAGATGCCCATCAATGACAGCGCTACCCTGTACGCCTGGAACCGGGCCTTCTGCATACCATCCCACATCATCCCAGGGATTGCTCTTCGGTGTACCAAGCTCTCCATCTGGCTGTATGCCTACTTCCTCGACGTTTGTGTTAATGCCAATTGCTGGAATGATAAGCCGCTCAGGCCGGAAATTCGGTTCTGGCGTTTGCAAGTAGCTTATATGTTTCGTTTTGACCACCAACGGTGTTTTGCGTATGGTGGGCGCTGCATGGGTGACAGGTGTTGTCTCCTGGCTACAACTGCTGCCGAGCAGCGCTATAGCCAGGAGAAAGCAGCAGAAGCAGAATTTCTTCAACTGCATAGGTGTAATATGCCTTTCACGAGACATGTTTAGCGCGAGTATGAGCAAAACGACGCGCGAGCGTTCCAACGGTAATCAGGCCCAACAAGCCGGAAAGCCAGAACCAGATCGGGAGAGAAGGCCCGGTTCCTGAATTGAGTAAGGGATCGCTGCCGGTCGAGGGCATTCCGGGGAGCGCAGGTACCTGGGCCGTGATGAATTGGAACGGTGGATTGCCATTCAATTGACCGACGGCAAAGATGCTGGTGACGGTGTTTGCCTTCAGATTAGCAGAGACCGGCGGTATGCTGGTGCCGGACTGGCCAGGTGTGACATTAAAGGAGTAAGAGCCAGGAGAGAGTACCAGGTAGTTGCTGGCCTGCGCATAACCCAGGCTGTTGATGCTGGCATTGCTTCCATTAGAGACAGAGATAGTGCCTATCCCTGGCGCAAGGTGATAGATACGCAGCTTGGCCTGACCGCTAGCGACATGGTTGTCGTCAACGAAGACATGCAGACCAAGATCATTGGCAGTGGCTCCAAGCGCGGCAACCGTATAGGAGACGCCGGATTGTACCGCCAGGGTCTGAGAGATAACGGCAGCATCCGGCCCCTTGCCAATGAGCGCAATCTGCACTTTGTGCGGACCGGGGGGAATGGTGACATAATCGGTGACTGCTGCGAAGGCGAAGTTGCTCAGCACTTTTGTTCCATCTACAAAAACGTCTGCCGTACCAACATGGGGGGATGCATGGATAACACGCACAAAGGCCGGACTATCTGCTAACGCGGGTTGTGAGAAACCAGCGAGCAGAGCAAACACAAACAAACCAAGCGCAAGTGAGACCCGGTAGAGAGAGTTTGCGATAAAGGCGCGTAGTTGCATGGTAACGATCCCCTTTCTAACTGTTTATAACCTCAAGTGAATAGTACACTTAATAATTGAGAGAATCAAGTCAACTATGGCCTTTTTAATTTATGTATGAGCTTGTAAGAATTTAACTGTCTACTTATAATAATTAAGGATATGTGTGATGTTTGAACCGGTCGTAGGGATGACCCCATGTTTAAAACGCTGGTGATTGGTACGCAACTACGCAAGCAGTACCGTGTTGAAAAACTATTGGGACAAACTTCCGATAGCGCCGTATATCTGGTGAGTGGAGAGGTGTTGGTAGAGAACCCCGATGGAAAGCAGCATCTCGCGACCCGTTTTGCTTTAAAAGAGTTCTCTGTTCCAGATCGATATGTTCGGCACCAGGTCAATTTTGAGATTATGCATTTGCGAAGCGTTGACCATCCTCATCTTCCGCATGTCTACGATATTTTCAATATCAATAAATATAATCGCCTCTATATCTTAATGGACTATGTTGAAGGTCAATCCCTTGAGCAGTTGCGCTTGCAACAATTTCACAAACGTTTTTCGCCGGTGCAGGTGCGCGAGATACTGGAACCGGTAATGGATGCGGTCACGTATTTACATTCGTTACAACCGCCACTGTTTCATCAGCAGATTCGAGCTGAGAATATTCTCCTTGTGGGTGAGGAAAAGAACCCGGTTCTGGTGAACTTTGGTGTGTGCAGGCAGTATCTGTTGAAAGAGAGCGATAGCAATACGCGCCGTCAACTGTTTGGGTATGATGCCCCCGAACTGTACCGGGGTGAAACGGGGATAGGTACGGATATCTACGAGCTTGGAGCGACCTGCTATGCTTTGCTGACGGGCTTTGTGCCAGCGCATGCCATGCTTCGTAAGAGCCAGCTTGAGAGGACAGGGGTTGATCCACTTAAAGCGGCGAATCGTTTTGTATCGGATATTCCAGCATCAGTTGCCGGAGCTATTCAGCGCGCCCTCTCGCTTAATCCCGATCAACGTTTTGCAACGGTGGAAGCGTTCAAGGAGGCTTTGCAGGATACCAGATACGGCAAGCAAGAACCAACCAGACCGCTCTTTATCACGAGAGAGGCGGAGCTAGTTGAACCGGTCCCCGTGACGACGATGCGGAAAGATGAACAGGATGTAACCACTGAGAGTTTAATGATTCCCCCAACTCCTCAGCACATACCAAGAACGCTTTCCCTTTTTCCATTGACGGAATTACCTCGTAAGCTGGCGCGCCGGAAGATTCCTGTCGTAGCTTTTCTTTTGATTGTACTCCTGGCTCTTGTAGGAACTTCTTCGGGACTCTTATTGGCATTGGGAATGCGCCATGCTGGAAATGCCTCGTCGTTGACCGCAACCATTGAGCATAGTGGGGCTACTCCGACCAGGACCTCCATCATGACTCCGCCGGTCACGCTTGCAGGTACATACAAAGGGAAAATGTTTGATCTCGCTATGAATAGTACGGATGCAATGTCGCTAATCGATCTTCAGCAATATGGCACGCGCTTTACTGGGAGATTTGTCGGCATGTACGTTCAAGGACCGTTCGAGGGGAATATCAATGTTGCCAGGCAGATTTCCTTTACCGTGAAGGATGCAAACGGTCATGCAGTACTCTCGTTTTCGGGAGCCATACAAACCGACGGCAATATTGCCGGAACCTATTGTAGTTTGACGAAGCAGGAGCGGTGTTCCGGCGCATATGGTATCTGGAGCGCCGCCCCTGCCTCGCCTTGATTTACGTTGTCCAGCGGGCTTTCCGTTTCTCGAGGAAGGCGCGCAGGCCCTCCTGTCCCTCTTCGCTTACGCGCAACGCAGCGATGGTTTCAGCGGTGAAACGGCGGGCGGTATCGTGATCCATGCGGCCAACGTTCAGAGCGAGCGCTTTGCAGGCGCGTAGAGCCTGTGGGGCGCTGGTCAGCAATTCACCGATGACCTTTTGCACAGCGTTATCCAGTTCCTCGGCACTGGTGACGATATGTACCAGGCCGATTTCCTTTGCGCGGACTGGTGTGAAGCGTTCACCGGTCACGAAAAGAACGCGGGCGTGCGTTTCGCCAATTTTGCGCAGGACGTAGGGGGAGATCACGGCAGGAGCGATACCCAGCTTGACCTCGCTGAAACCCAGGCGAGCGTGGTCGGCAGCGAGGACAATGTCGCAGACGGAGAGCAGGCCAAGGCCGCCTCCCAATGCGCTGCCGTTGACACGTGCTATTACAGGGCAGGGGAAGGTATTGATGGTGTCGAACAGGTCGGCCATGCGCAGGGCATCCTCCAGATTTTGCTCCTGGGTATAATTTGCCGCGTCCCGCATCATGTTGATATCGGCTCCCGCGCTGAAAGAGGGGCCGTCTCCCGTGAGAATGACCGCGTGCAGCTTTGTGTCTGAGGCGAGATCAGTAAAGGCAGCTTGCAGGTCGCGTACAAGCTGCGTGTTGAATGAATTATGTTGTTCGGCGCGCCGCATGGTAACAGTTGCAATCTTGTCCTGATGGCTGCGCTCTACGGTAACATGTGTATAGGTTGGCATTTATCTACTCCTGAAATCACATTCGGAAGACGCCAAAGGGTGTATCGGGCATGGGCGCGTTGAGCGAGGCAGCGATGCCAAGAGCCAGTACGGTGCGAGTATCGCGAGGATCGATGATGCCATCATCCCAGATACGGGCGGTGCTGTAGTAGGGGCTGCCTTCTTCCTCGTATTTTTCCAGGATGGGGCGTTTGAATTCGGCCTCTTCCTCCTCGCTCATCGTTTTGCCACGCGCCGCCAATCCCTCTTTACGAACGGTCGCCAGCACACTCGCAGCCTGTTCGCCACCCATGACCGAGATACGAGCGTTCGGCCACATCCAGAGTTGGCGCGGAGAATAGGCGCGACCGCACATGCCATAGTTGCCTGCGCCAAAGGAACCGCCGATGATGACGGTAAAACGTGGGACGGGAGCATTGGCTACGGCCATCACCATCTTCGCGCCATCCTTCGCGATGCCGCCATTCTCATACTGCTTGCCGACCATGAAGCCGGTAATGTTTTGTAGGAAGATAAGCGGCGTCGAACGCTGGCCGCACAGTTCGATGAAATGGGTGGCCTTGAGCGCACTTTCAGAGAACAGGATACCATTATTGGCAATGATTCCGACCGGATAGCCCATCAGACGGGCGAAGCCGCACACAAGCGTGGTGCCGTAAAGTTCCTTGAACTCGTGAAAGCGGCTGCCATCAACCAGGCGCGCAATGATCTCGCGCACATCGTAGCTTTTGCGGCTATCTTTTGGCACGATGCCATAGAGATCAGAGGCATCGTAGAGTGGTGGCTCCGGTGGGGAAATCTCCCAGGGAATATACTTGCGCCGATTGAGGTTGGCGACGATGCTGCGCACGATGGCAAGCGCATGCTCGTCGTTGATGGCGTAGTGATCGGTCACGCCAGAGGTTCGACAGTGAACGTCAGCGCCGCCCAGTTCTTCGGCGGTGACTTCCTCGCCCGTCGCAGCCTTGACCAGTGGTGGGCCACCCAGGAAGATGGTGCCGTTGCCGCGCACGATCACCGTTTCATCGCTCATGGCCGGAACGTAGGCTCCGCCAGCAGTACAGGAACCCATCACGGCGGCGATCTGCGGAATGCGCTGGCTCGACATGCGCGCCTGGTTATAGAAAATGCGCCCGAAGTGGTCGCGGTCGGGAAAGACTTCGGCTTGCAAGGGCAGAAACGCGCCGCCCGAATCGACAAGGTAGATGCAGGGCAGGTGATTCTGCTCGGCAATCTCCTGGGCGCGCAGGTGCTTTTTAACGGTCATAGGATAGTAGGTTCCGCCTTTGACTGTGGCATCATTGGCGACGATCACACACTCCTGCCCCTCGACGACACCAATGCCGATGACAATGCCAGCCGAAGGGGCCTCATTGTCGTACATGTCCCAGGCGGCAAGCGCGCTAAATTCAAGGAATGGCGTATCGGGGTCGCACAGCAACTGGATACGCTCGCGAGCCAGCAGTTTGTTGCGCTTGCGGTGCCTGGCAATGGCCTCTTCGCCCCCGCCCTGCTGCACCAGCCGGATACGCTCGTTCAGTTGCGCCAGCAGTTGCTCAAAATACGCAGCATTTTCACGAAATTCGAGGCTATTACGATCTACGCGACTTTCAAGAATGCCCATATGTTTGTAGTTCCTCTCGACGACGTTGTCTGGGATGAAAAACGGGTTACGTGTTTGCAGAATAGCACCGCGAATTGGGAGCGTCAAGGGCGAGGGGAAGCCAGGAGTGTAGGGGGACCGAAAGCCACCCGCAAGAGGATGCCTCTACAATACAACGCAGCCTGTAGAGGCATCCCCTTGCGGGCGGCTTTCGGTCCCCCATTCTACAGGTGCTTTCTGGTGTCTCTCTCCACAAACATGTCGGGAGCGAGGTATGATAGAATGAAATCCAATACAGAACAATAAACTCTTTGAGAGCCATTGCAGTAGATGGGAGTATCCCGCCATGTTTTCTCCTTCCCAGAATAATGCATCTCCTCTGTCCTCTTCGTTAGAGCAATCGATGTTGGTGGCTGTTCCCTGGAAAGATGTCATTATTGACGATTCCTTCTGGGAACCGCGTCTGCGTGCTAACCGCGAGCGCACTTTGCCACATATTTACCGCTTTTATCAAGACACAGGCCGAATCGATGCGTTTCGCCTCAACTGGAAACCTGGACAGGTGCCAGTACCGCATGTCTTCTGGGATTCGGATGTTGCAAAATGGCTCGAGGCGACCTGCTACAGTCTCGCCACTCATCCTGATGCAGAGTTGGAGCGGCAGGTTGACGAACTGGTTGCTCTGATCATCTCAGCCCAGCAGCCCGATGGTTATCTCAACACCCATTTTACGGCGGTCGAACCCGAGAAACGCTGGACAAACCTGCGTGACTGGCACGAGTTGTACTGTGCCGGACACCTCATGGAAGCGGCAGTAGCGCATTTTCAGGCCACCGGCAAGCGTGACTTGCTGGATGCCCTGTCTCGCTACGCCGATCACATAGATAGCGTTTTTGGGCGCGAACCGGGGAAGAAACGTGGCTATTGTGGTCATGAAGAGATCGAACTCGCGCTGGTAAAACTGTACCGCGCTACCGGAGAAAGCCGCTACCTGCGCCTCAGCCAGTATTTTATCGACGAGCGTGGGCAGCAACCCCATTATTACGATATCGAGGCGCGAGAGCGAGGAGAAGACCCGCGAGCATTCTGGGCGCGTACCTACGAATATAACCAATCGCATCTCCCTGTGCGCGAGCAGCAGGAAGTGACCGGCCATGCTGTAAGAGCCATGTACCTCTACAGTGCGATGACGGACCTGGCTCGCGAGGGCCATGATGAGAGTTTGCTGACTGTCTGCAAACGGCTCTGGGATCATCTCTGCTCAACTCGTCTCTATCTCACGGGCGGCCTCGGTTCATCCTCATCAAACGAAGGCTTCTCGGCTGACTATGATCTGCCAAACGAGAGCGCCTATGCCGAGACGTGCGCAGCCATCGGACTCGTCTTCTGGAGTCATCGCCTGCTTCAGGTGGAATGTGATGCGCGCTATGCCGATATTCTGGAAACGGCGCTCTATAATTGCGTTCTCAGTGGTGTTTCGCTTGCTGGCGCGAGGTTCTTCTATGATAATCCGCTTGCCAGTCAAGGATGGCATCATCGCCAGGAAGGATTTGAGTGTTCCTGTTGCCCACCCAATATTGCGCGTCTGCTGGCCTCTCTTGGGCAGTACATCTATGCTGCCAACGAGAAAGAGGTTGCTGTTCACCTCTATATTCAGAGTACAGCGCAACTGAATGTCGGTGGACGTGCAGTTACGCTACGACAGGAAACAAACTATCCATGGAATGGCACAGTAACGTTGCGACTTGATATGACCGAACCTGCGACGTTTGCGCTGAAACTGCGGCTGCCAGGCTGGTGTCGTTCTACCTCTCTTCGCATCAATGGACAGATGTATGATCTTGCCGGTCATGTGGAATGCGGCTATGTTCATATCGAACGCCAATGGCAGGCAGGTGATATTGTAACGCTTGAACTCGCCATGCCAGTCGAACGTGTATATGCCTATCCCAATGTGCGCCAGGATGCCGGATGCGTTGCCCTCAAGTGCGGTCCGCTGGTCTATTGCCTGGAAGGAGTCGATCATTCTGTACCGCTTCATCGCATTGTCCTGCCGGAAAATGTCGAACTTTCAAACACCTTTGAAGCAGGTATGTTGGATGGAGTTGTTGTGATACACGGTCAGGCGCTTGGTGAGAATGATGCTGATTGGGGTAAGTTGCTCTACAGAACAACGCCACCCGAAAGGATTCCCACAATTATTACCGCCATCCCCTATTATGCCTGGGATAACCGTCAACCAGGGGAAATGCGTGTATGGCTGCGGAGAACGGAGGGCTAATGTTCAGCTTTAATAAGCATCTTCTGTATAAATCTGCTCAATGTCCCTGTCTACTTTCCTTATCAATATATCAATATAATCGTGTTGCGACTTTGCTTCGGAAGCGGGTAAGTCGTTCATCATTTTGTACTGTTCCTGCACCTCTTCAACCAGGCGGGCGATTTCCATTTGTTTTTCAAGCGGAATGATTTTAATGGGCAGGCGTTTCCATACATCGGGGTAGATGCGATTTTTGCGCGTGCCTTCGTGCAAGTTTGTAAGCAGGTAGTGGCGGATGAAGCGACTGTTGATGATGGCGAGTAGGTAGCGGAGATCAAAATCCCTTGATAAGGTGGACAGATCAGTTCTACCACTGATCTGCATAGATTTGCGCACGACACGTTGAATGCCGCGCTCTTGAAGAACGTCTGCCGTTTCTAAGGTGTGCCAGGGAACAACGACCTGAACGCTGTGGTTGGCGAAGAGTCCTTCGGTGTCGTAATAGCCGCCGGATGTTTCACCGAGCAGGAGTTTTTCTGGTGTTCGGAAAAGAGCAATGTAGCGTGGGGCACGCATATCCGGCAGGTATTTTTCATAGGCGACATAGCGTATTCGACGCAGATGATAGCAATCAATGTCGTTGCCGAGAACACCGTTATCAGGGTAGTCTGCCGGTCTTTGCATTACTTTATCAGGCATGAGAAAGACATCGTGCAGGGTAAAACGCTTTTTGCGCTCTCCATCCTGCAATGTATCATGAAATTCACTGCTCTGCGCCTCGATTCCAGTGCCAATGTAGACAAGAGCGCAGAGGGGAAGCGTGTTTGCCATCAGGTGCGTGTTCAACGTGGAATTGTAACGCCAACGGAAGAGTTGATCGTAGTGCTTTTGTGGTAATGAAGTTAATGTCTCGTAGTGCATACAATCGGTCCGTAGATGGCGTCTTCGTAAAGGCTGATGTTGTGGAACGGGAGAACAGTTTTCAAGACTGATGATGGTACTTTCGATAGCGGCAGAAGGAAACAGGCGCAGGCCTGGGAAGAAATCAATCTGCAAAAGCCGATAATCGGTGGAGAGGGTAGAACGGAGGCGATCAGCATACCCTTCGGTTTCGATACCGCTTGAGACAATCAGGCTCAGACGTCCAGTAAGCGGGCGCAATAATTGCAGATTGCGCTCGAAGAATGGCACGAAGAGGTCCCATTTTTGGTGTAACAGACTATACCAACCGCTTTTAGCGATGGTCTCACGATAGGCTAAATTGTTAAAGCTTTCATGCGCGCTTACGTAGGGTGGGTTGCCAACCAGACAATCGAAACCTGCTTCAGGTATGCCTGGAAGCTGCTTATCAGGAGTAGTAAGTACATCAATGCAATAAATGGGCAGGCGTTCAAAGCACCCCATTGCTTCACTTTCATTACATACAAATGGCAGGCATTGCAGCAGCAAATTGAGACGGGCAAGATAACAGGCGAATGGATTGAGATCAAAGCCGATGATGGTCGAGGTGAGGATAGATAAGGCTTCTGATGAAGTAATGTCTGTACTTGAATGTTCAAGTATAGCTCGTTTGCGGGCGGATACTGCTACGAGGAATGAACCGGAGCCGCAGGAGAGATCACCAATCGATTGAGTTAAAAAGTCAAGGTAATTCTTATAGCCATCCTGGAAATAAGAGGGTATTGCCAGACTATCGAGCATATAGTTGACAAGATAGGCGGGCGTATAGAACTGACCGGTCCTGGCGCGATTTTTGGTATCGATGAAACCTTCATTGTAGATACTACCGAGAATATCGGACGAGAGGTTTTTGAAGCTGTAGTGTGAAAGGATATTGGAAAGCATAGACAACAGTGAGGAATGGGGAGTATACCACGCGAAAAGATGTGCAAAACCGGTCTGATTGGGTAAATGAGAGGAGCAACAGGCTTCCTGGCTATATTTGATGCTGATAGTATTTGCGCAATGCGGAGTCTGCCATGTCAAGCCGTATTCTTCGCAAGCTCGCAATATAAAGAGATGGGCAAAGTGGATGAAAGCAGTTTGCAGGCAAAATTCTTCGCAAGGATTATGAAGAGGATGGGGTTGAATGGATTGCCACGATTGGAATGCGGGAAGTGCGCTTTTGTTTGCCTCTAAATGTTCGAGGTGGGTATACACATCGGCAAGAAGGCTTTTCAAGGCAGGACGAAGCTGTCGAATGAAGGTTTTGATTGTTGCAGGACTGGCCGATAACTGTATTGTCATGCGAGACTCCCTGAAAGAAGATCAATTAGTTCATTCCCTTATTCTTTTTCAGGTGCCTCTAAAATACGCTCGAAAACCTTTTCAATAACCTGGGCCTCTTCCAGGGAGAGAAATTGGGCAAAATACTGCATGATTCCCTGTGCATAAACAGGCCAGGCTCGTCGTAGGGCGGTTATTCCTTTCACTGTGATGACAGCGTAAGCTCCCCTGCGGTCTGTACTGCTGCGGTCCCGTACCAGCAGACCTTCTGCTTCCAGGCGGTCTACCAGGCGGGTCAGCCCACTGCGGCTTAACACCACACGTTCCGCCAGTTCGTGCATGCGCAAGCGGCGTTCCGGCGCTTCATATAGCTCGATCAGGACATCATAGGATGAAAGCGGCAAACGCTCGGCAGCCACAAGATCGCGGTCGATTTTATCAACGATGGTGGCGTGCGCTTTGAGAAAGGCCCGCCATGCGGCATGGTGTTGATCTGAAAGACGTTCTTTACTCATGCCTCTTAGTATATCATAATAAAGTTGTGTGCGCAACTATTGACAACGCAACTAAATAATGGTATATATTATTTAGTTGTATATGCAACTATACGCAGAGCAACAATATACTGATGAAAAGGAGAGCAACAATGAAGGTTGCGCTATGTTCTGTAGTGGATATTCCCGAAGAAGGAACCAAAGCTATCGACTTTTTTGGCCGTTCTGTTCTTGTATATAAAGTCGATGGGAAACCAAAAGCGGTTGCTAACGTTTGTCTGCACCTCGGCGGACCGCTTGAGCAGAAAGGCGACAAATTTGTCTGTCCCTGGCATGGTGCAGAGTATGGCTGCGCGGATGGCCGTCGTTTGGCCGGGCCTGCAGCTTAGAAAAATCGAAGGGTGGCGCATCTTTGGCTGGTATACGATGATTATCGGCGTGCCCACATGCTTTATCGCTCTTGCCAGCCTCATCTTTCAGCCATCGACACCGCCAGCCTGGGGTGGACTCTTTGAGCGCGTTTTCTTTGTCATCGTTTTTGCGTGGTATGTGATCCTGGCAAGCCGTTTACTCAAACGGGAGGGAACATATGCAGCTTCATGAGGCAAATTTTTGCCTCATGAAGGCTTTTCCTGTGATGTAAGACACTGGAAGCAGAGAATTTAGTATCATTTTGACACGCTGTAGCCTCTTTACAATTACTGCCCAGTTGGCTATAATTCCGCTACCAAGGCCCCTTAGCTCAACGGTTAAGAGCAACGTCCTTATAAGACGAAGAACCTGGTTCAACTCCAGGAGGGGCTATAGTGCTGGCGTGAAGGTGAGTTGGAAGCCTATCGTTTTGGCAACGTATTTCGTATTCGCGTCGATGATTTTGAGAAGTTTGTAGAAGACCGAAAAATCAGGAGAGATAAGAAAAAGTAATTATTTGGAAATTAAAAGTATCAACATCTTGCTAATAGCCAGGCAGCATGTTATAATCACGGCAGACCTGCGATAAGGTAGGTTGATCGATATTCGGGTGTGGCCAAGCTGGTAAGGCAGCAGACTTTGGATCTGCGATCCCAGGTTCGAGTCCTGGCACCCGAGCCTCTTTTTTCTGGTCAGTGAACTTGACCAAAGTAATGGGCAGGTTGCTTCTGTCCATGTGCATTTCCCCTGAGACGAAGAGAACAGGAAAAGGTTTACAATATTCGCTTATGAATACATATGCGCCCGTCGTACTGGCAGCGGGCAAGGGTACGCGGATGCGCTCTGCACTGCCCAAAGTGCTTCACCAGTTGGCGGGCATGCCGCTCCTGGCGCATGTCCTTGCTGCTCTTGATGCCATTCCTTCCACTTCTGCATTTGAACCCCTACAAGGCACTCTTTTCGCGCATCTTCCTATAGTTGTGCTTGGGCATGAGGCCGGGCAGGTCAGGCAGGTTTTTGGCGATCGCTGTCTCTATGCGCTCCAGGAAGAGCAGTTGGGTACAGGCCATGCTGTGCTTTCAGCGAAATCGGTTGTCAATAAGTTAGAGCCATTGCCGGATATTGTGCTGGTTTGCTATGGCGATACGCCTTTGATTAGCAGCGAGGTATTGGCAGCGTTGATTGCTGAGCATGTCGCCCGCAAGGCAACAGTAACGTTCCTTACTGCGATTGCTGAAAAGCCCTCGGATTTTGGTCGCATTGTGCGTGATAGCGAAGGGCAGGTGCAGGCTATCGTCGAGATGAAACGGGCCAGCGAGGAGCAGAAACGCATTAACGAGGTCAACTCGGGCGTCTATTGCTTTGAGCGGCGCTGGCTCTGGGCTGCATTGGAGAAGCTGCCGAAGAATCCATCAGGAGAATATTATCTGACTGATCTGGTGGCTGTTGCCAGCAGGGAAGGCCGGACGGTCGCGACGGTGCGCGGCTCGTTTGATGAGACGATTGGCATCAATGACCGGGTGCAACTGGCTGAGGCAGAACGGATACTGCGCCACCGCATTCTTGAGCGGCATATGTATGCAGGAGTGACGATCATCGACCCGGCCACAACGTACATTGACGCGGAAGTAGAGATCGGCCAGGATACTATTATTCTGCCGGGTACAATGATTACAGGAAAGACGCGCATAGGTATGGCCTGCCGTATCGGGCCGGGAACGACGATTTTTCAATCGACCCTCGGTAATGAATGCGTGGTGCGTAATTCGGCTCTGGAAGAGGCCACATTGGAAGATGGCGTCACCATTGGCCCATTCAGTCATTGTCGTCCGGGGGCTTACCTTGCACGTAATGTACGTATGGGGAACTTTGCAGAGGTCAAGAATTCGTATATTGGCGCTGAAACCGATATGCATCACTTTAGCTATATGGGTGATGCGACAGTGGGCGAGCATGTCAATATCGGAGCGGGAACCATCACCTGCAATTATGACGGCGTGCGTAAAAATCGCACAACCATAGGTGAGGGAGCGTTCATTGGAAGTGATACAATGTTGGTAGCGCCGGTGACTGTAGGGGAACACGCGAAGACAGGGGCAGGCGCTGTAGTGAACCGTGATGTCCCTCCGTGGGCGCTGGTTGCTGGCGTGCCTGCGCGTTTACTTCGCATGCTGCAACCGACAGAGGAATCGCCCGTAGAAGATGATAAAAAGGAGTAGGGATGAGTCATGGACGGCGCTGGTTTAGCTGGAAGTACATTGGCGGCCCTCTGGGTCGCCCGCGCCGGAATAGATTTTCACGTGCCACAATTTGATGGACAGGCATGGCTACAATTATTCATTCTGATTGTGGCGCTTATTCTCTGTGGTCTGGCCTCGGCAGCAGAGACAGCGCTTACTTCTGTGAGCCGGATTAAACTGAAGAATATGGTTGAGGAAGGCGATGAGAAGGCGATAGAAGTAGATCGCTTAATCTCGCAACCCAACACATTTCTTTCGACCATTCTGATTGTGAACAACGTCGCGGTAATTGTCGCCTCAACTATGGCGACGGTGCTGGCGCTGCGCTTCTCGACGAGTCTGGGTGAGCTTCTTTCTACCATTATCACTTCGCTCGTTGTCCTGATCTTCTGTGAAATCACGCCAAAGACGGCTGCGGTACAAAATCCGTTGAAGGTGGCGCGGGCGATGGTCAAACCTGTGCGCGCTGCTGCCTGGCTGCTCCATCCGGTTGTAGTTTCACTGAGCGCCATTACGAACTTCCTGGTGCGTATATTGGGCGGACAGATGGTTCATCATGGCCCGTTCGTGACCGAGGAAGAGTTGAAGTTGCTGGTGACAGTGGGTGAGGAAGAGGGAGTCCTCGAAGAGGAAGAGACCGAGATGATACATAGCATCTTCGAGTTCGCCGACACGACAGTACGCGAGGTGATGGTGCCGCGAATCGACATGGTGACGCTGGAGAGCGACGCGACGGTGGATGAGGCGGCAAATCTCGCGCTTGAGGTGGGCTTTTCGCGCATTCCGGTCTACGAAGAAACGATAGATAATATCATTGGTGTGCTGTACACCAAAGACATGCTCAAGCAGTTGCGCGAGGGACATGCGACCTATCCTGTTCGCGACCTGGTGCGCCCGGCGTACTTTGTGCCTGAAACGAAAAAGCTCGACGATTTACTGCGCGAGATACGCCAGCGACGCACCCATATGGCAATTGTGGTGGATGAGTATGGTTCGGTGGCGGGTCTCGTGACCATTGAGGACCTGGTGGAAGAAATCGTGGGAGACATCCGCGATGAATACGACCACGAGGAGAACGTCTACGAAGAGATAACTCCAGATGAGTACATCGTGGATGCCAAAATCAGCATAAACGATTTTAATGACCTGATGGAGACCGAACTGGATAACGAGGATTACGATACAGTCGGCGGCTTTCTCTATGCACAGCTCGATAAGATTCCGGTGGTTGGTGATACCATTACCTTTGAAAATTTGAAGTTCACCGTCCTGGCAACAAAGGGGCGGCGCATTACGAAGGTGCGAGTGCAGCGAGAGCAACCCCAGCAGCAAAATCCACCCTTGCCTCCACCGAAGCAGCAATCTGGCAAGCTTTTGCTCCCCGCACCCGATTCAAATAAAACTGATTCTGAAAATCGCGAAGCTTCAGATGGGGCCAGTCCTTCTCAGAATGGACGTAGTAGCTATGAATATCGAGGCGCGTAAGCATGACAGCACTTCCACCGTTACCTGCATACGTGCGGGTCGTCGAAGTTGGCCCGCGTGATGGGCTGCAAAACGAAAAAGCCCTCATTCCAACCGAACAGAAGATTCGCTTTATTGAATTGCTCGCGGAAGCCGGTTTGCCTGTGGTTGAAGCGACCTCGTTCGTGAGTCCGCGCGCCATCCCGCAATTGAGCGATGCCAGCGAGGTAATGACGCGCATCGCAAAGCGTGCTGGAACTTCGTATCCGGTGCTGGTTCCCAATGTGAAGGGCATGGAGCGGGCTTTGGCTGCCGGAGTGCAGGCTATAGCAGTGTTTACTGCTGCCAGCGAGAGCTTTACGCAGCATAACATTAATACCACGATAGCGCAAAGCCTTGAAAACTTTCGCCCGGTTGTGGCGATGGCGCAGCGCGAGGGCATACCGGTGCGCGGCTATATCTCGACGGTGTTTGGTTGTCCCTACGAGGGAAAGGTGAACCCGCGCAAGGTGCTTGAAGTCTCGCAGGTGCTATTGGAGATGGGCATCGAGGAACTCTCGCTGGGTGATACTATAGGTGTGGCAACGCCAAATCAAGTGGCGGATGTTATAGGTCTATTGACGGAAGAGGGCAGAATACCTCTGGAGAAGCTGGCCGTACATTTTCACGATACCCGAGGAACGGCGCTGGCGAACGTATTGATGGCGCTGCAACTCGGTATCTCGATTGTCGATTCCTCTGCTGGCGGGCTTGGTGGCTGTCCATACGCGCCAGGAGCGGCGGGCAATCTGGCAACGGAAGATTTGCTCTACATGCTGAACGGACTGGGCATCGAGACAGGCGTGAATCTGGAAAAGGTGATAGAGGCGACAAGCTTTATTGCGCCATATCTGGGACACGCGCCGACGAGTAAGTATTACCAGGCGGAGATAAGTACTCGCTAATGGGAAGAGAGACGAAGAGGGCCGGTCAAGCGACCGGCCCTCTTCTCATTACAGGAATGCTAGTGTGATTGTAAGTACTGAATAGCCTTGATAAGCTGGTTATCGTTGCTCTTCAGAATTTGTTGCAGGGTCATGTTGTTTTGATTCTCCTGGTTAGGCGTGAGCGGGAAAGCATTCTGGTTGAGTTGAACGGTGATGTCAGGAGTTATGCCCTTGTCACGGATAAAGTGTCCCTTTGGGGTAAGCCATTCCTGAACGCCGAGGAAGATGGCGGAACCGTCGGGCAGGTCGAACTCGTTGAGGACAGTGCCGGTGCCGAGGGTAGTGGTGCCGATGATGATGGCGCGATTATTGTCCTGGAGCGCGCCGGAGACAATCTCAGCGGCACTGGCGGTATTCCCATTGACGAGAACGACGATGGGAATATGCGTATCGACCGGATGGCCGTTCACCGGGTCAGGCGTGCGATTGCCCGAGCTATCCTGCTCCAATAGCACGTTTCCACTGGCGAGGAACAGGCTTACGGTATCGATGGCTTCTTGCAAGTAGCCGCCGGGGTTATCGCGCAAGTCGAGAATGAGGGCAGTTGCGCCCTGCTTTTTGACCTGTATCAACTGCGTTTTCAGTTGATCGGCAACACCCGTATTGAAGCCCAGTATTTGAATATGGGCAATATGGTCTTCGGCGATATAGTGGGTGACGACGCTGGGTATCTGGAATTCCGCGCGGGTCACGCTGAACGTCAACGTCTGGTTGGTGGATGGACGATGCACAGTCAAGCTGACTTTGGAGCCAACCGGGCCCTCGATCATATTACGAATGGTGTCCATATCTTTGCCAATGACATTGGTGCCGTTCACAGCAATGATGATATCACCGCTCTTGAGACCGGCCTTTTCGGCCGGCGCTCCCGGTATGGTAGCGGTAATCAGCAGTCCCTGATTATTCGGAGTCTGTTGTATGTAGATACCAATACCGGTGGAATTGCCGCTGAGCTGCTGCTGTTCGGCCTTGACCTGTTCAGGAGTCAGAAAATAGGTATGGCCCTTGTCGTTGAGGACGGCGAGCATAGCGCGGATGGCAGCGTAGGACATTTCTTTATAGTTAACGGCTTTGCGATCAACGTAATTCTGATCGATGATATTCCAGGCCTGCTGGAGCATGCTGGAATAGTAACGTGACTGGTCACTGGGAGCATATTGTAAGTTGGTATATAACTGGTTCCCAAACCAGCCACCGGTAAAAGTGATCAGCATCAGGGCAACGACGACAATCACCTGTCCAAATTTGTTGTTTGACCGGCGGTAATTGTTGTTGCTACGAGAAGACCGCCCCGGAACAATCTGGGTGCTTGATCTGGAAGGACCAGATTGATCTGGTGAAACATTTGACGGTGTATAGTTGGTGTGGTCGTTTTCGTTCAGGGGAAATCTATGTTCAGGCTGCTGGATATCCTCAGGCTGCTCATACCAGCGAGGGTCATCATAACTACTCACCTAAAAACCTCCGGGTTATGTATTGTTGATTAGCGCATTCTTTGTCAAAGGCACCAATAACTACGATATTTTTGGAAATGCATTATGTGTATCGTAGTAGACGTGGGGATGAAAGTCAATGTTCTGTCCTGAATGATTTCTGATTTTTGGCATAAACAAAGACCTGGCACAATCGCGCCAGGTCTTTGGTAAATGTTATTGGTTCAGCAACTTAGGCTTCTTGCGATGTGTCGTTGCTTTCCTCTGTGGGAGCGGATTCGGGAGTTGCGTCTGCTGTGTTTTCTTGATGCTTCTTTGGAGCAGGAACCGCAGTCTGCTTCTTCGGTGGTTCCCAGCCGGGAGCGCGGGAAACGATCATAGACATCATCTTGCCTTCCATGACAGGAGAGCGCTCGATAACCGCCGTTCCCTTCAACACCTCCGCAATACTGTCCAGCAACCTGCGTCCGATGTCCGGGTGGCGCATCTCGGCACCCCGGAACTTGACGCTGACACGAACTCTGTCGCCTTCAGCCAGAAACTCTTGAATTTTTCGTGTCTTGACGTCTACATCATGTTCATCTGTACGAGGACTGAGACGGATCTCTTTTAACGTGATCGTTTTCTGATTTTTACGAGCCTCGTTCTCACGTTTGGCCTGCTCGTACTTGTAACGACCATAGTCCATGAGCCTGCAGACGGGTGGAACAGCGTTGGGTGAAACTTCAACCAGATCAAGATTGCGCTCGCGAGCAATATCAAGCGCGCGCGCGGGTGGCATAATGCCGACCATTTCCCCGTTTTCGTCGATCAGGCGAATCTCACGCGCTCGAATACGCTCATTGACTCGTGTTTCGCGCTGACGGTCGTTCCCGCGTAAATCCCTGTTAATAGGCCGAACCTCCTTTGTGGTACGTAAAACTGCATGAAAAAATTGGGAATAAGATGCCTTATAAAGTGTAACATACTGCTGTAAGCAAGTCAAATGTTTTGCTTGACGCTTTGCTGTTCGCGCAGCATGGTGACAAGCCTGCTAACGATATCATAGCGGCCATACGAAGGCATCAGGTAGACGCCCTGCACCAGGTTCTGCGCAGATGCCAGCAGTTCCTGGGCCATGCGCAGTCCTTCTTCGTGGCCGTGTTCGCCCGCGAGGCGCATGCGGGTACGCACCTGCTCAGGAATTGTGATGCCGGGAACTTCGTTATGCAGGTACTCGGCATGGCGCGAACTATGGAGCGGTATGCAGCCGAGTATCAATGGAATGGGTGGTGTGCCAACACGATCCAGGAAGCGCAGCAGCGGGTCTAGCTCATAGATGGGCTGCGTCATGATGAACTGCGCGCCAGCTTCAATCTTGCGGTAATATTTGTCGATCTCCTGCTCAACCTGTTCTGCGGTCATATTGAGATTGAGCGCGGCTCCGATATGGAAGGAGCTTTTTGCGCCGATGGAAGAACCTGCGGCATCGTGTCCTTCGTTCATACCGCGTAAGACCGCTATCAGGCCAACCGAGTCTACGTTCCAGACGCCGGTAGTGTTGGGGTAGTCACCAACACGCAGAGGGTCGCCGGTGAGTGCCAGGATGTTGCGTATACCGAGTGCGTGCGCGCCAAGCAGATCAGATTGCAGCGCCATCAAATTTCGGTCGCGGGTGGTGAAATGGATGATGGTTTCCATGTCGAGATGGTCTTGCAGCAGGCGTGCAAGGGCGATGCAGCTCATGCGGACGCGGGCCATCGGACTATCCGCGATGTTGATGCAATCAACGCCAGCTTCTTTCAAAAGCGCTGCCCCTTCAAGCATTTTCGCAGGATTGAGGCCCTTTGGCGGGTCCAGTTCGGCGCTAATGATAAAGGCTCCGTTGGAGAGCTTTTCCTGCATGGATGTAAGTGTGCCTTCCTGTGGCAGGATGATCTCTTCTTCCAGCAGTTTAGCGATGGTGATTTGTGGGCTTGAGATGGCCTCAGCACTGGCTTTTTGGGCGATATCCGACGCGACTTGCTGGATACCCAGGTGTTCGTCGAGAGCTTTGCGCATGGCGGCGATATGGTGTGGAGTTGTGCCGCAGCAGCCACCAATCAGATGAACACCTGCTTGCGCGAAGCGCAGAGTGTAGTCTGCAAAGTAGTCGGGTGTAGCCATGTAGAAGAAACGGTTGCCGATGCGCGTTGGCAAACCGGCGTTGGGCTGCGCTGAAAAAATCTGCTGAGCCGCCTGTTCATCGCGCAGTTTCTCAACGGCTGTGATCATTTCTTGTAGCGCGTCGAGCGTAGCGGCCGGGCCAACGCTGCAATTCGCGCCGATGACATCGACGCCCAG
Organism: Ktedonobacteraceae bacterium; assembly: GCA_035652815.1. Taxonomy (GTDB): domain Bacteria; phylum Chloroflexota; class Ktedonobacteria; order Ktedonobacterales; family Ktedonobacteraceae; genus DASRDB01. The sequence goes on from DASRDB010000022.1 coordinate 424,036, forward strand.
ATCATAGAGGACAGAGGCAACACGGGTTGCAGACTGGCCAGAGAGCGTATGTCCATCTTCATAGAAGCTCATCTGTGCGACGATGGGAAGCCCGCCAACTTCCTGAGCGGCCAGCACCGCCTGCCTCAGTTCGGCCAGACTGGAGAATGTTTCGAGGATGACCAGGTCCGCGCCACCTACCAGCAGGGCCTCGATCTGCTCGCGAAAGATGGAGCGCAACTCTTGCAGGCGATGCTCATCTGGTGCTTGTAGGGGACGACCTGTGGGGCCTACCGCTCCCGCAATATAGACAGGCCGACCGGAGATTTCACGTGCCTCGCGGGCAAGGCGAGCAGCCTGTCTGTTGATTTCGCGCACCTTGTCTGCCATATTATACGCTTCCAGCTTGGCGCGATTTGCTCCGAAAGAATTGGTTTCGATGATTTCGGCACCGGCGGATATGTATTCCTGGTGAATGCCGAGAATCATATCTGGCCGTGAGAGGTTTAGCGCGTCAAAACATTGTTCGTAAGTGATGCCGCGCGCGTACAGCAGCGTTCCCATTGCGCCATCACATAATACTGGCCTCTGGCGAAGTTGTGAAAGTAGCGGGTGTTCCATATTCCTCTTCTTTTTTGTTTCATTGCAATGTTAATATCGTATGCCATTCTATTGTACCTTATTTTGCTTCTGAGAAAAATGTGGCTGAGAAGTCATTTTCTCTGTTATACTAAAAAGGAATTCAGGCAGAGCAATATGTGCTTGTGCTGTTTTTGAAAGGGAATGCTCAATGCTGAACAAAAGGACAACGGCGTCCAGATGGAAGTCTGCTGGGCGATAGTACATGCAAGATTCACGTCCTACTCGAAAGCAACAGCCGCTTATTGTCGCGATCTGTGGCGATAGCGGCTCGGGAAAGACGACGCTCACAGACGGGATGGTGCGTGTGTTTGGAAAGGAACGCATAACGCATATTTGCCTGGATGATTATCATACCCTTGATCGCGCCACACGCATGCGCCTGGGTATTTCCGCGCTTCATCCACAGGCAAATAACTTTCCGTTGATGACCGAACATCTGCGTAGTCTGGCGCGAGGCGAGTCGGTGGTCAAACCTGTTTATGACCATAAAACGGGAACATTTGGGCCGCAGGAGAGAGTGTCTCCGGCAGAGATTTTGATTGTGCATGGCCTGCACCCGCTTTTTACGCCGGAATTGCGCAGCCTTGCGCATGTACGTGTTTACCTCGACCCCGAGAAGACGTTGTTGCAGCAGTGGAAGATCATGCGTGACAGCACCTCGCGTGGCTACACAGTCGAACAGGTGCGCCAGGAGATTCTGGCCCGTCGCCGCGATAGCCGCCAGTATATTCAGCCCCAAAAACGTTACGCTGATATTATTATTCGCTTCTCACGCGGTAGCCTGTATTTTCGCACGCGCGACCCGGCGCACCTGGATGCCCGCCTGATCCAGGCTAAGCACGCGCCACAGGTAGACCTGTCGAAAGTATTGGAGGGCACAACCCGAAATGGCGAGCGCCCATCAGTACGCCTGATCGAGGCCATGTATGATGGAGTGCTGCGGGATATACTTGAGATTGACGGCAATATTACTCACCAGAAGGCCTGCGAGCTGGAGGATTGTATCTGGGCGCACATGGAGGAGGCAAGCCACCTGCGACCTGACCAATTGAATGTGCTGGGACGCTTTTACGTTGGCAATATTTTGCGCCAGAGCGACCCGCTAGCCCTCACGCAGACGATTTTGCTCTATCATGTCATCAGTGCGCGGAAGCGGATGATAAATGGTGAGACGCTGGTAAGACCGCCAGAGACGGCGTTGGAACAGGGATAGCAAATAAAAGAGGCTCAGGAAAAAACTCCTGAGCCTTTTGTTATCGATTAACTGGCTCAGGAGGCAACAGGCGCGGAATCAGTTCTTGTAGCAACTGCGACCGAGTTTGGGGGTCTACGTCGGTGAGCATTTTGACCATCTCGTTGACGGAATTCAGCGTGAGTTCAACGCTTTTCGTATGTAATTCAAGTTGCTCGCGTTGTAATTGCAGCCGTTTCTGCTCTAATTCGAGACGTTCTCGTTCAAGCTTCAGGTTAACGGTGGGCCTGCCTTTGCGTACCGGTTTACTCTCGGATGGAAGTGCGTTTATCACCTCGTTTTCCTCTTCTGCTCCTGGCAGAGGTGAGGATGGCTGTGGATGTATGTCGTTCTCAGCGGTAGGTGTGGCGGAACGAGAGCGGATATACTTTTCGATGTCACTGGGCCGAAAGCGCAAGCGATGAGCCACCTTGATGGCGCTCAATTCCTGTCGTTCGACCATGCGTAGCACTGTGCGCGGATTCACATCCAGGCGTTTGGCTACATAACGGACATCGACCAGCCTTTCCTCATGCATGTAACTTCTCCTTGATAATTGCTGCTAAGGGATGAACGCCGCAACAAGTGATTTTTCAGATAGAGAGCTGCATTCCGGGGTGCGCATTCCGAAGAAGAGTGATACACCGCTGTTCCTCAAGGTATGAGTACTACACCTTCCAGTATCATCATTTCTAATGGTAACTGACTTTATCAAGTTTGTCAATGAAAAAGACCTTAAATCATAAATTGGCATTATAAATGCGCTTTTCTACCTATTCTTTTTTGCACAAATTTTCCTGGAAATTTTTCAATAATCCCATTGATGAAACGTCATATGAAATATAACGAGGCGGTTAGAGGAAAGGTAACGATGACATGGAGTTTTTTACTGTAATTAATATGTATCTTTAAGACAATTTGAAGTGTCGCAAAGATGCTGTTATGTCTTGCAACTATGTCGTGTTAGACAGGCTTGTATATGAGGTAGCCTCTCTCAAAGCTAAATATTCGGAACTCACTACTGTAGACGTCCTGGAGCGCGTGCAATTCAATCAACAAAGGAGCAAGCGAGAGATGAATAGATTCATTCGATCCGATGTAAAGCGCCTGGATGAATACCTGTTGAAAGAACAGCTTGCCCAACGTCATGCTGTTGAGGTCTGGCGTGCAAGACACAGGTTACTGGGTTCAGATGCGGTAATCAAAGTGTTACGGCTGGATGCGCTAGAAGATGAGCGACAACGCAGACAATTTGGTCGGCAATTTTCACGGGAAGCAAGGATTTTGTCGCGGATGAACCATCCCCATATTGTGCATTTCCGTGAGTATAAAGAGACGGCGAATCTCCGGTATATCGTGATGGAACACGCGCCATTTGGTTCTCTGGCGAATCGTTATCCTCTGGGAAGCGTGATGCCGTTACCCTTGATCGTTAGCAGCGTCCATCAGATAAGTAGCGCTTTACATCATCTGCATAGGCGGGGATATATACACCGGGATGTGAAGCCTGGCAATGTGTTTCAGGTCAGCAGGCATCGATTGGTCCTCGGTGATTTCGGATTGGCAATCGTGGACAGGAGCCAGGAGTATGACTGGCGATTGGAAATTCCATGTGGAACGCGCTTTTATATAGCTCCTGAGCAATCCATTGGCATGCCGTATCAGGCCAGCGATCAATATTCATTAGCGGTCATGGTTCATGAGTGGCTATGTGGAGATTCACCGCCTTTAGATGAAAGCATAGAGACCCTGCTGCGAAGACGCAGACATATGCTTCACCCGCGCTTGCTGGCACATACACTCGAAGTGGCTCCACAGCTTGAGCGAGTCATTTCCAGGGCTTTACAGCCTGATCCGTTGAACCGTTACCCAACAGTGCCGGATTTCGCGCGGGCATTTGAAAAAGCTGCGCAACTGAGCAAGCTTCATTATCCATATGGCGTCCGTCAGAGAAACTATGAGGAATTCGCTGTGCCTGAACAGAGCATTACGCAGCAACGAGCAGTGAGGCTGCCGGTATCTGAGGAGATGAGGTACAGGGAGCCTGTTCAAACGGTCGAAGGCATTGCAAGGCATTTTGAAGATGAGCATGGTCCTATTGATTGGATTATGCGCTTCTGGAATGAGAAAATATTGCACAGAACTCCTATATACTCTTGACCGCTTCTCTCGCTCTCCTTATACTAAGGCAGAGTTGTTGTTTACTGCCTCCTGGAAGAACGGGAAGAGGGATTCTGCGCGTTGAAGAGTAAAGTTCGCTGGCGACCACTGGCTTTGGGAGCAATTGCCGCGCTTGGTCTGGCCCTGCGCCTGTATGGGTTGGATTGGGACCAGATGCAGGCGCGCTTTCAGCAAATGGCGCGGATGTATGGGTTAAACTTTGCCCAGGGAAATAACTTTCATCCCGATGAGCGGCAGATCATGTTCCACGTGGTGCAGCTCGCGTGGCCGCAGAGCATCGCGCAATTTTTTGATCCCGCTACCTCACCCTTGAATCCGCATTTTTTCGCCTATGGTTCATTCCCGCTCTATTTATTGGCGACGATTGGCAATCTGCTGTCACATATTTCGCCTTCACTTGCCACCTTTGCCAGCTTGACGATCACGGGGCGGGTTCTCAACGCGCTCTTTGATACGGGTACAATCCTACTCACCGCGTGGCTGGCGTGGTTGCTGATGCCTGATCGCACACCTGAAAGGCGCTATGCATGGGGCGCAGCCCTGCTCGCTGCCGCGCTGGTGGCATTTACACCATTTCAGATTCAACAATCGCATTTTTATACTGTCGATACCATGTTGCTTTTCTTTGTGGTGCTGACGATGCTGGCATGTGTGAAGCTGGTGGAGACGGAGCGGCCCTGGCGCTGGGCTGTTATCGCGGGATGCGGCTACGGGCTGGCGATGGCGACCAAGTTTAGCGCAGCACCATTGGCGGTACCGCTCTTAACGGCCTTAGTGCTGCGCTGGCATCGCGAAGATTTTTATAGCGCGCTGATGCCTGCGCTCCTGTCTTTCGTCACCACCCTGATTGTATTTGTCATAGCCATGCCCTACGCGCTGCTGGATTTTCCCGAATTCCGCGATCAATTGAGCGTGCAGGGTGATCTGGCGCGAGGACTGCTCGATTTACCTTATGTGCGCCAGTTCGCAGGCACCGTTCCCTATTTATATGAAGCACAAAATATGCTCCTGTGGGGATTAGGCTTGATGCTTGGGCTGGCGGTATGTGGCGGCTTGATCTGGCTTGGCTGGCGTATGTGGAAGCGGGAGGGAGGAGCCTGGCTGATTGTATTATCCTGGATCGTCATATATGGGGGCATCACTGGCAGCTTCTACGTAAAGTTTATGCGCTACATGCTGCCAATCTATCCATTTTTAACGCTGCTGGCCGCCTGCGCGCTGGTCTGGCTGGTGCTGTTTGCTGGTGAGAAAACGTGGAAGAGGCCAGATGTAATGCGCAGGTTGATGCCGGGACTGGCATATGCAGCAGTGGGGCTGGTATTTGGCGGGACGATGTTTCAAGGGCTGGCCCTGCTGAACGTCTACAGCCAGCCGAATACGCGCATTCAGGCTTCGCTGTGGATTTATCAGCATATCAAGCCGGGAAGCACGCTTACCTATGAACAATGGGACGACCCGCTTCCGGTGGCGGTAGATGGCTACGATCCAGGAATATACTCGCAAGCAGCAACCTTTAACACGCTGGGACAATCGGGAACGGGGCTTGACTTGTATGGCGATGATACCATACAGAAGGCGCAGGAGCTTGCGAATGAGTTGCCAACCATCGATGCTATTACAATGGCAAGCGACCGGTTGGATAAATCGATTCCCCGGCTTCCCGCGCGTTACCCACTCACGATTCATTATTATCAATTGCTCTTTAGCGGCCAGCTAGGGTTTCATCTCGCCGCTGAATTTGTGGCGCGTCCGAATCTGCTTGGCATTACGCTTGATGATAGCAACGCGGACGAAAGTTATTCAGTTTTCGACCACCCGCATGTGCGCATCTTTGTGCGCGATACGCCCTATCCTTACACATCTGCTCAGCTTCTGCAAAAGTTGTTACAAGGCGTCAACCTGCCACCGCCTGCTGCGCATCTCTCTGGTGCTGAGCATTCGCTTCTGCTCAGTACGCAGCAAATCACGGATGACCAGCAGTCGCCGCCCTTTGGACAGCAGTTTCCGGCAGATAGCCTCGCCAATCATTTTCCTGTCCTTTTCTGGTGGCTCGCGCTACTGGTGCTGGGCTGGCTGGTCTTTCCTCTGGCCTTTCTGGCATTGCGTGGGCTTGCTGATCGAGGGTATCTGTTTAGCAAAACGCTTGGCCTGATTTTTTTGGGATACGGGGCCTGGATACTGGCCTGTTTACGGATTGTAGCGTTCAGTCATCTATCAATGGTGATGGTCGTGATGGGGCTGTGCTGTATAGCGCTGGCCCTTTTTTTATGGCAACGGCGAGCCATAGGATTGTTTTTGCGTGAACATTGGCTGCTGCTGCTTGTCGAGGAGGGCATTTTTACGCTGGCTTTGCTGGCGATGGTATGGGTGCGTATGCTCAATCCTGATCTCTGGAACGTCTACTATGGCGGCGAGAAGCCGATGGAGCTGGCCTTTCTCAATGCCATCCTGCGCAGTCCCTACATGCCGCCGTTTGATCCCTGGTTTGCGGGAGGATACATCAACTACTACTATTTTGGCTATATTCTCGTCGGCGCGCTTATCAAGCTGACCGGCATTATACCTACCGTCGCCTTTAACCTGGCTGTACCTACGCTGTTTGCGCTAACTTTCTGTGGTGTGTTTGCGCTCGTTTATAGCCTGACGCGGCGTTTTCCGGCTGCCTTTTTGGCTGGCTATCTCGCGGCTGTCGTAGGGAATTTCGATGGGCTGATTCAGTTGAAAGAGCAGCTTGCTGCCTTTCTGACACGCATGCCAATACCCACCTTTGACTACTGGCGCTCCAGCAGGGTGATTCCGTTTACGATTAACGAGTTTCCGTTCTGGAGCTTTTTGTTTGCCGACCTGCACCCGCATGTGATTAATATGCCGATCACTATTTTATTGATAGGCCTGATTGTTGCGCTGCTGCTCGGAAGACATGACGAGCAGCAGTTTTCTTTAGGGCAACGGATTGGAAAGATCATATTATATGTCCTTGTGGCCTTCGCCTTTGGCACAGTGGCCTGCGTCAATCCCTGGGATATGCCTGTGTATGGCTTGCTTTTGGGCGTGGTAATGCTGCTGCGAATTTTTTGGCAGACGAGGGGAATGCAGGTCAGGGAGCAGATTATAGCCTATGCGAGAAGTGCGACCGGTTTTCTGCTGCTCTGCGGGCTGGCCTACCTGTTCTACTGGCCGTTTTACGCGAACTACCAGCAATTGTACGTGAACGGGCTTGGGCTGGTGCGAACGGGAACCACACTGGGGAACTATTTGACGGTCTTCGGCTTTGGCCTGTTCCTGGCGCTGAGTTTTCTGCTTTTCGAGGGATATCGCTGGTTGATTAAGCGGCGCGAGGTGAGAGGAAGTGGCAAGGGGAACGGTATAGGTAAAAGTGGCAGCGTGAGATGGACGGTTGGCTATCTGTTGTTCTGTGGAATAGCGTTTATTGCTGCTGCATTAGCAGGTTTGAAAGCGTTGCTCCTGATGATGTTGTTCGGCGGTTTGCTCTTGTTTTCGTTACATATACGCTCTACGAGCATGGTGATGAAGGCAAGCAGTGTGCAAAAGACGTTCATGGGTGAGATCAGGGAACTGACAAATGTACATGTTGCCTATCTCTTACTCCTGCTCGGGCTGAGTATAAGTCTGGGGATGGAAGTGGTCTACGTGCGCGATTTTTTGGATGGCGGAGTATTTGAGCGCATGAATACGGTCTTTAAATTTTCGATACCGGTCTGGTTTTTCCTGGCAATCGGTGGAGCATTGGCTGTACATCATCTCTGGAAGCATATGCGACAGGGTGTGAGGCGCGTCTGGACGCTTTTTTTTACTCTGCTGCTGGCCGGTTGCTCGGTATTCCTCCCTCTGGGAACAGCTTCGCGGGTGAATGACCATCAGGCCTGGATAGCGGAACAGCCACCGGTAAAAAGCGCGAATTATACTCCGACACTGGATGGAATGGCTTTTATGCGTGCGTGGTATCCCGGAGATGCCGAGGCGATTAGCTGGATGAACGAGTATATTTCAGGTTCGCCCGTGATTCTGGAGGCCGCCGCGCCGCTTTCGTACACGTGGTTTGGGCGTGTCGCTGTTTACACGGGCCTGCCGGATGTATTGGGCTGGCTCGATCACGAACAAGAACAGCGTTATGGCGATACCCTATTGAATAGACTCACAGATATTGCTATTATGTATACAACTCCTGATGTACAGCAGGCTATAGCTCTGCTACATTATTATCATGTGCGCTATATTTACGTGGGCGAATTGGAGCGGCAGGCCTATGCCGGACAGTCCTTGATTGGCCTGGATAAATTTGAACGCATGGTGGGGGATACGCTGCGACTGGTCTATCGTACAGGGGGTGTCACCATTTACGAAGTGATAAGATAAATGGTACGGAAAAGGAACATAGTGGGGTCGTTATACGTTTGTATACAGAGACAAATCGTAATATGTCTGCTCTATCGAACGTAGATTACTGTAATGTGTCAGATTTATTTCTTACCAATTCAGCAATTGTAGAGAAAGTCTATGCTTGAATTATTCGAGATGTGGGCGCTGGTTGAGGCTTTAGGGTTGATGTGTTTGCCGCTCACGTTTACGGTTTTCAAAAACCTGCCTGATCGCGGCTGGGCCTTTACCAAGACAACGAGTATTGCGCTGCTGGCGTTCTGCGTCTGGCTCCCTCTCATGACGATTCAGATTTTGCCGTTCAGCCAGCTTTTTATTCTTGGCGTGCTGCTGATTTTGCTTGCGCTCAATATTATCGGCTTTCAGCGCATGTATCGCTCCATCTGGCGGGTGATCCGCGAGCAGCGAGCCTATATCCTTGCCTGCGAAGTGGTCTTTTTTGGCATGGTTTTCTTGCTCGGCTGGATTCGCTCCTACAATCCCAATATCCAATCATTTGAAATGTTCATGGACGAGGGCTTCCTATCGGCGATCATGCGCAGCGCACATTTTCCGCCCAACGATATGTGGCTCTCGGGCTATCCCATCAACTACTACTATTACGCGCACTATACTATCGCGCTGCTGGCAAAGTTGATCGGTCAGAGTCCATCAATTGCTTTTAATACAGGGATATGTACGTTCTTTGGCCTGACGGCAGTAAACCTTTTCGGTGTTACCTGCAATATCGTCGCCTGGGCGCGCTCGTATCGCGGTCGATTTAGAGCAGCAAATACTGCAAGCACGCGCAGGGGCTTTTTAGGCAAGAAACGGAGCGCGAGTACAGAGGAAAATCAAGCGCCTGTCCCTTTAATGCGCGGGGCAATGATCTATGGTTTTCTGACCATGTTGATGGGGCTGGTACTGGGTAATCTCGCCTCAACGCAGCAGTGGTGGCAACAGCATGGCGATCTGCCGCCATTTTACTGGTTTAATGTGACGCGGGTTGTCACCAATACGATCAACGAGTTTCCCGCGTTCAGCTTTTTGCTGTCCTGCTTTCACGCGCACGTTTTGACGCTGGCCTTTACGATTCTGGCCATCGCGCTTGCCTTCAATTTTTTCCTCGAGCGCAACGATGAAGACCCTGAGAGCGTGAAAGGGCTTGGGATATTTGGGCATGGTTTGCGACTGCCGCTCAACCTGTTCTTTACGGCGATAGCGCTTGGTGGCCTCTTTACCATGAACGGCTGGGATTTCCCCACTTACCTGGGGCTGACGCTGCTCTGTATCATTTTACAGCAATGGATGACGTATAAAGGCTTTAACTGGCTGCTGGTGTTGGATGTGTTCACCGTCTGCGCCGCGCTGACCGCTCTCTCGTTTTTCCTCTATATGCCTTTTTATCTCAATTTTATCTCTCCGTCTCAAGGCATAGGCATTGTGGACGCGGCGAATCGCTCGGCCATTCAGAATGAAATGTTAATCTACGGCACCTTTATGTTTATCTTTGTCACGCTGTTAATTGTGCATTTTCTGCGCGAACGTCCGGCTCCTGTGGCTAGCGTAACGCCTGGAGATGAGCCTGAGCTTGTGGCAGTAAGCGCGTCCAGTTCCGAGGATGTGGAGCAGGAAGAGGATGCCGAATGGGAGACGGTGAGTGTTGGTAGCAGTTCCTCAGTAGCTGGCTCGACGGGAACGCGCATTTCTGTAACCGGGGCACAACCAAAGCCTGTCAGTAGTAGCGGTTCATCGAATATGAATGAACCACCTGCGCGTGTTGAAAGGCTCTTTGCGCGTCCAGGGGGCACAAACTGGCGTATGCTTTATCAGGTGGCAGTGATTGTCGTAGCGCTGCTGGCGCTCCTGTTGCTCAAAAATAGCCTGTGGTTTGTGGTTTCTGGCATAATCACAGCACTGGGAGCGGAAATGGCGCTATATCATCTGCAAGATCGCCCTCGAGCGTTCGTGTTGATGCTGGGAACGCTGGCTTTCTTCCTGGTCGCAATGACGGAGGTGGTATACCTGCGTGATGTCTTCGCGGATAGTTACCCGCGCATGAACACCGTTTTCAAGTTTTACTTTCAGGCCTGGGCGCTGCTTTCGATTACGTGTGGCGCGGGGCTGTACTATATTGTAGAGGTAGCTCAGATCCGGTTGGATTTCTCAGGGCTGCAATTGTGGGTGAGACGCGGCGGTCAGGCATTGTGGGCGATATGCTTTAGCCTGTTGCTGCTGGCCGGGATGGTGTATCCCATCGTGGGCACTTACCAGCGCAGCAACGATTTTCAGTTCCGTACTAACAGCCTGGATGGTATGGACTATCTCCAGTCATATCAGCCAGGAGATTATGCGGCGATTCGCTGGATCAATAGTCACATCACCGGCGACCCGGTGATTGTGGAGGCGTATGCAGCAGATGGTGGGGATTATAGCGATTATGGCCGTGTCTCAGCATTTACTGGCCTGCCGACGCTTATGGGTTGGTTGGGGCATGAGTACCAGTGGCGCGTCAACTGGCTTAACCGAGGGAATAACGCAGATGATTTCTACAGCCGGGGCGCGGCCATCAAGTTGATTTATACGTCGAATGACCCGAGAACTGTGTTAGGTTTGATGAACCATTATAATGCGCAGTATCTTTATGTCGGCTATCTGGAGCAGATTACCTATCCGGGAATCAATCTTCAGCGGTTCAAGTCGTTTATGCAGGTCGTCTATTCTAAAGATGGGGTGACTATCTATAAAGTGCCGCAGGGGTCGTAGGGAAAATTCAGGAGATGAGTTCCTTCCGCCGCGCAGGGAGGAGCAAGCGAAGAGGAGTATACTTTGAAGAGTTACGAAACCACGCCGCTACATGGTGAAGATGGCGTTCTTTTGCCAGCACGAGATGAGAGCGGCACGGAAATAGAAGAGCAGCGAGTGGATGAAAGTTCGCTGGATGAGGATGTACAGGAACAGAGAGGTTCAGTAGTTGTAGCTGATTATCCTGCTGAAGCGGATGAGGGGCAGGACGAAATAGGCCGCAAGCGGTTTCACTTCAGGCCGCCTTCACGCGAGCAATTGATCCGGTGGCTGCCTTTCTGGGGAACGATTCTGTTGGGTGCGATTTTGCGTTTCTGGGGCCTGGGTGATAAGCCTCTGCATCATGATGAGAGCCTGCATGCTTATTACTCCCTGCAACTGATGCAAAACATCGAACACTGGTGGTGGTGTATCAGCCCACCGCCGCAAGACCCTACCTATGCCTGCTATACCTATAATCCGCTGCTGCATGGCCCGTTCCAGTTTCACGCCATCGCGCTGGTCTACAAAGTTTCGCAACTCCTGGGAGCGCCCGATAACGGGGTAAATACGACGACGGTACGTATCGCCGCCGCGACTCTGGGTACGGTAATTGTCGGACTACCTTACTTCTTGCGCGATTACCTGGGGAAATGGGGCGCGTGGCTGGCGAGTTTTCTGCTGGCCGTATCGCCGAGCATGGTCTACTTCTCGCGCTTCGCCCGTGAGGACATCTACTTTGCCTGCTTCACGCTGCTCTGGATTGTAGCTGCCGGGCGCTATATGCGCGACCGCAAGATGCGCTGGCTGGTGATTTCAGCCGCCGGGTTTGCCCTGGCGTATGCGACGAAAGAGGCGATTTTCTTAGAGATACTGGTTTTCGGCGGTTTCCTGGGCGCATTGATTGTATGGGAAATAGGTCTGCGTCTACCTTTACGCGCTCGCCTTACTAACGCTTCAGCGTTCGTGCCAAAGACGTTCGCGCCGGTCTTGCTACTGATCTACTTCGTCATTGCCGGGATAAGCGGCAAATTGTTGCTGAGTTTTATATCACAGCTCTCTCGGATCATTCTGCCCGATCCAAATGGTCAGCCAACCGTGCAGGCCGATCAATTTGTGACCACTTTAAAGACGATTACCGTAGAGATTGTTCCCTGGGTCGGTATTGCGCTGGGCATCTACGTCCTTTCTATTCTCTATCGCGAGATGAAGGGCAATCTACCCGCTCCAGGTCGGAGAGGACTCGCGAAACAGATTGATCCAGAGCGGCAACCGGTGCTGGATGCCATTCTCACCATGCCCTGGACGCACTGGTTCTTTGCATTGCTATGTGGCTGGGCCATCTTTCTGGTGCTGTTCACCGTGTTGTTCACGAATGTCGCCAATGGTATTGGTGATGGCATCTGGCAGGGCATCTACTACTGGATTCAGCAGCAGCAGGTGGCGCGTGGCAACCAGCCCTGGTACTACTACCTGATGCTGATTCCATTGTATGAACAGATTGGCATCGTGTTTGGCATAGTCGGCGTTATTCGCTGCCTCGTTCGACCGACCCGCTTCAGGCTGTTTATGGCCTACTGGTTTGTGGGCAATTTCTTCATCTACTCCTGGGCCGCCGAGAAGATGCCCTGGCTGATGATTCATATCACCATGCCGATGATGATCCTGGCGGCAATTGGCCTGGAGCCACTGGTGGTGACGGCTGTAAACTTTGCGAAAGGACTGTTCGCGAAGCGCGAGAAGGTTGAGGCTGGAGAGATAGCTACCACTGACTGCAAAGCCGCTCCGGTTGCGGCATATAAGACGCGTCGTGTGGGTGTGCTTTCGGGAAGTGCAGCGATATTGGGTGTGCTGGCGGCGCTGCTGCTGCTCATACCGACATTGCATAACATGTACGAAGTAGTATACGTACACCCGGCAGATGGGCCGCACGAGATGATGGTTTACGTGCAGACCACCACTGACGTGAACATTGTCATGGCGAAGGTCGATGCACTTGACCAGAAATTTTACGGCGGGCATCACCAGATGCCGATTGCCCTGACCTCTGATGCAACATGGCCGTTTGCATGGTACGTGCGCGATTATCCCAATGTCTGCTTCGACTACCCGACCGGGTGTCCGAACTGGCCGCAGAATTTGCCCGTGATTATAGCGGGTGGAGATAATCCCTATCAAGCAGAACTGACCTACGGCGGGCAAAACAATAACGGACCTTATGCCTATCACCAGTATCACATGCGTTCCTGGTGGGACGAAGGATACAAGCCATCTGATCTCGGCGGCGTTGGCCCGCTGCTCTGGCTCTCCTATGGGGATTTCCCGCCGCCGAATGCGAAATTCAATCCAGGGCTTGCCGCGCAACACATCTGGAACTGGTGGTGGAACCGCAGCGCTATCGGCGATACGCATGGCGCATATGATATGGTGCTGTTCATCCGCAAGGATTTGAGTGCGACTGTGCAACCTTAAGAAGCTAGCAGAATAAAGAAACGCCTGAATGCATTGAATCAGGCGTTTCTTTTATGCACGTTTTCCAGGTTCTTTTGATGCAAGAAAAATCGGTGGGGTATCTGAATGCACTCGCCGCACCACCTCTTGCACCATCGCGCGTAAAGCAGGCTCATAGGATCGAATTAAACCGTCGCAAAAGCGCTCCTGGCGGCAAACAATGAAGACCGCGTCTAGCAAGTCTTGCGTAGAAAATTTTTCGAGTGAGTGACCTGCCTTCACTTCGTCACTGATACTATCAACAAACTTGCTGTAGTTGTCTGGATGGCGTTCATAGCCGTTGACGCAGGTAGCAAGTTGATAGAAGTTGTCAAATTGATCAGGAGCATTTTTTTCCTCTTCTATATAGCCAAATCCCAATACATATGTAGGTGGTCCCCAGGAAACGGGATTAGCTAGAAGCGACTCAGCTAATTGGAGCGGCCATTCATAAATACCCTCTCTCAGGTACACAACATCATTTTTTGGTGTGTTCATACCTTTTCTAACTTTCCGATAAAAATCCTTTGTCCTGTAAAAAGTTTACTAAAACCTGAGCCAGTTCCTCGGGTGTTCCCTCGAAGAGGCGGGTCTGGCGACCGGTTGCGCCGCCGGAAACAATTTCGCCGATACGTTTAAAGGCGCTATGGTGGCTGTTGGGAGCAATGATGCGTTTTGGGCGTGGACGCGGGATGTGCGTTTCCAGGATGTGCGTTTCACCAGCCGTTTCAGAAACGAAAGAGGGATTCAACGCCGCTGGATCAAGTACGGGAATGCTGGCGCGTAGGGCGGCCATGTGGGCGGGGAGCGAGGGATAGCGTGGTTCGTTGAGATCACTTGTGACAGTGATAAGCAAGGGTGGTTGTGCTTCCAGGATTTCGCGGTAGCCGCGCTCGAGTTTGCGTACCACGCGCAGGCGAGGAAGATTTTTAGTGTCAGGTTGCAGTAGCTCTAACTGGGTGACGCCTGTGATTTGCGGGAGTTTGAGCAGTTCGGCAAGGGCAGGGCCGACGATGCCAGATGCCCAATCGATGGCAGCATCTCCACAAAGAATGAGGTCGGGCGCAGGCGTTCTCTCGTAGGAAATGTACGAGGCGAGCGCTGAAGCAACGGTTGTTGGTTCCCAGTCCTCTGCTCCTGGCTGCCAGAGGCGGATGGCGGAATCCGCGCCGATTGCGAGTGCTGCTCGTAATGCGCCATCTGCATCGACAGGCCCCACCGTTAACGCTGTCACTACAGTATCACTTCCCAGTTGCTCTTTGAGGCGTACCGCAGCTTCAATAGCGCAGGCATCCGCCGGATTGAGTACCTGAACGAAGCGCTCGTAATCAACCTGTCCCGTGATGGGATCGACGTAGACGGAGCTGCTATCGGGCGTTTGTTTGACGCAGACAAGAATGTGCATTAATGATGTCAACCTCTTTTCCTTAGCCTTCACATTCTTCGCGAATCTCCACCTCTGCCTCGATCTCGACCGGAATGCCAAACGGGAGTTCAGCCATCCCCACTGCCGAACGGGCATGCTGGCCGATTTCGGGGCCGTAGAGTTCGAGAATCAGGTCGGAGAAGCCGTTGATGACCGCCGGTTGTTTGTTGAAGCCGGGAGCTGAGTTGACCATGCCGAAGACGCGCAGCCAGGCAGTAACGCGGTCAAGGTCGCCGAGCGCGCGTTTCAAACTGCCAAGAATGGCGAGTGCCACAAGTCGAGCGGATTCATAGCCCTGTTCTAGTGTGACTTCAGCACCGACTTTGCCGAGTGGGCCTGCAACAGAACCATCAAGAGCCTGCGGTCCGTGTCCGGCGATATAGGCACGATTGCCTCGCACTCTCACAAATGCGAAGGGAAGTTTCATGCCGCCGGGCGATTGCAGTTGCGCGGGTAGGGCGAGGCCCATTTCCTCCAGTTTCTTTTCGATCTGCATGGCATATTCCTTTGAGAAAATTATGATGCGCGGAAGCTGACGCCCCAGCCGCCGCGAGGATAACTCCACTCGATGGCCCTACGGTCGCAGGCGATGTAGCAGGTGCCGCATTCCAGGCAGTGTTCGTAGGAGAAGTGCATCTCGCCACCTAGCAGCTCGAAGAGGCCAGCCGGGCAGACGTAGACGCAGGCGGTGGTATCACATTCCTTGCACGCTTCCGTATTAACGCGAATATGTGGCGTTTTATCGATCTTGAAGCGCACCAGATCAAGGCGTTCCTCGATGGGCTGCATGGTTGCTTTCCTCACTGCTAGAAAAAGAGTGCGCGAGCGGCCTGCCAGCCATCACGCAACAGGGTTCGCACAGATACTTTTTTTGAAAAGACGCCATAGATTGTTTTGCCCAGCTTGTGGCGAGGCGTGCCATTCGAGCGAAAGACGTTTTCGGCGGCTTCGCAAAACAGGTCAGGGTACAGGTTTTGCAGGCGCGGGTTGTTGACGAATTCGGGCGTGTGCCGGAAACGCTTCAGGTCTTGCAGCACGAAGCTTTTGTCCAGGCGCTGGCGATAGCGCGAAAGGCTCAACGCTGAGTAATCCTGCTCGTCGTGCGCCTCTTTGACCGTTGCGGCGGCGGCCAGTCCCGAAGCTATGGCAAAGTTCATCCCCTCAAGGAAGAGACCTGCCGCGAAGACGAAACCCGCCGCGTCACCGACGACCAGTAAGCCACCACTCGAGAGACGCGGGAGCATGGCCCAGCCGCCTTCTGGAATGATATGAGCGGAGTATTCAAGCGAAACGGTATCTTTCACCAACGGCGCTACTGCCGGGTGCTGCTTGAACTGGTCGAGCAATTCATAAGCTCTGGCCCGTTTCTCGGCCAGCGAGGCAATTTGCACCACAACGCCTAGAGAAAGCGTTTCGCGGTTGGTGTAGAGGAAAGCTCCTCCTTTCACGTCGCCGGTCGCGAAGCCGATATACTCGTTGGTCATGCCCTCATCACTATTGTTCAGGTTGAAGCGCTCCTCGATAGTATGAGCATCCAGGCGCAATACTTCCTTGACGCCTAACGTCATTTCGCTGGCCTTGAACTCGTGCTGCAATCCGGCCTTTTTGGCGAGAAAGGAGTTTGCTCCATCGGCGGCAATCACGACGGGAGCATAGAGATCACCATTTTCGCGTCGGCAACGCACGCCTACAACCTGTTTCCCGTCGTAGATCAGGTCATCGACGACGGTTGAGGTGATGAGCAGCGCTCCCGCTTCCTCGGCCTTGCAGGCAAGCCAGCGATCAAACTTTGGACGGAGAATAGTGAAGCCGTTGTAGGGAGGCTCGGCAAAATGCTGCGTGCGAAAATCGACTGAGAGCGCGGAGTCCTGGCTGAGGAAAGTAATCACCCGGCGAGTCAGATAACGCTCGACGGGGGCTTCTTCCCAGAAATTGGGCAGCAATTCGGCGAGCAGGTTTGGGGCATAGAGCGCCGCGCCGGAGACGTTTTTAGCCCCTGGATATTCGCCTCGCTCTATCAAAGCGACCTGTAGTCCGGCGCGGGCCATCGCCAGAGCAGCAGTGCTGCCCGCCGGGCCTGCGCCTACGACAATAGCATCAAATTGCTGTTTCATGCTGTTCCTTGCCGACTTTCTTTTTGCCAGTCTTCAGGGATGAGCGAAAAGATAAGAACGTTGCGTATCCCGCCTGCATTAGGGAAATTGCGCAGGCGTCCCTCCAACGTAAAGCCGAGTCGCTGCGGAATGGCTGCACTGCGCACATTTCTTTCGTCGCAGCGAATCTCGACCCGGTTAGCTTTCAAACTTTCAAAGGCATAATCTGTAAGCAGGCGCGCTGCTTCGGTGACATACCCATGCCCCTCGGCAGAGGGGCGTATCCAGTAGCCGATTTCAAAGTAGCGGGTATCCCAGTCGCGTGGGTGCAAGCCTGTTCCTCCTAGATAGCGCTGAGTCTGGATGTCCCACATGCCCAGTGTCGTATCTTCACGCAGGAGCCAGTTTGCCATCTGATGAATAATCCAGTCGCGGGTTTCTTCGACTGTTTGATGGGTATCAGCCCAGGGCATCCAGGGACGAATATGCTCGCGTGCTTCGTTGATGGCCTCAAAAAGCGCCTGCGCATCATCCTCGCGATATGGTCGCACGAGTACGCGCTCTCCACGCAATTCGTCGAATAACGGAATTTGTGTGCGGTAGGTGGGTGTGTTCATAGTTCACCTCGTGGTTGAATATGCGTTAAAGGAACCCAGCCGCTTTGTCCCTGCCTGTTCGTACACCATGCCCACCCACTTTCTTCCTGTTCAACTGTGACCTCTTCACCTGCCTGTACTGAAAGCTCGGTAGCTGCATAATCACGGAGCGCGATTCCCATATCACCGTGTTGCGCAATATACTCTTTGGGAACCCAGCCGCTCTTTCCCTGCCGGTTGGTACACCAGACCCAGACCCATTCGGGCCGGTTGTCCCAGAGATCTTGCTTATCGCTGACCTCTATCTGGTCGCCAGCCCGCATGGTGATTGGATAGGGATATTGTGTCTGGTAATCGGAGCGAATCCGATAGACCTTATTCATAGATCGCTCATTTTCTGCATCGCTGGTTCATTGAACCTGTAGGGACGCGATTCATCGCGTCCAGCCTGGGATGGGTGCCGAGGCAAGTGGACGCGATGAATCGCGTCCCTACAACATCCTTGCCACATTATTTTGTCAATGTTCATCCATGTACCAGCACAATTTTGCCCAGTAATTCGCCCTTGTCTACCAATCGATGGGCCTCTGCCGCTTGCTCAACAGGCATAGTTTTGGCGATGACCGGTGTAACAGCTTTCTGAGCGACAAGCTCTAGAACGCGCTGCTCATCCTTTGGCGAAGCATGCCGCACACCGCCTCCGTAGACATTGACCTCTTTGAGCCGCCAGGATTGTGTATCCACAGTGGCCTGCTGACCACCAAGATTGCCGATCAGGACGACGCGACCATGCGGTACGCAGGCATCAATACTCTCTTGAAGTGTGGTACTGACGAGTTCGATAACGAGGTTTACGCCGCCAGCCTCGCGCAAAGTATGCCCAACACGCTGTTCTCTGGTGTTGATGACCATATCGGCTCCCAGGCGTTGCAGTTCGGCGGCTTTCTGTTTGCTGCTGGTGGTAGTGGCGACCCAGCATCCGAAATGTTTAGCGATCTGGATAGCGATACTGCCCAGGCCACTAGAGCCTGCCCAGATCAGAACGCGCTCGCCCTCTTGCAGGTGTCCAACGTCAAAGAGTGCGCCCCAGGCAGTCGACGAGGTCAGGCCCGCCGCTGCGGCTTCCTCGAATGAGACGTTATCGGGGATGCGCACGAGATCGGAGGCGGGAGCGGCAATTATACTGGCATAGCCACCTCCGCCCTTAGCCGAGACGGCGCGCGTGGTCAACACGCGATCACCTCGATGAAAGCCGTGAGCATCCTGGAGAACAACTCCGGCGGCTTCGAGACCGGGTGTGAATGGCAATTTGCCGACGGGGCGGCTCCCGTCGCGCTGGAACAGGTCAAGATGGTTGACTGTGGTGGCTTTCACCTGAATCAGAACATCATCGGGGCCAGGAGTGGGGTTCGGCACTTCCTGCACCTGCAAAACCTCTGGCCCGCCGTAGTTGGCGAATTGTACTGCTTTCATTTGGCAAACCTCTTCTATTGTAGTGTGTTTGTCAGGCGATGTTGCTCTTCTATTGTATGTTCCTGATCTTGCAATTGCAATGTATGCTGCTGTTTGCGCAGCGCCAGCCAGAAAGGCGGCGCGACACCCAGGCAGGCCAGGGCGGGAATGGCAATCACCCATGAAATGCCGAGCGTGGGGATGAGCATGCCCATGAAAGCGGGAAAGATCATGCCTGAGAGGCCGCAACAGATGAGCAATACGCTGGAAACGGCCCCGAGCGCGTGAACAAACCAGCGCGAGGCGATAGCCATCAGGCTTGGAAAGAGCGGTCCGGTACACAGCCCAAAGATGGCGCTGCCTATGAAACTGATGATAAGCTGGCTGGGAAAGGAAGCGATCAATAGCCCGCTTAGTCCGCCGCCAAAGATGCAGAGATAAACCAGACGCTGTTCTGTAAAGATACCGCGTTTAATAATCTGTGCGCCGAGCAGGCGACCAGCTGTCTGTCCTGTCCAGAAAGCTGTCGCAACAGGCGCGGCTACTGCCAGCGATATCACTGCGCTCTGGCTGATAGCTGTTACGATCCAGGAGCTGAAACCCACTTCCGCCGCGACATAGAAGAAAAATTGCAGCGCCATGAACCAGAGCAAAGGCTGGCGCAGGATGCTTTGTGAATAGGTAGGCGATGTCTGAGAGGACGCCCTCGCTCTATCTGGAATGGTTGTTGGAGGTTGTTGCCGCACTAATGAAAGAATGCAACCAATGGCGATGAATGTACCAATGACGTAGGCCCAGGTAGCATTATGTAGAACTGTGAGGACAAGCGAGAGCAGCAATGGCCCGAGCAGCGCGCCTATGCAATACGAACTATGCAGGTTGTTAAGCGTCTCTCCTAACGTATCATGAAAGCTGTAGGTGACGAGCAAATTGATGCTGACATCCAGAAACCCGAAGCCGACCCCCGCAACAAATTGTGTTGTGAGCAGAACCGGAAAGGAGTGAGTGATGGGCGTAATCAGCGCAGTGAGGCCCATGAGGAATAGCCCGCTCATGACAATATATTTGGGCGCAAAGCGACGCGAAAGCATCCCAGCCAGCATTACTCCACAAGCAAAGCCGAATGCAGCCCCTGTAAAGATCCAACCGGCTGCATCCAGCGCAATGCCGGTATGGCTTGCCAATAAAGGCAGTGTGGGACCTGGGAGAATACCAATGATGCCCACTGCGATATAGGTAAAGTAGAGCGTGAAAAACAGCAAGCGACGGCTGGTGAATGCGGTTGTCTGCATGAGGTCTATCCTTAGAGGGCTGTTTATACCTGTTGTTATCTATAGTCTGCCATATTCAGCGTAGATTGTCTACTTTAATGTGTGAGCCAATTGATTGCGCCCCTACACGTTCTTCTTCCGAATCAATTCAGCAGCCAGCGGTAATATCTTATTGGCATCACCGAGCAATCCCAAATCGGCCAGAGCAAAAATGGGCGCAGTTCGGTCAGGATTAATAGCAACAACGGTCTGAGCTTCACGCATACCACTTGTATGTTGAGGCGCGCCCGAGATACCGCAGGCGATGTAGAGTTTGGGTTGGACACTTTTTCCGGTTGCGCCGATCTGGCGGACATGCTCAACCCAGCCTCGATCAGTTGCGACACGGGTTGCGCCTACAGCTGCTCCTAGCAGACGAGCGAACGAGGCGATAGTGCTAAATCCTTCGCGTCCCACGCCGCGCCCACCCGCCACGATGCGCTCAGCCTCTTCCAATTCGACTTCTTCAGGCGAGGGCGCTTGCAAGGCTACTCGTGTAATGCGGCCTTCATGCATATCTGAAATTTCTGCTGTGAAACGGGTAATTTCCAATTCTGGCAGCGTTGTTGTATTGTCCGGAGCCAAAACCGGATTGCCTCGCACACCTGGAAGCAGAGTTGCCAGCGCGGTACGCCGGTGTAGTTCTGTGAGTGCATGCATATAGGCTCGTCCATCGTAGATAGCGCGCATAGTGTAAAGCGCATCATCATGCAGGTCGATACTCAGGCAGGCGGGGACAAAAGGCAGACGGAGACGTGCGGCCAGACGAGGCATGAAGTCGCGCCCGTTCGCTGTCGCACTGGTAGCGACGAGGGCGGGCTTGCCTTGTTTGATAAGCCAGGATAAGGCACTGACATAGGCTTCTGTCAGGTAATGGCTGAGCTGTGGGTGTTCTAGCACGTAAAGAGAGCTTACATTCAGCCTGCTAAGTAGCGCCGTATCAGGTAAAGGAGTGTCAGGTGCTTGAAGCAGGAGAGCGCGAACTTGTGCCTTCTCTGGCTGCCGTTGCGCCATTTCTACGAGTTCAGCTATCAGTTCACCTGAGTGTTCTTCAAGGACGTCCTCGCTGTGCTGGAGAACGGCCCACAGTTCAGTCATATCTTGCCTCTACATTGTTGAATTGCTATTACTATATCACCTGATAGGGAGAGAATGGTACATTTTCGGTTTTGTAGGGCGTGATTTATCGCGTCCAGCTTCTCATGCTGTTTTAGGACAAAAGGACGTGTTTTATCGTGCCCAGCTTCTCATGCTATTTTAGGACAGTTGGACGCGATAAATCACGTCCCTACAAAGGCCTGTCCATTTGTGCTACTCTGTAGGGAAAGGGGCACACATGGCCCCAATTGAAAGGAAAGCAACATGGGAAATTCTCTCAGCAAAACGCAACTTCTCACTGAATTGCGCAATGAACAGGCGGCCTGGGAAGCCTTGCTCGACGAGATTGGGGAGGCTCATATGACGCAGCCAGAAGTCGCTGGTGGCTGGTCGATCAAGGATATCGTAGCTCATTTAACTGGCTGGCGTCGCCGGTCGGTTCTGCGCTTCCAGGCCCTTCTGAGGCATGAACCAGACTTTTCACCGCCCTGGCCGCCAGAACTGCGGGAAGACGATGAAATCAATGCCTGGATTTACGAGGCCAATCGCAATCGTTCTTTGGCAGATGTCCTCAGCGATTCGCGGGAAGTCTTCCAGCAACTGGTCGAGACCCTCGATGCCTTTTCTGAGGAGGAGCTTCAGAATCTGCGGCGCATCCTCGGGCTGGAGGAGGAGCAGGTCAGCGGCAGCATGTTCTTCGCTCATTTCCACCAGGAGCACGAGCCAGATATGCGCGCATGGCTGGAGAAGGTGAAAAAAGCATCGTAACTCATCATCCTCTCAAGTCAGAGTGTATTGAACCTTTCCATTCCTGTGAGGCAAAGTCAAGCCTGCGGCAACAGCCGATGTATCTCGCTCGATGCCTGGGAGAAAGCTCTTCACCAAAGGAGCGGAGAACCCGGCGGATGCGAGAAATCACGTTCCTACAAATAAACATTTATTCTGTCAAAGGGCTTTGCAGTGTCCACCCGCCGTCAACGATGAGTGTCTGGCCTGTCACCTGACGCGCTTCAGGTGAGGCGAGATAGAAGGCGGCGGCCACGATATCTTCCACGTATCCGACACGCCCGGTTGGTGTCATGTGGCTCCAGTTTTCTTCATAGTGTGGATCATCATGCAATGTGCGTTCAGTGAGAGTTGCGCCGGGGCAGATGGCGTTGGCAGTAATGCCATAGCGGGCTACTTCGAGGGCGATGGTCTTTGCCATCATGCGGATGCCTGCTTTGGTGATGCCGTAGCATCCGAGATTCGGATAGGCCTGAACTCCGGTCACTGAGGACATCAAGAGAATGCGCCCAGGAATCTGTCGCTCGATCATGATATGTGCAGCGGTCTGTGCGGTAAAGAAACTACCCCGCAGATTCACGCCCATCAGGCGGTCGAAGTCTTCTTGCGTATAGGTCAGGAATGCGCCGTAGTGGGTGACGCCAGCATTGGCAATCGCGATATCGAGGCGGCCTGCGGTATTCGTGAAATTTGAGAACATGGAGCGCACAGCTTCTACATTAGCAACGTCACCTGGATACGGGTGAACTTGATCGGCTCCCAGGCTCTCGTTGATTTGTTGGGCAGCTTTTTGACAGAGCGCGGGATCAATGTCGTTCAGCGCTACGATAGCACCCGCATTGGCGAAAGCCTGGCAGAGTGCATAGCCGATTCCTGCTCCCGCACCCGTGACGAGAACCGCTTTTCCGGTAAAATTACTCATAAACGCCTCCTTGCGATATTTTCTCAAAAGAACATGCGTCTGGTATACTGTTCTTTAATATAGTCTCATTGAAGCATAGAGGAACAACATGACCACTGCTGATAGCATACCTGTAATTGTTGGACACCATGATACCCTGCTCAGCCTGTACATGCCTGAACGAGGACACGGGCGCGGTTTTTTTGAACGAAGCGAGTTTGGGCATATTGATCTGCCTCGCGCGCGTGAAGGAGGGCTGGCGGGAGGGTTTTTCGCTATATTTGTGCCGTCCTGTTGCGCTGATGGCAGCCCGAACCGGATGCAGGTGGTACGGACGGAGCGCGGCTATGAAATACCGATGGAGTCGGCAGTTGATCTGGCATACGCGCAGCAGACGACGATGGCAATGATGGCCTTGCTATTTCGGCTGGAACGGGAGTCGAAAGGACAGCTTCAAGTAGTGCGTGGTATCAGTGAACTGGAACGCAACATCCAGCAGCACGTTCACTCCGCGATCCTGCATTTCGAGGGAGCAGAGGCTATCGATACCGATCTGAACGCCCTTGAGGTCTTTTATCAGGCCGGGTTGCGCTCGCTCGGTATTGTTTGGAGCCGACCGAATGCGTTTGCATGTGGTGTGCCTTTCAAATTTCCCAGTTCTCCTGATACTGGCCCAGGCCTGACCGAAGCCGGGCGCGAGCTGGTGAAGGCCTGCAATTCGTTGGGGATTATGCTTGACCTGTCACATTTGAATGAACGCGGTTTCTGGGATGTGGCAGCTTTATCAGAAGCTCCACTGGTTGCAACACACTCGAATGTACATGCGATCTGTCCTTCAACGCGCAATCTCACAGATAAACAACTGGATGCTATTGGGGAGTCGGGAGGAGTCGTTGGCCTGAATTTCGCCGTGTACGATTTGCGTGAGGATGCCGAACGGGATACCAATGTCCCTTTAGAGTTGCTGGTGCGCCATATCGATTATCTCGTAGAACACGTGACGATTGATGGAGTGGCAATTGGCTCCGATTTCGATGGCACGACTATCCCGCAGAAAATTCAGGACGCGAGCGGATTACCGAAATTGTTGGACGCGCTAAGAATACATGGATATGACGAAGTGGCGCTGCGCAAAATCGCATATGAAAACTGGTTGCGCGTTTTGAGTAAGACCTGGAAAGCATAGAGCGTAGGCGCTAAACGGTGGTGGAATAAAAAATACGGGGGGAATGCCATGCAAGTAGCGCAATACCTGGTTAAACACGAGTTTACCGAAACGGAACGCTCGCACCGCGAGGCAGTCGAGCGGGTCATTCTGGAAATGCGAAAGCGGCTGCACGAACCACTGACTTTGCAGGAGATGGCGGATATCGCCTATCTCAGTCCATATCACTTTTGCCGCATTTTCTCGCGCCTGATTGGAGTTCCCCCCTACGAATTTCTCTCGGCCCTGCGCCTGGATGAGGCAAAAAAGTTATTGCTGACGACATCGCTAAGCGTGACGGATGTGTGTTTCGAGGTAGGATATTCCAGTCTCGGCTCGTTTACGACACGCTTTACACAGCTTGTGGGGCAGCCGCCGCGCCAGTTGCGTCAGATGGCCGAATCTCTAGTGTTCCCTTCCAGGGAAATCCCTGATGTTACTTCCCCCTTTTATGAAGCATCGTTAACCGGCTGTTTAATAGGAACAGTGTATGGTCCAGAGACGTTTCGAGGTAACATTCACGTTGGCCTTTTCACCCGGCCTATTCCTCAAGGTCGCCCTGTCCGTTGTACGCGTCTCACGAAGCCGGGTCCATATCTGATCACCGGGATTCCTGACGGCATGTACTATGTGCTTTGTGCTGCTTTCAGTACCTACAGCGATCCCTTTAATTACCTTGTCCCTGGAGATGGCGTGCTGGTAGGTATGAGCCAGGGACCGGTGCGGGTTTGTAATGGACAGATGAGCGGGGAAGCAGATATCACCCTGCATCCACCTCTGTTGACTGATCCGCCATTGGTGGTGGCGTTGCCATTTATATAGAGAAGTTTGTGCGCCGTTCATGAGTATTCCCGTATACTTCAGGTATGGTATAAGTATGATGATGTAATCTTACCAACCTTTTCTGAAGCCGCCGAATTTCAACGGCCTCTGACCTGATATAAAAAGGATATTACTCATGAACAGTTCTCTCCTGGAATTGATAAGCAAGAGCAAGATTGGAACGTGGTGCAAGCGCGGAGCGGTGCTGATTGCTATTCTGGGGCTTATTCAATGCGCAAGCGTTTTTTTCTTTCTCTGGAATCAGTTTCATCTGACGATGAGTATGTTATTGTTACGAATAGACAGGAGTGGAAAAAATGATGGAGATGAAACTTGAACTGGTGCCATTACCAGTTTCTGATGTTGACCGCGCAAAGACTTTTTATGTTGAAAAAGTTGGATTTCACCTGGATCATGATGTACAGCCAGGGAACGGAATGAGAATAGTCCAGCTTACACCCCCAGGGTCGGCCTGTTCGATAGTTATCGGGACAGGCATGGGTGAAATTTCCGCAATGCAGCCGGGAGCAATCAAAGGCCTACACCTGGTTGTGAGTGATATACATCAGGCCCGCGAATCCCTTGTCAGCCGGGGCGTAGAAGTGAGCGAAGTTGATGATATGGGCGGCGTTAAGTACGCCTACTTTCGTGATCCAGATGGCAACAGTTGGGAATTGCAGGAAATATTTCCGAACGCCCGATTAGACACCTCTGGTAATGGGGAATAAAGCAACCTGACCCTCCATTGTCAAACTTCTCGCGACGCGCTCTCCATCCAGGATGGCGTGTTCGACTCGTCGTGGCGCGACGCAATCGCCAACCCGATACAAAGCCTTCACTTTCCCTTTCAGAGCATGATAGAGGTTGTCGTTTGCGGTTTGGGGCGCGACGAGAACGGCCAGCGCGATATTTTCTAACTGACGTGGCAGACCCGTATAATTGTTGATGATGGTTGCGCCATTGGGAGATAGACCGGCGAGAAAATAGTTGGGGGTCAGGCGCATATTTTTAGCGAGGGCGCGGCGATACCAGAGTTCCAGGTCGAGGGTGATGCCGAGGTCTCCACCGACGTAGAATTGAGGCGTCACCACTTCGACGGAGCAGCCGCGCTCGGCGAGCAATTCGGCGACGCTGGTAGCCTGGTGAAAGCCGACCTGATCGTAGACCAGCACATTATCACCGGGCCGCGCAGTCTTTTCTCCTAAAAGAACCTGCCAGACGTTGGCGACATGCGGTAATTCAGCGCCAGGAACGGGTGGCAGCGTAGGAAGCGAACCGGTGGCGAGAATGACGATATCCGGCTGCTCTTGCTCGATCAACTCAGGCGTCACCTCGACTCCGGTGTGTATCTCGACTCCGGCCTCGATGATGGCGTGTTGCAGATTGCGCGAGGCATCACCAAATTCGACACGTCCTGGCACCTTCACGATGAGATTGATCTGTCCACCAAGTTCCTGTTGTTTTTCATATAGCCTGACACTATAACCCTGTAGTGCCGCCACTTTCGCGGCCTGCATCCCGCCGGGGCCGCCACCAACGACCATGACGGTTGGTTTGCGCTTGCGTATAGTTGTAGGTGGGATCGGTGGATAGATCAATTCGTTGCCGGTGGCGGGCGTTTGAATGCAGCCCAGTGTGAGGTTGAGGCCCATGCGACCGATGCAGTACTGGTTGCAGGAGATGCAGAGGCGAATGGCTTCAGTGCGGCCCTCGCGTGCCTTGCGGGTAAAATGGGGGTCGCAGATCTGGCCGCGCACAACGTCAACCATATCCGCCAGTCCTTCGCGCAGGATGCGTTCAGCCTGCACCGGGTCTTTGATGCGGCCAGTGCAGAAGACGGGCAACTGGACGACCTCGCGGATTCCGGCGGAGATAAAAAGCTGGTAGCCGGGTGCGGTATGCATAGATCCTTCGACCATGTAGAGGTTGTGAAATTCGCCGATGCTAGTGTTGATGAAGTCGAGCTGCCCTGTTGCTTCCAGACGGCGGGCGATTTCGCGCACGTCGTCGAGCGTCAGCCCGGCGGGAATCAGTTCGTCGCCGCAGAGACGGATGCCGAGCGTAAAGTCGCGGCCAATTTCGGCGCGCACAGCAGAAATGACTTCCAGAGCAAAGCGCATGCGATTTTCGAGCGAGCCTCCGTAGGAATCGGTACGGCGGTTGAAGTAGGGCGAAAAGAACTGACGCATGAGCGAACTATGAGAGGATTGCAGCTCGGCTCCATCGAAACCACCCTCGCGCACGTGACGAGCTACCAGCGCGTAGCCTTTCACAATTTCGGCGATCTCCTCTGGCTCAAGCTCTTTGCACATTTCGCGATGAATGGGGTCAACCATTGGCGAGGGGCCAGGCACCGGGCGGCGCGAATAGATGCTGCTCGCCTGCATGCCATTGTGATTGATCTGGGCAAACATGCGGGTGCCGTGTTCATGTACGGCGCGCGTCATACGGCGATAGTAGGGAATAACATGCGAGTCGTAGCCGTGAATAAGCTTCTGATAGGCCCAGTCGCTCGGGTGTACCGATTGCTCCTCGGTGATAATCAGTCCGCAACCACCTCTAGCTCGTTCAGCGTAGTAAGCGGTGAGACGCGGCCCCGGCAGGTTATCTTCCGCAAGGTTAGTCAGGTGCGCCGCGAAGACGATGCGATTCGGAATAACGGTCGTGCCAACACGAATAGGAGTGAATAAGTATTGATATTGACCTGCCATTTAGCACTGTTCCCCTGCTAGTCTGCCTTCCTCGATAGCCTGCTCGATACGCCTGGGCGCGACACAATCTCCTGCTCGAAAAAGACGGGGAATGCGGCCCTTCAGCGCGTAATAGAGTTCTTGAGCCGGACGATCATAGGTAGCCAGTACCACCGTATCGGCGGGAATGGCTCGCTCGCCTTCCGCGAAACGGTCGGTGACGATGATCTGGCCTGGCTCGATACGAACTACACTCGTGTGTGGAGACATGTTGACGCCGAGGGCGAGAACCCTCTGCATCCACAACACCATTTCATGTGTGGCGACAAGGTCGCGACCTATGTACCAGTCCTCTGAGATGATCTCAACGTTGTTACCCTGCGAGGCCAGCAATTCTGCTACCGAAGCCATACCAGGTGATTCGGTTTCATCGATAAGTACGACGCGCTGGCCCTCCACCTGCTCGCCTCGTAAAATACGCCGGAGATCTGTCACATGTGGAAGATCAACGCCTGGAATGGGTAGCAACCCTGGCCCGGTATGCGCTCCTGTTGCTACGATAACCGCTTCCGGGTGCTGTTCAAGTAGCATGTCTGGGGACACTTCCACGCCGAGATGGATTTCCACACCCAGTTTTTGAAGCTGATGCTCCAGGTAATCGACAATCAAGCCTGATTCGCTGCGACCTGGCGCTTTTGCTGCCAGCGCGACTGCTCCACCGAGTGACTGCTCGCGTTCGTAGAGAATGACGTGTTTTCCACGTAGGGCAGCAGTGCGAGCCGCTTCCATTCCTGCCGGGCCACCACCAATAACAAGTACAGGCTGTGTAGCATTTCTCTTGTTAGCAGTAGTGGCGAGGTTTCGCAAGGGAATCATTGCGCCAGGATTGACGTTGCAGCTAAGGGGGGTATTCATGACTGTGCGTACCTGGCAGCCTTGATTGCAGGAGAGGCAGGGGCGAACTTCGTCGGGTTGATCTGCCAGTGAGAGCCTGGGCAGGTCTGGATCGGCGATCAGGGCGCGAATCATTTCGACGCCATCGGCCTGTTCCTCGGAAAGAATGTTATCAGCCTGTTTAGCGTCCAGAATTCGCCCGGCGGCAAATACTGGAATATGTACGGCAGCCTTGACCGAAGCCGCCAGATGCACTGCGTAGCCTCGTGCTGTTTCCATTGGTGCATGGAACGGGAACATATGGGTGCTGAAGATGCTGCCCATTGTGATGGTGAGATAATCCACGCGGCCAGTCTCAGCCAGCAAGCGCGCAATCTCCGTTCCCTGCTCGGGAGTCAGACCTCCCCAGGGGGCAAGTTCATCGACACAGAGACGCAGGCCGAGAATATGATCTGTGCCAAGAATGGCATTCACGGCTTCAATGGTTTCCTGGAGCATGCGCATGCGATTTTCGAGCGAACCACCATACTGATCGGTACGTTGATTGGTCAGCGGGGAGAGAAACTGGCGCAGGAGTGAGCGGTCGGATACCTGTAGCTCGACACCGTCGGCATGGCCCTCAAGAGCGTGGCGCGCTACTAAGGCAAAGCCCTCGATGACAGACGAAATATCTGGCAACTCCATCGCTTTAGGAACTTCACGAGTGCTGACATCGGGAACGGGGGACGGTGCCCAGATTTCGTGCTGATGATAGTCGCTGACGGACTGCTGCCCATTGTGATTGAGTTGCGCGAGGGCAAGCGAACCGTGGGCATGAATGCGCTGCGTTACGCCTCTAATGGCTGCCGGAGTATCTGGTAAATAGCCCAGCAGCGCGTTTTCATAGGGAAGGTCAGAGGGATGGACGATATGTTCTTCCAGCACAATGATGCCAGCGCCCCCGGCAGCGCGAGCCTCGTAGTAGGCCGCGTGCCGGTCGCTGAGCAGGTTATGCCGGGCAAAGTTGGTCGTATGGCTGCCGAACAGGACACGATTTTTAGCTTCTCTCGGCCCTAGAGTCAATGGCTGGAAGAGTTTACTTTGCATAGACATATTATATGCTATATATCTCGCCATTTCCTCTTAAAGACTACCTGAGGCACCGGATACCGGTTCGGCATCTGGTGGAGCAGGTTCGACTTCGGATTCGGTTCGATTAGGAAATTGATCGGGATGCGCTGCGCGCCATTCACGCCAGAACGAAACGACGATAGCCTGAATGACGCCGACCACCGGAGCGACGAAGAGCGCGCCAAGAATGCCAAAGAGTTCCGAACCCGCGATAAGCGCGGAGATGGAGATGATCGGGTGCAGGCCAACGGCATGACCAACGATGCGCGGGCCGACGATATGGCTCTCGATAAGATGCACCGCGATGAAGTAAATCAGCACAATAATGGCCAGCACCCAATTTTGATGCGTCAGATCCAGCACCCAACCAGAAGTAGCTGTGAATGCAAGCAGAATACAGGCCACAGCAGAGATAAACGTTCCCAACACAGGAACAAATGCCAGCAAGAATGCCAATTCGCCTAGCAGGACGGGATGAGGCACCCGAAGGATGAACATACCGAAACCAACCAGCACACCAATTAAAAGCGAGAGGGTCAATTGCCCGCGAATATAGCCGCCGACTACTGCTTGCATGGTGTCCAGCAGGAATAGTCCGCGCCTTTCCTGTTGCAGGGGCAGATTTTTGCGCAGCCAGTTGTAGATGCGCGAACCATCGATCAGGAAATAGATACTGAGCATGGCGACTACAATCACATCGAGGGCGAAATCAAAGACGCCACGCAGGATAGGTACGGCATCACTGAGCAGGCTGCTGAGATGGCTGACGATGACCTGGCGTGCCTCCTGTATCTGTGTCTGATCGATGCCCAGCGACTGTAGCGTCGTTTCCAGTGGAGTCGGTGGTCGGTTCACATCTGGCCGCAGCAGGGCAGTTATTTCTGCTCGTAGTTCGCTGGTCTGAAGTATGGCTGTACGAATAAGGAAAAAACAGAGGATGCTTACTACGCTTAATACAATGAGGTAGGTGATGAGAATGGCGGCAATGCGCGGCATAAAGCGCCCGAGAATGGTGACCAATGGAGCCAGGGCGAAGGCCAGCAGCGCGGCTATTGCCAGCAAGAGGAGAGAGCGAGAGATGTGCGCGGCTGCCCAGATGAGTACGCCTATGAGGACGATCCAAGTCAGTGCCATCAGTGGAATGGCTACTCTACGTATCCATCTGCTGCTGGTACGTATATCGGCATTTACGCTTCTCGTATCGGGCAGGCGCGTAGTTGGCGCTGTAAATTCATTGGCTTTCAAGGCGGATTTGCCGCAGACGGGACAGAAGGCAGCGTTTTCAGGATAACCTGCACCACAATAAATACAATACATATATAAGTTCTCCTTATCCGTTCTGGCTTTTGACCTTTAATCAGTGCCAGCAGGGGATAAACGATGTCTATTTGCGCTATTGTAGCATGATTTGTCCTGGACGCAATCGGCATTTTTCTTGTTCAAAAACGAATTTTCGCCAACGGTTGACAAACGAACGGTTGATAGTGTATGCTCTAATACAAGCGATGAGGCGTTACAAGAAATACAGCGAGGTTGCTGCCATCTTCTTGTAATGCGTTTTTATTTTTGGAGAGCAGCAGTATGTCGGCAAATGGAAGTACACAGTTCAGGCCAGCAATGTTCGCTGGAAAAGACCGTACTACCCGTATGCCTGAAGGTATGTCTATGTGTGCTGCTGCTTCTATGCCTGCTGCAAGTATTCTCGAAACCGACGTTGTAACGTCGGTTTCTTTGTTTCTGCTTGTGCTTATCCTTAGCCTTCTTGTAGGCCGCGTGGTACTTCTTAGCCTTAGCGGCCTTACCGGACTTTTGTTAGTCAGTCTGGTAGGGCTTATTCCAGGGCTAGTCCCACGGACCACGAAGGGAGATTAAAGGAAGCAACGAAGCGACCAATCCAGAGCAGGTAACATACAACGAGGACCTCCCGGTTCGGATGGTTCTCGTTTTTTTATTGGTTTTTTTCTGCCTTATTGATGAACCGAAATTGTAATCTCAGGAGGAACTATGCAGGTAACAGCAGCTATTCAGCAACAGAAAGGAGCGCACACAGCACAGATTCCTGAGCATGAAGCGCGTGAACTGCCAGGAAGCGCTATTCTTTGCGAGGCCTTGATACGCGAAGGCGTAGATCTGCTCTACGGCTATCCCGGAGGCGCGATCATGCCATTTTATGATGCGCTTACTTCCTATCCCAAATTGCGCCACATCCTCGTCCGCCACGAACAGGCCGCAGCTCATGCCGCCGATGGTTATGCTCGCGCAACTGGTAAAGTAGGCGTGTGTGTGGCAACGAGCGGCCCAGGCGCAACCAATCTGGTGACGGGGTTGGCAACGGCGTATATGGATTCGACCCCTATCGTCGCCATCACCGGGCAGGTAGCGCGTCCATTTATCGGGCGTGATGCCTTTCAGGAAACCGATGTTCTGGGTGTGACACAGCCCATCACCAAGCATAATTTTCTGGTCCAGCGTGTTGAAGACCTGGCAGACACGGTACACGAGGCGTTCCGGCTGGCTCGCGGAGGACGTCCTGGCCCTGTATTGATCGATATACCCAAAGATGTCCAATTTAGCAAAACGTGGTATCCCTCGACGGCTCCTGTCAATTCGTTGGAATATTATCGCGCTACCCGCATTCCTCAGCCATCGGCAAACGCTCTTAAGCATGCTGCGCAACTCATCTCAAATGCGAAACGCCCGGTTATTATGAGCGGTCATGGGGTTATTCTCTCAAACGCTTGTGAGGAATTAAAAGCTTTCGCAGAGAAGACAGGTATCCCCGTAATTATGACCCTGCTTGGATTAAGTGCGCTTCCAGCGGATCATCCTCTGGTTTTGGGAATGCCCGGTATGCATGGCCCAGCACATGTGAATCATGCTATTGGCGTTGCCGACCTGATTGTGGGTGTCGGCCTGCGTTTTGATGACCGGGTGACAGGCAAGGTGAGCGAGTTTGCTCCACACGCGAAGCTCATTCACATCGATATCGATCCCTCTGAGATGCACAAGGTCAAACGCGCTGCAGTGCCGATTGTTTCAGATGCTAAGGTCGGGATGTCTGCTTTGTGTGAAGCAGTTGAGCCGGGAGATCATAGCGAGTGGCTGTCAGAAATACGCGGCTGGGAAGCGCGAAATAACGAGCGAGTGGCAAGTATTCAGCGCGGCCAGGAGTATCCCGATCCCCCGAGCATCCTCGAAACCATTTATGCAGAGACCAACGGTGATGCGATTGTGGTGACAGACGTTGGACAGCACCAGATGTGGACGGCGCGTTACTACGCCTGGAAGCGCCCTAACAGCCATATTACCTCGGGGGGGCTTGGCACAATGGGCTTTGCTCTGCCAGCCGCGATGGGCGTCAAGATGGGTATGCCGGATGTGCCAGTCTGGGCGGTTGCTGGCGATGGCGGCATTCAGATGAACATTCAGGAATTGGCAACGCTCCAGCAGCAGGGCGTGGCGGTTAAGGTTGCCATCATGAACAATGGCTATCTGGGCATGGTGCGCCAGTGGCAGCACTTCTTCCACAATCGCAACTATTCAGAGACGCCCATCACCGGCCCGGATTACACCAAGCTTGCCGATGCCTACGGTCTGACCGGCATGCGTATTACACGGCGTGAGGATGTGCGCGAGGCGGTGCGCAAGGCGATGGAGACGGAAGGAACGGTCATCATCGATTTCGTAATCGATTCCGAGGCGAATGTGTATCCGATGGTGGCTCCCGGCTCGGCGATTACGACCATGATCGAGGAGAGCGTGGAGGAGTAAGGTGACAGATTTTTCTGAGGACAAAAATCCAAACGCGCTTCCCGAGCGAGCCGGACAATCCGATGCGCCGGAGGGCACAGAGCAAACACTGGTGATCCTGGCGCAGAACGAAACCGGTATGCTTGACCGCGTGGTTGGCATGCTGCGTCGGCGGCGCGCACAGACGCAGAGCATCACGATTGGCAAAAGCGAGCTTCCTGATGTATCGCGCATAACGGTAGTAATGCGCGATACAGAGGTCGAAGTAAACCAGTTGGTGGAACAACTGCGCAAGATTGTAGCTGTTCGACATGTTGTTCATCTGCCAGCAGATTCGAGCGTGTTGCGCGAATTGGCCTTAATCAAGATCAACAGCAATCCCGGCCAGCGCGCCGAAATCATTGAACTCGCTCACCTCTTCGGGGCGCACCTGGTTGATCTGGCGGACGAAACCGTCACGCTGGAGGTGAGCGGCAACACAGAAAAGATCGAGAAATTTGTGCGACTTGTAGAACCCTTTGGTATTCGCGAGGTGGCGCGCACCGGCTCGGTGGCCATGACCCGCGAGGTATAGTTTTTCAGCGCAGAAGGAGAAAGTATTAATGGCAACAATTTACTATGATGCAGACGCGAACCTTGAGCTACTTCAACAGAAACGAGTAGCGGTAATCGGCTACGGCAGCCAGGGCCATGCCCACGCGCTCAACATGCAAGATGCAGGATGCGACGTGGTGGTAGGCCTGCCCACAAACAGCAAGAGCCGCCCCAAGGCCGAGGCCGAAGGTCTGCGGGTCATGACCCCGGCGGAAGCGGCTGAACAGGCCGATGTCATCATGATACTCATTCCCGATCAGTATCACAAAGAAGTATTCGAGCGCGATATTCGCCCCGGCCTTGCCCCTGGCAAGATGCTGATGACCGCTCATGGCTTCAGCCTGCACTACTCGCAGATAGTGCCCCCGCCCGATATCGATGTGGCGATGGTTGCACCGAAAAGCCCCGGCCATATGCTGCGCCAGCTTTATACCGAAGGTGTAGGCGTTCCCGCGCTATGGGCAGTATATCAGGACGCGACTGGCAATGCTGAAGCCCTCACACTGGCTTATGCACGCGCTATTGGCTGCACGCGAGCAGGTGTCTTGCGCACCTCTATCTCTGAGGAGACCGAAACCGACCTCTTTGGCGAGCAGGCCGTACTTTGCGGAGGTGTCACCGCTCTGATCCGCGCTGGATTCGAGACGCTAGTTGAGGCTGGCTACCAGCCTGAGGTGGCCTACTTCGAGTGCATGCACGAGATGAAGCTGATCGTTGACCTGATGTACCGGGGCGGCATGAGCTACATGCGCTACTCCGTCAGCGACACGGCTGAATTTGGCGATTACGTCTCCGGCCCGCGCATCATCGACCAGCGAGCGCGAGACGAGATGCGGCGCGTGCTGCGCGAAATTCAAGATGGCACCTTTGCCACACGCTGGATTCTGGAGAACCAGGCCGGACGTCCCAGCTTCAACGCCATGCGTAAAGCCAATGCCCAGCACCAGATTGAGCAGATCGGCTCGGAGCTGCGCGCAATGATGCCCTGGCTCAAACCTGTAGATAAACGACCTGAAATTGCTGAAGCGAAGAAGTAAGTAATCAGACTTCAAGGAGGAACAACATCATGGCAGACCCTGCGGTAATTCGGATTTTTGACACGACCCTGCGCGATGGCGAGCAGTCTCCCGGCGCGACAATGACCTTTGAAGAGAAGGTACAGGTGGCCGACCAGCTTGTGCGCCTCAATGTCGATATCATCGAGGCAGGCTTTCCGGCGGCCTCGCCCGGCGATCTTGTGTCGGTGAAGGAGATTGCGCGCCGTGTGCGCGGTGTGGCTGTGGCAGGACTTGCTCGCGCCAGCATCAGCGACATCGATGCCGTCTGGGAGGCAGTGAGCGAGGCCGAACGCCCGGTGATCCATGTCTTCCTTGCTACTTCTGATATTCACCTGCGACATAAGTTCGGCATCTCCCGCGAGGAGGCGCTTCAGCGCGTGCAGTCAATGGTTTCCTACGCCCGCAACTTCTGCCCGACCATCGAATTTTCGGCGGAGGATGCCACACGCAGCGATTGGGACTTTCTGTGCCGCGTCTTCGAGGTTGCCATTAAGGCGGGCGCGACCACTATCAACGTACCCGATACGGTAGGTTATACCATGCCGCAGGAGTACGAGGCGCTGTTCCACTACCTGCGCGAGCGAGTTCCCGGCATTGAGGATGTGACCTTGAGCGCGCACTGCCACAATGATCTGGGCATGGCGACCGCCAATACTCTGGCCGCAATTCGTGCTGGCGCTCGCCAGGTGGAAGTGACTATCAACGGTCTGGGCGAGCGCGCCGGAAATACCGCGATGGAAGAAGTGGTGATGGCCCTGCGCACGCGCCCGGAGATTTACAACGCTGAGACGCGCATCAACACGCAGGAATTCCTGGCCGCCAGCCAGCTTGTCAGCCGCCTGACGGGTATTCCTGTACAGCCCAACAAGGCAGTGGTCGGCGCGAACGCTTTCGCGCACGAGGCCGGTATTCACCAGGATGGCATGCTGAAAAACCGCCTGACCTACGAGATTATGACACCCCAATCCGTCGGTTGGAGCGATACGAAGCTCGTGCTGGGCAAGCACTCCGGTCGTCATGGCCTGGATGCGCGCCTGCGCCAGCTTGGCTATCGCCTGGATGCCGAGCAGCTCAAGGTTGCCTACCGCCGCTTTGTCGCGATGGCCGATGAGAAAAAATATGTCACTGATGAAGACCTGGTCTACATCGCCGAAAGCGGCAAGGAGACGCCTGCTGCAATCTAAGCCGCCATCTAATAGGAGCAAACTACCCTTATGACCCAGACTGAATCTACCCAGGCAAAACAGAACGGACTTCCCGCGAAAGCGGAAGCCCCAAAAGTGCCTGTTCTTAGCGCCGACGAAGGCTATGCCTACTTTGAAGGGCACATCGTGCCGATGAGCGAGGCGAAAATCAGTATCGCCACGCATGCCCTGCACTATGGCACAGCCTGCTTCGAAGGCATTCGCGGCTACTGGAACGAGGAACACGGCCAGCTCTACCTGCTCAAATTGCGCGAACACTACGAGCGCATGGCCGATTCCTGGAACGTGCTGCGCATGCATTTTCACGAATCCATTGATGATCTGTGCCGTATTACGATTGATCTGGTACGCAAGCATGGATATCGCTCAAACGTGTACATCCGGCCCATCGCTTACAAAGCCTCGCGCACCATCAAGCTTACACTGAGTTCGCTTGAGGACGCCATCGCCATTTATACCTTCCCGATGGGGAACTATGTCGATATCAGCGGCGGCTTGAGCGTTTGCACCTCGTCCTGGCGGCGTGCCAACAGCAATGCCATGCCGGTGCGCGCTAAAGTCACGGGTGCCTACGTCAATAGCTCGCTGGCGGTGGACGACGCAACCTCTGCTGGCTTTGACGAGGCTATTCTGCTCACAGATGACGGCACTGTCTCCGAGGCAAGCTCGTGCAACCTGTTCATTATGCGGCATGGCAAGCTGGCGACTCCCGCAGTTTCGGAAGATATTCTTGAGGGCATCACGCGCAATACCCTGATCGATATGATTCGCCGCGAGTTTGGCATAGAGGTCGAGGAGCGGCGCATTGATCGCACAGAACTGTATGCCTCGGACGAGATTTTCATGTGCGGCACTGGTGTACAGGTCTCGCCTGTCACCCGCGTGGATCACCGCCCGGTGCGCAATGGGCAGCCTG
This sequence comes from Ktedonobacteraceae bacterium, assembly GCA_035652815.1. Taxonomy (GTDB): domain Bacteria; phylum Chloroflexota; class Ktedonobacteria; order Ktedonobacterales; family Ktedonobacteraceae; genus DASRDB01. The sequence goes on from DASRDB010000022.1 coordinate 461,625, forward strand.
GCCCCTTTACTATGAAGTTGCAGCAACTCTACCTCGCGGCCTGTCGCGGCGAGTTGGAGGGGTATAAAGACTGGGTGACGCCAGTTTACGAGTGAGGAAGCGGTAATGCGTTCGGATTCAATCAAAATGGGTTTTGAGCGCGCCCCGCATCGCGGCCTGCTCCGCGCTACCGGAGTTGTCGGCGAGAAGGACTTCAACAAGCCCTTCATCGCCGTGTGCAACTCTTATGTAGACGTGGTGCCGGGGCATGTTCACCTGCAGGCCTTTGGCAAGTTGGTGAAGGAGGCCATTCGCGCAGCGGGAGGCGTGCCTTTCGAGTTCAATACTATCGGCGTAGATGACGGTATCGCGATGGGCCATATCGGCATGAAGTACTCGCTGCCCAGCCGCGAACTGATTGCCGACTGCGTCGAAACCATGATCGAGGCCCACCGCTTCGATGGTATGGTCTGCATTCCCAACTGCGATAAGATCGTACCTGGGATGCTTATGGCCGCGATGCGCCTGGACATTCCTACCATCTTCGTCAGTGGTGGCCCGATGGCGGCAGGCAAGCTGGCAGATGGGCGAAGCATTGACCTCATTAGTATTTTTGAGGGTGTGGGCGCGTACCAGGCGGGCAAGATCAATGATCGTGAACTGCTGGAATTGGAACAACAGGCCTGTCCAACCTGCGGCTCCTGCTCCGGCATGTTCACCGCTAATTCCATGAACTGCCTGATGGAGGCGCTTGGGCTGGCTTTGCCCGGCAACGGCTCCTATCTCGCCATCTCGCAGGAACGGCGCGAACTGGCAAAGCGGGCCGGTCAACAGATTATGCGCCTCATCGAAGCCAATTTGACTCCGCGTCAGATCGTGAACGAGGAGAGCGTTGATAACGCCTTCGCGCTGGATATGGCGATGGGCGGCTCGACCAATACCGTCCTGCATACCCTTGCCCTCGCGCGTGAGGCTGGTATCGATTATTCTCTCGAGCGGATCAATGCCGTTGCCATGCGCACGCCACACTTGTGCAAGGTCAGCCCATCTGGCAAGTGGCACATGGAGGACGTTGACCGCGCTGGCGGCATCAGCGCCATCCTGCACGAACTGGCAAAGAAACCCGGCGCTCTCAACCTGAATCGTCTGACCGTCACCTTGAAAACGCTCGGCGAGAATATCGCGGAGGCTGAGGTGCGCGACTACGAGGTGATTCGCCCCATCGATAGCCCGCATAGCGAACGCGGCGGCCTGGCTATACTCTTCGGCAACCTTGCCCCTGATGGTGCGGTGGTCAAAGTCGGCGCGGTTGCGCCCTCGATGATGCGCCATGTTGGGCCTGCTCGTATCTACAATTCGCAGGAAGAGGCCTGCGCGGGCATCCTCAATGGGCAGGTGCAGGAGGGCGACGTGGTGGTCATTCGCTACGAAGGCCCACGTGGCGGCCCCGGCATGCAGGAGATGCTTGCTCCCACCGCCAATATCATGGGTATGGGACTCGGTGAAAAGGTGGCCCTGATTACCGATGGTCGTTTCTCCGGTGGCACGCGAGGAGCCTGTATTGGTCATATCTCACCGGAGGCGGCAGCAGGCGGCCCGATTGCAGCGCTCGTGGATGGCGATATGATCTCCATCGATCTGATTGAACACCGGCTCGACGTGGCGCTCTCTCCCGAAGAAATCGAGCGGCGGCTTGAGATGGTGACACCACCACCGGATCGCGTGCAGAGCAGGTGGTTACGCCGATACGCCTCGCTGGTGACATCAGCGAATACGGGAGCGGTGCTGGCTGACATATAGCTCGACCTCATGTGTAACGTATCAAATCTCTAGATACAGATGGCGCAGGGCAATTCTTACCTGGAGATTTGATACGTTCCTGAAATCCCCAATGTTCGTCATAATCTTTGGCGAAAAGCGTATCCATGCGTACTTCGGCCATGCGCCGCTTTTCTCGAAGCCAGGCTGATCTGTCCACCTGATATATCCTTTCGAGACCTCAATAGGAACGTCTTCCTCTTGCTCATCCGTAGAAAGAGTGCTTTTTTCTCTGAGGCAAGATGCTGAATGAAGCGACCCTTACTTTACGAGGTAATAACCAACGCCCGGTTCCGTCAGAATATGCACAGGCTTAGCTGGATCCTCCTCTAATTTGCGCCGCAGACGACCAATATAGACGCGCAGGTATTCTGCCTCGCGGCTGTACTCGGGACCCCATACGCGGCGTAGCAGCGCCTCGTGCGTGAAGATTTTGCCTGGGTGCAGCACCAGTTCTTGCAGCAGCCCAAATTCGGTTGGCGAGAGCTTGACGGGTTCGCCATTGCGCCAGACGCGGCGCTGCTCGAAGTCGATTTCGAGGTTGCCGAAACGCATGGCCTGCAATGGGGGCGGTGACTCCGACCAGTTATTGCGCCGCAACACTGCTCTCACACGGGCAAGAAGTTCACCAACGCCGAACGGCTTGGTCAAATAGTCGTCCGCGCCCTGATCTAAAGCCGAGATCTTGTCGGATTCCTCTCCTAAGGCCGTCAGGATGATGATCGGGACAGTGCTTACCTGTCGAATGCGGCGGCAGACTTCCAGGCCGTTCATGTTCGGCATCATGATATCCAGAATGACCAGAGCAAAGTTTTCTTTCTGAAACAGGTTCAATGCCTCAAGGCCATTGGAGGCGAGTGCAACTTTAAAAGCGCGCAGTTCCAGGTTGCGCTTGATGAAGTCTTGAATCCCTGGTTCGTCGTCTACCACTAAGATGTGCTTTTCAAGCGGCATCGCTATCTTCCCTTCCTCGGTTGTGTTGGCCTGGTGAGAAGACCATCTCGAGGAGACCTGCAAGAGGTGCCTCTACACCTCTGTCTGCTTGTAGAGACACCTCTTGCAGGTGTCTTCAAGGTTCTCTCTCCTTCGGGACGGTCTCACTCCCCTTCGGAGTTCTCACTTTATGGTACATACAACCTCTATATAGCATGGTCTAGCATGAATACATCTTTCTGTTCATTCTGCGTGCGCAGCACTTTGGGTGGCAGCCAGATCGAGAAGACCGCGCCCGAAATGCCATCGCTGCGATTCTCTGCCCAGATGCGCCCACCATGTGCCTCAATAAAACCGCGACAGATAGCCAGGCCGAGACCGACGCCGCTGCTGCCGCGCTCGCGCCCGCTATCGATCTGGTAGAAGCTCTCAAAGATGCGTTGGAGCAAGTGCGGTGGAATGCCTGCGCCGTTATCGGCAATACTCAGAAGCAAACCGCTGGCCTCGCTGCTTTGATCGCCCGGCATGGGTTCGCAACGAGCGGTAATCTCAATGACGGCATCGTGACCGGCGTAGCGGCGCGCGTTATCTAGAATATTGCGGAATACCATTTCCATACGGCGTCGATCTACATACAGCAAGGGCAGGCGCTCAGGCAGTTTAACGCGCAACTGGTGTCGCTTATCGTTGGCTATAAACGGTTCCAGCAGGGTCTCGAGACGATAGAGCGCCGGATACAATTTGAGCGTGCCAGCCTCAAGCTGTGACATATCGAGCAGGCTTGTGACTTGTTCGTCCATGCGGTCTCCCTCTTCAACGATGCGGCGCAGGAACTCCTGTTTGAGCGCCTCATCGATTTCGACATCGGTGGCAAGCAGGCTGGTGGCATAGCCTTTGATGCTGGTGAGGGGTGTGCGCAATTCGTGTGATATAATGGCGAGCAGGTTTTTCTTGATCTTTTCAGCCTCATTCTGGCGCGTCACGTCGTGGAAAATCTTGCCTCGTCCAATGATCTGTCCGGCAGAGTCGCGCACATAAAACATGCGCATGCGGATCACACGCTGCACCTGCACAAGCTGCCCAACCTGGTTATAGTAGCCGCGCATGCGAAATTCGATCACTCGCGGCCCATTGCCCTCTTCGGCGCGTCGCACGACTTCATGGTAAGATTCGGAATCTTCGATCAAATCGAGCAGCTTTTCCGAAAGATGGCTGTCAATGTAGTTCTCTGGAATTGAATCCTGGGGAGAAACGCCGACGAAGCGGGTAAAACTCTGATTGGCGTAGATGATCTGCCCATCCGGTCGCTCCAGCAGCACGCCTTCTTCCATGCTGCGCATGATGGCATCGAGCGTTTGCAGGCGCGCCTGGCTCTGTTCGTCGCTCTTACGGAACAACGAATGTATCTCGTCTTCCATTATTGAGATGGCAGCGATCAACTGGCCGATCTCGTCGCTGCGCCCGCGATCTTTTGCCAGCACTTTGCTCTCTGTCACTTTCTCGTTCTGGTCGGGACGAATGTGCTTCACAGCGTTTGCTAGTTTTGATAATGGCGCGACAACCCAGCCATGCATGGCGAACCAGAAGAAGCTGGCTCCTACAATCAAGAGGACAAGCGCAATCAGTAGACTGCTTTGAAAACTGTATACGATGGCAAAGGTGGTATTGGCTGGTCGCTGGACAATGATCGTCCAATGAGTACCAGGGACGGGAGCGAAGCTGAATAGGTAATCGCCATTTTGCGCGTGAGCGAAGATGCTGCCAGAAGTTCCCACCAGCGCGTTTTTCAAAGCTGGCACTTGCGCAATGATATTGCTCTGTGATGAAGATGTTGCGGTGGTGGCGAGGGTCATGCCGCCGTTATTCACCAGCCAGAGTTGAATATCGCTGCTATCCGCTAACTGCCGCCGGATGGACAGTAGATGAGATGTGAAGCTTTCCTGTGGCATATGATCCGCATTTGTGGCGATATCAAGTGCGATAACGCGGGCCAGGTTCATGTCGGCCTGCTGCGCGTTTTTTTGCAGGGAATCACGCTGAAAGAAGTACAGTTCCATGCCGCCAAGCAGCAGAGGCAGGACAAACAGGCAATAAAACACCAGCAATTGCAGCGTAATGCGGCGTTCAATACTATTGAGCATAAACGCTCCTGCGGACAAACAATGGACAGGACTTCACTGCCCGGCATTCCCTCAAATGCACTTTGAAAGGTTCCTCTCAACTAGATATTGACAAAATAATGGACGATTTTCCTGTAGGGACGCGATTCATTCCGTTCACCAATGTGAAGCCGCGTGATCAGCCGGACGCGATTCATCGCGTCCCTACAATTTATCAAAAGCCATGAGAAGAAGCCTGATTCTTTATATGCAAGTATGCCTGAATTTGATAGGCATTGCAATAAGTAGCCCAGTTTGACGTAAAAAATTTTATATTTTTGTTTACAAGGTACTCTTCTCCGTTTACGAGCAATTTACACGTAGCACTTTATACTTTCGGTATCGCTAGCGGTATCACGTTTTGTTCAGAGAGTTATCTTTTTACGCAGTACTGGAGGAAACAATGTCTACAGCCAACGCGGACAACATCTCCCGGCGTGAAATGGTTCCCGTCATCTTTTCAAGTACCCTCGGGACGGCTATCGAGTGGTACGATTTCTTCCTCTATGGCACGATCTCGACCCTGGTGTTCCCGAAAGTCTTTTTTCCAGAGTCCGACCCACTTGTAGGGACGATTCTATCTTTGTTCACCTTCCTTGTCGGCTTCATAGCACGTCCTTTTGGTGGCGCGCTCTTTGGTCATCTTGGCGACCGCATCGGGCGCAAGTCTACCCTGGTTGCGACCCTGCTTTTGATGGGCCTGGCTACTCTGCTTATCGGCTTTTTGCCCGGTTATTCCACGCTCGGTATCTGGGCGGCGCTCATCCTGATTGTGCTGCGTCTGTGCCAGGGGTTGGGAGTTGGTGGTGAGTGGGGTGGCTCGGTGCTGCTGGCGCTCGAATATGGGCATAAGAGCAATCGTGGCTTCTGGGCAAGCTGGCCGCAGATGGGCGTTCCTATCGGGCTGATCGCCTCTACCATTGTTGTCAATATTGTGCAGAGCGCTATGGGACCAGACTTCCTGACATGGGGCTGGCGTATTCCGTTCTTTGTGAGCGCCCTGCTCATCATCGTCGGCCTCTATGTACGCCTGCGTGTTATGGAAACGCCGCTTTTCAGACAGGTGCAGGAAGAGAAACGCGAGTCGCGCGCGCCCATTCTTGACGCCTTCCGGCACAGCACGCCCGAAATTCTCTTGAGCGCGGGTGCGCGTTTCGTTGAGCAGGCCCCTTTCTACCTGTTCTCGGTTTTCGTGATCACCTACGGCGTTGAGTACCTGAAAATGAGTAAAACGCTCATTTTGAATGGAATTACCTTTGCCGCCATCGTGGAATTGGTAACTATTCCGCTCTTCGGCTACCTGTCCGACCGCTTTGGCAGGCGCGCCTGGTACCTGGTCGGCTGCGTGCTGATGCTGGCCTTTGGCTTCCCGTACTTCCTGCTGCTCAACACGAAGTCGGATGTGCTGGTGACACTGGCGATTATTCTCTCGCTCGCCTTCTTCCACGCCTGGGTCTATGGCCCGCAGGCGGCGCTAATTGCCGAGCGTTTTGGCACACGGGCGCGCTATAGCGGCGCATCGCTGGGCTACCAGCTTGCCGCTCCTTTCGCCGGTGGACTTGCTCCTATTATCGCCCTGCTGTTGCTCACCGGAAAGAGTAGCCTATCAGCGATGGGGCTGAAGAACGTCGTCATCAACATCGGCGCTGGTTCCTGGCAGGCGGTGTCGGTGTACATTATCGTGCTGGCTGTCATCTCTTTCGCCTCTGTTCTTGGCCTGAAGGAGTTGACGCGAGCTGATATCTCCCGTGTCGATGATGTCAGGATTGAGGAAGTTGCTCTGGCAGGCGAAGATTAATTCTCCCTGACCTTTCCAAATGAGAAGAGCGATGCCACTGCTGCATCGCTCTTCTCATTGACGTTTCGAGCGTAATGGGATATAAGTTTGTCAGGCAAATGGTCAATAACTCTATCAGGAGCATCAATGGCGACCAGTAGTACTGATTCGATAGAAAGCCAGATTACATGGCGCGAGATGGTGCCAGTCGTCTGCGCGAGTACGATAGGTACCGCTATTGAATGGTACGACTTCTTCCTCTATGGTTTTTTGGCCGTCACCATCTTTTCCCGACTGTTCTTTCCCACGCTTGATCCTATCGCGGGTACGATTGCCGCTCTGACAACCAATCTGGTAGGCTTTGTTGCGCGTCCGTTTGGCGGCGCATTCTTCGGCTGGTTCGGCGACCGCGTGGGACGTAAATCGACGCTGGTATCGACGCTGTTGTTGATGGGGCTGGCTACAATGTTGATGGGAGCGCTGCCTGGCTATGCGAGCATCGGCATAGCCGCGCCCGTTCTGCTGGCGGTCCTGCGCTTCCTGCAAGGTGTCGGTATTGGTGGCGAATGGGGCGGTTCTATCCTGCTGTCGATGGAATATGGCGATGATCGCCATCGTGGCTTCTGGGCAAGCTGGCCACAGACCGGAGTACCGCTAGGCGTTATATTCGGCGCGCTGGCGGTGCTGCTCTTTCAGCAACTCTATCCCGGAGATGCCTTTCTCAGTGTCGGCTGGCGCATGCCGTTTTTTCTGAGTTCCATTTTGGTTATCGTTGGTCTCTATATTCGCCTGCGCATCCTGGAGACGCCCGTTTTCAGCCGCTTGAAGGAGCAGCAAGATCTCTCAAAGGCACCACTGTTCGAGGTGCTGCGCTACAACTGGCGCGAAATCGTGTTAAGCGCGCTGATACGTTCAGCAGAAACCGGGCCTTTCTATATCTTCACGACCTTTGTGCTGACCTATGGCGTAGAGGTTGGCAAACTCAACCTCACCTTGCTTTATACGAGCATCGCCTGCTCCTCGGCTGTAGCCTTCATCATGATTCCCACCTTCTCCTTTCTCTCGGATTATGTGGGACGCAAGCTGTGGTATAGCATAGGAACGGTCTTGATGGCAGCTTTTGCCTTCCCCTATTTCTTTTTGATGGAGACGCAAAACAGCGCGCTGGTCATTGTTGGCGGTATCTTATCGCTCGGCATCTGCTTTGCCTGGTTGTATGGTCCCGAGGCGGCGCTGATAGCCGAACGCTTTAGGGCGCGCGTGCGTTACAGCGGCTCCTCGCTCGGCTATCAACTGGCCTCGATTACGGCAGGCGGCCCAACTCCCATCATCGCTACGTACCTGCTGGAGAACCATAACCAGTTCGGCAGCACGATCATATCAGGCGCGCCCTCATCGATGCTGATTGCCCTGTATATGATCGCGATGTCGTTGATTTCGCTCGTTGCGGTACAGTTTTTGAAAGAGTACACGGGCAAGCCCGCCGCCTGAGTCATACTTGCGAAGCCAGAGAAATGCAATGAATTTATTTCCCCGGCTTGAGCAAATTGCCCTCGACGCCAATTGATGGCAGCAATTGCGCCTGTGCCTGCGTTGAGAGCGGCAGTCCCCACAGCTTGATAAAGCCGAGCGCGGCGTTGTGATCGAACTGGTCGCCACTGTCGTAGGTTGCGAGACTGTGGCTATACAGCGAATGCTCTGATTTGCGCCCGGCGACGATGCACTGTCCGGGCATCAGCTTCATACGCACCACTCCGCTCACGAAGCGCTGCGTACTCTGGACGTAGGTGGCGAGGTCCTGATGTAAGGCGCTGTACCACTGCCCATTGTAAACCAGCCGGGCGTATTCGGCGGAGACGATCTCTTTGAAGCGCACCTGGTCGCGGCTCAGTGTCAGGCTTTCCAGGGCCTTATGGGCCGTGAGCAGCACAGTTGCGGCGGGCGCTTCATATATTTCACGCGATTTGATGCCAACCAGGCGGTTTTCGATGGAGTCGATGCGCCCGATGCCATATTTACCGGCCAGCCTGTTCAACGTCTCGATCAGCGTTACGGCCTCGATTCCCTCGCCGTTGAGCGCGACTGGAATGCCCTGCTCGAAAGTGATTTCGACGTAGGCCGGGTCTGCCGGGGCGTCGCTGGGATTGGTTGTCCAGTCGTAGACATCCTCGGGTGGCTCTGCCCAGGGATCTTCGAGAACGCCGCACTCGATGCTGCGGCCCCACAGGTTTTGATCGACCGAATAGGGGCTGGCATTTGTGACGGTGATGGGAATGCCGTGTTCGTGCGCATAGGCAATTTCGTTATCGCGGGTCATGCTCCACTCACGAACAGGGGCGATGATTTTGAGATCAGGCGCGAGCGTCTGAATGGAGACATCGAAGCGTACCTGGTCGTTGCCCTTGCCGGTGCAGCCATGCGCCACCGCGATAGCGCCCTCGGCCCGCGCAACCTCGACCAGCAGGCGCGCAATCAAAGGACGTGCCAGGGCCGTTGCGAGCGGATATTGCCCTTCGTAGATGGCATTGGCCTGCAGCGCGGGCCAGACGAAGTAGCGCACGAAGTCGGCTCGCGCATCCACGACCAGCGCTTTGGCGGCTCCAATTTTCTCTGCGCGAGCCGCGATAGCCGACATATCGCGAGCATTGCCTACATCGATGGTCAGGGTGATGACGTCGAGTCCGTATTGCTGTTGGATCCAGCGAATGGCGACCGAGGTATCCAGGCCACCCGAATAAGCCAGTACTACACTTCCCATGTGTTTGCTTCCTCCTTTACACTTGCTGGCGCATGCACCAGCTTTTCGATAGCTTGTGTGAAATGGTTTGTCAGTTCTTTCCAGTGTTCTTGTCTCTGGAAAAGTTGTTCGTATAGTCGAGTAAGCCCTAAGCTGCCAGCACCTCCGGTATGACTGCGAGCAGCAAGACGCTGAGCAAGTTGTTCCTGCGTTTCAGCAGGGAAGGGCTGTTTACGTTCCAACTGTGCTGTGATCTCGGCTGCCACGATGCGGTATGCATCTCTAAACGGCAGTTTGGCTGTCGAGGTGAGTTCGTAGGCGCGGTCGGCGGCGAACAGTTCGTAGGTGCATGCCTCCATGATGCGCTCCTGGTTGACTTCCAGCGAGGATACGACCAGGCTGCAGACCTCCAAACTTTCCTGCGCCAGGTCAAGCGCCTCCATGAATGGTCGTTTGGTTTCCTGGTAGTCCATGTTGTAGCCAGAGGGCAGGCCACTTGTGATCCCCAGGATTTGTTGTTGCAAGGCGAGCATCGTTTGCGCGCGCGCGCGCACCAGTTCCATCACGCCCAGGTTGCGCTTCTGCGGCATAATGCTGCTGCCGGTGCAGAGTTCCTGTGGGACGGTAAAGAAGCCATACTCGGTGGTGGTAAAGAGCAGGATGTCCTGGGCCAGTTTGCTCAAGTCGAGCATAATCTGGCTTAGTGCCTGCACGATAGCTGCTTCGATCTTGCCCCGGCTGTTCTGAACATAGATCACGTTGCCCTGCACCTTCGCGAAGCCGAGTAGTTGCGCGGTGTATTCGCGGTCGATGGCGACCGGAACGCCGTAACCAGCCGCCGAACCGAGTGGCGACTGGTCATTCAACTTATAGGCAGCCTGCAAAAGTTGTTCGTCATCTAGCAGGGCTTCGGCAAAGCTGGCGGTCCAGAGACCCACCGACGAGAGCATTGCGCGCTGCATATGCGTGTAACCAGGCATGGGTACAGATTCGTGCTTGCTTGCGAAATCAAGCAGGGCCTTGCAAAGCTGGAAGAGTTGATTGGAGACGGCGTGTAACTGCTCTTTGCCATAGAGCCGTAGATCAACCAGCACCTGGTCGTTACGCGAGCGGGCAAGATGAATCTTTTTGCCAACCGGCCCCACCGTTGCCGTCAGGTAGTTTTCGATGCCGGTATGTACGTCTTCATCGTCCTGAGTCACGGTAAATTCCTGCTTAGCTTCCATGTCCAGTATTTGACGCAGCGCCTCCTGTAATTGTTCGCGTTCGGCTGGTGTCAGGAAGCCGGTCTTTGCCAGCATAGCGACGTGCGCCATTGTTCCCCAGACATCGTGGCGGATCAGGCGGCTGTCCAGCGCGCTGTTTTGAGCAGCCTCGTAGCGCTCTACCAGTTCGTTAACGCGGTAGCCTTTTTGCCAGAGCTTGGTCATGAGAGCCGTCCTCCGTAAACCTCGGCGGCGATTTTGTCGCGCCGGGCGATCAATTCATAAGGGATGCCCCGCAGATGAGCCGCCGGGGCGCACTCTTTCTGGTTGAAGCTCGCGCTCTTGATTGAGCGGATATCCGGGAAGAAGATGCCGCTTGAAGACTGGCGCGAGCGAATATCGATGTTGCCCTTATAGAGGTCGATGGTATATTCGCCATTCACGACCGTTTGCGTGGCGGCAATAAAGGCGTCAATGGCCTGTTTCAAGGGGTGGAACCACTCGCCATGATAGACCATCTTTGCCCAATGCGCGTCCATCTGCCGCTTCAACTGTATCTCCTCTTTGGTCAGGCAGAACTGTTCCAGGTCGCGATGTACTTTGAGCAGGATGGTCGCGGCGGGAGCCTCATAGATTTCGCGTGACTTCAGGCCCATGATGCCATCCTCAAAGAGATCGATTTTGCCGATGCCGTTTGCTCCGCCGATAATGTTCAATTGGCCTATGATCTGGTCAAGCGGCATTTGCTCGCCGTTCAGCGCAATTGGCAGGCCGTTGCGCCAGCTTAGAGTGATAGTGGTTGGTTTATCAGGTGCTTTAGTAGGTGGTGTGAGCCACATCCAGGTCGAGTCGGGCAATTCGGTGCTTAAGTCGATGCCGCCGCTGGCAATCGAACGGCACCACATCGTCTTGTCATCACCGCCCGCGATCAGTTCTTCCACGGGAACGCCGAAATGTTCCATCAAAAGCTGCTCTTCGCCGCGTGTCAGGTCGAAGTCGCGCACAGGGACGAAGATGGGTACGCCGGGCGCGAAGAGGCTGAAGACGTTGTGCATGCGGTACTGGTCGTTGCCTTTCCCGGTCGAGCCTTCCATAAGGGCATCGCAGCCGAGTTCCAGGGCTTTTTGAGCCACATGCGCCGCGATCAACTGACGGGTCATCGAGGTGGAGACCGGATAGCCGTTGTAGTCGGAGTTGGCCTGTATAGCCTTGCTCAACCATTGCTCGGTAAATTCCTGTTTGGCATCGATGACCAGTGGAATGATGCCAAGCTGCTGTGCCCTGCTGATGCTCTGCTGCATCTCCTCGTCTCCCTGCCCGACATCGACAGTAATGGCGGTCAACTGCCGCGCATGATACTTTGATTGGGAGAGTTTGACGCAGAGCGACGAGTCGAGGCCGCCCGAAAAGGCTAGAGCAATATGCTTTCCCTGCGGAACATCTACGGATGCGATTTTGTGCAGCGCAACTTCCAGCGCGTTCTCAGAAACGACAGCCTGATTGCTCATGATATGTAACTCCTTCTTGCATTCCCCACGAGGGGATGGTAGAGGAAGGAGCGGAGAAATCAAGGACAAAAAAGAACTCCCGCCCCTTCCTGAACGTCTGAAGAAGGGACGAGAGCGAAATAACTACTCCCGTGGTGCCACCCTGCTTGTCTTTCGATCTCGGATGAGATGCCACCGTCGCCGTGACCACCCTGTGCTACGTCGCTGTAGGAGGGCCGGAAAGACCACTTTTAGCGGTTGTTTCCTGCGTGGGAACCACCCACCAGAGCCTACTTGCGTGGTACGCATGCAACAGCGCCTGCGTCCTGTCTGCTTTCTTCGGCCAGCCGCTCACGAATGCGTTCTGAGGCTGCATATCCATTCCGAACTTTCACTCTGCTTCGGATCGCTGTCGGCTGCCTGCCTCGTACTACTTTCGCTCAACGCGGGCAAATGTGTATCAACTTATCTTACAGATAAGGATATCAGCTAGAGTTGTCGATTGTCAAGGAATATTTTTGACTGTTTTTCCATCCAATTCTTGCGCGTCATGACATAGTAACGCTGCCAGGTATCCCATTGCCATAGATTGTGTGTATGTCTCATGCCCAACTTTTCCAGCACGCGCTGCATACCACGATTCGCCTCCCGGGTTATGGCGGTAATTCTGGCTAATTTGAGCATAGTGAAGCCAACATCCAGGCTTGCCGCTCCTATTTCAGTAGCCAGACCCTGGCCCCAGAAGGCGGGATAGAGTTGAAAAGATATTTCGACATCCTTCTCGTCGTGATAGGAAAGGCCGCAGAAACCAGTTAGCTCGTTTGTCTCCTTCATGAAAACGCACCACGAGCCAAACCCATGTTCCTGCCAATGTTGCAAGCTTACAGCTATCCTCTTCTCGGCTTCTTCCCGCGAAACAAGCCCACCAAGAAATTGTCGTACCTGTTCGTTTTGCCAGAGACCAATCAATGCAGGGATATCGCTTTGCTTTGGACGCCGCAACATGAGACGTTTTGTTTCAATGGCTTCTGGAAACATATAAACAAGATGCCCCTGGAATTTTTATAGGGACGTGAGCGGCCACATCCACCAGCCCCCAATTGGCGTGAGAGGCTGGACGCGACGATGAATGTTGATAAAATAGCGTGGGTTTCCCATACATGTCATGCTTCGCTGCGCTTAGCATCCCTCGCGCCTTCAGGCATGCGATTCACCTGGCTTCCGGTTCTCCGCGAGACTGGCGTGCAGCAGAGAGCGGGCAACCCAGCGCGAAACCTCCTCTGCTTCTGCCTGGCCAAGTCCACGAATATCGCGTAACACCAGCAAGGCTTCGATCCCTATACAGAGCGCTAATCCTGACACCAGGCGCTCAAAGCTGCTTTCATCCAACTGCGCGCGTATTGGAGAGAGGGCCATTTCGATATAATCAATGCGTCTGTAGCCCCGCCGTGGAGTCCGGGCTTCTGTTGTCAACGTCTCTTGCTCGTCGCGACTGCGATCCACGGTGAGGCGGATCATGGCCCGAAGGAGTGGCTCAGTCGCTTGCAGGTCAGCATACATCACCTGCACGAGGGCATCCAGTCGCGCCTCGATATCGTGCGCCAGTTCTGGTGACTCCAACACGCGCTCGAACACTGGTCGTTCTCCCTCAAGCTGAGCTTCGGTGAGCAATTGCTCCTGGGTGGGAAAATAACGGTAGGCGGTTCTGCGCGAAACGTCGGCAGCATCGGCAGCATCGGCGACCGAGGGAATTTTTCCCTGCTGAATCAGCTCCCTGGCAGCCGTCAGGATAGCAGCGCGTGTCCGACGTTTTTGTTTGTATCTCCCATTGCGTTCAGGTTCATAGTCCATACAAAGATTCCTTGACTTTTGAGTTTCTTTCGATTATTATACTCTTATGACATGGTGACATACAAGTGGCATTATGACACTCAAATGACATAAGATGAATCCTGTTGATAGTCCCTTCGTAAAGCACTTGCTATTCAAAACCCTTCGCAGCCTTTGATGCTCGTTTCGCTTGAAACAGAAAGGATGAAGCTATGTCGGTACATCCCACGTCGTTACGTCCCTACATCTTACATGCAAATGAGGGCGAGGCCATATGGTACACAACCACTCGCATGACGCTCAAAGCGACCAGCGAGTCGACCGGCGGTGCCCTCAGTCTTGTCGAGGTGCTGGCTGCGCCAGATACCTCGCCACCGTGGCACATCCACCACCGCGATAGCGAGATGTTCTATATTCTGGATGGGTCGTTCCTCTTCAAATGTGGCGACGAGCAGTTTGAAGCTGGCCCCGGCTCGTTCGTCTTCTTGCCAGGTGGCATCCCCCACAGCTTCAAAGTTGTCAGTCAGACAAACGCCAGGTTCCTGGTCCTGGGCACACCCGCTGGCCTTGATCGGTACTTTGTGGATTCCGGAACGCCCGCACTGGAGGACGGGCTGCGGCCACAACCCGTCGATTTTCAGCAAATGGTAGCCATCGCTGCCAGACACGGGATAGAGATTCTGGGACCACCCCCTTTCTAGGAGGTGAGCGTTAAGAATGCAGTATCAGCATCTTATACAATTCAATTGAGCTATGCAGGCTAATGACAGCAATAGCGGCGATGGCTAGTGGAATATGTATATAGCGCCACGCACGAATAACGAACTGCGCCCGCTTCTGGCGTTGGAGTGAAGCAGCCAGGCGCATGCGTTCGCCAAGCGTTTCATAGGCATGTTGAAAATCGCTGACCTCGTTGGGGGGAAGCATTGGTAATGCGCTGGGAAGGCTTCCGGCAGCATGCAGGGCCTGCTGGCAGTAGTCTTTGAATGGGGGTGATTTGCCTGCGCTGAGTCGTTCAACTGCCAGGGACAGTTCAAACAGGCGATCTTCGACCGAACGCGAGATGCCGACGCCATTGGTGTCTGCCTCTCGCGCAATGATGCGGGCCTGCCACACATCTAGCAAGCGCCCGATGATGCCGGTCAGGACGAGTGCGAAAAGGGCGTAGAGTGCTGAGGTTCCACCTGCCGCCTCGGTAAAGCGGTAGAGCATGAAGGAGAAATCGTGGGTGACGCTCTGGAAGTTATCGTGCATGCAGGCGATCAGGATGCTGGTGATGCCGAACCAGATATGCAGCCACAGCCAGTCCTGCACTCTACCCGGCAGACCACGCATAAAACGCCGCCGCAGTGTATACGCTGCCGTTAGCAATACCAGCACGAATGAGACAATGCCAAAATCGCGCAACGGGTCCGTGAATGGGCCAGGATATTGTTGCGTTGCGATTGCTGAACGGTAAAGCAGGTAGACCCACACCAGAATAACCAGCGAGAGGGCTAGAAAGAACCAGTTGAGCTTCGAGCCGGGTGTTTTCCAGATGCGCCTTACCGGGCGCGTTGTTGATTTGCTTGCCAGCGCCATATAGATATCCTTCTCAATTGAGCCGTTTTCTTAAAATCTCTTCGGTTGAGCCAAAGAACTTGACAGGTTGCACGCGCACTGCCGCACCCATTGGGCAGGCCTGCACGCACGCCTGGTCGCTGTATCCGGCGCACAAGTCACATTTAATGGCGATTTTCTTGCGCAGCTCTTCGTAGCCGCCTCTAGTTGTGCTTTCGAGCGGTCCCGGAGCGGCGTATTTCCCGCCCGTCGCGCTCAGGACAGGCAGCGTTTTACGAGCCTGTTCCTTGCCGGAGCCTTTAGTGAAAAACTCGCTGAAACGCTGCCAGGAAGAACGCGCTGGAGCCTCGTCCTCCACGTTCACGATAGAAATAGCCCCATATGGGCAGCGTTCAGCGCAGATGCCGCAGCCAATGCAACTCTCCGTAATATAGACCTCCCCGTTGGGGTGACGGGCGATTCCGGCGCGCGTGCAGAGCATACAGACGGGGTCCTGGCATTGCCGACAGGCGGTAGCGATGCTGATATTCCCCACCACCATACCTTTGCGGTTCATGCGTGAATGGCCGTGACGACGCTCGCAGGCCTCTTCGCACTCGTTACAGTGAATGCACTTGTCGAGATCGATGACCAGCACCTCGGTTCCTTCTACCACGCCGTCGCTTACCAGCGAGTGCAGTCCTTCCTGCACGTGTGGGTCGGCCAGTTGCACCGTTGAGGCGAAGTGTTGCAGCGGCCCGCTAATGCGTGTAAAACCCTGGGCTGAAACAGCCGTTTCTACATATTCGTGCAGGCGCTCTGTAAAGCGTTCCTGCATTTCAGCATAACGTTGGAAGAGCATCTGAATGGCATTGCGCGGCACCTCGGCCACGCGACAGCGATTGATGGTGGTGACGGTGACAGCCTGTCCATCGCCGAGCAGGTCGAGTCCGCCCGCGAAGTAGTCACCTCCCTGGCGATAGGCAATGATGCGCTCGTTGCTTTTGTGCTGTCCCGTTCCTTCAACAGTACGTCGTGAGACTTTGACGAAGCCTTCCAGGATGATATGCAGCATTTCACGAGCAGGCCGCCCACCCTGGTCGTCTTCGGCAAACAGGCGTGTGCTGCGGTCGTATTCTTTGACCGAGGTTTGCCGAATTAGCCAGTCCAGGTCGCTGTCGGCAACGCCCTGGAACAGGTACAATCGGCGGAGAATCGATTTCAGCGAACGCGCCTGGTTATAGGTCTCGAAATGTGCGCGAACGCCGGGCACAAGCTCCATCAAACGCTGCATGACCTGTTCGGGAATCCGTAAGATGAGCGAATTGGCTTGAGCGCGTGCCGTTGTTTTGTAGGGAAGCCCGGTCAGCATCCCATCCTCGCCAACATGCTCCCCGCGCTGGAGAATGCCAACCAGTATCTCTTTGTCGTCTGCATCTGTGGCAAATAATTCGAGCCTGCCCCCCAGTAATAAATAGAGGTCGCGCCCATAGGTGCTTTCGCGAATGAGAATATCACCTTGCATAAACACATGCAGGCTTGAGGATGCTGCGATGTGCAGCAAATAGTTATCAGGTACCTGATTTGCGTCCCCTAAGAAAGACTGCTCGCGCATGCAGCCGAGTACGAGAGGCAGCGTCCAGCCTGCTGGCAGGCTTTTGGTAATGTTCGACAAATCTTGAGGCGGGTTATTCCAGGAAATACCCAGGCGCTGTTTGAGCGTGAGCATCAGCAGGTCACGATGGTTGTCTACCGGACAAACGGGCACGCAAGACCCGCACATGATACATTCATGCGTAAAGCGGGCTACTTTAGCTGAGATGTTTGTAGAAACGGTAGCGGAATTGAGGTCCGCGATTGTCACCAGCGAGGACATTGGGACCGGGCAGGCATCCATGCAGCGGTCGCAGCCAATGCACATGTCGATCTCGAAACGGGTGCGTTCTTCGTTCAGCCCTTGTATTGCTTTGCGATGGCTGAGTCCGGCTACAGCATTTTGTCGAGCGGTAACACTGGTCAGCTTGCCGCTTGTGCCCAATGCCTGGGAGGTTTTTGCCTGTTCTAAAACCCTTGTCACTGCCCCATTTTGTGCAGCCGCCTTATAGACACCGCTTGCGCGTTGCATCTGCGGATATGAAAAATAGACCAGCATATTGCCCAGCACAACCCGGTCGCCATGATTGAGGTGAAAGGCATTTTGAATTTTGACTTTGTTGACGAACACGCCGTAGCGGCTGTTGAGGTCGCGGATGTAGAAGCCATCCGGCGCGGAGAATAGTTCCGCGTGTTTGCGTGAAGCAGAGGGATCTTTCAGTACGATGCTGTTGTCGCGATCACGTCCCAGGGTATAGCGGCGATTTTGCTCAAGCGGAACTACTTCAGGCTGTGTATCTTTGCCCACCAGCACTAAAGCGGGCGTTTCTGGCAGCGAGCGCAGGACAGAGTCAGGGACGATGCGTGTGACGCTGGTATGCAGCTCTGTTTCCTGGATATGCAGGAAGTCATTGTCGGTCAGGTCATGGGCAAGCTGTGCGTGCTGCACCTCTCGAGGGCGTAGTTCAAAGCGGAGTTGCACATCTCCAAAGCGTAGCCGGTCGTGGTGGCGCAATTGGTGATCGGCATTGCTGCCAAGCTGCTTGCCATTAACAAAGGTGCCGTTGCGGCTTCTCAGGTCGCGCAGCAGGTATTCGCCATCCACACAAGCAATCTGCGCGTGCAGGCGAGAGACGGAACTATGCTCAATCAACAGCTTCACCCCGGCCTGTCTGCCGAGCGTGAATGGCTGCTGTGAAGCTGGAAGTTGGATTTCCGTTATGGAAACCTGCACCTTTGGATGAGGGATGGGCACAAGAAAAGCGTCGGCATTCCCGGTCAGGTCTTTGAGCGAGACTGCTTCTGTAAACAGTGTTGGGGCCTCGAATGTCCTCAGCTTGCGGCTGCCCGACAGTTCCGGTACGCCCTCTTTATGCACGTTCAGGATAGCTGGTGGAACCTGCCGTTCATCGAGCCAGCTATCCAAATCAAAGTTCTCCGCGAACAGGCGGTGCGCGACCGAAGAGAGGTTGACGCGATGATCGATGGCGCGTTTGAATGCCAGCGCGTTTTTGCGATTGCCGAGCAGAAGCGCACCCACGATGATCCCGTCACGAAGAATGACCTTGCGATAGTTGCGCGGCTGCGGCTCGTCCAGAATTTCCTGGTATTGCTGGTTTGGTGCGCTTGTAAGGCCGATGGAGACAAAGTCCAGCCCATAGAGGAATGTCGCATTGTAGTAGTGCTGATAGGCGCTGCGAGCCTCGTGGTGCGTGCCTGGATAAAAAGGATGTCCAGGCGGAAATTTGCCCAGCATGTTATAGGCAGCAATCTGGGCCTGCTGAATGGCGGGAAACCATTGTCCCAGCACGCGGGTGCGACCCGTAAGTTCGTCGGTTATTTCGATTACATCACCAGCAGCATAGATGTCGGCGATATTTGTGCGCATGCCGTTATCGACCTTCACGCCGCGCCCGCATGCGATACCACTGGCTTGAATAAAATCGATGAGCGGTTCGATGCCGATGGCGATCAGCACCAGATCGCAGGGAATGCGCGCACCGCTGGTCGTTACTACTTTTGAAACCTGGCCGTTTTCTCCGAGAATTTCGATGATCTCTTCGCCTGTGCGCACCCCGATGCCGTCTCGCTGTTCCTCGTGGAGTACCAGATCGGAAGCGGTGGTGTCAAGTACTTCCGACCACAGCGTATGACCGCGCATAATGTGTGTCACCTGGTAGCCAGAGTGGTTGAGCGTTTCCGCGCTTTCAAGTGCCAGGGTGCCACTGCCATAGACGACGATTCGTTGCACCTCGGGAAGACGGCGCAATATTTGCTGGTAATCGGCAACAGTACGCAGCGTGGTGACACCAGCAAGGTTCATGCCGGGACAATGTAGCGCGCGAGGACGCGCCCCGTTCGCCAGCAGCAATTTATCGTAGCTGATCTGCTGGCCGTTTTGCAGGTGGATGGTATGCAGCGCACCGTTCAGACCGATGACACGGCCCGGAAGAAAGCGAATGTGCTGATCGCGGTAGAAGGTAGAGGGTCGGGCCCACAATCTTTCCTCTGGCAGCTTGCCGCCAAGATAGTCTTTCAGGGCTGGTCGATAGTAGGCCGGAAAGGGGTCGTCCGCGATGATGGTGAGCGAGCAATGGGCATCTTCCGCCCGCAAGATTTCGGCAGCCGTAATTCCTACGATGCCGTTGCCAATAATCACGTAGTTCGCTTGTTTTCCCATCAACTGGTCCCTTTTACAATGCGTGAATCAATAGATAAAACTCTATTGTTAGGGTACTGTATGAGTCGGCATCAGGCTATAGAATCAGTACTGTTGTACTAGCTTGATAAGCGAGGAGGGGGTGAAATGTTAACAATCTTCATGAAACATGCTGAAATTGGTTAAGATACGATGAAGGTGTGCCCCACAAGTCCTAATGCTGAGCGCTGTGAATTGACGTAATTCAAAATCTCTATGTACACTGCCAACTAGACGATAAGAGGTGTGTGGTTCCCTGACAGAAGGGTGTGGGGAAAATCATCGTAGAGGATTAGAATAGATGCAGTCAGTAAGTGTAGATCAACTTGTAGGAATGAGCCTGGGTAACTACCAGGTAGAGCGGCTCCTCGGTCATGGACAACTCAGCGCCGTTTACCTGGCGAAACACAAGCAGCAGGAACAACCTGTACTAATTACAACTTTCAAATTTCCCGCCGGTATGTCAACGATTGCGTACCAGCGATTTTCTGCTCGTTTTACTCAAGAGGGGCAGGCCCTGGTACGGTTGAAGCATCCACATATCCTCCCGACCTACGATTTTGGTCAGCAAGATGGCTATCCATATCTTGTCACCGCTTTTGTGAAAGGGGCATCGCTGGCCCAGGTACTCAAGCAGCAGCAGCGCTTTACGCCCAAACAGACGTTGGATATTCTGAAACAACTTGCCTCAGCGTTGGATTACGCGCATAGCAGTAGCATTGTACACGGTATTTTAAGTCCATCAAATGTTTTGATGAGTACCGAGCAGACGGTGCAAATTGCCGGATTTGGCTTAAAAACCGTCCTGGACGCGCAGGCAAACGAGCAGAATACGCAGCCCCAGGCGCATCTGTTTAGCTCAACAGGCACTTTTCTGGGCAGCCCGGAATATATCGCCCCAGAGCGCGTAATGAATGCTGCTACCGATGTCCGCTCCGATATTTACGCGCTTGGCGTCATCCTTTTTGAAATGCTGACTGGCTCCTTGCCCTTTACAGGGGAAAACTCCCTGGAAACCGCGTTAAAGCGGGTGCAGCAGCCTGTTCCTAGAATACATACGCTCAACCCGAATGTGCCAGAGGCTCTGGACATCGTGATTAGCAAGGCCCTGGAACGCGATCCCGCGAAGCGTTTTCAGCATGCCGGAGACCTCTACAGCGCATATGAACGAGTGTTGAAGGTGCTGGACGCCGCGCAAAAACCTGTGCCTACGCAACTGGAGCAATTTGCGCAAGAGCCGCAGATTACGCTGCCTCCTACTGTGAACTGGTTCGACGAGGAAATAGCGACTACCGGAAAGTGGCAGCTCATGCCACCTATACTTACCGGACGCCTTCCTACTGTTGAGGCGACAACACCGGCTCGCAAAGGCCTGCTCTCTTCTCAGGCGGCGACAACATCCGCGCAAAGTATGGCAGCACACGATGCACCCACGGAAGCCTTTAGCGCAAATCAAACGCCTGACCCTGCTGGCGGTGTAGACCCCTTTGCCTGGTGGACTGCCAGCGGACCGAAAGTGGCGAAACCGGATACGCCCGCGCCCGGCACCTTTGGTCGATCCACGTCGCGTTTATCCAGGAGACCAGGACAACAGAGTCGTCGCCGCGCTATCGCCTTCATTGCGGCCGGAACCGCTACGGCGGGCGTTTTAGCCGTAGGTGGCATCAGCTTTGCTCACTTCATTTCGAGCCTGAAACACAATCAAAATCAGGTGGCAAACGTGCCAACGGTTGGAAAAACGACCGCTCCAACTGCAACAACGGGAAAGACTCCAACAACCGCGCCAACGCATACGCCACAGAAATCACCGACTGCTGGCAAAACGCCTACACCAAAGCCAACACCGACCCATACATCGCAACCAACGCCGACACCAACGCAGCCACCACCAACGCCGACACCTTCACATACGGGAACGGTGATCGGCTATACTAACATGCCTACTAATACTGCAAAACATTTTAGTAATCCTGCCGATAACGGGAATGACAGTTATCTGATCCATCTCTCTAATGGTAATTTCGTCGCAGCTGAGAACAACTGCACACACGAATATAGACCTGCTCTCTACTATGATTCAGGACAACAGAAATTAGTGTGTTCCCTTCATGGTGCAGTTTTTGATCCCGCTAATGGTTTCAATGTCGTTTCCGGCCCGGGTAATGGCCCATTGAAAAGTGTAAGTATTCGCGTCAATGGAGATGGCACCATTACAACTGGATAAGCAGTTTGGTAGAGATTGGTTCAGGCATCCCGCCGCTTAAACGAAGTTCAAAGGCAGCATACCTGAACCAATCTCCACCTCTTTCCCTTTCAAAGCTCGATATCCGCAGCCCGGAACTGGAGCAGGCCTATGACGAGCAGTACGATCCCTACGGCGGTCATGCCCAAAAAGTTGGTCCAGTTCATGCCCTGGAAGACGGGGTTGCCATAGAGGTGAAAGACGGAGAGTGACATGAACCAGTTGGGGAATGAAATGTTCCCCCCAGCGATTCCTGGAGATAGGACAGGACGAGGTAGGCAGTCACGATACCCAGCTCGGCACCGTAGCGTAAGCGTCCGGCCAGGGCATAGACCAGACCTATCGTAATCAGCGCCGGAGGAATCATGCCGAAGCTGGCCGCGAGCAGCCTACCCTGATCGGCGTTCACGTTGATGATCTGCGCCCCAATAGTAAGCGTGAGCCAGGTCAGGACAGGAGCCAGCAGGACGATGAGCAGATTCGCGGCGAAGCGCTCCAACAGGACTCGAGGCCGCGATTGCGGCGTGCTGAAAACCAGCTCCAGCCGCCCGTTTTCCAGGTCTGAAGACCATCTCAAGGCCAGGGTGAACGCAAGGATCACCACCAGCGCGGGCACGAACGCAAAGACAAGCGTGCCCAGCATCGCGGCATTGGTGTCGGTGGGAGTGTCGAACAAGTACTGTTTCAAATAATGCCTGTTTTGAATCAAAGTAATGATAGAACGCTCCTTTGGAAATCTGGAGAGTATCAAGGATATCCTGGATGGTCATCTGCTCATACCCTTTGGTGTAGATGAGCTTTTGTGCTGCATCGAGGATTTCGTTGCGTCTCACTGTGTGGTTTTTGACAACCCGTGTCATGAAGCCTCCGTCTATTAGACCGATGGTCGGTCTGTTACTGTTAGAAGTATAGCTGAGACTGAAGCAATCGACAATGGGAAAGCGAAGAGTGTGGGCATCAGATTATTTACGGGTGTCTTCCGTTCCCCATCATAAAAATGAGGGGGTACAGGGGTCTACAGAGAAACGAGAACTTGACCGTGTGGGCAACTTCGGTTATAGTGGGGAAAATCTGGAGAGAGCAAGATAAAAGTTTTTATTGTTGATGTGGAGGGATAATGACTGTTACCAGTGAGGCCCAGGAAACAATGGATGCAACTCCTGGCGACCTTTATGCATACCTTATTGGTTTAATCAAGCAAGCTGCCGCTAAATATGTGGAGCAGGAACAGATTGAGGCGAATGTTGAGCAATTGCCCATTAACCTGGATTTTTCGGCACAGGCCAGCTTTGGCGATTACTCCGTCCCTTTGATGTCCTGGGCAGGTAAAAATAGATTAGGCCGCCCGCCAATGACTATCGCCGAGAATATGGCGAATATATTGCACGAGATGGATGCTCCTACGATAGCCGAAATTACGGTGACGAAGCCGGGCTATCTCAATTTTCGCCTGAACAGGCCTGCTGCCGGGCGCAATATTATGGAGCGCGTGCTTGAGGAGGGAGCCGATTTCGGCCAGAACGTCGTGGGCGCGGCAACCAAAGTGGTGATCGAGCATACCAATATCAACAGCAATAAGGCCGCGCACGTGGGCCACTTGCGCAATGCCTGCCTGGGCGACACGTTGGTACGCATGTTGCGTTCGCAAGCCTATCACGTCGAGGCGGAAAACTACATTGACGATACAGGCGTGCAGGTTGCCGATGTGGTAGTCGGCTTTGAACTGCTGCAACAGGGCCTGTTGGAACTGCCCGAAGGCAATGATAGGCTCCCCGGCGAATCGTTCGATTACTACTGTTCGCGCATCTATGTCGCGGTTGGCAAGGCATACGACGAGCAGCCGGAACTGGTAGAGCGCCGCAGGCAGGTCTTGCGCGCAGTCGAACATGGCGAGCAGCCCTACACCGACATGGCCGCCGACCTTTCGCGCAAAATTGTGCAGGCCCATCTCGCTACGATGGCCCGGCTCAACATTTCATATGATCTGCTGACCTGGGAATCAGCTATTCTTGCTGCTGGCCTCTGGCAGCGCACCTTTGAAATGCTGCGCGACCGGGGCCTTTTAGAGAAGCCGGAGACAGGAAAGCTGGCAGGCTGCTGGATTCTGCCTTTCGGCGATGGCGAGACACAATCTGAAGAGGGCGAGCATACCAGCGACAAGGTGCTGGTCAAGAGTGATGGCACTGCAACCTATACCGGCAAGGACATTGCCTACCAGCTCTGGAAATTTGGCCTTGCCGACAATCTGGATGTGCATTTCCACTTTGTTCCCTGGGGTGTTCAGCACGATGGCCGCCTGCTCTGGTCGATGCGCCCGGCCCAGGATACCGCGAATAACCTGGAAGAGGGCGACCCGAAACGCTTTGGACACGCGAAGCGGGTCATTAACGTGATCGATGTGCGCCAGTCATATCCACAGCAGGTCGTGTACGAGAGCCTGCGCAGATTGGGATACACGGAGCAGGCCGATGCTTCGACGCATTATTCTTATGAGGTGGTCACACTCTCGGCCTCGACTGCTGCCAGCCTGGGCGTTGATACCTCTGATGGCCGCGAGTTCTACCCTATGTCCGGGCGCAAAGGCATCGAGGTGAAGGCCGACGACCTGATTAATAACGCGATGGAGCGGATGCGGGTCGCCAAGCCAGACCTGTCAGATGAAACGGCTGCTATCCTGGCGGCATCAGCCATTCGCTACTTTATGATTAAGTACAACCAGCAGCAGATCATTGCTCTGGATATGGACGAGGCTCTGCGCGCCACCGGTGATACAGGCGTCTACCTGCAATACGCCTATGCGCGCGCGAACAGCATTCTGCGCAAGCTGGAAGACTCCGGTTATGAGATTCCCGAGACGCTGGAGAGCCTGCCTGAGCAGCTAGAGCAGAGCGAATGGGAACTGTTGCGGCACATCGATTCATATCCGCGTGTGCTGGCTGAGGCATCGCAACAGCTTGCTCCTAACCAGTTAGCAGCCTATGTCTACGATCTCGCCTCGCATTTCAGCGACTTCTACGAGCATACGCCGCCCGTAGTGCGCGAGGCCAACCCGGAAGTCAAGGCTTTCCGCGCTCAACTGGTACGCACCACCATCCAGGTGATGGCGAATGCTCTGCACGTGATGGGGTTTGTGCCATTGGAACGCATCTAACGAAAAGAGCTTGAGGGATGGGCGCGAACATTTGCGCCCATCTTTTATATATTATCTATTACGCTCTTTTGTCTCCCTTGAAAATCCATTGAACCCCATATTTATCGTAAAACTGTCCATAGGTTCCAAATGGCATATCATGCAATTCTTGAAACCTTGCCTTTTCTGCTCCCTCTGCCAGCCTGTCAAATACTGCTTTCAGCTCTTCATATGTGCCACCAATAACAAAGATGGCGTATGTATTGCCTTGTTTTGGTTCAAAAGCAGGAGAAGCCATCCAGTCCGTCGCAGAAAATTCAATCCCACCGCTTTTGAGATAGGCATTGATAATCCGGTTGTGCTTCTCTGGCGGGAACTGGTCTTTCATAGGAGTATCGCCAAGCCTTGTCAGCCTTAACTCTCCACCAAGGCACTGGTGGTAAAAGGTCATAGCCTCTGCACAGTTGCCGTCAAATAACAGAAATGGCGTACACTGTAACATGTCTTTTCACCTCTTTGCTGAACTATGCCACGCCATTATCGACCCGCCTCCAGATGTCATCCTGAGCGCAGCGAAGGATCTCTGGCCTTGACGCGCGACCCGCATGCTCGCGCGAGATCCTTCGCTGCGCTCAGGATGACAGGCCAGAGGGTCTTTTTCATGGCATACTCTTGCTCTTTTTTTCCCTAATGAAGAAGATGTAGTAAAGTGCAAGATACTACATTTCATCAGGAAACTTCGTCTAGCGTGTTTTGCAGAGCAGCAAGTGCCTGGGCAGCCGCAATCTGCGCCGCCGCTTTTTTTGTCGTTTCTGTGCCGTGTCCTTCGATAGTTTTGCCGTCAAGCGTCGTCACTATGCATAGGCAGGTGAATTTTGGCGCGTGTGGCTGGCCTTCTTGCTCGTAGGTAAAGGTTGCGCTGCGAATCTCGTTTCTTTGCGCCATTTGATGTAAGGTGGTAACGGCCTGGTTATTGGTAGGCTGCTCGGCTTGCTTCGCCGTTATCTCTGGAAGAAGTTGGAGCAGGCGATAGGCAGCCGCCTGCTCTGCCTGCACCTTCGTTCGTCCTCTTCCTTGCGCTGTATAGGGTTGGCCATTGACCTTGATGACAGCTTCCACTGTAAAGGCGGGAGTATGTGATGATCCCGTTCTGCTTATGATACGATAGTCCGGGTATTTCCAACGGTTAACTTGAGCGATATGTTGTAGTTCGCCTTTGGCATTGATTGAAACGGTCAGGTCAGGCGGTTCATCCTCGCTTAGATCGGAAGCATCTGTCACTTGAGAAGCGTTGTCCTGTGAGTCTGGTAAGGCCAGTGGAACGCCTGCTATTTGCGCGAGTAGTTCGGCGCTCGCGAGCTGTTTAGCGCGGTCTTTTTGTGGAGCGTGGCGCACCGAGGAGCTGTATACTTTTCCATCGACCAGCACCCATGCCTGGGCCTGGAAGGTTTGTTGCATGCCTGACCAGATGGGTGAAATTCTCCAGTCGGGTTCGCTCCAACCAAACGATTGCTTTCCCATCATCAGCATGCTCACCGCGTGATGTGGGTGTTCCTGTAGCCATGTCAGAAGATCGCGCTTGACCCGTTCCCAGACCTCACCTTTCTGAGGGTAGCGGAACACAAGCGTAAACAGATCATGAGCCTGAACCCGATCTTCGGAAAGCCTTGTCAAAAGTTCCTGCTCAAGCTCGGGTTGCAGAACATGAGTTTCGGCAGCCATACGCAGCATGCTGTGAAAGTGCCTTGCATCAAGTTGCTCCAGAGGACGCGGATTCTGCTCTTTCTTTGCTTCCTCGATCATCTGGCGAAGCTGGTTGTCGTAGACCGCGAGAAAATGCGCCTGTTTGGCCTCTTTGTTGCGCTTCTCAACGGCATTAACGTGTTCCGCGATAGCTTCCAGAACTGCTTTTGTGTAGGGAAGCTTTTCCCCTTTTAAGATGGCGCTCAGGATGCGCTGGTTCACGAGATCGGGATAGCGGCGCAGGGGCGAAGTCATATGAGTATAGGCGGGCAGGTTCAACGCAAAATGGCCAGCGATAGTTGGAGCGTACTGGGCACGTTCCATCACCAGATTAACCGTTGCCTGTATTCGCTCAGGAGTGATCTCTTCGGGATGCGATACTGCCGTCTCTAACATCTCAAGCAGCTTTGCGCGTTCTGGTGCAATCGCTTTTGCCACGTGATTGCGGTACAGCGCCAGAACTCCCTTATCGGCCAGGAAGTGCGCGAAGACCTGATTCGCCAGGATCATGTATTCCTGAATGAGAATGTGCGCTTTATGACGCTCACCTTGACTCAGTGAAACCAGGTTGCCTTCTTCGTTCGTGGCCCAGCCTGCTTGTAGATCATAGAGCGCCAATGCACCTCGCGCCCTGCGCTTTTGAAAGAATCGTTGTGCCAGTCCATAGGCATCGCGCACCATTTCCGTGAGTTCATTGTGTGGGTGTTCAATAGCATGATCGGCGCTTTCAT
The DNA here is from genome assembly GCA_035652815.1 of Ktedonobacteraceae bacterium. Classification (GTDB taxonomy): domain Bacteria; phylum Chloroflexota; class Ktedonobacteria; order Ktedonobacterales; family Ktedonobacteraceae; genus DASRDB01. Next base: position 489,226 of record DASRDB010000022.1, read on the forward strand.
AGGTGAAGCGTTTGATGCTGGTAAGCGTTGTGTGCCGGATAGATGGCTCGCCCATCCGCAATTTTGCATCAAACGGCAGCGTAAGCGTAAGAGTTGGACGTGGCTGTCCTTCCAGCAGGCTCAAACTTGCTTCTGATAAGGAACGGGGCAGCATAGGCGCGTTGTCTTCCGCAAAATAGCGCGTAAACGATCTCTGTAAGGCCTCTTTATCTAACGTAGGTGTCAGCTCTGGCGTAAGAAGCGATCCAACATCAGCGATACTGATATCAAGCTGGTAGCCGCCGTCCGGTCTGCGCTCCAACCACAGCGCATCATCCAGGTCTTTCGAGGTGGGGCCATCAATAGTGAAACCCTGCACCACTGGTCGCTCTGAAATAACCTCAGCCAGCCGTTCCAGTACTGTCTTGCTTTCCTGAAGCGCCGCTTTGGAGAAACTTCTCGGTCGCCGTTCCTGCTGGTCTTCCAAATCTTGCTGCCGTACTCGCATATCCATCCTGCGCGTTCTATCCTTCGATAGGGCAAGTATAGCAAATGGGGGATGGCAAGGCAAGCGGAAAATGATTTGTTATCCTGGCTTATACGAGCCATAACGCTTAATCCATTTCCACAATAAGCATCCCTCCCGCCACGTCTTCGCACCAATAACGGCCTCTATCTGGCATATGTTGAACACACCACTTTCCCCAGAAATTTAGCTTCTCAGGGGTAAATAATTGGCGATGACCGTAAACTTCTGTTGCCTCTTGTTCGTATGGTACAGCTATGATTAAACGATGGCGTGTTACTTGAAGCAGATGCTTTAATGCTTGCGGAAGTTGATCTTCGGTTAAGTGTTCAAGCACATGTATTACAGTTGTGGTATCGAAGCGGCCAATTGTAGGAAAGGTAGGAGCTAACACATCTTGCAAAATGAAATTGATGGGATGTGAACTAACTGCATGCGCAAGTGTTGAAGAAAGTGTAATTGCATCAGGGTTATTATCGCAGGCAAGAGCGGATAGTTCAAGCTTGTATTCGGTTAAGAGTATGGGTAAGAAGCCGAAGCTAGAGCCGACGTCTAAAAAGCTCTCACCTACAAGTAGTTCGGCGATTCGATGATAGATGGTTGCGAATGGGATGATATAGGAATTTTCTGGAAGTTTAGGTACGGGTAAATTCATATAGATGCGCAGTTTTTCGAGGGTATTTATGCAGAAGCGCAGCCAGATAGTCGGTTGATGACGAGGCGACGAAAATGTAGAGGCAAGTATACCAAATAGTATGGCTCCAAAGATACGTTCTGATGTTATAAATCCCAATGGCCCCAATTCGTGTTCAATCAGGCAGATAAGATCAGCATCAATCGTTTCCTGGGTAAAGGTATGTAAAAGTACTATTTCATCAGAGCAAGGTTTTTTAGCAGCAACGAAATGAGGCGTTTTCTGTACGTGATAGTTTTTAACCTCAAGTTTGCCGACCTGTTTTTCAACAGCACCAGTATCTACCAGTGCAAGTACAAGGAAATTGCCAATTCTTACACCTTCACGTTTAAGCGGTTTTTGTGTTTTGGCAGAATGAGCCAGTTCCAAATTATTTTCCCTTTCTTTGCTTAGTTTACTTAAGGCCCAATTCTACTTGAGACCTCTTAAAGAACATATTGCTACGTTGATTATGAGGAAAGTACTTTATCAAGTCTTCATGCAAGAACTGAGTAAAGTTTTGGATAAGTTGCACTGATTGGCTGGATTGAACGACGGGCAGTACTTTTTCAGCAACGGCTAATGCCTCTTCAAGGCGTTTTTGGCGTATTAAACCGCTTGCAAGTGGCAAGGCCGTAGAGGCATAACGCAATCTCCAGGAAATTGGTAAGCCTTCAAGAGCTTTTTGAAGTTCATTGATCGCATCTTCGTGTTTACCTGGCTTCAATGCACAAATTCCTGCATATTGATGCCAGCTCAGGTGATCAAATTCTTCATGTAACCCTGGAAAATGATCGAGTAACTTTTCGGATGCCTGAAGTTTGGTATGAGCTTCTTTTGTGTTGCCTATAATTGCTGCATTTTCAGCACAAAAAGCTAGTAGACGCGCAGTTAAACGAAAATTCTCGGTAGCAGGTTCTTGAGAAGCCAATTTACAAGCTATCTCCGCAACATGGGTTGCCCTTGTATAATTGCCTTGTGCTTTCAAAATATATGCCTGCCAGCTTCTATTCTGCGCAATGTCCCAATTAGTATCAGCGTCTAAAGCGATGAAGTAAGCTCGTTCAAGAACTTTATAAGCATCTTTATAAGACCCTTGAAAATAAAGAGTAGCACCTATCAGGCGATATACTGCTGAGTAGAACATGGAAAGAGTTTCGGCGGGAAGTAAGTAGTGACTTTGTTTGACTAGCTGAAGAATTGCCTGACTTATAGCAAGCATTTGAGAGTTTCCTATAGTATGGAACAGCTTCCATCCCTCTCCAATACTCTTGCCAAGCGCCTCAGTGAGTTGTAGTTTCTCCTCTTCAGAAATGCGGTTTTCTTCTGGTAGGACAATCCCGCTTGTAACGGCGGCTGCGCCCAGTTGTAATAACTTACGGCGTGAAATCTGAGGCAGTTCTTGCGTTGACTGCAATACTACGCGCAGGGCCTCAAGTATGCTTTCAAGCGACCAGCCTGCTTCAAAGAGATGGCTGAGATGATTGGCGCTGAGTGCGAGCCATGCACCTTGATAGTTTCCCATCACTAGATCAGGCATTTCGCTTAACAGGTCAATTGCTTCTGTAGAGGTAGGTTGGGCCGAATGCGTTTCTCTCTGGCGTTGAATAGTGAAAGGCGTACTCTGTGAACATAAGGAAACAGACGCTTTGGCTTGAACTTCCTGTTCATCAATCGGTTGCTTCCAGCCCCGTTCAAACAAACCTAACTCTTGTGACGTTTTGCCAAAATATGCACACAGCAGCCGACGCGATTTGGCATTGATAGGAAAGCCCTGCTCGGCCCGGCGAATAGTAGACAAGCCTAGCTTCGTTGCTTCCGCCAGTTCTTCTTGCGTCAGATCATGTTGGAGACGAGCCAGGCGTAAGGGATGGACCTTCAGCTCACTCATCACTGTGCTTCCTCCTCTACCCATAAGTGTATCTGGCTTCTTTTCCCTTGTCTATGCTTTTTGAGCAAGTGAACGAAAACTGAACGCTTTTGATCGCTTTTCGGGTGCTAGCTGATTTCTTTTCGTCCACATCTTTTTTGACTTTCTCCTAAACTATCCAGGTAGTTTCCTGCTAACGAGTGTGAACAGGTAGACCCAGGATAAGGAGAATTGCATGGCTGAACTGTTCAAAAGCGAGGTGGCCTACTTCCGAGAGCAACAGGCGCTTCAGGAAGAAGCCGCGCAACGTGCTTTGTCCGGGCTGGCGATAGTTGCCAGTCATGAAGCAATCACTGCGCGCATGGAACGGGGCGCGGAGCGAATTTTGCGCTTAATCCAGGTGGGTAAACATCAAGAAGCTGAGGCCTTGTTGAATTCAGACATGTGGCATCGTGAGCCGTCAGATGTAATCGGTAGCGAGATGGTAGATATTCAGGAACGCGCAGAGAAGGAATAGGTGGAGCATGACGAACTACTCTGAGTCTTCTAAAAATCTGCTGTTTAGCATGAATGATCTCCAGGCCCTGCGCAGCATTATTCGCGGCTATCTTGCGCTGATGCAGCGCACTGTTCCCGCCTCTTTTGAGCGGAGCATGCGCATTTACTGCCTTGAGGAATTGTATCGTCGTTTCTCAGGCATTCCTTCAGATGCATTAGAGGTGACTATTCCTTTGACGGTTGCGGAAGTCAAGGCGTTGGATGAGGCAATCAAGGGGTTCGCGGGCTTCGTTCGCCAGCGTGTTCCGGCCAATAGGGAACGGAATGAGGTGATTGGCTCCCTGGAAGGGTTACGCCAGCATCTTGCAAGGATGCTGGCGTAATCCGTGTATGCACCAGGTGGGTATCTTTTGCCTTACGCATTTTCTGATCGACCAGGATTCTTCAACAGGAGAAAGGCTACCAGGGCCATCATGAGCGACAGGGCAACGCCGATAGCAAAGGTAATTTGTGGGGTGATCCAGAGGCCGACGAGCGCCTGCGTCAAGGGGCCAAGCATGACGGCCAGCGAGATGGCTGAGCCGCGCATACCCATGATCTGGCCGCGATTTTCGTCGCTTGTGGCGCTGAGGTAGATGCTGCCCATTGCTGGCTCGACGAAGGCGCTGCCAAGACCTGCCAGGGCCGCACCCACTATCAAGAGCGGATAAACCGGGGCCACCAGCATGAACACGAGCAGAGCGCTAAAGAGCAGGCTACCTGTAACGATGAGCGGCTTTTTGGGTAATGTCTCGGAAAGGCGTCCCAGCAAGAGCGGGAAGACCGCCAGAGCCATACCATAGACGCTGAACAACATGCCATATTGCCCCGCGCTGTAGTGAAGCGCTTTCTCGAGGAAGAAAGGAAACTGTGGGAACACGAATGGGTAGGTGAAAATCATCCCGAAATCGATCACCAGGAACGGAGCCACAAGCCAGATCAGGTAAGCAATCCGCAATTCCTTTGGCTTTTGCGTTTTTACCCCGTGATTAGAGCGTTGTGATCTGGCGTCGAGGCGAACGTGTTCGGGCAGAGTTTCTGGCACCATGAAGATTGCCAGCAGAGAAGCTGCAAGAGCGATTCCGGCTGAGAACAGGAAGGGGCTGGTAAAGCCCAGGTTTTGATAGAGGAAGCCTCCGAGACCTGGACCGAGCGCGAAACCAACCGCCTGAGCCGTGGTGAGGAAACCTATCCAACGTCCTTGTCTCGAAAGAGGGATCGTATCACCCACCATCGACATGGCGGTAGGTATCACGCCAGAAAGCAACATACCTTCAACAAAGCGGATGGGAATGAACAGCAGCGGCACATTGACGAACGCCAGTAGCAGGTTGGTGACGATAAATCCGGCCAGTGAGACGAAGAGGATCGGTTTGCGACCAACGCGCCCAGACCAGGTTCCCATTGGTGTGCTGAAAAGGAACATTCCGAGGCCAAATGCTCCTTCCATCAAAGCCAGCATTTCAGACCCCAGTCCCAGAGCTTGCAAGCGCTGTGGGAAGACAGGAAGAATCACGGAAAAGCCTGTCATCATCAGGGTGACACAGCCAATCAGAAATACCAGCGCGACACTAATAGAGCGCGATTTCTTAGCAGGGGAAGCCGCAATAGATCTGGCACTCACGATATTTTCCAGAGGGAGGGTATCATGATCGAGGAGCCTTGTAGCCATCTGGTTTGTCCTTTCTGATCTTACCGAAGGCGGCGACAACGTTGCTTTTCTTACCTCTTCCACCCCGGCGCTTGTCGTCCTCTTTCCTTCTTGTACATATCGCTTGCAAATTGCAAGTGTTGTCTATATAACTGTTCTTCCTGACCATTCCAAAACCGGAAATCGCTTGAGTCAGATATGCCATAAGAAAACAGCAAGGCTCACAACGAGAACCCTGCTGCTTTTCCAAGTGAGGCGTTTTATAGCCTTTCCTCTAAGAGAGGTGATGTTAGACGAATTGGCGAATAAGGCTCTTCTCGCCTACAAAAACGGAGCCGCCGTTTTGCACTGTTTCACGAATGAGGCGGATCATTTTCTCTCTATCGGACTTCATTAGCGCAATCCAGGCGGCTGGCGCTCCGGTATCTGGATCGTATGCGGCGCTCCAATTCGCCATTTCCACGAGAATAGGAATGAGATCAAGTCCTTTTTCAGTCAGGACATACTCATCTTTTCGCTTGTCTTTCTCGGAGGGCTTTTTCATCAGAATGCCCAGTTGTTCGAGGTGGGCGAGACGACTGGCGAGAATGTTGGTTGCCATCCCCTCTTCTGAAGCTAAAAACTCCCCATATGTTTTCTTCCCAAAGTAGACGATATCACGGATGATTAATAGGGACCAGGGATCGCCGAATGTCTCTAAAGCAAAGTTGATGGGGCAGTCCGAACGCCTGCGGCGTGTATGCTTCATATTTTTCACTCAAGGATAGGCCATTCAAGCTTGACAAGACTCACAGTATTCTATTCTTAAATTCCTTTCTGATTATGGATAGCTTAGCACACTTACTTGTGAAATGCAAGTAAGTAATTTTTCACCACACACCGTCGGAACACACCTGTCATGCTGAGCGCAGCGAAGCATCTACGGCTCGACACACGAATCGTCCGGCACACAAAGATGCTTCGCTGCGCTCAGCATGACAGGCGGGATGGGGTGCGCCTGGAAAACACCTACCCGTGTCATTCCCTCGCGGGTGGCTTCGGAGAATTTCCCTCTGCAAACATATGACCCTTAAAAAATACGCTTGCCAAACGCGCTCAAAATGAGTTCAGCGGCGAGTTTAGCGGTCTGGTTGGCGTAGTCGAGCGTGGGATTGACCTCAACGATGTCGAGCGAGGTCATTTTGCCGGAGTCGGCGATGAGTTCGAGCGCGAGATGCGCCTCGCGGTAGGTCAGGCCGCCGCGAACGGGCGTGCCCACCCCGGGAGCGTCCTTTGGATCGACGGCATCCATATCCAGGCTGATATGCAGGCCATTTGTGCCCTGGGTGGCGATTTCTATGGCCTGCTCCATGATAGCGGCAATGCCCAGGCGGTCGATTTCTTTCATGGTAAAGACGTTGACGCCCACCTCGCGCAAGAAGGCTTTTTCGCCGGGGTCGAGGTCGCGCGAACCGATAATCACCACTTTATGTGGATCAACGGTTGGGCATGAACCATCCAGACCAACCAGCCGTTTGTCTCCTATGCCGACCAGAGCGGCCAGGGGCATGCCGTGAACATTGCCCGAGGGCGTCGTTTCATGGGTATTGAAATCGGCATGGGCATCAATCCAGATAACGCCCACCGGGCCACGTGCCCGCATTACGCCACAGATAGAGCCGAGCGCCAGGCTGTGGTCTCCGCCGATGACCAGGGGGAAGTCATCCGGGCCGCAGCGTTCCTCGACGGTATGCGCCAGGTTCCTGCAAATACTGAGAATTTGCTCGATATGTTTAAGTTTTGGGTCAGAAGGTTCTTCCTGGAGAATTCTTGGTTGAGGGACGGGAAGATTGCCCTCATCAAAGAGCGTATGGCCGAGCCTGGAAAGTTGTTCGTCAATTGGTGGGGTCAGCCCCATTCCTGCGTAGCGAATAGCTGTTGGCCCTAAATCTGAGCCACGTGTGCCCGCTCCCAGGTCGCATGGCACGCCGATAAAGTGAATATTCATCGTTTATTTCCTCTCTTCGTCATTGAACAGCGGAATCCTCTACAATTATAAGTTTTTATTGAAGACCTGTCCAGTATGCTCGGGCTAATCAGGGGTGCAAAGGGTGTGCGTCAGATTCGTGCGGGGAGAGTTCTTGGAAGCCCCGGTTGTATGCCATTTTATGGAAAACAGCACATTCTCTATTATTTCTTTTCCTACTGCTCTTGACAGATGGGTATTCTAGTAATTATACTTGTGCTAAGACCGCTTGCCACTTCTTCTACCTGTTTTGTCGCATTGGGGGCGACAAAGCGAAGCGGTTGAAAACGTTCCACTACAGTCAGGAGCCACCTTACATGGAACACCGCCGGAACAGACGGAAATCCTTGTCTCATTCTTCAACTGATGACCCATCTTTTCGTGCCAGTTCTCACGTTTTCTCAGGAGAGGAGATAGATTATCGAGAACTCTTTCTGCGCGTAAATCACCTGCTTAACCGAATGCAGACATCGCGGTCCGGTACCATTAAAAGCGTTATCCAGGAGATTGCGTGTCTACTATCCGACCAGGCCCGTATTATTTGGATGCCAATGCGTCCTGAGCCAGGAGCATATTTTCTCCCTATCGAGTTCAATGGCTATTGTTATGGCTATCTTGTTTTAACAGATTCACTTGTCCTTGATATGGGGTCGCAGTTGCGCTGGCAAGATACTGCGGTCTGGCATTGTACACCCTTGAGGTGACAAACTATTTCCAGAGCCATTATCCACTCACATCCTACAGGTTGACCCGGAACCTGAAAAAGCGTGAGCGTGAAGTTCTGGCATTCATGTGCCAGAACTATACGCCGGAGGCGATTGCGGAGAAGTTGCATTTGTCTCTCCGTACCGTCCACAAGTATCGAGAATGTATTTATAATGCGCTGGGCGTTCATTCCTTGCATGAGGCTATTCTCGCTGCTTTTGTATTACGGCTCTATTCACCCGTCGAGGATCTGGCCCCGCAAGTGACAATACTTCCTTCTCTAGAAAGGGAATAACTCTTCATTTTTACAAATTACCAGGATCACGTCTAGCTCCACCAACCAACCCTGTTTCCGAGTTGTCGATACCAGCAGCAACTACTACGAGTTCGGCTGCACCAGCGATTCGCTGCAATATTACATCGACTCCTCCGGCAACCGGGTCAACTATGAATTTGACCTCGATAAAATGGTACCTGCCAACGAGGGGCCGGGCACCAATGGCCGCAACCTGACCGCCTCCTATGTCCAGGATATGGAGACCAGCGGGGGGCATACCTGGGTGCGCGATTCGGCCCTCAAGCAGATCACCTATGGCAATGGTACCTACCGCATCGGCACCCTTGACTTTTTCTACAATGGTCCCTCGAACTATACTGATCCAGGCAACAATATCCAGTACGTCACGCAGTACACCACAGCCTACGAGACAAGCTGTAATTTGCCAGCCCAGTCGCCGCAACCGCAGCGCTGCGATGACCCCATTGATCGCTCCGGTGGCATGGTTGATCCCGATGTAATGAGTACGCTGTCTTTGCAGACCGTCAAAATCTACACGGGCGATGACTCGAGCAATACGCACCTGGATTACAGCTACAGTTTCACCTATCAGGACACGGCCTTTGGCAATTGTCCCAGCGCCGATACCACCCTTTCTTCGGCCTACTGTGCGGGCAATCACCTGCTGACCAGCATTACCCCCACCGTTTACCAGAACGGCACCGGCCATACGCTTCCCGGTGTCACCTTCGGCTATAGCGGCGGCAGGCCAAACAAGTACGATGATAGCAGCCAGAGCTACCACATGGAGAATAACTGGCAGTATCTGACCAGCTATCATGACCATAGCACCGGAGTAGGCGCGAGCAGCATCACCTATCATACCGCCTACAATAACAGCCACGGCACACCCTATACCAATGGCGATAATCGCTATGACCCGCTCTACTGCGTCTGGAATCCCTCCAACTGCCAATCCGGCACCTCGTTTTATCCCATGGATGACAAGATGTGGACCGAGCAGGTGGTGACGCAGATTACCGATGTGGGCAAGGACAGCAGCGCCTCGAATCTTTCTCCTGCCACCATCAGTTACGACTACTGGCTCACCAAAACGCAGGGCAGTTGTCCCGCCGACTCGATGAACGATAGCGATTGCGTCGGCTTTGGCTGGATTCCCAACAGCAGCCTTGATTGGCAGGACTACTATCACGGCGAGTTTCGCGGCTTTGGCACCGTCCTCATCACCAGCCCTGCGGGTGATCTGACGGTACAGGATTATGCGGCGACCTGGGGCTGGGATAGCCCGGCCAGCGACCCCAGGAACTACCTGGCAGGGCAGATGCTGGAAGAAGATGCCTATGTGGGTGGACAGGTCAACGGGGCCAATCTGCTGAACAAGACCGTCTACAACTATGGCGGCCAGAATAGCACCGCTGCGGCCTGCGCCAGCACGAGTACCTATCCCTCGACCATGTACCGGCCCTGCGAAGTCGTCCTGTTGAGCCAGCGTACCACCACCTATGAACAAACGGGCAGCAGCAACAGCAACGCGCCCTGGGTCGAGAGCGACGAAACCTATGACGACTACTCATCGAGCAGCGGACTGGGTGATTATCATCAGAGTCCGGCGACGGGCAGCTACCATAACGTGCAACAGGAGGTGATCACCGGGTCCAATATCCCGACGCTCACCAAACATTGGACCTACTATACGAGCAACAGTTCGAGCAGCATCTACTACTACTACCAGGCGCATACCGTCGCGCACAGCGATCTCGTCGATAGCCAGGGTCACATGTGGGCCTGCGAGGATACGACGTATGACCAGGGAGTGGGAAGCGGCGTACCGCAACCTGCAGCGGGCTGGCCAACCACCGTGGTTTCCTACAGCGACTGTAGCAATCAAAGTTCTACCGCGATCAAGACCTATAACGGCTACGACAACTACGGCGATCTGGTGGCCTCGGTCGATGGTGTGGCAGCAGCCAATCCCAGCCTGTACAGCAGCGCCGGATGCACGCTGTCCACCGCGCCGACCATTTTCCCGACCAGCTCCTGGAGCAGCAGCCATTACACCGTCTGCCATAAGTACGACCCGGTGAGTTCGCTTACCACAGACACCTGGAATGTGTTGGGCCAGCACACCAGCACAGCCTATGACGCCACCCAGGGCCAATTGCCCATCAGCAGCACCGATGTCAATGGGCAAGTGACTACCATGAGCTACAGCTATGATAGCAACGGCAATAAAACGGTGCAGGTGAAACTGCCCAACGAGACGGGCAGCTACACCAACCAGTCCACGCTGACGTCGACTTGTAGCGATAGCAGCGTCTATCCCTGCCTGGAGATCGATACCACCTCGTCGCTCTATAGCAGCGCGGTAACCAGGACCTTCTACGATAGCCAGGGCCGGGCAGTCGAAACGCTGACGCCAGGACCGGACGGCTCGCATACCATCGTCACCTTCACGGTTTACTACGACCAGACCCATGCGGTTTATACTAGCCTGCCCTTTGTGGTGAATAGCAGAACGACCTGGCTTGACCCCAACGGAGCGACTGATGATACTGGAGCCACACCTAACGGAACGGCAAAATACCTCGACCCGTTAGGCCGTGTCAGCAGTACCACTGATGCGCTCTCCTATCAGACGCATACCAGCTATAGCTTAGGCAGCGCCAACGGCGATAGCCAGACCTACGCGACTACCACCGGGGTAGATGCCAATAATCATGTGCAGGTCAGTTTTAGCGATGCGCTGGGTCGCACGCGCTATGTGCAGACCTATAGTGGGGTCAATGGTGGCACGCTTACACCCAACATGCAGATCAGCACCCAGTATAATGCGCTGGATAAGCCGACCTCGATGGTGGTCACCGACCTCGCGCCGCAGTCCGGGCAGACCATCACGTCCGTCACCACCACCATCGGCTATGACGATATGGGGCGGATAACGAGCTTGAATGACCCGGATCGCGGCTTGCACACCTATGGCTATGATGCCGATGGCCGGGTCCTGGTGGATGTCTCCGGCAGTCGCACGCTCGGCGTCAGCTACGACCTGCTGGGCCGCCCCGGCTGTCTCCAGGACGCCAATCCCACCACTGATGGCTCCGGTAGCTGTAGTAGTGGCAGCCATCCCCTGGTGCAAAACACCTATGATACGAGCAAGCTGGGAACGCAGGGGACGACTGATTTTCCGGTCGGACACCTGACCCAGAGTGTGGCAACCACCTATTACGACACCACCTATACCAATAAGAGTACCGTCACCGAGCAGTTCCAGCACGATCAGCGCGGAGAGCTTGTCTCCTCAACGTTGCAGATTGCCGTTCCTTCTGCCTGGGGTCTCACCACCTCCCTGCCGCTCTATCAAGAGACGACCTCCTACAACGATGCAGGTCAGCCGACCATGCTGCAAACAACGGTGGGCGGCGCAACTGGCTACACCGTAGGCGAGGTCTATGATTCGGCAACGGGAACGCTGACCGGGCTGAACAACACTGGCTCTGGGAGCGCGAACCTGGCGACGCTGGCCTATAACCCGCAAGATCAGGTCAGCGATATCAACTTCCAGACCACGAGCGGCACACCCCTGGCGGATGACCACTTCACCTATGATCCCGATTTGCGCCCGCAAGGTAGTACGGCAAGCTGGCAGAGCGGCAGCGGCTCGTCCGGTACCCTCTTCAGCACGAGCCGCGCGTATGACCCGGTCGGCAATGTCATCAGTGTCAGCACGACCCATGCCGCCATTCCAGGGCAAAGCGGCTCCGGCGGCAGCGAGACGCAAAACTTCTGCTATGACGAGCAGAACCGGCTGGTCTGGGCGGGTAACTCCGGCACCCAGCCCGCCGCAGGCACTGGCAGCCTGTCTAACAGTCTGAGCGGGGCGTCTTATAGCAGTAGCTTTGTCTACACCCACCTGGGCCAGCTCTGGCAAGGGCCGCTGGGCGGCGGTAGCACCCAGGAGCAGTATCTCTACTGCAACACGAACAAACCGCACCAGTTGGTCGGCCTCTACCCGGTCTCTAGCGGCGCAAGCTGCTCCAACTACACGAGCAAAACCGCCGACTACGCGACCAGCTATGACAGTTGGGGCAATGCGAGCAGCCGCAACACGGGCGGCTCCTCGGCCAGCCTCACCTTCGATGCGCTCGATCACCTGGTCGCCTGGAATGCAGGCAGCACGAGCCAGGCCTGGTACGCCTACGACGCTTCCGGCACCCGCGTCTTGAGTCGCAACATCACCAGTAGCGGCACCAGCCTCACTACCTATGCCTTCGGCGTGGAAGAACACACCTATAGCGCCACCGGCACCAACACGGGCAATACCTACTACTACTCCCTGGGCGGCCATCTGATCGGCGAACTGACAGGAACCAGCACAATGGTGACGCAGTTCTTCCTCACCGATGCCCTCGGCTATTTAATGGTGATAATAGTAAAATTGATTATGTTGCCGGTGCCTGCTGGCAGCATGGTCCGAAGCTTGCATTTTTTCGAGGTTCAGGTTATACTATATTCATAGCAGCCTGTTTGCTACAACTATAGTCCTCAAGCCGTTTGCCTCAGACTTCTTCGGCTCTGATAGACACATCTGCTACAATAGTTCCACTATCTCGTGTAGTTGTCTCTCAAGTAGCTGTCAGCGTTTGCAAGAATGTTGACACAACCACCACAATGTACACAATCGTCAGCGCTTGAGAGCGATCATTCGATTATGTCCAATTGAGAGGAAATCAGAAAAGCGTATGATAGACCGCGTAGAAGACAATGCCTGGTATAGCACAGTGAAGCGTTATACTACTCGTCTGGTGAATATTCGAAGTGTTAGCCCTGGGGAGGGCGAAATAGGCCTTGCAGAGGAGATTTTGCGGCTGCTTCAGGAGAATGGTCTGGAGGATGCTTATACAGCAATTGGGCTTGATAGACTGGCTCATGACCCCTTTGGCAGGCAGAATGTCTATGCTTTTCTGCGCGGAAATACTGCCCGAACGCTCGTCCTGCTTGGTCATTTTGATACCGTCGATACCAGGGACTACGGGGTGTTGGAGCCATATGCGCTTGATCCCGAGGCTTTAGACGAGCGGCAGACAGAGCTGGCGGCAATGGTGCCTGGCCTTGCCGAAGACCTGCAGGCGCATCCCGGGGATTGGATGTTTGGGCGCGGCTGTGCCGACATGAAAAGCGGAGTAGCCGTGAATATCGCTTTGATGCGCCATTTCGTGGAGCAGGCACGCTCTGGAAAGCTGAACCTGTCGATCCTTATGCTGGCGACTCCTGACGAGGAGAACGAATCGGCGGGAGTGATTCACGGCGTGCGTTTCTTGCTGGACATGCGCAAGCGCTACGGACTGGAGTACCTGGGCGCGATCAATACAGACTATGTCACGGCACTCTATCCTGACGACCCACATCGCTACATTTTCACCGGAACCATTGGCAAGATGCTGCCATCATTTTACGTGGTTGGTCGTCCCTCGCATGTAGGCGACCCGTTCGATGGCGTCGATGCAAATTTGCTGGCCGCCGAACTAATTCGCGATATCAGTATGAATGACGAATTGTGCGATGAGGTGCGCGGACAGCTTACTCCCCCGCCTGTGACGCTCAAGTTTAGCGACCTGAAAACCAGCTACGATGTGCAGCTACCCTTTGCCGCCTATTTCTATGTGAACATCCTGACTTTCTCTACCTCACCCGGCGAACTGCTTGAACGCTTGCGCAACATCGCCGAAACATCCTTGCGGCGCTTTCTGCATCGTCTGGATGAGACCGAGCAGCGTTGGCTTCAGCGCAAAGGTGAAACGCGACGCGTTACAGGCAAAAAGCGCGAGGGAGTGGTGCTGACCTATCAACAGTTGTATGAAGAACTTTGCCAGCAGCGAGGCGAGCAGACAGTACAGGATGAACTACGCCGCGCCTGGGATTCCATGCCGACCGGCCTGGATTCGCGCAGTCGCTGCCTGCATCTTGTACGCCATCTCTGGACGCTGAGCGAGCGAACTGGCCCGGCTGTGGTGCTGTATTTTTCGCCGCCTTTTATTCCTCATGTTGCGGAGACGCGCTGCCAGTTGCATGAAGTCGCGCGGAAAGTAGCCGAACGCCATCCAGAACATCATTTACGGGTGCAGGAGTATTTCCCATTTATCTGTGATATGAGCTATCTACGGCTCGATCCAGGTATTGAAACATCTGCCTGGGTGCGCAATATGCCCGTCTGGGACGATACTACTTACCGCCCCGGCTCGTATAGTTTGCCGTTCGCCGCTATGGAGCAACTGGGATTGCCTGCGATAGATCTCGGGCCGTATGGCAAAGGTGCGCATCAGGCGGGTGAACGTGTCTTACTGTCCTACTCGTTCGGTGTTTTGCCGCAACTGATCTGCGAGGTGATTGAAGGGCTGGCACGCGAGCAATCGGCCTAGCACTTTTTTAATCCCATCTTTCGTGTTAAGAGAGTAAATACTTTCTCATCGAGTCTCTTGCGGAGGATGATTATGAATACTGTTTCTAAGCCAAAAGGCACAGCGGCAGGTGAAGCCAGAGTTCGCTGGTCGGACTACCTTAAACAGGCATACCCAATGGTGAAGCCGAAAGCGTACCAGGTGATCATTTTTATTCTAGGCGTTATTGTACTGAGCATCGCGGCCTTTTTTGTTCATCTTCATCCCCGGCCCTATGCCTTTGATCTACAAACAACGCAGGAAGTTCAATCGCTGCCCGTTCCACGAGGCGTAAACAATGCCTTTGATTTTGTGAGTACGATCAATGACGTGGCTCCTTCGATCATTTTGCTGGCTGCCTGGTTTCTTGGCCTGCTTATCATAGGTTTTATTGTTCGCTCGCGCGGCAAGTCTGCAATCAAATGGTTTGAATGCGCTGTGGGCCTTGCGCTCAGCGTGCCCTTTGCAGGAGGTATCAACTTCCTCTATAATAATCTGGTGGCCCGGCCTCGCCCTGGTTCCTTTGGTGAGCATATTCACGTGATGACGCATATGCCATTCAAGAGTTTTCCTTCGGGTCATACCGCCTGGGACATTGCCTTTTATGGCTTTCTCCTCTACCTCAGCTTCACCGAACCAGTGCACAAGTGGCGCTATCGCTGGACGCTGATCCCGTTCCAGATTATCGCGGTGCTGATTATTCTCACCATCGGCTATTCGCGTATTCTGGAGGGAGAACACTGGCTCACCGATGTACTGGCCGGATACCTGTCTGGCCTGCTCTGGACATGCCTGGCAATCTTCCTCTATCGCTGGATTATTATTGCCATTGGTATCTGGCAACGTCGGGGGCAGAGCAGAGCAGGCTGACATACATCCGCCGGTAAAATATGCCATAATAAGGGTGTTTTTGACTGTCAAACACTTCGCATGAGGAAGGTAGCTGCTATGTCAACATCTGTAAGTGAGGGAATGCTTCTCTGGGAGCCATCAGAGGAGATGAAACGCCAATCCAACCTGGTCCGATATATGCAGTGGCTTGAGCGCGAGAAGGGGCTGCATTTCGATTCCCAGGCTGCGCTGTGGCAGTGGTCAGTCGAACATCTCGAAGATTTCTGGGCTTCCATATGGGATTATTTTCAGATACAGGCCTCTAAACCGTATCAGGCGGTGCTGGTAGAGCGGAAGATGCCGGGCGCGCAATGGTTTCCGGGCGCGGAACTGAATTATACCGAACACGTCTTTCGCAATAAAACAGCTCAGCGTCCTGCTCTGCTTTTCCAATCCGAGCGCCAGGAACTTATGGATGTCTCCTGGGACGAACTCTATCGCAGGGTGAGCGATGTAGCCCGTGCTTTGCGGAATATGGGGGTGCAGCGTGGAGACCGGGTGGTTTCCTACATGCCGAATATTCCACAAACGACGATTGCTTTTCTGGCAACCGCCAGCATTGGAGCCATCTGGTCAAGCTGTTCGCCCGATTTCGGCACGCGCAGCGTCATAGACCGCTTCCAGCAGATCGAGCCGAAAGTCTTGTTTGCCGTCGATGGCTATCAATATGGTGGCAAAACGATTGATCGCCGCAGCATTGTGGCTGAGATTCAGCAGCAGTTGCCCACACTGCAAAAGACGATTCTGGTGCCCTACGCCTTTGAGGATACAAGCGCTTCGAGTTTCACGAACGCAATGCTCTGGCAGGACATACCCTCGACGGACGAGCCGTTAACCTACGAGCAGGTGCCATTCGATCATCCGCTCTGGGTCTTGTATTCATCTGGCACGACGGGCCTGCCGAAAGCCATTGTCCAGGGTCAGGGAGGCATCCTGCTCGAGCATGTAAAGAGCCTGCATCTGGGGATGAATCTCAAGCAGGATGACCGCTTTTTCTGGTACACCACAACGGGCTGGATGATGTGGAACTTTCTGATGGGCGGGTTGCTGGTTGGTGTGCCCATTTTGCTGTACGATGGCAGCCCGGCCTATCCCGATATGAATATCCTCTGGTCATTTGCAGAGAAGTCAGGAATGACGTTCTTTGGCACCAGCGCGGGCTATATTCTGTCATGCATGAAAGCGGGTGTGACGCCGGGCAAGAGCTTTGATCTTAGCAGGCTATGGGGGCTTGGCTCGACTGGCTCTCCCCTGCCGCCCGAGGGTTTTGCCTGGCTATACGAGCAGGTCAAGAAGGATTTATGGGTCGCCTCGTTTAGTGGCGGAACGGATGTATGCTCCGGCTTCGTGGGCGGTTCGGTGCTGCTGCCGGTTCATGCCGGTGAACTTCAATGCCGCGCACTTGGAGCAAAGGTTGAGGCTTTCGATGATAACGGCAAGCCGTTGATCGATGAGATGGGGGAACTGGTCATCACCGAGCCGATGCCGTCTATGCCGCTCTACTTCTGGAACGATCCCGAGGGCAAACGCTATCGCGAGAGCTACTTTGAGATGTTCCCCGGAATCTGGCGGCATGGCGACTGGATAAAGATTACATCCCGAGGCAGCGCTGTGATTTATGGCCGCTCGGACTCTACAATCAACCGCAAGGGCATTCGTATGGGCAGCAGCGAGATCTATCGCGTGGTGGAGGACATACCGGAGGTGCTTGACAGTCTGATTATCGGGGTGGAGCGCCCAGGTGGTGGTTACTATATGCCGCTTTTTGTGGTGCTGCGTCCAGGTGTTGAACTGACGGATGAGCTGAAGAAACACATTAAAGATCGGCTGCGCTCGAACCTTTCGCCTCACCACGTGCCGGATGAGATCTATGTCATTCCAGAAGTGCCGCGTACATTGAGCGGAAAGAAACTTGAGGTGCCAGTTAAAAAGCTATTTATGGGTGTGCCACCTGAAAAGGCCATCAGCGTGGATGCCATGAGCAATCCACAGGTAATGCAGTACTTCATCGAGTTTGCTCAGAAGACAAGCTAAGCGCTGGGAATGATGTGATAGGCAATGAACTTTGATACAAGAACAGGGGGTTGTCGCCTGTCATCCTGAGTACAGCGAAGGATCTATGTTATCGCGCAACCCACATGCCAGTGCCCACAGATTTTTCGCTGTACTCAGGATGACAGGATTGGATATTCCTTCTTTCTCAACCTTGATATGTCTATCCCAACATCCATGACGGCCATTTAACCTGAGATGCAGATGTTGTGGCTGTGGCATGCTTGAGAACAAGGCTCGTACCTTTCCAGGATGATATTCGTCTTAAAAGGGAGGGAAGTTTTGCTTTTCTGGGTGAAAACGTACACGGGAAACGTGATAGAATAAACACAAGTACATACATAACTGCTGGTTTTGCAGGTAGAGGGCGATAGCCTAAAAAATGTGCTGGGAGCCGCGAATGAAAATTGGCCTGGTAACACCATATGATTGGAGCTACCCTGGGGGGGTACGCGATCATGTCTGGCACCTTGCAGACGAATTTCTGGCGATGGGACATGAGATACGCATTCTCGCGCCTGCCTCTCGTTCGTATCGCCGGTCACAGGAGACGCCTGAACACTATCTGCTCAAGATGGGCCGGACAACACCTATTCCAATCAATGGGTCAATCGCCCGCATTATTCTCGATCCATCGCTCGCTTTACGAGTGCGCCGGGTATTGCAGCGCGAGCATTTTGATGTCATTCATGTACACGAGCCGCTGGTGCCCGGTCTTTCACAGCAGGTGCTGCGCTTTGCTCATACCTTAACGGTTGGTACGTTTCACGCCGCGTCCTATTCGAGCATTTACTCTACCTCGCAACTGGCGTATGCCTCGACGTTTCCCCTGTTGCGGCCCTTGTTTCGCAAGCTTGCCGGGCGGATCGCGGTTTCTACGGCGGCCCGCCAGTTTGTGGGTCGCTACTTTCCAGGCGAGTACCGGGTGATTCCCAATGGGGTGAGCCTGGAGCGTTTTCATCCAGGCGTGCAGCCGCTGCCGCAGTTCATGGATGGCAAGAAGAACGTGCTGTTCGTGGGGCGTTTTGAGAAGCGCAAAGGGGCCAAATATTTGCTGCGGGCCATTCCCTATATCCGGCAGCGCCATCCAGATACGCGCTTCATCTTTGTCGGCGAGGGAAGGCTCCGCCCTGGTTTCCAGCGTTATGTGGAGCGACAGGGCTGGCAGGATGTGCATTTCGAAGGGTACGTTTCTGACGAGGCTTTGCCGCGCTACTTCGCCAGCGCGCACGTGTTTTCTGCGCCAGCTATAGGGGGCGAGAGCCTGGGCATTGTGCTGCTGGAAGCGATGGCCTCGGGTGTGGCTATTGTGGCGTCGAATATTCTTGGCTATGCTACCGTTGTGTCGCATGGACAGGATGGGCTGCTGACTATGCCCCGCCAGAGCGAGGAACACGGCTGGGCGATTTGCTATCTGCTGGAACACGAGCAAATGCGCCAGCGCTTCATTCAAGCCGGACTGCACAAAGCGCAAGAATATGCCTGGCCGAACGTGGCGCAGCGCATTATTGATTACTATTATGAACTGCTGGAACAGCGCGGCTATTCGGCTGTCCGGCACTTCTATCGCGCATAAACAGATGAAAGGGGTCCATGTAGTTGGACGACGGGTATTCGGGCAATTCTTCATTGCTTTCTCCTTCCGGTTATAGCCGGGCTGATGTACATATGCATACCAACCTGAGCGACGGTTGGGCGAGTCCTGCGCAGGTGATTGAGGTGGCGAAACAGCTCGGGCTGCGCGTGATTGCGATTACCGACCACGATCATATCGAGGGGGCAAAGCGCGTGGCCGACTTGCTGGCGGAGCGCGAGGAGCCGGTACAGATGATTACCGGCGTCGAGATGACGACGCGTTCGGGACACCTGATTGGTTTGTTCATTCAGAAGGCTCCGAAGTCGCTGCGTCCTGTCGAGGAGACCATCGATGCCATCAAGGAGCAGGGTGGGCTGGTGATTGTGCCACATCCTTTTGGGCGTCTGGTGCCGAGCCTGAGCCGGGCAAAGATTGAGGAACTTTTGAGCAAGGGCTATGTTATCGATGGCATCGAGATGTATAACCCTTCGCCCGCTAATGCCAAGATGCGCGCTGAAGTGCGCAATGCCAACCAGGAATGGAAGCTGGCCGAGCTTGGTGGGAGCGATGCCCACTTCTGGCAACATATTGGCGCGGCCTATACGCTTTTTCCTGGGCAGTCGCCGGAGAATTTGCGCCAGGGCATCCTCGAGCGGACGGTGCGCGCCGGGGGGCAGGAGGTGCCGCCGACGCGACTTTCGCCTGCGACATATATTGCGCAGTGCGCGTGGAGCTGGTTTGTTGATCCACCCCGGCGCATTATGCGCTCGTTGAAGGAGCGGGTGTAGCCGCTTCATTCCAGATGGGGAAGAAGACGGCCCACTGATCGGGACGCGTCCGAATGACCTCTTCCATGGCCTCTACGATCTTGCGCTGGAGCAATTCGCTGTTGGCGCGTTCCTCTTCTGGCAAGGCGAGCGTGACGGGAATGAAGCGCCCTCCGTAGCGTGTGGATGACTCACGCCAACCAAAGGCTCCCAGGAGTATTGCTCCGGTTCGCTGGGCAAGTGTTACTGCGCCAGCGGGCAGGCGGGCAGGCGCGCCGAAGAAAGGTACTTCCACATACTCCCCCTGAACGCCGCGATCGGTGGTAAGCACGACCAACTGGTTTTTGCGCAGGGCTGAGATCATGGTGCGCAGGGGAGCGCTTCCACCTAACGGGGTGAATTGTACGCCGAGGGCGCGGCGCAGCTTGAGGACTAATGCCAGCATGCGTTCGTCTTGAAGGTGTTCGACGGGGATGGTGATGCTGTATCCTTTAGCGGCGAACCATTGCGCAATGTAGTCGAATGGGCCGAAGTGAGCGGAGAAAAGGATTACACCTTTTCCCTGTGCTAAAGCTGCCTCAAGATGCTCGATGCCTTCAATGTAAGGCATCGAACGCAAGATGGCCTCTGCCTTTAGATGTGGAAGGTAGAGTGCTTCCAGATAGTTGCGGGCGCTATTCTGGAAGATGCCACGCACTGTTTTGTGCAAGCGTCTGCGACCAGCACGAGAGGACTGAATATCTGGACCGAATACGTGCAGCATATTTCGTGTGGCCTGTTCTCGGGCATCTTTCGCGAACAGCCAGGCGAGCAGTCCGATGAAACGAGAGAGGGCCAGCACTGGTCGGCGTGGCAGGTATAGGACGATGAGCGAGGCAAAGTAGTAAAGCTTATACATGGCATGCTACTCTTCACAGGGCCAGAAGGGGCGGAACATATACCACTGGGTGGGCCATTCGCGTACCATGACTTCCAGCGCGTCATACATGTACTGGGTCAGGCGGGTAATTTCGGCGGCGCGTTCTGCCCCCTTGCTTTCGCGAGGAAAGATGGGCGGGAAGACGCGCGCGTAGTATTCGTTGCGACGTCCGTACCAGGCATAGCCGGGCACAATGGCCGCGCCACTTTTAATGGCGAGCGCCGCTGGCCCGGAAGGCACATAGGTTTTACGACCGAAGAAGGTGACGGCGGTTCCCTCATCTGCCGCAACGGGCCGGTCAGCAACGATGGCGACCAGTTCGTTTTGTTGTAGGACGCGCAGGATACGACGTGCTGACCCTTCCATTGGGATGATGCTGATACCTTTTCCTTTACGCTGGCTCTGAATTAATGTGTTGAGTTGTGGGTCGGTAAAGGTTTCCGCTACGGCTGAGAGCGGTCTGCGGCGCGCAAGGATGGCTCCGGCGAGGTCCCAGTTGCCGAAATGGGCGGTGGTGACGATGACGCCGCGACCCGGCTCAAGCGCCCTGTCCAGGAGGGAAGGCCAGCCCTGGCTATATTCGGTCAGGTCGCGAAGATGGCGCTCCACCTGATTCATATCGAGATGAGGGAAGTTCAGAAAGTCGGCGGCGTAGCGACCGTAGTTGCGCCAGGAGGCATAGGCCAGGTATCGGACGTAGGGGTCATGTATATCACGGCCCGTGACCTGGGCCATATTTTGCTGGGTGACAAGGCGTTTGGAACGCCAGCCAAGATAGCTTACTACTGCGGCGGTAGAGCCTAGCGCGTGCCGCGCAGGTTTCGGCACCCATTTTGCGCTAACAGTGCAGGCGCGCGTAAGCTGGAAAAGTGCTGACACGAAATCCTCCAGATAATGTATCTTCGCGGTCTATATTATTCGTTGGCTTTCGTCTCTGTCAATGTTTATTTCAGGACGCGAATTTATTGTAGTGATTTGCTGCGCGTGATACAATCTGCTCAAATCCTCATGCCCAGGGAAGGAGGCAGGCAGGTTATGGAAGAATTCTCTGGTATTCCCCTTGTATTGCTCAATCCCCTTGCCAATCGTGGTCATATGGATCGGTATCGAGCGGTTGTGAAAAGTCGCGCTGAGCAGGAGTCGGCGGAGTATGTCGAAACGCGCTCTGCTGGCGAGGCGAAGGAGCGCGCAATGCAGGCCGCTCGCGAAAATCGCCCGGTTATTATTGTGGGTGGAGATGGCTCTGTTCATGAAGTGGTGAATGGCATACTTGAGGTTGGTCTGTGCGTGCCGCTTGGAATTGTTGGGGCGGGTTCCGGCAATGATTTCGCCTGGAATACGTTGATGCTGCCCCGTGACCCGGTGGAAGCAACTGAACGGGCCTTTTGCGGCAGGCCAGTCGCGGTAGATGCTGGCAGGGTGAACGGACGTTATTTTGCCAATTCGTTCAGTGTTGGCCTGGACGCGGATATCGCGGTGGCGGCAGGTTCGTTGAAGAAGATTCCTGGTATGAGCGGACAGCGCCTGTATTATTCGGCGACGCTCAAACAATTGCTCTTTGGCTATGGTCGTTGCCCCTGGCTCTCGTTTACACTGGATGGAGAGAGGCACGACCTTCAACGTTATGTGCTGATGGCCGTGACCATCGGGCCGACGTATGGAGCGGGTTTTCGCATTAATCCAAAGGCTGATTATAGCGATGGGCTGTTTGATGTCTGCACTTTGAGCTATACGCCGCTTCCCAGGGCGCTGCGCTTGCTGCCGAGGGTGCAGAAAGGGGAGCATGAGAATCTGCCTGAGGCGCGGTTTTATCGCGCAAAGACCGTTTCGATTACGAGCCGCAAGCCGGTTAATATACAAAGAGATGGCGAGACGGATTGCGCGACGAGCTACGAGGCTGAAATTTTGCCAGGGGCGCTCCTGGTGAGGGTCTAGACCATGCTGTACTGGATCTGTTGGACGGGATTCTGGGTATTTACGCACCTGGTTTGCCGTCTGCACGTACATGGGCGGGAACATGTTCCGAAAACGGGGGCGCTGCTGGTAGTGCCAAATCATTTGAGCTGGTATGATCCTTTCTTGCTGGGGTTGGCAATCCCGCGCCGTGTGTGGTTTTTCACGAAGTCGGAGATTTTTCGCTGGCCGCTGGTGGGCAAGATTTGCCAGTGGACGGGACAGATTTCGGTAGCGCGTGGAGAGAGCGACAGGAGTGCACTCGAGAAGGCCCTGGTCTGCCTGCATGAGGGAAAGGCGCTGGTGATCTTCCCGGAAGGAACAGTTGAACGCCAGGAGAAGATGATACCAGCGCAGACGGGCGCGGCAATGGTGGCGTTACGGACAGGCGTGCCGATTTTGCCTATCGCGCATGTCGGCTCGCGAAAAGTTTTGCGTACATGGCGTAGCTGGTTCCCGCGTGTAGATATCTACATTGGCGAGCCGTATGTACCGTCCTTGCCTGCCGGTATGTCGCGTAAAGCTGGTTTGCGCGAAGTGACGCAGGATATGATGCTGCGGGTTGCGGCGATGCTTCCTTCCGAATGCCGGGGCGTGTATGCAGACGATGTTCTCAATCCGCAAGGTGAGCTGATGGACAAAGGCTAGCCAGCGTACATTGCGAGCAAAGCGGTTTACGGGCATTGCAGATGGCGCGACCATGATAGATGAGCATATGTGAGAGGTCGAGCCACTTTTCGCGTGGGATGATACGCATGAGGTCTTGCTCTACCTTCACCGGGTCTTCGTTAGTAGTCCAGCCGAGGCGACGGGCAAGGCGACCAATGTGCGTATCGACTACGAAGCCTTCCACGATGCCAAAGGCATTGCCGAGAACGACGTTAGCAGTTTTACGCGCCACTCCTGGTAAGGTCAATAGTTCTTCCATTGTGCGCGGAACTTCGCCGTTGTATTCTGCGACGATGCGCTGGCAGGCGGCGCGAATATTTTTCGCCTTGTTGCGATAGAAGCCGGTGGGTTTGATGTCCTGCTCAAGTTCTTCCTGGCTTGCACTGGCATAATCGGCGGCGCTGCGATACTTCTGGAAAAGCGTTTTGGTGACGATGTTGACGCGCTCGTCGGTACACTGCGCCGATAATTGCGTCGCGATAAGCAGCTCGAGCGGATTCGTGAAGTCAAGCGAACACTTTGCGTCCGGGTAGAGGCGCTGCAATTCCTCGATGATGGCCTGCACCTGCTCGGGGGAGCCAGGTGCGGGTTGGATGTAGGTTTGGTCGATGTTGGCTGCTGGTTCCATGTGGTTTCTCTTTTTTTGAGGTCATTATAGCACGTGTGGATGTGCTCGGGGGTCTCAGTTTGTGCGAATTGAATGTGTAGAGGGGAAATAGTTTTATAGCATCCTTTTTGTGGAGTCGCTTGCTCATGCATTATAGGGCTTATTCGTATATACCTTGTCAACAGAGTGGCAGATGTTATTAGTTTCCTCAAACTATCCATAATGATGAGTTGCGATCCTTTACCTGTATAATTTAAACTTTACAACTTCTTAACCTACTTATAACTTATTCATCCTTTTAAAGACTTATTATTTCTCTGTTCTCATTCGTAATGCTTGGTTGAGCTAGAACTGGACTATCAATTGGTTTCGCTCGTATCTCTTAATCCTCAGATTTTGATACTGTTAAAGCGGAAGGCCATTTACAGGATGTTATATCATCACCCATCAAAGTAATTCCAAATGTTGGCATTAGTACTCTTCAGCAATAACCACTCGCTCTTTCTAGAAAGAAGGTATGGCGATGCAAATGCGTCGGTATGACAAAGCTAGAGTTAGAAAGCTCCGCACAAAAATCTTCTCGCTCATTGTTGTCCTAATTATGCTCCTTGGAGCAGTGATTACTCTAGTGACAGGAGTCCCAGCAAAGGCGGATACAGGTGATTACCCTAGTTTCAGCAACTAATGTCTGGGCTGTCGGCTCTTATGGCAATTCCAGTGGGAGTACTAATACGCTAATCGAACACTGGAATAGTAGTAGCTTGAATATTGTCTCCAATCCACACCCACCAGTTAGGCTCTCGAGTGTGGCGGCGGTCTCAGCAACCGATATCTGGGCCGTTGGCAGCTCTAGTAATTCTAATAGCAGAGTTCAAACGTTGATCGAACACTGGAATGGCAGTAGCTGAAGTGTAGTCCCAAATCCCGATTCTTAACAGGTGAAACAGGAACTTATCAACTTTTACTTCCTGGCTCATGACGCTTTCCCTGGTGTCAGTCTTAGAATATGGGGCAATTCGGAGAAGAAGTTGAGGATGCTTCTGAGCGGATGTGATACAAGGGAACGGCAGGTCGTTTGCACTGGCCTGCCGTTCCCTTGTTGCGTTCTTTCGATAAGGCTAAATGCTCTCCTGTTGTTCCTTCAAAAGGGCGCGGAGGGCGTCGGCCTGGCCGCGATTGAAGGCGGCGGAGCGGACGCCATCGCCGGTGATGGGGAGGGTGCTTTTCTGGCGAATGTAGGCGGCGCGTTCGCGCTGGAAGATTTCGTGGACGATCTGGCGGTCGCTTAGACGCCAGCCTTTGGAATGGGCGTATTCAGCGAAGGCCATTACTTTTTTGTAGCCTTCTTGATAGTCTCGCTCAGTTTCTTCGTGTATCATCATGGGGGAGTTCTCGCTTAATTCTGCAAATAAAGGTACTTCCGACTACTAAATGTGCCGGTTGCTGTTAGCATTATGACAAAAATAGCAGGGCGGTGTCAAGCTGTTGTTTTGGCCTGTGTGTCAATTTGTTGCAATCGGCGTGGGAACAGGAAGACACTCGCCAGGGATGTCTCTACTCCCCGTTTTGCATGTAGAGACATCCCTGGCGGGGGTCTTCCTGTTCCTTACACTTGCAGTAAAAAACATGACGTGTACCTTCTTATCCTTTTTACTCCAATGTATTCTCCTCATCCGTTTTCGTGAGAAAAGCTTCGACCTCGTTCACCGGAAAATTCAGTATACGGGCTGGACTAAGATTATCTAGCTCTGGAACCGGTTTGCCATTGATGAGGTCAGCGACGGCGCGACCAATG
Organism: Ktedonobacteraceae bacterium; assembly: GCA_035652815.1. Classification (GTDB taxonomy): domain Bacteria; phylum Chloroflexota; class Ktedonobacteria; order Ktedonobacterales; family Ktedonobacteraceae; genus DASRDB01. Next base: position 515,133 of record DASRDB010000022.1, read on the forward strand.
GCGGGCGAGAGGGCGAAACCGTGACCGGAAAAACCAACCGCCAGGATGAGGTTAGAGAAGCCGGGCGCAGGGCCGATGAAGGGGATGGTGTCGAAACTTTCGGCTTCGAGACCACACCAGGAACGGGCGATGCGTTGTTGCGCGACGGCGGGTAGAAGTTCGCAGGCGGCTTGCCAGTTGCCTTCGATACTGGATGGGCGCAGAGTGTAGCCGCTCAGGTTGGGAGCGGGATTGCCGAGCCAGCCGCCGCCAAGCAGGTAGCTGCCATCGAGGCGTTGTTTGAGCGAGAGGTGACGACCAACGGCGCTTAGCACGGGTTGAAGCGTCTTGGAGGGTGCAGGCGTCGAGAGGAGCATTTGCAGGGCGTAGGGACGCATGGGTAAGCGCAGGCCGAGGGGTTGGAGAAGCGAATTGCTCCATGCGCCGGTTGCCAGGATGAGCAGGTCTGCCTGTATTTCGCCTTGTGGGGTGGAGACGCCTGTGATGTGTTCGCCCTGATGAAGGAGGGCTAAGACAGGCGTGTTTTCCTGGTAGGTTGCTCCGTGACGTTGGGCGGCTTGAGCGAAAGCGCGGGTGGTGCGTGGGGGATCAGCCTGTCCATCGGCGGGGCTAAAGCTGCCTGCGAGAACGCGGTCGTTAAGGCCGGGCGCGAGTTTGAGGGCTTGCTGGCGGTCGATCAGGCGGACGTCAGTAAAACCCATTGCTTGCTGGTGCTGCACAAATCCGGCGAGGTAGGCGGCTTCTGTTTCGCTTTCGGCCAGAAGCAGGTTGCCGCCCTGACGGTAATGGAGGTCGGCTTCGAGTTCTTGTTCGAGGGTGGGCCAGCGTGAGATGGCTTCGCTGGCGAGAGGAGCTTCGGCGGGATGGCGGCCCTGGCGACGGACGCCGCCCGCGCTGGCCCAGGACGCGGCGGGCGATATGGCGACTTCGGAACGCTCCAAAACAAGGACGTGGTGTCCCTGGCGGGCGAGGTGATAGGCAATGGAGTTGCCCATCACACCCGCGCCGATAATGACGATTTCGCTGCGATTAATACTCATTCGTAGCCCTCGCTGGTATCGGCGACGCTGATCTTGCCCCAGAAGAGGCGGTAGGTGAGGATGAAGTAGACGGCAGCAAGTACCATGCCGATGAGCCACCAGACGAGGCCTACCGTCTGACCATAGAGAGATGATGAGGCGTTTGAAATGGTCAGGCTATAGGCGGGATTGACGGCAGGCAGCATCATGGGGTAGATGCCGAAGGCCGCACTGGCGAGCATGCCGACAATGAAGGCACACGAGCTGAAGAACGAGGCGTGGTCGCGGCGACGGATGTTGAAGTAAATGACGCCGATGAGGCCAATGAGGGCGATCAGCGGGAAGATGAAGCCCCAGGGTTGGCTTAAGAATCGATCTTGCATGTGAGGCTGCACGAAAAAGGTGGCGATGGTGCCGAGAATGGTAAGGGCAATAGTGACATACCAGAAGCGCCGCGCGATGATACGAGTGCGCTCGTAAAGCGGGCCGGTGGTTTTGACAGCGATGTAGGTGGCTCCATGCATGATTAAGGTGGAGAGCGCCATCAGGCCAATCAGGATGGTGTACCAGTCGAGGATGCCGGGGTTTGAACTGAACGGGTTGAAGTCAGTCCATAGGGCCTCAAAGAAGAATCCCTGCGCGTTTAAGGGAACACCACGAATGACGTTGGCCATTGCAGCGCCGAAGAAGATGGCGAGCAGGGCGCTGCCGATGAAGAACAGGCCATCCCAGAAGGCGAACCAGATGGGATTGGTGATGCGCGAGCGGAGTTCGATGGAGATGCCGCGCACCATGAGCAGCCAGAGAACGATGATGAGCGGCAGGTAGAAGCCGCTGAAACTGGCGGCATAGAGGACGGGGAAGGTGAAGAAGAGCGTTCCGCCTGCCGCGATGAGCCAGACTTCGTTGCCATCCCAGACGGGACCGATGGCGCGCAGGATGAGACGGCGCTCCTCATCGTTTTTGGCGGCAAAGAGGTGGATTGCACCGGCTCCCAGGTCGAAGCCGTCGAGGACAACGTACATGGTGAGCATGAAGCCAACCAGAATAAACCATAACGTTTGCATGCTAGTGTTCCTCCTTCCTGTTGGCTAGATGATCTGATCTGCTATTCCCTCAGTCTCCTGCTGCGCTTCCACCTTCTGGAAGACAGGGCCGCGCAGGGCCTCGAAGGTAATCAGCAGGACGAAGACGATGCCAAGCAGGAGGTACATCCCGGCAAAACCGATGAGGGTGAAGAGGATGTTGCCGGACGAAAGCGTGGCCGAAGAGCCGTTCACAGTGCGCAACAGGCCGAAGACGATCCAGGGCTGGCGTCCTAGTTCAGTAGTGAACCAGCCAGTGGTGTTGGCGATGAACGGGAATGGGGTTGCCAGCATGAGAATCCAGAGCATCCAGCGCGAGGTAAAGAGTAATTTGCGCCAGAGCAGAAAGGCGGCGAGGGCCATGATGGCGATGAAGATGGTGCCTAAGCCGACCATGATGTGGTAGCTGTAGTAGAGCAGATCAACAGAATCTGGGCGCTGGTCGGGAGGAAAGGAATTGAGACCTCTGACCACGGCGGCCCAGTGACGGTAGGTCAGGAAGCTGAGGACGTTGGGAACGATGATAGGATTGTCGAGGGTTGAATGGGTGGTGTCAGGCTGGCCGATGATGACGATACCGGCCCCTTTTTCTGTGTTGAAAAGACCCTCCATCGCGGCAAGTTTGGCGGGCTGAATATCGGCGACCTGGCGTCCCTCCAGGTCGCCGCTAGGGAAAAGCTGGAAGGCGCTGGAGAGCAGGCCCATGATGACGCCGAGCGTGACGAAGATGCGAGCGTATTCAATATGCTTATTTTGCAGGAGGTAGAACGCGCCCAGACCAGCCATAAAGAAGGAGGCCGTTACGACCGCGCCACTCATGGTGTGCATGTATTGAGGGTAGATCCAGGAGTTGAACAGCACTGCCCAGTAGTTGGAGATGTGGAGCTTAGTTCCCGCGATAGTGTAGCCGACGGGATGCTGCATCCAGGCGTTGGAGGCAATGATGAAGCCGCCGGATGCCCAGGTGCCGAGCCAGACCATGAAGGCGGAGAACCAGTGCATTTTCTGGCCGAAGGCGTGTTCTCCGAAGAGGAAGATGCCCAGGAATGCAGACTCGATGAAGAAGGCAAAGGCCCCCTCCATTGCCAGCGTCTGCGCGATGATGTCGCCCGCGAAGACGGAGAAACGGGCCCAGTTCGTGCCAAACTCGAACTCCATAGGAATGCCTGTGACAACGCCTATAATGAATGCGAGGGCGAAGATTCTGGCCCAGAAGTGTGCGCTGTTATTGAAACGCTCGTCTTTGCGCCATAAATAGAGCGTTTTCAGAATCAGGATCAGTAACGCGAGTCCCATTGTCAACTGCGGGAACAGGTAATGAAAAGCAATGGTGAACGCGAATTGTAAGCGTGATAGGATGGTTGATGCATCCATATATTACCTCCAAACCTTACAGGTTGAATCTCTTCCACGCGCAATATTGCGATTTTCTGTAGGGACGCGCTTCAGCGCGTCCACCTCGTTCGATCCGCTCGAAAGGCTGGACGCGCTGAAGCGCGTCCCTACAGGATTATGTTCAGGTAAGGACGAATATGCCGTTTTGCATATCGAACAACTGGCGGTAAAGGCCGCCAGCCTGTAATAATTGTTCATGTGTTCCCCGTTCGGTGATCTGACCGGATTGCAGTACGAGAATTTTATCCATGCGCTCCATGCCAAGCAGGCGATGGGTGATGAACAACGTTGTATGGTCATCCATCAAGGTGTATAGGGATGCAAGCAGGGCCTGTTCGGTGAGCGGGTCGAGATTGGCGGTGGCTTCATCCAGGATCAGGAGCGGTGCCTTCTTAAGAATGGCGCGCGCGATGGCGAGACGCTGGCGCTCACCGCCTGAAAGTTGCAGTCCCTGTTGGCCTATCCAGGTATCCAGACCTTTGGGCAATTGGCGGACGAATTCTAGCAGTTGAGCCTGTTCCAGCGCCTGCATTAGATCGTTTTCGCTGGCATCGAAGCGGCCCAGGAGCAGATTGTTGCGAATGGTGCCCGTGAAGATATAGGTTTCCTGGGAGACGACTCCGAACAGGTCGCGCAGATCATCGAGAGAATAGTCACGAATATCGTGTCCATCCAGGCGAATGGTGCCGCCTGTCGCGTCCCAGAAGCGCAGGGCGAGACGCGCAATAGTGCTTTTGCCTGATCCGCTTGGTCCGACGATGGCGATTTTGCTGCCTGGACGAAGAGTAAAGCTCACATCGTTGATTACCTCGCCTTCCCGCGGGTCGTAGGCGAAGTGAACGTGATTAAATTCAATGGTATGGTCTCGTTGGATGGAAGCAGGTAATGGATTGGGCGGCTCGCTTACCATTGGCTGTGTATCGGCTACTTTAAAGAGGCGATTGCCAGCTTCGAGCGAGTGGCCGAGAAACTGGAAGGCCTGCCCGAGCGGCTGAATGGCCTCAAAGCTTGCCAGGATGCTGAGCGCGAGAAAGGCCAGATAGACGCCATCAATTGCCTTGCCGCTCACCAGGGGAATCGCCAGGATGAGCAATGTCCACATAGCGAGATTCATTCCAGTATCGTTAAGGGCTTGCTCAAGACCGGAGATGAAAGCCATGCGGCGTTGAAGCTGGCCTAGACGAGCATCAAGTGTGGCTATCTTTGTTTGTTGAGTACTGTTGTGATTGAAGGCCAGGATGTCTTGAATGCCTTGAATGCCATCGACGACCTGGGCGTTTAATTCTGCGCGTAACGCAAGCTGCTGCCTGCCGAGGCCGCGTGAGAGTGTGCCAATCAGTAGCGGAATGCCGAAGCCGGTGGCGAGCAGGAACGTGAGAGCAGTCCAGGCAAGCACTGGGCTGAAGATGGTGAAGAGGCCAAAGGTTAGAATGCTGATGACGATGGCGACGATGATGGGCGAGAAGACGCGCAGGTAGAGATGCTGTAGCTCATCGACATCGCTGACAAGGCGGGTGAGCATGTCGCCGCTACGGAACAAAAGCAAGTGTCCGGGTGCGAGCCGTTCTAGTTGCGTGTAGAGCCAGACTCGTAGGCGAGCGAGCAGGCGGAAAGTGGCGTTATGAGAGACAAGGCGCTCAGCGTAGCGCGAGCCGGAACGGGAAACGCTGGCAAAGCGCACGATGTAGATGGGTAGAGTGAGCGTGACCAGGAGGGGGCCGAGGGCGGCTGCCGCGATGAGATAGGATGCCATGCCGAGCAGGGCCATGTTGCTGGCGATCATAACGCTGCCGAGCAGGATCGCCAGGGCAATCTGCCAGCGAAAGGGAGATAAGAATGCGAGCAGGCGCAAGAGGGTCTTCATCGGGCGATTCCTACCTTTCCTGGGATGAGGTTGGTGAAGGCGTATTTGTCTTGCAGCAAGATATCGGGCGTGTGGATTTCGACCAGTGTTCCTTTTTCCAGGACGGCAACTCTGTCCGCGCTGGCAATGGTGTTGTAGCGGTGGGCGATGACCAGGACGGTGCGGTTTTTGGTTAAATGATGAATGGCGGAACGGATGTGTGTTTCGCTTTCTGGATCGAGGTTTGAAGTTGGCTCGTCAAGGATGAGCAGAGGCGCATCCTTGAGGAAGGCGCGGGCGATGGCGAGGCGTTGGGCCTGACCGGCGCTCAGACGGATACCTCGTTCACCGATTGCAGTGGCGTAACCTTGTGGAAATGCATTGATGAACTCAGATGCGCCTGCCAGTTTTGCCGCCTCGATAACCTCGGCATCACTGGCGGTTGGACGTGCCATGCGGATGTTATCCAGGACATTTCCATAGAAGAGATAGGGATGCTGTGGCACCAGAGCCACGTACTCGCGCCAGTTCTCGGGTGTTAGTTCGGCGAGCGGGATATCATTTACGGTGATCTGGCCGCTTTGCGGGTTCATGAAGCGCAGGAGCAGGTTGACCAGCGTGCTTTTTCCGGCACCGCTGCGACCGATCAGGGCGGTGCAGCTTCCGGCGGGCAGGGTAAGTGTGAGGTCGCGCAGGGCGGGGGTTTCTTTGCCGGGATAGGTGTAGGTTACGTTGGAAAAAGTGATGGTAAGCGGCAAGCTTGGGCGTCCGGTCGATTGGGTAGAAGAGGTATTTATTTCGGCTGGTGTGCGCAGGATTTCGCTGATGCGCTGCATGGCGGCTTTGCCTTCCATCGCGGCGTGGCGCTGAACTCCGAGGTCGCGCAGGGGACGGTAGAATTCGGGTGCCAGCAGCAGGATGAGGAAGGCATGCTCGAAAGTGATGCCGTTATTGAGCAAGCGGACGCCTAGCGTGACGGCGATCAGGCCGATGGTCACGGCAGTCATGAATTCGAGAACCATGCCGGAGAGAAAGGCCACTCGCAACATCTTCATAGTTTTCTGGCGAAACTGGTCGCTGATGCTGGCAACGCGAGCGCCTGTTGACTCGCCGCGACCAAAGAGCTTGAGCGTGGCGAGGCCCTGAACAGCGTCGAGAAAATAGGCGCTCATGCGCGAGAGGGAGAGCCATTGACGCTGGACGTGTTTTTCGGCGTAGCTGCCGACCAGGATCATGAGCAGAGGAATGACGGGGCCTGTTACCAGCAGCAGGATGGCGCTTGTCCAATCGAAGGGAAAGATACAGGCGATGATCAATATAGGGATGAGAACGCTCAGTGCGACCTGGGGAAGATAGCAACTCACGTAGGGGTCTAAGCGTTCGATGCCTTCGCTCAGGGTGGTTACCAGTTCACCTGTGGGCTGTCCTTTCGTATAGCCGGGGCCTGACTGAAGCAGGTGTGCGAAGAGGCGCTGGCGCGTGTTTGATTTGACACGGACAGCCGACTCCTGGGCTGTCACCTCGCGAAGCCAGACGAAGGCGGCGCGTAAGATGATGGCACCGAGAAGGAATAGGAGAGGCCTGCTAAGCTGGTTAAGTGATTGATGAACGAGAAAGACGCGATTGACCACCTGGCTCAGCAGGAACATCTGGACAATGGTTGTAGCTGCCGCGAGAGTGCCGCAAAGCACAGAAAAGGCGAGATACAGTCGCGCCTGTCGAGCATCTAAAAGGAGTTTTGTATTCATAGACATTGCTCTGCAAAGAAAATGAATTTTGACAAAGAAAGGGGGGATATCCAGAGATGTCATCCTGAGCGCAGCGAAGGATGACATGGGGCGAGCATCCCCTGCTATTTTAGCAAAATTCATTTTCTTTGCTCTCGATTTCAAAACATGTCGCTGTTGTCAGTTTTGGGATAACGGTTTTCTCATGCCTTATAAAACCGTAGCACGAGAGGTCAAAGAAAGACAAGAGGAATTCTATAGAATTAAGAGCCGCTTGATTCGCGCGCGATTAATTCTGGCTGGTAGACGATGTGTTTGTGCTGGTGTGTGGTGGGGTTAAGGGCCTCGTCGAGTAGTAGCTCGGCGGCGGCTCGGCCAAGTTCGTATTTAGGCTGGCGGATCGAGGTGAGGGGAGTTGAAAGGACGCTGGCGAATTCGACGTCGTCGTAGCCGACAAGAGCCATATCTTCAGGGATGGAGATGCCGTGTTTGAGCAGGCCGCGCATCACGCCAAGCGCGAGAAGGTCGTTGGCGCAGAAAACGGCGGTCGGTTTTATCCTGGCGCTCAGCAGTTTTTCTACACATTCTTCGCCTTCTCTGGCATTTTGTGTGCGAGTCGGGATATCAACGATGGCGTGGTCGGGTTCGAGACCAGCAGCTTTTACGGCACGTATCATGCCGCGCTTGCGGTCGGCGATCTGGCGAATGTTGAGCGGGCCATGCACGTAGGCGATGCGCTCATGTCCTCTTTCAAGCAGATGAGAGGCGGCGAGTTCGCCACCTCGCACGTCATCAACGGAGACGGCGCACAGGTCTTTGATGCGACTGGGGCGGTCGAGCAGCACGACAGCGATGCCGCGCTGGCGGAAGCGCTGCAGGTAGCGGGCGTCGTTCTGAACGGGGGTAATCAACACGCCCTGGGCGCGCTGCTCCTCAAGTACGTGCAGGTAATGGTTTTCCTTTTCTACGGAGTCGTCGGAGTTACAGAGAATGACGATATATCCGGCCTCGTTAGCGATGTCTTCAGCACCGCGCGCGACCTCAGTGAAAAAGGGGTTTGCTACGTCAAGTACGATCAGGCCGATATGCTGGCTGGTGCCTGCACGCAACTGGCGAGCGGAGCCGTTGCGCACAAAGCCGATTTCTTCAATCGCTTGCAGCACGCGTTGGCGCGTCTCCAACGCCACGATTTCAGGCCGGTTGAGAACGTTAGAAACGGTGCCGAGCGAAACACCAGCCCGTAGAGCCACTTCTCGTATACTTGACTTTGAACTCATGCGTGTATGCTTCCCCTTTGTGAATGTGAGGCCAATTTGTATCGGATGCCTTTCTGTCTGGCACTTAAGCATCTGTACCTCTGCATATAGTATGCCACAAACGCTTCAGCTTACAGTTTGCTTTACCCCTTGACAAGAGAATTATTTGTAATTATACTTGTTTTATTGAAACGTTTCAATAGAATGTCCGGTAAATCGCTCTTTTTAGTATACTTATTTCGACCCGTTTTTATATTATCCCCTTTTCTCGAAAATAGAGATTATTTTCAAATGATTGAAACGTTTCAATTCAATTACTTTGTATTTACAAGGATGTGACCTGTCGAGTTTACCCGTAGGAGTGGATAAAACGTGACGAATCCTCCTGAACCTATCGTTGAAATGCGCGTGGTTGCCAAACACTTTGGCGGTGTGCAGGCATTGCGGGGAGTGGACTTCCAGCTTTTTCCGGGTGAAGTGCATGCTTTGTTGGGCGAGAATGGCGCGGGGAAAAGCACGCTGGTGAAGATACTGGGTGGCATTTACAAGCCGGACGCGGGCGTGGTGAAGATTGGCGGCGAGGCGATAGAGATGCGCTCGCCGACGCAGGCGCAGGCGCTTGGTATTGCCGTTGTGCAGCAGGAGCCGAAGCTGTTTCCTGATCTGGATGTGGCCGAGAATGTCTTCATGGGCCGCCACCCGCGAGATCGTTTCGGACGCATCGATTGGAAACGCATGTACCGCGAAGTCGATGCGTTGCTTGCCTCTCTAGATGTTCCTCTCAGCTCTCATACGCCTGTACAGGGCCTTTCCATAGCCGAGCAGCAGCTGGTAGAAATTGCGAAGGCGCTTTCGATTCAGGCTCGTGTGCTGGTGTTGGATGAACCGACCGCCGCGCTCTCTGCGCATGAAGTCGAAGAATTATTTGCGATTGTGAAGCAGTTGCGCGAGCGAGGTGTAGCTATCCTCTTTGTCAGCCACCGCCTTGAGGAAGTATTCGCGATTGCGGATCGTTTGACGGTTTTCCGCGATGGAACCCACATTATTACTGCTTCAGTGAGCGAGATGACCACCGAGGAGATCATCAAGCATATGGTGGGGCGCGAACTCTCGAATTTGTTCCCTAAGAGCGAAACGGAAATCGGAGACGTGGTGCTGGAAGTGCGTCATCTCACGCGGCCCGGTGTGTTTTCGGATGTCAGTTTTCAACTTCGCAAGGGAGAGATTTTAGGGTTCGCGGGACTGGTTGGAGCTGGACGGACAGAGGTGGCGCGAGTGCTGTTTGGCATTGACCAGGCTGAGAGTGGGGAAATCTGGTTCAAGGGCAAGAAGGTAAGCATCCATTCGCCGCAGCAGGCAATGGATTATGGCATTGCTTATGTACCAGAGGATCGCCATCAGCAGGGGTTGGTGATGAATTTCAGTATTGCAACAAATGTCACGCTGTCTATTCTGGATAAGGTGTCGCGTTTGGGCCTGATTGATCCGCGCCAGGAACGGAAGATCGCGTCAGATTATTCGAGTCAATTGCGTGTGCGTTCGGCGGGAGTTGAGCAGCAGGTGAGCGCTCTTTCAGGTGGGAATCAGCAAAAGGTTGTGCTGAGCAAGTGGCTGGCGACCAATCCATCGATATTGATTCTGGACGAGCCAACACGAGGTATTGACGTGGGGGCGAAGGCCGAGGTTCACAGAATTATTTCGGACCTCGCGGCAAGCGGGCTGGCAATTATTTTGATCTCGAGTGAGTTGCCAGAGGTGTTGGCGATGTCCGATAGAGTGATTGTCTTGCACGAGGGACGGGTGACGGGTATGTTTGAGCGCGCTGAGGCGACACAGGAGAAGGTGATGTTTGCCGCGACAGGACAGGAGAGGTGATGGTATGACCACGACGAGTCAAGAGGTTGGTCGCTTGAAGCAGCGCGGCCAGGGAAGTCAGGCGCGGCTGCTGGGCATGGTCAGCCGCATACGCGAGTTGAGCCTGCTGATTGTCTTGCTGCTGATTGTGCTTGTGGTTGGGGTTCAGGCTCCGCGCTTTTTACGTGTTGACAATTTCGAGCAGATTTTGCTCTCGATTGCCATTATCGCTATCGTGGGGGTAGGAGAGACGCTGGTGGTGCTGACGCGCAACGTAGATCTCTCAGTTGGGTCAATGGTGGGTGTCACCGCCTTTGTGACGGCGTATTTTTTCAAGCAACTTCCAGGCAGCAATCTGCTACTTGGTATCCTGCTTGGCTGCGCGCTGGGGCTTGTGCTTGGCGTAGTGAATGGGTTAATTGTTTCGTTTGGACGTGTCCCGTCGATAGTGGCGACCCTGGGAACGCTGTATGTCTACCGGGGGCTGGTATTTATTTTCTCAGCCAATACGACCTCGCAGGTCAATGCATCAGATGTACCAGCCAGCTATCTGGCGCTGGCTACGACCCAGATTCTGGGTGTTCCGGCGCTCATTTTGATCGCGGCGGTGATTGCGATTATCGTCGGATATTATTTGCATTCCTCGCAGTCTGGTCGCCAGCTTTATGCTGTGGGAAGTAATCCAGATGCGGCGAATATGATTGGCATTCGCGCCAACAGGCTTGTTTTCGGTGCTTTCGCAGCATCGGGACTGCTGGCCGGGTTGGCGGGTGTGCTGTGGGGAGCGCGTTTTGCGACAGTGGATGCGACGGCGGCTACCGGGTTGGAGTTCCAGGTTATCGCGGCGGTTGTGGTTGGTGGCGTCAATATCTTTGGCGGCTCTGGCACGATTGTGGGTGCGGTACTGGGTGCGATAGTGCTGGGTACGTTGCAGAATGCATTGAACATCCTGAATATCTCGCAGTTCTGGCTGCAGGCAATTTACGGTGCGGCAATTATTCTCGCGGTAGTGCTTGACGCATTTATCACTCGCTGGGTGCAGAGGGCCATGCTGGCCAGGAGGAAGAGGGCATGAATCGACTCAAATCGCTGCTGATTTCCTGGGATGTCCTGCTGGTGGTGCTGCTGGTGATCTGTATTGTGCTGGGCGGCTTCCTTTCACCCTATTTCCTGAGCGGCTTTAACTTCTACGCGCTCACCAGCAACATCATGGAAATCGCTGTTATGGCTTTGCCCATGACACTGATTATCATCGCGGGCGAGATCGATCTTTCGGTTGCTTCGATTCTGGGTCTGGCGAGCGTCTTGCTGGGTTTCCTCTGGGAGAAGGGAACGCCGCTATGGTTGGCGATAGTCGTGGCTCTGCTGGTTGGTCTGGTTGCCGGTTTGCTCAACGGCTGGCTGGTCACAAAACTGGCCCTACCTTCGCTGGTGATTACGATTGGCAGCCTGGCGCTGTTTCGTGGGCTGGCTTATGTGGTGCTGGGAGATCAGGCAGTGAGCAGCTTTCCGACCGCTTTCACCAACTTTGGGTTTAGCACCATTCCTGGTACGGAGGTTCCCTGGTCAGGGCTGATCTTTGCTATTCTGGCGATAGTTTTTGCGGTCATTCTACATTTTAGCCGCCTGGGCAGGCAGATCTATGCGATGGGCAATAACAAAGAGGCTGCGCGTTTTTCTGGCATTAATGTTGCGCGAATCAAGCTGTTACTCTTCGTGCTGTCCGGGGTGATTGCGGCATTGGCGGGCATTATATTTACTGCGCGTTTTTCCAGCGCTCGACCGGATAACGCGGTGGGGTTTGAACTCGATGTGGTGACGGTTGTGCTGCTGGGCGGTGTCAATATCTTTGGCGGGCGCGGGTCGCTGCTGGGTGTCGTGCTGGCGATTTTCATTGTCGGGGTTATACAGAACATCCTGAGCTTGCTGAATATCAGCGGGGATATTCAGAGTCTTGTGATTGGTTTGCTGTTGATCTTCTCTGTGCTGGGGCCGAATCTTGCCCGGCGCATTTCGGTTGGTATCTCCCAGAGGCGTCCTGCCGTGGGAAGTTCTAAGTCAGTCTAAAGGAGGAGACAATGAAGAGGGTGTTTCAAGCACTCGGGTCTGCCTGGCTCGTTTTTGTGCTGCTGCTGTTAGCGGCATGTGGTGGCTCTAGCGGAGGCGGTGGAAGCACGCCAACGAGCGGTACTGGTTCGGGCGGCAATCTTAACATCGTATTTGTACCCAAACAGATCAACAATCCGTATTTCGACACTGCCGCCTCGGGTGGACAGCAGGCTGCGAAGGATCTGAGTGGACAATTCAAGCAGGTCGGGCCTTCCACTGCCAATGCTGCGGCGCAGGTGCCGTTCATTACGTCCCTCACGGAGCAGCATGTGGGTGCAATCGTTATCTCGGGCGATGACCCCAACGCTGTTGCGCCATCATTGAAGCAGGCAATGGCGCAGGGGATCAAGGTTGTGAGCTTTGACGCCGATGTGGCTCCCGATGCGCGCAACGTGTTTGTCAACCAGGCCAATAGCGAGCAAATCGGGCGCAGTGAGGTAGATTTGCTGGCGCAGCAGATCAACAGCACTGGCCAGATCGCCATTCTGTCGGCAGCCAGTACCGCCTCGAACCAGAACACCTGGATTGGCTTCATGAAAGATGAACTGGCGAAGAAATACCCGAATATGCAGTTGGTCAAGATCGCCTATGGCAATGACGATGACCAGACCAGCTTCAACCAGACGCTAGCGCTGCTCCAGCAGTATCCGAACCTCAAGGGCATCATTTCGCCCACGACGGTAGGTATTGCTGCTGCCGCCCGCGCCATTGAGTCGGTGCATAAAGGCGGGCAGGTAGCGCTGACCGGACTTGGTACGCCGAACCAGCTACGCCAGTACGTCAAGGATGGCACGATCAAAGCATTTGAACTGTGGAATCCGGCCAACCTGGGCTATCTGGCCTATTATGTGGCAGCTTTGCTGATCGAAGGCAAGATCAAGGGGAATGTTGGCGAGACCTTCACGGCTGGCAAATTGGGCAGCTATACCATCGGCGCTAACAATGTGGTGTTGCTTGGTCCGCCGACCGTGTTCAACGCTGCAAACATCGACCAGTTTAACTTCTAGATCGCGCCTGCTGGGATGTGCAGGGAAGTTATGAAGTTTTACCAATAAAGAGGGGCTATCCAGGCATGTCATTCTGAGCGCAGCGAAGGATCTGCGTGCCGGGTGAATCGCGTACCACCGCCAGAGATCCTTCGCTACGCTCAGGATGACAGGGAGCGGGTATCCCCCACATTTTAAAACTTCATAACTTCTCTGCGCGTCCACTCGCGATGTACTTATCCAGGCGGGAGAACACTATGCAGCGTATTGCATTTACGATGAGGATTAAACCCGGAACGCAGGAAGAATACCGGCGGCGTCATCAGCAGGTCTGGCCGGAATTGCTTGCGGATCTTAAGCGAGCAGGATGTCACAACTACTCCATCTATCTGCGGGGTACAGAGCTTTTCGCGTACATGGAAGTTGAGGATTTTCAGCGCTACCTGGAGGAGATGGCGACCAGTTCGGCCAGCGAGCGCTGGGAAGCGATGATGAGTGATATTTTAATCCGAGAAGTCGAGGCGGGAACTGGTTTTCCGCCTGTGCTTGAGGAAGTGTTTCATCTCGATTAGTAGATGTCGGGCAGGCGTACAGAGCAATAGTCAGGCAAGGTGAGAAGGTGAGTTCAGAAATAGAAAACCGCTTGCAAGAGCAAGGTATCAATCTCGAAGATGTTATCGAGGCCATGCGACGATTCAGCGTCGAGACGCCTTCCTGGGGCTATGGAGATTCGGGGACGCGCTTCAAGGTGTTTCACTGGCCGGGAGCGGCGCGGACTCTACGTGAGAAGTTAGATGACGCGGCGCAAGTGCAGCGAGTTATGGGTATATGCCCGGGTGTTGCCATACATATCCCCTGGGATAAAGTAGATGACTGGCAGACTGTGAAGGAATATACGGCGCAACTTGGCCTGCACATCGGGGCCGTCAATCCGAACCTTTTTCAGGAGGATGTGTATCGCTTCGGCAGCCTGTGCCATTTTGACAAGGCGGTCCGGCAGCAGGCAATTGACCATGTGCTTGAGTGTATTCAGATTGCGCAAGAGGTAGATTCCGATGTAATCAGCTTGTGGCTGGCTGATGGCACCAACTATCCGGGACAGGATGATCTGCGCAGTCGCCGCCATCGCCTGCTCGATTCCTTGCAGGCTATCTATGCAGCAATGCCCGAGGGGATGCGCCTGCTGATCGAGTACAAGCTTTTTGAGCCTGCTTTCTATGCTACTGATCTGCCAGATTGGGGAACGTCGCTGCTGATGGCGCAGAAGCTAGGCCGACGAGCCGAGGTGCTGGTTGATACGGGGCATCACGCGCAGGGAACCAATATCGCGCAGATTGTGGCGCAGTTGCTGGATGAAGACCGCCTGGGAGGATTTCACTTCAATGACCGCCGCTACGCTGATGATGATCTGATTGTTGGCTCCCAAAATCCGTTTGATCTCTTCTGCATTTTCAATGAGATTGTCGGGGCGGCAAGCGAAGGCAACGCTAATGCTGGTCGCATCGCCTATATGATCGACCAGTCGCACAATATCGAGCCGAAGATTGAGGCCATGATTCAGAGCGTCCTGAATGTACAAACGGCGTATGCTAAAGCGTTGTTAGTCAATCGTATTGCATTGCGGCAGGCACAGGAAGCTGGCGATGTGCTGGGTGCGTATCGCGTGCTGCAAAGTGCGTATGAGACAGATGTGCGACCATTGCTGGCAGAATTTCGAGCGCGGCAGGGACTTGATCCTGACCCGATTGCCTCGTTCCGGGCGAGTGGTTATGCTGAGCGTGTGGCGCGTGAACGGACTGCGGTTGCGGCATCTAGCGGCTATCCTGGGGCGTAGGTGCCAGGGAGATAGAGAAGGTTTATTTTGATCGCAAGGGATTTTCATTATGGCAAACATCTCGATATCAACTACTCTTGGGCAATTAGTTGCCCGTTCGCGTAAATTAGGAGCAGACCGTTCCATTTGTAACTGGGGTGGGGGTAACACCTCCGCTAAAGCTGACGAGATCGATTTTCGGGGGCGTCCGGTGCGCGTGCTGTGGGTCAAAGGCTCCGGCTCTGATCTGGCGAGCGTGACCGAGGCTTCGTTTACCGGGTTGTACCTGGACGATGTGCTGCCCTTGCTGGAACGTGAGCGCATGAGCGATACCGAGATGGTCAACTACCTCGCGCATTGCTTTTACGAGCCTGGGCGTCCGCGTCCATCGATTGAGACGTTGCTGCATGGCTTTCTGCCGTTTGCGCACGTCGATCATACTCATGCTGATGCGACGAACTACTTTGCCTGTGCGGTGAATGGTGAGAAATTGGCGCGAGAATGCTTCGGCGATGAACTGATCTGGATTCCGTATCGCCGTCCCGGTTTTGGGCTGGCTCGAGAGGTCGCTCTGGCAGTAAAGGCTCATCCGCAGGCAAGGCTTGTCATTCTGGCGAAGCATGGCCTTATCACCTGGGGCGAGACCGATGAAGCCTGCTATAACTCTACGCTGGCGACTATTAACCGGGCGAGGGATTTTGTTGAGGAGCGTATCGCGCGCGCGGAGCGCGCAGTTTTTGGGGGAGCAGCAGTACCACTCCTTGCCGAAAATGAGCGGCGCTCCATAGCAGCCCAGGTTGCTCCCATTGTGCGAGGACTGGTTGCGGCAGAAAAACGGCAGATTTTGCGCTTTGAAGATGGCGAGGATGTGCTGACTTTTGCGAGCAGTGAGGATGCGCCGCGCTTGACAAAAATTGGCGCGGCCTGCCCCGATCATCTGGTACACACCAAGCCCTGGCCTTTGCTTGTCGAGTGGTCGCCAGAGCAGGGTGTGGGCGCGCTCGTGGAAGCTTTGCGGACAGGCATTGAGGGCTATGTAGAGAAGTATCGACGCTACCTGGAAGCAAATGCGGATCAGAACCTTGATCCAGATGCTGACACGCCGATCTATCGTGAGGTTGACGCGACTGCCGACCCGCATCCACGAGTGATTTTGATTCCAGGCATCGGCATGTTCACGACCGGTAAGGACGCGATGATGGCTGATGTCTCAGCGCAACTTTATCACCGCGCTATTGCCGTAATGCGTGGTGCAGAGGCATGCGGCGGCTTTATCTCGCTTTCCGATGCCGAAAGCTATGCGGTCGAATACTGGCCGTTGGAGCAGTATAAGTTGAAGCAGGCACCGCCAGAGCGTGAATTTTCGCGCCAGGTGGTGCTGGTGACGGGCGCGGCGGGTGGTATTGGCTCGGCTACGTGTCGCAGATTGGCGCAGGATGGAGCGCAGATTGTTGCTACGGACATCGACCTGGATGGGGCTGAGCAACTGGCGAAGTATCTTAATGAACGCTATGGAGCCGGGCGGGCGGTAGCAGTGAAAATGAATGTTACCGACGAAACGAGCGTGAAGGTAGCTTTCGAGCAGGCAGCGCTTGCTTTTGGCGGTGTTGATGTGATTGTCAGCAATGCTGGTCTGGCATCAAGTGCGCCGATCACGGAGACGACGCTTGCCGAGTGGAACAAAAACTGGAATGTGCTGGCGACGGGCTACTTTCTGGTAGCTCGCGAAGGATTCCGGCTTCTAGAAAAGCAGGGACGGGGAGGCAACATCGTCTTTGTTGCCAGCAAGAATGCGCTGGTGGCGGGCAAGAATGCGGCAGCTTATTCGACAGCCAAAGCTGCTGAGGCCCATCTGGCGCGTTGTCTCGCGGAAGAGGGCGGGCAGTTCGGTATTCGCGTGAACACCGTCAATCCAGATGCTGTGCTGGCAGGTTCGCGTATCTGGGATAGCAACTGGCGCAAAGAACGAGCGGCAACCTATGGCGTTGCGCCCGATCAATTGGAGGAAGTCTACCGCAAGCGCACCACGTTAGGGGTCAATATTCTGCCAGAGGATATCGCCGAGGCTGTGGCGTTCTTTGCCTCGCCAACACGCTCCATTAAGAGTACCGGTAATATCCTGAATGTGGATGGCGGCGTTGCGGCGGCGTATCCTCGCTGACGGAAGAGAGAGGAGAGCAGCATGGCGACGCGCAATATAGCCGCAGTTGATCTAGGAGCGGAGAGCGGGCGCGTCATCCTGGCGCGCTTTGATGGACAGAGCCTGGCGCTGGAAGAGGTTCATCGCTTTCCTAACCGTCCGGTAAGGGTGCGCGGGCATCGTTTCTGGAATATGTTGGGACTATGGGACGAGATACTTGCTGGACTGAGTAAGGCGAAACGAGCCGCAGGAACGCTCGATAGCATCGGCGTCGATACCTGGGGTGTTGATTATGGCCTCTTGAATGAAAGCGGCTTTTTGCTCGGTCAGCCATTCCAGTATCGCGACTCCCGTACTGATGGCGTTATGGAGCAGGTCTTTGCGCGTGTTCCTCGCGAGACACTGTATCAACGTACCGGCATCCAGTTCATGCCGATCAATACGCTGTTTCAATTGTATGCGCATGAACAGATGCAGTCTGGAGAGTTGTCTGAAGCGAACCGATTGCTCCTGATTCCCGACATTTTTCATAGCTGGCTTTGTGGGTCGAACGTGTCTGAGTATACGAATGCGACTACGACGCAGTGCTGGGACCCTATCGCAGGAGCCTGGGTGACGGATGTGCTTGAGCAGTTGAATATTCCCACATCCATGCTTCCGCCAGTCGTTGAAGCAGGCACGCTACTTGGTGAGGTGCTACTTGAGTGGCGTGATGATCTGGGAGAGGCGAAGGTGGTTGCGCCTGCAACACATGATACCGGCTCGGCAATTGTGGCTATTCCTGCTAAGAGCGCGGATGGCTGGGGCTATATAAGTTCCGGCACATGGTCGCTGGTGGGTGTTGAACTTGCGCAGCCCGTGATGAGCCAGGAATCGCTGGATGCCAATTTCACTAATGAGGGCGGTGTTTTTGGTACAACACGCTACCTTAAGAACGTGATGGGGCTGTGGCTGCTACAGGAATGCATGCGGCGCTGGAATCGTGATGGGCATATGATCGATTATGATACGCTGCTGGCTGATGTGGACGCAGTACCCCCGTTTGCTTCCTTGATTGATCCTGATGATCCCCGTTTCCTGGCCCCGATGGATATGCCCGAAACCATCAATGCTTATCTGCTTGAACATGGACAGGCAAGGCTTATGGCTCCATCGGCATTTGCGCGGTGTATTATGGAAAGCCTTGTGTTGCGGTATCGAGAAGTGTTCCAGCAAATCACTCGGCTTACTGGTGCCGCAATTCAACAGGTGCATGTGGTAGGAGGTGGCGCGCGCAACGAACGGCTCAACCAGTGGCTGGCCGATGCGCTAGAGGTACAGGTGATTGCCGGGCCTTACGAAGCGACGGCGCGAGGGAATGCGCTGATGCAACTGGTGGGCCTGGGAGAATTGCGCACATTGGCAGAGGTGCGGGCTGTCGGGAGAAATACGCCTGTGAGTGTTTATACGCCGCGTGGTGATAGGAAGGCGCAGTGGGATGAGGCTGTGGGACGATTTGGGAAAATGGTAACTTCTTAAGCGGTTTAGAAAAGAGGACATCACATGGTCTGTTTAACTTGTCTGAGCCTGAGCGGAGAGAGCCGTATTTCTCCCGGACCAATCATATATGAGGGCACGCATTGGGTTGTCGATCACGCATATCCTACGACGCATCCTGGGTGGCTGGTTGTTTTGCCGAAACGGCATGTCGAGGCTTTGCATGAACTCACGAAAGAAGAATTTTTGGAGTTGGCGGAGATCGAGTACAGACTGGTTCAGGTGATGAGGCTTGAGCCTGCGGTTCAGAAAGAATATCTGATGTGCTTTTCAGAGGGTGAGGGATTTCATCATGTGCATTTTCATGTGGTTCCTAAGCCTGTGGATTTGCCTGCACATCTTAAAGGGCCGCGTATTATTGAGCTGTTGAAGGTGAGCAGAGAAGAGGCCATTCCTGCTCCTGAATTGACGGCATTCTGCGAGGAATTCAGACGCAAGTTGCAAGCAATCGTTTAATTTGTGGCACTTACAGATCAGCAAAAAGAAACTTTACGAAAAAATCAAGAGTTTTAACAGGGAGAGAATTTTCATTTAAGGGAATTTTTGGGGTTGTCTCCACGAGCTAAGAAAGGATTTATAGAATTTTCTGGTACTTATGCGCTCAATTGTAATAATTGGGAGAGGAAAATGCTGCATGAACAGGAGTAGTACTTGACAATTGCGGAAAAATTGGCTACATTTGTAGTAGCCGTTGCGATAATGATTTCGTAAATTATCGAAAGTCATTAGCTCGTATTGCTCTTACTTTTTCTGTAGGCAGCAGAAAGCCTGACTGCATGTACTTTCCCTCTTTTCGCTCGCGCTTCGGCTGTTCAACGGCTGTCAAAGCGCAAGTGAACGTAGCTACAACAGTTTACAGACGAGGAGACAAGAAGATGAACATGCGCGCATTCCCTCCCCGGCAGCCCTCGCACCCGAACACGTGGCGAACACTACCAGCTTATTTTGACGGCGCAACGGTTCGCCGTCGTTTGATCTTCACCATAGCAGCTCTCGTGGCGTTTGTCTGCGTAGCTGCTAGCGGTGGCATTGCCTCGGCAATGACAGGTCATGCAGCAGCACCTGCCCAACCCAATTTCGGTCCGAACGTCTATATTTTCAATCCCAGTATGCCACAGAGCCAGATTCAGGCGACGGTGAACGCGGTGGCAAACCAGCAGGTATCGAACCAGTTCGGAACGCAGCGTTATGCGCTGTTGTTCGAGCCGGGCACCTATGGTTCCAGCACTAATCCGCTCAACTTTCAGGTCGGCTACTACACGGCTGTAGCAGGTCTTGGCCTCTCCCCGAGCGATGTAGTCATCAATGGGTCTATTGACGTATACAATCAGTGCCTCGGCACCAACAACTGTACCGCACTGGTGAATTTCTGGCGCTCGCTGTCGAATCTGACCATCAACGTCACTACTCCGAACGCAGGCTGCTATAATGGCGAGTTCTGGGCGGTATCGCAGGCCGCGCCGATGCGCCGGGTGCATATTATCGGTCCCACTACCCTCATGGACTACTGCACCGCTCCATCGTATGCGAGTGGCGGCTTCATAGCTGATTCGCAGTTCGATGGCGGCAGCGTCATCAACGGTTCGCAGCAGCAGTGGATCGTCAGGAACAGCAAGCTTGATAACTGGACGAATGGCGTGTGGAACCAGGTATTTTCTGGTGTGGTGAACGCGCCCGCTCAGTGTTTCCCTGCCCAATCATCATGCGGTGGCCCGTATACTACGCTTGCGGCCAGCCCCATAACGCGCGAGGAACCATATCTGTACGTTGATTCCGGCGGGAACTTCAACGTTTTCGTGCCATCGGTACAGCATAATTCCGCAGGCACCACATGGGGCAGCGGTCAAACGCCTGGCTCGTCTATCCCTATATCGAGGTTCTTTATTGCGCAGCCATCGGACTCCGTAGCCACAATTAATGCGGCATTAGCTTCCGGCAAGAACCTTATTCTGACCCCTGGCATCTATAACCTGAATCAGAGTATCATCGTTACTCATCCCGACACTGTAGTGCTGGGTCTGGGCTTTCCGACGCTAATTCCTCAAAATGGTATCATCTCAATGGCCGTCGCCAGCTCTAAGGGGGTCATGATATCTGGATTGATCTTCGACGCGGGCGCAACGAACTCTCTGGCGCTGCTGGTCGTTGGAGTTAGCCGCGCGGGCAGCGACCCGTCCGATCCTTCAGCTTTGCAGGATGTGTTCTTCCGTATCGGTGGGGCTGAGCAGGGTCGCGCAACGAGCAGCCTGGTTGTTAATAGCAGTAATGTGATCCTTGATGACATCTGGGCGTGGCGTGCCGATCATGGTAACGGCGTAGGTTGGACCAGTAACACTGCGGATACAGGAGTGATTGTCACCGGCAACAACGTAACTGCGTATGGCCTGTTCGTCGAACACTATCAGAAGTACGAGGTGATCTGGAGCGGAAATGGGGGTACGGACATCTTCTTCCAGAACGAGATGCCCTACGACCCGCCAAGTCAGGCGGCCTGGATGGAGGCTCCCGGCGTTGATGGCTGGGCCGCTTTCAAGGTGACGAACAACGTGACCAGCTTCAGTGGATACGGTATGGGCAGCTACAGCTTCTTTAATCAGGGCGTGACCATTTATGCTGACCATGCCTTTGAGGTTCCCACTACGCTTCCGGCTGGTAGCCTTCACGATTTGCTCACCATTTTCCTCTCCACTGCCGGGTCTGGCGGCATCTTGCACGTGGTCAACGAAACTGGCGGCTCGTCAACTGCTGCGAACCCGGATACTCCGGTTACAGTGGTGAGTTACCCGTAGTGCCTGATAGCTGATGAAATAGTCATGTCATGCTGAGCGCAGCGAAGCATCTTCCTAGCCAGACGATTCGTGCGTTGAGGCCCGAGATGCTTCGCTGCGCTCAGCATGACATGCTTCATAATCCCCTCTTTTTTGTCAACCTTCATCAGGTAGTAGTCAAGTAAAGAATTGTTTATGGGGCTAGCGGTCGGCAGGATTGGCGCTCGACAAACTGTGTGGGGAGAACAACGCGGGGGATTTCCAGCGGTTCCCCATTAATCAGGTGTAGGAGCATGGTTGCTGCGGTGCGGCCCAGCTCCAGGCGTGGCGCATGTATGGTGGTCAGGGGGGGACTGAGAAGTTCGGTGAAAGGGAGATTATCGAAACCGATCACGCTGACATCCTCTGGCACGTTCTTGCCGAGTTCATGAAGCGCCCGGTACACGCCTGCGGCCTGGCGATCGTTCCCGGCGAAGATCGCAGTTGGTGGTTCCGGCAGTTCAAACATGGTTTTGGTTGCTAGATAACCGTCGGCTTCGCTGAAGTTTCCGTCGCATTCCAACTGTGGGTCGATGGGGATTTTGGCGGCATCAAGGGCGGCGCGATAGCCAGCAATGCGCTCGATGGCGTCCCTGGCCCGAATAGATTTGCCGATATAGGCGATCCGGCGGTGCCCGAGGGAGATGAGGTGGTTGGTGGCAACAAATCCTCCTTCCCAACTGGTAATCCTTACCGATGGTGCGGGTGAGAGCAGCCCACCCTGGTTATGGATAAGCACAAAGGGCATTCCTGAGTGTTCGAGGTGTTCAATGGCCTCTTCAGATGGAAGGACGACGAGAATGCCATCTCCGGAGTGATCGGTGTTGATCCAATGCACCTCTTCCTCGGGTTCGTAGTGGGATGAGGTGAGAATCATGCGTATTCCCGCCTCGCGCAGCACCTGGGCAGCACCCTCCAGGATGGGCAAAAAATATTCATCGTCCAGGCGCGGTAAGATCAAATCCACCAGCCCGGTTTTCCCCTTACGTAAGGCGCGGGCCGCGCGATTGCGCACAAAACCATACTCCTCGATGATCTGTTCAACTCTTTCGCGAGTTGGGGCAGCCACATCGGTGCGCCCATTCAAGACTTTCGAGACGGTGGGTACCGAAACGCCTGCAATGCGCGCAATCTCCGAGATGGTTGGGCGTCCATCTGTGCTATGCCGTTTTGCCATCGCTGTCTCCCTTAGACTTTCTGAAATTTTCGTTCTTAATTATAGCACATCAGGAGCTAAATTACAGCCCCCTCACGCTGTATTTGCAAAATCAGGCATGAAAATTTCGCGAAGAGCCTTGACAACCTTTGCCAAAATCCGTATATTTATACTCATGCAAGGGATAACGATTTCGTAAAATATCGATAATTCTGATTGGGCAGTGTTCCCTGTAGAGGCCTGAAGAAGATCGTTTCAGGAGAGAACTGTTACTTGCTCAGCAGAAGAGAAGGGAGGTGTGCCGAAAAAACACGCATCAAGCGACGAAAAATTGGTTCAGTGACGACCTTTGTGATTTAACCGGTGCTTGATCTATTTTTTGAGGAGGTTCCCCATGTCTCCCGACCCTGCTCGTTTGTCCCGGAAAGCGAAGGCATCGCAAATAGTTGTCTTCTCCCTTTTGACCTTTTTTCTGATTGCACTGGCCGCCTGTGGCCAGGGAAACGCGAATCCCTCTTCGACTTCCAAGAGCAGCGTACTGACGATAGTTCCCAGCCCTAAGGGCGATTTTACCAACGGCTTCAGCCCCTATTCCTCTAGCGTCAATTATGGCTCCCAGGGTTTGATCTACGAAACGTTGTTGTTCTTTGACCGCATGAATGGCAACATCACGCCCTGGTTGGCCCAGAGTTATGATTTCTCCAACGGCGCGAAGACCGTGACGTTCCACCTGCGCTCGGGCGTCACATGGTCCGATGGTCAGCCCTTTACCTCTGCCGATGTTGTCTTCACGCTGAATATGCTCAAACAATATCCGGCGGCTGACGGCAATGGCCTCTGGCAATACCTGCAAAGTGTGCAGGCTCCTGATAACAACACCGTTGTCGTGAACCTGAAAAAGGCCTACGTGCCTCTGCTCTGGTATCTGGCGGGTCAAACCTGGATCGTTTCCAAGCATGAGTACGCGAGCGCGGGCGACCCGACCAAGTTTGCCGACGACAACCCCATTGGCACAGGACCTTTTGTACTCAATTCGTTTTCGCCCCAACTGATCGACCTGAAGAAAAACCCTCACTACTGGCAGCCGGGTGTGCCTGTCGTCAGCGAGGTTCGCTATCCGGCGTTCGATTCAAATACCAGTGCGGAACTGTTGCTGGCGCGCGGTGATGTAGACTGGACGGGCCTTTACACGCCCAATATTCAGCAGACCTACATTGCCAAAGACCCGGCCCATAACCATTACTGGTTTCCGAGCCGCAACGTGGTCATGCTGTACCTGAACACGGCCAAATATCCCTTTAATCAGCTTGCAGTCCGGCAGGCGATTAGCAGCGCCATTGACCGCCAGAAGCTCTATCAGGTTGCTGAGAGCGGCTATGCGCCGGTGGCTCATCCAACCAGCCTGGTTCTCCCGGCAGATCAGAGCAGTCTGGACCCGACTTACGCCAAAGCATCCTTTACGTTGGATACGGCTAAATCGGCCCAGTTGTTAGCCAGCGCCGGTTTTACGAAGGGGTCAGATGGCATTTATGTCGATAAAACCGGCAAGCGGCTTTCTTTCACCATCGATGTGGTGACTGGTTGGACGGACTGGGTCACGCAGGCGCAGATTATCGCAAGCAACCTCAAGGCGGTCGGTATTGATGCTACGGCGAACCCGGTCTCCTTTAACTCGTACTTCAGCGCGCTGCAGATGGGCAACTATGATACGGCCATCTCCTGGACCAATCCTGGACCGACGCCGTTCTATCTGTACAACTCGCTGTTGAACAGCGTCGATAGCGCGCCCATTGGTCAGCAGGCCAGCTCGAACTTTGAGCGTTGGATGGACCCCAACACCGACAAATTGCTGGCTCAGTATGCCACGACCACCGATCCCCAGGTGCAACAGCAGGCTCTCTACGGCTTGCAGCAGATCATGGTTGAGCAAATACCGAGTATTCCTCTGGTCTTTGGCCCGACCTGGAACGAGTACAGCACCCGTAATTTTACGGGCTGGCCCACTGCCAATAATGCCTATGCCTCTCCGGGGCCGTTCGATTTCCCGGATGCGGAAGTGGTAATTCTCCACCTGAAGCCTGCGGCTTGATGTCTGTTCAGTCAGAGGGAAGGTGTTAGCTGATTTCATCCGATGCCTTTCCCTCTGGCACCCATTGAAGCTGGCACATTTTTGATTGGAAGGAGTATCCAGGTGAAGCATTTGCTGCGCCGTATCGGCTTCTATCTGGTGGCTCTCTGGGCCTCGATCACGATTAATTTCGTAATTCCGCGTCTCGCGCCGGGTGATCCTGCGGGGGCGCTTATGGCGCGTTTTCAGGGCCGCATGAATCCGCAGGCAATTACAGCCCTCAAACTTCAGTTTGGTATCAGTAATGATCCGCTGTGGGTACAATATGTTCAATACCTGAATAATTTGTTTCATGGCAACTTAGGAACGTCCTTTACCTATTTCCCAACTCCCGTATCGACGGTGCTTGCGCAGGAGATTCCCTGGACGTTGGCGCTGGTCGGCATTTCAGTGATAATAAGCTTTACGCTCGGTTCGCTGATTGGCGTGCTGATCGCCTGGAAGCGCGGCTCGTTCATCGACAGCATTCTCCCGCCGATTTTGACATTTTTCTCAGCCATTCCTTATTTCTGGCTGGCGCTAATCGCGCTCTATGTTCTTGCTTATACGTTGAACTGGTTTCCTCTCAATGGCGGCTATTCGACCTCGGTGACGGTTGGTTGGAATAGTGATTTTATTCTCAGTGCGTTCTATCATGGACTGCTTCCTGGCATGACCATTGTGCTGGCCTCTATTGCTGGCTGGATGCTAGGGATGCGCAACACGATGATTACCACCCTGACCGAGGATTATGTGCTGCTGGCCGAGGCCAAAGGGTTGAGCGAGCGGCGCGTGATGTTTACCTATGCGGCGCGCAATGCAATTTTGCCGAATGTAACCAGCTTTGCCCTCTCGCTGGGCTTTGTGGTTGGTGGTTCGCTGCTTACGGAGATCGTTTTCTCCTATCCCGGCATTGGTTTCGCTCTTTTGCAGGCGGCGCAAAACTCGGACTACCCGTTGTTGCAGGGAATATTTCTACTGATCGCTATGGCTGTACTGGGGGCTAATTTCATTGCCGACCTGGTCTATGTTGTGCTTGATCCGCGTGTGCGTTAGAAGGGAGTCATGGAGATGAGTATGTTTCCCCAACCATCCAGCAGTGAAATGCCCACCTCGGATGCTGCGCCGATTGTAGAGGACGTGATTTCTTCTCCCGTAGCGCAAGCGACCACAGAGAAGAAGCTGATGCGCCGCTCGTTCCCATTGAGCGGCCCCTGGCAGATGCTGTGGCGGATTTTCACCCTCAATCGCAAGGCGACGATTGGCATCTGTATTGTGCTATTTTTTGTGCTGGTGGCGCTTTTCGGCCCTATGTTCATTCATACCGATCCCTCGGCGCTCTCCAATGACGTACTGGTTCCACCTTCGGCCTCTCATTGGCTGGGCACGACCCAGACCGGGCAGGATGTCTTTAGCCAGCTTATCGTCGGCACCCGTGTCTCGATTCTCTGGGGCTTTGCCACTGGTCTGATAGTAACTGCGCTTTCAGTAACCATAGGGCTAACGGCTGGCTACATCGGCGGCATCGTTGATGATGCGCTAACCTTGCTGATCAATGTCTTTCTGGTTATGCCGGGCTTCCCATTGGCGGTCGTTCTGGCGGCTTACCTGCCATTTAAGGGGCCATTGACGGTGGCGCTGGTTATTGCGCTGACGAGCTGGGCCTGGGGTGCGCGCGTTTTGCGCTCGCAGACGCTTTCGATGCGCCACCGCGATTTTGTCGAGGCGGCCCGCTCTGTTGGCGAGTCAACCTGGAGAATTATCTTTTTTGAGATTCTTCCCAATGAGATCAGTATTGTGGCGGCGGGCTTTGTCAGTACCGCTATCTATGTTATTCTGGCTGCGGCGGGTCTGGAGTTTCTGGGCCTGGGAAACGTCTCTGTGATTGACTGGGGTACAATGTTCTACTGGGCACAGAATAACGACGCGCTTTTGTTGGGGGCCTGGTGGTGGTATGTTGCGCCGGGAATGTGTATTGCGTTGCTTGGGGCGGGACTGGCTCTAATCAACTTCGGAATTGACGAGGTAGCCAATCCGCGTTTGCGCGTGGAGACAGGGCAGGTCAGGCGTATCTTACGCCTGCCATTCTCGCGTTTGCGCAGGACGCAGATTGCGAGTTAAATATCAATAATCCTCTTTTTCATCTCGAGAAGCATCACTAACGAACAGGAGAACGCATGAGTTTTACCTTCGATGAGCGTACTGAGACCTCAGATGTGGCAGATCTGGCGCGGAGATTTCCCGCACATTTCCTGTGGGGCGCAGCTACTGCCTCTTATCAGATTGAGGGGGCAATCCATGAGGATGGCCGGGGTTCCAGTATCTGGGACGATTTCGCAAACACGCCGGGCAAGACGTATCAAGGCCAGAGCGGCGAGGTAGCTGCCGATCACTACCACCGGGTTGAGGAAGATACTGACCTGATGGCGCAGCTTGGTCTGAGCGCGTATCGATTTTCGATAGCGTGGCCGCGTATTCTGCCCGAGGGACGCGGCGGCGTCAACCAGCGCGGTCTGGATTTTTATGATCGACTGGTGGATAGGCTGTTAGCAAAAGGGATCGAACCATTCGTGACGCTCTATCACTGGGATCTGCCCTCAACGTTGGAGCGTGAAGGCGGCTGGCTCAATCGCGCTACGGCATATGCGTTTGCCGATTATGCAGAGATTGTGACGCGGCGGCTGGGGGACCGCGTGGCGAACTGGATTACGCTCAACGAGCCGTGGTGCAGCGCGTATCTGGGCTACGGAGTCGGCGTACACGCGCCAGGTAAGACTGATCGCCAGGCAGCTATCGACGCGGCTCATCATCTCCTGCTCGGACACGGATTGGCTGTGCCGAGAATGCGCGCCCAATTGACGTCCTCTGCGCAGGTTGGCATCACTCTGATCCTCAATCCAATTTATGGTGCCGACGAGCGAGCCGAGACGGTGCGTGATATGGAACTTGCTGACGAGTTTAGCAATCGCTGGTTCCTCGATCCGATCTATCGCGGAGCCTATCCCGAGCGGTTCTTTGAGCATATGGCGCTGAACCCGCCGCCAATTCAGCCCGGCGACCTGGATAGTATCTCCGTTCGACTGGATTTTCTAGGGGTGAATAACTATTCGCGTTTGCTGGTGCGCGGTGCGAAGACACAGCCACTCCCCGACCGGTGTGAATTCGTTTCGCCTGTGCCTAACTCATGCTATACGGACATGGCCTGGGAGATCTACCCAAACGGCTTACAGGATGGACTGATTCATGTGGCGAGCAATTATCCAGTGCGCAAGTTGTATGTCACCGAGAATGGGGCGGCCTTCCCCGATACCTGGGATGGCGGGAATACGGTCAGCGACCCCCGGCGCGTAGACTATCTACGCTCGTATATCACAGCCTGTGCCGAGGCCATTGAACAGGGCGTGCCTCTGGAAGGTTACTTCGTTTGGTCGCTGATGGACAATTATGAGTGGAGCGAGGGCTATACCAAACGCTTTGGAATAGTGTATATCGACTATCCAACGCAGCGCAGGATAATGAAGGAGAGCGGCCACTGGTATGCCTCGTTGCTGCATGCCTTTAAAGGAGAGAAGTGAGCATGGAAATTCCATGCTCACACATGAAAGCATACCCTGGCAGTCCACTCTCGAAGATGCAAGGGGACTGCCGAGGTATGCTTTACGCTCGCCGAAGTTTGGACGCGCTCAATCCAATAACGAACGGAGCGAACGGGCCACTGTGATTAGCGGGAATGGAGCCGCGCAGACGAGTACCGTTGGCCTCGTAGCTTTCGTGTTCGATGGTGCCGAATTGGTGGAACGTGGCGACCAATTCTCCATGCTGATAGGGAATCAGCACGTCGAGCGGCACGAATTGCTGGACGAGCGTTTCGCTGATGCAGCGCAGCAGATCATCGATGCCTGTGCCATGCAGAGCAGAGACACGCACTGCGGGAAATTGCGATGAAAAGCCGCTCACATTGATCTCGCAGGTGGTGATATCCGCTTTGTTGAGCGCCAGAATCATCGGGCGTCCACCTGCGCCGATTTCTTCCAGCACCTGCTCGACGGCCTCGACCTGCCTTTGCACCGTTGGGCTGGAGGCATCGACGACGTGAACAAGCAGATCGGCTTCGGCCACTTCCTCAAGCGTGGCGCGGAAGGCAGCAACCAGCGTAGTAGGTAGACGCTGCACAAAACCTACTGTGTCGGAGAGCAGAATTTCCTGCCCGCCTGCCAGCCGAACGCGCCTCGTGGTTGGATCGAGCGTGGCAAAAAGTTTGTTTTCGGCCAGCACTCCCGCTCCGGCGAGCGCGTTCATCAGCGTTGACTTTCCGGCGTTTGTATAGCCAACCAGGGCAACGACGGGCGCGCCGCTAGTTTTGCGGCGGTCGCGATGCAACTGGCGATGAGTGCGAACGTGTTCCAATTCTTCCTCAAGCTGGTCTTTCTGGCGGCGTAGCAAACGGCGGTCAACCTCAATCTGCTTTTCACCTTCGCCGCGCTGCTGGACGCTGCCCTTCTGACGCGAGAGGTGCGACCATTGGCGGGCCAGGCGCGGCAGGTCGTACTCGATTTGCGCCAGCTCCACCTGCAAGCGACCTTCGCGGGTGCGGGCGCGCTGGCCAAAGATGATGAGAATCAGCGCGGTGCGGTCGAGTACCTGCACCTCAAGTTCGCGTTCCAGGTTGCGATGCTGGCCGGGCGTCAATTCGAGATCGAAGATCACGCCATCGCAGTCGTGGAAGGCAATCAGGTCGGCGATTTCTTGAATTTTACCGGAGCCGAGTAGCCTGCCGGGATGTGGTCTGGCAAGACGCTGGATCACCCGGTCGGCGCAATTCACGCCTGCTGTGCTGGCGAGCTGAGCCAACTCGTCGAGAGACTCCTCGACGGGCCAATCGGTATCAGGCAGCTCAACGCCGACCAGGATAGCCTTTTGCGGAGCGCGTGAAAGCAGACCGTTTGAAAGTTGCTCTTCCCCTGTTTGCGATTTGTGTTGTTCGGGCATATATACTCCTGAAAATGATGAATAGTGGTAGCAGAAAGGGGAAGATGGTCAGGTCATGGTGCGGGATAGCATCTGTGTGCGAGAATGTATTGTAAGCCTGCGGGCTGTAGATGCACCTTCATGCAACCATCTTCTCCATAGGAAAACTTCTACTGGCGCGTGGACGCGCAGATAGCATGACGTTTTCCCGGTTAGAAGAAATGATTAGATGAAGGTCAACATTGTTTGCTCCTGTATGTTGTATGTGTATATACAGTACAAGGCTTTTAAGCGAATGTCAAGTAGTATTTTTGGCGAGGAGAATCGCATGAAACTGATTTACGTGGCCGGGCCGTTGTTCAATACGCATGAGCGCTGGTATCTCGAACGCATTACGGAGGCGCTTGAAGCAAATGGGTATCGTACCTTTTTGCCGCACCGGGATGCGGGACTGGTGAAACCCGGATCTGTAGAGGAGCGGATGCGTATTTTTACAAAAGACCTGGAAGCGTTGAAGGCGTGCGATGCGTGTGTGGCGCTGCTGACTGGCCCTGACCACGACTCAGGAACGAGCGCCGAACTCGGATTTTTGTACGCGCTTGGCAAGCCGTGTATTGGCATTACCGATGATAAGCGCGGGGCAATGAATAATATCGTGTGGGGCATTTGCGATTATGGCAAGCGCATTGTGCGGACGGTGGAAGAGGCAGTGGCGCTGCTGCAAACCATGTGATATGTTTGCTTATACAACGCTTGAGAGCGCTGTAACTATTTGGTAGCTCAGGTACAACAGGAGAACATGCGCATGACCCAGACGCTCGATTTACGCCCCTATCGCCAGTATTTTCCCTCGCTGAAGCAGGAGATGCATGGTCAACGAGTGATCTTTTTTGATAATCCGGGTGGGACGCAGGTGGCTTTGCAGGTGATCGATGCTATGACCACCTATTTTCGTGATGCGAATGCCAATACACACGGGGCTTTCGCGACCAGCCAGCGCACAGACGAAGTGATTACGCGAGCGCGACTTGGCATGGCTGATTTCCTGCATGCCGATCCCAATGAGATTGTGTTTGGCCCCAATATGACCACGCTTACCTTCGCGTTCAGCCGCGCCATAGGCAAAACCCTATCGCCGGGAGACGAAATTGTGGTGACGGTGCTGGATCATGATGCGAATGTCGCGCCCTGGCTGGCCTTGCAGGATGAGCGCGGCGTAGTGATTCGAACGGTGGACGTACATCCCGAAAATGTGACACTGGATATGGAAGACATGCGGCGCAAGATCACGGAGCGCACGAAGCTGGTTGCGGTCGGCTATGCCTCGAACGCTTCGGGAACGATCAACGATGTGGCGACGATTATCGGCTGGGCGCACGAAGTCGGAGCTTTGACGTGGATTGACGCCGTGCAGTTCGCGCCACACGGGCCAATTGATGTGAAGGCACTGGATGTTGATTTCCTCGCCTGCTCCGCCTATAAGTTTTTTGGGCCGCACCTGGGAATTGTCTATGGCAAGTACGAACTTTTGGAAAGCCTGCCCGCTTATAAAGTGCGCCCGGCGAGTAATCGCGCTCCCGAACGCTGGGAAACAGGAACTCAGAATCACGAGGGGCTGGCCGGACTGACAGGCGTAATCGATTACTTCGCAATGATCGGGCGCGAACAGGGCGAATTATATGCCGATGCTTTCAAGGATAGTGAGGGGAAGTCGTTGTACATCGGGCGACAGCGCGATTTGAAAGTGGCGATGCAGGCCATCATGGATTACGAACGGGGGCTATCGGCGCATCTGTTGACAGGCTTGCGCGAGGTCAAGGGCATACAGGTGTATGGCATTACGAATCCGCAGCAGCTTCAATGGCGGGTGCCGACGGTCATTTGCAATATCGAGGGGCATAACCCGCGCGAACTGGCCGGGTACCTGGGAAGGAAGGGCGTCTTTGCCTGGGACGGTAACTATTACGCGCTCGGGATCATGGAGCGGTTGGGATTGGAAGAGCGTGGAGGAGCTTTGAGATTGGGGATGGCGCATTATAACACTCTCGATGAGATCGAGCGGGTGTTGGATTATCTGGAACAAGTCTCTGGATGAGTAGTGGGAATGCATGATGGAAAGAATGTATTCGCATCATCCTGGCTTGATCTCAAAGGAGGAAAAACTTCTCGCATCTTGCTCATTTTATTGAGCAAAAAAGCTATAAAGGGCGCGATACGTTTCCTTTGGAAGCTCTTCAGGGGCATAATGTCCGGCATCCAGACTTTCAAATTGCACATCATCGACCCAGTAGTGCCAGATGGCTTCGATATCGAAGTAGTCTTTGAGATCGTCCTTCAAGCAGGTTAGAACCAGCATTGGGCGGGAAATACGTTTTTTGCCCTGGTCGGCTTTATCGAGGGCAAAATCGTAGGTTGCGCCTGCGCGATAGTCTTCAATCATGGCTTTGATGGTTTCTGGATTGTAGACACTGCGTCGATAGTCTTCAACTGCTTCGGGCGTGAAGTACGCGGGCAGTTTTGCTTGTATTCGTTCGCCCAAACGATAGTAATTATCGGGGTTTTCGAGGATTAAGCGTTCCGGTAGCTCTGGCTGGGCAAAAAAGAACCAGTGCCACCAGCCTGGCGCAAATTCTCTTGTGGCGCGGCAAAATGCCTCTCCGATAGGAATATTGCTAAAAACTGCCAGCTTGCGTATGCGCTCAGGGGCATCAAGCGCCATGCGAATAGCGCAATAGCCTCCTCGATCATGTCCAGCAACAAAGAATTGCTCGAAGCCAAGTTGCCGCATCACCTCGATTTGATCGCGTGCCATAACCCGTTTGGAGTAGGTTTCGTGATTTGGCGTTGCTGGCGGTTTGCTGCTCTCGCCGTATCCTCATAAATCCGCAGCAACGACCGTGAAATTCTGGGCAAGCTTGGGAGCGATTTTATGCCACATAACATGTGTGTGTGGATGACCGTGAAGGAGGAGCAGGCCGGGGCCATGTCCTCCATGAGGACGCGAATCACCGCTTCGCCGGTATCAATCCTTGATAGTTGAAATCCTTCAAATATGATTTTCTTTACTCACCTTTATTCGCTGTGAGTAGTAATCATAAATTTGCCCCACGTTCCCGTCAGAATCTGTCCGTGAACGGAGACGCTTTTGCCCTGTTCGATGGTTTTTTCGGTCATGAGGCCGAGGGCGATGATGAGGCCGTTGATTTTAACGGGGACGTTGGTGTAGGCGCTGACCTCTTCGCCATCGACGTAGTAGCGGACTTCGTCTTTGCCGCGATGGTAGCTGATTTTATAGCGATGTAGTTGGCCGGAAGTGGTAGGAATTGTTAGTTCATTGAAGTCGCAGAAATATTTGGGTTTATCGGCGTCTTCTACGTCGGGGGGTTCGGGAACGCCTGGGAAGGGGAGCAGGGCGTAGACGCTGGCGATGACATCATTGCAGGCGAAAAAGTCGAGCGCGACGCCTGTGCTGAAGTCGAGCAGGTTCACGGAGACGAAGCCATCGTAGAGGTCACCGGGGCGTGTATTCTGGCAACGGGCCTGCATCTCCCACTCGAAGGAGATTTCGCCGTGTTCGGGTATCTCGAAGCGCCGGGTGGAGAAGAACATATTTTTGGCGTTATCGAGAATCTGTACCTGGTTGTTGGAACGGGTGATCTTTGAGGTGACACGCAGGCGCTCACCTTCAACGACAACGGTGGCGTTTGGTTCGCGGTAGCGCCAGAAGGTGCCATCGGGGAGCGGAAAGCCGCCGTACTGCCAGGCGCGATTTTCGCCGGTGATGATGCTGTGGTAATTGGCGTAGGTAATCGTTTCTTCCTGTTGTGCTTTTTCTGTGGTGGTAGCGGTGATGTCCACTTTATCGTCTCCGTAATAATATTTAGAATACTCTTTACAAGAGGGGAAAAAACCACTACTATATTCTAACGAATCTGGGCAATTGATGGTAGGGGGCTGAACTTTCGAGGGGTTTAGCCCTTTTTTTATGCACAAACTTTCTTTTTTAGAGGTGCCAATGTGTTACGTTTTCTTTTAACGCGATTTATCGGGCTGATATTTGTGTTGTTCAGTGTCAGTTTTGTTACCTTTATCATGGGGTATCTTGCGCCGGGAGACCCAATTCTTGCCTTGACCGGAGGGCATACTACATCGCAGGTCTATCAAACACTGAGGCATTTTTATGGGCTTGACCTGCCCTGGTATCAGCAGTATTTCAACTTTCTTGCTAATGTGCTACATGGAACATTCGGCTACTCGTTCGTGTATCAACAAACACCGGCCTGGGATGTCTTGAGCCGGGGCTTGCCGAATTCAATAGAGTTGGGGTTGGAAGTATTGCTGGTGACTATTGTGCTGGGCATTCCTTCCGGTATTCTCTCGGCTTTGCGCGCCAATAGCCATGTTGATACGTCGTTAACGACTGTGGCGATTATGCTGTACTCGCTGCCGGATATTGCGTTGATTGTGGGCTTTCAGGTCATCATGGTGATTCTGTACCAGAATGGCCTGCCCTCGCTGCCGGTAGCCGGGTGGGATACCTGGCAGGAGCGCATTGCGCCGGTGCTGATTACCGCGACGACCGGATATGGCTATTTTGCCCGTCTCACAAGAACCTCGGTGCTGGAGGCGCTGGGACAGGACTATATACGCACGGCTCGGGCGAAGGGATTATATGAACGAGTGGTGATCTATCGCCATGCGCTGCGCAATGCCTGCTTGCCCTTGATTACGCTGATCGGGCCATCATTGGGTTTCCTGGTGACGGGCGTATTTATTACTGAGCAGTTTTTCAATATTCCAGGGGTGAGCGCTATCACGCTGACCGCGATTTCGCAACGTGATTTT
Source organism: Ktedonobacteraceae bacterium (assembly GCA_035652815.1). Lineage (GTDB taxonomy): Bacteria > Chloroflexota > Ktedonobacteria > Ktedonobacterales > Ktedonobacteraceae > DASRDB01. Next base: position 549,779 of record DASRDB010000022.1, read on the forward strand.
CCTGTGTTGCAGGCAACCGTCATTTTGACCAGCGCATCGGTGGTGTTTTTCAATGCCCTGACGGATGTGGCGTATGCGATTGCTGATCCGCGTATCCGGCTTGAATGAAAAGAAGAGATTGATTTTAGAAGGCCACAAGTTGAAATTTGTGGCCTTTTTTTATTCCGGCTTTTTGCTAGAGTTATACACCCTTATACGTTTTCTATACGTACTAGTAGTAGAGTGTGTGCGGTGTTGGAATGAGGCTTGTTGTGAGGCGGCAGAGGTAGTACAATGGAGGGGCTTCATTCTTTGCGCCTTACTAAATTGAGGCATGGAAGGAAACGCAGAGTGGCTAGAAAAAAAATACGTGTTTCATCGGTAGATGAGAAGAAGACGAAAGACAACCTGGTCAAGAAGATGGCCAGGAGTGCTTTTCGCAAAAGCAATCGCTCAAAGAGCGTGCGCGACCTGGGCATCGCGGCGCTGAGGAACTTGCCAAGCAATATCGCAACTGTGCGCAGCTTCATGAAGGCGGTGGATTGGCGACAGGCGCATGGTGAAGTGTTGGAGGGCTTGAACCATACGATTGTGATCGTGGGCCAGCCCAATACGGGGAAGAGTACGCTTTTCAATATGCTGAAAGGCGAGCAGCTCTCTCCCGTATCGCCAGAGGCGGGTACGACCAAATCGCTGGTGCGCACCGATTTTGGGCCGTTTACGCTGATTGACACGCCTGGACACCTGCCGGAATTAATGGAGAGCGGTATGGATCAGGCGAGCGTCATCGTATTGTTGATCGACGCGACGAAGGGCCTGCAGGATAAAGACCGTGAGTTGTATGAGACGGTCAAGAAGATGGAAAAGCCGACCATCATCGCGGTCAACAAGGTTGACGCTTTGAAGGGCGGCGAATCGGGCGATCGCATCGCGAACGAGGTAGCCGTGATGCTCAATGTACCCGGCGTGATTCCTGTTTCCGCCCGTACAGGGGCAAATGTGGCTGAGGAATTGATTCCGGCGGTCATCGAAGCAAGCCCGGATGCGGCGCTGGTGATCGGGCGCGAATTGCCCGCTTACCGGCAACAGGCAGCGCAGCGTATCATTCGTAATGCGACACTGGTTAGCCTGGCTGCTGGCTTCGAGCCGATTCCACTTATCGATATCCCCATCATCTTAGGAACGCAACTGCGGCTGGTGCTACGTATTGGCGCGTTGTTTGGCGAGTCAATGGACACGACGGAGTCCATGAAGCATGCGCGTGAATTGATTGTGACGCTGGTGACAGGGGCAGGTTTGCGCTATCTGGCTGAGCAGGTCGCTAAGGCGGTGCCGATTGGTGGCGATTTTGTGGCTGGCGCAATCGCCGGTGCTGGTACGTGGGCTATTGGACAGGTGGCGCTTGAATACTACGAGGGCGGCAAGCAGATCAGTCCGAACCGGATGCGAGAGCTATATAACGAGTTCTATCATCGTTTCCGCAAGCAGCGCTCAACGGACGAGTTGCGACAGTACGCCGTCACCGGTAATGATACCGCTCTAGGTCTCGAAGGCCCGAAGGTATCAAGTTAAGTTACACATGTTGTGTCTGCATACTGATCGCTACCCGGTCACGCGACGACACGAGAGACGAGAGAGTAGCATATGGCCTTTCCATATGAGCAGTATGAGACGCTGGCAGAGCCACTCACCGTTTACTATCCAACGGGCCAGGAGACGCTGGCCCGTTGGATATTTCAGATGGTAGACAAGGCCAGCGCATTGCTTTCAGAATTATTAGAATTGCCAACGCCCGATCTGGAAATACTGATTGTTGATCCTGCCGACTGGTCGCTGGTGCCAAGAGAAGAACCAGATGAGCCGGATATGTTGTTGCCGTTCTTAAATGGGGAGACTGATCCGCCCTCGCTGGTCATACCAACCGAGTTGGATGCGATCATTGGCGAGCCGACCCAGGAAAAGCTGGCGTTATTGCTCTTTCATGAACTGGCGCATGCTTTTCTGGAGCTAGACCCGCGCCCCTGGCCTGAGGAAAGCCCGTTATGGGCCGATGAGTGGCAGTTGCAATTTGCCGCGCTCTGGCTTTGCCAGCAGGTTTTAGGCGTTTCTGGGCCGGTCATGAACGATCTACGCGAGCAATATACTGATATTTTTGAGCCAGAGCCGGATGGAAAGACGCCGGTAACGGTACGTGGTTTTGATTGGTATGAAGATACCAGCGCCGAAGACTACCTGGTGTTTGATTTGTTGCTTGAGCAATTTGCCGTTGATCTGCTGGCAAACTACACGCCGGATATTCTGTCGCGCTTTTTGGAGCAGTATCGCAAAGGGCAGACTGTGTTGCTGAGCGATGAGGTGACGGAGATGCTGGCGCAAACGCTTGGGCCGGGCGGCACTGAATGGTTAGAGGAACTGGTATATTTTTAAGGTGACGATATGTTTAAACGGGTTGCAATTATTGGTCTGGGTCTCATTGGCGGTTCAATCGGGCTGGCGCTACATAATGCCAGAGCAGCACAGCAAGTAGCAGGATTTGACGCGGGCAAAGGCGTTGCCGAACGAGCGCGTAAGTCTGGTGCGATTGACCAGCCATGTAGTACGCTTGCTGAGGCAGTGCGTGGAGCAGAGTTGGTGATCCTGGCTACACCTGTAGGCGCAATGCGTCAATTGTTGCAGCAGCTTGCGGGGACAGTTGCGCCAGGCACCGTGATAACGGACGTTGCCAGCACAAAGGCGCAGGTGATTAACTGGGCTGAAGAATATCTGCCACCGACTGTCGCGTTTGTGGGCGGCCACCCAATCGCGGGTAAAGAGATAAGCGGTATCGAGGGCGCGGATGGGAAGCTATTTCAAAACTGTGTGTACTGCCTGACGCCAACGCGCCGCACATCACCCGCTGCTTTAGAGAAAGTGACCGAACTGGTAAGTGCGTTGGGGGCGCAGGTACGCTTTCTTGAACCACTCGAACATGATGGGCAGGTGGCAGGTGTAAGTCATTTGCCGTTTGTGGTGTCCGCAGTGTTGATGAATACCGTAGCTGGCGGCGAGTCCTGGGGTGACGCCTCTTTATTGGCTGGCAGCGGTTTTCGCGATATGACGCGCCTGGCGGCAGGCAGCCCTGAAATGTATCGTGATATTTGTTTGACCAACAGCGAAGCCTTAACGCGCTGGCTCAATGCCTACATACAGCAACTGGTAGCTTTTCGAGATCGGCTCGCGGCTCATGATGGTCAGATCGACGATGTATTTGCCTCATCTCAGCAATTGAGACAGGCCTGGCAAGCTTCTCGGGAGAATTTTTCATGAACTGGAAAATTCTCCCAAAAACCTATTGACAAGGTTTTGGACATGTGCGATAATCCCTCTTGCCGCGAAAAGGCAATCATCTGATCGACAAGTGATTAGATGCTCCTGTCTGTCGCTTTTTTCTTTCTCCTGCCACGATAAGGTGGCTCCTCTCATGGACGCATTTCCTGAGTAACTTGACCGATACCGGTTCATGCTGTCGTTTGCGATGGTGTGAGACGGTGCAGTAGTACTTGCTCATCAGTAGCAAGCGAGCAAAATTTCAGGAAAAGATGGGAAGTAAGAAAAAAGTATGAGGCTGAAAAAAACCTCTTGACAGGCTGCTAGAAATGTGACATAATACAGTCACTGAAGCAAATGAACGAAATACACGTTCAGCGGCAGTTGATACAGTGAAGATACTGTATCAGTGGAGCATTTTATGCTCCATGAGTACCTTGCCAATTGAAAAGTGGAAAGCAGAACAGGCTGTGGTAAGCGAGCAAGCTTTTGTGCGCGCATGACGCAGCCCTGTCAATCAACAATGAGCCTTCTGCCCGTAGCGCGGGCAGGAGGAATCTGCGAACCAGCCAAAGAACAGTAACACACACAACAGTGCATGGACTTTGGCCTGGATCGCTCAACACACAGCAGACGCTTGTGCTGGCCTACAGCGCAAGGACATAGATCTACTGGATGGCGAGTTTGATCCTGGCTCAGGACAAACGCTGGCGGCGTGCCTAACACATGCAAGTCGCACGTCCTCGTGGGGTTCGCTCCACGAGGGAGTGGCGGACGGGTGAGGAACACATGGGTGACCTA
>DASRDB010000023.1:0-138525 GCA_035652815.1 Ktedonobacteraceae bacterium
TTCCAACCCCGGTCATCTTGCTGTTGCTTGCGCGCTCAGATTTCTGTTTCAAACCCCAACGGGCCGCCTCATCCATTCCAACCCGGCACGCTGTACTGTCGTCATCGCGTATCAGCAGGTTTCAAACCCCAACGGGCCGCCTCATCCATTCCAACCGATCAAACGATGCACGTAACACGCCTTCCGTGCCAGTTTCAAACCCCAACGGGCCGCCTCATCCATTCCAACCTTATCTGCGCTGTTGCTCCGCACCTGATAGAACTGGTTTCAAACCCCAACGGGCCGCCTCATCCATTCCAACGGGCGACTGCGCATATCCCGCCCTCTGGATCCGGGGCGTTTCAAACCCCAACGGGCCGCCTCATCCATTCCAACACTAGTTGGCAGATATTGTTACATCGTCGTCGAGGCAACGTTTCAAACCCCAACGGGCCGCCTCATCCATTCCAACAATGTCGCCGATGCGGTACGTAAACTGAAGCAAGAAGTTTCAAACCCCAACGGGCCGCCTCATCCATTCCAACGAGTCAACTGACGAAGTATTGCTACAATCTGCAGGTGTTTCAAACCCCAACGGGCCGCCTCATCCATTCCAACGAGCATCTGAACATTGTGGTGATACCAGATAGCAAAGGTTTCAAACCCCAACGGGCCGCCTCATCCATTCCAACGTTGTAGTTGAAAGCCAGATAGCATGTACTACCGGCAGTTTCAAACCCCAACGGGCCGCCTCATCCATTCCAACGTAGACGGAGTGAATCACTTCTGGCTCGATGAGCTGCAGTTTCAAACCCCAACGGGCCGCCTCATCCATTCCAACGTGAGCCTTGTTCTTTGCCTTAGAGGTGCAGATTGGTTTCAAACCCCAACGGGCCGCCTCATCCATTCCAACGTTTGGACCGACACCGGTTCCGCAGCCATTTGATATGTTTCAAACCCCAACGGGCCGCCTCATCCATTCCAACCAAACGGGTGAACAATATCGGCTTGCTGATATTGTTGTTTCAAACCCCAACGGGCCGCCTCATCCATTCCAACCACCGCCCAATCCCACAACCCAAGTGGTTTGCAATGACGGTTTCAAACCCCAACGGGCCGCCTCATCCATTCCAACGACAGACGTATGTCTGTCCTCCACTTGGTGGCGTAGGGCACGTTTCAAACCCCAACGGGCCGCCTCATCCATTCCAACTTACCCTGGGAGGAATCCTGGGAATACAGCGACCGACTGTTTCAAACCCCAACGGGCCGCCTCATCCATTCCAACGCCCTTCAAACAGGGTAAGTCTTCTAAAAAGGAGTAGTTTCAAACCCCAACGGGCCGCCTCATCCATTCCAACACTTCGTGTTTTGGCTCCTTCTCAAAGGAGGGTCCTTTTTGTTTCAAACCCCAACGGGCCGCCTCATCCATTCCAACAAGTCTGCGCGTTCTGCCCTGGCCAGCATTCCCGATCAGGGTTTCAAACCCCAACGGGCCGCCTCATCCATTCCAACGAGGAAATGACAGGCGTTCTGCCGCTGTATATAAAAGTTTCAAACCCCAACGGGCCGCCTCATCCATTCCAACTTTGGTGATCGTTTTGTTACGTCTACAACAGGACAAGTTTCAAACCCCAACGGGCCGCCTCATCCATTCCAACCGACGCGCTGGCGTCGTAGTGTTGAAAAAATTGGTGGTTTCAAACCCCAACGGGCCGCCTCATCCATTCCAACGATGGATTTAGTTTTGTTCTCGGTAGCTGCTCTGTTGTTTCAAACCCCAACGGGCCGCCTCATCCATTCCAACAGGCACTTTAAGAGAGCCTGAAATGAGCGAGGCAAGTTTCAAACCCCAACGGGCCGCCTCATCCATTCCAACACCAAAGTGCCAATGGCAACAAAAAACTGAATTCCAGTTTCAAACCCCAACGGGCCGCCTCATCCATTCCAACCGATATTGCCTCCAAGTGCCAAAAAGCACCAAAGTGCCAATGGCAACAAAAAACTGAATTCCAGTTTCAAACCCCAACGGGCCGCCTCATCCATTCCAACGAGAGACAGCCAATGTATGGCCTTCATCGTCCTTATAGTTTCAAACCCCAACGGGCCGCCTCATCCATTCCAACCTTTCGCCTGGCACATGGAACGTCGCATCTGACGTAGTTTCAAACCCCAACGGGCCGCCTCATCCATTCCAACTGGCAAACGTTCGTCGTTTTTTCCCGCTCATCGGTCTGTTTCAAACCCCAACGGGCCGCCTCATCCATTCCAACCTGGATGACGGTCCCATCAATCGACGATGGCGTCATCGTTTCAAACCCCAACGGGCCGCCTCATCCATTCCAACATGGGGTTAAAGCTTCCACCTTCGGAGAGGGCGGTATCGGGTTTCAAACCCCAACGGGCCGCCTCATCCATTCCAACCTGGGTTTCCCATGTTATGCCTAGCATGGCGTTTGTAGCGTTTCAAACCCCAACGGGCCGCCTCATCCATTCCAACTGCTGTACTTGTAGTGTAGCATCAGAAGCCAAAAAAGGCAAGCAGTTCCGCGAGGCGGGTTTTTTTGGGTTTTTTGTGGAGCATCAAAAAGGACAGTCTATGTCCTATTTATGGCGCGAAGAGGCTTGTAGAGCCTGCCGCGAGGCGCAGCGGAAAGAGGCCATCACTGCGCCTCGCGGAAAGCTGAGCAGTTCAAACAATGTATAACAGATCGTCGGATGGAGGCCCACCCCCAACCGTTTCTACTTTGCTTATGCAGTTAGCGCATAGTGGATAAAAGCGGACGCTATCTTCAGACGCTATCAGGTGTTCAGCCAGTTTTGCCTGTAATAATATCATATCTCTTCGTGTGAGAAAGCACTCGAAGAGAGAGTACTGAGTCCACTTGCCGAAACCTAGTAGAGTTTGATGTACTTTGGTGCGCCTGCGGTCATCGGGAATATCGTAGGCAACCACGTAGCAGGTAGTTGTGTTGTTCGCTCTACGTTTCATTTTCACCTACTTTACAAGAAATGGAGGGTATTCATCGATCTCCCCGGTTATATATTTGCCTAACAAGCGTGCTTGTAGTTCGATGCAGCGTTGATAGGTTGTCCTATAACCAAAGGTCGGATGATGCACCTCTTCATTGAGCCGTTCTTCGAGTTTCGTAAAGAGTACTTTGCGTTTCTCTGGCTTAAGGCGGTAAGCCCCCAATTCTGCTACAAAATCTCCGGATGTTAGCATACGATTGTTCAATATGGTCAACACAACTGCATCCACAATCAAAGGCCGGAATTCTTCCATCAGATCAAGGGCTAAGGCGGGGCGACCATACACGGCGCTGTGCAGGTAGCCGACGAAGTGGTCAAAGCCGACCATTTGTACAATGCTGGCTACTTTACTGGTAAGTAGGGAGTAGCCAAAGCTCAGAAGCGAGTTAACCGGGTCAGTAGGTGGGCGTTTTACTCGTCCGGGGAAGGACCAGTGGTCTTGTCTTGTAATCAGTTTGCCAAAACATCGGAAGTAGGTCGCGCTTCCTGCCCCTTCGAGACCCAGGATTGCCTCAAGTGGTGTGCCTTCCACGCTGTTATCCCCGCTCGCTAATGATCGGGATGTAGAGATGCCGCGCAATGAGAGGCCTTCCAGTGTTTGAATTGAGGCTGCTAGTTGATGAATGGCCTGACTCACCTCTTGATCCGATTGGGCGCGATTATACCGGAGCAATCGCTGGCGCTGATTCATCAATTTCCCCATCACAAACCTGCGCGCCAGTTCGCAGCGTTTGGTCATGTCCTGGTGAGCGCGATATTGAGCCAGGCGCAGGATGGCATTTTTGGAGAAGGGGGGCGATAAGCGGCCTTTGAAGTGGCCGAACTGGTTCAGGTAGGTGATCTCGATGTCGCGGTCGAGCAGCAGGTGGATGGCGGATGCCGTCAGCGTGATCTCGCCCATCACCACAACCTGGTCGATTTTGATGAGCGGGATGCGTTCTTTGCGGGCGGGGCGAGGCTGCGCGCCATCCTTACCCTTGCGTTCGGGAATTTGCACCAGCAGCATATCCTCGCTTTCGCGGCGCACAAAGGAATAGTCTTCCGTCAGGTACAATGTAGACATGCGTTTGCTCCTTGCCATTGTGGTAGGGGCGACCCTTGCGGTCGCCCTGGCTTTTCACTTGCTCCTTGTTACTTGCCCTTTTTCGCGTTTTCACTTGCTCTTTTTGGATCGCAGCATGCGTACCTCGTCCGGCATGCAGAGCGGCAGCAGACTGCAATTGGGACAGCGTTCCGTCAATTTGCCCGTGAGCGGTGGCGGCGGCGTTTCGCGGGCGGCGACCTGGAAAGCCTGCGCGATGGCCGCCTTTGTCTTCGCTCGCAACTGCGGCGTGAAAGGAACCTTGACGCGCCGCCGCGAACCCGTATAGTAGATGTAGCCGTAGGGAATGGGCGGTTTGCCGGGCTGGCGTTCTTCCAGGCACAAAGCCTGCGCGCACAGTTGAATGTGATCGTTGAGCCAGTCGCCCATCGTGCCGAGCTTGTATTCGACGGGTAGAAACACGCCCGCTCGCTCCTCTACCACGTCGGCAAAGCCCGTCAGGCGCAGCGTCTCGCTGTAGAGGTACAGGCGCGTGGTCTGAATCTCGCCTTCCGCCGAGGTCTGCGTTCCCGCCGAATGAACGCGCTCGTGAACCAGCATCCCTTCCAGCACAAATTCGTTCACCAGCATCTCGCCCTGCACCACCTCGTAATAAAACCTGCGCGGGCAATATTCCAGCGAATTCAACGACGAAATCGGGATCATATCCAATGGGGCCGCGCCTTTCATGGTTATCCTTTCTATGGAAACATCCATACAATGCCGCGATTCCTGTAGGGACGTGATCAATCACGTCCCTACAAGACGATATGCCCGCAATTGCGCCCTGTCATGGGTGGCAAACACCCGTTGTTGCCTGCCAACGGGCTGCCAGTAGCGGTTGAGCAGCCATTCACGCGCTTTGCCGGGATGCCGTTTGCCTGCCCAGCGCAATAGCCGTTGTTCCAGCATTTCATCGAACTGGCTCAGCGTTGCCGCCGGGACAACGCCGCTGTAATAGGTGGCCCAGCCCGCGATGATCGGGTTGAGCGTCTTAATAACCTGTGCCTGGGGAGCCATCTGCAACTGCGCCAGCTTCTGATCAAGAACGGCCATGTGCCGCCGCACCGCTTCCTGGCTGGGCGCGATGATTGTTTTCACCCTGTGCGGCTGCGCGCCCCGCGCTTCGTTGCGTCCTGCCTGTTCCTGGTGAATGTGAAAGCCCAGAAAATCGAAGCCAACCTGCCCTTCATAGGAGATCAGCGTATGCGTAATGCGCGTCTTGTTGGCGTGAACCTGCAGGCCGAGCGTTCCCAGCCAGCGTTTGACGCGCCGGATGGCCTGCTGCAACACCGAGAGATTGGAGTGCAAGATCACGAAATCATCCGCGTAGCGTACCAGCAACGGCTGTTCTCCACCAGAGCCGCCCGCAACGATAGCTTCCATGCCATGCAGCGCGACATTCATGAGCAGGGGAGAAAGCACGCCTCCCTGCGCGATGCCCGTTTTGGTAGGAATGAAGTTATCGCCATCCATCACGCCCGCGCCAAGCCAGGCTTTAATCATGTTTTTGAGCGCGGGATAGGTCTGCAACTTCTCCAGCACCGCCGCCTGGTTGACATGATCGAAGGCCCCTTCAATGTCAGCGTCAAAGACGTAGGTGGGACGTCCTTCAATCGCCACCAGAATGGCCGCTATCGCGTCATGCGTCCCGCGCCCCGGTCGGAAGCCGTAGCTATGCGGCTCAAATTGCGTCTCCCATTCCGGCTCCAGCGCGAGTTTCACCAGCGCCTGCTTGCAACGGTCAATCATCGGCAGGATGGCGAGCGGGCGGCGTTCGGTCGTCCCTGGCTTCGGCATCCATACCCGCCGCACAGGCATAGGAAGCTGCTGTTTCCAATGGCGAGGATGAATGAGGGCCGCCATCGCCACTCGTTCGCTCTGGCTCAGTGACTTCACGCCATCCACTCCGGCGGTGTGCTTCCCCTGGTTCTCCTCAGCCGCCTTGTGCACCGCCAGCAAGCGCGCCGCCTCAGACTCCATCAATCGCTGCTGCAAACTATGTACCGCCTGCCTATCCCCGCGCTGGCAGGCCTGCGTAATCTGCATCTGCATGCGCGCCACCTGCTGTTCCAGGACGCTCCACTGCATCTGCTGCGGCCTGGAAGATGGCCGGGCAGGTTGCGGTGCAGGTTGTTTCTTTTCGTTCATGCGATATACCTTTTAGTGAATGTGGGGGGAATGAATCGGGTTATTGTAGGGACGCGATTCATCGCGTCCACCCGCCTGCCACGCCGATGCACCAGGGTGGACGCGATGAATCGCGTCCCTACAGAATGATTCCCCGTTGTCTGATGTATGTTCATCATTGCGTCTACCTCGGTGCATCGGATCGTTGTAGGGACGCGATTCATCGCGTCCTGCCGATCGATGCACATCCCAGGTCGGCAGGACGCGATGATAAACCTTCAGAAAAGAATGCGCCAGAATGGTGTAGGGACGCGATTCATCGCGTCCGGCTGCCCATGCCGATTCCCGCCGCGTGCGAAGGTGGACGCGATGAAGCGCGTCTCTACAACGACCCGATTCCCGCCGCGTGCGAAGGTGGACGCGATGAATCGCGTCCCTACAACGACCCGATTCCCGCCGTGTGCGAAGGTGGACGCGATGAAGCGCATCCCTACACCGATCCGATTCCCGCCGCGTGCGAAGGTGGACGCGATGAATCGCGTCCCTACACATTGCACAGAAAACACTGTTTATTCCTGTATTGCACGCTTTCTTTGTCCTCGTAGACGCTCATGTATTCGTTGTTCTCGAAGACAAGCACAGGCACGTGTTTTCTTGCTCCGGTGTACTGGTTAATCAGGACTTCGACCGCCATTGTGGCCAGGAAGGTGTTGAGCGTCTTGACGGCAGGCTCTTTGATGTCCTGGCCTGTGACGTAGCCGCGTTTCACCAGAGCCTCGCGAATGCCCTGGTCTGGATGCCGCTCGCTGGCTACCTTGATGGGGTTGATGCGGTTGAGGCAGCTCAGGCAGAGATAGTCTCCGACGCGGGCCGTAATCACCTCGCCGCTCATGTCCTCAATCTTGTGGTTGTTGACCGTGATGTTGACGCCCAGCGAGAGCAGCGGCACGAAGTACTTGATTGAGAGTTGCTGCGCTTTGAGGCGGCTGGAATGGTTATCGGTCGCCACGATGATCCAATCTGAGAGGGCCAGCGCCTGCTCTACCTCTGGATCGTGGATGTCTTTCCGGCAGGCGCGTACCGTTGCCTTCGGATTGATGCCTGTCAGATGCCGCTTGACCACATCCACTTTATAGCGTTTCTGCTCCGCATCCTCGTAATAGGCTCCCACCACGCGGTTCAGATTCGACATCTCCAGCACGTCAGGGTCGATCAGGTGAATGTCATGGAAGCCCATGTGAATCAGGTGTTCCGCGACGACCGAACCGAGGCCGCCGACGCCAACGATGGAGATGGTCTGGTCATGCATAATGGTACGCATCACGTCCAACCCCAATGCCAGCGCGCTGCGGTGGAAAAAGCCTTCTACCTGCGCGAGCGCCGTTTTTTCGTAGGTGGTATCCGTCTCTTCGCGAAAGTCGGCACTCGCGATGTTCTCCCGGCTCGTCTGTGTTTTGAGCAACGCTCTCCTGGCGACAATCGAATGATTGTGATTGAACGTCCAGACGCGGGCCGAGTACTGTGTCTGGGAGAAGACGATGCTGGCGTAATGAATGTTGTCGAACGTGTCGTTCAGGAAGTGGAAAAAGGTGCGTTCGTCGCTATCATCCGTTGCTGAGAACGCCACATGCGACGGCGAAAAGGGATGGGTATGCACGTCAATAATCGTATCGACATCGTAGCGGTTGTTCAGTTCGACCAGCATCTTGTGAATGAACTCTTTTTTGATGCGCAAGAAGGCCACGTTCTGCTGGTAATAATCTGTCCGCTCAGGGAAAAACATGTCGATCACATTGATGATGGTATGGCCCTCGACCTGCTGTGTCTTGCCCAGCAGTATGCCGAAATGCTCCCGCGAGAGGTCTTCCAGCAGCATATTCCGCAAGTATGCCAGGTCTTCCTGTTTGAACTTGATGTAATTGCGGACGTGTGTATTCACGGGGAAATTTCCTTTCATTAGCTGTATATGATGGATAAGGTGCGTAGGGACAGGGGGATGTGGTGGGGTGGTGTGGGGGCCTCGTGCCTGTCCTGGGGGGTGGTGGGGCAAAACCGCCGTTCGATCACTCAGGCGCATTTTCCCCACCACCCGGGACAGGCACGAGGCCCCCGCCGCTCATCCCCGCCGCCCCCTGTCCCTACGCAACGGATGCCCATCCTTGCGTAGGGACAGGTATTACCCCCTAATCCTCTGTTCCCGATAACACTTCGCTAATCAGGGTGAAGTAGGTCCAGAGGTTATCGCCTTTGCGCCAGTCGCCGGGGCTATGCACCGGGGCGGGTTGCCAGCTACCGGGGTTGATGTAGACGCAGTACCACTTCCAACCCTGTGTCAGCGGGTCGCTGCAGGCCTCGTGATAGGCGCGCTGGTACAGGTGGCCGTTGACCGAGAGCGGGATATCTTCCTTGAGGTAGAAACCCACGGGCGGCAGCTCCGGATATTCCGTCGGGAAGATGATGAGCAGGTCGGTGGTACGGGCGATGTTGTGCCAGATGGGCGGCAGCACGTAGTCGTTGGCAATCATCCAATCGGCATGTTCCTCGTCGAAGGACACGCCCTTCTTGAACAGGTGCTGCGCGATATCGTAAACCTGTTCGGTGATGATCTGTTTGGAGAGAAATGTGCGGTCGCCCCCATACGTGACCATGCCCTTCGTGCGGTCAGGAATGGTCGTGATCTTGACCGGCCTGCCGTGACTGTCAACCAGTTCTGCCGGTTGGTAGACGTAGTTCGGCTGCACAGGCCGGAAGAACAGTCCCTGCTGCATGACCGGACGCCGCCCAGGGGCGGGATTGAGTTGCTGGATCAGGTTCTGGCCCGTAATGCCGGAAGGTGGGACCTGAATACGCCTGCCGTTAATAATCGCCATGTGTCATTGCTCCTTTCTGCTGAGCAGGTTACAAACCGAGATCGTCGAGTTTTTCGGACGCGGCAGCATTCGCCGCGTCATCCAGTAGCTTCGCCACCTCTTTTTCGCCATCCACATCCTCGTCGTCCTCACCTTCTTTCGCTGGCTGCTCTGGGATGCTCTCCGAAGCCCCGTTTTGCGAGGAAATGAGGTTGGCGTACTGGTCTTCGATGCGCTCCTCTTCGCCATCCAGGGCGGCGAGGTAGCTATCGTAGTACACTCCGAGGTTGATGAAGCCCGAACACTTGAGCATGATGTCCGGCCCCGCGTTCTCCTCAAAGGCCGCCACCTCGACGCGCACACCGGCCTTGCGCACCTCTTGAATGAGCGGGACAAAATCCGAGTCGCCCGACGCCAGCACCAGAATGTCCGGTTTCACCTGGTACACCACGCGCTGCACATCCATCGCAATCTCGACATCGAAATTGCACTTGTACGTCCCACCCGCGATAGTACCCAGCTTGGTCGTGACGATGTAGCCCGACCGCCACAACGCCTCGATAATGCCGTCCGAGCGATGCTCGTTGCGCGGGTTGACCGGCACGTAGGCATACGCATCGACCAGAAATCGCCCCTCGCCCAGGTACTGGAGCAGGTGGTGATAGTCTAGCCGGAGCCTTTTCTCCCTGGACGCCCGGTTAACATTGGCGAAGTCCAGGAAGACCACAACTTTTTCCTTTGCCATGCTGCTTTCTCCTTTTGTTCTGAAAGCTAAGAACCTCGCATGTCCCGAATAGACATGCGCGCAAAATTTGCAGGCCAAGCATAGCGCATCTGAGCGTTGCAATTTTGCAACTTTGCAACGCTTTTCCGTCATTACTTGATGGGTTTGATATCGGACCGCGAAAAAGACCCTTTCGCCTGTCATCCTGAGCGCAGCGAAGGATCGCTTGCTTGTCGTGTCGAGCCAATGGTGGCCTGAGATCCTTCGCTGGGCTCAGGATGACATCTGGAAGCAGGTTTGTCATGGCGGGTCGCTAAAACACGTACGTTGTTACCTTTTTAGCTGAGCTTCCCAGAAAAGCAGGAGTAAAAAAGAAGCCTATGGCTAAGGGGTGGCGGAAAGACGATTACAATCGTCAAATATTCGGGCAAAAAGTAAGAGAATGCCGCATGGCTCTGGAGTGGTCTTTTGGAGACCTTGCCGGGCTTAGTAATATTAATAAGGGGTCGCTACAACGTGTTGAGAAGGGGGAATCTCATTTGCCAGACAACAAGCGGCAGCGATTAATTGATGTTCTCGCTGAGGGGTTGGAAAAAATTGGGCGTCCCGTTAATCGTCGCGAATTCTTAGAATTAGCGGGTCTTACTGCCGCCTCAACAACTGTAGGTACTACATCATCTATTACGCAACTGATAGGAAGCCCGGAAGCAAGCGGCGAGGAGAAGTTGATTCAAGCTGTCTCGCACGAAGAGCGGGCCAGGATACTGAACGAGCGGCACGAGTGGCAGCAGGCGGCAACATTCTGGTTGCTTGCCGCGCAAGAGGCAAAACATCGTGAAGATTGGGCGACATGGAGTCGATGTCTCGTAAGCGCTGGACTGATGGCGCTGAATCTCAGTCAATTTGAGATTGCTGAAAGCAGATTCAAAGAGGTTATTGAGAAGTCCCAGGACGAAGTGGGTGCATTGACTCTGGCAGAAGCTTACCTGCGGCTTGGCTGGCTCTATTATGAACAAGATAAATTTAGTCGGGCCAGGCAAGCTCTCCTGAATGGCCAGGCGCTCTTACAAAGTTATGGAAGCAAGGAGCGACGATTACTTTATCTTGCCTCATATGGCAAAATGCTCATTTATGGTGAGGGCAAGGAACAGATCATAGCTCTAGAGGCTGTACGGCTGCATTGGTTAGGACGGATCTACGTAGATTGGGGCATTCAGCAAGATAATCAGGCACTTATAAAAAAAGGTTTACTAAAGTTACAGGAAGCTGGTAAATATGATAGTGAACTTGGTTTCTATCCAAATGTAGGATTTGCATTCCTGCGCCAGATCCCCGCTCTCCATTATCAAGGGGAGTTTAAGCTGATTGAAAACCATCTATCGCGAAGTGAGGAACTGCTTGGTATGCAAGGGACAGCAGCAGGTCATATTGCCCTTCACAAAGGACTGGTTACGCTCGAAGAGCAACCGAAAAAGGCGCAAGATTTCTTAGAAATGGCTCATGAGCGATATATCGAACCTGTATTCTATCCAAAGGGACTATCGGATACATTAAAAGAAATAAGTGTAATGCACGCGATGGAAGGCAAGAAAAGTGAAGATGAGACAGCCTTTAACTATGCTCTCGTTGCCGCTATCCTGCATCCCTATGGCCGGAACCTGGAAACGCTTCAAGTTGCTGCTCATAAAATGTATTGGCGTCTGGGCGAAAGCAAGCAGGCGTTCAATACATTCTGGCGGGCAATAGAAGAAAAACTCTGGAGCATGGACATAGAACCTTTTTCCGACCTGAGATATCTCGTGATGTCTTTTCAAGAGCATGGAATACAACTGATAGAAACAGCTCTGGAAAAGGTGAAGAAGGCTATCCGTGACGAACTGTCTATGAACTTACACAAATGAATCAAGAATAATTCTGTAGGGACGCGCTGATGGATGTTGACACAAGATGGGGGTCTAGTGCCCCCTGTCATGCTGAGCGCAGCGAAGGATCGTGGTCCCCCGCCGAGGCGTGCGGCGCGACCGCAGCTCCTTCGCTGCGCTCAGCATGACCTGCCTGGGTCTTTCCTCTTGCTTGGTCAACATTCATCAGCGTGTCCACCCGTCGGCGATACGTTCCGATGGGCCGGGGTGGACGCGATTCATCGCGTCCCTACAGAACCACCCGAAACCACAAATCCGTCCTCGTCGGAGACTCAAAACCCCGAATTCTTTCCAGTACTAACCGCTCGTCGATTTAGTGCCTGCGCAAAAATGACCTATCAAGCGGAAGATGAACTTTTACCACCCCATTGTTCCCACCCCACCCTTAAATGGCCCGACAATTTCCTTCGTAATCCAGCCTCCATAAAAATCCCCCGGCTGCGCCTGCACCAGCTCTCCATCGACATAACATGCATCCATTTTGCCAGGATAGAAAGCGACGTGGTTGGCGAGGGCTTCATAGGGATGTGCCGGGTGCGGATAGTACCAGGCGGCGTTGGGCGCGCTTTTCTCTCCAACCTGAATGGTATAGTACGAGGCCCGGCCTTTCCATTCGCAGAAGGTATGGCGCGAGGTGGGGATGCAGTATTCCAGACGCACATCTTCCGGGGGAATGTAGTAAACGGGCGGGTGGCTGGTCTCCAGGATGCGTTTGGCGCGGTGCGTATCGGCGATGACCACGCCGTTGAAGATGACCTGGATATGCCTGCTGCTCTCTTCAAGACGCGGGGGACGTGGATAATCCCAGACGGATTCCTGGCCTGGTTCAAGATGTTGTTTGTTGCGCATATTTACCTTTCTTGCCTGTAGACAGATTGACGATGTTCAGCATATAATACGTGTAGTATCGGCGTATAGACATGAGGAGATGGCCTGGATGATTAAAGGATTGTTCCGCCTGTTGCTTATCGTTGTGGTAGTGGGCGTCTTGATCTTTTTATTTGCGCCTCGTTTCTTTGCTCAGGCGGGCACCTCCTTACTCAACTCTGGCTCAGCGGTAACAGGCTTCGCGGATTACCTGCCCAAGAATACTGCTGATGCGAACAACAACCTGCAAATATCGCTGCAAAACCTCGCGCCGAATACGCGCTATGAAATCACGCTCGATCAAGGTGCCTGCGGTGGCTATCCTTCAATAGATATTGGAAGCATCACCAGCGACAGCAACGGCAACTTGAATGGCATCTTCCATATTAGCAATCTCGACCTCAGCACTCCCTGGTTTATCGATATTCACGAGGGAGCAAGCGCGAGTGGAACGAGTGTTGGCTGTGGCCAGCTAGAGACAAATCAGAGTACCGTTGGGACTGCTGCTACGCCTACGCCGCTTGATGGCTCAAGTTCCTCCGTTTCCTTAAATGTGGGCCAGTCAGGAGCTAATGTCAGTAATTCGACGTCCAGCGCGAGCGGAAACGGTACCTCGACCAACCCGAATTCTCCTCCTGGTTTGCCAAATACGGGAGTCGCGCCTGCCGGGAAGAATAGCTACGATAACCACACCTACCCGCGTAAATACTAGCGGCGCAGAATGAGGACTTTGAAGTTGCCCATGCCGTAGGGGTCGGTCAGCGCGGCAGCTCGCTGGCGCAGGTTATACCATTGTAGCAGCGCGATTTGCCCCTGATCGCTGGCGCGCTGTGTATCCATGTCGCGAAAATCCCGCGCGCGCATGCGTTCCAGTTCCTCCGCAATGCCCATCTTTGCCAGCCATTCGCGCTGCGTGGTGTAGCTATGCAGGCGCAGACCATGCCGCCGCCCCTCATGTATCAGGGCCGAGAAATTGACGTGCGCCGTGATGTCCTGCTCCCCTGGATGCCACAGAGGACGAGTATTGGCGGAATGCTGAAAATAGCAGAGCAAGGTACCCTCGCGCCGCTCTCTCGTATAGAGGTCTCTGGCTTTCTCTCCATAATCGATTGCCAGCACGAAGCCTTTGCGCAACCTGCGCGCCACGCTTTCCATCCAGTGCAGGGCATCCAGGTTGATCTCGGCCCGCCAGCCATCCTCGAACGATTGCCAGGGAATATCAAACCTGTCCAGATAGTTCCCGACTTCCGGCGAGCTCACCTCTCCCAACGCCTCGCGCAGTCGGCCATCCTGCGCAATCACGTATATTTCATATAGTCCCCCATCGTGCTTTTGCACGATATGAACCGGAAAGGCATCGATCAATTCATTAGAAAGGAAGACCGATGCCTTTTCGCCCTCTATGCCGGAATGAAGCGCGTCCTGCCCGGCGCGAATGTCTTCCTCTCGATATTCCAATGCCTGGGACAATTCCGGCGCTTCGCGCCTGGCCCATTGCAGCACGCCCTGCTTTAAGTTGCCGCGCCCGGCTCCCTGTTCTATCACGATGAAACGCTGCGGCTGCTTCAACATCTCCCACATGCGCTGGAGCTGCCGCCCCAGGCAGTGCGCGAACAGGTTGGAGACATCGCTGCTGGTGAAGTAGTCGCCCTCCCAGCCCATTTTCGCGGCTCCCGTCACGTAGTAGCCATAGCCGGGTTCATACAGGGCAGCGCGCATATACTCGGCAAAAGTAATCGCGCCCTCGCGTTCAATGCGTTCGAGCAGCATTTGTTGTAGGGAAGAATGTATCGTCATAGATATCCTGGCTAAGCATTGCCGAAATTGACGACCAGCAGGTCGAGCGCCATTTCTGGAGTCAGGCGGCTGCGTTTGAGGGCGGCATCGGTTGCCAGCAACTGGCGATAGGCGGTCTCGATCTGCTCTGCTTTGAACTTGCCTATCTGACGCAGGGCTTTCTCGGCAATGAAAGGGGCCATGCCCGTCGCGGAAACAATCTGGGGGATGCGCAATCCCTCGTCGGCCAGTTCCTTGACGAGCAGCAGCGAACGCACCTGTGAGGTGATGGTGCTGATAAGTTTGAGCGGCGGTTCGCCATCCGCGAGCAGTTCGTGAAGCAGGTTGAGGGCCTTTTTGCGGTCGCGGGCGGCCAGCGCATCGGTGAGGTCGAAGATACGCGCCTCCTGCACCTGTGCAGAGAGGCGGCGCACGTCTTCTACGTCGATCACTTTGCGTTCGCCAACGTAGGTCGCAAGCTTATCCAGTTCGTTCGCCAGCAGCCGTAGCTGGTTGCCGATAAAGTCCGCCAGCAGCTTTGCGGCCTCCGGCGTGATCTTGACGCCAATACTTTGCGCCCGTTTGACGATCCAGCCTTCGATGGCCTGTCCTTTAGGCAGCGTGCATTGAATGACCTTGCCATGCTGCTGTGCGGCTTTGAGGATTGGACTGGACGCGCTCAGTTCCTCATCGACCAGCACAATCAGCACCGTACTCTCGGGCATCTGCGGAATGTATTCGGCCAGGCCTTTCTCGAATCCGGCGCGTGTCTCGGTGCTGGCTTTTCCCTTTTTGCCCTTTTTCGGCTTCTCGGCCTGCTCTGCTCTGGCCTCGCTATCGGAAGCCTCTTCGCCGCGTTTTCTTTTGGGCAGGCCTTCCAGCACGACCAACCGTTTCTCGGTCAAAAACGGAAAAGTATTACAGGTGGCGGTGAGGGTAATCAAGGAGACCTCACCGCCTGTGTAGAAGTCCTGGTTGTAGCCGTAATCCTCCTCGCGTTTCAACTTTTTCAGTTGCTCGCGGCAGGTGAATTCGTCGTTGCCATGCAGCAGGTAGAACATGAATTATCCTACGAATGTCCCTCTGCTTCCTGCAACGCGCTCGGCCTGCGATATTCGCGGCGCGTCAGGCGAGCAATGAACAGGTCTGAAAGGATGCCGCCAACGAGTCCCAGCACCGAGTCAAAAAAGAGCGAACCAAAGAATACGGACGCGGGATTCGCCCCCGGAAGTATTGTGTCATAGATGAGCGTACCGGCCCAGCCCAGGATAATCAGAAAACCAATGAACGCGCCGATGAACGCGCCCACGACTACCGCAGCGCGGCGGCGTACCGCGCTCATCCAGAACGCCATGAACATCGATACCGGCAGCGACAGGATAAAACCACACAGAGCCGCCACGCCAATGCCCTGCGGATCAAATATTTGCATTTCGGGACCACCCATAATTGTGAAGCCTCCTGAAAAAGCGTATAGATTTCATTGTCAATTATACGTCAGTTGCGGGAGCCTGGCAACGTGCCATGATGCATGTCATCCTGGGCGCAGCGAAGGATCTTTCGCTTGCCGTGTCGAGCCAGGGGTGCCCTGAGATCCTTCGCGGCGCTCAGGATGACATCTGGAGGCAGGTTTGGAATGGCGTGCTACAGTTTCGCCGCCTCAAGCGCCCCGGTCGCAATTTTTTCTTTGACCGTTTCGTAGCCTTTGCGCCAGCCGAGGAGTGACCGGCGCAGCGTCTTGAGCAGGGTGACATCTTCCTGGTGGGCTTTGTAGAGTGCCCAGCCGATTTTGGGCAGGGTCAGCGTGCCGGAGTAGACCAGGTAGCGACTCTCCCAGACGGGCGCGAATTTCTTTTTGAACTTGAACAGCGATTGGCTCTTGCTCAGATTGCCGAAGCGATGAGTCAGGAAATCGATGCCGTTGTCCAGCGTGCCCGTATCCTCTTCGTTCGTGTTGCTTAAGGGAGCCAGGCCCAGACTGACAACTTCTGCGCCCTGTTGCTTGAGATGTTCGATGGAGCTTGCCAGCAGCAGTTCCATTGTGCCAGGCGGGCAGCTTTCGGCTCGTCTCAGCAGGTCAAGTCCCCAGCCCCTGCGCCCGTAGATGGGTACGAAGGTGACGAAGGCGTAGACGGTATTTGCCGCGTCGATAGCCAGCGCCGTTATCTGCTCCTCGTCTCCGACGGGGTCGAACTTGCCCATGCTGAAGCCCATTTCCAGGCCGCCCTTCTGAGCCAGCCATTGGCGCGAGATGCGTTCCATTTGTGCCAGTTGCTCGACATCCTGCGCCTGGCCGCGATAGAAGACCACGCGCACGCCTTCTTTCTCTGCCCGACGGGCGCTGGTACGAACATTCGCCATTGCTCCGCCTTTCAACGTGAAGTTCTGCGCGTATATGATGGCGTCCTCGCCGATTTTGAGCAGGTGCAGCCCGAACGAACGGTAGATATCCGCCAGGTCAGCGCGCACCTGCCAGAAAACAACCGTCCAGTCCTGCCGCTCGCAAAAACTGATAAATTCTGCAATGGCCGCCTGTATCTCATTCTCAGGCCCGATGGGATCGCCCGCCACCACCGCCACATTGCCTTCCAGCACGTAGCTAATAACCGCTTTGCCCGATGAAGCAAAGAAGTAGGCCTTTTCCTCGCTCAACGCGAAGTAAGAGATCGAGTTTTTGCCGTAGAGATGGGTCAGGCTGCTAACTACCGCTCGCTCCTGCTCGCCGGGCAACAGCGTGGCTGCAACCGGGCGCAGGACAAGGAACATGCCGTAGAGGACCGCGCTCAGGCAGAGTGCCGGAAGGACGCGCCCAAACAAAAAGGCCTGAGTGCCGTACAGGACATGCAAATGCGCGTTGGTGAACAGCCGGATCAGCACGCCCTCGATACCAATTCGATCAATCACAGGCTCAAGCTGATCGTAGAGGGTGATGAAGCCGCCAACAGTATAAAAGACGACCACGCCCAGCCCTAAAATCAACGCCGCGTAACCCTTTTTCACCGAAGGGGGATCGCTTTTTGCCTGGAACAGACGCGCCAGCAGGATGAGCAGGATTGCCAGCAGCGCCGCAACCAGCGTTGCCAGCACCGAGCCGCCGCGCAGTATATGCAGGAAGAAGGAGAGCAGCAGCAGCGCCTCAGTAATCACCCACGCCTGCCGCTTTCCTCGAATCAGGCCATAGGAGAGCATTATCAGAAAGAAGCCAACGATGACGGTCAACTTTTGCGGCCCATAACGTTCGTAAATGGGCCACGCGCCTAACAGGATATCCCAGTTGAGCCTGGGAACGATGGCCGAGAGCATATCCGCCGCCCCTACCAACCCCGTTGCCAATCCGACTCCACAGCGCAAGAGCGCTCGTGGTTTCATATGTATACCCGGCATTCGCGCCGTTCGCTTGTGTGTTTTCATGACGAGTATCCCTTCATTTCTACCTGAACACCTCTTATGCCGGAACGATTTTGTTCCGCGAACCGTACAATGCCTCGCCCATTCATAGGTAAAATGCCTTATACTCTTAACGTCTGCTTCATCCACTGTTATAGACGCTAACCTGTATCCTTTGTGTTGCAGTGCAGATGTGAACTTTTTCACAAAATGGGTGGGTGGAAAAAATTGTAACGAAATCGTATGAACTTTGATGAAATAAGGGGATTCTCTCCATGTCATGCTGAGCGCAGCGAAGCATGACACTCTTTATTAAGCAAAAATTATGCAACTACGCGGAGGGATGTACGTATACATAGCAGAAGTAACAAAAGAACGCCAGGCTCTGTTAGATAGATGAGCGAGGAATGCCGGGCGAAACAAATAGAAAGAACGAGGCTCAATATGATGAATAGAGATAGAATAAACAGAGGTAGCACTATGCGCAGCAGCACCTCAAGTACGATGTTTGGGCTTGAGGAGCGCTGGGTACGTACCTTGATTTATCCAATTATCCTGGTGGTTGGCCTGTTTGTACCCTTTGGCTGGTTGATTGTCTGGGCGCTTGCTATCGCGCTTTTCTTCATGGAAAGAAATCGTAACGTGCGCTGGCATACGGCGCAGGCGCTGGCCGTTTTCGGCCCGCTGTCCATCCTCCACGCGCTTGTTCAGCTACTGCAGGCGCTGCTGGGTCACATCTTTTTCCTGGGGTTCTTCCTCAGCATTGGCCTGGGCTTTGTGGCGCTGGTGATCTTCTGGGTGATGGTCATTCTCGCCATCTGGCTGGCCGTGATGGCCTGGTTCCGGCCCAACTACAGCCTGCCCTTCGTCGGCAACTATATTCGCCGCTGGGTCTAAACATGACTAAAAATAGTATGGGTTGACATGCCAGGCCCGGCATGTCAACCCATACCATTTTTATTTTTGATTATAGAACAGTCCAAGCGTGATGCCAAAGACGAGGTGCCGGACGATATTTTGCAAAAAAGATGTCCAGTTCGCCAGTTTTGGCAATTCACCGCTTTTAATAAACGGATGGTACTTATCGGCCAGGGGAGTCAATCCCCAGGCAGCAATAATAAAACCCTCGCTGAAAATAGCCCCTTTCACCCATTTCGGCCCCGGCAAGAAACGTTCAAAGAGGGCCGCGTAGACCTCTCCCAATGCCACGCCATTCAACAGGTGTAGTACCCAGGCGAGTACCGGTATCCCTTTGCGAACCGACTTCTCACGCGGCAGCATACCCTCGATAAACCGCACATCACTGAAGCGATTGCCCGTCAGCGACATATCGCCTTCCATTGCTACGCTATAGGCAATTGTTGCCAGCAGCCCGGCAAGCGCGGCGCGTACTGGATTCCAGGTGGGGGAAATAAACTTTGTCATTTGTTTGAGCATCCGTATGTATCCTTTTCTATCGCATATTATCGTAGGGGCGTGGGCTTGCCCCGCCCTCTTCTCTCACGGATATTAGGAAAGAGGAAACAGAGGGCGGGGCAAGCCCACGCCCCTACGATTCCGGTCAGGCTGCCGCAGGCGGTTGCCAGGAAGTTGACGGTGTCGTTGTTCATCCAGGGGAGGCCGCGTAGGAATTGGGTTGGTGTGCCGCAGCTATGCAGGCGCTTTTCGGTTTCTTTCTGGCAGGCCGGGCAGAAGTACATAGCCTGCACAGTTGCTCCTAGCAGGCTATCGAACAGGCTGCCAACTATGCCGCTGAGCAGAGCAACCAGAGGGAGCGAGAGGAGCGAGCGCCGCAAGCCCTGACAGAGCCAGAAAAATAGACCGAGTGTAAGCGCTCCGAGCATGCTCGCGCCTGTTCCGAGTGCTGTAATGCCGCCAGATGTGCCGGGCGCTACCGGTTTTCCAGTGGTAATCAGACGCGGTGCCTGTTTGCTCAATACGCCGATTTCGGTGGCCCAGGTGTCCGCGTTGGCGGTTGCCAGCGCGCCGACGAAACCCGCCTTCAGGACTCGTTTTGCCTGGGGAGAGCGCGTCAGGCCGTAGGCGAGGGAGAGCAGGGTTGCCATCCCGCCGTTGGCTGCGGCCTGCAGGATGTCGCGCTCCGACCCCTTGTCGAACTTATCGGCTGCGGTGGCGGCTTTTTCGCGCTCTTTGAAATGCGAGAGCAGGCTTGAGGAGACGAAGAAATAGATTAGCGATAACCCCCATGACCAGCCGCCCATACCAAAAATGGTGGTGCCGCTAATCATTGCGCCAGCAACGCCGCTTTTGCTGAGCGAACGCCGCCTGTGAGCCAGAATAGCAACACCACTGCTGAAGAGCAGGCCGAGCAACAGGCGCGAGGGAATGGCGCGATCAAGTGGGGCGCGTTGTTTTAACATGTGATGAACACCTCTAAGAATTTGTGGGCAAAGTGTTACAGTTTTCTGTTCAGAACGGTTCTATTGTAATGAAGCCTTTCTCAAGAAGCAAGGGTAAAGGCTGGTGGTTGTGGTGAGGGCCAGACAGGCATGTATCTACAAGGAAGTTCCACGTCGAGCAGGAGAGAGGTGTCTATAGTACTTTTAGTACTTTCGTGATGGTGACGTGGCATTGCCTTGCGGCTACTCGTCATGTGTATTGTATTATACCAATGTGTTTTATTCTGGAAGTAATTGTAGTTGTTCTGTTCATGTGAGGATGGTACACTGCCATCGTTGTGAGGGAGCGTGCATGTCGTGGCTGGCGAAAGTGAGGAGTACAAGTGATTACATGTAAGAGCTGTGGAAGACCCGTTCCGGCTGGTGCCAGCAGTTGCCAGAACTGCGGACAGCCTGTCATGAATACTGCTAATTCAAGGCCGCATGCCCAGGAGCAGTTGCCTGCCTGGTTAGAGTCGCTGCGCGCGCAGGATCGTACTGGCGCGCCATCGAGCGGGCAGTCCAGTTTCTCTACAAAAGATTTAATCGATGATAATGCGTTGCCCAGTTGGATGCACCCGGAGAATCCAGCACTGGCGGAAGCGGCCAATTCCGGCAAATTTTCTACGATGCGGCCTGCTTCAACATTTGCGCCTGATACCGATAACGGCGCAATTCCACCCGAGGGCTTTTCGGCAAGCTCACTGATTGACGAAGACGCGCTGCCTTCGTGGGTGCATGGCGGTCAAGACCCCGCTTCTTCCGCTCCGGCTACCCCGGGGAAACCTTTCTCGGCCTCAAGTCTGATTGATCCCAATGCCCTGCCATCCTGGATGACAGGGGGCCAGCCACCCGTCGGTTCACCACGACCAGTAGCTCCTGGCGGCGAGTTGGGGAATATGCGGCAAGATAATCCGGTTCGTCCTATCACGTCGGGCCAGCCTATGCAGTCTGCGCATCCTGGGAACTTCAGTAATCCGTCCGCTCCGGCGCAGAACATTTCTGCCGGTTCGCTCATCGACCCGCAGGCTTTGCCCGGTTGGATGGCGGGTCAACCTGCGCAGCAGCCGTCGCAACCGCTGCCATCCGCGCAGCCTATGCAGCCTCAAATGAGCCAGCCGAACTGGTCTGCGGCTTCCGACCAGGCTCCTCTGGCAAACCAGAATGGCCTGTCGGCCTCGTCTCTCCTTGATATGAACTCGCTGCCCCCCTGGCTCCGTGAGGGCGCACAATCGTCGAGCAACTCGGGAGCGCAACCGGGGCAACAACCGGGCGAGGGCATGCCTGCTTCATCCCTGATTGATATGAATGCGTTGCCCGGCTGGCTGCGCGAGGCTGAGGAGCAGCGAGGGAGCGCGAATGGTCGTCCGGGTTCATCTCGTGTAGAAAATGTGCGCGTACCAAGCCGTCCCCGTACCGATATGCCTGCTCCTGGACAGAGCGAAGTCGCGGCGAACGTTCTTTCATCGATGCTT
Organism: Ktedonobacteraceae bacterium; assembly: GCA_035652815.1. GTDB lineage: Bacteria > Chloroflexota > Ktedonobacteria > Ktedonobacterales > Ktedonobacteraceae > DASRDB01. The sequence continues at coordinate 21,623 of DASRDB010000023.1, forward strand.
GGCGTGGCGTCAACCGCGCCCTCCTATCCTGCTCGGAGCAATCCTTTTGCGGGTTCGCAAAATCCGAATTTCTCATCTCAGCCGGGGGCATTTCCACCGCCTCCTCCCGCCAGCCCTGTGCCGGGAGCTATACCTCCTGGAATGCCAGGACAGTATTCAGGCATGCCCTATTCGGGGAGCGGCCAGCCTATGCCGCCGCAGGTGGGAGTGCCTGATCCGACGAGCCAGCGTCCGAGCGGCAGCGGGACAAAACCGGCCAAACGTGGTTTTCTTGAAACGATACGTGAGTGGTTCCGCTTTTAGCGCTCGAGCAGAACGCGCCATCTACTTACGCGACCATACAGTAAGAGGATAGTCGAAATGCAGACAGAATCCTACCTGGGGGAAGGACAACGTCCAACCAGTAATGCAAATTCTGACGCTGCCAGTTCCATCCTGGTAGCGGATTGTGGAAATGCTTTTACCAAAGTATCTTTACTTGGCCTCGTTGAGGGGCAATATCGCCTGATGGCGCGTGGCGAAACGCCTTCGACCATCGCGCCGCCCCACGCCGATGTGACAAAGGGCATTCTGCAGGCAATTGGCGAGATCGAGACGATTACCGGTCGCCATTTTGTGTCTAACGGGCGGCTTATCTCTCCCGAACAGCCAACAGGTGACGGGGTAGACCTGTTTGTCGCCAATATGAGCGTTGGTGGCCCACTGCGGATTGTCGTGCTGGGCGCGGTTAGCCCTGAGTTGGAAAATCTGGCTGCACAGGCTGTTTCGGGCCTGTATGCCGAAACTTATGCCATACCCGCTCCTTCGTATATCGCAGCCGGTCAGGCAAAACCGCTTTCGACGGTGCCACGCGGCGCAACGCCCATTCCCAATGCTCCCTGGACTCAGGAACGGCTGGCTCTGGAATGGGAGCGCCAGTTAGAGCGCATGCGCGAGCTACAGCCGCAGGCCGCTTTAATTGTGGGACTTACCGATAGTCCCGCTGGCGCGACGCCGTTGCAAGAAGCCTGCCAGCTTATCATCAACGCGGTCAAGGAATTAAACAGCCAGTCGGGCGAGCAGTTCCGCCTTCCTGTCGTATACGCGGGCGCGCCCCAATTCGTTGAAGCAGTGCGCCGCCTGTTGAATGGCTATGGAGAGGTGACGCGGGTTGAAACGCTGGTATCGCCAGCACAGCTTGGCCCGACCAGTATGGCAGCTATGGCCCTGTATGAGCGCGAGATCGTGCAGCGCAGCCCCGGTTATGAGAACCTGCATTCCCTGACCAGATCTACGCCGGTCGCTACTACCAGTTCCTTGAGCAGTCTTGTGCGCTTCCTGGCGCAGCATTACGCGATGAATGTGACGGCGGTGGACGTGGGCGCGAGCGCTACCACGCTGATGATGGCGGGAGAGCGCGGTGAATTTATTCCCCTGGTCAATACCGGCGTTGGCGTGGGGCAGGGCCTCGGCTCGATTTTGCAACAGGCTGGCTTTGCCCGTATCACTCGCTGGCTGCCTTTCAGCATCACTGAAGAGGAACTGCGCGAGTATGTCATGAACCACATGCTGCATCCCGAGATTATTCCTACCGGCCATCGCGAATTACAGCTTGCTCAAGCCTTTGCGCGTGAGGCGATTATTCTCGGTCTGGAAGTTTTGCAAAAGCAGGGCTACGGCGCGTTCGATGCCGATCTGGTTCTGGCGACGGGCGGTGTCCTCTCGCACGCGCCCAAATTTGGGCAGGCGGCCTTGATGCTGCTGGACGCGCTGCAACCTCGCGGCGTCACCTCGCTGGTGCTGGACCGTACCGGGCTGATCTCACAGCTTGGCGCGGTGGCAACCGTCGCGCCCATAGCTGCGGTGCAGGTCAATGAAAACGACGCGGTGATGCACCGGCTGGGTACCTGCGTGGTGCCGTTCGGCGAGCTTCCGCCGGGACAGACCGCCATTCGCGTCGGTGTCGAATATAGCAACGGGCGACAGGTAACGGCTGAGGTCATGACGGGCTCGATTGAAATCATCCCGCTGCGCCTGAACGAGCAGGCACTGCTGACGCTCTATCCGGCTCCCACCGTCGATGTTGGTCTCGGCCCGGGCGAGCGAGCGCGAGCGGCAGAAGAAATCGATGGTGGACTGGTTGGTTTGATTATCGATGCGCGAGGCAGGCCCCTGGCGTTCCCTAAGAACGAAACAGAGCGCCAGGCGCGCATCATGCAGTGGATGCAGGTAATCGGGGCCTGAGGTGCATTACAATATAAAATAAAAGGCGGAGAGGGGTATCCTCGCTTGAGGGGGTGGCGAATATGACGTATCCACAAGGATGGCCGGTTGTCCCGCGTCTGCTTGTGCGCAGAGAACGCTGGCCGGGTGGATATGGAATGAGAGGGACGGCGCTCGTCTATCCGGGGCAGGAAGTTGAGCCGCATCAGCCCGTAATGCGACTTGAACGGATTGATTTGCGCGCCAGAAGTGGCTCCCCGGCATCCTCCCCTATTATTGTACCCGCCGGTTTGCGCGGGCGGGTCATCGAGATTACCCGGCGTGGCGGTGTGATAATAGAATCAAGGGCTGCCCTTATTCAAGGCAGTATTGGCGTGGGCAACCAGGTCGCCGGTGTGCTAACCATCTGGCAGGCTCCGCTTCCCAATCGACCGCCGCAGCAAATTCCCCCCGGGGCGATTCTCGTTGTTCCAGTACCGCTCACCTTCGCCATGCTCAGACAGATGCTCACCTCCGGCATAGTGGGCGTTGTGGCGAGCAGCATTGCCGCCCGCGACCTCGAAGGCTTTCTTGGCGCTGATCTAATAACGTTGATGAGCAGTGTAAATCACGATTTGATCCGCTTGCCACCTCTCACCCTGCTTTTTACCGAGGGATTGGGTGAATTGCCCATGCCGGAGTATACACTGAACCTCTTGAAGCGCTACGTGGGAAACGTGGCCCTGCTCTCCGGCTTCACCTCAGTCATGCCCCGGCGCTTGCCTGAACTGCTTATCTCGTTGCCACACGAAGAGACGCAGGGCAACTGGCAGCCGCTTACGCCCGATCCTGAATTGCGCCTTGGTTCGCTGGTGCGTATCAGCGCTGGCGAGCATCGAGGCCAGGTGGGGCGCATCGAATATTTCTTTATGCACCAGCAGGCATTTCTTTCAAATGTGACCGCTCGCGCTGCTCGCGTGCGCCTGGAAGATGGCTCGGGGCTGGTTGTGCCGCTCGCGAATCTTGAGCGAATTGCAGAGTAATGCCCGTTCTATTTGAACTACAGAATGGGCATTATCCACATTTTTAGAAAGTTATCCACATATTGAACGCTATCAATGTGGATAACTCTGGCTGCGCATCAATGAATGATGAGCGTTCGACCCGTCATATCTTTCGGTTGCGGAATCTTCATCACGTCCAGAATGGTTGGCGCGACATCCGCCAGAATGCCATCGCCGCGCAACTTTACCTGCGCTAACTGCGGCACGACGAGATAAAGCGGCACCGGATTGGTGGTATGAGCGGTGAAGGGTTTGCCGATATCGTAATCGATAAGCTGTTCGGCATTGCCATGATCGGCGGTAATCAACAGGCCCCCGCCCACTGCAAGGGTGGCCTCTACGACGCGCCCAACGCCCGTATCGACAGCCTCGACCGCTTTAATGGCCGCCTCGATAACGCCTGTATGGCCGACCATGTCCGCGTTGGCGTAGTTCATGATAATCAGATCGTATTCGCCGCTGCGGATATGCTCTACCGCCGTATCCGTCACTCCTGCCGCACTCATCTCGGGCTGGAGATCGTAGGTCGGCACCTTGGGCGAAGGCACAAGCAGGCGGTCCTCGCCGGGGAAAGGCGTTTCGCGGCGTCCATTGATGAAGTAGGTGACGTGGGCGTATTTCTCGGTCTCGGCGGTATGGAACTGGCGCAGGCCGTGTTCGGAGATGACGCGGGCCAGGGGCATTTCAACCTCGTCGGCGCGGTAAGCCACTTCGGCATCCAGACCCTCTTCGTACTCGGTCATCATCACATAGACCAGGTCTTGCAGGCGCGGCCCGCGCTCGAACTTGCCCTGTGCCTGTGGGGGCAGTTCCGGCATCACGAAGGCCTTTGTCAGTTGGCGGGCGCGGTCAGGGCGGAAATTATAGTGGATTAAGGCATCTCCGGCTTTCACCACCGCTACCGGATGATTGTCCTCTATGACGACGGTTGGCACGATGAATTCATCGGTGACGCCTTGATCGTAAGATTGCTGAATGGCCTGAATGGCGGAACTGGCTTTGTTGCCCTCGCCGCGTGTCATGGCAAAATAGGTCATCGCTGTGCGGTCCCAGCGATTATCGCGGTCCATCGCGTAGTAGCGCCCGCTCACCGTTGCCACCTTCGCGGGATGCTCGCCGCCAATTTCACGCGCCCGCGCCTCCAGCTTGCGCATGAATTCGACGCCGCCCGTTGGCGAGCTGTCGCGACCATCAGTGAAGCTATGAATGTAGACGCGCTCGATATCATGCATCTGCGCCAGCCGTAGCAGGGCCTCCAGATGGGTTTCGTGCGCGTGTACGCCGCCGTTCCCCAGCAATCCACAGATATGTAACTGCGAGGAATTCTTTTTGACATGTTCGATAGCCTTCAGGAAGGCGGGATTCTGAAAAAAGGTGCCATCCTTGATCGACTCGCTGACGCGGGTATAGTCTTGCAGGACGCGCTTGCCCGCGCCGATATTCTGGTGTCCCACCTCTGAATTGCCCATCTGACCTTCCGGCAGTCCCACCGCTTCGCCAGAGGTACGGACGGATGTATGCGGCCAATCCTGCGCGAGTTTGTCAATATTGGGCGTGCGTGCCAGGGCAATTGCGTTACCCTCTTTGCGTGGGTTGATGCCCCAGCCATCCATAACAATCAAAACAAACGGGCGTGGTCGCCCGGAAGATGCTGTACTCATTCCAAATTTCGCTCCGTAAATAAGGTATGATATGTCATGAAAAAGCCCCCTTCGCCTGTCATCCTGAGCGCAGCGAAGGATCTCGCGCTGGCCATGTCGAGCCTGTGGCGGCCGGAGATCCTTCGCTGCGCTCAGGATGACATTTAGAGACAGGTGGGTAATGCCATGCTATAAACTTCTCATCGTATTGTATCACGGCATAAGGCGGCGTGAGGAAGAAGAATTCGACAGCATTATTACTGGTAATGAAATTTGGCCTTTTCGCGGCGTCATACGTATACATACATGTGACAATCTCTTGATTGTTTCTACTAGAAAGAGGAACCGCTATGAACATAAGACATCGTGTTCGGTGGCTACGCCAGGGCTGGCTGGCGATAATTGCCGTCTGTATCCTCACGTTTATCAGCGCAACGGCTGCCTACGCGAATACTGTGCATATCTATGACAATGCGCATGTTCTGGATGATAATAGAGTGCAGAACGAGGCATCTACGCTCTCAGCGTCGATCGACATTTATACCGTCAATAACTTCAACAGTGGCAATGCCGCATTTGACCAGGAGACGCGCAACAAGCTAGGGAGTAATCCCAATCTGATTGTGATCGCAATTGATACCGTTCACCGGCACCTGGCAATTGTGGCAGGTTCGAATGTGTTCACCAATGGCAATGCATCGCAGGCCGTTGTCGATGCAAAGAACGCTTTTATTAACAACTTTAATAGTGGCGGCTATACAGGGGCGACGATTGCTGCTATCGATTCGCTGCGCAGTTCGTTGGGCGGCAGTTCAAGCAGTGGCTCAAGCGGGGGCGGTGTTTTTTCCGGCCTGTTCGGTGCCATTTGTATCATCGGTCTGGTGATCCTGGCTGTCATTTTCCTGGGCGGCATCTTCATGCGCAGGCGCTTCCGTGGCGGTTACGGCGCACCTCCTCCGATGGGCCAACCATATCCTCCGCAGTATAACCAGCCCTATCCTCCCGGCTATGGTCCTGGCTATCAACAAGGACCTGGTATGAATCCCTGGGTGGCAGGTGGTCTGGGGGCTGCTGGTGGTGGTTTTCTGGGTTACGAATTGGGTAAAGAAGCTGGCGAGCGCGAGGCACGCGAAGAGAATCAGGGCGGCGGTTGGGTTGGCTCCAGTGGGGACTTCGGCAACCAGGGTGGATTTGGAGGAGGCGGAGACTTTGGCGCGGGGTCTAGCGGAGACTTCGGAGGGGGCGGATTTGGAGGAGGCGGAGATTTTGGCGCAGGATCGAGTGGAGACTTTGGCGGCGGCGGTGGTGGTGGTGGAGACTTCGGAGGAGGCGGAGATTTTGGCGGTGGAGGCGGCGGTGGTGGAGGCAGCGGCAATTTCTAAGCAAAGCAAATGGGGAACGGAAATTCCGTTCCCCATCGTTTTTCTGCGCTTGCAAAGCCTATTCAGACTGCGGCGTTTGGATGCGCGGGCCTCTACGGCGGCGCGCAGTCTCGGCGACACGCAGGCGGCTAATGGCGCGTTGTAGCGCGGCCTGCAGTTCGGCGCGCTCGACGTCGGAACCGGCCTGCGCCAGGCGTTCCTGGGCGCGGCGGCGAGCTTCCTCGGCACGGGCCTGGTCGATTTCCTCGGCATGTTCGGCGGCATCGGCCAGCACCGTTACCTGGTTGTTAGAGACTTCCAGGAAACCGCCTGAGACGAAGAGAGACTCCTCCTGACCTCCCAGGCGAATGCGCAGCATCCCCGGCTTGAGCGCGGAGAGCAGCGCAGCGTGGCGGGGCAAGATGCCCATTTCGCCTTCGGTGCCGGGAGCTGTCACCAGGTCCGCTTCGCCGTTGTAGAGTTCGCGCTCGGCGGTGACGACCTCGACATGCATAGTTGTGCGTGACGCCATCGCTTACCCTCTCTGCTGCTGCTCTTTCTCGTAGCTTTCCACGACCTCGTCAATGGTGCCCTTCATATAGAAGTTCGTCTCACCGATGTGGTCATATTTGCCTTCCAGGATTTCCTTGAAGCCGCGTACCGTCTCTTTCAGAGGCACGTAGCGACCTTCGAGGCCTGTGAAGACGGTGGCAACCGTGAAGGGCTGCGAGAAGAAACGCTGGAGCTTGCGGGCGCGTGCTACGGTCAGCTTGTCCTCGTCCGAGAGTTCGTCGATACCGAGGATGGCGATGATGTCCTGCAGATCTTTGTAGCGCTGCAAGACGCGCTGCACGCCGCGCGCCACGTTGTAATGCTCTTCACCGACAACGTTCGGATCGAGAATACGGCTGGTGGAAGCCAGCGGGTCAATCGCCGGGTAGATGCCTTGCTCGAAGATGGCGCGTTCCAGCACGATCGTCGAGTCGAGATGCGCGAAGGTCGTGGCCGGGGCAGGATCGGTGTAGTCGTCGGCTGGCACGTACACGGCCTGCATCGAGGTGACGGAACCCTCTTTAGTCGAGGTGATGCGCTCCTGCAACTCACCCATCTCTTCTGCGAGGTTCGGCTGATATCCTACTGCCGATGGCATGCGGCCCAGCAGCGCGGATACTTCAGCGCCCGCCTGTGTGAAGCGGAAGATGTTGTCGATAAAGAGCAACACGTCTTTATGCTCTTCGTCGCGGAAGTATTCGGCGATGGTCAATCCGCTAAGGGCCACGCGCAGGCGCGCGCCGGGCGGCTCGTTCATCTGTCCGAACACCATCGCGAGGCGGTCGATAACTTTTGCCTCCTGCATTTCATGATAGAGGTCGTTACCCTCGCGTGTGCGCTCGCCCACGCCTGCGAAGACGGAATAGCCACCGTGACCTTTAGCGATGTTGTTAATCAGTTCCTGAATGATAACGGTCTTGCCGACGCCAGCGCCACCAAACGCGCCAATCTTACCGCCTTTCATGAAGGGGCAGATCAGGTCGATAACCTTGATGCCTGTCTCGAAGACCTGAATCTCAGAAGCCTGGTCTTCCAGGTCAGGGGGCTGACGGTGAATGGGCAGGCGGGGCGCGTCCGTCACCTGCGGCTTGTTGTCCACGGCCTGGCCGAGGACGTTGAAGATGCGACCCAGGGTCTTGTCTCCAACGGGCATAGTAATCGGCTGGCCGGTATCGTAAGCATCAATACCGCGCTGCAGGCCGTCGGTTGGTCCCATTGCCACGCAGCGTACCCAGTTGTTGCCGAGCAACTGCTCGACCTCAAGGGCAAGTTCCTGGTCGCTACCGGGAATGTGGGTGACAATCTCGTTGTAGATTTCCGGCAATTTATCAGGCGGAAACTCAATGTCAACCACTGCGCCAAGTACCTGCACAATTTTTCCTTTTGCGCCTGTATATGTAGTCATCTATTTCTCTCTCCCAGGGGCTGGAATACCTGTAGATACTCCTGTCCCTCGTATCCTTACAAGGCTTCAGCGCCGGAGACCACCTCAAGAATCTGGGTGGTGATGCTGGCCTGACGGGCCTTGTTATAGGTCAGAGTCAAATCTTGAATGAGTTCGTTTGCGTTATCCGTCGCGTTCTTCATGGCCACCATTTGCGCCGAGAAGAAGCTGGCTACCGATTCGAGCAGCGCCTGGTACACCTGCACATCTACATAGCGTGGAAGCAGCGCTTCAAAGATGCTCGCCGCGTCCGGCTCGTAGATATATTCGAGGGCACCGCGCTCGCCTTCCTGGTCGGTTGGCGGCTGCACAGGCAGTAGTTGTACGACGGTTGGCTTCTGTGTCACGGTGTTGACGAACTGGGCGTAGATCAGGTATACCACGTCAACTTCCCCTTTCAGGAAAGCATCCGTAGCAACCTGGGCAATAGCCGAAGCATCGGACATGCCGGGCCGGTCGCCATAGTTGGTAAATTCGGCAATCATATTGAGCTGGCTACGCACTACAAAGTCGCGCCCCTTGCGCCCTACCGCGATATAATCGATGCCGGGTCGCTCGCCCTGTTCGGAGTATTTTTGTATCATCTCCTGCGAGCTGGTAGCTGCCCTGCGATTGATGTTGCCGGGCAGCGCGCCGCTCAGGCCGCGATCAGGTGTAATCAGCAGAAAGCCGATTTTGCGCACCGGGCGCTGTCTCAGCAGGGCGATCTCGCTTCCGGCATCCTCACCCGCGACATTCGCGAGGCGCGAGACAAGGGCGCGCAACTGCTCGGCGTAGGGGCGCGATTGTTCCACGCGCTCCTGCGCTCGACGCATTTTGCTGCTGGCCACCATCTGCATGGTGCGAGTGACCTGAGCCATGTTTTTGACCGACCGGATACGCCGCCGTATTTCTCTGGTTGATGGCATATGCCCACCTCCTGCTTACGGCCTACTGCGGCGCGGCTGTCTTCTTGAACTCTTCTATTGCATCGCCCAGGCGCTTCAATAGCTCGTCAGACATCTTGTTGCGCTCCAGAACCGCCTTTGCGATAATTTCCTCGCCGATTTCTGGATGGTTGGCATCCATGTAGCGGTAGAAAGCGGTCTCCCAATCCGAGACTTTATCGACAGGCACGTCATCCAGGTAGCCATTGGTGGCTGCATAGATAATCATGACCTGCTTTTCGACCGGCACCGGCTGATACTGCGGCTGCTTCAAAATTTCGGTTACGCGGCGACCGCGATCAATGCGGTTGCGGGTGGCTCTGTCCAGGTCGGAGGCAAACTGCGCGAACGCGGCCAGTTCGCGGAACTGCGCGAGGTCGAGGCGAAGCGAACCGGCAACCTGGCGCATGGCGCGTGTCTGCGCGCTACTACCCACGCGAGAGACCGAGAGGCCGACGTTAATGGCCGGACGCTGACCGGCGTTGAACAGGTCGGTTTCCAGGAAGATCTGCCCATCGGTAATCGAGATCACGTTGGTCGGAATGTAGGCCGAGATATCGTTGGCCTTCGTCTCGATGATCGGCAGCGCAGTAAGCGAACCGCCACCGTACTCGTCGTTCAGGCGGGCAGCGCGTTCCAGCAGGCGCGAATGCAGGTAGAAAACGTCACCTGGATAGGCTTCGCGTCCTGGCGGGCGGCGAATAATCAGCGAGATATTGCGATATGCCTCGGCGTGTTTGGTCAGGTCGTCATAGATGATGAGCGCGTCGCGCCCGGACTCCATGATCTCCTCGCCCATCGCGCACCCGGCATAAGGCGCGAGATACTTCAACGGAGCGGGATCGGCTGCGCCCGCGACAACGATGATGGTATGATCCATCGCGCCATGCTCTTCGAGAATGGCCTGCGTGCGCGCTACCGAAGAGTTCTTCTGACCGATTGCCACATAGATACAGATCAGGTCTTTGCCCTTCTGGTTGATGATCGTGTCAATCGCGATGGCCGTTTTACCCGTCTGGCGGTCGCCGATGATCAGTTCGCGCTGGCCGCGCCCGATGGGGATCATGCTGTCAATCGCTTTGATACCTGTCTGCACAGGTGTGTTCACCGACTGGCGGGTGATTACGCCAGGGGCCACGCGCTCAACAGGGCGCGTTTTGTCGGTGATAATGGGGCCTTTTTCATCAAGCGGCTCGCCCAGGGGGTTCACCACACGACCAATCAGGGCGTCGCCTACCGGAACGGAGACCACGTGGCCCGTCGTGCGCACCTCATCATCTTCGCGAATATGTGTATAGTCACCCAGAATCGGGCAGCTCACGGTCTCCTCTTCAAGGTTGAAGGCCATGCCCATAATTCCGGTGCGTGGAAATTCTACCAGTTCGAGATATTTCACATCTTGCAGGCCGTAGACGCGAGCGATACCGTCTTGCACCGAGATTACTGTGCCGACGCTTGCGGTCTCTGTCTCGCTTCCACCGAACCCGGCGATGTTTCTCTCAATGATGGCACTGATTTCATCAGCCCATGAAGCCATCGTCGTTCCTCCTCATTGGATTCTAGTTGGCTCACTCGGTGATGCCATTGTATCGCCAGTCGTCTGCGCCTGACCATCTGAGCCATTTACACTCGGAAGCTCGTTAACACCTGCCGCGACGTTTCTGAGCAATTGCTGGCGAAGGGCGGACAGGCGGTAGCGAACGCTGCCATCAATGATCTGGTCTCCGACACGGGCGACTACACCACCCAGGATGTCCGGCTGAATCCGGGTATGCATGATAATCTGTTTACCAGTTGTACGCTCCAGCGCCTGTTTCACCCGGTTGAGCTGTTGCTCATCCAACGGTGCTGCCGTCGTAACTTCCGCTACTGCCTGATTCTTGTAATCCAGTACAAGTTGTTCCAGTTCTCTCGCAATGTTGGGCATTGCGTCAACCAGCCCTCGCTGGACGACGAGCAGAGCGAGATTGAGCGACGTGGGCAACACTCGTGACGACAAGGCCTGACGTATAGCTGTCTCTTTGCGCTGCAAGGGAATCTTCGGCTCGCGCAGGAGATAGGCCAGCTTGCGCTGGGAGAATAACTTCGCGATCTCCTTTACGTCCTCAAGGGTGCGATCTATGGTATTCTGCTTGCGCGCAATATCGAAAACGGCCTCCGCGTAGCGGCGTCCAATCGCTCCCTTTAGCATTACTGTTCCCTTGTCTGGCTGCTACTAACGAATTCTTCCACCAAACGGCGGTTATCCTTCGTGTCAACCGATCTACTAATAACCTTGCTCGCGGCATCAATCGAGAGATTGACCACGAGGCGGCTGAGTTCTTCACGCGCCTGCGCAGCTTCCTGGCGGATGCGCGCAATTTGCTGCTGTTCTATCTGGCGCGCCCTGGCTTCGGCTTCTTCCCGGATGCGGGCAGCTTCACGCTGCGCGGCAGCGGAGGCTTGAGCAATCGTATCCTGCGCGTCCCGGCGGGCCTGCTGCAAAATTTGCTCCGCGCGCGCATTGGCTTCCTGGAGGTCGCGGCGCGCCTTTTCAGCGTTCTCGACTCCCTCGCGGATCACGGCCTGCCGTTTTTCCAGCGTCCTCTGGATCGCGGGAAAGCCCCATCTCCACAAGATAAAGAAGACGATGCCAAAGCTGATGAGCTGAGAAATGAAGGCTGGTAAATTAATGCCCAGATTTCCCAGCAGATCACCAGAGACAAGAACTGTATGCATGTTGTGTGCCTCCTTTCCTCAGAGGTATAGCCGGTGTGCTTTTCAGTAGGCAACCCCCACCTGCAAACTAGACGGGGGTTGATCTACGTAAGCAGGCGGCGCGCTGTCGCACCCCGCCTGTTCATCTGCACTACTAAGGCCTGCCTGTGAGTACGAAGGCGATAACCAGCGCGTAAATAGCGATAGCTTCGGCGAACGCGAGACCGATGAACATATTGATACGGATCAACGGCTCAGCTTCCGGGTTGCGACCGATGGCGTTGAAGGCCTGACCTGCCGCGAGACCAATGCCGATACCTGGGCCGATAGCTCCCAAACCGATAGCCAGAGCGATAGCAAGTGATGTCATGAAAAAACCCTCCTTATGTAAGGACAATGCTGTAATATTGATGATCTTAATTTATGCAACCGCAGGACAAAGCTGCGAGTAGCAATCAGAGAAATGCCTGAAATTCAGGCTTAACGACTGGCGGCGACCATCTGGTCGTGTTCTTTGGCCTGCTCGTATTCCTGCTCCGCCTCGTGTTCGCTTTCGGGATGCTCGTGCGAACTGGTCGCCATTTCCAGGAAGACCAGGGTTAGCAGGGCGAAGACCAGTGCCTGCACCAGGGCCACGAAGATTTCCAGGGGAATGAAAATCACGTCGCCGAAAGCGGGTACCAGGAAAGCGAAGAGCGCCAGCACCGCGCTACCTGCGAAGATGTTTCCGAAAAGACGGAAGGCAAACGAGAGCAGGCGCGAGATCTCAGTAATCAGCTCGACGATACCCACGAAGAACTCGATGGGTCCCTGCACACCATGTGTAAACAGCTCTTTGAACTTGAAGTATTTACCCAGGTGTAATCCCGGACCGAGCCAGGCGAAACCGAAGATCTGCGTCACCACTACCGAAACCAGCGCCATCGCGAAGGTCAGGTTGAGGTCACTGGTAGGTGGCCGGAACCAGGGCACGATCTTGTTGGTATAGTCTCCAAAGAGAAAGATGCTCGTTGGATCGGGGAGATGCGCCGCACGAACAGCATCGAGATTGACCCAGCCAATCGTATCGATACCCGGCAAGATATCCGTCAGGTTGGCGATGAGAATGAAGAAGAAAAAGGTGGCAACCAGTGGAAAGAACTTTCTGCCTTTCTCTTTCCCTACCACTCCCTCGACCAGATTAAGCATACCTTCCACGGCCCACTCGACGAAATTCTGCACACCCGCAGGGATGAGATCGCGTCGGCGCGTACCGATGAAGGTAATAAAGGCAATGATCAGGATACAAATCCAGGTACAGAGCAACGTATTGGTGACTGGAAAACCAAACGGCGTGAAGATCACGTCTGGTTGAATTTTGATTTCCTGTAGTTTCCAGAACACGCGGTTCCTCCTATATTACCGCGCCCTGCCCGGTCTGTTGTTCGCTATTGAAGGTCCGTCTATCCCATCTAGCTACTTAGAGGAGTCTTGCAAATAAACGGTACGCCCCATATATTCCCACAATCAGGCCAAGCAGCAGCCCGAGTAACAAAAATAATGGTTTATGGTTGGTTAGCCCGTCGAGGTAGTTGCCCCCGAAAGCACCAAGAGCTAAAGGAACGGCAATGGTCAAACCTAATTGCAGCATGAGTCCCATGGCGTCCCAAACAGAGGGCGGTTTTTTATTCATCCGAGTGTTCCCATCTGTCGTCTCTCTTATTATACCACGTCGGATTATAGCACATGTAACAGTGGATTTGCAACAGTAGATACAATTGCGGATGAAGCCCTCCCCGTCATCCATCACTTGTACACTTTTTTGCAAATGTGTGACTATGGCGCGGGTTCAACAAATACTAAACAAAACGGTTCTGTTGTTCCTACCAGTTCACTTAAAACTGTGATATTAAGTTCAGCTATTTTGCGAAGGTCTTTGTCGTTCGTGACAAAAAGGTTGCAGCGATGTACCAGGGCAGTAGCAACGTGAAGCGCATCTGGTGTTTTGACTCCTAAAAATGAAGCAGTTAGCATCCAGGTACACTTTCCCTTTTAAAGGTATTACTATTTCTCCCACGAATCCCGTTCCTCATGTATATAATTATCCACCTCTTCAGCATTTTGAAAGAGTTGATGGCCGGGCAATGATTTCAAAATGTCAATCACATGCTCCGATCCAGCAGGCTTGTTGTCTTCAACGGTGATAGTGACGGTTGCTTGCTGACCTGGAACGAGTTCGGGGGTGCTGATCTCTATGCGGCCTCCTGGTAAGACCACCGTCTGTACCCGTACTTCGATTGCCATAGTCTTCCTTCTGACTATTACGCATACATCTCATATTTGAAACGATACCATATAAATTGTCTAAAGCCAATAAGTTTGTGACATGCTATAATGAAGCCATGTCAACTATTCATATGCATGTTTCTCAAGCCAAACATACAACCAAAAAAACTGATCTATTGAGCCTGACTTTACCACAATTACGGGAGTGGCTGGCGGAGCGTGGAGAGGCGTCGTTTCGAGCGAAGCAGATTTATAACTGGCTGTATAAGCACCTGGCGGCGGATTTCGCGGAGATGACGAATCTGCCGAAGGCGCTGCGGGACCGGCTGGCGGAGGAGGCGACAATTGGGCCGGTCATTGTGCGCAGCGAACTGCACTCGAAGGATGACCGCACGCGCAAGATATTGCTGGAATTGCAGGATGGTAAGCTGGTCGAGTCGGTGCTGATGCTCTATCCCCCGCTTGGAGAGAATAGCGCAAGGGCCACCGTCTGCGTTTCGTCGCAGGCTGGCTGTGCCTTCGGCTGTACCTTCTGCGCGACTGGACAGATGGGCTTTGATCGCCACTTGAGCGCGGGGGAGATTGTGGCCCAGGTGCTGCATTTTGCCCGCGAACTACGGGCTGCTCCCTGGAAGGCCGCTGGTTTGCCAAATAGCGCACCAATAGACCATATTACAAACATCGTGCTTATGGGCATGGGCGAGCCGCTGCATAATTATGATAATGTCTTGCAGGCGTTGCGCATCCTCAATAGTCCTGATGGTTTCAATCTGGGAGCGCGCCATATGACGGTCTCGACGGTGGGACTGGTTCCGGCCATTCGCAAGCTGAGCCAGGAGCCGTTACAGGTGAACCTTGCCATCTCGTTGCACGCACCAACCGATGAACTGCGCGGTAAGACGATGCCGGTCAATCGCAAGTATCCTATAAAGGAACTGATTGCGGCCTGTCAGGATTACATCGCGGCCACGCGGCGGCAGGTGACGTTTGAATATGTGCTGCTGTCGGGAGTCAACGATACGCCTGAATACGCGCACCTGCTGGGAGAATTGCTCGCTCCCCTCAAGCAATTCGCGCACGTCAACTGCATTCCGGTCAATGCTACCGCCGCCGCTTATCGTCCGCCGAGCGGCGAAGCCATTCGCAGGTTCCGCGACATTTTGAGCCAGCATCACGTCAGCAACAGTGTGCGTGCCGAGCGTGGCGATGATATCGCGGCGGCCTGTGGACAGCTACGAACACGCTTTGAACAAAGCAAAAAGCAGCCCGCAAAAGCATAACAAAAGTCGAGCCTGCGCAGGCTCGACTTTTGTTATGCTTTTCTTCTACCCTTTATTTCGCCTTTGGCATCTTGCTCATCGTGCGCAGGCAGCGTGTGCAGATGTTGACGGTCCGCATTTTGCCATCGATTTCGAGGCGGCGGTGCTGGACGTTGAGTACGAAGCGGCGGCGTGAGCGCTTCTGGGAGAAGTTTGAATAATTGCCATGCATTGGCTTGCGGTTGCAAATTTCACAACGACCTAACATGATCTATCATCCTCTCTACGTTAGTGTGTATTCGGGCAGTGCGTCATAGGTAGAAATGGCTCTGTACTATATAGGAAGGTTGGCGTACACAACGCTGAAACGCAACAGCCTCCAACTCTTCACTGCGCCTGTTCCCTTGATAATCTCTGGTGCTTTTGATATACTGCAAATGCTTCTCAGACTGCCAGCCACGACTGGCTTTCTTTGAGAACAACTGAGCATGCCATGCGAGTATATCATGATATACCTTGTTTTGGCAAGAGTTAGTAAGAAAAGAAGACGTGTACATGTCGAGAACGCCTGCTATCCAACCACAACACGGGTTACGTCCGCTTGGAAAGATAGAAGTCCTGCCGAATGCCATTCATACAATCGCGGTGCAGGCTATCAGTGAGTGTTATGGTGTTGTTGGAATCGCTGCTCCACGTTTGCATAATGGACGGGTTGTTCTGCTTGATCCGAATCACCAGAACCAGGGAGTCCATGTACGCATTCTCAACGACCAGATTTACGTTGACGTCTATGTCGCGCTGGAATATGGGTTACGTATTTCGGAGATAGCGCATAATATCATGAGCAGCGTCAAGTTCTCTATCGAAAAAATGCTGGGCGTCCCTGTAGCACAGGTGAATGTGAATGTGCAGGGATTAAGCCATAGCGGAAATACAAGATAAGCAGCATATTGTAGAGGTTTGCAGCGCGGCACATGGAACATATTTTATTGAACGCGGCCCGCCAGACCTCTGCTTGCTGTACGCGGGAGTCTACCTAAATGCAGGAACAAAAGCCACGCACATCGCCGCTCATGGCGCGACCGCAGCGGCAGCGCCGGATCAGTGTCTTCGATGGGCAGGACCTGAAGAAGGCGATTCTGGCCGGGGCAGCCTGGCTGGAAGAGCATAAAAATGCCATCAATGCCTTGAACGTCTTTCCGGTGCCGGATGGCGATACCGGTTCTAATATGTCTGCGACCATGCAGTCGGCCATCCGCGATATCGTGCAGAGCGAAGAGACTTCGGCGGCGGTTATTTCAGCAAAGATTGCGCGTGGTGCGCTTCTGGGAGCGCGTGGCAATTCCGGCGTCATTCTCTCGCAAATCCTGCGTGGCCTCGCGCAGGGCCTTGAAAAAAAGCAGACCTTTACCGCGCAAGACCTCGCCTCGGCCTTGCAGGCTGCGCAACAACTCGCCTATCGGGCTGTATTGAAGCCTGTCGAAGGAACAATCTTGACGGTGGTGCGCGAAACCGCCGAGGCGGCGCAGGCCAGCGCGCAGCGTGGGGATGATCTCGTCGCCCTGATCCAGGAAATGGTGACGGCGGCTCGTCAATCGGTAGCGCGCACGCCTGACCTGCTGCCGACTTTGAAACAGGCGGGTGTTGTAGACTCCGGCGGCCAGGGCTTTTGTACCATTCTCGAAGGCGTCTGGCGTTATGTGCGCGGCGAAGCGGGTAATAGAGTTGTGCCTGATGTCGCGCTTATCAACAAGACAACTGAGCCGGAGGTGAAAAAGGGGCGCGTCACCATCGAGGAAGAGTTTGGCTACGAGGTGGTCTTCCTGCTGCGCGGCGACAATCTGAACGTCGAGGAGATTCGCCAGAAGATTATTGATATGGGCGGTGTCTCGACCGTTGTGGCAGGCGACGAGAAGATGCTGAAAGTGCATACGCATACCGAGTGGCCCGGCAAGATTCTCGACTATGGTGTAAGTCTCGGCAGCCTGCTTGATATCAACATTGAAAATCTCCAGGAACAGAGCCTTACCTATGCTGCTGAAAGCGCGCTAGAACACGCTTCCGAGCCTGAAGTACCCATCACGTCGGGTATTGCAACCGTTGCGGTCGTCTCAGGTGAGGGCTTTGTGAGAGTTTTCCAGGGGCTGGGTGTCTCCTCTCTTGTGCCGGGCGGCCAGACCATGAACCCCAGCACCGAGGAACTGCTTTCTGCCGTTGAGGCGGTGCCTGCCGAACAAGTGATTCTCCTTCCTAATAATAGCAACGTTATTTTGAGCGCGCAGCAGGTTCTCTCCTTATGTAGCAAGCAGGTGCATGTTGTTCCCACTGATACGATGGCACAGGGGGTGACTGCCCTCAGCAGCTTCAACTTCGAAGCCAGTTTCGAGGAGAATTGCAAGGCGATGGACGAGGCCGCGAAGTCTGTGCATACGGCTGAGATCACAACGGCTGTACGCAGCGTGCAGATCGGCGGCGTGCGCGTGCGCGAAGGCGATTACATCGGGTTGGTGGATGGCAATCTGACTATCGCCGGGCAGGATATACAACAGGTTATTCGCGAAACCTTGAAGCGCATGCATATCGACAAGTATGAAATTGTGACACTCTATTTTGGCGAGGATATGGATGAGCAGCAGGCTGATCAGACGGCCCGACATATTAAGGAGTGGTATTCACACCTGGAGATCGAGGTTGTAGACGGTGGGCAGCCCTACTACGCCTACGTTATTTCAGCAGAATAGCTGCCGATATTTTTTGACACGGAGGATTTTGTTGTATGGGCGTGCGTATTGTCACCGATAGTACCGCCGATATTCCGCAAGCCGAGGCCGACGCGCTCGGTATTACAGTTGTGCCGCTCACCGTCTTTTTTGGCGACGAGGCCTATCTGGATGGCATAGAGCTGGACAACGAGGGTTTTTATCGCAAACTAGCTGCCAATAAAGAGCTTCCCCGCACTTCACAGCCTTCTCCGGCGCGTTTTCAAGAAGCCTACACGCGCCTGATTGACGAAGGGGCCGATGCCATTCTCTCGGTGCATCTCTCCTCAAAATTGAGCGGCACCTACCAGTCAGCCGTCACAGCCCGCGATACCCTGGAGACGGAGAAGAAGATTCCCATCGAGGTGCTGGATTCAAAAAGCATCAGCGTTGGCATGTCTCGCGCCATTATGCGCGCTGCTAAGCTGGCCCGCGAGGGGAAAGGGTTGGAAGAGATTCGCGCCGCCGTACTCGACGAGCTATCCCGCACACATATTCTGGCGGTGCTGGACACGCTGGAATATGTGAGGCGCGGCGGGCGCATCGGCGGCGCGAGAGCCTTGTTGGGCAATATGCTCAGCTTCAAACCAATCGTCTCTCTGAAAGATGGCGAGGTCGTTCCGGTAGAGCAGCCGCGCACGCGCAACAAAGCCTATGCTCGTGTTGCCCAATTACTTTCCGCCTCAAACAATGTAGAGCATGTCTCGATCGCCGAATCGAGCGCCGAAGTGGGCCAGCAATTGGTGGAAGCCATCCGCGCTGTCTACAAAGGAGATTTACCGGTGTATCGTCTGGGCGCTGTCCTGGGCACCCATACGGGACCTGGTACGGCTGCCATTGCTTACGTCACTGCTTCCTGAAAAGGAAAGAAAGAGGTTTTTTAGACATGGCAGACTTTTATGTTGTGCCCAACATTTACTCTGATATGAGCGACCAGTCGCAGGGCTACTTCGCTTTTCGTTTTCATTGTCAAATCTGCGGCTGGTCGGTTGATTCCATGCCTATTCGCTCTAATGTAGCGACGGCGACGAATATTATGGATATTGGTGTAGGCTTGCTTGGCGGCTTCTGGGGGCGCGCGGCGGAGACGGGCGAGAAGATGTACGGCTCCAAATGGCACGCGGAGCAGGCCGAGGCGCTAAAAAAAGCCTGGGCACAGGTAAAGCCCGATTTCCATTATTGTCCCAAATGTCATCTTACGGTCTGCACGCGCTGCTTCAACCTCAAGCTGAATCTCTGTGTCAACTGCGCGCCTGATCTCAAAGCCGACGCCGCTTCCTTCCAGCATGATCTCAACGTGCAGGCGCAACGCCAGCAGATCGAGGAAAACTACAAAGCCCCGCAGTTTAATACCGACGCCGTTCCATCGGCTGTCACACCCGACATGCTTCGTCCTCAGCCTGGAGCGCGTGCTATGCCGCCCCAGCCCGGGCAGCCAGCATTATCCCCACAGCAACCACCACAGATGAATCAGGCCATGACGCCAGCGGCGATGGCGGGTTTTGCCACACCCGGCTATCCGAAAGAGGCCGTGTGTCCGAACTGCCGCCGCCTGGGAACGCCCGGCAAATTCTGCGAGGATTGCGGCACAAAGATACCTTTGCCTGACCTGTTCTGTCCCAGGTGCGCGGAGCCGGTGCAGCCAACCACTCGTTTCTGCCCGGAATGCGGTACGAGATTGCAGCAGGCCATGTGAGACCTATTGACGTTTCAACGTATATCAAGTTAAAATAGAGAGTAAGAAGTCGAGCTAAGGCAGAACGGCAGGGCTTGTAGACAAGGCTCAAGTTGTTCGCATGCTTGACTGGCGAAACGAACCGTCAGCGCTGGACGTATACCTAAGTAAGGTATCGGAAGGTACCAGGATTGTTTACCACGTAGTTCGGGTTTGTAGTTCGTCGAAAGCCCATGCGTAGTGGATGCCCTCCAGGGCATCCAAACCTGTGGGTAGTCATTTATATGTGCATGCCGGCTTGCCTGTAAGAGGTAGATGGTAGTCCGGCAGTTGCTATGACTACGAAGGAGGAACGACTGTGGGAATGTTACGGGTGATGTCGCGGCGCGGTGATGACCGTGTCACCTGGGATGAGCAGAAGGCGCTGGCGGGCGATACCGAGGCCCAGGCTGCCATCCGTGAAGCCGAGCGCATCTTTGCCCAGGAGCGGGCGAAAGGCGCGACCGCTTTCCGTATTGAAACAGGGAAACCGGCACAGCGCATCGATGAATTTGACAAGACAGCCGAGCAGATAGTCCTCGTCCCGCGAGTCGTTGGCGGATGACCTTGAGTACTCAGCAGGTGCTGACTACGCTGGGTTGGATTATCCTGGTGATTTTCATCTCTCCGATGGTCTGGCTCATCTTCCAGCCATATTTTAAGGGATGGTCGTCGGCTGAGCGTAGAGCTGCGAGTCTGTTACGTGATATGCTCACCGCCGAGCAGTGCCGCCAGTTGGTCTGGCGAGGCTACCTGGAAATACCGAGTCCCAGTACGGCCCAGCGAGTCTATCGTGTACCACGCACCAGGGGATACGTTCAGGTGATCGAAAATGGTCACGCGGTGATGCGTTTGTGTCTCCAACCGGTTGAAAGTTTGCCTGATGCTGATGTAGTGGTTCTCCATAAGCTCATGATCGAGGCCAACGAAGAGTATTATCTTCAGAAGGCAAATAAGTACCTATGTGTTGATTAAACTGGTGTAAAAAGTAACTGCCCATCCCGCTAATTTCGGGATGGGCAGTTTTTATAACCTGCCACTATTCTTCCTCTTCGCCGTCCATCTCTTCGATGACCTGCACAATCTCGCGGTGCCCATTTTGTTTGACGCAGGCATGCGGCCCCCCGTCTAGAGGCGTGTTGCATAGCGGGCAGACGGGACGCCCTCTGGTCATCAATGAAGTAATCGCGTTGGTGAGCGAGTGGGCCTGTTGCAATGTGAAGAAGATACTCACCGATTCCTCTTCGCGAATGATGGCTACAGGGTCTCGCCCTCGTTCCAGCACGATTTCCAGGGGAGAGACAATCAGGGCCAGCAGATTTCGTCCCTCATCAAAGCCGAGCCGAATCTGGCCTACCTGGAATTCAAAACTAGGGGTGTTCGGGAAGGTGGGCGGCATGCCTCCTTCTTCTTCGGGGGGAGGTTCTGCCTGGGCAATGGTGCGTAGAATCGTTCCCTCAGTAATCTGCGCCAGGGCGCGGTCTATAGCCAGAGAAAGATTTTGCAGTTGCTCTTTCTCAAGCCACATAATGACGGAGCCAGCATTGGAAAGGGCAAACAGACGAAAGCGTCGTTGTCCCGGCTGTCCTACAGCCTCTGCCCCTAAAACATCCACAAGGCCCAGGTCTGTACTCATAATAAACCTTCCTTAGAAATCAATAACCGCGTTCCGGGTCATAACGATTGCGTAGCGGTTCCCCGTCACGATAGCGGCGCAGGTTATCGGCGAACAAAGCCGCCAGGCGCTCATCATAATGAACGCTGGTGCCGGAAATGTGCGGCGTCAGGATGACGTTCGGCATGGTATATAAGGGGCTGCTGGCTGGTAGCGGCTCCTCTTCGGTCACATCCAGCCCCGCGCCGGAGATCCATCCCTCGCGCAGAGCGCGAATAAGGGCCTGCTCGTCAATCACGCGCCCGCGAGCGACGTTGACTAGATAGGCGGTTGGCTTCATGGCGCGCAGCTCTGCTTCACCAATCATTTTCTCTGTTTCCGGTGTGAGAGGCACAGAGATAACCACGTAGTCGCACTGGCTCAGCATTTCATGCAGTTGCTCGCGCGGATACGACCGGTCGATATCCGGGTCATCTGCTCCACCAGATGAGCGCCGCATACCCAGCACGCGCATGCCGAAGGCGCGGCCAATATGCGCGACCCGGCGGCCAATATTGCCAAGTCCTACGATGCCAAGCGTTTGATCGACCAGTTCTTTCCGCGCCAGGTTATACCAGTTGGCGCTCCTTGCCCAGATGCGTTGATCCTGCAATCGCACCATCTGCGGCCAGTTCCAGTTGAACATTAGCATGCTGCCAAATACGTATTCAGCGATGGTGCTGGCATGAATACCTGTGGCAGTGGTGACAATCACCCCTGAGCCTTTATTCAACAGGCCGGTCGGTCGCAGCGAGTCGACCCCCGCGCCCGGAAATTGCAGCCAGCGCAGCTTTGGAGCGGCCTTGCGCCAGTTAGAAGGCACCTCGTAGCTGCAAAGAACTTCCGCGTCTGCTATCTTTGCTGACAAATCGTCAGAAGCATTGAGAACCGTGATTGGAGCGCCTGCCGCCTCGCTCAATAGCTGTTGTGAGTCGGCTGAAAAACGAAACGCGCTAACAACTTGTATACCTCTAGCCACTGGTATCTCCTTAGTATCTGGAATAGTTTCAGGAGCGGATATTTGTGGTATTCAAAGAATATCTCTTTCCGATTCTATCTGATATACACAGTTTGTGGCAAGTAGCAACTGATACCATAGTAATCCCATTCATATACGAACGCGCTTGTAGACAATGAGTCATGTTGGTTAAGCTTGAAGCAAGAGGAGGCATTGGGGGAAAGTATGCCTCACTCTGTGTCCCTACGACATACGAGAAATGAGCCGATAGTAGAAATAGGTCTACAAGCAAGCATGCTGGGATGACCATTGTCCTAATCAGTGTTCATTTGGTGCAGTTAAGCGATATTATGCGTTTGAACAGTTAGATGTATCGATGAAAGTTCTTCAGTTTTAGCATTACATGGCTGTCGTGTGAGATAGCCTCTACATAGGGAGTTTGGTAGCATGTTGGTGAACAACGACGTGAGCAAGGGAGGCGTAGGGCCGCAACCAAATGGTGGGCAGCGGAATGCCGCCGTCGGGTGGAAAGACCTGTCGATGCAGCAAGGCAATCCGCCGTCGCGCCGTGTGAAGGGGAAAGGCCGCCGCCGCGTGCTTGTGATTGCGAGCGTTGTGCTGCTTATTTTGCTTATATTGACATCAGTGCGCGTGGCGAGTGTGACGAGTAATACTGACGATCAGTTGACCCTCAAGGTTGCCGGTCAACAGCAGGCGCTGGTTGATCTGCGGCAGGGCCAGCCGATCAGCCCGTATCTCATGGGCGTCAACGTTTTCCCGCAAGCCGGTTCAAGCTCAGTAGATGCCAATTTTACCGGTTTCATGGATTACAGCACGCAGATTGTGACTGGCCTGCAAGGCGCGGGTGTCAAATTGCTGCGCTTCCCCGGCGGTAACGCGGGTGAAGACCATATTCTCTCGTGCCAACAGTTGTATGATTTCAGCAACTTGCTCAACCAGGTCAATGCTGATGGCATGATCCAGGCCCGCCTCTCTGACCCGATTGATAAATTTAATAAAAAATCGACGGTCGCCGACCGCGCCAATCTTGCCGGACGCTGGGTGGACGTGATGAGCAACCCGCGTAGCTCATTTTGCAAAGGGCAGATACCGGCCAACGCGAC
Organism: Ktedonobacteraceae bacterium; assembly: GCA_035652815.1. Classification (GTDB taxonomy): domain Bacteria; phylum Chloroflexota; class Ktedonobacteria; order Ktedonobacterales; family Ktedonobacteraceae; genus DASRDB01. The sequence goes on from DASRDB010000023.1 coordinate 45,221, forward strand.
CATGCATCCTATAAAATTCTGGGCCGTCGGCAACGAACCGGATCAGCTTACCAATACCGATACAGGGCAAAAATATACTGTTGCAGATTATGTGAATGCCTTCATTCAGTACTCGCTTGCTATGCACCAGAACAACCCGTCCATCAAGGTCTTTGGTCCCGAACTCAGCCAGTTTTACGGTGTGGGCGTAGGGCCGAAGGATAGCACCGGCCAGCTATGGATGGAAGGCTTTTTGAAGGGCGTGGGCGATTACGAAAAGGCCCATCATGTCACCCTGCTTGATGGCGTTTCGTTCCACAGTTATCCATTTCAGGATGCTCACACCGCTCCTTACCTGCTGTTGAGCAGCACGCAAGAGTGGGAGTACCTGCTGCCGCAGTTGCGCCAGCTTATCCGGCAGGACCTGGGGCGTGATGTACCGGTTGCCGTGACGGAAATCAATACCAATCCATCCAGCGGGCGCACGCCAACCGCAGGCGAAGCCGCGCTCTGGTGGGCAGATACGCTTGGAACCTTGATGAACCAGCAAGTCGAGTATACCGCGTACTTTTCAGCCGAGGGCGTGCAGACCCCCTATCCCCTGTTTACCGGCGATAGCAGCCACGCGCAAACGGCGATGTACCGCGTCTTCCAGATCTTCTCGCACATACAGCATAATCTGCTGCCACTTGCCATAGAACACGATCCAATTGATGTCTTTGGCACAGTCGATGATACAAAGCAGGCGCTCAGCCTGCTGTTCGTCAACAAATCAGCAGATAACCAGACAGCCGAGATCAGCCCCCAGACGCAGTTTCTGGGCGTCAGCGCCTGGCATTCGCTGGATATCAGTATCGCGGGCTACAGTATCGTGCTTGTCACCATGCATCGCAATGGGGGTGCCGAGGCTTATAGCTTTACGGTTCCCAATATTGATACGGCGTCGGTGAACCCGCTGAAATATACAACCTGCGGCAATAAAACCGACCCACTAGCCTATGATGTACCCTGTTAATCTTATCAGTAACCAACATAGGGGCGGAGCGGCGGAGGAGGAGCGGGGAGGACGCTTGCGTCGCCCTCCCCATTGGTAAAGCAACAAAGCACGTAGGGGCGGGAGTGGTGGTGGAGGAGCGGGGAGGACGCTTGCGTCGCCCCCATCGGTAAATCAACATCTATAAGGAGCGATCGTGATTCTGACGTATATTGGCTACTTCTTTGGAGCGCTCTATCTGCTGATTATTCTGTTGATGGTCGTGCAGGCCGTCTTCAATATACGTTTGCGCCTGTTTATCTGGGAAACGCCGGAACATGCCTGGCTGAATCACGCGCCGACCGTGTACCGCGACCCCTGTCTCTCGTTTACCATCATGCTTCCGGCAAAGAACGAAGAGGATGTCTACCGCGAGACGATACAGAAGGTGTACGATCTCAACTATCCCAAAGAGTTGATGCAGATTGTCGCCATCTGCCGCGAGGATGATCCTGGGACGATTGCCGAGGCGCAGGCCAAAATAGATGAGCTGGGCGATCCAAACGTCCAGTTGTTGATTTACAACGATTATCCGGTCAGTAAACCACATGGCCTCAACCTGGCGCTCCAGATAGCGCGAGGCGATGTCGTCACCATCTTCGATGCCGAGGACGAGCCGCATCCCGATATTCTGAATATCATCAACACAACTATGCTCAACGAGGACGTGGATGTGGTACAGAGCGGTGTGCAGTTGATGAATCACAACACGCGCTGGTTCTGTTTCCTGAACGTCCTGGAGTACTTTTTCTGGTTCAAATCATCGATGCACTTCTTCGCGCGTATCGGTATGACGCCGCTGGGCGGCAATACCGTCTTTGTGCGGCGCGAGTTGATGGAGCAGCTTGGCGGGTGGGATGAAACCTGCCTGACCGAGGACGCCGATCTTGGCATTCGCCTCAGCCTCGCGCACGCCCGCATCCGTATCATCTACGAGGATGAGTACGTCACACGCGAAGAGACGCCGCATACCATCGAACAGTTCATCAAGCAGCGCACGCGCTGGAATCAGGGCTTCATCCAGATTCTCTTTAAAAAGGAGTGGTTGAAGCTGGAGTCTCTGTCGAAGAAGCTGCTTGCTTTTTATGTCCTGATTTTGCCAGAATTGCAAGCCTTTTTTGCGATCCTGGTGCCGATCTCGGTGCTGATGTTCTTCTTTGTCAAGCTCCCGTTGGTGATGGCAATGCTGACCTTCCTGCCTCTGTACTGCTTTGTGCTGGCCGTCTTCATCGACCTTGTCGGCCTGCATACCTTCCTGAAGGCGCATAAACGTCCCTGGAGCTGGCGCGAAGCCTGCATCTTAGTGCTGGCCTTTTTCCCGTATCAGGCTATCCTGAGCATAGGCGCGCTGCGGGCCGTGTACAGGGCAATGAAAGGGGCGACCAACTGGGAGAAAACCGCCCATCTTGGGCAGCATCGCGGCAAAGCTGCTGCTACGCCGGGCGCGTAACCGGCAAAACTTACCGTTAGTAATGGAAATCCTTGCAAAGAGATAAACATGACAGTTTCCTTTAGACAAACGCAGGACCCACAAGAACAGGGGCCGCAGCACCCACAGGCTGCGCCCCCTCATAATACTCAGGCCGGTTTTCCCCCCGGCGCTCAACCGGGCGCTCCTCAGCGTGTGATTGAGCCAGCCCAGCGCAAGGTGATGGGCAAAATACCCCCGACTCCTTTCATGGGAGCGCCAGGCTCTCCTGGCGGAAACGGCCAGGCAGTGGGAAATGGCGGCCCACCGATGCCTGTGAATGGAGTGGTGCCACCAATGCAGCAGGGACGACCTGCCCAGTTGAACGGGCAACAACCTGTTGGGCCGATGCCTCCCGGAGTTCCCCCTGGAAATGCTGTACCGGTTGTGCGCCAGCCTGCCATGCTGCGAACCGCGAACGGTCAGGCTGCTATGCCTGTACAGCAAGGCGTCGGGATGCAGCGCAAAGTGGAAGTAGAGAATGGCAATATCATTCTCTATCGCACGCATAACTTTTTCCTGCGCACAGCCTATCGGCCCGAAAGGCTGAACCGTGATCCTCTGCGCAAGCCCACAGGCAATACGACCATGCTGCCCCGGGTGATGCTTGACCAGAACAAGCGTATTGCCAACAGCGAGACGCGCGTTATGCCGAGTATCACTCTGGACACGAACAACAAAACACGCTCTCTGCCCATTCCGGTGTGGCTGGAAGCCATTTTTGTAATGATCGCGCTGGGGTTTACTGGCGTTCTGCATGCCTACAACATGTTCAATTTCCCCCGCTACGAGCTGGATGAAGGCACCTATATGGCGAATGCCTGGGCCATTACCCAGGGCCTGATTTCGCCCTATCCATACGGATATGGGCATCCGCCATTGGCATGGATACAGATAGGCGGCTGGCTGGAGTTGACGGGAGGTGTCTTTACCTTCGGCAACGCGCTCAATAGTGGGCGTGTGTTGATGCTATTGTACGCTGTTGCTTCTACCCTGCTGGTCTACCTGATCGTGCGCCGCTTTGGTGGGAGCCGCAGCGCTGCGCTGCTGGCGATGGTCATCTTTGCATTCTCGCCGCTCAGCATCACTTACCAGCGCCAGGTTTTCCTGGATAACATCGCCACGTTCTGGATGCTGGTCGCTCTTTATCTGCTGGTCAGCAGTAACAGCCGCATAGTCTACCTGGTAGGCTCTGCGCTCGCTTTTGGCTGCGCGGTGCTTTCTAAAGAAGTGCTGTTGATCTGTTTCCCGGCCTTCATTTACGCGGCATGGCTGCATATCACGAAATTCCAGCGGAAATTTGCGCTTGTCACCTTTATCTACGGGGTGGTGGCTGCCTGTTCTACCTTTGTCCTGCTGGCGGTGCTGAAAGGCGAATTATTCCCGTATGCCTGGCATTTACCCTGGGACACCCATCAGCATTTGAGCCTGCTTGATACGCTTGTGGGCCAGGTGCAGCGCAGTGAGAGCAACGGCAGCTTCATCGATAGCTGGATGGCCTGGTTGCAGAACGACCCGGTGTTTGTTCTCCTCAGCCTCGCCGCCCCTTTCTTTAACCTTGTCTATGGCTGGTGGAATCGCAAGCATCTGATGCTGGCCTTGTTGGCCATCTCGTTCTGGATATTGTTAATTCGTGGTGGACAGGTACTTTCTTTCTATATCCTTCCATTGATACCCCTTATTGCCCTCAATGTAGCGATTGCCTTAAATGCACTGCTGGGCTGGCTGGGGAAGCTGATCCATTTCAATATTGTCCGGGCGATTCTGCTGCTGCTCACGGTCGCCGTTCTTTTGCCTTATGATATTACCTCAACGAGCTTCCGTTTTTACCAGCATCCTACCTCTGCGCAGCAGGAGGCGATGCTCTGGGTGCGCAATCACGTACCGCACAACTCGTTCATCGTGATTAACAGTTACCTGTACCTTGATTTGCGCGTGCCGGGTGGCGAGGGCCTGGGAGATGGCGCGCCCTATCCGCATGCCGAAGTGTACTGGAATGTGGCTTTTGATCCCGAAATACACGATCTAACCTTGCAGAACAACTGGGACCGCATCGACTATATCGTGGCCGATTCGGAAATGGAACATGACATTGAAAACTCTGGCGGGGGTATGGACCTGATTAAACAGGCGCTCGATCATTCTGTCCTGCGCGCCCAGTTCAGCGCTGACGACCACAACCTGCAAATCGTCATTCGCGTCTACCAGGTGCAGCATAAGGTGCCTCAGCCAATTGTCAACACCGGTCCTGTTTCCGCTCCGGCAGCGGCCCTTTCCTGGCAGGAACCGCCAGGAATAGGCGTAGCCTTAGCTGATCGCCGTAGGACAGGCTGATTATACGAAAAAAGTTTTTGAAAATAAATATATGTAGAAGAGGATGCTTAAACTATGTTAGCAACCCAACCAGGAACTGATACTGTCGCCGTAACGCGCACATTTGATGGTATTGAACAGGCCGCGCACCGCATTATTGAGCAGATCGGCGGCATGGAATCGGTGATACGCGGCGCGAAGATTGCTATTCTCAAGCCCAATTTTGTCGCCGGGCGCAATGCCGAAACCGGCTCGACCACCAGCTTCGCCCTGTTGAAAGCGGTGGCCGAAGAGGTTCGAGCCTGCGGAGCGGAGCCGGTGCTGTGTGAGACGCCGGGTACAGAATTTGATCGCGATGCCATCTATACCATTCTCGGTGTAGAGCAGTTTTGCCAGGAGAACGGCATTCGCATTCTCAAGGTAGACCCCGAGGGTGGCGAGCAGGATTGGATGGAGTTGCGACCGGATGGCGCGAAGCGCCTGAAACGTTTTCGCGTACCACGTATTTTGCAAGAGGCGCGCCTGATTAATCTGCCTGTGCTTAAAACTCACGTCGTCTCGACAATGACCCTGGCGATGAAGAACCTGATGGGCATTCTGCCGCGCCCCGACCGCCGCTCGATGCATACCTTTGGCATTGATCAGAGTATCGTCGATATGAACCTCGGTATCCAGCCCGACCTCACGATTGTTGATGGCAGTGTCGGTCAGGATGGCGAGGGACCAGTTTACGGCGATAAAGCCGATTTGCAGGTGCTGGTTGCCGGGCGCAACAGCCTCGCCGTTGATCTGGTCTGCTGTCAGGTGGTAGGCGTCAAGCCGCGCGACATTCCGCACCTGCGCCTGGCGTTGGAGCAGATGGGCAAGCCCTCCTGGACTCCGGCGGGCGAAGATGTGGGAGTGATTAAAAAATTCCACCTGCCCCAACAAAAGACGCTCTACCGCTTCATCTTCTGGCTCATGTACCCGCTTGACTATCCCTACACCTGGATTGCCGAGCGCGGTAAACACCTGTGTACAACTATCTATGGTACAGGTCTGGCAGGCACAAGGCCGCAGATTTCTGAAGAGAACTGCACGCGCTGCGGCGTCTGCGTGGAAGCATGTCCCCTGCCAAATGTAATCGATCTAAAGACGTTGAAGGTGAATTATAGCGCCTGCCAGCGCTGCCTGCTCTGTTACGAGGCCTGCCCCGAGAAGGCAATCAGCGTGAAAGGCTATTCAGGAGCAAGACAATGACAGTTCTAGTGACAGGTGCGACAGGCTTTTTAGGTTCCGCCCTGGTGACGGAACTGGTCAAACAGAAACAGGATGTGCGCGTGCTGGTGCGCGATGAGAAGAAGGCGCGCGCGCAGTTCGGCGAGGCAGTCAGCATCGTTCCAGGCGAGATTACCGATGCGGAGCAGGTGCGCAAGGCGGTTGACGGGGCGACGATCATCTATCACTTCGTCGGTCGCCTCTATCATCCCAGCACTCCGGCAGCACTCTATTATCGAACGCACGTCGAGGGAACGCGCATTCTGCTCGAAGCCTGCAAAGGACAAAGCCAGTTGCAGCGCATCGTGCATTGCAGCACAACGGGCGTGCATGGCGTGACAGGAAAAACGCCCGCCGCCGAGGACGCGCCCTTCGCTCCCACCAATCCCTATGAGCAAACCAAACTCGAAGGCGAGTTGCTGGCCCTGAAAGCCTATAAGGAAGATGGCCTGCCCGTGAGCGTGGCGCGCCCCGGCCTCGTTTATGGCCCCGGCGATATGCACCTGCTCGGCTTTTTCTCGTCTATTAAAAAGGGCTTGTTCCGCGTCATTGATGGAGGCAAAGCACTGCTGCACCCCATCTATATCGATGATATGACGGCTGCCTTCTTGCTCTGCGCCGAGAAGCCGAAAGCCATTGGACATAGCTACAATCTTGCCGGAGACCACCCCGTGACCATTCGCGAACTGGCGACCGCGATTGCTCATGCGCTGGACAAAGAATTGCCGAAAGGCAACATTCCGCTCTGGGCCGCTAACCTCGCCTCCGATATCTTCGCTTTGATACCGGGAATACGAGGCGAAAACGCGCCCTTGACACGCAGTCGCGTGAAATTTCTGACCAATAGTCGCGTTTATGATATCAGCCGGGCAAGGAATGAATTAGGTTTTGCGCCGCAGATGCCGTTGGAGGAGGGGATGCGCCGGACTGCCGAATGGTACCGGAAACATGAATATCTTTAAAAAATCGCTATTCTTCAATATATCAATGCAATGAATCGAGGTGTGTATGGAATTTGATCTGAATATAATTCCTCCAACGCTTCGCCCTCGCCCGGCGCGTCCTCGCCTGATCGGCTTGCCCGACAGTAGTGACCGCCAGCAGGGAGCGCAGCAAGAGCAGCAAGGATGCACACCCGTTTCTGAAGTAAGAAGTAATGCAGACACTCCTCCTCTACATGATATTGCCAGGCAAGTGACGGCAGCGCTGCCACGAGCGGGAGGAAACAACAGAGCAATAGATACTCCTCTTTCTCAATCAGACAGCGAAATGGCAGATGACATCAGCAAGCAGGCTACCAATCACCTGATGCAACTTAGCGGGATGATGCCCGCGATCAAGCTGGCGCGCCCAGGGGCCAGTTCTCCTGGCCTGCCAGCCGATGGCGAAGAGGGCTACTGGCCGCGAGGCATTCAACAGACGGGCGCGCTGCCTGTGGTGAATCTGTATGGCCGCGAACCATTTGGCCGCAGTCTGCCCCGCGTTCCCGCTGTAATGCCCGAAGCTATCGCAGCCGCTTCTGAAAAGGTACCAGCCTGGAAAGCGGCACTACAGAGTCCTGCCGTGAAAATCGCTATCGGCTTGCTGGTCGGCATTGGGCTGCTTTTCCTGGTTGCGCACTTCGTAGATATTCCCTCGACGGTGCGCGTGCTGCGCGAGAACCTGACGACACCGCGAGGCATTTTGCTGGCCCTGCTCTCTGGCGTGGCTTTCTTAATGGCCTTCTCCATTCGCGGTGCGCGCTGGAAACTCTTTTTAAACCCGATTGGCAAGGTCAGTACCTTTAAAGCCATCCAGTTGTTCCTGGTCGGTATATTCTTAAATTTCTTATTGCCGATACGAGGCGGCGAAGTTGCCAAGAGCCTGATGCTCAAACGCATTGCCAATATTCCCGTGAGCAAATCCCTGCCAACAGTTGCGATGGACAAGGCCCTGGATTTGATGCCCGCCCTGTTTATCATGGCAATCGTTCCTTTGCTCGGTGTGCAGATGGATATCAAGCTCTGGGTGGTGCTGGCGCTGGTTGGTGGCCTGCTTGTTGCTCTGATCTTTTTCATCGCGCTGGCGGCCTGGAAGCGGAACGCGGCTATTCATCTTCTTCAGAAGTTGACAGGCATGCTGCCAAAATCTATCGCCAGCAAGATTGAGGGGTTCGCCACCGGCTTTGTGGATTCGCTGCTCGCTGGTGCGCGCCAGCCGAGGATTTTCTTACCGGCGCTGCTGCTCACAATAGTAGCGGTCATCTTTGACGGCCTGTTTGCGTGGCTGGCCTTCGCGACGATTGGCTACCCGATCCCCTTCGGCACTGCCATCTTCGGCTACACCGTTTACAACATGTTCTACATCCTGCCTACACCGCCTGGACAGGTGGGCAGCAACGAGGCGGTGGGCCTGCTGGTCTTCACCGGCCTGCTGCACCTGCCAGCCGATAAAGTAACCGCCATGTTCGTCTTCTCACATCCCTGGGCCGCCATGCTTATGTGTACGACCGGCATGGCCTGCCTCAGTGCCCTCGGCCTGAAGCTCTCCAGCGCCATGAAAGTGCAGACCGAGGGCGAGAACGTGGAACTTCCCGAAAAACCTGCTGCAATGCGGGGAGTACCGGTTAAGGTGTAGACCTCTTCTGAAAAGGAGCAAAGTGCGCCAAAACCTGTGTACGGATTTCATACTCCCACAGGAGAATGGCTTGCTGCCAGTGGCAACGTGAATTGCCTCTTGCGCCAAAGAAGCGTTCAATGTACACTTACGAGGGTAATAATGCTCAACATGGGAGAAAATTAATGGCCGAAGTGATGCCCGACAACATCCGCCTGTTATTATGCGAAGATCAGACCCTTATGCGCCAGGGACTGCGCACTGTACTCGAACTTGAACCAGGCTTTCTTGTTGTAGGTGAGGCAGCGAACGGGGAAGAGGCTATTGCGCGCTATAAAGAGTTGCAGCGCCAGGGCAATGGCCCTGATGTTGTATTGATGGATATTCAGATGCCGCGTATGAACGGCGTGCAGGCTACCGCCACCATTACCTCAGCCTATCCGGGCGCGCGCGTGATTATTCTCACCACTTTTGACTACGAGGACTACGTTTTCGAGGCCATCAAAGCCGGGGCGATGGGCTACCTGCTCAAAGATGTGCCAGCCGACGAACTCACCTCTACCATTCGCCGGGTTTACGCGGGCGAGCCGTTTATCCAGCCTAAAGTCGCCAGTAAGATGTTAATGGAGTTCGGGCGCAAAGGACGACCGGCTGCTTCAGCAAGGACGGAACCGGTGGAAGAGGAACTGAGCGCCAGAGAGATTGAAGTACTCAAACTGCTGGCGGCAGGGGCCAGCAACCGCGAAATCGCCGACCGGCTGGTGCTTGCGGAGGGTACTGTCAAAAACCACGTCTCGAATATTTTGGGCAAGCTGCACGCGGAGAATCGCACGCAGGCGGCAAATTTTGCACGCGAGAGAAAATTAATCTAAAAATGTAGGGACGCGATTCATCGCGTCCTGCCTCTCGTGCGCGTTGGCGGGCAGGACGCGATGAATCGCGTCCCTACATTTTTAGAAACGATTTATGATGCCGTTTCTTTCACCAGCTCATCTTCCATGCCGATGAACCTGCGCAGTCTCAGCTTCACTTCGGCATAGGCGCGGCTGTACCAGGTCTCGCCTCGTAGCGCCTTGATGTAGGCCATCTGTGCCGCGATGATAATCAAGGAGAGCGGTGGCACCAGCGCCTCAAGGTCAATTGCCTCGTCGCCGGGATCAGCGGACATACCTGGAATAATGCTCTTGCCTATCCAGAAATGATAGTTGATGGTCATGAGGCTGCCTGCAATGGCTGCGAAGATAACCAACGTGCAGATGCCTACCGCCAGCTTATGTTGCGCGTCCTCGCGCAAACGCGGCGAACTCAGGACGATGATTGCGCCAGCCAGCAAGGCCAGACCGGTAATAACCTCTGTCCACTCGATGAGATAGCCGAAAAAGACGCCATGCGGCATCACAAATGCTTTCAAAAACCCGATATACCAGCTATTGGGGTTATCCTGAAAGCCGCCCTGGAGCGTGCTGTCTAATTGCTGCGGAAATGTGCCTGAGAGTACTTTATTGATCCCCGAGACGATCCATTCCCACCCAAGAATGACCTGAAGTGCCGCGAGCATGTACCGGGCAGCTTTACTCAACATAGTCCAATCCTTTCTGAACGTGCTGTTTTTATGTACACATCACACTGTTTTTTGTTCTGGAACTATTCTAAAGTCGGAGAATCACAAAAATATCACATGAACGCGGCGTAAGATCACAGCGAAGTCACAGGAGTCAAATACCTGGAGGGCACCAGCGAGGGGTGCCTTCCAGGTATTTGACTCCTGTGACTTCGGGGTCTTTCTGTCTTTGGGGAACTCTTCTTTAAACCTCAGTCAAAGGCAACGAGACATAAAACGTTGATCCTTGTCCCTCGACAGACTCGAACCAGATGCGCCCGCCCTGGCGTTCGACCAGTTCGCGGCTCAGATAGAGGCCGAGGCCGGTGCCGCCAATATTGCGGGCGCGCGTGTTATCGGCGCGCATAAAGCGGCTGAAGATGCGGCTCTGCTGATTCTCTGGAATACCAATGCCGTAGTCGCGTATGGACAGAATGGCTTGCGCGTGTTCGTCGTCCTCTCGCAGCTTCACTTCGATCTTGCCGCCATCAGGGCTGTACTTGATGGCGTTATTGAGGAGATTGGTTAACACCTGTTCTGTGCGGCGCGCATCTACCTCGCTTACGATATATTCTGCTGAGGCCTCAAGCGAAATAGTATGCATGTTCGTTGTCACCTGCACCCGCTTGATAACGCGCTGTGCCAGGGCAACAAGGTCGGTAGGCTCGATTTGCAGTTGCAGGCGTCCGGCTTGCAGGCGTGTGACGTCGAGCAGGTCTTCGGTCAGTTCAACCAGGCGCGAGGTGCCCTGGTCAATATCCTGAATGGCCTCCAGTTGCCAGTCGTCCAGCGTCGCCCCTTTGCCGCGTGCCGTTTGCAACAGCAACATCTGCGCGAAGCCTTTGATGACCGCCAGCGGGGTGCGCAATTCATGCGCGGCAATGCCAATAAACTCGTCCTTGACGCGCTCGGCTTCTTTGAGAGGGGTCACGTCTTGCTGAATGATCAGCGCCACCGGCTCCATTTCTTCATATGTGCCGCCATCGTGAGCGGAAAGAATGCGCGGATTCAAAGGAACGGCGTTCATCAGCACAGGCAAGGTGGTGCCATCGGGATGTCGGATGGTTTCTTGATGATGATGGACAGCGCAGCCATTTCTTACTGCGCGCAGGGTGGCGAACTCGTCAGTGGCAAGGGGGCGGCCATCGCTGTGAAACACACGAATGCCATTGTTCTCGAGAAATTCCTGCATGGGCTGGCCCTGGGGCCAGTGCGCGCCCCATAATTCATCCACGAACTTGTTTGCCAGCACCAGCCGCGCATCCGGTCCTCTTACAAGATACACACTGCCAGGCAATTCATCGAGAATTGTTTGCAGGAGGGCGCGCCTCGTCTCAGTCTCTGCATGGGCCTGCCGTTCGGAAAACAGTCTTTGCGCCTCGGTAATATCGCGCCAGACAACGACTGCGCCACTGTTGCTCCTTTGTTTTCGAATATAGGCGCTTTGTTTCAGCGGTCCGGTCGGCGCGCGCATCGGTACGGCGTGAATGCTGTATTCACGGGGATCGGAATCGTCTGGAATCGTAATTTGCCTGTGATATTCCATTTCGCCATGCAGGGCCTGTTGGGCTACTTCTTGCAAAAGTGTATCGGCAGAGAGCGTATGACTGGCCGCGAGTTGCTCGCGCAGGCGGAGAGAGGTACGGTTCTCGCGCTGTATTTTCCCCTGTTCATCCACCAGGGTGATGCCTTCGGCAATGCTCTCGAAAATGGAATCCAGTTCGCTTGCGCGCATCTGTGCTGCCATGTACAACCGGGCATTTTCAAGCGCAACCGCCGCCTGGGACGATAGTCCAACCAGCAATTCTTCGTCTTCTTGCGTGAACTGATCTGGCTCGGTATGACCGAGCAGCAATCCGCCACGCACATTGCCGTTGTGGTCCAGGAGCGGCACGCCCAGGAAACTGCGAATAATGGGGTGCCCGCGTGGAACACCCATCGATTTTAACCCCTCTTTCGCCAAATGTCCTTGTGCATAGTGAGAGGCTGCCTGCAACGCCTCTTCGCGGTATTCGCTTTGTGAAACAGGCGCTTTTCCCCCATGCGCTGTGCTGCCTTGTTGAACGAATGTCAGCGCGTCCGGTACGCGCACAGGCACGCCATGCCGGAAAATAGGGGCTAGCAATCCCTCGCCGCCAAGTGGCATACGCTGGAAAAGTCTTTCCTGCTCGGGGGTGACGCCGATTACGGCTGCCAGGTGAAAGAAATTGCCCTCAGATGGAACTAATGGTTCGCCCATTTCGTTGACCGGGCGCAGGGTGAAGGCGGCAAAACTTGCGCCTGTCAGGTCGCGTGCCGTTTGCGCAATCAGGCGCAGCAGGCGTTTTTCGTCCAGTTCGCTGATGAGAGCGGTGCCGATACGGTTCAGGGCGGCCAGGCGTTCCGCCGCGTGAATAGCGCGGGTGCGGCCATAACGGGCAAGCTGAACGATCACTAACATGAAGCCCATCACTGCTGCTAGCGTCGCCAGTTGCGCTATGCTTTCTAGGCCGGGTAATTTGAGGCTATTAAAAGGAGGAATAAAGAAAAAGTAGACGCAGAAGAGCGCCAGTATTCCCCCGATCACTGCCAGCCGCCATTGCCAATGATAGGCCAGCATCGCAATCACTGGAAGGTAGATCAAGCCTGGATTTACCAGCACCACCACCTCGCGATTGAAGATCATAATGAAAAGCGTTGCCAGCAGCGTGCCAACCAGCATGGTAAGGGGCCCGGAATAGGACTCTTTTGTCCACTTATCCAGTTGTGCTCGTAACTGAACTATACGAGGTGATGTCCATATCGTCTCTATTTGTTGTGCCAGTTTATTCGTGGATGCCATCTGCTTTCAGTTTCTGTGACCGAATCGTGATTTAAAAGCTTATTCTGTGATATCAATGTGAATACCATCACCTTATAATAATCCACAAACAGGATGAGCGACAAGCGCCGAAAAGTGCTGCTAATAAAATTGTGGGGTGAGTATGGTTATAGAAAATACATTGTCGCCGGAGTCGCTACCAGCAGAGCTTTTGCCTGCTTTGTTCGATCTCGCGAAACTGGCCCGGCTGGCTGGTTCTATTGAGTTTGAGGAATTAGGGGAAGTTGCCAGTGCCCTTTTGAAGCGCCTGTTACAGCTTTGTGAGGCAGAACAAGGAGCCTTGCTGCTGAGCAGAGAGCATGACCATGCTCATTCATACGACGCATCATCAGCCTTTCGGGCGCTCGCTTTGCAGAACATAGGAGAGGAAGACGCGCAAGATGCCCTGACGGCTTTCGCCTCGGGTAAGGAAATGCCGACCAATATCTCATGCTGGATAACGTATCGCATTGATCTAGGAAGGCCAGAAGCCGGGAATATATTCGATTCTTTAGACAGTATGACGGAATTGCGTGATGACAATTCTGTTAAACAACCATACGTGTTGCTCATCCTTGGTTGGCCGGGTGGAGAAAAAAACGAGCATATCGTTCAAGATGCGCGCAGGCGCGTGCCCTGGGTAGCGAATGCGATTGCGAGCATAGTTGAGAGCATTTTGCTGGCGGAGCGAGTTCATGAACTAGAGACCAGCTCTGTGCGCGAAGCCTTATATGGCATGGAATTGCTCAAAGCGGAGTTATTGGGAACTGTCAGCCACGAACTGCGCAGCCCACTTGCCTCGATCAAGGGCTATGCTGCAACGCTGATCCGGCATGAGCGCCGCCTTTCTCGCGAGGAACGACATCAGTTCCTGCTGGCAATTAATGAGGCGAGCGACCGGCTTGAAGGCATCATCGAGCGCTTGTTGGAAATTTCGCAGTTGGAAACCGGGCAGGTGACGATAGAACTGGCACCTGTAGATGTTGTCCATCTCGCGGACGAAGCCATTGCGGCGCTTAAGGAGCGCATCAATGTCGCTGCTCCCGCTCAGTTTGTCTTCCAGCTTCGCCTGCAGGACGCCGCAGGAAAGCCGACGGAGGATGTTCCTCTGATCCTCGCCGACCAGCGACGTTTGCGCGAGGTACTCGATAACTTGCTTGAAAATGCGATTAAATTTTCGCCAGATGGTGGCTGCGTCCAGGTGACTATCCGTCCGGTTAATCAGACAGAGGGTGAGCAACAAAAAGGACATAGCGAAGAACCGGGAGTGGCTCCCCAACGCATGCTGGAGATTTGTGTCTCAGACATGGGTATGGGTATCCCAACGGAACACCTCGAGCGCATTTTTGACCGGTTTCATCGGGTCGATACGCGCCTGACGCGCGAAGTTAATGGGCTGGGATTAGGCCTGACGATTTGCAAGCGCATCGTCGAGCTTCATCACGGCGTGATCTGGGCGCAGAGCGATCCCGAGGGGAAAGGAAGCGCCTTCTATGTACGCCTGCCCCTTGACCCGCAACCACTTGAATAAACGGAGAAACTATGTTTGGTTTCCTTCTAGCGTTTGAGCATATAATAATGAAAAGTCGTAAGAGAAAGAAGGTATAGCATATGCCAGCCAGAAAAACCACTATCCTCACCGCTGATGACGATCCACAATTGCTACGCTTAATGACGCGCAATCTCCAACTTGAAGGATATGAAGTTATACCAACCAGCGATGGCCAGCAGGCTCTGGAAGAGATAGAGCGTAATTCGCCCGACCTTGTGCTGTTGGATGTGATGATGCCAAAAATGGATGGCTTTACCGTTTGTAACCGGGTGCGCCAGTTTTCTTCTGTACCCATTATCATTGTCACCGCGCGCGGGCAGGATCAGGATAAAGTGCGTGGCCTCGATCTCGGCGCGGACGACTACCTGACCAAACCATTCAGCGTTGACGAATTGCTTGCTCGCGTGCGCGCTGTGTTGCGCCGCTCCCAGTTAAGCGCAAAGGAACACGCGCAGGGCATGCGTACCACACTGACGACAGGCGACCTCACCATAGATTTTGCCCAGCATCTCGTGACGCTGAAAGGGCAAGAGGTTCCACTAACGCCCACCGAATATCGCATTCTCGAGTATCTTGCCCAGAATGCCGGTCGCGTGGTGACGCAGGACCTGCTGCTGGAACATGTCTGGGGGTCGGAATACCTTGGCGAGAGCCACATGTTGCAGGTGAATATCAACCGACTGCGGCGCAAGCTTGAGGCCGACCCCTCATCGCCCCATTACATTCAAACGAAGGTCGGGGTTGGATATACGCTGGCTTCGCTTCCACCTGCACATGGCACCAATGGATAAATTCTCACAAAAAGAGGTCTGCCGCTCGCATAAGCGGCAGACCTCTTTTTGTGAGAATTTACTCAGAATGTGATTAGCTCGTGATTTTTCCCTCTCGCCGTGTGATTTCTCTGTGATTGCGCCACCCTATTCTTAGAACAGGCAAGAACCCTGGTGAAAGAAATCAGGCAAGGCAGAGGAAACATTTTTCACGCAAGTGAAAGGAAACACAGACATGGCAATCGAAACGAAAAGCACTACTTTTAGTCCTGATAAACATGAAGAAGAGGTTCAGGAGGAGAACCTCAGCAAAGAGACTCGTACTTATCTTGATACCTTGAACAGCCACACAACCGGCCTGACTCCGCCGCTGCCACCAGGAAAGCGGCCTGTAGCTATCGGTCGTCCCTGGTGGCGCAGCATTACCTCGCCGCTCGCCGTTCTGTTTATCGCGGTAGCGGTGCTGCTTGCTCTGGTCAGCTTCGGTATGGGGGCTTCAATCAATGCCCCGGTGGTCAGTTCCAGCAACAACAGCGCGAGTAGCTCCAGCAGCAGCTCATCGTCATCGATGGACTCGCAATCTGGCACGCAGACGACGCCATCGAACGTGCCGAACGCGACGCAGAACTATGGCAACCAGTTGGCCAAATACACGATTGACCCGGATGGGGCCAAACACTTCACTCTGACCGCTTACCAGGTTATGTGGCAGCCTGTCAAAGGCGGACAGCGCGTCCTGGCGTGGTCGATTAACGGCACCGTTCCTGGCCCGATGATCCGCGTCACGGCTGGCGACCATGTGCGCGTCACCTTTATCAACCACTTCCCTGCGGCGACTGCTGTTCACTGGCATGGCCTTGAGGTGCCGAGCGATCAGGATGGTGTCCCTGGTGTTGGCCAGAAACCAATCCAGCCCGGTCAGACCTACGTCTATGACTTCTATGTTCATGACAGCGATGTTGGCACGCACTGGTATCATAGCCACTATAACGACATGGTTCAGGTTCCAGGTGGCTTCTACGGTGCGTTCATTGTTGACCCGCGTCCCGGCACTCCTGCGGCGAAAGCCTTTGCTGCCGACGTCGATTACACGATGATTATCAGTGAAATGGGCCCGTACTACGTAATCAACGGCAAGAGTTTCCCGGACACGCAGCCTATTATAGTCAAGCATGGCCAGACCGTTCATATCCGGCTCATTGGCGCTGGTGAGATGATCCATCCGATGCACCTGCATGGGCATCTCTTCTACCTCTTCGCGCAGTCCAGCGGTCTTCTGGCACAGCCAATTCCGATGGACACGATAGAGGTTGCTCCTGGTGGAACGTATGATATCCGGTTCACGGCCTGGGCGGCCCCCGGCAGCATCTACCCGTTCCACTGCCACATCCTCTCGCACCTGATGAACCCGGGTCAGTCAGAGGGTGAGATGGGAGGTCTGATCGTCCTGGTGGAATACGCGAAGTAAGTCGTGAAGCGGGCGATCATCCCAACGGGTGGTCGCCCTTTTTATAAAAGTCCACTTGCCAACTATGGGCTGAGAATTTTCCAACCCACAGCCCGACAAGGAAGTCGATAATTGCAGCACCCTCAAGCGGGTCGAGAACGAGCGGCAACTCCTGGTGCTTCCAGTGAGGAAAGTATAGTACTCAAGCCCGAAGAGGTCAAGTGAAAATGCAATAACATAAGGAGAACAAACATGTTCGAACGAATTCTTGTCCCATTAGATGGTTCAGAGCGCGCTGAAAGCGCCATTCCGATAGCAGCCCGCGTAGCCCGCGCATATGATGGCTCCATTGTATTGCTCAGGGTGGTCACTACTCCTATTGAGTATGGCCCGTACCTCGCTCCCTCTGAATCCTTGATGCGTAGAACGGTTGAGGAGGATGTAGCCGAGGCCACGAAGTACCTTGAGAGAGTCGCGAAATCAGAAGCATTGGCCGGAATTACTGTGGAGGCCAAAGCGCTTTTTGGCGCTGCTGCTCCAACCATTATGGATGCCATTCCCCTGTTCCAGATCAACCTGGTAGCGATGTGCAGTCACGGCTATACCGGCGTCAAACGCTGGATTTTAGGGAGCGTGGCAGATAAGATTGTGCGCTATGCGCCCGTGCCTGTGTTCATCCTGCGCGATGGCATGCCATTGACCACCACGCCGGAGAAGCCGGTGCGCGCCCTGGTCTCGCTGGATGGGTCTGCTCTTTCGGAAGCCGTGCTTGAGCCTGCGGCCTACCTGGTTTCCGCGCTGGCAGAGGGAACTTCAGCGCGCGGCGAACTGCATCTCCTGCGCGTGGTAGATCTGCCCTATGCCAGCAGCACGCTGCATAGCCAGGCCTACATCACGAAGGAAACTCGCGAAAAGGCTCGCGCTGATGCCGAGGCGTACCTGGAAAAGATGCAGAATCTGCTCTACAACGCCGGTGTTGAAATGTTCAATATCACGGTCTCCACTTCTGTAGCAAGCGATCCTGATGTAGCCGAGGCCATCGCAAAAACAGCCGAGGGCTATGACCTGATTGCTATGGCAACGCATGGCCGTAGCGGTGTAAGTCACTTCTTGCTGGGCAGCATCACCGAGCGCGTGTTGCATACCACCAAACTGCCCTTGATGGTGGTACGCCCGCAAAAACAGGCGGCAAAAACCAGCGAGGAGCAGGTGATGGTGGAAGGAGAGGAGATCGTGGTTAACACCAGCGAGGAAAAGGGAACTGAGCAGGGTTGGGTTGGACTTCTGTAACTACAATGGCCTTAGAATTTAGAAAGGAGAAGGCCATGTATAAGCGCATAATGGTTCCGCTGGATGGTTCGGAGCGCGCGGAGAAAGCTCTTCCCGTAGCCGCGCGTATCGCTCGTGCTTCCAGCGGCATAGTAATACTGGCGCAGGTGGCCGCGTTGCCTGTGACTTACACCTCCTACACGATGGCGGCCTATGCCGGCGATGCCATTGATGAGGAACTGCATAGCATCGAAAGCTACCTGAACGATTTGAGCAAACGAGGAGTATTGCAAGGAGTGAAGACGGAGACAAAGGTGCTGTTTGGCTCGGCAGCACCTACACTTCTTTCGATTGCCACCTCGTGTAACGCGGATTTGATCGTGATGACCAGTCACGGGCGAACGGGCCTGAAGCGCTGGGTGCTGGGCAGTGTGGCGCAGAAGATTGCGCGCACCAGCCCGGTGCCGGTGCTGGTGCTGCGCGAGAATGGCATCATGCCGGTCACATCGGCCGCAGGAAGTCGTGCCTTGCGCGCTCTTGTAACCCTGGATGGTTCGGTCATAGCAAAGGCCGCGCTTGAGCCAGCAGCTTACCTCGTCTCGGCTCTGTCCGCTCCTGGCAAGGGCGAGCTACACCTGTTGCGCGTCGTCAAACCGCCGACCCACTTAAGCCTGCCTGCCGATGTGTCGCTAGAGACCTGGAAGCAGCAGGCTCTGCACAAGGCCAAAGCGTATATGACATCCGTGGTAGAGCATTTACGCGAAGGCCCTCTTGCAGCCCTTCATCTCGTAATTACCTGGTCGGTAGTGATGGATGATGACGTTGCTGGAGCTATCGTCCGTTTTGCTGAAAGCGGAGAAGACGCGGAAGGCGCTGGTATGTCCACGCGCTGCGACTTACTGGCAATGGCGACACATGGTTACACGGGCCTGCAATACTGGGTGCTGGGCAGCATCACCGAGCGCGTGCTTGGCTCGACGCGAGTGCCGATGTTGGTTGTCAGGCCATCCGAGATGCCAACTCCAAAGTACGTTGTCGACGGCACGAGTATGTCGTTTGAGGAGACGGTGCTAACGAACAGGTGATGGCGTTTTAAGCGCGAGAGGTTCCATGTCATGCTGAGCGCAGCGAAGCATGACATGCCTGGATATTCCCGCTTTTTCGTCAATGTTCATTAACTCAGGCTTTTTATTGCGCCCCGCCGTGTTAAACCTGCGCCGGAAGGCCAGGAGTGCCTTTACCTGTTTCCAGGTAGGACTTCAAGCTGTCCAGGAAGTAGCTCCAATTCCCATGTGTCTGTTCATAGGCCTTATCGACCTGGGCGAATCCATCATGCGTGAAACGCACTCTGGTTCCGTTATCAACAGGCTCAAGTAGCCAGGTGACGCTGGTTCCTGTCCATTGTGGCGGGCCTTTTCTGGAAATCCAGCCTACTTTCCTGTCCTGCTCAAGTTCGGTCACTTCAAACTGAAGAACACTGGCTGGCGGTCGAAAGCGAAATTCTCCAGGCGAACCTACCTCTGGTTTGACCCGCGCTTCATTGGACCACCAGCGCGCGATTTTGTCAGCATTCGTCAGGGCACCGAAGATACGCTGGGGGGATGCGGCGATGATGCGTTCTTCGATAATAGCTGGCATGATTGTTGCTCCTTTAGCTTTCAGAAGTGCGTTCAATTTCACCTTGTTATCAAAACGACGAATAGCCCTGAGCAAAATCGACAATCCCGGTCTCGCAAAAACCCTCGTATACACTCTACGAAAGCCTCGCGTGTAATCAGTAGACTAAAAACCTTGTGAAAATGGAAAGGGGAAATACCATGCAAGAACAGATCAAAGAACAGACAGTACCGGTCAAGGTCTATCGCACCGAGGACCGCCTGATGGTGCTTGCGCCGATGCCAGGACTGGAGCCGGAGAACATACAGGTTGAAGTGACACGCGACGGCCATTTGCAGCTACATGGCGACTTACGCGCCACGCTCAAAGGAGTCAAAGACCTGCTTATCGATGAATGGAGCATTGGATTCTATACTCGCGACCTGGAATTGCCTGTGCCTGTGAATGGTGAGATGGCAAATCTCGCCTACGGCAATGGTGTGTTGAATGTTACGCTGCCAATCTCTGAGCAGACCATTCCTGCCCAGTTATCGCTCGAGCAGGTGGCCCCCGGTCGGGGTCTGCGCCAGGGCAACGCTGGACATCCACCGATGTAGTCGCCTCATATGAACTTTGATGATGAAAGAGGGAATATCAAAGATGTCATGTGAGCGCAGTGAAGCATCTGTGTGACGGATGTATCACCTCTTACTCAGATGCTGAGCGCAGGGAAGCATAACAGGGAGCGCAATCCCCTGGTATTTCATCAAAAATCATATGTATAGAGCATAAAAAAGGGGTACGTACAGGAATGTACGTACCCGTCCTGTTGATCTTCAGAAGATCATTGCCACCATTACCCACATTAGCTTGCAAGTTTGGCGGGAGCAGGAGGCGTTACTTTTGTCTCCTTCGGTTTCTGTGCCAGTGAGCCGGTCCAGGGTGTGCCAAGCAGCGGGAGCAGGTAGCGGTCAACACCGTAGTAACCTGCGATACGCCAGGCCAGCATCAGGAACAGGGCCAGCGAGCCGATGATCGGGTTGATGCTTACAGCACCGGCGAGCATGAAGTTCAGGTTCATGAACAGGCCGAAGAAGGCTGCAATACCGGTCAGCACACCAAAGATCAGGCCAAGTCCGACCAGAATCTCACCAAAGGTGACGACGTAAGTGAGAACCGGAGCCGCCGGAAGGGCCATGTGTTGAATGAACCAGCCATACCAGCCCTGAACTGCCGGGTGCGCTCCCGCAGTCTGTGCAAGCGCGCCTTTCAGGAAGCCCGACAACGCCGCGCCAGCATGAGCATTGAAGACCCAGGGGCTGCCAACTTTCTCACCAAAGGAGCCAATATCGATGGAATAGCCGGTCAGCTTCTCCCATCCAGCAACCAACCACTGCCAGCCAACATACACGCGAACAATCAACCAGAACCATGCCATACGAGAGTCTGCAAACAGGAAGCGAGCGATTGGAGGCTCGGGAACTTGTGTCGCGGCCTTTGGCCGTATATTTCTAACGATACTCATGATTTTTACTCCTTGAACGGTCTGCTTTTTACTCACTCCTTGTGAGGCTATGCGCTCGAGGTTCTCTTTGAGATTTCCTCGTTCCGTTCGTCACTTAGAGAATAAGCTTTTTCTATCACTAGGGAGTCACAGCAAGGGGGAAATTCCTCACGGGCGTATCACGATTAGATTTTTCAAGTACCGGGGCCTGAAAACCAGGGCGACCACGGTTTTCCAGGGCGACCGCAAGGGTGCGCCCCTACTATGTCGTTCAGGTAGGGGCGCACCCTTGCGGTCGCCCTGGTTTTCACAATGGTTAGTACTATCTTTCCTCTTGAGATTTCAACCACCTCTCTATACTGAAAGAAAAGGCCGGTTTACGGCTTATTCAGGAGGTTGGAATGTTGCGGTCTTCCAGGTGGCTACTCTGGGGAACGTTGCTGGTGTTGTTGGGAAGTCTGGGAATGCCCTTGCTCTCCTTGAATCCGGTGTATGCTGCTTCGCTTGCTCCCACTGCGAGCATTGGTGAAACATCGCCACTTGTAGCGCGCAGTCAAAAAATAGGGGAGGCAAATGCCGAACAGCAGCTTGCGCTCAGCATTCAGTTAAGCCTGCGTAACGTCTCCGCGTTACAAAGCTCTATCTCGGCAATCTATACGCCGGGTTCCTCGCTCTATCATCACTACCTGCGCCCCCAGCAGTTCGCTGCGCTCTACGGGCCAACTGCTAATGAGGTACAGCAGGTCACACAGTATTTACAGGCCCAGGGCTTTAATGTTACCCGCGCCGTAGCGGGAGAGCAGGTAATTGATTTTTCCGGCACAGTCGGCCAGGCTGAACGCGCCTTCAGCGTCACCATCTCAACCTATCGCGCGCGCGATGGTCGTCTTTTCTATGCGAACTCGACCGCTCCTCGCGTGCCGCTCAATCTGCGCCCATATATTCTCAATATTAGCGGTCTGAGCAATGCCGTCATACGCCAGCACCCACCCATCAACGCGCACGCACTGAATACTGCTAAGGTGAACACAACCAGTTGTCCTGGCCCGGGCAGCAATTACCTCACGCCTGCGCAGTTTGCCACTGCCTATAACTTCAACGCGGCCTATAACGCTGGCTATCGTGGCGAGGGTCAGAGCATCGCCCTCTTTGAACTCGACAGCTATACGCCGGGAGATATCTCGGGTTATCAAGCCTGCTTTGATGGCAACTCGCCAACACGCATTCAAACAACTCTGATCGATGGCGGTCCCGGTCCCCAGACCGCAGGCGGCCTGGAGGTCGAACTGGACATGGACTTGTTGTTGGGAATGCTTCCGCACCTGTCGAACCTCTTCGTCTATGAAGCTCCCAACAACGATACCGGCTCCAACGACGAGTGGTCGCAAATCCTCGCGGATGATGTTCCTATAGTCAGTACAAGCTGGGGCATGTGCGAATCAGGTCTATCGGCTTCGAATATCAACGCCGAAGCGCAATTCTTTATGCAGGCAGCTATGCAGGGACAGACGCTGCTTGCCGCATCCGGCGATAATGGAGCCTATGACTGTGGTGATACGAACCTGGCTGTAGATGATCCCGCGAGCAATCCCTATATGACCGGAGTGGGTGGGACTCATCTCGCGGTAAACAGCAACAGTAGTTATAACAGCGAAAGCGTCTGGTCAAGTACACCGTACACAGATAACGGCTCCGGTGGTGGAATCAGCCAGTTGTGGAGCATGCCGGGCTATCAAAGCGGCCCCGGCGTTCTCAATAGTTATAGTAGTGGCTCGCCCTGCCATGCGAGTAGCGGCCAGTACTGCCGCGAAGTGCCAGATGTGGCAATGAATGCTGATCCCAATGTGGGTTATGTAGTTTACTGCACGATTTCGATAGCGGGCTGTTCTGCAAGCTATCCCTTTGTAAGTATCGGTGGCACCTCGGCTGCCGCACCAATGTGGGCTGCAATTGTCGCCCTGGCAAATCAGTATGCGCATGCCAAAGGTGGAAGCAATTTAGGATTTCTTAATCCAACTGTATATTCCCTGCTCAGGAACACTTCGTTGTATAGCTGTATATTTCACGATGTGACTGGCGGCAATAACCTTCACTATTCAGCTACTTTTGGTTACGATATGGCAACAGGACTGGGTTCGGTTAATGCTTATGGCTTTATGCTGGTCGCATCAGGCGCTTCTCCTGCTGGATTCTGCTGGTACTTTGCTGAAGGGCATACTGGGGATAACTTCCAGGAGTATCTTACTCTTGAGAATGCCAATGTGTTGAATGCTGCTCATGTTATAGTGAACTACTTATTGCGGGGAAAGCCGTCATTTAAGCAGTTCCTCACACTCAATCCGCATTCTCGCACCACAGTCAACGTCAACAACGTAATGCGCGTTCCCAACTATGCCGTTCCTGGACAGGATGTTTCGCTCTACATCACCTCGGATATTCCCATTGTGGCCGAGCGGCCCATCTACTTCGTCTTCCTGCACAACACGCAGGGCGGCTCGGATGTGCTGGGCACATCGACGCCAGGGATGCACTTCACCTTTGCCAACGGTGAGACGCTGTCCGGCTTCTCTACCTATATCTCGGTCTTGAATCCACTCGGGCAGCCGACCGCGACCGTTACTGCGACCTATTACAGCGGTGGTGTGAGAATTGGGCAGAGTACGATGAGCGTACCATCGGGTCAGCGCAATACACTGATGGCGAACAATTCGCTGCCGGTTGGCAAGCAATTTCTAATCCAGATTGACTCTACACAGCCGATTGTGGTCGAGCGACCCATGTACTTCCATACCTCTGTACCGGGCGTTGCCAGCCTTGTGCAGGGCGGCGACTCGGTTCCCGGAGTATTGCCCGTCGCGAGCTGGTATTTCGCCGATGGCTATACAGGCAACAATACGCATCCATCGCAGGAGAACCTGATCCTGGCGAACCCGGATGCCAACAATTCTGGCAGCGCAGCCTCTGTTACCATCACCTATGCCTTTACCAACGGCGGCACGAAAAATGTGAATGTTTCGGTCCCGGCCAGAAGCCAGCTCATCGAGAACGTCAATAGTGATGTTGGTTCGGGCGCGCTGGTAGCAATGAAGATCGTCTCGACGAATGGCATCACGATCGTTGCCGAGCGCCAGCAATTCTTTTACTATCCGGCGCTGGCTCCGCAGCCGACCGGAGTTGAGGTAGTTGGCGTCTCGCCGGGAAACAATGGCCTGTCGAACGTGTACAGCTTTGCCGAGGGACACCTGGGCAACTCGTTCAGCGAGAACATTACCCTGTTTAATCCGAACAACGCGGGTGTGAACGTCTCTATCACCTACTTCGTGACGCGCGGCTCGACTCAGACCGTTTCGCAACAGCAGGTCTATCTCGCGCCAACCAGCGTGCTTCAGATCAACGCCAATACCTTCCTGAACATTCCGGCCAACTCTTCGGGCAGCATTCCTGAAGATACCTCGGTCGTGGTGCAATCCCTGCCTGGCAATGGAGGCAGCGCTCTGCCCATCGTCGCTGAGCGCGCCCTCTACTTTGACTTCATGAATTCGATCTCCGGCTCAACCAGCGTGATTGGCTACACAGGGTCGTAAAGTTATCCTTCTTCAAAAGAATGGGGGAGAAAGGCAATGTCTTTCTCCCCTTTTTGTACTTGCGCGCTGGTTAGCTCTTAGCGGTCCTTTAGAGGCTGTGGATATCAACCACAGGCGCTAACTCCATTAATTGATCCGCATATGCGCAAAGGTTTGGAGGCGAATATCATCGCCGTATGGACTTTGGTGACATTGTTGTTTGTCATAGAGTAGGAGAGGCCGTCACTGCGGATGATTTGCGCATAGAGTGTAGCCGGTTGATTAGAGATCGTGCGTGTCCAGGCAGAGAGGCAGTGAGAGGAGTAAACGAACTCCACCTCTCCGAGAGTCTGCGTTCCCGAGATGATCGGAACGGTTTTGAGGACAGAGGCATCAAAGGTGCATCCCTGTGCTTCAGGCTGCTGTCCATCACAGTTGGCGTCATTGGGCTGCGCGCCACAGTAATTGGTAGGCGTAGAAAGCGCTGCAGCGTGAGCTTTCAAAGGGGCAACGGTCGAGGCAAAAAATGCGATCAACGCGACCGCAAGCAAACTACCTACAAGTGTTTTAAGCCAGTTTCGACGATACATGAAATTTCCCATACCTTTCTTTTGAAATCTGTTCTTCCTTTTCTAGAAGATTCTGCAAATCGTTTTTATTTGCACGCCCAATATACGGGAAACATAAAAAGTTAGATCAAAATCTGGCCTTGTATTTTTCTTAGCAAGAAGTCGTGCCTTGACATCTTTCGCTTTGTAAGCTACTATGCTGTTATCAATATAACAACATAGCAGCTTTTGTAAGAGACAGACTTTGAAACAGGATTCCTTAATTGAAACCTTGCAACAGCTTGGCTTTACGCAATACGAAGCGCAATGCTATCTCGGTTTACTGCGCCAGCATCCCCTGAACGGTTCGCAGCTAAGCGTGGTGAGCGGTGTACCGCGTTCGATGGTCTATCAAACGCTCAATCGTCTGGAGGAAAAGGCGGCTGTTGTGCGCTTGAGCGGTGAAGAAGGGGAGCCGCAGCAGTATGAACCGGTCGCGCCGCGATTGGTGATTGCCCACCTCTCTGCGCAATTTCAGGCCGCGTGCGAACAGGTGGAACAGGAGCTTAACGCGGTTGCAAAGGCTCCTGCTGCGGAAGTCGTACTCAATCTTGTTGGCGCTGAGGATATCCTGCGGCGGGCAGGTCTCCTGGTGCGCGAGGCCCGGCAGCATCTTGCTGTAATGGGAGGATCACCAGAACTCGGTGCGCTGGAAGCTGATCTCAGGATGGCTACCCGGCGCGAGGTATCGGTACGCATGGTCAGCATTGGACAGGCTCCAGCTATTCCGGGGCAAGTTGTTTCGTATGCAGGCGAAAACGTTTCCGCTCCAACCCGCTTCCTGGTCGTTATTGCGGATAGGAGATCGATGCTCATTGGCACGTTTCCTCCCGAGGGGAGCGCGACAGGCGTTTTTACCGAGAATGGGATTCTGGTGCGGCTGCTTGCGGCATTTCTTAACACGGAATATTATCTCGTTCGCCTGTCAAACGAAAAACCTGCCCTTGTCGCGGAGATACTATCCCAGGTATTGGAGCCGGAAGACCGAGATCGCTACGCGGGCATCCTGCATTTTCTCAATTCCGCGAAGCCGGGAGAATAGGATGGAACACCATGAACACGATTCTGATTGAAACGACCTATAAAGATGTACCGGTAGAACAGAGGGAACGCCTGCTTCTGTTTCGCTCCATGCACCCGCGCCAGCAGATGAATATAGCGGGAACAACATGGAGCTATCTGCTGGGTGGCTCAGGGACGGAAACTCTATTGATCCTGCCCGGCGGCGAACGTATTGGAGATATTGGTTTTCCATTGTTCGAGCATTTTGAGCAAGGGTATCGCTGCCTCTATCCAGCCTATCCACCCTATCCTACCATGAACGAACTGGTCGATGGTCTGGCTGCCCTGCTCGACAGGCTGAATATTGAAAAGGTTATCCTTTTCGGAGCCTCTTTCGGCGGCGATGTCTCCCAGTGCTTTATGCGGAAGTATCCTGAGCGTGTGAGCAAGCTCATCCTGCTCAACACAGGAGTGCCAGACGAACGGCTGGGGAAACTGACAAAGCTTGGCAAGCCACTAGTCACACTGCTGTCAATGGGCATGATACGCTTCCTGATTGAGAAACCGTTAAGTAAGGCGCTGAAGGTTCGAGCGGAAGAACAGGCTTTCTGGCGGGCGATGTTGCACGAACTGATTGGCAACCTGACACGGGCTGACCTTATTAGTTCATTCGATGAGACCATTGATTACCGGCTGAACTACCACTTCACGCCCGATGATTTGACGGCATGGCCTGGAAAAATACTCATCGTGCAGTCGGAAGATGATCCAGCTATCAAACCGGAAATGCACCTGGCCCTGCGCAAGCTGTATCCCCAGGCTGAGGTACACATCTTGCAAGAGGGAGGTCATACACCTTTCCTTTCTCAGCCGGATGCCTTTTATCCAATTGTCGATGCCTTTTTACAGGCATGACCCCTGTCATCCTGAGCGCAGCGAAGGATCTCCATCGCCGAGCAGGTCGTGCGCCAATACTGGAAATCCTTCGCTGCGCTCAGGATGACAGGAGTGACGCTCAGGATGACATGACAGGAGCGAGATGTCCATCTTTCACCGGTAAAAATCATCATGTGTATCATGTCTAAAGGAGCAGGTTATGTCGCTGTCCAGTACTTCCACCAGGGATTTTACTGTTCGCCTGCGCGATGGACGAAGTATGGGAGTTGCTGTGGTGGGGCCGGAGGATGGCTTTCCCATTGTCCACTTTCATGGGTCGGGTAGTTCGCGTCTGGAAGTGGATTTGCTGGCGGCAGATGCTACTGCTCGAGGCGTAAAGCTCATTGGCATTGACAGACCGGGCATGGGACGCTCGGATATGAAGGTAAACTACCGGCTGCTCGATTGGCCGGATGACGTGATAGAAGTCACCGACCAGCTTGGCCATGAGCGATTCGCTATTGAGGGACTGTCAGCCGGTGGGCCTTATGCGATGGCCTGCGCATATAAGATACCGCAACGGCTCATATCCTGCGGCTTGATAAGTACCGTTCCTCCTCCTGAATTCATGAGGAAAACAGGTCCGGTGTCGGTGCGCGCTCTATGGTGGCTGGGAGCGCATTTTCCCTGGTTTGTGCGATTGTATGCCCAGCTTGTTCAAAACATGGTGGGAGTGGATGAAACCAGCATCGAAAAGTACCTTCTCAAGTATTCAGCGCGGTTGGGAACAGCAGACCAAAAGCTATTAGGTAACGCAGAGATCAGAAAGTCGATTGTGCGAGCTATGGTAGAGAGCTATCGACAGAGCGGTAAAGCAAACCTGGAAGCGACTCTGGGCGGCGTCCAGCCCTGGGGCTTCCAGGTTGAGCAGATCACGTTCGAGAAGATGTTCTTGTGGCATGGAGAGCAGGATAGAATCATGCCTGTTGCGCCTGCGCGTCTGTTAGCACAGGCCTTGCCGCATTGTACTGCCAGCTTCTATCCCGACGAGGGGCATTTCTCCACGATAGCGAATCATGCCCAGGATATTTTTCGGACGCTTACCCTCGCTTAAGGAAATCAATCAATTCCTCGCGTTTCACCTCGACCTGCTTGCTTTCCTGTCCCAATCCTTGAGCTTGCAGGTCTTTGACGGTGTAGAAATCTCCCGCCAGTTCGTTTTCGCCGATCAGGATGGCGTAGGCCGCGCCGGAGGCGTTGGCCTGCTTCATCTGTGACTTGGCGCTGCGCTCGCCGTAGCCCATCTCGGTTTTGATGCCAGCGCGGCGTAGTTCAGCTACTGTGCGTACTGCAGCGTCCTTCATCTCCTGCGATTTGCCGAAGTAGACGACGTAGGCCTGTGGTTTGGCCTCGGGCGGCGGCTCGATGCCCTGGCGCTTCAGTTCGATCATAGCGCGTTCTATTCCCGCACCAAAGCCAATGCCCGGCGTGTGCTGCCCGCCAAGAATCTCCGCCAGCCCATCGTAGCGCCCGCCACCTACCAGTGCCTGCCGGTTATCAGCCGGAGTAAACTCGAAGACGGTGCGGGTGTAGTAGTCCAGGCCACGCACGATTAACGGATCGATCTCGAACGGCACATCATAGAAGTGCAGAAAGCGCTGCAAGGCCGCGAAATGCTCGCGACAGGGTTCGCACAGGTAGTCCGCGATCTTGGGCGCGGCGGCGATCTTCGGCTGATCCTGCGGCTCCTTGCAATCAAGCAGGCGCAGGGGATTCTTGTAGAAGCGCACCTTACAATCGTCGCAGCAATCAGCGAGCAACGGGCGATAGTATTCTTTCAGCCGCTCGATATATTGCGGGCGACAGTTTTGATCTCCGATGCTGTTGATATACACATGCACGTGGGAGAGGCCCAGGCGCTGATAGAACTGGTACAGCAAGCCGATCATCTCGGCGTCAATGGCCGGGTCGCTCTCGCCCAGGGCCTCACAGCCGAACTGGCGATGTTCGCGCACGCGCCCGGCCTGCGGCTTGTCGTGGCGAAACATGGACTCGCCCAGGTAATAGAGCTTGACCGGCTGCGCAAGCTTTGCCATGCCATGCTCCAGGTAGGCGCGCACCACGCCCGCCGTTCCTTCGGGACGCAGCGTCAGGCTGGTGCTTTTGCCCTCCTTGTCAGGCCGGTCGTCAAAGCTGTACATCTCTTTCTCGACGATGTCCGTTCCCTCGCCAGAGGTGCGTAAAAAGACCGCCGTTTCCTCGAGGGTCGGCGTCTCGATGCGCTTATAGCCGTAGACTTCCGCCACTTCCATCGCCACACGCTCGATCATATTGCAGTAGCGCCAGTCTTCCGGCAGGATATCCTTAAACCCTTGCAGGGCCTTATATTGTTCAGGCATAATAAAAACCCCTCCACGTGTATTGCCACGCTATTATAGCAGATTCTGAGGTGGAGTGTTAGAGGATGTTTGAGCTTGCCTCGTGTGCTAGGATAGAAACGGTAGGCAAGAATAAGTAAACGAGGTATAGACAGTGCCAGAATCATTCAAAGACCTTTATTCATCCCTCATAAAGGATGTGTTTATAGAACGCGCGCGCCAGCAGCTTGAATTGGGGAAAGATGGGCTGGAACTGGCCCGTTCGTATGCGGAGCAGGGCAAGCCGGATTTCGTGCTGGCTTATCTGCTGTTGATTGAGCGGTCAGACGAAGAGAAGCGCGAAATACTGGCGTATGCCTACGAGCAGCGGGCCAAAAATTCGGATGAGAAGGCGGAGCAATTTAAGCAGCAATTCCGGCGTCCATTTCCCCTGATCCGCTTAGAGGCGCAGAAAGATCGAACGGCAGCACGCGCTATCCGCGAGGGGCAACCGGTGCGAATCGCCACCACCAAAATACCTTCCTCAGACGAGTAAATAGTACAACTTCTGCAATGAATTGCCCAGCTTAAACGTCTGTAATGATGGGGTATGGGGCAAATTGTGAACTATTCAACATTTTTCGTGCATAACTTCATGTTATGATGCCTGTGATTGCCTCATGGTGTGTTGATGGGAACAAAAAACAGACAGGGGGCGGCTAATCCTCATTGGGGTGCCGTGTGCAGAGGAAGTATGGCGCAGTGTTTGAATCCGAGAAAATCGCATGAGAATAGGGAAGTAGTCGATTCCTCTCTGGAAGCGGAAGCTGGCTCGTCAGAAGCTATAGCCGGAGTTGCGGTCGCGCACAGGCAGGTTACCTGCCAGTTTTGCAAGTATCTTTTAGCGGGAGCCATCCTGGGCGATTGCCGCGTGACTGGCTGGATTGGCTCGGGCGCGTTTGGCGATGTCTACGAGGCCCAACAACTGCCGCCCTTAAATCGCCGGGTAGCTATTAAGGTGATGTCGCTGGACCGGGTGAGTGACGGGCAATCGGCTGAAGCATTTGCGCGTGAAGTCGGTACTATCGCGGCCCTGGATCATCCAAATATTTTGCCAGTGTTGCGCGTGGGCATGCTGGAAGATGGCCGCTCATATCTCGTCATGAAATACGCCGCGCATGGCTCGCTTCAGAAGTATTGCCAGACCACTCCCCAGGACCTCTCTATTTTACCGACCAGCCGACCCCCTAAAGAAGAGATCGAGGCGACGAAAGAACTCGCCGCCCTGGCAACCCTTGAAGCTGATGCCTCTCGGAATGCAGAGCAAGCCAACATCTCTCCTTCAGAAGATCAAGAGGAACGAGATGAGAAGGCTGAGGAAGAGGATGCTCGTTCAGATGAGCCGAGCGAGCAGCAAGAGCCAGTTATTGAAGATGCTCTGACACTTGAAGCGGATATTCCCAGTCCCGAAGATAAGGGTGAACTTGCCGACGATGAGGATGCCTATCGCACGCGCAGCATCCATGATCTAGAAGTCGTCAGCGAGCAGGAGCAAGAACTCCCGACAATTTCTGGTGTGGAACAGGAAACACTGGAGAGTGATGTCGAAGCCTCTCCTGAGCAGAGCGATGCGGAGCCTGCTACATATGAAGGACAGTTGCTGACGCCGCAACAGTTGCTTCCCTACGTGAAAAGCGCGGCTGAGGCGCTATACTACGCGCACACACATAACCTGATTCACCTGGATGTGAAACCGGCCAACCTGCTGCTCGATGGCGAAGACCGTCTACTGCTGGCCGACTTTGGTGTTTCGGCAATTCTGGATGGCTACACTCATGCCTCGCTGCATTGCTACGTGGGCACGCCTGCCTATACTGCGCCGGAACAATGGTTCGAGCAGCCGCGCCCGGCCAGCGATCAATACGCGCTGGCCGTCACCTGCTACCAGTTGCTCACGGGCCGCCTGCCCTTCATCGGCAACCTGTACTCCATCATGCATGGACACCT
The DNA here is from genome assembly GCA_035652815.1 of Ktedonobacteraceae bacterium. GTDB lineage: Bacteria > Chloroflexota > Ktedonobacteria > Ktedonobacterales > Ktedonobacteraceae > DASRDB01. The sequence goes on from DASRDB010000023.1 coordinate 76,856, forward strand.
GCAAACGCCGCCGCCGCCACTGCGCGAATTCAATCCACTGGTATCACAACAGGTCGAAGCGGTGATTCAGCGCGCTCTGGCGAAAGAGCCATCCGAGCGCTATGAAGATATGCTGGCTTTCGCTCGCGCATATCAGGATGCCGTAGAGAGCGCAGCGAGCGCCCAGACCGGTGTCGAGGGTCAGCAGCACACCGCTCAACTGGCGGCGCGGGACCTTGAGCTTGCCGATGCTCCCACCCTGCATCGCCTGACGCGAGAGGAGCCAGCGACCTTAGTAAAAACGCGAGACCCCGCCGGTAAGGCTGTTCAGGTGCTTGAGAACGCTGCGCCCGCGACAAAAGATGTATGGGAGCCGCCGGAAGCGAAGCTGCGCCCACCCGAAAAGAAACGTAGCGGGCGCATATTGCTCCTCGGCTTGCTCATCTTAATACTTCTAACTGGCAGCCTGTTTGGAGCTATCCGCATCGTAAGGCCATGCTTAATGGGCGTTTGCCCTGCTCTGCGTCTCAGCACGAACGAGGTCGATATAACCAATAGCGACTCGCAGAGTGTGCGCCTCTCGAATCCGGGAACGGCCCCGCTTTCCTGGCATATACTGGGCAGCGCGACCTGGTTAACGTATAAGCCTGCGTCGGGCGATCTTGCGCCCGGCGCTTCTACGCTGATTACCATTATCACCAATGCCAATAATCTGCCAAACGGAGTCGATTCGACCGAGTTGCAAGTTACGGGACAGTATGTGATTCCACAGGTTATTACAGTGAGATTGACGGTGCAGACCGGACTCAGCGAGATAGGCGTAAAGGTGAGTGGTAATAGCTTTGTCTATGATGCATCGGGACTGCATCCGGCTTCGCAGACGCTCACCATCACCAATAAAAGCGCGCAGGATTTCTCCTGGTCGCTTTCATATGGAGACAACACCTGGTTGAGGGTGACGCCAGATCAGGACACGGTTCCACACGGCAAGTCTGAAAGCTTGAAAGTGACGGCCACAATCCCGCCCAATTTGCCGTCGTCGATTACCTTGATTACCAAAGTCATCATTAATGGACAACTGGCGAATCAGGTGGAACAGAGCTACCTGACCTCGTTCGAATTCACCTTGAAAGTATATTCGAACTCGTCCGTAACGCCCTCGGTGCCAAACACGCCGACGCCGACACCGACTCCCCTTACGTTCTCGGCCCAGCAAATTACCTCTCCCTCGGCTCCCACGATTGCGCGCTCAGGCCATAGCATGGTCTGGGATTCGCAGGACGATCTGATCTTTGTCTTCGGCGGCATCGACAATTCCGGCAACCTGCTTAATGACCTGTGGCAATTCGATCCCGCTGCTGGTCAATGGACGAACCTTTTCCCATCCGATGGCTCTACCACGCCATGCGCGAACAGCAGTCGGCCTGCCGCCCGCATGAACGCAGCGATGGTCTGGGATGATGCCGATCGACAAATCTTGCTTTATGGCGGTGCGGGTGCGAATAACCACTTTTTCGGCGATCTCTGGTCGTATTCGCCCGCTCAGAATACATGGAAGGCGCTGGCGTGCAGTAATAATGGACCGGGGCCGCGTCTCACCAATGCGGTATGGAATGGCAGCCAGATGCTCCTGCTTGGCGGGGAAGACAAGTACGGTCCAATCGGGGATTTCTGGGCCTATACACCTGGAAATAATGGCAACTGGCAACGGCTGGTTCCCCCACCAACCGGGCCGCGCGCTTTTCAAATGCTGACCTGGGACGCGACCGATGGCAAGTTGTTCGTCTTCGGCGGCCTGGACGCAAGCGGCGCGCAGCATGACGATTTCTATTTCTATAGCTCTGCTACAGGCTGGCAGACCATTACCCCTGCCAGCGCGAGCAACCCCAAGATTCGCCAGCAGGCTATAGGTGTCTGGAATAGCAAGGATAACGTGCTGCTGATGATTGGCGGCTGGCAGCCGACCAATAACACAACCCCATACTATGGTCTCTGGGCCTATGATCCTAAACAGAACACCTGGGATCTGGTAACGCCTTTGAACAGCGATAACCAGAACATCATTCCTGGCATCACCGCCTCCGCAATGGTCTGGGATGCAAAAGATCAGGAGGCTTTCATTTATGCTGGAGCAGGCAGCAACGCGCCGGGCAATAATCTGAATGGGTTGTGGGAGATTACGGGATAAAAAATGGATGTAGGGACGTGATTTATCGCGTCCTGCCCCCTCGCCTACCGATGCAGGACGCGATAAATCACGTCCCTACATCCATTTAACCTGTAATTATTCGGCCTCGGAGGGGGCCTCTTCTACAGAGGTTTCCCCGCCATTGTCTTCTTCGCTGTTCACCTCAGGCTCGCCGTTCGCCTCTTCCTCATCCCCATTGCCGTTGCGGGCGTCCATCTTCTTGCCGTTGGTAGTGGCAACGGCGACGACCTTATCGCCCTCGCCGAGATTCATGACGCTTACGCCCTGCGTATCGCGTCCGGCGCGGCGAATGGAGTTGACATCGGTGCGAATAACGACGCCGCCTGCCGAGATAATCATCAGGTCGCTGTCGTTTTCGGTGATGACACGGGCCGCCGCGACCAGTCCCGTTTTGTCGGTAACTTTGGCCGTTATTACACCGCCGCCGCCGCGACCGTGACGCGGGTATTCCTCGATAGGGGTGCGCTTGCCAAAGCCGTTTTCCATGACAACCAGCAACTCGCTTCCCTGTGGGGCAAGGTTGAGCGAAACCACGCTGTCGCCAGGGGCCAGGCGAATACCGCGCACGCCGCCGCTCATGCGTGAAGCGGTGCGCAGTTCTTCAACGCTGAAGCGGATGGCTTTTCCTTGAGCGGTAATCAACAGCACATCGTCCTCGGCGCGGGCGAGTTTGGCTCCGATCAGTTCGTCATCCTCTTCCAGGTCCATCGCAATCAAACCGTTGCGGCGCACTACCTCAAATTCGTCCATCGCCGTCTTCTTGACCTCGCCCTTGCGCGTGGCGACGATCATATAATCGCGGCTGACGCCCTTCGGCACGTAGACGATGGCCGTGACGCGCTCCTTTTGATCGATGGAGATCAGGTTGATGATATGCTCGCCTTTGGCGGTACGACCGGTATCGGGCAGTTCGTAAACACGCAACTGGTAGACGCGGCCCCGGTTGGTGAAGAACAGCAGGCTGTCATGGCTGTGCGCCACCAGCAGGTGCCGTACTGTGTCATCCTCGCGCGTGCTCATACCGGTAATGCCACGCCCGCCACGCCGCTGTGCCCGGTAGGTGCTGGATGGCAGGCGTTTAATATAGCCCTTCTCGGTCAGCGTCACCACCACCTCTTCGTTGCGAATCAGATCCTCGTCCTTGAATTCGATGGCTTCGGACTCGTGAATATCGGTGCGCCGCTCGTCGCCATACTTTTCCTTGAGTTCCTTCAGGTCTTCTTTGATGAGCTTGCGAATCTCGTTGATGTCGGAGAGCAGCATCTGGTAGTAGGCGATGTTCTTCAGGACTTCGCGCAGTTCTTCCTCGACTTTGCTGCGTTCCAATGCCGCCAGTCGAGCGAGGCGCATATCCAGAATAGCTTTGCCCTGTTCTTCCGAAAGCGAGAACTGCTGCATCAAATTGACCAGAGCGGCGTCCGAGGAAGCCGACTCGCGGATGGTATGAATAACCGCGTCCAGGTTGTCGAGCGCGATCTTCAAGCCCTCTAAGATGTGCTTGCGGGCCTCAGCCTTCGCCAGTTCATAGCGCGTGCGGCGTGTCAGCACGATCTCACGATGGTTGATGTAGTGCTGCAAGAAAGCTTTCAGCGTCAGGATGCGCGGCTGCTGGTCTACCAGCGCCAGCATGTTGGCGTTGAAGGCGCTCTGCATGGCCGTGTATTTGTAGAGCTGGTTCAGCACGCTCTCGGGCGAGGCATCACGCTTCAGTTCGATCAAGATGCGCATACCCTGGCGGTCGGACTCGTCGCGGATTTCGGAGATGCCATCGATCTTCTTATCGCGAGAGAGTTCGGCAATTTTCTTGACCAGTTCTGCTTTATTTACCTGATAAGGTAGTTCGGTGACGATAATGCTGATGCGCCCTCGCTCGCTCTCTTCATATTTGGTACGGGCGCGTACCACCACGCGGCCACGTCCATTGGCGTAGGTGTTGCGAATGCCTTCACGCCCCTGGATGATGCCCCCGGTTGGGAAGTCCGGGCCGCGCACGATACGAGCGAGATCTTCAGTAGTGGCATCGGGATGGTCGATCAGGTATTGAATACCATCACAGACCTCGTTGAGGTTGTGCGGGGGAATATTGGTTGCCATGCCAACCGCGATACCCGTCGAGCCGTTGAGCAGCAGATTGGGCAGCCGCGCAGGTAGCACCGTCGGTTCCTCAGTCTGGTTATCGTAGTTGGGCTTGAAATCGACCGTATCTTTGTCGATATCGCGCAGCAATTCGTCGGCAATCGCCGCTAGCTTGGCTTCAGTATACCTCATTGCGGCTGCAGGGTCATCGTCCTGCGAACCGAAGTTGCCCTGTCCCAGCACCAGAGGATAGCGCATTGCCCAGGGCTGTGCCATGCGTACCAGCGAGTCGTAGACTGCCGCGTCACCGTGTGGGTGATAACTTTTCAGCACCTCGCCAACTGTACCTGCGCATTTGCGGAAGGCTTTGTTTGATTGCAGGCCCATCTGATCCATCGCGTATAACACACGCCGATGGACTGGCTTGAGGCCATCACGCACATCCGGCAGCGCCCGGCTTACAATGACACTCATCGAGTAGTCAAGATATGCTCCCGTTAGCTCATTGACAATATCGACAGTCTTAATATTCCCAAGTTCCATATACTATCCTCAAAAAGAAAAAATCATAAAAAGCCCGGAGTCGAGATCGAGTGGAGCGCTTAAGTGAGGAGAATTCCACATCATTCGAGCCTACCGCTTCTTATATTATAGCATATTTTAGCGTTCGATACATATGTTCTAGGAACAAAAGTTGGATTTTGCACGCTGAAAAGAAAAAGTATATACTGGGCTAACATGGAACAACTAAACAAATTCGGCTGAAATACTCTAGGTTTTATTTGCGACCTGTGGTATCATTAAGGCAATAGAGGTTGCAGAGAGCATAATGCGTAATCGTATTTCCTTAGAGGGCATGTATCGCCTGGCTCCCCATGTCGATGGTATCCAGACGTTTTCTAGAGTTCTCTAAGGAAAGGGAGGCAGGACCATATGGCATTGTTATTGACAGCCCCACAATGCTTTTTCATCACTATTCTGGCGTTTGGGCTGCTTGGCTTTGTACGCGGCTGGAGGCGTGAAGTCATCTCGCTCGGCTTTGTGCTGGCAGGTGTGCTATTTCTTTACTTAAATGGCGGGTATAACCTGGCGCAGTTCCTGTTTGTGCGCCTGCCCATTGCTATTCAGGACATGTTTGGCGGTCCAGGTTCCGCGAAAGCGCAGAGCGCTCCACCCAGCGCTTTTATGATTTTCGCCACCACACTGCTCACGTTTGTGGTAATTGTCGCAGCGGGATACCTTATCAGTAACAGAGCCGTCCCTGCCAAGCAGAGCGCAGCTACGCCCGCAGATCGTTTTCTCGGTATTGTGCCGGGAGTTATCACCGGCTATGCCCTGATCAATTACATCACATCGACCTTTTCCAAAGCTCCCATTATCACTGTGGGAATAAATACGCCGAATCAGAATCTCATCGGCAACTACATGCTGGTCATTTTCGTAGTGGTTGTCGTTGCCGTTGTAGCCGGTCTGATTGCGTCTAGCGTAAAAAAGGGCGGCGCGCCCAAGAAATAAATAAAGAGAGCCGACACATAGCTAGCTGGTTGAGGTGATCATTGATGAGCAAAGCTGCACCCCAGCAGAAACCAGATCCGTGGGTTCCCAGGCGTGTTCATGGCGGTTTCATCCATTTGCGCCGCCGGGGCAAGGGCAAAAAAAGACATTATGAGTTCAAAGGGCAGGAGCCGGATGAAGTTGTGAGAATGGTGGTGCGCAGGCATAAATTGTTCCTGCTCAGACCCGCTCTTCCGGCCGTAGCTTCGCTGATACTCCTGTTTGTGACGTTCGGGTTACACACCCGATACCCGCAGATTGGGTTTGCCTGGGGGTTTTTGGAACTGGTCTTTGGCCTTGCCACCCTGGTTACTTCGGTGTACTTCCTCTATAAAGATTTCGTACTCTGGTGGTTGGAGACCATCATTATCACCAATAAGCGCATCATCACCTGGAAAGGTTTTTTGAGTCCAAAACGTCAGGAGACCGGAATTGACAAGGTGATGCAGATTGCCATTGACCAGGAGAATGCCCTGCAAATCTTGTTGGGATATGGTACCGTCCATATCTATATCACTGGCGGGCAGGTGGTACTCAAGGATGTGCCCAACCCTAAAAAAGTGCGCGATGCTCTTCAGGACATTTCTGATAAATTTAAAGCCAACAAGAAGCCTGCTCCCAAACCGCCCCCTGTGCGAGACCCCGAGCTGGCCGAGGTTTTAGAGAAGCTGGCTAAGGGGGACGAAGTTCCTAAATTGCCTGATCCAGATGAGAAATACAGGCACTATCATTCGCCGCATCGCTTACGCGGCCCTATGCGTACCTTTGGCGGCCCCTTGCGGATCAAATGTGAAGTGCGTTATTCCGGCGATGAGCAGACGGTGATGTATGTGCAGCGTTCCCGCTATCTGCTTGCATTACGCCTGGCCATTCCGGTGCTACTCCTGCTCGCGTCTGTGATTTTCACGCTCTACGTGCCAGCCATTTTGACATTCTCGGCTATCGGGTTTGTCATTTTGTTGTTCTGGATAGCGCTCACCATCGTTAACTATGTCGATGACGTGTTTATTTTCACGAGCAAACGTATTATCGACATCGAGCGCAAACTCATTTTCTTCTACGAAGTGCGCAACGAGGTAGAGTACAAGAATATTCGAGACATCCGGGTGATCATTCCCAATGCTCTGGCTTTTTCCCTGGACGTTGGCACTGTCTACGTTGAGACGCCCGGCAGCAGCCCTGATATCAAACTATCCTTTGTCGATCATCCCTTCTATTACCAGGACACCATCTACGCCTTAAAGGGCTTCAAAGAGAAGGTAGACAAGATCAAGGACAAGAACAGCCAGAAGGAGAATCTGCATTACTGGTTTGGTTCGGTGGTGTCTGTCCTGGAGAGGAAGATTCAGAACCGGGGCGTGCCCAATCTGCAAACGCTTGATTTATGGACCGCCACAGAACGCGCCAGCGAGTTCGGCATGAAGGTGATTCCGGTCGGCGAGAAGGATGGAGGTTCGCACCTGGGGCCTGGCCGTATAGTCTCGCAAAACCCGCTCCCTGGTACGATGATGTACATAAACCCGGATAAGCCGGAAGAGAAGCCGGTTATCGAGGTGTATCTGAGCAAGTAGAAGCCAGAACAGGTCAAAAAAAGACCGGAAGCTTCGTGCAAATGAGCCGGAAGCCACCCGCAAGGGGCTGGCTCTACAATATCCATCCGCTTGTAGAGCCAGCCCCTTGCGGGTGGCTTTCGACCTCTCACTCACTCCAGCGAGGTTTCCGGTTTCTCGTTGCTTGTCTACCTTACATGGTTATTGCGTGTCAATAAAGCGATGCATTCGATATGGTAGGTCTGCGGGAACATATCGATAGGTTGCGCGTAGACCAGCCGATAGCGGTCTCCAGCGCAGAGGGAGGCGATGTCCCGCGCCAGCGTGCTTGGGTCGCATGAGACATAGACGATAGAGCGCGGGGCCAGGGAGAGCAGTGCCTGAATAGCCTTGGGATGGCATCCGGCGCGTGGTGGATCAACCAGCGCCAGGTCAATGCGTTCGCGGCGATAGTAAATTTGTCCGAGCAGCCGCTCCAACGTGCCTTCCAGGGCCGTGATATTGTTCTGGTTGTTGAGCGTGGCATTTGCGCGTGCATCCATTACCGCGCTGGGCTGCGATTCGATGGCGATCACGCGGGCAGCGCGGGCGGCCAGGAATGCCGAAAACAGGCCCACCCCGCTATAACCATCCAGCACAATATCTGAGCGGCTCGGCTCCAGCATGGCAACGGCGCGTTCCGCCAGCACCGGGGTTTGGATCATATTGACCTGGAAAAACGAGTCGGATGAGATGCGGAAGCGGCGGCCCATGACGATATCGGTCAGAAATTCCTGCCCTGCGACGACCCGTCCGAAACGCCCGCCGACGCGCTCGATAATCACACCAACGATACCTGGCGCGGTCGTCATCAATTCCTGCGCCAGTTCCTGGGGCGTCTCCATGACGGAACCAGGCCGGGCGTGAACGCTGAGCAGCGTTGGTACTGCTTTGACCTGAGTGCTGGTGCCGTTGGCGCTGACCGCGCCGATAGCGCCACGGATGGTGAAGCCCTGGATCATCTCAGGTAAGGAGTCTCCAAAATAGTCGATCAGTTTGGCGCGAATACGCTGGTAGACCATATCCAGCGCCGGGTGCAGCAGTGCGCATGAAGTCAGATCCTGCACCTCGTGGCTCTCGGTCAGTTTGAAGCCGACTTCCCCCTCCGGGCCAACAGAGAATAGCGCAATGTTGCGATAATGCCAGGGAGAGACGCCACCAGGCATGCCAATCGTGGGATGAACAAGCACATCAGGCTGTTTGCCGATACGTACCAGCAGTTGACGCACAATATGGGCTTTCCACGTGAGCTGAGCCGGATAGGCGATATGCTGCCATTGACAACCACAATCGGTAAGTTCCGGGTACTGTGGTTCGACTCGTTCAGGAGCGGGACGTAGTATTTCAAGCAGTTCAGCGCGGGCATGGCCGCGTCGTTCTTCAACGATCTCTACTCGCACACGTTCGCCAGGTATGCCGCCCGGTACAAACAATACACGTCCTTCATAACGACCTACGGCATCTCCGCCGTAAGCAAGATCAGTTAATTCAACGTCTATGCTCATGTTCACCTCAACGGCCACTTACTTGATAAGGGAATCAACCGTGTCCGTCACATCTTTCCAACAAATTTTATAAATGTAGGGGCGCGCTTCATCGCGTCCACCTGCTTCTTGTTACATTCGTCTCATCCGGCACTATTGAACAGGCATATTTACATGGTCAGTGGTTGTCTCGGTTGCATGAACAGACGCGTTCCGAAACGACTGAGGAACACGGCTCCAATACCGGCAAGTCCTGCACCCAGCCAGACAAGCCAGCCAATCATAGGTAGGGAACCGAGCAGTGCAATAGCAATCAGTCCAACTACCACTTGCAGGTAGCGAGTAGAATAATGCACGCCAAGCGCCTTGAGAACATACTCACCAATATTCCAGCCTGCCGCAACTATTCCTAATGCCCATGCCGCCACTAAACCAAGAATAAGGATAAAAGCTAATGGAATAGAGACAATCAACGCCAACAGGATCACAAAAACGAACGGGGCCAGTACCAATGTCAATAGTCCTACGATCAGGCTGCGACGCAATTTGTGAGAGAGCGTTGCGCGCACAAACATCACATGCTCAGGCAGCAACCAGGTGAATAATAACCCGAGAGGCACCAGGGTGAAGATAAACCAGAAAGGAAAACCTCCCCACGTTGGGCCATGCGCTGGATGATCATTCTCCACGCCGTATCTTTGCGCGCCCACATCCTTACTAATACTGGCTCCATAGAGCGTAATATTGCCCCGGACAAGGGAGCCATGATACAGGTGCAGCGAACCACCGAACAAGGTAATATCCCCGAGAACACCTCCCTGAATATCGACATGACTGCCAAAGGCGATAATATTGCCCTGTACTGTTCCCTGTACTTCCACCTGCGAACCGAAAGCAACCAGTTCGCTGCATCTGACTTCATTCGTCCCAACGGTAATGGAGCCGCCGAAGGCAGGCAGCCGGTTCGTACTGGTACAGGTATCTCCGCTACTTTCCGGTTGTTCAGCGGCTGCGAAAGCCGTTGTCGAAAGCAGTCCACTCCCTACCATTTGTATAAACGCCAGCACTGTTATGAGCAACAGGAGCCAGCAAAATCGACCTGCTTTAGGCATACTGGTACTCCCTATCATGGTCAGAAGACCATGACCTTCGCCTGTCACGCCTCTTGCGGAGGACGAACCAGGCGAAGCCACATTCCCATCATGACCACGAAAGCAAGTGCCACCCCCGATAAGAGCCAACTTTCAGAAGTGACCAGCGCAAGTCCTGCTTGTATGTACTGGCCCAGGGAGAGCAGGATATCTACTCCTCCGCTGAGCAACGCGAGAATTGTGACTATCAGGTCAGGTTGCAAAATGATGAGCGCGAAAGTCGCCAGCGAAAGCATACTGACCAGCAGCAAAGCGGCAATTGCCACCTTTGGGCTGACCTTCACCAACCAGGCCAGTCTCTCTCGCTGTTGCGCGCGCAAATCTTCCAATTGTTGTGTGATACGGCGCTGGCGTTCGACGGCCTGAAGAATACGCTCGGTCGAGATATTCGGACGCGCAGGCGTTGTTGATGTCTTCATTAAGGCTTCCAATCGCTGTTGACGCCGCTCAAACGTGTGACAGGCAGAACAATGCTTCAGGTGATCTGTCAGCTTCGGGTCATCTAGCTGGAGATCATCGGTATCACGACGGGCGATTAATTGAAATCTAGCGTCGCGGCAGCGCATTGACCTGCTCCTCCTCGTTGAGATTATTGTCTTTGATATAGCGCGCCAGCAATTCGCGGGCGCGGTGCAAACGCGCTTTTACCAGCGCGGGTGTCAGTTTCAACGCCGAGGCGATCTCTTCGTATGAGAGATCATACCAGTAACGCAGCACGATCACGGCGCGATACTTGCTCGGCAGCTTTTGCAGGTACGTCTGAATCTCGTCCTGCTGTTCCCCCGTCAGGGCTGATTGCTCTGGTCCTGCACCCAGGTCGGCGATCCATTCCAGGAATGGCACATCTTCCAGTGGCAGCGCCAGGAAGCGGCGGCGGCGCAACTGGTCTATTGCCAGGTGTGATGCGATAGAGAGCAGCCAGGTACTGAATTTGTGCGTTGGTTTATACGTGGCTAGTTGCGTATAAGCGCGCACAAACACTTCCTGCGTAACATCTTCGGCCTCTGTCGCATTCCCCAGCATTCGGTACGCCAGATTTTGAACCGCGTCTTTATATCGCTCGACGAGCGCTGCGAAGGCATCCTGCTCACCAGCAAGCACCAGCTCGACAAGCTCTGCATCGCTTAGCGCCTCCACAATTGCCCCTCGCGAATAGGTACTGGATGTACTCGTCGCCTCTTCCGCAGTCCGGCCTGAAATACCTGCGGATGACAGTGAACCGGAAATCCTGCGCCTCCGCGTCTTGCGAGCAGGCGTAGGCAACGAACCAAGAACTCCCAGTGAACCAGAAGCGTTTATTATTGATTCCATTTTAATCACCGCTTGTTATTGTTTTCTGCCTGTTTACATACACAGAAAAAAACATCTTTCATACTACATACGAGCGGTGTCTAAAAAAGTTGTAATCTCTTGCAGGCAAGTGTAACACGAGGAAGCTAAACAGGCAAGAGGACAGTACTTCAGGCAGCCGCTCTCATCGCCCTTGACAGGCTTTTTCTAACGAATCACGCCTACCAGGAGATGAATGAATGCTCATGATGTTTTTCCTACATCTTGCGAAAAACTGACAATTTCTTCATTTTTCTGCTGAGGACTGCTGCCTTTTAAAACATGGTATACTAATAACGATTGTTATGTCTCCTGTAGGGACGCGATTCATCGCGTCCGGCTTCTCGTGCCGATTGAGGTAGATGGATGCGATTCATCGCGTCCCTACAATTGCCGAATGCTGGAAGAATGCAAAAGGAGAGAACCATGTTTCCACGCGGCCCCTGTTAAGTTTCATCTTCCCTAATCAGGCTCACCCTCAGACAAGGGCCTGCTTCCCCCGCTTTAACGCATTCTCCTCGGATGTCTCCTATTCGCGCGCCTCCCTCTTTGAACGCAGGCATTCTCCCCACCATTATAACGCTACACGCTCGATCTGGAGATTCATGGCAGCCAATCTGGGCACGATATCTCCGTAGCCACGCTCGACCAGTTCTGCGCCCGTAACCTGCGTGGTGCCGCGCGCGACGGCGGCGGCGATGACGTAGGCCAGCCCGGCTCGTAAATCCGGTGTGGCGATTTGATCTACGGCGGTAAAGGGTGTTGGTCCGATGATGATGGCGCTGTGTTCAAAGTTCGATTCGCGATAGCGACAGTAGGTGCCGCCCAGGCAGTGCGTTGTAAGCTGCGTCTTCGCGCCGAGCGTGTCCAGCGCTTTCAGATAGCCAAAGCGGTTTTCGTGTACTGTTTCATGGATGATGGAGATACCATTTGCCTGTGAGAGCAGGATCGCGAATGGTTGTTGCCAATCGGTGGAGAAGCCGGGCCAGACATCGGTTTCAATGATGGCGGGCTTGAGCGGCTCTGCTCGATAGAAGCGAATGCTGCTGGCCCCCGTCAGTTCAAAGCCGCCGCCGACCTGCCGGTAGTATGAAAGGAAGTTGCCGAGCGTTTCGGGGCGAATGCCATGCACTGTAATATCTCCATTTGAGGCACAGGCGAGGCAGGCCCAGGAAGCAGCCTCAATGCGATCTCCCAGCACCTTCATATGCGCGCCGTTGAGCTGCTTTACTCCCTCGATGCGGATATCGCGACCCGACGTGGTAAAAATAATTGCGCCCATCGCTCGCAGCATGGTAATCAACTCAAAAACTTCCGGTTCGATGGCGGCATTAGAAATAGTCGTGCGCCCCTCAGCCAGCACACCCAGGTACAGGCAGGTCTCGGTCGCCCCCACACTTGGATACGGCAGTTTGATATGTGCCCCTTTCAGCCTCTTATTGCGGTACGCAACAAAGCCATCATCCGTGATTTCAACTTCGCCGCCTAACGCCTGGATAGCTTGCAGGTGAAAGTCCACACTGCGCCTTCCGATCTGGTCTCCTCCCATGAAAGGGACCGAGACCTGCTCGAAGCGGTGCAGCAGCGCGCCCAGTAGTAATATGGGAATGCGATTGCTTCCCGAATGTGGAGTCGGCACACTCGACCGGCCAATAGACGAGGGGTCAATCGAAAGCGTTCCATTATCGATGGTTTCCACTTTCGCGCCGATAGAGGTCAGCATTTCCTTTGTAATGGTGACATCGCCAATGGGGGGAACATTTGTCAGTATGGTTGGCGTATCGGCGAGCAGCGCCGCAACCATCGCCTTCGTCGTAAAATTTTTTGCCCCCAGGCAGCGTATCTCTCCCACAACAGGCTTGCCGCCGGTGATGTTATATGCGTATTTGTGCGATTCGGCCATTGCAGTCCTTTCCTGGAATGAACCTGAGATAGGAAATAGAGGGTATGTTATTGATGGTGGGTTTCCCCGTATCACAGCCCGGTCTTTCCCGTAATTGCAGAGTAATTCATTTATTTAAATGAACGAGATGTTCTTTGTAATGAGTATACATTACACAATCGTTAGTGTGTGTAGAGTGGGGCTTTTGGGCTGTTTGAGGTTGAATAAATATTGTCTCCTAACCTGTACTGTAAAACGTGTATACTACAACCAATCAGCAGAGTAGAGGGACAACAATGAATACCCGAACCTATGAAAAGGGCATGCAGCCGCCGACTACCACCACAACGGCAGGTGGCGAGGAGCGTTCAGGCGCTCGCAAAAGACACACAGTTGAGGCTGTGTTATGGGTTGTTGGTTTAATAGTATTTGTTATTGCCTGCGTCATCATGCATGGACATCCACGCCCCTATCCTTTTGAATTGTCCCTCACCGAAACATTGCAAGGTATACATTTTCCTTCCTGGTTAGTCGCCATCTTTGATTTTCCAAGTGCGGTCAATCAGCCCATTCCATCGGCTATCGCGTTGGCGGTCTGGTTCTTTGGCATGCTCATCGTCGGCTTTGTGAAACGGCACCGGCAGAAGCCAGCCGCGCTCTGGTTCCTTTCTGCCGGATTCCTGGCACTCTGTGTCGTTGCATCCTCAGCCGTGAATGTGGGTATCGATGATCTTGTGGCGCGACCTCGCCCAACGCCTTCCGAAGGGCCAATTCACGTGCATGATCTTGTCCCTTTCCCCAGCTTTCCTTCCGGTCATACCGAGCATGACATCGCCTATTATGGCTTCTTGCTCTACCTGAGCTTTACGCGGGGTGTGCGCGAATGGCGTTATCGCTGGCTGCTGATCCCGTTGCAACTCTATGCCGTGTACGATATTTTCAGCATCGGCTTCTCGCGCATCTTAGAGGGCGAACACTGGCTTTTCGACGTCCTGGGCGGCTATCTCGAAGGTATGCTGCTGCTCTTTATTTTCATTTTCCTCTATCGTTGGGCAACTGACTGGTTCGCGCAACGGAAGGCACGCAAGCTGCAAATGGCATAAAGAGGATCGGCTCCCATCATAGTTCCACCAATTATGGGGTGCCAGGGCGACCGCAAGGGTCGCCCCTACCATCCGCATCGGTAGGGGCGACCCTTGCGGTCGCCCTGGTTTTAGCACCCCATAGTTGGTGGAACCCTCCCATCATTTCGTTATTGACGAATAACCCGCAACATGTTAATATGCTCGCACAACGAGCTCTACTTTTTACCTGGCTGTAACGTCGAAGATTCAGGGATAGACGCAGGAGACTTTTCCAAAAACACAATCGCCTGAAATCGGCTGAAACGCCTCTACACCTGGGGCGGTGGCGAAATGGTAGACGCAGGAGACTTAAAATCTCCGGGACGGTGAGTCCGTGAGGGTTCGATTCCCTCCCGCCCTATTCTCTCCTAAAGCGCTTCTAAGGCGCATCCAGTATAAGCAGTCTCCGTTTCGGGGACTTCTTTTTTTGGTCATTTTCGTAAAGTCCCCATGTCGGAAAAAGCTTCTCCGGCATGGGGACCGACGATTTACAGCCAACCTTGATAGCAATTCATGGTAGCCTGTACTCGCGGCCGCGTGTCTTTCCAGTTTTCTTGAGAATGCCTTTTGCGACTAGTTCTTCCAGGTCTCTGAGTGCAGTATTTTCTGATACCCCCGTCAAGGCTCTATACTCCCGGTTGGTGATTACCCCATGTTCCTGGACATAGCGCATCGCCAGAACCTGTCTACGCTCCTCTTCGCTGCTGATAAGCGGCGCATTTCCCAGCAAAGGCATGTCATCGAAGAGTGTCGGCTGCGCCTCATGCTCTTTGGGCGAGTCTCGTCCCGCTTGAAGAGCAGGCGAAGTGAGCGCCTTACGAAAAGTGACGACAACCTCGCTCATCTCACGAAACTGGGGCGCGGGAAGTCCTAGCCGTCGAGTCTCGCGAAGCATCAGCTTGACTCCACTCCCGATGCGCTCCATGTAGCCCGGGACGTCTCGTAGCAAGTTCGCCAGTACCTGATTGCGCAGGCGTGAGGGAGCTTCGCCCCGTTCCAACTGCTCAACAGTAATGCCGGGGAGCAAGAGGCCTGGATTGTGGATTTCAATGCGGTCAGTGTAGTAGAAGACGCGAATGCTTTCACCTATCCTCGTGTAGTCACGATGGATAACGGCGTTAACGACCGCCTCACGCAGCGCCTCAATCGCGTATTCAGGGTAGTCAACCCGTTTCCAGCCCTCGATTCTGCCACCAACTGCAATGTGCTTCTTGAGAAATACCTCTGTCTCATCGATTAGTTCCTGGACAGTTCCCGTGATGATTTTGCGGTCAAGGTAGCCACCGACACCATGTTCGTCCCCGAACAACACGCATACTACCTCGCTCTGTGGTATGTGTAGTTGGGGGTCAGAGCCGAAAAAGAGGATGCCCGCATTCGTCGGAACCATCTGGCCATTAGCAACGATGGTGGCGCAATCCATACCCATCAAAACTTCTTCCAGAGCGTCGAAGCGGCCGTCCTGATGACTTCTGCTGGAGCGATGGCTTAGATAATGCTCTACCTTTTTCTGGTCGATATCGTTCATGGCTGCCTTACGTGCAGGCTGCAATTCCCAGCGTGTCAGCCCCCGGTTGTTGACGAGTTCTATCATTTCTGGAACGCTTAACGGAAGCGTATAAGTACCGCGACGTATCCAGCACACACCGCTTGCCTGATAGAGCGGGCCATTATTTGGCGGCACGCGGGCAACAACTACCTGCTTCCCATCCAGCGAGTAAATTTCCGGCTCGGGAGGCTCAAGCAGCAGGGTGGGTTGAATCTGCCGGGCCGCCCGCAGTATTACATCTATGGTGAGTGCGAGGCGGTTCTGAGGAACTCCGACAGCGCGAAGAGTTGCATCCTCGATGCCGATAATGATAAAACCGCCCTGCGCGTTCGCCATACCACACAACCGCTCAGCCATTTCATTAGGACGGGGCGAGGCCAGTTTCAATTCAACGGTGTTTGTCTCACCCCCTTTGATGAGACGACGAAGTTCACGTTCGGTCAATGTAGCCATAAATACAGCCCCCTTCACCATCTATTGAGAACCATTGTAACATACATGGCGGGATTCTTGTTAGCTATGGCGGGATTTTTGGCGGGATTCTTGTTAGCTATGGCGGGATTTTTGGCGGGATTCTTACATAGATGGAGGATTTATGAGGGAAAATAGTGGATTACAGAAGGATTCTCAACTGCAAGCAACAACTCCTGACTGCAAGAGGAGGGCGGAATAACTCTCCTCATCAATCCGCCACATTCCAGCAAACCGGGAGATCATGGCGGAATTATGGGGAAATAATTGGCAATGCGGGCAAGGATTCAGGGGAAAAATTTCTAGAGAGGCTCCTGGTGTCAGATTTTTCAAACGCTTCAGAGGGGATACAGAAAAAGGTATGAGTTTCTTTGTGTCCTTATGAATGAAAGCGTCGAAAAAAGCCCGTTAGAAGCGGCCAGATTATGCCCAACAATGCGATAACGCCGAAGAAGATTACCATTGTGTAATAACCAGGGGGATAGCAGCCGCCAGTCGTGCCGGGCGAGGACTGGGAAGACTGATATGATATTCCTGTTGGCGTAACTGTGCAGGTAGGCAACGGAGACATCACGAATTGGATGGCCAGAATAAGAGCTGGAAGCGCGCCGAAACCAACCAGGAATGCCCAGAATCCGTTGAATCTTCCGCGAATGATCGCGTATATGAGCATTCCGATGCCTACAAGCAGGAATGGCAATCCTATACTCAAGATTCCCAGGAAGCCGAAGCTAACGAGTCCTCCCGTGAGTAACCAGTAAAAACGTTGTCGAGTAGCCATAGCGCTTTCCTTTTCAGATTCGACTTGAGATTCGACGTTCTTTTCTCACACGTTTTTCCATCTCTCCCAAGTATATTGCTGAAAAAGTTGTTGTAGTGAGCGGACTTATATGTTACATGTAATATTGTGAATAACACACTGCGTAAGAATCCAGCTCGATATGATACAATATTGCTACTGGATAACAGAATATAGCGCGAGATACTAGCATACTCCACCCTCCGGGAAGGCCTGCCTGGAGAGACTGCGAGCGAAATAATGCCACCTGCCAATGATGAAATGCTCACAGAGCGAGAAATAGGACAGAGAGGGCGTTGGTATAAACCGGTGCGTTGTTCTATTTGTATGAATGTTATCTGGCGACGTCCGACTACGGTCAAAGAGCCGGTTGGTGCGCCGGAGCCGCGCCAGGAATGGATCATATGCCCGCCCTGTTATGAGATGCTACAGGTGGAGATGCGCCGTTCCCCTGTTCGTTCGCCTGCCCGTCTGCGCGTGGCGGTGGGGCTTGTGGCGGCGGAACGTTCGCCTCTCGCTATAACTATGCGCCCCCAGCTTAGCGAACAAGAGCAGTTTCAGCGTGAATTTACCTGGTTCAAGTGGTTCCTTGTCATTCTGGTCCTCATGCACCTGCTGATTTTTGTCGTTATCTTTGCGGTTCCCAAGTAAGCCTATAACTCTTCATTGAGTTGCTGTGGAAGTTGCAACAGTTCTTCTTCCAGGTCCTGCGATACAAGAATCTCCGCCTGGGTGATCGTAATAAGTTGTTGCTTGCGATTCGCCTCTTTCATCGTGTTAATGATGCGATTGCGCAGGTTTGTGATGTAGCGAGCCTGTTGCTCTTGTGGCGGCATCAAACCGAGACGAATATCCTGTGGCGCGTAAAAATCTTCCCATTCAAACGCCAGTGCTGCTAGCTCGGCGTAGCTTTGTACCAGGTGTTCGCGCGTGAGCGAGAAGTGACCTGGTTTCCCACTTGAGGTAATTAAACAGCCAGCAATCAGTCCTTCTCGCATAATGGGGCAGGCGACCGCGCTCTCTTCCCACTCTGCCCACTGGCCGGGATAGCGATTCTGCCGGTCCGCCTTATCCTGAACCGAAAGCAGGCGTCCCGCGCTTACCGCGTAACCGGCCAGAGACTCTACACCTAAAAACAAAAAGGGTTGTTCTAAAGCCCTGCTTCCGGCAATAGTGCCTCGTCCCACCATCTCGCGCATGCTCCGTACCTGATTTGTGCCACGCGGGGGAACAAATTTTGCCAGCGTGATCTGCATACCTTCTTCATTTGGATCAAGCTGGCGCAGCGCTTCCTGTAAAATCAAATCGCTAATGGCGAGAAACAACTGCTTGCGCTGTGTGGTAATGTAGGTATGAATAACGCTCTCGTAGAGGGAGACTGGAATTTTTTCGGCTATTTCCTCTGGCGGGTTGTTCGGGACGAATTGCACAACATCGGGAAATTCTTCAGCGATGAGGTTTTGGAGCATAGTCCGGTGTTCCGGGAAGATGTTCAAAAGCTGGCGCAGGTTTTGCGGGCGTGGATCGGAAATATGAGCCGCCCAACGAGTCAAAGTAATGGCTGAAACGCCAAGTTCACTGGCAATCCGTCGTTTTTCGGAGGGAGTCTGGATGCATTTGCTGAGAAAGGTTCGCCAGGTCTGCTTTTCTTGCATGTTTCCCGCCCTGCTGCTTACATAGATACCTGGTTGCTCTTGTTGGGTTTCATGATAACAGTTTATCAATAACTCGTCAATATTTCAATATGGATAGAAGCGTTCCATCGATTTTCAAATCGTTTTTCTGTCCAAAGAAACGTTTCGCATAACAAATTCATAGACACATTCTCTTAATTGTATTGACGTTTGCACACTTCTGAGTGATAATACGTCTGGGTAAATGTATGAACTTTTCTTCAGAGAAGCAGTCAGTTAAATAGGGAATCTCATGAGCAACGAATTGGCGCGGGAGGCGCTTCCACCAGAACAGCTACTACGGGGAAGCTACGAGGTGATCGTGGTAGGCGCGGGGCATGCTGGCTGTGAGGCCGCGCTTGCCTGTGCGCGCATGGGTCGCAAGACGCTGCTATTAACAATGAATCTCGATAGTGTCGCTCTCATGCCCTGCAATCCATCGATGGGAGGGCCAGCCAAAGGGCATCTCATCAAGGAGATAGACGCACTCGGTGGTGAGATCGGACGCAATACTGATCGCACCTTTATCCAGATTCGCCTGCTCAACACCAGTAAAGGACCCGCAGTGCAGGCCTTGCGTGCCCAGTGCGACAAGCAGGCGTACCGGCTTGCCATGAAATTCGTGCTGGAGGGCCAGCCCAATCTCGAACTCAAACAGGCCACCATTGCGCGCCTGCTGAGCGAGCCGGGACCCGATGGCCGACCGGTGATGCGCGGGGTGGTGACAAGCGAGGGCTGGGAGTATCGCGCCCCCGCGATTATTTTGACCACCGGCACCTTTATCAATGGTCGCCTGGTGGTGGGTGATAAGACGCGCCCCGGTGGACGCGCAGGGGAAGGACCCGCGCTTGGCATCTCTGATTCGCTGCGCGCTCTCGGGCTGGAGGTGCGGCGCTTTAAGACAGGCACGCCGCCGCGTATCGATGCCCGCACCATTGATTTTAGCAAGACCATTCCCCAGCCGGGCAGTCGCGTGCCGCTCTACTTTTCGCAAGACTTGAGCGCGCGCGAGGACGTGCAGCTTCCCGGCAGTCGCCCGAATCCGATCTATCCCGTCACCGACGAAGACCTGCATGGATGGCGACCGCAGTTGCCCTGTTATCTGGTGCATACCAACGAGCAGACGCACGCGCTTATTCGCGGGAACCTGCACCGTTCGCCGCTCTACACGGGCATTATCGAAGGCATCGGCCCGCGCTATTGCCCCTCGATTGAAGATAAGATCGTGCGTTTCGCTGATAAGGAGCGACATCAAATCTTTCTGGAGCCAGAGGGCTGGCGTACAGGCGAGGTCTATGTGCAGGGTATGAACACCAGTTTACCCGAAGATGTGCAGCTTGCCATGTTGCGCAGCATTCCAGCGCTGGAACGGGCAGAGATGATGCGCGTCGGCTACGCGGTCGAATATGACTACGTGCCGCCGGATCAATTGTCACCGTCGATGCAGGTGAAGGTGGTAAAAGGCCTCTTCCTGGCAGGCCAGATCAACGGCACTTCTGGCTATGAGGAGGCCGCCGCGCAGGGCATCATGGCGGGTATCAATGCCGCATTGTATGCGCGGAATGAGGCTCCTTTTGTGCTTGGCCGCCACGAGGCCTATATCGGTGTGCTGATCGATGATCTTGTGACGCGCCCGATGAGCGAACCCTATCGCCTGCATACATCGCGGGCCGAATATAGATTGCTCCTGCGCCCTGATAGCGCTGATCTACGCTTGAGCGATTATGGCTACCGCTTTGGCCTGATCGATGAAGAGCGCTATGCCAGAGTGGTGCAGAAGCGGGAAGCTATTCAACGGGCGCTTGAACGACTCGATTCGGTGGTTTTCACCTCTTCGCGCCATGCCGAAGCATGCGCCAGTGAGCTTGGCATCTTTCCTCTGGGACAGATGCTGACGGCGCGAGAACTGCTGCGGCGACCGGAGGTGCGCTATTTCCATATCGCGCAGTTATCTCAAGCTGTAGCCGCTCATCGTAGCGCGGCATCCCCTATAATGGGAGGAGATTGTACAGCTCTGCCAGACCTGGAGAGCCAGGTGGCCGAAGAGGTCGAGTTGCAGGTCAAGTACGAAAGTTATGTGCGCAAGCAGGAACAGCAGGTGCATCGCGCCCGTCGTATGGAGGAGTATCTCATTCCCGAGACACTCGATTATGAAGCGATTCCACACCTGCGCACTCAGGCTCGCCAGAAACTGTCTCGCACGCGCCCACGCACCATTGGACAGGCTTCTCGTGTAGAGGGTGTCACACCAGCCGATATCGCCATTTTAATGGTTTACCTGGAGAAAATGCGCGTTACGCTTTCTTAATGCGTTCCTGCTTGACAGTATCTTTGATACAGGATAACATTTTAATGTTATCATAACTGAAATAGGGCATTGCCAGTTTGAATGAAAATCTGTATCCTCGCGTCCCCCCCTTTCACGAGGTGCAGAGGTGTGGGAGTCATTTCAATGGCAGTGCTGCGAACACTTACCTCCACAGGTAAGAGGATGTTTTGTTGGTAGGGACGGTAACAATAACTACTTTAGTAAAGAGGGGATGAGCCGTGTACATTCTTGTCGTGGACGACGACCAGTTTGCGAATGCGCTGGTGCAATTTGTTCTCTCGAAGGCGGGGTATGAGGTCGAGACGACGGATAGCCCACGCGGCGCGCTCCAGATGATTGCGAAACGCGAACCCGATTTGCTTATCATCGATGTCATGATGCCCTATGTAAACGGTTTCGATTTCGCGTCCAAGCTGCGCGCAGAGGGATACGATACACCAATTATTTTTATGACCGCCCAGGATGGGATCGAAGCCAAGCTCCAGGGTTTCAAAATCGGCGCTGACGACTATATTTGCAAGCCCTTTAATCACCAGGAACTGGTGGCGCGGGTGGAAGCGGTCCTGCGTCGCAATAAGAAACACAACCTGGTCGGCAATCACAGTATTCGTTGCGGGCAGGTGGAACTGATTCCCAGCGAACTGAAGGTGATGATTCCAGGGCATGCGCCGATCACGCTCACGCCAAGAGAAATGCACGTTTTGCGTATCTTAATGGCTTCGCAGGGGCAGGTGGTAGAACGGAACCAGTTGCTCGCCGAGGTCTGGAACGATAACGAAAGCAACAGTAACATCGTTGATGTCTACATTCGCAGGCTGCGTGTCAAGTTGGGAGATGATGCCGATGGGCGACAGCACATCACATCGGTACGTGGTATTGGATACAAGTTTTTAGGAAAGTAGGAAGCAGACATGCGCAAACGCACTCGACTGCATGGAGGGACGATCGAAGAAGTTGTGGATGAGACTGCGTTGCAAGATGACACTCCTGCAAGTGGTGATGAAGCCGCCGCGTTGAAGGAGCAGACGAGCAAAGCTGGCGCACGCGGCTATCTCGAGTCCCTTTTCACGAATTCCGCGAATCCGATCATTGTTTTAAATGCGCGGTATCAGGTGGTTGATTGCAACCCCAGCGCCTATGAAAAGCTGGCGCTGGACCCGGATACGACGCTGGGCCTACCCTGCAATCAGGTGTTGCGATGCAGCAACTTGAACGGCGTGCCTTTATGCGGTACGTCCAGTTGTCCCTGCACGCGGGTGATGGAATACAACCAGCAGGTGACGAACGAAGAGGTGGTACTGGGCGCGCAGCCTGACCAGGCCGTTGAATATGCGGTCAGTGTCACGCCTGTTGAAGTTGAAGAGGGACGCGGCGCGGTCTTTGTAGGGCGAGATATCTCAGCCATCAAGGTTGCCAATAGCGTGCGCTCCAATTTTGTCTCGATGGTTTCCCACGAGCTGCGCACGCCTTTAAATTCGGTTCACGGCTTTATCGACCTGCTGATGCAGGGGCATATGGGTGAGTTGAACGCCGAGCAGAAGCTATACCTGGGCTATGCGCAAGAGGGCGTCCAGCAATTGATGTCGATTGTGGAAGATATCCTGTTCATGACCCGCTCCGACTCGGGCCAGTTTGAACTCAAGAAGCAGAAAGTGAACGCCCATGTCCTGACCCGGCAGGTACTCAATGGACTGAAACCGCAAGCGCTCAAAGCCTCGGTCGAATTGATCCGCGATGTTCCAACGCCTGCCCCTTTGCTCTATGCCGACCCACAGCGCATGAAACAGGTACTCAATAACCTTGTTACCAATGCCATCAAATATACGCCCCCTGGCGGTACCGTTACCATACGCTGTCGGCCTTATAACGAGCATTTCGTGATGATTTCAGTAGAGGACACGGGCTATGGCATTCCTCCGGAAGACCAGCCACATGTGTTCGAGCGTTTCTACCAGTCGAATCATCACTTGCAGTCGAAAATGGGCGGCTATGGTCTGGGCCTCGCCATCGCGAAATTGATCGTTGAGCAGCATGGCGGTGTCATCAACCTCGACTCCCAACTGAACAAGGGCACGACGTTCTATTTCACCGCGCCATTGTATACCGGGCAGGAAGAAGAATAAGATTGTGCCACTATACCATTACAAATCTGCCTCCACATGTCATCCTGAGCGCCGCGAAGGATCTCTCGCTTGCTGTGTCGAGCCAGTGGAACCTGAGATCCTTCGCGGCGCTCAGGATGACATGCGAGATGGTCTTTTTCATGGCGAGCTGTTGATAGCCGCGCGGCCATCAATATCATATTGACACATCGAAATTCATCCCCATAGGCTATCCTGCTGCACCTCTTCCGGTTCGCGCCAGTCGTTGTCTTTGGAGAGTTTGTCGGCCTGCCGGGTTGGCTCGGGCAGGCGATAGCCCTTGCAACAGGCCAGCACGTAATGGATGCTTGTTTCCAGGCTGATGCGATGTCCCAGCGAGATAATCATGGGCTTGACACGGGCGCGGGTACGCAACACTGCACCAATGACTTCTCCATGATCCTTTAAGGGAACCCAGGAGCCAACCTCTTCGCCTACCTGCGTATGGTGTCCGACAAGGATCGATTTGGCGCAGCCGATGGTAGGCAGATCGAGCCAGAGACCCAGGTGCGAGGCGATACCGAGTCGACGTGGATGCGCAATGCCCTGTCCATCGACCATCACCAGGTCCGGCTGCTCCTTTAGCTGCGCAAAAGCGCCGAGAATGCAGGGAATTTCGCGAAACGAGAGTAGCCCTGGCACGTACTCCATTCGCACCGGTTCCTCATATACGTGCCGTTCGAGTATTTCCAGTTCGGGAAAAGAGAGCCGAACGACTGCCGCTCGTGCCATCTGATTCTGCTCGTTAATCGCCATATCTACGCCCGCTATCGAATGCACCTCACCTAACTGATCTTCGCGCACGATGCGCTCCGAGAGTTCTCTCTGAAGCGCTCTAGCTTCCGGCGGAGCAAGGTTCCAGGCGTGCAATGCTTCTTGCATCATATCATTCATCCATTCTTATCAGGTTTGACATGAAAAAGACCCTCTTGTCTGTCATCCTGAGCGCCGCGAAGGATCTCGCGCTTGTCGCGTCGAGCCAGTGGGAGCCTCAGATCCTTCGCGGCGCTCAGGATGACATTTGGAGCCAGGTTTTTAATAGTATGGCATTAGCGAGCCTCTGTTATAAAAATCATACGCGGGCTTTCTCGTTCATACGGCCCGAGGTCGTAATCGCCATATACATCTTTCACGTGGAACCCCGCCTGTTCCAGTAACAATTCCATCTCCCTGCGCTCAAACAAATAGAGTTGCGTTGTTACTACTGTGCGCCGCACTGCTTCACCCTGCCGGTGCTGGTCATAGAAATGCGTCAATTCCAGAAAATGGCTGGTTGTAGACGAAGCCGGACTGACGAAGTGCGTGAGTAGCGAGCCATCCTCGAGTGTCCACGTTCCCTGGTGCAACACCTGCCCGCTCATCTGCTCCATATAACGCACGTCAGCATTGCTGATATCGAGAATAAACGTGCCCCCGGTTGCCAGATGCGCGCGAATAGCTGCCAGCGCCTGCTGCTGTGCCTTCGGTGTTACTAAGTGCGCGAACGAGCCAAGCGCGACAAAGGCCAGGTGGAACTTTTTACCCAGTTGCAGACTGCGCATATCCTGTTGAACCAGGCGGCAGCGCGAAAGTACACCTGCTTCTTCCAGCATTTGTTTTGCCCGTTCTAGCATCTGTGTCGAAGTATCGACGCCGGTTATTTCGTAGCTCGCCTCGGCAAGCGGAAGCAGCAATCTCCCACTGCCGCACGCCAGTTCAAGCAGCGGCCCCCCACTCGCCTCTGCGAAATTCAAATATAAGTCCACATCTTCCGCGAAGCGGGCATGTTCGGCATCATAAAATGAGGCGATCTGGTCATATTCGTTCATGTATGTTGTCCATTTGTTTCGGATGGTTTTCTAATAATGCCATTCAGTATAAAGGTATGAAGAGGGAAAGGCAAGGCCAGACGAGAAACATGTGCTACACTTCTAAACGATAAATGATAAATAGTTCGCCATTCCAGACCTGCCTCCATATGTCATCCTGAGAGCAGCGAAGGATCTCGTGTGCCGGATGATTCGCGTGCCATCACCGGAGATCCTTCGCTGCTCTCAGGATGACATACGAGAGGGTCTTGTTCATGGCTGCTGTAAAGGAAATAATGCTTATGCGCGCACTTGTTTTTCGCAACGCAACGCTCTCATTTGAAAAGAACCATCCAGAGCCATCGCTCAATCCGGGAGAGGCTCTCGTTCGCGTCCTGCAAGCCGGTATCTGCAATACCGACCTGGAGATCACTCGGGGCTATCTCGCGTTCGAGGGCATCCCAGGTCACGAATTTGTGGGCATTGTGGAAGCCGTACACGAACGTCCAGGCTCCTCATCGCCAATATTTCTTATGAACAAACGAGTGGTCGGTGAAATCAATGCGGCCTGCCATAGCCCGGATTGTTTTTATTGTGCGCAGAATATGCCTACACATTGCCCCCAGCGTACAACACTAGGTATCCTCAAACGGAATGGCGCATTTGCCGAATACTTGACGTTGCCAATTGAAAACTTGCATCTCGTACCTGATAACGTGAGTGATGAAGAGGCCGTGTTTGTGGAACCACTGGCCGCCAATTTTGAGATGCTGGAACAGGCCCATATTCGTCCGACCGATCATGTGATTGTGCTGGGGGATGGTAAGATGGGCCAGCTTGCCGCTCAGGTGTTGTCCTTAACAGGCTGTGCCGTGAAGATGGTGGGCAAACATACGGAGAAACTTGCGCTGGCGGAACAACGCGGCGTGGAGACCTATCAGCTTGAGCAGGTCGAGCAGGCGATAGGACATGGCAAGCGCCGCGTCGATGCCGTCGTCGAATGCACAGGCTCGGCAAGTGGCCTGGAAATGGCGATGCGCCTTGTGAGGCCCCGAGGCACGCTCTTTCTCAAAAGCACATGCTGAATTTTACACCCCTTTTGACCCTACTCCTATCATGACATTCCTGCAAAGAATCCTCGGTAAAGCCGCTTAATAACTGCCAGGGGATGATTCCCCTGGCTTTGTGTTTGTCTCTTGTCTGTGACCTGGAAAGGAATATGTTCCGGTGAAGCACTTTACCAGTATCGAGAAACTCGACATGGGTATCTTGTACATATTGGAACTCGGATCGAGTTTGTCGGTCCTTTTATTGGCCTTCGGACTTATAGCGAGTATGGCGAATGTCTTGACGAAAGGCGCGGTACTCACCGACAACATCTTTATGCAGCGGGTATGGGCATGGACGCAGTGTATTGCCATCGATGCAAGCGTCGCAGGCACTGTTATTCGCACATTCCGCTACTATCAGGAGGGCGAAAAGGTAAAGACCTGGCTCTATGGATTATTATCTGTACTCCTTTTATTCACAGCGGCGATTGTTTCCAACATTGAAAGCGTTCAGCAGACTCTTAACCTGACGCTCGATACCGCCTATGTGCATGTGTTTATTCCCGTTGAGGTGCTTATCTGGATTCGATCAATCGCCATCGTGCTTATCATTGTTGCCCATGCTATGCGGCATGTCCATATGACAAAGCCAGTCCCTACACCACAGCCAGAGTTGATACAGCAGTCCGCGCCTGGCCTTGTACTTACGCCCGAATTAGTAGAGACGCTGCGGGTGCTGCTGGCGCAAACAACCGTTTCTGAGGAACACCCGGCAGAGCAGGCATTGCCGCAGCCGAAGTATGAGAAGCGAACTACAAATGAGTCGGCTACAAGCAATGAAGACGAACGGGGAGCAGGGAACTTCGAGCGTGTGGAACAATACGTAGCGGATCATCCAGATGCAAAAGTCCGTGAGGTTGCCAGGGCTTTGACAATCAGCGTAAGCACCGCCAATAAATGGATGACACGAGTCAAAGACAAGTGTTTGCGGGAGGACCAGCATGCATAGTGCGTGAGTAGGGAGTGTAGAGCAGAGACGAATCCGGCTGGGAGTCGTGCTATACTGAACGGGAGAAAACGCCGGAAAGAATGTTGTCCATGAAGAAAAGACGAGGAGGGATCTCATGCGAGCATTGGTGTGCCGAGAAACTGGTATTATGCTTGATCGCGACTATCGGCTGCCAGCTCCGGCAGATGGCGAAGCCCTGATACGTGTCTTGCTGGCAGGGATTTGCAATACCGACCTGGAGATTGTGCGTGGGTATATGGGCTTTCAGGGGGTGCTGGGCCATGAATTTGTTGGGGTCGTCGAGGCGGTGAACGAAGGCTCCGGTGCCACTCCTCTCACCTCCTTGATCGGCAAGCGCGTGGTTGGCGAAATCAATGCCGCCTGCCACCGTGCCGATTGTTTTTATTGCCAGCAAAACATGCCCACACATTGCCCCAACCGCAGCACACTGGGTATTGTCAATCGTGACGGAGCGTTCGCTGAGTACTTGACGCTGCCGACCAGGAACCTGCACCTGGTACCTGAGAGCGTGAGCGATGAAGAGGCGGTTTTTGTCGAGCCGTTGGCCGCCAACTTCGAGATACTCGAGCAAGTTCATGTCCAACCCACCGACAGCGTCGTTGTGCTGGGCGACGGCAAAATGGGCCAACTGGCGGCGCAGGTACTGACATTGAGTGGTTGCGAGGTGACGATGGTGGGCAAGCACGAGGAGAAACTGGCACTGGTAGAAAAGCATGGAGTACATACCTATCTGCTTGATGATGCGGAGCGTTTTGCATTAGAGAACGGGCGGCGGGCGGACATCGTTGTGGAGTGTACTGGATCGGCGCAGGGGTTAGAGTTGGCGCTGCGCATAGTACGAGCCAGAGGAGTGCTTATTCTAAAAAGTACCGTCTCAGGTATGAGTTCGTTACACCTGGCTCCCATCGTGATCGATGAGATTCGCGTGCAGGGATCACGCTGTGGCCCGTTCGGCCCCGCGCTGCGCGCTTTAAGCCGGAAACTTGTCAATGTACATTCCTTAATTAGTGCGTGTTATGCGCTTGACGAAGGGCCAGCCGCTTTCAAACGCGCTGAGCAACAGGGCGTGTTGAAAGTGCTTTTAAAACCGTAGGTATTCGTTCTGCCCTCCTATTCCCAGGAACTGACTGCTGCTGTCGATCAGCATTATTGGGGAAGTGCAAACACTGCAAGCATTGCTCTCGCTAGAGCGAACAGTGTGCGAGAGGGCGAACAGTACACGAGCAGGCGCGAACGCGGAGCGAACATGTCACAGGAAGTTACCGCGAACATTGGGCGAACAACTATAAGCCCATGAAGGCGAACACGTTCGCCCATGTAGAAGATTAATAGACGGTGTAGCTAGCACTTTAGTGGTGCGCTGGGTACCATGAACGACGTAGAGACAAGAAAAACTGCGCCGATTTCACAGGTTCCAGACGGCATTATAGTCAGTTGGAGTGTATTGATATTGAAATGCAAATCGCGTGCCCATCCCAGCAATTCGTTGACCGTGTAATGCGAGGCAGCATCTCGGTAGGGCAGGGAAAGAATGACCATGAATGACCATGAAGCTATCACCCCAGGCAATTCTTATGAGGCAAGGAATGAATGGGCACCCACGGTTCCATCAGTGCCAGCAGAAGCACAGCCGCTGATCCTGTATGACCTGGCGGCCATTGTCGTGGTAGTACATCAGCAGCGGATTACCCTGACGAGACAGGGAACGGTGACAAAACGATGCGCGAGCCTCTTGCGCCCACTGCTACATGGATCGCCCTGGAACGATGAGAGGCGAGAAGATGCCTATGTCAATATGCTCTGCGAGGCGGCGAAGCAGCTTCACTTGATTTACAGCTCTTTCTCGTATGATGACGACGAAGACAAACCATACTATTGTCCAGCGATCGAGTCGGGGTTGGGCACGTGGTCTCAAATAAACGTGCATGAGCAGGCGAGGCAGTTTCTTGCCTGGTGGCGGGGCAGTTCGCAATGGCATGATGTCTGGAGTCCTGCCTTCCGGCAGTGGGACAGTCGGGACTGGAATCCTCTCGCAGCTCGCGGCCTCTTCCTTGACCTGCTCAGCTCTCGCATCTACGTACCCGGGCGCTGGTATTCCATTTCCGCTTTGCTTGATACGATCTGGTCGCGAGGGCCGTATGTACTGCGCCCGGCACGCTTGCAGGAAAGTACGCGCACCCAACGTGTCCCTTCCTGGCTGCGGCAATCCTGGGACAGTTGCGAGGGAATCGTGTACCAGGGCATTCTTTCTTCGACGCTTTCAGAGCTGGGAATCATCTCTACCGACCAACATGCAGGGGATATGAAAACAGGCGTATCTCGTCTCCCCACCCGTTTTGGCATCACGGAATTTGGAGCGCAAGTGCTTTTCGAGGAGGCCACCGCGTCTACTGCCAGACCTATCAAGGCGCTCGTGGTGCAACCTTCTTTCGAGATGATCCTGCTCCGGTTCGATCCACCGACTCTTTACCGATTGTTGCCCTTTAGTGAAGTGCAGTTGGTCGAGCAGGTTAGCCGCTTGACCCTGACACAACACTCCGTCTTGCGAGGAATTGAGAGGGGCATCAGTGTGGACCAGATGCTCGCTCTCCTCAAAGCGTCCAGCAAACAGGCGATACCGCAAAATGTCGCTCGTACTTTGAGAGACTGGGCAAAAACCTACAAGGAAGCGGAAACGATACAGGTCTTGCTGATCGAAGTGTCGGGCGCGGCGATAGCTGATGAGTTATGTCTCTCTCCTCATTGGCGAGCATTTGGCCTTGAAAAAATCGCCCCTTGCAGGCTGCTGGCATGGAATGCCCATGATATCTATGCCTTCCGACGGGTCTTACGGAAGGCGGGATTTGTCCTTCGTGAGGAGAAATGATCAACCAGGAAGCGCAGCGACATGGCGCAAGCCATCGCTCAACGTGTACGAAACGGACTTCGTACCGCTTGTGATTCGAATAAACGATCTTTCTCCCCGTCCAATGCGTCTTGAAGAACATGGCTGTACCCCCTCAAAATCCGTGATTTATTTATTCTTTTATGATTTGGATCATTGGTGTGTTTTGGAAACAGGACATCAGGAGAGAAAGAGAGATGTATGATGAACTCGGGTCAGTCAGATCACAAAAAGCAGTGGGATTTCTCGACTCATCAGGGACGACTACAACTCTATTATGAATGGGCTCGTGAGCAAATAGCGCAGGGTCATTTCTCGCTGGCCGAAGAGTATACGCGAGAGGAACGGTGTGTCTTTCTGGCAGATTGGCTGCGCTGGCTCATTATTCGAGGGAACCTCAATCCGCGCAAGCGTTTACCGCCTTACGAGAAGTTGGCGGCAGTACCACTGCACCTGGAAAAACAGGAAATCGCACAGGTCATCTGCCAACTGCGCAATGAGCAGCTCCTGCCTCCGCGCAAAGTGCGCAAAGATAAAGGCAGACCGCAGTGGACGGACCGTGATCGCTGGCTCTGGGCCTATATTGGATATATGCGGGCCATGCGCTTCGACCAGATCCAGCGGCTGGCAGCGCGATACTCCCCCGAAGAGATCGAAGGTGGAGTACTCTCGGTCTCACGCACCTCGGAAATCATTGGGCGCTGGGTCGATGAGAAAATCGCCATCTTCCATCCGATCTTCCACGCACAGCCTGGTTGGTGCTACCTGACGCGACATGGACTCAGAGAGGTAGGGTTCACCTTCCGGGCGGAAGCGCCGTCGGTGCGCTCGTTGGAGCATCTCTACTGGATTAACGAAGTGCGCATGCACCTGGAGGAAGAATACCAGGAGATGCGCTGGATCAGCGAGCGCACTATTCAGGCACAGCAGGAGCTGCGACAAAAGGGCCGGAGGCTCAGGCACATCCAGGACGGCATCCTGCTGCTGAAAAATGCCCATGACAAATGGGAGGAGATCGACATCGAGGTCCAGATTTCCCGGCCCTCTCCCGGTGAGGTTCAAGAGGTGATGAACGACCAGTTCTGGACGGGTAACAGAAACCGCCCATTGCGGTATTACGTGAACCGGCTCTCGCGCGGTGCGGTCAGGTCCGTTTACCGGAAAATGGTCAAGGAAAGAAAGGGCATGCGACCGGCGATTGAGATGATCGATCTGGAGAACTGGCAACCTCTGTCACCCGAAGCAGAGGAATAAATGCTGCTTCCCTCGGATGCAGCGATCACGCCGTCTTTAAATAGCCATGCTTAAAATCAGTTTTTGCTGATTCGGACTTCGTGCCTGCCACAAAAGCTTGACAGGTCATACACTGATGCGTATGATACTGGCATTATTTCTCGTAGAAGTGGCGGAACATCGTATGTTTGAAGTTGGGCAGTTGGTGCGCATCCGCGAGCTAACCTGGCAGGTGCTGGAGGACCTTGCGGCTTACGCAGGCGGAGACCACGCGCTGCGCGTGCGCGGGATGGAAGGCCGGGCGCGTGGTCTGGAACGCCTTTTTATTTATCGTCCAGTCGGAGAAGGAAGCGATGCCGCTCTGGGTGACGATAGCGCGGTGGAACTTGTTGTGCCGGTGGCGGCGCCCAAGCTGCCCTGGCATCCTGGCACGCCGCCCAGCCAGTGGGAGCGGCTGCACACTGCCTACCGGCTCTCCATCGCGCACAACACCGGCTATTTGCTGGGATTGGCACGCTCGCGGCTGGTGATCGAACCCTACCAGCTTGCGCCCGTCTTGCAGGTCATGTCCGCGCCGCGCCAGCGATTCTTATTGGCCGAAGACGTGGGCATGGGCAAGACCATCGAGGCGGGCCTCATCGCAAGCGAACTGATCGCGCGTGGACGCGGCGACCGCATTCTGATCGTCGTTCCCGCCGCCTTACAGGATCAATGGGCCGATGAGATGCGCGACAAGTTCGGCCTGGACTTCGCCATCCTGGATAACGACTACCTGCTCAAAGACTTGTTGCCCGCCCTGCCGTCCGGCGCGAACCCCTGGCACTACGCCAACCGCGTCATCACCTCCATCGATTTTGCCAAGCAGGAGCGCATCTTGCGCGCCTTGAAGAAGACGCGCTGGGACATCATCATTATCGACGAGGCGCACTATCTCGCCGAGTCGGGCAGCCCGGTTCGCCCGCTCCGCACGGACCGCAGCCGCTTCGGCGAGGTGCTCGCGCCGCTCTGCGACAGCCTCTTGCTCCTCACTGCCACGCCCCATGACGGCTATTCACAGGGCTTCTACTCGCTGCTGCGCCTGCTCGATGACGCGCGTTTTGCCAGCGCCGAGGATTTGCGGCGCGAGGTGGTGGAACAGGTGGTGATCCGCCGTTCCAAGCAGCACATCTTCAACCCCGACGGCACGCCCAGGTTTCATGGCCGCCTCGTGCATCATCTGGAGCTCTCACTCTCCGATCCCGCAATGTCCGCTGAGCGCAGGCTCTACGAGGCGCTCACCAAATACGTGGCGCGACGCTGGAAGGCACTGCGCGGCAATTCCGATCAGCGGGCAACAGTCGGTTTCGCCATGATGCTGCTCAAAAAGCGCCTGGTCAGCTCGCTAGGAGCCATTCGAGCCTCGCTGCGCACCCGCCTGGATGGGCTGACCGACGAGGCCGTCGCGCCCGATGCCCGGCGCGGACTGCTCGCCTCGTACCGCGCGGGCGTCCCGCTGACCGAGGCGCAGCGTGAACGCATCGAACAGCAGCTCGTCGTGCTTGCGCCGGAGCGCGGCCAGGAGGCCATCGAGCGCGAGCGGCGCGAGGTAGAGCGCCTCTTGCGCCTGGCCGAGGCCATCCCGTCGGAGCAGGATCACAAGGCCGCGCTCCTCAAACGCACCCTGGATCGCTTCTGCTTTGAGCAGGGGCGCAAAGTAATCGTCTTCACCGAGTACAAGGATACCCTCGATTACCTCCTGGGCTATTTAGAGGAGCGCGGCTACGCCGGGCGCATCGCCATCCTGCACGGCCACCTGAACCGCCAGCAGCGCCTCGCCGCCGAGCGGCTCTTTCACCAGCCGGAGACGATGGTGCTACTGGCCACCGACGCCGCCAGCGAGGGCCTCAACTTCCAGCAGGGGTGCTGGACGGTCATCCACAATGAACTGCCCTGGAACCCGAACCGGCTGGAACAGCGCAACGGGCGCGTCGATCGCTGGGGACAGGCGCACACCGTCGAAGTCTACAACATGCTGCTGCGCGATACCCTGGAAGGGCGCATCCTCACCCTGCTGGAAGAGAAATTGCAGCGCATTCGCAAAGAACTGGGTAACGTCTCCGATGTGCTGAGCGTGACCGGCCCGCTCGATCTCGACACGCTGCTGATGGACGGCATGGTCGAGACGGAAGAGCGTGCCGAAGAGAGCGTCGTCGTGGAACTCGATGAGCGGATCGAGCAGGCGCTCAAACAGGGGCAGGAGGCGCTGGATGCCTGCCGCGCCCAGTTCCTTACTGCCCCCGGCGCGTTTGGCCCGGACGATTACCGGCGCGTCGAGGCTGCCGAACAATCAACCACGCATGCCCTGCCTGATACCGGGCTGATCGAACAGTTCGCAACGTCTACACTCAGCTTGCTCGGTGGCAGCGCCGTACCGGTCGAAGGGCTGCCGCACGTCTGGACACTCGATGTGCCGCCGAGCTTGCGCCGCCAGGGGGTGCGCGAACATTATGAGCGTGCTACCTTCGCCCGTGAGATAGCGGTGAGCGATCGCGAACGCCCTCCTGCCATCGACTTCCTCGCGCTCGGCCATCCTTTGCTTGACGCGCTCATCGCCGCCGTCAAAAGTGACGCACGCGACGGTGGGCAGCTTGCCGGGCGCATGACCGTGCGCGTACTGGAGGATGTACCGCGCGGCTTCTTGCTCACCTACCTGGGACGCTGGCAGGACCGGCGCGGCGCGCTGGCAGCGGAAGAGATCGTGCCCGTTTTCCTGCAACTCGACGGTTCACCCGGCTCGCCCGATCAGGCTTCCGCGCTACTGGCAAGGCCCGGCCTGCGGCGCAACGCGCCCGCATCCCTGCTGGCCGACGTCTACGAGCCGCTATGGGAAGCGCGGCGCGAACAGGGATACATACTGGCGCAGCAGCGCTGCGCGGAGATGGCCGAGCGTGTGCGAGCCACGCGGGCACCGCAATTGGAACTGCTGCGTCGTGACATCGAAACCTGGGCAGAGGCACGCCTGCGCTGGGTTGAACGCCTGCTCACGGAGCGCGCCGGGCAGGAGGCCGCGCAACTCTCACTCTTCGAGGGAGCGGAACAGGCCCGCGCCCTGGCAGCAGCGGAGACGCGGCGCAGAAACGACCTCGCCCGCGAGCGCGAGGTGATCGCGAACCGGCGACAGCAGCGCGAGGCCGAGATCGCCGATATGGAACACATCAGGGCCGCCGCGCCCGAATTGATTGGCGCGCTGGTGATCGTCCCGGCGGAGGAGTGCTAGCATGATTGGAGATGGGAAGACACAGCAACGACCTGTAGGGCAGCCAACCAGCGCCGCCGAACCGGGAGCTATTTTTATCAACCGCAATCTCTTCAGCAGCTACTATCTGGGAACACTGCTCGCGCGTGAGGTACGGGGTCACCTGGGCGAGACGGGGACGCGCATGCCGGTTGCCGTGTGCCGCCGCTTGCACAGCCTCTATGAGCGTGTCGCATCCGCGTTCGGCAGCAGCACGACCTACGCCCGTACCCGGCAAGCATGGATCGATCCGCTGTTGCGCGCGCTTGGCTATGAGCCGCTTGAACCTGCTCGCGCCGCCGATTTCAACGAAGAGGCACTGCCGGACGGCTACTACCTCTATCATCCGGTCGCTCAAGTTGATGCTACCAATCCGCTGCTGCCCGATGCTGTGACGACGGCAGAACCAGGTGAGCATATCACTCCTGATGACAACGAGCGGCACGCACCAACTGTCGTGCTGCTTTCGCTCTTGAACTGGGGAGCGGATTTTGACCGTCCTTTTGCTTCAGCCCGGCGGCGTGGCGATATGCCGCACAAACTCATGGAACGGTTGCTAGCTGCTGGACCGGCGCAGTGGGGGCTGCTCTGCAATGGACGGCAATTGCGCCTGCTCAAACGCAACGTCGTCGCCGGTCGCCAGCAATATTTCGAGGTTGACCTGGAAACGCTCTTTGAAAACGGTAGCGACCGCGACTTCGACACGTTCTGGACGCTCTTCCGCGCCCAGGCGTTCCAGCCAGACGAGAAGGGACGCTGCCTGCTCGATATCGTAGACGAGGGCAGCCGCAAACATGCCGAGGGCGTCAGTTCAACCTTGAAGAGCAGCGTCTTCCGCGCGCTCGACATGCTGATGGGAACGCTGGTGAACCGCGCGCGCGAACTGGTGAACACGTCTGTCGATGGGGCGGATGAGGTCATGAGATACGAACGCGAGCAAGCTACTGCTGCCCTCGACAACCTACCCCTGCTCTACCAGCAGTCGCTGGTACTGCTCTATCGCCTGCTCTTCGTACTCTATGCCGAGAGCCGCGCCCTGTTACCTACTGACAATGCCGTTTACCGCGACAGCTATAGCCTGGAACCCCTGCGCGACGAGATCATGGAGCCGGGCATCACCTATCTGCCCAGCACCTTTCGTCTATGGGAGAGTATCCAGGCGCTCTTTCGCTTGATTCGCCTGGGCTGCACTACTTCGCAACTGGTGGTTCCGGCCTACAATGGCGACCTCTTCAGTCCGCAGCATACCGTCCTGCTCGATGCCATTCGCGTGCCGGACAGTGCGCTCTCCGAGGTGCTGCGCGAGCTATCGGTGACGCCACCTACCAGAGAGCGGGGCCGCGAGCGCATCGACTATCAAGACCTCGGTGTCGAACAACTGGGAGCGGTTTACGAAGGACTGCTGGAATACGAGCCGAAGATCGCGGCGGAGCCGATGGTCGAGGTACGCTACAAGGGCGATACGGCCATTATTCCCGCCCGCGAGCAGCGCGACTACGCCATTGTACGCCGCATCGAAACGGGACAGTTCTATCTCGGCCATGGCGCGGGGCGTAAGACGAGCGGCAGCTACTACACGCCACAGCCGCTGGTAGATTTCCTGGTGCGGCGCACGCTCGGCCCGCTCGTGCAAGGCAAAACGGCAGAACAGATCCTCGAACTCAAAGTGGTCGATCCGGCGATGGGATCAGGGGCCTTCCTCGTCGGAGCCTGCCTCTTCCTGGCTGACGCCTATGCTCGCGCTCTGCGCAGAGAGCGAAGCTCCATCGAGCAAGCCGCTACAGAGATTGGCGAGATCGAAGAACTGGAAGGCGAGCAGGACGAACTCTCCGACGAGGCCACGCGGCCCTATCGCCGCCTCGTCGCCGAACGCTGCCTCTACGGTGTCGATCTCAACCCGATGGCCGTCGAACTTGCCAAAGTCTCGCTCTGGCTCACCACGCTGGCAGGTGACAAACCGCTCACTTTCCTCGACGCCAACCTGCGCTGCGGCAACAGCCTGATCGGCGCGCCCCTGCGTCCCTACATGCTCGCCTCTGGCCGCGAGCAGAGCATCGACACCATGCATCCCGAAGCCAACAAGCGCCTGCTCAGGGCGCGCGGCGCGAGAACGACGCGCAGGGGCAGAGGCGAGGACGACGCCCTGCAGCTCGCGCTCTTCGAGGAAATGGATGTTCCGCATACACTGGAGCCACTCGTTGGTCGCCGCCAGTGGATCGCCGAAACGCCTAGCGACAGTGTTGCGCGCGTCCACGAAAAGGCCGCGCTCTTCCGTCGCCAGGTCGAACAGGACGAGCAGCGGCGGATGCTCAAGGCCATCGCTGATCTGTGGGTCGCCTCGTGGTTCTGGCGGCAGCCGCCCGCAGGCACGCCGGCAGACGATCCCCACTGGCCGCCCCCGCTCGACGGGCAGATCTACCGCGAGCTTGTGCTGCAACTACGCGGTGAGGGCCACCAGCTCACCAACCTCGATCCCGTGCCCTACCTGCGCGAAGTCGAGCGCATCGTGGAGCAGGTCAGGCCGTTCCACTGGGAACTGGAATTCCCCGAAGTGTATTTCATGCCCGACGGTCAGCCACGTCATGACGCCGGTTTTGATGCAGTAATCGCCAACCCACCATGGGATACGGTCAAGCCAAATTCGCGTGAGTTCTTCTCCGCTTACGATCCCGCCTTCCGTGAACTGGAGCGCGTGGCAGCGGAACAGCGCCAGCAAGAACTCTTACAGGATGCCGGGATTCGCGTCGGCTGGGATGCCTATGTGAGCCTCATTGAAAACCTGGTAGACTTCACGCGCCTGAGCGAAATTTATCCTTATCAAAGCGTGGAAGTCAACGGATCGAAAACCGGTGGTGATGCTAACACCTATAAATTGTTCCTTGAACGAGCTTATCAACTTCTCGCAAATCACGGCAAAGCCGGGCAAATTGTGAAGGCAGGTATCTATAAAGATGAAGGGGCAACGGGGTTAAGGCAGCTGCTGGTAGAAAGAAATAGCTTTGACTTTCTATACGCTTTATCAAATGAGAAAAAGGTATTTCCTTCTGTCCATCATGCTGAAAGGTTCGCCCTTGTAGGGTTCACAAAGGCCGGAGCTAAAACAGATATTCAAATTAGCTTTGCTATAACAACAAGAGAAGCTATTAAGCCTGAAGAGTTACCCGATTATTTAACTGAATCTGATCAAGTTATGCATGTTCCCCAGCTGCTTGTTGAACGTTTCTCGCCCGATACGCTCTCGATCATGGAGTTCCGTTCACAGCGCGACGCTGATATCGTAGAACATATCTACGGCGATTGGCCTCTGCTGGGCGAGAAGATAGATGGCATCTGGTCTGTCGTGTTAAGCCGTGAGTTTGATATGACAAACGACCGGTATCTTTTCAATGAAGATGGTATTGGCTGGCCGCTTTACGAGGGCAAAATGATCCACCAGTACACCCATCGATTCAGCGAGCCGCGCTACCGGGTCGATCCAGCAAAGGGGCAGGAAGAACTGGCCCGCCGGGAAATCCAGCACGTCGAGGAGGCGCTGGACGCGCTGCTTCCCACACATCCTAAAGGCACAACGCGCCAGCAGCGCATTGCTGCCCTGCTTAAAACGCACGGGCGCGGGCCGCTCACTGCGGACGATGTCCGCACGGATGCTGAGGCTCCACGACTAGCTTTTCGGGATATTGCAGCAAGTACTAACGAAAGAGCAATGATTGCCTCTGTTCTGCCAGCAAAGGTTTTTGCTGGAAATACTCTCAACTATCTGGTTCCCTGGCGTTTCGATGCCCAACAGGCTCTAAATGATCTACACAATGTCAAAAATTACTATCAACGTGCGTTATCGTTCATTACCCTGGCTTATCTCACTGGTATCTTTGACGCTTTTACATTCGACTATATACTGCGCTTTAAGATAACAACACACGTCAACATGTTCTATGTAAAGCAACTTCCCGTTCCTCGACTCTCACCAAGCAATCCACATTGCCTGGCTATCGCACAACGTGTGGCGAAGCTGGTATGTGTTGGGTCGGAGTTCGATGAGCTGCGGCGTGAATTGCTGGGTAGTGTGGAGGCGCACGTGGCTATCAATCCAATCGAGCGGCAGCGCTTGCAGAACGAGATCGATGCGCTGGTGGCACACCTGTACGGGCTAAGCGAGGATGAGCTGCGACATATCCTCTATGCGCCGTACACGTTCCCGCTTGTCGGACGCGAGGTGAAGGATGGGGTGATGGCGGCGTTTGCGCGGGTGGGGGAGATAGTGAGGGAAGCATAGTAGCTCATCTTTACTCTATCTCTGCTAGCAAAAGCCCACAAGCTCTTGGCACACGTTGTATGCAATGAAGTGTTTTTGTTTCAATACGCCTCGACATTTTCTTGTTTTCGGGGTATACTATACTTTGGAATATTTGTTCTATTATCGACGCTCATATCCTGGACAAAGCGCACGGAAAGAGGTACAGCATGGTCGTAGTTCACGATGTTTTCGCAACTCTTGCCGGTGAGGATGCGCCGGTCATGCTCACACGGCTGGAGCAGATCGATCTGATCGCCCTGGATGCGGCAGTGTCGGCAGATCTCATGGGCGAGCGGGCGCGGCGATTGCTGGCGAATCGGCAACATATGGCACCGGAGCGCCTGCCACGGCTGCTCATTACAGCACATAATGATGTAGAGCATCAATTAGCACGGCGAGCGGCAAACCACCTTCGCTCATATGTTGCGTCGGTTACTGTCCTTGATGAAAGCGGGCGCAATGAGACGGCAGCTAAAGCGCTGGCCTTGCACAGGCAATACTGGCCTGATATCTCGGAGCAAGAGCGCAAAACGCGCATTTTGCTGCTTGGCAGGCGTGGAGGCGGTGGCAAGCCGCAGTTTATCGTGCCGTTTGTCGGAGGCGCAGGAACCACCTGCGGCGCATGGACGCCCATTGTCGCCTATCAACGGGGCAAAACCACCTGGATCGCAGGCACACGTTCAAAAGAAGAAGAGCGGCAGGCCACTCCCATTCGCGGCTTCCTGCGCGGCAACTATGCGCAAGGCGTCTGTCCCGCCGAGTGCAGCTTCTGCTACCTGCGCGGCTTGCAAGGCATGGGCATCAAGAGTACTTTCCTGAATCTGGAAGACGCTATTCCAGAGCTTGATGCGTTGCAGCATGGAAGCGTGGTCAACTGGGCCGAACTCGGCGGTCCAGTTGAAGAAGACCCCTGGTTTGTCGATGAAGAGGGGAATGGTTCGCTTGTCCAGACCATCCTTGATCTCTCAACCGAGCGTGGCATCGTGGCCTTTTTCCTGACGAAGGGCGTGTACGAACCCTACTTACGCTTAGATGGGCGTCTTGCTCTGCTGGCGATCAGCTTGAACGCTCCGGCTATTTCAGAAGTATTCGAGCCGGGCGGTGCGCCTCCAGAAGCGCGTTTGAAGGGCCTGGCGTGGGCCATCGACAACGGCGCGATGGATCATACCATTCGCCTGGGACCGATTATCCCCATTGAGGGCTACAAGAAGCACTACCACGAATTATTTGAGATGATGGCCGATATTCTTGGCCCGCGTTTGAAGCGCATGACCATAGATATCCTGCGCTTCTCGCCGCAGATGCCCGGAATATTGCGAGCATCATTCCCGGAAGAAATCGTTTCATCGCTGTTGGCCGAAATGGAACCAGCCGTAAAAGCGCATAAATACCGCCCAACAGCGCATCGCCAGCAGCGTCTTTATCACTGGATCAGGGCTATGCTTGCTCACTATGGTATGTCACACGTCAAAACAACCCCTTGTAAAGCCGATCCAACTGAAGCATTCATGTTCTTGAGAGCAGGTGATATTACCAGTATGCCCTGCGCCTGCCACATCAGCTACCAGGACCGCGAACGCATCCGCCGCGAACTCCCAGTCATAAGCAGTTCCCGGGCGCTTTAGCGATAAGGTAATAGCCAGCACAATAATTCTTGCAAACACAGCCACGATAGAGTACACTTCCAGCGGGAAGATTGATGATGCGCAATGCGTTCTCCTCCCTGCGAATGCTCTATCGCGGTTTTCTTTTATTGTTGACCTGTTGTGGCTATTTGCGCCATTGGAGAGACACATTTCCGGTATCGTGTTCCCTGGACAGAACATGTTTGTATCACATCAATAGAATGTTGGAGGTGTGGAAGTGCCTTCCCCTAAAACGACCCTCTGGCCAATTGATGGCCACACACGCGCAAAGCATGAGATTCTTCGGCGTTATCTCGCGGCCTGGCTTCCCATTATGACATCGATGAATGGCCGCATCATCTATCTCGATGGATTTGCCGGGCCAGGTGAGTATCAAGGAGGCGAGCCAGGCTCACCGATCATCGCTATTGATACCTTTCTGGATCACAGATATGCCCCCTTGCGTGACCGCGAGGTATTGTTTTTCTTTATCGAGCAAAAGCATGACCGCTATGAGCATCTCAAGCAGTTGTTGGCACAGCGAACTCTGCCCCCAACGGCCAGTTATGACGTTTTCGAGGGCAACTTCGACGAGACATTGACTGGCTTACTGGACGAGTTAGAGAGCCAGCAGTTACGCATTGCGCCCACTTTTGCCTTCATTGATCCATTCGGGTACTCGCACACGCCTATGGAAACCATCAGACGATTGATGAGCCATCCGAAATGCGAGGTACTCATTACTTTCATGTATGAAGAGATCAACCGCTTCCTTGACGCCGATTATACGAATAAGGCTGCTCAATACAATGCCTTATTCGGTACAACCGAGTGGAATGCCATCACGAAAACGGCGAGAACTCCGCGAGAGCGACGGGATCGGCTGCACAATCTTTACCAGGATCAGCTCAGGCAAGTGGCAGACATTCGGTATATTCGCTCGTTTTGTATGCGAAATAGGCACAACAACATAGATTACTTTCTGTTCTTTGGGACAAAGAACCTGCTGGGTATGAAAAGAATGAAAGAGTCCA
The DNA here is from genome assembly GCA_035652815.1 of Ktedonobacteraceae bacterium. Classification (GTDB taxonomy): domain Bacteria; phylum Chloroflexota; class Ktedonobacteria; order Ktedonobacterales; family Ktedonobacteraceae; genus DASRDB01. Next base: position 118,405 of record DASRDB010000023.1, read on the forward strand.
TGTGGAGAGTAGATCCCACGGGGACCTTCGAATTTTCGGATAATACCAACCCTAATCAGCTTTTGTTGTTCTCGCAGCCAGACTACTCAATTCTACAAAATATGTTGAGCGATCATTTCAACGGACAGATAGCCACTGTAGAAGATATCGAAGAGTATGTCATCGCTGAGACGCCATTTTACAAATTTAAGAGCGAGGCACTCAAGCCAATGGAAGCGAATGGGCAGATCACTGTGATCTCAAGTGACTCTAAACGCAGAAGGGGAACATTTGCGGAGGGGAAGACGAGGATTCGCTTCTGATAAGCGAGAAAATATTCTTATGGAGTTTATTCAGCGTCCCAGTTAGGATGGAGAAATGGCTATTGTCTCTCCCTGCTCGATCCTGTATACTCTATCCATTCTCGATACGCAAGACCCGGTCTATTCTTTCCGGCAGCAATATGTTCAGCGAGGTAGAAAGACGAAGCAACCATGCAGCCACTGGCGTTAGCGCAGCAGATGTGCGCGGATTACCGGCGCTACATCGAAACAACCTTCCCCATCCTCGATGATGGCCTGCGCAGGCAGATCGATGACAAAATCACGCATGAGAATCTCCTGTGGAAGGGACCGTATGTCAGTCTGAGTCAGCCCTTCACGAAGGGCGCGTCCGTTGCGACGCTGGCAGGCGAGGGCGTGCTGCTGCCCGCTACCGCCAGTATCTTTCCCGGTTGGACGCTCTACGATCATCAGGAACGCGGGGTGCGTAGACTTGTGAACGGCCAGCAAACCGTCATCGCCTCCTCGACGGGCAGCGGCAAGACCGAAGCATTTCTTATCCCTATCATCGACTACTGCCTGCGTCATAAGCACACGCCCGGCGTCAAGGCCGTGTTGATGTACCCGATGAACGCGCTCGCTAACGATCAGCTCAAACGCCTGCGTCGCCTGCTCAGGGGCACAGGCGTCACTTTCGCTCGCTACACCGGCGACACGCAGCGCACTGACGACAGCTCCCGCGAGGAAACAGACGAAATCCCGGAGGAAGAGCGCCTGAGTCGCGAGAGTATCCAGGCCAACCCGCCCGATATCCTGCTCACCAACTACGTCATGCTGGAGTTGCTGCTGGTGCGCCGCGAGGATCAGCGCATCTTTCGCCACGGGCAGATGCGCTACCTGGTGCTGGACGAGGTGCATACCTACGGTGGCGCACGCGGCATCGAGGTGGCCTGTTTGATACGCCGCTTCAAAGAACACGTGGGGCGCAGCGACGGTGGACTGGTATGCGTGGGGACGAGCGCGACGGTTAAGGGCGACGATATTGGCGAGGTCGCGGCATTTGCCAGCAAACTCTTCGCCGAACTGTTCACACCGGAATCGATCATCCTCGAACGCTTTGATCAGCCGGAGCCGCTGCGCGCACCGTACTGGCCGCCGCTTCCTCATATCGACGAGCATCTCGTGCAGCACTTTGATACCGCGAACGAAACACAGGCGCTGGCACTCGCGGAACAGGTATGCGGGCAGCCCGTCCCGCAGGCGCAGACGCTGGGCGAGCGGCTCGGCCTGCTGCTGCAAGAAAACGCGCTGCTGCGCCTGCTCGAAGGGTTCCTCGCCATCCCGCGCTCCCTGGATGAACTGCTCGATTATCTGGCGGCCCAGCCGGAGCGGCGCGGTGTCTCGCGAGACGCACTGGCGGCAGAGATCACGGCCTATCTCTTGCTCGGCTCGCTGGCAACGACAGGCCAGGGGCCGCGCCTGCGCCCCAAAGTTCACATGCTCTACCGCGGGCTGGAGGGCTTCTCGCGCTGCCTCAACTGCGGCCATGTCTGGGAGGCAGGCATCGACCTGTGTCCCGAATGCACCGGTCACTGCCTGCCCGTGGAGGTCTGCCGCTCCTGCGGGCAAGATTTCTGGCGAGCTATGATCGACCGCGATATTACACCGCAGGACGACCCCACCGATGCGCAGCACTATCTTCCTCCCCGCAACGGCATCCCGCAAACCTATACACTCGAGCCTGATACCACCTTCGACAGCTCGACGCGCACGCTGCACCTGGCCGCCAGCATTCACCGCATCGCGGAGTCGTCCGACGACGATGACGACGTGGGTAATGGGAGCAATGGGGACAATGCCGCCGGTGATACACCGCCTGGCGCGGTCACTTCTGCTGCTGACAGCCTACCGGCCAGCCTCAGGCATATCTACGTCTGTGGGCAGTGCGGGCGTGCCACGCTGGATATGCCTCCGGATGGGCAGTGCGTCAACGGCTGCGAGGGTCAGGTCAATGAGATGCTCTATCACCGGGGACGGATCACACAGTGCCCAGGCTGCCTGGGCCGCTATGGCGCGCGCGAGGTGGTCACGATGTTTGGGACCAGCGTCGCCGCCAGCGTGGCCGTTTTGAGCAGCGCCTTGATGAAGCGTCTTGAGAAGCGCGAGCGCCGCCTGCTGATCTTTACCGATAACCGGCAGGACGCGGCGTTCCAGGCGGGCTATCTGAGCGACAAGCACGGCCAGTTCACCAAACGCCAGTTGATCTACCAGGTGGTGTACGACGAAGGGCAGCAGGGCCACGCCGCCGTCGGGCTGGCCGATCTGCCGCTGCTGGTCTACAGCTACGGCGTGCGCCTGGGCCTCTTCCCGGCAGCCAGGCGCGAGCATGAGAAAGAAGAGCGCATCCGCGAGGAGACCTGGCCCATTCTGGCCGAGTTTGCGCGCGGGGGCAGCCGCCGTATCTCCCTCGAAGGGCTGGGATTGATGCGCGTCCACTATCACGCGCTGCGCGAGTCGCTGGCCGCCAGTCCCCTGGCTGCTGAAATAGCGCAACGTTGGGGACTCTCACCGGACGAACTCTATGACCTGTGCGCGACGATGCTGGACGAGATGCGCACGCGCCGCGCCCTCGATCACCCCTTGCTCACCACTCCCATCCAGTTCAAGGAAGAGAAGGTCGAGGGCTTCGACCGCGACCTGCGGCCCGTTGGCTATGGCGCTGCCTCGGTACGGGCAGGCCACGCCTATAAAATATTGCCAACCGTGACGAGGAGCGGCTCGCCCTCGCAGTTTCAGGTCTACCTGCGCAAGGTGCTGCACCTGCGCGACAATCACAGTGCCATCGAGCCGGTGCAGCAGATCATCGGCCTGTTACAGGAGGTGGGCTACGTGCAGCGCACGACCATCGGCAAAGCGGAGGATCACCAGCAGGCGCTGATGGTTGATCACGCACGCATCGAACTGGAACTGGTCAACGACGGCGAAGACTACGAGTGCAACGCCTGCCGTCGCGTCTACGCCCATAGCGTGCGTGGCGTCTGCCCGGCTACGCGCTGCGCCGGTACTCTCCTACCCCTGCGCCCAAAGCAGGACAACTATTACGTGCATAGCTACCTGGAACGACAGCTCATCACGCTGACCCCTCACGAACACAGTGGCCAGCTTGACGGCCAGGCGCGCCAGCAGTACGAAGAGGAGTTTCGTCAGGGCGAAGTGAATGTGCTGGTCTGCACACCCACGCTCGAACTGGGCGTCGATATCGGCGACCTGCCCACCGTCATGATGCGCAATATCCCGCCCAGCCCGGCTAATTACGCACAGCGCAGCGGACGCGCCGGGCGTGCGGAACGCATCGCGCTCATCACCGCCTTCGCCCAGCATCGCGGTCACGACAGCTACTACTATGATAGGCCCGCCGACATGATTCGCGGCGTGGTGAGCGCGCCCATCTTCGGTTTCGACAACCAGCGCATCATCCGGCGTCACCTGCACGCGCTGATCCTGGAGAAATTGACCGCCCAGTTGCCGCCGCTGCTGGGCCAGGTCGTCGATGATAACGACCGGCTCGTCGGGGTGCAGCCGCTCATCGATGAGTTGAAAGGGCGGCGTGGCACGGTCCAGTCCGCCGTTGCCCAGGCCTTCGCGCGCGATACCAGCGCGGGCGGCTTGCCCTGGCTGACCAGCGATTATGCCGGCAGCGTGATTGATGCCTTCCCCACTGCGCTCGAACGCGCCTTCCGCCCCTGGCTGATCGAGCGCGGCAGCGTCCTGAAGGCGCTGGATGAGATCCCATCGCGGCGTCCCACGCTGGAGCAACAGAAACGCCGGCAGGTACTCGATCTACTCCTGTACAAATTAGAGTCCGATCCACTGCGCGCATATCCGCTTTCCTATCTCGCCCGGCAGGGCTTCCTGCCCGCCTATGCTTTCGTGGGCGATCAATTCCGCATGGTTCCGCTGGGCGAAAGCCGCGACCCCCTCATGCGCAGTCAGGAGATGGGCCTCATCGAGTTCGCGCCGGGCAATTTCGTCTACTGTGATGGCAATATCTATTCGATGATCGGGCTGGATGTGCAGCGCAGCGATGCCCCTGAAAGCGATACGCAGTACAGCCTCTGCCCGCGCTGCGGCTATGCTACGCTGAGCCAGACGGCGCAGTACTGCGAGGCGTGCGAGGAGGAACTGACGCGCTATTCGTACCTGGAAGCGCGGTCGTTCCTGGGTACAGTGACGCGCACGATCTCAGCCGCCGAAGAATCCCGTGCCAGCGAGGGCTACGCGGTGTTAGAATACCTGATCAACGAAGGCGCAACGGGGGAGCGGCGCATTGGCCCGGCGGGTTTTGACCTGACCTATCACCGCAACACGACGATCTTTGTCGCGAACGCGGGCTTCATTCGTGGCTCGCAGGGCCGCATGCCTCCCGGCTTCGCGATCTGCACGACCTGCGGGCGCTGGCACGACCCGCACCAGGAAGGCTGGGAGCAGCGCCACCGCAAGACCTGCTCCGGCACGGTGCGCCCGTTCCACCTGGCTTATCGCCTGGAAACCGACGTGCTGGAAATCGACCTGCCGGGGGTGTCATCTGATCCCGAAAAATATCGAGTCACGTTACGCAATGCGCTGGTGCTGGGAGCCAATCTCGCGCTGCAAACCGAGGAGAGCGAAATCGGCGGCTTTGAACGCGAGGTACTGCGCAGCAGTCTGCTGCAGCCGCAGATTGTACTCTACGACGATGTGCCCGGCGGCGCAGGCTACGTCGAGAGCCTGTCGCGGCGCTTGCCTCAAGCGGCTGCGGCAGCCCTGGAGCGCCTGGAACAATGCGCCTGCCTGGATTCCTGCTACCGCTGCTTGCGCAGCTACTATAACCAGAACGAACACAGGCTGCTCGACAAACGGCTGGTGATTGAAACACTCCGCGACATGGCAGAGAGCGCAACGATCGCGGGCATCGGCAGGTAAAAGAGGGAGCAGGCGCGTGGAAGACGAACACCTTCCCCAGATCGAGCCGCTGCGCTCACCCTGGCGGGAACAACTGATTGAGGCGCTCAAATATGTGCAGCATCATCTGCTGCTGGTTGGCCCTTACATCAAGGCGGATGTCGTTGCCATGCTCAGGGAAGTGCTGACGGAACGCCTCACCTTGCAGCCGCTTGCCGTGCGAGTCATCACCCGCATCCTGCCGGATGACTTCTTGAGCGGCGCATCCGATATCACCGCCCTGCAACACCTCCTCGCCTGGCCCACTGAACTTCCAGGGAGCAAGGTCGAGCTGCGTGCTATCAGCAATCTCCATGCCAAAGTGTGGGTCTTCGACTCTACGCTTGCACTTGTAGGTTCAGGCAACGCCACCTATTCCGGCCTGGAGAGCAACCTCGAATACGGCCTGGCCATCGCGGAACCCTCGCTGGTGGAACGTATCCTGCAGGACTGGCAAGCGTGGTGGGAGCAGGCTGCGCCCATCAGCGCGGGCGAACTTGAGCAGATACGCCTGTGGCTCGCTGCCCTCGCCGACGATCCAGACGTGCTGCGGGCAAACAGGGTGGTCCTGGAGAAACGCCAGGCCGCCGAACGCAGGATCGGCACAGCTCCGCGTATCGGCAACCGCGTGGTGGTGGCCCGCGCTGTGCGAGCGAAGAGCCAGGTCTCCGAACCATCTCGTCCGTACACCTCTACTGCTCACGCAAACAGCGGCGAACTTGCGCCTGAGACGCCACAAGCGGCTTCGCATGAGTTACCCGCTGCCCTCTCTATTTCAGCCGCTCGTCTCTGGCAGGCCCTTCGCTGGACGACACCCTTGATGGATGGAACATCACAGCCAACAGGGGCAAGTGGTGCGTTTCTGAAACTCGCGACCAGGCTATCAGCCCGCGGCCAGGGGACGCTGCAATGCACCTGGGCCGATGGGAACCGCTACTCGCAGGCGAGCATTCAGGTCGATACACGCGAGGCGCTGCCTTCCTGGACGGTCACGCTGGGCATCGGTGCCGTACAACAGCTCGCGACCTTCTTGCAACAGGCGCATGGTCAAAGCAGCATCGCCGATCACTCCCTTTCTGAGGATGATGTGTCGATGTGGTGGCAGCCCTCACCGCCACGCCTTTGCATCTCATCAACGCCTGAAGGGAATTTTCCTTTGGCTCTCCCCTGTATGCAAGCGGCCATGCCGGGCAACGTTGCCGCCCCTCATCCACCAGTATCGCAGATAGTCGTTGAGCAGGCTGCCCTGCTGACCGGAGTGGCGTCACTGAAACAGCAGTGGGAGATGTTGCATCCCGGCGCGTCCGCACTAGAGACGATAGAGCTATCACTTGGTACTCCCGGCGTAATATCTACATTGCAACTTTCCGTTGGACCAATTGATGCGCCGCTGCTTGTATTATTGGAAGCGAGAGATTGTATCCTGGGTGGCCCTGAAATCAAACTGCGTCTGGACTTCTCCTCGTTTCATCATGTTACTACGCCCGCGCAGGAGGAGGTAAGGCGCTGGCGAATAAGGATCGGTCGCGATGCGACCGCGGTGCAGTTCGTTCCTGAATTTGAGAGCGAAATGACTCAAGCAGCGTCCGGTGATTGGATTCATGAACTGCGCAATGTGGCGGAGGGCTAAGGGGTGCAGTATTCTCTTATTGCAAGGAGAAGCAGCGCAAAGATCGTCTGCACCCCTTAGCTGTACGCACCGAGATCATTTATGCAGCGTTCACGCATCTTGGAAAAGGAGATGCAATACTAGCAACGAAGATGGTTCGCGCATATGAAGGGCTCAGCGATGAGCCGACCATTTTTTTCGGGTCCAGTTCAGGTGGGGAGGAATTGTGCCGATACTTCCTGTTTGTGGCATAGGTTTGACCGACCACATCGGAATAGTTACGATTCACGATTGCTAACGTTAGAACTAGGAGAAAACAATTTTCGATTGTAAAACGAGAAAAATGTTATGCCTGTACGGGCCTATAGGGAGAGGTCAAAAGAGATGAGAAAAGTCCTTGCTGCTGTGATGCTGGTCGGCATAGTGATGGCCCTTACAGCTTGTGGAGGAGCCCCTACAGATGGAGGCTGGCTGGCGCAAGAGCAGGGAGAGGTGTATTTCCTGCAAATCAGTAATGGCACCGGTACGGTGGACTTTGCCTATCAGAGCAATGGCCAGGTGAATAGGGTCCATGGGGATCTCGTGGTCCACAACGACGGAACCATCGAAGTTGATGGTATGGTCGATGGGAAATTGAAGGACTGCTCGGCCTGTCCGTATCAATTGACCAATGGAAATCTCGTGATTAATTATACGTACCAATCCTACGGAGGAGGATCTGTCTCTGGCACGATGACTCTTTCGCCCTCCGATGCTTCGACCTATCAACAGGACGTTCAGAAACTCGGACCTTAGGGGCGATTGGGATAGAGCTACGAAAGAATTTAACTGTTGTACATACGTAGAATGTGAACCTGGTGAAACCCATAGGAGGACATATGCCAATCCTGACTGGTCACATCCAAATTGATCGCTCTAAGCTGCCATCGAAATTCGACAAGCTGCGCGTTCGCTTCGTTTCTCAGCTTGTGAACAACAAGACGACGTTGCTGATGATTTCCCCGGATGCCGGGCTAGACTTCGAGCCGATATATGTACGATACGCCACCGGGATGATATTGAAGCTGGGCGATGGCACTGTTGCCCAGTCGCAAGGTCAACTCGTAGTCACGGGTCAGCGCCTCATCGGTATGGTCACCGATGGAGCTGTAGGCAAGGCCGCATTGAGTCAATCTGCCGGAACAGTGTACGCGTTTGCTGTCGACCTGGACGATATCGGCCCGGTCGAGATCAAGAAGAACTGGCGCGGCCAGCCGGTAGAGGCGGTTATCCGATCAAAGGAGGGTCAGAGTCCTTCCTTTGTGCTGCAGGTCTTCAGTGTCGTCGCTGTACTTAAGAATGACGGCCATGTAATACCCACGTCGCTTCCCGACTTTCTCAATCGGTTGACTCCTGAAGGCCGACGGAACCTGCAAAAGCAGGCATGACGTTCTGTTGTGGAGCAATACTGCTCCGATCTGTGCCGTATATTAGCATCTTTTGAAAGGAAAGAAGGAAAACCTGGTGAAAAAACATGCCGACCTGGAATTTCTTGGACTCGGTCTACTCCTACTGATAGTAGCCATTATCCTTCCTACAGAAACTGAAACCTGTTCTACTACCGCCTTCGGCCCGTCTTGTATCCAGACCATCTATACCTACAATGGAGTGAGTGCCCCAACGGCTAAGGCTATCTTATTTGTCATAGCAGCTCTTTGCATAGTAGGTGGTGTGATTCTCCTCATTCTTCGCAATCTGAAGCAAAGTAAGATTTCCACAGGACAAAGTACTGCCACCATCACATCAACACCGCCTACCCGAAGTACTGCCCTCACATCCTCTCCACCATCCACGCACCCTACTGCTAGCGTACCCATCGACAAAGCAGATCGCCGCAAATACCGCACCACCATTCTAGTTGTTGTAGGAAGCTTCATTCTGATTCTGGTGATAATAATAGGGGTAGCCATTATCAACCAGGCGCAGACCACTGCTACATTTCATCAAGAGGTTACCACTGGCCCGCACATTACGAGCATTGAAGTAGGCACGGGAATATCTAATTCAGGATTGCAGCAGCAGGGAGAAACCTTTCAGGCGGGCAATCCTTCGTGCATTAGCTTTAATGTTCACAACGGCAGCTCTCCAGGTTCCATCGATGCCGTTCTCTCCCAGGGAAATACTACTGTTTTTAGTGGGTCGGTTGTACGGGGTTTGTCGCCGTACTGGCAGGGACCTTTTTGGATATGCTCACAATATAACATTCTAAATCCTGGAGTCTATCAATGGGTGGTGAATTACAATGGAAGCGCTGAAGCCAGCATCACCTTTCAGGTAACTCCATAGTAAGGCGGCCATTACCGGGGAGCTGATAATCAATGCGATTGAGAGTGTTAATTATTGTGGGATTAGTGGTGATAGTTGTTGCGGGAGGGCTTATTGCTCATTTCGTTATACCGTCGCCATACGCTGCAGCGCAGAATCGAGCCATTGGCTCGGACGTGAGCGTGAGCGGGAGCATGGTTCCCCGGTCGATCAAGGCAGTTGGAATCAAAGGGAGCCAACCCCCATTCGCCGCTACTCAGCCGCTCGGCCCGGTAACACATATCACACCTGATGGCAATCTTCCGGCACCGGTAACATTGCGTTTCAAGCTTAGCAGGCAAGTAAAGACCGGCGAGATAGTGTATCTGGCAACAAGCGATACGCCAGGCGGGCCATGGACGCTCCTCCAGCCGGTCATCTCGAGCAATGGATGGGACGCAAGTGTGCAGACAGATCATCTGTCATGGTGGCAGCCTCTCTGGTATGATCTCCAGACTGCCGCCAACGATTTCAGGACGGAGGTTCTTGATGGTCTGACTGGTGACGCGATCACTGAGGCCCAAACACCGCACTGCGACAACGAATCGCAGGCACGCCAGGACAACTACCTGATTGAGTCCTCCGCCAGGTCCACATTGTACTGGTGCTTTGGTATAGAGGACGGCGCGCGTGTCCTCAAAATCGTGAACCGGATGAGATACCCACTCGAAGTGTCGCATATCGGATTCGCAGTCAAGCATCTTGATCCGGCATGGGCCTCACTCGATCTGGAGCAGCTAGCGCGCATAGGTTCCAGTCAAAAGACTATTTTGTATCCGTTTGAGGAGGCCGATTACAACGTCAATCTGCCCCCTGGCGGCACGGCACTCATTAGCACTGCGTATTCAGGATATGCTCAGAGCTTGTATCAGCTAGAGTTCGGCGTCATTGCACTGGTTGACACTTTGACCCGTTTCGGCGCTGGCACCGGTCTGATCAACAACGGCACGATCACACAGACTGCGTTTACTAAGACCGCTAAGATCATGAATCTTCTTCTGACAGCTAAGAACTGCTTGGACGCTATTTACCCACATGATGCTGGAAAGCTCATAAGCGGGTGCTTCGACTCGTCAGAGATCATGGAAGCATTCGGCTGGACGGGACTATTACTTGCGCCACTCATGGAAGCAGGTTCGCTTGTCGAGTTCTTCCGCAGTGAACTCAACGTTATTGGTGATCAGTTCAACGACCGGGATAAGTACCTGATTCTCGTCAGCAGGAGCGCTCCTGGCACAGTGACTTCATATGAGGTAGCTGGTGGCGTGCCGCATGACATCACCGCCGGACCCGATGGCAACCTCTGGTTCACGGCCACCCGGCTCACGAATGCGGGACGTATCGGCTGGATTGGTAGAATCACGCTGAATGGGCAAGTGACAACCTATTCATTACCGGGTTCGGTCTCCAGTCTCCAACCAACCAGCATAACGCAGGGTCCCGATGGCAATCTCTGGTTTGTCCTTGCTGGTGACACGAGTACCCAGGCCCCCGCTCCAGGCCCAGGAGCAATCCCTGGTCAGATTGGACGCATCACGACTGGAGGAGTGGTGCAGGTGTTTCCAGCCGCTACCGCTACGAGCAATCCGGTATTCCTCGCAACAGGACCCGATGGGGATATATGGTTCACCGATACGGACGGGAACATAGGGCGGATTACGCCTGCTGGACAAATCACAGAATTCCCTGTTCCTAACGTCCTTCCCTATGGAGGTATCGCGGCAGGAGCGGACGGGAATATGTGGTTTGCTGCTAGCGGGGCGATTGGGAGGATCACTCTCAGTGGCAAGGTGACCCTGTTCTCAACAAACTTTTGTCCGGATGTCTCTCTTTGCGACCTCACTGAGGGACCCGATGGCAATCTCTGGTTCACGGACGGTGGCGATGGTTTCATCGGGAGGATCACGTTGAATGGGAGCATTACCACGTTTCCTGCAAACAGCTGGCCTTTGGAAATTACGACCGGACTCGACGGCAATCTCTGGTTCACTGTAGACAGCGCCCAGGGCAATCCGCCAGGTGCCTTTGGGCGCATTACTCCAGGTGGATCGATAACGTTTCCCGTTCCAAACTCCCAGGGTTACGACCTGGAAGGCATCACGGTTGGACCGGATGGCAACCTCTGGTTCACGGGTCAGACCTCTGGCAACGGGATCATTCTGCGGATGACGCCATGACAGGGGCAGCAGGCACGTAGCCCTAAAAAGCGGCTGTTCAAGGATATCTACCCTCAGGCGCAGTGCCACGAGCATGGACAACGATGCCGGATGCGCTGACCCCGCTGCTAGCCCGCCATACGGACCATTCTGGATATATCTTTCAGTAGCACCGCCTGCCCAGCTCGTTCCGCTGCCGGGCGCAGTGCACATTTCTGTTGGCAAGGAGTACTACCTCGAACACACGAGTTATCACTTGGTCGATTTTGCATGGATTACCAACTGTGCCAGGTCAAGTAGCCATGGGAAAGAGACGTCACTATCGACAAGAGATGCCCTGGTAGGAATGACGAATGGCTCTGTCCACATCGTGACTTCCAGATGGAAATGACTTTGCTCTGGAAAACGCAGCGCGAGCTTAAATCAACCCACTAGTACTACTTCGTTAGTTTCTGTGATACAATGGGAGCATGAAATCCAATTATGTCCCCAAAGCCTCCCCTGATGCGCTGCCGGAACTGGCAGCCTTTTTAGCTCCGTTTGCTCCGCTGTTCCGGCGGCACACCAGCCGGGACAGCATGGAGCGCTACGTGACCGGCCTCCTCACCGACCTGCCCCACAAGACCGCGGACACGATTGCTTCGGCGGTGGCTGGCACCGCGACCGAACGCTTGCAACATCTGCTCACCGATGCCAACTGGGATGCGACCGCCCTGGACGAGGCGCGCGTCAAGCGCCTGCTGGCTCTGCACCCGCCCACCAGCGGAGTGTTGGTCTTCGACGACACCGGGCTGCCCAAGAAAGGCACCGAGTCAGTCGGGGTGGCAGCGCAGTATTCCGGGACGCTGGGCAAGATCAGCAACTGCCAGGTCGTGGTGAGTGCGGAGTACCTGGCCGATGACCCCGCCAGCAGTAGTCCTTTTCACTTTCCGGTGAGCGCTCGGCTGTATCTGCCGGAGTCCTGGATGAGCGATGACGCGCGCCGCAAGCGGACACGTGTGCCAGAGGAGATCAGCCAGCAGACCAAACCGGAACTCGCCCTTGCGTTGCTCGACCAGGCCCGGGCCTGGGGCGTGCCGATCCAGGCGGTGGTGGCCGACGCGGGCTACGGGGACAATCCGAACTTCCTGACCGGCCTGGATGAGCGTCAGGTGCCTTATGTCTGTGCGGTAGAAAGTACTTTTGGGGTGCGCTTGCCCGAGGAAGTGCGAGCAGCCGCAGAGCAGTTGCCCACCTATCGTGGACGTGGACAGCCACGCAAGCCGCGCCCGGCGCCTCTCTACTCCGTCAAGGAACTCATCGAGGCACAACCCGCCTCCGCCTGGCAGACGATCGAGTGGCGCGAGGGCACGAAAGGCACGATGCGGACCCAGGTGGTGGCGATGCGCGTCCACTGGGCCACGGGCTCACCACAGCACCAGCCACTCGCGCGTCCAGACCGGCCCCGAAGGCTGGCTGCTCGCCGAGCGCCCACTTCCTCCACCTAAGCCTCAAGAGCCGTCCACTGACGAGCCACTGTCAGTGGACGAGCCCCCCACGCAGAACGTGGTGGAAGAGCAAGAAGTTCAAGAGACGAAGTACTGGTTCTCTACCTTGCCCCTAGACACCTCGTTGGAGCGGCTGGTCACACTGGCTCACGCACGGTGGGTGATTGAGCAGTTTTTACGAAGATGCCAAGCAAGAATGTGGTCTGGACGACTTCCAGGGCCGGCACTGGGACGGCTTGCACCGGCACCTGGCGTTGGTGATGTTGGCGTATAGTTTCCTCATGCTGCAACGCTTGCAGCTTCCTCTCCCTGCGGACGAGGACTTTCCCCCCTCCGTCACCCGTAGCTCGCTGCCCTCGGTGCATCGGCAAGTACTGCTCTGGCTGTTCCAGGATCTCGTCCTCTGGCTCATCCAGACTGACCAGATCAAGTCCTTCCGTCCTCGGCGAAACTAACGAAGTAGTACTAGTGATGGTACCAATCGCAGTATGCCTGTTATCTCTTCGGTCGCAGCTTCAGTTCGATGACTAAACGACCATTGGGTTCCAGGTGCTGACCCGTTACGACGACAGATATTCTATCACCCAATGGACGATCTATCGATGCCTTCGGAATAAACCCAATAACCTTTCTGGGGTGACGATTCCAGAACCTGACTTCAACGCCTTGCTCGTTTTGAGTAAAATCACCCATTTTGATCAGTTCCCTACCAATAGGAAACTCTTCCATCAATTCCATCAATTCGGTGGGTAGAGCTGATCCAGATGTACCTTTCTCTGTTGGGATCTGTCCTCCGGTAATGGCCTGAGCATCTTGAGGACGCGATTTACCCTCAAAGTATGTATTGTCGAACAGCCTGGGGTCTGGCAACACTGGGCGATGTTGATATTCATTATCAGGCTGAATCTTCATGTAGCGAGTATTTGGACGCGGTGGCCGCTGGTTTTCCAGGTATATAGGTCCGTTTTCATCCGCCCGGTAGCCTGGCCATTCGAGCAACTTGAGAAGCATGGCGATGCGCAGCATATCTGCCAGTCGTTCGCATGCCGGGAGAGGATTCAGTTGCTGTAACAGGTGTTCCTCGAAGAGGCGCGTTCGGGAGGCCAGCACGTCAGGGACGGCCAGGTCTTCGCCCTCTGCATTCGCATCGCCCAGTTGCCAGCTGTCGCCTCTGTCACTAAAGAGCTTCCCGTAACGCTGCGAGCGATTGATGAGATGCAGCCGGGCATGGAGTTCGACAGCGCCCATGCCCAGGGGTTTGCCCATACCAAGATGGTGGCAATAGCGCCGATCAGGCTCACCGTGAGGGTGCAGCGTCCAGCAGAGGGCACCCAGTTCGCGTTCAGACAGATTCTCGAAGTAGACACGGAAGGAGAAATGAACTCCAGGCTTCAGCGGTTTGAGGCGCGTATGCCGCTTATCATCCGGAGGAACCTTAGTAGGTTCCTCGATTGCAGCACGAATCTTTTCAAGCGTTAAACCCTGGTCGGTTCCCAGGCCCTGGTGCCAGTAGAGCTTATGACCACGAATGGTAGTTTCATCGCTCTCTGGTGGCTTACTATCGTAATGATCGAGTCTTCTTGGATCATCGGGATGTTGTTGCGTCAGATAATGTTGGAATGCGGTGGGTTTTGGCGTCTCCAGTATCCTGGGGTGAAAGGCTTCCCCCAGCCAGATATCCGCCGGATCGGACTGGAGTACAGCATCTGTCACGATGACCCGGCCTGCATAGGCACGCCGCTTATCGCCTTGCGGTATCTTTTTGCCATCTTTTTCCAGTTTCTCCAGTTCTTTCAGCTCTTCACGGGTGCGGACGAAGCCGAACAACGCTTCGGCGTAATCGATATCGGTGGCACGGTGCAGAGCCGGGTCGACCAGATCAAACGGTGACTGTTCGTAGGGCAAGCGGAACATTTGCGCTCGGCCAATAAACGTCAGTTTCCCGTTTTCACGTAGAAAGAAAATAGGGTCGCCAGGGGCTGCTGGTGCTTTCCCAAGCATTCCGTCTCGCTCACGGTAGCCAGGGGCTGGCTGGTCAGTAGGGAATGCATCTTCCTGCCACTGAGTTAGTTGATCATCATCGTGGAAGCGGTTGATGATATCATCTGAGACGTGTATTTCTTCAGCATCATCCTTGGGTAATAAGAAGACAAATTCTTTTTTCTTATGCGGCGCGTTCCCTGTAATTACCAGGCATCCCTTGACCATACCGCTGTGTTCCTGGTAGCTCAACTCTTTAACAATATTTGGCTTACCAGGGGCACCCGGCTTGATCCTGACCCAGACTGGAGCATACTGCCGGGGTTGCCCTTGCCAGGGTGGTACCTGATTAGGCCCAGTGCTGTTGTAATGAATTGTGGAGCGCCAAACACGTGCCATCGAACAAACTCGGATGCAATATGTATCGCCGCGGCGCACGAGGAACCCTGTTTCGATGTGATTGACCATTTTGTTTCGATAGTATTCTCCAATTGCAGTATTGTCCACCGTGCGAAAGAAGAACTGTTTCTCGCTGACCCATTTCATTTTGCTATAGCTGACGATTTCGAGCAGCGCACGGAGCATACCGCGCAGGCTGCTGCCGGGAATAACCGGACTGGTTTCATCGCCGGTATGAAAGAAAGCGGGATTGTCCTTTACCCCCTTCTCCTCCTGGCGCGGCAAATCTGTTGCCGCGATAGTGCGCGTACTGCGCCACCAGCGCCTGGGTTTGCGGCCCTTCTCCTCCTGGCGCGGCAAATCTGTTGCCGCGATAGGGCCGCGAATGTAGAGGGGCGAGACCGTCGTCAGCGTCACATCGAAGTAGCCGCTATGGTAGTCGGGTTCGGGGTAGTACCTGTCGTGATCCGGCAGTTTGCTCGCATCGGGAACGTCAGGGATGATCTTTTCCGGCAACGGCACAAAATTGTACGGAGCACTGGCGATATGCACTCCGGGGTTTCGGTGTTCGGGCCAGGGTCTGAGAATAGTCATGCATTGCCCTCCTTCAGTGCTAGGTCAACAAGTCGGCTGGTATGTACGCGCGTGAAACCATGTTCATCTTCCTGCCAGTAGTGGTGAACGACAAGCCGCAAGGGATGCCATCGCTCATCGCCACCGCCCGACAAGCTTAGTTCTAGAGGAACGGCGTGAAAAAGCCCTTGCGCTCCCTCGCTCATCAGGGTGAAGCCTCTCTTGAGGGGATCTGTCCTTGTACCCAGTAAGACCTGCTGCTCTTCAAAACCGCTGTTCCAGCCGGTAGTAGCGTCCGCCAGTTGTTTCTCAGCGATCAGCCGGGTAGCCCACTCACCATCCTCGTCGCGCCAGACGAGTAGCTCGCCGACGGGTGCGAAGACGCGAGCCGTCAGTAGCGTCTCTACCCGCAAAGGTGGCGAGTGTCGCGGCGCTACGTCATGTGACGTGATCAACTCCTCATCGTCGAAGCGGCCCCATATCACGCCATCACTGGCATGGGCGAGCAGGTAGGTCAGTTTCAGGTCATGGGCGCGCATCTGCTCGACCAGCCATTTGACCGGATCGTCTGCAAAGCCGTTCACAGGGATGCGTTTGCATGTTACTGTCATGTCGATCTTTTTCCGCATTATGAGTTACTCCTGCCTAAATGGGTGCGTAAATCCACGACGTACTGTTCCAGTTCCTCAAGCTTCCCTTGCTCCACCTTCAGGCCATTTCCTCCGTTTGCAATCAGCTTCCAATTCCGCTCCTGCCCGTTCTGGTACACCAGCTCACAGCTTTTGCCGCGCAGACGACCACGACCAACAGCGATTTCACCGCCCAGCGGCAGGTCGCCAGTCCAGAGGTCTTTCAAGAGCAGGAGCAGCAGGCCAATCTCATATGCTTGCGGGTTTTCAAGTTGCAGATTCACCATGACCAGCGATTGCGCGCCGCCGAGCAGAGGCTGCTCGTTGAACAGGGCCCCATCGCGCGTGCCGCCGGTGAAGCGGTCGATGCTCACCCGGTTTTGTACAAGCATATTTCCGACACCGCTCACTACCTGCTCGTAGACATGCACGCGACTGCCCACGGGCTTTTTATCGATCTCCATATCGGCTCCGAACATGCCCTCAATCAATTCGCAGGCTGTCTTTTCACCTGCGTCGGTACGCGGCGCAAGCAGGCGAGCGATCTTGAAGGCTCTGGCGCGTAACGCACCGGCGAGGCTGGTACCGGGTAAGATGGGTCGGCGTTTGCGTTCCCCGCCAGGAGATGCTGGTCGTCGCGAATGCAGATGCATGGTGTCAGGTCGCACGATTTCTGCATCGTTCGCGCTCGCCTGCTCGATATCCGGCCCACTGCCGGAGCGAATGAGCAGCGAGCCATCCAGAGAGAATTTGGCTTCGAGGCGGAATGAGCGCCGTCGGTCGGTTATCAATTCACCAACACCGAGCGTCTGCACAATATCCGGGCTGGCGGCAACACTTAATGCCTGAGCGCCATTCTCAATCCAGTCCAGCAGTTGCGCGATTTTTGTCAGGTCGTATTCTTTGACGCGCCACTCTGCGACGCTCACCTGGCCATAGCCGCGCCGCTTGCGCGCGCCGATGGTGATGCCGCCATCGTTGAAACCGGTGAGCGCCGTAGCCAGTGCCCGCTTCAGCTCGGATGCAGTATCGCGCGCGCACACAACCAGTTCGAAGCGTAGAGGAAATATTGTACCGGCCTCCCACATTTCAATAGTGAACAATGCATTCTCGGCACTGGTGCGACTCTTTCCCGCGAGGCGCACGCCGTCGCGCAACTCGATGGCGGCGTCCCTCCCGCGCGCGTCCTCGACAATCAGCGGACTCTGTTCGCCATACTTGTAGCCCTTGTTGCCGCCGAAAAGAAGAATACTGGCCGATGCGGGCGGTTTTGCACTGGTATCTCCCGGTATACCGATTTTCGCTCGAAAGCCGTGTTCGCGCTCCCGCAAATAGCCGCGTAAGGCACCGGCGATTGACGCGCCGGTCAGCAGGGGAGTCTTGCCGTCCAGCGGATCGGCCAGCAGGGACATGTCGACCAGGTCATCGCCGTCGCCATTGCCGAGGTGGGCGGGAGTTTGCAGGACAAGGTCGCCCTCGACCACGATACGCCGCACGATTTTGCGCGACGCATCGCCGGACCACGAAGCTCTGGGCATGGCTAGTTCTCCTTTCCGCGCTGCTTCGCTGCATGCGCCAGTACAAGGTCTATGAGCCGCAGGACATATTCCAGGCGCAGGCCGTCGTTTATCTCTGCATTCACATCGCCGATCTTGATGCCGGTCTCAACGCTGCTTATATGCAGCAGATTTCTCCATTCAGTGTCATCCATTGCCCACACTCCCTCTCTATAACACGCGAGCCGATGTTCCAGCCAGCGTAGCAGGGGGACGCCATCGATGGTGCAGTGTTCAAACTGACGGCGGGAAATGCTTCTGGCTTGAAGGTCTTTGATAAACTGACATATCTTTCTGACATCTGGCTTCTCGCGGCGAATCTCCTCAAGCAGAACGCTACGCAGGCGCGAAATCTGGGCGTTAGATGGAGGATGCGCAATCTTTAGCTCATTGGCCCTTGTCAGCAGCGCCTCGTCCAGGCGCTGCCTGAGCATACGATCGACCATCAGTTTTGCCAGTGTGCGTACCTCCTGGCCCCTCTCGTCTTTTTCGCTGAGGGTAAATTCGGCCAGGCCAGGACTCTTTGGCGTAGAGTTCACCGTCAGCTCTTTCACACGCTGCTGGTTGAAGGCAATGCGGCCAAATCCTTCCGCTCGACGCTCGCCAATGCCGCGTACCTCCAGCTTCTCCAGTAACGTGGGATCACAGTCATCGGGGGTTTGAAAGACCAGCACGCTGCCCAGGCGTACCGCGAGCGCCTGTGGCAGCGGCAGGCCCCAGGTACGGTTGAACCCGCCGATCACCCCGGTCTTCAGAAAGGCATCTTCGAGTATCAGGTCCACCTGCAAATGCTTCTTTAATACCCGGCGCAAAAGTTCGGGATCAACGGCAAACTGGCCCCTCTCGTCGCGCAGCAGGACATCGCTGTGCAGCGTGACGATCAATTTGTCCTCCGGCGGCTCCTCCTCGTCCTCCGTGCTGCTCCGTCGCTCCCCACCGCTGGACAGATAGCTCAGCTTGGCCCGCCCGTAGCCGCCACTGCGCGAACCGCCGAGCGTCACCTGCCCATCGATGAGGGGCCGCAACGTCGGCTCGTCGGCATCATTGTCGCAGATGATCGCGGCCTGGAATGTTTGCCCGGCGGCCAGCGCATCGTAGCGATACACATCGCCAGGGATGTCGTCCTTCTCCAGCAGTTTGACAGGCTTCCCGCCTGGCTGAGCATCATTCGCAGGGACAAGCTCTGGCATGGCGCGACCAAAGCGCGCGGTGCGCTGGGTATGGACGGCGATATTACGCGCCGGGCGAATCAAGCGCACAGAGTTGCCAGATTGTGTGTAGAATGGGGCCGAAACGGATTGCCACTGCCGCTCGTCATCCGGTGCAAGACCGTAGAGGGCGAAGTCGAAAATAGTGTCTTCCTCACGCTTGACATGCTGCCAGGAAGCGGGTACGGGCAGGCCAGGACGCTCGTAAGCATCCAGGGGATAGCCATTGAGATAGCGCGTGGTGCCATCGAGGAAAAGACGCCCCAGTGTTTCAGCACTCGTATCAGCCGACTTCGATCTGAGATACTTATTGATCAAAACGCCGCGCAACACGCTGCCCGGCAGGTAATCGAATGCCACCCCGCTGTTGGGGTCGCCTTGCAGAGAAGTGACCAGCGTCGGCTCCAACAGGTGAATATTATAATGAATAACTTTCATGCCTGCCCTCCCACCAGTTGCTTGAAGTGTTCGAAGTATTGCCCGGTGATATCTTTTCCTTGCTCATCTAGCAAGCGCAGGCACAACCGGCCCCGTCCGCGATTGCGACCTATGCCGCCCCGCCGCACGCTCAGCGTGCAGGCTGCCAGCAAGGCCAGGTCGTCCGCTCCGGGGTCGCTGGCGAAATCGAGCCAGGCCCGAAAGCTGGTCTGGCGCAGCACGACGCGCATCGAACGCAAACTCCTTTTCTCCGGTGCGGCGCTTGCTTCGTCGATGGCGGTCTGGCGGCGAATCGCGGTTAATGACTCCAGCACGGCGGCTGGCCTGAGCTGGTCGCGCTCGACGCTATAGCTCACTGCCTTGCGCAACTGTTCAGGCAAAAGCGCCGGGCCAATATGCAGCAGGGCCGCGCTCTCCACATCGCTACCAGGCCAACCAAAGAGCCGCCCGGCTGATTCCTCAAGCGCAGAGATTACGGGCGCGGGCAAACCAGCCGCCTGCAG